>CAWCQQ010000001.1:0-460685 GCA_963797675.1 uncultured Actinomycetota bacterium
ATGAACTCGAAATCCTGAACATTGTCGAAGCTGGGATCGAAGCCACCGACCGCGATCGCCAAGGTTCTCCGAGCGACCAGTGATGACCGACATACATGACACCGAGAAACAGATCAGCGGTCCCGATCGGGTTTGACAAGCGGCTCTTCAGGCGCGCCGCTTGCATCTCCGTACTCCTGATCCGTATAGACCACGTCGACGGCTCGGCTCTTCGTTGACCTCGCGGACCACAGCGAGCAGAGCATCCGGAAGCACAAGATCGTCGTGGTCGACCAGCGCTATGTACTCGCCACGCGCAACATCTAGAGCCTTGTTCGTCGCAGCTGAGATGCCCGAATTCGTTTCTAAGCGTGTGGCAGAGATCCGACCATCCCACCCGGTCAGTTCGGATAGGAACGTGATGAGCGCCTCGGAAGTGCTCCCGTCGTCGACGAGGATCAATTCCCATCGGTCATACGACTGCGACAGGATGGATTTGACGGTGTCCGAGAGAACGTCCGTGGGTGATTGAATGTGGGAATCAAGACCGAGATCAGTCGGCGGTATTGAGTTGCTCCGCCGTCGAACTGCCTCGGCCCGGCCACGCCACGCAAGCACCTGCCTTACGGTCTCGGCGTCGTCGTGCTCCAGCGCGGTGTTTGCGAGATCCGTCGCTCTCCACGGAAGCCCAGCCGTTCGAGTGGACGAGCCACTCTCCGATCTCCTCTTCCAGGCTTCGGGGAGGCAACCCGTGGACAGATGCCGAGCTGCCGTTGGGCGGTAGAGGACGTCGACCTTCACGCTTACCCGTAAGCACAAAATGCAGCAGGGGTTCATTTCTGCTTCCCGAACGTCGGGATTCGTATCGAGGTAGTAGGTGGTTGAGAAACGGCGGCTGGGGTCACGCCCTTCGCGCCATCCCACTCCGGAGTAGTGGTCTAGTGCGTCGACCCCGGCTTCTGCGATGTCCGGATATGCCGCGTGGTAGTGCTCGGAGTCGAACTCAGGGGCCAGCAGGTCCCGTTGATGCTCCGACAGCCACGTTAGCGCCGCGTCGTCTTGCGCCGTGACCGGTGGTGCTTCTGGCACTTGCGTTGAATCAAAACGGCCGGAACCCTCGGCGATCGCTTCGTCGTGTTGCTCGTCGGCGCCGAGGAGGCCTCGATGGCGTGTACAGCAGTTGGTGGCCGATGTAACCGTCAACCGCGCGGCCTTCCCGACGCCCGTACTCGACGTAGTGCATCAGGGGATCGATCCCCGCCGCAAGGACGTCAGCGTTGGCCAGCAGGTACGAGTCGACGTCGAACTCACCTGACCGTCGGAGGGCCAGGTACCGCCTGAGGTAGCTCAACTTCCTTCGGTCGGGGGCAAGAGCCATGTACCAAGCTGCGACAGGGTCCGGCGCCGCGAGGTGCGGCGGTTGGTCACGGACTGCAACGCGTGGAGCAGCGCTCGGTGCGCAGCTAGCGCCGCCTCGAGCTGCTGAAGTTTCGGCCGCAAGCCCGTCGGCATGGGTGCGCGCCGTTTGGAGTTCAGCGACAAGGCGGTGATGTTCCGTTCGAGCCGCGTCGTGTTCGGCGCTGAATGCCGCTCGCTCAGCAACGAGCTTCGGACTTCAGCGATCCTTCGAGGGGCGTTCGTGCGGTCCTCGAGCTTCACTCAGCAGAACGAGTGACCTCCGCATCGAACTCCGCTCCCCGTGCGGCGGACTCCTCGGAAGGCGGTCGCCGCCGTTTGCTCATGCTCGCCGAGCGCTGCCGCGGCGCTCTCGAGAGCAGCCTCGAGGTTCTCGACCAAGATGAGAAGCCGACGTGCTCCTCGAGCACGTCCGCGACCTCCGCCTGCAGCCGGTCTCGCTCGGCTCGGGACGCCTCTAGCTCGGCATCGGCGATCGCTAGCAGCTCGTCGGCCGTTGCTGCCAGCTCCCTGGGCGTCCAATGACGTTTCTTCGAGCTGCTTTGCGAGCCGGCTCGCCTCGGCGTTTGCGGCATCCAGATCTGCGAGCATCTGTCCGCGCTCTGCAGCAGTCTCCGACTCTGCAGCAAGGATCCGCGCAGTGAGCTGTTCCGTATCCGCGCGAGCTGCCGTGAGCTCTCGAAGCAGGTCTCCACGGTCCGATGTCGCTTGCGCCTCCAGCGCCGCGAGCGCGGCGATGGAGCCCGCGACCCGCTCCTCGAGTTGCTCGATCGTCGCCCGCGCAGCGTCGAGGTCCAGTCAGCAAGCTCTCCCGTTCAGCGCTCGAGCTTGCCTCGAGTGCCGCAGCGCGGGAGATGGCCTCGTCCGCCGCGGTCCTGAGTCGGTCCACCTCCGCAGAGACGATGTTCAGCTCCTCACGCATGCCGGCGGTCTCCCATCCGCGGCATCCACGCGAGCCTGAGCGGCCTCGACTGCGGCCGTTAGGTGTACCACCTCGTCGCCAAAGCGCCCGACTTCCTGCGCCAGCCGGTCACGTTCAGCGTGGAGCGCGCGACCTCGGCCTCGTGTGTAGCCGCCTGGGAAGCAGAGGCGGCGAGGGCGCTGTCAAGCTCCCCGACCTCCTCCTGGAGCTGTTGAACCTCGGCTGCTCGCGCCTCGAGCACAAGATCGCGTGCTTCCAGGTCGGCGCCAAGTGCGTCCCGCGCCGCGGCTGCTTGAAGCACCTGCTCTCGAGATGCGTGAAGTTCGAGCCGAGCCTCTTCGATGATCGGGCCGAAGGCAATGTCCGCCCGCGCGAGCTCGTCACGAATCTGGTCGAGAATGTGCACCGGGTCGGATGCGCGAAGCGCGAAATAGGCCTCCTTGACCCAACTGACGACATCGGCTCGTCCCTCGATGTCTCTCCAGTCGAACACGTGGTGACGAAGCCGTTCCGAGAGGAAGTGCTCGACCTCGACGGTAGCTCGGTGGGATTCCCGGGCCACGTGACGGCGAGATCGTCGCCGACTCCCGCAACTACTCCCTGCCAGTTCCGGAGGAGCTCGTCGTACATGACGAAGGACCGTGGGCGACCTCGCGAATGCTGCTCGGACTCGATTGTGTGTCGCAGCCAGAGGAGGAGCGACTTCGTGGTCGTGAACCCGTCGCGTGCTTTCAAGGAAGCCGCCACCTCGAGTGGGTTTCGCACGGCGATAGCGATGGCGGGTGCGATCTGGAGCTCTGCCAGAACCGCAAGCCAGAGCGGAAGCAGCCGCGAGATCCGCGGGTCCTTGACGACGAAAGCGGCGACGTGCCGTACTCCTCGTGAAGCAGGAGTGCCAGTTGCTGGCGCAGCTCCCGCGCTGCGGACGATACGAATGCTCCGTCCGGGAGGGCTCCACGTCGTCCCACGAAGAGCCGATGCTCTGCAGGAAGTCATCGTGCGCCTGAACCACCATCGCCGGTTCCCAGAAGCCAAGCTCGTTGTCTCCCTCGAGCGGCGGGATGACGTGCCTCGGTAGGTCGCAGCCAATAAGGCTCAGTACGCGCGCAAGCGCGGACGTCCCGCTCCTGTGTGAGCCGGCGACCAGGATCGCTCTGCGCTCGAGAACGGGAGTTGGCGCAGGGCCCTGGCCGATCTCGACGGCTAGACCGTCAAACTCGTCGTTCAACTGCACCGTACCCCTTTCGATACCCACCGTAAGGCGCTGACGAGAACATCAGATTGGCGGTCGCGCCCGAATCCTTGGAGGCACAGCGCCGACCCCCGCACCGCCACAACCTCCTCGCGAGGTTACTGCCAATAGCGGGAGTCTGCGAGAGGGTGCCGGTCCGGTATCGAGGCCCGAAATCGCCCTCGAGCGGCATCGGCGGAAGAACCCTTCTGCGGGCTGTCTGTATAGGTCGAAGTGCTGCGTCATGTCGGCCTGACCGCCTCCAGAAAAAGCAGGTCTGTCCTCGAAGCGTAGACGGTGCGGCGGATCTTTCTTTCAGTGACGCGGAGGCCCGCACGTTCGATCGACAAGAGCAGGTCGTCCAGGGTGCCGTGCTCGGTCGGGGTCTCGACCTCCAACCCCTCCGAGCGGTTCCAGAGGAAGTCGCTCTTCGGCACAGGAGATCGATCGCCGAGAGCAGCCGCCGCGCCGTGCTCGAGCCAGTGCGAGACAGCTGCACGGTCTCCTCGCGCTCCGCCCGGGTCATATAGGCGAGCGCGCCCATCGAGAAGATGCGGCTGTACGCCTGGGCCGCCTCGTGCTCGCAGACGCCGACACGCTGACGGTCGCGAATCTCGAGCCGGTTCTCGCGTGCTCGAGCGTTCCGGAATTGCCGGAGTTACCGCCCTCTACCCTTCCCATGCCGTTTCGCGGGGAAAGACCAAGGTGACGTCCGTGACGTGGGGGAGTCAGCGGGAAAGCTGGAAGGTCGCCTCCAGCTCCGGGCGCCCGCCGAAGCACGACGATGTCCGCCCGCCACCGCGTCCACGGTAGGCGCCTGAGCGCGAGTTAGGGGGGCCGCAATCCGCGAGAGGAATCCCGGCGTCGGGCTCGCGGGGACGAGGAACGTCACGTTGCGCATAGGCGCTGTCAGCGCTGCCGCAGCCGATCTCCTTCGGCCCCTCCATCGAGCAGATAACGGGGGGTCACGAGCTCCCTCATGGTGATCGAGGCTTGCGGGCAGCCACGAAGACCTGTGGTAGGTCCTCCTGATCGGAGACGACCAGAAGCTCGAGCCCGAGCTCCGGGAGCACCGCTCGAGGTATGAGCGACTGATGATGGCTTCGCCGTAGAAAGCAGCCGAGCGCATGTCGCCACCACCCGTTGGTACGAACAGAACCCGCTCTCCTCGGTCGGCGGCGCGCGCCCATTCATCCTTCTCGAACGCAGCGCCGCGCAGCGCAGCACGGTAATAGGCGTTGCCGCTTTGGCTGAGACCGTCCCAGACAGCAAGGTGTGCCTGTTTGAGCGTCGTGAAGAAGACGTGACCACCAGGGCGAGAACCCTGCTGAACTCGCGCATCCAGCGCCTGAAGACGTGCTCGGCAAGATGGCTGAACACGGAGTAGGCAGCCACGACGTCGAAAGAATGCTCGGCGAACCCGAGAGGTGGCTCCACATCGCAGACGTCAAAGTTTCCATCTGGCATAGCGGCTCGACAGATCGCGATGCACTGCGGGTCGATATCGACTCCGACGAGGTGATCCGTGTCGCGGAGAAAGAACCGACTAATGCGGCCCCAACCGCATCCGAAATCGAGAAGTCGGCCCACGGCGCCGTCCTGCGAACGCCGCAGTACTTCATGAATCAGTCTGTAGAACTCGCCGCCTTCCTTCATAGCGGCGAGCCCAGATGAGCCGACAAATGCCGCTTGCGTTTCCTCTTTCGGCATCGGCGGGGGAGGAGGGAGAGTGGCGTCCGCTTTCAGCCCTGCAAGGAACGCGACCCACTCGTCAACTTCGAGTCCAGCCGCGATTTTCCACTGGCCGTGACTCACGTGGGCAAGACTAGCGTGCGCGACGTGACCCATTCATTGCGTGTCCTCGAATCGGCGCACTCGAGGACGTCCCCTCCATCGATGACTTGATGGCATGACGACCGCCTGGCCAATCGTATGGGCAGAGATACTCGGGACCTACGACAGAGCTTGATCGGGCTCGGACGAACGCGACCGCCGGTCTGTTGGGGTGCTGCGCCTTCGGCTTGACAGGAGCCTCGCGCATCACGGCGACCGAGCTTCCGGCGTTGCCGCCGGTCACCGGCGTCCGAGTCCGCGTGCGACCGCTGCACCGATCCGGTCGACAGCCCGCTCGTCGAGATCGACGGCAAAGGGAAGTCCGAGCAGGCGGGGCGCGAGCTTCTTCGTCACGGGGAGCGGGTCCGCAGAGCTGACGCTGAACTGCGCATGTGCCTGAAGACCTCTTCCGTACCAGAGCCGGTGGGAGACGCCGTCTTCCGCAAGACTTGCGGCAACGTCGTTCGCCTCGAGCTGCGTTCTCGCCTGAAACAGGACGTAGGGCGACGCGACCTCGGGCCTGCCGATGCGAGGCGGTCTGCCTGGCCGAGCCTGTCGAAGCGCGCCCGGTAGAGGTCGAGAACGCGCGCCGTGGCCTCTTGCGACGGGGATGCCTGTTCGTTCACGGAACTCGAGCCAGGCGGGATGCGGAACAGGGCGCCCGAACGGGGCGACCGGGATCACGATTCCTACCTCGTCAAGATCGGCTCGAGCGGCGACTCGCTCCTGACCAGCTGCCATGTCGCCGGATCGACGTCGGCGATCCGCAGCCTGTAGCCGCACGACTCCGCGGCCGCTGCAGTGGCGACGAAGGTGAGCGCCGGGACGATTGCAACTGGCCGCTCGGCGTCAGCCCGGCCTGCCGCGGCGAGAATGGCAGCGATCAGCGCGGAGGTCCCGGAGCTGGCGGTGACGACGCCGCCGAGCGGGAGCGAGAAGCGGCGGCAGAGACGCTCCTCGAGTTCGAGTGCTAGCGGGCCCCAGTTTGTGTAGACGCGCGTTGCGTCTATCCGGCGTAGATACGGCAGAAGCTGCTCCGCCCGGGGAAGGAGGGGCGCAGGACGGGAATCGTCGGCTCGATCCGGCCTCGGGCCGGGACGAGCTCCGTTTCGATCGCTTGGGACTCACCGCATCAGCAGCTTAGGTCGTCCGCGACGGCTGAGTGCGGTGAGCGAGCGTGGTACACGCGGCTATGCGCACATTGACCCGTCGCTACACTCGCCGCAGGGCGGGACATGGCGATGAGTGAAGTCACACCTCAGCGGTACCTCTCGACCGCCAATGAGGCGAATCTCGACCGCCATGGCGACAGTCATCTGGGTGTCGGCTACACGAAGTCGCCGGCCGAGGCCACGGAGCGCTACGCGATCATGCTGGGCGCGACTCGCGAACAGGAGGAACCCGTTTCCCTCCTGGATCTCGGCTGCGGCTTGGCCCACATGCTCGACTACATTCGCTCCCACCAGGAATGGGACCGCATCCGCTACACGGGCCTGGACCTCTCGCCCCGGTATATCGAAGCCGCGCGGGAGCGCCATCCCGATGCGGATCTGATCGAGGTGGACATCCTCGATCGGGATGCGGCGCTTCCCGACTACGACTACGTCGTCATGAATGGCGTGTTCAACTATCGGGGTGAGCTGAGCCGTGAGCGAATGCTGGCCTACTGGAAGCGAATGACGGCCGCCGCCTTTCGCCATTGCCGGCGAGGGATCGTCTTCAACGTGATGTCCAAGCTCGTCGACTGGGAGCGCGATGACCTGTTCCATCTTCCGTTCGACACCATGTCCCGATTCGTGGCAGACGAATTGAGCCGGCACTTCGTCATCCGGCACGACTACGACGCCTACGAATACACGGTCTACGTGTATCGATCCCCGAGCATCTCCTGAGCCAAGCCGGATGAGGCTGGAGTTCCTGATGTGCGGGAGTCCGACCGACGCCTTCTGGTCGCAGGCGGCGATGTTTCGCCTCGGGCTCGACGCCCTCGGCGGGGCCTACGCCTCGGCACGCCAGGCCCTCTGCCTCGGAGCCCCGGGTGAGCAGTCGATCCCGGACCGCTGGCGACCTTGGTTCGAGCGCATCGAGGTTCAGTGGACAGACGAGGCCGAGTACCGCGAACGTGGAGGTCACGCGCAAAGCAGCGCGCTCTACGGGATGGCCGGTTCCTCAGCGGACCTGAGCATCATCTGCGACGCGGACACCCTGCTGCTGCGGCCACTCCCCGATGAGTTCCTGGAACGCTCGGCGGCTGCGCCGGCCGTTTCCGGAGTTATCGCGCACTATCCGCCGCCGCTCTCCGCCTATCCCGGAACCCCGGTGAGGTCCTTCGCGGGAGCTGACCAGCTCTGGGATGCCCTCTCGGAGGAGATTCTCGGGCGCCCGATCGAACGGCCCTACGGCTACACGCTCTTGAAGGGAACCGCGCGTGCCGGTGAAAGGTGCCCGTTCTACGTCAACCACGGCTTCATCGCGGGACCTCCGGGTTCGATCGCCGCCCTTGGTGATCAGGTTCGGCAGATCCTGCCTCAGGTGCGCGGGATCCTGGACAACGACTTCTGCTACCAGCTCGCCATCCCTTACGCACTCGAGCGGGCTGGGATCGACCACCAGGTGCTGCCGATGCGGTTCAACTACCCCCTCGATCCGGTTTGCGACAGGCTCTACCCGGGAGAGGTTTGCGACATCCGCTTGGCCCACTACCTGAGGACGGAGCTCTTCGACCGCCACAGGATCTTCGTGGAGACCGAGGCGTTCCACCGCTTCATGACTCTGCCTCTGGTGGAGAGCAACAAGGTTTTCCGAGATGCCGTGAGGCGCCTCACGGATGGGCGGTTTCCCTTCCCCGAATGAACGTCTCCATCATGCAGCCGTACCTGTTCCCCTACATCGGCTATTTCCAGCTGATGGCCTCGGCTGACATCTTCGTGGTTCACGACGACGTGCAGTACATCAAGGGCGGCTGGATCAATCGCAATCGCATTCTTTCCAGCGGTGAGCCCCGCTGGGTCACGCTGCCGGTGGCGGCAGGGGCTCACCGGCTCAATATCAACCAGCGCGGCTATGCCCCCGGGGCGGAAGGCCCCGGCCAGTTCCTGCGGCGCCTCGAGGCCGGCTATCGCGCTGCGCCCAACTTCGCCGAGGTATTCGAGCTGGTTGGAGCGCTCCTGCTTCACGAGGATCGAAATGTTGCCGCGTTCAACACGCACGCACTCCGGGGCGTCGCCAAATCGGTCGGAATCACGACTCCGCTAGTCGTCTCCTCGGAGATGACCAAGGACGACAGCCTGAGAGGCGAGGCCCGCGTCATCGCCATCTGCGAAGCCCTGGGCGCCGAGAGGTATGTGAACCCGATCGGCGGAACCGCGCTGTACCACCACGCTCGCTTCGCCGAGCACGGGCTCGAGCTGGCCTTTCTCCAGCCGGAGCCGCGTGCCTACCGGCAGTTCGGATCAGTCAGCGTGCCCGGCCTGTCCATCATCGATGTCCTGATGTTCAACGACGCCACCACGGTTAGAGAGATGCTCGAGGAGTTCACGCTGGTCGAGGGGTGAGCGCGTCCTGGTCGCGGCGGCAGAGCGCCCTGCCGAAGTTCTGCCGTGAGTAGGCCAGCTCGGCCTCCGAGACGGCGGCGCCGCACTCCGCGCAGTTGCCGGCCGGGGGCTCCGGTTCGAACTCGCGCCACGGCCTCCCGCCGAACGTCTCCCAGGCGAAGCGGCCGTACCGGTCGTAGTGATCGAGCACGCGCTTGTATTCGACCGCCCAACCGACGCCCGCGTCGCTCACGATCTCGTAGGCGGAGCGGACCCGCTCGAGCGAGGAGGCGGTCCATTTGTAGTGTGAGATGTCGAGGACGCCGGAGAACCCGCGCTCGCCGGTGAACCAGTGATGTGCCGCGCCCGGGGCGGGGTTCAGCAACCCTTTCACGAGAATTCCCTTGTGGTCGTATCCACGCATGACTTCGCGGATGAAGCGCGACTTGATCGGATAGACCTCATTCAGATCCTCGTCGGGCGCGAACCCGCGCGGCTGGCCGTCCAGCGGCGAAGCGGTCGTGCATGATCCCGCGGACCAGGTTTGCGCCGGCGCGCTCGGCGGCCTCGGCCGCGTCCTCAACCGATTCGCATTCGAGGAACTCGTCCAGGTCGCAGATCACCACCCATTCGTCGTCCTCCTGGTGGAGCTTGCGCATATCGCTCACCGCGGCCGTGCCGGACACGCTGTCCGCGACGTTCAGGCCTTCGATGAGGTTGACGGAGTGCCCTTCGGTCCGCTCCTCGACCTGGTCACGCAGTTCCCCGGGGATCGCGATATAGAAGTCGGTGACACCGATCGCCTCGTAGTGCCGCAGGAAGTGACCCAGGAGGCGCGGATCGTCGTAGACCGTGACGAAGAGCTTCACGAAGGGTTCCGTTCGCCGGTTGCCATCGCTGCGCGTAGCGCCTCGGCGCCACGTCGGATCTCGTTGTCGTCAGACAGCCGTAAGGCGCCATCGAGCTGGCGATTCGAAGCTTCTCTATCGCCTTCGAAATGCCAGAGTCGCCCCGCGTAGTGCAATGCCAGACGTGCGCAGTTCGTCTCAGCCTGGGAGCGCAGCTCAGTTCGCTCTGAGTCCGGGAGATATCCCTGGATCGTGTCCACCACCCAGGCCAGATCGGCAAGGTTGGCGCCGGAGCGGACCTTGGCGCGTGAGATGGAGCCTGCGTGCATGCGGTACTCGGCGAGGATCTCCGGCGTGTAGGCCACCGGGTAACGGCTGGCGATCCGGACCTGCATTTCCCAGTCCTCGCCGTAGCTGACGCCGAAGTAGCCCCCGAGCTCTTCGTACACGCTCCGCCGGACCGCAGTCGCCGTGTATTCCCGTGAGGCCGTGGCAATCGTGTGGAGCCAGTTCTCGAGGACGCATTCGGCGGGGGCATAGCTCGATTCGACGCTCGTGACTGCTCCTTCGTTCGTCGATATATCTCAGGCCCGAGAAGCATGCGCCGGCCTGGGGATAGCTTGCGAACAAAGCCTCCATTTTCTCGTAGTAGCCGGGGAGAACCCTGTCGTCGCCATGGAGCAGGTGCACCAGCCGGCCCCGGGAGAGGCCGATGCTGGTGTTGAGATTCCGCACGCTGCCGACGTTCTGGCTTTGCCGGTGGTATTCGACCCGGTCCCCGGCGATCTGCTCGACGAGCCGCCGGACGTCGATGTCGGTGCTCGCGTCGTCGACGACTGCGATTTGCATCTCCGCACGACCCCGGTCCTGGGCGAGGACCGAACGCAGAGTGTCCGCCACGAACGCCCCGGCGTTGAAGACGGGGATCATCACCGACCAGGCAGGTAGCCCACGGTCCGCCGGCGGTGGCGGGATCTGGGGTGGCGCTCCAGGAATTCGCGGGCCCGCGTTGCTACCCATTTCCTTCATCGGTCGTCCCTCCGCCCGGACGCGGACTCGCGGCTGTAGCTGCGCTCGCGGGCGAGCGCAGCGCGGATCCCGGCCGGGCGTGAGAGCGAGACTTCGGCGCGGTAGGGGCGGCCCGCGGCCCGGTAGGCTCGCCACTCGGCCAGGCCCTGCAGGCGGCCGCGGGCCGGAGCGAGCGTCCTCGCCTTGACCGCCACGAACGCGCAGTAGGCGAGGTCGTAGCCGACGATCGCGGGCCCGTAGACGAGGAGGTGCCTCGTCGTCGCGTTCTTGGCGAGCGTGCGGACGCGGTTTTGCCCGACGAGCCGGTACTTCCAGACGGATCCGTGCCCGAACGTGGCCGAATGGTGGTGCCACACGACCGCGGTGGGCGCGTGGACGGCCGTCCAGCCGTGGATCCGGGCGCGCCAGGCCAGGTCGACATCCTCGAGGTACGCGAAGTACGACGCGTCGAATCCGCCGACGGCGTCGAGCATCTCGCGCCGGTACAGCGCGGCCGTTGCGCTCGCGCCGAACACCTCGACCAGGTCGTCCCTGCCGGTCGCCGGCCGGCGACCCGAGCGACCGCTCGTAGCCGACTCCGAGGCCGTCGATCTCGAGGCCCGCCGAGTTGATCACGCCGGGGGAGCGCGCGAAGCGAACCTCTGGCGCGACCGAGCCGATCGCGGCGCCGGATGTACCGGCGAGCAGCAATTCGCGCAGCGCGTCGGGCTCGACGACGCAGTCGTCGTTCAGCACCGCGACCCATTCACCCCGCGCCGCCGCGAGACCGAGCGCGACGGCGCCGGCGAACCCGGGGTTTCCTCGGGCAGGCACGAGCGTGACCGGCTCGCCGGCGAGCGCGTTCCCGAGCGTGTCGTTGTCGCCGGTCATCACCACGATCGTCTCGGCGCCGCCGGGGACCGCCGCCGACGCTTCGACGACCGACCGGATGCAGTCCTTCAGGAGGTCTGCGTTGCCGAACGCGACGACGATGACCGAGAGTGGGAGGTCGCCGCTCACGCGGCCAACGGTATCGCGCTCGCTCAGCCGGAGGTGGAGAAGAGAGGCGATCTCGGATTGAGCCGGCGCGCGGCGGCCAGGTCGGCCCTTGCCTCGGCGACCGCGCCTCGCTTCGTCTCGATCCGAGATGCGATCAGCCGCGTCTGCCAGTCACCGCCGTCGGTCTTTCGGGCCCGGTCGATCCAGGTTTGCGCCGCCTCGAGCCGGCCCCGTGACTCCTCGAGCAGAGCGAGCTGCACGACGGGGGCGAGTGCCCACGGCTCGAGGGAGTGGGCGCGCAGCGCCGCAGTGACCGCCGCCGGCACGTCGCTGCGACGCGCAGCGTTCGTGCTCTGGTCGAGTGCGAGGCCGGCGGTGAGCGGCACGAGCTCGAAGGCGATCACGACGAGAGGGACGGCGACCAGCGCGCGCGCGCGGCCGCGGAGGCGGTGCGGGCGGCCTTCGCCCGGTGCGGTTGCGAGCGCGAGGGCGATCATCCCCGCGAGGGCCACCGCCGGCAGCTGCCACATCCAGTCGATCGCGGCGCCGACCGCGAATGCCGCGGCCGTGGCGGCTGCGGCGGCGCCTGCGAGCCGGTCTTGCCCGGCAAGGCCCCGGAGCCGGGCGAAGCCGAGCGCCGGGCCGAGAATCAACACGGCGATGACGAGCACGAAGCCGACGAGGCCGAGCTCGCCGAGCGCCTGGAAGAACACGGAGTGCGCGTCCTGGGTCGTCAGCGCGATCGTTCCGTGCTGCGCCCACCAGGCGTCGAAGGATCCCGCCCCTTTCCCGGCGAGCTTCGCCGTCCTCCACTCGTCAACGGCGGCCGACCAGAACTGCCAGCGGCCGCTGCCGCTCCCGCTGAGCAGGTGCGCGGCCGTGAAGCCCGTCGCGTTGGGGCTGAGCGGCGGCTGCTTGAACGCGTCGAAGCGGGCGACGGGGTGCGCCGCGACGATCGCGGCGATCGCCCCGACCAGGACGACGGCGATCACGATGAGCCCGGTTCTCCGCGACGGCTTCGCCTTCCGCCCGGCACGATCGAGCCCGAACCAGGCCAGCGCGGCGATCAGGGCCGCCAGGACGACCAGCAGCGCCGCCGAGCGGCCTTCCGCCCGCGCGGCCGACGAGGTCACCGGGCCGTCGACGAGCGCGTGGCGTGAGTGGAGCGCGAGAACGGCGACCGCGCTCCCGGCGCAGCCGGCGAGGCTCGCGCCGGCCGCCGCCCAGGGCCGGCCGCAGGCTACGACGAACGCGACCATGCCGGCCGCTGCCACGATCGCGCCGCCGCGCGACGAGGCGAGGTACACGTCTGCCGCGAGCACCGGGATCGCCGCGACGGCGAGCAGCCGGATCGCGCTCGGGCCCGTGGAGATCGCTCTCCGGAGGAGCAGGGGCACGGCGAGCGCGACGAAGATCGCCAGACCGTTCCAGTAGCCGAGCGGGTAGCTCAGCCGGGTCACGACCTCCGGGAGAATCGATTGCCCGCCCTGTCCGAGGCCGAGCGAGGGGAACAGCCGGCTCGCGAGGGCGAGCAGCGCGATCGCGATCAGGCCGAGGGTCAGGCCGTCGAGCCACGCGGCGAGCGTGTCGCGCCGCGCCAGCAGCGAGACGAGCACGAACACCCCCAGGTAGAGCGCGATGCGCGCGGCGTCGGCATATGCGCGTTGGGCGTCCGCGGCCCAGGTCGTGGACACGAGCGAGAGCAGCGCGAGCGCTGCGAGCGCCGCCGCGACCATCCTGGCCGGGGCTGCCGGCCGCACGACGGGCAGCACTCCGGCTGCCGCGAGCGCCACGGCCCACCAGACCGCCACAGCCGCCGCTCCCCACGTCAGCGACGCGTAGGCGCCGTTGTCGAACGCCAGCCAGGCGAGCAGCGCGCCAACCGCTGCAGTGAGGAGGATCGAGGCCCGGAGCTCCCCAGCTCTCGCCTCCGGCCGTCTGGGGTCGCTCACGTGGTTGGTACCCTAGCCCCTGTCATGGTTCGCCTAGCGATCGGCCTGCTTGTTCTCGCGACCGTGGCGGCCCCGCTCGCGTCCGGCGCAGGGTCGCAGCCACTGCCTGCCGCCTCGAGCATCTCCCAGTACGTCGAGCAGGTACCGGCGGCCACTGGCCCGGTGGCGGTGGGTCACGGATCGGGAACCGCCGCGAAGCTCTCTCCGGCAGCGAAGACTGCCCTCGCGAAACGAGGCGGGACCGATACCGCCGCGCTCGCGAAGATCGCCACCGACCCGCGCTACGGCGCGCCTGCGCCGGTCGTGAAACCGACCGAGCCGGCGGCCGCAGGCCAGGCTTCCAGCAGTCCGAATACGTCCCCCGCGGTGACGACCACGCCTGCAGGCGAGACCAGGACGACCACGCCTGCCGCGACCGCGAAGACCGCGGCCGTCGGGGCGACACCCGGGGCGCTCTCGGCCGCGGGGTCGACCCTCACCTCGGACCTGCCGTGGGAGCTCATGATCGCTCTCGGACTGATCGCGGTCGCGAGCGTGGCAGTCGCGCGACGGCCCTCGTAGAGACCGGTCGCAGCCGCCGGGCGCTACAATGGACGGTCTGGCGCCGCTTGTCCGAGCTCTTGTTGTTGTCGCGGTAGCAGCGCTCTCGTGCGTCGCGTCGGCCTCGTCGTCGCGCCCGCTCGTCACCGGCGTCGCCGTGACGGGCCTCGGCGGCAGCAACGACGCTCTTGCGCTGAAGCGGGTCGCTGCCGCCGGCGGACAGGACGTCCGGGTCACCGTCGACTGGTCGGCCGTCGCACCCGCGCGGCCCGCCAAGGGCAGCGATCCGTCCGATCCCGGGAATCCGGCCTACGACTGGTCGAGCCTCGATGCGCAGTCCGGGAGATCGAGTCGCACGGGCTGACGCCGATCGCCGCGATCTTCCGCGCACCCGGCTGGGCGCGGGCGATCGCCCCGAGCAACCCGGCGTCGCCGCCGAAGATCGCCGCGTGGAAAGCATTCGTCCTGGCCGCTGCACGGCGGTACAGCGGCGGCTACAAGGGGCTCCCGCGGGTGCAGTACTGGGAGGCGTGGATCGAGCCGAACCTCTCGCCGAACCTCGCCCCTCAGCTCGTGAACGGCGTCCCGTACGCGGCACGCGTCTATCGCTCGATGGTGAACGCGATGGACGCCTCGCTCGTCTCGGTGCACGGCGACAACAGGCTCCTGTTCGGCGGGCTGGGCCCGTTCCGCGACTCGACCTACAGCGTCGTCATCCAGGAGCCCGACTGGGGCCCGACCGCCTTCATGCGCACGCTGTTCTGCCTCTCGGGGACACTCACGCCGATCTGCCACCAGAAGGTTCACGCCGACATCTGGGACATCCACCCGTACACCTCGGGTGGGCCCAACCACCAGGCCTTCCTGCCAAACGACGTCTCGCTCGGCGATCTCGACAAGATGACGAGCACACTGCACGCGGCCCGGGCTGCCGGGAACCTGGTCGCGCCGCACGGTCTCGGGCTCTGGGTGACGGAGTTCAGCTGGGACTCGAACCCGCCCGACCCCGGCGGGGTGCCGATGCAGCTGATGGAGCGATGGGTCCCCCAGGCGCTCTACGTGATGTGGAGCGCCGGCATCACGCATGTGCTCTGGCTCGCGGTTCGCGACGAGCCGTTCGCGTCCAGCCCGTACCAGTCGGGTCTCTACTTCGGCGGGGCGAACGAGGCGCAAGACCGCCCCAAGCCGTTCCTGCAGGGATTCAGGTTCCCGTTCGTCGCGCTACCCGAGAACGGCGCGGTCGAGGTGTGGGGACGGACGCCCGATTCCCGGGCGGCGACCGTCACCATCGAGCTTCAGAGCCAGGCGGGGTCGGCGTGGCGGCGCGTGGCAACGGTGAAAGCGGGGGCCTCGGGGATCTTCGAGGCGCGGTTGCCGCGGGCCTCGAGCAGCAGCTCGATGCGCGCGCGGGTGGACGGCAGCACCTCGCTTCCCTTCGGCCTCCGATCCGTGCCAGACCATTTCTACAACCCGTTCGGGACCACTCCGCCGCTCGAGCCTCGCTGAGCGATCTGAGAGCTCGCTCTGACGATTTGGTGAAGAAGTGGCGACAGACCTGTTTCGAATGACGGTCCATGCACCGCCGGGCCGGGGGTAGCAGCGCCTCTCCCATAGGGTTTGCCGCCGTGCCGTTGCGCGCCCGCTTTCGCCTGTCGATCCACGCGTTTCGCATCTCGGGCGCGAACGGCAGTCTCCGGCTTCGTCGAGCGCGGAGAGGTGGACGTGCTGATCGCGGGCCGCCGGGTCCGCAGCCTCGGCCCCGGTGATTCGTTCGGCGAGATCGCGCTCCTGCGCGACGTCCCGCGGACCGCGACGATTGCAACACTCACCGACGTCCTGCTGCAGAGGCTCGACCGCGCCCGTTTCATCGGCACGGTCGCCGGTGATCCGGCAAGCTCGAACGCGGCGGACGCGGTCGTCGGAGCGAGGCTCGGCATGCGGACTCCGTGGGATCTCGGCGCCGGCAGCCCCGGCCTGGCCTCGTAGCCCGGCCTAGCTCAACCGAGCGCTAACACTCCCGCAACAACTCGCCCCTCGCTCCTCCGTCGTACCCGTCGAATCGCGATTCCCGCGGCTTCCGGCTGCGGAGGAAGGGGAATGACAATCGTGAGTAGCCATCTGAGGAAGCTGGGACTGGGCGTCGCCATCGTGGCGATCGCGACCGTCGTCCTGACGGTCGGCGCGTCGGCTCATCCCGCGAACAGCCAGACGATCAAGGCCGGCGGCACGCTGAACGTCGGCTGGGAGAACAACTTCGCCGACATGTCGGACAGCTTCGACCCGACCGGCGAGTACCTCGGCGATGCCTGGGGCATCCTGAGCGGCCTCATGGTCCGCAACCTGGTCAGTTACCAGCATGTCGCCGGGCCGGCCGGGAACGTGATCGTTCCGGACATCGCGACGTCGGTGCCGAAGCCGACGAACGGCGGGAAGACCTACACGTTCCACCTGAAGACGAACATCAAGTTCAGCCCGCCCGTCAATCGCGCGGTCACCTCGGCGGACTTCGTCACCGCCCTCGACCGGCTCGCGAACCCGAAGGACGGCGGCGAGTACGCGTTCTACTTCAACGTGATCAAGGGCTGGGATGCCTACGCGAAGGGCAAGGCGAGCCATATCTCGGGCATCTCGACCCCGAACAAGAGCACGATCATCTTCAACCTCACGCAGCCCGCCGGTGACTTCCTGTACCGGCTGACGCTTCCCGCGGCGTCCCCGATGCCGGCCGAGGTCATGAAGTGCTTCCAGGGCAAGCCCGGTGCCTACGGCCGCGACATCGTCTCGACCGCCGGTTACATGTTCAAGGGCGAGGATCAGGTCAACATCTCGAGCTGCGCCGCGATCAAGCCCGCGAGCGGGTTCGACGGCCTGTCGATGATGGATCTCGTTCGCAACCCGAACGCGGCCCCGGACGCCTACCGCCACAACTACGCCGACGAGGTCCGGTTCCTGACGGACGCGAACTCGACGGACATCTACAACAAGATCCAGGCCGGCTCGCTCGATACGGCGATCTCGAGCATCCCGGCGCAGGTCGGCGCGAAGTACAACACCGACCCGAGCCTGAAGCAGTACCTCCACATCAACGCCGGCGACCGCATCTGGTACCTGACGATGAACCTGACGCAGCCCCCGTTCGACGACGTTCACGTCCGCAAGGCGATGAACTGGATCATCGACAAGGCCGCGCTGCAGCAGGCGTGGGGCGGTGCCTACCTCGGCCCGATCGCGAATCACATGATTCCCGACTCGGTCTTCTCGAACCAGCTCGCCGACTACAAGCCGTACGGCACCCCTGGTGACCACGGCAGCGTCTCGAAGGCGCTGGCGGCGATGAAGGGCTCGAAGTACGCGAACAGCAGCGGCATGTGCACCGCTGCTGCCTGCAAGAACGTCCTGATGGTCGCTGACGTGCGCTCGGTCGACCCGAAGATGGTCGCCGTGATCCAGCAGGACGCTGCAAAGATCGGCATCACCTTCACGGTCCGCTCGACGAGCGCCGCATACCCGACGATCCAGACGCCCGCGAAGAACGTTCCGTTCGGCGAGCGGCCGGGCTGGGGCAAGGACTACGCGGACGCGCTCACGTTCTTCGCTCCGCTCTTCGACGGCAGGAACATCATCCCGCAGGGCAACACGAACTACTCGCTCGTCGGGATCACGCCGGCTCAGTGCAAGACGCTGAAGATCACCGGCAACTGCAAGAACGTGCCGAACGTCAACTCGGACCTCGACCACTGCGCCACCCTCACGGGCCAGGCGCGCCTCTCGTGCTACGAGAACCTGGACAAGAAGCTGACCACGCAGATCGTTCCGTGGATCCCGTGGCTCCAGGGCAACTCCGTGCACATCACGAGCTCCAACGTGACGCACTGGCAGTTCGACCAGTTCCCGGACGCTCCCGCGTACGAGAACCTGGCTCTCAAGTCGTAGCTACAGAGCTCGAGCTCCCGGGGGCGCGACACGCGCCCCCGGGAGAACCTCGTCGCCGACGCGAACGCTGCCCGGCCGGACGACCTCGCCGTAGATGCCGAGCGGCAGCGGCTCCGTCACGCCCGTCCGCCGGTAGGCCGCGAGCGCGCCGAGCGTGTCGAGGTCGGTGACGCCGGTGTCGGGGTCGTGGCTCGTGACGACGCAGCGGCCGACGTCGCCGTTGAAGAAGATCGATGCGGTGCCGGCGCCTACCTCGCGGCCGATCCACCCGTCCTCCTCGTGGGCGCCGACGCCGTCGATCTCGAGGAGCATCCGGAAGCGGCGGCCGTCGAGCGGAGAGCCGGCGCCGCTCACCTCGCCGAGGCGTGCGAGCGAGGCCCGCGAGACGAGCGAAACGGCTCCGCCGTGGAGGCCGCGGTCGACGGCGCCGTGCGGCGCCCAGAGCACCCGCACCGGCTCACCGGCGAACTCGGAGAGGGCGTCGTCCCAGGGGCCGAGAACAGGCCAGGCCGGGAACGGGTCGCCGTAGAGCGCAAGGTCGACCTCGGGGCCGAGCTCGACGACTCCCGCGACCTCGCGACCGTCGGGGAACGAGAGCGCGAGGCGTCCGCTCTGCTCGTCCCACTCGGGCCGGACGAGCACGAGCGGTCCGCAGCGCTTGTTGTTGAAGAGCCGGCCGTCGGCATCGACCAGCCAGAACCGCCGGTCGCCGGTGACGCCGTGCGGGCCGAGCTCGACCTCGTCAGGGAAGACGAGGCCGAGCGCCTTGACCGGCGCGATCGAGATCCGGGTCACCGTGGCCATCCTCCGAGGATAGGGGCCAGGCCGGGCTCGGTCCCATCCTGGGCCGCGCGGAAGGTACGCCTACGTCGATTCCACGACGTCCGCCCGCGCCCGCCTGACGATCCGAACGGTCGCTCCGTAACGGGACAACACCTTGAGAAGCGGATCGATCTCCAGCGCCTCGGTCTCGACGCGTATCTCGCGCCCGCCGGCCGCGATGTCCTCCAGAGACCTCAACTGCTCCGCCTCCGCCTCGGTGATCTCGACGCCTTCGGCCCTGCCCACTCTGTTCAGAGCTGCAGTCGCGCCTGCTCCGCCTTCGAACCGAACGCTCGTGGCGACCAGGTCGTTGAACAGCTTCTCGGCCATGCTCGCGTCCGATGGGGTCGCGAACGTACCGATGACTTTGACGGCCGCCGAGTGCTCCGCCGAATGCTCACGCCAGATCTTCACGCTGCCACCGTCCCCGTCTGTCGCAACCGGGCCATGTAGTCGCCGAGCCGTTCAGGGTCGCGTATCGGCGATGCCGTCATCGACGTATGAGCTTGGCTTCAACCTCCCGTCGGCAGAGACATGCGCAAATACGAATTCTCCTTCGCGGTCCGTGTCGAGGACGCTCCGTGTCAGATGACGTGTGGCACCGGCGGACACGAGCAAGCTCAACCGATTCTCGTAGTCCGCGATCATCTCGTTCAGCACCGCCCAATCTCCAGCATCGAGAATGCACCGGCCCCCGTCGGTGCTCCGGGATCACGAGGAGATTCTCGGCGCCGAGGGCGATCGCGATGTCCGCCACCCGCCGCAATCGGCCAGATGTCCAGGACTCGCGACCGCATTCACGCCGAACGGAATGCGACCGCGGATCGCACGAACGTTCTTCAGCAAGTCTTGCAGGGGGCGTCCGCGAACCTGGCTGTAGTACGGCTCACCGCCGTCGATCGAGAAGCGGATCGACGACAACCGGCCTTCCAGCTCCGATGCGAGCGGCTCGACCAGTCGATGACCGTGCGTCGTCAGGCTGATACCAAGTGCTGTGTTGGTCCAGATCCACTCGCACAGGGCGCCGATGCCTGGATAGAGCAAGGGCTCGCCGCCCCCGAGCGTTATCTCGAGACACCCGAGCGCGTCGGCCTCCCGTGCGACGCGCTTCACGAACGCGGGCTCAAGTCTGGCGTTGTTCTTCGGCCGGTAGCAGAAGTGACACTTCAGGTCGCACACGTTGGACAGGGCAACGCTCAGCGTCCGTGGCCCCGCGCACACGACGTCGTCTTCGGGTTGAACCTCGTCGATGAGGACATGCATCCCCGTTCGGCGATCGAACAAGTGGTATCCGCTGTGTTCGACGCGTAGCCTCACCGGGGCGAAACGTCGGCCGTCAGTCGAGAGGCGATTGGATCGCCGCCGGAATATCCCGGTGAGTTCGCAGCGGTGACGAGGCGCTCGACATAGAACGGCAACGCGTCCAGGAGCCCGTCGGCGTTCTGAACTTCGGCTTCCCCGAACACCAGAGCCGCCGTCGAGGCAATCGCTTCGAACATCGCGAGAACCGTTGCCGATCGTAATCGCGCGTGGATTGCCGGGAGCCCGTCGACATAGTGATCGATCGCATCCCGCCGTGCGGAGAGATAGGCCAGAACCTCTTCTCTTTCGCACATGACGAGGTCGAGCTCGGGCGTCCCGATTGCGGACCTTCCCCAATCGAGGATCCGCGCCGTACCGTCGGCGGCAACGAGAACGTTGGCGGGCTGAAGGTCTCGATGCACGAGAGTGATCACCGGCGACGCCGTGCACCGTCGAACGTGATACTCGACCTCGGAGGCGATCTTCGCGAGCTCGTCGACCATCGCCGGATCGAGATTCAGGCCGGCAGAGACGAGAAACCTGAGGAAGTTCGGTATCTCAGGTGCCGACTCGAGGACGTGACGAAAGACCTCAGGCTCACGGGTGAGACGCGTCACTTTCGTATGCTCGAACCGACGATGCACCTCGGCCAAGGCGCGGCAGAGCTCGCCCGTACTCAGGTGCACTTTCTTCGCCGCTCGCCGTCGGCGCCTCGATCGCCTCCATCAGCAGACCCACGCCTTTGCCCGAAGGGCTCGAATACGGCACCCGCCTGTACACGGCAGGAACGGCGTCGGGAATCGTCGCAGCGATTCTCGCCTGCACCTCGGCCTCCCACGGTGTCGTGAGCTTGAGTATGACGGGGGTGACAGCATTTGCTTCGTCTGCGACCGCCAGTCGAAACACTCGAGAGTGACCGGGCAGTTGTTCGATCGTGCCGGGCGCAAGACGCAAGGCGTCGCCGAGGCCGGGTGCCTTCGGCGAGCGCAGACAGGACGAGGCTCAGCGAGACCGGCAGAGAATTCTGCGCGTGCGCTGCATCTCTGGGCCAGGCCTCAGCTGCTAACCGGCTGGGTCTTCCGTGAACGCGGCGGCGACAGGCGACTCCGCGCCGGAAAGGCTTGCCACCAACGCCTCGAACTGCTTCTCCTGATAGTGCTCGCGTAGGGCTTCGGCAAGATCGTCCTGGCGGAAGACGTCCCAGCACAGGTGACAGATGCTCGAGTATTCCGGTAGCAGACGGTCGCCGAATCCGAGCTCCTCGATCACCGGTATCAGCTGCCCCGTGCCGCCGTGGATCACCTCGCGGAGAACCGCCTCCGTGCGCATCTTCATCACCGCCTCGGGCAGCGAGTCCGTGTGGACGTTGCCACACGAAAGCGAGTCGGTCATGTCGGCGCCGGCGCAGCATGGATAAACGTTTCCGTTCGGGCCGATCGTCAGGTTCAACTGGAGCTCGCAGCAGCCGTGAACACCGCCGGCAAGGTAGACGTCGGACATCGGAACGTTGCTTGCGCCGCGGCCGACCGGTTGCACCCGTCCATTGCCGATGATGAGCCCCAGTAGGTCATCGTCCTGGAAGCCCTCGAGCGCCTCGAGCATGTCATGGCTGCGGCTGGACAGCGTCCGCAGGGTCACCGGCAACCCGGCTCGGCCGCATTGCTCGGAGCAGGCAACGAACACGCTCCGCGGACACATACGGCTTATGCCAGTAGTCGATCGAGATTTCGAGATACGTCACGCCGGCCTCGGCCAGTTCTCCGCACTTCCGATCCGCAACTCCGTCGTTCAGCGCCCAGAAGGCATTCGTCGTCGCGCCGACGTTCCCAAACTGGCAATCTCTTGCGTGGCCGAAAATCGAGAGCATCTCTTCGTAATTCATAAAACTCTCGCCACCCGAGACGTGGACGCGATCGCCGATCAACTCAGGAAGGACTGCGGCCTCCTCGATGACCCGTTTTACAACCTCGAGCGGTAAGTGGTGGTCCCCGCGAATATCCGACCCCTTGGGACCTGCCGCCTGGTAACACATTCCGCACCGAGCATTGCATCGGTCGATTGTCTCCAAGACGAGCGCATTGAAGATCAGAATCGACATTTCAGTTACCGACTAGCCTGCAGCGCCATTAGCTGCCTGTGGAAGTCGCACGAGTTTACGAACCCGCCTGATGTCGACACGAGCGGCAACTTCTTTCGGAATTTCTCGAACAGATCATCAGGGACCTCGTTTCGAAGTCGTGTCAGCGCCGGATCGGCGGTTGCTCGAGCCAAGATCTCGTCAACCGTCTGACTATTGAGATTGCCGAGACGGAGCTCTTCGAACCCGATACTGGCGGCACACGGATAAACATCTCCTCCCGGTACGATCGCGAAGCCCGAGCAATTCGGCGCAGCGTGCGTACCGTGGAGGTGCTGCCAGCAAATGGCCATCCGGCCATTCCGACGGAAGCTGATCGTCAGGGACGTCGCTGCGCCCCACGCCGGTGACTCGCAAGACTGAGGAATCGCAGTTCAAGATCTCCAGCGCCAGCAACTCGCTCGGGAATGGCTCGCCCGGGCCAACCGTCACGAGAACCTGGACACTGAGGTCGAACCGGCGAACCGCCTCGAGGAGCCTCTCGAGAGCCGCGAGACCGTAGGTGTCGAGGTCGCGCCGGGATGTTCTTATCGTCAGCAGGCGGAGCTTCGAACTGAAGCGTTGCACCGCACTGTCGGCTGCTTCCACCGAATCGACCCAATCAATCGACGTGACGACCTCCACCGGCATGTCGTACCGGCCCGCGTGGTCCAGCACTCGTTCGAGATCCGATGGGCGAGACTTCAGTCGCGCGCCGGAAACCCACAGACCCGGGGGGCTCGGGAGGCCTCCGCCGCCCTTGCCGCGATCGCTTCGGGCATATCGGCCGAGCTCGTCGACGTAACCGCACGCCTCGTCGGCAGTCATCTCCCCCGAGAGCATTGGACCGAGTGCGGAGATACAGGCCGGCCGAACCGAGGAACGCCGCACCCATACTGGTCAGCGGCATTTCGCGTTACTCGCGGACGACGGCGCCGAGGCCACGGGCCGTGTCGGCAGCGACGAGCGCGAAGGCGACGGCGAAGACCAGGGCGTAAACCAACGTGCAGTTGTCGTCGGCCGCCGCGCTTCCGACCGCGTTCGCGGCGCGGTACAGGCCATCGATCTCGGCCGGCCCGATCCTGGCCACCGCGCTTGTGGCAAGGGGGACACCTTCTTTCTTGGCCAAGTCCATGCGGCCCTGCGGTTTCGCTCCGAAGTACTGCTTACGAAAGGCCTGATCTCTCGTCAGCTTCCTTAGGAAGTTGACGTCAGCGACTGAAAGCGTGCCAGCCTGCTCTGCCACAATACCCTCCTCTGACTAGGGTTATTTGTCGCCGCAGTGGTTAGTTGTCGCCGCAGAAACTGCACCCTACTCGGCGCGACTCCGAGGTTGCAACGTCTTGCAATAAAGAGTGCACGAAAGTGCAAGACGAGTGGCAAGGGTTGCACGAAAGTGCAAGACAACCGACCGCATCAAACACGCGAATCGCAGGTGATCTCTTAGGCTTTCACGCGCGAGCGGATCTGCTCTCGTGCGGGTCCGCGGCGGGAAGCCAGACCGGCCCGGACGGAGCGCTACGGGAGGCCGCTGGTTGGATCACGCCTCTGGCGTGCACACGCAAAGCAGCGATGCTTTCGCGCTCGTCGTTGGCCGTCGTTTCAGCGTGCGGGCTCTCGCACCGCACCCGAACGATCCGGGGGTTGCGGGTGCCTAAGCAGACAAGCGGCGGGGAGCGCAAAGATCGGATCTTGTCGGGGCAAAAGCTGCCGACGGGAGCTATTCTGAGCGACCTTCCGGTCAAAACATCCGATGATTCACTCAATCGACGCCCATCAGCACTTCTGGGATCCGGCCCGGGTGCCGCTTCCCTGGCTGCGGCCGGAGCACGCCCGGATCGCACGGCCGTTCGACCCGGAAGATCTGGAGCCGCAGCTGGCCCCGGCGGGCATCGAGCGGACGGTCCTTGTCCAGAGCGCGTGCTCCGAGAGGGACAACGAGCTGATGTTCGAGCATGCGCGAAGCCGCGAATGGATTGCTGCGGTCGTAGCGTGGCTTCCTCTCGAGTCCGCTGAGCGACCGCTTCAGGGCTCGAAGGTCTCGCCGCTGAGCCGAAGCTGCGTGGCGTTCGCCACCAGATCCACGATGAGGCCGACGCTCACTGGATCGTTCGGCCGAACGTTCTCGAGAGCCTCCGGCTCGTCGAGGAGCGCGGGTTGGTGCTCGAGCTTCCCGCCGTCTGGCCGCGGCACCTCGTGGACGTACCGGAGCTTGCACGTGCCTTCCCCGAGCTCACGATCGTCGTCGACCACCTTGGCAAGCCCCCGCTGGACGGCGATGCCGACGACCTCGACGCGTGGGCGCGCGCACTCAAGGCGGCCGCCGCGGCCGGGCCGAACGTCGCGGCGAAGATCTCGGGGTTGAACACGGCGACGACCAGGCAGAGGCTGGAACGCCGCCGATTTCGAGAGCTGCGTCCGAACGGCCCTGGACGTGTTCGGCGCCGACCGGCTGCTCTGCGGCAGCGACTGGCCCTACGCGCTCCTGAACGGCGACTATCCGCGAATCTGGGCCGAAACAAGACGGGTGGTCGCCGCGGTGGCACCCCAGGACGAGGAGCAACTGCTCGCGGGCACCGCGAGGCGTCTGTACGGTCTGCCCGGGGAGGCTGGCGATGGCGCTCACTGACCAGGCGATCACGAAGATCAAGGATTTGATCGTCGCGGGCGAGTTCGCGCCCGGCGCTCGTTTGCCGAAGGAGAGCGTCCTCGCCGAGCGACTGGGCCTCTCGCGCAACTCGCTCCGTGAGGCGGTGCGCGCGCTGTCGCTTGTCGGTGTGCTCGAGCCGCGCCAGGGTGACGGCACCTACGTCACGAGTCTCGAGCCGGAGCTGCTGCTCGCCGGCACGTCGTTCCTGAGCGACCTGCTGACCGGGCCGACGCTGCGCGAGGTGTACGAGGTGCGCCGCATCCTCGAGCCCGCTGCGACGGCGCTCGCGGCATCGAGGTTGACCGAGCAGGACTACGCCGCGATCGAGGAGTCACTCGAGCGGATGGATGCTGCCGAGACGACCCAGGCGTTCATCGACGCCGACGTCGATTTCCATCGTGTGATCGTGAACGCCTGTGGAAACGCCACGCTCGCTTCGCTGATCCAGAACCTCGCGGGTGGGACCCTCCGCGCCCGCACCTGGCGGGCGATCCACGAGCGTGGCGCGCTCGAGAGCACGAAGAGGCTTCACCACGACATCTACTACGCGCTCCGTCAGCGAGACGCCGAGTTTTCGGCCGCAGCGGACCTCGTCCACCTCGCGGCCGGTGAGCGCTGGCTTCTCGGCGTGATCGAGACCGAGGAGCCGGCCGGAGCGGGCGCGTAACCCGCTCCGGCCGCGCGACGATCGCCTAGCCCGAGAACTTCCCAGCGTTCGCCTTGACGACGAGCGCTGTGCCGGTGTCGACGTTCTTCGCTGCCTTCTTCCCCTGGACGATCGCCCAGAGGGTCTTCGCGCCGAGGTAGCCGATATTGAGCGGGAACTGCGCGACGCTCGCGTTCTCGCGTCCGGACTTGATCTGCGCCACCTCGTCGGGCTGGGCGTCGTACCCGACCATGACGAACGAGGAGGGATTGATGTGCGCGTCGGTCAGGGCCTGGTCGGCGCCGACGGCCGGCGGTCCACAGGCCGAGTACATCGCTGCGAGGTCGGGATTCGCCGTCAGGATCGTCTGGGCGGCGTTGAATCCTTTCGTCTGGTCGCAATCGGTCTCCAACTTGCTGACGATCTTCAGCTTGGCCTTCATTGCGCCGAGGCCTGCGAGCATGCCGTTGACGCGGTCATCGAGCGAGGGGCTGCCGGGGACTCCCTCCAGGATCGCGAGCTTGTCGCCTGGCTTGAGCCGCGAGGCGATGTACTTGCCCGCGAGCACCCCGCCGTTGTAGTTGTTGGTCGCGACAACGGACGACTTTCCTTTCCAGGTCGGGATGTCGTTGTCGATCAGGACGATCTTCACCCCTTGCTTCTGGGCGGCCTGGAGCGCAGGTACCACCGCCGCGCTGGTAGGCGCGATCGCGATTCCCTTCACTCCGGCCGTCACCATGTCCTGGATCGCGGCGATCTCGCCCGCGTCGTCGGTCGCACTCTTCCCCTGCGCGAACATGACCGTTGCGCCGGGAGTCTGCTTGTCGAACTTCTTCGCGCCGTCCTGCAGCGTGAAGTAGAAGCCGACCGGGAACTTCGTGATCATCCCGAGCTTCACCACTGCCTGCGAGTGCGTTGCGCCGTTCGGCTTTGCCGCCGCGCCGCCGCTCCACACGGCGACCAGCAGGGCCGCTGCGCCCACGCACGCCGTCAGCGCGATACGTGACCTCGTCACTTTGTGCTCCTTCCGTTGTTATTGGTGTGAGGTCGAAGCCCGGAACCGCTCTGGGCGCCCAACGTGAACGGTTCCGGCCTCGACATGACTTCACGCAGCAGTCACCGTCCTCTCAATCGGCACCTCCCACGATCAGGGAGACGATCTTCGTGTGAGCCTCGCGCGAGACCGGCAGCTCGCCGACCTTGCGCCCACGGCGAAGGACGACCGCGCGGTCGGCGACCTCGATCATGTGATCGAGCGCGTGCGAGATCACGATCACGGCCTTGTTGTCGCTTCGCAAGCGGCGGATCAGCTCCAGGACCCCGAGCGACTCGCGCACTCCGAGCGCGGCGGTCGGCTCGTCGAGGATCACGACATTCGATGCGAAAGCCGCGGCACGGCTCACGGCCACGGCCTGCCTCTGCCCACCGGACATCAGCCCGACCGTCGTCTCGAGACGTGGCAGCGAGACCTGGAGGCGGGCGAGCACCTCGCGAGTTGCCTCGGTCATGCGGCGCCGGCGCAAGACGCGGAGCGATCTCGGCAGCCACGGGGGGCCGGAGAGCTCTCGGCCCGCGTAGAAGTTGTCGGTCGCCTTGAGGTTGTCGAACAGCGCGAGGTCCTGGTAGACGGTCTCGATCCCGAGTGCCCGCGCGTCGGCCGGTGAGTGGATCGTCACCTGGCGGCCGTCCATCTCGATCGACCCGCTGTCGAGCCTGTGGGCTCCGCTGATGCACTTGATCAGCGTCGACTTGCCGGCGCCGTTGTCGCCGAGCAGCGCGATAACCTCGCCCCGGTGGACTTCGAGATCGACACCGTCGAGGGCCGTCACCGCGCCGAAGCGCTTCGTTGCGCCGCTGATCGCCAGTGCCGGGAGCGGCGCTCATCCGGCCCTCGCCGCCGTTGCGACGCGGAGCCGGTTCTCGACGTTCGCGCGGATGACGTCCGCCTCGACCGCCAGCAGGATCACGACTCCGATCACCATCAGCTGGTAGAAGGCATTGACCGCGTTCAATCCGCGACGAACACCGCGGAACCCGGCCTCACCAGCGCAGCCACCCTCGACAACTCCGCCACCAAAGCCGCGGCACCCGGCAGAAAAAGCACGTCAAGAACCGCGCACGCGGACGACAACTCCGATCCGGAAGCGGCGCCGAGCTCAAGAAGTGCGCTCAAACCCGTACGCCGGGAGACCACGCCTCCGGTCGACAGTGCTGTCCTCGACGCTTCGACAACGTCCGCGCTAGACGCCATACCGGCGGTCACCGCTGCCCCGAAGAAGGCAACCACGAAGCCGTCCGCGACTGCCGTCGATCCGGTGATCGCCGACATGCCCAAGAAACCGGCGAAGAAAGCTGCGACCGCGAAGACGCCCGATCCGGCCGGCGAAACGACGATCACACCGGCCAAGCCGGTCGCGCGCAAGAAGGCGACCAAGGCGCCGGCTCCTGCCGTGATCCCGGCGCCCCGCACCGCCATCGAGCCGGAGCCGGCACCGGCCGAGACGGACCGGCTGGACCATACGGCCGAGACTCTGATCGAGATCATCGAGTCGCCGGTCGGCGATGCGATAGCACCGGTGAAGGGCAACGCAGCCGTCACGGTGACGCAGAGGTCGGGCACGGTCGGGCGTACCCGTGAGGACCTTCCCACCGACGCCGCACTCGCACGGGCGATCAAAGCTCAACCGCAGCTCACCTCGGCCGCTCTTGCCATCGCGTCGGTCGCCCACTTCGGCGACTCGGCCCGCGAACAGGCGGACTGGCTGCGCACCGCCTATCCGAAGGTCGGCCCGGAACGGCTGGCTACCGCGTCGCGCTGGACTCGGCGCGGAAGCGAGCCCGGTACGCGGTCGGCGCATCGCTGCTCGGCGGGCCGCTCGGTATTGCTGCCGGCGTCTCGACCCTGACCGTGGCGAAGGCTCGACTGGTCATCGACGTGGCGGCCATCTTCGGGAACGACCCGCTCGACCCGGCCCGCGCGGTCGACGTGCTCGTGCTGCTCGGTGCCTATCCGGACGCTCCGGCCGCGAGCAAGGCGGTCGCGGAACTCACCGGTGACGTGTCCGACTCGCTCCGGCGAGGTCAAGGCGGCGCGACCGACCCTCGTGGCGCGCCGCGACCGCGCAGCTGCTCGCCCGGGCGGCCGGCCGGATCATCCCGGGCGTGGGCGCCCTGGCGCGGCGCTGCGGACGAAGTCGGAGACCGAGTTGGTGGCGGATCGGGCGATCCGATACTTCAAGGAGTGAGGCGGCGCCAGCGGGACGTGTCGCGGATGATCTGGCGTACGACGTTCCGACCGGGTACGCCGGTGACGCCGCCGCCGCCGTGCGTACCCGATCCGGCCTGGTAGAGGCCCTTGATCGGGGTACGCAGATCCGCGTACCCGGCGGCCGGCCGCGCATGGAACATCTGGCCGGGCGTCAACTCACCGTGGAAGATGTTGCCGCCGACGAGCCCGTACTCGGTCGGCCATCTCGTGCGGCCCGATCACCTGCCGTCCGACGATCGAGATCGGTGAAGCCCGGTGCGACGGCCTCCATCCGGGCGACCAGACGATCCGCGTACGCGTCGAGTTCGGCCGTGTGCGGTGCGTCGGCGAAGGAGCTGGGCACCCACTGGGTGAACATCGAGACGATGTGGTGCCCGGCCGGCGCGAGCGAGTCGTCGAAGACCGACGGGATGCAGATGTCGGCGAACGGCAGCTCGGACGGGCGACCGGAGGCGGCGTCCTGGTAGGCGCGCTCGACGTCGTCGAGCGACTCGGACAGCACGATCGTGCCGCCGTAGATCGGCGGGTCGAAGTCGGGATGCGACGTGAACACCGGCAGCCGGTCGACCGCGAAGTTGACCTTCACGGTGCCGGAGCGCGTCTGATAGCGACGAAATATCGGCAACGAAAGATCGCGGGCAGCGACGATCGCGCGGCAGCAGATCCAGGAACGCGATCGGCCGGATGCGTCGTCGCGATCACGACCGGCGCCGTGATCTCCTCGCCGGACGCCAGCGTCACGCCGACCACCCGACCGTCCCGCGTGTCGATCCGGCCCACCGGCGAGCCGACGTCCGGATCTCGGCGCCGTACGACGATGCCGCCGACGCGATCGCGCTGCGAGATCGCGCCCATGCCGCCGCGGGCGAATCCCCACGCGCCGGTCTGCCCGTCGACCGCGTCGCCGACGTGGTGATGCAGCATCACGTACGCGGTGCCGGCGCTGCGCGGACCGGCCCACATGCCGATCACGCCGGACACCGACAGCACGCCGCGGATCGCGTCCGACTCGAAGCGCGACTCGACGATGTCGGCGAGGCTCGACGTGAACAGCCGGGTCAGGTCGAACGCCGCGCGTACGTCGACGTCACGCACCTGCTTCAGCAGCCCGGCCTGGGCCAGCAGATCGGCCGGGCGCTTCGATCCGAGCTTCGGCGGGATCTGCGCCAGCAGCGGGCTGACCAGCCGGCCGAGCCCGGCCATCCACGTTTCCCAGCTCCTCGTAGGCGTCGGCGTCCTTCGTCGAGAACTTCGAGATCTGCGCGTGCCGGGCCGCCTTGATCGTCGGGCAGCGCCAGGTAGGAGCCGTCGCGGCGGGGTGCGAAGTAGGGGCCCTGCGGGTAGACGTGGTAGCCGTACCGCTCCAGCTGCAGGTCCCGGACCATCGCCGGCGACAGCCAGCTGACGACGTAGGACAGTGACGTGACCGTGTAGTCCGGACCGAACGGCTTCTCCGAGACGGCCGCACCGCCGACGACGTGCCGTTTCTCCAGCACGACGACCCGCCGGCCGGCCTTCGCCAGGTAGGCGGCCGCGACGAGCCCGTTGTGGCCGCCACCGATAATCGCGACGTCGTAGGAGTTTGCGCTGGTCATGCGCCTAGCATTCCTGATGATCCGCTCAGTGAAAAGACCTCACTTGCAGAAACGATAGGTGCTTGGCGAGAAGGTAGTAGCCGACGAACGAGGCGATATCCAGGATCGAATGCGCGACGATCAACGGCATGACCCGGCCCCACCAGCGGTAGACGAACGCGAAGACCAGGCCCATCACGAAGTTGCCGACAAAACCGCCAAACCCTTGATACAGGTGGTACGACCCGCGCAGCAGCGCGCTCGCCACGATCATCGTCGGCAGCCGCCACTGCAACTCGTTCAGCCGCGTGGTCAGGTAGCCGACGACGATGACCTCTTCGCCGATCGCGTTCTGGATCGCCGACAGAATCAGCACCGGCATCGCCCACCAGACATGCGGCAGCGCCGGCCGGCGACGATCGTCGCGTTCAGCCCGAGCGCCCGCGCGCACCAGGTAGAGGCCCAGGCCCGGGATGCCGATCAGCGCGGCCAGGCCCGACGACCGGTGAGCAGCATCGCGGCCGGGCCGGGTCAGGTCGACGCCGAGCAGCCGCGGGACGCCGGGATGGTCGCGGCTCAGCAGGTAGACCACGAGCGCGACCGCCACCAGCGGCGAAGAAGATGCCGAGCAGCTGGTACGTCGAGGTCGAGCCACGGCTGACCGGGCGCCTGCGGACGGGTTGAGCGTCGCCGTCGCCGACGTTCAGGCCGCCCGGCCGCGGTCAGCGTCTGGAGCGATGTCGACGAGGGAGTAGACGGCGCTGGCTCCGAGCGAGAGCCCGAGCACGATCCAGATCTCGTACGTGGTCCGCTGCCGAGCGCGAGCCGTCGTCGCCAACTCCGTCACGTGCCGACCTCCAGTCCGACCAGCGGCAACATGACGTGACCGCGCGCGCCGAGGTTACCTCGCGAGCCTGAGGCGCCCGGTTGCGCGTACAAGATAACGCTTCGTATTTCGATCTTGACTTTGTGCCAACAAGTATCCCATCGCGTGATTTACATATATGAGGTCTTGCGGACCCGTCAAACGTTGTGCACGCTCGCGAAAGGAGCCGCTCGGCAACGTCTGCGGCGGCAACGCACAGCGTGTGCGACGCACGCGTGGTCTGGATCGCCAGTCTGTTGAGGAACGAATTCTGGGGAGAAACGTCCGATCCGGGTGGCGCCCGGTATTGCGCGCACTGAGATGAGCGTCGATGAGCAACTTGCAGCGGTTGTTGAAGGAGAGCTGGACCCTCGTCGAGGAGGAGCAGGACAAGCTCGCGGGCTACTTCTACGCGCGCATGTTCCTGTCGCATCCGCAGACGCGCGACCTGTTCCCGGTCACGATGGACGTCCAGCGAGCTCGCGCTGCTCGGCGCGATCGTCACCGCGGTGCAGACCGTCGACGATCCCGAGCGGTTCGACGAATACCTCCGGGCGCTCGGCCGCGACCACCGGAAGTTCCACGTCGTTCCGGAGCACTACGACGTCGTCGGCTCCGCGCTGCTGGAGGCGCTGCGGACGTTCGCCGGCGAGCGCTGGTCGGCCGACTACGACCAGGCGTGGCGCGACGCCTACACCGCGATCGCGGCAAAGATGCAGGCCGGCGCGGCCGACGCGGACACGCCGCCGTTCTGGCACGCCGAGGTGATCGCGCACGAGCGCCGGGCTATGGACATCGGCGTCTTCACGGTCCAGCCGCTCCAGCAGCTGGATTACCGGGCCGGCCAATACCTGAGCATCGAATGCAACTACCAGCCCCGGCTGTGGCGGGTGTACTCGGCCGCCAACGCTCCCCGCAAGGACAACACGATCGACTTCCACGTCCGCGCGGTCGGCGCCGGCTGGGTGTCCAGCGCGCTGGTCCGCCGCCTGAAGGTCGGCGACATGATCCGCGATCGCGGCGCCGATGGGCTCGATGACGCTGGACCGCAAGTCGACGAAGGACATCGTCTGCATCGCCGGCGGCACCGGACTCGCGCCGATCAAGGCGCTGATCGAGGAGCTGACCCGCTACAACCGGACGCGCTGGGTGCACCTGTTCTTCGGCGCGAGGACCCGCGACGACCTCTACGATCTGGCCGATCTCAACCGGCTGGCGGCGCGCTACCCGTGGCTGTCGGTCGTGCCGGCGGTCACCGACGAGCCCGGGTTCGCCGGCGAGACCGGCAACATCGCCGACGTCGTCGCCCGCTACGGCCCGTGGGAGCAGCACGACTTCTTCGTGTCCGGATCGGCGTCGATGGTCAAGGCGACGCTGCGGCGGCTGGCCGAGATGAAGGTGCCGTCGGTGCGGATCAAGTACGACGCGTTCGGCGAGATGTAACCGCCGCCTAATCTCTTAGGCGCCACTCGAAGCGGTAGCGGGCGCCCATCACCGGATTGCGTACCGACCACGAGAACGTCATCCGTACGGCGTCCTGCGCCGCCCGGATCGGCGTCGACAGCGCGACGCTCTCGGCCGACAGCGAACTCATCGTGCCCCAGACGACTGCCTGCGTCTCGGCCGGGAAGTCGAGTTCGACGAACATCTCGCGGGTGGGCCAGCGGACCGCGCGCTGGAACCACGGCCCCCACTTGTCGGCGGTCACGTGGTAGCCGTACTCGATCGTGGAGCGCTGGCCCGGGTAGAGCGGGAAGTGCCGGTCGCCGTTGGAGAAGTGCAGCCACAGCTCCTTCCGCGCATCGGACTCATGGCTGGACCGCCAGACCATCGAGTCGCCGTCCGATGCGTCGGCGGCGCCGAGCCGCCGGGCGGTAAAGCCCAGCTCGGACCAGACCAGCGGCGATCCGTGATGGGTCTGCGCCGAGCGGCGAGGATGGTTCGGATAGCGGTCGACGTGGATGCGGACCGGGTAGCGCACGATCGGTTCGGTGCCGACGTTGTAGAGCTGCCGGCGGACGACGACGTGGTATTGCCCGTTCTGCAGGCCCAGTGCGGCATGCTCCCGCTCGATGATCAGCCCGATGCCGGGGGCCGGGCCAGCCTTCGATCTCCTGCCGGGGCAGCGGCGGCCGCGGCGTGTTGGTCGGGGCGGACTGGCGCAACTCCTCGTACGCGGCGTAGGTCTCCCAGATCGCGCCACCGGCGTCGAGGACGTTCTCGGCACGCCGGGCAAAGTCTTCGGTCGGCCGGTGACGGCGGCCCTCGACGTGGCTGACGTACGACGGGTCGAAGCCCATCTGACTCGCCAGCGCCCGCTTCGACAGCCCCCGCTCGGTACGCCAACGAGCAAGCTGCGCCGCGAAGTCCTCGATGGCGCGCTCGAGCGGTGAGATCGTCATCGCCTCGCCTTGCATGGGCCGATTCTGCTTCCCCCAGTCTCCCGTGTTCGGTGCCGCTGGGCAATTCGACATCGGACGTTAGGTTAGGGTGACCTTATGGGCTTCGGGGGTACCCAGACGATCGACGCGGCGGCGATCGGTCGCGTGTTCGAGGCGGTACGCGCCCGGCACGGTGCTCCGGCCGTGCACGGCGTCACGCGCTCGATCATCGTCGCGGACACGTCCGGCTGGCACCGCACTCTGGACGTTGACGATCTGCTGGCCGCCGCCCGTACGCGGTGGCCGGCGGAGCCGCATGTGGCGGCCGCTCTGGCGTGGAAGTCGTACGCGTACGGTGCGATGCTTCCGTCGACGCTCGGATACGCGGTCGCATCGATGGTGCCGAGCGGCGGTCTGCTCGTCCGGCTGCACGGGCACGATCCGTTCGTCGAGTTCGGGCTCGTCTCGGCCGACGTCGTCGAGACCGATCTCCTGGCGGCACTGCGTACCGGCGTGTTCGAAGGGCACCTGCTGCCGATCCTCGAACAGATCCACGAACGCGTACGGGTCGGACGGCGTACGCTCCTCGGCTCGGTGGCCTCGGCGGTCTGCCATGCGGTGGCGCGCGCGAGCGACCTGGTCCCCGGCGGTGCCGTCCCGGCCGCGTACGCGATCCTCGACGCCCTCGACCTCGCCGATCTGGTCGACTTCTACCCCGGCGCCGGATGGTCGGCTCACGATCGCCCGCCGTACGTGCTGCCTCGCGTTCGCGCTGCCGCAGCCGAAAATCTGCACCGGCTGCTGCATTCCCACATCGACTCCTACTTCGTGAGCGACCGCACGTCCCAGAGCCACACGTCGTCGACCTGCTTGCCCGGGATTCCCAGCAGCCGCGTGATCGCGTCCTTCGAGGCCTCGTAGTTGGACACGCCGGGCGCCAGCACGATGATCGCGGTGTGCCAGTACTTCAGGTCCGGCAGCACCGAGGTCTGGTAGAAGCTGTCGTCCTGCGGCAACGACCATGATCCGGCGCCGACCGAGCCCATCACGAGCATGGTGGTCCGCCACTGCGGGCCGTACGTGCCGACCGGGGCGGTCGTCTGGCCCGGCGCGGCCGCCGCCGGTCCGAGGAAGTATCCGCCGGCCACGTTCATGTCGAGGTTCTGCGAGATCGACCACATCATGAACGGGATCGAGTCGTACGGCTGCGCCGACAGGACCGAATCGCCGGCCGGCACATATGCCCGCCAGTCGCCGCTGGTGACGAACTCCGGCACCTGCGGACGCGGCTGGGAGACCACCGGGGTCGGTGCGATCGAGACGCACGCCGCGACGATGGCCGCGAGACCGGCGCAGAGGCCGAGCGTCAGCCCGGCGCGCTGCTTCTCGATCGCCGGGATCAGGGCCTTGATGCCGTCCGAGACGGCGTACGCGAAGAGCACGCCGACGACCGGCAGCACGACGAGCGCATTGCGGCTGGACAGCACGCTGTCGAACAGCGGCAGATGGCTCAGGTGGACCCAGAGTGACCAGTGCTGGTGCATCGACGTCGCGGCGCCCGCGTTGTCCCGCAGCACGACCTGCTCACCGAGCGATGCCCAGGCGAACAGGACACCGACGATCGCCAGCGCCCGTACGGCCGGCCGGCGCCGCCACAGTGTGATCACGATGCCGACCGAGACCAGGACGACGAGCCAGCCGAGCAGCGAGTTCTGCTCGGTGCCGGACGGCGGCGTGGTGCCCTGCCCGGGCGGCTGGCCCCAGAGCGACAGCGTCGGCAGCTCCACCCACGATTGGATCGACATCGAGTACGGGTAGGAGCGCAGGAAGTCGGGTAACCCGCTGAAGTGCTGTGGACCCTTGAACTGGAAGTAGATCGGATACGCGAGCAGCACTCCGGCGACCACCAGCGACGCGGCGAGACCGACCGCCACCCGCCGGTACGCGGCACGAACGACCGCCGGCCGGAAGCAGACGTACGCGATGACGAAGATCGTCCCACCGAGACCGGTGAGGAACAGCAGCTCCTCGTTCAGGAACACCTGGTAGGCGATCAACAGGCCGAGGATGGCGCCGTCACGGATCGGGCGAACCGATTTGGCCAACGCAAGCGCCCGCCACAGGATGAACGGCAGGACGAACTGCGCGGTCAGGTTCGGATGGCCGTTCGCGTGGGTCATGATCCCGGGTCCGAAGCCGCACACCGCGCCGCCGACGAACGCGCCGATGCGGTTGAAGACCACGTGCCGTGACAGCACGTAGTACCAGGCGAACGCGGTTCCGGACAGGCCGAGGAAGAGGATCAGGACAAACGTGACCGACGGTCCGAACAGTGCGGTGACCGGCGCGAGCGGGATGCCGAGGCCGAGCAGGTTCGTGTTCGACATGAGGTTCACGCCGACCGGATAGTTCAGCTGCGTCGTGAAGAACGGGTTGTCGCCATGTGTGAAGATCCGGACCGCGTGCTCCAGCATCCATTCGAAGAATGCCTGGTCGGTGCCGTTGACGTTCGGCGTGACGCCGGACGGGCTCACCCACAGCTTCGACGTGATCAGATAGGCGACGAACAGGTAGACGGCGGCGACGCTCAGATCGGCCAGACGCCACCGTACGCGGTCCGGACGCTCGACCGGCTCGGGTGCGCCGTCAGAGACGCGACCGGCCCGGAGGGGCTCACTCACGTCTTCGCTGCCGGTAACCTCTGAGACCGTCATAACAGACAAATCGCTCAATCGGGCCGGGTCAGATTCCTGCACGTCGCTAAGGTGGGGGCCGTCCGAACCGGTCTGGTCGGCGACGCCGATATTCGGCCGCGTCACGGCGCCGAGCCTACCTGAGGACGCTACAGATCACCGAGAAGAACTTTTGCGTTACTCCAGGTTCACCGATGACGCGCCGCTCACCAGGCCGCGGACGTCCCAGAGCCAGACTCCGCCGACGAATTTCGGCTTGATGCCGATCAGATCGGAGATCGATTCCCGGACGGCAAGCTCGGACGGGTCGGACGGCACCTCGACGATCACCGCCACCTTCCAGTAGCGGAGATCAGCTAGCGCCGCGGCCCGGTCCGACTTATGTACGACCGCCGGAGTATCCGTGGTCTCGACGTCGCCGAGCAGCACCGCGGTCGGACGATCCGACGCGCCGAACATCGCGACGTCGTGCTTCGACGGGTCGGGGCCGAGGAAGTAGCCACGCGGCATGTTGAACGCGAGTTGCGCCTGCGCCTGCCAGAACATCGCATCGACGACGCCCGGACCCGGCAGCGGGACCGGCAGCACGGTCTGCGTCGGCGACACGTACTGGCGCCATTCACCGGTGGCGAAGAACGCCGGCGTCGGTGCGACCTGCTGGGTCGTGATCGGCGTCGGGGCGATGCCGACCAGAGCGATGCCGAGCAGCGAGCACCATACGGCGATCGCCTGCCACGCACGCGCGCGCGGACGCCCGCTGGCACGCGCGTCGCCGCTACGCAGCAGACCCATCGCACGATCATGGCCGAGCGCGATCATCACCGCGACGATCGGCAGGACCAGCAGCGTGACCCGGGTCGGCACGGCCGAATCGAACAGCGGCAGGTCGATCAGGAGACGCCACGGACCTGGCACCTTGGTGTGATGCCCGTGAATGATGATCGTCTGTCCGAGCGAGAGCACCGAGAGGATCACGGCGACCACGGCTAGGATGCGCGCTATCAGATTGCGGCGTAGCCAGTAGACGGTCACACCGAATGCGAGCAGCAACGGCCAGCCGAAGAACGAGTTCTCCTCGGCGACGCTCCGGGACAGGTGCCGGTTGACGTGGAGGGACCCGAAGATGGTGCGGGTCGCGAAGGCCGGGAACGCGTACAGATCGGTGCTGAAGGTTTTCACGCCCTCGTCCAGGCCACGGTAGGAGACCGGGCCGAAGAACTGGTACCACAGCGGATAGGCCAGCACCACCATGGTGATCCCGAGCGCGACGCCCAGGCCCTTCAGGAACGGCGCGATCTCCGGCCGGACCGTGCGGCGCCGGGCGATCGCATATCCGACGAAGATCAACCCGAGTGTGAGCGCGCCGAGGAACAGCATCTCTTCGTTCAGGAAGAACTGCAGGATCACCAGGCCCGCGAGGGCGACGCCGTTACGAACCGAGCGACCCTCCTCGCGGAGCCGGATGGTCCGCCAGGCAATGAACGGCAGCAGGAACTGCGCGATGATGTTGGGGTGCCCGTTGGCGTGCGAGACGATGCCCGGCCCGAAGCCGGCGATCAAGCCACCGATGATCGCGGCGGACCGAGACTTGACGATGTGCCGCGACAGCACGTGGTACCACGCAGCGGCGGTCGCAGCGAGCCCGAACGTCATCAGGAATGCGAACGACACCGCAGGTCCGAACCACAGCGTGATCGGTGTCAGCGGCAGCGAATAGGCGAGCACGGAGGTGTTCGCCATCATGTTCACACCGAGCGGCGCGTTCAACTGCGTCATGAACATCGGGTTGCTGAAGTGCGTCATCGCCCAGGCGCCGTGCGCCAGCATGGTCTCGAAGAACGCCTGGTCGCTGATGTCGGTCGCAGTGACGTGACCGCTCAGCCAGTATTGGTGGGTGACCCAGAACGCGAGTGCCGCGAACGCGGCGTAGATGCTGGTCTCGCGGGCGACCCGGCGAAACCGTGAACTCCTCGGCGCAGCCGCCTTCGCCGCCGGAATCGTCTCCGCCGGGATGAGCAGGGGTTCTGTGGTGTCCGTGTCGCCGGCTTCCAATGCATCCGAAATGACGACGGTCTGTGCGCCGGTGTCGTAGTCCTTCGCCGGCCCGGTCTCGTCGGCACCGATTTTCGGTAACGAGACAGTCTGGTTTTGCTCGCCAATGATCCCCGTGCTCATGGACGGCGCCCGGGCGTCTAGCGGGGGGTCCGGGCGACCGCGAATACCGACTGGCCAAATGGCGGCCGCATGATCGACTCGGCACCCTTTGTCACGGGGAGCACCAGCTTGTCGTACACCTTGACCATGGCGCCCTCTTTGGGCGTCAGCTTGAACACGCTCGTGGCCATGTAGTAGCCGATCAGACCGAGCGCGTTCGCGTAGTGCAGGCGCTCGATCTCGAGGCCCGCCTCGGTGAGCGCGGCTCGCATGGTCTTCTTCGTATAGCGGCGAACGTGACCGGTGGCAACGTCCACGCCGCTCATCGCGAACATGAACGCCGGGACGATCAACACGATCGCACCCCCCGGCCGCACCAGGCCGGCGATGCTCTTGAGCGCGCCGACGTGGTCCTCGATGTGCTCGAGCACGTTGTACGAGACGGCGGCGCTGTAGTCGCCGGTCTCGTCGGTCGGCAGAAGCATCTGCCGAACGTCGACCGTCGGATGATCAGCCATCCGCTCCTTGAGCTTGACCAGCCGATCCGGATCGGCCTCGGTGGCGGTGAAACGCCGGAACTGCGGTGCCCACTCGAGCGCATAATCGCCGAGTCCGCTGCCGATCTCGATCGGGTTGTCACCCAGATAGGGGACGGCCAACTCGACGAACCAACGGCGGTGGTTGACAGCTGTAGCCAGACCTTCCAGTACCTCGGACTGGACTTGCTGGTCGCCGGCGATTTCCACCATGCTCGGTAACCCTCCTCGGGCCGTCAGTGGGCAGCCGTTTCCGGTGCCGACGGTGCGATTGTGCAACGCATCAGCCCGGCAGCTACGCCGGGCGGCCTTCAGCATAATCGCCGCGTGTTACAACTCGACTCTGAGGCGCAGCGACCGATGGTACTTTCGCAGTGTTTAGACCGTTTGTCGGTCCGACCGTTAGTTACCTTCGGTGACTAACAGCACCTTTCCTACATGACTGCTCGCAGTCAACACCTGGTGAGCGATCACCGCCCGTGACATTGGCAACGATCTGTCAACGATCGGATCAATTTTGCGTTGCTCAACGAGCGGCCACACGTTTGCACGAACTCCTTCAACGATCAGTGCCTTGTCCGTTGCCGACCGTGCGCGCAGTGTTGCTGCCGACACCGTAACGCGCTTGGTCAACATCAGCCCGAGGTCGATATCCCCGACCCGTCCACCCTGTAAACCTATGATCACCAACTGGCCGTCGAACCCGAGCGCCTCGATGTTACGGCCCAAGTAGGACGCACCCTGAATATCCAGAATAAGATCCACACCGGCACCATCCGTGGCGCTCCGGACAACGTCGACGAAATCCTCGCGTCGTGTAGTCGATCGTGACATCGGCGCCGAGTGCGGCCAGTCGCTCATGCTTCATTGCACGAGCAGTCGTGAAGACCCGGACCCCGAGCGCTCTCGCATACTGAATCGCAAACGTCCCGATCCCGCTGCCGCCGCCGTGCACCAGCAGCGTCTGCCCGGCACGCATGCGCGCGGTCCGGGTCAGCATCGACCAGACGGTCGCGGCCACCTCCGGGAGCGCGGCCGCACTTTCCAGAGAAACCCCAGCTGGTACGGGCAACAGCTGCCCCACCGGCACCGCTACCCGCTCGGCGTACGCGCCTCCGGACAGCAGCGCACAGACCTCGTCACCGATCGACCATCCGCTGGCCTCGGTGCCGGGTCCGAGTTCGATGATCCGGCCGGAGCACTCCATGCCGAGATAGGGCGACGCGCCCGGCGGCGGGTCGTAGAAGCCGGCCCGTCTGAAGCAGGTCGGCCCGATTGACACCGGCGGCGACGACCTCGACGAGAACCTCGCCCGACCTGCGGCTCCGGGTCCGAGACCTTGGTCCACTCGAGGACCTCAGGCCCACCGGGCTCGGTGATCGTGACCGCGTACATACGACCATCCTGCCCCGGCAACCTGTGGAGTCGCTATGCGACGGTCCGTGTCGGCTTCCGCGTGACCAAAAAGACGATCCGGCCCACGAAGATCAGCGCCGTGATGATCAGGACTTCGAAGGAGGCGGTATCCGTCATGGCCCGGGTGACGGAGTGATGATGCCAAACGAACTTGAACAACAGAACCTGCGCAACGTACGCGCACGGGATCATCAGCAGATAGTTGATCCACTCAGAGGCTTTTGGCATGGGGATCAGTGTGGCAACCGGCGTTGGGGTCGGCAAGTGTCCGATGAGTCGGATTCCGGATCATGCGTCCGCTGAGCGCCGTACGTTGAACGCCGTTATCGGAGTGACGGCTCATCCGCGTTTTGGCACCATGACGGCGTGCAGACGACAAACGCTGAGGCGATCGCGGCCGAGATCGCCGTACGGGAGCCGGTAAACGGTATTCGGATCATCGGGGTCGACGGGCCGAGCGGCTCCGGGAAGAGCGTGCTGGCATCGACTCTCGCCGGGCTGACCGGTGCACCGATCATCGAGATCGACGACTTCGTGTCGTGGGACAACTTCGCCGGCTGGTGGCCGCGCTTCGACGAGCAGGTACTCACCCCTCTGCTCGACGGCCGGGCAGCCCACTATCAGGTCAGGGATTGGCAGAACGACTGGTACGGCCACTCACTGGGCGGCTGGAAGACGTGCCCGTGGGCGCCGGTCGTAATCCTCGAAGGCGTGACGTGCACGCGGCGAGATGCGATCGGCCGGATCGCGTACGCGGCGTGGGTCGAGGCACCTCCCGAGATGCGGCTCGCGCGAGGCCTCGCACGTAACGCCGCGTTCGACAGCGAGGATCTCTGGGTCCGCTGGATGGTCGAGGAGGCGGCGTTCTTCGAAGCCGACGGTACGCGCGACCGAGCGGACGGGATCGTCGACACCAGCATCTTCGGTTAGCCCAGCTTCGGTTAGCTGCAGAAGCTGGTGCCGCTCTGGTAGCTGGTCTTGAGGTAGGTTGCATCGCCCGCAGCCATCGACTGGACCGCGCCTTGAGCGTTCAGGTCGAAGAGGATGCCACGGCCGGACACCGTGGTCACGAGGAATCCGTGCCGCGTACCAGCGGTCAGCGCCTCGGTCTGGATGCCGGCATAGATCGTCTTCAGCTGGGCCAGCGACGTGCCGAGCCATGCGCCCGACGGCGTCGGGATCGTCGTGGATCGGTTGACCGCAACGTAAAGCACGCCGTCGGTGCCGAAGGACAGCTGAACGCCGGCCCACACGCCGGTGCCTTGCGCAGTGGTGTCCTGGGGACAGGTCGCGCCGCCGGGCGTCACGCTGTCGAGACCGGCGGTCGCCTGCAGATCCGTGAGCTTGCTACCGATCAGGTATGGGCCGGCGCCGTCCACGCTGAACTCTTTGACATCGGACGGCGACGACGGCCCACCGGGGCTCGGCGGCGCGGCGCTGGCCGTGTCCGAGGTGGCCGGAGCGGTGTTCGCGGGACCGGCCGGAGTCTTGGCGGCGCCATGCCCGCACGCAGGAAGCGCCATGACAGCGGCGATCGCGATGGCCGAGAGGAATAGTCGCTTCACCTCATCAGTGCACATCACTGAGACGTCCGAAACAATGACCCGGACTGCTACTTCCGGATCGCTCGTTTTGCTTTGGCATGATGATCGGATGCCGATTCCGCGCGCAGTTGCCGTTGTCATCGACGACGGCCGGATCCTCGTCATCAAGAGATTCGTCCGGTCGTCCGGTGCATGCTCGATCTGCGAGCGGCTCGGTGAACCGTTGCCCTGCCCAGGCCATCACTACGCGGTGATTCCCGGCGGTCACGTCGAGGCCGGGGAGACCTCGGAGGAAGCGGCACTCCGCGAACTCACCGAGGAGACCACGCTGACCGCGACGATCGACCGGCTGCTGTGGACCGGTAACCACAACGAGCGGCCGGCATCGTACTTTCTGATGACCGGGGTGGTCGGCGTACCGACGCTGTCGGGCGAGGAGGCCGACGAGAACCATCCGGACAACAGCTTCGAGGTCATCTGGGCGACCGCCGACGATCTCGACACGCTGGGCCTGTTCCCGCCGACGATCCGTACGCCGATTCGGCAACTCCTCGCTACGAGCTCGGACCGTCTGGCAGAAAGTAGCTGAGGATCTGCACGTCCCGCGCTCCCACTGGCACTTCGCCGGGCGGACGGTTGACGTACGTTTCGATGAGCCGCTCCATATCCGCCCTGGATCCGGTCGAGTTCGTCCGCCGTGAGTTTCGTCCGGACGTTGAGTACGCCGGCCGCCCGAAACCACGCCGGCTCCAGGCCAGGCTCCTGCTCGGCGCTCCAACGCCGCGGTACGTCGGCATAGCTGAGCCGCCAGACATTGGCCAGCCGTCGGGCGACGTGCTCGCTCGTCGAATCCTCGGGTATGTCGAAGAAGAGGCCCCGGCCGGCGGCACGCCACCGGCACACGCCATCGCTGGTGTCCGCGGTCACGAGCCCTACACGAGCCAACGCTTCGAGATCGGGCTGTACGTCTGGGCCAAGCTCGGTGGCGGTCGCCGTACCGAGCCGCCGCAGCGTGCCCAGCAGGGCGAATCGCCGCTCGTCGGCGAGGACCGCCATCTGTGCGTGGTCCAACACCACATCGCCGACTTCGTTCAAAATCACCGTGATCGGAACGTCAGACATCACGCGAGTGTAATTACGGCCGGGTCGTTCCGACGGTCATCGCCTATCGTGATTGATGATCGGCACTGGCATTCGTGTGGAAGCAACGCGCACGTCACCGTAGCTGTCCGACGAGAGGAACATCGGCACCAACAGAGCGGCCGAGGCCGAAAGATCGCGGCTCACGGCCAACTCCGGGGCGATGAAGCTCATCGAGCGACCCTCGCCGAGCACGATGTCCTGCTGCGTGGCATCGGTGCGGCCGCAGAACGCGTACATCGTGATCTCGTGTGCGACGCCTGGCTCGAACGGGCGTGGACCGGTCCAGAACGGCTTCAAATCGGGGACGACGAGCCCGGTCTCCTCCAGCAATTCCCGGTGCGCTGCCAGGATCGGGGTTTCACCGGGTTCGATCCGCCCGCCGGGAAGTCCCCACCGGTTGGGACTGATCGGGGCGTGCTCGTCGCGATGCTGCATCAACAGCGCACCGTCGCGGGAGACAATCAGGACCAGGGCGCCCGCGTACTCGATCACCGCGCCACCGTACTGCGACGCGCGCCGCAGGTAAAATCATACATGCGTACTAATATGTTACAGAGATTGTCCGATTCGTTGGCTGCGGCCTAACCCCAACCGTCGTAATCTCGGGACATGACCGCCTCAGCGCACGATGTCGCCGCCTCGATCCGGCGGCGGCTTCCCGGCGTCGGTAACGTGAAACTTCATAAGCTGATGTACTTCGCCCAGGGCCACCATCTTGCATGGTTCAGCGTTTCTCTCTTCGAGGAGCGGATCGAGGCTTGGGAGCACGGTCCGGTTGTTGCCGACGTCTGGCAGGACGAGCATCACGATAATCCGCCCGAGTCGTTCAATGAACTCGACAACGGCAGGCTCAACACCATCGGCTACGTCCTCAGCAGGTACGGTCACAACACCGGCCACGACCTGGAGACACTCACACATAACGAAGGCCCGTGGCGCGAGGCGTATCACCGGGCTACCGGCGGACGCGATCGGCACACGATCGGCATCGATGCGATGCGTACGTTCTTCCTGGACGTTCACGCTACGGACAATGACGAAGACGAGATCCAATTCGATCCGGCAGACATCGCCCGATTTTTGGTCGGCGCCGGGAAACGGGAGATGCTGCCGTCGAAGCCTGACACGAGGGAATCGCTCCTGGCGAGGTTGCGTGCCTGAATACCTGCCGCCGTTCTGGGAACTCGATCGTGTCGGCGAGATGTTCGACATGTGGGAGCTGGCCGAGAACCCATCGGAAACGGCGCAATAAAGGGGCACGGCGCGAACGATCAACCGTCCCGGTGCGAACGGCACGATGGTGCAGTGCTCGTACTTCATCTACGACGCCGAGCGCCGCGTAAAGTGCGACATGCTTGCCTCGCTGAAGTGCCGATAGCCAGAACTACGTTCAGGGTTGCTGCTGGTCAGTGCGGAGGGCGTGGGATTCGAACCCACGTTGGGTGTAACCCCAAAGCGGTTTTCAAGACCGCCGCCATCGGCCACTAGGCGAGCCCTCCCGGCGCCGGCGCGATCACGCACCGGTCCGCGACCAGTGTGCCAGATCGTCTCGCGATCCGTCCGGCAGGCAGTGCGCTAGACCGATCGTTCGAAGATCAGTTCCAGCCCGTCCTCGTCATCCCATTGCTCGCCGTTCTGCGTGAACCCGAACGGCGCAATCGTCGCCAGCGACGCCGCATTGTCCGGACTGATGGTCGCGCGCACGACCTGCACGCCCGGCTCGTCCGCCGCACGGCTCAGGAGCGCAGCCACGATCGCGGTTGCATAACCAAGCCTGCGGCGCTCTGGTACGACGGTGTAGCCGATCTCGACCATCCCAGCCTCGTCCGGCGGGCCGTGGTAGCCCGCGTAGCCGACGGCGTACCCGGTGTCGGTGGCGATCACGGCCGATGCGACCCACGGTGCCGCGGTCGGATCGCCGGCGATCTGGTCGACCCGGCGACGCCAGAGGCGCTGAGCCCTCTCGCTGATGAAATATTCGGACAGTTCCGTGCCCGCCTCGGCCGAAGCACGCGACAGATCACCGGCGAGGAGCGCGTTCATGGCGACGACGGGCAGCGACACGAAGCGTACGGGCAGGGTTTCCACGCCGCCCAACCTACCTACTTCGTCGCGGTCACCGTCGTCGCGGTCATGTTTCCGCTGCTGTCCGGCGTACCGCCACCGACGGTGATGGTCTCGCCGACCTTCAACGCGCTGAGCTTCGTGGTGGTCGACGTGACGACCTTCGTCGAGCCGGTCGTCTGTACGGTCAGCACGGTGCCGTCGGCGAGCGTGACGTAGATCGTCGTACCGTCGACGAATTTGATCGTGCCGGTCTGCCCGGCCGCGGCCGCACCGGTGGCACCGTTGGTACCGCCGAAGCCGGGGAAGTTTCCTTCACCGCGGGTCGTGCCGTTCCCGGTCCCGGTCCGCGCGAACTGGTTGCGCAGGTTCGCGATGTCAGTCGCGGCCGAGTTGGTCGAGGACGAGCCGTAGTGCTTCTGGACCTGGATGCCGCCGAGGAACCCGCCGACGATGAGTACGAGCCCACCGATGACGATCGTCGTACGGTTGAACCACGTCTTCGGAGCGGCGTGGGCGAGTTCCTTGCTCAGATCGTCGGCGAACGGATCCGAGTCCAGGTCGACCGCTGATGGGACCGGCTCGAACTCGACCGTCCCGCCCGGCGACGCGTACGCATCCGTCTCGTCGTACGACGACGCGTCCCCGTCGAACATGCCGTCCGCGAACTCGTCCGCCTCGTGTGCACCGCGGGAGAGGGGCGACTGCATGGGAATCTCACTCATAACGTAAAGCCTCAATCGGTCGCAGAGCCGCTGCGCGGCTGGCCGGGTAACTTCCGAAGAACAGTCCGATGGCGACCGAGACGCCGAACGCGAGCGCGACGGAACTCGGCACGATCACCGGTTGGATACCAGCAATTTTGAACTGGCTGCCGACCAGCGCACCCATCACGCCGAGCGCGCCGCCCAGTACGGACAGGACGATCGCCTCGACCAGGAACTGCGTCATGATCGTCCGGCGGCGGGCGCCGAGCGCCTTACGGATGCCGATCTCCCGGGTCCGCTCGGTCACGGTCACCATCATGATGTTGGTGATGCCGATGCCGCCGACGAGAAGGCTGATGCCGGCGACGGCACCCAGCAGCACGGTGAACGTCTCCGCCGTGCTGGTACGCGTGGAGAGCAACTCCGACTGGTTGAGGATCGTGAACGGCTCGCTGGCGGTATTGGTGACCTTGAGCTTCGTGTTCAGGATCGACGTGACCTCGTTCTGCGCCTGTGTCACGGTGTCCGGACTCGTCGCCTGTACGAGAATCTCGCTCAGTGACCCGTACCCCGTTAAGGAAGCGCGCACCGCGCTGACCGGAGCGATCGCGACGTTGTTCGGGTCGTTGAACCCGGCCGTGCCCTTGTCACCGAGGACCCCGATGACCGTGAACAGCGTGCCGCCGACGGTGATCTGCTGGCCGATCGGGCTGCCGTCCGGGAACAGGTCGGTGACGACGGTCTGACCGATCAGTACGACTTTGCGGTTCGTGGCCACGTCCTGATCGGTGAATGAGGAGCCGCTGGCCACGGTGTAGTTGGACGCCGGCAGGTAGCCCGGCGTCGTGCCGATGAACTGGCTGACCGTGTCGCTGGTGCCGTCGTAGACCGCCGCCTCGGAGGCCGTGACGACCGGCGAGGCGGACTTCACGTCGGGCGCGAGGCGCGGGTCGACCAGCGCGGTTGCCATCTCCGGCGTCAGCGACGTGCTGCGCGTTGTCGCGCCACTGAACCGTCCGCCGCCGGACTGGATGGTCAGCGTGTTCGTACCGAGGCTTTCGATACTCTTCTCGATCGCCTGCGACGAGCCGTTTCCGACCGCGACCAGGAGGATGACCGCGCCGACGCCGATCAGGATGCCCAGCACGGTAAGGCCGGAACGGAGCTTGTTCGCGCTGACACCCCGGAGCGCGAACCGGATGGTCTCCAACGGATTCATGCCGAGACCGTCCGTTCGGGGTAGAGCGGCTTCATACGGTGACCGTCCGTTCGAGGTAGGGCAGGGGGCGGTGCCGTACGTCTTCGACGACGTCTCCGTCGACCAGTCGGATCAGCCGGCGCGCGTGATCGGCGACGTCCGGCTCATGCGTGATCAGTACGATCGTGCGCCCGGATCGGTTGAGCCGGTCGAGGACGGACAGCACTTCGAGCGTCGAGTGGCTGTCCAGGTTTCCGGTCGGCTCGTCGGCCAGCACGAGTGCCGGTGCCGTGACGAGGGCCCGAGCGACCGCGACCCGCTGCTGCTGCCCACCGGAGAGCTGATTCGGCTCGTGCCCGCCGCGCTGTCCGAGCCCGACGAGTTCCAGCGCCGCCTGTGCGCGTTTCCGCCGTTCGCTCGCCCGTACGCCGGCGTAGGCGAGCGGAAGCTCGACGTTCGCGAGCGCGGTGGTCCGTGGAATCAGGTTGAACGACTGGAACACGAACCCGATCCGCCGGTTCCGGACCAGCGCCAACTGGCGGTCATCGAGTCGGGACACGTCCGTGCCGTCCAGCAGGTACTGCCCGGAGGTCGGGATGTCCAGGCAGCCGAGGATGTTCATCAGGGTCGACTTGCCGGAGCCGGACGAACCCATGATCGCCACGTAGTCGCCGCGCTCGACGGTCAACGAGACCCCGCGCAGCGCGTGCACCGCGGTCTCGCCGGCGCCGTACGTCTTGACCAGGTTGATGACATCGAGAACGGGGCGCGTCTCGGCCATCATCGGCCACCGGTCGTCGCGCCACGGCCGCCGCCACCGCCGCCGAAGCCGCCACCGCCGCCGAATCCGCCGCCACCCAGGCCGGCGCCACCGCCGAAGCCGGCGAACGGGTTCGTCGACGTCGTACTCGACGTCTTCGCGGCCGGCAGGACGACCTTCTGGCCGACGGTCAGACCCGACACGATCTCCGTGTACGTGTCGCCGACGACGCCGACCTGGACGACCGTCGGAAACGTCGAGCCGAGAACCTTCACCGTGCTGACCGCGCCGGTGGTGGTCACCGCCGACGTCAGCACCGCGGTCACGTTCGTCGCCGATGCGGTCGTCACGTCCACGGTCGTGCTCTGCCCGATCCGGATGCCATCCGGCAGGCTGGTCAGTTTCACGACCACGCCGTACGTCACGACGTTGTTGCTGGTCGTTGCGGTCGGGTCGATCGAGGCGACCTTGCCGGTGGCGGTCGCGCCGGTCAGCGCGTTCCAGGTGATCGTGGCGGGCATGCCGACCTTCAGCTTGGTCGCATCGGCCTCGGCGAAGTTGGTGGTCGCCTCCATCTGGGTAAGGTCGGCGATCTGCATGAAGCCGCTGCTCGAGGTGCTGGAGCTCGAACTCGACGAGTTGTTGTTGCCGCCACCGCCACCACCGGAGGAGGTCGAGGATCCGCCGGACGATGCACCGACGACGCCGTTCTGCGCGATCACGGTGCCGGACATCGGCGCCTTCAGTACGCAGCCGGTGACCGCGGCCTGTGCTGTGGTCACGGCGTCCTGCGCGGTGTCCACCTGCGTCTGCGCGGTGTCGATGGACGTGGTGTCCTTGCTGTCCTCGGCACGAGCGAGGCTGTCGTCGGCCGACGTCAGGTTGTCTTGGGCGGTCTGGAGCTGCTCGTCGGACGCGGTCGAATCGATCCGTGCCAGCGTCTGGCCCTTGCTGACGTGGTCACCGAGCTTGACGTAGATCTTGGTGACCGTGCCGCTGGTCGTGAAGTTCGCCGCGACCACGTCGGAACTCGCGATCGTGCCGGACGTGGAGACCGTCTGCGTCACGTCGGTGGTGGTCACCGTGGTGGTCGCGGACCCGGCCGCCGCGGCTGCCGACGCCGGTTTCGGCGCCCAGACCGTTTCATAGGCCCAGAACCCGCCGCCCAGCACGAGTGCGGCCAGGACGATGTTCACGGCGACGACCGGTTTGCGCAGCACGGATGTCAATTGCCTCGATTGCATGGGCGAAATCATGGACGAGAGGCCTCGATGTCAACCTCAGGAAAGCTGGGAGAAAGCTCGGAACTTTCGTCGTCTTCCTCGAAATCATCGAGGTCAGGCGCTGCCGGCAAGATCACCCGGAATGTACTGCCGGCACCGGGCGCCGTGGTCAGTTCGACCCGGCCGCGGTGCGCGACCACGATCGCAGCCACGATCGCAAGGCCCAAACCAGCACCGCCATGCCGCCGGTCACGGCTGCGCTCCACCCGGTACAGCCGCTCGAAGACACGCTGTGCCTCCTCGCTCGACATGCCGGGGCCGGTATCGCTGACCTCGAGCACCGCGACCGGCGTGGCCGGATCGAGCTCCCGTCCGATGGACGCGGTCGGCGCCGGACCGTTCGCGTGCGGCCGGCCGACCCGTACCACTACGCGGGCATCATCGCCGGTGTGCTGCAACGCGTTGCTGACCAGGTTCGTCACCACCTGGCGCAATCGATCATCATCGCCGACGACGGTGACGGGCTCGAACGTATCGAACGCATCCTCGAGCGCGGCCAACTGCACAAACCGCTTTGGTACGCGTACGTGCGCATCGCGTACCGTCTCGGCTGCCACACCCAGCAGGTCAACCGGCCCTTCCCGCATCGGCCGCTCCTCGTCGAGACGAGCCAACTGCAGCAGATCATTGACCAGTACGCGCATCCGAACGACCTCGCTCTCGATCCTGCCCATCGCCTCGTCGAGTTCCGGGCCGGGCGGCGTGCCGCCGCGACGATAGAGCTCGGCGAAGCCCTGGATCGACGTCAACGGCGTACGCAGTTCGTGCGACGCATCCGCGAGGAACTGCCGGAGCCGCTGTTCGGAGGCGGTCCTCGCGTCGAGCGCCGCCTCGATCCGAACCAGCATCGCATTGATTGCCGTGCCGAGACGTCCCGACTCGGTGTGCGGATCCACATCTTCAACGCGCATCGACAGGTCTTCCGCGCTGGCGATCTCGGTGGCCGTCTCTTCCATCCTGGTCAGCGGCCGTAGGCCGATCCGGACCACGCTGGACGCTGCAAGCCCGATCGCGACCAGCATCAGCAGCGTGATGACCAGGTCGACTTCGAGGAGTTTCTTCGAGGTGTTCTGTACGTCCTTGAGCGAGACCGCGGCCACGGTGTAGCCCGCGTCAGCGTTGCCCGGCGGATTGGCACGGGCCAGCACCCGCCACGTGCTGCCGTCCGCGCCGTCGACCGTGTACGGCTTGCCGGAGGCGGCATGCGCCTCGATCGAGGTGAAGCCGCCGAGTTCGGGACCGGCCGTCAGTGAGCTGGCCGGCACCGACACCCCGTTGATCATCGTGGTCGCGACGCCGGTCGGGCTGTAGTTCAGGATCCGGTATTCGGGGCCGATGCCCCGAGGCCCGCGGAATCCGTCGTTCGGTCCACGCGCACCGGGGTTGCCGGCGCCTATGAAGGTGCCCGTCCCGGCCGGCGTGTGGCTGAGCTGGGTGTCGATCTGCCCGATCAGATAGCTGCGGAGCAGCAGCCAGCCGGCCAGGCTCGCCACGATCAGGGCGATCGAGGCGAGCACTGCGATCGACACGCCGAGGCGGGTTCGCAGGGTCCACTGCCGCCATGCCCGTACGCCGGGAACCCTGACCGCGTTCACTCGTCACCTCCTCGCGGAAGGCGGAGTGCATACCCCACTCCCCGAACGGTGTGGATCAGGGCCGGCCCGTGCTTGTCGATCTTGCGACGCAGGTAGTAGACGTAGGACTCGACGATCCGGCCGTCGCCGCCGAAGTCGTAGCTCCAGACGCGATCGAGGATCTGCGCCTTCGACACCACCCGGCCGGCGTTCGTCATCAGATAGCGCAGCAGGTTGAACTCGGTCGGCGACAGATCGATCAGCTTGCCGCCACGGCGTACCTCGTGGGCGTCCTCGTCCATCTCCAGATCGGCGTACGAAAGGATGGCCGAATCGTTCGGGTCGACCTCGGCGCGGCTGCGGCGCAGAATCGCCCGGATCCGCAACACGACCTCTTCGAGGCTGAACGGCTTCGTCACGTAGTCGTCGGCGCCGACGGTCAACCCGGAGATGCGATCCTCGACCGCATCCCGCGCGGTCAGGAACAGCACCGGGACCGGCCGGCTCGCGCGCAGGCGCCGGGCGACCTGAAATCCGTCCAGGTCGGGCAGCATCACGTCGAGAACGACGAGATCCGGCTCGAACTCCTCGGCGACGATGAGCGCGTCGTGCCCGCCGCCGGCCGTACGGACCTCGAAATCGGTCAGTCGCAGCGTCGCCGACAGCAACGCACAGATATTGGGCTCGTCGTCGACCACGAGAACGCGGGTCGGACGGGCTGATGAGTCACCGAGAGGTCGCACGTAGCTGCTCCTTTGCCGAACGTAACGTCCGAGTTCTATCACCGGATACTCGGGTGAATGTCGGTGAAACCTCGGAGTTGGCTGGATGCCGTCGGCGCCAATCGCCATCATGACACCGGAACAATTCAGCGCCACATCACCACTCGGCGACGGACGTCCGCTACCGTTGCTGCTCATGGTGCTTGCGCGTACGACGTCTGCCTCCCGCCGTTCGCCGTCGGGCCGACTTCGCATGCTGGCCGTCACTCCGATCGCCGCTGCGCTGTTGCTGACCGCATGCGCGGCCGGCCAGACGATACGGACGACGGCGTACACGGCGACGCAGGTTGCCCCGCCCGATTTAGGAATCAATGTCAGTAACCTGATGAGGACCGCGCTGCCCGCCGCGCTGAATGCCTACATCAACGCCAAGGGTGGCAACGCGTCGGTGGAGGTCGTCGATCAGGTGACCGGCGCAACCGTCGCGGTGAACGCGGATCGCACGTTCCAGACCGCCAGCATCGTCAAGTTCGACATCCTGGCCACCCGGCTCTACCAGACGCAGAAGACCGGCACGACGCTGTCGAGCGGGCAGAAGGCGCTCGCGAAGCTGATGATCACCCAGAGCGACAACAAGGCGGCCTCTGCACTGTATGCGGCCGACAGCGGCGCGAGCGGCGTGACCAGCGCGAACAACGTCTTCGGGCTGAAGGAGACGGAGCCGAATTCGTCCTGGGGCCGGACGCATACCACCGCCTCGGACCAGATCCGGCTGCTGACCGCGGTCTTCGGTCCGAACAGTGCGCTGAGCGAGGACAACCGCAACTACATGATGTCGCTGATGAGCCAGGTCGAACCGGACCAGGCCTGGGGCATCACGGCCGCGAAGACTCCCGCCGCGACCGGCGTGTACGTCAAGAACGGCTGGGTCGAGATGGACGACTACGGGCATCTGGAGGGCGACAACAGCATCGGGCGCATCATCGAGCCCGGCCATGACTGGTTGATCGCCACGATGTCCAACCGCAATCAGACCGATGCCGCCGGCGAGGCGATCCTCGAGGCGCTCGCGTCGATGGCGGTCGGTGGCCTCCGCCTCTCCTCCGCGGCCCAGGCGAACTAGCCGGTAACCACGACCATCTGGCCCTCGGTCAGGCCGGAGACGATCTCGGCACCCTGATCGGCGTTCAGCCCGATGGTCACGGTCTGCACCGAATCGGTCGAGCCGCTCCGGACCGTCACCGTCGAGACTCCGTTCGCCGTGTGTACGGCGCCGGCCGGGACATAGAGCGCATTCGTCACGGAATCCGTCGTCACCGCCACGGTCGCACTCTGGCCGAGGAGCAGGCCGGCTGGCGGCGTCGTGAATGCCAGCTGTACGCCGTACTTCACCAACGAGCCCGAGACCGTACCGGCCGGATCGATCTGCGTGACCGTGCCCGGGTAGGTGATGCCGGCGTGGTTGGCGAGCGTGATCTGAGCCTTCTGCCCAACCTTGATCGGTGCGACATCCGCCTCGGAGAACGACGCCTCGACGGCCACCGCGTCCACCGCGCTCAGCACGATGAAGCCGGAGCCGCCACCGGAGACACGATCGCCGACCGCGCCGCCGACCGACAGCACCCGGCCCGCGTCCGGTGCCGTGATGGTCGTGCCGGCCAGCGCGTTTTCGGCGTTGTCGAGCGCAAGTTCATCGTTGTGTACGGACTGCTGGGCGCGCAGCAGGTTGTCCGTACCGGATCCTGATCCGTTCTGGGAACCGCCGAACCCGGACCCGTTGCCGTTGCCGCCGGTGGACGTGGTCGAGCAGCCGGCATGCGACGGCTTCGGCGCTGCTGAGTGCGTCTGGGTCGGCGTGGGCGCGGGCGAGGCGGACGGCGAGGCCGAGGGGCTGGCCGACGGCTTAGCCACGACATAAGCCGCTGCCTGCGCATTCGCGCACGTGCTGGTCGGAGCCGGCGACGCGGCCTGCTGCTCGGCGAGCGCGAGATTCGTATTCGCGGCATCGAGCGCCGACTGGGCCTGGTCGACCGCGGCCTGCGCATCGGTCGGATCCAGCGCGGCAAGTGTCTGGCCGGCCGAGACGGTCTGGCCGGCCTTGACCGACACGGTCGCGAGCGTGCCGCTGGTCGTGAACGTCAGCGCACGCTCGTCGATCGGCTGCACCGTCCCGCTGGCCGACTCGGTGACCGACAACGCGCCGCGCTTCACCGGCACGATCGTGACCTTTGCCGCGGCGGTCGGCGAGGATCCACCCCACGCCCAGACGGCCGTTACGGCGAAACCTACGACAACAATCGCTGCAACACCGATCACGATGCCCCGCCGGGTGGTGCGACCGCTGGATGGTACGAGTCTCATGGAGACGGAGTTTGCCGTGGCCGGCTCTTGGTTAGCTCGGTTCAACCTGGGAGTCACCTCGGAATTGTGAGTCCCAGGTTATTCCGAGGTTCGCCTGACACTCCGTCGAGCTGAGTCATGTCTGATCAGCGACGGTGTGTTCAGTTGGACGCCGCGCGCCGGTCCGGGCGTACGGCGCAAAGGAGGAAATGTGAACGTTCGGCAGCTTGGCCGTATCGGAGCAGCGTTGGCTGCGACCGCGGCGACCGTAACGGTGCTGGCCGCCTGCGGTGGCAGCTCGGCAAAGGCCCCGGCAGCGAGCAACGCTACGCCCGGAGGTCAGGCGAACATCCAGGCGTACATTTCCTGCCTCAACAAGAACGGCGTGACGATCGCCCTGCCGTCGCGCGGCACCGGCACCGGCGTACGGCCGTCGGGCCGCCCGACCGGCGCCCGGCCGTCCCGCTCGCCCGGCGCCGGTGGATTCGGTGGCGGCGGAGGGTTCGGCGGCGGCGGTGGATTCGGGGGCGGCGGTTTCGGGGGCGGCATCTTCGGCAACCCGACCACGCCACCGGCCGGCGTCTCCCAGACCACCTGGACGGCAGCGCTCGCAGCCTGCAAGTCGGTGCAGCCGTCGTTCGGTGGCGCCGGGGGCTTCGGTGGCGGTACCGGCGGCGGCGGCACCGCATTCCAGGCGTACCGCAACTGCCTGACGTCGCACGGCGTCAGCGCGTCGACCGGACCTCGCCTGAACACGGCCGACCCGACCATCGCGGCCGCGGTCAAGACCTGCCAGCCGCTGCTGCCGACCCGGGGTCCCAACCCGTCGCCGACGAGCTGACCGCGTTTCACCGGAACATCCGCCGGGGCTGATCATCCGATCGGTCCCGGCGGTTCCATGTCTCGGTCTTACGTGAGCGCCTCGAGATCGGCCAGGACGGTGTTATCCAGGACGCTCCCGTCCGGCCGGACCTGTCGCAGGTACCACTGCTGCAGCGGAGTGCGGCCCTGGTTGAACTGCCACCGGCCGCGCGGGCTGTCGAACGCGAGCTGGGATCCCAGCGCCGTGTTGAGACGTCTGCGGTGTGATGTCGCCGACGATCTTCGCGATCGCCGCCTCCAGCACCGCCCCCGCGTCGTACGTGGTCATCGCGTACGTCGTCGGGATCTGATCGCCGTTGTTGCTGAGATAGTCGCTGGTGAACGTCTCGTTGGCCTGGTTGTCGAGGCCCGGCGCGTAGTTCATCGACGTGAAGACACCGCGCGCATCGGGCGACTGCTTACTGAGTTCGGTCAACGAACCGGGCCCGCAGAGCACGCTGTCGATGCCCGCCTGCACGTACGCCGAGATGAAGCCCGCGGCCGACGGCCTGGCCACCGCGGCATAGACGAGATCGGGATGCCATGACGCGATCTGGCTCATGGCGCTGGACAGGTTCTGCGTCGTGACGACCGGCGTCGTGATTCGCGGATCGCTCAACGTGTCGGTGAACGCCTTCGCCTCGGCGATCGAGTCGCTGGATGAGTCGCGGTAGACGACGACCGTACCGGGCTTGCGGAGCTGCTGCTTCTGGCTCTTCCCGGCCGGCGCGCCGAGCAGGTAGCTGGCCAGCGCCCGGCTGGCCTCGCCGGCCACGAACGACGTACGCCAGATGAACGCGGACGTCGGCATGTCGGCCGGCGAACCGTTCGTGCCGAGCAGCGGGATGCGCGCCGCGGTGACATCGTTCGCGACCGCGGTCAGGACGTCCGAGTTCGCGATGCCGACCAGGACGTCATAGGACTTCGACGACAGCGCGGTCACGCACCGCCGCCACGCCGGACGCCGTCGTCGTACCCTCGTCGATCGTCTGCGACACGACGGTCGCACCGGACAGCTGCTGGCCGGCCTGCAGCAGATAGAGGCTGAAGCCGTTGAGCATCTCGAAGCCGACCTCTTGCAGCGGCCCGGACCGCGGCACGATCAGACCGACCCGCAACGTCTGCGCGGAACCGGTCGGCGCGGACTCGGGCGAACACGCCGCCAGCGCCGGCGACAGCACACCGGCCGCGCCCACGGCCCCGAACAGCTTCAGGGCGCGCCGGCGATCGAGTGTCAGACGTCGTTCCACCCCTGCAAGATCATTTTCTTCGCGCACGTCCGCTATCCTCGCCTGGCATCACACACGCTGGCAAGCCCTGCAAGGACCGGATGCCACGCCGGCGACAGCGGATCGATCAGGCCGAAGTGCTCGACATCCGCGAGGTCGACCAGAGTTGTCGCGTCGCCAGCTGCGGCCGATGCATCGACGAAATCATGACCTAGCTCGAACGGCACCACCCGATCAAGGCGACCGTGCACGATGACGCTTGGCACACCGATCGGCAGGTTGGCCGCCGGATCGACCGCCGCATAGCGATCCGGCACCTCGGACGGGCTGCCGCCGAGCACGGCACCGACGGCTCCGCCACCGAGATCCATCGCGAAGCCACGAGCCAGGTCGGCGACCGGTGCGAGCGCAACGACCCCGCGGATGCTCGGCGCCGGTACGGGCGGCCCACAGCACGAGCTGCCCGCCGGCCGAGTGCCCCATCAGCACCGGACCACCGTTCTCGCGCCCCGCCTCGATCAGGCCGGGCAACGCCGCGACACCGGCCGCGACGTCGTCGAACGTCGCCGGCCAGCCACCGCCGCCACCGACCCGCCGGTATTCCAGCGTCGCCACCGGATATCCGGCCGCCGCCAGCGCCTCGGCGGCGGGCGCCGCATGCGTCCGGTCGTACGCGACCTTCCAGAACCCGCCGTGAATGACGATGACGAGTGGCCGGTCGGTCGGCACCGGCGGGAGCCACACGTCGGCAACGTGCTCGGGCAGCGGCCCGTACGCGACGGTGTAGTCCGCCGGACGGGCGGATCGGGTCAGGATGTCGTCGGCCATGGCCGATACCGTACAAGCGCGTACCCGACTTCGCCCGGCCGTCGCAAATACGCAAGGATGGTCGTCATGACCGACGAGAAGCCTGGGGACAGCGGCGCAGAGCATGGCCGGACCGTCATGGTGGTCGGGCCGGACGGCCAGCCGATCGGCACGATGGAGATCGGCAACGACGAGGCCGAAGCGCGCGAGGACCCGTCACGCCTGATCGAGCACCCCGCCAAGGTCATGCGGATCGGCAGCATGATCAAGCAACTGCTGGAAGAGGTACGCGCATCTCCGCTCGACGAGGCCGGCCGCCAGCGCCTCACCGAGATTCACCGGCGGTCGATCCGCGAGCTCGAGGACGGTCTCGCACCCGAACTCGTTGACGAGCTGGAGCGTCTGTCGCTGCCGTTCGAGCCCGGACACGTTCCGAGCGAGGCGGAACTCCGGATCGCCCAGGCGCAGCTGGTCGGCTGGTTGGAGGGCCTGTTCCACGGCATCCAGGCGGCGCTGGTCGCACAGCAGATGGCAGCGCGGGCGCAGCTGGAGCAGATGCGCGCCGGCCAGCCGGCACTGCCGATGGGCGGTGGCGGTCGCCTGCCGAACCCCGGCGCACCGGCACACCCGGGCGATCAGGGCACCGGCACAGGTCAATACCTCTAAACCCATCTGGTACGCGCAGCGGTAGGACATTTGTCCTGCCGCTTTCGCGCGTTCTGCGCCTGCCGGGCGATTTGCCCGCGCCCTACCGTGATGGCATGACGACCGAATCCCCCGCCGTCCGGATGGCAGGCGTCGACAAGCGATACCGCACTGTGGAGGCCGTCCGGGGTCTCGACCTGACGATCGAGCGCGGCACCGCGGTCGCGCTGCTCGGCCCGAACGGCGCCGGCAAGTCCACCACGATCAACATCATGCTCGGACTCGTACCACCGGATCACGGTCGAGCCGAGTTGTTCGGCACCGATCCCGGCACCGCCATCGCCGACGGACGAGTCGGCGCCATGCTGCAGGAGGACATGTTCCTGCCCAGCACCACGGTCCGCGACTTCGTCACGCTCGCCCGGAAGCTCTATCCACGATCGGCACCGGTCGACGAACTGCTCGCCACGGCCGGGCTGACCGACAAGGCGTCAACGAAGCTCAACCGGCTGTCCGGGGGCGAGGCGAAACGCGCCAGATTCGCATTCGCCCTGGCCGGCGACCCGGACCTGATCATCCTGGACGAGCCGACCGCATCGATGGACGTCGCCGGTCGGCAGGCGTTCTGGACCACGATGCGGCGGTACGCCGAGCGCGGCAAGACGATCATCTTCGCCACGCACTATCTCGAAGAGGCCGACGACTTCGCCGATCGGATCATCGTGATGGCGTACGGCCGGATCATCGCGGACGGGACCGCAGCCGACGTGAAGAAGCTGGCGGCCGGCCGTACCGTCTCGTTTGCGCTCTGTGGATCGTCGGCCGACGGCCTGGACCGCCTCCCGGGCGTGCGCACCGTGGAGGCGCGTGGCGACCGTGTCACGCTCACCACCGATGACTCGGACGCGCTCGTGATCGCGCTGGTCCGGAGCGGGCGCGTGTTCAGCAGCCTCGAGGTCACGTCGGCCGGCCTGGAAACCGCATTCCTCGCCCTCACCGCATCGGAGGCCTGATCATGCTCGCGTACGCCTGGTTCGAATTGAAGCGCATCTTCCACAGCCCGGGACTGCTGCTGTACAGCGTCGTCATGCCGGTCGCCTCCTACGTGGTGTTCACCGCGATCGGGTCCGGCGACGGGACGGCCGAAGGCCTGCAGATCCAGACGACCATCATGATCGGGCTGGCCGGCTACGGTGCCCTGATCGGCGTGCTGTCGCTCAGCGCCGCCGTCTCGGCCGAACGCACCTACGGATGGCTTCGGCAACTGCGGATCACACCGTTGCGATCCTGGCAGGTCGTCGTGGTCAAGCTCGTGACCTGCACGCCGGTCGCGATCCCGTCGATCGTCGCGGTCGGCATCGCCGGACATGTGGAGCACGGCGTGTCCCTGTCGGTCGGACGCTGGGCCGCGATCCTGCTCGTGCTGTGGTTGGGCACGATCCCGTTCGGGCTGCTCGGCCTCGCGATGGGCTACGCCCTGAAGCCCAGCATCGCGTCGTCGATGAGCTTCCTCGCATTCTTCATCCTGTCCGCACTCGGTGGCCTGCTGGTCCCGGCGATCGCGTTCCCGAAGCCGATGCAGCAGCTCGCCCGTACGCTGCCGAGCAACCGGTACGCCGAACTCGGCTGGCGGGCGGCGGGCGGCCATCTACCGACCGGCGGCGGCGCGCTCATCCTCGGCGCGTGGGCGGCACTGTTCGGGCTACTCGCGATCGTCGCCTATCGCCGGTCCTCGGCTACTCGCTGAACGAGGAAGAATGAACACCGTGACGATCCGAGAACGCATCTCCAGCCTGTTCTGGGCGAGCGCCTGGCTGTTTCCGCTGATCGGATGCGTTGTCGGGCTCGCACGAGGTGAGACGTCCGATCCGGTCTGGTCCGCGATCGGGCTCACGGCATTCGTCACAATCTATCTGATTGTGGTCACCACGGCGTTCAACCGCAATCAACCGGTGACCCCGCTCGTCGCCGCTCGACTGCTCGTTCTCGCCGCGATCGGCATCGCGCTGTTCTGGCTGCACGGGACCGAGAGCGAGTGGGCGACCACGATGCTCTACGTAACCGTGAGCGGCGTCGCGGTGTTCGCCGACCGACGCGCCATCGTCTGGGCAATCGCCTGCACGCTGGTCATCACGGGATATTGCGTGCTCGGCCCCGGGCGTACGTGGCCGGTCGGCACCGCGATGTCGTTCGGCTATCAGGTCGCCGTGGCCAGCGCGCTCGTCTACACGATCAAGCAGATGATCGGCTACATCGGGCAGCTGCGAGCCACCCGCGCACGCCTTGCCGAGGTGGCCGTCTCCGACGAGCGGCTCCGGTTCGCCCGCGACATGCACGATCTGCTCGGACACACGCTGTCGCTGATCGTCGTGAAGGCCGAAGTGGTCCGGCGGCTGGTCGAACAGGATCCGGCGGCGGCGGCTCGAGAGGCGGCCGACATCGAATCGATCGGCCGGACCGCGCTCGCCGATGTCCGCGACGCCGTCAGCGGCTACCGGGAGCGGGGCTTCACCGGCGAGTTGGACGGCGCCCGAGCGGCACTGTCCGATGCGGACATCTCGGTGTCGGTCGACGTCGAGTCGCTGCCGCGGCCGGTCGAGGCGCTGTTCGGCTGGGCGGTCCGCGAAGCGACGACGAACGTGATCCGGCACAGCCGGGCGCGTACGGTGTCGATCGTGGCCCGTACGGTCGCGGACGTGGCCCGGCTCGACGTCGTCGACGACGGCATCGGGCCTCGGCATCCGACCGGCTCCGGTACCGGCCTGCTCGGCCTGCGGGAGCGGTTCGCCGCAGCCGGCGGGGCGGTGGAGACATCCTGGGACGGCCGTGGTTTCCGTCTCACCGCGACGCTGCCGCTGTCGGCTCCGGTCGAGGCGGTGGCCGGTTGATCCGGGTCCTGCTGGCCGAGGATCAGGGGATGATGCGCAGCGCCCTGGCACTGCTGCTCAACCTGGAACCCGATATCGACGTCGTTGCGGAGGTGTCCAACGGCCTGGACGTGGTCGCCGCCGCCGTCGCCAGCAAAGCCGATGTCGCGCTGCTCGACATCGAGATGCCGGGCGCGTCCGGCCTCGACGCCGCCGCCGCGCTGCAGACCGCGCTGCCGGCCTGCCGAGTCCTGATGCTCACCACGTTCGGTCGACCCGGATACCTGCGCCGTGCGATGGACTCCGGCGCCAGCGGGTTCCTGGTCAAGGACGGTCCGGTCGAGGCGCTGGCGGATGCGATCCGGCGCGTACTGAGCGGTGAGACGGTGGTCGATCCGGCACTGGCCATGGCGGCACTCGCGGCCGGGCCGAATCCGCTGTCCGGTCGCGAGCGCGAGGTGCTGACCGCCGCGATCGACGGGGCCACGATCGCGGACATCGCAGCGCTGCTGCACCTGTCCGACAGCACGGTCCGAAACTATCTGTCCGCCGCCATCGGCAAGACGAACGCGCGCAACCGGATCGAGGCGATCCGGACGGCCCGGACGAACGGTTGGCTCTAACTGAAGAGTTTCTCCAGGTAGCTGGCTACGCCGTCGTCCTCGCACGACTCGGTGATCTCGTCCGCTACCGCCAGCACCTCGGGATGCGCGCTCGCGACGGCAACCCGGCCCCAGCCGGCGTACGCGAACATCGACAAGTCGTTCGGCATGTCACCGAAGACCAGGATGTCGCTCGGGTCGACGCCGGCGTCCAGCGCCACGACCGCGAGGCCACCGCCTTCGTGACGCCGCGCGGGCAGATCTCGAGGTATCCGAGACCGGCCTGGGTCAGCTCGACGATCTCCGGACCGACCAGCCGACGTGCCGCCGCCAGCAACTCGTCCGCGGACAGCGTGTCGGAGTGCGCGAACGCCTTGATGAGCCGGCCGGACAGCGCGTCCTCGCGGCTGCACGGATGCACCTCGTTGGCGAAGCGCCAGGCCGGATGCACCTCACCCCACAGAAACGCATCGGCCGCCTCGACCGGCTCGACCAGCACCGACAGCGGGCCGACCGCCGCTTCGACGGTCGCGATCACATCGACCACGAGCGCGCGCCTCCATGCTCTCGAACAGCAGGGTCCGCGGCTCGTCGGGCGGTCGAGAGATCGAGGACCGCAGCGCCCTGGGCCAGCACGAAGTAGGTCGCTTCCGGCAGATCGTGGCGGGACAGGTCGAGCAGCCTCGGTCCCCGGCCGGTCACGCCCACGATCGGGATGCCGTACGCGGCGACACGGTCGAAGGCCGCACGCGTACGCGCGGATGTCGTGCCGTCCTCCCGGACGATCGTGCCGTCCAAGTCCGTCGCAATGAGCTTCGGTAGTCCTCTCACGCTGCCTCCTCGTCTACCGGGGGACGCAACGCTACTCCTCAAACCATCGGATGCGAGGACTATTTCCCCACGTCAGGCTGAACATCCTATTTAGGTTCGAGGACTTCCCGGCCACCGAGGAATGGACGAAGGGCAATGGGTACGTGGACCGATCCGTCCGGCTGCTGATGATTCTCCAGGATCGGGATCAGCCAGCGGGTGGTCGCGAGCGTGCCGTTGAGGGTCGCGGCGGTCTGCGGCTTCCCGTCCGCGTCGCGGTAGCGGATGTTCAGCCGGCGAGCCTGGAACGTCGTGCAGTTCGACGACGACGTCATCTCGCGGTAGACGCCCTGCGACGGCACCCACGCCTCGCAGTCGAATTTCCGCGCCGCCGACGAGCCGAGATCGCCGGCCGCGACGTCGATCACCCGGTACGGAACCTCGACCTTCGCGAGCATCTCCTCCTCCCAGGCCAGCAGCCGAAGGTGCTCGGCGGCGGCGTCCTCGGGGCGGCAGTACGAGAACATCTCGACCTTGTCGAACTGGTGTACGCGCAGGATGCCCCGGACGTCCTTGCCGTAGCTGCCGGCCTCGCGACGGAAGCACGACGACCAGCCCGCGTACCGCGTCGGCGCGTCGAGATTGAGGATCTCGTTGCTGTGGTACGCCGCCATCGACACCTCGCTCGTGCCGACGAGGTAGAGGTCGTCGGCCTCGAGCCGGTAGATCTCCGACGCATGCGCGCCGAGGAAGCCAGTGCCCTCCATCGACTCCGGCTTGACCAGCACCGGCGTGATCATCGGCGTGAAGCCGGCCTCGACCGCCTGCGCCATCGCGAGCTGCAACAGCGCGAGCTGCAGCAGCGCGCCCGGGCCGGTAAGGAAGTAGAAGCGGCTGCCCGACACCTTCGCGCCGCGCTCGGTGTCGATGCCGCCGATCCGCTCGCCGATCTCGAGGTGGTCCTTCGGCTCCTTGATATCCGGGATCGTGCCGACCTCCCGGAGTACGACGAAGTCGTCCTCGCCGCCGGGAGGCGCGCCGTCCTGGATCACGTTCGCGATCGCGTACTGCGCGGTCTTCAACGCCGCCTCGGCATCCTTGACCGCCGCATCAGCCGCCTTGACCTGCGCCGACAGCTCCTTGGTCCGGACGATCAGGGTGTCTCGCTCGTCGCCCTTCGCGGCCGGCATCAGCTTGCCGAGCTGATTCTGCTCGGCACGCAGCGCCTCGAACTCGGAGACCGCGCTACGCCGCGCTTCGTCCGCCGCGAGCAGCACGTCAACGGCGCTCTCGTCGTCGCCACGCGCACGTTGGCTCGCGCGTACCCGGTCTGGATCTTCTCGTAGCAGTCGCAGGTCAATCACGATTCGTGAGCGTACCGGCTGGGCGCGGCGGGATCATCTCCATATCCCGGTGCGCCATATGTCGGACTAGCCGACCGGGTTGTTCGCCGGCCTGCGGTAGATGATCATGATCGCCGCCAGCGGCCTGCTCGACCGGCTCTGCCAGCTCATATACATCGACGACCTCGGCGCGACGGGACGACCAACCGAACTCGATGTCGGCGTCGGCCTGGCCGTGGTCCGGCACGGATTCGGCGAGCGCGTCGTGCATCGACGGCCTGGGCGCCGCGACATCGGGGGTGTCCGGTGCGGCGTCCGGGACCGAGCCGTTCGCGTAGGCAACCGGAAGTATCCGACCACGAACCGCGACCACCATCGCGGCAGCCAGCGCAACGAAGGCGGCGACCAGGAAAAACGTCCCACTCTGGTAGTGCGTCGTGATGCCGGTCATCGGCTCGGCCGGGTTGCCGTCCAACAGGAACAGCGGCTTGCGCAGGATGGGCAGCACGATCAACGTCTGAACGCCGAGAGCGCCGGCGCCCGCTCCGAAAAACACCTGCCGGCGCGTAGGGGGTGCGAACAGGAGTGCACCCAACAGAACAAACACCACGAGCCACACCAAATAGTACGGAATCTGCATGATCAGCTGGGCGTCCGCCATGTTTCCGGATTTCAGAGGTGCGCCGAACTCGTCCGAGTTGAACGTGGCGGGATTAATGGTCGCGCTGACCATCGGGAACCACTGAGACGCCAGGAGCAGCAGGAATCCGCATGCAAACAGAAGCGTCGCCAGACCGCTCGATGACGCCTTGCCGAACGTACGATTCGCCCACGAGGTCGAGCCGCTCGACTCCGACTCATATCGGGATGCGTTGCTGAGCTCGACGATGTTCATCGGGGCATCATGCCATGTCTACGCTCGTCGCGTGCACGTCACAGCCGTAGCGACGGCCTCCGTGGCACATCCGTCCATCTGAGTATTGCGGTGTCATCCCAGCTCACCGGCGCGAAGCCGGGCGAGCCACGCGTCGGCGTCGGTGAAGTCGGCGTCCGCGGTGCCGGCCGGCGCACGGCCGGGCTGCGGCGTCTCACCCTCGACGTAGGTCCGGGGATAGGACCCGAGGAACCGAACGTCGGCGCAGATCCGGCGCAGGCCGCGAAGAGCCTCGCCGAGCCGTACGTCGGCCACGTGACCCTCGCACTCCAGGAAGAACACGTACCGTCCGAGCCGCTCGCCGGTCGGCCTCGACTCGATCCGGGTCAGGTTGACGCCCCGGACCGCCAACTCGGTCAGCACCGAGAGCAAGGCCCCGACCCGATCGTGGGCGATATAGACGGCCAGAGCGGTCAGGTCGTCCCCGGACGGCACCGGCCGCCCGTTGGGCCGGCTGACGAGCGCGAAGCGGGTGACCGCATCATCGTGATCGCCGATCTGGTCGGCCAGGACCGTCAGGCGATGATTCGTGGCCCCGATCGGCGCGCAGATGGCGGCCGGAAACGTGCCGTCGGCGACGGCGGCCGCCGCAGCGCCGTTGGACAGGACGTCGATGACGACCGCGTCCGGTACGTGCTCGGCCAGCCACCGGCGACACTGCGTGGAGGCCTGCGGATGGGCGGCAATCGACGTGATCTCATCGAGCTTCAACTCGGAGCGCGCGACCAGCACGAAGTTGACCGGCAGCAGTACCTCTCGGACGATCACGAGCGGTTCGCCTTCGGCCAATTCGTCCAGGGTGACACCGACCTGGCCACCGATGGAGTTCTCGACCGGGACGAGCGCCGCGTCGGCGTCACCGGAGCGGACCGCATCGAACGCCTCCGGCACGCTGCGCGCCGGTGTGAGTACGCCGCGAGCAGCCGCGGGAATCGTCCGGAGCGCCTGCTCGGCGAACGTGCCCTCGGGGCCGAGATAGACGAAGCGGGTCGGTGGAACACCAGGCATGATGCCCAGCCTACGGGTCGACTAAAACCGGCCGAACGCGGTCACACTACGCAGAAGAATGTCAGTGACCCGATCACGACCTCGTGATCGCGCAGCGGTGTCGACACGGCGTCCATCGTGATGATGTCGTCGCGCGTACGCACGCGGAGCACACCCCGGGCGAGCAGCCCGGACGAGAGCGCCAGCACCGGCGGAATGCGCTGCAGGTCTTCGTCGGACAGCGGCGCACCCTCGGATGTGAAGTCGAGCAGCGGCAGGGAATGGTCGAAGAGCCACCGCCCGATGGCGTCGTCCGGCCCCGCGAAGCCGAGAAGCCGGCAGGCCGGCATCGATGCGGCAGCGATGTGCGCTCGCCGGTCGAGCACCATGCACGGCTCGTAGGCGCCGGCTACCGTCGAGGCCCAGCGATGCACCGAATTGGAGTCCGAGATCCACGTCGTCGCCTGCGTGGGCGATCCCCACGACAGTTCAACATGAGGCACGTAAACCCTCCTCGAACCAGGCCCGAGCACGGTATCCGATCTTTCGTCACGGACACTCACTCGGGCGACGTCAGATGGCGACGCCACCTCACACCCTGCTTTACGTCCACCCGTAGCGTTCGGACAACTCGTCCGATCGTAGGTCGATTGTCGTGGCCGGATGCCGTGCGATAGATGCCAACTTCTCGACCGTATTCGACCCTATTCGCTCTCCATACGCACCGAGAAGACCTGCGAGCTCGCGGTATGGCATGACCACGCAGCCCTTTGGGACGCCGAAGAGGGTGATGAGGCCCGTGCCGGCGAGGGCGAGAACCGGTGTCACCGGCACCTGCACTCCAGCCGTTCGGGTGAATGCCCCACCCAACACATTGGCGAACGTACGGGCCTCCGCGATGTACGGCGGGCGTACGCCGGAGATCTGGATGACGTCACCCGAGATCCGCACCCGGTCGCGGCCTTGCGACTTGACCGTCACGGCAAAAATGCCGCCCGGACCGATCGCGACGAACGCGTCCCGCTTGCCGAGCCCCATCGTGGACGCATCGATCAGATGCCACTCGGGTCCGAGCTTGTTCAGCCGTCCCTTGGTGCGGTTTCGTACCGCTTCAAGGCGCCGTTGCTCCTTTTCTACACGACGACGCCGCGCCCACTCCACAGGAGTTAAACGCGGCGTACTCTCACGCTCAGCAACGGTACGGCGGCCGGGTGGGCCGATGCTGAGGTCCCCACCGTGAAGGCCAGGTTTGATCTCTACAGCAGTCATTGTGCGCCTCCTGCGGTCCCAGCAGTCGGTGGCTTTTCATAACGGTAAGTGATTGCGTGACGACAGAAATAGCCCCCGTTCAGGAGTGAACGTGGATGAATGTTTCATTCACTGACTTACGTCATAAGTCGTCGCCAGGAATAGGCTTCGAGGGTGACTCACTATGTCGACAGCGAAGTCGGGCGGCTCGGAACCGTGCTGCTGCACCGGCCGGGACCGGAGTTGGCGCGGCTGACGCCGCGGAACAACGACTCGTTGCTGTTCGACGGGATTCCGTGGGTGGGGCGGGCACAGGAGGAGCACGACACGTTCGCCGATGCGCTGCGGTCGCGTGGCGTGACCGTGCTCTACCTCGCCGATCTGCTGACCGAGGTGCTTTCGGTCGGCCCGGCCCGCAAGGAGCTCACCGAAGCGGTCCTCTCCGACGTACGCCTCGGTGACACGCTCCGCGATCGCGTAGCGAGCCACCTGGCCGACCTCGATCCGACCGAACTCGCCGTCGCGCTGACGGCCGGCGTCGCGCACCACGAGCTGCGTACCGGCGCGGGATTGGTCTACAGCCTGATGGACCGGCACACGTTCGTCATCGATCCGCTGCCGAACCTGCTGTTCACCCGCGATTCCAGCCTCTGGATCCGGGACCACGCCGCGATCACCAGCCTCGCGATGCCGGCCCGCGCCCGGGAAACCACGCTTACCCAGGCGATCTACCGCTACCACCCGCGTTTCGCCGGTACGCCGGTCGTCTACCAGCCGGGCCTGGAGCACGTGGAGGGCGGCGACGTCCTGCTGCTGGCGCCGGGCGTGATCGCGGTCGGCGTCGGCGAACGGACCACCGCCGCCGGTGCCGAACGCCTCGCCCGGCGGGTGTTCGAGCGCGGGCTCGCGCACAGCGTGCTGGTCGTGCCGATCGCACAGGAACGCGCCACGATGCACCTGGACACCGTGTGCACGATGGTCGACGTTGATGCGGTCGTGATGTATCCGAACGTCGCGAACGTGCTGATCGCGTACACGGTCACGGCCGGGCCGGACCTCGGCGAGCCGGTCGTCTCCGGTCCGGCACCGTTCCTGGCCGCAGCCGCGGCGGCGATGGGCCTGGACGCACTGCGCGTGATCGACACTGGCCTGGACCCGGTCACCGCCGAACGGGAACAGTGGGACGACGGCAACAACACGCTCGCCATCGCGCCTCGCGTCTGCGTCGCCTACGAACGCAACGTCGAGACGAATGCGCAGCTGGAGCGGGCCGGCATCGAGGTCATCCGGATCCCCGGCTCGGAGCTCGGTTCCGGCCGGGGCGGCCCGAGATGCATGTCCTGCCCGATCGAGCGCACGCCTCTTTAGCGCAACGCCGGAATCAGCGCAGCGTGATCTGGCGGCCGATCAGGCCCTGCCGCGCGCGGCGCTCCTCGGCCGTCAGAGCGGTACCGGTCGGCTGGACCGCGTCCGCGTACCGCTTCGCGAGTGACGCGAGCGGCTCCTCCCAGTCCAGGCCGGGTACGTCGAACGGCAGGTCCCAGACCGGTACGAGTCGACCGTGCGCGCGGAACATGCCGGCGAACTTCGTGGTCTCACCGAGCCGGAGATCACCGGCGGCGGACAGCCGGGCCAGCGCATCGAGCGCCTGGTCCTCGTCGTCGCTCAGCACCCAGCGCAGATGGGCCCGATCCGGCACCTGGCACCAGTAGGCGGCGTGCGCGGCGGCCATCCGGATGGTCGGGTAGATCGACGTGTTCGCCCGCTCCAGCGACGACGCAACCTCTGGGTCGTCGGCGGCACCCTCGTCCAGCCAGTAATCGAAACCGCTGTGCATGGTCACGTCGAGCGGGCCGTCGGCGAGGATGTCCTGCAGGCGAGGTCCGACCCCCGGCAGAGCCGGTACGGCGACCGGCTCACCCGGCGTCGACTCCAGCGCCCGAAGGATCGCAACCGACACGTCCCGCGAGACGTCGCCCGACTGGACATGCCGCTGCAGGCCGACGAACACCCGGCCGTCCGGCTTCGTCATCGCCGGCCAGGCCATCGGCAGCACCGTGGAGAGCGTGATGTCACGCTCGCCGTACTGTTCGACCAGTTCGGCGGACAGCTTCAGCGGTGCGGTCGCGGCCGGCACGAGTTCGCGCAGCGCAATCCACTCCGTCTCGTCGGCGAGGCCTTCGAACGGACGCGGTACGAACACGTCACGCGTCTTCGGCGCCTTGGGTTCGGTGGACTGTGGTTTCCGTCGCTTGCTCACGACGTACGAGCTTAGGCCCTGTGGCCCGGCTCGGTCCGGACGCCACCCCAAAGAGCCATGTTGATCAAGCAGAGTGCCGGATCTGCGCCCAGACGGTCTGGCCCAGACCATCGCGCTCGAATCCCCACGATGCCGACAGCGCTTCCACGATCGCCAGGCCGCGGCCGTCGAGCGCCTCCGGGTCCGGCCGGCGGACGGCCGGACGGCGGTCGGATCCTCCGTCGGTCACCGTGACCGTGACGTCGCGTGCGTAACAGTGGGGTTGGCCCTCGGCGTATCGGACCCGCCAGGAGACCCGGACGACGTCACCGGGGAGCGGTTTACCGTGCCGGATCGCGTTGCCGACCAGCTCGGCGACCACGGCCACCGCGTCGTCGAGCATGTCCGGCCCGACTTCGGAGGCGAGTTCGGCATGCAGCCGAGCGCGGGCGACACCGGCACCTCGGGGGTGATGTGGAATGGACACACACCACGCACGCTCGGACGCGGTCGCCAACGCCATGATCTATGCCTCCCCCGGCTTCAGGTCGCCACGCGGCAATCGCACCTCGGCGATCGTGCCCCCGGCCTCCCGTGGACGTAATGATACCCATCCATGTTGCCGCTCGACGATCCTTCTGACGAGATACAACCCGAGACCGACCCCCGCGAAGCGTCGATGGTCCCCGGTATCCGCCTGCCAGAACCGCTCGAACGCGGTCTCCACGTGCTCCGGGCGTACGCCGATGCCATGGTCGGAGACCCGCAACCCCACCGTACGGGCGTCGCTGACCCCTTCCAGGTCGATCGATCCGGTCTCCGGCGGCGCGTATTTGATGGCGTTCGTGAGCAACTCGGAGACCACGCTGGCGATGCTGGCCTGCTCGCCGAAGACGGTCGGCAGGTCGGTCGGCCACGACAACTCGACTCGGGTCCGCATGTCCTCCGGCATCGACTCGAGCGCCTCGGTGACCGCATCGCGCAGGTTGAACCGGGTGACCACCGGTGGGATCCCCGGCTCGCCGACGGCCGCCAGGAGCCGATCCAGCAGCCGGGCGAGATCGCCGGCGCGCTGACCGAGGATGCGCGCCGACATCCGCCGACCGTCGTCGTCAAGCGCGTCCCAGTGGTCGTTGAGCGTGTCCGCGTACCCCTTGATGACGGTCACCGGCGTACGCAGTTCGTGGCTGGTCAACGCCACGAACAGTTCCCGGCTCTGCTCCCACCGCCGGGCCTCGGTGATGTCGCGAATCATGATGGATTCGCCGGCGCCGTCCGGCAGCCGATGGGACATCAGCTTCAGCCAGCGCCCGTTCGAGAGGCTGTGCTCGATGGTCTGGCCCGGTCCCGGGCGGGGCAGCGCGAGCGGGGCACCCACGGTCACCGATCCGGCCGTCAGCACCGACCGGCTCTTCGGATTGACCCAGCACACGATGCCTTCGCGATCCAGCAGCAGGGTGGTGTCCGGTGGCAGCCGTGGTGCCGGATCGGCGTGCAGCGGCAGGCCGACGTCGTCGCCGTACAGGCGGACGATCGACGCCACCAGGAAGCTCATGACCGACTTGCGGCGCGGCGCCAGCAGCCCCGATCCCGGTGGGAGAAGAGCGATCAGGACACCGATCGGGCGTACGCCGCGGGCGACCCGCGCGATCAGGAAGTTGCCGTGGCCGGTCGCACCGAGCGCATCACGGAGATCGTCCGGCAGGTCGTCGTATTCGCCGCTGACCACCCGGCTGTCCCGCAGCAGCGCGATCAGGCGGCGGTCACTGGATTCGATCCGACGACCGAGGCCGATCGATGCTGCGCCGTTCGCCGCGATGACGCGCCCGACCGCCGGCCCGAACTCGATGAACGCAACGCCCGGCACCTGCAGCGTCCACAGGCCGAGGTCGACGATGCGATTGAGTACGTTCAGGCCGGACTTACCGCCGGACGCATCGTCCACCAGTGCCGTCATCGCATCGAAGAAACGGACGGCGTCGAAATCCTCGGCCATGACCGTGAGTGTGCCTCGCGATCACCGGCTACGCTACCGACGCACCGAAGATCGACGTTGATCCCCGGGTTACCCGATCGACACGCCGTCGAAACGGGGCTCAGCGACCCAGGCGCTCCAGCACATATCGCGGACGGTCGGTGATCACGCCATCGACGCCCAACTCCATCATCAGGCTCAGGTCCTCGGGGGCGTTCACCGTCCAGACGTACACCTTGTGTCCGTTTTTATGAAGTTTTTCGACGATGCCGGGTGCGCTGCGGACCGTGCGGACCCCCGGACCGCCGATCCTCGCGCCGAACGGCAGCTGGCCGTTGCGCAGGCCCGGCGTGGCCCACTCGCTGAGCCACACCGCATCCACGTCCGGTGCGAGTTCACGCACCCGCCGCACCGCGAGCGCCGAGAACGACATGATCGTCACGTGCACGCTCGTGTCGCCGGGCCTCGTCAAACCATAGAAGCGCAGCATGTCGATGAGTTTCGCCTCGACGTCGCCGCCGAATCGGGTCGGATGCTTCGTCTCGATCAGTAATCGAAGCTTTCGCCCGGCCTCGAGCGCGACCGTCAGCAGGCGATCCAGCGTCAGCACCCGAGTGCGCAGATCTCCCCCCGGCCCGTCGAACGACCAGCGCGGATGCCAGGACGCGAAATCGAACTCGTCGAGCTCGTCGAGGCTGAGCCGGCTGACCGCGCCGGTGCCGTTACTGGTCCGGCCGAGTCGCCGGTCGTGTACGCAGACCAGGTGCCCGTCGCGGGTCAGGCGGACGTCGCACTCGAGTCCGTCGGCACCCTCGTCGATGGCGCGCAAATAAGCGCCGAGCGTGTGTTCCGGCAACGCCTCCGACGATCCTCGATGTGCGAAGACCAGCGGAAACGGCTCAGCCGATGTAAGGGTCACGTCCGTCATCGGCAACAATCGGTCGGCCGGCGGCGACCCACTCCAGCATGCCGCCGTCGAGGTTGACAAGATTTTGCCGGCCCTGACCGGCCAGATAGTTGACTACCTGCGCGGATCGGTGCCCGGCGCGGCAGATCACGACGACCTCGTCGTCGGCCGGGATCTCATCGACGCGCGCCATGAGTTCGGACATCGGCAGGTGATGGGCGTCCGGCGCATGGCCGGCGTCCCATTCGTCCTGCTCGCGGACGTCCAGGAGGTAAGCATCGGATGCCACGCCGTCGGCGCTGATGCTGGGCATACTCGGTCGGCTGAACACGAGAGGTAAGTCTAAAGGGTGTTTACCCAATGAGGGTTAGTCGAGACCCATGCGGCCATCGTGTCCTGCGTAATGGCCGAGTACAGGCCGTCCGCGTCGTTGGTTTGGAGCACGAAACTGATCCCGCCGATGGTCTGCGTGACGGACGGCACGCGTACGCCGACGAGCGTCGACGGCTGGACGTTACGCAACGAATAGATCAGCTGATCCAGCGGTACGCCGTTGAGGTCCACCGTCATCGACGAGCCGACCGCCCGGATGATCTGGTCGATCTTGAGCGGGTTCTTCGTCTCGCCGCTCGCGAACATGGACGAGAAGATCGCCTGCAGGAATTGCTGCTGGTGCCGTTGCCGATCAAAGTCGCCCTCCGGCAGCGTCTCCCGCTGCCGCAGGTAGTCGAGCGCCTGCGGTGCGGTCAGGTACTGGCAGCCGGTGTTGAAGACATGGCCGGTGTGGATCGACCTGACCTTCTCGTCGATGCACAGGTTGACGCCGCCGAGATCCTTCACGACCCGATCGAATCCGCTGAAGTTGATCACTGCGGCGCCGTCGAACGTGATGCCGGTCAGCATCGTCAGCGTCTCCGACAGCAGCTGTACGCCGCCGTTGCCCTGGCCGCCGTACTGGAATGAGGAGTTGATCTTCCCGACCGCACCGGCGAACGCGCCGTCCGGCGGGATCTGGACCCGCAGGTCACGCGGTATCGAGATCATGTACGCGCGATCCATCGTCGCCGGGATGTGCACGATGATGATCGTGTCCGAGCGTGCGCCCATGGACGGATTGCCGGTCCGGGCATCGGAGCCGATCAGCAGATAGTTCAGCGGCCCGGCCAGCGATGTCGGCGCCTGGCCTCCGTCGTGCCGGGCGTTTGGAGCCAGCAGCGTGCTGCGATGCAGTGCCCCGGCGTAGCGGACGGCCAAGAGCTGCTCGCCACCGAGCAGGCCGATCGAAATGATCATCAGAAACACGCCGAGGACGATCACCGCCTTCGTCCACAGCGGCGATCGGTTCTTGCGGGGCCTGTCGACCACGGCCATACCCGCCCCCGAACATCGTGCGCTGCTATCTGATCAGCGTACGAGTCCGAATGGTCCGGATATCCGAGAACGGCTCAACTGTTGGAGACCCACGTCGGATGCTGCTGGATGAACGTACCGAGGGTGTCGTTCTTGACGTCCTGCAGCAAGTCCAGCGACGTGGCGTCCAACACCTCCTCGTCCTGACCGGCGACCACCTTCGTGTTGTACGTACCGTTGTTCGTCTTGATCGTCAGGAGGTTGGACGGGCTGATGCCCTTCAGCGTGAAGATCCAGTCGGCGGTGGAGATGCCGTGGCCGTCCCAGACGAATGCGCTCTTGATCGAGTCCAGGAAGCTGGAGATCTTCAACGGATTGCTGATCCCCTGACTCACCGCCTCCTGCAGCACCGCCTTGATGAACTGCTGCTGATGACGCTCGCGGTCATAGTCGCCGTTCGGCAGGAAGTCGCGGATGCGTACGTAGTCGAGCGCCTGGCCGGGCGTCAGGTGATGGGTGCCGACGGTGTAGATGACCGGCGTGACGCCCGGGACCTTGTGCCAGGTCAGACCGTTGTTGTACGTCACGAACGGCGCTGCGTTGACCCGCTTGCCGTTCACGATCTTGTAGCCGGCATGCAGCGACGTGGTCTTCTCGTCAACGTACATCGTGACGCCGCCCAGTGCCTTGACGATCGACTGGAAGCCGTCGAAGTTCACGATCGCGGCGCCGTTGAACGTCAGGCCCCAGTTCTGCTGCAGCGTCTTGACGAGCAGCTGCGCGCCACCGGCGTAGCCGCCGCCGTTCGAGCTGCCGAACTCGAACGCAGCATTGATCTTCGTCGAGCCGTGGCCCGGGATCGGCACGACGGTGTCGCGCGGGATCGACACGAGGTAGGCGGACTGATGGTCGGCCGGGATGTGGACGATGATGATCGAGTCGGAACGGGAACCGATGGTGTTACCCGGCCGGGTATCGACGCCGATCATCAGGAGGTTGATCACACCCTTGATGGACTGGCCGGTCTCCGGCGTACTCGTGCCGAGCAGGTCCGCGGTCGGCACCGTGTTGGCCGACGCGATCACCACGTGCACGGTGGCGTAGACGGCGGCACTCGCCATCATCAGGACGACACCAACGAAGATGGACAGGATCGAGCCGATCGGCTTTCGGCGCTTGATGCCCGTACGCGGGCGGCCCTTGGTCGTACCGGGGCGGCCCTGCGCGGGCACTGCGGACGTCGCGCGCACGGGTGAATCGGACTTGCTCACTGCGTCTGAACCCCCGTACGTCGTCGGCTTCCAACGCTCGATAAGAGCGAAGCCAATAACGTATTCGACGGATGCTCGGTTCTGGTAGGAACGACAGCGACAGATCAGGCTCTTCTCAGCGAATTTGCGCGATTACTGCCCACAAATCGGGCTATATCGGTGTGTCTGATGTCACTCAGTTAACTACTTGCCCACGACGGATTCGCCACGATGAACCGATCCACCTGGTCCGACGCCACATCGGACAGAAGCGTGAGACTCTTCGCCGACAGCACTTCACGCGAGTCGAAGCCGCCACCCGGTCTTGGCACATGCAGCGTGTTGTAGGTGCCGTTGTTGACCTTCAGGAGCACCATCGATGTCGGGCTGATGCCTTTCAGCGTGAAGATCCAGTTCGCGATCGATACCCCGCCGCCGGAGAACACGAACGCTTTCGAGATCGACGCCAGGAACGAACCCGCTTGCAGCGGATTCTGCAAACCCTTGTGGTACGCCTCCGCCAGCACCGCCTTGATGAACTGCTGCTGATGGCGTTCTCGGTCGTAGTCGCCGTTCGGCAGGAAATCGCGGGTCCGGACGAAGTCGAGCGCCTGGAACGGCGACAGATGCTGATATCCGACCTGGTAGATCATCGGCGTCACGCCGCGCACCGGCGCCGCTTCACGACCGGATTCGCGTCCGGTCCCCCAGCCTCATCCACCACGCATCACTCACTTCGCCGTCCGACATGACCGATTTGCACCGGTTCATCCGGGACAACGAGCGGCACCGTCCTCGCGGCGTGCCGAATGGCGTCCTTCCTGGGAGAACGCGACGATCAGGAGCTGACCCAGCTCGGATTCGCCGCGATGAACGCGTCGATCGAGTCGGTGTTGACGTCGGCCAGCAGCTGCCGACTCAGCGGCGACAGCTGTTCGCGCGACTGGCCGTTGACATGGACGGTGTCGTACGTGCCGGCGTTCGTCTTCACCAGGATCATGTTGTTCGGCGAGATGCCCTTGAACGCGAAGATCCAGTCGGTCAGCGAGATGCCGTGGCCGTCGAAGATGAACGCCTTGCTGAGCTTCTGGAGAATCGGTTCGAGCGTCAGCGGGTTGGACAGTCCCTTGTCGATGCTCTCCTGCAGCAGCGCCTTGACGAACTGCTGCTGATGGCGCTGCCGGCCGTAGTCGCCGTCGCCGTTCGCGAGAAGATCCCGCTGCCGTACGTAGTCGAGCGCCTCGGTCGGCGTCAGGCGACGGCATCCGGGCTGGTAGATCACTGGATGCCGGCCGGGGATCGGGGTGAGATGCGCACCGCCATCGGTGATCAGGTACGGCGCGGCCGGCGTATCCGTCCCGTTGATGAAGCCGTCGTGAATCGACGTGGTGCGCTCGTCGACGCACATGTTCACGCCGCCGAGAGCGGCCACGACGTCCCGGAAGCCGTCGAAGTTGACGATCACGGCGGCATTGAACGAGATGTTCGCGAGCTTCTGGATGGTCAACGCCAGGAGCTGTACGCCGCCGGCCGTACCACCGCCGTTGACGCTCCCGTCCTGGTAGGCGGCATTGATCTTGTCGGTACCACCCGGGTAGTGGCTCATCGCAAACGGCGGGATCACGGCGTTCGTGTCGCGCGGGATCGAGATCAGGTACGCGCGATCGTGGCTGGCCGGGATGTGCACGATGATGATCGAGTCCGAGCGCGAACCCATCGCCGGATTCGCGTCCCGCGTATCGAGCCCGACCAGCAGGATGTTGACCGGCCCGTCGATCGTCGTGGCCGACGATCCGATGCTGCCCAGCAGATTCTGCTGCTTGATCGTGCTGGAGACCTGATGCAGCACGACGTCGCCGCCGACGAATCCGACGGCGCTCAGCACGATCAGCAGGACGCCCAGCGCGATGAAGATGCGTGACCCCCAGGCTGCTCCGCGCTTGCGGGCAGTGGTTCCGGCGGGCGAATCGGCGACCGCCACGCGCGCCACCCCTCGCGCCGTGAACGACGTCGCGGCTTCGAGGCCGGGATCTCCGTCGGGCTCTGCCATTCGCGCTCCTGATGAGGGAATGAAGGCTGCCTATATATCAGTCTAGGACGATGGATTCGCCGCCAGCCAGCCGGCGACGCCGTCCTTGCTGACTGCTTCGTACAGCGAGGCGGCCTTGGCCTTGTCCGCGAGGACAACGCTCTGACCTGCTTCGGTCCCGGTCCCGGACGACGGGCTCGTGACGAAACTCAGGTCCTTGGACCGCAAATTGTGGAACTGAACGGCCATCGAGGCGAGGTTGAACGTCTTGTCGACCACGATCGCCTTCGAGATCGCGCCGAGGAAGCCCGACAGCTTGGTCGGGCTCGTCAACGTGCCGGTGCTGGTCGCCTCATCCATGATGTCCTTCAGGAACTCCTGCTGGTGCTGTACCCGCGCGAAGTCTCCGTTGGCGAACTGTTTGCGCTGGCGGATGTAGTCGAGCGCCTGCGCGCCGCTGAGATGGTGATTGCCCTTCGTGAACACCCGGTACGGCGGATGAATCGACGTGATCGTCTTGTCGATGTACATGTTGACGCCGCCGAGTGCATCGGTGACCTGGGCGAAGCCGGCGAAGTCGATGACGATCGCATGATCGATGTGTACGCCGGTGAAGCGCTCGACCGTCTCCACGGTCAGCGGCACGCCGCCCCACGCGAACGCGGCGTTGATCTTCGCGTACTGGTTGCCGAGGCTTGGTTTGGACGGGCTCTTCGGCACATAGACCCACGTGTCACGAGGGATCGAGATCATGTACGCCTTCGCATGGTTGGCGTCGATGTGCATCAAAATGATCGTGTCGGTACGCCATCCGGGCTGCACGGACGTCTCGGCCGGATCGCGCGAGTCGCTGCCGAGCAGCAGGATGTTCTGCGCGCCCTTGACCAGAACCGGTGGCCGGCCTCCGGTCAGTCCGGCAAACGCGTCGACCCGCGCAAGATCGTTGTTCAGGTGATTCACGAACAGATAGCTGCCGAGCGTCACCGCGCCGGCGATCACTGCGACCAGCACGCCCAGGACGAGTGCGATCCGTCCCCACCGGGGTTTGATCTTCCGTTTTGGACGGACCGCCGCGCCCGGCCCGGTGGCCTGCCGCGAACCGGTGGAGTGCGGTCCGGCGCTGCGCCGGTGGATCGCACCGGCCGTGCTGGATTCCCGGAACCGGGTACCCGGGCCCTGCCGGTGGGCGGCGTGGAGCCGGTGGACGGCGTAGACATCCCCTCACACTACGTAACGGCGTCCACTCTCGTGCCGTGCTTCAGTCGGCGAGCCCTCGATAGCGTCCTCGAACATGGACGAGCGGCTTCAACGGATCGGTCGTGACATGCAGTTCGGCGATCGTGGCGGCAACCATCAATCCGAACCCGAATCGACTGGACTCGTCCAGCGTGACGCCGGCCCAGGTCCCCGCGTCCAGCGGCACCGGCCCGTACGGCGAATCGGCCCACTCGCCGACCGCGAACGGGCCGCCCGGCGACGGCAGGATCCCCGCGAACCGATCGGCCAGCAGATGCTCGCCATGATGCAGCATCGTGATCACTGCCCGGCCGGTCGACGACATGACATCCCAGAGCGTCGACTCGTCGTCGATGATGCCGACGATCCGGCCCGGCTCGCCGTCCGCCACCAGCACCGACGACACGGTCAGTCCGGCCCGGGCGGTCCCGGCGCCGGCCGTCCAGATGGTCACCGGTGCCGGTAGGCGGCCTCGCATGCGCCGTACCGCCGATCGTTGATCTTCCGGCGATGCGAACGGGTCCGTGGTGTGAATCGTCACGCGAAAAACCTACCGCGGTGTCGTCGCAACCAATTCCGGGCAGCCCGAGGCCGGTGGCGGGGCGTAGTCACGCAGCGCGTCACGTGCGGCGACGCGGGAGAAGTTCCACGTACGCCAGTCGTCGCCCGATGACTCCACGGCGTACGCGATGTCCACGAGCGCACACGCCTGCAGGTTCACCGGCAGTTGCTGGATCGCCGGGAGCGCATCGGCCGACATCTGCCGCAGGTAGCCGATGCTCAGCTTGCCGGTGCTCTGATAGCGGTCGACGTTGTGCTGCGCCACGTAGCGATCCGGGTTCGCGATCGCGCCGGCCAGCAGGGAGAGCACGAGCGAGCCGACGATCACGCGCGGCAGCCAAGCCGCCCGCAACGTGATCCCGGCGATCAAGATCAGCACGAACAGCAGCCCGAACCACAGCTCGATCCCGGCGACGGCGACGCGCAGCCGGGTGTAGCCGAACGCGTGCTCGTACGTGTCGACCCGCTTGAGAGCCGCCGCCACGATCACGATCGAGAACACGGTCAGGCCGCCGAGCAGGATGCGCAGCAGCTTCCGATCGGTCGCCGTCTCTCGAGGTGCGATCCGGCTGGTGACCAGCAGTACGGTCAGCGTCAGCAGGCTCACGACCAGGAGCTGCCAGAAGCCGTTGTGCGCGTACCCGCGCATGTAGGCATGGGACGCGTTCGCAAGCTTCGCATCGCCGCCGAACAGCACCGCAAGCTGGATATACACGAACACCGCGAACAGCACGTTCAGCACGCTCAGCGGCAGAACCCATTCGGCCCGGCGGACCCGCTTCGCCACCACCGGCGCCACGGCATCGAATCTGCGGCCGGGCCGCGGACAGGTAGGCAACGCCACACGCCACCGCGCCGACCAGGACGAAGCAGAAGATCGCACGAGCGACTTCGGACGCCTTCAACGGCGGCAGGATCGAGCCCAGAACGTGCCGGAACTCGGCGTCGGCACTCGCGAACAGCCCACCGAACACGAGCAGAAGCAGCACGCTGACCGCGCTGGCGATCAGGATTCGGGAGCCGTCGTCACTCGTCCGGCGCAGGCCACGGCCGATCCACGCCGGCGATCGGAACGGCGCCATCACCGGTGCCCAGACCGACGCGAAGAGCGCCCGCACGGTCCGGCCGCCGGCCAGTGCCATCGCCGACGATCCCAACGCGAACACCACACACCAGAAGAACAGCCAGCCGGCCGCGCGGAACGTCCCGACCGCGAGCAGCGCGAGCGCGCACGCTCCCCAGAACGCGCGCTCTCCGTGCTCCGCAAACGACAAGCGAGGGGTACGCCCAACCGCGCCGCCCCCCGTCCCGCCGTCCGACGCGACCGGAGCCGCTTCGGACCCGTGCTCCGCAGCCGAAACCGAACCGGCCGTATCCGCTGCGTCACCCGCAACGACAACGCCGGGTACGTCGCCGACCGCAGCACCCTCCACACCAGGTGCGACAGCGGCCGCGGCCGAATCGCCGGTCGTCGTGGCGACTGGCCGGCGTCCGAGTCCGGTGGCGATCGACAGCACAGCCAGTGCGACCGCCGTCACGAACCAGCCGAAGCCAGGCAACGACGGGACGAGGCCGACGGCGCCGACGACGCCGGCGACCACGATCAGGCTGATCGAGACCCGCGGCGCGGCAGCGGTCTTACCCGGCCCTGGCCAGTGGCGCTGGAACATCGTCGGCGGCACCGGCCGCTGCGGATAGGCCGGCACGCGTACCCAGCCGTTGGGACCCTGGACCCATCCGGTCGGGCTCGGCGCGTACGCCGGCATCAACCCGAGTTGGCCGGGCGGCGCGCCGGGCGCCTGGCCCGGGATCGTCGGCCAGCCTGGAGGCGCCTGGTCCGCAGCAGGGTGATCGGAGCGAGGCGAGGCGGGCGCTAGGTCGGACATCTGCGGGGGGCTCCTGGTCCGTCAAGCGCCCGATCGGCGCGTTGCCGGACAGTGTGGCACGCAGCGGCCAACCGTGACATCCCCCGCCGATCCGTGACCTCCGCCCCCGCCAGCGCCGCCGCGTCCCGCTCGCCACACCGTCCTCCATACCCGCGCCGCCGCATCCACCCACGCCGCCAGCGTCTCCCCGACGGCACCACCAACGGACCGACGATCTTTGAGTAGCCTGCGAGGGCTCCGGGACGTACGGCGGTCCGGAAGGATGCCCGGGGGACGCCACGAGTGAACGCCGGCCGCCAGCCGACGTTGACCGGCACGTGGTTGACCAGTGGGATGGTCGGCAGGCTGCCCTCGCAGCGCGCCTACCACTCTGGACTCACATACGGTGCAGAGCGGTAGGGCCCGGCAGAGACCCACAACCTGCAGAGACTCCCTCCAACCGGAGAGACTCCGGACCGTGTCAGTAAGCGCCCTTGCTCCGCAGCACGACACCGACCGTGCGCCAGAGAATCGTCAGGTCGAACGCGAGCGACCAGTTGTCGACGTAGTAGAGGTCCAGCCGGACCGCATCGTCCCAGGAGAGGTCGGATCGGCCGGACACCTGCCACAGGCCGGTCATCCCGGGGCGGACCAGCAACCGGCGGCGTACGTCACCGAGGAAGTCACCGTCTTCGGCGGGCAACGGCCGAGGTCCGACCAGCGACATATCCCCGAACAGTACGTTCAGCAGCTGCGGCAGCTCATCCAGCGAACTCGACCGGAGCCACTGACCGACCCGGAACACCCGAGGGTCGCGCTTCATCTTGAAGAGCATGCCGTCGCTCTCGTTGAGCTGGTCGAGCTTTGCCTTGCGCTCTTCGGCGTCGACGTACATCGTGCGGAACTTCCATACCGAGAAGATCTTGCCTTCCCGGCCGGTCCGGCGCTGCCGGAAGAAGATCGGGCCCGGGTCGGACACCCTGATCGACAGCGCGATCAGCAGGAAGAGCGGCGACGCGATCAGCAGACCGACCGCTGCGAGGAACCGGTCCATCACGTTCTTGACCAGCCAGGACACGCCGGCGAGCTTGGGCTCCTCGACGTAGAGCAGCGGCAGGCCCTCGACCGGCCGGATGTGCACGCGAGGTCCGGCAATATCCGTCAGCTGTGGTGCCACGACCAGGTCGACGCCGGTGCCTTCCAACTGCCAGGCGAGGCGCCGCAGGTCGGATCGATCGCCGGAGGCCGAACCGCAGACCGCGACCGTGTCGGCACCGATCTCCTGCACGAGCGACATGATGTCGCGGTTCGCGTACACCGGAACCGGAACCGGGCGCCTTGAGTTCAGGCCGCGACCGTCGGTGAGGTGGATGGCGACCGGCACCATGCCCGAGTGCATGGTCCGCGTGATCGCCTTGTGCACCTCGAGCGATTCGGACAGCGTGCCGATCAGCAGCAGCCGGTGGCTCGCGCCGCCGCGGCCGCGGATGAGGTGCAGGATCCGGCGAGCGGCAAAGCGGACAATCAGCACGTAAATCAGCGCGCCGCCGAGCGCCATGCCCACGCCGACCCGGGACAGGCCGTTATGACCCTTCGCCGCGGCGGTCGTGAATGCGAGGAACGAGACGAGCGCCAGAGCCGTGACCGAGGCCCGGATCACCCGTTTGAACTCGTCGGTTCCCATGCCGAGATAGCGCCGGTCATATGCGCCGTGTGCCCACAGCACCGCGATCCAGCCGAGCGGGATCAGCGCGTACACCAGCGTGCCGAACGCGAGCGGGGAACCGTAGTCGCTCCGGAAGCCGCTCATGCTGTCGCCGACCAGCCACAGCGCGGTCGCGTCGGCCAGCACGATGCAGACGAAATCCGCGATCAAAAGACCGGCGGTGTACGGCCGGTGCCAGGTCGCGAGCCGATGGTGGCGGGACCACGCCGCGTTGCGGGGTACGCCGCTCGGAGCCGGTTGCGGTGGTTCGAGACCGCCATCGGCCGAGAGGGATGACACGCCGTTCATCGGCCTCCGGGCGGGCTGCGTCGTCGTTGGCGGCTGGAGGCTCGTCGTCACCTGTGGTGTGTCCTCCCGTGCCGAGCCGATGGTTGCCGAGCCGTCAGGTACGAAGCTCATCCGACCGGCGACGAAAGTGCCAGCCGGTCCATCGAACGATTGTCTGTGCTCGTCTACATCGGAGAGCACCGACCAGCCCACTGGGGACGTCGAGTCTTCCACGGTGAACTCAGTGTGCCATTGATCAGGTCTGAACGATGTCGACAGGGGGACAGTAGTGCGCGGATCGCGGCGTGTCGAGACGCGGGCTCGTCACTCTCCGCGACGTGCGGGATGCCGAAGCCGCCGGAAATGCTCTACGTATTCGGTCGTTCACGACTCGTTAAGCCGATTTCAACGGATCAGCCGGGAAAGTCGGCGGTCGGCCAGCGGTTTCCCACCCGTCTGACAGGTCGGGCAGTACTGAAAGTTGGAATCCGCGTACGAAACTTCCCGTACGGTGTCTCCGCAAACCGGACACGGCAGCCCAGTCCGGGCGTGAACCTGCAGGCCGGAGCGCTTCTCGCCCTTCAACGTCGCGGCCTTCTGCCCGACCGAGCGCTCGACCGCATTCGTCAGGATCTCGCGAGTCGCCGCGTACAGGCGGTCGAACTGCTCGGCCGTGAGCCGATCGGTGATCGCGAACGGCGAAAGATGCGCGGCGTGCAAGATCTCATCCGAGTACGCGTTCCCGATGCCGGCGAGCACGTCCTGCTCTTTGATCACGCCCTTGATCTGCCCGCGGCGACCACGCAGTGCGGTTTCGAACTGCTCACGGGAGACACCGAGCGCATCCGGGCCGAGACGGGACACACCGGGCACCTCGGACGCGGAGCGGACCAGGTAGACGGAGAGCTTCTTCTGCGTACCCGCTTCGGTCAGATCGAAGCCGGAGCCGTCGTCGAGCCGCACGCGGAGCGCGATCGGTCCCTTTCCCGGACGCAGCGGCGCCGGCGCGAGCGCGTCGCGATAGTGCAGCCACCCGGCCCGCGCAAGATGGATGACCAGATGCAGCTCGTCGCCGACATGAATGTCGAGGAACTTGCCGTGCCGGCTCGCACCGGTGATCTTCTGGCCGTGCGCAGCGGTCAGCGGCGGATCGAACGTTTTCAGCGCGCTGATCGCGGCCGCGTCGATCCGCTCGATCACGTGGCCGACCGCCCGCTCCCGAACATACGCGGCGAGCGCTTCAACCTCAGGCAACTCAGGCATGCTCTCCAGTCTGCCGTAGGGTGGGCCACGCTATGAAGGTCCTCATCGCACACAATCGATACTCCTCGGCGCAGCCGTCCGGGGAGAACAACATCGTGGACGCCGAGATGGCCCAGCTCCGGGCCGCCGGCGTCGACGTGGTTCCGTTCATCCGGTCGTCCGACGAGATCTCCGGCATGTCCGCGCCGCGCAAGCTCCTGCTCGCCGCGTCGCCGCTGTACGCACACGATGCCCAGCGCCAGCTCGCCGCACTGATCGAAGCCGAGCGTCCGGACGTCATGCATCTGCACAACCCGTACCCCCTGCTTTCGCCGTTTGTGATCCGGACCGCGCACGCCCACGGCCTTCCGGTGATCCAGACGATCCACAACTACCGCCATGTCTGTGCCGCGGCCACGTTCTTCCGTGACGGGCAGGATTGCCATGACTGCGTCGGCCTGCGGTTTCCGATGCCGGCGATCAAGCACAAGTGCTACCGAGGCTCGACCGCGCAATCGGTGATCATGGCGACCACGCTGACCGCGCATCGCGGGACCTGGCACGACGTCGACCGGTTCATCGCGCTGACCGGCGGCATCGCCGACTACCTGCGCGAATTCGGCATCGCCGAGGACCGCATCTCGATCAAGCCGAACTCCACGCCCGATCCGGGACCGGTCGCGCCGATCGGTGACGGCTTCCTGTTCGTCGGCCGCCTCAGTGCGGAGAAGGGTCTGTCGCTGCTGCTGGACGCGTGGCGCCGGCATCCGGACGGCGCAAACGGGACGTTGCGGATCATCGGTGACGGCGAACTGCGGGATCTGGCCACCGCGGCCGCCGCCGAACGCGCGCGACATCGCGTTCGACGGCCCCACAAGTGCTGAGGGGGTACGCGCAGCCATGCGCTCCACGGCCGTCGTGATCTCCGCGTCGGTGTGGCAGGAGCCGCTGTCCGGCGTCGTGATCGAGGCGCTCGCGAACGGCCGTCCGGTGCTCGGCACCGCGATGGGCGGCACCCCCTATCTGATCGGGCCGGCCGGCTGGACCGTCGAGCCGACCGCCGATACGCTCGCCGCAGCGCTGCCGACTGCACGTGCCGGGGCAGCAGCGCTGGCACCGGTTGCGCGGGCACGCTACGAGGAGATGTTCACACCGGCCACGGTGCTGGAGCAGCTCGTGAAGATCTACGCCGACACCGCGGCGCTCGGCGTCCGTCGATAACCGGTCATCGCAAGCGGGGTATTTGTGGGATTTGCTGACACTAAGGTGACGAAATCGTGAACGCTGAGCCAACCACCGCCACCTTTTACGCGAAGAACCGTGGCGGCGGGCTGATGACCGAAGCCGTCGATCAACACATCGGCGCCCGCTTCGCGCTCGCCGCGTACCGGATCGGCCTCGCCCCGACCGCACTCACGCTGCTGAACCTGCTGATCGGGCTGGGGACGTCGATCGCCGTCACCGCGCTCGCGCCGGCGCTGCAGGACGGTCGCGTCTCGGCACTCGCCGTCGGCCTGTCCGCGCTCGTCCTCTGGCACGTCGCGTACGCATTCGACTGCGCCGACGGCCAGCTTGCCCGAGTCGCCGGGCAGGCCAGCGCGGCCGGCGCCCGGATCGACATCCTGTGCGACGTCGCCACCCAGATCGCGCTCGTGTCGGCGGTCAGCGCGGTGGCGGTCCGCTACCACCCGACCACGCCGACCTGGTTCGTCGCCACGTTCGCCGGGTGCTGGTTGATCAACCTGGTGACATCGGTGCTGGCGAAGGACGACAGCTCGCAGAGTCTGATCACATCCCGCTCGCCGATCGTCCGGATGATCAAACTTTCTCGCGACTTCAGCGTGATGATCACGCTGATCGCGCTCGTGATCGCGTTCGTGCCACGTTGGTCGGTCTGGCTCATGGTCGCGTTCACCGCCGTCAACGGTCTTTTCCTGCTGGCGAGCATCGCGGCAACCGCCCGCGAAGGGATGAAGGTGACCGCAGCAACACTGAATCCGACAAAAGACCACTAGATCTGCCGACAAACTATTGAGAGTTGCCTCCGAGCGCGCGAGGATGACCGTACTGTCCTGGTTCGGACAGGTTGGTTGCCGCAACGGAGAGGCGATGAAGCGCCATGCATGTACGTGACGCGATGAGCACGGCCGTTCTGATGGTCGGACCGGAACACACGATCCGCCAGGTGGCACAACTCATGACCACGCGACGGGTCGGCTCCGCGGTGGTCAGCGATCCCGACTCGGCCGGCATGGGGATCCTGACCGAACGTGACGTGCTGAACGTAATCGGGCGCGGCTTGGATCCGGACATTGAGCGCGCGACCAACCATTTGACCTGGGACGTCGTGTACGCAGGTCCGCAGTGGACACTCGACGAAGCGGCGGCCGCGATGATCCGCGGCGGGTTCCGGCACCTGGTTGTGATGGAGGACGACGATGTCCTCGGCGTGATCTCGGTCCGCGACATCATCGGAGCCTGGAGCGATGACCGGCAACGGGCGACTCAAATGGTGGACATCACGCGCGCCTGATTCGGCGCTCGGAGACCACGTCCGTAGGCTTACGCCATGACCGCTGAGCAGCTGATCTCATTTGCCCGTGGCGCTCCGTCGCTCGACATCATCGACATCGCCGGCCTGAAGGCGGCCGCCGGTCGCGCGTTCGATCTCGATCCGGCCGGCGTCACCGCCTACGGCACCGCCGTCGGCTACGTTCCGCTCCGCGCCTGGATCGCGGCCAAGCACGGCGTCGATGCCGAGAACGTGATCGTCATGAACGGTTCGCTGGAAGCGGATGCGTTCGTGTTCGAGCACTTCGTCAAGCCGGGCGATGCGGTCATCGTGGAGAAGCCGACGTACGACCGGACGCTCCTCAGCCTGCGGGAACGCGGCGCCGTGGTGCATCAGGTCACGCTCGACGCGCACGGCATCGACACGGACGAGTTGCGTGCCCTGCTCGAATCCGGCGTCCGGCCGACGCTCGCGCACATCATCCCGAACTTCCAGAACCCGGCCGGCGTCACGCTGTCCGCCGAGCGGCGTACGGCGCTTCTGGCGCTGGCGAAGGAGTTCGGCTTCACGATCTTCGAGGACGACCCGTACGCCGATGTCCGGTTCCGTGGCGAGAAGCTGGCGAGCATGCTCTCGCAGGACACCGACGGCGTCGTCGTGCACGCGAGTTCGTTCACGAAGACGGTCTGCCCCGGCGTACGTGTCGGATATCTGGTCGGGCCCAAGCCGTTCATCGCCACGCTCGTCAAGCGGGCGACGAACCGCTACATCTCGCCCGGCATGTTCTCGCAGGCGACCGTCCACCAGTTCTGTGTCTCGGGTGACATCGACCGCTCGATCAAGACGGTCTGCGCGGCGCTCGGCGAGCGTGCGACCATCCTCGGCGAGTCGCTGCGCAAGCACATCCCCGGCGTGCAGTTCACCGAGCCGGACGGTGGCTACTTCCTCTGGATCGACCTGCCGGACGACGTCGATGTCGACAAGCTGTTCCCGGCTGCCGCCGCGCGCAACGTGGCGATCGTCAAGGGCAGCGACTTCCTGATCGAGGGCGGCCACCACTCGCTACGGCTGGCCTTCTCGGCCGTCACCGTCGACCAGATCGACGAGGGCGTACGCCGGCTCGCCGCCGCGATCGACGAGGTCCGCGGCGCCTGACACGACGCTTCATGGACGGCGCCGGGTGGATCTCCACCCGGCGCCGTTTTCACGTCCGGTTCAAACCACCGGCGTAACCTGTCCCCGACAGCGCGACGCGACAAGTTGAAGGGGGACACGATGGCGGAACTGCAGGATCATCGAGGTCTCGGCCTGACCCGGGCGATCAAGACGGTGACCCGGATCCTCGGCACCCCGCCGCGAAGTCCCCGCTCCGATCGCAACAGTGATCACAACGCAATCGTCGACTGCGGCGTCTACATCGGGGGCCAGCGCACGACGCGCACCTGGGACTACGCCGCGGCGTGGGACGTGGTCCGGCGTACCCCCCATGCTTTTCTGTGGTTGGGTCTTCACGAACCGAGCGCCGAGCAGCTGAACGACATCGCGAGCACGTTCGAATTGCACGAGTTGCCGGTCGAGGACGCGCTGCAGGGCTTGCAACGACCCAAGATCGAGCGGTACGGCGCGATGACGTTCGCCGCGCTCCGGACCGTGCAGTACGTCGAGCATTCCGAGCTGACCGAGAACTCGGAGATCGTCGAGACCGGCCACGTGATGATGTTCCTGAGCAACTCGTTCGTGATTACCGTCCGGCACGGTACGCCGACCGAACTCGGCACGCTGCGATCCGATCTGGAGGCGAAGCCGGAACTCCTGGCGCAGGGCCCGTGGGCGGTTGCACACGCGGTCTACGACCGGGTCGTCGACTCCTACGTCGAGACGGCCGGCGAGATCCAGCATGACATCGACGAACTCGAGGACATGGTGTTCTCGCGCGACCGGCAAGGCCCGATCCAGCGCATTTACCAGCTGAAGCGTGAGCTGGTCGAGTTCAAGCGCGCGGTGCTGCCGCTGACCCGCCCGGTGATCGACATCGTCAGCGGCCAGATCCCGGACGTCGCACCGGAGTTGCGGCGCTACTTCCGGGACGTCAACGACCATCTCACCCGTACGGTCGACCAGGTTCAGTCGTTCGACGATCTGCTGAACTCGATCCTGCAGGCGCGGCTCGCCCAGGTCTCGGTCGATCAGAACAACGACATGCGCAAGATCGCGGCCTGGGCCGGTATCGCGGCGGTCTGGACGGCGGTGGCCGGCATCTATGGCATGAACTTCAAATACATCCCGGAACTCAACTGGAAGTACAGCTATCCCACGGTATTGGTGGTCTGTCTCGCGGCATCGATCGTGCTCTACCGGCAGTTCCGAAAATCCAACTGGCTCTAGACACGAAGCGGGCGGACCCATCGGGTCCGCCCGCTTCGTCGATACCTACATGCGTCCGTTCTTGGCAGACCTGATCAAGTCATCGACCTCGTCGTCGACGCGGGCGCCGCCACGCGTGTTCGTGCTGGATCCACCGGAGTGGGATGTCGCGTTGTACTTCGCCTCCGCCTTGTCGGTCATGTGGGCGGCACCCTCATTGACCTTGTCGGATGCCTTGTCGACGGCCTTATCCGCCTTGTCGTCCATCGAGTCGTCCGGAGGAGCGGTCGCCTCGTGAATCCGGTTGCGGACCGTCTCGACGGCCGACTTGGCGTGCCCCTTCGTCCAGGTCGTCGCCTTGGTCACCGCGCCGGCGTCGTCGGTCAGGTCGGCCGTCCTGTCCGAGGTCTTGTCACCGAACGACTTCGTGCTGGTCGCGCCGGCGTCCATGAACGACGAGGCGTCTGAGCGGAGGCTGCCCGGTTCGTACTCGGCCCACTTCGCCCGCGTCCGGCGCCGCGCCACGAGCGCGCCGGCCGCACCCACCGCCACACCCGTGGCGAGCAGCGCATAGAGCCCGGTGTGGCTGGGCGTTTCGGTCTCCGTCGTGGTCGACGAGAACGCAATCACCTTTGGTGCCTTTTCGTCCTTTTTTGGCTTGCGCTTCGCGTCGAGCATTCCAGCGCGGATCGACCCCTGCTTCGCTGCGTCGGCGAGCGGGCTGAACGCCGCAATCGTCGAATCCCAGCCCTGTGACGCCGCGGTTGTTACGCGGCCGGCGGCGGGCTTCATAAAGCCGCGCGCCGAATCGGTCTTGTTCATCGCCGAGTCCTTTACGTTTCCGATCGAGGGCCCCACGGTCGCTCCGAGGCCGCCGGCGGCGTGTGCCGCTGCCTGCTTCAAGAGATCCATACTCGCCCCGAATTCGGCACGGACCAGGTCCCGCCTGGTCTTCACGTGACGCCGACCAAACACGTGCCCCCACCTCCGCTGTGCGAATTGGTCTCACTGGTGTTCCTAGGCCATCGTGCCCCCTCTGGCCTCCCGATATGGCCAGAACGGACAAGTGGCAGGATTGCGATGAGACATTCGCCAAACAAGGAGTCACTGTGGCTGAAAAGACCTATGCGACGCTGTTCACGAACGTCGGCCCGATCAAGGTCGAGCTGTTCGGCAACCAGGCGCCCAAGACGGTCCGTAACTTTGTCGAGCTCGCGCAGGGCACGCGCGAGTACACCGACCCGCGTACGCGCGCCGTCGGCAGCGGTCCCTACTACAACGGGACGATCTTCCACCGGGTGATCAGCGGGTTCATGATCCAGGGTGGGGACCCGACCGGTACCGGCACCGGCGGACCGGGCTATAAGTTCGGTGACGAGGTCACGTCCGAGCTGACGTTCAACCGGCCGTACCTGCTGGCGATGGCGAATGCCGGACCGGGTACGAACGGTTCGCAGTTCTTCATCACGGTCGGCCCGACGCCGCACCTGAACATGAAGCACACGATCTTCGGCGAGGTTGCCGACGACGATTCCCGCAAGACCGTCGACACGATCGCCACGACGCGGGTCGGTCGCAACGACCGTCCGGTGCAGGATGTCGTGATCGAGCGGGTCGAGGTCGAAACCGTACAGGAGTAGGCCGACCAGCAATCGGGGCGGTGGGTGTGAGGCGTGGCCTGGCCTGCGGATCGCGTCGGCGGAGAAGTCGACGATGATGGGTTTCATGGGCGGCGACGACAACGCCGCGAGTCGCCGGGCAGGACGCGGCTCACGCCCGCCAGTCTCGATTGTTGGTCGGTCTTAGCGCTACTCTTCCGGTCATGACTCAGGTTCCATCCTCGACCACGCCGTTCTGCTATCGGCATCCGTCGCGGGAAACCTACGTCCGATGCGTGCGCTGTGACCGGCCGATCTGCCCGGATTGCATGAATCCGGCATCGGTCGGTCACCAGTGCCCCGAATGCGTTGCCGAAGGACGCCGGACCCAACGCCCGGTGCGTACGGCGTTCGGTGCGACTCGGGCCGGCGTACACGGATATGTCACGATCACGTTGATCGTTATCAATTGTCTGATGCTGCTCGCTTCGGTGCTGTCGTCCAAAAACATCGGCAATGCGCTGTTCGGCGGCGGACTCGGCTTCGGCGGCAGTACACCGCTGATGGACCACACCGCCGTCATCGGCGAAACGTTCCACCCGGTCCAAGGCCCGTTGGGTTACTACGGGCCCGGTGGAGTAGCCAACGGCGAGTACTACCGGTTGATCACCGCCATGTTCATGCACTACGGCCTCATCCATCTGGCCGTGAACATGTACTCGCTATGGATCCTGGGCCGCCCGCTCGAGGCGATGCTCGGCCCTCTCCGGTTCGCCGCCGTCTACCTGGTCTGCGGCATCGGCGGCAACGTCGCGGCGTACGTGTTCTCGCCGACCGCGGCCAGCGCCGGAGCGTCCACGGCGATCTTCGGCCTGCTCGGCGTGTACTTCTTCGTGTTGAAGAAGCTGAACCTCAATGCCTCGGCGATCATGCCGGTCATCGTGCTCAATCTCGTCTTCACGTTCACGATCCGTGGCATCTCGATCCCCGGCCACATCGGTGGCCTCCTGGTCGGAGCCCTGGTCGGCTACGGCGTCACGCACGCACCGCAGACCCGCCGTACGCAGATCCAGACCGGCGTGATCGCGGGAACGGTCCTGGTGCTGGCGCTCATCACGGCATGGCAGACGCACCAGTTGAATCAGCTCACGTCGCCCGTCTGACGCGCTACGGGCGGATCCGCTCCAGCATCTCGGCCGCCTGATCCGGCGGCATACTGAGGTCGTAGCGGCTGAACAGGTGCAGCGACGCTTCTGTCTCGATCTCCAGGAATCCGGATCGGCGCCGCTTATCGACCCGTACGCGATCCACGTCGGCCCACGGGATCCGGCGATGCGACGCGAACCCTTGGATCACCGTGACGCCGTCCGCATCGGCCTCGAGCCGGACCGGGGCGACCAGGTCGCGTACCAGATAACCGGCGAGCGCCGCCGCGACCACGATGCCGAACCAGCGGCTCGCCGTGTTCGTCTCGAACACCTGCGGGATCGCGGCGAACGCAATGATGCCGATGCCCTTAGCGACCATCATGGTGCGGTCGACGCGCCATCGAGCGGCGACCAGCGGCGGTGCTTCCGCAGCCTCGTCGGGCTCATCCTCGAACGGATCATTCTCGGACGGCTCTTCACCTTCGGGAGCACCTGGCCGGATCTGCACGGTGGGTCCCTTCATGGTGGACGGCTGGCCAGCGCCGGACCTCATCCAGCGCTGGTTAGCACGATAGTCGCCGCCACCGCCCTCGACCGCCCGCGGTGGCATGATCGGGCGGGCGAGCCGTCTAGTCGCGGAGGACTCGTCCTTGCGCGTCCACGCCGCCGTTGACCAGCATCAAGATTCCGTCGACGACGCCCCAGAAGTGGCCGAGGCCGCACGTGAAGAAGGTGACCACGATCATCAAGATGCCGGTCTTGTTGTCGCCGATGTAGAACCGGCCGAGGCCGAGACCGCCAAGCACGATGCCGAGAATTCCGGCGATCACCTTGCTCTTGTCGGACAGCGGCCGTCCGTAGACGTCGGTGCCGTAGTACTGCCCCATCGGAATGGGGCCGTAGCCGGGCACCGTGCCGGGCATCGGCTGCTGAACGTAGGGCGGCTGCGTCGGGTAGCCGTCGACCGGATCGGAGTAGCCGGGCTGGTTAGGGTCATATGTCACAGGCTGAGGGTAGGTCCCGCGCGCCACTACGTCGATGGGATGATCGGCTGCGCCGGACTACCACATTTCCGGTGGTAGCCCGGCGGGTACGCCAATGTGGACTGTCCTTGCACGACCGTGGTCCACTCGTGCGAGTGAACCAGATTGGTTACGCCGCGTAGCCAGACCGGCATGTTTTATGGGCGAATTGCACGATTTGAACTACATGTCCGTAGTTAGGCCGCATCGTTCGTCAGATACGGCTCGTTGAGTAGTACATGGACCCGTTCGATCGGACATTTCTCTCGGCGGCAAACGTTGCCGGGATTCCTATGGCCTCGATCAGTCGGCAGATTCCTCTGCTCCGGCGATGTGTGGGGCTCGACCAGACCGTTCTTCTGCTGACCCGATGCAGCCTGCTGGACCGGCCACTCGCCGGTGATCACATCATGCTGCTGACGAAGACGCGGATCATCGTGACATCGGAGAGCCGGATTCTGCACCGGCCGCGCGTACATCTGGATGCCGCCGTCACCACGCTGCGTAACGTGGTGTGGACCGCCGATCGGCGGCTCACGTCGATCGAGCTGTCCGCAACCGCGCCGGATGGCGTACGCGAACGGTTCATCATCAAGGCCCGGTTGCCAGGCATGATCTGGCATCTGGAGGCCGCCCTCGGATATGTGTTTCGCCCGGCCACGATCGGCCTCCGCAAGCTCAACCTTTCCGGCCACCTGAGCGCCGCGGCGTAACTTCCCTCGCTCGGCTGGCAGGTAGATACCTCCCCGGCCTACCTGCCAGCCGAGCCCCCGTCCGTGCCGGACGAGACGCGGCCTGTACGCAGCCCGTACACAACCCGAACATGTCCCGCATATGCACGTGCACGCGTGTCGGACATCATGGTGCAGTGAGTGATCAGCCGGGTAAGGGTCTCGTTCTCGTGGTCGAGGACGAGCGGCCGATCGCCGATCTCGTCCGGATGTATCTGACACGGGACGGATTCGGCGTACACGTGGAGAGCGACGGCATCGCCGGCCTCGCCGCCGCCCGCCGGCATGCGCCCGGTCGTCTGCATCCTGGACATCGGCCTGCCCGGCCACGACGGCCTGGAGATCTGCCGCCGCCTGCGCGAGTCCGGCGACTGGACACCGGTGATCTTCCTGACCGCCCGGGATGACGAAGTCGACCGCATCGTCGGTCTGGAACTCGGCGCCGACGACTACCTGACGAAACCGTTCAGCCCCCGCGAGCTGGTCGCCCGGATCAAGGCAGTTCTGCGGCGTACGGCCGGCGCACCGGAGATCGCCCAGGTACGCCAGGTCGGCCCGGTCACGATCGACGCGAGTCGCCGCCTCGTGCTGGCCGGCGGCGTGCCGATCGCGCTCACCTCGACCGAGTTCGACCTGCTCGCCCACCTGATGAACCGGCCCGGCCGGGTGTTCACCCGGGAGGAGCTGCTGGCATCGGTATGGGGCTACGCCGCGCACGCCGGCACCCGTACGGTCGACGTGCACGTCGCCCAGCTGCGCGGGAAGCTCGGCGAGGCCGGCTCGATGATCCGGACGATCCGGGGCGTCGGCTATGCCGCGGATGCGGGACGAGATGCCTGAACCGATGCCGGAACCGATGTTCGAACCGACCGAGGCGCTCCCGGCCGCGCCCTATCCGCTGCCCGCTCCGCCGACCGGACCCTCCCCCTACGCGTCACCGCCACCGGCGCCACGGAGACGATCACCGTTCACGAAGACGCTGACCGCCCGGGCCGTCCTCGCGACCTGCCTGGCCGCACTGGTCTCGGTGCTGGTCACGGCTGGTGTCGCGTTTCCGCTCGCGATCCGGGCCGGCGAGTCGCAGGCCCGGGCGACGCTGCAGGACAAGGCATCACTCGCCGTCGCGGCACTCGAGTCACCAGCGGTCCGGCCCGAGCAGCTCGCTCGTCGGCTGCGACTGCAGAACATCGACATTTACTTGATCCGCAACGGCACCGCCGATCATGCCGGTCTTCCGGCGAACGTGGTCAGCCGGATCGCGAACAATCAGGTCGTCACGGATGCGACCGCAATCGTGAACGGTCGGCGGGTGCTCGTCGAGGGCAGCCCGCTGCCGGACGGCACGACCGGTGGACCGAGGTCGACACGCGACGGCGTGGTACTCGTACAGACGAGGGCGGCGGCGGTCGGCGGCACCATCGTGGCCAGGCTATTACTGGCTCTGCTCGCCGGGTTGCTCGCCGGTGGTCTCGCCGGCGCGCTGCTGGCACGCCGGCTGGCCCGCCCGATCCGCAACGCGGCAATCGTCGCCGGCCGCCTGTCCGCCGGAGATCGCACCGTCCGGCTACGGCCCGAACCGCCGTCCGAGGCGGAGGATCTCGCGTACGCGTTGAATAACCTGGCTGCGGCGCTTGCGGTCAGCGAGGGCCGCCAGCGCGACTTCCTGCTCTCCATCTCGCACGAACTCCGGACGCCGCTGACCTCGCTGCGCGGTTACGCCGAGGCGCTTGCCGACGGCGTCGTCGGTCCGGACGACACTCGCCAGGCCGGGCAGACCATGCTGGTCGAGGCCGGCAACCTGGAACGACTCGTCACCGACCTGCTGTCCCTGGCGCGGCTGGAGGCGGCCGAATTCCCGATCGAGACCGTACCGGTCGAGTTGCTGCAGCTCGCGAACGATGTCGTCGAGGCATGGTCCGGCCGGTGGGCGAGCACGGGTCTGATCCTCCGGACCGAGCTGCCCCGCGTACCCGTGATCGTCTATACCGATCCGGGGCGGCTCCGCCAGGTCATCGACGGGCTGCTGGAGAACGCGCTGCGGGTGGTTCCGGCGGGAGCGCCGATCGTGCTCGCGGTCCGCGGCCCGAGTCCGGCCGCGCCGCACTTCGGATTCATCGAGGTACGCGACGGTGGCCCCGGATTCACTGACGCAGACCTGGCCGTGGTCTTTGAGCGAGGCGCGCTGTACGAGCGTTACCGCGGCATCCGGAAGGTCGGTTCAGGGCTCGGCCTCGCGCTGGCTGCCGGCCTGGTCCGCAGGCTGGGTGGCGTGATCGAGGCCGGCCATGCCCCCGAGGGCGGCGCCCGGTTCACTGTGGCGATGCCGACGCTGGCGGCCCGCCGGCGCCCGTGATCTCCGGTTGATCCGGCACGCCACGATCAACTTGTCTTACGTTCCTCGAACCTTCGGCGAACCGCCTGCACGCATTGGCCAGGCAGAGTGAAGCCTGACGATGAGGAGCAGATCATGAACGTACGCAATCGGATGGGTCTCGCAATCGCTACTGCGGCGCTCGGAGCGGCCGGCATGCTCGGTCTGGCGGGATGCTCGAGCACGCCGGCCTACGCCGGATCGCTGACCGCCGAACAGACCGCGCTGACCGCAGCGGGCTTCACCGCGGACGACGTCACGACCGGTACCACCACGAGCACCGCTGCGCCCGGCAATGCCAAGCACCCACGCCTTCGCCGGCTGGCGATCCGCAAGCTTGCGCTCAAGGGCAAGGTCGAGCACGGCCAGGTGACGGTCGAGACGAAGACCGGCGATCAGACGATCGACGTGCAGCGCGGCACGGTCACCGCGATCACCGCGACCACCATGACGGTGAAGTGCACGGACGGCTTCACGCTGACGTGGACGACCAGTGGCCCGCTCAAGGTCATCGAAGCCCGTACGCAGATCCAGCCGAGTGCCGTCACGGTCGGCGAGTTCGTCGGCGTGGCCGGCATCCAGGACGGCGCGAACGCCACCGCGAAGCTGGTCGTGATCCCGAACAAGCCGGCGGTCTCCACCGGTTCCTGACCCGTACGACTATGCTGCGACAAGCGCAAACCCGGCCATTCGGCCCTCGGAGCGACCGCAGCATTCGTCCCATCGGCGAAGGAGACCCATGATCGATCGGACCACGATCGACGCACTGTTCCCCTCGGATCTTCCGGAGCCGGAGGTCTGGGAGCAGCGGTATCCGACGCGAACTCTGGTCGACGGCGCGATGGTCACACGCTTCTGCCCGAGCCCGACCGGGCACATGCACATCGGCGGCATCTATGCCGCGATGCTCGACAAGGACCTGGCGGTTCACTCCGACGGTACGTACTTCGTCCGGATCGAGGACACCGATCAGGCCCGCGAGATCGAAGGCGCGAAGGAACAGTTCGCCACCGCGTTCGCGTACTTCGACGTCGAGCCGCTCGAGGATGACGGCAACGGCAGCTACGGCCCTTACCTGCAGTCCGAACGGGCCGAGCACCTACCTGACGTACGTGCGGCATCTGCTCCGGGCCGGTCGGGCCTACCTGTGCTTCGCCTCGCGAGAGGAGCTCGCCGCCGCGACCGCGGAACAGCAGGCGGTGAAGGTGCCGACCGGCTACTACGGGAAGTGGGCGCCGTGGCGGGACGCATCGGATGACGACGTGTCCGAGGCACTGGCCGCCGGCCGGCCGTACGTGGTGCGGTTCCGCTCGCCAGGTGTCGCCGGCCGGCGCGTGGAGTACGTCGACGCTATCCGCGGTCGCATCGAGACCGAGGACAACTACAACGATGTCGTGATCCTCAAGAGTTCCGACCAGGCGCTGCGTCTGCCCACCTATCACTTCGCCCACGCCGTCGATGACCATCTGATGCGCGTGAGCCTGGTTCTGCGCGCCGAGGAGTGGCTCCCGTCGGTGCCGCTGCACCTGCAGCTGTTCGATGCCCTCGCGTTCGAGCGGATCGAGTACGCCCACATCGCCCAACTCCTGAAGAAGGAGGGTGCGAGCAAGCGGAAACTCTCCAAGCGCAAGGACCCGGAGGCGTCCGTCGATTTCTACGTCGAGGCCGGATATCCCGTTCCGGCCGTGCTCTACTACCTGCGCGGTCTGGCCAACGGCCGCTTGGCGGAGCTGCCCCTGGCCGTCGCGCTCGCCGACTCCGATTCGGCTGGCGGACTGCGGTTCGTCCGGTTCCCTGGTCGATCTGGTCAAGCTCGAAGACATCTGCGCCGACTACGTAGCGACGATGTCGCCGGACGAGATCTACGGCGACGGTGCTGGCGTGGTCGGCGACGTACGACCCGGAGTTGGAACGGGCGCTGGTCGCGGACCGCGACATCGCGCTGCGGGCGCTGACGATCGAGCGCAGCGACGTCGCGAACCCGCGCAAGGACCTGCAAGAAGTGGTCCGACTTCCGGACCATCTACGGATACTTCCTCAACGACCTGTTTTTGCTGGTAACCGACCTGTCGGAGACTCCGCTGGGCAGTCTCTCGTCGGACGTCATCCGCGCGTACGCGGCGGACTTCATCGAGACGTACCGGAGCCTGGAGGATCCGCAGGAGTGGTTCGATCAGATCCGGGCACTCGCCGACGCGGCAGGGATTCGCACCCAGCCCCAAGGAGCACAAGGCCGATCCGGCCCGATTCCACGGATCAATCCGCGAGGCGGCGCAGATCATCCGGATCGCACTGACCGGCTCGACGCGAAGCCCCGATCTTCAAGCGGTCGCCCTGACCCTCGGCCACGATGAGGTCATACGCCGAGTTCGTGCCCTGGTCGGTTAGCCCGGATCGTCAGCGCAGCTCGGCCATGCAGCACTTGATGCTGCCGCCGCCCTTCTTCAACTCGGCCAGGTCCACCAGGATCGGGTGTGAAGCCCATGCCTCCGAGGCGACGAGCCAGCGCCGTGCACTCGCTGTTCAGGAGCACGTTGCGGCCGTCCGAGACGAGGTTGAGCCCGAACGCCAGCGCATCCTCCTCGGTCGCGATGACCGCGTCCGGGAACAGCTGCCGCAGCACGGCCTGCGCGGACTCGGAGAACGCGGCCGGGTAGTAGATGATGTTCGCGTCGTCGAGCGCGGCCAGCGCGGTGTCGAGGTGGTAGAAGCGCGGGTCGACCAGCCGCAGCGAGATCACCGGGCGGCCGAGCACCTCCTGCGCCTCGGCGTGGGCGGCGGGTTCGGTCCGGAAGCCGTACCCGGCGAGGATCAGGCCGCCGTGCGCGTCCGGCAGGTAGGTGAAGTCGCCCTCGCCCTCGTTCGTCTCGGTCGGCGCGACGAAACGCCACTCGTCCGGACGGGCCTCGTAGAACTCACGGTGCGCGACGGCCTCGGCCATCCGCTGCGGGTACTTGAACCGGGCGCCGTACACGACGCCGTCGACCGAGAACGCGCCGTTCGCGGCGAACACCATGTCCGGCAGGCCCGTGCCCGGCGCCAACGTGTGCACGGTGTGGCCGAGGTCGGTGACCGCGTCCCGGAGCATCGTCCACTGCTTGACCGCGAGTTCGGTGTCGACCGGCCGGGTGGTGTCCATCCACGGGTTGATGGCGTACTCCACCACGTAGTTTTCCGGCGGGCACATCAGGAAGGTCCGGGTGCGCATCTCGCGATCAAGTGCCGTCATGATGACTAAGAGTAGGTATGCTCCGGAGACGATGACAGATGGAAATCTTGCGCGAAGGAGCCGAAACGTTGCAGATGGACGCGGTAGACCATCGAATCATTGCGTCACTCGTCGCCGATGCGCGAGCTTCGTACGCCGAGATCGGCGCGATCGTGTCACTCTCCGCACCGGCGGTGAAGCGGCGGGTTGATCGGCTGCGCTCGGCCGGCGTGATCAAGGGCTTCACCGCGGTCGTCGACCCGGCCGCGATCGGCTGGACCACCGAGGCGTTCGTCGAACTGTTCTGCACCGGCCGGACCACACCGGCTCAGATCGCGGCCGCGACCCGGCGCCATCCCGAGGTGATCGGCGCCTACACGGTCTCCGGCGACGCGGACGCCCTGATCCACCTGCGCGCCGCCGACATCGCGCACCTTGAGCAGGCGCTGGAGCGCCTGCGAGCCGAGTCGTTCATCATCTCGACGAAGAGCATGATCGTGCTGTCCCGCCTGGTCGATTCCCCCGGCACGGCGGTCCAGATCCGCCTGAACCCGTCTTACAAGATACATCCCGGTGTGGATGTCGTCCTCGACCTTCGGGCCGCCGACCGCCGGGGTGTCCGTCTCGACGAAGAACCGCTTGCCGCCGAACTCGCCGTGCAGCCGGTCGTCCAACTCGTCCGCCAGACCGGTCATCACCTGCACCGCGAGCATGAGGTGGGTGGCCTGGAAATCGCGGCCGAACACCGGCACCGACGCCCAGACCGTCTTGTTCGCGAAGTAGAGCCGCCCGATCGGCATCTTCGTGGTCAGGTCGGACAGCTTGCCGTACAGCTTCTCGGAGGCCTCGATCTCGGTGAGCACCGGCGAGAACACGTCCACCAGCGACGGGATTCTCCCGGATCCGGACGAATACCATCGCCGATCCGGAGCGGATGCCGATGTCACCGTCGCTGTCGACGACGAGCTTGTCCGGCGTCGTCCGCTGTACGCCGGCCACCACGATCGCGACCCGCTCGGCGAGGGACAGCAGCGGATCTTCGAGAGCCGCGAAGCCGTCCTCGTCGAGCCGCAGGAACTCCCTCTCGGCCTGCTTCACCGACTTCGACCGGGCGGTGCCGAGCGACGCCACGGTCGACATCGGCCTCGTCGGCGTCGTGCGCCGTGTACGTGAGGAACGCCGGGTGCGGTGCCCCGTACACGTCGCGCAGTGTCTTGGTGATCGTGACCGCGATCGTCCCGGCGTCGGCGAGCGCCCCGACCAGCGCGAAGTCCTTGCCCGAGCCTTCCAGCACGCCGGGCGGGGACCAGCCGAGGATGACCATCTCGGCGACCGCGTCGCGGGTCAGCCGATGGCCTTCGGGCAGGCCGGCGTTGCTGACCGCGAGCGCACCGATCCGGCCGTCGGCGTGCCGCTGGACGCTCACCTCGTAGATGGCGTGCCCGGTGCCGGTAGCGGTCGGATCGAGCGTGAGATCGACGTGTACGCCGAGATCGAGACTCTGGATCACACCGGCGAGCGCCCGTGCGAACTCGTGCCAGGCGGCGGTGACCTTCGTCTTCAGGTCGGACGGCATCGACAGATCATCGAGCAGCAGCGCGTCCGGCGCTGGCGCGTCCACACTCGATGCTTCGGCATCGTCCGACATGTGCCCACCTCCCGGGTCCGTCTGCCACCCTATCGCTCTTCGGCGCACCGGTTCTGCCGCTGTCGCGAACGGGATTCGGGACTAGGGTTAAGGAGGAGGTACGACATGGCTAGGCGGGCGCCCGAGGAAGACGTTGACGAGCGGGACCTGAGCGTCCGCGGCGTCAAGAAGTCGGCGGCCGGCGTCGGCGGCGTCGTACACGGCGTGACGCCGGTGCTCGAGCAGGTCGGGGTCGTTCGCGGCACCCGAACGCTGCTGAAGCTCAACCAGGTGAAGGGCTTCGACTGCCCGGGCTGCGCCTGGCCGGATCCGGCCGAGGGCAAGCGCGCACACGCTGAGTTCTGCGAGAACGGCGCGAAGGCGATCGCCGAAGAGGCTACGCTGCGCCGGGTCACGCGGGAATTCTTCGTCGAGCACTCGCTGGCCGATCTCGACGACAAGTCCGACTACTGGCTCGGTCAGCAAGGCCGGCTCACCGAACCGATGGTGGCGCTCGAGGGCGCTTCGCACTACGTACCCATTTCGTGGGATGACGCATTTGCGCTGATCGCGCGCGAGCTGCGCGCGAACGCCAGCCCCGACGAGGCCGCCTTCTACACGTCCGGGCGGACGTCCAACGAGGCCGCGTTCCTCTACCAGATGTTCGCCCGCGCCTACGGGACGAACAACCTCCCGGACTGCTCGAACATGTGCCACGAGTCATCCGGCACCGCGCTGTCCGAGTCGATCGGCGTCGGCAAGGGCTCGGTCAGCCTCGACGACATCCACGACGCGAAGCTGCTGGTGATCGTCGGCCAGAACCCGGGCACGAACCATCCGCGCATGCTGACCGCGCTGGAGAAGGCGAAGAAGCAGGGCGCCCGGATCATCGCGGTGAACCCGTTGCCGGAGGCCGGACTGATGCGCTTCCGGAACCCGCAGACCGTGCGCGGCCTCGCCGCCGGCGGCACGCAGCTCGCGGATGCCTACCTGCAGATCCGGATCGCCGGCGATCACGCGCTGTTCCAGGCGATCGCGTCGCTGCTGATCTCGTGGGACCTGGTCGATCACGCGTTCATCGCGGCGCACACCGCGGGCTTCGAGGCCTACCGGGCATCGTTGGCGAACCTGGACTGGGATGACGTGCTCGCGGCGACCGGCCTGACCCGCGACGAGATCGAGGCGACCGCTCGCGCCTACGCCGAGTCGCCGGCCTCGATCACCTGCTGGGCGATGGGCCTCACGCAGCGGCGGGACTCGGTCGCGACGATCCAGGAGATCGCGAACGTCCACCTGCTCCTCGGCCAGATCGGCAAGCCGGGCGCCGGCCTCTGCCCGGTCCGCGGACACTCCAATGTGCAGGGTGACCGGACCATGGGCGTCTGGGAGAAGCCGCCGCCGTGGACCGCCGCACTCGGGCGATTTACTGAAGATCAAAATCCCGACCGATCACGGGTACGACGTGGTCGAGCACGATCCACGCGATGCGCGCCGGCAAAGTCCGCGTGTTCGTGTCGATGGGCGGCAACTTCGCGGCGGCGACGCCGGACACGGTCGTCACCGAGGCCGCGATTCGCACCTGCGCGCTGACCGTGTCGGTCGCGACGAAACTCAACCGATCGCACGCGGTCATCGGCCGGACCGCGCTGATCCTGCCGTGCCTCGGGCGTACCGAGGTGGACACTCAGGCGGGCGGCGAGCAGTTCGTGACGGTCGAGGATTCGATGTCGGCGGTGCACGCGTCCCGCGGCAGCCTCGCGCCGGCGTCGCCGGATCTGCGTTCCGAGGTGGCGATCCTCTGTGGCATCGCGCGGGCCACGCTGGGCGACGAGTTGCCGTGGCACGCCTATGCGGACGACTACCGCGCGATCCGTGACGTGATCGCCCGGGTCGTCCCCGGGTTCCAGGACTTCGAGGCCCGCGTACGCGATGGGGACGGCTTCGTGCTGCCACATCCGCCCCGCGACAGCCTGACGTTCCCGACCGCGTCCGGCAAGGCGAACTTCATGGTGAACACGCTCGTCGTGACGCGCGTCCCGGAGGGCCGGCTGATCCTGTCCACGGTACGCAGCCACGACCAGTACAACACCACGATCTACGGCCTCGATGACCGTTACCGTGGCATCCACAATGGACGGCGGGTGGTCTTCGTTAACCCGGCCGATCTGGCCGCACTCGGCATCGCCGACGGTACGTTGGTCGACATCGTCTCCGAGTGGGAGGACGGCATGGAGCGCCGGGTCACGGAGTTCCGTGCGGTGTCGTACCCGTCGGCGCGCGGTTGTGCGGCGGCCTACTTCCCGGAGGCCAATGCCCTGGTCCCGCTGGGTTCGACGGCGCTGAAGTCGAACACCCCGAGTTCCAAGCAGATCATCGTCCGCCTGGAACCGATCACGTCTGGGACGGCCACGACTCCGCCAACGCCGTGATCGTCGCCGCGGCCTGTGCCGGATCGGCACCGCGGCCGACCGCCATGCCGAGCAGGTACGCGGTCAGCGGCGCGGCCGGCCGCATCACGCCGTGCGCCACATCGCGGGCCAGGTCGAGGACGAGATCCTGGACGCCGTCCACATTGTCCAGGTCGAGGGCGTCGGCCCACGGTCTGCATCCAGTCGTCAAGCGCGGTCACGGTTCATCCGCCCGTCGCGTGCCGTCATTCATCCACTCGCTTAAGCGCGGTCATTGCGGAGCCACTCCTCTGCTCGCCGGATGTCGTCCTCAGTGTCGCAGTCGAAGAACGGTGGAAGACCGTCTAGATCCGCGCTGCGTCCCGTCTCGATGCCGGGTCCGGTCTCGATGCCGCGTCCCGTCTCGATGCCGCGGCCGACCTCGGGGCTGCGCGCTGCGTCGACCTCGGCATAGCGCAGCGGGGCGAAGAGCGCCCGCAGCGAGCCGTTCGCGAGTTCCCCGCGGTCGTGCGCGAACGTTTCCAGGCGCGCAGCCAGGGCCGACGTCCGCCAGACGCCGCACAGCCACTGCGGCTCGTCCGGTCCCGTCGACATAGACCGCGCCGTCGTCGGTCACCGCGTCGGCGAGCCGGCGCACGTCGCGGCGATTCAACAGCGGAAGGTCGCCGGCGACGACGGCCGTCAGTTGAACGTCCGACATGACATTCAGCGCCGCACCGATCGCCGCCACCGGTCCTCCACCGATGGGTGTCTCCTGCACGCGTACGACGGCCGGCGGCACCACGAGCGTCTCCGGCCCCACCACGATGATCGGCTCGGCCCCGGCCAACGCCGCGATCACCCGATCGAGCATCCGGACGCCGCCGACCGCTACCGCCGGCTTGAGTACGCCGCCCAGCCGGCTACCGCTCCCGCCGGCCAGGATGATCGCCTGCATCCCGCCACTCCATGGTGCTCCGGGAGTTATTCGCACGACACAGCGTCGAGAGCAACCAACTCCGGGATCAACAGTAGTGGGCGGCGCCGGAAGCGACGAGGGAGGATGTGGGCATGGCACGCGTTACGGCACGTCGCAGCATTGTCCGGATCGATACCGGCACCGGCGTCGCGATCCGGCGGCCGGACACGCTGGCGGCCGAGGAGCCGCTGGAGATCCGAGTGGCGAAGAAGCCGCTCGCGGTCACCATGCGTACGCCCGGCCACGACCTCGAACTGACGTTGGGCTTCCTGCTGACCGAGGGCATCATCCGAGCGGCATCCGACGTGCGTACGGCCCAGCTCTGCGCCGGCGACAACGCACCGAACACGTACAACGTGGTGGACGTCGTGCTGGCCGATCACGTACCGGCGCCGGAGGTCGATCCGACCCGGAACTTCTACACCACATCGTCGTGCGGGGTGTGCGGCAAGGCGAGCATCGATGCGGTACGGACGAAGTCCTGCTACCCGGTCGCCGATGACGCTGCCCCGGTCGCCGCGACGACGCTGGCCGGCCTGCCCGACGTGTTGCGGGAGGCACAGCGTACGTTCGCGACGACCGGTGGCCTGCATGCCGCCGGACTGTTCACGGCCGGCGGCGAGTTGCTCGTCGCCCGCGAGGACATCGGCCGGCACAACGCCGTGGACAAGGTGATCGGTTGGGCGCTCCGGGAGTCACATCCGCCGCTGACCGGCCACGTTCTGCTGGTCTCCGGGCGGGCCAGCTTCGAACTGACTCAGAAGGCATCGATGGCCGGCATCCCGATCCTCGCGGCCGTGTCGGCACCGAGTTCGCTGGCGGTGGAGTTGGCCGAGGAGGTCGGCGTGACGGTCGTGGGCTTCCTGCGCGGGACGACCATGAACGTCTACACCCGGCCGGACCGGATCCTCATCGGCGAGACGGCATAGCGGCCTCCCGCTGGGCGTACACGGCGGGCGACAGGCCGTGCTCGAACGCGTGGGCGAGATATCGGGCCATCCGATAATGCGGATCGGCGGCGAGCGCCCGGTCCAGTGCTAGCGTCGCGATCGCCCCGCCACCGTCGCGCCACGCCGCGAAGGCCAGCAGCGTCGCCGGTGGAGCGACGAGTTCGGGTTCGGATCGGCGTAGGACGTCGGTCCACAACATCACGTGCAACGCGGTGTTCTCGGCGACCCGTTCCCACGCGTGATCGCGAACCTCGATGTTGGCGAGCATCAGGCCGAGCCACGCGATCTCGTCCTCGTCGAGCCCGTCGCCCGACCCGATCTGCGCGATGGCCCGATCGACCGCCTGCTTTCCGGCGGCCACGAGCACGCTCGTCGGCTCGGCGAGCAACGGCGCCAGACGCTGCTGCGCCCGTACCGACGCATCGTGCGCTGCCTCGGCCGCCCGCCCGACGACCGGCGCGAGACGAGCCGCCACGTCGTCCCGGGAGGCCACGACGTTGAGCCCGGCGGCCGTTGCCGTTGCGGCGATCACGCTCGTACTCACGTCATAGGGATTGCCCTCCGGTGAGCAGCAGTCCGGATTGCGGCAGACCTCCGAGTAGTAGCGCCCGTCGGTCGCGCGCAGCGCCTCGGGTACGTCGATCCGGCGCCGCCGAAGCTCGGTACGCAGCGCCCGGATCGCGGGGGTAACCGTGGCGTCCGGGCCGTAACCGGCGATCAACGCTCGAGTCACCCGCTGACGCGCGACGATCGCCGACAGCTGCTTCGCGAACGGCACCGCGTCCGCCGGATCCGGCAGGTCGACCCGGAGTTGGAAGGTGACCTCCTTCCCTCGCAGACCGAGCACGACGATGCTGTCACTCGGATGGAATCCGAACAGGTACGGGATCGCGGCGAGCATGTCGGCCGGCGACTTCAGGGAGAGTGCGGGCCACGGCCCGGCAGCGTGAGAGTCCATGGCGGAGAGCCTGCGGCGGGCACCGGTAAGATCGGAAGGTGTCCATTTAATCCTGTGGATGACACGCCGGATATCCACCGCGGACCTACCGGCCGATCGGATGAGGCGTGGCTGCTCACCGCGTACGTGTGCCACGTGACGTAGCGTCAACCGATGTGGACCTCGCCTACCTGCGCGCGCATCCGGAGCACCTCACCACGTTCCTGACCCATCAACGCATCCGCGAGACTCCGGTACACGGCGGCTCGATCGGCGCCGCGTCCCGGCTCACGCTCGAAGACGGCGTCTCGGTGTTCCTGAAGACCTGGCCGGACGCATCGTCGACGACGTCGCCCGCGCAGGCGCGCGCCGCCAAGCCGGACGGATTCTTCGAGGCCGAAGCGGCCGGGCTGGATTGGCTCCGGGTCGACGGCGGAGCGCCGGTGCCCGACGTGTTCGTCGCATCCGCGCAGCTGATCGCACTTGAGTGGATCGACGAGGGGCCGGCGACCGCGGGCGCAGCTCGGACGTTCGGCGCCGGTCTGGCCACCACGCATCGGGCCGGAGCACCGGCGTTCGGTGCGCCCTGGCCGGGATTCATCGGCTCGCTGCCGCTCGACCACACACAGGTTGCCGCCGTGCCGTGGTCAACCTGGTTCGCCGAGCGCAGGCTCGCACCGTACCTGCGGATATCCCGCGATCGCGGCGCGCTGTCCGGGGCGGATGTCACGGTCGTCGAGGACCTCCTCACAAACATCCAGGGGTACGCCGGCATCGCCGACGCAGAGCCGATCGCTCGCGTACACGGTGATCTCTGGCCCGGGAATGTGCTCTGGTCGGAGCGCGGACCGGTCTACCTGATCGATCCGGCCGCGCACGGCGGCCATCGGGAGACCGACCTCGCGGAGCTGGCGCTGTTCGGCGGAGCCCCATTCCTGCCGGAGATCGTCGCGGGCTATCAGGAGGTATGGCCGCTATCGGATGGTTGGCGGCTGCGCATCCCGTTGCATCAGCTGCATCTCCTGCTCGTGCACACGGCGATGTTCGGTGGCGGCTACCGTGATGCGGTGATGTCCGCGGTCCGCGCTACGGTCGAACAATGACCACCGGCGCTCTTGTTGACGATCCTGCGCGCGCCACCGGCCGCGGGCTGACCGACGGTCATGGCCGAACAGCGGTCGACCTGCGCGTCTCCCTGACCGACAAGTGCAACCTCCGCTGTACGTACTGCATGCCGGCCGAGGGTCTCGATTGGCTGGCCGGCCCTGACCTGCTCACCGATGACGAAATCGTGCGGCTGGTCGAGATCGGTGTGCAGCGCCTCGGCATCCGGGAGGTGCGTTTCACCGGCGGCGAGCCGCTGATCCGTCGCGGCCTGCTCTCGATCGTGGCCGCGACCTCGGCGTTGCAACCCCGGCCGAGCATCTCGGTCACCACAAACGGCATCGGACTCGCCAAACTGGCCGAACCGCTGGTCGATGCCGGTCTTGACCGGGTGAACGTCTCGCTCGACACGCTCGATGCGGGCCGATTCCTCGAGATCACCCGCCGGGATCGGCATGCCGACGTGATCGCCGGCCTGGCCGCAGCGGCTCGGGCCGGGCTCACGCCGGTGAAGGTCAACGCCGTGCTGCTGCGCGGTGTCAACGACGACGAGGCCGTGCCGCTCCTGCGGTTCGCGCTTGATCACGGCTACGAGCTGCGGTTCATCGAGCAGATGCCGCTGGATGCGGGTCACACGTGGACGCGCGCCGGCATGATCACCGCGGACGAGATCCTGGATCGTCTGCGTACGGGCTTCGACCTCACCCCCGATCCGGCCCACCGTGGCGCCGCCCCGGCCGAAACGTGGCTGGTCGACGGCGGCCGCGTCGGCGTCATCGGCAGCGTGACCCGGCCGTTCTGCGGCGACTGCGACCGGACCCGGCTCACCGCCGACGGCCAGGTGCGCTCGTGCCTGTTCAGCCGCGACGAGTCGGATCTTCGTGGCGCGCTGCGGGCCGGCTGCTCGGACGAGGAGATCGCCGAGCGGTGGCGGATCGCCATGTCGACGAAGCTGCCCGGGCACGCAATCGATGATCCGAGCTTCCTGCAACCGGCTCGGCCGATGTCCGCGATCGGCGGCTGAGGCATGGTCCAGGTCCGATACTTCGCCGGTGCACGGGCAGCGGCCGGCGTGACCGAGGAGTCGGTGGCCGCGACGACGTTGGAGCAGCTGCTCGCGGCGCTGGCGGATCGCGGCGATCGGATGCCGGCCGTCCTCGCCGTGTCGTCGTTCCTGGTCGATGGCCTCGCCGTACACGATCGGTCGGCAGCGCTTCCGGACGGCTGCACGGTCGACGTACTGCCCCCGTTCGCCGGCGGCTGAGTACGCCGTCGCGCCCGGCACCCTGGGCAGGGCACCGGGCACGACAACCGAACATCACGTGCAGACCTGGTACGGCGTCAGCTGACCTTGCGATCAGGCGACCCGGCAGCGGTCCGGTGTCAGCTCACCCGAATCCATGTCTGGCTGGAGTTCTGCCGGTACCCGTACGGTTTCGGGCCGCTGCTGGTCTGCACCGTCACCGTCGCGGTATTGCCGCTGGCGGTGAGATCGACGATGCCGGTAACGCCGCCCTTCCCGACCGCCACGAGCTGCGGTCCGCTCAGAAGTCCGTTGCCCAGCTGCTCGGCAAAGACCGCGGCCGTCGTGAGTGCACCGGAGCCCTTTTCGGTGACCCACACGAACGCTTCGTTGGTGCCGGCGTAGTCGGTGACGATGGCGGTGTGCTGGATCGTGAACGTGACCGACTCCAGGCTGTACGAGCCATCCGCGTGCTTGACGGCGTACGTCTGGAACCCGACGCCGTTGACCATCCGGACCAGGCTGCCCTGGATGCAGCCGCCGCTGCACGGGTACGCCATATCGAATGCGATCGTCGCGTTGCCCAGGTCGACGTCCGTGATGTCGGCCGGGTACGCCGGGAACGTGGTCGGTCCGGACACCTGCTGGAAAGCACCGCCGACGAACCGGTAACCGCGCACCTGCTCAGGCTCGCGCGGGCCGCCGTCGTTGAAGTGGTCGCCGTCCACCTCGACGAGGACCGTTTGGCCGGACACCCCGACGGTGAGGTCGTCGTAGTCGAGGATGTGATGATCGTTCGTGGCGACGACGAAGCCGAGCGTGCGTACCGTGCCGTTCGGCATCACCCGGACCGCCAACAACTCGTGCGGATGGACTGAACCGTTGGAGTCGCACGACACGCTGATCACCGCTTCGTCCGCGGAGTTCCCGTCGAGATCGGCGTACACGACGGGAGCCAGGCCGGTGTTCGTGCTGGCCTCGTAGTGCAGGTTGTAATCGCTCTGGTAGGCGGTGGTCGCCGAGGCCTTACCGTGGGCGAAGGAGAACACGCCGGTCGGGCACCACTGGGCGTAGCCCGGCCATGCCGGCATGGTGATCGACGCGTTGAGGATCGTCTGGGTACGCGGATCCACGCGATTCGACGGCGGTATGGCCGGCAGCGTCGGACCGGAATCGGGTGGGGTCGTCGCCGACGGAGACAGCGACGCCGACGGCGACACCGACGGAGACGGGGACGGGGACGGAGACACCGACGGAGACAGCGACACCGACGCCGCCGCGGTTGACGGCGGCGCATTGCTGGAGTGGGACGTCACGGCGTACGTCGCCAGCGGCACCGCGATGATCAGTGCGCTCAAGATGCTGAGAGCCGCCGTTTGGACCGTACGGCGACGGCGAACCGTGTTTCGTACCGCGGCCGTGCCGGTGATTTTGACACTGGGTCCGGCGGCCTGCGCGAAGTCGTCGAACGCGCCGTAGATGAGATCGTCATCGAAGTTCGGGTCGGACATGATCAATTTCCCTTCTGAAGTGCGGCGGCCAGAGCAGATTTGCCCCGGCTGAGACGGGTCCCGGCGACCGAGCCGGCGATGTTTTCCTGCGCCGCGATGTCCTCGATCGACATCCGCGCCATGACGTGCATGATGACGACCCGACGTTCCGCCGACGGCAGTGTCGCCAGGGCCCGGATCAGACGATCCGGTGACGTCGTGGCGCGGCGGGCACGTTTGGACGCGAGCGCCCAAGCGGTGCTGCTCACCCACACGATCGGGTCGTGGTGGCGCTGAATCGACTTCCACTTGGACAGAGCACGACCGAACGCCTCGTCGACCGTTGCCCGGGCCGCCTCGAGGTCACCGAGGTACGCGTACAGCTGCAGCGTCAAGTGCTGCGCGCCGGCGGCGTACAACGCGTCGAAGTCGTCCTGCGCTCTCGATCTCGCGTCCTGGGTCGCAAATGCGGAACCCGGATGGGTGGACACCGTCATCTGATCCTTCCTTCGACTTGCGCGAACCGGCGTTGATGCCGGGTTGCATCGAGGACACGCGGAAGGGAGCGGTTCGGTTCCAGGGAATTTTCGGGAATCTCTACGGACGCAGGACCTGCGCCAATGCGGCCCGGCCACGGCTGAGCCGGCTCTTCACCGTGCCGTCCGCGATGTGTTCATGTGCTGCGATCTCCGCGACCGACATCTGCGCCATGTAGTGCATAACGACCGCACGGCGCTGGTCGACCGGCAACGTCGCGAGCGCACGGGTCAACGCGACGCGATCCGGGTCCGGACCGGCGAGCGACTCCTCACGCTGGCGGACCAGAAAGTTGAGTGCGGTGACCCGGCGCCGGAACCGGCTGGTTGCGAGGTTCCAGGCGACCCGCCGCACCCAGGCGACCGGGTCGTCATAGCGCCGGATCGACGTCCACCGGGCGAACGCACGGCAGAACGCCTCCTGCACGACGTCCTGCGCCTCGCCGAGATCACCGAGGTACGCGTACAGCTGGAGGGTCAGTCGCTGGAAATGGGCGGCGTACAGCGCGTCGAAGTCGGCTTCGGCTTCGGTCGGCGCGGAGGTCACGGCAGCAGAGTAACGATCGGATGCACCTCTTGTACGCCCCGAAAACCGCACGTCAGAACCGTGCATCGCGTGGCGGGATGCGCATCGGTTCGCGGGCATGCCAGGATGCGACGTGCCCCCAACCACGCCCGTCTCTGCGCGCAGCGATCGCGTCGGCACCGGCTGGATCGCCGACCTGCACATCCACTCGAAGTATTCGCGGGCGTGCAGCCGGGACCTGACCACCGCAACGCTGGCCGCCGGCGCCGCGACCAAGGGCATCACGCTGCTCGGCACCGGCGACTTCACGCACCCGGCGTGGTACGCCCACCTGCGCGAATCCCTGATCGAAGCCGAACCCGGCCTCTACCAACTCCGGGCCGACCACAGCCCGCATACGCTGCCGCCGACGGTGGCCGATCACCGCGTCCGGTTCATGTTGTCGGTCGAGATCTCCACGATCTACAAGCGCGACGACCGTACGCGTAAGGTGCACCACCTCGTCTACATGCCGGATCTCGCCGCGGCCGAACGCTTCAACACCCGGCTCGGACGGGTCGGCAATCTCGGCTCGGACGGTCGCCCGATTCTCGGCCTCGATTCCCGCGATCTGCTGGAGATCACACTCGACGCCAGCCCGGACGCGTTCCTCGTACCGGCCCACATCTGGACGCCGTGGTTCTCCGCCCTCGGTTCGAAATCCGGATTCGATCGGATCGCGGATTGCTACGCCGACCTGTCCGACCACATCTTCGCGGTCGAGACCGGCCTGTCCAGCGACCCGGAGATGAACTGGCGGGTCTCCAGCCTCGACCGATACCGGCTCGTCTCCAACTCGGACGCGCATTCGCTGCCGGCCCTCGGCCGCGAGGCAACGGTCCTGTCCGCCCCGCTCGACTACTTCGCGGTCCGCAACGCCCTCAAGACCGCCGACGGTCTGGTCGGCACGCTGGAATTCTTCCCGGAAGAGGGGAAATACCACGCGGACGGCCACCGCGCATGCGGTGTCAACTGGTCACCTCAACAGACCAAAGCCAACGGCGGAGTGTGTACGGGCTGCGGCAAGCCGGTGACCGTCGGCGTGGCCGCCCGGATCGACGAGCTGGCCGATCGCGCCGACGGTTCCCGGCCACCCGGCGAACCGCCGCACGTCGAGCACCTGCTTGCACTCGGGGAGATCCTCGGCGAGATCAACCGCGTCGGTCCACGTACGAAGACGGTCACCACGAAGCTCGACCAGCTCGTCGCCGCGCTCGGGCCGGAGCTGCACATCCTCCGGCAGGCACCGCTCGACGACATCACCCGTGCCGGAGGTGAGCTGGTCGGCGAGGCGATTCGCCGACTCCGGGCCGGTGAGGTGACCCGAATCAGCGGGTACGACGGCGAATACGGCGTAATCCGGCTGTTCGACCCGAGCGAGATCAGCTACGCGACCTCCGGCGTGGATGCGCTGTTCGACCTGCCCGAACCTGCCGTCCGAGCGAAGCCCCGCGCGGCCGTCGCGAAGGCACCACAGCCCCGCAAGCCACGCGAGAAGATCGCGCCACCGCCGCCGATCGCACCCGAACCGTCGCCGCACGAGCCGTTTGAGCCGATGCTCGCCGGCATGGAGGACGTCGGCACCGGACTGCTCGACCGTCTGGACGCGATGCAACGGGTGGCCGCCTCCGCGCCGGGCGGACCGATGCTGATCGTCGCCGGCCCCGGAACCGGCAAAACCCGTACGCTGACCCACCGGATCGCGTACCTCTGTGCCGACATGGATGTGTTTCCGGAGGAGTGCCTCGCGATCACGTTCACCCGACGCGCCGCCGGTGAGGTCGCGGAGCGGCTCGGCGCACTGCTCGGGCCGGTGGCCGAGGACGTGACCGTGTCCACGTTCCACGCGCTGTGCCTCGCGATCCTCCGGGAGCACCCGGACGCGGCCGGCCTGCCGGCGGGTTTCCGGGTGACCGACGAGGACGGCGACGAGACCGGCGATGTCGATCTCGATCAGCTTGTACCGCTGGTGGTCGAGGCGTTCCGGAGCCGGCCCGACCTGGTCGACAAGTACCGAGCCCGGTGGCCGTGGATCTTCGTGGACGAGTACCAGGACGTCGACGCATCGCAGTACGAGCTGCTTCAACTGCTCGTACCGGCGGATGGCAACCTGTGCGCGATCGGCGATCCGGATCAGGCGATCTACTCGTTCCGCGGTGCCGACGTGTCGTTCTTCCTGCGGTTTGCCGAGGATTACGCGGATGCCCGGGTGGTCCGGCTGACCCGGAACTACCGATCGTCGGCGCCGATCCTCGCGACCGCGGTCCAAGCGATCGCCCCGTCCACGCTGGTCCGCGGCCGGCGCCTCGAACCGGCTCGACTCGACCCGGAAGCGCCGCAGGTCGGTCTCTACCCGGCGGCCAGCGTGGAAGACGAGGCCGACTTCGTCCTCCGTACGATCGACGAGCTGGTCGGCGGCCTCTCGCACGGCTCGCTGGACTCCGGTCGGATCGACAGCCGAGCCGGCATCTCCGGCACGATCTCGTTCAACGACATTGCCGTCCTCTACCGGACGGATGCCCAGGCGGCGCCGATCGTGGACGCGCTGACCCGAGGTGGCGTACCGACGCAGAAGCGTTCGCATGATCGCCTGCGGGATCGGCCCGGCGTCGCTGCGATCGCACGTGAGCTGCGCTTCGTCGGAGGATCCGGACCGATCTCGGCATCGATGCGCGAAGCCGCCGCCCGGATCGTCGGCCGGCTGCGCGTACCGACTCTGGACCCGGCGCCGCACGAGGCTCGGCTCACCGAGGCGGACCTGCACCTGGCCGTCGATGTCCTCGGCCCGCTTGCCGCCCGATCCGGCGACGATCTGGAGACGTTCCTGAGTGACATCGCTACCGGCGCCGACGTGGATGCCCTGGATCCGCGCGCACAGGCAGTCACATTGCTGACACTTCACGCCTCGAAAGGGCTCGAGTTTCCGGTCGTGTTCGTCGTCGGGTGCGAGGACGGTCTGCTTCCGTTGCGGTTCCCGGGGCAGCCGACATCCGCCGATGACGTCGCCGAGGAGCGCCGGCTGTTCTTCGTCGGACTCACCCGTGCGCAGGACAGACTGTTCGTCAGCCACGCGAGACGACGGTTCTCACGCGGCGCCAAGCGCGAGACGAGCCCGTCGCGCTTCTTCGATTCCATCGATCCCCGTCTGTTCGAGCACCGTGGCGAGCAGGCTCCGCGCCGACCGAAGGATCAGCAGTTGCGGCTGCTGTGATGCGAGGTCCACTGTTCGGTCATGGTTTCCCATGACAGGGGGCGATACCGTATCTGGCGCTGACGGAGTCCAACGGAGGTTTTGATGTCTACCTATGGCTCAAGTGGTGACCACGAACCGCCTACCGACCCGTGGACGGACGAAACCGTGCGGGTCCCGCCGCCCGCACCGGTGGCACAACCCCCGGTGAACCCCGTGACCCCGGCGCCCGCCGGCCCGACCGTGGTCTACCCGCCGGCGGCGGCTCCCCAGTCGGTGCCGCCGGCCACGTACCAGCCGGCGCCACAGCCGGCGACCTACCAACCCGGACAGGCCGCCTACCCGCCGCAGCAGCCTGCCTACCAGCCGCCACCCCCGGCCACCTATCAACCACCGGCTGCCTACCAGCCACCACCCACCCCCTACCAGCCCCAGCAGGATTACCAGCCCGGATACGCCCAGCCTGCGTACGGGCAGCAGCCGGCGTACGCCCAGCCGTATGACGAGCAGCCACAACAGCAGTGGGCGGCGCCGAAGCAGCGCTCCGCGCTCGTTCCGGTGCTCCTCACGCTCCTCGTGGTGATCGTGGTCGCCGGCATCAGTATCGGCATCTACCTGCTCAAGACCCGGACGACGACCGTGCCGGAGACGATCCCGGCCGTGGGTACGTGCGTGAAGTCCAACGGCCAGGCGTACCCGAACGCCAAGCTCAACCCGGTCGACTGTGGCGTGTCGGGCAGTTACACCGTGATCAAGGAACAGGCGAATACGTCGGACAAGGCGTTCTGCAACGGCGTCGCCAACGTGAACGAGATCTTCACGTTCACCGCCAGCAGCTCGGTCGGCCAGGACTACGTGCTCTGCCTCAAACAGAATTAGCTCGGCTGTTCGAAAATTTAGCGGCGAGTCGGTTGACCCAACCGGCTCGCCGTTATAGCGTCTGGTCCTAGAACATCTGTTCTACCAATCATTAACTGTGTCCGTCTACGTGTCTCTAGCAATTGCGCTAGAGACCGCTAGATCGTGCTCGACACGCAATTGGCGACTCTACGGACATCTAGCGCTTCGGCTAGAAAGCCCGATACGGTGCCATACGTGGATCCCGTGCGCAATCCGTACGCTCCCGGCGCTGGCCAGCGCCCGCCCGAACTGGCCGGCCGCGACCGGGAACTGTCCGTCTTCGATGTCGTGCTGGAGCGAGTCGCCCGCGGCCGCCCGGAACGCAGCCTCGTCCTGACCGGTCTCCGCGGCGTCGGCAAGACCGTGCTGCTCAACACGCTGCGATCCCAGGCCATCAACCGGATGTGGGGCACCGGCAAGATCGAGGCGCGGCCGGATCAGTCACTGCGCCGCCCGCTCTCGGCCGCGCTGCACATGGCGATCCGCGAGCTGGCACCGCATCATCGGGCGCCGGACCGGATCGATGACTTCCTGTCCGTCCTCAAGGCGTTCGGCCAGCGCAGCGACGGCAACGCCCCGACGAAGCTGCGGGATCGCTGGCAGCCGGGCATCGACGTACCCGCGTCATCCGGCCGGGCCGACTCCGGTGACATCGAGATCGACCTGGTCGAGTTACTGGGCGACGCTGCGAGCGTGGCGACCGACGTCGGCACCGGCATTGCGCTCTACATCGACGAGATGCAGGACGTGTCGCCGTCGGACATCTCGGCTCTCTGCGCCGCCTGTCACGAGCTGTCGCAGACCGGCGCGCCGCTGATCGTGGTCGGTGCCGGGCTGCCGCATCTGCCGGCCCTACTGAGCGCCGCAAAGTCCTACTCCGAGCGGCTGTTCCGCTACCAACGCATCGACCGCCTCGATCGCATCTCCGCAGATCAGGCGCTCTGTGCGCCGGCCGCCCGGGAGGACGTCGAGTTTGCCGCCAAGGCCCTGGACGCCCTCTACGACGCATCCGGCGGCTACCCCTACTTCGTCCAGGCGTACGGGAAGGCCACCTGGGACCACGCGCCGGCCTCGCCGATCACGCCGGACGACGTCCGGGTGGCCGCGCCCGACGCCGAGGCCGAGTTGGCGGTCGGCTTCTTCGGATCGCGGTTCGAGCGGGCGACGCCCGCCGAGCGCGAGTACATGCGGGCGATGGCGGCGCTGACCTCCAACGAGGCGTCCGACATGGATGCCGCCGTACCGACGTCCGACATCGCCCGCGCACTCGATCGCAAACCCGCGAGCCTCTCCCCGGCTCGCGACGCACTCATCAAGAAAGGCCTGATCTACTGCGGCGAGCGCGGCACGGTCGCGTTCACGGTGCCGCATTTCGGACGCTACCTGCGGACTCAACCCGCGCCCGAGTGACCGAGAGTCGAGTAACCGTAAACATCGTGATTTCCCCTCGAAGAACGGGTAAGAACAAACCATGACACCAGTGCGTACGGTCGCCAGAGCGCTGCTCAGCGCTGTCTTCGTGACGAGTGGCATTCAATCCGTGACGAACCCGGATCGGCTGGTGGAGAAGGCAAAGTCGGTGACCGACAAGGTCGCGCCACTGCTCGAGAAGTCCGGTCTGCCGCTGCCGACCGATACCCGGACGCTCGTGCAGCTGAACGGCGCCGTCCAGCTCGCCGGCGGTCTCATGCTGATGACGCCGCTGCGCCGGATCGGCGGCGCGGCACTCGCCGCGTCACTCGTGCCGACCACGCTCGCCGGCCACCCGTTCTGGAAGATCAAGGATCCGGCCGAGCGGGCTGCGCATCGGACCCACCTCCTGAAGAACCTCGGCCTGATGGGCGGTGCGCTGCTCGCGGCCGTCGACACCGGCGGCGAACCGAGCCTCCGCTGGCGGGCGAATCGCCTGGCCGAAGACGCGTCCCGTTCGGTGCAGCGCACGGCGAGGACCGCTCGGGCCAAGTCGAAGATCGCTCGCAGGTCCGCGGCGCTCGGCCGTAAATCGGCGACGTTCGGCCGCCATCTGGTGGACTAGGTAAACCGGCAACCTAAACCGGCAACGGTACGAGCGGGACGCGATCACCGGCGTTCCCGGCAGTGCCCGGTGCGATCACCGCGAATCCGACCGACTGGGCTAGTCCGCGCAGCATCGACGACGCCACATGCGACACCGGATGCGCGCGCCCCTCGCCATCCAGCCGTACGAGCGACAGGTGCGCATATCCGCCCCGGCCCGGAATCGGCGAGCCCAACTCCACCGGTCGCAGCTCCGGCAGCGTACGGCCGACCACGCCGGCAATCGCCGGTACGACCAGCGACATCAGTCCGACGACCGCGGACTGTGGATTGCCCGGCAGGCCGCCGAGCAGCGTGACGCCACCGCTCGGATTCGGCAGCGACGCGAGCAGCATCGGAAAGCCAGGACGGACCTCGACGGTGTTCACGTCGTACGCCGCACCGAGCTTCGCGAGCGCGCCGTGCAGGTAGTCGACCGGGCCGTGCATCGTGCCGCCGGTGGTCAGGATGAGATCCACCCCGGCCGCCTGCGCCTGCTGGATCGCGGCCACGTGCGCGTCCAGCGTGTCGTCGATCGGCCCGATCACCGCGGGCGTCACCGGATCGACGCCGAGTCGGGCCAGCCACGCGGGCAGCTGCGGGCCGAGCGAGTCTCGGATCCGGCCGTCGGCCGGCAGACCGGCGGTGAGCAGCTCATCGCCGAACACGAGCACGACCGCGGTCGGCCGGGGGCGTACGGACAGCTGATCGTGGCCGCTGGCCGCCGCGAGCCCGATCACCGCCGGCGTCACCGCCGATCCGGCCGGCATCAGCACGTCGCCGCGGCGAGCCTCATCGCCGGGCAGCCGCCATTCCTTCTCGGTACGGGCGACGCCGTCGATCAGACCGTCCCGGGTGTTCGAGTCCTCGACCCGCAGGATCGCGTCCGTGCCGGCCGGGACCATCGCGCCGGTCGCGATCTCGAAGCACTCGCCGTCATGGTCGAGGTCCGGCGCGGTACGGCCGGCCAGCAACCGCCCGACGACGCGCCAGGGGCCGGGGCCTCGGAGCGCGTACCCGTCGATTGACGATGTGGCGAACGCCGGCAGGTCGGTCCGTGCCCGCACGTCGTCGGCGAGCGTGGTGCCGTCGCATGCGGCCAGGGGCAGCACAACCGGAGCAAGCATCGCGGCGCGACCCGCGTCGTAGGAGGCCTGCCGAGCCGCCAGCCAAGTCTGTGTCACGAGGCCAGCCTAGCCCGGCAGGTGATCGCCGCCACGCAGCTGTGACACGGCGTGCGCCAGGATCGGGCCGAGCACCGCCAGGCCGTCCTTCGCGCCGCCGGTCGAGCCGGGCAGGTTGACGATCAGCGTATGGCCGGCGACGCCGGCGAGTGCCCGGGACAGTGCGGACGCCGGTACCGCGTCTCGCGAGTACGCCCGGATCGCCTCGGCGATGCCGGGGATCTCGTAGTCGATGACCTCGCGGGTCGCCTCCGGAGTCCGGTCGGTCGGCGTGATCCCGGTGCCGCCGCTGGTCAGGATCACATCGATGTTCCCACGGATCGCGTCACGCAGAGCGGTCGCTACGGGTTCTCCGTCGCGTACGACGAACGGCTCGCCTACCAGGCATCCGAGTGCCCGCAAGCCTTCCACCAGCAACGGCCCGCTGCGGTCGTCGTATACGCCTGCGGATGCACGGTTGGACGCGACGATCACACAAGCCCGTATCTCCATCATCGTGCCGATCCCTCGCTTCGCTCCCGTTCCCACAATCCGGTCTTGCCGCCCTCTTTGCGCAGGACGCGTACCCCCTCGATCGAAGCGGACGGATCAACCGCCTTGATCATGTCGATCAGCGCAAGCCCGGCGGCGGCGACCGCAGTGAGCGCTTCCATCTCGACGCCGGTCCGGTCGGCGGTCTTCGTGACCACCGAAATGTCCACATAGTCGGTGCCCAGCGTCAGATCGACCGTGACACCGTGCAGAGCGATGGGATGGCAGAGCGGCACGATGTCGGGCGTTTTCTTCGCGCCCATGATTCCGGCCAGCCGGGCCACCGCGAGCGCATCACCCTTGGGCAGCGCATCGCGGCGGAGCAGGTCGATGACGGCCGCGGTGGTCCGGACGGTGCCGGCCGCGACCGCGAGCCGCGCGGACACGTCCTTCGCGGAAACGTCGACCATCCGGGCCGCGCCGGCCTCGTCGACATGGGTGAACACGCTCTCGGGCATGCGGTCGAGCGTAGTCTCGGTCACACTTCCGCGTGTTCACCGGCTTTAGCCAGCGACAATCGTCCGATGCCGACCACGTTGATCGTCGCCGCGGCGATCATCGGGGTTTCCGCGGCCGCCCAGGCGATCAGCGGTTTCGGCTTCGCGCTGCTGGCCGTGCCGCTGCTGACGCTGATCATGCCGACCTCCGAGGCGGTCATCGTCGCGTCGCTCGCCTCGCTCGCGCTCACCGCCGGCACCGCCGTCCGTGAACGAGCGCACGTCGACTGGCCGACCAGCCGCGTCATCATGATCACCGCGATCTGCGGCATGCCGATCGGGCTGCTGCTGCTCAACACGCTGCCCGAGCAAGCGCTCTCGGTGATCGTCGCCGCCACGGTCCTGACCAGCACCTGGCTGGTGTGGCGACGTCCGCTCATGCCGAACACCCGCACCGGACGCCTCGCGGTCGGCGCACTCACCGGCGTCCTCACGACGGCGACCGGCACGAACGGGCCGCCGTTGGTCGCCGCATTTCAAACCATGGGGTACGCGCCACGGCGCTTCCGGGCCACGATCGCCGCCATCTTCACCGGCTGCGGCCTCGTCAGCATCGGTTTCTTCGCCTACGGCGGCGACATCACCGAAAATTCGATCTGGTACGCGCTGGCCGGCACGCCCGCAGCAGCGGTCGGCTGGCTGGTCGGCGACCGCATCTTCCACCGCATCGACGCGCGCCGCTTCCGCTACGTCGTGCTGATCGCGCTCGTCATCGCATCGACCGTCGTGCTGATCCGGGCGTTCACCTGAACATATTGATCGTCATATCCGTCTAACGTATTGGATCCAGCGATTTCGGGTCTGTATTGCGCCACGCGTAAGCCGTACGCTCGGACTCTGGCGGCACATCGAGCGACCGGATCTCCGAGAGCTGGATCTCACGACTGGATGGCGACGCTGACAATGACCGATTCTCTGACGTACCGGCGACGGCTGAACCGGACCGTCGCGGTCGCGGTCGCCTGTGCGCTGGCCGTGATCGCCTCGAGCATCTGGATGATCGCATCCGGATCCGTCTCCGACGCCAGCCCGTTCAACATCGTGATCGCAGCGATCGTGATCGGGATCGCCGCGCGAATGATGCTGCACCTGCGCGTCGGCCAGTTCCGGATCACGCAGTCACTCACCGACACCGCGATGATGCTCGGCCTGATGACGCTGCACTGGTCCTGGCTGGTGCTGGTCGTGGCGGTCGGTGTGACGGTGGCGCGCATGTTCGTACACATGCGGCCCCGGCGGATCGCGTTCATGTCCGCGAAGGACATCATCACGGTCGCGGTGGCCGCCGAGGTCGGCATGCATATCGGGCTCGGTGAGCCGCCGTTCTATGCCACGGTCGCGCGGCTCCCGGCGCTCCTGATCGTCGCCGGCGTGATGCTCGTGGTCGAGGAGGCGCTCGCGATCCCGGCCCGCGCCTTCGCGAACGAGCAGCCGGTGCGGGCGATCTTCGCGAACAACTGGCACATCCGGATCGCCGGCTCGATCGTGCGGCTCGGCATCGCCGTTGCGGCCGGCTACTTCCTGCGATTCGATCCCCGCATCGCGATCGTGACACCCCTCGCGATCGTCGGTCTGCAACTCGCGTACGCGAACCACGTGCAGCAACGCGCGGACCGGATCGCCTGGGGACGCCTTGCCAAGATCGTCGACATGATGAGCGTGTCCGATGTGTCCACGCTGCATCGGGAGACGATTCTCGCCGCCGCCCAGCTGTTCTCCTGCGACGAAGTCGACCTCGAGGTCACGGTCGGCGGGCAGCGGTTGCTGCTGCGCGGAAACGCCTCGACGATCACGTACGCCGGGCCGCCGGAGGCCGCGCCACCACGCCGCGGCATGCTCGTGTCGGCTGCGCTCGACACGGCCGGGACCAGTCTGGTCAAGCCGAATGAACTGCGGCTCCGGTTCTACGCGTCGGTCGTCTTCAGCGAACGCGAGCACTACACGCTGCGGGCCCTCGCCGCCTCACTCGGCACCGCTCTGCACATGGCGACCGCCGTGGTCGAGGCGGCCCGGCTCGTCACCGTGGCCGCCCACACGTCGACGCATGACGAGATGACCGGGCTGGCAAACCGCCAACACCTGCTCGACTCCGGCAAGTCCGCGTCCGGCGACACACGGCCCGGAACCGCCATCGCACTCGTCGTGCTCTATCTCGACCGGTTCAAGCAGATCAACGACGCACTCGGGGAGTCCATCGGGGACAGTGTTTTGACCGAGGTCGCCCGCCGGCTCTCGGCCGCGCTCCCGGCGGTCGGCAACAATCTCGTCGCCCGCCTGGCCGGCGCCGAGTTCGCGGTGATGCTGACCGGGTCACCGCTGCCGTCCGACATGATGGCCTGGGTACGCGATCTGCTCGCGGTGATCTCGGCGCCGATGGAGATCGGAAAGGTGCGCCTGGAGGTCGGCGCGACCGCCGGCATCGCCCTGGGCGACAACGACGGCTCGGTCGACGAGTTGCTGCGCCGGGCCGAAGTCGCGATGTACCAGGCGAAGGATCAGGGTGAGCCGCTCGCCCTCTACATCCGGGCGCAGGACACCGCCGACACCGACCGGCTCGCGTTGACCGGCGACCTGGCCCGCGCCGTCGCGGAGCGCCAGTTCACCGTCGCGTTCCAACCGATCGTCGATCTCACCAGCGGGGTCGTGGTGTCCGCCGAGGCGCTCGCCCGCTGGTATCACCCGCAGCGCGGACACCTTGCGCCGCACCGGTTCCTGGACGCGATCGAACGGTCCGGGCTGCTGGCGCCGTTCACGTCGCACGTTCTCGACCAGGCGCTCGCCGGGGCGGTCCGATGGCGGGAGGCCGGTTTCGACTTCCCGGTCGCGGTCAACGTCTCGCCGCGCAGCCTGCTCGATCCGTCATTCCCGGAGTCGATCCCACGCGCGCTCGCCGCGCATCATCTGCCGCCCGAGGCGCTGACGATCGAGCTGACCGAGACGCTGACACTGAGCGAGTTGGAAGTCGTGGATGACGTACTGCAGGCCCTGCGTACGCTCGGGGTCAGCATCGCGCTCGACGACTTCGGCACCGGCTTCTCGTCACTCGCGACGATCGCCCGCATACCGGTGCACGAGCTGAAGATCGACCGTACGTTCGTCTCCGGGCTGGACGGCGCGGCGCAGGCGGCGATCGTCCGGTCCACCATCGAACTCGGACGCAGCCTCGACCTGCTGGTCGTCGCGGAAGGCGTCGAATCCGAGGAGCAGCGCGAGCGGCTGTGGCTCCTCGGCTGCGCCGCGGGGCAGGGCCATCTGTTCGCACGGCCGCTGAACGTCACGCTGTTCATCGCCAAGCTGCGCGAAGGCTTCGACGGCGTGCCCGGTCGCCTGGTCGCGCCGATGCACGACGGCGGCGACGTCATCCAGCTGCCGCCGCCTCGCCGACCGGCGTCGGGGCCGTCGACTCCGATGGCAACGCCGCCGCCCACACCGCGTACGCCACCGGATACAGGAGATAGCCAAATCGCGTTGCCGGAATGAGGGCGATCGCGGCGAGCAAGCCCCACGCACTCACGATCGCCGCCTGGCGGGTCGATCGAGGCGGGCGTCGCAGCAGCCACGCTCCGATCGCGGCACCGGCGAGCACCAGCAGCGCGGTCGCGATCGTCTTCCCGCCCGGTACGCCGTCGGCCAGCAGGTGACCCGGGAAGGGTGACGCGGCCGGACTCTTCACGCCGGTCAGTCCGAGCGGGAACTTGATCACGTTTTCGATGGCGGCGCCCCGGTCGACCAGGAACGCCGGGATCAGTACGACGATCGGAAGCCCGATCGCCCCGTACGCGTACCGGCGGGCGATCCGGGTACCACGGGTCACGGCGAGCGCCAGCAGCACGAGCGCAACCGGCCACGCGAACAGTTTCATGGCACCGGCGATGCCGACCGCTATACCGGCGGCGGTGAACCGCTCCCGAGCCGCATAGGCGAACGCCAGCAGGCAGAAGCCGAGGATGACCAGGTCGTCACCGCCGGTCGCGAGGGTCAGAGCGCAGATCGGCAGCACGGTGGCGGCCTGCACGCCGCGCAGCAGTGCCGGTGCCGGGGAGACGTGCCGGAGCAGCAGCACCGCGGCCACCAGCGTCGCGATCAGCGTGGCCGCGAACCACACCCGTGCATCCGTCCACCAGTGCACGCCGAAGATCGCCCGGGGCAGACCGTAGAGCGCCATCGCCGGCTGGTACGGCAGGTAGGCGTCGAGCCGGTCGCCCGGTGGCAACGCTTGGATCGCCGCATGTCCGAGGTACGGCGTGCCGGTATGCCAGAGGCGCGAACCGGCGGCTTCGATCACGATGACTTCGTCCTGCGCCCGATCGGTACGCCCACCGGTGCGCTGCACCGACTCCACGATCAGCGGCAACAGCGCCGTGGCCGCGAACGTCACCGTGGTCAGGACGGCCCGGCCCGCCGTACTCGCGAGGTTGGCGAAGCGCGATCGGCGTGCCAGCGCCTGAACCAGCGCAAGGATCGTCGCGGCGGCGTAGCCCCAGACGGCCATCCGGCCCCACGCGCCGTGCGGCGGCAGCGTCACGTTCCTGGCGGTCAGCGCTGCGAACACGGTCGACACCGCGTAGAGCGCGATGTCGACCGCGAGTCCTCCGGCGGCCGTATCGATCCGCCGCAGCGTGGCTGCCATGTTCAGATGATCGCCATGTCGACGAAGCGGGACAGGTGCAGCTGCGCCGCGACGGTGACGGTGTCGGTCGGGCCGTTACGGTGCTTCGCCACGATGAAGTCGGCCTCGCCCGCGCGTGGCGATTCCTTGTCGTAGTAGTCATCGCGGTGCAGCAGGATCACCACGTCGGCGTCCTGCTCGATCGAGCCGGATTCCCGCAGGTCGGAAAGCTGCGGTCGCTTATCGGTCCGCTGCTCCGGGCCACGGTTCAGCTGGCTGACCGCGATCACCGGGCACTGGATCTCCTTCGCCAGTAGCTTCAAGCCACGGGACAGCTCGGCGACCTCCTGCTGGCGCGACTCGGTCTTCTTCGGCGAGCTCATCAGCTGCAGATAGTCGACGACCACGAGCCGGAGATCGTGCCGCTGCTTGAGGCGACGCGCCTTGGCCCGGATCTCCATCAGATTCATATTCGGAGTGTCGTCGACGAACATCGGTGCTTCGCTGATTTGCCCCATCCGGCGTGCCAGCTTGCTCCAGTCCTCATCATGGAGCTGACCCGAGCGAAGCGTGTGCAGCGAGACGCTGGCCTCGGCGGACAGCAGACGCGTCACGATCTCGATCTTGCTCATTTCGAGCGAGAAGATCGCGCTCGCCATGTTGTGCTGGACCGAGCAACTCCGGGCGAAATCCATCGCAGCGGTCGACTTGCCGAGACCGGGTCGGCCGGCCACGATGATCAGCTGCCCGGCGTGCAGCCCGTTGAGCAGCCGATCGAGGTCGGCGAATCCGGTCGGGATGCCGGTCATTTCGCCACCCGACGCTCCCACCGCCTCGATCTCGTCGAGCGTCGGCTGCAGTAGATCCTCGAGTCGGACGAAGTCCTCGCTGACCCGCCGCTCGGTCACGTCGTACACCGCCTGCTGGGCCAGGTCGACGAGGTCGTCGGTATCGCGACCGCCGCCGCCGAGCGTGCCGTAGCCGAGTTGGACGATGCGCGTGCCGGCCTCGATCAGCCGCCGGAGCACCGCCCGCTCGCTCACGATCCGGCCGTAGTAGGACGAGTTAGCGGCCGTCGGTACGCTCGAGATGAGCGTGTGCAGGTAGGGAGCACCGCCGATGCGCGCGATGTCACCGGCATCGGTCAGTGCGGCGGCGACTGTGATCAGGTCGGCCGGTTCGCCACGGCCGTAGAGGTCGAGGATCGTCTCGAAGATGGTCGCGTGGGTCGGCCGGTAGAAGTCGCCGGTACGCACGATCTCGACGACGTCCGCGATCGCATCTTTCGACAGCATCATGCCGCCGAGCACGCACTGTTCGGCGGCGACGTCCTGCGGCGGCGTACGGTCGAACTGCCCGTCCGGCTTGGGTGCGTCACGCCGTTGCTCGACCGGCCGCTGCGCCTCGGCGGCTCGTGGCGGCTCGCTCGGTCGCGCCGGCTCGGCCTGACGCTGCGGTTCGCTCGCGCGGGCGGGCTCCGGCTGCGCAACCGGCTCGGTTGAACGTGACGAGACGGTGCCCGGCTCGGGCCCCCACACATCATCGGTAATCGACATTGCTCCTCCGACCCACCCCACGACTGGTTTACCGCAGGGGTACGACAGTCACTGCCATCGAATACCGAGCCGGATTAATGCAGGCTACGTTCGCGCGTACGCGCATACAAACGCACCGGTGGACAAGCCTCGGGACAACCTGTGGATTGCGGGCCGATTCTTGTGCGCAGCGTGTGCACAGCTTGTGGATATCGTCTGGGGAGATCTCTTCGACACCCGCGATGAGCTGCAGATTCATTGCGCACAGCCTGTGTGGAAAAAATACTTTGGACGTGATTCATGCCGGACGTGTGGCGTTCACGTACGTGCCATCACAAGGCGCGTGAGCAATCCCACCTGGACGGCCGATGGCGCCCAGAATGCAAACAGACAAACATCCGCTCTCGTGGACTACCGCGAATGGCCCGCCCAAGAAGACGACCCTCGAGACTCGAACACGTCCTGGGGCACCGGCGCACGGGTGCCCGATCCACGGTCGACCGAATCCTACGGCGGCGCGGACGGCGCCTCGCGACCGCGTTACTCCGATCGCGAGTATCCCAATCACGGCTACTGGGAAGACCAACCGCAGCCGGAGCAGCAACCGCAATCCGAGCGACGCTTTCCGACGCCGCTGGCACGGACCGATTCATGGCCGGGCGCCGGCCAGAGTACCGGCAGCTGGCGGCTTGATCCCGCTCCCGCTCGTCCGTCGGCGCCGGCCGTCACCCCGGCCGGATTCGGCTTCGACGGCGACGACCGAGACTATCCGGCCGTGATCTGGTGGATTGCGATCTGGTATGCGATCCCGGTCGTCCTCTACACGCTCTGGGCAGTGCTCATGTCCTCGTCCGGCATGCGTGGTCACGCTCTTCACGGTCTGCTGAGCGACGCGCTTCCGGGCATCTTTGCGATCGCGCTGAGCGTCGGCTTCGGGCTTTGGCTCCGGCGCATCAGCCTGAGCTGGCGAGCGATCACGCTCGGCTTCGGCGCCGCATGTGTCGGTGCAGGCCTGGCGACGCTAGTGATCTCTCTGTTCTAGCGTCCAAGAAGCCCTGACGCAGCGATGGGCGCATCCGCCATGCGGATGCGCCCATCGTGCGTGAAAGGTACGACTACTTGGCAGCCGCCACGGTCACGTCGAACTTCGCGGTCACATCCGGGTGCAGCTTGAGCTGCACACGGTAGGTGCCGACCGACTTGATGTGACCCGGCAGCTCAAGGCGACGACGGTCGATGTCGGGACCACCGGCGGACTTGATCGCCGAAGCGACCTCCGACGACGTCACCGAACCGAACAAGCGGCCACCGTCACCGGCGCGCGCCTTCAGCGTTACCTTGAGGCCTTCGAGCTGGCCCTTGACCTCGTTCGCGTGTCCGAGATCGCGGATCTCGCGAGCACCACGTGCCCGCTTGATGACCTCGATCTGCTTCTCCGCGCCCTTGGTCCAGCCGAGCGCAAATCCCTGCGGAAGCAGGTAGTTGCGTCCGTAGCCGGCCTTGACCTCGACGACCTCACCGGGAGCACCGAGTCCGGAGACTTCCTGAGTAAGGATGATCTTCATGTCAGTCCTCCTCTCAGCGAGCTGTCGTGGTGTAGGGCAGGAGCGCCATCTCGCGAGCGTTCTTTACTGCGCTCGCGATCTGCCGCTGCTGCTGGGAGGTAACTCCCGTCACCCGGCGAGCGCGGATCTTGCCGCGGTCCGAGATGAACTTGCGCAGCAGCGCGACGTCCTTGTAGTCGATGTAGGCGACCCCATCCTTCTCGAGGGGGTTCACCTTCTTCTTCGGTTTGCGTAGGGCTGCAGCCTTCGCCATGTCTTTTACTCCAGATGTGCGTTAGAACGGTGGCTCGTCGTCGAAGTTGCCCCCACCGCCCGAGGATGCAGGCGCCGCAGTGGCCCACGGGTCGTCGGAGGCGAAACCGCCACCGCCGCCCTGGCCGCCGCCACCACCCGACCCGAAGCCGCCACCGCCGGAACGCGACATTCTCTGCACCTTCGCTGTGGCATAGCGCAGCGACGGGCCGATCTCGTCGACCTCCAGGTCGATCACGGTGCGCTTCTCGCCTTCCTTCGTGTCATAGGTCCGCTGGCGCAGACGGCCGGAGACGATCACACGAGAACCCTTGGACAGGGACTCGGCAACGTTTTCCGCGACCTGACGCCAGACGGTGCACGAGAGGAACAGCGGGTCGCCGTCCTTCCATTCGCCGGAAGCCTTGTCCATGAACCGCGGCGTCGAAGCGATGCGGAACTTGGCCACGGCCGCACCCGACGGGGTGAAGCGCAATTCGGGGTCATCGGTCAAATTCCCGATGACGGTAAGGGTGGTGTCTCCTGCCATGGTCACTCCTTGACCCATTTGCTCCCGGTAAAGGAGCAGAGTTCCTCGAACACGTCAGCTGTTATTGATGAAAGGCTGTCACATGGATGCGACAGTCGTCATCGGCTGAAGATGGGGAGCCGGACTCGCTGGATAAGATCTAGCGAACTTCCGGCCGGATGACCTTGGTGCGCAGCACCGACTCATTGAGTCGCAGCTGGCGGTCCAGCTCGGCAACGGCTGCGGGCGTGGCCTGCAGGTCGATGACGGCGTAGATACCCTCGGTCTTCTTCTGAATCTCGTACGCGAGGCGCCGGCGGCCCCACACGTCGAGCTTCTCTACCGAGCCACCCGCAGTCCGGATCACGTTCAGGTACGTGTCGAGAGACGGGGCGACGGTGCGCTCCTCGAGACTAGCGTCGAGGATCACCATGATTTCGTAATGACGCAAGACAACTCACCTCCTCTGGGCTAAACGGCCACGGTCGTTCCGTGGCAGGAGGTCTGGCGTCGCTCAAGCCACGACGCCGGGCAGGAAAGCTCGGCGTCGTCATGGTTGAACCAGGCCAGTTTACCGGAGCATCGGCAATTGGCCCAAACGGCACGAACAAAGCCGCGGAGCGCGCAGTCCGGATTGCCTGGGTGGGACCTGGGGAGGAACGACCACACCGATGAGCCGAGACCGTACGCCCCGCGGAGCTATCGACAACTATAGGGTATTTAGGCCGAAATCATCCGCGTGGTGCGCTGCGCCACGATCGCTCGAATTGCCGCGGCCGATACGCCGACCACGCCGACCGTCGCGATGAGCGTCAAGAGGCCGCTCGCGCTGCTCGGCTGCGCCGGTTCGCGAGCCGGACCGAAGGTGGTCTTCCCGACATCGGTGGAGGCCGCCGGCACCGCCGCGAACGGATCGTTGTCGTTCGTCGGTGACGTGGCCGGGGCGACCGCCGCACCGGACGACGTGGTCGGCTGCGCCGACGGTGTCGGATGATCGGTGGACGATGGCAGCCCGGTCCGCGGAGTTCCGGTCGGCGTGACGGCCGGTACCGGCGTCGAACCGTCGGCGGCCGTGACGTAGACCGTCATCTGCACGTGCTTGCCCAGATCGAGCGAGCAATCCGGCAGCATCTGTACGACGACCTGCGACGGTCCGCCGTTGAACGTCACCGGTACGAGCGACTCGTCGGGCAGCACCTTCTCCGCATCGCCGGCCCACAACGTCGCCGGCTTGCCGGTCAGGTTGACGAAGTCGACGGTCGTCCCGGCGGGCACGTGCAACGTGGTCTGCGACGGCGTGGACGGGCAGGAGAGCGTCGAGCCGAGAAGCGGCTGGCCGCTGAATGTGATCGTGGTGGTATCCGCTGCTGCCGCTACTGCTCCGACCAGCGGCGCACCGATCACCAAGCCGGCCAGAACCAGGCCGGCGCGGTGTCGAAAGGACAAGCTCATGGGACGTTTGCTCCGGTACGATCGGGGGCCGGCGGGGGCTGTGCAACCGGCGGACTGTTAGATATAACGATGCCTTCTCCGCGCGAGTGACGCTCCGTACGGATGGATTGTCGGCATGCGGAGCTAGTCTCGGTCAATGCGTATCGGAGCACACGTCGACGAGCAGGACCCGTTGGCCGAGGCGGCCGCACGTGATGCCGAAGTGGTCCAGTTCTTCCTGACCGATCCCCAGGGCTACCAAGACGCCACCGGTCCGAAGCGATGCGGAGATCCTGCGTACGGCCCGGATTGACATCTATGTCCATGCGCCTTATCTGATCAACCTCGCCACGCTCAACAACAAGATCCGGATTCCGAGCCGCAAGTTGCTGACGGCGCATGCCGAAGCGGCCGCGACGATAGGCGCAAAAGGTCTGATCGTGCACGGCGGTCACGTCAGCAAGGGCGACGACCCCGCGGACGGCTATGCCAACTGGCGGAAGGCGTTCGCGCAGGCGGCCGAGCACGGCGGCTACGCGACCCCGATTTTGATCGAGAACACCGCAAACGGAGACTTCGCCTGCGCCCGCCGCTTCGATGCGCTCGCCCGGCTGTGGGACGCGGTCGGCGAATTCGGTGCCGGCTTCTGCCTGGACACCTGCCACGCCCACGCCGGCGGCGAGGATCTGGTCGACATCGTCGATCGGGTCAAGGCGATCACCGGCCGGATCGACCTGGTGCACGCGAACGACTCCAAGGACACGTTCGACTCCGGCCGCGACCGGCACGACAACTTCGGCCAGGGCCTGATCGATCCAAAGCTGATCATTGACGTCGTCCGGGCGGCCGGCGCGCCCGTGGTCGTCGAGACCCCGGGCGGCCGGGAGGGTCAACGAGCCGACATCGCGATGCTCCGCGACGGTCTCGGGGCCTAACCCGGCGAGCTTAGAGCTCGGCCATCTCGAACTCGGCGAGCGCATGCTCTCGACCGACCCAGCGATCGGGCGCGTGGTCGAACAGGCCACCGTCCGGATCGTCCTCGTAGACCTGCCGGACAGCGTCCTTCTCGGGATGGCGGATGTCCCGGATCACGTACCCGCAGACGATCAACAACGTGATCAGTCGCAGCACCGCGGCCAGCACGAACGCGCCCTCCGGCATGATCGGCTTGCCGGACGCACCGATCAACTCGGCGTTGAACGCGAAGAAGTAACACACCTCGGCCAGCTGCCACGCCAGAAACGCTCCCCACCGTGGCCGGGCCAGGATCGCGAGCGGTAGTAGCCAGAGCACGTACTGCTGGGACCAGACCTTCGAGAAGATCAGGAACGCGGCCACCACGAGGAATGCGATCTGGGCGAGCCGTGGCCGTCGCGATGCCTTGATCGTGAGAACGGCGATTCCGACCAGCGACAAGCCGAAGAGCAGGTAGAACAGCGGAAGGACCGCACTCGGGTGGCTGTTGAGCCAGATGAATCCGGGAATCCCGTACCCGTTGTGGGTTGGCACGTGCGCGCCGATGTACCAGATCGTGCCCCAGTCAACGCCGCGCGTGACGTTGAGCCGGAAAAACTGCAGCCATGAGTCCGGCCACGCCAGCAGGACCGGGAGGTTGACCGCGACCCAGGCGAGCACCGCGACCGCGACCGTGTAGAGCGCATCCGACATCTTCCGCGAGCGCCATCCGAGCAGCACGATCGGCACCAGCAGCAGCGCCGGCCATAGCTTCGTCGCCGTACCGAGTCCGATCAGAATCGCGGCGGCTGTCGGTCTGTTCCGGGCCCATGCGTAGAGCCCGAACATCGCGAACGCGACCGCCAGCAGATCCCAGTTCACCGTCGCGGTCAGGAACAGCGCCGGCGAAACCGCAAACATGGCCGCATCCCACGGTCGCCGTCGTCGCAGCGTCAGGATCACGCCGACAGCCGAGATCGCCAGGGCGGACAGCACGAGCGCATTCACGTTGTAGAACAGCGTGTACGGGTTGACGCTCGGGTGATCAGCGGTGAACGCATGGACCGGCAGGCCGATCAGTCCCATGAAGGCACCGGTCACGACCGGGTACTCGACTGCATGGTCTTTGTAGGGCACTTCTCCGTTGGCGAGTCCCTCGCTGGCGTAGAGCGCCACCACATCCGTGTAGCAGGCGTGACGATATTCGCTGAGGTTCTTCCAGTCGCCGTCGCTGCAGGGTGACTTCTGCATCCAGTGCAGCGTCAACGTCACGCAGGTCAAGGCGATCACGATCCGGACGACCATCCAGTATCGGCGCGACGATCGCGTCACATGACGGCCGGCCGGACCACCGATCGTCTGGGACACGCCTCGGGCGACCGCATCGGTCTGCGATGGAAGCTCCATCAGCTCACCGTCGACGCTGGTCAACTCACGCGGATACACGGATGACATCACCGCTACATACTGCCGTGCGGACGCCTCCGACTAAAGACCGACGCCCGATCAATGTTGATCGGGCGTCGGTCGTATACGTGCGACGTGCGTACCGCTACTTGCCGGTGACCTTGATAGTAGCCGCCTTGGACGTTCCGCCCGGACCGACTGCGACGACCTGGATCGTGTAGTGGGTGCCGTTGATCGATCCGGCGAACTCGTAGTTTGCGCCGTTGACCGTCACGTTGTTGACGTCAGTCTGGAATCCGTGGGAGATCGTGATCTGGTAGCTGGTGGCGCCGTTCGACGGATCCCAACTGATCTCGAGCTTGCCCGGTGTTGAATTGTCGGCCTTGAGATTTCCCGGGCTCTGCGGCGCGGGCGACGGCGGGGTGCCCGTGGTCGTCACCTGCGCCTGCGCCGGATTACTCGAATCACCGATGTCGTCATAAGCGCTCACCGTGTACGTGTAGAACGTCCCCGGCTGGAGCCCGTTGTCGATGTACCCAGGATTCTGCGCGCCGAGTGCCGTGCTGTCCCGGAACACCCGGTAGTGCAGCCCCGGTACGGCGTCCCAGTTCAGCTGGACGCTGGTGTCACTGGCCGCGTTTGCCATGAAATTCTGCGGCGGGTTCAGAGCAAGCGGGCCGCCGGGGCCGGTCGTGACCGGACCGGACGCCGGCGCGGACGGTGACGGCGACGCACCATTGCCGGCCTTATCGCCGGTGTTATCGCGGCCGTTGAACTGTTCGATCTTTGCCGCACCCCAGGTCAACGGCTTGCCGGCCGCACTCGTCTTGACGTCCACCTTGAGTGCCGCATCCATGTACTGGGTCCAGATCGGCGCCGCCATCCGCGAGCCGGAGAGGATCTGGGTCTTGTGGCCGCCCCCCGGGATCGGCTTGCCGGTCTTCGCGTCAAGGATGATCAGCGGTTGGGTAATCTTGCCGATACTCCCGACCCAGACCGACGTGCTCAGCTGTCCCAGCCCGGGCGCGGTGTAGCCGGAGAACGCGGACACGCTGTTGTCACGCTGGTCTATCTCGCTCAATTCCCAGGTGCCGGTCTTGCCCGCGGACGGCCGTCCACCCTCGAGCAGGTTCGTGTAATGGGTGTGAATTGCCCACGGACTGGTCACCTCGTCGGGACGCGTCATGATCTGCTCCATCGCCCACTGCTCGTCGTGCGCCTTCTCCACGCCGAAGTCTGTCAGCTGCTTTCCGATCAACGGCTCACGGTAGAGCGCCGCTTGGCCCGGAATCTGCACGTTAGAAACGAAGTGTGCCGTCTCGACCATGCCGTTGTTCGCGATCGTCGAGACCGCGTGCGCGAGATCGAGCAGGTCGATGCCGAGCTGTCCGAAACCGAGATCGGGTCCGAACTTACCTTCCCTCTCGACCTGAACGCCGTTGCCCGCCACCAGGTCGTACCGCTTGTTCGAGGTGTCCCAGATGTGCTGTACGCCCAACTCCTGCGCCATGTTGATGACGTTGCCGACGCCGACCTGCTTCGCGATCCCGTAATACATCGTGTTCGTGGAGCGCTTCAGACCCTCCGCCATCGTGCACGCGTCGGGTTGATTGGGGCAGCTGTCGTCGAGACTGTTCGTGAGGTAACTCTCGCCCGGCCGGGCCAGCTTGGGTGGGCCCAGCCAGTACGAGTCAAGGCCGTAGCCCTGTGACAGCGCGGTGGCCATGGTGATCGTCTTCATCGACGAACCCGGATCGCGGTGAGCGCCGGCAAGACCCATCGCCGCAATGGCGGCCGGACCGACCGCCGACGACGCCGGTGTGGGCGGCGTATTTTCGTCGAGATTGAGATTCAGGTTGAGCGAGATGCCGGCGTAATCGAGGCCGGTTCCGACGGCACCGCCGTAATAGGCGACCACCCGACCGGTCGGAGGGTCGATCGAGACGAGTTCACCATCGGTGCCGGCCGGCACGGTTTTATAGCCGGGCGACGTCGGCTTCGCAAAATCGGCCGCATTGATCGCCGCGGCCTCGGCCGCCTGGTTGATCGTCGTAGTGATCGTGTAGCCACCGTTTTCCAGCGCGATCTCGCTGAATGCCGGCGTGTTGTCCAAGAGCATGTACGGCTGGTTGGTGAGCGGGCTTTTCGCCAGGATCAACTCGGACATGACCTGCCGGACGATGAAGCCCACCGGCGTGTTCAGGTACTGGTTGCCGGTGTTCGAGGTATTCGCGTTCGGGACCGCATCGATCGGGTACGCAAACTCCGGCGATGCCTCTTGCGCCGCCGTGATATAGCCCAGCTTGACCATCTGGTCGCCGGTGTATTTGAAGCGAATCTTGGCCGCGTCGGTCGGGCAGATGGCCGTCTTGCTGCCCTGACACAGCTGGTACGGGTCGTACTCGCCGCCGTTCGGATCCTTGATCTGGTCGACCAGCACCATCGCCTCGGGAATCGAGAGGTGCGTCACGTCCTTCTTGAAGTAGGCCAGGGCGGCAGCCTGGATGCCGTACGCGCCGCGGCCGAACGGGACGGTGTTCAGGTACGCCGCAAGGATCTTGGGCTTCCCCCAACTCCGGGTCAGCTTGATCGCGATCGCTGCTTCCTTGATCTTTCGGGTATACCCACTGTCCTGCGACAGATCTTCGGCCTGGCGCGCGTACTGCTGGGTGATCGTCGATGCACCCTGGGTGGAGCCGCCGCTCACGTTGTTCACGAACGCCCGGAGGATGCCCTTGAGGTCGATGCCACTGTTCGAATAAAACGTCTCATCCTCGGTCGCGACGACTGCCTGCTTGATGAAGTTCGGGATGGCGGCGTCGGCAAGTTCGAAGCGCGTGACGCTACCGATCTGCGCCATCAATTGGCCGTTGGAGTAGAGGATCCGGGTGGCCTGCGGTAGGGCCAGATCACTGGGCAGCGGCGCCGACGCCGAGTAGTAAGTGCCGAGCACGACGATCAGGCCGGTCAGCATGATCAGGCTCGCGAATCCGGCCAGGATCCGGTTGCGGCGGCGCCGCTTCTTGTTGACCGCCTTCTTTCCCTTGCCGGCCGCGCCGGTCGGACCCGAGCCGCCGGGGCCGCCCGGTCCACCGGGACCCGCCGGTCCACCGGGTCCATTCGGCCCGCCCGGTAGGCCTACCGTCGCCCGGCCTACCGTCGCCCGACCGGAGGCCGGGGGCACGCCGGCCCGGCCAGCCGGACCGGTCGGTCCCGGCAGCACCGGCGCACCGCGCTGATCACCGGCGAACGGATCGAACCCGCCACCGTCGTCATATCCACCGCTGCCCTGGTCGCCGGAGGCCGGCGGTGGGTACGACTCGTCATATCCGCCGGACGGACGTACCGACGCACGGCCGACCGTGGCACGACCGGCGGGCGGAGCGGCATAGGGGTCGGCCGGCGACGCGTACGGATCCTGCGCGTAGGGGTCCGGAGCGTACGGATCCTGCGCGTACTGGTCCGGCTCGGGTGCATAGGACTGCGGGACGTACGGCGGTTGCTCTTCGGCGAAGGGATCGAACTCTGGCTCGTACCGATCGCCAGGTCCGTAGCCGTCGCCGCCGGGAGGTCGTCCGTGGCCTTGCTGCGGATAGGGGGAGTCGTCGTAGTACGAGGTCATTCGTCACACCTTGCCGGTCGGGGTCGCGAAAATGTCACTCGCGATCCGGTTGCGGTAGCCAAATCCGCCGGGGATGAGCGGCTTTGGCGGTATTGATCACCCGGTATGGACCAGGTGAAGATCATTGAGGCCCGGAGACCGTCGTGGCGATGGTGCCACCCATACCTGTGCCGGTGCCAACCGAACCTGAGGATTTATCATCTTCGCCGCCTGGATCGGCGCGCCCGAGCACATACTGCTCGATCAGATGGTTCCATCCACAACCCCGGCACACCTCGACGACGTAAACCTGGAATTCACGCAACGTCATGGCGAGCAACGGGAGTTCGGCGCCGGACCGCGCCTGACCCGCGGAGGACTTGAGTTCGTCGCCGTAGACGTAGTTAACGTGCGTCAGGTTCTCTCGGCGACAGATCGGGCAGCGCTCTTCGGTGGGGTCGCCGTGGAAACGCGCTGCGCTTTTCAAATAGGGCGAAGCGTCACAAATGTCGTAAACGCCCACCCGGTTTGCGTAAAAGTCGCGCAGGAGCGCTCGCTTCGCCAGCGAGTAGTCCACGGTTCCGCGCTGCGTACGCATGGGCGCCAGATTACGCGCCTCCGTCAACTCCGGCGACATTCGTCACGCTCAGTGACGTACAGCACGTACTCCTGGGGGTTGCCAGATGGCATCGAGGCGCTCTAACGTTGCGATGTATCGCGGCGATACATCCGGCTCTAAAGCTGCTGGTCGTCATCGACGAGACCAGACGGGAGGCTGACACGTGATGCTAGATCTAGCGATCCTGGGTCTTCTCCACGAGTCTCCAATGCATGGCTATGAGTTGCGTAAGCAGCTCGCCACGAAGCTGGGCGCATTCCGTGCTGCGATTTCCTACGGATCTCTCTACCCAAGCCTGCGCCGTCTGCAAACCGACGGATGGATTACCGAAGAGCCGGCTGCCGATTGCGGTACCGACCCGGAGGCACCGCCGCTGACCAGCCGGCGCGGTCGCGTCGTTTACAAGATCACTGCGGAGGGCAAGGAGAGGTTCCAGGCCCTGCTCGCTCAGGCCGGACCCGAGACGTTTGAAGACAACGGCTTCGGCGTGCACTTCGCCTTCTTCTCCCGCACCGACCAGGCCACCCGCCTTCGAATCCTCGAGGGTCGCCGTCGCAAGGTCGAAGAGCGTCGCGAAGGCATGCGTGACGCGCTCGGCCGAGCCGCCAGCCGGCTCGATGTCTACACGCTGGAACTGCAGCGGCACGGACTGGAAGCGTGCGAACGCGAGGTCCGATGGCTGGAAGAGCTGATCGCGACCGAGCGCTCCGGCCGTCAGCCGGGTCAACCAATCGAATAAACAGACTTGACCAGCCGGACGCCAGTCCGGCCGGTCGAAACCAGCCCGGGCAACCGGGTGGGTAATGAGGAAAAAATCCGCCTCCGGACACGCCGGAGCGGCCGTGATGATTGAAGGAGGCACTGCGATGGGCTCCGTCCGCGTTGCCATCGTCGGTGTCGGTAACTGCGCCTCGTCCCTGGTTCAGGGCGTGGAGTACTACCGCAACGCCGACCCCAACTCGCGTGTTCCGGGTCTCATGCACGTCACCTTCGGCGACTACCACGTCTCTGACGTGGAGTTCGTCGCGGCGTTCGACGTGGACGCCAAGAAGGTTGGGCGTGACCTGGCAGAGGCGATTGTCGCCAGCGAGAACAACACCATCAAGCTGTGCGATGTCGCGCCGACCGGCGTGAACGTCCAGCGTGGCCCGACGCTTGACGGCATGGGTCAGTACTACAAGGAGATCGTCGAAGAATCCGACGAGAACCCGGTCGACGTCGTCGCCGCTCTCCGTGAGGCACGGGTCGACGTCGTCGTCTCCTACCTCCCGGTCGGATCCGATGACGCCGACAAGTTCTACGCGCAGGCCGCGATGGACGCCGGTTGCGGCTTCGTCAACGCTCTGCCGGTCTTCATCGCCTCGGACCCGGTCTGGGCGAAGAAGTTCGAGGATGCCGGCCTTCCGATCGTCGGTGACGACATCAAGTCCCAGGTCGGCGCCACGATCGTGCACCGTGCGCTCGCGAAGCTGTTCGAAGACCGCGGTGTGGAGTTGCTTCGCACGTACCAGCTGAACTTCGGCGGCAACATGGACTTCATGAACATGTTGGAGCGCAAGCGCCTCGTCTCGAAGAAGATCTCGAAGACCCAGTCGGTCACCTCGCAGATCCCGCACGAGATGCAGCGCAGTGACGTACACATCGGCCCGTCGGACCACGTGCCGTGGCTCGACGACCGCAAGTGGGCGTACATCCGGCTCGAGGGTCGCGCCTTCGGCGATGTCCCGCTGAACGCGGAACTCAAGCTCGAGGTGCACGACTCGCCGAACTCGGCCGGTGTCATCATCGACGCGGTTCGCGCCTGCAAGATCGCCATGGATCGCAAGATCGCTGGACCGGTCCTGTCCGCGTCGAGCTACTTCATGAAGTCACCGCCGGTGCAGTACTCCGACCACGACGCGCACGCCGCCGTCGAGGCCTTCATCAAAGGTGAGATCGAGCGCTAAGCACCTGTTACCCAAAAGAGAGCGTCCCTGCTACCGAAACCGGCAGGGGCGTTCTCTTTTCTATTGCTCGAACTCGCGCTCGATCCGCACGCGCGCCTCGAGTTGCAGCAGGAACCGCTTCCGATCCAGGCCGCCGCCGAACCCGACGAGCTTGCCACCGGCGCCGACCACGCGATGGCACGGCACGATCACCGGCACGGGGTTGCGGTTGCATGCGGTACCGACGGCCCGCGCCGCTTCCGGATCGCCGAGTTCTTTCGCAATGTCGCCATACGTCGCCATCTCGCCATAGGGGATGGCGGCGATCGCGTCCCACACTGCACGGTCAAAATCAGACCCATCCGGTACGGCCAGCGGCACGTCAAAATCTGACAATTCGCCAGCAAAGTACCGTTGCAGCTGATCGGCGGTCTTCGTCAGGATCGGATCCGGGTCGGACGCCACGACATAGCGGCCGACACCACCGAAGTGCAGCTTCGTGATCACGCCATGGTCGGCGGCCAAGCCGAACGTACCGATGGGGGTTGGCACCTCGATCCACTGCTCCATGTCCTCCAGTCTGCACGGGACCTCCGACATCGCCCACATATGCGATCGTTCGGCGTGACGGTCTGCTAGATCACACATCGAGGGCGAGCGCGAGTGGCGGTGCGGGTCTACTTTGATTCCGGTGGTCGCGCCATTGGGACGCGACGCCGTGGAGGCGATACGCGGTGACGACAACGTTCCTCATCGTTGGCGGGTTCGGGCTGTTCATGCTCGCCGGATCGCTTTTCCACGGCGGTCACGTCCATTTCGGACATGTCCACTTTCACCTGCCGGTCCGGCTGCACGTCGGCCACGGCGGGCATCCGTCCGCAGACACCGCTCTTTCGCTGCCGAGCATCGCCGGTTTCATCGGTGCGTTCGGTTTCGCCGGTGCGATCGCGGCCCAACTGCTTCATCCGCGTACGGCCACGATCCCGTCCCTGATCGGTGTCGCCGCCGCGTTTCCGACCGCGTACCTTGCCGCCCGCCTGACGCGCGCGGCAATGGAGATGCGCACGGACGCGACGCCGACCCAGCAGGACGTGATCGGCTCGCTCGGCGTCGTGATCCGGTCCATACCCGAGCAGGGGTACGGAGAAGTCCGCGTCGCGTTCGCCGGCCAGCTGATGAAGTTCCACGCACGGGCGGCAATGCCGCTGACCGCGGGTACGCGGATCCTCGTGATCGACGCACCCAGTTCCAGCAGCGTGGTCGTCGAATCGACGGCCACTCACCTTCTCGACTGACACTCGGTCAGTTGACGTGTCCACAAAGGATGCACCATGTCTTCCCTCGTCGTAGCGATCGTCGGTGCGGCACTGCTCGTACTCATGATCATCTGGTTCGTCCTGTCCCGGATCCGGGTTGCCGGACCTAACCAGGCGTTCATCATCACCGGCCGCAAGACCCACGGCACCCGTAACGCGGAAGGCATCACCGTCGCCGACCTGTCCGGCCAGAAAGTGGTCATGGGCGCATCGGTGTTCGTGATGCCGATCGTGCAGAAGCTGTACGTCCTGGACCTGTCCAGCCGGGAGATCCCGGTCAGCATCACCGGAGCCGTCAGCAAGCAGGGCATCCGCTGTGACGCGGATGCGGTCGCGATCGTCAAGGTCGGCGGCTCGGCCGAGTCGATCCGCTCGTCCGCACAGCGCTTCCTGCACCAGCAGGACCGGATCGCCACGTTCACGGCGCAGGTGCTCGCCGGTGCGCTGCGTTCGATCGTGGGACGCCTGACGGTCGAGGAGATCATCCGGGATCGCGCCGCGTTCGCGAATGCCGTCGCGGAGGAGGCCGAGCACTCGCTCACCCACCAGGGCCTGGTGCTGGACGCATTCCAGCTCGAAGACATCCGGACCGCCGGGTCCTACCTGGCCGACCTCGGCCGGCCGGAGGCAGCACGGGTCTTCAAGGCCGCCGCGATCGCGGAGGCGCTGGCCCGGCAGAACGCCGAGCAGGAGCGGATGAAGGCGGAGGAGGCGATCGCCGAGGCCGAGCGCAACCTGGCGCTGAAGAAGGCGCAGGTACAGGCCGAGATCGACGCCGCGAACGCGAAGTCCGCCGCGGCCGGCCCGATCATGGAGGCCGAGCAGCAGCAGACGATCCTGACCGAGCAGCAGAAGGTCGCCGAGCGCAACGCGGAGCTCAAGCAGCGCCAACTCGACACCGAGGTCCGCAAGCCGGCCGACGCTGCACGGTACAAGCTGGAGCAGGAGGCGGAGGCGGCTCGTAACGCGGCGGTCCTGCACGCCGACGCCGCGCGTCAGTCCACGATCGCGGCCGCGCAGGCCACCGCCGAGCAGGCTCGCCTGCTGGGTGAGGGTGAAAAGGCACGCCGTGCCGCCCTCGCCGATGCGAACGCGATCGAAGGTGCGAAGCAGGGTGAGGCCGAGCAGCGTCGTCGTTCGGCGATCGCCGAAGCGGTCGAGCGCGAAGGTGCCGCCGAGGCGTCCGCGATCCTCGCCCGCGGCAACGCCGAGGCCGAGGCGATGCGGCAGAAGGCGGACGCGTTCGCGACCTACGGCGACGCGGCCGTCCTGGAAATGCTGGTCCGGGTCATGCCGCAGATGATCGAGGCGGCGTCGGCTCCGATGGCGTCGATCGACAAGCTGACGGTCATCTCGACCGACGGCGCGGCGTCGCTGACCAAGACCGTCGCCGCGAACGTCGCCCAGGGCCTGCAGATGGGCTCCGACCTGACCGGCATCGACCTGACCGCGCTGCTCGCGCGGCTCGGTGGCGGAGCCGTCTCGAACGGCGACACCCCGGCGCTGGAGGCAACACAGAACTAACCGCCGGGTTCGAAACGAGTCCAGGCTGCGGACAAGACGCCGGTCAGCGTACGAAGAGACGTACGCTGACCGGCGTGTCTGTAGATCGCCTCGAGTCGCCGCCGCACCCCGGCAACGTCCGTACGCTGCTCCAACTGCGCGGCTTCCGGCGCCTGGTGGCCACCCGGCTGACCAGCCAGTTCGGTGACGGTCTATTCCAGGCGGCGTTCGCCGGCTCGGTCTTGTTCAACCCGGCCCAGCAGACCAGCCCGATCAAGATTGCGACCGGCTTCGCGGTTCTGGTGATCCCGTTCTCGCTGCTCGGCCCGTTCGCCGGGGTCTTCCTCGACCGTTGGCAACGCCGCAACATCATCTACGTTGCCAACATCATCCGTGCCCTGCTGGCGCTGCCGGCCGCGCTGCTCGTCGCCACCGGCGGCCCTGGGGTTGGCTTCTTCGCGTGCGCACTCGTGATCGCGGCGATCAACCGGTTCTTCCTGTCCGGGCTGTCCGCGGCGCAACCGCACGTCGTGCCGGAGCCACTGCTCGTGACCGCGAACGCGGCCGCGCCGACGATGGGCACGGTGGCGTACTCGGCGGGGCTCGGCGTCACCGCTCTCGCGCTGCACACGGTGCTGCACACCGACAACGCCGGGTACGGCTACCTCGCCGCGGTCGGTGCCCTCGCGTACGCGGCGGCGGCGTTGATCGCCCGGGCGTCGTTCCGGGCCGACGAACTCGGACCGGACGGCGAGATCGTCAACGCCGGCACGCTGATGTCCGAGATCGCCGTGGTCACGCTCGGCATGATTGCGGGTGCGAAACACCTGGTCGCCCGGCGTCGTGTGGCCACCGCGATGGGCGTACAGGCGCTCTGCCGGCTGCTGTACGGCGTCCTGACGCTCGCGACGCTGCTGCTCTACTCCCGCTTCTTCTACTCGAGCTACACCGCGGCCCTGACCGGCCTCGGCCAGATCGTCGTCGTCGGCAGCTTCGGCGTGATCGCAGCCGCATTCGTGACGCCGATCGCGACCCGGCGCTTCGGCTCCCGGGCCTGGATCATCGCGATGACACTGCTGGCCGGCGTGGCCCTGCCAATCCTCGGGCTGCCGTTCGTGCCGCTGCTGCTGGTCGCCGCGACGTTCTTGATGAACGTGTCGTCGCAAGGCATCAAGATCGTCGTGGATACGAACGTGCAGACGTACTGCGACGAGAACTTCCGCGGGCGGGTGTTCAGCGTCGAGGACACGCTGTTCAACGTGCTCTTCGTGATCGGCATGTTCATCGCCGCGTTGACGCTGCCGCTGAACGGCCACTCGGCCACCGCGATCGTGCTGATCTCGGCCGGATACCTGCTGCTGGCGGCCGGGTACGCCGTGATCAGCCGAAACGAGACCTAAGCGGCGTGCGTCGCCGCCGTGTTCAGCGCGGCCTGCAACGACTGCGCGTACGCGTCGCTGGTGTAGGTCGCGCCGGATACCACGTCGATCTTCGAGTTCTGCGCCTTCAACGTCTCGCTCCGCAGCATCGGTGTCGCGAACTTGTTCAGCTGCGTCGAGAACGCGTGATCGGTCGGTATCTGCAGTACCACGACGTCGCCGATCTTGCCGTTCGCGATGTCGACCTGCACCTGCACCGGACCGAACGGCGTGGTGACGACCGGCCCGGTCACGACGTACGTCCCGGGCGCCGGCTTCCCGGTTGACGCCACGCCGGCCAGATCGGCAAGGCGCTGGCCGGACGTACCGTCGGCGGTAATCCCCTGCGAGCCCTTCGCGCCGACGAGCAGCAGCACACCGGTGGCCGTACCGGCGAGGGCGAATGCGACCGCGCGCGTCGTCATAGTTCGAACGCATCCAGGTGAACCTGCCGGTGCGGGACGCGGGCCTCGATCAGCGCGCGCTGCACGTCGGTCGCGAACGCGCGCGGGCCGCAGACGTAGACGTCGCGGGCGGCGATATCCGGCACCATCTTCCGCAGTCCTTCCGGTTCGGTGAGCGCAGAGTATTCATCGCGGTGCCCGGCAAGGTAGTGCACCTTCATCCGCCGCGACGTGGCGAGCTTGTCGATCTCGGCCTGGAACGTGAAGTCCTCCGGCGTACGCGCCCGATACAGCACGATCGAGCCGTACGGCAGCGTCTCCATGATCGCCCGAATCGGCGCGATGCCGCTGCCGGCCGCGATCAGCACGGCCGACGTGCGTACCCGATGATCTGCGGTGAACTCACCCGTCGGCGCCTCGGCGAACACGCGCGTGCCGGGGGCCGGCGTCTGCAGCCGCTCGCTGAAGTCACCTACCGCCTTGACCGTGATCCGCAGGTAGCCGCCGTTCGGAGCGGCGGACAGTGAGAACGGGTGCGAGCGCCACCAATCTCCGGATGACAGGAACCGCCACCGGACGTATTGGCCGGCGATCGCCGGGAAACGATCCAGGCGCTTTCCGGTCAGGTAAATGCTGGTCACCCCGGGCGTCTCCGGCACGACCGCGTCCACTCGCAGGTCATGTCGAAGGTTCAGGAGCACCGGCGCGATCCCGCGTCCGTAGACGACCGCCGCGATCACCAGGACATACAGAGTGGCCCAGTAGAGGTGGGCGGCGTGGCTGAGCACGAACTGCTGGCCGTCCGCGAATTGATGGCCATAAACGAACAGCAATATAAGGTACGTGCACGCGTGCATCCCGTGCCAGACGCCGTACGGCAGGCGGGTGCGGATCGCCCGGATTGCGGTCACCGCCAGCACGACCATGATGCCGAATGCGACCAGCGCCGAGATCATGTCCTGATTCGTGGTCAGCAGCGTCCACGCCTCGCGCCAGACGCCGGTCTTCGCGGTGGCCGCATATCCGAGCGTCACGAGCACGATATGCAGCGTGATGATGCTGATCACGTACGCGCCCAGGCTTCGGTGCCACGCCGGACTTGCGCGCACCGGACAGCGCGTGGTCGATGATCGGCAGCCGGCTCATCAACAGCACCTGGACCAGCAGGAGATATCCGCCGACGAGACCGGCCAGCCGGCCGGCCGCGGTGAGGAGCGCCGGCGTACCGACGACGGCGGCAGCGGGCGTCTGATGCCACCAGAACAACAGCGTGACGGCGAGTCCGGCCGCGATCAGCCCGGTGAGAATGCGTCGGCGGCCGGCCGGGCGTCCGGGCGCGGCAGCCGGACGGATCGATGTCCTGGCCTGCTCGAGCGCGCGCAGCGACCGACCTGCCTGGTTACCTTTCGACCCGCTTGTCCGTCGGACATCGCGGCCGGACTTCGGGCCGCCCGCCGGGCCACGCGTCTGCGTCACGCCGCAAGGATCACCCATGAAGCTGGGCGTTTGCTGTCAGGGTCGACATCCGTAATCGGACGTTAAGACCAGCCGACGTCACGCGGCAGGCGGTGGCGTTATTCCACGCTCGGCGGCCCACGCGAACAACGCCGCCACGGCATCGTCGTGGGACAGCGGGCCACTCTCCAGACGAAGTTCCTTCAAGTACTTCCAGGCGTCACCGACCGTACGGCTCGGTGGCAGGCCCAGCAGTTCCATGATCGCGTTGCCGTCCAGGTCGGGCCGGACCCGATCCAGATCCTCCTGCTCGGCGATCTGCGCGATTCGCTCCTCGAGCGCGTCGTAGGAGGCGGACAGCGCGGCGGCTTTCCGTTTGTTCCGGGTGGTGCAGTCGGATCGGGTCAGCTTGTGCAACCGGGGCAGGAGAGGCCCGGCGTCGGTGGCGTACCGCCGGACCGCGGAATCGGTCCACTCGCCCTGCCCGTACCCGTAGAAGCGCAGGTGCAGCTTGACCAGCTCGACGACGTCGGTGATCAGGTCCTTCGGAAATTTGAGCGCACGCAGCCGAGCCTTCGTCATCCGCGCGCCGACGAGTTCATGGTGGTGGAACGAGACGCGGCGATCGGCACCGACGACCTTCGTGGCCGGCTTGCCGATGTCGTGCATCAGCGCGGCCAGCCGCAGCGTCAGGTCCGGACCGTCGGACTCCAGCCGCATCGCGTTCTCGACCACGGTCAGCGTGTGCTCGTAGACGTCCTTGTGCTGCGCGTGCTCGTCGATCTCGAGCTTGAGACCGGAGAGCTCCGGCAGGAACCGGTCCGCGAGGCCGGTGTCCACCAGCAGTCGCAGGCCGGTGATCGGATCCGGAGCGACGATCAGCTTCGCAAACTCGTCGCGGATCCGTTCGGCAGTAATCCGGTCCAGGTCGGCGGCCATCTCGACGATCGCGTCGACGACATCCGGCGCGACGTCGAAGCCGAGCTTCGCGGCGAACCGGGCCGCGCGAAGCATCCGCAGCGGATCGTCGGCGAACGACTCGCGGGCGGTGGCCGGCGTACGGATGGTGCACTCGCGGAGGTCGGTCAGCCCGCCATAGGGATCAGAGAACACATGACCCGGTACGGAGACCGCCATCGCGTTGATCGTGAAGTCCCGGCGGCGCAGGTCATCGTGCAGATTGTCGCCGTAGGAGACGATCGGGTTGCGGCTCACCCGGTCGTACGCGTCGGCGCGGAACGTGGTGATCTCCAGCCGCAGACCGTGGCGGGAGGCACCGATCGTGCCGAAATCGGCGCCGGTGGTCCACACCGCTTCGGCCCAGCCGTGCACGATCGCGAGCGTCTGCTCCGGAAGCGCGCTCGTCGCGAAATCGAGATCATCGCCGAGCTTGCCGAGCAGCGCGTCGCGGACCGAGCCGCCGACGAGGTGCAGCTCGTGGCCTGCGGCGGCGAACCGCTCACCGAGTTCGTCGGCGAGCGGTGAGATGCGCATCAGCTCGGCGACGGCACGGCGTTGATCTCTGGAGAGCTCATCGGCGGGCACGGCCGACGAACCGTCGGTGGGGAGTCTGTCGGACATAGCGCGGTCAGCCTATCCGGCCGTGCTCCCGCATCGCGCCCAGATTCGTCCTCGCCGTCACGGCTGTCGGGCGGCCAGCAGATTTCCGGAGCGCCGCAATTGCCGGCGTGATCTATGCCGTCCTCGTCGCCGTCGGCTCGCTCGTGTCGATCTGCCCGATCAATCCGCCTGGCCGACCTCGAGGTAGCGGTCACACGAGCACCATTGCCGCAAAGCACACTGCCGATGGTCGCGACGACCGGTTAAGGTTCGGCCATGACGTGGACGGATGGGCCGACCGAGGCGCTGGATCTCGGCAACGAGTCGACGATGATCCTGCCGGTCGTACGCATCGATCCGCCGGTGACGGGCCGGCCAGGCGACGACACCACGATGATCATGCCGGCGGTCCGCTCCTACGACCCCGACCGCACCGAAGTCATGCGCGCGATCCCGACCGACGCGCCGCCTCGGCACGCCGCCGTCGACGACGAACCGCCGAACGCCATGTCACCCGATCTGGCCGCCACCTCGGACAGCCCGTCGGTCGCCCGGAGCAGCGCGGTCATGGCGGCCGGCAGCCTGGTCAGCCGCATCACCGGCCTGATGCGGACGATCGCGATCAGCGCGGCGATCGGCGCGGTCGGCATCGGCAACGCGTACGGCCTCGCGAACAACCTGCCGAACATGGTCTACGAACTGCTGCTCGGCGGCGTCCTGGGCAGCGTGCTGGTGCCCTACCTGACCCGAGCCCGGCTGAACGATCCGGACAAAGGCGAGGCGTACGCGCAGCGGCTGATGACGCTGACGCTGTCCTTCCTGGCCGTTGCCACGGTCGTGGCCGTCGCCGCCGCGCCGTTGCTCACCCAACTCTTCGCGATCACCAGTCATCACACCGCGACGGCGACCGTGGGCGGACCGGCTGCGCAGGCGCACGCGGCGGCGGAGGCGGCCGCGCAGCTGCATCTCACGACGATGCTCGGATACCTCATCCTGCCGGAGATCATCTTCTACGGCTTTGCCGCGCTGGCCGCAGCGATCCTCAATACCCGCGGACACTTCGCGGCCCCCACCTGGACGCCGATCCTCAACAACGTGGTCGTGATCGCCACCGCCGGCGTCTTCATCGCGCTCGTCGCCGGTGGCCCGAAGCCCGATCAGATCAGCATCACGACCGCGGAGATTCTCGTGCTCGGCGTCGGCACGACGCTCGGCATCGTCGTCCAGGCCCTCGGGCTCCTGCCGGCGATGCGGAAGGTCGGATTCCGGTTCAAGGCACGATGGGACTTCCGCAAGCTTCAGCTCCGTGAGCTTGGCCGGGCCAGCGGCTGGATGCTCGTCTATGTCGTGGTCACCGAGATCGCGCTGGTCGTCGGGCTGATCATCATGTACTCGGCCGGTGACCGGCATGCACCAGGCGTCGCGATCTACAACAACGCGTACCTCATCTTCATGATGGCGCACGGCATCTGCGCCGTCTCGATCATGGTGGCGCTGATGCCACGGCTGTCCGCGGCGGCCGCCGAAGGCCGGTTGCCGGATCTCGCGCGACTGATGGCGTCGGGTACGCGGCTGTCGGCGGTCATCCTGATCCCGATCACCGCCGCCTACCTCACGCTCGGCCAGCCGCTCGGCGTCACGCTGTTCAACTGGCACAGCTACACGCTGCACGACGCGCAGCAGACCGGAACCGTGATCGCGCTCGCCGGCATCGGACTCGTCCCGTACGCGATCAGCCAGATGCAGCTGTTCGCGTTCTATGCGATGCGGGAGCAGAAGACCGCGGCGCTGGTGAGTCTGCCGATGGCCGGCGTCCGGATCGCGCTCAACGTGCTGTTCTACGTCGTGCTGCCGCTATCCGTGGTGACGGCGAGCCTGATGGTGGCGAACACGGTGTCCTACGTCGTCGCGGCCGTCATCGGCTACGTCATCCTGCGGCGGAAGGTCGGCCTGCTCGGCCTCACCGAGATGTTCAGGGCGCTCGGCCGGTTGGCGCTCGCCGCGCTGATTGCCGCGGTCCCGACGTACCTCGTCGTATTGATGTTTGAGCACGTCATGGGTCGCGGACACCTGGCGTCCACGTTGACGCTGGTGGTCGGCGGCCTGGTTTTGATCGCGGTCTACGTCGGCACCGCGATCGCGCTCAAGGCGAAGGACGTCACGGACGTCGCAACGATGGTGAAGGCCCGACTCGGCCGCTAACGCTTGCGCGAGGTCGAGAAGATCGACCGAACGATCGCGCCCGCGGCGGCGGTTGCGCCGGCCCGCAGCATCGATTTCGTGACGCTGGAGCCGAGGATCTTCTCGGCTATCCCGGGCTCCGGCTCGGGCTCCTTGGTCGCGGCCGTCTTCTTCGCCGCCGGTGGTGTCGCCATCGGCAAGGTCGGAGGCGCGGCGGCGGCGTCCGTCGTGCCGGGTTCGGCATGCCGGGCGGCCAGCATCTCGTAGGCGGACTGCCGGTCGACCTCGGTCGCGTACTTCGCGAAGAGCGCCGAGTTGTTCACGATGCCCTGCAGCACCGACGGGTCGGCCTCGGCCATCAGCGACTGCGGCGCGTAGAGGCGGGTCCACGCGACCGGCGTCGGCGCACCGGTCTCGCTCATCACGGTCACGATCGCTTCGCCGATGCCGAGCTGCGTGAGGACCTCTTCGAGATCGTACGACGACTTCGGGAACGTCGACGCGGTCGCCTTGAGCGCCTTCGCATCGTCCGGCGTGTACGCGCGGAGCGCATGCTGGACCCGGTTTCCGAGCTGGCCGAGCACGTCGGGGTGCACGTCCTTCGGTGTCTGGGTAACGAAGAAGACGCCGACGCCCTTCGATCGGATCAGGCGGACGGTCTGCGTGATCGACGAGATGAACTCCTTCGACGCGTCCTTGAACAACAGGTGTGCCTCGTCGAAGAAGAACACGAGTTTCGGCTTCTCCACGTCGCCGACCTCGGGCAGATCCTGGAACAGGTCGGCCAGGATCCACATCAGGAACGACGAGAACAGTTCCGGCTGGGCGACCACACCGGGCAGCTCCATGATCGAAACCACGCCCCGTGAGTCCTGGGTCGTCCGAAGCAGGTCCAGCGTGTCGAATTCGGGCTCGCCGAAGAACTGTTCGGCGCCCGCGTCGGAGAACGCGATCAGCTTCCGCAGCAGCACACCGGCGGTCACCTTGGACAGGCCGCCGAGTTCGTTGAGCTGCTCCTTGCCGTCGTCGGACGTGAGAAACTGGATTACCGACCGCAAGTCCTTGAGATCCAGCATCGGCAGGTTGTGCTTATCCGCGAAGTGGAACACCAGATTCAGCGACGACGCCTGAACGTCGGACAGGCCGAGCACCTTCGAGAGCAGGATCGGTCCGAACGCGGTGATCGTTGCGCGTACCGGGATGCCGGTGCCCTTGCCGCCGAGCGCGTAGAACTCGCACGGGAACGCCGCCGGTTGCCAGTCCTGGCCCAGCTCGGCGGTCCGGGCGAGGAGCTTGTCGCCGCCGGCGCCGGGTACCGCCATCCCGGAGACGTCGCCCTTGATGTCGGCCAGGAACACCGGTACGCCCGCATTGGACAGTTGTTCGGCCAGCACCTGGAGCGTCTTCGTCTTGCCCGTACCGGTCGCGCCGGCCACCAGGCCGTGCCGGTTCATCATGGCCAGCGGGAGCCGGACCATCGCCGTCGGATCCGGTTTGCCGTCGACGAGGAGGGGCCCGACATTGAGCGCCGGACCGCTGAACGTGTAGCCCGCCCGTACGACGGCGGCCACATCGACCGGTTCCCCCATGGCGTACCCGCTTTCGATATCGCTGCCTCGATGACCCGATTTAGTCCGATATTAGTGCTGTTTCGGTCGAGTAAGCGGTCGCTGCTGCGGTAACCAGTTCGTACCTATCGCGGAAGACCGGCACTCCACGAGTACCAGAAGCCGGGTAAGGTCGCTCTCGGCGGTTGCATTCAGCGCATAGGCTATGGGTGCTACGCCATGCGCCGCTCGCTAACCAGCAGCTCAGCGATAACGACCGGCACAGCGAAGACAGTTGACGCCGAGATGGCGGGACAGACCGGAGGAGGTCGGGTGACCCAGAACGACCAGGTCCCGGACTCTTCCCCGAGACACAGCGCGGCCGATGGCCGTACCGTGGCGGACCGGAGCGACGCTATGCACGGCCACGGCGTCACAGACGGGCACAGCGTGATGACGATGTCCACATCGGCCGCCGGTGAAATCCTCGGCAAGCGCTACCAGCTCGAAGAGCACATCAACGACGACGCACACGGCCGCGAGGTCTGGCGCGGTCTGGACGTCATCCTCCGGCGCCCGGTCGCGATCGTGCTCCGGCACCCGGGCGGCGCATCGGCCCGGGAGATGCTGTCGGCTGCGGTCAGCGCGAGCCGGATCATCCATCCGCACATGGTCGACGTCTACGACGCGGTCGACGAGGAGTCCCGCGCCTACATCGTTCGCGAATGGGTCGACGGCAACTCGCTCCGTGACCTTGTCGCGGACGGGCCTCTCGACACCGTACGGGCGACGGCCATCGCACACGCGATCGCCAGCGCCGTCGCCGCCGCGCACGCGACCGGCATGGTGCACGGCAACGTCCACCCGGGCACCGTGCTCGTCGCCGACGACGGCCGGGTGATCCTGGCGGATGCGCGTGCGGACGACAGCGCCAGCCCCGAACGTGACGTGCGAGCGGTCGGCGCGGTGCTCTACTGCGCGCTGACCGGACACTGGCCGCACGCGGAAGCGGGTGTGGACCGGCTGCCGGATGCATTCCGCGACCAGAACGGCGCGCTTGCCGAGCCCGCGACAGGTTCGTGGCGGCATGCCGTCCTACCTGAGCGAGCTGGCCACCAGCCTGCTGAACCCGAATGTGGAACCACCGACCGCCGACCAGCTGTCCCTCGACCTCGGCCGGCTCGACACCGAGTCGAACGACGAGTTCTACGGCGAGGGACCGCTCGGCTTCGCGGCCATGGGTGCCACGCGTGACCAGCGTCCGACCGGACGATCGGGCCGGAAGCTGATCATCGGCGCGGTCGCATTGCTGGTCATTGCGGCCGGCGGCGTGCTGCTCGCGAGGAACATCGGCGGCGGCAACGCGCAGGCCGCGAACGCCCCGAACGGCAATACATCGACGCTCAACGCCACGACGCCGACCCCGACGCCGATCAGCGGAAACGCCTCGCAGGTCAAGCTCGGCCCGGACTCGGTCCGGATCATCGAGACCAAGGGCGACGGCTCCGAGCTGGCGAACGCCGCGAAGATGGTGGACAACGACACCACGACGTACTGGAAGAGCAGCTGGTACAGCACGCCGGGCTTCGGCCACCTGAAGAACGGCATCGGCGTGCTGATCGACCTCGGCTCGGTCCGCGACGTCACCAGCGTCGCGGTCGCGTTCCAGACGCCGAACGCCACCGTCCAGGCGTACATCGGCGACACCGATCCGGGACTCGGAAACGCGAATTCGGCGAAGCTGGTCAAGGCGTTCAAGGCGGTCGGTACGGCCGGACCCCAGGTCGCGGGGCCGTCCATCGTGCTGCCGATCGGTCAGTCCACCCGTTACGTCCTGATCTGGGTATCGGTCCTGCCACCGGGCGGCGACCTGGCACCGGCGGGCAGGTATCTGGTCGGCATCGATGAGGTCTCGGTCGTCGCGCGCTAGAGCGACGGATCGATATCGTGACGGCCGTGAGTGCCGACCAGCCCAGCGATAGCGAGTTGCTTCGCGCGCATGTGAACGGCGATCCGCACGCGTTCGACACGCTGGTACGCCGGCATGCCGACCGACTCTGGGCGATCGCACTCCGGACCCTGGGCGACCGGGAAGAGGCCGCAGACGCCGTACAGGATGCGTTGATCTCGGCTTTTCGCGCGGCCGATCGGTTCCGTGGTGATTCCGCGGTCACCACCTGGCTGCATCGGATCGTGGTCAACGCCTGCCTGGACCGAGCCCGGCGACGGCAGTCCCGCCCGACCGTCGAGCTGCCCGCCGCCGACCTGCCCGGTCCGGTGGTCGACTCGGACACCGCCATCGACGTGCACACGGCCCTCCAGCAGCTGCCCGACGATCAGCGTGCGGCGATCGTGCTGGTCGACATGGAGGGCTTCTCGGTGGCGGACGCCGCCGAGGCATTGGGCGTCCCGATCGGTACCGTGAAGAGCCGATGCGCGCGTGGACGTGCCCGTCTCGCTGTGATGCTCGGCTACATGCGGAACCCGGACGCCCCAGCCGACGTCTCATCGAAGACGCATGTGACCGGCAACCACGTAATCGGAAGGGAGGCCCAGGCGTGACCGTTGACCTGGATCTTCTCGCCGACTACGTGGAAGGCCTCCTCGATCCGGCCGACCAGGAGCGGGTGGAGTCGCTCGTACGCGATGATCGCGTGTGGGCCTCTGCGCTGGACGCACTGCAGGCCGCGCTGCCGTCGGTGGGATCAACCCTGGCGTCCGTGCCGGCCGAGCCGATGCCGGCGGCGGTCCTGACCGCGTCGCTGCAAGCCCTCGCGAGCGAGCGCGCCGGACATCTGCGCACGCCATCCGGGCCACGCACCGAGCGGGACACCACCAGGCCCACGTCCGGGCGTCCGCCGAAGTCGCGATCGCGCCGTCGGATCAGCAGGCAGGTGGTTGCCGCCTGTGCGCTGCTGGTGGTGTTCGTGGTCGGCATGGGGTTCCTGGTCGACTTGACCCGCGGGGACCACGACATGGCCACCCCTAGCGCAGCGAAAGCGGCGGCGCCTCAGTCGGCAAGCGGGTCCGCCGCTGGCGATGTCACCATCATCGCGAGCGGCTCGAACTACACCGCCGTGACACTGCCGAGCGCGTTCGGCGTGAGGGAGCCCGCAATCGGCGGGCCGAGCTTCGGCATCGGGCGTACCCCGACATCGACGATCCCTGGTGCGATGCATCAGCTCGTGCCATCCGGCCTTGATCGCCTGCAACCGCAGGCCGCATTGGCCGCCTGCCTGCAACAGGTGAACAGCGAGATCGGCGGCAGACGCCGCGGTCGTCGACTACGCGTCGTTCCAGGGCACGCCCGCCTTGATCATCACGCTGCCCGATGTCGACACGGTCGTCGCGGTTGGTGCCAACTGCGGTGCGCCCGGTTTCGGAATCGACGAGTTGGCGCGATCCTAAGACGTTGGCGTCCGGTATGACGTGACGTGGGGCACGCGCAGCGCGTACGGGAATCTTCGGTTCGTAGGATGGCGTTTACGCCTGCGACAGCGTTGAACGAATCGGTGGCGCATGCGAGGCGTGTCCACCGGACCGCGACGCTATGGATCTAGGGAGCATTGTGTCCGACGTACGCAATCTGATCATCATGGGCTCCGGGCCGGCCGGCTACACGGCAGCGGTCTACGCGGCCCGTGCGAACCTGCGTCCGCTCGTCATCGAGGGCGTCTCGTCCGGTGGCGCGCTGATGACCACGACGGAGGTCGAAAACTTCCCCGGCTTCGCCGACGGGATCATGGGTCCGGAACTCATGGACAACATGCGCAAGCAGGCGGAGCGCTTCGGCGCGGAGTTCATCACCGACGACGCCACCCGCGCTCGACCTCACCGGCGACATCAAGACCGGTCTTCGTCGGCGACACCGAGTACCGCGCCAAGGCCGTGATCGTCACGACCGGTTCGGCCTGGCGTCACCTCAACGTGCCCGGCGAGGATGAGCTGCTCGGCCACGGTGTCTCCTCCTGCGCGACCTGTGACGGCTTCTTCTTCCGCGGCCAGGACATCGTCGTGGTCGGCGGCGGCGACTCGGCGATGGAGGAGGCCACGTTCCTGACCCGCTTCGCCGGATCCGTGACGATCGTCCACCGCCGGGACGAGTTCCGCGCCAGCAAGATCATGGTTGACCGTGCGCTCGCGAACGAGAAGATCAAGATCGCGTGGAACTCCGTGGTCACCGAGATCCTCGGCAACGACGGCAAGGTCGTCGGCGTACGGCTGAAGGACACGGTCAGCGGCGACGAGCGTGTTCTCGACGTCTCCGGCGTCTTCGTCGCGATCGGCCACGACCCGCGCAGCGAGCTGGTCGTTGGCCAGCTCGACACGGATGCCGAGGGCTACGTGCTCGTCGACGCGCCCGAGCACCCGGACGAACATCGCCGGCGTCTTCGCCGCGGGCGACGTCGTTGACCACACGTACCGGCAGGCGATCACCGCCGCCGGCACCGGCTGCGCCGCCGCGCTCGACGCGGAGCGCTACCTCGCCGCGCTCGAAGCCTGATCCGACCACCTCACCGACACGACCTCACCGACCGAAGGAGACCCACATGGGAACCACGCAAGCCGTAACGGACGCGACGTTCGTCGAACGAGGTGCTGATGTCGGAGACGCCCGTTCTGGTCGACTTCTGGGCCGAGTGGTGCGGGCCGTGCCTGCGCGTCGCGCCGGTGCTCGAGGAGATCGCGCGGGAGATGGGCGGCAAGGTCAAGATCGTCAAGCTCGACATCGACGCGAACCCGAACACCGCTCGCGACTACCGGGTGATGTCGGTCCCGACCCTCACGATCTTCAAGGGCGGCCAGCCGGTGCAGTCGGTGGCCGGCGCACGCCCGAAGGGCGATCTGGTCAAATTGATCGAGTCTGCGCTCTAACGAGTATTTCGCAGTCAGCTTCGCGGTACGCTCTCAGCCGCCCGTCCCGCGTGTACGGCCGGAGGGCGGCCTTCACGCGTTGAAAGGGGGTACGCCGTCGTGCACTCGTACGGTCAAGGAGATCGCGGACCGGCAGTGGCCGAGATCCGCAGCATCCTGGTGCATCTGGGACTGCTCGACGCCGTTCGCGGCCGGGCGGCGACGCGAGCCGAATTCGATCATCCCGACCGAGGTCGCCGTCCGCACGTTCCAGCAGAGCCGTGGCCTCTCCGTGGACGGCAAGGTCGGCGACGAGACGTGGCGCGCGCTCGACGCGGCCCGGTGGCGGCTCGGCGACCGCACGCTCTACCACGCGATGCCGGTGCCGATCATCGGCGACGACGTACACGCGCTGCAGGAGCGACTGCTCGAAATGGGGTACGACGTCGGCCGCGCCGACGGCGTCTACGGCGGCCGGACCGCGCGCGGCCTGGCCGGGTTCCAGCGCGAGGCGGGCCTCGCCGCGGACGGCGCCTGCGGACCGCAGACCATGGCCGCACTGCGGCGCCTCGGCCGCAAGGTGATCGGCGGCAGCGCATCGGAGCTGCGGGAATCCGAGCGGTTCCGGCATGCCGGCCCGACGCTGGTCGACAAGATCATCGTGATCGATCCCGGCCACGGCGGCTCCGACCTCGGCGTCGTCGTCCCGGACGGTCTGCTGCGCTGGACCGAGGCCGACCTCGCGTACGACATCGCCAGCCGGCTGGAAGGCCGCCTGGCCGCCGCCGGCATGCGGGTCCACCTCACCCGAGGCCCGAACCCGCGCGCCGCCATGTCCGATCGCGATCGGGCCATGCTTCGCGAACGATCTCGGCGCCGACCTGTTCCTGTCGATCCACCTGGACGGCCACCCGAATCCGGAGGCCGACGGCGTCGCGACCTACCACTACGGTACGGCCGACGGGCGCGTCTCCACGATCGGCGAGCGCCTGGCCGGCCTCGTCCAGCGCGAGATCGTGATGCGGACGAAGCTGCGCAACTGCCACACCCACGCGAAGTCGTGGGACCTGCTTCGCCTCACCCGGATGCCGGCCGTACGCGTCGAGGTGGCCTACCTGACCTCGCCCGCCGATCGGGAACGCCTGGTCGACCCGGCTTTTCGCGAGCGGGTGGTGGAGGCGATGATCGCGGCGGTGCAGCGGATGTACTTCCCGGAAGAGAACGACGTGCCGACCGGCTCGATCGACGTCTCGTCCCTCCGGACGTTGATGGCGACGGTGGCCACCGGCGCTAGATAGCGTTTACGCCCGTTGTAGAGCGCGTAGCGGGCCGAACGGGGCGGAGGATGGACTCGGGGCTCATCGAGCCGAGAAGCTTCTCCAGGGCGTACTCAACGTCGGACTTCCACGACAGCGCGGTCCGCAGATCGAGCCGCAGCCGCGGATATTGCGGATGCTGCCGTACGGTCTTGAACCCGACCGACAGGAAGAAGTCGGCCGGTGCCAGGCAGGCCCCGTCGCGGACCTCGTCGGACTTCGCGTCGCCGAACGCCTCGATCGCCTTCACGCCACGCTTCGTCAGATCGCGTGCGACGCCCTGGATCAGCATCCGGCCGAGCCCGCCGCCGGCGAACGCGCTCACCACGTGTGCCGTCATCAGCAGCACGGCGTCGGGTGAGACCGGCGACGTCGGGAACGCCATGGATCGGGCGACGTAGGCCGGTGGCGCGTACATCGCGAAGCCGGCCGCCGCATTGTCGACGTAGATCAGCTTGCCGCACGATCCCCACTCGAGGAGCGTCTGCGAGACCCACGCCTCCTTCTCCAGCGCCGGGTCGCCCGCGGCGCACGCGCGCTGCGCGGAGACCGGATCGAGCTCCCAGAAGACGCACTGGCGGCACGGCCGCGGCAGATCTTCCAGGGTGTCGAGGGTCAGATTGACGAGGCGACGCGACATGGGCATACCCCTACAGCAGAATTCCTATTGTGCATGATTCGCCGCCTCCGTGCCCCCGTGCCCCCAAGTGACCGATCCTACTCGTCGAAACGCGATATGTAACGTGGTCAGGGCACGCTACGATCGGCGAACTTGACTGCCGTGGGGCGCAGAGCGGCGCTCCCGCTTCGATGCGACCCTACGAGGAGGCCACACCGATGGCCGGAACCACTCTCGACGACTACACCGATCGGTATGCCCAGCGCGTACGCGGCATGACGACGTCCGAGATCCGTGCACTGTTCGCCGTCGCCAATCGCCCCGAGGTGGTGTCGCTGGCCGGCGGTTCGCCGTACGTCTCGGCACTGCCCCTCGACGCGGTCGGCGCGATGATGGGCGAACTCGCCGTCGGTGCACGGTGCGACCACTCTCCAGTACGGCATCGGCCAGGGCGATCTCGCTCTGCGCGAGAAGATCTGCGAGATCATGGCGCTGTCCGGGATCGACGCCAGCGTCGGTGCCTCGCCGGATGACGTCGTCATCACGGTCGGCGGCCAGCAGGCTCTCGATCTCGTCAGTCGTGTCTTCCTTGATCCCGGTGACGTGGTGCTGGCCGAAGGGCCCAGCTACGTCGGCGCGCTCGGCGTCTTCCAGGCCGCCCAGGCCGACGTGGTGCACATCCCGATGGACAGCGAGGGCCTGATCCCGGCCGCCCTGCGCGAGGCGATCGCAACCGTGGCGAAGGCCGGCAAGCGGGCCAAGTTCCTCTACACGGTGCCGGCCCACCAGAACCCGGCCGGCGTCACCATCCCGGATGCGCGCCGCGACGAGATCGTCGCGATCTGCCAGGAGGCCGACCTCCTCATCTTCGAAGACGACCCGTACGGTCTGCTCGGCTTCGACGGCGAACCGATTCCGGCCCTCCGATCCCGGGCTCGCGACGGGATCATCTACACCAGCACGTTCTCGAAGACGTTCGCCCCCGGACTCCGGGTCGGCTGGATCCTGGCCCCGCACGCCGTCCGGGAGAAGCTCGTGATGGCGTCCGAGGCACAGATCCTCTGCCCGAGCGCGTTCGCCCAGGCGACCATCTCGACCTACTTCGCGACGATGCCGTGGAAGGAACAGCTCAAGGTCTTCCGGGAGGCGTACCGGGAGCGGCGTGATGCCGCGCTCAGCGCCCTCGCCGACCTGATGCCGGTCGGCACGCGCTGGACCAAGCCGTCTGGCGGCTTCTACATCTGGGTCACCTTGCCGGACGGCCTGAACTCGAAGGAGATGCTCCCCCGCGCGATCGCGGAGCGCGTCGCCTACGTCCCCGGCACCGGCTTCTACGCCGACGGCACCGGCGGCTCGCACCTGCGCCTGTCCTACTGCTTCCCGCCACCGGATCGGATCCGCGAAGGGGTTCGACGGCTCGCCACGGTGGTCGAGAAGGAACTCGCGACCCGTTCCGTGTTCGGCGGCCTGGACATCGGCGCCGTGCCGACGGTCACGTGGACGCCCGGATCGCAGATCGGCACGAACGACACCCCCGGGCCGGGTCTCCAATGAGGCGCGAACCACAGGTACTCGTCCTCGCCGGCGGACTCTCGTACGAGCGCGAAGTGTCTCTTCGTTCCGGCCGCCGCATCCTGGACGCGCTGCGCTCAGCCGGCGTGGACGCGAGCGTGCGCGACATGGATGCAGGCCTGATTCCCGCGCTCCTGGCCGACCGACCGGACGTCGTCATCGTCGCGCTGCACGGCGCTACCGGCGAGGACGGATCGCTGCAGGGCATCCTCGACATGTGCGGCGTGCCCTACGTCGGCGCGCCCGCCCGCAGCGCTCGGCTCGCCTGGGACAAGCCCTCGGCGAAGGCGGTACTCGCGGCCGCGGGAATCTCGACGCCGCCCTGGGTCGTGCTGCCCCAGGAGCGCTTCACCGAGTTGGGTGCGCGGGCCGTTCTGGACCGCATCACCGATCGGCTCGGGCTTCCGCTGATGGTGAAGCCGGCCCAGGGTGGTTCCGGTCTAGGAGCCTCAGTGGTACGCGAACCGGGCGCACTGCCGACCGCCATGGTGAGCTGCTTCGCCTACCACCCGACCGCACTCGTCGAGCCCTACGTCACCGGCATGGACGTGGCGGTCGCCGTGCTCGATCTCGGCGACGGACCGGTCGCGCTGCCGGCCGTGGAGATCGTGGCCCGCGACGGCGTGTACGACTACGCCGCCCGCTACACGGCCGGCGTGACGACGTGGCATTCACCGGCTCGGCTCGCGTCGGACGTGGCGGCCGGGTCGCAGATGTCGCACTCGCAACGCACGCCGCGTTGGGCCTCGGTGACATGTCCCGGATCGATCTCATCGTCGACGCCGACGGGCAGCCGCAGGTCCTGGAGGCGAGCGTCGCTCCCGGGATGACCGACACGTCGCTGCTGCCGATGGCGGTGACCGCTGCGGGACTCGACCTCGGCAAGACGCTGGCGACGCTGGTAACCCGCGCGATCGAGCGGGCCGCGGTCGCATAGTCCGCACCCGTACGAACAAACGCCCCAGGCCGATGGGATCAGGCCTGGGGCGTTGTCGTGTTCCGGTGGAACGACGCTACCGAGAGAGGATGTCGGACGTCGCGATCTCGTCGTCGGACAACGTCCATCCGTCGCCGTCGAGGTCGCCATGGCCGTTCTGTGCAGCGGGAACGCTCTCGGCTGGCGACCGCTGCGCCGGTATGCCTACTGCATCCGCGGCGTGTTCCGCCTTCGCATTCGACGCTGGGTCGGCGACTGACGACGGAACCGGTGCGTCCTGCCGAGCCGACGGTTCCGTGGCGACCGCTGCGTTCTGCTCGGCCGGCCCGGTCGGTGGCGCTCTGCCCAGACGACGCTTCCGCGCCGGTCGGTGTGGCCTGCGTGGCCGACCGTTCCTGAGTAACCGCTGCGTCGTGCCCAACCGGGGTGTCAGTGTCAATCGGAGCGGCCTGCCCGTCTCCGGCAACTGTTGCGTCTTGCCCAGCCGACACGTCGGCGACTGTCGGCGCCTTTCGTAGCCGGCGCACCCGGCGCGCGTGCTGCCGGCGTCCGCTCGCATGCGCTGCGTTCTGACCGGCCGCATCGTCCGCGCCGGTCGGACGCGGTGCTGCCCGCCCGATGCCGCGTATTCGTCATTGGCGGTCGGTGTCGCGGTCGGCGGCCGTCGGAGTGTCGGTGTCGTGCACGGTCACGTCGGCGAAGTGGCTCGGCGCGTGCCATTCGATGCGCGGCGGCTCGGCGATCGCCCGACCACCGAAGTCAGCGAGCCATGCCGCGACGTGCGCGAGATCCTCACGCCATCGCGGTTCCGCGATCGGCTCCAGGATCTCGTCCCACAGCGACAGGAACGATCCGCGGAGCTGGAGTTGGCCGGATCGGGCGGGCGAGGAACCAGACGTGCAGGTGCGCTGCACCATCGCCCCACCGATTCACGTGCACCCGCTCGACTCCGTCGAGCGACCGGATCGCGCGTTCCAGCCGCACCGTCATCACGCCGAGTTCGGCGGCCAGCAGGTTGGTCAGGTCGCCGAGGTCCAGGTGCGAGCGTGACTCCAGGATCAACACCATCGGCAGACCGCTGGGACGATCCATCGCGCGGACGCGCCAACGATCGCTGACCCAGATGTACGAGGCATCGGGCGCCTGGCAGGCCGTACAGGTCGAGGGGTCTTCGCCCTCGCGTGGCGGCTCAACCGACACGGGCGCGTCGAGGCGCTTGACGTGCAGTTGGCCTTCAAACGGAAAGCTCGGCCAGGATACGAAGGAGGGGAGATGTGCAGGGGTGTCGGCCACAGGAGAGACCATAGCCGCCCGGCGTCTCGATGTCCTCTACCCGGTTGGGCGAACCTCGCCGAGCTGGGTCGTGCCGAGCCCTTGTTTCACGTGAAACGGCGCACATCGCGCCTCCGCGATGCACTGGTTTCACGTGAAACATCGGCGTCTTTCGGCCGAGTTATCCACAGGCAGTAGACGTCTCTGAGCGCCTAAGACAGCGTATTTGGATCGCTCTGTGGATAAGTTCTGTGGATACAGCGCGGAAATCGGACATGAAAAAACCGGGCCGGATCATCTATCGATCCGGCCCGGTTTCACGTGTCAACTACTGCCCCGGCGGCTCTTCCTCGACACCGAAGATGCCGACGATGCGCTCGAGGTCGTCCACGGTCGCAAACTCGATGACAATCTTGCCCTTGCTCCGACCGATGTCGACCATGACCCGGGTGTCGAACCGGTCCGACAGCCGATCGGCGAGATCCGACAGCGCCGGGGCATGCGGGCGCGCACGACGCTTCGCCGCCGCCGGATGATGCGGCTCATCGGACCCGGCCATCGACACGATCTCTTCGGTCGCCCGTACGGACAGGCCCTCCGCGACGATGCGCTGCGCGAGCTGTTCCTGCGCGGTCGAGTCGGTCAGGCCGAGGAGCGCCCGGGCATGGCCGGCGGACAGCACGCCGGCGGCCACCCGGCGCTGTACGACCGGCGGCAGGTTCAACAGACGGATCGTGTTCGAGATCTGCGGGCGACTGCGGCCGATGCGCTTGGCCAGCTCGTCGTGCGTCGCGCCGAACTCCTCCAGCAGCTGCTGGTACGCCGCCGCCTCTTCCAGCGGGTTGAGGTTCGCCCGGTGGATGTTCTCCAGCAAGGCGTCCCGCAGCATCGCGTCGTCCTTGGTGTCCCGCACGATCGCCGGGATCACCTCGCGCCCGATCGCCTGAGCCGCACGCCAGCGGCGCTCGCCCATGACCAGTTCGTACTTGTCCGGGCCGGTCTCGCGGACCACGATCGGCTGCAGGAAGCCGACCTCGGCGATCGAGATCTTCAGCTCGGCGAGCGCCTCGTCGTCGAAGATCTGTCGCGGCTGCTTCGGGTTCGGGACGATCGAGTCGACCGGGATCTCGGCGAAGCGGGCGCCCGGCACCGGGGCCAGTTGCCGGCCGGCCGGCTCAAGCCGTGCCGGCGAGCCGGTGACCGACGTGCCGGCCGACCCCCCGTTCACGACCGAACCGGGCGCCTGAGCCGGCGGTCCGATCGGAGCGGTCGGGATGAGAGCGCCGAGTCCGCGGCCAAGACCGCCTCGAGGCTTCGTGGTCATGCGCCAATGCCTTCCATCTGTGCACCGCGAACGGCGATTTCCTGAGCCGCTTCGAAGTAGCTGACCGCACCACGTGAACCCGGGTCATACGTCATGACCGACTGGCTGTAGCTCGGAGCCTCGGAGACACGCACGTTGCGCGGGATGACCGAGTCCAGGCACTTGTCGCCGAAGTGGGTCCGGACGTCCTGCTCGACAAGGTCGGCGAGGCGCGTACGGCGGTCGTACATCGTCAGCAGCACGGTGGAGATGTCGAGCTGCGGGTTCAGGTGAGCCTTGACGAGCGCGATGTTGCTCGTGAGTGCCTGCACACCTTCCAGCGCGTAGTACTCGCACTGGATCGGGATCAGCACCTCCTGCGCGGCCACCAACGCGTTGACGGTCAGCAGCCCGAGTGACGGCGGGCAGTCGATGAAGACGTAGTCGTAGTCTCCGGTGCTGCCCTGGATCGCCCGGGCGAGACGGGACTCGCGGGCAACCACGGACACCAGCTCGATCTCGGCGCCGGCCAGGTCGATCGTCGCCGGTACGCAGAACAGGTTCGGGATGCCGTCTACCTGCTGCGTGACCGAGTCCAGCGTGGCGCCCTCGATCAGGCAGTCGTACACGTCCGGGACGCCGGCGTGGTGCGGCACGTTCATCCCGGTCGAAGCGTTGCCCTGCGGATCCAGATCGATCACCAGGACCCGGTTACCGTGCAGCGCGAGCGCGACCGCGATGTTCACCGCAGTCGTCGTCTTGCCGACGCCGCCCTTCTGGTTCGCGACGGCCACAACCCGGCGGTGCAGTGGGCGGGGCATCGTAATCTCCCCGCTCGGGTTCAAAATCTCCACAGCCCGCTTCGCCTCCTGCGCCAAGGGTGGATCATCAGTTTCACGTGAAACATTGCTTTCGGCCATCCTGGCCCCTGTCTCGACATAACTTGCCGCGGCGTGTGGCCGCGGCGACGGCACGGTACGTCGAGTCTCACCCGCACGCGCGGGATCGACTCCATGTGACGCGCCAGCGACGGTGCTGACGTTATCGTCTCTTACCGGAATCCGCGGCATCACCATGGTCGGCGCCACCGAAAAGCCGGTGCCCGTCCGCGGGTGTCCACTCTCTTGTGATTCTCGCGCGCCATCGGAGTCCTCGGCATCCTCGGGATAACCCAGGTTCTCGTAGCGTTCGCTGTCATACACCGTCGTCATCCCTACCACCATCGGATGGGCGTCCGCAGCCGCCGAAGCCGGGCCGGCGGGCACGCGAGGTTACCAGTCTGCGACTTCCGAAGACGCATCGATACCCACGTTCGGACGAACTAGCCAGTCAGTTTCCTGTCCAGTGCTCAACGACGGCACCCGGCCTGCGGGAACCCTACTGACGGCTATTCCGCGACGCCGAAGGGTGTCGAGTTCCGGACCGCGTACCCGGGTTGCGATCATGACGAATCTCGACCACGTAGGTCGGCGCAACCAACGGATCCACCGTGCACTCGCGCAGAACGGGCTCGCCGCCACCCAGCCGCACGACCGCTCGCCGGTGGGTCTCGATCTCCGTCCGCCGCCGACACACCCTTCATCGCGAGCACACGCCCGCCGAGCGCGGCCAGCGGCAGGCACCAGCCGGCGAGGCGATCCAGCGGCGCGACGGCCCGTGCCGTGACGACGTCCGCTGGTTTCACGTGAAACATGTCCGGTCGGGCGGAGACCTCTTCCGCCCGGGCGCGGACGATCTGGACCCGGGCATCGAGGCCAAGATCAAACGCCACGGTCTCCAAGAAGACGGTACGCCGAGCCAGCGGCTCGACCAGCACCACACCGATGGCCGGGCAAGCGATCGCCAGGACGATACCCGGCAAACCAGCACCAGATCCGACATCTATCACATAATCGTCCTCACCGACCAGCGGTGCCATCGCGACGCAGTTCAGGATGTGCCGATCCCAGATGCGCGGCGCCTCGCGTGGACCGATCAGGCCGCGTACGACGCCTTCGGTGGCAAGCAGTTCGGCGTACGCCTCGGCGCGATCCAGACGTGCCCCGAACAGCCGCTCCGCCACGGGGCGCAGTTCGTCGGGCAGCGGGGCAACAGGTTCAGGCACCCACAAACCTTACCGATTCCACGCAGCGACGCCCGGACCGACCGGTCCGGGCGTCGCGATGAAGCGTGATGAAGAATGGATCAAGCCGGGTGTACGACCACGCGGCGCTGCGGCTCGACGCCTTCCGAGTCGCTCTCCACGCCGGCCGACGCGTTGACGACGTCGTGGACGCACTTGCGCTCGAACGCGTTCATCGGCTCCAGCCGGACCGGCTCGCCGTGCTGTTTGACCCGCTCAACCGCGTTCTTCGCAATCGCGACCAGCTCCTTGCGACGGCTGTCGCGGTACCCGCCGACATCCAGCAGCAGCCGGCTCGGCGAGCCGGTCGCGCGGAAGATTGCCAAGCGGGTGAGTTCCTGAAGCGCCTCCAGCGTGGCCCCACGCTGGCCGACCAGTGCCTGGAGCCGGTCGCCGACGACCTCGACCACCGGACGCCCGCCCTGGACGACCTCGTCGATGTCGCCATCGAAGTCGAGGATGTCGAGAAGGCCTTCCATGTAATCCGCGGCGACCTCGCTCTGGGCGAAGAGTTCGGACTCCGCCGGTGCCTTGGTCGATTCGCCCGCCGTTTCGCCGTCGACGTCCGCTTCAACGTCCGGCGTGCTTGTCTCTGTCACTGTCATCTCCGTTGCCGATGAGACCCGTTGTACCCCGAGTGCGGGGAGGTATGTGGTGGCCTGCTGCGCGCGTTGCTCGTACCTCTCAATAACGCAACGCGGCGCGGGCCGGTTTCGTGACTAGCGCTTCGTGGCGCTGCCCTTCTTCGGGTTGATCGGCTTCGCGCCGACCTTCGGGCCGACCGCGCGAACTTCCTGGGCGGCGGTGCTCGACGACGTCGCGCCGTTCTTGTTCGACTTGACCGACGTACGGACCGGGACCCCACCCTTCATCGCGGTGCCGGTCTTCGTGGCTCCGGCCTTTGCCGTGGGCTTGGCCATGCCGGGCCTGGTCGGATTGACTTCCTTCGCCGCCCGACTGCCGAAGATCGACGGGCCGCCCGCGGTTGCCGATACCGGCGGTGGCGGGAACTTGCGAAGGACGTAGAACTGCTGACCCAGCGAGAACAGGTTTGTCGTCACGTAGTAGATGACCGCGCCGATCGGGAAGATCGAGCCGGAGACGAGCAGCGTGACCGGGATGAAGTACAGCATGACGTTCTGCATCATGCGCTGCGTCGGGTCGGTGGCCCGGCCGGTCTTGAGGATCAGCTGGCGGCTCGTCATGTACGTCGTGACGATCATGATGGCGATCATGATGCCCGCGACGATCACGACGTTCGTCCGTGAGACATCCAGCCGTGCCAGGTCGGAGGAGCTGGATCTGATCGACGCGGAGATCGGTGCGCCGAACAGCTTCGCATGCGCCGCAGACTCGAACTCCTGCTCCGACCAGCCGTAGAGCGTTCGGTTGCTGACCGGCTGCGTCGGCTTGAGGTGGCGGAGCACATGGAAGACGCCGATGAAGATCGGGCCTTGGATCAGGAGCGGCAGGCAGCCCATCAGCGGGTTGGCCTTCTCCTCCTTCATCAGCGCCATCTGCGCCTGCTGAAGGCCGGCGCGGTCACCCTTGTACTTCTCCTGCAGCTCCTTGATCTTCGGCTGCAGTGCCTGCATCGCTCGTTGCGACTTGATCTGCTTCACGAAGACCGGGAACAGGACGGCGCGGACGGTGAGCACCAGGAAGACGATGGAGAGCGTCCATTGCCAGTTGGTCTGCAGCCAGTAGCCAACACCGACCGCGTCCCACACCGCATGCCATTGCAGCATGATCCAGGAGATGGCGGTGTAGACCAGATCCATGATCCAACTCAGCACGTCTCTGACTCCTACTTCGGTGTTCTCGGCGGCGGCACGGGATCGTACCCACCGGCGTTGAAGGGCTGGCACCGCAGCAGCCGCCAAGCCGCGAGCCGGAGACCGCGCAGCGCACCATGTGTCGAGATCGCTTCGACGGCGTAGGCACTGCAGGACGGATAGAACCGGCATCGCGCCGGCAGTGCCGGGCTTATCCACCGACGGTACGCGACGATGGGTAGCATCAGCATCCGGGCACCGATAGACATAGTGCGCGGGGCGCCCTCAGCTGGCGTGATTTCGGTCATTTCCGCGTCACCTCCCGCCCTCGGATGAGGGTCGTGGTCGCCGCGGTCGCAACGCAGTGTCGATGGCCTGGCCGAGATCGGCACCGAGATCCTGGTAACTCCGGGTCGCGGCGGCCGGCAATGCGCGGACGACGAGATCGGTGCCGGGGGGCAGATCGCTCAGGCGCACGCGGACGAGTTCGCGCAGCCGGCGCTTGACGTTGTTGCGGACCACGGCGTTGCCGACAGCCTTGGAGACGACGAATCCGGCGCGCGCCCGAGGTATCGCCTCGCTGGCACGCGCCGGATCGATGTTCGGTTGATGTCGTGCGTCATCAGGTGCACGACGAGGCTGCCTCGGGCGGCGCGGCGGCCAGTCTTGATTGTCGCTGCGAACTCGTCGCGACGGCGAAGACGATCGGCCGCTGACAGCACCGGGGTAGCCCGGGGCGCTTACGCCGAAAGGCGGGCGCGACCCTTTGCCCGACGGTCGGAAAGGATTGCGCGGCCGGCACGGGTGCGCATGCGCAGCCGGAAGCCGTGGGTCTTCGCGCGACGGCGGTTGTTCGGCTGGTACGTGCGCTTGCTCACGTCGGGCACTCCGTCTTCATTGGTCGATCGTGGGTTCCATCGAGCCACCACTTCACAGCGGTTCGGCCGCGACCGGCGTCGTGCGGTCGGGCGGCAGGCTCGGGTAACAACTCTACCAGGAGTGATAGAGCAACCTATCGAGCGTACGCGGGCCGGGTTGGTCCGTCAAAACGCCAGAACGTGCCAAGTTACCCACAACGTATGTGGACAACCTGCGTCTTTTGCTGTGGACAACGGTTGAGTAGTTGTGGACAACGCTGTTACCGTGCCCGTCTGCCTGGTACAACGAACGGGGTACATCTGCCCATATTATGGACAAACCTCGCGAGCAGGTCGAATGCCGCACGCTGCGGCTTTTGAGCACGTCAACAGCACAAGACAGGGCATCTCAACCGAGATCCAGTTGATGCACAGGTGTGGATAACTTGTGGATGAACTGCCTCCCGGTCAGGTTGCCGTCAACGCGTACGAGAGACGAGGCGCGGCAATGACGGAAACGATCGACTTCGACGCGGTCTGGACCACCGTGACCGACGAGGTCGCCGAGATCGCATCCCCCCAGGAACGCGCCTACCTCAGATTGACCCGCCTGTACGCGATCGTCCAGGACACCGGCCTGGTCTCCGTCCCCAACACGGTCGCCCGGAACGTGATCGAATCTCGCATGCGGCAGGCCGTCACCGATGCGCTGTCCCGCCGACTCGGCCGCTCGGTGCAGGTTGCGGTGACCGTACGCCCACAGGAAGACGGAGCGTCGATCCCGGCCGAGCCGCCCGCGGTCGACACCGCCATCCCGGCAGCCCGCGAACCGGAGACGCTCTTCGACGATCCGTCGTCGCCGGAGACCAGCTGGATGTCGACGCCGAGCGGATCCTGGCGGTCCGTACCGAGCGGCAGCGCCGTCGCCGAGCACCCGATCCCGCCGATCGACCCGCCGCCGATCGAGCGGGCGCAGGCGCCCGAGCAGTCATCGGCGAACTACACGCGCGAGAGCCTCGTCCCGTACGGCTACGACAACAGCCCGGCGGCGAACCCGGAGCGGCCGCACGCCGGCGCGGGTACCGGCCGGGACGATCGTCGAACGCCGCCACCGACGAACGACGGCAACCGGCTCAATCCGAAGTACATGTTCGAGACGTTCGTCATCGGCTCGTCGAATCGCTTCGCGCACGCCGCCTCGGTCGCGGTCGCGGAGTCGCCGGCGAAGGCGTACAACCCGCTGTTTATCTATGGGGGTTCCGGCCTCGGGAAAACCCACCTGCTGCACGCGATCGGCCACTATGCGACGAGCCTCGGCAACGCGCGGTCGGTGCGCTACGTGTCCACAGAGGAGTTCACGAACGACTTCATCAACTCGCTGCGTGACGACAAGACGCAGGCGTTCCAGCGCCGCTACCGGGACGTCGACATCCTGCTGATCGACGACATCCAGTTCCTGGAGAGCCGCGAGCGGACGCAGGAGGAGTTCTTCCACACGTTCAACACGCTGCACAATGCGAACAAGCAGCTGGTGATCTCGTCGGACCGCTCGCCCAAGCAGCTGTCCACGCTGGAGGATCGCCTGCGTACGCGGTTCGAGTGGGGTCTTCTCGCGGACATCCAGCCGCCGGACCTGGAGACCCGGATCGCGATCCTGCAGAAGAAGGCGGCCCAGGAGCGGCTGTTCGCGCCGCCGGACGTCCTCGAGTTCATCGCGTCGCGCATCTCCAACTCGATCCGCGAACTCGAGGGCGCGCTGATCCGGGTGACCGCGTTCGCGCTCGCTGACCCGGGCACCGGTCCAGCTGTCGATCGCCGAGGAGGTCCTGCGCGACTTCATCCCGGACGGATCCGGACCGGAGATCACCGCGGACCAGATCATGGTGGCCACCGCCGACTACTTCGGCGTCAGCCTGGAGGACCTGAAGGGCCACTCGCGCTCGCGGGTCCTGGTCAACGCCCGCCAGGTGGCTATGTATCTGTGTCGCGAGCTGACCGATCTATCGCTGCCCCGGATCGGCCAGGCGTTCGGCGGCCGCGACCACACGACCGTCATGCACGCGGACCGCAAAATCCGGCAGCAGATGGCCGAACGGCGGTCGCTCTACAACCAGATCGCCGAGCTCACGAACCGCATCAAGCAACTGCACGTAAAAAATCTTTATCCACAATCTGTGGACACGGTATGTGGATTGCCTGTGTATGTACCCGATTTGCCGTGGATGTCGTGTGGACAACTTGAGGGAACATCGCATCCGAGACTCGTTCGTTGTCCCCAAGGCTGGGGAAAACCGAGGGGATAACCGGTGGACAACCGGTGGAAGACGTGTGGACGGTCTGTGTGGACAACCGGGGCTGTGGACAACTAGGCCGGTTATCCCCGGGTCATCCACAGGACGCGAAGGTCTTTTCGGACACGATGGCCTGCGGATATTCAAGTTATCCACAGTATCCACACCACCTATGAAGACGGTTAGAAGTTTTCTAAGAGAGAAATCAAAAACAATCATCACCGGAGCCAGATCTGTGGAACGAAACCCGACACGGGTCGGGTTCGCGCTCTTGGATTCTGAGCCCTAGAGTTCGATGGGCACCGGTTGACGACCCGATCGTGGAGGCGAAACGCATGAAGTTCCGAGTCGAGCGTGACGCGCTCGCCGACGCCGTCGCATGGACCGCAAAGTCCCTGCCCTCGCGTCCTTCGGTGCCGGTTCTTGCCGGTGTGATGCTCCGAGTGAGCGCTGGACAGTTGATCGTCTCCGGCTTCGACTACGAAGTCTCGAGCCAGGTCACCGTCGACGTACATGGTGATTCCGACGGCGCGGCCCTGGTCTCCGGCCGGCTGCTCGCCGAGATCACGAAGGCACTTCCGGCAAAGCCGGTCGAGGTCGCTGCGGTCGGTTCCTCGCTGGAACTGGTCTGCGGCAGCGCCCGGTTCACGCTCCCGACGATGCCGGTCGAGGACTACCCGACGCTTCCGGACATGCCCGAGACCGCCGGCACGATCGACGCCGCGACGTTCGCCTCGGCCGTCGCCCAGGTTGCCATCGCGGCCGGTCGCGACGAGACGCTGCCGTTGATGACCGGCGTCCGGATGGAGATCGACGGCGAGACAATCGCGCTGCTCGCGACCGACCGCTACCGGCTCGCGCTCCGCGAGATCACCTGGCGTCCGGACGACCCGCAGGCGCACATGCAGGCGCTCGTACCGGCGAAGACGCTCAACGACACCGCGAAGACGCTCGGCTCGCTCGGCGGCGACGTGACGCTCGCGCTCGCCCGCGGTACGGCCGGCGAAGGCATGATCGGCTTTGCCGGTGGCACCCGCCGGACCACGAGCCGCCTGCTCGACGGCGACTACCCGAAGGTCCGGTCGCTGTTCCCGGACACGCACATCGCACAGGCGAAGATCTCCGTCGCCGCGCTGCCAGGAGGTCGTGAAGCGCGTGTCGCTCGTGGCCGAGCGCTCGACGCCGGTCCGGATGAGCCTCAGCGAGGATGGTCTGATCGTCGAAGCCGGCGGCAGCGACGACGCTCGCGCCAGCGAGGCGATGGACGCGATCTACACCGGTGAGCCGATGCAGGCGGCGTTCAACCCGCAATATCTGCTCGACGGCCTGGCCGCGATCGGACACCCGATGGTGGTGCTGTCGTTCACCGATCCGAAGAAGCCGGCACTGATGATGCCGGCGACCGCGGACGGCGAGATCGTTCCGGGCTATCGCTACCTGATGATGCCCATCCGTATCGGCACCTGACACCCGCATGCACGCGTCCCGGCTCGAACTCGCCGACTTCCGGTCCTACGCACAGGTCGCCGTCGAGTTCGAGCCCGGCCCGAACGTGCTGATCGGGCCGAACGGCGTCGGCAAGACGAATCTCGTCGAAGCGCTCGGGTACGTGGCCACGTTGGAAAGCCATCGGGTCGCGACCGATGCGCCGCTCGTCCGGGCCGGCGCTAGTCGCGGCGTGATCCGGTGCGCGGTCGGGCACGACGGCCGGGAGTTGCTCGTCGAGCTGGAGATCACGCCCGGCCGGGCCAACCGCGCTCGGCTGAACGGGGCACCGAAACGACGTCCGCGGGACGTGCTGGGCGCACTCCGGATGGTCCTGTTCGCGCCCGAGGATCTGACACTCGTACGCGGCGATCCGGCCGAACGTCGCCGGTACCTCGATGATCTTCTGGTGGCCCGGCAGCCGCGCTTCGCCGGCGTACGCGCCGACTATGACCGGGTCCTGAAGCAGCGCAACGCGCTCCTGCGCACCGCCTATCTGGCGCGGAAGACCGGCGCCGGCGCACGTGATCTCTCCACGCTGGAAGTGTGGGATCAGCACCTCGCCGAGCACGGTGCGACGCTGCTCGCGGCTCGGTTGGCGCTTACCGCTTCGCTCGCGCCGTACGTCACGAAGGCGTACGCGGAGGTCAGTGCATCTCGCTCGCCGGCCGTCATCACCTATAAGTCTGCGCTGGACGACGCCGGTCCGCTGCACGGCGAGCGCCGGGATGCGCTGGCGGAGCGGTTGTCCGCAGCGATGCGGGATGCCCGTAAGTCGGAGATCGACCGTGGCATGACACTGGTCGGTCCGCACCGCGACGACGTGACGCTGCTGCTCGGCGACCTGCCCGCAAAGGGGTACGCCAGCCACGGCGAGTCGTGGTCGTACGCGTTGGCACTGCGCCTCGCCGGGTACGAGCTGCTGCGTGCCGATGGCATCGAGCCCGTACTCGCGCTTGATGATGTCTTTGCCGAACTGGATACCGGCCGGCGCGACCGGCTCGCGGACCTCGTCGGTTCGGCCGCGCAGTTGATCGTGACCTGTGCGGTGGAAGCGGACGTGCCCGCGTCGTTGCGCGGCGCGCGGTTCGCCGTCGTCGAAGGGGGAGTGTCGCGTGTCTGAGACGGGCGAAGGCGGTCTTCCGCCGGGCGTCACCGGGCCCGAACTCGCGCGTGCGGTGATCGATGCCGCGAAGGGGCGCCGCGAACAGGCCGCTCGATCGCCCAAACCGGCAGCCGGCACCGGCCGGGCGAAGCGGGCGCGCGGCTACTCCGGACCCGGGCCGGACGTCCGGGATCCGCAGCTGTTCGGCACAGTCCTTGCGCGTCTGGTCAAGAACCGCGGCTGGGAGAAGCCGACCGCCGAGGCGACCGTATTCGCGGCGTGGGATCGGTGCGTCGGCGCAGACGTCGCATCGCACAGCCGACCGATCAAGCTGACCGACGGGGAGCTGACGATCGAGGCCGAGTCGACGGCGTGGGCGATGCAGCTTCGGTTACTCGCCGCGAAGCTGCTGACGAAGATCGCCGGGGAGATCGGCCCGAACGTCGTGAAGAAGCTGCACATTCACGGCCCGGCCGCGCCTACCTGGACGCGCGGTCAGCGGCGAGTAGCCGGTCGCGGTCCGCGGGACACCTACGGCTGAGCCCGCGGGACACCTACTGCTGATCTTGCGTTCAGAAGTCGGCGTAGATCGCGAAGCCGCGCTCCGAGCAGCGACGGAAGAACTGAGCCAGGACGAGCATCTCGGTCCGGCTGAAGTTCCACGACGGGTAGTCGCCGTTCTCGTCCTTCATCTCGTCGAGCCGACCGTCCAACCAGCGCATCTGCTGATCGGCGAGGCGCCCGCCGGCGATCGCCTTGCGCATGACGTCGGTGGTGGTCTCGAACGTGATCTCTTCGCCCAACTCGGCATGGCCGGCGATGAACCGCTCGACGCCGCCGGCGATCCACGCACAGCCGTCCGGATCGATCACCGGATCCTCGTCTTCGGCGGCCGCCTCGGTCGCGTACAGCACGCCCTTGAGCCCGAGGATCAAGTCGATGATCTCGGTGAACGCGGTGACCCGCAGCGTGCCGGTCTGCGCGACGCGCTCGGCCAGCGCGACCGCCGGGCCGGACGCGTCCGGGAACCGATCCGTGAGACCGCCGAAGTCGACGAACTCAGCCGGCGCGACCGGGTCGTAGAATCGCCCGGTCCGTGGCCACTGCACCGCGACGTTATCGAGTCCCATGTTGCCGACCTCCCCTTTCCGGTGCGCATGCCGGCCGAGGTTTTCACTGCACATTCCGGCCGAGGGACAGTACGACACGGACGCGCCGTCCCGCGACCCCCGATCAGGCAGAACCGGGAGCGGGTTTCGGACAGATACCGCAACGGCATGCACATTAAGGACTAAAGCAGCCAATTAGCGCCCGTTGCGAGGGTCGACGGGCCGACCGGTCCGCGTCCCGCGACGGCCAACTACCCCCCGGTGTTGCTGTAGGGGGTTGTATCCGGGCTATCTAGGCCCGCTACGGCGATTACAGGGGGCACTGCGCGTGTTCTGTCGCACGGACGCAGTAGGATCGAAGACACAGAAGCTTCCTTGTGCGGCCGTCATCCTGTTACCGGTGATACGTGCCGCGCCGACCCCGCACGGGCACGTCAGTTACGCGTCGCGACCCCGTGTGAGAAAGCGATGAAGAGCGTGGCGATAGCCAAGCAGTCCCAGGATGATTACACCGCAGCGTCGATGAGTGAGCTCGAAGGACTTGAGGCGGTCCGGAAGCGCCCCGGTATGTATATCGGTTCGACCGGCGAGCGTGGCCTGCATCACCTTGTGCAGGAAGTTGTGGATAACTCGGTCGACGAGGCAATGGCCGGCTTCTGCGACGCGATCGACGTGACGCTGCTCCCCGACGGTTCGGTCCGGGTGATCGACAACGGCCGTGGCATCCCGGTCGATATCCACCCGAAGACGAAGCTCAACGGCATCGAGATGGCACTCACGAAGCTGCACGCCGGCGGCAAGTTCGGCGGCAAGGCATATGCCGTGTCCGGTGGTCTGCACGGTGTCGGCATTTCGGTCGTGAATGCGCTGTCGACCCGGGTTGAGGTCGAGGTCAAGAAGGCCGGCTTCATCTGGCGGCAGTCCTTCGTCAACTCCAAGCCCGAAGCGCCGCTGGTCAAGGGCGAGGCGGCGACCGGCACCGGCACGACCGTCCGGTTCTGGCCGGACGCCAAGATCTTCGAGACCGTGACGTTCAGCTTCGAAACGATCTACCGGCGCCTGCAGGAGATGGCATTCCTGAACGGCGGCCTGACCATCGTCCTCCGCGACGAGCGAGGCGGCGACGCCGGCGACGCCGATCCGCGCATCGTGACGTTCTGCTACAAGGACGGCATCGCCGACTTCGTCCGCCACCTCAACCAGACCAAGAGCCCGATCCACAAGTCGGTGGTCCAGTTCGGTGCCGAAGAGCCCGGCATGTCGGTCGAGGTCGCGATGCAGTGGAACGAGTCCTACGGCGAGAGCGTCTACACGTTCGCCAACACGATCAACACCCACGAGGGAGGTACGCACGAGGAAGGCTTCCGTGCGGCACTGACCACCGTGGTCAACAAGTACGGCACGGAGAAGAAGTACCTGAAGGGCGACGACAAGCTGACCGGTGAGGACATCCGGGAAGGCCTGGCCGCGATCGTTTCGGTGAAGCTGACGAACCCCCAGTTCGAGGGCCAGACGAAGACGAAGCTCGGCAACACCGCCATGAAGGGCTTCGTGCAGAAAGCCTGCAACGAGTGGCTCGTCGACTGGTTCGATCGCAACCCGGCCGAAGCACGGACGATCATCACCAAGGCGTCCCAGGCGGCTCGCGCCCGGCAGGCTGCGGCTCAGGCCCGCAAGCTCGCCCGCCGCAAGTCGCTGCTGGAGTCCGGCACGATGCCGGGCAAGCTTGCGGATTGCCAGTCCACCGACCCGACCGTCAGCGAGATCTTCATCGTCGAGGGCGACTCGGCCGGCGGCTCGGCCAAGCAGGGTCGTGACCCCCGGGTCCAGGCGATCCTGCCGATCCGCGGCAAGATCCTTAACGTCGAGAAGGCGCGCATCGATCGCGTCCTCAAGAACAATGAGGTGCAGGCGCTGATCACCGCGCTCGGCACCGGCATCCACGACGAATTCGACATCGAGAAACTGCGCTATCACAAGATCGTGCTGATGGCCGATGCCGACGTCGACGGGCAGCACATCACCACGCTGCTCCTCACCCTCCTCTTCCGCTTCATGCGTCCGCTGGTGGAACTCGGCCACGTATACCTTGCGCAGCCGCCGCTCTACAAGATCAAGTGGAACAAGAAGGGCGACGACATCCAGTACGCGTACTCCGACAAGGAGCGTGACGGCCTCATCCTCCTGCGGCAGGAACGCAACCCCCGGGCGAAGCCGGATGACATCCAGCGCAACAAGGGTCTCGGTGAAATGAACTACCCGGAACTGTGGGAGACCACCATGAACCCGGGTACGCGCACGCTGCTCCAGGTGACGCTGGACGACGCGGCCACCGCGGACGAACTGTTCAGCGTCCTGATGGGTGAGGACGTCGAAGCCCGGCGCTCGTTCATCCAGCGGAACGCGAAGGATGTCAGGTTCCTCGATATCTAAGATCGCGTGACGGTGCCGTCCGGGCTGCTCGCAGCCGCTTTCATTGAGCGCTCCGGACGCGCCTGTCCACATAATCCACAGACTTATCCACAGACTGACAAGTAGCGAGTAAGGGAAACCCGTGGCAGACGATGATGTGATCGGCGATGCGCTAGGCGAAACCCCGGACCCGAACGACATGGAGCCCGACGTCGACCCGGACGACCTCGGCGATCCGATCGATCCGACGACGATCGAGGGTGGCCACGTGGCCGGCCGGGTGGAACCGGTCGGCATTGAGGTCGAGATGCAGCGGTCCTACCTGGACTATGCGATGAGCGTGATCGTCGGGCGTGCGCTCCCCGACGTACGTGACGGTCTCAAGCCGGTGCACCGCAAGATCCTTTTTGCAATGTACGACGGCGGATACCGCCCCGACCGCGGATACGTGAAGTGTGCGCGTGTCGTCGGTGACGTCATGGGTAACTACCACCCGCACGGCGACACCGCGATCTACGACACCCTGGTCCGGATGGCCCAGCCGTGGTCGCTGCGCTATCCGCTGATCGACGGCAGCGGCAACTTCGGCTCGCCCGGCAACGATCCGGCGGCCGCCATGAGGTACTGCGTTACCGCCGAGACGCTCGTACGGACCGGCGACGGTACGGTCCGGATCGGTGACATCGTCCCCGGCGCAGCGCCGAACAGTGACAACGACATCGATGTCAAGGTCCGCGATCGTAACGGCGATCTTGTACGGGCCACCAAACTGTTCCACTCCGGTGATCATCCGACGCTCCGCTTGACAACTCGCGAAGGCTACGGGCTGACCGGGACGCACAACCACCCGGTGCTGTGCATCGACAGCGTTGCCGGCGTGCCGACGCTGCTGTGGAAACTGCTCGCCGAGATCCAGCCGGGCGACCACGTCGTGATGGCTCGCGCAGCAGCCGACGAATTCGGCTATCCGACCTTCGAGGATGCGGAAGCCGCCCTGCTTGCCGGCGCGTGGGTCAGCGAAGGCTGGGCCAGTGCCGACCGGGCCGGCTTCAACAACGTGGACCCGGAGTTCTTCACCCGTGTCCTCGCGGCATACGACGCGATCGTCGGCGGCCCACGGTACGTCCGCTCTCGGACGATTGCCTCTGGCAGCACGCTTCATGAGCTGGACATCCAGAATATGGATGCCTTCACCAAGTCGATCATCGGTGACATGATCGGTGCCCGGAGCGCGGACAAGTTCGTCCCGGACTTCGTCATGCAGGGCTCGCCCGAGATCAAGCGGGTATTCCTGCGAGCGCTGTTCGAGGGCGACGGCTCGTGTTCCAAGCTGCCACGTGACACCGTGCAGATCTCGTATTCGACCCAGAGCCGACGGCTGGCGACAGCGGTTCAACAACTGCTGCTCGAATTCGGGATCGTCGCGAAGGAGTCGATCAATCAGCGGGGCGAGATCAAGATCGTGATCACGAACCGGCGCGACGCGCGTACGTTTGCGGCCGCGATCGGATTCTTCGGCGCCAAGCAGGTCAAGCTCGACGGGATTCTGGACTCGATGCCGGAGGCCAGCCGTTCCCTCGGCATCGACCATGTTCCGTACGTCGCGGAATTCATCCGTATGCGCGGCGCGGACCGGTGGACCGAGCAGGACTGGTTGCGCCGGAACAACGTGGATCGGATCGATCGGTGGATCCACCACCGTACGGCGATCAGTGCGCGGATCACCAACCGCGACGTGCTCGACGTGGTCGAGCCGCTGGTCGACGGGCGTTTCTACTACGCCGAGGTGTCATCGGTCACGGATGCCGGCATCCAGCCGGTCTACAGCCTTCGGGTCGATACCGATGACCACTCCTTCATCACGAACGGCTTCGTCAGTCACAACACGGAATGTCGCCTCGACCCGCTGGCCATGGAAATGCTCCGGGACATCGGCGAAGACACCGTCGACATGCAGGCCAACTACGACGGACGCTCGCAGGAGCCGACGATTCTGCCGGCTCGGTTCCCGAACCTGCTCGTCAATGGCTCCGAGGGTATTGCGGTCGGTATGGCGACCAAGATCCCGCCGCACAACCTGCGGGAGATCGCGGCCGGCGTGCAATGGTGTCTCGACAACCCGGAAGCGGACGAGGCGACCACGCTCGACGCGTTGATCGACATTGTTAAGGGCCCGGACTTCCCGACCGCCGGTCTGATCGTCGGAACGCAGGCGATCAAGGACGCGTACCGGACCGGCCGCGGGACGATCCGGATGCGGGCCGTCATCGAGGTCGAGGAGGACAAGCGCGGGCGCGCCTGCCTCGTTGCGACCGAACTCCCGTACCAGGTGAACCCGGACAACCTCGCCGAGCGCGTTGCCGACCTGGTCAAGGAGGGCAAGCTCACCGGTATCGCCGACATCCGGGACGAGTCATCCGGCCGTACCGGTATGCGGTTCGTGATCGTCCTCAAGCGGGATGCGATCGCGAAGGTCGTCCTGAACAACCTCTACAAGCACACCCAGTTGCAGGAGACGTTCGGCGCGAACATGCTTGCGCTGGTCGACGGCGTACCGCGGACGCTCAATCTGGCGCAGTTCCTGCGGCACTATGTGGCGCACCAGATCGAGGTCATCGTCCGGCGTACGGCGTACCGGCTGCGCAAGGCCGAGGAGCGCGCGCACATCCTGCGCGGTCTCGCGAAGGCCCTCGACCTGCTCGACGAGGTCATCGCTCTGATCCGTCGCGCGCCGAGTGCCGACGAGGCGAAGTCCGGCCTGATGGCCCTGCTCGACGTCGATGAGATCCAGGCGACCGCGATCCTCGATATGCAGCTCCGCCGGCTGGCGGCGCTGGAGCGGCAGCGGATTATCGATCAACTCGGCGAGATTGAGCTTGAGATCGCCGAGTTCCGGGACATCCTGGCGAAGCCGGAGCGGCAGCGTCAGATCATCTCGGACGAGCTGGCCGACGTCGTCAGCCGCTGGGGTGACGAGCGCCGTACCAAGATCATCCCGTTTGACGGCGAGGTCTCCATGGAAGACCTCATCGCTCGGGAAGACGTCGTCGTCACGATCACCCGGACCGGGTACGCGAAGCGTACGAAGGCGGATCTCTACCGGTCGCAGAAGCGCGGCGGCAAGGGAATCAGCGGCGCGACGTTGCGCCAGGACGACATCGTCAGCCATTTCTTCGTATGCTCAACGCACGACTGGATCCTGTTCTTCACGAACAAGGGCCGTGTCTACCGGGCCAAGGCGTACGAACTGCCGGAGGCCAGCCGGGTCGCGAAGGGGCAGCACGTCGCAAACCTGCTGGCATTCCAGCCGGACGAACAGATCGCTCAGGTCATCCAGATCAAGGATTACCAGGTCTCGCCGTATCTTGTCCTGGGAACGAAGGTTGGTCTGGTCAAGAAGACGAAGCTCGAGGAGTTCGACTCCAACCGCAGCGGCGGGATCATCGCGATCAATCTTCGTGACGACGACGAGCTTGTGGGTGCTTCACTGATTGCCGCTGAGGACGATCTCCTGCTGGTGTCGAAACACGCCCAGGCGATTCGGTTCAACGCGACGGACGAGGCACTCCGGCCGATGGGCCGGGCCACGTCCGGTGTCATTGGAATGCGCTTTGCCGACGGTGATGAGTTACTGGCGATGGAGGTCGTCGTTGATGGCATGGATGTTCTTGTCGCCACGGGCGGCGGCTTCGCCAAACGAACGCCGATCGACGAGTACCCTGTCCAAGGGCGCGGCGGCAAGGGCGTGCTGACAGCCAAGATCACCGAACGTCGCGGCGGACTGGTGGGTGCGGTGGTTATCAGCCCGGACGACGAGCTTTTCGCGATCACTTCCAACGGCGGCGTTATCCGGACTCCGGTGAAGCCTGTGCGGCGGACGCGAGACCGGAACACAATGGGGGTCAAGCTCATGGACCTTCCGGATGGCGTAAACCTCGTTGCCATTGCGCGCAATGCCGACGAGCCTGACGAACAGGACTAGTAGATGGCGGAGACACAGGCGAAGTCGGGGATCACGGGGACTTCGACCGACCCAGGTGCGCTGGACGTACGCAGCGATGATGCGGCCAGCCCCGAGATGTCGGTCGATCGTGCGGCCGTTGGTCGCGCGAGCGTTCCTTCTGAGCCCGCGGCCCCCAGATCTGACCTCGGCACGGACAACAAGATCGACAAGCCGCTGGACGGCCAAACGTCGATCACGACCTCGAGTGTCGCGTCGTCCGATCGGCGCGGGACCGTCGACATCGGCCGGGGCTCCGCTCCAGCCACGTTGACTCGGAAGACCGCGCCGGGCCGGGTGACCGGTGCGGCACCCGGTGTCGACGCCGCCGGACCGAACACCGGAGCGGCGCGGGTAGCCGAAGCGGTCCGCTCTGCCCGGGCCACGGTTTCCGGTGCGGCATCGCGCGGACCACGCCGTGCGCGTTTGTTCGTCAAGCGCGTCGACCCGTGGTCGGTGATGAAGTTCTCGTTCGCCGTCTCGTTCGTGCTGTTCTTCGTGCTGGTTGTCGCCACGTCAGTGCTCTACCTGGCGCTCGACCAGATGAACGTCTTCACCAGCATCAATAAAGCGCTTGCGCAGATCCTCAATTCCAAGAATGGTGTAAAGGTCACGGCGACCGCCGTGATCGGTGCTTCGGGCGCGATCGGGCTCGTCATGGTCGTGTTGTTCACGGCCCTGTCGACGCTCGCCGCGTTCATCTACAACGTGTGCGCCGACCTCGTCGGTGGCATCGAGGTAACGCTCTCCGAGAAGGAGTGAGATACCTCAGCGCGTCCCGTACCCCCGAGTTTTCAAACGGCTCGGGGGTACGGTAATCTTGCTCGTCGCGCCGGGTTCCGGACGTGACGCGGGGGGCTATAGCTCAGTCGGTTAGAGCGCAGAGCTGATAACTCTGAGGTCGATGGTTCGATTCCATCTAGCCCCACTCTTGCACCCGGGCGCTTCGGCGCCCGGGTGAGCTGTTAGCAACGAAGGGACCGATCCCATGTTGAAGAAGCTGCTCTTGCTCGCGGGTATCGTCGGTGGCGTGGCCTTCCTCGCGAAGAAGGCGAAGACCGCGAAGGACGAGCGCGCGTTGTGGCACGAGGCCACGACGTCTCCCGATCTTCGCTAGTTCTAGAGCTTTACGGGGACGTAGCTCAATTGGCAGAGCACTGCCTTTGCAAGGCAGGGGTTAGGGGTTCGATTCCCCTCGTCTCCACAATCTAAGCCTCTGACCAGGCGCTGATAGCGTGCCACCACGACTGGCTCAACAGGCCGTGAGCGCCACCTGCCTTTATAGGCGGGCTACGATCTCTTCGTCTATGAGGGCTGTTATAGAGGTTCGCTGGGAGCCGCCCCCTTCGACGTGGGCGGTTACGGTTACCACCGCTTCCTTATCCGGGGAGATTACGCAGAGCTGGCCGTAGAGGCCTGCCATTTTGTACGTTTTTTCCCCCGGGGTACACCAGACGCCGAGGCCGTAGCTGTCCGAGAGGCGGAATCCTTCGTCTGTTGGGTCCTTCACGGTCGGGACGGTTTCTGTCGCGATTCGTGCGCAGTATTCGGCGGGTACCAGCTGGCGGCCTTCGTGGCGGCCGTCGTCGAGCAGGAGGCGGCCGAAGCGGGCCAGTTCGGACGTCCTCAGGTAGAGGGCGGTCTCCGCTACCGGGTGGCCGAGGGGGCAGGTGTGCCACTGGGGGTTGTGGATGGCCAGCGGGGTGAAGAGGCGGGGCAGCAGGTAGTCGCGGACGTTGGCGCCGGTCGCGGCGCGCAGGGCGCGGGCCGCTATGTACGGGCCGATGCCGGTGTACCTGAAATACGTGCCGGGCTCGTGCGCGAGCGGGGTCGCGAAGAAGTCAGCGGCTAGGTCCGGGACCACGACGGGGTCGTAGGCGGACCAGGAGTACGGGCTGCCGGACGTCATCATGAGCAAGTGCCGGAGCGTGACCTGGTCCAGGCGGGGCGCGGCAGAGCCGGCTAGCTCGGGGTAGTACTTGAGGGCGGGGTCGTCCAGGGCGAGGCGGCCTTCGGCTTCGGCGATGCCAAGCGCTACGGACGTAAAGGTCTTCGAGACCGACCGCACGTCGACTCGGTCGTCCGAGCGGAGCCTGCGTTCGACCGGCTCGGCGCCGCGGCGGTAGATGTGCACTCCGTAGAGTTCCATGCCCTCTCGTTCGGCGGACCGGATCAGGGCGTCGATGAGTTCTCGCATGGCGGGGAGGCTAATAGCGGGGTCTGACATTCGCGGCTGTCTGCGCCGGGTCACTATGGCCCCGTGGCCCCAGAGTGTTCCGTGCCTGACCGCTACCGCACGCACCGACTTGAAGTGCGCTTACTGGTCCGTCACGCCGGCTCGGGGTGGCCTTCGGGTCGGGTGGCGGCCGGTGGGTAGCGGAGGCTGCCGCGCAGCGTGCCGACTGCGGCGCCGATGAGCGGCACGATCAGCAACGCGAGGCCCCCGTCGCCGGCCCCGTTGACGCTCTCCTCGAAGTCGTACTCGTGGCGCAGGTTCGTCGGGATGACGATGGTGCTCGGCTCGCAGGTGGGGCAGATGCCGTTGCCGGCTTGTTCCGTGCCGGTGAAGTGGTGCGGCATCAGCGCGATCGTCAGGGTGGTGAACAGCGCCACCAGCATGGCCGCGGCGGCCATGGCACCGGCGGTGGCCAGCAGAGCCTGCCGGGCCGGGGTGAGGATGCCGGGTCGGGTGTCGCGGTCGGCGAGGCGGGTGGCCGCGGCGTGCACGGCCACGGGAACGGCCAGCGCGGCCAGTAGGAAGCAGGCGAGCACCAGGTAGTCGGAGATGACGACAGGTCCGCCGTGCAGGGAGTGAGAGGCTGTTTCGGCCGTGTCGTTGATGCCGAAGGGTGCCAGCGAGTAAAGCGCCCCGGCCGTCAGTGCTCCGATGCCCAACGCGGTCGGCAAGACCCAGCGGGTGAACTGAACGCTGCGCGAGGTCAGGATGAGCAGCCCGGCCACGTAGGCGGCAAGGATCAGCAGGAACCCCACGTCCATTGCCCAGACGGGCAGAATGACCGGGAAGTACTCGCCGAGTTGGCTACCGATGCGCTGCTGGACGGCGGTGGCGGCGATCAGCGCGAGCACCACCGCGTACCCACCCACTCGGACCAGCCGAGGCCCCCAGCCCGGGCGTACCGGGCCGACGTAGCGTCGGACCAGTAGCGGGAGGCCGGCGAGCAGGATCAGGGTGCCGAGGATGTAGGTCCGGTTGACCGGGGTGGCGGAGTCCGTCGATGCTCCGGGCCAGCCGATCCACAGCAGGGCCACCGCCCCGGCCGCGAAGGCCAGTGCTTGGATGATCCGGTTCATGAGCACCTCCCGTGCCACGAGCCACACCCCGCCGCCCAGCCATGCCAGCCGCGCCGAGTGGTTGGGCTGGTCGTTGGTCTCGGCCAGCAGGGCATGCACCCAGTCGCGCCGGTGTTCGCCCAGTAGTCCGGCCAAGCCTCGTACCAGATCGGTCAGTATCCGCTCAAGTCGATCCATCACGCGCCACCCTCCGTTGCCAGTCGCCGTCGGGCTGCTCGGCCGGCGGTGGGTTGCCGTTTGGCTGCGGCCTGGGCCAGCGCCGTGCGGGCGGCGACCAGACCGTTGCCGGTGAGCCGGTAGAGGTGCCGGCGCGGGCGTCCGGCCGGTTGTTCGTCCTCCCAGTGCGCCTCGATTAGCTGCTGCTCGGCCAACCGGATCAGGATCGGATACAACGTGCCCGACGCCAGCCCGGTCTGTTTGGCGACCAAATACCCGTGCAGCCACGCGGTAGGATCCGCCTCCAACGCGCCCAGGACCGACAACGTCTGGGCGGAGAACCTCGGATGATCAGCCACAACACAGCAATCTACCTAGGTAGACCGGGCGCGTCAATCGTGCCGTGACGGTGGTCAGTCGCGGGCGTCGAGCAGCCGTCGGGTGACCTCCGCGAGATCGTCGGGCCACACTGCATCGTGGACGACCGTGATGGCCCGGGCCTCGGTCAGGAATGTCGCGAACGCCGCCCGCTGGGCCGACCGTACGGACTCTTCGTCGGCGTGCGGCGCGGGGAACGCCTGCATCACGGTTGCCTGGGCGTCGGTCAGACGGATCCGCCACTGCTTCAGCCCACGTACCGGCGCCGGCTTGTTCGCTTCCCAGAACAGCTCGTACAGCAGCATCTGCAACTGTTGTACGGCGACGACGCCGAGCAGCCAGTCACGGCGTACGAGAACCGTGGGGAAGTTGGTCTGCTGCCGCAGCGCCTCCTCGACCAGGGCCGTGATCCGCGCCGGATCGGGACCGGCTGCTTCGGGCGCTGGCACCTCCCGGTCGACCAGACAGTCCTTGTCGACCAGCGGTATGCGAGGCCAAAGATTACCGCTGCTGACGTCGGCCACCGACTCGACGGACAGATCCACCCGTACGCCCTCGGCCGTGATCGCGAAGCCGCCGCCGTGCGGCAGTTCTCGTGCCAACACCAACCGCGTTCGGGCACCGAGGAAATCTCGCCAGGCGAACGGGGCGTCGACCGTGGCCAGCAGATCGAGGTCGGACCCGGCGTCGGCCTCACCCCGGGCATGCGCCCCGTGCAGCCACAACGCTCGAATGCCGGGCTCGGCTGCGGCGGCTTCGATGAGTGCCCTGGCCAGCCGATGGTAGGAGTCGGGCAGGTCGGCGAGGAGCGTGCTGATCACGCCGGCGACGATACGCCGCCCGCGCAGCGAACAAAGTTTGATAGCCACGCAACCCACGTTCCGGCGGCAGCGTGTTAGTCGCGGACGGCAACCGGCCGGCGGTCGCTGGCAAGGGAGGCGGCATGGCAGATCACGGCCTTGCCACCGCTCCACGGGGACTTGCCGGCGCCGTCGCACCGGTCCGCGTCCGGTCACCGGCGACCGCTACAGTGGGCAACTCGCAAGCAGATCTGAGAATGGCTGCCACTGACATGGACTTCGCGGACTTCTACGCCGCTACGTTCCATAGCCTGTGCCTGCAGCTGTATGTCTACACCGGCGACCTGGCCACGGCGCAGGACATGGTGCAAGAGGCGTTCTGCCGGGCGTTGCCGCGTTGGTCCACATTGTGTACGTACGACGATCCGGCCGCCTGGATCCGCAAGGTCGCCTGGAATCTGGCCACCAGCCGCTGGCGGCAGTTGCGGAAGTTTGCCGGTCTCACGCATCTGCGCGACGGTGTGGTCGAGGCGCCCGGTGTCGAGCGCATCGACTTGATGAACGCGCTCGCGTCCCTCCCACCGCGTCAGCGCCAAGCGGTCGTGCTGCACTATCTCGCGGATGCGTCGATTGCTGAGATCGCCGTAGTCACCGGTACGTCCGAGGGCACGATTAAGTCCTGGCTGCACCGGGCGCGTGCGTCCCTCGCCGGGCAGTTGACCGGCGATGGCGAGACCGGATCGGGTCGGACCTCGCCGGCGGACCGGAAGGGGGTGCGCAATGTCTGAGCAACCGGATCCGTTGCGATCCGCCTTCGACGAGATCCGCGCGTCCGTACTTCCGTCGATGCGGCCTCCGGGAGTCGACCGGGTCACGGAAACCGTACGGCGTCGGCGTAACGTCCGGTCCGCAGTCGCGGCGATCGCCGTCGTACTGCTGGTGGGGACCGGATTCTGGATCGGTGGCGCCCGGATCGGCAAGACCGGTACGCCCGGCACTGCGCCGACAATGGCGTCCGCGGATGCCAGTGCGAGCGTCAGTCCGTCGCCGGAGAGCTCCATCGTCGCCGGCCAGCCCCCGCCCCGTCGTCCATCGACCACGCCGACTACCGCGAAGAAGGCGGCGTGCGTGACCGACGGCGTCTCCGTATGGGACACGGGTCAGTACCAGGTGGAGTTTTCGTCCGTCACCAATCGGCAGACTCCGCCGTGTGCCGGGTACAAGTTGACGATCTACTGGGCGACGTACAAGAAAAATCCGGACGGGTCTGGCCGTCTGTACGCGTCCGGCACGACGTACCTGGATCTCGCTCACATGTACCGTACGGTCCACGTGAGTGCGCCGGCCGACTGCGGCACCGTCTTCATCGGACACAACTGGTCGTCGACACCATCGACGCTGTCCGCCTATGTCATGGGTGACACGTTTAATCCGTCGCCCAGCCAACCGTTCTGGGACCACAAACACGACCAGGGCGGCCTCAACTTCGACATCCCACTGCCGTGCGCACCGCCCGTGACTGCCTCACCCAGTTGAGACACCCGGACGGGCAGCTCGCCGCGTATGTTCCAGCAGGCGCGTGAACGGAACCGGAGGGTCGCTGGGTGTCGGGAAAGCAGGGTTTCGACGAGTTCGTTGCCACCCGATCCGTGCGGCTGATGCGTACGGCCCGGCTGCTGACCCGCAACTGGGCCACTGCGGAGGATCTGGTCCAGGACGCCATGACGAAGGCATGGTTTGCCTGGTCTCGGGTGGAAGGCGATCCGGAGGCGTACGTCCGTCGGATCATCGTGACGACGTATATCTCGCACTCCCGGCGGCTGTGGCGCAACGAGCTGCCCTCGGACGATCTGCCGGAACACGCCGGTGCCGATCCGTACGGCCGTTCCGACAGCCGATTGACGATGCTGGACGCGCTCGATCGCCTGCCTCCGCGCCAACGAGCGGTCATCGTCCTGCGCTACTACGAAGATCTGTCGGATACCCAGATTTCGGCCGTCATGCACTGCTCGGTCGGCACCGTGAAGAGCCAGGCCGCGAAGGCGTTGGCCAAGCTTCGGGTGGACGACTCGCTGACCGACGGCACCGACATAACGAGGAGCACGGCATGACCGCTTCACGGGATGAGTTGGTGGCGCTGCTCCACGATTACGCCGACGTTGAGCCGCCGTACCCGCTGGCGATACGCGACGGGATCGCCCGGCGCGTTCGACGCGGTCACCGGCGTCGGGCAGCGCTTGCCGGCGCGCTCGCGGTCGTGCTGGGGATCGTCACGATCGGAGTCATTCATGCCGCGAAGGGGCCGGACGTAGCGAAGCTTCCCGCACTTTCGTTACCGGCGCCCGTGTTCAGCCGTGAGGGCGTGACCTACCGCCGGGTGGCCGTGGTCTACCTCGACACGTCCCGCCGTCACTCGGCAACGGCGACCATCCCCGCCGGCAACACACCCGTCGCGGTGTACGCGTCCTGCAAGCTCGCCCGCCCGCACAGCACCGACGTGTCCGCGGTCGCACTGGACACGGTGGCCGCCTATGCGGCGTCGGGAGGGCAGTTCAGCTGCACGAACCCGGAGTCTCTCGTCACACAGGTGGACCGCTCGGGACTGCCCGGCGCCGGCACCCGTCTGACGTTCACGGTGATGGACTCCTACGCCGACGGTCCGGCCGATGCACCGGCCGGATGGGCCTTCGGCATCTACATCGCTGCGGCATCCGGCCATCCGGCGCCACCGCCGGCCGCGCCGGCCTCCGTCACGTCGGCCGGATCGTCATACGCGCTGATCAGCACGTACAGCGGTTTCTGGCCCGATCAGCGGAGCGTGCTCATCACGATTCCCGCGGGGAAGCCGAGCGTGATCCTGTTCGAGTGCCCGGAGCCGCTTGCCGCCGTGCGGATCTGGCTGCCCACCACGGAGGACGGCGAGTTCATCAACGGAAACGTCCTGACCTGCGCCGCCCCCGATGGCGACACGACCGGTGCGATTGCCGAGTTGGGCCGGCAACGGCCGCCTGCCGCCAGCACACCCGAACCGGCGACGTTCACCCTCATCTTCGACCCGCTCGACCAATCACTCGCGGGAACGTGGGTCATCGGGGTTTATCAGCAATGACCACCGGCTCAAGGCAGGCGATCCGCGCCGACAGGGCATCCAGCACCGGGATATGGACGGCATCCACCGCGATGTCGAACGTCACGCGGCCGGATTCGCCTGCCGTCACGGTGAACGCGAAGAACGAGCAGCACTCCGACTCACGATCCGCGAGGTCGCGTACCCGGGCGTAAAGATCTTCAGGACCTTTAAGGTGTACGCGCAACCGGGTGGGCGCTGCGCGGGCCGCACGCTCGGCGGACGTCGCGAACAGCCGGTCGAACTCGGCCGACCGCAGCGGTCGCTCGGCGGTCGGCAACGTGCAGGAATCCGCGACCCAGGACGTGACGTCGTCTGTCATGCCGCCCAGCGTAATTCGGTTGCCGTGAGTGTCCACATGTCGGAACACTGCGGGAGTGACCACGCAGCTGAAGCCCCCGCAGCCCGACGACCTCGAGACGCTGGCCGCCTGGTACGACTTGATCGTCGCGTCCGACCGACACGGCATCCCGACGTTTCCGCTGGCGAGCCTCCCGCATCACACGCGCATGTTCACGCACCCGTGGCCCGGCCTCGATGCCGAGCACGCGCTGCTCTGGGACGACGATGAACTCGTCGGCTATCTGTCGTGCTTCCTGCCGATGATCGAGAACCAGACGACGTTCCATATCGAGATCGCGATCCACCCCGATCATCGCCGTCGAGGCTACGGCTCTCGGCTGCTTGCCGAGGCGTACGCGATCGGTCGCCGGCGCGGTCGCGAGCTGATGGAGTTCATGGTGCCCGTACCGATCGAAGGCGGCGGCCACGTGGACGGCGCCGTTGCCGCGTTCGCCGCTCGGCTGGGCGAGAAGCCGGCGTTGAGAACCGTACGTCGACAATGGATCTCCGGTGCCGACGCGGATCACGCGGCGTTGGCGGCCGAGGCCTGGACACACGCCGACGGGTACGAGCTGCGTCAGTGGCGCGACCACGCGCCGGACAATCTGGTCGACGGGATCGCGGCGCTGGAGACCCGGCTGATTCTGGACGCGCCCATGGGCGACCTGGTCGTCGAGAACGAGGTCTATGACGCCGATCGCATCCGTCAGTGGGAGGACGCCCGGATCGGTCGCGGTGCTCGCCTCTATACGACCGTCGCGATCCATACCGCCTCCGGCGAGGTCGCCGCGACCACGCTACTGACGGTCGACGAGGACATCGACGACCACGCCTGGCAGCAGATCACGATCGTCGATCCGACGCACCGCGGCCATCGCCTCGGCCTCCTGGTCAAGGTCGCCAACCAGGAGCAGCTGATGGCGAGCGAGCCGGGTGTCCGCGTCATCGACACATTCAACGCGGACTCGAACGAGTTCATGATCGCAGTGAACGAGAAGCTCGGATTCCGGGCCTGTGAGGCGTGGGACTGTTACCAGATAGCGGTGCCGGCCGCGGCCGACTAGGCCAGCGTTTTCGAGTTACGCAGGCGGATGCCGCTGAACTGAACCGTTGACATGATGACCTCGTCCCACCACGGTTTGAGGTCGGTGACGAGCCGCAACTCGATGCCGGCCCGATCGTGCGCGTCGAGCAGATTGCCGACCGGCTCGGCCGGTCCGAGTGGCGTGACCTCGGTTTCGCACACGTACGCGGCGTCGCCGAACGGCCGGAACAGAGCGGCATCGAAGCGGTAGGCGTACAGGTCGACGGCCAGCATCTGTGGCAGCCAGCCGTACTCGATCGAGTGCACCCGGGGCGTACCCGGGCCGAGCAGGCGTACCGCGTCCTCGGGCGTCGTGTCGGCATCGGCCCAGCCCATCGTCCGGGGACACTGCCGCGGAAACCAGTAGGCCGGCGCGAGAGCGGCGTCGACCGCCCACACATACGGGTCGGCCTGTCGCGCGGTCGGCGCCACATGCGGCGCGAATCGGGTGATCGTCGGATCTTCGGAGAAATGCAGGACCTCGCCGGACTCTGGACGCATCCGATTATTTAAGCTTGCGTATGACGTTCGGCAAACTGATTACCGTTCCGGCCCGCTCCCGCAAGGATCTGCTGGCCGCGCCGGTCTACGACGCGCTGGAATCCTGGAGTCGCGGCGACGAGGCACTGGTCGCCGCGATCGATCCCGAACTCGCCGATACGGCCGCGTTCTGCGCCGCTTACGACGTCGGGCTCGACATCAGCGCGAACTGCGTCGTCATCGCCGGCAAGCGCGAAGGCGAGGTCAGATTCGCGGCGTGCATGGTGCTCGCGACCACGCGGGCCGACGTCAACGGCGTGGTCCGCCGTGCGCTCGACGTCCGCAAGGCCAGTTTCGCGCCGATGGACGTCGCGGTCAGCGAGAGTGGCATGGAGTACGGCGGGATCACGCCGATCGGGCTGCCCGCGGCATGGCCGATCCTGGTGGATGCCGCGGTCGCCGCGACGCCGTACGTGATCGTCGGCGCCGGCGTACGGCACGCCAAACTGCTGCTGCCGGGCGCCGCACTCGCCGACCTGCCGAACGCGGTGGTCGTGGAGAATCTGGGCATACCGGCAGCAGCGTGATGTTTCACGTGAATCCAGCTAGACGGCGCAGCTCTCGTCGTCGCAGGTCTCGCCCGGTGCGCCGACCGATACAAGCGTGACGGGCGCCTCGCGGCGCGCGACTTCCTGAAGCGTCTGCACGCAGCACGTCCGGGTCCTGGGCGCCGGAGACGGCGTACTTGCCGGCGAAGACGAACGTCGGCACGCTGCTGATCCCGAGCTGGTGTGCGGCGTCGATCTCGGCCTGCACTTCGGCGACGCCTTCGTCGGATGCCAGGAACGCGCGTACCGCTGCTTCGTTCAAACCGGTCTCAACCGCGACGGCGGTGAGCACATCGACCGACCCGATGTCCTGCCCGTCCGTGAAGTGCGCCTTGTGCAGCGCCTCGGCCAGAACCGGCCCGCGCTCGTCGCCGGCGAACCACATCAGGCGGTGCGCGTCGAACGTGTTCGCGATGATCGCGCGGTCCGAAGTCCATCTCGATGCCGTCCGCAGCCGCGACCGAGGTGGTGTGATCGGTCATCTGCTTCGCGCGAGCCGCGCCGCCGAACTTCGGGCCGAGCCAGTCGATCAACGGACGGCCGTCGCGCGGCGTCGTCGGATCGAGCTGGAAGGGGCGGTAGTGCAGGGTCACGTCACCGTCGTAGCGCTCCAACGCAGCCTCGAGCCTGCGTTTGCCGATGTAGCACCACGGGCAGACCACGTCGGAGTAAATATCAATATCCACATCAGCGTCAACGCCATCCGGTGGCGATACATTCACCGGTGTGGCGCTGCGTCACACCTGCTCGCGGACCTGACGCTGAAGGCGGGCCAGAATCGCGGTTCCGCCGCGTACGCGCAGAGGGCTGATCGCGGTGGCGAGCCCCATCCGCTGGTAGATATCGCCCGGTACGGCCAGCACCTGCTCGACGTTCGCACCGGCCAGGCCTTCGGCGAGGATGCCGGCGAAGGCGCGTGTCGTCGGTGCCTCCGGCGGGCAGTCGAACCACGTTGTCACGATGCCGTCCGGTGCCACCTCGGCGGCGACGAAGAACGGCGTCTGGCACTCCGGCACCGACTCCATCCCGGCATGATCCGCGTACCTGGCCGGCAGCGGCGGCACCGCATCCGAGTATTCGAGCAGCATCTCGAGGACGATCTCGCGGGGCGCGTCAGCGAACTCCGCGATGATCTCGGCGAGCTTCTCCGGCATCTCCATCAGGAGAAGTCTAGGTCGGGCTGCCGATCGGCGAGCCAGGCCACGACCCGGTCTGCTCGTGCAAATGATGCGAGGTGTCCGGTGCCGGGCTCGGTGATCATCCGGGCATGCGGCAGCAGTGCGTGCAGCGCGTACGCATGCGCGACCGGTACGAGCACGTCGTCCTCGCCGTGCCAGATCAGTGCCGGAGCCGTGATCGTGGCGACGTCGAAACCCCAGGCGCTCACGAACGCGAGGTCGTCGTCGATCCATCCGTGGACGCCGGGCCGCAGACCCTCGGTCATCGTGCCGACCACCGCCGCCCGGATCGCCGGGTCGGCGAAGCTCGCGAGATCGGCCGCGGACATCTCTTCGGTCAGCATGTCGGCGAGCGCATCGGGATCGTCGCGCACCAACTCGCAGACCGGCACGAGCAGCTCGGTGAGTGCGTCCCGGCCGGCGTACGCGGCGTCGAACTCGGTGATGTTGGACTCGGTCATGCCGACGGTCCACTCGGCGCCCATCGCCGATGCGGGCGCGACGCCGACCAGCGAAGCGACCTTCGTGACCCGATCCGGCAGCATGGCGGCGCAGGCCAGCGCATGTGGCCCGCCGCCGGAGATGCCGTAGACCGCGAACGTGTCCACGCCCAGCACGTCGGCGAGCGCGGACACGTCATGCGCGACCGATGCCACGGTCCGGCCGGGCTGGGGTGACGAGTCGCCGTACCCGGGGCGGTCGAACGACACCACGCAGGCGCCCGGGACGGCGGGATGCGAGGCGAGCCGGCTGCCCGGCGTGCCGTGGATGCTGACCACGACCGGATCTGCGACGTCGCCGATCACCTCGTACGCGAGGGTCCGGCCGTCGGGAAGGATCAGCTTCATGGTTCGACCGTGTCACATGCGCTGCGGTTCGGCGACCCTTGCCACGATCTCGTCGATCGCCGACGTCCTCGCGTGCTCCGGATCGGCGATCGCGCAACTCGACGTAGCCCTCGACGAACCGCCGGCCGACCACGACCGCGGTCGGTATGCCCAGCAACTCGGCGTCGGTGAACTTCACACCGGCCGAGATGCCCGGCCGGTCGTCGACGATGACCCGCAGGCCGCGCGTCTCCATCAGCGCTCCGAGCGCGATCGCCGGCTCGATCTGATCGGTGCCGGTCGCGACGATGTGTACGTCGGCCGGCGCCACCGAGGCCGGCCAGACCAGTCCGCGCTCGTCGAGGTGCTGTTCGGCGATGGTGGCGATGGCGCGGGTGATGCCGATGCCGTACGAGCCCATGGTGACCCGGATCGGTACGCCGTCCGCACCGATCGCGTCCACCTCGAACGCGTCCGTGAACCGCCGGCCGAGCGCGAAGATGTGCGCGATCTCGATGCCACGCCGGATCTCCACGCCGGTGCCGCAGTTCGGGCAGGCGTCGCCGGCGCGTACGTCGGCCGCTTCGATCGTCCCGTCCGGTGTGAAGTCACGACCGCAGACGACGTTGATCGCGTGCTTGCCGGACACGTTCGCGCCGGTGATCCAGGACGTGCCGGCGGCGACCCGCGGGTCCACGAGGTAGCGGAACCGGGCCGGACCCTGCGGGCCGATGTAGCCGCGGACGAGATCCGGACGCGAGGCGAAGTCGTCGAACATCGCGACCATGGCCGGGTAGACGTTCGCCTCGAGCCGCTTCATGTCGATGTCCCGGTCGCCCGGTACGCCGATGACCAGCAACTCCTTCGAACCGTCCGGCTGGGTGAGCGTCAGCACGACGTTCTTCAGCGTGTCGCGGGCCTCCCAGTCGCTCCGGCCACCGGCCTCGATCTTGTTCATCACGGTGACGAGCGAGTCGATCGTCGGCGTGTCCGGTGTGTCGAGCACCTCCAGACAGGCCGGCATTCGAGTCCGACACGACCGGCACCGGCGTCACGACCGCCTCGGTATTCGCGGCATAACCGCAGGACGGGCAGCCGACATAGGTGTCCTCGCCGATCGCCGCCTCGGCCAGGAACTCCTCCGAGGCCGAGCCGCCCATTGCGCCGGCGACCGCGGAAACGATCTTGTAGGTGAGCCCGAGACGGGCAAAAATCCGCTGGTACGCCTCCCGGTGCGCGGCGTAACTCGCGCGCTGCCCGTCCTCGTCGAGATCGAACGAGTACGAGTCCTTCATCAGGAACTCGCGACCCCGCAGCAGGCCGGCACGCGGCCGCTTCTCGTCCCGGAACTTCGGCTGGATCTGGAACAGCGTGACCGGATAATCCCGGTAGGACGCGCAGATGTCCTTCACGAGCAGCGTGAACATCTCCTCGTGGGTCGGGCCGAGCAGGTGATCGACGCCACGACGGTCCTTGAACCGGAAGATGTCCTCGCCGTACTCACTCCAGCGCCGACTGGTCTCGAACGGCTCGCGCGGCAGCAGCGACGGGATCGAGATCTCCTGGGCGCCGATCGCGTACATCTCCTCGCGGACGATGGCCGCGACCCGATCGAGGACGAGCTTGCCGAGCGGCAGCATCGTGTAGCCGCCGGATGCGGCCCGACGGATATATCCCGCCCGCAGCAGCAGCTTGTGGCTCGCCACCTCGGCCTCGGCCGGGTCCTCCCGGAGCGTGCGGCCGAACATTCTCGACATCCGAATCAGCATTGAAGGAGGTTACCGCTGGCCAATAAGGGAAGCTCGGCAATAAAACAGTGTGCCGTACGTTACCCGTTGTCCCCATACGACATCCTGTCTCCGCCTGACAGACTGCAGATGGCGAAACGTGAAATGTATGTGGAGGTGGCGCGAGTGTCGTGGCGGAGTTTCGTAGCGATCGGCGACAGCTTCACCGAGGGTATGAACGACATCGTCGACGATACCGGCGTGTTCCGGGGCTGGGCTGATCTTGTCGCGATCCGACTGGCGGAGGATACGCCCGACCTGACGTACGCGAATCTTGCGATCCGCGGCCGGCTGTTCGACAACGTCGTTGAAGACCAGCTGCCGCCCGCCTTGCGCATGCAGCCCGATCTGATCAGCTTCGCGGCCGGCGGCAACGATGCGCTCCGGCGTGGGTTCGAGCCCGGCAAGCTGATCGGCCGCCTCGATCACGTGATCAAGATGCTGCGGGCGTCCGGTGCGGACGTCTTCATGTTCCGGTTCGCGGACGTGACCAGCCGTCTGCCCGGCCAGCGCATGATCCTTCCGCGCGTCCGAGAACTGAACCGGGCCGTGGGCGAGATCGCGGAACGCCGCGGTGCGCGCCTGGTCGACCTGTGGCAGGACGACGAATACCGGAACCCGTCGCTGTGGAGCGAGGACCGGCTCCACATGAATACGCTCGGCCATCAGCGCACGGCCGCACACGTACTCGATGTGCTTGATCTGAAGTTCGATCCGGCCTGGATGGACGCGCCGCCGCGAATCGCGCCGCTGCCGTGGGCAAAGGCACGGGCCGCGGACCTGAAATGGACCCGTGAGCACCTCGCGCCGTGGGTCAAGCGCCGCCTGACCGGCACGTCCTCCGGCGACAACGTGCTGCCGAAGCGGCCGACGCTCGAGCCTGTTCGGGTGCAACAAACCTAGATCAAATGCTTCAGCGGGTACGGTGTCGATATGTCCTTGCCCGCTGACAACGCCCCCGAACTTGCCACCTATGCGCACGCCGATCGCCTCGTGACCACCGAATGGCTGGCCAACCGGCTGGCCGAGCATTCGAGCGGCCTTGTGGTCGTGGAGTCCGACGAAGATGTGCTGCTCTACGACACCGGGCACATCCCCGGAGCGATCAAGGTCGACTGGCATACCGAGTTGAACAATCAGGTCACCCGCGACTATCTCGACGGCGCCGCATTCGCGGCGATGTGCTCGGCGAAGGGCATCCGGCGCGACGACACGATCGTGTTCTACGGCGACAACTTCAACTGGTGGGCGACGTACGCGCTGTGGGTCTTCAGCCTGTTCGGCCACGCCGACGTACGGCTGCTCAACGGCGGCCGGGCGAAGTGGGCGGCCGAGGGTCGCACGCTCACCCGTGACCGGTCGGACCGAGCCGTCACCGGCTATCCGGTGGTCGAGCGCAATGACGCGGTGATTCGCGCGTACCGCGACCAGGTGATGGCGCACATCGCGTCGAGCCGGCCATTGGTTGATGTCCGGTCGCCCGGCGAGTACACCGGCGAGCTGCTGCATATGCCGGACTATCCGCAGGAGGGGGCGTTGCGCGGCGGGCACATCCCGGGCGCGGTGAACAAGCCGTGGAAGCTGTCCGCCAATGCCGACGGCACGTTCCGCTCGGCTGATGAACTGCGGACGATCTACGCCGACGAACTCGGGCTCGAGCCGGCCGATGACATCATCACGTACTGCCGGATCGGCGAGCGCTCCAGCCATACCTGGTTCGTCCTCACCCACCTGCTCGGATATCCGCAGGTGCGGAACTACGACGGATCGTGGACGGAGTGGGGCAACCTGGTCCGGGTCCCGGTCGCGCAGGGCACCGAGCCCGGCGGCATCCTCGGCGCCTGAGCCGGATGCACCACCACGTTGCCAGAGCGTTCGCGGTCGTCGGTGCGGTCTGGGTTCACTTCAATGCGCCGGTGATCGCGGGCTTCATCGCCTTGCCGTTCGCCGCGACGCTGGTTGTCTGGCTGGCCCGACGCCGCCGAGCCGCCGGCGTCGAGTCCGGATGGGCGGTGCGATCCGCGCTGGCCGAGGTTGCGATCGTCGTGGGTACGGTGCCCTGGGTCTGGATGATCCTGACGCCGAATCCGGAGCATGCACGCGGGCGGAGCCTCGTACCGTTTCGGGATCTGGCCAATCAAATTGATCACGGATTCGCGTTCGCCAGCGTGCAGATCGGTGGCAACCTGCTGGTCTTCGCGGCGTTCGGCTTCTTCCTGCCGATCCGATTCCGGGTCGGTCCGCTGTTCGTGCTCGCGGTCGGCATCCTCGCGTCCAGCACGGTGGAGACGCTGCAGTGGGTGCTCCGGCTCGGCCGGTTCTCCTCGGTCGACGACGTGATCGTGAACGCGGCCGGGGCGTTCCTCGCCGCGCTGCTGTCCCGCCGCTGGTGGCGTCGCTCGGCCTTGTCGGATCGGGCCGTGGGTGGTGATGCCGCCGTTAGTGGGAAGACGAACATGGTTCGGTCCAGCTAGCCTGGTCGGGCTATGACAGAACACAACACATTCCAGGTTGACCTGCGCGGCGTCGTCGACCTTTTGAGCCAGCACCTGTACGGCAGCCCTCGCGTCTATATCCGGGAGCTGCTGCAGAACGCCGTCGATGCGACGACGGCCCGAGGATCCGATTCACCGGCCACGGTCACCTTCGAGTCGTCGGATGTGACCGGCGACGGCACGCTGCGCGTACACGACGAAGGGATCGGCCTGACCGAGGCGCAGGTCCACGAGCTGCTGGCCACGATCGGCCGCAGCTCGAAGCGCGACGACTTCGGCTTCGCGCGTCATGAGTTCCTCGGCCAGTTCGGCATCGGCATGCTGTCCTGCTTCGTGGTCGCCGACGAGATCCACGTGCTCACCCGTGCCGCGGACAGCCCGACCGTCGAGTGGATCGGATTCAACGACGGCCGGTATTCGGTGACGCTGCCGACCGAGCAGCGTACGGACGTCGGCACCACGGTGACACTGCGTCCGCGTCGCGGGACCGAGCACTGGCTGACCGGCACCACCGTCACCGAGCTGGCGCGACTCTTCGGGTCGATGCTGCCGTTGGTCGTGACCGTCGACGGCGTACGGACGACCGAGTCGACGCCGCCCTGGCTGGCACCGGATCGGCAGGGCGCACTTGCCGCGTACGCGCGGGAGACGCTGCAGATGGAGCCGCTCGACGTGATCGAGCTGAACGTGCCGGAGGCGGGCCTGGTCGGTGCCGCATTCGTGCTGGCCACGCCGTCGAACCCGGTCAACCGCGCAGGCCACCGCGTCTACCTCAAGCGGATGCTGCTGGCCGAGAACGTGGACGGACTGCTGCCCGATTGGGCGTTCTTTGTACGCTGCGTGGTCGATACGACCGAGCTGCGTCCGACCGCGAGCCGGGAGGCGCTCTACGACGACAGCCTGCTGGAATCGGTTCGTGAGGCGCTCGGCGACCAGTTGCGTGGGTGGCTCGTCCGGATGTCGACGATCAGCCCGCAGCGTCTGCTGAAGTTCCTGTCGATCCACCACCTGGGCGTGAAGACGCTCGCGCTGCACGACGACGACATGCTCCGGATCGTCGAGCGGTGGCTGCCGCTCGAGACGAACGTCGGCTCGCTCACGCTGGCGGATTTCCGCGAGCGCTACGGCGTCCTGCGGTACAGCGCGACGACCGATCAGTTCCGGCAGCTTGCGGCGGTTGCGGCGACCCAGGACATCCCACTGATCAACGCCGGCTACACCGCTGAAGTGGCGCTGATCGAGCGGCTGGCCCAGGTCGACCACTCGGTCAAGATCGAGCGTCTGGACCCGAGCGACATCTCCACCCGCTTCGACACGCTCGATCCGGCCGTGGACCTCGGCCTGCACGCATTCAAGTCGGCCGCGCAGCGCGCCATGGATCGGCTCGGCTGTGAGGTGCTGATCAGGTCGTTCGATCCGGCCGGCCTGAGCGCGATCTATCTGGTCGACCGCGAGTCGGAGTTCCGCAGCGAGTTGCGGGCGACGAAGGACAAGTCCGACGACATCTGGGCCGGCGTGCTCGGAGCGCTCGACAGCGCTGTCCGGGACAGCCGTCCGCAGCTCGTGCTGAACTACCGCAACCCGCTGGTCCGGCGGATCACCGTGCTGCCGGACGCGGAGATCATCGGCCTCGCGATGGAGGCCCTGTACGGGCAGGCGCTCCTCGTCGGCTATCACCCGATCCGGCCGGCCGACGCGGCTGTCCTGAATCGATCATTTCTCGGCCTGCTGGATCGTGCGGTGCCGTCGAGCGGAGAGGCGACGCCGTGAACTACACCGAACGCGACCTGTGGCGGCTGCTGGACGAGGCCGGCGACATGCCGTACGGCGCCGCCAAGATCGCGTTGCTGGAGCAGGTCATCGCGCACGCCGACGCAATGCAGGTGACCGAGCTTCGCTTCCAGGCCCGGATCACGTCACGCAGGCCTATGTCTACGGCGGCGAGCGGGTGAAGTCGTTCGTCACCGTTCGCCTGGTGCCTGGCCGAATTCGACAAGGACCCGAGCGTGTACGCCCGGCAGCAGCTACACACTGCTATGGTACTTCAAGCTCATGGTCAAGGCGATGGCGCTGTTCCCGGAGATTCCGCTCGAGCGTACGTACGCGGTCCTCGACGACATGGAACGGCGCTGGCGCGCGAACGGCTACAGCATGCACGCGGTCTACGCCTACCGGCAGATCGTCGCCGCGCACATCGGCGATCAGCCGGCCGGCCGACGGACTGGATGGACAAATGGGCGACGGCGCCGCGCGACCGGACTGTCGGACTGCGTCGGCTGCGACCCGACCGAGAAGTCGGCCTGGCTGGTCGCGGTCGGCCGGGACGATGAGGTGATCGCGCTGGCCGAACCGGTGCTGGCCGGCACGAGCACCTGCCACGAGCAGCCGAGGATGATCCTGACCGCACTCCTGCTCCCGTATCTCCGCACCGGTCGGCTCGACGATGCGCGCGATGCGCACCGGCGCGCGTACCGGCTGCATCGCGATATTCTCGCGGATCTGCCGCAGATCGCCCAGCACATCGAGTTCTGTGCGCGCACCGGCAATGAGACCCGCGGTCTGGAACTCGTCGAGCGCCATCTGCCGTGGCTGGACACGGCGTCCACGCCGTTCGACGCGATGATGTTCGCGGCCGCCGCCGGCCTCACGCTGCGACGTTTGTCCGACGCCGGCCACGGTGCGAAGGTGGTATATCGGACCGCGTACGGCGATCGTCCGGAAGGTGACGTCACGGTCGCGGCGCTCGCGGATGACCTGTCCGCGGTCGCGCTCGGGCTCGCCGGACGATTCGACGAACGCAACGGTACGGACTACCAGACCACGATCATCGCGCAGCTGCTCGCCGCGGAGCCGATCGTCGACTACCTTCCGTTGTCCGATACGGCTCGCAAGGCCGCCGCTGTCCGGCCGGTCGATCCGGTGCCCGCTGCGCCGCTACCGCCACTGCCGGTCGAGGCGAGCGCCGACGAGCTGCTCGACCTCGTCGAAGAGCACCTGCGATGGGACCGGCTTGCGCAGGCGACCGCGGTCGAGGACGTCTTCGACGACCGGTTCGCCGCGGCCGAGCTGAGCCCGGTCCAGCGCGGCCGGCGAGCCGATCTCCGCGGTCTGATCGCGGCGAACAACGGCGATGACGGCGTCGCCGAGATCGCCTGGTCGTCAGCGCTGGACCTGTACACGGCGGCCGGCGACGAGTTCCGCCGCCAGAGTGCGCGAGCCCGCCTCGGTCAGCTGCTATGCAAGACCGACCGCAACGAGATCGGTCTGCCGATCGTCCAGGACGCGACCGACTACCTCATCGCCCACGGTCCGGCCGCCAAGCACTGCGGCGCATATCGTCGGCTGGCGTTCGTCTTCATGGCCAACGGCCGTCTCGATGACGCGTTCGCCGCCCTCGATCAGGCGGTGATCGCGGTGGACGTCAGCGACGACCCGTACGCGGCGATCCGGGTCCAGGTTGATCGGGCCGGCATGCTCGGCCGGGCCGGTCGGTTGGACGAGGCCGATCCGGTCGCGACCGCGGCCCGGGAGGCCAGCCGCGCCGCCGGTTATCAAATCGGCGTCGCCGCGGCCAGCTGGCTGCTGGGCAACGTCGCACAGAGCCGCAACGATCTGGCAACAGCCGTTGCCTGCTATGACGAAGCACTGACCGCGGTCGACAACCCCAATTTCGCCCGCGAAATCCGGCGCCAGCGCGCCGCGATGCTGGCCGGCACCGGACGGTCTCGCGAGGCGATCGACGATCTGGCCGAAGAGGTCGCGCGAGCCACGGCCGAAGGCAATGTGCCGCTCGGGATGACCGCGCGCTACCACCTGGCGAACGCGTACATCAACGCGGCCCGGCCGCTGGACGCAGCCGACGTACTCGAAGAGATGCTCACCACGATCCCGGCCGACGATCCGGCGGCCGAGTCGGTCCGGCACATGCTCAGCCAGGCGTACCAGATGCTGGACCAGCCGGATCAGGCGATCGAGCAGCTGGAACTGATCTCGGCGAGCGGCACCAACCGGGGCTCGACCGCACTCGTGGGCGAGATGAACGAGCAGATCGCTCAGATCCTGGACCGGCTGGATCGCGATTCGGTCGCGGCGGTCCGATTCGCCGCGTCGATGCAGGCGTACCGGCAGGCCGACATGGTCCGCGAAGCCGTACGCGCCGGACGTCGCGCCGCCACTTCCCACATGTACGCCGACGAGATGCCCCAGGCGGTCGAGGCGCTCGACGCGGTCGATCGGGTCGCGCTCGACCTGGACGACCAGGATCCCAAGAGCCGCTGGGAACGTGCCATGTTGTTCGTCGACGGTGCCCGGATCGTGGAGCAGAGCGGTGACGTCACGACCGCGATCTTCCGCTGTGCACCGGCGATCACGATGCTGAACACGCTCGGAGACGCCTCGACCGCGACGTTCGCGACGCTGACGTACGGCGAGATGCTGGTCCGCGCCGGTCGATCCGTCGAGGCCGAACCGGCACTCCGATCCGTGCTGGCCGGCGAACGGGAGAACCTCAAGCCGCGGGCTGCCTCGGCGCTGGCCCGGGCGCTGGACGACCTCGGCCGAGCGAACGAGGCGGCCGAAATCCGTGCGAAACTGGATCGAGATCAATGAGACAGGCCGGAAAGTCAACAAGGCGCAACGTCACTGCCCAACCGATGGACTATGGCGGATGCGGCGATCCACTGTGAGTGACATTCATGGTTAGGCTGTGGTCGTGACAGTGCAGCAGAGGACGAGGTCAACCGGTGTGCGGCGGCGTACGCGTCGCGACGAGATCCTGGATATCGCGGTCGGCTTGTTCGCGACCCGCGGCTATCACGGTGTGTCGATGGACGACATCGGCGGCGCCGCCGGCGTGACCGGCCCGGCGCTCTACCACCACTTCGCCGGCAAGGAGGCGATGCTGGCTGCGGCACTGATCCCGGTCAGCGAGGGGCTGCTGACCGGCGGCCTGACCCGAGTGACCGAGCATCCGGATGATCCGCGCGGCCTGCTCCTGTCGCTCGTCGACTTCCACGTCGAGTTCGCGCTGGAGAATCCGGCAGTGATCGCCTTGCATCATCACGAGCTGGATCGGCTGCCCGAGGACCCGCGACGCTCGATCCGTCGCCTCCAGCGCCTCTACGTCGAGGTCTGGGTGCAGGCGCTGGTATCGCTGCGCGCCGATCTGGTCGACGAGGAAGCGCGTGTGCTTGCTCACGCCGCGTTCGGCCTGATGAACTCGACCCCGTTCCTGGGTGGCGAGGTCACCCGAGAGCGCCGTGCGGTCCTGCTGCGAGCCGCCACCCTGGCCGCGCTCATGCCCGCCAGCTGATTCGCCCGGCTTTCGGGGCGTGTCGCACGCGCAACACCAGGAACAGCAGCGGGAGCCTGTGTGCGGCACCGCGCGTACGTTCGCGGTAACCTAACGATCGTTCACCTCTGTCATGAAGGAGACCAACCCACCATGATCGGCTCGTTGCTCGTTGCGAACCGGGGCGAGATCGCCCGCCGGATCATCCGTACCGCGAACCGGCTCGGGATCCGGACGATCGCGGTCTACTCCGAGGCCGACGCCGGCATGCCATTCGTGCTGGAGGCCTCCGAGGCGGTCCTGGTCGGCCCGGCCAATCCGGCGCTCTCCTACCGGAACACCGACGCGATCCTGGCCGCCGCGAAGGCGACCGGCGCCGAAGCGATCCACCCCGGGTACGGCTTCCTGTCGGAGAACGCGGATTTCGCCCGTACGGTGGCGGCGAACGGGATCATCTGGGTCGGTCCGAGTGCGGACGCGATCGTGGCGATGGGCGACAAGATCAACGCCCGGAACCTGATGGCGGCGGCCGGCGTACCGGTTGCGCCGGGGACCACCGATCCGGCCGCGACGGTCGAAGCCGCTATCGCCGAGGCAGATCGGATCGGATATCCGGTCATGGTCAAGGCGGCGGCCGGCGGCGGTGGCATGGGCATGGCGAGCGCGGCCGACGAGGAGGCGCTGCGGACCGAGTACGAGAAGGTCAAGGGCTTCGCGGAACGCATGTTCGGCGACGGCTCCGTGTTGATCGAGAGGTTCTTCCCGCGCGTACGCCATATTGAAGTGCAGATCTTGGGGCTTGCCGACGGTCGCGTGATCGCGCTCGGCGAGCGTGAGTGTTCCGTGCAGCGGCGCAACCAGAAGGTTCTGGAGGAGACGCCGTCACCGGCCGTCGACGCGGACCTGCGGGCCCGGCTGCAGGCGGCCGCCGTCAAGGCCGGTGAGGCCGTCGGATACCGCAACGCGGGTACGGTCGAGTGCCTGCTCGACCCCACCACCGGCGACTTCTTCTTCCTGGAGATGAACACGCGTTTGCAGGTCGAGCACCCGATCACCGAGATGGTCTACGGCGTCGATCTGGTCGAGGAGCAGCTGCGGGTGGCGAGCGGCGATGCGCCGAACTTCGACATCGACCATGTCGTGCCGCGCGGGCACGCGATCGAACTGCGCGTGAACGCCGAGGACCCGAAGCGGTTCATGCCCGGGCCGGGCGCGATCACGACCTGGATCGAGCCGACCGGCGAAGGCGTACGCGTCGACTCCGGCTACGCGGCCGGTCTGACCGTGACGCCGAACTACGACTCGCTGATGGCGAAGCTCATCGCCTACGGTCCGGACCGCGCGACCGCGATCGAGCGCGCGAAGGCGGCCGCCGCGAGTTTCGAGATCGTCGGACCGAAGTGCAACCTGCCGTTCTTCGCGGAGGTTCTGGAGAATCCGGAGTTCGTCGCGGGCGACTACGACACCGGCATCATCGGACGGATGCGAGCCAAGAAGTAGACGGATGCGAGCCACGAAGTAGACGTGCGCGAGCCAAGAAGTAGCCGGGTGCGCGCCACGAAGTAGGGGAGTCGGCACATGGCAACGTGGCCATCGAGTGTGGAAATCCGTGAGGTCGGGCCCCGGGACGGGCTGCAGAACGAGGATCCCGTCCCGACCGCCGACAAGGTCGAGCTGCTGAACGCGCTCTCGGAGACCGGCGTACGGCGGATCGAGGCGGTCTCGTTCGTCCATCCGACGGCGATTCCGCAGATGGCCGACGCGGACGAGGTCTGGGCGGCCGCGAAGCACAATCCGGACGTCCACTATTCGGCGCTCGTACCCAACAGCCGGGGAGCCCAGCGAGCGCTCGCCGCCGGCTTCCGCGAGATCGAAGTCGTGGTGTCGGCGAGCGATACGCACAACCGGAAGAACGTGAATCGCTCGACCGACGAATCACTCGATGACATCGCCGCCCTGATCGGGCAGTTGCACGATGCGGGCGCGACGGCCGAGGTGATCGTGGCGACGAGTTTCGGCTGCCCGTTCGAGGGCGACATCGATCCGGCCCGGGTGGCCGGCATCGTTGCTCGGGTGCTGGCCGATGGCGCGGACCGGATCGCGTTCGGCGACACGACCGGAATGGCGACGCCCCGCCGAGTGATCGACGTGCTGGACGCGGTCCGCGGCGTGGCGCCGGATCAGCCGATCCTCCTGCATTTCCATGACACCCGTGGCACCGGTCTCGCGAACATCCTCACCGCGCTGGAGTTCGGCGTGACCCGGTTCGACGCGAGCGTCGGCGGGCTGGGCGGCTGCCCGTACGCGCCGGGGGCGACCGGCAACGTGGCCACCGAAGAGGTCGTCCACATGCTGCACGACATGGGCATCGACACCGGGATCGACCTGGATCGCCTGATCGAAGTTGCCGCGATGGCCCAGCGCATCGTGGGTCACAAACTGGACTCCGGCGTGCTTCGGGCCGGCCCGAGAAGCCGCACCATTTCCGCGTAATAGCGGCGGTGGCGTGTCCACGCGGCGGTCTGTTCGTTCTCCAATACGGTACGAGTTAATGCGGTTAGGTGTTATATAGCCGTTTTGTACCGTCGGTGAATCGGCCAGACTATGCAGGGAGAATCGGACATGTCCCAGGCCCGGCTCGAACGCGAAGTGCGTTCGTCGTCGCGGTTTGCCGGGGTAACCCGGGTTGGCTTCCGGGTAGTGATCGTGGCCGGTTTCGCCGGCGCCGCATGGGCGATGTCAGCGTCGGCGGCAAGTGCCGCAACTGACCTGTCCAGCGTGGTGACGGCGACCGATCCTGCGGGTGCTCCGCTCACGTCGTCAGTGCTCGCACTGGTCGACAACGTGGGCTCGGGCATGCTCGGCAGCGGATCCAGCGCGGATTCAATTGCCGAGAGCGTACTGACGCCGGTGAGCGAGACGGTGGAGCCGTTGCTCTCCGCCGGTGGAGGTGTGCTGTCGCAGGTCCTGGCACCGACCAACACCGTGCTGAGCCACATCGGCACGGACAGCACCGCGCACGCGGGCACTAGTCACGCGAGCGGTCCACGGTCTGCGGCCGTGACCGCCACACCCGATGATGCGCTCGATTCGGCCGCCAACCAGGCGACGAGCGGCGCATCCGAGCGACCGCACGGGGTCGAACTCAGCGATGAGGCCGGCACCAGGTCGCCCGACCTGCTACGGACCGCCGCGCTGCTCGTCGCACCGCTCGGTCTCGACCAGATCCTGCAGCCGGCGATCGATGTACTCCAGCCGCTGGTCGGCGTCATCGATCCGCTTACTGCCCCGTTCGACCAGCTTCTGAGGCCCGTTACCGGTGTCGTCGACGATGTCACGACGCCGATCTTCGACGCACTCGGATCGGTCGTGGGTCCACTGGATGGCGTGGTTGCGCACTCCGCGGACGGTTCGCCGGTCGAGACAGTGCCGGACGCGGCTGCACCGATGCCATCGGTGAGCGCGATCCAGCCGGGAACGGCGACGATGATCGAGGCGGATTCCGTCCGGGTCGATGCAGCATCGTCCGCGAAGCGGGGGATCGATCGGCACGGCACTCGCGGAGCACCAGTGCGCCGGACGCACCCGACGGGTTCGGACCGGCACAACATCCCAGCGAGCCCAGCGCCTATGCCAGCGCTGCCGGCACCATCGCTGGGCGGGATCTCGACAGCGGCGTCGGGATCACATGGGGGCAAGGATGGCGTCGCCATCGTGTCCGTCCCGGTTCGTGGTGGTGTCGCTGCTGCGCGGCGCATCGCACAATCGACCGGCTTTGCGGTCCGACGTCTTCTCGTCGAGAACCCGACCGTCTCACCCGACTAGTCGCATCCGCCTTAACCCAAGGCAATCCGTCCCGTGGTCTTTCCGCGGACGCGTGGATGACCGCGATCGGGATGCCCGAACGGCACCGCATTACCCACCCGCACGGACCAATCGCGCGCTGGTACAGCGCACGACGATGCCGCGCGCGGAGGAGCCGTGAAATGCCAAAACCACACAACAAATAAATAGGTACGAGCAGCGTTCCACTGATGACAATTCCGAAAGGCTCTATTTCAGATGAATACTTGGGCTCGTAAGTCCTTCAAGATCGGCGTTCTGTCCGCCGGCGCCCTGCTCTTCGCAGGCACCGCCGCGACGGCCGCGAACGCGACGACGCTGACCAGCGTCGGCAACAACGGCATCGGCTCCGGCCTGCAGTTGAACTCGGTCGTCCAGGCGCCGGTCGACGTGTGTGGCAACGCCGTGGGCGTCCTCGGTGCCGCGAACGCCGGCTGCGTCGGTGGCTCGTGGGCGAACCTCGGCGACGACCACACCACGCTGAGCAGCTTCGGCAACAACGGCATCCTGTCCGGTGCACAGATCAACTCGGTCGTCCAGGCGCCGGTTGACGTGTGTGGCAACGCGGTCGGCGTGCTCGGCGCGGCGTGGGCACAGTGCGTCGGCGGTTCGTCCGCATCGATCGGTGGCGGCGGCAACGGTGGCAACGGTGGCGGGTACTCCTACACCGCGGCCAAGCCGAAGCAGGCCACCACGAAGTCGGCGCACACCACCGAATCGACCACGCTGACCTCGGTCGGTAACAACGGCATCGGTACGGGTGCCCAGGTCAACAGCGCCATCCAGATCCCGATCGACGTGTGTGGCAACGCCGTCGGCGTTCTCGGCGCTGCGCAGGCCAGCTGCCGGGGTGGGGCGACGGCGACCGACAACGGTGGCGACGTCCACGCGTTCAGCGGCTTCAACGCGGGCATCCTGTCCGGCGCCCAGGCGAACAGCATCATCCAGGTCCCGATCGACGTGTGTGGCAACGCGGTCAGCGTCCTCGGGTTCGCCCAGGCGAGCTGCGAGGGTGGTTCCTCGGCAACGATCGGCGGCGGCGGTAACGGTGGCGGCGGCAATGGTGGCGGCGGCGGTGGCGGCAACGGCGGCGGTGGCGGCAACGGCGGCAATGGCGGCGACGGTGGCGGTGGCGGCAACGGCGGCGGTTACTCCTACGGCGGCGGTGGCGGCATGCCCGGCACCAGCACCAACGAGAGCGCATCGGCCAGCAAGAGCATGCACTTCCACCACGTCGTCGCGCACCCGAACGGTGGCAACGGCGGCAACATGGGTGGCGGCAACGCGTGCTCGCCGACGCTGACCTCGATCGGTAACAACGGCATCCTGTCCGGTGCACAGCTCAACTCGGTCATCCAGGCTCCGGTTGAGATCAGCGGCAACGCGGTCGGCGTCCTCGGCTTCGCGCAGGCGTACAGCGTCGGCGGCGCTTGGGCGTCCTGCTGAATCACCCATGACGCCATCGGTGCAGCCAGCACGGTGTCGGCGTCGTGACAATCGTTTCGGAATCGGAGGGCCGGCATCTATCACAGGTGCCGGCCCTTCGGCCGTGCGTTCGCTCAGCGCGCGCCGAGCTGGTAACCTAACGATCGTTCAGGTTGCGATCGGTGGGGAGACGTGGTGGCACTCGACAGCGAAGCGCTGGAGCAGCTGAATAAGCGCGTCCAGGACGGCGGCGCTCCGCGCTACCACGAGGCGAACGCGAGCCGGGGCAAGCTGTTCGCCCGCGACCGCATCGCACTGCTCGTCGACGACGGTTCATTCGTCGAGGACGGTCGATATGCGAACGTGCTCGCCGACGGTCTGCCGGCCGACGGTGTCATCACCGGCACGGCCACGATCGACGGCCGCACCGTCTGCCTGATGGCGAACGACTCCACGGTCAAGGCGGGCTCGTGGGGCGCGCGTACGGTCGAGAAGATCATCCGGATCATCGAGCGGGCGTACGCGAACGGCGTCCCCATGGTCTACCTCGTCGATTCGGCCGGCGCACGCATCACCGACCAGGTGGATCTGTTCCCCGGCCGCCGTGGCGCCGGCAACATCTTCTACAACCAGGTCAAGGCGTCCGGCAGCATCCCGCAGGCGTGCGCGCTGTTCGGACCGTCCGCGGCCGGCGGCGCCTACATCCCGGCGTTCTGCGACGTGGTCGCGATGGTCGACGGCAACGCGTCGATGTACCTCGGCAGCGATCGCATGGTCGAGATGGTCACCGGCGAGAAGACGACGCTGGAGGCGATGGGCGGCGCGAAGGTGCACTGCACCGAGTCGGGCGTCGGCCACTTCCTGTGCAAGGACGAGGCCGAAGCGATCGAGACGATCCGCCGCTACCTGTCGTACCTTCCCTCGAATTACACCCAGCAACCGCCGGTCGGCGCGCCGGCGGCCTCGACCGGAGCGGACCTCGCGGCCATGGTGCCGCCGAGCGAGCGTCAGGCGTTCGACATGCGGCGCTACGTCAAGGGGCTGGTCGATGCGGACAGCTTCTTCGAGATCCAGGCGCTCTGGGCCCGCGAGCTGACGGTCGGCTTCGCACGGTTGAACGGCGAGGTCATCGGCGTGGTCGCGAACAACTCGATGCACAAGGGCGGCGTGCTGTTCGTCGACTCGGCCGACAAGGCGACCCGGTTCGTGCAGCTGTGCGACGCGTTCAACGTGCCGCTGCTGTTCCTCTGTGACGTGCCCGGCTTCATGGTCGGCTCGGTCGTCGAGAAGCAGGGCATCATCCGACATGGCGCGAAGATGGTCACCGCGATCAGCGAGGCGACCGTACCCAAGATCTGTGTCGTGGTCCGTAAGGCGTACGGCGCCGGCCTGTACGCGATGGCCGGACCCGGCTTCGCACCGGAGGCGACGATCGCGCTGCCCACCGCGAAGATCGCCGTGATGGGCGCGGAGGCCGCGGTCAACGCCGTGTACGCCAACAAGATCGCCGCCATCGTCGACGCCGACGAGCGGGCCGCGTTCGTAGCCGCTAAACGCGCCGAATATGAGCAGGACATCGACATCGTGCGTCTCGGCAGCGAGCTGGTCGTGGACGCGATCATCGAGCCCGAGCACCTGCGCGACGAACTGATCGCCCGATATGCCGCCGCGGTCGGCAAGGACCGCTTCTTTTCCCGACGCCGCCACGGCGTCACGCCCGTCTGACATCTGGGAGAGTTAACGTGCCTGACTTCGCACTCAACGACGAGCACGAAGCACTGCGGGCGAGCGTGCGCGAATTCGCCACGACCGCGGTCGCACCCGTCATCGGCAAGTTCTACGAGGACCACGCGTTCCCGTACGACATCGTCCGCCAGATGGGCAAGATGGGCCTGTTCGGCCTGCCGTTCCCGGAATCCGTCGGCGGCATGGGCGGCGACTATTTCACGTTGTGCCTGGCACTCGAGGAGCTGGCCCGGGTCGATTCCAGCGTCGCGATCACGCTGGAGGCCGCGATCTCGCTCGGCGCGATGCCGATCTACCGGTACGGCACCGACGAGCAGAAGGCGCAGTGGCTGCCGCGGCTGGTCTCGGGCGAGGCGATCGGCGCGTTCGGCCTGACCGAACCCGGCTTCGGCTCGGATGCCGGCGGCACGGCGACCCGCGCGGTGCTCGACGAGGCCACGAACGAGTGGGTCATCAACGGGTCGAAGGCGTTCATCACCAACAGCGGTACGGACATCACGGCGCTCGTCACCGTCACGGCCGTCACCGGTACGAACGAGGACGGCTCCAAGGAGATCTCCGCGATCATCGTCCCGTCCGGCACGCCCGGATTCACCGTGGCACCGGGCTACTCGAAGGTCGGCTGGTGTGCGTCGGACACCCACGAGCTGCACTTCGATGACTGTCGCGTACCGGCGGCGAACCTGCTCGGTCGGCGGGGGCGTGGCTTCGCCCAGTTCCTCGCGACGCTCGACGAGGGCCGGGTCGCGATCGCGGCACTGTCGGTCGGTCTCGCGCAGGGCTGCGTCGACGAATCCCTGACGTACGCGCACCAGCGGCACGCGTTCGGCAAGCCGATCGGTGACTTCCAGGCGATCCAGTTCAAGATTGCCGACATGGAGATGCGGGCGCACACCGCTCGGTTGGCCTACTACGACGCGGCCGCACGGCTCGTGGCCGGCAGGGATTTCAAGCGTCAGGCCGCGATCGCGAAACTCTATGCCAGCGAAATCGCGGTCACGAATGCCCGCGAAGCGACGCAGGTGCACGGCGGCTACGGCTTCATGAACGAGACGCCGGTGGCCCGCATGTGGCGGGACGCGAAGATCCTGGAGATCGGCGAAGGCACGTCGGAGGTGCAGCGGATGATCATTGCCAGGGATCTAGGCTTGTAGATAGGGTCTGGGCGTGGCTTCCCCAACCACGCCGGCAGACTTCGCTCAGCTGCTTCGTACGGCCCGCGAGATGCGTTCCCTCACGCAGGAAGACGTCGCAAAACGTACCGGCATCGGCGTCCGTACCCTTCGTGACCTCGAACGCGGTCGCGCCAAGCCGCATCAGGCAACGGTCGACCTGCTGATCGTGACGCTCGGCGTGGTCGGTGCCGAGCGCCGGGCGATGCTCGCCGCGTCCGGCCACGGCACCGGAGTGGCCCTCCACCTGCCACCGCGCCCGACGCTGATCGGCCGTGATGCCGAGATCGCCGAGATCACCGCGGCCATGTCGCGCTCGCGGCTGGTCACGCTCGTCGGTGTGGCCGGTGTCGGGAAGACCAGCATCGCGATCGCGGTCGCGTACGAGGTGATCGACGATTTCCCCGGCGGCACGTCGGCGATCGCGATCAGCGAGGTCTCCACCGAGGCCGACATCATGACCGCCGTCGCCGCCGTATTCGATGTCGCTCGTGCCGATGACGTCGCTCGGCGGTTGTCCGGCCGCCGCGCGTTTCTGCTGGTCGACGGCATCGAGAATGCGCATCCGGCGGTCGTGGCCGCGGTTGATCGGCTGGCCGCGATCGCGCCGTCACTGCACGTCCTCGCGACCGGCCGGCATCCGATCGGGGCGGTGGACGAACTCGTCTGGCCGGTCGCACCGCTGGACGTACCGCAGGAGGGCGTGGTCGACCTCGACGTCTATCCGGCGGTCGTGCTGTTCAAGACCCGGCTCACCGCGGTGCGGCGGGCGCCGATCCCGGCCGAGGATGAGGCGATCGTCGGCCGCCTCGTCCGCCGCCTGGGCGGACTCCCGCTCGCACTCGAACTCGCGGCGGCGCGCGGCCGGATCCTGGAAATGCCGGAAATCCTCCAGCGGTACGGCGACCGGGTGCTCGACCTCGGCGGCACACCGGTCAGCGATGAACTGCCGACGACGCTCCGGGACGCGGTCGGCGAGAGTTATCGCCTGCTGGACGACGCGGGCAAGCGATGCCTGCGCCGGCTCGCGAGTTTCCGGCATCGATGGTCGCTGGAGATGGCCGAACCGCTGCTGTCCGACGTCGTCACGGACCCCGTTGCCATCCTGGAGCGCCTGGTCGATCTCGGCCTGGTCCAGATTCTCAGCACGTCATCGATGCGATTCCGGCTGCTGGACGTGGTCCGCGAATTCGCCGCGGAGCAGCGCGCGGCCGCCGCGGAGGACGGCGACGCGGCACGGATGCATGCGCGCATCGTCACCGCATCGGTGCTGCGGATTTCACCGAACCTGGTCGGCTCGGGCTTCCTCGGCGCCGTCTATCTGCTGGACGACGTCGCCAGCGACATCCGGGCCGCACTCGACTTCGGGCTGGTCCACGATCCGCATACAGCGCTGACGCTCGCGGCGGCGTTGCCGAGGTGGTGGCGATTCCGTGGCCGGGATCGCGAGGGCCGAGACATCCTGCTTCGCCTGCTCCGTTCGGCTGGAGATCGCGGATGCCGATCCGGCCACCGTGGCGTGGGCGCAGATCGGTGCCACCCTGCTCGCGTTGGAACACCGGGAAGGCGCCGCCGAACTCGCCGGTACGCGAGCCGCGCTGGCCACGTTCGCCGAACTCAAAGACGTCGGCGGCCAGCTCGCGGCGCACACGCAGCTGGTTGCGCTCTACCACTCCGGCGGTGCCTACGATCTGGCGCGCGAGCACGGCGAGGCGGCGTACGCGCTGGCCACGCTCGCGAACCGGCGCCGGGATGTGCTCGTCGCGCTCCACGAATCTCACCTGGCACGACATCCGTACCGGCAACCTCGCCGCGGCACGCTCTCGGCTCGCTTCGTTGCGGACGCTCGCCAGTGAGCTGGGCGAAAGCCGGCTCGCTTCACTTGCGCTCGCCAACCTCGCCGAGGTGGAACGGCTCGACGGCCACTTTCCGGAGGCGATCACGATCGGCCAGCGGGCGGCCACCGTACTCGAACAGCAGGGCGACCCGCGGCACCGGCGCAGCGTGCAGGGCACGGTTGCGATGGCGATGGCCGAAAGCGGGCGCGATGTCGAAGCGACCGAACTGCTCGGCGCGCTGCGTTCCGCGGCCGAGGAAGGGATCGGCGACGGTACGTTCGCGATGATCGAGGCCTATCTCGCGCTCTATGCCGGTGACCGGATCACGGCGGCCGCCCGATTCGCCGCGGCGCGCGAGACGCTCGTCGGCCAGCAGGACGTACGCGACATGGTCGAGGCCTTGGTCGGGTACGCGGCAACCGTGCCGGACCAGGCCGAGGCGAGATTGCCCTGGCCGCGTTGAACGGCGTCTGCGCGGCGAGCGCCGTGACGTTGCTGCCGAAGGATCTGGCGCTGCTCAATTCGCGAATCGTCTGACGTCGGGAATGCGTCGGACGTCGCGAATCGTCGTGAGGGAGCGTCGCGACCGGATGATGGCCGACACAGGACGGACAACGGCCCGGGACGAAGAAGTTCTCAGCCCCGGGCCTAATGTCCCCTTGCAAGAGACCGCCGGCCCCCCGCACCGGCAATCGTCTCCGGCGCCCCCCGGGGAGCAACGTAGCGGATCTGGTTGCCCGATTTGCGAGCCAAAGCCCGATGTACCGTCAGCAGAGCCCAAATCCTGCCGGGTAACTGCCGGTTACTCGCCAGTACGACGTGTCGGCCTACGCGTCGTGCGCGCCGGCCTCGGCACCCGGGCGAACCGCGTCTCGCAGCGTCCGGAGGCTGCGCGAGCAGCGCCTCCAACTCGTCGGAAGGGAGCTGTCCGGTAAACCACTCGTTGATAAGGTCGAGGTGGCCGGGGAGGATGGTCGACTACTCGATCGTGGCCGGTCCGACTGATCACGGCATAGAGGCTTCGGCGATCCGTCGGGCAGGCGATCCGAGTGACGTAGCCATCACGTTCGAGTCGATCAATGACGCGCGTCACACCACTGGCGGTCAACGACGTTTGAGCGGACAAATCGGTCATGCGCAGCTGCCCCTCGGGCGACCGCCCGAGCCGCAGCAGGACCTCGAACTCGATCATCGAGAGGCCGTGCTGCGCGATCTGACAGGAGAGACGACTGTTCAGACCAGTAAAGGCCTCGCTAAACAGACCCATGGCCGTGATCCGGGGGTCGTCGAAGAGTTCGGGTGCCATGACCACCACTATAGCAATAGTTGACACTGCAACACTTGCTTCGTGTATAGTTGCGAATGCAAGTAACCGTACGACGTACCCAAGGAGACATCATGAGCGACGCAGCGACGCGCGACTTCAACGGCCTGACCATCCCGGCGGCCGGCACGTTCGCCATCGACCCGGCCCACACACACGTTGGTTTCGTGGTGAAACACCTCATGGTGAGCAAGGTCCGTGGCTCGTTTACCGACGTCAGTGGCGAGATCGTGCTCGCCGAGGACCCGACCGCCTCGACCGTTACCGCGTCGATGAAGGCCGAGAGCATCACCACCGGCGTCGAGCAGCGTGATGGTCACATCCGCACCGGCGACTTCCTCGAGGTCGAGAAGTACCCGACGCTCGACTTCCGGACCACCAGCCTGACGCCGAAGGGCGGCAACGAGTTCACGCTCTCCGGCGAACTGACGATCAAGGGCGTGTCCCGCCCGGTCGAGCTCGACTTCGAGTTCGAAGGCGTTACCGTCAGCCCTTACGGCAAGCAGGTCTTCGGCTTCGCCGCGAAGACCGAGATCGACCGTGAGGACTGGGGCATCACGTACAACATGGCCCTCGAGGCCGGTGGCTTCATGGTCAGCAAGAACGTGAAAATCGAAATCGAAGGCGAAGCCGTACGCCAGGACTGATCTCGTCAACTGTCCGATTCGATCCGATGTAGACCTTTGCATGACTCTATTGCGTACGGCTGCCAGATTTCGCAGATTCTGACAGCCGTACGCAATCATTTGGTTACGCACCGCTCAGAACCGTCCCATTCGTACCTTCCCCGCGACGCGCCGTCCTCGTAGTGTTGGGCACAACGTAACGAGGCATTGAGGCGGACCGATGGGTATGGGTATCACGTCGGCGGCGTTTACGCGTGACGACCATACGCGATATCGGCGCAAGATACGCCGCTGCCTGGACGTACTCGGTTTGATGTTGGACGACCATCAGTTCGATACGGACCGGACAATGACCGGCCTGGAACTCGAAATCAATCTGATTGACGACGCAGCGGACCCGGCGATGCGTAACGGCGAGTTGCTTTCCCGCCTCGGCGATCCCACATTCCAGCGCGAAATGGGCCTGTTCAACCTCGAGCACAACGCCGAACCACGGATGATCGCCGATCGCGGCTTCGAGGACTATGAGCTGGATCTGCTCGCGCGGCTGGCCCACGCCGATGCGCACGCACGCGACCAGCACACGAACCTCGTGATCATCGGCATCCTGCCGACCATGACCGAGCGGCACACGGTCCTCGAGAATCTGTCGCCGGAACCTCGCTATCTGCAGCTCAACGCGGAAATCCTGGAAGCACGCGGCGCGGACATGCCGATCGACATCCGAGGCCCGGAAACGCTGCGTACCGAAGTCAACTCGATTGCGCCGGAAGCCGCCTGTACGAGCGTGCAGTTTCACCTGCAGCTGACGCCCGAGCAGTATGCGAACTACTGGAACGCATCGCAGTCGATCGCCGGCATCCAGCTCATGCTCGGTGCGAATTCTCCGTACCTCTACGGTCGGCATCTGTGGGCGGAGACCCGGATCGCACTGTTCGAGCAGGCGACGGATACGCGTCCGGACGAGATGAAGAACCAGGGCGTACGCAAGCGGGTCTGGTTCGGCGAACACTGGATCACCTCGGTGCTCGACCTTTTCGAGGAGAACCTGCGCTACTTTCCGACGTTGTTGCCGATCTGCGACATTGAGGATCCGGTCGAGGTGCTCAACTCCGGCGGCGTACCGCGTCTGGGCGAGTTACGCCTGCAGAACGGCACCGTCTATCGCTGGAACCGTCCGGTGTACGACATCATGAACTCGCGGCCGCATCTGCGGGTGGAAAATCGCGTGCTACCGGCCGGTCCGACCGTTGTGGATATGCTCGCGAACGCCGCACTCTACTTCGGCCTCACCCGCGAGCTGGCCGATGCCGACCGTCCGATCTGGACATCGCTGACGTTCAGTCAGGCCGAGACGAACTTCTTCATCGGCGCTCGGGACGGCATCAACGCCCGTTTTTTCTGGCCTCGGCTCGGTGAGATCGACGGCTGTCGCCTGGTCCTGGACCATCTGCTGCCGATGGCATACGCCGGACTGGACCGATTCGGTGTCAGCCCGGACATCCGCGATCGATTACTCGGGATCATCGAAGGTCGGTGCCTGACCCGGCGAAACGGCGCGACATGGCAGGTGGAGACGGTCCAGAAGCTCGAGGCGGCCGGCGCCTCGCGTGCGTCGGCGCTGCGGCAGATGCTGCATCAGTACGCCGAGCACCTACACACGAACGATCCGGTCCACACGTGGGACGTCGGATAGTCGCTGTGATCAGCGACGGTTGCGCTTGGGCGACGGTTGTTTCGAGTCCGTGGTGGGCACCGTTACCGTCGTCGCCTCGCTCGCCGCGTCACCAGAGCCAGACTGCACGGGTACGGCCAGCGGCCGCGTCGTCTCGGCGGACAGTGGTTTCTTGGCCGTGACAGTGGCGCTGCCGCGAGGGCGTACCGGTGTCTCGTACGGGTCGACCGCCGGTGGCAGGAACGGCTCCGGCGTGGCCTTCCGTGGTGTGGTTGCGATCCGTTTCGACGTCACCGGGTCCCGTTGTGCCTTGAGGCGGGCGGACCAGCCGGCGCTCATGATCGCCGAACCGGCCACGCCGGCGATCAGCGCGTACGGGGCAAGGATGTAGGCCGAGATCCGTGCGTCCACCCCGACCAGGCTGGGCCGGGTCAGCAGGTAGGCAATCACCACGATGATCGGTCCTGCGGCGCCGGAGACTCCGGCGGTGACCGGGCCGCTGCCGTGACGCGCGGCGAACCACGCCGAACCGATGCCGATCAGGAAGGCGGCGCCGAGCACGATCAGGATGACCGGGCCGGACCAGGAATCGGAGTGCTGTCCGGTCGGCCAGACGTCGAGCGGTGCCGTACCGAGTCCACGGCCGACGATGACACCGTCGATCACGGCAGCGATCGCGAGTGCCCAGATCCACACCGCGGTGGCGATCACGTTGACCGCGACCGCCCGGATGATCAGCGCGGAGACCGCGATCAGGATGCCGACGAAGATGCCGACCACGGCATATCCGGCGGCGATCAGCTGAGGCGTACCGGTGTCGAGACGGATGGCGGCCCGCGCCGGTACGAGGACGAGCGCAACCGACAGCAGAGCGCCGACCGCGGCCGATACGGCCAGCAGCAGGCGCCAGATCGCGGTCGCGAATATCGTCTGCCCGGCGGTGTCGGTGCCCGTTCTCGGCGGTGCCGAGCCGATCTCGCCAGCGCTGCGGCGATCTGCACAGATCGCACCGACGATCGTCGCTGCGGCGGCGATCCAGAGCGTCCACGACAGGCTGGACAACCAGACACTGTCGGGCGTCTCCGGCCCGGTCGCGGCCACCGGCGACCACGAAATCACGCCGAGCCCGTAGCCCAGCCCGAATTGCGCTGCTGCCGCGCCTGCGGAGGCGCCGGCGGCGAGCGCGACAGAACCGATCCAGCCGAGTTTGGCCATGCCGGGCAGCGTAGCGGGAAGCCAGCCTCCTGGCGAGCGGGACGATACAGCGTGGATACGGCACACTCATCGTGTGAACCCCTCGCCAACGTCCTCGTCCGAATCCCGGCCGACGAAGCCGCAAACGTCGGTCGGGCAGGTATTTGCCCTTGTCGCAGGCTTCCTCGCCCTGGCCACGATCGGTGCCGTGATCGGGTGGACCCTGACCGACACGAACGGGTCCAACCCTGTCACCGCACCGAGTGCGACGGTGCCGGTGACGTCGAGCGCGTCCGTCATCCCGCCACCGAGCCCGACGCCGAGTCCGTCACCGGCCGGTTTCCTACTGCCGAACTACGCGAATCAGGGCACGTCATTCGAGGATGCACGGACGAGCCTGCTGAGTATGGGCATTGGTGTCCAACTTACGTTTGATCCGAAGGGTGTCAGCGACGCGACCGTTGCCTCCACCGATCCGGTTGCTGGGACGCCCGTCGTGAAGGGGCAGACCGTCAAGATCACCGTGGAGGAGCCGGCACCACTGCTAGCCGTACCGAGCCTCTTGAACATGTCGTGCAGTGACGCGGGTCATCAAATCGCCGCCACCGGCTTCACGCCCAGCTATCCGAACGGCCATTCCGGCCCGGTCACGGCTCAGTTCCCACCGCCGAACCAGCCGGGCGACGCCCTGACGTACCACTGGAATGACACGATCGCGATCACATGCGGCAAGTCGACCGCACCACCCCCCTCACCGTCGGCCAGCGCCTCGCCGCCATCCGGTTGATCGATGCGCCGGACCGCCCTAGGCACGATGATGCCGAACGTGGTTCGATGGGCACGTGGCCGAAGATCAGCCGAATCCGAACCGCTCGCCGGACGATGAAACGCCGGCAGCGGACGATGGCGTACGCGTCCCGAACGCCGCTGACCCGGATGCGACCCGCCCGGTAGATCCGGATGCGGCCCGGGCGGTAGACCCGGATGCCACGCGGGCGGTAGACCCGGATGCGACCCGGCCGGTCGATCCGGACGCCACCCAGGTCACGCCGGCCTTCGACGCCGATGCCACGCGCGTCGTTCCGCCGGCCGATCCCGACGCCACTCGCGCAATCCCGCCGGGGGATGCCGCCGCCACACCCGCCATCCGACCGCAGACGCCGGATCCGACCGCGGTCTTCCCGGCGGTGCCGGAGACATGGCGCGGCACGGCCGCACCGCGCGTCGCGAGACCGGATGCGGATGAGACATCCACCTGGGATCCCGCGCAGCCCGCGCCGGGCCGGGGCTGGTGGCTGCCGATCCTGCTCAGCATCATCGGCGTTCTGATCCTGGTCGGCATCGCGTTTGCGTTGGTCGTCGCGATGCGCGGAAATTCGAGCCCGACTCCCACAACGCCGCCGATCCCGCTGCCCACGACGCAGCCGGCGAGCATCGTGCCGGTGACGCCGAGCGCCGTCCCGTCCACTCCGCCGACGCCGTCGATCTCGCCGACACCGACTCCGGTCAGCTCGTTCGTCACAGTGCCCGCAAATCTGGTCGGGTTGCTGACACCGGACGTCGAATCCGAGTTGGACAGCGTCGGCCTCAAATACCAGCTGGTGCCCCAGGTGGATGCGAATGACATCGAGAACACCGTGCTGTCGGTCACGCCGATCTCCGGCAGCGCAGTCCCTCCCGGTAGCACGGTCCAGATCGTTTTCGCCGTACCGCCGCCCCCGCCGTCACCGTCCGACAGCGCCTCACCGGCCACTCAATAACGTCCGGTTACCGGCTGACGCAGACTCCCCACAGGCCTCGTCTCGCCGCCTGGGCCTCGTCGACCGCGCTGCCGAGCATCGACTGGCGGCTCGTGTTCGGCGCGATCGACAGAATCCGGGCATAGCCCGCCCGAGCCAGTTCAAGGTTGACGAACACGCCCTTCGCGTTCCACACGTACAGCAGATAGCGCTGGTACTGGTCGTGGAGTTGTTTGTCGGCGACCACGAAGGCCGTACTCCCGTTTGGGGTTAAGCGTTGTAGGGCCCGGTACGCGTCGCGCGCGTAACACTGGGTCTGGCCCTCGGCGCCGTGAATCTCGGGCGCATCGATGCCGAGCAGCCGGATGATGATCCGATCCGTCGTGGCGACCGGCGTACCCGCGGCGACGGCGTTCGCCTCGAGTGTGTCCCCGTCGCGGGCAAACGCGATCGTGACGCGCTGCGCGCCCGCCGGCGTCCCCTCCGGTACGGCCACCGGAATGCTGGACAGCGTTGTGCCCGGCGTCGGTGTGCCGGTCGTCGAAGGGCGCGCCTTCGCGGTGGCGGTGTCCGACCGGTGATCGAGCCACCGGGCGACCGCCAGCCCACCGCCGATCAGTACGACCAGGGCGATTGCGCTCCAGATCGTCTCGCGTGCCCGCCGGCGAACCGTGCGGCCGGATGCACGGCGCCTCACCAAAGCCGTCGACGGGATCCGAGCATGATCAGGCCCGAACCCGCGATGAACAGCGCCAGCGCGCCCGAGTAGACGAGCGACTGAGCGAGGTCCGGGGCCGGCTTGGTCGGCATCGCGGCGGGCGCAGCCGCCAATGCCGGATCGGGTGGCGGCGTGGCCACAGGGACATCGGCGACCTGGGATATCGCCGGTACGTCCATCCACGCCGGCGCAGGCATCAGCGCGGCATGCGGGAACGCGATGTCGTCGGTCGCCGAGTCCCCCGGTGGTGGCGGAAGTGGCGGCAGTGGCGCGGGTACGGCCGGCCGGTCCGGCTTCGTGCCGGGCGGCCTGCGGTTGGGATCTGGATAGGGTGATGGAGTCGGACCGGCGCTCATCGCCGGACCTGTTGACGCCCAGGCGCCGTCTGCCGTGCCGAACACGCTCAGGCTGAGCATGCCGAAGCAAATGCCGATGATCGCCAGCGTCGTTTGTACCGGTGTTGCTGCTCGCATGGCACCGCTCCCCAAACCGAAGCCGGGGGCCAGAGCCACAAGCGAAGAACCGTAAAACCGTAGGTTCTTCGATCGTATGCGGGACCACCGGCTCCGTCGGGGTTTTTGCGGACTTGCTCAATCCCAGTGCGGGCTTGATCAATCCCAGTGCGGGCTTGCTCAATCCCGGCGCGGGTCGGCGAGATCACGACGGAACACGCCGACCGGCTCTACGCCGCCGTCGTGTCCCGCCGGGCATCTCCTACCTACTGGCCCCTGCCGACGCTAGCCCGACGCGACCTGCGCCGATCGGAGTCGGTACCAGATCATTCATGGCGGGCTGAGCGCTCCTCGCCGGCTGGGCATTCCTGGTTTGAGCGGTCCGTGCAGGCTGAGCGACCGCCGCGCGGACCGGCTGACGTGCGCTGCCAAGCCTGGTCGACAGCGTGACGTGAGCCCGCTGCAGGCCACTAACCTGCACGAAAATTGAGCGTCGATCGACAGCGTCGCCCGACGTGTTGAGTTCGTATCCGTCCAGCCACGCCCAACCGTCATAGGTCGACCAATCGTGGACGCGGATAACGCGGAACAACATGGGAGAGGCGAACTGAACGCTCGCCGCGCGAGTCACTCGAATGACTTCGCCGGACCGGGGTACCAACCTGACTCCCTCACGGTGGGGGTTGAACCTTTGGTGCGGATGCGCAGGAACACCCTTCGCCGACGGCGCCGGCGATCGTGGAACTCGATCAGTAGATAGATATCGATCTTCCGTTACCCACCGGAGTCGGAAGGTTACGAAGGTCGCATAGACAGATTGCACGATGAGTATGATCAATGCAAGTTGCAACTTAGCCGTTGGCACAAAGATGTCTAGTCCGGTATTGGCCGGGTTTGTCTGCCACGATTCGTGGATGGCGAACCTGCGAACGGTCCAATGTGATCGTCCAAGTGGATCGAGACGTTGTCACCAACGTGCAGTTGTCACCTGAATGGCTGATAGTGAAGTGCCGCGACGTGACCTTAGGTAGCACAGCGAACACGTTTGTAGCCGATCTATCGTTGGATCTTGTTGTCGGATTGGAGTGGGCCAGTGCCGGACCGCCGCAGCAGTCCCACCGTCGGGCGCCGTCGGCTGGGCATTGAACTTCGACGTATGCGCGAGCATGCGGGCGTGACGATCGAGATCGTAGCCGAGCGTCTCGAGTGCTCCTCGTCGAAGATTTCACGAATCGAGACCGGCCACATCGGCGCATCGCCACGCGACGTCCGTGACATGCTCGCGATCTACGGCATTGTCGGGGAGGCCTCCGAGGAGTGGATGAAGGTCGCCCGCGAGGCGCGCGAAAAGGGTTGGTGGCACGCGTACGGGGCGGTGCTGCGTGGCGCGTACGTCGCGTTCGAGTCGGCGGCTGCGCGGATCCGGACGTTCGAGGCCCAGATGGTCCCCGGCCTTCTACAGATCCCGGAGTACGCGTCGGCGGTCATGACGGCGGCTCGGCCGAATATAACGAAAGAGTTACTTTCGCTCCGGCTCGAAGTCCGGGTACATCGCCAGTCGTTACTCACACAAGAACGCCCTCTGGACCTGTGGGCGATCTTGGACGAGGCAGTCTTCCGCCGGATGGTGGGCGGCACCGAGGTGATGTCGGCGCAGCTCAACAGGCTTCTCGAGCTCGCGCAGGAGCCGCACATCACGCTCCAGGTGCTTCCGGCTTCGGCCGGCGCCCACGCCGGGATGGAAGGATCGTTCTCGATCCTGGAGTATGTCGAGAATGTCGGATCAGATGTTGTTTTCGCCGAAAACGCCGTCGGAGGTCTGTTCCTCGAAAAAGAAGAGGATCTTGACCGCTATCGGTCCATCTTCGGCCTCATGAGTGAGAGCGCGCTCTCGGCCGAGCGGTCGCTGGACGTGATCTCCGCACGGGCAAAGGAGCTCCAATGATTGTGGAAACCAAAGGACTTCGCGTTGACCTCAGCCGCGCCGTGTGGCACAAGAGTGTGCGCAGCGGCGGCAACAGCGACAACTGTGTCGAGGTTGCGTTCGTCGATGACGCTATCGCGGTACGCGACTCGAAGAATCCGACCGGTCCCGCTCTCGTCTACACGCGCGAGGAGTGGATCGCTTTCATCGGCGGTGTCAAGGACGGCGAGTTCGACCGCTGACGCGCGTTGATACGAAACGCCTCCGGCCTCTGCCGGAGGCGTTCTTATTGATCACTCGATCGGTCGGCGGCCGGTCGGCTCCAGCGGGTCGATGATGCCGTGCCGGCGCCGGTACGCGATGGCGGTCCGCGCCCGGTCCAACCACTCGCGGTAGGACTCGGTCCGGGGTGGGTACCCGAGACCGAATCGGAACCACGCCGGCGGCTCGGTCGACCTCGCGTACGCATCGATTGCGGCGTCCACGCGCCGGTCCAGTTCCTGGCGCACCTGGTCGGCCGATTCGATCAGAGCGCCGGATCCACGACGACGGGCTGCCCAGCGCGACCTGCACAGCGGTGACCTGAGCCTCAACCCGCCGGACGGTCGCGTTGGCAGCGGCGAGAGCACGGCGGGCCGCGGCGATTTCATCCGGCGTCGGAGCCGACGGTGCATCGGACAGCGTACGGTCGGCTTCCGTGACGAGGTGCCACAGCCGCGCCTCGTCGTCGTCGACCACATCGGTGCTGCTCCGCGCACGAGGCGCGGACCCGGATCGGTCCTGCGGTGAGGGCAAACGGGTGACGTCCGCAATGTTGGCATGAAACGTCCTTGAGCACAGCCAGGATCTCGGCGCCCAGGTGAGGGCCGTTACCGAGCGCTGACTCCAGGGCCGATTCCGTCACGTTTTCCCTCCCGGCAATGCACCGATGGCATGGATCTTCCGGCCGGGGCGTCGCCAGCCTTACGCAGCCTCGTTGTACCAGACGGCACCCCACTAGCTGGGCCAACCCGCCGCAAAGCGGGCGGAAGAAAGTCGAGGCAAGCAAAGCAATGAAGAACAGCCCGGACATGTTGGGCAATGGCTCAACGAGCGACGACAGATTCCCTGGCCAGATGCAGTTCCGCGGCGCTCGCCGCGACGGACTGGGTCTGCCGGAGCAATCGTCGGACGGCAACCGCTCCACCTCAGTACCGCCGCTCGAGGACATGTCGACGATGCCAACGATGTTGGAACCGCCGCCGGTCCAGGTCCCGTCAATGTCGATCAACGACCTGGACTCACTCGCCGAACCGATCTTCCCGCCGGTCGGGTGGCTGGACGACTCACCGACCGGCACTCTGGCCGATCACCCGCTGTTGCGGGGGCTCCTGCTGGAGCTGCCGCCGAAAGGCACGATTCCGGCACCCGGTTGGCTGGACCGGTGGTTTGATGCGGCGCGCTCGATCCTCGAGCTTCTGTACGTCCAGAACGCCGGGTCGGCACCGCGCCGGTAGTCTGCGCGGGTGCCCGTACCCAAGATTGAACTGCACGTTCATCTCGAAGGATCGATCCGCCCGGCGACGCTTCTCGACATCGCACGACGCAATGGTGAGACGCTGCCGGCGGACACGATCGAAGGACTGACCGAGCTGTACGAGTTCCGCGACTTCAAGCACTTCATCGGCGTCTGGCAGCTGACCACCAACTGCCTGCGTACGGCGGAGGATTTCCGGCAGGTCGTCGTGGATTATGCGGCCGAGGCAACATCGTTCGGCGCGGTCTACATCGAAGGCATCTTCTCGCCGCCTGAGCGAGTCATGCGGGGCGTGGCGTGGGACGAGATCTTCACCGGGTATGCGGAGGGCGCGGCCGAGGCGCTCGACCGATACGGGGTGACGTTCCGTTTCACGCCCGACCTGTATCGGGGCTGCGACGTCGACCTGGCCGAGGAGTGCGCGCGGGTCGCCGTACGGTATCGGGATCGTGGCGTCGTCGGCCTCGGCGTCGGCGGGTACGAGCCGGCCACGACGCTGGAGCCGTACCGGCGGGCGGTCGAGATTGCCCGGGACGGCGGCCTGGCGTTCGTGCCGCACGCCGGAGAGTCGGCCGGGCCGGAGTCGATCCGGGAGGCGCTGGCGCTCGGTGCACACCGGCTCCGACACGGTATCCGTGCAGTTGAGGATGCCGATCTGCTGGCCGAGATCGTCGAGCGGCAGATCGTGCTCGACGTGGCGCCGACGTCCAACCTCCGTACCGGCGTCGTGCCGCGGATCGAGGATCACCCGCTTCCGCAGTTGCGCGCGGCCGGTGCGCTGTGTTCGATCAGCACCGATGACCCGGCGATGTTCAACACCGATCTCGGCACCGATTATGAGCTGGCCGCTCAGCTGGGCGTCACGGCTGAGCAGGCCTTCGAAGCGGGCCTAGCCGGCGCCCTATGCGACGAGCCTACGAAGCAGTACCTGAGGACCGCCGCAACTCGGCAAGATCCATGAGTCGGCGGCGGTGGCTCAGACTGCGTACGACGCCGGGGGTTCGGTCGTCGGTGCGGGTGGCGTTGCCCGCCACAGGCGGGTCTTCTGCGCGGTCAGGCGGGCCAGGTAGACCGGGTTGAGGATCAGGTAACGCCGCCAGAGGCGGGCCGGCTCGAGGCACAGCCGCCAGAACCATTCCAAGGAGTACTTCTGCATCCACGCCGGCGGCCGTTTGAGCAGCCCGGCGTGGTAGTCGAAGGCCGCGCCGACCGCCATCAGGGGCATGTCGAGCAGCGGCCGCATCGCGTACGTGAAGACTTCCTGCCGCGGACATCCGAGGCCGACCAGGACCACGCGGGCACCGGATGCGCTGATCCGGGCCGCGATCTCGGCATCCTCGCCGGCGACGACGCTGCGAAATTTCGACGCCTCCATGCCCGCGATCTGCAGTGCCGGATACATCTCCAGCAAAGCGGGTACGAGCTTGGCAAGCGTTTCGTCGGTTGACCCGTACAAATAAATCGGTAAGCCCTCGGCGGCGCAGCGTGCGAGGACGCGCAGCGTGAGGGTCGGGCCGTAGACGCGATCCGCAAGGTTGATCCCGTGCAATACCCGCAGCGCCCACCGGACCGGCTGCCCATCCGGTGTGACCAGGTCAAACGAGTTGAGTCGCGCGTTGTGTGCGGGATCCTCGACGCCGGTCATCACGCCGTGGACGGCCAGCGCGGTCAGCGCGAGCGGCCGCTTCGCGTGCGCGGCCGAGATCACCGCTTCGGTCGCCGCTTCGTAGTCGACCGCCGACACCATCACACCGAGGACGTTGTGCTTGCCCTCGTCGATCACGCGGACGTCCCCGACGTGGCACCCGGGACCCACTTGTCGACGTTCGCCTCGTAGATCTCGGTGAGGATCATCGGCACGTCGTAGACCTGCTTCCACTCCGGGTAGTCGGCCTGGAACGTCGCCATCGAACTGATCCACCACTGGTGATCGCCGACGCGGTTCTGGTCCGCGTATTCCGTGATCATTTCGGTGCCGCTGATCTGCTCGGCGATAGCGAACGCCTCCAAGTGCGAAACGTTCGAGTGACGGCCGCCGCCGAGGTTGTAGATCGCGGCCGATCGGGGGTTGCGGAAGAAGGCCTCGAACGCGCTCACGACGTCGTGGCTGTGGATCGCGTCGCGCACCATCTTGCCCTTGTAGCCGAAGATCGTGTACATCCGCCGTTCCATGTTGCACCGCATCACGTAACCGAGGAAGCCGTGCAGCTCAGTTGCCGAGTGTGCCGGGCCGGTCAGCGTGCCACCACGGAAGCATGCGGTCTTCATGTCGAAGTAGCGGCCGTATTCCTGAACCATCACGTCGGCGGCGACCTTGGACGCACCGAACACCGAGTGGAGGGTGTTGTCGATCGACATGTCCTCGGTGACGCCGTCGGCGTACGGGTGGGTCGGGTCGATCTCCCAGCGCGTCTCCTGCTCGATCAGCGGCAACGAGTTGGGGCGAGCGCCGTAGACCTTGTTCGTCGAGCAGTGCAGGAACGGTGCGTCGATGCAGTGCTCGCGGACGTTCTGCAGCATGTTGAGCGTGCCGACGGCGTTGACGTCGAAGTCGGTGAACGGGTCACGGACGGCCCAGTCGTGGGACGGCTGCGCGGCGGTGTGGATCACCACGGCGATGTCCTTGCCGTACTTCCGGAAGATCTTCGACAGCGCGTCGCGGTCGCGGATATCGACGTCCTGATGTGTGTACGAGTCACCGAGTTCACTGGTCAACCGCAGCACGTTCCACGCGGTGGACGCCTCGGCGCCGAAGAACTGGGCCCGCATGTCGTTATCGATGCCGACCACATCAAGGCCGAGTCCGGCGAAGTGGCGAACGGCCTCCGAACCGATCAAACCGGCTGATCCAGTCACTAAAGCAACGCTCACGTCACAAACCTCCGCAAAAATCGACCTGCGTATGCTGTCGCCTGCGAGCATATCTGGAGGCGCCACAACGCTCCGAGCACGCCCGCGGCCGTCCGGCGGGGCCTGTTTTCGTGGGCGCGTCCCGGCTGCTACGATCCTCCGGCAGGTCCGAGTGGCGGAATGGCAGACGCGCTGGCTTCAGGTGCCAGTGCCCGCAAGGGCGTGGGGGTTCAAGTCCCCCCTCGGACACCACACCTGATGGAAATCACGATCTCTGTGGCGGTTCTAGGCTCTGCTGGGACGGCACATAGCCTGGTCGATCGCGGACATCGCGGCCATGACAGCGACGTCCGGATCAGGGCTGGCGAGGTTGCTCCACACCTGCGGATCACACGGGCGTCCGCCGAGGTCTTGCGGCGCATCGGAGGCGTCCCAGACGGCTCGGGCAGCCGCGCCGCTGGATGCGAGCGGGACGACGCTCACGCCACGATCGAGCGCCCATTGCACTTCCGCGCTGGTGCGCTTTCCGCCGCTGATGACCAGAAGCGTTCGACACTCGTCAAGGACGTCGCCGACGAGATCGTCCGGCTCGAGGTCGGTGAAGATTGCGGTGCCAATACGAGAGTCCGTCGGCGCGGCCTCTCCGGGCTTCTTCGGGAAGTAAATGCGGAAGCGGTCTGGCGTGTAGCGGTCGTGGGCTCGGAGTAGCTCGGCGAGGCGGCTGGTGACGCCCCATCCCGCCGGTCCGCCGACACAGGCGATCTCCCACGACGCAGGCCGAGCGGTGAGAGCCACAGCGACCTTGTTGCACCACGGTTGCAGATCGGATTCATCGCCGTTGCCGCTGACGAACAAGCGTTCCGGCCGAGCGCGTCGGGTGACCGCCTGCAGGACCGCGGTGAGTTCGCGGAAGTCACCGATCTCACAGACGTGCACACCGCTGTTCTCCAGGTCTCGGACGCGTAGCTCGTGGAGCTGTATCGCGGCGGGGTCGGTCGGTCGGCGCAGCACGGTGAGATGACGGTCGGCGGCAGCGGTTCCATAACGGCGAGCAAGTCGCAGCAGGACGTCGATGTTCGGGTCCGCGAAACTGAAGCCGAGGAAGAGCATCGTCCGCGTGAGGTATGACGCCCGCAGGAGCGCCCACATCCGGGGGTGCGTGTCCTCGTATTGCTCGAAGTCGCTGCGGGTGATTACCGGCCGGGCGGTCCAGGTCGGTGGGGAATCCGTGCCGATGCTGCCGTGCATCTTGATGATCGTCCGGCGACCGGCACCGATGTCGAGAGCGTCGCTGTCCGCAGCTGCGACGCTGGCACGGGGAGCCGCGATCTCCAACAGCGGATCAAAGTTGGTCGTCCAGATCTCGTCGATCGGAAGCTTCGCGATGAGGCGGTGACTCTGCGCCGGCGTCGTGTACGCCGAAAGTGCCTTGCGCAGATGGTTCTCCAACGCCGGGCGCCGACCAGGAGCGTTTTGCTCGTAGTACTCGGCCAGCAACGGCAGATCCGGGAACTCGCCCTCGACGCCAATCTCGGCGGCAAGCGGGACGAGAAGGTCGTTCCACGTGGGCAACCCCGCCGCCGTAGACAGGCCGGCACCAACGAACAGCGAGGCGACGCCGGCATCGACGGCGCCCCCGAAGATGCCCACGAGTTCGTACCGGTCAATAGTCACCTGACCAGCGTGCCACGTAGGACGCGCTCCCGAACCATGGACGACCTGCCCCGACGAGCGATTTTGTCGTTGACGTTGCACGGCCTGAGAGAGAGCGCACGCTCGGTCAGACACTCGGCCAGACGGTCTGTCGCGCAGAGTGGCACAAACATCGGCAGCAACAGTCCATATAGGTATTGCGCTCAGGGCGAACATTGATACCTTTAAGTAAGGCATACCGCTAACTGCTATATCGCAGGTAGGTACCAGCCAACCGGGTACCAGGCCACCCACGACATCGCAGTTGCGACTGCCGAACGGTCCTGTGCTGGTCTGGTCGCCGCGTCGCCCAGACAGGCGAACGGCACCCGGGTTGCCTCCCGGATGCCGTTCAGGGATCTCCATCCGTTGTGAGGAGGAGGTGCCCATCTCATGCAATCATCACGCATTCACGTCCTCCTCGCAACGGGCCCGTACCTGCTGACCCGTTCGGAGGGGGAAATGGTCACGTTCTACCGGGGTCCCACCGTTCTGATCACCCACGAGGTGTTCCAGAGCGGACTGCCGGATCCTCAGCGTTTCCGCGTATCAGATCTACGCGAAGTCTCTAGTCATGGCCGGAAGCCGGAGCGGATGAACACCCGCTCGGTGGGGGCCACCGGTGCCGCGGTGGCGGTCATGTCCGTGGTTTGGCCGTTCGTACGGGCCACGCCTGCAGGATTCGGCGTTCTGCTCCTGCTGCTCGCGGTACCCAGCCTGATCGGGGCGGCCTGCCTTCACCGAGGCCAGCCGATCTGGGAGTTGCGAGCGGTCTATCGAGGGCGCCCCGTCATCCTCTACGCGACCACGGACGCCCGGGCATTCGGCCAGATCCGACGGGCGCTCATCAGAGCGCTCGAGGCCAACCAGCTCTGCTGAGGTTTCGCCGCCAAAGTTCGACCGTGGCGGTACTCCCCAACGATGGTGATCTATCGTAAGATCCGCCAAGACGACAGATGCCTGTCAGCCATGTCGCACTTAGAGTGGCCGACAGGCATCTGCTGGTTGGAGTGAGAAGAAGGCTGATGTCCAGCACCGATTCGCCGGCTGTGGCGCGACGTCGCGTACGCCTTGCGTTGAGGGCTGCGCGGACGACGATGAAACTCACTCAGGGCCAGGTCGCCAAGGCGATGGATTGGTCGCTTTCCAAGGTCATGCGGATCGAGAAAGGCGAGGTCAACGTGGCCCCGAGCGATCTGCGTGTGCTGATGGACTACCTGGAGATCGTTGATCCTGATCAGGTGCAGAGTCTGCTGGATGATGCCCGGGTGTCCCGGCAGGAGCGGTGGACGGTCGATCCCGCAGACCGCGAATTCCTGACCCCGGCGATGATCGAACTCTACCAATTCGAGGCCGAGTCGATCGCCGTTCGGATGTACACCAACTATACGGTTCCGGGAAGGCTCCAGACCCGCGCTTACGCGGAGGCGATGCTTCGGCCATATCGGGAAATCATGGGCGACGAGATGGCGACGGCAAGGATCGACGCTCGCATCCGGCACCAGGAGATCATGTACCGTCCGCAGGCTCCGTTGTACATGGCGCTGCTGGATGAGTCGGTTTTGCTACGGCCGGTCGGTGGGTCGGCGGTTCTCGGCGAGCAGCTCGACCACATCGTACGGATGATCGATGAAACGTCATTGCGTGTACGGATCGTCCCGTTTCAGAATGCGGCCACACTGCTGCAGTTCTACGGGCCGTTCGTGCTATGCGACCTGGAAGAAGCGCGGAGCGCGTTTCTTTACCGGGAGAACGGCCAGGTGGACGACGCCGTGCGCGATGTCGAGGAGATAGGACGACATCGCGCGATCTTCGACCAGCTCTGGTCGGCGGCGCTTGACGACAATACGACGCGGGCTCGGATCACATCCGCTGCTGCGGCGCTCGGGAGCGGTGGCGGCTGACCAGCCAAAACCGTGGACGAACGTTCGTGGCGATCGCGGTACATCCGAGCTGCCATGGGCGAGAATAGAGGGTATAAATCGGACACTTTTGTAATATGTGGAGGGAACGTACGTGAGGGACGTCGTATGGCGGCGGAGCAGCCGCTGTGACAGCGGGAATTGTGTCGAAATTGCCCGGATTGGTGAAGCGTTCGCGGTCCGTGACTCAAAGATCTTTAACGGGCCCATCCTCACTTTTTCTCCCGAAATATGGGAACAGTTCGTCGAGGATGTCCGTGCGGGCGAGTTCGATCATCCGGTAGCTGCATCAGCCTAAACAGTCGTTAAGCTGCCCCTGAGCGAGAAGCTCAGGGGAGCTAACGGTCGTCGGTCCGGCCAGTCCCCGTCAATTTGCGGACCGTTCCGTGACATCGTATCGACGTTCTGTCATATCTCCGTCACACTGGAGGCTGGCCGATATCAGCTCGGAGGCATCCATGAAAGACGAGCAGGAGCATCATCTGGCGCCGCGCACGCGGCTGCGACTCGGGTCAATGTATTGAGGTGGCGTACAGCGACGACGCCATTCTGGTCCGCGGTTCCACCGATCCCGACGGTCCGGTTCTCAGGTTCACACCGGACGAATGGGTAGCTTTCACCCGCGGCGTACGAGACGGGGACTTCGACTTCAGCTGAGTCATCGGCGACTCGACTATGACGCCCTTGACCTGGGCGTTTCTCCTACCGCTACGGTCTAACCAGCGAGGAGAGTGCTATCGCGGAGGCAACGGTTCGGGCAGTATAAGGCCTCGTGCGAACCAGGGATGTGGGACTTGTGCCCCGACCCGATACCATCAACTCCTCGGTAGTACGAGGAGGAACCAGTGAGTGTGCTGCAGCGCTTCGAAAAGCGTCTAGAGGGCCTGGTCGAAGGGGCCTTCGCAAAGGTGTTCAAGGGGGTCGTCCACCCCGTTGAGATCCTTAATGCGATGCAACGGGAGGCAGAAGCCCATAAGGCGATCCTGGCAGGTGGGCGCACGCTGGTCCCGAACCGCTACGTGATCGATCTGTCGCCCTACGACCACTCCCGCCTGGCGCCCTATGCGGCTGCCCTCGCCCAGGAGCTGGCACAGTCGCAGGCCGAGTTCATCGGCGAGCAGGGCTGGACGGTCTACGGCGACGTCATCGTCGAAATCGAGCGTGGCGACGGCCTTGACACCGGCATGTTCCGGGTCACGGCCGAGGTCTACACCGGCGGCGACGTTGCTCCGATGCCCGGGCCGGCCTATGACCAGGGTCCGCCGCCGATGGCACATCAGGGCTACGACCAGGGATATCCGCCTCAGGGCGGGGTCCCGCCTCAGGCGCCGGGCCGCGGTGTCCGGTTGATCGCGAACGACGGCCGTACCTATCCGCTCTCGATCGGTTCGACCGTGATCGGCCGTGGCGATCAGGCCAACCTGCGCCTGCCCGACGTCGGCATCTCTCGTCGACACGCTCGTCTGGACTACGACGGCGCGCAGGTGGTGCTGACCGATCTTGGCTCGACCAACGGGTCGATGGTCAACGGGCAGCGGATCTCTGCCGTCGCGTTGAACCCGGGTGACATGATCCAGATCGGCACGACCACGCTGACCTTCCGCGTGGACGGCTGACAGACTTGTCCGAACAGCTGGTCGTCTCGGTTGCACGGCTCGCGCTGCTCGTGCTGCTGTGGATTTTCGTGTTCACAGTGGCCGGCGTGATTCGGCGCGACATCTTCGCGGGCGGACGGTCCGGACGCCTGGTGGCGACCCCTCGTGGGCTCACACCCTCGACGGCGTCCGGTCGGCCCGCTAAGGTCAAGCGCGGTCGAGCCGCCCATACGCTCGTGGTTACGGCAGGAGCACTAGCCGGCACCAAGATCACATTGGGTGAGGCGCCCATCACGATTGGTCGAGCAGAGGATTCCACGCTTGTGATCACCGACGACTACTCCTCGGCGCATCACGCGCGTCTGGTCGCCAGGGGTGGTCAATGGTTCGTCGAGGATCTAGGTTCAACCAACGGGACCTATCTGGACCGTAATAAGGTCACCGGTCCTACCCCCGTCCCACTCGGCGTGCCGATCCGCATCGGCCGGACCTCACTCGAATTACGGCCATGACACTCACTTTGCGTTACGCGGCACGTAGTGACCGCGGACTTATCCGGGAGGGAAACCAGGACTCGGTCTATGCCGGGCCCCGGCTCCTCGCGGTCGCCGACGGCATGGGTGGCATGGCCGCCGGTGACGTCGCCAGCAATCTTGCGATCGCCGCGATGGCCCCGCTGGACGAGGACGTCCCCGGCGACTCGCTGGTCGACGCACTCCGATCCGCGGTGGAGATCGCGAACCAGAACCTCCGCGACGCCGTGGACGCAAACCCCGCCCTCGAGGGCATGGGCACGACGCTCACCGGCATGCTGTTTTCCGGCACGAAGTTCGGCATGGTGCACGTCGGCGATTCGCGCGCGTACCTCCTGCGCGACGGCGAGTTCGTCCAGGTCACCAAGGACGACACCTACGTACAGATGCTGATCGACGAGGGCCGGATCACCGAAGAAGAAGCGAGCGTGCACCCGCAGCGATCGCTTCTGGTCCGCGCGCTGCAAGGTTCAGACGTCGACCCTCAATATTCGGTACGCCCAGCCGTGGTCGGCGACCGTTACCTGATCTGCAGCGACGGGCTCTCCGGACCGGTCAGCGACGACAGCATCGCGTCGACGATGCGCGAATACTCCGATCCCGAGCAGTGCGCCGAGCGGCTTGTCCAGCTCGCGTTGCGCGGCGGCGGACCGGACAACATCACGGTGATCGTGGTGGACGTGACCGACGAGGACATTCTCGAAGGCCGCCCGTACGTCGGCGGAGCCGCATCCCGTGATCGTGGCCGCAACGGTCGCGTACCCGAGTCGACGCCGGCCACCCGGGCATCGGCGCTGACGACACCACGTCCGGCCGTGGCTGACGACGGATCGGCGGGCGACGACGACGATGACGAACCGAGCCCGAAACGGCATCCAGGGCGTACCGCGCTGCTGCTGATCCTGGTGCTCGCGATCCTCGGAGCGGGCGGGTTCTACGGCTGGCGCTACACGCAGTCCCGCTACTACGTCGGCGCGACCAGCGATGGCCACGTCGCGGTGTTCCAAGGCGTACAGGGCAAGGTCATCGGCTTCAGTCTGAATCACATGGCGGACCGCAGCGACCTGATGCTCGCCGATCTCAACCAGGACACGCAGAACAGGGTCAAGCAGGGGATTCCCGAGCCGAGCAAGGCCGATGCCGAGAACACGCTGACCTTGCTGCGCGACCCGGCGAACGGATACCTCCGCCAGACCTGCCCTGCCGTGATCAACCCGGAGACCTCGCTCAGCCCGACACCGAGCGCGCCACCGTCGGTGAGCGCGAGCCTGTCCCCCGTGCCGTCGGGCAAGGCAACGTCGAAGACCTCGCCGAGGCCGTCCACCGCACCGACACCGGACGCCGCGAGCGTCGAGCCGACGATCGTCCCGTCCATCCCCGGTCCCACGCCCTCGTCCGACAACTGTTGATAGGTGCACCCCTGCCGTGAGCGCCCCCGCCGCGCCCGTTGAACTACCGCGCCCCGCGTCGGTAGCCGGCGTACGCGTGAAGAACAAGCGCAACGTCGAGCTGGCCCTGCTGATCTTCGCGATGCTGGTCGTACAGGCGTTTGCGATCGCGGCCGAAGGTGGCCTCAACAACCACATCAGCGGGGACGTGTGGGTGCAGCCGACCGTCACGTTCGCGCTGTTTCTCGCCTTCCATTTCGTGATCCGGGTGCTGGTGCCGTTTGCCGACCCGATCTTCCTACCGTGCGTCGCGCTGCTCAACGGGCTCGGTATCGCGTTCCTGCGCCGTCTCGATCTTGCCAACGCGAAGGTCGGCAAGGCGAGCGCCTCGCCGTTCGCGGGTGACGGGTTCCGGCAGCTCTGCTGGACACTGGCGGCGCTGGTGGTGGCCACGATCGCGCTGATGATCATCAAGGATCACCGGTCGCTGTCGCGGTACGCGTACACGCTGGGCCTCATCGGCATCGTGCTGGTGCTGATCCCGGCCGTGCTGCCCGCTCGGTTCTCCGAGGTCAACGGCGTCAAGCTGTGGATCAAGTTCGGCAGCGTGTTCCAGATCCAGCCGGGAGAGTTCGCGAAGCTGGCCCTGCTGTCGTTCTTCGCCTACTACCTCGTACGCAAGCGGGAGGTGCTGTCGCTCGCGAGCCGCCGGGTGTTCGGCATCGACCTGCCGCGTGGCCGTGACCTCGGTCCGGTTCTGCTGGTCTGGGCGATGAGCCTCATGGTCCTCGTGTTCGAAAAGGATCTCGGAACATCGCTGCTCTACTTCGGCATGTTCATCGTCACGCTCTACATCGCGACCGAGCGAGTGAGCTGGATGCTGATCGGCATCGCGCTGTTCCTCGTCGGTGCGTTCGGTGCGTTCGCGCTCGGCAACGCGACGAGCTTCCACGAGCGGGTGGAGGTCTGGCTGCACCCGTTCGCCGCCACGAACGTGACAGCTCCGGCTACCAGGTCGTCCAGTCGCTGCTCGGCCTCGGCACCGGCGGCCTGTTCGGCGCCGGTCCGGGCGCCGGCCACCCGCAGCTGGTGCCGGCCGTCCGCAACGACTTCATCTTCGCCGGACTCGGCGAGGAGATCGGCCTGTTCGGCCTGACCGCGCTGCTCGTCGTCTACCTGTTCATCGTGCTGCGCGGTCTCCGGGTGGCGATCGGCGTACGGGACCCGTTCGGCAAGCTGCTCGCCGGCGGTCTTGCATTTACGCTGGGGCTGCAGATCTTCGTGATCGTGGGTGGGGTCAGCCGGCTGATCCCGCTGACCGGGCAGACCACGCCGTTCATGTCCGCCGGTGGGTCATCACTGATGGCGAACTGGCTTCTCATCGCGGTACTGCTGCGGATTTCGGACGCGGCACGCCGACCGGCGGCACCGGCGCTGGCACCTGGCACGCCCGTTCAACTCGCTGGTATGGCGACGGAGGTGATCTGAGTGAATGCGCCACTGCGCCGCGTCGGGGTCGTGATTCTGGTCCTGTTCGCGCTGCTTTTCGCGAACCTGAACTGGGTTCAGGCCTACAAGGCCGATGCCTACCGCACGAGCAAGTACAACGGGCGCGTCCAGCTCACCCAATATCAGCAGCAGCGAGGGTCGATCCTCGATGCGAAGGGCAACATCATCGCGTCCAGCAAGGCGACGAATGACTCGCTCAAATACCAGCGGGTCTATCCGCTGGGGGCGATGTTCGAGCCGATCGTCGGCTACCGGCCGGTCAACCTCGGTGCGACCGGCATCGAGAAGGCCGAGGACGACTATCTGTCCGGCACCGCCACGGATCGCCTGCAAGACCTGTTCTTCACGAGCACGTCCGCCGGTGACACCGTGACCACCACGCTGGTGAAGAGCGTGCAACAGGTCGCGTACAACGACATCATCAACAACGGTGACAACGCGAACGTCGGAGCGGCGGTCGCGCTGGACCCGCAGACCGGTGCGGTCATGGCGCTCGTCTCGACACCGAGCTTCGACCCGACGCCGTTGGCCAGCCACTCGACCAATACCGCGCTGAAGTACTACAACAAGCTGAACGCCCAGTTGCCGAACCCGCTGCTGAACCGCGCGACGCAGGAGACGTACCCGCCGGGCTCGACGTTCAAGGTGATCATGTCGGCGGCTGGCGCTCTCGTCCGGCCAATACACGCCGGACACGGAAGTGCCGGCCGGACCGTCGTTCACGCCGTTGCCGGGCAGTAGCTTCACGATGACGAACGACGACGCGGGTACGTGCCCGGAGGCCGAAGTCACGTTGATCGACGCACTGACGGTGTCGTGCAACACCGCGTACGGGCAGCTCGGCGTCGCGCTCGGCTCGAAGACGATCGTCCAGGAGGCGAAGGCCTTCGGTTTCGAAGACAACTCGCTGACGCTGACGCCGGTCGGGTAAGGCGCCGATCGGGGTGGTCGCGAGCCAGACCGGCGACATGACGCAGCCGGGCGGCAAGGACGACCCGAACCTGCGTCGCGCAGTCCAGCATCGGTCAGCACGACGTCCGGATGACCTGCATGGAAGGCGCGCTGATCGCGGCGACCGTCGCGAACAACGGTGTGCAGATGCAGCCCGTACCTGATCGACAAGATCCAGGACTCGGATCTGAAGACGACGTACGTGTGCGAACCCCTCCCAGCGCCTCACGGCGATCACGCCGGGTGTGGCCCAGCAGCTGCAGACCATGATGAAGTCGGTGGTCGACAACGGCACGGCCACCGGCGCGCAGATCAGTGGATACTTCGTCGCCGGCAAGACCGGTACGGCACAGAACGTCAAGGGAGCGGAGAACCACCGCTGGTTCATCGGATTCGCGATGAAAGACGGGCAGCCGATCGCTGCCGTCGCTGTCCTGCTGGTCAACGCCGGCAATTTGGGTAAGCAGGGTGCACCGAAGATCGCCGGCGACATCCTGAAGGCCGCGATCGCCGCGGAAGGCAAATGATGACAAACGTTGGTCCTGGGATGACGCTGGCCGGTCGCTACCGGCTGGATGAGCACATCGCCGGTGGTGGCATGGGCGATGTCTGGAAGGGCACCGACGAGGTGCTCGGGCGTACGGTTGCGGTGAAGGTGCTGCTCGCGGCGCTGGTGGCGGAGCCCGGCTTCGCACAGCGGTTCCGTGACGAAGCGCGGACGATGGCGACGATCAACCACCCCGGCGTGGTGAACGTCTACGACTACGGGTCGGATCAGGGCGTCACCTATCTGATCATGGAATTCATCGACGGCGATGCGCTGTCCAAGACGCTGTCGCGGGTCGGCCGTCTGACGCCGGGGCGGACGATGTCGCTGATCGCGCAGGCCGCCGATGCGCTGCAGGCCGCCCACGACAAGGGCATCGTGCACCGTGACGTGAAGCCCGCGAACCTGATGGTCCGCCCGAACGGCACGCTCGTGCTCACCGACTTCGGCATCGCCCGCTCGGCTCAGGCGAGCCAGCTGACCGCGGTCGGTTCGGTTCTCGGCACGGCGTCCTACATCTCGCCCGAGCAGGCGTCCGGCCATCTCGCCACCGCGGCCTCCGACGTGTACGCGCTCGGCGTCGTCGCCTACCAGTGCCTGTCCGGTCGGCGGCCGTTCGAGGGTGGCAGTCCGATCGAGATCGCGTTGCAGCATGTCGACGCGCGTACCGCCGCCGCTGCCACCGGACATTCCCGGCCCGGTACGGATGCTGGTCGACCGTTGTCTCGCCAAGTTGCCCACCGCCCGCTGGCCCAGCGCTGCCGCCCTGGCCGCCGCCGCGCGTCTGGCCGCGAACGGGCAGACCGTGCCGGCCACCCCGGCCACGCGCCCGATATCCGGCGCACCCGCGTCACCCGGTCCGGTCGGCCCGACGTCCGGTGCAGCCCGCCAGGGACCGGCCGGCACGCAGGTGTTGCCGCCCCGGCCGCAGCAGCAGCCGGCTCCGTACCGGCCGCCGGCGTACCAGCAGCCGGCAGCGCAGGCGGCTCGGCCGATCGCGTACCCCTCACGTCCTGAGCCGCAGCGCAGCCGTGCCGGCGTCGTCATCCTCGGCATCGTGCTCGCGATCCTGGTGGTTGCTCTGGCCGCGCTGATCGCGTCCGCGGTGAAGCGCCACAACCACCAGAAACTGTGCGCGGCACAGCCCGACTGCCGCCGAATGCCGACCGTCATCGATGCCGCGCCTGATCGTGCCGCTCCCCGTGACGGGCGTCACGTCCGCCGCCGCGGACGCTGCGCCCGCCGGGACGGGCTGGCGGGTTCCGGCTATGGTTGGGATGTCGTCTGTCTACCGGACCGACGTGCGTTGATCATGTTGTCGACCGAGGGACTGAACAGATGAGTGCGGGCCGCCTGCTTGGAGGCAGGTATCAGGTCGGCGAACTGCTCGGCTACGGCGGAATGGCCGAGGTCCACCAGGGTCGCGACTCACGTCTCGGCCGCGATGTGGCGATCAAGCTGCTTCGCGCCGATCTTGCCCGCGATGCGACGTTCCAGATGCGGTTCGGCCGCGAGGCGCAGAACGCCGCCGCGCTGAATCATCCGGCCATCGTCGCGGTCTACGACACCGGCGAGGAGTATCGCGCCGAGCGGCGAAGCCCTGCCGTACATCGTGATGGAGTACGTCAACGGCCGGACGCTCAAAGAGGTCCTGACCGCGGAAGGCCCGCTGCAGCCCCGGCGCGCACTGGAAATCAGCGCGGACGTCTGCGCCGCGCTGGAATTCAGCCACCGGCACGGCATCATCCACCGCGACATCAAGCCCGGAAACGTCATGCTGACGCAGACCGGCCAGGTCAAGGTGATGGACTTCGGCATCGCCCGCGCGCTCGCCAGCGGCGCCAGCACGATGACGCAGACCAGCGCGGTCATCGGAACGGCCCAATATCTTTCGCCGGAGCAGGCCCGCGGCGAGGCCGTGGATGCCCGCTCCGACGTGTACGCGACCGGCTGCGTCGTGTTCGAGCTGCTCACCGGGCACCCGCCGTTCGTCGGTGACAACCCGGTCAGCGTCGCCTACCAGCATGTCCGGGAGGACCCGAAGCCGCCGAGCTCGTCCAACCGCGACGTGACGCCGGATATCGACGCGGTCGTGCTGAAGGCGCTCGCGAAGAACCCGCTTAACCGCTATCAGAGCGCCGCCGAGATGCGCGCCGACCTGCTCCGGGCGGCGAACGGCCGGCCGGTGCTGGCGACGCCGGTGATGCCCGACGACGCCGGTACGGTCGTCGAGACCGCGCCGCGGATGGGTCCGAACGGTTCCCGTCCGACGCTGCCGGCCCGGGTCGGCAACCCGCAACGCCGCCGCGCGTCGACGTGGGTGATGGTTGCGTTGAGCCTGCTCGGCCTGGTCGCCGTGGTCGCGCTTGGCACCGGTCTCTACCTGACCAGCCGTACGCAGAAGACCCAGGTGCCGAACGTCGTCAATATGGATCAGTCGTCGGCCATCAGGAAGCTGCAGCAGTCGAATCTCCGGATCGACGGTCCACATTCGGTCACGAATCCGACCTGCACGGTGGGCACCGTCGTCTCCACCAATCCGCCGGCCGGCCGGACCGTCAACGTCAACACGTCGGTCAACCTGGTGGTCTGCGGCGGCAGCGGTACGCAGAGCATCCCGCCGGTCAAGGGTCAGGTCGGGACCGAGGCGCAGAACCTGCTGTATCAGCTGGGCTTCACGAACGTCACGATCAGCACGGTCTCCGGAGTCGGTACGGCCGACACGGTGACCGCCGTGGATCCGGCCGTCGGTACGAACATCCCGCTCAACCAGCCGATCACGCTGACCGTGACAAAGGGCGACGAGGCGCTGTTGCCGTCGCTGAGGAACATGTCACAGGCGCAGGCCGATGCTCAGCTCCGGACGGCCGGGTTCACGAATTACACGTTCAAGCCGATCACGTCGCAGAGTCAGTCCGACGAAGGCAACGTGGTCAGCCAGAAGCCGGGCGCGAACACGACGATCCTCAAGAACGCGCCGATCACGGTCTACATCGGCAATCCGTACAGCCCGCCGACACCGAGCAGCGGACCGAGCATCGGCCCGCCGACGCCCTCGCCGTCACCGTAAATGATCGATCAGTTGGCCCGGACGTCATCGTCCGGGCCTTCTGTCGTCGGCGTCACAGATCGAGTTTCTGATTGTCACCATGCAGTAACGAGACGGCCTCGGATCATTCGCGTTGTGGCCCGGCGTCCGGGCGAATATGTACCTTCAACAAGGTGCCGATCCAACGTCAGAGAGCGCGATTCGCTCGGGGTGCCGAACGTGGAGGCGCCGTGTGTTGGGAGGCATTGTGAGCAGGTTCATCAATCATTTGCGCAGCCGGCGCGTTGCCGCTCGCCGCACGGACGCGATCGATCGAGCGCTCCGAAACGGGCAAATCGGTGACGGAGCGCCACGTCGCGCCCGTCTCCGGTCAGCAAGGCACGTCAGCCCCTGCCCTAGGTCTACCCCGGCGTCCGTGCTGCCGGTACGGTTGGCGTCGTGTCGCCGCCTACCCCCACGGGCGTGCGGGCACGTGATGACAGGAGGCACGTGTGACGTCCGAGTACCCCTACCCCGGCTCCAACCCGGGGTCGGACGGCAGTTCGCAGCCTGACCCGTACGAAGCGGGGCCGCAGCAGCGGCCGCAGTACGGCCCGGATGGTCAGCTCACGCCCTTTGACGCGTTCGGTGGGCCCGCCGCTCCGGAGGACGAGCCGGCACCGAAGGCGGCCGCACGCGCGTCCGTCCGCATGCCTCCCGGCCTCGTCGTGAGCACGCCTCCGCCGACTGATGCGCCGCCACCGCCGCCGGCGGGTCGCGGCGGTGTCTACGGCGGCAGCCCGGCCATCTACGGCTCACCGGCGCCGGCCGAATACGGCCAGCCGCCGCAGCGTCCCGAGCCGGCCGAATACGGACAGCCAGCGCAGCGCCCGGAGCCGTCGACGTACGGCCAGCCGAACCAGCCCGCCACGTACGGCCAGCCCAGCCAGCCGGCCACGTACGGCCAGCCCAGCCAGCCTGCTACCTACGGGCAGCCGAGCCAGCCAGCGACGTATGGCCAGCCCAGCCAGCCCGCTACCTACGGCCAGCCGAACCAGCCGCAGCCGTCGACCTACGGCTCGCCGGAGCCCCGCGTCTATGGCCGCCCGGGCGCACCGGCGGACGACGAAGCACCCATGCAGGCGCCGCCGGCCCGCGCCGCGGTCCCGCAGCAGCGATCCGCCGGCGTATACGGCCGACCGGCCGCGCCGGAGCTACCGCCGCTGGCACGGCCGGAGGCTCCGCAGCCGGCCGCTCCGGCCTGGCCGGACCAGGCACCGCAGGCAGACCAGCCGGCGTGGCAGCAGCAGGGATCGCGGCCCAGCGAGACGCCTCCGCAGTTCGAGCAGCACGGCCGCCGTACGCAGGGTCCGGGCGGTTATGGCTCGGACGCGCCACCGCAACGGTCGATTGCCTGGCAGGACCAGTTGCAACCGATGACGAGCGGGCCGCCGCCGATGCAGCAGCCGCCGCCGCAGCGCCCGATGTCGTTGCCGGCGCCCGCCGATGTCGCCGTGATTCCGATCGAGCGGCGGAGCAAGTTCCGTGTCGTCGGCTACATCGTGATCGTGTTGGCGATCGTCGGCCTGGGTGCGGGTGCACTCTGGTACACCTCGAAGACCGATCCACCGGCCGTGGGTACATGCGTTGCACAGTCCGGCAATGTCGCGATCGGCGCGCCGTGTTCGCAGGCCGGCACGTATCGGGTGATGAAGTCCGTGTCGGACGTGTCCCAGTGCAACGACTATCTGAACCAGCCGAGCCTCAGCTACACGTCCGGCGGCAAGCAGGTCATCCTGTGCCTGGAGCCCGCAGCTGGGGCGCCGGCGGCCGGCGGTACGCCGTCCGGATCACCGTCGACCGGTGCGAGCGCCGGCTCCACACCGTCCGCTTCGGCTTCTTAGCCGACCGAAACCGTACGGGCGCCGAACGACGACGCCCGTACGGTTTCGTCATGATGTGAACCCGACCGCAGTCCAGTCGATCGACGCGAACCCGAACGCACCGAAGTTGGCGAGCTTGGTGTTCGCCGCCCAGATGTCCGGGCGCTGGTAGAGCGGCAACGACAGCACGTTCTGCCAGATCAGCGCGTCTGCCTGGTTTGCCGCAGCGGTTGCCGCGGCGGCGTCCAGGCTGCTCTCCGCCTGCTGGAACAGCGTACCGACGGCCGGGACACTGACCCGCGAGAAGTTCTGCTGCCAGTCGTTGCCCGGCTGTACGGGCTCGTAGATCGATGACGCGTCACTGATCGGGAAGTTGCCCTCCAGCCACGCGAACGTGGTGAAGTCATACTTGCCCGGCCGTACGTACTGGTTGACGACCAGCGGATTGTCGACCGCCGTGATGTTGACCGTGACATCGATCTTGGCCAGGTCGTCCTTGACCATCTGAGCCTCGCTCTGGTTCACGGTGACCGTCGCCGGGACCACAAAGTCGATCTCCAGCGGCTTGCCGTCCTTCGTCCGGACGTGCGTTGCGGGATTGTCGATCCAACCGGCCGCGGTCAGCATGGTGGCCGCGGTCGCCGGGTCGTACGTGCCGATCGCACCCGCGTTGTCCTGGTAGCCGACCTCGTCCGCGAAGAAGATGTGGTCGTCCGGCGCGGTGATCTTCGTGATGCCGAACGGCTGCAACTCCGCCTGCGCGATCGCGTCCCGGTCGATCGCCATCGCCAGCGCCTGCCGTACGTGCACGTCGGCCAGTTGCGGCCGGGCGCCGTTGATCGTGATCGCGCGCATGACCGGTCCGCCGGCCACCCGCATCGCTATCCCCGGAAACGCCTTCACCTTGGTATACGTCGGCTGGTCCTGCCCGATGTCTGACCACGTCGATCTGATGCGCCTGGAGTGCTGCGATCGTGGTGTCCGGCGTCGGCTCGACCTTGAAGACGATCGAGTCCAGCTTCGGCGCGCGCCCCCACCAGCTGGGATTGCGTACCAGTGTGTAGGCATCCGCACCTGCGCCTTGGAACATGAACGGGCCGGCGGACAGCTTCGGCGCGGTCCGCCAGCCGGTGTTGAATGCGTCCGCGGTCGAGAGCGCGGCGAGCGGGTAGAGCGGGCTGAACAGCCCGCGCCAGTCGGCGTCGACGACGCCCGCCTTCAGCGCGACCACCACTTCCTGGTCGGTAGCGCCGCGCGTCACGCTCGCGATGTTGCCGTAGTCGCCGGTCGTCGCGACCGTGAAGTTCGGATCCGAGCCGTTGAGCGCCTGCCACTGCGCGACGAAGTCCCGGTAGGAGAGCGCGTGTGCCGTCACTCCACGTGGCCTTGGGGTTGAGGTCATAGGTGATCGTCTGCGCCGGGTCCGTGGTCAGTTTCGGCTCGCCGACCAGATAATCCGGGTTGTACGCGAACTCGTTCGTCGAGCTGATCGTGAACAGCGACGGCAGCATCGTCGACATCAGCGTCTTCGCGTCGTCGTTGTAGCCGTCCAGCTGGTAGGTGTTGAAGTTCGTGATCGGCGAGTGCAGGGGATAGTTCAGCACGCCGCCGGCCTTGAGCTTGGCGTAATCGACCGGGTTGATCTGGTTCACCAGCACCGCGGCGGCCGGTCCTTGCGCCGTCTTCACGTCGGCCGCCGAGTTTCCGGTGCACCCGGTCCCGGCGAGTGCGACCGACAAGGCCACTGCCACTACACATCCGGTACGCCTGCGACGCGTCAACGTGCCTCCTCGGTTCGTCGGCCACCGCTGGGCCGGATGAATTCTCGCCTGAATTGCCCCAATCGCTTCAAAGGTATATTTAACGGTAAGTAGTACCTGTTTCGCGTCACATTGCCCCATTGACATCCATCGTTGTTGCCCTAGATAGTGACTCTCCGAGGCGGGTTCACGCTAGAGCGTGACGCAGATCCGACGCGAGTGGTTCATGGTTGGGCGCTGCCGCGCCGGTGCGGCAGAATGATCGAGTGACCACAGTACGGGCGCCTGAGCTGCGCGGACGAGGCTGGCTGAACACAAACGGCCGGGACCTGAAGCTGGCCGACCTGCGCGGGAAGATCGTCCTGCTCGACTTCTGGACCTTCTGCTGCATCAACTGCCTGCACGTCCTCGACGAGCTGCGCGCGATCGAGGAGAAGTACGCCGACGTGCTCGTCATCATCGGCGTGCACTCGCCGAAGTTCGAGCACGAGAAGGATCCGGACGCGCTCGCCGGCAGCGGTCGAGCGGTATGGCGTTGCTCACCCGGTCCTCGACGATCCGGACCTGGTGACCTGGGATGCGTACGCGGCGAAGGCATGGCCGACGCTCGCGGTCGTCGATCCGAACGGCTACGTCGTGGCCACGATGGCCGGCGAGGGTCACGCGAGCGGCCTCGTGCGCCTGATCGACGAGCTGATCGCCACGCATGACGAGGCCGGAACGCTGCATCGTGGCGACGGCCCGTACGTGGCGCCGGCGCCGGTCGCGACCGATCTGCGGTTCCCGGGCAAGGTGGTGGCGCTCGCCGACGGCTCGTTCCTGGTGTCGTCGTCGGCGCAGCACGCGCTCGTCCAGCTGGAGCCCGACGCCGAGACGGTCCGCCGCCGGATCGGCAACGGGACCCGGGGCCGGGCCGACGGTACGCCGCTCGACGCGCAATTCTCCGAGCCGCAGGGGCTCGCGCTGTTGCCGGCCCGGGCGCGCCGGGGTCGCCGGCTACGACGTCGTCGTCGCGGACACGCGTGAATCACCTGCTCCGGGGCGTACGCCTGGCGGACGGCTCGGTCACCACGATCGCCGGCACCGGTCGGCCCGCAGCGCACCGCGCCGGGGCCGGGCGCGCACGACGCGACGTCGGTGGACCTGTCCTCGCCGTGGGACGTCGCCTGGTTCGACGACACGATCGTGATCGCGATGGCCGGCAACCACCAGCTCTGGTGGTTCGACCCGATCAAGCGGACGGCGGGCATCTACGCCGGTACGACCGTCGAGGCGCTCAAGGACGGCCCGCTCGCCGACGTCTGGATGGCGCAGCCGTCCGGGCTGTCCGTCGACGGCAACCGGCTCTGGATCGCGGACAGCGAGTCGTCCGCGATCCGGTTCGTCCAGGACGGCGAGATGCACACCGTCGCAGGTCAGGGCCTCTTCGACTTCGGTCTGGTGGACGGGCCGGCCAACGAGGCGCTGTTCCAGCATCCGCTCGGCGTGTGCGCGCTGCCGGACGGCTCGGTACTGGTCGCCGACACGTACAACGGCGCGATCCGGCTGATCTCGGCCGGCGTCGACGGTCGGGTGGTCACGACGATCGCGACCGGCCTGGCCGAGCCGAGCGACGTGCTGGTCACGCCGGACGGCGGCGCGCTCGTGGTCGAGTCGGCGGCGCACCGGCTGACCCGGCTGGCGCCCGAGCGCGCTCGCGTCGGCGGGCGTGCAGACCGATGGCGTACGGATGCGGACCGAACGCCCACCGACGCTGCTGCGCCCCGGTGCCGTACGCCTGGATGTGCTGTTCACGCCGCCGGTCGGGCAGAAGCTGGACGAGTCGTTCGGACCGTCGACCCGGCTGCAGGTCTCCGCATCGCCGCCGGAGCTGCTGCTGGAGGGCGCCGGCGTGACGACCGATCTGTCCCGGCCGCTCGTGATCGCGGCCGGGGTACCGGCGGCGTGCTGCAGGTGGTCGCGCAGGCGGCGACGTGCGACTCCGACGCCGAGTTCGCCGCATGCCACCTGACCAGGCAGGACTGGGGCGTCCCGATCCGGGTCACGGACGACGGCGCCGACCGGCTGCCGCTGGTGCTGCACGAGATCCAGTCGGATACGCCGATCGGTGCGGCGTCCGAGCACTGACCGATTAACCGCTGAACGGCTGCGACGGTGACGTTCGCTTCGGTCAGTGCCGCCCGTACCGCGCGGGCCAGGCCGACCGCGCCCGGCGTGTCGCCGTGCAGGCAGATCGACGAGACCGGCATCGCGAGTACGGTGCCGTCGACGGCGACGACCTGCGCCGACGTCGCCATCCGCAGGGCGCGCTCGACCACCTCGTCCGACGACGTGATCAGCGCGTCCGGCTCCGATCGCGGGACCAGGGAGCCGTCGCTCCGGTACGCCCGATCCGCGAAGCCCTCGCCGACGGCCCAGCAGTCCGGCGTTGTCCGCGGCGCGCAGCAGCGCGGACGCGGGAAGCCCGAGAATCGCGAGTCCGATCGAGTATTCGGCCACCGCGGCGACGATCGCCTGCGCCTGTGCGGTATCCCAGACGGCACTGTTGTAGAGCGCACCGTGCGGCTTCACATAGGAGACCCGGGTGCCGGCCACGCGCGCGATGCCGTCGAGCGCCGCGATCTGGTAGATCACCTCGTCGCGCAGCTCGTCGGGGTCGTACTCGATTCGGCGCCGACCGAAGCCGGCCAGATCGCGGTAGGAGACCTGCGCGCCGACCGCGACGCCGTTGGCGGCCGCCGCGACGCAGACGCGACGCATCGTGACCGCATCGCCGGCGTGGAAGCCACACGCCACGTTCGCCGAGGTCACGACACGGAGGAGCGCCTCGTCGTCGCCGAGACGCCAAGTGCCGAAGCCTTCGCCGAGATCCGCGTTCAGGTCCATCACGTCACCCCATCACAGAACCGCACGCTATCACCGGGCCGTACCTGCGCGAGCCGGAAGACGTCTGCCTGGTCAACGACCGCGATCACCGGATAGCCACCGGTCGCCGGATGATCCGCCAGGAACACGATCGGCATGCCATCCGGCGCGACCTGCACCGCACCGAGCACGAGACCTTCGCTCGGCAGTTCGGCCGCCGGGTCCGCGCGCAGCGAGCGGTTCGCCGGCCAGTCGCGCGGCGACGCGGTTGCTCGACGATCGTCAGGGTGTACGCCGTACCGACCAGCGCCTCCCGAGCGCTCGGCAGGAACCATCCGTCCCGCGGCCCGAACCGGATCCGCAGCACCACATCACCGAGGTGGTCACTGGCTCCGTGGTGCCCGCGACGTCCATGTTCGGCGCGATCACGGTAGCGGCCGGTCCGATCGGGAGCATGTCACCGTTGCGGAGCGCGGGCGGCCCGATGCCGGCGAGCGTGTCGCGCGACCGGCTGCCGAGCACCGGCGGGACATCGATGCCTCCACGCACGGCCAGGTAGGTGCGTACGCCGACGATGGCGGGTCCGATCGTGAGGGTGGCGGTTGGGCGTACCGGTAGAGGGGTGTCCTGGGGTTGCGCTTCGCCGTCGAGCGTGACCACCGCGGACGCGCCGGTTACCGCGACGATCGCGGGTGTACGCAACCGCAGCGTGCACCCGGTCAGCGTGATTTCCAGCCCGGCCGCACGGCATCGTTGCCGACGAGCGCATTCGCGCTGGCCAGCGCCGGTGCGTCGAGGGCGCCGGCGCGCGGGACACCGAGGTGGGCCCAGCCGATGCGGCCGCGATCCTGGATCGTGGTCAGCGGTCCGGCCTTGATGACCTCGATCATGCGACGAAGCGTACGAGGTCGCCGCTGCGCAGGCGGGCCGGCGGGATTGCGGTCCACGTCGAACATGACCTCGTCGGTCCGCCCGATCAGCCGCCATCCGCCCGGTGACGCGGCCGGATAGATGCCGGCATACGTGTCGGCGAGCGCGACGCTGCCGGCCGGTACGCGAGGCCGCGGCGTCGTGTGGCGCGGTACGGCCAGCGCTCGTGGCAGCCCGCTCATGTAGGCGAATCCGGGCGCGAATCCGAAGAACTCGACCCGGAACTCGATCCCGCCGATCGTGGCAATCGCATCCGACCTGGTCATCCGCCACATGGCGGCGATGTCGTCGAGGTCGTCTCCGTCGTACCGGATCGAGATGTTGATCTGTCTGGGTTCGATCTTGACCGGGCTGTCGTTCGGCTCGGGCCAGCTGCGCAGATCGGCGGCCGTGGCGGCGGGATCGGCCAGGCCGTCGAGCAGGATCGTCCGGGCGCCGGGCACGATCTCGTCGGCGCGCAACCCGCTGGCTCCGGATCGCGGCGACCCACGCCGTCACGTCGTCCGGAGCGACCTCGATCAGGAGCGCGCGATCGCCGACCGGTCGGATGTCCACGCCAGCCATTATCGCCGGTCGTGACGCGCCTCACTGACTACTGACTAGTAACCTACGGTCCCGTAACCTTGACGAGTGACCGCCACCGACGCTCGTGTCCGCCGCCGGCCGACTGACCTCGGCAAGCCGCGCATGCGTGGGTGGCTGCACACGTACGCGTTCTTCGCCGCGATCGTCGCCGGCATCGTGCTGTCGTCGCTGGCCGCGACGCGTGGCGGTGTCGCGCCGCTGGTGAGCTGCGCGATCTACAGCCTGACGATCTGCGGTCTCTTCGGTACGAGCGCGCTCTACCACCGGCGGGTCTGGTCGGAACGCGGCTACCAGGTCATGCGCCGACTCGATCACTCCATGATCTTCATTTTCATCGCCGGCACCTATACGCCGTTCTGCGTGCTGCTGCTGTCGGAGACGAAAGCGATCGTGATCCTGTCGGTCGTCTGGGGCGGCGCGATTCTCGGCGTCGGCATGAAGATGATCACGCCGAACGCGCCGCGATGGCTGTCCGCGCCGCTGTACGTGCTGCTCGGCTGGGTCGCGGTCGCCGTCTTCCCGGACATCCTGCACAACGGCGGCGTCGCGGCGTTCGTGCTGATGATCGTCGGCGGGCTGCTCTACACGCTCGGCGCCGTCCTGTACGCGCTGCGGAAACCGAACCCGTGGCCGGCGACGTTCGGGCACCACGAGTTCTTCCACGCGTGCACGCTGCTGGCCGCGATCGCGCACAGACCGCGATCTACTTCGCGCTGTTCTCCTAATTTCTTCGTTCGGCGTACCCGCTTTGTCACGCGTGGTTTGTGGCGCGTGGCCCGTGGCCCGTGGTTCGTGGCCCGAGGCCCGAGGCCCGAGGCCCGAGGCTGCGGCCGCCGGCGCTGACCGGGAGGCACTCGCATGATCGTGTAGAGATAAGGGCGCCATAGCACCCTCAGCACTACACGATCATCGCCTGGGCCGTCCAAGAGCCTGTCGACCGCCGGGTGACACCGTTGCGACCTGCGGAAACTCAGGGCCGTCGAAAGATCATGAAGACGTGGAGCGGCCAACCCGCTAAGTCTTCGCGATCATGGCGCTAGCCAAGGCCGGGATCGACTTCACGGGTTATCGACCGGCATGGAAAGCTGGCGGAGTGACCGATCGTGTGCTGGTGATCATGCGCCATGCCAAGGCTGAGCAGTCGCCGACCAAGCGAGACATCGACCGGGTGCTGACCGATCGCGGGCACGCCGATGCTCGTGTCGGCGGGGCCTGGCTGGTGTCGCACGCGATCCGGCCGGACGCGGTGATCTGCTCGCCGTCGGCGCGTACCCGCGGCACCTGGTACGACGTGGCGATCGGCATGGCCGAGGCGGCGGATTTAGCCGAGGCGCAGGATATTGCCGGGGCGGAGGATGCCGTCGCTCCCTCGCCGACCGTCGCCTACGAGTCCGATCTTTACTACGGCGGTGTGTCGACGATGCTCGACCACATCCGAGCGGCGCCGCCGGAGACGACGACGCTGCTGGTCATCGGGCATAACCCGACGGTGTCCGGGCTGTCGCTGCGCCTCGACGACGCGCGGATGCGGGCGGCCGGCGGTCTGCGTACGGCTGGGATCGCTGTACACGCGGTGGACGTGCCGTGGGCCGATCTCGCCGCCGCCGCGCTGACCGCCGAGCACACGCCGCGGGGTTGAGCAGACGCAAGCGTGGCGCGCCCCCGAGGAGACGCGCCACGCTGAGGTGATCGGTTAGAAGGACTCCTCCGGGACGTCCATCAGGTCCAGCTTCGTCGATTCGACGATCTTGCGGTCGGCGCGGATCCGTGGAAGTACCTCGTGCGCGAAGAAGCGCGCCGCGGCGACCTTTCCGGTGTAGAACGCGCGATCCGCGTCGCTGATGTCGCCGGCGAGCGCGGCCAGCGCGACCGACGCCTGACGCTGGAGCAGCCACGCGACCATGATGTCGCCGAGCGCGAGCAGTATGCGGCGGGAGCTGAGGCCGACCCGGTACAACTCGGCCGGGTTCTCCTGCGATGCCATGATCCAGCCGGTGACCGTACCGACCATTGCGGACACGTCGCCCAGCGCCGAACCGAGCGCGAGCCGCTCCTCTTTGAGCTGCCCGCCCTCGGAGTCCGAGTCCGACGATTCCACGAACGTCTGGATCTCCGCGGCCACGGTGCCCAGCGCCCGACCACGGTCCTTCACGATCTTCCGGAAGATCAGGTCGAGGCTCTGGATAGCGGTCGTGCCCTCGTACAAAGTGTCGATCTTCGCGTCGCGTACGTACTGCTCCAGCGGGTAGTCCTGCAGGAATCCGGAGCCGCCGAACGTCTGCAGCGACTCGTGTCCCAGCATCTCGTACGCCCGCTCGGAGCCACAGCCCTTGACCAGTGGGAGCAGCAGATCGTTGACGCGCGTTGCGGACTTCGCCGCCTCGACGTCGCCGTTCAGCGTCGCGACCCGGACCGTGTCCTGCCAGGACGCGGTGTAGCAGACCAGGGCGCGCAGACCCTCGGCATAGGACTTCTGCAGCATGAGCGACCTGCGTACGTCCGGGTGGTGGGTGATCGTGACACGTGGCGCGGCCTTGTCGGCCTGCTGGACCAGATCGGCGCCCTGGACCCGGGACTTCGCATATTCGAGCGCGTTCTGGTAGCCGGTGGACAGCGTGGCGATCGCCTTCGTGCCGACCATCATCCGGGCGTACTCAATGATCATGAACATCTGCCGGATGCCGTCGTGTACGTCGCCGAGCAACCATCCCTGTGCCGGTACGCCGTGCTCGCCGAACGTCAATTCGCAGGTCGTGGACGCCTTGAGGCCCATCTTGTGCTCGACATTCGTGGCGAAGACGCCGTTGCGCTCGCCCAGCTCACCGGTCTCGGAGTCGAAGTGGAACTTCGGCACGACGAACAGCGACAGACCCTTCGTGCCCGGCCCGGCACCGACCGGCCGCGCCAGCACGTAGTGCACGATGTTCTCGGCCAGGTCGTGCTCGCCGCTGGTGATGAAGCGCTTCACGCCCTCGATGTGCCACGATCCGTCGTCCTGCGGGATCGCCCGCGTACGGCCGGCGCCGACGTCGGAACCCGCATCCGGTTCGGTCAGCACCATCGTGGATGCCCACTGACGGTCGATGAAGATCTTCGCCCATTGCTTCTGGACCTCGGTGCCCTCGCGGTACAACGTCGTCGCGAACGACGGTCCGGACGCGTACATCCAGATCGGAGCGTTCGCTCCGAGCACCATCTCGGCGAGCGACCACCAGAACGCGCGCGGCGCGGCGGTGCCGTCCAACTCCGGCGGCAGATCCATGCGCCAGAATTCGCTGTCCATGAATGCCTGGTACGACCGCTTGAACGGCTCGGGCATCTGCACGCTGTGCGTGGCCGGGTCGAACACCGGCGGCTCCCGGTCGGCGGACGCATAGCTGGCGGCCAGGTCCTCGGTCGCGAGACGGGACATTTCGGTGAGGATGCTGCGGGCCGTGTCCGCGTCCAGGTCGGGGAAGGCGGGCGTGCCGAGAAGGCGGTCCACGCCGAAGACTTCGAACAGGTTGAACTCAAGATCGCGCACGTTGCTCTTGTAGTGGCTCATTGTCCGCCCCCGGGCCGCCCGATGTTACTGATCAGTAATGGTCACTCTATTACTCACCAGTAACTCGTGGCAAGCAAATGAGGCGAAGACAACAGCGCCCGTTTTGAATAGTTTTATTGCGATAACGCACACTGTGGGGTAAACGGCAAACCACCACGCCGCAACATCTTTCACACCAAGCGTCACCTGCGGCGCAAGTAGTCGTTGAGCCGGTAACTCACGGTCGTAATAGGGGCCCACCCCAGCATTTCGGCCCAAATCCGGGGAGGATCTGATGATCTCCAAGCTGTTCGACGCGGTGTTCGCACCGAAGTATCCACGTGGCTACACCGGTCGTCACCGGGCCGAGCTCGTACTGGTCGGTGCGGCAAGGCCGAACATGGCCCGCGCGAAGGCGTTGGCCGGCCGCGAAGCCACAATGCTCTACTAAGTGGTACGTATTGGGGTGGCTCGGCATCATCGACGATGTCGGGCCACCTTACGTATCGGCGCCGACTTCCCAGTTGGGTACGGCGGCGCTCGGCACCGTGGGCGCGGTTCCGGCGTACTCCATCAGGACCAGTGCGATGTCGTCGTCCAGCTTTCCCTCGACCCACTCGGTCAGGGCACTCTCCAACGAGGCCAGACCATCCGCGACCGTACCGTGTCCGAGCAGGCCCCAGGCCCGTTCGCCGATCGGGAAGAACTCACCGTCGCGTCGCGCCTCGGCCAGACCATCGGTGTAGAGCAGGATCCGGTCGCCGGGTTCGAGCCGGTCGACTCGGGTCTTCACGACCGGCATGAAGCCGAGCGGCGGCGAGTGCGTCGGCGGGTCGAGCGGGATCACGACACCGCGTCGGAGCAGCATCGGCGCCGGATGCCCGCAGTTCACAATGGTCAGCGTGCCGCCGCGCTCTTCGGCGATCGCGATCGTCACGAAGTCTTCGTCGCCGACCGCTCGGGACACCGCACGATCAAGATCAGACACGATCGTACGCAGATCCGACCGCTCGTACGCGACGTGGCGATACGAGCCGAGCACGATACTCGCAAGCCGGACAGCCTCCAGCCCCTTGCCGCGTACGTCGCCGATGATCATCCGTACGCCGTACGCGGTGTCCAGCGCCTCGTACAGGTCACCGCCGATGTCCGCGGCCGCACTCGCGGATATATAACGTCCGGCGACCGCCAGCGGGCCGACCTGCGGTCCGAGCGGCGACAGCACGGCACCCTGCGCAACGCTGGCGAGGCGCGCCAACTCGGTGACCCGTTCGGCCTGACGCGCGCGCAACGTGCCGACGACCGCCGCGATCGCGGTCGACACCATCACGCCGATGATGTTGATCGCGCTGGTCTGGTTCCAGGTCGGATGCATGCCGAAGAGAACACCGATCACCGTGGCCAGTGCGCCGACCGCGACGACTTCCGGCCACGCCGCGAACGCGGCGGTCAGGAACGGCGCCGCGGCGAACAGGCCGATGAAGTGCGGCTGGTCACCGTCGGCGAGATCCGTGGCCGAGATGATCGCGAGCAGCACAACGGCCGCGCCGATGCCGGCGCGGGACTCGCTGCTCAGCGGGCGACCGCCCGGCCACATACGGATTTTCACTCGATTCTCCGTTAGCCAGCATGCCTGATCGACAGTGCGTTACCTCATCGGCCGTGCGGACGTCGTACCCGCCTTAGCAGGCACTGTTACCCCGCATGACGCCGAATTTCCCTCGAATCGGCAACCATCTGCCGACTCGGGACACCACAGATTTGGCGTTGTCGTGCATCCTTATCCCGTGCGCCGCTATATAGACCTCAGCCGAGCCCAGATCCTGCGCCTCATCGGCGACGGGAGCACCCCCGCGCACAAGACGTGTGCGGAGGCGATCCGCAATGGCGCCGCGTTCCGGATTCACCAGGACACCGTTGCACGTGAAGGCGCTCTTCGCATCTACGCGCTGCGGTCGCAGATGGCGCATCTCGACGGCGTACCGACGATCGGGGTCGAAGAGGCGCTCAAGGACCTGGCCGGCACCGCGTACCCCCGGGTTCGGTTCGCCGCGGTAAGCGCCGACTATGACTTCGTCCTGTTCTTCGATCCGGATTGCACGGAGCTGATCGCGGTCATAGGGATGGCCGGTCGCTCGCCACGCTAGCGGGTAACGAAGTCGGCGAGCTGCTGCAACTGGGCGATCCTGCTCGGCTCGTGCACGTACATCATGTGGCCCGCCTCGTGGTAGCTGTACTCGATGTTCGCGTGCAGCACCGCCGGGATCGCCAGGTGGGCGAACGTGTGCAGCGCCGCGTAGTAGGGCGTGGCGCCGTCGTGATAGCCACACGCCACATGGACTCTCATGTGGGGATTTGTCCGCATGGCCAGCGCCAATTGGTCCGCGACATGGACGTGCTCGCCCTCGAACTCCTTATAGGACCAGGGCCGCACCCGCTCTGTCAGCACCTCGTAGGACAGGTCGTTCTGGTAGCCGAGTTCGGCCCGTACGTAATGGTTCTGCGCCGCGCTGTAAGGACCCATGATCGCGGCGATCGACGGATCGGTCTGCATCCGCTCGCCGGCACCGTCCGGGTCCCAGCCGGTGAAACGCCCGTCGATCCGGCCGACGGTCTTGCGCTCGCCGCGCAGCAGCTCGGTGAAGAACCGCATGTGCTCCGGCCGCAGATCGACTCGATCGATGTAGTCCTCGGTCAGCCCGGTCAGCGACGCTAGCTGCGCGACGTGCGCCGCCCGCTCGTCCTGGGTCAGCCGGTTGCCGCGCTGCAACGCCCACGGATAGTCGCGTTCCGCATACGCTTCGGCCTCGTCGAGCACGTCGCGCAGCGGGCGGTCGCCGTGCTTTCCGTGATAGTGGGCAATAGCGGCGTACGTCGGAAGGTAGAGGACATAAGGGTCGTCGTTGCCGGCGGAGAAGTGCGAGCTGCCCCAGTCGAGCACGGTCGAGATCAACATCAGACCGTTGAGGTACAGGCCGTAGCTCTCCTGCAGCAGAAGGGAGAGTCCGGCGGCGCGCAGAGTGCCGTACGACTCGCCACACAGATACTTCGGCGACATCCATCGACCATTCCGCGACGTCCAGAGCCGGATCATCTCGCCGACAGACTCGAGGTCGCCGGCGTACCCGTGAAAGTCCTTCGATTTTCCGCCCTTGATCGCGCGCGAATAGCCGGTGGAGACCGGGTCGATAAAGACGAGGTCCGCGTGGCGCAGCAGCGTCTCGTAGTTGTCGATCAGGTCGTAGGGCGGCGGAAGCAACGCGCCGGCGTCACCCATCTGCACCCGTCGCGGTCCGAGAAGACCGAGGTGAAGCCAGACGCTCGACGATCCGGGTCCGCCGTTGAAAGCAAAGACAACCGGGCGGGTACGCGCATCAGCGGCATCACGGACATATGACGTGATGAAAACCTCGGCGCGTGCCTCGGCGCCGTCGAACTTGTCGTCGGTGTGGCCCTCGAGCCGCAACACGACACGGCCGGCGGTCGCCGTATAGGCAAGCGGCTCGCCGTCGATGATCAGCGTGTGCTGTGTCGTGATCAGGTCGTCTTTGGGATCTTCCGGCTTGGCGGGTTCGGCCTGCTTCTCGTCGGTCATGGAACCCGAGCCTAGCGGCGGGTGCCCAAATGCGGGTGCCCCGTGGCCCGCGCAGGCACCCTGCCGATGTGCGCGTACGGCCGGCAAACCAGGTACAGTGTCACCGCATGCGGGTGTAGTTCAATGGCAGAACATCAGCTTCCCAAGCTGACAGTGCGGGTTCGATTCCCGTCACCCGCTCCAGGACTCGAAACCGTAGCCGTGTTCGACGCCGATGCGTTCGACGACATCTTCGCGGATCTCGTACACGTCAAAGACGAAGGCACCGTCGTTCGCGTCGGAGCCAGACAACCAACAGTGCACGTGCCCTTTACCAACGAGATGATCACCGAACTGTGGGCCACGAACAGGCTCGCGCCAGAGACCGCGTTTAGCCTTCGGGCAGCCTGGCAGCGCCGGGACTTTCTGCTCGCCGCACAATAGCCAACTAGCGAAAGTCCAGCTAGACCCTCCCGCAACGCGATTGTCAGGCTCGGCTTGATGCATTGCCGATCAGTGTCTGATTATGCGTGACAGCTCAGCCTGGATGATCATGCGACATCGCCACAACGATCGCGAGGGTTCCCTTCCTTTTCGTCGAGCGCAAGGATCTAGCTACACCACGCGGACCCTCGGAGACTCAAAATGGCAACCCCGGAAGCCCTAGCCTATTATCGAAAGCTGATCAACTTCGCCCGCAAAGCCAAGTTCGCCGGGGTCCCTATCGCGGTGCTGGGCGTTCTCCTCGGCTTTCAGTTCGACGGGTCAGCCAGAATCGTCGTTTGGATTGTGTCGGGACTGTTAGCGGCTTGGTTCACTGTCCAGTACGCGTATATACAAAGGCGTTACCAGCGACGTGTTGACACGATCGAACAGGCGCAATCGTAGGATCGGTCGGAGGCCAAGCCACCTGCGGCGCGGGACGGCGAGTGGGAGCAGCGCCGGCGGCACGCCCTCAACCAGTATGAGCGTCAAATGACGATCGCCGCGATAGCCGGTGTTGGTGTTGCGATCGCGGGCATCGCGGCCGCCTTCCTGTTCGGCGGTACCGCGCGTTTCGGTCTGATCGGTGGATCCGTATCGTTCGGATTGGTGTGGTCCGCGATATACCCGACGGTGAGAAGTAGGATTCCCACGATCAGATGAACGCAGGGCCGGCGTGCGACTAGGCCTCGGTTGGCGGCCGCAAGCCCCGGGTGCCGGCCAGGGCCCGTGTTGCTGCTCGATCTGCTGCACCGGGTCGACGCTGTAACCCAGCGCGACCAGCCCACCGACGACCCCGTAGCGGCTACTGCTGACGACATCGGGATGGCACGATGCATCGGTGAGTTGGTCTTTGCTGGCGACACCGCTTCACGCCGTAGCCGCAGGCGGCGCATGGGACTGGGCCGCCAGCGCGGCCTTCGCCTACGGCATTCCCGTTGAACCACCACCCGCAGCTGCACCAGCTGCCTCAGGTGGAGGAGGCTTTCGGCCACCACGCCGCCAACCTCGTGCGCCAGCTCGACGCCGCATGCCGGGCCGCCGATGACCTCGCCGAGCAGGTCGCTATCGCACTGGCCCATCACGTCGATGCCCCGGTCATCCTCAGCTTTCCCGGCCTCGGCCCGTTGACCGGCTCCCGGATCCTGGCCGAGATCGGCGATGACCGCCACCGGTTCGCCGACGCCCGCCACCGGAAGGCCTACGCCGGTGCCGCCCCGATCACTCGTGCGTCCGGGAAATCCCATGTCGTGCGGCACCGGAAAGTCAAAAACCAGCGGCTGGCCGCGACTGGCTACCACTGGGCGTTCGCGGCCCTCGCCTCACCCGGCGCCCGCGCCCACTACGACCGCCGCCGCACCGGCCGCGATCACCACAGCGCGGCCCTGCGCAACCTGTTCAACCGGCTCCTCGGCCAACTCCACCACTGCCTGCAGACCGGCCAGCCCTACCAAGAAGCCACCGCCTTCCCACCAGCAACCTGACCAACAGAACCGACGTCGTCGAGTTCGAGGTTGCGTCGGCATCCCCTCGGCAAGAAGCGTCTTCACGCTCCCGACCAGGTCAAGGGCGCCTCCGGCGTCGCTACGCGATCACGCTCCGCGTGACCCTTGACCAGGCCACTCGCACGAAGTCCATCGCGCCGATGAGGAGCTGCCACCCACGTCTGGGCTGGCTGGCCATATCTGCGAGCCACGCCCGTCAACATCAAGATCGGACGTCCGGACCGCCTGTGGTAGACCCGATCCAAGAGGGGCTTGCGGCAGACCGGATAGAACCGGCGGCAACTGCCGCAATCAGGTGAGGGGAGCTTCTAGAGCGTCCAGCCAGTCGACATACCAGCGGGTGAAAGTCAGCGCCTGTCCATTGGCATCGATACCCGGAGCCATGTCATGGTCGATGCCGTGATCTGGCCACTCGTGCCAGATCGTGCCTCGAGCCGAGCCGGTAACGATAAGCCAGTCGTGCCGGACGATGTTGAAGGTCTGAATGCATATAGCCCCGGCGCGACGTTCCGGCGCGCCGCACCCCGCATTGGCTCGTTCGGCCCACGCATCGAACGCCGTCTGGAACTCGTCCAGGTCCGGATATCTCTCTTCGAACGGTGGCGGCCCACACAACACGACTCGGGTATCGCCATCGGCACGCCACGTCGGGAAAGGCTGAGTGACCAGCGACCGATTTACCTGTGCCATTTCGGATGCCCAGTCCCAGCCATCGCCCGACCTTTGAACGCGGATCAGGCCCTCACCCGGGCCGACGCCACCAGCCGAGACCTCGATTAAGAACCTGCGATAGTCCTCAGGCAGCCGAACTCCGAGCCACGCTTCCAACTCGTCGACCTCGCCACCTGTGAGGCGCTCAGCGATCTCGCCGAGGTTCCCCTCGCCATACCTGACAGAACCACGCGACATAAGTCTCAGGAGACGCTCTCGGACACCACTCCATCCGCGCCCGTCCCTAGAGGCTTCAAATATCACGGCACGGACGATAGCGGGCACCTCCGACACATGGGCGACCCTGCCGAACACCGGTCCTGCCACCACGGCGAGCAGCGGTGGACGTCAGATCGCAGACCTCGAAATCATCTCAGTACCGGTCCTTGACTCCAAACGGGATCGGATGTCTTGACCAGCCCGGCCACCCCGACGAGCTTGTCACCGGTGAGGGCGATGCCCGCGGTGCGAGGCCAGCCACCACCTGACCGGTAATCGGCCGACGAGTGGCGCAGCGGTTTAGCCTTGATGGGTTAACGGCGGGGGGTCGGTGATGGCTCGTACGAATCACGTCGCGACAGTCGAAACCGAGTTCGAGCGTGTGCTGCACGGCCGCTTGCTGCGGACGGTGTTCCAGCCGATCGTGAGGGTCGAGTCGGGCTTAGTGTCCGGGTACGAGGCCTTGATCCGTGGCCCGGCCGGATCCGTCCTGGAGTCGCCGGACGCGTTGATCAAGGAGGCGTACCGGCAGAACCGCGTGGTGGAATTCGACTGGATCGCCCGAGCCTCGGCGAGTCGAGCCGCCCTTGCGGCCAACCTCGGCCCGAACGACTTGCTGTTCCTTAACATCGAGCCGCTGGCGATGGCTTCGTCCTGTCCGCCCGATCTTTGGCCGAGTATCCAGGAGGCGTTCGACAGATTCCGAGTCGTCCTCGAAGTCACCGAACGATCACTAGACCACGATCCGCTCACCCTGTTTGAAGGCATCTACCGGCAGCGGCCGACCGTCGCCGCGCTGGCCCTGGACGATGTCGGCGCGGATATCAGAGCAATGTCGATGCTTCCCGTAATCCGACCCGACGTCATCAAGCTCGACTTGAACGTGACTCAGAATGCCCCGAGCCGTAAGGCGATGAAGGTCCTGCACTTCGTGTACGAGGAGGTCGAGCGAACGGGCGCCACCATCCTCGCTGAAGGCGTCGAAACCAAGCAGCACCACGAGGTGGTTCGGGCGTTGGGGGCTTCGCTGGGACAGGGATGGCTCTACGGGAAACCGACCGACGAGCCCACCCCCGCCGAAGAACACGAGGCCCACATGTCGCTCTGGGCCGAGTTGGGGCTAGAGGATGTACGCACGCCGATCGAGGTGTTGGGTGGGCAGCACATCAGTCGGGCGAGCGCTGACGTTTTGCTCGCCTTAGTCGATGAAGTCTTCCATCACGGGCTGCATCTTGTGCCTCCCGCACTCGTCGTGATGCTTGTCCCAGACCCCGAGCTGCTGACCCGGGACGCCCTGAGCATTCTGGTCCGGCTGGCCCGCCGCCAAGTGATCACGGGCGTCATTGGTGCCGGGGTGCCGCCCGAGCCTGCGCCCGGCGTGCGTGGTTCATGGGAACACGACCCCGCGCTTGACGGACAGTACGCCGTCATCGCGGTCAGCCCATGCGCGGCCGCCGCGGTGCTGGCGCGACAGACACACTTGCCCCAATCCGACTTTGACTTCGGCGTGATCCACGACCGCCCACGGGTCATCTCCGCCGCCCGCTGCCTGCTGCGCCAGCTAGGACCTCAGCCTGCCGGCAGCTGAGTGCCAGACCAGCGAACTCAAGGTGCTCGGCATCAAGTTTCGACGTCCGCCGAATACTGTGTTTGGCCTCCAGTCGAGTGCCGAGATTGAAAAGATTGCCTGTCAGATGTTTCCAGGTGAAGCCGCCCGCCGCCACGGTCGCACCATGACCGGGAGCGGGCCGGAGTCGAGACCGAGGGAGTACGGCATGAACAACCAAGAGTTGGAAGGCCACGTCTCGGACGAACTGTTCTGGGATCCCAAGATCGACAGCGAGGCTGTCGCCGTGTCCACCGACGACGGCACCGTGACGCTGCGTGGCACGGTGGGCAGTTTTCGGCAGAAGCGCGAGGCCAAAACCGCCACGGAGCGCGTCTACGGAGTCAAGCGTGTCAACAACGACCTGGATGTCAGAATCCTGACCGACCGGCGCCGCGATGACGCCGACCTGCGCGGAGACGTGCTGCAGGCGCTGATGCTCGACGACCTGGTACCGGCCGACATCGACGCGAGTGTCGAGGAAGGCTTCGTGACCCTCACCGGTTCCGCCCAGTGGCAGTACCAGCGCGACGAAGCCGAGTTCATCACCGCAAACATCGTCGGGGTGGCCGACATCGACAACGACATCGACATCGTGCCGCCCACGCCGAGCGGGAAGGATGTCGAGCAGTCGATCAAGAAAGCCATGGCCCGCGACGCGAAGCTCGACGCCAACGGCGTGAGCGTCAAGACGTCTAACGGGGTGGCGACCCTGACCGGAACCGTACGTTCGTTCGCCGAGCATGACTCTGCGGTCGCTGCCGCCTGGTCGGCTCCCGGCATCACCTCAGTCGACGACCGCATCGACGTCTTCTACTAGACCGTGGTCCGCGCAAGGCCGTCGATGATGAAGTCGCAAGGCACACCGAAACGGCGAGATGCGTGACGAGTCAACCTCGATCACCGGTGCCGACACGACAGTACCCAGGCCGGGACCATAGTGAGCGTCGTAGCGCGTGACAGATTGACTCTGGACGACGCGATCCCCTGTCCAGAGTTCAGTAAGGGCCCTAGGCTGGGCTGCTACTCGCCGGATTTGCCAACGATACGTCGGTGCAGCTCGACCGTGAGCGTGTGGATCTCCCGCGTCAGTTCGGTGTTGGTCTTTAACTCCAGCTCCTGCGAATTGAAATCATGATCCGCCTTCGCCTGCTGGAACGCCGCCTGACGATTCTGGCCAATCATCACGAAGGTGGAAAGGAAAATCGCCTCCAGCGACACGATCAAGGTCAGCGTCGGCCACGGCCTTTTCTCCACGAAAGCTATCCACACCGCGAACACCACGATGTGCACATAGACGAATTGCATCGAGCCCGCATACGTGGTGATCTTGTCCGCGATTCGCAGCGAGAGATCAGCCGCCCGCTGCTTCTGTTCCGCCAGAACGACCGGGGCGGGCCGGAGGTTCTTCTGACCAAGATCAAGTTTCACGTTCAGTTTCACATCTTCTCCAAGATCGTTCGTGCGGTGTTACATCGTCCACTGCTGGTAGCCGTCGCGGGATCCAGGCGTGCATCGATTTCCTGCCGCACGCCTGATCCCCGAACTCTGTACACGTAGTGATGCCTTGGACGTGGATTCGAAGATCACCAGTGTCAGCGTCTACGGAACAAGTCGTGGCCACGGCCGTTCTTCTCGACAGGGTCGATCGCGGTTGACATCGGCACCCAGACGCGAAGTCGACTTTTCGCGCGCCGCCAAAAGAGCCAGGACGTGCACGACATCATCCTGCACGTTGACGGCCAACGACCGGGGCAAAAGCGCCAACGCGGCTGCGCCGTTCCGGTGTGCTGGCGTCACAGGCCGGCGGTGTGACTGCCCGACGTCAGATCACCGGCATCATCCACGATCGACACACCGCCTGGATCGCGATCACGCCGATGACGTACGGGAGATCGGCGGCAAGGACGATCAGGCAACCCGGGAGAGGCCATCATCGTCGCGGTATCGGCGTGACAGGGACTCATAACGAGGCATTGCGGGTGTCAGGAGGAGATCCAGTATTAGGCGTACCCGATCCGTGCCCGACGACCGGGTCAACAGTGGTCAGTACGGGTCGGCATCGGGCTATCCGATCTTTCGTGAAATGGCATTTGACCAGCCAGAAAGCACACGAGGAAGCCAACCCAACGCGATTCCCAAGCTGACAGTGCGGGGGGTTCGATTCCCGGCACCCGCTCCACGACAAAGCCCAGGTCCGGATTACTAGCCGGCCTGGGCTTTCATCCATCTACATCACTTCGTCGGCTTGATGTGCCCGTTGGCGCTCCCGGTCGATCTCCGAGCTGAGAGTGCTACGACGATTTCTCGATCTTGTTCCTGAGCTGCGGATGCCTACCTGGCCAACCTGGCCACCGTGGTAAGCCACGGAAGGTAGCGTGGCATGCGCAACTGCGGATGACCAGGCATATCTTGGATAAGGCGGGCGGTCCGATGCGGGACAGCGTGTTCGGCCCCGCAGCCTCAGCGGACTCGTTCTGCCACTGGCCAGATGCGTCCGTGGCCTGCCTTACCCGACGCTCAACAGCGTGCACCCGGCCCGCTGGCGGGGCAACTGCCTCGTCCACGTCGGCGACCTGTCCACCATCACCGACCTCACCAACGCCGTGGCCGGGATGGACCGAGCTTTGCCCTGCGACCTTGCGGCCGCGAGGCACCTCACTGGCGAACGTGAGGAAGCCCGTCACCACCTGGCCCAGGCCGCATGTCACGGGCCAGCCGCCCGGCAGGCCCAAGAGAAGGAGAAGCAGTCATGAGCATTATCGACAATGCGCTGAGCGCGAATGCAACCGTCGCCAACGGCTTCGATCCAAGCCGCGGGGGACCGCCGGCGCCGAAGATCGCGATCGTCACCTGCGCGGATCCCCGGCTAACCAGCATCGAGCAGATGTTGGGTCTCGCCGCCGCCGATGTGGACATGATCAGGAACTTCGGCACCGTGATCGATGACGACGCAGTCCGGTCACTTGTTCTGTCGACCAAACTGTTGGGCACCCGCGAGATAATGATCATCAATCACACCGACTGTGGGATGCTCAGGTTCACCGACAGCGAACTGGAGGCCCGCCTCCGCAAGGAGACAGGTCAGGCGCCAATAGCGCCGGCAAAGTTCTACAGCTTCACCGACGCCGAGGCGAACACCAAGGAGCAGGTCCAGAAGGCCAGGTCGCATCCGTGGATCTCGCAGGAGGTCCCGATCAGGGGCTTCGTGTACGACGTCAGCGCCGGGCGGCTCAGCGAGGTGTTCCCGGACGGGGACACCGCCACTAGTTAAAGCGAATCACCCGTCTATGGAGCAGATGCCCTGGCCGGGACCTTTACTCGTGCTGCCGCCGCGGCGGACTCCGTCGTGAAGCGAGTGTGAGACCTACCCAGTGGAGGGTGCCAGATGGCCGAGCTCCGACCGCCGCCAGAGGGAATTGTGTTGACGCACTTCATCGTCTCGGACGATGTCGAGCGCTCTCGGCGCTTCTACACCGAAGTACTCGGCGGCCGGGTGGAACGTCCCGGAGACCCGGTCAACGTTGCGCTAGCCAACAGCTGGATCGTCATCAATGGCGGCGGAGGCCCGACCGACGACAAGCCCACGGTCATCCTGGAAGCGCCGCGCGATCCCGACCGAGTCAGCAGCTTCCTTAATATCCGCGTCAAAGACATCGACGCCGTCTACGCCGAATGGAGCGCCCGGGGTGCTCAATTCCTCACGCCGCCGATACAGCACCAGTACGAGAAACGCTGCTACATCCGCGATCCCGACGGTCATTTGATTGAAGTAGGGCAAACCACCGACCCAGAGGGGGACTGGTCGCCGGCCCACTGGCCGTCGAGTACCACACCGCTGGGCGACTTCGACCGTGCCAACCGCGAGGACTAAGCGGCCTTAAACCAGCGACGTTCCATCCGGTCCGAGCAGTGACCTGAGGATGTCTTCCATCGCGTCGAAGCTGGCTTCCTGGCCGTTGTCGGCACCTGGGCCGGTCATTGCCTCGGTCATATGGTTACGGCCGGCTTTGTCGCGGAATGCTTTTCTGATCGTGAGCGTCGTGACTCCGTCGGTTTCGTGCAGCTGCATGGTTTCGACCGCCTCGGCATCCGGCCAGAAATTGAACAGCCACGTCTCCACGGTCCGGGTCGGCGGCTCGACCTCCAGGTAGGTTCCTTGGATGACAAACTCGGCGCCATCGCCGGTGATGAAGGTGGCGCGGTAGGCCCCGCCGACGCGCAGGTCGATCGAGCATTCCTTCATCTGGTCCGGGGGTGTTGCGCCCCATTTGCTCACATGCTCGGGCTTGGTCAGGACGTCGAAGACGAGAGCGATCGGAGCGTCGAACTTTCGGGTGATGAGGACGTCGTGTTCGTTCGGGAATTCGACGTGTGCCGATCCGTACCGGTTAGCTGTCATTGCTGTTCCCCTTTTTCTGTAGCTCCTTGAGGTAGTCGTCCATCCGGTCCAGCCGCTCGTTCCACATCTGCTCGTACCTGGCCAGCCATTCGTGCAACGGCCGCAGCCGCGCCGGCTCCAGGCGGTACAGGCGGTGACGCCCCTGCGCCCGGCACGTCACCAGTCCCACCTCGCTGAGCACCCGCAAGTGCTTGGATACCTGGGGCTGGGACAGCGAGAGGTCGGCCACGATCGTGCCGACCGTTTTCTCGCCCGCCATCAGCACGTCGAGGATTTCGCGACGGCGCACTTCGGCGATCGCGTTGAAGACATCCGAGGTCGTGGAGGAACGGGCCACGGCTCAAATATATTCCGATATCGGAATGAGTCAAGGCCGCTCAGCCCGCGAACCCCTGCGCCGGCGTGGCAGGATGGCGTCGTGAGCATGATCGGTGAGTACGTTCGATTTACCTCGGCCGAACTGGACCGAGCGATCATTGATCCACAGTGGGCGCGCGTGCGCGCGGATGCGCTGCTCGGGTACGACGTCGAAGACGAGACCGAGGATGACGAAGGCGGAGAACCCGTACGTAATGCCGAACGGGCGATGGACGTCCACAAGTATTGGCACATGCTGTCCTATCTGCTCGTGAAGGCCGATGCCCCCATCGACGTAGCGCTTGGTGGCACCGTGTTCGCCGAGGACGAAGACTGGGGCTACGGGCCACCCCGCTACTTCACGCCGACCCAGGTGGACGAGATCGCCACTTACCTACGCAACACGCCCTACGCGTCCCTCGCCGCCCACTTCGATGCGGACGACATGAACGCGAACGGCATCTACCTCGCGCCGTGGGACGGTACAAAAGCCGACTGGCCCGAAACCTGGTACGCCGGACTGACGACATTCTTCGCCGCGGCGGCCGTGGCAAGCGACGCCATCATCTCGTTTCTCGACTGATGACTCAGCCCGATCGAGCAGCTAACCGAGGGGTTCCTGCGGGTCGATTTTCGTCACCCGCTGCACGTTTACACAGGTAGTAGCATTCGCGGACATGGAGTCGCGGATGATCCAGGTAGGAGCGGACGCGCTGCACGTTGGTGTGACGGGTCACGGGCCTGATGTCGTCGTCCTGACCGGCGGACCTGGTTGCGTGCAGTATCTGGAACGGGACGAGATCTCACCGCTGGAGCACCGCGCCTGGTATCCGGAACCGCGCGGCGTTGGCCGCTCCGGCGGCGGCCCGCACACCATGGAAGAAGCAATCGCCGATCTTGAAGGCATCCGTACGGCGGTCGGTGTCGATACCTGGATCGTGGTAGGCCATTCGTGGGGTTGCGATCTGGGTGTCCGCTACGCGGTCGAACATCCGGAGGCGGTGGCCGCGGTGGTCGGCATCGCTGGTCGGGGCCTCCAGCGTGACCGCACGTGGTCCGACGCGTACGAAGCCGGCAAGGCCGAGGAACCCGTCGTCGACATCGCCTGGGCGCTCGACGTGCACGCCGCTCTCAGCGATTCGTTCACCGATTGGATTCACCGACCCGATCTATGGCGCGGACTGGCCGCGTGCGGCGTACCGATGCATTTCATAGCCGCCGGAGACGACGTCCGCCCGCCGTGGCCTCTGGCGCAGCTTGCCGCGCTCGTTCCCCGCGGGACGTTCTCCACCGTGCCCGGGGTACCGCACAACTTCTGGTTCACCCACCCCGAGGTATGGACCAAAACCGTCACGAATGCCTGCGCGCTCCAGCCCTAGCGGGACCGGGTAACTCGTGGGACTTGCCTTGGCTTCTGGCGAGACGGCTCCTCACGACTTGGCGTGAACCGTCTCGCGGCGCAGTTCGAACGAGATGTGCGCAGACAGGGCGCTGAGGAAGTCGGCTGCGTCGAAAATCGCGCCCGCGGCGGCGACGCCGGTCGTCTTGATCTGTCCGGTGAGGATGCGGTGGACCGCTTCCACGGCGAGCGGCGCGCTGACAGCGTAGATGTCCCGGCCGCTCGCCATCGCGCGGCGCTCGACGGCGCCTGAGCGCACGATGACGTCTACGAGGAAGGTCTGCGCCGACCGGCCGCGCTCGTCGGCCGCGGTGGGTGCCGGCGTGTCCGCGGTCGCCAGGTCCGTTGCCGCGTTGACCGTCATGTAGTTGCAAACCTCCGGGATGGAGAGGTGGCTGGGGACGGTGACGACGTCAGCCATGGTGAACTCTCCGATCACGGACCGGGTGCCCATGGGGTCGGGGAAGGGCCACGTCAGGGTCGGCGGGGCATCGTCGCGGTACTCAAGCTGTCCGTTGGCGTAGCGGATGCGCCGGCCGTCCCTGCGCTGTCGCGAGACCGTGCCGGCGGCGCGGGTTCCGGCGGTGGGGTGCCAGCTGTTCAATCCGTACGCGATGTGTGCCTCATCGGCCTCCGTCCAATCTCCCATCGCCACGGTGACCAGCAGATCGCCGAGTCCTCCGAAGAAGGCCATCGCCGGGACCACGACCGTGCCGGCGGCTCGGGCGCGGTCCGCGAAGTGCGCGAACGTATCGAGATTGGCCTCGATCTCGGCCGCCACATCCACATATGCGATGCCGGCGCGAAGTGCCGCCTCGATCACCGGGGCGGCGGTCGCGGCAAAGGGGCCGGCGCAGTTGATCACTGCGTCTGCTCCCGCCAGCGCGCGATCGAGCGCGGCCGGGTCGTCGGCCGCGGCGGGTCGGACGTCGAGCCCGGGATGGGATGCCGCCAGGATCTGTAGCTTGTCCGCGTCGCGGCCGGACAGGATCGGGACGAATCCCCGCTCGAGCAGTTCTGCCACCACAAAGCGTCCGGTGTGGCCATATGCGCCGAAGACGACTACCGTGCGACCCGATCCCATGAGTTCCCCCAGTGCTTGAACTATCAACTGTGATCATCCTGCCGGTGATGGCCTACCGGCGCGAGTGTCTGGAACGCCACCGTGCGTACAATTTCGGACATGAGCACTGTCGCGCTGGCCGCTACTGACGGAATGCTGCACTTCGAGCTGTCCATCGCCTACGAGGTCTTCGCTCCTGCTGGTACGACGTCGCTGTCTGCGGGCCAGGTGCCGTCCAGGTGGGCCGGTTCCGGCTGGAGCCCGACGGCGGGTTCGATCAGCTGATACGTGCCGACACCGTGATCGTTCCCGGGTGGGCCGACGTCGACGTGGAGCCACCCGCCGATCTGGTCGACGCGGTACGTGCGGCGCACGAGGCGGGCGCGAGGGTGGCCTCGCTGTGCACGGGTGCGTTCGTGCTGGCGGCCGCCGGCCTGTTGGACGGTCGACGCGCGACCACACACTGGGCCCACACCGACGAGTTGTCCGCCCGCTATCCCACAGTGGACGTCGACCCGGATGTGCTCTACGTCGACAACGGCAGCGTGCTCACCTCCGCGGGCAAGGCCGCCGCGATGGACCTATGCCTGCACCTCGTCCGTCTCGACCACGGTTCGGCGATCGCCAATACCGTCGCCCGCCGCCTTGTCGTGCCTCCGCACCGAGCTGGCGGCCAGGCCCAGTACGTCACCGCCCCGATGCCTGCTCAGGACGATCACCCACTCGCCGAACTGTTCCCCTGGGCGATCGAACGGCTCAACCAAACGCTCACCGTGGAGGACCTGGCTCGCCGGGCGAACATGAGCTCGCGCAACCTGGGCCGCCACTTCAGATCGGCGACCGGCACGACCCCGCTGCAATGGCTGCTGACCCAGCGGATTCGCCGTGCTCAGGAATTGCTGGAGACCACCAACAGCAGCGTCGAGGCCATCGCGGGGATGACCGGCATGGGCACCGCCACGACGCTGCGCCGGCACTTCAATCACACCCTCGGCGTCCCCCCGGAAACCTATCGTCGTACCTTCCGCAATTGAGTGTGTCGGAGGAAGCGTGGAACACAGTGCCTAGCCATCCGCCGGACCTCGCGAGCGACTACGGGCTCAGCGTGACTGCGCTCGTGCCGCATCGCGGTGGTTTCGAGAGCGACTGCTGGGTCGCCGACGAAGCGTGGTTCGTCAAGGTGTGGCCGGTGGAGGGCCCGTACGGCGCATCGTTCCTGGCCGAGTACGGCACTCGAGATCTTGACCTTGACCATCTCGAGTACGCCCTACTGGCACGCGCGCTGCGGGACATGGCGGCCCGGGTCCTGGCCGAGACGGATCGGCCCGGCGTGGACACCTGGGGATTCCGGCGGATCGCGAAGCTCGACCACGATCTGGCGCTGTTTCGCCCGTTCTGTACATAGAGGGTTCAGACCGGTACGGCGCGGTCCCAGTTCGGCGGCAGCACGGTCGGCTTCCAGGCGGGATCCGGATGGAAGTCGATCAGCTGTCCGTCGAACGGATACCTGCCGGATTCGATCGTCGGTATCAATCTTTCGCCAGCGGCGCGGATGGCGGCTGCCTCCGCCGAGGTCCAGTAGCTCGGATGATCGATCCGTTCAGCGAGTTCGTCCTCGTCCTTCCACGACCAGGTCAGGTCGGGCTCGACCCAGATGTCCAGCGCATGGTCGGTGATGTCCATGCCTCCGGCCCACCGGCGGCCGGGGGATTCGAGGTTGACGTACCACCCCTCGAATACGCCGCTCAGGTCGAAGAACCACCACACCGAGTGGTCGCGATCCGGTTCGGTCAGTATCAGTACGTTGGTGCCGTCCCATGTGCGCGGCATCAGCATCGTCGGCGTCCGATCGCGTTCATGCACAGACATCTTGCGGATCGATTGGCCGCCGAGCGTGGTGCGGAACATGCACTCCGAGCCGCACGCGGTCCAGGTCAGCAGGCCTCGGTCATCGTCGCGAACGACCCGCGCGGTCTCCACCGCTCCGATCCGGCCATCGCGATGGACGTCACGACGCAGGATGGTCTGATCATGATCGAAGAACATCCGGACATGGTACGCAATTGACGAGGCAACGAAAGGCCGGGACGCTCGGCGCCCCGGCTCTCGTGCGATTAGCTGACGTCGTTCAGTGCTCTGAGGATGACGTCGGTAACGGCGTCCGGCTGCGAAACCATGATGACGTGCGAGCCGTCGATCTCGGTGATATCCGCGCCTGCTCGCCGAGCCATCGACCGTACGGCGTCGGCGCCGGCCGCCCTGTCACCGGTCCCGACGGCTGCCCAGCTGGACAGATCCTTCCACGCCGGCGGGCCGGACTTCTCGCTGAACGCGGCGGCGGCGATCGGCCGCTGCGAGACGGCGAGGATGTCGGACTCCTCCTGGGATAGATCGGCGGTGAAAACCGCGCGGAACTTCGCGGCGTCGATCGAGACTTCGCTCGCGGTCTCCGAGCCCCGACCGATCGGATACCGGGTCTCCTGGACCGCCGGGAGAAGCATGCTGTCCGTGGACGCAGCCACGATCTCTCCCAAGGTCTCACCCTCGTCCGGCGCGAAGGCGGCGACGTATACGAGTCCGAGCACATTCTCGGCGTTGGTGGCCGCATTCGTGATGACCGCACCGCCGTACGAGTGTCCGACGGCCAGCACCGGGCCGGGAATCTGGTCGATGGCGCTGGCCACGTAGGCGGAGTCGGAGCTGATTCCGCGCAGTGGATTGACGATTGCCCGGACCGGTACCCCTTCGGCCTCCAGGCGCTTCGTCACGCCGGCCCAACTGGAGGCGTCGGCGAACGCACCGTGTACGAGCACGACGGTCGGATCGCTGAACTGCGAACTCATGGCAGTCATGGATTGCCTTCCTGACCATTGATTGTCTGGGCACAACCCGACCAACGCTAGCGAGCTTCGAAGCCCGAGGCGGCCGTACGCGAAAATCACTCGCAATACGTGGACGTGTCACCCGGCGCGCACAAGATCTGGAACCACGGGACGGGCACGGTGAACTTCTGGCCGCCGGAGGTGTAGTCGATGAACAGGCCGGTATCCGATGCGGTCTTGCCCGATGCCTTGCTGACCTGCACGTACAGCATCTTTTCGGATCTTGACAGGGTCGGTGTGCACTCGTGATCCACCACGGCGCCGCCCGCGCCGATCTGCTGACTCAGCTGGTCGATCGAACCCTCGGTCGAGCCGGAACTCGATGTGGCGAATTGGACCGGGTTGGGTACGGCGACGAAGGCATCGACGGTCAAGCCGCCGGTCGGATCCATCGGAGTGACCTTGTCGATCACCGCGCGGCCCGGGCCGTCCATGCAGATGATCAGGCCACCGAAGGTATAGGGCGTATTCGCCGAGGCATCGTGGAATCCGACGCCGTTTCCGCTATCCGTCGGGCTGATGATGTGGGAGGCCGGCGATACGGATGAGCACGATGTCACGAGAAGCAACAGGGGGAGCAGGGCGGCTCGCGACATCCTCATTCGCGCCTTCTTCCCCGCGCAGGTGGCCGTGTCGATGCACCACACGGAGAGACGCCTGATGGTAGCCGTGTTTCCTGCGCGAGACCGTCCGGGTGTTCGAGCGCCCTACGCTCGGACGATGCAGCGGAACCCGAGGTGCGCGGTGGACGTGTCCTCCGCCTCCGACTGGCGGGCCGCGGGCCGATAGCGCAGGCAGTAGTTCGGTGCGCACAGGTGCGAGCCACCCTTGATCATCCGGCGCGGGATCGTCTCTTCGGCATGCGGCGCGGCCGGCGCACAGCAGGATTCGACCGCGTGCGATGCCGTGTAGAAGTCCGACGTCCACTCCCAGACGTTGCCGACCACGTCGTAGAGCCCGTACCCGTTCGGGGGGAAGGCCGCGACCGGTGACGTCCCTTCGAACTTGTCGAGCACCAGGTTCTGCCAGGGGAACTCGCCCTGCCAGGTGTTCGCCATCATCCGGCCCTTCGGCGCGAACTCGTCACCCCACGGATAGACGGCGCCGTCCAGGCCGCCCCGGGCCGCGTACTCCCATTCCGCCTCGGTCGGCAGATCCTTACCTGCCCATTGCACATAGGCCAGCACGTCGGCATAGGCCACGTGAGTCACCGGATGCCGCTCACGGCCACCGACGTTGCTGCCCGGTCCCTCCGGTCGGGTCCAGTCGGCTCCGGGGACCCAAGACCACCAATTCCGAAAATCATCGAGAGGTACGGGTCCGGTCGACTTCCGAAACACCAGAGACCCGGGTACGAGCAACTCCGGATCGGCGCCCGGATAGTCCCCGGCGACCGGTGCGATCTCCGCGTTCGTGACATGACCGGTGGCCTTCACGAACCGCCGGAACTCGGCGACCGTCACCGGGTGTTCGTCCATCCAGAATCCATCGACGACAGCGTGGTGCACCGGTGCCTCTTCGGGATAGAAGTCGGCCGAGCCCATCCGGAACTCGCCACCCGGGATCCACACCATGTTCTTCCGCAGCGTCGCCGTCATACCTCTTTGTAGCAATGCGGGTACCAAAATTCAGCTCAAACTCATCCCTTGCCGGAACGGCCTCGACGCGCAAACCAGCCGGTCGGCGTACGCCGCCACGATTCACGGTCGGCCGACCCTCGAGCCAGTGTCCCGAACCAGTCGTCGGCCTGGGTCGCGTACGCGCCGATGACCGAGGCACCGACGATGATCCCGCCGAGCACCACCAGCCAGGTCTGCACCGCGAAGACCACGCCGATCGTGCCGAACTGCCGCTCGTTGCTGCTCACGATATGCGGCATGATGTCGGCCGAGACAGCGCCGGAGACGATGATCGCTGCCGCGGTGAGGATTGCCGTGAACGCCAGCGCCCGAAGCCGTACGCGTCCGCAGAGCAGGATGAACGGAGTCACCAACCAGAGCGCCAGGATGGTGACGGCGATCAGGATGAGGCGCAGCAGGGAGATCGCGGGGCCGCCCTTCATCACCTCCAGCACGAACGACAGCATCCCGATGTAGATGGTGAGTCCGACCAGCCAGAAGAACCCCCGAATGCTGCCGCGCACGCCGCCCTTCGGCAGCTGCCACGCGTTTTCATAGACGCGTTGCAGCGCCCGGGTGAAGCTGGTCGCGGACGCGAGGATGACCAGCAGACCGATCACCGTGATGCCGCTGCGGAGTTCCGATCGGGTGGCGACGAGTTTCGACACGTCGTCTGCGGTGTCACCGGCGAGTCCCAGGCGTCTGCGCATGAACGTCGAAATCGCATCGCCGGTCCGCGTTGGTGCGAGCGCGATCACGCCAATGAGCAGCGGAAACAGCGCCATGAAGGCTTGTGCAGCGAGAACAATCGCCTGCTGGATAAAGCCGACGGCGAGGAATCGATCGATCAGCGGCCGGATCGCGGACAGAATTCGGAGGATAAACCCCATCAAGCCGTCCGCAGTCGGTGCACGATCGAAAATCCGGCTGACAGGATGAGCGCGACCAGCAGCATCCAGACCACGGTGACCACGGTCGGCGAGCGTAGCAACAGCGCGAACGCGAGCAGCCCGAGAATGACGTACGCCCACGGGCGGGCCCGATCGAGGAAGCCGAAGAAGCCGGACCGGGTGGCCTGCGTCGCTCGGGCGGCCGCGTTCAGTCCGTGGCCGATTCCGCGGCGTACCGCGACCGCTGGTCGGGACGGTCCGGCGAGCCAGAGCCAGACGGCGACCACGAAGGCCGCGATCAACGTGGTCCAGATCGCCACGATCAGGTAGTGCAGCACGTCGTCGAAGACGGCCGTACCGGCGGGGACGCTGCGACCGGCCGCGGTCAGCTCGGTCACGTACTTGTGCCGGGCCAGTTGGACGCCGATCAGGGTGAGGACCAGCACCACGATGGCGGCGATGAGGCCGATCAACGCGGCCCGCCGCCGATTCGGCGACACCGCGATCGCCGCGATCAGCAAGAGCAGCACCAGCCACGGCAGCCACGTCGCCGCCGTGTTGAGAAGGCGTACGTACTTCTGGATCTTCGGCAGTTGATCGGACTGGAACAGCGTGAACGTCGCGTTGACCGACGGCACCTTCGAGGCGAGCGCGAATCCGCTCGCGACGAGCTGCGTCTTCGCCGCGTCGACGACCGGGCCGATATTCAGTACGACCTCGTCACCGGACGTGCTGACCGCGGTGTTCTTCTTCCCGGTCAGAACGTTCGTGACGATCGTATGGGCGGTTCTATTGATCTCCTGCCAGAGTTTCATGAACTGCGGACTGGCGAGGAACTGCAGCACATGGGTATGGATGAACGATGTCAGCCAGTCGGTGATCGGGCCGGTGACCAGGGTGCCGAGTGCTTGAGCGCCCTTGATGCCGACCTGCGCCGTGAGATTCTCGACCAGCGTCGGCAGGTCGATCGCACCGACGATTTCGTTCGTCACCCGATCCGCCAACGCCGCCTGTACGGCCGGCTGCTCGGCCAGCGGTGCCACCGTGGCGACATAGCGATCGGTGTTGAGCAGCTCGCCGCGCGTGTATCGGGCGACGATGGTGACCGGCACGAGAATGGCAGCGATCACGATGAGGATGATCGCTGCGGTCCATCGCCCTCCACGGCGCATGCCAGCCCCCGTTACCGTTACGTTCGCTTTCTCGACGTTATGCCCGGTCACAGAGGTATCGGCGGTGTATCACCATTTCGGACATCACGCGGCCGGTCGGTCGTACACTGCCGTCATGTCCGTCGGCCGGCCGCCTCGACCGCCTCGTCGATCGTGGCGAAGACGCGGTTCGCGTCCGGCTGTTCCGGTGCGCTCCGCAGGATGTCGCGGACCTGGCCGACGTCGTGAGCGAGCCACAGATCCCGACCGTCGAGGCGGAGTGACGCACCGATCTCGGCGAGCGCCTCGGCGGCCGTGACGTCGATGAACGGCATCGTCTCGCCGTAGGCGAGCGACTCGGGCACGAGGACGGCCCACACGGTCAGACCGGCGATTACGGGCAGATGACCTTGCCGCTGTCGGTATCCAGGAGCACCTCGTCGAGATGCCCCGGAAACGGTACGACCGTCCACCGCTGGTAGTTGTGCCCGCTGAGATACACGAAGCCGATCATGTGCAGCGTCTCGCGTACCGACGTGGGGCACGCAGCAACGATGTACGGGCGTGGGTGGATCGTCGCGCCGCTCGGTCCGACCGCGTCGATATAGGTCGGATCGCCGACGGTCCATTTGTTGACGGCAGTGAACGAGAGGCTGAAGCCGATGTACGCGAGCACGCCGATGGCGAATCGCATGACCTTCAGCGTCTTCGTGTCCGCCGCACCGAAGAACAGCTTGCGCTCGGACCCCTTGGAGGATGGCCAGGGTAGGCCGAGCCCGGCAACGTTCACTTGAAGCCGCTTCCGGGTATAGAGCCACCAGATCGCGGGGCTCGGCAGACCCGCCAGCATCAGCAGCATGCCGTTGTGGCCGACACCGAACGAGACGATGACGGCCACCGGCAACAGCAGCACGCCGAAGAAGCCCGCAGCGATCCATCGCAGGCGCGACGTGGTGGACGTCGGCCAGGCAGCACGCGGCACGCGGAAGATCTCGCCAAGGGCGATGACGTTGACGCCGACGATGAGGAACGCGGTGAACAGGATTGCGTTGATCACGAGGGTGTGCGAGATCGGATGGTTGAGCAGGAACGTGGACACTGGGATCCCGCCGTCGTTGAAGTGTGGCGGTGATTATGAGCCGGATTCGCGATCGACGGCAACCCCGTTGCGGGCCAAGCGTTCGACCAGGGACGGCGACAGGTAGAGCGACTCGATCGTGCGCGCCGCGACGCCGTTGAGTGTTGCCTGGGACGACGTTCCGGCGTCGATCCGTAGATGCATGAGGCCAAGCGAACGGGGTAGCGGATCGCCGTACGCACGGTCGCCGCTCGTCCCGTCGTAGGAGACGAGGAACGACGTGCCACGATCGACCGCGGTACGCAGCTCCGCCGTGAACTCGTCCCGCGGCAGACCGGCCATGTAGCGATGGTCGCGCGTACCCGTGACACCCTCGTACGGCGGATCCATGTAGACCACATCGTCGGGTGACGCGCTGCGCAGGACGGCGGCGTAGTCGCTGACCACCGCCCGACACCCGGACAGCGCGATCGAGGTGGCGAGCAGACGCCGTCGCATGGTGGCCGGCCGCGCACCGAGCCGGCGTGCGTCCGCGGCCTGGTTGAAGTCGCCGTCGCGGTTGTATCGCACCGCCGCCTTGACGCATCGAGCGAGGAGATAGAGCAGCTGCTCCGGCGCCTGGGTCGCGTTGAAGCGGGCGCGAACGTCGGCGTAGTAGGCGCGGGGATCGTCGAGCTGGGCGGTCCACAGGTGCTCGTACGCGTCGGCCAGCGCTGCCGGGGCATCCAGGATCGCCTGCCACAGCGCGATCAGCGGTGCGTTGACGTCACTGATCTCGGCGGTGGCACCGATGCCGAGATGCCGTGCCGCAATGGAGACCGCGGCCGAACCGGCGAACGGCTCCAGCAACCGTGCCGTGTCAGCCGGCAGCAGCGGAACGATCGTGTGCGCCAGCAGCCGCTTACTGCCCTGGTAGGGCAGCGCGTGCGGGACGTTCGCCAGCGCCGCCAATCGATGCCGGACGAGGAGGGTCACCCGAGATTACTTGGTCGGCCAGGTACGCCAGTTTTGCCAGGAACGACTCGGCGTCGGTCCACGTTGGCCCTGGTAGCGGGAACCGTACACGGCCGACCCGTACGGGTGCTCGGCCTCCGACGTGAGCCGCATGATGCAGAGCTGCCCGATCTTCATGCCCGGCCACAGCTTGATCGGCAGGTTCGCGACATTCGACAGCTCGAGCGTGATGTGGCCGGAGAACCCGGGGTCGATGAAGCCCGCGGTCGAGTGCGTCAGCAGGCCGAGGCGGCCGAGGCTGGACTTACCCTCGACCCGGCCGGCGAGCTGGTTGCCGAGCGTGATCACCTCGAGCGTCGAGGCCAGCACGAACTCGCCCGGATGCAGCACGAACGCCTGGCCGTCGGCGACCTCGACCAGCGACGTCAGTTCGTCCTGCTGGGTCGCCGGGTCGATATGGGTGTAGAGGTGGTTGTTGAACACGCGGAACATGTGATCGAGCCGGAAGTCGATGCTCGACGGTTGCACGAGCGCCGGCTCGAACGGGTCGATTCCGAGTGTCCCGGCTTTCAGCTCGGCGACAAGGTCACGGTCGGACAGCAGCACTCCGACACAATATCCCACTGCCTCTTTCGTGGCGTGTTTGGCGAAATCGTACGTCTGTTCGATAAAATGACGCCATGGCATCCTGGTCCGATTTCGCCTCCGCCGATCCGGCACTCGCCACGTCCATCCGCGCGACGATCCACCAGTACGGCGCTGGGCTCGCATATCTCGCGACGATCCGCCCGGACGGCGGCCCGCGCATCCATCCGGTGTCGCCGTCGATCGTCGGCGGCCGGCTCTACTGCTGCATCGTCGAGTCACCGAAGCGTCGTGACCTCGATCGCGATGGGCGTTATGCCCTACATGCCTACCCGTGTGACGAGAGCGATGACGAGGCGGGCGTGCGTGGCCGAGCCGAGTTGATCACCGACCCGGCGCGGATCCGGCATATTGCCGCACGGATCCGGGCCGAACCGTCGATGGACTGGTGGCTCTACGAAATGCAGATCGAGATGGCGTTCCTGGTCCGGCGCGGTCGCGAGTCCGGATACCACCGATGGGTTGACCCGGTGCGGCAGCGTGCGCTGGTGAAGGCCGGTTAAACGGTGGCGCGGGGGCGCGCCCAAATGTTGTTGCACTCCTCGCAGATCGCCTCGGGGATCACGCCGACCCGCATGAGCAGCCCGAACACCTGGCAACCCAGGCATATCGCGAACACCGACTCCAGCGTCGCGGCGACGATCAAGAGGCCGAGCACAAGATAGGCCGCGGTGGTCAGGCCGAAGCCGACCGCGAGGATCGCGGCGGTCACCGAGAACGCGACGCCCATCCCTTGCGCAAACCTTTTGGGAGGACCAGGCACAAGCTTTGCCGGTACGCCCAACAGCGGCGTCAGCACGCGCGTGGCGAGTTGGCCGAGCGGGCTGAGAGTCGGGCCGGTCAGCACCCGTGCGATGAATCCGTAGGCGATCACGATCGTCATCCACCGCAGGTCAAAGATGATCGTGGCAGCCGACATCAGCACCACGCCGCCGGCGACCAGCCGTGCGGACACTTCGTTGACCGGATTCGGGAACGAGAACACGTCCCGCACGTTGAGCTTCGGCATGTTTGACCTCCGAGACCGACAACAACCGCCAGCTCAGCACTATTCCCTACCTCATCACTCAACAACGTGCCTTCCCGAAGATCGGGACGAACGCCAGAACGGGCGGCTCCTCCGTGGAGAAGCCACCCGCTCTGATGGATGAGACTAGGGCCGGACCGCGCCGTTCGGGCCGGACCCGGAGAAGACTTTTCGCATCGTGATCTGTTCCCCGGTCGCCGGTGCGCTCACGACCCAGCCGTTACCGACGTAGATCGTCACGTGGGAGACCGGATGGTAGTAGAAGACGAGATCACCGGGCTTCAGATCCTTGTACGCGACTTCCGGGAAGTCATGCGACTGCTGGATCGCGCTGTGCGGCATGTAGACACCGACGGTCCGCCAGGAGGCCAGGGTGAGTCCGGAGCAGTCGAAGGTCTTCGGACCGTCGGCATCCCAGACGTACCACTTGCCGATCTGGCCGCACGCGTAGCGGGCCGCCTTGCTCCCCGCGTCACCGGTGTACTTCTGCGGACACGCGACCGGCTGCAGCGCGCCCTGCTTGTAGCCGGACGCGAGACGCTCCTTGTCCAGCGCGTCGATCTGCTTCTGAATCACGGCCTTCTGCGCATCGAGCGCGACCTGCTGAGTCTGCAGCGACGCGACCAGTGCATTGACCGGCGCGGCCTGCTTTGCATAGGAGTCGCGGAGCTTGACCGCTGCGGAGACTTCGGCCTGCTGCTGATTGGCGATCGCCTCGACCTCGCCGAGGATGTTCAGCGACGACGCCGACGTGCCCTGGGTCAGCAGCGTGGTCATCGTGCGTGACGGACCGGCCTCGTAGACCGTGGACGCAATCGCGCCGACCCGCGCAAGCTTGACCTGGACGGTCAGTGCGAGCGGTGCGATCTTCGCCTCGAGAGCGGCCGCTTTCGCCTGCTGCTGCTGCAACTTCTCATGTACGGCGTCGTAGTTCTCGAGCGTCGGTTCGAGCGCTGCGAACTTCGCGTCGATCTGATCCTCGATGGAGCTTGTTGATGGTGCCGCCTGCGCCGGACTGACGTTTCCCAGCAACAACCCGGATGTCAGGGTCAATGCCAGAAGCACCGCGCGCAGTCGAGTGGATCTCAGGGCTCGAATAGCCACTGCTGAAGCACTCCTTCTCCCACAGCCGCCTACCGAGTTAGCTGACGGGTTCGGGTGGGAAGTGCACCCTACCGCGGCCTGCTATGAGAGCAGGTAACCTGCGGATTCACCCCGGTGTTGCATGGTTCCCCGGTTCGATTACCGATTTGGCGGTGTCGCCCGAGGCCGTTCCCTCGTAGAACGGCCAGAGAACTCAGGCGACAAATGAATACGGTAAGCAAGGCGCAACGTCTAAGCAAGTTTTCGGAACAGGTAGTACTTATCGGATTCATGTACTGACGGAGCGTTACGGATCACGTTACGAACCAACGGTTATCCAGACGTCGTCCAACTCGCCGTTGAATTGATCATTGTTGGCACTTGTACCTTTTCCACCGATCCGCAACTCGTCTGAATTGCTGACGACAAGGGAATTTGGCACATTCCGCTTCCCTGCAACGGTTCCATCGACCGTGATCGTCAGGACGCCGCCATGCAGATCGCACGCGACCGTATGCCACGCTCCGTCATCGATCGCGACCGAGGACTTCGCGAGATAAATCGTTGAACTCGACACGCCGATGACGGCGCAACTTGGCATGCCGGCAGTGCCGTCGACCTGAAGCTTGTACTCGCTTCCGCCGGTCGCGTAGCCCTTCTGGACGATGTTCTCGCCGTCGCTGGTCTGCGCGTCACGCAACTTGACCGTGGCGCCGAACTGGATCCGCCGGCTGCCCGGATTGAGCTTGCTCATGTCCCCGCTGGTCTGCAAGATGGCCCGCGCGCACGACGTCGTACCGGCGAGCGTGCAGAGATCCGGGAAGCCCAGCGCATCGCCGGTGCCGTGCTTCGTCGTCCGCAGGGCGCCTCCGTTCGCCGACTTGAGGTGCAGCAGCGGAGCGCCGTGCAGGCCGGCGCCGAGATTGGTGGCGCCGCCGTCGAATGCGTACCGCACCGAATAAGCGCCGCCTGCTGCACCGGTATGCGAATGCGTGGTCGCGCCGGCGGATGGGTTCGGCGTGCTGCGCCTCGGCGCCATCGTGGAGGCCGGCTCGGCGGCTGCCGCCGGTTCGCCGACGGACAGTCCCAGCGACGACGGGAAGTGAAATGCCTGCCCTCCGCCGCGGGCGATCGATGAGCCCCACAGCACGATGGCGGCGACGGCGAGCGTGGTCAGGACAAAGGCGAGAGGTCGCCCGGCGGAAGGAGCCGTGCCGCGTGCGCGGACGAACGGAACTCCGTTGCGGTGTTGGCCCATAACGCAATCTATTGTGCCTTTTGTGGCTTAAGAGGCAAGCACAGCGGGCTGCGACGACACGTACGAGCGGCCCGGCCCGTTACGCAAACGAACGGCGGAGGCCGCGGGATTGTCGTCCGCTGCCTCCGCCGTCTGGCGTATCTGCTGGTTACGTGGGTCGTCCCCAGCCGCTGGGCGAGCCGATCGGCGAGACCTCGAGCGGCGCGCCGGTATGCGCCGCCTGCGCGATCATGCCGTCGCCGATGTACATCGCCACGTGCGTGTGGTGCGTGTAGTAGAAGATCAGGTCGCCGGTTTGGAGCTGCGACATCGATGATGCCGACCACTTGCGGCCGTGCGTCTCCGTCCACTGGTCGCCGGTGAAGTGATCCAGCGTGACCCCCGCCGCCTTCCAGGCGGTCATGGTCAGCCCGGAGCAGTCGTAGTTGTTCGGGTGATCCGAGTTCGGGGCAGTGAGGATGTACCAGACGAACGGCGGCTTCTTGTTCGGCTGCCAGAGCAGTGAACACGCCTTCTTGGCGGCGATGGCGCCCTTGCCGCTGCCGGCCACGCGGGGACAGGCCCCGCCGCCCATGATCTGCGACTCGGTGAACGTCTTGCCCTGGACGCTGCCGCCCGGCCCGCTGCCCTGCAGGCTGTTCAGCTGTGCCAAGCCGGTCTGCATCTTCTTCTTGCTGGCGGCCAGCGACGCGAGCAGGGTCTGGTCCTTCGCGACCAACTTGTCCTGAGCGGCCTTCTTCGTCTTGTACTGCGAGACCAGGGCAACCGCGTCGTCGATCTTCGCCTTCTGGTCGCGCGCCATCTCGTTCAGGGCGCCGAGCTCGTCGAGGACGGTCTCGGTGTTCGACGCGTCCATCAGCGCCTGCATCGTGTGGTGGGCCTGGCCCGCGGACTGGTAGAGCGCGGTGGCGATCGTGCTCAGGCTGGTATCGGCGAGATTCATCTGCAGCAGCAGCGGCGCCATCTGACCGGCGAGCTTCGCCTGCAGCTTCTGGTCGGCCTGCAGCCGGACCTCGGCCTCGTTGTACTGCTCGGCATAGACCTCAAGCTGCTGATTGTCCGCATCGATCTGCGCTTGCACACTCGGTTTCGCCTGCGCCGGCAGCGCGGTGCCGACGACGCCGCCGAGCGCGAGTGACAGCGCGGCGATGAGCACGCCAGCCCGCCTGAGATATCGGGAGGTTCGTGGTGGCAGTGGGGGTGTGGCCACGATCCAGCGACTCCTTCTTCCTCACCGCCGACCGAGTTAGCTGACGGATTCGGGCGGGAAGTGCGCCCTACTGCAGTGGCTTGAGTTGACCAAGCACTGCGGATTCACCCCAGATAACGCGTGGTTCCCCGGTTCGCACATTGCGATTTGGCGGCCCCGTATTCGTGACAGTCGGGATGACTATCAACGCCGAATGCGGACGGAATTTCACTTTAGGGAGGCGAATGCGGTGCGGGCAAGACGACACGCCCCCACACTTCGTACCGCTATGGGGGATGCACGCAAAGTAGTCAGTACAAAAAGGACAATTGCCTAGGCGGTACGGTTTCGGGTGCCGACAACCGCCTTGAGAACGTCATCGAGCGTCAACACCCCGTCGACCGTACGGCCGTCGCTCACGAGCACGATGTGCCGCCGTTCCCGACGCATCGCGAGCAGCGCTTCGGCCAGCGGACGGTCCGGTCGCAGTACCGACAGCTCCCGGATCGTGGCAGCCGCGATCGGCGCGCGCCGGGCCGGGCCGACAATCCCGATCACGTCCTTGACGTGCACGAATCCGAGAACCCGATGAGTCTGCCGCTCGACCACCGGGAATCGGGACCGACCGGTACGGCTGGCCAGAACCTCCAGCGCCGCGGGCGACACATCGTCACCGACCGTGGTCACGCTGGCCCACGGAAGCGTCACATCCGCGACCGTACGGGCGTGCAGCGCGAGCGCCCCACTGATCCGCGCATGCTCATCGGAGTCGAGCAATCCCTCGACGCGGGATTCCGCGACAAGATTCGCCAATTCCGTCGTCGTATAGACGGTCTTGACCGAATCCGTCGCCTGGACATGCCAGATACGCAGCACTCGGCGGGACGCCCACTTAACCGCAACCAGAATCGGCTTTGTCGCGATGCAAAAGCCGAACATCGGCGGTCCGAGCCACACCACGGCGCGTTCCGGGCCGGCGAGCGTGAGGTTCTTCGGGATCATCTCGCCGAAGACGGTGTGCGCGAACATCACGCAGCCGAGCGCGAGCACGAATGCGACCGGCGTGACCGCGCCCTGCGGCAGTCCGATCGCGTGGAACGGGTGCTCGAGCAGGTGGGAGAGGCCGGGCTCGGCCAGCGCACCGAGTCCGAGCGAGCAGATCGTGACGCCGAGCTGCGACCCGGCGATCATCAGCGGGATCTGGCTCATCGCATTCAGCGCGATCTGCGCCCATCGCGATGTGGCGGCCATCGGTTCGAGAACGGTTCGGCGGGATGCGATCAGCGAGAACTCGGCCGCGACGAAGAAAGCGTTGCCGAGCAGCAGCAGGATCACGATGAAGAGAGTCACGTCGTCGCACCTTCGTCCGGCGACGTACGGGCGACCCGGACCTGCTCGACCCGGTGCCGATCGACCTCGACCACGGTGAACTCCCACCCGGGGATGCTCACCGAGTCACCGGGGCTCGGGATCCGGCCGAGTTCGGCCATCAAGAAGCCGGCCAGCGTCTCGTACGGGCCGTCGGGCAGCGTGAAGCCGGTCGCTCGGAGAGTTCGTCCTCGCGGAGTACGCCGTCGACCAGCACCGCACCGCTGCCCGGCACGGTCAGATCCTCGGCCACGATCTCGATCTCACCCTCGCCACCCGGATCGTGCTCGTCAGCGATCTCGCCGACCAGCTCCTCGACGAGGTCCTCGACCGTGACGACGCCGTCCGTCCCGCCGTACTCGTCGACGACGATCGCCATGTTCGCGCGGCCCGCCTCCAGCGTCGCCAGTACGTCGTCGAGGCCGAGGCTCTCGAAGACCTAGATCGGCTCGCGCGCGATCACGGTGACCAGCGTGCTCGCCCGCCGGGCCGGTGGAATGCCGAGCGCATCGGTGACGCCGGCGACCCCGACGACGTGATCGATCGTGCCCTCGTAGATCGGGAACCGGCTGAGACCCGACTCCCGGACCAGGTCGAGCAGCATCGAGACGGTCGCGTCACTCGGCAGTCCGCGGACGTCGACGCGCGGCGTCATCGCCTCGGCCGCCCGCTTGTCGCCGAACCGGATCGTGCGGCGCAGCAGCACCGCGGTGTCCTCCGGAATCGCGCCGGCCCGCGCCGAGATCGCGGCGAGCAGGCCGAGTTCCTCGGGTGATCGCGCGCTGGCGAGTTCCTCCTGCGGCTCGACGCCCAGGCGCCGGACGACGAAGTTGGCCGTACCGTTGAGGGCTCTGATGATCAGGCTGGTGAAGCGCGCGAATTGCCGAAGCGGGCCGGCCGTCGCCCGTACGAGCGGCTCCGGCCGGGCCAGCGCGGCGTTCTTCGGCACCAGCTCGCCGAAGAGCATGGACAGCAGCGTGGCGACCGCGAGCGCCGCCACGTGCGTGAGGCCTTGGCTTTTGGAACCGGCCCACGGAGTGATCAACGGACTGATCAGATGCGCGAACGCGGGCTCCGCGATATAGCCGGTGAGCAGTGCGGCCAGCGTGATGCCCAGCTGGGCGGCGGACAGCTGGAACGACAGCTGGTGCAGCGACCGCCGGACGATCTTCGCGGTCCGGTCGCCCGCCTTGGCCTCCTGATCGATCGTCGCCCGATCGACCGTGACCAGCGAAAACTCGGCCACGACGAAGAACGCGTTGATGGCGGTCAGGACCACGAAGGCAATCAGCGGTGCGACGACGGTCAGTGCGGCATTGATGGTTGGCTCACCTCGGCCACTATTCTGCCGGAACGGTCAAACGGTTGATCTAAGAGGCCGGGACCGGCTTGATCGAGCGGAGGAGCACGGTCGCCACGTCCACGACCTCGACGTCCTCGCCCGCGTCGCCGGTCGACTTCTTGGCGGTCACGCCGTCGCCGATCATCGTGGAACAGAACGGGCAGCCCACCGCGATCGTCTTCGCGCCGGTCGAGATCGCTTCCTCGACCCGCTCGATGTTGATCCGCTTGCCGATCTTCTCTTCCATCCACATCCGGGCACCACCGGCGCCGCAGCAGAACGACCGCTCGGAGTTGCGGGGCATCTCGGTGATCTCCGGTGCAGCGGCGCCCAGGACCTCGCGCGGCGGCGTGAAGACCCGGTTGTGGCGGCCGAGGTAGCACGGGTCGTGGTAGGTGACGCCGCCGTCGATCTGCGTGACCGGCGTCAGCTTGCCGGTCTTCACCAGCTCGTCGAGCAGCTGCGTGTGGTGTACGACCTCGAAGTGTCCGCCGAGCGCGCGCGTACTCGTTGCCGAGCGTGTTGAAGCAGTGCGGGCAGCTGGCGACGATCTTCTTCACGCCGGCGCTGTTCAGCGTCTCCACGTTCTGCTGGGCGAGCATCTGGAACACGAACTCGTTGCCGATCCGGCGGGCCGGGTCGCCCGTACACGTTTCGCCGTTTCCGAGGATGCCGAAGCTGACGCCCGCCTCGTGCAGCAGGGTGGCGACGGCCTTGGTGGTCTTCTTCGCTCGATCCTCGAACGCGCCGGCGCAGCCGACCCAGAACAGGTATTCGAACTCGCCGCCGTCGCTCACCCGCGGGACCTCGAAGTCGAGGCCCTTCGTCCAGTCCTCGCGGGTGGCCGGCGGCGCGCCCCACGGGTTGCCCTTCGATTCGAGGTTGCGCAGCATCACGCCGGCCTCGGACGGGAAGTTCGACTCGATCATGACCTGGTAGCGGCGCATGTCGACGATGTGGTCGACGTGCTCGATGTCGACCGGGCACTGCTCGACGCAGGCGCCGCAGGTCGTGCACGACCAGAGCACGTCCGGGTCGATCACGCCGTGTACGTCGTCGCCGCCGATCAGCGGCCGCTGCGACTCGGCCATCGCCAGCACGTTCACGTGCGCGAGCTGGGCCGCGGTCGCCTTCTCCTCGCCGGTCGGGCGTCATGCCGCCGCCGGCCAGAAGGTAGGGCGCCTTCGCGTACGCGTGATCGCGCAGCGACAGGATCAGCAGCTTCGGCGACAGCGGCTTGCCGGTGTTCCAGGCCGGGCACTGCGACTGGCAGCGCCCGCACTCGGTGCAGGTGGAGAAGTCGAGGATGCCCTTCCAGCTGAACTGCTCGACGTGCGCGACGCCGAACTGGTCCTTCTCCGGGTCGGCCTGCTCGAAGTCGAGCGGCGCCCCGTTGCTCATCATCGGCCGCAGCGCGCCGAGCGCGGCCTTCTTCGTGCCGGATGCGCTTGAAGAAGATGTTGAAGAACGCGAGGAAGCGGTGCCAGGCCACGCCCATCGTGATGTTCAGCGCGATCACGATGAACCAGGCGAAGCTGACGACGACCTTGACCATGGCGGTCAGCGTGATCGCGTTCTTCGCGCTGCTCTCCGACATGCCGTCGAAGATGTTGCCGACACCGTGCGAGATCGGCGTCGCCCAGGTCGGGAACGGGAAGTCACCGGCCGCGACCTTGAAGCCGCGGATCAGGAAGACACAGACGATGATCGCGAGGACGGTCGCTTCGACGTAGTAGGCCTGCCACATCGTCGATCCGACGAAGCGGGAGTTTTTCTTGCGGCCCGGCAGGTTCCGCAGCCGGATGCCGATCAGGACCAGGATGCCGACGCCGGCGAACGCCGCGATCAACTCCATGATCAGGCCGTACACGACCCAGCTGCCGATGATCGGGAGCTTGAACGCCGGGTCGAACAGCTCGCCGAACGCCTCGATCAGCGTGAACAGCAGCGCGCCGAAGGCGACGAAGACGAACCAGTGGGCGGTACCGACGACGGTCCACTTGAGCATCCGGGTGTGGCCGAGCGTCTCGGTGAGCATCGTTCGCGTACGGCCGGCCGGGTTCGCCGTGCGGGTCGGGTCCGGCTGGCCGAGCCGGATGACCGAGATCATCCGGCGAACCGTGCGTGTCACCAGCACGATGGCCACGGCGGTGATGCCGAGTCCGATGATGCTCGCGATGACCTGCACAACACCCATCGTCTGTTCCCTCCCGAGGGCCGCCACATTGCGTCCCGGCAGCATAGCGGACGGCGGTTACCGGTCAGTAACCAGCCGTCCGCTCTACTGGACTACGTGTTTCTCCACAACTGTGGATAACTCTGGGGAAAACCACACGCATGTAATCTAGCGTGCATTTATGGACAAACGGCCCATTACCTCCAGCGCGACAGCACGATCAGGGAGCTCACGAGGCCGGCGAAGCCGATGGCGAGATTCCAGTAGCCCCAGCTGGCCACGGGGAACTTGCCACCACTGAGGTAGAAGGTGACGAGCCAGACCAGGCCGAACAGGATGAGCCCGACCGCGAGTCCGCCGACCCACGGCGCGCTGGGCCGCTTGCTGACTGCCCCGGTGACGGGAACGAGGTCCGACGGCGGGGTGTAGACCTTCTTCTTGCGTACGGTGGACTTCGGCACGGCTGTTACTCCTACGTAGCTGCCCGTCGGTTATACCGGTAAGGGGATCCCGGGCAGGTTGATATTCAAATGAGGTCCGGACAAGATATTGCAATAGTGTCTTCGACCAGCGTAGCCATGTCTAGGCTCTGGCGCCGCCCAGGTCGTAGACGCGTGCGGTCATCCACACAGTAGGCGACGAACGACGAGGGGCGTGATGGAGTACACATCGGGTACGTCCAGCTGGGGTTCTGTGGTCCGGCGGCTCCGCCGTGGCCTGCGCCCGCAGCTCGGTACGCGCTCGGCATGGTCGATTTTCGTACCGGTCGTCGCATTGATCGCAGGCCTCCTGTTCACCACATCGGCCCGCACGGCGCAGGGAACCGATCTTCGGGATGACCGGACTCCGCAGCTCACAACGCTCATCAATGACCGGACGAAGCAGATTGCGCAGTCCGAAGCGCTGGCGTTGCAACTCCGTAACTCGGTTTACGGTCAGACCAGCAAACTGGCCGGCTCGGACTCCTCGATCGCCGCCCAGCAGACTCGGGGGAACAACGAGGAGACGGCGGCCGGCCTGGTCGCCATGAGCGGCCCGGCCGTCACGGTCACTCTGAACGACGCGCCGCACCAGCCCGGCGAACCGCTGCCGAGGGGCGTGACCGCCGACGACATCGTTGTGCACCAGCAGGACGTACAGGCGGTGGTGAACGCGCTCTGGTCCGGCGGAGCGGAGGCGATGACAATAATGGGAGTTCGGGTGATTTCGACCAGTGCGGTACGCTGTGTCGGTAACACGCTCCTGTTGCAAGGACGCGTGTACTCCCCGCCGTTCGTCATCACCGCCATCGGTGACCCCACCGCCATGCAGGCCGCCCTGATCTCGTCACCGACGGTGAGCATCTACCGCCAGAACGCGGACGTGTGGAACCTCGGTTACTCGGTGCAGAACGAAGGAGTCGTGACTTTGCCCGCCTACACCGGTTCGACGTCGCTCCAGTACGCGCAGGTGCCGTAGATGACCACCGACGTCGCGGCCGGACGCGTCTACACGAGCAGCCGGACCGCCGGAGGTACGCCGTCCGGCCGCGGCGAGTCGATCCGGCGGATCGCACGCGGCACCGGCGAAGTGCTGATCACGCTCGGGCTCGTCGTGATGCTGTTCGCGCTGTACGAGGTCTACGGCAAGACCGCGATCGTCGACGCCCACCAGAACTCGCTCAGCCAGCAGCTCACCCAGGACTGGAACACGCCGACGCCGACCGCCGGCGGTGCCACCGGGCAGCCGGTCGAGCCACTGCGCGGCAGCGCGTTCGCCCGGCTCTACCTGCCCGTACTCCACCAGCACTGGGTCGTGGTCGAGGGCGTCGCGCTGTCCGACATCGCGTACGCGCCGGGCCACTATCCCGGCACGGCGCTGCCCGGCCAGATCGGCAACTTCTCGGTCGCCGGTCACCGCATCCCGTCGATCTTCTGGAACCTGCAGGAGATGCAGAAGGGGCAGCTCATCGTCGTACAGACGAAGGATTTCTGGTACGTATACACGGTGACCGTGAACGAGGTCGTCACGCCGCACTCGATCGAAGTCGTGGCACCGACGCCGGACAAGATCGGTGTCGCTCCGAAGCAAGCGATGATGACGCTGACCACCTGCAATCCGAAGTGGAACGACTACCAGCGGATGGCCGTACACGCGGTGCTGACCAGCAAGTCGCCGGCCAAAGACGGCCCGCCCGTGGCACTGGGGAGCTGACGTGTACGGATGGATCTGGCGCAAGCTGCCCTACGGCGTGCCCGGCAAACTGGTCGGCATCGCTCTGTTCCTGGTCGGAGTGACCGGCCTACTCTGGTATGTCGCGTTCCCGATCGTCGACCGCCATCTGCCGAACAACGGTGTGCAGGTGACGCAGCCGGGCGGGGACACGTTCACCGCGCCGCCAACGCCGACGGACGCACCGTCCACCCCCGTGAAGCTCCCGAAGTAGGCCGCCATGCGCATCCTGGTCGTCGACAACTACGACTCGTTCGTCTACAACCTCGTGCAGTACCTCGGTCAACTCGGCGTGGAGTGCGACGTACGCCGCAATGACGAGATCGCCATCGCCGATATCGCCCGGATCGCGCCCGCAGGCATCCTGCTGTCGCCCGGCCCGGGTACGCCCGAGCGTGCCGGCATCTGCATGGACGTGATCCGCGAGTGTGCGACCGACACGCCGGTGTTCGGCGTCTGCCTCGGGCACCAGGCGTTCGGAGCGGCGTACGGGGCCACCGTGACCCGGGCTCCCGAGTTGCTGCACGGGAAGACGTCGCTGGTGCACCACGACGGTCAGGGCGTGCTCGCCGGGCTGCCGGATCCGTTCACCGCGACCCGCTACCACTCGCTGGCCGTGGTGGAGGACACGCTCCCGGACTCGATCGAGATCACCGGCCGTACGCCGTCCGGAGTGATCATGGCGATGCGGCACCGGACGCTGCCGATCGAGGGCGTGCAGTTCCACCCGGAGTCGGTCCTCACCCAGGGCGGCCACCTGATGCTGGCCAACTGGCTCGCGTCGGTCGGCTACACCGACGCGCTGGATCGCGCACCATCGCTGGCCGCCGAGGTGGAGTCCCGCCGTCTCGGCGCCTTCGCCGCCTGACCCGACTCCGGAAACGATCTTGGGGTTGTTGCTGTCATCCGAGCCCGAATAACAGCAACAACCCCAAGATCGTCGATGGCTCGACGCGAGGGTGCGGGTGACACAGTGAGGCCCCGACGTCCGAGGACGTCGGGGCCTCGACCGAACGCCTCAGCCCCAGGCGAGCATTGCCGCCTCGGGATCGGTCAGGAACGAACCCAGGTCACGCATGAACTTCGATCCCAGCTCGCCGTCGACGATGCGGTGATCGAAGGACAGGCCGAGCGTGGTCACCTGACGTACCTTGATCTTGCCGTTGTGCACCCACGGCGTGTCCCGGACGGCACCGAACACGAGGATCGCCGTCTCGCCCGGAGGCAGAATCGGCGTACCGGTGTCGACGCCGAACACGCCGACGTTCGTGATCGAGAACGTGCCGCCGCTCATGTCCGCCGGTGCCGTCTTGCCCGACTTCGCCACCTGCACGAGGCCGGTCATCGCGTCCGCCAGTTCGCGCAGCGACAGCCGCGCGGCGTCCTTGATGTTCGGCACGATCAGGCCGCGCTCGGTCGCCGCAGCGATGCCGAGATTCACGTACTCCTTGACGACGATCTCGTTCGTCGCCGCGGACCACGTCGAATTGATTATCGGGTGCCGGGCGATCGCCATCAGGGCCGCCTTCGCGACCATGAGCAGCGGAGAGATCCGCACGTCACGCCACTCCGGATGCGCCTTCAGTCGGTCCAGCGCCTTCATGGTGCGGGTCATGTCCACGGTCAGGAACATGGTCACGTGCGGCGCCGTAAATGCGCTGGTCACCATGTTCTCCGCGGTCAGCTTCCGGACCCCCTTGACCGGGATCCGCTGCTCGCGGTCGGGCCCGAACGCCGCCGCCGCGCTGGCACCGATCAGGACCGGTGCGGCCGAAGCCGGTGCCGCCGAGACCGGTGCCGAGAGCGCCGCATTGACGTCGTCCCGGGTGATCGAACCCTGCGGGCCGGAGCCCACCAGACCGGCAAGATCAACCCCAAGATCCCGAGCAAGCTTTCGTACGGGCGGCTTCGCCAGTACCGCGGCGTGCCCGTTAGAAGCCGCCACCGGGACGGCAACGGGCGCGGGAGCGGGCTCCGGCGGAGCAACCGGCGCCGCCACGGGGACGGAGCTGCTCGTACCCTCATCTTTTCGGGGTCGTCGTTTTGCGGCTCCGGTCTTCGGACCGTAACCGACGAGCACGGCCGTGCGTCCGCCCGGAGCCGGACCGCCGATCAGGCCCGGTTCGATGGCGCCTTCCGCCGGTGCGAGTTCGACCGCGGCGAGTGCCTCGGCCGATGGACCGGTCGGCAGCGGACCCGCGCCCGGATCGGTGTCGATCGCGATGATCGGCGAGCCGACGTCGACGGTGGTGCCGGCCTCGTGGAAGATCCGCGTGACCACACCGGCCCACTTCGCCGGGATCTCGACGGCGGCCTTGGCCGTCTCGACCTCGACGATCGGCTGGTTCTGCGTGACCGTGTCACCGACCTTGACCAGCCAAGTGAGGATCTCGCCCTCGGTCAGACCTTCGCCGAGATCGGGCAGGTTGAATTCTTTAACCCTGGACAAGAGACAACCTCCTAGAAGCCGAACGAGCGGTCGACTGCGTCGAGCACCCGGTCGAGGTCGGGGAGGAATTCCTCTTCCACCCGGGAGGCCGGGTAGGGGATGTCGAAGCCGCTGACCCGCAGGACCGGCGCTTCCAGCGAGTAGAAGCACTGCTCGGTGACGCGCGCGGAGATCTCCGCACCGACCCCGATGTTGTTCGGCGCTTCGTGGACGACGACGAGACGGCCGGTCTTGCGGACCGACTCGAACACCGGACCCATGTCCAGCGGCGAGATCGAACGCAGATCGATGACCTCGAGTTCGCGGCCGTCTTCGGCGGCCGCGGTCGCAGCGTCGAGCGCGGTACGGACCATCGGGCCGTACGCGACGATGGTCGCATCGGTGCCCGGGCGGATCACCTGCGACGAGTGCAGCGCGACCTGATCGTGGATCGTGCCGGACGTGTCGACCTCGCCCTTCTCCCAGTAACGACGCTTCGGCTCGAAGAACACGATCGGATCGTCGGACGCGATCGCCTGCTGGATCATCCAGTGCGCATCGTTCGGGTTCGAGCACGACACGACCTTGAGACCGGCGGTGTGCGCGAAGTACGCCTCCGGCGACTCCGAGTGGTGCTCGACTGCGCCGATGCCGCCGCCGAACGGAATCCGGATCACGATCGGAATGTTGACCTTGCCACGCGAGCGGTAGTGCATCTTTGCGACCTGGCAGACGATCTGGTCGTACGCGGGGTAGACGAAGCCGTCGAACTGGATCTCGACGACCGGGCGGTAGCCACGAATCGCGAGGCCGACGGCCGTACCGACGATGCCGGCCTCGGCCAGCGGGGTGTCGATGACACGCTGCTCGCCGAAGTCCTTCTGCAGGCCGTCGGTGATGCGGAACACGCCGCCGAGCTTGCCGATGTCCTCACCGAGCAGGACGACCTTGGCGTCATCCTCCATCGCGCGGCGCAGGCCGGTGTTGATCGCTTTACCGATCGTGAGCGTCTCGGTGGCCATCAGTGCGCCTCCCCGGCGAAGGACTCCATGTAGCGGGAGAACTCGGCACGCTGCTCATCGAGCAGTGGCGAGCCATTCGGATAGACGTGGTCGAACATCGTGACCGGCGCCGGGTCGGGCATCGACAGCACGCGCTCGCGAAGGTCGAGAGCCTCGGCGGTGGCCTGCGCGTCGATCGCCTCGAAGTAGGACGAGTCGGCGATCTGCTGCTTCTCCAGGAACGCCTTATAGCGCTGGATCGGGTCCTTCATCTTCCACTCGTCGACCTCGCTCGCGATCCGGTATCGGGTCGGGTCGTCCGAGGTGGTGTGCGCGCCCATCCGGTAGGTGTAGGCCTCGATCAGGGTCGGACCCTGGCCGTGCCGAGCGTTGTCCAGCGCGGCGCGGGTGACCGCGTAGGACGCGAGCACGTCGTTGCCGTCCACCCGCAGGCCGGGGAAGCCGAAGCCGGCGGCGCGGTGGAAGAGCGGTACGCGAGTCTGGCGCTCGAGCGGCTCGGAGATCGCGTACTGGTTGTTCTGGCAGAAGAAGACCATCGGCGCGTTGAACACGCTGGCCCAGATGAACGCTTCGTTCACGTCGCCCTGCGAGGTGGCGCCGTCACCGAAGTATGCGATCACGGCCTCGCCGTCGTCGTTGCCGATCTTGCCGTCCATGGTGATGCCCATGGCGTAGCCGGTCGCGTGCAGCGTCTGCGCGCCGATGACGATCGTGTACATGTTGAACTTGAACTCGTTGGGGTCCCAACCGCCCTGGTCAACGCCCCGGAACAGGCCCAGCGGCATGATCGGGTCGATGCCGCGGCAGTAGAGCACGCCGTGTTCGCGGTAGGTCGGGAACGCCATGTCCTGCGTACGCAGCGCTCGTCCGGAGCCGACCTGAGCCGCCTCCTGGCCCAGCAGGCTCGCCCAGATGCCCAGCTCGCCCTGGCGCTGCAGCGCGGTCGACTCGGCGTCCAGACGCCGTACGACGACGAGGTCGCGGTAGAGATCGCGGTATTCCTCATCGGTGAAGTCGACCGAATAGTCCGGGTGGTCGACTCGATCCCCTTCGGGGGTGAGCAGCTGCACCATCTCCGGATCCGGCTTGTTATCGCCGGCTCTCCGGTTTGTGGTGCCATGGGCTGCGGTGCCCTTCGCCATGGTCTCTCCCTGTCGTATGCCTCGGCAGTGGGGTGACCCTGCCGGGGCGCGGTGCGTGAATTACCGCGCTGCCCCGGGTCGGGATCACTATGCGCGGGGAGCCGACCGGTGTGGTCGAATCCGGGGAGCGGTGGCATCGGGGCAGCCCAAACGCAGGGTAGCGATGCTGCGGCCCCGTCGCCGCCGGATCAAGCATGGCAGAACAACCTGCGCGAACTACAGTCCGGGCCGTCAATTTCTCGGGCGGAACGTGGGATGAGTGCCGCTGGATACGGTCGACGAACGTCGGATATCTTCCACACCCGAACGTATGAGCACCAGTTACCCCTAAAGGCACTCAATCGGTCATTCAGCAGTATCTCCCCCGCTGTGAAGTGAGCCGTATCGTGCGTCAGTCCCATCGGCATGCCCTCATCGTCGCCTGTCTCGTCGCGATCAGCTGCGTTGCAACGCTCATCGTCGCCATCGCCGGCAGCGCGCTCGTTGATCACGCGCGCTACAAGGCGGTCGCGACGCCTTCGTACGGGGGTGATATTCCCCACGTACCCGTCGTGATCGTGCCCAAACCCACACCGACCGGTCCGCCGGTGGTTGCGCCGCCGGTCACACCGCCGGTGAGCGGCGGTTCCGGGTCAGGACACACACCCGAATCCGGTACGGGGGCGGCGTCTTCGTCGGCGCCGGTTATGGCGGTTCGTCGGGTTCGGGCTCTTGGGGCTCCGGGTCCTCCGGGGCGGGTTCCGGATCTGGGTCGGCCGGCTCGGGTTCCGGCTCGTCGGGGTCCGGGTCGGGTTCGGGGTCATCGGGTGGTGGTGGCGTTACGCCGCCGGTTCGGGCCGCCTCCGCCGTGCCCGAGTCCGCCGTCATGCGTGTGTCCGGTTCCGACGTTTCCGCCGTGCCTGTGTCCCACGCCGCCGCCTAGGTGCCCATGCCCCACGCCGACTCCTCCGCCGTGCGCGTGTCCAACCCCGACCCCGGCGCCTACGCCGAGTCCCGCGCCGACGCCAACCCCGTCTCCGTCGCCGTCACCTTCCGCGCCGGGGTCGCCGACCCCGTCGCCAATGCCGACCGACCCGTCGATCTTGCCGAGTGGTCCCGTCACGATCGATCCGTCAACGACACCTGCAACACCGACGCCCACCCCGACGCCCGGGCCGGTCCTGACCCTGGCTCCGGCCTCGATCGAGCCTCTAGTCTCAGGCGCCCTGCACCAACTCTGACCAGCCTCGCGTCCCGAGGCTCGGGGTCGCGACCCGCCCGCTGGCCCGGCCTCCTGGGTCAGCCTGCGGGGCCAGCCTGCGGGGCCCGCAGGCTGGACCCGCCTCCTGCGTGCTGGTCCTGCGCCGACTCGGGGACCAAGATCGGAAGTTTTGGAAGGTTTCCTGTCACAGTGCTGTGATCATGGAAGTTTAAGAACCGTGAGCATCCACAATCGGCGATCAGAAGCCTGCTTCGGTGAGGGCCTGCCGGATTTGTCGTAGAAGTCCCTCGGGATTTTGGAGATCGTCGACGGTGACGCGGATGATCGTCCAGCCGGCCTCGCGCATCGCGTTGTAACGCCGGATGTCCCGACGGAACGTCGCGCGATCTCGGTGGTGATCGCCCTCGTACTCGATCCCGATCCGGGCGGCCGGATAGCCGAGATCCACCCGTCCGAGAAATGCACCGGTCGCCGACCAGACCTTGACCTGCGCCTCCGGGCGGGGAAGCCGGCCCGCCACGATCGTCAGCCGGAGCCTGGTCTCCATCGGCGATGCCGCCAGCGGCTCGGCCGCCGACAACACGCCCGCGATGTTTCCTACGCCGCGCAGCCGGGGTGCGCCGAGTGCGTACGACCGTAACTCCGGAATGGTGGTCATTCTCCGGTTGGTCATGGCGTCGATCGCGACCACGGCATCGCGGAATGAGAGCAGGCGGGCGAGATCGAAGCCGGTACGCAGTACGCCGGTCGTCGGCAGCCGATCATCGGTGATGTCCCGTTGATCGAGGCTGGTGCGGACAATCACGAGCCGCGTTCCGGTGGACTCAGTACCGAGGCGGAGCGTCCTCGGCACGGTCAGTGTGACGGGCGGATCAGTGGGGAGAAGATCGAGGCCCATGAGGTACGCGGCACTGAGGCCGCTGATGGCAACGCCCTCGCGCATGCCGGCGTAGATCAGAGCTGCCTCGCACCACAGGCGATGGTTGAGTTCCACGCCGGCAGAGAGGTAGACGTCGGGGAACAGGCGCCGCCACGCGGTTCCGCGCAGTTGGGCCGGGGTCAGGAGGCCGGCGGCGACCGCGGTGGATCCGCGGAACGGGAGCATCCGCAGGGCGCGTGGAACATGAACAACTGTGGGCATGTCGGCCATGGTCTAGTCGACGTGACCGCCAGGACCACCCAAGATCGCCTAATTGTGGACGGCGAGGGTGGATGTGGATAACGCGAAGGCCGTTACGGGTCGGTCTGGGGCTTTGTCGGGCATCCGTTCGTGGCGTGCCAGGAGGTGATCTGGGCCAGCGGGGACTTTTCGCCGCCGTCGCGCCACGAATCCAGGTAGGGCCACGGCCAGATGACGCCGCGCTGGTTCCACCAGTCGCCCGTACCGGCGCAGACCGGCGAGATGCCGAAGTGCAGGTGGCATGCGCTGGCATCGCCGGTACGCCCGACTTTGCCGAGCGCCTCGCCGACGGTTACACGTACGCCTGGCTGGATATTGGTGTTGATCTCTTCGAGGTGGGAGCCGTAGTAGCGGACGCCGTCGTCACCCTTGATGGAGACCGAGAGCCCGCCTCGCGTCGCGCCGGCGTTGATCTTCGGGTTGTACTTGTCGACCCGCGTCACCTCGAGGATCACGCCGCTGGTGACCGCCCGAACCTCGTTGCCGCAGTTCGTGATGATGTCGGTCGCCGGATAGTCGTGGTGGGTGTGGCCATAGGAGTAGTGGCCGACCACCGGAAAGACGAACTGGCCGGGCTTGCCGGTCTGCGCCGGATGCGATGTCGACGGCTTCGCGGACGGCTTCGGCGACGGCTTCGCGGAGGGCTTGGCCGAGGGTGCGGCGGACGGCGGCGACGATGACGGCGTCAACGACACGATCGACGGATCGCCGACCGGCTGGCTGGCCGGCCCGGCTGCATTGCTGCTGCAAGCGGCCATCGTGCCGGCGACAATCACGGCGATGGCGGCGAGCGACAACCTGTATTTGTGAGACATCGCGGCCGAACCTACCAGAGCATCAGTCGTTGTCGTTATAGGTCTTCAGCCATTCAGTAACAGCCGACATATCGGTCAAATCAATTCCATTAGCCACCATCTGGGCCATCGCGCGGGCAGCCGGAGACTGGCGTTCGCCCGTCTCGTGGACCCGGAGAAACTCCGGTCGTGCGGCCCGTACGCTGCCGAGAGTCTCCTGCAACGCGGACGCCGGGAGGGCCAGACGGTGACCGGCCCAGGCAACCCAGGCGCGCAGCGCGTCCGGCAGCAGAGCGGCATCGTCGGCATCAAGAATCGCCCGTTCGTGTACCCAAGATCCGAGGAACGTCTCCACGCCGGCCGGGCTCCAGCGCAGCGCGTCGCCCCGCGCGGTGGCAAAGTCGACGATCAGACCCAGACAGTACGAGCAACTCTCGCGCCGAGCACCGTCCAGCTCGGCTAGGCCGGCCAGGTCGGCTTCCGGGGAGGCCAGAAACGCCGCGACCAGGTCTTCCTGGGGTTGCTCCTCGGTCGGCGACGCAGCTTCGGGCAGCAGCCGGAGCCGCGCCACGGCGAGCGCGCGATTGGCCGCGAACGATCCGCTCTCGGGCTCCTCCGGAGCCGCATCCGTGCAACTGAGGTACGCCATCGCGGCCGAACGAAGGGTGGCCGGCGCGATCTCGGTGAACCAGGTCATCTCGTCGGCGCCGGTGGCCACCTCGCCGCGCAGTGTTTCGAGAAGTCCGGCGGCGGGTGCGACGACGAAGATGTCCTTCGCCATCCCAAGGTTATGGTCGGCGAGCACCACGACGGCATGCTCCTCGCCTGCGTACGCGTAGGTGGTCACGTAGCTGGTCTGGTCGCCGTACCGGTCGCCGTACGCGTACGCGCCGGTGAGCGTGGCGGTGCCGAGCGCGCCCGCCCAGGCCGGATCGTCGAGCGGCTCGACCACGGTGCCGGACAGCGCGGCGAGGACCGCACCGACCAGTGGCGCATGCGGCTCGGACGACGTGGCCAGATACTCCCCGAGTACGGCGACGAAGGACGTCAGCGCCTCGCCGCGATCCGGTTCCACGCCGGAATAGACCGAGCCCAGCAGCGTCGAGAGCAGCAATTCGGCGTCGAAGGCGGAATCGACCGAGCCGATGTCGCGAGCGGCGTGCAGCACGAGGGCGGGCAGCCCGGTCGGGTCGGTCATGCTTCCGAGACTACGCAGGCGCCTACTGCGACGCCTCCGCCAGTGCCTGGCGCGCTTCGGTGTAGTCCTGCAACACCTGGCGTACCGGTTCGACGATCTGTTCCTGCGCCACCGACGTGACCGAGGCGTGCAGGCGAGCCGAGGCTCGGCGGCGGCTGCGCCGGGCACCGAGGCCGACCAACGGTTTAACCAGCAGAGCGATCAGGATGCCCGCGATCGCGCCGCCGATCAACGCGATCGTCGCCCACGGCACGTCCCCGATCTGGTTCACATGCACCGATGGGATCCCGATCGTGACCACGCCGAGCGCGATCAGCCCGATCCGGATGAGCAGCCACAACCCTCCGGCGACCGCCACCGCGGTCAGGACCCACTGCAGGAATCCGATGATCCGCCACCACCACGGCTTGCGATCCATCCCGAGATTCGTCTGTACGACGGCTCGGTCGAGTTCATCCGGCAACGTCGCGGCGTGCGAGCGAGCCGCCGTCGTGATTGCGGCCGGCCACGGCACCGGCAGTCCGTGGCCGGCCTGGGCGCTCAGCGTTCGAATCGCTACCTCGGCCACGGCTCGCTGCGCCGGATCGGCGGCCGGCAGCGACGACGCATCGGTTCCCGCGTTCGCGACGCCGAGCCGCAGCCGCCGCAGCGGATCCGTCTTCATCCGGCGGATCCACCGGACGAGCGGCCAGCCCATCGATGCCTTCGCCCGGTACCGGTACGCCCGCTCGGTCGCCTCCGACACGGCCGGCACACCGGCGCTGCCGGCCAGCGCCTCGGCGAGCGCGGCCGCCGTGGTCCGGTCCATCGCCGCGTCCGGCACGGCCGGCCCGACCAGCCGTTGGCTCTCCGCGACCGCGCCGTCCACATCGGCGGCCAACCGTCGCAGTGCGGCCATCCGCTCGGAGACCGCGGTCTGCAGCGTGTCGGTGAGTTCGCCGATGCCGGGCCGATCCGACGTGGCGGATACGGCGAATACCGGGATCGACTCGAAGCCGTCCTTGTTGAGCAGGCCGGACAGGTCCGCAAGGCACCGCCGGATGTCCGCATCGGTCAGCCGATCGGCCTGGTTCAGCACCACCACCGTGCTGTCCACATGGCGGTGAAACGTCCGCAGATACTGCTCGTGGATGACCTGGTCGGCGTACTTCTGCGGATCGGTCACCCAGACCACGAGGTCGACCAGGCGCAGCAGCCGGTCGACCTCGATCCGGTGCGCCGCCTGGATCGAGTCGAAGTCCGGCAGATCGAGCAGCACGAGCCCGTCCAGCCGCTCGTCTCTCGGCAGCTCCGTGGGGCGGGTGAAGCGACGGTCCGGCGGGATGCCGAGCCAGTCCAGCAACCCTTCGGCCCCCTCGGCGCGCCACAGGCACGCGTGGGCGACGCCGGTGGTCGGTCGGCGTACGCCGACGGTGGACAGCGGCATGCCGGTCAACGCGTTGAACAGGCTGGACTTGCCGCTTCCGGTGGCGCCGGCGAGCGCGACCACGGTGTGGTCGCGGGACAATGCGAGGCGTCCGCCGGCTCGTTCCACCACCGTGCGGGCCGGCCTCAGATCATCAGCGGGTACGTGCAGGCCGGCCGCGTTCGTGAACCGTTCCAGCGCCTCGATCCGCTTCAGCAGCCGACCGGCGTCGACCCGCGAACCGTCTCGCCGCAGCGCATCCCGGAGCCGGCTGGCGATACTCATGACTGCGTAGCCGGGATCGGGAGCTTGGGCGACTCGCCGAGGGCGGGTGCCTGATGCGCCACCGACTGAGCGGCGATGCGGAGACGCTCCGGCTGTCCAGGGTCGAGGCTGATCGTCGCGCGTACGCCGAGGAACCGGGACGCCTCCTGGTCGAGCATCGCCCGGCAGCGCAGCAGCAGGTCGTCCCGGGCCACCTTGGCCAGCTGCCGCAGCGCCTCGTCGCCGAACATCGCCTCGAGCACTTTCTGCGCCGCGACACTGGTGCCGGCCGCGACTCCGACTTCGGCGCCGGTCGGGATGAACGCGGTGGACGCGAACACGCCGACCATGACGAGGACGCCGGTGGCGTTCACGCCGTACGCGGTCATCCGGGCGATTCGCCGCTTCTTCTCGCCCTGCTGCTGGACCAGGTCGAGCACGCCGCGCTGCCATTCCCGGATCAGACGTTCGGTCCGCGCGCGCAGATCCGGTGCCGGTCGAGCCAGGGCATCGGTGACCAGGCCGGCTCCGGCCGGATTCGCGGCCCACGCAGCGGCGGCGCGCTCGGCGGCGGCCGCGACGTTCGCCTCGATCAGCGCCGCGACGCCGGACGTCAGCGCTTGTTTCAGGTCGCCGCCGGGCGGGTTCCGGCCGGTGATCGCGGTGGTGATCGTGTCCCGCAGCCGCCCGATCCGCGCCTGCAGCGCCCGCATCAGGTCGCCGGTGCCGACGAACTCCTGCCATCGCGCCAGTACCTCGCCGCGCAGCAGGGCGCCGTCCTCGATGCCGTGCACGATCGCGTTGTACGCGTCGTTGTACGCGTTCATCGCCGCGGTATCGAGGTCGATCCACGCCCGGGTCTGCTGATCCGCGGCCTGGGCAAGCACGTCGACATCCGCGACGACGCTGCGTACCGCCCCTCCGACTGTGGTACGGATCACCGCTGCCCGGGCGGTCGCGTCGTTCGCGAGCTGCGCGAGCCAGTCCCGCAGCGGCGCGACGAGCCCTTCGGGCAGCAGCCCGGACCCGTCCACCTGGGTCTCCGGCAACACGAACAGCGTGGTGTCGCCGAGCTGCTGCCCGGCCAGCATCTCCCGCAGGTGCGCCGCAACGTCCTCCTCGGCACCCGGCGGTACGCGATCCAGCACGATCGCCAGCACGGTGCCACGATCGCGAGCCGTACGCAGGACATGCCACGGTACGGCGTCGGCGTACCGGGCGGCGGTCGTCACGAACAGCCACAGATCGGCGGCGGCCAGCAGCTGGTTCGCGAGATCCCGGTTGGCGTCCACGACCGAGTCGATGTCCGGTGCGTCCAGCAGCGCGAGTCCGGGGCGCAGCCCGGGCGCCGAGATCACCTGCAGGCTGCTGTGGTCGTTACGGGACGCGTTCGTCCTGGTCAGGCCGGGCAGGATCCGGCGCTCAGCGAACCACGCGGCATCGTTCGGGTGGCTGACCAGCACCGGGGCTTTCGTGGTCGGACGCAGCACGCTGGCCGCGCTGACCGGCGCCCGGACGATACTGTTCACCAGGGTGGACTTGCCCGCACCGGTGGATCCGCCGACCACCACGAGCAGCGGCGCGTCCATCCGATCGATCCGGGGGAGCAGGTAGTCATCGAGCTGCTTCGCGATCCGCCCGGCAGCCCGCTCGGCCTCCACCGCCGACGGTACGGCCAGCGGGAATCGTGCATCTCCGACGGCCGTACGCATGTTTCCGAGCGCCGCCGCCAGCGGCGTACCCGATGTGGTCCCTGAGTCGCCCACATCACTAGATTGCCTGATCTTTAGGGTGAATAGTCCAAAAAGCGTTCAGATCAGGCGCTCTATCCGAAGCCTTGCGCTCTCCGGGCTCAACTTTGATTTGACACTGCGTGTCACCGTGGCATTATTGAGCCCGGGCCACTCAACTTTCCGGCTCCTTCAATTCAGACAAGCAGCCAAGTGATAACAGCGCGGAGGAAAAAACCATGGCACGTGCGGTCGGTATCGACCTCGGTACGACGAACTCGTGTGTTGCCGTCCTGGAGGGCGGCGAGCCCACAGTGATCGCAAACGCGGAGGGTGCTCGCACCACGCCGTCGATCGTGGCGTTCGCTCGCAACGGCGAAGTCCTGGTCGGCGAGGTCGCCAAGCGTCAAGCGGTGACGAACCCGGATCGCACGATCCGGTCGGTCAAGCGCGAGATGGGCACCAACTGGAACATCGACATCGACGGCAAGAAGTACACCGCCCAGGAGATCTCGGCACGCGTGCTGATGAAGCTCAAGCGGGACGCCGAGGCCTACCTCGGCGAGACGATCACCGACGCCGTCATCACCGTCCCGGCCTACTTCAACGACGCACAGCGTCAGGCCACCAAAGAGGCGGGCGACATCGCCGGCTTCAACGTGCTCCGGATCGTCAACGAGCCGACCGCGGCCGCCCTCGCGTACGGGCTGGACAAGGGCACCAAGGAGCAGACCGTGCTCGTCTTCGACCTCGGTGGTGGCACGTTCGACGTGTCGCTGCTCGAGCTCGGCGACGGCGTCATCGAGGTCAAGTCGACCAGCGGTGACAACCACCTCGGTGGTGACGACTGGGATCAGCGGGTCATCGACCACCTGGTGAAGACGTTCCGGGGCCAGAACGGCATCGACCTGTCCGCCGACAAGATGGCGATGCAGCGGCTCCGCGAGGCGGCCGAGAAGGCGAAGATCGAGCTGTCCGCCGCGAACACGACCAGCATCAACCTGCCGTACATCACGGCCGGTGAATCCGGTCCGCTGCACCTCGACGTGACGCTGTCCCGCTCGGACTTCCAGCGGATGACGCAGGACCTGCTGGACCGCTGCAAGGGCCCGTTCGAGTCGGCAATCAAGGACGCCGGTGTCAAGGTCACCGACATCGATCACGTGATCCTGGTCGGCGGTTCCACCCGTATGCCGGCCGTGACCGAGCTGGTCAAGTCGCTGACCGGGGGCCGCGAGCCGAACAAGGGCGTCAACCCGGACGAGGTCGTCGCCGTCGGTGCCGCGCTGCAGGCCGGCGTGCTCAAGGGTGAGGTCAAGGACGTTCTGCTCCTCGACGTCACGCCGCTGTCCCTCGGCATCGAGACCAAGGGCGGCATCATGCACAAGCTGGTCGAGCGCAACACGACGATCCCGACGAAGCGTTCCGAGGTCTACACGACCGCGGACGACAACCAGCCGTCCGTGCTCATCCAGGTGTTCCAGGGCGAGCGGGAGATGGCGCAGTACAACAAGCGCCTCGGCACGTTCGAGCTGACCGGCATCGCGCCGGCGCCTCGCGGCGTACCGCAGATCGAGGTCACCTTCGACATCGACGCGAACGGCATCGTGCACGTCAACGCGAAGGACCTCGGCACCGGTAAGGAGCAGTCGATGACGATCACCGGCGGCTCGGCGCTGCCGAAGGACGACATCGAGCGGATGATGCGTGACGCCCAGGACCACGCGGACGAGGACAAGCGGCGCCGCGAGGAGGCCGAGACCCGCAACGTGGCCGAGGCACTGCAGTGGCAGACCGAGAAGTTCCTCGCCGAGAGCGGCGATAAGCTCCCGGCCGAGGCACGGAGCGAGGTCTCCGAGGCGCTCGGTGATCTGCGGTCGGCGCTCGGCGGCACGGATCTTGACAAGATCAAGACCGCGCACGAGAACCTGATGACGGTGTCGCAGAAGGCCGGTTCGATGCTCTACGGTCAGAACGCACCGGGCGCCGCCGAGGCCGGCGACGGTGGTCCGGCCGGTGCATCGGATGCGGCAGGTGCCGACGACGATGTCGTCGACGCCGAGGTGATCGACGAGGATGACAACAAGTGACGAATGAACCACATGCGGACACTCCGGGTGCGGAAGAAGTCGACGAAACGACGGGTCCGGCTGCGGCCGGGCCCGCCGGGCCGGTGACCGATCCCGCCGCCGAGGGGAGTACGCATGACGCTGCCCCGGAAGAGCCGCCAACCGTGATCGTCGAGGACGACGATGCCAACCCGGATCTGGACGAGCTGCGCAACGGACTCGACGAGCTGACCCGCGACCTGCAACGCGTGACCGCGGAGTACGCGAACTATCGCAAGCGCGTGGATCGTGACCGGACGCTGGCGGCCGAGCAGGCCACCGGCACCGTGCTCGCTTCGCTGTTGCCCGTACTCGATGATTTGGATCGGGCTCGTAACCACGGTGACCTGGTCGGGCCGTTTGCTTCGGTAGCTGATCAGCTGTCCGCGGCGCTCGGAAAGTTCGGGCTGACCGCGTTCGGTGACGTCGGCGACCCGTTCGATCCGACGTTGCACGAGGCGGTTGCGCACACCAGCTCGCCGGATGTCACGGAGACGGCTTGTGTCGAGATCATGAGACGGGGTTACCTTCTCGGCGATCGCCTGCTCCGGCCGGCGCTCGTCGCGGTCGCGGACCCCGAGTGAATGAGGCGGTAGCTCGGTGAGCAGCAAGGACTGGATCGACAAGGACTTCTACGCGACTCTCGGCGTCGGCAAATCGGCGACGGCCGACGAGATCAAGAAGTCCTACCGGAAGCTGGCCCGGGACCACCACCCGGACCGCAACCCGGGTAACGCCGAAGCCGAGGAGCGGTTCAAGGCCGTCTCCGAGGCGAATGACGTGCTGTCCGATCCACGCAAGCGGGCCGAGTACGACGAGATGCGCCAGCTGTTCGGTTCGAGCGCGTTCCGCCGCAGCACCACCCGCGGCAGCGCGCCCGGCGGCCAGCAGTTCGGTGACATCTTCGGGGACGCGGCCAGTGGCGGCGGCGCAGACGATCGCCGGTTCGGCGGCGCCGGCTTCTCCGACCTCTTCGGGTCGATCTTCTCCGGCGGTGGCGGCCGGACCACGACGCAGCGGCGCCCGGGTCAGACCCGGGGCCGCGACGTCGAGGCGGAGGTCGCGCTGAACTTCGGCGATGCGGTCCGCGGCGTGACGATGCCGATCACGCTTCGGGCGCCGGGCGTCTGCGACACATGCCACGGCAGCGGCGCGAAGCCCGGCGCGGTGCCGCACAAGTGCCCGGTCTGCCACGGCAGTGGCCTGGTGACGAACAACCAGGGCGCATTCAGCCTGTCCGAGCCGTGCCGAAACTGCCAGGGCGTCGGCACGATCATCGACGAGAAAGATCGTTGCCCGGAGTGCCACGGCACCGGTGGTGTCACGAAAACCCGGACGCTCACGATCCGGATCCCGGCGGGTGTCGCCGACGGTCAACGCATCCGGCTCGCCGGTCGTGGTGAGCCGGGCGATCGCGGCGGCCCGGCCGGCGACCTGTACGTGCTGATCCAGGTACGCGAGGATCCGCTGTTCGGGCGGGATGGCGATGACCTGACCCTGGCCGTGCCGATCTCGTTCCCGGAAGCCGTCAACGGCGTCGACCTTCGGGTCCCGACGCTCGACGGATCGGTCACGCTGCGAGTCCCGGCCGGCACGCCCAGTGGCCGTACGCTGCGAGTCCGCGGCAAGGGCGTGGCACCACGGGACAAGGCGGTCGGCGATCTGCTGGTCACCGTGTTCATCGCGGTGCCGAAGGATCTCTCCATGGACGCGCGGAAGGCCCTCGACGAGTTCGCGGCGGCGACGCCGCCGGCTCCGCGCGATCACATCGAAGGGCGGATGGATCGTGTCTGAGGTCAGAGTGGTGTCAGACGCAAAGGTGCTGATCATCTCGGTCGCGGCCCGGCTCGCCGGTATGCATCCACAGACGCTGCGGCAGTACGACCGGCTCGGGCTCGTCTCGCCCGGTCGTACGCCCGGCGGCGGCCGCCGCTACAGCGAGCGCGATGTGATCGTGTTGCGCGAGATTCAGCGGCTCAGCCAGGACGACGGCGTGAGCCTCGAGGGCATCCGCCGCATCATCGACCTGGAACGGCACGTCGTCGACCTCCAGCGCCGGATCATGGACCTGGAGGCCGATCTCGCCGATGCGCATGAGCGGCTCGGGCAGGTGCAGTCGATGACGGCGTACCCGCGCCGGGATCTGACCGTCTACGCGCAGAGTTCTGCGCTGGTGGTCTGGCGTCCGCGCCGCCCGAGCTGACTAGTCGGCCAACTCGGCCGGATTGATATTGAGCGTCGCGAGCAATCCGGCATTCTTGCTGACATCGACCCGGTCCGGCAGCGTCTTGTCGACCCAGATCGCACGGTCGCCCAAGCCTCGTGACCGAAGCAGTTCGAGAATCTTTGCCTTGTCAATCTCCATGTGAACCTGCCCTATGCATATTGCCGAGCTGGCATGCGACATCCGCGACTGGATGTCCGCGCTCACACCATCGCGGGCAGACTCACCACGCGATCCCTGGGCACCTTCCACACTACGCCTCGGCACCAGGCCGACGCCTATCCAGCAGCCCTCGACCGTGCTTCCAGCACCGGGACGTCGTTGACGGCACAGAGGCGATACCGCTGGACCAATCTCTCGCGTGAAAACCGGGTATTTCACCATATAGCGCTGATTTGGGCGCGTCGGCTGCTGCCATCGCGTAGCGTCGGTTTACAGAGCGAGTCCGATAAGTCGGAATTCGCCTGATGAGAAGCGAGGCCGGAATGGGTATCAGCGACTCGATCGGTGGCATGGCCGACAAGGCAAAGGACGCATTGTCCGGTCACACGGACGAAGCGGAGAAGTTGGTCGACACCGCCGGCGACAAGGTCGACGATGCAACCAAGGGCAAGTACAAGGACAACGTCGACAAGGGGCAGGCTGCCGCTAAAGACGCCATCGGCAAAATTAAGAAGTAGTAACCCTTAAGGTTCGGGCGCTCAACCAGTTGGTTGGGCGCCCGAACTCGTTATGCGATCCGGCCCTGGGTGCGGACCAGGCCACCCTCGCACCAGGCGTGGAAGTCGAACATCTCCGGCCGGGCGAGCAGGACGCGTACGTTGAACGCCCACGTGCGCATGAACTCGTCGCCTTCGGTTTCGGCGCGCTCGACCAGCTTGCGCAGGCGACGCTTCGGGTGGGCGCTGAAATCCGTCCGGATACCGTCGGCCGCGTAAATGTAAAGGCAGTGCAGAGCGAATCGCCGCGCCGGGCAATTCGTGTCGATCGCGAGATCGAAGACCGTGTTGACGAGCCGGTCTCCGGCCACGAGGAGATCCCAATAGGCCGGCATCGATGACAGTGACACCGAATCCGGTTGATATGCCCAGGCACGCAGCTCGGCTGCCGTCGGGTCGACCGCGTTAGCAAAGCCGCGAAACGCCGTCTGTTGCACGCTCACGTCTACTCCTGTGCCCGGCCCAGCTGGATCTTGCCGACTAAATGACGACATTCTGGGGGTGCCGCCAACCTAACCGGTTCGCACTGTTGACGGAAGAGGCATCCCACGCCGGTAACCAAGCTGTTACCGCCTGAGATCAATTGGACCGCACCGAATCGATGGCCCCATCCACACCCGTGCGTCAAGACCGACTGAAAGGCAAGGGCTGCGAAGGTTGACGTTCATGTGCTATTCACAGCGATATGCAACCGGCACGGACCCGCACCGATCAGATTTCGTCGACGGTCATCAAGGCGACGCGATCCGTACTGATCCTGCGCCTGCTCGGCTCGGTCCTCGCCGGCATCGTCGCGATCGTCGGTTGGCAGCTCGGCATCTGGGCGATCCCGACGCTCCTCGGAATCTGCTCCATCGTAGGGATCGCCGCCGTCGGTCAGTCCGCGATCGGTGCGATCCACGCCTCGCCGACCGGCATCAAGTTCCGCACCGGTACGCGTACGGAGGCGATCCGCTGGGCCGGCATCCATCAGTTCGTCGAGATCGCCCGGCCGTGGGGGATGCGTCTCGCGGTCGACAAGTCCGTCCCGGAGGCGATGCCGGTCCGCTACTTGATGCCGGCGCCCAAGACGTCGCTGCTCTTCGTGGACCCGGCGTACGAGCGGGACGTCGCCCGGCTTCGCGCCTGGGCCGGGATGCACAATGCGCCGGCCACCGCACCGACCCGGCTCGGCTTCGGCAGCCGTCGGTCCGCCCGGATCGGGTGCCTGGTCCTGCTGCTCGCCGTCGCCCCGGTCGACCGGCCGCTCGGCTGGGTCTCCGGGCCACAGGCCTCGGCCGTACCGGTGGCATGTGCCGCACTATCCGATGCCCTGGCGACCGAGGTCGGCGCACACGAGCCGGATGCCGGTTCGCAGTCCCGTACGACCAGCGTCTGCACCTGGAAGATCCCGGCCGGTACGTTGACGATCGCGTACCACCTGTTCGAACGCGAGGGTCTCCACAGTGGATCGGATCGGGCCGCCGAGGACCAGTCGTTCCAACGCACCGACCGCTACAACAACGGCTTCACGATCCCGGACAGCTACCGCCCGCAGGCGCAGCAAAAGATCACCGCACCGGGATGGTCGTTTGCCAACGCCACCATCCTGGCGATGCTGAGCCGCAGCGCGAACGTCGAGATCACCGTCGAGATGAATTACACGTCCGTCGATGACGCGACGCTGGCCGCGCTGTCCTCCGCGACGAACACGGCGATCGCGGCAGTCCGGACCGGCTGAGACCGACCGTCCCCGAACGGGTCAGTTCGTCGGGCTGTCGCCGGGCGGATTGGACTGGTTGGCCAGGAATCGTTCGAGTTCCGCCCCGAGTTCTTCGGCGGTCGGCAGCGGCCCCGACTGGGCGAGCAGGTTCTCGCCGCCGGACCGGCCGCGCATGAACGCGTCGTACTGCTGCTCCAGCGAGTCCACCAGCTCGACGGCGTCGGCGTTCTCGGCGATCTGCCGGTCGATCTCGATCCGTACGGCCGCGGCTGACGATCGCAGCTCGTCGGTGGACAGCAGGAGGCCGGTGGTCCGAGACACCGAGGTCAGCAGCAGGTCCGCCGCGTCCGGATAGTCGGTCTGGGCCAGATAGTGCGGTACGTGTGCGGCGAAGCCGATCGCATCGTGACCGTGCTGGCCGAGCCGGTATTCGAGCAGATGCCCCGCGCTCGCCGGCACCTGGACGCGCTGCAGCCACGGCTCGTAACCGCTGATCAGATCGCGCCGGGATGCATGCGCGGTGACACCGGCCGGTCGGGTGTGCGGAACGGCCATCGGGATCGAGTTGAACCCGACCGTCATCCGTACGCCGAACTGTTCGAGCAGGCCCATCACCGCGACCGTGAATCGCTCCCACTGCAGGTCGGGCTCTGGCCCGGCGAGCACCAGGAACGGCGTCGACTGACGATCCTTGGCCAGGTAGATCGCGAGCGTCGGCTCCTCGTAGCTTTCCCAGTGATCCTCGACGAACATCATCGTCGGGCGCCGGGAGCGGTAGTCGAGCAGTGCATCGATGTCAAACGTGACGAGCCGCTGCGCGTCGTGCTGGTCGATCAGCTGGGCCCGGGCCAGCCGGGTGGCGTTGCCGGCGTCGACGAAACCGGTCATGGCCTGGATCAGCACGGTGCCGGCGAGGGCGTCGGTCGGAAGATCGTCGGCCACTTCGTACAACTCGGTCGGGTCGAGCATGCCGGCGCCTCCTTCGAACATTCGTTGACAGCGAGCCTACGGTAGGACGGCTACGCCTCGATTTTCGGCGAGGACTCCATCATCCCAGACCCGACATCGGACATACGAGTAGGCAACCAGACTTGAGTGTACTAGACTCAACTCTTGCCCAATGGCCATCACTGAACTGGACAGATCGGGAGCATATGAACGCCGAGCGCCTGACGACGAAGAGCCGTGAAGTGATCGCGGCGGCCGTCGCCAACGCCACCCAGCACGGTCACGCGACCGTGGAGACCTGGCATCTGCTTCTTGCGCTGCTGGACACCGGCGGCTCGACCGCCCCGGCGCTGCTGCGCGCGGTCGGTGCGAACCCGGCCGACATCCGGCGAGCCGCGGTGCACGCGGTCGAGCGCCTACCGGCTGCGAGCGGTTCCAGCGTGGCCGAGCCGAGCCTCGCCCGCGAACTCGTCAACGCGCTCAACGCCGCCGAGGCGATCGCCCGGCCGCTGGGCGACGAATACGTGTCGACCGAGCACCTCCTCGCCGGTCTCGCACAGATGCCCGGCAGCGGCAGCGCGGGTGCGGTCGCCGAGACGCTGAAGAACGCCGGTGTCACCGAAGACGGCCTGGTGGCCGCGTTCCCGCAGGTCCGCGGCGGTAATCGACGGGTCACCAGCGCGGATCCCGAGCAGCAGTACCAGGCGCTGGAGAAGTACAGCGTCGATCTGACCGCGAAGGCGCGTGCCGGAAAGGTGGATCCGGTGATCGGGCGCGACTCCGAGATCCGCCGGGTGATTCAGGTGCTGTCTCGGCGTACCAAGAACAACCCGGTCCTGATCGGTGAGCCCGGCGTCGGCAAGACCGCGATCGTCGAAGGCCTCGCGCAGCGGATCGTCGCCGGTGACATCCCCGAGTCGCTGCGCGACAAGCGCGTGGTCAGCCTCGACCTGGGCGCGATGGTGGCCGGCGCGCAATACCGCGGTCAGTTCGAGGAGCGGCTCAAGTCGGTCCTGGAGGAGATCCAGAGCTCGGACGGCCAGATCATCACGTTCCTGGATGAGCTGCACACGGTGGTCGGCGCCGGCAAGGGCGAAGGCTCGATGGACGCCGGCAACATGCTCAAGCCGATGCTCGCGCGCGGTGAGCTGCGCATGGTCGGTGCGACCACGCTGGACGAATATCGCGACAACATCGAGAAGGACCCGGCGCTGGAGCGCCGGTTCCAGCCGGTCGTCGTGGGCGAGCCCTCGGTCGAGGACACGATCGGGATCCTGCGCGGCCTCAAAGAACGATACGAAGTTCACCATGGCGTACGGATCACGGACGCGGCACTCGTCGCTGCCGCGACGCTCTCGGATCGCTACATCGCCGATCGGTTCCTGCCGGACAAGGCGATCGACCTGATCGACGAGGCGGCGTCCCGCCTGCGGATGGAGATCGACTCGCGTCCGGTCGAGGTGGATGAGGTCGAGCGCTCGGTTCGGCGCCTGGAGATCGAGGAGATGGCGCTGGCCAAGGAGCCCGACCCGGCATCCGCCGAGCGGCTGGAGCGCCTCCGGAAGGAACTCGCCGACAAGCGCGAGCAGCTGACCGCGCTGTCCGAACGCTGGCGGAACGAGAAGCAGCACATTCAGGCGATCTCCGACGCGAAGGAGCAGCTGGAGACGATGCGCGGCGAGGCCGAACGGGCCGAGCGCGACGCCGATCTCGGCCGCGCCGCCGAACTCCGCTACGGCAAGATTCCCGAGCTCGAGCAGGCTCTGGTATCGGCAACGGCGCAGCTCACCGCGATCCAGACGAACGGCGCGATGCTGAAGGAGGAGGTCGGCTCGGACGACATCGCCGACGTCGTCTCCGCCTGGACCGGCATCCCGGCCGGACGCTTGATGGAGGGCGAGACCGCGAAGCTGCTGCGGATGGAGGAGTCCCTGGCAGGCCGGGTGATCGGTCAGGACGAGGCGGTCATCGCGGTGTCCGACGCGGTCCGACGGGCCCGCGCGGGCGTCGCAGATCCGGATCGGCCGACCGGCAGCTTCCTGTTCCTCGGACCGACCGGCGTCGGCAAGACCGAGCTGGGCAAGGCGCTCGCCGAGTTCCTGTTCGACGACGAGCGCGCGATGGTACGGATCGACATGAGCGAATATGCGGAGAAGCACTCCGTAGCCCGGCTCGTCGGCGCCCCGCCCGGCTACGTCGGGTACGAGCAGGGTGGCCAGCTGACCGAGGCGGTACGCCGCCGGCCGTACACAGTGATCTTGTTGGATGAGGTCGAGAAGGCGCACCCGGACGTTTTCGACGTGCTGTTGCAGGTCCTGGACGACGGTCGGCTGACCGACGGCCAGGGTCGGACCGTCGATTTCCGCAACACGATCTTGATCTTGACGTCGAACCTGGGTACGCAGGCGCTAGCCGAGCCGGGACTGACCGAGGAGGAGCGGCGAGGCGCGGTGCTCGCGGTCGTCCGCAGCCATTTCAAGCCGGAGTTCCTCAACCGGTTGGACGACATCGTGGTGTTCCACGCGCTCGACATCGCGCAGCTGACGTCGATCGTGGACATCCAGCTCGGCGCGATGGCCCGGCGTCTCGCCGATCGCCGGCTCACGCTCGAGGTGACGCAGCCCGCGAAGGAGTGGCTGGCCAGCAACGGTTTCGACCCGACGTACGGCGCTCGGCCGCTGCGGCGGCTGGTGCAGTCGGCGATCGGCGACCGGCTGGCCCGTGCCTTGCTCGGCGGAGAGATCCGCGACGGCGACCAGGTGACGGTCGACGTGGCGCCCGGCGGCGGTCTGTCGGTGACCTCGATCGAGCACCCGGCCCCCGTCGTCGTAGCGGTTTCAACCGTTGAGAGGGCGGACATATGGCCGTCCGAGGAGATACCGTGTCCGCGATCCTCGGAAGGGACACATCAATGTCATATCAGACCCCGGTCCCGGTAACCGGTCCACGTGCGCGACCCGGCACCGTGAACGCCGCTGGATATCTGCTCTACATGGCCGCCGCGCTCTATCTGGTCAACGTGATCATCGGTCTGGCGACGGCGAGCAAGAGCCTCGCGGCCGCCAAGGACGTGCTTACGCAGACCCAGCAGCAAACCGCGAACATCGACGTCGACACGCTCGTCAAGGTCACCGTGTACGCCGGCATCGGCATCAACGTCGTCGTCCTCGTGGCGTTCGTCCTGATGGGCATGTTCGTACTGCGGGGCAGCAACGGCTGGCGGATCACCACGTTCGTGGTGGGCGGGCTCGCCGTGCTCTGCTCGTTCTGCGGGCTGGCCGGTTCCGGCCTCCGAACGTGAGCACCGGGAACAGCGTTGACGCCGCTCAGCAGACCGAGTTGAAGGACGCCGTGCCGGCCTGGGCCCGGGACGGCCAGCTCGCGGTCAGCGTACTGATCGCGATCGGATTGATCGTCGCGATCATCCTGCTGGCAACTCCGGCCGCGAATGCGTTCTTCCGTAAGCCCTCGTTCGTGCCGATGCAAGGCTACGACCCGGCCTACCCCGCCTACCCGGCTCCTGGCTACCCGGCTCCTGGCTACCCGGCCTATCCGCAGATGCCGCAGCAACAGCAGCCTGCTCCGCCGACGGACAGTTCCGGGACGACCGGTTCCGGAATGGCACCGCCGGCATAGCGCCACGCGTCGCCCGTACCCCCGGTAGGTTGCGAGGAAGAACGTGCCGTCCGGGGGCACGGGCCGGGCATCCAGGTACCGAGGTGAGTATTCCGTGACCACGACCGAGCCGCGACGCGCGCTGATCACCGGCGCGACCTCCGGCATCGGCGCCGCGTTCGCCAGCCGGCTCGCCGCGTCCGGGCACGATCTCGTGCTGGTGGCTCGGGATGCGCAGCGTCTGTCCACCACCGCCGAAAAGCTCTCCGCCAAATACGGCATCGATGCGTCCGTGCACCCGGCCGACCTGTCGACGCCGGAGGGCTGCGCTTCGGTGGAGGATCTGCTCCGCGGAGGCGACGTCGACCTGCTGGTGAACAACGCCGGCCGTACGCTGAACCGCTCGTTCCTGCGGTCGACACGCCGAGGCGGAGGAGCAGTTGCTCTATCTGAACGTGCATGCAGTGATGCGGCTGACTCTCGCGGCGCTGCCCGGCATGGTGGAGCGGCGGCGTGGCAACGTGATCAATGTCTCCTCCGCATCGGGCTTCGCTGCCGTGATGCCGGGCTCGACCTATCCGGCGAGCAAGGCATGGGTAACGAATTTCAGCCAGTCGATCGCTCTGTCGGTCCGGCCGATGGGTGTCCGCGTGATGGCCTTGTGTCCCGGCTATACCCGCACCGAATTCCACACGTCGGCCGGCATCAACATGTCGAAGACACCGTCGTTCATGTGGCTCGATGCCGACGATGTGGTCCGCGAAGGCCTGCGTGACCTGGCCCGGGGCAAGTTGGTGAGCGTTCCGGACTGGCGTTACAAGGTGGCCGTTTTCGGTATGCGGCACGCTCCATCGGGGCTCCTTCGCAGGGCCGCGCGGCGACACTCGTGGAAAGATCAAATGAGTGTCGACCTCTGCGACCTCGGGTAATAGGGGTGGGCGTTGATGAATGCCATCCGGACGACAAGTACGCTGCACGACATGTCCAGCCGTGACGACCTGCGCAAACTCATCACCGATCTGGCGGTGGTGCACGGCCGAGTGGTGCTGTCCTCTGGACGAGAGGCTGACTACTACGTCGATCTCCGGCGGGTTACTTTGCACCATGCCGCCGCACCGCTGATCGGCGCTGTCATGTTGGAAACCGTGGCAGACTGGGAGTTTGACGCGGTGGGTGGTCTCACCCTCGGCGCCGACCCGGTCGCAACAGCAATGTTGCACGCCGCTGCAGCAGGCGGACGGGGTTTGGACGCGTTTGTAGTACGGAAAACGGAAAAGGCGCATGGCTTGCAGCGCCGGGTCGAAGGCCCGGATGTTGCAGGACGGCGCGTACTGGCGGTAGAAGACACCTCAACGACGGGTGGCAGCGTGCTAACGGCCGTAAACGCGTTGCGACAGGCGGGCGCCGACGTAGTCGGCGTAGCCGTTATCGTCGATCGAGGTGCCGGTGACGCGATTCGCGCTGCCGGGTTGGACTACCGCGCTGCATTTTCGCTGGCCGATCTCGGCCTGACGGATTAAAGATATTGTCGATTCGTTTTTGCGTATATGCAGGTGAATCGATGGCATTGGTGGAAGGATGAAGTACGTGGGGACTGCGTTGGCCGAAGTGACTAGGCCTCAGATCTCGCCACTTGCTGGCGAGCCAATTGAACCTGCCGATGCGCGGCGTCTAGCCGGGGTGCTGAAGGCGCTGGCTGACCCAGCTCGCCTGCGGCTGCTGAGCCTGATCCAGTCCGCTGAGGATGGCGAGGCGTGCGTGTGTGACCTGACTGCTCCGCTGGGACTTTCCCAGCCGACCGTCAGCCACCACCTACGCATCCTGACCGAAGCGGGCCTGCTCGAGCGGGAAAAGCGTGGCGTCTGGGCTTACTACAGCCTGGTGCCGTCGGCGATCGCTTCGATCGCCGATCTGTTGACGCCGCCGCGCAAGCGGGGCGCCAAGAAGGCCGCTCGCTAAATTCGCGAGCACGAGGTAGCGCTCGGTCGATGACGGTTGCGGCGGCCGGTCTGCTGCTGTCATCGGCGTGCGGGTGACCGCGCGAGCGATTGAGCGCCCTCGAACGAACGATGGAACGTGCTCGGATCACAGTGTGATCGCAGTGGCCGACGACCGATGTGTCGTCGGCCACTGTGCTGTCCGCATACCGCAGTGCCCGTCCGCCCTGTCGTCTGCACGTGGTCCCAGCTGCGCTGTCCCATCCGCCGGTGCGCTGGCCCGGGGCTGCCGGAAGGTCAGTTCTGCTCGCGACTATCGGGGCACATCCGACATGGCTGATTCGTCCCCTTGCGCAGCTAGGAAAGATCCCTAGGCTGTCGAGAGTTTGCACAGTTAAGGGGCTTGAAATGGCTGGTCGGCACCGTCCTACGCCGATGTCGGGACCGAAACGCGGGTCGATCGCCGCCAGCATCGTCGCCGTATTGATCGGTGGCACGCTCGGCATCGTGCATGTCGTCGATGCGTCCGCATCCGGCTGCAGTCAGAACAGCATCACGCTGAACGTCGCAGCCGCGCCGGACATCGCCCCGGCGCTGACCACGGCCGCCGATCAGTGGCAGCGGACGGACCCGACCGTCGACCGGCAGTGCATCCGGGTCGTGGTCACCGCCGAGCCGCCGGCGCAGACCGCCAACCTGCTCGTGGCGGGTTCGGGCATGACGGTCAGCGACGGCGTGCTGCCGAATCCGTCCTCCTCGGATGCGGTATCGCCGCCGGCGCCGGCGGTCTGGGTCCCGGACTCGTCGGTCTGGCTGAACCGCGTACAGGGCGACGTGAGCGAGGCGTTCGTCGCCGGTACGCCGCCGTCGCTCGCGAGCAGCCCGGTCGTGCTCGGCATCCAGCACTCGGACGCGGCGAAGCTCAAACTGACCGATGGGACGATCACGCCGCAGGCGCTCAAAGCGGCGCTCGGCCCGATGCGAGTCGACGACAACACGCCCGGCGTGAAGCACCCGACGCCGTTCCAGCTGGGCCTCGCCGAGCCGCGCAACGACGCAGCCGGCCTGGCCGGCGCGGCGGCGCTCTACCAGATCGACACGCACGTGGAGGGCAACGAGCAGGACTACAGCCTCGTCGTCTCGGACTTCCGCCTGGCCAATCCCGAGGCCGAGATGGCGACCGATTCGGCCGGTTTGATCGCGGCATTCACGACGAAGAACACGTCCTTCAAGGCACATACGCACCGCGCAGATGTCGATCGCGTTCCTGAGCGAGCAGTCGATCCTCGCGTACGACGCGACGCATCGCGACCGCGCCGCTCGACGCGATCCGGATGGATCAGGACCTGGCCGGTCTCGACTATCCGATCGCGCTCGTCCAGAAGGTGCCGATCGAACGTCGGTGATGCGGCGGCGAAGTTCCAGAACGACGATCACGAAGCCGGCGTACAGCGGGATCTTCGCGACGGCCGGCTTCCGTACGGCGTCCGGCGCAGCGGCCTCCGGTTTCCCGGCCGCTCACGGCGCCCTGAACACGACGGTGCCGGTCAACCCGTTGCAACTGGCCGGCACGCCGAACGATCCGGTCGCCGGCGCCCTGGCGCTGTGGGGTGCGGCGAACACGAAGTCCCGGGTGCTGGTCATGCTCGAACGAAGGCGCGTCGATGGCGCTGCCGTCGATCTTTCCGAACCTGAGCCGGATGGGGCTGGCGCAGAACGCCGCCGCGGGCGGTATCAGCCTCTTCACGGACGACAGCGAGCTGGGCTCGTGGATGTTCGCACCCGGACTCGGAGGCTCGAAGGACTACAAGGAGACGGTCCCGATCAAGGCGCTGGATCAGGGCGAGCCAGCAAACCGACCTGGCCACCGCGATGATGACGGCGCACCGCGCAGGCCAGCCGACCCGGCTGCGGCCTCTACTCGACCCTCGATGCGGCGTACAAATACATGCTGAGCACGTACGAGGCCGGCAAGATCAATACCATCGTGGTGTTCACGGACTGCGCCGAGGCCAGCGGCGCCAAGGCCATGCAGCTCGATGACCTGACCGCCGACATCGGTGGAAAGGCATCCGTGGCGACGCCGATCCCGGTCATCCTGATCAACGTGAACCCGAAAGCGAGCGCGATCACCAAGAACCTCAACTCGATCGCATCCGTCGTCGGTGGCAAGCCGCTGCCGCTGTCATCACCGCAGGACATCGTGAACGTCTTCCTGGAGGCGATCGTCGCGCTCGGCCCTGGCAGCTGAGGGCCGCGCGGGCGGCGGGGAGCGGATTCGGGCGCGGACGGCGTACCCTTCACGATCGTGAATACTGCCGTGACCCTCCACGCCGCCGCCCACGTGCTGGCCGTCAATCCGCTCAGCGCGGACAGCCTGCTCTCCTGGGCCGGGTCCTGGGCGCTGTGGCTCGTGATCTTCGCCGAGACCGGCCTGCTCATCGGGTTCTTCCTGCCCGGCGACACGGTGCTGTTCCTGGCCGGCATCCTGTCCGCGACGGTGGCGGTCGACCCGAACGCGCCGCATCTCGCGTTCGTGCCGCTGCTGATCGTGACGCCGATCGCCGCGATCCTGGGTGCGCAGCTCGGCTACTTGCTCGGTCGCCGGTACGGCGTGAAGCTGTTCGATCGCCCGAACTCGCGGATCTTCAAGCGGGAGTACGTGGACAAGACCGAGACGGTGTTCAACCGGTTCGGCGGAGCGAAGGCGGTGGTGCTCGCCCGGTTCATCCCCGTCGTCCGGACGTTCCTGAACCCGGCGGCGGCGATCCTGGAGATGCCGGTCCGCCGATTCTTCATCTGCAACGTGATCGGCGCGATCCTGTGGACCGACTCGATCCTGATCGTCGGTCACGTCCTGGCGAAGCAGATCTTCGAGCGGGTCGGCCTGGCCAACGTCGACAAGTACATCCTGCTGGTGGTCCTGGTCGTCGTTCTGATCTCGGCGACGCCCGTGGTGCTTGACGTCGTCCGCAAGCGGAAAGCGAAAGCCGATCCGGACCAGACCGTCGCGCTGGACACAACGGAGAAGACCGGACCGGGCTCACACCGTCGCTAGGCCTGGGCCGGCTCCGGCCGGCGCTTCGTGGTGACCGATCTTCTTGTCGGTCGTGGCCTCCTGGACCTCGAGCAGGCTCTCTTCGTGCCGCTCGGCCTCGTACGCGGCGACTGCCGCCCCGTGCGCCGAACAGCCGCTTCGTGAGTACGAGGTAGACCACCGCGCCGACGTTGATGATGAGCGCGCCGATCCGGACCCAGGTCACCCTCTCGACGATCTCGTAGATCTCCAGCGGGATGAACAGCGAGGTCGCCACGGCCGCGAAGTACTCACCCCAGCGCTTGAGAAGCCATAGGCCGGTGGCCTCGATCAGCTGCAGCGCGCCGTAGACGAACAGGCCGGCCGCGACCAGCGTCAGCGTCGCCCCGGTCGATCTGCAGGATCTTCTGGATGTCGGTGATGATCGACGAGTTCGCGATGTCCCAGTGGAACTTCTTGGCCAGATTCTCGACCGCGGGAAGATCCTCGCTGAACGCCTTCTGGACGCTGACCCGGCTGTCTCGGAACCGGAACACCGCGTACGCGGCGAGCAGCACGACCAGCCCTCGGATGAGCCGTTCGAGCGCCAGCAGGCGCAGGATGACCAGGTCGCGGATCTGCTTTCCGCGCCGGACGACGGGCGCGTGCGCCGCCGGTCCCGGAGCCCTTGGGCTCGCCGAGTCACGTAGTCGCCGCAGCGTAGGCACCGCCAGGCCTCGCCCTGAGACGTTGCGACTTCGAGCGATGCGCGCAGCGCTGGCTCGTCCGGAGCGTACGTGACATGGCCTCGACGGCCGCACGAACGAAGATTCCAATCCACGTGTAGACGGTACCGTTGCCGGGCCGGCGCGAACTGTCCGGATCTGGCACGACGTTCCGCCGCGCCGATAGTCCGGCGTGGCACGTTCGGGCGCCGTCCAGACGGCTAATGTCGTCCATACAGGTGCAGCCGCCCTCAGGCAGCGTGTGGTAGACCGTCATTGTGCGTGAGGTGTCAATTATCCAGAGTAACCGTGGCTCGAACCGGAACTCCGGCGTCCACAGTCGACGGTTTGGTCCGCCGGCGAGTGGCAGCCGGCCACCGGTGGCTGCCGGACGCTTCTATCCGGACCGCCCGACCACGCTGCGGACCACGATCGAGTCGCTGCTCGACGCCGTTGACGTGCCGCCGCATGACCGGCTGGCGCCGGCCTATCTGGTGCCGCACGCGGCCTACAACGTCTCCGGCGCGATCGCCGCGAACGTCTATGAGCGGCTGCGCCGCCACAGCGCCGAGATCGAGCGCGTCGTCCTGCTCGGCCCGCGGCACGGCGCGATGGTGCAAGGATGCGTCGCACCGAGCGCGGAGAGCTGGGCAACCCCACTCGGCCGTACGCCGATCGACGTCACGTCGACCCGGATGCTGTTCGGCGACGGGCACATTCAGGTCGACGACGAGGCGCACGGTCGCGAGCACTGCCTGGAGATCCAGTTGCCGTTCATCCAGGCGGCCGCGCCGCACGCGATGATCCTGCCGCTGCTGGTCGGACCGGCATCGGCCGAGGACATGGTGGTCACGCTGTCGGCGCTGGACCACCTGCCGGGCACGATCGTCATCGTGACGTCGGATCTCGGCGATGAGAGTACGTCAGCGCGTACCTTAATGTCGATCTTGGAAATGGCGCCGGGGCGGATCGGCATCCGCGATGCGTGCGGAGTGCACGCGCTGCGGGGTGTGATCGGATGGGCCAATCACCGCGGCCTGCGGGCGGAACTGCTGGCTCGCAACGGCGACCACGCGGCGTGCGCGTTCATGTCGATCTGACGGCTATCCGGGAGCACAGCGATCTGACGGACTATTCGTAGTCCTCGTCGAGGTGCACCGTCCGGGCCTGCTCGGTCGCGTCCCATTCGTTGACCTCGAGGCCGCGATGGACGTCCTCGGTGTAGTCGACGTCGGCTGCGGCCTCGACCGGATCCGCGAGGACCGACTGTTCCATGGCGTCCTCGATGGGCGTTTCCGGCGTCTGATCCATCGGGTCTGGCTGCATACTCACGACGCTACCGGGTGAGATCGGACAGGGCGGGCGGGTACGCCTGCCATAGATGCGAGATACTCACCGGAGCGAGGACAGCGCCCCAGCGTTGTCGGCCGGCTCCTCGTTCACCCGACAGCGCTGCCAGCCGGCTCCACGACCCGCTGCTGTGGCGCACAAATCTGTCAGAGCAACAAGGAGCTAAGCACATGCCTATCGCCACTCCCGAGGTCTACGCCGAGATGCTCGATCGCGCCAAGGCCGGCGCGTTCGCTTACCCGGCGATCAACGTGAGTTCGTCGCAGACGCTCAACGCCGCCCTGCAGGGCTTCGCCGAGGCCGGCAGCGACGGCATCATCCAGGTCTCCACCGGCGGTGCCGACTACCTGTCCGGCCCGACGATCAAGAACATGGTCTCCGGTGCGGTCGCGCTTGCGGCGTACGCGCAGGAGATCGCGAAGAACTACCCGATCAACGTCGCGCTGCACACCGACCACTGCCCCAAGGACAAGCTCGAGGGGTACGTACGGCCGCTGCTCGCGATCTCGCAGGAGCGCGTGGCGAAGGGTAAGAACCCGCTGTTCCAGTCGCACATGTGGGACGGCTCCGCGGTGCCGCTCGACGAGAACCTGCAGATCGCCGCGGAACTGCTGGCGCTCGCCTCGGCCGCGAAGATCGTCCTCGAGATCGAGGTCGGCGTCGTCGGCGGCGAGGAGGACGGCGTCGTCGGCGCGAGCGACGGCAAGCTCTACACGACCGTGGAAGACGGCATCGCCATGGTCGAGGCGCTCGGCCTCGGCGAGAAGGGCCGCTACCTGGCCGCACTGACGTTCGGCAACGTGCACGGCGTCTACAAGCCGGGCAACGTGAAGCTGCGCCCGGAGATTCTCGGCGAGATCCAGGCCGCGATCGGTGCGAAGTACGGCAAGGAGAAGCCGCTCGACCTGGTCTTCCACGGTGGTTCGGGCTCGCTGCTGTCGGAGATCCGCGATTCGCTCGACTTCGGCGTCGTGAAGATGAACGTCGACACCGACACGCAGTACGCGTTCACCCGCCCGGTCGTCGGCCACATGTTCAGCAACTACGACGGCGTCCTGAAGGTCGACGGCGAGGTCGGCAACAAGAAGGCGTACGACCCGCGGGCGTGGGGCAAGGCGGCCGAGAACGGCATGGCCAAGCGCGTCGTCCAGGCCTGCGAGGACCTGCGCTCCACCGGCACGACACTCGGAAAGTAACGATTGTCGGTTTTAGTATTATCTGGTAGATATCGATACCATAAGGCCTATTTATTCCGAGGTCAGGGTACCTATCAGGAGGCCGGACGATGGTTGGTCGGCGTTGGATTCTCAGCGCGGGTGTCACCACCGCGATCCTGCTCGCGCTGACGCCGGTACCGGCCTCGGCGTACGAGCAGAACGGCGCGTTCACGCCGGGCGGCAGCACCACGCTGCCGTCCGGCATCGTCGTCTCGGCGCCGCCGCCCGCAGTGATCACGTCGCCGCGATCGGGTGCCGCGATCAACATCGCGATGCCGACCCTCTCCGGCACCGGCGAACCGCGCGACACGGTGACCGTCCGGTCGTCGTCGCTGCTCTGCAGCGGCCGGTGATGTTCTCGGTTCTCGCCAGAGCAGGTTAACTGTCGTTCGCTGCGGCACCGGTCAGCAGCGCCATCGCGTCGGGCACCTGGTCGACGACGTGCACCAGGCCGGAAAGGTCACCGGACGGCGTACTCGAGAACAGCGTCCGGAGCAGCTCCGGCGCCGGTAGCTCGCGCCAGAACTCGGAGTCGAGGAACACGTACGGGCCACTGCCGCCGTCGCTGGCGTAGAACGTCTTCGTCGCAGCCTGGAACACCTCCTGCACGGTGCCGGCGCGGCCGGCGGCGAACACGATGCCACCCCGGGCCAGTCGCAGGATGGTGTCTTCGCGGATCGCGTTGGAGAAGTACTTCGCGATGGCGCCCGCGAACAGGTTGGCCGGCTCGTGCCCGTACAGCCAGGTCGGGATCGACAGGCCACCGCACGACGACCATTCGCCCAGCGCCGGGAACTGCTTCCGGACGTCGAGCGCCGCACGGGTGTAGGCATTCTGCTCGTGGACGTCGGGCGCCGCGGTCAACGCGTCGATGGCGGCGGCCAACTCGTCCGCAGAGCGCATCGACATGTAGGAGCCTAGGTTGGCCGCCTCCATCACGCCTGGGCCGCCACCGGTCACCACGACCCGGCCTGCGCGGGTCAGCTGCCAGCTGAGCGTCGCGGCGAGCCGGTACGCCGCCGAGCCGCGCAACTCCGCGTGCCCGCCCATCACGCCGACGATGCTGGCCGGACCGTGGACGTCGAGCCAATCGGTGGTCAGGTCCATCAGCGCGTCATCGATGCCGGCATCGTGGAGGCGTTGGGCCAGCGCCTCCCGTACGTCCGGCAGGGCACCGCCGTGCGCCACGTAGTGCTCGTAGATGGCGGTGTCGTACATGCCGGTGAAGCCGTCGACCGTGAAGCCGTCGGACAGCGACTCGGGCGTGTAGAGCGCGTTCGGCCCGACCGGGTACGGCAGGTGGGCAAAGTGCGGCACGATCTCGGCACCGCGGCGGATCAAATCGAATCCGACGTCGATGGTGGCGAACCGGCAGCCGACGAACAACGTGTCGGTCACGTCAACGTGGGTCAGATCCGGCGGATCGACGTCGAGCCGGAGCCCCTGGACGATCGCGCGGGCGATGCTGCCGGTCGCGAGAAAGTGGGCCAGCTCGTCACGTGACTCGATCTCGGTCATGGACGTAGCGGTGGGCTCGATGATATTTGCGGGCATGGGGCTGGGCACGAAGCCATCTTGCCCTGGCAAGCGGCAATGTGAGAAGGGAGCCCAACGCGAGGCGCTGGACTCCCTTACCGGGTCCTGGGGAGGCTCCGGACTTCCTATTCTCCGCGGGTCGCCCGGCGATGCATACCGGCCGGTCGCTTGACCTGCTTTCACCCGTGCGTGACAAACGCCTCACCCCTTCGGTGCACGGAATCCTGCACCCGGCGGGGTTGAATGATCGAATGCAGAACCTCCTGCCCGAAACGCCGCCCACATACCTGCCTATGGATGACGCACCGGCCGCCGAACTCGCCGCCGGTACGCCTCCCGAGCAGGTCGCGGCGCATTTTCCGACGAACAGCGCGGCCTGGGCTGCGCTGGCCAAGCGCGCGTTCGATGCCGGTGACGTGATCACCGCGTACGCGTATGCCCGCACCGGCTATCACCGCGGCCTCGACCAACTCCGTCGCAACGGTTGGAAGGGGCACGGCCCGGTGCCGTGGTCGCACGCCGGCAACCAGGGATTCCTGCGCTGCCTGCACCTTCTCGCGCGGTCCGCCGATGCGATCGGCGAATCCGACGAGGCCGCGAGATGCGCCGAATTCCTCCGCGACTGCGACCCGTCGGCGGCCGACGCTTTGGCGGGCTAGTTTCCGTGATCATGTAGTGCTGACACGCCCTGACGTGCACAGCACTACACGATCATGCGAGTTCGTCGATGATCCGGCGCCACGCAGCGAGGGACGCGATCGTGGGCTGCGGATCGTTCGGGACGAACAGCACGGATGTGGTCCGCCCCTCGAAGTGCGCCCGGATCGCACCGATGTCTTCGTGTCCCCGGCTGAGCCCGCGCCGCGCCGGCGGCAGCATCACCACGGCCATCGCATCGCGCATACCGGTCCGTTCGAGCATCCGCGCGGCCGTCGCCGGACCACCACCGACCGCGTCGACCGCGAGAATGACCTGGTCAGCCTCATTGACGGCGGTGTGCCACGCCGGAGCGCCGAGGTCGGCGCCGGCGTCCAGCACGAGAGCGTCCGCGCGGTGCTCGTGGTCGAGCGCATCGGCCAGCAGCTTCGCCACGAGCCCGCCGATGCGCACGTCTCCACTGATCACCGCGATCCGCGTACCCGTAGCGGACTCCCGGCCCGTCCTGCGTGCCGGCAGGTCCCGCTCATTCCCGGTCGCATCCGGCGCCAGTCGCTCGATCCACTCCGGTAGCGCCGCGTCCGCCGCCACCCACTCGGCTCCAACCGGGAGGTCCTCGGAAGCAACAGGCTCGGCCGTCGGAGGCTCTGGGTCGGGTGCGCGAACGACGGTCGCAGGAGTGAAGCGCACGGTCCCCGGTGGTTGCGCCCAGGGCGAATACTCAGCTGGTACGCCATCCCGGGCCCACCCGTTGTCCGCCGCAACCACAAACCATCCGGGTACGTCGAGATGCGCGCGTACCGACGCCTCGCCGTTCTCGTCGGTAGCTTCCGGCGAATCCGATCCGGACGTTGCCCGATAACCCGTCGTTGCCTGCTCGCCCGTTTCGTGCTCGTTAGTTTCGTGCTCGGACGCGGGCGGCTCGCTGGCCGGCGGCTCGCCGGCCGGTTGCTCCGGCGCGGAACCCCCGGCACCGAGCGACATCGCGTCGCCCGCGGGCATCGCCCAGGCCGGCCCTGATGCCCACGGCGACCCGGAGTCCCGCGCCGACGGAACCGCGCCACTCCCGGGCGCATCGGATAGCGGACGCGACCGGGAGGCGCCTGGCTGCGATGGTCCGGGTTCGGAGGCGACGAGGTCCGACGCAGCGTCTGGCGGTGTCGCCGCTGGCGGTTGCGACGGCGCAGGGGCCAGCAACCGCGACGATCCCGGAAGCCGTCCGGCTGGCGCCGATATGGGTGGCTCTAGGTGCGGCGGCTCGGAATGAGGCGGCCCGGTGTTTGGCACGCCCGCGACCGACGGCCGGACGGTCGATTCGCGTGCAGCAGCGCCGACCGTCGGCGACGGAGCAGCGACTGGAGGCTCATCCGGGACGGCGTTAACCGCCGCTCCTGCGCCGATGACCTCGTCCGGTGGCCAGATCGGGTCTGATCTATCCACGTCACCCACCGTAGATGACGAATGTCAGGCCGTGAAGACGCCCCAGGCGCCGGCCTCGATCCACCACGACCGTTTCCTGGTCAGTACCGCATCGACGCCGTCGTCCACGATCGGTACATCGGAGCGCGGACTGACCGAAACGGCTCGGCCGGTGGCTCGGCGTACCTCGATCCGTACCTGTGAACGGCCTAGCCGCGAGCGGGTCGCGACCGGCGAGCGCCACCGCGACCGTGATCGAGCCGTTGCCCGCGTCGGCCTGGGGTGCGAGCGCAATCTCGTCGATGGTGGCGTAACCGTCGGCGTTCGCGATCGCGCATGCGAGCAGCGGCTCGGTGCCGTCGGACAACGTGATGTCGTCTACCACGACCACGCCGTTCCAGGGTGCCGCGTGCCCGGACTCATCGACGCCGCCGGCCAGCGCGCCGTGCAACGTGATCGACCCGCCGTCGTGGCGGAATAGGTCGAGCCGGCGCACCGCACCGACCGATCACGGCCTTCGCCACATCGGAGCCGTCGCGTGGAAGACCGAGCCGGTCCGCAAGATCGGACGTGTGGTGCATCGGAAGGATCGCGATCGGCGGAAGATCCGGAAGCGTACGGCCGTCCGGCACATCGGCGGGCCGCTTGCTCGGCGCCGGTGCGTAGCGGCGGACCATCCGGCGGACCACGGCCCGGAGCTGACTGTCCGACTCGGTTGCCACGATCAGTGTCGGGCCGCTGGAGGAGGGCCAGGTCAGACCGTCCGGCCGGGCCGGGCCGTCGAGCCTTGCGATGACCGCGTCGATCTCCTGGTCGGATGTCGCCGTGATCAGCTCGATCTCGAACCCGCCTGCGACCAGAGCATCCCGGCAGGCCAGTACGGGCACCCGCGGACCGCTCGCGCAGGCGCGCGTCAGACCCGTGCCGCAGGTCGAACCGCAGCCGCCACCGATGCCGCAGCCGTCGGCTTTGTCACCGTCTGCGACGTCTGGCTCGTTCGCCAAGCTCAGGATGATCGGCCTGTGGCATGGGCCTCCTTACACGTGCGGGTGCTGATGGTTGTTAGCCTGACGTACCGGGGGCACCCGGGGCCGGTCTCGTGCGCCCCGTTGAGAGGCGGAGAAACATGCCAGCGATCGTCGTGATCGGCGCGCAATGGGGCGACGAAGGTAAGGGCAAGGTTACCGACCTGCTCGGCAGCCGTGTCAGCCACGTCGTCCGTTACCAGGGCGGCAACAACGCCGGACATACCGTGATCACGCCGGACGGTACGAAGTACGCGCTGCATCTGCTGCCATCGGGCGTCCTGACGCCGGAGTGCATCCCGGTGATCGGCAACGGCGTCGTGATCGACCCGAAGGTGCTGCTCACCGAGATCGACGGGCTGGCCGAGCGCGGGGTCTCCTGCGACAACCTGCTGATCTCCGGCGACGCCCACCTGATCATGCCGCACCATCGGGCGCTGGACCGGGTGGTCGAGCGCTATCTCGGCGAGGCCCGCATCGGCACCACCGGTCGCGGCATCGGGCCGGCGTACGGCGACAAGGTCGGCCGGGTCGGCATCCGCGTCCAGGATCTGCTCGACCCGGGCATCCTCCGGCAGAAGCTGGAGCTGGCCCTGCGGGAGAAGAACCAGATCCTGGTGAAGGTCTACAACCGCAAGGCGATCGACGTGAACGCCGTGCACGAGGAGTACCTCCTGTACGCCGACCGGCTGAAACCGTACATCGCGGACACCCGTCTGGCGCTCGCCAAGGCGCTGGAAGAGGGCAAGACCGTGCTGCTCGAAGGCGCTCAGGCCACGCTGCTCGACGTGGATCACGGCACGTACCCGTTCGTCACGTCGTCGAATCCGACGGCCGGTGGCGCCTGCGTCGGCTCGGGCATCCCACCGACGCAGATCACGCAGGTGATCGGCATTATCAAGGCGTACACGACGCGGGTCGGTGCGGGACCGTTCCCGACCGAGTTGTTCGATGCGAACGGCAAGCACCTGCGCGACATCGGCCACGAGTACGGCACGACCACCGGGCGCGAACGTCGCTGCGGCTGGTTCGACGCGCTGGTCGGCCGCTATTCGGTCCGGGTCAACGGCATCACCGACATGGTCGTGACGAAGCTCGACGTGATGTCCGGCATGGACAAGGTGCCGATCTGCATCGCGTACGACGTGGACGGGGTTCGCTACGACGACATCCCGATGACGCAGACCGCGTTCCACCACGCCGTACCGATCTACGAACACCTGGACGGCTGGGGTGAGGACATCACGAAGTGCCGTGACTTCGCCGAGCTGCCCCCGAACGCGCAGCGCTACATCGAGCGCATCGAGCAACTCTGCGGCACCCGCGTCAGCGTCGTCGGCGTCGGCCCGGGCCGGGACGAGAACATCTTCCGTCACCCGTTGATCTGATAGTTGATCCTGAGGTTAGCTGCCGTTCGACGGCGTATCGCTAACCTCAGGATCAACGTTCGGTGCAACTACTCAGCTACGGGAGGATCTTCTCTCCCAGCAGGTAGGCGAGGCCGTTCGGCGTACCGAGGCCGGTTGTGTCGTCGTAGCCCTTCGTGGACGTGAGCGACGAGTCATCGCCCAGCGTCAGCAACGAACGGCCGGAGTTCGTGACGATCGCAACCGTGCTGCTCGGCGGCTTGACGTCGTGGAATGCGATTCCAGTCAGGCTCAGCGTGTAGAGCAGCGGGTTGGCGAAGCCGATCGGGAACAGGCGTCCCTGGCTGGCAACCGCCTGGATGCCTGCGATGGTCGGTGCCGCGAGGCTCGTGCCACCGATCTGGACGAAGCCGAACGGAACACCGTCGGCCTGGTCGCTGAGGCCGATCGTGAAGCCGGTCTCCGGGTCCGCGTCAGCGGCGATGTCCGGGATGACGCGCATCGCGGTCGAGCCGTTCAGCTTCGCGAGCTTCGACGGTACGGCCAGCTTCTGGTACGCCGGCTCGGTGAAGAGGCTGCTCACGCCGCCGCCACCACCGAAGATGAAACCACCGGGCAGCGGAGACGAAAGGCTCGATGGCGTGGTGGCGAAGTTGACGCTGTCCAGGTCATCGCCCCACGAGGTCTCGAACTTGTAGCTGCCGTTCGAGTTGATCGCGAGGTCGGTGCCGCCGACGGCGGTGACCAGCGGGTCGGTCGCCGGGAAGTCGGGCTCCGGCATCGGGTCGCCGATCGAGGTGTTGTCGCCGTCGTCACCGGTGGAGTAGTAGAAGCCGATGCCTTCGGCAGCCGCCTGTACGAACTCCGAGTGCTCCATCGCGACCTCGTCGCCGAGGCCGCCCTCGCCGGCGAAGCCGTACGAGTTGCTGACGATCGAGGCGAGGTGGTTCTGGATGATGTAGTTGACCGCGTCATCGATGCCGGTGTCGCAGTTCGCGGCGCCGACATAGTGGATGTTCGCGCCCGGTGCCATGCCGTGTACGGCTTCGACGTCGAGGCTCTCCTCTTCGTTCCAGCCGAACTCGCCACCGCACTCGTCCTGCAGCGTGAACGGGCCCATCACGGTCTCGGAGTACTGGCCGGCCTTGAACTGCGGCTCACCCTGGATCGACGACAGCTCGTTCGCGTCGGCGAGCATGGTCGGCGACGCGTACGCATCGACGATCGCGACGGTGACACCCTTACCGGTGTCGCCGGCGTTCTCCGCGCTTTGGAGGCCGTACGCGCTGCGCAGGTTCGCGGCCGTGTAGCCACAGCCCGGCGTCGGGAACGACGTCTTGCCGTAGGCCAGCGGAGCAACCTGCTCGTGCTGGTCCCAGAAGGCGGAGCAGGTCGACGGCGTCGGAAGGTCCGCCGACGGCGTGGACGCCTCGGTGACCGTGGTCGACGGCTTGACGTTCGTCGGCGTACGGAGGAGGCCATCCGCCGAGATGCCGACGAAGCCGGCGACCAGACCACGGATGCTGCTTGCGACCGTCAGGTTCCCGGACGGCGCGCGCAGCGTCTTGCCGTTGTACTTGTAGTTGCGCAGCGTCGTGCCGAACGCCGCGTTGATCTGCTTGACCGTGCCACTCGCCACGATCCAGCGGTTGCCGGCCGCGACACCGCTGACGTTGATGCCGACGCTCTTGAGGTAGGCCTCGACCTTCGCCACCGAGGCGGCCGTCGGTGCGTACTTCGCGTTGAAGGCAGCCGCCGAGAGGTACTTGCCGTAGCTCGCGCTCCGGGGGTTGGACACGGCGGCCGCGAGGTTCTCGGCGCCCTTCGCGTCCCGCAGCGGAAGCACGACGTTGAACGAGATCCGGCTCGTTGCCGACGGCGTACCGACGGCGCGTGACGGCGTTGCCCACGCGGGGGCGCTGCCGGAGACGACCGAGCGTGCTGATACCGGCGCCGAGAACGCGGCGTTGGCGATGAGCGGTACGGTCAGTACCGCCGCGCCAAGCGTGACCAGAGCCCGGCGGGCGATGGCCCGACGAGCAGAGGATGAACGCATGGAACTCCCTTCCTTACACTCTGGGGGTAGTGCATATGGGGAATGCGCACTCATGACGGGTGCGCAGGGGCCCGGCCGAGCCGAGCACTCGAGTCATCTGATCGAGTGCCACATATATGTGTCAAGACATTCACATGAACCGTAGGGAACGCACACGCGGTAATAGGGTCGGATTGGCACACCGGTAGCATTCGATGCTGTGCGAGTACTCCTGATAGGCACCGGCGGTCGCGAACATGCGCTGGCCAAGGCCCTTTCCGTCGACCCATCCGTCACGGCGTTGATTTGCGCTCCGGGAAATCCAGGAATGGCTTTGCTGCGATTGCAGAATGGCACCTCCGTTGACAGTCAATTCATAGACAGCGCTGATAATGCAGCGGTTGCCGAACTTGCCCGCGACATGAATGCTGACCTCGTCGTTGTCGGTCCCGAGGCGCCGCTGGTCGCCGGTATGGCCGATGCCGTTCGCGCGGCCGGCATCGCATGTTTCGGCCCGAACGCATCCGCGGCCCGGATCGAAGGGTCGAAGGCGTTCGCGAAGGACGTGATGGTCACCGCGGGTGTGCCGACGGCCGGCGCGCGTACCTGTTCGGACCGCAGCGACGTCGATGCGGCACTCGACGAATTCGGTGCACCCTATGTGGTCAAGGACGACGGTCTCGCGGCCGGAAAGGGCGTCGTTGTCACCGACGACCGCGAGGTCGCATCGGCACACGCGGCCTCGATTCTGGCGGCCGGTCACCGGGTCGTGGTCGAGGAGTATCTGGCCGGGCCGGAAGTCTCGGTGTTCGTCATCTGCGATGGCGTCTCGGCCGTACCGCTGATGCCGTCGCAGGACTTCAAGCGCATCGCGCGACTTCGACGAGGGCCCGAATACCGGTGGCATGGGCGCGTACGCGCCGCTCGACTGGGCGCCCGCGTCGCTGGTCGCCGACGTGATGGCCGATGTCGTCCGGCCGACGTTGGCCGAGATGACGCGCCGCGATGCACCGTTTAGCGGAGCGCTCTACGTCGGGCTCGCGCTGACCGCGACCGGTCCCAAGGTGATCGAGTTCAACTGCCGCTTCGGTGATCCGGATTCCCAGGTGGTACTCGCGCTGCTGGAGACGCCGCTGGCCGGCGTACTCGAGGCGGCGGCGACCGGCACGCTCGCGAGCCTGCCGCCGCTGCAATGGCGGGACGGAAGCGCGGTCAATGTCGTGATCGCGTCGGCCGGCTACCCGATCGCGCCCCGAACCGGTGACGTGATCCTCGGTGCCGAGCGCGACGGTGTCCTGCACGCGGGCACGACCCGTGCCGCCGACGGCACGCTACGGTCCGACGGCGGTCGGGTGCTCAACTGCATGGGCATCGGCGATTCCCTGGCCGCCGCCCGCGCCGCCGCATACGAACTCGTCGACGGCATCTCGCTGGCCGGCTCTCAGCACCGCGGTGACATCGCCTCGGCCGCGATACGAGGCGATGTCACGGTGCCGGTCAGCTAGCCGTTACCCGTTCGCGGCGTCCGCCGATCGCGAGCGTGAGAACTCCGGCGAGCGCGCACAGGCCCGCGGTGACCAGGAAGATCGATCGAAATTCACTCTGGTACGCCGCGATCAGCGCATTCGTATACCGGGTGACGGCATCGTCGGTGGCCGGGAACGGCAGTGCCACGTTCTTGGTCAGCTCGTCGAACTTGTGCAGCCCCCAGGCCGCGAGCGCGGACACACCGAGCAGCATGCCGAGCATCCGGGCGACGACCAGCCCGGCGGACGCGATGCCGTGCGACTCGGCCGGTACGACCCGGAGCACCGCGACCGACAGCGGCGCGATCACGATGCCGAGCCCGAGGCCGGCCAGGATCAGGTCGGTGTCGAACTGCGGCAGGAACCCGTACTTCGCGCCGAGCACATCCGACGGCCAGTGCGAGATCAGCACGTACGCGGCGGTGGCGAGCCCGAGCCCGAACACGCCTACCCATCGAGCCGACATCCGGCGCGCGGCGAAGCCGCCGATCAACGCGCCGATCGGCAGCGCGATCAGGAACCGGCCGAGCAGCAGCGTCGCCTGCCCCGCCGACTTGTTCAGCACGGCCTCGCCTTCGAGCTGGATGAAGACCAGCGTCGACAGCAGCGCGCCGCCGGTGAGCAGGCTTGCCCCGAGGGCGGCGAAGAACACGCTGCGGTCGACATGCGTCAGATCCAGCAGCTTCGTCCGGGCTTTCCACTCCCAGGCGACGAACACGGCCAGCACGACCGCTCCGCCGAGCAGGAGTTGCGGACCGTAGGACGGCAGGACGCCGTTCTCCGGATGCTGGTTGTTCAACGCGATCACGAACGCACCGAGCGCCACCGCCAGCAGGAGGCCGCCGACGACGTCAATGCGCGGCCGGGGCGTACCCTCGCGATCTTCGGATCTGCGTGGGACCGCGAAGTACACCGCGACGGCCGCGACGGCCGCGAGTGGAATGTTGATCCAGAAGATCCAGCGCCAGCTGACCAGCGCGGCGACGCCGGCGCCGTAGAGCGGGCCGAGCACGCTGCCGAGTTCCTGAGCGGCACCGACGCCGCCGAGCACGCTGGCGCGCCGGGCTTCGGAGAACAGGTCGGCGGCCAGCGCCATCGTGACCGGGAGCAGCGCACCGCCGGCCAGTCCTTGGATCGCGCGGCCGGTGACCAGCACATAGACGCCGCCGGCGTGAGCGGTCAGCGCGGACCCGGCGGCAAAGCCGGCCAGGCTCAGGAAGATCACGATCCGACGACCGAACCGGTCCGAAACGCGCGCCAGCAACGGCATGCCCGCGACGTATCCCAGCAGGTAGCCGGTGATGATCGGGGTGGCTCGCTCAAGGTGGTTGAGCGGCACCTGCAGGTCGTCGAGGATCGTCTTGAAGAGGCTGACGACCACGTATGCGTCCATCGCCGCGAGCAGCACAGCGAGGCCCCCGACGCTGATCGCCAGGCGGCGTCGGGGGCGGCGTAGCTGCTTCGGAGCGGTCGAGAGCGAGGTCAGGGAGCACTGATGGTCACGGGTGCGTCGTAGTTGTCGAACGTGAGCGTCGCCGTCACGGTCTTGCCGCCGGACGGGACCGCGAAGACCGCCTTGACCACGTGGCCGGAGTCCTTGTCGATCCAGACCGAGCCGGTGACCTGGCCGGTCATGCCGGGGATGAGGTTGGCGACCGCGGTCGGGTCGGGCGTGAGCGAGACCTGGTACGCGGTCTTGCCGTTGATCGTGGTCGCGCCGACCGTCTTGGCGTTCTGTGCACTCGTAATGATCTTCGGGATGCCGCGGTTCGGATCGAGGATCGCCGACGGGTCGTAGATGCTCGTCGCGCTCGAGAGCGGCAGCTTCTGGTAGTCGCCGCCGAGCACCTTCAGGTAGAACGAGTCGCCGACGACGATGAAGTTCGCCTCGATCGTCGAGCCCAGTTCGACGATCTTCGCGGTGCCTTTGGCCTCGCCGGCATGCGTCAGCACACCGTCGGCGCTCTGCAGCGGCAGGCTCGGCAGCGTGCCGTCGATGGCGATGGTGAAGTGCACGGTCTGCACGTTGCCCATCGCGGTGCCGGCTTGGGTCAGCAGGTCGGCAGCGGCCGGCAGCGGCCCGGTAGACGGTGGCGGTCGGCGTTGCGGACTTATGGCAGGCACCGAGAACACCGGTGAGCAGTGCGAGTGAGGCCACGGCAACGATCTTCGTGGCGGTGCGCTTCAAAGACATGAGGCATGGTATCGCCGCTCGTCAAGCGCGGCTACCGGAACGATCGTGCCGAATTAACCCGGTAGCGCCGGCATTCATACTGCAGTCCGGCGCTACCGGTGCCCGTCAGCGGATCTGCATGCCGGAGATCGCGCGTGCGATGACGAGCCGCTGGATCTCGGAGGTGCCCTCGAAGATCGTGTAGATCTTGGAGTCGCGGTACCAGCGCTCGACCGGATGTTCGCGCAGGTAGCCGGCGCCGCCGAGGATCTGCACGGCCTGCTCGGTCACCCGTACGGCGACCTCGCCGGCCTTCAACTTGCTCATCGAGCCTTCGGCCGCCTCGAACGTCCGCGAGTTCCGGGCCATCCACGCCGCCCGGTGTACGAGCAGCCGAGCGCAGTCGATCTCGGTCTTCATGTCGACCAGCGTGAACGCGATCGCCTGGTTCTCGATGATCGGGCGCCCGAACGTGACCCGGTTCTTCGCGTACTCCAGCGAGTACTCGTACGCGGCCCGGGCGATGCCGATTGCCTGCGCGCCGACGGTCGGCCGGGTCGCCTCGAACGTCCGCATCGCGGCCGAGCCGGACCCGCTTCGGCCTTCGCGGGCCCGGGCGATGCGCTCGTCGAACTTCTCCTTGCCGCCGACGAGGCAGCGGCCCGGAACGCGTACGTCGTCGAGGAACACGTCGGCCGTATGCGATGCCCGCAGCCCGAGCTTCTTGAGCTTCTTCGAGCCCGACGAGGCCCGGCGGTGCCGGGCGGCACGATGAACGCGGCCTGGCCGCGCGAGCCGAGTTCCGGGTAGACCGACGCGGTCACGACGTGCACGTTCGCGATGCCGCCGTTCGTCGCGTACGCCTTCTGCCCGTTGAGGATCCACTCGTCGGTGGCCTCGTCGTAGCGGGCCCGCGTACGCATCGCGGCGACGTCCGAACCGGCTTCCGGCTCGGTCGAGCAGAACGCCGCGACCTTCGGGTCGGAGGCGTCGCCGAAGCACAGCGGGACCCATTCGAACAGCTGCTCAGGGGTGCCGTTCGCGAAGATCGCCGCGACCGCGAGGCCGGTGCCGACGATGGCCATGCCGATGCCGGCGTCGCCCCAGAACAGCTCCTCCTGGATCAGCGGCATGGACAGGCCGGTCGGGTCGGCGTTGACGTTCGCGAGGAACTCGAACCCGTACAGGCCGATCTTCGCGGCCTCCTGGATGATCGGCCACGGCGTGGCCTCCTTCTCATCCCACTCGGCCGCGGCCGGGCGTACGACGTCGGCGGCGAAGCCGTGCACCCAGTCCCGTAGTTCGCGCTGCTCGTCGTTCAGATCCAGCGAGAATTCCGCCATCCGTCAGCTCTTCGGGATGTCGAACAGGTCGGCGATCTTCGCGGCCAGACCGAGGTCGCCCTTCGCCTTCAGCTTGCCGGTCATGAACATCATCACCGGGTTCGCGTTGCCGGAGACGACCTTGAGGAAGTCGGCCTGCCCGAGCGTCAGTGCGAGCTTCGCCTCGTGCTCCGGCGTCGGCGACAGGACGCACTTGCCGTCCGCGATGACCAGCTCGTACGTGTCGACGCGACCGTCCGGGCCGTCGCCGATGCTCCAGTGGATCACGGTGTTCGTGTTGCCGGCGCGGTCGGCGCGGAACAGGCCCGGCATGCGGCCGAAGATCTCGTTCAGCACCTTGTCCCGCGTGTCGCCCTGGAGCGCTGCGTTGATCTGGTCGGTCGATGCACTCTTGACGATCTGGGCGAACTGCTTCGGGTCGATCGAGTCGAAGTTGGACAGGTCGATGTCGGCCATGCGTTGGTCCTCCGTACGATGATTTAAGTTACTCGCGCGTAACATTACGCGTGAGTAGGTATGATGGCAAGCATGACAGACGTGAGCCTCGTTCTTCGCAGCCCGGCCGGTGGCGCTCGTCGCGGCCCGGCCGAGGGCGTGCGGCGAGTGCCACGAGCGGTCCGCGAGCAGCAGATGCTCGACGCCGCCGTGGCCGAGTTCGCGCGTCTGGGTTTCCACGCCGCGTCGATGGACGACATCGCGGCCCGCGCGACGGTCTCGAAGCCGATGGTCTACGCCTACCTCGGCGCGAAGGAGGATCTCTTCGTCGCCTGCCTGCACCGCGAGGGCACCCGCCTGATGCAGTCGATCGTCGACGTCGTGGACGCGGATCTCGGCCCGGACGAGCAGCTGTGGCAGGGCATGCGCGCATTCTTCGGCTTCGTCGCCGCCCATCGCGACGGGTGGACCGTGCTCTACCGCCAGGCGCAAGGCCCGTTCGCCGCCGAGCACGCGCGCATGCGGGCCCGCATGATCGACGTGGTGACCGGCCTGCTCTCGCACGCGGTCGAGGCGCGCGGCCGCCGCCCGCGCCCGGCCGACCTCAACGGTCTGGCACACGCCCTGGTCGGTGCGAGCGAATCGCTGGCCGACTGGCTGGTGGACAACCCGGAGACCGCACCCGACACGGTGGCCGGCCGCCTGATGAACATCGTCTGGCTAGGCGCCGCCAACATGCTCGACGGCGCCACCTGGCGCCGATAGCGGGATGAGGGTCGCGTTCAGATGCGGCACGCCGGAACGCTCGCCGGTCAGCGCGATCTCGGGTCCGCGGTGCGTGAAGGCCACGGTCGACGGCAGCAGGATCGGCCGCTTGAAGACCACCCCATAGTCGTACGCCGCCGGCAACTCGACCTCTATCGCGGCAAGGCATCGGGCGGCCGACCACATCCCGTGCGCGATCGGGCGAGGAAAGCCGAACGCCTTGGCGCCCAGCATCGACACGTGGATCGGATTGCGGTCGCCGGACACCTTCGCGTACGCGGTTCCGATGTCCCGTCCCACCGTCCAGATCACGTCCGGCGCGGCTCGGCTCGTGCAGGCGACGCTCTTCCGTACGCGGCGTGGCCGACCGTGACGTGTCCCGCCGCAGATAGGTCGAGACACCGCGCCAGACGGTGTTGCCCTCGACGGTTGCCACCGCGACGACGTCGAACTGCCGGCCGCGATCGTGCGGTCGCAGATTCTCGGCGGACACCGTGAACGTCAGGCGCTCGGCCGGCATCGACCGGCCGGATCTGCGTGATCGTGTTCGCGATGTGCACGAGCCCGATCACGCCGAACGGGAACGCCGGCGAGTTCATCAGATGCATGGCGATCGGAAACGCCAGGACGTGCAGGTAGGTCGCCGGTACGGAGTCGGAGCGCCGAAACTCGCAGACCCGCTCGTAGGCCGCCAGCGACGCCGGATCCACGACGACGTCCGCCACCTGGAACGACTCGCCGGGCAGTGCGGACGTGTCCCGGCGCCGGACCAGTCCGGCGATGGCGTGCCGGTAGATCGAGCCCGTCGTCGGCATCTGGATGAGCGTCATCAGACCATCCTTACGTCCGCCGCCGTCGTGGCCGCCGCAGGCCCGCGAGTCACTCTATTGAGAGATAGATCGCCGCTTGTATTGTGGGACGCATATGAGCCTCGCGAATACGTCCGGCATCGATGACCCGTGGCTATCTGACGCCACCGGGCGATCGACGGCGAACGGCGCGAGCGGGTTCGACCGGTCTATGCGCGCAGATGTCCAGCAGCTGGCTGCGATGCGAGGCTGCCGTACGGGCCTGGCTCACCGCGCACCGGGTCGCGCCGGACGACTGCGATGCGATCGTGCTGTCCTGCTCCGAGGCGGTCGCGAACGCGATCGAGCACGCCTACCGCGGCAACGCCGACGGCATCGTGGCGATCACCGGCCACATCGACGGCTCATCGGTCGAGCTGTCCGTGCATGACAGCGGCGAGTGGATCCCGGCCCGCTCCGCCGGCCCGCGGTCTGCCGACACTCGACCGGCCGAAACCCGAACGGCCGGCAGCAGCGAGGTTCGCGGCCGTGGCCTCGTCCTGATCACGCAGCTGATGGATGCCGCCGCGATCGATACGCGCGACGGCACGACCATCCTGATGCGCCGCTCCGCTTAGAGGACGCTCGTAGCTTCCACCGCGGGCAGCTTCCGCGACAGTCCGAAGCACGCGCCGAGGATCAGCAGCCCGACCAGCGCGTGGATCGCACCGACCCAGGGGTGATGCTTTCCCCAGTCGGCCAGCAGCGGCTGGATCGGCGCGGCGAGCAGGAACAGGCCGACCGCCTGGATCACGGTCTGCCCGGTTGACCCGGGCCACCAGTGCGGCGATCAGGATCAGCAGCGTGAGGCCGCCGATGATGTTGCCGACCACCTCGTGCGGCTTGAAACCGTGCTGCTTCTGGAACGCGTCGAACGCACCGAAGCCGGCGAGCGCGAATTGGGCGACGGCGAGCGTGCCGGTCGCCATCGCGAGGATTCGTGTGATGGTGCCGAAGGTTGCGCGATAACCGGTCATGCCAGACACCCTATGAGATGATCATCAAGATGCGCGTACGCCAGGCAGCGACATCGAGAATGCCCGGCCTACGCCCAGGGGAGTAGGACGGTCCTGCGAGAATGTCCTACCGTGACGAAGCCGCGCGTGCCCAATGTCCTTGCCGGTCGCTATGCCTCCACGGATCTTGTGACGATCTGGTCGCCCGAGGAGAAGGTCCGAGCGGAGCGGCGGCTTTGGCTGGCCGTACTCTCCGCGCAGCGGGATCTTGGGGTTGATCTTCCCGACGGTGTGATCGAGGCGTATGCCGCTGCGGTCGACGACGTCGACCTCGCGAGCATCGCCGAGCGCGAGAAGATGACGCGGCACGACGTGAAGGCCCGGATCGAGGAGTTCTCGGCGATGGCCGGGTACGAGCACATCCACAAGGGCATGACCTCCCGCGATCTGACCGAGAACGTCGAGCAGCTGCAGATCAAGGCGTCGCTGGAGCTGATCCGGGATCGGATCGTCACCACGCTGGCCCGCCTGGCCGCGCTCGCCGTCGAGTACGACGAGACGGTGATGGTCGGCCGATCGCACAACGTGCCGGCGCAGGCGACCACGCTGGGCAAGCGATTCGCGAGCGCGGCCGAGGAGCTGCTCATCGCGTACGAGCGGGTGGACGATCTGCTGCGCCGTTACCCGCTGCGCGGCATCAAGGGCCCGATGGGGACGAGCGCCGATCAGCTCGACCTCTTCGACGGCGATGCCGGCAAGGTCGCCGAGCTGGAACGGCGGGTGGCCGAGCATCTCGGCTTCGCCCGCGTGCTGACCAGCGTCGGGCAGGTCTACCCGCGCTCGCTCGACTTCGACGTGGTCTCGGCGCTCGCCCAGGCCGCCGCCGCGCCGTCCTCGCTGGCCACCACGATCCGGCTGATGGCCGGCCAGGAGCTGGCGACCGAGGGCTTCAAGGCCGGCCAGGTCGGCTCGAGCGCGATGCCGCACAAGATGAACACGCGCTCGTGCGAGCGGGTAAACGGGCTGGCGGTGATCGTCCGCGGGTACCTGTCCATGGTCGGCGAGCTGGCCGGCGATCAGTGGAACGAGGGTGACGTGTCATGCTCGGTGGTCCGCCGGGTCGCGCTGCCGGACGCGTTCTTCGCGCTCGACGGGCTGTTCCAGACGTTCCTGACCGTGCTGGACGAGTTCGGCGCCTATCCGGCGGTGATCTCCCGCGAGCTGGACCGCTACCTGCCGTTCCTGGCGACCACGAAGGTGCTGGTCGCGGCCGCTCGCCGGGGCGTCGGTCGGGAGACCGCGCACGAGGCGATCAAGGAGCACGCGGTCGCGGTCGCGCTGGCGATGCGCGAGAAGGGCGCGGCCGAGAACGACCTGTTCGACCGGCTGGCCGCCGATCCGCGGCTCGGGCTCAGCCGCGCCGAGATCGACGCGCTGGTGGCCGACCGATCGGCGTTCGTCGGTGCCGCATCGGCGCAGGTCGCAGCGGTCGCGGCGCAGGTCGCGGCGGTCGTGGCCGCGCATCCCGAGGCCGGCAGCTACCGGCCTGCGCCAATCCTGTGAATCAGAACGCACTTCCGCAACATCCGACTGGAAGACTGCAGACGTGATCTCACCGCGTGAACCGATCGCTCACCACGACCGCTTGATCATGGTCGCGACCGCGTGAACTTCGTCACCGCCGCACTCACGGCGTTCGTCCTGATCGTGCCGGTCGAGCTGCCGGACAAGACGTTCGTCGCGTCGCTGATGCTGTCCACCCGCTACCGGGCGCTGCCGGTCTATCTCGGCGTGATCTCGGCGTTCTTCATCCAGTGCGCGGTCGCGGTCGGCGCCGGCAAGCTGCTCACGCTGCTGCCGTCGACGTACGTCCAGTGGTTCGTGGCCGCGATGTTCGTGGTCGTTCGCGGTGATCCTGTTCCGGCACGCCCGCCAGGCCCAGGCCGAACGAGGCCTCCGACGAGCAGCCGGTGACGGCCGAGCCGGTGTCCTGGCTGCGGGCGTTCACGACCAGCTTCGTGGTGCTGTTCGCGGCCGAGTGGGGCGACCTGTCCCAGCTGCTCACGGCCGGTCTGGTGGCGAAGGGCAACAACCCGGTCGGGGTGTTCATCGGTTCCTGGCTCGGGCCTGTGCCTGGTCTCCGGCGCGGCCGTTCTGCTCGGCCGGGTGATCCTCAAGCGGGTACGGGCGTCGATCGTCACGTACGTCGCAGCGGCACTCTGCGCGGTCTTCGCGATCATCACCGGATACACCGCCCTCACGTAGCGTGCGTCACGTCCGCGTGGGCGGTGCCCGGCGCTCGCTTACCGCCCGGTACGCTGGGCGACGCCCGCAAAACGGCGGATTGAGTACCCAGGCTGGGAGTACCCGTGGCTCGCGTCGTGGTCGACGTCATGCTCAAGCCGGAGATCCTCGACCCGCAAGGCCAGGCGGTGGCGAACGCCCTGCCTTCCCTTGGAGTCGACGGCATCTCGGCTGTACGCATCGGCAAGCGCATCGAAATCGAATTCACCGGCGAGCCCGATCTCGAACAGGCCCGCGAGATCGCGGACAAGCTGCTGGCGAACCCGGTGATCGAGACGTTCACGATCCGGACGGAATCGCAGCTGTGAAGATCGGCGTGGTGACGTTCCCCGGATCGCTCGACGACGGGGATGCCCGCCGCGCGGTCCGCGTCGCCGGAGCCGACGCGGTCGCGCTCTGGCACGCCGACTCCGACCTGCACGGCGTCGACGCCGTGGTGCTGCCGGGCGGCTTCTCCTACGGCGACTATCTCCGCTGCGGCGCGATCGCCCGGTTCGCGCCGGTCATGACGTCGATCATCGACGCCGCCAAGGGCGGCCTGCCGGTGCTCGGCATCTGCAACGGCTTCCAGGTGCTGTGCGAGGCGCACATGCTGCCCGGCGCGCTGGTCCGCAACAGCCACCTGCACTTCCGCAACCGCGACCAGCGCCTCCGGATGGAGAGCGTGGACAGCCGGTGGACCGGCGCGTTCGCGACCGGCCAGGAGATCGCTGATCCCGGTGAAGAACGGCGAGGGCTGCTACGTCGGCGACGACCGTACGCTGGACGCGCTCGAGGCCGAGGGCCGGGTCGTCGCCCGTTACGTCGGCGGCAACCCGAACGGCTCGATGCGCGACATCGCCGCGATCCGCAACGAGGCCGGCAACGTCGTCGGCATCATGCCGCACCCGGAGCACGCGGTCGAGGCGCTGACCGGCCCGTCCGCTGGACGGTCTCGGCTTCTTCACCTCCGTCCTGAAGAGCCTCGGCGGGGCAGCCGTCGAGCATGGCAGCGGCACGCCTGCGGACGGCGAATGGCAGCTGTCGGACGATGCAGCGTCCGCGCCCTGCGGAGCGGGGGCGGACATGAGCGAGAGTCAGACGGTCATCGTCGATACCGTGGAGACGGCCGCGGCGACCACCGATCAGGAGATGCCGTACGCGGGCCTCGGCCTGCAGCCGGACGAGTACGCGAAGATCGTCGACGATCCTCGGCCGGCGCCCGACCGACTCCGAGCTGTACATGTACTCGATCATGTGGAGCGAGCACTGCTCGTACAAGTCGAGCAAGATGCACCTGCGCCAGTTCGGCGGAGAAGGCGCCGAAGAGCGATCGCCTGCTCGCCGGCATGGGCGAGAACGCCGGCGTGATCCAGGTCAGCGACAAGCTGGCGGTCACGTTCAAGGTCGAGTCGCACAACCACCCGAGCTTCGTCGAGCCGTACCAGGGCGCGGCGACCGGCGTCGGCGGCATCGTCCGCGACATCCTCGCGATGGGCGCCCGCCCGATCGCGGTGATGGATCCGCTGCGGTTCGGCGCGATCGACCACCCGGACACCAAGCGCGTGCTGGCCGGCATCGTCGGCGGCGTCGGCGGCTACGGCAACTGCCTCGGCCTGCCGAACATCGGCGGCGAGCTGGTCTTCGACGCCGTGCTACCAGGCGAACCCGCTGCTCAACGCGCTGTGCCTCGGCGTGCTGCCGGTCGACGGTCTGCAGAGCAAGGACGCCAAGGGTCCGGGCAACATCGTCGTGCTGATGGGCGCGAAGACCGGCCGGGACGGCATCGGCGGCGCCTCGATCCTGGCCAGCGCGACCTTCGACGAGGGCGGCGAGCAGCCGCCGCCCGTCGGTGCAGGTCGGCGACCCGTTCATGGAGAAGCTCCTGATCGAGTCGTGCCTGGAGATCTACGCGGCCAAGCTGGTCGTCGGCATCCAGGATCTCGGCGCCGCCGGCATCAGCTGCGCGCTCACCGAGACCGCGGCCGGCGCCGGTACGGGCATGCGGGCCTACCTGGAACGCGTACCGCTGCGGGAGCCGTCGATGGCGCCGCACGAGATCCTGGCCAGCGAGTCGCAGGAGCGGATGCTGCTGATCGTCACGCCGGAGAACCTCAAGGCGGTGCTCGCGATCGCCGAGAAGTGGGGCGTCCACGCGACCGACATCGGCGAGGTGACCGACACCGGCCGCCTCGTCATCACGTGGAACGGCCAGACCGTCGTCGACGTACCGCCCGGCTCGCTCGCCGACGACGGGCCGGTCTACGCCCGCCCGATGCGCGAGCCGGCCGACCTGATCCTGCTGCAGGCCGACCGGGCCGAGACGCTGCCCCGGCCGCGCAACGGCGAGGAGCTGCGCGCGACGCTGCTGCGGATGGTCGCGAGCCCGAACCTGTGCGACAAGAGCTTCGTGACCGAGCAGTACGACCGGTACGTGCTCGGCAACACCGTGCTCGCCCAGCCCGAGGACTCCGGCGTGATCCGGATCGACGAGGAGTCGGACCTCGGCGTCGCGCTGTCCTGCGACGGCAACGGGCGATATGCCCGGCTCGACCCGTACGAGGGGGCGAAGCTCGCGCTGGCCGAGGCGTACCGGAACGTGGCCATGACCGGTGCCGCGCCGGTCGCCGTCACGAACTGCCTGAACTTCGGCTCGCCCGAGGACCCGATCGTGATGTGGCAGTTCGCCGAGGCGGTCCGCGGTCTCGCCGACGGCTGCGCCGAGATCGGGATCCCGGTCACCGGCGGCAACGTCAGCTTCTACAACCAGACCGGTTCGACGCCGATCCACCCGACGCCCGTCGTCGGCGTACTCGGCGTGCTGGAGAACGTCGCGGAACGCGTACCGATGGGGTTCCAGGCCGACGGCGACATCGTCCTGCTGCTCGGCGAGACCCGCGAGGAGCTGTCCGGCTCGGAGTGGGCCTCGGTCGTCCACGGTCACCTCGGTGGCCGTCCGCCGAAGGTGTTCCTCGGTCAGGAGAAGGCGCTCGGCGACGTGATCTCCACGGCCGCCGCGCGCGGGCACCTGGCGAGTGCGCACGACATCTCCGACGGCGGCCTCGCCCAGGCGCTGGTGGAGTCGGCGCTGCGCAACAACCTCGGCGTCTCGGTCACGCTGCCGCACAGCATCTCACCGTTCGTCGCGCTGTTCGCCGAGTCCACCGCGCGCGCGGTCGTCACGGTGCCGCGCGGGCACGACAAGGCGTTCACGACGCTCTGCGACGAGCACCACGTGCCGTGGACGGTGCTCGGGACGGTCACGTCGGCGGCCGAGCTGTCGATCCGCGACGTGTTCTCGGTACCGCTGGACGAGTTGCGGGCCGCATGGACCGCGACGCTTCCGAAGTACTTCGGCGGTGTCGCCTCCAAGGTGGCCGTGCCCGTCGAGTCTGAATGACCGGTCAGCCGGGCACGGGCGCTCGGTTCGAGTGGGGCCTCGCCGGCGCCGCCGAACTCGGACGCTCGTGCGCGGTCCTGATCGTGGTGGACGTCCTGTCGTTCACCACGGCGCTCGACGTCGCGGTCGCGCGCGGCATCCGCGTACACCCTTTTCCGTGGGGTGAGCAGGCCGAGGTCTACGCGGACCGGATCGGTGCGGCGGTCGCGGTGGGCCGGAATGCGATCTCACCGGACCATCCGTGGTCGCTGTCCCCGGCGTCGCTCGTGCGTGCGCCGGTCGTTGCCGACCTGGTTCTGCCGTCGCCGAACGGGTCGGCGATCTGCGCCGCCGCGGGCGCGACCGGCACGCCGGTGCTTGCGGCCTGCATGCGCAACGCGCGCGCCGTCGTGCGTTGGCTCAATCATTCGGGGTACGGGACAGCCGAACGTCCGATCGGTGTGATCGCCTCGGGTGAACGCTGGCCGGACGGCACGCTGCGTCCCTGCGTCGAGGATCTGCTGGGTGCGGCAACGATCCTGGACGGTCTGTCGCACGTCCCGGGCGGCCTGTCGATCGAGGCCGCGATCACGCTGGCGGCTCTTGCGGCCGTGTCGGATCCGGTCGCCGCGATTCGCGGGTGCGTGTCCGGCCGCGAACTGGTCGCGCGCAACTTCGGCGAGGACGTGGACGTAGCCGTAGCGATAGACACCTCGACGACGGTTCCGATGCTGATGAACGGCGCCTTCACGAACATCGCCTGACCGGCGCTGCCCGACTCTCCATGATCCGGTAGAGCGGACGCTTCTACCGGATCATGAGCGTCGAGCGAGCTTAGTCGTCCAGCCAGTCGACCGCGCCGCGCTGGTCGGGTGGCGTGTAGCCGCCCCGATAGCCGCCGCCTTGCTGGTATCCCGGCTGACCGTATGGCTCGTCGGCCGGTGGCTGGACTCGGCGGGTACTGCTCCGGCTGGTAGCCACCCTGCTGGTGAGCGCCCTGCTGGTAGCCGCCCGGCTGCTGGCCCTGGTATCCGTTCGACTGCTGGTACCCGGGCTGCTGCTGGTATCCCTGCTGCTGGCCGTAGCCGGGCTGCGGCGACGCCGGGCCGCCCTGCTGACGGCCGCCGCCGTACTGCGACGCCGGCGTCTGCGCACCGTAGCCCGAATCGGCCGGCGGGTACGTCGGTCCGGACGGCTGGTAGCCACCGCGGTCCGGCGCCGCGTAACCGGCCTCGGTCTGGTAGCCGGCGCCCTGCTGGTAGCCGTTGCCCTGCGAGTAGCCGTTCGCTGCCTGGTGGCTGTTTCCGGCCGCGTGGCCGTTGCCGGCCTGGTTGCCGGGGGTGGCCGGGCTGCCCGGGTAGGCGCCGTACGTCGTCGGCTCCGCCGCGTAGCCGGGTGCGGCCGGCGGGTAGGTCGGACCGTAGGGGTCGACCGGGCGGCGCGCGGCCGGCGTCGGCTCCTGGTAGCCGCCCTGCTGCTGGTATCCACCCTGCTGGTAGCCGTTTGCCGGCGGGTACGCATTGCCGCCGCCCTGGCGGTATCCGTCCTGCTCGTAGCGGTTCTCGTACCCGGGCTGGTGAGCGCCCTGGTCGTACGCGGTCGGCTGCTGGGCGTAGCCGTTCTGGTCGTAGCCGGGCTGCTGCGCGTAACCGTTCTGACCGTAGCCGGGCTGCGGCGGGTAGCCGGGCTGGCGAGGACCGGCCGGCCGGCTCGGCGGCGCGCTGCGCGGAGCCGCGTACGGGTCGGCGTAGTCATCGACGACGACCGGCCGGTGCATCATCGTCGGCGCTTCGGCGAGGCCGGGCGCGACCATCGTGCGATCCGGGCCCCGGCCGCCGCCGCGCGGCGAGTACGGGTCGCCGGAGCCGACCGGCACGGGCGCGGGTCCGGCGTCGTCCTTCTTCCGCCGGAAGAAGATGTAACCGATCGCACCGGCACCGCAGAGCACCAGGACGATGCCGCCGATCAGGATCAGGCTGACGCCCGAGCCGCCGGTGCCGGTCGATGCCGAGGCGTCGGTGCCTGTGGTCGCGAACGTCACCGCTCCGCCGGAGGCCGGACCGCTGGCCGACAGCCCGTCGGCGGGCGGGGTGTCCGTCGGCGAGGCGCTTGCCAGCAGCGGGTCGAGGCTGACATGCAGATTGGTGGTCGGCTGGCCGTTCGCGATCGCCATCGGCACAGTCTTGTAGCCGGTCTTGGATGCACCGATCGAGATCTGACCGGGGGCGATCGGATTGGCCGCGGTCGACGTGAACAGGAACTTGCCGTCGGCGCCGGTGGTCGCCGAGAAGATCTTCTCGTCGTCGTCGGCAATCTTGACGAGCGCGTCCGGGACCACCTTGCCGGTGTTGCTGTCGTAGACGGCGCCGCTCACCACGACCGGCTTCGGCATGCCGTAGATCTTGGCGGGGTTCTTGTCGGTCAGATTGTCGTTGAACGCACCGTCGCTGACGAGCACGTTCATCGCGTACGTGGCGAATGTGCCCTGCGCGATGTCGGTAACGTTCGCGTTCTCCTGGACCGAGAACGTCACCGTCACCGTGGACGATTGGGTGAAGTCAAACTTGCAGCTCGCGGCGCCGGTTGGGGTGCAGCCGCTGACCGAGACGGTGAAGTCGTCGGCGGGCGTCATCGTCATCGCAGCGGTCAGCGTCGGCGGCTGGTTGGTCGGTTCGCCGACGTCGGTAACCACGAAAGCGATCGTCTGGGCCGGATCGCCGGGGTGGAAGTCGCCCATCTGTGGCGGGTTCGAGACCGAGAACAGCGCGGGTCCGTCCGCCTGAGCCGGGCTGGCGACCGCGAGCGATCCGACGAGCATCGCACCGAGCATCGTCAGGACAGACACACCTGCACGAAATGCCCGGGACCGATGTGGCCGGATCCAGGAACGTCGTTCAGCAGTCACGTCCAACCGCCTCCGTCTTCATAGCCACACGAGCGCATACACCGTCGGCAACTATGCCTGGTTTCGCACGGCTTCCGAAAGGGAGGGCCGGTCTGGACGGAACCCCGACGAAGGTCGTATCGTCCCGACGTGTCCCCTGCGTACGGAAATTCCGATGTCGTGCACCGCGTGATCAAGGCCATCGAGGATGGCCTGACACCGGAACGAAACAGCCTCCGTGATGCGGTTCGGGAGCTTTTGGGGGAATTAGCTAACCTGGCACCTGGCCGTTCGGTGGAGGTAAGGGTCCCACCTTTCGGTGCTGTTCAGTGTATTAGCGGTCCGCGTCATACCCGCGGAACGCCGCCGAACGTTGTCGAGACAGACGCCGTGACCTGGGTAAAGGTTGCTACCGGCCGACGGTCCTGGGAGTCGGCGCTGGCGGAAGGTGTCATCCGAGTGAGTGGCATTCGTGCCGATCTTTCTGCCCACCTTCCGCTACCGAGTTACGCCGGACACTCGTAAGGGGTGACGCAGGCGGGTCGCAGCCAGGCCTCGCGTACACTAGCCGCAAGTGGTGACCCCCAACCGGGTGCGCATTACTCCGTCGAAGACACGATCATCTCGCGCCGGCACCCACCCAAGGTGGCGGCGACCAAGACGAGGAGCGGCACGTGCCCCGAGGCGACGGTCGACTGACACACGACCTTGATCCGCAGGACCTGGGCCCACAGGACGAATGCGGCATCATCGGCATCTGGGCGCCGGGTGAAGATGTTGCCAAAATGACTTATTTCGGACTCTACGCCCTTCAGCACCGCGGTCAGGAAGCCGCCGGTATCGCGGTGAGCGACGGGTCCGCCGTCGTCGCGTACAAGGATCTCGGGCTGGTTGCCCAGGTCTTCGACGAGGCGACCCTGCTCAGCCTCCGCGGCCACGTCGCGATCGGGCACGCGCGCTACAGCACGACCGGCGGATCCACCTGGGAAAACGCGCAGCCGCTGCTGAAGTCGACCGATACCGGCACGACCATCGCGCTCGCCCACAACGGCAACCTGGTCAACACCGCCGAGCTGGCGAAGCTCGCTGGTGACGGGCGCCGACGGCGAGACGTCCGACACCGCGCTGGTCGCCGAGATGCTCGCCGTCCTATCCGGACCTCTCGGTCGAGGCGGCCGCGATGCTCGTCCTGCCCAAGCTGCGCGGTGCGTTCAGCTTCGTGTTCATGGACGAGAACACGTTGTACGCAGCCCGCGACGCGAACGGCGTCCGCCCGCTCGTGCTCGGCCGGCTGGAGCGCGGCTGGGTGATCGCGAGCGAGACGGCGGCGCTGGACACGCTCGGTGCCTCGGTCGTCCGCGAGATCGAGCCCGGCGAGCTGATCGCCATCGACGAGCACGGCCTGCGCTCGCAGCGGTTCGCCGCCGCCGGATCCCAAGGGCTGCCTCTTCGAGTACGTCTACCTGGCCCGCCCGGACTCCACGATCTCCGGCCGCAACGTCTTCGACGCCCGGGTCGAGGTCGGTCGGCGGCTGGCCGCAGGAGCACCCGGTCGAGGCGGATCTGGTCATCCCGGTGCCGGAGTCGGGCACGCCGGCCGCGATCGGTTACGCGCAGGCGTCCGGCATCCCGTACGGTGCCGGGTTGATCAAGAACGCGTACGTCGGCCGTACCTTCATCCAGCCTTCGCAAACCATCCGCCAGCTGGGCATCCGTCTCAAGCTCAACCCGCTGCGGCATGTTCTTCGGGGCAAGCGGATCGTCGTCGTGGACGACTCGATCGTGCGTGGCAACACCCAGCGGGCGATCGTCCGGATGCTGCGCGAGGCCGGTGCGCTGGAGGTCCACATCCGGATCTCGTCGCCGCCGGTGAAGTGGCCGTGCTTCTACGGCATCGACTTCGCCACCAGGGCCGAGCTGGTCGCCGGCAACCTCGACACCGAAGGGATCCGGCGCATCGATCGGCGCGGACACGCTCGGTTACGTCTCGCTCGACGGCCTCATCGCCGCGTCCGAGCAGCCGAAGAACCGACTCTGCCGGGCGTGCTTCGACGGCGTCTACCCGATTGAGCTGCCGGCCGACAACATGATCGGTAAGCATGTGCTGGAAGGGGTCGGCCGCCGGGTCGGCGTCGGTCGGATCGGCGGCGACGGCGCCGGAGTCGACGGGCCGGCGCAGGTGCCGAGCCCTGGCGGTGCGGACGCACTCACGCGTCCGTGACGCACGGTCGTAACGAGCACAACCGACATTTCGCCCAACCCGTCACGTAGTGGACGAAGTGCATCGAAGGAGAGCAGTGACAAACGTGAGCGAACGAGCCGACACCGAGCCATGGAACGCGGCCAACGGGCGTACCACGCGTAAGCGCACCGTGACGTACGCCGAAGCGGGCGTGTCGATCCACGCCGGCGAGCAGGCGGTCGAGATGCTCAAGACGAAGGTGCACCGCACCTGGCGTCCGGAGGTCGTCGGCGACCTGGGCGGCTTCGCCGGGCTGTTCCGCCTCGACATGACGAAGTACAAGAAGCCGATCCTGGCGTCGTCCGCCGACGGCGTCGGTACGAAGCTGGTCATCGCGCAGCAGATGGACATCCACGACACGGTCGGCGTCGACCTGGTCGCGATGGTCGTCGACGACCTCGTCGCGTGCGGCGCCGAGCCGCTGTTCCTGCTCGACTACATCGCCTGCGGCGAGGTCATGCCGGAGAAGGTCGCCGAGATCGGCGCCGGCATCGCGGACGGCTGCCGGACCGCCGGCTGCGCGCTGCTCGGCGGCGAGACCGCCGAGCACCCGGGCATGATGGCCCCGCACGAGTACGACATCTCCGGCACCGGCGTCGGCGTCGTCGAAGAGGACGCGATGCTCGGCGCGCGACCGGGTCGAGCCCGGTGACGTCGTCATCGCGATGGGCTCGTCCGGCATGCACTCGAACGGGTACTCGCTGGTCCGGCACGTGCTGCTCGGCGCCGGCCGGATGCGCCTCGACACGATCGTCGAGGAGCTCGGCCGGCAGAAGACGCTCGGCGAGGAGCTGCTCACGCCGACCCGGATCTACGCCCGGGACTGCCTCGATCTGATGGCCGAGGCGGAGATCCGCGCGTACGCGCACGTCACCGGCGGTGGCATCCCCGGCAACCTGGTCCGGGTGCTGCCCGACCACGTCGACGCGATCGTGGACCGGTCCACCTGGCGCCCGCAGCCGATCTTCGAACTGATCCAGACCAAGGGCCGGATCGACGACACCGAGATGGAGTCGACGTTCAACATGGGCGTCGGCATGTTCGCGGTCGTCGCGCCGGACGACGCCGACCGGGCGCTCGCGTTCCTCGCCGCTCGCAAGGTCAACGCGTGGCAGGCCGGCGAGATCATCGCGGGCTCCGGCACGGTGCAGATGATGGGCTCGCATACCCGCGGGTAGTTGCCGCGCTACAACGCTTGGAAACACACCGGCTCAGCCATAGGCTGAGCCGGTGTCGCGAGACAGCGGTATGCGATGGCACGGCATGCGAGGGATCGCGACGATGCCCTCCTACGTCATCATGCAGCCGACGACACTGTGCAATCTGGACTGTTCCTACTGCTACCTGCCGTTCCGAGCCGATGACCGGAGGATGCCGGTCGGCGTCGCCGAGGCGGTGGCCGCGACGGTCAACGACTGGGCCGTCCTGGCACCCCGCTTCTCGGTGATCTGGCACGGCGGCGAGCCGCTCGCGGCCGGTCGGGAGCATCTGGCCGCGCTGATGGCGCCGTTCGTCGGCGTCGAGCACCACATCCAGACGAACGCCACGCTGATCGACGACGCCTGGTGCGACTTCTTCATCGATCACGACATCCGGGTCGGCGTCAGCATCGACGGCACCGAGCGCAGACCGCGCAGCGCGTCGATCGGGCCGGCCGACCGGCGTACGACAAGATCATGAAGGGCATCGGGAAGCTGCGCGAGCGCGGCATCCCGTTCGCCGCGCTGTGTGTCGTCTCCGATCCGCGGCCCGGACGTGGCCGCCGAGCTGTACGCGTTCTTCCGCGATCTCGGCTGCCACTCGCTCGGCATCAACATCGAGGAGCAGGAGGGCGTCAACGACCGTTCCAACGCGCACGATCCCGGCCGACGTCCGCGCGTTCTGGTCCGAGCTGACCGGCGCGTGGCGGGCCGACCCGGTGATCGAGCTGCGCGAGATCGAGTGGGCGCTGCTGGTACGCCGGAGCCACGCTGGCCGGCACCGCGGACGAGCTTGCTGCCGCGCCGGATCGATCCGATCCCGACGATCGGGTACGACGGCAGCGTCGTGCTGCTCTCGCCCGAGCTGGCCGGGTTCGCCGACGCGGCTACGGCGCCGTTCGCGACCGGCAACGTGATCGCGACCGGCCTGGCCGAGATCCTCGAACGTACCGCGGCCGAACCGACCGGCTGGATCGCCGAATACCTCGACGGCGTCGAGGCCTGCCGGGCCGCCTGCCCGTACTTCGGGTTCTGCGGCGGCGCCCACGCGGCGAACCGCTACTTCGAACTCGGCCGCTTCGACGGCACCGAGACGCATCACTGCCGCAACAGCAAGATCCGCCTACTGGAAGGAGTGCTGGACCATGCACGAGCAATCTGACGACGCCGACCCGGTCACCGCACACGTCGAGGCGGCCGCGCCCGGCCTTCGCCGACCTGCTCGCGGAGGCGCAGGAGGTCTGGGCGGCGCGCGCGGCGCCGGTCCGGTGTGGTCGTGGCGCGGCCCGGCTGGCGTCCGTTCGAGGACGCGTTCCCGACGTTCTACCAGTTCACGAACCGGCCCCGATAATCGACCGACTTCCCCGGCTTCGAGCGCCGGATCGAAAGCCACGGTGGCGTGGCACGCGACGTCTACCAGGGCGGATCCGGACCGGCGGTGATCGTGATTCACGAGATCCCCGGGCTGCATCCCGGCGTTGTCGACTTCGCCCGCCGGGTGGTCGACGCCGGTTTCACGGCCGTCCTGCCGTCGCTGTTCGGGACGCCCGGACGGGAGGTCACCGGTGGCTACGCGGCCTCGAGCTTCCTGCGCGCCTGCGTCGCGACCGAGTTCCGGGTGTTCGCGCTCGGCAAGACGTCCCCGATCGTCGGCTGGCTGCGCGATGTGGCCGCACGCGCCCATGACGAGTGCGGCGGCCCGGGTGTCGGCGCGGTCGGGATGTGCTTCACCGGCGGATTCGCGCTCGGGATGGCGGTCGACGACCGGATGCTGGCACCGGTGCTGTCACAGCCCGGCATGCCGATTCCGCTCGGATCGCACCCGGAAGGCGTCGATCGGCCTCAGCCCGACCGACTTCGAGCGGGTCAAGGCCCGTACGGACGCGGGGCTGTGCGTGATGGGTCTGCGGTTTACGAACGACAAGGGCTCGCCGGCAGAGCGGTTCCAGGCATTGCGCGATGCGCTTGGTGACGCGTTCATCGCGATCGAGATCGACTCGTCGCCCGGCAACCCGCACGGCAACAAGCCGAACGCCCATTCCGTGCTGACACTGGACCTGGTCGACGAGCCGGACCACCCGACCCGGCAGGCGCTCGACGACGTGATCGCGTTCCTGCAGAAACGGCTGCTGACGCCGGCCTGACGCGTGGTAGCCGCGATCTGCGCATGGTTGATACCACGGGCGGACTGCGTCGACCTCGCGTTGGTTCCAGCAAAACGGCACGATGACGGCGCAACGCAGCTCGTTGCGGATCGAACACAAGGGGAAGACAGGCGATGAGCACCGGGCATGATGCCCGCGTGCTCATCGCTGTGTCCGAACTGGAACTCGCTCAGTTGGGCTGTTCCGCCTCAACCAGGTCGTAAGACCTAGCTGCGGCGTTGAGCCCAACGAGCGTCGTCCTCGTCGTCTTCGTCCTCGTCGTCTTCATCCGAGTCGAACTCGTCAAGGTCATCGAACTCGTCATTCGACGTACCGGTTCCAAGCTCGCGTTGCAACGCGGAAAGGTCGGTATTGGGAGTGTGGTATTTCAGCTCCCGTGCAACCTTTGTCTGCTTGGCCTTAGCACGGCCGCGCCCCATGGCTCGACCCCCTCGCACAGAATTACGGGGCAGCCCATTCCAGGCGGGCCCCGATGACGTCAGGCATCTCTCGTGGCTCATACGGTACATGTCGAGGGCCAGATCCGACACCTCGGCCCACCGTCATCCGGTCCTTACTGTGCGACTTGCCACACCTTCCGTGGCGTGAGATCACAGCTTGCCCGATATGTCCGGCGGGCCGAGGCATAAAAATCTTTACACCCGGATGGTACGAAGGCGGCCGACGTCCGCGATCCGGCGTTCCGCCATCCGATCGGCGGCCACCGAAGGCGGTACGCCTTCCGCCGCGGCCAGCTCCAGCAGCTGCTTGGTGGTGTCGAAAATCTTGGTGGCACGCAGCTTCGCGCGGTCGAAGTTGAAGCCTTCGATCTCGTCCGCGACCTGGATCACGCCGCCGGCGTTCACCACGTAGTCGGGCGCGTAGAGGATGCCGCGATCGGCCAGAACCTTGTCGATGCCGGGGTGGGCGAGCTGGTTGTTCGCCGCGCCGGCGACGATCTTCGCCCGCAGCGCCGGTACGGTCTGGTCGTTCAGGGCGACCGCCGAGCGCACATGGCGCGTAAACGTCGATGTCGGACGCGACCAGCGTGGCCGTGTCGGCCACCAGGTCCACCTGCGGGTACGTCGTCTTCGCCCAGTCCAGCGCCCGCTCCGACACGTCGGTGGCAACCACCGACGCACCGTCCTCGAGCAGGTGCGTGGTCAGGTAACGGCCGACCTTGCCCAGACCGGCGATGCCGACCGTGCGGCCCGCGAGCGACGGGGTGCCGTAGAGATGCTCGGCTGCCGCGCGCATGCCCTGGAAGACGCCCCAGGCGGTCAGGATCGAGCTGTCACCCGCGCCGCCGTGTTCCACGCTCCGCCCGGTCACGAACTCGGTCTCGCGCGCGATGATGTCCATGTCCTGGACGTACGTGCCGACGTCGCAGGCGGTGTAGTAGCGGCCGTGCAGCGACTGGACCATCCGCCCGTACGCGCGGAGGAGCGGCTCGGTCTTGGCCTTCTCCGGGTCGCCCCAGATGACGGCCTTGCCGCCGCCCAGATCCAGCCCGGCGAGTGCGTTCTTGTACGCCATGCCCCGCGACAGCTCGAGCACGTCATGAAGCGCGTCTTCCTCGGACGCGTACGGGTAGAACCGCGTGCCGCCGAGCGCCGGTCCGAGCGCGGTCGAGTAGATCCCGATGATCGCGCGGAGGCCGGACTGCTTGTCCTGGCAGAAGACGACCTGCTCATGGCCGGTATCGCTGGTGAAAACACCCATCGAAACTCCTGATCTGCGTGCGACCCCTCGTGGGAGTACGCGACTTGATGTGGTCGATCCGACGGGGGTGTTGCCGGATCCCTTGTGAGCCTAGTAGGAACCCGGACGTAGTGAAATGAACGCCGTCATGGGCGCAATGGTGGTTATCCATGCGGGTGGCGTGGCACGATCCGTTCGTGCCCTCCAACTTCGCCGCGTATCTGCGCGTGTACGAACCGCTCACCGCGTTCGACCGGGAACGGCAGGTCTACTGGCGCCGGTACGTCAAAGAAGGCCGCGCGATCGCGCCGCTCGAAGGCCCCGGCCGGCAGCGTACGGCCGTGCTGGAGGCGCTCGGCGCCGGTTGGACGCGCCTGCCCGATCTGCCCGAGGACGCGTACGTCCTGGAGACCGACGAGACGCTCCTGGTCTGCCCATGGAATCTGCGCTTCCGGGTCGCCGAGGCGGCGCTGACGGCCCGGGACGGCGTACCACCGATCCTTGCCGACGCGTTCGTCCCGCCGATCCTGGCCGGGATCGCCAAAACTGTGGTGGACGACTGGCACAGCGGCTCGCAGGTGCTGGAGCGCGGCATGCCGCGGGTCCACGAGCAGATCGCGACGTGGGGCATCCCGCTGCGCTGGTTCGTGTTCATCGACCTGTCCGAACGCGAGCTGATCCTGGAGCCCGGTCGACGGATCCTCCGCTATCGGACCGAGATCTCCAAGGCGCGCCGGCGCGCCCATCGCGCCCACTCAGTGCTGCGCAAGACGCTCGGCAAAGTGGCGGTCACCGACGCGGTCGAGGAGAGCGCGCGATGGCTCGAGGAGTTCCATCCGCGATCGATCGTCGAATTGGACTATGGCGGACTTGTCGGATTGCTCCCAGATGAGACCTTAAGGGCCGATGATTCACCAGGACTCGTTGCGGCCGGTTTGGCGGCTCTGTCCCGTGGCGAGAATGATGCCGCTTCTGCGACATATGAGCAGATTGTGGAGAGATGGCGCTTGATCCAATTACTCGAACGAAGTAACTAGAGTCGAACACTCTTCGTGTTGAATCAAATGCGAAGCGTGACGATCGGCCCAAATAAGACATGATGTGTCTTAAGGAATCCTGATAAATCGGTCATTCATCATCCTTCCGTCTATGTACCTTCATCCGTTTGGACCATGTCGGACATCGCGGACTAGCCGGACTATGGAAACGCGCTGGCCGGAGGGACCCCGGCCTTCGTTTTTAGGCTTATATGGAGGAGTGACCGAATGGCATCGCGTACGCACGAGCCAGAGCCCTTGTTGACCCCGGCCGAGGTGGCGTCGATGTTCCGCGTCGACCCGAAGACGGTTACTCGTTGGGCGAAGGCGGGCAAGCTGAGCGCTATCCGCACGCTCGGTGGCCACCGCCGCTACCGTGAATCGGAAGTTCGCGCGCTTCTGCAGGGACAGATCCCGCAGCAGCGTCAGGGCGACTAAATTCGCACGAAGATCGTAGAAAAAGGGGTACGAGCAGAGATGCTCGTACCCCTTTTTATGTCCTGATATGCCCGACCACGTCGGTGCGCGACGTGACACCCAGCTTGTGCAGAATGCTCGACACGTGCACCGCGGCGGTCTTCGGTGAGATGTAGAGCCGCTGGGCCAGCTCGGCATTGGTCAGGCCGTCCGCGATCAGCAGCGCCACCTCCCGCTCGCGCGGTGTGAGCTGCGGGGCGCCGGCCGGCTGACCGATCGGTGCCATCCCGACCCGGAGCCGCAGCGCCTCGACCTCGGCCACTCGCCAGCCACTCCACCGCGCCAGCAGGTCACTCGCCGTCCGGATGTGCGCCTGGGCCTCGCCGTCGCGCCCCTGGCCCAGCAGGCACCGTGCGGTGCCTACGAACGCCGTAGCGCGTACGGCCGGCGGCAGCACACCCGAGTCGGCCACGGATGAGTAGCCGGTGATCGCTTCGGCGGTCCGACCGGCGGCCTCGTCCAATTGAGCTTCGACGATCGTCCGCCACGGCTCCCACGTCGCCGGAGGCAGCAGCGCCTCGGCGAGGATCGCGATCCGATCCCGCGGGAGACCGGCGAACAGCGCGGCGGACACCAGGTCATGAGCCATATCGGGACCGTGCCAGCCCTGGGCCGCGCGCGACGACAGGACGACATCGAGCAGGGAGTCGGCACCGGCCGTGTCCCGACGTCGGCAGGCCAGATGAAATGCCAGGCCGGGCGCGCTCATCGGGGCTACGCCGGGCAACGCCTCGATCGCGGAAATGATGTCCGCTACCGCGTCCAGCCGGTTGGCCTCGAGATAGAGCCCGGCCAGGAAGACCGCGTGGTAATCGGCCCGACGGCCGCTGCGGAGATATCCGCGATCACGCAGCCGACCCTCCTCCAGCGCGCTGATCGCGGCGTCGAGATCGCCCTCGTGCATCGCGAGGCGCGCCCGGCCTTGAAAGTAGGCCGCGACGGCGGTCGACTCGTGTCCCGCGCGCTCGGCGTCGATGCGCATCCGTTCGAGCTGCTCGGCGTGCTCGGTCAGCAGGTCCGGCGGCTGCGATTGGATTAGGTTGTTGAGCGCCCGCGCGGCCAGCAGCCAGTCGCCGCGCTTCTCCGCCTCGTCCACGAGGCCCGCGAGGATCTCGCGTCCGGCGCGGTAGGTCGAGGCATGCTCGGTCAGTGAGGCACCCTTCTCGACGAGTGCCGAGAGGCGGATCTCCGGCAGATTGAATTGGTCGGTGAGCGCGAGCGCCCGGTCCGCCCACACGACCGCCTTCGGAAAGTCATCCTGCAGCATTGCGGACTGTGCCACGGCGGTCATCGCCCGTGCCTGGTCGGCGCCGGGCGGAAGCTCCGCGACCAGCGCTTCGATGTCGTCGGTCAGCCGAGCCATCTCATCCTCGTCGCCGGCATCCCAGGTCAGGCGGACGAGGACGTACAACGCCACCGAGCGGCTCGTCGGATCGGTCGAGCAGGCCAACCAGTGACGGGCATGCGCGATCGCGTCGTCTATCAGACCCGCGAGCCAGGCCGCACGAGCGGCATAGCCCAGGAGTTCGGTGTCGTCCGAGGACTCCTCCAACCCCATCTCGGCAAGCTGCAAGGCCTGGTACGGCGACCCGATGTCCAGGTAGAGCGCGGCACCGCGGCGGGCCGCGGCGACCATGTCGGCATAGCGGCCGGCGCCCTTGGCGTGGTGCGCGACCAGGGCCGGATCGGCGCTGCCGGCCAGCAAAGCGTCGAGCGCGGCCTCATGCAGCCGTCGCTTCTGGCGTCCAAGAAGGTGTGCGGTGAGTGTCTCCCGTACGAGTGCGTGCCGGAACGTGAATTCATCGTTGTCGGACTCGACCAGCAGGCCCTTGTCGACCAGCTCGCGCAGCGCCGGGATCAGAGCGTTCTCGTCCGTCCCGGTCACCGTGGCGAGGAGGTCGAACGGCACGCGATGCCCGAGCATGGCAGCCGCTTCCACGATCCGCCGCGGCTCGGTGTCCAGGCCGTCGATCTGGCGCTGCAGCGCCTCGGCGATACTCCAGGGCAGCGGCTGGTCGCACAGTTCGGTCAGGTCGACCGCACCGGTCGTACCGGCGACCGCCGACCGCAGCAGCTCTTCCAGGAAGAACGGGTTTCCGCCGGTGCGCTGGTGCAGATCGGTCGCGGCCCGGTACGGCACCGGCCGCCCGGTCACGTTCGCGAGCAGCGACGCGGTCTCGGCCGGCGTCAGCCGGTCCAGCCGCAGGTGGGTAACCTCGTGCCGCCGATCCATCCGGGCCAGCAGCGCGGAGACCGGGTGCCGGCGAGTGACTTCTTCCGGCCGGTACGTGCCGATCAACAGGCGCCGCCCGGGTACGTCGGCGATGCGCTCGAACAGCGCGGCGCTCTCCGAGTCGGCCCAGTGCAGGTCCTCGAACACGATCAGCGCGGGCCGGTCACCGGTCAGCTCGGCGATCAGGTGCAGGCCCGTGTGTAGCCGTTCGACCGGGCTGCGCGCTGCGTCGGTTAGCTCCTCGATGGCGGCCGGATCGACGGAGGCGTGCCCGGCGAGCGCGTCGAGCAGCAGCTCGTACGGGCGGGCCAGCGATCCGGGCTCGGCGTGCCCGACGAAGACCAGCGTTCCTTCCGGCACTGCGGCGATCAATTCGGCAACCAATCGGGTCTTACCGATGCCGGGCTCGCCGCCGATGATCGCTACCTGCGACCGGGACGCCGCCCCGGACCGCGGGCGGGGCGCCGTCACAAGCTGCACCAGCCGGCGCAGCTCGTGATCGCGCCCGACCATCACCGAGCTGATCCCGCCGCGTGTCGATCGCACGTCGCAAGGGTACCGGTGAGCGCGGTGGGCAGCGGCCGCTGAACGGTCTGGGGAGCTGCCGCCGCGGCCTTTGACGCCCGGCGGGACGCCCGTGCCGACTTGAGGATCCGGCGCCTCTCGGCGTCCTCCAGCAGATCCTTCTGATGTGCCTTGACGTGCTCGAGCATGAAATACGGGTGGAGCATCATGGCCGTTTCCTTCCGATGTTTTCCGGTTGACTCCATCCTCGGCGCGTGATCATCCGGTGCCATCGGCAGCGCTTGCCTATCTTCGACGCCCGCTCGGCTACCTAGCCGGGCCGATCGCGGCTAGGTATATCTAGGCGGTGTGGCTGACGGGGTCCCGGCGCCTACCGTCGATGATGTTGCCGGTTTGCTCCATGACTGGTCAGCGGGGCGATAACGTGAGTTATGGGGTCCGGGCGGCAGCGGCTGTACCGGAACCTTCTGGGTACGGCCGTGGTGGCGGCGATCATCGCGGTGATCGGCTTGGGCCTGCCGGCGATCAATCGGGAGATCCCGTCCGTGCGCAGCGTGGTCTCCGGCAAGCCGTATCTGGTCGGCGCCGGCGTCACCGTGCTGCCGCCGCAGGGCGCGAACCTCGATGCGGAGCAGACCCGTCCCGGCGAGACCGCCGGGCAGGTGCTGTTCTACATAGGCGCGGTCCGGTACACGCTCGTGGCAACGCCGTATACGGGCACGCTCGGTGAGGCGAGCACGCACCTGCGATCGACGATCACCGCGCGGCCCGGCTATCAGGTCACCGGGCCGCCGAGTCCGATCATGACACGTACCGGTGTCACTGGCATGCAGGGCATGTATTCGTCGTCCGGCCGCGATGGCCGGTACGCCGTCTTCGTCTCGGGCGGTATTTCGGTGCAGGTCACGCTCGCGGGTAACGATGTCGATCTGCGACCGCTGCTGCCCGAGATCGAATCGAGCATCGTGTCGATCATGTTCCCGGCCGGATGACCGACCCGGGTCGCAGCGCGTACAGTGCGCCGGTCCGGCCGACCCCGGTCGGTACGCGTGGCTGGACGTCCTTGCGCCTGCCCGCGTTCTGGCTGCTGCTCCTCCTGCTCGGCGTCGGCGCCTACCGGGTCGCTGCGCTGGTCGGAACCGCGTTCACCACGTTTCCGACCGCGGCCCTGGTCGCCGCCGTGCTGTTCGCCCTGTACGCCGTCCCGTTCGTGATCGTGGCGCGCAGTGTCGACTTCCTGGAGCGCGAGCCGCCACTGCTGCTGGCGGCGGCACTCGGATGGGGCGGCATGGTCGCCACGACGACCGCACTGACCGGCAACACCGCCGTGTACGACCTGCTGGCGAAGCTCGTGTCGCCGTCGTTCGCGGTCTCCTGGGGGCCGGCGATCTCGGCTCCGGCGATCGAGGAGCTGCTGAAGACGCTCGGCGTCGTAATCATCGCGCTGGTCGCCCGGAAGCAGGTGAACAGCGTCGTCGACGGCGCGGTCTACGGCGCGTTCGTGGGCCTCGGCTTTCAGGTGGTCGAGGACTTCATCTACGCGGTGAACTCGGTCGCGGTCGCCGGCCGCGGCGACCGGGTCGAGCCGGTGATCGTGACGTTCTTCCTGCGCGGGTTCCTCGGCGGCCTGTGGAGCCACACGCTGTTCTCCGCGCTCGCCGGTGCCGGCGTCGCGTACTTCGTGATCCGGCGGAACCGGCCGCTCTGGCGCCGGTTCGGAGTGGCGTTCCTGTGCTGGCTCGGCGCCTGGGCGTGCCACTTTCTGTGGGACTCGCCGTGGCTGTCGGACGGCTTCGGGTACGGCGGCGTCGGCGTACTGCTGGCGATCTTCATCAAGGGGGCGCCGGCGCTGCTGATGATCCTTCTGCTGGTACGCGCGGCCAGCGGCAGCGAAGCCGACTTCTACCTGGCCGAGTTGGTGGGAGATCCGGCGATCGCCACGTCCAAGGAGCTGCATGCCCTGCGTACCGGTCGCCGGCGGGTCGCTGCCCGGCGGTACGCGTACGCGCGCTGCGGCCGTCAGGGTGCCAACGCGGTCGGCCTGCTGCAGAAGGCGCAGGCGAGGCTCGCCGTTGCGCGGTCCCGGGGCGGAGCCGATGTCGAGGAGTTGCGGGACGCGGTGCTGCGGCAGCGGGTCCGGCTGGTCGGCATGCGTCACCCGGAGGCGATCGAGCCGCCCGAGCGCAAGCGCGTGTGGGGCAGCTGGCTGGTCGGATTCGGGTTCACGGCCGTCGTGGCGGTGGCGCTCGTGGTGGCGATCAACGCGCTGGGCGGAAGCTGAGGGGCTCCCACCCAACGCGTCGTGTCGTTACGCCGGGGCGTGGCCGCCGGAGCCGTCGACAACCGTGTCCGGCGTTCCGTCCTGGTCGATGTCGACCATCGTGATGTCGACGTTGCCGTCGCCGTCGGTGTCGAACTGGAACAGGTCGGCCTTACCGTCGCCGTCGGTGTCCGAAGCCCAAATATCAGCCTTACCGTCGCCGTTCGAATCGGCGGCGATGATGTCCACGCGCTGGTCGCCGCGCGTCTCTACGTGCTCGTGCTCGCCCATCTTTCGGGCCTTCCTGCTTGACATGAGGATGTGGTCGGTTCACGTTAGGCCCACTGGGTGATCTAGACCACTCGGGAGTGCAGAATCGGACAGCGCTACGCGTTGAACTTCAGGTCGACCGCGGACATCGCGGTGATTACGCCGGCGATCTCGCTATATCCGATGAGCAGCACCGCGTCCGGATGGAGGGCGCGGATCTCGCTGGCGATCTGTGCAAACGTGCCGGAGTTGTCGGTGTTCGCATCGGCTGAATACTCCGCGGAGGTGACGCTGCCGGAGGTGATGCCGTCCGCGTCCAGCGCGACCGTCACGTCGTGTTCCAGGCCGGTGCCGTAGGTGTCACCGCGCGCGACGATGAACACCTTCTGCGCGCCGCTGCGCGTGATCACGTCCGCGATCGCCTGCGCCTGCAGCGCGTCCGAGGGCGCGGTTCGGAAGAACAGGCCGCCGTCGCTGACGGCCGAGAGGTCGGCCGATGTTGCCGACGGCGAGAACACCACGACGTGTGCCTTCACCGTGAACGGCAGGACCGCTTCGGCGCCACCGGAAAAGCTCGGACCAATAATCACGGGTACGCCATCCGCGATCAACTTCTTCGCTCCGGCCACCGCCTTCGTCGGGCTGGTGCCGTCATCCTGGAAATCGCTCAGCACGTCCTTGCCGAGCACCCCGCCGGCCGCGTTGATGTCCTGGATTGCGAGGCTGACACCCGCGATGATCGGCTTGCCCTCGGCCGCCAGGTCACCGGTCTTCGGAAGCAGTACGCCGAGGGTCAGCGCCTTGCCGCCGTAGAAGTGCGTCGGAACGAGCGCCGGCCCGGCTGCGGTATCCGCCGTGTTCGGGTTGCCGGCGTTGACGTACTCCGTCTTCTGGGCGTCGATGTGGTTGTCGTCGCCGAAGTGCAGCGTCCCGAAGCTGGCCGTGGACGGCTCGCCCGACTTGGTCAGGCCGTTCGTGAGCGTGATCCCCCGGTACGCGATGTCCACGCCGTTGGCTACGTCGCCGAAGCACGTCACCACGTCATCGCACTCGGTGCCGGACGTCGTCACACCGTCGATGTACGTCGCGATCGTGGCACCGTCCACGCTGCGTGCACTCTGCGCCGCGAGGGCCGCGATGACGACCGCGTCGTACGCCTCGCCGGCGTAGTTGAAGCTGTCGAGTTTCGGATCGATCTTCAGCAGTCGGCTGGTGAACGATGGGCTCAGCGGCGCGAGCGCGGCCGTTCCGGACATGCCGTTGATCAGACCGGGCTGGGTCAGCGCGTCGCCGAAGCCGTTCGACATGATGCCGTCCGTACCGAAGAGCGAGATGCCGGATGCGCTGACCGTCGGCGTGGGCGCGGACGGCGTGGAGGTGCAGCCGGTCATGAAAAGGCTGCTCACGGTGACGATCGCCGCTACCAGGCTGAACTTGCGAGAGTGCATGCGGGGGCTCCCTACCGTACCGAACTCCGGGCTGCACACTAGCGTGCCCGAGCGTAGTTGTGTGACGGCGGTCGCGGCGATATCTCACGTCTGCCGGGTAACGTGCGTTCATGGATTCGAAAACCCAGGCCGCGGGCGGCTTTGACCTTTCCGGCACCGGCGGGGGCGCGCTCGCGGAGCGGATGGGCATCGTCCTCACCGAGGCGACGCCGGAGCGGGTCGTCGGCACGATGCCGGTGGACGGCAACACCCAGCCGTACGGGTTGTTGCACGGTGGCGCGTCCTGCGTACTCGCCGAGACACTCGGATCCATCGGTGCCGCGTTGCACGCCGGCTCGCTGCACGGCGGGATCGCGGTCGGTGTCGACATCAACGCGACGCATCACAAGGGTGTCCGTTCCGGCACCGTCACCGGTATCGCCACGCCCGTACATCGCGGCGGCAGCTCGGCCACATACGAGATCGTTATCTCCGACGAGTCCGGCGCCCGCGTGTGCACCGCGCGTCTGACCTGCATGCTGCGCCGCCCGAGCGCATAGCGGGACTTGACTGCCTCGCATACCGTGACCTGGTGACTGGCCAGCCGACCGACGCCTACGACGATGCCGCGACGATCCTTCGGATCGCTTTGACCGGCGACGGCGTCGCCGTTGCCGGCGGGTTCGACGATGTCGTTGTTCGGTCGGGTATGTCCGGTGCCTACGACGTTGCCGTGTGTCTCGCGGCCACCATGATCGGCGACAGCGTCGGGACCGGCGGTGCCGCGCTCGATTATCCGGGCATCGACGACGCGCCGTACGACGCCCGCTGGGTGGCTCGATTTGTCAGCGCGTACGTGAATGCCGACCGGCTGACCGGTCAGGCGCTGTTCTGCGCGGCGGTCGCCGACGGGCAACTACCGGATTGCATGATCGCGCTCACCGGATCGACGATCGAGACGCTCCGCCGGCGCATTTGAGACCGGTTTTCGGTCCGGCCGACGTGGTATTTCTGTAGGCATGTCTGACGCGATGCTCGACAAGGTTCGCAAGCTCCTCGCGAAAGCAGAGAACCCCGCCTGTACGCCGGCCGAGGCCGAGGCGTTCAACCTGAAGGCCGCCGAGCTGATCGCGAAGTACGGCGTGGATCGGGCGCTGCTGGCCGAGGCCGATCCGACCAGCGACATCGTCGGTGACCGCGTGATCGACTTGCTCCCGCCGTACGCGATCGACAAGTGCGGCCTGCTCTCCGGTGTTGCGTCGGCGCTGCGCTGCCAGGCGGTCCGGCGCCAGACCTGGTCGGGCGATCGCAAGGCCTTCTCGATGCACCTGTTCGGGTTCGCCAGCGATCTCGATCGGGTCGAGTTGCTGTTCACGTCGCTGCTCGTCCAGGCGAGCCAGTCGCTGTCCGTACAGCAGCCGCCGGTCTGGGAGAACATCGCCGCGTACCGCCGATCGTGGCTGGTCGGATTTACCTCCGCGGTGGTGATCCGCCTGCGTGCGGCCGAGTCCCGGGCGGCCGCCGACGTGCCGGCACCGACCGGCCGATCGGTCGCGCTCGTCCTGGCCGACCGCGGTACGCATGTCGATCAGCGGATGACCGAGGTCTACCCGCGTTTGCGATTCGCGGGCCAGCGGCGGCTCGCCGGCAGCGGGCGAGGCCAGGGGTACGCCGCCGGCCAGCGCGCCGATCTCGGCGGCACGAAGATCGCGGGCAGCGGGCGCCCGGCCGTCCGGGGCTAAGCGAATTCGTCCAGGAGCCGGTAGAAGTCGACGCGATCGGGTTCGATCGTCGCGCCGGACGCAGCGACGTAGCGCTCGATCAGCCGGTCGGCGTACTCGGGTGGGAACTGGTCGTTCATCTCGTGCGCGATGCTGCGTGTGATCAGCGCGATGTCGGCGTGCCGATCGGCAATGCCGGCTCGACCGACGTCTACGAGGCCGGCGAGTTCGAGCGTTGCCGGGTCGAGCAGCACGTTCGGCAGGCAGAAGTCGCCGTGGCAGACGACCGGATCCTCGTCATCCGGCCGGGTCTTCACAAGCGCGTCGACGAGCTGAGAGGTCGACCAGTCGGCTCGCTCGGCGTCGAGGACCTCCACATCGACACGGCCCTCTTCGGCAGCGAGCAGTGCTTCCGGCACGGCGACGTCAAGGCGTCGATCGAACGGGCAGGTCTCCAGCGGCAGCGTGTGCAGTGACACCGCGATGTCCGCGAGCGCGTCGATCACCGCGGTTCGTTGCTCTGCCGGCCAAGGATCCGCAGCCGTACGCCCCCGAAGCGCCGACGTCACGAGCCACGCGAACTGCTCGTCCGAGCCGGTGTCGATCACCTCCGGCACGCGTACGCCCTGCGTGGCGAACCAGATCAGCCGCTCAGCCTCCGCCGCGATGGCGTCGCCCCGGTTGTGGACCTGAGAGTGCTCGGTCGTCTTCACGTAGAACGTCGAGCTGCCGTCCAGGCGCCAGACCCGTGCGCCGGACATGCCGAGCGTCACCGGCACCCACGTCCATCCTCGGAACCGTTGGCGAAGTGTTTCGAGCACGTTCGCCATTGTGGCAAGGTCAAGCACGTTTTTGGTGCCTCTTGTTGGTTACCGTCATGTCTATGGACTTCTTGGCGAGCGGCCGCACGGCCGACGTGTATGCGGTCGGCGACGATAGGGTGCTCCGGCGCTATCGTGACGGTTCGTCGGCGGAGGACGAAGCGGCCGTGATGGCGTACGTCGGTGGGCTCGGATACCCGGTGCCGACGGTGTTTCAGGTAGACGGCCCGGACATTGTGATGGAACGGATCGACGGCCCGACCATGGTCGTGGCGATGGCGGGCGGGCTGCTGACGCCGGAGCACGGCATCGAGCAGTTGGCGGCGTTGCATACCGCGTTGCACGAGTTGCCGGCACGGATCTCGACGGATCCGGAGCATCGCGTCATCCATCTCGATCTGCACGCCGAGAACGTGATCATGAGCGAGCGAGGGCCGATCGTCATCGACTGGTGCAACGCGACCGACGGCCCGCCCGGCTTCGATGTCGCGGTATCCGCGCTGATCATGGCCGAAATCGGGGTGGATCCATCCCACCCGCTCTCCGAGGTCGCGGCGTCGGCCGTACCCCTGTTTCTGAAGGCTGCGGGCCAGCCGTCGGAGCAGATGATCGACGCGGCGCTGGCGATGCGGCTGGCCAACCCGAGCTTGTCGCCGGCTGAGAAGGAGCGACTTCCGGCAGCAGCCGACCTGCTGCGTTAGAGCGGTCGGTAGATCCCGCGTGCGTAGTCGGCGACGGCCGCGCCGGTGATCGTGGCTTCGATCGGGAGCACGTCCATGCATAGGCGCAGCGCGTCCGTCATCTGCTTCAGCGGTACGCGCATCGAGACGGTGCAGTGCGGCACCCACTCACCCGGACGGTAGAGCGGATCGACCTCAACGCCTCCGGCGGACAGCGCCTCGTACACGGTCCGATGGTGGGCGAGCAGCTCCGATGTGACCGCTGGCCCGAGCCAGAGCACGCGGCCGACGAACGTGCCGACGAAGTTCATGTGCAGCGTCAACGGCAGCGGCACGGTGATGCCATCGAGGGCGGCCGCGACCGCATCCGGGTCGAGCGCCGGCGCGCCGACCAGCGATACGTGCGGCTGGTGCCGGCGGTGGGTGAGTTCGCGCAGGCTCGGAATGCCGGCCTCCTCCATCGCGTCCCAGAGCGTACGGATGCGTTTTGAAGCGACCGGATCCAGATACATTTCGAGTGCGGCGACCATGGTCAAAGATCATCGTCGGGAAATCTGCTCAGGTCGAGCCGATTCTCGTGGGCATTGGGCGTCGCAGGGCGCGGGCGGCGGGCGGTGCGAAGCCGACGGCGGTGTAGATCGGTCGGGCCGCGTCGCTCGTGTGGACGTCGACCGTTGCGATGCCCTGCGCGTCGAACCAGCGCAGCAGCTCGTTCAGGGCCATCCGCGCGGCCCCACGACGGCGGTGGGCCGGGTCGGTCGCGAGCCACTCGACGTAGCCGATGCGGCCGGACAATCGGCGAGGGCTGGGCAGCCGCTGATCCACGACGCCGATGGCGACGGCAACCGGCTGATCCGACCCGTCGACGGTGACGAAGGCGGCCACGTCCCGGCCGATCCGATCAATCAACGCCACCCGCAGCGCGTCGTGCCACGACGCCGGTACAGCCGTCGTGCCGAGATCGTGAAACATTCCGCTGACGAGCGCCCCGATCCGGGGGAGGTCGGATATTTCGGCTGCCCGCGCGTGAAGGTCCGTCACCAGCGGATCATTGCCGATCGGTCCGGTGGCCGCAATCCGCCGTTCTCGGTCCTCGGCGCCGGAGGTTCGTGCACGGTCCTACCGCTCTGCACCGTTTATCGGTCCAGAGTGGTAGCGCGCCCCGAAAGGCCTGGGCACCGCTTCCGACCTGCCCTACCATGTGCCGGTGAAGCAACAGGTGCCTCCACCGATGCGGCGGATCCGGCTGGCCACCATCGCCTACTGCACAGCATCGGTGTTGGTCGGCAGCGCGCTCGTCGTCGAGTCGCTGCGCCGCGCCCTCGACGGTTGGGTGGGTGTGGCCGCCATCGCGCAAGGTGTGCGGGTAGTCGCGGCAATCGTCCTGGTCGTACTCGTCGGGTTGGTGCTCGCGGAGATGAGCGCGTACGGGCGCGTTGCCCGGGGCCAGCAGGAGTGGTTTCTGGTGATCCACCAGGCCGGAACGGCACTCCACTCGTTCGGTACGAAGATGCGCTCGCCGCCGGAAGCGGCGTCAGCGGTCCTGGAGTCGGACCCGCTTCCGGGCTGCGATCCGGAGCGCAATCCGCATCCCGAGGGACGCCGTAAGCAGCACAACAGCGATGAGCAGGCCATCGTTGACGTACGGCCGGGCCCATGACGCGCCGTTGGTCATCAAGTCAAAGATCATGACGGCGAGGAACATCGGCAGCCCGATCGTCGTGACGAGTCCGTTCAGCCGTTTCATGTTCGGGAGCGTACGACAGCCGCGTCACGTTCATCGTCCTGTCCTCGGCCAGCGCCTACTCGTACGGATGGTCTGAAGGGCATATCGTGCCGTTCATGAGCGGGGATCATGTAACGGAAGCCGATCGACATCCGCGTACGAGCCGCGTGCGTCTTCTGGACCGCGTTGCTGTTGCGGCTTCGTTGATCAAGCAGGCCGACGTGGCCGTCAACGCGGTTGTGGGTGACAGCGAGAATGGCTACGCCACCGCCGCGAAGCGGTTCGTGGCGGCCTCGGCCGACAGTGTGATCGGCGCGGGCAGGCATGGCTTATCGCCGTACCGCCGGTCCAACGGGCGTTGGCGCCCGGTCAACGGCGGGGTGCAGATCGCTGTGTTGGCGGCGTCTACCGGCGCGTTCGCCGACCTGCTCCGATCGGTGTTGGGCCTGTCCATGCCGTGGTGCGTGGTGGGTGTGCTGGTGTGGCTGCTCGCCGCCACGTCTCTGGTGTTCACGGTGATGCGGCGGTTGGAGGCGCGTACACCACGCGCGTTACGCGACGTGCTGGCTCGCGACGTCGAGCCTCTCGCGGTGGACGTGACGGCAGTTACCGCGATCGAACGGGCTCGAGTCGAGGTTGCCGCGCTTGCGTCGCAACGACTCGCCGCGTTTGCAACCCTTCGCCGCACCGGACCGGATGTGATCTGGGCCTGCAAATACGATCTCGTGCTTGCGCATTTGCGCCACGCCGAATCGCTACTCGGCCAGGCTCATTGCATGGTCGAAGTGTGGCAACAGGAGGTCAACGCATGACGGACCAGCCGTCCACCTCGCCGGAGCGCATTGCTGCTCGGATACGGCACCTCGCTGGTCAAGCAGATCTGGCGGCGGCAGCGTTGCAGGTGACGAATTGGCCGCACCCCGACCCACGCATCGCGGCGCTCACCAACATCACCCAGACCCGAGAGGCACTATTCCAGGCATCGAATTCGCTGGTCCCACCGATACTGGGATTTTCTGCGGAGGCCACGCGGAGGGAATGGATCGAACCGGTCAGCGTAGGCGCAGTCGTTGTCGGCGTGGGCCTGCTGGCACCCGCACGGGTCTTTCCCCTTGTGCTCGGGGTGGTCCTTGCCGTGTATTGGGTGCTCGACGAGATCGTGCGCATCGTCATCACCCGCCGGGGCGCCCCGGGCGTGAAAGTCGTCGAGTACACCGCAAACCCGTCCGATGCGTGGGACTACCTGCGGACAATCCACCCCGAGGAAATCGAGTCCCTGGCCGCCTCCATCAGTCGCGAGGACACTCCACGGAATGTACGCGCGCGATCCGCTTTGAAGTCGGCCTACAGTTTCCTGAGCGATGCGATGAAACAGATGCCCGGCGACGAGCCGACCGAACAGCGGACGTATCCGAACGGCGTTCTATGAATTGCAGCGAGAACGATCAAAGACTTCGAATGCGAGGACCGGAGATAGAGTGACCGGATGCCTGGTCTTCAGCCCTACCTCCATTTTGCCGGCACTTCACGTGAAGCCCTCTCCTTCTATCAGGGCGTCTTCGGCGGGGAACTCACTCTCCACACGTATGCGGACTTCAGCCGTAAGGACGGCCCGGCCGATGCGGTTGCGCACGGGATCCTCGTGGGGACGGTGTCGCTCTTCGCGGCGGACGCCGCGCCGGGCGAGGAGGTCTTCAGCAGTACCGGCCTGATGTTCTCGCTGCTCGGCGCAGCCGACTCAGGGACTCTGGCCGCTTGGTTCAGGCAGCTCGCCGAGGGCGGTACGGTCGTCGACGATCTTCAGATCCGCCCTTGGGGTGCAAGCGACGGCCAGGTGCGGGACAGGTACGGCGTGCTCTGGCTGGTCGGCTTCGAAGACTGAGCGTGCCGGCGGTGACGACCCCTACCGACGACGGTTCCGCCTTCGGCTCGGCGGACTGCGCCCGGCCGCCTATCGACGACGCCCCGAGAACACGCGCACCAATTGTGCCCGGCGGCACCACGTCGATGTGATGAAGTTGATAACTATTCGCCATTTGCTTTCCGGCCCGGTCGTCAATGTGCAGTACTCGACGACGGGTACCGGCGGATGGCACACGCAGGCAGTGATCGACCTGGGACAACAACCCGGCGCAGCGGTTCAGCCAGGAGTTCGCGAAGGGTCCCGGCTACTGGCGGGTCACGTATGCGGGCATAACGAACAGCGTCGAGAGCGCGGTCTCCCCGGTCACGTTCGTCCAGTAACTGCTTGATCAACCGGCCCCGGCGCACCACGCGCCGGGGCCGGCTTGGTGCCGAAACGGACAACGACCACCAAGCGACGAGCGGGTGGGCGCTCAGCCAGTGAAGAGGACCGTCGCGCCGAGGTCGGCGGTCGCGTCGCTGTATCGCACGCCCTCCACGCAGACGACACCTGTGACGGCGTCAGCCGTGATCTCCACGTCCTGCATATCGTTGCTGGCACTCGGTTCGGCTCGCAGAGTGTTCGGCCTCGCCAGTCTCTGGTCGTCCGCCGCGGCCCGGACCTCAAGGTGGGTGATGTTGGGGTTCAAGACACCGAGCACCTTGATGTTGAGCAACGTCCCCGAGATGCACGAGTGGCCGGTACTCGAACTGATCCCGGTCACGGTCCCGGACCCGACGGTGGCGGTGGCCTCCGTGACTGAGCGGAAGCTGGTCTTTCCGGCATTTCGGGCGATCGCGACAGCGATAGTGAATTGACGATCCGTGAGTCCGCGGTGCGATGGCGCGGACGATCCGCAGCCGCCCACCGCGGCAGGAATCATTGCCAGGAGGACCACAACCACGGGGGCACGTCGCATACTAATGAGACGGGTGGCACAGCGGACTGGTTGCCGGCGATCGCCAATTTATCCGCACGGGAGATGGGCCGAGGCGGGGTCACGACGCGTTTCGGGAGCTGACGGCTTCCGGGTCAATTGACCTTCGCCTTGGATACCGATCTGGATCCGATGATCGCCGCCTCTATCCGGAGACCGATGCCGATCAGCGCAAATACTCCGGACGCGGCGAATGCCCATGGTGCGTCGATCGCAACCAGAAGCAGGCTGCACACGATGAGGAGGGTGCCGAATATTTTCGGTGATGTAGTTTGACCGGCAAACACGTCATGGTCTCCTCATGTCGAAGCCGTATGGGCTCGCCGAGCGTCGCGACAGCCGGGCAATCTGTCAAGACCCCATACAGCCGCGTGGTGGGTGTGGCTGTTTCGCCGATGGATGGCATTTACGGTCTGTGATGTGGTGGGCCGGTCTGTGTATCCACTCCCGGCAGGAGCACCCCTTCGTGACGACGCCATCCAGTCCCGCCGGTGAGAGCATCTCCGTGTCGGTCGCGGAGAGCGTGCATGGCAATCTCCTGGTCGGGACCGGTAATCAGGTCACCACCGTTCTTGATGCCGATGCGCTGCTCGGCCCGCCGTCATCGGTGATGCTGGCCGTGCCGTTGTGGAATGTGCCGACGCTCCCGGCCCGAGTGTTCGTCGGCCGGGAGGCCGCTCTGGCCGAGTTGGACGCGGTGGTCGTGGCCGGTTCGGCGACGGTGGCCCAGACCGTCTTCGGGATGGGTGGGGTCGGCAAGACCGAGTTGGTGTTGCACTACGCCTACCAGCATCGGGCCCGCTACCACCTGGTGTGGTGGATCACCGCCGAGGCCCCCGATCGGATCGATGCCGGTCTGGCCGCGCTGACCGTACAGGTGGCGGCCCTGGTGGGGAAGGTCCCGCCGGCGGTGACGGCGGAGGCGGTCGGCTGGGCGGTCGGCTACCTGAACGCGCATCCGGGGTGGTTGCTGGTGTTGGACAACGTTGAGGACCGCAGCCATGTGGAGGGCCTGTTGGGTCGGCTGTCGGGTGGGCGGGTGTTGCTGACGAGCCGCCGGGATCTCGACTGGGACCAGCTCGTCGACGGTTGTATCCGGCTCGATCTACTGACCCCGGACGCGGCGGTAGATCTCCTGGTGGCTCGCGGCCACGGGGACGATCCGGTGTCAGCGCGGGTGTTGGCGGCCGAGTTGGGGTGGTTGCCGTTGGCGTTGACCCAGGCCGCCGCCTACCTGGCCCAGACGAAGACGCCGATGGCCGACTACCTCGACCGGCTGCGCGCTCAACCCGCCACGACCCTGGCGACCGGCGCGCCCGGTACCGCGCAGGCGACGATCGCCCGGGTCTGGGACCTCGGCCTGGCCGTGGTGAGTGCCACCGACCCCGTTGCCATCGAGGTGTTGCAGGTGTTGGCGTGTCTGGCACCGGATAACGTCCCCCGAACGGTCCTTGCCGCCCTCGCCGGTGACGTGGCAGGAGACATGGGTTCGGCGTTGGGGGTGCTGGCCTCTTACAGCATGGTGACCCTGACAGCGACGACGGTGAGCACGCATCGGCTGGTGCAGGCGGTGGTGGCCGACCAGGCCCGGACCGTCGGGGTGTGGCCGGTGATCGTGACCCGCGCGTTGACCGCGATCGACCAGGCACGACCGACCGGGAATCCACAGACCGCGACGGCCGGCTGGCCGCGGTGGGCGGCCCTTTTGCCGCACATCGATGCGCTGGCACAGCACTTCCCCGACGGCACGACCGACCTCGCCCTCGCCCGCATCCTCGGTGAGACTGGCTTGTATCTGAGCAGTCAAGGAGCGCACTCGGCGGCATTCACGGCCGAGCGGCGGTCCCTCGCGATCAGCGAGGCGGCGCTCGGCCCGGATCACCCCGCCGTCGCCCTGCGTCTGGACAACCTGGCGGGGAGCTTGCGGGCGTTGGGGCGGGCGGGTGAGGCGCTGCCGTTGCAGGAGCGGGCCCTGGCCATCACCGAGACCGTGCACGGCCCGGATCACCCCGCCGTCGCCACCCGGCTGAACAACCTGGCGTCGAGCTTCCAGAATCTGGGGCGGGCGGGCGAGGCGGTGCCGTTGCAGAAACGGGCCCTGGCCATCACCGAGGCCGCGCTCGGCCCGGACCACCCCACCGTCGCCACCCGGCTGGCTGGCTTGGCATTCAGCTTATGGGCATTGGGTCGGGCGGGTGAGGCGCTGCCATTGGAACAACGGGCCCTGGCCATCAGCGAGGCGGCGCTCGGCCCGAACCACCCCGACGTCGCCACCGTCCTGGACAATCTGGCGGGGAGCTTACATGCGTTGGGGCGGGTGGAGGAGGCGCTGCCGTTGCAGGAACGGGCCTTGGCCATCAGTGAGGCGGCGCTCGGCCCGGACCACCCCGACGTGGCCACCGGGCTGGACAACCTGGCGGGGAGCTTGCGGGCATTGGGCCGGGCGGGTGAGGCGCTGCCGTTGCGGGAACGGGCCCTGGCTATCAGTGAGGCGGCGCTTGGCCCCGAGCACCCCGCCGTCGCCACCCGACTGAACAACCTGGCGATGAGCTTCCACGATCTGGGGCGGGTGAGTGAGGCGGTGCTGTTGCAGGAGCGGGCCCTGGCCATCACCGAGGCGGCGTACGGCCGAGACCACCCTGCCGTCGCCACCCGGCTGAACAACCTGGCGTCGAGCTTCCGGGCGTTGGGGCGAGCGGGTGAGGCGGTGCCGTTGCAGGAGCGGGCCCTGGCCATCACCGAGACCGTGTACGGCCCGGACCACCCAGACGTCGCCCTTCGGCTGCACAACCTGGGGTTGAGCCTGTGGGACCTCGACCGGGGCGACGAGGCCGAGCGTTGTTCCCGGCGCGCGGTGTCCATCGCCGACACGCGCCTCGGCACCGACCACCCGACTACACGGACGCTCCGGGCCACGCTCGACCAGATCGAGGCCGCACGATGAGACTGACCGCGAGCGACGACCCGTGGCAGCGGCGCGACGGTGAAACGCGGTGACTGGCGGTGAGCGACGGTTCTGGCACCGCAACGCATCGGACGGCTGTCCGGACATAGAAACGACGACCTAGCGTTTCCGCTGGTCGTCGTTTGTTTGTCCCGGCAAGGGCACCCGCAGCGCCAGGCTGGGCGTCGCGGATCTGGTATCTACGATGGACCGGGACCTATGGCAGGCGACCGAGGACGGTCTGTGCCTGAGTCGTCAGGGCGGCAATGCTGGCCGCATGGCCAAGCGTGACGTCGACCAGCCCGAACCCGCTTGCGCCCTTGACCACGTACAGGCCGCTCACGTCGATACCGGACTTGTTGCCCCGTAATGACTCGGCATCATCGCCAATTCCGGTGATCTTGGCCAGTGCGACGTCGGCACCCACTGCTATCTTGCGCCTGCGCACGAAGCGTGGCGGCGTACGCATCCGCCTCCGCGGCGGATGTGCCCTGGACGAAGATCACCTCGAAGACGTGCTTCGTCTGGCCGCCGTAGACGCAGCGTCGTGAGGCGCTGGAGTCGACTTCGAGCGTTCCGGGGCCGTACGACACACCGGTCAGCGTGGACGCCTCCTGCGCGGTCACGAGCTCGCATGGGTTGACCGTGGTAGACGCCAACGTGCCGGTCGCGGTCGGTGTCACGCTCGGTGTCGCCGACGGTGTCGCGGACGCTGTGGCGGTCTGACCGACCGGTACGGGTGGGATGACCTGTGGCGGCTTGTTCGCCGTCGGGTGAGCGGAGTGGCAGGCGGCCAAGGCCGCGGCGAGCACCGCCGTGACCGCCGCGAGTCGTATCGGTCTCATCGAAGATCTTCCTTTCCGGGGATGGCGGGCTGGGCCACGACCACGGCGCGCCGGTGCCGCGCAGAATCCGCTCGTACGGCACCTCGGCCCGCTCGGCGACCCGCCGTACGGTCGCGATGGAACCCTCGAACAGGCACAGCACGACCTCGTCGTCGACGATGAGCATCGAGCCGAGATAGCGCACTGATGTCCCGGCGGGTTGGGTGGAGTCGCCGTACTCGGCGACGCACGCCCCGACCCGGCGGTCGAGTTCGGGCAGGTCACCCTCGCGTACGCCGGACCAGAAGCACTCCGCGACGTAGCCGGCCGGGATGGGCCGGGTCATGGTTGCGACGGTAGGGTCCCGGCGTACCCGAGGAATCAGGGATTCTCCTACGTTTACGTTCGGCGTACCTCGCCCAAGGCGGTGAACCTACCCGCGAGCGCGGCGCGCGAGCGCACCCCGAGCTTGCGGTAGATGCGGGTGAGGTTGACCTCGACGGTCTTGGGGCTGACGAAGGTACGGTCGGCGATCTCGCGGTTGGTCAGGCCATCGGCGGCGAGCCGGGCGATCGTCTCCTCGGTCGGGGTGAGGCCGGTGGCCGCGTGGTGCTGCGGGATCCGGGCCAGCTCGGCGCGGGCCCGTTCGGCCCACACCGGGGTGCCCAGCTCCTCGAACGTCGCCAGCGCCCGGGTCAGCGCCTCCCGTGCGAGCCGCTTCTCCCGGCGCCGCCGATGCAGCTGGCCGAGAACGAACTGCGTCTTGGCCCGCTCGAACGGCATCGGCACGCCGCGAGCAGCGCGAGCGACCGTTCGGCGGCGGCGCGCGCCTCGTCGGGCCGTGCGGTCGCGGCGAGGATCAGGGCGCGGCACCGGGCCGCCGCCGCGCGCGCCCACCGGCCGTCGCAGCGGTCGGCCTGCTCCTCGAAGCGGGCCAGGACCTCGTGGGCTTCGGTCAGCTCGCCGGCGCCGACGAGCGCCTCGACGAAGTCGGCTACGTGGGCGCAGATCACGGGGTCGCCGATCCCGGCCGCCCGCTTGACGTCCTCGATGCGGCGCAGGTGGGCTGCGGCTTCGCGGTACCGGTCGTGGGCCAGTGCGACGAGGCCGAGGGCGAGCCGGGCCGGCGCGTGGTCGATGCCGACGACCGGTTCGGACGCCGTCCGGGTCGATAACCCTGCTCCGCTGCGGCCTCGGCCTCGTCCAGCCGGCCCAGCAGCGCCAGACCCACAGCGAGGAAGCCGACCTCCCACGGTGACCCGTCGGCGGCACCGATCTCCTGAGCTCGTTCGACCGCCTCGCGGGTGAGGTTCACGGCCGCGGCGAACCGTCCGGCCAGGATCTGAGCCTCGGCCATCCAGCCCAGGATCGCCGGCAGTGTCGAGCGGCTCTCGACAGCGGCGCGGTCGTACATGCCGCGCAGGATCTCAAGCCCGTCGTCCATCCGGCCGGCGTAGGCGAGCAGGCGGCCGATCAGGTCGTCGCCGTTCACGGCCGCCCGGACCGGCGGGAAGCGCGATCCCGCTCCCGGGTCCAGCCCGTCGAGCCAGCCGATGTGGTTGCCCAGGCCGGCGTAGAACTCCGCTTCGACCAGCGCGGCCTGGACGTGGAAGACCACGTACGGGTCGGGGTCGTCGACTCGCCCGATGGCCTCCCGGGCTCGGCGAGCGATGTCGAGCTTACGGGCGATGTCGTCGTCGGATATGCGGGACAGCATCTCGTACACCTCGGCCTGGAACGTCGGGTCGTCTTCGGCTTCGGCCGCAGCCTGGATCCCGGGGCCGATGGCGCCGGCCAAGCGAGCCGGACAGCCGGTTGACGTACATGAAGTGGAACAGCGCGCGGGCCCGTGCCAGCCCCGGCGGCAGCGTCGCCACCAGCGACTCGAGCTCCGCGATGGCGCCCGGGGCGTCGCCGGCGCCGTGCAGCAGGCGCGCGTACGCGGTGCGCCGCAGCGCGAGCACCATGCCGTCGGTTTCCGGCAGTGTGACGGCAGGACAGGCGCATCAGGTCGGCGGCGGCGTCGGGTGCGCCGCGCCGCCATGCCCGCTCGGCGGCGCTGGCCAGCACGACCGCCACCTCCGGGTCCGGGCCGGACGCCGCCAGCGGCGAGGTGGCGAGCGCGTTCCTCCAGGTCGTCGCAGAGCATCGCGACCGCGCGGTGCAGCTCTCGGCGGCGATCGATGGGGATCGAACCGTACGCGGCGGCGGCGAGGATCGGGTGGGAGAAGCGGATCCGCTCCCCGTCGAAGGTGACGATCCCGCTGTGCTGCGCGGCAGCCAGCGTGCCACGCAGGTCCAGGGCGGCGGCGTCGAGCCGGCCGAGCAGGTCCAGCGTGGGAACGCGAGGGATGCAGGCGAGTTCCAGACGCCTCGCGTACCCGCTGCGGCAGCTTGGCGATCCGCGCCCGTGCGAGCTCGACTACGGTCGCGGGCAGTGATCCGAGGTCCTCGTCCGGAGCGTGCGGCCCCGAGCGCGCGGGTGAGCTCGACCGCGTGCAGTGGGTTGCCGCCCGAAAGCTCGGCGATGCGCAGCATGCGCGGCCACACCGGCGCCCAGCCGATCGTCCGGCGCAGGATCCGTGAGAGTTCGCTCGGGCCGATCGGGACCGAGACGGATCGTGTCGAACCAACCGTCTGGCATCGCCCGGGCGATCTCGGCGAGCCAGTCTACCGCCTCGCCGCGTGCGGCTGGCGACCGCCAGACGCGTCGCCGAGCCGGCCAGCCGGCGGGCAACGAACACGAGGAGCCGGGCGGTCGGCGGATCAAGCCACTGCACATCGTCGACCGCGATCAGCACCGGCCGGGTCATCGCGAGCGCCCGCACAACGGCCACGGTGGCCACGCCGAGGGACAGCCGGTCGAAGGCACCCTGCGGCTCCTCCCGGCGCAGGATCATGCGCAGCAGTCGCGCCTGCGGACCGGGTAGGTCGAGGACGATTCGCTCCGGTACGCCCTGTAGCAGCTCGACGAGGCCCACGTAGGACAGATCCATCTCGGAGCGGGCCGGATCGGGCAGAAAGGACGACGTACCCGCGGGTCTGCGCGGTCGCCATCAGCTCCCGCAGCAGGGTGGTCTTGCCGATACCCGATTCGCCGTCGACGAGCAGAGCACGCGGACCCGCCTCGGGATCGGCCAGGAACGCGTCGACGACATCCAGCTCGCTGGTCCGGCCGACGATCACGGGGCCCATCCGCAGCCCCTGTCTCGAAGCGCTGAACGGCACTCGCGCGCCTCCAGGAGCGCCTCGCCGCTGAGGCCATGGTATTCCGCGATCGGAACATGGCAACAGCTCCGAACGGAGCGCTCACGACACCGCGTTGGGGCTGCGGATTGCTGCGGCGTAACGGCCCCCGGGCCAGATCCGTAGCATTATGGCCCCGAGATGATCGACGGCGCACGTCATGGAGTACCGGACATAAAAACGACGACCTAGCGTTTCCGCTGGTCGTCGTTTGTTTGGCCCGGCGAGGACCAAGTGGCCAGGGACGGGGTCGAACCGTCGACCTTCCGATTTTCAGTCGGACGCTCGTACCAACTGAGCTACCTGGCCTTGGAAAACTGAGCGGTCCTGACGGGACTTGAACCCGCGACCTCCGCCTTGACAGGGCGGCGAGCACTCCAACTGCTCCACAGGACCTTGCTTTGGTGCTTGCCGCGTCAGCTTACACGGCGACCGTACCGTACCCCCAACGGGATTCGAACCCGTGCTACCGCCGTGAAAGGGCGGCGTCCTAGGCCACTAGACGATGGGGGCGCATCCAACATCATCGCATACTGCGCGATGCGGGTCGGAATAACACACATCCGGGCCCGCCGGAGGCTTGCAAAGCATACGCGATGGCTCCGGCCGCGCAAAACCGGCTCACCCAAGGAACGCGACGACACCGGAAAGCCACGGTGAGTAGGCGTGTGGATCTTCGTCGAGCGCGCGCAGAAGATCCTTCAGCTCCACCCATCGAACGGCGTCCGCCTCGCTCGGATCAAGATCAAAGGCACAATCAGCGGGTACGCGCCCGAGCAGCACATGATCGTATTCGTGCTCGACCCGCCCGGTGGCCTCGTCGGCGGCCTGGTAGACGTACACGCCGAGTTGCTCGAGCGGGACCGGCGTGATGCCGAGCTCCTCGGCGAGCCGCACGCCGGCGGCCGCCTCGACCGGTACGCCGGGCGGCGGGTGGCCGCAGCACGCGTTGGCCCAGCGTCCGGCGAACCGGGTCTTGGCGGCCGCTCGTCGCTGCAGCAGGACGCGGCCCGTCCGGATCGACGAGGACGACGGAGAACGCCCGGTGCAGCCGTCCGGGCGCCTGATGGGCCGATTCGACGGTCAGCTGACCGTGGCCCGACCGGACTCGTCGACGAGTTCGACGAGATGGCTCTCGCGGCGCGGTCACCCGGTCACTCGCTGCAGCGGCCAGCTTGCCGGAAATCAACACCATCGGTACGCCGACGCCCGGCTGCGTTCCTGAACCCACGAACACCACATTAGACAGCGTCGGGTGCAGGTTGCCAGGCCGGAACGGCCCGGTCTGCCAGAGCGAGTGCGCGCTGGCGAACGGCGTACCGGCGGCGAGGCCGGAATCGGCCCAGTCGACCGGGGACACGACGTGCGAAAGATCGATGCCGGCGCCGAAGTCGAGGTAGCCGCGGGCTTCCAGCGTGGTGACGAGTTCGGCGCGCGTACCGGCTGGCCAGGCCGTCCTGCCAGGCGAGGTCACCGACGGCGAGGTTCGGTGCCGGGGCGAGAACGTAGTAGATCTCCCGGCCGGTCGGCGCCATGGTCGGATCGGTCCGGGTCGGGTTCGTGACCAGCAGCGACGGATCCGACATCAGGCGGCCCTGCTTGATCACCTCGTCGAAGGTCCGGCCCCAGCCCGCCCCGAAGTGGATGTTGTGGTGCGCGATCTTGGCGTACCGCTGCGTGGATCCGATGTGCAGGACCACCGCGGACGGTGAGTGACGCAGCCGCCGCACCTTGCGCGGGCCCTTCGGGCAGCAGATCGCGGTAGGCGATCGGCAGGTCCGGGTTGAGGATGACCACGTCGGCCGGGATGCGATCGCCCGTCGGCCGTGGTGACGCCGGTGGCGCGCCCGGCCTTGATCTCGACGCCGGTCACGGTCGTCTGGTAGCGGAACGTGACGCCGTGCTTCTCGGCCGCGCCGGCCAGCGCGAGCGGCACCGCGTGGATGCCGCCGCGCGGGAAGTAGACGCCCGCGATCGAGTCGAGGTAGGCGATGACGGCGTAGAGCGCGAGCGCGTTGGTCGGCGCGAGGCCGGCGTACATGGATTGGAACGAGAAGATCCGCCGCGTACGCGGATCCGAGAAGAACTGCGAGATCTTCGTGTCCAGGCGCCGGAAACCGCCCTGCGCCGAGCAGCCGCAGCAGGTTGCCGGTGATCAGGTCACGTGGCGAGTCCATGTTGCGGTCGATGAAGTCGTTGCGCTGCAGTTCCCACAGGCTGCGGGCGTAGTCGACGAAGCGCAGGTAGCCGTCGGCCTCGCGGGGACCGCAGACGCGGGCGATCTCGTCGGCCATCCGGGCCGGGTCGGCGATCACGTCGAGCGTGGAGCCGTCCGGGAAGTGCGCCCGGTACGCCGGGTCGAGCCGGACCAGATCCAGCCAGTCGGTCATCGTCTCGTCGACCGCCGCGAACAGCTCGTCGAGCAGCTCCGGCATGGTCAGCACGGTCGGGCCGGTGTCGAACTCGTACCCGCTGATCGAGAGCCGGCCGGCGCGACCGCCCGGCGCCGATTCGCGCTCGACCACGGTGACCTCGCGTCCGGTCGCGGCGAGCCGCAGCGCGCAGGAGAGGCCGCCGAGCCCGGCGCCGACGATGACGACGCGCTCGGTGGGCCTTCGACTCTCCGCATGGCCCCATTCTGCCCGGACGGATGAGGGAAGCTTGGCCAGGCGGCTGCGCGTGTGCCTGAAATGTCGGATATCCGATCCGGGTGCAGCGCCGGTCAGACGGCGTCCGCAAGGATCTGGTGTCGTGGACAGTCTTGTCGGCTTCGTACGAGCGGTGCCGGGAACTGCATCGCCGGCACGGCCGGACGTATTACCTGGCCACGAAGCTGCTGCCGGCGTGGAAGCGACCACACGTCCACGCTCTGTACGGGTTCGCCCGCTACGCCGACGAGATCGTGGACAGTCTGGACGACACCTCTCCGGCCGAGCGCGCGGGCCGCGCTGGACGCCTGGGGCGCCGACATTCCTGGCCGGTCTCGACGGCGCGCCGATCGACGACCCGCTGCTGCCGGCGGTACTGCACACGATCGAACGGTTCCAGCTGGACCGCGGCGACTTCGCGCTGTTCCTGCGCTCGATGGCGATGGACCTGACGGTCACCACGCTATCCGACCTACGCCGACCTGATCGACTACATGGAAGGGTCGGCCGCGGTGATCGGCGCGATGATGCTGCCGATCCTCGGCGCGTCCGACCTGGTCGCGGCGATCCGGCCGCCCGGGAGCTGGGCCGGGCGTTCCAGCTGACCAACTTCATCCGCGACGTCGGCGAGGACTTCCAGCGCGGCCGGATCTACCTGCCGCAGGCCGACCTCGGCGTGTTCGGCGTCACGTCGGACGATCTCGCCGCCGCGGTCGCCGGCCGGGTCGCGTCAGCCCGAGGTCAGGCAGCTGATCGCGTTCGAGGTGGCGCGGGCACGCGTGCACTACCGCGCCGCGCTGCCCGGGATCGCGCTGCTCGATCCGGGTCGCGCGGGTGCATCCGGACGGCGTACCGGCTGTATCAAGGGATTCTGGACGAGATCGAGACGCGCCGACTGCGACGTCTTCGCCCGGCGGGCCGTCGTGCCCCGGCGGCCGGCAGGTCGACGCGTCGCGGCCGTCGTCGATGCTGCGCCGTGGTGGACAGGGTGACCGCGTGGAGAACGTCCTGCTCGAGGGCATCGTCGGGTCGACCGCGTACGGGCTGGACCACGCCGGATCGGACGTCGACCGGCTCGGCGTCTACGCGGCGCCGGCCGTCGCGTTCCACGGCCTCGACCTGCCGATCGACCGGCGGCGAGCGTGGTCCAGCACGATCCGGATCGGACCCTGCACGAGGCGCGGAAGTACTGCCTGCTGGCGCTGTCGGCAATCCGACCGCGTCCGAGCTGATGTGGCTGCCGGACGACCTGTACGAGGTGCGTACGCCGCTCGGCGACGAGCTGATCGGCGATCCGCGCCGCGTTCCTGTCCGCGCCGCGGGTCCGCGACGCCTACCTCGGGTACGCGTCCCAGCAGCTCACCCGGCTGGCCAGCAAGGAGATCCGGTCGCAGGCCGACGCGAAGATCGCCAAGCATGCGCGGCATCTCGCCCGGCTGGCACATCAGGGCCGTGAACTCTACGAGACCGGCTATCCTGCGGATCCGGCTCGAGGACCCGCAGTGGTACGTCGACTTCGGCCTGCGGGTCGCCGCCGACGTGTCGGTCGCGCGCGATCTGCTGGCCGAGTCCGAGGCCGCGTTCGACGCGACGGTTCACCGCTGCCGGACGCGGCCGGATCGGGCCGCGGTCGAGGCCTGGCTGCAGCGCGTTCGGGCAGAGATTGTAAGTCCGTGGATAGGTCACCGCATGACGGCTCCCCTACGATCTCGCCTATGCGAGAGCGCCTCGGCTTCTGGTTGGTCATCGTGACTGGTCGTCACGTTCACGTGGACGTCGACGTCAGCCGCGCCGGCGCGCATCACGGCCGCGTCCGACACGCTGCCGACGCACGACCGCTCCGCTCGACCCTGCCGACCAGCGCTCCGGCAGGCCCGCCGCCGTTCGTGCCGCGCCACTTCACGGTGCTCGGCGCCGGCGACATCCTGCTGCACCCGGGCCTGTGGACGCAGGGGCGGGCGGATGCGAAGGCCCGCGGGCGAGAGCGGCTACGACTTCGATCCGATCTTCGCGTCGGCGATACCCCGGATCCAGGCCGCTGACCTGGCGATCTGCCACATGGAGACGCCGTACGGGCCGGACGGTGGCCCGTACACGGGGTTTCCGGTCTTCGCGGTGCCGGCGTCGATCGCGAAGACGATTCACGACGTCGGCTACGACACCTGCTCGACCGCGTCGAATCACTCGCTCGACGACGGTGCAGGCCGGCATCGATCCGTACGCTCGACGACCTGGACGCGGCCGGGCGTGAAGCACACCGGCACGGCCCGCTCGGCGGCCGAAGCGGCCACGCCGGACATCCTCGACGTGAACGGCGTGAAGGTCGCCCAGCTGTCCTACGCGTACGGGTTCAACGGCATCCCGCTGCCGAGGGGCAAGCCGTGGCTGGCGAACCTCATCAACGTGCCGAACATCCTGGCCGCGGCGCATCGGGCCAAGCAGGCCGGCGCGGACGTGGTGATCGTGAGCCTGCACTTCGGTACGCAGTATCAGGAAGCGCCCGAACCCGCAGCAGGTGGCGGTCGCGACGGCGCTGCTGGACTCGCCGGACGTGGATCTGATCCTCGGCTGCCACGTCCACATCGTCCAGCCGTTCCAGAAGATCAACGGCAAGTGGGTCGTGTACGGCATGGGCAACCAGATCGCGAACCAGGGCTTCAGCAACGGCCACAATGGACGGCGTGATGCCGGAGTTCACGTTCACCGAGACGACGCCGGGCCACTTCCAGGTGACGAAGGCCGAGGCGATCCCCACGTACGACTAGCTGGCCGGGCCCGATCCGCCTGATCGACCTCCCGGCCGAGCTGGCCAAACCAAACCTGTCCGCCGCCAAACGAGCCGCCTACCAGGCCTCCTGGAACCACACGAAAGCCGCAGTGGACTCAAGAGGAGCCGCAAAAGCCGGCCTGATAGTAGTAGGCCCCGGCCAGCACTAGCAGTCCGCGAAGAGCGCGACCGGTACGCAGAGCGGCCGTCCACCACGGCGTCAACCGACTGGGCGGATTGTCGACATCAACCCGCTCACCCGGCCGTGGCACCGCCAACGTCACCCCACGATCCTTGGCCTCCCGCCAGACCCGATCGACCGGCTCGCCCCACGGGTGGAACGCCAGCGTGAACGTGCCCCAGTGCACCGGGATCATCAGCCCGCCGCGTACGTCGACATGGGCGGCGACGCCCTCCTCCGGCATCATGTGGATGTCCGGCCAGGCGGTGTCGTACGCGCCGATCTGCATCAGCGTCGCGTCGAACGGCCCGAACTCGGTCGCCGATCTGCGAGAACCCGTCGAAGTAGCCGGTGTCGCCGGTGTAGAACACGCGCCGCGTCGGCCCGACCACCACCCACGAACTCCACAGCGTGTAGTTGCGCTTCGTCATCGTCCGGCCGGAGAAGTGCTGGCCGGGCGTGCACGTCAGGGTCATGCCGGCGATCGTGGTGCTGTCGTTCCAGTCGAGTTCGATGATCCGGTCGGCCGGCACGTCGCCAGCGCCTCGAGGTGCGATCCGACGCCGAGCGGCACCACGAACGGCGCGCTCTGCGACTCGACGAGTGCCTGGATCGTGTGCATGTCCAGGTGGTCGTAGTGATCGTGGGAGATCACGACCGCGTCGATCGTCGGCAGGTCGTCCAGGTTGATCGGCGGCTCGTGCAGCCGGCGCGGGCCGAACAGCCGGGACGGCGAGCAGCGGTCGCTCCAGATCGGATCGAACAGCACGGCCGCGCCGTCGATCTCCACGAGCGAGCTGGCATGCCCGTACCACGTGATGTTCAGGGTGCCGGTCGGAGCCGGCGGCGTTTCGCGCACGATCGGGATCGGCGCCGTTGGGCTTGCGGACTTCGCGATCGAACAGGAGTTCGCGGACCCGGTGCCGGTCATCGTGCGGCCGGATCGCGGTGTGCGTCGACTCCCGGTTCGTGAACGCGCCGTCGTGGAACTGTGGCGATCGCCGCACGCGCGCGCCGCGCTCGCCGCTCGGCATCCGGCCGTAAGCAGCCGGGATGTCCTTCGCCGCCCACGCCAGCGCGCCGGCGATGCCGGCCAGCGTCACGAGTCGCCTTCGTCTTCGTCCGCATCGAGCTGACCCCTACGATCTCGATTGGCAAGACCGCAATCCTACGTCGGCCCGAAAGTTCGACTACGGCAGGTCCGCGGTTGGTTGCGCTGCGTCGGACATAGGGTGCGCGCCGCCGATGAATTCGGTCAGATCTTCCCGTGTACGACGCGGGCCGGCGCCGCTTCGCCCCAGCGTGCCCGGGCCATCGCGCGGGTACGCAGGCCGCCCGGCCGATGCGTCGCAGCCAGCACGACGTTGCCGAACCGGCGCCCGCGCAACATGCCGGTCTCGGCGACCACGCAGACGTCGGCGAACGTGGCCTGCAGCGCGGCCAAGCTGGACCCGGGTGAACGCGAGCGCGGCAGGTCGGTGACGTTGACGATGTACGTGCCGGTCGGGCGCAGCACCCGGGCGACCTGCCGCACGAACTCCAGGCTCGTCATGTCCCGTGGCATCGTGGCACCCTCGTACGCGTCCGTGATGATCAGGTCGTACGCGTCGTCGCCGGCCCGGTCTCCACCGCGGTACGGCCGTCGTTGATCCGGATCTCGATCCCGGTGCCGGCCGCAGCGGCAACTCCCGGTGGACGAGCAGCGCGACAGGCCGGATCGCGCTCGACGACCAGCTGCTCCGAGCCCGGCCGGGTCGCGGCGACGTAGCGCGGCAGCGTCATCGCACCGCCGCCGAGGTGCAGGGAGCGTCAGCGGGGAGTGCGGCTTCGCGAGCGTGTCGATGACGTTGGCGACCCGGCGGACGTACTCGAATTCCAGGTGCTCGGGGTCGTCGAGGTCGACGTACGACTGGGCGACGCCCTCGATCAGGAGCACCCAGCCGCGCCGGCGGCGTGGATCGGGTACGAGTTCGGCCGATGCCGCCGTCAACCGCGACGGAGACCGTGGTCCGGCGATCCGGTGCACCCATGCTTTCAAGCTAGCCGCCGGTGCCACCGCCACGGTGGCCGTGGGGTGAATGATCCGCGCAGCATCGTGAGGTGACCGGGTAGGCCGGGTCCCGCCCGCCGGCAGGCCGGCGGACGGGATCACGCGAGCGTCAGCGCTGCTCGATGACCGGCGTCTGTGCGGCCTCGCCAACTGGGACCTGGCTCGGCACCTGGCCGACGGCGGGCGCCTGCGGCAGGGCGGCGAGGAGCTGGTCGAACTCGTTCCGCCAGTAGCGGTGGATGTTCAGGCGGGTGGGCTTGGAGCCGCCCGGGAACTGTACGTGCATCGAGCTCCAGACGGTCGCGCGGTTCACGCCGACGACCGGGAACGCGTTGCGGGGGAATGCGAACACGATCTCGCCGGGGCGGTTCGTGTAGCGGCTCGCGCTGTTCACCACGATCGACGTGTTCGTGAGCGTCAGGAAGTAGAACTTCCGCGTGTAGGCCACGATGACACCGAGCAACGGCACCTCGTCGAAGAGCGCGTTGAGCCACGGGCTGGGGCCGGTCTCGCAGTGCACGCACGCGATGAACATCTCGCCGGGAGGCGCACTCTGCGACAGCTTCGCGATGACCTGTCTTTTTGTTTTGCACGGCGAATCGCCATGATGTGGTTCCTTGTCGACGGTGGAGTCATCGCGGGGGATCGCGACAACGCCGCCGACGCTAACATTGTCGCGACGTGTCGGCATAAGGGCCGAACTGGCGGCATTACCCCCAGATCAGATCGGCGAGGCCGACACCGGCCACGCTGCGAGGCGGCCGAACACGAGGCTGACCAGCCATGTTCCGGAACCGCCAGCCGATAGAGACGATCATGCATGAGCCGGATCGTCTCGTAGCCGAACGTCGAGTAGGTCGTCAGCGCGCCGCAGAAGCCCGTACCGAGGAGTGCTACCACCTGCGCGGAGATGCCGTGATGGGCGGCGCCCCCGAAGAGCAGTCCGAGGATCAGCGACCCGATCACGTTGACGGTCAACGTGCCGTACGGGAAGACCGTCCGCCACGTCGTGGACACCGCCCGATCGGTCAGGTACCGCGACCGGCGCACCGACGGCCGCGCCGACCGCGACCAACAGCACGATCACCTGCGTTCACCGTGGCCGGTCAGCCGGAACACGGCGAGACGTGCGACGGTGGTCCCGGCGTACACGGCGAACATCGCGGCGAGCAGCGTGCCGAACAGATACGCGATCGCGATCGCGGCGGAACCCGCGTCGACCAGCCGGACGGTGTCGACGGCGTAGGTCGAGAAGGTCGTGAAGCCGCCGAGGATGCCGACGCCGAAGAACGGCCGGACCAGCGTCTGACTCGGTATCGGCGTGGATCACGATGACCATCAGCACGCCGATCAGGAAGCATCCGAGCACGTTGATCGCGAATGTCGCCCAAGGAAAAGCGTTCGGACCGGCCGGAAACGCCCGACCGATGCCGTACCGGGCGAGCGCACCGATGACACCGCCGACCGAGATGACGGCGATGATCCGCCCGTGGCCCTTCACGTTGCGGAGATCTTATGCGTCCGGGCCCCGCGGATGCCGGGGCCCGGACCGACGGGTTTACGGCGCGAGCCGGTGCAGGTCGCGGGGGAACAGCGTGACCTGGCGGACGTTCGGCACGTCGAGCAGCCGGGCCATGAACCGTTCCAGCCCGAACGCGAATCCGCCGTGCGGCGGCATGCCGTAGCGCATCGCGTCGAGATACCCCGCGTACGCCGACAGGTCGGTCTCGCCGCGCTCGGCCAGCGCCTCCACGTAGTCGCCGTACCGGTGCAGGCGCTGGCCGCCGCTGACCAGTTCCAGGCCGCGGAAGATCAGGTCGATCGCGCGCGAGTAGCCGGGCCGGGCCGGGTCCGGATGCGTGTAGAACGCCCGGTGCGCGGTCGGGTAGCCCTCGACGAACACGAAGTCGGAGCCGTGCTCGCGCAGCGCCCACTCGCCGATCCAGCGTTCGTGCGCCGGCGCCAGGTCGGGCTCGCCGGTCACGTCTTCGCCGTGCGCCCTGCGAGTACATCTCCAGTACGTCGGCGAAGTGCACGATCACCGGCTCCTCCGTGAGCCGCGGGCGCTGCACGTCGAGCAGCTCGATCGAGGCGCCGGCGTGTTCGAACGACGCCCTCGACCATGCCGCTCACCGTCGCGTGAGCAGGCGGCGATCACGTCCCGCTGGTCTTCGATGAAGCCCATCTCGGCGTCGAGCGACGTGTACGACGCCAGGTGGCGAGCGGTGTCGCTCGGCTCGGCTCGGAAGACCGGTCCGACCTCGTACACCCGCTCGAACACGCCGACCATCATCTGCTTGTAGAGCTGCGGCGACTGGGCGAGATAGGCCGGACGGCCGAAGTAGTCGAGCTTGAATACGTTCGCGCCGCTCTCGGTCGCCGTACCGACGATCTTCGGGGTATGGATCTCGACGAACGACATCCCGGTCCATCGCGGTCCGGAAACCGCCGACCGCGGCCGCCGAGATGCGATGCGTCGCGGCCAGCTTCGGATGCCGCAGCGCGACCGTCGCGTGGTCGAGCATCGTCGGCAGGCTGACCCGCAGCTCGGGCCGGTAGAGGTCGAACGGCGCCGGCTCGGCCGGGTCGGTCAACGCGGTGATCACCGGCTCGGTGATCTCGACGCCGCCCGGCGCGGACGGCTCGCTCGTGACCAGTGCCGACGACCGAAACCGTCGTCTCCTCGGGCAGGGCTTCCAGCTGCGCGCGCGTCGCTCTCGTCGTTCACCACGATCTGGGTGAGACCGGCGGCGTCGCGCAGGATCAGGAACGCGACCGACTTCAGCAGCCGGCGGCGATGGATCCAGCCCGCGACGCGTACGGTCTCGCCGACGTGCGTGGACAGCTGGGTGGAAAGGATGCGTTGCATGGCTTTGGCCTCCTCTGGTTTCGCAACGCGTCCCCAGAGAGGCGTGGGCGAGCGGGATCCTCGCGGTGCCACCACACCTTCACCGAATTGCTTCGGCCTCTTCAAACCCGTGACGTGGGCGATTCGGCGACGCTCTACTAGGCCCAAGCCGTGCTGGGCCGTTCTTCGTCGCAGCTCGGGAGGGTCTTCACACATCGGTCGGAGTCCGCCTTCGCAGCTGCCGGCGGCTCTCTCCAACTCCGATGATCGAGGTGCTACTCGGCTCCGTCGTCGCTGTTGCCGGCAACCTTACCGCTCGCGCGTTGATCGCCGCGACATCAATAACCGTGTCGACTTTGATCGCCTCGGCCATCCGCCGGTCGTGCGTGACCAGCAGCAACGTGCCGGTGAAGCTCGTCCAGCGCCTGCTCCAGCTGCTCGACCGCCTCGATGTCGAGGTGGTTCGTCGGCTCGTCCAGCACCAGGCAGTTGATGCCGCGCGCCTGCAGCAGCGCGAGTCCGGCCCGCGTGCGTTCGCCGGGCGACAGCTGCGACGCCGGTCGCAGCGCCGCGTCTCCGGACAGTCGGAATTTCGCCAACAGGGTACGGGCATCAGACGCATCCAGATCGACCTCGCCCGGATCACGTCCACGATCGGCGTGTCCGTCTCGAACAGCGTCCGGGTCTGGTCGATCTCGCCGACCACGACGCCCAGGTCCGGTCCGTTGTGTGCCACGTGCCAGCGGCAACCGTCCGAGCAGCGCCTCGATCAGCGTCGTCTTGCCGACGCCGTTCGGCCCGGCGAACCGGACCCGGTCGCCCCACTGGATGTCGATGTTGACCGGGCCGAGCCGGAACTCGCCGCGCTCGACGACGGCATCCCGCAACGTGAGTGCCTCGGTGGCGGAGCGGCGCGTTTCGGCGATCGAGAACTGCAGGCGCCATGGTTCGCGTACGACATCTGGGGCTTTGTGATCCAGAGCGCTCGATCGCCCGGTCGGCCCTGGAGGCCTTGCCGGCCGTGGCCTGCGCGCCCGCGATGTGTGCGGCCTTGATGTGCTTGTCGCCGTCCGGATTGGCGGCGCGGATTCTTCGCGACCGCGACCCCTTCGCGCGCCCATTCCCGCTGCGTACGGGCCGACTCGACCAGCCGCGACCGGGCGTCCTCGTAGGTCGAGTAGGCATCGATCGCGCGCTGGCGTGCGGCGTCGCGCTCGGCGACGTAGGCGTCATAGCCGCCGCCGTAGATCGTGCCGCGGCGGGTGAACTCGTCGAGTTCGAGGATCTCGTCGACGGTCGCCGCGAGGAACGCACGATCGTGGCTGACCAGCGCGATTCCGGCCCGGCTGCGGTGCACGTGCGCTTCCAGGCGGGCGAGGCCGTCGGCGTCGAGATCGTTCGTCGGCTCGTCGAGCAGCAGGATGTCCGGCTGTGCGAGCAGGACGGCGGCGAGCGCCAGCCGCGCCTTCTGACCGCCGGACGCGACCGCGTGTCTCGATGTCGAGGCCGAGATCGTGCGGCGATCATGGCGGCACGTTCCGGCAGGTCGGCGGCGCCGAGGCTGAGCCATGCGTCGAACGCCTCGGCATATTCGTCGGCCGCCTTGTCGCTGCGTTCCAGCGCGACGGTCGCCGCGTCGAGACGTGCTTGCGCGGCCGTACGCCGGTACGCCGAGCGAGGTAGTCGTAGACGCTCTCGCCCGGATCGCGATCGTGCTCCTGGGCAAGCCGGATCACGGTCGTCGTGGCCGGATTGCGCATGACCGTGCCCCCGTCCGGCACGAGGTCACCGCTGAGCACCTTGAGCAGCGTGGACTTGCCGACGCCGTTGGGCGCGATGATGCCGATCCGGTCGCCTGGGCCGATCGTGAGATCGACGCCGCCGAGGACGGTCAGGCTGCCGAACGAGAGCGTGATGTTCCGGCATTGGATCTGACTCAAGATCATCGCCCCGATTCCGCTGCGTTCGCGGCCAACAATGCCGGACGCTCCGTCCTGCAAGCAACCAGTTTTCCGTGATCACGAAGGGGTAGACGTGCAATCGCACGTTCAAAGCTTCGCGATCACGCGCGGGTCGGCAGCGGGCCGCACTACCGTGGAGAGATCGGATCCCGGGGAGGATTGATATGTCCCATAAAAAGTCGAATGAAGAGCTTCGCGGACAACGGCTCGCGGTCGAACTGAGTACGGCACTGGACTCGGCCGCCTGGCAATCCGAAACGGATCGTCAGCAGAACTGGGGACACCCGAAGCGGGCCGATGACGACTTCGACATCACGAGGCTGATCGAGGAACAGTTACGCAAATAGCCCTGGAACGCCGACAGCCCCGGCCACCTGGTCGGGGCTGTTGTGCTGGCGGAGGATACGCAGATTCGAACGTCCTGGTCGGGCTGCGTCGTGTGTACGTCAACCACTTCGACGTGACGTAGTGGTCATATGAGGTCTGGTGAGGGGCCGGAACAGGCGGACTTGGCCACCCGAGACTCACGTCGGACCAGCGGTCTTCCCGTCTCTTCGGTCGTGGCGTCCGTCGTGGAGAGCTGACAAACAGACCGGGGCGGACAGAGCTGCTGCCACAACGGAAATCAATATTCGAAGGGTCCTGCCCGCGAAACCCACCGCCGGCGTTTGGTCGGTCAGCCAGACGTCACCTGCGGCTACCAAGACGGTCCACAGTAAGCGCCACGGTTTGACCACGAGACCCACGAGTATCCTGCGCATCGCAGTGCTAAAGCTCACTCCGGCTCCTCGGCGGGCTGTTGTGGAGAGCAGAACATATAGCCTGCGTTTGCACGAACGGCGCCCCACCTCGGGGATCGACTCAAGCGCAACCCACAATCGCCTGCCCTGGCGCGCTCACACCAGCGCATCGCCCTCACCGGCGACAAGTCACCGTTGTTTACTGTTCCATCGGGCACCACGACGGACCGCAACCAGCCGATGGCGCGATTCGAGCCCGGGCCGGAGCCCGCCGGAGGCAGGTTCGGGGGCTTGCCACCACGATCCCGCACCTGCTTTAAAGATCAACGCCCGGCCTGTCTGTGATTGACGGGCCGGGCGTTTGTGCTGCTTGGTGCTGGCGGAGGATACGAGATTCGAACTCGTGAGGGTTTTATCCCAACACGCTTTCCAAGCGTGCGCCCTAGGCCACTAGGCGAATCCTCCGCCGTGAAGGATACAGACTCCTCCGGCCACCGCGCGCGCACCCGGCCCCAACTCGATCGGGTATGGTTGTGTCACCTCTCGTGCGGCGTCACCTCATGAACCTCCCCAGGGCCGGAAGGCAGCAAGGATAAGTGAGCTCTGGCGGGTGCACGAGGGGCCTTTCTGTCTCATCCCACCTTTCCAAGATGTCCCCCAGGCGTGAGAAGCTTGCGCGGCGATGGGAGGGGTGACGTAGATGACCTTGGCGCTCTATCGCAAGTACCGCCCGCGCACGTTCGCCGAGATCATCGGCCAGGAGCACGTCACCGAGCCGCTGAGCCAGGCGCTGCGCATCCGGCAGCATCAACCACGCCTACCTGTTCTCCGGTCCGCGCGGCTGCGGCAAGACCAGCAGCGCCCGGATCCTGGCCCGCTCGCTCAACTGCGCGAAGGGCCCGACGCCGGACCCGTGCGGCGAGTGTGACTCGTGCCGCGCGCTGGCGCCCGACGGCGCCGGCTCGATCGACGTCATCGAGATCGACGCGGCCAGCCACGGCGGTGTGGACGATGCCCGTGACCTGCGCGAACGGGCGTTCTTCGCGCCGGTCTCCAGCCGTTACAAGGTCTACGTCATCGACGAGGCGCACATGGTCTCGTCGGCCGGCTTCAACGCGCTGCTCAAGCTCGTCGAGGAGCCGCCGGAATACGTCAAGTTCGTGTTCGCGACGACCGAGCCGGAAAAGGTGCTCGGCACGATCAAGTCGCGGACGCATCACTACCCGTTCCGGCTGATCCCGCCGAGCGTGCTCCGCCCATACCTCGAACAGCTCGCGACCGCCGAGGGCGTCAAGGTCGAGCCGGCCGTGTTCCCGCTGGTGGTGCGGGCCGGTGGCGGCTCGGCGCGAGACAGCCTGTCGGTGCTCGACCAGTTGATCGCCGGCGCCGGCGAGGCGGGCGTGACCTACGCGCGGGCGGTCGCGCTGCTCGGCGTCACCGACGTCGCGCTGATCGACGAGGTCTGCGACGCGCTCGCGGCCGGCGACGGCGCGGCCGTCTACTCGACGATCAACAGCGTCGCCGAGGCCGGTCACGACGCCCGCCGGTTCGCCGGCGACCTGCTCGAACGCCTCCGCAACCTGATCGTGCTCCAGCAGGTCCCGGATGCGATCGAGAAGGGCCTGCTCGACGGCGCCGACGACGAGCTGGCCCGCATGCGCACGGCAGTCCGAGCAGTTCGGCCCGGCGACGCTGTCCCGGATGGCCGACATCGTGCACACCGGCCTGATCGACATGCGCGGCACGACCGCTCCCCGGCTGGTCCTCGAGCTGATCGCCGCCCGCATGCTGCTGCCCGGCGCGGAAGATTCCACCGCCGCGCTGCTCGCGCGGATGGAGCGCATGGAGCGGCGCATCACGCTCGCCGACACGGACAATCCTCAAACCGAGGTGGTACGCCCAACGGCCCCCCTCTCCACCGACAGCTACTCCGCCGGCAGTCCTCCGATCGGCGGCCCGGACGGTTCGGCAACGGGCGCGAGCGCCGCTCGTGCCGCGCTCGCCGCCGCGTCGGCCGCTCGGCCGGTCAGCCGGAAGACGCCGACGGCAGAGCCAGCTCCGAGCGTGGACGGACCTTCGGGAGTGGCCGTTCCCGCGCCGCCGTCACGGCCCGGGTCGGGCGCGTCCCCTCAGTCCGCCGACTCCCGGGTGGCGCCGGCCACGCCTCCGCCGGCAGCCGTACCCGTGCCGGCTGAGCCCGCCGCCCGAGCCGCTTCGACCGGTCCGGGCGCGGTGGATGCCGCCGGTGTCCGCCGGATCTGGGACGAGGTGCTCTCGCTGGTTCGTCGGCAAGAGCCCTCGCGCCGCCGGTTTCGTCCGCGAAGCGACGGTCCGCGAGGTCAACGGTGACGTCCTCGTCCTGCTGTTCAAGCACGCTTTCACGCCGAGTCGGTAGCCGCGTCGCCGGAATCTGCTGCAAGAGGCGCTCTACGAGGTGCTCGGCGGCCGTTGGCGGATCTCGTGCGAGGTGGTCGGCCAGTCCTCAGCCTCGTCCGAGCGCGCCATCCTGTCGGTCGACAGTTCCGGCGGCGCTTCCCCGGACGTCGCCGGCGAGGGTGGCCCGGCAACGCCGGTCACGTCGACCGGCCGAGGTCGCTCCGACGCTTCGGCGACCATCGGGTCTGGATCTTCCGCCGCAGATGGCTCGAGCGCCAGCGGGCCGACCGCGTCGAGTTCCAGCAGACCGCGCGGATCTGCCGCGTCGGGTTCCAGCGGACCGCGCGGATCTGCCGCGTCGGGTTCCAGCGGACCGGGCGCACTGAACGCGACCGGATCTGCCCCGTCGCGTGGGTCGGCCGGCTCAGGTGGCATCGGCGCGGTTGCGCAGGCATCCACTTTCACGAACGCATCCGGCCCGAGCGGTCGCGACAGCGGTATCGGCGGATCGACCATGAGCGGAGCCGGTGGCGGCGTCGCCACCGCAACTCGGCCGGATGCACCGCCGAAGACGTCACCGCCGGTCGAGGAGGACTGGCCGGAGATCGCGACGCTCGGTGGTGCCGGTGCCGACGGCGGCGTACCGCCTGAGGTGGTCGCTGTTGTGCCGCAGGCGGCACCGACCCGAACTCCATCCGACCGCCGACCGGCGTCGACCACGGGAGGGGCTGCTGCGGTCGAACGTGCGACGGCCCGTGCTGCCGCCGCACCGACGTCGCCACGTGGCGGTCGTGCCGGAAACGCCCGTACGGCCGTCGGCCAGCCTGCGTCCACGGCACCGTCCAGCCGCGCCGAAGGCCGAGGATTCCTGGGCCGGCACCGGCGACGAGCCGCCCTGGGATCCCGAGTTCGACGGTCCGGTCACGCCGACCGTGCATGTCGGGTTCGACCCGGGCGACGAGCCACTCGACGACGAAACGGATCTCGCCACCCGGCCCACCACCGAGCAGCAGGCGCTGGATCTGCTCCGGGACGCGCTTGGCGCCGAGAAGATCAACGAATAGAAGGTCCGCGCCCACGTAGGACTAGCTGCGAGAACGCCGTTTGGATACGCTGGCCCACCACTCGCCAGCGCCCGACGGAGGACTTGTGACATACGTACGGTGGGTCCGCCGTGCCGGCTCGTACCTGATCGACTATGCGATCCTGGTGCCACTCGCAATCCTCGGCGCCATGAGTCCTACACCGGTCGCCGTCGCGTGCACGTTCGTCAATCTGGCGCTGCTCGCAGCGAACCGGTGGGTGCTCGCCGGCCGTACCGGGCAGAGTCTCGGCCGGCGGATCGTCGGTACGCGCCTCGTTGACGAAGGCACCGGCGAGCCGATCGGTGCCGTTCGCGCATTCGCCCGCGACATCTGTCACCTGCTCGATTGGCTGCTGATCGGGATCGGCTGGCTCCGACCGCTGTGGCAGCGACGACGCCAGACGTTCGCCGACTCGATCGCGATGACCGCCGTTATCCCGGATCGGGCCTAGCCGAGGATCGCGACGCCCATGAAATCGATGTGCGCTGGTCGAAGTCGTCGCCGTAAGGTGCGGCGATGCAGCCAGGACCTGACGATTTTCCGGCAACGGCGGTTTGTGCTGCTCTTTGCTGCGCGTACCAGCTCGGTTCTGGGATCTTCGGTCGGGACCGGTGGCACTGGCGTTCGGCATCCTTGCGTTGCCGCACGGAACGCCGACCACGCTGTCGATCGTGCTGGCCGCGAACTCGGTGACGCTGCTCGTGTTCCTGCTGCTCAGCGGCGTGATCGCGGACCGGTTGCCGCGTTACCAGCTGATGTACGGGGCGGATGGGCTCTCCGCACTCGCCTGGGGCGGCATCGGCGTCATGCTGCTGACCGGGTGGACGCCGATCCCGGTGATGGCGCGTACTGGCCGCGCTGGCCGGCCTCGGTACCGCGCTGTTCTGGCCGGCGATGACCGGCGTGGTGCCCGAAGTGGTTGCGGCCGACCAGTTGCAGGCGGCGAACGGGCTGCTGCGCCTCGGTACGAACGGCGCGCGCATCCTCGGCTTCGCCGTCGCGGGCGTGATGGTCAAGGCGGTCGGCCCGGGCTGGGCGATGATGCTGAACGCGCTCGGATTCGCGATCTCGGCCGGGCTGCTCGCCTGCCTGCGGCTGCCGAAGAGCGGCAGGATCGAGGCCAGCAACGTCTTCGCCGACCTGCGCGAAGGATGGCAGGAGTTCACGTCGAAGCAGTGGCTGTGGGTGGTCGTACTCCAATTTTCGATCATCGTCGGCGGCCTGGAAGCGTTCTACGGCGTGCTCGGTCCGGTCGTTGCGAAGCGTGACCTCGGCGGCGCCGGCGGCTGGTCGGTCGTCCTCGCGGGCGAGTCGATCGGGATGTTCCTCGGGGTCGGCGATCGCGATCCGGATCCGGCCCAAGCATCCGATGCGGCTGGGCATGTTCCTGACGTTCCCGCTGGCGGTCGCGCCGGCGCTGCTCGGGCTGCACGCGCCGCTCTACGTCGTCGCGGCCGGCGCGCTCGTCGGCGGCCTCTGCATCGACATCTTCGCCGTGCTGTGGGAGACGTCGATGCAGCGTGAGGTGCCGGCGGGCGCGCTGTCGCGGGTCAGCTCCTACGATGCGCTGGGCTCACTGATGTTCGGTCCGATCGGGCTCGCGGTCGCCGGACCGTTGATCAGCTGGTACGGCCCGCATGACGCGCTGTTCGTCGCCGCGGCGGCGGTGTCGTGCCGACCGTGCTCGCTTGTTCGCGCCGAGCGTCCGAAACATGAGCTGGTCGTCGCCGAATCCGCGTCCCGTGACGAGCCGGTGGCCTCACTCGCCGGCCGAAGTGATCGAGGTGGCGGTCGCCCGTACGCCGTAGCGTCCCGGCGAAGTCGATCGTATCGCGCGACACACCGTCGGGGCGCAAGTAACTCCAGGATCAACCGAGGCGTGGCGGACGGGCTACGCTTCTACCGCGGTACGAAAGCGCTCGTCGTGGAACTAGGAGATCAACCGTGCGACCCGGTGGACAGCCCAACATGCAGCAGCTCATGAAGCAGGCGCAGAAGATGCAGCAGCAGATGGCGTCGGTGCAGGCGGAGCTGGCCGAGGCCGAGGTCACCGGTACGGCCGGCGACGGCCTGGTGACCGTGGTCGTCAGCGGCGGCGGCGAGCTCCTGTCGATCAAGATCGACCCGAAGGTCGTGGACGCCGACGACGTGGAGACGCTGGAGGATCTGGTCCTCGCGGCCGTACAGAACGGCACCGACGCGGCGAAGGCGCTGACCGAGGAGAAGATGGGTCCGCTCACCGGCGGCATGGGCGGCTTCGGCCTGCCGGGCTTCTGATCCGCCGATGTACGAAGGCGCGCTCCAGGACCTGATCGACGAACTCGGTCGACTGCCCGGCATCGGACCGAAGAGCGCGCAGCGGATCGCGTTCCACATCCTCTCCGCCGACCCGGTGGACGTGAAGCGGCTGGCGAACGTGCTCGGGCGGATCAAGGATCAGATCCGGTTCTGCGTCACCTGCTTCAACGTCTCCGAGCAGGAGCAGTGCCGGATCTGCCGGGATCCGCGCCGCGGTGACGACGCGCTCTGCGTGGTCGAGGAGCCGAAGGACGTCGTCGCGATCGAGAAGACCGGCGAGTTCCGCGGCCGCTACCACGTGCTCGGCGGTGCGATCAATCCGCTCGAAGGCGTCGGCCCGGACAACCTCCGGATTCGCGAGCTGATGTCGCGCCTCGCCTCCGGCGAGGTCAAGGAACTGATCCTGGCCACCGATCCGAACACCGAGGGCGAGGCGACCGCGACCTATCTCGCGCTGCTCGTGAAGCCGATGGGCATCACGGTCAGCCGGTTGGCGAGCGGTCTGCCGGTCGGCGGCGACCTCGAGTACGCCGACGAAATCACACTCGGACGAGCGTTTGAGGGTCGTCGTACCCTATAGCCTTGATCTTGAACGTTGCCCAGCGACGCAAGGGCCATTCGGTTGCGGTTCACCAGCCTAAATGTCCAACACAGGGCTGTTCTTATAACGCCACAGTCACGGTGTAGCGAGTCTTTGGTTACAGACTCACCCACCCCTTGACCCGCACCCGACGGACACGAGAAGGTCCAGGAACGCGGTGTCGCTGGCCACACCGAACGCCCGCACGTCATCGGGCGATCGTGGCCCCGTCTGCCGCCACATGATTCCGCGATCGTCGCGGTCATGTCGTTCCGCGGCGGACCCGACGGGAGTCGGAAGAGGGGTGGCAGCTTCGTGGTGATCCAACCAGAGCCGATGATCTCCGACGTCGCGCCAGAGGTGCCCGTAGCGGCGCCCGGCAAAGTGATCGAGGGTCGCTCACTCGGTCGGATCGCCTGGACGCGCCTCAAGCGTGACAAGGTTGCGCTGACCGGCGGCTTCTTCGTCGTATTCATCATTCTGGTCGCCATCTTCGCGCCACTGATCGTGAAGGTGCTGGGCCATCCGCCAAACGACTTCCACCAGGACTACAAGAACCTGCTCGACCAGGACACCGGCGGCATGCCCAAGGGTGCTTGGGGCGGCGTGAGCTCGCACTACCTGTTCGGCATCGAGCCGGTCAACGGACGTGACGTGTTCAGTCGCGTGGTCTACGGTTCGCGCATCTCGCTCGGCATCGGATTCGGCGCCACGTTGCTGACGATCGTGATCGGCGTACCGCTCGGGGTCCTGGCCGGCTACTTCGGCGGCTGGGTGGATGGCGTGATCGGCCGGGCGATGGATCTGTTCCTCGCGTTCCCGCTGGTCGTCTTCGCCCTCGCCATCGTCGGCGTACTCCCGTCGTCGGCGTTCGGGCTGTCCGGCAACGGTCTGCGGATCGCGATCATGATCTTCGTGATCGGGTTCTTCAGCTGGCCGTACATCGCTCGTATCGTCCGCGGGCAGGTGCTGTCGCTGCGCGAACGCGAGTTCGTCGACGCCGCACGCAGCCTCGGTGCCCGCAACGGCTACATCATCCGGCACGAACTGATCCCGAACCTGATGGCGCCGATCTTGATCTACGCCACGCTGCTCATCCCCGCGAACATCCTGTTCGAGGCTGCGCTGACGTACCTGGGGGTCGGCATCGTGCCGCCGACCGCGACGTGGGGCGGCATGATCTCGGATGCCTCGCAGTACTACCAGGTCGATCTCGCGTATCTGTTCTTCCCCGGCATGGCGATCTTCCTTACCGTGCTGGCCTTCAACCTTTTCGGCGACGGCCTGAGGGATGCGTTTGATCCCAAGGGCACCCGCTAGCGCCACCTCACGGGGACCACAACTCGGATCTCAAAGGTTCGTGACCCGAGCCGATTTATCAGGGAGGAATGCAAGTGAGACGAAGGACAAAGGTGCTAACGGTCGGAGCGGCCGTTCTAGCGCTCATGCTCACCGCCGCGTGCGGTTCGTCGGGCAAGCCGTCGACGACGCCGACGACTGCGGGAGGCGCAGCAGCGAAGCCGACCTTCAACGCGGCTCTCAACGCTGTCTTCAACCCGTCCGCCAAAAAGGGCGGCACCATCACCATGGCGATCACCCAGGACTGGGACTCGGTCGACCCCGGTGACACCTACTATGCGCTGTCGTGGAACCTTGCACGCTTGTACAGCCGGTCGCTGGTCATGTTCGACCCGACGCCCGGCGCCGACGGCAACAAGCTCGTCCCGGACCTTGCCACCTCGCTCGGTGTCCCCACCGATGGCGGTAAGACCTGGACGTACCACATCCGTCAGGGCGTCAAGTTCTCCGACGGCACCGAGGTCACGTCCAAGGACGTCAAGTACGGCGTACTCCGTTCGCTGGACAAGGCTGTCCTCGTGAACGGCCCGACCTACTTCAACGACTGGCTCGAACCTGCCGGCCGGTTACACGGGCCCCTACAAGGACCCGAACGTCAACACCGACCAGGCGATCTCGACGCCGGACAACTACACGATCGTGTTCCACCTCAAGGCAGCCATTCGGTGGGTTCGACTACTTCGCGATGCTCCCGTCGACGGCACCCGTGCCGCAGGCCAAGGACACCGGCGCGAACTACAAGAACAACGTCGTCTCGTCCGGCCCGTACATGTTCAAGAACTACGTGGCAGGCAAGGGCTTCGACCTCGTTCGCAACCCTTACTGGGACGCGTCGACCGACCCGATGCGCAAGGCGCTTCCGGACAGCTACCACGTCGAACTCGGCATCGCCGCGGCCGACCTGGACAACCAGCTGATCGCGGGCACCATCCAGGTTGACCTCGCCGGCACCGGCGTGCAGACGGCAACGCTGCCGAAGGTGCTCAATGACGCGACGTTGAAGGCTCGGGCGGATAACCCGACCTCGGCTCGCCTCTGGTACACGTCGATCCTGCCGTCGGTCAAGCCGCTCGACAACATCTCCTGCCGTGAGGCAGTCATGTACGCGGCCGACAAGACCGGCTACCAGGCCGCCTACGGTGGTCCGCTGGCCGGTGGCGACATCGCGACCAGCATCATGCCGCCGATCATCCCGGGCTACCAGCAGACGGATGAGTTCCCCGACGGCGCCGACCACACCGGTGACGACACCAAGGCCAAGGCTGCTCTCGTAGCCTGTGGCATGCCGAACGGCTTCTCGACGACGATCGCGTACCGCTCGGACCGTCCGAAGGAGCAGGCCACTGCGGAGTCGCTGCAGCAGTCGCTCGGCAAGGTCGGCATCAAGCTGACGCTCAAGGGCATCCCGACCGAGCGACTACTTCTCGACCGACGTCGGCCGCCCGCAGTACGACATCGACAACGGAATCGGTCTGGCCACGAACGGCTGGGGCGCTGACTGGAACAACGGCTTCGGCTTCCTCCAGCAGATCGTTGACGGCCGGGTCATCCGTGCCACCGGTGGCTCGTCGAACCTGAGCGTCAACGTCCCGGCGATCAACACGATGATCGACGGTGCGATGGCCGAGACGAACGCCGACAAGGCGAACTCGGACTGGGCAGCCGTCGACAAGGCCGTCATGGACCAGGCAGTCATGCTGCCGGGTGTGTGGGCCAAGGCGGTCACGCTCCGTGGCGTCGGACTGACGAACGTCTTCGTCAACCAGGCGTTCGGGCAGTACGACTACCTGTCCCTGGGCGCTGCTTCCTAAGCTCGCCCGACGGCGGCGTTTCAACGAAAGAAGGTGAAGGCATTGTGGCGGCCGGTCGGATAACACCGGCCGGCCGCCCGGGCCGAGGAATGTGATCGCATACATCCTGCGCAGGTTGATCACCGCGGTGATCATGTTGTTCGTGATCAGTGCGATCACATTCCTGATCTTCTTCGGGCTGCCGCGCCTGTCCGGTGCGTCGCCGGCGACGCTTCGCCGCGCGGTACACCGGAAAGTCGCTCAACGAGCAGCAGAGCATCGATATCGCCAAGCGGCTCGGCTTCTTCGACCCGCTGTACGTGCAGTACGGCCGGTGGGCGAAGGCGGTCGTCGTCGGCGCCGACTACAACTACGGCAACGGCGTCGAGCACTGCCCGGCGCCGTGCCTCGGCTACTCGTTCATCACGCAGGAGCCGGTCTGGCCGGACATCACCAGCCGGTTGCCGGTGACGCTCTCGCTGGCCGGCGGCGCGGCCCTCATCTGGCTGGTCGGCGGCGTCGCCGCGGGCGTGCTCTCGGCACTGAAACGCGGAAGCATCTTCGACCGAGCCGCCATGGGCGTCGCACTGGCCGGTGTGTCGCTGCCGATCTTCTTCACCGGACTCGTGGCGCTCGCTCTGTTCAGTTACAAACTCGGCTGGACCGCGCCCGGCGGCACATATACGCCGATCACGCAGAATCCGCTGACATGGGCGTACGACTTGATCTTGCCGTGGATTGCGCTCGCGTTCCTCTACGCGGCCGACCTACGCCCGGCTGACCCGCGCCGGCATGCTCGACACGATGGGCGAGGACTACATCCGTACGGCGCGAGCGAAGGGCCTGCGCGAGCGCAACGTCGTGGTCAAGCACGGACTGCGGGCCGCGTTGACGCCGATCGTCACGGTCTTCGGTCTCGACCTCGGCCTGCTGCTCGGCGGCGCGATCCTGACCGAGTCGGTGTTCTCGCTGCAGGGCGTCGGCAAGATGGCGATCGACGCGATCACCGCCAACGACCTACCGAAGATCATGGGCGTCACCATGCTGGCGACGTTCTTCATCGTGATCGCGAATCTGATCGTCGACGTCCTCTATGCCGTCGTCGACCCGCGAGTGAGGGTCGCGATGACCACGACAGTGCGAGACCCGACGCGACGCGCGAGCCGCTCACGGCGTTCCTTGAGTCCGTGACCTCAAGATTCACTTCCCGACCGAAGACGGCGTCGTCAAGTCGGTCGACGGGGTGTCGTTCTCGCTGGAGCGTGGCAAGACGCTCGGCATCGTCGGCGAATCGGGTTCCGGCAAGTCGGTGACCAGCCTCGGCATCCTCGGCCTGCACAATCGACGCAATGCGCGGGTGTCCGGCGAGATCTGGCTGGACGGCCAGGAGCTGGTCGGCGCGTCACCGGAGACGGTCCGCAAGCTGCGCGGTCAGAAGATGGCGATGATCTTCCAGGATCCGCTGTCGTCGCTGCACCCGTTCTACACGGTCGGCCATCAGATCATCGAGTCCTACCGGATCCACAACAAGGTCTCGAAGTCGGCCGCCCGCAGGCACGCGATCGACCTGCTCGGCCGGGTCGGTATCCCGCAGCCGAACAAGCGGGTCGACGACCATCCGCACCAGTTCTCCGGCGGTATGCGTCAGCGCGCGATGATCGCGATGGCGCTGTCCTGCGATCCGCAGCTGCTGATTGCGGACGAGCCGACGACCGCGCTCGACGTGACGGTCCAGGCGCAGATCCTCGACCTGATGCGCGATCTCCAGCGGGAGTTCAACTCGGCGCTGATCATCATCACGCACGATCTCGGCGTGGTGGCCGAACTGGCCGACGACGTCCTCGTCATGTACGGCGGCAAGTGCATCGAGCACGCCTCCGCGATCGACATCTTCGAGCGGCCGGAGCACCCGTACACGTGGGGGCTGCTCGGATCGATGCCGCGCCTCGACCGGCCGATCTCCGACCGGCTGATCCCGATCAAGGGCACGCCGCCGTCGCTGATCAACATCCCGTCCGGCTGCGCGTTCCACCCCCGCTGCGCGTACGAGCGACTCACCGCACGGTGCGGGCCAGTCACCGATGTGCCGGAACTGGTCGGACCCCCATCGCCATCTGGTGCGGTGTCACCTGCCGGCGAAGACTCGGCAACAGATCTGGACCGACGAGATCAAGCCGAAGCTGGAGAGTGGCGTATGACCGCAAGGCAGGATCAAGAGCCACTGCTGGCCGTACGCGATCTGCAGAAGCACTTCCCGATCAAGAAAGGCCTGTTGAAGCGCAACGCCGGCGAGGTGAAGGCGGTCGACGGCGTTTCCTTCGATGTCTTCCGCGGCGAGACGCTCGGCCTCGTCGGCGAGTCCGGCTGTGGCAAGACGACGACCGGCCGCCTGCTGACCCGTCTGATCGAACCGACCGGCGGTTCGGTCGTGTTCGACGGCGACGACATCACGCACATGTCGCAGGGGCATCTCCGCCCGCTGCGCAAAGACATGCAGATGATCTTCCAGGACCCGTTCTCGTCGCTGAACCCGCGGCACACGGTCGGCACGATCGTCGGCGCGCCGTTCCGGATCCAGAAGGTCAAGACGCCGAACGGCATCAAGCGGGCGGTGCAGGATCTGCTCGAGCTGGTCGGCCTGAACCCGGAGCACTACAACCGCTATCCGCACGAGTTCTCCGGCGGCCAGCGGCAGCGCATCGGCATCGCCCGTACGCTCGCGTTGCGCCCGAAGATGATCATTGCGGACGAGCCGGTGTCGGCGCTCGACGTCTCGATCCAGGCGCAGGTCGTCAACCTGCTGGAGGACCTGCAGGACGAGTTCGGCCTGACGTACGTCGTGATCGCGCACGACCTGTCGGTCGTGCGGCACATCTCCGATCGCGTCGCCGTCATGTATCTCGGCAAGATCGTCGAGATCGCCGATCGGGACACGCTCTACTCGCAGGCGCGGCACCCGTATACGGTGGCGCTTCTGTCGGCCGTACCGGTGCCGGATCCGCGGCGCCGTGACTCGCTGGAGCGCGAGCGTGTGCTGCTCACCGGCGACGTACCGAGCCCGATCAACCCGCCGTCCGGCTGCCACTTCCGGACGCGCTGCTGGAAGGCCCAGGCGATCTGCGCCGAGCGAGGAGCCGCCGTTGGTGACGAAGCCGGGCGAGGTCGAGGACCACCTGATCGCGTGCCACTTCCCGGTCGCGGCGGACGAAGACGTGGCCGGTGGACGAGCCGCCGTGCCGATCCTGGACATCTCCACCGCGGTCGAAGCCTGACCGCTCCATATAAAGAAACAGCCCGCAAGCGACAGCTTGCGGGCTGTTTCGATCGGAGCCTTCCGATCGTTCCGACGGGTCGTGCCTACCGGCGGTTTACCGCGCTGGTCACCGCTCGCAGCGATGCCGTGACGATGTTCGCGTCGACGCCGACACCCCAGCGCACGACGCCGTCGACCTCGCACTCGACGTACGCGGCGGCCTGCGCATCGCCACCCGAGGACAGCGCGTGCTCGGCGTAGTCCAGGACGCGTACCGAGATATCCAGATCGGCCAGCGCCCGGATGAGCGCGTCGATCGGGCCGTTTCCGACGCCGGTCAACTCGATCGGCCTGGTCGTTCGACGGTACCGGACACGGTGAGCTCGAACTTGTCGTCGACCGTCGCCGTGCGTGTACGACGCGATCTCGAACCGCGGCGATTCTGGTGACCGACGATGTACTCGGTCGAGAAGATGTCCCACATCAGCTCGGGCGACACCTCGCCACCCTCGCCGTCGGTGTGCCGCTGGACCACGCCGGAGAACTCGATCTGCAGGCGGCGCGGCAGTTCGAGATGGTGCTCGGTCTTCATGATGTACGCGACGCCGCCCTTGCCGGACTGCGAGTTGACCCGGATCACCGCCTCGTAGCTGCGGCCGATGTCATGCGGGTCGATCGGCAGGTAGGGCACCGCCCACTTGTGCTGGTCGACCGGCACTCCGGCCGCTGCCGCGTCGGCGTTCAGCGCGTCGAAGCCCTTGTTGATCGCGTCCTGGTGCGAGCCGGAGAACGCGGTGAAGACCAGGTCGCCGGCGTACGGGTGCCGCTCGTGTACGGGCAGCTGGTTGCAGTACTCGACGGTTCGGCGTACTTCTTCGATGTTGTCGAAGTTGATCTGCGGATCGATGCCGTGGCTGAACAGGTTCAGGCCGAGCGTGACCAGGTCGACGTTGCCGGTCCGCTCGCCGTTGCCGAACAGGCAGCCCTCGACGCGGTCGGCGCCGGCCAGCACGCCCAGCTCGGCGGCGGCCACGCCGGTGCCGCGGTCGTTGTGCGGGTGCAGGCTCAGCACGACCGAGTCGCGCCGGGGCAGGTGCCGGTGCATCCACTCGATCGAGTCGGCATAGACGTTCGGCATCGCCATCTCGACCGTGGCCGGCAGGTTGATGATGATCGGCCGGTCCGGCGTCGGGTCGATCACGTCGATCACCTTCGAGCAGACGTCCAGCGCGTATTCGAGTTCGGTGCCGGTGTAGCTCTCCGGCGAATACTCGTAGTAGATCTCGGTGTCCGGCGTGAGCATCTCGGCGTACTTCTTGCAGAGCGCGCGCGCCCTGCGTCGCGATGGCGGTGATGCCGTCGCGGTCGAGCCCGAACACGACCCGGCGCTGCAGCGTCGACGTCGAGTTGTAGAAGTGGACGATCGCGCGCTTCGCGCCGCGCAGCGACTCGAAGGTGCGCTCGATCAGCGGCTCGCGGCACTGCGTCAGCACCTGGATCGTGACGTCGTCCGGGATCAGGTCCTGCTCGATCAGCTGCCGGATGAAGTCGAAGTCGGTCTGGCTCGCGGACGGGAATCCGACCTCGATCTCCTTGTAGCCCATCGCCACGAGCAGCGCGAACATCCGTCGCTTGCGCTCGGGGGACATCGGATCGATCAGCGCCTGGTTGCCGTCCCGAAGATCAACAGCACACCAGCGCGGCGCCGTCTTCGACGTGCCGGCCCGGCCACTGGCGGTTCGGGAAGATCAACGACAAATTCATTCTGGTACGCCGTGTAGCGCTGGAACGGCATCCGGCTGGTGGTCTGCGTTGCGAATGGATTATCCGTGGAAACGGACATCGTGGCACCTGCTCACGTTCGTGAAACGGTCATGCACATGTTTTGTCGAGGGAAATCAGCCTGGCACGAGGATTTCCGCTCACCGGACGCGACGCTGCGTCGACGGGGAGAAAACAGAAGGTGGGGCGGCGCGCGCTAACCCCGCGACGGGGTGCGCCACAAAGGGGCCCCGTCGCGGCAGCGAAGAAGGAGGGCCTGCCACGACACATAGACAGGTTACGTGAAGGGTTACCGATTTGGCCAGTTAGCGCGGCCGTCCAGCGCCGGTCGCGCTCGCCGATCTCAGATCGTGGACGCTCGGCGAGTCGATCACGATGCGGTGGACGCTCTCGTGGGGATCGCCGGGCCGGGCGTGATCGGGCCGGGCAGGCGTGTTCGTCGGTGCGGCCGGTGCCGGCGTGCCGACGAGCGTCAGCGAGCGCGTCGCCAGCGTCATCGAGGTCAGGATGCCGCTCGGTTGGAAGCAGAAGATGCCCGGCCTCGACGACCGGCGCCAGCGACGCCGCGCTCGGCTCGACCGAGAAGCAGGTGCCGGACGAACCCGCGACCGGCTGCGCGGTGAACACCGAGATCGGCGCGTTGCGGCTGCTCAGGATCGTGAGCCAGTCGGTGAACGGGTGTTCCATCCGCGGGTCGTACCGGCTCGGTACGGTGTGCCCGGCCGCGGCCACCTTCACGCAGGCCGGCGCGGTGATCCTCGCGGGCGCGGGCGGCACGATCGGCGGCGACGCGCCCGGCGACGGGCTGGCCACCGGCGCGACCGATGGCGGCCGGTGCGAGCGTCGTCGCGGATCCGCCGAGTGATGCACTGGTAGACGCCGTCCTTCGTGCTGACGATCGACACGTCGGCGCCGCCGCCGTCGCGCGCCACCGGGGACGTTCACGCTCCACGTGCCGTCCTGCGCGATCGATGCGACCACGGTCCGGTCCGGCATGGCCGTGCACCCGATAGCGTGTACGCCGCGACGAACTTCTGGTCCTGCGCCGCCGCGGCGAGCCCGGCCAGCTGATCGGACGGATCGATCGTCGTCACCGGCGGGACGCTCGGCGGATCCGATCTGCGGTGGGTGAGTCCGGCCACATCCGGCCACGCCGAGAGTCGTGACAAATAGGGCAAGCGTCAGCGAAGTCACCGTGCCGGGGCGTTTTAGCAGGGTAACTGGCACGTACACAGGGCCATTGTTGACCACGACAGGGCCGGATGGTGGGATCGACGCTCCGGGCTGTTGGGGCACGCCGGTAGCCTAGTGGGCGCACGCCGACGTGCAGCCGAAACATTTCCCATTTCCGTTGGAGGTGCGCCCGTGGCGCTCGTCGTACAGAAATACGGCGGTTCCTCGGTTGCCAACGCCGAGCGGATCAAGCGGGTCGCCGAGCGCATCGTCGCCGCCCGCAAGGCCGGAAACGACGTCGTCGTGGTCGTCTCCGCGATGGGCGACACGACCGACGAACTGCTCGACCTCGCTCACCAGGTCAGCCCACTGCCGCCCGGTCGTGAGCTGGACATGCTGCTCACCTCGGGCGAGCGGATCTCGATGGCGCTGCTCGCGATGGCGATTCACAATCTCGGATACGAGGCCCGGTCCTACACCGGTTCGCAGGCCGGGCGTGATCACGACGTCGTCGCACGGCAAGGCCCGCATCATCGACGTGACGCCGGGCCGCCTGCGGACCGCGCTGGACGAGGGCTCGATCGTGATCGTCGCCGGCTTCCAGGGCGTCGCCCAGGACACAAAGGACATCACGACGCTCGGGTCGCGGCGGATCCGACACGACCGCGGTCGCGGTCGCGGCGGCGCTGAACGCCGATGTCTGCGAGATCTACACCGACGTCGACGGCGTCTACACCGCCGATCCCCGGATCGTGCCGAACGCGCGCCGGATCGACACGATCACGTACGAGGAAATGCTCGAACTCGCGGCCTGTGGCGCGAAGGTGCTGATGCTGCGCTGCGTGGAATACGCGCGCCGGTTCAACCTGCCGATCCACGTCCGTTCGTCCTACACCAACCACCCCGGCACCACCGTTACCGGCTCGATGGAGGACCTACCCGTGGAGCAAGCACTGATCACCGGCGTTGCACACGAGCGCCACGAAGCGAAGATCACCGTCGTCGGCGTACCGGACGAGCCCGGCTACGCCGCGGTGATCTTCGAGACGGTCGCCGCCGCCGAGACCAACATCGACATGATCGTGCAGAACATCTCGACCGAGGGCTCCGCGCGTACGGACATCTCGTTCACGCTGCCGACGAGCGAGGGCCCGGTCGCCATGGCCGCGCTCGGAAAGCAGCAGGAGAAGCTCGGCTTCAAGGCGCTGCTCTTCGACGACCACATCGGTAAGGTGTCGTTGATCGGCGCCGGCATGCGGTCGCACCCCGGTGTGGCGGCGAAGTTCTTCGGCGCGCTCGGCGAGGCCGGCGTGAACATCGAGATGATCTCCACCTCGGAGATCCGGGTCTCGGTCGTGTGCCGCGACACCGATCTGGACGCCGCAGTACGCGCCGTGCACGATGCATTCGCGCTGGGCAGTGACGAAGAGGCCGTGGTACACGGCGGGACGGGACGGTAACGAGATGTCGAATCTGCCTACTCTGGCGGTCGTCGGTGCGACCGGAGCCGTCGGTACGGTGATGTGCGCGCTGCTGTCCGAGCGCGAGAACCGTTGGGGCGAGATCCGTCTTGTTCGCATCCGCTCGGTCGGCCGGCAAGAAGATCGTCGTACGCGGCGAGGAGCTGACCGTCGTCGCTCTGACGCCCGAGGCGTTCGACGGCGTCGACGTCGCGATGTTCGACGTACCCGATGAGATCTCGGCCGAGTGGGCGCCGATCGCGGTGTCGCGTGGCGCGATCGCGGTGGACAACTCCGGCGCGTTCCGGATGGACCCGGACGTGCCGCTGGTCGTTCCGGAGATCAATCCGGAGGCCGCCCGCAACCGGCCGAAGGGCATCATCGCGAACGCGAACTGCACGACACTCTCGATGATCGTCGCGGTCGCCCCGCTGCACAACGAGTTCGGCCTGCGTGAGCTGGTGCTCGCCTCCTACCAGGCAGTCTCCGGCGGCGGCAAGCCCGGCGTCGACGCGCTGCTCAACCAGATCGAGAAGGTCGCCGGCAACCCGGCGATGGGCTCGCACACCGGCAACGTACGGCAGGCGATCGGTGACGACCTGGGCCCGTTCGTGGCGCCGATCGCGATGAACGTGATCCCGTTCGCCGGCTCGGTGAAGGACGGCGGTTGGTCGTCGGAAGAGCTGAAGATGCGCAACGAGTCTCGCAAGATCCTCGGCCTGCCGGACCTGAAGGTCTCCGCCACGTGCGTACGCGTTCCGGTCGTCACCGGCCACTCGGTCGCGATCCACGCGGTGTTCGGCACCGAGGTCGACGCCGACAGTGCTCGGGAAGTGCTGCAGAAGGCGCCCGGCGTGATCGTGGTCGACGATCCGGCCAACGGCGACTTCCCGATGCCGATCGACGCGGTCGGCACCGATCCGTCCTGGGTCGGCCGGATTCGCCGGTCGATTGACGACCCGCGAGCGCTGGACCTGTTCGTCACCGGCGACAATTTGCGCAAGGGCGCGGCACTCAACACCGCGCAAATCGCCGAGTTACTCGCCACCGAATGGGTGGCACCGTAGACAATCGCTCATTCACAGCTGATCCCGGAGTCTTTGTGGCTCCGGGATCAGCTTTTTTCATGGCGTTTCGCCCAAAGATAGGGTCCCTTTCCGCCGGTACGGTCTTGACACGGCAATTGCCATTTGGGTCTGATATGCGGGCCGGATTAAACCTTCGGTCATCCCCCGTTGCGCCCGCTTGCTGCGAATGCCCGAATCCCTCGGACGGCGTACCAGCGCGTGCTTTTTGTTTTCCCGAAAGGAGATCCATGCGGCTACGTCTTTCCTGGCGGACGGTCGCGGTCATCGGAGCAGGTGCACTGGTTCTGCCGGCACTCGGCAGTGTCAGTTTCGCCGCCTCTCCGTCCCGCGTATCCGTCGCAGGGTCGATGCCGGCGTGGGCGCGATCCGCCCACGCGACCGGCAATGCCTCCGCGTCCACCACCCTTGATGTCGACGTCGTCCTGCCGCTTCGAGGCGGGAACGCTGCCGAGCTTCTGGCCGCATCGCTCTCCAACCCGGCCAGCGCCAGCTACGGCAAGTACGAGACGGCCGCGCAGTTCAACGCGAAGTTCGCGCCGACCGCGGCGTCGGTCGCGAAGGTCAAGTCCTACCTGTCCGGCCAGGGCCTGCACATCACCGAGGTGGCCCAGGGCAACCGATGGATCACCGTCAACGGCACCGTCGCGCAGCTCGACAAGGCGTTCGGCGTGACGTTGAAGAACTACGCGTACAAGGGCTCGCACATCGCGCCGAGCACGAACGCGACGCTGCCGTCGGACATCGCATCGCTCGTCTCGGGCGTGACCGGCCTGGACGACTTCACGAACGTCCACACGCCGAACACGGTGAAGCCGGTCGCCCCGACGGTGCAGGCTGCCGCGGTCGCACCGTCGATCGCGCCGTCCGCCACCGCCGGCAAGATCCTCGGCAGCGCGCCCGACTGTGACGCGTCCGCCTACTGGGCCCAGCACCGGTCCGACGTCCCGCCGGCGTACGGCAAGACATCGCTCCCGACCTACATCTGCGGCTACTACCCGCAGCAGATCCGGTCGGCGTACGGCGTGGCCGACGCGGTCAAGTCCGGCGACACCGGCAAGGGTGTCACGGTCGCGATCATCGACGCGTACTCGAACCCGACCATGTTGAGCGACGCGAACGCGTTCTCGACGTTCGTCGGGATCCCGGCGTTCAAGCCGGGCCAGTTCACCGATGCCGGTACGGCCACGTCGTTCAACGAGAAGAACCTCTGTGGCGGCGTCAACGGCTGGGCCGAGGAAGAGGCTCTGGACGTCGAGTCCCTGCACGGCATGGCGCCCGGCGCGAACGTTCACTTCGTCGGCGCGAAGAACTGCGACGCCGGCATCGACAAGGCGATCAACTACGTGATCCAGAACCACGTGGCGGACCTGGTCAGCAACTCGTACGGCGACGAGGGTGAAACCGGTCTCGGCAACGAGGTCACCAAGGAGCACTCGATGTTCCTGCAGGCCACGATCGAGGGCATCGGCTTCTACTTCTCCTCGGGCGACGACGGCGATGACACCGACGACCCGACGGTCCTGTCGCCGGAGGCGGACTACTCGTCGACCGATCCGTTGGTCACCGCCGTCGGCGGCACCGCGATCGGCATCGACAACACCGGCAAGAAGGTCTTCGAGAGCAACTGGGGCGACCAGCTCGACTACATCGACCCGGACACCAACACGTACGAGTCGGCCCTGCCGGGTGACGTGTTCTGGGGCGGAGCGGGCGGCGGCACGAGCACGCTCTTCGCGCAGCCGTACTACCAGAAGAACGCCGTACCGGCGGCCTTCTCGAAGATCAACGGTGGCGCCGCGATGCGTACGACGCCGGACGTCGCAATGAACGCCGACCCGTTCACCGGCGACTACTTCTCGCTGCATCTTCCGGCCGCGCCGGACAAGGGCGTGTTCGAGGACGGCGGCATCGGTGGCACCAGCCTCGCCTGCCCGCTGTTCGTGGGTCTGCAGGCACTGGCCAGCCAGGGCCGTCCGGTTGCGATCGGCTTCGCGAACCCGCTGATGTACAACCTGAAGTCGATCGAGTTCAACGACATCGTCAACCCGAAGACGCCGCGTGCCGTCACGACGCCGGGTAGCGTCGCGACGATCTCGTTCGGCTTCGACAGCTCACTGGTGGCCATCAAGGGCTGGGACAACTCGACCGGCCTCGGCACGCCGAACGGCTGGCTGTTCCTGGCCGGCGAAGCGCTCTAAACCCCGAGCTTCACCGGTGCGGGCCGTCCCAGGACAACCTGGGGCGGCCCGCAACGCGTTTAATGCAGGGCGTGACCGAAGCCGTAACGAGGACCGCTCCGCGAACGCTCCGCGGGACGATCCTCACGCAGCAATGGCGTGAACTGACGTTCCTGCACTGGCCGGTCCCGGCCGAGGACGTCGCACCGCTGCTGCCGCCCGGCACCGTTCCGGACGTCTTCGACGGCGTCAGCTGGGTCGGTCTGGTCGCGTTCCGGATGTGGCGGATCGGCCTCGGCCGCCTGCCCGGCCTGCCGTACCTCGGCACGTTTCCGGAGACGAACGTGCGGCTCTACTCGGTGGACGCGGAAGGCCGGCGCGGCATCGTGTTCCGCTCGCTCGAAGCGACGCGGCTGCTGCCCGTACTCGTGGCTCGGTCGATCTTCGCGCTGCCGTACATGTGGTCGCGGATGGACATCGAGCGGGACGGCGACCGCGTGACGTACACGTCCCGCCGCAGGTGGCCCGGTAGCGCCGGGAAGCCCGCGTCGCGGCTGCGGGTAAGGGTCGGCGCGCCGATCGCCGAGCCGTCGCCGCTGGAGGACTTCCTGACCGCCCGGTGGGGACTGCACGTCGACTGGCACGGTCGCACGCTCTACCTCCCGAACGTGCACCCCGTCTGGCCGCTGCAGGCCGCCGAGGTCGAGCATCTCGACGACCAATTGGTACGCGCGGCCGGGCTGCCCGACATCGTCGGCCCACCGGCGAGCGTGCTGTACGCGCCGGGCGTGCCGGTCGCGTTCGGACCGCCGCTGCGCTGCCCGCCGCTACGGCGCTAGCCGGACGCCGTCACGACCCTCTCGTTTGGCCAGGTAGAGCGCGATGTCGGCGCGGCGCAGCGTCTCCTCGGACAGCTCGCCGTTGCGCCGGATCGCGACGCCGACGCTGATCGTGTGCCCGACCGCGCGAGCCGCGATGATCAGCCGGTCCGCGACGCCGAGTGCCTCGTCCGAACGCTGCACCTCGACGATCGCAGCGAATTCGTCGCCGCCGATGCGGAACAGCTCGTCCTGCGTACGCAGCGCGGTGGTCAACGACTGTGCCAAGCGCCACGAGCGCGCGGTCGCCGGCCTGGTGCCCGTACGTGTCGTTGATGGCTCTTGAAGCCGTCGATGTCGATCGCGAAGACGGCGGTATGGCCGGGTGTCGCGGTCGCCAGGCGCTCGCCGAACGAACCCTGGTGCCGCAGCCCGGTCAGCGGGTCGGACAGCGCGCGCTCGTGCAGGTGGGCCAGCGTCAGGATCCGCTCGCGGCTGCTCCACGCCTGCGCAGCGAGGAGGACCAGCAGTGCGATCGTTTCCGGATCCGGCCGGGACACCCGTTCATCGACGACCAGTAGCACGCCGCCGAGCGGCGAGAACGCACCGACCGGTACGGCGATGAACGTGCGTACGCCGATGCCGGTCAACGCATCGAATCCGGCCGCATTGTGGTCATCGGGGTCGCCGATCGAGTACGACGCGCCGTAGAGGTGGGCGCGGTCCACGAACGCGACGAGATCATCGGTCGGCAGCGACAGGATCCGTTCGACCATCGGTGAATGCTCGGCCTGATCGACGATGACCTCGTAGCCTTCGTCGGTCGACAGGACGAGCACCGGCGTGTCCAGTCCGGATACGTCGCGTGCCGCCCGGAGCGACAGCACCGCCAGCTCCGGTTCGGTTGCCGCGGTGGTCAGCGTCAGACCGTGCCGGACCAGCATCTCGTTGCGCGACTCGGTGGGCGGCCCGTCCAGCTCGCTGATCCGCAGGCCGATTCGAACGGCCATCGTTTCGATCGCATCGCGCCACTCGGCAGCGTTGACGTCGGTGGGGAACTCGACGTTGAACGCACCGATCAACTCGCCGTCCTTGCCCCGGATCGGCGCACAGATATCGACGGCCGAGACCGGGCCGAGCGAGATGTAGTCCGGATCCGCCGTGACGTCCGTCACGACCGCGGTGACTCCGCTGGTGAAGACCCGGCCGACGACGCCGTCTGCGGGCGAGACCGACAGGTACACCTGCCAGCTGCCGGACGCGGCGACGCACCGCAACTGTTCGCGTACGCGGACCAGGACCGCGCTCATCGCGTCCGAGTGCTGTGCCAGCGTGTCCAAGCCCGCCTGGCAGGCATCCGTGACGTTCGAACCGCGGCAGAGAGCGTCCGTGACATCCTCGACCACATTGTTTAAAGGCACAGCGGTTGTCCAGCTCGTCGTCGGAGTCGATCTAGGCCCGACTCCAGTCATACGCATTGCGTGTCAGCCCAGGGTACCGGGGCAAGCTGCGCGTCAGCTGACAATGCCAACAGTGGATCATGAAAATGGACTGGTCAGTGGACCCAGGTCGAGGATGGGTCGGTCACCGTGAGCGTGACGTCGTCGTCCTGCGAGATCGGGTGGGTGCCGACGACCCGGACGCGGATCGGAGCCGAGCCGTCCGCCGGGCGTACCGTCATGATCGTGTCGTGACCGTAATAGTGCAGGTCCTCGACCCGTCCGCGCACGCCTGCGGCGCCGTGACCGCGCGTGATCTGGATGTGCTCCGGTCGCACCATCACCGTGACGTCCGGGTTCATCGACGTCCGGAGCAGGCCCTCGGCGACGATGCCGTCGACGACGTTCGCCTCGCCCAGAAATCGGGCGATGTCCATGTCGGCCGGCCGCTCGTAGAGTTCCTTCGGCGTGCCGACCTGTGCGATCACGCCGTTGCGCAACACCGCAACGCGGTCGGCCATCGACAGCGCTTCGTCCTGATCGTGCGTGACCAGCAGCGCCGTAGCGCCGGCGCGCCGCAGCACCCGGACGACGTCCGCGCGGACGCTGGTCCGGAGCGCGGCGTCGAGCGACGAGAACGGCTCGTCGAGCAGGATCAGTGCCGGTTTGATCGCGAGCGCTCGGGCCAGCGCGACCCGTTGCTGCTGGCCGCCGGAGAGCTCGTGCGGATAGCGCCGGTCGTAGCCGGTGAGCCCGATCAGGTCGAGCAGCTCGTTGATGCGTGCCGCCGTACGCTCGCGTCGCGGCAGACCGAAGCCCACGTTGCCGGCGACGGTCAGATGCGGGAACAACGCGCCTTCCTGTGGCACGTAACCGATCCGGCGGCGTTCCGGCGGCACGAACCGGCTGCCGTCATCGACGACGCGATCGTCGATCGTGATCGTGCCGGCGTCGACGTGTTCGAACCCGGCGAGCAGGCGCAGCAGCGTGGTCTTCCCGCTGCCGCTGGGGCCCAGGATCGCGGTCAGCTCGCCACGATCGATGGTGAGGTCGACACCTTCGAGGACGAGCGTTCCAGGCACGTACGCCTTCTGGATGCCGCGGAGCGAGATCATCGAGCGTACCCCCGTCGATCGAACCAGCGGCTGACGATGACGCTCGGAATGGCGGCGATCGCGACCAGCACGGCGGCGTACGGTGCGGCGGCGCCGTAGGAGGCATCCGACTCGTACGCCCAGAACTGCGTTGCCAACGTCTGGGCGCCGGTCGGGATCAGCACCAGTGTGGCCGTCAACTCGGTGACCGCGGTCAGGAACACCAGGCAGAACGCCGCGACCAGACCGGGTGCGATCAGCGGAATCGTCACTCTGAGCAGGACTTTCGCCGGTCGCTGGCCGAGCGATCGGGCCACCTCGTCGAGCCGGATCGGTGCCTGGGCAACGCTGGCCCGGACGGCGACGAACGCCAGCGGGAAGAACAACATCGCGTACGCGATCACCAGCAGCTCCGGGCTCTGATAGATGCCGGGCGCGTAGTGGATCGCGTAGAACACCAGCGCCAGTGCGATCACGAGGCCCGGCAGCGCCTGGATCAGCAGCGTACTCCGCTGCAGGATGGCCGCACCGCGCCCGCCGCGCCGGACGGTATACAGCGCAACCGGCAGCGCCATGAGGGTGGAGAGTGCCGCTGCGGACGCGCTGTAACCCGCGGTGTGCAGCGCGGCCGGCAGCATCGATGTGCCCGGCAGCGTGGTCGCGTGACTCTGCCGCATCCAGTAGATGAGCGTGCCGATCGGCATACCCAGCGCGAGCCCGGCCAGGGCGGTCAGCGCCACCGCGACACCGACCTTGCCGCCGGCGCGAAGGGCATGCCGCGTGTGCGGCTTGCGCCCTAGCTTCGCGACCCGCCCGCGACCGCCGATCAGGCCCTCGCCGGCCAGTACGAGCAGGCCGAGGACGACCAGCGCGAGGCTGAGCGCGCTCGCTGCCGGTCCGTTGAAGCCGATCTGGAACTCCGCGAAGATCGTCGTGGTGAACGTCTTGAACCGCAGGATCTCGAACGCGCCGTACTCGGCCAGCAGCGTCAGGCACACGACCAGGCATCCGCCGAGGACAGCGGGCCGGGCCACCGGCAGCGTGACCCGGGCGAACGTGGCGATGCGGCCGCGGCCCAGGCTGCGCGACGCCTCTTCGAGAGCCGGGTCCGCCGATCGCAGGGCCGCGGCAACCGGCAGGTAGACGAGCGGATACAGACCCAACGTCATCACGAGTACGGCACCGGACAGCCCGTGCACCGACGGGAACACCGATGACCACGTGTATCCGGTGACAAAGTCCGGGATCGCGAACGGCAGCACGAGGATGACCGCCCAGATGTTGCGCATCGGGAGGTCGGTGCGCTCGACCGCGTACGCGGTGGCCACGCCGATCACTGCGCAGGCGATCGTCACCAGTACGGCCAGCTCCACCGTGTTGCCGAGCAGCTCGACGGTCAGGCGGCGGAACAGCAGCGCCTGGACCTCGCCCCAACCGGCGTGGCTCGCCTGCAGAATCAGAAACACGAGCGGGGCCGACAGGAAGACTGCTACGGCCACGCTCGTGAATCGGAGAACTCTCACAGCATCTGTGCTTCTTGCAGCAGCTTCAGAGCGGCCGCGCCATTACCGAGGTCACCCATCGTCATCGGGTACGGCTGGAGGCTCGACAGCGGCGGCTGGTTGTCGGCCGGACTCACACCCGCGGCGATCGGGTACTCGAAGCTGTCGCCGTCCGCCATCACCTGCTGCCCCTTTGCGCTCGCCAGGAACGCGAGGAACTTCTGCGCGTCGGCTTGGTGCTTGCTCGACTTGAGGATGCCGGCACCGGAGACGTCCACGATATAGCCCGGATCCTGCGGCGCGAACGTGGCCAGCGCGGAGTGCATCGTGGTGCCGAGTTGCGCCTTGAGGCGGTACCAGTAGTAGTTGTTGATGACACCGATCTGGATGTCGCCGGAGTTGACCTTCGCGACGATCGTCTCGTTGTCCGGGTAGTCGTGGCTGGCGCCGTTCGTCTTCACGGCCTTGAGCCAGGCCAGCGCGGCCGCCTCGCCCTTGTCCTTCGTGATCGCCGTCACCAGCGGCTGGAAGTCGGTCTCGCCCGGTGCGAGCGCGAGCTTGCCGTTCCACTTCGGGTCGGCGAGATCCATGATCGACGTCGGCAGCTGGTCTTTGGTCAGCTGGTCGGTGTTGTAGACCAGCATGCTGACGCGGGCGGACACGCCGAGCCAGTCACCCGTCGGCGAGCTGTACTGCGCCGGTACGCCGGCGAGCGTGCTGGCGTCGACCGGAGCGAGCAGACCCTTGCCGGACAGCTCCGCCAGGGCCGGCGAGTTCTCGGTGTAGAAGACATCCGCCGGCGACGCCGCACCCTCCTGCTCAAGCTGCGCAGCGAGGACGTCTTCGTCGTCGTTGCGTACCTTCACCTGAATGCCGGTCTGCGCGGTGAACGCCTTGACCAGGGCGTCCGCAGTCTGTTCGTGCTGACCGTTGTACAGCGTGATCGAGTCCTTGCTCGAGCTGCTGCCACAAGCCGTGACCGTCATGGTCGCTGCTGCCAGCAGCGCGATCGCTGCCACCCGGATTTTCATGATCTGCTCCTGCGTCGTGTGCGTTGCCGCTCATCGTCGCAGACATTTTTAGGGTAGGCAAACCTAACTTAGGTAATCCATATCTCGTTCATCGAAGTGTCCATACGCAGACTACGACGGGCGAGTTCAACAGCCGACCGCAAACCGCCGGGTCCTGGATTTGCCTCTGCGCGTGAGTCAGCTAGTATTGCCCGGCACACCTCGGGGTGTAGCGCAGCTTGGTAGCGCGCTTCGTTCGGGACGAAGAGGTCGTCGGTTCGAATCCGGCCACCCCGACAGAGGTCAGAGGGCATATCCGCAGTTTGGATATGCCCTCTGTGCGGCCCTGGATGGCTACGCGAGTGATCAGCTGACGTGGTATCCGAACGGGCCGGCTGATCGGTCTCCGGCGTCGGTGGCACGGTAGAAGCCGGCACGGACTTCAGCGACTTCGACGATGGCGCCGCCGGAGCTGAACGCATCAACGAGATCGGGCAGTACGGCGGTCAGCTGCCACGCCGTCTGCTCCGGCTCGCTATCTGCGTACCTCGCCAGGTCGCGGATCACGTCGTCACCGAACGTTTCCCTAATCTGCTCCACCGTGATCGCGCTGTTGACCGGCTGATCGGACAACCAGCTCTCCGCCTGCTCGGAGTCCGCGGTCTCGACCAGCCGCTGAAGTACGGCGTGCAGCCGCTCGGGCCCGGATTCCGCAGGTTCGGCCGGATACACATGCGCGAGGCCGTACACGATGACCCGCACCTCAGGATCATCGAGCAGCAGCGTGAGTTTGCCGTTGTCCATAATGGTGCCTCCAACTTCATGTTCATCACCGGCGGTGAAGCTCAGGCGCGTGGATGAGCAGCCAACCACTCGTCGAAGGTCGGTCCCACGAGAACCGCACCGGGACCGGGCAAGAGAATGCCGTCGCGGACGGCTTCGCCAGCGGGACCGGCGACGACCTGTACGGCGTCGCCCTCGTAGCCCGCGTACACGGTTGACATGGTCGCGAGGTGCTCGGTCCGCGGACCGCCGACCTCGATAACGTCACCGTCTCGAGTGCCGTCGGCGACCTCGAGCACGACCTCGACCATGGCGGCCACATCGATCGGCTGAATCGAGAGATCGGGGACGGTCGTCCTGTTGCCGTTGCGCCCCAGTCGATCGCCTGACGGGCAATGTCGTGAAACTGTGCCGATCGGACGACGTGCGCACCCGGCGAGTGCTCACGTGTGGCCTGCTCTTGAGCAAACTTGGCCTTGTAGTAGCCGTCGTAGCCCGTACCCGCGTCCCGCTCGGCGGCGGCCACACGATCGACGCCGATGATGGAGAGCGCGACCGTACGGCTGACCCCGGCGCTCGCAGCGGCCTTGCCGAGGTTCGCGGCGACGGTCGTGAAGAACTTCGTCGACGCCTCCTGCTCGAAGTTCGGGCTCTGGATGACATTTACCACGGTGTCGACCCCGCCGAGCACATCGTCCAGCCCGGTGCCGGTGACGAGGTCGACGCCGGAGTCCTTCGAGACGCCGGTGACCACGTGACCTCGCGAGCCGGCAAGGTTGGCGAGTTGGCTGCCCACCAGGCCGGTTGATCCGATGATCGCAAGTTTCATGACGGACTCCTTGCAAGAAGGTGTACGTATCGGAGATTTGGGAAATTTTACCTCTTGGCGGACCGCATCTCACTGCTCTTTGTCCGCCGATAGCCCAAGACCGTGTACGGCGGCGGAGTAACGTCGCCAAGAGCGCCAGCGACTCTCAGATCTCGCTCAATGGGGATTGCGCAGTGAACCGGAGGAGAGACCGTGTCCGAAAATCCAATGCCGACCATCGTCCTCATCCACGGTGCATGGGCCGACGGGTCATCCTGGAACGGCGTCATGCCCCTGCTGACTCGCGACGGCTACAGCGGTACGAGTCCCACCCAACCTGCTACGGAGCCTGTCGAACGACGCGGCGAACGTCGCTGACTTCCTGTCCACGATCAGCGGGCCGATCATCCTGGTCGGCCACTCGTACGGTGGCGCCGTGATCACCAATGCAGCCACCGGCAACACCAACATCAAGGCGCTCGTCTACGTGGACGCCTTCGCACCGGACGAGGGCTGAGATGGTGTTCCCGCTCGCCGGCGCCGAATCCGCCGCGGCCGCCGACCCGACCACCATCTTCGACTTCGTGCCATATCCCGGGTCACCCGAAGGCGATGTCGACCTGTACCTCAAAAAGAGCCTGTTCATCCCGACGTTCGCCAGCGGTGTAGCGACCGAGGTGGCCGAACTTCTGTACGCCAGCCAACGTCCACTGTCGCTCAGCGCCGGGAACGCACCGTCCGGCGCTCCGGCCTGGAAGACGATCCCTTCCTGGTACGTGCTCGGCACCTCCGACAAGATCATCACGCCAGTACAGCAGCAGATGATGGCGGAGCGCGCCAAATCGACGATCACCCGCGTCGATGCCGGTCACCTGTCGATGATCAGTCACCCCGATGTCGTCACGGACGTCATCCGCGAGGCGGCAGGCCAAGCCCTGTAAGAAATCGCTTCTCGATCACCTCAAGGCTGCGACGCCACTCGAGGATGTCGCTGGGCCGGCCGAGCCGACCAGCCTCATCCCGGCCGTATAGATAGCGACAGGTTCGTCGTTCCTGGCCGCCAGCGTTCCTGCCATCCGGCGCCGAAGTCAGCGAATTCCATGGCAAGCGAGCCGCCCGCTGGGCGGATGGAGTCTTTCGCCGCGGACGACGACAATGAAGCGGGACCTGAGTGGCGGACGATAAGGGGTAGCCGTGGATGCGCGTGACGGGCTCGGAGAGCTGTCGAATCGGCCGGGTACGAGGGAGCAGCACCGGTGAGGGCCGAGAAGCGATTCGCCGAACGCGAGGAAGAGGCCCAGCAGGTGGCCGCGAACGGCGACGCCGCCGAGGCCGCACGACTGCTTCGGCGGATCGTCATGGACCGTGAGCGGGTCACCGGTACCGAGGCTCCCAAGACGCTCACCGCCCGCGCCTGGCTGGCGCATGCCGTGGCGGCGAGCGGTGACCTGGTCGAGGCGTCGAGGCTGTTGCGGGAATTGGTTCCGGACCAGACGCGCAGGCGCGGCCCCGATCACGCCGAGACCCTGTACGCCCGACGGCTCCTCGCGTACGTCATCGGGGAGAGCGGTGACCGGGAACAGGCCCTCGAGCTGTTGCGGGACTTGATCCCGGACCAGACCCGAAGCCTCGGCGCCGACCACGAAGAGACCCTGATATCACGACGCCTGCAAGCGGAATTCATCGGTGAGGACGGCGACAGCGTCGAAGCGGTGCGGTTGCTGCGGGAGTTGATCCCGGAACAGATCAGCGGCCTCCGCCCCGATCACCCCGAGACTCTGCTGGCCCGGCGCCTTCTGGCGTTCTACGTCTGGGTCGGCGGGGGGACCGGCGAGGCGGTGCGGCTGTTGCAGGACCTGATCCCGGACCAGATCCGCGGCCTCGGTGCCGACCGCGAAGAGACCCTGATCAGCCGACGTCAGCTCGCGGAATTCATCGGAACCGCCGGCGACGACGACGAGGCGGTGCGGTTGCTGCGGGAGCTGATCCCGGACCAGACCCGCAGCCTCGGCCCCGATCACAAGGAAACCCTGCTGGCCCGGCGCCAACTCGGGTATTTCACCAGCGAGGACGCCGACCAGCCTGGGTAGCGCCGTGTCGCTAGGGTCGCGGGATGCCTATACACCCTTACGTCGCGGATCTGCGCGCCAAAGTCGGTCCCGGATTGATCATGTTTCCCGGGGTCAGCGCCGTCGTACTCAATGACGCCGGTGAGATCCTGCTCGGCCAGCGCGCGGACAACCTGAAGTGGTCCATCATCGCGGGCATGCTCGACCCCGGTGAGCAGCCCGCCGATGGCGTGCTGCGGGAGATCTTCGAAGAAACCGGGGTACGCGCAACCATCGACCGTATCGCCGGAATCGCCCTGCATGAGACCACCTATCCGAATGGCGACCGCTGTCACTTCGTCAATACGTGGTTCCGTTGCTACGCCATCGGCGGCGAGGCGTGTGTGAACGACGACGAGTCCGTGGCGGTCGGATGGTTCCCGGTCGACCGGCTGCCGGAGATGGGTCCGTTTGCGATGCTGCGGATCCGTACGTCACTGGAGAAGGACGCGCCCACATGGTTCGCGCCGCCCGGTGAGCAGCACCCGGATCTGGTTGTCAACGGTTGGTGATGATGCAATACTTCACCACATGGTTAAGGATTCGCTCGGAGGTGTCTTCGGCGCGTTGGCCGACCCGACCCGCCGGATGATGATCGACGACCTGGTGCGGCACGGATCGCGTACGGCCGGCGAACTCGCCGCGCCACACGCGATCTCGCTGCCGGCGGTCAGCAAGCATCTTGCCGTGCTCGAACGGGCCGGTCTGGCAACCCGTGAACGTCGCGGTCGCAACCAGGTCTTCACGATCAATCCGCAACCGTTCCGTGAGGCGACCGAGTGGTTCGACCGGCATCAGCGGTTCTGGGAGCGGCACCTCGACTCGTTGTCCGGATATCTGGAGGAGACCGCATGACCACCGTTGCCATCACGCGGACGTTCGCCGCGCCGCCGGAGCGGGTGTGGGCAGCGCTCACCGATGCCGAGGCGCTCGCGGCCTGGTTCTGGCCGGAGCAGTTGGAGACGAAGGTGACCGCCGACGTACGGGTGGGTGGCGAATATCGGATCGAGTCGACCAACGCGGACATGGCGATCTCCGGCCGCTACCGGGAGGTCACACCGCCGCAACGCCTGGTGATGTCGTGGCGCTGGGACGGCGAAGAGGACGAGAGCCTCGTCACGATCGATCTGTCACCGGCGGCGGGCGGCACCGAGATCAGCCTTCGGCATGATCGGCTCAGTGACGATCGAGCCCGAGATCTGCACGAGGAAGGCTGGAACGACTGCCTGGACCGGCTTCCGGCCTGGTTGTGCCCCGGACCGGGTGTGCGCGCTAGCGCGGGATCAGGGTCAGGAGGGTCGCTTCCGGGGGGCAGGAGAACCGGATCGGGGCGGTCGGATGCGTACCCAGGCCGGCCGAGACGTGCAGCCACGTCTTGCGGTCGGGTGACGGCCACCGGTGCAGACCCCGGGCCATGCTGCGGTGCAGGCCACAGTTGGTCACGAGCGCGCCGTAGAACGGCACCCGGACCTGCCCGCCGTGGGTGTGCCCGGCCATGACGAGGTCGAAGCCGTCCGCCGCCATCTCGTTGATCACGCGGGGCTCGGGCGAGTGCGTCAGCGCCAGACGAAGGTCGGCGCCCTCGGCTGCCGGACCCGCGACCAGGTCGTACTCGTCGCGTCCGACGTGTGGATCGTCGACACCGATGATCTCGATCTCCCGGCCGCCGGCCTTGATCGTCGTACGGGCGTTGTTCATGTCCGCCCAGCCGGACGAGACGAACAGGCTGCGCAGCTCCTCGGAGGGCAGTTCGACGCCCTGCACGTACTCCTTGTCGCGGTTGAAGTAGCCCAGCGGGTTCTTGAACACCGGCCCGCGATAGTCGTTCGAGCCGAACACGAACGCGCCCGGCCGATCCATCACCGGCTGCAGCGCCCGAGCGACGCCGGGCAGCGCATCCGGATTGGCCATGTTGTCGCCGGTGACGATGACCAGGTCGGGGTCGGTACCGACCAGTTCGCGTACCCACTGCTGTTTGCGCTTTTGACCCGGCATCATGTGCAGGTCCGAAATGTGCAGTACGCGCAGCGGCTCGGCATCCGGTGCGAGTACCGGCACGTCGCAGCGGCGCAGCGTGAACATGTTGCGTTCGATCAGCGACGCATAGGCGAACGTTGCGGCACCGGCCGCGATCGTCGTCGTGGCCGCGAGGCGGAATGCAGTACGCGTACGCATAGGACGCAGCCTAGTGCGCGCGATTCGCGCCCATGCACGCGTCGCCACTGAGTGCGCGGTAAATCTGCGCACACGTATCCCGCGCGGAGTAGGTTCTTGCGTCATGACCACGTTCAAGGATCGACTGGAATCCGACCTCCGCGACGCGATGAAGGCTCGCAACGAGCTGGTGACGTCGACGCTCCGGATGGCGATCGCCGCCGTACGGAACGAGGAGGTCGCGGGTGACGTCGCCCGTACGCTGTCCGACGACGAAGTGCTGGCGGTGCTGAAGCGGGAGACGAAGAAGCGTCGTGAGGCGGCCACTGCGTTTGCCGACGCCGGCCGGGCCGAGCAGGCCGCGAAGGAACGGGCCGAAGAGGGCGTACTCGAGACGTACCTGCCGGCGCAGCTGTCGGACGAGCAGCTGACGGCGCTCGTGACGACGGCACTCTGCCGGTCTGGACGTGACCGGCAAGAGCGCGATCGGGCCGGCGATGAAGGCTGCGAATGCCGCGGTCGCCGGCAACGCCGAGGGCGGTCGCGTCGCAGCCGAGGTCCGGCGTCAGCTCGGTCTGTGACACAGCAGCCCCGCCCGATGGATCGGACGGGGCTGCTCACGTTCGTTGTCGGCTACGGAAGGATGATCGGCCCGGGACCCGGGCCGGGCCGCCGTGGCCGCCACCACCGCCGCCGCCACCGCCTCCACCGCCACCACCGCCGCCTCCACCGCCACCGGGCCGCCGGTCGGGGGCGTACCGGTCGGTGGAGTCGTCCCCGGCGGCGTGACCACCACCGGCGCGGTGCCGTTGCTGGTGTAGATCGCGATGACCGCGTGCAGCGATGAACCGCCGTTCGGGTCGACCGCGGCCACCGAATCCGGCGGGCAGGCCGAGGCGATCGGCGTGTGCATGCACGATGTAGCGGAATCCGCGGCTCGTCAGCGAGGAGATCACGCTGGACTTGGACGGGCAGCCGGTGAACGCGGGTACGGACGCTCGCGTCCCGGTCGTGTACTCCGACGGAGGGCTCGGCCAGCCGACCACCTTCTTGCCCTTGATCACCGTCGCCATCGTGCTCGCGACCGCGTAGTTGATCTTCTTGTGCTTAGTATTCGATGCTGTTGGTGTCGCCGCCGAAGTCGGTATCCGCGTATTCACCCGCGATCGTCAGGTACGGCGTCATGCCCATGAACGCGTCCGCTGCGCCGTTGTCGGTGGTACCGGTCTTGCCGGCCCAGCCCGCGTAGCCCTTCATGTAAGTCTGGGTGTTCGTTGCCGTACCGCCGCCGACGCAGTGCGATTCGGTGTGGTTACCGACCGGGCACTTGGCCGCGTCCATCGCCGCGTCGGCGATCTGCGAGTCGATGGCCTGGTTGCACTGCGGCTTGCCGACGTCGAGCGCGTTACCGCTGAAATCGGTGATCGAGACGACCGGCGTCGGTGCGCAGTATTTGCCCTCGGCGTCGACCGCGGCGTACGCGGCAGCCATCTCCAGCGGGAACGTCGGCGTGACGCCGAGCGTGAACGAGTCGAAATACGGCTTGTTGTCGTAGTCGGGGAACTGCAGACCGAGCTTGACCGCGACCGTCGCCGCCTTGGCCGCGCCGGACGACGGGTCGCCGTTGGTGGACATCCGGTCTTCCAGCGGCACGAAGTAGCCGTTCACCGAGTGCCCGAACGCGTTCCACATGTTGTACGTGCCGTGCTCACGCTCGATGTCGGGCAGTAGTAGCCGCCGCAGGAGTTCGGGTCGGTCTTGACCGACGGGAAGTTGGAGATGTATTTGGTCTGAGCGTTGATGTTGTACGACAACGGCAAGCCGTCCTGAAGTGCGGCGATCATCGTGAACATCTTGAACGTCGATCCGAACTGGTATCCGTTGATCGACGGCTCGCCGCTGATCAGGGGAAGCGTCGTGTTCGGATAGTTGCCCTGGGTGACGCCCTCGGCCACCTTCGCCGGGTCCTTCATCGGCCCGTTGTTCGTGGTGACGTTGCTGAACTTCCGGTTAACCGCCATCACCTGCACCTGACCGGTGCCGGGCTGGACGCCGGCGAGCATCATCGTGTGATCATCGTTGTTGTTGGTCTGCGCGGCGATCGCCTTGTCCGCCGCCGCCTGGTACGTGACGTTGAGCGACGTGATGATCTTGTAGCCGCCGGTCTCCAGCTGGTTCTCGCGCGAGAATTCGTCCGCGCCGAACGCCTCCTGCGTGTCCCACCAGCGCTGGAGGTAGTCACAGAAGAAGCCCCACTTGATGTTGACCGAGGCGGTACAGCCGTTCTTCGGCGTCTGGAACTTCAACACCACCGGCGTGGCGATCGCCTCGGCGTACTCGGCCGGGGTGATGTAGCCGGCGGCCAGCATGTTCGGAAGCACGTGCTGTCCCGGCGGTCCTTCGCCGCCTTCGGGATAGAGCTTGGGGTCGAGCGTGCTCGGCGCCTGGACGAGGCCGGCGAGCAGAGCCGACTGAGCGACGGTCAGCTGGCTCGGCAGCTCGCTGAAGTAGGTCTCGGAGGCCGCGTAGATGCCGAACGTCTGCTCGCCGAACGGCGCGATGTTCAGGTAGCGGCGGAGGATCTCCTGCTTCGCGGCGTGCTCGTCGCCGTTGAACTGCGTCGTCAGCTGGTTCTCGACGCGCGATCGCCTCGTGCATCTCGCGGACCTTGCGGCCGATGGTGTCCTGCGGTCGCGTCCAGCACCTCCTGAGGCGAGGTCGCGGTATACGACGTCTGAAGACGCACGTACTGCATGGTCAGCGTCGAGGCACCCTGCTGGTTGTCGCCGTCCGCGGAGCTGTTGTTGACGAATGCGCGGAGGACACCGCGAGGATCGACGCCGTGGTGGCTGTAGAAGCGGGTGTCCTCGGACGCGACGATCGCGTTCAGCATGTTCGGCGAGATTTCGTTGACGTCACCACATCGTGTCGGTTCTCGTCGAAGATCGTCGCGATCAGCGTCGTGCCGTCCGACGCGTAGATGGTCGAGGCCTGCGGCGCCAGCTGCTGCCTGAGTGTCGAGGGCAGGTTATCGAAGTCGTCCGCGCCGGCCTTGGCGGCCAGCGCGGTGACGGCGATGGCGGGGAACGCCGCGGCGGCGACGACGAGTCCGGCGAGCAGGCCGCAGATAACTAGTGCAGCCGCATTCGACAGGAGGCTGTGGTCGTGTTTCCGCATCCAGTTCACCGGGTCAATGTACGGGATGAAACACAGGAGCCATGTCCTACGCGTCGCCGCTTCGTTGAGCTTGACGCGCTCGGGGGCTGCGGTGCGTCTCAGCACCCGCAAGACATGTGTGGGCGGTATCGTCCATTCTGTCCGGATTAGCGAATTTTGCTGACAACGTTGCGTAATCGGCTGACTACGGAGCATGATGATTCGGCGTGGTAGCCCACGTGGCTCTCAGGTTCTCGAGAGTGACGTTGCGATCTATGTGAGAAATCTGTGTATTTCGTCTCGACGGTGAAAATCGGGGGCCATCGAGATCGTCGCGCAGGTGGACGCTAGATACGGCAACACCGGGGGGAAAGCAAGACGGGGAAGTACGAAGGGGGACGGTGACAAATGGGGATGGTTGCTGACTGGCCAAGCGTTGCGGCGTGCCGTAACGGTGACCCGGACGCTCTGTTTGTGCAGGGGGCAGAACAGAACGTCGCAAAACGGATTTGCCGCAGCTGCCCGGTCCGGTACGAGTGCCTTGCCGACGCGCTCGATAACCGGATTGAGTTCGGGGTATGGGGAGGCATGACCGAACGCGAGCGCCGCGCACTTCTGCGTCGGCACCCGCAGGTGGCAAGCTGGCGCAAGACTTTCGAGGCAGCACTCCTCAAAGAGGGCGCCAAGGATCGGGAGCTTGTTTCCGCCGGTTAGCACGAGCCCGCTGACGCGGGCGAACTGAGCATCGCGATAACTACGAAAAAGCAGCACCAATACCACGCAGCCCGTCGATGTCATGGACATCGGCGGGCTGCGCGGCGATCGAGACGATCGGCACACGCGGGTGCAGCGCGCTGAACGTTGCGGTGACTTCGGTCTCACGTACCACTTGCTCGGTCAATTCGGCGTGGATCCGCAACGCGTCCGCGGTGGCCGCGTGGGTGCCGGCCGCGTCGAGCGCGACCGCCGCGGAGCGCGCGTCCGCCGCGGACAAGCCAGGGACCAAAACCTCATGGGTACGGTTCAGCACGAGCCCGAGCAGCGGCATTTTGTCCCGGGCGAGCCGGCCGGCGAAGTAACCGGCTTCCCGGATCGCGTCCGGCTCGGGCGCTGCCACCACGAGGAAGGCCGTCTCCGGTGCCTGCAGGATCTTGTAGGTGCGGTCGGCCCGCTCGCGGAACCCGCCGAACGTCGAGTCGAGCGCCGAGATGAAGCCGGACAGGTCGGTGAGCAGCTGGCCGCCGAGGATCTTCTGGACCGCTCGCGAGAACACGCCGAACGACGCCGTGACCAGGTTGAACATGCTGCGGCCGCCGGCCCGGGCCGGTGCCAGCAGGACGCGCAGCATCCGGCCGTCCAGGAACCGGGACAGGCGGGCCGGCGCATCCAGGAAATCGAGCGCCGAACGCGACGGCGGCGTGTCCACGACGATGAGTTCCCATTCGTCGAGCGCGCGCAACTGGCCGAGCTTCTCCATCGCCATGTACTCCTGCGTCCCGGAGAACGTCGAACTCATGGCCTGATAGAACGGGTTCGCGAAGATATCCTCGGCGCGTTTGCTGTCGGTGTGCTGCAGCACGACCTCGTCGAACGTGCGCTTCATGTCGAGCATCATGGCGTGCAACTCGCCGCCGTTCGCCGTGCTGAAGCCCTTGACCAACCGCGGTGTGTTCGACAGCTCGGACAGGCCGAGTGCCTGGGCGAGTCGGCGCGCCGGGTCGATCGTCAGCACGACCGTACGGCGACCGTGCTCCTCGGCGGCGCGCAAACCGAGCGCGGCTGCGGTGGTCGTCTTGCCCACGCCACCCGAGCCGCAGCAGACCACGATGCGGATAGACGGGTCGGCCAGGATCGCATCGACATCGAGCCCGGGCGCATGTCCAGGCGGGTGTCCGGCTGGTTCGGGTTGGGTCGATGCCACCGATGCAGCGTATCCCGACCAGGTCTCGTACCACCGCAGATGCCCTGCTGCGACGCGGACGATCGCGGGTGCCTAGCGGGGGATCAGGGTGGCGGCCAGCCGGTCGAGTGCGGCCCGGTTGACGCCGCCGGGCAGGAACGGCAGCTCGACCATCGGATAGCCCAGCTCCGCCAGGTCGGCGCGGAGATTCTGCTGCAGGGCTTGGCGTACCACGTAATCTTTGGTCTCTTTGGCCAGACCGGCGACGGTCGTACGGTCGGTCGCGAGCCCGGCCTCGGCCAGGCCCTTGCGCAACTCGGCGGCCGTGACCCGACCGCTGGTGGCGAGCGCCGGCCGGGTGGCGTTGATAACCACGCGACCGATCGCCATGTCGAGCGCGGTCAGCTCCGCGATCGCGTCCGCGGTCTCCTGGACCGGCATCTCCTCCAGCAGCGTGACCAGGTGGATCGACGTGATCGGCGAGCGGAGTACGGCGGCGACGCCCTCGCTCTGCGTCTTGATCGGGCCGACCTTGGCCAGGCGGGCGGCCTCGGCGGTGACGTTCAGGAAGCGGCCGATCCGGCCGGTCGGCGGCGCATCCAGCACCACGGCGTCGTAGACCCGCCGACCATCCTTCGACCGGGTCGTCGCCTCCTTGACCTTGCCGGTCAGCAGAACGTCGCGCATACCGGGAGCGATCGTGGTCGCGAAGTCGATCGCGCCGAGCTTCTGCAGCGCCCGGCCGGCAATGCCGAGCTTGTAGAACATGTCGAGGTACTCCAGCAGCGCTTCTTCCGGATCGACGGAGAGCGCGCGGACTTCGGCCTTCGGCGTACCGGCGATCTTGCGCTCGGCGTACGGGAGCGGGCCGACACCGAACAGCGGCGCGATGCCCTGGCGTCCTTCGACCTCGACGAGCAGCGTCCGCCGGCCGCTCGAGGCGAGGGCGAGCGCCAAGGCTCCGGCAACGGTGGTCTTTCCCGTGCCACCCTTGCCCGTGACGACGTGCAGCCGTGCCGGCCAGTGATCACTCACGATGACGGCAGCGTACCTAGTTCGAGCTGCTCTTCACGTCGCAGACCCACCAGCCGTCGGAATTGATGGTCTCGATCGAAAGGTTCGTCGTGGCGTGATAGACGGTGGAGGCGGCGCTCAGGACGGTGGACACGGTCACTTTCGACGAGGTTTGGTCGGACACCACGAGCGCGCTCCAGGAGTACGCGGCGTCGTACCGGTTGGTGATCGTCTGCGCGTCCTTGATCTTGTGGGTGACCAGCGCGGTCGGGTCGGCCTGCTGGCACAGGATGCTCTCCGCCTCGGACGCTTCCTGGTGCAGGTAGACGCCGGTGAGGTAAGCGGTGACCGCCTCATCGGGCGACGGTGCGCCGACGCCGAACTGGCGGGTGGTGACGTAGATGGCGGTACCCGCGACGCCGCTGCACAGCAGCAGCACGCCGACGAGGACGAGCACGATCAGGCTGCCGCTCCGGCGCTTCGCCGGGATCGGCAGGTCAACGGCCGGCCAGGCGTCGGGAATCTGTTGATATTGGCTGGGGATTGCCGCCCCGACGGCCGTCTGCCCTGGTGAATGCGGTTCGCTCACGTCGCTCTCGCTCCCCGGGTCCGAGACTCCTTGCGGCGTTAGGTTAGCGCGTCCGGGCACCCGGGACGAAGGCGCTGTGCGTTTCGATATGGTTCTGAGCATGCAGAAGTGGGAGTACGTGACGGTTCCCTTGCTCGTCCACGCAACGAAGCAGATTCTCGACAATTGGGGCCAGGATGGGTGGGAACTCGTTGCCATCGTGCCCGGACCCAACAGCGAGCAGCTCGTCGCGTACATGAAGCGGCCGAAGCCGTGACCGATCCCTTCGCCAACCTCGCCGCGCTCGGCCTGACGCTGCCGCCGGTCGTCCCGCCGCTGGCCGCCTACGTGCCGGCGGTCGCCTCCGGCTCGTACGTCTACGTGTCCGGGCAGCTGCCGATGGTGGATGGCAAGCTGCTCGCCACCGGCAAGGTCGGCGCGGACGTGACGCCGGAGGACGCGAAGGCGCTGGCCGGCACGTGCGCGCTCAATGCGATCGCGGCGGTGGATGCGCTGGTCGGTCTCGGCCGAGTCGTGAAGATCGTCAAGGTGCAGGGCTTCGTCGCCTCGGCGGAGGGGTTCACCGGCCAGCCCGGCGTGATCAACGGTGCGTCCGAGCTGTTCGGCGCGGTCTTCGGGGAGGCCGGCCGGCACGCGCGCAGTGCCGTCGGGGTTGCCGAGCTGCCGCTGGGTGCGCCGGTCGAGGTGGACGTCGTGGTCGAAATCAGCGTTTAGTCGCTTTACCGCCGTCTCTGTCGGATCCCGGACATTCCTGGTTTGTGGCCGGGCGGTGTCAAGATGGGCGCTATGCCAGTACCGCAGATCCCCACGTGGATGCCGTCATGGGCGACGCTGGTCCGGGCACCGAACCCCGGGCCGATGACGCTCGACGGCACGAACACGTGGGTGCTGCGCGGCTCCGGCTCGGCCGGCTGCGTGATCGTCGATCCGGGGCCGGATCATCTCGATCATTTGGTTGCGCTGGTGGCTGCGGCGCCGGTTGAATTGATCATCGTGACCCACCGGCACCCGGATCACCTGGACGGCGTTGATCCACTGGTCAGGATGCTCGGCGGCGACGTCCCGGTTGCGGCCGCGGTACCGGAGTTGTGCCGCGGCACGACGCCGCTCGTCGACGGCGAACTCCGGCAGCACGCCGGGCTCGCGATCCGGGTGCTGTCGACGCCCGGTCACACCAGCGATTCGGTCAGCCTGCTGGTCACAGGTCCCGACGCGGACGGCACCGGAGTGCTGACCGGCGACACGATTCTCGGACGCGGCACCACGATCATCGCGTGGCCGGACGGGAATCTCGGCGCCTACCTGGCCAGCCTCGATCGGCTGGGCGCGCTGGATGGCGTACCCGTTTTGCCGGGTCATGGCCCTGTTCTTGAGGACTGCGGCGCGATCGCCCGGGAGTACCGTGCGCACCGCGAAGCGCGGTTGACGCAGGTCCGCGCCGCGTTGAGCGCCGGAGCGCGCACGCCGGCCGAGGTCGTGGCCGAGGTCTATCCAGATCTCGAACCCGCACTGGTACCGGCGGCCGAGTGGACCGTTCGAGCGGCGTTGGCGTATCTGGATCCGGCCCATCTGGATCCGGCATGACCGGACATCGTGAGCCTGCGAAGCGGGGGCGGACGTGACGTGCCATGTCTGCGGGACGGTTGCCGTCCCGGGCGCGCGGTTCTGCCACAACTGCGGCACCGCGCTGATGCCGTTCGCGCGCCCGCAGGTGTCCGAGCGGCGGGTCGTCACGGTGCTCTTCGGCGACCTCTCCGACTTCACCGCGTGGTCCGAAGATCTTGATCCGGAACGGGTCGGAGCCGTGACCGACCGCGTCCTGGCGGCGCTCGCCGGCGCGGTCAAGACGTTCGGCGGCCACGTCGACAAGCTCACCGGCGACGGCATCATGGCGGTCTTCGGCGCGCCGGTCGCGCACGAGGACGATGCCGAACGGGCCGTACGAGCGGCGCTGTCGATGCAGCGTGCCGTCCGCCGCGTGCTGGACGACGAGCGAGGCGGCGGCGCGCCGTCCGGCCTGCGGATCGGGCTCAACACCGGCGAAGTGCTCGCCGGCGTCCAGGCCGGCCTGGAGTACACGGTGATCGGCGACGCGGTGAACACGGCTGCGCGCCTCGCCGACGCGGCCGCGATCGGTACGGTCTACGCCGGCGAGCGGACCGCGTCGTCGACCCGCCGGGTCGGCTCGTGGCGGGCGCTGCGCCCGCTGCGGCTGAAGGGCAAGCGGGCTCCCGTCGAGACGTTCGAGCTGCTCGGACTGCTCGATGCGCCGGGCACCCGCTCCGGCATGGGCGACGAAGCACCGTTCATCGGCCGGGAGACCGAGCTGGCGTGGGTAGCCAGCCGCCTGGCCGAAGTGGACGACAGCGGCGAGCCGCGCGTACTGCTTCTGACGGCCGAAGCGGGCATCGGCAAGAGCCGGTTCGCGGCCCAGGTCGCCCGGTTCGCGGCGAACTATGACGCGACGTCGCCACGCTATGCCGCCGGCGTCGGTACGCGCGTGCTCAGCGTCCAATGCGCCGCGTACGGCGAGCATCGGCGGCTCGCCCCACTCACCGACATCGTCCGGGCCGCGATCGGCATGCCGGCCGAGGCCGGAGCGAACCCGTCCCGGGCGGCGATCGACGAACGGCTGTCGCGGCTGGCCGCGCGGCTCGGCTGGGCGCCGGGCGGCGCGCGGATCGATCTGCTGACCGCGGCGCTCGCGAACGCGGACACGCTGCCGGAACGGGATGCGCCGATCGGTGTCTGGCGCCCGGACGACACGTTCGACGTCGAGGCGGTCCCGACCGCGGTCGCCGACCTGCTCGAGCGGGCTGGCGACGGAGAGTCCGCTGCTGTTGATCGTGGATGACGTACACGACGCGACGGCCGAGTCGATGGACGCGCTCGGCGCCACGCTGTCCCGGATCGAGGGTGCCGTACTCGTCGTGCTGCTCGGCCGGCCCGAGGTCGTGCGTACCGCGGGTGCGCTCACGCGCCTCGCCGACGCTGAGGTGGCGAACCTGTCGGCGCTGCGTGGCGCGGACGCTGCCCGGTTGCTGACCGCTTATCTCGGTGGCGGAAAGCTGCCGACCGCGGACGGCGACCGGCTGCTCGCCACGGCTCAGGGAAACCCGTTCTACCTGGCCGAACTCGTCACGCTCCTGATCGAACGCGGTGCGCTGACCCAGACCACGGCGACGCCTCCCGGATGGACGCTCGCCGCCGGTTCGCTCGGTGGCGCTCTGCTGTCGCGTGACCTCGCCGCGGTGCTGGCCGCGCGGATCGACGCGCTCCCGGCCGACGCCCGAGCGGTACTTCGGGACGCGACCGTGGTCGGTGACGCGGTGCCGTCCGGGGCGCTCGAGGCGCTGCGCGACCGGCGTACCGACGGGCGCCGCGGTCAGGCCGTGGCCGCCGTCGAGCTTGAGCGTGCGGTCGAGGAGTTGCTGTCCCGACGCATGCTGCGCCGCACCCGAGGCGGGTACGCCTTCGTCACGCCGCTTCTGCGCGAGGCCGTCTACGCCGGCATCGGCAAGGCCGATCTGGCCGAGCGCCACGCGCACCTGGCCCGCTGGGCCGCCTCCGGACCCGCAGCCGAATCCGGGCATCGATCTCGACGCGTTCATCGCCGATCACGTGGAACGTGCGGTCAGCGGCGCCGACGCGGTCGGTCTGCGCGCCGATGCGCCGGCCCGATCGGTCGGCGCCGCTCGGCGTCGCGGCGCTCGGCCGGCTCGCCCGCCGGGCGATCAACACCGGCGAACCGGCCCAGGCCGTCCGGTACGCCGAACGCGCCGGCGCGCTGACCGGCGACGTCCTGCCGCTGGCCGACCGGCTCGTCTACGCGCGCGCCCAGCTGCAGCTCGGCCGCCCGAAGGAGGCACTCGTCCAGGCCGAGAAGATGCTGGCCGACATCGGCGACGACGAGTACCACCGCGGGTGCCGCCCTGCTGCTGGCCGGCCGGGCGTACCGCGTGCTGGGCGATCTTGATCGGGCTCTGGAACTGTGGCACGACGCGCTCGCCGTCGGTACCGGCGGCCGGATATGCCGAACGTGGCGGCCGAGGCGATGCGCCGCCTCGGCATGGCCGACTTCCTGGCCGGGCGCCTGGCCGAGGCCGGCAGCCGGTTGGCGCAGGCCTACCAGGTGGCCGTCGGCGATCATGATCCGCGGAGCCAGGCCTGGTCGCTGCAGAACCTCGCGTGGGTCAGCGACGACCCGCGGCGACTTCGCCGGTGCCGACGCGACCCTCGGCCGGGCCGCCCGGCTCTTCGCCGAGCAGCACGATCCGGTCGGGCGGGCGTGGCTGCGCGGTACGACCGCGTTCACGCGGCTGCTGGCCGGCCGCTTGCGCGAGGCGCGCCGGCTCGCGCGGGTGTTCCTGCCGTTCGGCGAGCGCGTCGGCGACCAGTGGGCCACGGCGACGCTTCGGGCGGTCGAGGCGTACGCCGCGGCCGAACTCGGCGAACTCGTCTCGGCCGACCGGGTGGCCCGGCGCGCGTACGGCGAGTTCGCCGCGACCTCGGACGACTGGGGTCGCGGATTCGCGCTGATCGTCCGGGCGGTGGTCGCCCGTGGACTGGCCGAGCCGGAGCACGCGATCGATCTCGTGTCCGAAGCGCTGGAGTACGGCGAGCGTACGCATCATCCGCTGCTGATCGGCATGGCCCGGACGATCCGTGGGTTCACGAACCTCGATCGTGGCGACTCGGTCTCCGCGGAGGCGGACGCGCGGGCCGTTCTCGACATCGTCGAGCCGCACAACGTGCTGGAGCCGGCCCAGGTCGGGCCGAAGGTCCTGCTCGGCATGGCCCGCCTTGCCGCCGGTGATACCGCGGCGGCGCTGCGGCATCTCGGCCCGGTCGTGGAGGCGTCCCCGGCACCGGCGATGCTGCTGCCGCGGCGGGCTCGCGCATCGCCGCGTACTCGACGGCGCTGCTCGCGGCCGATCGCGTCGACGAAGCGATCATCGCCGGGCGGGCGTCGATCGAGGCACCCGGAGAAGACGTACGCAGCGCCGGCGCGGCCCGGATGAGTCTCGCCCGAGCGCTGGCCGCCGGTGGATTCCTGGCCGAGGCCCGCCTCGACCGCCGCCGACGCCGTCGCCACGGCGTTCGCTACCGAGCAGGTGAGCGAGCGTGCGTCGGCAACCGCGCTCCTGAAGACGCTGGAGACCGGCCGTCTAGGTAACAACCTGAGCAATCCGCTGCCGGTTCGTCAATGCGCTGGCATACCCTGTGACGCGTGACGACGCCACAGCCATCGAAGCTGCCGCTCGTCCGGGTGCCTTCCGTACCCGGTCTGACCGGCCTTTCGATCATGGCCCGCGGCGGGTACGCGACCGTCTACCAGGCGCGGCAGGAATCGGTCGGCCGGCCGGTCGCGGTCAAGGTCGAGCATCGGGCGCTGGCCAGCGAGGAAGATCAGAACCGATTCCTGCGCGAGGCGAATGCGGCTGGTCAGATGTCCGGGCACCCGCACGTCGTGGACCTCTTCGACGCCGGGGTGACCGAGGACGGCCACCCGTACCTGATCATGGAGTTGTGCGCCGGGACATACGCGGACCGGATGGCTCGTGCGCCGCTCGCGCCGCGTGAGGTCCGGGACATCGGCGTCAAGATCGCCGATGCGCTGGCCGACGCACATGAGATGGGCGTGCTGCATCGTGACGTGAAGCCGGCGAACATCCTGCAGTCCCGGTTCGGCGAACCGTCGCTGGCCGACTTCGGACTGGCCGTCCTCGCCGAAACCCGGGACAGCTCCCTCGAACTCGACATGCTGACGCCGGCGTACGCGCCGCCGGAACTGTTCCGTCACGGTACGCCGCCGTCCGCCGCCGCCGACGTGTACGCGCTCGCCGCCTCGCTCTACGCGATGCTCCGCGGCGCCCCGCCGCGCTGGCGGGACGACAACATGCCGAGCATCATGGCGCTCATCGAGCTGTTCAAGGAACCGATCCCGGATCTGCCCGGCGTCGGACCCTCGCTGCTCGACGTGCTGCGCGCCGGCATGCAGAACGATCCGGCCGCGCGGCCGCACGCAGGTGCGTTCCGGGACCTGCTGGCCGAATTGCCGATCACGTCACTCGGCGTCGCCACGAACTCGGTGTTCGCGCCGTCGCCCCGTGCCGAGAACGACGACAGCGGCGCGACGATCAGCTGGGCCTCCGAGACCCAAGCCGGCGATTTCTGAGCGGTCGTCCGCTGCCCGTTCGATTGCGACTGACACATCCAGCCGCCCTGGGGCGGCGGACATGCATGCGGCGTCCTACCACTCTGGACTCATGGGCGGTGCAGAGTGGTAGCGCCGTGAACGCACCGGCCCGCGGGCGTTGGCGACCGCCGCCGGTAGACCACGGGCAGACCGATCGTGCGGCCGGCCGATCGTGCGGCGGGTATGTGTTGGCGTCTTACCACTTTGGACTCATAGACGGTGCAGAGTGGTAGCGCCGTGAAGCATGCCGCCAGTTGCCCCGAGCGGGTCGACCAAGGGCGGGCGGGACCGACCGGCGGGCAGATGTGCGGGCGTCCTACCACTCTGGACCCACAAACGGTGCAGAGCGGTAGGGCCGTGAAACACACCGCTGACTGCCGCGCGGGGCCGACCGGTCCGGCCGGCTTCGGGCGAGCAGACCGACCGCCGAGAGCCTGACGGGTCAGTAGGACTTTTCCTGTCCCAGGACATGCTGGGAGACGTAGTTGAGGATCATCTCGCGGGAGACCGGCGCGATCCGGCCGGCCCTGACGCCGCCGAGCAGCGTTGCGACGCCGTACTCCGTGGTCATGCCGTTGCCGCCGTGTGCCTGGATCGCGGTGTCCACGGCCAGCACGGCTGCGTCTGCGGCCGCGTACTTTGCCATGTTCGCGGCGATGCCGGCCTCGAGGTCGCGACCCTCGTCGTAGAGCCCGGCCGCCTTGTAGACCATCAGTTTGGCGAGTTCAACCTGGATCTGCGCGTGTGCGAGCGGGTGCGCGACGCCCTGGTGGCTGCCGATCGTCCGGCCCCAGACCGACCGTGACGCGGTATACGCCGCGGCTCGCGACAGCGCATAGCGGCCGGTGCCGACGCTCATCGCCGCGACCGTGATGCGCTCCGGGTTCAACCCGCTGAACAGCGCGGGGAGGCCCGAGTCGCCGTCGCCGATCAGGGCGCTGGCCGGAACGCGTACGTCGTCGAGGTAGACCATCCACTGGTTCTCCGGCGACACGATCTCCATGTCGATCTTCGATGTGGTCAGGCCTTCGGCGTCGGTCGGGACGAAGAACAGCGCCGGAACGAGCTTGCCCGCGGCCATCGTGCGCGCCACGACCAGCATGTACGAAGCCTCGTCGACACCGGAGATGAAGCACTTCCGGCCGGAGATGACCCAGTCCGTACCGTCCCGGCGCGCCGTGGTGCCGAGCCGGTGGAAGTTGGAGCCGGCCTCGGGTTCGGTGATCGCGAAGACACACTTCAGCGTGCCGTCGGCGAAGCCGGGCAGCAGCTCCTTACGCTGCGCTTCGGTGCCGTGCTTGGTGATGATCGTGGCGACGATCGCGGGCGACACGACGAGCAGCAGCAGCGGTGAACCGGCCGCGGCCAGTTCCTCGCAGATGATCGCGAGATCGGTGATGCCGCCGCCACCGCCGCCGTACTGCTCCGGGATGCTGGCGCCGAGATAGCCGAGCTTGCCGGCCTCGGCCCACAACTCGGACGTATGCTCGCCGCTCTTCGCTTTCTCGACGTAGTACGCGTGGCCGTACTTCGCGCCGAGGATGGCGACCGCGGCGCGAAGGGACGACTGCTCGGGCGTGAGATCGAATGTGGCCATGAGGGGGTTGGCCTTTCTAGACTAGTCGGGTGTGATGATCGCCAGGATGGTGCCGGTATCGACCTGGATACCGGCACTGACCAGCAGCGATGCGACGGTTCCGGAGGCCGGTGCGTGGACCGCGTGCTCCATCTTCATCGCCTCGAGCGTGAGCAGCAGTTCGCCGGCCGCGACCCGCTGCCCGGGTACGACGAAGACGCGTCCGACCGAGCCCGGAAGGGGTGCGTGCAGCGTGCCTTCGACCGCATCGTGCGATTCGGGCACTGGGAACCGGGGAAGTTCGGCGAGCGTGACCGACCCTTCGGTGCTGTCCACGTAGGACACGTCGTCGATCCGGTTGACCAGAAAGTCGACTCGGATCCCGGCGACGTCGAGGCTGACCCGATCGGCGGTCGCGGAAACCACGGCTACCGGCGGATGGGCGTCCGGATCGGAGAGTTCGTGGATGCCGGGCAGCCCGGCCTCGTCCCGATCGACGCCGCGAACCGACCATGACGCGAGGTTGCCGTACCGGTCGAAGCGGTACGTGACCTCGACGGTGCCGGCCGGACCGTCGTACGCGACGATCTGCGGTACGCCGCCGACGTTGCGCCAACCGATCGGCAAGCCACCGGACAGATCTGCGCCGCCACGACGGGACGCGGCCGAGGCCAGTGCCGCAGCCAGGCAGGACAGCTTCGCGGTGTCCATCGACGAGACCAGTGGCGCGAACACCTCCGGATGCCGCTCCAGGAAGCCGGTGTCGATGCCGCCGGAGCGGAACGACGGATGCCGCAGAACGCGTACCAGGAGATCTCGATTGGTCACAACGCCGTGGATCTGCGAGCGCGCGAGCGTCGACGCGAGCAGGCGCGCTGCCTCGGCGCGAGTCGGCGCCCATGCGATCAGCTTGGCCAGCATCGGGTCGTAGTGCACGCCGATCACGGCGCCGTCCGTCACCCCGGAGTCGAGCCGCAGGCCGGGAGCCTGCAGCGGGCGGAACTCCGAGACGATCTCGGGTACGTGGAAGCGGTGCAGCGTGCCGGTCGACGGCAGCCACGCGAGCGCGGGATCCTCGGCGTAGATGCGGGCCTCGATCGCATGCCCGCGCAGCGGGAGACCGCCGCCTTCGAACGGGAGTGCACCGCCCTCGGCCACGATGATCTGCAGCCGGACGAAGTCGGTGCCGACCACCGTCTCGGTGATCGCGTGCTCGACCTGCAGACGCGTGTTCATCTCCAGGAAGAAGAACTCGCCGGACGGCGCGAGCAGGTACTCCACCGTGCCGGCACCGACGTATCCGACCGCGCTCGCGACCGCGATCGTGGCCTCGGCGAGCTGGCCGCGCATGGTCGGCGTGACCACCGGCGACGGCGTCTCTTCGATGATCTTCTGGTGCCGGCGCTGGATCGAGCACTCGCGCTCGCCGAACGTCATGATGTTGCCGTCGTTGTCGGCCATCAGCTGGACTTCGATGTGGCGGGCGCGCTCGATGTAGCGCTCGCAGAAGACCGTACCGTCGCCGAACGCGCTCGTCGCCTCGCGCCGGCAGGCCGCGACCGCCTCGATCAGCTGGACCGGGTCGCGGGCGATGCGCATGCCGCGGCCGCCGCCACCCGCGGACGCCTTCACCATGACCGGGAACTCGTCGACGTCGGCCGGGTCGGTCCAGGTCGGCAGCAGCGGCAGACCGGCCTCGGCCATCCGCTGCTTCGCCTCGATCTTCGAACCCATGATCGCGATCGTCTTCGGGTTCGGGCCGATCCAGGTCAGACCGGCATCGATCACAGCCTCGGCAAAGTCGGCCCGCTCGGACAGGAAGCCGTACCCCGGGTGGATGGCGTCCGCGCCGGCCCGCCGGGCCGCGTTGATGATCAGATCACCGCGGAGGTACGTCGCCGTCGGCGCGTTGCCGGGCAGGTGTACGGCGTAGTCGGCCTCGGCGACATACACCGACCGCTCGTCCGCGTCGGAATAGATCGCGACGGTTTCGATGCCCATAGCCCGGCAGGTGGCGAAGACGCGGCGGGCGATCTCGCCGCGGTTCGCGACGAGCAATCTGCGAATCATGTCGATCTCCTCTTAGAACGCCCGGGCTACATCCGGAAGACGCCGAAGCCCTCGGCGCCCCGAACTGGTCCACTGTGGATCGCCGACAAGCAGATGCCGAGGATCGTGCGGGTGTCCCGCGGGTCGATGACACCGTCGTCGTACAGCCGTCCGGACAGGTAGAGCGCGCCGGACTGCTCGTCGATCTGCGACGTGACCATTTTTTTCATGACTTCGTCGGACTCGACGTCGAATTCGCGCCCGGTCGCCGCAGCGGCCTGCCGTGCGATGATCGACAACACGCCCGCGAGCTGCGCCGATCCCATCACCGCCGAGCGGGCATTCGGCCAGGTGAACAGGAACCGCGGATCGAACGCGCGCCCGCACATGCCGTAGTTCCCGGCACCGTACGAGGCACCGATGTTCACGGTCAGATGCGGTACGCGCGAATTCGCCACTGCGTTGATCATCATGGCGCCGTGCTTGATGATGCCCTCCTGCTCGTACTGCGTGCCGACCATGTAGCCGGTCGTGTTCTGCAGGAACAGCAGCGGCGTGTCGGAGGCGTTCGCGAGCTGGATGAACTGGGCGGCCTTCTGCGACTCCTCGGAGAAGAGCACGCCTCGGGCATTCGCGAGCACGCCGATCGGATATCCGTGCAGCGACGCCCAGCCGGTCACCAGCGACGTGCCGTACAACGGCTTGAACTCGTCGAACTCGCTGCCGTCGACGATGCGGGCCAGCACCTCGCGCGGATCGAACGGCGTACGCAGGTCGGCCGAAGCGATCGCGACCAGGTCCTCGACGTCGTACTTGGGTTCGACCGGGTAGCGACTCTTCAGCGATGGGCCGAGCTTGCGCCAGTTCAGGCGGGACACCGTCATCCGGGCCAGCCGGATCGCGTCCCGCTCGTCGGTGGCCAGGAAGTCGGCGAGCCCGGATTTGGTCGCATGCATCGCCGCGCCGCCGAGCGACTCGTCGTCGGTGACCTCGCCGGTCGCCATCTTGACCAGCGGAGGCCCGGCGAGATACACGCTGGCCTGGTTCTTCACGAAGATCGTGTAGTCGGACATGCCCGGCAGGTACGCGCCGCCGGCGGTCGCGTTGCCGAACACGACGGCGATCGTGGGCAGGCGTTCGGCGCTGGCGTTCGTCAGATCGCGGAACACGCGGCCACCCGGGATGAAGATCTCCGCCTGCGCGGGCAGGTCGGCGCCGCCGGATTCGACCAGGTTGATGATCGGCAGCCGGTTCTTCGCGGCGATCTCGCCGAGCCGGTTGACTCTTCTTCAGCGTGATCGGGTTGACCGCCCCGCCGCGTACGGTCGGGTCGTTCGCGATCACCATGCACTCGACGCCTTCGATCACGCCGATGCCGCCGACGATCGATGCGCCGACCGGGTAGTCGGTCGCGAACCCGGCGACCGGGCACAGCTCCAGAAACGGCGTGTCCCGGTCGACGAGCAGTTCGATCCGCTCGCGCGGCAGCAGGCGTCCGCGCGCGTGGTGCCTGGTCACGTACTTCTCGCCGCCGCCCGCTCGGGCCGTGTTCAGCGCGTCGTCCAACTCAGCCAGCCGCTCCAGCATCGCGCTCCGGTTGTCCAGATAGGACGAAGCGCGCGGGTCGACCGCCGTACTCAAGATCGGCATTTGATCCTCGCTTGTCGGGGGGTGGCACTCACCTGGGCAGGTCGGGCCGGACGCCGCCTGGCCGCGGCCCGCGTCAATGCACCCGTCTGCCACCTGGCTAACGACTCGTACCCGGCCGCGACACGCGCGAGGAGTCCGATTTGCGGCATAGGCTGGTTCACCTCAGGCCCTCCGGAACGTCCACGATTCGCGACCGCAGCAGCTCACCAAGGGCCTTGGCCTGCGGATCAAATCGGGTCGAACCGCCGACTCCGTCGCCCAGAATTCCGTGGATGACGACGTTGATCGCGCGAAGATTCGGAAGCTCGTACCGGTCGATCACAAGATCCGCGGCCTCCGGCAGCAACTCCCGGAGCACCTCGACGGTGATCGTCGCGGCCAGCCAGGCGTACGCGGCGTCGCTGCGCGCCCAGAGCCCGACGTTCGCATCCGGCCCTTTGTCGCCGGAGCGTGCACCGATGATCTCGCCGAGCGCTCGCCGCTCCGTCGGCCCGCCGTCCGCTGGCCGCATGATCGGCACGGCGTCACGGTTGCTGCTGGGGTGGGCATCCATGATCCGCACCTTCTCGCCCAGCTTCTCCGGATGTCGATCTGCGGTGATCTTCGGTGCGTCGATCTTCACAGCGGCACCGTCGGGGTGCACGGCCACGTGGTCGACCTCGTGCTGGCCGATCGTGGTCGATTCGAAGATCGCGTACGGGGACGCGTCGCCCGGCACCGTGGTCAACGTCGCGCCGGGATAAGAGCCCAGCGCCAACTCCACGGCCGCCTGCGAAAACTCGCGGCCCGCACGAGCACGATCAAGATCTTTTATGTGTACGTGCAACAGCGCGCTCGCGGCCTCGGTGTTCATCCGGGCCGGGTCGCCTCCGGCGAGACCACTTCCCGACGCGTCGGCGTGGGCCAGATCGGTGCCGGGCCAGATCGTAAATCAGGTGCTCGCCGAGCTGCTGTCGGACCAGCGCGGCCTTCGCCTCGATGTCGAGACCGGTCAGCACGAACGTCATCGAATTGTGGAAGCCGCCGAGCCGCGTCACGCCGACCTTCAGCGTCGGCGGCGGTGGCGTACCCCGAACGCCGGAGATCCGGACCCGATCCTCCGCCTCCTGCTCGAGCCGGATCGTGTCGAAGTGCGTGACCACGTCCGGGCCCGGGTAGGCGGGCGCATCGATCTCGTAGAGCAGCTGGGCGGTGACCGTACCGATCGTGACCGCGCCGCCGGTCCGCTCGTGCTTCGTGATCGACGGCCGAGCCGTCCGCGGCGATCTCGGCGATCGGGAATCCCGGATGGCGAAGGTCGGCGATCTCGGTGAAGAACGAGTAGTTCCCGCCGGTGGCCTGCGTACCGCATTCGAGCACGTGCCCGGCGACGGTGGCGCCGGCCAGCGCGTCGAGATCGTCGCGGGTCCAGCCGTGGTGTGCGATCGCGGGCCCGACCACCAGCGATGCGTCGGTGACCCGGCCGGTCACGACCACGTTCGCACCGGCCGTGATGCAGTCCGCGATGCCGAACGCACCGAGGTACGCGTTCGCGGTCAGGCCGGTCGTCGGTACCGCGTCGCCGGTGACGATGCCGACCCTTGCGCTGGCGGTCGAGTCTTGCGCAGTTCGTCCGCGAGCCCGCTCGGATTCAGGCCGCCCGCATTCACGACGATCGTGACGCCGCGGTCGATCGCGATCTCGAGGCAGGTCTGCATCTGGCGGAGGAACGTCTTCGCATATCCGGTCGACGGATCCTTGGCGCGGTCCTTGCCGAGAATGCCCATGGTCAGTTCGGCGAGATAGTCGCCGGTCAGTACGTCGAGCGGCCCGCCCGCGAGCATCTCGGCGAACGCGTCGAAGCGATCGCCGTAGAAACCGGATGCGTTCCCGATCCGGATCATGCCGGGCCGACTCGTTGCGACAGCGGCGGGCGAGGCGTGCCGGGCGGACCGGCGAACGTCTGCGTGACGTCGAGCCACGCGTCGCGACCGGGCCGGTGACGACGAGTGCGACGTCGTCGCGGTGCCGCCGATGTGCCGCGACCAGGCAGAAATCTTCGGCGGCGCCGGCGATCCGATCGTCTGTATCCATCGGGCCATATGCCCATAGGGAGCCGTCCGGCGCGACGAGTTCGAGCCGAACCGGCTGATCCGGAACCGCCTGACCGTGCGCCGCGAAGCTGAACCCGAACGTACGGACGGCCAGGAACACGACGTGCCGCAGGCGGTTCGTGGCGATCCTGGTGACGCCGAGCGTGTCCGCGATATCGGTGCCGTGCGCCCAGGTCTCCATGATGCGGCCGGTCGCCATCGAGGCGGGGGACATGGACACGCCGTACCAGGGCAGTTTGATGTCCGTCGGGGCCGTGGCCAGGGCCGATCCGAGTGCCGTACGCCCGGCGCGCCAGCGGGTGAGGAGTTCGCTCGGCGGCGCGAGGCCCTCGACGGCGGCGCGGTCGACGAAACCCTCGGGATTGTCGGCGGCGAACGCGAGCGCGCGGCGGAAGCTCTGCGCGTCGGTGGCGGAGAGGTAGGCGACCTGATCCGTCCAGGCCAGGTGGGAGATCTGGTGGGCGATCGTCCAGCCGTCGGCCGGCGTCGGCAGGTCCCAGGCGCCGGCCGGCAGATCCGCCACGAGCGCATCGAGGGAGGCCGACTCGGCGTCCAGGTCGGCGAGGAGTTCGGAGAGGTCAGGCATGCGGGCTCCCGATCACGGTGGCGAGATGTTGCGTCCAGTCGTGCAGCAGCGCGGTACGCCGAGCGGAGTCGTCGCTCAGCAGGTTGGCGACGCCGAGGCCGCGCATGAGTTCGAGCGTGGTCTGGATCGCGTTGCGTACGTCCGGCCGCGCATCGTCGGCGTCCAGCAGGTCCACGGTCAGCCGATAGAGTTCCCGGCCGATCGTCGCCTCGAACGGCATCAAGGCATCGCGAAGCGCATCGTCCGTACGGGCGGCCACCCACACCTCGAGCGCAGCCTGGAACAGCGGCCCGATGAACGCGGTGGCCAGCAGATCGATGACGTGCCCGGTGCGATCGGTCTCGTTCGGCAGCTCGGCGGCTTCGGCGCGCAACTCGGCGGCCCGGCGCGTGGTGAGGTGCTCGACGGCGGCGAGGACGAGTGCCGACTTCGTCGGGTAGTGGTGGAGTTGCGCGCCTCGGGACACGCCGGCGGTCTCGGCGACGATCGTGGTCGTCGTGCCGGACCAGCCGTATTTGATCAAGCAGTCGATCGTGGCGTCGAGTAATCGCTGCTGAGTGACGCGGCTACGTTCCTGCTGCACCATGCCACCAGTCTGCGACTCCAAAAACAAACAGTCAAGCCTGCTTGTTTTCCGTCCTGGTCTCGCTGGGGAGTTGATCCTGGAGTTCGGCCGTGTTGACCTGGCGATTGACGGACGGCTTGATCGAATCGGCCCACGCAGCGAACGGTCGCGCGGCCCCCAACAGCAGGCAACTGGAAAGCGTACTGGGACAGAACCCGCGCGAGTTCGAATCTCGCCTCATGATCGTGAAGGTTTCGGGGTCGCCGACCCGTCAAGCGCATGGTCCGGTAGAGATAAGGGCGCTATGACGCCCTCTTCGCTACGGGATCATCAGGCGGGCCATTTAGCGCGCCGCCGAACACGTCGCGCAATACCACCGTGAGCTGCGGAAATGTGAATGTCACCGAAAGATCATGAAGATCTGAATCGATAAACGCCACAAGTCTTCACGATCATGAGCCGGATCGGGGGCTACTCGCCCGTTTCGCCGTCGATCGTCTCGCGCAGGAAGTCGGCGTGGCCGTTGTGGCGCGCGTACTCCTCGATCATGTGCAGGTAGATCCAGCGCAGCGATACGTTGCGCTCCAGCATGATCTCGTCGAGATCACGGCCGGCGACTGCGGCTCGGGCGCGCTCCACGCTCGCGAGGTAGCTCGCCAGGTCGTCGTCTGCGTGCGCGGCGTCGCGGTTGCCGAAGTCGGTGTCCTCGTCGCCCTCGCGGTAATCCCAGAAGTACTGGTGATCCGGCAGCCCGTCGAAGCTGTGGAACCAGGGCTCGACCGCGGACATGTGCCGGATGAGGCCGAGCAGCGACAGCGTCGACGGCGGGCAGGCTTGGAGTGCAAGCTGCTCGGGCGTGAGCCCGGCGCACTTCATCAGCAGCGTGGCGCGCTGGAAGTCCAGCCGTTCGTCGAGCGCGATCCGCTCGTCGGTCGGTCTGGGCGCGGGCTCGGAGCGTACGGGCATGGGCCAGGTTGACATGACCGACACCCTACGTACCGGCACCGACAGCGTGCGACGGATTAAACGCGCGCGCGGCGCGCCAGGCGCTCGGGGTCCAGCACGATGACCGACTTGCCGTCCAGGCGGAGCCAACCACGGGACGCGAAGTCGGCCAGAGCCTTGTTCACCGTCTCGCGGGACGCGCCGACCAGCTGTGCCAGCTCTTCCTGGGTCAGGTCGTGGGTCACGCGCAGGACGCCGCCGTCACGCGAGCCGAACTGGCCGGCCATCTGCAGCAGGTTCTTCGCAACGCGGCCGGGTACGTCCGTGAAGATCAGGTCGGCGAGAGCGTTGTTCGTCCGGCGCAGCCGGCGGGCCAGGACGCGCAGCAACTGCTCGGCGATCTCCGGCCGGTTGTTCAGCCACGGCCGCAGTGCCTGCTTGCGCAGCCGAGCCACCCGCGTGTCGATCACCGCGGTTGCCGTCGCCGTACGCGGACCGGGGTCGAACAGCGACAACTCGCCGAGCATGTCGGACGGGCCGATCAGGGCGATCAGGTTCTGCCGCCCGTCTGCCGCCCGCCTGCCGAGCTTGATCTTGCCGCTCATGATGATGTAGAGGCTGTCGCCGGGCTCGCCTTCGTTGAAGACCACGTCGCCCTTGCGGACATCGATGATCTCCATGTCTTTCGCGAGCGCCTCGGCCGCATCCGGGTCGACGCCCTGGAAGATGCCGCTGCGGGCTAGCACTTCATCCATCGCGTACCCTTTCTTGCCACCAAAAGCTACCGACGCGTACAGCGCGCAGGGTTAGTCTAGGCACATGAGGGTCACAACCGGGCGTGCACCCGGCAATATGATCGTCTAGCCCGCGCGGCACGATGTTTCCTGTGCTCCTGACGCTAACCGAACGTCTCGAAGAGGGCCAGGCCGTCCCGGTACTCGCCTGGCAATTCGACGCGCCGAAGTTGATGATCTCATCCGGTCCGCTCGGCGGCGGGATCGGCTTGCGGAGCTGGGTGCTCAATGCGACCGTACCCATGTCTTATGCCCGTAATGATCCTGATGTCCACCTGCGCGAGATTGCTGCGGAGCTGGCACTCGGCGGACCTGGTGTCGGATTAATGACCGGTGTCGACGTCGCGGAGAGGGTCAGCACGATCGACGACGGCGCCGAGGCGGTCGCCACGGTCGGTCTGGGCGCGCCCGCGTGGGCGGCGGCGCCGGACGGCCACCTGCGGCGGTGGCGTCCCGGAACCATAAATATCGTGGTACGCGTGCCGGTGTGCCTGAGCGACGCGGCGCTGGTGAACGCCGTGGCCACCGTCGCCGAAGCCAAGGCCCAGGCACTGTGGGAGATCGGATTCGAAGCGACCGGTACGGCCAGCGACGCGGTCTGCCTCATCTGCGAGCCGGACGGCGAGGCCGAACCCTACGGCGGACCTCGATCCACCTGGGGCGCCCGGATCGCGCGCGCCGTGCACGACGCCGTGCGATCCGGCGGGCAATCCTGGGCCGACCGCGGGCGGGCATGGTCGGACGGTGTCTGACACACCGGCGAAGTAGGCTCGCCTCCGTGGGAACTGAGACCGAACTCGGCCGTGTCCGGCGGGCTCGGCGGATGGCACGTGAACTCGCCGAGACCCATCCCGACGCGCATTGCGAACTGGACTTCACAACACCGCTGGAACTGGTGGTCGCGACCATCCTCTCCGCCCAATGCACCGACAAGCGGGTCAATGAGGTGACCCCGAAGGTGTTCGCGCGCTACCCGACGGCGGCCGACTACGCCGGTGCTGATCGGGCCGAGATGGAAGAGATGATCAAGTCGACCGGTTTCTTCCGGAACAAGACGAGTTCGCTGATCGGGTTGGGCGAAGCGCTGGTCGCGCGGTTTGACGGCGTCGTACCCGGCAGGCTCGCCGCACTCGTGACGCTGCCCGGCGTCGGACGGAAAACCGCCAACGTGGTGCTCGGAAACGCGTTCGGCGTGCCGGGGATCACAGTGGACACGCACTTCGGTCGGCTCGTACGGCGGTGGGCGTGGACCGAGGAGGACGATCCGGTCAAGGTCGAGCACGCGGTCGGCGCGATGATCGAGAAGCGGGACTGGACGATGCTCTCGCACCGCGTGATCTTCCACGGGCGACGGGTCTGCCATGCCCAGCGGCCCGCCTGCGGTGCGTGCACGCTCGCGAAGATGTGCCCGTCGTACGGCATCGGTGTGACCGATCCGCTCGCCGCGGCGAGACTCCTCAAGGGCCCGCGGGTCGTCGAACTCGCCCATCGTGCCGGAATCGATCTATGAGACGCATCGCCGCGGTCCTTGTCGCCACCGTGATGATCACCATCGGGCTGACCGCCTGCAGCGGATCCGCGAAGGCCGGCACGTGCCTGTCGTCGTTCGGTGCGATCACGTCGCCGACCGCGGCCGCCGGCCCGCACGGGGTACCGAAGATGTCGATCGGATGCCTGGACGGCACCGGTGATGTGACGATCCCGGCGCTGTCCCGACCGATGATCATCAGTTTCTGGGCGGAGTATTGCGGGCCGTGCCGGACCGAACTGCCGGCGTTGGGCACGTTCGCGGATGCGGCGGCAGGCAAGGTCGCGGTGATCGGCGTCGATACCGCCGATGTCCAATCGATGGGGCGGTCGATGGCGTCCGGCATGAATCTGACGTTCCCAATGCTGTCCGATCCCGACAGCTTGCTCTTCAAGGCGGTGGGCGCACCCGGCCTGCCGACACTGCTGTTCGTCGCGCCGGGCGGCAACATCGCCTACTCGTCGTCGAGCGGCAGCATCGACGCGGCGGCGCTGCGGCAACTCACCACGAAATATCTAGGCGTGACGATCGGATGACCGCCCCGGCCTGGTGGGAACCACTGCGTACGCGCATCTCCGCAGCGCGTACCTCGGACTTCACCCGGATGGTCGCCCCGCCCGAAGGCGGTCGGGCCAGCGCCGTGCTCGTACTGTTCGGCGAGGACGAATCCGGTGAACCAGACATTCTGCTGCTGCAGCGGGCGGCGGACATGCGCAATCACGCCGGGCAGCCGGCGTTCCCGGGTGGAGCAGCGGATCCCGGCGAGACGGATCCGATCCAGACCGCGTTGCGCGAGGCGACCGAAGAGGTGGGACTCGACCCGGCCAGCGTCGATGTCGAGATGGCGATGCCGCCACTCTGGATCCCGGTCAGCGGGTTCGTCGTCACACCGGTACTCGCGTGGTGGCGAGCCCCGCACCCGGTTTTCCCGGTCGACGTGGCCGAAGTGGCAAGCGTCACGCGGGTCCGGATCGCGGACCTGACCGATCCGGCGAACCGAATCAGGGTCGTGCATCCGAGCGGCTGGATCGGTCCCGCATTCCGGGCCGGCAACATGGTGATCTGGGGCTTCACTGCGGGGATCCTGTCGGTGCTCCTGGAGATGGGTGGATGGACGAAACCATGGGACACCAAGGCTCCGCCGGTTCCGCTCGAAGCGTGAGCACGGCGCCGCATTGATTCGCACCGTAGGCTGAACGGGTGTCAGGCCGCCTGGTGGACCTTATTCTGCTGCTTCTCGTCGTCATCTTCGCGATGAACGGCTACCGGCAGGGCTTCGTCATCGGCCTGCTGTCGTTCGTCGGCTTCTTCGGCGGTGCGGCGCTCGGCCTGCAATTCGGACCGCCGCTCGCCAACCAGTTCACGAATCCGGTGGCCCGGCTTGTCGTGTCATTGGTCGCGGTGTTCGGCGCGGCGCTGACCGGGCAGGCGATCGCGAGTTGGCTCGGCATCCGCATCCGGCGGGGCATCCGCGGCCGGGCCGGTCAGGCCATCGACGACACCGGCGGCGCACTCGTGTCGGTGGTCGCGTTGCTGCTCGTCGCGTGGCTGGTGGCCGGGCCGCTGGGTTCGTCGTCGATGCCGGGGCTCGCCAAGGCGGTCCGGTCGAGCGAGGTGCTGCACGGTGTGAACGCGTTGATGCCACAGCAGGCCCAGGCGTTGTCGAATGCCCTGCGTACGACGGTCGACACCGACGGGTTCCCGAACGTGTTCGGCGACCTCATCCCGACGAACGTCCGCCAGGTGCCGGCGCCGAATCCGGCGTTGAGGAACAACGCAGTCGTCCTCGCGGCGCACGAGTCGGTCGTGAAGGTCGAGGGCAGTGCGCCGTCCTGCGATCGTCGCATCGAGGGTTCCGGATTCGTGATCGGGCCGGAACGCGTACTGACGAATGCGCACGTGGTCGCGGGTACGGGGTCGCTCACGGTGCAGACCGAGCACGGCACGATGTCGGGCAAGGTCGTGGTCTTCGACCCGGAGCGCGATCTCGCGGTCATCGATGTGCCCGGATTGTCGCTGCCAGCGCTGCCATTCGCCCGCGGTCAGGCCAAGACCGACGCCGACTCGATCGTGCTCGGGTATCCGCTCGACGGCCCGTACGATGCCGAGCCATCGCGGATCAGGGACGTCAGCGACATCTCCGGCCCGGACATTTACAACACGCGTACGGTCACCCGTGACATCTATACGATCCGTGGCTTGGTCCGCAGCGGCAACTCCGGCGGACCGTTGATCTCGTCCAACGGTGACGTGCTCGGCATCGTGTTCGCCGCGGCGGCCGACAATCAGCAGGTCGGCTTCGCGCTGACCGCATCCGAGGCGGCCCCGATCGTCGCCGCCGGCGATGACCACCGATCGCCGGGTCAGTACAGGTTCCTGCACGGATTAGGCCGGGCTTTCGCTCGGCGGCAGGTAGGCCAGTTGGATCATCCGGGCACCGTCGCGACGATTGACGTACGTGGCCCGTCCCGGCGGCAGCTGCTGCGGCCGGACCGTACCGACCAGCACGCCCTCGTCCCGATCGCCGGAGAGCACGAGCCCCGGCGTGGCGAGTTCGCGGAGTCGCGCGATCATCGGCTCGAACAGTGCACGGGCCGCGCCGCCGGAGCGCCGGGCGACGATCAGGTGCAGCCCGACGTCCCGCGCCTGAGCCAGATATTCGAGCAGCGGCGCGAGCGGGTTCGATCCGCTGGCGACCAGGTCGTAGTCGTCGACGAGCACGAAGCACTCCGGTCCTTCGTACCAGGTACGGTCGCGCAGCTGCCTCGGTGTCACGTCCGATCCGGGCAGGCGCCGCTGCATGTACTCGGCGACCGAGGCGAGCAGCGTGGCGGCCTGGCCGGCCGAGGTCGCGTACCCGATCAGGTGGTCGCCCTCGACCTCGCCGAGCATCGCCCGCCGGTAGTCGATGACGACCAGCCTCGCCTGTTCCGGCGCGTTGCCGGCGATGATCGAGGCGGCGATCGCCCGGAGCGCGGCCGACTTGCCGCTGCCGGATTCGCCGAAGATCAGGAGGTGCGGATCGGCCGCGAAGTCGATCGAGACGACGGACAGGTCGGTCTCCGACGATGCCGAGCGGAAACACGACCGACGGGCCGCCGGTGACCGTTGCCAGCGAGCCGTACGGAACGACGGCGGGCAGCTGCCGTACGGCCGGCGCCGGCGGTCCCGACCACGCCGCCGCGATCGCCTTGACCAGGTCGCCGGTCGTTCCGTCGGCGAGCTGCGGAGCGATCGCGAGGAAGTGGCGTTCGTCCGGCGTCAGGCCGCGTCCGGGCGTTGCCGCCGGAACCGTCATCGCGGCACGGCGGCTGATCTGTGAGTCGCTCGGATCACCGAGTCGCAGCTCGAGCCGTGATCCGAGCACGTCCTTCAGGGCCGGCCGGAGATCGGCCCACCGACCCGCCGTGACGATCACGTGCACCCCGTACGACAGGCCGCGCGTCGCGATGTCGGTGATCAGCGGTTCCAGGTCTTCGAAGTCGGTATGGGCGCTGGCCCAACCGTCCACGACGAGGAATACATCGCCATAGGCGCCCAGCGCGCCCGCTTTCCGGGCCGGCCCGATCGCGTCGATCCGGTCCGCCGCGAACTGCCGTTCCCGTGCGGCCAGCAGCGTGGAGACCTCCCCGACCGTACGCCGGACCGCCTCGGTCGCGAGCCGCCCGACGACCGCGCCCACATGTGGCAGATCCCGGAGCGCGCCGAGCGAACCGCCGCCGAAGTCGAGGCAGTAGAACGTCACCTCCCGTGGCGTGTGCGTGACCGCGAGCCCGCAGATCAGCGTCCGGAGCAGCGTGGACTTGCCGGATTGCGGCGCGCCGACGATCGCGACGTGCCCGGCGGCGCCGTCCAGCGCCAGCCACAGCGGATCCCGCCGCTGCTCGTACGGCTTGTCGATGATCGCCGACCGGGACCCGCAGCCGGCCGTGCACGGACGCGTCGGCCGTGGTCAGGCCACGATCCTCGTCGCGGACGAGCGGGCCGAGCACCGCATCCAGCGGATCCGACGTGGTCAGCGGCGGCAGCCAGACCCGATGGGCCGGCGCGCCCTGACCGCCGATCGCACCGGCGATCGCTTCGAGCGTCGTCGGCCCGTGTCCGACCGGCGCGCTGGACGAGATCTCCGGTGCGCCGACCGGCCCGATGTCGAACGGCAGGAGTTCCCATGGGGAGTGCGGCGCGGGCGACTCCGATACCGCAGGCGTCGCGAGCGACGTGACGTACGGCCCGGAGGAGTAGGCCGCGCGTGAACGCGACGAGCGGCTCGGTGCCGGCCTTCAGATAGCCGTGCCCGGGCGACCGTGGCAGCTCAAACGCGTCCGGTACGCCCAGCACGGCGCGCGACTCCATCGCCGAGAACGTACGCAGACCGATCCGGTACGACAGATGCGTGTCCAGGCCGCGCAGCCGCCCTCGTCCAGCCGCTGCGACGCGAGCAGCAGATGCACGCCGAGCGACCGCCCGAGCCGGCCGATCGCGACGAACAGATCGATGAACTCCGGCTTCGCGGACAGCAGCTCGGAGAACTCGTCACACACGATCAGCAGGACCGGCAATCGGCGGCAGCGCCTGATTCGCGGCGCGGACCCGCTCATAGTCGGACAGCGATGCCAGGTTGCCGGCGCTGCGCAGCAGTTCCTGGCGCCGGACGAGTTCGCCGTTGAGCGCGTCGGTCATCCGGTCGACCAGCGGCAGCTCGTCGACGAGGTTCGTGATCACGGCGGCGGTGTGCGGCAGCCGTTCGAAGGCCGCGAACGTCGCGCCGCCCTTGAAGTCGATCAGCACGAAGTTGAGCTCTTCCGAATCGTGGCGGCCGCGAGCCCGAGCACGAGCGTACGCAGCAGCTCCGACTTGCCGGAGCCGGTCGCACCGATCAGCAGCCCGTGCGGGCCCATGCCGTCGCGGGCCGCTTCCTTCAGATCGAGCAGCAGTGGGCGGCCGTCCGCGCGCAGCCCGATCGGCACTCGCAGCCGGTCCGCCGCCGACCGCTCGGCGCGCGTCGTTCGATCGCCGCCGCGAGGGACTCGTGCTCGTCGAGTCCCAGCAGGCCGGCGAGCGTGACCGACCGCGCACGATCACCTCGCGGCGTGGCGTCGCCGACCATGTGCATCGGTGCCAGCGCGCGGGCGAGCGCTTCGGCCTCGCCGACCGCGAACCGGTCCGGAACGCCGACCATCCTCGCCGTCGGCCAGCAGCCGGCCGGCCGGGTCGACGGTCAGCGTCATCGCGGTTCGGTCGAGCGGGTTCGGCTGGCCGTCGAGCTCGATCACGCAGCATCCGGCGACGCCGGTCGACGACGCGAGGCGCTTGGCCGCGGTCCGATCGCCGCCGTCGATCACGACGATCAGGAGCGGGCCCTCCGATGCGGATCCGACGACGAACGGCCCGCGCGCCGAGATCAGGTCGCCGAGCAGCGTCTCCAGCTCGGCCAGCCGGTCCGGACGAGGCGGGCCGGACCGAGCGCATCCCGCTGCGCGCGGATGCCCGGCGTGCGGCAGCCACTTCACGATAGTCCCAGTCGGCGGCGGTCTCGTCCGAGGGGCAGGCCGCGATCAGCAGGTCGGCCGGTGCGTGCGCGAACGCCAGCTGCGCGATCAGCGCGCGGACGAGGCCGGGGTCGTTCGCGTAGACCCGGCTGAACGCGCGGGATCGCGAGCGCGACCGGCAGGTCGTCGACGATCGCGTACGTGTCGATCAGCCGCCGCATCGCGGCGAGCCCGACCGGATCGAGGTCGTCGGTGCCGGCCGCCGCCGGAACGAGCGGCGTGACCAGGTCCTGCGGTCCGGAGCCGATCCGGGCCGCGCCGAAATCCGCGTCGCCGGGCCGCCGTTCCCAGACTCGATGCCCGTCGACCATCGTGACCAGCGTCGTCGGGTGCCGGATGCCGGTAGCGCATCGCGGCACGCTGCGCGGTCGCGTTCGCCGCGGACCTGCGTACGGACGCCGGTCAGCGCCTCGTCGTAGGCCCGTCGGGCACCGGCGACATCGACCCGATCCCGCCGGCCGGCACCGGTCACCATCGACGTCGCGACCATGCCCAGCGACGACAGGCCGAAGATGCCACCGACCACATAGGAGTAGGCGCCGCCCTGCCGACCGGCGAACAGCAGCGCCGTCGCGACCGTACCGGCGAGCATCGGCACGACCATCACCGCGTGCATCCATCGCGACGGTCCCGGGTTGGCGAGCGGCGGCGGCACCGGGACGGGCACGGTGCCGGTCGGGATCGGCGGTGCCGGTCGCCGGGCGGCTCGTCGGATCGCCCCCGTACTCACGGTCACGATGCTAAGCGTCACCGTCGACAGCACCGATAGATGTTTTTCAGTCTTTCGCTGGGACGCCCGACCGTGGTAGGCCTGTCCGATGGCCGTCGCGACCCGAGATCTGACCCGCATCACCGTCGATACGCCGCAACGACGGCTCGACGTCGCGGTGCCGTCGAACGTACCCGTTGCCGATCTTCTGCTCGCGTTCGTGCGTGCGGGCGGTGAGCGACTCGCGGACGCCGCGGCATCGGGTGGGTCGTTCGCCGCGCGGACGGCACGCCCCTGTCCACGTCCGAAACCCTTCACGACCAGGGGGTACGCGACGGAGCCGTGCTCCACCTCGTGACCGCCGACGTGGCCTGGCCGGAGCTGGAGTTCGACGACATCGCCGACGCGATCGCCGTCGACCCGCACCCGCGACCGGATCTGGCATCCGGCCGCGACGCGATGGGCCGGTGTCACCGGCGGTGCTCTCGCGCTGCTGGTCGCGCTCGCCGCCGTCGTCCGGGACGAGCCGCACCGCTCGGCCGCACGTGCCTCGCCGGCGCGTTCGCGCTCGTGCTGCTCGGCGGCGGTGTGGTGCTGTCCCGTACGCGAGACGACGCCTGGACCGGTGCCGTGGTCGCGTCGATCGCCATCCCGTACGCGTTCATTGCCGGTCTACTCGGGCCGGGTCACTCGATCGGGGCACACGAGGTTCTGATCGGCTCCGGCGCGGCGGCGATCGTCGGCGGCGTCGCACTGGCGGCCGTCGGGCGCTCCGGCGAAACGATCATCGCGGGGCTCGTGGCCACGATGGTCATCGCGGTCGGTGCGGGGCTCGACGAAATCATGTCGCGAGCCGATGCGGCCGCGGTCGTGCTGGGCGCCGTCGTGCTGGTGGTGGGCCTGATCCCGGCGGTGGCGGTCCGGCTCGGCGGCGTCTCCCGCTGGCACCCCGACGGCGGTACCGCTGCGCTCGCCGATGCTGTCGCGCGGACCGAGGCGGTGGTGACCGGCCTGCTCGGTGCGGTCGCGATCGTGGCGCTCGCCGCCGGCTCGGTCCTCGCGTACGCCGGGGACACGTGGGCCCGGATTCTGGCGATCGTCGGCGCGGTCGTACTCGGGCTGCGGGCCCGGGACTACCGGTCGATCCGGCAACGCTTGGTCGCCCTGGTCGCCGCCGGTGCACTCGTGCGTGCCGGTCGTCGCGTGGGCGTTGTCGAGCGGATCGGCGGCGGCCGCAACGATCGCCGGCGCCGCGCTGGCCGGAGCGCTCGCGATCATCCTCAGTACGGCCAAGCTCGCCTCCTCGACGTTGGAGCGTGCCGGTGACGTGTTGGAGGGCGTTGGGTATGCTCGCGATCGTCCCGCTGGTCTGCGGCGTTCTCGGCCTGTACGCCACGGCCCGCAACCTGCGCTGAAAGCTGCAACCGCTCGGAGAATACGTGCGACTCGTCCTTGATCTGCTCATCGTCGTGGCGGTCGCAATCGGGTTCGTGGTGACCCGGGGCCCGGTCGATCCGGGATCATCGAGGCGCAGCCGGCTCGGCGAGCCCGGCCTCTGGCTGGCGGTCGTGACTGCGGCGATCGTCGTCAACCAGGTGCTGCTGAACGTCTACATCATTCGGGTCCACGGCGGTGACCCGTCGTTCATCGCGCGCTACCTGCCGGGCGGATACTTCCAGCTCGGCGATCATGATCGCGCGATCGGATGGCTGGCTCGGCACTTCCCGTACCCGGCGATGCTGGCGCCGTCTCTGTTGCGCGTACCGGCATTGTTGGAATTGCCGTTTGGCCTGCTCGCATATCTCACCGTCAGCCGCTGGTTGGACGATCGCCTGTACGCGCGGCTGACCGGCCGGTCCGCGATCTGGGCCGCGTCGATTGCGTACTCGGCCGTGTTCAGCCTGGTCGAGTGGGACCTCCGGAACCCGTACACCTGGAATGATCTGGTTATTCGGGGTGTGTCGTGCATCGTGACGCCGTTGGCAATCCGCCGGATGGTCCGCCGAGCCGGCTGCCGCGACTGGCGGACCGAGACGGCTTCCGGGCTGCTCGTGTTTGCCGCGTCGGCGGCCGCGATCGGTGTGCTCGTGCTGACCGCGTACGACACGGTGTTGCTCTACAACCTCGGCCGGGTCGGCAAGGATGCGCCGATCGCGGCGGTCGCGGCGTGCGTCCTGGTGGCAGCGCGGCTGCTGGCGCGCCGGGTGACCGCGTCCGGCGGTCCGACCATCGGCATCCAGACGACGCTGGTCCGATCGGGTCTGGCGCTGTTCTTCGTGCCCGCCCTGCCGATTCGCTACGGCATCGAATTCGGCACCCGTTCGATGTCTCTGCTGGCAACCGCCGTCGTGGCGGCCGGTGCGGTCGTGGCCGCGGTCCGCGGGGTACGGCTTCTGGCTACCCCGCCTTGTCGTCATCGGGACGGCTGCGGTGGCAACCGGCGCGCTCGCCGTCCTCGTGCCGACCAGATACCCCGAGATCCGGCTGCTCGCCGCGGCAGCCGTGGCAATTCTGGTCGCCACCGCCCTGTCGCGATGGTCCGACGCGATGGATGTTCGTTAGCTACTCGTTGATCGTTCCGGGAGGTGTCGGGTGGCCGTAGATCGAGGGGAAGCCCGGGTCGTGGTATTCGCCGGAGGCGATCGCCGCCGTGTACCGGTCCCGTGACCGGATCACCTCGGCCTCGGCTTCGGTACGGCCGACCCAGGACGCGCCTTCGACGCTCTTGCCCGGCTCAAGATCCTTGTAGACCTCGAAGAAGTGCTGGATTTCCAGCCGGTCGAACTCGCCGACGTGGTGGATATCGCGCAGGTGCTCGTGCCGCGGGTCGAACGCGGGCACGCACAGGAGCTTGTCGTCGCCGCCCTTTTCGTCGGTCATCCGGAACATGCCGATCGTCCGGCAGCGGATCAGGCAGCCGGGGAACGTCGGCTCCTGGACGAGGACGAGCGCGTCCAGCGGGTCGCCGTCCTCGCCGAGCGTGCCTTCGACGAAGCCGTAGTCGGCCGGGTATTGGGTGGACGTGAACAAGGTCCGGTCGAGACGGATCCGTCCGGTCTCGTGATCGACCTCGTACTTGTTGCGGTGGCCCTTGGGAATCTCAACCGTGACGTCGAAATCCATGCTCACGCCGCTCCTCGAGATTGATTCACATCCTCGTCAGGCGCCAATTCGCACCCATGTCGACTAGTCTCGCCTAACGACGGCGCAACGTCGGATGGGGGCGCCGCCGAGAGGCCATTTTCACACTACGGTGCCCCACAAGATCAAGATGGGAGTTCGTTGCGTGTCCGAGGGCGGTGAGGCGCAGCCCGCGCCGGGTGCACAGCCGATTTCAGCCGTTTCGCTGGCCGGAATCGATGACGGATCTACCACGCCGTCGGTCGATGAAATGTCAGAATTGTCCGTGCCGACGAGCCCCCTGAACACCGACAACAGTGAATCCGAATCTGAATTCGATCCCGAGTCGGAGGACCTGAGCGCCGAGTTTCTCGATCGACCGGTGCCGACGCTTGACGAGCTTGTCGCCGCCCTCGAAGCGGAGTCCGCCGCCCGAGCCTCGGCTACCGACGAGCCACCCAAGCCGGACGATTCGCCTGCGATAACTGTCGGTGATCCGACTCCCGCTCCGGCCCCGCCCCCCGCCGCACCACCGGTCGAGCCCGATCCGATGCCCTACGCCTTCGGCGCCGCCCGGTCCGGTCCGGTCGTGCCACCGCCGACGCTGGTCGCGCCGCCGCGCACGTCCGTGTCCGGACGGGCACGGGTCACACCGATCAACGAACCTTTTGACTTGTACGGCCCGACCGATACCCCTGCCGTGCCGGAATCTCCCGTGTCTTCGGCCGCTGCGGCGTCGTCCCCGGCCGCCTTTGTGCCGGCGACGACGTACGAACCGCCGGCATCGAACGAGCCGTCGACCCCGGCACCAACCACGATCCGGCCGGCTGACCCGTCCGCGCCGACGTCGAGCGGGCCGGCCGCATCGGGGCAACCGTCGCAGCCGGACCCGAAACCCGCTCCGCCGACGTTGACGAAGCAGGCGCCGACCGTCGCCGTGGCCAGAGCCTCGGTGCCGATCGTCGAGCGGCCGTTCGTCGAGGACGTACCGGAGACGCCGTCCAATGCGCCCACGTCCTCGGCCGCCGCCGGCAGCGCCCCGGCTTCGGTCGCTCCGACCTCGTCGGCTCCGCAGTGGAGCGGGCCGCCGACGGCGTACCCGCAGGCACCGGTGAGCCCGAGCGCCCACGTCGATACGCCGCAGCTGACGCGTCCGTCGGCGCCGAAGGTGGGTGGCCGGGCGCAGGTGCCACCGCCGCCATCGCGTCCGCAGTCGGCTCCACCAGCGGGTACGTCGTCTGAGCCCGCGCCGCCATCGGCGTCCCGCCCGCCGACCGGATCGGGCTGGGACAGTTTTATCGACTCGGCCGCCGGATCGGCACCGGCCACCCAGCTACCCCGCCGGGAACGCGGAGGTAGGGAGCCGCAGCCCGGAGGCCGGGAGCCGCAGCCAGCGAGTCGGGAACCGCAGCAGGCGGACCCACGCGCGCAGCAGGGCGTTCGCGACTCACGCCAGGGAACGCAGCACCGCGGTCAGCAGCCGCAGCATCCCGGCCAGCAGCCCCAACACCCGGGCCAGCCACAACACTCGGGCCAACAGCCACAGCATCCCGGCCAGCCCCAGCATCCCGGCCAGCAGTCACACGCTGGCCAGCAACCACAACACTCAGGCCAACAGCCGCAACACCCCGGCCAGCAGCAGCATCCCGGTCAGCCGCCACACGCTGGTCAGCAGCCGCAACAATCGGGTCAGCAGCCGCAACACCTAGGTGGCCCGCAGGCGCCGCACGCCGGTCCGCAGCAGCAGGCCGGTTCGCAGCAGCAGGCCGGTTCGCAGTCCCAGCAGGCCGGTCAACGCGCACCGCAGGCCGCCCGCGACGCACGGCAGACCGGACCGCAGGCACCGCCGCCCGGTCGGCAGGCGCAGCAGACCGACCAGCGATCGCAACCGGCCGGCCCTCAGGGGCAGGTTGCCGGTCAGCAATCACAACTGCCGAAGACCGGCCGGCCGGCGTGGCAGCCGATCCGCGAATCGGAGCCGGCCGTACCGAGGGATCCGCACCAGGGTCGCGACGTCCATCAGTCCGGCCACCGAGCCCAGCGCCCGGGCCGACCGGCGCAGCCACCCGGCCGGGATCCGGCGAGGCCGGCCTTTGAAGTCTGGGCGCCGGGTCGGGAACCACAGGATGCACCGGTCGCCGCGGCGGGCGGGAGGCTGTACGTACCAGGTAATGATCTTCCGGCGCAGCCGAGGGCGAAGAGCAAGCGTCGGGCGGCCGTCGTGTCGGTCGTCGCCGTGCTCGTCGTGGCCGCTCTCGCGGTTGCCGGCGGCATCGTGTTGAACAACCGGTCCGTCCCGCAGGGCCCGATGCCCGCGGTCGGTCCGCAGATCGCTGCGCCGGTCCCCGCGCTCGTCGCGGACCCGGCGAACGCACCGCTGCCGACGACGGAGGTCTGGCCAGCGCGTTGGCCGGACCAATGACGGCCAGCGGAACCTGGGTACGCACGTCTCGCGTCGAAGTGGCCGACCTGGCCACCGGAGCGATGCTGTACGGCCACGGCGAGACCAGCCCGACCACGCCCGGCCTCGACGCTGAAACTGGCGACCACGATCGCCGTGCTGAATACGCGCGGACCGAACTACCGGATCACCACGAACGTCGTTGCCGGTCCGAAGCCGGGTGAGGTCGTGATCGTCGGAGCCGGCGATCCGACACTGACCGCGGCGGCGGTTGGCGAGCTACCCGGAGGCAGGCCGGCTGCAGGACCTGGCCACCCAGGTCAAGCAGGTGCTCGGCGGGGTGAAGCCGACCAAGGTCATCGTGGACACCTCGCTATACACCGGCAGTCCGGTCGGCCCGGGCTGGAGCGACGAGAACATTAACAGCACGTACCTCACCAGCGTGTACGCGCTCTCCACCGACGCCGGCAAGATCGACCCGGCGAACATCGGCTACGCGCCGCGCTACACCGACAGCGCGACCGGGGCCGCCGACATATTCGCCCACTATCTCGGCCTGCCACCGTCGGCGGTCGTCAGCGGTACGGCGCCCTCGAAGCCGGACAGCCCGTCATCACCGACGGCACCGGGTGCGGTGCTCGCGTCGGTCCAGTCGGCACCGCTGATCCGGATCATCGAGACCATGCTCGCCAACAGCGACAACATGCTCGCCGAGGCGATGGCGAGGCAGGTGGCGCTCGCGACCGGGCACCCGGCCAGCTTCGCCGGCGCCGCCGCGGCGGTAACCGAGCGAGCTGGCCAAGCTGGGCCTGCCGATGCAGGGCGTGCACATCGTGGACGGCAGCGGCATCTCGCATGCGAACAAGGTGACGCCGGCGTTGATGACGGCGATCCTCGCGTACGCGGCGCAGCCGGACCATCCGCAGATGCACGCGATGTTCACCGGCCTGCCGGTCGCGGGCTACAGCGGTACGCTGCTCGACCGGTTCCACCACGCCGGGCATGGCGGACACGTTCGGCATGATCCGCGCGAAGACCGGCACGCTCGACGGGGTGAGCGCGCTGGCCGGATACGTCGTCGATGCTTCCGGCCGGACGCTGATCGTGGTCGTCCTGCTCGATGACGGCGCCGTCGCTCGGTGCGCCGACCGCGATCGACGCCGATCGCCGCTGCAGTGCGCGAGTGCGGCTGTGGCAGCCCGACTAACTAGCGGTCGGTCTATCCGGAGCGCGATCCGGGTACGGTGGACGCATGGCGCAGCTCGTTGATTGGGATCTCGCCCGGACCACCGCTCGGACGCTCGGTAAGGGCGGCCCGGAGATAACGCTGACCGAGGCGGCCGACGTCGTCGCGGATCTGCGGCATCTCACCGACGAAGCCGCCGGCCACGTGCTCGAATTTGCCAAGATGCCACCGAAGGTCGGTCATCATGCGGTCCGGGTCGTCGACCGTGGCGATTGGGCGAGCACGAACATCGACGGTCTCCGGACCGTGATCGGCCCGCTCGCCGACCGGCTGACCCAGGGCAAGGAGATGGGTGCGATCGCCGGCGCGGTCGGCCCTCGGATCGCCGGGCTGCAGGCCGGTACGGTGCTTGCTTACCTCTCCGGTCGCGTACTCGGGCAGTTCGAAGTCTTTTCGGCCGACCCGGGCGAGCTGCTGCTGGTCGCGCCGAACATCGTCGAGGTGGAACGCAAGCTCGGTGCGGTCCCGCGCGATTTCCGGCTCTGGGTCTGCGTGCACGAGGTCACCCATCGCGTGCAGTTCACCGGCGTGCCGTGGATGCGGGAGTACTTCCTGGCCAGGTGCAGGCGTTCGCGAACTCATCCGACGTCAACGGCGAGCAGTTCGCCGACCGGGTCCGCAAGGGGCTGTCCGCGCTCGCCGACTCGGTCCGGAACCCGGATTCACACGCATCGATCATCGATCTCGTCCAGACACCGGCGCAGCGCGAGATCATCGCGCAGCTGACCTGCCTGATGACGCTGGTCGAGGGCCATGCCGAGTTCGTCATGGACGGCGTCGGCCCGGAGGTCATTCCGACCGTCAGCCGACATCCGTGCCCGCTTCAACCAGCGCCGCACCGGCCACAACCCGATCGAGCGCGTGATCCGCCGCCTGCTCGGCATCGAGATGAAGATGCGGCAGTACGCCGACGGGCACAAATTCGTCGCCGCGGTGGTCGAGCGGGTCGGCATCGACGAGTTCAATCACGTGTGGGACCTCGCCGGAGACGCTGCCGAAGACGAACGAGATCTCCGACCCGGACGCCTGGGTCACGCGCGTACTCGGCTGATCGTGGCGCTCGACCCCTCGGTCGCGGCCACCCGCAATGCCGCCGGGGCAGCCCTTCGGACGCTTCCGCCGGGCGCGCTCGTCCTGGTCGCGTGCTCCGGGGGTGCCGATTCGATGGCGTTGGCCGCCGCGACCGCGTTCGTCGCACCGCGCGCCGGATTCCGCTGCGGTCTGGTCTCGATCGATCACGGCCTGCAGGACGGTTCCCGGCAACGCGCCAAAGACGTCGCGGCCTGGGCGTCGACCGCCGGATTCGGTCCGGCGCTCGCGGTGTCCGTGGATGCGTCGCGCAACGGGCACCGGACCGGAAGCCGCCGCCCGGGATGCTCGCTACACGGCGCTCGCGGACGCGGCCCGCGATCATGACGCCGCCGCGATCTTTGTCGGCCATACCCGCGACGACCAGGCCGAGACGGTCCTGCTCGCGCTCGCCCGGGGCGCCGGGCCGCGGGGCATCGCCGGCATGCCGCTGCAACGGAACATGCACGGCGCGACGGTGATCCGACCGTTCCTCGGGATCTCGCGAGACCAGACGCGCGCCGCGTGCACGGCCCAATCGCTGGCCGTCTGGGACGATCCGCACAATCAAGAGCCCGCATTCGCGAGGGTACGCGTACGCCAGGCGATGTCCACGCTGGTCGAGACGCTCGGGGCGGACGTGGTCACGAACCTGGCCCGGACCGCATCGTTGATCCGTGCCGACAACGAGACGCTGGACGCGATCGCCGCCGCGGCGCGCATCGACGTGACGGCGCCGGACGGCTCGCTGGACTGTGTCTCGTTGCTGGCGTTGCCGCCCGCCGTACGGACTCGGGTACTGCGGTTATTCGCTCGTGAGCTGGGCGTCTCCGGGAGCGCACTGTCATCGACGCACATCGTGGCGCTCGATGCACTCGTGACGGACTGGCATGGCCAAGGACCGACGGCGCTGCCGGGCAACATCCACGTCCGCCGGCGTGATGGTCGGCTTTGGTCGGTTGCGATCTGATCGTCCGGAGGGATCGTCGCCCTAGCGTTCGCGGCGAGGTGCGGGCGCGGGTTGGTAAGGGTTCCTTCCGCTTCGGGGACTGGACGACAATGGGTCGTGACCGATTCCCGCCTCGCCCGCCAACCCGTTTTCGCAGCTCGCGGCGTAGTCGCGACGAGTCAACCGCTGGCCGCGTCGGCCGGACTCGCAGTTCTCCGGGACGGCGGAAATGCGGTCGATGCGGCCATCGCCACTGCGATCGCACTGACCATCGTCCAGCCGGGCTCGAACGATATCGGGTCCGATCTGTTCGCGATCGTCTGGGACGGCGAGCGCCTGCACGGGCTCAACGCGTCCGGCCGGTCACCGCAGGCGCTGACGCTGGCCGCCGCACTGGTCTCCGCGGAGACCAGGAATGCCGCGCTTGGCGGTGCACAAGCCGAGGTGCCCGCGGTCATGCCTCCGCTACGGCTGGCTGCCGGTGACCGTCCCGGGTGCCCCGGCCGGATGGCGTGACCTGCACGCGAAGTTCGGATCGCGGCCGTTCGCGTCGCTGTTCGACGATGCCATCGCGTACGCCGAGCGGGGCTATCCGGTCTCGCCACGGATCGCCGAGGCGTGGCGCGGTGCGGCCGCCCGCCGGCTGGACGGCGCCCTGTTCGACGAGTGGACCAACGTGTTCACGATCGGCGGGCGCGCTCCGCGGGCCGGCGAGCGATGGGCGAACCCGGCAGCTGCCCGTACCCTCGCGTTGATCGCCGAGAGCGGTGCGGACGCGTTCTATACCGGTGAGATCGCGCGCGCCCTGGCCGCGCACAGCGCCGCGACCGGCGGACTCCTCACCGCCGACGACCTCGCGTCGCACGTCTCCACCTGGGTCGATCCGATCAGCGTGGGCTATCACGGGTACGACGTCTGGGAACTGCCGCCGAACGGGCAGGGCGTCGCGGCGCTGATCGCGCTCGGCATCCTCGACGGCATGGATCTGACCGCCGCATCGCCGGCCGAGCGCCTGCACGCCCAGATCGAGGCGATGAAGCTCGGCTTCGCGGACGCGCATGCGTACGTCACCGATCCTGCGCAGATGTCGGTACCCGTCTCGGCGCTGCTCACCTCCGACTATTTGGCGACGCGGAGAGCCGGCATCACGTCCCGCGCGAGCCGTCCGGCGCCGGGCGACCCGGTCCGCGGAGGCACGGTCTACCTCACCACTGCGGACGCGGACGGCATGATGGTCAGCCTGATCCAGTCGAACTACATGGGATTCGGCTCGCGGATCGTGCTGCCCGGGTACGGCTTCGGCCTGCAGAACCGCGGCGCCGGATTCGCGCTGGCGCCCGAGCATCCGAATGTCGTTGACGGCGGGAAGCGGCCGTTCCACACGATCATTCCGGCATTCCTGACTCGCGAGGGAGAACCGATCGGCCCGTTCGGCGTGATGGGCGGCCATATGCAGCCGCAGGGCCACCTGCAGGTGGTAACGGCCACTGTTGACGACCACCGGAATCCGCAGTCGGCGCTCGATCAGCCGCGCTGGTTTTGGCAGTCCGGCCTCGATGTCCGAGTGGAGATCGGCGTTTCCCACGGAAATTGCGGCGGCCTTACGGGAAAACGGACACGAGGTCACCGTGGACGACGATGCAGGATTCGGCTATGGCCAGGCGATTTGGCGAATTTCGGACGACGGATATATCGCCGGATCGGAATCTCGCGCCGACGGCGCCGCGATGGGCTTCTAACCTGCCAATTTTGTCTCGGCTGTGACCTGCGGATTTGTAGTTAGGAAACCTGCTTCAATTGTAAGGACTATTGACAGAAATAAAGTCGCTCCGTAAAGGTGTGATGCATTCACCTGTTACTCACGTGAGCAAAGGAGCGACATGGTCACTGTCAACAAGCGGCTTGCCGCGTTGGCGGCGCTGGTCATCGGTGTGAGTCTCGCCGCGGCCGTGCCCGCGGACGCGGCGACCGGTCACGCCAAGCCGGCATCGAACGGCGCGCCGTCAAAGGTGGTGTCGGCCTACTTCGCCGACTGGGATGTCTACGGACGGGGTTACTTCGTCAAGGACATCCCGGCCACCAAGGTCAACGTCATCCAGTACGCGTTCGGCAATCCGACCTACGACCCGACCACCGGTGCCGTGGGCTGCAACATCCTCGACCCGTGGGCTGACTACCAGCAGGTCTACTGGACCGGGGACGACACGGTCGACGGCGTCGCCGACGACCCGAACAACCCGGACCAGCACCTCTTCGGCAACTTCAACCAGCTCGCGAAGTTGAAGGCGGCGAACCCGAACCTGAAGCTCGAGATCTCGATCGGCGGCTGGTCGCTGTCGAAGTGGTTCTCCGACCTCGCGTCAACGCCGGAATTGCGGCAGCAATTCGTCGCTTCCTGCATCGACACGTTCATCAAGGGCAACCTGCCCGGCGGTGGCTGGCCGGCGAGTGCCGGCGGCGACGGCGCGGCAGCGGGCCTGTTCGACGGCATCGACATCGACTGGGAGTACCCGGGCCAGCTCGCTGACGGCAACGTCAACTACGGACCGGCCGACCGTCACAACGCGACGCTGCTGGCTGCGGAGTTCCGCAAGCAGCTCGACGCGTACGGCGCGACTACGGGCAAGCACTACCTGCTCACGATGGCGCTTCCGGCGGCCACCAGTGCCACGAACGACTACGAGATCGGTGCGATCTCGAAGTACCTCGACTGGGACAACGTGATGGCGTACGACTACAACGTGCCGGGTGGCACTGTGGCCGCGCCGGACACGCTGTTCGGTCACGACGCTCGTGACCCGAATGCCAAGGACTGGACCTGGGATGTCACGGGCACCGTGGCGAACTACCTGCTGAACGGCGTACCGGCCTCGAAGATCGTGGTCGGCGTACCGTTCTACGGCAACCAGTACCTCAACACCGGCGCCAAGGACCACGGTCTCTACACGTCGTTCGACAGCACCGGGCTCGACCCGAACAGCCTCACCGCGGATTCAGCACCGCAGCCGACCTACCACGAGTTGGTGGACGGCGACGGTGACGTGAGCGCCAATGGCAAGACCGGCGCGAACGGCTACACGGTGTACTGGGACTTCGCCGCCGGTGAGCCCTACCTGGCCAGCCCGGCGGCGTCGCACCCGACGCTGCTGACCGGCCCGGCCACCGTACCGACGGTGATCACGTTCACCAGCCCGACCTCGGTCACCGAGCGGGTCATCCTCATCGAGGCGCTGAACCTGCGTGGCGCCATGGTGCTGGGAGATCAGCCAGGACTCCAACTCGGGCGCACTGATCAGCGCACTCTCGCCGATCCTGCACTAATCACGGTACGCAAAGCGCCGGTCCCCAGCTTGGGGACCGGCGCTTCTTATTGCGCTGCTCTCTCGGCCGTGCTGCGCTCGACGCAGAACTCGTTGCCTTCCGGGTCGGCCATGACGACCCAGCCTGTGCCGGATTCGGTGACGCGCCGGTCAACGACGGTCGCGCCGAGCGCCACCAGCCGCGCGACCTCTTCATCGCGCGTCCGATCGGTCGGACCGACGTCGAGATGCACGCGGTTCTTGACCGCCTTGCCCTCCGGGACTTGGATGAACAGGAGCCCGACCGTCTCGCCACCGATCGCTGGGGCGACCAGGCATTCCGGGTCACCGGGGTGGTCGTCGTCGCCGAGTGGCCAGCCAGTGAGGGCGGACCAGAACTGCGCTAGCGTGGATGCGTCAGCGCAATCGAACGTGGTGTGCCGGATCTGCGATGGCACAGCGTCTCCCTTCCTCGCTTCCGTCTCGTCGATGCATGGTAAAGGGCGGCACCGCTTGGTGCCGCCCTTTACTAACGCTGGTCAAACGGTTGTGGTTAGCTCACCAGCTGCCAGAGCGCGGGTACGTTCGGCGGCTCCCAGCCGACCTGCGACGTGTGCGCCTGGATGCACTTGTAGGTGTGCCCGCCGTACGTGACGATCGCACCGATCGCGTACGCGTGGTTGGCCACCCAAGCCGTTCCGGTGCCGGTGCCGGTCGGGCTCGGCGTGGGCGTCGGAGTCGGTGTCGGAGTCGCCGTGTGCGACGGCGTCGGCGTCGGGGTCGGCGTGGTTCCGCCGCCGCCACTGCACGGGCCGTTGTCGGTCCACACCGCCTGGCTGTTGTTACCCGGGATATCGCCCTGCGTCCACCACTTCGCGGTCCACTGGTGACCGCCGTAGGAGACGACTGCCGCGCCGTTGTACGCCGTTGCCGCGACCCATGCGGGTGCCGTACACGTACCCGGAGGAGCGGTCGTCGGTGGCGTGGTCGGCACGGTGGTGGGCGGCGTCGCGCCGGCGAACGTCGGTGGTCAACTTCGTGAAGTCCCACGCGCCCTGCGCAATGCTGCTGCACGTGCCGGAGGTGGTGCCGTTGTTGTCCGGCCGGCGAGCACTGCCGGTCACGGTTGACCGACCAGAACGTGTACCGGCTCAGGCCGTGACTCGTCGGCGTAGTTGAGAACCGTCTGGAAGTCGGTCTGGGTGAAGAACTCGCCCGAGTCGCGACCGGCCGTTCATCTGGGAGAAGCCCTCGTGGTCGTACGCGGTCGCGGTGCTCCATCCGAACGTGTTCACCAGCAGCGTGTGGAACGACTCCAGCGCCGCGGTCTGGGAGGCCGCGCCGTTGAATCCGCCGTCGAACGGCATGATGCCGAAGTTGGCGGGCGTGAAGCTGTCGGCCTTGGCCGCGTTGAGCATGTTCTGGCCGAACTAGCCGGTGCCGCTCGTGGTGCCCGGGGTGGTAACCGAGACGTAGAGGCCCGGGTTGTTCTGCTGCAGGATCCTTGCGCCGCGCCGATTTCGTTGTTCACCGCGGTGGTGTTCTCGTACTCCGGCTCCTCCAGGTCGAAGTCGATCGCGTGCAGCGGGTACTTCGTGACGACCTGCTGGTAGCGCCGCCGCGGTCGCGTCGACCGAGCGCACGCCTGGCCGAGCTTGGTGCCGCCGTAGCCGCCGATGGACACCGAGACGTCGCCGCCCTTGGCGCGTACGCGGAGATGATGTTCGCGACCGCGGTGTCGGAGGAACGTCGGCGGTGCCGCCCCAAGTCGGCGTACAGCACCGCCGCCAAGCAATGTCTGGCGTA
>CAWCQQ010000002.1:0-2673002 GCA_963797675.1 uncultured Actinomycetota bacterium
GCTCAAGACCGGCGGCACGATCCATTTCAACGTCATCGACGCGACTACCGGCGACCCGATCGACGGTAGCTATATGTGTGGCGAGATGGTTCTGCCGAGCCAACACGGCGATCCGGGCTACCCGCCGTGCGGCGGTCTCACCGACATGAGCGACGTTTGGCCGTCGACGTTCACGATGTTCGTCGCGCCGAATGACGGCATTCACGGCGCACAGTGGGTCGGCGCGAACGGCGGTACGGGTGACCCGGACGCCGCTCAGACGTTCACCATCACGTATAACCAGCACCTGGACATCACGATCAAGTTGGACGGCGAAGGTTCGATCGCCGGTGTCGTGACGAGCGCCGCGACCGGCAATCCGCTCTCCGGCGTCTGCCCGATCGCGACGCCGCCGGGACCCACGTATTCTCCGGCGTTCGACACGACGGGCTGCACGTACACCGACGGCGTTTACAACCTGAGCGGCCTCGGCCCGTACGCATGGAAGGTTGCCTTCCCGGAGTATTCCGGCGCGTACGCGTGGGGCTGGTCGGGCGGCGGGACGAACCGTGCCAACGCAACGTCCGTGCAGGTTGTCGCCGGCGAGACCGTGACCGAGAACGGCACGCTAAGCCCCTCGGGTCACATCAGCGGTACGGTGTCGGTCCCGGATGGTGAGTGCCTCCAGTGCGTCTCCGTCTACGCGATCAACACGGCTACCGGCGACTACGCGGGCGTCGACCCGTACGTCGCGCCGGACGGCACGTTCACGATGGGCGGCTTCGACACCGGCAACGTGAAGCTGTACTACACGCTCAACGGCGACACGACGTACAAGTACCCGACGACCATTCACGTGATCGCCGGTCAGACCGTCAGCGGCATCACGCTGACGATCCCAGCCTCGTAGCAGGTATTTCCATCAGAATCCGGCCCCGCACCAACCGGTGCGGGGCCGGAATTCGTTTGTGCGGCTGGGCATACTCCTACCGTGACCAACCCATATGAGGAACTGCTGGCGAGAGCCGAGTCGGACCCGAGCGTCGTCGGCCTGGTTCTGACCGGATCGAAAGCGCGTGTCGGCATGGCCACGGCTCATAGCGACTTCGACGTGTACGTGATCGTCCCGGAGTACGGCGGCCAGTGGACGGCCACGGTGCACACGCCCGAATTGGACACGATCCCCACGTCGCTCGACCACCTGGCGGACGTGTCCGATCGTTGGCAGCGGTACTCCTATCGCGGCGCTCGGGTGCTGCTTGACCGGCTCGACGGCAGGATCGCCGAGTTGGTCTCGGCCCAGGCGACGTTGACCGAGGCCGAAACGGATGCCTGGGTACGCGAGGAACTCGACGGCTACGTCAACTTCGTCTACCGGGCGGCGAAGAATCGTCGCGACGGCCGCGATGACCTGGCCCGGCTCGAAGAGATCGAAGCGGCATCCTGGTTTCTGTGGACGCTGTTTGCGCTGTACGGGCGGGTCCGGCCGTACAACAAGTACCTCCGCTGGGAACTTGACACCCATCCGCTGCCCGAGCCGTGGACCGCCGGATATGTGATCGACCGGCTGTCCGACCGGCCGTCGACGTTGTTTGCCGAGCTGGAGACGGTCGTCCGAGACAGAGGCTTCGGCGACGTCCTCGACACGTGGGACGAACTGCCTTTCATCCGTCAATATGCGCGAGAGTAACGTCGATGTGCGCGAGAGTGATCAGTCCCGGACGCGTACGACCTCGTAGTCGGTCTTGCCGTCGCGGATCGAGTAGCCGAGCGCCAGCACCTCGTCGCGTACGACATCGGCCTCGGCGAACTTCCGTTCGGATCGCAGATCCCAGCGCTTGCGAGCCAGCTCCTGGATCGGCTCGGGCACCTCGTCGGCCTCCTGGACGGTTCCGAGATCGAGTCCGAGCACCTGGTCGAACAGCCCGATCAGGGCAAGTTTCGTCGCCGCGTCGGTGTCGGTGCCACGAACCATGTTCCACACCGTCGCCACCGCGCGTGGGATGTTGATGTCCTCGGCCAGCGCCGCGATGAACTGGTGCAGATAGGGGCTGTCCTGCCAGGTCGGATCGGGCTCCTGGCCGGCCGCCTCTTCCTTGAGCGCAGCGACGAGATGCTGCAGTCGCCGGTACGCGGTCGCAGCGGCGTCCAGCGCCGCGGTCGAGAACGTCAGCGGGCTGCGGTAGTGGCTCAGCAGGACGAGGTAACGGAATTCGAGCGGGTGGTAGCCCTGCTCTTCGAGGGTCGCGAGCGTGATGTGGTTGCCCTCGGACTTGCCCATCCGCTTCCCGCCCTCGGGGATGAGGAAGGCGCCGTGCATCCACCAATGGGAGAACGGCTTGCCGGTGGCCGTCTCGCTCTGCGCGATCTCGTTCGTGTGGTGGATCGCGATGTGGTCGATGCCACCCACGTGGATATCGAGCGTCTCGCCCAGATAGGCCATGGCCATCGCGGAGCACTCAATGTGCCAGCCCGGAAAGCCCACGCCCCACGGAGAGTCCCACTCCATGTCCCGGCGCGGGCCGTCCGGCGGCGAGAATTTCCACAGCGCGAAATCGGCCGGCCGGAGCTTGTCCACGAACGCCACCCGATCCGTCGAGACCAGGCTCTCGCGGTCGTCGTTCGGCGTCAGCTTGCCGTAGTCCGGCACGAGTGACGTGTCGAAGTACATGCCGTCGCTGGTCCGGTAGACGACGCCTTTCTCCTCGAGCGTCTGGATCAGGGCGATCTGCTCTTTGATGTGGTCGGTGGCGCGCAGCACGTACGTCATCGGGGTGATGTTGAGCTGGTTCGCGAAGTCGAAGAACATCGCGGTGTACTTCTCGGCGACCTGCCACGCGGTGACATGTTCGAGTGCCGCGGCCTGTGCCATCTTGTCGTCGCCGGCATCCGCGTCACTCGTCAGGTGCCCGACGTCGGTGATGTTCATGGCCGACGTGATCTCATAGCCGGCGAACGCGAGCGTACGGCGGAGCAGGTCGGCGAACATGTACGTGCGCATGTTCCCGATGTGCGGGGAGCTGTAAACGGTCGGGCCGCAGACGTAGATCCGAACGGTCTCGCCGTCGCTCGGGACGAAGTGGCGTTCCGTCGCTCCGAGCGTGTTGTAGAGCTTCAGCGTTGGTCGCAGCTCGCGACCGACCGTGTCGTCATTCATGATCCACTGATCCCCGATTGATCTCACATGCCAATGAAACAGGCCCTACCCTGGCGGACGGCCAGTATCGGGCCTGGCTTGTGCTGTGCAGCCAAGAAACGGATCGCGCGCAGCATTAATGGGACGGCGACATGCCGTCCCTGTCGATGCTAGACCGCACATATTGCCGTGTCCACCACCCGCCGCGGCCGGTGTCCCCGCTGCGATGACGAGAAGTTATCCACACCTGTGTACGAACATGTGTACGACGGCTGCGGTCGACGAAAGCGGCTGAACTTTTCCACCGATAAAACGAGGGCGCAAGAGCGAGCCCGGCGGCTACCTTGGCCGCTAATGAATACGCATGGATCCCCAGATAACCGCGGCCGTGGCCGTGGAGTGCTCGCCACCGTCCTGATCGCTGCCGCGCTCCTGCTGTCGGCGTGCTCGGCCAAGGCCGCGACGAAAGCGGACGCCGGCTCGAGTGTCGCCCCGAGTGCCGCCGCATCGGTCCCGGCGCCCGGCGGTGCCACGCCGACCGTCGCGCCAACCACCCCGAAAACCAGCGGGACGACCGGTACGCCGAGCCCCCACGGCACCGCAACACCGCCGCCGAGCAGTCAGCCGATCGTGAAGGTGATCGTGCATTACGCCGTTGCCGCAACGCATACCTGCAGCTGGAAGGTCGGAAGCGACGGCAACCTGTCGATTTCGATCGGTTTCAAGATCACTGCCAGCGGGAAGAACCCGCCGACAAACGTTCCGTTCGAGATGACGGATGGCCTGGTCACCATGAAGGCCTACGAGCCGGTGGGTACGCCGTTCCAGGCGGTCCTGAACAGCGGCAAGCCGCTGTCGGCGAATGCGTGGGTCGGGAAGATCGTTACCGCGAACGTCACCGTCAACACCGGTCAGGCGAATGCCGCCCATGCGTCGATCACCCTGAACGGGCCGGTCAAGGGCGTGGCCAGCGGCGACACCTACTGTCCCGCCGACTAGAAGACCTGATCGAAGGAGCGCTCACGGATCGGAATCCGTGAGCGCTCCGCGACCTGCGACTCCTACTGCCAGGGCCAGGTGCCGTTGCGACCCGACTCGAGCAGCGGAATCATCCGGAATGCCTGATCGCTCAGGCCACCGACGGTCACCCGCGTCCCCGTACCTGACGGCGCGTGTCCGTGCCGGTATCCGGCCAGGTTGAACGTGATGAGCGGGACGGTGGCCGGCACTGAGCCGTCCACGTTGCCGTAGTTCGCCTGCTCATCGGTCAGCACGACCACGCGGTCGTGCCGGGCGAAGTGCGCCTTCAGCGACTGCGCCGTGTTCGTGCCACCGCCGAAGAAGAACCCGCCCGCGCGCCAGCGCTCCAGCGCCTTGAGCAGCGACTCGCCCTTCTTCATCGGGAACACCTTCGTGGCGTTCGAGAACGACACCACGTCGGCGGACGTACACCGCTGCGCGAGCGCGACCCCGAACAGCACCGCCGCGTCCCACCGCATCAGCGTGCCGTCCTTCGAGAAGCTCGCGTGCATCGAACCGGACGTGTCCACCAGGATCAACGTGCGTCCCGGCAGCGCGGGAACGTTGCGCAGGCACTGCCCGAGCGCGTTCTCCAGCGGGTACGCCCAGCGCAGGCTCGGCGCCGCCCGATAGGCCGACAGGAACCGCATCGGGAGCTGCCGCGACCGTACGACCTGCTCCGGGTCGGCGAGCCGGCCCGCCACGGTGGCCGCGATATCGTCGGAGACGCCGGCCTCGTCGAAGTTGCGCAGGTTACGCAGCAGCGCCATGTAACCCATCGACGGGATCGCCGACTCCCACAGCCGCGCCTTGTCCACCTTCGATCCGGCGAGCGACAGCACGTCTTCCCACGTCATACCCGCTGCCTTGAGCGCTTCGGCATCCAGCAGCGCGGACGCGTCATCGACCGCGGCCGCACGCAGCGCGGCGTTGCGGGCAAGCATCGGCAGCACGATCACGTTGTCACGGTTGTGCCGACGCTCCAGCGCCGCCTTGAACAGGTCGCCCTGCCACGGCTTGTCCGCCGCGGGCGTCGGGTGCACGAGTTCGATGACGTCCGCGAAACGGAAGCCCTTGGTCGCAGTGTCGTACTTGAGCAGGGCGTACTCGGTGTAGAGGCGGCCGATCGCGTCGGCGACACCGCGCTTGACCGGCTTCGGGATCGCCCGGCCGTAGCGGGACGTCCAGTAGGCCAGCAGCTCACCCGGCTCGTCTGCCCGCTGTAGCACCGATGCGATCATCTGGCGTGAGCCCGGCAGGCCGGCCGCGACCATCGCCTTGGCCGCTTCGGCCGCGCCGACCAGCGCCGCCGAGCGCATGTTCGCCTCGGCCCGCAGCCAGCCCAGAAATCCGGACACCCATGCGGTATCCGCGACGGCGGCATCACGGATCAGCTGGGCGAATCGAGAGTCCCGGTCGCCTGCCGCCTCGTAGAACGTGGCCTCGCCGACCATGTTCGTGACCGCGAGCAGGAACAGCTCGCTCTTCGCGTCGCGGGCATAGCCGGCGCCGTTCTCGTAGGTACGGCCGCTCGCATGCTGTTCGGTGATGATCGGTGAGGTGACGGCGGCCTTGGTGGTGCTGAGATTGAACTTTGCCATGCGAAACGGACTCCTTCCATAGTGGAGGGAGTCCGGGCGCGCAGACATGGACGCCGGTCGGCGCCCGTGTCCGGACGTGGACTCCCCGAGATCAAATCGTTGACGGAACGTAAGTGCTCTATCCACTGAGCTACACCGGCAGGAGCGCCGGCAGCGGGAATCGAACCCGCGACCTCTCGATTAGCAGTCGAAGTAACCGTCAGCTACGCACCGGGGAGGTGCTTGGGTGTACGCCGCGAGGACCAGGGTCGGCCACGGAGCTATTGCTCGATGCTCTGTCCACTGAGCTACGTCACAGCGGCGGGCCGTGACAGTGGGACTCGAACCCACGACCCTCGAGACCCGAAGTATCCGTAACCTTCGCACCGGGCGTACTGGTCAAAGCTAGCAGCGGGCGCCGAAACGCGACATCGATTTTAGAGGGACCGGCACGCGGGTACTTTTGCCAGAACTTTATTTATGTCTTGACAGAACCGTCGACAGAGCGAAATGTTTCGATGGGGCACCCCTGAAACATTTCGGCAACAGTTGCCTCACCCCCCACCCCCTCGGACTGGAGAAGGCATGTCGACAAGCAGAACACGACGCCGCTACGGGATCGGCCTGGCCGCCCTCGCGGTCGTCGCCGCAACCGTCGGCCAGATGAGCCCGGCTACTGCCGCACCTCAGGCGGCCGCTGCGCAGGTTGTTGCTCCGAACGTGGTACCGGCCGCCCCGGCCGGATTCACCACGACGTTCAGCGACGACTTCACCGGCGCTTCCGGTGCGGGCCTGGACACCGGCACGTACAAGTACGACACCGGCCCGGGCAGCAGCTTCGGCACCGGCGAGATCGAGACGATGACGAACAGCACCGCCAACGTCTTCACCGACGGCGCCGGGCACCTCGTGCTGAAGGCGCTGCACACCGGGACCGACCCGAACTCGGGCTGGACCTCGGGTCGGGTCGAGACGCAGAATGCGACGTTCGGGGCTCCGGCCGGCGGCGTCGTGGAGATGCAGGCGTCGATCCAGCAGCCGAACCTCACGACCGCGAATGGTGCCGGTTACTGGCCGGCGTTCTGGATGCTCGGGTCGGCGCTCCGCTCCGGCGGGACCTGGCCGGGCGTCGGCGAGGTCGACATCCTCGAGGACATCAACGGCCGCAGTACGGTCTTCGGCACGCTGCACTGCGGTGTCAGCCCGGGCGGCCCGTGCAACGAGACGACCGGCATCGGCAGCGGTGAGCACGCGTGTTCCGGCTGCAACACGGCCTATCACACGTACGCGGTCCAGATCGACCGTTCGGTGTCGCCGGAGCAGATCCGCTGGTACCTCGACGGTGCGCTGTACTTCACCGTCAACGCCAACCAGGTGGACGCAACGACCTGGGCAAACGCGGTCGACCACCCGTTCTTCATCATCTTCGACCTGGCGATGGGCGGCGGCTTCCCGGCCGCGTTCGGTGGCGGACCGAACGCGTCGACCGTGTCCGGCGGGCAGATGAACATCGACTACGTCGCGGTCTACAACAAGGCACCGGGCGGCACCGGCGGTGGCGGCACCGGTACGAACATCGCGCAGGGCAAGCCGACGACCGCGTCATCGCTGGAGAACGCGACGTTCCCGGCCTCGAACGCGACCGACGGCAACGCTACGACGCGCTGGTCGAGCGCCTTCTCCGACCCGCAGTGGCTGCAGGTCGACCTCGGGCAGTCGTACAACATCTCGCATGTGACGTTGAGTTGGGAGGCTGCGTACGGGAAGGCGTACCAGATCCAGACGTCGCCGGACGGCACAACGTGGACGACGATCTACTCGACCACGACTGGCGACGGCGGCACCGATGATCTCGCGATTACCGGGACCGGACGATATATCCGGATGAACGGCACCGCGCGTGCGACCCCGTACGGCTACTCGCTGTACGAGTTCTCGGTGCAGGGCACGCTGGGCAGCGGCGGTGGCGGCACGACGTTGCTGTCGACCGGCTGCACGGCGACGTCGTCGTCGACCGAGAACGCCACCTTCCCGGCATCGGCCGCGTTCGACGGCAACACCGGTACGCGCTGGTCGAGTGCGTTCTCCGACCCGCAGTGGGTGGAGTGCGCGCTGGGCGCCTCGCACACGATCAGCCAGGTCGTCCTGAACTGGGAGGCGGCATATGCGAAGTCGTTCCAGATCCAGACGTCGACCGACAACGTGAACTGGACGACGATCTACTCCACCACGACCGGAACCGGTGGGATCCAGACGCTCAACGTCACCGGGTCGGGTCGCTACATCCGCATGAACGGCACCGTACGGGCGACGCAGTACGGCTATTCGCTCTGGGAGTTCGGCATCTACGGCACCTGATAAACGGTCAGCGGGGCACGGCGTCGCCCGTGCCCCGCTCTACCGCAAGCCGTGCAATCAGTTGGTATGGAACGTCATCCGGAACTTGCCGATCTGGACTTCGTCGCCGTCATGCAGGTCATGCGTGGGTACGCGCTGCCGGTTCACGTAGACGCCGTTGAGACTGCCCGAGTCGACGATCGTGAATCCCCCCGGTACGCGCTGGAACTGTGCGTGCTGGCGGGACACCGTGATGTCGTCGAGGAAGATGTCCGAGTCGGGGTGCCGGCCGGCGACCGTGATGTCGCGGTCGAGCAGGAACCGCGCACCCGCGTTAGGCCCGTGCGCAACGATCAGCATGGCAACGCCGACCGGCAGCGAGACCTCCATCGTGGTGGCAGGGCGCGATTCGCCGGTGTCTTGAGACGGAACGACCGGCAGCGTGGCGGTGCTCTCTTGCGGAATGGAGACGCTGTGCCGGCTGAGCGATCCGGCTCCGCTGTCGAGCGTTTCGCGTGCAGGGTCACGTTGCATCGGACGAGTCTACCCGTACCGCCGGACGCGGTTGACGGATGGCCGAGCCACTTCCCATCCGAACGCCGACGCCGGGCCGACGATCGTACTAACGGCGGACGTCCTCGGCGTATGTCATCAACGTCACCGGCACATCAGCGGGTGACGGAATCGATCTCCGAAATGTCCGGTAAACGTATCCGCGGCGATGATCGACCGGCGAGACGTACGTACCTACATCACACGGCGTGAGCAGGCACGATGCCACGACTGCCGGCCTGGATCCGACAATGTTACTGAACCGTAACTTAGCTGGGCGCACGTTACCCGCCGTAACCAAGATCACAGCGCGATGGGCCTTTAGCGATGAAACGTCCGATTGTGGCGTTCGTCTGTGTCCCGTTTCACGTCGCGTAACGTAGCGGAAATCTGTTTTCGGAGTTACTGGTCGGTAGCTTCGCCTCTTGTGACCCGTATCCCGGAATGGAAGCATCGGCCGGAGCCCGCCGCGGCGGCATTCGCTCGACGGCCGGGTGACGTACCCAGCGCTTCGCTTATGTATCCGAATGCGGCCGCGCGGATGTCATAGGCAGCACTCCACAGGAGGACCCCCGATGGACGAAACGCAAGAAAAAGTAAGGCTGGGAGGTACCCGGTGGCGGCGGTTCGCTGCCGTCATGGTGCCTACTGTCATGGTCGCCGGCGTGCTCGGTGCCGGCATCGCGAACGGGGACGTGCCGGTGTCGATCTCCATCTCCGGCTCGAGCTTCCGCGTCACCGCGGACAAGCTCGACGGCACGAACTTCGTGCAGTACGGCAGCGCCGTATTCGAGAAGAACGGCACGCCGCACATCGTGGCCGTGTCCGGCATCGACAGCGCCGATCTGACGAACATGTGCCAGGTCGTCGCGGTTCCGGGCGTCAACCTCAACATGGTGCTGAAGGCCGGCGGCAAGGGAACTCCCGCGCACGCCACCGACCTGATCATCGACATGACGGACCTGTCCGGCGACGCGACGTTCACCAACATCAACATTGGTCAGGACGCTTCGACGCTCAACGGCCCGTCCAACTCCGGCGGTGCCGCCGGCTCGTTCGGGCAGCGTGCAGACCACGTGGTCATCACGAACCTGTCCCAGACGGCGTACTTCACCAGTGCCGGCACGTTCACGCTGCCGGGACTCTCGCTCGGCTTCACCTCGGGCCCCGGCTGCCCGGCATAACGCATGTGACGGGGCCTGTCGGCCAGACGGGCCCCGTCACCGCGCCCGATCGGGCATCGGCTCGCTCGCATAAGGGTCCACGGTGACGAATCAATGACGATGAGGAGCATGTGATGGCTGCGGATACGGCAGCGGTTGTGCGTCCGAGCAGGTTCTCGCGAGCGGAGGCGGCATTCGGTCGCTGGCGCCGGACCCGGCCGTTCTGGGGCGGGTTGGTGATGATCTTCTCCGGCGTGTTCCTGTTCCTGAGCGGGAATCTCGACCTCGGCAACGTGCAGATCCACCTCGGTGTCCCCGGATTCCTGTCCTACATCGTCCCGGCCTTCATGATCCTGTGTGGCGCGTTGGTCTGGGCATCTCCGGCGCAACGCATCTTCTACGGCGTCCTCGGCATGATCGCGGCGATCTACTCGATCGTCTCCGTCAACTTCGGCGGATTCATGATCGGCTTCCTGCTCGGCGTTGTCGGCGGCGGTCTCGTGGTCTCCTGGGTGCCACTCAAGCACCAGTGGATCGCGATTCCGACCCAGCGCGACGGCGACCACGGCGATGGCCTGGACGACGACACACCGGCCATCGATTCCCAGGCGATCGATTTCACCGGCCGGCACGCCATGAACGCGGCGGACGAGGGCGGAACGGAGGGTAAGCAGGGTGCGAGGTTTCGGTTTCCCCGACCCGCCCCCGATGGAGACCCCCACGACCTGAACCACCAGGACGCGCCCGACTCGCGTCTGCGTACGCCCCGCTTCGTCATCACCGGTGTGGTCGCGCTCCTGTGCGTCGGCTCGATCGGGTTCGTGACACTGCGCAATCCGCAAGCGGCCGCCGCAGCCGGATGCACGCTCCCGTCCGTCGTGCAGTTGCGAGCGAGCGCGCACGCCAAGCACGCGCCGCAGCCTGCCTCCAAGCCGAAGACCGCGACGCCGAAAGCTACAACGCCTAAGAAAGCCGTGACACCCAAAGCCGTGACACCCAAAGCCGTGACGCCGAAAGCGGCAACCGCGAAACCTGCGTCACCGGAGTCCGCGACTCAGGCGACCAGCAGCACCGCGTCGCCACACGCGCAATCGAGTTCCGGCACGGGACCGATCGGTGGCCTGCTCGGCGGCATTATCAAGCTGATCGGTGGCGGGACCGGCGCGCCGACATCGCCGGCACCGACCGACCCGCCCACGCCAAAGCCGACGACTGTGCCGACCGCTGCGCCGACTGACAAGCCGACGCCGTCCGGCGAGCCGACTGCGGCACCCACTGCCACGCCGACCGCGTCATCGGCACCTACCGGCGGGCAGCCGACGCCGCATCCAACCGGGGCACCGGCACCGTCCTGCGAGATCATCGCGAAGCACCTAGCGACCGCACCCGGCCAGCACGTCGTACAGGAGAAGCCCGGCACGATGACGGCCGGCACGCTGACCATGACCGGCCTGAGCTATGACGGCAACGTTGACCTACCCACGAAGAACGGCACGATCACCGTCATGCAGTTCTCGATGGACTCGTCGACGTCGACCCCGTTCGAACTCGACGTCACGATGAGCGGCCACACGACCCGTACGAAGAGTTCGTCGCTCACGGTGTCCGGCAACGTGAAGTTCTATGCGACCGAGATCAAGGGCAACGTCCTCGGCGTCCTCCCGGCGGACTACACGCCGGACAACCCGCCGCCGATCGTGCCGCCGGTACTGTTCTTCACGGACGTCACGATCGGCTTGGAGAACGTGGTCTGCGACAAGCTGACCGGCGACAACCTGACCATCAACTGATCCCGAGATTCTCCGGGTTCCGGGTATAGTTCGATCACCCACGAGCGCGAAGGAGGACGGCATGATCACCATCACCGTCCCTGCGCGCCTGCGACGACGACTCTGCGCTGCGGTCGCCGGCTTCTAGCCTGCTGTCCGCGATACGCCGTCATCGTCCGCGTACCGCTCTTCGTGGGGAAAGACCATGCACAATCTCGAAAATCAATTAGCTGTACGCCTGTCCGGCGCATTCGAGCACGTCGCCGGCTGTCCCGCCGAACCGCTGATCGCTCGGTCTGCGCATGCGGACTTCCAGGTCAACGGCGCGCTGGCACTCGCCCGGCGGCTCGGCCGGGCACCACGTGACGTCGCCGCCGACGTACTCGCCGCGGCCGACCTCGACGGCTTCGCCCGCGGCGAGATCTCCGGTCCGGGCTATATCAACCTGACGCTGCTGCCGGGTGTCCTCGATCGGCAGCTCGACGAGATGGCAGCCGACGAGCGGCTCGGCGTCGCGGTGACGGACAAACCCGAGACCGTGGTGATCGACTATGCCGGGCCGAACATCGCCAAGGAGATGCACGTCGGCCATCTGCGGTCGACGATCATCGGCGATGCGCTGGTACGCGTACTGCGGTCGGTCGGGCATGACGTGGTGATCGTCTCGCACATCGGCGACTGGGGTACGCCGTTCGGCATGCTGCTCGAGTGGCTGATCGAGATCGGTGAGAGCGCCGCCGCCGAGGAGCTGTCCATCGGTGATCTCGACGCGTTCTACAAGGCGGCGCGGAAGAGGTTCGACGAGGATCCGGCGTTCACCGACCGGGCCCGTCTCCGGGTCGTTGCACTCCAGCGTGGCGACGCCGAGTCGTTGCGGCTCTGGCGGCTGCTGGTCGAGGAGTCGGAACGGTACTTCATGGCGGTGAATGCCCGGTTGGGCGTACTGCTCAATGATTCTGATTTTGTGGGTGAAAGCTTTTACAACTCGCAGCTGGACGAGGTGACCGATGAGCTGGACCGGCTGGGTCTTCTGCGGGAATCGCGGGGCGCGATGTGCGTGTTTCCGGCCGGGTTCACCGGACGCGACGGCGAGCCGCTGCCGCTGATCGTGCGGCGAAGCAACGGCGCGTACGGCTACCCGGCGACGGATCTTGCGGCGATCCGGTACCGGATCCGTGAGCTGGGCGGGCAACGCCTGCTGTACGTGATCGGCACCCCGCAGCACCAGCACCTGGAGATGGTGTTCGAGACGGCTCGCGAGGCGGGCTGGATCGACGGCTCGGTGCACGCACAGCACGTGTCGTTCGGGTCGATCCTCGGCGAGGACGGCACGATGCTGCGCACCCGGCGGGGTAAGTCGGTCAAGCTGAGCGAGCTGCTGGAGGAGGCGGTCGAACGCGCGACCGCGCTGGTGGTCGCGAACAATCCGGACCTCGACGCGGCGTCGGCGGCACAGATCGGGGAGACGGTCGGGATCGGCGCGCTCAAGTACGCCGACCTGTCATCCGACATGATCAAGGATTACACGTTCGATCTCGACCGGATGGTCGCGTTCACCGGCGACACCGGCGCCTACCTGCAATATGCGGACGCACGGGCCCGGAGCATCCTGCGCAAGGCGCCGGCACCCGCGTCAACCGCGATCCGAGTGGTCGCGCCGCAGGAGCGGACGCTGGCGCTGGAGCTGCTCGGGTTCGGCACGGCCGTCGCGTCGGTGGCGGAGACCCTCGAGCCGCACCGGCTGGCCGGCTACCTGCGGGGAGTCGCGGTCGCGTTGACGCGCTTCGTTGAGGCCTGCCCGGTGCTGCGGTCCGACGATGAGACACGGGACGGGCGAGTAGCGCTGCTCGGGCTCGCGTCTCGGGTGATGGGCCGGGGTCTGGACCTGCTCGGCATCGGCGTGCCGGAACGGCTGTAGAAGAAAACAGGGCGCCCTCATCGCGAGGGCGCCCTGTTTTGCTGTGTTCAGATCCGGTCGATCGCTGCCTTGAACGGGTCCAGGCCGAGCGAACCCATGTTCAGGGCTTCGCGGTGGAACTCCTTCAGGTCGAACGCGTCGCCCTTGCGAGCCTTCGCATCTTCGCGCGCCTGCAGCCAGATCCGTTCGCCGACCTTGTACGCCGGCGCCTGGCCGGGCCAGCCGAGGTAGCGGTTCAGCTCGAATCGCAGCTGCTCATCGCCGATCCGGCAGTGCGCGCGCAGGAACTCCCAGCCCAGCTCCGGCGTCCAGGTCTCGCCCGGGTGAAAGTCGAACGGGTTGTCCTTCGGGATCTCCAGCTCGAGGTGCATGCCGATATCCACGATCACGCGGCAGGCGCGGAACGCCTGGCCGTCGAGCATGCCGAGCTTGTTGCCCGGATCGTCGAGGTAGCCGAGTTCGTCCATCAGGCGCTCGGCGTACAGGGCCCAGCCTTCGCCATGGCCGGAGCACCAGCTCAGCTGCCGCTGCCAGCGGTTGAGCAACTCGGCCCGAACCGCCGTCTGGGCCACCTGAAGATGATGTCCCGGTGCGCCTTCGTGGTAGACCGTCGTGACCTCGCGCCACGTCGAGAACTCGGTGACGCCGGCCGGCACCGCCCACCACATCCGTCCCGGACGCGAGAAGTCCTCGCTCGGGCCGGTGTAGTAGATGCCGCCGTCGGATGTCGGGGCGATCATGCACTCGATCTTGGTGACCTCGGCCGGAATGTCGAAGTGCGTACCGTTCAGCTCGGCAATCGCCTGCTCGGCCAGCTCCTGCATCCAGCCCCGGAACGCGTCCTTGCCGGTGATGTTCCGGTTCGGCTGGGCGTCCAGCGCCGCGACCGCCTCATCAACGGTGCCACCGGGCACGATCCGGTTCGCGACCGATCGCATCTCCGACTCCAGCCGGGCGAGCTCCTCGAAGCCCCACGCGTACGTCTCGTCGAGGTCGATCTTCGCGCCCAGGAAGTACTGGGATGCGAGCGCGTACCGCTCCCGGCCGACTGCCTGCTTCTCCGGCGCGCGTGGCGCCAACTCGGTACGGAGGAACTCCCCGTACGCGAGCGTTGCCTCGCGGGCGGCGACGGCGCTGCGATCCAGCTCCGCGCGGAGCGAATCGGACAGCTCGGTCTCGGCCGCCAACCGTTCCACCAGGCCCGCCCAGAAGTTGTCGCCGTCCGGGTCGGACCAGGAATCGCACTGCTTCGCGACCTCCAGCATCTGATGCCGGCTGGATATGCGGCCGGCATCCGCCGCCTCGGTGACGGTCCGGCGGTAGTCGGCGAGCGCGGCCGGGAATCCGGCCATCCGAGCCGCGATGTTCTCCGCCGCGGCCGGGCCGGACAGCGGCATCAGGTCGAAGACGCTCCGCATCACGTGCAGGCCGCTGACGATGACGTTCATCTCGCTGGCCGCGCCGGCGTCGTACCGCGCGATCGACAACGCGAGGCGCTCGGTCATCGCCTCCTTCGCGATCCGTTCGCGCTCGGTCGCCGGCTCCGCGGCAACGAGTGCCGCCAGCGTCGCGCGGTCGAGGTCGGCGGCTGCGGCAAAGCCGGCCGGTGACATATCGGTCAGCTGATCGTCATATCCGTCGATGCCGGCGTGCGTCGCACCGACCGGGTCGATGGCCGCCCACTGCTCGACGTAGTTGTTTGCGATGTTGTCGATGATTCCCACGAAGTAAGACCCTACGGGAACCGCCCAGGGTTCTGGCTAGCCCCGGGACAATCGAGCGAGGGTGATGCGAGGGCCACGGCGGCGCCATCGCCGGGCCATCCCTACGGTGATGAACCGGCCGGCGAAGAAGACGACGAGCGCGGCGAACGCGAGGATGCCGATCGTCCGTACGGTGCCGGAGGATTGGATCGGCGGCCCGTACTCCTGCCGCCACGAGTTGAATCCGACGCCGGCGACGAACGTCTCCGCCATCGTGTCGCAGGCCGACGTCTCGGCGCCGTGGTACCGGGTCGCGCACTGCACGTCGAGGTCCTCGCGGAACTTCGTGTCGACCTGCTCGCGAGCGCTGGTGGCCAGCGTCGCGCCCTGCCGGTGGGCGTATCGGAGCAGGTCATAGCCGAGATCGTGCGCCTTGCACACGGTGGACAGGTCGAACGGTGCGCCGCCGCCGATCACCGAGCAGCCGCCACGCGGGTTGATCGCGATCATCTGGCCGTTCGCGAGTCGCCCGAGCGCCGGCCGGTACCCCATCACGGCGGGAAAGTCGGCCGGGATGCCGGCGAGCGGGTCGGCGCCGCCGGGAGCGGCGGTGATGTCGTCGATCGCAGCGACCGCTTGGCGCGCGGACAGACGTGCGGTGGCTGCGTTGACGGTCCGGTTCGCGGACGCAGCCGCCGAGGCCGGCGCGGTCGGGGCGATCCACGCGACCGCGATGGCGGCACCGAGTGTGATGAGCGCGGCCACCCGTCGCGGTACGCGTGACGTGATCACGTGGTGTCCCCCGTTATCGCAGGTCGGATCCCCGGCGGGGGAGACTCGATGCTACGAGGTGACGGGGCGTTTTGACAGGTTCTGCGACTTGGGAGACTTATGTCATTGATCAGTGATGGCTCGCCGCCCACGCCACCAGCTGGTCGGCGGTCCAGGTGTTCACGATCCGATCAACGGGTACGCCGCACAGCGCCGCCCGATCGCACCCGTTGTCGAGCCAGGCGAGTTGCCCGGGTGCATGCGCGTCGGTGTCGATCGCGAATCGGCACCCTGCCTCAAGCGCGACGCGTACCAGGCGTTTCGGCGGGTCGAGCCGGTCCGGCCTCGAGTTGATCTCCACCGCCTTGTCATGCGCTGCGCAAGCAGCGAACACCGCGTCGGCGTCGAAGTCGCTCGGCGGGCGCGACTTCTCGGGATTGTGGCCGCGATCGCCGGTGCCGCCGGTCGGGAGCTTGCGTCCGGTGCAGTGGCCGAGGATGTCGAGGTACGGGTTCTCCACGGCCGCCAGCATCCGCCGGGTCATCACCGCCGAGTCGTCGCGCAGGTTGCTGTGGATCGAGCCGACCACCACGTCGAGCCGGGCCAGCAGCTCGTCGGTCTGGTCGAGCGCGCCGTCGGCGAGGATGTCGCACTCGATCCCGGTCAGGATCCGGAAGCCGTCCGGGAGCGTCGCGTTGAACGCGGCGACGACGTCGAGCTGCTGCTCCAGGCGTTCGGCGGAGAGCCCGCGCGCGACCTTCAGCCGGGGTGAGTGATCGGTAATGACGAGGTACTCGTGCCCGAGTTCGGCGCCGGCCAGCGCCATCTCCTCGATCGGAGAGCCGCCGTCGGACCAGTCCGAATGCAGGTGGCAGTCGCCGCGCAGGGCTTTGCGGATCGCGAGCGCCGCCTCCGACGTGTCGGTGCCCTCGGTCGCGACCAGCCGACGCAGGTAGACCGGCTCCTCGCCGGCAACCGACTCGGCTGATGCATCGGGCCGTCACGTCACCGATGCCCTTGACGTCGGCGAGCGTGCCGGCGGCCGTACGCCGTTCCAGCTCATCGCGCGGCATCTCGGCTACCGCCTTCGCGGCGGATCGGAACGACCGCACCCGGAACGTCGACTCGTTGGCCCGTTCCAACAGGAATGCGATCTGCTTCAGGTCGGCGACCGGGTCACGGCTCGGCATAGCGCTCAAGTTACTCCTGCGGACGTACCGCGGTCACGGTTGCGCCGTCCTCGGCGACGTCGGTGACCCAGCCGCCGGCACGGCCGAGCCGGAGCAGCACGGCGGGGTGCGCCGGGACGGACAGTGGCGCGCTCGGCGCCGGCGGCCAGGCCTGGCGCGCGGTCGAGCCGGGTGCGAACCACGGGCGCAGCGCGCCGATCGGATCCGGCTGCTTGAGTGCGGACTCGCGCGACGTCGAGCTGGTCGAAGAACGCATCCAGCGCGGCGGCGACCGCCTCGTGATTGGCACCGCACATCGCGGATGTGAGGCTGGGCGAGCTGGCGGCCACCCGGGTCGCGTCGTGGAACGAACCGGCGCCGAGCGCGAGCGCGAGCGGGTTGTCGGCGACCGCGCGCATCAGAGCGGTGGCCAGCAGATGCGGTACGTGCGACACGGCCGCCACCGCCAAGTCGTGCTCGTCCGCGGTCACCGGCACGACACGTGCGCCCAGGCCGGTGGTCAGACGTGCCACAGTCAGCCAGTCGGAGAGCGGCGTCTCGTCCGGCTCGATCGCCAGTGCCCAGGCGCGGCCGCGGAACAGGGTCGGGTCGGCACCGGCGAAGCCGGAGACTTCGCGCCCGGCCATCGGATGCCCGCCGACGTAGCCCGCGAGAGCCTGGCCGGAGCGCCGCCAGCGATCCGCCATGACCGCGCGGGTCGGGCCTTTGACCGAGGTCACATCCGTGATCAGGCCGCTGAAGCCGCCGTTCGCGATGTCGTCGATGACGCTGCCGAAGGCCGGGAACGGGACGGCCACGACGACGACATCGGCGTCATCGGTCACGTCGCGGACGGAGTGGCGACCCGCCAGCGTTGCTCGGGCGCTGCCTGGCCGGCGGCCGTACGGGCAATCGCGCGTACCGCCGGGTCGGCATCGTATCCGGCGACTGCGTGCTCGGCCTGGGCTGCCAACGCGCGAAGCAGCGAGCCTCCGATGAGGCCGAGTCCGATTACCGCGACGCGCACGGACACACCCTACTGACCGATCCCAGGGCATTACCGACCGCAGGACGTCACCGTTAGGCCGTCTGAGCCGAATTGAGAGATCTAGTCCTTTATGTCCGTTCGGTTGAGGCATCAATCGGCTGTCTACTCACTAAGGTTACATCGTGCGAAAACTCCCTTTAAGTATTAAAACGGATAAAAACTCAGTCTCACGATTCGCGGCCCTCGCGTCCGCCACAACCGTCGCCGTCCTGGCGTTCGCCGGTCGGTGCCCAGGCAGCTACGGCGACCATCTCGGGCACGCCGCAGAAGATGCCGACGTTCAACGGTGGCATCTATGCGATGGCGTACGACGGCACCACGATGTATGTCGGCGGATCCTTCACCTCGGTGAACTCGGCCGGCAAGAAGTGGACCCGGACCGGCCTGGCGGCGATCAACGCCACGACCGGCGCGCTACTTCCGTGGGCGCCGACCGCGAACGGCAAGGTCGACGCGATGGCGATCGACCCGGCCACGCACGGCGTTTACATCGCCGGTGCGTTCTCGGCGATCAACGGCACGAAGCGCGACAGCATCGCCGAGATCAACGGCGCCTCCGGTGCGCTCGACGCGTTCAAGCACGGGGTCTCCGGCACGCCGTACACCCTTGCGGTTGGTCATGGGCGCCTCTACCTCGGCGGGCACATCACCGCCGTGGACAGCGCGACCCGCACGAACCTCGCGGCCTTCTCGCTGACCACCGGCGCGCTCGACACCGGCTGGGCGCCGACCGCCGATGACGTCGTCTACTCGATCTACTCGGACACGAACCGCATCTACATCGGCGGCAAATTCCACAAAATCAACAACATCAGCGGTACGGGCAAGATCGGCGCCGTCAACCCGGTCACCGCGGTCGGTCGACACGACGTTCAAGGCGAACGTCACGGTGGCCGTCTACGGGATCGCTGTCGGGCCGAACGGGTCTGGGTCGGGCTGGGCGGCACCGGCGGCCGGGTGATCAGCATGACCAACGCCGGTGCGACCCAGTGGACCTATCAGACCGACGGCGACGTGCAGTCGGTCGTCTACCTCAACGGCGTGATCTACGTCGGCGGCCACTACGACCATGCGTGCTCCGACGCGAATGTCGGTCGTTCACGGCGTCTGCCTGGACGGTTCGATCCCGCGGGTCAAGCTGTCGGCGGTGGATGCCGTCACCGGTCAGTTGACCGACTGGAATCCGTCCGGCAACGGCATCCACGGTGTCTTCACGATGGCGGTCGAATCCGGCGCTGGGAACCGTCGCGGCCGGTGGCGAGTTCACCACGATCGGTGGGGTGTCGCGAGGTCGATTCGCCCAGTTTCACTAGCCGGTCGGGGCGGTAGGCTGTCGGTGATGAGTACGTCTGCCTGCCTGGCCCCGCGGCGGTCGGCACACGTCGTCGCGGCACGAGCCTGCCTCGGCCGATCTATCGCGAACCGGTGCCCGCACGCCCCGGTTCCGTGCTCCTCGGAGCCGGCGCCGGGGCGTTGTGGATGCTGCTGTTCGGACTGCTGGCGCACACCGCCCGGACGTACGTCTGGTGGACGTCATCGCCGGCCTCGCCGCCTGGGTGGCGGCCTTGGTCCTGGTCCGGCTCGGCGACCGTGGCATCGCCGCCGGCGTCGCGATCGCGAGCGGCCTGGGCGTGGCGATCGCGTTCAGCGTTGTCATGGTCCACTGGATCCACGGCACCTGGATGCTCTGGTAGCGTCTGGCCGGTTCGGCCTGGTAACAGCGCGTCGATAACGTTCTGCGCAGCGTGTTTGGACTTGACGATTCTTCGTATAGTCGGCACGCTCGATGCATGCAGACCCCGCTGCCACGACTCGATCCCGAGCGTCGCCGCCGTCGGCTCCGCCTTCTCGCGGAGTACGCCGAGGCCAGCGCTCAGCGGACGCGGGTAAGTCTGGAACGTGATCGGATCGAGCGCATCCGCGAACTCGTGTCCAACCGCAAACGACTTGCCGGCTGAACGGTCAGGCTACGTACGCCGGAGAGATCGCTCGGCGCGTAGACACCGTTCGGGCGCGCGATAGCGTCCGGATTGGTTACCGTCACACGCGAAGCCTGAAATCTGCCGACCGGGGGGACTGTGTCCAATTTCGCCGCCGCTGCCGTTCGTGGGCCGTCAGATTCGTGGTCCGCGAAGGAAGTAGACCTATCCGGCGTCGCCGACATCGACGAGGTCGCCGACCGGTTGCGTGACGTCGATGTCGACGCCGACGTCGCCGTGCTCTTCGTCGAGTCCGACGACACCTACCTCGTCATCCTCCGCCTCGACGAGGGTGAGGACCTGCGCGTATTCGGCTCCGACTCCGCGTTCGCGGACGAGAGTCGCCTGGGCGCGCTGCTCCTCGGTGACATCGAGGAGCCGGCGCTGGAGATCGACGACGTCACGATCGCGGCCGATCCGGTCGACGACGACGACGAGGACGACGAACTCCCGCCGCCGGCACCGGACGCCGATCCGGTCGGTGACGCCGACCTGCTCGCCGATCTCGGCGTTGCCAGCACATCACCTGCTGGAACTCTGCTCGCAGGAGGGCATGCTGCCGGCCGACATCACGGCCGAGGTGGCGTTGCTGATGGGCTGCGCATCGCAGATCGAGGAGTTGCGAGAGGTGTGACCCGCCCGGGCCACGAGGCGTGGATGCGGCGGGCGATCGACGTCGCCGTACGGTCGGCCGGACGCCGAGGATGTGCCGGTCGGCGCGGTCGTATACGCGCCGGACGGCACCGAGATCGCGACGGGCTACAACGAGCGTGAGGCAACCGGCGATCCGACCGCGCATGCCGAGATCGTGGCGCTGCGGGCGGCGGCCACAGTGGTTGGCGAGTGGCGGCTCACCGGCTGCACGATCGTCGTCACGCTGGAACCCTGCACGATGTGCGCCGGCGCGATCGTGCTGGCCCGGATGGCCACCGTCGTGTTCGGCGCCTGGGAGCCGAAGACCGGCGCCGTCGGCTCGCTCTGGGACGTTATGCGCGACCGCCGCCTGAACCACCGACCCTGACGTCTACGCCGGCGTGCTGGAACAAGAGTGCGCCGACCTGCTGCTCAATTTCTTCGCCGACCACCGGCCTGACGCTTCGCCATGATCCGGAAGCTTCCGGATCATGGCGGTCGTGTCACGCGATCGCCGTGTCCAGGGCGATCTCCACCATCTGGCCGAACGTCTGCTCACGCTCGTCGGCCGTGGTCTTCGCGCCGGTTTTGATGTGGTCGCTCACCGTCAAGATCGTCAGCGCTCGGGCCCGGAAGCGGGCCGCAATCGTGTAGAGCGCCGCGGACTCCATTTCCACCGCGAGTACGCCGTAAAGCTCCAGCTTGTCGAACAGATCCGGCCGGTCGGTGTAGAACGCGTCGGCCGCGAGGACCTGACCGACCCGCATCGGGACGCCCCGATTCGCGGCTGCATCGACAGCGCTGCGGAGCAGCGAGAAGTCGGCGACCGGGGCGAAGTCGATCAAGCCGTCGAACCGTACGCGGTTCATCGCCGAATCCGTGCACGACGAACTGGCCGCGATCACGTCGCGTAGCTGGAGATCGTCGGTGATAGCGCCACAGCTGCCGGCCCGGATCACGGTCGTCGCGCCGTACTCCGCCATCAGCTCGTGGTAGTAGATCGAGGCGGACGGCATACCCATGCCGGAGCCCTGGATCGACACCGACACCCCCTTGTACGTGCCGGTAAAGCCCAGCATGTTGCGTACCGTCGAGTAGCAGACGGCGTCGTCAAGGTAGTTCTCGGCGATCCATTTCGCCCGCAGGGGATCGCCGGGCATCAGGACTCTAGGGGCGATGTCGCCCGGTTTCGCGCCAATGTGCGTACTCATGGGGATGATCCTGCCAGGCTCGGCTGCGCGTTGCGGGATACCTCGTCGTGCAACGGCCACCGCGTCATGTACCCTTCTCGGCGGTGGCGTGTCCGAGCGGCCTAAGGAGCACGCCTCGAAAGCGTGTGAGGGTTAACCGCCCTCCGAGGGTTCAAATCCCTCCGCCACCGCCAGCAGCACGACAAACGCCGGACCTGTGATTCTCAGGGTCCGGCGTTTGCTCGTTCGGGGATTTCCGAGACGGCTTGATGCGCTGGGCGGATGCTGAGCTTGGATGGGAATCCCGCCAGGCTCGGAGGAATTCATGAGTATGCAACCCGCGATCGCGGACCACGGTCTGATCGGTGATTTGCAGACGGCCGCGCTCGTCGCCACCGATGGCACCATCGACTGGTTCTGCGCGCCGCGATTCGATTCCCCAGCGTCTTCGCAGCCCTGCTTGACGAGGAGAAGGGTGGGCATTTCCGGATCGCGCCGGACGGTGCGGACTACGTGACGAAGCAGCTCTATCTGCCTGGAACGGCGATCCTCATCACGCGGTTCATGAGTTCAGACGGTGTCGGAGAAGTCATCGACTTCATGCCCATTGCAGGTGATCAGGCCACGGATCGGCATCGGCTCGTACGGATGGTGCGGGTCGTACGGGGTCGGATGCGTTTTCGACTGGAGTGCGAGCCGCGGTTCAACTACGGCCGAGATCAGGTCGAGGTAGAGGTCACCGGCGACGGTGCCACCTTCCGAAGCCCGACCATGTCGATGAACATCAACGCGTCGCGGCGGGACCGGCGGTTGGTTCGAGAAGAGGACATCGAACGCACCGAGTACGGCGTGCGCCTGTTCGCCGACCTCGGCTCGGGTGACGTCGGTGGCATCGTGCTGGAGACCGCCCCGGATGGACCGGCCGCAGTGGTCCCGCCGGATGACATCGTCCACCTGTTCCAGCAGACCCGTGACTTCTGGCGTACGTGGATCGGCCGCTCCCGATATCGGGGGAGGTGGCGGGAGATGGTGGAACGCTCGGCGATGACCCTCAAGCTGATGACGTACGCGCCCACCGGCGCACTGGTCGCGGCGCCCACCGCGGCCCTACCCGAGCAGATCGGTGGTCAGCGGAACTGGGACTACCGGTTCACGTGGATTCGAGACGCGTCATTCTCCGTCTACGCGCTGCTGGGTCTCGGGTTCACGGAGGAGGCGCAGGCCTATCTGCGGTGGCTCAACGATCGGGTACGCGAGGCCGCGCAGGGGTCAACTCCGCTGCAGATCATGTACCGCATCGACGGCTCGCCCGACCTGGATGAGCAGACTCTCGACCATTTGCAGGGATATCGCGGATCGCGACCGGTCCGTATCGGCAACGGAGCCGCCGGTCAACTGCAGCTCGACATCTACGGGGAAGCACTGGACTCGGCGTACTTGGCCGACAGCTACGGACTGGGCCTGTCGTACGAAGCCTGGTCCAACATTTCTGTTCTCGTGGAGTGGCTGTGCGATCACTGGGACGAGCCCGACGAGGGGATCTGGGAGACGCGCGGCGGTCGGCAGGACTTCGTGTACGGCCGGCTCATGTCCTGGGTCGCGTTCGACCGCGCGATCCGTCTGGCCCAGAGTCGCAGCCTCCCCGGCGACGTTGCGAAGTGGACCAGCATGCGCGACCGGGTGTACCGACAGATCATGGAGCGCGGCTTCCATCCGAAGCGCGAGGCATTCGTTCAGCACTACGCCACCGACGTCCTTGATGCGTCGCTGCTCTACATGCCGCTGGTCGGATTCATCGCTCCCAGCGACCCGTTGTGGCAGTCCACGCTGCGCGCGATGGACTCCGAACTCGTCTCCGACAGCCTGGTGTACCGGTACGATCCGTCCGCCTCGCCGGACGGTCTCGAAGGCTCGGAGGGCACGTTCACGATCTGCTCGTTCTGGTATGTCGATGCGCTCGCCCGTTCGGGTCGCCTGGAAGATGCCCGCCTCACGTTCGAGAAGATGCTCACGTACAGCAACCACCTCGGTCTGTACTCGGAGGAGATCGCACCGACCGGCGAGCAGATCGGCAACTTTCCACAGGCCTTCAGCCACCTCGCGCTGATCAGCGCCGCGATCAACCTCGACTACCAGCTCGATCACGGGGCCGGATCGGTGGAGCCAGTACTCGCACACGGCGCCGCTTCACACCGTGGCTGACGCTGACATGACGACGTCTTCAGCGGCGGGACTGCGCAGAGTACTGATTCCGCTGGCGTTGGCCCAATTCATCTGCAGCTTCGCCGGCTCCAACATGAACGTCATGATCAACGACATCAGCCACGACCTGAATACCACGGTGCACGGAGTACAGGTCGCGATCACGATCTTCCTGCTGGTCATGGCGGCGTTGATGATCCCCGGCGGGAAACTGACCGACAAGTACGGCCGGAAACGATGCTTCACCGCCGGGCTCATCCTGTACGGCGTCGGCGCATTGGTGAGCGCAGCCTCACCCGGGCTGGGTGTGCTCATTCTGGGCAACTCGATCTTCGAAGGCGTCGGCACGGCCTTGCTGATTCCGCCGGTGTACATCCTGACCACGCTTCTTTTCACCGAGGTCACATCACGGGCTCGCGCGTTCGGCATGATCAGCGCGCTCGGCGGTGTCGGCGCGGCGGCCGGTCCCCTCCTCGGCGGCCTCATCACCTCGGCGATCAGCTGGCGGGCGGCGTTCGTCTTCCAAGCGTTGATCATCGCCACGATCCTCGTGCTCAGCCGTCACATACGCGATCCGCTACCAGCGGATCCGACCCGCTCGTTCGACACGAGCGGGGCGGTCCTCTCGGCCATCGGGCTCATCCTCGTGGTCACCGGCATCCTGGCCGCGGACAACAACGGCTGGCTCATGGTCATCCTCATCCTGGCCGGCGCGGCCGTTCTCGCCGTGTTCTTCCGGACATCACGAGCCAAGGAGGAGGCCGGCCAGGAGCCCCTGCTGTCGATGAAACTCTTCAAAAATCGAACGTCGAATCTCGGCCTGATCACCCAGAACGCCCAGTGGCTGGTCCTGATGGGGACATCGTTCGTCGTCTCCGCGTTCCTTCAGGTCGTGCGCGGATATGACGCCATCCAGACCGGCGTCATCTTCACCGCCACCACCGCGGGCCTGCTGGTAACTTCTTTCGCCGCCGAGCGTCTGGCGAAGCGCCGGTCTCAACGAACGCTGATCGTGGCCGGTTTCGTCACCACTATCGCCGGCGTCGGCGTGCTGCTTGCGATGGTCAGTCTTTCGAAAAGCGCCTGGGCATTCGCGCCCGGACTCCTGTTCATCGGATTGGGGCTCGGCCTCATGCTCACGCCGTCGGTCAACATCGTGCAGTCAAGCTTCACCGAGGACCTCCAAGGCGAGATCTCGGGACTGTCACGGTGCATCTCCAACCTCGGCTCCAGCCTCGGCGCAGCGATCGCGGGAACCATCATCGTGGCGGGCATTACTGCCACGCCGGAGCGCTCGTACGCGCTCGCCATGATCGTTCTGGCGGTGATCTCGATAGCCGGGCTCGTTGCCGCCATCTTGCTGCCACGGACCTTTACTCCGGCAGAAGCGCGCTGAACCAGCGGGCAGAGGTTCATCTGGTCAGGTCGGGAAGATCTCCAGGAGACGGGTGGGCAGCGGCTCGGTCAGGAACTGCTCCCGGTACGCGGCCCGGCGCGGATCCGCCAGGTACGACTCGTAGCCGTCGCGGGACCCGAACGTGATCAGTTGGACCTCGGTGGCACCATCGCCGGTACGCAGTCGCTGCTCAAGCCATCCGTCATGGTCGGCGAGCAACGGTAGGACGGCATCCTCGTACGCGATGCCGGCCACGCCCTCGGGAATGTCGAGGATGACGGCGAACCGGATCGGGGCCGGAGTGTCCATGGTCAGGTTCTTCGCGAAGCACACGTCGGCGCTGCCGGCCGGGAAGCCGAGCCACCGGCCGGTTTCCACGTAACCGAGGCCACGGTAGAGGTCGGGAGCCTGATACGTGAACGAGGAAACGATCATGCGCGTACAACTGCGTAATCTGGCCTCGTCCTCGGCGGCCTTGATCAATTGGCGGCCGAACCCGGCGCGCCGGCGGTCCGGCCGCACCCACACCATGCTGATGCCGCCGGTGCCGCCCCAGGTCCATCCGGTCAGCCCGGCGACCAACTCGCCGTCGTCGTCGGTGATCCGGACCGAAAGGTCGCGCTCGTCATCGGCCCCGGTGGCCGCCGCATTGAACGCGGTGAGCTCTTTGTCGAGTCGCTGGACGAGTTCGTCGTCGTCCTCGCCGACTTGAAGTGACGTCATCCCGAGAGGGTACGGCAGAGTGCTAGATCAGACGGGTCGGAACGGCCGTCGCCCCGGTCTCGTCCACCCACCACGCCGTCTTGCCCTCGACGATCGTGACCGCCTCGTGCAACTCGGTGCCGATGTAGTGCAGGCCGACGCCGTCCTCGGACGCGTACCCGGGTGGGCAGATCCCGTCGGCGATCTGCTTGCGGTAGGTCGACCGGCGCGGCTGATCCGGGAAGTCGTCGTGCACCCCGTTGCTGTACGGGAGGATGCCCATACCGTCGTCGAACGGATCGAGCGCGTCGCTGAACGAGTCGGTCGGCCCGCCCAGATGCCAGCAGATGCTGCCGGCGCTCGCTCCGGATAGGACGATGCCCTGCTCCCAGCACTCGCGCAGGATGGGTCGCAGTCCGTGGATCCGCCAAACCGCCATCAGGTTCGCGACGCTGCCGCCTTCCACGAAGATGACGTCCTGTGCCAGCAGATGAGCCGCGATGTCGGGCACGTTCGGCTGGGTGAACAGCGTCAACGCGCTGAATTCGACGCCGGGGATCTTCGCGAAGTTGGTCGTCGCGGCCTCTACGGCGCGGGGGGAGTCGCCGACCGCGGTCGGGATGTAGCAGAGACGCACGGGTGCGCCCTCGTCGATGCCGGCGAGCGACACGGCGTGTTTCACAAGGTCCCCTGTCGGGCGGGCGCCGGGCGTGGTGAGGAGGCCGGAGAACCCGAAGATCTGTTGAGGCATCCGGTTACCGTACTCGAAATGTCTCTGATGTTTGTTGCCGGCGAAATGCGGCAACATGACGGGCATGACGAAGACGGTCGCGGTGGCGTTTCTGCTCGGCTGTGCAGCGCTCTCCGGCTGCACCAGTTCGGGTCCGTCGCGGGTGACGACGTCCAACCCGATCCTCGGCCCGAACGGCGCCCATGTGGTCACGGCCGATCGCGGTGATCTCAAGGCGGCCGGGTTCGAGCTGGCCAGCGGCGTGACCACGATCGTGCTGCACAGCGGCGACATCGGCGGTTCGCTCTACCGGATCACCACGCCGGTCGGTGCCGGTCAGGTGCCGAGCGCGGTCGTGGCCGGTGGCCAGGTCGTCACGCAGTTGTCGTCCAGTGGCGTCAACGGGCCGTCGATCGTGGACATCGAATTGAGCAACGCGGTGATGTGGACGATCCACCTCGATGGCGGTGCTACCGAGACGAACGTGGACATGCGCGCCGGCGGCCTCGCTGCGCTGGACTTCGGTGCGGGCGTGACCAGGATCGACGCGTACGTGCCGGCCGAACCGGACCTCGTCGCCGTCCAGATGGCGGGCGGTGCCACCGCGTTCACCGTGCACGCGCCGGCCGGCATGCCGGCCCAGGTCACGATGGGCGGCGGCGCCGGCAGTGCCACGATCGACGGCGCCGTGCACAGCGGCATCGCGGGCGGCACGGTCTTCACACCGGACGCGTGGCCGGCGAGCGGCAGCCGTCTCAATATCGACAACACGGCCGGCGTCTCGACCTTCACACTTGACCGATACGCGGCGCCAAGTAGCTGATCAGCCGTTCGGTTGCGTCGCGGTCCAACGTCGTTGACAATTATCTGTTTGAGCACGATTGGTCATGTTATATGTAGAAAAGAAGATAAAAGCATCGATCACATGGTACGAATAACGCTCGTGTACCGACTATCGTATGAGGCCAGCCCTGGTTGAGCCGGTTCTCACGGATCGTTCCGTGACATTCCACAGTAGACCGCACCGTCTCCGGCGATGGATCGTTGGTTGACGGGAGAGGCTCGCCGTGCCATTCGCGTGTCGTGTCGGGCAGGTCACAGCGGTCACAGGTTCGAGTGGTGTGAGCATTCAATTTCGAGAGATACCATTCCGCGCATCCGCAACGTCACGGCCGGTGACGTTTGGATGACTGACAGGAGCGAGCACTGATGGCTACCACTGACTACGACGCCCCGCGCGGCGGTGTCGAACTCGCTGAAGACAGTCTGGAAGAGCTGCAGGCCCGACGGGGCGACGCTCAGTCCGCTGTCGTGGACGTCGACGACTCCGCCGACGTCTTTGAGCTTGCCGGAGCGGAATTCATCGACGAGGAACTCAGCGTCGCGGTCGTGCCGATGCGCGGTGATGAATTCCGCTGCGGCAGCTGTTTCCTGGTCCACCACCGCAGCCAACTGGCCGTCCAGCGGGGCGCCAACCTGATCTGCCGCGAGTGCGCATAAGGCCGCGGTCGACGTACCGTTTTGATCCAAAGAGTGGCCGGCGCCCCGGAGGGCACCGGCCATTCTGCTCTATGAGATGCCACGTCCTTAGACGAGATTCCAGGTCAGCGGCGTTCCTCGTGGCACATCGACGCGGAACGTGCGGCCGAGCACCGTACTCAGCGCGTCGGGCGGAAGTCCGCCGGCCGGGCGAATGGAACGCACGTTGCCGGCCGTAACCGGATCGCCAGCGCGTACGTCCTGCACCACGCAGAGCGAACGCCGGAAGCGCAGGCCCTCGGTCTCCGCGTCGGTCGGCCCGATCCTGGTGGTGCCGAGTGCCCGCCAGGACCGCTCACTCTCCACGACGAGCATGGCCAGTTCGTCCGGACGGAGAGAGAACGACGAATCCACGCCGCCATCGTCGCCGGACAGCGTCACGTGCTTCTCGATCATGCAGGCACCGAGGGCAATCGACGCGATCGAGACCCCGATGCCGGACGAGTGATCCGACAGCCCAACCGGTACGCCGTACATCTGAGACAGCATCGGGATGCGACGGAGGTTGCTGAGTTCCGGCGGAGCCGGGTAGGCGGAGGTGCAGGCCAACACAATGATCTCCTTCGCGCCGGCCTCGCGAGCCGCCGATACCGCTGCGTCGATCTCGGCAATGCTGGCCATGCCGGTCGACAGGATCAAGGGCTTCCCGGTCTCCGCCGCCAGGCGGATCAGCGGCAGATCCACGATCTCCGACGAGGCGATCTTGTACGCCGGCGAACCGAGTCCTTCCAGCAGATCGATCGCGGTCCGGTCGAACGGGGCGGAGAACACGGTCAAGTTGTGCTCGCGGGCTCGTTCGAAGATCGGCCGATGCCACTCGAAGGGTGTGTGGGCGGTCCGGTAGAGCTCGTACAGGGTCTGCCCGCCCCATAGCGCGTGATCATCCGAGACCCGGAAGCGCCGGGTGTCGACGTCGATCGTCATCGTGTCCGGCGTGTACGTCTGCACCTTGAGGGCATGCGCACCCGATTGCGCGACCATGTCGACGATGGCCAGGGCTCGGGCCAGGTCGCCGTTGTGATTGCCCGACATCTCCGCGACCACGAACGGCCTGTGATCAGGCCCTATCCACTGCGATCCGATCTTGATCGAATTCTCCATCATGTCCTCCGATGTCCATCGACTTGGTACGCCGACTGTCCATCCGACCCGATCTCGCGGTCCAAGACATGGTTGCCGGGCAGTGACAGGATCTGGTTATCGATACAGGTCATGAACGGAGTCGGCGATGACCTTCGAACCGGATGGTTGGTCGGCGGCGGGGATCGACATCCGGCTGCTGCGCTACTTCACCACCGTCGCCGACGAACTGCACTTCACCCGGGCTGCGCAGCGTCTGTACGTATCCCAACCGGCGTTGAGCAACCAGATCAAACGCCTCGAAGCCCAGCTCGGCGTCGCCGTGTTCGCCCGATCGTCACGAGGTGTCACGCTGACTCCGGCGGGAACAGCCTTCCTGCCGTACGCGCAGCTTGCGCTATCCACGCTGCAGACCGGCATCGCACGCGCGGCCGCCGCGGCCGGCGGACACCCGGTCCTGCGCATCGACGTCATCGACGCGGCACTGTCCACGCCGCGGCAGGTGCTCAGCAGCCTGCGTGCCCGCCACCCGGAACTTCCGTTGCACGTCACCACGCTCGGCACCGCCGGGCAACGCCAACGGATCCTCACCGGCGAGTTGGACGTGGGATTCTGCGGAGCCGACGCGGCAACCGGGCAGAACATAGACCACGACATCATCCGGTACGAGCCCATCGACGCCATCCTGCCGGCCGATCATGCGCTCGCTGACGTCCCGAACCTCCGACTGGCGGCCCTGGCCGACGAGGTCTTCTACCTGCCACACGACTCGGTTGCCCCGGAATGGAACGACTACGTCCGGCACGCCTGCCGCGAAGCCGGATTCACGCTGCGCCGCCATTCCACGGCCACCGACGGCGCCGCCACCGGACTCGACCTGATCCGCGAAGGCGGCTGCGTCACGCTCGGGCTGCGATCGACGCCACACCCCGAGGGTACGGTCGCAATCCCGCTGGCGGAGCCGTCGCTCCGCTACCCCTGGGCGATGATCTGGCGTCCCGACGGGTACGCCGCGCCGATCGACCAGGTCAGGCGGGCCGCGCGAGAAGCGGCCCGAACGCATCGATGGATGCCGTAGTCCAGTGCCGTTGGTTTGGTGGTTTGTGCAGGCTGCCGTCCGGTCGTCGCTGTGGCATATCTGGCGACCCAGACCTCCGCGGGCTGTCTCTACCACGACGAATAACGTCGGCAACGTCGGGGAAAGGACGACAGAGCCTTGGCGGTGGGGTCGTGTTAGGGCAGGATCGGGGTAACCGACTGCGAACATCGACATGCTCATGGTCACCGCGGCGGTGGATCCACCGTGAGGAGATGCCCTGGTGACGGTTTTCCTGTGGGATGCCAGCCACTACGACGGCACCCTGACCACCGCCGACCTGGCCGAGGCCCACCGCGAAGGCATCGTCGGGTTCACCCACAAGCTCGGTGAAGGTCTCGGCAATATCGATCCAACGGCAGCGACTGCACTGGCCGCGGCCCGGAACGTCGGAATCTCGGTCGTCGGCGCGTACTGGTTCAACCACGGCAACGACCGGCCGGCCGATGAGGTAGCCGCGCTCATCGCGGAGGCCAACCGGCACGAGCCGTGGTGGACGGATTTCCCCGGCTGGTTCTGGCAGGCCGACCTCGAACGCAGCCCGACCGGTCTGCCGTCGCCGGCCTGGGCGAAGGAATTCTGTGACCGGCTCCGCGACCGGACCGACCGGGTCGTGATCGCGTACGCCTCGCACGGCATCTACGGCAACACGCTCACCGGTCTCGGACATCCGTTGTGGAATGCCAACTACCCCAGTAACCGGCAAGCATCCTTCAAGGACCTGTATCCGGGTGACACGTACTCCGGCTGGAACCGATACTCCGGACAGATCCCGGTTCTCTGTCAGTACACGTCGTCGGCGACGATCGCCGGCCACAGTACGTGCGACGCGAACGCGTACCGCGGCACCCTCACCCAACTTCTGGAGCAGGTCATGGCCACTATAGATGTCACTCCCGCGTCCCGGGCTGCGATCGCCGACGCCGTCCTGGCCGAGAAGATCCCGAACATCCCCGCCGACACCGACTTCACCACTCTCCCGCTGACGGCGCTGAACACCGCAATCTACCGAATCCGCCTGGCCTCTGCAGCCGCTGCGGCCGAAGCCGCTCAGGCCAATGCCACTCTCGCCGGGATCGTCAAAACCGAGGCCGCGATCCAGGCCACCCTGGACACCCTCACCACCAGTACGGCCGTTGATACCGCCGCGCTCGCCGCGCAGATCAAGGCCGTCGGCGACACCGAATCCACCACCGTCGCCGCTCTGTCCGCTCAGGTTGCCGACGCCGAGCAGCGGATCGCAGACCTCGAGGCCCAACTCGCCGCCGGTGGCACGATGGAGTGACCGGCATACCAGCGATAGCCGGCCGGCCTACGTGGAGAAGTGAGTCTTGGGCCGTTCCAGCAACTTGCCGTCGAGGAAGATGTCCACCTTTTCGTTGTAGAACGCAACCAGCCCGGCAATCGGCTGTAATTCGCGGGTCGGGAAGCCGTAGGTCCAGGCGAGGTCCGGGTAGGTCTGCTCGCCGATCTGCACCGACCAGTAACCGCTGGTCCGACCCTTGTACGGGCACGCGGTGATCGTGTCCGTTGCGATCAGGTGCTCGTAGTTCAGGTCGGTACGGTCGAGGTAGTAGCGGGTCGGCAGACCGGTTTCGAACACCATGACCGGCGATGCCGAATCGGCAAGCACGACACCGTCGAGTTCGATTCGCACCCGGCGGTTCGAGCGCAGCGCATCGACCCGCGCGTACGGGTTCCGTGGGTGGACGAAGATCTCCTCGTCCTCCTCGTACCAGGAGTCGAATGCGTTCCAGTCGAACCGGACCAGGTTGTCGTCGGTGTAGAGATGCGCGCTGCCCGGCCTTTCCACGTCGCCGACCTTCAGGCCGAGCCGTGTGGCCGTACCGCGGCGGAGCTTCTCCGGCCGCTGCTCATCGACGATGAAGTCGGACGTCACATCCGCGATCGGAATGTAGTACTGCGGGTAGTTCGGCGACTCCCACACGTACACCGCGTTCGTGGTGTCCAGGACGGTCTGACCGTTCAGAACCGCGCGAACCCGGCGCGGTGCCGGCTCGCTGTGACCGGCCGGGGTGATCATCTGCGGGTAGTCGACATCGCTATTGGTCATAACTGGTGAACAGCCTCGCGGGTCCGTGCGTTACCCGTCAGCGCTGATCATCATTTCGTCGTGACGGCCAGCCGGTGCACGCTCGCCGTGCGCCGCGGCCAGCTGACGTGGGCTGATGTGACCGTGACCGCGGTCATGATTCTTGCTTCTCGTCGGCGGCTCGGGTACCGTTAGCCCATCTAGCGGCGATTTCAGCCGCAATTTCTGCTGACACCGCGACGCCCTCTCTGGGATTTCCGCAGGTTTGGTCAGCATTCCCGTCACAGGTTCCAGCGCGGCTTCTGCCGCCCACGAGCCGGACGCCATCCGTGCGCATCAGTCCGCACACCAAACCCATCGTTCATGCCCACATGTCTCAGTACCAAGGAGCACCACCCATGACCATCATTGATCAACCGAAAACCACCACCAGGACTCGCGCTCATGCGCCCGGTCGACGCGAGCAACGACCGGCAGGCTCGAGCGCCGAGCAGCCGGTACAGCCGGTCACCGGCGTCCTCGACGTGACCGGCACCGCTGCCGTCATCCGTGCCATGACCTACCTGCCGAGCGCCGATGACGTACACGTCCCGCCGTCGATCGTCCGCTCGTGCGGACTGCGCCGCGGCGATGTCGTAACCGGCGTCGCGCAGCAGTCAGACCGCCGTGCACCCGTACTCGTCCGGGTCGATTCGGTCAACGGCGCAGACCCTGAACTGGCCCTCAAACGCCCCGACTTCTATGCGTTGACTCCGCTGTATCCGCAGCAGCGACTACTGCTGGAAACCGATCCGAGCAACGTGACCGGCCGGCTCATCGACCTGCTGATGCCGATCGGCAAGGGCCAGCGGGCGCTGATCGTCGCCCCGCCGCGGGCCGGGAAGACGACGGTGATGACAACCATCGCGAACGCGATCGCCCGCAACCACCCCGAGTGCCACATCATGGTCGTCCTGGTCGACGAGCGGCCGGAGGAGGTCACCGACATGCAGCGGTCGGTACGCGGTGAGGTCCTGTCCTCCACCTTCGACCGCAGCCCTTCCGATCACACTGCCCTCGCCGAGCTGGCGATCGAGCGTGCCAAGCGCATCGTCGAACTCGGCGGGGACGTCGTGGTCCTGCTCGACAACATCACCCGCCTCGGCCGCGCGTACAACAACGCCAGCCGCTCATCCGGGCGGATCCTCACCGGCGGAATCGACGCCGCAGCGCTCTACCCGCCGAAGCGGTTCCTCGGCGCCGCTCGCAACATCGAGGACGGCGGATCGCTGACCATCATCGCGACCGACCCTGGTCGAAACCGGCTCGGCCGGTGACGGTGTCATCTTCGAGGAGTACAAAAGCACCGGCAACGCCGAACTCAAACTCGACCGGCGTACCGCCGAACGACGGGTGTTCCCGGCGATCGATGTCCTTCAGTCCGGCACTCGCCGGGAAGAGGCACTCCTGGCACCGGACGAACTCATCGCGATGACCCGCCTCCGCCGCGTACTGACCGGAATGGACCCGCACAACGCATTGGATCTCCTGATCGAGCAGCTCAAGAAGACCACCACGAACGCCGAGTTCCTGATCCAGATCATGCGTACGACATAACCTCTGTCCGCGACGGGTCGCAGCGCTCCCGGTAGCGTCGAGCGCATGTCAATCGGCTACACGTGGCGTGGCGAGTTCACCAGTGCAGAGGTGAACGCGTTGCACGCCGAGGGCTTCGGGCACGAGACGTTCGACGATGCCGGATGGGACATCCGGGCGCAGGTGGATGCGTACAGCCTCGGTTGGGTGTGTGCCCGCTCCGATGCCGGGACGCTGGTCGGATGGGTCAACGTCATCTGGGACGGCGCCACCCACGCGTTCGTCCTCGACACGGTCACCTCGCCGGCGTACCAACGGCAGGGGATCGGCACGGGGCTCGTGGCGTTGGTCGTGCAGCAGGCTCGTGCCGCCGGTTGTGAGTGGCTGCACGTGGACTTCGAGCAGCACCTGACAGGTTTCTACTTCGACGCGTGCGGCTTCCGACCGACCACCGCCGGCCTCATCCAGTTGTAGGTACTCCTGCCGAACCCTGCTCGAGAGTTGCCACGATCTGCCTTTGTGCGCCGTTCGATAGTGCCGCATCATGTAGCTACTTTCCGGATGGTAACCACTGAGGGGCTTTCATGGAACTCGCGTACTGGATCACTGCTGCGCTGCTTGCGGTGTTCTACCTCTACGCCGGAGGCAAGAAGGTCATCCAGAGCCAGGAGCAACTCCAGCCCATGATGGGCTGGGTCGATCGCGTACCCATGCCTCTGGTGAGGACAATCGGCGTGCTGGAGGTCCTCGGCGCGGCCGGCCTGATCCTGCCGCCGCTGACCGGGATCGCGACCTGGCTCGCTGTCGCCGCGGCGATCGGTCTTGTCCTGATCCAGGTCGGTGGCATCGCGGTCCATGTGTCCCGCGGCGAGGCCCGGAAAATCGGACTCAACATCGCGCTCCTCGCGCTCGCCGCCGTGACCGTCTGGCTGGGCACCACCTGGCTCTGACACAGCTGGACGGCTCGGTCGGTTGTTGCGGTCAGCGGTCTGAACCTTCGATTGTTACGGTCGGCAGTCATGGACCTTCGTATGGAGCAGATCGACGACCGTAGTGCAGTACGAGATATCCATCGCCGGGCGTTCGGCGATCATGGAGACACGGTGGCTGATCTCGTCGATGCCTTGCGCCGCGATGATCCAGGCGCGCTTTCCGTCGTCGCGGAGGACGCCGGAGACGTCGTCGGGCATGTCATGTTCACGCGTAGTCGTCTCGATGCGCCGCGGCGACTGGTCGAGGTACACGTGTTAAGTCCTCTTGCCGTCATTCCCGAGCGGCAGCGAGAAGGCATCGGCGCGGACCTCGTCCGGCACGGCTTGGATCTGCTGGACAAGCACGCTGTGCCGCTGGTGTTCCTCGAAGGCGACCCGGCGTACTACTCCCGCCTGGGCTTCACCCCCGGACGTGAGCACGGATTCCGCAAACCGTCACTGCGCATCCCGGACGTAGCATTCCAGGTCGCGATACTGTCCAGCTACGAGCCGTGGATGACAGGCACGTTCGTCTACTCGTCGACGTTCTGGGATTTCGACTGTGTCGGCCTGCGGGACGGTGGCGAGTAAACCGCAGTCAGGCAGGTGATCGTCGAGTCGTTGGCTTGGTGCTATTCCCGGCTACCATCGCCGGCGTGGACCTCTACTACCGGCTCGTTAGCCAAATCGGGCTGCTGACTCCCGCTGCCGGGACATGGATTCTTCGGCTGCTCGGCGTTGCCGGTCTGGCATTTGTTGCCTTCGGTGTGTTTCCGCAGTTTATCGGCGAATACCGGGCGATGCACGGCACAAGAGGTGTCATGCAGGTCGATCACTGCAGTGCCAGTTCCGGTCGAAGCTCCACAACCTGGACCTGCCGTGGCTCATTCGCAGGCGACGACGGGAGCCGCATTGCGAATGTCACGGTCACCGTCACTCAAGACACTGCACCCACCAGCCCGTACGTTGTCATGGTGACATCACCCGCGTCGACGCGGGCATATCCGCCAGGAGGTCACGGGTACGTCGGGGACGTGATCGTGGGAGGGTCCGTTCTCGCGGTGGCCTGCCTCTGCCTCTATTGGTCGTTCGGCGGTCGGCGGTGGCGGGGTGGCGCAACCGCTGGACTTCGACCGGGTGTTCGACTCCGCCTGCGAACCTGACCGCTGCGCCCCGGATCCGGACTGGTCGACTGGGCGGACTCGGGACATTCGTCGACGATCGGTGCGGCGAGCAGATCTGACTACTTCGGCATCCGCCCGTGTGAACATAGGCGGCTTGGGCCGTGGTCGATAGCGAGGAGACGAAACCATGCCCGACCCGTCTCATCCACCAGCCGTTGAGGCCGAGCCGAACGGTCCCGAATCCAACGTCGCGTACGCCTCCTCGCAGACCGTATCCGCTGCTGCCGGCGACCCGACCGATCTGCTTGCCATGATCCGCCGCGCTGTCGCCGACCCCGAAGCTGTCGTGGGGCGCCGCATCCATACCGACTTCGGGGATCCGGTCACCGAGACGATCGAGAGCTGGTCGGCACGGGCAGTCGCCGTCGTCGCCGTTGCCCGGGCAGCCGCCGACGTCGAAATCGCCGAACTCCGTCGCGAGCTGACCGGTGCTCGTGGCCGTCAGTCCGAGCATCGGTTGTGGACGTGGGATCCCGCCGCACATTCGGACCTCGACGGTCTCGCTGACATCCTGCTCGACCTGTCCGGCGGCGGGATCAAGCTGTATCAGGTTGATACTGGCGACGGCCGGCACGCGATCGTCCTGGCCACCGGGGATCTGGACGTCAACCAGATTCGCGAGATCTACGGTTAGCGACCGGTCCGGACGACCGCCGTTGCATCGTGCGCCGCTCGGTGGTCGCCCCGTGTGCAGGAGTCGGTCGATGACCGTCGGCGGGTACGGATCCGAAGCACACCCAGGCGTACCCCGACCTCACCGCGCCGTTTAGCTGGTCGGAGACTGTGCGGGCTCTGGCGAACTCGGCGCAGGCGTCGTCGGAGCCTCAGTCGGCGCCTCGGTCGGGGTCGGGTCCGGGCTGGACGGGGTCGGCGACGGGCTTGCGCTGGGTGCCGGCGAGGTAGTGGCCGGTGGGCTGGTCGCCGGGGAGGATGGCGGGGTGGGCGCGTGATCCGCCGGCGCCGGGGTGCTTGGCGACGGTGCAACGGCTGGAGTCGTGGGACGCGTCGCAGCCCTGTTGACGGCTGGCTGAGGGCTCGCGTCGGTGGTAGCCGTGGCGGTGGCCGTGGGAGACATCGTGGCGGCGACAGAGGGTGGTGTTGCCGACGGGAACGCCGGTTCGGGGGTTGGCGCGGTAACGACGGCGCCGACCTTCGCAGTAGGGGTCTGATGGTCGGTAGTCGTCTGTCCAGAGGCTGAAGATGACAACGCCGAGGCCGGCTACGGTCGCCGCCGCGAGGGTGCCGACGGTCTTGGTTACGCGTACGCGCTGGCGGTCTCGCCGATGGACGGCCACGGTGACTCCCTGAGGTGTTCCGGGACGCGCGGGGAGCGCGACGTGTGCCAGGTTGCCTCGGACCCATGCCTCCGCCAAGTTATCCCAGGTCAGCGTGGTTCATCTCACACTTAATCGGCTGCGCGCCGGCAACAGCCACTGGCGATTAGCTATGCATGACATATATGCCCTATTACGGATCTTTGACTTCAAATGGTCAACCGAGGTACGGGCAAGCGACGGCATTCGCTCGTTGTCGAGCGGCTCGTGCGGGATGCCGGGCCAGCCGGTGCCCTGCGGGCGCGAAGGTCCACGCAGAGCCCATTCCGCCGATGACCACGTCGGCCGCCAACGACGCCCGCGGCCCTGAATTGCGTCTGAGCTGCTCAAACGGGAGATAACGCCCGCCCGAGCGATCTCCGCCGCATCGGCGAACCGCTGGACGACGAGCGATCGTGGTGCCACCCGGCCGCGGCTATGGTGCAGAGTCACCGCAGTATGTGGCATATGGATGTGGTGGGGCGTCGGAATCGGACCGAGCCACGTGTTCATCTGCTGTGCGGGCTCAACGGCGCGGGAAAGACCACCCATGCACACCATCTGGCGCGCACGCTTCCCGGTGTTCGGTTCAGCCTGGACGAGTGGATGTTGACGTTGCACGGGATGCGGTACGACGATCCGCGGTACCCGGAGGCGGCGGGCGTCTGTCAGGAGCTGATCTGGAGCATCGCGGTGCAGGTGTTGCAGACCGGCGTTGATGTGGTCCTGGATTGGAATCAGTGGAGTCGGCAACGGCGGTGCGAGTGGCGACGCAAGGCCGAATTCGCTGGTACGCGGCCGGTGTTGCACTACGTGCGTGTTCCGCTGGAGGTTGCGATCACCAGAGCCGCGGCGCGGACGGCGCAGGGCTGCGACTTCAGCCACGATCTTGATGCTGCGGCTGTCACGCATCTTCAGTCGCTGTTCGAGGTACCGACCGCGGAGGAAGGCATCGAACTAAGGACGATCGACGGTTAGGCCGACCGCGAGTTGCAGGTTGAGCGGCCGGTGTCCGGTCGACAGGACGATCGAGTACGGACCGTCGTCGTCACAGACGGAGTACCTCAAGGTCGTCTCGGTGATGGGAATGCCGCTCTCATTTCACTCCATGGAGATCCTGGCCGCTAGTGACATGCTCGACCGGGACCCGATCGGGCATGTCACTAGCGTTCAGGGCCGTTGTAGAGTCACAGATTGTATGCGGATCCCCTGAATCGGGAGAGAACATGGCGACAGGAAACGTCGACGTCAACGCATTCTGGGAGGACGGCTATACGATCGTTCGCGGCGTCTACTCCGCGACGCAGATCGAAGCGTTCCGTCAGGCCGCGGTAGCAACTCCAGCTCAGCACGGTGATCTGCTGGCCAACCCTCTGCTGCGGTCGGCGCTGGTCGACGGCGTCTTTGTCGATATCGCGCGCCAGATCCTGAGCAGCGACGACATCTGGTATGCCGGCGACAGCTCGTTCACCATCAACTCCGGCCAGCGCGGCTTCCACAAGGACAACACCGACCGCACCGACCCGAACGGGCCTGACTGGCGCAACGGCCGTTACACGGTCCTGCGTTTCGGCGTCTATCTACAGGACCACCTCGATCACAGCGGCGGTCTCAACATCAGGGCGAAGTCACACAACGTAGTCCCGCTGACCCAGGGTAAGAACGTCTACGTCCGTACCGGCGTCGGCGACGTCGCGGTGTGGAGCCTGCGTACGACGCACAGCGGCAACGGAATCCAGCTGAAGTTCCCGCAAGGCGCCACAGTGGACCCGAAGAAGGTCGAGTCGACGCCGCGGTGGCGGATGCGTCCGGCCGCGACCGCCCAGCGGATGGCCCTGTTCGCGGCGATCGGCCTCAACGACGCGCATCACGACCGCTACGTGGCGTATCTGAAGACCCGAACGTACATGTGCCAGTCATTCCGCAACTCGGTCTACGACGCCGCGGCGCTGGCCGAGGCCAAGGCAGCGGGCTTGAACGTCCGCGATCTTCGGGTCGAGATCGAAGGCGACGACACGGTAGGCCAGAAGGCGCTGTGGGAGCCGTTCCCGTACGACAGCTGACCCGAACGCCCTCACCTGACGATTGGGAACAGGAGATTACTGACTACCTCTGACCGTGCCTAGAGTGACTGCGGCAAGCATCGATTGCGACGTAGCCGTGCGGTCCCGGTGCCATTCGACCCGGCCGCGGGTAACTCGGGCCGCGAGTCACCGCCGTTGATACGCTCGCCTGCGCTACTACCCCGATACGTGGACGGTGACCAGACGACGCGGACTGTTCGGCCTGCGTACGGCCGGCACACGGGAGCAGTCGAGGGTGTTCATGGTGTCGACATCAGCCATTCCGCGAACGGCCCTGTGGGTGCGAAGCCGGCCTCGGGATGCGGACGGATCCAGATATTGATGTCCGGATAGTAGTCATACCAGCTCTGCTGCACCGCCATCAGACCCGTGACACCCGACCACACCGCCCACCGGAACCCGAAACACTCACTGTCGACTCCGACATGGTCCGCCTCACCGATCGTGGCCCGGACCACCGCCATCAACTCGTCGACATGTGCATCGAAGGAAACCCGGTCCGGATCGTCCTCAGCATTGCCGCCGCCGAGGTCCCAACCGCACACCGGCACAATTGCCGCAGCCACCCGTTCACCTGCCTCATCCGCCGTAGCGAGTTGGAGGACACCACCGCCGGGCAGATCGAAAACAACCAACATCGGATCCGACGCGGCATCGACGACTCCGAAGGTCGCCGCGGTCGCGCACATCGACGCCATGTCGAACCCGCCGTCCGCGAGGCCCCGCAGCGCACGCACGATCGTCGGGGTCATCGGCCGTGTCTCGAGCATGTCGCACATCCTCCCGTCACACAGCAACGGCAGCACCAAACCTGCGATCACACGCCACCAGCGGTACCCCGCGCTGTCCGCCCCGGCCTCGGCGGTCCAATAGGCCGACGCTCACCGCAGTCAAGAACGCCTCGGTGCCCGTGCCGCTAGGCTACCGAGCCGACGACCGGCTCACGATGGACTGCTACAGGGCGTCCTTGACAACGTTGAAGGGCAAACTCTCAACCCAGATGCGGGTATCCGATCCATTAATGATCGGCGGTGGCTTCGGCTTCGAGGACGAGTATCTCGGCGTCGGTTGTGACCGCAGTCTCGCGGACATCGACCTCGAACGGGCCAGTGGGCGTCAGACCTGGAGCCCGACCGACGCTCGGGTAGATCACACCGTCGCAGCCGACGAGGTCATCCTCGACTTCACGGCCGGTATGATCATGTACGGCGATGTCGACACTTCCGCCACCGAGACAACCGATGTACAGCTCGTACGCGGACCCAGGCGCAGCTGCCGGCAGGATGAAGCCGGACGTACCTGATGCAGAGTGCCACGAGGCGACGACCGGTGACGAGCTGTTGGCGACAAGCTGAGCCTCCGTCGGCAGGCGACCGTCGGTACCTGCGACACCGAGTCCGCTCTCGCATGGGATAACAGTCGGGCAGCCCGCGCTGGCCGCCGCCGCCGACTTTGAGCCCGGATCGAGGTCGATCGCAGCGATCGCGGTGACTGCGATAACGGACAGTGCAAGGAGGATCAGCGTCCTCCGAGGAACAATCTTGCGCGGAACGTCGCCACCCGTTGACATGGCGTCAGCATAGGGGTGCGCCGCAAAGCCCATCTGCGCTCGCGCGGGCACGAGCGCGGACTATCGGAGCGGACGGTCGGACCGAACCGCAGCATCGGTGCGAGGTCGGGTGGACGCCGTTGAATCGTCGGCGCGGTTCGGCTACGGACTCGGTGGCCTGCCGCATCGGGCCGGGTGGCGAGCCGTGGTCACGTCCAACCCTCTACCCGGATCGGCAGGCCGATGGCGTTCCATCCTGGCGAACAGCGCGCCGCACGGCGGCCGTCTACCTGCACTGCGGCGCACTAGATCGGCAGGCCGTAGGAGCGCCACAGAGCCACGTAAGCCTGCTGCAGGTCGGGCGGCATGGTGCTCAGGCTGGCGTGCATCCGGGCGAGGGTGGCCTGCTGGTGTTGCGGCGGGTACGTCGGCCAGAGCTTGCCGAGTGTGGACGCGTCGGTGAACGCCTGTGCCGGGAGCGTGACGCCGGGTGGCAGCGCTCGCGCATGCAGTTCCGCCTCAGCCTGGAACACCGCTGCCGCCTGCTGCCGGGCGCGACCGGCGTACTGACCAGTCTGCGCGCGCAGGTCGAGAACCTCGTCCCACACGATCTCCACGGCACCCGACCCGTCCGCGGCCACCATGGCCGGCAGGAACGGGTAGATCGCCGGCTGCACCGACAGATCCTTTGTCGAGGGCGCCGCGAACTTCGGGACGAACACGGCCCGCGGTGTCCGCCCCGGTGCGGCGAGCGCGAACACTGCCTCAGTGCCGCCATGGGGCCGACGGTACTGCGTACCTTGTCGGAAGTTTTGGGCCTCCATCGGGCGATTGCCGAAGATGTCACGGTTTTCGTGGCGCATTAACAGCCGGAGACCTACCACGATCGCGACGACCCGCACCATCCCCGGCGGTGCCGGCAGTGTCGCGGTAGCGGCGATCGCCTCATCGCATGCGGTTGTCCACGCGCTGAGGTTGGCTACCGGATATGACCGCGGCAGGTAGGCCTTGCCGGGAGGCATCGGCCGGATCCGCCCGGAGGAAGCCATCGCGGCCTCCGCGGCCGCCATCGCGGCCCGCGGTTCGGCTACCACGGGATCGTTCACGGCGACCCGGTCCTGGATTGCCGGCACCGAATCCCAGTCGACCGTGTAGCTGCGCGCCTCACCAACCCGCTCGGGCGCGAGATCGATCGTCACCTGCGAACCCGGCAGCAGCCACCGGTCGCGATCGAGGTTGACCATCGACGTGATCCGGACCGGACCGTTGCCGATGTCGGTCACCACGGTTGTCCAGTCGCCGTAGCCGGCCACGCTCATGTTCAACGGCCGGAGTCCGGCCCGGCAGACCAGCGCGGTCACCTTCATGGCAAGCAGTATCGTCGTGAATCACCGAAACCTCCACAGCCCTGATCAGCCTGTATCGACTGGATGCCGGCGATGTACGGCGACGAGCACCGGACGGCGGAGACCCTGATGCCAGCGTCCTCGGCACATCGTCAGCCACAGCGATGACGCCGAGGGCCAGACCCGCCGAGCAACCACGGGATGCCGGACGCTCGCGGCGCACGACGGTCATCACGATCCTGCAGATGAGCAGTCCCACGACCTCGTTGAGCCGCAAGATCCACTCTGCCGTAGAGATGCGGAATCAGGTTGATCGGTTCGGGTCTGGATCTCCTGATGCACGGTTGCCGACTGGATAGTCGTTGCTAGGTTGGCGTGCGTGGAGATCGTGGTGCCGGAGAAGCTGGCCGCCTACCAGCGGCGGTTCTATGGCGCTGCTGGGGATGCCTGGGTGGCCGGGCTGCCAGCGATGGTGCGTGGCTACCTGGACCGCTGGTCGCTGACGCCGGACGGAGCTGTGATGCACGGGATGGTCGCTCTGGTCCTGCCGGTACGTCGCGCGGACGGCACCCCCGCCGCGTTGAAACTGCAGCCGAAGGACCCGGAACACCCAGGGGAGCCGAGCGCGTTGCGGGTCTGGGCCGGTGACGGCGCGGTACGGCTGCTCGCCGTCGACCCGGACGACGACACGATGCTGTTGGAGCGGCTCGACGGTAGCCGGACGCTACGCGACGAGCCGGACGAGATGACCGCGGTGCACACGATCGCGCTGCTGCTGAAGCGGTTGCACCAGCGTACGGCCCCCGCCGACATCCGGTCATTGCGCGAGGTCGCCGAGCGGATGCTGGCCGATACTCCGGCCGCCGCCGCCGTTTTCGCCGATCCGGCGCACGGCGGCACGCTGCGCGCCTGGGCTGCCCGGATGGCCGATGTGGTGGCCGAGCCAGCCGACCGGTTACTGCACTGGGATTTGCATTACGGCAACGTCCTCGGTGGGGTGCGCGAGCCGTGGATCGCCATCGACCCCAAGCCGCTGGCCGGCGATCCGGGTTTCGACCTACTACCGGCGCTGGACAACCGGTTCGACGACATCACCGACGCTGCGTCGCCGGCCGCTGCGGTACGCCGCCGGTTCGACGCCCTGGTCGACGTACTCGACTTGGACCGGGACCGGGCGCTGGCGTGGACCGCCGGCCGGCTGCTGCAGAACGGAATCTGGAACGCCGAAGAAGGCGAACCCGGCCTCCACCCGGCCCAGTTGCTGATCGGCGACGCCCTGTTCGGAAGCTAACGACCGGCCGCCACCATGGCAACTGGCGCGATGCCCGGCGTCGATGGCGACCTCCCAGCCAGGGCTGCCGGTTCTTACTCCGTAGGTGCACTCGAACGCGCTGACCTGTGCAAACAAGATGCCGCGTCGCTCGCCGGGTGCTGCGCCGCCGCTGCGTGGAGGGAGGCTAACCGTCTCCAGGGCTGTCCATATCGAGTGCGGGCACGAGCATCTCGCTGTACTCGGTCCATCCAGGTGGTTCGGGTCGACGAGGAATGGGAAGCGATCCGTCGCCCGATGATCGAGTGCCGGAGTCCTCACGGACGAACGCTGATGATCGTCTTCCCGGTGGTCCGCTCGGTCGGGTTGAAGGCGGCGACGGCATCGTCGAGGGTCGCGACGTTGCCGATGTTCGTGCGCAGTCGTCCGTCCCGTACCCGCCGGACGACCTCACTCAGTTGGGCACGATCGGACTCGACAACGAAGTCGACCGCCAGGCCGTCGGCGGGACGCGCCTCCGGCGGGCCGACGATGGTCACCAGCGTTCCTCCGGCCCGGATCAGGCCCGCGGACCGCCTCTGGATGTCGCCGCCAATGACATCGAACACTAGATCGACTCCGCCGACGTCTTCCAGCGCGTCGTTTTCAAGGTCGACGAACTCCTGCGCGGCGAAGTCGAGCACCGTCTGACGGTCGGCGGCCCGTCCGGTGCCGATGACGTAGGCGCCGAATTCACGTGCGAGTTGCGTCACCAGCGCCCCGACTGCGCCGGCCGCGCCGTGCACGAGCACGCTCTGCCCGGCCCGAAGGCGGCCGTGCTCGAACAGTCCCTGCCACGCAGTCAGGCCCGAGATCGGCAGGCTTGCGCCCACCGTGAAGTCGACGTCTCCGGGCAGCGGCGCGAGGTTACGCGCCTCGACGGCCACATACTCTGCCAGGGTGCCATCGCGAGTCCAGTCCGTGAGGCCGAACACCCGCTGTCCCACCGACAACCCCGTCGTCCCGTAGCCGAGGGCGGTGACCACTCCGGCCAGCTCGTGCCCAGGGATCGACGGCGTGCGGTCACGGTCGAGGCGATCGGTCCAGGTCGAGGGCCACGTCAGCTCAGTCGGGACGAATCCTGACGCGTGAACCTCAACCACGACGTCGTTTATCGCTGCCTGCGGCTCGGGCCGCTCCACCAGCGTCATCCCGGCCGTTCCCGCAGCCTGGTCGGTCACCACGATCGCCTTCATGGGAATTGTCTCCTCGGCTATTTGTCTCTTTGGTGGAAATGTTACCGAGATGGAAAGCTCGTTCGACTCTAGTGTCAGGGGGCATAGGACGCAGCCGGCCGATCTGGAGCAGGATGCTCAGCACCGCTGCTGGTGGTCAGAGCGCGTCAGGCGTCGCTGTCGGGTTGTGTGGCTGTGGGCTCTGTGCCGGGGGCGGATTCGCGGACAACCAGGCGGGTCGGCAGGATCAGCGGGCTGGGTCGGCCGCCGTCGATGACGGTCATGAGCATCCGGGCCATCTCGTACCCGAGAGCTTGGATCGGTTGGTGTACGGAGGTCAGCGGGGGATACGTGCGCTGGGCGATGCCGAGGTCGTCGAAGCCGACCACGGCGACATCTTCGGGTACTCGCCGTCCGACCTGCCGCAGCACTCGTAGGGCTCCGGCCGCCATGTTGTCGTTGGCGGCGAAGACCGCGTCGAGGTCGGGGTGTTCGGCGATCAGTGTCGTCATCGCTTCGGCGCCGCCCTGTTCGTTGAAGTCGGAGTGGACGTACCGGTGTGCGGGAAGGCCTGCGACCGCGAGCGTCTCCCGGAAGCTGTCGAAACGTGCGGTGGCGACTTGCGTATTCAGCGGGCCGGTAATGGTCGCGATGCGGTGGCGGCCGGAAGTGATGAGGTGCTCGGTGGCCATGCGTGCGCCACCGCGGTTGTCGGCATCGACGTACCAATCGGGATCGCCGTGGGCAGGACGGCCACCGATGACCACCGGTACGTGCGCGTCGGCGACCAGGTGGTTGAGCGGGTCGTCGCCCTGAAGCGCCATGAGGAGTACGCCGTCGGCCCGGCGTGAGCGCAGGGCCCGTTCGAGGCGGCTTCGCCCGTGGGTGGTGTTGGCGATGATGAGCATGAGAGCGAGATCGGTCTGTTCGAGCGCGGCATTGACACCGACGACGACCTGTGCGAAGAACGGGTCGGCGAACAGTGCGGGGTCGTCATGCGAGACCGCGAGGATGATCGCGCCGACGCGGTTCGTGGCGAGTGCCCGCGCGGTCGTGTTGGGGACATACCCGAGTTCGCGGACGGCTTTGGCGACGGCGTCGCGTTTGGCGCGGCTGACGTCCGGCGCGTTGTTGATCGCGCGGGACGCGGCGGCGCGGGACACCCCGGCGAGCCGGGCCACTTCGTCGAGGGTCGCCGCTCCGCGCCGGGGGATCTGTGGGTCCATCAGGTTGGTGACTTTCTGTTTGGTCGGCTCCATCGCGGGTAGCGGTCTCGTGCGTGAGCGTACGTGGGAATGTTTGGGGCCACGAGAGCCGAGAGCGCTTCCAGTCTAACCGTGGTTTCAAGTCTGATCGTGTAAAGGCCATGTTTCAAATGCGACCTTGACAGGCGTATATTGCGTACCCATTATCGAACATGACCGACTGGAAGCGCTTCCAGTTTCACCCAGAATGCTCGTCGACTGGAGTGGTCAACCGGCATCCCACTGCACCTTCATTCAGAGCGGCTCCGCGCGGATACACGGAACCGCTCGCGCGCATCTGGAGCAGCCATGCGACCTACGCATCGCGCCATCACCTCTCGCGTACTGTCCACCGTCCTAGCGGCAGTCGCGATCACCATGTGCTTCGTGGCCACCTCGTCGCCGGCGGTCGCCGCATCCGGGCCGGTCGCCATGACCAACGGCTTCTACGTCGACCCGAACTCCTCGGCGGCGACGTGGGCGGCCGCGAACCCGGGCGACGGGCGTGCGGCGTCCATCCAATCGTCCATCGCGACGACGCCGATGGCCCGCTGGTTCGGCAACTGGAGCGGCACCATCGGCACCGCGACCGGCTCGTTCGTCGGCGCGGCGGCGTACTACGGCAAACTGCCGATCCTGGTCGCCTACAACATCCCCAACCGCGACATCTGCGGCGGCCAATCCGGCGGAGGCGCCGGCAGCGACGCCGCCTACAACACCTGGATCGCCGCCTTCGCCAGCGGCATCGGTACCCGGCCCGCGATCGTCATCCTCGAACCCGACGCGCTCGGCGACGAGAGCTGCATGACCCAGGCCCAGATCAACGACCGCAACGGCCTGCTCAACAACGCCATCACCCAATTCACGAACAAAGCGCCAAACACGTGGGTGTACCTCGACGCGGGCAATCCCGGCTGGCTTCCCGCGGCGACCATGGCGGCGCACCTCAACCAGGCCGGCCTCGCCCGAGTCCACGGCTTCTCTCTCAACGTGTCGAACTTCTACACCACCGCGCAGAACATCAGCTACGCGGGCAGCATCAACGCCACCCTCAACAGCTACGGGTACACCCGCCCGTTCGTGGTCGACACCAGCCGCAACGGCAACGGCTCCAACGGCGCCTGGTGCAACCCCGCCTCCCGCAAAATCGGCACCAAAACACAGCTGGGCGGCGGCGCCGAGATGCTGCTCTGGATCAAGACGCCCGGCGAGTCCGACGGCAACTGCGGCGTCGGCGGCGGCTCCACCGCAGGACAGTTCCTCCCGCAGGTCGCCTACGACCTCGTGTACGGCTACTGACCCACCGCACATCTCAATCTAGGAGAGCACATGAGTTTGCGAACGCCCTTACGGCTCCTGCTGACATCGGCCCTGGTGGCCGGAGTCAGCCTGATGGCAGTCGGTCCCGCTGCGGCGAGTAGCCCGCCGGTCGGCCGTACCCTTGCGTCCGACGCAAGGTTCTACGTCGATCCGTCGAGCGATGCCACCCAGCAGGCGATTACTGACCTGCTTCACCACGACAAGGCCGACGCCACGACGATGGGCGTCCTGGCTACCTGGCCCGAGGCGACCTGGTTCACCAAAGGCACCCCGGCCCAGGTCAACAGCCAGGTTAAGACACTGGTGGCCAGGGCGGCCCTCGAGCAGGCGGTACCGGTACTCGTCGCCTATGACATCCCATTGCGCGACTGCTCCCAGTACTCCGCCGGCGGCGCCCAGTCCGACGCCGACTACCAGGCCTGGATCTCTGCCTTCGCCCATGGCCTCGGCAACCGGCAGGCCGTCGTCATCCTTGAACCCGACGCGCTGGCGAACCTGCCCTCCGACTGCAGCCCGACGTCCGATCCCACCGGATCGCTCACGGTGGGGCGGATCGCCGACCTCAACTATGCGGTCAACGTCCTGGAGGCACAGCCCGGCACCTCGGTCTACCTCGACGCCGGAAACAGCCAGTGGCAGTCTGTCGGCAACATCGCCGGGCGACTGATTCAAGCCGGCGTCGGCCAGGCACAGGGATTCGTCCTGAACGTGTCCAACTTCCAGCCCACCGACCAGACCGACCACTACGGCACCTGGGTCTCCCAGTGCATCTGGTTCGCCACCCAGGGCCCGTCCTGGGCGGCCGGACACACTGACTGGTGTGCCAGCCAGTACTACTCCGCGTCGGCCCCCAACGATGGCCTGCCCGGTGACGCAGTGGTCGGCACCGACCCCAGCACCTGGCACTGGACCGACGCCTGGTTCGACCAGAACGTCGGCACCCCGCCGGCGGCACAGTTGACCCACTTCGCCGTCGACACCAGCCGCAACGGCCAGGGCGCCTGGACTCCGCCCGCCGGCGCGTACTCCGGTGATCCGCAGGTCTGGTGCAACCCGCCGGGACGCGGCATCGGCGTGCGACCGACCGCGAGCACCGGCGTCCCGCTCGTCGACGCCTACCTGTGGGTCAAGACGATCGGCGAGTCCGACGGTCAGTGCAACCGCAGCATCCCCGGCGGAACCATCGACCCCGAATACGGCATCGTCGACCCGGCCGCCGGCACCTGGTGGCCTGCGCAGGCGCTCACCCTCGCGCACAACGCCAGCCCCGCCCTCACGCCCAACCCCCACCTCTTCTAATCCCACGGTGGCGGCCGTCCACGACAATGGCCGGCCGCCGCCGTGGCACGGACTCTGGCGGCACCGACGGTTCCGTGATAGCCCCCAACCGACCGAGCCGTAGGCCGGCGCGAGCAATAACAACACCCAGGGTCACATACGCATGATCGACTCGAGATGGGGCATGTAGGACCCGTCGCCGCCTCCCATAGGGTTGGACCGGTTGGTGGAGATCAGCGGACCTGGCCGACGCTTGCGGTCGACATAACCTCGGCGCATCGGCAACGCACGGATCACCGTCGTCAGGTCAGCGAGTCGATCCAGCGTTCCAGGCGTGCCGCTTCGCCGGTGAGGATGTCCGGGTTGCGCATGGTGTTGGCGAGCAGGGCCGCGCCTTCGTAGGCGGCGATGAGCGCGATGCCGAGTTCGCTGGCGTCGCTGCGGCCGAGGTTGGTGAATTCGACGGTGGCGATGTCCACGAGCCGGCCGAGGACCTCGGCGCCGCGGTGGGTGAGGGCGTCGTCGCGTTTGTCGAGTTCGGAGCAGAGCGACCCGATCGGGCAGCCGTGGGCGGTGATGCGGTCCTTCGCGCCGATCAGCAGCCGCACGAGCGTCTTGAGCCGGTCCTTGGGTGTTGGCTGCGTGTCGAGCAGCTGCCGGAGTTTCGGGTAGTCGTCGTCGTAGGCGTCGAGGACGGCGCCGACGATGTCGTCCTTGGTTTTGAAGTAGTAGTACAGGTTTCCCACCGGAATCCCGGCCGCGGCAGCGACATCGGCCAGGGTGGTGGCGTGAACGCCTTGCTCGTGCAGGGTCGTGCGGGCCGCGGCGACGAGCGCGTCGCGTCGCTGGCTGCCCTTGGTTCGGCGGCCCACTCCTGACAAGTCGGTCACCTGGCTGACTATAGACAACGGCGAGCCGATCTGCCTACTCTAAGTCGGTTGACCGACTTATTTGGAGGCGAGCGGTATGGGCACCCCGGTTGTAGGGTCCGGCGCGCGGCTAGGGCAGCCGATGGCGACGCAGGCTGCGTCGATCATGACGATCGGCTGGTCGCGGCCTCGGATCGCGCCGGTTGCTGGCCCGCTCGAGGCAGCGGCCGAGTGCTGCGGGTTCATCGTGACGGCGGGTTGCGGCCGGGTGTCGGCATGAGCCGCGTCGCCGGTTGGTGTTTCCGCCATCGTGTCCTGGTCCTGGTGCTGTGGCTCGTGGCCGTGGCCGCGCTGGCCGGTGCGACCCGTGTGGTCGGCCGGGACTACACCGACGGGTTCTCGCTTCCCGGCACCGACTCGACCCGCGCCGGGCAACTCCTAGCAGCCGTGGGACAGCGGCCCGGATCCGGTGACGACACCATCGTGATCCACACGCTCACCCCTGGGTCCTCGGCGACCGATCCGGCGGTGCAGGCGCGGGTCACCGCCGTCCTGGCCGCGGCGTCCCATCAACCACTGGTCGCCACGATCCGTAGCCCGTATGCGATCGGCGGCTCGGCGCAGATCAGCGCCGACGGGCGCACCGCCTATGCCGTGGTCGCGTTCACGAAATCGGACCTGGCTCTCACCCGCTCTGATATCACACCTCTGGTCGACACCGCTTCGGGGTTGCGCGGCCCGGCGCTGCAGGTCGAATTCGGTGGCGGCGGCTTCCAGACCTTGAAGGGCAGCCCGGTCTCCGGCAGTGTCGCCATCGGCCTGGCCGCCGCGGCCGTGGTTCTGCTGCTCGCGTTCGGGTCACTGCTGGCCGCCGTCATCCCGCTGCTGGCCGCGATCCTCTCTGTCGGCGCCGGGATCGAGATCGTCGGACTGCTCAGTAACGTCCTGGCGATCAACTCGATCACCCCGTCCATCTGCGCCCTGATCGGCATCGGCGTCGCTGTCGACTACGCCCTGTTCGTCGTCACCCGCTACCGCACGAGCTTGCGGGCCGGACTCGACCCTCGCCAGGCAACCGAAACCGCTCTAGCAACCTCCGGCCGCGCCGTCATTTTCGCCGGGGCCACCGTCGCTGTCGCGATGCTCGGCCTAGTCCTGCTCGGGGTGGACTTCCTCACCGGTGTCGGCGTCGCCGCCGCGATCACCGTCACCGTCGCCGTCATCGCGGCCAACACCCTGCTGCCCGCCCTGTTCGGGCTCCTCGGCCGGCGGGTCCTGAGCCGACGACACCGACGGCTACCCGCCGATGAACCCGGCAGCGAGTCATCAACCGGGTGGGCCCGATGGGCCGGCGTCGTCGCCCGCTATCCGGCACCGCTAGCGGCGGCGGCCACGATCATCATGATAGTGCTGCTGCTGCCGGCGCTGTCGATCCGGCTCGGCGCCTCCGACCAGGGCAACGACCCGGCCGCCTCGACCACCCGCAAGGCCTATGACCTGCTCGCCGACGGGTTCGGCGCCGGCTACAACGGCCCATTCGTGGTCGTCGCCGCCACCGATGATCCGGCCGCCCGGCAGGCGTTCACCACTCTCGCGACCAGTCTTGGCACCTACCCGGGAGTTGCCTCCACCACGGTCGAAGCAGCCCCGTCGGCAGCCGTGTCGGTACTCACACTGGTCCCGGCGACCGCACCGCAGTCGGCGGACACCGCACGCCTGCTCAACCGGTTACGCGAGTCCGTGATACCGGAGGCTGAGAACGGGACGACGTTGCGCGTCTACGTCGGTGGGCAGACCGCCGTGTTCCAGGACTTCGCCGACGTCCTGTCCGGCAAGCTGCCGCTATTTCTCACCGTGGTGATCCTGCTCGGCTTCCTCCTGCTGGTCTTCGCGTTCCGCAGCCTGGTGATCCCGCTGACCGCCGCTGTGATGAACGTCCTCGCGGCCGGGGCGGCGTTCGGGGTCGTGGTGGCGATCTTCCAATGGGGCTGGGGATCCAACGCGATCGGTCTCGGCGCACCCGGACCGATCGAATCGTTCCTACCCGTCATGCTGATCGCGATCCTGTTCGGCCTGTCCATGGACTACCAGGTATTCCTGGTCAGCCGCATCCGCGAAGAATGGCTAAACACCCGCGACACCACCGCCGCGATCCGCGCCGGGCAGGCCGCGACTGGGCGAGTCATCACCGCCGCCGCCGCGATCATGGTCGTCGTGTTCTGCGCCTTCATCCTGGAAGGACGGCGTCCGATCGGCGAATTCGGCCTGGGCCTGGCCGCGGCGATCCTGCTCGATGCCCTCGTCCTGCGCACCGTGCTCGTGCCCGCCGTGATGCAGCTGTTCGGCGCACGCAACTGGTGGCTACCCGGCTGGCTCGACTCGATCCTGCCCGGCGCACCAACCCCACCACAGCCCACCAATGTCGATGTCGTCTATGAGGCGGTGGGCCACCGTGGCGACTGACCGACAGCTCGGGCGCGTGCTCGGCTGGCCATACGCCGGACCCGCACTCGTCGCGGTGGCATGGGCGCTCACCCTCTTCACCGCACCAACCTCGACCGGCAACGGCCTGGTCATCGCCCTGTTATGCGGGTATCGCCTGGCCGACCTCACCGCCACCCTGATCGACCTACGGCCCCAGCCACGCGGCGCCGCCGTCACCGAGCGACTCGGCAACGCCGCCGTCGACGCGGTAGCGGCGATAGCCATCCTGATGGTGGCCCGGGACGGATCCGACGGATTCTGCGCCGTCTACAGGCCATCGGCGCGAACCGGCCGCCGTACCAGCGGGCTCGCCGCGGCCTTGACCGTCGACCTCCGCCCCTCCATCGCGCACGTCGCGGCTGGACCATGGCGGGGACCGCACATGGATCGTTGGCTATCCGGCCAGTTGTGAAAACGAAGCGTTGATCGCACTGTTGTGACGTGACTGAAGATCGCAAAGCCACCGCGATGGCGGCCCTTCGCGGGTCGGTGCTGACGGCCGCCGGCGCAACCGGGATCGAGCTGAGAGCACGGGTATTTGCCGGTGATGTTGCCGGCGAGCCGTACGGCGACTACGTAGCGAAGATCCGCGACGCGTCCTACCGGGTGACCGATCGTGACTTCACGCTCATGGCCGAGGCCGGGCTTTCCGAAGACGCCATCTGGGAAGTGACCGTCGCCGCCGCGCTCGGATCAGCCTGCCGTGGCCTGGACGCAGCAGTGGCCGCCATGTCGGAAAAGGGCTGAGCCGCATGCGGCTGCCGGTTGTGGCCACCGGTCACCGACGTCGTCAACGGATCGCACTGCGTGTCCTGCGTTTGGTCGGCCGGACCGACCCGGACCCCGTGATCGTGTCAGCGCTCTACCGGCCGGAGCTGTTCGGTCGAGGCTTCATGCAGCTCGCGAAGGCCGCGATGCGCGGCCAGTCGGAGTGGACCGACGGCGAGCGCGAACTGTTCGGCGCGTTCGTGTCCCGACTCAATCAGTGTCGCTTCTGCAGCGGGATCCACAGCGGGATGGCAGAACGGAGCAAGGCGGGGGAACTGATCGCGCAACTTGACCGGTGGGAGGACGGCACGCTGCCGGATCGACTGGTCGTCACGTTGCGGCTGCTGCAGACGGTCACGCTCCGGCCGGACCAGGTCGGACCTGAAGATATCCAAGCGGTACGCGATGCGGGCCTCAGCGACCAGGCGATCAAAGACGCGCTGTACGTCGCGACGCTCTTCAATACGATCAACCGGATCGCCAACTCCCTCGACTTCGGCTGGGAGACGGAGGCGGATCGGCTCAAGCTCGTCGCCGGCCTGCACCGGTCCGGCTACAACCTGCCGGCCTTCATCCTCCGCTGACGAACGCAGCATCCGGCACGCAATGCCAGCGACCGCCCGAACGTCGCGCCCCACCCTACGATCGCGCGCGTGACGATGAGTCTCTCCATCACCCTCCACACCCGCCTGACACCGCTCGACCGCGGCGACATCTACAAGGACCCGTGCATGAGATCCTCGACGAACGGCTGCCAGGCAGCCACATTACCGGTCTTCTACGGGCCGTCCGCGCAGGAGATGCACGCACGCATGCTCGATGTGCTCGACACCATTCACTGGCACAGCTCAGCCGCCTGGTGCATTCGAGACCTGAGCCGACGGTGAGCGTCATAGATGGATCCTGCCGCCGACATGTCGATGCTCGGCCGTACGCCCGACGTCGTCGCTCGGCTCCTCGCCGTTCTGCCGCCGGAATGGGCCACCGCACCGAGGGGCCGGCATGGAGCGCGTACGACATCGTCGGCCATCTCGTCCATCGCCCGCACACCGAAACGGCTGGCCGCTTAAGCGGACCGCCACGACCGGTAAGAAACGTGTCACCAGGGGCCCAAAAGTTGATCTTCTTCTGAGGGCTGCAGGGACGGCTGGCGGGTCACCCAGGCGGAGTCGGTGACCGAGAAGGCCGCGATGGTGCACCAGCTGGTCCGTCACGGAAGGTGGCGAACGAAGCCCATGGAGGCAGAACTCGCGACACTTGAATAGGCAGTCTCACCAGTCTCAACCCCGAGAACGGCTAGACAGAGGTCAGCCTCAGCACGGTAGCCCCCAGATTCGACGATGTCGGTCGAGCTGGAACGCCATCGAAGCCAGCCGATGATCGGCAGGCCGAGCAAGACGGGGCAGCGCGGTCCGGGCCGGGCGTTTAAGGTGCCGTCATGTTCATGCCTCCGGATCTCGATACGTTCGTCGGTATGGCTGGCATCGATTGGCTCATCGCGCGCACCAGTCTGGATGGCCGATTCGGCCAGATTGCGCAGACCGGCTTGCGGGACGACGTCGATTCACTGTCCCTGCGGTCCCGCGCCTGTTCTGTCACCAAGCCGATCGTTGCGGCCGCTGTTCTCCTCGCCTGCCGGTCCCACGACGAGGCGCTCGATACGCCGATAATCGAGCATTTCCCGGAGCTACGTGATGTCTGGCGGATGGACCAGCGAGTCACGCTCGCACACCTCCTCAGCCACACCTCCGGCATCGCCCCATCGCTGGACGATGACGCGCAGGTCGCGCTCGGCGATACGGACGACGCGCTGGCTCGCGGAGCCGAGGTTATCGTCGCGGCGGCACCGGACCGAGAGCCCGGCGCGTCGTTCAAATACCAGAATGAGGGCTACTGGCTGGCCGGGGCGATCCTGGGCCGCCTTACCGGCGGCACGTTCGAGGATGCCGTACGCACGCTGGTGCTGGAGCCGGCCGGCATGACTCGTACTGGTTTCGACCGCCCGGGCGATGACGAACTACCCCCCACTGGTACCGGTGACCCTTTTCCGCGAGTACGTCGACCCAGCGGCGGCCTTTGGATGCCCGTCGATGACATGCTTCGGTTCGCCACGTTCGTCGCCGCCGACTCGCGCCTGCTCCAGCAGATGGGCACCGCTCGTACGGATGCTGAGCCTGGCATCGGTTACGGCCTGGGCATGTTCACGGTCGACGGGCTGGGCGTGCTCATGCATCCCGGCGACTGGCACGACTTCCACGCCAGCCTGGCGATCGTGCCCCAGCACGCGCTCGCCACAGCCGTCATAGCGCACGGCGACGGCACCCGAGATGCGGTACGCAGGGTCGCCTTGGCCGAATTCGAGCGCTGGACCGGCGTCAAAATTGGCTGAATGTGGTGGTTCATCGAGCAGATCGAAACGCAGACCGGCAGCAGCCGCCTGCCATCTCGCTGGATCCGTTCGCTTCGCAGCGATCTTTAGAGAGACCGGCAATAGGTGCGCCGTGCGACGGGGAGTGGGTCCGGGGTACGAAGCAGGCACGGGCTAGTCGATCATTGGAGTGAGAAACTCCGTGCGGACACTCCCACACGCCCGGTTTAAGGTTCGTGGATGCGGGTACCGCCTTGGACATTTGTCACAAGGAGGCGACGCGAATGTTCGGCAGACCATCTTCGTCCGTAACGGACCAGGGTGATGAGACGAGACGCGGTGTGCAGGAGGAACGCTTCATGAGTTCGCCCGGTACGCGCCGACCGCAGGTCCGGCAGAGTCTCGATGCGACCGGGCTCATGGTGCGGGCGAACCAGGTCGGCGCGGACGAGTGGGCAGCCCGCTGGGGTGCGACATCACAGCTGGACGACGCCCATGCCGACCCCTGGCCACCGGCCGCGCTGGCGCCGCCAGACCAGTCCGTGACGCGGAAATCGACCAATCGTGAGCCTGCGGTGCCGACTCCGCGGGTTCATGCGAGCGTATCGGCCACGCTCTCGCTGGTCACCGGTACGCTCGCGGTCGCCGCGACGCTGACCGGCCTGCTTGCGCCGCTCGGCTTCGCCGCCGGCGTGCTCGCTGTTCTGTTGGGCGTCCTCGCGGTCCGCGCGGTGCGCCGCCCCGCCGTGAACGGTCACGCCCTCGTCACACTTGGCCTCTTGGGTGGCCTCGTCGCGATCACTCTGAGCCTGCTCGCCATGACTCACTCCCTGTCGTGGCTGTCCAACCGCACCGACGAGATCGCCGCGCTGCACAACTGGCTTGACGACCACCTCCACTGGCTGCGCCGCTGGTAATCAGGGCTCCAACCCGTCCGTCGCCCCATCCGCGCACTGAATTCCACGCAGCGGCAGCACGCGAGGGAACCACTATTGGGCGTGGCAGCGCTCACGTTGGGACTGTTGGCCGGGGCGATCGACGGCGACGCGATCAGTCCTCCGGCCTCGTGATCGTCGCTTCCGGCGCCGATCACGAGGGCGGCTTCGAACGGATGTCACGGGTGCGGGGGCGGCGTGAGTCCGTCGTGGAGGATGCGGTCGATCGCGGCGGCCGGCTGTGGGCGGGCGTAGAGGTAGCCCTGGACGTAGCGGCAGCCGAGCCGGCGCAGGGCGTGGTCTTGTTCCGGTGTCTCGATGCCTTCGGTGATCGCGGTCAGGCCGAGGCTGGCGATGAGGTCCAGGATCGCCCCGGTGTACGCCCAGTTCGGCTCGGCCGTCGCGACGTCGTCGAGGGGTTGGGTGAAGGCGCGGTCGAGTTTGACGATGTCGACCGGGAGGGTGGCGAGGTAGGACAGCGAGGAGTAGCCGGTGCCGAAGTCGTCGATCGCGATCCGGACCCCGATGGCCTGCAGCGCACGGAGATGACCGAGCCCGGCGCGTTCGGAGGTGGTGTCGATCAGGCAGCTTTCGGTGAGCTCCAGAATCAGACCGCCGGCGGGCAGTCCGGCGTCGTCGAGAGCGCGGATGGCGATGTCGGTGAAGCCCGGGTCGGCGAGTTGGTGGCCGGAGATGTTGACCGCGACGGCGACGCCGTGAGCCGCGTGCCAGCGGCTCCCGTCGGCGCAGGCGGTGCGGAGTATGTGCTGCCCGAGAGTCGCGATCAGCCCGGTCGCTTCGGCCACCGGGATGAACCGGTCGGGCGGGACCGGCGGTCCGTCGGTCGGCTGCCAGCGGGCGAGTGCCTCGACCGCGACCGGGTTCCCGGTGGTGACGTCGATGACCGGCTGGTAGTGCAGGCCGATGTCGTTGTGGGTGAGTGCGTGGCGGAGCCCGAGGGCGATGGAGGCCTTGTCCAGGCGTTCGGCGCGTAGCTGCGGGTGTGAAGGTGATGATGCGGTTCTTGCCGGCGTTCTTGGCGGCGTAAAGGCTGAGGTCGGCGTCGCGGAGTGCGTCGGATGGGCTGGTGGATCCGTAGTCGGTGTCGATGATGAGCAGGCCGATGCTGGCGGAGATGAACAGTTCCTGGCCGTCGGCGGGCAGCGCCGGTCGGAGGGCGTCGAGGACCCGGTGGCCGATCGTGGTGGCTTCGGCCTCGTCGGCGATGTCGAGGAGCATCGCGAATTCGTCGCCGCCGAGACGTGCGAGCAGTCCGCCGGGTGGTGTGACGTTCTCGACCCGCCCGGCGACCGCGGTCAGGAGTTCGTCGCCGGTCGGGTGCCCGTAGGTGTCGTTGACGTCTTTGAAGCCGTCGAGATCCAGGAGCAGGAGCGCATGGCTGGTACCGGCCTGATCCGGTCCGGTCGAGGGCGTGTTGCAGGTGCTCGACCAGGACGACCCGGTTGGCCAGCGCGGTCAGCGGGTCGTGCGTGGCCCGGTAGCCCAGTTCGTGCTGGAGTGACTCCTGGCGTTCCAGTGACAGCGTCAGCGCGCCGGTGCGCTGCCGCAGGACGCCGGCCTGCCGGTGGGAGTGGCGTGCGGTGACCGCGAGCCGGGCGAGCAGGAGCAGCAGCAGCGCGATCGCGGCGGCGGTCGGCCCGGCGACACCGGCGAGGCTGTGGTTGAAGGTGGCGGACCGGTTCAGGAGATCGACGGCGAGGGCCAGCGGGACCAGGATCGTGATGAGGGCGAAGACCACGATCCGCCAGGCCGGCAGGTCATCGCCGGCCGCCCGTCTCGGCCCGGCCGGGCGTGCGAACGCCGGGTGCAGACCGGCGGCGCCCAGCAGGGCACCGGACACCGCCCAGACGACCTTGGCTTCCCGGGTTCCCTCGGGCGTGGAGGTGTGGATGGCGGGAAGCAGAATGAGCAGCGTCGAGACGATCAGGGCCGCGACCGCTAACTCCAGCAGGATGATCGGGGGGCTCGACAGTCCTCGGGACATGATCAGTTTCACGGCGGTGCCGAAGACGGCGATGACGCCGAACGGCAGCAGGAACGTCGCGATCGTGAGCCCGGATCGGGCGGGTGTGACGCTGTTCGTCACGGTCAGCCAGCCGAGCAGCAGGACCGCGGCGGCGACCATCGCCGCGTCCAGGGCGTCGAGGATTCCCGGTGTACCCGGCCGGTGTCCCAGCACCGCCAGGCCGGCGCCGAAGAGTGGAACCGCCGCCAACGCGAACGGTATCGCCCCCTCCGTCGCGACCGAATTGGCGGCGGTGACCCCGTCGACCACCGCGGTCGTCAGGTGGGCGATGAGCAGCGAAGCCGCACCGGCGGTGACGAGCCACCACCCCGCCGCGCGCGCCGGCCGGTGCCAGGCGGTGGAGATCCCGAGCACCGCGACACCCACAGCCACCATGGCCAGGCCGGCCGCGCCGCTGGCCGGGAACGGCGCCACAGCGGCAACCACGACCAGGATCGCCTGAACCAGGCAATACGAGACAAACACCCACCCTGGGGGTGTGCGCCGGGCCTACCAGTGTGGTTGGCGTCTGTGACGCGCTATCCGTGACCCGTAGCGTCGTGTCGCCTGTCATCCACCCCGGCCTCCACCCTCCTGTCTAGCAGGCGCGACCGCGACCGGCGACTGAACCGTGATCTCGACAGGAAACCGGCGGCCGGTTGCGATCGTCGTGGGCTGACAGCCGACGCACCCTGGGATCAGGCCGGGTGTTCAATGGGGTTGCCTGCGGTGGCTTGCCAGCATCGGCTGGTCTGCCTTATCGCCTGGAGCCCAGCTGGCGAGGAAAGTGAGCTCGTTCGGTCGGGCTGGCGGGTTCGCAGGTGTGGGTGATGATCGTCAGATCGGGGCCGGGCGGGGAGTTGGAGGGCTTCGCCGGCGAGTTCGAGGTCGCCGGCGATCGGGTGTCGCATCGTCTTGGCGACGGTGTGATGCAGTTTCACATTGTGGGTGGGCCCACCAGGTCGGTCAGCGTCCGGTCGTAGAGGTTGTCCCCCGGCATAGGTGCGCAGGGCGGCCACGCCGTCGGCGGCCACGGTCGACCACGCGGGAGAAGTCCTGCGAGCGGGGGTCGAGGAACAGGTAGCGGGCCAGGTTGAACCGGCCGCCTGCGCCGATCGCGTCGGCGAAACAGCGCCCGGCCATGACGGTTGGTCGCCAAAATGTCCATCCGGCCGTTGCGGACGTAGGCCGGGCTGTTGATGGAGTCGAGGATGCGCTGCGCCCCTCGCTGGACGGTTGTCCGATTCGCACCGGCTCGTGACGCTCGGCTCGGGGTGGTGGTGTTGGCGGTGTCGGCGAGGTCGAACAGGTGGGTGCGTTCGGCTTCGTCCAACTGCAGCGCGCGGGCGAGGGCTGCCAGGACGGGGTGGGAGACGCCGGTGAGGTTCCCGCGTGCCAGGCGGATGTAGTAGTCGGTGCTCATCCCGGCGAGCATCGCGACCTCTTCGCGGCGCAGCCTCTTCACCCCGGCGGCGTCCGCCGAAGAACGCCACCCCGCGACGCGCAGCGTGAGGGCCAGTCCGGAAACGTCGCCGAGTCGAACCGCTTGATCACGAACGTGGTACCACCTCGCGTGGCCGCCCACCGCCCGGTCGCCCAGCACCGGACCGGGCCGGCCGTCAGCCGCCAGTTCGCGCGCACGTCGAGGTCGGGTTGGTGTCCCACCTTTGCCTGTGCTGCGCCGCTCGCCGCGTCGGTCACTGGTCAGGCCCCGCTGCATGCTCCGGGTGGTCGTCGCCCCGCAGCGGCCCCGCCGCGTTGAAGGACTGGAGGGTTCGGCGCAGTGCTGCCGGTGGTTGGCCGACGTGGGTGGTGATTGTGCGGTTGAGGTGTGCCTGGTCGGCGAAGCCGAGTTCGATCGCGAGCCGGGCCAGGTCGTCCTCACCCTCGTGGAGGCGGTGCAGGGCCCGGCTGATTCGGATCCGGTTGCGGTAGCGGGTCAGTCCGGTGCCCGTGTGGGCGGTGAAACCCGGCTGAGGTGATATGGCGAGACGTCCAAATGGCGGGCGAGACCGACCAGGGTCCGCTGCGTGGGGATCGTCGGCGAGCACGGCCTCGCGGGCAGTCTGGACGAGTCGAGTGGACGCGCCGACGGAAATCTGGATACGTTCCGCGGCCGGGACCGCGCCGCCGATGAGGTCCAGCAACGGTTCGGTGACGGCGTAGTGGGGGTCGCCTGTTGTTGTCGCCCGTAGCAGCATCAGATGGGCGGTCTCCACCCGTGCGTCGACCGGGACCGCGTGTGCCCCGGCCGCCGCGGCTGAGGCGAAGTTGGTCTGCCAGAACTCGGCCGAGACGGTGACCAATGTGCAGACGTCGCCGCCGCGCGGGTGGGCGAACTGCAGGTCGCGATCGGGGTTTTGCAGGTAGGCGGTGGTGGTTTCGGCCAGCCTCTTCCGCCCGTGGCCACGCACGCGGAACAATCCCGTCTGCACCAGCACCAGCCCGCGCGCCTGCGGCGGCTCCGCCGGCTACCAGCGCGGATGGTCGTCGGCACACCTCACCGCGTAGACCACGGCGTCATCGGTGGCGGCCAGAACCGTGGAGGAACGCACGTCCAGACGGTAGCGGCGGGGTGGGACAGGACCGCAAAGATCTTCAAGCCACAGCGGTGCCCGCGCCCGCAGGCTGAGGCGATGACTATCGACACACGCACACGCACCCGGTCGCCGCGGATTCTGCTGATCGTCCTGGGCGGTCAGGCGATGGCCTCGATCGTCAACGTCGCGCTGCCCTCGATCAAGACGCAGCTGGGCGCCGGTGGCGCGCAGATCCAATCGGACGGTAAATCCGTCGCGTCTAATCGCTTGGCATTGAGGCGGCGGGACCTGGCAGAGTCTGGCTGTGGACGTAGATCGACTTTCCGAGTTCGCGTAGGTCTTCGACCTCATCAGCCACGACCCGGCGATTCGACAAGCCGCGATCGACCGTCAGGCCATCCTGTGGCGCGAGTTTGAAGAGCACAGACATTGGGCCAACGCCGTCTATTGGCGTGCTGGTGGCACGTTCTCCCCCGAAGATCCGGCATTGAAGGTTGAGCTTCGCCAGGCCTGGGACACAATGGCGCACTTCAGCTACCAGTTCGCATACGAGCCGGTAAGTCACTACATGTTCGGTGGGCCGCCGCATGAGCCAGTCATGCCGTACGTCGTGCTGTTCCTCAAGCGTGAGGTAATGTTCCCGGCCGAGTGGGGCAGGGCATGGATCACTAAGCGGCACGTCCTTCAACAGCTTGCCCGGCGCGGTCCGACGCCGGAGACACATGACGACGTTCTTGATCTACTTGATGCCGCCATTCGGCGGGAGCAGCGGTGCGAGGACGGCTTTTACGTGCGCGTGGCCCGAACTCTTGACGAGGTAGCGGTCCGACAGCGCGTAGCCGTAGCCGAACAGAATGGCGACGAGAGTGTCCGCCGTCGTGCCGGTTACGTGCGGTGGATATTGGACAACCCGACTATGGCGGTCTCGCTGGCGTCCTGGCGGCAATGGGTACAGCTTTGGGCAACCAACCCGCCATGCATCCCGGCGGCGCGACGCTTATTGACTGCTCGGTGGCAGGGGCGTACGTGATCAGCCATGAGGGCGATACGCCGGTAGAGATCCAGTTCTATGGCTTTCGGGCGACTAAATTTGGTGGCGTTCACAGCTAGAGGACCAACGGTCATGATCAAACAGGCCGAGGCCCGCGATGGTCCCACTTCCAAACTGATTGTGGGGTCGATTTTCGCTGCCCGCCATAGGAGCTATCCCGTGCCCAGGTGCTAGCTAGAACCTGGCACGATCACCGGACATAACCTGGGCGAGCGCACCGGCCCGAACTGGACGAGTTCAATTGGGTACCGCGGTGACCCGGTAGTCCCGTAGCCGGCGGAGCCTGATGACCGTCACGGTGGCACCCCAGGCGATCGCGGCGGCGAATGCGGCTCCGAAGATCCGCAGCGCCGTGGGAGCGAGCGCGGGCCAGCATACCCAGAGCAGTGTCGCGGCCTCGATGGCCCCGAACAGGACCATCGCTGGAAAGGCGTTGGCGGGCGCCCGCTTGCGAGCGGCGGTGATGAGCGCGTTTGTCACGCGGTCGGCCGAGTGTCCGGTACGCAGCGCCTCCCGGATCAGCCGTCGCTGCCCGCGGTCGGCGCCGTTGATGAGCGGGAGGCTGTTGGACCATCGGAGACGTAGAACGTAGCCGAATGCGTACGCCGCCACGGCGCCGGCGATCACGACAAACACCGGTAAAGACTCGATAAGGCCAAGGATGAGCATCGTGACCGAAGGGGTCAATGCTCGCCACTTGGCCTGGCGCCGGATGCGGTCACGCAGGTAGCGGCGCTCCTCGGGTCGCAGCCCTGCTACGCGTCGCTGTGTGCTGCGTGTCTGGACAGCAGACCCGTCGTCGTTCTGTGGCATGCGTTCCCCTATGGGATCGACCGCGATAGGTCACGCATAAGTATGCGTGGCCAGATGCCACCTGCGCATGCCCCGCACGAGCGCTGCAGTCGTCATCCAGCGTCAGTAGGCGGAGCCGGGACCGCGATGGACGAGCGCAGACGGACGACATCACCGTGGCAATGGCACCACGGACTAACCCGAACCGGCGTCGGACCAGGCAGACGGCACGTAGATCCCGGTCTTGAAACCGCCGCCTGACGCGTCACGAGCGATGACGCGGCAAGGCCACAGGAGGGCCGGGACAGAGCGGTTGATCGGGGACGTTCAGCCGTTGATCGCCTAAGCTGCTGGGTGTCGGCAGGAACAGCCATTCGGACGGCCGAGAAGCAGGTAGATCATGGCCAACAAGCATTTCGGAAATATTGGCGACGTCTGGAAGCACGTCGTGCTGGCCGAGGTGCTGGAGCGGGAATCTCTACCCTGGTATGCGGAGACTCACGCAGGCTCAGGCGCTTACGCGATTGTCCACACTGGGGGACGAGAGTATGGCTTCCTGCGCTTCCTGGAGGTCGCTCCACGCTTCCCCGAGCTGGCCCGGTCGCGATACCGCGCAATCGCCGCTTCCTACCTCGAGACCGACCTGTACCCGGGCTCCGCGCTACTGGCGATGACAGTACTCGGCGATACGACCTCGTACCTGTTGTGTGATCTCGACCGGGAAAGTGCCGCAGACCTTCGCCGCTGGTCACGCGAACTGGGCCTGAATGACTGCGAGGTAGCCGAGACCGATGGCATGGCGGCCGTGGCAGCACGGCTCGACGCCGGGGCGGGCGGGCCCGGGCTGGTGCACATCGATCCATTCGATCGGCACGCGCGGGCACGGGGCGGGTACTCCGCGGTTGAGCTCGCCGCCCGCGTTGCCGACAGTGGCACCGGACTCCTGTACTGGTATGGCTACGACCAGCCCGGTGCGCAAGGCCAGGCCCATAAGCAGTTGGCCGCTTTGACCACGGCGCCGCTGTGGTGCGGCGAGGTGACGGTGACCGGCGCGAACAACGCGCTGGGCGAGCTAGACCACAGCGCGACACTCTGCACCGTCGGAGTCATCCTGGCCAATGTCGACAAGGGCACGACTGGTGCCTGCGCGGCATTGGGCGGGGCACTTTCCCGCGCATATGCCGACGCCGTACTTCCAGACGGCTCCCCGGGGACTCTTGCCTTCACAAGCAGTACGAGCGGCGATCCCGGATAACAGGCCGAAGACGCCAGTACGCCCAACACAAGCACGCATCAGCCACACACATCGCCGCTGCCCAGTTGACGTGTAGCCGTCAATCCACGTGCTTGCGTGCCCGATCCGTGCCCGTGCGAGCGGCAAACAGCGGTCAACGTCGGCGGCGAGCGTTATGCAGACTCATCGACATCACAATGCTCACCTGGAGATATGGACTCTGAGTGATCGCGCTGAAGACGATTCCCGAGCTGACAGTGCGGGTTCGATTCCCGTCACCCGCTCCAACGCAAAGACCCTGGCTCGAGACGAATCCCGAGCCGGGGTCTCTGGCTGTCTTGTCCCATCGAGCCAGCCGTCCTTCACAAAACGGCTCCGCCCCGGGCGCGGACCGCACCGGTGACCTGGTGGTAGTTCCCTAGGACACGAGGAGCTAGGCCAGCGAGAAGAACACGGCGGTGACCAACGACAACGTGACCGTCCCGGCGAGCAGCGCGCGGAAGATCCGCGGTTGCGAGCGGGCCGGACCCGTGATGAGCGAGGAAACCGAGATGGCCACTAGTAACAACGCGACCGGCAGGGTGATACCGGCGAGTCCACCCCAGAAGTCCATGTGAGGGGTGGCACCGTCCATGCCTGCGTCTTCACCGGTCGCACGGGCGACGCCGACAAGGATGCACACCAGCCAGGCGGCCGATGCGATGTCGAGACCTGCCAGGACCAGAGCGGCGCCCGGCGGCGCGTCGTCCCCGAAGGGTGCGGACCTGATAGTGGCCGGGGCGGCTGGCAAGATAGACACACTTCACCATAGCGTCACCGCGGTCGGATGCGCCGCCTGCGCACTCCACTCTGACACTCGATGAACGACGCGCGTGTCGCGATCGCCTCGGGTATCCGCGCCCGGAAGGGAACAGCGACACGGACGAGTTCCTCCAGCGGAGGGGACGACTGCCGAGCGTTGACCATGACCGGGCAGCGGCGCGCTAATGATTGGGTCCACGCATTTCTTGCTGTAAGCGCTCTGGTGGGTCGGCTACGGCCTGTGGTGACTACCGCTGTTCGTCTGATTGACGGGCGGCCCGGGACAACCTAATTTGAACATATGTTCAGAACGAATGTTCAGAAACGATGCTGATGTCGGCGCTGCGGCCGCCATCGCGCCCGGTCCGAGCGCTGCCACAACGCCGCTGTGACGTCGTGATACTCGGTGGCGGGCTGGCCGGCGTCGCGACGGCACTGCGCCTGCAGGCAAGTGGTCTCGCCACGGCTGTGCTGGAAGCGCACGGCCATGCCGGCGGATGCGCCGGATACTTCCGGCACCGCGGCTTCTCCTTCGATGTCGGTGCGACCACGCTTGTCGACTTCGAGCCTGGCGGCGTCGGCGCCGAGTTGCTCAACGCCGTCGGCCTGCCGCCACTCGACGGCGAACAACTGCCCGGCTACGTCGCGTGGCTGCCGGACCGGGTCGTCACACTCCATCGCGACCAAGCGCGCTGGCATGCGGAACGGCTGCGTATGTTCGGTGACAACGCCGTCACACCAACGGTTCTGGACGCTGCTCGATCACCTGGCCGACGTATTCTGGTCGGCCAGCCGGGCCGGCATACGGATGCCGATCCGCGGCCCGATCGATGCCGTACGCGACGTCCGGGCGATCGGCGTGCGTCACCTTCCGCTGGTACGGCACCTGAATCACACGCTCGGTGACGCGCTGCGGCACCACGGTCTCCGGGGCCAGGACTCGCTCGTCGGCCTGCTCGGGATGCTGGTCGAGGACACCGTCCACAGTACGGTTGACCGGGCGCCGCTGATCAACGCGGCGCTCGGCATCACCATCCGTGGAGCCGGACTCACCCGGCACCGCGGCGGCATGCACGGCTTCTGGCGAACCCTTGTCCGGCACTACCGGGAACTCGGCGGTGATCTGCGAGTCGGTTGCACCGTCATGCAGGTGACCGGCGACGCCGGCCGGTTCGTCGTGCACACCTCGCGTGGCCTGATCGAGGCCCAGGCGGTCGTCAGCGCGCTGCCGGTGGCGACCACCGCCGATCTGTCCACCACGTTGCCGATTGCGGATCGGCTGCGCCCGTACATCACCCGCGACGAGCCGGACCTCGGCGGCGCGATCGTCGTCACGCTCGGCGTGGCCGAGGAGAACGTCGCCAACCAGCAATTCACCCACCACCAGGTGCTGACCGACTACGCGCGCCCGCTCGGCGACGGCAACAACATGTTCGTCTCGGTCTCGTCACCCGGCGATCTGGACAGTGCCCCGGCTGGTCATCGGGCCGTGATGATCTCGACGCACACCGATCTGGCCGCGTGGGAGGGGTTGTCCGACGCCGAGTACGCAGCGCGGAAGCTGGCGATCGGCGACCGCTTGATCAGTCATGCCGAGCGCGTCTATCCGCGCCTCGCCGAGGGCGCGATTGTCCGGCAGATCGGCACGCCCCGGACGTACGAGCGGTTCGCGTTCCGTCCCCGCGGTGCCGTAGGCGGTGCCCGGCAGCATCTGCGTAACACGAACCGGCACGCGATCCCGCACCACCTTGGCGTGCCCGGATTCTTTCTGGTCGGTGACTCCACCTGGCCGGGCCTCGGCACGGTTGCATGCGTACTGGGGAGCCGGATCGTCGCGGAAGACATTCTGACCACAGTGCGGGCAAGGAGCGCGCAGTGATCACCGAGACCATGCCGAGTCTGAGCTCCATCGGAGCCGACCTGCTCGCCACATCCGACCGGCGGCGACGGGTTGCGCTGGTCCGCCCGTACACCGGCGTCCTGATTTTCGCTCTTCTGGTATATCTGCGCTGGTGGTGGCTCACGCCGCTGGTGATGTTCGCGATCTTCGTCATGGTTGTCACGGTCACCCACGATGTCGTCCACCGCACGCATCGGCCTGGATCGGCGGCGAACCGACTGGGCACTGTTCTTCATGGGGTTGGTGCTGCTGGAGAGCGGGCACGCCTACCGGATCACGCACCTGCAGCACCACCGGCTCTTCCCGAGCGACGACGATCCGGAGGGCTATCCGGCGGACCTCAGCTTTGCCGGCGCGGTCGTCTACGGACCGGTGTTCCTCGCCCGGCTGTGGCTGTGGTCGTTCCGGCGCAGCAGCGACGATCTGCGCACGCGGTGCTGGCTGGTGGCCGAGGGCGCGATGCCGTTCCTGATCCTGGGCGGCGGCCTTCTGCTCGAGTCCACGACACCCGGAGTGCTGGCTTATGCGATCATGGCGATCGTCGGCAGTTGGGTCTATCCGTTGCTGACCGTCTACCTGCCGCATCACCGATACGGTGAGTCGCCGTTGACGCAGACCCGCACGCTGCGCGGTCGGATCATTCCCGCGATCTTCCTGGAGCTGACCTACCACTTGGAACACCACCTCTACCCGCAGGTGCCCGAGCCACCGGCTGCCCGAGCTGGCCCGCCGGCTCGACCCGTACCTGCAGCGCGCCGGCGTTACCCCCGTGAAAGTGCCCTGAGGTGGCACGCAACGACAGCAGGCAGCGGGTGCTCGCGGCCGCCGTGCGCACGCTGGCCACCAAGGGGTACGCCGGGAGCACCGCCCGGGCCATCGCCACGACCGGTGGATTCGCGCCCGGAGTGATCTATTACCACTTCGCCGACCTCGACGATCTCTTCGTCGCGACGGCACAGTTCACCAGCGATGCGCGTCTGGCCCGATACCACGCCGAGCTCGACGGCATCACCGTTGCCGCCGAGGTACTGCGACGCCTACGGCTGCTCTATGCCGAGGACAATGCCGACGGTCATGTCACCGCCGTCCAGGAACTCGTCGCTGCGGCGACCGCCGACACCCGCCTGGCCGAGCAGGTCCGAAGCCTGACGCTGGCCTGGCAGGACTGCGCCGCGGATATCATCACGGCGCTGATCGCCGGCACGCCGTTCGCCGAACTGGTCCCGGTACGGGAAGTGGCCGCAGCCGCGGTCGCCTTGTATCTCGGCATGGAAATGCTGTCGCACCTCCATGCCACCGAAACCGGTCCGGGCGCGTTGTTCGACGCCGCCGAGCGGTTCGCCGATCTTCTCGATGCCTAGAAGAGCCGTAGAATAGATGATCTCGTTGGGCGTCTGATTGTCGGCACGGATCATCTCATGCGATCCACGTGCGATAGGCGTCGGCGAAGTGCGGTGATCAACGGTCAGCCGCGGTCACGTGGCGATCGGCCGGATGTGCGGATGTAAACGACGACCTGGCGTTTCCGCTCGTTGAACCTGCCCTCCGGGTGGGTCGCACGCGGGATTACGCCGACGTCGTCTGGGTGGCATGATCCGGCCGTGGGTCTTGGGGTGATGTCCGACGACGAGATCGTTGCGGCCCTGCAGGCCCGGATTGCCGACGGTCGGCGAAACGATTATCCGAGCCATTGGTCCGTGTTCGACTGCGCCACAGTCGCCGACGTCGAAGCGGCCGAGCAGATCATCGGCTACCCGCTGCCGATGCTGCTGCGGCATATCTACCTGAAGGTCGCCAACGGCGGGATCGGACCGTTCGGCGGGATCGATGGTCTGCCGCCGCATGGCTACGAGAGCGACGGCAGCATGCTGGTCGACTACGACACGTGGTACACCGTCGAACTCGACCCGGACGACTCGCCGCCACCGCCGCGTGGCGTCATATTTCTGTGCAACTACGGGTGTGCCATGTGGGCGATGGTCGACTGCTGGCAGCCGCACGGCCAAATGTGGTGGTGGGCCCAAGGGGAACGCGACCGGTACAAGGTCACCCTGCGCGGAGTGGCTCACCGGCTGGCTGAACGACGGCCGCAATGTCATCCACGACGCCGAAATCGACCGCGACGGCGAATCCTGGCACTGGCCCGACACTCACCGGGAATCGAACGACGAGTGACAAGTCATCGACGACCAGCCTTCATCATTCGATGCCAGACGGGCAACCAGCTGCCCAGCCTCGGGCTGCAGCGAGGCGATAACGCAACGACGGCGCCTACACCGCGTCACCCGCGTATCGGTTCGCGCCAGCCTTCGGCCGGTGGTGCCTTGACGTCGTCAGCTTGGGAAGCATGCGCTACTGGTCGCCGGCCTCATGGACATAGGCGATACTCGGTCGCGGATGTGCTGCTAAATTGCTGGCCAGTGCAGATCATCGAGTACGACGGCCAGGCCCATGCCGCCGCTGTAGGCGCCGTGCTGGGATCTCTCGGCTGGGAACAGCGTTACATCGACGGGCAGCTCGCGGCGGTAACAACGCTGGCGGCCGCGCATGACGGTTGCGTCTACGTGGCGATGGTCGACAGTGACGCCATCGGATACGTGTCCGCGGTGCTTGAACGCTGGAACATGCTCGGACACATCCATGGCCTGGCGGTGGACCCGTCCGCGCGCCGGGGCGGCGTGGCCAAGACTCTGGTGGCGATGGCCGAGCAGTTCCTCCGTTCCCGTAATGCGCGTGGGGTACGGGTGGACACTCCTGTTAACAACCTGGTCGGCCGTGGCTTCTACGAGGCGATCGGTTTCACACATGACTACACGATGACCCGCTATTACGCTGATGATCTCGATGGTGTGACCTATGTCCGGTTCTACTGACCGCTGAGGGTCTCAACACGGTGTGGTCGACCGACCGCACCGCGAGCTGCAGCGACCGCCGCGGGGTTGTGGCGCTGGCCGCGGCGTGTAGTTGTCGTGGTCATGGTGCTGAGTCTGCCCAATCACGGCGTCCGCCAACCAGCTAGAAAGCGACATAACGGATGCCGACTTGCCCATCGTGGGATTGATCACGCTGATCTGCGCCGACGGGACACGCCGGCCGACACTCTGTGGTGCACGCTGCGAGATAAGCCCGCGATAAGCGCGCTCCGCTACGGTCGTCGCACCTGGGGTGCTTAGCTGTCAGTCCGGTCGTCAACGCACCCCGTGACTTCGTCAGGAGTGCGCATGACATTTTCCCGTTCACGCCTTCGGTCGCGGCTGGCGGCCGTCGCCGTCGTCGTGCTGACCGCCGGACTTGCGGTTGTGGTCGACCAAGCTCCCGCCTCGGCGTGCATCGTCGGCAACAACGGCGGTTGCTATCGCTACGTGACCGGTACGGTAACCGCGACCGCCGGGCTCAACGTCCGGACGGCGCCGTACGCGACGGTGCTCGACACCGTCCCGTACAACTACTCCAATACCGTCGACTGTTACGTGCAGGCATCCGACGGCACGTATTGGGACTGGCTGTACGACAGCAGGATCGGCCGAGCCGGCTGGGTGTACGACGCCTACCTCTATACCGGCGGCAACATCTACCAGCAGGTCGACGAGATGACCGCTGGCGATTGTGGACAGTGGCCGGTGACGCTGCCGAGCAACGTGACCGCCACCGCGATCAGCAGCGGCAGCATCCGGATCAACTGGACCGACACCAACGGTGGTGGCGCGAACTACGTGGTTAGCAACGGCAACGTCTCATCCGCCACGCTGGCTGCGGGCACGCATACGTACACGTGGACGGGTCTCGCTCCGAACACGTACATGTGCTTCACGGTCGCGGCGAAGGCCAACGGGGGACAGTCGCCGTGGTCGCCGTACGCGTGCACGACGACATGGCCGCTCAAGGCTCCGACGAACGTCACCGCCACCCCGATCGGCACCGGCAGCGTACGGGTGACCTGGTCGGATCCGAACGGTGGTGCCGCGAAGTACGTCGTCAACAACGGCAACGCGTCGTCGGCCGATCTCGCCGCCGGCAGCACGAGTTACACATGGAGCGGCCTGGCCCCGAACACGTACATGTGCTTCGAGGTCGCGGCGAAGCAGTCCGGCCTACAGTCGGCCTGGACGTCGTACGCCTGCACCACGACGTTGATCTACCTGAACATGGGCGACTCGTTCTCGTCCGGCGAGGGTAGCGGCGGCCCTTGGGCCAACGGTACGAACGTGTCGTCGGGCAGCCAGCAGAACATGTGCCACCGATCCTCGAACGCCTACTCAGGACAGTTCACGGCCTTGTCGAGCATCTGGCGCGGCGTCACCAACGTCGCCTGCTCCGGTGCGGTAACCAGCGACATCACGTCGTCACCGAACTACATATGCAGCAGCGGATTCTCGCCCTGCAACGCGATGGGCACCCAGGCGTACGGCGAGCAGGCCCAGATCAGCCACATCACCGCGAACACCGGCCTGATCACGCTCACGATCGGCGGCAACGACCTCAACGTGGTGGGCCTCGCGACCGGGTGCTACGAGAAGCTCGATGTCGTCACCCGCAACCAGTGCTTCCTGGACACGTTCGGTTCGAGCTTCCTGACGCAGGTCGACGCGATGGCGCCGACGTTGGAAGCGACGTACCAGAGCATCAAGGACAAGGCGGCGTCGGTCGGCGCTCACCCGACGTATGTGGTGCTGACCTATCCGCAAACGTTCCCGAACGACTGGTCCGGGATCTGCATCGGCCTACCGGCGCCGATCACCAGCCCGGAGCAGTCCAACGCGCTGCGGGCCGTCGTCTCGCACCTGAACGCACAGATCCGGATAGCGGCAGCGGCGAAGGGCTTCACCGTCCTGGACGAGGAGAACGCGTTCCTGGGACACGAGGAGTGCACGCCGCAGCCGTGGGTGAACGACCTCGGATTCCTGGGCACCGACAATGACGCCCTGCACCCCACGACGACCGGCCTGGGCGTCGAGGCGACGGATCTGAAGAACCGGCTCGGGTAACGGCCCGGCCGTCGGCGGTGGCGTGGACTGGGTTTTACGCCACCGCCGTGGTCGGCTAGCGCGGTTGGGGAAGATCGCTGAGGTAACCGGTCCGCAGGTGGCAATATCGCCGTCGGAGTCCAGCGCAGCGCTCAGCAGGACGGCCAGCGAGGAACCGAAGACGGGTACCTCGGCCGGATCGTCAACAAGTTCCAGAATGTGAAACCCCAACGGGTCGCCCGGATCAGTGTTGGTCAACCGGCAGACCACCCAGTGAAAGGTTTCGGTGGCGTAGTTGGCGACCGACGCAATACTCCGGCCATCGGAGAGGTCGGTGACGGTGGTGATCTCGAGCCGGCCGTACCGGTCCGACCGGCACTCGCCGACCGGGTGCAGGCGCCACGCGCCGTCGAACAATGTTGCGCTGCGAAGTCTGCCGTACACCGCCGCGAGATCCGCCGGCATCGCCTCCAGAAAACGACCTTCGTCCTCGCCAATCGAGGCGACGTGGTCGCGGACGATCCGGTCGATGACGTCGTCGATCTCGGGAGTTGCTGAGGTCAGGTGCCATCCGGCGATCGGCCGGAGGGCTCCGTCGTCATCCTGCGCGATACCGACGAGCCTACCGTGCAGAGCCATCATCGCGTTCGTACCGCTGAGACGATCGTTGATGTTGACGATCACCTTCGACAACGTCGCGGGCACATTGTCGCTCTGGACGCCGTCCGAGCCGACATAGAACCCGTCGACGTTGGCATCGCACGGCTCGTCGATCGGCAGTTCCAACAGCGGATTGCGCCAGTTCTCTCGATTGCGTGGCCTGCTGGCGCACCCATCAGTGCACCCTATGATGACCTGACCGCAGCCCAACGTCGCGTCGTTGACTGGCTACTCGAACAACCAGCCACTCTGTTCGACGAGGTGCAGATCAGAGTCAGGATTAGTAGCGCTGGCCTTCCCCGAAGTCATGCCGAACTCGCAATCTACGCTGGCTACTGAGCCGCTTGGCGTGCCGTTAACAGACAATTACGAAGTTGGCTCGGTCATGGTCACCTCGAACCTGCCCTTCGGCCGCTGGGGCGAGACCTTCGCCGTCGACGTCGTCGCCGCAGCCATGATCGACCGCCTCGTCCACCACGCCGAAGTCCTCACCCTCACCGGCGACTCCTACCGAACCCGCCAACGCCGAGAACTCCTCGCCAAGGAACACCGGGCCAGCAACAACTGACCACGCCAGACGGGGTCAATTTTTAAAACTCGTACGGGGTCAAGAACCAAATGAACCTGTCACAGCCACCCGGCCGTCAGGCGCCGCGCGACTCGGTCAGTACCGCCTCCGGGTCACGCTGCGACTCGTATCGGAAGTGCAGCGCGGGTGGGACGGGCATGTCCGGATCGGCCAGCCAACGCGGAGCCGTCCACTGCTGCGCGACAACGGCGCACGGTGTGGAGCCGGCCACGACCACCCAGGTCGCGCGGCCGCCGCTGATGGGCGCAAGGTATCCGCCGCCGAGCGCGACGTGGACGATCTGGCCGAGAGTGGCGTCGGACGCCATCAGCTGCTCGCGGCGGTGCGGCGCATGCACGTCGTCGCCGGCCGCGACGCTGTCACGGGTGAGCGTCACGCGGATATGGCGCGACTCCGGGACGTGCCGGAAGAACAGGCCGGCTGGCGACGGCGTGTCCGGGCGGGCGAGGAACCAGACGCCCGAGGCGCGGCTTGACACAACGGCCACCGCCACGTCCGCAACCACCCACCACGCTTGCCGACCGGTCAGCTCGTCGGCTCGATCCGGCAGGAAGCCTATGCCGCCCACGTAGGACAGCACCTCGGCCAGGGTCGCGTCGTCCGCGACCTCCACGGTGCGGCGGTGCGCCGTCTCGTCGTCGCCCGCCGACACACTGTCCCGGTCGATCCAGATCTCCACCGGTGAAGCCTACGACTCGAACCAGCGCGACATCCGTGGTCACGGCCCCCCGACCAATCCATGACCACGTCCCGGGCACTGATGAGCCAATCGCTTCGACCGCGGCGCAATGAGGAACCAGAACTGCACCCGCCGGCATGGACACGACGCTCTGGCCGCACCCGAACGGATCAGCCTGTGCAGATCCGTCCCGACCGCGGGGCCGCAGTGGCTGACTTCATCCAACGACTCGCAGCCTGGCTGGCCAGACGAGAGGTCGTTGACACGCCGGAGCGTCATCCGCGTCTTGACAACGAACCGGCACCCAGGTCCTGAGACCGGACAGATGCCCTGCCCGATATCGCGTCCGTTGCTCGATGGACGCACCTAAGTCAACTTGAATTCGTCCTTCGCGGTCCCTGCTGGTGCCCAGTCGCCATGGCGAATCATTCGGTCAAGGCGATCGATGAGACGACGTTCGCTGGTGTGGAGATCCCGCTACTCGTCGGGGGCGAGAGTGGCGAACGGGTTGTCGAGTTTTTGAGCGCCTGGTACGTGGACCATCGTGGCGGTGTAGTCGCGGCAGGTGGTACACCATGCCAACCCGATGCACCGCTCACTGTTGGTGGACTCTGCGGGGTAGTGGCGATAGACGTAAGAGTAGATCGGGCCTTGGCAGGGTGGACCGTCGTCGCCGCGATGGAGCTCGAAGACCTTCGTCCAGTTCCACTTCGTGGGCGGCCCTTTGATGTCAATCGTCGAGGTCCCTTCACTTCTCACGTAGAAGTGTGGCACGCACGTCGCTCGCGGTAGATCTGTCCGTCCGAACATTGCTACCGGATCATCCCGACGAGTGGCTTGATTGCGAGGATCTCGTGTTCGGTGAGGTAGCTGAGCAGGTCCAGGCGACGGATGACTCCTCATCTGGTGTGCCGTTGAAGCTCGCCGGCATCAGGGGCAACAACGTACTGGCGATCATGCTTGGATGACGCGGTGCACGTACACGGCGATGCGCCCACGCCCGAGATCGCCCAGCTGATCGCCGACGTTGGGACCGCGGCTGGAGCCGATCCGCTGAACCTGACCGACGTCGTCGTGCGTGCACGGCGCCGCGATGTCGCGCTCCGCGGCTGGTTCCGGGTCGGCTACCCCGCCGATCGGCCGTGGCGGGCGTTGCCGGACGGCGACGGCTACCGAGCGGTGCGGATGGTGTGGGCGGTACGGGATCTGATCGACGCCCTCGGTGTCGTCGGCGATATCGACCGCGGCCGTCAAGGCGGCCGACCGGGCGGTCTCGCTGCTGGCGCTGATTCCCGACGATGCGAGCCGCCTGTCGCGCTGCTGCGAAGTGGGTTCCGCGGTCGCGCGTGTGCTCCCGGCGGAGTGTGTCGATCCGTTCGTCGATCTGGCCACCTCCTGCACCGTCGACGGCGAGGCGCCGGGCGACTGGCCGATGTTCATCCTCGCGTTGATAGACATCGGACGCCTCGATGCGGCGGAGCGGTGCATGGACGCCTACGCCCGCATCGGTGCGGGATCTTGGGCCCGGGTCTACGTCAGGATACTCACCTACGCCGGTCTACTTCGCGGCCGCCGAACACGCCGCCTGTCAGCGTCTCGACGGGATCGCTCTGACCAAGGCACTGGCGTTCCTGGCCCACCGGCTGGCCGATACCGGCAACGCCGGCTCGGCGCTGCGGATCGCCGAGATCGTGGCCGGTCGAAGAGCAGCGGATCCGGGCGATCCGAACGTGTTCCACTCCGAGGCGGTCAACGTCCCGCCGGTGATGCTCCAGGTAGCGATCGATCTCGCCTCGGCCTACGCCAAGTCCGGCGCACCGGACCAGGCGCGCTCGCTGCTGCCGGACATTGAGGCAGGGCTGCACCGGCAGCGCGGAAAGTGGGCCGGCCACACCACCGTCAACGTGCTCCGCCTCGCCGACCGGGTCGGCGACCGACCGGCGGCACAGCGTCTGCACCGCAAGGCGCTCAGGTACCGCGACCTGCGAATCCTGGCCGAACTGGCGTCCCGCGACCTCACCGTCGGCAACGAACGGGGCTTCGCCGCCGCTACGGACGCCATGGCCGCGCTGCCATCGGAACCGTCGTTCAGCCCCTCGTTCATCGGCCGGTACCTCGCCAATGTCAATCCCCTGGAACCGTGGACAGTTCCGTTATGCGGCTGTGCGCATCTGATCTTGTGATGATCTCGTCCGTGCTTCGGTCATGATCTGTTCGAACACGACCGGTGGATGCCCGGCGGCGGCGCTGTGCCGGCGGCGGGTGTTGTAGAACCCGGTGATCCAGGTCGCGATCCGTAGCCGGGCCTCGGCGCGGGTGGTGAAGGTGTGCCGGTGGACGTACTCGACTTTCAGGACGCTGTTGAACGACTCGCTGACCGCGTTGTCCAGGGCCGAACCCACGCGGCCCATCGACTGGACCACCCCCATCCGGGCACAGGCCGCACCGAACTGCTCGGAGGTGTATTCACTACCGCGGTCGGAATGGAAGATCACCCCGTCGACGCCGCCGCGGGTCGTCACGGCCATCCGCAGCGCGTCGACGACCAGGCCGGCGTCGTGCCGCTCCCCGATGGCGTAGCCGAGCATCCGGCGGGAGAACATGTCGATCACCGTGGCCAGGTAGCACTTGCCCTCACCAGTGTCGATCTCGGTCATGTCCCCGCACCACAAGACGTCCGGGGCGACCGCGTCGAAGCAGCGGCGGACCAGGTCCCGGGCAGCAGGACGCCGACCTGGGCGGGTCAGACCGTGCCGGCGGCGCGTGATCCGACCGGCCAGGCCGAGGTCGGCCATCAACCGGGCGACGGTGTTGACGCTGACCTGCCAGCCCTCGGCCCGCAAATCCAGGGTGATCCGCGGCGAGCCGTACGTTTTCCCGGACGCGTCGAACAACTCTCTGATCCGCATCGCCAGGACCGTACGCCGCACGTCACCGGCGGTCTGTGGTCGGCCCCGCCACTTGTAGTACCAGGACCTCGACCGATCCAACGCGCGACAGACCACCGTGACCGGCACCCGGTGAGTGTCCTGCTGGTCGGCGATGAAAGCTGCCACGCTCACTTCGTCGCCTCCTTCACCCAGAGGACCACGGATCGCTTGAGAACATCACGCTCCATGGCGAGTTCCGCGTTCTCCCTACGCAGCCGCACCAGCTCGGCCCGCTCAGACTCCGCCAACCTGCCACCGGACGCTTTCTCCGCCGCGATCCGAGCCAGGTTCACCCAGTTCGCCAGCGTTCCATCGTTGACACCCAGATCCCGGGCCACCTGCGCAATCGGCTTACCCGTCTCGGCCACAATCCGCACCGCACCGGCCTTGAAGTCCGCGTCGTACTTCCGTCGTATCTCAGGCACTTGACCTCTCCCTTAGGTCTCGTGTCCACAGTAGGAGGGGAGGCTCACCAACGAACGTGACCAGGATCCGGCCCGCGCCGACCGACTCGCCACGATCCCCGCCATCCGCACAGCACTCGACGCCGAACCGGCCACCCTACGACCGGACTACCGACACGTGTCCCCCGACAGCGCCGCAACACCGACCGCACTCGCCCACAGACTGGTGACAACACCGTGGTCGGACTGCCTGGCCGACCTGGCCCGACTCGACCCGCCAGCGCTACGAGCGGCAGCCGACGCCGAACTCGCCTGAATTTAGACCCCTGTCGGGATCACGCCTACCCGCGTCGACCATCCGGCCGCCGCCGGCCGTCGGGTCGATTAGGAGCAACTCCCCGGTGTCGGCCACGGATTCGTGGGATTCCCCCGGGGCGACCCGACCGTTCCAAACGACGCACCGTGGTCGGGGTGCTGCCCTGCCCAACCTGTGTCAGAGTACGGCGAACAATAACCCCACCAGGATCAACACGAGGATTTCGTAGCCGAAGGCGAGCCAGATCAGGCCGACCAGCACTCGCTGCCAGGCGCGCGGCCCGACGTACGGGGCGGCCGGTGGCCGGACTGCTACGGCGGCTGCAGTCGGTGTCCAGCTGGCTCCCCGTTGGTGGCGCCACCAACGGTCGAGCGTGTGGACCTTGTCCTGGAAGCCGGGGTCCCACAGCAGCAGTCCGATCCGTGGCGCGGGCAGTATGGTGCGACGCCCGTTCGCCTCGTGAACGACGACCCGCCGGCCGCCGCGACGCGATTCGACACTGATGTCGCTCACGTCTGGCCAATTGAGCGTCCGGCGACGGAGGCCGCGCACCCGCATCGACCCGGCGGTGAGATCAATTCCGCGGCGCAGATAGAGGTAGCCGGCGACGGCCAGCAGCACCATCGCGACCAGTAGCCCAAGGATCCTCTCGGCCGCGCCGACGCCGTCGGTGAGACTGGCACCGATCGCGTCGTCCATCGCCCACCAGATGAGCACGGATACCGGCAGGAGCCACTGGTTCGCCGCAACCCGAAGGTGGAGCCGGTCCGGCAGAGGCGCCTCCCGGTCGTCGACCCACAGGAAAGGTGCCGTGCCGTCGGGTGCGACACCCCGCCGCGCGATCCACCACTGCTGGATCACCGCCGTCTTCTCGGCGAACCTGGGATCTCGGGACATGAACCCGGTGATCGGCATCCGCAGCGGGGTACGGCGTCCGCTCATCTCGTAGAGCACGATGCGCTGGCTGCCCAGGAATCGTTCAACCCGGACTGCGGTGATCCGGTCCCAGGTGATCGTGCGGCGGCGCAGGTTGTGCACGATGGCCGCGTCGGCGGTCAGGGTGACGCCCACCCAACGGCCCAGCAGCCAGACCTCACCGGCGAACACCGACAACATGATCACCGGAAAGGCCGCCGACGCGACTGTGACACTCGTCCGGCCGCCCGGGCCGATGCGCCACGCGAGCCACTCCAGCACCCAGGAGATCGACACAGCTGCGAACGTGACCGCGAGCGGCAGGATCTGTCGCGGTACGGCGCGATAGCGGACCCGCCCCGGGTCACCATCGACTACTCCGCGGACGTTCACGTCTGTCGGCGTTGCACTCATACTGGCTCCCAAATCGCGATCAACGCCGCATCATGGCTGCCCACCAACCCTTTACGCAACTGGTGTGGGCAAACACCGCTAGCCCGCAAGCTTCGCCGGGCGGTGATCCGCACCGAGCAGGCCGACCGGCACGCGACCCGCAGCCCCGTGCTAACAGGCTGTCGGTCGGCCGGTGCACCAGCACGGGTAGGCCTACTGACCGACTATTTCGCGGCCGCATCCGACGAGACCGCCGCCATGTTCGTCGAGGATGGCCCGGCGCCTGGCCCACACACCCTCGCCCGCATCGACACCCACGCCCAGTAGGTCCTCATCCCAGGTACCGTGGTCGGACCCTGCTCACCGGACTCGGGATCCCCGCCGGCACCGCCTCGACTACACCACCAGAGCCCTGGCCGTCGCCATTGTCGGCGTCGCAGACCTCGCGGTCGCCCTCGCCTGGACCTGCCAGATCACCCCCGGGTAGGAAGCAGTTTCCGACCAGGCACCTGACAACGGCATGAAATCAATCCTGGGCCGGACAGAAATTCCCGTTATGTGCATCGTCGGTCGGGCGGGTTGTCGATGTCCGCGCATGCACGTCGTATTACGTGCGTTATACTGGCGGTGTGGATGACGAGTATGCGTGGCGACCGTCTGGAGTTGACCTCCGTGACGGGCTGACGACGAAAGACGTCATCGACGCCCTGTACGCGCCGGTATCCCTGCGCATGAACAACCGGGTGCCGGCTAAGGCACCGACGTTCATGGCGGTCTGTGCGCCCACTGATGACCTGCGCCTCATCGTCATCGTGTGCAACCGCGCCGAACCCGCGGGGCCGTGGACGATCGCCGGCGCCCGCGTCGCCTCGCCGGCGGAACAGTCAATGTGGAGGAAGTACACGTCATGACCAGCACCCGACCGGACCCGGCCGACATGAACCCTGACGAAGCCACGGCGTATGCGATGAACAACGACCTCAGCGACCTGTTCCACACCGCCGATGTCATCACCGAACGACGGCCGGCGAAAATGGTCACGGCCCTGCGGATCGACCTCGACATCCAAGCCGAACTCGAAGCCGCCGCCGCCCGCCAGGGCATCGGGACGTCGACCCTGATGCGCATGATCATCGAGGAATGGGTCCATACCCACCGTGATGCCACCCCGACCGATCAACTCGGCGAACTCGTCCGGCACCTCGACGCCGCCCGCCAAGCGGCAACCTCACTCGCCCGACGCGCCGCCTGAACGTCTACGCCGGCACCGACACGGGACGTGTTATGTGTGGTGCCAGCATGGCGGCCGACTGGTTCCCGAGACATCGATGGGATCGCCGACGACGGCAAGGGTGCCGCGCGGCACCTGCGCAGCCTCCAGACGTGGCTCAAGGAGAACGGCCGTCGGGCCGTCCGCTTCTACCACTCGAACGACGGTCTACGGACGGCGCCGCAGACCCTCGTCGATCCGGCCCTCGTCCACACTCTGCCGGCGAAGCCCTACCAGGGCGTGTCCATCTCCGAGGGCAGCAGCGCCGACAAGCGCGCGACCTGGGTGCACTTCTCAGACGCGGCGCTGAAGTCGAGCCCCTACGACCCGCACCACACAATGCCCGCCGTCGCCTTCGGGCACGCGGCGCGGTTCCCGATGCCCTGAGCGACGGTGGCGGGCCGGCGCATCTGGGCGTCGGCAAACTGATCGCGCGATATCGCCGACAGGTTGATCGTGAACTTTTTGAAGTCCCGGTCCTGGCCCATTCACGACTGGATGTACAGCCGCCCGAAGCTCCTGTCGGTGTCGATGCGGTAGCAGGTGAGCGCTCCGACGAGACCGAGTTGGCGCACCTGCGGTCCGATAACGTGCAGGGTCTGGCGGTAGATCCCTTGGACCACCCTCACCGATACCTCCCTGCCCAGCTCTACCACGTTGCCCCGGGCGATCATGGCATGCATACAGCAAATGGTTGTGTTGCGTTAGGTGATCCATCGGTCGCGGTGACGATGGAGTGGTGAAGGCGTCTCGATGTTCTCGCCAGGTCCGTTCGTTCGATTCCGCGTTCACGGGACACCGGTTCCCGCCGGAGATCATCGTTTTGGCCGTGCGCTGGTACTTGCGGTATGGCTTGTCCTACCGTGACGTCGAGGAACTCCTCGCGGAACGTGGCGTCGACGCAGACCACGTCACGGTCTTTGGATGGGTTCAGAAGTTCACGCCGCTGTTGGTCGACGCCGCCCGGTTCGCCCGGCGGGTCCGTTTCGCGGTAGGGGCCACGGGACGGATCCGCCGCCCGGCACCACGGTTGCGGGAGCCGATGATCGACCCACCCGTGATCATGAGTCGCCTTCAGTCCTTGTATCGACCGCGTCGAGTTCTCCGCCGCTACTGGAACTCAGATCCAAACCCGCAGCGCAGCGGGACTGAGCCTCCCCTCCTACTGTGGACACGAGACCTAAGGGAGAGGTCAAGTGCCTGAGATACGACGGAAGTACGACGCGGACTTCAAGGCCGGTGCGGTGCGGATTGTGGCCGAGACGGGTAAGCCGATTGCGCAGGTGGCCCGGGATCTGGGTGTCAACGATGGAACGCTGGCGAACTGGGTGAACCTGGCTCGGATCGCGGCGGAGAAAGCGTCCGGTGGCAGGTTGGCGGAGTCTGAGCGGGCCGAGCTGGTGCGGCTGCGTAGGGAGAACGCGGAACTCGCCATGGAGCGTGATGTTCTCAAGCGATCCGTGGTCCTCTGGGTGAAGGAGGCGACGAAGTGAGCGTGGCAGCTTTCATCGCCGACCAGCAGGACACTCACCGGGTGCCGGTCACGGTGGTCTGTCGCGCGTTGGATCGGTCGAGGTCCTGGTACTACAAGTGGCGGGGCCGACCACAGACCGCCGGTGACGTGCGGCGTACGGTCCTGGCGATGCGGATCAGAGAGTTGTTCGACGCGTCCGGGAAAACGTACGGCTCGCCGCGGATCACCCTGGATTTGCGGGCCGAGGGCTGGCAGGTCAGCGTCAACACCGTCGCCCGGTTGATGGCCGACCTCGGCCTGGCCGGTCGGATCACGCGCCGCCGGCACGGTCTGACCCGCCCAGGTCGGCGTCCTGCTGCCCGGGACCTGGTCCGCCGCTGCTTCGACGCGGTCGCCCCGGACGTCTTGTGGTGCGGGGACATGACCGAGATCGACACTGGTGAGGGCAAGTGCTACCTGGCCACGGTGATCGACATGTTCTCCCGCCGGATGCTCGGCTACGCCATCGGGGAGCGGCACGACGCCGGCCTGGTCGTCGACGCGCTGCGGATGGCCGTGACGACCCGCGGCGGCGTCGACGGGGTGATCTTCCATTCCGACCGCGGTAGTGAATACACCTCCGAGCAGTTCGGTGCGGCCTGTGCCCGGATGGGGGTGGTCCAGTCGATGGGCCGCGTGGGTTCGGCCCTGGACAACGCGGTCAGCGAGTCGTTCAACAGCGTCCTGAAAGTCGAGTACGTCCACCGGCACACCTTCACCACCCGCGCCGAGGCCCGGCTACGGATCGCGACCTGGATCACCGGGTTCTACAACACCCGCCGCCGGCACAGCGCCGCCGCCGGGCATCCACCGGTCGTGTTCGAACAGATCATGACCGAAGCACGGACGAGATCATCACAAGATCAGATGCGCACAGCCGCATAACGGAACTGTCCACGGTTCCAGGGGATTGACAGGACCGGCCGTTGCTCCGTAGGTGCTCCGTTGCTACCGCCACCGGCCGCAACAGGCCCCCGCATGCCCGCGTCGGCCGTCGATGGTGCCGGCCGCCCAACGGAGCTCTCCGCCTCGGATAGGGCTTGAGCTGGGCAAACAGTGGTCACCGGCTAACCCGGTATCGGAAGTCAAACGCCTCCAGGTAGCCTCTAAACGGCGGGCTGCTAGCTCAATGGCAGAGCAGTGGACTTTTAATCCATTGGTTCTGGGTTCGAGTCCCAGGCGGCCCACATAATCCCAGCTCACTGGCCTGGTGTATTGACGTTAGTGATTGTGGCGTCTGGGTTGGCGTTTCAGTCGTTCGTCGGCGGTCGGCTCCGCGGCGAACATGCGGGTTTCGTGTTCTTGGTCGGCGAGCCAGCTCAGGAACCAGTGTTGGAAGGTCATGGGTTCGCCGTCGGGTCCTCGGGCGGGAAACATGTCCTCGTCACCGTGGCCGTCGCGCCAGTCGTTCCAGATGGTGCCGCGGGCCGGGTCCGGTCACGATCAGCCACACGCGCATGTCGATGTTGCGGTCGGCGATGCGGATCGCACCGGCGGTTCGGTCTCTGGCCCAGATGCCGGCGTTGGCGTGGTCGGCCCAGGTGTCGAAGGCGCGTTGGAAGTCGTCGGGGTCGGTGAAGTGTTCCTCGAACGGTGGCGGCCCGCACAGGGTCATGCGCGTGTGGTCGTTCATCCGCAGTGTCGGGAACGGTGTGGCCAGCAGGTCCGGGTCGACGTCGTTGTACCCGGTCTGCCATTCCCAGCCGCCGTGTTCGAGGCGGCGGACGGGTCGCAGCCCGTCGTGCGGGCCGACGCCGCCGCTGGTGACGTCGGTCAGGAACTCGCGGTAGTCGGCGGGCAGGCCGACGCCCAGCCACGCCTCGAGCCCATCAAGGTCGTCGGGTCGACAGCGGTGGAGGACGGCGGAATCCGCCACGTGGCTGCCCGTATTGCTGCCGGCAGACGGCCAGGGCGTCGAGCCGTTCGCTGACACCAGCCCATCGTGACCCGGCGGCATGGGTGTGGGTCATGAGCGGTCTCCGTCCTCGGCGTGACGGTGGGACTGTAGGCGACGGCTACGACAACGCACCGACATCGGTGCGGTCTACGACGCACGCACGCCGGCCGTCGACGGGTCCGGCAGGCACCGACCGCCCTAGGCGGCCCGGTCGGTGCGTCGGGTTTTGGGGTGTCGGCGGTTGTGGATGAGGTTGGCGGCGGCGTCGGTGACGGTGCGGTCGAGGTCGGCGAACAGGAGGGTGTAGGTGTCCATGGTGATGACGATGGAGGAGTGGCCGAGGATGGTTTGGATGGTCTTCATGTCGGCGCCGGCAAGTTTGAGGTAGCTGGCCGCGCAGTGCCGCAGGTCATGAAGCCGTACCGGTGGTAGCCCGGACAGGGCGTGGAGGCGTTCGAAGTGGTCGGTGACCCGGTCGGGATGCCACGGCTGGCCGTCAATCCCCTGGAACCGTGGACAGTTCCGTTATGCGGCTGTGCGCATCTGATCTTGTGATGATCTCGTCCGTGCTTCGGTCATGATCTGTTCGAACACGACCGGTGGATGCCCGGCGGCGGCGCTGTGCCGGCGGCGGGTGTTGTAGAACCCGGTGATCCAGGTCGCGATCCGTAGCCGGGCCTCGGCGCGGGTGGTGAAGGTGTGCCGGTGGACGTACTCGACTTTCAGGACGCTGTTGAACGACTCGCTGACCGCGTTGTCCAGGGCCGAACCCACGCGGCCCATCGACTGGACCACCCCCATCCGGGCACAGGCCGCACCGAACTGCTCGGAGGTGTATTCACTACCGCGGTCGGAATGGAAGATCACCCCGTCGACGCCGCCGCGGGTCGTCACGGCCATCCGCAGCGCGTCGACGACCAGGCCGGCGTCGTGCCGCTCCCCGATGGCGTAGCCGAGCATCCGGCGGGAGAACATGTCGATCACCGTGGCCAGGTAGCACTTGCCCTCACCAGTGTCGATCTCGGTCATGTCCCCGCACCACAAGACGTCCGGGGCGACCGCGTCGAAGCAGCGGCGGACCAGGTCCCGGGCAGCAGGACGCCGACCTGGGCGGGTCGGACCGCCGGCGGCGCGTGATCCGACCGGCCAGGCCGTGGTCGGCCATCAACCGGGCGACGGTGTTGACGCTGACCTGCCAGCCCTCGGCCCGCAAATCCAGGGTGATCCGCGGCGAGCCGTACGTTTTCCCGGACGCGTCGAACAACTCTCTGATCCGCATCGCCAGGACCGTACGCCGCACGTCACCGGCGGTCTGTGGTCGGCCCCGCCACTTGTAGTACCAGGACCTCGACCGATCCAACGCGCGACAGACCACCGTGACCGGCACCCGGTGAGTGTCCTGCTGGTCGGCGATGAAAGCTGCCACGCTCACTTCGTCGCCTCCTTCACCCAGAGGACCACGGATCGCTTGAGAACATCACGCTCCATGGCGAGTTCCGCGTTCTCCCTACGCAGCCGCACCAGCTCGGCCCGCTCAGACTCCGCCAACCTGCCACCGGACGCTTTCTCCGCCGCGATCCGAGCCAGGTTCACCCAGTTCGCCAGCGTTCCATCGTTGACACCCAGATCCCGGGCCACCTGCGCAATCGGCTTACCCGTCTCGGCCACAATCCGCACCGCACCGGCCTTGAAGTCCGCGTCGTACTTCCGTCGTATCTCAGGCACTTGACCTCTCCCTTAGGTCTCGTGTCCACAGTAGGAGGGGAGGCTCAGCGAGCCAGTCGTCGAGGTAGGCGCCGACCAGGACGGTGACGCCGTCAACGGGTCCGGCCCGCAGTTTCCGCACGACCGTCTGCGGGGTGGGCAGGGCCTGTTTCGGCGGGAGTTCATGCAGGAGTTGGGCGATCCGGAGGGTGAGGTCCGGGTCGCGGGGTGCCAGGGCGAGCAGCGCCCGGGCTTCGTCGAGCACCGTCTGGGCCGCTGTGGAGGTGGGGAAGCCGGCACGCCGGAACTGGCGGCGCAGCACGCCTTTCGGGGTGGGGAGTTCGAGTTGCAGGCACCAGGTGCCGTGGCTCGCGGACCAGGGTCCGCCGGGGCCGCGACGCAGCCGTGGGCAGCTGTTGCCGAGCCGCCGCCCGGTGCCGGGGTCGGTGCAGCCGCACCGTTTCATGATCGTTCCTGCGGACAAGGTGATATCCGTTTCGCTCGGTGGACGTCAGCGCCGTCCTGCGGATTTCGGTCGTGGTGATCCACGCTCGACCCGCCCGGACGGGTCAAGTCCCGGCCGGAACAGGTCGGGTCGATGGGGATGTGCAGCGCGGTCAGGAGGGCGGCGACCGGGACCCGGTAGCGGCACCCGATCCGCATCACCGCGACGGGGAACAGGTCGTTGGCGGCGAGTTCGTAGGCGGCCGAGCGGGACAGGCCGAGGATCGCCCCGGCGGTGGGGATGTCGGTGACCGCGCCGAGCGCACGGATCCGCTCCGGTGTCCAGGACGGGATGCGGGTGGGTGCGGTGGTCGGGGATGGGTGAGTCATTGCTCTTCCTTCGTCGGTGGCTGGTTGTCTCGGGGTAGCGGTGGCGGTGCGGGGGCGCGGTTGATGCCGTGGTCGTGATGTCGGCGGTGGGCGTCTCGTGTGGTGATCGGGTGTCGGTTGCTGGACTGTGTCGGAGCGACGGGCGCTCGGTATCGTCGGGCCGGTGAATAAGGAGTCGGTGCGTACCGGTGATGACGGCGAGATGCGCGGGGCGGACTACGGGGATCTCGAGGCGTTTCTGAAACGACCGGAGCCCGGCGGGTATCCGGTCGATGCGGCTTCAGGAGTGTGTGTGCCGGTCGTGCCAGGGCCGGTCGTTCGAGGTCGCCGTGATGGAGGCGGAGGGTGGTGCCCGCCGGACCTGTGTGGCATGTGGTGGCCAGGAGTTCATCGCCGATAGTGCCGATTACTGGCTCGATGACCCGAAGGCCGACTACTACTGTGCGTGTCGCTGTGGGAAAGAAGAGTTCGCCGCTGCGGTCGGCTTTTCGTTGCGCGAGGACGGCGACGTCCGGTGGATCTTTGTCGGGCTGCGCTGTCTGGAGTGTGGGCTGCTCGGCGTGTACGAGGACTGGAAGATCAGCTACGGGCCGAGTGCGTACTTACTGGATCAAGCGTAAGCAGCGGCGCGCAGCATTGGCCGAGCCCGTGCGGTGCGTGTCGGGCGACGCCTGCCGGTCGGGCGGGATGTCCGACGGCAGCAACTCACCCGACACCAGCCCGCGCAGTCGACCGATACGGTCGCGTCCGACCATGCCGTCCCGCCCGGTTCCGCCCGCGCCAACGCCGCCGGCCACTCGACGCGCAACACCCGCTACCGACTGATACCGGGGCTATTGCCGGTATCCGGTGGAGATCGCGGTGACCCGGCTGGCCGCATGAAGTCTTTGTCGCCGGGCTGGGTCGGTAGGGTCCGTTGCGTGAGATCTGGATTCGACCTTGCCGATGAACTGGCCGCTGGGGTCAGTGATGCCGACGGCGCGTGGCGGTTCATCCGACGGTTCGTCGAGGCATGGACTGATCCGATCATGGATGGCGACGGCTGCGGTGCCGACGAGCTGGCGGCGGCCGAAGTCCGGCTCGGGCTGGTGTTGCCAGTCGCGTTGCGTCACATGTTCGCGTTGATCGGCCGGCGCGATGATCTCGTCCGGAGGCAGGATCGTCTGCTGGCTCCCGGCCGGCTGCACCGCGATGACTCCGGCGACGTTCTCGTGTTCCGCGTCGAGAATCGAACGTCGCACAGTGGGGTGTGCGGCTGGCCGACCTGGACCGGCCCGATCCGCCGGTGGTGTTCCGTCTGGACTCGTTCCGGCCGGAGGAACGGGTGTGGCAACCCTTCCTCGACCGGGTCTCGCTGGCGTGCGTGGAGATGGTGTTGTCCGAGTGGATGCTGTCCAGCGGGGACTGGGCGGACAATCGTGAGCTGGATCCCTGCGCCGTCGAAGCGCTGGAGGCGCGGTTCGCCCGGCTGCCGATGCCTGACTACCCGCTGTGGGCGGAGCCTGACGGTCCACCGGTCCGGTGGTTCGGTAGCGAAGGCGTCGTTCTGCGCGACGACGCCAGCGCCTGGGTGTGGGTACACGCGGTCTCAGCTCAGCGGCTCGCCGATGTGCGGCACGCAATGCCGGGAGATTGGCTGATGGTCGAGGGATAGCGCGCCGCCGTGCCGCGGAGCAGTCATCGAGGAAGTCCACCGCCGTCGGTTCGGTTCCCCGGACGACTGACCAGTCCGTGACGGGAATGAAGGTCCGTCACTACCGATTTCGGGTGACGTTCACGTCGCGGACTCGGAAGATCGGCGGGCCTGGTGGCGATCGGCGCGAATACTTTCCCATCCTGTTTCGACGCTGCCGTTGGCCGCTCCCGGCCGACCCATCAAAACTATGATAGAACGTGTGTTCTAATTCAGGTATGGATGGTCGGCCGGTGGTGATGCTCTCCGACGGTCCGGTACCGCCGCCGGTGTGGGTGGAGCTGCCGAAGGGCCGGATCGATCCGGTCCTGCTGGCCTGGGGCCGGATCGACGGTTCGTCGCGGTGGGCGGCCGGGATCGCCTACCTGTACCGGACCTGGCACACGAAAGCGCTGTGCACGACCTGGGTGCCGGCGGACCTGGTGACCCCAGTCGACCAGTACCAACACAGCGGCGCCTACCGCACCGTCCCGCGCATCTCCCTCACCGGGCCGCCGTCGACGTGGCCGGCCCTGCCGCCGTGGTATCCGGGCGCCAACACCGAATGGGTCGCCACCCACCAGCATCACGTCGACTACCGGATCGCACCCGTCTCCTGACATACGTCTCGGCAAGCGCCGGCCCACGTGTGCGCGCCGCGCCCGCGCGCCGTACGACACGCGACGAACGGTCAGGTCTGGGTCAGCTCGGCGAGACCTGCGCGGCGGCGGCCACGAGCGCAGCCTTGGCCCGCTCCATCAGGGCCGGGTCGTGGTCGCCGGGCGGCGGCCACATCAGGTGGGCCGGTTCGCTCAGGACCCGGTAGCCGCTGGCCAGGGCTTCGCCGAGCACGGCGGCCCGTTCGTCACAGACCGCGACCTCCACAGCGTCGCCGGCCGCGGCCGCGTGTTCCTCGTACCGGTCCTGCCAGAACACGACCCGCCAGCCCGGCCACAGCCGCGGGATCTCGCCCAGCAGGCAGGCGATATACGTCGTCGTCCAGATCCCGACCCACCGGCCGGCGACATCGACGTGCAGACCCGCGCTCGGCACCGCCAGCCGCGCGGATGCCCAGCCCTCACCGGGTAGCCGGTCCAGGAGACTCTGCCCGGCCCAGGCCGGGTGTCCTCCGCGGGAGCCGTCCTCGATCATCCACGCCCGGACCGTGGCGTCGGGGTGGCGGACGGTAACTAGTGTGCCGCCTCCGCACCGGTAGCGGTCGAGGGGTTCATCGTCGTCGAGGAGCGCGTCGCCGGTGTCGAGTGTGATCGGCTGGGTCGCCCAGAAGTCGTACTCGCGGGTCAGGGTGTACCGGTCCGGCTCGAGGTAGGCGGCGAGTTCCTCGGCGCCGCGATACGCCCACCGGATCTGCCAGCCCGGCCACATCGCGGCCAGCAGCCGCAGCCACAACCGGCGCAGCAGCATCGACGTCGACCACACATCGGAGCCGGAACAGAACCACCGCAGCTCGCGGCGGGTCTCGTCGATCACCACACCGGTGGTGTACCAGTCGGTGAACCGCACCGGCGGACCGGCAGTAGTCGAGGATCCCTCCAGGAACAGGGTCGCGAGATGGGCGGAGGTCACCTCGGGGCCGGCGACCAGCCGCGCGAACACGAACTCGCCGAACTCGGCGTCCAGGTAGACACGCCAACCGTCCGCGTCGACGACGACGATATGTGCCGGTGCCCACGCCATGGGCGAATGCTAGCGCCGCGCCAGGAACGCCTTCGTCCTTGGAGCGGCGGCGTTGAGTGTCGGCGGCGTGTTGGTTGCGCCGGGTCTGTCAGCGTGCCCACCCGGTGTATTGGGGTGGGAATTCGCCGCGCAGGAGACTGATGAGGCACGACCGCAGGCCAGCAACGGGCCGGTGGCCAAGTCCGTGGTGAATGATTCCGGGTAACCACCGGTGCCGAACGAGTTCACGATCTCCTTCGGAATCGGCGGACTCCAGGCGATCAGCCGCTGCAGAGCCTGTTCGGACAGTTCCTGGGTGAGCGTCACGCGATCGGGATCGGATCCAAGGTGGTCGTCCAGGCAGGATGAGACGCAGCCCATGAAGCCGATCGTGGCCTGGGCGTACCAGTCGCTGCGGGCATCAGCGAGCCATGCAGGCGCGTCTGCCATCAGCTGGGCCTGGTGCGCCAGCAGATACAGCCATACTTCTGCCTGATAGTCGCGGACCCAGAACCCGGAGCCGCGATAGTCCATGTACGAACTTCCCACGATCTGAGTAGATCACGCAGCTGTCGATGGCCTCCACGGGAATACGACGAACCAATCGCCGCGGTGGTGTCGGCGTCGCCAGCGCATCAGGCGACATCCACCCTGGCCAGGCACAGAGGCCGGTCGGGAACGGATCCCGACCGGCGCGCCGCGAACTACTGGACAAACATGTGCCTGCCACGGCACAACCGCGGTGGCAGGCGCGAGGCCTTAACTCGTCGGTAGAACCAGCGCCCTGGTACAGAGGTCCTCGGGGCGTGGCGGCCGCTGTTACCGTGCACGTCGTGGACTCTGATGCAGGTGATGGCTTCACCGAACTGACGGTGGCAGGGCGTGCGGCGTGGCGGCATGACAGTTCCGGTGTGCTGTTCCGGCTCGTCCCGGCGGGCCGGTTCCTGATGGGCTTCTCGGAAGCCGAGGCGGCTGCGCTGCTCGCTATCCAGGCGGTCGACGATCGCGAGGATGTGATTTCGTCGTTCCTGGCCGAGGCTGACAATATGCGTCCGACCCGGACCGTGGCTGTCGGGTCGTTTCTGATGGCCCGGCACCCGTTGACGATCGCTGAGGTGCGGCATTGGCTGCCGGATTACGACGACGACTACGCCGATGGCAACGGTGACGACGATCGGGTGGCCCGCCTGGACGGCGCCCCGCTCGACGCGCTCCTTGCCGTGTTGCCGTTCCGGCTGCCCAGCGAGGCGGAATGGGAGTACGCGGCCCGGGCCGCAACGACCACGTTGACGTTCCGCGGTGACGCGATGCCGCTGGAACGCGACCTTTTGGACCGCTTCGGTGTCGAGACGGACGTCGCGGCCGCCGAGAACGGGTTCGGGCTCGCGGCGATGGGATCGGCGACCGAGCGGTGCGCCGACAACTATCGGCCGGGCTACGGTCACGCGCCGGGCGACGCGCAACCGTTCCGGGGTGACGGGCCGCCGGTCGTCCGTGGTGGCTCCGCCGATATCTGCCCCTGGCAGGGCTGCGGTGAATGGCTGGTCATGCTGCCCGCCGTCCGCTACGGACAGGACATGTTCACGTCCATCCGGCCGGTCGTCGGCTGGCCCGACCGCGGCCAATCCGACACCCCGGCTTCCCGCTGACGGTACGTGGACTCTTCTTGAGTCGCGGGACGTGAACCGGTAGCAGATCTGCGTTTCTGTTCCGGACACGCGGGTTCGGCGGAACTCAGGACCTTGACGTCTTCGTGGGTGATCAGGTACATCGGCACGCCCGCCCGCGGGCTGCTTTGCGGGCCTGCGGCAGCTGGAAAACGACGGCTGGGCGATGGGCCCGGCCATCGCGGACCGCGGAAGATCGTCTATGCGGTGGTCTGTTCGGCGGGTGTGTATCCGCACCGGTCCGGGACGCATTCGGGCTCGTGGTCGCGGCCCCAGAGGTCGACATGACGTTCGGTGGCCCAGGCCATCTGAATGAGGTGGCGTTGCCGGATGCGCCGGAGGGTGGACGGTAGGGCGGTGAACGTTTCGGGCTGCAGACGCAGGTGGCCGGTTACCTGTTCGCCGTCGATCATGCGCAGCAGTGCCTGGCAGGGGTAGCGGGGGCGGGTCGCGTCCGGCCATTCGTAGTGGGCCGGGTCCGGGAACAGGAAATGAGAGACGCCGGGGGCGAGGTGGGCGCGCAGCCACGGAGCACCGAAACGGCTTCCGGCGGGCTGCTGACCGGTCGGGTCGTAGAGAGCGCAGACGGTGTCGCGGTCGATGGCCTTCACGACCCGGGCCGAGCGCGGAAGTGGCGGCCGCCCGGCCGGCGGTTTCACCGGCCATCCGGCCAGCAGCCCGACACGCTGCCAGAACCGAAGCGCCGGAATACCGCGACGCGGCTGTGGCAGCGCCGGTGGCGGCGTCCACCGGTAGCCGATCTCGTCGAGTTTCTGAAGAATCCATGCCTGCCCGTCAGGCCCGGCGGTGTTCCAGGTCCAGCTCATCGGCCGGTCCCGCATCGCCTCCTCGCGTCGCGTCATGCCGGAACTCCTGGCGGGTTTCCACGTGCTCGGGATGGCGATCCCCGGCATGTTGTGGCACAGATTCGCCAGAAACTTGACCCGTTCCAAGGCCTCCTCGGGGGTCGTTCGGCCCGGCTCGTTGAGGGCACGCCATGCCGTGTAGCGGATCGCGAGGAACGCACGGCCGGCGAGGAACGCGGCCACATCGCGGTCGGCGGCGGTCGCGCGGGCACGTGCACGGGCACGTCTCACGGCCAGAGCCAACGTTTCCGGCCTCTCGCTGACGGATTCGGTTTCGGGACTGTTCAGGGACGTCATCGCCCGGGGCACCTGCCTTCCACGGGGATCGTCGCGTGTGTCGCGACCGGCTCCCGCCTCGCGGATTTTGCCACGGCCACGCTCGGCGCCTTCGACCGTTCGCGCGCCCGGCCCGGCTGTTTCGCTGTTCTGCGTGGTTTATAGCGGGGGGATTGCGTTGTGGGAGGAGGTGCTGCTCGGCATGGTCTGCGGGTGGTAGGTGCCGCCGTCGTAGAGGCCGGCGTCGACGGCGAACCGGTGGACCGCCGCGTGCAGGGCCTGCTGCTGGTACACCGCGACGGCCATCGGCAGATCGCCCGGGCGCCACTGCTCGATCGCCCGCCGGCGGCGTCAGGTCGGGCCGGCTGTTCCGGAGGTGGCGGAGGTGCCGGTAGCCGCGCAGTGTGATCGGCGGAAGGAACACGGTGATCGCGGCGAGCGCCAGCCACGCCGCGACGGTCGGCAGGGTCGAGAGGGTCGGCCGCGTCGACAGGGCGAAGATCACGCTGACGGCCGACACGGTGACGATCACGTAGCGGGCCCGTTCCGAGATCATCAGTCCGGCGCCGGCGAGGGCGCGCCGCATCTGGTGCAGGGCCTTATCGACATGGGCGTCCACGACAAGATCACGGACGCTGCAGTCGCGGAACAGCGCGGTGTAGACGGCCCGTGCCAGCGGATCTCCGCCGGACATTGCGCCGGTACGTTGGATGGTCTCGCGGTGCCCGGAGTCGACGATGCCACGATCGTGGAGATCAACGATCTGGGTGACGACGGCGGACCGTGCACCGCCACGCAGCAAGGCGATGTATGTGGCGGGCACGGTCGCCGCCGGCCGGGTGCGGATGCCGTACCGGGAGACCAGCAGGATGATCACAATGGTCGTGAGCTGGGTATACACGGTGGCAAGTGTGCCCGACCGGATCCAATCCGGCACCCTGGGTGCCGGCCGGCTGTGCACGGACTTCTGGTTAACTCACCGAACTCGGTGGTTTCTGCAGGACGAGGACGTCTTCGTGGCTGATCAGGTGCATCGGTACGCCCTGCCCGCAGGCTTTGCGGACCTGCTGGAGCTGGAAGAACGACGGCCGGGCAACGAGCCCGCCGTCACGGACCGCGGCGAGCAGGGCGGCGCACCGCTCGAGCGAGAGGAACCCGGCGGCGATCCCGGCCGCAACAACCGCGGACGGCAGGTCGACGAGCTCACCGTTCTTGCGCCAGGGCCGCGCGGTGATAACGGCGATACCGCCGGGCCGCAGCAGGGTGGGCACCGCGGAGGATGTCGGTGAACCCGTCGATGAGCCCGCGGAGGTCGCGGTAGGCGAGGTTGCCTTTGTCGTCGCCGTACCGGTAGTCGGATTTGATCACCCCGTCGCCGGTGGTGGGCCGGACCTGGCCGTGGACGGTCGGCCCGTACGGCGGCGAGGTGACCACCAGGGCGACGGTGCAGATCAACGGTAAGACACGTCCTGGGCCTGAAACTGTCAAGATCGAGTCTGCGGACGCACGACTCGCTGTCCAGCGAGTGGCGCCGCGTCAACGGGCCCGTTTGCCCGGGGTCAGATGTTTTTGTGGGCGACGAACAGGGCAGTGAATGCGACCAGGCACCCCACGGCCACCAGGAAAAGAAGAATATTGCCGTAACGTGGCCTGCTGGTGACGATGCCGGTCGAGGGCTCCGCCGGAAGGTCCCGCGACATGTCTTCGATGTCCGAAACACCCTGAATCGCGACGATGTTGCCGCGGAGTAAGGAGTAGGTCACGTCGACCGCGGACATCTTGACCGATTGGCCGTCGGCTAGCCACACCTTGCCGACGTTGTCGTGCAGAGAGCTGAACAAAGTGACAATCGATGCGCGGGGAACGCGATACCGCCGCAATGGGTTGACGACGATCAGCTCAGTCGGCGTCACGATGACCGAGGCAGATATCAAGGCAAAATAGAAGGCCGAGAATAGTGCCGTCGCCACGATCAACGTCGTGACGGCGGTCAGCCAATTGTGCGAGCTGATCGACGTAGCCAGTCCCACCGCAACAAGCAGTAGCGGCAGACTGATGATGAACGCGACATCCGTACGGCTGCCCCTGCGCAGCGTACTGCGGGTACGGGTCAGGGTCATCCAATGGAACCTGGTCCACTCGACGGTCCGCCGATCCGATGGGCTCATGGTGGAGCTCCCTAGATATCAACGAAACGGCGGCGGCTGAAGGATTCGATCGGGACTGCGAGGAATACCACATCGACGTTCGTCAGCTCGAAGCATCTTCGGGACTGTGTTGCTGGCGCCACCCGGGTTCTACGCATCCAGCTCGCCACCGATACCGGCGATGGGCTTGAGGGTACCGCCGAACGCCGTGATGTAACGGTCGAGTACCTCTTGGGCCGACACGTCCCCCGGCTTCGATCTGGACACGCGAGCGGCGGTGATCTTCATCCCCTGAGCCACGTGGTCCTCGGTGCGACCGCGTAGTTGCGCACGTCAGCCAGGCGCACTCCGTGGGCCTCGTGGAGCATCTGGGCGATGGCGGCGTCGAATGCGTCCCGGCCACCGGCGGTGTCGATTGCCCGGTCGAGGTGGCTCGTGTCTCGCCAGCGGCGAGTCTCGCTCATGATCCGATCTCCTTGCAGTGTTGTTCACGGTACGTCACGTAAAACGGCGCGGACGGGCGGATCGCGGCCCGGTGCCGCTGATTCCATCGAGCGGACTCCGGCGCGTGATGTCGTGCCGAATGACCTTGCGCACCGGCGATGACGCGCTGGAGGCGCGCCGTGGACGTCAACGCGTCGACCGGTAGACGACGTTGTCGAGACCCGTCATCAGCGTACGCAGACGAGTTGATCAGGTGGCTGTCATACGGACCGACCTTGGATACCGTGCATAGTTCGAGCACCTTGATCATTGCCGACACTACTCGAGGAAGGCGTAAACGCGGACGGGGTCCAGGTGAAGTTCATACGGTCCGGCGCAGTCGGCTGCCAGGGTCGCGACCCGAGCGCCGCAGGGGCAGGCACGGTTCAGCCCTTCGTAGCCCTTCGGTCCGCAGCAGCCGCCACTGTTCTCCCAGCCTGGCAGTGGCCGCAGATCAGGGGCATCGTCAGGGTGCACCACCACGGTGTCCTGGACACCGGCCGAGATGACCAAGATCCCGTCATTCAGGAATATAGGGCTGCGCGACTGAGCCCGCTTCGGGTTCTCCTGGTCGTGTTGCGCCACAAACGGCGCCCCCCAGGGTTCCGGGTCGATCGCGTAACAGCCCAACGGGACCGTAGACAGTGCTCGACGTGTCGTCCCGTCCCGATCGGTCGGATTGTCTGAGACCTGAGGGACTGCGGCAAGCTCGACCAGTTCAGGAGTGATCGCGGTGCCGCACTTGGCGCACAAGAAGACGGTCATCTCCTCGTTGTAGTACGTAGGGCGGCTGCTTCGCATGCCCATTTCGCTGGCGGTGTCCGTGCCCACATCACGGAGGACCTTCCGAAACGAATGTTCGTCGACGACCAGCTGTGGGCTGTCGCTCGTGGTCGTCGACCGCTGACCCTTTCCACGACACCTCCGCGCTCGGCAGGTATGCCGAGTTGGCGGCCTGCTCGGCCTGCACAATCGAGTAGCTGCCCATCAACCACCGGAATGATGCACCTGAGGCTCCCGCGATCGGCCAGTTGTCTGACGGTCGACCTCAACATCGACGCTACCGGAGCAACACGTAGAGCCAGACGAGTCCCGCAGCCGCTGCAGCCAGCAGCCCGATGTGTCCGTACCGTGTGGCCCGGATGATCCGCCCCTGAGATGGTTGAGGTTGAACCGCGTCAAGCATCTGCTCCACCAACGGAATGCCCCGCGACTCCGCCCATTGGTTGCGTCGTGCCGACGCCGAGGTGTTGACGACGGCGATATCGAGCGGTTTGCGACCGGTGATCTCCAGTTCGCCTCGCGTCCCGTAGCCGGCGGTGCGAACGCCGGCGACGAGGTGCCGCGGGATCACATACCGCCGGAGGCGGTTGCCGACGGTAACGTCGCGCGGTGTCACCGCCAGCCATGCGCACGCACTGAGGAAGTAGAACAGCAGCACCCACTCGACGGTGACTATTCCCATGGCCACTGCCGCCCGTCCTTGGTGCTCGGCCGCCGCTCCGAGACTCCCGGCCGCGATCACCGCGGCCGGTACGGTCATCAGGAAGACATCCGGCCGGCCCAGCCGGCGCAGAGTCCAGGTCGAGCCGGAGATGCGCAGGCGATGAACGGGCTCCCCATTCGACTCGGTCCCCGGACGGATCCACGCCCGATCACTCCCTTACTTGTTGAGATGCTCATCGTCGATGTGCCCAGTGATCAGCGCCCAGCGCTGATGGGCATCTACCAGGTCAAGTATCGGTGTGGCACGGCCCCGGCTGCCGGCAAAGTCCGGCGTGCTGATTGGGACGTTGCCAGGGTGGCGCGGTGTACTGGCGGGTTCAAGGTCTACAGACCCGAACCTCCACGGAGCACGCGTTAGGCAACAGCCTGGGCAACGAGTTGCCCATCCACGTAAGCAAACACCGGCTGGGGTCGCACTCCCGCAAGAAACAGCTTGCGGTGCTTGTCGATCCGCACCGCATGGCGCTCGTGCACGCCGACGGTGAACTCATAGGTCTTGACCAGACGCAGCGAGAAATATTGACGCCGTTTGACCACGTTGACCCCGTCCACGCTGATCGTCAGACCACCCCAGAACTTGTCGAAGGCGAACTGAACCTGATGCCGCTCGCCAGCACCCACATCAAACGACATCCACATGGCGCTGGACACTACCGCCAAGCACGACAACAGGCCGACCCTAACCAAGATGCCGCGTCGGACCTCCCACAGCGCAAGTGACAGAGATCCGTAGCGGACCGATGGGAGCCTGACAACGATCGATCGACGGACCGAGATCGCCGCAGACGCCACCCGAATCCGCCCCTGTGATCACGGCACCGCCGCTGGCTGCCGGGGCGACACTCACGGCCGATCGCATAAACGTGCCCGCAATGTCCATCTGCATTAACTCTGTGGCGGCGCCCGTGACCTTCAGCCTGGAGTCCGGCATCGGGTGCCGGCGCTTGTTATCTCGCCGCGGCGAACGAGTTCCCGGATCGCGGGAGTCATGGCGGACACGCCTGATTCCGGCACGATTCCGGCACGATCAGTTGGTTGACGGCCCGGAAGTAGCTGCCGTTCGCGTCAACGACCATATCCCCTGACGGGTCGCCGCTCGCGGCGTGAAAATCGGGACAGATGAGGCCGTAGTAGGTCTGTTCTCCGATCAGAGGTGCGACCGTCTTCGGAGCTTCACCCCCGGTGGGCGGATGGGTTCTGGCCTGTACTCCACGTGGTAGCTCGCGCCGAGTTCGTTTTGAAGCTGCGAGACCAGTTGCCGGCCGGCGGCCACGAACCGCTCGACGTCGTGTTCCGCATCGAATCCGCCCGCCCCGGGCCAGCCCGAAACCGCGGACGCGAAATATGCGTCCCACCGAGCGAGGTCGGAGCGAAGGCCGTCGCTGATGTGCAGTGTTCCGGGATCGATCTCGATGTTGTCGGGACCCGTCGTTTGGGTGAGCGGAGATCGCCCCTGAACGGCCATCAGTTTGATCCAGCGTCGAGGTGCTGGCCGAGTCAGTAGTTCTCGGGCAGCCGCGACCATGTCGGCCTCGATGTGTTCGGCGTCCTCGGGGTGATCTTCCAGCGTGGACGCCAAGCCCGCGAAGATCCTCAGGTCTCCGTTGTCGCGAACCTTCAGATACGCCGGCCAGAGTTCGGCGACGCCGCGGGCGGGCCTGATTTGCCCGGCCACCATGTCGCCCGCGGCTCGCCTGGCCAGGTGCCACAGCGCGCTGTCGGCGTCGGGAAGATCGATGCCAAGTTCATCGAGCGCAAGGCCGAACAGGTCCGCCGAGTCCCGGACGTCATCCCGCGACTGTCCGGCGAGAACACGCAGAGCAGGACTATCCAGGCCCCGGACAAGTGCCTCCGTCGCGATCTCCGGCAGATCTTCCGATGCGAGGTTTCCGGCCGCCATTCGCCAGGCGGCCACCTCCAGCGGGTCTGCCTCAGTCACGAGCCCAGCATAGGTACGCCTCGTTGTTGAGGCGATTCGTTTGGGGACACCGTCCACGTCGAAATGCGGTCCGCGCTCGGTCCATTCCGGTCAATCATCCGCAGAGCGAGCGTTGATCAACGCTCGCTTCTGCCGATGATCGGGCGAGCGGGGATCGACCGGTCGGCCAGTCCGCTTCCGCCGGATCACCATCACGGTCAACCCCTGTACCCACGGTCACCGGGCATGGGTTGCACTGTGAGGCCCGCGGCTGTGAGGAACTGACGGATCTGGGAGGCGTGCTCAACGACGTGCAGCGGCATGCTGCCGACAATCACCGCGAACAGCATTCCGTGGTATCGATGCGCGCTTGGAAGTGACCGAGCGGCCATCTCCGCGGTGAGGCCGTCAAGGGTCTGGCGTACGCGGCCGCGGCACCAGTCGACGTACCCGAGAAGCTCGGGCTTAGTGAACCTGCGGTTGGGGAAGCCGTAGGTGTTGTCATCAAACGGTTGTGGCGGTGCCCACGGCTCGAACTCGCCAGCCAGGTCATAGTCGAGCGTGTTCAGCGCGTGGTATCCGAGGAACCAGGGAGCCGAGCCGTGCAAGCCCCCGTGCGGCGCCGGAGCCGTAGGCGCCTCGTCCGGCCACAAGTCCGTCTGCCAGAGGTCGTCAGGGCAGTCGGCCAGCGCCGCCTCCATCAGCCGCAGCGCCTGTTCGAAGTTATGAGCCATGCTCTGCACAAACGCGTTCGACACACTGAAGGTATAGCGCATATCGGCGGAGGTGGCACTGACATGCACACACGCTCTTGCCGCCGAGAGGGCGGACTGCAGGGTCACCACGAGCCGATCGTTCCAGGTATCCGGTCGTTCCGACGACAGCGCATACCGCTGCCGTACACCGTATTGGAGGCACTCTGCGGAAGAAGGCCAGACGGCTAGGTATGGAGTGCCCGCCGGTAGGTCCCCGGTCCGTCCGGCGTGAAGCCGATCTGTTTATAGGCATTGTTCGCGACTGGGAGCGCCGGTTTGCACACGAGCTGGATGGCTGCAGCACCAGCCGCCACCGCACGCCGTACGGCCTCTCGGATCAGCGTTGCTGCGACTGCTTGCCCGGCTTCGGTCTGTTCAGCAACAACGTCATCGATACGAGCCTTCACCCCGCCAGGCGCCCGGTAAACCACGAGCGTGAGTGCGCCGCAGATGCCCCCGTTACGTCGGGCGACGATGAGCTGGTACGCCGGTGACGCGATCATGTCGGCCAGCGCAAACGGGCTCAGACGACTTGGCCGACTCGACAACGTCGGCTCATCCCGGCAGAACGCTTCGATGCTCTCCGCGTCGAGAGCTTCGACGAGTTCCACCCCGACATCCACGGTAGGCACGATACGTCGTACAACCTGGCCCGGCTTCGGCGCTGCATCCGGATCTGCTGCTGTCCCGATGGCTGCTGGCGGGCCGGCGCCGTTATTGGATGGGTCCCAGCACGATGCGGTGTGTCCACTCCAGCAGCCGCTCAACGGTGAGGGTGACCGATGATCCGGCGCGCGGAGGGGGACCGTCGTACTCGACGGTCGAGCGGCAGTCCGCAAATCCTACGGTGTACTCCCGGTTGGCGGGGAAGACGTCGATCACCGTGGCTTCAACCCGGGTGCCCGTCGGCCAGCGCTGCGTGACGGCCGTCCATTCGGCCCCCGACCACCGCAGTTGCCGGCAGCGCTCACCGCGCATTCCCGCGTCCAGCGGGAACAGCCGTATCTCGAAGCGTCGATGCTGCAGTATTTCGAAGAACCCGGCACGTCCTACCGGCGGCCAGCCGGCAGGATCGAGGGGGAGTAACAGCATGTCTACCCAGCCGGGTACCGGATCACCAAGGTCCACCGACACCCCGGCCCGCCCTGGCCCGCACGGCAGTCCACGAACTTGCCCGCGTACACGCGTACCCAGCGGGAACCGTCGCCGTACTGCCGTTAGCTCATCGTCGATCATGTCCGTGTCAGTTTCGTGGAGCCGCTGCGAAATGTAAATCGCCGCGTCGCTGCTGGAACCCCGACGAATATCCGCTGATGCCGCAGTTTGTGTGCGATCGGCTCAAGTGCGGCAATCAGCGAAGAGCTGGCGTCGCTGTCAGGGTGTAGCTGTTCGGCGGACTCTTCCGGTGCGGCCAACAGTTCCGAGTCGTCAGCGGCGAGCCGGCCGAGCAGTCGCTGCGGTGCGATGTGCGGGGTGCTCTACGTCTTGATCAGGTTGGGGCAGCCGGTAGGACTCGCCTGCGCGAAGGGAAGCACACAGCCCGACAAGCTAGCTGCGCCGATTCGTGAACGGTGACGGCAGTAGCATCGCGCCATGTTCAGATTCAAGGTAGCCGCTGATGGGCCTGATCCTTTGGTCGTCCGGTTCGAGCCGCTGGCGAACGAGATTGTCGTGGACCCGGGAGACTACATAACCGTCGAATGGCCAGAGTGCGAGCCGGGCCCGACGGGCGTGGGGACGTTTGCCTGGGAGGCCGGCCGGCTCACGATCCTTGAGCCGAACTGGCTACCCGTTCCGGCCCGGGTATGGGCCAGAACGTGGAACTCGCTCGGCGAGGAAATTACGTACTGACGAAGCCAGCTCGGGAGAAATCTGGGAGACGATCTTGCCGACGATCCCCAGTTGCACCGTCGCAGACCAACACGGCCCAAAGGCCCGACCAGCGACAGAGTCGAAACATAGAGCTGTCAGAGAAGGAGCGACGTCACTGACGCAGAAGAGGTCACAGGTTCAATTCCCGTAGATCATCAACCGACGTCTATTGCAAGGGTGCTCACCGATGTCGTGTGTCGAAGGCTCACGTCGCCAGATCCATCCGGAAGAGATCCGGGTGAGCGGCCGACTCACGTCGTATCGCCTGCTTGATGAGGTCGCCTCCGCCGGTGAGCCGTTCAAACTCGGCGAATCGCTGCGGGGCGCCGAGGTAGTCCTCGTCGTCACGGTGCTCATGAAGGTCCGCGAGGAGATCGGCAAGCTCGTCCATGTGCAGGAACCGGGCGCTGTCGGCGCCCCGCTCCAGGCGATCTAGATCGAGTCGTTCGTACGGGTACGTGATGCTCGCACCACCGTCCGCCATGCTGAAGTACGAGATCAGATAGCTGAGCTGCGCGATGCCTTCGGGCACATCCAGGTTCGTTTCATCGAGCCAGACGTCGATTGCGTAGTTCCAGATGAGCCTGCACCGCTCTCGATCATCCACGAGCCGAGGCTACTCGGGGCCGCACCAGCGAGACAGTTCCCGTACCTGAAGGTTAGCGGCCGGGAGGCGGTGGCGTGGGCGATGTCGAAGACGGCGAAGGTCCGGGCGGCGGTGAGCGCGGCCACCCGCCGCCTCACCACGGCGTACACCGGCACCGAACACCCCGGCACGCCCGGCACCTTCGACGAAGTCGCCACCGACACCTACGGCTACGACAACGCCGGAGACGTCACCGCCGACACCGAAACCACAGGCGGAGCCGTCACCGCCGACCAGTGCTTCACCTACGACTACGCCCGACGCCTCACCCAGGCCTGGACCACCACCGCCAGCAGCTGTCAAACCACACCCACCCAGAGCATCGTCGGCGGCGCCGACTCCTACTGGCAGTCCTACGGCTACGACCTCGACAGCGACCGCACCAGCAAAACCGACCACAACACTGCCGGTGACACCACCCGGACCTACACCTACCCGACCGCCGCCAGCAACCAGCCCCACGCCGTCACCAGCATCACCAACACCGCACCCGGCGGCACCACCACCGACACCTACACCTACGACGCCGATGGGAACCTCAAGAACCAGACCGTCAGCGGCGCCGCGCAGACCCGCACCTATGACCCCGACAACCACCTCGCCACCGCCGTCCAGGCCGGCCAGACCACCAGCTACATCTACGACACCACCGGCAAACGACTCATCTCCCACAACGCCGACGGCACCACCACCGCCTACCTCGGCAGCGACGAAGTCATCCAAACCGGCACCATCCTCACCGACACCCGCTACTACGGCGGCCTCGGCGTACGCACCGCGGCCGGACTCACCTGGACCATCGCCGACCCCCACGGCACCGGCGAAACCGCCATCAACGCCACCACACTCGCCGTCACCCACCGCCGTCTCGACCCGTTCGGCAACCTCCGCAATACCAGCGAGACCTGGCCGACGAACAAGAGCTTCCTCAACGACACCCAAGACCCCACCGGCACGATCCACATCGGCGCCCGCGAATACGCACCGACCCTCGGCCGATTTACTGCCCTCGACCCCGTCCTCGAAACCGGATCGCCGCAACAACTCAACGGCTACAGCTACGCGGCCAACAGCCCCGTTACCAACAGCGACCCCACCGGCTTACACGGCGAAGCGGGAGCCGAAGGCGAAGGCTACGACCTTATCGACTCGTCCGGAGACACACTCACCACCACCGATGGCAACGGCGTTCAAGGTGGGGCCGGTGACGGTGGAGGCGGCGGCGGCGGGGGATTCTCCGGCGGCTTCTTAGGGGTGCTCATCCACGCCGTCATGCTCGCCGTTGTTGCAGCGGTGACCGTCGCGGTAAATCAGGCGCTCGGTCATAAACCAGGCGCCACCGGGCCCGGGCCTGACCCAGGCAAACAGCTTGGCCCCCTGCCACCCGACGGAGCTCAAAGAACGTCTGCTTCAAGAGAAGTAGACGGCAATGAACAATGGTTGTTCTCTGACGGAACGTGGCGCAGCAAAGACGGATCCGCATACTTCGGCAGCGCATATCAGCAGGACGGCACATCAGGGAATTCGGTCTCCGCCCAAGCCCAGGTGGCTGCATGGCGCGCGTTAGTCGATATGTTGCTAGCAGCACGTGGCAAGTCTGAGGGTCTTGGAGATCTCGGCAACGGCGTGTTATGGGTAACAACAAAATAAAAGATGCGACCGATCGGGATCTGCAGACCGCTGCTCAGCTGGGGAACGTGAAGGACGCCGGCTTCATGCTGGGTGACATAATTGTCGTCAGAACTTCTATCAGGCGGTCGCCAATGATAGCGCCGCAAGACATCAGGAAGATGGAAAAGGCAACCCCAGCGCACAGTCGAGGGCAGATCTAATGAATTACTACATCGAGAACTGGTGACATCATGCGCTTCAAGATCTCGTCGAGGTTCGATGCACCGGTCATCGTCCGGTTCGAGATGAGCGGCGCCGAACTGACACTGGACCCTGGTGACTTCATCACCATCGAATGGCCCGCCGAGTCAGATCAGTTCAGTGGCTTCGTACTCGGACCGATCTTCGGTGCATTTGTGATCGAGGATGACGAGGTGGTGATCAGCGAGCCCGGCAAAGGAATGCCCAGAGCGTGGAACTCCGGCGGCGAGGAACTCGCCTACGTAGACGCGACACCGCTGTAAATTATCCGAATTTTCGATCGACGGGAGTAACCGTGCATTTTTGGATCTCACACGGAGGCAGCGCGTCCGTCGTGACCGTCCGGTTCGTGCCATCCAACGTCGAGATCGCCCTCGGCCCATCTCAGAGGATTCAGATCGAGTGGCCTGATCAACCTGGTGGTCGCGAGGCCTCGATCGAGTGCCGGCAAGACATGTTCATTGTCACGGTGCCTGACGGTTGCTCGCCCAGGGCCTGGACCCGGTCCGGCGAAGAACTCGCCATCGTCGGCAGCGACTGACACCGTCCGGAACCGGACGACCGACAGCCAACGAATGGGTTGATCAACCTGGAGCCGCCGATGCCGTGCTCGCCTGTCAGGACAGGGTGGTGCACCGGCCTTTTGCATGGCACCGGGTTGTGGAGGCCTAGTCGGCTGCACCAACGGTCCACGGCCGAGGCTAGGAGAGGGTCAACTCGTCAGCGTCGGCTATGCACGGATACCCGGCGGTGGTGAACGCTGCGACGGCGTCCCGATAGCGGCCGTTGATGACCATGCCGGCGACCAGCACGCCATCGCGTGGGATGAACGTCAGCTCGGCCCAGTCGCTGCGTACCCCAATACTCCAGCCACGACTCCCTACCCATGCGCCAACCCAACCGGCAGAACGCCTCCGCCAAGGATCGCGGATCGACACGGAATTCCGCAGACGTATATTGCAGCCCGATCGCTGTGGAAGATCGCGTCGGGGGCGATCCGTACCGTGCGCGCGGCCATGGTGATCGCGTCGCAGACCAGCGATGCGCGCATGTGATCGGCCAGGGCGTAGCCGGCCGCTATCCGAGCAGATCTTGGGTGGTCTGTCGGGTTACGGATAGACGCAGGTGAGTGGCGGGGTTAGGGTCCGCGGGAGCGGTACGGGCTCTCCACCAGGAGGCAGCGGATGACCATGCATCTCGAAAACTTCGTCGCGGTACGCCAGCTGCTGCCCCGAATGACGTTCACCCGAACACCGCGCAGCGGTCTCGCGATCGACACGAACAATGCTCAGTACCAGCAGCTGTTGTCCGAGGCGAACCTCAACTACAACATGCGGGAGTACACCGTCGCGCTCGACGCGTACCTGTCCCTGCGCGAGAAGATCCTGATCCAGAGTCACCCGGAACTCCCCGCCACCAGCGGTATCGGCGTCGTCCTCGGCGATGCGGTCCGGAAGATCGATCCGAGTCGCGTCGTCGAGTTGAGCCGCCAGATCCTGCTGAACCTGCCGCCCGGTAATCCGGTCACCGTCGCCGCGGCGGTGCACGCCGTGGTCCTGCCGGTCGCGCAGCCGAATCCGGCGTTCAGCCGTTTCGGTGCCGTCCAGCTCGACGCGGTGCTCGCCTCCAAAGGCGTCCCGGAAGCGGCCGGACTCGCCCGGCAGCTGGTCTCCGCGGGCGCCCTCGACGCCGCGATCGACACGTACCAGACCGCCGCCGATGCCGCCCTGGCAAAGGGCGACCTGCGTTCGGCCGCCGACCTGACCGCGGAGAAGGCGGCGATGCGAGCGACCTACGCCAGCGGGACCGACCGTGCCCAGGCGCTCGCGACCGCATCGACGGAGTTCCGGGTCGCCGCCGGTCTGTACAGCGGCCTCGGCGACGACGCCGCCCGCAACGCGATGGTCACGAACCTCGCCGCCGTCGAACGGGACACCGGCCAGACCGCCGCGGTGAACAACGACGTGACGCGCCCGATCGGCATCGCCGATCCGGCCGGCGCGGCCGGTGTCCACGCGGTCCTCGCGGCGAGCGTGCTGCGGATCAACGCCGCGACGACTCAGCAGTACCTGGCGCCGACGTCGCTGGGCTGGGATAACGCGCAGACCGTCGCGGGTAACACGGCCCCCGCGCGGCCCACCGATCGGACCATCGGGTGGTACGTCGCCGGTCAGGTCGCGCAGACGTCGCTGGACCCGACCGTGTTCACCACGACGCTCATCCAGAAGGTGTACCAGCCTCGGATCACCGCCACGACGCTGGAGGGTATCGACTTCCTGCCGCAGATCGACCCGAACTTCGTCGCGTACCTGCTGCACCTGTACTTCTACGTGCTGCCGGTGTCGATCGGCGACACCTACGTCGCGCTCGGCCGCTACGCCGATGCCCTGGTCGAGTACCGGGCCGCGCTCGGATACCAGTATCTGAACACGGCTCTGGAGGCGCCGAACCTGTGGCAGAAGATGGCCGGCACCTACCTCACCTGGGGCAAGGAGCTGTTCCGGCAGGCCGATACGGCCGGTGCCCAAGCCCAACTTCAGGTGATTATCGGCGCGGATCTCACCATCCCCAGCGCGTCCGAGCTGTACTCGTCGGCGCCGTTCGCGGCCATGACGGCCGCCGTCGGCGACGTCGTTCACCAGATCAAGGGCGAGCCGTTCGGTGACATCAACCCGATGGTCGCCACGATCATCGTGGACGCCGTCCTGCAGCTCAAGCGGATCGCTGCGGGCCTGGACTTCTTCGGCATCGGCCCGAACACCTATCCGATCTTCCGATTCCAGTACCTGCAGAACGCCGCCAACTTCCTGGCCGACGCGGCGGTCCAAGCCGAGCGCACGTTCATGCAGTTTCGTTCGACGGCCGAGCAGCAGAAGCTGGACCGGATGCAGCTGCAGGCGAATGTCCAGCTGAACCAGACCGCGCTGAGTATCGAGCAGGCGCACATGGTCGAGGCGCAGGACGAACTCACGATCGCGCAGGAGGGCCAGAAGTACACCGCAGATGTGGCCGCCCACGCGCAGGACGCGCTCAACGATTGGAACACGCTCGGGTACGAGGCATCCCGCCAGGACTGGTACCTGACCTGGGCGGCGAACGCGCAGAACGATCAGAGCATCACGTTCACCAACGCCCTGTACGAGGGGGAGCGGCACGACTTCAACGATGTTCCGGCGCGGGACTTCATCGAGACGATCGCGAAGCGGCGGGACGAGATCAACTGGGAGATGCAGCGGAACCGGTTGCAGAACCAGATCGAGGAGGCCGCCGACGAGAAGGAGATGGCCGATTCGCGGGTGACCGAGGCCGGCGACCGGATCGAGACGCAGCAGCTCAGCATCACACTGGCGAGCCAGCGGCTGGCAAGTTCCGCGGAGGCGTTGGATTACACCCGGGACCGGATGTTCAATGAGGATCTGTGGTTCCGGCTCGCCGCCGAGTTGCAGGATCTCTCCCGGGCCTACCTGGATTCGGCGATCTATACGGCCCGGCTGGCGGAGCGGGCGTACCAGATCGAATTTGATCGTCCGGTCTCCTTCATCCGCACCGATTACGGCATCGGCGGTGTCGAGGGGCTGCTCGGTGGTGACTACCTCAAGCGGGATCTGACGCAGTTCACGATCGACTCGCTGCAGACCCGGACGAAGACGAACCCCGTCCGGCTCGTGCTGTCGATGCGCAACGAGTTCCCGGCGCAGTTCAACGTGTTCCGGCAGACCGGAATCCTGCCGTTCACCACGGATCTGGAGCTGTTCGACCGGCCGTTCCCGGGCACGTTCCGGCGGAAGATCAAGAAATTGGAGATCTTCGTCGAGGGGCTGCTGCCGCCCGAGGGGATCGCCGGTTACCTCGTCCATCAGGGCCTGTGCAAAGAGTGGCGGGTCACCGACGGGACCTGGGCGAAGCAGACCTGGGCGGTGCCGTCGGAGCGAATGGTGCTGTCCAGCTACGAGTTCCGCCGCGATCTGTCGATCTTCCAGCCGTCGGAGGAGGTGACCGGGCTGTTCGAGGATTACGCGCCGCAGGGCAACTGGATGCTCACCATCCCTCGCTCCGCCAACAACGTCGACTACCAGGCGATCACCGACATCCAGCTGGCTGTCTACCTGACCGCCGACTATGACGAGACGCTCGCCGCGCACATCGCGACGGTGTATCCGAACACCGGTGGGCGGGTCGCGGTTCTGTCGTCGCGGTTCTACTTCCCGGACGAATACTTCCGGCTGGATGCGGATCGCAAGGTCACGTTCACGATCGATGCGACGCGGTTCCCGTACAACTATGACGCGTTGACGATCGACGGGTTCGCGATCACGGTGCTGGATCGGTCCGGTGTCGGCATGCCGGGCATCTCGATCACCGTCACTCGCGGGTCGGATTCGTCCACGGTCACCGGGGTGACCGACTCAACCGGTGCGCTGGCCGGAGACCAGACGACGCTCGCGCCGTATGCGGCGTGGAAGGGGGCAACCCCGGTGGACGCGTTCACCGTGGCGTTCGCCGCCGGCGTCGACACCACCACGATCGGCGACGTGCAGCTGGCGCTCGGGTACGCGTACACGTACCGGGCCGACGGCACGCTGACCGCATAGGCGCCCGGTCGTGACCAGCGGAGTCGACGAGACCAGCACCGATCTGCCGGCCGGTGGCGGCGGCGTACGTCCACCGGGTGACGACTTCACGCCGAACCTGGCGATGGGCGGTGCATCGTACAAGATTCCGCTGACCCTGCCCGGCGGACCGGCCGGTGCCGCGCCGAAGCTCGACCTGTCCTACAACACCGGCCTGGGTAGCGGCGCGTTCGGCGTGGGCTGGGCGCTGTCGCTTCCGTACATCGAGCGCAAGGCCAAGGCACCACTGCGACCGGCGAGCGACGAGGCGTACACGGTCTCCGGTGGACAGACGCTGATCCCGGTCGGCGACGGTACGTTCGTGCCGTTCATCGGCGACAGCGTGCAGCGGTTCGCCTTCGACGGTGCGCAGTGGACGACGCAGACGACGGATCTGATCCGGATGCGGTTCGGGTCGACGGCGGCCGCCCGGATCGAAGGACCGGTCGGTGGCGCCACCCAGGTTCAGCGGTGGCTCGTCGACCAGATCACATTCCCGAACGGTATGACCGTCGATGTGACCTATCGTGCCGAGGGGACCCAGCGGTATGTCGCCTCGGTGACGTGGAGCGTGTTCTCGCTGGTCTTCGCCTGGGAGGATCGGCCCGATCCGTTCTCCGCGTTCGACGCCGGTTTCGAGGTGCGGACCACGCTGCGCTGTACGGGCATCGACCTGCACCGGCAGGGGCTGCCGGTCGACACGTTGATGCGGCACTACCGATTCGGCTACCAGCAGGCGTCGCGGACGGATGCGTCGCTGCTCACGTCGGTGCAGATCTCCGGCTGGCGAGCGGTCGACGGCGTACTGCAGGAGTCGGCGCTGCGGCCGTTGACGTTGACGTACACGCCGTTCGATCCGGCCCGCGGTGCGTTGCAGCGGATGCGGAGTACGACGGTCGCGCCACCGCCGTTGGACGACACCACCACGCTGTTCGACTTCCGTGGCACGGCGCTGCCCGGGGTCCTGCGGATGGACGGCAACACCGCGACGTACTGGGAGAACCGCGGCGGCTACCAGTGGGGTCCGCCGGAGACCCTCGGCCAGGTACCCGCGGTGAGCCTCGCCGACCCGGGTGTGCACTTCGCCGACCTCACCGGCACCGGGACCGCCGATCTCGTCGTGGACCGCGGTACGTACTTCCCGAACGATCCGGAGAACGGCCTGCAGCCGGCCCGTACGGTCACGCTCGCACCGACGTTCGACTTCGCCGACCCGGCCAGCGTCCTGATCGACCTCGACGGTGACCGGGTGGCGGACCTGATGACGTTCCGTAACGGGACGCTGATCGGCTGTCTCAATCAGGACGGCCAATCGTGGTCGGAGCCGTTCGTGCTGACCACCGAGCAGATCGGCGATCTCGACCCGACCAGCGGCCTCGTGCGGTACGCGGACATGAACGGCGACGGCAACGTCGACATGATCATGCTGCGGTCGCGTGGGATCACCTACTGGCCGTACCTCGGCTCCGGCGCCTGGGGCGCACCGCGATCCATGGCCGGCACCCCGGACCTCGACCTGCGACCGGGTGCGGCACAGACGGTGCTGCTCGCCGACGTGAACGACGACGGCTGCGCAGACCTCATCGTCGCCGACGCGCGTTCGATCCGGATCTACCTGAATCGCACCGGGGAAGGGTTCGCCGACCCGATCGTGCTGGATCGGGCGCCGCTGCTGCCGCCCGGCGCGACCCTCCTCGCGGACATGACCGGCAGCGGCACCGCCGCCCTGGTGTGGACGGCCGCGCCCGCACCCGGTCAGGCACCGGAATACTGGACACTCGACTTCCTCGCCGGTCAACAGCCGCACCTGCTCGGCACGATCGACAACGGCTACGGCTCGGTCACCACCATCGACTACAGCACATCGACGCGGCAGCGGACCGCCGATCTCGCCGACGGCCGGCGGTGGACCGGCTTCCTGCCACTGTGCGTCCCGGTGGTCACCCGGATCGGGAAATCCGATACGGTTACCGGCTTCGGCAGCACGACGTCATACCGGTACCACGACGGGCACTACGATCGGTTCGCCCACGAGTATCTCGGCTTCGCGCAGGTCGACACCGTCACGGTCGGCACGTCGACCGAAGCGCCGCTCACGCAGCGGATGTACTTCCACAACCGCGGCGCGTCCGCCCGCGACCCGCAGTTCATCGCCGGTCAGGGGCAGGCGCACCGGACCGAGACCCTGGACGCCGACGGGCAGCTGCGCCGGGTCGACGAAGCGACCTGGACGGCGACCGCGATCCCGGCGCTGCGCCCGGCGTGGCTGGCCGCACAGACCGCGAAGACCAGCGTCCGCAGTCAGGACGGCGTCGACTACGAGCACGAAAGCATCACGTTCACGCTCGACGCGATCGGCAACATCGTCCGCGAAGCCCGCGAAGGGCACTGGTCCGACGACGGCACCGATGTCGTCGACCAGCTGATCATCGAGACCTCATACGCGGCGCTGCCGGACGGCACGATCACGTCACTGCCGTCCGAGCTGGTGAAGACCGACAGCAGCGGCCGTGCCCTGCAGGTGCAGCGCAACTTCTACGACGGGGACCCGTACGTCGGGCTTCCGCTCGGCCAGGTCCAGCGCGGATGGAAGAGCCGGGTCACCGAGATCGTGCTCACCCGGACCGAGGTCACCGCGGCATACGGCGGCTCCGAACCCCTGCTCGACACGCTCCTGCGGCAGGAGACCGATCCGCGGTTCGGCACCGTCTGGGTCCGCGACGTCAGCCGCTTCCGTTACGACACCGCCGGCAACCACCTCGAAGTTCACAATGCGACCGATTGCACCCGCGAATTCGAGTACGACACCGACCAGATCCACCCGACCCGGATGCGCGAGAACGGCGGCGGATGGCGTGCCTTCACGTTCGACCCGATCGCCCAGGAGATCGCCGACTCCGAGGACCGCAACGGCAACGCGATCCGATGCGAGTACGACGGCCTCGGCACCATTACCGCCGTCTACCGGCCCGGAGCGCTGCCCGGCCGTCCCACCGAATCGTTCGTCCAGGACCGGGCATCGGTGCCGCAGTCACGGACCCAGTCCGTCCGGATCCGGCACGACGACGCGGAGCCCGGCAGCGTGCAGCGGGACTTCTACGACGGCGCCGGCACGGTCATCCAGCGGCGGATCACCTGCGCCGACGGGCGCTGGGCGGTGGAGAAGCAAAAACTCGCCGCGGACGGCAAACGCGTCCTCCTCGAACGGGCCGGATACTTCTCCACCAGCGGCGACTTCGAACCCAGCCCACCCGGCGGCGTTCCGTACCGGCGGATCTTCTACGACTTCGCCGGGCGCCCGATCCGCGAAGAGCTGTACTCCGGCGCGTTCACGATCCACGAGTACGTCCACAACGAGGTGCGGTTTTACGACCCGGTCGCCGCCGCGAAACTCGCCACTGATCCGGCCACCCCGATCAGCCGGGCCAACCGGATGGACGCCTGGTCACGGCTTGTCGCCGTGGTGGAGAGCGACGAAGCGGGGACCTACGTACAACGCCGGACCCAGGACCCGCTCGGCCGCATGACGTCGATCGTCGATCCGCTCGGCAACACCGTCCTCGCCACCGTCTACGACCTCCCCGGCAACCGGATCAGGATCGACAGCGCCGACTGCGGCCGCAGCGTCACCCTCTTCGACGCCGGCGACCACGAGATTCGCCGCAGCGACGCGGACGGACAGGTCACGTTCTACGTTCGCGGTGGTTGCGGCCGGACCGAGGAGGTACGTGCCGACGGCCCCACCGGACCGATTCGCGAGACGCACACCTACGACAGCGGCTGGGGCCAGAACCTCGACGGCCGCCTCGCCCGCGTCGACGGAGACTTCGGCACCGCCGAGTATTCGTACACGCCGGACGGGGACCCGATCGAGATCCGCCGTACCTACGCCGGGCACCCCGGCACGTACACCGTCCAGTTCGCGTACAACACGCAGCGGAAACTCGTCTCCGTCACCTATCCGGACGGGACCGTCGTGGCATACGAGCGCGACGCCACCGGGCTGCAGACCGCGATCCCCGGATACATCGACGAGATCACCTACACGGCACAGGGTGCCCGGGAGCGCATCCGGTTCTCGAACGGACTGGAGACGACGCGTACATACAGCGCCGGCGACGACCTCCTCACCGGCCTCGTCACCCGGCGCCTCAGCGACTCCGTCACCTACCAGGACCTCGGCTACCACCTCGACACGATCGGTCAGGTCCTCGCCATCACCGACACGTCCACGGTGATCGGCAAACTCCGCAACCCACAGACGTTCGTCTACGACCGGCGCGGACGCCTTGCCCACGCCACCGGCCGCCGCGACACCGACTACGCGTTCGACTACCGCTACGACGCGCTCGGCAACGTGACGTACGCCGACGAGTCGTTCGCCGAAACCGTCCAGTACGGCCACGACCTCGGCGACACCGAACACCCGAACCGTCTGATCAAGCGGCAGTCGGCGGCATCGGCCGAGTACCTCTACGACGCGTCCGGCCGGATGACGAACGACCCGAGCCTCGGAGCGCTCAGCTACGACGAGCGGTCCCGGCTGATCGGCATCGTCAAACCGGACGGTGTCCGGCTCACCTACGTCTACGACCACAACGATCGCCGGGTCGCCACTCGGCGGGTCGACACCGACGGAACGACCACCGAGCGGATCGAGGTCGAGGGGATCTACCTGGTCGAGACCGCCCGTACGGTCAAGATTATCTTCGACGAGGACCGTCGCCTCGCGATCGTTCCCAGCAGCGGAGACGCGCTCCTGCACCACATGGACCGGCTTGGCAACGTCAACGTGTTCACCAACCTCACCACCGGCGCATTCGTGACACAGCAGGAGTACACCCCGTACGGACAGCTCAGCGCCCACCTGACGATCATGCCGGCGTACACGCTGCAGGGCGCCGAATTCGGCGACGACACCGACATCGTGCTGCTCGGCGCCCGCTACTACCGCCCGGTCCTCGGCCGTTTCCTCACCGGCGACCTCTACCTCGTGATCAACCAGGACAAGATCGGCGGCTTCATCATCGCCGCCCACCTTTACGCATACGCGTTCGCGAACCCGGTCAACTACACCGACCCGACCGGCCAGTTCATCTTCCTGCTGGTCCTGCTGATCGCGGTCGCGATCGGCGCGATCATCGGTGCGGTCAGCGCGGGCATGAACGGTGTCGGGACGTGGGACGAGTTCCTCATGTGGGTGGTCGCCGGGATGATCGGCGGCGCGCTCGCGGCCTGCGGTCTGTACTTCGTCCTCGGCCCGCTGCTCGGGGTCTGCGGCGCCGCGGCACTGGCGAACTTCACATTCTGGGGCGTCGTCATCTGGAGCGGCGTCGGCCTCCTCAGCGCGCTCGTGACGCCTGCGCTGGACAGTTCGAACAACGGCTTCGCGTGGTTCGTCAGCTTCCTGCTCAAGTGGGCCCACTCGCCGATCCTGACCACGCTCGGACTCTTCGTCGTCCTCGGCGCGTGGATCGGTGGCCAGTCCATCGACTTCCGGCGCGGGATGATCTTCGTGGAGACCGGCGCGGGTCAGAGCGCGCTCACCCTCGGCGGCATCTCGTACGCGCAGAAGGGGCTGTGGAACAACGGGCAAGTGTTGGACCTGCTCGCGCAGCACGAGTCCGTCCATTCGCGACTGGTCGCCGCCACGGGCGAACTCGGGTTCTATGTCACGTACTTGATCGCGGGCTTCTGGGGTGCGGCACAGGCCGGCGATTGGGGCGGGTTCTTCGCGCTCAACGGCTCCGGATGCGGCAATCCCCTGGAGAAGCTGGCCTGGTCGATCCGCAACGGCAACGGCGGCATCACACCGCAAACATCCGCCTCGTCCTGCTAATCAGGGATGGCCGAAGTATGGGACTGCCTGCAGTCGCAGCACCAATTACCTGTACGACGCAGCCAGCAACATGAAGCTTCGCACGGCACCAACGGCACACTGAGCCATTCCCAGTGGCGGGTCGTGACAGTCTGTGATCATATGGTTCGGTCGTGCTCGATGTATAGCAGTTGTGTACAGCACCTTCGGATGTCGTGGTCGTAGTCGACGAACGGCACGATCGGTGGGAGATTCGCCGGTCGCGGTGTGCGGCGCTGCACGGCGAGTGCCCCGATGCCGCGTACGAGGCGGCCGAGGTCAAGGCGTTCGCGCACCTCGGGCGCGGGTAATTCGGTCGCGCGTACAGCCGCGGTCCGGCTAGGGTTTTGATCGTGTTACTGCATTTCTTCCTCTGACGGCCCTGTTCGTCCACCGCACCTCGTCCTGGACGAGACGTGGGCGTGCCGCCTGCCCGTGAGATCCCAGCGCTGTGTCTGCGCCGCCATGCGGTGTGACGACGCGCGCCCATCCGGAGGAAGATCATGCACCGCATTGCCATGCCCGCACGCGCGCGGGCTCAACTCGCCGCGTCCGACATTCACATTGTCCGAGGTGGGCGCCCGGTCCTGACCGGCGTCGACCTGACGGTCTCCCCCGGCGTCCGGGTCGGTGTGGTCGGTGAAAACGGCCGCGGAAAATCCACCCTGCTGCACATTCTCGCCGGCACGCTCGCACCCGACTCGGGTGCGCTTCGACACGTGGGTACGGTCGGCACAGTCGAACAGGACATGGACGTCGACCACGGCCGTACGGTCGGGGACCTCATCGATGCCGAACTGGCCGACACCCGCGCCGCTCTGTCGGCGCTGGATCAGGCCGCCGCGGCGCTCGTCGAGGACCTGCCCGGCGCGGCCGATGCCTACGCGGATGCGCTGGAGACGGCCGAAGCGCTGAACGCGTGGGACGCCGACCGACGCATCGACGTCTCGTTGGCCGCGCTCGACGCGATCGCCGATCGATCGCGGGAACTCGCCACGATGTCGGTCGGCCAGCGCTACCGGGTCCGGCTGGCCTGCCTGCTCGGGGCAGCGTACGACTTCCTGCTCCTCGACGAGCCCACCAACCACCTCGACCGGCGTGGCCTGGACTACCTCACCGAACAGCTGCGCGCATTTCCCGGCGGAGTCGTGCTGGTCAGCCACGATCGGGCGCTGCTGTCCGATGCCGTCACCATGATCCTCGACCTCGACCCAACCCAGGACGGACGAGCCCATCTGCACGGCGGCGGCTACGCCGACTTCCAACGGGAACGCCACGCGGCCCGGGAGCAATGGATCGAGGCGTACGAGCAGGAGCGCAAACGCCACGCGGAGCTGACCGCCGACCTCACCAAGGCGCAGGACCGCCTGGTCACGGGCTGGCGACCGCCGAAGGGCACTCCGGCGCACCTGCGGCAGACACGGACACCGGCACTCGTACGGGCAGTCAACCGGCGCCGCGACGAGTTGGAGGAGCACGCCATCACCGTCCCTGAGCCACCGCTGCGATTCCGGATGCCGGAACTCGCGGCGCGGCCGGGCGTGACACTGATCCGCACCGAGGACGTGACAGTCGCCGGTCGGATGTGTCATCCGATCACGATCGCGATCGAGTCGGGGACGCGTCTGCTGATCACCGGACCGAACGGCGCCGGCAAGTCGACGCTCCTGTGGTTACTGGCCGGTCGGCTCGCGGCTACCAGTGGCACGGTGCACACGGCTCGTACCGCTCGGGTATCGCTGATCGCCCAAGAGTCATCCGCCCCGGCGTCACGGCGACCGGCCGATGTCTTTCGCGACCATCTGGGCGCGCTCGTGTCCAGTGGGCAGCTGGCCGACAACGCCGCGGTCCCGCTCGCTTCGCTCGGCCTGTTCGCACCGGCGGACCTGCAGAAACGAGTCCGGGACATGTCCACCGGCCAGCAGCGACGGCTCGATCTGGCGATGGCATTGGCCGCCCGGCCACACGTCCTATTGCTGGATGAGCCGACGAACCACCTATCGATCGCGCTGGTCGACGAACTGACCGAAGCGCTCGCCATCACGGAGGCGGCTGTCGTGATCGCCACCCACGACCGGCAGATGCTGCGTGATCTGTCCGGATGGCCCACCGTGCAGCTACCTGCGTGTGGTGGTACATGGTGACTCCGCCGCAGCCGCGCATCGATCCGGCGGCTGTACGTAGTGGCGTGATCGCGCGCAACTGGGACGAGTGCCCGGCGGTCGCGGGCGGCCGCATGTCGAGCGGACGTGCCAACGCGTCTGGCGGGGCCGGACCTCGTCGAAAGCGAGGGTACGGAGACGGTCGGCTGGCGTGTCTGATCGGCGGGAGTTGCTCGGCGGCGGACAGCTTCACGCGGAGCATCAATATCAGACGGTGACACGCGGAGCGCTGCCGCCGATTGGCGCTCGGGATCTGAGACACTTTCGACCGAGCGGGTTATCCGAGCCGAGGCCGGACGGTGTACGCCGCTAGAACCGAAAGATGCCCTCGCTGTTCACGGCAGCGAGGGCATCTTGTTTGTCGACCCGCTCTACTGCGGCGGTCTCCAATAGGTCACACGACGCGCAGGGATAGGCAGTCGCAGATGCCGGCTCACTATTGGCTGCGAGAACCCGACGGCGGACGATCGATGTCCGCCGCCAGCACCGTTCACGCGCCGAGCAGGAACCCGCGACCGCAGTCATACCGCCGTTCGTTGTGGCTGCCGTCAACGAGGACGAGGATCTGCCGGAACTCGCCGTCTCGGTGAGTAGTTCGTCGCCACCAACCGGGCTACAACGTCGCCTTCGGTGGCGATCCTCGCCGACCTTGTCGCGGGAATTCACCGTCGCTGGATCCGGGCGAACCACGCCTCGGCGGAAGGGCTGACGTCCGGCAGGTCGGCCCCCACGAACCTCGCCGGTTCAATCGATGCCACGTGCCATCCGTCGACGAACGCGGTGTGCAGGTCCTCGCGGCTCAGCCGATACGGCCCATCTGTACCGGGCTGCCGGTCGCTGAAGCAGAGCAGCATGACCTCGCCACCGATGGCGGTGACTGCACCTAGTTGCGCGACGTACCGGGCCCGGGCCATCGGGTCGAACACATGCAGTAGGCCGGAATCGAGCACGGTGTCGAACGGTTTCGTGACGTGATCGGCCAGCTCCATCACGTCGCCGACCAAGAACGTCACTGCCAGGCCGCGCTCGGCGGCCCGCGTACGCGCGATGTCGATCGCGCTGGATGCCCCATCGATCCCGGTCGCGTCATGGCCGTCGGCCGCCGCCATCAGGGCGAGTTCCCCGGTGCCGCATCCGGCGTCGAGCACGCGGCCCCGAACCTGATCGCGTACGGCGAGGAACGGCTGCTGCGGCCGGCCGATCTCCCAGGGCGGCGTGGAATGGTAGTAGGCGGCGAACTGGTCCGCAGTCGGCGGGTGGTACGGGTTGGCGTCGGACATGGTGCGATTGTGCCAGGCGGCTGCCGGCATCCGGGAAGATCGAGAGGACGTGATCAGACCTCCTAAGAGATCTCGATCGGCCCAGCTAGGAAATGGGCAAATCGATGAGGACAACCGGTGGCGGGTGGGAGGCCGGCTGGATGTGTTGCTCCCCGATGGCCAAGATCGCGCGGTTGTCGGCGTGATATCTCGGCCAGTCCGGCAGGTGGTCGTGCGTCGGGTGACCGTCGCGGATGAATCCGATCCATGCCTGGTGCAGTGCGCGGCTGACCCGCTCGTACATGGTGGTGTCGAGGCCTTGGACGAACGGGGCGGGGCCCCAGCGGTTGAGGTTGGCGAATGTGAACGGCAATTCGAGGCAGTGCGTGGCGCCGAGCGCGCCGTCGAGCATCGGTGAGGCGACGTCGAACTGGTAGGCGTACACCGGGCGGGTCGCGGCCCGCGTGTCCGCCACGGCTAGTCCGGCACGGCGGAACAGGCCGTCGGTGACCATCTGGGTGAGTACGGCGAGCGGGCTCGTCGGGCCAGCGTCGGCGTACCTGTCGTAGCCGGCCTCGGCGTCGGCGTACCGCTTGGCGGCCCACGCGACGACCTGTTCGCGCGTGGTGCCGGCGTAGCGCGGATCCATGCCGAACGAGAACGAAGCCTCGTCACGGGTCCAGCCGATCATGATGTCGATGTCGGTGTCGGCCAGCGCCTCGATCGGGTGCCGAGGCAGAGTGGTCGCATCGGTGACCGGACAGTAGGCCAGGCCCCATTCGCCGAACTCGGCATTTTCCGTGAGTACGCCGATGGTGCCGCCGATCAGACGCGGCCACGGCTCGTCGCGCAGGGCCTCGATGGTGTCGTGGCCGAGATGGCGGGCGAGGGACCGGGTGCGGGCGACTGCGTCAGCGGATGACGGGAGTTCCAGGCCGAGCGGCGGGCTCTGGAGGATGCCACGCTGGAACAGGTCGCGCGATTGCGGATGCTGGGCCAGCGCGGCGATGGAGAAGGCGCCGCCGGACTGGCCGGCCAGGGTGATCCGGCTCGGGTCGCCGCCGAACGCGGTGACGTTGTCGACGATCCAGCGGAGCGCCGCCACTTGATCGGTGAGCCAGACGTTGGCGTCGCCGACGCCGGACAGGAAGCCGAGCGGACCGATCCGGTAGTTGATCGAGATCGCGACGAGGTCACCGTCGCGGGCGAAGGTGTCACCGGCGTAGAAGGGCAGGTTGCCCGAGCCGGACAGGAAGCCGCCACCGTGGATCCAGACCAGCACCGGGCGTCGCCGTTCGTCCAGACCGGGGGTCCACACGTTGAGGGTCAGGCAGTCTTCGTCGAAGGGTGGTTCCCCGTGTACGCCGAGCGGTGGGCGCCCTCCCGGCATGAACGGCTGTGGCGCCGACGGCCCGTACCGGGTCGCGTCGCGTACGCCGTCCCAGCCCGGATGCGGAACGGCCGCCCGGAAGCGGGCGTCTCCGATCGGCGGGGCCGCGTACGGGATTCCACGGAAGACCGTCAGCCCATCCTCCACCGTGCCGGCGAGACGACCTGACGTCGTGGCAACTATCGGGTGATGCGAGATGGCTCACTCCGATCAGGATTGGCCCGCATGGGCGTAGCCGTTCTCTGTGGATGACGATAGCGGTAGTCCGGGCACGTCGTCTTTTCGCGGCGCCGGAGCTGCGCACGAACGCCCAGCAGACGAGCGCGGCGGCCACGACCGTCACCGTCAGGCTGGCGTAGCTGATCGCGTCGCGGAACTGTGCGGTTTACTGGTCGGTCCAGTGCGGGATGGCGTTCTGATCGCCGCCACCGGCGGCTGCATCGTTCCGGCGTCAGTTTGCTCGCCTCGAGTGATGAGCTCACTACGTGTGAATCTCCCTCGAACGCGCAGAGGCGAATGAATTGTCCGCGGATTTCGGCGGCGTGGCTACTGGCGTTATCAGTTCCTGTTTTGCGGCTCGGTATCAGTTATAGCGGGCTGACATCTGTCGTATCCGGGCGCTATCTTGTCGTTGCATTCCAATCCCTCTATCTCCGAAGGAAGATATTCCTCCATGCGTCCAAGAATTCTGCGTTGCGCGGCCTTAGCCGCCGCTGCGGTGGTAGTTCTCGGGTTGGGCATCTTGACGACGCCTGCCTTCGGGGATGCCCCGAACAGCTCGATCACCGGCACGTTCACCACGTTGACGGGTAAGCCGATCGCCCGGGCGTCGGTCGATATCCTCGACGAATACCAGGAAGAAGTCGCGACCGCCACCACTAGCAAGACCGGCGCCTACTCGGTTTCGTCTCTGTCGCCGGGTCTTTACTACGTCCGGTTCACCGACGGCAATCTGGTGGAATTCGCCCCGGAAAAGTTTTATGCCAGCGGAACCAATCTGTTCACCGTTGCCGCCAGTGGGAGCACGGTCGTTGATGAGGTACAGCTACCGACGGGTCGTATCTCCGGCACGGTGACCGATACTGCCGGTGCACCCGCGGCCGGTGTCGGTGTCGCCGCGATTTCGGAGACGGGTGGCGGCCAGTACACCACGGTTACCGACGCGACCGGTGCGTACGCGATGACGGTCTACGCCACCCCCGACTATGTCCTGTCCTACACGCGACCCGACGGCCTGACGCAGTACGCGCCGAACGTCGGCGATCAGTCTCAGCAAGGGCTCTATACCGTCGGCGCGGGTAAGAAGATCGTCGTGGATGAACAGGAACTGCCGACCGGCACGGTCAGCGGCACCTGGCTCGACACGGACGGCGATCCGGAGGCCGGCACCTCGGTGACGTTGCAGTACACGGACGGCTCGTACGCCGGCTCCGGCACCGTCGACATGACCGGCGGCTATTCGGTGACCGCGTTCGCCGGCACGTACAACGTGATGTTCACCGGTCTCGACTACCGCAACCAGTTCGCCTACCAGGCGCTCGACCAGGCCGACGCGGCGAGCGTGACGGTCGTGGCGGGTGCCGACTCGGTGGTCGCGGACACCGCACTACCCAGCGGCGAGCTGACGCTCACGATGACCGACTCCGTCACCGAGGCACCACTCGCCGACTTCTGCGCATATGTCGACAGCCAGTACGGCTGCAGTGACGGCAACGGCCAGGTCGTTCTCGACGATATCCGCGACGGAACCCAGACGGTCTACCTCTATCCGACCGGCGCCCGGTACCCGAACTTTGTGCAGACCCAGGTTGTGATGGTCGGCACCGCGACTCAGGCGACCATCCCGATCACCGCCGGTGCGGTCATCCGGACCACCGTCGTGGACGCAGCCACGGGGGCACCGGTCGCCGACGCCTGCGTGGAGACGGTGGTGCCGGGCTTCACGGTCTTCCCGGACGGCAGCGGCATGTGCAGCGACGCGGACGGCGACCTGGAACTCGGCCCTCTCGCGCCGGGCAGCTACAACCTGTTCGTCAACGCACCGAACCCGTACGGCGACCAGTGGGTCGGCCCGAACGGCGGCACCGGTCGGCAGCAGAAAGCGACCACAGTCACGGTCACCACGGCGACCACGTATACGGCGCCGACCATCCGGTTGGACCTCGCCGGCACGATCACGGGTACGGTCACCGCGACCGACGGCACGCCACTGGCGGGAGCCGTGGTCGGCCCGACCACGTTCACGCCGTTCGCCGGTGGTTCCGACGACCCGAGCTTCACCGACGCGAACGGCGCCTACACGATCAACAACCTCGGCCCGTACCAGTGGCCGCTGTGGTCGTCGGCGACCGGCTTCGCCTCCCAGTGGGGCGCCGGACTGTCCAATCGCTACCAGGCCGACACCGTCCAGGTAGTCGCCGGCGGCTCGACCACGTACAACATCACGATGAACACCGGCGCGCTGCTCAGCGGCCGGGCGTTGAAGCCGGACGGTACACCCAGCCACGCGGGCGGCGAGATCGTGATCTACAACGCGAAGACCGGCGACCCGATGGGAGTCGCCCAGATCGGCACGAACGGCAGATTCACCCTGCCGGTCGCGGTCGACTCGGCACTACGCATCGAATACACCGTCTACGACGGCTCCACCCAGTACCAGGGCTACTTCGGCGGCACCAGCGCCACCACCGCCCAGGTCGTCCATGTACCAGCAACCGGACGCACCATCCACATCGTGATGGCGGCCGGGACCGTCTCCTGACACTGGCACCGGACCGTCGCCTCACGCGCGACGGTCCGGTGCCGCTCCTCCGGCTGCTGTCGGCCGCTGCCGAAACGGGGTTAAGCGATCGAGTCGCCGAGATCGTCGAGGTCGCAGCCGCCGTTGAGGCCTGGTGTCTCGCATTTGAACGCCTGGGCACCGGTGCCGGTCAGCCCGCTCGGGCTGCTGGGCAGCACCTCGACCATGCCGTTGTATTCCTCGTCGTTGTCCGGCCCGGTGTAGACGCCGGGTGCGCCGATGATCAGATCGGACCGGGTACTGGAGGTGATGTGCAGGGTGGCCAGGCCGGCTCCGTACCGGTCGAAGTCGCTCGGCGTTCCGAGGATTCGTGGATTATCGCCGCTCCAGCGGGTATTGATGGAGCCGGACAGGCCCGAGGCGGATCCGGACAGGATCTGGACCATGCCGGAGGTGGTGTCGTTGTCGCTTTCGGTCTTCGGCGCGCCGACCGCGAGATCGTCCGCGCCGTCACCGTTGAAGTCCCCGGCCGCTAGTGCGGACCCGAACGCTGCGTCATAGTTGCCCGGTCCGGTCGAGGACTCCTCCCACAACTCGTTGCCGGTCGCGGACAGGCCGCCGCTGCCGGAACTGAGCAGCACGTTGACCGAACCCTCGCCGACGATGCCGTCAGCGGTCTCACCGGGCACACCGATGGCCAGGTCGGTGCGGTGGTTGCCGAGGAAATCACCGCTCGCCAGGGCGGCGCCGAACTCATCTCCGGCCTCGGCCGTGCCGAGCACACCGGCGGTATCCTGCGACCATATCTTCGCACCGGTCGACGTCAGCAACGTCGACGCGGCACTGCCCCGCAATACGATCACACAGCCGGAGCCGTTCTCGCCGGGTACGCCGACCGCTAGATCGGTGGTGCCGTCGCCGTTGAAGTCGCCCGCCGACAGCGCGTAGCCGAAAGCGTCGCCGCCCTCAGCCACTCCAGGTACGGTGCCGTCGCCTTCGGCGAAGACCCGACCCGTACCGAACCCGCCCGGAATGAACAGGTGGCTGCCCGGGAAGATGAAGATCCGACCGGGCGTCCAGCCGCCCCACGAAGGCGCACCAACGACCAGATCGGCGTACCCGTCATGGTTGAAATCGCCGACGGCCAGCGAATATCCGAACTCCTCGTTGAGCCTGGGCTGCTGGCCAGAGACCGATGCTGCGGTAAGGACGGTGCCGGTGGTCTGCACGCCGGTCGGTGAACCGTAGAACACCTCTACTGCACCGGCATCATTGATGTCAGCGGTGTCGTCGTCATACGCGCCGACCGCGATATCCGCGCAGCCGTCCCCGTTGAAGTCACCGGTCGCCACCGTGTACGGCTGACCTATATACGAACCCACAGGTATCGTCTGCGTCGCCAGAGCGGTGCCGCTGGCGAGTACGGTCAGACCGCTACGAGTGCCGTAGAGGATCAGCACACCGTTTCCCGGGCTGTCAGAGATCGCGGCATCGGCGATCCCGTCGCCATTGAAGTCGGACGGCACATGGCTAGTCCCACACGCGGCCGCCGCCGCTGGTTGCGCGCTGCCGATCACGGTCAGCGCCGCCGCCACTAGCAGCACCACACCGGCGTAGGCTGCCCGCCGCATCCACGCACCCATGACCGCTCCCGTCCACCCAGAATCCTCGGCCCAACGATAGAAGCACGGGCCACCCGTCCATCCACGACAGTCACTAACCCGACTAGAACTCCGCAGCCAGATTCAGACGACGTGATCGCAGTTCATCGTGGACGGCGGTATCGACGGCTGTACGTGTGGAGTGATCGCAGCTTCACGACCTCGTAACCGCCGCGCCGGGCAGACGCAAGGGTCGCCGGCCGTGCGCCCCGGGCAGGTATCGCCAACCCACTCCCTGCGGCACGTCGCGGTCCGGCGCACCTCGCCGGCGGTAATAGCGCGAGGCACGGACACCTCGTAGCCGCGCGGATAATCGGGCGCGCACACGTCCGCAACTGCTTGTGCGGCGGTGATCCCGCGCGGCGGGGCACCGTAGCGTCCGACGGTCACCGGCTCGTCGTCAGGCAGCCGCAGATGCAACGCGACCAGCACACCGTGTTGCCGACCGGCGTATGCCGGGCCGATTGGCCTACAGGTTGCCTGCGGCCATTTCGACGAGGACCGACGATTCGAGTAGCCGTTGGCCGCTGGCACGGGCCAGTTCCAGCGACGTTTGCCAGTGCCGGCGTGCGAGGTCCGATTCGCCGCGTCGAAGATGGATCGCGGCAAGGGAGTCGTGGGTCACCGCCTGGCCGATCGCGTCCCCGATGATCGTAAAGAGTTCCAGGGCGCGGTGGTGATGATCGTACGCCGCATCGATGTCGTTCTGTTTGATGAAAATGCGTCCAAGATCTCCGAGCGCCCAGGCTTGGCCGAGCGGATCGTCAGCAGCGACGAAGATTTGCAGAGCGACGTGTTCGTATCGGTTCGCCTCGGTATACGAGCCGCGCAGGTAGTGCAGGAAGCCGAGGTGAGCGGTTGCCCGGCCTTCCCCGACGAGGTCGCCGGAGCCACGACTGAGACGGATCGACTCGATCAGGCATTGTTCGGCAGCGTCCAGTTCGCCGGTATGGCGCAGTACTCGTGACAGATTGGTCAGCGCGCCCGCTTCGGCGGATACATCGAAATGTTCGCGGGCCAGATCGACCGCGCGCGTGAGGTGCTCGCCTGCGGTAGTCCAATTGCCGAGCTGTTCGTGCGCGAGGCCGAGCGTGTTGTGGATGTCGCCTTCGCCGCGTCGGTCGCCGACCTCGGCGATGGCACGCAACGCTTCATCGAGGGTTTCCACCGCAGCCGTGCACTGCCCGAGGCGGATGCGGGCGCGGCCGAGACGTGCCAGAGCGAGCGCCTCGCCGCCGCGGTCGCCGTCCGTCCGAGCGATCGTCGATGCGCGTTGCTGCAGGTCGATGGCGTCGAGATGACAGGCCGCAGAGTCCATATAGCGCCAGATGATCGCGGACAGCGGTACGACATAGGCATGGCCCGCGACGCTAGTGCCATGGGCTACGGCCATGAGGTTCGGCAGCTCGGTGTCCAGCCAGGCGCGTGCGTGGGCTCGATCGGTGAACTCGGGAAGCCCGGGGCCATCGACCGCAACGGGCGGACGGCGATCGCGATCGGCCGGGAACGTGTGATCCATCGCCGTGGCCGCCGTCGCGAGGTAGTAGCTGTGCAAGCGGCCGGTGGCGGCCGCGTTCTCGTCCGGCGGCGCGAGCCGGCCGAGTTCGATCGCGTACGCCCGAAGGAGGTCGTGCATGCTGATGCGCTGCGTGCTGGTGTGTTCGACAAGGTGGGCACGGTGGAGTTCGCCCAGGAGACGGACCGCCTCACCCGGTTCGATGCCGGCGAGCGCCGCAGCGGCGTACTCATCGCAGTTGATGCCCGGATGGATGCCGAGGAGCCGGAACATGCGGGCAGCAGCGGGCCGGAGTTGCCGGTACGACCACGCGAACGCGGCGCGGATATTGATCTGCGTGTCGTCGTCAACGGTGAGACCGTCGAGGAGTTGATCGGGGCGGGCCAGCCGACGGGCCAGGTCTTCCAGCCCGATGGTGGGTGAGGCCAGGGCAATCTCGCCAACGATCCGCAGCGCGAGCGGGATTCCGGCGCATCGCGTGGCGAGATCGATAACAGTGGTGCCGGCGTCGACCGCCTTTGCCCCGATCATGTCGGAGAGGAGCGCGACGGAATGGCCGATGGGCAACGGTTGGAGGCGGATGAGCCGGGCGCCGTGCAGCGCGACCAGACCCGGGAGCGTGTCCCGGCTCGTGACGATCGCGATGCAGCCGCGGTGCGCGGGCAGCAGGTGACGGATCTGTTCGAGCGACGCCGCGTTGTCGAGAAACAAGAGGGCCCGGCGATCCGAAAGCACCGTACGTAGACGGCCGGCCCGCTCTTCGGGGTCGTCCGGCATCTCGTTGTCCGGGATGCCGAAGGATCTGAGGACCGCGGCAAGCGCTTCGGCGGCGGTGAGCCGGTTTGCCGGGTCGTAGCCGCGCAGGTTCAGGAAGACCTGGCCGTCCGGGTACGCGTCGGAGATCACATGCGACCACGAGATCGCCAGTGCGGTTTTGCCAATGCCGGCCGTCCCGGTGATGAGCGCGACCGGAACACCGTCGATCCCGGCTTGAGTCCGGATCACGTCAAGGGCGTGCATTTGCTCGACCCGGCCGGTGAATCGTGACGGTACGGCGGGGATCTCACGCGGGACGGGTCGCGCCGGATATGCCGGACCGCGCCCCGACTCACCGAAGACCGCCTCGGTCTCGGTGGCCCGGCGCAGTCGCCGCTGGCTACTGAAGGCGGCAACCATCAGGTCGTATCGAACCCGCCAAGCGGCAGCGTCGACCGATCTCGGCCGGCTTGGCTGGAACCGCGCGCACGCGTCGAGGAAGGTCTCCACGAAGTCCCACGATGGCGGCGAGACGCCGGCGAGCTTGTCGCTGATCGTGGATCGGGGGAACGGCTTGCCGGCGTCCTTCATCAGCCGTGCCAACTCGCGGATGGAGGGGCCACCGCTGTCCAGCTGCCATTGGCGCAGTTCAGATGCGAACCCGCGTAACTGAGCGAGACTACGGTCGGAATCTGTGCTCCCCACCGTGACCCCCACGGTGTTGACGGTGACATGGCCTTTTACCGGTGTCCAGACTCCGTCCGGTCTGTTGCCGGACACCTCTCCGGACAGCGAGCATCGGCAGTACGACCCTGCGGCAGCGCGGAGCGCGCGCAGCCGTCTGGCGGGCGGCCTCGCAGAATCTCCCGGTGCGGTAGGGACTGCAGTCACTGGTGTCCGGGACACATCGGCGCCAAGCATCAGACGTGACCGCATCGTCCATGCGAGAGGATCTGCCGTGTCGATCATGACCGAGGTAGTGGACCGCAACGTTGCCCCGCTCACGTCGACCGACGACGTGGCCGGCGATTGGTCGGATTTCGGATGCGAGGTCAACGCGATCACACCGGCCGATCTGTTCGCGCGCTACGAGCAGACGCGGTTTCTCTATCCGGCCAAGCGCGCGCGGCTGGCACCGTACTGGCATCTGGTTCTCGAGAACTGGCAGCGCGCGCGGCGGGCCGGCGAGTTGCTGACCTGGGTGGCCACCTATCGTGATCCAGCCGGCGGCTGGGCTTCGGTGTCGTCCTGGCGGTCGACCGGTAGCGGCTGGCAGTCACAGCATCTGGTGAGCGCCGGAACCCTGGTGGGCGGCCGCGCAGTACTCCTGGCCGGTCAGGCCGTGCTGATCCGTGATGGTCTGGCAACGTCTCAGCAGGACTGGTTCAGTCCGGACAACCGGTTCTCGGCCCAGGCCTTCGGCGGGATGTTGACTCGAATCCGGTCGGAGTCGGCAGCGGTGATATCGGGCGAGTATCTGATGGTGCCGTTGGCACTTGCCCGCGATATGGAGCCGACCCATCATGGCGTGGTCGAAGAACTCGACGGCGGCCGATGCTCCGAGCTGGTGGAGCTGGTCCGCCGTACGCGGGGCGACGTCTACCTGCGCTCGGAGGCGTTGGACGGCGACGACCTTCGCCTGGATGATGCCGACCGGTTGTATCGGTTGGTCGGCCTGCGCCGCTATCGGCGGATCTGGGTGTGCCTCGACGTGACCGGGCGACTCCAGGCCGCTGCGATCGCCTATCGAGGCCCGCTCGGACTCAACTTCTCATTCCTGGAAAACCGCTGCGACCTGCTGGTCGATCCGGACTTGGAGGCCGAGGACGCAAGCCGGGCGGCGACCCGCGTACTCGCGGCGGCCGCCGCGGGCTATCGCGACTTCGAACTCGGGGCGATACCGGTGGTGGCCGACGCCGCCGCCGCGAGTCGGCTGGTGGCCGCCGGTGCCGAGCCGGTCCGTCCGTATACCCAGGCGATCTGGATGGCGGACGCCTATCCGGAGTGGTACCGGCACATCGATGAACTGTACGAACGCCGGCTCCACGGCCGGACCGCACACCCGAGGAGATCGGCATGACCGTGGCGTACCTGATGGAGGACGATCGCGAAGCCGACCGGCTCGTCGCGAAGGTCGACGCGGACCGGTGGGTCACCGACTATCTCGCACCGGTCATGCGGCCGGGCGCAAGCGTTCTCGACGTGGGCGCCGGACCGGGACACATCGCGCTGGCCGTACAACGGCGGTGCCCGGACGCTCGCGTCGTAGCCTTCGACGGAAACGCCGACCGGCTGACCGGCGAGGCGGCGAGCGCCGACCTCGACCCGATCATCAGGCAGTGGGGAGACGCACGCGATCTGCCATTTCCGGACGGTGCCTTCGATCTCGTGTACTCACGTCTCCTGCTGCAGTACGTCGGCGAACGCGACCGTGCGATTGCAGAGATGGTCCGAGTCACCAAGCCGGGCGGCGTCGTCGTGCTCTACGACCTCGACGGCCAACTGATCTGGCATGACCCGATCACGTCCGCATTGCAGTCATCCATCGAGACGGTGTTGGACGGGCTCGCCAAGACGGGGTTCGACCCCCATACCGGTCGGCGCCTATACGGCCTTGCCCGGCGGGCCGGTCTGACCGACATCCAGGTCCGCGTTGACCCGTACCATCTGATCGCCGGCGCGGTCGAGCCCGCCGAGCGGCAGCGCTGGGAGCTGAAACTCGACATCGCCCGCCCGGCGATCATCGCCGCGCTCGGGTCGACCAGTGACGCCGACAAGATCATTAGAGATTTCCTGGCCCACCTCGACGATGAGGAGTCGCTGACCTATTCGGTCGCGTTCACCGTCACCGGAGTCCGGATCGCCGGTTAGCCCACGTCATTCATGAGCGTGACTGGGTGGCTTGTCTGAACAAGATCGTCCGGTCCAGGAGACGTGGATGCCTCACGAGGATGGGGCAGCTTCTCCATCACCCGGTTCAAGGAGGCTCGCCAGGGCTGTGGCGTGGCGCCGCGCAGCGACGCGAGAAAACTCCCGCGCCAGCACCGGCCGGTATCGGCCGGGCTGCCCGGCGAGCATCGCGCGCAGCGCCGCCAAGGACCGGTCCCGGACCGGCTCGACCCACTCGACAGCCCGCTCCACCAGGAACGGTACGTATACAGTCAACGGCCGGGCGGTCATCCCGGCGACTGCGGCCTGACGTACGTGACCGTCGCCGTGCAAGCTTGCGAGTGCCCAAGCCACCGCGTCGGGATGCGGGCCCGCGATACCGCGTACCCGGTCGGCGAAGGGCTGCAGCTCGGGACCCAGATCACCGCGCCGGGCGTGGAAGATCAGTCCATCGATCAGCGCCGGCCGGTCGCTGATCTGGATAAGTACGATTGTCGCGCGCCGGCCGGTGCGGCGGCGCAGCGCGGTCAGCAGATCCCGGTAGCCGTCCGGATTGTGCCGGGCGAGGCGCTGCCTGAGCAGCGAGAACTGATGCTCCCGATCCCGTCGGCGCGCGGTGATCCCTTTGCAAACCGATATGGCGGCAAACACAACGACGACCGCCAGGCCCAGACTGGCCGCAGCCAGCAGCGGCGCGTTCACCGCGACCAGCGCGAACCGGATCACGCTCGATACCGCGGCCAGAACAACCGCCGCGACGCACAGTCCGCCGAGCGCCACGCCAGCCCGGTCCTGCCACGATGTCTTTCGGGCACCAAGACGCGGGCGGGCAGACATGCGTGGACCGTACGGGAAACGATCTCGATCAGTCGAGAGGTTTCCGGCTCATCCGGCCTCGTCCTGCGACGGGCATTCTGCGCGAACATCGCTGGCGCGGTCCGCCATCGGTTACGTGTACCTGGTCCATGTCCTCGACCATCCGACCGGCGTCGCACTGCGCACGTGGAATCCTTCTCCAGTCACCAGCTCCGGAGTATTACTGCCAGCGCCCGAACGAACGACGACGAACAAGCCGAGGATGAGCGCCGCTCCCCAGTAGAGCGAGGACCGCTGGAGATCGAATACCGCCACCCAGACGCCGAACGAGATCCCGAAGACCGCCAAGACCAACCCGCTCAACGGCGCGGTACGACCGGGCATGAAGACGATCGGTTCCACACGCGGGGCCACCGTCGTGGCCTGCGGTATCCGGCCCGGTGCCGATACTGAACCAGACCTGCCAAACGTGCACTACCTCGACCTCGACGTCACCGACGAGCACGCGGTCATCGACGCGGTCGGCCAGGTGGCCGCCACCCACAGCGGGTTGGACGTCCTGGTCACCGCCGCCGGAATCCAGCGGTACGGAACCGCAGCCGACACCACCGCCGACGAGTGGCACTCCGTGCTGGCCGTCAACCTGACCGGAGCATTCTTCGCCGTGAAGGCCGCGCTTCCGCACCTGCGCCGGCGACCATCCGCCTCGATCGTGCTGGTCTCCTCCGTGCAGGCCTTCGTCACCCAGACTGCCGTGGCCGCCTACACGACCAGCAAGGGCGCCCTCAACGCGTTTCGCGTTCGGTCGCCGTCGACGAGGCGGTCAACGGTGTGCGCTGCAATACCGTTTGCCCTGCGTCGGTCGACACCCCGATGCTGCGCTTCGCCGCGCGTACCTTCTCCGACGGCAGCCCGCAGGCGGTCGAGGACCTGATCATGTCTTGGGGTGGGATGCACCCGCTCGGCCGGGTAGCACGCCCCGAGGAAGTCGCCGAAGCTGTCGCCTTCCTCGCCGGCGATCGCGCCAGTTTCATCACCGGCATCGCCGTACCGGTGGACGGAGGGTTACTCGCCAACGCAGCCGTCGTGCTCCCGTGATCAATCCCATCGCACCGCGCCGGTGTACCGAGGCCTGACCGAGGCGAGCCGCGCACGGCTGCCGACCGTCTCCGAGCCGCGTACGGTGACCGGGGTGCTGACCGAATCCGTTCAAGCCGCACTGACCGACAACTACGGCATCGCGCCAGGCTTCGCCGAACGGCTCACCGGCGGCGAGGAGTGCCTGGTCGCGCGGATGGGTGATGTCGTGATCCGCCAGTCTCCTGCGACCCGGCGGATCGAGGACCTGCGGTGGGCCTTCGGAATAGCAACACAACTCGCTGTGAGAGTCCCGGAGATCGTTGTACCAATCCCGGCAGCCGGCGGCGACCTGGTCGTCGCGATCGACGGCGGCAGCCTGTCAGTCTGGCCATACGTCGCGGGCACGTCTGTCGACCGCGACGATCCGGCCGCCCGGACGAATGCTGCCCGGCTGCTGGCAGCGCTTCACCGTGCGGCTACGGCCCTCCCGGTACCACCGCGAACGGACAAGCCTTCGCTCGGCGCACCCGACGATCTCGATGACCGGCAACTGGATGCCGAGCTGAGTTCGTGGCGGTCGGCACGGATGCGCCGGTTGGTGTAGTCCATGGAGACTTCTACCGGCGCAATCTGATCTGGCGGGGCGGGCGGATCGTCGGCGTCGTCGATTGGGACGAGGCGCGCGTCGACCACTTCGGTGCCGAACTGGCCTGGTCGGTGTGGGAGTTCGCCAAGCGATCCAGTGGCGAGGCGATGCACCCGGATCGTGCGATCGCGTTCCTGGCGGATTATGCCGCCGCGGGCGGTCCGGGGTTTCCTGATCGGATGATTACGCCGTTGATCCGTGAACGGCTCCGGTGGGAGATTCGCCGGTCACGGTGTGCGGCGCTGCAGGGCGAGCGGCCCGACGAAGTTTACGAGGCGGCCGAGGTCAGGGCGTTCGCGCACCTCGGGCGTGCGTAATTCGGGAAGATCATGCACGGCCTTGCCATGCCCGCACGCGCGCGGGCACAACTCGCCGCGTCCGACATTCACATCGTCATCGCACGCGGCGCGACATCGCGACTTGATCCGGATTGTCAGGGCACGACCTACTGGCCCGTGTAATAAACATAGCGGGAGCAGCCCTGTTTGGGTATCGCCTGTATATCCGACTGCCGGACGCGACCGACGTGGCTAACATCTGCTCCGATGCCTTCGTATGGGTTCATCGCCGCGATTGCGGATGTCCGGAAAGTCAGCGACCTCAGCCGACCCACGGCCTGTTAACAGGGCCCGGGGTCGGGCCGTACCGACCCTCTTTCCGTCACCTCACCACTTGCGTACACCTGGTGCCTGCCAGCAGATATGGCAGGTACGCAAGGCTGCCCGCGAACCGCTGCCGGTGTCGAAGGAGACAAGCATCGTGTTTCACCAGTTCAACGTCCATGCCGAGATCACCGCACTGACCGAGGACCGAATCAGGGCCCGACTTGCCACACGGGGTACCACGGAGGTCCGTTTCGCTAGGCGGATCGCCGTACAGGTACGCCGTCGGCAGACGCGCGAACTCGGCCTGTAGCAATACCGATCGGCCCGGTCCGCCATGCAGCGGGCCGGGCCGACCCGGCCGGACAGCCAATCGAAGTGGTACGGATCATCCGCGATCAGATCAGCAACTGGTGTCTAGGATCGGTAGGTGGCCGCGACCGGTAAGCCGACAGACCTTGGCGCGTACCTGATTCAGGAAACGGCGGCGCGAGGCATGACGATGACCAAGTTTGCCGAGGTGACCGGCCTCTCAAAGGCCGCGGTGAGTCGGCTGATCTTCGAGGACGCTGTGTTCACCGCGGACCGATGCCGTGTGGTCGCGGATGCTCTCGGCGTTCCGTTCGAGACGGTCGCGCTCCTGGGCAATCTGCTGGACGCGAACTCGATCGAGCCACCGACCGAGTGATGCCCGCGGGAAGGTCACGGCTTTCTATGAAGTCACTGTGATTCGGCGAGAAGTTGGTCGATCTCGGTGGGCGGAGCGGGTACGGAGAAGAGGAAGCCCTGACCGTACGGGCAATGCAGTTGGCGAAGTTTCTGCACTTGTTCCGTGGTTTCGACTCCTTCGGTGATCGCCTGGAGTCCGAGGCTTGCGATGACTTGGAGAATCGCACCGGTGAACGCCCAGTTCGGTTCGGAGGCGGGGGCGCTGGTCGCATAGTGGGCGAAGGACCGGTCCAGTTTCACGATGTCGACGGGCAAATCCAGGATGTACGACAGGGACGAGTACCCGGTTCCGAAGTCATCAATGGCGATCCGTACGCCGAGATTGCGCAGCCGCGCCAGCTGGCGGAATTCGGATTGCTGGGCAGACGTCCGAACGAGGCTGCTCTCGGTGAGTTCGAGGATCAGGCCGGCTGCTGGCATGCCGGTGTCGGCGAGCGTCGAGATGACCAGGTCGGCAAAGTTCGGGTCGGATAGCTGCTGCCCTGAGACGTTGACCGAGACGGCGACGCCGTACGTCTGGTACCAGTGCTTCGCCCTGTCGCAGGCGGTACGCAGGACGTGTCCACCGAGCGCGTTGATCATTCCGGTAGCCTCCGCAACCGGGATGAACTGCGACGGTGCGATGGTGTTGCCGGTGAGCGGATGCCATCGGGCGAGTGCCTCGACGGCGAAGACCGTGTCGGAGCGCAGATCGACGATCGTCTGGTAGTGCAGGGTGATCTCGTGGCGGGACAGAGCATGGTGCAGTCCGGCGCTGATCCGTGCGTGCTCCATGCGTGCTGCGCGGAGTTCGGGTCGGAACGTCACGATCCGGTTCTTCCCGGCGTTCTTGGCGGCGTACAGGCTCAGGTCGGCGTCGCGGAGGGCATTCGACGGTGTAGTCGGCTCCTGTGAGGTATCTGTGAGCAGGAGACCGATGCTGGCGGACACGAAGAGTTCCTGGTCGCTGATAGTGAACGGCGGGCGGATCGCTTCGAGGATCTCCTCAGCGCGTGCGGTCGCGTCGGCGGGTTTGGCGACGTCGAAGAGCATCGCGAATTCGTCGCCGCCCAACCGGGCGACCAGCGCGTCGGACGGCGCTGTAGAGACGAGCCGCTGGGCGACCGCAGTGAGAAGGTCGTCTCCGGTCGGGTGTCCGCGGGTGTCGTTGATGTCCTTGAAGCCATCGAGGTCGAGAAGCAGGAGGGCGCACAGGCGGCGGCCGTCGCCGCCGGGTGCGAGCTTCGTCTCCATCTGTTCGGCGAGGACGAGACGGTTCGCGAGCCCGGTAAGCGGATCATGGGTGGCTCGGTAGGCGAGTTGGTGTTGCAGGGTGTCCTGGCGGTCTATCGCTTGGGCGAGCGCATCCGTGCGTCGAGCCAGGGTGGCGGCGCGCCGGTCAGACGTTCGCGCGGTCATCGCCAGCCGTCCGACGAGCAGCAGGAGGACGGTTGCGGCAGCGACGGTGGGTCCGGTGACTCCTGCGATGGAGCGATCGGGCGTGGCTGAGCGGTGGACGAGATCCAGTGACAGCGCGAGCGGCACGACGACGGCGATGGCCGCGAACAGCGCGATCCGCCATGACGGCAGCTCGGTGGCGCTGCGTCGTGGCGCGGGCTGCTTACGGGTGGACGAGGCGTGCAGTGCAGCGGCGCCGAGCAGCACGCCATCGACACTCCACAGCATTTTCGAGGCTCGAGGCCCGCCAGCGGTCGTACTGGGGATATCCGGGACCAGCAGATCCGCCGTAGAGGCAAGGAATGCTGCCGTCGCGAGTACCAGGAGTGCCAGGGCCGGCGTTCTCAGCCCGACGGACATCGTCACTTTGGCCATCGTCGTGAGCACAGCAAACGTGCTCACGACAACGATGAGCGTGGCGCTGGAGAACTCGGCTCGCTCCGGTTCCACGACATCGGCGACGAATATCCACGCCACTAGGAGGGTGGCGGCGGCGATCATCGCCGCGTCGAGCATATCGATCATGCCGACCTGCTTGCCGCAACGGCCCAGTAGTCCGAGTCCGACGGCGACCACGCCGGCCGAAGCGGCGACGACGAGTAACCACAGCGGTGGCGACGGAAGATCGGTACGGGAGCCGTCGAAAACGTCGGCACTGCGGACAGCGGCCAGGATGAGGAATCCGCTCGCGATCGTCCACCACGTCAACGCCCGCGGTAGTCGGAAGATGATCAGACATACCGATACCGTGACGAGCCCGAATGCCATCATCCACACCGCTACGGCTTCGCCGTGTCGGTCTGCGGTGGAGACTCCGAAGACGACGAGGGTGGCCTGGCATAACCAGTAGCCGATCAGGAGCGGTTGTCGGCCGGGATTCAGTGCCAGGATGCCGGATCGTGCCGATCGCTCGTCGCGTCGAGGTTCTTCTCCGCCTGCCATTGGGCCCCCCGACGATCTCCGCGAATGCCAACTATACGCGCAGCTCAGGCCCTTGCCAGGCGGCGTCTGCGGCGACTCAGCGCTACGGTGACGGGCGGTGTGACGATCGGCACGGCCAGGGAATGGGAATTCCCGCGGTCGCGCCTGCGCATCCGGGCTAGCGTCGAGATCATGAAGGTCACCTTCACCAAGACCGGCACCGACCGGTCCACCATGTCAGTTGCGCGCGGGAAGGGCCCGTCGCCCGCGCCACGTCGGTCGGACGACGCCGTACACCTGCCGCACGATCTTGCCCAGTTCGTCATCGAGGACTACTTCGACATCCGCCGTGGAGTCTTCGGTCAACTCGCCGCCGCCGAGGGCACCGTCGCGGCCGGTCAGCACGACCGATCAGCACGCAACCAGCGCACGGCGCGCCGCTCCGCTGACGCCGGACGCTCCGACCTGGCACGGTCCGAGCGGTTGATAGCGCTGTGTCTGCCGTTGTGGCAGGCCCGGGCCGGACATGCGCCGACGGCGCCGGCCGTGATCGACATGACCCTGGCGACCCCATTCGATGTCGACCGCGTCCTGCACCGCCTCGACGAGTTGTCGGCCTCCTGGGCCGGGCTCGAATCAGGGGAATCGATCACGCTGGACTGGTCCGCCACGGAGCGCACCGTCACCGTGGGCAGCCCTGCCTGAGCGACGGTTGGATCCAAGATCAGGGGTTCCAGCCGTACACACGGTCGACGTGTATCCGGACCACGACGCGTCGGTCGGTAACCATCGCGGTCCGGTACTCCTCCCAGTCCGGATGCTCGCCTTGGATGCCGCGGTAGACATCGACGAGTTCCTCGACCGTGGCGTCGTACCGGTCGGCCGAGATCGGTGTCACGTCGGCGGTACCTTCGACCACCGCGTACGCGCTGCCGTCGGGACGTGACACGTACAGGCTCACTCGTGGATCGCGGCGCGCGTTGGCGACCTTCGCGAGGCCGTCCCGGCTGGAGAGCCGTAGCATCCGGCGATCGGCGTCGACGAGGAAGTCGATCGTGGACAGTTGTGGCCGGCCGTCGCGCTTGAGCGTCACGAGTGCGCCGCGGCCGTGCGTGCCGATCAGGGTCCAGAGGTCGTCGCTCATGCATCGGAGTCTATCCGCCTGGCGCGCCGAATAAAACAATTCGCATTAGCGCAGAGAGCGAAATCGGCGATCGTTGCACCACGGAAGAATTAGGTCGTACGGATCCCCCACGATTCATCCCTCACGACAATTCGGCACGCGTACCGAATGAGTGCTGGTCGACGCGGCGTGCCCGATTTCGGCAAGAGGCGCCCAGCTCAACGGATGTGCGGCCGACGCGGAGCGCAATTTCGATGCGACATCGATCGATGGCATTCGTCGAATCGCATGCCGACTCATGCGCACCGCCGGTCCGTCGATCGCGGAAATTGATCGATGATTCCCCATATCATCGGCGCACGTCGGCATGCCGGCCCATTTCCGCATGCAGAATCCAGGGAGTCTCGTATGTTCGTTGTGCGCACCACCGGCGTTCCCCGGCATCGGCGTCACGTATTCCAGCTGGGGCAACGAGAGCCTCTACAACCTGGACGAGCACTCGCTTTCCGAGCAGGACGGTCTCCGTACCCGCGGGAGCAAGATCCCCAAGGGTGGAGGGTGCCGCAGGCGAGACTGATGCCTGCGGCACCATCGCATCCGGGACACGGCCGGGTTTCAGATCGGCGACACGCGCGAGATGCCTCTACGCGGCGAGCGCGAGCTGCTCCTGTTCGGTGACTTTGGCGGCCAGTGTCTGTAGCGCGCGGTCGAGCGCCGCACTGCTCGGGCCGCCGTCGTCCGGGTCCGGCAGCTTCGTGCGCAGCCACGCCTTCCACGCGTGCGCGACCTTGGCGAACTCGTCCTGGCCGGCCCGGGTCATCACGAGTTCGTCGCCATCGACCTGGAGATATCCCTTGCGGATGGTGTCCGCGAACGCCGGCTCGAGCACGCTGGCCGGCACGCGATGCGCATCGGCGATCGCCTTCAGACCGACTTGACCCTGAACCTTCCCGTGCAGGTGCACCTGCGCGACGGTCCACGCGGCCGCCTCGGACATCCTCGTGCCCGACGCGGCCAGAATGCCGGCCGCCGCCGAACTCCCATCGCGGCGGATCACCCGTGCAAGCGCACGTTCCAGTTCCCGTTCCGAGTCCTGCGCATCGAGGAAGCCGAAGCCTTCGCCGAGGTCGGCCGCACCGGCCCGCGCCGAGTCGCGCAACGGCACCTGTTTGAGCATCAGCGCGAACAACAGCGCGACGATCGCGACCGGGATGGCGTACAGAAAGAGCGAATGTACGGTCAGGGCGTACGCGTGGACGAGCGGTGCCCGCTGGACGGGCGGCAGTGCGTGCAGCGCCTTCGGGCTCTCCGCCGCCCGCGGATCGATGTCGGGATGGCTGGCAAATGCCGTCTTCAGATTTGATGCGAGCTTGTTGGCGTAGACCGCACCGAACACGGCCGCACCGAATGAGCTGCCGAGTGTGCGGAAGAACGTGATGCCGGACGTCGCGACGCCGAGATCGGTGTATTCCACGGTGTTCTGCACGATGATCATCAGCACTTGCATGCACAGCCCGATACCGATGCCGAGTACGAACATCGCCAGCGACTGAACCAGCACGCTTGTGCTCTCGTTCAGCCGGGACAGCAGATACATGCCGACCGCCATCACCGCGCTTCCGGCGATCGGGAAGATCCGGTACTTGCCGGTCTTGCTGACCGCATTCCCCGAGAAGACCGACATCAGCAGAAGGCCCGCGACCAGCGGCAGCGTACGGATTCCGGAGCTGGTCGCGGAGACGCCCTGCACGTACTGAAGGTAGGTCGGCAGGAACGTCAGCGCGCCCAGCATCGCGAACCCCACGATGAATGCGAGCACCGATGAGACCGAGAAGACATTGCCCTTGAACAGACGCATCGGCAGCATCGGTTCCCGGCCCGCAGTTCGGCCCAGACGAATAGGGCCATGAATACCACGCCGGCCGCGAACAGGCCGATGATCTGGGCCGAGCCCCACGGGTACTGCGTACCGCCGAAACTCGTCGCGAGCGTGAGCGACGCCGCACCGAGCGCGACCAGCACGATGCCGAGGTAGTCGATGATCGGCTTCAGCGTGCTGGCAATCTTCGGGATGGTCCGCGCCGCGATCGCGATCACCGCGATCGCGATCGGTACGTTGACGTAGAACGCCCAGCGCCAGGACAGGTGATCCGTGAACAGCCCGCCGACGAGCGGGCCGATCACCGTGGTGACACCGAAGACCGCGCCGAGTGCGCCCTGGTACTTTCCGCGTTCCCGCAGCGGGATGACGTCGGCGATCAGCGCGGTTGCGGTGACCATCAGACCGCCGCCGCCGATGCCCTGCAGGCCTCGCATCAGCACGAGCGTGAGCATGTTCTGGGCGAGGCCGCAGAAGAACGAGCCGACCACGAAGATCGCCGGCGCTGAGCTGGAAGATGAATTTGCGGCCGAAAAGGTCGCCGAACTTGCCCGCGAGCACCGACGCGATCGTCTCGGCCAGCAGGTAGGCCGTCACGACCCAGGACAGGTGCCCGGCGCCGCCGAGGTCACCGACGATAGTGGGCAGCGCGGTCGAGACGATCGTCGAGTCCAGCGCCGCCAGCAGCATGCCGAGCATGACCGTACCGAAAATGACGTTCTGCTGGCGCTTGTTGATGATCGGTGGCCGTTCGGCCGCGATCGCGGATTCGGCGACGGCGGAATCTCGGCTCACGCGTGCCTCCCCGACCGAACGTGAAATGCCCGTTATATACGGATCATAGGACCCTGATGCCGCTTGTCATCGCGATTCCAAGATCGGCGCACCATCCGGCGCCGGCGCGACCGACCCGGTGCGACACGACGGACTGCCGAGGTAGCGATGCGCTGATAACGTCTCGCGAATGGGCGCTCTCAGACCGTGGCATCTCGTCGTTTTCTTCTGCTCTGTCATGATCGTCGCCGGAGTAGTCGTGGCGATCGTTCTAGCGGGCCGCAGCAAGGGTCCGCGCCTCTAAACCGGCGGCCACAGCGAGACCGCAGGGCCCGACCGGATCAACCGGTCGGGCCCTGCAGCTTCATACACCCCTATTCCTCCGCGAGCAGGCGCGCCCGCAGGTCTGCGAGTGTGCGGGTGAGAAGCCGGGAGACGTGCATTTGGGAGACGCCGATGCGGTCGGCGATTTCGCTCTGCGTCAGGTTGGCGAAGAAGCGGAGCGCGAGAATCTGGCGCTCGCGTTCGGGAACCTGACGGAGAAGCTGGTGGAGCGTGGTGCGGTCGGCAGCGGATTCGATACTCGGGTCGGTGTCGCCAAGAAGGTCGGCGAGCGTGGTCGTGCTGGTTTCGGTGCCGATCGGGGTGGACAGCGATCGGGTGGTGTAGGCGTGCCCGGCGTCGAGCCCGCGGATGACGTCGGCTTCCGGAAGGCCGAGGCGGCCGGCGATGTCGGCGATGCGGGGGGAGCGGCCGAGGTCCTGCGCGAGTTCCGGGAGGAGGCGGTTGATGTCGAGGGAGAGTTCCTGCATCGGGCGGGGAACGCGGACCGACCAGCCTTTGTCCCGGAAGTGACGCTTGATTTCGCCGATGATGGTGGGGGTGGCGTACGACAGGAACGGGGTCTGGCGGGCAGGGTCGAAGCGATCGACGGACTTGATGAGGCCGATCGTCGCGACCTGGGTGAGGTCTTCGGGGGTCTCACCGCGGCCGTGGAAGCGGGCGGCAAGGCGGCGAGCAACCGGAAGACAGGCACAGATGACGTCGTCGCGGAGTGTGGTGCGGGTCGGGTCGCCGGCCGGGAGGGTTGCCATTGTGGCCAGCCGGGTAGCGAGATAGGTGTCGAGGTCGGTGCCGGCCCGAGTGGGGGTGTCGACGCTTGCGACAGTGACGGTGTTGACGGCGGTGCTGGTCATTTGAATGCTCCACGTGCCGTGGCGTGGTGTCTTCCGGACCGTAACGATCACGGCGGAATCACTCAACGCTCACTTCAGCACGACCCGCGACCCGTTTTCTCGAGTCCCGGCACGGCCGGAGCCGTTGGACCGAGCCTAACCGCTGAGCCACCGGTGTCAAGTGCCGGCAGCCCGCCAGCCACCGCAGTTCGACACGTCGGCCGCGCCGCCAAGCCGTGCCGCCTCGGCGACGAAACCGGTCACTTCCAGGCCGTCGTCGAGCGTCAGGCGACCGAGACCGAGCGGCGACGGGATCGTGTCGAGCAGCGCACCGATGCCCTGATGCGGCACATCGAACACCTCGACCGCGATCCCGGTGTCCGGCCCGTCGCCGGTGTAGACGAGCGCCGGCCGGACACCGTCCGCGAGCCGGTAGAGCCGGTATCCGCCGGCCGTACGGGCGCGATAGGCGAGGCGGGCACCGAGCCGTGCGAGCTGCGGATGCAGCGGCATGCCGGTCAGGTGCGCGCCGACCACCGCGACCTGCGTCCAGCCCGGTGCCGGGGCGCCGTAGGGATGCGGAGACCCGGTCCAGACCGATGCGAGATCCAGCAGCGGCTCGTCGGCGAACGCCGGCGCGATCAGTTGCACGCCGAACGGCAGGCCGTCGTCGCGTGCACCGGACGGCACCGCGATCGCGCACAGATCGAGCAGGTTGACGAAGTTCGTGAACGTGCCCAGCCGCGCGTTCACGCCGATCGGATCGGCCGCGACGTCAGCGAGCGTCGGATGCCCGGGCGTCACCGGCAGCAGCAGCGCGTCGATGTCGTGCCAGATCGGCTCGATCGCTCGGCGCAGCGCCGCGAGCCGATCGCGCCGCGGCAAACGCGTCGGAGGCCCGCAGCGTTCGCCCGCCCGTCACGATCCGCCGGACCGTCGGGTCGAGATGCGGGCCGTCCGGTTCCAGCAGATGTCCGAAACCGGCCCAGCGTTCGGCCACCCACGGACCTTCGTAGAGCAGTCGTGCGGCCGCGAGGAACGGTGCGATGTCGACCGGCACGACGTGGGCCGCGACCGTGTGCGCGTGCGCGATCGCTCGCCGCCACGCCGCCGCATGCGGCTCGATCCAGATCAAGACCATCAACGGGTACGCCGACCACGCGCATCCGTCGCGCCACACCCGGTGGCGGCAGTGGCGGCCGCGGGCGGGACCAGGCATCGGTCGGATCGAACCCGGCGATGACCGCCAGCGCGGCCCGAGCCTCGTCGACCGTCTTCGTGAACGTCGTGACGCAGTCCAGCGACCGGCAGGCCGGAAGCACACCGGACGTCGACACCAGGCCCTGCGTCGGTTTCATGCCGACCAGCCCGTTGAACGCCGCCGGTACGCGACCGGAGCCGGCCGTGTCCGTACCCAGTGCGATGTCGGCGGCACCGGACGCGACCGCGACCGCGCTTCCGGAACTGCTGCCACCGCTGACGTGCGCCGCGCTGGCCGACGCTGTGGCACGCGCCGTACGGGCTGCGGGTGCCCACGAGACCGGTCGCGAACTGATCCATGTTCGTCTTGCCGACCGGGATCGCGCCCGACCCGATCAGCCGGGACACCGCCGTCGCCGTGCGCCTCTGCCGGCTCGTCGAGCGCCGGGCAACCGGCCGTCGACGGTACGCCGGCCAGGTCGATGTTGTCCTTGATGGCAAGCCGAGCGCCCGCGAACACGCCGCCCGGGCTGCGCCGTCCGGTACGCGGCGACCTCCTCCGGCGTGAGATGGGTGATCCACATCGGCTGGTTCATGTCGTTACCCCCGCTAGCTGCCAGCGCTCGCGTTCGGCGACGTACGCGGCCGATCGTGAGGCGGTGAACTCCGACGCGTCCGGCGAGACCGCGTCCGGAACGATGTCGCGATAGCGTGAGCGTGATCGGCCGGCTCGGGATTTCGGCCCGGCCGGCCGCGATCGCCTCGCGAAGCTCGTATAGCTCGCCGGTCGAGACGGCACGGAACCGCAGCACGTCGAACGCCCGCAGCAGCCACGGTATCGGTGCGTCCGGCGCGTCCGGGCCGGGCTTGCGCCAGATCGGCACGGTCCGGCCGACGAGCTGATAGCCGCCCGGGCCCTTCCATGCCGTACACGCACAGGTAGACGCCGCCGATGCCGACCGCGTTCTCCGGCGTCCAGGTGCGCGGCGGGTCGTACTTCGTGGTGACCAGCCGATCGGCCGGATCGAGCGGCACCGCGACCGGCGCGCCGAGGTAGACGTCGCCGAGCCCGACCACGAGGTACGCCGCCCGCGCCACCGTCTCGAACACGTCGTCGCGATCCGGCAGCCCGTTGATCCGCCGGATGAACTCCACGTTGTCCGGGCACCAGGGCGCATCCGGGCGTACGCCGGTCGCGTAGCGCGACATCGCCTCGTGCACCGACGCGTCGTCGAACGCGATCGGCATGGTCACCTCGCGCGCCTCGATCGTCACGTCGCGCGGATCGGGCAGCCGGTGCCACGCGTCGACGACGTGCTGGGCGAGCCGGCCGAGGTCCGATCGGTCCGGTTCGACTTTGAACAGGACCGACCGGACGCCCTCGACGCATTCGGCGATGCCGTCGACCGTCGTCGAGGAGCGCCGATGCGAGCAGATGACCCCGGAGCCGGACGTCCAGATCGAGCGCCGGTGGGCCTATTTCGACCAGAACATGTCGGTCACCGGCCGCGCGTACGACCAGCTCAGGAGTGCTTCCGCTGGCGGGCACGACGGCCAGCGCCGCGGCGCGGTCAACCCCGCTTACCGGGACGAGCCGGAGTGCGTCGCCCGGCCGCAGCTGACCGAGCTTCCACAGATCGGCATCCACGACGACCGCGGCGACCACGAACCCGCCGAGGCTGGGACCGTCCGGACCGACGATGACCGGCGTGTCACCCGCGATCATCACCGCCCCGACCGGGTACGCGCTGTCGTGGATGTTGCTCGGATGCAGCCCGGCGTCGCCGCCGTCCGCCCGGGCCCACCGCGGCACCGGTCCGACCAGCCGGATCCCGGTCCGGTCGGCGCGGTGATCGACGCGCCACGTCGAGCCGAAGAACTCGTCGACGCCATCGGCGGTCAGGTGCTCCGGCGCGCCGTGCGGCCCGGGTACGACCCGGATCTCCCAGTCGTTCGTGAGGACCGGTAACCGACCGCTGACGTCTACCGGACGTGTCGATGCCACCGTGACGGACACGCGGACAGTGCGTCGCCGGCCGCGAGCGCTCGGCCGTGCGAGACCGCCGAACTTGCCGAGCAGGAACGTCGAGCGCGCTGCCGATCACGCGGTCGACCGCGATCCCGCCGCGGACGGCCAGGTAACCGCGCAGGCCCGGACCCCGGAACGCACCGAGATCGAGCACCTGCCCGGCGCTGACCGTGATCGGCGCGCCCGAGCGGCACCGGTACGCCGTCGAGCGTCGCCGCCGATGCCGCGCCGGTGACCGCGATCGTCGCGGTCGGACGTGAATCGCAGCTTCGGACCGCGAAGCACGGCCTCCAGCCCGGCCGCGCCCGGCTCGTTGCCGACCGCCTCGTTGGCCAGCGCGAACGACCGGCCGATCCCAGGCGCCGGACGGCGGTACGCCCACCTTCCAGAACCCGGTCCGTCCCGGCAGATCCTGCACCGTCGTCTGTACGCCGGGCGTCACCACCTGCGCGAATACGGTCACGACAGCCTCCCGACGATCCGGATCGGCGTCGGGTCATAGCCGTTGCACGGGTTGTTGAGCTGCGGGCAGTTGCTGATCAGGATCGTGATGTCGCGTTCCGCCCGCAGTTCGACGTACTTGCCGGGCGCCGAGACGCCGTCCGCGAACGACAGGCCGCCGTCCGCGGTGACCGGTACGTTCATGAAGAAGTTGATGTTGTGGCTGAGGTCGCGATCGGAGAGCCCGCGCGTGCGCGCGTACCGGAGGAACGTCTGGCGGCAGGCGTGCTGGTGCCGGGTGTGCTCGCCGTAGCGCACGACGTTGCTCGCCTGCGCGCAGGCGCCGCCGAGCGTGTCGTGCCGGCCGCAGGTGTCGTCCACGATCGTGGCGAGCGGATCGAGTGCCGACGACATCAGCACCGAGCCGGTGGTCAGGTAGACCGCGCCCTGCTCGCGGATCGTGTCCATCGCGCTGTACCGGTTGGTCGGATCGGTCGCGTCGAAGATCAGCGTGTCGACGGCCTGGTTGCCGTGCAGGTCGGTGATCCGGAACAGCGCACCGGCCGGGATGTCGCCGATCCAGCCGTCGCCGGCCTCGATCTCCACGTCCACGAAGGACTTCATGATGGGATCCGCGTCGAGGAGTGTCATCCGAGCCGCCCGACCGCGTCCAGCGCTCGGGCCGACTCGTCCCGGAACGCCCGCGACGGATGCTCGTCCGGCCACTCGTAGGACTCGATCGCAAACCGGCATCCGTCCGGTGCCCAGACCGGGTTCATCGGGTGCGGCGCGGTTGCGCATACCAGTAAAAGGTCCTGCTCTGCTCTGAGCGTGACAGTGTCACCGACGTGACTGTGGCCGCTCACGAACGCCAGCGGCGACGCGGGCGCCACCTTCGTGAACCAGTTGATCGGCGCGTGCAGGTCGCGTTCGTCCAAGCCGCGCGCCCACAGCTCGCCGAGCAAGCAGGGCGTGTCCGTCGCGCCGCCAGGCGTTGCGATGCGTCTGATAGCTCGACGGGCCGAACGGCTCGACGTGCTTCGGGTGGCTGTAGCCGGTGATCGCGTCGTGCCAGTCCACCGTGGACTCGACGACCGACGCGAGCGCCCGGCCGCGCTGCGACATCAGCACCATCGGCGCGACGATCCGCGCCGACATCTGAGCTTTGAGCGTGTCCGGCACGTTGAGGCGCTCGCCGGTGTCGTGCGCGTTGTAGAGGAGCATCGTGACGTTCGCGCCGTCGCCGAGCGCGGTCAGCGTGATCCGGTCGCCCCGGCGGGCGGCGCAGGACCACGCCGCACCGCCGGGAACCTCATGATCAGTCACGCCAGCGCCCCGCTTCGCGTGGCACGCGCTCGACACCGAGGTGACTCCGCTGCGCTGCGTCGTCGCCGATCCCGTCCGCGCTCGGTGTCGAGCTCGATCGCGCGTCGGGCAGCGGCGCGAGCTGGCGGTTGCCGGATCGCGTACGCGAGCGATCGCCGAGCACCAGGATGCCGCCGACGCAGACCGGCGCGAAGTACTGGAGGTACCAGTGACCGCCGGTCGGGTCGTAGACCTCGGCACGCGGCCAGGCCATGTTGATGATCATTGCGGCGCCGTACACGACGGCGAGCGCGTTGATCGGGATGCCCCACCGGCCGAGCGAGAACCCGGTCGGTCTCACCGGGCACGTCGCCGCGCAGCCGGCGTACGAGCAGCGGGCAGCGTGACGGCCAGATATGCCAGGTAGACGATCACCACGGCGACGCTGGTCAGCGCGGTGAACAGCTGCGCCTGACCGACGTTGATCACCAGGATCGCGATCGCGAAGATGCCGATCAGCACGGACGGGAGCAGCGGCGTACCGGTACGTCGATTGACCTTGGAGAGCTGTGCCGAGAACGGCAGTACGCCGTCGCGGGACATCGAGAACGTCATGCGGATCGCCGCGACCTGGATCGCGAGCGTGCAGACCGTGATCGCCACGGCGACGTCGATCAGCAGCGCCTTGCCGATGCCCGAACCGAGGCGGCTGGTCAGCACGTAGGGGAGGCCCTGGGTGCCGAGACTGCCGTCGGTCACGCTCGGTGCCGCCATCAGCGCGGCGACCAGCACGAACGCTCCACCGATGCCGGATACGACGAGCGCCCGGATGATCGCCTTCGGGGCGGTACGTCGGGGGCTCCTGCGTCTCCTCGGACAGCTCGCCGGCCGAGTCGAACCCGTACATGACGTACGCCGCCATCAGCGCAGACACCAGGAACGGCCCGATGTACGCGGTGCCGTGCGCACCGTACGTGTGCAGCACGACGCCGGGACCGCGCTTGGCGTGGGTGAACAGCAGCACGATGAGCAGCGCGACGCCGATCAGCTCGCAGGTGACGCCGATGCTGTTGATCATCGACATCACCTTGATGCCGATCGAGTTGATGATCGTCGTGATGGTGACCAGGATCGCGCCGAGAATCACCGCGTTCGTGGCGCCCGACTTGGTCGAGCAGCGACGGATCGCCGTGCACGATCTGGAATCCGGACCACACCGACGGCAGCACGACCTGCAGCGCGATGGCCGCGGCGGAGACCGACACGATCTGGCCGATCAGCATGAACCAGCCGGCGAACCAGCCGGTCACGCCGCCGGCGAGCCGCCGCGACCACTGGTAGATGCACGCCTGCGATCGGGAACCGGCTGGCCAGTTCGGCGAAGTTGAGCGCGACGAACAGCTGGCCGGTGAAGACCAGCGGCCACGTCCAGAAGAACGCCGGACCGCCGAAGAAGAAGCCGAGACCGAACAGCTGGAAGATCGTGGTCAGGATGGAGACGAACGAGAATCCGGACGCGAACGACGCGTACGGGCCGAGACGGCGGTGGAGCTGCTGCGCGTACCCGAGACCGGCGAGGTCACGGGTATCGGAATCGACCGAATTGGCACTGACCAGTGTGGACATGGCACCCTCACAACGATGGGGTACGGTCCCGGTTGGCCTATCGGCTCTGATGCGGCATCCCGGGACCGCGGCCCGGCGCGTGAACGCCGAACCGTGCTGGTCTCCCGGGCTTTTGTCCCGCCGTGGACGGAGCCGTCGCTCCGTTGTCCCTCTCGGTCCAGACTCGCCAGACGCATTGACCGAAGTCAGCTGGCGACGGAACCCTAGGGGCGCCCCGCCTCTCGGGCGGGTCGTCTACTAGTGCACGGCCGCACCGTCACATCGGCGCGTCGTGAATGTTGCCGGGTCGTAAACCCCGGTTAAGATCCCGCGTCGCGGAGGGCCGGGATGTCGACGACTGCTACTTGACCTGGACGGTGACCTTCCAGGCGACGATTGCGTTGCAGGAGACCGTGCCGGCCTTCTGCGGGCAGACGTGACGCGCGGACGTGATGTCGGACGTGCCCACCGCCGAAGCGTTGTACATGGTGATCTGACCACCCGGCACGACGGAAAGGACGCCATCGGTCTTCGGCGTCAGGCTCGTGCCGGATACGTCGATCGGCAGCCACGGCTTCTGCTCGCCGGGCGTGAGCGTGACCGTGACCGTCCCGCCGAGCTGGACGCAGAGCGTCTTGGACTCGTCGGTGGCGGTGATCATCAGCTTCGCGGGGCAGCCGGCCGAGGCGCTCGGCGACGGCGTGGGGGCCGCCCCGGCGCTGGTGGAGGCCTTGCTCGCGCATCCTCCGGCCAGAGCCGCGATCGCAACCATCAAGATCAACACAGGGGTACGCATCCTCATACCGCTCTGACGCGCCGGCCGCACGATCGGTTCCATGGCACGACTCAGCTCGCCGTCACCGTGACGTCATCGAGCGCGAACGTGGTCGCGAGCGAGGCATCCTCGGCACCGATGAACAGGATCTTCACCGACGTCCCGACGTACGCGTTCAGGGAGACAGTCGCCTGCACGTACCCGCCGTGGCTGAGATTCGACGCCGTGGCGACCAGCGCCGATCCGGCCGTGACCTTCATCGTGTCGAACGCCGCGTTCGTGGTCGTCTCCGCCGTGGTGACCTTCATCCAGTACGTGAGCGACGCGCTGCTGCAGCCGGCCGGGATCGTGACGGTCTGCGCGAGCGTGTCGATCCCGGATCTGCCGGTGCCGCCGAAGCGGGCATCGTAGCGTGCCGCTGTGCGGCGTCGCCGAACCGATCATGCTGGTGGATGCGGTCCACGATGTCGCAGCGCCGGTTTCGAAGCCGCCGTTCGCGAGCAGGTTGCCGCTCGGGCAGGTGGATGGTCGGGCGAACGCGGCGACGCCGTCGGGCGTACCCAATCCGGTTGGACCGTCCCATCCGGCCAGCGCCGCGCAGAGTTGCGAGCCGCACCTGCCGTTGTGCCCCGATGTGACGTCGTGGAAGTGGGAAGCGTTCGCGTACGGGTACGAGGCCGCGTAGTCGCCCGGGTTCGGTGTGCCGGCCAGCGCGTACATGGCCGCGACGATCGGGGCGGCGGCGCTGGTGCCGCCGTAGATCGACCATCCGTTGCCGCCGTAGCTCTGATAGACGGCTACGCCGGTGTTCGGATCCGCGACCGCGGACACATCCGAATCGGCCCGCTGCGCGCACTTCGTCGTCACGTCCTGCCAGCTCGGCCGCGCGTCATAGGCGGAGCATCCGGAGCCGCCGTTGCTCCAGACCGTCTCCGACCAGCCGCGTGCGTTGGCGGAGCGCTTGAGTGACGTGCCGCCGACCGCGGTCACGAAGCGCGACGTCGCCGGATATTCGGTGCCGTATCCGTCGTCGCCGGTGCTCACCGTGATAGCTACGCCGGGATGGTCGAGGTGTGCGTCCAGCGAGGTCTGGTCGGACTCCTCGTCGCCGCCCCAACTGTTGGACACGAACTTCGCGCCCATCGCGATCGCCCGGGAAATCGCGGCGAACAGGTCGCCGTCCTCATTGGACGCTGCCTCGACCAGGAGGATGTGGCAGGCCGGGCAGATCGCCGAGACCATGTCCAGGTCGAGGGAGATCTCGCCGGACCAGCCGCCGTCGTTCGCCGGAAGTGTTGCGGTGCCGCCGTTCTGGTTCACCTGACGGAAGCAGCCGTTCGCGGTCGTGCAGTCCGGCAGCCCGTACCGGCTGCGGTAGACGGTGAGGTCCGACTCGGCGCGGGGATCGTTGTACGCGTCGACGATCGCGACCGTCACGCCGTGTGCGCCGGTCGGGACGCTATACGCGGACCGGAGATCGGCCGGTGCGTACCCGCCGTGCGACGCATCAGGTCCGGCCGATCGGTTCGTCGCCGGAGTGGCTCGGCGCAGCGCCATGCAGGCCATCCGACCGGGCGTATGCGTATCGGCACAGGCCCGGACCACGGTCGGAGCGGCCTGTGCGGCGAGCGGCGCGACCCCGATGCCGGCCGTGACAAGCACGCAAGCAGTGGCAGCTGTCTGCAGAACGGTCCGCATGGCGCCTCCCGTAAGTCTCGTACGACATTCATATCTGAGGCCTCAGGACATAACTAGCAAATCAGATAAATCACTCCGTCACTAGAGCCACTTTGGTACGGGCTTGTCGCGCTCAAGCCGCGCACGGGTGAGCCGTATCATCGTGGGATGTCCAGCGACGCCGTGACCGCCAGCCAGTACGACCCGACCCAGGTCGAAGAAGTCCTCTACAACCGGTGGGTCGACCGCGGCTATTTCACGGCCGACGCGGCCAGCGAGAAGCCGCCGTACAGCCTCGTCATCCCGCCGCCGAACGTGACCGGTTCGCTGCACCTCGGTCACGCGCTCGAGCAGACGATGATGGACGCGCTGATGCGCCGCCGCCGCATGCAGGGCTTCGAGGTGCTGTGGCTGCCGGGCATGGATCACGCGGGCATCGCCACCCAGGTTCTGGTCGAGAAGCACCTTGCCGCGACCGAGGGCAAGAGCCGCCACGACATCGGCCGCGAGGCGTTCGTCGAGCGGGTCTGGGAGTGGAAGGCCGAATACGGCGGCAAGATCCTCGGCCAGATGCGTCGACTCGGTGCCGGCGTCGACTGGTCGCGCGAGCGCTTCACGATGGATGAGGGCCTGTCGCAGTCGGTCCAAACCATTTTCAAGCGGCTGTACGAGGACGGGCTGATCTACCGCGCCGAGCGGATCATCAACTGGTGCCCGAACGACCACACCGCCCTCTCCGACATCGAGGTCGACCACGCCGAGGACGAGGGCGAACTCGTCTCGATCCGGTACGGCGACGGCGATAACTCCATCGTCGTGGCGACCACCCGGGTGGAGACGATGCTGGGTGACACCGGCATCGCGGTGCACCCGGACGACGCGCGCTACGCGCACATGATCGGGACGACGATCGAGCTTCCGCTGGTCGGCCGCCAGATTCCGATCGTCGGCGACATGCACGTGGACCCCGAGTTCGGCACCGGCGCCGTGAAAGTGACGCCGGCACACGACCCGAACGACTTCGAGATCGGCCTGCGCCACGCGCTGCCGATGATCTCGGTGATGGACGAGGCCGCCCGGATCACCGCACCGGGACCGTTCCTCGGCCTCTCCCGGGAAGCGGCGCGAACCGCAGTGACCGAGGCCCTGCGCGCCGAAGGTCGGATCGTCAGCCGAGAAACGCCCGTACGTGCACTCCGTCGGCCACTGCTCGCGATGCGACACGGTCATCGAGCCACGCCTGTCGCTGCAGTGGTTCGTCCGCGTGGAGAAGCTCGCGAAGGCGGCCGGCGACGCCGTACGCGACGGAAGCGTCGAGATCGTGCCCGCCTCGCTCAAGGGCCGGTACTTCGACTGGGTCGACAACATGCACGACTGGTGCATCAGCCGCCAGCTGTGGTGGGGTCACCGGATCCCGGTCTGGTATTCGCCGGACGGCGCCGAGATGGTCTGCGTCGGACCGGGCGAGACGCCGCCGACCGGTTGGTCGCAGGACCCGGACGTGCTGGACACCTGGTTCTCGTCTGCGCTGTGGCCGTTCTCGACCATGGGCTGGCCCGCGAAGACCGCCGATCTGGCCAAGTTCTATCCGACGTCGTTGCTGGTCACCGGCTACGACATCCTGTTCTTCTGGGTCGTCCGGATGATGCTGTTCGGCCTGTACGCGATGGACGGCGAGGTGCCGTTCAAGACCGTGATGCTGCACGGGCTCGTCCGCGACAAGTTCGGCAAGAAGATGAGCAAGTCCCGCGGGAACACCGTGGATCCGTTGGACTGGATGAACGCGTACGGGTCGGATGCCCTGCGCTTCTCGCTCGCGCGCGGTGCGAACCCGGGCGCCGACCAGCCCGCGAACGAGGAGTGGGTGGGCGCCGCCCGAAACTTCTGCAACAAGCTCTGGAACGCGTCCCGATTCGCGATGATCAACGGCGCCACCGTCTCCGGTGCCCTGCCGACGGATCTGGGGCCGGTCGACCGGTGGATCGTCTCCCGCCTGGACGAGGTGGTCGAAGAGGTCGACGGCCTGATCGAGTCGTACGAGTTCGCCAAGGCCACCGCCGCGCTCTACCACTTCGTGTGGGACGAGTTCTGCGACTGGTACCTCGAACTGTCGAAGGTGTCGCTGGCCGGTGACGGCGCCGACGTGACCCGGCGCGTGCTCGGGCACGTGCTCGACAACGTGTTGCGCCTGCTGCATCCGTTCATCCCGTTCGTGACCGAGACGCTGTGGACGTCGCTGACCGGCGGTGAGTCGTTGGTCGTCGCGGCGTGGCCACAGGCGGACCCGTCGGTCCGAGACGCCGCGGCGGAGGCCGAGATCGCATCGTTGCAGGCGGTCGTCACCGAGGTTCGCCGTTTCCGCAGCGACCAGGGTTTGCGTCCCGGTCAGCGCGTGCCGGCCCGGGTCGCCGGGCTGCCTGCGGCCGGTCTCGCCGCACACGAACCGGCGATCCGGATGCTCACGCGGCTCGAGGCGCCGGCCGAAGACGTTTGCGGCAACCGCATCGCTCGCGATCGCGAACGGTGTCACGGTCGATCTCGACCTGTCCGGCACGATCGATGTGGCTGCCGAGACCGCGCGGCTCGGGCGTGACCTGGCCGCGGCGGAGAAGGAGAAGGTGGCGACGGCGGCGAAGCTCGGCAACACCGAGTTCCTCGGGAAGGCGCCGGATGCGGTGGTCGCCAAGATTCGTGATCGCGCGGCAGCCGCCGAGGCGGACATCGCTCGCATTACCGCCCAGATCGCGGCGCTCGGTGGTGGAGGGCTCAGTGGTGGCGGGCTCAGTGGTGGAGGGCTCAGTGGTGGAAAGTAGCGACCGCTAGCAGGATCACGATCGCCGGCACGACGAGTGCGGCGATCGTGATGATGATGTTGCGGACGTTTGTGGTACGGACGACGGTGGCGTCTCCGACATCGGCCGAGGCCCAGGACATCTTGTCCTCGATGGCGTCGATCAGGCGGCCACTGGACTTCTTGTGACCGAAGGCCCGAGCCGAGTTGCCGCCGCTCGCGTACGCCGTGACGGCAATCTTGGGATGGTTGTGCACCAGGACGAACATGCCGATCCGGATCGTGATGACCTCTTTGATCAGGCCGTACGGGATCACGTGGGTCGCGTACACGTTCCGGACCGTCATCGTGTCGTTCTCCAGAAGGACGCTCGGCCAGGCCAGGCCCAGCACCGAGAAGGCCAGCAGCGGCGTGACGACGGCCAGCGGCGAGATCGCCGAGAAGAAGCCGTTTTTGACGTACGCGGTCCCGATCACGATGCCGAGGCCCAGGAACACGACGGTCAGAATGCCGGCCCAGATCAGCGTGGACGTGCGCCGGAACACGGCAGGCGTACGCGGATCGGTGACGGTCGGGTTCACGGTCGACATGACAATCAGGATATCCGAGTAATTGTCTCAATCAGGTCACCGTGCAAGCGCTATGCAAGCGCCAGGTCAGCGCCTCTGAGCGCTACGAGGTCTGGATGATCGCGCCCTTCGTGGTCGGATTCTCGTGCACCTCGAGCTTCACGATGTGACCGGCCGGCGGGATGTCGTAGACGACGAGGACCTGCACCTTGTTGCCCGGATTGATGTCGTTCAGGAACACCTGCGGGTCAGGATTCGCATAAAGTCCGGCTTCCGAGTCGGAGATGAACGACACCCCACCCGTCCCGTACGCCTTCTGGAGTGCATCCGCGAACACTGCCGGCTCCTTGCCGACGTTCATCACCGACATGGTCACGACGCAGAACTGCCCGGTCGGTGACGCGTAGTCGTCCGGCGTACCGATCTCCTGTACCCCGCATCGCATGCCGTCCACGGTGAACTGGAACTCTCCGTCGCGGACCGGGGTGTCCATCCCGACTGTTGCCTGGGCCTTGGCCGCCCGGTACGAGCGGGTCGCGAAGATCGTCGCGGTCGTTGCGGCTCCGATCACGGCGACCATGACCACACCCGCGATGATCGAGAGGATCAGCGCGAGATGCTTGGGCCGTCCGGTGATCGGCGGCGGCTCGGCGTGCGGCCACGGCGTCGGGGCTCCGCCATCGGGCGGCGGCTGGTCGTTGGCGGCCGACTTCACCGACGCGCCGCCACCCGACACGTCAGTGATGACCGACGGATCAGACGTCGTCGACGGATCCGAGACGTCCGACGGATCCGAGACGTCCGACGGGTCGGAGATGGCGGGCGCAGGCGACCAACCACCGGGCGGCGTCGGCCATCCTTCGGCGATCGGTGGACGTGGACCCTCGAATCGAGCCGGGTACGGCGGGCCGGGCTGCTGCTCGTACTGCATCTGGTCTGACATGAGCCCTCCCGCGGCGGACGTGAAACTCCTACGCACGATTCTGCGGTCTTGGCGTGACATAAGTGGGCAATAACCCCAATTTCCCCAAGCCGCCATGGCTCGACGGCGGATGTCAGGATGGGCAGCGTGAATCTTGTGGAACTGGCCGACATTCAACGTGCTGCTGCTCACCTCGAAGGGGTCGCCGTGCGTACGCCGATCCTCGCTGCGCCATGGGCCGGGCCGGGCGGCGGTGGCTTGTGGCTCAAGCCGGAGAACCTGCAGCCGATCGGTGCATTCAAGATCCGTGGTGCCTACCACGCGATGGCCTGCCTGCCCGAGGAGCAGCGCGCGGCCGGCGTCGTCACGCACTCCTCCGGCAACCACGGCCGCGCGCTGGCCTATGCGGCAAAGCTGTTCGGCGTGCCCGCGGTGATCGTGATGCCGACCACGTCACCGGCGATGAAGATCGCCGCGGTCGCATCGCTCGGCGCCGAGGTGATCCTGGTCGAACCGGCCGACCGCCTCAGCGCGATGTCCGGCATCGTCACGGCGCGTGGCATGACCGCGATCCCGCCGTTCGATCATCGCGACGTGATCGCCGGTCAGGGCACGATCGGCATCGAGATCCTGGATCAGATGGCCGACGTCGATGCGGTACTCGTGCCGGTCGGCGGCGGCGGGCTCGGATCGGGTGCCGCCACCGCGATCAAGGCGCTGCGTCCGAGCGTGGCGGTGATCGGCGTGGAGCCCGAGTTCGCGGCCGAGACGCAGGCCAGCCTGCGCGCCGGCGAGCTGCGACCATGGACGATTGAAGAGACCTACCGGACGATGGCCGACGGCGTCCGGACCGCGCCGAGCGAGCTGACGTTCGCCCACCTGAAGGCGCGCCTCGACGACATTGTCACGGTCAGCGAGGCGGAGATTGCATCCGCGGTCGCCCTGCTCGCTCGGGAGGCTCATCTCGTGGTCGAGCCGAGCGGCGCGTTGGGCGTGGCGGCCTACCTCTACCGGCGCTCATCGTTTCCGGCCGGCCGGACGGTCGCGGTACTGACCGGCGGCAACCTGGATCCGACGCTCCTCGCCGACCTGCTGCTCCGGGAGCCGCTGCCGTTCTGATCGCACTCAGACGCGCGCCGACCGGCGCGGCCACAGCGACGCGTCCAGGATCTCGATCGTGTGCCGCGCGGTGATCTCGGCATCGGTTCGGCGCAGCGCCGACTCGATCTGCAGCAGGCAACCGGGATTGCCGGCGGCCACGACGGTTGCACCGGTCGCGATGATCGCGGCGGCCTTGCGGTCACCGAGTTCCCGTGCGGTCTCCGGTTCGAACAGGTTGTAGGTCCCAGCCGAACCGCAGCACATGCCGCCGTCCGATACCTCGACCACCTGCAGTTCGGGGATGCCGGCCAGCAGCGCGCGCGGCGCTCGCGTGATGCCCTGACCGTTCGATAGGTGGCACGCGTCGTGATAGGCGACCGTGATGGGCAGCGGTTGCCGCTGTGCGACCGGCTCCAGATTGCCGAGGAACTCGCTGATATCGCGTACGCGGGTAGCCAGCTCCTCGGCTCGCCGCGCCCACGTTGGATCGTCGGCCAGCAGCCGTGCGTAACCCTTCATGGCCGAACCGCATCCGGCCACGTCCGTCACGAGCACGTCGACGTTGGCTCGGGTGAACGTCGCGATGACGCGCCGGGCGAACCGCCGCGCCTCCTCGGTCCGGCCCGCGTGCAACGACAGCGCGCCGCAGCAGCCCTGGCGCCGCGGTATCACCACGTCGCACCCCTCCAGAGCCAGGACCCGGGCGGTCGCGGCGGACACGTGCCGGAAGTAGACCGACTGCGCGCATCCGGTGAGCAGCCCCACCACTGCACGTCGAGGTCCGCGGGCCGCCACCCGCGGTGGCAGCGCACGGGTCCGCGACGCTGCAGCCGGTGCCAGGTCGGCCGCCGCGGCAAACGCCGGGTCGAGCCGTCCCAACTGCGGAAGAGCTTTCACGGGTACGCCGGCCAGCCGCATCCGCCACGCGTACGGCAGGACGGCGAACAATGCTTCCCGGGCGACTCGCTCCCGGGCCGGGCGGGCATCGACGACGAGTTCGCGGGCGGCCTCGATGATCGGCTCGTACTCGACCCCGGACGGGCAGGCCGGCACGCAAGCGAGGCAGCCGAGGCAGGAGTCGATCGACCCGGCCACCTCGTCGGCGGTGGCTACGCCATCGAGCAGCTGCCGCAGCAGGTGGATGCGGCCGCGCGGCGACTCCGTCTCCTCGCCGGTCAGCCGGTACGTCGGGCACGACGGCAGGCAGAAGCCACAGTGGACGCAGGCGTCGGTGAGCGCCCGCAGGCCCTCCACCGACTCGGTCATCAGATGCCTCCGACGAAGCGGCCGGCCGCGAAGACGCCCGTCGGGTCGAAGCGCGCCTTCACCGAGTGCATCAGGTCGAGCCCGTCGACCGGGCCCCAGACGTTGAGGAACGGTTGCAACTCCGGCGGCGCGGACACGACCACGCAGTTTCCGCCACGGGCGATCAGCGTGGTACGGACGGCGTTCAGCGCGATGACGGCCCGTTCCGCGCGTACGGCGGCGTAGCAGACACCGCTGCCGGCGCTGCCCCGGACCGGTACGGCGGTGCCGACCGAATCGCACAGCGCGTAGATCGCGGCATGCAGATCCGCGACCGGTACGGCCAGCTTCAACGTCACGTCGCCGGTCGGGTAGCGGCCCCACCACTCCGGCGGAGCGTCGTGGGCGGACGCGTCGCCGCCGAGCAGTGCGACGGTTGCTCGGGATCGGGCGGCGACGCCGACGACCGAGCCCTCGAGCAGCACCGACAGCGAGTTCGTACCGGACTCCGGCAGGTCGACCTCGATCGCGGCGGCATCGATCGAGCTGTCCAGCAGGTCGCCGACGAGATCGTGTACCTCCAGCGGGGTCCGGACCGAGCGGGTCACCCAGGCTCGTCCGAGCGGCAGCGGCTGCAGGCGCATCGTGGCGCTCGCGATCACGCCGAGCGTCCCCCATGAGCCGGCCAGCAGCTTGCCCAGGTCATAGCCGGCGACGTTTTTCACCACCCGGCCGCCCGAGTGCGCGATGGTGCCGTCCGCGCGTACGAACTCGGTGCCGAGTAGCAGGTCGCGAGGTGCGCCGTGGCGCATGCGCAGAGGGCCGGCCTCGCCGGTGGCGAGCATGCCGCCGATCGTGGCATCGGCCGATCCCGGATCGGCGGCGAGCCGCTGGCCGGAGCGTTCCAGCACGGCCTGAACCACCCGGACCGGCGTACCGGCACCGATCGTTGCGACGAGATCGTCGGTGTAGTGCGCGTAGATCCCGGTCAGTGCGGCCATGTCGATGACGACGTCGACCGAGCGCGGTGGCTGTCCCCAATGGAGCTTCGTGCCTTCGCCACGCGGGATCACGGTCAGGTCGTGCTCGGACGCGGTGGCCAGCACGCGGGACAGCGCCGCGGTGTCGGTGGGCGCGACGACCCACCGCGGTTTCACGCCGCCGATCGTGTCGTCGGGCCCGGCCGCGCGTACCGCGTCAGGGTGTGCGGCCACACCGAGCGCACGCGTGAGTTCTGTCTTGTCCGTCACCACACCGCGACCTCCGGGTCCAGGTTGTTGATCGTCGGGCGGCGGCGCGGCTCGCCGCAGAGGCGAGGCGTCGGGAACACCTTGCCCGGGTTCGCGATCCCGTCCGGATCGAACGCGCAGCGCAGCAGCGTTCATCGAGGCCAGGTCGTCGTCGGTGAACATGTAATCCATGTGCGGCGCCTTCTCGACGCCGACGCCGTGCTCGCCGGTGATCGAACCGCCGTGCGCGACGCACCGGCGCAGGATCTCGTTCGAGACGCCTTCGGCCGCTTCCAGAGCGCCCGGCTCCGACGCGTCGAACAGGACGAGCGGGTGCAGGTTGCCGTCGCCGGCGTGGAACACGTTCGCGACCCGTACGCCCGCCTCCGCGGCGAGCGCCTCGATCTCGCCGAGCATCGCCGCGAGCGCGGTACGCGGGACGACGCCGTCCTGCACGATGTAGTCCGAGCTGATCCGGCCGACCGCCGCGAAGGCCGACTTCCGGCCGCGCCAGAGCGCCGCACGTTCGGCCGCATCGGCGGCAGCTCGCACCTCGAACGCACCGTTGGACCGGCACAGCGCGTCGATCGCGGCGTGCTCGATCTCGACCTCGACCTGCGGCCCGTCGACCTCGACGACCAGGACGGCCCCGGCCCCGACCGGATATCCGCAGGCCACCGCCTTCTCGGCGGCGGTGATCGCGAGCGCATCCATGATCTCGGCCGCCGCCGGCGTGAGCCCGGCCGCGATGATCGCCGCAACCGTCGCGCCGGCCTGCTCGATCGTGGTGAACCCGGCGAGGATGGTGACCACCGACTCCGGTTTCCGCAGCAGCCGTACGTAGACCTTCGTGGCGATGCCGAGCGTGCCCTCGGAGCCGATGAACACGCCGGTCAGGTCGTAGCCGGGCGCCTCCGCCGCGAGCCCGGCACCGATCTGTACGAGGCGACCATCGGGCGTGCAGATTTCCAGGCCGGTGACGTGATGGACGGTGAACCCGTACTTGAGGCAGTGCGCTCCGCCGGAGTTTTCCGCGACGTTGCCGCCGATCGTGCAGATCTGCTGGCTGGACGGGTCGGGCGCGTAGTAGAGCGCGTCGGCGGCCACGGCCGCACTGATCGCGGCGTTGAACACGCCCGGCTCGAGGATTGCCCGCCGGTTCGGGATATCGACGTCGATGATCCGGTTCAGCTTCGAGGTCACGATCAGCACGCCCGCCGCGTGCGGCATCGCGCCGCCGGACAGGCCGGTGCCCGAACCGCGAGCGACGAACGGGACTCCGAGGTCGTGGCATGCGCGTACCGCGGTGGCGACGGCTGCGGCACTCGTCGGGAGTACGACCAGGCCCGGAACGGCTCGGTAGGCGGTCAGGCCGTCGCACTCATAGGTGCGGAGTGTGGCCGGATCGGTGATCACGGCCGCATCGCCCAACTCCGCCCGCAGTCGTGCGGTGACCTGGGCGAGCACGTCCGACACAGAGACTCCTACCGGTAGGGGCGGAAGAGATTCTCATGTAATCGTCGCACTCCGTTTGAAGATCCGTCAGCTAGTAACGGACGTGGCGTCCGTTTACCGCAGAATCACGGCGAGTTACGGCATCGCCGCAACGAGGAACGCCTCCCGGTCGGCGGCGGCCTTCGGGTCGTTGACGAGGTCGTGACCGGCGTCGTAATCCGTACGGGTCACGTGACCGACCGCGGTGTGCGTCAGCTCGATGCGCTGGGCCTGCGGGATGTTGGGGTCCTGGGTGCCGTACTGGATGAGGATGGCGCGCCGGCCCGCGATCGCAACGTAGCGGAAACCGTCGAGGATCGTGGCTGTTGTCAGGTATGCCGGGACGTCGGCGACGCCGGCCGTGGCCGCCATGTCGGTCGACATTCGGCTCCATCCGGAGACGATCACGACGGCGGCCAGGCGCGGTTCGACCCCGGCCATGATCGCGGCCTGGTCGGCACCCCAGCTGTGCCCGACGAAGCCGAGCCGGTGCGGATCGACATCGGGTCGGGCGACGAGTACGTCGAGTGCCCGCCGATCGTCGGTGATGGTCCGGACGACGGTCCGGGTATCGGCGGCGGGGTCGCCGACCATGGTCATGCCGAAGTCGGTCATGAGCGCGACGCCGCCGTGTTTCGCGAACGTGAGCGCGTCATCGAGGAACGCCTCGGGATCGTCGTTCTGGCCGCCGTGCGCATAGACGACGCCGGGCAGACGACCGTGCGGCGCGCTCGGCGCGACGATCTCGGCCGGGATGTCCGCGCTGGTGTCGCCGGAACCGGCGAAGACGATCGACTGGATGGTCAGACCGTCCTGCTGTCTCGTTGATGTCACCCGGACGTGCAGCGGCACGGCAGCCGCGTAGCGGAACGTCGTGAGCAGGGTGGCTGTGGCTATCGTGGATGGCCGGTAGGTGTCCGGATCGAACGTCGGCGCCAGGCTTGCACCGCCGGTCGGAGTGCTCGACGGTTGAGCCGCACCGCCCTGCACCGATCCGGCACACGCCCCCAGAGCAAGGCCCGCGATCAGCGAAAGTCCGGCCGCGAGGGTGATCGCGGCCGGACGATGGACGGCAACAGAGCGGTACGGCATATCTCAAACGGTATGAGCGCCGGAACCGCCGAGTAAACGTCGGACCCCCTTCCGCGCACCCCGCCGGCACCCTCCCGGCACCCCCACCCAACTGCCAGTTATTACCGGATTGGCAGCAGCTAGCGGCAGAACAGCGCAACGTTCGACGGCACGCCGGACGGCCCAGATGATGATCCGGTAAAGAAAAGGGCGTTTATGGCGCGCTATTTCTACAGGAGCGGGAGCCCGAAGTCTTCGCGATCATGGCCTCGGGCCGTCCGGATCGGCGAACACACAAACTTCCGGCGATCTGCCAATTGGTGCGACGTTGGTAGCAAGGATCGTTCTTCCTGCTAATCTGGTAGCAAGTAGCAGGAGGTCTGCCCATGCGTCTGCCCGATCCACCGCCGGTGCTCACCTCGGTAGCCCACCCGCGCCTCGTCGAGCTGCTGCTCGCGGCCCGTGATCCGACCGGTTATCCACACTGGGACGACCTGCGCCGGCAAGCGCCGCCTGAAGGCATCAGTCACGAGGAGTGGTGGCTCGCCACCAAGATCCGACGCAGTGCAACGCGCCGCTTCACCGGCCTCGAGGATCCGGATGGGCGTCCGTTCACCTATACGTTGCCGGATCAGGTGCTGCGTGAGATCGAGTTCGTCGCATCAACCGGCAGCGGGCAGATCAGTCTCAGCGAGGAGGTCGCGAACCCGGCGACTCGGGACCGATACCTGGTGAACTCCCTGATCGAGGAGTCGATCCGGTCGAGCCAGCTCGAGGGCGCCGCGACCACCCGCCTGGTCGCCAAGGACATGATCAGATCCGGTCGGCTGCCCCGCGATCGGTCCGAGCGCATGATCGCGAACAACTTCGCGGCGATGCGCTTCATCGGCGATCTTCGCCACGACCCGCTCACGCCGGAGTTGATCTGCGAGATTCAGCGGATCGTCACCGCCGGCACGCTCGATGATCCCGACACGGCCGGGCGGTTCCAGCGCGCGGACGAGGATCGCGTCGGCGTCTACGCGTCCGACGACGTGCTGTACGAACCGCCGCCGGCGGCGCTGCTCCCGGCACGGATCGAGGCGCTGTGCGCGTTCGCGAATGCGCCGGCGGACGCCGGCCCGTCGTACCTGCCGCCGGTTCTGCGCGCGATCACACTGCATTTCATGCTCGGGTACGAGCATCCGTTCGTGGACGGCAACGGCCGCACCGCTCGTGCGCTGTTCTACTGGTCGATGCTGCGGCACGGCTACTGGCTGACCGAGTTCCTGTCGATCTCCCGGGTGCTGCGACGCTCGCCGACCGGCTACGCGACCGCCTACCTGCACACCGAGACCGACGAAAACGACCTCACATACTTTTTCCTGCATCAGCTGGCCGTACTGCATGAGGCTTTTGATGGTTTGACCGTTTATTTAGAACGGAAGATCCATGAGGTACGGGCCATGCGGGAGCAGATCGGATCCGCGGCCGACGAGGAGCTGAACCATCGCCAGCTTGCATTGCTGCGGCATGCGATGTCGCACCGGCAGGGTCAATACACGGTGTCGTCGCACCGGGCTGCGCACCGCGTCGTCACCGAGACCGCCCGGCAGGATCTCGTCGGTCTGGAGACGCTCGGCCTGCTGGTCAAGCGCAAGATCGGCAAGCGGTACGTGTTCGCGCCCGGCCCCGACATCGATGGTCGCCTGGATGCTCTGCAGCAAGCCCGGTAGCGTGGTCCGACGTGACCCTAGACCTGACGCCGCCGGTGGCGAAGCGTGTCCCGTCCGAGCGCACGTTCCACGGCGACACCGTCGTCGACGAGTACGCGTGGATGGCGGCGAAGCTCGACGATCCGGACGCCTTGGACTATCTGAAGGCGGAGAACGCCTACGCGGAGGCGCGCACCGGGCACCTCGCCGGGCTGCGGGCCACGCTGTTCGGCGAGATCAAGCAGCGCACGCTGGAGACGGATCTGTCGGTGCCGGCGCGAAAGGGTTCGCACTGGTACTACACGCGCACGATCGAGGGCGAGCAGTACGGCATCCAGTGCCGCATCGCTGCGTCCGGCGACGAACCACCGGTGACCGGCGACGGTAAGCCGCTGGACGGCGAGGAGATCCTGCTCGACGGAAACGCGCTGGCGGCCGGGCACGAATTCTTCGAGCTGGGCGTGTTCGACATCAGCCCGGACGGAAATTGGCTCGCCTACTCGGTCGACTTCGAGGGCGACGAGCGCTACACCGTGCACTTCAAGGACCTGCGTACGGGCGAGCTGCTGGACGAGGTGATCGCGGATACCGGCTACAGCACGGCCTGGTCGTACGACGCGGCCGCGTTCTTCTACGCGACGATGGACGAAGCGTGGCGGTCGGACAAGATCTGGCGGCACATCATCGGCACCGCATCCAGCGAGGATGTCGTCATCCTGAAGGAGGAGGACGAGCGCTTCAGCCTCGGCGTCGGGCTGACCCGGTCCGAGGAGTTCATCATCTTCGGCGCGTCCAGCAAGATCACGTCGGAATGCCGGTACGTCGCGTCCCACGAGCCGATGGCTCCGCTGCAGCTCATCGCGCCTCGCCGGGACGGCGTGGAATACCACGTCGAGCACCACCATGACCGGTTCCTGATCCTGCACAACGACGGCGCCGAGGACTTCGCGCTGGCGTACACGCCGGTGGCTGCTCCGGGGGCGTGGATCCCGCTGATCGCCCATGAGCCCGGACGGCGCCTGACCGACATCGACGCGTTCGACCGCTATCTCGTCGTGTCGCTGCGGTCGGACGGGCTCACCGCGCTGCGGGTGATACCGGTGGACGGTTCGCCGTCGTTCGACCTCACGTTCCCCGAGCCGCTCTACACGGTCGGCATGGATGCGAACGAGGAGTTCTCCGCGTCGTCGATCCGGATCGCGTACACGTCGATGGTCACGCCGATGTCGATCTACGACTGCAACCTGGCGACCGGCGAACTGACCCTCCGCAAGCGCAAGCCGGTACTGCCGGATGCCCTCGGGCGCGAATACCGGTCGGAGGATTACGAGCAGTTCCGGGCCTGGGCGACCGCGCCGGACGGTGTCGCAGGTGCCGATGTCGATCGTGGCCCGCCGAGGCACTCCCCGGGACGGGTCGGCGCCGTTCGTCCTGTACGGCTACGGGTCGTACGAGGCGTCGATCGACCCGTACTTCTCGATCGCCCGTCTCTCGCTGCTCGACCGCGGCGTGATCTTCGCGATCGCGCACATCCGCGGCGGTGGCGAGATGGGCCGCCAGTGGTACGAGCAGGGCAAGCTGCTCGCCAAGAAGAACACGTTCACCGACTTCATCGCGTGCGCGCGGCACGTCGTCGCAACCGGCTGGACCAGCGCCGATCGGCTGATCGTCCGCGGCGGCTCGGCCGGCGGCCTGCTCGTCGGCGCGGTCACGCACATGGCACCGGACGCGTTCGCCGGCGTCGTCGCCGAGGTGCCGTTCGTCGACGCGTTGACCACGATCCTCGACCCGTCGCTGCCGCTGACCGTGGTCGAGTGGGACGAATGGGGCAACCCGGTCGACGATCCGGACGTGTACGCGTACATGAAGTCCTACACGCCGTACGAGAACATCGAGGACGTCGCCTATCCGGCGCAGCTCGTGATGACGTCGCTGAACGACACCCGCGTGCTCTACACCGAGCCGGCGAAGTGGGTAGCGCGCATGCGGGCGATTGCGCCGAGGACCGACATCGTGATGAAGACCGAGATGGGTGCCGGTCACGCCGGCCCGAGCGGGCGCTACGACTCGTGGCACGAGGAATCGTTCGTCCTGTCCTGGATCCTCGACCGTTTCGGGCTCGCCGGATCCGACCGAGACCTCGGCTGATGTGACCGAGGCCTCGGCGAACTGACCGAGACCTCACCGGATCCGACCGACGGCCGGAAGCGTCGACTCGCTGACAGAGACTCGCCGCCGTACTGCCTCGCACTTAGGCTGCGAACATGACCTTGCCGGTATCACAACAGCAGCAGCAGTTACCCGCCAGCGCCACGAACCGCATCCAGGGCTCGCAGCAGGGCGGAAAGCAGTTCTTCACGTCCGATCTGTCGGTCAACGAGTTCGTGCTGACCGAGCAGGCCGGCTTCGAGCCGATCGGCATGGTCGTCGGCACGTGCTTCTATCACGTCGGCATCCAGCCCTCGCGGTGGAGCGTCAGCCAGGAGCTGACCGTGCTCAGCCAGGCGATGTACAACTGCCGCGAACTCGCGATGGCCCGGATGGAGGCCGAGGCGGACGCGCTCGGCGCCGACGGCGTGATCGGCGTACAACTGCGCTCGGTGGGCTACATGTTCTCCGGCGACGTCCTCGAGTTTCTCGCCATCGGGACAGCGGTGAAGGCGACCGACGGCAAGTCCTACCGGACCGCGGCCGGGCGCCCGTTCACGTCACACCTGTCCGGCCAGGACTTCTACACGCTGCTGCACCACGGCTGGCTGCCTCGATCGATGGTGCTCGGCACATGCGTCTACCACATCGCGCACATGACCTTCCGCCAGATGCTGGCGCAGGCGGGTCAGAACATGGAGATGACGCTGTTCAGCCAGGCGGCGTACGACGCTCGGGAGATCGCGATGGCCCGCATGCAGTACGAAGGGCAGCAGGTCGGCGCGGACGGCGTGGTCGGCGTCTCGGTCACCGAGAATGCGTGGGCGTGGGGCGAGCACGCGATCGAGTTCTTCGCGCTCGGCACCGCGGTCAGCCGGATCCACCCGGATGCCGAGCCGATGAAGCCGACCCTCGTGATGCCCCTGACGTAGGACGCAGTGTGACGCCGGCCCGGGATGACCGGGCCAGCGTGGCGCTCCCGGACAGCCTTGACATACTGGTCGGGCTGTGAGAGACGACGATCCTGCCGGCGCCGGCGTATACCCCTACGAGGCCCCCGCATCCGAAGAGCTGTACGACCGCGCCAAGGCCATCGTGCCCGGCGGGGTGAACTCGCCTGTCCGCGCGTTCCGAGCCGTCGGCGGCACGCCCCGGTTCATGGTCAGCGGCGAGGGCTGCTGGCTGACCGACGCGGACGGCCGGCGCTATGTCGACCTGGTCTGCTCGTGGGGCCCGCTGATCCTCGGGCACGCGCATCCGGCCGTGGTGGAGGCGATCACCGTAGCCGCGGGCAAGGGCACCAGCTTCGGGACTCCGACGCCGGGTGAGGTCGACCTGGCCGAGATGATCGTCGCCCGTACGCCGGTCGAAGCGGTCCGTCTCGTCAACTCCGGTACCGAAGCGACGATGTCGGCGATCCGGCTTGCCCGGGGTTTCACCGGCCGTACCAAGATCGTGAAGTTCGCGGGCTGCTACCACGGGCACGTGGATGCGCTGCTCGTATCCGCCGGATCCGGTGTCGCGACGCTCGGGCTGCCCGATTCGCCCGGTGTCACCGGTGCCGCCGCGAGCGAGACGATCGTGGTGCCGTACAACGACGTGGCCGCGGTTGAAGCGGCATTCGCGGCCAACGGCGAGGACATCGCCGCGATCATTACCGAGGCCGCTGCCGGCAACATGGGCGTGGTCGCGCCGCGAGACGGGTTCAACGCCGCCATCGCCGAGATCGCCCACCGGCATGGCGCGCTGCTGATCGTCGACGAGGTGATGACCGGGTTCCGGGTCTCCGCCGGCGGGTGGGCCGGCCTCGAACCGGTCGACGCGGATCTCTACACGTTCGGCAAGGTGATGGGCGGCGGATTGCCGGCGGCGGCGTTCGGCGGCCGACGCGAGATCATGGACCGGCTCGCACCCTCCGGGCCGGTCTACCAAGCCGGTACGCTCTCCGGCAACCCGCTGGCCTGCGCCGCCGGCCTCGCCACGCTGCGGCTCGCGACCCCCGAGGTCTACGTACGCCTGACGAAGAACGCCGCGATGGTCTCCACGCTCGCGACCGAGGCGCTGGCCGAAGCCGGCGTACCGCACCGGCTCTCCACGGCCGGCAGCATGTTCTCGATCTTCTTTACCGATCGTGACGTGCGCAACTATGACGACGCGAAGACGCAGGATGTGGCGCCGTACCGCGCGTTCTTCCACGCGATGCTCGCCGGCGGTGTCTACCTGCCGCCGAGTGCGTTCGAATCCTGGTTCGTCTCGGCTGCGATCGACGACGAAGCGATGAATCGGATCGCCGCAACGCTGCCGGTCGCGGCACGCGCGGCGGCGGCAGCGGTGGGGGGCGAGCAGCATGACTGAGCCGACGACGATCGTGCACATGTTGCGGCACGGCGAAGTCTTCAATCCGGACCGAATCTTGTACGGCCGACTGCCCGGCTTCAGGCTCTCCGAGCTGGGCGTACAGATGGCGAAGGCGGGTGCCGCCTACCTTTCCGGGCACGACGTGACCTATCTCGTCGCCAGCCCGCTGGAACGGGCCCAGCAGACCGCCGAACCGTTCGCCGCCGAGTTCGGCCTACCGACCGCGGTCGACGACAACCTGATCGAGAGCGCGAATTTCTTCGAAGGCAAGCGCTTCTCGGTCGGCGACGGTGCGTTGCGTGATCCGAAGAACTGGTGGGTCCTGCGCGATCCGCTGACGCCGTCCTGGGGCGAGCCGTACACCGAGATCGCCCGGCGGATGTTCACCGCGCTGCAGTCCGCCCGCGAGCGCGCCGAAGGCCACGAGGCGGTCTGCGTCTCGCACCAGCTGCCGATCTGGATCCTTCGCCGGTTCGTCGAGAAGCAGCGGCTCTGGCACGATCCGCGCAAGCGCCAGTGCGGCCTTGCGAGCTTCACGTCGTTCCACTTCACCGGCACTCGTGTCACCGGCATCATGTACGCCGAGCCGGCCGCCCACCTCGTCGCCCAATCCGCGTCCGCGAAGACCGCGAAGGGCGCCTGATTGTCATGCAACGCCGTCTCGCCCTCGCCCTCGGCCTGATTGCCGCGCTGGCAATGGCCGCCTGCGGTCCGAACGCCGGCGCCACCGTGTCCGGCTCGACGACGGCGTTCTCTCGTCCGGCCACCGGGTTGCGGCGCCCGCCGTGAACCGAGCCGTTGCTCGGCGGCGGCACATTCGACCTGGCATCCGAACGCGGCCACGTGGTCGTGATGAACTTCTGGGGATCGTGGTGCGGGCCGTGCCGCGCCGAGGCGGCCGACCTGGAGAGCGCGTACAAGGCGAGCGGCGTCGTGTTCATCGGCGTCAACGTCGAGGATCAGCAGGACGCGGCCAGCGCGTTCATCTCCGCGCACGGCATCACATATCCCAGCATCTTCGATCCGGCCGGCCACGTCATGCTGGCGTTCGCGCAGGTCCCGCCGACGCGATGTGCCATCGACTCTGGTGATCGACGCGGCCGGGAAGATCGCGTCGCTCCACCTGGCGCCGATCTCCACGGCCGACTTGACCGCGATGATCAAGGCGGCGCAGACCACATGAGTTTCGCCAGCGTCGCCGCTTCCGGCCCGATCGTGCTCGCGATCGGCGCTGCGGCCACGGCCGGGCTGGTCAGCTTCCTGTCGCCGTGCGTGCTGCCGCTCGTACCCGGATATCTGTCGTATATGACCGGCCTGGCCGGTGCGGACCTGGACTCGGCGACGGACGGTGACAACCCGCAGCGTGCTCGCATGGTCGGCCGGATCATGACCGGCACGCTGCTGTTCATCGCCGGCTTCACGGTCTTCTTCACGCTGACCGCGTGGCGGTTGCGAATCTCGGCCGGTCGCTGGCCTGGCACCAGCGCACCGTCGAGGTCGATCGGTGGCGTGGTGGTGATCGTGCTGGGTGCCGCGTTCCTCGGGCTGATCCCCGGGATGCAGCGCGAATGGCGGATCCGGAAGCTGCCGTCCGCCGGTCTGCTGGGCGCGCCGGTGCTGGGCGCGGTGTTCGCGGTCTCGTGGGTGCCGTGCATCGGCCCGACGCTCGGTACCGTCTTGATGATGTCGTACGTCAGCGGTCAGACCGGGCGTGCGGTGATGCTGGCGGCGGCGTACTGCTTGGGGCTCGGGCTTCCGTTCTTGATTTTCGGCCTCGGCTTCCGGCGCCTGATCGGCGTGTTCCGGGCGATCCGTCGCAACAGCCGGTGGGTGACCCGGATCGGTGGAGCGCTGCTGGTCGTGATCGGTCTCGCGCTGGTCTTCGGCGAATGGATGCCGTTCATGGATTGGCTGCGTGTGACGTTCGGCGTCGGAGGTGCGGGGATCTGATGTCGCAGATCGAAGCGTCCCGCGTCCCATCCGAACCGTCCGACGCGGCCGAGCCGGACGAGGTACTCGAACCAGATTGGACCGTCACCCAGGACCGGGTCGAGCCGTCGTTCAAGCGCGGCGGATCCTGGCTCGTCACCGTGGCGCGGCGGTTCTGGCGCTGGCTGACCAGCATGCGCACCGCGCTCATCCTGCTGTTCCTGCTCGCGCTCGCGGCCATCCCGGGCTCGTTGATCCCGCAGGTGAAGGTCAGTCCGGAGGCGGTCATCGGACTACTTCCAGAAGCACCCGACGCTCGCGCCGCTGATCAACGATGTCGGCGGCTTCGCGGTGTTCGCGTCGCCCTGGTTCTCCGCGATCTACCTGCTGCTGTTCATCTCGCTCGTGGGCTGCCTGTTCCCTCGCCTGCGCGTCTACTACCAGGCACTTCGCCGGGTGCCGCCGGATGCGCCGGCGCGACTGCAGCGGATGCCGGTCACGGCGTCGTCGCTGGCGTTCGCGTCTCCGCCGGCCGAGGCCGCCGCGCGGTGAGGGCCGTGTTGCGGTCGCGCCGCTATCGCACGGTGGTCCGCACGCACGACGACGGGACGGTCACGGTCTCCGCCGAGAAGGGCTACCTCAAGGAAGCCGGCAACCTGCTCTTCCACTTCTCGCTGATGTCGCTGCTGGTCGGGGTCGCGTTCGGATCCTGGTACGGCTGGCATGCCGATCGACTTCTCGTCGAGGGAACCACGTTCTGCAGTTCGCCGGTCGTGTTCAACGACTACAGCCCGGGCGCCCGGGTGGACGCCGCCGATCTGGCACCGTTCTGCCTCACGCTGAACTCGTTCAACGCGTCGTACACGTCGAGCGGCGAGCCGTCGCACTTCGCGGCGAACACGACGTACACCCAGGGGCGGTCGGCGACGGCACCGACGACGGCGTACACGATCGAGGTCAACGCGCCGCTGCGGTTGCCGCGCGCGAACGTCTACCTGGTCGGGCACGGGTACGCGCCGATCCTGAAATTCACCGACCAGTACGGCAAGACCGAGACGATCACGTCGCCGTTCCTGCCGGCCGATGCCGCCGACACCTCGACCGGCGTGGCCACCTTCCCGGACCTGAACATCGATCCGGCGACCGGCACGAATACCGATCCGACGACGTACGCGAAGCAGCAGATCGGGTTCGAAGGTACGTTCGTGCCGACGGTCAGCGGCGATGCTGCGACATCGGTGTTCCCGGCCGCGAACAACCCGGAGATCTTCCTGACGCCGTACATCGGTGACCTCGGGCTGGACAACGGCGTGGCGCACTCGGTCTACACGCTGAACCAGGCGGAGATCGACTCCGGCGCGTTGAAGCAGTTCAGCATGGACGACGGGCGGCCGATCGCGCTGAAGCCCGGGCGAGTCGAAGAAGCTCGCGGACGGCTCCACGATCGAGTTCGTCGGCACGCGGCAGTGGGTCTCGCTCGCGATCCGCTACGACCCGGGTGAGAAGGTCGTGCTCGTGGGTGCGCTGTTGCTCGTACTCGGGCTGGTCGGGTCGCTGACCGGTCGCCGTCGGCGAGTGTGGTTCCGGCTCGCACCCGGCGGACTCCGGCGGGTCGGTCGGCGCCGCCGGCGGCCTTGCCCGCGCCGAATATGCCAGCTTCCCGGATGAGTTCGATGCAATCGTCACTGCGGCCACGCAGTCAACGGATGGCCCTCCCGCAACGGACGGCCGTCTCGGACCGGATGGCCCTCTCGGATCGGAAGGCAGGAACGCCCATGGCAAATCTGTCCCATAGCCTCCTCTTCATCGCGATCCTCGGTTACCTCTTCGCGATGATGTGTTACGCCGCCGAGTACGCGTTCGGTGCCCGTGGAGCGGTCGCCCGGGTCGCCGGCCGTACGGACGTCCGGTGCTGGTCGCGGCCGGTGCCGTCGACTCGTCGCCCCCGGTATCGCTGGTCGACGCCGATCTGATCGAGTTGGACTCGGATTCGGATTTGACCTCGGCGTCGGCCTCGGCCTCGGGTGAAACTTCGCCCGACCGCCTGGCCGGTTGGGCGCCGATCGCCGGCCGGATCGCGCTGGTGCTCACCGTCGTCGGCCTGGTCGCGCACGTCGGATGCATGGTCACGCGTGGTCTCGCGGCGCACCGGGTGCCGTGGGGCAACATGTACGAGTTCATCATCGCGGTCACGCTGGTCGCCTCGATCGCGTGGATGGCGCTGGTCACCCGCCGCCCGTCGATCCGGCCGCTCGGGCTGTTCGTGACGGGCGTACTCGTGGTGCTGCTCGGACTCGACGAGACCGTGCTCTACACGAAGGTTTCGCCGCTCGTACCGGCGCTGAACTCGTACTGGCTGAAGATTCACGTGACGCTCGCGATCACCGCATCGGGCGTGCTGATGCTCGGCTTCTGCGCCGCGGTGCTGCACCTGATCCGGGCCGGTTACGAGAAGCGTACGGCCGACGAGTCGGTGATCGGCTTCCCGTACACGCTCGGCGAGCGGCTGCAGCCGGCCGACAGCCTGGAGCGTCTCACGTTCCGGATCCACGCGTTCGCCTTCCCGATTTGGACGCTCGCGATCATCTGCGGTGCGATCTGGGCCGAAGCTGCGTGGGGCCGCTACTGGGGCTGGGATCCGAAGGAGACCTGGGCCTTCATCGCGTGGGTCGCGTACGCGTGCTACCTGCATGCACGAGCCACCCCCAGCGTTCGCCGAACTGCGGCAAGCTGGCTGGCCGTCCTGGGTTGGGGCACCATGATGATGAACCTGTTCATCGTCAACATCTTCATCACGGGCCTGCACTCCTACGCCGGAGTCAGCAAGTAGGTGATCGTGCGGGTTTTGGGTAGCTGATGGTGCCCAAAACCCACACGATCAACTCCGAGGTTATGGCTCCGGCTCGATCGGTCGTCGATGCGGCATGCTGGGCGCACCACGATGATCGCGCTCGGGCGATCGTCGCGGCGGCGTTTCAGCAGCGACTTGTCCTTCTCGACGAGGTTCGCGCAGTGCTCGACCGACGCCTACGGATACCTCGGCATCGTCTGATCGTCGAGGCCGCCGCGGATGCCGCCGGTGGATCCGAGTCCATCTCCGAACTCGACTTCCTGCGACTGTGCAAGTCTGGCAAGCTCCCGGTGCCGACGCGGCAGGCGGTAGTCGTCGATGCCAGCGGGCGTTCGCGCTACCGGGATGTTTTCTTCGAGGAGTGGCGGCTACACGTCGAGATCGACGGCTCGCAGCACATGGACGTGGCCAATTGGTGGGCTGACATGCAGCGTCAGAACGAGATGTGGACCCCCGGAGATCGCGTACTGCGTTTCCCGGCATGGGCGATCCGCAACGATCCGCAGCGGGTGATCCGCCAGATCCGCAACGCCCTCTTGGCGGCCGGATGGCGACCACGTTGATCGTGTGGAGTTCGGGTCGTCACAGCTACCCGAAGTCCACACGCTTCACCGATGAGCGACGAGTAGCGTCGCAAGGGTGAACAGTGGCACTCGGCCCCGGGTTGGGCATATCCAGTTTCTCAACTGCCTGCCCATCTACTGGGGACTGATGCGGTCCGGGGCACTCCTCGACGTCGAACTTCACAAGGACACGCCGGACCAGCTGAACATCGCGCTGGTCCGCGGCGATCTGGACATCGGCCCGATCTCGCTTGTCGAGTATCTCCGCAACGCCGACGATCTGCTGCTGCTGCCGGACCTCGCGGTCGGCAGCGACGGACCGGTGCTGTCGGTCAACCTGGTCTCGTCGAAGCCGCTCGCGGAGATCGGCACGCTGGCGCTCGGCTCGACCAGCCGTACCGGCGTGCTGCTGGCACAGATGCTGCTTGAGCAGCGCTACGGCGTGAAGCCGGACACGTTCCGCTGCCCGCCGGACATCAGCGAGATGCTGCTCGAAGCGGACGCGGGCGTGGTCATCGGCGACGTTGCCCTCCGCGCGCTCTACGAAGCCCCCGCGCTCGGCCTGACCGTCACGGACCTCGGCCAGGCGTGGCGGGAGTGGACCGGGCTGCCGATGGTCTTCGCGGTCTGGGCGGTGCGTCGTGACTTCGCCGAAGCACATCCGGGCCTGGTCAAGGACGTGCACGAGGCTTTCCTGCGGTCACGTGATCTGTGCCTCAACGAGCTGGACCAGGTGGCCACGGCCGCCGCGCGGTGGGAGCCGTTCGACGCGCCCACGCTCGCGTCCTACTTCCGCGCGCTCGACTTCTCGCTCGGTGATCGCCAGGTCGCGGGGATCCGCGAGTTCGCGCGCCGCGCTGCTGAGTTGGGCCAGGCACCCGCCCTCCCGGACGACGGCCCGGAGTTCGCCAGCGTCTAGCCCCCGCTATCGATGCGGCTGGCCCCTTCTTCCGTCGCGCTACCGCTCCACAGCGCGCATGAGTGCAGCGCGGCAGCCGGCCGGGCCGTTCCGCAGGTGCCTACCGCTCTGCACCGTTTGTGAGTGCAGAGCGGTAGGGCCACGAAAGGGGCCTGGCCGTCGTCAGGTGCCTACCGCTCTGCACCGTTTGTGAGTGCAGAGCGGTAGCGCCGCGAAAGGGCCCGGCCGTCGTCAGGTGCCTACCGCTCTGCACCGTTGTGAGTCCAGAGCGGTAGCGCCCCGAAACGCACCCCACGGGCCGTCACAATGGGACGGATGTGACAGTTCTGTTGCAGAAATTGGGGAGCGCTGTAACACTGGAGACATGTATGGGAACGACTTCAGCGTGCCCGAATCTTCGGGGCTTCTTGATCAAGTGGCCGATGCCGAACGCGCGCTTCTCGAAGCTGCCGCGGCCGGCCGTGCACAGCCGACCGGCGAGACGCAGGCCTACTTCGACGAGATCGTGGCGGCCGAGCAGAAGATCGAGCCGCGCGACTGGATGCCGGACGCCTACCGCAAGACGCTGATCCGGCAGATCGCCCAGCACGCGCACTCCGAGATCATCGGGATGCAGCCGGAGGGCAACTGGATCTCCCGCGCGCCGAGTCTCAAGCGCAAGGCGATCCTGCTCGCGAAGGTGCAGGACGAAGCCGGCCACGGCCTCTACCTCTACGCCGCCGCGGAAACCCTCGGCATCTCCCGCGACGAGCTGGTCGACATGCTGATCGACGGCCGCCAGAAGTACTCGTCGATCTTCAACTACCCGACGCTGAGCTGGGCCGATGTCGGTGCGATCGGCTGGCTCGTGGACGGCGCCGCGATCGTCAACCAGGTGCCGCTCTGCCGCTGCTCCTACGGCCCTTACGCGCGCGCGATGATCCGCGTCTGCAAGGAGGAGTCGTTCCACCAGCGCCAGGGCTTCGAGATCCTGCACACGCTCGCACACGGCACCGAGGCGCAGCGCGCGATGGCACAGGACGCGGTGAACCGCTGGTGGTACCCGTCGCTGGCGATGTTCGGTCCGCCGGACGGTGACTCGACCCACTCGGAGCAGTCGATGGCCTGGAAGATCAAGCGCTTCTCCAACGACGACCTGCGGCAGCGGTTCGTCGACATGTGCGTACAGCAGGCGGCGGTGTTGACGCTGGACCTCCCGGACCCAGCATCTGCGACGAGACGAGACCACCGGGCAGCACAGTTACACGCAGCCCGACTACGACGAGCTGATGCAGGTCATCAAGGGCAACGGGCCGTGCAACCGCGAGCGCATCGCCAACCGCAAGCGCGCGCACGACGAGGGCGCGTGGGTCCGCGAGGCGGCAGCGGCCTATGCCGCGAAGCACACCACAGGGGTACGGGTGGCCGCGTGACCGCGAATACGCAACTGTGGGAGGTCTTCATCCGGCCTCGGCGCGGCCTGTCGCACACGCATGTCGGCAGCCTGCACGCGCCGGACGCGGAGATGGCGCTGCGCAACGCCCGCGACGTCTACACGCGGCGCCAGGAGGGCGTGTCGATCTGGGTCGTCCCGGCCGGCGCGATCACCGCGTCCAGCCCGGACGAGAAGGACGCGTTCTTCGACCCGGCCGCCGACAAGGTCTACCGGCATCCGACCTTCTACGACGTGCCGGAAGGTGCCGGGCACATCTGATGTCGGACCTGCTGGAATACCTTCTCCGGCTCGGCGACGACGCGCTGATCACCGCGCAGCGTCTCGGCGAGTGGTCGGCGCGCGCGCCGGAGATGGAGGAGGACATCGCGCTGTCGAACATCGCGCTCGACCAGCTCGGCGCCGCGCGGATGTTCCTGACCTACGCGGGCGAGGTCGAAGGCGCCGGCCGCGACGAGGACGCGTTGGCATATCTGCGCGATGACCACGAGTTTCGCAACGCGCAGCTGGTCGAGCTGGCGGATCGCGACTTCGGTACGGCGATCGCCAAGCTGCTGTGCCTCTCCGCCTACCAGCACCTGCTCTACGGCCGGCTGGTCGAGCAGTTCGGACCCGCAGATCGCGGCGATCGCGGCCAAGTGCGTGAAGGAATCCGCGTACCACCTCGATCACAGCGCGCTGTGGACGGTCCGGCTCGGCGCCGGTACGCGCGAGTCGCACCGACGCATGACGGTGGCGCTCGACGACGTATGGCCGTTCACGTACGAGCTGTTCGAATCGGACGACGTGGTGCAGGCGGCTCGAACGGCCTCGCGGTCGATCCGGCCACGCTGCACGTACCGTGGCAGAAGCACGTGCACGGCGTGCTGGAGGCGGCCGAACTCGCGACGCCGCAGACCGCGTGGCGGCCGACCGGCGGGCGTACCGGGCGGCACACCGAGGCGCTGTCCTACCTGCTGGCCGAGATGCAGGTGCTGCATCGGGCGCATCCGGGCGCGACGTGGTGAGCCACGATGACGATCCGGGACGCGGTCGCGGCCGTCGTCGATCCGGAGATCCGGGTGATCACGATCGAGGACCTCGGCATCCTGCGAGACGTGTCGATGGACGATGCACGGTGGAGTGGTCGTGACGATCACGCCGACGTACAGCGGATGCCCGGCGATGGACGTGATCCGCGCCGACGTCGCGGCCGCCGCTCGTGCCGCGGGTGCGACTCGCGTCGAGGTCAGGACGGTGCTCAGCCCGGCGTGGAGCACCGATCGGATCAGCGCCGAGGGTCGCGCGAAACTGTCCGCGGCCGGGATCGCGCCGCCCGGTCCGGTGCTGGTCGGCGGGCCGGTGCCGGTCACGATCGGCGTGACGGTCCGGTGCCCGCGCTGCGGTTCGCCGGACACCGAGGAACTGTCCCGGTTCGGCTCGACCGCCTGCAAGTCGCTGCGCCGCTGCCGGTCCTGCACCGAGCCGTTCGATCATGTGAAGGCGTTCTGATGACCGTTGTGGTGACGAAGCCGGTGCGGAGGCGGCCGCAGTTCCATGCGCTGTCCGTGGCATCGGTGGTCGCGTTGACCGACGATGCCGTGGTCGTGACGTTCGCATGTGCCGGTCGAGCTGCGGGAGGCGTACGCGTTCACGGCCGGCCAGCACCTCACGGTCCGGCGGATCGAGAACGGCGAGGATGTCCGGCGCTCGTACTCGATCTGCTCGACCCCGGCCGAACTGGCCGAGCATGGCCGTCTCCGGATCGGCGTCAAGGCCGTCGCCGGCGGCGTCTTCTCCACGCTTCGCGCTGTCCGAGCTCGCGGCCGGGCAGAGCGTCGAGGTCATGCCGCCGCTCGGCCACTTCACGACGGCGTACGCGCCGGACCGCGCTCGTCGCTATACGGCCGTCGCGGCCGGCTCCGGCATCACGCCGATCCTGTCGCTGGTCGCCACCGCGCTGTCGGTCGAGCCGGAGAGCACGTTCACGCTGGTGTACGGCAACCGGTACGCGCGGTCGGTGATGTTCGCCGAGGAGCTGGCCGACCTCAAGGATCGGTATCCGACCCGGCTGCAGCTGGTGCACGTGCTGTCCCGGGAGCCGCAGGACGCGGAGCTGCTCAGCGGCCGGATCGACGCGGACCGGTTCGCCCGGCTGGTCGACAGCGGTCTGATCGACGTCGATGCGGACGAGTGGTTCCTCTGCGGGCCGTACGGGATGGTCATGGACGTGCGGGCGGTGCTCGCCGATCGGGGAGTGGCCGAGTCGGCCGTACACACTGAGCTTTTTCATGTCGAGGACAGCGCGACGCCGCCGCGCGCCGCGACCACGCGATGACGCCGGGCCGGCCGACGGGGACGCGGCCGTGACGATCATGCTGGACGGCCGGGCGTCGAGCTTCACCATGCGCACGCGACGAGCGTGTTCTCGACGCAGCGCTCAAGATCCGCTCGGAGCTGCCCTACGCTTGCAAGGGCGGCGTGTGCTCGACCTGCCGGGCCAGGGTCATCGACGGCCGGGTGGAGATGGCCCGCAACTACGCCCTCGAACCGGACGAATTGGCCGCCGGGTACGTGCTGACCTGCCAGGCGAGCCCGGTCACGGACAGCGTCACGGTCGACTACGACGCGTAGCCCGGTCCTCGACCCATCCGATCCCGCCGCCGCACCGAATAGAGAGTGATCGACAACGGTACGGCGGTCGGAGGCGCACGCGTATGAGCTCGAAGCCAGTCGGCGATCCGGGCGACCGTCCGGGGCGGGCGCGTCTGGAATCCGTTCCGACCAGCCTGGACGATGACCCGGATGATCTGCTCACCCGGGCCGCGCACGGCGACGAGCGGGCGTTTGAGCGGCTCTACGATCTGGTTGCCAGCCGGGTCTTCGGCCTGACCCGGCGGATCGTTCGGGATCCGGCGCAGGCCGAGGAGGTGACCCAGGAGGTCCTCGTCGAGGTCTGGCGGAACGCGACCCGGTTCGATCCGGAACGCGGCAGCGCCACCAGCTGGATCTTCACGATCGCGCATCGCCGGGCGGTCGACCGGGTCCGGTCCGAGCAGGCCGGCAGCGATCGGCTGCGGAAGGTCGCGACGATCGAGACGCCGTACGACGACGTGGTGGAGACCGCGACCGCCCATCTGGAACAGGTGCAGGTCCGGCGGTGCCTGAAGAACCTGACCGGAGTGCAGCGCGAGGCGATCACGATGGCGTACTACGGCGGGCACACCTACGGCGAGGTCGCCTCGCTGCTGAAGGTCGGTCTGCCGGCGGTGAAGACTCGGATGCGGGACGGCCTGATCCGGTTGCGCGATTGTCTGGGGGTGACGGTGTGACGACCATCGACATCCACACGCTGGCCGGTGCTTATGCGCTGGACGCCGTCTCGGACATCGAGCGCGCCGCGTTCGACCGGCACCTCGCCGCCTGCCCGTCGTGTGCCCAGGAACTGGCCGAATTCCGCGCCACGCTGGCCCGTCTCGCCGACCTGACGCCGGCCGCACCACCCGCCCGGATGAAGACGGCGGTGCTGGCCGCGGCAGCCCGGACGCCGCAGGTCCGCCCGGTCCGGCCGGTCGAGCGAGCACGCTCGAAGGGCTGGCGCGGCTGGGCCGCAGGCGTCGCGGCCGCCGCCGTGATCGCGGTCGGCGGTGGTGCCGTCGGGTACGCGATCTCGGATCGGAACACCCGTACGGCGCAGGCTCAGATTGCGGCCACCGAGCAGCGGGATGCGCAGATCGCCGCGGTCATGTCGGCGCCGGATGCATCCGTCCACGTGCAGGCGGTCGCGGGTGGTGGCACGGTCAGCGTGATCGTGTCGGAGTCGCTCAACCAGGGCGTCGCGGTCGCCATGGACATGCCGACGGTGTCGACCGGCAAGGCGTACCAGCTGTGGTTGATCAGTGGTGACCGCGCCCCTGTCAGCGCGGGCGTGATGGATCCGGGCCAGACCACCGGGACCGTGGTTCTGGGCAACGTCCGCGGCGCGACCAACTTCGGGGTCAGCCTGGAATCGGCCGGCGGCGCGGCGCAGCCGACCCAGCCGTTGGTCACGTCGTTCGCGATCTGACCAACGAAAAAGTGGCCGGCACCCCGAGGGGATACCGGCCACTTCGTCTAGCGGACTAGCTGAGGGTGACCGTCACGATCGCCGACGTGACGCCCATGGCCGACGGCGATCCCGCCGAGTACTGGACGTAGTAGTCCTCGCTCGTGGTCGGTTTCACCGTGAACGTGTAGACACCGCTGGCGTTCGTCACCGCGACCGCGGTCTGTGCGGTCCACGTCGTCGTACCGTGCTTGCGGTAGTAGAGCGTGACACCGCGGGTGACGAACGGGGTGCCGTCGTCAACCTTGGTCAAGGCGCCGGTCAGGGTGACCGGTGTACCCGAAGTGATGCTGGTCGGGGTCGCCGTCAGCGTCAAATTCGTACCCGGAAGCGAGACCGTGACGAACGGGCTGTACTGCCCGGCGCTGTTCTCGGCCCGCACCTCGAAGGCGTAGTCATGACCGTTCACGAGGCCGGTGAAGGCGTGCGAGCGGGTGGACGCCGAAACCGTCGTGGCGACGAAACCGGTGTGACCGATGTCCTCGATGTAGACGTGGTACGACGTGACCGTCGTGCCGCCGTTTGCCGACGCCGTACCCCAGGCCAACGTGGCCGAGCCGTGGTAGCCGGCAACGTGGACGCCGGTCGGTGCGAGCGGCGCCTTGACACAGTCGTTCACCGAGACGTTGTCGATGAACTCGCCGTAGGACGAGGTCGGCCAGTTGAAGCCGTCCGACTGGGTACGGAAGCGGAACCGTACGGTCTTGCCCTTGAGCGTGGTGGAGATCGTCGCCCGGCTGTACGCCCAGCCCTGGCTGTCACCGGCGAACGCGGTGCCCGGGTAGGTGCCGTCGATGAACAGCGTGTTGCCCGAGAGGTGGGTCTTGTCGACCGTCTTCGTGGGTCCGTTGACCCAGGTGGCCGGCAGCGCCTTCCACGTCGTGGTACCGGAGAGCTGGTACTCGATGTACATGCCCTCCATGTAGACGCTGCTTCCGCCGTCCGCGTGCGGACCGTCGAACCAGTCGAGCGAGTCCAGGTGCTGGAAGGACAGGTAGCTCGTCTGCGTGGACGGCAGCGTGATCAGCTTCGTGTACGCGTACCGGGTGATCGGTGTCGTGTCGTTGGCGACCTCGGGGATGTAGAGCTGGTCACCGGTGGCAACGGTCGACGCTGCGAAGGCGTCGATCTCCGGCGGTCCCGAGTCGTACCAGTTCGGGCCGAGCGTCGTGCTGGGTGCCCGGTTGAAGTTGTCGGCGAACACGATGCCCGGGTTGTAACCCGTCGAGCACACCGTCGTCTGCGCCGGCAGGTGCGACGACGTGGTCGACTCGAGCTGCGTCGCGGCGACCGCTGCGGTCACCGACTGGCAGTCCGAAGCAACGACACCGTCCGTGCCCGCACTCTGCAGGGATGCGCAGGCACCCTGCACAGCGTTGCCCAGGTCGGCGTAGTCAGCCGCCGGCGTGAGCATGGTGTCGGCCAGCAGCCAGATGTTCGCCATCTTCTGGATCATGTTCGGGGCGGCCTGGCCGTCGTTCGCGATACCGACGACGTTGACGCCGTGGAACGCCGTCCCGTTCGTACCCTCGGCGGCGAGGTAGGCGAGCTTGTTGCCGACCCCGCTGTCGGTGTGTACGCCGCCGCTGTCCCATCCGTCCGTCGACCAGTACGGGCTGCTCATCGCGTCCGGCTGGGCGCCCTGACCGCTCTGGGTCGGGTCGGCCATGTTGCGCTGGAAATCGAACGGCAGGTTCTCACCGAAGATCCACTGGTCGTTCGTGTCGGTGCCGTTGTACTGGTCGAACAGCTCGCCCATGACGTCCGACATCGACTCGTTGATCGAACCGGACTGGTAGTAGTAGAGCAGCCCGGAGGTGTACTGCGTGACACCGTGCGTGTACTCGTGCGCGACGACGTCGGGTGCCTCCGGGAAGCCCTGGCCGAACATCATCTGCGAACCGTCCCAGAACGAGTTCGCGTACGGGCAGTCCGAGCTGTCGGGGCAGAAGTCGACCGAGGAGATGACCGGCATGTTGTTGCCGTCGATGCCCTTGCGGCCGGTGACGTTGTTGTAGAAGTCGTTCACCGCGCCGGTGTACTCGTAGGCGTCCTTGACATCGGTCACCGGCGAGTCGGCCGGGTCCGCCACCGGGGAGGTGCAGATCTCGTCCGGGTTGATGGCCTCACCGAAGTCACAGACCGAGACGTCGGCCGTGAAGTTGGCCGAAACCTTCGGCGCAACGGCCGGCTTGGCCGACGTGGCCACTGCCTTCGTCGTCGCGAACGGCGTGGCGGTCTGCGAGAACGACAGCGCAATCGTGTCGGTCCGCGCGTCGACCAGGACGTACTGGTTGATTGCCGGATTGGCCGGATCGGTCACGATGGTCTGGAAGACCGGCCGCGAGCCGAGTCCGTCGGACTGTCCGAACAGCGCCGGGTCGTAGATCGACAGCGCCGGTGCCGAGGCGACCAGTGCAGACGCGGCAACCTTGTTCGCGTTTGCGGTCGCGCTCTTGGCCAGCGTCGCGGCCTGGCCGGCCGTCACCGATGCCGTGGTCGAGGCGGGTGCGCTCGTGCTGGTCTCGCCGTTGATCGCGTCGAGCCCGCCGTTCGCGTCCTGCGACACGACGAGCTGGCCGCCGATGACCGGGAGACCGTTGTGCTTCTGCTGGAACCGGACGACGGAGACACCGCCGACCTGAACGCTGCCGGACCTGCGCCAGATCCTTCGCCGGGTCGGCGACGCCGAAGACCGTTGCGAAGTCGTTGACGTTCGTACGCGCGATCGAGTCGCCGCCGGCGCGCGTACGAGCGCTCGAGCCACTCGGGGCCGCCAGCGGGTGGCCAGGCCGGGTCGAGATGAAGGTGACGCGACCAGAACTGTCGCGATGGGCGGAGATCGTGCCGGATTGGATCGCGCTATCGGCGCGCTGTCCGGGGCCCGAAGGCGTGGGATTGGCCGTGGCCGGAGAGATCAATAGCGCCGACATAGCGAGGGCGACAGTGAGCGTGCCGGCGACGACGTACGTCGAACGTCGCAAGGAGTGCTCCAAGGGGAGTTTGGAAAAGTGAAACGAATTGCGACAGTACGGCACTCCACGACATTCGCGCTCGCCCTAAATCGAGTGTGAGCCGAATAACAGGGGTACGGGTCGACTATTCATGACCCGTACCCGGATTTGTGGCCGGACCGTTATTGCTCAATTTTCGGCGATCGATCCGCAGCTCTTCCATATCGGCGTCCGACGGGATCCACTGACCGGCCGCGACATTTGCGCGCGATTTGTTCCGGCTTGGTGGCGCCCGCGATCACCGAGGTGACGGCCGGCTGCGCGGCGAGGCCGCCGATCGCGACGTCGAGCATGGACACGCCGCGCGACGTCGCGAACGTCTCCGAGCGCCTCGATCGTGTCCCACGGTGCCGCGGCCAGCCGGCCGCGTAGCGGTCCTCGGACAGCCGGCCACCGGCCGGCGCCGTCGGCATTCGCGCCGATACTTGCCGGTCAGCAGGCCGCTGGCCAGCGGGAAGAACGGCAGCAGGCCGAGGCCGAAGCGTTCGCATGCGCCGACCACATCGGCCTCGACGCCGCGCTTGAGCCAGCTGTACTCGTTCTGGGCGCTGATGAACGGCGTCCGGCCGTGCGTCCGCGCGGTCCAATCGGCGTCGGCGATCTGCCAGCCGGTGAAGTTGGAGTTGCCGAGGTAGCGGACCTTGCCGGCGCGGACGAGGTCGTCGAGGGCGGACAGCGTCTCGTCGATCGGCGTCTCGGCATCCGGCGTATGCATCTGGTAAAGGTCGATGTGGTCGGTGCCGAGTCGGCGCAGCGACGCCTCGACCGCCTTCGTGACGTAGCGGCGGGCGCCGCGCGCGCCGTGGTCGACGCCGTTCGCGCCGTGCATGTCCATGCCGAACTTGGTGGCGATGACGACGTCGTCGCGGCGGCCTTTGAGAGCCTTGCCGAGCGCTGATTCCGACGCGCCGGCCGGGTCGCCGTAGATGTCGGCGGTGTCGAATAGGTTGATGCCCTGGTCGATTGCGGCGTCGACGACCGCTTTCGTGCCCGCGTCGTCGACCTTGCGGCCGAAGTTGTTGCAGCCGAGTCCGACGACGGAGACGACCAGTCCGGAGTTGCCGAGTCGGCGATAGCGCATGTCGGTCATGTATCTCGACCCTACGACGGCCGTCTGTGACGCCGGTACGGCCGGCGCCGGTACGCTCGGAGTGCGTGACGAACTCCGAGATCGACGGCATCCTCTGCGCGCGCGGCCGACGGTGGGCGGATCACGCCCGACGAGGCGCTGTATCCTCTACACCGAAGCGCCGTTCCATCCGCTCGGGCGAGGCCGCCGACGCGGTCCGTCGCCGCCGCTACCCGGACGGCATCGTCACGTACATCATCGATCGCAACATCAACTACACGAACGTCTGCGTGACGGCGTGCAAGTTCTGCGCGTTCTACCGGGCGCCGAAGCACGCCGAGGGCTGGTCGCACCCGATGGAGGAGATCCTGCGCCGGTGCGGCGAGGCGATCGATCTCGGTGCCACCCAGGTGATGCTGCAGGGCGGCCACCACCCGGACTACGGCGTGGAGTACTACGAGGAGCTGTTCTCGACGGTCAAGGGCGCATACCCGGAGCTGGTGATCCACTCGATCGGCCCGAGCGAGATCCTGCACATGGCGAAGGTCTCCGGTACGTCGATCGAGGAGGCCGTCCGCCGGATCAAGGTGGCCGGGCTGGACTCGATCGCGGGTGCCGGTGCCGAGATGCTGCCGGCCCGTCCGCGTACCGCGATCGCGCCGCTCAAGGAGTCCGGCGAGCGCTGGCTGGAGGTCATGGAGACCGCGCACAAGCTCGGCATGGAGTCCACCGCCACGATGATGATGGGCACCGGCGAAACGAACGCCGAGCGCATCGAGCATCTGCGGATGATCCGCGACGTGCAGGACAAAGCCGTCCAGGCCGGCTACGGCTCGCCAACGCCGGCGGTACGGGCGGCTTCCGCTCCTTCATCCCGTGGACCTACCAGGCGGAGAACAACCACCTCAAGGGCCGGACGCAGGCGACGAGCCTGGAATATCTGCGCCTGATCGCGGTCGCCCGGCTGTTCTTCGACAACGTGAACCACCTGCAGGCATCCTGGCTGACGACCGGCAAGGACATCGGCCAGATCGCGCTGCACATGGGCGTCGACGACCTCGGCTCGATCATGCTGGAGGAGAACGTGATCTCCAGTGCCGGCGCGAAGCACCGGTCCAACCTGCACGAGCTCATCTGGATGATCCGCTCGGCCGGCCGGATCCCGGCGCAGCGGGACACGCTCTACCGGCACATGGCGGTGCACTACACCGAGGCGGACGACCCGACCGACGAGCGCGTGGTGTCGCACTTCTCGTCGATCGCGATCCCCGGCGGCGGCGCCGGAAACCGTACGGCTCTGACGGTGGTCTCCGCCGGGACGGACTAACCGATCTGAAGATCACCGATACGTGGGAAAGATCACGATCACTGTTTTTGCTGGTCAACACCGGTTTTTCGGGTGCACACTTCGTGGTGTGACCACTGCAACCAGCGACGAAGCCCGCTACCTGACGCAGAGTCGTGCGGCCGGCGTGGCGGCGTTGATCGCGACCGTGCTGGCGTCGGTCGGCGCGGTCGCGACGATCGTGGGCGCCGGTGGCGTACTCGGGTTTTTCGACATTGACGCCATGCACACGGCGAGCCTGATCGGTGTCGGATTGATCGCGATGGGTGCCGGCGCGCTCCTTCTGGTGGTCCTGCAGGCCTGGCGGATCACCCGGTAGGCAACCCCGGCCGCGGCCGGATTCATGGTCGCTGGCAAAGTAGGTGAGCGTGAGCCTGCCGACGGTCCCGCGAGCCAGCCGAGCCAACCTCGACAAACGCCCTGACGAGATCGCGGCGATGTTCGACGGTGTGGCCGAACGCTACGACCGTACGAACACGATCCTGTCCTTCGGTCGCGATCGGGCGTGGCGCCACGCCACCCGTGATGCCCTCAATCTGCAGCCCGGCGAGAGCGTCCTTGACCTCGCCGCGGGCACCGGTGTGTCCACCGAGGAGTTGGCCCGATCGGGCGCCGACGTGATCGGCGTCGACATCTCGCAGGGCATGCTGCGCGCCGGCAAGAAGACCCGGCCGGGCACCCGGCTGCTGGCCGGTGATGCGCTGGCGCTGCCGTTTGCGAGTAGCCACGTTCGACGCGGTCACGATCTCGTTCGGCCTGCGCAACGTGCACGACACGGCCGCGGCGCTGACCGAGATGGCGCGCGTCACGAAGCCGGGCGGCCGGATCGTCGTCTGCGAGTTCTCGCACCCGACGAACGCTGTGTTCCGGCACACGTACCTCATGTATTTGATGGGTGCGCTGCCGAGTGTGGCCCGGCGGGTCTCCTCGAACCCGGACGCGTACGTCTACCTCGCCGAATCGATCCGCGCGTGGCCTGACCAGGCCGGACTGGCGGCCAAGCTGGCCGCGAATGGGTGGGAATCGGTCAGTTGGCGCAACCTGACCGGCGGAATTGTGGCACTTCACCGCGCCAGCCGGACCGGTTCTCAGGTTAGGTCCCCCTCGCCGGACGGACCGGCGGCGGCCAGTTCTACACTGCACGGCGGATAGGAGTTTGTGAAGACTTTCACGAGCGAGTGTTCGGTGGCGAGAGGAAGGCGGTGAGCATGGAGATCAGGGAAGCCGACGTAATCGTCGTCGGCGCAGGTCCCGGTGGCTCCGCCGCCGCGTTCCATCTGGCCCGGCACGGCGTCAAGGTCGAGCTGCTGGAGAAGAGCGAGTTCCCGCGCGAGAAGGTCTGCGGGGACGGGCTGACGCCGCGTTCGGTGACGCAGCTGCTCAAGATGGGCGTCGACACGAGCGCCGACGGCTGGGTACGCAACAAGGGTCTGCGGGTGATCGGCGGCGGCATCCGGCTGGAACTGGCCGTGGCCGGAGCTGGCCAGCCACCCGAACTACGGCCTCACTCGCACGCGGATGGACTTCGACCAGATCCTCGCCGAAGCCGCCATCGCGGCCGGAGCGACGCTTCGGACCAGCACTAACGTGTCCGGACCGATCACCGACGGATCGGGGCGCGTGATCGGCGTGACCGCGACAGTCGGGCCGGACAAGGAACCGATCGAATACCGCGCACCGATCGTCATCGCCGCGGACGGCGTCTCGGCCCGGTTTGCCCTGGCCATGGGCATTGTCGAAGCGTGAGGACCGGCCGATCGGCGTCGCGGTCCGCCGCTACTACAACTCCCCGGTCAAGACGAACGACGACTTCCTCGAGTCCTGGCTGGAGCTGCGCAGCCGCGAAAGCGCCGATGTGCTGCTGCCGGGCTACGGCTGGATCTTCGGGATGGGCGACGGTCGCGTCAACGTCGGTCTGGGCGTGCTGAATTCGTCGACCGCGTTCGGAAAGACGAACTACCGGACGATGCTCACCGACTGGCTGTCGACGACGCCGGTCGAGTGGGGCATGACCGATGAGGCGAACGCTGACGGCCCGACCCTGGGTGCGGCGTTGCCGATGGGCTTCAACCGGGTCCCGCACTACTCCCGCGGTGTGCTCCTCGTGGGCGACTCGGGCGGCATGGTGAACCCGTTCAACGGCGAAGGCATCGCGTACGCGATGGAGTCCGGTGAGATAGCGGCTGACGTCGCCTTCATGGCGCTGGCGCGGCCGGCCGGCCCGGCTCGTGAACGGGCACTGATGCAATACCCGGCCGTGCTGAAAGCAACGTTCGGCGGATATTACCGGCTCGGCGGATGGTTCGTGAAATTAATTGGAAATCCGCAAATTATGCGCGTCGCGACCAAACACGGCCTGCCGCACCCCACACTAATGCGGTTCGTGTTGAAGTTGCTCGCCAACCTCACCGACCCCCGCGACGGCGACGCGATGGATCGGATTATCAACACACTCACTAAAGTGGCACCTGCTGTGTGAGTCGTCGCTGGATCGATGACTTTTTCACATTGCAGAGACGGAGGAGAAGATGTCGCTATCGGCATGGGTCCCGCTGCTGGGCCTATTCGCGTTGGCGTTCCTGTTCGCGCTGGGCTCGGTCGCGATGGCACCCTTCGTCGGACCGCGCCGCTACAACCGTGCGAAGCTCGACGCGTACGAGTGCGGAATTGAGCCCACCCCGCAACCGGTCGGTGGCGGCCGTATCCCGGTGAAGTTCTTCCTCGTCGCGATGCTATTCATCGTGTTCGATATTGAGACGATCTTCCTGTATCCGTGGGCCGTTTCGTTCCACAAGTTCGCCGGAGCGTTCGGCTTCTTCGAAATTCTCTTGTTCATTGGCGCCGTCGGCGCGGTCTACGGATACGTATGGCGGCGCGGCGGACTGGATTGGGACTGACAATGGGTATCGAAGAGAAACTTCCTTCGGGCGTCCTGCTCACCTCCGTCGAGAAGCTCGTCAACTGGTCGCGCAAGTCCAGCTTCTGGCCGGCCACGTTCGGCCTGGCCTGCTGCGCGATCGAGATGATGGCGACCGGCGCCGCGCGATATGACCTTGCGCGCTTCGGCATGGAGGTGTTCCGCGCCTCGCCCCGCCAGGCCGATCTGATGATCGTGGCCGGCCGGGTCAGCCAGAAGATGGCCCCCGTGCTGCGCCAGATCTACGACCAGATGCCGGACCCGAAGTGGGTGCTCTCGATGGGCGTCTGCGCCTCGTCGGGTGGCATGTTCAACAACTACGCGATCGTGCAGGGCGTCGACCACGTCGTCCCGGTCGACATGTACCTGCCGGGCTGCCCGCCGCGGCCGGAGATGCTGATCGACGCGATCCTGAAGCTGCACGAGAAGGTCATGGCCGATCCGCTCGGCGCGCGTCGGGTCAAGGCGCTCGAGGCGAGAGAGGCACGTGACGGTGCGCCGATCGTGCGTCCCGGCGCGATGCCGTCGAGCTACCGCTTCGACAAGGACCGCAAGAAAGAGTGGATCCAGGCGGTTTCCGAAGGTCGCGAAGAGCAGCTGCGCATCGAAAACTGGATGAACAACGCTGCTCACACGAATCCCAACGCGGGAGGTCCTCGTGGGTGAACCAACTCGGGGCATGTTCGGCGTCGCCGGTACGGGTGACACGTCCGGCTTCGGTGGCCTGGTCCGGCGGCGTACGTCGGTGCTCGGCACGCCCCGCCCGTACGGGGGTTACTACGACGACGTGGTGGACGCGCTGGACGAGGAACTCGCCACGTTCGAGGGTCCGGACGGCCAGCTGACCGACATCGCGGACGCGATCGAGAAGGTCGTCGTCGACCGCGGCGAGCTGACCCTGCACATCAAGCCGGAGCGCATCGCCCAGGTCTGCCAGGCGATGCGGGACGGCGACGCGCTGCGGTTCGAGCTGTGTTCGTCGGTCTCCGGCGTCGACTACCTCGGCAGCGATGAACGCCGGCTGCACACGGTCTACGAGCTGACGTCGATGACGTACCGGCGCCGGATCCGCCTGGAGGCGGCCGTGACCGCCGAGGACCCGCATCTGCCGAGCGTCACGCAGGTCTACCCGACCGCGGACTGGCAGGAGCGCGAGACCTACGACATGTTCGGCATCATCTACGACGGCCACCCGGGCCTGACCCGGATCCTGATGCCGGACGACTGGGAAGGTCACCCGCAGCGCAAGGACTATCCGCTGGGTGGCATCCCGGTGGAGTACAAGGGCGCGGAAATCCCGCCACCGGACGAGAGGCGGTCCTACCTATGACCTCGACAGATTCATACGCCGCATCGCGCGACACCACCGAGGGGCGCGTCTTCACCGTCACCGGTGGGGACTGGGACTCGGTACTCGGCGGCGACGGCGACCCGATCCACGACGAGCGCATCGTCGTCAACATGGGCCCGCAGCACCCGTCCACGCACGGCGTGCTCCGGCTGGTGCTCGAACTCGAAGGCGAGACCGTCACCGACGCCCGCCTGGTCATCGGCTACCTGCACACCGGCATCGAGAAGAACCTCGAATACCGCAACTGGACGCAGGGCACGACATTCGTCACGCGGATGGATTATCTGGCGCCGATCTTCAACGAGACCGGCTACTGCCTGGCGGTCGAGAAGCTGCTCGGCATCGAAGACCAGATCACCGATCGCGCGAAGACCATCCGCGTGATGATGATGGAGCTCAACCGGATCGCGTCGCACCTGGTGTGGCTCGCGACCACCGGCATGGAACTCGGCGCGCTGTCGATGATGATCTACGGATTCCGCGAGCGCGAATTCATCCTGGACATCTTCGAGATGATCAGCGGCCTGCGGATGAACATGGCGTACGTGCGACCGGGCGGCGTCTCGCAGGACGTACCGGACTCCGCGATCGTGAAGATCAAGGAGTTCCTGGCGTTCATGCCGGAACGTCTCGACATGTACGAGGACCTGCTCTCCGGCAGCCCGATCTGGACCCGCCGTACGCAGGGCGTGGCCGTCCTCGACGTACAGGGGTGTCTGGCGCTCGGTGTGACCGGACCGGTGCTTCGCTCGGCCGGACTCCCGTGGGACCTGCGCAAGACGATGCCGTACTGCGGCTACGAAGACTACGAATTCGACGTGATCACCAGCAACGATGCCGACGTGTGGGGCCGCTACCAGGTCCGCCTCGGTGAGATGCGGGAGTCGCTGAAGATCGTCCAGCAGGCGCTGGACCGGCTGCGCCCGGGGCCGATCATGGTCGAGGACAAGAAGATCGCCTGGCCGGCGCAGCTCGCGGTCGGCACCGACGGTCTCGGCAACTCGCTCGAACACATCGCGAAGATCATGGGTCAGTCGATGGAGTCGCTGATCCACCACTTCAAGCTCGTGACCGAGGGCTTCCGAGTCCCGCCGGGTCAGGTGTACGTCGGCATCGAAGCGCCCCGCGGCGAACTCGGCGTCCACGCGATCTCCGATGGCGGCACGCGCCCGTACCGGGTGCACTACCGCGAACCAAGCTTCGTCAACCTGCAGGCCATCCCCGCGATGGCCGAGGGTGGACTGTTGGCCGATGTGATCGCCGGCGGCGCGTCACTGGACCCCGTCATGGGTGGGTGTGATCGTTAATGACTGTTTCCATCAGCACGGCCGCGGACTTCAGCGACGCGACCAGAGCGCGCGCGAAGGAGATCATCGCGCGTTACCCGGTCGGCAAGGAGCGCTCGGCGCTGCTGCCGCTGCTGCACCTCGTGCAGTCGGAGGCGGGTCAGGTGTCGCCGGCCGGCGTGACGTTCTGCGCTGAGCAACTCGGCATCACGAAGGCCGAGGTCGGCGCGGTCGCGACGTTCTACACGATGTACAAGCGTCGGCCCACCGGCGAGCACCTCGTGAGCGTCTGCACGAACACGCTCTGCGACGTCATGGGCGGCGGCGAGATCTTCCAGACGTTGTCCGAGGAGCTCGGGGTTGGCCACGACGAGACGTCGGCCGACGGGAAGATCACGCTGGAGCACGCCGAGTGCCTCGCGGCCTGCGACTACGCGCCGGTCGTCACGGTCAACTACGAGTACCACGACAACCAGACCGCCGCTTCGGCGAGCGACCTGGTCGCGAAACTGCGCAACGGCCAGAAGCCGGCGCCCACCCGCGGCGCCCGTCTCTGCTCGTTGAAGGAGATGGCGATCCAGCTCGCGGGCTTCCCGGAAGACCGCGACGGAGCGGTCGCCGAGGGTGTGCCGGGCGAGCCGACGCTGCGCGGCAATCGCCTGGCCGAGAAGCACGGCGTCGGTGCACCGACCTACGACCCCAAGACGCCGATCCCGACCGCGCCGGCGAAGGACAAGAAATGACCGTTCCCTGCTCCATCGGTCCTGGCGAAGCTCACGCCGGTCCTGTCCAAGCGCTGGCTGACGCCAGACGCCTGGAAGATTGACGTGTACGAGCAGCTCGAGGGCTATCTCGCACTCAAGAAGGCCTTGGCGGCGCACCCGGACGACCTGATCGCCATGATCAAGGATTCCGGCCTGCGCGGCCGTGGCGGCGCGGGCTTCCCGACCGGCATGAAGTGGGGATTCATCCCGCAGAATGACGGCAAGCCGCACTACCTCGTGGTCAACGCGGACGAGGGCGAGCCGGGCACCTGCCGGGACATGCCGCTGATGATCAGCGACCCGCACTCGCTGATCGAGGGCATCATCATCGCCTGCTACGCGATCCGGTCGAACAACGCGTTCATCTACATCCGCGGCGAGGCCGTACACGCCGCTCGCCGGCTCCGGGCCGCGATCGCGCAGGCGTACGACAAGGGTTACCTCGGCAAGAACATCCTCGGCTCCGGCCTGGATCTGGACGTGGTCGTGCACTCCGGTGCCGGCGCCTACATCTGCGGCGAAGAGACCGCGCTGCTCGACTCGCTGGAAGGCTTCCGCGGTCAGCCCCGGCTGCGTCCGCCGTTCCCGGCCACCCACGGCCTCTATGCATCCCCGACGGTCGTCAACAACGTCGGTACGATCGCCAGCGTCCCGCACATCGTGCTCGGCGGCGTGGCGTGGTGGAAGTCGATGGGTACCGAGAAGTCGTCCGGCACGTCGATCTACTCGCTGTCCGGCCGGGTCGCGAACCCGGGCCAGTACGAGTGCGGCATGGGTACGACGCTGCGTGAGTTGATCGAACTTGCCGGCGGCATGGTGCCCGGCCACAAGATCAGGTTCTGGACGCCGGGCGGTTCGTCCACGCCGATGCTGACCGACGAGCACCTCGACGTGCCGCTGGACTTCGACGGCGTGGCCGCCGTGGGCTCCATGCTGGGCACCTCGGCGCTGCAGATCTTCTCCGATCAGGACGACCCGGTCTACGCGACGTACAAGTGGCTGGAGTTCTACCACCACGAGTCCTGCGGCAAGTGCACGCCGTGTCGCGAGGGCAACTACTGGATGGTCCGGATCCTCAAGCGCATCCTCGCCGGTGAGGGCACCACCGAAGATCTCGACACGTTGCTGGACACCTGCGACAACATCCTCGGGCGCTCGTTCTGCGCGCTCGGCGACGGCGCGGCCAGCCCGGTGACGTCGTCGATCCAGTACTTCAAACAGGACTACGTGGACTACATCGAGGGCCGTACGGCTCCGAGGTTCCGTAGTGGCGATCTTGTAGGAGCGCACTGATGACGGCTGAGGTAGCGCCTCGGGTCGATACCGTAAAGCTCACGATCGACGGCGTGGAGGTGGTCGCGCCCAAGGGTGCGCTGCTGATCCGGGTCGCCGAGCAGATGGGCATCGAGATCCCGCGCTTCTGCGACCACCCGCTGCTCGCGCCGGCCGGCGCCTGCCGCCAGTGCCTCGTGGACATCGAGGGCCAGCGCAAGCCGGTCGCCTCGTGTACGCAGGCGGTAGCCGACGGCATGGTCGTGAAGACGCATCTCACGTCGCCGGTGGCCGCGAAGGCACAGGCCGGCGTGATGGAACTGCTGCTGATGAACCACCCGCTCGACTGCCCGATGTGCGACAAGGGCGGCGAGTGCCCGCTGCAGAACCAGGCGATGTCGCACGGGCGCACCGACTCGCGCTTCCGCGATGAGAAGCGCACGTACGAGAAGCCGATCAACATCTCGTCGCAGGTGCTGCTCGACCGCGAGCGCTGCGTGCTCTGCCAGCGCTGTACCCGATTCTCCGAGGAGATCGCCGGCGACAAGTTCATCGACCTGATGGATCGTTCGTCGGCCGAGTCGATCGGCGTCTACCGGGATGCCGCGTTCGAGCACCCGCACGACCACAGCACGATCGGCGAGGTCCTGTACGACGAGGACGAACCCGAGTCGGGCGACGTCGAGTTCAACTCCTACTTCTCCGGCAACACGGTGCAGATCTGCCCGGTCGGCGCGCTGACCGGCTCGCAGTACCGGTTCCGGGCCCGCCCGTTCGACCTGGTCTCCACGCCGAGCGCGTGCGAGCACTGCGCCGCCGGTTGCGCCCAGCGCACCGACCACCGGCGCGGCAAGGTCATGCGTCGCCTGGCCGGCAACGATCCGCAGGTCAACGAAGAGTGGAACTGCGACAAGGGCCGCTGGGGCTTCCAGTACTCGACCGCGTTCGACCGGATCCAGCACCCGCTGGTCCGCGACTCGAAGACCGGCGATCTGCGTGAGGCCTCGTGGCCGGAGGCGCTGGCGGTCGCGGCCGAGGGGCTGCGCCTGGCCCGTCGCAACTCCGGCGTCGGCGTGTTGACCGGTGGCCGTCTTACGGTCGAGGACGCCTACGCGTACGCGAAGTTCGCCCGCGTCGTGCTCGGCACGAACGACATCGACTTCCGCGCCCGGCCGGTCTCCGACGAGGAGACGCAGTTCCTGGCGTCGAACGTGGTCGGTGTCGGCGACATCACGTACGCGGACGTGGACAATGCGACCGCGATCGTGATCGCCGGCCTGGAGCCGGAAGAGGAGTGCCCGATCCTGTTCCTGCGGATCCGCAAGCAGGTCACGGCTCGCAACCTTCCGGTGCATGCGCTGGCACCCTTCGTCTCGAAGGGCTTCGAGAAGCTCTCCGCGAACGTCGTCATCACGGTGCCCGGCCGGGAAGCCGAGGCGTTGGCGACGAACGAAGCGGTCGCCGAGGCGCTGAAGACCGAACGGCCGCTGATCATCGTGGGCGAGCGTCTGGGTCAGGCGCCACGGGCGCTGTCCGCGGCGGCCGCTCTGGCCGTCCGTACGACTGCGAAGCTCGCCTGGGTGCCACGTCGCGCCGGCGACCGGGGCGCGCTCGAAGCCGGTTGCATGCCGAATCTCCTGCCGGGCGGACGCCCGGTCGGTGAGGCGGCGGCCCGCGCCGAGCTGGCGGAGAAGTGGGGCCTCGCGGCCGGCGTGCTGCCGAGTTCGGTCGGTCGCGACACCGACGGCATCATTGCCGACGCGGCCAGCGGCAAGATCGGCGCGCTGATCGTGGCCGGTGTCGACCCGGCGGACCTGTCCGACCCACGGCTGGCCGAGGCGGCGCTGGAGCACGTCGACTTCCTGGTCAGCTTCGAAGTACGCGGAACCGCGGTGTCCCGCCGCGCCGACGTCGTGTTCCCGGTCGCGCCGGTGGTCGAGAAGGCCGGCACGTTCGTGGACTGGGAAGGCCGTACCAGGACGTTCGACGCGGTGCTGAACACCACCGCGATGTCCGATGCCCGCGTGCTCGACGCCCTGGCCGCCGAGTTCCGGATCGAGTTGGGCTGCGGCGACGCGGCGAAGATCCGGCGCGAGATCGGGATGACGCCGCCGACCGATGCGCCACGCCCGGCCGCTCCGGCCGCATCCGCGGTACCGCCGGCGATCACCGGCTCCGGTGAGGCGATCCTGGCCACCTGGCATCAGCTGCTCGACCTGGGCAGTCTGACCGACGGCGACCAGGCGCTCATGGGCACGGCCCGGCCGCCCGCCGTACGGATCGGCAAGGCGCTGGCCGGCAAGCTCGGTGTCGCCGATGGCGATCCGGTGACGGTCGGTACGGATCGCGGTGCGATCACGCTGCCGGCGACGATCACCGACATGGCCGACGGCGTCGTCTGGGTGCCGACGAACTCGCCCGGTTCGACCGTGCGCCGAACGCTCGGCGTCACCGCCGGTGCGGTCGTCAAAATCACCGCAGGCAACACAAGCGGAGGGGCCAAGTGAACCCGACCCTGAGCGATTTCGGCCACGACTGGTGGCTGATCGTGATCATCAAGATCCTTGCGGTCTTCATCTTCCTCGTCGTGATGACGCTGTTCGCCATCTGGTACGAGCGCCGGGTCGTCGCCCGGATGCAGGTGCGTCCCGGCCCGAACCGGGTCGGCCCGTTCGGCCTGCTGCAGTCCCTGGCTGATGGCTTGAAGCTGGCCTTCAAGGAAGACATCATGCCGACGCTCGCCGACAAGGCGGTGTTCTTCATCGCGCCGGTGATCTCGACGGTCGCGGCGTTCACCGCGTTCGCCGTGATCCCGTTCGGCCCGATCGTCTCGATGTTCGGTCACCACACGCCGTTGCAGCTCACGGACGTGTCGGTCGGCGTACTCGTGGTGCTCGCGTGCTCAGCGATGGGCGTGTACGGCATCGTCCTCGGTGGATACGCGTCCGGTTCGACGTACCCGCTGCTCGGCGGCCTTCGCTCGGCGGCGCAGGTGATCTCCTACGAGGTTGCCATGGGTCTGGCGATCGTGGCGGTCTTCATGTCCGCGAACACCATGTCGACGTCCGGCATCGTGGCCGCCCAGGCACACGGCTCGCAGGTCAGCATCGGAAGCTGGCACTTCACCGCCCCCGGCTGGTACGCGATCCTGCTGATCCCCAGCCTGATCATCTACTTCATCGCGGCCGTCGGCGAGACGAACCGCGCACCGTTCGACCTTCCCGAGGCCGAATCCGAGCTGGTCGGTGGCTTCCACACCGAGTATTCGTCGCTGAAGTTCGCGCTGTTCTTCCTGGCCGAATACATCAACATGGTGACCGTCTCCGCGCTGTGCGTGACGCTGTTCTTCGGCGGCTGGCGGGCACCGTGGCCGATCTCGCTCTGGTCCGGTGCGAACCACGGCTACTGGCCGATCCTCTGGTTCACGATCAAGTTGCTGATCATGCTGTTCCTGTTCGTCTGGCTCCGCGGAACCATGCCGCGTTTGCGCTACGACCAGTTCATGCGGTTCGGCTGGAAGGTGCTGATCCCGGTCAGCCTGGTCTGGATCCTGGCGCTGTCCGGCGTGAAGGTGATGCAGGCGTCGAGCCTGTCGCGGACCGAGAAGGTCTGGATCATCGTGGCCGTCGTCATCGTGGCGGCGATCCCGTTCCTGCTGTCACCGACGAAACCGAAACCGACCCCGGCCGGCGAAGTGCCGCCGCAGGTCGGCGGCTTCCCCGTACCGCCCATGGATCTGACCGTGCCGCCGTCGCCGCGTCTCAAGCGTCTCGCGGCGGAGCGCCAGCCGGCGCAGGTCGGGACCGACTCGTCCGAGAGTGAGGACTAAGACGTGGGAGCTTTCAAGGGCTTCGGCGTGACCTTCTCGCACATGTTCAAGAAGGTCGTCACCGAGGAGTATCCAGAGGTGGTCACGCCACCGGCGCCGCGCTACCACGGCCGGCACATCCTGAACCGTCACCCCGACGGCCTGGAGAAGTGCATCGGTTGCGAGCTGTGCGCCTGGGCCTGCCCGGCCGACGCGATCTACGTCGAGGGCGGCGACAACGTCGAGGGTGCGCGGTTCTCGCCGGGCGAGCGGTATGCGAGCGTTTACCAGATCAACTACGGCCGTTGCATCTTCTGCGGCCTCTGCATCGAGGCGTGCCCGACCCGGTCGCTCACCATGAGTACCGAGTACGAGTTGGCCCGGGACAACCGGCGTGACCTGATCTTCACGAAGGAGCAGCTGCTCGCGCCGCTGCTGCCCGGCATGGAGCAGCCGCCGCACCCGATGCGCCTCGGCGAGACCGAAAAGGACTACTACGTGGGGTCGCTGACCAACCCGGGTACGAGCGCCGGCGCCGAACACTCTCCGGGAGGCCACTGATGACCGCGTCGATGCTGCTTGCCTCGGCGTCCCCGCTGCACATGGGGCTCGGCGAGGAGTGGGTGTTCTGGATCCTCGGCATCCTGTCGCTGGCCGGGGCGCTCGGCATGGTTCTGGCGCGCAACGCGATCCACTCGGCGCTGTTCCTGGTGCTGACGATGCTCTCGCTCGGTGTCTTCTACATCGTGCAGTCCGGACCGTTCCTCGGACTCGTCCAGATCATCGTGTACACCGGCGCGATCATGATGCTGTTCCTGTTCGTGCTGATGCTGGTCGGCCGGGACGCGTCCGACTCGGTGATCGAGACGCTCCGGGGTCAACGGGTGGCGGCGACGCTGCTCGGCCTGGGCCTCGCGACCCTGCTCTGCACGGGCGTCTACCGCGCGCTGCGCCACCAGGCGCCGCCGACGACGCCGCTGGACGCTCCGGGCGGAGCCAACGTCGTCGACGGCGGCAACGTCCAGGGCGTTGCGCGCCTGCTGTTCACGAACTACGTATTCGCCTTCGAAATCACGTCCGCGCTGCTGATCACGGCCGCGCTCGGCGCGATGGTGCTCGCACACGTGCAGAAGAACAAGGAAGACAAGCTCGGCCAGCCGGAGCGGATGCGGGCGCGGTTCGCGCCGGGCAACTACCCGGCCCCGAAGCCCGGCCCCGGCGTGTACGCGCTGTCCGACTCGGTGGCGACACCGGCTCGGCTGCCGGACGGCTCGGCGTCGGAGCGCAGCATCTCCGAGATCCTGCCGCTGCGCGAGTTGACCGAGCATGAGGCAGAGCTCAAGCAGACGCTCACGGGAGGTTCCGAGAAATGAGCCCCAGTTACTACGTGGTGCTGGCGTCGGCGCTGTTCACGATCGGCGCCGTCGGCGTACTGATCCGGCGCAACGCGATCGTGCTGTTCATGTGTGTCGAGCTGATGCTCAACGCCGCGAACCTCGCGCTCGTCACGTTCTCGCGGATGAATGGCAACCTGTCCGGCCAGGTCATCGCGTTCTTCGTGATGGTCATCGCGGCTGCGGAGGTCGTCGTCGGACTCGCGATCATCATGTCGATCTTCCGGACTCGACGCTCCGCGAGTGTCGACGACGCGAACCTGCTGAAGTACTGAGGACGCAATGAGTCTCGAAGCTCTCTCCTACGCGCCGGCGACCGGCGCGCTGTCGCACTTCTGGCTGCTCATCGCGATCCCGCTGGCGAGCGCCACGATCCTGCTGTTGCTCGGCAAGCGTGCCGACAAGTGGGGCCACTGGCTGGGCGTACTGGCGATGCTGGCCGCGTTCGTGTTCGCGTTGATCTACTTCTTCGCGCTGCGGAACGTACCGACACCTGCGCCCGGCGTCGAGGCTCGCAGCGCCGAACTGAACCTCTGGAACTTCTTCTCGGTCGGCACCTTGAGGGTGACGTTCGGACTCCTCTTCGATCCGCTGGCCGCGATCTTCGTGCTGCTCATCACCGGTGTGGGTCTGCTGATTCACATCTACGCCGTCGGCTACATGGCACACGAGCAGGGGCGCCGCAAGTTCTTCGCCTACTTCAACCTGTTCGTCGCAGCGATGCTCACGCTCGTCCTCGCGAACAACTACGTTGTGCTCTACCTCGGCTGGGAAGGCGTCGGCCTCGCGTCGTACCTGCTCATCTCGTGGTACTTCAACAAGCCGAGCGCGGTGACCGCCGGTAAGAAGGCGTTCATCATGAACCGCGTCGGTGATGCGGGTCTGACGTTGGCGATCTTCCTCATGTTCGCGACGTACGGGACGGTCAGCTTCAGCGGCGTCTTCACCGCCGTCGGCCACGCCTCGTCGGCCACCGTGCTCTCCATCGGCCTGCTGCTGCTTCTCGGCGCGTGCAGCAAGTCCGGCCAGTTCCCGCTGCAGGCCTGGTTGCCGGATGCCATGGAAGGTCCGACCCCGGTATCGGCGCTCATCCACGCCGCGACGATGGTGACCGCGGGCGTCTACCTGATCGCCCGGTCCGCACCGATCTTCAACGCGAACCACAACGCGCAGACCGTGGTCGTCGCGATCGGCGCGTTCACGCTTGTGATCGGCTGCATCATCGGCTGCGCGAAGGACGACATCAAGCGGGTACTCGCCTGGTCGACGGTTTCCCAGATCGGCTACATGTTCCTCGGTGTCGGTCTCGGCGGCGGCGCGTACGCGCTCGCGCTGATCCACCTGCTCGCGCACGGCTTCTTCAAGGCCGACCTGTTCCTCGGTGCCGGCTCGGTGATGCACGGCATGAAGGACCAGACCGACATCCGGCGCTTCGGCGGCCTGGCGAAGTACATGAAGTGGACGTACGTCACGTTCCTCTGCGGCTATCTCGCCATCATCGGCATCCCGCCGCTGTCCGGCTTCTTCACGAAGGATCCGATCATCTTCGCCGCGTTCAACCGACCCGGTTGGACCGGCTGGCTGTTCGGCATCGCGGCGCTGCTGGGCGCGGGCCTGACCGCGTTCTACATGACACGGCTGCTGGTGCTGACGTTCCACGGGCCGAAGCGCTGGACCGAGGACATCGAGCACCCGCACGAGTCGCCGCCGATCATGTACATCCCGCTGCTCGTCCTCGCGGCCGGCGCGTTCGCGGCCGGCTTCCTGATGAAGACGTCGGTGGTGAACTGGCTGACGCCGATGGGCCTGGGCGGCGAGGTCCCCCACGTGCACATCGCGGAGGGCGTGGTGACCGCGATGACGCTCGCGATCGTGCTGGTCGGTGTCGGTGTCGGCGTCGTGCTGTTCCGCAACGGCACGGAGCTCGTCGAGCAGCCGGCCGGGCCGGTGGTCACAGCGGCCCGCGCGAACCTGTACGACGACGCATTCAACGAGTCGGTGTTCGAGAAGCCGGGCATCTATCTGACCCGCGCGCTTGTCTACTTCGACAACAAGATCCTCGACGGTGTCGTCAACGGCATCGCCGCCGCGTTCGGTGGCGGCTCGAGCCGGCTACGTCGCGGCCAGACCGGCTTCGTCCGCACGTACGCGCTGTCGATCCTGGGCGGAGCAGTCCTCGTGATCGCGGCGATGTTGGCGGTGGCGATCGGATGAGCGTCTCTGTCTCGATTACCGATACGTTTTGTAGAAGGGCCAGCTGATGCACGGATTCCCGTACCTAAGCGTACTGACGCTCGCGCCGCTCGCCGGGGCGCTTGTGGTCGCGCTCGTGCCACGGAACAGGCCTCAGCTGGCGAAGGTGATCGCTCTCGTCTGGTCGCTCGCGGTCCTGGGCGTCGGCATCGCGATGTGGGTGAAGTTCCAGGCCGGCGGCGCACGGTTCCAGTTCCGTGAGTCGTACCAGTGGATTTCGAGCATCGGTACGCGGTTCACGCTGGACGTGGACGGCATCGCGCTGGTCATGCTCTTGCTGATCGTGGTCCTGGTCCCGATCGTGATCCTTGCCTCCTGGCATGACGCCGAGGAGAGCAAGCGCAGCGTTCCGGCCTACTTCGCGCTGCTGCTGGCGCTCGAGTTCACGATGATCGGCGTGTTCGCCGCGGCGGACGTGTTCCTGTTCTACGTGTTCTTCGAGATCATGCTGGTCCCGATGTACTTCCTGATCGGCAGCTACGGTGGCCCCCGCCGCCAGTACGCGGCGGTGAAGTTCTTCCTGTATTCGCTGTTCGGTGGTCTGCTCATGCTGGCCGCCGTGATCGGCCTCTGGGTGGTCGGCAAGGACCAGTTCGGCACCGGTACCTTCGACTGGCAGCAGCTCACCACGCTGCACATGTCGACGGCCACGGAGCGGTGGCTGTTCCTCGGATTCTTCATCGCGTTCGCGATCAAGGCGCCGTTCTTCCCGTTCCACACGTGGCTGCCGGACGCCGGTGGTGCCGCACCCGCGGGCGCCGGCGCGCTGCTCGTCGGCGTACTGGACAAGGTCGGTACGTTCGGCATCCTGCGCTACTGCCTGCCGCTGTTCCCGCATGCGTCGCGGTACTTCGCGCCGCTCGGAATCGCGCTCGCGCTGGTCGGCGTGATCTACGGCGCCCTGCTCGCGGTGGGTCAGAACGATCTCAAGCGGCTGGTCTCGTACACCTCGATCGCGCACTTCGGCTTCATCGGCATCGGCATCTTCGCGTTCACCACGCAGGCCGGGACCGGAGCGGTGCTCTACATGCTCAACCACGGCCTCGCGACCGGTCTGCTCTTCCTCGTCGTCGGCATGTTCGTTACCCGCCGGGGTTCCACGAACGTCGGCGACTTCGGCGGCGCCGGAAAGTTCCTGCCGCTTCTCGCCGGTGTGTTCTTCATCGCCGGTCTCGCCTCGCTCGCGCTGCCGGGTACATCGCCGTTCATCAGCGAGTTCCTGGTGCTGATCGGCACGTTCACGGTCTACAAGACGGTGGCGATCATCGCGACCATGGGCATCATCCTCGCCTGCGCGTACGTGTTGTGGATGGTCCAGCGCACCACACAGGGCACGGTGAACCCCGCGCTCGAGAAGATCGACAAGATGCGCAAGGACATCACCGCACGCGAAATCGTGGTGGTGGCACCGCTGCTGATCCTGATCATCTTCCTCGGCTTCTACCCCAAGCCGGTCATCGACGTGATCAACCCGGCCATCAAGGCGACCTTGTCGACGACGGTCGGCACGCATGACCCAGCTCCGACCACCGCTTCAGGAGGCGGCAAGTGAATCTCTCCCATGTAGCGGTGTTGGCCGCCGATCCGGGTACGTTCCAGCTGCCGCACCTGAACTACGTGGCTCTGGCGCCGATCCTGATCCTGCTCGGTGCCGCCGTCGTGGCCGTTCTCGTGGAGTCGTTCCTGCCGCGCGCGACGCGGCCGGCGGTCCAGTTCGTACTGGCTGCCGCCGCGATCATTGCCGCGTTCGTGTTCGTGGTCCACCTCGGCGTCGACATCAACAACACGAATCCCGGTACGATCACCGCCGGTGGCGCCGTGGCGATCGACGGTCCGGCGCTGTTCATGCAGGGCACGCTGCTGATCCTCGGCCTGGTCACGCTGCTTCTGGTGTCCGAACGCTCGTTGGAGCGCGGTGGACCGTTCGTCGCAGTGGCAGCGGTGACCGCCGGCACCGAGCTGGACCGCCGGCAGGCGGCGACGAAGTCCGGCGGTACGGACGTGTTCCCGCTGATGCTGTTCTCGCTGGGCGGCATGATGCTGTTCGTCTCCGCGAACGATCTGCTGACGATGTTCGTCGCGCTCGAGGTGTTCTCGCTGCCGCTCTACCTGATGTGCGCGCTCGCGCGCCGGCGCCGCCTGCTGTCGCAGGAAGCGGCGATGAAGTACTTCCTGCTCGGCGCGTTCGCATCGGCGTTCTTCCTGTTCGGCATCGCGCTGGTCTACGGATACACCGGCTCGGTGACGTTCTCGGCCATCCACACCGCGATCCTGACCTCGACGAACAGCTACACGCTGCTGATCGCCGGTGTCGCGCTGATCTCGATCGGCCTGCTGTTCAAGGCGGCCGCCGTGCCGTTCCACGTGTGGACGCCGGACGTGTATCAGGGTTCGCCGACGCCGGTGATGGCGTTCATGTCCGCCTGTACGAAGGTGGCCGCGTTCGGTGGTCTCCTGCGCGTGCTGTACGTCGCCTTCGCCAATGCCACCTGGGACATCAAGTTCGTGCTCGGCATCATCGCCGTGCTCACCATGCTGGTCGGCGCAATCCTCGCGATCACGCAGACCGACATGAAGCGCCTGCTCGCCTACTCGTCCATCGCGAACGCCGGTTACCTGCTGGTCGGCGTACTGGCGCTGGACAAGGACGGCCTCAGCTCGACGATGTTCTACCTCGCCGCGTACGGCTTCACGGTGATCGCCGCGCTCGCCGTCATCACGCTGGTCCGGGACTCGGACGGCGAGGCGACGCACATGTCCCGGTGGGCCGGCCTCGGCCGTCGCTCACCGTTCTACGCGGGTATCTTCACGTTCCTGATGCTGGCGTTCGCCGGCATCCCGCTGACGTCGGGCTTCATCGCGAAGTTCTACGTCTTCTCGGCGACTCAGGGCGCCGGCCAGACCTGGCTCCTGATCGTCGGCGTGCTCTCCAGCGCGATTCTGGCCTTCCCGTACCTGCGGGTGGTCGTGATGATGTGGCTGTCGGAGCCGGCCGATTCCACCCCGGCCGTCTCGATTCCGGGCGTGTTCACATCGGCGGCACTGACGATCGGCGTACTCGCGACGATCTGGCTGGGCGTGTTCCCGACGCCGGTGATCCACCTGGCCACACAGGCGGCCCAGTTCCTGCGCTGACGCCGTTGCCATCAGTCCGACACTCGATATCCCAGGGGCGTGTGTGTCCAGCCGGTATGGCATCGTTGGGGCCGTGGCAACCCCAACCGCGCGATACCTCGGCATGGACATCGCGAGCCCGGAGCTTGAAGCGAGCATCCTCGCGACGCTCGGCGACATCGAAACGCGCCTGCATGACGTCATCCGCAGCGCTGACCCGCTGATCGCCGAGGCGTCGGTGCATCTCGTCGATGCTGGTGGGAAGCGGTTCCGGCCGCTGCTCGTCGCGCTGGCCGCACAATTCGGCGACGCGACGGCGCCCGAGATCGTGGACGCCGCGATCGTGGTGGAGCTGACCCACCTGGCCACGCTCTACCACGACGACGTGATGGACGAGGCGGACGTACGGCGGGGTGCGCCGTCGGCGAACGCGCGCTGGACGAATTCGGTCGCGATCCTGGTCGGGGACTATCTGTTCTCGCGCGCCGCGAGTGTCGCCGCCGGGTTGGGACCGGATGCCGTAAGGATCCAGGCGGACACGTTCTCGCGGCTGGTGCACGGCCAGATCGGCGAGACCGTCGGCCCCCGCGGTTCGGACCCGGTCGAACACTATCTCCGGGTGATCGCGGAGAAGACCGGTTCGCTGATCGCGACGTCGGCTCGGTTCGGCGGCATGTTCGCCGGAGCGGATGCCGCCGCGGTCGAGGCGCTCGCGGCGTACGGCGAGACGATCGGGATCGCGTTCCAGCTCTCCGACGATCTGCTCGACATCATGTCCGAGTCGGACCAGTCCGGTAAGACGCCCGGGACCGACCTCCGCGAAGGCATCCCGACGCTGCCGGTGCTCTACGCGCTCGCTGGCGACGATGCCGATCCGGACGCCGTACGCCTTCGGGAAATTCTTGCCGCCGGTCCGATCGTCGACGACGACCTGCACGCCGAGGCGCTGCGGCTGCTGCGGGAGTCGACGGCGTTCAAACGGGCCCGAGAGACCGTCCGGTCCTATGCCGAGACCGCCCGTACGCAGCTCGGAGTGCTACCGGCCGGTACGCCACGGCAGGCCCTCGAGTCGATGTGCGACTTCATCGCGGACCGCACGAGCTAAGAACCATCTCGGTAAGGGCCGAGCTGTCCAGGCTTGCTTACCGCCAAATTGGCGATCTCGCCATCAGCCGTCCGGATTCGACGGGCGCCGTACGGACGTTGGCAAACGTGGCTGGATTTCATATGGTGAAGCCTCGGTCGGTCCGATACCTCGGCGTACACCATGGAGACACGGTGCGTGATCCTCAAGCAGAGCCCGCGGACTTAATCCGCAGTGTTTCGCGCGCTTTGCGGGTATTGGAGTCGGTCGGCGGTACGCCACGTGGCCTGACTGTCAAACAGATCGCTCGGCGCTGCGATCTGACCGTGGCGACGACTTATCACCTGGTCCGTACGCTGGCGTTCGAGGGCTACGTGATCCGGCGCGACGACGGGACGTACGGCGTCGGGCTGGAGATCAGCGATCGTTTCCGCGAGCTCGTCGAGGCGTTCCGGGCGCCGACCACGATCGTTGATCGCTTGCGCCGGGCGGCCCAGGAGAGCGGGTACAGCCACTACATCGGCCGCTTCGTGAACGGCCGGATCGCGTTGACCGCCGTCGCGGAGGGGCCTCGGTCGCCGTACCTCGAAGATCTTGTGCCCGGCTTCGACGACGGCGCGCACGCGACCGCGCTCGGCAAGGCGCTGCTGGCGACGATGCGGCCGGAGGACCGCATGCGCTATGTCAAGGAATCGGGCATGCGGGCCTATACCCGCGCGACACTCGATTCACCGGAAGCGCTGGAGAGCGATCTCTCGATCGGCGAACGCCGAGGTCTGCAACTGGAGCTGGGGCAGTTCCGAAATGGGATCGGTTGCGCCGCCTTGGTCGTTGTGTCGGATCGGGATCCGGAGCGGCGTATGGTACTCGCCGTCGCCGCGCCGCTCGACGAAATGGCGGCGTCCACCAACATATTCCGGACAAAAATGTCCGAACTCTCGCGTGAGCTGCGTGACCTTGTGGCCGTTGAACCGCCCGCACACCGCCATCCGTGAACACTGGTAGACGGATCTCACGGTATTGGGGGATGAACGGCGGTGGGCTTGGCGGACGAAGAGCTCGTGCGCGCGCTCTGTGACGAGCACGGCGACGCCCTGTTCGCACATGCCCTGCGCCTCGTCGGTGGTGATCGACAACGGGCGGAAGATCTAGTGCAAGAGACCCTGGTACGAGCGTGGCGGCATCCGGACCTGCTCGATCCCGAGCGAGGCTCGGTGCGGGCCTGGTTGTTCACGACCGCGCGCAACCTGTCCATCGATGCGTGGCGTCGACGGTCGAGCCGGGTTCCCGAGATCGTGACGGACACCCTGCCGGAGCCGCCGACGGTCGACGAGGCCGATCGCGCGGTGGAGTCGTGGCTGATCGCGGAGGCGCTGAACCGTCTGACCCCCAGCCACCGGCAGGTACTTGTCGAGTGCTTCTATCGTGGTCGTTCGGTGGCCGATGCGGCCATCCGGATCGGGGTTCCACCAGGCACAATTAAGTCTCGGACTCACTACGCATTGCGTGCGCTCCGGTTGATCCTCGCTGAGATGGGAGTGACGCAATGACCTGCCCCCACCTCGTGGACTCGGGTGTGTACGTGCTCGGCGCGCTCGCACCGGCTCAGCGGCTCGAATTCGAGCAGCACATGGCGACGTGCCCGGAATGCCGGGCGGAAGTCAACGAGCTTGCGGTCCTGCCGGGCTTGCTCGGCCGCTTGGACGAGCCGTCCGTGGTCGGCGGCGCCGCGGAGCTGCCGACCCCGTCAATGCTGCCCAGCGTGTTGGCGAAGGTCCATCGCCAGCGACGCGGGCGCCGGGTTCTCGCCGGCGCGGCCGCGATCGTGGTTGCCGTGCTCGCGCTGGTGGCCGGGCTGAATCTGCCCGCGTCCGCTCCGGCGGTACAGAGTCCGGTCAGTGCACAGTCGTCGCCGGCACCGGTCGCGGTGACGACTCCGATCGCGTTGCACGACATGATGCCGGAGGATCCGGACTCCGCGGTGACCGCTCAGGTCGGCTTCACGCCGGTCCTCGGCGGTACGCAGATCGAGCTGAAATGCCAATATCCATTGGTCTCCGGTTCGGCGTACACCGGGAAGAAGTGGTTCGGGCTGTACGCGATCCCTCGCAACGGCAAGCCGGCGCAGGAACTCGGGACGTGGACCGTCAAGCCCGGCGACAAGAACAGCGGCCTGCCGGCGACGGTCACGTCATGGTCAGTGCCGCAGATGTCCCGTCTCGAACTCCGCGATCTGACCGGCTCCGTCGTTCTCTTCTATAACTTCTGACGCATCTACGGATACCGAGCCACGCCTGGGACGAGTCCGCAGCGCGTCCCAGGTGAAGACGCCGAGCGCCAGCCAGACCAGGCAGAATCCGGCCAATTCGGCCACCGGCATGCTCTCGTTCAGCCACAGCAGCCCGCAGCCGAGCTGGAGGACCGGCGCCACGTACTGCAGGATGCCGAGTACGGTCAGCGGGATCCGGTTGGCCGCGTCCGCAAATAGCAGCAGCGGGATCGCGGTGATCGCGCCTGACGCGAGCAGCAGCAGCGTATGCGCGGGGGACACGCTGACGAACGTCGATCGGCCGGTGGTGCCGAGCCAGACCAGGTAGGCGAGCGCCGGTGCGGCCAGTGCCGACGACTCCAGCAGCAGGCCGTCGGTGGGTGGTAGGCCGAGACGCTTCTTGAGCATGCCGTACGAGCCGAACGAGACGGCCAGCGCGAGGGCGATCCACGGCAGGCGGCCGTAGTCGAACGCAATGATGGCGACCGCGGTGGTTCCGATGCCGATCGCGATCCACTGCGGGCCGCGCAGCCGTTCCTTGAACACGACGACGCCGAACAGCACCGAGAACAGCGGCGTGATGAAGTATCCGAGCGATGTCTCGATCACCCGGTGCGTGCTGACGCCGTAGATGTACACGTACCAGTTCACGCCGATCAGCAGCGCTGCGATCGTGATCCCGGCGAGCTTCGCCGGTCGGTGCCGGAGCGAGACGATGCTGCGCCAACGTCGCAGGACGGTCGTGAGAATCGCGACGGTCACGACCGACCAGACGATCCGGTGCGCGAGGATCTCCAGCGCTCCGGCGGGGGCCAGATAGTGGAAGTAGATCGGGAAGAAGCCCCAGAGCACGTACGCGGCGAAGCCGGAAACGAAACCACGACGCGAGTCCATGCCGGTAACGGTAAGGCATGAACCGCGTCGCGGTCGTTTCGATCAGTGTGATGTAGGGCGCTAGTTGGCCTTGCCCTGAACCTTGTCGGGGACGACGATGCCGAGGAGCCAGCCGACGACGCCGACGATGAGCGCGCCCAGCACGGCGCTCGGCCAGAAGTTCTCCACGTGGAACGGGATGCCCACACCGCCGGCGATCCAACTCACCAGCCAGAACAGCAGACCGTTGACGACGAGAGAGATGAGGCCGAGCGTCAGGACGTAGAACGCGCAACCGACGGTCTTGATGATCGGTCGCAGAATCGTGTTGACGATGCCGAAAATAACCGCGATCAAAACGATCGTCAGGATTTTCCCGCCGGTGGATTGGGCGGTCACTTGGACGCCGCTGATCAGCAGTGTGGCGATCCACACCGCGACGGCGCTGATGACGAGCCGGATGAGGTAGGACATGCGCGGAATCCTTTCACGTTCATGCAAACGCGGCCAGACCCTGCACATCCGCATCCGTCCCGACCGGAGCCGGCATCATGGCCCACCGCACCAGGCCGTCGGCGATCACGGCGACCATGTCGCGATCGATCCGGCTGAGCCACGCGGCGGTGGTGGGCGAAAGGTCCAGCGCGTCCGCGACCGCATATGCGTCCTGCTGGGTCAACGGGTGGCAGATCACGACGTCCGCCGCGCGCAACGCGCCGGCATCCTGCAGGTCAGCGCCGTCAAGGACATCAACCCGCAGTGGTACGCCGCCGGCCGGCTCCGCCAGCTCCGCTAACCTCCGTGCGGCCGCCGGCCCGCCGATGACGATGACGCGGACCTGACGGCCGGAGGCCGGCATTCGGATGCGCAGGTGCCGGCCGGTCCGATCCTCGCCGATCACCACGCCGGTGGCCGGCAACGTCAACGCCGATCCGATGCTGGTGTCCGGATCCGTGCCGGGCCTCCGACTCGTGCCGGTCCTCGGACTCGTGGAGATGTCCGGACTCGTGGTGGTGTCCGGATTCGTGGCGCTGTCTCGATCCGTGGCGCGTCCGGAGGTCGTCGCACCATCCCCGTCGACCGCGAGCGGCAGCGTCATCCGCCAGCCGCTCAGGTGGTCGCCGTCGAGCCGCCGGACCGGTACGACCGACGCGACATAGGCGACGGCGTCGGTCAGGATCCGATCGGACGCGGCGATCAGCCGGATCGTCACGGTCGTGCCGGCCCCGGACCACGCGACGACCGTGCCGACATCGGGGCGGGCGGTAAGGCGTACCAATTGGTTCTGGTCCAGACGATCGGCGTGCGGTGACGTCCGTAGCGTGGTCTGGATCGTCGGACCTGCGGTGAGGTGGTCCCACGCCTCGCGCGGCGGGCTCGCGACACCGGTTGCGGCCTCCAGATCGGTGTTCTCCAGGCGGCGGTGCGGGATGTGCTCGTCGTGGAGGTGCCGCGAAGCCCGGCGCAGCGCCGCATTGAGCGCCGCCCGCAGCGATGCGTCGTCAAACGACACCCCATCGGCTGCCCGGCACGCGCGCACGGCGAGAAACCCGCGCGCGTCATGCACCACAACCTGCAGGTGTACGCGAGGACCGCCACCCTGTGACAGCGCGGGCCACCGGTCCAGGCGTGGCAGGGGAGTCTCTTCCGTGGTGACGAGCATCGTCGAGTCGCCGAGTTCGAAAACACCGACGGCGCCGTCGGCATCGATGATCACGCCATCCGCCACGAGCGTGCTCGGTGCGTGCGAACCTCGACGCAATGACCAGCGAGCCCCGATCGCGATCCAGGCGGACACGGGTAACTGCCGCCGGCGCCCGTATGCCACGACGGCGCACACGGCCGCAGCAGCGATCAACGTGGCGCGGGCGGCCGTCGCGGATGTCAGGGCGGCCAGGAGCAGCGCAAGCGCGGACAACTCCACGAGAACGAGCCGCGAGGCGTGCCGACGTATCACGCGCACCCGCACCTCCCTGCGCTCATTACCGACGGCTGCTTCGCAGCGGTCGCCAATGCTGCACCATGGTTCGCTCCGCAAGCTGCGCTCATTACCGACGGCTGCTTCGCAGCAGTCGCCAATGCTGCACCATGGTTCGCTCCGCAAGCTGCGCTCATGCGTATCTCTCCCCGCGGCTATCGATGAACCGCTATCGTATGGCGAGAAATCGGCGGCTGTCACTGACGGACGCCCGCGCGAGTGAATCGTTCGTGGTGGGGGGTTCGGTGGCGGTCCGGCGGGAGCAGGCGCTGATCCACCGGGCCGCCATGCGCTCGGCCGAGGCGGCGATCGTGTCTCCGGGTGAACGCCTGCCCCGGCGGTTCGGTGCCGCGACCGGGGGCAGCGTCATCATCGCGGTGGTCGCGCTGACGGTGGTCGCCGCGGTCGCGCTGCTGACCGGCCATCGTGGACCCGCGGCGGCCGCCGCCGGCCCGGTCGCCGCGTCCACACTCCCGCCGGGTCCAGGCCTTTCGCCGTCACCGCCTCAGCTCTCCGCGCCGCCGAGCGCGCCACCGCCCTCATCGCCCGGACCGTCGTCGGCGACACCGCTCGCCGCCTGGCAGCACTCCGGCATCCTGATCGTCGACGAGTCGACCGGCGCGTCCTACGTCTACGTCTCCGGACGGCTCCACCCGCCACTGAATGCGGCCTCCGAAGACCTGATCCTCGGTACGCCGACGCCGAGGCGCGTCACCGTTGCACACGCGACGATCGTGGCGGCTCGTCCGGGCCCGGAGCTCGGTATTGTCGGCGCGCCAGTGCTGCCGGCCGCCGGTTCGATGCTCGGCGGCGATCTCGTGATCTGCTCCGCGAGCGGCCAGGCAACCACGTCGATCGTGTTCGCGTCGGCGGCCGGGCAGGCCGACAGCGGATTCGTGGGGTACGGCGGGCTGTCCGGCGGCGACGGCCTCAACACGAATGCCCTGATCGTGTCGAACCGCGGCGCCGACTATCTGGTCTGGAATCGGGTCCGGCACCCGATCTCCGATCCGGCCAAGGTGTTCGCCGCGTACAAGTGGTCCGGCGTGGTCGCGGTAGCGGTGCCGGACGACGTCTTGGCCGCACTGCCGGGCGGAGCGACGATCTCGCCTACCGCGTTGACGCTCAAGCCACCGAAGCCATTGCACCTCGCAGCACCGGCGACGTTGTGCGTCAGCGTCGATCGCGCGGGAGCCGCCACTCACACGATGATCAATCCGATGGTGACGGTAGGCGCCGGCACATTCGTCCTGCCGACCGCCGGCGCGATGCTCCTGAAGGCCTCGGCGTCCGCATCGACGGTCGATCTCATCATGGCGGGCACCTACTTTCCGATCACCGGTGGCAAGGCCGCGCTCGCCAGCCTCGGCTACGGCTCGGCGCCCGTCATGATCGCGCCCGCGAGCGTGCTCGGCCTGCTTGGCAGCGGGCCGACGCTGAGCCGGACGGCGGCGGTGGCCGGTTAGCCGTCCCACGTTTTCGCGACGAGATGTCCCGATTACCGGAAGTTATCCACAGCCGACAAGTAAGAGTAGCGATGACGGTCGATGCATGGATAGCGTCATCCCGTTCAGCCGCGATTTCTTGTGGAGGTGAGATTTCCAATGGCAACGACACAGGCGCAGGCCGATGTCATGACTCAGACGGCCGCCCGATTTGACCAGGTCAATCTCTCGTTGGAGGCCATGCTCAAACGCCTGATGACGGAGCTCGACGTCCTGCGCACGCAGTGGCAGGGCGCCGGTGGCCGCTCGTTCGAGCAGGTGAAGTCGGCCTGGGCGCGTGACCAGGAGCTGCTGCATCGCACGCTCGCCGAGACCGCCGCGGCAATCCGAGCGTCCGGCAGTCGCTATGACGCAACCGACAGCGGTGCCGCGCAGCGGCTCGCACCCACCGGCGGCGGCCTGACGCTGCCCCTCTAACGGCAGAAGGAGAAGTTCATGGTCAACGACGATGTCCTGGTCGTCAACTTCGCGGCCCTCGATGCGGCGAGCGCCGATATCGGGCACGCGATCGGCGAACTCGAGGGTCAGCTTGATCAATTGGAGCGAGACGCCGCACCGCTGGTCGCGCAGTGGAGCGGCGATGCCCGGACGGCGTACGACGCCCGCCAGGCGAAGTGGCGGTCGGCGGCTGCCGATCTTGCTCGCATGCTGCGCGACATCAAGATCGCGGTGGATGAGTCGGCCGCGGACTACCTCGCCACCGAGCGGAAGAACGCGGATCTGTTTTCCTAGGCGTGTCCGGCGTCCGAGAGGTCTCGGGATCCACGGATCAGTTCATAGATCCCGGCATTCAGCCGTGTCCAGATAACTCGTGTATCCGTTTTCGATATGCGGGCTATCTGGACGCGGCCGTCCGTGGCGTCGGCGTCCAGTGACGTACGCAGCCTTGTTCCACCGCCATGACCTGGACGGATGCCAAGATCCGCAACAGGTGCTCGCTGGCGGGTAGCGTACGACTGGCGGGTTGTGCGCTCGGCGTGGTCATCGAGATCGGCTGGCGCGCCGCATACGCTGGTACGTGTGTCCGGTCGCGCGCGTGCAAATCGTGACCGACCGGCGGCTGACGGTAAAGTACGGACGACTTGTAGCTTGAGGGCGGATCGATGCGGACAAGAGAGGTGGGCCGTGACTGAGTGGGAACCGGCCACCGAGGCCGAAGCCGCAATGCGCGACGCCCTTCGTACATCCGACCAGGAGCTCTACTTCCGGATCCTGTCCCGGGCCGAGCTGCTTCTGCCGGTCTCCGCCGATGCGCTCGCCGGCCGGACCGCGATGGGCTGGGGCACCTGGGCCTCCGGCGGCCGTACGCACGTGTTGTCGTTCACATCACCGGACGCGATGCGAATCTGCCTGGCCGAGAACGCCGGCTCCGCTCGCAAGATCGCGTTCCACGAACTCGCGAACACCTGGCCGAACCACGAGTGGTGGCTTGCCGTCAACCCGGGTCTGCCGATCGAGGGTTACCTCCCGCCGTGGTTCGTTCTTCAGCTCGCGCGCGGCGATGTGCGCCTGCCCGGCCGATCGTCCGCAGCCCGCCGCGAACCGGATATCAACGCCCGGCGTACGCCGCCGCCTCCACCGGAGCGTCCTGACCCGAGCGGACCGACGTCCCGGTTCGCGACCTCCTCCGATGCCCCCACCTCTCGGGTCGGTGCGTTTTCCGGGCCGCCGAGTGCGCCGTCGTCGTTCGGCGCATCCGTAGATCCGCCGACGTCGCGATTCGGTGCCCCGCCCGACGCGCCGACCACCCGGTTCGCCGCCCCACCCGACGCGCCGTCGTCGTTCGACGCCTCCGCCGGCGCGCCGATCGAGCCGGACGATGTCCTCGATGTCGACCAGACCCAGGTGGTCAGCGACGCCACCGCGGATCAGGTCGGCGCGGCCAGCATGTCCGCCGGTGGGCGTCGACCGGGGCGTACCGCGACGGCACGCGAACCGGTCCGCCGGGTGCGGCGATATGAAGCCAGCATCATCGATGCGGAGATCATCTCGTCCACGGTTCTGGGCGCGAGCGCGATGGAAGCGCGAATCGTGGACGCGACCGTGGTCAGTGCGGGGCGCACCGATGGCCGGACGAACAGCGTCGTGCTGGATGTCGACGTCATCGACGCCACCGTGATCGAGATCGACGTTGACGAGAATACGCAGGTGGTTGGCCGGCCGGGCGGATCCGCCGGGCCGATGGCGGCCGCCGCCGGTGCCCGCCGTCGTGCCGCCGCCGCCAAGGACGCACAGACGCCGGCAGCGCCCGATCCGGGCGTCGCCGGGCTCTCCGCGAAGCCGAGCTTCACGCCGGCGAACGAGGTCGAGGCCAACCTTCTGGCCGCCGCGAGCAGCGCCAAGACCGACAACTTCCTGTCCACGCTGCTGCTGGCCAAGGTACTGATCCCGATCCCGACCGGCGAATCGGCCGAGATCCGGCCGGACGACCCGGCCTTCCCATGGCGGCGGGAGGTCGTTGACGGACAGGCGTACCTGGTGATCTTCACGTCGCCGGAGCGGATGACCGAGTTCATGGGGAACGACGTGGTCGCGGTGACCGCGAAGTTCGTCCAGCTGATCCGCTTCTGGCCGGACGCCAACTGGGCGTTCGCCGTCAACCCCGGTACACCGGTCGGCGCGACGCTGCCGGGAGCGCAGATCAAGGCACTCGCCGTGTGGGCCGCCGACGTCGGACTCACCGCCGATGACGATCTGGTCGAGGTGGAAGAGCCGGAGCCACCGACTCCGCCGCCGTCCACCAGCACGATCATCATGCAGAAGCCGATCGCGCCGTCGCAGGTCGACTACTATCTCGACCGCGGCTACGACCGGGCATCCGGATTCGTGCACCGAGCGACCGAGGTCGTCGGGCTGCATACGCCGGAGCAGATGTACTCGACGCTGGGGCTGTCCTACACGGGCACACCGTTTCAACGCGACGCCACCGATGTGTACGTGCTGCGTTGGGCGGCGCACCGCGGCGATCTCTACCGGATCCCGTACGGCGGGCAGCACGAAGCCGGCATGCGCGCGATGCAGGGCTGGATGATCGAACGCGCGCCGTTCCGCGGCAACGGCTTCGCGCCGGCCGAGCGCGGAGAGGTGATCGCCGAATTCAAGGTGGACAGCATCCGGCTGCCCCACGGCGCCCAGATGTGGCGCCTGAACAGCACCGGTGACCGCAAGCTCGTGGCCGTTCTCGATGCCGACGAGTGCACGTGGCGAGCCGCCATCGACGTGGGGATCACAGCCGACTGGGATCCCACGCTCCCGCCCGTACGCCAAGCTGCTGTGGCCGCATCTCCGAGTGCCTACGCCAGCGTGCCCGGCGCCCGGCCGGCCCAGCCCGTCGCGCCGATCGTCGACCCGTCCGATGATCCGCTCGATCCACGCTGGCGCGGCAAGCCGACCGGCCGTGGTTCGGCCAGCTGGTCCGCGTCCCGAGTAGGTGAGCGTTGATGCGCGACGGATATCAGGCGACCTATCAGGGCGTCGTCTACGAGGCGAGCCCGGACGGCGAGACGTTCCGGCTCTACTCGGCCGAACCGGTCGAAGGCTTCACGAAGATCAACGATCGCCGGTACCGGATGATCGTCCCCGCCGCCACGGCCGAGGACTTCTGCTACGTGCGGACCACCTGCGTGTGGCGTGGCGAGCCGTTCATCGTGCTGGGCGAGCACGAAGGCTGGCTCCGGGTGGAGTACACCGGCGGAAAGGCCCCGGTGGCGACCACGCTCGGACTCGAGGAGTTCGACTTCGGCGTCTATCAGGGCTGGGCACCCGCCAACGAGGTCACCGACCTGCGCGAATATCGCGTTTAACTACTTGATCCACTCAAGGATCGCGCCGGACACCAGGTCGGGCGCCTCGACGTGCGGGAAGTGTCCGACGTCGTCGAGCAGGCGCCACTCGTACCGGGCGATCACGTAGCGGCTCGATCCCTGTGCCGTCCGGGGCAACACCGCCCGGTCGAGAGCGCCGTGCAGCTGCAGCGTAGGCGTCACGATCGGCTGCTGGAGCAGCTTGACAAAGCGATAGCCGTGCAGCCGCAGCACCGAGCGAAACGCCCAGCGGTACGCCTCCAGCGCGCAGAACGCGGCCTGCGGGATCTGCATGGCGTCCCGGCATTTGCGCTCGTAATCGGCGAAGTCCGGACCGTCCACCCAGCGTTTGCCACCCCAGTCCCGGAGGAACTGGCCGACCATCGCCGCGTCGTCCCGGGTGAGCACATGTTCGTACCGTGGGATCTGGAACTTCAGCACCGGTGTCGCGGAGGCGGCCTGCCCCCGTGGATCCGAGATCAACGACGAACGTAGGCGGAGCGGGTGCGCGGCGCCGCAAACGACCAGGTTGCGCACCATTTTCGGGTGGAATGACGCGGTCGTCCATGCCATCATGCCGCCGTAGCCGGCCCCGACAAGATCGGCCGAGCGTTCGCCGAGCGCGCGGATCAGGCCGATCACGTCGGCGGCCATCGTATAGCCGTCGTAGCCGCGTGGTGGTTTGTCGGTCGCGCCGTATCCGCGCATGTCGACCGCGACAGCGCGGAAGCCGGCTTCGGCCACCGCGCGGAGTTGCTGCTCCCAGGCCCACCAGAATTCCGGGAAGCCATGTAGGAACAGCACCATCGGGCCGGTGCCGGACTCGACGACGTGGAAGCGGCTGCCGTTGGCGCTGACGAACCGGTGCACCCAAGGCCCGTCGATCAGGACGCACGACTCGTCGATCGGCGTGGCGGGTGCGGTCATAACGTCAGCGTAGGGCGTACGTGCCGATCATGCCCATTCACCCGCCGTAGGACGCCCATGATCAGCGCATGACCGCGGCGACTATGCGTGGGCTCGTGCTCGGCGGCGCAGCAGGGCAGCCGCGATCAGCGAGGCGATCAAGGAACCGGCGAGTACGGCGATCTTGATCCGGGACGCCTCCTCGCCGTCTCCGAACGACAGCTCCGCGATCAGCAGGCTGACCGTGAAACCGCAGCCGGTGAGCACGCTGACCGCGAACAGGTCGTGCCAGCTCAGTTTCGGCGGCAGCGCTGCCAGCCGGGACTTGACGGCCAGCAGGCAGCCACCGAATACACCGATCGTTTTGCCCAGCACGAGCCCGGCCACGACGGCGATCGCGACCTGGTCGGTGGCGAAGCTCTTGAGCGCGCTGGGCGACAGCGGTACGCCGGCCGCCATGAACGCGAACGCCGGTACGCAGATGCCGGCCGAGATCGGTTGCAGTACGTGTTCCAGCCGCTCGGCGGGTGCCTCATGCTCGCCTTCGTCCCGTTTGACCCGGGTCGCCAACCCGATCGCGACACCGGCGAGGGTCGCGTGGATGCCACTTGCATGCAGGAGTCCCCAGGACAGTAAGGCCAGCAGGACGTAGAGCCAGAGTCCGCGAAACCGGAGGCGTTGCAGGAGCGCGTACGCGGCGATGGCGGCGATCGCGCCGATCAGCGGCAGGATCTCAAAGTGTGCCGTGAACAGCACCGCGATCAGAAGGATGGCACCGATGTCGTCGACGATCGCGAGCGTCAGCAGGAACACGCGCAGCGTCGGCGGCAGCGTACGGGCGGCGAGTGCCAGGACGGCGAGCGCGAACGCGATGTCGGTCGCGACCGGTACCGCCCAGGCTTTCCCGATTCCCGGTGCACCGGCGCCGATCGCCAGCGTGACCGCGACCGGGATGATCATGCCGCCGATCGCCGCGAAGATCGGCAGGATGGCCTTACGCGGATCGCGCAGCTCGCCGAGGACGAGTTCGTGCTTGAGTTCCAGCCCGACGACGACGAAGAACACTGTGAGCAGGCCGTCCGTGCCCCATTGCTCCCAGGTCAGGTTCAGGTGCAGGACCGTCGGGCCGAACGCGGCCCGCTGGAACGTCTCGTAGGCGTGTTTCCACGGTGAGTTCGCGATGATCAGGGCGAGCGCCGTCGCGCCGAGCAGGATCAGGCCGCCGATCTGCTCCGTACGGAGGAATCGGACAACGTGCGATCCGGATTCGCGGACTCGTCGCCGTCGCCGCGCCCGCCGTAATGCCGGATGCTGGCGGGACGTATCCGGCACCGGCCCTCCGCCCATAGATGTCCTGTCTATGGGCATTCTTGCAAGATGGGTGGGTTTCCGACGCGGTACGCCGGAAACCCACCCATGATCGGCTACTCCTCGTCGGCCTTGCTCGATGACATGCCGCTGGAGATCATCTCCATGACCGCCGAGTCCTGCAGTGTCGTCACGTCGCCGAGCGATCGGTTCTCGGCAACGTCGCGGAGCAGGCGACGCATGATCTTGCCGGAACGCGTCTTCGGCAGCTCGGGCACGAGCATGATCTGCCGCGGCTTCGCGATCGCGCCGAGCGCCTTGGCAACGTGGTCGCGCAGTTCGTTGACGAGACCGTCGGTGACTTCGGTGGTGCTCCGCAGCATGACGAACGCGACGATGCCCTGTCCGGTGGTCGGGTCGGTCGCGCCGACGACCGCGGCCTCGGCGACCTTCGGGTTGGATACGAGCGCGGACTCGACCTCGGTCGTCGAGATGTTGTGACCGGAGATCAGCATGACGTCATCGACCCGGCCGAGCAGCCAGAGGTCGCCGTCGGTGTCCTTCTTCGCACCATCGCCGGCGAAGTAGATCCAGTCGTCTCCGACGCCGGCCCCGGCTCCGAACCGTGACCAGTAGGTCTCGATGAATCGCTGGTCATCGCCCCAGATCGTACGGAGCATGCTCGGCCACGGCTCGCGCAGCACGAGATATCCGCCGCCGCCGTTCGGCACCGACGCCGCGGTGTCGTCGACGACATCGGCGACGATGCCCGGCAGCGGCCGGGTCGCCGAACCGGGCTTGGTCAGCGTCACACCCGGCAGCGGGCTGATCATGATGCCGCCGGTCTCGGTCTGCCACCACGTGTCAACGATCGGGCAGTTGTCGCCGCCGATCGTCTTCCGGTACCACATCCAGGCCTCGGGGTTGATCGGCTCGCCGACCGAACCGAGCAGGCGCAGCGAGGACAGATCCTTCGACTGCGGGAACTGGTCGCCCCACTTCATCATCGTGCGGATCAGCGTCGGGGCGGTGTAGAGGATCGTCACGCCGTACTTCTCGACGATCTCCCACAGGCGCGCCTGGGTCGGCGTGTTCGGCGTCCCCTCGTACATGACCTGGGTCGCGCCGTTCGACAGCGGCCCGTAGACGATGTACGAGTGGCCGGTGACCCAGCCGATGTCGGCCGTACACCAGTAGACGTCGGTCTCCGGCTTGAGATCGAACACCGCGTTGTACGTGTAGCTGACCTGCGTCAGGTAACCGCCGGTCGTGTGCAGGATGCCCTTCGGCCTCGCGGTCGTGCCGCTGGTGTAGAGGATGAACAGCGGGTGCTCGGCATCGAACGACTGCGCCTCGTGTTCGGCCGATGCGGTCTCCACCGCGTCGTGCCACCAGACGTCGCGCCCTTCGTCCCACGCCACGTCCTGCCCGGTACGACGGACCACGAGTACGTGCTCCACGCTGGGGCAGCGAGCCACCGACTCGTCCACGATCGATTTGAGTCCGAACGCGTCGCCACGGCGGAAGCCACCGTCGGCCGTGATGACCAGCTTCGCCTGGGCATCGTCGATCCGGCCGGACAGCGAATCGGCCGAGAAGCCGCCGAACACGACGCTGTGCGTTGCGCCGATTCGAGCGCAGGCCAGCATCGCGACCGCGGCCTCGGGAATCATCGGCATGTAGACCGCGACGCGGTCACCGGCGGCAACGCCGAGTGCGATCAGCGCGTTCGACGCCTGACAGACGGATTTATGCAGGTCGGCGTACGTGATCGTGCGAGTGTCGCCGGGCTCGCCCTCCCAGTGGATCGCTACCTTGTCGCCCAAGCCATTCTCGATGTGGCGGTCCAGGCAGTTGTACGCGATGTTCAGCTCGCCCCCGACGAACCACTTCGCGAACGGCGGGTTCGACCAGTCAAGCACCTGGTCCCACGGCTTCGTCCAGGTCAGACGTTTCGCCTGGGTCTCCCAGAAGGCCAGGCGGTCGGTGGCGGCTTCGTCGTAGGCGGCCGCCGTTACGTTCGCGTTGGCCGCGAAGGCCTCCGGTGGTGCAAAGCGCCGCTCCTCACGGAGCAGGTTCTCCAATGTCGTCTCGCTCATGCGCGCAGCTCCCCGGGGATGAAATGTTGTCGTAACAATCACGTTAGTCTCAGCGGGCCGCGCGTGAAAGCGCTCTGGTGCGCAAGTCCGTGGGCGGCCGTGCTCATATCTTGCCGAATCTCGGCCGTTTCGAACAGAGGCGCGCAGGATTATGAGCATCACATGCGTGAAATCGAGATCGGGGCGCGCGATAGCGTGTGATCTGTGACAGATCCGCTACTCCAGCTTCTCGATCTAGACGGCGTCCGGTCCGCACTCGACGACGCGCGGGCGGCCGTCGATGTCGCGCTCCGACATCCATCGCTGCGCCGCAGCGGCGGGCCGGTCGCGGCCGAGATCGGCTTGCGGTCCGCGGTCGCGAGCGCGGCCCTGGAGGGCCACGTCTATGAACACGATGAGGTACGCGACGGCCTGATCACCGATCCGGTTATGCAGGGTGCCCTTCGGGTCAGCAGCGCGCTCGACGGTCTGGCGCCGCTGTGGCTTCGAGCGCCCCGGCAGGCACTGGCCAAGCTGCACGTACTCGCGGCCCGTGGCTCGATCGCCGATGACGAACTCGGCCGCCCCCGGACCGATCCGGCGGTGTCGGCCCGCCTAGACGGTTTGTCCCACCTGATCGTCACCGGTGCGCGTCCGGCGCTGCTGACCGCCGCGGTCGTGCACGGCGAACTGCTGGCACTCGATCCGTTCGCCGGTCCGTCCGGCGTCGTGGTCCGCGGCGCGACCCGGCTGTCTCTGATCGCGAGCGGGTTCGACCCGCGCGGGCTGCTGGCCGTCGACGTCGGGCATCTGGACCGCGAGCCGGAATACGTCGGCGCGGCCGGTGCGTTCGCGACCGGTACGCCGGACGGTCTCCGTTCCTGGTTTAAGCACTACGCGGCGGCGGTCACGATCGCGGCGGCCCAGGTCACCGTGGTCGGTGACGGTCTGACGTCCACTCGCTGAACGCAAACACGGCAGTCACGATGACCGTGACTGCCGTGTGCGAGTTGGAAATCCTACCGACCGAGAATGTCGTCGCTGCTCAGCGTCGGGCGCGTGGGTGGGGTAGCCGGCGCGGGCGGGGTGAACGGTGCGGCGTTGGCACTCGGCTGCCACGTCGGCTGCGGTACCTGCGCCGGCGGTTGTCCGGCCTGCGGGTACTGGCCCGTCCACGGTGTCGGCTGGGCCTGCGGGTACTGGCCGGTCCACGGCGTCGGCTGTGCCGGTGGGTACTGACCGGCCGGACCTTGCGCAGGCCACTGGCCCGGTGCGCCCTGTGCCGGCCACTGGCCGGGTGCCGGCGGCGCCTGCCAGTTGCCCTGGGCGAGTCGCTGCCTGGCGGCCTTCGTCGTCTTGGCTTCCTTGCGCGCCTTGATCGCGTAGCCGATCGCCAGGAACGGCGCGGCGAACAGCCACACTGACGTGAAGTAGGAGCCGCCGGTAAAGAAGAACCCGAGGTAGATGCCGTACGCGAGGAATCCGACGCCGATCGCCATGTTGGCGAGGCCGGCGTTCTTCTCGGAGTTGACGACCCACGCGCCGAAGCCGAGCATGACGATGCCGGAAATGATGGCCATTACCCAAGTTGCTTCGAACATCGACAGACTCCCGTGGCGGCGTTGTGGACCAGCGCTGCGGAGATTAGCAGAACGCGAGCAATGTCCGCGTACCTATTCGGGGCCGGACAACCTCAATAGCGCAACGATCTCGTCGGCGGTCATCGACTTCGCGACCGACTCGGGATCGCCGGCGGCCAGCTGAGTCGTCGAGATCTCCGCATATACGTCGGCGAACGCCGCGAACAGTTCCGGATTCAGTCCCGCCCCGGCCTGTGCGGTCGAGATCTCGCGCATTTCGGCAACATACCGGTGTGCCTTGGTCGCGGACACGGCGACACCGCGCAGCAGGTCGTAACCGGCGCCGCGGAGATCGTCGACCACCGCATCGAGTACGCCGTACCGGTCCGCCGACCGGATCGCCTGGGTGTAGAGCGCTATGAGTCCCTTGTAGACGCTCGCCGTCGACATCTTCAGCGCACTTGCCGCGCCGAGTCGATCGCCGAGGTCAATCGGCTTGGTGTGCCGCCAGGGCAGGGCGACGAGTTCGGCCGAGCGCGGGCCGGAGAAGTACAGACGTGCGCCGGGCGCGACGGTCGGCGGCGGACCCGAGATCGAGCCGTCCACCAGCGCGGTCGGCGCCAGCGTTGCCGCGATGAGGTCGACGGTCGGCGGCGCGGTCGCGTTCATGTCGGCGACGAGCGGGCTCGATCCGGTGCGCCGGGCCGATGCGGCGATCTCGGTTGCCGCCTCGATGGCTGCGGACGGTGGCGTCACCACGAGGACATGGCTCGCCGTGCGTATCAATGTGTCGAGATCATCCACCACCTCGACACCGGCGGCCTGGACCAATCGCGCGGTGCGTTCGGAGCGGCCGCGTAGCGTCGTGATGACGCGTGCGCCCCCTTCGCGCAGCGCCCAGCCGAGCCCGGAGCCCATGTGTCCGGCGCCGACGAGACCTACGATGCAAGCGGACGGCGCCTCGGTTCGAGGCGCCGTCACCACACGTCCGTCCTGGTTACCATGCGTGCACCTTAATCGTTTTCGGCAGCCCTTGCGGTACCGCCGTAACGCGCCTCCCGCGGCTGGTCGCACGTGGGTGCCAGGTGGCCGTGTCCTGGTCGGAACGCTTCGCTTGTCGTCTATTCCATAAAGGTTGCAGAGATGGCGGGGCGTTTCCTTACCTCGTTTCTACGCCGCGCCCGCCAAGGTCACCAGACCTGGGCTCGAAAGTGTGACGCCTGCACAGCTCTGAGCTGGGTGAACACGATTCGTAAACGGCACGAAAGATGACGTTAGACGGCAAGACGCGCGCGGCGGCTGCGGCCGTACCAAGTGAGGACGATCGCGACCGCGATACCGACCCCCAGAACCGCCGCGAGCGGCACGGCCGGCCGGTCGCGCAGGCGGCGGCCGAGCGGAATCGGATGACGGAATTCCAGGACCGGCCAGCCGCGATCCGCGGCGACCTTGCGGAGCGTCCGGCTGGGGTTGACCGCGCTCGGATGGCCGACGGCCTCCAAGAGCGGAAGATCCGAGCTCGAATCCGAGTACGCGAAGCATTCGTCGAGGTCGTAGCCGCGCTCGTCGGCGAGTGCCCGGACCGCCTTCACCTTGTTCGGGCCGGCTGCGTAAAACTCGATCTCGCCGGAGTACCGACCGTCCTGCACGCCCATCCGGGTCGCGATGATGTCCCGGATCCCGAGCTGCTGGCCGATCGGGCGGACCATCTCCTCGCCCGAGGCCGATACGAGGACGACGTCGCGCCCGGCGTCCTGGTGCTCGGCGATCAGCGCCGCCGCCTCCGCGTAAATATACGGATTGATCAGCTCGGCCAACGTCTCATTCACGATTTGCTGGACTTGTTCGACGGACCACCCTTTACAAAGGGCTGCCATGTAATCCCGGATGCGGGCGATCTGTGGATCATCGGCCTTGCCTATCTTAAAGCTGAGCTGCGCATATGCGGCTTTCACGACGTCGCGACGGCTCATCAGTCCGTCTTTGTAGAACGGCCGCCCGAACGCGAGCGCGCTCGATTTGGCGATCACCGTCTTGTCGAGGTCGAAAAACGCAGCTCCCTGGCCCACGGCGGGAAAGTCTAGCCGGTCGCCGCCGCCGGGCTTAGTCGCGCTCGGTGATCGTTGGTTGGCGCTGAGTCCAGGCTCAGTTGCGATATCGAAGTCCGTCGTGATTACCGCGGAATAATCCGACAGCTGCGGGCCTCGACGTGCTCGAAAAAGTCAGGCATGCTTGGCAGTGAAGGAAACTGATATTCACGTTCGTCACACTGCTTTCTCGGCGGCTGTTGCGCCCCCCGCTGGCCGCTGAGTGGTTCGGCTCACCCCCCCGGAGCCGGGCCTAGACGACCCCCGCCACCCCCCGGCGGGGGTCGTCCCAACTAGCGATGACGTCAACCAGCTGCGACGACCCCGGCCAGCTGCGACGACCCCGGCCAGCTGCGACGACCCCGGCCAGCTGCGCAGACGCGACCTGTCCCGACCAGTTGCGGGGCGTTGGGCAGGGCACGTCGATAGTCTCGGTGGCATGGCGACACGTATGCAGATTGCGATCGACTGCGCCGATCCGGAACGACTCGTTCGCTTCTGGGCGGACGCACTGCACTATGACGTCGAGCCCGCGCCCGGCGGGTACGCGACCTGGCGTGCCTACTGGCTGAGCACCGGCGTACCGGAGGACGAGTTGGGCGACGACGATGGCGCGGACAGCATCGTCGACCCGGCCGGCATCGGTCCGCGGATCTGGTTCCAACCGGTACCCGAGGCGAAGTCCGTGAAGAATCGCATCCACCTGGACCTGTCGGCGAGCGGCGGCCGTTCGGTACCGCTGGCGACGCGACGTGAGCGCGTGGACGCCGAGGTGGCTCGCCTCGTGAGCGCCGGCGCGACGATCGCGTACGCGCATGACACCGAGGGCGTCGACCACTATGCGGTCACGATGTGGGATCCGGAGCAGAACGAGTTTTGTGTGAACTAGCACCCCCGGCACATGCAGGCGCGCAAGAAGTTACAGATATGCCGCAACTACAGGACGAAGTGATGCTTTGGGACAGACATCCGTCAAGATCGTGAGTTAGCCTCACGACGGCGGGTCCACGGTATCGGGCCGCCTCAAGGGGGTGGCCATGTTCCGTCTGGTGTTACGAGCGATGAATGCCCGTCGGGCGCAAGGATTCGCCGTACTCATTCTTTGTGCTCTGGCCGTGGGTTCGGCGGTTACCGCCCCTTGGTACGTGCTGACCGCGACCAACCGGTCGACGGCGAGCGAGATCGCCGCGGCCACGCCCGCCGAGCGCATCGTTTCGATTGCCGAGGATGCTCAGATCGGTGGGAACGCGGGCACCACGTTGGATACGTATTACCGGTCGGTCGTGGACAAGTACGACGTCCAGTTCGGCAAGCCGATCGAAGGCGTCACGACACTCATGGACGTCAGCACGAATCCCACCGCGGTACCACTGACCATGGCCTACCGCGACGGGGTCTGCGACCACGTGGTCGTGGTCGGCTCCTGCCCGACCGGCCTCAATGAGGTGATGCTGACCCAGGTCACGGCCACGCAACTAGGCGTGACGGCAGGCGACACGTTCGCGACACACACGTCGAACGGCAGCATCAAACTGACCGTGACCGGCATTTACCGGCGCTCGGATCCGAACGGTGACTACTGGTCGAGCGTGCTGTTCAGTGGCACCGGCAGTCTGTCCGGCGGGCTCGACACATCATTCCTCGCGGCAGCGAGCGACAGCATGTTCACCGGACTGGACACGATGTCGCAGAAGCTCATCACGTTGGCATCCATCGGGATCGACCTGCCGGTGCCATCCTCGACTCTCGGTACGGCCGGCCTCGCCGACCGGCTCGACGCCGGAAATTACCAGGTCCGGCTCGCTTCGGTGACGCTGTATACCAAGGTGGACGTGCTGTCGGATGCGGTTGCCGCGGACCGGAGCAGCGTCCGGCTCGGCGTCGCCGCGGCACTCCTGGAGCTGCTCGCGATCTGCTGGTTCGCGCTGTTCATCGCGGCCCGATACACCGCGCGGGACCGCCGTGCCGACATCGGTCTGTTGAAGCTGCGCGGCTCCGGACGGTATACGTTGCTGCGCCTGTCCCTCGGCCAGAGCCTAGTGCCGATCGCCGGCGGCCTCGTGCTCGGCGTGATGGCCGCAGCCGCCGCCGGCTACCTGTCACCGGCGCTCGCCGATCGGTCACCGTTCGCACTCGAACTATCCGGGATCGCGACCGTCATTGCGCTGGTCGGGACGCTGATCGCGATCGCCGTCGCGGAATGGCGTACCGGCCGCGCCGACGTTGCCGATCTGCTGCGCCGGGTGCCGGCCCGGCGTCGTGGTGTTCGGGCCGACGTCGCCGATCTGGTCGTCGTCGTGCTTGCCGCCGCGGCCGCATTCCAAGGACGGGTCGACTCGTCCACATCAGGCCTCGTGACGATCGCTCCCGGCCTCATCGTGCTCGCGGTTGCACTGATCGCGGCACGGCTCCTCATCGCCGTGTGCATCTCGATCGGAGCGGCCGCTCTGCGTACCGGTCGTGTCCGGACCGCCGTCGGTGTCCTCCAGGTCGCCCGGCGGCCGGGCATCGATCGCGTGTTTGTGCTGCTCACGGTCTCGGTGGCACTTCTGGCATTGGCCGGTACCGGTCTGCGGAGCAGCACCCAGGTCCGCGCCGCGCGGGCGGTCATCGACATGGGTGCTCCACGCGTCCTGACCGTTCACGGTACGACGCCGCTCAACCTGATGTCGGTCGTCCGCGCCGCAGATCCCGGCGGCCACGATGCGATGGCCGTCGTGACCTACCCGAGTTCCGACCCGATCGTGAACGGGAAGGCGGATGCGTCGCTGGATCAGCCGCTGGTCGCGGTGGATGCGTCCCGCTTCGCGTCGGTGGCGGCGTGGCCGGATCGCGACGACGCGGTCACGCCGACCGAATTCGCCGCGCTGCTCCAGCCGAAGCTGCCGCCGTCGGTGGAGTTCACCGGTCCGGCGCTGACCCTGGACGCGACCGGGACCGACGCCGCGGATGGCGGCGCACCCTACCTGGTCTTGTCGATCGTCGACACCGTGACCGGTGACCTGCTCAACGTTGGCTTCGGCCCGCTCCACAACGGCCGGCAGACGCTGACCCGGCCGGTGACCCAGTGCGCGAATGACTCCTGCCGGATCTACGCGCTGGAGATCACCGGTCCGCCGACACCGTACGGCGCCTGGGACTGGGACGTCTTGGCGGACGCGTACAAGTATCAGGGCATCGTCGGGACCGCGGTGGCCATCAACGGGCTGAGTTCCCCGTCGGGGACGGTTCTCGACGGCACCGACCTCGGGGATGTCACCCGCTGGCGGACCCAGTCGGACATTAACGACATGGGCCTCGGGGTGTCCTATGCCGGCGCCACGATGACGATGACGGTCACCGATGAGCCGAAGCCGCAGGATCAGGGCGGCGGCGGTTCGGTGTATACGACCGACGGCCCGATCCCGCTTCCGGTCTTCACCGCCGGCGGGACCGACGGTGCGATCGGTCAACTCGAACAGATCAACGGGACGCCGCTGCCGGTGACCTTCGTCGGCGCGCTGCCGGTGCTGCCCGCGGTCGGCGGGAGCGGTCTCGTCACCGACCTCACCACGCTGGAGCACAGCACGATGGATCTCGGCCAGGACGAGGTCTTCCAGGTCTGGCTGTCGGCGAGTGCGCCCGCGTCGCTGATCTCGAAACTCCAGGCGGGCGGTCTGGTGATCCTGCACGACGCCACGATCGTCGGATACCGCGATCATCTCGGGCAGCAAGGCCCGTCGGCGGCACTGCGGTTCCAGATCCTCACCGGCGCGGTCGGGCTGCTGCTCGCGGCCGGGGCACTGGTGGTGGTCGCCGCGGCCGAGCGCAGGCCGCGCGGCACCGAACTGGTCGCGCTGCGGGTGCAGGGCCTGTCTCGTCGCGCCGCGAGTGCCATCGGATACGGCGGGTACGGGATCCTGATCCTGCTCGCCGTCGGCAGCGGGATTCTCGCCGCGATTCTGGCCCGACTTCTAGCGGCAAACCGAACGCCGTTGTTCATCGACTCCTGGTCGCTCATCCCGACCGGGCATGGTCTCTCCGCGCTGCCACTGCTGCTGGTCGCCGCCGGCGCATTGGTGATCTACGGGATTACCGGTGCGGTCGCCGGCCGTTCGTTGTCGAAGCGCTCGTACGGGCAGGTGGCGTCATGATCCCGCTGCTCTACACGATGATCCGTTCCCGCCGTACGCAGGCGTTCACGATGCTGCTTCTGGCCGCACTCGCGGCGATTGCAGCACTCGTCGGTCCCGCCTACCTGACCCATGTCGACGCGACCGTGGCTGCGCGGCAGTGGAGTGACGCAACCGCAGTCCAACGCACGATTGAGTTCTCGGTCGCGGTGTCGCCGGCCGCGGTGGCTCTCGGCTCACAGGTCGATCCGCAGCTCACGACGACCGTCGGGGACATTCCGGGCTTCTCGACGGTGCAGTCGACGGCCGTACCGGTGTCGATCATGAATGGCGCCGGTTCGGCCAAGCCACCGCAGGGGGTGGTCTTGTCCCGGCAGGATGTCTGCGTGCATATCACGGTCATCCGCGGCCGATGCATGGTCGGCGTCGCGGAGGTCATGCTGCCGAGCGCGCTGGCGAGGACGCTGCATCTCGCGCCCGGTGACACGATCGCCCTCGCGACGTCCGTCGCCGGTGCCGGCGTCAATCAGAATCTGAGCCAGCTGAGCAAACTGTTTCAGGCGACCGTTACCGGGATCTATGCACCCACGTCGCCGACCGAGGTCTATTGGGGGCCGACACCGTACTTCGCGGCCGGCCGTACGGCGCCGATCCTGTCGGACGATTCCACGGTCGAGGCGTTGCCGTCCGGCGCCAAATCCGTCACGACGCTGGCGATCCCGAGCCGGAGCATGTTCGCATCGGATCTGCCGAAGCTGTCGGCGACGGTCGCGGCGGTGCAGCTGAAGGCGGCAACCGCTCAGGTCAAGGTGGCGACCGCGATTCCGGATCTGATCGCGACGATCCAGGAGAACGAGGCGGTGACGAGTCGCCTGATCCCGGTCGCGGCGGTTCCACTGGTCGCACTGGCCTGGTTCGTGATCTTCCTGGCTGCCGCGTACACGGCTGCGGCGACGCGATTCGAGTACGGCGTCGTCGCGCTCCGCGGTTCGCCTCGCTTCCTGCGATGGTGGCTGGCCGCTGGCGAGAACGTCACGATGATCCTGATCGGAACGTTCGCCAGCTTCGGCATTGTGCGGTTGTTCGCACCGGCGTCGATCGAGTGGGCTCTGGTGGCCATGGCGGGCAGCCTGTTCGCCGTGCTCGTCGCGGTCGTCAAGCCGGTCAGCAGCTCGGCTGCGCCACTGCTGCGCCGGATCCCGGCCACGGTACGCGGCCTGGGCAGCCGGATCGGCATCACCAGCGAGATCCTCATCGTGATCGCCGCGATTGTGGCCGCGATCCAGCTGCGGCTGTCGGGTGGCGATCTGCGCGGCGTGACGCTGCTCGTACCCGGGTTGATCATCCTTGGTACGGCGACCGCGGCGAGCTTCGCGGTCGTGCCGGTCGCCCGCCGGATCGGGCGGCGCGCGATCGATCGGGGTCGGGTGGCAACGGCGATCGCTGCGTTCGGGATCGGCCGCCGCCCGGGCGCGCAGCGCATTCTCATCCTGATGGCGGTGGCGGTCGGACTGATGGCGTTCGCGGCTTCCGGGCAGTCGGTCGCGACGACCGGCCGTACCGATCTCTCGACCGTGCAGACCGGCGCCACGCGCGTCGTCAGCATTGCGACGGCAACGCGTTCGCAGATCCTGGCCGCGGTCGACGCGGCTGACCCGGACGGTCACTGGGCGATGGCGGTCGTCGGGCTGCCGGCCACGACGCCGGGCGTGCCGCCGGTGATCGCGGTCGACGCAACCCGGCTCGGAGCCGTCGCGACGTGGAGCCCCGCGTACGGGACGTTGAGCGCCGCCACGATCGGGACGCTGCTGCATCCGTCCGGGTACGCACCACCGATCAACGTCACCGCATCGTCGATCGCGGTCGACGTGACCACGGCCGGACTGACCAACCAGATGGAGATGACGCTCGGCCTTGATCTCGTGCCACTGGACGGGTCGGCGCCACTGGCGGTCCCACTCGGCAAGCTGACGAACGGCGCCGCAACGTTGACCGCGGCGATCCCGTGTGCGGCCGGTTGCCGGATCGCCGGCTTCGGATTCGACCAGGGCCGGATCAGCACCTACGCGTTTACGTTGACGGTCCGTGCCGTCCGCGCCGACGGACAGCAGGTGATCGGCAGCACGGCCGGCTCGGATTGGATCGGAGGCAACGGCAGCTCGGTCACTGCCGGAGCGGCCGGTCCGACCATCTCGCTGAACAGCCCGAATTCCAACGCCACACACGTACGCGTGACGCCGGCACCGAGTCCGCTGCCGATCGTGACGACGTCGCATCTGCCGAAGTCCGTCTCGATCAACACGCTCGACGGCACCTCGATGCCGGTCGTCAGCGTTGCGGAACTGCCAGGCCTGCCACGACTAGGTCGCTCCGGCGCGTTGATCGACCTCCGGTACGCCGACCTGCTGACCACCGACAACGGGTCCGCGGTCAACCCGCAGGTCTGGCTCGGTCCGTCGGCACCGGCCGATGCGCTGTCCCGCCTAGCGGCGCACGGTCTGATCATCGCGAGTTCGACGACACCGGCCGCCGAGGCGAACGACCTCAACGAGCAGGGTCCGGCGCAGGCACTGCGGTTCCATCTGCTGGCCGCGCTGCTGGCCATCCTCCTCGCGATCGGAACAATCCTGCTCGTCGCGGTGATCGACCGGAGCCCGCGTACCGACGAATTGGCGGCGCTGCGTCGGCAGGGCGTCTCCGCTCGAACGGTCGGTCGGGCCGCCTCGGCCGGCTATCTCTCGATCGCGGCGGTGGCCGGCGTGATCGGGCTCGTCTCGGCTGCGCTCGCCTGGTGGGTGGCGGGCGGCTACCTGCCGATCTTCACGGCGGCGCAGTCGATCTGGCCAGCACCGACCTGGCCGAGTCTGGTCGCCGTCGGCTGGCCGTGGTTGGGGAGCCTGGTGGTGCTGTGTGCCGTGTCGTTCGCCGCCGGGATCGACCTGCGGAGGTCGATCCGCGGCCGGTAGCCGCTGTGGTTACCGGCGCAGTCGCGACGGGTCGGTCTCCCACCAGGGCGCCTGCAGGCCGTCGTCATCATCGGGAACGGGCCCGGCGGCCGCTTCGAGCTGATCGAGTTCGCGGTCGACCGCGATCGTCTGCTCCCGATCGTCGCGGACCCACTTGCGGAACAGCGCGCCCAGAAACGGCAGGCCGGAGAGGTCACCGATGATCCAGAAAGCGGTTCCGCCGGCGATCTGATCGCTGCGCGGGCTGAGCCCCCAGTCGCGGATGGCCTCGTAGTGGGCCAGGCCGACAATCTCGTGCCCGAAGATCAGCAGCAAGCCCAGGCCGCCGTCGAAGATCACTTCCGCAAACGTGATGCCGATCGAGACGAGCGCGAAATACGCCTTCGGCACCGGATCGACCTGCAGCCGCGTCCAGTAATAGGCCCATCCGACCGCGACGAACCAGACGTTCGTGAGTTGGTTGACAATGCCGCCGCGCAGCGCGACGTCGAACCATGACGTGAAGAAGAACGCGAACGGCGTGGTCAGCAGCACGATCGAGATGACCGCCGGGAACGTGACGGACTTCGCGAACATGCTGTGCCCGACGACACGCAACCGAGCCGCCGTCTTCGGCTTCACGGCCATCATGAGCAGGCGTAACGGCATCCCGAGCGCGAGAAACATCGGTGTGACCATCATCAGGATCACGCTCTGGACGGCCCGCACCCAAAACAGCGTGGTGTCGTAGACGCCGATGAACGACATCGTCATCAAGACCCAAGATCCAAGGCCAAATCCGACGAACAATGTGGTACGCCCAGCCGGCCACCCGCCGACTTTGCGTACGCCCCGGAGATATGCCGCACCGATCACGATCACGAGTACGCCGCTCAGCGGCACGAACTGCCACGACGTGAGGGCGGTGATCGGGGTCAGCGGTGCGATGGCTTCGTACGGCACACGGCTGAGCGTACGCGCGGTGCACCGACCGGCATCCGTTGGTTATCCACAAGCACCCTCGCTGTCCACAGAATCGATAGGCATCGATTGTTATGGACGGACGGCCGAGGCACGGTATGCGGGTCGCGCCAACGCTGGAGGAAGACGATGGTTGCTCATCCGCAGGAAACGACCCGACGGCCCAGTCCGCTCATCATCACCGCAGATCCTTTGCTGCTCGAGGAGCTTCTGCGACTCACCGCGGATGTCGGCCTCATCGCCGACGTGGCGCCGGATCCGGCCGCCGCACGGTCCTGGTTTCCGGCCGCCCCGCTGGTCTTCATAGGGCGGGACATGGCCGAGGCATGCATCCGGGCCGGGTTCCGATCACGACCCGATGTCATCCTCATCGACCTGCGCGATCGCGGTAGTAATGAGGAGAAACCGGTCGCCGACATCGAGATCGCCGAGCGCCTCGGTGCAGACCATGTGGCGTTCCTGCCGGCCGGCGAGCCGTGGCTGGTGGCCCGGCTGAGCCGGTGGGAAGAGGGTCAGATTGCCGATGTGATCGGTGTTCTCGGCGGGCGCGGTGGTGCGGGCGCGTCCGTGCTCGCCGGCGGTCTTGCCGTCACCGGCGCTCGCCAGGGCCGATCGACGATGCTGATCGATGCGGATCCGCTCGGCGGCGGTGTCGATCTGGTGATGGGTTGGGAGCATCGCGACGGGCTGCGCTGGCCCGCACTCTCCGGCGCAGGCGGTAACGCCCACCCGAGCACGCTCCTGGACGCGCTTCCCGGCCAATCGGACCTGGTTGTGCTCTCGTGGGATCGCGGTGAGCCGACCAGCGCATCGCCCGACGCAATGGCGGTCGCGCTCGATGCGGGTCGGCATGATCGCGATCTCGTCATCGTTGATCTGCCGCGCAGCATCGACGATGCGTCCGCACTGGCGTTGACCGTCGCCGATCGCACCTATTTGGTCGTCCCGGCGGAGTTGCGCGCGTGCGCCGCTGCGGCACGGGTTGCGGCGACGGTGATCTCGCTCTGCCCTGACCTGCAGGTCGTCGTGCGGCGCCCGGCGCCCGGCCGGTTGACGCCGGTGGAGGTCGCGGACGCGGTCGGGCTGCCGCTCGCCGGATCGTTCGACCTCGAGACGTCGATCACAAATGCTCTCGAACGCGGAGAGCCGCCGACCGGCAACGGGCGCGGATCGCTGGCCAAGCTCTGCGAGCGGCTGCTGGCCGCTGGTGCCGTCGAGATCGACCGGGATGCAGCATGACCACGTTCACGCCGGTCGTCCCGGAGACCGTGGCGACGTTCCAGGCGCCGCGACGCAGCCCGGGCGCGGCGCTCGCCCCTTCGGCTCCGATACCACAGCCGGCACTCGCGCCGCGAACCTCCGATCTCACCGGCGTCGGCGCAATCGCGCCGTTGCTCGCCGATCCGGCCGTGACCGACGTTCTGGTCAACGGCGGCGAGGTGTGGGTCGATCGTGGCAACGGACTGATCCGGCATCCGGTGGCGATCGGCTCGCCGGCCGAGGTCCGTCGGCTGGCACAACGGCTGGCATCCGCATGCGGTCGCCGTCTCGACGAGGCTTCGCCCTACGTGGACGCCTACCTGCCGGACGGCACCCGAGTGCATGCCATCCTCCCGCCGGTGGCCACCCGCGGTCCGTACCTGTCGTTGCGGGCGTTCCGCCGCCGCGCGTTCCGCCTCGACGATCTGGTCAACGGCGGATCGGTGAGCCCGCTGGGCGCCGAGTTGCTCGCCGGCATCGTCGCCGCCCGCCTGTCCTACCTGGTCACCGGCGGTGCCGGGTCGGGAAAGAGCACCGTCCTAACGACTCTGCTCGGCCTCGTTCCGCATGACGAGCGGGTGGTGATCGTCGAGGATGCGCCCGAACTCCAGCCGGATCACCCGCACGTCGTCGGGCTCGCCGCGCGTACCGCGAATATCGAAGGTGCGGGCATGATCACCGTACGCGACCTGGTCCGGCAGGCGCTGCGAATGCGACCCGATCGGCTGGTGATCGGAGAGTGCCGAGGCGCCGAGGTCATCGATCTGCTCGGTGCGTTGAATACCGGTCACGAGGGCGGCGCCGGGACGCTGCATGCGAACACCGCAGATGACGTGCCCGCCCGGCTGGAGGCGCTCGGGCTGCTCTCCGGCGTACCGAGGGCAGCCCTGCATGCCCAGATCGCGGCCGGCATCCAGGTCGTCATCCACGTCCGCCGTACGCCGACCGGACGCGTACTGGACGAGATCGCCGTACTGCGGCCGGTCGGCACAGGCGGCGCGATCGAAACCGTCTCCGCCTGGCATCGGCACGGCGGCATGCGACCGGGCGCGGTCGTGCTCGCCGACCTGCTGTCCGAGCGCGGTCGCCGTCCTCCGGCAGGTCTTCTGGCCGGTCGGCCGTGAGCGCCGCTCGGCTGCGGTTGCCGCGGCTGCGCGATCGGACTCGGCTCGGGCGCCTTGTCGCTCTCGGAACGCCATCGCGCGGACTCGGTCCGAGACTGGTCGATGCGGCGCTCCGCCATGCCGTGATCACCCGCGTCGTCGGGGTCGCGGTGTCCGCAGTCGCGGCCGGGCTCGACGCCGGCCCGGTCGCCGCCGGAATCGCCGGTGTCTACGTGGCGGTCGCGATCGGCGTACTCGTCCGGCGGCGGCGTGATGCCGCAGAGTCGCGTGCTGGCGCGGCGGCGACGGACGGGCTCGTCGCCCTGGCAGCCGATCTGCGTGCCGGTGCCGAACCGGGTGCGAGTGCGGCTGCGGTGCTGCCCGCGATCAGCGCGGCCGGGGCAGCCGGCTCTCGGATCGTCGACCAGATCCGGATCGCGTGCCGGGTTGCCGAGGTGACCGGTGCCCGCCTGAGCGATCTTCTGGACCGCGTAGATACCGATGCTCGGGCCGTCGCCCGGGTCGCCGTACTCGCGTCGGCGCAGGCCGCCGGCGTACGCGCAACCGCCTGGCTACTGGCCGGCCTGCCGGTCGGCGGGATCGCCTTGGGTTACGGGATCGGTGCCGATCCGCTGTGGGAACTGCTGCACACGAAGGTCGGTGCTCTGTGCTCCGCGGTCGCCCTCTCGTTGCAGGTCGCCGGGCTGGCGTGGACCCAACGGCTCGCCGACACGGCGAAGGCAGTCCGATGATCGGCAACAATTCCTCGTCGCGATACGTCGCCAGCGCAGGTGGCCAAGCCAGGCCCGTCCACCGGCCCGACAGTCCGACATCCGAGCGAGGCGGTGCCACCTCCGCGGAAGGCGGCACCGTCTCCGCGGAACGCGCCACCTCTGCCAGGGGCGGCGCCACTTCCGCCAGGGGCGGCGCCACTTCCGCCAGGGGCGGCGCCACTTCCGCCAGGGGCGGTGCTACCTCCACCAGCGGTGCTACCTCCCAAGGGCGGCGCCACTTCCGCCAAGGGCGGCGCCAAATCCGAAAGGGGCAAGGCGGCCGGCTTCCGCGACGCATCGCTCGTCCGGCGCCTGGCGATGATCGGCAGGTCGCGGCGTACGGAGACCGATCGTGACCGAATCGGCGCCGGACCGGTCGCCGCCGGATCGCTGGCCGGTGCGTCAGCGATCTGGCTGCTGATCGGCGGCCGGCTCGGCATCGCAGCCGGCTCGATCGGTGCGATCTGGCTGGTCAGCGTATTGCGGCGGCTCGAGTCGCCGGCACATCGGCGGGAACGCGCGCGGATCGCAGCCGTCGTGCCGTTTGCCGCGGATCTCCTCGCCGCGGTGCTCCGATCGGGCGCGCCGACCGAACATGCGATGCGGACGGTCGGTACCGCGATCGGCGGCACGCTCGGCCGGCGGTTCGTTCGGGTGGCGGACGGTCTCCGGCTCGGCCTCACACCGGCCGACGCGTGGGCCGCGCTGCGTGCACGTGCTGAAACGGCCCGGCTCGCCGACACCGTGGCGCGTAGTTCGGACAGCGGGGCGGCGGTCGCCCGCGCGCTGGAGCTGCTTGCCGACGCGCTACGCGCCGAGGGCTTGGCCCGGGTGGAGTCGACCGCCCAACGCCTCGGTGTCCTGATGGTGCTGCCGCTCGGGCTCTGCTTCCTGCCCGCCTTCGTTTTTGCCGGCGTCGTGCCGGTGATCGTCGCTGTCCTCAGCGGTGTCCTGCGGTGAGAGGAGAACCAATGACCTGGCTTAAGGCCGTCATCCGGAAGGGGCGGCGGGACGGCGGGATGACCACCGCCGAGTACGCCGTCGGCACGCTGGCCGCGGTTGCGTTCGCCGGCGTATTGCTGAAGGTGCTCACGTCCGCGAGCATCCAGTCCGCGCTGGCGGCGATCGTCAGCCGAGCGTTGAAGTGATCGGCGGTCGGCGGCGCCGAGTCATCCGGTGGCGGCGGATGCCGGCGGAGGTGGCACTGCCACGGACCGGCGACCGCGGCGCGGTGACGGCGGAGTTCGCCGTGGTCATGCCGGCACTCGTGTTACTGCTCGGATTCTCACTCGGTGCCGTCGACGCGGCCCTCGACAAGGTCCGCTGCGTCGACGCCGCTCGCGATGCCGCGTTGGTGCAGGCACGCGGCGGCGACGGTCTGGCTGCGGGTCTTGCCGACGCGCCGCCGGGTGCCACGGTCGTCGTCACCATCGACGGCGACCTCGTCCGCGCGACCGTGACGGCACGGACGCGTCCGCTGGGGCGACGGTTGCCGGGCGTGTACGTCGTCGGAACCGCGGTCACCACGCTGGAACCAGCGGCGGCACCGTGACACGCCTGACGAAAGTGCTGCAAGACCGCGGTTTCGCATCGATTGCCACCCTGGCCGCGGGTGCGGTCATCGTTGCCGTCGGAATGACCGCGGTCCTCGCGGTAACGGTGACGATCGCGCGGCATCAGGCGCAGGCGGCGGCGGACTTCGGAGCGCTGACCGGCGCGGCACGTGCCGAACTCTTCCCCGACGAGGCGTGCGCAGCCGCACGCGAGATCGTGGAGGCAAACCACGCCGTCATGCAGAGCTGCCGGGTTGATGATCCGTACGTGACGGTAACGGCATCCGTGCAGATCCCGGACGCGCCACCAGGTCTGAGCCCGGCCGAGGCAACCGCACGAGCCGGGCCCGTTCTCAACCTGACCGGCGTCGCGCACGACCGGACTGCGCAGCGGTCCCTAGTGCTGGCCGACCAGGCCCGGCACCTCCGGGCGAGGAGCGGCACCCGTCGCCGTGGACAAGGCGGCCAGTACGGCATCCAGGACCCGGACCGCGTCCGCCTTCGACAGCGGATCGTTGCCGTTGCCGCACTTCGGGGAATGCACGCACGAGGGGCAGCCGCGTTCGCAACCGCATGCCGCGATCGCCGATCGTGTTGCGGACAGCCAGTCGGACGCGACGTGATAGGCGCGCTCGGAGAATCCGGCCCCACCCGGATGCCCGTCATAGACGAACACGGTCGGTGCCTCGGTGTCCGGGTGTACCGCTGTGGAAAGTCCGCCGATGTCCCACCGATCGCACGTCGCGACGAGCGGCAACAGCCCGATCGCCGCGTGCTCGGCTGCGTGCAGCGCACCGGGAACGTCCGCCGGTTCGACGCCGGCCAGCGCCAGCGCGCCCGGCGAGATCGTCCACCACACGGCGGTCGTCCGGAGTTGGCGGGCCGGCAGGTCGAGCGGCCTCGTGTCGATCACTTCGCCGGTACTCAATCGCCGTCGCTGGTAGCTCACGACCTGGTTGGTGACGTCGACCGTACCGAGGAACAGGCCGACCGGGCCCGCATCCACGTAGCTGGTGACCGACTCGACCGTCAGCGACGTGACATCGCGCGCATGCGTGGACCAATCCGGCTCCTCGGCGTGCACGAGAGCCACATGATCCTCGAGATCGAGGTGATCGACCACGTACGAGACACCTTGATGCAGGTGTACGGCGCCGTCGTGCACCTGGCCGTGGGACGCGCCCTGATCCACGGTGCCGAGCAGCCGGCCGGTCGCCGCCTCGACGATCGAGATCGGTGGGCCGCCGGTGCCGCGCAGATCGACGTCGGGTCGGCCGTCGCGAGCCCAGTACCAGCCGGTCGGCCGCCGTCGCAGCGCGCCGATGTCGGTCAACGCGTCGATCGTCGTGGCGGTCGACGGGCCGAACAGGTCGATGTCGGCCACGGTCAGGGGCAACTCGGAGGCCGCGCAACACAGGTGTGGCGCGAGCACGTACGGGTTCGAGGGGTCGAGCACCGCCGCTTCGACCGGCCGGCCGAAGAGCGCCTCGGGATGGTGCACGAGATATGTGTCGAGCGGATCATCGCGGGCGACCAGGATGCACAACGCGTCTCGGCCGGCGCGTCCGGCGCGTCCGGCCTGTTGCCAGAGCGACGCGAGCGTGCCCGGATATCCGGCGAGGATCACGGCGTCCAGGCCGACCAGATCGACGCCCAGCTCGAGCGCGTTCGTCGACGACAATCCCAGCAGCTCGCCGGCGAGCAACGCCTGCTCCAGCGCGCGGCGCTCCTCCCGCAGGTAGCCGGCTCGGTACGCGGCGACGCGACCGGCCAACTCGGGGACGGCCTCGGTCAACCCTCGCTTCGCCATCGCCGCCACCAGCTCGGCACCCCGCCGGGAGCGTACGAACGCGATCGTGCGCGCGCCGTGGGCGACCGCGTCGGCCAGCAGGTCGGCCGTTTGCCGTAGTGCGGATACCCGCAGCGGCGAGTCGAGGACCGGCGAGGACGGCAACAGCGGCGGCTCCCACAGGCCGAACGTCGTCCCGCCGCGCGGCGATCCGTCCACGGTCACGGCGTCGACCGGTAGCCCGGTGAGCCGGGATGCCGTCGTCGCCGGATCACCGGCCGTCGCCGACGCCAGGATGAAGACCGGCGAACTGCCGTACCTCGCGCAGATCCGTCGCAATCGCCGGATCACCTGCGCGACGTGCGATCCGAATACGCCTCGATAGACGTGGCACTCGTCGATGACGACGTAGCGGAGGCGTCGGAAGTACGAGGACCAGGCCGCATGCCGGGGCAGCATGCCGCGATGGACCATGTCCGGATTCGTGAGGATGAAGCGCGAGTTTGCGCGTACCCATTCTCGTTCTTCCCACGGCGTATCCCCGTCGTAAACTGCGGCGCGCGCATCCCGCGGACCCAATTCCACCAGCGTGCGCAATTGATCGGCGGCCAGCGCCTTCGTCGGCGCGAAATAGAGCGCGGTCGCGCGGGGATCCTCGAACAGCGCGGTCAGGATCGGCAGCTGATAGGCCAGCGACTTACCCGATCCGGTCCCGGTGGATACGACGACGTGTCGTCCCTCGAACGCGGCCGATGCCGCCTCGGCCTGATGCGACCAGGGCCGATCGACACCGCGGGCGGCAAACGCCGTCTGCAACCACGCCGCCGACCAGGTTGGCCACGCAACCGGTACGGCCGGCCGAGCGGGTACGCGTTCGATGTGGGTCACGCAGTCCTCGCCGCGCGTCAACCGGCGCAACAACTCGTCCGGGTCGGGGGCTCCCACTCCTGCACTGTTCCATCACCCTGCGGCAACGTCCAATTGCCCAGCGTCGTAGCTCCCGACCATCGCAACTATCGGCCGTCGATGGTTAGATCTCTCTCGAAGGCGCAAACACCGTTTCGAGTCGGTGATTCCGCCAATGTCGAAGCCATCCCACCGGATGGGTGGTCCGGAACCGGCACTGAGTGCAGAATGTCGCAAAGCAGGCGCGCAAAGGAGGTCGAATGGAACTGGCACTGACCGCTCGGAGTGCCGCCGACTACACGATCCTCGAAGTCGGCGGTGAGATCGACGTCTATACGGCGCCGTCCCTGCGTGAAAAGATCATTTCCTTGGTCGACGCGGGCACCACGAAGCTGATCGTCGACCTCACTCATGTCGAGTTTCTGGACTCCACCGGGCTTGGCGTGCTGGTCGGTGCGCTGCGTCGGCTGCGTGGGGTCAGCGGCTCCTTCGGCGTCGTCTGCGATCAGGAACGTCTTCTCAAGATCTTCCGGATCACCGCGCTCGACTCCGTGCTGACCATCTACGACTCGGTCGAGTCTGCGTCGGCCGGCGCCGGCCAGGCCGGTTGAGGGACATACCGATGGCGACGGTTCGGCTGTCGTTCTCGCCGTACCCCGCGCATGTGCGCACCGCGCGCCTGGTGGGGGTCGCGGTCGCGCGCCGCGCGGGCGTCGCGGACGCCACTCTGGACGAAGTGCGGCTGGCGATCGGCGAGGCCTGCTCGCGCGCGGTCGCGCTGCACCGCCGCCACGCTCTGTCCGACCTGATCCTGGTCGAGCTGCGCGACGACGACCAATTCACGGTACGGGTCACCGATCGCGCACCCGGTGACGGCGCCCGCCCGACGAACCACATGTCCGGCCTGGTCGACGACGTCGACCTTTCCGGCCTGGTCGACGATGTCGACGTGTTCGGCCGGACCGAGGACGAGATCGATGCGCTGAACGAGGAGTACGTCGCCGTGGGCATGGGCCTGACGCTGTTGGCCGGTCTCGTTGAGGAACTTTCGGTGCGTCCGGCATCGGTCGGATTCGGCACCGAAGTGGAAATGTCATGGCCAACCGGGGCACATCGCTAGCACGCTCACCTGGATCTACGCGACACGACCCGTCCTGCGTGTGACCATAGCCACGATGTCCAGCTAAAGTACCCGGGTCATCAACAACATGCCTGGTCCGACCAGGCATGCCCCAGGAACTCCCCGCGTGGAGAAACGTTGCGGCCGTGGTGACACCGAAGGCCCGCAACGACGTATATCGGTTACAGGAGGACACAGATGTCCGGGACTATCTCCGCCAGCGGCGGACTGTCCCTGTCCGGTGCCAATCTGACCTACGTAGTGATCGCTGCCGTGATCGCGCTCGTAGCACTTGGCTTTGCTGCCGCCTTGGTTCAGGCGGTTCTGCGCACCGACACGGGTACAGAGAAAATGAAAGAGATCGCCGGCGCGGTGCAGGAGGGCGCGAATGCGTTCCTGACCCGGCAGTTCAAGACGCTGAGCATATTCGGTGTGGTCGCAGTCATCCTGCTCACGCTGTTGCCGGTCTCTGACGGCGGTACGGAAGTACGGGTCGGCCGCTCCATCTTCTTCGTCGTCGGCGCGCTGTTCAGCTCGTTCATCGGCGGCGCGGGCATGTGGCTGGCAACCCGCGCGAACCTCCGGGTCGCCGCGGCAGCCAACACCGGCGAGGGCAGCCGGGAGCGCGCGATGCAGATCGCGTTCCGTACCGGTGGCGTGGTCGGGTTCCTGACCGTCGGCCTGGGGCTGCTCGGTGCCGCGATCGTCGTCCTGATCTACAAGGGCAACGCTCCGACCGTGCTCGAGGGCTTCGGCTTCGGCGCGGCGCTGCTCGCGATGTTCATGCGAGTCGGCGGCGGCATCTTCACGAAGGCGGCCGACGTCGGCGCCGACCTGGTCGGCAAGATCGAGCAGGGCATCCCCGAGGACGACCCGCGCAACGCCGCGACGATCGCCGACAACGTCGGTGACAACGTCGGTGACTGTGCCGGTATGGCGGCCGACCTGTTCGAGTCGTACTCGGTCATGCTCGTCGCCGCGCTGATCCTCGGCGAGAAGGCGTTCGGCATCCAGGGCCTGGTGTTCCCGCTGATCGTTCCGACGATCGGTGTCATCACCGCGATCATCGGTGTGTTCATCACGCGGCTGCGCAAGTCCGACCGCAACGGCCTGCAGGCGATCAACCGCGCGTTCTACGCGTCGGCCGCGATCTCTGCGGTGCTCGTGGCGATCGCGACCTTCGTCTACCTGCCGTCGACGTTCGCGGGCCTGACCGGCTCCGAGATCGCCAAGGACACGCACGACCCGCGATTCGTCGCGATCATCGCAGTCGTCATCGGCATCGTGCTGGCCGCCGTCATCCAGGCGCTGACCGGCTACTTCACCGAGACGTCCCGTCGCCCGGTGAAGGACATCGGCAAGGCGTCCGAGACCGGTGCGGCCACCGTCGTGCTCGCCGGCATCTCGGTCGGTTTCGAGTCCGCGGTCTACTCTGCGCTCGTGATCGGCGCCGGCGTCTACGGCGCGTACCTGCTCGGTGGCGGTTCGATCATCCTGTCGCTGTTCGCGGTCGCACTGGCCGGCACGGGTCTGCTGACCACCGTCGGCGTCATCGTCGCGATGGACACGTTCGGCCCGATCTCCGACAACGCGCAGGGCATCGCGGAGATGTCCGGCGACATCGACGAGGCCGGCGCGCGCGTGCTGACCGACCTCGACGCGGTCGGCAACACCACCAAGGCGATCACGAAGGGCATCGCGATCGCGACAGCCGTCCTGGCCGCCACGGCGCTGTTCGGCTCGTACACCGACACGGTCGCTTCGTCGCTCCTGAAGGCCGGTCAGACCACCACGATCGACAGCATCCTGAACGTGGCGAACCCGAACAACCTGGTCGGTCTGTTGATCGGCGCGGCGGTCGTGTTCCTGTTCTCGGGGCTCGCGATCAACGCGGTGTCGCGTTCGGCGATGGCCGTGGTGTTCGAGGTACGTCGCCAGTTCCGCGACTTCCCCGGCATCATGGACGGCACCCAGCGTCCGGAGTACGGCAAGGTCGTCGACATCTGCACGAAGGACGCCCAGCGTGAGCTCGTGACGCCGGGTCTCCTCGCGGTGCTGGCGCCGATCGCGGTCGGTTTCGGCCTCGGTGTCGGTCCACTCGCCGCCTACCTTGCCGGTGCGATCGGCACCGGCACGCTGATGGCGCTGTTCCTGGCGAACTCCGGTGGCGCATGGGACAACGCGAAGAAGATGGTCGAAGACGGCGCGCACGGTGGCAAGCACTCGCCGGCGCACGAGGCGACGATCATCGGTGACACGGTCGGTGACCCGTTCAAGGACACCGCCGGTCCGGCCATCAACCCGCTGCTCAAGGTGATGAACCTGGTGTCCCTGCTGATCGCGCCCGCCGTGGTCATGTGGAGCACCGGCAGCGACAAGAACACCGGCCTCCGGATCGCGATCGCGCTCATCTCGGTGGCGATCCTGGCGACCACGATCATCATCACGAAGCGCAAGCCGATGGCGATCGACCCGAGCAACCCGAACGCGGGGGATGACGGCGCACCGGCCGTCACCGCCGAGCCGGACGGCCCGGGAAAAGCAGGTAGCGACACCTCGACGGACGTCGAGAAGGTTGAAGTTTAAGGACACCGGATAGAAAGTGCCGGTCACCGCGCGAGCGGTGACCGGCACTTTTGCTTAGAGACCCGGCATCTGCCGGGTGGGATCCGTGGGTGGACGGCCGCCGTGTCGCGGGTACGCCGTCGTCGGGTGGGTCGCCGGCGGGTACGCGTTCGGTTGCGGATAGCTCGCCGGGGGGTACGCCTGCCCCGGGTACGGCTGATTCTGATCACCGTACAGCGACGGATCGTTCGGATCGGGCCACTCCGTGGCGTCGCCGCTGCGCTTCCAGAGCAGCGTCCCGATCACTCCGATCCCGGCGATCAGCAGCAGGCCGCCGATGATGTAGAAGATCCAGACGCCCGATCCCGAGCCGTCGTTGCTCGTCGGCGCGACCGCCGGCAGCGCACCCAGGTCCGGACGTTGAGGTGTCCTCGGGTGTGGCCGTGGCGGTCTCGACCGGCGATGCGGTCGGGCTGGGGACCACCGCTGCCGGTGGCGCCGCCGTGTGCGTCGGCGGCGGAGTTGCCGCTTCGGGCAGGACAGCCGAGGCGAACGGTCCAGCGTGTGCCAGCTCTTTGGCGTCACTCTTTCGGGCGGAGCCCATCAGGACCATGCCGACCTGGAGGTTCGTTGCGGGCACGTGGTCACCGAAGCTGAGCCGCAGGTTGATGTTGATCTGCCCGGCGTTCGGCACGTTCTGGTACGGGTAGAACGTCGCCTGCAGCAGGCCGTCGTGGCGGGAGAAGCCGACCGAATGCCAGTTGCCGTTGCTGTTCTGCGGGCGCCATGCGAAGTGCAGCTGGCCGCCGCTGAGGTTGTTGCCGGCCTGGAGATCGAACTGCGCGGCAAGGTATCGGAACGCCTGCTGCGGGTCGGCGGGTTCGTTGACGCTGATCGCGGCGCTGAAGACCACCGGGTCGGCGCCGGCCTGGAACGTGGCGGGTAGCCCGGACAGCGTCATCGAGCAGCAGCCGTCGTCGGCGCTGGCGGCGGACGCCGGTACCCAGATCGCCAGGCCGACCAGCGTTGCGATAATTATCCGAATAAGTGCCCGATGAGGCATTTGACCCGTTCCTTTGGCAACTATGGACGCCGACATACGCCGACGCGCACAGACGCTACGTCGGTGTGTTTCGCTCGGCAAGCCGCGCCGCCGTCTGGCTTCGGTTCCGTCGCCTCTGGCCATTACAGTGACGGACATGCGTGCTAGGCCGCGTTTCGAAGGTCGGGTCGCGCGGGAGCGGCGAACGGCAGCTTTCGAAGCGCGGCAGCTGGTCAGCGTTCTCGTCATGGTGGCGATCGCGCTGGGTGCCTCCGCGTGCAGCAGTGCGATCGCGCCGGCCACGTGGGCGACGTCGGTCTGCCAGGCGCTGACGCCGTGGCGTGCACAGATCACCACGTTGAATCAGAATGCGCAAGCGGAGATGGCGACCACCCGTACGCCGGCGGATACGCGTACCCACATCTTGGCGCTCTTGGACGGAGCCGCGCAGGCGACCGAGAAGGCGCGATCGGCGGTGGCCGCGGCCGGCGTGCCCGATGTGGACGGTGGCGCGGTCATCTCGCAGCGTTTCACCGCGGCGCTCGCGGCCGTCCGCGATGCCTACCTGGCTGCGGAAACGACGGTCAAGGCGCTGCCCATCGCGGATGCGGACGCGTTCTACACGGGCGTCGGCGATGCGATGACGAAGCTGAACGCCGACTACGCGAACTCCGGCGTCAACACCAACCAGCTGGCATCCCAGGAGCTGCAGAACGACTTCGGCCGGGTGGCCGCGTGTCAGTAATCCGCCAGTTGTCGCTGTTCGGGATCGAGGCCGGGCCGCCCGGTCCGGACGATCTCGCCGGCCTTCTCGCCGGTCCGGGGCAGGTCGTCCGGATGGGCGGCACCGCTCGGATCAGCGTCGTGGTCGAGGAGCGGTGGCGGGCCGCGGCGCTCGTCGGCGAGATGCGGATCCGGGGGCTGGCGGCGACGTGCGTCTCCACAGTGGAAGAAAATCTTGGCGTCCGGACGCCGTACAGCACGATGCTGGCGCCGCTCGCGCGTGCGTGGCTGGCCGGTGCGGTGAAGCTCCCGCCGCCGGGATTTGCGCTGGAGGGACGCCGTCTGCGCCTGTGGATGATGGCCGCCGGATACCGCGAACCGCTGGCCGTCACGCTCCGTGTCGGACGCTGCGAAGAACCCGTTTCGCTCATTTTGCAGCGGGCGTTGGCAACCGTCGGACTACCCTCGGATATCGTCGGAGCGTCGGGCCGTGCGGCAGGGCCGTCGCTGCGGATCAGCGGGCGGCGCCGGATCGGCCGTCTTGCCGAGCTGATCGGTGATCCACCGCCGTCCGCACCGGCGGGCGAGTGGCCGTAGCGCGACCGCGACACACGCGGGTCTACGACACACGCGGGGGATCGGTGATACGAGTCACGGATGCCTATGGGTGTACCGTGGCGCCGTCCGACGCCGCAACACGACGGCAACAACATGTAGTGATCGACAGCAACGTAGGGGAGTGTCGTGCCGAGTCCGGTGAAGCGTCTGGTCATCGTCGAGTCGCCCGCAAAGGCGAAGACGATATCCGGCTACCTCGGGCCGGGCTACTTCGTCGAGGCGAGCTTCGGGCACGTCCGGGACCTGCCGCGCAACGCGAAGGACGTACCCGCCGAGTACGGGGGCGTCAAGTGGGCCAGGCTCGGCGTCGACGTGGACAACGGCTTCGCACCTCTATATGTAGTGAGCGCCGACCGTAAAGCTCAGATCACGAAGCTGAAGAAGCTGGCGAAAGAGGTCGACGAGGTCTATCTGGCGACAGATGAGGACCGCGAGGGCGAGGCGATCGCCTGGCACCTGCTGGAGACGATCAAGCCCAAGGTGCCGGTCAAGCGGATGGTCTTCCACGAGATCACCAAGCCGGCGATCCAGGCCGCGATCGCGAACCCGCGCGAGATCGACCGTTCGCTCGTCGACGCGCAGGAAGCCCGCCGCATCCTCGACCGGCTCTACGGCTACGAGGTCTCGCCGGTGCTGTGGAAGAAGGTCATGCCGAAGCTGTCGGCCGGCCGTGTGCAGTCGGTGGCGACCCGGATCGTGGTCGAGCGCGAGAAGCAGCGGATGGCGTTCCGCACCGCTGAATACTGGGACATCACCGCGACGCTGACCACGCTCGCCACCGGCGACGGGCCTCGGACGTTCCCGGCCACGCTGGTCGCGCTCGGCGGCGATCGGATCGCGTCCGGCAAGGATTTCGAACCGACCACCGGCAAGATCCGCGGAGCCGTCGTCCACCTGGACGAGCAGGGTGCCCGGGGTCTCGCGGCGCGCCTGAACGGCCAGCCGTTCGTGGTGACGAGGGTTGAGGAGAAGCCGTACCGGCGCCGGCCGTACGCGCCGTTCATCACGTCCACGCTGCAGCAGGAGGCCGCTCGGAAGATGCGGTTCTCGTCGGCGCAGACGATGCGAACCGCCCAGCGCCTGTACGAAAACGGCTATATCACCTATATGCGTACGGACTCGGTCAACCTCTCCGAGTCCGCGATCACCGCCGCCCGTACGCAGATCCGGGATCTCTACGGAGACGCCAGCGTGCCGCCGGAGCCGCGTCGCTACACCAGCAAGGTGAAGAACGCGCAGGAGGCGCACGAGGCGATCCGGCCGGCCGGCGACACGTTCCGTACGCCCGGCGAGGTCGCGAACGAGCTCTCCACCGAGGAGTTCAAGCTCTACGAGCTGATCTGGCGGCGTACCGTCGCGTCGCAGATGACCGACGCGGTCGGCTCGTCGGTGTCGGTCCGGATCCGGGCCGTCTCGACGTCGAACGAGGAGTGCGACTTCGGCGCCAGCGGCAAGACGATCACCGACCCCGGGTTCCTGCGCGCCTATGTCGAGTCGTCCGACGACGAGGACGCCGAGGCCGAGGACGCCGAGCGCCGCCTGCCGACGCTGACGAAGGACCAGCCGTTGAAGGCGGACGCGCTGGACGCGATCGGTCACTCGACCCAACCGCCCGCCCGCTACACCGAGGCGTCGCTGGTCAAGGCGATGGAAGAGATGGGCATCGGGCGCCCGTCGACGTACTCGTCGATCATGGGCACGATCCAGGACCGCGGGTACGTGTTCAAGCGCGGCCAGGCGCTCGTACCGTCGTTCACCGCATTCGCGGTCACGAACCTGCTGGAAATCCACTTCGGGCAGCTGGTCGACTACCAGTTCACGGCCATGATGGAGAACGAGCTGGATGACGTCGCCGATGGCACCGCCGCGTCGATCGACTTCCTGACCTCGTTCTACTTCGGCGGATCGATGGGCGAGACCGGCTCGGTCGCCCGTACCGGCGGACTCAAGAAGATGGTCACCGAGAATCTCGGCGATATCGACGCGCGCGGCATCAACTCGATCCCGCTGTTCATCGATGAGGCCGGCCGGGTCGTCGTGGTCCGGGTCGGTCGCTACGGTCCCTACCTGCAGCGCACGCTGCCCGGTGCGGAGACGCCGCTCAACGAGGACGGGCAGCCGCAGGACGATCGTGTCTCGCTGCCGGACGGCATCGCGCCGGACGAGCTGACGCCGGAGAAGGTCGACGAGCTGTTCGCGATCGGCGGCGGCGGCGAACGGAAACTCGGCGAGCACCCGGACAGCGGCGAGATGATCGTCGTGAAGACCGGTCGCTACGGTCCGTACGTGTCCAGCGGCGAGAAGAACGCGTCGCTGCTGTCCACGATGGCAAAGGACTCGCTGACGCTCGAAGACGCGTTGAGGCTGCTGATGCTGCCGCGTGTTGTCGGCAAGGACGAGGCCGGCGTCGAGATCCTCGCGTCGGGGGGTCGCTACGGCCCGTACATCAAGCGGGGCGAGGACACGCGCTCGCTGCTGAGCGAGGAGCAGCTGTTCACGGTCACGCAGGACGAGGCGCTGGCGCTGCTGGCCGCTCCGAAGCCGCGTGGCCGGGCGGCCGCCAAGCCGCCGTTGAAGGACCTCGGTGTCGACCCGCTGACCGATAAGCAGGTCGTGATCAAGGAAGGCCGCTTCGGGCCCTACGTGACCGACGGCGAATCGAACGCGTCGCTGCGCCAGGGCCAGACGCTCGAACTGATGACGATCGAGCAGGCGTCCGAGATGCTGTCCGCCAAGCGTGCCGCCGGACCGGCCCCGAAGAAGGCCGCCGCCGCGAAGAAGGCGCCGGCAAAGAAGGCCGCTCCGGCCAAGAAGGCGACGCCTGCGAAGAAGACGGCGGCTGTGAAAAAGACGACGGCCAAGAAGACGAGCGCGGCGTCGAAGGCGGCCAAGGCGACGGTGACGGCGAAGGCCACACCGAAGAAGGCCGCGCCGAAGAAGACAACCACCTCATAACACGTGGTACGTGCAGGAGCGGCTCCCGTGATCCACAAGGGGCGCTTTCGTTGATCCGGTAGAGATAACGGTGCCAGGGCGCTCAAATCCTTCCGCCTATCTGCCGGACGGTGAAGAGGCGGCAGCGGTCACACCATCGACGTCAGGCTCTCCGCAGCCGGAGACTTATCTGACTGTCGTTCCGCCGCCTGCTCTCGTGCCGCCGCTCGCAGGACCGGGCCGGCGAACGGCAGCAACGCGACCAGTCCGGCGGCGCCGGCACCGATCACCACCTCGCGCGGCGACGCGATCGACAGGAGCAGTCCGCCGGCGATCAAGCCGACCGTCATGGCGCCGTTCATCAGGCCGCCGAACAGCGAGAAGGCGTGCCCGCGGTGTGCGGACGGCGCGCGGCGGCCGATCAGCGTACCGGCGATGACGTTCTCGCCACCGTTCATGATCCCGCCGATGATCTCCAGGGGCACCAGCCATCCGGCCTGCGGCACGAAGCCCATCGCCAGTACGGTGGCGCCGGTGCCGCCGAGCAGGACGAGCATGAATCGGGCGTTCCGGGCGTCGTCCGGTTTCATCCGGGAGATCAGCGCGGTGCCGATGACCATACCGAGCACCCAGGTCGCGGTGATTACGCCATAGAACGTGCTCGACGCATGCAACGTCTGGCGTACATAGAACACGTCCACGACGTTGACCGCGATGAGCGCGGCGATCACGGCAGCCAGCAGGAACATGAACGGCCGGACCAGCGGATCGCGCCAGATCGACCAAGCCGGACCGTCGACCACGACCGCCTGCGCCGGCTCCGAATTCGCCACGCCGCCCCGACGGCGTGTACGCAGCAGGACGGCGGCGACCGGGATGGCGAGATAGGTCGCGGCGTCCACCAGCAGCGGCACGCGCGCGCCGAACTGGCCGACAAGCACGCCGCCGAGCACCGGACCGAGCAGGCTGCCGAGCATGCCGGCGGTCTGCATCAACCCGGACGCCTTGGCCAGATTGTCCCGGCCGACCATCGCCGGTGTCAGCGCACTGAACGTCGGTGACGTGAACGAGACCAGGACGGCCAGCACAGCGACCAGCGCCACGATGGCGAAGACCGACGTCGCGTACGCCAGCGCCACGCACACGCCGACTTGAGCGAGCCCGACGACACCGAGGATCAGTCGGCTGTCCAGCCGATCGGCGACCCGGCCGGCGATCGTGGCCAGCAGGATCGGCGGTACGGCGGCGGCCAGCATCAGCGCCGAGACGGCAACGCCGCCGTACCCGCGCTGCGCCAGGACGAGAGCGAGTGCGACGGCGGCCAGCATGTCGCCGCCGTTGTCGATCGCCCGGCAGGTGGCCGCGATATATACGTCAGACCACCGCGGCGTAAACGTAGATGTGAAGGACATACTTCGAAGTTACTACTTCACATCTCATGTGCGCAAGAGGATGTGAAGCGGTATCTTCATAGTTATGACCGCTGAACGCCAGGGACGTCTCCACATCAACGGCACCGCCGGCGTACGTGCCCTGGCCCACCCGGCGCGAATGGTGTCGCTTCAGCACCTGATGCGGGTCGGCCCGTCCACTGCCACCGAACTTGCCGAACTGGTCGGGTTGACGCCCAGCGCGATGAGTTACCACCTGCGGGCTCTGGAGCGCGCCGGGCTGATCCAGAATGCGGAGAGCCGGGGCGACGGGCGCGAACGGCTCTGGCAATCGACGTACAACGCCACCGGATTCCATGTCGAGACCCCGGACGACGGCAGCGAGGAGACCCGCGAGGTGTCGATCCAGCTGATGGAGGCCGCGATCACCATCGATGAGGTGGAGACGCGTCGATGGCTCGGTCGTTCGGCCGAACCCGGATGGCTCGATTACGGGAACTTCATGACCGCCACGGTCCTGCTTAACCAGGAGGAACTCGTCGCCGTCGGCGAGAAGATCTCGGCGTTGCTGGATCCCTATCGCAGCCCGAACCGTGAGGGCTCGGCGCCGGAGGACGCGGTCGAGATGCGCGCGCGTTTTAAGTGCTTCCCCACCGGCTGAGAGCGAGTAAGGTGGACGCTTCCGCGTGCTTACCAGCGCGCGAGGGCACAGCCGGCACGTACCGTGTCTCGACGTAGACCGAAACGAGCGCCGGGCGGCCTGTGGTTGCCGTTCACGATCACTGACCCAAGGTGATGACGCACGCCATGACGACCGTACCCACCGATCTTGATCAAGAACTGACTGTCGAACGCACTCACCTCACCTCGTCCCGCGCGGCGCTCGCGCGCATGCGGGAACGAGCCGAAGTCCTCTTTGCCGGCGGCGACAAGGTGGCCGGCGATCCGTTCGCCGCGGAGAGCCTCGGCCGCCAACTGGCCCGCCGCATCGCCGAACTCGCCGACGATCCGGCCGCGCCGCTGTTCTTCGGGCGCCTGAACTTCGGCCCCGACTCCGACGAACACGCCGGAAACGACTACCACATCGGCCGCCGCCACGTCGTCGACGACCGCGGCGAGCCGATGATCCTCGACTGGCGCGCGCCGCTGTCCCGGTCGTTCTACCGCGCCAGCGTGCGCGATCCGCAGGGGGTCGCGGTCCGCCGCCGGTTCGGCTGGAGTTACTCCAGGGGTACGCCCGATCCAGCCGGCTCCACCCGCGTCGCGATCACCGCAATACTGACGTCCTTCGAAGACGAGCACCTCAACCTGGGCGAGGAACTCGGCACCAACTCCAAGGTGCTGACCAGCGAAATCGAGCGCCCGCGCGTCGGACCGATGCGTGACATCGTGGCAACCATCCAGCCGGAGCAGGACGAACTCGTCCGAGCCGATCTGGACGCCTCGCTCTGCGTCCAGGGCGCGCCGGGCACCGGGAAGACCGCGGTCGGGCTGCACCGGGCGGCCTATCTGCTGTACGTCTATCGCGAGCGCCTCCGCCGCGCCGGTGTGCTGATCGTCGGGCCGAACCGCGCGTTCCTGCACTACATCTCGGCGGTCCTGCCCGCGCTGGGCGAGATCGACGTGACGCAGTCGACCGTGGAGGACCTGCTGGCGACCGTGCCTACCAGCATCGACGCCGCCGAGGCGGCCGCCGTGAAGCACGATGCCCGGATGGCCGATGTGCTGTCGCGGGCGCTCAAGGTGCAGGTCGGGAAGCCGACCGTGCCGATGGAGGTGTCCGACGGGTCGCACAGGTGGCGGATCTCGATCGACGCGCTGCGCCGGATCGTCGATGACGTACGCCGGGAAGATCCCCCGTACGCGATCGGGCGGGAACGGGTCCGCTCGCGCGTCGTCGGCATGCTGCAACGCCAGTCGGAGGCGAGGCGGGCCGAATCACCGAGCGATGCCTGGCTGCGCCGGATGGCCCGGAGCGTGCCGGTGGCCTCGTTCGTCGATCAGGTATGGCCGGCCATCACGCCGGAGTCGTTGGTGTATCGGCTGCTGAGCGACGCCGACGTGCTCGCCACGGCGGCCGACGGCATCCTGGACGCAGACGAGCAGGCGGCGATCGGATGGACGAAGGCGCCTCGATCGCACAAGGCGGCGAAATGGTCGGTGGCCGACGCCGTCCTGATCGATGAGGCGGCCGGCCTGATCGAACGTCCCGGCGGGTACGGGCACGTGGTCATCGACGAGGCGCAGGATCTGTCGCCGATGCAGTGCCGCGCGATCGCGCGCCGTAGCGAGCACGGATCGATCACGCTCCTCGGTGACCTGGCCCAGGGTACGGCGCCGTGGGCCGCACGGGACTGGCGGACGTCGCTCGCGCACATGGGCAAGCCGGACGCGCCGGTGGTGCCGTTGACGACCGGATTCCGGGTGCCGGCGTCGATCCTGGCGCTCGCAAACCGGATGCTTCCGTCGCTCGAGGTGGACGTACCGCCGGCCACGTCGCTGCGACACGATGGTGAGCTGGGCGTACACCTGGTTGATGATCTTTATGCGGCGACGGTGTCGGAGTGTCGCGCGGCGCTCACGATCGAGGGTTCGGTCGGTGTGATCGCGCCGGACGCGCTGGTGGCGCGGCTGTCGGCGGCGCTCGCGGACGCCGGGATCGCGAGCGGCGATGCGGACGACGATCAGCGCGTGAGCGTGCTGCCGGCGACGGTTGCGAAGGGTCTCGAATATGACCATGTGATCGTCGTCGAGCCGGCCGACATCGTGGCGGCCGAGGAGCGCGGTCTCAACCGGCTTTACGTCGTGCTGACCCGTGCCGTGTCGCGGCTGTCGATCATCCACATCAAGCCGCTGCCGCCGCAGATCCTGGGCTGATCGTCGTCCGTCGGTGATCTGCTGCAGTGCTGGCCTGGACCCGACTGGTGAACTGCTGCCGCGGGGCTTGGCCTGGGGTTCGTCGGGGCCTACCACTCTGGACTCACAGACGGTGCAGAGCGGTAGGCGGCCGCAAAGGCACCCAGCGGCGACGATCAGGCACGGATCTGCCCGGACGCACCGGCACGATGAGCGGACCGTTCTCGCCCAGGATCACCCGGACGTGCGCGTTGTAATGCTGCGCCAGCAGCGGCTCGGTCAGCACATCTGCGGGGGAGCCGCTGGCAACGACCGAGCCGCCGGCAAGCATCACCATCCGGTCCGCATATTCGCCCGCGATCGACAGGTCATGCATCGTCGCGACCACCGTCAGACTGTGGTCGCGACGTAGCGCGTCGACGAGTTCCAGCACGTCCTGCTGGTGTCCGATGTCGAGCGCCGAGGTCGGCTCGTCGAGCAGCAACAGCCGGGCGCCCTGTGCAAGGGCCCGCGCGAGGTAGACCCGCTGCCGCTCGCCGCCGGACATCGAATCGAGCCGGCGCGATGCGAATCCATGCAGGTCAAGGCGTTCCAGAACGCCGAGGACCACGTCGATGTCGTGTTGTGACTCGCGGCTCAGCGGAGCGATGTACGGAGTCCGTCCGAGCAGTACGTAATCGAGCACCGCCATCGCCGGCGGCACGATCGGGTCCTGCGTGACGGTAGCGACCAGCCGGGCGCGGTCGCGTCGGGACTGTTCCCCGATCGCGCGCCCGAACAGGTCGATCGCGCCGGTAAAGCGCAGCAGGCCGCCGACCGCGCGCAGCAACGTCGACTTGCCCGAACCGTTCGGGCCGATGATCGTGACCCAGTCGCCGACGTCGACCTCGACGGACACGTTCCGCAGGATCTCGGTCCGCTCGATCTTCACGCCGACGTCGCGGATGGACAGTGCCGCCGTCATCTATACCTGCTTCGACGTGCGCAGGATCACGATGAAGAACGGTGCCCCGAAGAACGCGGTGACCACGCCGATCGGGATCTCATTGGGCGCCGCGACCGTGCGGGCGCCGAGGTCCGCGAGCGCGAGGAACGCGGCGCCGAACAGTGCCGACAGCGGCAGGATCACCCGGTAGCTCGAGCCCGCCATCAAGCGCACGGTGTGCGGCACGATCAAACCCACGAACCCGATCAGGCCGGAGACGGACACCGCGGCCGCCGTCCCCAACGAGGCCGCGAGGATCAATATCAAGCGGGTACGCGCCGGATGCGCACCGAGACTCTGTGCCTCGTCGTCGCCGACCGCCATCACGTCAAGCCGGCGTCCCTGCGTCAGGATCACCGTCGCGGTCACCACGAAGAACGGCAGGAGCAGCACGACATCGTGCCATCCGGCGGTGCTCAGCCGGCCCAGGATCCACGAATAGACCTGCTGGATCTCCTGGATGTGCTGCTGCAGCACGTACGCCTGGCAGGCGCTGAGAAACGCCGAGATGGCGACGCCGGCCAGGATCAGTGTCGCCGGGGTGCGATAGCGGCCACCGCTGGCACCGAGACCGTACGTGAGTGCCACCGCGGCGAGCGAACCGGCGAACGCGAAGAGCGGCACGACAAACGGCGTACCGCGGCCGCCGGCCGCCGGCAGGTCCGTGAACGCGGGCCGGGTGACCAGCGCGATGGTCGCACCGAGACCGGCTCCGGCCGCAATGCCCAGCAGGTACGGGTCGGCCAGCGGATTGCGGAACGCGCCCTGGTAGCTGGCACCGGCGAGCGAGAGCATCGCACCGACGAGCAGGCCGAGGCAGACCCGCGGGAGTCGTAACTGCGTGACGATCGCCGCACCCTGCGGGCTCAGGCCGCTATTGAGATGCACGCCGGGGATCTGGTCGAGCAGCTCGATGAAGACGCCGCCGGGATTCAGCCGTACGGGTCCGAGCGCCACACCGGCGACCATCGCGACGACAACGGCCGCCAGCCCGGCCACGAGCCAGCGCACCTTGAGGCGCGCCGGCTCGGGTGACGACCGAGGACCACCGGCCGGTGTGGACACCGGCCGTCGTCCGGACGTCAGATCGGTCATTACGAGGCCGGGTACGCCTTGACCGCGGTCACGATCGTTTCAAGCAGCTGCGGAACACGAGTGCCCCACTGCGACGCGATGTTGTCGTCGATCGGGATGACCTGCATGTTCTTGACGGCCGAGATGGTCGACCATCCCGGCCGGGCCGCGACGGTGGCCGGCGACGCGTTCTCCAACGTGTCGGCCAAGAAGATCATGTCGGGATTCGCCTTGATGATCGACTCGGCGGTCAGCTGCGGGTACCCGCCGCTCTTGCCGTTCGCGTCCGCCGGATCGGCGATGTTGACCATGCCCGCCATGGTGAACAGCGCGCCGATGAACGTCTTCGATGTCGCCGAATAGAACGCGGTCGGGTCGAGCTCGTAGTAGTAGCTGAGCTGCTTCGCCGGCGACGGGAGCTGAGCGACCTCGGCGGTGATCGCCGCCTTCTCGGCCGCGACGACGTTCTGCGCCGTCTCGACGTTGCCGGTCAGCGCACCGAGCGCGGTGATCTGGTGGTACGTGTCATCGAGCGTCTGTGCTGCGTCGGCCTCGTACACCGGGATCTTCAGAGCGGTGAGCTGCTCCTTGATCTTGTTGGTGTCCGAGCCGATCACGACGAGGTCGGGGCTCTTCGCGGCGATCGCTTCGGCATTCGGCGTGTACGCGTCGATGTCCGCCGGCGGCTTGGTGGCCGGCGGCTGCGCACCGAAGTACGTCGAATACTTGTCGACCTCGATCACCTGTGAGCCGGCGCCCATGGAGAAGAGCATGTCGGTCGCCGTCGGCGAGAGCGAGATGATGTGTGTCGGCTTGGCCGTGACGGTCGTGCCGTCCTCGGTGACCGGGAAGGTCGCGACCGGCGGCGTGTACGAACTCTGTGACTTGGGCGTGGCCGCCTTCGAGCTGGCGCACGCTGCGGTGAGGGACAACACGGCAAGCGCAGTGGTGGCCAGGATTACGGGGGTGCGTCTCATCTAACTTCCTCCTGTCGGTCGAGGCGTGGAGTGCTTCGCCGACAAGGGATGGAATGCCGCCCCGGCCTGCGAGGCGCTCTTCCTCGAGAGCGCAATTCGCGACCGGGCAGGCGACCTGGCTTGTCTCTCTGTCACATTGACGACAGTGAGCATCACAGTTGCGGGACAGCGCCGGGATCTCACCGGCTTCGCTGCGGAACGGTCGACGTGACTCTACCGCCGAGCGCTCCGAAGCGGAATTCAGCGACGCTCGGGCTCGTCATCCCCGGCCAGCGCGGAGCGGAGCTTCTCCTTCTCGGCCCGGCGCTTTGTGATGGACGTCTCCACCGTGGCCGCGACCTCGTTGCGCCATTTACTCAGCAGGAAGTAGGACGCGACGGCCGTGACGACCGCCGAGATCAGCATCGCCAGGATCGGCTCTTTAAGGACCAGGTCCAGCACGTATGCGAGGACGACGAACATGCCGATCCGCGCGAGCGTGTACTTGACCATCGGAGGCAACTGCACGTTCCTCACCCTTCACCGAGCCGGCTCGCGAGATAGCGGATGCCGAAGAACCAGAGTACGGCGTAGACCAGGCATGCGACCGTGACGCTGATCCCACCGTTGAAGGCGGGTCGCAGCGCGCCGAGCGTCGAACTGAGCGCGATGCCGCCGATCAGGCCGAGTGCCGCCGCGATCAGCGCGACCGCGACCCGAGCCGGTACGCCCTTCCACGCGCGGTAGTCCTCGATGAACATCCAGACCGGCAGGATGCCGGCGAGCCAGCCCGAGATCGTGCCGAACTTGCCGACGCCCAGCAGGGTGAACAGCCCGTCGATCACGACCAGCACGATCATGCAGATGACGATGCCGAAGATGACGCCACCGGCCATGTTGGCGAGCGTCCCGACCCGGCCGTTCGCATCACGAGGCGGGTAGCTCGCGACCCGGCCCCCCGGTGTGGAGGCCGGAGTCGGTGCTGGCTTGGCAGCCATCTACGCCCACACCTGCTGCGGTTCGGCGCGGCGCTCGGCGAGTGGGATCGGGGCGTCGTATTCGCGGACAATCTCGTAGCGCGTGTTCCGTTCGACCGGCTGGAACCCGGCGTCCTGGATCAGCGTCAGCAGGTCCTCGCGGTGCATCGTGTTCGGCGTGCCGTACGAGTCGGCGTCGTGCGTGATCTTGTACTCGACCACCGAACCGTCCAGGTCGTCGACGCCGTAGCTCAGCGACATCTGCGCGAGCGACAGTCCGTGCATCACCCAGAAGCACTTCACGTGCGGGAAGTTGTCCAGCATCAGCCGGGAGACGGCGAACGTCTTCAGTGACTCGGCCGGGCTGGCCATCGTCGTACGGGCCTGGAGGCGGTTGCGGATGATGCCGTCCTTCGCATCCACGAAGTCGTGCTGGTAGCGCAGCGGGATGAAGACCGCGAAGCCGCCGGTCTCGTCTTGCAGTTCCCGAAGGCGCAGCACGTGGTCGACGCGGTGCCGCTGCTCCTCGATGTGCCCGTAGAGCATCGTGGCGGGCGTCTTGAGGCCCTTCTCGTGGGCGAGGCGGTGGATCCGAGACCAGTCTTCCCAGTGCGTCGCGTGATCCACGATGTGCTCGCGGACCTCCCAGTCGAAGATCTCCGCGCCGCCGCCGGTCAGCGACTCCAGGCCGGCGTCGATCAACTCGTCCAGGATCTCGCTCGCCCCGAGGCCGGAGATCTTCTCGAACCAGTGCACCTCGGTCGCGGTGAATGCCTTGAGGTTGACGTCCGGGAGCGCTGCCTTCAATTCCCGCAGTACACGGGGGTAGTACTTCCATGGCAGGGTCGGATGCAGCCCGTTGACGATATGCAATTCGGTGAGCTGCTCGCCCTCCATTTGCTTCGCCAGCCGGACCGCTTCCTCGACGCGCATCGTGTACGCGTCCTTTTCGCCAGGCTTGCGTTGAAATGAGCAATAAGCGCAGCTCGCCGAACACACGTTCGTCAGATTCAGATGCCGGTTGACGTTGAACATCACGCGGTCGCCGTTGAGTTCGGTGCGCTTGTGATGGGCGAGGCGACCGAGCCAGGCGAGATCGTCCGATGCGTAGAGTGCCTCGCCGTCGGCGCGCGTCAGCCGTACGCCTTCGTAAACCTTGGCCTCGAGTTCGCGCTTGAGTCCTACGTCCACGCCCGCCACCTGTCTTCTCGCTCGGTTCTCCGCGCTTGCCGTACACGAGTCAGCGTAGCCGGGTGCCGTGCCGGCCTCCTGATCGGCCAGCCGCAGCCACGATTGCGCTGTCATGGCGGACATCCGCAATTTGCCTCGTATCAGGGATCTGTTATCCGACTCGATAGTGACAGCAGCGTGTTAGTGAGGTAGGAAAACAGGGGACGCAATTGACATTGGGCGGGGCGGATTTCACATGGCAGGGCGCAACCTTATAAAGCGGGCAATGCGCCCGACCCTCGCAATTGTTGCCTGCACCGCTATTTGCGCATTCGTTCCACGGCCTGTTTATGCAGGTACGCCAGCTGCCACGCCAACTCCGACGCCGTCCATCTCGGCCACCGCGGCCGGACCGCTCGGCGCACAGATCCTCTCCCAGGAAGCCGGCCTCGAAGGGCTCGGTGAGCAGGTCGAGGTGCTGCAGGAGTCGGTCGGGGCCGACCTTCAGCTCACCACGACCGCGTACACGACGTGGCAATCCGCTCTCGCTCTGCAGACCTCGTCCGAGAGCGCGATGAGCGACGCCGCCACCCAGGCGTACGAGAAGACGCAGCAGCTCGGCCCGTACAGCGGGTATAGCGGCGACATCGCCAGCCTGGGCCTGCTCGTGCCCCGGCTCGGCGTGGCACCGTCCAACGCCGAGGCGACCGCGAAGTCGGTGGCGCAGGCGCGCCTGGTCACCACGAACGCCTATGCGGCATATCAGAACGCGCAGGCCACACAGGCGGCGTTGCAGGCGCAGGAAGATGCGTTGCAGGCGACGTACACGACGCAGGCTGCCGCGCTGGACGTCTTGAAGGCGCAGAACGAGCTGGCCATCGCACAGGCCGCCGCGGCTCAGGCAGCGCTGGACGCCGCCGCCGGGGCCGGCATCGGTGCCGGTACGGTCGTGAACGGCCAGGCCGCCAGCCCGCAGGCGCTCGCCGCGGTGCATTTCGCGCTGGCCCAGATCGGCAAGCCGTACGTCTTCGGAGACGAGGGTCCGAATAGTTATGACTGCTCCGGGCTGACCTGGGCGGCGTACCAGTCGGCCGGGATCACGATCCCGCGGATCGCCCGTTACCAGCAGCACGCGCTGACGCCGATCTCACCGGACGAATTGCTTCCGGGGGATCTCATCTTCTTCAGCGGCACCAACGGGACGAGTTGGACCTCGGTATCGCACGTCGGCATGTATTACGGCCGCAGCGCGACCGGGCAATCGTTGATGATCGAAGCGCCGTTTACCGGGGAAAACGTCAAGATCGCACCGGTCTGGTGGAGTCACTACTTCAGTGCGGCCCGAGTCGTACCGGCCGTGCCCGCGCCGCCCCAGACCGGACCAACTCCGACTCCGACCCCAACTCCGACGCCAACACCTACTCCCACGCCGACTCCAACACCTACGCCTACTCCTACGCCGACGCCGACACCCACGCCTACTCCGACACCCACCCCGACTCCTACCCCAACACCGACGCCAACGCCCACGCCTTCTGCGCCAACGAGCCCGTCAGACCCGCCGACCACGCCGTCGACCAGCCCGTCCGATGACCCAGTCCCGAGTTCGGCGCCGGCATCGCCCTCGGTTGCGACGTCGTCATAACGTGACGGTGGTCGAGCGGTGCTGCGACGAATGCCCTGGTCAGCGCGTCGCGGCGGCCCGACGAGCCGACCGTGGCGGGATTCTCGGCCGGCGTGCTGCTCGCGCCGAGGTGACCGGTCCCGGACAGCGCCGTCCCTTGGCAACGTGACAATGTCCGCCGTAACCTGGCTCGACCCGTACATGTGCGTTGCGCACGACTTTCCGTCGTGCCCGCGGATGTGGCACGGTTGAGTGGGTACGTCGCGCGCTTCGATGGCGAAGCGGCCAATCCCACACTTTTCGCCGTTGGGAGGCCGCGATGGACGAGCAAGCCGCATCGGAGCGTGACGCCATCCCGCCTCAGCCACGAACGGTCGGCCGCGCGAGTGTTCCCGGCTTGACGCCGGTCCGCCCGGACGCGCCACCCGCGTCGACCTCCGCCACGACCTATACCGCCCACCGTGCCGCCGCAGACTCCGACGCGATCGCCGAGGAAGTGGCCGACACCGCGCCACGAATCCCGTCGCCGCGGATCAGCGAGCTGGACGCGGAGTTCGGACTCCCTTCCGTGCTACGAAGCGGGGCCGAGCCGCTGCCCCGTCGACGGGCCCGGGCGATGCAAGAATTCACCGACGGTCCCGACCCGAGTTCCGGAGGTACACCCTGGTCACCGTTCGGGGCCGAGGAGAAGCCACCACCGCCACCCCAAGATCCAAATCCCTATCGCGTACGGGCCACCGCCCGCGTACCCGGATCGCTGTCACCGGTCGACTCCGAGCGAGCGGACCGGATCCTTCCGGACGGGCCGCTCATCGACGAACTGTTCTTCAACGGACCGCCGGACCACCGAGCCGCCGAGGCACCACCGGCGGTCGTGAACCCGCCGAGTGCGGCCGACTATGCCGCGGCGCTGATGCGCGAGTGGCGATCGGAAAGCGATGCATCCGCCACCGAGCCTGACATGCCGCCCGATGACGGCGCGGGCGACGTTTTGCCCGTCGTCAATTCCGGACGTGCCCGGATCGTACCGTCCCAGCCGACCCCCGACGATGCGTACGACGCCGAGTCGGACTTCGACGATTACCCCGACGTCGCGGATAGCGCGTCCGCGCCGGATCTTCAACCCGCTGGCATCGATGACGTTGCGCCTGCGGACGGCGGCGGGCTGCTCGGGCTCGTGGGCGACTCCTTCGAGGACCTGAGCTTCGACCGTACGCCGTTTGATCATGCGGATGCCGTTTCGGAAGACCAGCCGTCATCCGATCCGGCTGCACGGGTCGCGCCCGATCTGGCTGCGCTCTACGGTCCGGCAACGGATGGCGCGGCGGCTCCGGCGTACGAGACGGACGCCTACTGGGGATCGGCTCAGCCGATTGCGGTCCCGCCGCTTCCACGTCGCGAGCCCCAGCCGATCGAAACCACGCCGCTCGATGACCGGCCGCTCGATCGCGTGCCGTTTGATCGCCCGCCGGTCGAAGCCCAATCGTTTGATGGCCCGCCGGTCGAAGCCCCATCGTATGGGGCTGTCCGGCCGATCGATGCCACGCCGTATGGCGCCGCTGCCCACCGAAGCCCCGTCGTTTGAGGCTCGGCCGACCGAAGCAAGGTCGACCGAGGCGCCACCGTTTGATGACCGGCCGTTCTACCCGCCGCCGATCGAAGGCCGACCGCTCGTTGATGACCTGCCCATTGAAGACCGGCTGATCGAAGATCGGCTGATTGACGACCGGCTGATTGACGACCGGCCGGAGTTGGTTGCGAACGCCCCGGCACCGTTGCACGAATGGTCGGGATCCGAGCCCTCCGTTTCGGAGCCGGACGACGCCGAGTTGCCGGAGCCACCGCCGCCGGTGATCGGCACGATCCGCGCTGCGGTTCGCGTCCCGGGTCTCCTGATCGAACGCCCGCCGGCCACGGGTGATGACGAGGATCGGCCGCTGGCCGTGCCGCGGGCTCTGGCCGTACCCCCGGTGGTGGAGAAGTCGGAGCCTGCGCTCGACGGGCCGGTGGTGACGTATTCGGCTGAGGACTGGCGCAGCAACGTGCGTGGATCGGCGGCGGTGAGTGCGGAATCCGGCGGGACGGTCTACGTCAGCGACGTCGATGGCGATGACGACGAGGAGCCGCTGTCGCTCACCCAGAAACTTCTGCGTTCGGGCGTGATCGTGCTGCTCATCGTGCTTTTCGTGGCCGCATTCCGCTATGGCCCGAATATCGACCAATGGCTGCACAGCTGAGGATCCACAGTGGATGCGAGGATCACTCGCCGAATAGGCGCTCGCGTCCGAATTGTGTCCCCGCTCACCGTCCGAGCGACGGGCGCGGCATCTGCGGTAGACTGGGGTCAATTCATTCAACCGGCGTGCTCGGACCCTGATCAACTGTGGGTTCAGGGAGTGCGCTTCGGGCGATTCTTGCGGGCGATTGTGCGGCGTTGAAGCCGCTCCGGGGCCATAAAACGCGAAGATGCGCCCAGCCCGGAGGGTTTGCCAAAAAATCATGACGATCGACCCTGTCCGCGATACGTTCGCGGACGCTCTGTCCTTCCCGTCCCTATTTGAGAGTATGCAAATTAACACGACTCCTGAAGACGTCACCGCGGCCGATGTTGTCGCCGCCCCCGTAACCGAAGCCGCCCCCGTAGCCGAAGCCGCCGCCGAAACCCAGACCGTCGAAGCCGAGGCTCCGGAATTCGAGACCCTCGAAACCCCCATCGTCACCACGTTCGCCGACCTCGGCGTACCGCAGCGACTCGTCGCGCAGCTCGACCGCGAGGGAATCACCGCGCCGTTCCCGATCCAGGCGGCGACGATTCCGGACGCCATTGCCGGCCGTGACGTGCTCGGTCGTGGCCAGACCGGCTCCGGCAAGACGCTCGCGTTCGGCATCCCGATGCTGATGCGGGTCGCCGCCAGCGGCAAAGCCGCACCGCGCCACCCGAAGGCACTGATCCTGGTCCCGACGCGCGAACTTGCCATGCAGGTCAACGACGCGATCACGCCGCTTGCGCGGGTGCTCGGTCTGTTCACCCGCACCGCGCTCGGTGGCACCGCCTATGACAAGCAGATCCGCGATCTCCGTCGCGGCGTCGATGTGCTGGTCGCGACGCCGGGTCGCCTCGGCGACCTGATCGAGCGCGGCGAAGTCTCGCTCTCCGAGATCGAGATCACGGTCCTGGACGAGGCCGACCAGATGGCCGACATGGGCTTCCTGCCCGACGTCACCGCGCTGATGGAGAAGACGCCGGAGCACAGCCAGCGGCTGCTGTTCTCGGCGACCCTCGACCACGACGTGGACACGCTGGTCCGGCGATTCCTGCACGAGGCCGTCACGCACTCGGTCGACCCGTCCGCCGGCTCGGTCTCCACAATGGAACACCACCTGCTGCTGATCTCTCCGGTCGAGAAGTTCGACATCATCGCGTCGATCGGTGCCCGCAAGGGCCGCACGATCATGTTCGTCCGTACGCAGATGGCGGTCGACCGGCTGGCCGAGCAACTCCTGGCCGTCGGCGTCAAGGCCGGTGCCCTGCACGGCGGCAAGACCCAGCGCGTACGCACTCGGACGCTCGCGGAGTTCCGTGAGGGCCGGGTGGACGTGCTCGTCGCCACGGATGTCGCCGCGCGTGGCATCCACGTCGACGACGTGTCGCTCGTGGTGCACATCGATCCGCCGAAGGACTCGAAGGACTACCTGCACCGCGCCGGGCGTACGGCTCGTGCCGGTGAGTCCGGCATGGTCGTCACTCTGGTGATGCCGCGCCAGCGTCGTTCCACCTACTCGATGCTCGAGCGGGCCGGTGTCACGCCGGGCCGTACCGAGGTCCGGCTGGGTGCTCCGGCACTGTTCGACATCACCGGCGCGCAGACGCCGAGTGGCGTACCGATCCGGATCGAAGAGCCGCCGGCACCGCGCCGCAGTGCGAGTGGCTACGGCGACCGTGGCAACAGCTATGGCGAGCGTGGCTCGTACCGTGGCGATCGTGCCGGTGCTGCCGCAGGCGAGCGTGGCAGTTACAGCGGCGACCGTGGTAACAGCGGCGACCGCGGGCAGGGTGGCCGTAGCAGCCACCGGCCGTTCCAGGGTGCGCCCCGGGCGGACCGTCCGGCGCGGGACGACCGCAGTCGCGATGCTCGTGGCCCGTACCGGCCGCGGGAAGAGCGCCCGCCGGTGTCACGTCGCGAAGACCGGCCGTACGTCGCGCGTACCCACTGATCCATCGTCGAAGCGCCGTCCTCCGTTGGAGGGCGGCGCTTTCGCGTGCTCGTCATGGACTGACTGCGGATACTACCTGTTGCTGCCGTTTATAGTCTGATATCTCCGTTTCTGAGATACCTTTCCCGGTCGAGTGTTTAATGGGCTTACGTCCCAATTAGAGATCGAGATGCAGGTCAGACCATGTGTCGAGATCTTCACAGACGCGAGGAGGGGCAGTGGACACTGGAGATCGTCTGCTGACACCGGGCGAGGTGGCCGCGCTGTTCCGCGTCGACCCGAAGACTGTCACCCGGTGGGCTGCGGCCGGCCGGATCGGCAGCATCCGTACGCCCGGCGGTCATCGCCGGTTCCGGGAATCCGAGGTCCGGGCACTCCTCGAAGGTGAGGGGCTGGCCGGGTTCGAGGACGACGCACCAGCCGTAGTACATCCGACAAACGGGCATCGCCCGCACTGACCAGCCCGTACAGCAGCTGCCGGTCGACCGCGCCATCGAGAAAACAGGGTGTGGTCGATGCCGCAGGCGTCCAGTACCTTGCCGGCGATGAAGTCGACGAGTTGCTGGGCGGTCGCGTCGGCGCCGTTCGCGTAGAAGCCGGGGCTGGCCGGCAGCACGGTCGCGCCGGCGTCGATCAGCGCGATCAGGTGTGTGAGATGGCTACGGGATACCGGCGTCTCACGCGGTACGACCACCACGCGCCGCCGTTCCTTCAGATTCACTTCGGCGGCGCGTTGCAGCAGATCCTTCGACAATCCGATGGCGATACCGGCACACGCCGCGGTGCTCGCCGGTACGACGATCATGCCGCTCGCCGGGTAGGAGCCGCTGCTCGGACCGGCCGCAAAGTCACCGGCCGGCCAGTAGGTCACGTCGTCGACGTCGGCACCGATCCACGCGGAAAGATCATCCCGCCAGTGCGCATCCCGGAACGGCTGCCCGGTCTCGTCCAGAATGGTCAGGCGCGCGGCCCGCGAGACGACGAGGTCGATCGGCAGCCCGGCCTGCCCGAGGGCGCGGATGACCGCAGCCGCGTAGGGCGTGCCGGAGGCGCCGGAGACACCGACGATCCAGGGTCTCCGCACGTCGCTCACCTCCTCGTCGCTACCGATCTTGTCCGACCGACCGATCAGCGCAGGTGCTCGCGGATGACCAGATCGAGCAGGGCGAAGACGAAGAGGGTGATGCCGACGAAGCCGTTCGCCGTGAAGAAGGCCCGGTTGACCCGGGACAGGTCGTCGGTCTTGACGATCGCGTGCTCGTAGATGAACGCGACCGCGGTCACCACCAGGCCCGAGCCACCAGAGCCAGCCGAAGTCGACCAGGATGCCGTACCAGACGAACAGCGCGAACGTGACGACGTGCGCGATCGACGAGGCCCACAGTGCGAAGCGCACGCCGTACCGGGCCGGCACGCTGTGTACGCCGATCTCGCGGTCGATGTCGACGTCCTGGCAGGCGTACATGAGGTCGAATCCGCCGATCCAGAGGCCGACCGCGGCACCGAGCACCCAGGCCGGCCCGGAGCCGTGGAACGTGCCGGTAACCGCGAGCCATGCGCCGACCGGGCCGATCAGCTGGGCGATGCCGAGGATCGCATGTGGCCAGTTCGTGAACCGCTTCGCGTACGGGTAGACGATCAGCGGGATCACGGCGAGCGGGGCGAGCGCCAGGCACAGCGGGTTCAGGAGCGCCGCGGCACCGAGGAACACGACGAGCGCGACGGCGGCACCGATCCACGCGGTGCGGACCGATACCGCGCCGGTGACGAGTTCCCGGGCGGCCGTACGCGGGTTCCGTGCGTCGATGTGGCGGTCGAGGATCCGGTTGGCGGCCATCGCGAACGTACGGGCGCCGACCATCGCGACCGTGATCAGCAGCAACGTGACCCAATTGATTCGAGGCACCATCGCGGTCAGCGCCGCCATGTACGCGAACGGCAGCGCGAAGATGCTGTGCTCGATCTTGACGAGTCCGAGGAACGACTTGACCGGATTCGGTGCCGGAGGTGACGAGACAGCCATCAGAACCCGTACTCCCGCCATCTTGACGTGACCGTGTCCACGACGGACGGTGACATGACCATCTCCTCCGGCCAACCGCGGTGATATCCCTCGCTGGGCAGCTTGCGGGTCGCGTCGATGCCGAGCTTGCCGCCCCAGAACTGCTGGTAGGACGCGTGGTCGAGGTGATCGACCGGTCCCTGAGTGAGCAGGATGTCGTGCGCGTAGTCGACGTTGCCGAACGCCCGGAACGCGACCTCGTGATAGTCGTGCGGATTGCAGTCCGCGTCCACGATCACGATCAGCTTCGTGAGAGAGAGCAGGTGGGCGCCCCAGACCGCGTTCATCACCTTCTGCGCGTGCTTCGGGTAGCGCTTGTCGATCGCCACGATCAGGCAGTTGTGGAACACGCCCGGCTCCGGCATCGCGTAGTCGACGATGTCCGGGACCAGCATCTTGATCAGCGGCAGGAAGATGCGCTCGGTGGCGTGGCCGATCGGGCCGTCCTCCTGCGGCGGCTTGGACGTGATGATCGAGTGGTAGATCGGGTTCCGCTGCGTCGTCATCGCCTCGATGTGCAGCACCGGGAACGGCTCGACCGGTGTGTAGAAGCCGGTGTGGTCGCCGAACGGGCCTTCCGGGTGGCGTTCGCCCGGCTCGACGTAGCCCTCCAGCACGATCTGCGCATGCGCCGGCACCTGCAGCGGCACGGTCAGGCAGTCGACCATCTCGACCCGCTCGCCGCGCAGGAAGCCCGCGAACAGGTATTCGTCGATGTCGCCCGGCAGCGGCGCGCTCGCGGCGTAGCTGACCACCGGATCGCAGCCGATCGCGATCGCCACCGGAAGCCGCTGGCCGAGGCGTTCGGCGACGGCATGATGCGCGGTCGAGTCCTTGTGGATCTGCCAATGCATGCCGAGCGTGTTCTTCGAGTGCTGCTGCAGCCGGTAGAGCCCGAGATTGCGCTTGCCGGTCTCCGGATGCTTGGTATGCGTCAGGCCGTAGTTGTGGAAAACCCCGCCGTCACCGGGCCACATCTGCAGTCCGGGCAGACGATCAAGGTCAACCTCATCACCCTTGAAGACAACTTCCTGGCAAGGAGCTTTCGAAACCTTTTTAGGTGGTACGGACTTGAGCTGCATCAACTTGCCAAGGCCGTCGCGAAGGCCGGACCAGCCCGGCACGAGATCCGGCTTGAGCAGCTCGCCGATGCGCGTGCCGATCTCGTTGACGTCATCGACGCCGAGCGCGATCGCCATCCGCTTCTCGGTGCCGAAGAGGTTGATCGCGACCGGCATGTGACCGCGGGTCGGCGTCTCGAACAGCAGCGCCGGACCGCCCGCTCGGACGGTCCGGGTGACGATCTCGCTCATCTCCAGCGTCGGGTCGACCGGAGCGTTGATCCGCTTCAGCTCACCCGCACGTTCCAGAGCGGCGAGAAAGTCCTTGAGGTCTTCAAACGGGAATCCGCGGGCTGCCACGCCGCCAGTCTCTCAGGCGCGCTCAGGGCCCGAAGATCCGGCTCGTGTACGCGTTCGCCATGACACGTTGCGGGTCGAGTCGGTCGCGTACCGCGAGGAACTCGTCGAAGCGCGGGTAGACGGTCCGGAGCGAGTCGGCATCACGCCAGTTGAGCTTGCCCCAGTGCGGGCGCCCGCCCAACTCGATCGCCACCTTCTCGAACGCCTGCATGTAGGGCTGGTAGGGCATGCCGACGTACTGGTGGATCGCGATGTAGGAGTTCTCCCGCCCGTACCCGTGGGAGAGCCAGATGTCGTCGGCGGCGCTGAATCGCATCTCGACCGGGAACGCGATCTTGAAGGGCATCGAGTCGACGATCTTCCGGAGCGCCGCGAATGCCTCGGGGAGTGCGGCGCGGGGTAGCCCGTACTCCATTTCGGTGAAGCGCACCCGGCGTGGCGTGCAGAACACGCGGTCGGAGCGGTCGGTGTAGACCCTCGCGGACAGTGCGCGGGCCGCGACCTTGCTGATCCGCGGTACCAGCGTGGGCACCGCCCGGCCGAGCCGGCAGGCGGCCCCGAAGACCGTGTTCGGCAGGAAGTCGTCGTCCAGCCAGCCCTTGAACGGGGTGAGCGGCTGGTCCGAGACCGGCACTCGGTTGTTGCGCTTGATCTGCAGCAGATCCGTGTACGGGAACCAGTACATCTCGAAGTGCTCGTTCTCGGCGACGTGCTGCATCGAGCGAGCCGAACACGTCCGCGAACGGTTGCCGGCCGCTCGTCGGCGCGCAGCACGAACGCATCCGTGCACTGCAGCGTGACCTCGATGATGACGCCGAGCGCGCCGACGCCGACCCGGGCGGCGTGGAACACGTCCGCGTTCTCGTTCGCCGTGGCGTTGATGATGTCGCCGGTGCCGGTCACGATGCGCAGACCGACCACGAACGTGGACAGGCAGCCGAGCTTCGCGCCGGTGCCGTGCGTCCCGGTGGAGATCGCGCCGGTGATCGTCTGGACGTCGATGTCGCCGAGGTTCGGCAGCGCCAGATGGTTCGTTGCGAGGATGTCGTTCAGCGTGTGCAGCCGCATGCCGCCCTGGACGGTGATCTGTTTGCGCTCGCGATCGATCGATACGAAGTCGGAAAGCAGAGATAGATCCAGCCGTACGCCTTCCGTTACCGCCGCCGCTGTGAAAGAGTGACCGGCGCCGATCGGTTTGACGGTTAAGCCATCCGTCGCCGCGCTCCGAATTGCGTCGACAACCTGTTGCTCATTTGTCGGTCTTAGCATCCGAACGGCGTGAACGCGTTGATTGCCGGCCCAGTTCGACCAGGCAGAAGTTGTGCGTGGGGCAGTCATTCTGCGGATTCTCCTTCGTGCTGCGGTGGCTCTAACGTGAGTATGCCTCGCGTATAGAAAGTCGAGTTGGCCAGTGGCGTTGTCGCTTCGCGCTCGTTGGATGAGTAGAACTTTTCGAACGCCAGCCGTCGATGTAAACCGGCCTTGGCGGCTGCCGCATCAACAGGAGTAATACGTGACAACTCAGGCTTCCATATCGGCCCTGCCGTCGCAGTCGGCCGTCGCCTCCGATACATCCGTGGTCCCGTCCGACGCTAGTACGTCGACCGGACCACTGCGCCGTGTTCCCGTTCAGGGACGCAGCGTGGCGCGGGTCGCTCGGATGCTCGACGCGTGCGCCGAACTCGTGGACGAGATCGGGTACGAGGCACTGACCACCACACTGCTCGCCGAGCGAGCTGGTGTAGCAATTGGCTCGATTTATCAGTTTTTTCCGGACAAGCGAGCCGTCGTCCAGGCGCTGACGCTACGCAACCTCGAGGCCTACCTCGGCCGGCTGTCGGCACGGTTCGCGGAAGCCGAGTTCGCCCAGTGGTGGGACGGTGTGGATGCGGCGATCGACGAGTACATCGCGATGCACCGGGACGTGCCCGGCTTCCGTACGCTGCACTTCGGCGACGTGGTGGACGTGCACCTACTCGATGAGGACAAGGACAACAACCAGGTCATCGCGTGTGCGCTGACGGGTCTCATGCGTGAGACGTTCGCGATCCCGGCGTCCGTAATGATCGATTTCCCGATCGCGGTCGCGGTGGAGATTGCTGACGCTCTGATCAAGCTTGGGTTTCGGCATGATCCTTCTGGGGATGCTCAGATTTTGGTCGAGGCTAAGTCGCTTATTCATGCTTATTTGACTCAGCACGTGGTTGTTTAGTGGTTGAGGTTTAGGCGGTTGGCCGACATTGCCCACTCCGGGCGGTCAGGCTTGATCCCTCCGTGGGCAATGTCGGCCAACCGCCCCTGCCCGGCACAGGTGCGGGCACATAGTCACGGTGTTTTCACGGCTTCCCGCGTGATCGTGACAACGAAAGGGACCCAGCCTCATCATGTTTGGGGGCTGGCTGCGGCGGCTATGTCTGCTTGAAGATGCGGGCGTAAATCTCGTCTATGACGGTGTTCTTCGCCAGGCTGTAGTCACCAGGCTGCTTCGCGGTGTCTTGGGCTAGGCGGCGCTTCGTGGTGGCGTATAGCTCTCGGTCTTCCGGATGTGAGCGCAGCCAGTCGCGGAAGAGCCGGTGCCGTACGGGTTCGGGCGCACCCTGCGGCCACACGTGGAGATGCACGTCTTCCGCAGCGCTGACGAGCATCCGGTGCCCGTACCACCACGGCTCCCGCAGAACGAGCCGATACCCCAGGCCCTCCAGAGCCGGAACGTAGCGAGACTCCTCCGCCGTGTCGTCAATAAGAAGATCGATGTCAATAATCGGCTTAGCGGCCAGCCCAGGCACAGACGTAGACCCAACGTGCTCAACACCGACAATCAGGCCGCCCAGAACCTCGTGAAGCAACAGCTTGGCCACAGCAAATCGATCCACCCAAGCCGGGTCATAGTCCTGAATAACAATCGACTGCCACGTCGCCGGGCGCTCGCCCACCAAGGCGATAGCCATCTGCTCCGACGTGCCATGAAAGCGCTGCATGACTTCCGGCGGATACTCCGTCATCTCAACCTCCGTAAACAGCAAAGTCGATCAGATTACAACACCAAGATCCCCAGGCCAACCATCTCAAGCCACCACCGGACGACGATTCTCGCGAAACAGGTGGAGTTGGGCGAGCAAAGCGAAGCCAAGGCAAGGTGGGTGCTGAGTAAAGCTGTGGCGTCCGGGTCACCTGTACCACGACGGGGCGGTGGCCGACATTGCCCACGGAGGGATCGAGCCTGACCGCCCGGAGTGGGCAATGTCGGCCACCGCCCGAACCGCAACCACGACTACAAGAACACCCGACCCTCACCACGATAAGTAGGCACAGACCCCACCACCGTCTCCCCATCGATCAAATACAACGAAGAGACGTGTTCAGACAACTCGCCGGCCTTCGTATGCCGGAACCAAACCCGGTCGCCGACGAGCGAGAGAGTCGGCCGTACGGCCGGACAGCGGCGTCTGGACCTCGCCCGTCCCCTCCTGTTTCAGCAGGCAAGGCCACGCGGCAGCGTTGGCGTAGGCAGCCGTGACGGACCGGCCTGGCCGGAGGCCACCCAACCGCCGCCGAGGACCGTGACGATGCCGGGCGCCGGTCGGCGTACGACGCTCAGAGCGAAGTACGCACTCGGGGTCGGGCGCCACGCGCTGTAGCCGTCGAAGAGCACCGGACCGTAGAGGCCGGAGCCGGCGGTGACCTCGGTGACCGACGGGTCGGCCGCCGTCTCGGCGATGCTGCCGGTACCGCCGCCGTTGACGAACTCCAGGTCGGCAAGTTCGCGGACGGCTTTGACCACATCGCCACGGCGCGCAATCAGTTCCGGCAGGGAACGCCGCTGCATGGCCCGGATGCCGATGCCTCGCATCGCCTGGCCGGGAGGTGCGTCGCCGAGGCCGGCGATCTGCGCCTCATAGGACATGATCGCGACGAGCCGGAATCCCGGGCGCGACGTGATCGCGCGGGCCAGCGTCGCCGCCTGATCGGCCGAGTGGATCGGCGATCGGCGTACGCCGAGGTGCAGCCGCCCGCCGACGGGCTTCCAGGACGCGTCGAGGTCGATGCAGACCCGGATCGCCTCGCGCTGGGCGGGCGCGATCACCGAGTCGATGAAGTCGAGCTGCTCGGTCGAGTCGACCATGATCGTGATGGCGTTGGCCAGCGCCGCATCGGTGGCCACGGTCGCGGATCGCGGCCCGGTCCGCGGACGGGTACGCGACCAGGATGTCGTCGCTCGTACCCGTGGTGAACAGCCAGATCGCCTCGGGAATCGTGAACGCCATGATGCCGTGCCAGCCGGGCCGGTCCAGAACGCGGCGAAGCAGCTCCCGAACGCGTACGGACTTGCTGGCGACCCGGATCGGCGTACCGGCTGAGCGTTTTTCCAGTGCGGCGGCGTTGCCGTCGTAGGCGCGGACGTCGACCACCGCGAACGGGGGGTCAAGATCGGCGGTCGCACGGTCGAACCGGGCACGCAGTTCTTCGGATTCACCAGGCACGGCGCAACGATAGACCGCGGCTGCGCGAGGCCGTCAGCAGGCGCGTCTACAGTGGGAGCGGCAATGGCCGCTGAGACGCTGCACGGCGCGTCCCGACGACGAGGAGTGCGACGGTGGACGCTAGACATGGCTGCCGAACCGGCCCCGGTCGTGTCAGGCATGGCGGCGATCCGGGAAGTCCTGTCGATCCGTGCTTTTCGTCGACTTTGGGCGGTATTAGGACTTTCGTCGCTCGGCGACTGGCTGGGTCTGCTGGCCACCTCGACGTTTGCGGCGGCCGAGGTCAGCGGTTCAGCGGCGAAGGGCGCGGCGTTCGGCGGTGTGATCGCGGTACGCATGCTGCCCGCGCTCGTGCTCGGCCCGATCGCCGGCGTGATCGCCGATCGATGGGACCGCCGCTACACCATGGTCGTCTGCGATCTGGCGCGATTCGTGCTGTTCGCGTCGATCCCGGCGGTCACGCTCATCACCAACAGTCCCATCGCTGATCGTGCTGTGGGCCGCGATCGCCACGTTCATCATCGAATCGCTGCAGATGGTGTGGGCGCCGGCCAAGGAATCCTCGGTGCCGAACCTGATCACCGTCGGTCGGCTCGAAGCGGCGAACCAGCTGACGCTCGCGACCACCTACGGATTCGCGCCGATCGCGGCGGTCGGCGTGATCGCGTTCCTGACGTGGTTCGTCCGGGCCGTGTCGCACTCGTCCCCGACCAGCACCCTCAGCCCGACCCACCTCGCGCTCTACTTCAACGCGCTGACGTTCCTCGCGACCGCGCTCGTGGTGTTCTTCGGGATCCCGGAGATCAGCGGCCGGGCGGTCGAGCGGCCGGCGAAGAAGCCGAGCCTGATCCGCGAGTTCGCGACCGGCTGGTCGTACGTCGCGAAGACCCGGCTCGTCCGCGGACTGGTGCTCGGCATCCTCGGCGCGTTCGCCGGCGCCGGCGTGGTGGTCGGCACCGCACAGTTCTACGCGATCTCGCTCGGCGGTGGTGACCTGTCGTTCTACATCCTGTTCGGCAGCATCTTCGTCGGTCTCGGGACCGGCATCGTGGCCGGTCCACGCATGGTCCGCGAGCTGTCCCGGCGCCGCTGGTTCGGGCTCTCGATCATCTTCGCGGCGATCTCGGTCACGCTGCTCGCGTTCGCCTGGCATCTGGTCATCGGCGTGCTCGGCGCGCTCTGCGTCGGCATCGGCGCCGGGATGGCGTTCCTGTCCGGCACCACGCTGATCGGCACCGAGGTCACCGACGACGTACGCGGCCGGGTGTACGCGTTCATCCAGACCGGCACGCAGGTCACGCTGCTGCTGACGATCTCGCTGTCCAGCTTCATCGTCGGCCTCGGCGGCACCCGCGAGATCCTCGGCTTCACGATTTCGACGACCCGGCCGATGCTGCTGGCGGCCGGTGTCTTCGGCACCATCGCGGGCATCGGCGCGCTGCGGCAGATGGATGACAAGCCCGGCGTACCGCTTCTGGCGGATCTGATCGCGTCGCTGCGCGGGCACCCGCTGAGCCTCAGCGAGCCGCCACCGGACGGCGATCCGCTGATCGACGGCGGTCACCCGCTGCCCGGTGTCGGACGGTTCATCGTGTTCGAGGGCGGCGAAGGCGCCGGCAAGTCGACGCAGGTCCGGCGGCTCGTGCGACGCTGCGAGGCGTACGGGCGATCGGTCATCGACACCCGCGAGCCCGGTGCGACGCCGATCGGGAAGAAGATCCGCGCAGCTCGTACTCGATCCGCCGGACGGTGACGGGCCACCGCTCTCGCCCCGAGCCGAAGCGCTGCTCTACGCGGCCGACCGGGCGCATCACGTCGCCACGGTGATCCGGCCGGCGCTCGCCCGCGGCACGATCGTCATCTCCGACCGCTACGTCGACTCATCCCTCGCCTACCAGGGCGCCGGCCGTACGCTGCCGGCCGAGGAGATCAAGTGGCTGTCGCGCTGGGCGACCGGCGGCCTGCGTCCGGATCTGATCGTGCTGCTCGACATCGATCCGGCCGACGGTCTGCGCCGCGCCGAGGACCGGGGCCACAAGGACCGGCTGGAGTCCGAGTCGCTCGTCTTCCACCAGCGGGTCCGGCGCGCGTTCCTGGATCTGGCCGCCGCCGATCCGGACCGCTATCTGGTGGTCAACGCGTCCGATCCGATCGATGTGATCGCGTTCGCGGTGCGGGAACGCGTACACCGGATGCTGCCGCCCGCCCTGCGTGTCGCAGGAACCGCTCGCCGCCGAGGATCGGACCGCGGCATGAGCGTGTTCGACGCCCTCGTCGGCCAGCCGGAAGCGGTCGAGGCGCTGTCGCAGGCGTCGGCCGCGGCGGCCGAGATCGTCGCGGGCAACGCCTCCGCCGCCGGCGGCATGACGCACGCGTGGCTCTTCACCGGCCCGGCCGGCTCCGGCCGATCGGTCGCGGCCCGCGCGTTCGCCGCCGCACTGGAATGTCCGGACGGCGGTTGCGGCCATTGCCAGTCCTGCCATAACGCACTAGGGGGTACGCACTCGGACGTCCGCATCGTCGTTCCGGAAGGGCTGACGATCGGTGTCGCCGAGATGCGTGCCCTGGTCCTGCGCGCGCAGACGTCGCCGACGCTCGGTCGCTGGCAGGTGCTGATCGTCGAGGACGCGGATCGGCTCACCGAGCAGGCCGGAAACGCGCTGCTCAAAGCGATCGAGGAGCCGCCGCCGCGGACGGTCTTCCTGCTCTGTACGCCATCCACGCACCCGGACGACATCTCGGTGACGATCCGATCCCGGTGCCGGACGATGACGCTGCGCCAGCCGTCGCCCGAGGCGGTGGCGTCGGTGCTGATCGCCCGGGACGGCACCGATCCGGTCCGCGCCGCCTGGGCCGCAGCGGCCGCGCAGGGGCATGTCGGACGCGCCCGGCGGCTGGCGAACGACCCGCAGGCACGCGCCCGCCGCGACGCCGTGCTGGGGATTCCGCGGCAGCTCTCCGGCATCGGCGCCTGCTTCGATGCGGCCTCGGCACTGATCGCGGCGTCCGAGGCGGAGGCCGCGGCGATCAGCAACGAGCTGGACACGAAGGAACGATCCGATCTCGAGACCGCGCTCGGCGCCGGCGGGACCGGCAAGGGTGCGGCCGGCGCCGTACGCGGCTCGGCCGGCATCCTCAAGGACATGGAGCGCCGGCAGAAGTCACGGGCGACCCGGGCTCAACGAGATGCGCTCGACCGGGCCCTGATCGACCTCGCCGGCTTCTACCGTGACGTGCTCGTACGGCGGTTCGGTGCACCGGTGGCACTGGTGCACGAGGATGTCGCCGCGATGACCGCGAGCGCGGCCGAACGCTGGAGTGCCGAGAGCGCGCTGCGCCGCCTGCAGGCGATCCTCGCCTGTCGCGAAGCGATCGAGCTGAACGTGAAGCCCCGGATCGCGGTCGAAGCCATGATGCTGTCGCTCTGGCAGGGATAGAAGTTCCCCAATAGTCCGAAGTTATCCACAGGCGAGCAGAGACCCTATCGCTATCGATATCTTGTGCCGTACGGTGCGATGCGGGAGGGCGACGGCGATGGCGCGCGAGATCGACGAAGTGTTTATCGAAGAGGCGATCCAGCGATATCAACGTATCGACGAGCGCAACGCCGAGTTCGCGAAGGCCTCGGCCGCGCATGGACGTCACGGTGCACTCGCCGGACGGTTGGTGACCGTCGTGGTGGCCGTGGACGGCACGATCCGCGACATCGACATCGACGAGCATCTCCTCGGCTCGTCCGGGGCCGATGTGTCGCGATCGGTGCGCCTGGCGGTGACCGCAGCCGGAGATGCCGCTGCCTGGGCGCGGGCGAAGCTGCGGGCCGAGACGTTCTCCGACTATGACCCGATCGGGAGGCCCTGATGGAATTGGAGACGGCCGGCCGCCGCGTGGACGAGGGCGGGCGTGGCCCTGCGGGCCGCCGCGCAGCGGATTGATGCGTCGCGTCCGCCCGCTCGGCGTAGGGCGCCGGCGCGTCCGGTGCGCTCGGCGAACTCGGCCGGGCCTGGGCCGGGAAGATCTCCGGCGCACTGCGTCGCGCGGGCGGACGGAGTCGCGGGCGCTCGCTGCCGCTGCGGCCGAGCTCACCGGCGCGATCAGAACTGGCGACGTCGGGCTATCGCGGATCCGAAGTCGCGACGCGGGGGTGCCTGATGGATCTGTTGGATCGCGTTTCCGGACCCGGGCTCCGACCTGCTCGAGCGCGTCGATGACGTGCTGACCCGCGCAGGTGCGCCGGCGGATCATCCGGTCTGGCGGCTGATCCAGCGAGCCGGCGCACTGCCGTCGGCCGTGTTCGCCGAGGTCGGGGCGCTCGTCGCCGGTTGATCTGCAGGCCGCCGCCGCGGAGTTGGCCGGCGCACGATCGGAGGTCCGGCGGTCTGCCGAAGCGGTCCCGTCGCAGCTGGATTCGCGCGGCACGGCGGCCGAGGGATTCGGCGTGCGCTGGGCGGCGCTCGGCGCGCAGATCACCGACGACGGTCTGACCGGCCGTCTGGCCGCGACGTCGGCGGCGATCGAGCGGCGTCGCCGACTGGGTGGCGAGGACCCGCCGCAGCGTCGCCGGCGAGGTGGGTGCGTGCCTCGGCTCGACGGAGGCGGTCCTGGTCCGGTCGATCGTCGGCGTTCCGGGGCCGGACGAGATCCGCGCTGCGGCCGATATCGGCGCCTGCGTGCTCATGGCCGTCCTCGACGCGGTCGACGAGGGCTGGCAGCACGTCGACGAGTGGTCGGAGCTGGTCCACGAGGTGCCGGTCCGGACCGCGGCGGCAACGTCCACGCCGGTGGCGCACCACATCGACCTGCGCTGACACACCCCAGCGATCCGGCCGACCGATCATCGAACCGAGCCCGGACGCGCCAACGGCGCCAGCTGGCGAAATACATCGCTCACTGGCGCCGCGGCTCCTGCACCCCCCGCAGGCTTTCGTCACCGGATCCAGCGCTTGGCGGTTCCTGGTGACACGGACGATCGTAACCTAATTTGTCCGTATTGGTGGGGATAAAAACGAAGCAACACGCCGACCCGCTAGACCGTCGAAGTACGCCGCCGTGCGATCACCAGCAGGAGGCGGCCGACCAGCAGCAGGAGGACACCGCCGCCGACGAAGTACGGCGTACCGGAGCCGGTCAACGGCAGGTTGCCAGACGTCGCCCCCGCCACCGACGTGCTGGGCTTCGGTGACGTCGGATGCCCCGGCGTGCTGCCGCCGTGACCGGAGCTGGTGGACGGCGACGGCGGTGGGGAGGGTGTCGTGCAGGTGCCGTAGCCGCGCGTACATGGCGATGGGCTGCCCGGGCAGCCGTAGTTACCGTCACACGGCGCCGGCGTCGTATCGACGGCCGGTGGCGCGGTCGCCGCCGCGGAGAGTTCGCCGATGCCGAGGTCGATCACGGTACGACCGCCGGTGGTCAGGTTCGACAACATGCCGAGCGGCGCTCCGAGCGGTGCCAGCATGACCTGCAGGCGCACGGTCGCGGCGGACCCGGATACCGACGTCGGCGTGACCGACTTCGTCAGGGCACCGAGCGACAGCCGTACCTGAAGCTGCACCTTCTTCAAGCTGATCTCAGGCAGTACGCCGACGATGCTGCTCAGCGCAGCCGAGACGCCGAACGACACGCTGCCCCCGGTGTCGGACAGCCTGACGTGCTTGCCGCCCGGGAGCGTCACGTCGAGGACCGGTGACGTGTAGGTCACCGATGACGTGGCCGCCGTACCCGCGGCGATGGCGATCAGTGTCGGTTCGGTGATCACTTTGATCGCGACCGCGGCGCTCGTACCCCCGAATAGCTCGACATCGGCGAGCCCGGCCGCAGCGCCACCCTCGCTCCCGAGGTGGCCGCCGACCGTGGTGAGGCCGGCGCCGGCCTTGCCGTTCAGGTTCGTCGGCAGCGCGACCAGGCTGTGTCCGTGTGCATCGGTGACCGCAGCCGCGTCCAGAACCGAGGCGGCGCCGGTCGCGAGCCCGCAGCCGTACGGGCCGGATTGGCCCGCCTGCGCCGCCACGTTTCCGACGCCGAGGGAGAGCAGCCCGTTGTGCAACGCGACCAGCGAGTGGCTGTCCGGAGCCGCATGAGCCGGCGGCGCGGTCTGCGACGCGTGCGCGTTCAACAGCGCATCCGGACGGTGATCCCGGCGATCGTCGCACCGAGATAGTCGGCGCTCGCCGTGGCGATCTGCGGGTGCGCGTGCGCCATGTCGGCGGTGGCGTGGCCGATCGTCACGTTCGCGATCGGAGCCGGGTAGGAGCCCGAGTGGCCCGACGTCGAGGAGGTTGAGTTTCAGCAGGTCGGCCGCTGCGTGGGCGGTGTAGCCGGCGGGCACGCACGGGCTCGTGGCGGCCGCCGGGCCGGACGTGAACATGAGGGCCGGGAGCAGCGCGGCACCGATGACGCCGGTGACGGCCGCTGCGAGCCGCCGATTTCGGGCGTGCGGAAGTAAGGACGTGTTCATGGATGATCCTCCGAAAGCCGGTCGGGGGCGCGATAGCGGCCTTGGTGCGAGCCGCTCACGTTGACAGACAACGATGCGTTCGGAAGGCCGGTTACGGCGATCAATACCCGGCACGGCATGTTGCGCTACAAATCATCCGATTAGCCGAGGTAGCACCGTCCGGGAAGCGGGTGCTTCAGCTTCGGTGTTTACGCAAGTAGAGTCGCCACATGGGCTTACTGTGCGCGGTCAGCTTCAACCGATATGGTCGGCTTTACTACTTTAATCCCGGCGCGTACGAATTCGCCGTGGGTGACCGTGTTCTCGTGCCGACCGACGACGGTCCCGAGGTCGCGGAGTGCGTCTGGGCGCCTCAGTGGGTCTCCGAGGACACGGACGGCTTCCCGGCGCTGCTCGGGCTGGCCGAATCCGTGGACATGGACCGGGACAAGCTCCAGCGCGAACGGAAGGCGGCTGCGAAAGTGGCCGCGAAGCAGTTGATCCGCGATCACGAACTGCCGATGAAGGTGGTCGCGGTCGACTACGTCGGCGAATCGGAGGGCATTTCCGGCGGCCGTACGACGATTTACTTCACCGCGCCACACCGCGTCGACTTCCGCGCGCTCGTCCGGGATCTCGGTGCGACCCTGCATTGCCGGGTCGAGCTGCGGCAACTTGCGGCTCGGGATTCGGCGCGCGTACAGGGCGGCATCGGATCGTGCGGGCGCGACCTGTGCTGTGCCACGTTCCTCACCGACTTCGAGCCGGTCAGCATCCGGATGGCGAAGGATCAGGATCTGCCGCTGAACCCGCTGCGCATCTCCGGTGCCTGCGGGCGGCTGATGTGCTGCCTGAAATACGAGCACCCGCTCTACCAGCAGTTCCAGGCCACCGCGCCAGCCGTCGGCGAGCGCGTTACGACGCCCGAGGGCGACGGCCGCGTGATCGGGCACAGCGTGCCGCGCGACGCAGTCGTGGTCCGGATGGACTCCGACGGCTCCCGCTGCTCCTGCAGCCGGGCGTCGGTGTGCGGCTCGCGGGCCGGCGTACTCCGAGCGCTACGAGGGCTGAGGTTTACGAGGGCTGAGACTCCGGTGCGCGAGGCGCCGGGGCCGGGGCGTGTGACCGCTGAGCGATCGTGATCGGCGGCTCGGCCAGCCGGTAGCCGATCGGTCGCGCCGGCTCCAGCCACGGCTTGTGCTCCGGCGCATCCGGCGTCGCGCGCCACTTGCGGGACACCTTCGGCACGGCGATCGGATGCACGGTCAGCGTCCCGTGGCGATCGATGTGCAGCCGCAGGAAGCTCTTCGAATCGATGATCGATTGTCCGGAGAACAGCTCGTTCACGTTGACGCCGAACGCGCTCGCGATCAACATGTACGCGCAGAAGATCACGGTTGAGACGGCGCCCATGACCAGGAAATATCCGAGTACGGCGGCGATCGGCAACGGCCATCGTTCGGTCAGGAACGGCAGCCGGACGAGGCCCCAGGTGCCGAGAACGCCGACGCCGATCTGAACGAGGCCGTGGATCGTGCCGAGCACGATCCGCGTGATGCCGTTGAGCTTGCCGCCGGTCGGTGACTTCGCGAACAGGATCGTGCCGGCCATGAACAGGATGACCATCAGCGCGATCGGAAGTTCGAGCCAGCGCTCCGCCAGCGCACCGACGTGCTCGAACACGCCCAGCATCGCGCACATCAGCAGCGTCTGCAGAGTGCCGAGCATGCCGGCGAAGCCGGGGTTGTTCGGCAGCACGCGACCGAATACGCCGAACGCGTACCGGCGGGATTGGGATTTGGTCGGGAATCTCGACGCGAGCCGGTAGGACTTGGTCTCCTCGGATCGCAGGCTGCCCGGATTCGCCGGCGGCGGCACCTGGATCTCCTCGGGCATGCGGTGCGTCGGGTAGAGGTAGGCGCCGCCGCCTCCACAGTGGATCAGCTGCGCGATTGGTGCCGGAGTAGCGCGCATAGTGGTGGAGATCGCCGGAGAGCATCAGTGCGACGTCGGCTCCGACCGGATTGAGCACGGTCTTCACGAAGTAGTCGACCGCGTCGTAGACGCCCGGCTCGCCGACCGCCTCGACCCAACTCGGCGTCGGCGCGCACAGGATCACCCGGTCACCGGCCTGCAGTTTGCCGGCCGCAGTCTGGAAGTACGCCAGTTGCGCATCGTCGATGTACGCGCCGAACTGGGTATCGATCGCGAACAGCCACCAGTGCTGCGGCAACTCGACGGCGAAGTAGCTGCGGGCCTGTCGGGCGCAGTGTCCGCCGATCTTGTGCGTGCCGCTCTTGGCGAACAGTCGCATGAACGACGTCAGCCCGTCGTACCAGTCGTGGTTGCCGGGTAGCGCGTACAGGTTCGGGGTGGGGCCGCCGGGCGGAGGCAGTGGCATGGCCGCCTCGTACGGACCCTTGGTCTTTGCCTTGTACCGCTCCCACGTGGGCGTCGGATAGATTTCGTCGCCACCCATCACGAGAAAGTGGCCACGCGGCAGCGGTTCGAGCCCGTCCACGGTCAGCTCGTCCTGCGACAACAGGTACGCGATCGTGTAGGTCGCGTTGAACCCGTCGCCGAGATCCGCGACGAAGTCGAACCAGATCTCCTGGCCGTTGCCGAGTTCCTGGAAGATCGTGGGTGCCAGCGATTTCTGCAGGTCACGCTTGTCGAGGTACTCGCCGAATACGTCCGACAGCACGACCCGGCCGGCGGTGTTCACGAGCATGCTCGGACTCAACCACTTGACCGGTTTCGCCTTGGCAAAGCCGAGTTCGGTATCGGCGTCGGACTGCGGGCGATGGGGGGCTGCACCGATGGTCATGAATGGCCACGCTATCGGCCAATTCCGGGAAGCGCTGCCCCCCGAACGGCCGGTCCAGCGCGCGGTAACCGAGACGGCCGTGATACAAACGGCGGCCTCGTGATCGTGAAGACTTAGCGGGGATGGCTGTTCCAAGTCTCCATGATCTTTGATGGCATGTACGTTTCAGCAGGTCGGAGTGGTGTGAGACGAACTCCGGCAGCGTGCCGGAGGGCCCGCGCGATGATCCGGTAGAGATAAGGGCGTCCTGACGCGTTACCGCTACAGGATCATGAAACCGGGCATCCAAGATCACGCGAGGCTACCCAGATCGCCAAGATCAATATCGTGGCAACCCACCCGGGACAAATCCTTGACCGGCGTTCTAGAGTCTGGCCGTGGAGCCGAACCCTTTGCACCTGATGGCCGACGCCGATCGCGAGCGCGTGGTCGCACGCCTGAACACCGCGGTCAGCGAAGGTCGCCTGACCCTGCCGGAGTTCGAGGACCGGATCACCGGCGTCCTTGCCGCGCGCACGTTCGGGGAGATCGAGCCCTACGTCGCGGATCTCCCCGGTGCGCGTGCGGTCGCGGTACCGTCGGCCAACGCGACGCAACTCTCCGCACGCGGTTCCAGCCTGGTCCGCACCGGCCGTTGGACGGTCCCGCCGGAGATGCGCATCGTGGCGTCCGGTTCGTCGGTGAAGCTCGACTTCACCGAGGCGATCGTCACCAGCAGCGTGGTCCACATCGCCGTCGAGTTGCGGGGTTCCTCGATCAAGATGATCGTGCCGATCGGGTCGTCGGTGGAGACCGCGGCGACGTCGTTGACCGGCAGCACGACGAAGGTCCGGAACCTTTCCGAGTACGCCCAGCCCGGCCAGTTCGGCACGCATTTCGTGGTCACCGGCGATCTCCGCGGCTCCACGATCAAGGCGACACCGCCGCGCAAACCGTTCTGGACGTGGCTGTTCCGTCGCGCCTAAAGGTGCTGCGTATTGGCGATTTCCCGCACGTCGATCCGGTCGCCGTCGACGTCGAGCGTGGTGATCGCGCAGGACGGCACACCGTTCGCCAGCTCCGGCGCCGCGTCGTCGCCGAGCACTTCCCGCAGCAGGTCCCACGTAACGCCGCCGTGTGCCGCGACGATCACGACATCGTTGCCGGCGGCCATGTCGCGGATCGCCGCGCGAAATCGCTCGCCGGCTGCGCGCGACGAATCGCCGCTGGTCGGCACGTAGTCGCGATCGGCCGAGGCGCGCGCCCAGTCGGCCATGAATTCGTCGGCGGTGCCGACCCCGTCCCAGTTCATCCGCTCGCGGGCGCGCGCGTCGACGGTGACGTCAAGACCCAACGGCGCGGCGACGATCGCAGCGGTTTCGCGTGCGCGGCGCAGATCGCTCGCGAAGACCGCGGAGACCGTCCAATCCGAAACCCATTGAGCGGTACGCCCAGCCTGGGCCCGTCCGACATCGGTCAGCGGCGGATCGCCGGCCCCGCGTTCCTTTTCGCCGTGTTGCACAATGTGAATTGTCGCCATGTACGCGATTCTGCGGTACCCCGGTTGGCCGTACCAAATGATTTTGGAGGTCTTCGATGCGTAGACCGCTTGCCGTGGTCGGTCTGGTATTCCTGGCCTTCGGTCTGGGTGTGCTGGTGAACGCGTCCGCGATCGCTGGTGTCATCGGCGGTGGCATCGGGCTCGTGCTCTTGATCGTGTCGCGGTTCGCGAAATCCGCGGGTGACGCACCACCCGCGGCGGTGGACGGCGCCGAGCGGCCGACGCTGGCCGGCCTCGGGACCAGGGTGGAGCAGATCCTGGCGCTGGCCAACCAGCAAGCCGCCGACCACGTCGCAACGGCCCAGCAGCAGGCCGACCGGATCATCGCGGACGCGCATCGGAAAGCGTCAGATCTCGACTGACTCCCCGACCGGGATGCGCCGGTAGTCGGTGTTGCCGGCGTGGTCGAGCCAACCGTCGGCCATGCCCTGACCGATCTCGCTCAGCGTCGCGTCGTGGATCGGGAACGCCCGCACCGGCGCGACCTCACGGGCGAAGACGATCGCTTCGGAGAGCTTCGCCCACGGTGCGGCCACCGGCAGGAGCAGCGTCTGCAGCGGTACGAATGGGACGAAGTACGCATCGCCCGGGTGGTAGACGTTTTCATCGACGACGTACCCGATGTTTGCGCAATCCGGCGTGCCGCCGAACACTTCGGCGTGCCGACCGCCGACCGCGAGCACCGAGAACCCGGCGACCGTGAACACACTGCCGACCTCGACTGCGTGGGCGGTAACGCCGTTCGCGGAGAGCTGTTCGGCGACGGCGGCCGGGGCATAGATCGTGAAACCCTTGCCGGCCAGGCGTTCGGCGTCCACGTGGTCGGCGTGCTCATGAGTGATCAGGATGTCGGCGGAGCCGTCGAACGCGGCATCCTCGGCGTAGACGCCCGGATCGATCACCAGGGACCGGTCGCCGGATTCGAGCCGTACGCACGCGTGCGTGTATCTCGTCAGAATCATGATCTGAATCTAATAGTCGGCTCGCTCCGCGGCACTGCGTACGATGCAGAACTCGTTTCCCTCGGGGTCGGCGAGGACGACCCAACCGGTCCCGTCCGGCGCACGGTGATCCGCCAGGATCGAGGCACCGAGCGTGAGCAACCGCTCCACCTCGACGTCTCGGAGCGCATCCGGCTGCAGGCAGATGTGGACGCGGTTCTTGACCGTCTTCGGCTCGGGGACCTGCGCAAAGTAGAGCGACGGGCCGTTCGGCTGTTCGATCAGCGCGACCGGTTCGCCCGGCGCATCCTCCTCGTGCAATGGATAGCCCGTGACCTCGCTCCAGAACGACGCCAACCGGTACGGATCCGCGCAGTCGAAGGCAACGTTCCTGATCGTGAATCCCATGCGCCGCAGCCTAGTCGGCCCGGTTCAGCCGCGCGTACGCCAACGAGGCGAGCAGCGCGGCACCGTCCGGGACCACCGAGTCGTCGAACTGCGCGTACGGCGAGTGGTTGTTCGGCGCGGTAGCCGGGTCGAGGTCGGGTGGGCAGGCGCCCAGGTTCAGATAGGCGCCGGGCACGCGATCCAGCACGTACGCCATGTCCTCGGAGCCCGCGCTCGGGTTGGCCAGCCAGCTGAACCGGTCGGCACCGAACACGTCGGTCACGACGTCCGCGGCGAACAGCGCTTCGTCGTTGTCGTTGAACGTGATCGGGTAGCCCCACTCGTATTCGACGTCGACCTCCAGGCCGTGAGCTGCGGCAATGCCGCGGACGACCCGCTCCAACTCGGTGCTGAGCTGGTCGCGCGCCGGCTTCGAGAACGAGCGGACGGTGGCTTCGAACATTGCGCTGGCCGGGATGACGTTGTCGACCGTACCGGCGTGGAACTGGCCGACGGTCACCACGACCGGATCGAAGATGTCGAACGACCTGGTCACATACGTCTCCAGCGCGGTCACCATCTCGCAGGCGGCCGGGATCGGATCCTTCGCGCGATGCGGCGCCGAGCCGTGGCCGCCCGCGCCCCGAACCAGTATGCCGAGCTTGTCGGACGCGGCCATGAACGCACCACGACGCGTGGTGATCTGGCCGCGACGATCAACCGAGGAGAGAACATGCAGCGTGTACGCCGCATCCGTACCCCGGCCGGCCGCCTCGAGCAGGCCTTCGGCGATCATCGGTTCGGCACCGCCCGGGCCCTCTTCGCCGGGCTGGAACATGAAAATCACGTTGCCGGGCAGATCATCCCGCACGGCAGAAGCAGGCGTGCCGCGCCGACCAAACACGCCACGTGCAGATCGTGCCCGCAGGCGTGCATGACACCGGGCACCTTCGACGCGTACGGGAGGCCGGTCAACTCGTGCACCGGTAGCGCATCCATGTCGCCGCGCAACAGAACGGTCGGGCCGGGTCGGCCGCCGCGCAGCACGGCAACGACGCTCGACAGGCGTTTGCCGAGCGTGATCTCCAGCGGCAGGCCGGTCAGTGATGCCAGAATCTTCTCCTGCGTACGCGGCAGGTGCAGCCCGATTTCGGGCGCTTCGTGCAGGTCGCGGCGCAGCGCCACAAGGTCATCGCGGATCGCGTCAGCCGCCGTACGGAACGTCATCCGCACACCCTAGTCGCGGGTCCGCGCAGATTGGTATGTTGCATCGCGAGTGCAAATACTCTCCACCCGGAGGCGTCATGGCCGACCCAACCACCGTCCGCGACCTGGTCGCGACGTTCCTCGCCGAGCATGATCATCAGACCATCGACCGGCTCGACTTCCTTCGTGCGCGCTTCGACGCCGGTCTCGCCTGGGTGCATTTCCCGGTCGGCCTCGGCGGCCTCGGCGCGCCGCGTGCGCTGCAGGAGATCGTCCAGAACGCGTTCGCGGACGCGGGCGCGCCGGACAACACTCCTCGCCGGATCGGCATCGGGCTGGGCATGGCCGCACCGACGATCCTGCGGCACGGCACCGACGAGCAGCGACACCGTTACCTGCGCGCGCTCTGGACCGGCGAGGAGGTCTGGTGCCAGCTGTTCAGCGAACCCGGCGCCGGTTCCGACCTGGCCGGCCTCGGCACCCGAGCGGTCCGCGACGGCGACAACTGGATCGTGAACGGCCAGAAGGTCTGGACGTCGATGGCGCATGAGGCCGATCGCGCGATCCTGATCACCCGGACCGATCCGGACGTACCGAAGCACCAGGGCATGACGTACTTCGCGCTGGACATGCACGCACCCGGCGTCGAGGTCCGGCCGTTGCGGCAGATCACCGGCGAGGCCGAGTTCAACGAGGTCTTCCTGACCGACGTGGTGATCCCGGACGCGGATCGCCTCGGCGACGTCGGCGACGGCTGGAAGGTCGCGCAGACGACGCTGATGAACGAGCGGGTCTCCATCGGCGGCGGCATGTACCCGCGCGAGTTCGGCATGATCGGCGTACTGGCGGAGACCTGGCGTACGCGTCCCGAGATCCGTACGCCGGCCGCGCAGGACGCCGTACTCCAGCTGTGGGTGCAGGCCGAAGCATCCCGTCTGACCGGCATCCGGCTCGTGCAGGCGCTCGCCGCCGGCCAGCCCGGCCCGGAAGGATCGGCCTCGAAGCTCGTGTTCGCGCGGCTGATGCAGCAGATCTCCGGCCTCGAAGTGGAGCTGCTCGGCGAGGAGGGCTTGCGGCACGACGAGTGGACGATGCGCCGGAGTGCCACGGTGGACTTCTTCGCGCGTTCGGCGATTCACCGCTACCTCCGCGCGAAGGGCAACTCGATCGAAGGCGGATCCTCCGAGATCCTGCGCAACATCATCGCGGAAAGAGTGCTGGGGCTCCCGTCGGAGCCGCGCATCGACAAGGACGTGGCCTGGAAGGACCTACCCCGGTGACCGATCTCCTCTACTCCGACGTCGAAGACGAACTGCGGGCGAGCGTCCGAGCACTGCTCGCATCGCGCAGCCCGCAGGCCAGGGTGCGCGAGCGCATCGAAACCGATGACACCTACGACCTGGCGCTCTGGCGTACGCTCGCGACCGAACTCGGGCTGGCCGCGTTGATCATCCCGGAGGCGCTCGGCGGTGCCGGTGCGTCCTATCGCGAGGCAGCGGTCGTGATGGAGGAACTCGGCCGTGCCGTGGCTCCGGTGCCGTACCTGGGCAGTGCGATCGTGGCGACGACCGCGCTGCTGTCGGTCGGGTCGGATCCTCTTCTTGCCGAACTGGCCGACGGCATCGCGATTGCCGCGCTGGCCGTACCGTTCCCGGCGACCGACGTGGTCTACACCGTCAAGGCCGACGGCGACCGGCTCTCCGGCACGGTGACCAGCGTCGCCGATGCGGTCCCGGCCGACGTACTGCTGGTGCCGACCGAAGCCGGTCTGTTCGCGGTCGACGCCTCGGACGCGGCCGTGGTGCGGGTGGTGTCGCTCGACATGACCCGCCAGCTCGTCGATATCACGTTCGATCAGGCGCCCGGCCGGCTGATCGCCGATGCGGCGGCCGGAGCCGAGGCGGTGCGCAACGCGCTGATGGCCGGCGCTGCGCTGCTGGCGTCCGAGCAGCTCGGCATCGCGTCGTGGTGCCTCGACGAGACGGTCGACTACCTGAAGAACCGCTACCAGTTCGGTCGGCAGGTCGGTTCGTTCCAGGCGCTGAAGCACCGTCTGGCGGACATCTGGGTGGACGTCACGCAGGCGCGGGCGGTGGCCCGATATGCGGCCGACTGCGCCGCCTCGGCCGATCCGGATCTGCCGGTCGCGGCCGCCGTCGCACAGGCTTTCAATTCAGGCGTTGCCGTACGCACGGCCGAGGAGTGCCTCCAACTGCACGGCGGCATCGGCTTCACCTGGGAGCATCCGATCCATCTGTACCTGAAGCGGGCGAAGGCCGACTCGATCGCGTACGGGACGGCCGCTCGCCACCGATCCGACCTGGCGACGCTGATCAACCTGCCGTCCTGACCCGCATGTCTCTATCATGAGGACATTTCACGGCCCCGATGTCCTCATGATAGAGACATCAGGACATCGTCCGCGTCTCTGAGGTTGTCCAGGTAGGGCAGGATGGGTGGGTGCTCGTCCGGCCGATCTCGATGACGTCCCTGCTGGACGAGCTGGTCGCGACGCTGATCGAGCGGCCCGGACGCGTACGGGTGGCGATCGACGGCGCGGAGGCGCTCGATCCGGGTGCGATCGGCGATGCACTCGCCACGCTGCTGCGCGATCACGGCCGGTTCGCGATGCACGTACGGACCGACGACTTCCTGCTCCCGGCCTCCCAGCGGTACGAGTTCGGCCGGACCGATCCGGACTCGTTCTATCTCGGCTGGCGTGACGAGCGCGGGATTGCACGCGAGGTGCTGGATCCGGTCGCGCCGGGAGGCTCCGGTCGGGTACTGCCGGCTCTGTGGCGCGCGGATGTGGACCGATCCGCTCGGGCGGACTATGTCACGGTGCCGTCCGACGCGATCGTGATCGTCAGCGGTCAGTTTCTGTTCGGCGGAGCGTTGGGGTTTGAGCTGGCCGTACACCTGGAGTGTTCGCGGTCGGCGCTCGCTCGGCGGACCGCGAGTGATCGTGCCTGGACGCTGCCCGCCTACGCGCGGTACGCCGAGGACGTCGCGCCGGCGACGTTCGCGGATGTGGTGATCCGGCTGGAGGATCCGCGGCACCCGGCCATTGTGACGTCCTAGACGGCGGCCATCTCCGCGATCGTGGTGGCGGTCAGTATGCCGGCCACGCCATCGCCGTTCGTCACCGCGACCCAGCCCGTCCCGCCATCGAGAAGTGCCGCGAGCGCGTCCTTCGCGCTTGCCGTCGACGCCACGCTCGGTCCGGTTGGATGGAAGTCCACTGAGGTCACCGGTGCCAGCCGGGACATGTCGATCTCGGTGACGGATAGGCGTTTGATGCCGCGGTCGTGCCCGACGAACTCGGTGACGAACGCGTTCGCCGGACGGCTGAGCAATTCGGACGGTGTCGCGTACTGCTCGAGGTTGCCGCCCTGGGAGAAGACCGCGATCCGATCGGCCATCCGGACCGCTTCGTCGAGATCGTGCGTGACCATGACGATCGTCTTGCGGACGGCCCGCTGCAGCCGGAGAAACTCGTCCTGGAGCCGGACCCGCACGATCGGGTCGACGGCGGAGAACGGTTCGTCCATCAGCAGCAGTACCGGATCGGCGGCCAGGGCTCGGGCGACGCCGACCCGTTGGCGCTGCCCGCCGGACAGCTCGTGCGGATACCGCTGGGCGTACGTGGTCGGATCGAGGCCGACCAGCTCCAGCATCTCGCGCGTACGCTCTTTGATGCGCGCCTTCGGCCAGCCGAGCAGGCGTGGCACGGTGCCGACGTCGGTCTCGATTTTCTGGTGCGGCAGCAGGCCGACGTTCTGGATGACGTATCCGATCCGTCGGCGAAGTTCGACCGGGTTGCCCCGCGTGACGTCGTCGCCGTTGAGCAGGATCCGACCTGCGGTCGGTTCGATCAGCCGGTTAATCATGCGGAGGATCGTGGACTTGCCGCAGCCGGACGGCCCGATCAGCGTGACCAGCTCGCCCGCCGGAATGTCGAGCGAGAGTCCGGTAACCGCGACCGTTCCGTCGTCGAACTGCTTGCGTACGCCGTCGAGAGTGATCGTCGCGGCGGTGGCCGATGGCGGGGTACGGTCCACGTATGTCCTTCCTCGGTGCGTTGCCGACGATCCTCGCGGATCCGCCTGCCCCGCCCAATCCGTGGTTCTCAGGGAAATACCTTCAGCAGAACTCCGACGCTATCCTCGCAGCACTTAAGTACCACGCCGAGTTGACCGGCGAAACCATCCTCGTGGCCGTACTCATCTCGATCCCGCTGGCCGTTCTGGCGTACTGGGTGCGCGGCTTGGCCGGCCCGATCATCGGGATGGCCAACACGCTCTACATCATCCCGTCGCTCGCGCTGATCGCGTTCCTCGCGCCGTTCACCGGCATCGGTAACAAGCTGACGATCCTGATCCCGCTCACGCTGTACGCGTTGATGCTGATCATCTACAACGCACTCATCGGCTTGCAACGCGTACCGGCGGACGTGGTCGACGCGGCCACCGGCATGGGGTACGGGCGGGTCGGCCGGCTGCTCAAAGTGGAGTTGCCGCTCGCGCTGCCGTCCATCATGACCGGCATCCGGCTGGCGACCGTGTCCACGGTGGCACTCGTGACCGTCGGCGTGGTGGCCGGTCAGGGTGGTCTCGGTCAGATCATCAGCAGCGGCCTCACCACCAGCTTCTACAAGCCGCCGGTGGTGACCGGCACGGTGCTCTGCGTCGCGCTCGGCCTCGTTCTCGACCTGATCCTGCTGGGCATCGGCAAGCTGATGACGCCGTGGACGCGACGGGCGGTCGCCCGATGACCTACATCAACCTCGCATTCCGCTGGCTCAACGATCCGCTGAACTGGACGAATCCGGGCGGCATCCTGGACTGCCTGCGTCAGCACCTCTACCTGTCGATCCTGTCGCTGCTGGTGGCGACCGCGATCGGGCTGCCGCTCGGCGTCTGGCTCGGCCACATCGGGCGCGGTGGCGGCATCGTCACGGTCACAAATCTGGCTCGCGCCATCCCGACGTACGGGCTGCTCACCATCTTCGTCGTGGCCGGTGTCGGCTTCGGTGCGCCGTCGGTCGTACCGGCGCTGGCGATCTTCGCGACGCCGGTGATCCTTGCGAACACGTACATCGGCATGCGCGAGGTGCCGCCGGAGGCGAAGGACGCGGCTCGGGGGATGGGCATGTCGAGCGGGCAGATGCTGCGCCGGGTCGAGTTGCCGAATGCGATGCCGTACATCACGGTCGGCCTGCGTACGGCGGCGGTGCAGATCGTCGCGACGGCGACGCTCGCCGCACTCGTCGAACGGCGGCGGGCTCGGCACGATCATCTCGGCCGGCTTCGGGCTCGGTATCGCGGCCGGCGGTGGGCAGGTGCTCGCCGGTGGATTCCTCGTCGTCGTGCTCGCCCTGATCGTCAACGGACTGACCGGCGCGATCGCGTTCTACGCGACGCCCGTGCCGCTGCGGCAGCGGCGGACGCTGTACCCGTGGATCAAGCCCTGGCGGATCCGCCGCACGTAGCGGCTCGGCGAGCGCCAAGATCTACGAGATACCTGTCGGATTACGTACACCTGTTCGTAGTGGCTTCTCTCACGCCGCTCGCGGGAATAGCGACGTATGCGCTGCTAGATGCATAGAAACGCGCTCTCGTGACGTTACGGTGGATATGACGGAGCGGTGACGATATCTGATTTCGGCTTGCCCACTGGACACGAGCGCGGTTGGCTGATTCCTGCGGGCGGTGAAGCCACTGGCATATGCACGCTCACGCCGCCCGTCGGACACGCGGCCGGCCATGGTGGTCGCGCCGGGACACGGAAGGCGGGCAACATCCCAATGCAAATGCACCGATTCAGTCGAGTCGCGACCGCGATGGCCGGCCTGGCGCTCGCCGCCATCGCGCTGACCGCTTGTGGCAGTTCGGGCTCCTCGGGCACGCAGAAGCCGGCAACGGCATCGGCAGCGTGCGACCGGCTGCGCGCCGGTGGCCGACTCGAAGCTCGTGGTCCTCACCGACGACAAGCACCTGCAGCTGTCGGACAACCTGGTGGCGGCGTACAACAAGAGCGTGGACAACCCCGCGCTCGTGGCGGCGGTGAACAAGGTCAACTCGTCGATCGATCAGCCCAAGTTGCTGGCGCTGAACAAGTCGGTGGACGTGGACCACGACACGCCGGCCGCCGCGGCCGCTGCGTTCGCGACCGCGAACAACCTCACCGCCGGTATCGCGAAGGGACCGGGCGGCAAGATCGTGGTCGGCTCCGGTGGATTCAGTGAAGCCCAGGAGACGGCCGAGCTGTACAAGATCGCCCTGACCGCGGCCGGCTATGACGTCACGGTCCAGAGCGTCGGCAACCGCGAGGCGTACCTCAAGCCGCTCGAGCAGGGCCAGATCCAGGTCATGCCCGAGTACGCTGCCTCGCTGACGAACGCGCTCGCGACGGCCGAGGGCGGCGCGAATGCGGCGTTGCCGGCCACCGGCGATATCACCGGCACGATGAGCGCCCTGACGTCGCTCGGTGCGAAGGCGAACCTGCTCTTCGGTACGCCGTCGACCGCCACCGACGTGAACGCGTTCGCGGTCACCCAGGCGACCGCAACGAAGTACGGCCTGACCACGCTGTCGGACTTCGCGGCGAAGTGCTCGGGTGCGGCCACCTCGCTGGCCGGACCGGCCGAATGCCCGCAGCGCCCGTTCTGTGAGCAAGGTCTCGAAAAGACATACGGGATCACGTTCGGTCAGTTCAAGACGATGGGTTCGGACACCGGCGGCCCGATCACGAAGAAGGCGCTTACCAGCGGTGAGGCCACCATCGGTCTGGTCTTCTCGTCGGACAGCTCGTTTGCCCAGTAAATCTCAGTAAGTATTCAGGTGGCCCGCCGCCCTTTTCCGGCTATGTCCGGAGAAGGGCGGCGGATTTATGGTGTGTCACCCGCCAGAACTTCCCCCAGCCATTCCGATCGGTCGAAACTCCCAGTAATCTCTACATCCATGTCCGCGCCCGAAAAACTCGACACCCGGGCCCGGCTCCTCGGCTACTCACGATGGGCCGCGATCGGTCTCGCCGTCCTCGCCGCGATGACCCTCGCCCTGTTCAGTGGAGAGACTGCGCTGCGGATCGCCGCGTTCATGGCGGTAATCGCGGTCGTGCTGGTCGTCGTGTCGATCACCATGAACGGTGCGGCGCAGCACGAAGGTTCATCTCGAAGAAGTGCTGCTCGACGAGATCGACATGTTGCGTGACGACGTACGCGCGGATATCACGACGGCGGCCCGCGCGACGCACCGGGCGATCGCCGAGCGGGTCGCTCACCTGCACAACAATCTCGAGACGATGCGGCGCGATGTGGACAGCCGCGCGCTCGGCGAGAGCGTCCCGCTCCGCCCCGGTGTTGCCGCCGCCCAGCCACGTCGCGCGATCGCGGGTGCGCCGGCCGGCGTCGTCCACCACACCGAGACCGTGCATGTGACCACACACCAGACGTACGTCGATCCGGCGGAAACCGAAAGGGCGGAGCGCTTCGTGCAGCGACCACCGACATGGCGGCCCGAACGGTCCGACCGGGACGATCGTGGTGACTGGGATCGCGAGGCGCACCGACGCGCCGACGAGCGCCCGGCAGCCGCATCCGCACCGGCCTGGAACGATGACCGCCGGTCGTACCACGATCGAGACGAACGCCGCCCGTACGCCGACTACGACGAGCGTGACGATGCGTCGACGCGACGATCCGTACCCGCTTCGCGCCCGCCCGCCCGCGAGGAATCCTGGACCGATTCGCGTCTGAGCGACTATGCGGCTCCGGCCGCCGACCTCTACGACGACTCGTCCGAGATCGCCGCGTGGCGCAATTCGCGGAGCAGCACCCGTGACGACGATCCAGCCGATGACGACCGCTGGGCCGCGATGCGTTCGGGCGACCGCTGGGCCGAGGTCCGCACCGACGAGCGCGGGCGCGAACTCCGGATGGGCGAGCGCCGCACCGCGATCCGGGCCGACGAGACCGGCACTCAGATGCGCATCGTGGACCGCTGGTCGACGGTCCGACGGGACAACCCGCCCGCGGATACCGGACGCGGCTATGACGACGGCCGGGGCTACACCGAGACGCCGAGTTCCGGCTTCCGCACCGGCGCCGACAACACCGGCGAGACCCGCAGCGAGCGGCGCCGACGTGAAGCGGCTGAAGCGGAGTCGTCGAGCCGCCGTACCGACGATGACCAGTGGTCCAGCGGCACTGACCGATCCCGCCTGGCGCTGCCGTCCTCCGGCCCTGAGTCTGCGGCCGGCTGGATGCGTGGCCGCGATGAACGCGACGATGACAGCCGTGCCGCACGCCGCCGCAGCCACGACATATCGGGCGAGGTCGTCCGGCCGAGTCGATCGTCCGAGCCGGTCGGTCGAGGATCTGCCGGTTCACGCGATGCCGACCGCTACGGTGCCGATCGGCTGAGTGTCGATCGGCAGGGCGCGGACCGTTTGAGTGCAGACCGGTTGAGTGCAGACCGGTTGAGTGCAGACCGGGCTGACCGCCGTGATGTGGATCATCGTGATGCCGGCCGCCGCGGCGTGGATCGCCATGAGGCGGATCGGCCGCGTGATGTGGACCGGCGTGACGCCGATCGCCGTGACGCTGACCGCCGCGATATCGAGCGCCGCGATATAGAGCGCCGCGATGTCGAGCGCCTGGCCGAGCCGTCCCGACCGGCGCTGCGCGCCGAGCGGGACCGTATCGAGCCGCGTGGCGGCACTCGCGGTGCCGAACCGCGGGGCGTCGACTACCGGGACCGACCAGGTGACGCGCGCGGCGCCGATCCGCGCATGGCCGAGCCGCGCGGTTCGGATCACCGTGGTTCAGACCCCCGTGGTGCAGATCACCGCGGTTCAGACCCCCGCGGCTCGGATCCACGCGGATCCGAACCGCGACGTGGCGACCAGGCCTGGTCCGCGCCGCGGCGGCCGGAGCCGCGCCAGCCGGAGCCACGGACCGACGCACGCATGCCGGACCCGCGTGCGCACGGACGCGACGTGCCCCCGCCGCCGCGCGAATACCCGCCGGATGAGGACAACCGGTGGGAGCGCGAGCCGAGCGGTGGGCGTTCGGCCGTTCAGCGGCGCGTCGAGATCGACCCGAACGACGACCGCTGGCGCTAGACCGGCCACCGGTCACCGGCAACCGACAGATCGGGCCTACCGGCGAACCGGCCATGGCCGCGAGTAAGGAACCGGCACGGCCGGCAGTAAGAACGAGTTAGGAACCGGGGCGGCCGCCAGGAAGAACGAGTAAGGAATCGGCACGGCCCCCAGTGAGAACCGGCTATTTGTCGATGTCCCCGACCACGAAGAACATCGAACCGAGGATCGCGATCAGATCCGGGACCAGCGTGCCGGGCAGCAACGTCGACAGGGCCTGCACATTCGCGTACGACGCGGTGCGCAACTTCATCCGCCACGGCGTCTTCTCGCCATGTGACACCAGGTAGTAGCCGTTGATGCCGAGCGGGTTCTCGGTCCACGCATAGGTGTGGCCCTCCGGCGCCTTGACCACCTTCGGCAGCCGTACGTTGACCGGCCCGGTGATCTGATCGACCCGGTTCAGGCACTCCTCGGCGAGATCCAGCGAGACGTAGACCTGATCGAGCATCACTTCGAAGCGGGAGTGGCAGTCGCCGGCGGTCCTCGTGACCACGGGGACGTTGAGCTGGCCGTACGCGAGGTAGGGCTCGTCTCGCCGCAGGTCGAAGTCGAGTCCGGAGGCACGCGCGACCGGGCCGGATGCGCCGTAGGCGGCGGCCGTTGAGGCCGGGAGCACGCCGACGCCGACCGTACGGGCCATGAAGATCTCGTTGTGCCGGATCAGTCGGTCGAGGTCGGGCATCCGGCGGCGTACCTCGCCGATCGCCTGCCTGGCCCGTCGGGTCCAACCGGCCGGTACCTCCTCTTTCAGGCCGCCGACCCGGTTGAACATGAAGTGCATGCGCCCGCCGGACGCCTCCTCCATGATCGCCTGCAGCGTCTCGCGTTCGCGGAACGAGTAGAACACCGGCGTGATCGCGCCGATCTCCAGCGGATAGGAGCCCAGGAACATCAGGTGGTTGAGCACCCGGTTCAGCTCGGCGAGCGCGGTCCGCAGCCAGGTCGCGCGCTCGGGCACCTCCATGCCCATCAGCCGCTCGACCGCGAGCGCGACGCCCAGTTCGTTGGAGAACGCCGACAGCCAGTCGTGCCGGTTCGCGAGCACCAGGATCTGCCGGTAGTCACGGACCTCGAACAGCTTCTCCGCACCCCGGTGCATATAGCCGACGATCGGCTCGGCCGAGACCACTCGCTCGCCGTCGAGCACGAGTTTCAGCCGCAGCACGCCGTGCGTCGACGGATGCTGCGGCCCGATGTTGAGGACCATGTCCGTCGGTTCGCCACCGGCCGCCGTCCCGACGACTACTTCCTTGAGGTCACTCACGCTCTCTCACGATTCGTATCCTAAAGACACGCCGACCGGCTGATAGATCCAGTAGTGCTGTCCCAGCCCGGAGGTGTCGGTCAGCTCGGCCGCGATGGACGCCGCCGACAGCGCCCGCACGTAGCCGGCCGGATCGCTGCGAGCCAGGTCCAGATCGGGCCGACGGCCGGTCACGCCGAGGGCGCGCAGCGCATCCGCTTGGCGTACCACGTGAGCTTCGAGCCCGGCCACCGCGGACCCGGCGGCAGCCACCGAGTCCGCCGCCACATGCGCGGTCAGATCACTGCACCCATCTGGTACGGGTGAGACCGCGCGCCCGTCCCGGAACCCGGCCAGCGTGCCGAGCGCCGGCCGGTCCGCTCGCAGATGCCCGTAGTCGATCGCGAGCGCGAGGCCGGCGTCGATGCGACCGACCGCGTCCGCCCAGGCCGCGTCGCGGGTGGTGCCGATCTCGGCGCGCATGCCGTCCGGCCACCAGGTCCGCAGCCAGTCCGCCTCGTCCGGCGGGCCGCCGAGCGACTCGGTGCCGTGGTCGTCGACGAGGACCAGCCGCCATCCGCCGTCGGTCATCTCGACGATGTCGACGGGTACGTTGTCGAGCCACTCGGTCGCGATCACGAGTCCGGTCACGTGCGCCGGCATCGCCTCTGACCAGGCGATTCGGGCATCCAGACCGGCCGGACGCGGCGCCATCTCGATCGCATGCACCCGTAGGCGGCCGATGAGGAGCGGCGATGCCTGCCCGAGCATCGCGGACAGGAGTTCGCCCCGGCCCGCGCCGATGTCGACGAGATCGAGGTACTCCGGATGGTCGAGAGCGGCGTCGACCTGCTCCAACACGGTCAGGATCGCGCTCGCGAACAGGGGTCCGGTGTGCGTACTCGTCCGGAAGTGGCCGGCCGGTCCCGACTCACCGGAGCGGAAGAAGCCGCGCTCGCCGTAGAGGGATTCGGCCATCGCCGTACGCCAGGGACGCACCGTCTCCGTACCCCCTTGTGTTGATGACCTCACCGTGCATGGTCGCATGGCCGATGGCGGGCCGGGGCGAGTGAAAGTGTTCACAAGTGCTTCTGCGGGTAGTAGCGCGGAAGCCATACTTGTGGTCGACCGGTACCCCGACGAAGAGGACTGGATCATGGCTCTGACCACTGCTGTCGCGCCCGTACGCGGCACGTCGCAAGCCCGTCGCGTCTCTGACGATCGGTATCGTCGGAGCAGGTCGCGTCGGTACCGCCATCGGCGCCGCACTAGCCCGCGCCGGGCATTCGATCACCAGTGCCAGCGGCCGTTCGGACGCTTCGATCGCACGCATCCACACCACGCTTCCGGGCGCGGTCGTGAAGCGGGCCGAAGATGTCGTACGCGACGCGGATCTGATCATCTTCGCGGTCCCCGACGACGCGCTCGGGCCACTCGTCGCGCGCCTCGGCGAGGCCGGTGCGTTCCGTCCCGGTCTGATCGTCGCGCATACGTCCGGCTCGCACGGCATCGGCGTCCTGCAACCAGCCACGGCCTTTGGCGCGTTGCCGCTCGCGCTGCACCCGGCGATGACGTTTACCGGGGCGGCCGATGACGTCGAACGTCTCACCGACGGCATCTCGTTCGGTGTGACCGCGCCGGATGAGCTGAAACCGCTGGCCACCCAGCTGGTCGCGGAGATGAACGGCGCACCGGAATGGATCTCCGACGATCGCCGGGCGCTCTATCACCTCTCGCTGGCGCACGGCGCCAACCACCTGGTCACACTCGTGAACGAGGCAATGGATCGGCTGCGGGACGCGGGGGTCGTGCACCCCGAGCGGGTGCTGTCACCGCTGCTGCACGCGGCACTCGACAACACGCTCGCGATGGGTGATGCCGCGCTGACCGGCCCGGTCTCGCGGGGCGACGCCGGTACGGTCGCGAAGCACCTCGACGCACTCAGCGCGGTCGCGCCGGACTCCGTACCGTCCTATGTTGCTCTGGCTCGGCGGACGGCGGACCGTGCGATCGCATCCGGACGCCTGACCCCGACGGACGCCGAGTCCCTTCTCGGGGTGCTCGCGGATCGAGTGCTCGCATGATGATCGTGCGCACCCGCGACGAGCTGACGGCGGCCCGCGCGAAGTTCGACGGCACGGTCGGCGTCGTGATGACCATGGGTGCTCTGCACGAGGGTCACGACGCGAACATCGTTGCGGCGAAGCGCAAGGCCGAGCACGTGATCGTCACGATTTTCGTGAACCCGCTGCAGTTCGGCCCGAACGAGGACTTCGACCGCTACCCGCGGACGTTCGACGACGATGTGGCCCGATGCCGGCGGCTGGGCGTCGACGTGATCTTCGCGCCCACCCGCGACGTGATGTACCCGCACGGCGAGCCGCAGGTCCGCCTGAATCCCGGCCCGCGTGGAGAGATCCTGGAAGGCGCGAGCCGGCCCGGCTTCTTCCACGGCGTACTCACCGTCGTGATGAAGTTCCTGCAGCTCATCCGGCCGGACTACGCGTTCTTCGGCGAGAAGGACTACCAGCAGCTCGCGTTGATCACGCAGATGTGCGCGGATCTCGACGTGCCGACCGAGATCGTGCCGGTGCCGACCGACCGCGAGCCGGACGGGCTCGCACGCTCCAGCCGCAATCGCTACCTGGTCGGCGACGAGCGCTCGACCGCGCTCGCTCTGTCCGCCGCGCTGTCCGCGGGCGTCGCCGCAGCCGAGCGCGGTGAGGACGTGCTCGCCGCTGCGCACCGAGCGTTCGCCGACACCGGTACGTCCAAGACGCTGGACTATCTCGTGCTCACGTCGCCCGATCTCGGCGACGCTCCCACGTCCGGCCCGGCCCGGCTGCTGATCGCGGCCCGGGTCGGTAGCACCCGCCTGATCGACAACGCCGGATTGGAGCTGTAGCGGTGCAGCGAACCATGATGACCGCGAAGATCCACCGGGCGACCGTGACGCAGGCGGATCTGCACTACGTCGGCTCGGTGACGGTCGACCAGGACCTGCTGGACGCGGCCGACCTGCTGGCCGGCGAGAAGGTCGCCATTGTGGACGTGACGAACGGCGCCCGCCTCGAGACGTACGTGATCCCGGGCGCCCGCGGCACCGGCGTGATCGGCATCAACGGCGCCGCCGCACACCTCGTGCACCCCGGCGACATCGTCATCCTGATCGCGTACGGGCTGTTCGAGGACGCCGAGGCCCGTACGTACGTGCCGAAGGTGGTGCACGTCGAGCGCACAACCGGATCGTCGACATCGGTTCGGATCCGGCCGCAGCCGTCGACGGCATGGTCGGCGACCTGGTCAGCGGTGGGGTTACCGCTCAGTAGCAAAAAGCTATAGGCTGCGCATTCACTGCCAACCGTTGGAGGGTATGGATGCGTCGCGTCCTTCCGGCGGCGATCGCCGTTCTGGTGCTCGCCGGGATCGCCATCGGCCTGTACTTCGCCAATCGTCAGGCGCCGATACCGACATCCAGCGCCACGACACCGGCGATCGGATCGTGCTGGAACGTGCCGTCGATCTCGGCCGCGATGCCGTGGTCCGGCGCACCGGTGGACTGCACGGCGGTGCATACCGCGGAGATCTTCTACACCGGCCAAGCCGATCGGTCGCTGATCAAGGACTATCGCGCAGCAAAGCCCGGCCAGGAGTTGCAGGCCGCGTCGATCGTCCTGCAGGGCGAGGCGCGGTCCGGCTGTTCCGGACATGCGAACGAGTATCTCGGCGGCCCGTGGCGTACGGCTCAGGTCACGATCGCACCGGATTTCGTGGGCGACCCGAAGGACGGCTTCTACGCGTGCGCGGTCGCGCAGGTCAGCGACCCCGGCGGCACGGTGCTGGTGACGCGTACGGCGACGCTCAAGGGCGCGCTGGCAGGCGCTGACAACACGCAGCTCGGCATCGACTGCTACACGGCGGATGCCGCGGGCGCGCTGTCGTTCGTACCGTGTTCCGCTGGTCACACCGGCGAGTACGTCGGCCTCTACACGGTCACGCCGCTCGGTGCGCCGTTCAACGGGCCGGAGTTGCAGCAGGCCGTCACGGCCGGCTGCCAGGGGATCCTGAACAGCTTCCTGGCGCTGCCCGCCGGCGCCCCGAACCGCTCTGACCTGCGATCTTCCTACGTCGGACCGACCACGTCGGCGACCTGGCTCGGCAGCGACCAGTCGTACGCGTGCTTCGCCACCGCCGCCACCGCGATCACCGGCACGATCAAGAGCCTGGGGACCCGACCGCTGCCGGATTGACCGCGTGGGTTTGACTAGGCGTATGCCCGATCTTCCGCTGCTCCCCGGCCGCCTGCTCGCTCCCGCTCCCGGTTGGACGGAGACGACCGACGTCGTGGTGATCGGGTCCGGCGTCGCCGGGCTGACCGCCGCGCTGCACCTGCGCGAGGCCGGGCTGCACGTCACCGTGGTCACGAAGGTCAACATCGACGACGGCTCGACACGGTGGGCACAGGGCGGCATCGCCGCCGTCCTCGATCCGGTGGACACCCCCGCGGCACATGCCGCGGACACCATCGTGGCCGGCGTCGGGCTGTGCGACCCGGCCGCCGTCGAGGTGCTGGTCAATGAGGGGCCGGTACGCGTACGCGAACTGATGCGCCTCGGCGCCGAATTCGACCGGCACGAAGACGGCTCCCTGATGCTCACCCGCGAGGGCGGGCACCACGCGAACCGGATCATCCACGCCGGTGGCGACGCGACCGGTGCCGAGGTCCAGCGCGCGCTGCACGCGGCCGTCCTCCGCGATCCGTGGATCCGGCTGGTCGAGCACGCCCTGGTGCTGGATCTTCTGAAGGACGCCGCCGGGCGCGCGTGCGGCGTGACGCTGCACGTACTCGGCGAAGGTACGCCGGACGGCGTCGGCGCGATCCTGGCGCGCGCGGTCGTGCTGGCGACCGGCGGCATGGGCCAGATCTACGCGGCGACCACGAACCCGGCCGTCTCGACCGGCGACGGTGTCGCGCTCGCGCTGCGCGCCGGTGCGGTCGTGACCGACGTCGAGTTCGTCCAGTTCCACCCGACCGCGCTGCTGGTACCCGCCGGTCCGGACGGCCGGCGCTCGGCGCAGCAGCCGCTGGTCTCGGAGGCGATGCGGGGCGAGGGCGCGTACCTGGTCGACGCGGACGGCAAGCGGTTCATGGTCGGCCAGCACGAACTCGCCGAGCTGGCACCGCGCGACGTGGTCGCGAAGGGCATCCACCGGGTGTTGCTCGCCACCGGAACGGATCACGTGTTCCTCGACGCCCGGCACATCCCCGACCTCGAGGCGCGGTTCCCGACGATCGTGGCGTCCTGCCGGGCGTACGGGATCGATCCGACCGTCGATCTGATCCCGGTTGCACCGGCCGCGCATTACGCCAGCGGTGGCGTCCGTACCGATCTGCACGGCCGTACGTCGATCCCGGGCCTCTACGCCTGCGGCGAGGTCGCCTGCACCGGCGTCCACGGCGCCAACCGGCTGGCCTCGAACTCGCTGCTCGAAGGGCTCGTCTTCGCCCGCCGGATCGCCGACGACATCATCGAGGAGCTGCCGCCGCTGGCCGAGCCGGTCGACGGTCGAGACGCCGTCGTGGGTCTGCGACAGCGCGATCCGGGAGCCGTTGCAGCAGTCGATGACGCGTGGCGCCGGCGTACTGCGGTCGGCCGAGACGCTCGCCGCAGACCGCCGCCGAACTGCGTACGTTCGGCGAGACCAGGTCGACGCGCGAACACCGAGACGTGGGAGGCGACGAACCTCCTGACGGTCGCGTCCGCGCTGGTCGCGGCGGCTACCGAGCGCGCCGAGACCCGCGGCTGCCATTGGCGCGAAGACTTCCCGGAGGCCGATCCGGCGTGGCTGGGACACCTGCTGGCCGGTCTGGACGCCGCCGGCGCGGTGGCCGAGGCCTGGGAGCCGATCCCGCAGGCGTGAACTAGATCTTCAGGAGGGCTCGTGATCAGCTCGGAAACCGTGGACGCGCTTCGGGCCCAGGGGATGGATCCGGACCGGGTGGAGCGATCGTGCGGGATGCGCTCGCCGAGGACCTCGGCGGTCCGGACGGCATCGACGTCACGAGCGTGGCGACGATCCCGGCCGACCAGACCGACATCGGCGACTTCGTCACGCGTGATGCCGGCGTGGTCGCCGGTCTGGCGGTTGCGGCGATGGTGTTCGAGGTGGTCGATGGTGCGGCCGGGCGTACCACTTTTGTGGTCGAGGCGAAGGACGGAGCGCGCGTCGCGCCGCGGCGAGCGACTGGCGACGGTCTCCGGGCCGACCCGGACGCTGCTGACCGCCGAACGCACCGCGCTGAACCTGCTCTGCCGGATGTCCGGCGTGGCGACGCACACCCGCAAGTGGGCGGACGCGCTGGAAGGCACCTGCGCGACCGTGCTGGACACCCGTAAGACCACGCCCGGCCTGCGAGTGCTCGAGAAATATGCGGTACGCGCCGGCGGCGGCACGAACAAGCGGATGGGCCTGTACGACGTCGCGATGATCAAGGACAACCACAAGCTCGCGGCCGGCTCGATCACCGAGGCATACCGCCGCGTGCGGGAGCGGTTCCCGGACCTGACCGTGCAGGTGGAGGTCGAGACGGTGGCCGAGGCGGTCGAGGCGGTCGATGCCGGCGCGACGTTCCTGCTGCTCGACAACATGGCGCCGGAGCTGCTGCGTGAGGTGGTCGCGGCGGTCGGCGGCCGGGCCGAACTGGAGGCGACCGGCCGGTTGACGCTGGACGTCGCCCGCGCGTACGGCGAGACCGGCGTCGACTACCTGTCGGTCGGCGGCCTGACCCACTCGTCGCCGATCCTCGACATCGGGCTGGATCTTCGCTAGCACCGGCGCACCGATAGGCTGATCGCCGTGCTGCTGTGCATCGACATCGGAAACACGAACACGGTTCTCGCGACGTTCGAAGGCGACGCGATCGTGCACTCGTGGCGGATCAAGACGGATGCCCGGTCCACTGCGGACGAACTCGGCCTGATGTTCCGCGGACTGCTCGCCGCCGACCACGTCGCGGTAACCGGCATCTCGGCCTGCTCGACCGTACCGGCCGCGCTGCGCTCGCTGCGCGCGATGCTGGATCGCTACTACGCGGCGTGCCGACCGTGATCGTGGAGCCGGGGATCCGGACCGGCGTACCGCTGGCGATCGACAATCCGAAAGAGGTCGGCTCCGATCGGGTGATGAACACGCTGGCCGCCTACACGTTGTTCGGCGGGCCGGCGATCGTGGTCGACTTCGGCACCTCAACGAATTTCGACGTGGTGTCCGCGAAGGGCGAATATCTTGGTGGCCCGCTCGCGCCGGGCATCGAAATCTCCGTTGACGCGCTCGCCGCCCGAGCTGCCCAGCTGCGCAAAGTCGAATTGATCAAGCCGGCCCGAGTGATCGGCAAGAATACCGTCGAATGTCTCCAGTCCGGCGTCGTGTACGGCTTCTCCGGTCAGGTCGACGGCATCGTCCGCGCAATTACCTCCGAACTCGGGCCGCCGAAAGCGGTCATCGCCACCGGCGGCCTGGCCCGGATCGTGCTGGATGAATGTCGCGACCGTCACCCATCACGAGCCCTGGTTGACGTTGATCGGGCTCCGATTGGTGTTCGAGCGCAACATCGGCTAAGTCACTAGTTGCGTATCGCGCGATAGCAATACGTGACGTACGGCATCTCGAACGTCTCCGGAAGCGCGTCCGCGATCGCGGTCACACCGGCCATCAGTTCGGCCTGCCGCTGCGGCGTAGCGACGAGGTAATAGGACCGCGACCGCAGTAGTGCGTTCAGGTCATCCCGGTGCATGGTCGTCGAGTGCCGGAACGTAGCCGTCGCCACCGGCCCGAACAGCTTTCCGAAATCGGGATCGGGTATCACGCCATTCGTCACATCCGGCCGGTCGTTCGCGGTCAGCGCGGTGTAATCGGCGACCCAACCGACGCTCTCATCGCGCACGTTCCAGAGCGGTGCGAATACCCCGCCGGGGCGCAGGACTCGCCCGATCTCCGCGTGCGCCCTATCCCGATCGAACCAGTGGTACGCCTGCCCGGCGAGTACGGCATCGACGGATCCATCCGGGAACGGCATCGATTCGGCCGAGCCGGCGATGGGCGTGGCACCGACCGTGGCCGCCGCGAGTTCGCGCGCGCATCCCAGCATCCGGTTCGACCGGGATGACGGTGGCATCGGTCGCGCTCATCATCACGCGGGTCAGCAGTCCGGTACCGGCGGCCAGGTCCACGACCCGCCCGTACGCGTCGGGTCCGGTGTCGGTGTCACCGAGCGCCCAGCGGACCGCCTCGGCCGGATAGGTCGGACGGACTGCGTTGTAATGAGCCGCGGCTTGACCGAATGAGAGCGCGTGTTCGGAAGAATTCCTCGTCATGACCATGACCCTAGACGGTGGCCATCGGGGCCGGAATTGGATTAACGCAGCGCGCGACGAATCGTCGCGCGCGAGGTGGCGACTTTCCGGACGGTTTGGAAATGCATCGCCGACTGCCGGCGGATAGACATGCGGCCGCTCGAAAGTGAAGCCCGACGAGGATTCCGGGGCGTGCGCACAGACATACCGAACGGATAAAGTCGTGCCAGTTGGTTTAGCCGGGCGTTGACGAAACAGTGCCTTCTCAGGTTATTGTGCTCGCATCGGTATGCGCACCATATTGCAAGGCGGAATTGCGAGAGGAAGCTATTCGTGGCTAGACGTGAAATCGTCGTCCTTGAGGACGACCTCGATGGTGGTACTGCCGACGAGACCGTGAAGTTCGGTCTGGATGGCGTGTCGTACGAGATTGACCTGTCTGAGGGCAACGCCGCGAAACTCCGCGATGCGTTCGCGGCGTATATCGCCGGTGCACGTAAAGCGACTCGCGGTGGCGTCGTAACCGGTGGCCGGGTCGCAACCCGGGCCGCTCGCGGCACCGCTTCCGCAGACCGGGATCAGAACAAGGCGATCCGTGCCTGGGCGAAGCGCAAGGGCAAGAACATCTCCGGCCGGGGACGCATTCCGCAGGGCATCGTCGACGAGTACCACGCCGCCGCAGGGCGGTAACGCAAAGACGCACGTCGAAGGCCGTCCCGGGAGTCTCCGGGACGGCCTTCGATGCGTTCGTTCGGTCCGATGCCGGCAAGCCCTGCCCGCGAACCGTTACACGGCATCGGTGAGAACCGCCCGGAAGTCCGGTTCCGCCCTCGAAGTGCCCGGTTGCACCCTCGCAGAACTACGCGCAGAGCGAACAGGCGATCTGCGGGCTGGGCCCGATCCCGGCGTTCTCCCTGGTCAAACCGGGCGATAACACCCCATCGGACGGTGTTTTGTCATAGTTTCGTCCGGTCCGGCGCGATCGCACGTGTAGGGGTGCAGCACAGGCGCACTGTCGGTTGACGGCGATACAGTGATGACACGGTATCAACGGCATCTCTTCGGCTCTGCAGTAGAGACGATGGTCAGCAAGTTCGGTAACGGCAGCGCAGCGACCGGGTTCGTACACAATGCGGTGGCGGTTGGCGGATGCCGCGTGGCAGGTGAGGAGCACAGAAATGTTCGAGCGGTTCACCGACCGAGCGCGGCGAGTGGTCGTCCTGGCCCAAGAAGAGGCCCGGATGCTCAACCACAACTACATCGGCACCGAGCACATCCTGCTCGGTCTCATCCACGAGGGTGAAGGCGTCGCCGCCAAGGCCCTGGAGAGCCTCGGGATCTCGCTGGAGGGCGTTCGCCAGCAGGTCGAGGAGATCATCGGCCAGGGGCAGCAGGCGCCGAGCGGGCACATCCCGTTCACGCCGCGGGCCAAGAAGGTTCTGGAGCTCTCGCTCCGCGAGGCGCTGCAGCTCGGCCACAACTACATCGGCACCGAGCACATCCTGCTCGGCCTGATCCGCGAGGGCGAGGGCGTGGCCGCCCAGGTGCTCGTGAAGCTGGGCGCCGACCTCAACCGGGTCCGGCAGCAGGTCATCCAGCTGCTCTCCGGCTACCAGGGCAAGGAGCCGGCCGCGGCCGGCGCCGCGCCGGGCGAGGCCGCGCCGTCGACGAGCCTCGTGCTCGACCAGTTCGGCCGCAACCTGACCCAGGCCGCCCGCGAAGGCAAGCTCGACCCGGTCATCGGTCGCCAGAAGGAGATCGAGCGGGTCATGCAGGTGCTCTCGCGGCGCACCAAGAACAACCCGGTGCTGATCGGCGAGCCCGGCGTCGGCAAGACCGCCGTCGTCGAGGGTCTCGCGCAGCACATCATCAAGGGCGAGGTGCCCGAGACGCTCAAGGACAAGCAGCTCTACACGCTTGACCTCGGTGCGCTCGTGGCCGGCTCCCGCTACCGCGGTGACTTCGAGGAGCGCCTGAAGAAGGTGCTCAAGGAGATCCGTACGCGGGGCGACATCATCCTGTTCATCGACGAGATCCACACGCTGGTCGGCGCGGGCGCCGCCGAGGGCGCGATCGACGCGGCGAGCATCCTCAAGCCGATGCTGGCCCGCGGCGAGCTGCAGACGATCGGTGCGACCACGCTCGACGAATACCGCAAGCACCTGGAGAAGGACGCCGCTCTCGAGCGCCGTTTCCAGCCGATCCAGGTCGGTGAGCCGTCGCTGGCGCACACGATCGAGATCCTCAAGGGCCTGCGCGACCGTTACGAGGCGCACCACCGCGTGTCGATCACCGACGGTGCGCTGGTGGCCGCGGCGACGCTGGCCGACCGCTACATCTCCGACCGGTTCCTGCCGGACAAGGCGATCGACCTGATCGACGAGGCCGGTGCGCGCATGCGCATCCGCCGGATGACCGCGCCGCCGGACCTCCGCGACTTCGACGAGCGCATCGCCCAGGTGCGCCGCGACAAAGAGTCGGCGATAGACGCTCAGGACTTCGAGCGTGCAGCGCAGCTCCGCGACAAGGAGAAGACGCTGCTCGGCCAGAAGTCGCAGCGGGAGAAGGAGTGGAAGGCGGGCGATCTCGACGTCGTCAGCGAGGTGGACGACGAGCAGATCGCCGAGGTCCTGGCGAACTGGACCGGCATCCCGGTCTACAAGCTGACCGAGGAGGAGACCGCACGGCTGCTCCGCATGGAGGACGAGCTGCACAAGCGGATCGTCGGCCAGAACGACGCGGTCAAGGCCGTGTCGCAGGCGATCCGCCGTACGCGGGCCGGCCTCAAGGACCCGAAGCGCCCGTCCGGTTCGTTCATCTTCGCCGGCCCGTCCGGCGTCGGTAAGACCGAGCTGTCCCGGACGCTGGCCGAGTTCCTGTTCGGCACCGAGGACGCGCTCATCCAGCTGGACATGAGCGAGTTCCACGACCGCTACACGGTCTCGCGCCTGGTCGGTGCGCCTCCCGGCTACGTCGGTTACGACGAGGGTGGCCAGCTGACCGAGAAGGTACGCCGTCGTCCGTTCTCCGTCGTGCTGTTCGACGAGATCGAGAAGGCACACCCGGACGTCTTCAACACGCTGCTGCAGATTCTCGAAGACGGTCGGCTGACCGACGGTCAGGGACGCATCGTGGACTTCAAGAACACGGTGATCATCCTGACCACCAACCTCGGCACGCGTGACGTGGCGAAGGCGGTCAGCCTCGGCTTCGCGGCGTCCAACGACGCGGAGTCCAACTACGACCGGATGAAGCAGAAGGTCAACGACGAGCTCAAGCAGCACTTCCGTCCTGAGTTCCTCAACCGCATCGACGACACGATCGTGTTCCACCAGCTGACCGAGGACCAGATCCGCGTGATCGTGGATATGTACATCGGCCGCATCGAGGGCCAGCTCCGGAACAAGGACATGGGCCTCGAGCTGACCGAGAACGCGAAGAAGTGGCTCGCCAAGAAGGGTTGGGACCCGGTCATGGGTGCGCGGCCGCTGCGCCGCACGATCCAGCGGGAGATCGAGGACGCGCTGTCCGAGAAGATCCTCTTCAACGAGTTGAAGGCCGGTCAGATCGTCGTCGTCGACGCGGAGGGTGATCTCACCGACGTGTCGAAGTCGAAGCTCACGTTCACCGGTGCCGACCGTCCGGCCGAGGTGCCGGACGCGGTCCCGGCCGAGCTGGCGGCCACCGCGGCGACCGAAGTCACCGACGAGTAAGCACGAGCAACGCCCGTGAAGGCCGGTTCCCGAGCGGGGACCGGCCTTCACGCGTCGTCGTAGGCACTCGCATCGTCGCCGGCCAGCGCGAACACGCCCGGTGCGACCTCGCACGCGAGGCCGTCGGCCAGCAGGCTCGCGAGCGCGGTCGCCCGCCGCGTCGCGTCCGGCCACGCAAGATCCAATGTGGTACGCCCGACCGGGCCGTCCGAGTCCCGCAGCACCGCCATCAGCGCGCCCCGGATCTGCCGGTCGGTGCCGGCGTAGCCCTGCGGACGTTTCACCGGACCGGCGTACGCCGGCGAACCGTTGCGGCGCCACGCGCACGTCGACGCCATCGGACAACCGCCGCAGACCGGCGTACGGGCGGTGCAGATCAACGCACCGATCTCCATGAACGCGGCCGAGGCCCGAGCGGCAACCGCCGGTTCGAGCGGGCAGTAGCGCCTCCACGGCCCTCAGATCGGCGCTGGTGGTCGCCGGACCGGCATCGGCATCGCCGGTCACCGCCCGAGCCACGAACCGGCGTACGTTCGTGTCGACGACCGGCTGCCGTTGCCCGTACGCGAAGGCGGCCACCGCGTTCGCCGTGTACGTGCCGATGCCGGGCAGCGCCAGCAGGTCGGCGACGGTCGTTCGGCACGACGCCGTCGTGACGTTCCACGATCGCCACCGCGCACGCGTGCAGCCGCAGTGCCCGGCGCGGATATCCGAGGCGACCCCATGCCCGGATCGCCTCGGCCGGCCGGTCGGCCGCGAGCGCCGCCGGCGTCGGCCAGCGCCGGACCCATTCGATCCACGACCGGTAAGACCCGGTTGACCGGGGTCTGCTGGAGCATGATCTCGCTGACCAGGATCGGACCACGGGCTGGCGTCGGTGTGGCGCCACGGAAGGTCGCGGGCGTGGCGATCGAACCAGGCGATAGCCGTTGCGGCAACAGTGTTCTGCACGTCCGAAAGCCTCGCACGAGTGGCGTGCAGCCGGTAGCGGCGCGTCGATTCGCGGGCCGCTTGCGCGTACGACTACCGTGGTCCAATCATGAACCTCACGGTCGGTCCGCTTCCCCCTGCGGTCTACTGGCGCCGTCGAGCCATCGTCCTCGGTGGCCTCCTGCTGGTAGTCCTGCTCATTGCGTACGCGTGCTCGGGTCCGAGCGCGTCCAACGCGTCCGGCCAGCAAAGCACCGGTACGTCCGCCCCGATTACGGACTCATCGAGTTCCGCGCCAACCATCACGGATCTACCGTCCACCCCGGCGAGTCCGCCGCTGCCGTCCGACTCGGCGAGCCCGTTGCCCGGCGCCTCGACGATGCCCAGTGTGAGTCCGTCGCCGAGCACGATCGGTGGAGTTCCGGTCTGCACCGATGATCAGATCAAGGTCACGCCGGTCATCTCGTCCACGTCACCGACGACGTCGAGTCTGCTCCACGGCGGTACGTTCGACGTGAAGCTGAAGATTCGCAACGTTTCCACGACGACGTGCCGCCGCGATGTCGGCAGCGTTCCTGAAGAACTTTCCATCGCCAACGCGGCGCACACCGTGCACTGGTCGTCGGACGACTGCACGCCGGCCGGTGCCAAGAAGCAGGACATCCGCACGTTCGCGCCGGACATCGAGATCTACGCCGACGTGAAGTGGAGCAGCTACGACACGCGACGGCTGCACGAAGTCCCCGCAGCCGGCACCGGTCGGGAAATACACGCTGACCGGCCGCGTCGGTACGAAGACCGCGACCGTATCGTTCACGATCGTGAAATAGCGTGCTAGACGTACCGCTCGAGGATCGAGGCCTCGGCCAGGCGTGAGAGTCCTTCGCGGACGCCCCGGGCGCGTGCATCGCCGACGCCCTCGACCGCCTGCAGGTCTTCCACGGTCGCGCCCAGCAGCCGTTGCAGGCTGCCGAAGTGCTCGATCAGCCGATCCACGATCGAGTTCGGCAGCCGCGGCACCTTGGCGAGCAGCCGGTATCCGCGTGGCGAGATGGCCGCGTCGAGCGCGTCCGACGAGCCCGGGTAGCCCATCGCCCGCCCGACCGAGACCAGGTCGATCAGGTCGGTTGCGGACAGCATGTCGAGTTCGAGGACCGCCTCCTCGAACGTGCGCGACTTGCGCCCGCTCGGGATGTAGTCGCGGATCACCAGCGCACGATCGTTGTCGACGCCGATCATCAGCTCTTCGAGCTGCAACGCGAGCAGCCGGCCGTCGGTGCCGAGCTCGATCACGTACCCGTTGATCTCGTCGGCGATCCGCCGGACCATCTCCAGCCGCTGGACGACCGCGATCGCGTCGCGTGCGGTGACGAGGTCTTCGATCTCGAGGGCGGAGAGTGCGCCGGACACCTCGTCGAGCCGCAGCTTGTAGCGCTCCAAGGTGGCCAGCGCCTGGTTGGCACGGGACAGGATCGCGCCGGAGTCGTCGAGCACGTAGCGCAGGCCGCTGACGTAGAGACCGATGATGTGCATCGACTGCGACACCGAGATGACCGGGAAATTCGGTCTGCTTCGCGACGCGCTCGGCCGTGCGGTGGCGGGTGCCGGACTCCTCGGACGGGATCGACGGATCCGGCATCAGATGTACGGCGGCCCGAACGATGCGCATCCCGTCGCTGGACAGCACGACCGCACCGTCCATCTTGCACAGCTCGCGCAGGCGGGTAGCGGAGAATTCGACGTCGAGCGAGAAGCCACCGGTGCACAGTGACTCGACCATCCGGTCGTGGCCCAGCACGATCAACGCGCCGGTGCGGCCGCGCAGGATCCGCTCCAGGCCATCGCGGAGCGCCGTCCCTGGCGCCATGAGGGCCAGAGTCGGCCGCAGCGCGTCGACTGCGCCGGTCATCTCCAGCCTCCCGTCGTTCGGTATGTGGACATTCTACGGATGAGCGCTATGTAACGGCCCAGCGGTAACGGTGTTTGACTACGCATGTATAAGTCGCCGTAACAATCGGTGAACGTCGAATTCTAGGTTAGCGGACGGCCGAGGCTTGCGCCGCCCAGCGTACGGCGGTCGGCAGGTCGTTGACCTCGACAACCTTCATGCCGGCCGGGAACGGACCGCTTGCCGCCGAACCGTTACCGGCCGGCACGAGCGCGAACTGGAATCCGAGCCGTGCGGCCTCGGCCAGGCGCCGGTTGACCGCACCGACCCGCCGGATCTCGCCGGTGAGTCCGACCTCGCCGATCGCGACCAGCGAGGCGGCCAGCGGCAGGTCGAACGCGGCGGACGCGACCGCCAGCGCGACGGCGAGGTCGGCCGCCGGTTCGACGACGCGGATCCCGCCGACCGTGGCCGCGAACACCTCGCGGTCGTGCAGCCTCGACTCGGTACGCCGGGACAGCACCGCCAGCACCATCGCGATCCGGGACGAGTCGAGCCCGCTGACCGTCCGCCGCGGCGAACCGGCCACGGTCGCGCCGATCAGGGCCTGGATCTCGGCGACCAGCGCCCGCCGGCCCTCCATCGCCACCGTGGCGCACGTCCCCGGGACCGGTTCGGCGTAGCGGGTCAGGAACAGGCCGGACGGGTCCGGGAGGCTGGCGATGCCGCCCTCGTGCATCTCGAAGCAGCCGACCTCGTCGGCCGCGCCGAACCGGTTCTTCAGCCCGCGCACCATCCGCAGGGACGAGTGCTTGTCGCCCTTCGAACTGCAGCACCACGTCGACCAGGTGCTCGAGCACGCGCGGACCGGCGACGTTGCCGTCCTTCGTCACGTGACCGACCAGGATCGTGGCGATGCCGCGCTCCTTCGCGACCGCGACGAGCGCCGCGGTGACGGCCCGGACCTGGGTGACGCCGCCGGCCACGCCTTCGGTGCCGGGCACCGAGATGGTCTGCACCGAGTCGATGACGAGCAGTCCGGGCTTGACCGCTTCCAGATGGCCCAGGACCGCCTCCAGATCGGTCTCGGCGGCCAGGAACAGCCGCTCGTGCAACGTGCCCATGCGTTCGGCCCGCAGGCGCACCTGGCTGACCGACTCCTCGCCGGAGACGACCAGGCTGGGGGAGTCGGCGGTCGCGGCCCACTGCTGGGCCACGTCGAGCAGCAGCGTCGATTTGCCGACGCCGGGCTCGCCGGCGAGCAGGACCACCGATCCGGGCACGATGCCACCGCCGAGCACCCGGTCGAGTTCGGGGACGCCGGTCGGCTTGGCCCGCGCCGGCGTGACACTGATCGTCGCGATCGGGCGGGCGGGCTCCAGCGGCGTGCGCGGACTCAGCGACCGCAGCGATGCCGGGCAGCGACGCGCCGCCGGTCGAGTCGATGATCGAGCCCCACTCACCGCACTCGGTGCAGCGGCCGAGCCACTTCAGCGGCCGGTGGCCGCACACGTCACATTCGTAGGCGGGTCGGGCCGCCTTGCCGACCGCGGGTCGCGGCGGTCGTCGACGGCGTACGAGCGGTTCGATCGGTCACGCGTACGAACGTAGCGCGTGACTACGACGAAACCGTCAGGGCGTCGCCGACGGCGCCGGCACGGTCTCTCGCGTGCCCGGCTCGGTCGGTGGTGCGAACCCCGCCGTCACCTTCTTCGTGTCCGATTGGCCCTGGTCATTCGTGAACGTCAGCTTGAAGCTGATCAGCGTGCCGGGCGTGAGCGGCGCCTTCAGATCGGTGATCGCGAGATACTGGTCCGGCCCGGTGCCAGGATCACGAAGCCACCCGCCGGGATGATGATCGGCGGGATCGTGGGCACGGCGGCCGGTGTCGGCGCGGCGGAGACCGTAGCGGACGGCGACGCGCCGGTGCGGCGGGTGCTCCGGACGGAACAACCGAGCCCGACGGCGACGGTGACGGCAACGCGACCGGAGCGGGCGCCGCGGTGGAGACCCAGGAGAGCGTTCCGGCGATCGCGCCGTCCTTGCCGTCCTCCTGTAGGAACGATCACGTCACCGGGCGCCACGGTGATCGGGTACTTGGTCTGGTTGAAGATGTGCATCGCCAGCGGTGCCGTGCCACCCGCGGGGTAGCCGGCAGTGTCCTTGAAAGCGATCTCCACGTTCTCGACCAGGACGACCTGGAGCGGCAACGACGCATCCGGGGTCGCCGTGGCAAAACCGCCGGGCACTGCTGCGACGACCTCCGATGTCGCGGCCTCCTGGCCGGCACTGCAGCCGCCGGCCAATGCCACGGTTGCCAACGCCGCGCCGATGGCGGCGAGACGGACTAGCCGGTACGTACGACCGATCGAGCGCGCCACGTCGATCCTCCTGAACTTGATCCCAACCGGGCTACAGCGTAGTGGCCGCCAACATCGCCCACGCGGAGACCCGCCCACTCGGCCACGTCAGAGTCGTGATCCGTTCACGACCAGCAGGATGACATCGAGCAACGCCACGATCAACACCGCGCGAAACGCCCACCGCGAGCCGTTACGCTGCGACAACACCCAGCCGGCCGGCACGATGGCCACGGCGGCCAGGAAGATCCCGGCGGCCGTCCAGGACACCGGCCGAGGCCCGAACGCGAGCAGCGCGGTCGCGCCGAGCAGCAGCACCGCCGCCGCGACCGCGGATCCCCGGGCGCCGAGCCGGTGCGGCAGCCCGCGTACGCCGGTCCGTGCATCGTCGGCAAGATCGGGCAGCGCGTTCGCGAAGTGCGCGCCGCCGCCCAGGAGCGCGCCGCCGCACACCAGCCACCACGGCGGCACGGGTCCGCCGGGCAGTCCGGCCGGCACATATGCGGCCAGAGCGCCGAACCCGATGAGGTACGGCACGACGGACACCACCGTGAACTTCAACGGCCAGTTGTACGCGAGACCGGCCGCCGTACCGACGATCATCAGCCAGCCCGAGTGATTGCCGGAGGTCAGCGCGAGTGGCACGACCGCGATCGCCGCGATCAATGCACCGAGACCGACCGCCCGGCGGCTGATCTCGCCGGACGGGATCGGCTTGTCCGTCCGCCCGACCGACGAGTCCCGCTCCGCGTCCAGCCAGTCGTTGCTCCAACCGACCGCAAGCTGGCTGGCCAGCACCGTGAACGTGACGGACGCGATGCCGCCGGCCGGCAGTCCGACCGCAACGGCGAGGAGCGTCGCGACCGTGGTCACCGCGATGGCGGGCTCGGGGTGGCAGGCGCGGAACATGCCGAGGCGCGTCGCATGGCGCTGCGCTCGGTGCGGGTTCGACATGCCGGGGCGGTCGCATGGCCGCAAGTCTGTTGCATCCGGCGTCGGCGTGCCACGCTGGGATCGTGCCAGTGCTGAATGCGGCAAGCCAACGACCTCGGCCAGTACGACGACCTGGCCGGACGAGTGGTGGCGCCCGAACGGGCTGTTCGCGATGTTGCACTGGATCGCCGAGGCCCGGGCGAGACTGGTGCCGCCGGCCTGCGCGTACCGGTGCGGTCCTGGTCGATCTCGGCTGTGGTGCCGGACTGCTCGCACCGCACGCGGCCGAGAAGGGATATCGGCACATCGGCGTCGATCTGACGTTCTCGGCGCTCGAACAGGCGAGCGCGCACGGCGTGACGGCCGTCCGCGGTGATGCGCTCGCGGTGCCCCTTCGCGGACGGCTGCGCCGACGTGGTTACAGCCGGTGAGCTGCTCGAACACGTCGTGGATCCGCGACGCGTGCTGGCCGAGGCGTGCCGCCTGCTGCGCCCGGGCGGCCTGCTGGTGCTGGACACGATCAACGCGACCGCCGCTGGCGCGGCTGCGTGGTGGTCACGATCGGCGACCGGCTGCGCGGCATCGCGCCGCGCGGCATCCACGATCCGAACCTGTTCGTCCCGCCGCGCGTGGTTATCGACGAGTGTGCGAAACACGGCGTCGACGATCGAGATTCGAGGGCTGCGTCCGCGGGTAGGTCAGACTGGTGCGCTGGCTCGCCACCCGTACGGGCGCAGGTCGACGATGGTGCCGACGCTGGTCGTGGGCAGTGCTCTACCAGGGCATCGGTACGCGTTCGGCGACGACATAGGGAGCACGCATGATCGCAGCGGTCGCCACGGCGGCTCGTCTCGCACCCCGCTTCGCGGCGCGGGCGACCGACCACGATCGGGCCGGGACGTTCCCGGTCGCCGACTTCGCCGACCTGCGGGAGAGCGGCCTGATGGGCCTGATGGTGCCGGCCGCGCTCGGTGGCCTCGGCGCGACTTTCGGCGACTACGCCGACGTCGCGTACGAGCTGGCCCGCGGCAACGGCGCGACGGCGCTGGTGTTCAACATGCACGCGTCGGTGACCGGCGCCCTGGCCGGCATCCCGCGAGGAGATGGCCGGCGCGATCGGCATCCCGGAATCGTTCTTCACCGCGCGCGACGAGATCCTGCGCCGCGCCGCCGCCGGTGCGTTCTACGCGGTGGCGATGAGCGAACGCGGTGCCGGTTCGCGGCTGTCGGCCATCACGACGTCGTACACGCCGCGAGGGCGATCAGTTCCGGATCAAGGGCGCCAAGACGTTCGTCTCCGGTGCCGGCCATGCCGACGCCTATCTGGTGGCCGCGCGCAGCGGCGACGATCCGCAGGTGGTGTCGCAGTTCCTGGTGCCGGCGGCGGCCGATGGCGTACGCGTCGAGGAGACCTGGGACTCGATGGGCATGCGGGCCACCGGCTCGCACGACCTGCACCTCGACGTGCTCGTGGACGAGACCACGCTGCTCGGCGGCGTGGAGGGTCTCGCGCTCTGGTTCGCGCAGCTGATGCCGCACTGGCTGGTCGCCAGCTACGCCGCCGTCTACGTCGGCGTGGCGCAGGCCGCGGTGGACGCTGCCGTCGACCACATCAAGGCCCGTGGCCTGCAGCACCTCCCGGCCGTACGGGCTCGGATCGGTCGCGCCGACGCCGCGGTCGCGGCCACTCGCCTGGTCGTCCGCGAAGCCGCCCGGCTGGTCGACTCCGATGCCGGCTCGGCCGAGTGCAACCGCTGGGTCTGGCGGGCGAAGCTGCAGGCCGGAGACGTCGCGGCGGAGGTCGCGGCGTCGATGCTCGCGGCCGCCGGCACGTCGGCGACGAGACGCGGGCATCCGCTGGAACGGCTCTACCGCGATGCCCGCTGCGGTGCGCTGCAGCCGGCCACGTCGGACGTGTGCGCCGACTGGCTCGGCATCGCCGCGCTCGGTGGCGACGCCGACTCGCGACGGATCGGCACCCAGGTGGTGACCGGTACGCGGATCGGCGGGATCGGCATCGCGCATCCGCCGCGCCGTCGCCCAGGAGGAGCTGTGGGACGGGTTCTTCAGCGAGCACTACCGCGGCGTCCAGCGTGGTCTGGCCAAACGGATCTTCGCAGAACTCCGGCGTGACCCGGCGGCACGCCGCCGTCGACCCGCGCATCGAGGACGTCTCGACCTGGTCGACCGGCCGCCGGATGCAGCGATATCTCGTCGAGGCGATGCCGCTGGGCAAGGCCGCGATCACCGACGCGCTCGCCGCCGCGAACGTCGCGCCGGACGACATCGGCCTGTTCGCGGTCTGCTCGTGCACCGGCTACGTCACGCCCGGCCTGGACATCCTGCTCGCCCGCGACCTCGGCCTGGCGCCGAGCGCGCAGCGGCTGTTCATCGGTCACATGGGCTGCTACGCGGCGCTGCCGGGCCTGGGTGCGGTCAGCAACCACGTGGCCATCGTCGGGCCGGCCGGCCCTGCTGCTGTGCTGCGAGCTGACCAGCCTGCACGTCCAGCCGGCGAGCGCCGATGCCGAGCAGATCGTGTCGCACGCGCTGTTCGCGGACGCGGCGGCGGCGGTGGTGGTCGTACCCGGACGCCGGCACCGGCCGGCGCATCGTCGAGGTCGCGTCGGTGACCGATGTCGCGACCGCCGACCACATGACCTGGGACGTGACCGACCTGGGGTTCCGGATGGGTCTGTCGGCCCGCGTACCGGACGTGCTGGCCGAGCACGTCGCGCCGCTCGTCGACGATCTGCTCGGCGCGCCACGGGCTGAGCCGCGGGCGACATCGACGGCTGGGCGGTCCATCCGGGCGGGCCGCGCATCCTGGACGTGATCGAGCGGGAACTCGACCTGCCGCCGGACGCGCTGTCGGCGTCGCGCTCGGTGCTGGCCGAGCACGGCAACTGCTCGTCGCCGACGGTACTCATGGTGCTTGACGAGATGACTGCGCCGCCCGACCCCGCCGCGAGCGCGTCATGATGCTCGCGTTCGGGCCCGGCCTGACGCTCTACGCCGTCCTGCTCACCGCCTGAGTGCGCAGATCAGTTGAGCGCGGTCAGCGCGGTCTGGAAGTCGGCGACGTTGAACGCCGGGCTGACCGTCGCGGTGACGGTGCCTTCGGAGTTGACGAGCAGCGCGGTCGGTACGCCGGCCGGAGTCGCGTTCCAGTCGGCGCCGGCACCGTAGAGCGCGAGCAGCGCCTGGGTCGGATCGGCCGAGCGCGGTGGCCCGGACGCCCGGCGGCGATGAACGGTGGCGCCTTGTCCACTACGAGCACCGTGACGGACGCGGGCGCGATCGCTGCGGTCTCGGTGATCAGCGGGCCGCACGCGCAGCCGTCGAGCAGCAGGAAGACGGCCGGAAGGTGCTCGTCGGTCCGCAGGAGCTTGCCGGAGGAGTCGGCCAGGCCGAGATCGACCATCGGCGGCGTCGCCTGCGGTGCCGGACCGGTCGTTGCGGTCGTGGTCGGGTCGGGCGTGCCGTGCGTCGTCACGGTGACCGCGAACAGGCTGGTCAGCGCCGCGACGATGGCGATGCACATGATCAAAAGCGGGATACCGACCGGCGGCGAATCGCGGTCCGGCTTCGGAGCGAGGTGGAACCGACGCCGCCATCGATTGCGGCGGGCGGTCCGGCGGATGGCCCGTTGATATTCGGTCGTTTCCCGTCCGAGTTCGGTCAGATCGTCCGGAATGACCACCGTGCCCCATTCTGGGGGCAAATCGGGCAGTCCACCATTATCCGGCGGCGGCCGTCCGTCGCCATCTTCTCCGCGCAGCGACCCCATAGTGCTTCTCCTCGGCCTGTCCTTAACTGTCGCTCATCTTCGCGCCGGGCGCCAGACTGCGCGGCAACATTGTCCTCCCGGCAGCGGCATCTACATGCGATCTTGGGCCATCACGGACGGTCATGTCGGCGACCCGCCGCGGATATCGCCGGCATGCCCTCGATGATCGGAAGTTCGGCGCACCGGTCACGAACGTCACAAAAGTCGCTCGCCGGATTTTCCCGATATGCCGTAATCGCTGGTCACGGCGTCGTCACCATAGGTAGTGATGCATGTAATGCTCGCCTTGTCAACATGAGAATTGGTCTGACTAGGTGTTGTGAGCAGCGCTAACGCCAGCGGCTGAAGTGGGCCGAAGGCCCGCGCGCGTGTTATCCTAAGCACAGCGAAAGGGGCTTCGAACCTATGGTTTTCAGTGTCGGCGAGACCGTTGTCTACCCCCACCACGGGGCCGCACTCATCGAGGCGATCGAGACTCGAGTAATCAAGGGCGAGGAAAAGCTTTATCTCGTTCTTCGTGTTGCTCAGGGTGATTTGACGGTGCGTGTTCCCGCAGAGAATGCCGAGATCGTCGGCGTCCGCGAAGTTGTTGGTGAAGAGGGCCTTTCCAAGGTCTTCGATGTCCTCCGTGCCCCGCACACCGAGGAGCCCACCAACTGGTCGCGGCGCTACAAGGCAAACCTGGAGAAGCTCGCGTCGGGCAATCCACTCAAGGTCGCCGAGGTCGTTCGTGACCTTTGGCGTCGCGAACGCGAGCGCGGCCTTTCCGCGGGCGAGAAGCGCATGCTTGCCAAAGCGCGCGACATTCTCGTCGGCGAGGTTGCACTTGCGGAAAAGAGCACCAAAGACGAGGCGGAGACGCTTCTCGACAAGGTGCTCACGGACGCCTGACGGCACTCCCTTCCAGACGAGGATCGCGACGTGACTACGCCCTTACGGGCGCGTGGTGACGTCGCGATCCTCGTTCCGGCCGCCGGAACGGGTGTTCGGATGGGGCCCGGTGCCCCTAAGGCGCTGCGTGAGCTGGCCGGTGTTCCGCTGCTGGTCCACGCGGTCCGCCGCGTCGCGGCAGCGCCCTCGGTCGGCCTGATCGTGGTAGCCGCGCCGTCGGATGACCGACAGAACGTCGGCACGATGCTGGCCGGCATTCCGAACGTTAGGGTCGTCGCCGGCGGTGCGACCCGGCAAGAGTCGGTCGCGGCTGCGCTGGCTGGCGTACCCGCTGAATTTGATCTTATTTTGGTTCATGATGCGGCGCGTGCGCTGACGCCACCGGAGCTGTTCGAGTCGGTCGCAGCCGCGCTGCGCGCCGGAGCCGAGGCGGTGATCCCGGTGCTGCCGGTGGTCGACACGATCAAGCGGGTAGACGCGGCCGGAGACGTCGTGGAGACCGTGGATCGGTCCCCGTTACGGGCCGTGCAGACGCCGCAGGGCTTCACCCGGGAAACGCTGGTGGCGGCGCACGCGCGCGCCGCCGATACGCACACCGACGATGCGGGCATGGTCGAGGCGATGGGCGTACGCGTCACCACGGTCCCGGGCTCCGAGCGCGCCTTCAAGATCACGCGCCCGTTCGACCTGGTGATGGCCGAGGCGCTCCTCACGATCGATGCGGCGCCGGATCGCCGGCAGTAGCATGAGCCAATCGGACGGGAGGTGTGCTTCGTGACTGCGGAAATGATCGCGCCGGCCTGGATGCATGAGCTGGTGACGGCCGAGCAGTACGACTCGTGGTCTGAGGATCAATGCGAGAGACATCGAGATTGTCGACGGGATGGTTCTGGTGACCCCGAGCGCGTCGCGCGGCACAACCGTGTCGCGAAGGTGCTCGCGAATGCGCTGGAGGCCGCCGGCGCTCCGGACTGGAATGCGGACTACGACTTCGACGTCCGGCTGCAGGACGTACCGCTGATCAACCGGCGTCCGGATGTGGTCGTCTATCGAGCCAGATACGATCGACATCAGCCCGTGCGGCCGGAGCACGTGCTCCTTGCTCGTCGAGGTCGTCTCGCCCGGCTCCGAGACGACTGATCGGATCTTGAAAGCGATCGAGTACGCGCGCGCGGGTATTCGCTACTACTGGCGGGTCGAAGACGCGACCACGCCGTCTGCCGATCGTGTCACATATGTCGTTGGATCAGGCGACGATGACATATCGCGCGACCGAGGTCTTCACGCGGTGTGGTCAAGGCGATTGCGCCGTTCCCGGTCGAGCTTGACCTCCGCAAGATTTGATCTTGTTAGAGTCGGGTGTGATCATTCCCAGGGTCGGCATCGGGACCGACGTGCACGCCTTTGGCGAGGGTCGGGAGTGCTGGGTGGCCGGGCTGCACTGGCCGGACGTCACCGGACTCGCCGGCCATTCCGACGGTGACGTGGCAGCTCATGCCGCCTGCGATGCGATGCTCTCCGCGGCCGGGCTCGGCGATCTCGGCTCCAACTACGGCGTCGATCGGCCGGAGTGGTCCGGTGCCTCCGGCGTCACGCTGCTGGCCGAGACCGCCCGTCGGGTACGTGCGGCCGGCTTCGACATCGGCAACGTCTCGATCCAGGTCGTCGGTGTGGCCCCGAAGATCGGCAAGCGCCGTGACGAGGCCCAGGCGGCGCTTTCGGCGGCTGTGGGTGCCCCGGTGACCGTCGCCGGTACGACATCGGATGGGCTCGGTCTCACCGGGCGCGGCGAGGGTCTGGCCGCGGTCGCGGTCGCATTGATCGTCCCGGTCGGATAAGTCAGGACGGCGATCGGCGGGCCCAGGTCCACGCGTACGCGGTGTCCTCGCACGCCAGGGCCGGCTCGCAGAGGTCCAGCGGCCGGAACGTATCGACCATGACCGCCAACTCGTCGAAGTAGTCGACCCCGATCGCACGCTCGACCGAACCCGGCTGCGGGCCGTGCGTGAAGCCGCTCGGATGCAGCGAGATCGAGCCTTGCTCGATGCCGGAGCCGCGCCGTGCCTCGTAGTTGCCGCCGGTGTAGAAGAGCATCTCGTCCGAGTCGACGTTGTGGTGGTTGTAGGGCACCGGGATCGACAGCGGGTGATAGTCGACCTTGCGGGGGACGAACGAGCAGATCACGAAATTGGGACCCTCGAACGTCTGGTGTACCGGCGGCGGCTGGTGCACGCGGCCCGTGATCGGCTCGAATTCGTGGATCGAGAACGCCCACGGGTAGAGGCAGCCGTCCCAGCCCACCACGTCGAACGGATGGTTGGCGTACGTGTACTTCGTCCAGCCCCGGCGATGCTGGACGTACACGTCGACGTCGGTCTCGTCGACGATGAGCGGTGCCGAGGGGCCGCGTAGATCCCGCTCGCAGTACGGCGACGATTCGAGGAACTGGCCGCGTACGGACAGGTAGCGCTTCGGCGGCCCGATGTGCCCGGTGGCCTCGATGACCAGCGTCCGGACCGGCCCGTCCAGCGGCACGATCCGGTGGATCGTCGACGTCGGGATGATCACGTAGTCGCCGGCGCTCGCTTCGAGCACTCCGAACGTCGACTCGATCCGAGCCCGCCCGGCCTCGATGTAGACGCACTCGTCGCCGATCGCGTTGCGGTAGAGCACCGACGGCTTCTCGGCGACAACGTACGAGATCCGGCAGTCGTCATTCGCCATCAGATGCTGCCGGCCGAGGATCGGATCGACGCCGGACGTGTCCAGCTTGTGCGTCTGGAAGTGCCGCGGTTTCAGCGGATGATTCGCGACGCGGGACCAGGCCATCGGCTCGTAGACCTCGGCGGCGACGATCGCGGTCGGCAGGTAGCGGTGGTAGAGCAGCGACGAATCCGAGGAGAAGCCCTCCTGGCCCATCAGCTCCTCGGCGTACAGCGATCCGTCGGGTTGCCGGAACTGGGTGTGGCGCTTGGGCGGACGTTCGCCAACGCTGCGGTAATACGGCATGTCATCCCCCTATTAGTCGCATTTGCTACTCTGCTTCCAAAAGATCCGATCTTCGGACAGGTGCGTCCGATAATCGGACGCAGTTGTCCGCCATATGTAGCGTCCGCTAGGTTCATTGCCGTGTCAACACGGGTGCCAGCACTCCTCCGCGGGTTCATCGATGACGCTGCCGTTTTCCCGCCGGGCAGCGCGTCGCTGCCGGACGCGGTCGTCGAACACCGGGGTCACCGGACGGCCTGGTACGCCGACATGGTGGGCCCGTTGCTCGTACCGGCGTCGTCCGTCAAGGCTCTTGATCGGCTGATCGAGCCGGATGAGCGGCTGGCCATCGGGATCATCGGCGACACCGGCGTGGCCGGCCTGGCATCGGCGATCGCTACGGCGGACCGGCGGCTGAAGATCCGGCAGGTGGAGGTCGCGGTCGCGAAGCGCAGCGAGGACCCGCAGCCCGGCCTCGCGCACCTCCTCGACCTGGTCGGCGCCTGGCCCGGCGAGACCACCGCCTACGCCGAGATCCCACTGACGTTCGGACTGCTCAACGCGCTCGACACGGTCGCCGAGGCACGAGCGCGCGGTATCGACGTCGCGGCGAAGTTCCGTACCGGTGGGCTCGCGGCCGAGCTGTTCCCGACGCCGATCGAGCTGGCCGCGGTGATCTGCGCCTGCCGGGACCGGCAGCTGCCGTTCAAGCTCACCGCCGGGCTACACCACGCGATCCGCCATGCCGATCCGGAGACCGGCTTCGTGCACCACGGATTTCTCGGCGTTCTCGCGGGCACGCTGTACGCGACGTCCGACGATGCCGAGGTGGCGGACGTTGCCGCGATGCTGGCGTCGACGGATCCGGTGCTGCTGGTCGAGACGGTGCGCCGGCACCTGGACGAGCCACGGCCGCTCTGGGTCGGGTTCGGCACCTGCAGCATTCCCGAGCCGCTCGCCGATCTCGATCGACTCGGACTGTTTCATCGCTACAACACGGAGAGCGCGGCCTAGATGACGTGGGTAAAGGGTGCGGCATCGTCGCCGTACGGTGTCCAGACGCTGCCCTATGGCGTTTTCCGCCACGGCCGTACGGCGGCCCGGGTCGGCGTACGCATCGGGGATTCCGTTCTTGATCTTGCGGCGGTCGAAGAGCGCGGCTTCGTCGACGCCGGCGGGGCGTTCCGGGCCGCGTCGTTGAACGGATTCATGGCGCTCGGCCGGCCGGCGTGGGATGCGATGCGCGCACGGATCACCGAGATCCTGACCGACGAGTTCTTCCGGGCTGCGCTCGAACCGCACCTGATCCCGATCGACGACGTCACGATGCAGCTTCCGTTCGAGGTCGCCGACTACGTCGACTTCTACTCGTCCGAGCACCACGCGAGCAACGTCGGCCAGATCTTCCGGCCGGGCCAGCCCGCGTTGACGCCGAACTGGAAGCACCTGCCGATCGGATATCACGGTCGAGCCGGCACGGTGGTGGTCTCCGGTACGCCGGTTACGCGCCCGAACGGCCAGCGCCTCGACGGTACGACGCCGTCTTTCGGCCCATGCCGGCGGCTCGACATCGAGGCCGAGGTCGGGTTCGTCGTCGGTACACCGTCCGCGCTCGGTGCTCCGGTCAGCGTCGACGACCTTCGTGAGCACGTCTTCGGCGTGGTTCTCCTCAACGACTGGTCCGCCCGCGACATCCAGGCCTGGGAATACGTGCCGCTCGGGCCGTTCCTCGGCAAGTCGTTCGCGACGTCGATCTCCGCCTGGGTGGTGCCGCTCGCCGCGCTGGACGCCGCCGCGATCCACCTGCCCGAGCAGGAGCCGGCGGTCCTCGACTACCTGCGCGAATCCACCCGGACCGGCTACCACATCGACCTCCGCGTCGACTGGAACGGCACGACCGTCACGCGCCCGCCGTTCTCGTCGCTGTACTGGACGCCGGCGCAGCAGCTCGCTCACCTGACCGTGAACGGAGCGTCGCTGCGGACCGGCGATCTGTTCGCGTCCGGCACGGTCTCCGGTCCGGAACGCGACCAGACCGGGTCCTTTTTGGAGCTATCTTGGGGCGGTAGTGAGCCCATCACATTGAGTGATGGCAGCTCACGGACGTTCCTCGAGGACGGCGACCGCGTCGTGATCAGCGCGACCGCGCCCGGTCCGAACGGGTCCGTCGTTGCATTGGGCGAGGTTGAGGGCGCTATCCGCGCCGCTTAGTGATCGATGCGCGTAATTCCACGGCGCGAACACTACCTGTAATCGGATCGACGCAAGGCGTGCCACTTGCCCGTCGCAACCGATCAGTTGTTCGAGTAGAGCCAAGATGCCGACTCGCCTATGCCCAATTTCTGAGTATCCTGTCGGGGCGTTCATTTAACGTTGTGCGCAATCTCCATTGTGGACGGCGGACCACCCCCGAAAGGTACGCACAAGATGAGCTGGCATGTTCCGGGTTATGTTCACCGCCGCGAGCTGGGTAACGGCGCCACCGGCCGCGTCGTCCTCGCCGTGCACGAAGAAACCGGCGACTTGGTCGTTATTAAATACCTAAAGGTCAATGACGAAAACATTGAACAGGTACGCGAAGATGTGCTCCTAATTGCCACATTAGACAGTGCATATTTCGTACGTATCCGGGAATATGTCGAAGAACCGGAAGGGCATCGCGCCGCGATCGTGATGGATCCGATCAACGGCGTACCTCTCCGGCTGCTATTGCGTGACTACGGTGCGTTCACGGCAGAGGCGGCGTTGCTGATCTACCGCGACGCGTTGCGGGCCATGGTCGTGGCGCACGAGATCGGCATCGTTCACGGTGACTTCCGCCCCGAGAACGTCGTCGTCGACATCGACGGCTTGAGCCTGATCGTGGACGTCGGCGCGGCCTCCTGGATCAACCGGCCGGTCACGCTGAGCACCGGCGTCTATCGCGCTCCGGAAGCCTGGCGCGGCGATCCGTTCGTCGCGTCCGCCGACATCTACGCGATCACGGTCACGTTCTTCGAAATGTATGTCGGAGAGCCCCCGTTCTGGGACGCGTCGCAGCTGATGGCGCTGCGCTACATGCACGAGCAGGACGAGATCTCGGTCGAGGCGTTCCCGTCCGAGCTGCACCACATTGTCCGACGTGGTCTTGCGAAGAGCGCCGAGGATCGGGCCGATGCGCTCGAACTCGTAGAGCTCGTCGAGATCATGGCGATCGACGCGTACGGCGAAGAGTGGGAACGGATCGGCCGTCGTCACCTGCAGGATCGGGTCGGCCAGGTGCCGCTGCCGCTGGGTGGCGGCGCGGACGTGATCGAGATCGTCGACATCGAGTCGGACGTCGAGCTGATCGAGATGGACGACTACTACGTTGACGCATCGGCGTCCGGGGTCGTCGACGGCGAGGCGGCCGCGCGGGTCGTGGCCACGGCCGAAGACATCGTCACGCTGGCTCGGATCGAGGAGGTCGCCGCCGCCGAAGCGCTCGCGAACGCGGCCACCGACGATGACCTGACCGATGAGGAAGAGGCCGCGGTCGCCGAGGTCGAGATGATCGTCGAGGTCGGCGTCGCGGAGGCTAGTGTCGTCGAGGTCGAGGAGATCGACGTCGACGCCGTGGGCGTCGTCGGGATCGCCGCGCTCGAAGGTATGGGGATCGACGTCGTCGACGAAGCGGACATCGACATCGAGGAGATCGGCGTCGTAGGCGTCGAGCTGGTCGAAGCGCCGCTGGATCGCGAGATCGCGGTCGAGGTGATCGAGATCCCCGAGATCTTGGTCGTGAACGAGGCTGCCGAGGCAGGGCTGGCCGAGGAGCTGGTGCTCGAAGAGGCCGATGTCGTCGTCGAGACCGGCGTTGCCTCGGGTGGATTCGTCGAGGCCGGTGTTGCAGAGGTTGGAGCCGCTGCTGTCGCCGGTGGTGAATTCGGCCTGGCTGAGGTCGACATGGTTGAGGTCGACATGGTTGAGGTCGATCTGGTCGAGGACGTCGAGGTGGCTGGGGCTGCCGGCGTGGCGGCGGTTGCCGTCGCCGGTGCGGCCGAACTCGAGGTCGACGTGGTCGAGGACGTCGCCATCGTCGAGTTCGACGAAGTTGCTGTCGCCGGCGCAGTTGGCGTCGGGGCCGTCGGGGCCGAATTCGCGGGTGCCGAGACTGTTGTCGTTGAAACCGTCGGTGCCGAGTCGATCGTTGTAGATGAACTCGTCGTGGTTGAAGAGGTCGCGGTCGGCGGGCTCGTGGCTGAGGAAGTCGTGGTTGACGAGGTCGCCGTTGGCGGGGTCGTGGCTGGGGCGATGCTGGCTGAGGGGTTTGTCGGCGAGGAAGTCCTGGTCGAGGAAGTCGCGGTCGGCGGGCTCGTGGCCGAAGAAGTCCTGGCTGAAGAAGCGGCAGCGGAGATCCTGGCCGCGGAGATCCTGGCTGAGGAAGTCTTGGCCGCGGAGATCCTGGCTGAGCAGATCGCTGCCGAGGAGGCGATTGCCGTGGCCGAAGCCGAGGCCGCCGCCTTGGCGCTGGCCGAAGAGGCAGCGTTGGCTGAAGAGATCGCCGCAGCTGAAGCGATCGCACTGGCGGAGGCCGAAGCGATCGCGCTCGCCGAAGCTGAAGCAGTTGCGCTGGCCGAGGCGGAGTCGATCGCGCTGGCCGAGGCGGAAGCCGCCGGGCTGGCCGAAGCCGAAGTCGCTGCGGCCGCGGAAGAGACGGCGGCCGCGGAGGCGGGTGTCATCGCGGCGGCTGAGGCTGCAGCGGCGGCCGGAGCGATCGGTGTCGGCGAGTACGCCACGACCCAGTTCCCCGCGGTTGGCGCGGCGAGCGTGCCGGTCGGCGAAGCGGAAGAGGTCGTTGTCGCGGCCGCGGGCGGTCTCGAGGAGTCCGGTGGCGAAACCGTACTCGTCGGCGCCGGAGCGGGTGCGGTCGGTGCGGAGGAAGGCAGATCGTTCATCCGTCGCCATCCGTGGCTGACCACGCTGATCGGCATCATCCTGATCCTGATCTGCGGCGCCGGTGCGCTGACGCTGACCGGTGGTCCGGCCGGTGGTCCGTCGAAGCCAGTGGCGAACGGATCGGCGTCGGCGACGGTTGGCGTACCGGTTGGAACTCCGACCGGGTCGACGACCAGCGTTCCGGTGGTGCCGGTGACATCGCCCGGGCCGTCTGCGCCGGTCCCGAGCTCCACTCCGAGCGCTACCCCGACGACGACTCCGGCTACCACTCCGGCGACAACGCCGGTACCGACTCCGACGCAGACCCTGCCGAAGACCGGTATCCACCCGATCCGACAGATGCTTGTCGTCGCGTGGATGCTGTTCGCGATCGGCGTGCTGCTGCTGGTCGTGTTCCGCCGCCGTCGCGACGGATCGCGCGTCTGATCCGGATAGCACAGAGCGGGTCGGCAGCTGCCGGCCCGCTCTCTTGCTGTTGAGATGCGAGTGCAGGTTGAGGCTCGACTGCCGGTTGAGATGCGACTGCTAGTCGAGACGCGACCAGACCGCGTCCCGTGGAGCTTGAATGTCCGGCTTCATGATCCTGAAGAGTTCAGGCGCTATCACGCCCTTGTCTCTTCAGGATCATCAACCAAGCCGTCCAACGCGCCGCCGAATCTCGCGCGATACCGCTATGAGCTGCGGAAACAGGAATGCCATCGAAAGATCATGAAGACTTGGTACGGCAACCCCGTTAAGTCTTCACCATCATCGAGTCGATGCGACTAGTGGTCGAAGGCCTTGCTCATAGCGGCCAGGAATGCGTCGTTTTCGTCGGGCGTACCGATGGTGACCCGTACGCCGAAGCCTTGGAACGGTCGGACGATCACGCGCTGCGCCTCGCACGCCGCTGCGAACGTAGCCGAGCCATCTCCGAGTGGCAGCCAGACGAAGTTGGCCTGGCTCTCCGGAGCGTCCGGCAGATAATCGCGTAGGGCGTCGAGCACCCGTACCCGCTCGGACACGATCAGCGCGGCACGGCGCTGCATCTCGTCGGTCGCATCGAGCGCGGCCAGCGCGGCAACCTGAGCGACTGCCGATGTCGAGAAAGGCGTCACGACCTTGCGAATGGTCGAGGTGACCTCCGGCGATGCGATCGTGAAGCCGACGCGGAGGCCGGCCAGGCCCCAGGCCTTCGACAGCGTCCGGAGGACAACCACGTTCGGCCGGTCGGCGTACGTCTCGATCGCATCCGGTACGTCGGGATCCGTCACGAACTCGCGGTACGCCTCGTCGATCACGACCAGTACGGTCTCCGGAACGGCGTTCAGGAATGCGTCGAGTTCGGCCTTGCGGGACGGCGTACCAGTGGGGTTGTTCGGGTTGCAGACCAGGATCATGCGCGTGCGGTCGGTCACCGCCGCGGCCATCGCGGGCAGATCGTGGGCATGGGTTGAGGTGTTCGGTACGCGCACGCTGACCGCGCCCACGGTCGCCGCGATAATCGGGTACGCCTCGAAAGAGCGCCACGAGTACAGCAGTTCGTCGCCGGGCAGGCAGGTCACGCGCGCGAGATGCTCGGCCATCGCGACCGAGCCGCACCCGGTCGCGACACGTGCCGGATCGACGTGGTAGCGCTCGGCGAGCTTGTCGCGCAGCGCGGCCGAACCCATGTCGGGGTAGCGGTGCGTCTCGCTGAGCGCAGCCGCGATCGCCTCGGCCACTCCCGGCAGAGGACCGTACGGGACTTCGTTGCTGGCCAACTTGATCGAGCCGGGCACGCTACGGCCGGCCACGTAGTCGGGCAACAGATCGAGGTCGGGTCGGGTCAAGTGGCTCATCGCGGGCCTCCGTTGGCGGTTTTCTGCGGTTCCGAGTCCGCGTCGGTCATGGTCGGAATGTCGGTCTTCGGCGGCACCTGAACGACGACCGTTGCCGCGTAGACGTCGTGGAGCGCCAGCTTGAACGGCCGATTGAACATGGGCGTGCCGCAATCGATCAGCTGGATCAGGAAACCGATGCCGCAGCACTGCCACAGCAGCGTGGCGAGGCCCATCGGCATCCAGCGGCGCAGCGAGCGGCGGGCACCGAGCGTGGTCGCGCCTTCGAGGCCGATCACCCGGATGCCGAGCAGGCGTTTACCGAGCGTCTGGCCGGACCGGCCGGTCGGCAGTACCTCGTATACGCCCCAGATGACGACCGTGAACGTGAGGATCACTGCGCCGAGCGTCGCTCCGCGCGATGTCATCGTCGGGAGCGCTGCGGTACTGCCGGTCTGGCTGGCATGGACAGCGGCTCGCCAGTACGGGCCGGTCTCGTTGACGTACTGGAGGACGAGATACCAGCACAGCGCCGCATCCAGCAGCAGTACGGCGATGATGTCCACGATCCGTGCGACGAACCGGCTGCTCAGTGGCGCCAGCACGAAGCCGTGCGGCCGCGGATTCAGGCCGACGCCGAGGCCGGCCGGCCAGTTGGGCGGCGTTGCGCCGGTCGGCAACTTCACCGATCCGGAAACCCGGGGAGGCACGCCGGTACCCGGATAACCACCCGGCGGTGGGTAGGCGCCGGGCGGTGGGTAGGCGCCGGGTGGCGGCGGATAAGCACCGGGTGGCGGATATGGGCCGGGCGGCGGTGCGGCTCCCGGCGGCGGTGCGTCCGGGGGAGAGTCAGCAGGCGGCGGATACCCAGGCGGGTACGCGCCGGGCGGCAGCGGGTAACCGGTCGGCGGCGGAGTCGGCCAGCCCGGCGGGACCGGCAGCCCTGGCGCCGGTGGGGCGCCGGTCGTTGGGCCGGGGAACGGACCGGGTGCCGCCGGCGACGATGGTGCTACTAGCGGGCCTTCGGGTGGTGTCGCGTCGATCGGCAGCGAATCACCAACCCAGCCGTCACCGTCCCAGTAGCGCTGGGTTGTCGGCTCGGCCGGGTCCCGGTACCACCCGGGGGGATTCTCACTCACGGTCTACTCTTCACCACCACGGTATCGGCGCACGTGTCGTGCAGGCATTGCTGGTAGGGCTGTGTCCCACAGTAGCCACCTTGCATTGGTGCCCGAGAAATAGGGAGCGGCCATCGCCGCCACGTGGAACACGAGCCAACGCGCGCACAAAAGCCGGGAGCGAGCTTTGCTGCCGTTTGTCTGTTCTGGTAGCGAAGTTCAAAGATCGGAATCAGGTTAGCGGTACGCGGATTGCGGCGTCGACAACGTCGCGGCACCCCGGCCAATCGACCGGGGCGCCGAGATCGCTCAGCGACGGTCAGAGGTTGCCGCGCATCTCCTGCTCACGCTCGATCGCCTCGAAGAGGGCCTTGAAGTTGCCCTTGCCGAAGCCGAGCGAGCCGTGGCGTTCGATCAGCTCGAAGAACACGGTCGGGCGGTCCTGCACCGGCTTCGTGAAGATCTGCAGCAGGTAGCCGTCCTCGTCCCGGTCAACCAGGATGCTGCGCTTCTGCAGTTCCTCGATCGGTACGCGTACCGTGCCGATCCGCGCCCGCAACTCGGCGTCCTCGTAGTAGCTGTCCGGCGTGTCCAGGAACTCCACGCCGTTCGCGCGCATCACATCAACGCTGCGCAGGATGTCGTTCGTGGCGATCGCGATGTGCTGGGCGCCCGGACCTTGGTAGAAGTCGAGGTACTCGTCGATCTGCGACTTCTTGCGGGAGACGGCCGGCTCGTTCAGCGGGAACTTGACCTTGCGGGTGCCGCTGGCGACAACCTTGCTCATCAGCGCGGAGTATTCGGTGGCGATGTCGTCACCGACGAACTCGGCCATGTTCGTGAAGCCCATGACGCGCTGGTAGAACTCGACCCAGTCGTTCATCTTGCCCAGTTCGACATTGCCGACGATGTGATCGACTGCCTGGAAGTAGCGCTTCGGCTGGAGACCGGCCTCGATCGCGGCGGTCCGGTCGATCATCGGCTTGCGCTCGATGAAACCGGGGCGGAACGGGCCGGTGTAGCGGGAGCGGTCGACCAGGCTGTGCCGCGTCACGCCGTACGTGGCGATGGACGCGATCCGGATCGTGCCGTTCTCGTCGGTCTCGTCGTGCGGCTCCATGAGGCCGGTCGCGCCCTGCTTCAGCGCGTGCTCGTACGCCTTGTCCACGTCCGGCACCTCGAGTGCGATGTCGATGATGCCGTCACCGTGGACCGCGTGGTGGGCGGCGGCTTCGGCGTCCGCGTGCACCGGGCCGACCAGCACGAATCGGGCCGAGCCGGAGGTCAGGACGTATTCGGCGTGGTCGCGGCACTCCTGTGCCAACTCCGGCGTAGCCGCCGTACCGGCCTGTTCCGGGCCGCGGTAGGCGACCACGTTCATGCCGAAGCCGGTCGAGTAGTAGTGCGCGGCCTGCTTCGCGTTGCCGACGTAGAACCGGACGTGATCGAGGCCTTTGACCGGGAACGGATCTTCGGCGATGTCGTGTGCCACCGCACCGATCAGCTCATCAAGGTTGACGTCATCGTCCGTCTTGATCCGGTCCATGGCCTGGGTCATCGTCACTCCTCGGTAAATGTGCCGTTGCGCCCGATCTTCGTGGTCGCGGTTGAAGTGGGCAACCGGTCGCCGATGTGCTGGGCAGACTGCGCAGATTGATGCAATAAACCGGACCAGCGCTGGACATGTTGTCTAGTATTTGAATCATGAGCGACATCGACGAGCTGGACGGCCGGCTGATCGCGCTGCTGGCGGCCGAGCCGCGGATCGGGATCCTGGAATGCGCACGCCGGCTGCAGGTCGCACGGGGTACCGCGCAGGCGCGGCTGGACAAGCTCGTCGCCCGCGGCGTGATCCTCGGGTACGGGCCGGATGTGTCCCCGGCTGCGCTCGGTTATATCGTGACGGCATTCGTGACGCTGGAGATCCGGCAGAGCCGCGGCCACGATCCGGTCGCCCACCACCTCGCGACCATTCCCGAGGTACTCGAGGTGCACACGATCAGTGGCGCCGGCGATCTGCTGTGCCGGATCGTGGCCCGATCCAACGCCGACTTGCAGAGGGTGATCGATCAGGTCGTCTCGTATGACCAGATCGTACGAGCATCGACGATCATCGCCCTGTCCGAGCAGATCCCGTACCGGGTCCTTCCGCTGGTCGTGGCCGCCAGCGCAGCGAAAAGCTGATCAGGATCAACGCCTGGAAATGGGGGTGACACGGGTAAAACGGGCTCGCAGGGATTGCGGGTCCTCGTCGGTACGGTCTGCGGATGGCCACTGCGTTCGGCCGGATCAAGGGCACGTTCGCGCTTCTCGGCGTCCTGAGCATTGGCATTATCTACGCATTGGTCACGGGTTGGAATCCAATACCCGGTTTGGCTAACTGGCTGCAGAACGCGACCGTGACGAAGCTCGCATCGCCGGCGCCGGTCTGGACCGCCCGGGTCGGCAACCAGCCGAGCGCGGCGACCGTGCTGCCGAGCAGCATCATCATCGCGACCGGCGGCTCTGTCGAGGTACGCAGCCCGGGCTCCGGCGCGCTGGTCTGGACCCGCCCGGACTCGTGGGCCGGGGTGGCCGGCGACGAGCACCCGGTCGTGCTGGTCGGACGTCAGGTCAAGGCCGGCTTCGACGTGTACGACGCGGCCAGCGGCATCTTCCTGTGGGACGTGAACTCGAGGGCCGGAGTCTGGGCGTACCAGGATAAGATCTTGATCTTGACGTGCGCCAAGACGTGCACGCTGAAGGCTGTCTCGACCGCCGGTGGCCTGCAGCTCTGGTCCACGACGATCAACGCGGACGGCACCGGGCTGATCGGCTTCGACCACGGGCTGGCCGATGTCGGCGATGTCGACAGCGCCTACGCCGGACCGGCGAGAGCGCAGCCCACTCTCGCTCCGGACCTGGTCGGGCTGCCGATGGGCGGCAAGGTTCACGTGATCGACACGCGGACCGGCCGGGCGCTGCACGTGTTCACGCCGGACACAACCACGCAGATCGCGGTGGCCGGCGACTACGTCGTGGCCGCGAGTTCGTCGATGCGTGGCGATCAGTGCTTCTACACGGCCGCCGGGATGGATCCGAGGACCGGCTCGCAGCTGTGGGAGCAGGACGGCGTCGATCTGCGTACGTCGACCCCGCTCGGCTGCGAGGCCGCGAAAAATCCGGTCGGCAGCGGCGGCGACCTGCTCGGCATCGACACCACCGGTCGCGACGTGATCATCGACGCCTCGAACCGGCGCGTGAGGTTCCGGGCCGACCCCGGCGAGCGGATCATCGCGATGGACGCGCAGATAGCGATCGTCCGGGCGCCGGGCGGCCGGGCCATCCGCGCGGTCAACGTCGCCGACGGACACCTCCTGTGGCGGGCGGCGGTGGCCAAGTCAGCGTCGATCGGCGTCGCCTCCGGCTACGTGGTGATCGTGGATCCGACCGAGATGGGCACGATAGCGATCTATTCGCGGCAGAGCGGCGCTGTGCTCAGCACGGTGAAGTCGGACGCGTCGGTGCTGGGCTTCGGTCAGCTCTCGCTGGTGATCAACATCGGCCGTACGATCGGTCCGCTCGCGGTCGCGCCGATACCGTGACGCTATTCTGCGAGTCATGCCCGAGTTCGCGTATGAATCGCTGCTGCCGATCGGTCCGGATGCGACCGAATACCGCCTGATCACCACCGACGGCATTGACGTCGTGGACGGGCCGGGGGGCCGCCGGTTCCTGACCGTCGCTCCGGAGGCGCTGACCGCGCTGACCGCCGAGGCGATGCACGACATCGCGCACTTCCTCCGGCCCGCGCATCTGCAGCAGCTCCGCAACATCATCGACGATCCGGCGGCGTCGCCGAACGACCGTTTCGTCGCGCTCGACCTGCTGCGCAACGCGAACATCGCGGCCGGCGGCGTACTGCCGATGTGCCAGGACACCGGCACCGCGATCGTGATGGGCAAGCGCGGCCGGCACGTGCTCACCGACGGACGGGACGAGGCCGCGATCGCACGCGGCGTCTACGACGCGTACACGACGTTGAACCTCGGTACTCGCAGCTCGCGCCGGTGACGATGTGGGACGAGCGGAACACCGGATCGAACCTCCCGGCTCAGATCGAGCTGTACGCCGACGACCCGGACGGGCATGCCGACGCGTACAAGTTCCTGTTCATGGCGAAGGGCGGCGGTTCGGCCAACAAGAGTTACCTCTACCAGGAGACGAAGGCGCTCCTGAATCCGACGCGGATGATGGCGTTCCTGGAGGAGAAGCTGCGTCTGATCGGTACGGCCGCCTGCCCGCCGTACCACCTGGCCGTGGTGATCGGCGGTACGAGTGCCGAGTTCGCGCTCAAGACGGCGAAGTACGCGTCCGCGAAGTACCTGGACGCGCTGCCCACCTCGGGAAGCATGACCGCGCACGGCTTCCGCGACGTGGAACTGGAGGCCGAGGTGCTGGAGCTGACCCGCCAGTTCGGCATCGGTGCGCAGTTCGGCGGGCGTTACTTCTGTCACGACGTACGGGTGATCCGCCTGCCCCGCCACGGCGCCTCCTGCCCGGTCGCGATCGCGGTCTCCTGCTCGGCCGACCGACAGGCGCTCGGCAAGATCACGCCGTCCGGCGTCTACCTCGAGCAGCTGGAACGCGATCCGGCCCGGTTCCTGCCGGATGTGACGACGGCGCATCTCGAAGACGGCGGCGAGGTCGTCAACGTCGACCTCAACCGGCCGATGGCCGAGATCCGCGCCGAGCTGTCGAAGTATCCGGTGAAGACGCGGCTGTCGCTGACCGGCCCGCTCGTCGTCGCACGGGACATCGCGCACGCGAAGATCGCCGAGCGCCTCGATGCCGGCGAACCGATGCCGGACTACCTGCGCGATCACGCCGTCTACTACGCCGGGCCGGCGAAGACCCCGGACGGGCTACGCGTCCGGCTCGTTCGGGCCGACCACGGCCGGGCGGATGGACGCGTACGTGGCGCAGTTCCAGAAGGCCGGCGGTTCGCTCGTCATGCTGGCGAAGGGCAACCGATCCTCGCAGGTCACCCAGGCCTGCGCGGCGTACGGCGGGTTCTACCTCGGCTCGATCGGCGGCCCGGCGGCGCGGCTCGCGCAGGACTGCATCAAGCACGTCGAGGTGCTGGAGTACGCCGAACTCGGCATGGAGGCGGTCTGGAAGATCGACGTCGGTCGACTTCCCGGCGTTCATCGTCGTCGACGACAAGGGCAACGACTTCTTCGCCGAGGTCACGAAGCCGGTGCTGACCGTCGGCCGGCGCTGACCGTCCATGATGCCGAGGGTTGCGAGCGCTGGTCACGGTCCCCGACACTGTCGGGCGTGACCCGTCGTACCCCGCTCCTCGCCGGGCTCGTGCTCGCGTCGGCCGTTGCCCTGGCCGCGTGCGCGCACCGGCGGACCCCACCACGTCGCCGCCGGGCGGCTCGGTCGTCCTGCGCATGACGGGGATCTGAGCGCCTACCTCATACCGGCTCCCGCCGACGCCACCGACGTGAGCGGCGGACCGATCACGCTCGCCCAGGACGCCGCCGGCAGCGGCGAGCCGCAGAACCGGACCGAGACGCTGCAGGCGTACGGGTTCCAGGCCGAGGTGGATCGCAGCTGGACCGGCTCGGACGGCTCACAGATCGACATCGTCCTGATCCGGTTCGACTCATCCGAGAACGCGACGCTCTACATGACGAACGTCGAGGAGGTGAGCATCGCCGAATTCAAGAAGTGGCCGGTGCCCGGCCTCCCGGATGCGACCGTGTTCGAGGACACCGGGAACAGCGACGCCGGAGCGATCCGATGGAAGGCAACGCCGTCGAGGGTGACACCGCGATTCTGGTCTTCGACACGGCAGATCGGCACGGCCGCTCCCGATCCGGTGGTCGCGTTCACCAAGGCTCAGTATCTGGCGCTGACCACGGCGCCGATGTCGCCGCCGCTGCCGGTGCCGTACGCCGCGTCCTGACCGGTTCGCCGTCCGGCACGGCAGTATGGACGTATGGAATATCGCATCGAGCACGACACGATGGGCGACGTACGCGTCCCGGCGGATGCGCTCTGGCGGGCGCAGACGCAGCGGGCCGTGGAGAACTTCCCGATCTCGGGCAGCCGGTCTCGAGCGGGCGCACATCGCCGCGCTGGCCCGGATCAAGGCCGCCGCCGCGCTGGTCAACGCCGATCTCGGCGTGATCCCGGCCGACGTGGCCGACGCGATCGCGGCGGCCGCCGGGCGAGTGGTCCGCGGCGAGCATGACGACCAGTTCCCGATCGACGTGTTCCAGACCGGCTCCGGTACGTCGTCGAACATGAACGCGAACGAGGTGATCGCGACGCTGGCCGACCGTAGCGGCTCGGGCGCCGACGTGCACCCGAATGACATGGTCAACGCGTCGCAGTCGTCGAACGACGTGTTCCCGTCCTCGATCCACCTGGCGGCGGCCGAGGCCTGGCCGGCGATCTGGTCCCGGCGCTGGCGCATCTGGCGCGAGCGTTGGAGGCGAAGGCGGCCGAGTGGGCGGCGGTGGTCAAGGCCGGGCGTACGCACCTGATGGACGCCACGCCGGTCACGCTCGGGCCAGGAGTTCTCGCGGCTACGCCGCGCAGGTCCGCTACGGCATCGAGCGCGTCCGGAGCGTGCTGCCCCGGGTCGGCCGAGCTGCCGCTCGGCGGCACCGCCGTCGGTACCGGCATCAACACGCCGCCGGGCTTCGCCGCGGCGGTGATCGCCAGGCTGCGCGGCGCGACCGGGCTGCCGCTGACCGAGGCGCGCAACCACTTCGAGGCGCAGGGTGCGCGGGACGCGCTGGTCGAGGCGTCCGGCCAGGTGCGGGTCGATCGCGGTCGGGCCTCTACAAGATGGCGAACGACATCCGGTGGATGGGCTCCGGCCCCCGCGCCGGCCTGCGCGAACTGCACATCCCGGACCTGCAGCCGGGCTCGTCGATCATGCCGGGCAAGGTGAACCCGGTGGTCTGCGAGGCGGTCCGGCAGGTCTGCGCCCAGGTGTTCGGCAACGACGCCACGGTCGCGTTCGCCGGCGTCGCAGGGCGACTTCGAACTCAACGTGATGCTGCCGGTGATCGCCCGCAACCTGCTGGAGTCGATCCGCCTGCTGGCGAACGTCGCCCGGCTGTTCGCCGACCGCTGCGTCGCCGGTCTCGTAGCGGACGTGGACGTGCCTGCGGCAATATGCCGAGGCGCTCGCCGTCGATCGTGACGCCGCTCAACCGCTACCTCGGGTACGAGGAGGCCGCGAAGATCGCCAAGCAGGCGCTCGCCGACCGGCGAGACGATCCGCGCACGTCGTGATCGAGCGCGGTCACGTGGAATGCGGACGAGCTGACCGAGGCGCAGCTCGACGAGGCGCTCGACGTGCTGGGGATGACGCGGCCCTGAGCGGAGGTCAGCCCAGCGCCGCCGCGATGGCCGGCGCGGCGGCCAGCACCTGGGGACCGGCGATCTGCGGGTCCAGCGGGGACAGTGCGATCACGCCGACGCTCGCCTCCAGTCCCTCGACGCCGAGGATCGGCGCGGCGATGCCGTGCGCGCCGGCCTGCAACTCGCCCGCGGAGGATCGCCAGGGGCGTCGCTGAGGTGGCGGCCGCGATGATGGCCCGGCCCCGGCACCGCGGTCGATCGGGTGGCGGGTGCCGGCGCGGTAGGCGACGTGAAACGCGGTCCAACTCGGTTCGACCACGGCGAGCGCGACCGCCTCGTTGGCGTCGGCGACGGTGAGGTGCGCGGTGGCGCCGACCGACTCGGCCAGGCGGCGCAGCACCGGGCGGGCGGCGTCGGCGATCAGCGGCTGCGCCCGGCCGGCCAGGTGCAGGATGCCGGCGCCCAGGCGCAGCCGCCCGCTCGGGTCGCGGCGGATCATCGCGGTGTTCGATCAGCGTGGCGGCCAGGCGGTAGACGACCGCCCGGCCGACCCCGAGGCGATCTGCGCGATCTCGGTCACGGTCAGCCCGCCGGAGCACGTCGGCGACGAGGTGCAACAGGCGCAGACCCCGGTCCAGGGTCTGGGCGGTCTCGGCGGTGCCGGGCCGGCTTCGGCCAGAGCGGTCAGGCCCACGGGTATGTCGGTCAGGCACATCCGCGCGCGAAGCGTACCCTTTCTGTCGACGTCGGCGCCGCGGCGACGGTCGCCTACTGTGCACAGAGATCAACTCAAGCAGGGACATGCAGCCAGGTCCACGATGGACCATCGGCACCGGGGAGAGCAGCTGATGCCGGGAAATTCCGAGCGCCGGGGTAAGCGCACGACGGCGAAGAAGGGCGCGCCGTCCGGTTCCGGCGGCAAGCGCCGCGAGTCGCTCAAGGGCCGCGGCAAGACGCTGCCCGCCGAGGAACGGCCGTGGCACAAGGGCTACTCCGGCACCGAGGACGTACCCGCAGCGTACGCAGTGGAAGCAGGACAAGGAGAAGCGCGCGGCGGCGGCCGAGGGCCGCGCTCCCAAGATCGGCAAGCCCGGGACAAGGACACCACGTTGGCCGCGGCACCAAGCCGGGTCGCGCAGCCGCAGCCACGGCGAGCAAAGCCGAACCGGTGGTACGCGCGGCGGCCCCCGGGTCGCGGCCGGTCGCAAGTCGCAGACGCCCCGGGACGCGCCCGAACTGCTCGTCGGCCGGAACCCGGTGGTCGAGGCGCTGCGCTCGCGGATCCCGGCGACCGCGCTCTACGTCGCGGCCGGCGTCGACATGGACGACCGGATCACCGAAGCGGTCCGGATCGCCGCCGACCGGGGCATCGCGCTGCTGGAGATCACGCGCAACGAACTCGACCGGATGACCGGCGGCGTACTGCAACCAGGGCATCGGACTGTCCGTACCCCTTATGCCTACGAGTCGTTCGACGATCTGGTCGCCAACGCGGCCGAGCAGACCGCGCCGCTGCTGGTGGCGCTGGATGGGGTGACCGATCCGCGCAACCTCGGCGCGGTCGTGCGCTCGGCGGCGGCGTTCGGCGCGCACGGCGTGTTCCTGCCCGAGCGGCGGGCGGCCGGGATGACCGCGACCGCGTGGCGGACCAGTGCCGGTGCCGCCGCCCGCCTGCCGATCGCGCAGGTCACGAACCTGACCCGAGCGCTAAGGCAGTGCCAGGACGCGGGCTTCATGGTGGTCGGCCTGGACGCCGACGGCGCGACGTCGATCTACGACCTGGAAGCGGCGGTCGGGCCGCTCGTGGTGGTCGTCGGCTCGGAGGGCCGCGGGCTGTCGCGGCTGGTCGGCGAGACGTGCGACCTGCGCGTCGGCGATCCCGATGACGACCGAGGTGGAGTCGCTGAACGCGTCGGTAGCCGCCGCGGTGACGCTGGCCGAGGTAGCCCGCCGCCGCAGTCTCCTGACGCGCGTGACATGTAGTGGCCCCTCGCGGAGGCGCGCGAGGGGCCACTGTCACCGGGGGGTGACGTCACCAGTCGACTGCTGGGGACCGTGTCGGGGCTGGCGGTTCGAGACCATAGGCCTCCTTGAGGGGAGCGTTGCCGCCGAAACCGGACAACTACCACCATATCGACATCAGAGCACCGACATAACAGATCTATTTTTGTCGGTATAAATCTGGCATAGTGGTATGATCGGTCGCAAAGTGGCTGATCCGACATCCGTTAGGCGCGCCGGGTACGCGACGGCTCTAGGCTGTCCGCGTGGCTGATCTCCTGGTGTGGATCGATTGTGAAATGACCGGGCTCGACCTCGGGCGCGACGCGCTGATCGAGGTGGCCGCGCTGGTCACCGATCCCGGACCTCAACGTGCTCGGCGAAGGCGTCGACGTGGTGATCCATGCGCCCGACGAGGTGCTCGACGGCATGGTCGAGTTCGTCCGCGACATGCACGCGAAGTCCGGGCTGACCGAGGAGGTACGCGCCTCGACGGTGACGCTGGCCGAGGCCGAAGACATGGTCATGGACTACGTGACGGCGTTCGTGCCGAAGCCGCGTACGGCGCCGCTGTGCGGCAACACGATCTCCACCGACCGCGGCTTCCTCGCCCGCGACATGCGCCGGCTCGACGATCACCTGCACTACCGGATGATCGACGTCTCGTCGATCAAGGAACTGGCCCGCCGGTGGTACCCGCGGACCTACTACGGCCAGCCGGCGAAGGGCCTGGCCCACCGGGCGCTCGCCGACATCAAGGAGAGCATCCGCGAACTCGAGTACTACCGGAGCACGGTGTTCGTGCCGGGCCCCGGCCCGGACGTCGACGCGGCCAAGGCGATCGCCGCCGAGATCGCCGCCGCGCCCGATCGACTGACGCACGACTCGACTGATACCCCCGCGCTGTCCGGGGCGGGTTTCGGCTATCATTATTCGGCACTCGCCGATTGTCATCGACGGTGAGAGCGCGTGGTGGTTGTAGCTCAGCTGGTAGAGCACCGGGTTGTGGTCCCGGGGGCCGCGGGTTCAAGTCCCGTCAGCCACCCCAAGCAGCAGAAAGGCCGAGGCGCGCGCCTCGGCTTTCTGCGTGGTATCAGGACGTACCGGCAGCGCGCTGCCCTTGATGAAGTCGTCCCAGGTGACGTTCCAGTCGGTCCAGCCGTTGCCCGCCGCGACTTGCGGCGTGTTCTTCACGTTCACCGGCGTGCCGACCAGCGAGTTCTCGTAGATCCACTTCGCGTTGGCGGTCGAGATGTTCGTGCAGCCGTGCGATACGTCGGTGTGGCCCTGGCTGCTCACCGACCACGGCGCCGCGTGGATGTACTGGCCGGTCCAGGTCAACCGCATCGTGAAGTAGACGAGTTCCTTGTAGCCGCCGGGCGCGTTACCGGCGTGCCGCCGGTACCGAGCGACGAGTCGAACTCCTCGCTGGGCTTGCGGCTCATGATCACCAGCTTGCCGGACGACGACGGCGTGCTCTTCTTGCCCATGCTGGCCGGCACGTCTTGACGACCTTGCCGTCCACCGAGACGGTCATCTTGTGCGTCTTGTCGTCGACGACGATCGACATCGGGTGTCGGTGATGCTCGCGAGACGGTCAGGTCGTCCTGGCCGTAGTAGCCGTCGCCCATGGGCACGCCCCCGGTCTGGATGTTGGCGAAGAATTTCGTGCCCGGCTGCCACAGCGCCTTCGGCCGCCAGTGGATCTCGGTGGCCGAGACCCAGCTCCACGCGCCCACCTGGGCCGGCGTGGACGTGACGGACAGCCGCTTCTGCACCGCCGCCCGCTCGTTGTCGCCGACCGGGCTGAACGTGATCACGATCGGTACGGCGTCGCCGTACACCATGTTGTCGCCGAGCCAGCTCTGCACCTCGATCTGCTGCGTCGGCGTGGCCATCGTGGTGAACGTCGTCTTTGTCGCGGAGTCTTGCCGTTGTCGCGGTCGACGTGACCTTCGCGGTGTACTGAGGGCCGTAGGCGAGCGCCTGGGCGGGCACCCAGGTCGACGGGTCGTAGCCGGCCGCGCCGGTCACCGCCGTGCCGTCGGCGGACGTGACGGTGACCGCCGTGGTCGCGCCGTCGGCGACGCTATACGCGATCTGCGTGCCGGCCGGGACGTCGGTCGCACCGTTGGCCGGCGACGTGATCGTCGGCGCGGCCGGATCCGCATCGGTCGCGCCGGCCGGAGGTCGAGGCGGCGTCTGACCGGCACCGTTCCAATGCGGCTTCGAGGTGCAGGCGGTCAGGCCATCGCTCCGGCCAGCGTGAAGATGACTGCGGCAACGCGAAGGTGTGGAGGGCGCACTGATCCATCGTGCCTTGCGTTCGCAAGGACCGCAAAGCGTCGAATAAGGACTAAAGCGTAGGAACCGCGCCAAACGCCCGACGATGCCGTGAATCCCAGCGCGCTGCCCTTCACGAAGTCGGCCCATGACACGTCCCACATGGTCCAACCGTTGCCCGGGCGGCGTGAACCGGCGTACCGGTGATCTGCACCGGATCGCCGACCTGACCATTCTGGTAGATCCACTTTGCGTTCGCCGGCGCCAGGTTGATGCAGCCGTGGCTCACGTTCGCGTGACCCTGCGCGCCGACCGACCACGGCGCCGAGTGGAAGAACGTGCCGCTGAGCGTCAGCCGCTCGGCATAGTGCACCGGCGTGATGTAGTTCTCCCCGGGATCCCGATCGTGTTGAACACCGTGTAGTACTGCTTGTCCATCATCACGAAGTGCCCGGACCAGGACGGGAATCGCGCCCGGTGCTGATCGGGAACCTGTGGACGGTCTTCCCGTCGCTGGTGATCGTGAGCATGTGGGTCTTCGTGTTCACGACGTACTCGAGATCTTTGCCGATCGTGAACGTCGCGGAGTATCCACCCGATCGGGCGGTTGCCGATCGGCATCCCGGCCAGCTCGGTGCTGACCCTGACCGACGTACCGGTCTGCCAGTACGTCTGTGGCCGGAATGCGACCTGCGTCGAGCTCTGCCAGCTCCAGATGCCGCGCTGCGGCGGGCTGCTCTGCACGAACAGGCGGCGCTCGACGTCGGCGCGGTTCTGCCGGGGATCGCGGTGCCGAACGTCACCACGATCGGCATCGCGACACCGTACCTCGCCGTGTTGTTGACGCTGACCGACGTCTGATCGGACGCCCGGCCGGTTTCGACATAGTGGTGAACGACGTCATAACGGTCTTGGCCAGGCCGGTGGCCCCGGTGGCCATGATCGTCGCGGTGTAATGCTTCGTTGTAGCGCAGGCTCCCCGCCGGCACCAGTAACCGTCCGACACGCAGCGCGCCGTCAACCGTCCGCCCCTTCGATCGGTCAGTGTACATCGGTGAGCCGACCACGTGGACGTTCGCACCGATCTCCGCCGCGACCGGCACACGGCGGTCGCGAGCGTCGGGGTGATCGTCATGTCGGTGCCCGACGAGAGCGGCCGCCGGCGCCGGTCGCCGGTCCGGCGGCTTAGTCGAGCCGTTGCGGGGAGCAACCGGAGATCAGCAGGGGTACGGCCAGAGCGAGCGCCAGTAAAAACCGTTACCCGTGTCCGCCTGCCCATGCGATCCCCCGTACCCCCGAAAGCTGGCATTGCAGACATATCGTCGCGCATTGAGTGATCTGTCGTGACCGAATCGGTCGTGTCCCGTCAGTCGGCTCGTCCTCGCTAGCGCTGGCGTTCCTCGGGTGGGCGTTGCTCTATGGACGTGCGTGTCTGGCGGGTAGGCGGTGCTGAGTGGACGTCCGTGCTTCTCTGTGGATGTCCGCGTGTCTCTGGACGTCGGTGTTTCTCTGTGGACGTCGGTGTTTCGCTTAGTGGCTCTCGGCGTGACCGGTGTTCTATTAGTGGCTGTGGGAGTGACCCGCGCCTCCGTGCGTCGGTTGCGCCCCTGGACGGAGGCGTCGATGGCGGCGACCGAAGCCTGGACGGCCGCATCGGTCGCGGCTTGGATGGCCGCACGGTTGGCTGCCTGCATCCGCGATCTGGACTAGCGGCTTTGGATGCTGGCGTTCCCATCGCAGCGTCGGTCGATGCTGACGTCGCCGCATCGATCGCGGACGTGACGGCACGTGCTCGACCACTGGCCCTTGGCGATTTCGTGAAAGCGCCGGCGGATGTGCCGACGGCTGAAGCCCGCGTAAATCACATCGACGATCCCCATGCGTACGCGAGGCCGGCGTACGCGGCGTCGGTTGATCTAGACCTGCCCGGTTGCCTGCGCGATGCGGTCCAGGCGTGGTACGTGCCGCCTGCGGCTGTTGTCGCGTTCGAGGCACGTCTGGCACCCATGGAATTTGAAGAAGCCCCCCGGCTCCACCGTTGAGGATCTGTTGCCGCATGGCGAGCCGGTTTCGCGTACTCCTCGACGATCTTTTTCCCCGGTGTGCCCCGACCCAGGGAGCGAGCCTTCGGTGACCAATGCCGGTGGTGTTCGATGCTCCGCGAGGGACTATGTCCAGCTGCGGATCTCCGGTCGGAGTCCGGATTCTTGACGACGATCCGATCGTGATCCTATGTTGACCCGGGCGGCGGCTGGCTAGGCGTACGAGTTCGGCGCCCATGAGGCGCGTACTTGAGGCGGTCTTGGGTTGATGATCTTGCCGTTGGTCGTCGACGCACAGCAGGAGGTAGATCGTCCCCCTAAGTGATCCATGATCCGAGCGTATCCAGGCCGTGGGCAACTCGATGACTTGGTTTGTGCCTCAAATGTTCTTGTTGACGGCGCGTCTCTCTTAATGAATGGAGATCACGGTGGAGTGTCGTGCTATGGTTTCCCCCGTTCCAGTGAGCGCCGCTAGCTCAACTGGCAGAGCAGCGGACTCTTAATCCGCGGGTTCGGGGTTCGAGTCCCTGGCGGCGCACAAAGATCAAGCCCTGACCTGGCGTTATGCCTGGGTCGGGGCTTTTTCGTGTCTGCGGGTTCGGGTTTGGGTGGTCCGGGGTGTGATCCGGAGCCGTTGGACATGGGTGGAGACGGCGTCAGCGGGCGTCAGCGATCCCCGTTGAACGGCACGGGACGACGAAAGTTCTGCGCTCGGCCGCGGTCTCGATCGCGGGCCTCATGGCTTGCCTCTTGAGCGGATGACTTGATGGTCCGGGCGTGTTCCCGCATGGTGTCGTGGCCGAGGAGGCGTCGTCCGGATCTGGGGCGGTGTCGCGGACGCTGGGAGGTGGGTTCGCCGACTCGAAGCGCTATCCGGGCATCGAGCCGCTGTCGGAGGCGGCCATCGGTGACGGCCGAAGTCACGAGTCGAGTGTCTGAACGTCGTCTTGTATCCGGATGATGATCTCCGGCTGTCTTTCTGTCGCTAGGCTCCTTGTGCCTGGAGTTGGGTGATCTCGTCCTGGTCGGCTGGCCGGGCGACGTACGTGTCGGGGATCAGGTTGCCGTCGTTGTCGAGTGCCCATTGCAGGTGTGCGTAGATCTCGACGTCGTCGTTGTGCACGATGATGTAGACACCCGGCCGAAGCTGTTGCGCACTCAATACACGGCTTCCGCTGCGGCGGACAGATTGGCGCTCTTGGCGTAGCTCTGGAGCGTTGCTACCTCGGTGACCGCAGCAGCTCGCCGTCGCGGGCAAGCCGGTTGCCGGGTTCAAATCTTGGTGGACGGACGCGCGGGCGAGCCCGACGACTTCGGGATACGAACGATTCAGGGGCGGGGTGACCGCCGACCTTCCGTCTTTCAGTCGGAGCCTTCGGGTATCGACCGGCGGTCGGGTTGGTGCCGATCGAGGTAGCTGCGTCGTAACTGATGGAACAGCCGGTCACCAAGCCAGAGTCCAGCGATCATGGCTATCCAGCCGCATGCCGTGGACCGTCTGAACCAGACGCCGAACACGTTGTCGGCAATCGAGGACACCGCCAGCGCCATTAAGATCATCAAGAGGATTTGACCGCCGGTTACCCACAAACCTCGTCGTTGTGGCGCCCGGTCCTCAGTACCGAAGGATATTCGCCTGTAGTCATCGAAGCGATCGCCGATGATGACGAACATTTCTCGTAGTCCCGCAGCATGAGTCGTTCTGCACGTCGCTACGCGGGTCTAGGTCCATACGGCGGCGGTAATGGTGCGGGCGCCTTCCAGTTTGGCTGAATGGCGGCGGCAGCGCGGCAACGGCTTCGCAGCGAACGACGTGGCAGCGGCGATCGACGTGGACGTCGGCTGGTGTCGTGAGCTTGCCGGCGGGCATGTACGAGATTTGACCGCGGACTCGAGGATCCGGCTCGACGGTTCGGCAGCGGTCAGAGTGGGAGCAGGAGGACGTCCATGGCCGGAAACGTGGGCCGGTGCGGTGTGCGGGCGACTTGATGCCAGCCCCAGGCCGAATAGATCGCGCGTGCGGGAGCGGCAGGGTTGGTGCACAACGTGGCGTAGGGCTCTCAGGTTTCTGCGCTGCCCTATTCGGTGCGGGTCATCGATTCGAGCTCGTGCCAACTCGGGCCAATGGTCAACCGGCGTTCGGCACCTATCTGCAGTCTCCTACCGGCGTCAGCCACGGAACGGGCCTGTTCGTCCTCGCTCTGGCCGGCGACCGCGTCTGCGCGATGACCCGCTTCGAAAATGGCGTGTTCCCAACCTTCGGGCTACCGCGAATGCTTCCTGGCCGATGACCCAAACCGTCGGCTGCATCTTTACACCGGCGGTTGCCGGTCGATGGGTGGGCCGAAGAGGGGGAACATGTCGGCTCCGTGAAACGCAATTACAGCGGAGACACCGGCCTTGGTCAGAGTCAGCACCTGCAGCGCCACCGCGTGGAAGACGCCGTCGTGTCCGCGCATCACGCCCTCAACCAGCCCCAACCCTCACCATTGTCATCGCCGTGGCCCGGCGGGTCCAAGGTCAGAGTCTGGCTTCGAGCACGTCGACTTTGTCGAATGATGGAGTCACAGCGAACAGATGGGCGTACTTCTTCGAAAGTTGAGGGCCGCCTGCGGACAACAGAGCGTCTCTGTCGTGTTCGTTGGCGAAGGCCCGAAGGCGCCGTAGGTCGTGTCGCTCTGCCGGAAGGCGAACCAGACGGTGGTTGCAGGCTGTGCCTTAACGAGCGGAAGACCTTCTTTGAAGAAGCGGGCCACGTCCGCCTCCAAGCCCGGCTTGACCTCGAACCTGGCGAGGACTCCGACGCTGACCATGATCACTCCTTCTCGCCGCGTGGGCGCCAACAAACCTTGTTGCCTATCACCATGCCCGTGACCGCCCGAGGAAGGCGGCGAGCTGGTCGCTGGGGGTGGCCGTGGCCGCCACGGCGATCGGCGCCGCGAACAGTGGGTGCCGGCCGGTGCGGGGGACCAGCGCCGGGGCTATGACCAGCAGGTCGGTGGCTAGGGCGCGGGGGATCGGCTGGCGCTGCCCGCAGGCCCGGGAGATGTCCCATCCGTGGACGGCGATCTCGAGGGCTGCCGCGGCGGCCATGACGCCGGCCGCCAGCGGGCAGCCGGCGATGTCGATGATCTGGCGCTGGTGGGCGGGACTGGTCCAGGCGTCCAGCAGCTGGCCGGCGTGATCGCGGAAGGCCCGGGTGGGGTCAGCCACCAGGTCACCGTCCTCGGCGACGGGGTCGGGGTCAACGCGTCCGGTTTCGATGCCCTCGCCGAGCGTGGCCATCGATTCGCAGGCGTGCCGTAGCAGCATCCGCAGGTCCCATTGGCGGCATGGCGTGGGGTGCGGAAGGATCTCCGGCGTGACTGCCAGGACCACGTTGAGCGCGTAACTGACCGATGGTTCGAGTAGTCGGGCACCGTCGGCCGGCCATGTCGTAGGGGTCATCGGCTCGGTGCCGGGGCCGCGGTTGCGCGGATGGTCTGCGGCAGGTCGAAGGCGGCGAATAGGCTCGGGTCGTTGAACGAGGTGACCCGTGTGACGCGGGATGCGGCGATGGTGAGCACGCAGATCGAGTGTGCGTGGTAGGCGTCGTCGTGGCCGCGCAGGTAGGCCGCTAGCGCGGGCTGGCCGTTGGCGGCCGTGGGGATCATCTGGAAGCGGCCGGGTCCGGTGAGTACCCTGGCCTGCAGGAACCGTCCGATCAGCTCACGGCCGGTGAACCAGGTCGGCTCCGGCGGCATCTCGAATACGGCGTCCTCGCGCAGCAGCTGCATGATCGCGGTGATGTCGGCGTTCTCGAAGGCAGTGGCGTATCTGTCGAGCAGGGCCCGGTCGCCCGGGTCGGCAGGCTCGTGCATCTGATCGGCGTCGGGGGCGGCCTGTGCGAGCCGGGCCCGGGCGCGGCGCAGGATGCCGTTGACTGCGGCAGGTGTGGCGTCGAGCAGGTCAGCGACCTCGGCTGCCCGCCAGCGCAGCACGTCATGCAGGATCAGCACGGCGCGTTGCCGGGCGGGCAGGTACTGCAACGCGGCGATCAGGGCCAGCCGCATGCTATGCCGCGACGCGACGATGTCGGCCGGGTCGGTGGACCCGGCGGTAATCAGCGTGTCAGGAATGGGCTGCAGCCATCGAATCTCGGGCCGTGCCGCAGCCAGCGGTGCTTCCGGGTGCTCGCCCGGGCCGCCAAGGCCGGACGGCAACGGCCGGCGGCTGCTGTTCTCCAGCGCGCGTAGGCAGGCGTTGGTCGCGATCCGGTATAGCCAGGTCCGCATCGATGCCCGCCCCTCGAATTCCCCGTAGGAGCGCCAGGCCCGGATCAGGGTCTCCTGCACCTGGTCTTCGGCGTCGTGGACCGATCCCAGCATGCGGTAGCAGTGCGCCAGCAACTCAGGCCGCAACGGGTCGGTGAGACGGGCGAAATCCTCGCTGACTGCCATGGCTGCTCCCTCCGGGCGTCTCGTGCTACGCCGTCGCTGGTATTGATCCGGGCCGGCCACGAAAGTAACCGGCCGGCGGCGCATCATTTGCCCCGCGGATTCCCCGGTCAGTTTTCCGCGCGTCCTGGATCTGTAGAGGTGAACGCAGATGAAGCCCCGCCTCACACACATCAGGGAGCCCGCATGTCAAGCCACCAGGTTTCAGGCACGATCGCCTACCAGGACCCTCAAGGGTCGCATCAGGTCCATCGCTGGCGCGCGTTCGCGGTGCTGGCTGTCTCGTTCTTCATGACGGTCGCGGACCTCGCGATCGTCAATGTCGCGTTGCCGACGATCGGCCGTAAGCTGCACATGCCGGAAGCGAGCCTGCAATGGGTCGTTACCGGCTACGCGCTCACCTTCGGCGGCTTCCTTCTTCTCGGCGGCCGCGCCGCGGATCTGTTGGGGCGCCGCCGCATCCTGATGGTGGGCCTGTTCGTATTCACCGCGGCGTCGCTGGGCTGCGGGCTGGCGACAGCTGACTCGGTGCTGATCCCGATGCGCTTCCTGCAGGGGCTCGGCGCGGCGATCGTGCTCCCGGCGGCGCTGTCGATCGTGATGAACATGTTCCCTGAGGGCGCCGAGCGGAACAAGGCCTTGGGGGCGTGGGGCGCCATCGGGGCCAGCGGCGCGGCCGTCGGGGTGATGGCCGGCGGTGTGCTCACCCGCTACGTCGGCTGGCAGTACATCTTCATCATCAATGTGCCGATCGGCCTCGCAGCGCTGCTGCTCGCCCCGCGCCTTGTGCCGGAGAGCCGGCTCGTCACCGCACGCCGACGCTACGACCCGTTCGGCGCGGTCGCGGTGACCGGCGGCCTGTCGCTGCTCGTCTACGCGATCTCGACCGCCCCGCAGGTCGGGTGGGGTACGGCCAGGACGGTCACGCTGCTCGCGACCTCCGCCGCCCTGCTCGTCGCTTTCGTGGTCATCGAGACACGGGTGGAGGCACCGCTGATGCCGCTGCGGATCTTCAAGAACAAGACGCTGGCGGGCGCGAACGTGGTCGGCGTGCTGCTGGGCGGCGGGTTCTTCGCGTACATCTTCATCGGCACCCTCTATCTGCAGCAGGTGCTCGGCTACTCCGCACTGAAGGCTGGCCTCGCGTGGCTGGTGATGGCGCTCAGCTCGGTCGCGTTCGCCGGCCTGTCCCAGGCGCTGGTCACCCGCGGCTCGGCCAAGCTGGTCATGGCGGCCGGAATGGCCATGATCGGCGGCGGCATCCTGTGGTCAACCCAGGCACCCGTGCACGGCCACTTCTGGACCAGTCTGGCCGGGCCGTTCGTCGTCGTCGGGATCGGCACCGCGTTTGCCTTCATCCCGGTCTCGATCGCCGGGCTGGCCGGGGTCGCCGAACACGAGGCCGGCCTGGCCTCCGGGCTCATCAACACCTCACAGCAACTCGGCGGAGCCGTCGGCATCGCCATAGCGTCCACGATCGCCGCCACACACGCCAGCACCCTGCTCCAGCACGGTGCCGCACCAACCGCGGCACTCGCCATCGGCTTTCACTGGGCGTTCTGGGCCTGCGGCGCCATCGGCCTGGCCGCGGTCCCGGTGACCTACCTGCTCGTGCGCCGCGACGAACTAGCCACAGCAGTCGCCAGCACATCCCAGAAACCCCAGCGTGCTCACGTCAACGTCTAACCCCACCGCCGCATCCGCATCAGGGAGTCCCACATGTCAACCCAAGACCGTTCCGCAACGACGGCACTGGTCACCGGCGCCAGCCGGGGTTTCGGCCGCGCCATCGCCATCGCCCTGTCCCAGCACGGCGCGCAGGTCGTCGGGGTCGCCCGCGACCGTGCCCGGCTCGCCGAACTACGCGCACAACTCGGTGACACCTTCACCCCCGTCGCCGCCGACGCCGCCGACCCGGTGGCCGCAGGTCAACTCCTCGACCAGCACCGCCCCCGCACCCTGGTCCTCAACGCCGGGGCGGCTCCCCTGACGCGGCCGATCCACCGGCAAACCTGGCAGACCTTCAGCGTCAACAGCTTTGCCCTCGCCGGCCGTTTCGACGAAGCGAACGCCATGGCGCGCGACATGCTGGGCAGCGCTGACCTTGCACCAGAGCAACGTCGCCGCCTGTACCGACGGCTGATCGACAGCCCGTTCCAGGCTGAATAACGCTCTGAGCGTGTTACAGACGACGTGTTCGGTGTTCGGACCAGCGGTCGGCGGCGTTGTGGTTGGTGTGGCCGGCACACCGGCAGGTTTCGCCGTCAACGCCCTGAGCTTCCTGGCCTCTGTCATCACAACACTGCTCATTCGGACCCGAGTCGAGCGAACAGCGCCGTAAATGCGGGGGCTGTCCCACCAAACCGCTGAGGTCTGCCGGACCGCGCGTTGGGGGGCGTACGGCATCGTGCTGAAGAGCCTGCGACGGGTTGACTTAAGCCGACCCAATGACCTCGCTCGAAGGGCACGAAACATGCCGGATGGACCGTCAGTTACGGCACGCATCGGCCGGTGGAGTTTCCGCCACCGCTGGATAGTGCTCGGCATCTGGTTGATCGCTGTCGTGGGCGGCTTACTCGCCTCGGGGCTGGTCTTCTCCGGTCTCTCCGACGGCAACGGACCCAAGTCGATGGAGTCCGTCCACGCCAACGCGGTCTCCGACGCTGCCGACACCACCGGACAGACGCTCGTCGGCATCCTGCCGCACACCGGTCCGAAGGTGGCCGCAGTCGTATCCGACCTGCGAAGGGTGCCCGGCGTGACCGACGTCACGACCGCGATAGGCGCCGACGGGACGACCGTCGCGGTCCGAGTGACGCTGACGAAGAACGCGGCAGACACCACCACGTCGCTCGTCACGGGCGAACTCCGGACACTCGGGCCGAACGTGCTGGTCGGTGGCGGAACGCTCGTCAGCGACCAGGCGGACGCGCAGGCGCAGACCGACCTGTCTAAGGCCGAAGCGATCTCGTTGCCGATCACGCTGGTGATCCTGGTGATCGTATTCGGTGGGCTGATCGCGGCCGGGTTGCCGGTGTTCGCCGCCGTGGTGTCGATCGCCGGGTCACTCGGCGTGCTGCTCGGGTTCATGCAGTTCACCGACATCGGGTCGGACGCGGTCACGGTGATCACGCTGCTCGGGCTCGGGTTGTCCATCGACTACGGCCTGCTGCTGGTCGCCCGCTACAAGGAGGAGCTGGCTTTCGGGCACGATCCGGAGACCGCTATCGGGCGGGCTTGGGCGACCGCCGGCCGTACCATCGTGTTCTCGGGGTTGACCGTGGCTGCGGCACTCAGCGGAATGTTGGTCTTCGGCGTCAGCGCACTGTCCGCGCTCGGTGCCGCCGGCGTCTCGATCACGCTCGTCGCGATGATCGTCGGGTTGACGCTGACCGCCGCGATGATCGGGTTCGCGAAGCGCCGGATCAAGCCCTCGAAGCGCACCCCCGACCGCCACGGAATCTTTACGAAACTGGCCCGTGGCGTCCAACGTAGGCCGCTGCTCGTCGCGCTCACGACCACGGCGGTGCTGCTCGCCGGCGGCCTGCCGATCCTGTCCACGAAGGTCAGCCTCGACAACGTCGACGGTCTGCCTCGAAGCCTCGAATCGGTGCGTGCGCTGGACGTGCTGGCCGCCCAGTACGGCGCGTCGGAGACGGATCCGATCACTGTCGTCGCACAGGGTACGGCCACACAGCTCGACCGGTGGGCGACGACGATCACGGACGTTCCAGGTGTCACGGGCGTGAAGCCGGCGCAGCAGTTGAACGCGTCCGTCGCCACGATCGAGATCGACACCGCGGGGAAGCCGGAAGGACCGACCGCACTGCACGTCGTCGATGTGCTGCGCGCGCATCGTCCGCCGGGCATGGCGTCGTGGGTGACCGGCGACGCGGCGATGCATCGCGACCTGATGAACCGGATCTGGGACCGTCTCCCGTACGCCATCGCCCTGACGCTTCTGGTCATGTTCGTGCTGCTCTTCGCCATGACCGGCTCGGTCGTGGTGCCGATCAAGGCGATCGCGATGAACCTGGTATCGCTCACCGCAACGTTCGGCGCGCTGGTCGCGATCTTCCAGCACGGCCTGTTCGCTGGCGTCCTGCACACCACGACGGTCAGTGGTCTGAGCCCGTACGTGGTCGTCTCGGTGTTCGCGTTCGCGTTCGGACTGTCGATGGACTACGAGGTGTTCCTGCTCGCCAGGATCAAGGAGTACGTCGACCGCGGTGAGCCAACCGCAGCAGCCGTCCGCCACGGACTGCAGGGTTCGGGCCGGATCATCACGTCGGCCGCGCTGCTCATGGTTGTCGTGTTCGGCTGCTTCGTCACCGGCCGGATCGACAACGTCCAGCAGATCGGCCTCGGTCTGGCAATTGCCGTCGCGATCGATGCGACGCTCGTACGCTGTGTGCTCGTACCGGCGACCATGACGCTGCTGGGGCGGGTCAACTGGTGGGCGCCGCCGTGGCTTGGCCGGACGCGCGATCGGTTCGGCCTCGACCACTACCTCGACGAGTCCTCCTACGCCAGCGAGTCCTCACCAGAACCGGCCGCGACGCCCGAATCGGCGGACAGCAGAGCTTGACCTGACGGCATGGCCTGACACAGCGTCATAGCGCCGCTACCGCGGAATGCACGATGGCCGGACCGATGGTGATCGGTCCGGCCATCGTGACAGTGCGAACTGATCGGAAAATAACCCAGTAGTGGGTGGGGTTTGGTCGTGCGTCATCGGCCCGGCAGCTCTGGTGATGCCGGGTCGGTGGGTGGGTGACTTCGTTGTTATGCCGCTTGGGTGAGGGTGACGGTGTGGCCGAGTGCTTCGAGTTGGTGGACGAGACTGTAGATCTTGCGGTTGGTGTTGACCTGGGTGGTGTGGAAGTCGGGGCCGAGGTCGTGGAACCGCAGGGCCGGGTTGGCGAGGAGGTACCAGACGATGACGCAGATGGAGCGGCCAACAGCGACGAGGGCTTTGAGTTTGCCTCGTCGTCGTACGAGGCGTCGGTAGTGTTCGCCGAGGAAGGTGTTGGTTTTCGCGGCGGAGACGGCGGCTCGGCTGAGGGCGCCTTTGAGGTAGGGGTTGCCTTTGCCGGTCTTTCCGCCGCGTTTGCGGGCGCCGGATTGGATGGTGCGGGGGGCGAGTTTTGTCCAGGACACGAGGTGTCCGGAGGTGCGGAAGACGGTCATGTCGAAGCCGACCTCGGCGATGATGGTTTGGGCGAGGTGGGCGCTGATGCCGGGGATTTCGCTGAGCCGTGCGATCGCCGGGTGGGATGTGTCCGGTGCGGTGGCGCCGGGTCCCTGCGATCGTCGAGCGGACGAACCGCGACCACCCGTACGACGTACCGTGCGTGATCGCCGTGCCGATCGTCGGAGGCAACCCGGCGTACATCCGGTGGGTCATCGACCAGACCGAACCGGTGGTATCGCCCGCATCCGACGCGGCCTGACGTAACGCATCACGTGCAACCACTCGGCCCCGACTGCATCGATTCAGTCGCGCCGCGCGTCCCGTTTGACCTGCGCATACGCGCGGTCGACGGCCATCGGTCGTGATTGCCATCGGTCGTGATTGTCAGGCTTGGATTGACGTTACGGATCAGTGTCGGATGATCCATTACACCCCGCCTAGACGATCATCGGTAGGTTGCGGGCTCCGATCGCCCACGAACGACGCACACTGACCGTGGCACGATGAGTCGATGGTAATTCCTGGCTACCTGGATGGGTTCACTCCAGAAGTCGACCCGTCGACAGTTTTTGACGCCACCGGATGGCTTGACGACGCGACGTTCTGGCCAGCCCACCTTCTGTCGGCCGGCGGTGCCAGGGACGCACCAACTGCATTCGACGTGGATCTGGCCGATGTCGATGCCATGCTCGACGAACTGCAACGCTTGGACCAATGGCCCGGGTTTGCGCTTAGCGTCGGCGATCGGCACACCATCCACCTGATATGGCGCAACTTCGACGAGGACATGGGCCTGGACTACGTCCTCATCGGCGCGGGCTACGAGTCCTCAATCGTCGTGGCCGCGTTGGAGGGATCATTCATCGGCCCGGCATGGTCGTGGCCGGAGCTGCTCGACCTCGCCGAACAGCCCGACAGACACCGCAGCGCGTCGGAGCGGCTCTTGCTCCTCTTGCCCGCTATGGGCGACGCCGACCTGCCATCAACGGCTGTCGAGGTGGTTGCGGGTGCCGTTACCGCAGTCGGGGGAAGCCGAAATCAGGTGGAAGTCGCGCGGCAGCTGCTGGCAGCCACCAGCCGATTCTGGGGCGCTCCGCAATGGCAGCGCGGTGACGGCGTCTCCGTCTGCCTCGGCGAATACAGCGTTCGCGGCAGCCTCAGGATAGCCGTAGCCCTCGGCCTCCACTGAGGCCGGCAACTGCTTACTGCGGTGTTCCTGAGCAGTCTCCACTCGTTCCGAGTAGCCACCGTTCTCCTTCTCTGCTTGGGGCCGTAGCGCCCACGTATCCCAATCGCAACCGGCGCGGCATGCCCGATCCGTGGCCGATGAAGCGGTAACAACGGTGACCGATGGGTGGATGTTCGGGCACCATCAAGACTCACGGCTACTACGAGCTGCGTCAACAAGCTTCGGCGCGCGAGTTCAAGGCGATTCCCAAGCTGACAGTGCGGGTTCGATTCCCGTCACCCGCTCCACGACAGGGGCTTCTTCTTCGAAGACTTCGACTTCGCCGCATCCTTGCCGTGCCGCTTCGCGATCCGCTTATCCATGCTAGAGGGACCGCGTGGCAGGTGGCAGGTCAGTAGGATGCGGCGCGTGAAGAAGTGGGTCTATGCCGCGGCCGCAGCGGTCCTCCTCGGTGCGGGTGTCGTGGTCGTGCTGGGCACCACAGGCGGTGTCAGCAGCACCGCGTCGCCGTCGCTGCCCCAGCGGATTGGCGCCCCATCGGTGGACAGCGGGTACTCGCCGATCGGGTCGGCCAGCGTCGCGTTCTCCAGCGACCAGTGGCAGATGGACGGGACCATCGACACCATCGCCCTGACCCGGGCAACCGACGACACGTACCGGCGGCTGAGCAACGCGTACGAATCGACGGCGGGACTGACGGCGATCCTTTCTCCGGACGGGCACCGGCTGGCGGTGATAAATGGGATCTACAACCTGTCCACCGATGCTGTGACGGCGTTGCCGCCGACCTTTGGCAGCTACCGGATTCCACAGGCGTGGTCGGCTGACGGGCGGTACCTCGCGACCGTCACGTACTCCGACTGGTGGGCCCCGGCCGCGTACGGCAGCCCAACGGACGCGGGCGATCTGGATGTGGTGGACACCATGACCGGCGGCACCACACACATCACGCGGGTTGATGTGTGGCTGCCGATCGACGGATGGATCGCCGCCTTTGCGCCGGACGGACGGCTGGCCTACCAGACCGGCAACCAGATCAACGTCGCCAGCCCGGCCGGGACCGTGCTCGCCCACTTGGCGGTCCCGGCCGGCACTCGCATCGCGGGCAAGGGCGCGTGGACCCGCGACGGGCGGGGGATCGCCGTGGTCGGCGAGGGGCCTTGCGGTTGTGGCAAGGCGTACGACTCGCGCTGGACACTGACCACCCTGGACGCATCGACCGGCGCGGCGAGCAGTCCGGCGTACTACGTTGACGGGGTGGTCGGTGTCCGGATGCTCGGCTGGTCACCGTCGAATCGGCCGGTCGTGGTCGCCTACGACCCGGTCGCGGCCGACGACCTGGACCCCGGCGCCACGCCGGTGAGTTTCCGTGGGCCAAATCGGCTATCGGGGCTGGAAGATCTCGACGACGTCGAATCGGCCCGCGTCCTGGCGCTGCTCCCGGACAGCGGTTCCCAGCTCCTGAGTGATGCGTTCGGCGCCGAGTCCGTCGACGTCGCCGACGACGTGATAGCCGACGGAGTGAGCCGGGCCGGTGATCCGCCGCTGCTGACCGAATCCCACCTGATAGGCGGCGCCGTCCTGACCCTGCTTGTTCTGCTGATCGGGGCGCCTCTCATCTGGGCGGTACGCCGACGCCAGCACCGCCGCGACGCTCTACCTGTGGCCACAGACTGACCAGCGAAGCCATCGGTATAGCCAATCTGCGAGCGGGGATCAACACCGTTGACAACGATGCCACCGCTGGTCTCAGTTTCGGTCTCATTCGCGATCGTTCACCACGGTTCGAACCGATGCGGACACCCGATCTAACCAGTCCGAAGGACGCCGCCGTACGTCGGTAAACGGGACGTCACAGACCTCGAAAGCGTGTGCCGTTGCACCGCTCGACGCCAACGGATGTTGACACATGAGGGCCAACGAGATCACGCGTACCGCAGCGCGTACCGCAACCGGGCTGACCGAACCGAGCCGAAACCGATCGAGACACGGCGTCTGATCTCGTATCCGACTTCACGCGACCGCATCGCGGGGAGCTTCTAATCCTAAGGTCCGGCTCGTGGCATGATTTGGATGTGCTGCAGGAGATCGAGCCTTTGCTACATGCACTTGCGTCATCCGATGACGAGGCAGGCTCGGAGTCGCTCCATGAGCTGTTCGATGTTCTTGTGGCCAACGGCGACCGCAACGAGTTCAGCGCGCACGCCGTCCCCGGTCTTGTTGGTCTTGCCGTTGACCCTGCGCAGGCATTGCGCGTACACATCCTGCGGTTGCTCCTGTGTATTGCGGTTGGTGAGGGCCCGCTGCCGCTCGGTGTTCGCATTGTGGAGCTTCGCGCCGGCGTCGCCGCTGCGCCTGATCCGGCCGATGCGATTGGTCGACTGGAGGCTTGGCGGCGGCTGCCGCGACCGCGGGGGCGGCGGCCGATATCGGATGCGGAGATGGCCGACCTTCTTGCCGTGTGGGGGTTGGCCGGCTACGACGCTGTACGTCGTGAGCTATCGGCGCTCAGGCCGCTCGTGCAAGATCCAGACGTTGCCGTGGCTTCGGCCGCGGCATGGACGCTCGGTTGGTTCCCGGAGGACGCCGACGCCAACAGCGCCGCTCTGGTCAAGATGATCTCGCGATCAGCCGATCCGTACTTGACCGCCAATGGCCTGATCGCGCTTGCGTTGCTCGGCAAGGTTGATGCCGGTATCGACGCCCTACTCGTTGACGCGCTTGCCGATGAGGAGCGTCTTGTCCGTTTCGGTGCAGCGCTCGCCAGCGCTCGGAGGTTTGGCGTGGCGCTGCCGCCGGCGGCCGTTGAGACGCTTCGTGAACACGCGCTTTTGACGGACACGTCATGGAATGAGACCTGGGGTATCGACCCGGCACAGTACGCGCTGAAGTCACTGGATTTGGCAGCGCCTGACATAGCGGACGCCGTCCGTGACGAGCTTGTCGCAATATCTCTCGCCAACGCCGACGACTCATCGCGCGGAATCGCGCTTAGCGTTCTGTCGATAGCGTGGCCGACCGGTACTCCTGGCGGTGCCACCTATCGAGATCTGACGCCAGCGCAACAACGCGTCGTTCGATGGTTGCTGGAGCAGCCATCGACGTGGATCGACGACGCGTTAACGAGAGGCCGGCTCCACCGGCTGGGTCTGCCTGACCGTCAGGCTGCGCTAACCGCCTACGCCGCGACTGAGTTCTAGACCGTTCGAGGCCACACGGTATCTGGTCGGTCGCGGCGTGCGCGTGCCACACCTCGGGGGCTCAGGCGGTCGCGGACGGTCAGGTACGCCCATCACGGCCACATCTAACAGGTCACATGCAAGCTGGCGTTGTCATGCCGCCCGAGTCTGGCACCTGGCAGTGTGGGGGCCTACAGCACCGGGCGGTCCAGCCAAGACCCTGTTGACACATGTACGCGCCGCCGAGCGATCGGTTAACACGTAGGAGTACCGCAGCAGTACAGCAGCGCGATGCGCCGAATCGGACCGAGTACATCCGCCGCAGGCCGTCTGACGTCGCATTGACTCGCATCCCGCCGAACCGCAGGTAGTCGTATCGAGAGGGTCGTCAGAGCTCGCAGGTAGTCTCCGATCATGAACGCCGAGTCGATGACCTACAAGCACTGGGCCTACTTCCCGACGGAGGACGAAGCCCGAGCGTGCGCAAACGTGCTAAAGCGCGATCTTGGTGCGGAGACCGTTGTCCGGCTCGCGGCCGCTGGTTCCGAGTGGCTGCTAACCGCTCGCGTCGACCTGGTCCTGGATGGTCTACCGGAGTCGCGCGAGTTCGTGCGACAAGCAGTGTCAAGTTGCGGCGGCGAGTACGACGGTGGCGAAGCCGGACCGCTAGCCGGTCCCGTTCGTACGGGTGACTGACGGGGTGTCAACGACGTCGAATCAGCACGGATGGCCGCGGTTCGCCTATCGATGCACGTTTTCGCAGTTCAAGACAACTGCCTCCGAGTTCCCGCGGGTGGCGTGCCACCGTTCGGGTGTCGGCTGCTCGGTTGCACACCCGAGAGGCGCAGTGCTCGAGCCCCGTTTCGTGGAGGTCGCGCGCGAATGTGACCGGCATCATACAGAAACTCGGCGTCGATTCTGCGCCAGCACTATTGCAGTGGGGTCTGACAGCAACGGAGCGGTCCGGACAGCCCCTCCTGCGTAGGGGAAGTAACGCCATGCCAGGTTGGCCGGCCAGCGGCCGTTTCCGGGCGTCGGGCTGGTTTGAGCGTGCCGCCCGGCCTGGCCGGTCAGCCCTAACATCTGCACACCATGGGAGCCCAACTGCCGCGTCGCCTCGACGCCACCGATGATGACCTGGAACGTGGCCGCACTGCCGCGCGGATGATCGCGGCGTCCGTCCTGGGCCGCGACCCAGGCCCGTTGACCACGGCCGCCAGCATGTCTCACTACGTATACCTCGGTACGGACATCGTGGTGAAGCTCGTCGACGCGGCCGGGCACAGCCGCATGGACCGAGAGATTGCGCTTGCGCCCCTCCTGCCGGCCGGTCTCGGTGCGCCACTCCTCGCCAACGGCCGTAGCCGGACAGATGCATGCGACGTTCGGTACGCCTGCTTCACCCGCATGCCGGGCACTCCCGGCCGTCCCGGGCTTCCCGATGTCGACGCCGCGACCGCCCGCCACTGGGCCGATCAGGCCGTACGACGGCTCACCGACCTGCACTCGTGGATACCGACCGCAGTCGCCAAAAGTGCACTGCGCGCGTTCCCGCCCCACGAAGGCTTCGTCAGCCGGAGCAAATTCCTGTCCGACGTCGAGTGCATTCGCACCGCGGACCGCGACGCCCTCATGCCACGCAAGCTGTTGGACGGCCTGGTCGCGATCGCACAACGCGCGCCGGAACAGGCACAGGCCGACGTACCAGTCCATGCCGATGGCGACTGGGGCAACTGGCTCGTTGATGACCACAACGTGACCGCGCTGCTGGACTTCGAGCGGGCACGCTTCGGTGAACCGGCCGACGACTGGGTCCTGCTGGCTATCTCCAGCGGTCCACACGTCGATCTCGTCATCGGCGCCATCACCGAAGCGACCGCGACGCCGCCCGAGGACATCCGAGCCGCGTGCGAGCTGCGCCACGCCGCATTCCTCGCAGAAGAACTCCGGTACGCATTGGAACAGGTCGCCACTCCGACGTGGTTAGCACAGCGGATGCTGGACCTGGGGAATCTCGTTGTCAGCCGCCGCTGGTGGAGCGACTAAGACAGCCCCACAACCTGACACGTCCGTGTCAACGATGCCGGCGGATCAACAAGTTCCCAATACGTTCCCACGCATCGGATTTAGGCAGCGTTGCCAGCGCAAACATGCAGGCCAGAAGACATTTATACTAGGGGAGAACGCCGCCCTCTCAAAGGCGGTAACGCTAACAGTTGACGATCCGCCTCGATATCGAAGCCGATAGCGAACTGTGCCTGTTCTGGTGATTGATCGATGTACTCCGATCGTGGTGGAGTACGACGCGTCGATTCATCACTGGCCGAGGAGTCGAGTATGCCCGACACGTTCGTCAACATCGGTAGGGGCGCCGTTGACCATCCGACAACGCATGGATGTACGTGGATGTACCGATGACGTAGGAAGCCGCGTCAGGCGACGGCGTCGATGGAACGGGTGATCTCCTGGATCTCGTTGATCTCGAAATGGGCGCCGAGGTTGTTCAGGCCCTTGAAGCCGGTCACGCTCTCGAGGATGTGCTTCGTGTTCGAGTAGATCGTCGGCAGGCGTTCGAGGGCGCGGGCGATCTGTTTGAGTACCCAGGTCAACTCGATCTGGGCCTGCGCGGCGACGGCCGGAGCCATCGTCCCGGCCGTGACCACCGCTTCCACGACATAGCCGCCCAGAGATCCGATCAGCAGGTTGATCAGGCCGACGACGGTGCCCTCCGCGAGCGCGGTTTCAGCCTGAAGCCCGCGCAGCGTCTCCATCGTGGACTTGACGTCGGCCTCCAGAGCGTCGAGCTCGGTGAGGTATTCGGCGAGGATCGCGAAGAACTTCTCCGCACGCGGATCCTGCCAGTGTTCGTGCAGCTGAGCCGTTGCGAGGCAGAGGTGGTCGACGACGCCGAGGATCTCGGCATGCGCGTCCTGCCACGCTTCGGCGGCGCGACGGAGTTCGAGTGGATCTCCGGTGAATCGGTCGAGCGCCTCGAACGGATTCGGTAGACCGGTATGCCCGCAGACCCAGGCCAGCATCCGTTTCTCGACGCCGGTGATGCCGATCAGGTGCAGATGCGGATGCGGATCGGCGATATGGGGGAAGTGTTTCACCGCGAGTGCGTGCAACCGGCCCTGGTCACGGTCAGCGTCCGCGGGCTCGGGCTTCGTTCCGTCCGGCAGTGCCGCGGCCCGGGCCAGCCAATCCTCGATGCTGTCGGTCTTCTCGTCGGTGGCCCGCAGTTGTTCGGGGGTGACCGTGGTCTGCATGGCGCGGCGGGTTCGGCGCAGGTAGAGGATGCTGCCGAGCCAGGACACGACGAACAGCGTCGAGAGGGACAACCCGATGATGAGTGACGTCGTCGGGTTCACGCCCCGGCCGCCTGTCTCGGGATGATCGGGTGGCCACCCTGTAGCCCGTGGATGAAGTGATCGACGACGGCACGCGCCTCGGTGACGTCGCGGACGGCCTCCGGGAGTCGCTGATGGTAGGCGTCCCGGACCGCATGCGCTTCGAAGAGCTTGCCGAATGCTTCGTCCGGCACCGTGGCGCCGGCCAGCAGCGCGCTCGCGTTCGCGAACGCGGCGTCCGCATCGTGCAACGCCGCAATGAACTCGTCCACCGGCTCAGCCATGGTCACCCCAAGAGATGCTCGGACAACATGTCGCGCACCAAGTTACTCCGGCAAACCGTCCAGAGCTTTATTTGTACACGGTGACGGCACAGTTGCTGACGCGGTCGGTGTGGGTGACGTAGCAGGTGGTGTTGCCGGAGCTGCCGGAGATGGTGTCGTTGGCGGCGCCGGGGGTAGTGGCCCACCTCGTGCGAGGCGGTGCGGCCGAGGTTGGCGCCCGGGGTCAGGGTGCCAACGGTGCCGAAGGCGCGGTAGTCGACAACGACGCCCTCGATGTTGGCCGGCATCCCGGGGAAGGTCCCGTAGCCAAGCAGGCCGCCGGTGTAGTTGACGATCCAGAAATTCAGGTACTGGTCGGGATCCCACTGGTCGGCACCACCAGTCGCGGCCGATTTCATGGTGTCCTCGCCCTCGCTCCAGTCAACGACACTGGTGTGCGTACGGGTGATTCCGGTCGTCGCCCCGCAATTCGGATCGCGTACGGCCAGGGCGAACTCGATCCGGGCATCGGCGGCGACACCGGCGAACGCGGCCGGAGTATTGACGGCATCGGTATTCAGCCGTCGGTAATCGCGATTCAGGACGTCGATCTGGCTGTGGATCTGGGCGTCGCTGATGTTCTGGGCGGCGGTGTTGTAGACGACGTGCACCACGACCGGAATGCGGATCAGACCGGTACGCAGGCCGGCATCGCCGTAGCGGGCGATCCAGGCAGCGATTTCGCGCCCGATCTCGCGGCGCCGCGCCCGGTACGCCGGATCGCGGCGGAGCAGGCGGACGTGCTCCTCGTAGGCGCTGCAGCGGCGGATCTGACGGGCCTGACCGTCGCCGAACTCGCCGTCATACGTCGGTGGCCGGTCAATGGGCGGATGCGTGGAACCGTAGACGGTCATGCTCACTCCTCTGAACTATCCGGAAGAGGTGTTCATCCAATCGAACCCTCGCACTATATGAGGATCGATGCCGACGCCTGATACACATCCGGTCATTCATGGCCTGAAGTGACATCGCACAGCAGATCGGTGCTCTACGGGTGCTCCGGCGCTGACAAACGGTGCCGGACTGGAGACAGCGGCGGCGGACCAATCAGCAGCCGTTTGGTGGCGACGCCGCAGTAACCAGGATCAACACGGACGCATACGTAGGCCCCATACCTCGCGTATGGTTGAGGCGGATACGGAAATACTCCCTCGTCCACACTCCATTGGTCTCCGATTTCGCTGTACGCAGGTTCGTAGGTGTCTTCACCAGCCTCGCGGGGCTCTTTCTCGTGATCCTCGCCGTCATTGGCCATACGCTCAATTGACGGGTCGGGCAACGGCGACCAGGTGATGAAACCGCCGTGGTGCTGATGGATCAGCGCCGACTACTGCGCGCGAGGCAGCAGAGTGATGCCAAATCTTACTGTTCTGGTGTCGGTGCCACTACGATCAGTTACGGACTTGGTCAACCGGTTGGGTCCTAAGTGGAAAGGTGTCGCGGCGGCGTATGGCGAAACACGGCGAGCGCTCCCGGGGCACGCCCGGGTCCGATGACGCGTCGCGGCGCGAGGCCGGCTCGGTTCCGGACTTCGCGCTCGTGCGGCCATACGTCGCGTCGTTCGGTGCCGTACCCACGAGCGAGCAGCACGTGATTCCGAACCACCACCGGCTCGGCCGCCGCTCGAAGATCTCAGTGGATCCGCCGGACGCTACCGCGACTGTTGTCCATGAGCGGACGTCCGGCGACTTCGGGCAGTCTGTGCCCGCGTCCCTTGCCGGGTCCCGACGTTGGCCCCGCTATAGGCCACTCATGCTAACGGCCGGCGTTGTCTTCGTCGTGGCGACGGTTGCCGCCTACATCCTCGGGTCGACGCCGCACACGCCGACGGCCGAGTCCATCATGCCGGCCACGGTGCCTACGTTCGCGCCGACGCCGCTGGTCAGTCCGTCGCCGACGGCATCGTCGGCGTCACCGAAGCCGCCGCAATCGACAAGGCCTCGCCCGAGCGCATCGGGTTCTGGGTCCACGCAGGGCGCCTCAGGTCCGCAGCCTCCCGGCCCGTCGCCGTCGACATCGGCGGTGGCACACACCGGCGCGATCGCCGGCGTCGCCGGTCTGTGCGTCGATGACAGCGCCGGGCTGACCGACAACGGCAACCCGATCATGGCCGACAAGTGCGATGGCACGGCCGGTCAGGTTTGGACAGTGGAGGCCGATGGCACTCTGCAGGTAATCGGGAAATGCATGCAGATCACCGCGCAGACGCCGGGCAGCCAGGTCGAACTCTGGGATTGCGACGGGTCCGCGTCCGAGGTCTGGCGTACGGGTTCGCACGGATCGCTCGTCAACGTGGCCACGGGGCTCTGCCTCGATAATCCACAGTGGAAGACGTCGGGCGTCCGCCTCGATATTGCAGACTGCAGTCGGGCCCCGAGCCAGCGCTGGACACTGCCTGGAGCTGGAGTGGAACCGCTTCCGAGTGCGGCCTAGGTGTCATGAGCGTGACGGGCCACCCGCCGCACCATGCGGCCCGTGGATCTCGCCGCGTACGTTCTCGAACTCGACGAAGCTAGGCGCTCGTCAGTGCCCACGAGTTGCAACTCCCCGGCGCGGCGGTCCACTGTGGTGGACCCGCGATGGAACCAGGTCGATGTTTAGCGGCCGCCTTCAACGCAGTTGCCCTTCACGGGCCCGTCGACTCGTCGGGGTATTGGAAAACCTCGTCGAGGGACACACCGAAGACCCGGGCGATCTGGAACGCCATCTCCAGGGACGGTGAGTAGCGCCCTTGTTCGATGGCGATGACGGTCTGGCGGGTCACGCCGACGCGTTCGGCTAGTTGGGCCTGGGTCATCTCGTCGTGGCCGAACCGCAGCACGCGGATCCGATTGGTGATCCGAGTCGGTTTGCTCGGTGCCACCGTCATAACCCCCGGCGGTAGGCGACGAGCCGAAGCGCCGAGCCGACCACAGCCCACAGCACGAACCCGAGGTAGATGACATTGGCGATCCAGAAGTAGTCCACGCGGCGGACCGCCATGATGAACCCGGCCATCGCGCCGCCGACGACGAACCAGCGGCTCGCGTAGGCGCCGAAGCGGGCGATGTCCCGGTCCCGCGCATCGGCCTTGCTGCTATCACTGGGTCTGGCCACCTCCAGGACGCTCCGGACTACCGTCGCGATAAAGACTGACGCCAAGGTCGTCACGAGCAGTGGCAAGAGGTAGGACACCTGGGCGGCCGGTGCGTGGATCAGCCGCGGTACGACAATTGCCAGGTAGACGATGTAGGCGACGGTGCTGGAGAGCAAATAGGCCCAGACGCCTCTCTCTTCGTACGACATCCCGACCTCCGTGGCGTCAAGAATCTTTGACATCACGAATGTAAGACAGACTTAACTCCATGTCAAATATTTTTGACGACAAGGCGATAGCAGCGGGCGGGTTTGCTCATCGGTCCGTGCCTCCTCTGCCGTCATCAAGGCGGTGCGTAGCTGGCGGTGCTTGATCCACCGGACCCAGTAGTGATCTTTAATCGATGTCGCATCAGAGATCTGACCGGTATGAAGATCATGTGCCTTTTCTCGCGCTCTTCGCCGCCGTCCTCCTACTCGGCATCGCCGACTCCATGGTCAGTTCCTACATCGTCCTCTTCGGCGCCGATGCGGTCGGGCTGACGCCGCTGCAGATCGGCGTGTGGGCATCGGTTTTCGCCATCGGCGGGATCGCGATCGGCTGGTGGCTGGGGCGGCTGTTCGACCGTCGGCCCACGCGAACGTACGCGATCGTCGTGACGCTCTTGGGTTCGGCCGGTTATGTGTTGCTGCCCCGGGTTTCGAGCTTCCCGCTGCTGCTACTGATGGCGGCGACGGTGCTCGGGGCGATGGGGGCGGCCTTCCCGCAGTTGTTCGCCCTGGCCCGCTCTGTGCTCGGCGAGGGCGCCGCCGGGCAGCGTTCCGCGCCGCTGCTGCGCTCGGCCTGGTCTCTGGCGTGGGCCGTCGGGCCGTTGCTGGGCGCGCTCGTCCTATCCCGGGGCGGTTATTCATGGCTGATGTGGACGGCCGCCGGTGTGTTTCTCGCTTCCGCGCTGACCGTTGTCGTCGTGCCGCGGCCCGGGCCGGTCGCGGGTTCGAACTCGTCGCCGGGACGCGCCCCCGTCCTGCTCACCGTGAGCGTCACGCTGTTCTTTACCGCGATGTTCGCGGGCGGGCTGGCGCTGCCGTTGTTCGTGACGCGTGCCCTGCACCAGCACCCTGCGTCGATCGGCGTGCTCTTCAGCGTCTGCGCCGCGGTCGAGGTGGTGGCCACGCTGGGGTTGGCCGTCGTCCCCGCCCGGGTCAGTCAGCGGGCTCTGATCCTCGGTGGCTTCGGCTCCTTGGTCTGCTATTACGCCCTAACGGTTGTGTCTTCGGGCATGCCGATGCTCGTGGTCGGGCAGGCCTTCCGCGGCGTGGGGATCGCGATCGTCGGGGCGGCCGGCATTCGCTACTTCCAGGACCTTCTCGCCCCGGCGACCGGCCGCGCCACCACGCTGTTCGCCAACGCGTCCACGGGCGGCCTCCTGGTCTCCGGCATCCTGTCCGGCGTCGCGGTGGAGCAACTCGGCTATCGAACGACGCTCCTGCTCTGCGGGGTGGCAGCAGCGTTGGGCGGGGTCGCTTTCATCCTCGGTTCCCGCCGCCAGGCCGGTAGCCGGCACGCGCAGGAGGTGCATGGCAGCGTTGAACGGGACCGTGGTACTGAACTTCCGCACCTCGTCGGCGAACGTCGCCTCTAAGCGCCTTGGTCCAAAACTCACAGACAGGGGGCGCGCCGGTACGCAATATCCGGCCGTGATTGGGCGGCTACCAAAGGCCATTCGTCCGTACGGATGAACGCGAATTAGATTTTCGCTCTGTTAGCATCCGACGGCCGACATAAACGTTGGTCTTAATTCGGGGGATGTTCATATGCGGCGTTTGCCGGTCTTGGTGGTTGCCCTGCTTGCCGTCACGGCATCGATCGTCGGCGGGTCGGCAGCAACCGCCGCCACGTCGGCCAAGCTCACCGTGACGACGCTCGGCCGCGAGGGCACGAAGGTCACCAGCGCGCTGACGCTGGTGAATATGTCCAACGCGTTCACCTATCAGGAGACCAGCGGGAAGCAGTTCACGCTGCCCACCGGCACGTACTCGATCCTGGTCGACATCTGGAACTCGGCGGACGACACCGACACGGTGGCCGCGAAGGACATCAAGGTCACTGGTACGACGTCTACCACGATCGACGCGCGGGCCGGCAAGCTGGTGAATATCAAGCTCGACACCAGCCCGGGCGCCGGCTATTCGCAGCAGATCGACGCGCGCGTCTGCGAGGGCTGGAACGCGACGAGTGTCGACGGGTACAACGCGCCCGGCCACCTCTACGTCGTGCCGTACGTGTCCAACTACATCAAGTTTGCGTACATGTCGGAGTGGAGGCCGGACACCGGCACCGGCGACGTGTACGCGGTCAGTTCGGTAATGACCGGCATCCCGGCGGCGCCGAGCGCGACGTACCACGTGGCCCAGCTGGCGACGGTCCAGGTCCAGGCGATGAACGGTCCGCAGGACGCTCCGACGGCCGACCTGTCGATGAGCCCGGACGGCGGGTCGAGTGGCTGCCAGACCGGCATGTTCGACGGCGAGACGTACACCGGGCAGACGCCGTACACGGTGACCGCGCACCTCTCCGCCGGCACGTGGGGAGTCGGAGTGAACACGCAGGCCGACGACGGCTCGATCGTGGGCAACTGGGGCAAGATCGCGAAGCTGGCCGCCGCGACCTCCTACCGGTACCCCTTCTACCACTCGGTGTGGGGCCCGGCGCACATCCTGCCGTACGTGATGAACGACGTGACTCCGGAGCGGCTCATCTTCGACCCGATGGACATGTTCGGCGACCCGTATATGAACGGTGACGACGCGGCGATCTGGGCGACCACGACGTTGAGTCTGAACGGCAAGACGATCGCCTCGGTCAACGGGACGGACTGGGGCGGCGGTAGCGACGGCGACGTGCTGGACACCCACGTGACGACGAGCGGCTGGTACACGCTGAACACGACCGCGACCCGTTACCACCCGGGGCTCACGTTCCCGGCGACCATGCTGTCCACGAAGTCGTCGGTCTCGTTCCACTACTACGTGAGCACGAAGACTCCGCAGGTCGCGCCGGTCTTCCTGACCCGGTTCTTCCCGTACGGCATGAACATGGACAACCAGGCCGCACCCAGCTCCACCACGCTGGTGGGCTTGACGATGGATCGCAGCACGCCGACCGTCGACACCGTGCTGCATGCCGACACGGTCAAGACGGTCGCTGGCTGGTGGTCGTCGGATGACGGCGCGACCTGGCACTCCACGGCGGTTACGCACACCGGCAGCACGTACTCGATGAACGTGCCTAACCCGGCGTCCGGCATGATCTCGCTGCGCTCCGAGGTCACCGACCCGAGCGGCAACTCGTCGATCGTGACCGTCTACCGGGCGTACGCGATCGGCTGACGATCCGGATTGCCGCCCGCCGGCCGCCACCGCTCCGGTGGCGGCCGGCTGCGTTTTCCTTCGACGTTCGGGTCGCATCAGGTGAGCGTCGGGCTTGCTCTTCTCGGGTAACGTCCTCCCACGGCTCCTGGCGTGGGCCCAATGCGTCGGCACGTCTGGCGGTTGAACACCTGACGGATAGGTCGGCGCATCCATGGATGAGATCAAGATCGATGAAGATTTGGTACGGTCGCTGCTGCAGGATCAGCATCCGGATCTCGCCGGGCTAGAGATCCGCGAGGTGATCGGCGGCTGGGACTCCTGCCGGGTGGACGGCGCTTGATCGGGTATTAGCGGGGTCTGCATAACCGCGTGACGATGTCGCGTCGTCTGGACTCACGCGGACAAACGCTCAGTACGACGCCGTACCCGCGCCGGACGTCCGGCGCGGGTACGGCGGATCCCCTTACTCGGCGCGCAGTGCGGTGGCCACCCGGGTGCGAGCCGCCCAGCCCGCCGGCAGCAGCGCGCCGAGCACCGCCAGCAGGACCCCAGCCGCGCCGAGCGCGGCCAGTTCGGCCGCTCCGTAGACGTGCACGATGGGTGGCGCGATGCCCTCGCCGGCGGCCGAGATCATCGCGGGCAGGATCTCGTGGTGCAGGGCGACGCCGAGCGGTACCGCGATCAGCCCGCCGAACACCCCGATCCCGATCATGGATGTCACGACCATGCCGCGGACTTGGCCGGGCGTCATACCGAGCGCTTTGAGCACGCCGATGTCGTGGATGCGCTCGCGCGTGTTGAGCACCACGGTGTTGAGCACGCCGAGTGCGGCCACGCCGCACAGCAGTAGCGTGAGCGTGCCGATGAGCGCGTACAGGACGAGGAACGTGGCCTCGTCGTTGTCCTGGGTGCGGTCGTTGATGAACACCCCGGTCGAGATCGGGAACTTCGCCTGCAGCGCGCGGACGTACGCCGCGACGTCGGTGCCCGGCTTCAACCCGATCTCGATGAGGCGCGGCCGGTCATCATTCGGCGTTCCGACGCCCTGCATAGTGGCGGCGCCCGCGATCAGGTTGAAGTTGTTGCTGCCGTCCATGAACTCACCGGTGACGGTGACGGTGCGCTGGCCGGTGGCGCCGATCACGGTGATCCGGTCGCCGACCCGATGGCCGCTCTGCCGGAGCAAGTAGGACGAGGCCACGACCTCGTTCGGCCCGGCGTACCAGCGACCGGAAATCATCGCGAAGCCGGTCCATCCGGCGTCCCGCGCGTACGCCTCCACGGTCACCGGCCGGCCGAACCCGGACACGTGCACGGAGTCGTCCTCGACCAGGCTGCTGTGCGCCGTACCGGGCTGCGCGTCGATAACCGCTTCGGTGGCGGCGACGTCGATCGGCTTCGGAGGTCCGCCCGGATCCGGGCCGACGTCAGGGCGCTGCACCGACACCGGCGCCGGCACCTCGACCGGGACGGCGTCGACCCGAGTGAATGCGGTGTTGATGCGGTCCAGCGACGTGGTCAACCCCACCGCGAACACCAGCGTCACCGCGCCCAGTACCAGCGCGACGACAGTACCGGCGGCTCGGGCCGGGCGGGCCAGCGGCATGCCGGCACCGAGCGCGATCGAGCGGGGCAGCCGCGTGGCGGTCAGCGCGCGACGCAGCCGGAAGCCCCGGCCGGCCCGCGGTGCGCGGCCGAGACTGATCGCCTGGTTGGCGGCGAGCCGCCCGGCGCGCGACGCGGGGCCGATCGCAGCCGACGCGACCAGGACGAGCGCGGCCGCCGGGACCACGACCATGATCCAGATGGGCAGGCCGCCCAGAGATTCGGGCAGGTTGTAGGCGCGGTCGGTCTGTGCCAGCAGCGGTGTGGCCAGCAGTACGCCGAGCCCAACGCCGGCCAGGCAGCCGATCACGGACGGAACCACGACCTGGGTCACGTACACCGCCACGACCTGCCGCGGGGTGAAGCCGAGCGTCTTGAGCACGCCGATGACGCGGTAGCCCGACACCACGGCGCCGTTGACCACGTTGGCCGTGATCAGCACGGACAGGATGATCCCGAGGACGGCGAACGCGACCACGAACGGCACGAACGCGGCGACCGATCGATTGGCCGCAGCCCGTACCGACAGGTAGTTCGTGGAGCCGGTGACCGCGCCGGAGGGCAGGCCGGCCACGGCCCGGTCGAAACTCGTCCGCAGTGCGGCCACCGAGCCGTTCGATGCGAACCGGTACAGCATCTGCTTGGCTACCGGGGCACCGGTCGCGTGCAGGACATCGGCCTGGCCGGGCCACACCCAGGCGTCGGCCGAGCCGGTGACCGAGTCGGCGATGCCGACGACGCGCAACGTCGGGCCACCCGGAGTGGCCACCGTCAGCTGGTCGCCCACCTGGATCACCGGCCCGGCGTAGTCGCGGGCCAGCACGACCTGTCCGGGCCCGGTCAGCCAGGTTCCGGAGTCGAGCGCGAGCCGGTCCACCGGTCCGGCCGCGAGCGATCGCCCGACGATCGTCGCGGGCGGGAAGTGGCCACCGCCGAACCGGGTCATCGCGACGGTGACCTCCTCGAACGGCCCAGCCGCGGCAGTGACGCCGGTGGCGGTCGCGGTGGCGGTGAGCGCTGCGTCCGGGGTGGTCGCGGTGATGGTGGCGGTCACGTGGGCACCGCGCGCGGTCGCGAACGCGGTGTCGAACGGGGTGTGCGAGACGATCAGGAGGCCGAGCGCAATGACGCCGGTCGCGGTGCTGAGCAGTACCACCATGCCCACGATGAGGCTCTGCAGCCGGCGCCGGGACACCGCCGCTCGGGCGGCCGCACGCACCGCCCTCATGCCGGCACCGCTGAGGTTTCGACTGCCTGGCCGTCGCGCATGGTGATGAGCCGGCGGCCGGAGCCACGGGCCAGCGCCGGATCGTGCGTGACCAGCAGCAGCGTCTGGCCTCCTACGTTTAGGTCGTGCAGCAGGTCGCGGACCTGAGTGGCGGCCTGCGCGTCGACGGCGCCGGTGGGTTCGTCGGCGAGCAGCAGGTCCGGCCGGTTCATCAGCGCGCGGGCGATCGCCACCCGCTGCCGCTGTCCGCCGGAGAGCCGCGCCGGGTAGGCGTCGGCCTTCTCGGCGATCCCGAGCGCGTCGAGCAGTTCGGCCGCGCGGGCCCGGGCCACCGGCGGGCGGACGCCGCTGAGCTGCGCCGGGAGCAGCACGTTGTCGCGTACGGTCATCTCGTCGAGCAGGTGGAAGAACTGGAAGATGATGCCGATGTGCGCCCGCCGGAAGCGGGCCAGCGCGTGTTCGGACATGGTGTCGAGCCGCGCGCCGGCGACCTCGACCGTGCCGTGGGTTGGGCGATCGAGGCCGGCGATGACGTTGAGCAGCGTGGACTTGCCGCTGCCGGAGGGCCCCATGACGGCGACCGCGTCACCGGCCGCGACCACGAGGTCGATCTGCGACAACGCGGGCGGTCCGGCCGATTCGTAGGTCTTGTCGATGGCGGTCAAGCGGATGAGTTCGGACATGCCGGTCACGGTAGGAGCATCCGGTTGCTCGGCGCGTCCGGCGCGATGCGGATCTGCGGTAGCCCGCAATGATGATCGGGGCCGGTACGTCCACCCTGCGGATGAGACCGGTCGGTATCGCGGGGGACGCTCCGGGCCGGCCGGTCCGGGCACAATGGGTCCATGCCGTCCGTCGCCGCCCTGCTCCGCCGGCTCTCCCTGCCGGGACCCGACGTGGCGCTGGCCGTTGCTCTGGCGATCGCCGGGATGGTCTGGGTCCTCCACGCGCGTCTCGGCGACCTGCCGCCGTTGCAGGTGTCCAATCCGCACCCGTCCGGCTTGCCGATGCCGCCGGTGATACCGCCATTGGCTCCGAGGCCGGACGTGACCGACCCGTACCGGTACGTGCTGGACGCGCAGAACGACACCGGTCGCGCCGTCCCGGTGAACCTGCTCGCCGCGCTGCCGCTGGCCGTACGCCGCCGCCTGCCGTACACCGCGTTCGTGATCGCCTTCGGCGTGGTGCTCTGGGTGGCCGACGGCCTGGCCTGGCCGGGATTCCTGGCCCTATTGATCCTCGCCTACTCGGTAGTGGCGCACGGCCGCCGGCTGTGGCTGTCGCTGGCGCTGCTAGCCGTAGCGGCGATTATCGCGGCGTCGGTGTTCGCCACGTCGATCCCGCCGATGCCCGGCTGGTTCAGCCCGTTCGCGATCCTGGCACCGATCGGCCTGGCCGCCGCGACGATCCGCAGCACCCGGGCCCGGGCCGACGCATCGGCTCGTCGGGCGGTGGCGCTGGAGCACGAGCGGGAGGCAGTGGCGCGCGCCGCGATCGCCGAGGAGCGCGCCCGCATCGCCCGCGAGCTGCACGACGTGGTCAGCCATCACGTCAGCGTGATGGTGATCCAGGCGGGCGCGGCCGGCAAGGTGCTCGATGCCCGGCCCGACCTGGCTGCCGCCGCCCTGCGCGCGATCGAGAACAGCGGCCGGGAGGCGATGGGCGAACTGCGCCACCTGCTCGGCCTGGTCGCGCCGCTGGATGACCGGCTGCATCCTCAGCCCGGGCTGGACGAACTCGACGCGCTGGTCGGTGCCGTTCGCGCAGCCGGCCAGCCGGTGACGGTGCACCGCGCCGACGGTCCGATGCCGGCGGGCGTGGATCTCACCGCGTACCGGGTGATCCAGGAGGGGTTGACCAACGCACTGCGGTACGCGCCCGGTGCGCTCACCGAGATCGAGCTGCGCCGCGATGGCGACATGCTGGTCGTGGAGGTGCGCAACGACCGGCCGCCGGGCGAGCCGGGGGAGCCGACCGGCGGCACCGGCAGCGGGCTCATCGGCCTGGCCGAGCGGATCCGGCTGCACCACGGCACGCTCGAGTCGGGCCGGCGCGTCGGCGGCGGGTTCCGGCTGGTCGCGCGCATCCCGACGGCCGACGTGGCGGTCGCGTGACCGGGCCGCGCGTGGTCATCGCCGACGATCAGGCGCTGGTGCGCAGCGGCTTCGCCATGATCCTCGCGGCCGCCGGAATCGACGTCGCCGGCGATGCGGCGGACGGCGCGGCGGCGGTCGACGCCGTCCGCCGGCTACGCCCCGACGTGGTGCTGATGGACATCCGGATGCCCGGCATGGACGGCCTGGAGGCGACCCGCCGTGTGCTGGCCGCCGATCCACGGACTACCGCCGGCGAGCCCACCCGGGTCATCATCCTGACCACGTTCGATCTCGACGAGTACGTTTACGCCGCGCTGTCCGCCGGCGCCAGCGGGTTCCTGCTCAAGGACGTGAGCCCGGACCACCTGGTGCACGCGGTGCGGCTGGTCCGCGACGGCGACGCGCTGCTGGCACCCACCATCACGCGGCGCCTGGTGGAGCGGTTCGCGCGGCCGGCCGATGCGGTGGGTGGCGGGCACACCGACCTGGCGACGTTGACCGTCCGCGAGCGCGAGGTGCTGGTAATGCTGGCCGGCGGCCTGTCCAACGGCGAGCTGGCCGCGCAGCTGCACCTCGGCGAGGCCACGGTGAAGACGCACGTGGCGCGCATCCTGAGCAAGCTCGGTCTGCGCGACCGCGTCCAAGCGGTGGTCCTCGCATACGAGACCGGGCTGGTCACGCCGGGCGGCCCGCGCTAAGTGGCGCCGTCCGACCTGCCACTGCCTCAGATTCGGTGACGTTCTCGACGGCCGGCGATTACCAAACCGCTGCCGAATAGGACGAGCGCCGTGCCGGCCAGCGCTGACCAGAATGCGTCATGTTGACCGGTTATCGGCAAGGTCGGGGCCTCGCCGCCGCCGGTCGGTTTTGGTTTCGGTACGACACTCGGGGACGGACTCGGAGTCACCCTCGGAGGATCGAAGTCGGTGAAGAAGGCCTTGCTACCGTCCTTGACAGTGACCGCATCAAGGTAGCCTGTCGCCGGCCCGTGCACCCCGGAGCCGAGGCCGAGTTGTGCTTGTCCCCAGGCGCCGGCCGGTGGTGTCCGGGAGGATCGACCACGTGCCGCCGGGAAGCGTGGTCACGGCGGTCGCATGTGCGGCGACGGTGGCGATCAGCATCGAAGCCAGGGCCGAGGCCAGCACAAGGGTCGTTGCGGTCAGGGCAAGCGCACGCCGTCGGGCGCGTGGAGCGATCATGACCGATAATGTACTAATTTGAGGCGTTTATCCGTTGACAACACTCCGAGTGCTCAACCTGATCCGATCTCTCGGACGACCTCCCGGCCGGAAACGCAGCGTCCATGCGGTGACATCATCGGGGCATGGTCGTGATTGAGGTTGTCCTGGGTGACATCACCGATGAGCACGTCGATGCGATTGTCACCGCGGCGAACGAGTCGCTGCTGGGTGGCGGTGGAGTCGACGGCGCGATCCACCGGGCGGCCGGACCGCGCTTGGCACAGGCCGGAGCGGCGATCGCACCGTGTGAGCCAGGTGACGCGATGGCCACGCCGGCGTTCGATCTCGACCCGCCGGTGCGGCACATCATCCACACGGTCGGTCCGGTCTGGGAGGACGGAGACTACGGCGAGGCCGACGTGCTGGCGTCGTGTTATCGGCGGTGCCTGGAGGTCGCCGATGCGCTGCACGCGCACAGCGTGGCATTTCCCGCGATCGCGACCGGCGTCTACGGAGTTCCCACCGACATAGCGTCGGCCATTGCGGTGAGATCCATCAGATCGGCGGCCACCGAGGTAGAACTCGTCCGGCTCGTAGCCTTCGACATTGCCACGCGGGATGCCCTGCTCGCTGCCGTCGAGAGTTAATCGCGCTCCTATTGGCCCGATCCGACCGTGGCTTTCGGCATGGTCAGTGTGACCAGCAGGCCGGGGTGGTCGGTCGTCCCGTCCATGCCGATCGACGTGCCTGGACTGAATGTGAAGTCGGTTGTCGCAACGATGTCCTGTACGCCGCCGTCGCCCGCCCGGAGATAGTTGGCCGGTACGCAGGACTGGACGTCGGGGGTGCCGCGATAGCTGAGGTTGAAATCGCCGCCCACCACCGTCGGCTCGTACCCGCCGTCCTGCGCGTGCACGTTAGGGATGATGGTGTCCAGCAGGTAGTCGCACTGGGCGAGGGCGACGGTCGGGCTGGTGCTGGCCAGGTGTGTGGCGCAGGCATAGAAGCTGCCGATCGCGTCGAGGCACAGCCAGGCTCGCTCCTCCGGGTCGCCATGGTCCTGGGTCGGGTAGATCCCGCTGGATGTCGTATATCTGGCATTCGCCGCCGGGACGTGGGCCAGCAGACCGATCCCGTACGGTTGACCGTCGCGGCAGCGATACGCACCCCCGGTACGGCGGTCGCTAGCCGCCCTGAAGGCCCACATGACCGTGCCACTGGGGTAGAGGCCTACCAACGTCTGGTCGAGTGTGGACACGTCGCTCTCGCATACCTCGTTGACGGTGACCACGTCAGGCATGGCCGTATGGATTACGGTGGCGGCCTGCGCCACGGACCGGCCGGTATAGCACTCGGCGATTCCGCTGTCGCACAAGTTCATCTGCAGGACCCGCAGCGGCTCACGCGTGGCCCGTGCCGCGGTCAGTGCTGGAGAGCCGGCCAGTACGCCGGCGGCGAAGACGAGGCAGGCGGCGACGAGTGCCGGTCTACGGAACTCGCGGTATGACGGACGAGCCATGCGGCCTGCCTAGGACTCGGTTGGTGAAAGTGTATCAACATGCGCGGTGAGATCGTCTGAGCAGAAAGCTTCATGGTCGAGCGGCTTATATCGGTGGCGTCCGTCCTCCGGTTTGCTTACTGTCCTGGCATGCTGATCACGCTGCGTACCCTTACCCTCGCGGATGTCGAAGCGCACAACGCCGGCGAGGACGAGCAGACCGTTCGGTGGTTGTCCGGCGGCTACGGCACGGTCGAGTCGACAACCGGCTGGTTCAACTATCTCGCCGACAACGCCCAGACCGGGCACGGGGTTCAAGGCTTCGGTGTCTGCCTTGACGGCCGCCTCGCCGGGTACGTCGATTTCAACCTCGATGTACGAGAGTTTCTCGAATCCGGAGACGTCGCCATCAGCTACGCCGTCCATCCGTGGGCCCGCGGGCGCGGCATTGCCGTCGAGGCGGTTCACTTGATCCGCGAATACATCCGTGAGCACGAGATCGGCACGCGTGCGGCCATCCGAGTCGAGCCCGAGAACCATGCGTCGGTCCGGGTGGCTGAGAAGAGCGGCTTCACGTACGTGCGCGACTTCACCTCAGGGATCCACAAGCTTCCCGACGGGACTCCAGCCACGTTGCGCCTCTACGTCCACGACGTCTGAGAGACACTCGCTCAGTCCCGTTGTCGATATGGAACTGCTGCGCGAAGCCGTCTTCGTACGAGAATGAGGGTCGGCTGATCCGCCGTCCGACAGTGCCCCCGCTCGGTCGTAAACCGACGCCGCTCACAGGCGAAGCGGGGGCGTAGTACCGCCAATTAGCAGTTCGTCGTGCCGACGATGTTTCCGTCGGCTGCGCCCTGGCCGTCGTCGCCCGGGTTGATCTGGTCCAGCCACTCCTGGTGCGACGCCGTCGTACATCCGGCGCCGGCCGCGATCGTCAGGTTGTAGTCCCACGAGTACGCCGTGAGCTTCGTGCCGTACGCGGTCGCGCCGGCCGGCAGGGCGAGGGTCGCCCAGGTGGTCGTGGTTGCCGGCTTCGCAGTACCGGATGCGGACACCGGGATCGTGCCGGTTGGGGTACCGGAGTCCGAGTAAAACGAACCCGCGGCCGTGCCCTGCATCGTTCCGGTGAATGCACCGGTGACCTGGTCAGTCGATGATCCGTTCGGCGATGCCGTGCCGTTGACGGTCGTGAAGGCGCCGTTGTCGGTCAACTCGAAGGTGTAGAACCAGCACGTCGGAGCACCGCCGCAGTGGCTGTTGTCGCTGGCGTGTTGCCGGGTCACGGTCACCAGGCGGGTGAAGTCGTCGCTGGCCCACCCGGACGACTCCGGCCAATCCGTGACGTTCGTCGTGCCGGACACGGTGAGGACCGCGGACGTACCGGTCGGCCCCGCCGGCCCGGCCGGACCCTGTGCGCCGGCTGGGCCGGTCGGGCCGGTTGTTCCGGTGGCACCCTTCGAGCCGGTGGCACCCTTCGCTCCGGCTGCTCCGGTCGCGCCCTTCGGGCCGGTTTGATTGAACGTCAGCCTCGTGTAACCGGAGGCGCACGACGTGCCGGTCATCGCGTAGTAGACGTGCGTCGAGTTCTTGATGCAGACGGCGATCGTGCCGTTCGATTGAACGCCGGTGCTGTTGGACGCGCTGAGGGCATACGCGGCCCCGCCGGACGCGAGTGCGATCGTCGCGACGGCGCCGGCGCTGATCAGTCCAATCTTTACGCGTTTGTTCACGTGCTCTCCTTGCTGGCTTCGACGTAGACAGGCTCATCCGGTGAACCATTTACGATTGATGCGGTAATTATCGCGTTAAGTCACTCGCGATTGGCTAAGGCAAGCGGACGACATCAGTAACTATTTGGACTAATCCGTACGATGACCCGATAAAGGTGAAAGAGCGGCGACCGAGTTTCACCTATTGGGCGCTAGGAATCGCGAAAAATCTGTTGATTCGAGTCGGATCACGAGGCTTGTTCACTCGCTATGCGCGGGATCAGTTGCGTTTTTCGGCCGTCCGGTACATGCCGTACAACATGGCCTGGATTGTAGGCTCTGCGCCATGTTCTCAGGCGATGTCGATGCTGACCTACGGCGTTTGGCCGATGACGTTGACTTTCCGCACCGCGATGCGGCCCGGCGCGCGATGCGGTTCCGCGCGGTCGGCGATGTGGCGGACTTGGTGGCTATCCAGGACGATCCGCACCCGTGCGGAATGACCGACGTGGTATTCGCCATGGCCGGATCGAAGCGGCCGTGGCTCAACTGGGTACCGATGCCGAGCGAAGCGATCTCCAACATCGCCAACGAGATCGGTGGACGCCGGGCGCGAGGTGAGCAGATCGAACTCACCGGTCTCGGACTGTCCGCGGCCGAACCGGCCAGTGCCGTGACGGCCTGTCGCAGGATTGCCGGCCCGCTCGACATCGGCATCGCCGCATTCCCGGAACCCGATATCCGGGAGCCCGTGCGGCCCGGCCGCTACACGGTCTGGCGATACGACGGTATCGAGCCGCTGCCGGCCGTTCCGGCACCGGCGGCGGACGCGATCCGGGTTCTGCACGAGGTCGGCGGGGAGCCGTGGCAATCGCTGCTGTCCGGGTACCTGCAGGCTGCGCCGCTCGGCGAGCTGCCGCTGGAGGATCTGCTCGGGCTGCTGGCACACCTGCCGGGGCCGCCGGATACACCGCGCTGGCAGCACCTGGCGAAGTCGACGCCGACGTACTGGTATCGGCTCATGCAACCGTGGGTATGCCTCGGCATCGTCCACCATGCCAAGGATGAGCCGTGGCCGACGTCGACTCGGCGCGAGGTACTCGTGGACCTCGCCTTCGGTGTCGAGGACTGGGTCGCGGACGCGGCGCTCTTCGCACTTGTCACCGCCGCGTACCGGGAGCCGGACCTGCGCGAGGAGGTACGCCAGCTGGTTCGGGCCAGGCTGGATACGGCCGTGGCGGCGCATCGGCTGGTCACCATCGAAGAGTCGTTGGCGCGGCTGATGATGGTCACGCCCGGTTGTCGCGCCGACGACCGGGCGGTGGCAACGGCAGCGCTGGTCCGCGCGGCACAGGACGACGACGCGGAACCGGCGCCGCACACGAAACGTCGCTTCTGGCGGCACCGTACGTAGGCCCTTCCTACTTTAGGCCTGAGTATTTAGGTGCGACGGGGAACGGCTCTGCCGCCGAACCCGTCTAACGGACATGAATGTCACCCTCCGACGGGCCGCCTGCCTGGTCTCGGCCGGCCTGCTCGCGCTGCCGGCCGCCTGCGCGACGCCGCCCGCCGCCATGCCGCCGGTCGCCATAGCGCCGAGCGCGATGTCGACCGTCGCCGGTGACACCACGACCCATCCAATCTGTACGCCACCGGCGCTGCCCCCGCCCGGCAGCACCAACGGCGGCATGACCGGCCTCGTCGGGCCTGCCGTCACGTCATTGACCGGTGGGGCGGCCACCGCCGGGTTCCGGATCGACGCCGGCAATGTGACCGTCTCCGTACCGCGCGCCGGCGACCATCCGTCGATCTCGGCAAACATCGCCGAGTGCGAGGCGCTCGCCTCCACTGATCGGGACTCCAGCGGCTTCGGCGACTTCGCCCTGGATTACGGTCTGGTCGAGGGCTACGCCCGGGTCACCGTCGCGGACGGCCTGCCCACGGCGCCGTCCATGCAATGGTCGGATGGCACCGTCGCGCCGAGGCTGCCGAGGTTGGAGGCGTTCCACGACCGGCTCGTCTGGATTGTGGTCGTGTACCACCCCGAGGTCGCGTTCTGCCCGATGATGAGGGTCAACCCGCACCCGTCACCCACGCCGACAGGGTCCGCCACCCCGTCGACCGACTACGGCTACCAGATGTTCCTGCTCGACGCCACGGACGGCGACGCGGCGCTCGCGTACACCGAGGGTGGTCCGGCGCTGTGCGGAGGCATCGGTCGGATGGCACCGATGGTCGGGGTGCCGACCGATGAGGTGTCGGTGCCGTGGAAGCTGACCCACCGGGATCACGGCGGATACTCGGCGAAAGCCACCGCGGAGATGCACACGTGCGACGGGTACGACACGATCAACCAGCCCGACGAGGACACGCCGCACACCCTCGCGGTGATGGTCGAGCACCCGATCGGACCGTCCTGCGGAGGTTCGGCCACCCGTACGATCGCCGTCCACGCCGACATCGTCACCGACAGCCTGCCGGCGACCATCGTCCACGCGCCGACCGGGCTATCCATCCCGCAGCCGTACGTCGATCGGTCGGCAAGCAGCTCACGACAGCCGACGCAGATTTCCGCCAGTGCTTGTGGCACACACGTATCGATCACCGTCGGTTCGGTTCTGGTGATGCCCGAGATCGACAATCCGCCCGGGATCGCGTACCCGGTGAAGTCCAGTGACCCGTCGGTGCTCGGGCCGCTCGCCGGCGCGCCGACAGGACCGGTGGCCGAGTTGCGGGCCTGGAAGGCGGGCTCGGCGACGCTGACCATCACCAGCGCCAACATGGATGCTGGCCACGGCTGCGCGAGCCCATGGGCGCTGCACGTGACCGTCTCCTGATCCCTGAGGTACGTGCCCAGTTGGCGCGCGATGCCCTTGAAGACGAACGGCGCAGACTCGTGCTCATAGCTGCCGTGCGATCGCAGAATGTCGGCGATGCGCGATGCGCGATGCGCGATGCGCGATGCGCGATGCGCGATGCGCGATGCGCGATGCGCGATGCGCGATGCGCGATCGAGGAGCTCCGTCTCAGGGGTTGGCGTACAGCTCAAGCACTTCTTGAGGGAGCTGATTTCACCGGCGCCCGAGTCAAGTAGGCGGCCGGCCAGCTGTGTATATACTTGCCGGGCCGCAGCGCCGCCAGCGTGCCTGATGCGCCGGTCGCGGCCTGTCAGCGTCCGGTTCCGCCAGCAGAGAGAGACTGAGCGGGAGATGTGGATGCGTGCCCTAAGAGTGGGCGGAACTGGACATAGCTAAGCGAAAGGTCGGAAGTGACTCCGAAGCGTAACGGGCTACATGTATGGGGTTCAGGGTCTATCGATCTCATGCCCGAGCCGGCGATGATCGCATTTGATCTTGACGACACTCTCACATTGACGAAGTCGACGGTGTCGACTGAGGTAGCCGCGTTATTCATCAGGCTTCTGGCGCTCCGCCCGGTATGCGTGATTTCGGGCAGCAGATTCGAGCAGTTCGAGCTGCAGATCCTGAACTCTTTGCAGGCCGATCCTCAGCTACTGGCGAATCTGCACCTTATGCCTACCTGTGGAACAAGATATTACCGATGGACCGTTGATAGCTGGCACCAGATCTATTCGGAAGATCTCAGCGAGGACCAGCGCGCGGACGCTAAAGACGTGCTTATCGAGGCTGCTCATAAGCTCGGCTACTGGGAACCGCAGATCTGGGGTGAGCGAATCGAGGATCGCGGGAGCCAGGTCACCTTTTCGGCACTTGGTCAAGTGGCGCCCCCGGAGTTGAAGGCCAAGTGGGACCCGACCGGAGTGAAGAAGCTTGAGATGCGCGAATATGTCTCGGCACAGCTTCCCGAGCTTGAGGTCCGAAGCGGCGGGACGACCTCTATTGATATCACGAAGAAAGGCGTCGACAAGGCGTTCGGACTCCGGCGGCTCCTCGATGCCACGGGTTTGACTCCTCCGCAGCTCTTGTTTGTCGGCGACAGCTTTGCCGAGCACGGGAATGACTATCCCGCGCTTGAGGTCGGTGTCCAGTGCATTGAGGTCGCGAATTACGTTCAGACAGCGGCACTTCTGGAGTACTTGATCGGGACGCTTTCCGAGTCGTCGAACGCCTAATACGACCGTTCCGGCTCCCTGTGTGGAGCTGTACTAGGGTCCGAGCGTGGACATTGACTGGAACGCTGAGCTGGTCGATCAGCTCGAGTCGCATTGGCGGTACCGGCTTCGGCCCCGGCTCGATGGCCTGACTGATGACGAGTACTTCTGGCAGCCGGTCCCCGGTTGCTGGACCATCAGCCCTCGCGGCGAGAGCCTGGCGCCCGTCTCGCTCGGCATGGGCGAGTTCACCATGGACTCCGCCGGCGGGCCGCTCGACGGCGAGCCAGTGACCACCATCGCGTGGAGGCTTGCGCACCTCATTGACGTGTTCGGGTCACCGACTGCATCGCATTTCGGCGGCCGGACCGTCGATCGGCCGGACGTCGGCTACTCGGGCACCGCTGAAGGAGCGCTGCGCCAGCTCGATGAGGGGCACGATACGTGGGTCCGCGACGTCCGCGACCTCGGTGCCGCAGGGCTCGTCCGGCCGCAAGGAGCCATCTCACCCCCGGAGTACGCCGATGCACCGATGGCGAGGCGCGTCCTGTACAGCCACGTGGAGGTCATCCACCACGGCGCGGAGATCTGCCTACTACGCGACCTCTATCGGTCGAACGACAACCGAAATGGTCCTGGCTTATCCCGGAACACGCATACGCCACGCGTCGGTGACCAATTCTCGGAGCCGATCGAGGTCCACGTGCACGAGCCGCAGCATGACCAGGGGTAGCCCGTCGTAGGCGGGTGTGGTGAAGAAGATGTCCGGCTCACCGAGTAGCAGGGCCTGCTTCTCCGCCTCGTCGCCGACGAACAGCACCGCGATGTCGGTCCGGATAACGCGCGGCCGGCCCGGAAGACGCTCGGGGTAGGACCAGACGAATCCTTTGTCGGCGACCCGGAAGTCGAAGCCGTCGCTGGGGATCTCGACCACGTGAGGCAGTGCGAGTGCCAGGTGACGGACGTCGTTGGCATCAGCCATCGAGGTCGCTCCCTTCCTGCATACGAAACAGGCTATCTGCTGTGCCGACGGCGATCAGTGCGGCAGGCATGACAGTGAAGCCGGCGCCGGAGCGAACTAAGACGTCCCGTGGTTGCGGAGGAACCGGTCGATCTGACGCAGGTGCCGAGGGCACAGTCCGACATGCAAGGGGGGCGCCACGACGAGCAGCGGTACGCGCTCGGCCAGTTCCCGACGTCGAGCCGGTCGCATCCGCGCTGCGTCGTCGTCGGTCCACACGAGTGGCCGGCCCTCGGTCGCGGCCCGGGCCACGGCCGGTAGCTTCCAGAACCCGTCATCCGGACGTTCGAACTCCGGGGCGTCGGCGATCTCGAAGCGCGGCAGTTCGAAACGCTCGGCGAACTCGTACGCGTGGTGCTGCCACGTGGTGTGCCAGCGCACCTCGGCTCGCCCCGCATCGTGGGCGGAGCGGATGAAGTCGACGACCGGTTGTGCGACCAGCATCGGCCACTCCCGGACGGTGTCGTGTCGCCAGGCCTCCGCCGGCCACACATGCCGGTCGCCTCGAGTGGCGTGCGCGTTCACGACTCCGTCCAAGTCGAGCAGCCAGATCGGCGTCGTCATCCGCCGTACCTCCATGTTCTTCCGTCACCCGCCGGGTCAGCGCTGCGCGCGCATCAGCCCGCCCGGGCGGTGAGGCGTGCCGCGTCGTCGGCGGTGAAGTCGTGGCTCCACTCGGCCGGCGCATGCGCCATGTGCCAGTGCACCGAGTTGCGCAGACTGGTTTCCGGGTCGGAGCCGCGCCAACCGAGGACGTCGCGGGCTTTCTGCGCGCTAATCAGCATGTGCTGCTCAGCGGCGCCAACCGCGCCAAGGTCGGCGGGGAGTACGCGGTCGTCGACCGAAACGAAGTCCAGCCTGGCGCCGGCTGCCGCGACTACCTGCTCGTAGAACAGCCGCATCGGAGCGGTCTGCTCTTCGACGATATTGAAGCACTCGCCACGACCGCGTTCGGTTGCCAGAGCGGCAAGTACGGCTTGCGCGACATCGTCAACGTACACCCGGCTGAACAGAAAGGTGCCGGTGCCGATCGGGATGAACGTGCGTCCGGCGCGAATCCGGCGCAGCACCGGTTCGAACCGATATTGATAGTCGTACGGTCCGTAGACCGCGCCGAGGCGGAGAATCGTGGCGCCGGCCGCGCGATACGCCTCTTCGATCTCTAGATTCTCGCAGTCCGGTCCATCCAGGTGCCGTGCCGTCCGAAGGGGCGACGACTCGGTCAGCGGAACGGCATCCGTCTGGCGACCCTGCACCAGACTTTCGTAGGCGCGGTAGACGTCGCCACTGGACAACGCAATGAAGCGGATGTCCGTGGGCAGCGCGAGCAACGCGGCTCGGGCACCGTTGGCGTTGTTCGCCGAGACATCGATCGCCGCGTCTGCGCCGAAAGCAGCGAAGTCCGCGCGTCGGTCCGCCCATGAATTGCGGTCGCAATGCAGGTGCTCAACATCGGGTACGTCAACCGGCTCCTGCAGCCCGCGATGGACGACGAGCGGCGTGTGACCGGCCGCTACCAATGCGTTCAGGATGGCTCGGCCGACGAACCAGGTCCCACCCAGCACGATGACTCGCATGGCCGTCGACCATATCATATTCGATATAGGCCGCATACGGCTCGCGATCTTCGCGCCGTCAACCGGGGGTTGACGCTTCGCCATCGTCAACCTAGGGTTGACGGCATGACGACTGCTATCAAACTCGACGACCTGATCACCGCTATCAAGAAGGTGCACGCAGAGCCGCTGGATCAACTCTCCGACGCCGTCCTCGCAGCCGACCACCTCGGTGAGGTCGCTGACCACCTGATCGGACACTTCGTCGACCAGGCCCGGCGTTCCGGCGCCTCCTGGACCGACATCGGCAAGAGCATGGGCGTCACGAAACAGGCCGCTCAGAAGCGCTTCGTCGCCAAGGGTGAAACCGTCGACCTCGACCCGTCACAGGGTTTCAGTCGATTCACCGCCCGCGCCCGCAACGTTGTGATGGCCTCGCAAGAACAGGCCCGCACTGCCGGAAACACCGAGATCAGTACGGCACACCTGGTGCTCGGCCTGCTCACCGAACCAGACGCCCTGGCCGCGAAGGCGATCGTCATTCAGGGCACATCCCTCGACCGGGTCCGGGAAGCGACAGTGGCGACGCTACCGGCGGCGGTTGAGGAGGTTCCGGCGCTGATTCCGTACGACGCCGTGGGCAAGAAGGCGCTGGAGTTGACGTTCCGGGAGGCGCTCCGGCTCGGGCACAACTACATCGGAACGGAGCACATCCTGCTGGCTCTGCTCGAACTCGAAAACGGCCGTGGCGTACTGTCCGGCCTCGGCATCTCCAAAGACGACGTCGAGGCGATCGTTCTCCGGATGCTGAACGCAGCACGAACCGCTCACGACGCTTCGCCGCAATAGGTCGGAAGCGTACTCAGGCGGGGTCTGATCCCGAATCGTCGGCGTTCGGTGGCGGTTCACGCCGCCGGCGGTGGCCCGGGCCGATCCCGGCAATCGACAACGGAGAGTCGAACAGTCCGGCCCGCTCGCCCGGCTCGGGTTCGTAGCCGGCGCGCTCCTCTTCGAGTTCTAATTCGGTCGGTGGCAGATCGCGACCGTCTCCATACAGACTCATACTCCTACTATTGCTGATGTATAGGCCAAGATGGCGGCAAATCGGCGAACAGGTTCGGCCATCCGGTCACGCGGATTGGACATAGGACTTAAAATCCGACAATCGTGCCCGGCCGCAAGCGGCGACGACCTCTGTTCGGAAGCGTCTACGCCGGTCGGAACTGTGACGATTTAACGACATTTGGGTCAGTCCTGGGCATAAGCTTGGTGAGAATACATTCATGTTCATCGCGGTGGAAGGTCGCGACGATTGCCGTCGCGGCTCACCCCGTCGGGTGATTCGTCGCCTCAAGGAGGGGATGTCATGAGTACGCCAACCCAATCCCGACCCATGGCCACCGGTGGCCTGCTCTTCGCCGCCACGATCATGGTGCTCGCCGGGCTGTTCCAGTTCTTTCAAGGCATCATCGGCGTTGCGAAGGACGAGATTTTCGTAACCACGCCCAACTACCTGCTCAGATTCAATACCACGACGTGGGGCTGGATCCACCTGATCCTCGGCCTCGTCATCATGGTCACCGGCTTCTTCGTCTTCACGAAGGCGCCCTGGGCCCGCGGCGTAGCCATTGTCCTGGTGGCGCTGCAGGCGTTCAGCAACTTCTTCTTCCTGCCGTACTACCCGTTCTGGGCGTTGACCCTGGTCGCGCTCGATATCTTCATCATCTGGGCACTCACCGTCGCACCCGGCCGTGCCGGCGAGGACAGCTACGGCGCTGACGCCACCTACGCATCGACAGCGAGAACCGTTCGCAAGTAACGACATAAGGATTGCCAGAACGTACATCGGTGGCCACGGTCGAGACCGTGGCCACCGATGCGTGTCGGTTCTAGCGACGACGGCGGGACACACGCCTGGCGGTACGCCGAGACGTGCGCCGGGCGACTCTCCTGGATCCGAACATGTGATCCTCCAAAGGTGATAGTTGGTTCCCCGGTGCTAGCGCGTGGCCGAGGCGGTCTCGAGGTCGTGGAGTTGCTTCGCCTCGTCGGCCGAGAGAAGTCCGATGCCGATGAGGTCGAGGGGGCTGATGAATCCGTCGCTGACCCGGAAGCCGCCGGCGCGCGCGATCGCGTTGCGTAGTGGAACGGCCCAGTGATGTTCCAGCAGAAGCAGCGCCGCAGCCGAGTCATTGGGAATGTCGGCGAGAACGTCCCACGCCGCCTCGTCGCCGGACAGCACTGAGATGCCCCCCGAGGCCATCTCCGCGCCGGCCATGGCGCCTGCCTCGGCGCCCTCTTCGCCGTCGACGCCGAGACCGATGAGTGCGCCCACCTTCGAGCCCATTTCGATCGCTTCGGCTTCGGACAGGTTGCTGAGATGCTCCACTTCGATGTTGCCGTCCGCGTCCTTGTAGACCGCGAGCGAGTCGATCACCCGGACGGCATCGCTTTCGCGCAGCCGCTCCAACTCACTGATGATCTCGCCGTGGAAATTCGGTTGTTCGAAACCGAGCACGAGGAGTTGAACTGGTCCGATCGACATGACGGGCTCCTTCATGGTGTGTGACCTGCGGATATGGGCGATACGGTGTTCAGTCTTTGGAGTCGGGACTCGTGTCGTTGGCAGAGCTGTCCTTCAGCAGACGATCCAGCTGGATGTCATCGAGCGCGGTCCAATCCGGCGGTGCCGTCACCTCCACGATCGGTTCGTCGGTGGGAGCCAAGGTCCGGCGGGTGATCCAGGGTTCCGGCTCGTCGATCGGAGCCTGGGCCCGGGCGGAGTCTGTCCAGCTCCGGCGGCTGAGACGGTTGGTCAGCCAGATACTGATGGCGAGCGGTAGGAACGCCACAAGGAGTGCGATCATGGCTTGCTCCAAGGCAGTGCATTGTCGATCACGGTCCTGCGTTTCGAGACGTGCCGCCCGATCCGGCGGTCCCGATCGCGGCGGTCTCCGACGCCGATGTCGTCGGATCTTCGCCGAGGTCGCCGCGCTGGTCGAGGACGTACAGGAAGATCAGTGTCGGGATGACCGTGACCACCGCAACGATGAACCATCCGATCAGCCAGTCCATCGTTATCGAGGCGCCGGCGCCGGCTGAGATGGTCAGGCCAAATGGCAGAAGATAGGGGTACTGGGCCACAGCCCATGCCCAGATCAGGGCGGCAACGCCGAGGGCGGCGACGACCCGTAGCCCTCGTGCCTTTCCACGCAGCGCCATCACGAAGGTGACGGCGAGCGCGAGGACGCCGACGACAAGCAGCGCGATGCTGCGGTGGACCAGGCGCTGGAACATCGTCAGCTGGTCGGCGTGGAGCGCGATGCCGGCCGCGATGCCGCAGGCGAACGCGACGACACCGGCGACGAGCGCGCGGATCCGGAAGTAGCCGTGCAACTCGTGTACGCCCCGCCGCGCGGATTCGACCACGAGGTACGTGGCGGACAGGAATGCGCCCATCGCCACCGCGAGCAGGCCGACCGTGATCGACACCGGATTCCACCAGCTGGTGACCGGATCGCCGCTGCCGTCCGGCGGTACGCGACCGGACATGATCGCGCCGATCGCGGTGCCGAAGAAGAACGGCGTGATGATGGCACCGAGCCCGAACAGCCACCCGGTCACCTGCCGGACACCGGCGCGGGCTGCGTCTTTACGCAGGGCGAAGTTCGCTCCACGCAGGACGATGCCGAGTGCGGCCAGCGACAGTGGTACGAACAGGGTGGTCATGATCGGGCCGAACGCGGCGCCGAAGCCGGTCCACAACAGCACGAGGATGTAGATCAACCAGACGTGGTTCGCCTCCCAGATCGGCGTAATCACCTCGTCGATCAGCCCGCGTGCACGTTGCCCTCCGGCTTTGCCACCGGCGGTCAGGTCCCAGAATCCGGCGCCGAAATCGGCGAAGCCCGACCACGCGTAGAGCGTGATGCCCAGCACGAGGATGCAGGCGACCGCTATGTCGGCGTTCACGGGAGTGACTTTTCGGGTTCGACGTCCGCGTCCGGCAGGACTTCCGGTCGCGGTCCGTAGGGAGCGTCGTTGTCTGCGATCGCCGAGTTCTCGGTACGCCATCGCCGGGTCATCGCCCGCAGCACCGTGATCGTACCGGCGGCCAGGATGGCGTACAGGATGATCACGATGGTGAGGCTGACCGGCACGCCGCTGGAGGTTGTAACAGCGTCGGAGGTTTTGGCGACGTTGTAGACGATCCACGGTTGGCGGCCGACTTCGGTGGCCACCCAGCCGGCTTCGATGGCGATGTAGGACAGCACCCCGGCGGCCGCGGCGACCCACAGGAATACGCGCAGATGCGGAACGTCGCGACGTTTCCAGTAGGCGATGACGTACCAGACGACCATGATGAGCAGCAGCGTGGCGATCAGGACCATGATGTCGAACGCCCAGTGCACGAGCGTGACGTTCGAGGCCCGATCGCCCGGCGGTACGGCGGCCAGGCCCTCCACGACGGTGCTGCGGCTGCCGCCAGCTAGGTAGGAGTCCAAGCCCGGGATCTTCAGCCCACCGCGGACCGTGTCGTTCGCCGGATTGTAGAAGCCGAACAGGTACTCGGTCTGATCCGATCCGGACTGCGTCACCACCTCCATCGCGGCGAACTTCGCGGGCTGGTTCTGGTACACCCAGCGGGCGATGCTGTCGCCGACGACGAACTGCAGCGGTGTGGCGATCGCGCCGATCGTGAACGGGATCAGGATCCCGAGGCGGTGATAGCGATCGCGGCGGCCCTTCAGCCAGCCGACCACGTAGACCGAGGCGACCATGAACGACGCCGCCATGTACGCGGCGAGCAGGAAATGGGTCAGCTCCAGTGGCAGCGCCTTGTTGAACATGGCGGCCTTAGCGGGTTGACGTTGGTCGGCAGCCCGTTGGCGCCCATCGTGAATCCGGCCGGCGAGTTCATCCACGAGTTCGCCGAGATGATGGAGAGCGCTCCGATGATGGCCACGAACGGGATCGGCATGCCCAGCCAGAAATGCGTCCACGGCTTGAGGCGCCGCCAGCCGTAGATGTAGATCGCGACCAGCATTGCCTCGAGGAAGAACGCGATCCCTTCGATCGCGAACGGCAGCCCGAAGACGTCGCCGAACACCTTCGTGAAGCCCGGCCAGAGCAGGCCCATCTCGAACGACAGCACGGTGCCGGTGACCGCGCCGACCGCGAACGTCAGTCCGGCAACATGCGACCAGCGTCGAGCCAGCGTCATCGCTGCCTTGTCATGATGGCGGAGCCCTTTGTAGTTGGCGACCAGCATGATCGTCGGCAGAACCACACCCAGCGGTACGAGCAGGATGTGGAACGCCAGCGTGAACGCCATCTGCGATCGGGCCGGCGTGAGCTGGATCGGCTCGGCGCCAGGATGATCCAGTGATTCATGGCCGGGTCACCTCACCGAGCTGTCGGGAGTGCGCCGCCCACCGCTGCCGGTGCACCGAGACGCTGCAGAAGGTGGTCGCCGACGCGCAGCGCGTTGGCCATGGCGGTCAGCGCCGGGTTCACCGCCCCGATGCTGGGGAAGATCGACGTGTCGACGACGTAGAGGTTGTCGACCTCATGCGCCCGGCAGTCCGAGTTCAGGACGGATGTCTCGGATCGTTGCCGAACCGGACCGTGCCGGCCTGGTGCGCCACGCCGGCCACCGGAATGTCGGTCTTCATGTACGCGAACCGGTGCACCAGATGGCCCGGGTGCATGCCCAGTGTCCTTGAGCATCGACTTCAACTGCCGTGATACAGGCGGTCCGAGGCGGTCGGGTTGCTCGGCTTGTACGCTCAGATGGATGTTGGCGTCCTTGTCGAGGGTGACCCGGTTGTCCGGCGTCGGCAGATCCTCGGTGGACAGCCAGAAGTCGACCGCGTGGCTCGCGACGTCACCGAGCACCCACTCCGGTGCGAACTTCGTCTCCAGCGGCTTCTCGCCGCGGAACATCTCCGCCTGGGACTTGCCGATCATCTGGATGTTGCCCATCGGGTAGTCGAAGTCGGGGCCGGAGAAGTAGAAGTCGTTGACGCCGAGGGTCTTCTGGAACACGGTCGGATTCGGCTCCTTGGACAGCGCCAGCACGGCCTGGCTGTCATGGAACATGTAGTTGCGCCCGACTTGGTCGGAGCCGTTGGCGAGGCCCGGTCGGGTGCTTGTCGGTGGCGGAGCGCAGCAGCAGCTTCGCAGTGTTCGCGGCGCCGGCCGAGACGACGACGATGTCGCCCGAGTACCGTTCCTCGTGGCCTTCGTGCTCGACCACGACCTGGGTGACCGCCGTGCCGGCCGGGTTGGTCTCCAGACGTGACCGCCATCGCGTCGGTCAGCAGCGTGACGTTCGGGTACTCCAGCGCCGGCCGTACGCCGACGCACCTCCGCGTCCGACTTCGCGTGCACCAGGCACGGGAAGCCGTCGCAGCGTACCGCACCGGACGCAGGCGCTGAACGGCATGTTCGCCTCGTTGAGCATGACGCCGCACGGCGCGTGGAACGGGTGATATCCGGCGGTGGCCAGGTCGTCGGACGAGCTTCTGGATGCGCGGTTCGTGCGATGACCGGCGGGTACGGGTACGGCGCGCTCGACGGCGGTTCGGTCGGGTCCTCGCCACGGGCGCCGTGCACCTGGTACATCTGCTCGGCGGCCGTGTAGTACGGCTCCATGTCCGTCGTACGAGATCGGCCACGCCGGTGAGATCGCCGTCGTGGTGCTTCAGATCTCGCCGAAGTCCTTCTCGCGCAGGCGATAGAGGGCCGCGCCGTAGAGCTTCGTCGCGCCGCCGACGAAGTAGTGGATCTGCGGCTGGAACGGCTTGCCCTTGCTCGTCGTACCAGGTGTCCGGCGAGATGTAGCGGTTGTCGACGAAGACGTCCGTGGTCGACCAGTTCTGCGGCTCGCGCGGCAGCCATCCGCCGCGTTCGAGCAGCAGGATCCGCTTGCCGGACGGGGCGAGGTGCCGGGCGAGCGTGCCGCCGCCGGCGCCGGTGCCGATGATGATGACGTCATAGGCACCGTTCGGTGCGTGGCGCTGTCCATCAGATGCCCTCCATGAACTCGGCAAGGATGATCCGACCGGCCGCCTCGATCAGCGCCAGGTGGGAGAACGCTTGCGGGAAGTTGCCGAGATGGCGGGCGGCGTCCGCGTCGAACTCCTCGGCGTACAGGCCGAGGGGTGACGCGATGCGCAGCAGCCGCTCCATCATGTCGCGGGCCCGACCGATCTCGCCGACGATCGCGAGCGCGGAGACCAGCCAGAACGAGCAGATGACGAACGTGCCCTCCTTGCCGCTCATGCCGTCGTCGGTCTCTCCGGTGCGGTAGCGCAGCACGAAGCCTTCGTCGGTCAGGTCTTCGGCGATGGCGTTGACGGTGTTGCGCAGCCGCTCGTCGTTCGGCGGCAGGAAGCCCAGAACGGCGGCGAGCAGCGTGGAGGCGTCCAGCGCATCGGTGTCGTAGTGCTGGCGCAGTACGCCCTTGTCGCTGACACCGTGGGCGAGGATGTCCGCCTTGATCTCATCGGCGGTCGTCGCGCCAGCGTCGTCGACTGCTCCGGTTCGCCGCGGATCTCGGCGAGCATGGACGCGCGGTCGAGCGCCACCCAGCACATCAACTTCGACGACACGTAGTGTTGCGGCGCTCCGCGCGCCTCCCAGATGCCCTGGTCCGGGCTTCGCCACACCTTCGTGGCGCCTTCCGCCTGGGAAACCACGATCGGCCACAGCCGCCGCGGCAGCCGCTCGCTGTGCCGGGTGTGCAGCAGGATCGAGTCGAGTACGGCGCCGAACACATCGTTCTGCTTCTGGTTGAATGCGCCGTTGCCGATCCGGACCGGGTGCGCGCCCTCGTAGCCGGAGAGTTCGTCCCGGGTCGTCTCGGTCAGATCGCGCCGGCCGTCGATGCCGTACATGATCTGGAGCGAGCCGTCCTCGGTCGGTTCGACGTCGGCGACGAACTGCATGAAATCGTCGGCCTCCCAGTCCAGCAGCAGGTAGTGCAGCGCCCGCAGGGTGAACGTCGAATCGCGCATCCAGGTGTACCGGTAGTCCCAGTTGCGCTCGCCGCCCGGCGTCTCCGGTAACGACGTGGTCAGCGCCGCCACGGTCGCGCCGGTCGGCATGTAGGTCAGGCCCTTGATGGTCAGCGCCGAGCGCTGGAGCGGCTCGCGCCACCGGTGATCCGGCATCCGGGAGTTGGCCAGCCAGTTGCGCCAGTATTCGGCGGTGGTCGCGATCCGAGCGTGCGCATCCTCGATATCGCGGCGGCACGGCGAGCTCGTCAGCCCAGGACAGCGCGCAGTACGCCCGTTCGCCTTGGCTGCAGCACGTGCCGAGCGCGCAGGCGGTTGCCCTCCACGCCGACCGCGAGATCGGAACTCAGCCGGACCGTCACGCCGGCGCCGGTGGCGTCCGCGACGTGCCGGTCTCGGCGTGGATCGTCCACTCGGCCGGCGTCCGGCCGTAGTCGAATACCGGCTCGCAGATCAGCTCCAGCTCGACCGTGCCCGGAGATGCATTCGACCGTGCGGACCAGCATGTGGTCGGCGTCGGCGTCGGCGGGCGGGCGGGTGTGCGGCGTGACCACGTCCTCGGCCGGCGCCGGGCCCATGGTCAGCGCGTCCCGGACGATCATCCAGCCGGTGCGCGTCCGCCAGGTCGTCTCCATCACGTTCGTACCCGGGAGGTAGTGCCGCGATACCGGGTGGACGATGCCGTACGGGCCGAGCCGGAAACTGCCCGACTCGCGGTCGACCAGACTGCCGAAGATGCTGGGCGAGTCGAATGCGGGTACGCACAGCCAGTCGACCGATCCGTCCGGCGCGACCAGCGCGCCGGTGTGGCAGTCGGACAGGAAGGCGTAGTCTGGCGATCGGCGTGAACGGCGAGGGCACCGTGGCACGGTCGGTCTTCGTGCCGACGCCGGATCGGCCAGCTTGGCGATGCTCTGATCGGCGCGCGGCCGGTTGATGGTCGAGGTCATGACTTCCACCCACGGTTGGCGCCAGCCGCCGACGTCGGCGAGCAGCGTGTCGCCCGCCTCCGGCCCCCACGATCCCGGGCTTGTACGGATGAACCGGCGGCGGCGCGTCCAGCAGCGGCTGCATGATCCGCCAGGTCTCGCTCGACGCCGTCCTGCCGGGTGAACCGGGTGCTGTCGCCGATCAGCGCGGCGTGCAGCAGCACCTCGTACGGGGTCGCGCCTTCGCCGCCCTCCTGGGCGAACTGCATCTCCAGGTCGATCCGCTCCGGCTCGGACTTCGCCGGCCCGCTTGGCCTGCAGGTCGAACCGGATGCCGGTGGTCGGGTCGAGCATGATGGCGAGCTGGTTGGCCTCCGGATGTCGTGCTCGCCGGACATGCGCAGACCCAGCCGCGGCGGCTCCTTGAAGACCAGCCGGAACTCGGTCTGCGTGGTCGGCAGGCACTTGCCGGTGCGGATGAAGAACGGGACGCCGGACCAGCGCCAGTTGTCGATCTCCAGGCGCAGCGCCACGTACGTCTCGGTGGTCGAGTCGGGCGCGACGCCCTTGATGGCGCGGTAGCCGTCGTACTGGCCGCGCACGTAGCTGGCCGGGTCGGCGGCGAGAACGGCCTTCCAGAGCGCGTCCTTGGTGTTGTTGAGCGTGCTCGGGTCGCGTCCGGCCGGCGGTTCCATCGCGCCGGCGGCGACCACCTGCATCAGATGGTTGACCACCACGTCGCGCAGCGCGCCGACCGGATCGTAGAAGTGTCCGCGGTCATCGACGCCGAAGCTCTCGGCCATCGTGATCTGTACGCACTCGACGTAGTTGCGATTCCACACCGGCTCCAGCATCGTGTTCGCGAACCGGAAGTAGAGCAGCTCCTCCATGCCCATCTTGCCGAGGAAGTGATCGATGCGGTACAGCTGCGACTCGTCGATGTAGTGGTGCAGTTGCTCGGCGAGCGCGGTGGCGGACGAGGCGTCGTGACCGAACGGCTTCTCCACCACGATCCGGCCGGTCTTGGTCAGGCCCGCCTCGGTGAGCTTCTCCACCACGGTTCCGAACAGGAACGGCGGGATCTCGAGGTAGAAGACCGGCATGGTGGATCCCTTGATCCCGGCCGCCAGCGCCCGGTAGGTCTTGTCGTCGCCGAAGTCGCCGGCGACGTACGCCAGCCGGTCGGCGAAGCGCGCGAAGATCGCGTCGTCGACCTTCTCGCCGGTGCCCTCGATGCATTCGAGGGCGTGCTTGCGCAGCTTCTCCACGCTCCAGTCGTCGACGGCCACGCCGACGATCGGGCAGTCCAGCAGGCCGCGTTTCTCCAGCCGGTACAGCGAGCGGAACGTCATCACCTTCGCCAGGTCGCCGGTGATGCCGAAGATGACCAGGACGTCGGCCGTACCGACCGCTCCGCCCGTTTTGGTGGCATCGGCTGTTGTCGTGGTTACTGTCATGGTCACTCGTCCTTAGCCTGAGAGTCCGGAGCCTGAGTCGGAGATTTCTTGGTCAGAGAACCGCCCCAGTGGATGCGGGGGGTGTCGATCGTCGATGGATCGAGCAGCGCGGCCGAGCGATGATGCGGGCGCACGTAGAAGTCCTCGGCCCAGGCCATGAACGCGTGCAGCTCGCTACTGATGTTGGACAGCAGCGCCGCGTGGACGCCCAGCCAGGCCGCGAACGCGATCCGGCCGTGCAGCTCGTGCCGGTGCGGCCGATCTCGGCCACCGCCGCGCGGCGGCCGATCATCGCCATGATGCCCTTGTCGTGGTAGTGGAACGGGGTCCGATCCGAGCCGTAGACATCGGCCAGGATGTTGCCCCCGGCCCAGTCGCCCGCCTGCTGTGCGACGCTGCCGAGCTGCGGCAGCGCTTCCGCCGTCGTCATCGAGAATGTTGGCCACGTCGCCGACCGCGTAGACGCCGGGGAAGCCGTCGACGGTCAGATCCGTGGCGACGGTGACGCGGCCGCCGCGGCCTACCGGCAGGCCCGACCCGGTCACGACCGGCGCCGCCATCTCGCCGCCGCCCCAGACCGTCAGATGCGTCTTGATCGTCGTTTCGCCGGTGAGCGTGACGTGATCGGGGGCGACTTCGGTGACGCCGGCGCCGAGCATCAGCTCCACGCCGCGATGGTCGAGCTGCTTGGTGGCGTACGCGTGGGCCGCGTCGGAGAACGCTCCCAGCGGCGCGTGCCCGAGGTCGACGACGATCACGCGGGCCGCCGACAGATCGACGTCGGGGTACTTCAGCGGCATCACGTCGTGCACCAGCTCGGCCAGTGCGCCGGCGATCTCGACTCCGGTCGCGCCCGCGCCGACCACGACGAAGTTGAGCGCTCCCTGGTCGATCAGCTCCGGATGTGCCGCGACATCGGCGAACAGCTGCAGGATGCGGGACCGGACACGTTCGGCGTCAGCGAGGCTGTACAGCGGGAACGAGTAGGTGTCCGCGCCGGGCGTGTGGAAGAAGTTCGGGTTGCGCGCCGGCCGCGAGGACGAGGATGTCGCCGGTTAGCGTGCTGCCGTCGGCGAGCGTCACCGAGTGCTGCGTCGGATCGATCGCGGTCACGTCGATCGGTAGGACCTGAACGTTGTCCTGGCCGCGGAAGATCTCGGTCAGGTCGAACGAGACGTCGGCGGGTGTCAGTTCGGCGGTGGCGACCTGATAGAGCAGTGGCTGGAACTGGTGCACGCCGCCCTTGTCCAGCAGCGTTACCCGTACGCCGTGGTCGGTGGCGAGCCGCTTGGCGCACGCGACGCCGCCGAAACCGCCACCGACAACAATGACGTGTGACGTCTGCGTGTCTGCCATGTCTTCGGTACCCCCGCCGCCGTGCGTGAATCGTCACGCTCCCGGCACCGGCCGACCGAGTCTGGCTGGCCGGTTACCTGGTCAACGAATTTCACGCTACCGCCGCTTGCGAGGAAATATCCGTAATGCGGCAATTGGCGAGCGTACGGTCATCCGGCATGCGAAGCTGGTCGGCCGAGGGATGGCTCACCCGTGAACGATCACCCCGGAACGACGCAAACAAGCCCTAAACGCTGAGGATTACCTCAGGCCCAGCCCTTTCGGGCGGCGTACCAGCCGAGTTCGATCCGGGTCTCCACGCTCGCCTTGATCATCAGGTCGCTGATGCGGCGCTGGACGGTGCGCCGCGAGGTGCCGAGTTGGCCGGCCACGGATTGATCCGTCATCCCGGACAGAAGCAGCGCAAGGATGCGCGAGTCCAGCTCGTCGATTTCCGGGCGAGTCAGCACCAGGTCCGCGCTGGCCGTGCTCGGGAGCAGCGGGTACGCCCGCTCCCACGCGATTTCGAAGAATGCGATCAATGCATCGAGCAGCCCGCTCGGCTGGACGAGGACCGACTCCGGCGAGGCGCCGTCACCGTGCAACAGTGGCAACATCGCGCATTCGCGATCGACGATCATCATCTTCACCGGTACGTCGTCGGCGATGCGGATCTCCTGCCCGGCCGCGATGCTGGCGAACACGTCGCCCACCATGCCCGGCTCGGTCAGCGCCTCCCGGTCGAGGATCACGCGGTAGCTGACGCCCCGGTCCAGGCCGGCCATGCCCGCCGCGTTTTCGCGATGCGGGACGATCGTGAGGTTCGGCCTCATCATGGACAGCACTTCGTGCTGCGCCGCCTCCTGGATCTGGGCGAACCGGTGCCGAACCGCGCCGATGTCGGTGATCTCCTCGACCACATTGCTGGTTTTCCGGCCGGCGGATGCGACGCGGTGCTCCTCGACGAGCGCGGCCAGATCCTGCTCGGCCGCGTGGAGGTCGTCGCGCCGTTGCCGGAGCAGTCCGCCGAGCGCAACCGCCGGCGGCGCTGCGGTGTAGACCGTGGTGACGCCCGGTATCGCCGCTGGCGGAGTCGCGGCCACCAAGCCACGCGCCGTGAGACCGGCCAGGACGTCGTCGATCTCCGCGAGCGTGCGACCGGTCGCCGTGGCCAACTCGTCGGCTCTGGCGCTGACCAGCGTCACGAGACGGCGGTAGGTTTCCTCTTCCGCGAGCGGGAGACCAAGCACGCTGAGCATGGGACTCCTCTACGGTCGGCCGCTGTGTGGTGCGAATATACGAGCAGCGGCCCCGGGAGCAAATGCTCCCGGGGCCGCTGGTCCCTATTTGATACCAGGTACGGGGGAAATGGCATCACATAGGCTTGTATAGCCTCTCGGCTACTTCAGGCCGTACGCCTTCGTCACCACCTGGGTGATGTTGTTGCCACGGTCATCCCAGGCCGTGGCCTTGATCGTGACGAAGCCCTTGGCCGGTGCGACGAACGTCGTCGTCCAGTTGCCGGTTGACGTCTTGACCAAGGTCACCTTGTGGTACGTGTGGCCCGAGTCGTACGAGACCCACATGATCGCGCCGATGACCTTGCCCGCCCCGACCGCGCCCGGCAGGTTGCTGGCGGTCAAGCCGAGCGTCTGCTTGCCGCCCTTCGCAAATCCGGTCAGGTCGGTGTTGACGTGGTAGTCGAGCTGCATCAGCGGCATCAAGTCGCCGAAGTCCGTGTCGACCACCGGTCGGGAGACCACGTGCCACGTCGTGTGGGTGCTCGGGGACAGGGTCCAGACCTTCGGGTCCCGTGAGGCCGTCAGATCGAGGTCGTAGTCCAGCTTGCCGTCCGGGACCGGATAGAGCGAAGCCGAGGCAAAGCCGGTTGTCGTCGCGACCAGGGTGCCGTCCTGCCATACCTTCATGACGAGGTTGTCGCCCTCGGTCAGGTAACCGGCCTGACCGACTCCGCCGTCAGCCCACGGCTGGACATTGAAGTTGATGAACCCGGGATAGCGCGTCGACGACCAGAAGCCGCCACCGTCGCGGGGCCGGGTGACCGGCGAGAACCAATCGGTGGTGGACGTCGTTCCGGCCTTGAACGTCTGGATGTCCGAACTGGACGTCAACGACAGGTCCGGTCCGGTGTCCGCGGCCGACGCCCAGGCCGTACCGGGCTGCGCCGAGAGATAGTCGGTACGCGTACCGGGCATCTCGGTCAGCATCGGGAATCCGGCGCCATAGACACGGTACGGGCGGTAGTCCCAGCGGAATTCACCGCTGATGTACGGCGTCGTGCCGAAGAACCGCGTCTTCACGACGGCCAGTTCGCTCGGCTTCGGCGTGTAGCTCACCTTCGACGGGATCTGTCCGGCGTACGGTGCGACCAGGTCGTACACGTACGGGGATGCGGCCACGCCGTGGATGGCGAGCATGAGCTTGCCGGCCTTGGCCGCCGTGATGAGCGGTGCCCCGACGAGTGCGGTCACCGAGTAGTCGGGAATCGCACTGTAGGCACCTTCGTCGGTCCCGACGTAGTCCAGCAACTCGCCAGGCCCGCTGTTGACCACGATCAGCAACTTCGCCCCGGCCGCCGCCGCAGCCGCGGCTCGCTGCGTGCCGCTGACGTCCGTCGAGTACGTGACGATGGCGATCTTGCCCTTCGCCGCGATTCCGGAGTAGTCCGAGCCATCGCCGGCGTACACGGCCTTGAGGTTTGCCGTGCCGTTGTAGAGCGATGATCCGGCCTGCTCGAGCGTCTGGACCGTCTTGCCGCCGGTGTAGACCGTCAGAAGCGGGTACTCCTTGCGCCAACGAGCCTCGAACTCGAACGTGCCCTTCGTGATCTTCCGAGTCGGCTGGACCCACATGCTGCCGTACACCGACGGCAGGATCTCCTCCTCGACGACGCTGCTCTGGCCGCCGTCCGAGCGGGCCCAGTCGAGGGACAGGAACCGGTCCTCGGTCTTCAGCGGGACATGCGCCGTTGCCTCGACCGCCTTGCTCGCGTCCAGGGTCAGGCTCTGGTCCTTCGTCAGGTCGATCTGCGGGTCGCCGAGCAGCGCCATGCCCATCGTGTCCGGACCCTAAATGCCCGGCAGGTCGAGGTACGTGACCGCGCTGTACGTGCCCTGCGGCAGTCGCACGTCGAGCGTGCCGCTGTCGCCGACCTGGATGTACATCGGGTCGACCGCGCCGAACTGCTGCAGCTCGATGTAGCCGGTCGCCGGGTTGCCCTGGCGATCCTTCAGCGTGACGTGCAGCGTGTTGCGGGCGTCCTCTTTGTAGAGGCCGACGTCGGTACGGGCGACGACCGCGTTCGCCGGGTTGGTGGCGACGATCTGGCCGAGGTAGCGGAGACCGTCGCCGCCCATGCTCGGCTGCGCGGTCGCGGTGACCGTGGCGGTGCCGTGTGCCGGAACGGTGACCGTGCTGGCGGACAGCGTGAACATGCCGGCCGGAGCCGGTTCGCCGGCATCCCTGGTGGGATCGATGTCGTACGGGCCGCCTGCGATGTCGGCCGACTCGGCGAGGTTCAACGTGACCGCCGCGTTGCCGCTGTTCGAGTACGTGACGGTCTTGTTCACGGCCGCCTCGTTCGTGTGCGGGAACGCATCGAATCCGAAGTACGCCGATCCGGTTGCCGTGATCGTGTCCGTGATCGCGGCAGCGATGTCCACCCGGCCGTCACCGACCTGGTAGGCGGTGTAGTCCGGCAGCGCCTTGGACGTGCTCATCAGCGCGTCCTTGATCTGCTGCCCGTTCCAGTCCGGGTGCTCCTGCGCGAGGATCGCGGCGGCACCGGCGACGTGCGGCGTCGCCATCGACGTGCCGCTCATCGTGGTGTAGTAGCCGATGTCGGCGTTGCCACCCGCGAGGTCCGCGAGGATGTCGACGCCGGGGGCGGAGATGTCGGGCTTGAGCGCGTAGTCGCCGTAGCGCGGGCCGACCGAGGAGAAGTAGGCGAGCTGGTCGTTCGAGTCGATCGCACCGACCGTCAGCGCCGCGTCGGCGGTGCCGGGGGCGCTCATCGATGCCTCGGCTCCGGCGTTGCCGGCGGCGATCACGAACAGCGCACCGCTCTGCGCGCTGAGCTGGTCGACCGCTTGGCTCATCGGGTCGGTGCCGTCGCTCGGATCGGATCCGCCGAGGCTCATGCTGATCACTCGGGCGCCTTCGCCGACGGCCCACTGCATGCCGGCGATGACCCAGGAGTCGTCGCCCTCGCCCTCGTTGGAGAGCACCTTGCCGATGATGAGGTTGGCGCCGGGGGCGACGCCCTTCTCGAGACCGCCGGATGCGGCGCCGTCGCCACCGACCGTCGAGGTCGTGTGCGTGCCGTGGCCGTTACCGTCATCGGTGGTCTCGCCGGGGACGAAGCTGACCGCTTCGCTGATCCGTCCGGCCAGGTCCGGGTGGCTCTGGTCGGCGCCGGTGTCGAGCACGGCCACCTTCACGCCGGTACCGTCGTAGCCGGCCGCCCACGCCTCGGGCGCGCCGATCTGCGCGGTGCTCTGTGCCAGGGTGGCGTGGACCTTCCCGTCCAGCCAGATCTTGGTCAGGCCGTCGGCCAGGTGGGCCGTCGTACCCGGTGCGCTGAACGTGCTGATGCCGGTCGCGGAGCCGCGCGTCATCGACGTCCACACCGTACGGGCGGTCGCCTTGTTCGCCTTGACGGCACTGCTGTTGATGCTCGTCAGGGGCCGGATCGGCGTGACGCCGAACGGCGTGACCTGAGCGGATTTGGCTACCGACGTCTTGCCCGCGTAGCTCAGGATCATCGGAATGCCGGCGCTGTGCGCGTCGTCGTAGCCATCTTTGATGAGCGTGGTCACGTCGAAGAGCCGGCGGTCGAGTTCGTTCGCGGCGAGGTAGGGGACGGTCTCGTCGGGTAGGACGTAGAGGTCGGTGCCGATGGTCTCGACGCGTACGCCGCCGGTTGCGCCCTTCGGGCGAATGACGTTGACGTTCGAGTGGCCGCCGCCGGCGTTGGTCACCTGGACGATGTCACCGGTGATCAGCGTGACGGTCTCGGTGGAGTCCGGCGTGGCTCCGGCCACGGTCTTCGTACCGGGGGAGCTCGCGGCACCCGCCGAGAACGCGAGCGGTCCGGTCAGCACGAGCAGCATCGCGCCGGTAGTCGCTGCCGCGGCTATTACTTTGCGCCGATGGGGATGACGGCGAACGTGAGTATTCATGAGCTGTTGATACCGGGAGAATCAATGGCGTGGAATGCTTCGACGATGGCAAAAAAGCGTCACGGCGCTAAACCGCCACGAGCGACGTTTGCGCAGCTTGGTACCGTGACCGCAATTCCGGCGAATACCGATTCAGATCGAGCCACGACTTTCGATCGCATCGAGCCAGAATTCGACATCGGCTGCCGCATGGTGCCGGATTGACCAGTCCACCTGGCGCAGGCTCATATGTGCCCAATAGGCACGCAGCCGCTGCTCGGGGACGCGCGTGCGCAGCAATTCGTCGAACCAGGGAATCAGATCCGGCGCCCGATACGTCAGATCGAACCGCAACGTCACCAGATCCAGCCGGCCGTCGCCACGGGCCGCGCCGTCCCAGTCGACGACGCCGCTGATGTTGGTCGCCACATCGACGAGCACGTTGCCCGCGTGGAAGTCGAGGTGGACGAGATCGTCGCCGTCGGCGACGTCGCGATCCGCGCCGACCTCGCGGATCCAGGCCAGAAGGCGAGCCGAGCGTCGTCCGTGCGCGGCGAGTGGCTCGTGCAAGCAGAACCCCGGGCCGCTGGATTGCAGGAAGAGTGTCAGATTCATCGGGCCCTCGGTCAGCCGTCCGGCGAGCCGCTCGTTGACGGTCAGCATCTGCTCCACGAGCGTCCGGTCGACGACGTTCGGTGGCACGCCCGGAAGTCTCGTCTGCACGAGATAGCACAGATCGCCGTCCGGAACGGCCAGCTCGTACGTGGGAGCGGGCACACCGGCGGCGCGGGCGACATCCAGCAGCGGTGCCGCCTCGGGGTGCCCGATATTGAGGACCGACCGCCGGCCGTCCGGCCACCGTACGTATGCGGCACCGACTTCGCCGTCCGCGGCCATGCCCTCCAGTGTCAGGCGGAGACCGGTCGCCTGCTCGATCACGTCAACGGCGCGGACGGCGTCGAGTCTGGGTGCACGATCCATGCCGATGATTGTGCCGGTCACGGGAACATGTCGGCGCGGAGGCCGGTTGCTCGAAAGGTGACTATTTCAGCAGCGCAGTCCGGTGAGTTCCGGCTTGGTGGGGCGTACCCCGTCAATCGTTTGGGTTTTGGTTCTATGCAGTTGACCGGGCCGGGGGTCTGGGGTGACCCGAAGGATCCGGATGAGGCGGTCCGCGTGCTGCAACGCGCCGTTGAGCTGGGTGTGAACTTCATCGACACGGCCGACTCCTACGGGCCCTTCGTGGCCGAGCAGCTGATCAAGAAGGCTCTGCATCCGTATGCCGACGGCGTGATCATCGCGACGAAGGCGGGCCTGTCGCGCTCCGGACCGGGGGACTGGCGGCCGGTGGGGCGACCGGAGTACCTCCGTCAGCAGACCGAACTCAGCCTCCGCCACCTCGGGCTGGAGCAGATTCCGCTGATGCAGTTGCACCGGATCGACGCGAAGGTGCCGCTCGAGGATCAGCTCGGCGAATTCAAGATGCTGCAGGACGAGGGCAAGATCGGCTTGATCGGCCTGTCCGAGGTCGATGTCGATCAGCTCGCCGAAGCGCAGAAGATCGTCGAGATCTCGGCCGTGCAGAACCTGTACAACGTCGCGAACCGCGCCTCCGAGGCAATCCTCGACGTCTGCGAGGCGGCCGGCATCGGGTTCATCCCGTGGTTCCCGCTCGCGACCGGCCAGCTCGCGGCCACCGGCAGCCCGCTGTCGGAGATCGCCGGCCGGAAGGGCGCGACGCCGTCGCAGGTCGCGCTCGCATGGTTGCTGCGGCGTTCGCCGGTGATGCTTCCGATCCCGGGTACGTCGTCGGTCGCGCACCTCGAGGACAACATCGCCGGTGCGGGTGTCACCCTCACCGATGCCGAATTCGACGAGCTGAGCAGCCTCGCGTAGTCATCGAGGCTGACACCGGCAGGAAATATCGTCCCGTCTGCAACCTGCCGGTGCCCGGAAGGCTTATGTAGGTCAGAGACAACTTCCGGGGAGACCGCATGCGGGATGCGCACGGGTTCGACGAGTTCTATCGGGGCACACGGGTCCGGCTCGTCACCTACCTATATACGGCGGGCGGTGATCTGGCCGAGGCGCAGGACGCTGCGCAGGAGGCGTACACCCGCGCATGGCAGCACTGGGCCAAGCTCAGCGTGTCCGAAAACCCGGAAGCATGGGTACGTACGGTCGGTTGGCGGGTGCTGTCCCATCGCTGGCGCAGCATCACCAACCGGCGTCGCGCGTACCAGCGGCACGGGCCGGTGGATGCGTTCCCGGCACCCGGCGACGACACCGTGACGCTGATTGCTGCGCTGCGCAGGTTGCCCGGACCGCAGCGCCAGGTCATCGTCATGCACCACTTGCTCGACCTGCCCGTTGCGCAGATCGCCGCGGAGACCGGCGTTGCCGTCGGCACGCTTAAGGCACGCCTTTCCCGCGGCCGTACCGCGCTGGCCGCCATCCTGGAACCACGCCTGCAGGAGACCGACAATGCCTGACTTCAATGACTTGGGAGACCGGTTGCGTACTGACATGTCCGGGCTGGACTGGCCGGCCGCGGATCAGATCCGGGCGGCGGGCAACCGTCGTGGCCGGATCCAACTGGCGGTAGGCGCGTCTGCCGCCGTTGTCGTGGCCGCGGTCATTCTGGCCACCGGAGCGTTGCTGCCACGCGGTAACGCTCCGAGCGTGTCGCCGGCGGCGAGCCAGGCGGTACGTCCGTCCGCCGTGGTCTCCTCGAGCCAGCCGTCGACCGAGCCGTCGAAGGTACCGTCAACGGTGGCCGCGATTCCGTTCGATGCGTTGCTCACCATGGACGATGTTAGGCCCTACTGGGACAAGGCCGAGGGGCCGTTCCCGCAGCCGTACGTCCCCAATCCGTTCGAAGGCTGTGGACCGGACACCGGCCTGCCGGGCGGAGACCAGCCGTCGTCCGTTGTCGGTAACGGCTTCGTCAAGACGAGCCCGGATACGCTGCTCGGTGGCGAAAGTGTGATGCAGTTCCAACCCGGCGCGGCACACCGGGCGATGGCCGCGATCAGCGATCTGATCGCCGGTGCCTGCGGCGGGCAGTTCCAGGTGGTGAGCACCAGCCTCGGTGGGGACGAGTCGATCCTCGTCACCAGTACCGATCCGGGAACCGTCGGTGCGCTGTCCGCGCGCGGCGTCGCGATCTACTATGCGATCGAGCGTCGGGGCGACTACCTGGTCTGGGTGACCGTCGTCGATGAGGTCAACAAGACCGGGGCGGCCGACGTCGCCACGACGCTTACCGCTCGGGCCGCGCAACGATTGTGCGGTGCCGTGACCTGTTGAGTGCTCGGGGCACCCGGTCGCCCGGGTGCCCCGATCGACTCAGCGGATCCGGACGAAGATGTCCTGCGTGTTGTTGGTGTCGTTCGCGACGATCGTGGCCGCCGACGAAGCGAAGGCCACCTGATGCCCGCAGGCCGAGATGGCCGCTTCTGCGGTGTCCAGACCGGCGCCGCCACCGGCCAGATCGACCGAGATCAGCTCGTTCGTGGCTGCGCGGACATTGCGCAGGTAGATGTCCTGGTTGGAGTTGGTGTCTGCCGGCACCAGGTCGGACGCCGTGGTGAACGCGACTAGATTGCCGTCGCCGGAGATCGCCGGGCCGACGGCGAAGCTGCCCGGCAGATCGTCGGTGCGGAACGACACCTGAGTGTTGATGCCGGTCGCCAGCGAACGTACGACCACATCCGGGTCCGCGTCGGTGTCGGTGGCGACGATGTTCGTCGCCTCGGAGACGAATGCCACGAACTTGCCGTTCGCCGAGATGACCGCCTGGGTCGCGGGGCCGTCGGATTGCGTACCGCCGGGGCCGACCGAGATGCGCCGGGTAGTGCCGGCCGATCGGTCGCGGATGAACACGTCGACCACACCGTTCGTGTCACCGGCGACCAGGTTGGTTGCGGGCGACGCGAACGTGACGAACCGGCCGTCGGCCGAGATGCCAGGCCCGTCGCTGTACGCGTTGCTCTGCCCGCCGCCGGTCCGGATCGACACACGCTTCGTGGTGCCGGCCGACATGTCGCGGACGAAGACGTCGGCGGTGCCGTTCGTATCGCCGGTCACCAGATTGGAAGCATCGGACAGGAACGCGATGTAGCGCCCGCTGGCCGAAATCGCCGGTGCGGCGTTGTCGCCGTTCGCCTTCGCGCCGTGCAGGCCGACCGAGACCAGACGCGTCACGCCGGTACGCAGATCCCGTACGAAGACGTCCGGCTGGTGGTTCGTGTCGCCCGCCACGAGATTGCTCGCCTCCGAGGAGAACGCGACGTAACGTCCGTTGCCGGAGATCCTCGGTTGGTTGCTGCGCTTGTTGGCCTGGACGCCGCCGGCGCCGACCGAGACGCGAATTGTCTTACCGGTACGCAGATCCTGGACGAAGATGTCCGCCACACCATTGGTGTCGCCGGCTACGAGATTCGTGGCATTCGACGAGAACGCGACGAGCCGGCCGTCCGCGGAGAGGGATGACTCCGCGCTGGATTGGTTGCCCAGCGCCCCGGCGCTGCTCCGGGAGGCCAGCTTGGTAATGGGCGCCGGGTGCGCCGATGCCGGCGACGATATGCCGACGGCGCCGATCGTCAGGGTGAGCACGGACATGGCGAGCACGACATGATGTCTTTTCTCGGACAACACCGGCATCTCCTTTGTAGATCGACTGAATGCCGCAAATGCTATGGGACGTCGACGATTGCTGTAACCATCTATTAACACAGCGTTTCCGGTCGTCCGACGTCCGAGGCCCGTGACGTGCAGTCGGTCGTCGACCTGTCGGGATCTCTACAGCGACGAGCGACTTGACATGTGACTAAATGGTCACCTATCTTGAAGTGGTGGACGACGACGATCTGGTCTTCAAGGCCTTAGCCGATCCGACCAGGCGAATCCTTCTCGATCTGCTGTTCGTTCAGGACGGCCGGACGCTGACCGACCTCGAATCCGGTCTCTCGATGACCCGATTCGGCGTGATGAAGCACCTGCGGGTTCTGGAGGATGCCGGTCTCGTCGTCGCGCGCCGTTCCGGCCGGGAGAAGCTGCACTTCCTCAACCCGGTCCCGATCCGACTGATTCACGATCGGTGGATCAGTAAATACGCCGAGCGCCACGTGACGGCGCTCGTCGATCTCAAATCGCAACTGGAGGGTTCGTCATGACCACCGCAACGCAGACGGTTCAGGTTTATCGGGTCTACATCAAGACGTCCCCGCAGGCGATCTGGGACGCGATCACCAAGTCCGAGTGGACCGAGCGCTACGGATACAGCTGCCCGGTGGAGTACGACCTCCGGCCCGGCGGCGCGTTCCGCAGTCCGACCAACGCCGGTATGCGCGCGATGGGAGCCTCCGACATCGCCGTGGACGGCGAGGTCATCGAGGCCAGCGAACCGCACCGCCTGGTCCAGACGTGGCGGATGGCGATGGACGAGACCGCGGCGGCCGAAGGTTTCACCCGGTTGACGTACGAGATCTCCGACGAGGTCGACGGCGTTACGACGCTGACCATCACGCACGACCTCAACGGTGCGCCGCTCGTCGCATCTCTGGTTGCCGGCGCCGCTGAGAGTCACGGTGGTGGCGGCGGCTGGGCGTGGGTGCTCAGTGGGTTGAAGACGCTGCTCGAAACCGGTACGCCGCTCAACAGCTGACCATCCCGCGGCTACGTAGCGTAACGGTGAGCGTCACTGATGCCGTTCGGTTCGTCGGCTCGGCAGTCGGTTCAGCAGTCGGCTCGCGCGTCCGCATGCGTCCATGCGGGCGCGGCGGTGAATCATGCTCACTTTTTCAGTCGGAGGGAAACCGCATCTTAGAGCCGTCTAAGGATAGGCTGCGAGGATCGTGACGGATCGTCAGTGACGACAGGAGCATCCCCCGTGCCACCGCGACACGCCGTTCAGCCGCTCGGGCCGGAGCGGCCGGACCAGTCCGTCGACGGCCGCAACGGATCGTCTGCCGATTACTCTGCGTATCGACAGCTGAGCACTCCGGAGTCGCCGGAGGCGGCGTGGCGCGGGTATGCCGATCGCCGCCCGAGCGGGCGACCGCCGCCGTTGACCGTGACGGCGACGGGCACGATCCCGCGCGTACGCCTTCCGGAGCGGCCGGATCTTCCGCCCACGGCCGCGGCGAGATCCGGCAATGCTCCACCCGCGCTGCATCACGAGTTCGTCGGAGACTGGGGCTACCAGCCGATCGTGCCGCAGCGGTCGGATCGCGGCACCCGGCTATTTCTGATCATCATGTTCTGGTTCATGCTGTTCGCATCGGTCGAGCTGTGGTGGCTGGACACCCCGGCGAGTTCGTTGCACGGGAGCGCCCTGCTGCTCACGGCGAGCGGCCGGATCACCGGCATGATCGCGGGATTCATCCTGCTCGTCCAGATCCTGCTGATGAGCCGGGTGCGTTGGCTCGAACTCTCGGTCGGTGCGCACGATCTCCTGGTCTGGCATCGAGAGATGGGTGCCGCGCTCGTCATCTTCGTGATCGCTCACGTCGTGCTGATCACGTTCGGCTACGCCGCCGAGAGCGGCGTGTCCGTGTTCGATCAGACCGATCAACTGTGGCACGGGTTCGCCGCCATGATCAGCGCGTACATCGCGACCGGCATCCTGATCGCGATCGGCTTGCTGGCCGATCCGTTCGGTCCGGCGGCGCATGCCCTATGAATTGTGGTACTACATCCACCTCGCGAGCTACCTGGTGCTGCTGCTCGGCTACGGGCACCAATTCGCCGACGGCCAGGAGCTGAACAAGGGCGGCTTCGGACACTGGTACTGGGTCGCGCTCTACGTCTTCGTGGTGGGATGCCTGATCCGGGGTCGGCTGCTCACGCCGATCGCGTTCAACCTCCGGCATCGGTTGCGGGTCGCCGAGGTGGTCGCCGAGTCGGACGACATGGTCTCGATCTACATCACCGGCCGTCGAGTGGAGGACATCGATGCCCGGGCCGGTCAGTACTTCCGGTGGCGTTTCCTGGCGAAGGGCTGCTGGTGGCAGGCGCATCCGTTCTCGCTGTCGGCCGCGCCCAACGGCCGCTGGCTGCGCTTGACCGTCAGAGTCGTCGGAAACCATACGTCCGACCTGCAGAAGCTGCGGTCCGGAGTCCGGATCTTCGCGGAAGGGCCATGGGGCATCTTCACCGCCGAGCAGCGCCGCCAGGCGTCCACGCTGCTCATTGCCGGCGGCAGCGGGATCGCCCCGATCCGCGCGCTCCTCGAAGAGTTGCCGTCCGGTGCAACCGTGCTCTACCGCGCACGCAGCATGGACGATGTCATCTTCCGGGACGAACTGGAGTGGCTTGCCGATACTCGCGGGGCGACGCTCTGGTACGTGCTCGGCTCCCGCAACGATCCAGGGCCAAAACGTGCATTCTCGCCGCACGGTATGGCGCAACTGGTCCCGGACATCAAGCGATGCGACATCTATCTGTGCGGGCCGCCGGGCCTCGTGGACGCATCACTGGCCGCGATGAAACGGCTCCGGGTGCCGCGTCGGCACATCCATATGGACCCGTTCGAGTTCTGATTCCCGTCCCCCTCGATCCCAGGAGTTTCGACATGCGTCGTGCCGCCGCCCTCCTCTTCGGAACGCTCGCCGGCACCGGCCTGCTCGTCGGCGCGAAGGTGGGGAACGCATCGATCGACGGACCGGTCGCGGCCGCCGCGACCGGCACGTCCGGCGTGGTCGTCGCGGGTCCGGGCGTCACCGGTCCGGGGGCCACGACCACCGGCGGATCTCCGGCACCGGCGAAGACCGCAACGTCGGGCAAGCCTGCTACGGCACCGTCGCCGGGTGCTGCCTCGCCGACGCCGGCCCGACGACGTCGAAACCGACCACCAAGCCGACGACGACGCCGACCCCGACGACGACGCCGACCGCCACCGGACCGAAGGACGGCAGATATCAGGCGTCGTCCAGCGAGCATTACGGCACGTTGACGCTGACCGTGACCATCTCCGGGCACAAGATCACAGACATCGCGGCAAGCTACGCCTCGAATTCGCCGAGCTACTGCACGCAAAAAGCCTGCCCGAAGCTTCGATCCGAGGCACTGGCCGCGCAGAGCGCCCGCATTTCGCGCGGTCAGCGGAGCGACGTACACGTCGGACGCTTATATCGCCGCGCTTGGGGCCGTCCTGAAATCGGCCGCGTAGTAGCGTCACCACGGTGAGCGCGCACTTCCACCGCGTCGAGATGATCATGGGTACGGCCATCTCGGTCGACATCGTCGATGCCACGTCTGCGGTCGATGTCGAGATCCTGGCGGACGCGGCGTTCGATTGGTTCCACGAGGTCGACGAGCGATTCAGCACGTACAAGCCGGATAGCGAGGTATCACGGCTGGCCCGGGGCGCGCTGCGGATCGAGGCCGCATCGCCGGACCTGCGCACCGTCCTGGAGGCCTGCGAAGATCTCCGCGAGGCAACCAACGGCTACTTCGACGCGTACGCGACCGGCAGCCTTGACCCGTCCGGCTACGTGAAGGGCTGGTCCGTGCAGATCGCCTCCGATCGTCTGTACGCCGCGGGCGCGGTGAACCATTGCGTCAACGCCGGCGGCGACATCTGCGTTCGCGGGCTCGCGGCCGACGGTGAACCGTGGCGGATCGGCATCCGCCATCCGTGGGAGGCCGGCAAGGTCGCCTGGGTCGTTGCCGCCACGGATCTCGCGATCGCCACGTCCGGCACCTACGAGCGTGGGCTGCACGTCTTCGATCCGTACAGCGGCCAACCCGTCACGTACCTCCGCTCGGTCACGATCACCGGGCCGGACCTCGCGGTCGCCGATGCGTATGCGACGGCCGCGATGGCGATGAGCGAGCGTGGCCTGAGCTGGCTCGCGGCGCTGGACGGCTACGAATGCGCGGTCGTGACCGAGAGCGGCGAGGCCTTCCGCTCGGACGGTGCCTGCCGGTCGCACCCGACGACTCCGACGGTCTGCCGGTCGCACCCGACGAGCCGTCGAACTGATCGCGGCCGAGGGAGACGGCATGCTGCGGAAGATCGATTGCGTCATGATCCGGGTCGACGACGTCGATGCCGCGGCGGCGTACTACGTCCGGGTGTTCGGTCTGCGAACGCACTGGCGCGCGGACGGCGCGGTCGGGCTGGTGTTCCCGGAGAGCGACGCGGAGATCGTGCTGCACGGCGATCCCGGGATACCGTCGCGCGTCGAAGTCCACTACCTGGTCGACGACGTTGCGGTCGCAGTCGCCGAGTACGTCGCGCAGGGGTGCCGCGTCCTGGTGGCGCCGTTCGACGTCACGATCGGAAAGTGCGCGGTGATTGCCGATCCGTACGGAACCCGTCTGTGCATCCTCGACATGACGAAGGGCGCCCGTCCGGATCAGACCGGCGCCCCAGCATGACCTACGAGGCCTGGCTGACCGATGACATGTTGAAGTCGCCGATCCGCAGCCCCGGCATCGCCGTACGGCTGAAGTACTCGCCGAATTCCCGCCCGAGCGCCCGCTGCGGTGCACCGGCCTCGGCGATCCGGTGCAGCATGCCGACCGGCGAATCGTTGAACCGGAAGTTGTTCACCGCGCCGGTTACCTCGCCGTTTTCGACCAGGTAGACGCCGTCCCGGGTCAGGCCGGTGAGCAGCAACGATTGAAGATCGACCGGCCGGATGTACCACAGGCAGGTCAGCAGCAGACCACGGTCGGTCGCCGCGATCATCTCGCTCAGGCTGCGGCCACTGCCACCCGTCGTCGCCGACATCGTGAGGTTGTCGACCGCCGGTGACAGCCGGAGTCCGGTCTTCTCGGCGCTCGCGCGGCTGGTCAGCAGGTTGGTGAGCACGCCGTCACGGATCCAGTCGGTCGGGCCGAGCGCCAGACCGTTGTCGAACACCGATGTCACCTCGTCGTTCTGGTGCGCGATGACGAACGGCGCGCACTCGAGACCCGGCGTGGTCGGGTTGCCGGAGAGCGTGACCCGTACGCCGTCGCTGCACAGCTGGTCGCCGATCCGCGTGCCGCCCGGCTTGCTGAACACCGAACGTCCGTCGGCCGCGTCCCGGCCCGATGCCGAGAAGAACAGGTACGCGATCAGATCCGCGACGGCATCCGGCGGTAGCAGCGTCTCGTACCGGCCGGCGGGCAGGTCGATACGGCGCTGCGCCCACGACAACCGCGTCGCAACCTCCGCGTCCAGTGCCGCCGCGTCCACGTCGGTGAAGTCGGCCGTCGGTACGCCGACGTAGGCGGACTGGCTGAAATCCTTCGACTTCGCGTTGATCAGGAGGCTTCCGGTCGGCTGTGCATGCCGGCGGCGCAGCCCGGTCGACGAACCGAGGTAGGTCGTCGTGACCTCGTGCTCGGCGTACCCGAACAGCAGCCGATCCTCCGAGCGCGCTCGCGCGAACGCGTCGCCGAGAGCGGGCGCCAGCGTTGCGAAGACGCCGATCGAGGTGGTCGCGGGCGGCTCCGCCCACGATCCGTCCGCGCCGCCCTGGACCAGCGGCTGAGCGTCGGGTGCCGGTCCGGCGGCGCGGGCCGCGGTCTCGCTCGCGCTGACGAGATCGGCCAGCGCGGAGACGTCGACGCCGGCGCGGGTGACGCTGCCGGCGGCCGTACCGCTGGATCCGGAAATGGTGGAGATGACCGTGACGCGCGCATCGCTCATCACGCCGTTGGTGGTCAGCGTGTTGTTCGCGAACCGGATGTTCGCGCTGCTGCGGTCTTCGACCAGCACGACGCAGCCGTCCGCGCGGGACAGATCGAGTGCGCGCTCGACGAGGTGCTGGGATGTGTCGGTCGCTGTTCGGGTCACTGTCCGGCCTCCGAGACGGTGTTCAGGATGTTGATGCTGCGGAACAGCGCGGACGGGCAGCCGTGACTGACCGGTGCGACCTGGCCGGGCTGGCCCTTGCCGCAGTTGAACGCGCCCGCGAGCAGGAACGTGTCGGGACCGCCGACCGCCTCCATCGCGCCCCAGAAGTCTGTCGTGGTGGCCTGGTACGCGAAGTCCTTGACCTGCCCGACCAGGCGACCGTCCTCGATCAGGAACGCGCGCTGCCCGGTGAACTGGAAGTTGTACCGCTGCTGGTCGATCGACCAGGACTTGTCGCCGACGATGTAGAGCCCCCGCTGTACGCGCGAGATCAGCTCATCGGTGGTCGGACCGGCCGGATCGGCCTGTAGCGACACGTTCGCCATCCGCTGGATCGGCACGTGCCCGGGGGAGTCGGCGAACGCACAGCCGTTGGACCGACCGTCGCCGATGCCGGTGAATTCGGCCATCCGCCGATCGAGCTGGTAGCCGACGAGCACGCCGTCCTGCACGATCGGCCAGTGCTGCGCGGCCACGCCTTCGTCGTCCCAGGCCACCGTGGACAGCCCGTGAGGGGTATCGCGGTCGCCGGTCACGTTCATCACCGGCTGAGCCGTAGGTCAGTGTGCCGAGCTTGTCCGGGGTGGCGAACGAGGTGCCGGCGTACGCCGCCTCGTACCCCAGCGCGCGGTCGAGTTCGGTCGCGTGGCCGATCGACTCGTGAATCGTGAGCCACAGGTTGGTCGGATCGATGACCAGGTCGTATCGGCCGGCTTCGACCGACGGTGCGGCCACCTTCTCGGCCAGCAGGCCCGGAAGCGCGGCCAACTCGGCCGCCCAATCCCAGCCGTCGCCCTGCACGAACTCCCAGCCCCGCCCGACCGGCGGCGCGGTCGTCGACATCTCCTCGAACGCACCGGTCTCGGCGTTCACGGCCACCACGGTCACGCCGCAATTGATGCGTACGCGCTGCTGGGTGAGCCGGTTGCCGGCCAGATCCGCGAGGTACTTGTTCTCCTGCACGGCATCCACCGACGCGTCCACGTGATCGACCCGCTCATCGGCGAGGAGATCCCGGCTCCAACCGGCGAGCAGCGCGATCTTCTCGTCGTCCGGCAGGTCGAAGGGATTGATCTCGTACGGCGACGACCAACTCTGCGTCCCGTAGGCGGCCTCGGGTGCGAGGACGATCGGCTCCGCATTGACGGCTCGGCAGGTACGCGCGACGTCCACGGCTTGGTCGACCAGGCTTGCCGCGGTCTCCGCGGTGAGCGTTGCCCCGGCGGCAAAGCCCCACGTGCCGTCGAACACCACCCGGACGCTGGCGCCGGTGTTGGACGTGTCGCTGATCCCGTCAAGATCGCCGTCGCGCAGCCCGATGTGCTGGGCACGGATGCGCTCGACGCGCAACTCGGCATGCTGCGCTCCGAGTTCGCGAGCGCGCGCCAGCGCCGCTTCGGCCATCTCGGTGAGCGGCAACGCCACGAATGCAGGGTCTATGTCTCGTGCAGGCATGAGCATGACGATAGAGGGCGTCTCTGGCCGGCGTTGCCCGGCACGCGCCGCGGCCGACTTTCCGCATCCGGCCGGGGCGGATGGCAGAAGCACTGGTCGCACGACCATAATCAATCTCATGAGACTGTCGGCTCGGGTGGACTATGCGCTGCGTGCGGTGACCGAACTGGCGGCCGCGCAACTCGTCGCGGATACCGCCGACGCCGCCTCCGGCCCGCAGTTGATGACCGCCGAGAAGCTCGCCACCGCGCAGAACATTCCCGGCAAATTCCTCGAAAGTATCCTCGTGCAGCTTCGGCGCGGCGGCATCGTGGCAGCTCAGCGTGGTCCGGACGGCGGATACTGGCTGATGCGTCCGGCCACCGAGATCTCGCTCGCCGACATCATCCGGGTCATCGACGGGCCACTCGCGCACGTCCGCGGTACGCGTCCGGAAGACCTCGGCTATACCGGCGCGGCCAAGCCGCTGCAGGATGTCTGGATCGCCCTCCGGGCGAGCGAGCGCGAGATCCTGGACATGGTCACGATTGCCGACGTGGCGTCGAACGAGATGCCACCGCGCGTACGGGCTCTGATCGCCGACCCGGAAGCCTGGGCGTAGCTCCGGCGCGTCGTTGATCGGGTGCGCGGCTGCGCATCAGGCCGGAGCGTCACGAATCAGACACACAGTTGACGTATGTGAACGGGTTCCACTAGATTCCCTATCAAGTCAATCGACAATGTAGGGAAGGTTCCAGTGAAGCGGAATTTACGGGCCCTCGCGGCCGTTGCCGGTCTCGCGCTCGCAGCAGCGGGACTCGCGGCGTGCAGCAGCTCGTCCTCGTCGAGCCCGGGCGCACCGACGGTGACGCTGTCACTCGTTGCATACTCGACGCCGCAGGCGGCGTACACGGATCTGATCAAGGCATTCCAGAAGACGCCGGCTGGAAAGAACGTCAAGTTCACGACGTCCTACGGTGCGTCCGGCGACCAGAGCCGCGCGGTCGCGGCCGGTCAGGCAGCCGACATCGTCGCCTTCTCGGCGTCCCCGGACATCGACCGGCTGGTCAAGGCCAACCTGGTCGACGCGGGCTGGAACGCCAACCAGTACAAGGGCATGATCACCGACTCCGTCGTGGTGATCGCGACCCGCCCCGGGAACCCGAAGAACATCAAGACCTGGGATGACCTGATCAAGCCCGGTGTCTCGGTGATCTCGCCGAACCCGATCAGCTCCGGTGGCGCGCGCTGGAACGTCATGGCGGCCTACGGCGCCGAGTCGGCCAAGAACACGAACGAGGCCGCCGGCGACGCGTACCTGGACGCGCTGTTCCCGCAGATCGCCGTGCAGGACACGAGCGCTCGCGCTTCGCTGCAGACGTTCATCGGTGGCAAGGGCGACGCCATGATCGCGTACGAGAACGACGCGATCTTCGCGAAGCAGAAGGGCCAGGCGCTGGACTACACGATCCCGGATGACACCATCCTGATCGAGAACCCGGTCGCCGTGACCAGCGACAGCAAGAACCCGGTGCAGGCGAAGGCGTTCCTCGACTTCCTCTACACGCCGGCGGCGCAGAAGATCTACGCGCAGAACGGCTACCGGCCGATCGTCCAGGGCGACTACGGCGTTTCGTTCCCGACGCCACCCGGACTGTTCACCATCGACGACCTTGGCGGCTGGACGGCGATCACGAAGAAGTACTTCGACGCGAACACCGGTATCGTCACCAAAATCGAAGAGAAGAACGGTGTGGCAACGGCGCCGACCGCGAGCGCTTCACCGTCAGCGTCCAAGGCCAGCTAAGCCAGCGAATGACCACTGACCAACAGACACCGACGAGGTCCGGCGACGCGCCGGACCTCGTCGGTGCGTCTGCACCGACCCCCCGTACGCGGACCAGACGAGCCCGCAAAGCGGGCCGAGCACCAGGCCTCGGACTCGGCTTCGCCGTGATCTACCTGAGCATCATCGTGCTGGTCCCCCTGGCCGTGCTGGTCTTCAAGTCGACCGGCCACGGCTCCCACTACTTCTGGGCCGCGGTGACCACGCCCGACGCATGGTCGGCACTCAAGTTCACGCTGATCGCGTCGGTACTGGTCGCACTGGTCAATCTGGTGATGGGCACGATCATCGCCTGGGTGCTGGTGCGCGACCGGTTCTTCGGCAAGGCGGTGATCGACGTGCTGATCGATCTGCCGTTTGCGCTGCCGACGATCGTGGCCGGCCTGGTGCTGCTCGAGCTGTACGGCATCTCCAGCCCGCTGCACGTGGACCTCGCGTACAAGCGGGTGGGGGTGTTCGTCGCGCTGCTGTTCGTGACGTTGCCCTACGTCGTGCGTACGGTCCAGCCGGTACTGATCGAGTTCGATCGCGACATGGAACAGGCCGCCTACTCGCTCGGCGCCGGGCGGGGGACCACGTTCCGCCGGATCGTGCTGCCGAACCTGCTGCCGGCGATGCTGTCCGGCGCCGGGCTGGCGTTCACGCGGTCGATCGCCGAGTACGGTTCGACGATCCTGATCTCCGGGAACCTGCCGAACCAGACGCAGGTCGTCTCCGTCACGATCTACAACCGGATCCAGGGCGACGATCAGGTCGGCGCGGCCGCGATCTCCACGGTGCTGCTGGGCATCGCGTTGGTCGTACTCATCGGTCTTGATCTTCTGCAGCGACGGGGGGCGCGCCGTGGGTAAGTGGTCGTTGCGGTTGATCACCATTCTCTATTTGATGTTTTTGTTGATCATTCCGATCGGGTTGATCGGCTGGCGGACGTTCTCGGGTGGCTGGCAGCCCGTGCACGATGCGCTGACCTCCGAAGACTTCCTCTCCGCGTTGAAGGTCACGCTGATCGTCGCGATCTGGGCGGTCGTTGCCAATACGGTGTTCGGCATCATCACCGCACTCGTGCTCACCCGGACCCGGTTCCCTGGTAAGCGTCTTCTGAGCGCGCTCGTCGACCTGCCACTCGCGGTGTCGCCGGTCGTGGTCGGCCTCGCGTTGATCCTGGTCTACGGCAAGTTCGCGCCAGTCGGTGGCTGGTTCGAGAAGCACGGCGTCCAGATCATCTTCTCCACGCCGGGCATGGTGTTCGCCACCGTGTTCGTGTCGCTGCCGCTGGTCGTACGCGCGATCGTGCCGGTGCTCGAAGAGATGGGCGAGGAGCAGGAACAGGCCGCGCACACACTCGGCGCCAGTCGGTGGACCGCGTTCTGGCGGATCACGCTGCCCGGCATGAAGTGGGCGCTGGCCTACGGCGTCGTGCTCTGCCTCGCGCGTGCGCTGGGCGAGTACGGCGCGGTCGCGGTCGTGTCCGGCCGGATCGTCGATCAGACCCAGACCCTCACCTTGTACGTCGAGCAGGAGCACGGCAACTTCGACGACTCCGGCGCGTTCGCGGCATCGACCGTGCTGGCGTTGCTCGCGATCGTCGCACTCCTGCTCACCAAGCTGCTCCGCTCCCGGACGGATCAATCGAAGGACACCGACTGATATGGCAATCGAAGTACGTGACGTCAACAAGTCGTTCGGTGCCACGCCGGTCCTCAAGAACGTGTCCCTGGACATCCCGGACGGCTCGTTGACCGCGCTGCTCGGCCCGAGCGGCGGCGGCAAGTCCACGCTGCTGCGGGTGATCGCCGGTCTGGAACGGCCGGACACCGGCACGGTGATGATCTCCGGCGTGGATGCCACCAAGCTGACGCCGCAGAAGCGCAACGTCGGATTCGTGTTCCAGCACTATGCGGCGTTCAAGCACATGACGGTGTTCAAGAACGTCGCGTTCGGCCTGGAGATCCGTAAGCGGCCGAAGGGCGACATCAAGAAGCGCGTGATGGAGCTGCTCGAACTCGTACACCTGGAGCAGTTCGCCAACCGCTATCCGGCTCAACTGTCCGGCGGGCAGCGGCAGCGGATGGCGCTCGCTCGTGCTCTTGCGGTCGAGCCGGAGGTGCTGCTGTTGGACGAGCCGTTCGGCGCGCTCGACGCCCAGGTACGCAAGGAGCTGCGGCTCTGGCTGCGCCGCCTGCACGAAGAGGTGCACGTGACGACCGTGTTCGTGACGCACGACCAGGAGGAGGCGATGGAGGTCGCGGACCGCATCGCCGTGCTCGCCGGCGGCGTCGTCGAGCAGGTCGGCAGCCCGCACGAGATCTACGAGAACCCGGCGAACGAGTTCGTGATGAGCTTCCTCGGCTCGGTCACCCGGCTCGGCGGCCAGCTCGTCCGCCCGCATGACATCGTCGTCTCGGCCGCCGAGACGCCCGGTGCGACGACGGCGCGGGTGGATCGCGTCGTCCGGCTCGGCTTCGAGGTACGGGCCGAGATGTCGACGGTCGACGGCGAGGTGTGGACGCAGCTCACCCGCGAGGGTGCGGACGCGCTCGCAATCAAGGCCGGCGACACCGTATACCTGACGGCGCGCTCGGACGCCAAGGTGATCGTCCCGGCGCAGGCGCCCGCACACGTCTGATCACGGGCACCGAGCCGGCCGTCCGTCACGGGTCGGCCGGCTCGGACCGTGTGCCGATACTTGCCGCACCGGCCGGATGCAGGCACAGTGTGCTGTCGTGACCCGTCCGTTTGTTCTCAAGATCGCCGCGCTCACCCTCGTCGCGGCGGGTCTCGCCGGCTGCACATCGAAACCGGCCACCGTTTCCGGCACGACCGCGTCCAGCGCTGTTCAGGCGGGCGGTGCCGTCAGCGCCGCGCCGACCGGGCCGCGGACGCTGACCATCCTGGGCGCCGGTGACGAACTCCTGCACCCGGACGTGTGGGCGCAGGCGCAGAAGGATGCGAAGGCAGACGGCAAGTCCGGCATGTACTTCGACGACATCTTCACCGACGTCAAGCCGGCGATCGAGGCCGCCGACGTCGCGGTCTGCCACCTGGAGACCCCGGTCGCGCCCGCGAACGGCCCATATGAGGGCTATCCGCGCTTCAGCGTGCCGCCTCAGATCGCACAGACCATCAAAGATATCGGGTACGACACCTGCTCCACCGCCTCGAATCACACGCTCGACCAGGGTACGGCCGGCATCAAACGGACCCTCGACGCGCTCGACGCCGCCGGTGTTCAGCACGCCGGCAGTTACCGGACCGAAGCCGACTCCGAGACGACGAACATGCTGACCGTGACGCCTCGCCAAGGCGGAGCGCCGGTAAAGGTGGCCCAGCTGTCGTACACGTTCGGATTCAACGGTCTCAGCCGCCCGTCCGGCGAGTCGTGGGTGGCGAACCTGACCGATGCGAGCGCCATCCTCGCGGCCGCCCATCGTGCCCGTACGGCCGGCGCGGCCATCGTGGTGCTCTCGATCCACTGGGGCGTCGAATACTCGCATGTGCCGAACTCGCAGCAGATCGCGCTGGCCAAGCAGCTCACCGCGTCGCCGGACATCGATCTCATCCTTGGCTGCCACGAACACGTCGTCCAGCCGATCGCGAAGGTCAACGGCAAGTGGGTCATCTACGGCATGGGTAACCAGGTCGCTCGGCACGCGGATCCGATCAACGACAACCGCGAAGGCATCATGCCCGAGGTCACATTCACCGAGAACGCGTCCGGCCACTGGGTCGCCACGAAGGCGCAGGTGATCCCGACATGGGTCGCATTGACGCCGAATATCCGCGTGATCGACGTGCCGGACGCACTGGCCGATCCGGCGACGACCGCCGCCAACAAGTCGATCTACGCAGGTGCGCTGAGCCGGATCACCGATTACGTGGACCGGCTGGGCGGAAAGGCCGACGGCCTGACGATTGCACCGGCCGACAATTAGAAGCTGCCTCGCCGGCTCGCGCGACGCGGCGACCGGCAGTCGGTCCTCTTTGTGGCGGCCTACCGCTCTGCACCGCATGTGGGTCCAGAGTGGTAGGCGCCCGGGAGTGTGGTTTCTGGTTGGGGCGGCCTGTCGCTTTGCGCCGTTTGTGAGTCCGGAGGGTTTGAACGGCTGGCGGGCGGTCCTGTTTGCGCGGCCTACCGCTCTGCACCGTTTGTGGGTCCAGAGTGGTAGGCGCCCGGGAGTGTGGTTTCTGGTTGGGGCCGCCTGTCGCTTTGCACCCGGGCGGGAGTCCAGACGGGGTCGAACGGCTGACGTTCGAGTCCTCTTTGTTGCGGCCTACCGCTCTGCACCGTTTGTGAGTCCAGAGTGGTAGGCGCCCGAACAAGTGCCCGCCGCGAGGTCCGGCGCCACGGAGGCGACCTAGATCAGGTTCAGGTCGAGCAGGGCGGATCGGAGCGTCGGCACGTCCTGGAACAGGATGCTGTGGATGCCGAGAGCGGCGGCGGCTGCGACGTTCGGGCGCCGGTCGTCGATGAACACGCACTCGTGCGGTTCGGCGCCGATCGCCGCGAGCGCAGCGGTGAAGTAGGCGGGGTCGGGCTTTGCGAAGCCGAGGTCGCACGAGATCAGCGATCCGGTGAGCCACTCGGCGCCGGCGAGCTTTTCCATGATCGCCCTGCCGCGACGTGCCTCCTGATTTGTCGCGAGGAAGGTTCGCTCGATGGTCATCTGCGGGATGAGGTCCAGGAGATCCTGATTCAGCAGGACGGCGTTCACGAGCCAGCCGTCGAGGAACTCCTGCGCAGCGATGCCGTCGACGTGCCCTGGCAGCAGCTTCTCGACAAGGCCGAGCAGGTCGCCGCGGCCGACGATCGCTTCTGCCTCGTCCGGATGGTGGGTCAACTCGGTGAAGAAGGCCTCGACATCGACCCGCCATGCGTACGCGTTGTTCATCGCGGCGACGTACTCGGGTGACTGGAACCCGAGCACGCCATCGAAGTCGAGTAGCAGCGTCGAGATCACCCGGCCAGTCTAGGCAACCGTCGCGTGACCAACATCAATGTGACGCTGTCGGCTTTTGGGCCGATAGCGGCTCGATCCGACACGGATGGGGATTTCGCTTTCTCGTGTCAACTGGCATGCTGTCGCGAGAATGTGTTCAGTGCGATTCCACACGTCATCGGGGCGAATGCGGATGCGCGGGGGAGGGACAATACGGTGAGTGGCGGCGTACGGGGCATGCCGCTTCGACCGGGCGATCCGCAGCAATTGGGAAAATACCGGCTGCTGCAACGCCTTGGCGAAGGTGGCATGGGATCGGTCTATCTGGCCGATTCGCCGGAGGGACGGACGGTCGCGCTCAAAGTCATCCGCGCGGACCTCGCCGTCGAGCCCGAATTCCGGCGTCGTTTCCGTAGCGAGGTCACCCGCGCGCAGGAGGTACCACCGTTCTGCACGGCCGAGGTGCTCGACTCCGATCCGGATCACGAGACTCCGTACCTGGTGGTCGAATATGTGGACGGGCCGAGCCTGGCCGAGGTCGTTCTCGACCGGGGACCGCTGACGCCGGCGAACCTCTACGGCCTCGCGATCGGCGTCGCCACCGCGCTGTACGCGATCCACAGCGCCGGAGTCATCCACCGCGACCTGAAGCCGAGCAACGTCCTACTCGCCCCGGGATCACCGAAGGTCATCGACTTCGGGATCGCACAGGCGGCCAGCGGTACCGATGGCGACACGCGCACGGATCAGCTGATCGGCACCGTGTCCTATATGGCGCCGGAACGGCTCGACCCCGGCGTACACGCAGCGTTGACGCCGGCCGCGGACATCTTCGCGTGGGGCGCCGTGCTGGCCTTCGCGGCAACCGGGCGCGTTCCGTTCATGGCCGACTCGTCGCCGGCGACCGCGGTCGCGATCCTGACCCGCCCGCCGGACCTGGACGGTATCACCGAACCGCTGAAGTCCCTGGTGGCGCAGGCGCTCGCGAAGAATCCGCTGGACCGGCCGTCCGCGCGTGAACTGCTCGATGAGCTGCTCTCGCGTACGCCCAAGGGTGTGCTCGCGGCGGTGGCCGAGAAGTCGTCCGAGAACCCGATCGTCAACGCCGTCGTGCAGAACCTGTCGACCGACGTGGTGGCCGCTGCGCACGAGGTGCCGGCGGAGTTCACCTCGGCACTTCAGTACTCCTATGTCGATGTCACCGGCGAGTTTGCAACCGTCCCGGCCGGCCGCGGCCCGGATCCCAGTGCGCTGACCGAGATCGTCCGTCCGCCACGGCGCCGGGCCGGGCGCGCGTTGCGGGGTCTCGGCATAACGCTGCTGGTGCTGATCGTCCTGACGACCGCCGGCGCGGTGGCCGGGTTCGCGACGGGCTACCTGCACGTACCCGGCTCGGCGGGGGCCGGGTCACCCCCGGCGCCATCGGTGACCCCCTCGTCGGCGCCGTCCCCGTCCGCGCTGCCGTCTCCGCCGCCGTCACCGTCCCTGTCGCCATCGCCGTCGGTGCCCCCGTCGTCGTCGGCGGAGACGTTCCCGAAGAAGATCGTGGTGGACAGCCTCGCAGCACCGGGCAACTGGAAGCTGAGCGATCCCACGGCGACGAACGGCTCTTGCGCGTTCAATGACGCGCATTACGTCATTTCGCTGCTCCAGATTCCTGACGTCGGCGTACCGACCTACCGCTGCCAGGGCATCTCCAACAAGTTCACCGATGTTCTGGTCTCGGTGAACATCAGGCTGCTGACGCCGGGCAGTTGCGCCGGCATCTGGTTCCACCTCACGTCGGTATCGACGAGGCTGCACGGCTACGGCGTGCAGGTCTGCACGGACGGAATCACCGTCGGCGATAACGGCGTCGCGGACTTCGCGCAGCTGGGCCTGCCGATCCCGTTCGCGACGCCGATACCGCTGAACACGGCGGTCCGGATCACGGTCGAGGTGAGCGGCGACCGTGTCCTCCTGTTCCGCAACGGCGTCGAGCTAGGCCGGCCGCTCGAAGGACTGACCGGCACGTACGCCAGCGGTTACGTCGGCCTCGGCGTGATCCAGCACTACGGGGACACAGCGACCCCGTACGAGGTGGCGTTCGACCACATCGAAGTGGACGCTCCCCAACATTCATCGCCCTGACGCGTCGGCGTACGCGTCGGATTGTGCGCTTATCGCCAATCGATGCAATTGACGCAATATCAGGAATTGCGCACCCGTACGTTAACCGGGCGGAAATAGTCCACAGGCTTCGTATGGCCGACGCTCATTGGACACCTTGCACATGTGCGGCCGACACCCAGCTCACAGAGCGTGTGCCCACGACCACTGGTCTGGGGAGGCTAGTCGGCTTTGTGATCGTGCTTGGTGGAGGAGGCGTCAGCGGTGGCTGGCCCACGATTTGTCTTTCTGTCCCGTGCAGTCACAAATCAGCATGGGGACAGCGTTGGTGACGATGTCACTTGGATGATCGTCTCATCCAATAGTCGTCCATTAGGCCGATCAGCCGTTTGGTTCGCCGACTACGACGAATGCCGCAATGCCGCTCTCCCGCTCCGGGAACGGGCCGGAGAACTGAGCATCGTCATTTCCGTCGGCCGCGGTCAATGGCAGTGGCGGGGTGATCTCGGCGGCCTGCCCGTCGCCGTCTCCACGCGGTCCTACCTGCGGCAACACGAGTGCGATTACAACGCACATCGATTCCTCGAGGCGCTGCCGGATGCGCACATTGTCGCCGGCGTACGAATTGTCGGCAGGGGAACCGCGAGTCGCTGATGTTGCCGACCTGTTTCATTTGGCGTTCATGAATTCACCGTTTAGGCGAGACCTTCCACTGCGAAATTGGGCCCGCATCCAACTCGGGATGCGCCAGGCGAAAGGTCAGCGATGAAGAACATCAGCAAGGCCGGTCTGGGCGTGGTGGGGGCTTTGATCCTCATCCTGTCTCAGGGCACCGTTGCCAGCGCGGACGTTCAACCGCAGGCGAGTGACGTCGTCGGAGTTGGCTCCGACACGGTTCAGTTCGGTATGGATTTCCTCGCGGACGGCGACGTCAACGGGCACACCGGATTCAACACCACGAACCAGTCCCGGCGGGTCGTCAACTTTGACGCCACCGGCGACGCCTGCGGTGCGGCGACGACGAACGCAACGGTCGTACTCCGTGCCAATAGCCAAGCCGACCGGCCGGCCGAACGGGTCGGGCGCAGGTATTGGCGCGCTCAACGCGGACACCGGCGCGACGGAGGTCATCAACTACGTTCGCTCGTCCCGTCTGCCTTCCCCCGCGGAGCAGACGGCGGCGACCACCAACGGCTGGGGTGGCCTGCACGTCTACCAGTTCGCCACGGACGGCCTCGAAATGGCGGTGTCCCAGAAGGTCGCCACCGATGCACCGACGAGCCTTCCGCTCTCCGTCCTGGTGAACATCTACCAGGGCACGTACCTCAAGTGGGGCGACATCCCGGGCTACAGCGGCCCGGCGTGCGACCGCCACGATCCACCCGCTGCTTCCGCAGTCCGGCTCGGGAACCCGCAACTTCTTCCTGGCCGACCTGCAGGCCGCTAACGGTGGCACGGCGATCACGCTCGGCACGAACGTGGGCGCCATGCAGGAGCACGACCCGACGAACATCGAGAGCGACCCCGACGCGATCGGGCCGTTCTCCGTCGGCCGTGCATTCGTTCTGAACAGCGGCTACTGCGGTGCCGGCAGCCAGAACGTGATCACCCTGCTGTCCGCTGCGGGCTCGTACAACGTCATTCGCGGCCTGTACATCATCGTTCGTCAGCGGGACGTCGCGGACACCACGGGCTCGTTCGGACTGCCCTTCCCGTGGCAGGTCGGCGGCACCAAGAACTGGGTCCAGACGATGTTCTCCGGCTCCCTGAGCTGGGTCGCGCGTTCGTCCGAAGGCGCCGCTCATTGCGTCCGCCGGTCTCGTCCCGTCGTACTCCGACCTCGGTCTCGCTCACAGCTGACCATCGTTGTCGGTCCACAACGGACCGACGCACCCACACGAAGGGGAGTCTTCACGTGAAGATTCGCAAAAGGCTGATGATGGCCGGGGCGGCAGCCCTCGCACTCACGGCCGGCATGCTCGTCGGGGGGACGGCGGCGTACGCGGCGGTCACCCCGGGCTGGGAACCGGACGCGTCGGCGCTCGGCTCGATCACGTTCTACAACGCCGCGGGCGCGGTGGTTACCGGGGGCAGCCTCGACGATCACCCGACCGCGTGTCTACGCGGCCGCATCGGGCCCGGGCCGTGCCGGCGACAGCCTGGCTCAGCTCAAGGCGTTCACGCCGCAGGCCGGCGTACTTCCGGGTCTGTGGAGTGGCGACACGCTGGGCGGTGCGACCAACTACCCGGCAACGGGCGCCGGCGTCCCGGCCAACGTCGCCGCGCTGACCGTTCCGGTGGCCACCGGCACGTCCGGTGACCTCTCCATGAACGACTACATCAGCGAGTTCCCGAACACCTCGCACGGTGTCCGGCTACCAGAACCTGTACGAGCTCCGGCTCTACACGTCGGGTCCCGGCCAGAGCCAGGGCGTCACCTACTACCGTGCCGACATCCAGGTCAACACGGCGGCCGAACACCTGGACGGTCGTCTTCCCGGTCGGTCCGGTCACCACGACCACGGCCGTCACCGCGAACCCGACCAGCCCGGCTCCGAGCGGTGCAGCGGTCACGCTGACCGCGACGGTCTCGCCCGCGGGCGCGGCCGGTTCGGTCGAGTTCAGCGATGGCGCCGACCGACCTCGGTGCCGGCACGTACAACGCGGCGACGGGCATCGCGACGATCGTCACGCACCCGGCGGACGGCGGCCACACGTTCAACGCGGCGTTCACGACCGTCGAACGCGACCGCGTTCACGTCGTCGAACGGCTCGTTGGCGTACACGGTCTCGCCGGCCGGTACCCCGACCAGCACGACGCTTGCCGCCAACCCGGTCAGCCCGGTCACGGGTGACGCCTCCGGCAACGCAAACGTCACGCTGACGGCCATGTCACGTCCTCGGCTCGCCCGGGATCGCTGGCGGCGTCGAGTTCTTCGACGGCGCCACGGACCTCGGTACGGCGGACACCTACACCAGCGCGACCGGTGTGGCGACGAAGGCCGTCATGCTGAACGCGGCCGCCTCGCCGCACCTGCTGACGGCGAAGTTCACGCCGTCGGACACGACGTTCTCATCCGTCGACGTCGCTGATCGTGAACTTCGTGGTGCAGCCGGCAAACTTCGGCACGGCCGGCATCACGTTGAACGCGCAGGACAACACGGCCCCGTTCGCCGGCAGCCTGAGCCTTCAGGTCGCCGCGGGCGCGACGGTCGCGTTGACCCAGGTCGACCCGACCGACCGCCGCGGGTCACCCGGTGGACGCCAGCGATCCCGGCGGACACCACCACGCCTGGGTATTCGACGGCAGTTTGACCGGTGTTTCGGTCGTCGATACGCGTCCTTCCGAGTCGGGTTGGACCGTAACGGGGCAGGCCGCTGACTTCGTCAACGGTGCCACCACGATCTCCGCCAAGAACCTGGGTTGGACCCCGGCCCTGGACGCCGGTGGCGACGCAGAAGGCACGATCGGCCTCGGCAACGTCGGTCAACTCCACGCTGCAGACGCCGGCCAGCCTCGGTCTGTCGGGCGTCAACAACCTCGCGGTCGCCGCTCCCGGCAACGGCCTCGGTACCGCGAACCTCGGTGCCGCGCCTGGACTTCCGGATCCCGGACACGTCAGCCGACCGGTCTCTACACCAGCACCCTGACGCTCACCCTGATCAGCCCCTGATCTAGGTAGGCAACCGCACCGGCCGGTGCGGACCGAGTCGTCGTCATCGACCCGGTCCGCACCGGATCAACCGTATCTCGTACCCGTGATTGGAAGCACGTCGATGAGGCTGCCTCGAACGTCACTGCTGCTGGCCTGCTGGTTGCCGCGCTCGTCGTTCGTCGGCATCGCGCCGGGCGCCGGCGATGGCCACGCCACCGCAGCCGCCGGTCGGACGACGGTCAACGGATCTGGTCGGTACGCCCGGCCACGCTGGCCGGGCTCCCGGACAGCCGCACGCACTTCACGCTGCAGGGCACGCCCGGCACCTCGTTCATCGACACCGTGCTGGTGACGAACCTCAGCAAGGCGCACGGTCTCCTTCAACGTGTACGGCACCGACGCGTACAACACTCCGACCGGCGCCTTCGACCTGCTCGCCGTTCAGCCGCAAGCCGGTCGACCTCGGTTCCTGGATCCACTTCGCGCAGCCGCTGGTGACGATCCCGGCCGGCAAGAGCGTCGCGGTCCCGTTCACGGTCGCGATCCCGGCCACGGCGACGCCCGGCGACCACGCCGGCGGCGTCGTGGTGTCGCTGACGACGAAGAGCGCTCAGGCCGGGCGTCAACCTGGACTCGCGCGTCGCCGTCCGGGTCTACCTGCGCGTCCCCGGCGACCTGCGGCCGAGCCTCGCGGTCAGCGGGATATCGGCGCACTACCACGGGGTCGGTGCGCCGCTCGGCCACGGCTCGGTCACGATGTCGTACACGGTGAGCAATCCCGGCAACATCCGCCTGCAGAGCCACGCGAAGATCACCATCAAGAACGTGTTCGGCCAGACGCTCGGCGACAGTTCACGCCACCGGACCTGCCGGAGCTGCTGCCCGGGCGGCAGCGCGACGTTCACGCGCCTCGTTCCAGCACGTCTTCCCGTACGGCCCGCTGACCGCGACGGTCGCGCTGACGCCGTACCCGGATCCGCAGCAGCCGGTCGGTCAGGCCGTGCCGAAGACGGCGTCCGTCCGGATACTTCTGGGCGATGCCGTGGTTGCTGCTCCTGGTCGTTCTGATCATCCTGCTGATCGGCATCGCGCTGTGGCTGATGCGCCGCCGCCGGGTCCTCGGCCGGATCGACGCCGCGATGCTCGGCCGCGCGCAACGACGCCCTGGAGACGGCGGGAGTCGCGCCGATGAGATCCGCGCGCGCCAAGCTCGTCGCCGGTGTCGCCGTCCTGGTCGTCGCGGTCATCGCCTGGGTCGTGATCACGAAGCCGGCGGCCGCCGCGAACCCGTACGCGGACTCGGCGGCCAACGGCACGATCACGTTCTACGACGCGTCCGGGCACGTCATGACGCACGGCGACATCAACACCGCACCATTCGTCTGGCCATGCGGTCAGCTCGAAGCCGGCGCCGGCGCCGTACAACGGTGCCGGAGCGACCGCGACGCTGTTCGCGTACCAGCCGCGCGCAGAACGCGCCGCGGCGATGTGGAGCGGCGACACGTTGACCGCGTCCACGCCGTTCGCCGATCCGGCCCACCCGACCGTGACCGCGACCGCGACCGACTTCTCGCTCGAGGACTTCCTGGACGAGTTCCCGCCCCGATGGGACGGCGCGATCCAGCTGCGGATCTACCTCGACGCGCCCGGTCAGTCTGCGCTGACCACGACGTACGTCGCGGCGAATCTGAAGATCACCGGCGATACGTGGACGCAGGTTCCCGGATGACGCGAGAGGCTGGCGGACGGCGGCGGCCGCGCTGCTTCGTGCTGTTCGCGGCGGCCGCCACGTTCGCGATCGCCGGGGCGGCGCTGAGCGATCAGGGTCCCGGATGGGAGCCGGAGGCGGGCGTGCTCGGCACGATCACGTTCTACGACGCGAACGGCATGGCGATCACCGGCGGCGACCTGAGCCAGCATCCGGCCGCGTTCTACGCGGCGGCGTCCGGCGCCCGGCCGGTCGAACGACAGCCTGGCCCAGCTCAAGATGTTCACACCGCAGGTAGGGCGTGGCTGCCGCAGCTGTGGACCGGAGACACGCTCACCGGCGCGACCACCTATCCGAACCCGGCCGCGCCGGCTGCGGTCGCGCACCTTGCCGTACCGGTGGCCACCGGTACGGCCGGCGACCTGTCGTTGGCCGACTACATCAGCGAGTTCCCGAACACCTTGACCACCGCGGCTACCAGGACCTCTACGAACTCCGCCTCTACACCTCCGGTCCGGGCGTCACGCAGAACGTCGCCTACTTCCGCGTCGACATCCAGGTCACGGCCCTGAGCCAGGACGCGAACGGCGAAGTGACCGGCGTCTGGAACGTGGTCTATCCGGCATCCGCGATCGCATCACCGACCGGCTCGCCCGGTCCTACGCCGAGCAGCCTGCCGACGCCGCCGCCTACCACGACCACGACGCCTCCGGTTGTCGGTACCACTGCGACTGTCACCTCGACGGCGACCGTCACCGCCACCGCGACCACGACGACGACCGCAACCGCGACTGCGACGACCACCGCGACCGTCACGGCGGCCGCCACCACACCGCCGGCAGTGACGACGGCGACCACGCCACCGGTCACGCAGAACACGGTTCCGGTGGTCGCGACGACGTCGGCGGACGGCGGGGGCCTGACTCCTCGCCGCCGAGCAGCCCCGCATCGAACGAGTCGGCGGCGCCGCTCGCCTACGTGGTCGGCGGGTCGTTGACGCTGGCCGATCACTCGTCGTCGCTCGCCGCGCTTCTCGGCCTCGCGGTCGCGTGCGCGGTCGTCGCGCTCGTCGGATTCATCTACTACTACAGCCGGCGCGACTCCGGCGTATCCGTACGGTTAGGGGCTCGCATGTCCATGCCACAGACGGCTCTGATGCCGCCCGGATTTCGCACCCGGCGCCGGTCCGGCTCGCCGAACTCGAGGCTCGCGGGATCTCCGCCTGGTTCGGTGACCACAAGGTGCTCGACCGGGTCTCGCTGCTGATGCCGGCCGGGCAGGTGACCGCGCTGATCGGACCGTCCGGCTGCGGAAAGTCGACGTTCCTGCGGATCCTCAACCGGATGCACGAACTCGTGCCGTCGGCTCAGCTCGCCGGCGAGGTGCTGCTCGACGGCGAGGACATCTACGCCGACGGACGCCGTCTGACCGACGCGCGCCGGTCGATCGGCATGGTGTTCCAGAAACCGAACCCGTTCCCGACGATGAGCATCTACGACAACGTCGTGGCCGGGCTGAAGCTCACCGGTACGCGCGTCGACCGGTCAATCCGAAGGACGGGCTCGTCCAGGAGTGCCTGATCAAGGCCGGTCTCTGGCGCGAGGTGGCGAACCGTCTGGACTCGCCGGGTGGCGCGCTCTCCGGTGGCCAGCAGCAGCGTCTCTGCATCGCGCGAGTCGCTTGCGGTACGACCTCGCGTGCTGCTGATGGACGAGCCGTGCTCGGCGCTCGACCCGACCTCGACCCGGGTGATCGAGGAGACGATGATCCAGCTCTCCCGCGAGGTCACCATCGTCATCGTCACGCACAACATGCAGCAGGCGGCCCGGGTGTCCGCGCAGTGCGCGTTCTTCCTGGCCGAGCAGGGCCGGCCCGGATTCATCGTCGAGCACGGTCCGACCGAGCAGATCTTCGGCAGCCCGACCGACCCGCGTACGGCCGACTACGTCAACGGGCGGTTCGGATGACCGACCCGTGGGAGGAGGAATCGTCGGCACCCGTCGAGTCCCGGACGGACGACGAGCCGGTACTGGCGACCGACGACGTCGAGCAGCCGGCCTTCGTGTCGGACGTCGCGGACGTACCTCGGCGGATCACCACGACACCGTCCGCCGTCGACCAGGTCTACCGCGGCGGCTCATGGGCGATCGGCATTCTGGTGCTCGCCATCACCGGCTCGATCGGCGTGTTCCTTGCGATCCAGGCGATCCCGACGTTCCGCCTGTACGGGCTGCACTTCTTCACCGAGAGCCAGTGGGATCCGGAGCAGAACGCTATCGGCATTTCGGCCGTCCTCCTCGGCACGCTCGAGGTTGCCGTGATCGCGTTGGTCGTCGCGTTCCCGCTCGCGTTCACGACCGCGCTCTACATCAGCGAATACGCACCGGCAAAACTGAAGTCGACGCTGACCTCGCTGATCGACCTGATGGCCGCGATCCCGAGCATCTGCTACGGCCTCCTCGGACGTGACCTCCTCGAAGACAAGCTGCTCTTTCTGTCGCACTGGCTGCATCAGCACTTCGGCTGGATCCCGTTCTTCGTGGTCGACACGGACCCCAACGCTCCGGTCTGGTCGCACTCGTCGTACATCGGGTCGGCGTTCGACGCCGGTGTCGCCGTCTCCCTGATGGTGATCCCGATGGCGTGTGCCGTGATGCGGCAGGTGTTCTCGCAGGCGCCGGTCGCCGAGCGCGAGGCGGCGTACGCGCTCGGGTCGACCCGGTGGGGCATGATCCGGACGGTCGTACTGCCGTTCGGGCGCGGCGGCATCATCGGTGGCACGATGCTGAGCCTCGGCCGTGCACTGGGCGAGACGATCGCGGTCGTGCTGATCGTGTCGGTCGCGTTCGACGTCAAGATCCGGATCCTGGAGATCGGCACCACCACGGTCGCGTCGCTGATCGCCGGCCGGTTCGGTGACGCCTCTGCCGGACAGCTGTCCGCGCTGCTCACCGCCGGTTTCGTGCTGTTCCTCATCACGCTGCTCGTGAACACGATCGCTGCGATGATCGTCAACCGCAGCCGTAGCGGAGCGGGAGTCGACGCATGATGCCGACCGGCGTTGCGCAGAAGGAACAGGAGTGGCCGAGCGTCGAGGAGCCCCGGAAGCTGCGTGCCCGTACGGTCGACGACAAGGCCAGTGTGATCGGGGCCGGCTTCGGCTCGTTCGCGCTCGCATGGATCATCACCGAGCAGCTCGTACCGGTCCATGGTTGGTTCGGTCTGGTCGTCTGCTGGTACTTCTGCTTCCTCGCGTTCTATGCCGGCGTGACCGCGATCGGCAATCCGCGGACCGTGGTCATCGACCGGCTGGTGTCGGCGATCGTGCACGGCGGCGCGGTCATGGTGGGGATCGCGCTCTTCGGCTCGATCCTCTTCATCTTCTGGAAGGGCGCCCCGGCGCTGCCGCACGTCAACTTCTACGCCGACGACATGTCCGGCGTCCGGGAGAACGACCCGCTCAGCCGCGGTGGCATCCTGCACGCGATCGTCGGTTCGCTGATCGAGATCAGCATCGCGGTCGCGATCACGGTGCCGCTCGGCGTCGGTACGGCGGTGTTCATGACCGAGGTCGGCGGCCGGTTCGCCCGGGTGGTACGGACCGTCGTCGAGGCCATGACGGCACTGCCGTCGGTCGTCGCCGGCCTGTTCATCTACAGCGTGCTGATCGTGACGCTGCACTTCCCTCGCACCGGCTTCGCCGCAGCGATGGCGATGAGCGTGATGATGCTGCCGATCATCGCGCGCGCCTCCGATGTCGTCCTGCGGGTCGTCCCCGGTGGTCTGCGCGAGGCCGGGCTCGCGCTCGGGTCGACACAGTGGCGGACGCTCTGGCACGTCGTCCTGCCGACTGCTGCGCCCGGGCCTGGTCACCGCGGTCATCCTCGGTGTCGCCCGCGGCATCGGCGAGACGTCGCCGGTGCTGCTGACGTCCGGCGCGTCTACCTTCCTCCGCATCGATCCGCTGCACAACGCGATGAACTCGCTGCCGCTGTTCATCTTCTTCGCGGTTCGCAGCGGCGTTCCGAAGTACGTCACCCGTGGGTACGGCGCCGCGGCGGTCCTCCTCTTCATCGTTCTCTGCCTGTTTGTCACAGCTCGGCGGCTCGCCCGCCAGAAGGGTGGGCGGTCATGATCCGACGTTGGGTCGCCGGTCTGTTGGGGGTCGCCTTCGTGGCTCTGAGTATCGGCATCGGTAGTCCGGCCAGCGCGGCCGGAGCGGCACACGGCCCGATCGAAGGATCCGGCTCGTCCTGGTCGGCGAACGCGGTCAGCCAGTGGATCGCGGACGTGAACTCGCAAGGCCTGCAGGTCGTCTTCACCGCGAGCGGATCGGCGCAAGGCCGCAAGGACTACGCGTTCGGCAACGTGGACTTCGCCGTCAGCGACATCGCCTACCAGGGCACGGATCCGCTCACGCACGAGACCGACGCGTCCAACCGGCCGTACGTCTACCTGCCGATCGTGGCCGGTGGGACCTCGTTCCCGTACCAGATCCGGGTGGCCGGCAAGCTGGTCAAGAACCTTCGGCTGTCCGGTCAGACGATCGCGAAGATCTTCACGAACGCGATCACGAACTGGAACGATCCGCAGATCACCGCCGACAACAACGGTCGTCAGCTGCCGTCGATCCCGATCATCCCGGTGGTGCACTCGGAGGGCTCCGGCTCGACCGCGCAGTTCACCGCCTATATGGCGGCCGAGGATGCGTCGATCTGGGGGCCGTACAACGGCGGGCACGACGTGATGACCGAGTACTACCCGCGCAAGGGCAGCCGGATGGTGTCGCAGAACGGCTCGGACGGCGTGATGAACTTCGTGACGTCGTCCGCGGCGAACGGCGCGATCGGTTTCGACGAATACTCGTACGCGCTGAACGCGAGCTATCCGGTCGCGAAGTTGGAGAATTCGGCCGGCTACTTCACGCTGCCGACGCAGTACAACGTGGCGAAGACGCTGACGCAGGCCCAGCTGGACAACAATCCGAACTCGCCGACGTACCTGATCGAGAACTTGAGTCAGGTCTATACGTACAACGATCCGCGCACGTACCCCATGTCGTCGTACTCCTACATGATCCTGCCGACCGGCGTGGCGCCGGCGGATCGCCGGATGTCCACGTTGAAACGCCAGACGCTGGTCGACTTCATGTACTACGCGATCTGCACCGGCCAGCGTCAGATGGGGCCGATCGGCTACTCGCCGCTGCCGGTCAACCTGGTGCAGGACGGATTCGCGCAGCTGGCGAAGCTCAAGACTGCCGATCCCAAGGTCGACATCACCCAGCGCGACGTGAGCACCTGCAACAATCCGACGTTCGTCGCCGGTCACCCGGACGAGAACTACCTTGCGCAGATCGCGCCGCTTCCGCTCGCCTGTGACAAGGTCGGCGCCGGTCCATGCAGCGCCGATGCGGTCGCGCCGACACCGACCTCCTCAACCGGCACGGGTACGGGCACGCCCGGCGGGACCAACAGTGGCACCGGGACCCCGACCGGAACGGGGGCCAGCGCCGGTCCGGGCGGAGTCGCCGGAGTCGGGAGTGGCAACGGGACTGGCGTCGGGACCTCGAATCAGCCCGGCGGAGGTACGCCGACCGCGGTGCCGGACGACCAGATCGTGACCGTACCGGCGACGCTGGCGAGCGCGCCGAACAACGCGATCCTCACGCCGCTGGTGATCCTCGAGCTACTTGCCGTGCTGGTCGTACCCGTTGTCCTGCAGCATGTTCTGTCTCGGCGGAGTCGGTCGTGACCCGGCGAATCACCGCGGCCGCGCTGGTCGTCCTGTTCGCGGGTGCGTTCGCGGCACTGCCGGTCGCACCGGCGAGTGCAGCCGGCTTCCGGAAGACCGAGACGATCTCTCGGACCACGCTCAACGCCGACGGAACCTCGACCGTGCTCGACACCCGGACCGTGTCCGTCAGCGTTGCGCAGACGAGCGATCTCCGCGGTCGCCAACAGATCGACGTCTCGTGGTCCGGCGCGCATCCGACCGGCGGACTCGTCTCCGATCCGAATAGCACCGAGGCCAGCCGTCAGGAGTATCCGATGGTGATCCTCGAGTGCCGCGGCATCGACGCCAACTCGGCCCCGGCCGGCCAGCGCCTGGATCCGACCACGTGCTGGACCCAGACGCCGGACGAGCGGTACCAGGACTCGTTCGATCAGGACAACCAGTTCCCCGAATGGCGGCTCGACCGCTACGAGACCGTGGCCGATCGGGCCGCGAAGGTCAACCCGCCACCGGCGTCGTTGAACTGCGACGACGGCTCGGTCGTGAGCCGTTTCGTGCCGTTCGTCGCGGCCGACAAGACGGTCTACCCCTGGGGACCCAACGGCGCGTGCGGCATCCCGCCGGAAGGCTCGCTCAACGAAGACTCGGCGGCGCCGCCGGCGAACGCGACCTATGCCCCGACCGGCACGGACGGCACCGGCACTGCGAGTTTCGACATCTGGACCGCGCAGGAGAACGAATCCCTCGGCTGCTCCATCACCGTGCCGTGCTCGCTGGTAATGGTGCCGATCATGGGCATCAGCTGCGACCCGGCCGCGGCCGGCCTGCCGGCCGAGGATCGGCCGCCGGCCGACGTGGTCGATGTCGCCGCCGCCGAGTGCGAGAAGACCGGCCGGTACGCGCCCGGACAGCAGTTCTCCAGCGACGTACGGTTCGGTCCGGGCGATACCTCGGTCGTCGGCGCACTCTGGTGGAGCGCATCGAACTGGCGGAACCGGATCACGGTGCCGCTGGGCTTCGCACCGGCCGCCAACGTCTGCGACGTGGTCGACAATCGGGTGCCGGTGGACATCTACGGATCCGAGCTGATGGATCAGGCGGCGATCCTCTGGCAGGCGAAGTTCTGCCAGGACCCGCGGCTGTTCAAGTTCGAACACGTGAGTACGGGCGAGCCGCAGGCCAAATCGGCACTCGCGGACGGCTCGATCAGCAGCGCCCTGATCAGCGATCCACCGACCGGCGGTTGGACGGTGCCGACCGTGAACGCGCCGGTGTCGGTGACCGGCTTTGCGATCTCGTACGCCGTCGACGACGCCAACGGTCACGCGTACGCGCATCTGAAACTGAGTCCACGGCTGCTGGCGAAGCTGCTGTCCGAGTCGTACTGGGGGCAGACCGGCCTGCAGCAGGACTATCTGCGCCTGCCGGCATCCAACAAGTTCGCGAAGATGGCCAAGAATCCGCAGGACATCACGCGAGATCCGGAGTTCATCAAGCTGAACCCCGGCATCGGGCCGACGATCCAGTCACAGGCGGCCTCGACACTGCTCGCGCTCTCCGGCGACTCGGACGTGATGTTCGCGCTGACGTCGTACATCAATGCCGACCCGGACGCGCGTGCATTCCTCAACGGCGTCACGGATCCGTGGGGGATGACCGTCAACCCGACGTACAAGGGCATCAAGCTGCCGTTGTCGGCGTGGCCGTTGGAGGACACGTTCCTCTCGCCGGATATCACGCTGCAGGACTGCCTGCTCAACGACAAGCACCAGCTCGTACCGGTGCCGATCCTGCCGCTGATCGCCGCGCCGATGGCGACACTGGCCGGGATCGCCAAGGCGATGCAGTTCGCGATCGCCAACTCGCAGACGTCCTGCGTGCCGCTGCAAGACGTGATCACGAACGAGATCTTCGGCGGCACGCTGAAGCCGCTCGGCCGCGAGCCGGCCGGTAGGCGCTTCATGCTCGGGCTCACGGCGGTCGGCGACTCCACGCTCTACGGTCTGCACAGCGCCGCGTTGGAGTCGTCGCCGGGGCACTACGTCGACGCCGACCGACGCGTCCATGCGCGCGGCAATCGGTACCGCCCGCGAGAACACGACGACGCACACGTGGCCGCTGTCGTACGCGAAGCTGCGCACCGTGGCGGCGGCCTACCCCGGGACGATGGTGGTCTACGCCGCGATTCCGACCCAAGGTCTGGACGCGACGACGGCCGGGCGCCTCGCTCAGTTCCTCCTGTTCTGCGCCGGGGACGGGCAGAAACCCGGGCAGGACATCGGTCAGCTGCCGCCCGGATATCTCCCGATGACGGCCGCGAACGGACTCGGTGCTCTGGTCTCCTATACGCAGGACGCCGCCACGTTCGTCGCCGCACAAACCGGTCAGACCGCACCGACGAACTCCTCGTCGTCCGGCTCGTCCGGCTCGTCCGGAAACGGGAACGGGAACGGCAACGCACCGGGTACCACTCCGCCATCACCGGCGACCGGCTCGTCCGGCAAGCCGACCCCGGCGCCGACCCAGTCGCCGTACATCCCGCCGGTCGACACGCCGCTGAAGACCACGGCCGTGGTCTCGCGCTCGGCGTCCTGGACGCTCCCGATCACGGTCCTGGTCAGCGTGGTGGCGATGATCATCGCGATCGCCATCCGCACGATCGCGTCGATGAACGCGGCGTCGAACCTGGACAACCGGATGCGACGTCTGGCCGAGAACGGTGATCGCCGATGAGCACGGTCTGGGCGCCGGTGCCTCCACCGGCATCGACCGAGCCGCCGCCGTCCGGTACGCCGTTCGGCGCATCGGGTTACGGACCGACGCCGCCAACGATGACCATGCCGCCGGTGGCACAAAAGCTGCCGGTGGCAGCTCGGGCGGAGTACCGGCCCCGCCGGCCGGCCTCGAAGCCGATGCCGATCTCCAGCGCGTTCAGCCGGGGGTTCCTGGCGCTGGGCGTACTCGGCCTGTGGGCGGTGCTGTTCGTGGTCGGCCTGTCGAGCCTGTCCGCAGCACGTGCCCAGCAGTCGATGTACGGAGATCTGCGGGCGAACCTCGCGTCCGAGACCGTGGCGGACGGCGGCAACATCGCCCCCGGTACGCCACTGGGCCTGATCGAGGCGCCGACGATCGGTCTCCGGTACGTCTTCGTCGAAGGTACGAGCGCCGGCGACCTGACCGTCGGACCGGGACACGTGCGCACGTCGCCGCTGCCCGGCCAGGCCGGCCAGAGCTATATCTTCGGGCGTTCGCTCGCGTTCGGTGGACCGTTCGCGCACATCAGCGACCTCCAGCCGGGCGCGAGCATCATCGTCACGACGCAACAGGGCACGTTCACCTACCTCGTGGACAAGGTCCGCCGCTCCGGGGACCCGATGCTCGACCCGCTCGGATCCGATGGCAGCCGACTCACTCTGGTCACCGCCGAGGGCGTGAGCTGGCGCGCCGGCTGGGTACCGAACGAGGCGATCTACGTGGACGCCACGCTGCAAGGACCGACCGCGCAGACGCCGGAAGACCGTCCGACCACCGGCGTCGAGGCGGAGAACCCGATGCAGGGCGATCCGTCCGCGCTCGAACCGCTCGTACTGTGGCTGCAACTCCTGCTCCTGGTCGCGATAGCGGCGGCGTGGGCGCAGGCCCGGTGGGGGGCCGCACAAACCTGGCTGGTGGCAGCACCTGCGGTGATCGCGGTCCTGTGGGAGGCATCGATCACCGCGATCCAGCTCCTGCCGAACCTGTTGTGACCATCGCCACGGCGCCGGAGGTCGGCGTCCGCGCCGAACCCGTCGGTAGAGTGCGCAGATGGACCCCCGTCTGCGCACTCCGGGCCGCTACCTCTGGTGGCTGATCACGAGTCAGCGCGGCCGGATCGCACGGGGTGCCTGCCTGGGCACGGTGTGGATGGTCGGCCTGACGACTCCGCCGTACCTGATGTCGCGGGCGATCGATGACGGCCTCAAGGCGGGCCGCTACGGCACGCTGGTCACCTGGACCGCGATCCTGTTCGGCGCCGGAGTCGCGAATGCCTTCGTCGGGATGTTCCGGCACCGCACGATGACCTGGATCCGGCTGGATGCCGCACTCCGGACGGTCGGTGCGGTCGTCGACCACGCCACGAAACTCGGCGCGACGCTGACCCGACAGGTCACGGCCGGCGAGGTTGTCACGATCGGCATCGGCGACGTCTGGACCATCGCCATGGTGCTCACGGTCACCGGCCCGGGCGTCGGTTCGGTGATCGCGTACCTGGTGATCGCGGTCTTACTGTGGGGAATCTCGCCCGCGCTCGCGGTCGTGGTGCTGGTCGGCGTGCCGCTGCTGGCGGTCCTGGTCGGTCCGCTGCTCGGCCGGTTGCAGCGGACCGGGGCGGCCTACCGCGAAGAACAGGGCGCGCTCGCTGCGCGGTTGGTCGATATCGTCGGCGGCCTGCGGGTACTCGGTGGTCTCGGTGGCAAGGAGGGGTACGCCGAGCGGTACCGCCGTGGCTCCCGCACGCTGCAGAGCAAGGGGTACCGAGTCGGTGCCGTGACGAGCTGGATCGACGCGCTCGGTGTCGGGCTGCCCGCGCTGTTCCTCGCCGCGGTGACGTGGTTTGCCGCGCGGATGGCGGCGCAGGGGACGATCTCGGTCGGCGACCTGGTCGCCGTGTACGGCTACGTCGCAGTGCTGGTCGTCCCGGTGGCGACCTTCATCGAATGCAGCGCCGACCTGAGCCGAGGCCTGGTCGCCGCCGATCGGGTGGTCCGATTCCTGCGCCTGCAGTCGTCGTCGCGGCCGGATCCGGTCGGGTCCGCACCGACGTTCCCCGCCGTGCTGATCGATCACGTCTCCGGCGTACGGGTCGAGCCCGGGCGCGTGACCGCGCTTGCGGCCGCCCGGACATCGGATGCGGCCACGGTCGTCGATCGCCTGGGCGGCTTCGCGGATTCCGCGGTCGCGCCGAGCGGCCACGACGCCGGACCGGTGCCTGCGCCACGATCGGCCGCCCAGGATGGGCTGGTCACGTGGGGCGGCGTTCGACTCGACGAGATCGCAATCGCACCGATCCGGGCCCGGATCCTGGTCGCCGACAATGAGGCCGATCTGTTCGCCGGACCGCTGCGCGACGTCGTGTCCGGTCGGACCGACGCCGACCCGGCGGCGATTATGCACGCGATTCGCGCGGCGATGGCGGACGAGATCCTGGAGGGTCTGCCGGACGGCCTCGACTCGGTGATCGACGGCCAGGGCCGCAACCTCTCCGGTGGTCAGCGGCAGCGCATCCGGCTTGCACGGGCATTGCTGGCCGAGCCGGAAGTCCTCCTGGCGGTCGAACCGACGTCGGCGGTCGATGCGCTGACCGAAGTCGCCATGGCGAGCGGATTGCGGGCCGCGCGTGACGGCCGTACCACGCTGGTGACCTCGACGTCACCGCTCCTGCTGGATCGGGCCGACGTCGTCTACTACCTGGTCGATGGCGTCGCCGTCGGGTCCGGGACGCACCGGGAGTTGCTCGATGCCAATCCCGGCTATCGCGCGCTGGTGTCGCGTGGCGCAGACGATCCGGTCGCCGGCTCGGTCGAAGGCGGGGAACTGGTCCGATGAACACGCTGCCGATCGCCGAACCATCGGACGTAGCCCGGGCCGCCCTCGCCCTTATCCGCCGGGATCGTCGCGCCTTCATCGGCATGCTGTCCCTCAACGTGCTCGCCGCAGCCACCGGACTCGCCAGCCCGTGGCTGCTCGGCGCGATCATCGATACGGTCAAGGATGCGCACGGCCGCAACGTCCTGCCGACCGTCGACCGGCTCGCGCTCGTTATCGCGGTCTGCGCTCTCGCACAGTTCCTCCTGTTCCGCTACGCGCGTCTGATCGGATACCGCTTCGGCGAGCGGACGTCGGCGCGCATCCGCGAGCAGTTCGTCGACCGGGCGCTGGCCCTGCCCGCGTCGGTGGTCGATCGGGTCGGCACCGGCGACCTCGCGGCTCGCGGTACGAGCGACGTGACGACCGTCGCGTCGACGCTGCGCGATGCGGCGCCGGACGTGTTCATCTCGGCGATCCAGGTGCTGTTCATCCTGGTCGCGGTATTCATTCTCGATCCGCTGCTCGGCGGCTGCGGCTTCGTCGGCCTGGCCGGCGCCTGGTTCGCCACCCGGTGGTATCTGCGCCGGGCTCGTACCGCCTACCTCGCCGAAGGCGCGGCGAACTCGACGCTCGCCGAGGTGCTCGCCGCGACCGCATCCGGCGCCCGTACGGTCGAGGCGCTCGGGCTGCAACAGCGGCGGATCGAGGCATGCCGGGGTGCGACCGATGCGGTCCGGCGTACGCGTACCCGGACACTGTTCCTGCGCAGTGTCCTGTTCCCGTCGATCGACATCTCCTACGTGATCCCGGTCGTCGGTGTGCTGCTGGTCGGCGGTGCGCTGGTCGACCACGGTACGGCCAGCGTGGGTGCCGTGGTCGCGTCGGCGCTGTACTTCCGGCAGCTGTACGCACCGCTGGACGCGATCCTGATGTGGGTGGAGCAGCTGCAGAGCAGCGGTGCCTCGTTCGCTCGCGTCGAGGGACTGGCGCTGTCCCCGGCGGCGCCGGCGATCGATGCCGTGCCGGCGTCCGAGCGCATCGATGTGCGCGACGTGTCCTACGCGTACGACCACGGACGCGACGTGCTGCACGGCGTCGACCTGACGATCCGGCCGGGCGAGCGACTGGCCGTGGTCGGGCCGTCGGGTGCGGGCAAGTCCACGCTCGGCCGGCTGCTCGCCGGCGTCGACTGGCCGCGTGCCGGGTCGGTGACCGTCGGGGACGTGCCGATCGCGTCGCTCGCCCCGGAGCGCCTGCGCCGCCAGGTCGTGCTGGTCACGCAGGAGCATCACGTCTTCGGGGACTCGGTCCGGGACAACCTGCTGATCGCATCGGCGTCCGCGACCGATGCCGAGCTGCGCGCCGCGCTCGCCGCCGTCGGCGCGGACTGGATCGATGACCTTCCGGACGGCCTGGACACCGATGCTCGGTCCGACCGGACACCGGCTGGACGGCGCCCAGGCACAGCAGCTGGCGCTGGCCCGCGTCGTACTCGCCGATCCGCACACGCTGATCCTGGACGAGGCCACCGCGCTGCTCGACCCGACGACCGCCCGGAATACCGAACGTGCGCTGGCCGCGGTACTCGACGGGCGTACCGTGATCGCGATCGCGCACCGCCTGCAGACCGCGCACGACGCGGACCGGGTCGCCGTGATGGACGGCGGCCGGATCACCGAACTGGGTACGCATGACGAGCTCGCCGCGGCCGGCGGCCGCTATGCCGCGCTCTGGGAATCCTGGCACGGCGTCCACGACCGATGATGTGATCTCGTTACCGTCTCGGGACGGCATTGTCGCGGTTGGACTGCCACGATCGCGTGCATGACCTTCGATGCGGTACAGCGCCGACCCTGGTGGCAGCTGCCCACCGGACATGGTGTCGCGTTCGGCTTGTTTGCGCTCGTCTTCGCGGCCAGCTGGATCAACCCGATCTGGCCGTCGGCCGAGGCACTGCACCACAGCCTGACCGTGATCGCGGTTGCTCTGCTCTGGTGGGCGTCGATCCGCTTCGCGCTTCCGCTGTCGTCACTGGTCTGTGCTCTGATCTTCCTGACCATGCACTCGATCGCCGCGCATTGGCTCTACTCGTACGTGCCCTACGACCACTGGACCGAGAACGTATTCGGGTTCTCGCTGAACCACGTGATGGGCTGGCAGCGCAACAATTTCGACCGGCTCGTCCACTTGTCGTACGGTGTCCTGCTCGTTCCGATCGTCATGACGTGGCTGACCACCCGACGCGGCTGGCGTACGGGTCCGGCCGCCTATGCGGCGATCAGCACAGTGCTCGCGTCCGGCGCGGTCTACGAGATCTTCGAGTGGGCGGTCGCGATCACGGCCGCTCCGAGCATGGCCGAGGCCTACAACGGCCAGCAGGGCGACTTCTTCGACTCGGACAAGGACATGGCGATCGCGGCGCTGGGCGCACTGCTATCGGCGGCCACCTTGATGATCGTGGCCGCGTTACGTCGGCTCGCGGAGTGACCGCGTGGCCGACGGGGTTCGCGTGCCTGACCAGGGGCCTGGGGCGGAGCTGGACGCCGCATCCAAGCGGTAGGGATGGAGATCGATGGTCGGATTCGGGGTGCTGGGATCACTGAGGCTCGACCGGGACGGGCGCACGGCGGAGATTCCGACCGCGATGCTCCGCCGGCTGCTGGCGCTGCTCCTGATCCGCGCCGGCACGCCGATCTCGGCCGGCGTGCTTATCGACGAATTGTGGCCGGAGGATCCGCCGGAGACCGCTCGCCGTACGCTGTCGGTCTACGTGTCGCGGCTGCGCCGGTTGCTCGGTGACGACGATCGGGTGGAGGCCTCGGCGGGGTTCTACGCGATCCGTCCGCGCGGCGACGAACTCGACGCGGCCGTCTTTGAACGCCTGGCGACCGAGGCTGCCGCGGCTCTGGAGACCGGCGACCATCGGCACGCGGAGGATCTGACGCGACGGGCGCTCGCGTTGTGGCGTGGCTCCGCATACGACGGGATAGGTGGTTGCGCCGCGATCACGGTCGAGGCGCGCCGGCTCGACGAACTCCGGCTGAACATGATCGAGCAGGGGATCGAGCTCGATCTGAAGGCCGGTCGGCACGCCGACGTAGTGGACGTGGTTCCGAAGATCATCACAGATCACCCGTACCGGGAGCGCCTGCACGGGCGCGCTCGGGCTCACCGCGGCGGCACAGGGCCGTCGGGCCGACGCGGTCACCTACCTGCAAGCGGCGACCGAGGCGTTCGGTCTGAGTCCGGAGCCGGGGCTCCGTCAGCTGGGCGACGCGATCGAACGCATGCCATCGCCGTCCGGCGGATAGCTTCGCGGCGACGGCGTCGCGCTGTCAGGCCGGTTCGATGTGCGCTTTCACCGCGTCCACTGCCGCTTGCGCGCCCGGCCGGCTCATCCGCGGCGACAGCGCCATGCACACCACCGATGTGCCATCCGCGGTGACCAGCGTGACCTGCCGTGGCGCGGCGACGATCCCGGTCACATCGGCCCACGCGAACGTGTGATCACGCCACAGATTGCGGACCCGGATCTGGGTGTCCGAGATGAAGACACGGCTGCGCAGGAGCCCGATCCCCAGCCCCGTGGCGATCACGCCGATCAGGCCGGTGTTCACGCGGAGCGCCGTCGTCATGCGGCTGCCGACCGTGGCGAAGATGACGAGGTCAGCGATGCCGATCACCAGAACCAACCCGCCCAAGATCGAGAAGTCTCTTTTGCGGGACCACAAAACCTGCATGGCGCACGGTAACAGGCGCTCAGTACGCGACGTCATCCATCGCCTTGTAGATCCGCTTCTCCGAGATCGGATACGGCGTGCCGATCGCCTGAGCGAAGAGGTTCACGCGCAGTTCCTCGATCATCCAGCGCACACTTTGCACCTCGGGCCAGGTAGCCGCGTCGGGCGGGAGCTCGCGCAGCCAGTCGGCGTACTCCTGGTCAACTATCTCGATCTTGGCGAGCTGCGCGTCGTCACGGTTCGGATCGCGCGGCAGCTTCTCCAGTCGCGCGTCCAGCGCACGAAGGTAGCGTGCGAGGTCGCCGAGGCGGTCCGCGCCGGTCGCGGTCACGAAGCCCGGGTAGATCAACGTCGATAATTGGGTACGCGCATCCGCCAGCGAAGCGAGAAGCGCCGGGTTGGCCGTACCACTGAGTCTGGATTCGACCTGGTGTGATGCGGCGAGGGCGGCCCGAACCCGGCCGATCACCTCGAACGCCGTGTCGTGCAGGTTCCCCCGCACGTGTTCGCGCAGCGTGGTGAACGCGGCCTCGTTCCATGCCGGGCCGCCCGCGTCCGCGACCAGCTTGTCCACCGCGGCGTCCATACAGTCCGCGATCAGCTCGCCGACGTTGCGGCTCGGGTTGCGCATCAGCGTGAGCTTCGCGTCGTTCGGCAGGCGTGCGGAGATGGCCTGCACCGGCGACGGGATCGTGAGAAGCAGCAGGCGGCGGGTGCCGGCGGACATCGCGCGCGCCGCTTCGGCCGCGGTCGCGAAGGCGCCGACGGCCACGCTGGTCTTCTCGTCAATCAACGCGGGGTACGCGGAGACCACGTAAGCGCCGCTCGGGCGCTCGATCAGCTTCGGAAGCGTGCCGATCGTCCACGACGTGATGCCGCGCTTCTCGACACCGAGCGCGACCTTCTCCACCACCTTGTTCGCCTTGACCTGCAGCTGCTGCTTGAGCGCGGCCAGGTCCTTGCTCTCGGCGAGAGGGACGCCCTTCTCGTCAGTGACCCGGAACGTGATCCGCACGTGGTCCGGCACCCGGGTGAAGTCCCAGTCGTCGCGGGTGATGATCGTGCCGGTCATCCGGCGGAGTTCGCGCTCGAGTGCGTACAGGAGGGGTTCGGTGCCCGGCGTGACCCGTTCCAGGAACGCGTCCGCGCGGTCCGGCGCCGGTACGAGCGTCCGCCGCAACGACTTCGGCAGCGACTTGATCAGCGCGGTGACCAGGTCGTGTCGCATCCCGGCGACCTGCCAGTCGAACGCATCCGCGCGCAGCCCGGCGAGCACCGGCAACGGTACGTGTGCGGTCACGCCGTCGGCGGCCTGGCCGGGCTCGAACTGGTACGACAGCTCGATCGTCACGCCGTCGGTGGTGATGCTGTCCGGGTAGTCGTCCTTCGAGATCCGCTTTGCGGCCTCGTTCAGCAGCATCGCCTTCTCGAACGACAGCAGGTCGGGCTGTGCGTGGCGGGTCTTCTTCCACCAGGCGTCGAAGTGCCGGCCGGTGACGATGTCGGCCGGGATGCGCTCGTCGTAGAACGCGTACAGCGTCTCGTCGTCGACCAGGATGTCGCGGCGCCGCGCACGGTTCTCGAGTTCCTCGACCTCGTCGAGCAGCTCACGGTTCTCCGCGAAGAACGTGTGGTGGGTCTCCCAGTCGCCTTCCACGAGCGCGTGGCGGATGAACAGTTCGCGGCACATGGCCGGATCGATCCGGCTGTACTGCATCCGGCGCTGCGCGACGATCGGCAGCCCGTACAGCGTGACCTTCTCGAACGCGATCACCGCGCCCTGCTTCTTCTCCCAGTGCGGCTCGCTGTACGAGTGCTTGATCAGGTGTGGCGCGACCGACTCGACCCATTCCGGCTCGATCTTCGCGACCACGCGGGCCCAGAGGCGCGACGTCTCGACGAGTTCGGCCGCGAATACCCAGCGAGGCGACGTCTTGAACAGCGACGATCCGGGGGCGATCGCGAACTTCGAGCCGCGGGCGCCCAGATATTCGAACCGGTTCGCGCCCTTCGCCTCGATGTCCTTGAAGCCGATGTGCGAGAGCAGGCCGGCGAGCAGCGATTGGTGCACCTTGATCGGATCGGCGGCGCCGTCGGCCTGGTGCGGCGGCAGCACGATGCCGAGCTGCTTCGACGTCTGCCGCAGCTGGCTGTAGATGTCCTGCCACTCGCGCACGCGCAGGTAGTTGAGGAAGTCGGTCTTGCAGAGCTTGCGGAACTGGTTGCCGGACAGCTCTTTCTGCTGTTCGGTGAGGTAGTTCCAGAGGTTCAGCAGCGCCAGGAAGTCACTCGTCGGATCGGCGAAGCGGGCGTGCTTCTGCTGCGCCTGCTCCTGCTTGTCGGTCGGGCGTTCGCGCGGATCCACGATCGACAGCGCGGCCGCGATCACCATCACCTCACGCAGGCAGCCGTTGCGCTCGCCCTCGACCACCATGCGAGCCATCCGAGGATCGACCGGCAGCGCGGCGAGCTTGCGACCGAGCGGTGTCAGCATGCGGTCGCTGGTGAACGCGCCGATCTCGTGCAGCAGAGCGAGGCCGTCGGCGACGTTCCGGCGGTCCGGCGGATCGATGAACGGGAACGCCGCGATGTCGCCGAGCCCGTACGCGGTCATCTGCAGGATTACGCCGGCGAGGTTCGTCCGGAGGATCTCCGGATCGGTGAACTCGCTGCGGAGCTCGAAGTCCTCTTCGGTGTAGAGGCGGATGCAGATGCCGTCGCTGGTCCGCCCGCAGCGGCCTTTGCGCTGGTTCGCGCTCGCCTGCGAGATCCGCTCGATCGGCAGCCGCTGCACTTTGAGGCGGTGGCTGTAGCGGGAGATGCGGGCCGTACCGGGGTCGATCACATATTTGATGCCCGGCACGGTCAGGCTGGTCTCGGCGACGTTCGTGGCCAGCACCACCCGGCGAGCCGAGTGCTGGGCGAAGACCCGATTCTGCTCGCCGATGCTCAGCCGGGCGTAGAGCGGGAGGACCTCGGTGTCGCGCAGGTTCAAGCCGGTGATCGCGTCGGCGGTGTCCCGGATCTCGCGTTCGCCGCTGCAGAACACCAGGATGTCGCCGGGCCCTTCGGCCTGCAACTCCTTGACCGCATCGCAGATCGCGGTGGTCTGGTCGCGGACGTCGTCGGTCTCGTCCTCGTCGCCCTCTTCCGGTTCAACGACAAGTGGGCGATATCGGACCTCCACCGGATACGTTCGGCCGGACACCTCGATGATCGGTGCGTCCTCGAAATGGCGGGAGAAGCGCGCGGGGTCGATCGTCGCGGACGTGATGATCAGCTTCAGATCGGGGCGCTGGGGAAGCAGCTGCTTGAGGATGCCGAGGATGAAGTCGATGTTGAGGCTGCGCTCGTGCGCCTCGTCGATGATGATCGTGTCGTACTGGCTGAGCATCCGATCGTTCTGGATTTCGGCCAGCAGGATGCCGTCGGTCATCACCTTGACCAGGGTCTGTTGGCTGACCTGATCGGTGAACCGGATCTTGAAACCGACCGTGGTGCCGAGTTCGGTGCCCAGCTCGCTCGCGATCCGATCGGCCACGGTTCGGGCCGCGATCCGCCGCGGCTGGGTGTGCCCGATCAGGCCGGCGACGCCGCGGCCCAGCTCGAGGCAGATCTTCGGCAGCTGAGTGGTCTTGCCGGAACCGGTCTCGCCCGCAACGATCACCACCTGGTGATCGCGGATCGCGGCCGCGATGTCGTCCTTCTTCTGGCTGACCGGAAGATCCGCCGGGTACGTGATCGCCGGCACCGATGCGCGTCGCGCGTCCAGCTGCTCCGGCGTACGGGGTCGGCGGGACCGGTCAGGTGTCCGCTCGGCCCGGCGTCGACCGGTCCGTTCCTGGCGGACGACGGGCACGGCAGGCGACGGGGCCGTTTCCGGAGTGGCAGTCGACCCGGGTCGGCGCGGCCGGTTGGGCCGGCGACGACGGTGAGAGTCCCGGCGCGGTTCGGCGTGTTCCGAGCGCTTCGGCTCTTCGTCCTGCGTACTCATGTCGGTCGCCAGCATATGTCGGACCGGGCGCCGGACGCCTCGGAGTTTCCGGCTCTCAAGATCTCGAGATCAGTGCCGGGAGATGCGCCAAAAGGCTCCATCCGCGCCGGTTCGGGTGAGGATAGAGAGGACACAGCTTTCGACTTTGGAGGACGACTCGTGAGTGCGGTTCCGGACATCGAGCTCAACAACGGTGTGACCATCCCTCAGCTGGGCTTCGGCGTGTTCCAGATCCCGCCGAAGGAGACCAAGGCGGCCACGCTGGCAGCGCTGGAGGTGGGCTATCGCCACATCGACACCGCCGAGATGTACGGCAACGAGAAAGAGGTCGGCGAGGCCGTACGGGCATCCGGTATTGATCGTTCCGAGGTTTTCGTCACGAGCAAGCTGAACAACGGCTTCCACGATCCCGATAAGGCGATGGCCGCGTACGAGAAGACGCAGGCCGATCTCGACCTGGGCTACCTCGACCTGTTCCTGATCCACTGGCCGCTACCGAAGGTCGGCGACTTCGTGGAGACGTGGAAGGCGCTCGAACGGATGCTCGACGCCGGGCAGGTCCGCGCGATCGGGGTCTCCAACTTCCAGCCGGCCCACCTGGGGCGCCTAGTCAAGGAGGCGTCGGTGGTGCCGGCGGTGAACCAGATCGAGATCCACCCCTACTTGACGCAGGACGACGTGCGTGCGGTCGATGCCGGGTTGGGCGTCGCCACCGAGGCGTGGTCGCCGATCGCGCAGGGCAAGGTCCTCGACGACCCGGCGATCGTCCGGATCGCCGCACGGCTCGATCGCACTCCGGCCCAGGTCACGCTGCGCTGGCACATCCAGCGCGGCGACATCGTGTTCCCGAAGTCGGTCACCCGCGCGCGCATCGAGGAGAACTTCCGCCTCTTCGACTTCGAACTGACCGGCGACGACATGGCCGCGATCACCGGTCTGAACCGCGACGAGCGCACCGGCCCCAACCCGGATGAGTTCAATTGGATCCCGAAGTAAGACGCCGCAGCGCGAGCACGGCACACAGCGCGAATCCGATCGCGTTGCACACACCGTGGGTCGCCTCCATCCAGACCAACGGCAGGTGCGGCACGTCGACGACGTGGCCCAGCGCCCAGTCCAGGGCGAGGAGCATGGTCGCCGGCAGCACGAGGGCCGATGTCCGCAGGAGCAGGCGCGTGCTCCGGTCGGATGCGGTCTCGTGCCACAACAGCCACGCGACCACCCACATGCCGCTGGTCAGGACGGCCGCGCCGGCGAGCTGAAGGTCCGGACCAAGAAAGAAACCGGCAAAAACACAACCAATTCCCACTGGTACGGACATCGCCGCATATCGGTTGCCGTGCTTCGACACGAGGCCAGCGACCAGCGCGGCCGAGAATCCGGCGAAATGGAAGTGCGCGACGGTCAGCGCGAGGACCGGCAGCGTGAATCCGAACAGTCTGAAACCGTCACGCTCGGCGACCAGCGCGCTCGCGGCGACCAGCGGCGACATCAGTGCGGTCGCGATCGCAATCTCGCTGGTCCAGCCGGGGCGGTGCTGCTGTTCTGGCGCGTACCGGTCTGCATCGTTTGTGAGTCCAGAGTGGTAGGCGCCCGCATGCACCAAGCGAGCCCGGGCGGACGCCGTCCGGGCCGGCCGGTGCTGTTGTTCGGGCGCGTACCGCTCTGCATCGTTTGTGAGTCCAGAGTGGTAGGCGCTCGCAAGCACCCGGCCGACCCGGACCGACGCCGACAGGGCTAGTAAGGCTGCAACGATCGCGTACGGCAGGCATAGCGCCGCAGCGAGAGCGCTGCGGGGGAGCCACAGCGCGACGGCGGCCGGAGCGGCGGCATATGGCCAGGCCATGGCCGCGCGGCGATCCATCCGCGGAATCAGGCGCAGGCCGATGGGGACGACGAAGATCATGCCGATCGTGACGACGACGGCGACCAGAGGAGTCATTCGAACTCGAATTTGAACGCGTTCAACTTCATGCGGCAGACCATACCGGTCACGAGGACCGCCGCGCGACCCGGGATCGGAAAACAAAGCATTGACAGAGCGCGATATCTCGGCGCTCAATAGACAAACATAGTTCAACCTTTCTCAACGCAATCAAACATGCGGACCCCTGGAAGAGGTGCTCTGTGCTCCATCGTCGTGCTCGTCGTTGGGCCGTTCTCGCAGTTCTCAGCCTGGTCGCCACCGGTATCGTCGCCGCCGCGTCCGTCACTCCGGCGTCGGCTGCCGACGCCATCGCCATCAACGGAACCTCAGCCGGACGAACGTTTGACGGCATCGGAGCGATCAGCGGCGGAGGTGGCAACAGCCGGCTGCTGATCGACTATCCCGAGCCGTACCGCAGCGAAATCCTCGATTATCTGTTCAAACCCGGCTACGGCGCGTCGCTGCAGATCCTCAAGGTCGAGATCGGCGGTGATACGAACTCAACAGATGGCGCCGAATCCAGTCATGAACACACATCCGGCGACCTGAACTGCGGTCGCGGCTACGAGTGGTGGCTGATGGAACAGGCAAAAGCCAGAAATCCCAACATCAAGCTGTACGGCCTCGCCTGGGGCGCGCCCGGCTTCCTGGGCAGCTTCTTCTCCACCGCCACCGTCACCTACCTGATGGACTGGCTCGGCTGCGCCGCGTCGAACGGCCTGTCGATCGACTACCTCGGCGGCTGGAACGAACGCGGCTACGACAAGACGTTCTACGAGAACCTGCACGCCTCGATCGCGTCGCACGGCTACCACACGCTCGTCGTCGGCGCCGACTCCGACTGGGGGATCGCCGACGCGATGGTCTCGGACGCGACGTTCAAGGCGAGCGTCGACATCATCGGCACGCACTACCCGTGCTCGTACGAGTCGGCGATGACCACCTGCTCCTCGACCGCGAACGCGGTGGCGACCGGCAAGCAGCTGTGGGCCAGCGAGAACGGCTCGGAGGACTACAACGCCGGTGGCGCGGCCGTGGCCCGGGCGATCAACCGCGGATACCTCGACGCGAAGATGACCGCCTACATCAACTGGCCCTTGATCGCGTCGATCTACCCGAACCTGCCCTACGCGACGACCGCCCTGATGGTCGCGAACCAGCCGTGGTCCGGCTGGTTCGACGTCGGCAAGCAACTCTGGGCGAGCGCGCATACCACCCAGGTGACCCAGCCGGGCTGGAAGTACGTGGACGCGGGCTCCGGCTACTTCGGCGGCAATCGCACCAACGGCTCGTACGTCAGTTACCAGGCACCGGACCACAGCGCCTACAGCATGGTGGCCGAGACGCTGGATGCGACGGCTGCTCGTACCGTCTCGGTGTCGATCGCGGGCGGGCTGCCGGCCGGCGCAACCGTGCACGTCTGGGCGAGCAACTTCAATTCCAACAACCTGAACGACTATTTCGTACGCCAGGCCGACATCACACCGTCCGGCGGCACCTGGACGGCGACGCTGCAACCGGGCTGGGTCTACTCGTTCACGACGACGAACACCGCAGGTCACGGCACCCAGGCCAGCCCGCCGCAGGCATCGCTGGCGCTGCCCTACTCGGACTCGTTCGACGCGGACGCGCTCGGTCACGAACCCACCTACCTGGCTCAGCAGCAGGGTGCATTCGAGACCGCGGCGTGCGGCGGTGGCCGGTCCGGCCAGTGCGTACGCCAGATGGCACCACAGACGCCGATCGAGTGGGACACCGGTGCGAATCCGTACACGCTGCTCGGTGATCTCGGCTGGCGCGACTACTCGGTGAGTACCGATGCGCTGTTCGAGCAGGCCGGATCCGTGCAGGTGATGGGCCGGGTGGGCGAGCAGCGCGGCTTCTCGGTCTCCGGCATCAACGCCTACTACTTGCAGGTTTCGAATACCGGTGCGTGGTCGATCGTGCGCAACGACACGAACGGCACGCTGACCACGCTCGCCTCCGGGACGCACGCGCGCGCTGGGGTTGAACACGTGGCACACGCTGTCCGTGTCGTTCCAAGGTTCGGCGATCACCGCGAAGATCGACGGTACGACGGTCGGCTCGGCCAGCGACAGCTCGTACGCCGCCGGTCAGATCGGACTCGGTGTCAACGGCTACCAGACCGACGAGTTCGACAACCTCTCGGTGACCGCGATCGGCACGCCACCGATCGGCAACGCGTACGAGATCGTCAACACGAACAGCGGCAAGGCGATGACTGTCGCGAGTACCGGTCTGATCACCCAGTCCGCGTACACGGCGACGACCGCGCAACAGTGGCAACTGACCGGCGGTTCGAACGGCTGGTTGACGATCACGAACGTCGGCTCGGGCCAGGTGCTGGACGTGCCGAACCGGTCCACGACCGTCGGCACCCAGCTCGAACAGTGGACCGGCAACGGTGGAACGAACCAGCAGTGGCAGTTGCGTCCGGCCAGCACCGGCGTGTACCAGATCTACGGCAACAACGCCGGCCTGATCGCTGCGCGTCAGCGGCGGCTCCACTGCCGACGGGGCGGCGGTGGTGCAGACGACCGCGACCGGAGCGGCCGGCCAGTCCTGGAGCCTCGTGCCGGTACCGGTGGCGGGCGCGACATATGCGCTGTTCAACCACAACAGCGGGCAGTCGCTCGACGTCAACGCGGGCTCCACGGCCGACGGCGGGCTGATCATCCAGTGGCCGTATCACGACGGTACGAACGAGCACTGGCAGTTCATCTCGGTCGGCAGCGGCTACTACGAGATCGTCAACGTGAACAGTGGCAAGGCGCTGGAACAGCCGGCGACCGCCCAGGGTACGCAGCTTGACCAGCGGACCTACAGCGGAGCAACCAGCCAGCAGTGGCAGCTCGGCGTGGTCGCGGGCGGCTACTACACGCTGACGAACCGTGCCAGCGGCCAGGTCGCCGACGTCAACGGCGCCTCGCAGACACAGGGGGCGACGGTGATCGGCTGGGCCGGTAACGGCGGCGCGAATCAACAGTGGCAATTGCAGTTCAGCTCATAGCCACATTGGGCGGCGCTCCTCGGAGCGCCGCCCGTTTCATGACACCCACCCCCCGATTGAGGTACACCATGCGCTCACTCCGGCGCGCCCTGATTGCCGTCCTGCTGGTCGTGGCGACCAGTACGACCGTGGCAGTCGCAACATCAACACCCGCGCAGGCCCTGAACAACGGCCTCGCCAAGACGCCCCCGATGGGCTGGAACGACTGGAACGCATTCGGCTGCAACGTGTCCGAGACGCTCGTCGAGCAGACGGCGGCGTACCTCGTGAGTTCGGGCCTGAAGGCGGCCGGCTACCAGTACGTCAACATCGACGACTGCTGGATGACGTCCGCTCGGAGTTCGTCCGGGCACCTCGTGCCTGATCCGACGAGGTTCCCCGACGGCATCACCGGCGTCGCGAACTACGTGCACGGGCTCGGTCTCAAGCTCGGCATCTACGAGAGCGCAGGCACGTTCACCTGCGCCGGCTATCCCGGCAGCCTGAACCACGAGACCACCGACGCGAACGACTTCGCGGCCTGGGGCGTCGATTACCTGAAGTACGACAACTGCAACAACCAGGGCGTCGACTGGCAGGTCCGGTACAACGCGATGAAGAACGCGCTCGCCGCGACCGGCCGGGCGATCGTCTACAGCCTGTGCGAGTGGGGCGAGGACAACGTCTGGACCTGGGGCGCCGGCACCGGCAACCTCTGGCGGACGACCGACGACATCAACGCGTCCTACGGCAGCATGCTCTCGAATTTCCATCAGAATGTGGTCCTGGCGTCATTCGCCGGCCCGGGTGGGTGGAACGACCCGGACATGCTCGAAGTCGGCAACGGCATGTCGTTCACCGAGGACCGGGCCGAGATGAGCCTGTGGGCGGAGATGGCCGCGCCGCTGATCGCGGGTACGGACCTGCGGTCGGCGACGGCGGCGACGCTGTCGCTCTACAAGAACACGGCCGTGATCGCGGTCGATCAGGACACGCTCGGCAAGCAGGGTACGCAGGTCTCCTCCTCGGGCGGCCTGGATGTGCTCACGAAGCAGCTGTCCAACGGCGACCGCTCGGTCGTGCTGTTCAACGAGAACGCATCCGCCGCCACGATCTCGACGTCGGCATCCGCGGTCGGGATGGCCGCTTCGTCGTCGTACAAGCTGACGAATCTCTGGTCGAAGGTGGTGACCAGCACAACCGGCGCGATCAGCGCGACCGTCCCCGGACATGGCGTCGTGATGTATCGCGTGACGACGGGCAGCGGCTCCAGCGTCGGCGGAACGACCGAGCTGGTCGGAGCGTCGTCGGGCCGTTGCCTGGATGTCTTCGGCAACAGCACCGCAGCCGGTACGAAGATCGAGATCTGGGACTGCAATGCCGGCTCAAATCAGAAGTGGACGCCGACCTCGGCCGGTGAACTGCGCGTCTACGCCGGTACGCAGTGCCTCGACGTCTACAACAACCAGACGAGTCCGGGGACCGCGGTGGAACTCTGGGGCTGCAACGGCGGCGCGAATCAGCAGTTCCGGCTGAACGCCGACGGCACGATCACCGGCACTCAATCGGGTCTCTGCCTGGACGTGGCCGGTGGCAACGTGCCGGCCGGCAACGTCAACGGCACCGCGGTCGACCTCTGGACCTGCAACGGAGGCGCCAACCAGCAGTGGGCCTTGGCCTGATCCTCCATCCGGATTGCCCGGTCATGGCACGATCCCGGTCATGGCCGACGCGTCCTCGACACCCCACGTTGTTCCGGGGCTGTCGAGGAGGCGGCGCTGGGCTCGGCGTACCACGTATGGGTTGTCCGGGTTTGTGGCGTGTGTCGTGCTGCTCATCGCCGCTGGGTGGATCTCGCTGGACGTGGAGAACTCCGGCACGCCCAGCGCGAGCGCGCGCAGCTCCGGTCAGGACGCCGAGTGGCTCGGGCACGCGTGGGTGGACGGGCGCAAGACGCAGGCGGACGTGGATGCGTTGGCCACGCAGTTGCGGGGGACCGGCGTCCGCGATCTGTTCGTGCACGCCGGGCCGTTCTGCAATGACGGGACCCTCGATCCGGCGCTCCGGCCGCGAGCCACCTGGGTGATCGACGCGCTGCACGCCGCGATGCCCGGCATCCGCGTGCAGGCGTGGCTCGGGGCGCATCCGGTGAGTGGTCAGGTGGACCTCGGTTCGCCCACCACGCGCGCGCACCTGGTGACCGCGATCGGGCAGGTGCTCGATGACGGGTTCGACGGCGTCCACTTGGATTTCGAACCGGTGGACAGCGGCAATGAGGATCTGGTCACGCTGATCCGGGCCGCACACGTGGTGACGCAGGAGCGGCACGCGATCCTGTCGATCTCGGCCAGCCTGCTCGCACCGGTGCCGGGCATGGCGGCCGCGGTCAGCCTCCTGCCCGGCGCGTTCAGCGTCTGGTCAGCGGGCTACCTGCATGAGCTTGCCGTCAACGTGGATCAGGTTGCGGTGATGGCGTACGACACGTGGCTGCCGACGCCGTCGACCTACTCCGGCTACGTCCGGCGCTTGACGTCGCTGGCGCTCGACGCGGTGCCACCGAACGTCGCGTTGTTCATCGGTGTGCCCGCGTATCACGACGGCAACAACCGCCATCACCCGAGCGTGGAGACGGTCGCGAACGCGCTGCGCGGTGTCCGCCTGGCGCTCGGCTCGACGCCACCGGCCAGGCCATTCGGTGTCGCGATCTACGTCGATTTCACGGTGACACCGGCGGACTGGGCGAGTTACCGGTCGTCCTGGAACGACTGACCCGCCGACGATCGTGGCAGGAATCGGTACTGTCTCGGCCGATTTCCGCCACCATCTTGTCGGTCACGGCGTCAGGACCAGCTTGCCGCGGAGACCGCCGGCCGCGGCCGTCTTGTGCGCCTCGGCCGCCTGAGACAGCGGGAGGACGCTCGCGATGCGCGTCGTGAGGTGCCCGGCGGCCCACCGTCGGAGGAGTTCGGCCAAGCCGTCCGCGCTCGGCTGGGTGTGCACGGTCGCGGGCTCGATGCCGCGCTCCGGCCCGGGCTGAGCCGGATCGGTGACCGCGGTGAACGTTCCGCCGTCGCGCACCGTACGGAGCACATCGGGTCCTGCGCTGGCCGCGTCGAGCGTCGAGTCCACGCCGTCCGGGTAGAGCCGAAGAACCGTATCGATGAAATTGTCCCGGCCGATCACTTCCGCTGCACCCAGGCCACGTACGTAGTCTTCGTCGCCCGCCGACGCGACCGCGATCACGTGTACGCCATCGGCCGCGGCGAGTTGCACCGCGAAGCCGCCGACCGCGCCGCTCGCGCCGGTGACCAGCAGCGTCTCGCCCTTCTTCGGACCGCGATGGCCAGCGCCTGCTGTGCCGTCTGCCCGTTCATCGCCAGCGTCGCCGCCTCCGCCTCATCCGCGCCCTCGGGCAGCTTCGCCAGCCAGGACGGGTCGACGAGGACCATCTCCGCGTAGGTGCCGGTGCCGTCGCCGAGCGCGAACCACGGGTAGAGGCCGGCAACGCGGTCACCGACCTCGAAGCCGGGTGCCGGATCGAGTAGTTCGCCGACGAAGTCCCAGCCGAGCACGATCGGCACCGTGGCATTCGGCGTGAGAGCGGCCATCGCACCCTGGCGCGTCCAGAGGTCGGTCGGGTTCACGACGGTCGCGGTCACGCGTACGCGTACCTTCCCGCCGGCCGCCACCGGATCCGGCCACTCGGCGACGTGGAGTTCGTCCGGTCCGCCGTACTTCGTTACTTCGACAACCTTCATGATCGTTCCTCTCGGTATTCGCTCTAGCCGTGGTAACCGGCACTCAGCTATCCTGCATACCGTAAGGCACTGAAAGTAAGTAGGTACCCAAAAGTGCCTAAGGAACTGTGAGGAGCACGGATGACCGCCACCGCGGAGATGAAGCGAGCGGAGCAGAAGGTGGTTTACAACGCGTTCGTGGCCGCGTGTCCGAGTCGCCAGGTCATGCTGACCATCGGCGACAAATGGGCGGCGCTGCTGATCAACGCGCTGGCCGACGGGGCGCGGCGGCACGGCGAACTCGCCCGGATGGTGGCCGGAGTCAGCCAGAAGATGCTCACCCAGACGCTGCGGACGCTGGAGCGCGACGGGCTGATCAGCCGTACCGTGACGGCCAGTGTGCCGGTCCGGGTCGACTACGAGTTGACCGATCTCGGCCGGTCGCTCGTACCGGTGTTGCGTGCCCTCAAGGACTGGTCCGAGACGCATATCGAGCAGATCATGTCGGCCCGCTCGGCGTTCGAAGCCGCCTAGTCGAGGACCGGCACCATCCAAGCGGCATCATGCCGGCTTCCAGGTCTGCCGCGGTGCGAAGCCGTCGCGGCGCAGCCACCATCCGGGCCGACCGACGCGAGGACGCAGAGGTTCTGTGTCGACAGCAGGTTGAGGATGCGCTCTTCGAGCCGCCCGCGATCAAGCCTCTTGATCGGCGCAGGACCGGCAAGCCAGGCGCTATTCGACACAGAACTCGTTGCCCTCCGGATCGGCGAGACCGACGATGTCGGGTGCGCGCCGGATCACCGACGCGCCGAGCGCCACCAGCCGGGCCACTTCGTCGTCGATCGAGCCGGGTGCGCGTAGGTCGAAATGCATCCGGTTCTTCGCCGTCTTGCCCTCCGGTACGCGTACGAACCACATGTTCGGTCCGCCCCAGCCGGGCGCTTCCACGTAGGCACGATCCGGCGTGGCATCCTCGTCCACATTGGAGCCCAGCGCGGCCGCCCAGAACGTGGCCACGACCAGCGGTTCGGCACAGTCGAACGGTCACCGACTTGATAAAGGAAGGCATGCTCAGACGTTAGCGAGTTCGGTGCAGACCCGCGTACCAATATCCGTGCCCTGGCAGATCGTCTGCATGACGCCGGTCGCGGCGACGTCGAAGACGTGCGTGACCAGCGCATGCTCGTTCGCGAGGACCAGCGCGTTGGTGTCCATCACGCGTACGCCGGCGGTCAGCGCCTCGCCGTAGGTCAGATCCGTGAACCTCTTGGCGTCCGGTACGACGTTCGGGTCCTTGTCGTAGACGCCGTCGACGCCGCGCTTGCCGACCAGCAACGCATCCGCCTCGAGTTCGAGCGCGCGTTGCACGGCCGGGTAGTCGGTCGTCACGTACGGCTGCCCGATGCCGCCGGCGAGCAGCACGATCCGTCCGCGCTCCAGATGCCGGACAGCGCGCAGGCGGATGAACGGCTCGGCGACGCTTTGCATCGGGACGGCGGTCATGACCCGCACCCCGACGTCCGTACGCGCGGATAGGGCACCCCGCAGCATCAGCGCGTTCATCACGGTACCGAGCATGCCGATGTTGTCGGCCTCGGCGTGCCCGATACCCCATCCGTCCGCCATCCGGCCGCGAAAGTAGTTACCGCCCCCGACCACCACCGCGACCTGTACGCCCAGGTTGTGCACGGACAGCACCTCGTCGGCAAGATGCGAGAGGCTGGCCGGATCGACTCCCCACCCGCCGTCGCCCGCAAGTGCTTCGCCACTGAGCTTCAGAACTGTCCGGTGGTATCGCAGCATGTCCATGCCCTTCGCGTTGGCGCCGGAGTGGGTTGCACGACGTTACCATCGGTAAGGGGGGCTGGCCCCCGCGTGTGCACCCCAGCCAGCCGTGCAGCCGCGCGGGGGGTCTGTGGGCTGTCGTAAGGCGTCCGAACTGCGCAGACTTATGTCTTATGGCAATGACCTCAGTAGCAGTCCTGGAACGTGTCGGACCACCGGCAGAAGGCAGTGACTTCGCTCAACTGTCACAGCGAGTGACGGCAGCGGGACTCATGAAGCGCCGGCACGGCTACTACATTGCGAAGGTGGGCGGCACGATTGCCGCCTATCTCGCGGTCTGGGCGCTGGTCGTTGTCGTAGGTGCGAGCTGGTGGCAGCTTGCCATCGCCGTCCTGCTGGCCTTCGCGACCACGCAGGTCGCCTTCCTCGGTCACGACTTCGGGCATCGCCAGATCTTCCGCAAGCGCGGTCCGAGCGAGGTCGCCGGCCTGCTGCTCGGCAACCTCGGCGTCGGCATGAGCCTGGGGTGGTGGGTGTCGAAGCACACGCGTCACCACGCGAACCCGAACCACGAGGACCTCGATCCGGACGTCGGTGCGGGCGCGCTCGTCTGGACCGCGAAGCAGGCGGAGTCGACCCACGGATTCATGCGCTGGATGGCACGCCACCAGGGCGCGATCTTCTTCCCGCTGTTGTTCCTCGAAGGCCTGAACCTGCACGTGGCCGGCGTCAAAGAGGTGCTGACCACGCCGATGCGCAACCGGAAATGGGAAGGCGTGCTGCTGGCACTGCACTTCGCGGCGTACCTGACGATCGTGTTCGCGGTCATGCCGGTTGGGATGGCGTTCGCCTTCATCGGCGTACACCAGGCGTTGTTCGGTTTCTATATGGGTTGCTCGTTCGCGCCGAACCACAAGGGCATGCCGATGCTGACCGAGGCCGACGAACTCGACTTCCTGCGCAAGCAGGTCCTCACCTCGCGCAACGTCAAGGGCGGTCCGATCGTCGACTTCATGCTCGGCGGCCTGAACTACCAGATCGAGCACCACCTGTTCCCGAGCATGGCGCGGTCCAATCTGCACAAGGTGCAGCCGATCGTGAGCGAGTTCTGCGCCGAACGCGGCGTCGCCTACCTGCAGACCGGCCTGATCGCGTCCTACGCGCAGGGCGTCGGCTACCTCAACGACGTCGGCAAGGCCGGCGCCGCCGCAGCTCAGAGCTCCTTGCGGAAATACGCTGCCGACTCGGTGTAGCCGAGCGCCAGATAGAACGGCGCGGCCCGCCGGGTGGCGAGCGATACCAGCACGCACCCGGCGGCCCATTCCTCGAACGCACTCATCAGCGCCCGCCCGACGCCGCTGCCGCGCAGCTCCGGCCGGACCAGAATCTCCTCGATCCACGCGACCGGCCCGTTCGAGAAGAACGCCGGATGCCGGAATCCGAGGACATAGCCGACGGCTCGGTCGCCGTCCGCGGCGATCATCAGCGCCGCGTCGGTCATCTCCACCACCAGCGGGTACGAGCGACCGAAGCTCTCCCGATCGAATGCGTACGACTGTGACAGCATCGACGCCAGTTCGGCAACCGCGTCGATGTCCTGTTCGGCAGCCTCTCGGATCTCCACCGAGCCAATCTAGCCGTTCATGATCAGCGCGGTCGGTGAGCGCGGTCACGCCGTTTCGAGTTGACACGATAGACAGAGCTGTCTAGTGTTCTCGCTATTGGTAGACAGACAGGTCTACTTAATAGCTCGGGAGTCGATCATGGCGATCTCTGTACTGACGCGACCTGGCACGATCGCGAAGCCTGCGACCCGCTCGTCCGGACGCCTGTCACCGAACGTCGCGCTCTACCTGCTCGCGTCGATCATCGTGTCGTTCCTCGCGGCGTCCAGCGCACCCACTCCGCTGTACGCGGTCTACCAGGCCAAATGGGGCTTCTCGCCGATCACGACCACGGTGGTTTTCGGCATCTATGCGCTGGCCGTCCTGATCGCGCTGCTGACCCTCGGCAAACTCTCCGACCACGTCGGCCGGCGGCCGGTGCTGCTGACAGCGCTGGCCGTACAGGCGTTGGCCATGATCGTGTTCGCGACCGCGGACGGCGTCACAGCCCTCGTCGTCGCCCGGATCATCCAGGGCATCTCGACCGGCGCGGCGGTGGGCGCGATCGGCGCCGGCATGCTCGACATCAATCGCGCGAAGGGCACGGTCGTCAACTCGGTGGTGCCGGGCATCGGCACGGCCACCGGCGCGCTCGTCTCCGGCCTCGTCGTGCAGTTCCTGCCGGCCCCGACGCATCTGATCTACGTCGCGCTGCTGGGCGTGTTCGTCGCGCAGGCCGTCGGCGTCGTGCTGATGTCGGAGACGGTGACCCGCAAGCCCGGTGCGCTGGCGACGCTGATCCCGGAGATCAAGCTGCCGCGGGCCGTACGGCGTCCGGTGCTCGTCGCGGCGCCGGTGCTGTTCGCGGTCTGGTCCCTCGCCGGTTTCTACGGCTCGCTAGGACCGTCGCTGGTCCGGGGCCTCACCGGCTCGACCGACGTGGTCTACGGCGGGCTGGGCCTGTTCGTCCTCGCCGGATCCGCGGCCCTGTCGGTCGTGTTCCTGCGCAACGCTCCGGCGCGCCGGGTCATGCTGATCGGCATCGGTGCGCTGATCGCCGGCGTCGCGATCACGCTCGTCGCGCTGAGCGCGGGCTCGGTCGCATGGTTCTTCATCGGCACCGCGATCGCCGGTGTCGGATTCGGCAGCGGCTTCCAGGGTGGCATCCGGATCGTGATGCCCGAGGCGGAAGCACACGAACGCGCGGGCGTGCTGTCCCTGCTCTACGTCGTGTCCTACCTCGGCATGGGTGCGCCGGCCGTGGTCGCCGGGTTCCTCGTGGTCCACGACGGTGGCCTGCTGGTGACCGCTCGCGAGTACGGCACCGCCGTGATCGTCCTGGCCGCACTGGCCCTGGCCGGTCTGCTCGTCCACCGCCGACCCGCGGGCCGGTCGTGATCGGGAACGGTTAGGGATACGATTAGACAGAGTGGTCTAGAGAGATGAGCGACAATATGGCAACCGGGACGGCGGTCAAAGCCGCGGCGGTGAAGGCGACGGCGCGCGAGCGCCTGCTGGCGGCCGCGAACGAGCTGTTCTACAGCGAAGGCGTACAGACCGTGGGCATCGATCGCATCATCGAGCATGCGGGCGTGGCGAAGGCGTCGCTGTACAACACGTTCGGCAGCAAGGAAGAGCTGATCCGGGCCTATCTCGAGGAGCGTCGGGCCGGCTCGACCCGCCGGATCATGCGGGCCGTCGAACGCTATGACACTCCGCGCGAGCAGCTGCTCGGCGTGTTCGAAGCCCAACGGACGTTCTTCCAGGATCCGACATTCCAGGGCTGCGCGTTCGTCAAGGCCAGCGCCGAAGCGAAGCCGGGCAGCGCCGCGAACGTGGCAACCGAGGGCTATCGCACCTGGATCCGTACGCTCTTCACGGACCTCGCCGAACAGGCCGGCGCCGCCGATCCGGCCGCACTGGCGCAGCAACTGCACATGATCTACGACGGCGCGATGCTGTCCGCCCTCCTCGATCACGACCCGGCGATCTCGGACGCGTCGATCGCGGCGGCGACCACACTGCTGGACGCCGCGCTGCGGTCGTAGCGTGATCGAGTAGTTTCGTCGCATGAAGGTTGCCGTCCTCGACGACTATCTCGGCCTCGCCCGCGAACTCGTGGACTGGAGCGCGGTCGACGCCCACGCGACGGTCACCGTATTCACCGAGGCGTTCGCATCGCCGGCCGAGACCGTCGCTGCCCTGCAAGGCTTCGATGTGGTCTGCTGCATGCGCGACCGGACGCCGCTGTCGGCGGAGACGCTCGCGCAGTTGCCGGATCTGAAACTGATCACCTACCAGCTGCGCGGCAACGCGACGCTGGACACAAAGGCGGCGCTCGCGCAGGGCATCGCGGTGGCCAACACGTCCCGGACCGTGAGCGAGTCGACATCCGAGTTGATCTGGGCACTGATCCTCGCAGTGGTACGGCAGCTTCCGGCCAACGACGCCTCCGTACGCGCGGGGGAGTGGCAGCACAGCGTCGGTACGGGTCTCGCGGGCAAGACGCTCGGCATCGTCGGGCTCGGCAAGCTCGGCCGGAAAGTCGCCTCGTACGCGCAGGTTTTCGGGATGACCGTGATCGCGTGGAGTCCGCGGCTCACCGACGAACTGGCCACCGAGGTCGGTGCCACCCGGGTCGAGTTCGACGAGCTGCTGCGTACCGCCGATATCGTCACCGTCCACGTCGCCCTGAAGCCGGAAACCCGTGGGCTGATCGGGGCGCGTGAGATCGCGTTGATGCGCAGCAGCGCGTACCTGATAAACACGTCCCGCGGACCGATCGTGTCGGAGTCGGCCCTGGTGGCCGCACTGAACGACGGTGCGATTGCGGGTGCGGGCCTGGACGTCTTCGACCGCGAGCCGCTGCCGGTCGACGATCCGATTCTCGTCGCACCGAATACCGTGCTGTCGCCGCATCTCGGCTTTGTCACGCGGGAAAACATGCGAGTGTTCTATGAGGACACGGTGGAAAACGTTGCGGCATGGCTCGACGGAACGCCGATCAGGCTCGTTTCATAACAGCCATTCATCTTCCCGTTGCCCGCCGTAATACGCCGATTCAGCTGCTGCTCCTAGATTTCGCGCATGAGAATGCGTGGGCGCACTATTGCGCTGGGTTTGAGTGTGCTGCTGGGTGCGGGCGCGATCGTCATCAACACGATCGGCTCGGCGGCAGCGGCCGGTGCGCTGGCGCCCGGGGATATCGTGGTCTACCGGGTCGGTGACGGCAGCGCCGCGTTGACGAGCAGCGCGGCACCGGTGTTCCTGGACGAGTACACCCCGGGCGGCACGCTCGTGCAGTCGATCCCGCTGCCGACCGCCGCGAACGGGACGAACAATCCGCTGGTCGCGAGCGGTACGGCGACGTCCGAGGGCCTGCTCACACTGTCCGGGGACGGCCGATATCTGGTGGCACCGGGCTATGACACGGCGGTCGGCACCGCGAAGATCTCGAGCTCAACGTCGGCGGCGATCCCGCGTACCGTCGCGGTCGTCGACGCGACCGGCATCGGTGGACACGTCGACGGCGCTGACCGACTTCGCGAGCGGCAATAACCCGCGGTCCGCGACCAGCACGAACGGCACCGACCTGTGGGTCGGCGGCGCGGCCGGTGGCCCGCGGTACGCGACGCTCGGCGCATCCACGTCGACCGAGCTGGACAGCGGGACGTTCAAGAACGTCCGCCAGGTCGAGGTCGCGAACGGCCAGCTCTACGCATCGGCCGACCCGACCAAAGCCGGCCTGACCATCGGTACGGTCGGCTCCGGCACCCCGACGACCGCAGGTCAGGCCGTGACGAACCTGCCGTTCGCCACGCCACCCGGCGACCCGTACGCGTACGCGCTCCTGACACTCGGCGACGGCACCGCGCCGGACACGCTCTACGAGGCCGACCTCACCGCCGGTGCGGTCGTGAAATACGGTCTGGTCGACGGCGTCTGGACGGCCGAGGGCTCGGTCCTCGTCGCGTCGCCCGGCGGCCTGACCGCCAACGACGACAACGGCACCGTGACGATCTACGTCACGAGCAGCGGCTCCGCCGGTACGGCCGGCACGATTTACCAGATCACGGACGGCACCGGCGTCGGCGGCCTCCTCTCCGGTACGGCGACCACGATCGCGACCCTGCCCGCGAACGAGGCGGTCCGTGGCGTCGCGTTCGCGCCCGGCACCGTCATCGGCACCGGCGGCGGCGTGAAGCCGCCGGTCATCCTGCCGACGATCACCACACCGCGGACCGCACTGCCGGCCGCGATCGGCGACCCGACCAATCCGGCGCTGCCGGTCACGGTCGGCGACGCCGCGTTCGATGCCTCGCAGCTGACCGTGGAAGCGACCGCGTCCGACACGTCCGTGGCGACGGCGGTGACCGTCACCGGCTCGGGTGCCGACCGTACGCTGACCGTCACGCCCGGCGCCGTCGGCACGTCGGTGATCACGTTGACCGCCACCGCGCCGGATGCCACATCGGCGTCGATCCAGATCACGTACGGCGTGTCGGCCGCGATCGACGGCGCCACCTACCTCGACGGCGCCGCCAATGCATCGGCCGCGATCCCGGTCGGCGACGGGTACGCGATCGTCGGCGACGACGAGAGCGACGTGCTGCGGCTCTACAACCTGGCGTCCTCGGGCGCACCGGCCGCGACGTTCGACTTCACATCCCAGCTGCCGTTCGGCAACGCTGAGATCGACATCGAGGCGGCGGCCCAGCAGGGCAACATCATCTACTGGGAAGGGTCGATGTCGACCAGCGACAGCGGCGACCTGGCGCCGTCGCGCAGCACGGTGTTCGCGACCGCGGTCTCCGGCACCGGGGCGGGTACCACGCTGACGTACCTCGGGGCGTACACCGGTCTGCTGTCCGACGTCGTCGCCTGGGACGTCGCCAATGGAAACAGGCTCGGGCTGGCAGCGTCGGCGGCGGCGGGTGTCAGCGGCCACGCGGCCGATGCGCTCAACGTGGAAGGCCTGTCGATCGAGAACGGCATCGCGTACCTCGCGTTCCGGGCGCCGCTCGAACCGACCACCAATCGACACCTCGCGATGCTGATCCCGGTCACGAACTTCACCGCGCTGGTCAACGGCGGTACGCACGCGACGTTCGGCACGCCGGTCTTCTTCGACCTCGGTGGCCTCGGCATCCGTGACATCCGGGCGAACGCGGACGGCCAGTACCTGATCATCGCCGGTACGGCCGACGACACGAACAGCGGCTTCGTCCTGTACGCCTGGGACGGCATCGCCGGCCACGCGCCGCTGAAGACGGGTATCACGCTGCCGCAACTCCCGTCGGATACGAACCTCGGAGCCTGGGAAACGATCGTCGCCGTACCGTCTCCGCTGGTGCCCGGCGCTCCGCTGCAGCTGCTCCAGGACGACGGCGACGTCGACTTCTACGGCAACGGGCTCACGTCCAAGACGGGTGAGATCACCGATCTGCAGAAGAACATCGCCGTCACATACGACTACGCCGCATCGGCACCGACGTCCACCTCGGCGGCGGCGCTGACGTTGCTGCCGCTGGCGGGTCGGCCGGTGACGATCGCGGCGCTGGTGCTGCCGACCCGTACGGTGCCGGCGCAGATCGACGGCACGGTCACGTTCACGGTCACGAACTCCGCCGGTACGACCGTCTTCACGACCGTCTCGACGCTAGGCGTGCTGCCGATCGCGGGAGCGACGATCCCGGGCAGCGTGCTGGTCGCCGGCCACTACACGGTGACCGTCCGGTACAGCGGTGACGCGTTCTACAACGTCAGCTCGACAACCGTCAGCCTGCAGATCCTCAAGCACTGACAAAGCTCATCAAGCACTGACAAACCGGCGACGGCCCCGGAGCGATGAACGCTCCGGGGCCGTTTCTCCGTTCGGGGGACGCAGCAAATCGGCTCCGAACGGGATTCTTATGGTGTGACGTTTGAAGAGTGGGTGCGAGCGCGCGGCGATGCGCTGCTCAGGTTCGCGCTCATGCTCACCGCCGATCGTGGGCGCGCCGAGGATCTCGTGCAGTCCGTGCTGGCCCGGGCATACGCGCGGTGGGACTACATCGACGGCCTCGATGCGCCGGAGGCGTACGTCAAGGCGTCGATCGTCAACGAGCATCTGAAGTGGTGGCGCCGCCGCAGCAACCGGGAAACGCCGGTCGAAGCGCCGGCCGCCGAGATCGCCGCGCCGGTCGATCTGGCCGGCCGCCACGCGGACCAGGACGCGGCGTGGGATCTGTTGCGGCAGCTGCCGCGCAAGCAGCGTGCCGTACTCGCACTGCGCTACTACGAGGACCTGAGCGACGACGCGATCGGCGAAATTCTCGGCTGCACCGCCAGCACGGTCCGCTCCCAGGCGTCGCGGGCCCTGGCCAGCCTGCGCCTGGTCGCCGAAACGATCAGCGAGGAGGCCCAGCCGTGACGATCGACGTGCGCGAGCTCTACCGCAACCACGAACACCTGGTGGACGGTGCGACCGAACGCCTGCTCCCGGCGGTCACCGCCCGACGGAGACAACGAAAGATCAAAAACCGCATAGGGTACGCGTCGATAGCGCTCGTCGTCGCCGCCACGATCGCCGGTGTTGTGGCGTTCGTGCCGCGGGACTCCACCGTCCGACCGCCGGTGACGGTGCCCCGCCCGGCGGTCAGCCAGACCGTGCCGACCGGCACGCGCTTCGAGAGTTCGCTCGGCCTGCAGATCGCGGTGCCGACCACGTGGCAGACGAACGACTGGGGATGCCCCGAGGACGAGCGGCCGACGGTCGTACGGGCGTGGGACGCGGTAGATCTCTGCCTCGGCGTGAAACTGGTGACGAAGGAGTTCGCGATCATCCGCCAGGCGAGCACCTATCAAGGTACGGAGGGCGTCGCGACCGACATCGACGCCGACGTCAGCCGCGTGGTGTCGCGGACCGTCCGGCTGAACGGCGTTGCCGTGACGCGTGCGGCCGGTCCGATCGGCGGCGGCCGGTTCGCCGGGTGGATCGTCGCGAAGTCACGCGACGTCGAGGTCATCGTCCGGACCAATTCCGAAGCCCAGCTCACCGCAATCCTGGACAGCGCCCGCCTGGTCACGATCGACCACAATGGGTGCGCCTCCGTCGAACCGGCGCCGGTGCGCCCGTCACCACCGCCGGCCGGTACGCCGGCCGGTACGCCGTTCGTTGATCCGGCGCCGGCCGCAATCTCGGTCTGCTTCTACGGCAACATCCTGGGCAACGGACGGTTGCAGGCGTCATCGCGGCGGACCGGTCCGGAAGCAGTGGCGCTGGCGTCGGCGTTAAACGCAACCGCAATCGGCACGAATCGCGGGTACCCGAAGGACTGCGAGCCGTCGTCCGGTCCGCAGATGCCCGACGCGGTGCTGTTGATCCAGCGGGCCGACGGAACGACGCAGGTCGTGAACGCTACGTTCCAGTCCTGCGTCGGTGTCCACCTGGACAACGGTCGCCAGTACCGCAAGTTGACCGTGGATCTGGTCGCGCAGATCATGGCCGGCATGCACGCAGGCTACGGATACAACCGAAGCCTGCTCGATCAATAAGCGTTGGCGGGTCGGGATCAGCGCTTTGCGTGGGCCTGGTAGGCGGCGACGACCTCTTCGGTCGGGCCGTCCATGCGCAGCGTGCCCTGTTCCAGCCAGAGCGACCGGCTGCAGACCTCGAGGATTGTGGCGACCGCGTGGCTGACCAGGAAGACCGTACCGGCGCCGCTGAGCAGCTCGCGGACACGGTCCTCGCTGCGCTGGCGGAACCGGGCGTCACCGGTGGCGAGCGCCTCGTCGACGAGCAGCACGTCGTGCATCTTCGCCGCCGCGATCGAGAACCGCAGCCGCGCCGCCATACCGGACGAGTACGTGTCCATGGCGAGCGTGCTGAAGTCCTGGTCCTTGTCCTCGTTGATGCCGGAGAACTCGACGATCTCGTTGATCCGGCTGTGCGCCTCTTCGCGGCTCAGGCCCATCGCGAGCAGGCCCAGCACGATGTTCTGCTGGCCGGTCAGGTCGTTGAAGAGCGCGGCGTTCGCGCCGAGCAGCGACGGCTGGCCGGCCGTGTAGATCGCACCCTTGTCGGTCGGCATCAGGCCGGCGATGGCCCGCAGGATCGTCGACTTTCCGGAGCCGTTGCTGCCGATCAGGCCGATCGCCTCGCCGCGGTAGGCGGTGAAGCTGACGCCCCGTACGGCGTGCACCTCGCGGATCGTCGGCTCTTTCGTCCGAGTCATGATCCGCGACATCGCGGTGAGCGTGTTCGACTTGCCTGCGCTCTGCTTCGCGCCGCCGTGCACCCGGTAGGTCAGGTGGACGTCGTCCACGATGACGGTCGGGATGCGTTCGCCGGTGGTGTTCATGGGCCGGACACCCGCGTAGACGCCCTGATCGGGATCGGGCGCGAGGGTGGGGCGCTTCGTCTCGTAGGTCGATGTCGTAAACAGATCAGCCACGGCCGTACTCCTGCTCGCCTCGCCAGAAGTAAACATATCCAACAACGATCATGACAGCGGCCCAACCGACGGCCAGCAGCCACAGCGTGCTGTCGGAAATCGGGATCGCCGTCTTCGGCACCGGCACGAGCAGCGCGTGCCGGGCGAGTTCGATGAAGACGATCATCGGGTTGAACAACACGAGTTTGCCTATCCAGTGCGGGATCCGGTCGTTCGTGGTGAAGTTCGACGCGGCGTACATGACGCCGGACGCGTACATCCAGGTGCGGGTGATGAACGGCAGCAGTTGGCGCAGGTCGAGGATCTTGTTGCCGAGCCGGGCCATGAACATCGACAGGCCGGCGTTGAAGATCGCCTGCAGCGCGAGGACCGGGATGAGCAGCAGCCACTGAGGCCCGATCGGCACGTGCTGGAGGAGCACGATACCGACCATGATGACCATCGAGATGGCCAGATCCTTGAACTCGCCCACGGTGGTGGAGAGCGGAAGGCAGGCGCGGGGGAAGTGCAGCGCGCGGATCAGCCCGAGGTTCTTCGCGATCGCGTTCGCGCCGTTGACCATCGAGTCACGGGTCGCGCTGAACACGAACATGCCCAGGCACAGGTAGGACAGGTAGTGCGGGATGCCCTTGCTGGTGCCGATGATGATGCCGAAGATCAGGTAGTAGACCGCGATGTTGCACAGCGGCGTCAGCACCTGCCACAGCTGGCCGAGCTTGGCCTTGCCGAAGCTGGCCAGCACGCCGGCGGCGGCGTAGTGCGTGATGAAGTGGCGATACGCCCAGAGTTGCCGGGAGTACGTGATCAGCCCCGGCCGCGACCCGGCGACGCTCAGACCATACTTCGCGGCCAATTCGGCCCCGGATAGTCCGGCGTCTGGGTCGGTGGCGACTGCAATAGACAACGTCGGCACTCCCATCGATCCTGTCTAGTGATATCGACCCGGCACAGCGATGAAACGCATCCGTATCGTCGTCGACTTACTGTAACGGCCAACGCGTCGCGACGCAACCGTATCGTCGCTATGTTAAATTAGCCAGGTGACGATCGAAGCGAAGCGCATACCGGCCGGGGCGGCCGTACTCCGTGAGGACGTCACCTCGGCCATTCAGATGGCCCTCCTGCAGGAGCTGGCCGCAGTCGGATATGGACGCCTGTCCATCGAAGCGGTGGCTCGGCGGGCGGGCGTCGGTAAGACGGCGGTCTACCGGCGGTGGAGTTCCAAGCTGGAAATGGTCCTCGAGATCGTATCCGCCGTGGCCGGTCAGAGCATGCCCGTGCCGGACACCGGAAGCCTCAGCGGTGATCTGGAGATCTTCATGCGGTTCGCCGGAAAGGCGCTCCGACACCCGCTGGCCTCGCAGATCCTGCCCGACCTGCTGTCCGAGGCGGCTCGAAACCCACAAATCGCCGAGACGCTGCAGAACGCACTGGTGGTGAACCAGCACGACATCGGAGTCCTGTTGATCGGCCGGGCCACCGAGCGCGGCGAGCTGCCGAGCGGCGTCGATCCGGCGCTGGCCGTCGATCTCGTGGTCGGCCCGCTCTACTGGCGGCTCGCTATCGCGCGTACCCCCATCTCGGACAAGCACCTCCGCCTGATGGCGACGGCCGCAGCGGCCGCGCTGACCGCGGCCTGTGAGCCCGACCCGGCGCCGACCGTGACCGTGCCGACGGCGGCCGCGGCCATCAGTGCACCGCGCGCACCTGAACACGCTGCGTAACGACTCGCCGCGCTGATCTGGAATTACGTGATGTTCTAGGCCATTAAGGCATATCCCGGCATAATTCTTCGTCAGTCATGGTGGAGCCGCACGGCCGGCCATCTCTGTCGAAGGGATGGGTATGCCCGTCAAAGTCAGCATCGTCGTGTCGACCTTCAACTCGGGGCCTTACGTCGAGCCCTGCATCGCGTCAATCCTCGGCCAGAGCCTGCCGCCGGACCAGTACGAGGCGATCTTCGTCGATGACGGTTCGACCGACGGCACCCCGGATCGGTTGGATCGCCTCGCGGACGAGCATCCGAACGTCCGCGTGATCCACATCGCCAACTCCGGAGGTCCGGGCCGGCCGCGCAACGTCGGCATGGATGCGGCGATCGGCGAGTACGTCCAGTTCGTGGACCACGACGACTACCTCGGCGCCGAGGCGATGGAACGGATGTACGCGTTCGGCACGGCCAACGACGCCGACGTGATCGTCGGCAAGATGGCCGGCAAGGGCCGCGCGGTGCCCCGCGAACTCTTCCGGGTGAACCGGCCGGCCGTGGACGTGGACAGCGCCCCGCTGATCGAGAGCCTGACGCCGCACAAGATGTTCCGCCGGTCGTTCCTGGTCAAGGCCGGCATCCGGTCGCCGGAGGGGCGCCGCCGGCTCGAGGATCATGCGTTCGTGACCGAGGCCTACCTGAAGGCCGGCACGGTCTCCGTGCTCAGCGACTACATCTGCTACTACCATCTGCGCCGCGACGACAAGATCCACTTCAGTACGCAACCGTTCGAGCCGGTCGGCTACTTCACCAACCTGCGCGAGGCGCTCGACATCGTGGAGCGGCATACCGTGGCCGGCCCGGCTCGGGACAAGCTCTACCGGCGCTGGCTCCGCGTGGAGATGATCGAGCGGCTGCGCGGTCGCCGCTGGGTGAACTGGCCGGCCGACGAGCGCCGGAGCATGTTCGACGAGATCCGCTCGGTCGTGATCGAGCGCTTCGGCCCGGGCGTCGCCGCCGGATTAGGCCCGATTCACCGGCTCGTCGCCGCGCTGATCGTCGCGGACCGGTACGACGACCTGCTGGCGCTCGCCCAGTGGGAGGCCGGCATCGTCGCGTCGTCGTACCTCGGCGACGTCCGGTGGCGCGACGGCGCGCTGCACGTCGCCTACACGGCCGAGTTGCGTGCCGGTGCCGGACCGGTGCCGTTCGTCCGGGCCGCCGGCGTCGAACGGATCGCACCGCCGGTCGCCTCTGCCGGCGCCGACTTGACCGCGAAGCCCGGGACGGCAAAGGCCGACCTCGTCGTACGCCATCGGAAGACGGCCGCCGAATACTTCCTGCCGGTCGCGTCGACTTGGGCGTACGAGCCGTACGAGGGCCCTGGCGAGCAGCTGCGGTTCGTGCTGACCGCCACGGCGACGATAGATCCGCGTACCGCGGCGAGCGGGGCGCCGTTGGTGGCCGGCATCTGGGATCTGTTCGTCCGGGTGTCCGCGCACGGATGGGCGGCCGAGACCCGCCTCGGCGCGCTGCGCAGCCCGGAGATGCCGGCCGAGGTCGACGCCACGATCTTCGGTACGCCGCTGATGGTGGCCCAGCCGTACTGGACCGACACGCACGACAACCTCGCGCTCGACATCGCGTCGTGGACCGGCCGGCTGGCCGCGAAGATCGGCTCGACTCCACCGGAGCGCGCGACGATCGTCGGGCGCCGATTGCGCGTGGCGCTGCCGATCCACGTTGGCGCCGGTCCGATCGAGGCTCCGGTGCCGATGACGATCCGGCTCAGCCGGGCCGGGGTCGCGCGAGAGGTGACCGGCCGGCTCGACGCGTACGGCGTCCTGAACGCCGATCTACCCGAGGATCTGTCGGCCGATGCTCGGTTCCGGATCGACGTCGCGATCCGAGACAAGTTCGTCAAGCTCGCGTTCGCCCTGGTCACGGCGGATCCGCCCCGGCTGATTGCGGTGGCACCGCAGAGCGCGCCGCGACCGACCGGCCGGTATACGCCGCGATGGATCATCCGTGCGTTGAAACATCGATTCAAGCGCGGCGTTACCGCATAAGCGGTATAAAAACTTAAAGCTGATAACACACTTTGCGGGCGATAGTTCGGCAAAGAAGGCATAGTAAGGTTTCCGCCAGGCATGTGCCTATTCGTCTGGAGTGAACCTTATTATGCGAGTCGATGCCATATCTTCAACGATGGATCTCGATAAGGATCTTGATACCGTCGCCGTTGTGCTGGCCGGTGGGACCGGGATGCGACTCGGCCTCGACATCCCCAAGCAGCTCCTGAAGATCGCCGGTAAGACCGTGCTGGAACACACCGTGTGCACGCTCGATGCCGCCCCGGACGTGGCCGAAATCCTGGTGATGATGACGCCCGGCTACGAGAACGTGGCGCGCGAACTGCTCCTGCCGTTCAAGAAGGTCACGGCCGTGCTGCCCGGCGGCGAGACGCGCGCCGCGACGACACGGATCGCGCTGGACGCGATCGATCGGGTGGAGTGCAACGTGCTGTTCCACGACGCGGTCCGGCCGCTGCTCAGCCACCGGATCATCCGGGAATGCGTGAATGCGCTGCGGGTCGACGCAGGCGGTCGACGTCGCGATCCCGTCGCCGGACACGATCATCGCGGTGGACGGCGACAACACGATCAATGCGATCCCGCCACGAGCGTCGCTGCGCCTCGGCCAGACACCGCAGGGCTTCCTGCTCAGCACGATCCGCCGCGCGTACGCGCTGGCCGCCACCGATCCCGGGTTCGTCGCGACCGACGACTGCGGCGTCGTCCACCGCTACCTGCCGGACGTGCCGATCCGAGTGATCGAGGGCAGTACCGACAACATGAAGATCACGTTGCCGGTGGACGTGTTCATCATCGACAAGCTGTTCCAGCTGTCCGCGCAGGTCGTCGCCGGCCGGCATTTCGGACGCCGCGTACGCCGAGGAGCTGCGCGGCCGGACCGTCGTGGTCTTCGGTGGTGGCAGCGGCATCGGCGCGGACCTGGTCAATCTCGCCCGCGAATACGGCGCCGACGTGTTCTCGTTCAGCCGGAGCGGCACCGGCACGCACGTCGAGGACCCGGCGCAGGTACGCGCAGCGCTGGCCGACGCGTACGCGATCACCGGGCGGATCGATCACGTCGTGCTGACCGCCGGCCTCCTGCAGACCGGCCCGCTCGCCGATGCCGATGCGGCCAGCATCGCGGAGTCGGTCGGCGTGAACTTCATGGCGCCGGTCAACGTTGCGCAGGCGAGCATCGAGTATCTCGGCCGGACAAAGGGTCAGCTGCTGCTCTACACGTCGAGTTCCTACACGCGGGGCCGAGCGAATTACGCGCTCTACTCGGCGTGCAAGGCGGCCGTGGTCAACCTGATGCAGGCGCTCGCGGACGAATGGTCGCCGCTGGGCGTACGGGTGAACTGCATGAATCCCGAGCGCACCGGCACTCCGATGCGGACCCGGGCATTCGGCGAGGAGCCGCCGGACTCGCTGCTGACGTCGACCGCGGTTGCCCGGGCCTCGCTGGACGTGCTCGTGTCCAGCCTGACCGGCCACGTCTTCGACATCCGCCGCCACGAGGCATCGCAGACGGCGTTCGCCCATGCGTGATGCGACCCGCCCGAACGTGCCTGACGTGACCAGCGAGAACGTGCCTAACATGACCAGCGAGAGAGTGCGCGACGCCTCCCGCCAGAACGTGCGTGACGCCTCCCGCCAGATGATGCCGGGACTGCTCGTCGCGGTCTATCCCGCGATGGTGTTCGCGGCGGCCGCCGGATGGCAGCTCGTGTTCGCGCTGCTGGCCCTCGCGTCGTTCGGCGTCGAGGAGATCCTGCGCACCCGCGCCCAGGTCGTGTACGGCCTGCTCGCCATGGCCGGATTCGGTTGGACGCTGCGCAGCCTGCTCCGCAGCCTGGCGATGGTGGTCGTGATCGCGGTGGCCACCGGCAGCGTCGCGTACACCATGATCATCGCGGCATCGATGCTGCTGATCGAGGGCGTACGGGCTACGAAACACCTGATGGCATCGTTGATGAAGGCGTCCCGAACGATGCCCGTACTGACGCGCAACATCGATCTCGGTGCGCTGAAGATTCCGGACCTGCCGGCCGGGCTCGTCGATCGGGTGGATCCGCGCCAGGTCACGTACCTCGGAGTCCTTCCGGCCGTCGGGCTCGCGGTCGGCGCGCTTACCGGCTCCCGATATCCGGTGGTCGCCGGCGCCGGTCTGGGTGCTCTGCTCGCCGCCGGCGCATCGGTCATCTCGCTACGTCACGGGTTACAGGCCCGCCGGATGCCGACCAGCGGCAGGATCAACTCGGTCGTCCGGAAGCAGATCACCGCGTACGCCCCCGAGGTCATCGTGTATCTCAGCGGTACGCCGACGTCGGCGTACCAGGTCAACATGTGGTTGGACGTGGCCGAGCACCTCGACCGCCGCGTGCTGATCATGCTTCGCGAACGCGCGATCCTGGCCGGGCTGGCGCCGACCGACGCTTCCGGTCGTCTGCATACCGACGTCGACCGATGTGATCGGTTTCGACCTGCCGTCGCTGCGGGTGGCGTTTTACGTCGCGAACGCCGGAAAGAACATCCACCTGCTGCGGCTGCCCGGCGTGCGGCACGTGTTCATCGGCCACGGCGACAGCGACAAGGTCGCGAGCATCAACCCGTTCTGCAAGGTCTATGACGAGGTATGGGTCGCCGGTCCGGCCGGTCGCGAACGATTCGCGCGGGCGGCGATCGGGGTGGACGACGCGGACATCATCGAGGTCGGCCGCCCGCAGCTCGCGCCGATCCGGCTCGGTCCGCCGCCCGGCGAGCGGCCCGCTCACCGTGCTCTACGCGCCGACCTGGGAAGGCTGGACCGATGAGCCGCAGGCCACGTCGTTGGCCTCGATGGGACCGGCGATCGTGTCCACGCTGCTGGCACATCCCGGATGCGGTCCGCGTCATCTACAAGCCACACCCCTTAACCGGTACGCGTTCCACCGCCGCGGCCGATGCCAGCGCTCGGATCATCGGGATGATCGAGGCGACGGCCGCCGGCCGGGTCGTGGATTCGGCATGTGCCACCGCGCGGGCCGATCTCGACCGGCTGGCCGGCGATCTTGTTGCCACCGGCGCCGATCCGGACGCGGACGACGCCATCCTCGCCCGCGACTCCGGCGCGCACGTCTTCGACGACGCCGCGGCCCGGCAGGCCGGCGAGTTGACCCGGCAGTGGACCGACGCCTACTGGGCGTCCGAGCCGGAGTCGGCGCATCGCTTCGTGGTCGGCTCGCTGCCGACCCTGTTCGACTGCATCAACCACACGGATCTGCTGATCACCGACATCTCCAGCGTGGTCGCCGACTATCTGTTCAGCGAGAAGCCGTACGTCGTGACGAACTCGGCCGGCCTTGACCACGAGACGTTCCGGGAGCTCTACCCGACGGCGGCAGCGGCGGAGTTGCTCGATCCCGACTGCGCGGCGCTGGCGGCGATCGTCACCGACCTCCAGCACGACCGGGATCGGCTGGTCGAGCAGCGCGCAAGCTGAAGGCGTTCCTGCTCGGCGACGATCAGTCGTCACCGGTGGATCGTTTCCAGGCCGCGCTCGACCGAGCGATCGCCTAAACCTCCGGGCCCTTGCGCCGGAGTTCGTCCACGCTGCCCATCGCCGTACGCAGGTCGGTCAGCCACTGGTCCGCGTGCTCGCCGACCAGCTTGACGCACCAGGCCAGCGCCTCGGAACGGGAGCGCGCGACCCCGGCGTCCACCAGCGTGTCCAGGACCAGGCGCTCAGCCTGCCGCAGACGCGTCATGACCGGTGCCGAGTTCGTCGTGAACAACTGGCGGGTGCCGCCGCAGTCCACTCCCCAGGCCATCTTGCGCTGGTAGCGGTGCTCGATCTGGCGGGCGATCCGGATGCGCTGGTCGCGCGTACTCTCCCGGAAGCCGCTGATCCGGCCGGCCTCGGCGGTTGCGGTGTCGGCCGCGGTCGCGTCGTCGGCGAGCGTGGTCGGCGCGGCCAGGCGGCCGATGACCAGGATCTCGTCACGGTCGATGATCACTTCGGGTGCGGCGGTGAACATGCCGTCCGGCAGCAGCCCGGAGATCCAGGCGGGTGCGTCATCGGCGGGTACGGACTCTCCACGTGCTTGGTTTCTCTGCATCATGATTACATGCTTACACAGTTACACACGAGTTGTGCCGCGTGTTCGCTCCCGGCGGACAACGCCGTCGCGGGCGATGATGGACTATCTCGGCCTGTCCTGACGTCGAGAGGAGAACCGATGAAGTGGGACCCCACCCAGTACGCCCGGTACGCAGACGAGCGCGGTCGGCCGTTCATCGAGCTGGTCGCCCGGATCCGGGCCGAACAACCACGCCGCGTCGTCGACCTGGGCTGCGGTCCGGGCAACCTGACCGCGCTACTCGCCGACCGCTGGCCGGACGCCGAGATCGAAGGCGTGGATTCGTCGCCGGAGATGATCGCCACAGCCGAGCGCCTTGCCGCCCGGCACCTGTCGTTCCGGGTCGGCGACATCGCCGGGTGGACCGTGCCGGCCGACGCCGACGTGATCGTCAGCAACGCGGCGCTGCAGTGGGTACCCGGCCATCGTGACCTGGTCCGCCGCTGGGCCGCGGACATGCCCGAGGGTGGCTGGATCGGATTCCAGGTGCCGAGCAACTTCGGCGCGCCGTCGCACGCGATCATGCGGTCGCTGGCGGCGTCGCGTCGCTGGGAGCCGCTGGTCGGGCAGGTGCTGCGGCACCACGATTCGGTCGCCTCGGTCGACGTCTACGCGTCGCTGCTGCTCGAAGCCGGTCTCACCGCCGATGTGTGGGAGACCACGTTCGTACACGTACTCTCGGGTCCTGATCCGGTGTTGGAATGGGTTCGTGGCACCGGCCTGCGTCCCATCCTCGCGGCGCTATCGCCCGACGATGCTGCGGCGTTCGAGGACGAATACCGGACCGAGCTACGCGCCGCCTACCCGGAGCACGCTTACGGCACGCTCTTTCCATTCCAACGCATCTTCGCAGTGGGGCACCGATCATGATCAAGGGTTACGACCACGTCCAGATTGCGATCCCGGCCGGTGGCGAGGTGGTCGCCCGGGCGTTCTACGGCGACCTGCTCGGCATGACCGAGGTGGCAAAGCCGCCCGCGCTCGCAGTGCGCGGTGGTTGCTGGTTCACATCCGGTACGGCCGTCCTGCACCTCGGCGTTGAGGAACCGTTCGCACCGGCACGCAAAGCGCATCCGGCCTTCGTCGTGTCCGACCTGGATGCGCTGGACGCCGCGTTGTCGAAGGTCGGCCACGAGACCACGCAGGCGAACGAGATCCCCGGCATCCGCCGCTTCCACGCGGCCGATCCATTCGGTAACCGTCTGGAGTTCCAGCAGGCGTGATGGCCCGTTCGTGAGGTTGATCGCGTTGGGTGGACGCACCTGGTGATCGTCCACCCACCGCGATCGCTCCGGTTAGAAGTTGAGGTTCAGGAGCACCGACGGGTCGGTGATCGGGGTTTCCCAGATCGGGCCGGGGCCGTCCGGGTCGATGATGGTCGTGCCGTTGGACGTGAAGAACGTGACAATCTGCTGCTGTCCCGGCACATTGCCCTGGACGAACGACGGATCCAGCAGGAAGCCGTGCGGGTTGGACGCAGCCTGCGCGGTCTTGTCGTTGCGGTAGAGGCTCTCCCGATCGAAGAGGTGTCCGGCCGCGAGCACCGTGTAGTTCGTCGGGTTCGGTACGGTCTGGTCGCCGAACGCGTTCTGGAACAGCACCCGCTTCGGTGCGCTTCCGAACGGCGGCGACGTCCGGATCAGCGGCGCGTACGTCTCCGGGTCACCGGAACGGTCGAGCCACGTCTCCTCGGCGAGTACGGTCTGGATCGCGATCGCACCCGGCGCCGGGCTGAGCACCGGTGCCTGTCCACGCAGCGGCATCGACTCGGTGAAGCCGTCGTTGCCGCCGTTGAGCAGGCTCGGCTGGCGCAGCGCGAGATCCTGCGTGACGAGCAGCCGGAAGCTCGGCGACAGCCGGGCGATCTCGGTGATCGGACCGCCGGAGACGTTCAGCGCCAGTACCTGCAGCTTCGGGTCGACGCCGGCCAGCATGACGCCGTAGATGCCGCCGAAGCTCTGGCCGTAGTAGCTGACACCGGTCTTCCGCAGGTCATTGCGGCCGTCGCCGTTCACGTCGAGACCGTGTCCGATCGCGCGTACCAGCGTCATCACGTCCGCGACCGTCTGCCGCAGGCCATCGCGGCTGTTCACGGCGGCGTCGGCGGCGGGCTGGACCGGCGCGCTGACGCCGTCGGTGCTGCCGATCACGCCATCGCCGTTCGTGTCCCGGCCGCGCGCATGTGCGGAAACCGAGACAGTGCCGCTCGCGGTCGTGATGTTCCACGTGCTCCGCGGGCCGAAGCCGTGGCCGACCACGTCGGTGCCGATGGTCGCGATGCCGTTGAGGGCGTTCAGGTCGCCGGCCAGGAACACGTTCGAGTCCGACTGGCCGAAGCCGTGTCCGAAGATCGCTACCGGCCAGCCGCCGGCCGGTTCGGTACCGCCCGGGACGATCAGCACGAACGGCAGCGTGGCCTGGCCCTGCACGCGCGGGCCGAAGCCGAGGGTCGGCGTCACCGGGATGACGTCGTCACGCGTTGAGCCAGCTCGGCGCCGTGAACGAGCCGAAGACGTAGCGGGCGGCGCCGGTGGCCGACGTGATCGGCACCGGAGACGTGTGCAGGCCGCCGACCGTACCCGCGTCGGCGGTGTAGGAGAGCGTGGTGCCGGCGGCCGGGACGTCGGCGTCAATGTGCAGTCCGCGCGCACCCGGTGCGATGCCGGCCAGCAGGTAGGCCAGGCCGGAGTCGAGCTGCGTGCGCATGTCGAGCAGGCCGGTCGTAACGCTCGCGGTGGTGAAGGTGGTCGACGCGTTCAGGCCGTCGGACCATGAAGACGCAGAAGGTACGTCGTGTCCGGCGCCAACTGGGTGAGCGGGTGCGCGTACACCGTGTTGGTCGTGGCGTCCCAGACGACCCGGTCGACGCCGATCGCGGCAGCGTGCGGTGTGTTGAGCGCGGTGACCGTGGTCTCGGCGGCGACCGCGGCCGCATCGACCGCGTGATCGAACGTCAGCGAGATGCGTGGATCGATGTCGAACCCGTCAAGCTGATTGAGCTGGGCGACGGTGGCGCAGTCGGTGGGGGATGCGGTGCAGTCGGGCATCGGGAGCGCGACCCGCAGTCCGGTGCGCTGTGACCGGTCCCGGACCGTATCCGTGTTGCTGGGGAACAGTGCGACCGATCCGTGCCGGCTGTCGGCGGACGCGGAGGCGGATGCGGGTAATGCGGCCGCGGTGACGCAGAGCGTCACGGCAGATAGCCAGACGTAGTGACGGCGTCTCATGTGGACTCCTTGGGGGCGCGCAGCATTGGGCACGAGGATGTCGGTTACCGAACAGTAGGAAACACGTTCGAAATCATTAATCCGCGGTTCACCCGGACTGGTCAACCCTCGACTTCGACACATGGGGGTGTGCCAATATTTATGGCGGACAAACTTCGGATCGCGAACAAAGGGTCTGGCCAGCCCGGTTCCGGTACACGTCATCGACAAACCTGATTGGGAGACGGACCTTGACATCGTGTAACGCGATGGCAATGTCTACGTTTGAGAGCTCTCGCCTGACGTCCGCCCCAGAGTTACGTGAGGGAGAGCAATGTCCGATGTCCGTATCGCGTCGCTTCCGCGTGCGCGAAATCCTCGCCCCCTGATCATCGCCGGAGTCCTCGTCTCCGTCCTTCTCGCGTGGCTGATCGTCGCGGTCGGCCCCGCGCATGCGGCAGCCACCCTGCTGTCCCAAGGCAAGACAGCCACCTCGTCATCGGTCGAGAACGCCGGTACGCCGGCCGCGGATGCCGTCGACGGCAACACCGGCACCCGCTGGTCGAGTGCGTTCGCCGATCCACAGTGGATCGAGGTCGATCTCGGTAGCACGGCGTCGATCAGCCAGGTCGTGCTGCAGTGGGAGACCGCGTACGCGTCGGCGTTCCAGATCCAGACGTCGCCGGACGGCAGCACGTGGACGTCGATCTACTCGACCACCACCGGCACCGGCGGCACGCAGACCCTGAACATCACCGGCTCCGGCCGGTACGTCCGCATGTACGGCACCACGCGTGCGACCCAGTGGGGCTACTCGCTCTGGGAGTTCCAGATCTACGGCACGATCGGCGGCACCGGTGGCGCCTGCGGCACGACCAACGCGGCGGTCGGCCACACGGCAACCGCGTCGTCGACGGAGAACGCCGGCACCCCGGCGGTGGATGCGTTCGACGGCAACACCGGCACCCGCTGGTCCAGCGCGTTCTCCGACCCGCAGTGGGTCGAGGTCGATCTCGGTGCCAGCCTGCCGGTCTGTCAGGTGGTGATCACGTGGGAGGCGGCGTACGCGACTGCGTTCCAGATCCAGACGTCGCCGGACGGCAGCACGTGGACGTCGATCTACTCGACTACCACCGGCACCGGCGGAACGCAGACCCTGAACGTCACCGGCACCGGCCGCTACCTGCGGATGTACGGCACCGCACGCAGCACCGTGTACGGCTACTCAATCTGGGAGCTGGCGGTCTACACGACCGGCGGCGTGACCGCGAGCCCGTCGCCGACACCGACGCAGTCGGCGCCCGGCACGTGCCCGTGGGTGAACTCGACCGCACCGATCGCCACGCGCGTGTCCCAGCTGCTCGCGCAGATGACGCTCGCGCAGAAGATCTCCATGCTGCACGGCACCGGCGCTTCGTCGCCGTACATCGGTGACCTCGGCGCGATTCCGGCGCTGTGCATTCCGGCGATGGGCCTGCAGGACGGTCCGGCCGGTGTCGGTGACGGCATGGGCGGCGTGACCCAGATGCCGGCCCCGATTACCGAGGCCGCGACGTTCGACACCGCGCTGGAGAAGCAGTACGGCGCGACGATCGGTGCCGAGTTCGCGGCGAAGGGTGCGAACGTCGACCTCGGTCCGACCACGAACATCATCCGCGATCCGCGGTGGGGCCGGGCGTTCGAGACGTTCTCCGAGGACCCCTACCTGTCCGGGCAGATGACCGTCGCCGATGTCCAGGGCATCCAGAGCCAGGGCGTGATGGCACAGGTCAAGCACGCGGCCGTCTACAACCAGGAGACGAACCGCAACGCGCCGGCGGACAACGCGATCGTGGACGCCCGTACGCTGAACGAGATCTACCTTCCGGCGTTCCAGAGTGCCGTGACCACGGGCGCGGCTGCGTCGGTGATGTGCGCGTACTCGACGATCAACGGCGATCTACGCGTGCCAGAACCCATCGGTGCTCAATGTTCCGCTCTACCAGCAGTCCGGCTGGGGCGGATTCGTGACATCGGACTGGGGTGCCGCGCACTCGACCGTCGACTCGGTCAACGGCGGCATGACGATGGAGATGCCCAACGGCTACTTCTACGCCGACTTTCTCTCCCAGGCGGTCACCGCGGGCACGGTCACCATGGCACAGATCAACACGATGGTGACTCGGGTGCTGACGCAGATGTTCGCGTTCGGCCTATTCGACCACGCGCCGATCGGCTCGCCGACGGCCACGGTCACCACGCCGGCCCACGCGGCGGTCGCGTTGCAGGGTGCCGAGGAGGGCACCGTACTGCTGAAGAACACCGGCATCCTGCCGCTGTCCACATCTGGCCTGACCTCGATCGCGGTCATCGGTCACGACGGCGGTGCCGGTACGCAGACGATCGGCGGTGGCAGCGCGACGGTCACCTCGCCCGGCACGACGTGGCCGCTCACCGGCATCCAGAACCGCGTGGCGGGCACCGGCATCACGGTCACCTACAACGACGCCTCCAACCAGGCCTCGGCGGTGACGCTGGCACAGCAGTCGAGCGTCGCGATCGTGTTCGCCAGCGACAACTACGGCAACGAGGGCAGTGACACGTCCACGATCAGCCTGCCGAACAGCCAGGACGCGCTGATCTCGGCGGTCGTCGCGGCGAACCCGAAGACGATCGTCGTCCTCAACGACAACGACGCGATCCTGATGCCGTGGCTCAACTCGGTCCCGGCCGTGTTCGAAGGGTTCTACGACGGTCAAGGCTGGGGTACGGCCATCGCGGCGCTGCTGTTCGGCGACGTGAACCCGTCCGGCAAGCTGCCGGTCACGATGCCCGACGTCGCTGTCCCAGGTGCCGGCGAGCACGACCGCGCAGTGGCCCGGAGCGAACAACACCGTGCAGTACTCCGAGGGTCTCAAGGTCGGCTACCGCTGGTACGACTCGCAGAACCTGACACCTCTGTTCCCGTTCGGGTACGGCATGTCGTACACGTCGTTCGGATTCAGCAACCTGCAGGTGGGTGCGTTGTCCGGTGGCAACTCGACGGTCACGGCAACGGTGACGAATACCGGCAGCCGAGCCGGTACCGAGGTCGCTCAGCTCTACGTCGGCGACCCGGCCGCGGTCGGCGAACCGCCGCACCAGCTGAAGGGATTCCAGCGGATCACGCTGAACGCCGGTGCATCCGGGACGGTCACGTTCACCGTGCCGACGCACGCGTTGGCGCATTGGGACACGGCGTCGAACTCGTGGCTGGCCACCGCCGGGACCTACCAGATCCTGGTCGGTGACTCGTCCCGGAACCTGCCGTTGACCGGCAACCTGACGGTGTCCTCGACGGTGACGGCGAACGTCGCCGGCGCACCGACGAGCGTGAGCGTCACGAACCCGTACGGCATGTCCAGCCGGCTCGGCGTCGCCGCCCAGCTGCAGATCAGCGGGTCGGCCGATCTTGCGTACAGCGCGACCGGGCTGCCGGCCGGATTCACGATCAGCCCGTCCGGTCTGATCAGCGGTACCGGCACGGCGAAGGGAACGGCGACCATCATGGTCACCGGCCGATCGTCCGGCGGAGCGAGCACCGACATCTCGTTCGTCTGGACCGTCTCGTAGGACACAGCGGGCCCGTCTCCGGCATTGGAGACGGGCCCGCTCGTCCGCGGATCGATGACGGTACCGCCAGATCAACGGCCTGGACGGTCGATGGATGGTTGGCCGGTTGTTCCGGATTGGCAGGATAACTGCATCGATGGGGCCGCTTGTCAAGCTGTCAAAAAGCAGACAGTTTTCTACCTTGACATTGCGTCGCACGAATTAAACGGGGCGGTAGTCGCGCCAGCCGGTCGAGTCCACGCAAGCGTGTATCCAGCAAAACCGATCCGACGATCAGTAACGGAGCTGTCGCAGAACGCTGTTAAGGTCAGCCGGTCACGGTTATCTATGGGTATTGCGGATTCCCGCAGTGGCTGCCATCGTGCGTTTTGGACCGCTGTGACAGAGCGGTATCTGGCCAACTCGGGGGAGTCAAAGAATGTCGCAGCCTGCCCGTGCCCATCCGCAGACTACATCCAGTCTGTCCGTTCCGTCGCTCGTACGATGGGGAGTTTCACCCGAAGGAGATCTGACCTACCGGACACTCCGCCTGTACGGCCGGCAATCGGTTGCCGAGATCGCCCGCGAACTCGGGATGCCGCAGGCTCGCATCAAATCGGCTGTGGCCGAACTCAACGCAGTCGGAGCGATCGTCCGCACGAACAGCGGCGAATGGGTCGGCAATCCACCGCAGGACGTCGTCGTGCGGCTCGAGCAGATGCGCCGGCCGCGGCCGGCGATCGGTCAGCAGACTCGTAACCGGGCCGTCGCCGTGGTCTCCGGCCTGATCACCGATATCGGCAACGGCCTGCGCCTGTTCCAGAGCCGGCAAGCCACCCGCGAGCGCCTCAGCCGGTTGATCTCCGTTGCCAAGTTCGAGCATCTCGTGATAAATCCAGAAGTCCAGTTCGAGTCGTCCTCGGTGCAGGCGGCGTCGGCCAGCGATCAGATTCTGATCTCCCGTGGCGTATCCGTTCGCGAACTCGCCGTTGCCGGCCAGGGCAGCCCGGAGAATCGGCCGCACATCCCGAACGGCATGTTCCGGGTGGCATCGGACGTACCGATGAAGCTCTTCGTCATCGACCGTCGGGTGGCATTGTTTCCGGTCGACCCCCTGAACTACGACCGCGGCTACATCGAGATCGAACAGGCGCCGGTCGTCCTGTCGTTGGTCGGGATGTTCGAGCAGCACTGGTCGGCCGCGGACGGGCCGGACGCCGATCTGGTGGCCGCGGACGGGTTGACCCTCTCGCCGCGCGAACATCTGCTCCTCGGTCTGCTTGCGAGCGGTCATACCGACGCCGGAGCGGCGCGCCAGATGCGGATCAGCGAGCGGTCCGTCTCGTCGATGATCCGGTCGCTGATGGAGCGGACCGGTGTCCAGAACCGGTTCCAGCTCGGCCTCGCGTTGGGTGCCCTGCGCCTCATACAGGACCTGCCCGGCCTGGCCGGCTCGTACACAAGCCGGATCCTGCCGGCCAAGCCTCAAGAGCCGGATTCGCTTCCGACCGCGTAAGGCACCGACACACAGCACCGGAGCAGGCCCAACGGCCTCGTCCGGTGCTGTTTTGCTGTGCCCACCCGACGTACGGCTGCGGTTTCCTGCGGTCTATGTGCGGGATTCCGCAATTCGCTGTGCGCTACTACGCGCCGGTCTCGCGTTCGGGTTGCATAACTCATGCAAGACAAGCCCGCACCATGAACCCGCTACACGAGACCAGGAGCACGACATGGCCGAGCCTTCTCTGTCCGACCGGGAGCGTCGACTCGTCGAGCTGCTCGCCGAGGGACACACGGACGCGACCGCCGCGGTTGCGCTTCATGTCAGTGAGCGGACGGTCTCGACCTCGATCCGATCGTTGATGGATCGATTCGAGGTCGACAACCGGTTTCAACTCGGACTGGCTCTCGGCGCATCAATGCCGGAGCTGGTCCTCCGAACGACATCCATCGAGCGCCCGATCCTCGCTATGAACGACTTTCTCGAGTAGCGACGAGCGCCCGCTGCATATATCGCACTTATCGCCATTCAGGTTTGGACATACACGGAGGAGTACCACCATGTCCCGAATCGCTCAGCGTACGAAGCTCGTCGTGGTCGCCATGATCATCCCGGCTGTTGCCGCGATCGCGTTCTCGCCAGTCGGCGCCGCGTTCTCGGCCGGTAAGGCGTCACATGTCGTGGTTGCGGACGGACCCGTCCCGCCGCCACCGCCCGCCCCTGCCGGCAACCACTGCCCCACATGCGTGTAACACCCCCTAGCCAGATTGACTGAACGGCGGCGAGCCACCTGTTTCAGCTGCTGCGTACCACGGATCGCACCACCACATAGATGAAATAGAAAGCGTCCCCGAACCGGCTTGCCGGGTCGGGGACGCTTCGTTAAGCCGGAACAGTAGCGGTCACGAACCGGCTTGCCGGGTCGGGGACGCTTCGTTCAAGCGGGACGCTTCGCGTTACCTAGAACACATTGGGCAACTACGGAGCGTTCCCTTAGGCTGAAGCGGTCTCCGCTCGACGATGCCGTTGAACGCCGTCCGCCGTCCGAGGGGACCTTGTGCCCGACGTAGATGTCGATCTCGCCCAATCCGTGATCGACGCGAACCACCCGATCCGGTCGATCCTTCGACTGCTGAAACCGCGCCCGGTGGCGCGTTATCGGCGCGATCGCCTCGTTCGTCGGTCAAGGACTGCCCGACCTGGCTGCTGCCGGTGCTCACCGCGAACATCATCGACGTCGTCGTGTCGCACAAGCCGATCCGCGGACTGTGGATCAACGCGATCCTGCTCGCGATCGTGCTGCTGCAGAACATCCCGATGCACATCCTGTGGGTCCGCCTGTCCAGCCGGATCATCCGCCGCAACGGCATCGAGGTCCGGTCCGCGCTCGCCCGCCATCTGCAGCAACTCTCGATCGGATTCCACAACCGGGTCGGCGGCAGCATCCTGCAGACGAAGGTCGTCCGCGACGTGGAGAACCTCGAGCAGATGCTGCAGCAGGTCGCCCAGGCCGGCACGTCGGCCGATCTTCACGCTGCTCGGCGCGCTGATCCTGACCGCGATCCGGGTACCGCAGTTCGTGCCGCTGTTCATCCTGGTCGTGCCGGCCACCGCGCTGCTGATCTCGGCGATGCGCAAGCGCTCGGCGGCGCGCAACGAGGCGTTCCGGCATCGGGTCGAACAACTGAACGCGCACGTCAACGAGATGGCCCACCTGATGCCGATCACCCGGGCGCACGGCCTGGAAGGCGCGGCGGTGCGCCGGATGCGCGGCAGCGTCGAGGAGGTCGGCAACGCCGGCTTCGCGCTCGACATGGTCAACGGCCGGCTCGGCGCGTTCTCCTGGGTCACGTACCAGATGCTCGGCGCGGTCTGTCTGGTCGGCGCGGCGTTCGTCGCCTACACCGGGTTCTTCCCGGTCACCGCCCGGCGACGTGGTCCTGCTCTGCAGCTACTTCGCGCTGCTGACGCTCGGCCGCGACGATGCTGTTCAGCCTCGCGCCGATCATCACGAAGGGCCTGGAATCGGTCCGCTCGATCGGCGAGGTGCATGCAGGAGCCGGACATCGAGCGCAACGAGGGCAAGCTCGCGGTCACGTCGGTGCGAGGGCGCGATCGAGATCAGGTCGGTCTCCTTCGGCTTCCCGGGCGCCGAGCGGCCCGCGGTGGAGGACATCAACCTGGCGGTACGCCCGGGCGAGACGATCGCGTTCGTCGGGCCGTCCGGCGCCGGCAAGTCGACGATGCTGAACATGCTGCTCGGCTTCCTGCGCCCGACGTCGCGGGCAGATCCTGCTCGACGGCGTCGACGCGGAGGAGCTGGACCTGCGTACGTACCGGCGGTTCATCTCGGTGGTGCCGCAGGAGTCGATGCTGTTCGACGGCACGGTGCTCGAAAACGTCACGTACGGCATGACCGACATCGCACCGGCGACCGTCGAGGCGGCGCTGCGGGACGCGAACGCGCTGGACTTCGTCGAGGCGATGCCGTTCGGCTGGGACACGACGATCGGCGAGCGCGGTGCCCGGCTCTCCGGCGGCCAGCGGCAGCGGCTCGCGATCGCCCGGGCGCTGATCCGCAATCCGCGCGTGCTGCTGCTGGACGAGGCGACGTCGGCGCTCGACAGCGAGTCCGAGGCGCTGATCCAGGCCGCGCTGACCCGGCTGATGCCGGACCGGACCACGTTCGTGGTCGCGCACCGGCTGTCGACCATCCGGGACGCCGACCGGGTCGCGGTGATGTCCGCCGGCCGGATCGTCGAGCTCGGCCCGCACGAGAGCTGCTCGCCAACCGCGGCCTCTACTCCCGCCTGTACGCGGCCCAGGCCGCGCTGAAGTAATGCGTTGACGTCGACATCGCATCGGCGGAGGCTGCCCGGATGAGCATCCGCATTCAGTGCGTCAACGTCGACTGCAACGATCCGTCCCTGGTCGCGAGCTTCTGGGAGCAGGCGCTCGGCTGGCGGCGTACGGTCGATCAACCTCACGAGATCGTTCTCGAACCGCCGGCCGGCAGCCCCGAGGACGGCATCTCGCCCGACCTGCTGTTCCTGCGCGTGCCGGAGACGAAGACCGTGAAGAACCGGCTGCACATCGACGTACGCCCGTCCGACCAGGCGGCGGAGGTGCAGCGGCTGATCGGGCTCGGTGCTACCCGTGCCGACGTCGGCCAGGGCGACGCCAGATGGGTGGTGCTGGCCGATCCGGAAGGCAACGAATTCTGCGTTCTTCGCGCGTACCAATCGTGAGCAGCGCTTCGGGATAGGCTCGTCACATGAAATCCGCCGGCTTTTCCGTGACTGTCGTCCGCAAGGAGACAGAAGCCGTCATCGCGGTCACCGGTGAGATCGATGTGTCTACCGTGGCGCAGGTGAACGCCGCGGTCGAGGAGGTTCTCGTCGATGCACCGCCGCGGGTCGTTCTCGACCTCGGCGGCGTCACGTTCTGCGACTCACAGGGCCTCGGCACGCTGGTCGCGCTCAGCCGCAAGGCCCGCATGGTGCAGAGCGTGCTCGTGATCATCAACGTCGGCGAGTTCCTGATCCGCGTTCTGGACATCACCGGTCTGCGCTCCGCGCTGCTGATTGCCGAGAGCTGACCGCCTCGCAGGATCTTCATCGGCGTGCGGGACGTCGTCGTCCCGGAGTGCGGTCAGCGCCGCGCGTACCGCCGACGGACAGCTCGCGCGCCGCGCGGACCTCCTCGGCCTGCGCCGCGATCTGCCGGTTCTTCACCCAGAGCTCGGCGAAGACCGAGACCTTCGCCCGCAGCACCCACGGGTCGAGCGGCTTGGTCAGGTAGTCGACCGCGCCGGCCGCATAGCCGCGCAGCGCCAACTGCGCGTCGCGGTCGGCCGCGGTCAGGAACACGATGGGTACGTTGCGCGTACGCTCGCGCTCCTTGATCCGGCTGGCGGTCTCGAAGCCGTCCATCTGCGGCATCTGCGCGTCCAGCAGGATCACCGCGAAGTCGTCGATCAGCAGCTGCTTGAGCGCGGCGGTGCCGCTGTCGACGGCGACCGGCTCGACCGGCAGGCCCTGCAGGATCGCCTCGAGCGCGAGCAGGTTGTCGGCCCGATCATCGACCAGCAGCACCCGAGGCAAGCCTCCTCACGTTCGCCTCCGCTTCGCAGGAGCCGAACATTCTGTGCCTCTGATTCGCTCCGCAAGCTCGCTCATGTTCGCCTCCGCTTCGCAGGACGCGAACATTCTGTGCCTCTGATTCGCTCCGCAAGCTCGCTCATGTAGCCAGCTCCTTCACGCCGACCCAGCGGGCCATCATCGCGAGCAGCTCGTCGAGGTCGACCGGTTTGGTGATGTAGTCGCTGGCGCCGGCGGCGATCGCCGATTCCCGGTCACCCGGCATCGCCTTCGCGGTCAGGAACACGACCGGCAGGTCGGCGAACGTCGGGATTCCGGCGGATCGCCCGGGTCGTCTCGTATCCGTCCTGCTCCGGCATCATCGCGTCCATCAGCACGATGTCCACGCTGGACTCCTCGGTCAGCGCGCGTACGCCGTCGGCGCCGTTGTCGGCGTAGAGAACTTCCATGCCATGTAGTTCCAGAACACTCGTCAGCGCAAACACGTTCCGGACGTCGTCGTCGACGATCAGGACCGTGACACCGGCGAGCTTGGCGCCGGTACCGGCGTCGAAGCGCTGGCTCGGGGCTCCACGCAGGATCGACGGCGTCGAGCCGGGACGGTTCGATCGCGGCGACCGGCTGGCGGTAGAGCGATGCGTCGAGTTCCGGGGCCGGCGACGGTACGCCTCGATAGGTCATCGGCACCGTGAACGTGAACGTGGATCCCTGATCCGTGCTGGAGACGACCGTGATCGCGCCGCCGAGCGCACGGGCGAGTTCCAGGCTGATCGACAGGCCGAGGCCGGTGCCGCCGTACCGCCGGCTGGTCGTGCCGTCGGCCTGCTGGAACGCCTCGAAGACCAGCGCCAGCTTGTCGTCGGCGATGCCGATGCCGGTGTCGGTGACGCTGAACGCGACGGTCGGGAGATCGGTGCCGGCGACCAGCGTCGATGGTCAGCGTGACCGATCCCGAGCCGGTGAACTTCACCGCGTTGGCCAGCAGGTTGCGCAGGATCTGCTGCAGCCGCTGGGGGTCGCTGATCATCGCCGCCGGCAGGCGCTCGCCGAGTACGACGGTGAACGCGAGGCCCTTCTCCTCGGCCTGCGGCCCGAACGCCTGCTGCACGTACGCGCGGATGTCGTCGAACGGGATCTCGGCCGGATCGATGTCCATCCGGCCGGCTTCGATCTTCGACAGGTCGAGGATGTCGTCGATCAGGGCCAGCAGATCGGAGCCGGCGCTGTGGATCGTACGGGCGAAGTCGATCTGCTTCGGCGTCAGGTTGGCATCCGCGTTGTCGGCGAGCATCCGGGCGAGCAGCAGCAGCGAGTTCAGCGGCGTACGCAGTTCGTGGCTCATGTTCGCGAGGAACTCCGACTTGTACTGCGAAGCCGCGGCGAGCTGCTGTGCCTTCTCCTCCAGGCCGAGCCGGGCCAGCTCGATCTCGCGGTTCTGCGACTCGATGTTGACGTTCTGCTCGCTGAGCAGCGCGGCCTTCTCCTCGAGCTCCGCGTTCGTCCGCTGCATCTCGTCGGACTGCTGCTGCATCTCCAGCGCGAGCCGCTGCGATTCGCGCAGCAACTCCTCGGTCCGCCGGTTCGCGAGGATCGTGTTCAGCGAGACGCCGAGCGCCGCACCGAGCCGGTCGAGGAACTGGATGTGCAGTTCGGAGAAGCGATTCACCGAGCCGAACTCGATCACGCCGAGCAGGTCACCCTCGAACAGCACCGGCAGCACCACGAGGTCGGCCGGTGCGGTCTCGGCGAGCCCGGACCGAACCGACAGGCGGTTGTCCCGACCGGAGTCGGTCGGCGTCACCCGGATCCGCCGGCGCGATGCCCCGGCCTGGCCGATCAGCCCTTCGCCGATCGCGAACGTGAGGTCCGCGTCTTCGCCCAGTTGCGCGTACGAGGCCCGCAGCGCCAGCATCGGCTGATCCTCCGACGCTCGGCCAGGAAGAACGCACCGAGCTGCGCGTCCACCAGCGGCGTGACCTCGGTCATGATCATGCGGCAGACCTCGTTGAGGTCGCGCTGGCTCTGCATGAGACCGCCGATGCGGGCCAGGTTCGAGTCGAGCCAGCCCTGCTCGGCGTTCTTCTTCGTCGTCTCGCGGAGCGTGACGATCATCTGGTTGATGTTGTCCTTCAGGTCGGCCACCTCGCCCATCGCCTCGACCGCGATGCGCTGCGTCATGTCGCCGCGGGTCACCGCCGTGGACACCTCGGCGATCGCACGCAGCTGCGTGGTCAGCGTGGAGGCGAGCTGGTTCACGTTCTCGGTCAGGTCCCGCCACGTACCGGCGACGCCCTGCACCTGCGCCTGGCCGCCGAGCTTGCCCTCGGTGCCGACCTCGCGGGCCACCCGGGTGACTTCGTCGGCGAACGAGGAGAGCTGGTCGACCATCGTGTTGACGGTGGACTTGAGCTCCAGGATCTCGCCCTGCGCGTCGACGGTGATCTTCTGGGACAGGTCGCCCCGCGCCACGGCCGTGGTGACCTGCGCGATGTTGCGCACCTGGGCGGTCAGGTTGGAGCCCATCGAGTTGACGTTGTCGGTCAGGTCGCGCCACGTACCGCTAACGCCCTTGACCTGTGCTTGGCCGCCGAGTTTGCCTTCGGTGCCGACCTCGCGGGCCACGCGCGTGACCTCGTCGGCGAACGACGAGAGCTGGTCGACCATGGTGTTGACGGTGGACTTGAGTTCCAGGATCTCGCCCTGCGCCGCAACGGTGATCTTCTGGGACAGGTCACCGCGCGCGACCGCGGTCGCCACCTGCGCGATGTTGCGCACCTGGGACGTCAGGTTGGACGCCATGAAGTTGACGTTGTCGGTGAGGTCGCGCCAGGTGCCGGCGACGCCGCGCACCTGGGCCTGGCCGCCGAGCTTGCCTTCGGTGCCGACCTCGCGGGCGACCCGGGTGACCTCGTCGGCGAACGAGGAGAGCTGGTCGACCATCGTGTTGACGGTCGACTTGAGTTCGAGGATCTCGCCGCGGACGTCGACCGTGATCTTCTGCGACAGGTCGCCGTTCGCGACCGCCGTGGCGACCTGGGCGATGTTGCGGACCTGGGACGGTCAGGTTGGATGCCATCGAGTTCACGTTGTCGGTGAGGTCGCGCCAGGTGCCGGAGACGCCGGTGACCTGCGCTTGTCCGCCGAGTTTGCCTTCGGTGCCGACCTCGCGGGCCACCCGGGTCACCTCGTCGGCGAACGAGGAGAGCTGGTCGACCATCGTGTTGACGGTCGACTTCAGCGCCAGGATCTCGCCGCGCGCGTCGACGGTGATCTTCTGCGACAGGTCGCCTCGCGCCACCGCCGTGGTGACCTGGGCGATGTTCCGGACCTGGGCGGTCAGGTTGCCGGCCAGCTGGTTGACGTTCTCGGTCAGGTCCTTCCAGGTGCCGCCGACGCCGGGGACCTGCGCCTGGCCGCCGAGCTTGCCTTCGGTGCCGACCTCGCGGGCGACCCGGGTGACCTCGTCGGCGAACGAGGAGAGCTGGTCGACCATCGTGTTGACGGTGTCCTTCAGCTCCAGGATCTCGCCCTGCGCCGCGACCGTGATCTTCTGCGACAGGTCGCCCTGCGCGACCGCGGTCGCGACCTGGGCGATGTTCCGGACCTGGGACGTCAGGTTCGACGCCATCGAGTTCACGTTGTCGGTCAGGTCCTTCCAGGTGCCGCCGACGCCCGGCACCTCGGCCTGGCCGCCGAGCTTGCCCTCGGTGCCGACCTCGCGCGCCACCCGGGTGACCTGCTCGGCGAAGACGCGCAGCGTGTCGGTCAGCGAGTTGATCGTGTCGGTCAGCTCGGCCACCTCGCCCTTGGCCGACACGGTGATCTTCTGCGACAGGTCGCCGTGCGCGATCGCCGTGGTCACCTGCGAGATCGATCGCACCTGGTTGGTCAGGTTCGCGGCCATCAGGTTCACGTTCGCGGTCAGGTCACGCCAGGTGCCGGAGACGCCGCGGACGTCGGCCTGGCCGCCGAGCTTGCCCTCCGTACCGACGTCGCGGGCCACCCGGGTGACCTCGTCGGCGAACGAGGACAGCTGGTCGACCATCGTGTTCACGGTGCGGCCGATCTGCAGGAACTCGCCGCGCAGCGGGCGCCCCTCGATCTCGTTCGCCATGTGCTGGGACAGGTCGCCTTCGGCCACGGCCGCGATGACACGCGCGATCTCCGTGGTGGGCCGGCCTAGATCATCGATCAAAGCGTTGACGGTACGCACGCCCTCGGCCCACGAGCCGTCGTACCCCTCGTCGTCGAGTCGTTCGGTCAGGCGGCCCTCCCGGCCGACCAGGCGGCTGATCCGGCTCAGGTCGTTGGCCTGGCGTTCCTGCTGCGAGACGACCTCGTTGAACGCGTCCACGACCGATCCGGCCGGACCCGTACGGCGCGCCAGCCGTACCTTGAAATCACCCTGTTGCACTCGCTGGAGCGCGTCGGTGAGCTCGACGAGCAGCACGTTTTCCACAGTGTTTTCCCGTCCGGTCAGGTCGGCCACCCGAGTGGTTGGCAGTGACAGTCCACTCGGTGGACACTACTGTCTGTGCCCCGTACCGCAAGTCGCTTACTGCGCCTGTCCGCCGATCGCCGTGCTCCGGCACAGGCGCGCGCGGCCATCTATGAGGTGCTCCGGGAGATCGATCTCACCGAACTTGCCGACGACGCTGTTCTATTGGTGACGGAACTGGTCACAAACGCCGTCGTACATGCGGGCACCGAGACGACGCTGCACGTCGAAGCGGATGAGACGCACGTCACAATCACGGTCGGCGACGGGCGACGCAGTGATCTTCCGGAGATCCAGCGGGACGTTCCCAGTCTGGCTGCGAGCGGCCGTGGCCTGCTGTTGGTCGATCGGATCGCGCATCGCTGGGGCACCACGCACGAGCCGGACGGCAAGTCGGTGTGGTTCGAGTTGCGCCGTGCGGATCGGAACTCGATCGGCCCCGGCGCCCGTACCGGCACCGATGGCCGACCGCGTCGATCCGCTGATCAGCGCATTGATCGAGGAGAACGATCGGCTGCGGCGGGCCGATCTGCGGCGCCGGGCCACGCTCACGTTCATGGCGGAGGCCAGCGAACTGCTCGCCCAGTCGCTCGACATCAACCTCACGATCGCGCTGATCCCCCGGATGGTCGTCCCACGCCTGGGCGAGTGGTGTGCGGTGCTGCAGATCGATGACACCGGCGATCCGGAGGTGGTCTCGGTCGCGCACAGCGAGGAGGCGGCGACCGGCGGATTGCGTACCGCGCTGCGGTCACCATCCGCGCGGCGGCTGCTGCTCGGCGCGGATCAGGCCGGGCATCCGGTGACGCTGACCGGGGCGCTGGACGGCATCGCGGTGCCGCTGATCGCCCGCGGTCGTCGCCTTGGCGTACTGGCGATCGGCCGGCCGGACGAGCGCCGACACGACGCCGACGAGTTGGCGACCGTGGTCGATCTGGCCCGCCGGGCCGCGCTCGCGATGGACAACGCCGCGCTCCACGCCGACCAGGCGCGCATCTCGAACACGCTGCAGCAGGCGCTGCTGCCGCCGGTACTGCCGGTACTCGACGGATTCAGCTTCGGAGCCGAATACATCCCGACCATCGGCGCCGCCGACGTCGGCGGCGACTTCTACGACGTGCTCCCGCTCGCCGACGATCGCTGGCTGATGGTGATCGGTGACGTGTCCGGCAAGGGGGTCGCCGCCGCAACCGTGACCGGGCTGGTCCGGGAGGTGATCCGGATCCTGCACGCGCGAGGGGCGGTCGGTGCCGGAGATTCTGAGCCGCGTCAACGAGGCGGTCGCCGAACGCGGTTCCGGCCGCTTCGCGACGCTGGCCGCCGCCGAGGTCGAGGCCGACGGCGGAAAGCTGCGGGTCCGCCTCTACCTCGCCGGCCACGACCAACCCGTTCTGGTACGGACAAATGGCGTCACGATGCCGGTCGGCGTTCCGGGTACGGCGCTCGGACTGCTCGAGCAGGCGACCACGACCGGCGTCGACATCGGCATGGAACCCGGCGACACGCTCGTGTTCTTTACCGACGGCGTGACCGAACGCCGGCGCGGCTCCGAATTCTTCGGCCTCGCCCGGCTGCACGGCGCGCTGTCACCACTCGCTGGCCATGACGCCGACGTCGTCGCGGCCCGGCTCCGCTCCGCGACGATGGCCTTCTCCACCGAAACGCCCCGCGACGACATTGCCATTCTGACGTTGCACAACGACGTCGCGCTCACGGTCTGAGGCCGGCGCGCTCGGCTCGACCGTCCGGTCCGCGACCGGCTCCGAGCCGGCATTCTCGATCCGGGCGTGCGGGACGCCTTCCGTGACGTTCACCGCGAGAATATCGCCGGCGCCGTCGGGGACCGTGATGCGGTTCAGGATCAGCGCGGCGAGGCCACCGATCGGCAGGATGATCCAGCAGGACATGAGCCGGTAGATCAGTACGGCGGCGGTGGCCGATGCGGCACCCGTACCGGCGGCGGTCAGGCCGGCGATGAATGCGGTCTCGATCACGCCGACCCCGCCGGGCGTGATCGGCACCTGGCGGACAATCTGAACGACGAGGTAGATGCTGGCCAGCGTGGTGATGCCGATCGGCAGGCCGAGCGCGCGGGTGGATGCGGCGAGGCACAGCAGGTCGGTGAGCCAGTTCGCGGCCGCGTACGCCAGCGCGATGATCCAGTCTCGGATCCGCAGCGAGCTGCCGGCCCGCCACGCGTTGCGCGCCGTCGCCGCGGTGCCGGCCGCGAGGCGGGCCCAGCGACCGGTCGGCGCGTCCGCAATGGTCAGGGTCAGCTCGGCCGGATCGCGACGGCGGCGCCGGATCGACGCGACTGCCGCGGCGGTCAAGACCGCCAGCATCAAGACGAGGACCGTCGCGGTGACCGCGAGCGCGGCCGGCGGCTCCTGACCGATCGACGCCGGATTCTGCACGAATGTGACGATGACGCCGACGACGTAGAGGGCGGCCAGCCCGCCGAGCGAGACGAGGCCGGAGACGACCATCGTGGCCGCCGCGATCTCGTTGGTGGCACCGGCGCGACGGTAGTGCCGCAGCGCGTACGCGGCCGAGACGGCGGCACCGGCCGGGAGGCTGATCGAGATCGCCGAGCGGGCCAGCGTGACCGCGCGTGGCGCGGCCGAACGACACCCGTACGCCCAGCGCACCGAGCAACGCCTTCTGCTGCAGCGCGAATCCGGCCATGGACAGCGCCTGCATGCCGAACGCCACCAGCACCCAGGCGACCTTCGTCTCGCCCAGCGCGATCAGAACCTCGGGTCCGCTCGGCAGTTTCCCGCGCAGCGTCATCGGCAGAAGCACGATCAGCGCGATCGACAGCACCGCAATCCGCAGTACGCGACGCCGTGACCGGGGCCGCTCGGCCTCGACCGTAGTCACCGGTGCCCTCGCGACGCGCCGTCCGACCCACGCCGAAGCGACGCGCGTACGCGGGTTCGGTGTGCTGGAGTCATCGCGGTCTGCTATCGCTGGAGGTCATCGTTCGCGCAACGATATCTCGTCCCGACATGCGGGCGATGACCTTGACGGATGCCATTTGACAAAGCCCTGACCCCCGGTTGGGATAACGGGATGGACAAGCCGGACACCGTACGAGATCGGGTGCTCCGCGCCGCCGTCGAATTGTTCTCGGAGCAGGGCTACGACAAGACCTCGGTGCAGGAGGTCGTCGAGCGGGCCGGTGTGACGAAGGGTGCTCTCTACCACTACTTCACCGCAAAGGACGACCTGCTGTTCGAGATCTACGGGACACTCCTCGCCGAGCAGATGGCCGGCTTGGATCGGATCGTAGCGCTGGGCCGCACGCCGGCCGAGACGCTACGCCTGATCATCGAGGACCTCGTGCTCACTACGGCCGCGCATGCCCGCGCCGCCTCGGTGTTCGCCCGCGAGGTGGCCCGGGTCGATCAGCAGCGGTGGCTCGTCCTCCAGGCGGACTGGCGCCGCTATCAGGACGTGGTCCGCGGCCTCATCCGCGATGCCCAGCAGAGCGGCCGGTTCAGCGAGGTGGCCTCGCCCGAGGTGGTCGCCTGGACCATCTTCGGTCTGTCCACGTCGTTGCCGACCTGGTATAGGGCCGACGGTCCGAAGAAGGCCGCCGAGATCGCCGAGGAACTGGCCGATCTCGTCCTGGCCGGTCTGACGCGGTGACCCACCGGGCCTGTTCGCAAACAGGCCCGGTGCTGGATGCTTAGAACCGGCCGATTGCTACGAACGCGGCGAGCGCGAACAGAACCACGTTGACCGCGACCTCACGCGTCTCGCCCTTGCGGCCGTGGTAGAGCGCCGCCAGCACCATGATGATCGCGAGTCCGACCGCAGCCAGCGGGGTGAGAATCTTCGCGATGCCGGTCGCCCACGGCAGGATCAGGCCGAGTGCGCCCAGGATTTCGGCGAGTCCGACGAGCTTGACACCGTTGGCCGAATAGTCGTCGACCCAGTGCATCTTCGACGAGAGCTTCTCCTTCGGCTGGCTGATCTTGGTGAGGCCGGCTATACCGAACGCGAAGGCGAGCAGGACGGAGACGATCCAGAGGGCGAGGTTCACAACATGGTCCTTTGGGCGGCGAGGGGTGCACCGCCGCTAGCCGGCGGAGCCGAATGTCACTGCGGTAACTGTGTAACCGCTGCTCGCATTCCCGCTGATCTTCATGTTGATCGCGCCGGTGTCGAAGTTGTACTGGCAGCCGGTCGTGTCGTCACAACCGCCGAAGAAATACACGCCCGACTTCCAGGTACGAGCGAACAGGGCGTCGACGGCGGACGCCGATGCGCCTTCGGCCGCCGCAACCTTGTCACCGGCCTCCCACGAGGCATAGAGGTGCTTTGCGGCGGCGGCCATGGTCGTGAACACGGCCGGCGTCGCGGGAGCCGGCGTGGATGCGGCAACCGTGACGGTGACAGCCGGGACCGGGGTGGACGGTGCGGCTGCGGTAACCGTGGCGGTCACCGTCGGTGCCGGCGTGCTGCCGGTACAGCCCGACAGGACCAGAACCAGCGCGGTGCAGGCGATCGACGTGACGGCCAGTTTTCGTCTCATGCCCCGACACGATAGGTGCGGCGCTCGTACGGTCACACGAGAGCGTCTGTCATCCGACAGGGTCTTCCGACTTACCGGACATATTTCTACGATAAGAGTCCAGAGCCTTCCGTACCCCCGCGGAGGTCGGCGTGCCCGTCCTGGAGAGTTCCGTCCTGACCATGGTGCCGGCGAAGGGCATGCCGGGCATGCCGATGCCGGCCGCCGGGACCGGCGGCGGTGTCCTGATCGGCGCGTACTGCCTCGTGAGTGCGGCGGTCTGGATCGCGTACGGGTGGCGTACGGCACGGGCGCGGGGAGACGCCCGTACCGTGTCGTCCTACGTGGCCATGACCGCCGCGATGGGCGTCACGCTGCTAACCCTGCGGTAGCGGGACCTATGCCGACGGCGGCGGCGTGGTCGACCGGGTACGCGCATATGCGGCGCCGCCCAGGATCGCGCCGATCAGGCCGAGCAGCGCGCCGACGATGCCCCACGTGTTGCTCGATTTCGCCGGTGCGGCGGCTGCCGTCGTGGTGGCCGGCGTTGATGCCGGAGCAGTGGTGTCGCCGGACGCGGGCGTCAACGTCAGGATCGGCGTCGGGTGGTCCGGCTCGGCCTGACCGGCGACGGGCACCTCGATCCAGCTGACGATCGAGTTGTCCGAGTACGTCTGCAGCACCTTGAACGAGACCGAGTCGGTGGTCGGCAACGGGCCGAGTTCGACCGGAAACTGCTCGAATTGACCCGGCTGGATCGCCGTCTTCGACGAGTTCGCCGTCCAGGTGATCTCGCCGATCGCGGACGTCACCTCGTTGCCGTCGTCATCCTTGATCGGCGTCGCGAGCTTCGTGGACTTCTCCACCGCGGTCCACCCGGGCACCTGCTGGACATCGACGACCGCGATCGGATGCGTGGTGTCCAGATAGAGATCAACTTTTGTGGTGGAGAGCGTGTCGCTCTCGGTCGGCACGCGGAACGTGATGACCGCCTCGCTGCCCTGCTGTGCCGAACTCGGGCTCACGGTCACATGCGCGAATGCCACGCCGGCGAAGCCCAGGACACCGATGGCCGTACCGGCGACGAGTACGCCGGCTCGTCGTACACCTGCAATATGCACTTGATCTTCTCCCTGGGGTGCGGACGTGTTCCTTCTGGTAGTCGTCCGTGGCCGCCAAGAAGTTCCCCGGAATCAGTGCGCGTGTTGGTGGGGCTTGGCCGCGACCCAGACGGAGGCGTCGGCGGCGCGCTCGCTCAGCGTCGCGAGAAGCACCGCGAGGTGCTCGTGATCCATGTACGCGGTGGCCGCGATCGCGGATGCATCCGTGCCGACCTGGCGGGAGAGATCGATGATCTCGGCGAGTGTCTGGGAGATAAATGCCTGTTCTTGGGGGTTTAGATCACACATGCCCTAAAGATACGCCAAAAGGAAGATCAGCTGGTCGCCCGCGCGCGGCGGGTCGGCCGGGGTTCGTCCGGTACGCCGAGGCCGCTGTCGAACGCCGTGATCAGCTCGTCCCGAGCCCGCGCGACGCGCGATCGGATCGTGCCGATCGGGACATCGCAGACGTCCGCCGCCTCCGCGTAACTCAGCCCGAGGATCTGCGTCGCGACGAACGCGAACCGTCGGTCCGGGTCGAGTTCGTTGATCAGCTGCTGCAGTGTGACGGCGTCTTCGAACCGTGGCCGGTGTCCGGTCCGGTCGGCGACCTCCTGCCAGTCGTCGCGCGACTGGGTACGAGGTTGGCGGGTCAGCGTACGAATGTGGTCGGCCGCGACCCGACGTGCGATCGCGAGCAGCCACGTCTTGGCCGTCGACTGGGCGGCGAATCGGGGGAGTGCGCGCATCGCCCGCAGGTAGGTTTCCTGCGTTAGATCGTCGGCCTCCTGCGTGCTGACCAGGTGCGCGAGGAATCGGCGGACGTCCGAACGGGTAGCGGTCACGAACGCGGATGCGGCCGCTCGATCGCCCGACTTCGCCGCCAGCGCAAGCGCGGTGACGTCATCGGGTCGAGGTGAGGACATGCGGATCAGATTAACCGCGGATGCTGGGAACTAATCGGGCGGTGCGGCCGACCAATCCCATATGTGGTGTGAGCAGGCCCGCGACGTGTTGTCGGCGCGGATCGACGGTGAGTCGACATCGGGCGAGGATGCGCTCGCCGATCTGCACGTCGAGGGGTGCGAGGCATGCGCCCGCTGGTATGACGGTGCGGCCCGCATCACCCGCCTGGCCCGGATGTCGGTCGCCACGGCGCCCGATCCGCACGATGACCGGCTCCTGGACGTCGTACTGGCAGCCGCACCCGGACCCGGCTGGAGCCGCACCGGCCGCTGGCTGCGCGTCCTGCTGGGTGCGCTCGGCTTCGGTCAGTTTGCACTCGGCATCGCCCAGATCGCGGCGCTCGGCATGACCGAGGGGATCGGATCGGCCGGCGGGATGACCTCGCACCATCTCCTGCACGAGTCGGCGGCCTGGAACGTCGCGATCGGCGCCGCCTATCTGTGGATCGCGCTGCGCCGCGGCCGACCGACCGGTGCCTTGCCGATCATGACCGCGTTCGTCGCCGTACTGGTGCTGCTCTCCATTGACGATCTGCTGTCCGGCGAGGTCGCCGCGGCGGCGCTGCTGACCCACACGATGGTGATCCTCGGGTACGCCGTCCTGCTGATCCTGCGGCACCCGGGATTCGACGCGGTCACTCCGCCCGGATCACGCCGGTGGCGCCTGCGGACGGATGAGTTCGCGGATGAGCGCGGTGCCGTCCGGCGGCCGGAAGGTCCGGCACCACAGCGCGGCGCGACCGCCACCGAACGCCGCCGAGCTGCATAAAGTCCGCGCACGATGAACGGCCGCAGGCAATAGACGTCGCACATAAAGCTGCCCGTCCGGCACCCACGGGGGAAGGCGTCGGACGGGCAGTGCGACGAGCATAGCTAAATGTGGCTAGGACTGGCGAGCCGCGCGTTCGGGCAGTGTGTTCAGCATCCGCACATCCGCACATCCAACCGATTAGCCGCGGGTGGGCTCAGCCGCTGGTCAACCCGGCGGCGATGCGCCGGGGTTCGGCACGTGATTAAACGTCGCCGGTACGGTCAGCCAGGTCGCCCTGCTGAACGGCCAGAAGAGTACGAAGGCTCGCCCGATCACCGACTTGATGGGAATCGTGGCCTCTGTGATGTTGCCGTTGCTCACCTGGTAATTCTCCAGCGAGTCGGCCGAGTCGTAGCGGTTGTCGCCCATCACCCACAGCCGGCCGGCCGGCACGGTGATGTCGAAGGTCTCCGGCGCAACCTTGGGGTGGACCGCGTCGTGGTTCACGTACGGCTCGTCGATCGCGACACCGTTGATCGTCAATCGGCCCTTCGTGTCGCAGCACACGACGCGATCGCCGGGCGTGCCGATCACCCGCTTGACGAAGACCGTCTGGTTCGCCGCCTCGCGCCACGCGACCGGGGAGTTGAACACGATGACTTCACCGCGGTGCGGGTCGCGGAAGTCGTACGCCAGCTTGTTCACCAACACTCTGTCGTTGACGTTGAGGGTGTGCTCCATCGACTCCGACGGCACGTAGTAAGTCTGGAGGACGAAGGTCCGGACCAGAATTGCCACGACGATCGCAGCGCCGAGCAGGATGGGAAGCTCGCGCCAAAAGCTGCTGTTGTTCTTGCGCTTCGTGGCGAGCTTGTTTGTCTGGACAACGGTCACGCACAAAAGCTTACGTGGACGGTCGCGAGACGCGCGCTCCACGATCGCCCGGAACGGACGGTGAGCGTACGCGTGGAAGGCATCGACGTTTTGTCCTATATTGGGGTTGCCCGGGTCGGCTCGGACCGAGTCCACCGGGTAGGTTTCCGGCATGCGTTTTCCCTCAATGATTCGTGTGGCGGCGGTGGCAACGCTCGCGTTCGCACTCGCGGCCTGCGGCAGCAGCGGTACCGGTTCGACGCCATCCGGCCCATCCGTCACGCTCGGCGACGCGAAGTGCGGGATCTCGGTCTCGTCGACCATGACCGCCAAGCCGGCCATCACGATTCCGGCATGCGCCACCAAGCCGGATAAGTTCGACATCCTGGCGGTGGTCCCCGGTACCGGCGCGGTCATCCAGGCCGGGCAGAACGTGACCGTCCGGTACGTCGGCGTCGCGTGGTCGACGAAGAAGCAGTTCGACGCGTCGTGGGATCGGAATCCGAACACGTTTACGGTCACGAATGTCGGGTCCGGGCCGGTCATCATGGGCTGGAACCTCGGTCTGACCAAGCAGAAGGTCGGCAGTCGACTGCTTCTGGAGATCCCGCCGGACATGGGCTACGGCCCGGACGGTCAGGGTTCGATCGGACCGGACGAGACGCTGATCTTCGTCGTCGACGTCGTATCGGCCACGTAGGCGCCACCGCTATGGTGGGCCGGTGGAAACGTCTCGGACCGGCCAGCTGATTACCCCGGACGCGCTCGTGGCAGCGGAGCAACGCCTGCGCGGGCGCGTCCTCCGGACGCCGCTCATCCCGAGCCTCCGGCTCAGCGACGAACTCGGCGTCAACGTCTTCCTGAAACCGGAGAATCTCCAGCACACCGGTAGCTTCAAGGTCCGTGGCGCGATCAACGCGCTGCTGGCCCGCGCCGATGCGGGTGCGCTTCCGGCCGGGGTCACCACGTTCTCCGCCGGAAACCACGCCGCTGCGACGTCGTTCGCCGCGCAGAGCCTCGGCATCCCGGTGGTTGTCTGCATGCCACCCGGTGCCGTACCGACCAAGATCGACGCGGTTCGGCGCTACGGCGGCGAGATCGTGTTCACCGACGATCTGGTCGGCACGTGGCAGTCGATCGCCGATGAACGCGGCTACGCGGCCATGCATCCGTTCGACGATCTCGACGTGATCGCCGGTCACGGTACGGTCGGGCGGGAGATCCTCGAGGACTGCCCGGCGCCTGACCTCGTGATCGTGCCGGTGGGCGGCGGTGGGTTGATCAGCGGCATCGGCGCCGGTATGCGCTCCGCCGGGTACGCCGGTCGGCTGGTCGGCGTCGAGCCGCTCCAGGCCAACGCCGTCACGTACGGGCTGCGACAAGGCGCACCGGAGCCGCCGCCGGTCAAGCAGTCGTCGCTCGCCGATGGTCTGGCTCCGCCGTTTGCCGGCTGGAACACGCTCGCACACGTCCGGGCGTACGTCGATGCGATCGTCGAGTTGTCCGAGGACGAGATCCGCGACGGCTGGTGGGCGATGCTGGACGCGGCGAAGATGTTCGTCGAGCCGTCCGGTGCGGTCGGACTTGCGGCTCTCCGGGCCGGTCTGGTGGACCTGCCGGCCGGTGGCACGGTCGTGCTGGTGCTGTCCGGTGGCAACGCATCGCGTACCGGCCTGGCCGCTCTGGGCGGTTGAGCGTTTCACAGGATTTTCCCAGCGATCCGGAGAGCGCCCGGAGCATCGTTACCCCTACGCTTCGGTCGTGACCACGGTTGAGACGCTGCCTACCCGGAAGCGCAAGAATAAGAGTAAGAACAGCTTCTGGCGTGAGTTGCCGATCCTGCTCGGCGCCGCGATCGTGGTGGCGATCCTGGTCCGCTCGTTCGTCGTGCAGACCTACTACGTGCCGTCCGGCTCGATGGAGCACACCCTCGAGGTCAACGACCGGGTGCTGGTCAACAAGCTGGTCTATGACTTCCACGACCCGCACCGGGGCGACGTGATCGTGTTCAATTCACCGGTCCAGTGGCGCCAGGGCGAGTTGAACGAGACGGTGTTCGTGAAGCGGGTAATCGGCACGCCCGGCGATCACATCGTCTGCTGCGGCGCGGACGGCAAGCTGACGGTCAACGGAGTTCCGCTCGTCGAGCCGTACGTGAATACCGACTCGATGCCGCCGTGCCCACAGCAGGCATCCGCGAACCCGTTCGACATCACCGTTCCGCCCGGGCGGCTCTGGGTGATGGGTGACAATCGGTGCAACTCGGCAGACTCGGAAGTGAACTACGTCAACAACGGTAAGGACATCATGGAAGCCACGATTCCGATCAATTCGGTGATCGGGCGAGCCTTCGTACGGTTCTGGCCGTTCAGCAGATTCGGCGGCCTGTAGACAGAGATCTTGTTGCGATCATAGCGCGGACGTCGGCCCCGCACATGCCGGCCGTGGTCACGTGCTCGCCGAAGCCCGGACGGCCAGGGCCGATAGCCGTGGAACGTCACGCGAGGGTCGTGACGGTCAGCTCCCCGTCGGCGTACTGCGACCGCAGGACCTTCTTGTCGAACTTGCCGACGCTCGTCTTCGGTACCGCCTCGATGAACGCCCAGCGCTCCGGCAGCTGCCACCGAGCGACCCGGGCGCCGAGGAAGTCACGCAGCTCCTCCGACGGTCACGGTCGCGCCCTCCTTGACCACGACCGTCGCGAGTGGACGCTCGTCCCACTTCAGATCGGGTACGCCGACGACCGCTGCTTCGAGCACGGCCGGGTGCGCCATCAGGTGGTTCTCCAGATCGACCGAGGAGATCCATTCGCCGCCGGACTTGATCACGTCCTTCGCGCGGTCGGTGAGCGTCAGGTATCCGTTCGCGGACAGCGTGCCGACGTCGCCCGTACGCAGCCAGCCGTCGTTGAACTTCTCCGGATCGTCGTCGCCGATGTAGCGAGAGGTGATCCACGGACCGCGTACTTCCAGCTCGCCGACGGCTTCGCCGTCGTTCGGCATGACGTCGCCGGCCGGGCCGACGATCCGGGCGGCCACGGCGGCCGGGATGCGACCCTGCGTGTAGCGGTAGGCCCAGGCCTCCTCGCCCTCGGTGCCCGCCGGTGGCCGGGAGACCGAGCCCAGCGGCGACATCTCGGTCATGCCCCAGGCATGGATGATGGTGACGCCGCGCTTGTCGAACGCGCGCATCAACGCCGGCGGGCAGGCCGAGCCGCCGACGACGACCTCGGACAGCACCGAGATATCGATCGTCGGGGTTCGCGTCGAGGTAGGCGAGCAGATCGGTCCAGATCGTCGGAACTGCGGCCGCGAACGTCGGGCGTTCCGAGGTGATCATCGCGGCGATCGGGGCGGCCTGCAGGAACCGGTCCGGCATGAGCAGGCTCGCGCCGGACAGCATCGCCGCGTAGGGCAAGCCCCAGGCCATCGCGTGGAACATCGGCACGATCACGAGGGCATGGTTCCGCGGCGACAGGCCGAAGCTCTCGGCCTGGCAGACCTGCATCGAGTGCAGCCAGATCGAGCGGTGCGAGTAGGCGACGCCCTTCGGGTTGCCGGTCGTACCGGACGTGTAGCAGAGCGCCGCGGCGTCCCGCTCGTCTACCTCGGGCCAGTCGTAGCTCGTCGGCTTGCCGGCCAGCAGGTCGTCCCAAGCGTGCACCTGGATCCGGCCGTCCGGCCTAGCGGCGCCGGCCGTCGCCGCCGCCGACCACGATCACGTGCTCGACCGTATGCAGGTCGGCGATCACCTTCGCGAGCAGCGGAATCAGCGTGGAGTCGACGATGATCACGCGATCCTCGGCGTGATTCGCGATGTAGGTCAGCTGATCCGGAAAGAGCCGCAGATTCAGCGTGTGCAGCACCGCGCCCATGCTCGGCACGGCCAGGTAGGCGGCCAGGTGCTCGGCGTTGTTCCACATGAACGTCGCGACCCGTTGATCGCCCCGGACGCCGAGATCGTCGTGCAGCGCATGGGCCAGCTGGGCCGAGAGGCGGCCGAGTTCGGCGTATGTCGTCCGGCGGGCGCCGTCGCCCGTCCACGTCACGACCTCCGACACGCCGTGCACCGTCGAACCATGTTCGAGGAGCCGGGAGATCTGCAGCGGGAGGTCCATCATCGTGCTTCGCATGATCTTCAGGCTAGTGGTGCCGGTCACAAACGAAAAGTCTCTGGTCGGCCAAAACTACCCTTGAGTAACTCGGTGGAAACGAAAAGAGGGGGCCCGAAGGCCCCCTCTATCGATGCGGTTCTCAGATCACTGCGACCTTGGATTCCATCTCGATCGCTGCGAGTTCGTCGTCCTCGGTCTCCAGGGAGTCCTGGGGTGCCGGCGCGCTGACGCCCCGCAGCTCCTTGTCCGGCATCGCGATCGACAGTGCAACCGCCACCAGCGTGACCAGGCCAGCGGTCAGGAAGATCGGGTGCAGCGCACCGGTGAACACGTTCTCGATCACGGTACGGGCCGCGGCCGGCAGGCGCTGGATCGAAGCCGGGTCGTTGATCGAGATCGCCGGTGCACCGGGCTTGGCGCCGGCGTTGAGTGCGACGAGCTTGTTGGAGAGCACCGCGCCGAGCGCCGCTACGCCCACCGAGCCGCCGAGCGACCGGAAGAACGTCGACGTCGCCGTACCGGCACCCATGTCACGCGGTTCGAGATCGTTCTGGACCGCGAGCACGAGCGGCTGCATAGCCGAGCCGAGGCCGATGCCGACCACCAGCATGTAGAGGAACGTCAGCCAGAGCGACGTGTTCACCTCGAGCTGCGTGAACGCGAGCAGGCCGGCGGCCATCAGTGCGGTACCCGCGACCGGGAACCACTTGTACCGGCCGATCTTGGAGATCATTCGACCCGAGATAATGGACGTGAAGATGATGCCGACCATCATCGGGAGCATCAGCAGACCGGACTTGGTCGGCGATGCGCCCTTGACGATCTGCAGGTAGAGCGGCACGAAGATGATCGAGCCGAACATCGCGAAACCGAGCACGAACGTGGCCGCGTTGGAGATCGAGAACGTGAGCTTCTTGAACAGTCGCAGCGGCAGGATCGGCTCGGCGGCCCGGGACTCCACGAACAGGAACACCGCGCCGAGCACGACCGCGGCCACGAACAGGCCGATCACGCGGGACGACGACCATGCCCAGGCGGAGCTGCTGCCACCGAAGGACAGGGCGAGCAGGAGCGAGACCACGCTGGCGACCATGAAGACCGCGCCGAGGTAGTCCACCTTGTGATCGCGGCGGGTGTGCGGCACGAGCCGGAGGACGGCCCAGCAGACGAACAACGCGACGACACCGAGCGGCACGTTGATGTAGAAGATCCAGCGCCAGTTGTGCTCGGCGAAGTATCCGCCGACCAGCGGTCCGGCGACGCTGGACAGGCCGAACACGGCACCGAAGATGCCCATGTAGCGACCGCGTTCGCGGGGTGCGATGACGTCCGACACGATCGTGAAGGCCAGCGTCATCAGACCACCGGCGCCGAGGCCCTGGATCGCGCGGGTGGCGATCAGCTCGGTCATGTTGTGGGACAGACCGGCAAGCAGCGAGCCGACCAGGAACGTGCCGATGGCGAACATCAGGATCGGACGACGGCCGTACAGGTCGGAGATCTTGCCGTAGAGCGGCGTCGAGGCGGTCGACGCGAGCAGGTATGCCGTGACCACCCAGGTGTAGTGGTCGATGCCGCCGAGCTTGCCGACGATCGTCGGGAGAGCCGTTCCGACGATCGTCTGATCGAGAGCCGCGAGCAGCATGCCGGTCATCAGACCGCCCATGAGCAAGAGGATCTGCCGGTGGCTCAGCTGCGGCCGAGCAACCTCAACCGGGGCCGAAAGGGTGGTCATTGAGTAATCTCCTGTCGCATTCCGCCGCTCTTGTGAGCCGCGATCTTTTCGTTGAAGCTGGTGAGCAGCCGGGCGAACTCGGACTGCTCCTCGGGCGTCCAGTCGGACAGCAGGTCATGCAGCGCTGTATGCCAGATGGCCCGGTTGCGTGTGTAAACGTCGTTGCCGTTTGTGGTTGCCGCGATCACCGATGCGCGGCGGTCGGCCGAGTCCGTGGTTCGTGCCACGAGCCCCGCCGCCTCCAGCGCGGCGACCTGCCGGCTGATCGTGGAAAGATCAAGATCCAGATCTTCGGCGAGCGCCGAGAGGCGTGCCGGTCCGCCGCTGACTATGCGGCCGAGCAGCGCATATGCTGCTCGCTCCAGCTCGAAGCCCTGGCCGCCTTTCAGCTCGCAGTAGAATCGGTCGGCCCGGCGCAGGAACACGCCGAACTGCTTGGCTATTTCAAAGATTTCGTCATCCACCGCTGTCGCTCCATTACGTTACTGCCGCGATCCGTAATTAGCTTCGCTCAACATGCTTGTACCGCGCAAGTTTATTGGGTGAGACGTTCGACACCCGATATTCGCTGGACAGGGCGCGTGGGGCCGCCGGAGCATCGCGGGCATGAGCAGACGCCGCTGGATGATGGACCTCAGTCCACTCCGTACGTCCCGCGACCTGCGGATCCTCGCGACCACGCGGACGATCTCGGCGTTCGGCTCGTATATGACCTATGTCGCGATCCCGCTGCAAGTCGCGCAGATCACGCACTCGCCGCTCGCGGTCGGGCTGATCGGGCTGTGCGAGCTGGCTCCGCTGGTGTTCACGGCACTCATCGGTGGCGCGCTCGCGGACTACTTCGACCGCCGGAAGCTCGTCATCGGCGGCGAGATCGCGCTGACGCTGACCTGCGGCCTCCTGCTCGTCAACTCCATGCTGCCGCATCCGCTGCTGGCCGCGCTGTTCGTGATCGCGGCGCTCGCCGCCGGGCTGGACGGCCTCCAGCGCCCGGCGATCGAGGGCATCATCCCGCGCGTCGTCAAGCCGGAGGAGTTGCCGGCCGTCAATGCGCTGCTGGGACTGCTCGGGAACGCGTCGATGCTGTTCGGCCCGGCCGTCGCCGGTCTCGTGATCGCGGCGTACGGGTTCGGGTGGGCGTACACCCTGAATTTGTTGACCTTCGCCTTTTCGATCGCGGGCCTGATCTTGATCCGGGCGACTCCGCCGCCGCCCGAGGCCGACCGCCCGTCGATCGCGGGCATCGCGGCCGGCCTGCGCTACGCACGCAGTCGACCGGAACTCATGGGTACGTACATCGTCGACATCGTCGCGATGTTCTTCGGCATGCCGTCCGCGCTGTTCCCGTTCGTGGCGGGGTACCTCGGCGGTACGTCGGTGCTCGGCCTGCTCTATGCCGCGCCGGCCGCCGGTGCGCTGCTCGCGTCCCTGATCTCCGGCCGAGTGCTGCACATCCAGCGGCACGGCGTGGCGGTGATCATCTCGGCCGGGATCTGGGGAGCGGCGATCGCCGGCTTCGGGCTGTCACGGCACCTGTGGCTCGCGATCGTGTTCCTGGCGATCGCGGGCGGCGGCGACGAGATGTCCGGTATCTTCCGCCAGACGATCTGGTCACAGACCGTCCCGGACCGCCTTCGCGGACGGCTCGCCGGGGTCGAGATGCTGTCCTACTCGACCGGCCCGACGCTCGGAAACGTGGAATCCGGCCTGGCCGCACGGGCGATCGGGATCGGCGGTTCGATCGTGGCCGGCGGTGTGGCGTGTGTGATCGGCGTGGCGGTGTGCGCGACCATGCTGCCTGCGTTCCGGAGCTACCGGGGCGCCGACGGCATCGCCCGCAAGCAGGCCGAAGAGGCGCTGGTCGCGGCGCCGGTGTGACACGGGCAACCCCGTTCACGGACCGGCCCGGGATCGCGTATGCTTTCCACTCGTTGCCGCCTTAGCTCAGTCGGCTAGAGCGACGCACTCGTAATGCGTAGGTCCCGAGTTCGATTCTCGGAGGCGGCTCCACACGGAGGCCCAGGTCACACGCGTCAAGCGTGATCATGACCTGGGCCTTCAACCGTATTTACGGATGCCGAAAGCAGCCACGGCAATCGCCCCCAGGTCGGGTCGAATATGCCGACGTCGACCGCGAGCGCGATCACGGCGCCCAGCGCTGCCGTCGCGGTCGTTGAGGTAGCCGGCATACCTGATCTATGGATTCCGTAGGTGGCGTCTGCGACGATCACATCCCACGTCGACCCCTCCGTGTCGACGCACCGGACCGAGACGAGGACCCGGCTGACGGCCCGAACTCGTGCGTGGCAGTTGGCCGACGTACGCCTGTCGGATGGACGGCCCGAGCGCACACGCACCCTCGGGCCAACAACTCGTGACTATGTCGATGAGGAACGATCCATGAGAAAGACCCTGGCATGTATCGCTGTGGCGCTGGTTGTCTGCGCATCGGCCGCAGCCTGCAAGGCCGCCGCGCCGTCGGCGACGGCCCGATCGACGCAGGCGTCGGCCCCGACCGCACAGGTGGTGGCGTCACCTGCCGCCCTGTGTGCGACCACGGTTGACAGCCGATCCCAACCGGGAATGCTGACCTACCACCTATGGCCCGCATCATCGCCGACCATGGTGGCCGGATATCAGACCATCACCCTCGATGCATCCGCCTGCGGACAGTCCGCCGTCGGACCGGACCCGGTGTGCTCCAGGGCTTTCCCATGGTTCGCACTCCCCGGCACCGACCCGAACGCGGCCTTGTCGAACCTCGGGGTAGAGAAGGTTGTCAGCGCACTGGTCCAGGGCGCCCACCCGGTACCCCAGGGCACCATGATCACGGTGCAGGAGGTACGCGAGAAGGTATTCGTTCTCGGCAATGGCGCCTCCGCGACGCGCAACCCCATCACCAGGTTCGCGGCGGCGTGCGCGAAGCCGATCAAGTGGCCCGGACCGGCCACGGATCCGAGTGTGGTCGCGTATCGGTCATCCGCCCGCAGCCAGGACGCCAGCGGTAACGTCCCCGCGATCTTCGCGGCCAGCGGCAGCAAGATCTTCTGGCTGGAGTTCGACAGCAGCGACAACCACAAGACCGGCTGGACTGAGGCCGACTACCTTCGCATCACACACCAAGCCATCGCGGTGGCCGACCAACTGTGACGAGCACGAAGGACCGCCCACCGTGGTGGCCAACCACATCGCTCGTTACGACGGAATCCCGACTCAGTACGCTGTTTATGGCGGTTTGAGGGCGTTCCCGCGCGTCGTGCCTCGGGCCGCGGTTGTCGATGCGTGCGATGATGAGGGCGCTACCCCCGCCGCGCCCATGCGGTCTCAATGTCCATTGTGACGAGACGCCGAAAGCCGCTGATTGTGACGCAATTCCTGCCCGAAGACGGCACCACCCGCCCGGACGCGCTCCCACCAGCGGTCGATCCGTGGAGCAAGGACTGGGACGGCGGCTCGCTGCCGACCGAAGAGGCTCTTCCGCCGTCCGCTCTGGCCACGCCGCTATCGCCCCTGGTCCCGCCGCAGCCGACTCCGGCATCGCAGCCCACGCTGGTGCCACCGACCGTCCCGCTGGCCTCGCCGACGTCCCCTCTGGTCTCCCCGCCACCCGGCGGATTCGGGGTCAACCAGCCGTTCTACCCGCAGCCTCGTAAGCGGCGTCGCGGATTGGTGACCGGGATCGTCACCGTGCTGGTGATCGCCGGCGCGATTACCGCAGCGGTCCTGGTCGGCCATCACGGCAACAGCGGTAACGCGGATGCAAGTGGGTTCGCGAAGCCGAGCGCCGGCACGACGGTGAAGACCAACCCGAAGCCGAGCGCCAGCCCGAGTGCCACCCCGTCGCCGTCGCCCGCTACCGGGCCCACCTGCGCCATCGGTACCTGGACGCTGACCACCGAGACGATGAAGGTGGACAGCGGCATCTTCGGTACCGGCAGCGGGACCGTCACGCTGACGAGCTCAGTGGCGCATGAGACGCGGACGTTCAACCCGGACGGTACCGGCGAGCTCGATGTCGCGAACACGTACACCGGCCGGACGTCCAACGGGACCGATGTCGCCGTCGTGCTGACCGGCAAGGGCACGTTCACGTACGCGTACGACGGGAACGATGTCACCTATAAGACTGTGGTGATGCCCGGGACGTACGAGGTCGACGTCAACGGCGCCGAGAAGTCGAGCACGCCGGAGAACCCCCTGGAGACCACGGGGACCGACCCGATGAGCTGCTCCGGCAACACGCTGATCCAGCACGGCAACCACTACAGCCGCACGTACCAGCGCAAGGCTCTTTAAGCGGACTTGCGCGCCTTTGCCGGCGCCTTCTTCGGGGCGGCAGCCTTCGTGGCCGCGGTCTTCTTTGCCGGTGCAGCCGCCTTCGCGGGTGCCTTCTTCGCGGCTCGTGCAGCCGGGGCCGCGGCCGGCGCGGCGGCCTTCTTGGCAGCGGTCTTCTTTGCGGGTGCCGACTCCTTGTCGGAGGCTGCTGCGTCGGCGGCCGCCTTCTTGGCCGACTTCGCGTGCGTGATCGGCGTCGGTTCCGCGTGCTTTCGCGCAGCCGGGGCGGCCGGCGCCTCGCCACGAGCCGCCTTTGCCCGGTCGACCGATGCTTGCAGCGCCGCCATCAGGTCGACGGCCGCGGTCGGCTTCGTCGCTTCGACGGCCGGCGCGACGACCTCGTGGCCACCGATCTTCGCGTCGATCACGGCCTGGAGCGCCTCGCGGTAATTGTCGGAGTACATGTCCGGATCGAAGTCGGCGGCCATCGACTCGATCAGCGACGTGGCCATCGCCAGCTCCGGCGCGCGAAGCGTGATGCTCTCGTCCAGGAATTTGAAGTCCGGTTCGCGTACCTCGTCGGGCCAGAGCATCGTGTTGAGGACCAGTACGCCGTCGCGAACCCGCAGCGTCGCGAGCTGTTCCCGCTGCCGGAGCGCCACCTTCACGATCGCGACCTTCTCCGAGCCGGTCAGCGCGTCGCGCAGCAGCACGTACGGCTTCGAGGCGGTGGCCTCCGGCTCGAGGTAGTAGGCCTTGGCGTAGAGGATCGGATCCACCTGGTCGGCCGGCACGAACTCCAGCACGTCGATCGCCCGGGACGTGGACAGCGGCAGGTCGGCGAAGTCGGCATCGTCGAGGATGACCATCTCGCCGCCGCCGATGTCGTACCCCTTCGCGATCTCGTCGTAGGAGACCTCGCAGTTGCAGATTGCGCAGATCCGCTGGTATTTGATGCGCCCGCCATCTTCCCGATGCACCTGGTTGAACTTGATGTTCTTCTCCTCGGTCGCGGCGTAGAGCTTCACCGCGATCGACACCAGGCCGAACGAGACAGCGCCTTTCCAGATCGCCCGCATACGTCCCAGAGTCCCATCGATCCGGCGCTCACGCGAGAACATCGGGCGTGAACATATCGTCGCAGCGTGAAATAGGCACGACAATCGGTAATCTGGCGAGGTGCCGACTCCGGTAAGCCCGATGCTCGCCACGCCCGGCGAGTTGCCGTCGGGCGACGGATGGGGCTACGAGTTCAAGTGGGACGGCGTACGGGCGATTGCCGTGCTTCGCGACGGAAATGTCCGGTTCTACGCGCGCAGCGGCACCGAGATCACGATCGCGTACCCGGAGCTGGCCGGGCTTGGCGCCGCCGTCCGCAATGCGGTGCTGGACGGCGAGATCGTTGTGCTCGACGATGCCGGGCGCCCGTCGTTCACGGCGCTGGCCGAGCGCATGCACGTGCGGGACGCGGTCAAGGCGGCTCAGCTCGCGACGGCGCGGCCGGTCACGTACATGATCTTTGACGTGCTCGCGCTCTACGGTGCCGATCTGTGCGGCCGGACGTACGCGCAGCGGCGCTCGACGCTGGACACGCTCCAGATCGGCGGCGACCACTGGCTCACCCCGCCGATGTTCGCGGACGGGCCGGCCACCCGGGCCGCCGCCGATGAATACCGGCTCGAGGGCGTGATGGCGAAGCGTCTGACCTCGGTTTATCGGCCCGGCGTCCGCTCGCCGGACTGGATCAAGTACAAGATCGACCAGACTGCCGAGTTCGTCGTCGGAGGGTGGCGCCCGGGCGTTCGTACCATTGGGGCGTTGTTCGTCGGGGTGGTGGAGGGCGGAGCGTTCGTCTACCGCGGACGGGTCGGCGGCGGCATCTCGGCCGCGTCCGAGCGCGCGCTGCTCGCGGCGCTGCGGCCGCTGATCGCGGACCGCTCACCGTTCGCGGTGGAGGTGCCCAAAGCGGAGACCAAAGATGCGACCTGGGTACGCCCGGAGCTGGTGATCGAGGTGAAGTACGGCGAGCAGACGCCGGACGGCCGGCTGCGGTTCCCGCGTTTCCTGCGGATCCGTGCCGATCTGGAACCGGGAGACGTCACGTGAGCCGGCCAGCAAGATCACCGTGTCGGTGGACGGCCAGGCGCTCGAACTGTCCAATCTGGACAAGGTGCTCTATCCGGCGGCCGGATTCACCAAGGGCGAGGTGATCGACTACTACAGCCGGATGGCCGGGACGATCCTGCCGCATCTGCTGGATCGGCCGCTGACCCGGATCCGCTATCCGAACGGCGTGGACAAGGCCGGATTCTTCGAGAAGAACGTGCCGGCCGGTCTGCCGCACTGGGTACGGCACGAGACGCTGCCGTCGCCGGGTTCGTCGGTCGGGCGGGACACGATCGACTACGTGGTCGTGGACGGGCTGGCCAGCCTGGTGTGGCTCGCGAACCTGGCCGCGCTGGAGCTGCACGTACCGCAGTGGAAGGTCGGTTCGGAAGGCCCGGATCTGATCGTGATCGACCTCGATCCGGGACCGTCGGTCGGACTGGCCGAGTGCGCCGAGGTCGCGCTGCTGCTACGCGCCCGGATGGCCGACGACGGCATCGCGCGTGCTGCCGAAGACCTCCGGCAAGAAGGGCATGCAGCTGATGGCGCCGATCGCCGGTACGCAGTCGTCGGAGACCGTCTCCGCGTACGCCCAGCGGATCGCCCGCGAGCTGGAGCGCGACGCATCCGAAACTGGTGGTGTCCCGGATGACGAAGGCGCTTCGGCCCGGCAAGGTGTTCATCGACTGGAGCCAGAACGCGGCGGCCAAGACGACCGTCGCGCCGTACTCGTTGCGGGCCGAGCCGCATCCGTCCGCATCGACGCCGCTCACCTGGGACGAGGTGTCGTCCCGCGAGGTACGCCAGTTCCGGGCGCACGAGGTCCTCGATCGCGTCGCAGACTTCGGCGACCTGCTTCGCACCGCTCCTCGAGCGCGGACCTCCGGTGCCTGACTAGCGCGGCAGATACGGCCCGTACGGCATCATCGGCGGTACGGCGCGGATCACCGGCATCGGCACGACCGGCGTCGGCGGTTCGTCGATCGTCCGGATCACGCCGTCCGGGAACGCGACGTGGTAGCTGCGGCCGTCCCACAGCGCCCGAGGCGTCGCGGGGTCCCGACCGACGTACGCCGACCGGTAGGCCGTGATCAGCGCCAGGAGCTGCTGCTCCTCGACCGCGTCCTGGTGGACCGGAGTGCCGTGCGCGGCCGCGCGGCGGTCGATCCGATCGCGCAACAGTGCCAGCTGCGTCGCGGCGAGCTGGAAGCCGCGCATGCCGTCAGCGCCGGGCTTACCGGCCACGCGCAGCGCCCAAGCCCGAGCCGACCGCCGCCGGGCGATCGATCCGAGCGACGCGACTTCGGGCGGGCTGATCCACCCGTTGTGTACGTAGCCGGTCAGCGCGGTGGCCGGCAGGCTGCCCTCGGCGGATCGTAGCCACATCACGAGGCCGAGGACGGCCAGGAAGATCGGCACGAAGAACGCGAAGTAGCCGTAGAGCAGGAATTGGAGATGCCCGGTTGCCTGGGTCAGGACCGACATCAGGTTCCAGGAGCCGTGCAGCACCATCGCGGCGAGCCAGCCCGCGAACGGGGCGATCCGCTTGACCGATTTGTTCGTGGACCGGATCGCGACGCCGACGCCGATCGCGGTCATCGACGTGAACAGCGGATGCGCGAAGCCGGACAGCGGGATCCGGACCAGGAACGTGGTCGCGACGGCGGTCAGGCCGCCGGCCACACCGCCGTGCTCGGCGCCCGCGTCGTAGCCGTAGCCGCCCAGGTAGAGGATGTTCTCGGAGAACGCGAAGCCGGTCGCGGACAGGCCGAAGAACACGATCGAGTCGACGACTCCGTTGACCACACGACGTTTCGTCCAGATCGTGAACCCGATCAGCAGCAGCGGTCCGAGCGCCTTCATCGACTCCTCGACGACCGGTGCGACGATCACGGCGACCAGGTTGTCGGGCAGGTGCCAGCGCTCGAACAGGTGCGACATCGCGGTGTTGGCGTACAGCGCCGCCAGGGTCGCGACGAATGCGCCCCACAGCAGGCAGAACGCGAGATAGACGGTCGGCTCCGGCTCATATCGGTCGAGCCACATGAATGCCGCGACGAGGAACGGCACCGGCAGGATCGCGGCCGAGACACCGATGGCCACGCCGGATGCGCCGATGTTGCTGCCGAGCTTGAGCAGCAGCCAGACGCCGCAGCCGATGATGACCATCAGCGGCACGGCCAGGCCGAGCACGCGGTTCCAGTTGATCCGTTTCGGCGGCGCGACCGCTGGGGGCGGTGTCGGGACCACGGCAGTCGGGGACGTCACGGTGCCCAGCGTAATGCCCTACAGATAAAGACCGGTGCCGTCCGGCTCGACCCGGCTGGCAGCGACCGCGTGGACGTCCCGTTCCCGCAGCAGAATGTACGCATCACCGTGCAGATCGACCTCGGCGCGCTCCTCCGCGTCGAACAGCACACGATCGCCGACCACGACGGTCCGAACGTGCGGCCCGATGCCGACCGTCTTCGCCCACGACAGGCGGCGTCCGACCGATGCGGTCGCCGGGATCAGGATGCCGGACGAGGATCGGCGTTCACCTTCACCGGCTTCGATGCGTACGAGGATTCGGTCGTGCAGGAGACGGATGGGCAAACCCTGGTCAGCGTCGTTCACGCCCGCGAACCTACCGTGCGACGAGATAAATCTTCATTGAGGGGCCCACCGGAATGACGATTGGCGATCATCTCGGTACGGTGGGCACACGAAGCATGGTGAGGGAGTCCGTGGGAAAGTTCGATCAGGCACGAGAAAACCTCCGGCGGGCGTACGAAGCCGGTCGGGCGACCGTACGTGCCGCGCATGCACCGACGCCCGAACCCGAGCCCGAACCGCACCCGGAGCACGACCACCTCGCGTACGTCACGCACGCGACGGTCAGCAGCCAGGACGACGCGGAGATCCCTCGTGCCGTACGGCTCGCCGCCGCGTGGTCCTGGCGCTTCATCGTCATCCTGCTGTTTCTCAGCCTCTTGCTCTGGGCGCTGACGAAGCTCAGCGAAGTGATGATCCCGATCGCGATCGCGCTGCTGCTCTCTGCGCTGCTGTCGCCGGCGGTCGGTTGGCTGCGGCGGCGGGGCATGCACCGGTCGCTCTCGACCGCGCTCGTGCTGATCGGCGGCGTGCTGCTGGTCGCCGGCACGTTGACGCTCGTCATCACCGAGTTCGTGAACAACTATTCGAGCCTGATCAACAATTCGAAGACCGGTCTCAACAAGATCCAGAGCTGGCTGAAGGGTGGCGTGTTCCACCTGACCGACAAGCAGCTGGGTTCCGTCGTACAGACGGTCCAGAACTGGCTGACCGACCACCAGTCGAGCCTGACGACCGGCGCGATCGCCACCGCCACGACCGCGTTGACAGTGCTGGTCTCCATGCTTCTGGTGCTGTTCACGACGTTCTTCTTCCTACGCGATGGCGACATCATCTGGAAGTTTCTGGTCAGCCTGCTGCCTCGGCAGATCCGGATGCCGGTTGCCGAAGCCGGTCAGCAATCGTGGCTGACGCTGGTCGCCTACGTACGCGCGACCGTGCTGGTGGCGTTCATCGATGCGGTGGGCATTGGCATCATCCTGACGATCTTCCGGGTCGAGCTGGCATTCGCGCTGGCCGCGCTCGTCTTCCTGGGCGCGTTCATCCCGATCATCGGCGCCACGCTGTCCGGCACGGTCGCCGTACTGGTTGCGCTGGTCACCCGCGGCCCGATCATCGCGCTGATCATCCTGGGCGGGGTGATCTTCGTACAGCAGATGGAGGGTCACATCCTGCAGCCGCTGATCATGGGCCGGGCGGTATCGATCCACCCGCTCGCGGTGATCCTGTCGATCGCGACCGGTCTGGTGCTCGCCGGCATCATCGGTGCGCTGGTCGCGGTGCCGATCGTGGCGGTCCTGAACACCGGCATCCGGCACCTGCTGGCCCACCGTCGGCACCAGCCCGATCCACCACCACCGACAGCGGTGGTCGTCGGCGACTAACTGGACGTGGCGAGGCGGCGTAGCGCGCCGAGCGCCACTTCCTGCTTCGTGGTGTACCAGAACGGCGGCAGGGACGCCCTCAGGAAGTTGCCGTAGCCCTTTGCGGTCTCCAGGCGGGAATCCAGCACCGCGACGACGCCACGGTCGCCGGTCGTGCGGATGAGGCGCCCGACGCCCTGGGCGAGGCGTACCGCGGCGATCGGAACACTGACCGCCGCGAACCCGGATCCGCCGGCGGCATCGACCGCCGCGGACCTGGCCGCCGCGAGCGGCTCGTCCGGCCGCGGGAACGGCAACCGGTCGATCACCACGAGCTGGCAAGCGTCGCCGGGGATATCCACGCCCTGCCAGAGCGACATCACGCCCATCAGGCACGTCTTCGGGTTGTCCCGGAACTTGCGGATCAGCAGCGGCAACGACTCGTCGCCCTGGAGCAGGATCGTCAACTTCGTGCGTTCGCGCAGCACTTCAGCTGCGCGGTCCGCGGCCTTTCGCGACGAGAACAACCCGAGGGTACGCCCGCCCAGCGCATTGACCAGCGCAACCAGCTCCTCGGCGGCGGGGTCGGACAGCCCCGACTGCGTCGGTCGCGGTATCCGCGCGGCGACATAGAGGATGCCCTGCTTGGCGTAGTCGAACGGGGATCCGACATCGAGCGTCTGCCATGCCGGCGGCTCGTCGCTGCCGACCGGCGGCGTGGTCAGCCCGAGCGATCGTGCGATCGTGTCGAACTTCCCGCCGAGCGCCAGCGTGGCCGACGTGGCGACGACGGTCCGTTCGCCGTAGAGCGTGCTCGCGAGCGTACCGGCGACGGACAGCGGCGCGACCGTGATCGCGCGGCGCCGGTCGTCGCGATCGATCCAGGCCACGTCGTGCGCGGACTCCTCCAGCAGCCGCTGAGCGGTGGTGGAGAGATCGGTGAGCACCGCCTTCGCCTGCTGTTTGCGCAGCGGGTCGGGATCGTCCGATTTGATCTCGCCGATGATCTCCAGCGCGCGCCGGGAAGCGCCGTCGAGCAGCGTCAACGCCTGGGCAACCGGTCCGGGCAGCCCGCCGGTGATCCGGCCCGGCTGCGCTTCGGAGAGGCCGACCGCCATCGCGTCGCCGGCTTCGATCAGCCGCTCGTAGAGCGGGCCGTCGAGCAGCGCCCGCGCCCGGCGGGCGCTGCGATCGATCAGCTCGGGCGTGATCTCGGCCTGGGCCGCACCGGAGACCCGGTCGGCCAGCTCGTGTGCCTCGTCGATGATCAGCAGCTGGTGCTGCGGCACGATATGCCGGCCCTGCAGCATGTCGAATGCGAGCAGGCTGTGGTTCGTGACGACCAGGTCGGATTCGCGGGCCCGGATCCGGGAGGCCTCGGCGAAGCACTCGTCGCCCCACGGGCAGCGGGACGCGCCCACGCACTCGCGGGCCGGTGTCGACACCAGCCGCCAGGCCGAGTCGTCGACGCCGGGGTCGAGTTCGTCGCGGTCGCCGGTTTCGGTGTCCATCGCCCAATCGCGCAGGCGCTGCATCTGCTTGCCCAGCCGGCCGGCCTCGCCGAGCCAGACCGGCTTGCTCGCCGCCGAACTGGGGGAGTCGAACAGTGCGTCGGGCGGTTCGTCCTCGTTCGAGTTCTCCAGCCGGGCCAGGCACAGGTAATGGTGGCGGCCCTTCAGCACGGCGAACGTCGGCCGCCGCCCGAGCAGCGGCTCGACCGCGTCCATCAGCCGGGGAAGATCGTGGTCGACCAGCTGGGACTGGAGTGCGAGCGTCGCCGTGGAGACCACCACCGGACCGTCCACGAGCAGCGCCGGCGCGAGGTAGGCGAGCGACTTGCCGGTGCCGGTCCCGGCCTGGACGAGCAGATGCTCGCCGGTCTTCGCAGCCTCGGCGACGGCGTGCGCCATCGCCTGCTGGCCGGGGCGGCTGGATCCACCGGGCACCGCGCCGACCGCCGCCGCGAGCAGGTCGTCGACGCTGAGGTTCGGTCGTTTGCGACCCGGCTTCGCAGCCTTCGGTGCGGGGGCGATGGTCACGGGCCTCAGGCTACCGAGACCCACCGACGAGTACGAATTTTGCCATGGGTATTCGCCGATGAGTTTCTGTTCGGTGTCGACCATGCGTGCCGCGCTACCGTCGGCCCGCCGCAAGGGGGACCATGGCAGTCAATGAGACAGCGAAGCGAGACCGGCCTTGTCCGCGTCGAGTACCGGAAGTACGACGGCCGGCCTCATCGCGCCTATCCGGCGTTGCGGCTGGGTGAGGACGAGCACGGCGTGTGGCTGGGCGTACCGGGCGGGGACTTCATCAACAGCGGCGGCACGTTCAAGTACGACGATCCGTACGTGCTGCTCGTACCGCGGGATGCGTGGTGGACGGCGATGTTCAACTCGCCGCCACGGCGGACCGAGATCTACTGCGACGTCACGACGCCGGCGATCTGGCCGGCGGATGATCACGTACAGGTGATCGACCTGGATCTTGACGTTCGGCGGCGCCGGGACTCGACCGTCGTCGAGCTGCTGGACGAGGACGAGTTCGCGGAGCACTCGGTGGCGTTCGGATACCCGCCCGAGGTGGTCAAGCAGGCGTGGGCGGCCGCGGAATTCCTGCAGGACGCGGTCGGCGGCGGCCGGGAACCGTTTGCTGGTGGATTCCATGCCTGGCTGGCACAGGTCCAGGACTGACACGCCGAAACGGTCATTGACGCTATAAGCGCTCATATGAGGATGCTTCCCGGTACGCTCCGGCCGGAGGGTGCTATGGCAACCGTACTTGTGGGACTCGTCGTGATCATGCTGGTCGGCGCAGGCGCGAGCCTGATGAGCGTTCGCGCACGCCGGTATCGGCCGCTCCAGCCGGGCGTACACGCTCTGCGGGACGACTACGCGATCAATCCGATCGTCGGCCCGCTGCGTAGCGGCTGCGGCAGCTTGGAGATCGCGGTCCGGCTCGACTCGGCCGGGCGGCTGCAGCTCGGCACCGGCCAGCGGGCGGACAGTTCCGGCAACGCGATCGGCCCGATGGTGCTGCGTGAGCTGGCGCTGCGCGCGGAGGCGTACGGCGGGAGCGTCCGTCCCGGCCAGACCGAGTCGATCACGCTGATGATCGACATCGTGGAGACCGAGCCGGCCCGTCAGGTGCACGCGTACGACGTGCTCGACGCCGAGCTACGGCGGTATCCGCACGTCTTCACCCGGCTCACCGACGGCGCGGTCACGATGGGACCGGTGACGGTGATGCTGACCGGATCGGGCGTACCGCGGCATGCGGTGGCCGCCGCCTCCGACCGCTTCATGTTCTGCGACGGTAGCTTCGGTGACGTCGGTGCGTGGGGAGCGCCGGTCGAGCTCGTGCCCATGGTGAGCGAGCACTGGGCGTGGCGCTTCGGATGGGACGGCACCGACGCGATCTCGACCGAGGAACGGCTGATGCTGCACCACCTCGTACGGGCCGCTCACGACGACGGGCGCGAGGTCCGCATGTTCGGGATTCCGGAGTCGGATGCGCGGGTTCGCGAGGCGTTCTGGCGGGTGCTGCTCGATGCCGGCGTCGACGTGATCAGTACGCCCCGGCCCCGGCGGCTCGCGGCATTCCTGGTGGCGTCGACGCGGCGGCCGGACCGGATACGCGTCGATGGCCCGATCGACGGTGTGGTGGCTCAGGAAGGCACATTCCAGGTCGCCAGTGCGCGATGATCGTTCCATGAGTCTGAGGGACAAGCTGCGCGTACCCGTTGGTGTTGAGTTTGATCTTTCTTCGGTCGATCCGGACGGCACGCCCGGGCTGGCCGACAAGAAGCGGCAGGACAAGGTCTGGGGGCGCGAACGGCTGGTCGAGATCGGTGCCGACCTCGCGACCTTCCAGGAGCAGTTGTACGCCGCCGCGAAGGTCGGCGACTCGCACGAACGGGTGCTGCTCGTGCTGCAGGCGATGGACTGCGGCGGCAAGGACGGCACCACGCGGAAGGTCGCCGGCACGATGAATCCGCAGGGCCTGACGATCGTCGGGTTCGGCAAGCCGACGCCGGAGGAGCTGGCGCACGACTTCCTCTGGCGCATCCACAAGGCCGTGCCGGCCGCCGGGCAGGTCGGCGTGTTCAACCGATCGCACTACGAGGACGTGCTGATCGCGCGGGTGCACGATCTGGTGCCGCGCGAGGTCTGGGAGGCGCGGTACGACCGGATCAACGCGTTCGAGGCGGAGCTGCACGCGACCGGCGTGACGATCATCAAGGTGATGCTGCACATCTCGAAGGACGAGCAGGCGAAGCGGCTCGGCGAGCGGTTGACCGATCCGACGAAGTACTGGAAGTACAACCCGGCCGACCTGGACGAGCGCGGATTCTGGGACGACTACCAGGAGGCGTACGCCGTCGCGTTGTCGCGGTGCTCGACCGAGGCAGCGCCGTGGTACGTCGTGCCGGCGAACCGGAAGTGGTACCGCGACTGGGCGGTCGCGACGATCCTGCACGACACGTTCGCCGAGATGGATCTGGCCTATCCGCCGCCGACATTCGACGTGGCGGTCGAGACGAAACGGCTCGCGAAGTCGTGAATAGATGAACACAAGGTGAACACAGCATGAATCGCAGGTGCACTACGGTGGGCGCGAAGATCGCGTTCACCTTCACCGCTTAGCATTCCCTCGTCCGATGTCCTTCCCACGTCCGCCACGAGGTGCCGACCGTGCGAATCAAGATCCGTCCGAGCGACGACACGTTCTACGACTACTTCAGCCGTGCCGCCGCGAACCTGGTCAAGGGGACGGCGCTGCTGTCGGAACTGGCGCTTCCCGGCGCCGATGTGCCGTCGATCGGTGAGCGGCTGGTCGAGGTCGAGCACGACAGCGACAGCATCACGCACGAGCTGTACAACAAGATCAACTCGACGTTCGTCACGCCGTTCGACCGCGAGGACATCTACCGCCTCGGCTCCGGCCTCGACGACGTGATGGATCACCTCGAGGCGATCGGCACGTTCGTCTACCTGTACGGGCTGTCCAGCCTGCCGGCGCTGCCGCGCGAGATGCTGGAGATCATCGACGTGCTGGACCAGCAGGCCAAGGTGACCGCCGACGCGATGCCCCGGCTCAAGACGATGAAGAACCTCTCGGACTACTGGGTCGAGTGCAACCGGCTCGAGAACGAGGGCGATCGCGCCTACCGGATGCTGCTGGTCCGCCTGTTCTCCGGCGAGTACGACGCGCTGACCGTACTGAAGATGAAGGAGGTCGCCGACGAGATGGAAGCCGCCTGCGACGCCTTCGAGCACGTCGCGAACACCGTCGAGACCATCGCCGTCAAGGAATCCTGAGTTGTGCTGAGCGTACTTGCCGCGACCATCGTCGTGATCGTCTTCGCGATGGGCTTCAACTACACCAACGGCTTCCACGACGCCGCCAACGCGATCGCGACCAGCGTGTCGACGCGCGCACTCACGCCGCGGATCGCGCTCGGCATGGCCGCGGTCGGCAACCTGATCGGCTCGGTCTTCTTCGGCGCGAAGGTCGCTGCGACCGTCGGCAACGGGATCATCACGCCGCCGATCGGTCTGGCCGGGCTTGCCGTGGTCTTCGCCGGCCTGGTCGGCGCGATCGTGTGGAACCTGTTCACCTGGTATTTCGGGATTCCGTCGTCATCGTCGCAGGCGCTCTTCGGTGGCCTGATCGGCGCGGCGGTCGTGTCGGGTACCGCGCAGGTGCTCTGGAAGGGCGTCTTCGACAAGATCATCCTGCCGATGGTGCTGTCGCCGGTTGCCGGCCTGATCCTCGGCTTCCTGGTCATGCTGGCGGTTCTGTGGATCTTCCGGCGTGGGAACCCGAGCAAGCTCAATCGCGGCTTCCGTTGGGCGCAGTCGGTGTCCGCGTTCTTCATGTCGGTCGGCCACGGCCTGCAGGACGGCGCGAAGACGATCGGCGTCGTGGGACTGACGCTGTCGGTCGGCGGCTATCTCGCGCCGGGCGCCAAGGCGCCGCTCTGGGTCTACCTGCTCAGCGCGCTGGTGCTCTCTCTCGGTACGTACGCCGGCGGCTGGCGGATCATCCGTACGCTCGGCCGGCGCATCATCCACCTGGGACCGCCGGAAGGCTTCGCGGCCGAGACCACGGCATCCGCGATCCTCTACACCGCTGCCCATTTCGGCCTGCCGATCTCCACGACGCACACGATCACCGCGTCGATCATGGGCGTCGGTTCGACAAAGCGGCTGCGCGCCGTCCGGTGGGGCGTGGCCGGAAACATCGTCATCGCATGGGTGCTGACGCTTCCGGCCTCCGCCGTCGTCGCGGCGATCGCCTGGTACGCGACGCATTGGCTGTTCTAGACGTCGCGCTGTTCTAGACGTCGCGCTGTCAGCGTCGCGCTGTTTAGACGTCGCGCAGTGCCGGCGGGTAGGTGACGCCGACCATGGAGAGCACGGTGTCCATCACGTCCATCACGGCCTGCGTGCCGTCCAGCGGCAGCAGCGGGCTCTCGGTCAGACCTTCGCGGAGGCACCGTCCCACCTCGATTGCCTGGAACCGCAGGCCGTTGCCCTCGAACGGATACTCCTCGACGACCGCCTCCCCGTCGTACGGGCGGAGCGTCAACGTTCGCGGGTGGTGGAACTGCGGCGGCATCTCGATGTGGCCGGTCTCCCCGATGATCACCGAGTTGACCGGGCCGGATCCGGCGATGCTGCAGCTCAGGGCGGCGTGCGCGCCGGAGGCGTAGCCGAGCAGGACGCCGGTCGTCTCGTCCACGCCCAGATCGGTCAGCTTCGCCGTCGCTTGGACCGACGTCGGCGCGCCGAGCAGGAGTTGTGCCAGCGTGACCGGGTAGACGCCGAGGTCGAGCAGTGCGCCGCCGCCGAGGTCCGGGTTGCGCAGCCGGTGGCTGTCATCGAGCGGCGCGCGGATGCAGAACTCGGCGTGCACCGCTTTGACCTCACCGATCGCGCCGCCCTCGACCAACTCGGCCGCGCGTCGGATGGCCGGGTTCGTGCGCATCCACATCGCCTCGGCCAGGAGCACATTGCGCTCGCGGGCGATCCGGATCAGCTCGCGGGTCGCGGCCGCGGTGACCGTGAACGGCTTCTCGCACAGCACGGCCTTGCCCGCCTCGAGCATCATCTTGGTGGCCGCGAAGTGCGCGTTGTGGGGCGTACCGACGTATACGACGTCCACCTCGGGGTCGTCGGCCAGCGCCTGCCAACTTGCGTGGGCACGGGCGATGCCATGCGTTGCGGCGAATGTCTCGGCCGGCCCGGCCGAGCGGGACGCGACCGCGACGGCAACCGCATCCGTTTCCGGGACGAGCGACAGGTCTTCGGTGAAGTTGGTGGCGATGCGGCCGGTGGCCAGGATGCCCCAGCGGATGGGTGCGGTCATGGTCACCATCAGATCATGCTTGTTCGGCGGCGTTCACTCGCCATGTTCGGTGCGCGTTAGGCTCGGTGACGTGGACGCCTACCTCATCGACGCGGTACGTACCCCGTTCGGCAAGCATCGTGGTGGCCTTGCCGGCATCCGTACCGACGATCTTGCCGCCCTTCCGATCGCCGAACTCATCCGGCGGCACCCCGCGCTCGACCTCGCCTCGATCGACGACGTGATTCTCGGCGATACGAACGGTGCCGGCGAGGACAATCGCAACGTCGCCCGGATGGCCGCACTGCTGGCCGGGTTGCCGGTCACCGTACCGGGCGTGACGGTCAACCGGCTCTGCGCATCCGGCGGGGAGGCGATCACGCAGGCGGCGCGCGCGGTCCGCTCCGGCGATGCCGATCTCATGATCGCCGGCGGCGTGGAGAGCATGACCCGCGCGCCGTTCGTCGTACCGAAGCCGGACGTCCCGTACCCCGCGAGCATGCAGATGTATGCGACGCAGGTCGGCTGGCGCATGGTCAACCCCGCGTTCCCGAGCGAGTGGACGGCGTCGCTCGGCGCGTGCGCGGAGGCGGTCGCGACTGGACTCGGCATCGGCCGCGACGAGCAGGACGAATGGTCGTTGCGGTCGCACGAGCGCGCCGCTGCCGCCTGGGACAAGGGCCTCCACGACGGGTACGCGTTCCCGGTCGCCGGGCGTGACCCGGGACGAGTCGATCCGCCCGGATACCACGATCGCGAAGCTGTCCGCGCTGAAGCCCGCGTTCAGCCCGGCCGGAACGGTGACGGCGGGCAACTCCTCACCGATCAACGACGGTGCGATCGCCACGTTCATCGGATCGCAGCGGATCGCGACCGCGCTCGGTGTCGAGCCGCTCGGGCGGATCATCGCGAGCGTGACGGTGGCGCTGACGCCGGAGCGGTTCTCGGTCGCGCCGGTGCCGGCGATCGCGAAGGTTCTGGACCGGGCCGGACTGTCCACGTCGGACATCGCGGTCTGGGAGATCAACGAGGCGTTCGCCGCGATGGTGCTGTCGGTCCTGCACGCGTTTCCCGACATCGATCGCGAGCTGGTCAACCCGAACGGTGGCGCGATCGCGATCGGGCATCCGCTCGGCGCGTCGGCGCCGCGGGTGGTCGTCGACCTGTGCCGTGAACTGGCCCGGCGGGGTGGCGGCTACGGCGTTGCGGCCGCCTGCATCGGCGTCGGTCAGGGTACCGCCATGGTGGTGAAGGTTGACTAGCTCGCCCGACCTGGGCCCGGCCGACCTGCCGGCGAAGCTGGTCGAACACGCCCGAGCGTTCTACGCGTCCGGCGCGGCGCCGGCCGTGCCGAAGCTCGCCGCGACCGTCCTGCTGCTTGCGCCCCGGCCGGGTCCGCAGCGCCCTCACCGGGCGAGCAGCCGGCCGGCGAGCAGCCAGGCGAGCAGCTGGCTGCCGAGCCGACCGACGGTTATGAGGTGCACGCGATCCGGCGTGTTCCGACGATGGCGTTCGCGGCCGGCATGTACGCATTCCCCGGCGGCACCGTCGATCCGCGCGACGCGGGCGCCGATCTGCGCTGGTCCGGCCCGACGCCGGACGAGTGGGCCGTTCGTCTCGGCCAGCCTCCACGCGCTGCGCAGGCGATCGTGTGCGCCGCCGTCCGTGAGGTGTTCGAGGAGGCCGGCGTGCTGATGGCCGGGGCGTCGCACGAGGACGTGGTCGGCGACGTCTCCGGTGACGATTGGGAGGTGCAGCGGGCCGCTCTGGTCGATCGGACGCTCGGCTTCGCCGAGTTCCTGAACGACCGCCGCCTCGTGCTCCGGGCGGATCTGCTGGCGCCATGGTCGCGGTGGATCACGCCGGACTTCGAGCCGCGCCGCTACGACACGTACTTCTTCCTGGCCCGCCTGCCCGAGGGTCAGCGCACCCGCAACGTCGGCGGCGAGGCCGATCTGGTCACCTGGTTGCGTCCGGCCGACCACTCGGACCTACCGATGCTGCCGCCGACTCGGATCACGCTGACCGAGGTGGCCGCGCACCCCACGATGGAGGCGTTGATCGAGGCGGCGGCATCGCAGGACGCCGCAACGCCGGTCCAGCCGAAGTTCATCGACAATTGACGGAGACGTGGCGCCGCGCCGGATCCCGAACTCACGTCGCGGCGCCACGGGCCTTCCCGAAGTGGCCGTTCTATCCGAAGCGGCCGGTGATGTAGTCCTCGGTACGGCGGACGGACGGGTTCGTGAAGATCCGCGTGGTGTCGTCGTACTCGATCAGCCGGCCGGGGTCACCGGTCTTGTCGATCGAGAAGAACGCGGTCTTGTCCGAGACGCGTGCCGCCTGCTGCATGTTGTGCGTCACGATCACGATCGTGTACTGCGTCTTCAACTCGGTGATCAGGTCCTCGATCGCGAGCGTCGAGATCGGATCGAGCGCGGAGCACGGCTCGTCCATCAGTACGACCTGCGGCTCGACCGCGATCGTACGGGCGATGCAGAGGCGCTGCTGCTGGCCGCCGGACAGGCCGGCACCCGGGCGGGACAGGCGCGTGTGCACCTCGTTCCAGAGGTTCGCCGACCGTAGCGCCTTCTCGCAGGCGTCGTCGAGGTGCGACTTCTTCCGTACGCCGCTGAGCTTCAGCCCTGCCACCACGTTGTCGTAAATGGACATCGTCGGGAACGGGTTCGGTCGCTGGAACACCATGCCGATCATCCGACGAACCGCGGTCACGTCGACGTCACGGTGGTAGATGTCCTGGCCGTCGATGGTCAGGTTGCCCTCGACGTGTGCACCCGGTAGGACCTCGTGCATGCGGTTGATCGAGCGCAGGAACGTGGACTTGCCACAGCCCGACGGGCCGATCAGCGCGGTGACCGACTTCGGCTCGACCGACATCGAAATGCCGTCGATCGCCTTGAACGAGCCGTAGAAGGCGGAGATGTTGGTTGCTTCGATCCGCTTCGCCATGGTCATTTCCTTCTGGTATCGGTGCGCAAAGCTCGGGGGGTTGTCGTCGCGTCCATGTTCACTTCACCTTGCTGCGCCGTGCGAGCAGCTTCGCCGCGATCGTCAGCGCCAGGACAAGCGCGACGAGCGTCAGCGCCGCCGTCCATGCGCGCGGCGGCCCGTATTGCGATGCGAGACCGGCCTGCGAATAAATGTACGTCGCGAGCGACTCCTGGTTACCGGTGAACGGATTCATGTTGATCGAATCGGTCGCACCAGCGACGAGGAAGACCGGTGCGGTCTCGCCGGCCGCGCGGGCGACCGCGAGCATGACGCCGGTCACGATGCCGGCCGCTGCCGTCGGGAGCACGATCTTGAGGATCGTCTTCCACTTGGGGATGCCGAGCGCGTACGCGGCTTCCCGGAGCGGCCCCGGTACGAGCCGGAGCATCTCCTCGGACGATCGCGTCACGGTCGGCAGCATCAGCACCGACAGCGCCAGTGCCGCCGCGAAGCCGTTGAACTCGGGCCGGCCGCCGTTGAAGTGCGGTGACACGATCAGCACCCAGAACGACAGGATGAACAGACCGGCGACGATCGACGGGATGCCGGTCATCACATCGACGAAGAACCGGACCACGTTCACCAGCCGGCCCTTGCCGTACTCGACGATGTAGATCGCGCCGCCGAGGCCGAGTGGCACCGTGATCAGCGTGGCGATCCCCACCTGCTCGAGCGTGCCGATGATCGCGTGGTACGCGCCGCCGCCCGCGTCGAACGCGGTGATGTCCCGGTTCGAGTTCTGGAAGAACGTCGCGTCGAGACGGCTGTGGCCGAGCGTGATCAGTGTCTTGACCAGCAGGAACAGTGGCAGAGCGGCGAGCGCGAACGCGGTGTAGATCGACGCCGTGACGACGCGGTTGCGAGCGGCCCGCGGTCCTTCGACGATCCGGGATGTGCCACCGAGCAGGATCATGAAGATCACCACCGCGCCGACCACGGTGAGCGTCACGCCGCCGCCGAGGAGGCCGCCCAGACCGAACAGAAGGTACGAGATGACGATCGCGGCGACGCCGAGACCGTACGGCATCCAGGTGGGGATCCGGCGGGCGCGCAGTGAGAGCGGCGTCGTGCCGGGCAGCGTTGCGGTGGTCATGCGGCACTCCCTCGGAACTCGCGCCGGCGGGCGATGACGGCCCGGGCGGCGACGTTGATCACCAGGGTGATCGCGAACAGAACGAGGCCGGAGGCGATCAGTGCGCCACGGCCGAGGTCATTGGCCTCACCGAACTGGTGCACGATGTTGGCCGCGATCGTGTTGCCGCCGTTCTGGATGATGTTCGGCGAGATGATGAAGGTCGTGCCGAGCGTCAGTGCCAGTGCCATCGTCTCGCCGAGTGCGCGCCCGAGGCCGAGCATGGTTGCGGCGATCAGGCCCGGCTTCCCGTACGGCAGGACCGCCGTACGGATCATTTCCCACTTCGTGGCGCCGAGCGCGAGCGCAGCCTCCTCGTTCATCGACGGGGTCTGTGCGAACACGTCGCGCGACAGGGCCGTGACGATCGGGAGGATCATGATGCCGAGCACCATCGAACCGAGCAGGATGGACTTCCCGTACGGGCCGTTGCCGAACAGCGGGATCCAGCCGAAGTAGGTGTGCAGCCAGTTCGATAGGCCGGTGACCGGGGTGACCAGGTAGTCGCGGCCCCACAGACCGAACACGATGCTGGGTACGGCGGCAAGCAGGTCGATCACGAAGCCGAGCCCGGTCGCGAGGCGTTTCGGTGCGTAGTGGGTGAGGCACAGCGCGATCGAGAATGCCACCGGAAGCGCCATCAGGAGCGCGAGTGCTGCGGTGATGACGGTGCCGAACGCGATGGCGGCGATGCCGAACATCGGTTTCGCGTCGCTCGGATACCAGTTCTTGTAGGTGAAGAAGTTGGCCTGGTCGGCGCGCAACGCGGGGATGGCCTTCACGATCAGGAAGGTGCCGATCGCGACGATGATCACGAGGACGGCCAGGCCGGATCCCGTGGTCAGACCGCGAAACAGGGACTCCATGCTCCAGCGGCGACGGGTCGGAAGCGCGCCTCCACCGCCGAGCGGTGCGGATGGGTTCGGGGATGGTTCGCCCGCCGTCGGTGTGTCAGCCGAAACGCTGTCTGACGTGCGGAACGGCTCCGCCGAGGCATTGGGCCTCGGCGGAGCCAGCGAACGAGGATTGGCTCATTCGGGTGAGCGCTCCGTTCACATTGAAGGACGAATCAGGCCCGGGCACTGAATGTGCCCGGGCCTGACGAGGACTAACCGAGGTTGGCGACGATCGATGCGACCTTGGCGCGAACCGTCTCCGGCAGCGGTGCGTAGCCGATCTTCGAGAGCGAAGCCTGTCCGGCGGTGCTCGAGGTGTATCCGAGGAAGCTCTTGAGCAACGGCAGCGTGGTGGCCGAGTTGCCCTTGTCGCAGACGATTTCGTAGGTCACGAGCACGATCGGGTAGGCACCGGCCGTGGTCGTGTTGTAGTCGATCGCCAGCTGCTGGTCGTCCGGGCTGACACCCTTGGAGGTGGCGCCCGCGATGGTCAGGCCGGCCGCGTCACCGGTGAGCGCGGTGTAGGCACCGGCACCGTTGTAGATCTTGGCCATGTCGAGGTTGTTCACGATCGCGAACGACCACTCGTCGTAGCCGATCGAACCGTCGGTCTTCTTGACCTCGGCCGACACGCCGTCAGAACCCGTCTCGGCGTCGCCGCCCGGGGCCTTCCAGACCTTGTCGTGGTCGAACGTCCAGCCGGAGCCGGTCGCGTTGGTCAGGTACTTCGTGAAGTTGTCCGTGGTGCCCGAGCTCTCGGCGCGGTGTACGGCGGTGATCGTCGTCGACGGCAGGGTGACGCCGGGGTTGTCGGCGGCGATAGCCGGGTCGTTCCACTTGGTGATCTTGCCGGAGAAGATGCCGGCGAGCGTCGCGGCCTTGAACTGCAGGCTGTCGACACCGCTGACGTTGAAGACGACCGCGATCGGTCCGACCACCATCGGCAGGTGGATCGCCGGGCCGGTCTTGCAGCGTGCGTCTGCCTGCGGCTGCTGGTCGGCCGAGAGCGGAGAGTCGGAGCCTGCAAAGTCGACCGTGCCCTGGATGAAGGCGGTCTGGCCGGCACCGGAACCGCCGGCAGCGTTGTTGATCGTCACACCGGAGCACTGCGCGTTGTAGTCCTTCGTCCACTGCGCGATCGCGTTGCCCTGCGCGGTGGAACCGGAGAGGTTGAGGGTGCCCGTGGGACAGCTGGACGCGGCGGCGGTGGTGCCCGTGTTGGTGGGCGTGCCGCTGTTGTTGTCGGTGCCGCAAGCGGCGAGCGCGACCGCCGCAGACAGCGTAATGCCGGCCAGGATGCCGAGCCGCTGGAGCTTCACGTCGTTGGTTTCCCTTCGAGGGTTTGGGTGCCACAGGCGCGTCAGCGCCGGTCGGGGCGCCGGTCATCTCGACCGGTGATAGGGACGTTAGGAGTCGCAGGTGGACGCTCAACTTGCGGCAAATGAACGAAGGGTGAACAGAGTTCGGACATCCGCGTGACGGTCGGCACAGGCCAGATGTCAATTGGGTAACGGCGCCATCGTTGCGACCGGAACCGGCCCCGATGGGCGATTTCGCGGCTAGTTGAGCGGCCTGCGGTAGCACACGTCGGTGGTCCACCGGACAAAACCATTCCGCTGGTAGAGCTGCACCGCACGAGGGTTCGACTCATCCACATAGAGCATGACCTGTTCGAGGCCCCGCCCGCGGAGATATCGCAAGCCGGCCAGCGTGAGGGCGACGCCGAGCCCGAGGCCCTGAGCGGCAGGGTCGACGCCCAGCACGTAGACCTCTCCGACCGGATCGTGATCATGCTCGGATCCGTCGGCGCGGAGCGACCCGTGCACCTTGGTCCAGTGGAATCCCAGCAGCTGCTCGCCTCGCCAGGCCATCAGGAATCCGGCTGCGTCGAACCACGGCTCGGCCATCCGTACCCGCAGGTCTTCGATGGTCCAACGTCCCTGGTCGGGGAGTTCGGCAAAGGCGCGGGCATTGACCGCGACCCACGCCTCGTCGTCGACGCCGGGCGCGAACTCCCGGATCTCCACCCCGTCCGGCCAGCTGGGGGCCGCGATCGGTGCGTGCAGTGAGCGGCGCATCTGCAGCAGCACGCGGTAGCGCTCGAAGCCGAGCGAGAGGGCAAGTGCGCTGGCCGACGGGTGGTCACCGTGCGCCCACAGGCGCAGGCGAGCCGACGGATCGTGCTCGGCCGCCGCCTGGGTCGCGGCCATCACCAGCGCCCGGCCGAGGCCATGACGCCGAAACATCGGGTGTACGACCAACTCGGCGCTCGCCCCGTCGATCAGATCCGTGGTGTCGACGTGCGCGTATGCGACCAGCGTGCCGTCATCCGCGTGGATCAGCAGATGCACCGACGGCCGGTCGCCACCGTGGCGCAGGTGCAGCAGCACGTGCTCGGAGAGCGGCACGACTCCGTCCGCATCGCCGGCCGCGGTCGCGAGCGCGACGACGGCGTCCACCTGTTCCGGCGAGAGATGGCTCGCTCGTTCGAGCCGCGGTGACGTCCTCACGTCGGTAACCGTAGCCGGACCGGTCGTCGCGGATCACGTCTCTCATTCGTTGATCGACATGACAAATACTATCAAAATAGGAGAAATCTATGAAAAACAGTACGTTAGTCTGCCTCGGCGTGGCCGCGTCGGTCGCCGGGGCGCTCGTCGGTCCGGTGGCAGCGCCGGCCTCGGTCCCAGCCGGGCGTGCCGCATCACCCGACGATCACGGTCATCGCACGCGGCCTCGCGAATCCGCGCGGCGTGACGCTCGTGACCGGATTCGGGGCGAACGCTCGGCCGGGTTTTGCACCGAGCATCGTGCTCGTGGCCGAGGCCGGTAAGGGTGGATCCGGCCCGTGTGTGACCAATGACGAAGGACAGCAGTGCTTCGGCCTGACCAGCTCGTTGACCGAGATCGCGTTCGGTAGCCAGCGCCGGATCGTCAAGAACCTGCCGTCGCTGTCCGACCCGGGCGGCGCGAACGCGGTCGGCCTGGACAACATCGCGATCACGCCGCATGGACTGGTCGGCGTGATCGGCCTCGGCAACAGCCCGTCCACCCGCGCGACGTTCGGCGCGAAGGGCAAGCTGCTCGCATCGGTGGTCAGCCTGCGGCCGGGCGGGACGACCCGGTCGATCGCCGACCTCGCCGCTTACGAGCAGGCGCACAACCCGGACGGGGCGGACCCGGGAAGCGCCAAGGACACCGACCCGTACGACGTGATCTCCACGCCGCAGGGTCTGCTCGTGGCCGACGCGGGCGGCAACGACGTGCTCGGCACGTCCCATCTCGGTGCGCTCATCAAGATCGCTCCGAACGGGCACCGTACCGAGATCGCGGCCGGCACGCTGATGGCACCGGGCGGCATGGCGATCGCCGGTGACGGCTCGATCTACGTGTCGGTGAACTCGATCTCGCCGACGTCCGGCCAGGTCGTCCGGATCCAGCCGTAATCCAGTCGCACGACACAACGAAGGGGGCCGGACGATGGTCCGGCCCCCTTCGATCGCCGCTAGATGGTGGCCGGCGCCAGATCCCGGTCGGAGCTGGTCGAGCTGGACATGCTGCCGCCGCGCGTGGGCGGTACGACGAACTTGTAGCCGACCTGGCGGACCGTGCCGATCATCGACTCGTATTCCGAGCCGAGCTTCGCGCGCAGACGCCGGACGTGTACGTCGACCGTCCGGGTGCCGCCGAAGTAGTCGTAGCCCCAGACCTCACGCAGCAACTGGTCGCGGGTGAAGACCCGGCCAGGGTGCTGCGCCAGGAACTTGAGCAGCTCGAACTCCTTGTAGGTCAGGTCGAGCGGCCGACCCTTGAGCCGAGCGGCGTACGTGTCGTGGTCGATCGTCAACTCGCCGGCCCGGATCGTGGTGCTGTCCGTGCCGGTGACCGGGGCCAGACGACCGACGGCGAGCCGGAGGCGTGCTTCCACCTCGGCCGGACCGGCCGTGGCGAGCACGATGTCGTCGAGGCCCCAATCGGCCGACAGAGCGATCATGCCGGCGTCGGTAACGACGGCGAGAAGCGGGAAACCGGAGCCGGTCGCGTGCAGCATGCGGCACGTTGCGCGGGCTTCGGCGAGATCGACACGAGCGTCCACCAGCACGACATCGGGCGAGGGGCCGCTCACCAGCGTACGGACGTCACGCGCCGCGATCCGGACCGTGTGGGGCAGCAGATCAAGCGAGGCCAGAACGCCCGCAGCGGTGGGCTGCGGTGCACCGGTCAGGAGCAGAATATCCACTTCATTACCTCCGTCGACGCACGCGTATTGCTGAAACGATGCAGCGCGGCTTGCCGACGTCGATGGCGACACTAGACACTTAGGCTAGACCAACATCGTGGCGTCTGTCGTTAACCATCCATGGTCCGCGCGGTTACAGCCGTGTTAAGAGCGACGGCCCGATGTGACGTATGCAACACCGATACGGATACCTCTATTAGCGGTTCCGGGCGCTGGATGGCACGATCAGGGCGTGACTTCTCCGCAATCCGACTTCCCGCCCGTGACCGACGACGGCTGGGGTGACGGCGACGATACGACGTCCGGGCGCCGCCGACGCGCCCGTGGTGAGCAGGGCTTTCTCCGCGAACTTGATGCGGACAGCGTCGCCGATCGCGAGGATGTCGTCGCGGTCGCGGTGGCACCGGTCAGTCGGAGGGTCAGCCTCGCGATCGCGATCTTCGCCGGCCTGCTCGGGCTCGCGCTCGTCTTCGGCGCGTACACCGACCACCGCTCGTACGGTGTGGTGATCTTCGGGGTTCAGATCCTGTTCGTGCTGAGCTGGACGGTCGCGAGCCGGCCGCCCGGTCCGGCCGTGGTGGCGACGGTCGGTCTGCTCTGCGCGGCCGGTGCCGATCTTGCGGTGGCGCTGCCGGTTCATGCGACGCTCGCCCCGCTGGCGTACGTAACCGTGGCCGGCGTGGTGCTCGGCACGATCGGGCAATTGCTCCGCCGGGGTCGGCGGGAAAGTGTCACGGAAAGCCTGGCCGCGACGCTGGTGATGGTGGTCGGCGTCGTCGCGTACGCGAGCCTGATCGTGCTGTCCCGCAACGCGCTCGGCGCGCAGGCGATCGCCGCCTGCATCGGCGCGGCGGGTGCCGGCATCGCGATCGCTCGCCTGTTCGACGTCGTGCTGCCGTTCCCGCGGACCACGCCGCAGGTGGCGCGCGGCACGATCGGGATCATCGCCGGCGCGATGGCCGGCACGATCGTCTCCGCCGTGCTCGCGTCCGGCCTCAAAGGTCTGCAGCCCTCGCACGCCGTGATCGCCGGCTTGGTCACGGCGGTCGCCGCGGTGCTGGCCGATCTGGGCGCCGGATACGCCGAAGCCAGTCGCGAGATCGAAGGCACCGTATCGTCGTTGTGGGTAGTACGACACATGCAGGGACCACTGGTCGCGTTTGCACTCGCCGCTCCGGTGGCATATGTGATGAGCGTGATGGTGCTCGTACCGTCATTGTCGTAACCCCCCGACGATCGAGGAGCAATCACGTGGCGCGTGGCAATCGACGATGGGGTCGCATCCTGGCCATTCTCGCGCTGGTCCTGATCGTCGCGTTGGTCATCCTGGATCGAGTCGGCGTCGTGGTGGCCGAAGCCACCGTGGCGAAGCAGGCGCGTGCGCAGCTGGCCTCGGAGAACGTCACCACCAGCGGAAATCCGACCGTCACGATCGACGGCTTCCCGTTCCTGACCCAGGTCGTGGCCGGTCACTACGATAAGATCAACATTGACGTACCGCAGCCGACCAGCAAAGGCGTCCGCCTCGAGTCGCTGAAGGTGACCGCGACCGGCGTGAACGCCCCGACCGGGACGGTGATCAGCGGCAACGGCCGGGTTCAGGCCGACCGGGTGGTCGGGACGGCGCAGATCGACTGGCCGTCGTTCGAGCAGATGATCGACCTCAGCGGCGTGAAGCAGTACGGGATCGATCCGAGCAACCTGAAGATCAGCGGTACCGACGGCGGTGCGATCACGATGTCCGCGCCGATCACGCTGCTCGGCCAGTCATTTACGGCCGTCGCGAGCGGCACGGTCACGCTGACCGACGACATCCTGCACGTGAAGATCAGCCAGATCGCGGCCACCGGCGGCACGCTCGAGCCGGTTGTTGCCTCCGCATTACAGTCGATGGTCGCGCAGTTGACGTTCGACGTCCGGGTGCCGGAGTTGCCGTACCACCTTGTGCTGGAGAAGATCTCCACCGACGCAGGTGGCGTCAACATCACCGCGAGCGCGGCCAACGTGACGCTGGCGAGCTGACTTTCCCACGTTCCCACCTGCTGGACCTCGTTGCTGTTGCTGCGCTCGGCCCGGTGCTAGGGTTGTGAACCATGAGCCCGAGCGCGCCTTCCCGCCGTACGCCGTTGCGTGCGGTTGCGGCTGCGCCGATGCTCACGAGGCGCCGGCCGGTGGATTTCTGCCTGGTTGCAGCAAGCCTCTGTCGTTGCATCTGATACACGCCGCGCGTTAGCGCCTGCTCTCTCCTTTCGTGTCGCGGCACCGTCGCCGCGTAGCCATGCCATTCAAAGCCAACCTTCCTTAAAAGGGGATTCCCATGGGACGCGAGTCTGTACTCGTTTCGGCCGATTGGGCCGAAAAGAACCTAGATGCACCGGGCATCGTCTTCGTCGAGGTCGACGAAGACACGTCCGCATACGACGGGGGTCATATCCCCGGCGCGGTCAAGCTCGACTGGCGCAACGACCTCCAGGACCAGGTCCGTCGGGACTTCGTCAACAAGGAGCAGTTCGAGGCGCTGCTGTCGTCGCGCGGCATCGGCAACGACGACACCGTCGTGCTCTACGGCGGCAACAACAACTGGTTCGCCGCGTACGCGTACTGGTACTTCAAGCTCTACGGCCACGGCGACGTCAAGCTCATCGACGGCGGTCGCAAGCGTTGGGAACTCGACAACCGTCCGCTCACCGCGGATCTGCCGGACCGGGCCGCCACGTCCTACGTCGCGCAGCCGCAGGACCACTCGATCCGCGCGTTCCGGGACGACGTCATCGCGTCGATCGGCACGACCAACCTGATCGACGTCCGTTCGCCGGACGAGTACGCCGGCCGGCTGCTCGCCCCGGCGCACCTTCCGCAGGAGCAGTCGCAGCGCGCCGGCCACGTCCCGACCGCGCTGTCGGTGCCGTGGAGCAAGGCCGCGAACGAAGACGGCACGTTCAAGAGCGACGACGAACTGCGCACGCTCTACGGTGCCGCCGGCCTGGACGACGCGAAGTCGACCATCGCCTACTGCCGGATCGGCGAGCGCTCGTCGCACACCTGGTTCGTGCTGCACGAGCTGCTCGGCCACACCGACGTCAAGAACTACGACGGTTCGTGGACCGAATACGGTTCGCTCGTCGGCGTACCGGTCGCGCTCGGCGACGAGCCGGGGGTGGCCGCATGAGCACTCCCGCTGTGGACATCGACGGCTGCGGCGCGCCGGATCAGGCCGCCCCACTGCCCGCCAGCGTTGACCTGGAGAAAGAGACCGTCATCAGCGGTGTCGTCCGAGCCGGCGACGAACTGGTCGGCGGCGCCTACGTGCGGCTGCTCGACGCATCCGGCGAGTTCACGGCCGAGGTCGTGACATCGGCGGCGGGCCAGTTCCGCTTCTTCGCGGCGCCGGGCAGCTGGACGCTCCGGGCGCTGTCACGCCACGGAAACGGCGAGGCCGTCGTGGAAGCGGCCCGCGGCGTAACCGAGATTTCGGTTGCGGTAGCCGCGTAAGTCTCAGATCTCGGTGGGTTGCGCTGGTCGCAGCCCACCGAGATCTTTCAGCTGTACATCTCCGTTGCCTCGCGACGCACCGGTCGCCCGTGACCTGCGACTTTGCCGGCTCGTTCTCTGCCCTTGTGGATAACCAGAAAGATCATGAACCGAACGTGCTCGCATCGAGCACATTTCTTTCAAGATAGTTTCGGTTATCCACATGCACGTCCTCGGACTTCCAAGATCTGTGACCGGTCTGGTTCTATATCAACGTGGTTGACGAACCGGCGCACGCGCCAGACGATGTGCCCGGCGCTGGCTCGTCTGCGCCCGACCCGACGGCGCCCGGCCGAGCGGAGCCAGGCCCACCGGCCTCCGACCCTGTGGTGCCCGTTCCGGTGGCGTCCGGCGTGGCGGCGGCATCCGATGGCGGCCACGGTGTTGGCCCGGCGGACGGAGTGCCGCCGGAGGGTGGCCCGATGCCGGAGTTGCCGCCGGGATACATCTGGGTCCAGCACGTACCGGCGGTGCCGGACAAGCCATGGAAGGCGCCGCGTTGGCTGGTCATCGCGACGATCGTCTGGATCGCGGTCCTCGCCGTCTCGGGCACGATCTATGCGCTGCACGGTAAGCCGACGGTTCGCGAGCAGACCACGGTCTCGAGTGCTCAGCCGACCATCGATCGAGCGATCACGAACGTCGTCGCAGCCGCCGGATCCGGCCCGATCGTCGCGGTCGGGCCGTTCGTGAAGACCCAGACCTGCAAGATCACGCCGGTCCGCGAACGGCGTCGAATACATCCGCGTCGTCGATCTGATCGCCGCACCCGGCAGCGAGTCCGCGCTGCTGAAGACGATCGCGGCCGGGTTGCCGGCGGCGTACGGCGCGAAGACCGGCCCCGGCAACGTGCTCGATCTGTACGCCGACGCCGGCGACTACGTCGGGCTGGTCGGCACCGTACCGGCGCCGGGCGAGATCGAGATCAAAGCGGAGAGCGGGTGCCGGGACGAGGGCCCGAAGATCGTGAACCTGCTGGGTCCGAACATCAGCGCCGACGAGATGGCACCGGTGCGCACCGTGTTGAACGCCGCCGGATTGACCGCCGCCTCGACCAGCGCTGCGGAGATTCCGTGCCTCGACGGCCGGAGCGTGATGCGTACGGTATCCGCGTTCGTCCCGGCCGGTCCGGCACCGATCCCGCTGGATCAGCGACTCGCGAACGTGGCGCCGCATACCGCGACGGCCGGCGAGGACCTGGTCGCGTACCGCGCCGGAACGCTCGACGTGGTGGCGACGCAGGACTCGACCGGAGTCACGGTCTCTGCGACCCAACGGTGCCAGTAATCAGTAGACGAGCGCCTGGGCACCCTCGGCGAGCGCTTCTTCGACGAACGTTGCGGCTCCGGCAATGCGTACACCTGGAATGAGATCGTCGGCGGACAGTGAGCGCCGCGCGGCGCACTGCGTGCAGAGCGTGACCGTCCCCGCGGCCAGCACCGCGTCGAGCAGGTCCGCCAGCGGGGCCGCATGCGGCAGCGCGAATTCGGCGGCGCGACCGGGCACCGCGAACCAGGACGCCTCGCCGGTCAGCCACAGCGACACGCCGGCACCGGCGGCGATCGCGGTCGCGGCTACGGTAAAACCCTGCGAGCAGCGTTCCGGAGCTTCGGCTCCCGCGGTGATCTTCACTACCAGGTTTCTGCTCACGCACGACAGCATAAGATCCTTCTCGTGGTCACCGAGATCGGATTCGTGAGCCTGCTGGTTGCGGGGTTCGGAGCGCTCGCCGGCGGCCTTATTTATGTCGCCATGCGAGTCGCCAGGGGGCGGTCATGACAGACAGCGGGCTCGAGCAGCCGCCGTGGATGAACGCGTCGCCGGTGCCGCCGTCGCCGTTCGAGGATACGCACGACCTGCGGCACGGCCCGGATCTCCACCACGCGTTGCTGGGGCTTCTGCCGTACGTCGGCGTCTGGCGCGGGCGCGGTGTCGGCGGCTATCCGACGCTGGAGGACGATTTCCACTTCGCCCAGGAGATCCGGTTCAGCCACGACGGGCGGCCGTTCCTCGCGTACGAGTCGAAGGCGTGGCTGATCGAGGAGGACGGCACCCCGATCCGGCCGTCGTCTCGCGAAGTCGGCTGGATCCGGCCGGTGATGGCACCGGACGGCAATGCGACCGATGAGGTCGAGGTGTTGCTCTGTACGCCGACCGGGATCATGGAATTGCACGTCGGTACGCTCGACGGGCTCAAACTGGAGCTGGTCAGCGACGCAGTTGTGCGTACGTCGACGGCGAAGAGCGTGACTGCCGGGCATCGGCTCTACGGCATCGTCGACGGCGTCCTGCTGTACGCGCAGGAGATGGCCGCGGTCGGCCATCCCCTGACGTCGCACCTGTCCGCGCGGCTGATCCGGGTCGCCGGTTAGGCCAGTCAGGCGATCTGTTGGATCACGTACGCGTAGGCGGCGTGCCCGAGCGCGGCCAGGCTCGGTGACACGGAGACGACGATTGACTCGGTCTTGCTTATCCGCCAATGCAATGGCTGCGCCACGTCGTCGCAGAACAGGATCTCCTCGGCGCTATCGGAGCCGTCGTCAGCCGCGACGTCCACCGTCACGGTTCCACGGCCGACGCAGACGAACTCCATCGCATAGGCGCCGGTCGTGACCGGGCCGAGGTCGGTGTCGCGGGGTGGTTGGGCGAGTGTTCCGCTCGCACTCAGGTAGGCAGAACTTAGGGATTGCGCACCGTCGGCTTTGAGTGTCGCTGCCGTACGAAGCTGCGAGAGTTGATCCGACGGGAGCTCCGGGTCCGTGATCACCCATGCGTACCCGGCGTGACGACTAGCGGCGGAACTCAGGACGCCGTGCGGATGTGCGGGTAGCACGATCGAAGCCGTCATGAGCGTCGGGGAGGATCCGCACGGTACAGCGACCCAGCTCGAGCCCCACGTGATCGTGACCGTTCCTGTACCTAGGCATACTGCATCGAGTTGGTACGTGCCGGATACCGGCGGATTCGGCACAACCGGTTGGCCTCCGTCGAAATCGATGGGGCCGTAGCCGCTGCCGTAGAGCCTGTCCGGCTCCAGGTAGGTCGACACAACCGACCCGTCGGGCGACACGAGGTTGACATGGTCGACATCGAGATAGGTCAGCGCTTGAGACGAGAGCCGGGTCAGATCGTCGTTGGATAGTGCTGGTTTGGCCGGTGTCTGCCCGACGGTGTTCGATCGGTACAGCGTCATAACTCCGAGTGCTGCTATCAGCGCGATCGCTGCGACCGTTGCGATCAGCGTTGCCGCTCGACGTCGCCGCACCGAGCGACGTGCGGTCGCAGATCCCGGTATCCACAATTCCGCCGCCGCCTCCGCCTGGAACGTCGAGAACGCACGTGCAAGCGGGTCGGATGCCACGTTGGTGTCAGGCATGAGGCACCTCTTCGGCGGAGAGTTGTGCAGCGAGCGCGGTCCGAGCACGATGCAGCCAGGACTTGACGGTGCCGATCGCGACGCCTTCGACGGCTGCGATCTCGACCAGCGGCATATCCGCGAGGTAGTGCGAGATGACGGCGCGGCGCTGCTGCGGCGGCAGTGTGGCGAGTGCGGCGGCGAGCGCGACCCGATCCGGACTCGGTTCGGGGACGTGTACCTCACGTTGCCGGTTCGCGAACGCGACTGACGTCCTGACTCGCCGCCACCGGCTCGTTGCCAGGTTCCACGCGACGCGGCGGACCCAGGCGGCCGGATCGTCATATCGGGAGATCTCAGCCCAGTTGCGTAGCGCTCGACAGAACGCTTCCTGGGCGATGTCCTGCGCCTCGTATCGGTCCCCGAAGTACGCATACAGCTGCGTCGCCACTGACTGGAACCGACTCGCGTAGAAGCTGTCGAAGTCGTCCAACGTAGCGGCCTCTCGTAGCGCTAGCGCGGTCGACATCGCCGATGCCGCCATCCCGCCCCCTCGTGCGATCTGCGCGAGCCGCGGATGCGGGTCCGCTCGCTGACTACACGCGCGATCGCGTCGAGAGGTTGCAGAGACTAGGCGAAATCGAGGAGCTGACGAATCTGGCCGGTCAGCTCCGACGGCGGGAACGAGACGCCGTCCAGCGATCGGATCTCGGCAACACCGCGGACCGACGACACCAACCACACGCCGTTGGTCGCGGCCAGTTCGCGCGGCGTGACCATGCGCTCGCCTGCCTTGAGATCGAGGTCGGCCGCGTGTGCCAGCAGGAACCGTGCGGTCGTGCCGGCCAGGATGCCGGTCGTGTCGGCCGGAACCGTCCACAGTGTCCCGTCGATCAGCCAGATCAGCGTGGACGTGGGTCCTTCCAGCGCGTACCCGTCGCCGGAGACCCACAGCACGTCATCCGCGTCGTTCTCGGCGGCCCATCGCTGCGAGGCCATGTTGATCGCGTAGGAGAGCGTCTTCGCGCCGCCGAGCAGCCATGGCGCGCTCTGCCGGGTGTCGGCGGCGAAGCCGAGCGTCGCCGTGACGACCGAGATCCCGTCGTAGCGGGCGCGGATGGTGGCCGCGGTGACCGGGACGACGGTCGCGTAGACGGTGACCGGTCCGCCGGTCTCCGGTCCGCGCGTGCAGACGATCCGCAGCGCGGCCTCGACATCGGCCGGCCAGCCGTCGAGCGCCTGCGCCGCGAGCCGGTCCAGGTCCGCACGTTCAGGAAGATCAAGACTTAGCCGTACGGCCGACTGCGCCATCCGCGTCATGTGCGCGTCCATCTGCCACGGAACTCCGTCGCGGACGTGCATGGTCTCGAAGATGCCGTCGCCGCGCAACGCACCGAGATCATCCGCCCGGAGGATCGGAGTCTCGGCGGGCACCAGCCCGCGTCCAAGAACGGCAACCCTGCGCTGAGCATTCAACTGATCCACCACGCCGACCACCCTACCGTCGCCGGTTCACCAGGTGATCCTGGAGTCGTGCGGGGCCTACCACTCTGCACTCACATACGGTGCAGACTGGTAGCCGACGTACAAGGCACCCAAGCCGAGCGGCTCGGGAAGGTTCGGGGGACGCAGGGTTACGCACGTAGGATCGATGGGTGACCGATACTCCACTTGCCGACGTCCTCCGTTCTCGTGGGATGCGGTTGACCGCGCAGCGCCAGCTCGTCCTCGAGGCCGTACGTGACCTTGATCACGCGACCCCCGATCAGGTGCACGCGAAGGTCAGCGCGACGGCGGCCGGAGTCAACATCACCACCGTCTACCGCACGCTGGAGCTGCTCGAGAAGCTGGGTCTGGTCACGCACGCTCACCTGTCGCACGGCGCGCCGACGTTCCACGTGGTCGATGTGGAACAACACGTGCACCTCGTGTGTCGTATGTGTGAGGCGATCGAGGAGGTTCCGTCGGAAATGTTGGACCAACTGGCAGCGACACTGCGGACAGAGCGTGGTTTCCAGCTCGATATCGGGCATGTCGCGCTGTTCGGCGCATGCGTAGCCTGCGGCGGTGGCTCGAATGCCTAACCCGATCCGGCTCGGCGATCTGGAACCCGCGTCGACCGATGCGGAGCTGGCCGCGCACTACGGCGATCCGATGCGCGAGCAGCGGCTGCTGGACCGCGATGTGGCGCTGGTGGACCGCTCGAACCGTGGCGTCGTCACGATCACCGGACCCGAGCGCCTGACCTGGCTGCACAACATCACGACGCAGCACCTGCTCGGCCTCGCGGACGGTGAGGGGACCGAGCTGCTGGTCCTGTCGCCGCACGGGCACGTCGAGCACGACGCAATGGTCACCGCGGACGGCGAGACGCTCTACCTCGACGTCGAGCCCGGCACGGCGCCAGACCTGGTCGCGTTCCTGCTGAAGATGCTCTTCATGACTCGCGCCGAGGTGACCGACGCGACCGCCGACTATGCGCTGCTGTCGCTGGTCGGCCCGGCCGCTGACGCCGCTCTCACACGCCTGGGCGTCGACCCACTGCCAGCGCCGGTGGCACAGCCGGTGCCGGGAGCGAAGTTCATCGCACGCGACATCGCCGCTCGGCCGACCGTCGTCTACGCGACCGCACCACTGCCCGGCGGCGGCTGGGCGCGACGCCACGAGGACCGGGTCGACCTGCTCGTCCCTCGCGATTCGATCGACGCGATCAGGGACAAGTTGGGCGTACCCGATGCGGGCATCTGGGCCTTTGAGGCACACCGGGTCGCGGCACGCCAGCCCCGGTTCGGCTACGAGACCGATCACAAGACGCTGCCCGCCGAGATCGATCTGCTCGGGCCGGCCGTACATCTGGATAAAGGGTGTTATCGGGGTCAGGAAACCGTGGCGCGCGTGCACAACCTGGGCCGACCGCCGCGGCGGCTGGCGCTCGTGCACCTCGACGGCATCGTCACCGACAACCTGCCGCCCACCGGTGCCGAGGTGGTCAACGAGGGCCGCACGGTGGGATTCGTCGGATCGGCCGTACGCCACCACGAACTCGGCATGATCGCGCTGGTCGTGCTGAAGCGCAACGTGCCGGACGACGCCGACCTGCGCATCGGTGAGTCGGCCGCGGCGATAGACCCAGCACCCCAGCCAGCTGCGTGATCCCGACGCGTGGGACGATCGCGGGCATGACCAACGGGACATTGATCACGGTTGCCCCCACCGGCGCGGAGTCGTCCAAGGCGGATGTTCCGGCGCTGCCGGTGACGCTGGACGAGCTGGTGACGACCGCCCGCGAGTGCGAAGCCGTCGGCGCGAGCGTGATCCACGTGCACATCCGCGACGCCGAGGCGAAGCCGACGCTCGATCAGGGCCTGCTGAAGGCGACCGTCCAGGCGCTCAAGGCGGAGACCGACCTGATCGTGCAGCTCTCGTCAGGCGGCGCGGTGACCGATCCCGAGGGTGCGCGTCTGGCCGTGCTCGACGCCGAGCCGGACATGGCCAGCTGCACGATGGGTACGGTCAACTTCGGCGACGACGTGTTCATGAACCGTTGGGACTTCATCGTCGACCTGCACACGCGGATGCAGGAGCGCGGGATCGTCCCCGAATACGAGATCTTCGACCTCGGCCAACTGACCACGCTGCAGCGGCTGCTGTCGAAGTACGGCCTGCCGGCCGGCGGACACGTGCACGTGGACTTCGTGATGAACGTACCCGGCGGCATGCCCGGCACCACCGAGGCGCTGGTCGCCTGCAAGCAGGCGGTCCGCGATCTGCCGGACGGCACAACGTTTGCGGCCACCGGCATCGGCCGCGCCTCGATCGACGTCATCCTGGCATCGCTGTCGGCCGGCGGTCACCTGCGCGTCGGCATGGAGGACACGGTGACGTACGCGAAGGGCCAGCCGGTCGAATCGAACATGCAACTGGTCGCGCGTGCGGTCGGGTTCGCCCGGCTGGCGCAGCGGCCACCGATGACCACGGTCGAGGCCCGCGCCCTGCTCGCCATCCCGTCGTGACCTATAAGGGCGGCGAGGTACTCGCCGAGGTCGACCGCTCCGGGTTCGTCGAAGGCTTCCATCGCGGGTCGGTGGCGATTCTCGGACCGGACGGCGATCTCGTGATCGGAATCGGCGACGTGACCAGCCCGGTGTTCCCGCGCTCGTCGATCAAGCCGATGCAGGCCGTGGGTATGTTGCGGTCCGGACTCACGCTCGCCGAGCCCGCCGATCTCGCGATGGTCGCGGCGAGTCACTCCGGCGAGGACATGCACATCACACGAGTACGCGCTCTGCTGGCGTCCGGTGGATTCACACCGTCGGATCTGCGTACGCCGCCGGATCTGCCGCTCGGCTCGGCCGCGTCGAAGGCGCTGCTGCGCGCGGGCGGCGACGCCGAGGCGATCTACATGAACTGTTCCGGCAAGCACGCCGGCATGCTGCTCACGTGCGCCGCGGCCGGATGGGCGACGGACGACTACCGGCGGCCCGAGCACCCGTTGCAGCAGGCGCTGCAGGCCGCCGTCGCGGACGTCGCCGGCGAGCCGATCGGCGCGGTCGGCATCGACGGCTGCGGCGCGCCCGCGCTCGCGATCTCGTTGCAGAGCCTGGCCCGCGCATTCCTCCGGCACGTCGATGCGGCTCCCGGCAGCGACGAGCGCCGCGTGGCCGACGCCATGCGAGCGCATCCGGCGCTCGTCTCCGGAACCGGCGCCGATGACGACCGTTTGATGCGCGGGATTCCCACGCTGCTGTCGAAGGGCGGCGCCGAGGGCGTCGTTGCGGTGGCGGTGCCCGGTGCCGGCGCGGTGGCGCTGAAGATCGACGATGGCGCGATGCGGGCCCGGATGCCCGTACTCGTGGCGGCTCTTCGGTTTCTCGGTTGTGATGCGCCGGTGCTCACCGAACTCGCGGAGTCGGTGCTGTTCGGCGGCGGTGTACCGGTCGGCTCGGTGCGCTCCGTCGCGCTCATCCCGGCCGGCTGATCCATGTTGACGGGTGGACACCCGTGGCGTTGGCGCGACAGATTCTCACAATGGCGATGATCGTCGATTGACGGCCCGGCGGGTCCATCGGGATTCTTCTATCAGGCGCGGCACGGACGTGCCGATCAGGGATGGAGGACCTCATGCGGTTTGATCCACTCGAGGAACTGCGCGCCGCAGGCCAACCCGTCGATGCGCTCAACCTTGCCCAGCAGGAGGTCCTGCGTGGACTCAGCCGGGCCGAGGCGGCGACGCTGATTTCGGTACAGGCTCGGATTGCGGCCGTCTCCGCGGATGTCGAAGGTCACGCGAGCGTCTGGGGTATCGGCGTCTTCTAGACGCTCCGTACGGGGAAGATCGATCCGGCCCGGGCGACAGGTATCGTGCGCGGGTCATTCGTCATGAGCATCGACATTCATGGATGTTGTTTCGGCGTGTGGCCAGCTGGACGCCCGTGTTGGCGGTGCGACGTGTTTCAAATACATAGGCAGATGCCGATTGACAGGTACGTCCGGCATTGACGAACATCTTTCCCAACGGCGGCACCGACCCCGCTGATTCGAGGAAGGAAACACCATGGCATTCGACTCTCTGGAAGCCCTGCGCCTCGCCGGCAACCCGGTGGACCAGCTCAGCATCGCCCAGCAGGGTGTCCTGAAGGACCTCACCGAGGCCGAGGTTTCGACCCTCAACTCGGTCAAGGCGCGCATCGACGCGGTCAGCGACGACGTCGAGGGTCACTCGTCGGTCGTCGGCATCGGCATCTTCTAGACCACCCGCGCCGTCTCGGCATGTCGGCCGCGGATCACTGCGTCCGCGGCCGACATGCCGGTTCCCTACCGAGCTTGAGGAGGGGTCGATGCATATCGCCGATGCGCTCGCGCTCCGGTCCGTTCCGGCGGCCGGCGTTTTTCTGACGCTCACCCGCCGCTGTCCACTCACCTGCGCGCACTGTTCCACGAATTCGATGTTGAACAGCGAAGAGCACAGCGCCGATATCTTCCGCGACTTCGCGCGATCCTTCACCGAAGCCGACCACCCCGAATTGGTCTGGCTGACCGGCGGCGAGCCGGTCCTGCGTCCCGATCTGGTGCATGAGATTGTCGAAGCCACGCACGCCGTCGGCGGCCGGGTGATCATCATTTCCGGCCTCTACTTCGCGCGGGACGGCCGGTCGATCCCCCCGCGCGTCCGCGATGCGCTTCTCGCCGTGGACCACGTCGTAGCAAGTCAGGACATCTTCCACGAGGTCGAGGTGCCGAGAGAGTCGGCATTCGCGGCGGTCCGCAGCCTCGTCGACGCCGGCCAGGATGTGAGCTTTCAAATCGTCGGCACCGGCTCCGCAGACCCGTACCTGGCGGAGGTGACCACCCAGATCCGCGAATACTTCGACGATCGCGTGCCGGCCCTCGTCGCCAAACTGGGTTCGGTAGGCCGGGCGAGCACCTGGCTCGCGCCGGGCATCCGGCACCGCGACGCACAGCCGATCTCGGCACCCTGCACCGTGGCCGCGTGGCCGGTCGTCACGTTCGACGGCACCGTGGTCTCCTGCTGCCAGCAGCAGATCGTGGACGGGCCGGCGCCGGACCATCTCCTGATCGGATCCGCACCCCGGATCACCTGGCCGGAGGTTGCCCGTACGGTCCGTGAACGGGAGATGCTCCGGGCGATCCGGACGCTCGGGCCGGAGGTGCTCGCCGAACAGTCCGGCGTCCCGCTGTCGCCCGCGGGATACTGCGGCACCTGCTCCTCGCTCGGCGGCAACCGCCAGGTGTTGATCGAGGCCAGCCGGGTCACGGCACGGCCCACGTTCACGTACGTCGAGGCCGAAGTGCGTCGGATGGAGATGGCTGCCGGGCCAGAGGGATTCGCCCGGATGTACGGCATCCCGGCCTACGCGCACATGGTCAATCTGGGCCATCCGGCGATGGCGGGAGTCGAGTGATGCGCCGGCTGCGGATCCAGGACGTGCTCCGGGATCGGTTCACGCCCGGGCATGCGGTGCTGCTGTTCCTCACCGACCGGTGTCCGGTCGGGTGCGCGCATTGCTCGGTCGACTCGTTGTGGAACTCGCCGACCATCACCGACTACCGGCTGTTCGGCGAGCTGGTCGACGCTGTCTGCGCGGACACGCAGGCCAAGATGGTCGGCATCTCCGGCGGCGAGCCGTTCATCGAGCGGCGCGGCCTGACCATGGCGATGCGCAAGCTGGCCGCGGCCGACAAGGACATCGTGCTCTACACGAGCGGCATCTGGGCCCGGCGTGGCGAGCAGCCGGCCTGGATCCGGGAGATCCTGCCGCTGGCGAGCTGCCTCTTCCTGTCCACCGACGGATTCCACGCGGAGACCGTCGACGAGGAACGCTTCTCGTCCGCGGCACGCGCGATCGCCGACGCCGGCGTACCGGTGGTCGTACAGGTGTTGAACACGCCGGACGAGGTTGCACAGGTGCATCGGCTGCTGGAAGGCGCGTTCGGCCCGGGATGGTCCGAGTTCGCCGACGTCAGCTACATCGAGCCGCTGTCCTACGGACGTGGCGAGACCGTGTTCGCGCCGCCGGTACACCAGCCGGCCGCGTCGGTCGGCGCGTGCACGCTGCTCGCCGCGCCGGTGATCCGGTACGACGGCCGGATGACCGCGTGCTGCAACGAGCCGGTGATCATGGGCCGTGGCCCGGAACGGTTGCGCCGCACCGTGACGACCGGCGCGGAACTCGCCGCCGCGCTCGCCGATGTGCGCTCGGACGCGCTGCTTGAAGCGATCGCGACGATCGGCGCCGGTGCGGTGACTGCCCATCCCGACTATGCGGAACTCGCCGACACCCCGGTCCGCGGCATCTGCGATCTGTGCTGGCGGATGCAGGAGATGGCGCCGGCGCCGCTCGGCGACCGCAGTGATCGGGTGCTGGTCACGTTGTCCATGCTGGCCACCAGCGTCAAGGGAGAACGTTCATGACGGAGTTCACCGCGAGCGTCCGGCTGCGAGCCAGCCTCGACCTGCTGCTGCCGGCGATGTCGCAGGTCGGTACGCGGCTCTGGACCCACGATGACCTCGCGACGCTGTACCCGCGCTACCTGGTCGCCGTGCACACGATGATCCGGGCCAGCGTGCCGCTGATGGAGGAGGCCCTGCGCGTCACCCGCGACTCCTACCTGGATCAGCCGTGCGGGCGGCAACTGGAGGAGTACTTCGTCAAGCACATCCCCGAGGAGATGTGGCACGACGACTGGGTGCTCGACGATCTGGAGCGGATCGGCTTCCCGCGTACGGTCGCGACCGGGCACACGCCGTCGCCGACGGTCGCCGCAATGGTCGGCGCGCAGTATTACTACATCCGCCACGTGCACCCGGCCGTGCTGCTGGGCTACATCGGTGTGCTGGAGGGCTACCCGCCGGCCGAGGAACTCGCCCGGATGGCATCGGAGCGCACCGGCTATCCGATCGAGGCCTTCCGTACGCTGCGCAAGCACGCCCATCTCGATCCGCACCACCGGGACGACCTGGACGCCGCGTACGACGCGATGCCGCTCGACGCCGACCTGCATGCGCTGATCCGGAACAACGCGGTCCGGACGCTCGGCTATCTCGTCGCGATGGTCGAGGAGATCCTGGACGACGATGTGACCAGTCGGATCCGGCCGTAGGCCATGGCCACCTGCCAGAGTTGCGGCACCACGGCCGCGGATGATGCCCGGTTCTGCGCATCCTGCGGCACCGCGCTCGGTCAGGTGCTCGACCCCCCGTCAGTACGCAAGCACGTGATCGTGTTCTTTGTCGACATCGTCGGCTCCACGTCGCTGGGCGAACGGCTCGATCCCGAGGTCATGCGCGCCTATCTGAAGCGGTACTTCGAGACCGTGTCGGCGATCCTCTGGCGGCACGGCGGCACCGTGGAGAAGTTCATCGGCGATGCCGTGATGGCGGTGTTCGGCGTACCGGTGGCTCGGGAGGACGACGCCACGCGCGCGTTGCGGGCGGCGGCCGACCTGCATGTCGCGATCGCCGAGATCTCGGCCGGTCTGGAACGCGAGTACAACCGGATGCTGCAGGTGCGGATCGGGATCAACGGCGGCGAGGTCTACGTCTCCCGGCACGCCGACGGGCAGATCTCGGTCACCGGCGACGTGGTGAATGTGGCCGCCCGGCTGGAGCAGAACGCCGGGGCCGGCGAGACGCTCGTCGGCGGCACGGTGGCGACGCTGGCCGGCCGGACCGCGCCGCTCGTACCGGTCGAGCCGTTGCAGGTCAAGGGCAAGTCGACGACGCTACCGGCCTGGCGTCTGGACACCGCGATGAGCGCGCCGGCGGTCGGACCCCGGGTGCCGATGGTCGGCCGCGAGGAGGAGATCGCCGACCTGCACCGGATCGCCGATCGGGTGACCCGGCGCAACGACAGCTGCCTCGTCACGGTGCTGGGCGCGGCCGGGATCGGGAAATCGCGGTTGGTCAGCGAGTTCATCGCCCAGCGCAGCGACCTGCGGGTGTTCGAGGGGCACTGCCAGAGTTTCGCGTCCGGTGGTGCGTTCTGGCCGCTCGCGCAGGTGCTCGAGCAGCTGGACGAGGACTGGCGGCAGCAGGTCCGCGACCGCCTGCCCAACCAGGACGAGGCCACGCAGGTGATCGACCGTCTGGCCACCGCGGTCGGCGATGTCGACCGGCACACCGGCTTGGACGACATCGTCTGGGCCGCGCGGCAGCTGATCGAGGCGCTGAGCCAGACCGGACCGATCGCGCTGATCTGGGAGGATCTGCAGTGGGCCGAGCCGACGTTCATCGAATTCCTGAGCCGGCTGTCGACCCGTACGCGTTCGGTGCCGGTCCTGGTCGTGTGCGTCTCCCGCCCCGATCTCCTGCTGGCCTACCCGACCTGGGGTGGCGGCCACAGCTGCGCGATGTCGCTGGAATTGGGCCCGCTGACCAGCGAATCACTGTACGAGCTGGTCGATGAGCTGACCGCGGCCGTGGTGGCGCACGGCGGGCCGGACGGTGCCGTCGCAACCGCGCCACCGGATGCCGGCCAGCTCGCCGACGTGAGCGAAGGCAACCCGCTGATCGTGCTGCAGATGCTGGAATTCGCGGCATCCCATCAGGTCGCGATGACGCAGCTCGGTGCGATCCCGGTCGGCGTGACGACGCTGTTCGAGGCTCAGCTCGACCGGCTGTTGCCGGTGGATCGGCTGTTCTGCGAGTGCGCATCGGTAATGGGTCGAGAGTTCTGGGCCGAGGGTGTGCAGTTCGCCATCGACGAAATGACGATGAGCGACGCCGACCTGCAGGAGATCCTGGACCGGCTGATCCGGCTGGACGTGATCCAGCCGACCCGCGCGCGGCGGACCGGCCGGCCCGGATACCGGTTCACGCATTCGCTGTTGATGGAGACCGGCTATCGCGCGATGCCGAAGAACCGGCGATCGCTGTGGCACTGCCGGATCACCGAGTGGTTCGAGTCGGCGCCCTACTTCGGTGATGGCGAGCGCAGCGTACTCACTGCGTTTCATCTGGAACGCGCGTACGCGCTGTCGGCCGAGATTCATCACGACGATCCCGAGACGGCTCGGCTCGCGATCCGGGCCGCCGAGGCCGCACTGGCCGCCAGCCGGCAGTGCCTGGCCTGCTCCGACCTGCCGTCCGCGGCCCGGCACTTCGAGCAGGCGCAGCGGCTGCTGCCGGTACGCGATCGCCGGCATCGAGACGTCGTTCGCGAACTCTTCGACTGTCTGGTCTCGATGGGCGCGGCGGATCGGCTGACCGGTGCGCTGGACGCCGCCGATGCGGCGCTGACCGGCGATCCGGTCTGGGATCTGATGGCACCGGTGCCGCGGGCGATCCTGGCCCTGCGCGCGGACAACCTGTCCCGGCAGGACGCGCACGACGCGGCGCACCGAGTCCTCGCCGGCCTCGCCGACCGACATGAGCCGGCCGCGATGATGTGGGCGCACGAGCTGGATGCGTTGGCGTACACGGTGGATTTGCAGCTGTCCGCGGCCGAGCGGTCGATCCGCCTGGGGCTCGACTGTGCTCGGGACATCGGGGACGAGCGGGCCGAGCGTCGGATGCTGACCGGCCTCTGCGAGCTGGCGTTCTGGGGTCCGTTCCCGGTCGAGCAGGGCCGCGCGTTGTGCGCGGAACTGCTGCCGGCGGTCGAGTCGGACCTGCAACTGACCGCGCCGCTGGTCGCGATCATGGGGGCGCTCGCGGCGCTCGAAGGCGACCAAGCGGCCGCGGTCGAGCTGATCGGCCGGGCCGTGCGGATCGCCACCGAGCTCGAACTCACCACCATGGGTACGCTGCTCCGCCAGCACCGCGCCCTGATCCTGGGGATCGGCGGCGACCACCGTGCCGCGGCCGTCGAATACCGGACGGCGGCGGACGAGCTGATCGAGCTGGAGTCGGCGGCGCGGATGTTCCGGGTCCTGAGCGCGCGCGAACTCGTCCTGGCCGGCGACATCCACGCCGCCCGCGCCGCGATGCACTGGGGGAGCACGGCACCGGTGCCGCCGGTCGATCCGGAGGACCCCTACTACGTCGGTGTCTGGTACGGCGTCGCGGCCCGGCTGTCGGCACATGACGGCGATGCGATCCGGGCCCGCGAATGGGCGTCGATGGGCGTCGCGATGGCCGGCACCGTGGAGAATCCGCGCAGCCACGCGGATGCGCTGATCGATCTGGCCGCCGTGCATCGCCGGGTGGGCGACCACAACGTGGCGGAGACCGCGCTCACGGCGGCTCGGCAGCAGCTGATCCGCAAGGGTGCGACACGGAGTCTGGAACTCGCCTCGGAGTGGGCCGGACCGGAGATGGAGCGACCGTCGTGAGCACACAGCCGTGGCGGCGTACCGGCGTGCAGCACCATCCCGGCGTACCGGCGTGGAGTGCGCCACGCGGTGGGCCGGCGATGATCGAGGTGGTCGCGCTGCCGGAACGGGTTACGCCGGAGTGGGCCTTCGGCGACGGATCCGGCGTACGGGTGTGCATCCTCGACAGCGGCGTCGATCCGACCCATCCGCTGGTGGGCAGCGTGGACGCCACGATGTGCGTCGAGATGGATGAGGCCGGCGTTGCCTCGGTGCTCCCGACCGATCCGGTCGACGGGTCCGGCCACGGTACGGCCTGCGCCAGCGTGATCCGGTCGCTTGCGCCGCGGTGCTCGCTAGCCAGCGTACGGGTGCTGACGTCCGGTATGCAGGGTGGCGGAGCTGCCCTTCTGGCCGGGCTGCGCTGGGCGATCGACGAGGGATACGACGTCATCAACATGAGCCTGTCCACGACCAAGCAGCTGCTGCGGGCCGAGTTGGCCGGGCTGTGCGATCTCGCCTATTTCCGCCGATGCCTGATCTCGGCGTCCGCGCACAATTCGCCGATGGTCAGTTATCCGTGGCAGTTCGGCGCGGTCATCTCGGTGGCGAGCGTGGATGCCCAGCCGGATCCGGACGCCGCGGCGAATCACTACTACAACCCGGCTCCGCCGGTCGAGTTCTTCGCACCCGGCGTCGGGGTATCCGTCGCATGGTCGAACGGCGCCGTCATCAAGGCCACCGGCAACAGCTTCGCCACCCCGTACGTCAGCGGTCTCTGCGCTGCGCTGCTCAGCAAGCACCCGGACCTCACGCCGTTCCAAGTGAAGACGGTCCTCTATCTCACCTCCGCCAACGTGGGAGTCGTCAATAACGTGGGAGTCGTCAATGCCGAATAGCGGAATCGCCGAGAGTACCCAGCCGCCATCGTCCGACCTGCATCGTTCGAGGCCGTTGCTGCAGCCGATCGTGGAAACCGCGCTCGCCGTGTTCGCCGCGGCCGCCAGCTCGATCTTCATCGTCGAACAGAGCTCCGAGTCGATCGTGTTCAGTGCGGTCGCCGGCGAGGGCTCCGAATCGCTGGTGGGCCGCCGGTTCCCGCTCGATACCGGCATCGCGGGATGGGTCGTGAAGAGCCATCAGAGTCTGCGCCTCGATGACCTGAGCAACAGTCCGATCTTCTCGCGCGAGGCGGCCGAGTCGACGGTCTACGTTCCGTCCGCGTTGATGGCCGCGCCGCTGCTGTTCGAGGACGAATGCGTCGGCGTGCTCGAGGTTCTGGACTGGACCGAAGGGTCCCGCAGCGAGTTGGCCGATCTGAGCCTGCTCGGCGTGCTCGCCGATCAGGCCGCCGCGGCCGTACGCATGCTCGCCCGCAGCACGTTGGATTCCGATCCGTTCCTGGATCCCCGGGCATCGGCGCTCTGCGGGCGGATCATGCGGGCGGTGTCGGGGCGGTCCGGGCCACAGCTCGAGGCGCGGCTGAACATGCTGCAGGCGATCACCGGAATGTTGGAGACATCGGACAGCTGATGCCCGTACCAGAGAGGACACCGGAGTGAATATCGATGATGACGCATCCGTTGAGGCTCATCTCGCGAACGTAGAGTCGCTCGCACCCGTGGTCGAAACGGCGCTGACGCCGGACGGTGAGGCGCAGATCTCGATCGGAGCGGACGCCGAGACACCGCCGGTGCTCGGTGCGCTGCGTAACCGGACGATGCGTTCGATCGTGGTCTCGGAGACGCTGTCGTCGCTGGGTTCGCAGATGACGTTCGTCGCGCTGCCATGGTTCGTGCTGCTCACTACGGGTTCGGCGACACGTATGGGCCTGATCTTCGCGATCGAACTTCTGCCGATTGCGCTGCTCGGGATCCCGTCCGGACTACTCGTGGCCCGCCTCGGCATCCGGCGCACGATGCTGATCTGCGACGGCGTACGCGCACCGCTGATCGCTCTCGTACCGCTGCTGCACGCCGTCGGTGGTCTGTCGTTCGGCACCCTGGCCGCGATCGTGTTCGTGATGGGCGCGTTCACGTCGCCGTACGTGGCGGCGCAACGGCTCGTGATCCCGGAGGCGTTCGGTGACGACGAGACCATGGTCGTGCAGGGCAACGCGCTGGTCGAAGGTGCGACCCGCCTGGCCACGTTCATCGGCCCGGCGATCGCCGGCGTCCTGATCGCCGCGATCACGCCGGTGAACGTGCTCTGGATCGACGGCGGATCGTTCCTCGTCTCGTTCGCCGTCCTGGCGGTCGGCCTGCCGAAGCCGCAGACGTCGCTGGCGGACGCTGCGGCCGGCGGGACGCGAGGCGCGTTGGACGGCGCGCGGTTCGTGCTGAAGAACTCGCTGCTGCTCCGGGTGAGTACCGCTGCACTGCTGTTCGGTCTCTTCTTCCCGATGCTGCTGGCCAGCCTGCCGGTGATCTCCGACCGGAGGTTCGACGCGAATCCCCGGATCGCCGGTCTGCTGTTCGCGGCCTGGGGCGCCGGCGCGCTGATCGGCACGTTCGGCGTGCTGCGTTTCGCGTCGAAGCTTCCGCCGATGAAGATGGGAGCGCTCGCCGGGATCGCGCTCGCGTTGCCGCTGTGGCTGCTGATCGCGCCGCTGCCGTTCTGGGGATTCGCGCTGGTCCTGATGGCTTCCGGGCTGTTCACGCCGATGCTCAACGCGCCTTTGATCACCCTGATCCTGCTGCGGTCGCCGGAGCGTCTGCGAGCCCAGACGATCACGTTCGTGATGACCGCCAACCTGCTGGCCGGCCCGATCGGGTACGCCGTCGCCGGGCCGCTGCTGCAGAGCCGTGGCATCACGACGGTGATGGCAACGGTTGCGACCGGCATCACGGTCGCGGCGCTGCTACTGATCAGCCTGGTCCGGGCGCCGCTGACGCCGGTCGAGGAGTAGGGAGGGGATCAGCCGGCTGAGGGCATCGGGCCGGGGTTGCCCTCAGCCATGATCCGCTTGGCGTAGTCGGCGACGTCGGCCTCGCCGTTGCATTCGATTCGCATGAGATCGAGCAGCCGGTCGACTTGATCGAAGTTGCGAAAGTGCGCGTACCGCGTCGCGATCCGGCGAACCAGCGTGGCGCGGTGTTCGGTGAACGTCGCCACGTGCTGGTTGACGTCTTCGTCGCCGATCCGGAATCCGGGTCCGGCACCGGAGACGTCCGGCTTGCCGTGCGCCTCGACGTCCGCCCGGAGGCGTCGCCGGGCCTCGATCAGGACCGGCGGATTCGCCTCCCAGACCTGCAGTGCGACCGCCGCCTCCTCGCTGCCACGTTCGCAGATGAGCAGCTCCGGCTTGCCCGGCCGGCCGTTGAAGAACGTACGCCATTCCCGGTACGGCGAGCCGGACGCGATCCGTGCGTCCCAGAGCCGATGCGCGGTGCCGTTGCCGGCCGCCCCGACGGCCATGTAGAGCCGCAGCCGCCCACCCTCGGGCGTTGTCCCGACCGTGTACGCCCCGGCGCACAGCACCGCCGGCCAGCGACGTGCGGTGTCCGTACCGACGATGACCGGTACGAATGCTCGTACCCAGTCGGCGACCAGCTGACCGTTGATCTGCGTACCGGCGGATGCGCGGATCGCGGCCTGCCGGTAACTCGATCCCCGACCGATGGACACCAGCGCGGTGGCTATCTCGACGACGTCGTGCCGGTAGGAGCGCAGTCTCCGCTGCCCCCGGTCGTCACCGAGTTCGGCGCTGGTCAGCTCCGGCGGGACCGAGAACGTATGGGACGCGCCGTCGGACAGCGGATGGCATCGGTAACGCTGGCGCCCGAGCGAGCCGTATACGCCGTTGCGGACGACGCGCGAGCCAGCATGCGTAGAATGTGGGCATACTGGCTCATTGGTCGTCATATGCTCCTCGAATGTGCGCGTACACGGCAACGCCAACGCGAATCGATTACGGCGAATGAATTCCGGTAAGCCTGTCATGGGCATCGATGGAAGGCAAGGTTCGGTGACCCTACGGATACGGTCGGTGAGACCGGTGTCACGCTCGCTGTAGCAAGCATCTTGCTTGCAATAGCTAGCACGCGCGCCTAGACTGGCGAGTGTGACCGGACCCCGCGAATTGACCGAAAACATCGGTGAGTTCATCCGCGACCTGCGCCACAACGCGCGGATTTCGTTGCGCCAGCTCGCGGACCAGGCCGGCGTCTCCAACCCGTACCTCAGTCAGATCGAACGCGGATTGCGTAAACCGAGCGCCGAAGTGCTGCAGCAGTTGGCGAGCGCGTTGCGGGTGTCGACCCCGCTGATGTATCTCCGGGCCGGCCTTCTCGATCTGCGCGACGGTCCGGGTGTACTCGCCGCGATCGCCAACGACGAGGACCTGACCGAACCGCAGAAGCAGACGCTCACGCATCTCTACGAAACTTTTCGGCGAGAGAATGCCCGTGAAGCAGACAAAAGCGTTGATACCGGTGAAACGGTTGAGACGGCCCCGATAGAGCCGATGCCGCACGTACGACCTAAGCCCAAGATCCGGACGACGAAGGAGTTGTAATGCCTACTACTCAGACCCAGCCCAAGATCCCGAACCCGATCTACGCCGCTGCCGGCGCCGGTGACCTTGCCATCGAGCGCCTGCGCAAGCTGCCCGAGCGCGTGGCGGTCCTGCAGGAGCGCGTCAACGCGCTGCAGGACGAGTTCCCCGCGCGGATGACCGTGATCGGTGACAAGGTGACCCAGAAGGTCGCCGAAATCCCGTCGCTCGTCGCCGAGCTTCGCCAGCGCATGGTGGACACCGACACCGACCGCCTCCGTGACAGCGCCCGCCGCAACGCGAACCAGTTCCTGGCGAGCGCCCAGGCCGCGCAGGAGAAGGCCGTCGCGATCTACACCGAGCTGGTCGCTCGCGGCCAGAGTGTGGTCGCCGGCACGCCGGCACCGCGTACCGAGCGGGTGCACGCCGACGTCGTGGTGCCGGAGACCGCCTCCGAGGCGGACGCCGCCGACGCTGCCGCCGAGGATGTCCTGGCCGAGGCCGCGACGAAGCCGGCCAAGACCACGAAGGCCCGAAAGACGAGCTGACCTGCAGGATCGATCTATCCCGAAACGAGCGCCGGCAGTCCGGCGCTCGTTTCGCGCTATGCGGACGGGGCACTCCCGCGGATTGAGGCATAAGCTTGTCCAATGCCTGCCGCATTCGTTGTTGTGCGCTATGTGAGCTTCGTGATACTCGCGGTCACGTTGATCGTTGAGGTGTCTGCATTCGTGCACTGTGTAACCCGCCGAGCCGAGGCATTTCCGGTGGTTGGCAAGCTGACCAAGCCGATTTGGGTGCTGATGACCGGTGGTGCAGTCGCATTCACGGTGCTGTCCGGCTACGCGACCGTTGCGGCACCCGGCGGCTACCTCGGCCCGCTGACCGCGATCGTCGCTGTGATCGTGCTGACGATCTCCATGGTCTACCTGCTCGACCTCCGGCCGGCTCTGCGTGAGGTGACCGAAGGTCGCGGCAACTGGTGAGAGACTTCCGCTGGCCGCCCCCGCCGGGGAGCGGACCCAACACGTACGGGCCCGGACCATCGGGACCGTATTCGGGACGGCCGAGCCTGCCGCAGCCGGAGACGTCGCTCGTGCAGACCCCGCACGGCGTCGAGCTGGAATATCTCGTGACCGGTCTCGGTGATCCGGTCACGGTCTTCGCGCATGGCCTCGGCAACGGCATTGCGGAGACTCGCCCGCTGGGCAGCGCGGTCACCGGTCGGCGCGTGTTCTTCCAGTTCCGGGGACACGGACGCTCGGCCGCACCGGGCGGCATCTGGACCTATCTGGACCTGGCCCGTGATCTTCGCGCGATCGCCGATCTGTCCGGCGCCACCCGCGCGCTCGGCGTCAGCCTCGGCGCGGGCGCGCTCTGCCGACTGCTTGCCGACCATCCGAGCCGGTTCGAGCGCGTCGTGCTGTTTCTGCCGGCCGTCCTCGATCAGCCCCGCCCGGTGGCCGCGCGCGAGCGCCTAACCGCGCTGATGGAAGCGATCGAGGATGCCAACGCGGCCGAGGTTGCGAACGTCCTGTCCCAGGAGATTCCGCCGTCGCTCCGCAACAATCCCGCGACGTGGTCGTTCCTGCGGCAGCGCATGGAGATGCTGATGGGCGACGGACTCGCGCCCGGCCTGGCGAGCCTGCCGGAGCAGGCGGCGGTCACCGATCGTGCGTCGCTGGGGAGCGTCCGGTCGCCCGTACTCGTGCTTGGTTGTCAGGGTGATGAGCTGCACCCGGCGGCGGTGGCCGAGGACATCGCGGCCGTCCTTCCGAACGTGACCCTGCACATCTATGACAAGCCCGGCGTGCTGTGGACGCAGCGAGCCGACGTCCGCGAGCGGATCGCGACGTTCCTCAATCAGTAACGAGGTAGACATGGGCGTCACCCACCACGGCCGGACGTACCGGCTGGACCTTGCCGATCCGACGCTGCGCGAATGGGAATGCACGGTCCTCGCGAGCGATGCCGAGACCGGCATCGTGCTGGACCGATCCGCGTTCTATCCGGGCGGCGGAGGCCAGCCGCCGGACCACGGTGTGCTGCTGTGGAACGGCGTACAGACGCGGATCGTCGGCACCCGCAAGGGTGACGATCCCTACCTGATCCCGGCCGACGGCGATCCGCTTCCGCCGGTCGGCACGGCGGTGGTGGGTGCGGTGGAGGATCTGCGCCGGACCATGCTCATGCGCACGCACTCGGGCCTGCATGTGCTGTGCGGCGTCGTATTCCGTGACTTCGGTGCGCTGGTCACCGGCAACAGCATGGAACCGGGTGAGGCCCGGATGGATTTCAACCTGCCCGAGATACCGGCCGACTTCAAGGCTCGCCTCGAAGAGCTGGTCAATGCCGAAGTGATCGCGGATCGCCGGATCGCCGCGCGGGTCCTCGGGCGGGACGAGGCGCTCGCGCTGCCGGACATCGTCCGGACCCAGAGCAACCTGATCCCGGCCGACGAGACCGAAATCCGCATCGTCGACATCGCCGGCCTGGACGTGCAGGCCGACGGCGGCACGCACGTGGAATCGACCGCACAGATCGGCAAGGTCGAGGTGGTCAAGGTCGAGAGCAAGGGCAAGGCAAACCGACGGGTACGCGTACGGATCCTCGACTGATCTCGCGTCGGATACGTTCGGGTTTCTCGGGTGCCGTCAACGGGTAACCGTTGCTGGTCGGCGTCCTCCGTCTGCCGGCACCCGACCTAACCGAGAGCGGGCCCTGTTGCGAACTCACGCCGCACCGCTAGCGTCACCGGTCATGGAGAAGCGACCGAACGTCTTCCGTGACTTCTTCTCGGGCATCGGGATCTTCTTCCGAGGCTTCAAGATGTACGGGACCGATCCCGGCCTGATCGCGCTGGGTCTGATCCCGGCGCTCATCGCCGGCGTCCTGCTGATCGGCCTGTTCGTGCTGCTCGTCGTGTTCATCGACGCCCTCGCCAAGGACGTGACGTGGTTCGCGAACGGCTGGTCGTCCGGGCCGCGCGAGTCCGTCCAGCTGCTCGCCGGCATCAGCCTCGTCGGACTGTTCGCACTGCTGGCCATCGTCACGTTCACGTCGATCACGCTGGCGATCGGTGATCCGTTCTACGAGAAGATCTCCGAGCGAGTGGAGGCCCGGCTCGGCGGCGGAAGCGCCGTCACCGTACGGCTGCCCTGGTACAAGGAGTTCGTCCGGGGAATCGCCGAGTCGATCCGGATGATCACGATCTCCGCGATGATCGGCATCCCGCTGTTCCTGCTCGGGTTCATTCCGGTCGTGGGTCAGACCGCCGTACCGGCGCTGGGTGCGCTGTTCGGTGGTTGGTTCCTCGCGGTCGAGCTGGTCGGCGTGCCGTTCGCGCGGCGGGGCATCCGCCTGGCCGAGCGTCGCCGGATGCTGAAGACGCGCCGGTCGATGGCGATCGGATTCGGGGCCGCGGTCTTCCTGTGTTTCCTGATTCCGCTCGGCGCGATCCTGGTCATGCCCGCGGCCGTGGCCGGTGGCACGGTGCTCGCGCGGAGGGTCATGCCCGTCGCCTGAGCGGTTCTTGTCCGGGCGGGCTAGCCTTGGTTCGACACGTCCGACGAGATCATGAGGCCGGAATGACGCAGGACCAACCGTCGTACTTCGATCTTGAGTTGCTCGCATCGCAGTTGCGCAAACATAGCGACGACCTCTCGCTGTACGCGGGCTTTCTCCTCAATGTGCTGTCCGCGGCGCTGCCGGGCGAGATCGTCACGGTCAAGCGCGAGGGCAAGATCAAGGCTCGACTCGGCGGCCGCAGCGAACCGGCCGTGCTGGCGGTCTCGGTGCACCTGGGTGACCGGCGCTACCACATCGAGCGCTCCGAGATCGGCCGGCCGCTCAGCGCGATGATCCAGCATCAGAGCGGCGGCGTCGTACTCTCGACGAAGACGGTCACGATCGACGAGTGGTCGCGGAGCATGGCGGCGGAGCTGAACGCGGTGGCCGGTTCGAATGCGGCCGCGGCGGAGATCCTCGCACGGTTGACGACACTGTGACGGTCGACACCGTGGTGGATACCACGGTGGCGCTCGGAAGGCGGAACGGATGACGGATCCGGCAAGCATGACTCCCGACATGATCGCTGAGGCGAGCGCTCGTGAGATCGCGGCCGGCCGGCTGCCGCTGCAGGCGCAGTGGCGGATCGAGATGATGCGGAAGGCGGCCGCGGCCGGCGAGTCCGGTGCGTTCACGTCCGATCTGAGTACGCAGGAGTTCGCCGCGATCCGGTCGGTCGGATTCCGCCCGGTCGGGCAGGTGATGGGCAGCGCGGTGTTCAACGTCGGCTGGTCGTACACCGGATGCGGCTACTACACCTATGGCGGTTTCGGCGGCTACAACACCGGGGGCTTCTCCGGGCAGGGCATGTACGGCGGGTATCGGACGGCGCCGGTCGTCGACGTACCGGCCGTGTCGCACCTGCTCGAACAGGCGCGGCACCGGGCCGTCGAGCGGCTGCGTACGGAGTGTGCCGGCCTCGGCGGCCACGGTGTCGTCGGCGTCACGCTGACCGTCCGACCGTTCTACGAGAACGGGCTCGAGTTCATGGCGATCGGTACGGCCGTCGCCGGCGACGGTGTCACCAAGCACCCGAAGCAGCCGTTCACATCGGACCTGTCCGGTCAGGACTTCGCGAAGCTGCTGCGGTCCGGGTGGGTGCCGGTCGATCTCGTCCAGGGCGTGGGCGCCGTGATCCGGCACAACGACTGGGCCGCCCGCATGCAGCAGGGCTCGTGGCTCAATCAGGAGCTGGTCGGCTCGACCGCGCTGGTCACGGCCGCCCGCGCGGCCGCCCGCGATTCGCTGGCGAAGGATGCCGCGAAGCGTGGCGGCCACACCGTCGTTCTGCAGGAGATGGTGCTGAACAAGTACGAGACGCGATGCTCGTCCGGCCAGGAAGGCGAAGACAATCTCGTCGACGCGTTCATCTGGGGCACCGCGATCGCGCCGATCAACTCCCAGTCCCATCCGCGCTCGATCGTCGCGCCGCTGCCGATGCTGCGCCTCGACAAGCCCGGCTCGTTCAATTCGAAAGAAGGACGTCGATGACTGCTGTGGACCCGACCGCTCTTGGCCTGCCCCAGGACGCAATGAGCCGGCTCGCCGAGCTGCAGCCGGGTCGAGCCGGCCACATCTTCACCTCGGACCTGAGCGTGAACGAGTTCCTGCTGGTCAAGCAGGCCGGCTTCACGCCGCTCGGGCTCGTACTCGGCTCGTCGGTCTACCACGTCGGCTTCCAGATGGGCCGGTGGAGCAAGAACCAGGAGCTCGACGTGCTGTCCCAGGCGATGTACCACGCCCGGGAACTCGCGATGAGCCGGATGCAGGCCGAAGCGGACGTGCTCGGCGCGGACGGCATCGTCGCGGTCCGGCTCGAGGTCGAGTTCAAGGAGTGGGGCAAGGACGCGGCCGAGTTCCTCGCGGTCGGCACGGCGGTCAAGGCCGATGACGGCAAGAAGTGGCGCAACGACGCCGGTCACCCGTTCACGTCGGACCTGTCCGGCCAGGACTTCTGGACGCTGCTGCAGGCCGGTTACGCGCCGCTCGGCATGGTCATGGGTACGTGCGTCTACCACGTCGCGCACCGGTCGTTCGGCAACGTCATGTCGAACATGGGCCAGAACGCCGAGTTGCCGCAGTTCACGCAGGCGCTCTACGACGCGCGGGAGCTGGCGATGGCCCGGATGCAGAAGGAGGCCGAGGCGCTGCACGCCGAAGGCATCGTCGGCGTTGATCTGTCGCAGCGCAACCACACCTGGGGATCGCACACGACCGAGTTCTTCGCGATCGGTACGGCGGTCCGCCCGCTCCGGGCCGACCACGTCATCGCGTCGCCCCAGCTCACCCTGGGCCTGGACCGGTAGTAGCGTCGCTTAGCGACCGTCGTCGGTTCGCAGGGCTTCGAGCGTGTGCCTCGTCGCCCTCCAGATCGAGGACGTCGAAGCCGACCCGGCCCCAGAGCGCCAGGTCGAGATCGCTGGCCGTCCCGGCCGCGGTCACGTTCGGCTGCGGATCGTCGTCGCCGAAGATCGTGTCGGTGTCGAGCAGCGCGAGGCCTTCGCCGCGCAGGCGCACGTACCAGCTCTGCTCGGTATCGGTGGCGTGCAACTCGGCGATCGCGGTCAGCGGTGGATGGTCCCGCCGACGGCCGGCCGGCAGCCAGGTGTCGAGCACCTCGGAGACGCCGTCGCCGGCCAGCCTGCCCTCGATCGGCTCGCCGCGCCCGATCGCGATCTGGGCATCCCACCGATGGATCGCGGTCTCGTGGGCCATCCGGCGGTGCCAGAAGCCGGCGCTCTTCGCCTGCGGAGCCCAGTTCCACGCGGGCATCTCCGGATCGATCACGTCGAGCGTCGCGAGTCAGCTTCTCGAACGCGGTGTCCCACCAGCCCAGCAGATCGGCGGCGGGCGCGTCCGCGAAGTACGCCGGATAGCGCTTCTCGGGGATCGTCGTGACGCCCCGCGGCACGTGCGCGGTGACGTAGCGATAGACGCTGCCGACGTGGTGGACCAGCGTACCGACGGTCCAGCCGGGACAGGACGGCACCGTCGGCGCCGAGGTCGGCCTGACCGACCGCGGCCCGAAACTCCAGCCCGTCGACCCGAAGCGATTCGAGCCAGAATTCCTTCGTGAACGAGCTACGCGCCATGATGCCTCCCGCCCGTCCACCGGGCGCCCAACTCCGGGATGACGATCCAGCCTAAGGTAATTGCGTGGGTGAACAGAATCGAGAATTGGCCGCTCATACGACGTTGCGCTTGGGGGGACCGGCAGGCCGGATCGTGCGGGCGACCGATGAACGGCAGATGATGGAAATCGTACGAGATGCCGACGCCGATCATCGGCCGATCCTCGTTCTCGCCGGTGGCAGCAACGTCGTGATCGGTGACGACGGTTTCCCGTCGACCGTGCTCCTGCTGCGCACGGCAGGCATATCGGCGCAGGTCAGCGGCGACGATGTCACGATGACCGTGGCCGCGGGCGAGCCGTGGGATGCGGTCGTCGCCCGTACGGTGGCGGAGAAGTGGTCCGGGCTGGAGTGCCTGTCCGGCATCCCGGGTTCGGCCGGTGCGACGCCGATCCAGAACGTCGGCGCGTACGGGCAGGAGGTCGCGGAGCGGATCACGTCCGTTCGTGCCCTCGATCGCAGCGACGGAAACATTGTCACGATGTCCGCGGCCGAGTGTGGCTTCGGCTATCGCACCAGCGTGTTCAAGCACGTCGATCGCTGGATCGTGCTGTCCGTCGACTTCGCGCTGACGCGATCGGCCCGGTCGGCGCCGATCCGCTATGCCGAACTCGCGCACGTGCTCGGCGTCGTCCGCCGGTGAACGCGCCGATGCCGCCGATGCCCGCGATGGCGTACTGCATCTTCGTCGTTCAAAGGGCATGGTGCTCGATGCGGCCGACCCGGACACGTACTCCGTGGGGTCGTTCTTCATGAACCCCGTGCTGAGCGCGGCGGAGTACGCCGCGTTCGTGCCGCGGGCCGCTGACCTCGGCACGGTTGCGGCGTGGCCGGAGCGCGACGGCGGCGCGAAGGTGAGCGCGGCCTGGCTGATCGAGAAGGCCGGATTCCCGAAGGGGTACGCGCGCGGCGGCGTCTCGATCTCGACGAAGCACACGCTGGCGCTGACGAACCGCGGCAGCGGGACCACCGCTGAGCTGCTCGATCTGGCCCGGGAGATCCGGGCGGGCGTGGACGAGCGGTTCGGCGTGCGGCTGCGCCCGGAGCCGGTCCTGGTCAACTGTTCGTTCTAGATCGCAGGGAGATCCGGCCATGCCAACGTTGACGCCGCGACCGGTCGCCGCATCAGTCGATGAGCTGCTGGCCGGCGCGGTACGCGAGGCGATGGACAAGACCGTCGACTCGCTATCGGGCGCGGGCTTCGAACGCGCTGTCGTGGACGGCCGGCCGTGCATCGTCAAGTACCTGGGGGCCGACGTCGACTGGCTGGCGCGCGCACTCGGCGACGAGGGTCCGTGGGCACTCACGGTGTGGCAGTCCGGGCTGCTGGACGCGCTGCCGGGCTGCATCGACCACACCGTGCTCGGCATGTCCCGGGATCCCGCGACCGGCGTGGTAGCCGCGCTGATGACCGACGTCGGGCCGTTCCTCGTGCCATCCGGCGACACTCTTCTGCCGCTCGAGCAGCACCTGCGGTTCCTCGATCATTGCGCCCGGTTCCACGCCACGTTCTGGGACTTCCGGGACGACTTCGGCCTGCTCGGTCCCGGCATCCGCTATCAGGCGCTGACGCCCGCCACCGGACGCCGGGAACACCTGGCCGGTGGCATCGATCCGGTGCCGTCGGTCCTGGAAGCGTCGTGGGCCGCGCTGCATGCGGCCGAGCCCGCGCTGCACGATGCGGCGCTGCGGCTGGTGACCGATCCGGCGCCGCTGGTACGGGCGCTGGCCGAGACGCCGATGACGTTCGTACACGGTGACTGGAAGGCCGGCAACCTCGGCTCGCATCTGGACGGCCGGACCATCCTGCTGGATTGGGGCTGGCCGGGGCGTACCGGTCCGCTGGTCGACATCGCCTGGTACCTCGCGGTGAACTGCGATCGGCTGCCGATATCCAAAGAGGACACGATCGACGCGTACCGGGGGTCGTTGGAGTCACTGGGGATCGAGACCGGACCATGGTGGGACCGGCAATTGGAGTTGGCGCTGCTCGGAGGGTTTCTCCAACTGGGCTGGTCGAAGTCGGGAGCCGAGTTGGCGTGGTGGGCGTCTCGGGTACTGCCGACCGCGCGCGCTATCGGGAGCTGATCGCGGCCCAGTCCACGGTCAACTCGCCGTTACGCCACGCCGCCGCGCGGTCGAGGATCGGCCAGCCCTGATCCGCCACCGATCGGGCGGCCGCAATCCATCGCTGCCGAGGCCCGAACACGCCCAGCGGAGCCGCGTTGGTCCAGGCGGAATCCAGCGCATTCAGGTACGCGTGGATCGGCTCGCCGGGCACGTTGTGATGGATCAGCGCCTTCGGCAGGCGCTCCGCGAACGTGGCCGGTCGTTCCAGCGTGGACAGTCGAGAGGCGAGCGTCAACGTCCGGGGACCGTCGCTGGTCAGCGTGATCCAGGCCGCCAGGCGGCCGAGTTCGTCGCACGTACCCTCGACGATCACACCGTCCGGGGCGAGCCCGGACATCATCGTGGCCCACGCCGAAGCGACCGCGGCCTCGTCGTACTGCCGCAGCACGTTGAACACCCGCAGCACGATCGGGCGCAGCCCGGCCAGCTCGAAGCCGCCCCGAGCGAACGTGAGTCCGGGTGGTACCGCGGCGGATTGGGCGGCCGCGACGCGTACCGGATCGATCTCCAGACCGACCACGCGCACGTCCGCGCGGACCTTGGCCAACCGCGACCGCAGCTCCACCGCGGTGACCGGCGTGGCACCGAAGCCGAGATCGATCACCAGCGGGTCGGCCGCGCCGGAGAGCAGGCCCGCGAAGCGGCGCGCGATCCAGTTGTCGATCCGGCGGAGCCGGTTCGGGTTGGTTGTGCCGCGCGTGATCTCGCCGAACGGCTTCATCGCGGTCTCACAGAACGCGGTGCACCTTGTGCTGTGCGGCCTGTGCCAGCGGCCGGAGCACGATCTTGTCGACGTTCACGTGGTGCGGTCGGGTCGCGCACCACGAGACGCAGTCCGCAATGTCGTCGGCGACCAGCGGTTTCGCGACGCCCGCATAGACCGCCGCGGCCTTCGCCTCGTCCCCGTCGAAGCGGATCATCGCGAACTCGTCCGTCTTGACCATGCCGGGGTCGATCTCGATCACCCGAACCGGCTGCGCCGGACAGCTCCAGCCGCAGCGTGCCGGTCATCGCGGTGAGAGCGTGCTTCGCCGCCGCATATCCGCCGCCACCCTCGTAGACGATGTGCCCGGCGGTCGAGCCCATCATGATCACCGTGCCCTCGCCGGACTCGATCAGCGCCGGGAGCAGCGCCTTCGTGACGCGAAGCGTGCCGAGCACGTTCACGTCGTACATCCATTGCCAGTCCTCGACCCGGCTGGCCGCAACGGTGTCCGCACCGTGCGCGCCGCCGGCGATGTTGACCAGGACGGCCAGAGGTCCGTCGAGCGCGGCCACCGCGGAGGTGAGCGCGGTCACATCGCGATCAGACGTCACATCAGTGGGTACGCCGACCGCGGCGCCCCCCGCCGCGATGATCTCGTCGACGAGCCTCGGTCAGCCGGTCCGCCCGGCGGGCAGCGGCGACCACCTGGAAACCGTCGGATGCGAGGCGGCGAGCCGTCGCGGCTCCGATTCCGCTGGAGGCGCCGGTCACGACGGCGATCTTTGGTGCGCTCATGGCCCGATGATGCCATGACGTTCATCACCTCGCCGCACCGGCAATAACATAAGGATCTTGTTTAGCGGGAAGATGCTGCAGAGTTCTGCGGTTGTTTCGGTTGGCGCCGGATTGCGCCCCGACCGCGCGAAGGAGTGAGTCACTGGTGGTGCGTACGCATGGGAGCAGTCTGCCGCGACGGGTCGCCACTCTTTCGGTTCACACGTCGCCCCTGGATCAACCCGGTACGGGTGATGCCGGCGGCATGAACGTCTACATCGTCGAGGTTGCCAAACGGCTGGCCGAGTCCGGCGTGGAGATCGAGATCTTCACCCGCGCGACCAGCAGCGACCTGCCGCGCATGCGTGGAGATGGCACCCGGGGTCCGGGTCCGGCATGTCAGCGCCGGACCGTTCGAAGGTCTCGCGAAGGAAGACCTGCCGGCGCAGATGTGTGCATTCACCAACGGCGTGCTGCGTGCCGAGGCCGCTCGCGCCCCGGGCCACTACGACCTCGTGCACTCGCACTACTGGCTGTCCGGCCAGGTCGGATGGCTCGCGAAGGACCGCTGGGGCGTGCCGCTCGTCCACACCGCGCACACGCTCGCGAAGGTGAAGAACCGGCTGCTGGCCGACGGCGACGCACCGGAGCCGATGGCGCGCGTGATCGGTGAGGAGCACGTCGTCGCGGAGGCCGACCGGCTGGTCGCGAATACGCCGACCGAGGCTCGCGAGCTGATGGATCTGTACGGCGCGCACCCGAACCACGTCGCCGTGGTCGAACCCGGCGTCGATCTCGACCGGTTCCGTCCCGAGCGATCGGGCCGCCGCGCGGCGCCGGTTCAACCTGCCGGCGACCGGCCACGTGATCGCGTTCGTCGGCCGCATCCAGCCGTTGAAGGCGCCGGACGTGCTGCTGCGGGCAGCTGCCGAGCTGCAGAAACTCGATCCGGATGTGGCGCGCGATCTGACCGTCGTGATCGTCGGCGGCAACAGCGGCTCCGGGACTGGACCTCGCCGCGCTGGCCGAACACGCTGGGTCTCGACGGCCGCGTACGCTTCCTGCCGCCGCAGGCCGGTGACGCGCTCGCTGATCTCTACCGGGCCGCCGACATCGTCGCCGTACCGAGTCACAACGAATCGTTCGGGCTGGTCGCGATGGAGGCGCAGGCCTGCGGTACGCCGGTCGTCGCGGCCGCGGTCGGTGGCCTGATCACGGCAGTCCGGGACCAGCACTCCGGCGTACTCGTCGATGGTCACGATGCGGGGGATTGGGCGCGCGTACTCCGTGATCTTCTGGCGCAACCGGGCCGGCGGGCGATGCTGTCCCGGGGCGCGGTCGAGCACGCGCAGCAGTATTCGTGGAGTCGCACCGCTTCCGGCCTGCTCGCGGTCTACCGTGAAGCGATGATCCATCACCAGTCAAACATGGCCGCGGAGCTGTGGTCGCCGGTAGGTGCGGCGGCATGATCGTCGCCGCGGTCTCCGACGTGTGCGAGATCATCGAGGCGACGCTCGTGGAGCGGGAGATCGAGTTCGAGCGCACCGGCGACGCGATATTCGTGGTGACGCTGCCCGGTACGCACAAGCTCAAGACGGTCGTGAGCCTGACCGTCGGCGTACACGCGATGCGCGTCGAGGCGTTCGTGATGCGCCAGCCGGACGAGCGCCGCGAGGAGCTGTGGGCGTTCCTGTTGCAGCGCAACGCCCGGATGTACGGTGTCTCGTTCGCCATCGACACGGTCGGCGACGTCTATCTCACCGGCCGGACACCGCTGCATGCGGTGACGCCGGACGAGCTGGATCGGCTGCTCGGATCGGTGCTGAGCTACGCCGACGACAACTTCGACACGATGCTGGAAATCGGGTTCTCGACCGCGATCCGGCGCGAGTGGGCTTGGCGGGTGTCGCGCGGCGAATCGCTGGCAAACCTGCAGGCGTTCTCACACATGTTCGAGGATGCCGATCCGGTCTGATGTGGACCATCCTCTAGCCGGCCGAGGCTATCCGGCGTTGCTCATCTCCTCTGCCTCTTCGTCCTCGCTCGCCACGGCCGGGATCGCGTCGGCGACCGGTCCGACCGGTGCCGGAGTAGCCTGCTTGATCTTCAGCTCGGCCACCCGGCGCTCGCGACCCGGCCCCGTGATCATCTGTCCGGCCGCCACCACGACACCGAGACCGAACGCACCCAGCCACAGCGCGGAACTGCCGAAATGGTCGATCACCTGGCCGCCGACGATCGGTGCCAGGAATCCGGCGGCGCTGAAACTCAGGCCGTGGATGCCCTGGTAGCGGCCGCGCATCGACGGCTTCGACAGGTCCGCGACCAGCGATGAGTTGGTCGGTGACGACGTCATCTCGCCCACCGTCCAGACCGCGACGGTCGCACACAGGAGCAGGACGGTCGGTGCGAATGCCACCGCGCCGAACCCGATGCCGACCAGCAGCGCGGCAACGGCAAGCACGTGATGGCGGGCATGTCCGCGGATCACCCGGGGCACGAACAGCTGCAGGGCGACGATGATGATGCCGTTCACCGCGATGACCGTGCCGAACGACGACGTGTTCAGCCCGTGCTGCAGCATCGTGATCGGCATCAGTCCGAGCGTCGAGATGATCGTCCACAGACCGAGGTTCATCAGCACGAATGTCATGAAGACGCGATCGGTCAGCACGTCCTTCAGGTTGCCGCTGGGCCGGGTGACGCCGGCCGGCATCGAGATCGTCGGAGACGTTTCCCGGACGCGCAGGTAGATCCAGACTGCACTGATGGCGGTGGTCGCCGCGTCGATGGCGAACAGCGTCATCCGGGGCGTGGTGGACAGGAGGCCGGCGATGATCGCGGCGCCGGAGAATCCCAGGTTGATCGCCCAGTAGTTGAGGTTGAACCCGCGTACGCGAGCCGACGTACCGAGGACGTCGACCATCATCGCGCTGAACGCCGGCCGGGCGATGCCGTTGAACAGCCCATATGCCGCAGCGAGCAACGGAATCGCCACCGTGTTCGTGGTGGCACCGAGGGCGAGGGTGGCGACCGTACTGGCCAGCGACGCGGTCAGCATCGTCGGCCGCCGTCCCCACCGATCAGCGAGGACGCCGCCGGCGATCGATCCGGCCGCACTTCCGGCGCCGGACAGGCCGATCACGAGACCGGCGTACCCGGCGGAGACGTGGTAGCGCGCCACCAGGTACATCTCGAGGTAGAGCAGCGTGAACCCGCCGATGCGGTTGATCAGTGTGCCGGCCCATAGATACCAGAAAGTGGTCGGGAGCCCGCCCACACTGTCGTTGAACCATCGCCGCACGCCGCTGCCCCCGCTGATCAAATCCGTAATGACTGCCAAGCTTCCAGTGCCTTACAACCTAGTGGGCGGGTGCGACAGGTTCCAGCGGTTATCTCACGTGTCGGTCGTCACTGACCGGCCAGTGAATGCGCGAAAATCGGATCGGGAAAGATGGTCGCCATGACTGGGACTTTGATCCTTCTGCGCCACGGCGAGAGCGAGTGGAACGCGAAGAACCTCTTCACCGGCTGGGTCGACGTCGATCTGGCCGCCACCGGCGAGGCCGAGGCCCGCCACGGCGGCGAGCTGATCGCGGCGGCGGGTGCGCTGCCCGACGTCGTGCACACGTCGGTGCTGCGCCGGGCCATCCGTACCAGCGAGATCGCGCTGCACGCGGCCGACCGGCACTGGATCCCGGTACGTCGCTCGTGGCGGCTGAACGAGCGCCACTACGGCGCGCTGCAGGGCAAGGACAAGAAGCAGACCCTCGCCGAGTACGGCGAGGAGCAGTTCATGCTGTGGCGCCGCTCGTACGACGTCCCGCCGCCGCCGCTGGCCGCCGACGACGAGTTCTCGCAGTTCGACGACGCCCGCTACGCCGGTGTGCCGCCGGAGGCGCGCCCGAACACCGAGTGCCTCAAGGACGTGCTCGCGCGGGTCCTGCCGTACTGGTACGACGCGATCATGCCGGACCTGCGCGCCGGCCAGACCGTGCTGATCGTCGCGCACGGCAACTCGCTGCGGGCGCTCGTCAAGCACCTCGACGCGATCTCGGACGAGGCGATCGCGGCGCTGAACATCCCGACCGGGCAGCCGCTGCGCTACGACCTGGACACGACGACGTGGAAGCCGACGATCGCCGGTGGCACGTACCTGGACCCGGAGGCCGCCGCAGCGGCCGCGGCCGCCGTCGCCAACCAGGGTCGCTGATCACGGTCACAGGGCTTCGGCGGATGCCTGCGCAGCACCGATGCCATTGGCGCGCTCCTCACAGCGGCAGCAGACGCTCCGGGTCGCTCTCGAGAGCGCGCTAGGCGGTCGGTGGTCTCGCCGGTCACCAGGTAGATGACCTGGTTGCGCGGCGTTTACCGCGTGGTCGGCGTACCGCTCGTAGAAGCGCCCAGCAGGGCGCCGTCGATCGCGGCCTCGACGCCGTGACGCCAGGCCGTGCCGAGCATGAACGCGAGCAACTGCCGGTGCAGCTCGTCCATGACGTCGTCGTCGCCCTCCATCTCGGCCGCCCGCTCGACGTCGGACGTCGACAGCACCTCCGCGATCTTGCCGGCGAGCCCGTCGGCGACGTCGGCCATCTCGCGGATGACCGGCCGCAACTCCTCCGGTACGGCGATCGGACGGCAGCCGCCGCGCCGCGGTCTCGGCGATGTGCTCGGCCAGGTCGCCCATCCGCTCCAGGTCGCTCGCCACGTGCAGCGACGTGATCACGGCGCGCAGGTCGGAGGCGACCGGCGCCTGGCGGGCGATGATGTCGTAGACCTTCTCTTCGACCTGGCGGTAGAGCGCGTCGATCTCGTTGTCGCCGGCCGCAACCTGCTCGGCCTCGGTCTGGTCGGCGTGGAGAAGGGCGACCGTCGCCCGGCTGCATGGCCTTGCGGCCCGCCTCGGCCATCTCCACCAGCAGACGGTTGACCTCGGCCAGCTCGGCTCGGAACTCGTCGCGCATGTCTCTCCTCGGTCATAGAACGTTCCAGCGTGAACGTTAGGTCGTGCCGGCATCTCGGTGGTGAACGGGGGTAAACGGCACGGAGAGCAATGGTGAACATTCGGAGTCGCGCGCCGTGGTTTGTCTGTATTTGCGCTGTTCAGCGGGTTAACAATCGACCTACCATCACGGTGTGGAGTGGACACGAAGCAGCAAGGGCCTCGGGCCGGCGCAGCCTCGATGCGCTGCGCGTCGGCGTGCTGGTGCTCGACGCCGAGGACCGCCCGGTGCTCGGCAACCCGGCCGCCCACGAGATGGGCCTGCTCCGACCCGGCCTGCCCGGCACTCCGGCGGTCGCCCACACGCTCATCCGTACGCTGGCCGGCCAGGCCCGGCGTACCGGCACGCACCGCGAGGTCGAGCTGGACATGGCCCGCGGCCGGGACCAGGAGCCGCTCGGCGTACACATCCGGGCGGTCGCGCTCGGCGACGGCCACGTGACGATCGAGGCGCTCGACGTCACCGAGTCGCATCGGCTGACCCGGGTCCGACGGGACTTCGTGGCGAACGTCAGCCACGAACTCAAGACGCCGGTCGGCGCGCTGCAGCTGCTGGCCGAGGCGCTCGGCGAGGCGATGGACGACGGACGGCGGCGATCCGGTCGCGGCGAAGCGGTTCGCCGAGCGGATCCGGCACGAGTCCACCCGGCTCGGCCGGCTCGTCACCGAACTGCTGGAACTGTCCCGGCTGCAGGGCGGCGATCCGATCCCGACGCCGGAGCCGGTCAACGTCGACCGGGTCGTCGCCGAGGTGATCGACCGGTCCCGTACCACCGCGTCGGCCAAGAACATCGAGGTCGACTGGGTCGGCGAGCGCGGCCTGACGCGTCTACGGCAGCGAGAGCCAGATGGTCACGGCGCTCGCGAACCTGGTGGAGAACGCGATCGCGTACTCGCCGGAACGGCCAGCCGGACGTGGCGCCGCCGAGCGTCTCGGTCGACCGTCCGGGCCGACGGGACGAGTGTCGTACTGGCCGTACAGGATGAGGGCATCGGGATTGAGTCGAAAGATCTTGACCGGATCTTCGAGCGGTTCTACCGCGCGGACCGCGCGCGTTCGCGTTCGACCGGCGGCACCGGGCTTGGCCTGGCCATCGTCAAGCACATCGCCACGAACCACGGCGGACGGGTGGAGGTCACCAGCGTGGTCGGCGTTGGATCGACGTTCACCTTGCGGCTGCCGGCCAGACCACCAGACGCAGCCTTGCCGCTACCGGCGTCCATTGAAGTGAACACGACCTACCCGGCAGCGGCAAAAGTGACTGCGACCGCCAAGAAAGGAAGCCATTAGTGTCCCGAGTTCTCGTAGTAGAGGACGAAGATTCGTTCTCGGATGCGCTGTCATTCATGCTGCGCAAAGAGGGCTTCGAGGTGTCGGTTGCCGCCACCGGAACGCAAGCGCTGACCGAATTCGACCGTACCGGCGCCGACATCGTGCTGCTGGACCTGATGTTGCCGGAGATGTCGGGTACCGAGGTCTGCCGCCAGCTGCGTGCGAAGACCAACGTGCCGATCATCATGGTCACCGCGCGCGACGCGGAGATCGACAAGGTGGTCGGGCTCGAGATCGGCGCCGACGACTACGTCACGAAGCCGTACTCGCCGCGGGAACTCGTCGCCCGGATCCGTGCCGTCCTCCGGCGCAACGCCAACGAGGCGGTCGAGGTCGCCGCGCCGACGCTCTCCGCCGGCCCGGTCCGGATGGACGTCGAGCGGCACGTGGTCAGCGTCGGCGGAGATGCCGTACCGCTGCCGCTGAAGGAGTTCGAGCTGCTCGAACTGCTGTTGCGCAACGCGGGCCGGGTCCTGACCCGCGGGCAGCTGATCGACCGGGTGTGGGGCGCCGACTACGTCGGCGACACGAAGACGCTCGACGTCCACGTCAAGCGGCTGCGCTCGAAGATCGAGCCGGAACCGTCCGCCCCCCGTTACCTGATCACCGTCCGCGGCCTGGGCTACAAGTTCGAGCCGTAGCCGCACGTTGATCCTGGAGCTAACTCCAGGATCAACGTGTCGGGTCAGGCGGCGCGGTCAGCTTGTTGGGGACAGGCGCCAGCGCCGTACGCCGGCACCGGGAGCCCGGACCAGCAATGCCAGCCCGACCGCGAAGAAGCAGAGGAATCCGGCGCCGTACCAGGCGGCGTTGTACGTGCCCAACTGGTCGCGGACCATCGCCGATCCGGTCGCCGCGAGCGCCGCGCCGATCTGGTGCGCGGCGAATACCCAGCCGAACACGATCGAGCCGTTCGCGCCGAAGTGCTGGCGGCACAGCGCGATCGTCGGCGGCACCGTGGCGACCCAGTCCAGGCCGTAGAAGATGATGAAGATCAGCATTTTCGGCTGGGCGGACGACGCGAACAGGTCCGGCAGGACCATCAGGGACAGGCCGCGCAGCAGGTAGTAGACGCCGAGCAGGATGCGCGAGTCGAACCGGTCGGTGAGCCAGCCGGAGAAGATCGTGCCGACGATGTCGAAGACACCGACCAGCGCGAGCAGGCTGGCGGCGGTCGTCTCGGGCAGGCCGTGATCGTGCGCGGCCGGGATGAACTGCGTACCGACCAGGCCGTTCGTGGACGCGCCGCAGATCGCGAAGCTGCCGACCAGGAACCAGAACGTCATCGTCCGCGACGCCATCCGCAGCGCGCCGAGCGTCCGCCGAGCCGGGCCGGGCTCGCCCGGCTGCCGTACCGTCCGCGTCGCGGCCTGGTCGGATGTGCCGCCGTACGGCTGCACGCCGACGTCGGCCGGGTAGTCGCGCATCATCCACACCGCGAGCGGCGCGACCACGAGCGCACCGGCCATCACGGTCAGCGCGACCGCCTTCCAGCCGTGATGCGACCACGATCTGGGCGAGCAGCGGCAGGAAGATCAGCTGCCCGGTCGCACCGCCGGCGGTCAGGATGCCGGTGACCAGGCCGCGCCGGGCGACGAACCACCGGCTGGTGACGGTCGCGACGAACGCGAGCGCCATCGAACCCGTACCTAGGCCGACCAGCACGCCCCAGCACAGGATCAGCTGCCACGGCTGGGTCATGAACACGGTCAGACCGCTGCCGGCGGCGACCAGGACGAGCGCCGCGCCGACCACGCGACGCAGCCCGAATCGTTCCATCAGCGCGGCGGCGAACGGTGCGGTCAGCCCGTACAGGATGAGGTTGACCGAGATCGCGGTCGAGATCGTGCCACGGGACCAGCCGAACGCGGCCTGCAACGGATCGATCAACACGCCGGGGGTCGCGCGGAAACCCGCCGCACCGACGGTCGCGATCAGGGTCGCGGCCGCGACGATCCAAGCCCGGTGGATCTTGGGGGTACGGGAAACATTGCGCGTACGAGCGTCGGTAAGCGTCACATGGTCATCCTTCGGTGCTTCCTCGCCGGACACCAGTGGCCTGGGCTGCCACTATGTGAAAGAATCCAGCCATGCATCAGATCGCCGTACTCGCGCTGGACGACGTCGTCACGTTCGATCTCGGCGTGCCGACGCAGATCTTCCGGGCCGCGTGGGACGACCGGCGCAACCGCTACTACGAGGTGCGGATCGCCACGCCCGACGGCGCAGCCGGTCCGCGCGAAGGCCGGCTTCCCGATCACGCCGGATCACGGCCCGGAGATCGCTGGACACGGCAGACACCGTGATCGTGGCCGGCATCGACGGCATGTCGCACCGCGCGGCCTCTGCGCCCCTCGGTACGCGCCGCGTTCGCCCGGATCCGCCCCGGTACGCGCATCATGTCGATCTGCACCGGCGCATTCGTGCTGGCCGAGCTGGGCCTGCTCGATGGCCGCCCGGCGACCACGCACTGGGCCTTCGCGGACGAGTTCCGGCGCCGGTACCCGAAGGTCCACCTCGACCCGGACGTGCTCTTCGTCGACGACGGCGACGTGCTGACCAGCGCCGGCGTCGCAGCCGGGATCGACCTGTGCCTGCACGTCGTCCGCAAGGATCACGGCAGCGAGGTGGCGAATCGGGCGGCCCGGCGAGGCGTCGTGCCGCCGTGGCGCGACGGCGGGCAGTCGCAGTTCATCGAGCGGCCGATGCCGGATCGGGACGGCGGACGGCACGGCGGCCACGCGGGTCTGGATTCTCGGCCGGCTGGAGCAGGACATCGATCTCGCGGCGATGGCGGCGCACGCGCGGATGAGCGTACGGACGTTCACCCGCCGATTCCGGGACGAGACCGGCATCAGCCCCGGCCGGTGGCTGCAGACGCAGCGGGTCGAGCACGCGCGGCGCCTGCTGGAGCAGACCGATCTGCCGATCGATCGGGTCGCCGAGCGAGCCGGCTTCGGCACCGGCGTCTCGCTCCGCCAGCACCTGCACGCAGCGATCGGCGTGCCCCCGGCCGCGTACCGGCGCACGTTCCGCGGACCGACGACCCTCGACCGCACCTTACGGAGCGGGCGGCCGCCACCGTTGCCGGGTGCGGTGCGATCAGGCCGGCGGCCAGGCGGTCGGCGCACAGCGTCGCCAGCTGCTCGTACGCGGGCCGGCCGATCAGCGCGATCAGCTCCGGCGCGTACGAGATGTACATCGGCTCGGTGCCGGTGTGCGCCTCCGGCGACGACGTGCACCACCAGTGCAGATCGTGGCCGCCCTCGCCCCAGCCCGCGCCGGTCGAACTCGGTGATCACGGACAGCAGGATCTTCGTGCCGTCCGGGCGCTTCGTCCAGTCCTGCTCCCGCCGGACGGGCAGTTGCCAGCACACATCCGGCTTGTACTCCAGCGGGTGCTTCCCGTCGCGCAGCGCCTGCCCGTGCAGCGCGCACCCGCCGCCACCGGCGAAGTCGGCGTCGTTCTGGAAGACGCAGCCGGCGCCGGGCCGCGTCGCCGTACGCCGGGCCGGCGCATCGCCGTCGATCGTGTCCATCTCGGTGTAGTTCTTGAACCCGCGCACGTAGTGCTGCCAGGTCTCCGGCGTGAGCCGCTTCACCGCGGCCCGGACCCGCTTCTCGTCGTCGGCGTCGGTGAAGAACGCGCCGTGCGAGCAGCAGCCCTCCTGGGCCTTGTCCGGCGATGATGCCGTGGCAGCCCTGGCCGAAGATGCAGGTCCAGCGGGACAGCAGCCAGGTCAGGTCGGCGCGGATCAGGTGCGCGTCGTTGTCCGGATCGTAGAACTCGACGAATTCGCGCGGGAAGTCGAGCGCGACCTCGCGGCTGCGCGGATCGTCGATCGGCGACGCGGCGGGCTTTGGTCGAAGTAGCCATCTGAACAGCCTACGGCCGCGTACGCGCCGAGACCCCGGCCAACTACGGTATGTGTCATGCGCCTCGGAGTTCTCGACGTCGGTTCCAACACCGTTCACCTGCTCGTGGTCGACGCCCACCTCGGTGCGCACCCGTGGCCCGCGCACTCGGAGAAGGCGGTGCTGCGCCTGGCCGAGCAGATCGGCGCGGACGGCCGGCTGTCCGACGCGGGCGCGGACGCGCTCGTCGCCGCGGTCGCCAACGCCCGCAACGTCGGTCGCGAATCTGGAGACCGACGATCTGCTGGCGTTCGCCACATCGGCGGTACGCGACGCGAAGAACTCGGCCGAGGTGCTGGCCCGGGTACGCGCCGAGACCGGCGTCGAACTGCGGGTGCTGTCCGGCGAGGGCGAGGCCCGGATGACGTTCCTCGCCGTCCGGCGCTGGTTCGGCTGGTCCGCCGGCCGCCTGCTGGTCCTCGACATCGGCGGCGGCTCGCTCGAACTCGGCGCCGGCATCGACGAGGAGCCGGACATCGCGCTGTCGCTGCCGCTCGGCGCCGGCCGGCTGGCCCGCGACTGGCTGCCGAACGACCCGCCCCGGGCCGCCGACGTCGACAAGCTCACCGAGTACGTCGAGTCCCGGCTGGACAAGGCGCTGAGCCGGGTGAACCTCGGCGGGCTGGGACCGCCCGGTGGCGACCTCGAAGACGTTCCGGACGCTGGCCCGGCTCGCCGGCGCGGCGCCGTCCGGCGAGGGCGTCCGGGTGCCGCGGCAGCTCACCCGTACCGGCGTGCACCAGGTGCTCGGCTTCATCCGGCACATCCCGAGTGCGGCGCTGGCCGAGATGGACGGCGTCGGCGCCAGCCGGGCGCATCAGCTGCTGGCCGGCGCGGTGGTCGCCGAGGCGGTGATGCGGCGCCTCGACGTCGATGCGCTGGACATCTGCCCGTGGGCGCTGCGCGAGGGCGTCATCCTCCGCCGTCTGGATGTGCTCGAGAGCTAGCCGGCTGCCGATGCTCGCGAGTCATGACGCTGGACTACCGTGACCGATGATCCGGTCCTGCTCTCCACGTCGTCCGTCTTCCCCGAGCCCACGTCGGCCGCGTTCGAGATGGCCGCCGACCTCGGATACGACGGCGTCGAGGTGATGGTCTGGACCGACGCGGTCAGCCAGGACGCGGCCGCGCTGCGCGGGCTGTCCGAGCACTACGGCGTCAAGGTCGGCTCGGTGCACGCGCCCTGCCTGCTGGTCACCCAGCGGGTGTGGAGCCCGGATCCGTGGGAGCGGCTGCGCCGTCGGCCGGGCTGGCCGAGACGCTGGGCGCGCCGATCGTCGTGGTGCACCCGCCGTTCGCCTGGCAGGAGAGTTACGCGCGCGGCTTCGCGCGAGGGCATCGCCGAGCTGCGGACCGCGTTCGGATCGGTGCGAGTTCGCGGTGGAGAACATGTTCCCGGTGACGGATGGCCGGCCGCAAGTTCGTCCCGTACGCGCCGGGTTACGACCCGACCGACGTCGGCTTCGACGCGTACACCCTGGATATGTCGCACTGCGCGGCGTCGCAGCGCGACGTGCTCGCGATGGCCGACCCGATGGGCGCCGGGCTTGCGCACGTCCACCTCGGCGACGGCACCGGCGAGGCGCGCGACGAGCACCTGGTGCCCGGCCGCGGCACGCCAGCCGTGCGGCGAGCTGCTGGCCTCGCTGGCCCGGCGCGGCTTCACCGGCTCGGTCGCGGTCGAGGTGAGCACGCGCAGGGCGGCCAGCCGGGCGGAGCGCAAGGCGGACCTGGCCGAGGCGCTGGCGTTCGCGCGCGACCCACCTCGACCGCGCACCGTCCATCGCTGGACGAAGGCGTAGAGCTCCTAGGCCGGGTACGCCAGCGGGCTCGGTGCGCCGCCGCGCTTGCGGGCGCGGTGGGCGGCGACGTGCGAGCGGGTGGCGCAGCGCTCGGAGCAGAACCGCCGGCAGCAGTTCGACGACGTGTCCAGGTAGACGTTGCCGCACCGGTCGTCGGCGCAGACGCCGAAGCGGGCGCTGCCGTATTCGCAGAGCCAGACCGCGAGGCCCCAGATCGCGCCGGCCAGGAACTCGGCGGTCGCCGACGCACCCCGGCCGGTGACGTGCATGTGCCAGTCGCCGGCGTCGTGCCCGGAGATGCGGGGCTGGACCGGATAGGCCTCCAGCAGGGCGTTGAGCGCGGCCACGGCCTCGTCGTCGCGCTGGCTCGAGCCGAAGCTCGAAGACTTCCCGCAGCCGCTTCTGGACCCGGCGGAATGCGGCGAGGTCGCGCTCGTCCGCGGTGGCGTCGGGCCAGCCGGCCTCGTCGAAGATCACGATGAGGTCGCCCAAGGTCACGAGTGGCGCGTTGACGAGCACGACGGCTCGATGGGCGTACGCGTCGAAGTTCACCCCGCAACGTTACGCGTGTCACAGCACGCGGAGGCGAGCCCCATCTCGACCCGGTCGCGGACCGTGGCGTCCGCCGGGCCGATCGGCGCCACAGCCGTTACGCTCGGCACATGCTCAGATCGGTCATTCTCGCCGCCGCCCGGTCACCCCGGGTTGCGCGGCTCGTGGAGACGGCTCCCATCTCACGAGACGTCGTCCGTCGTTTCGTCGCCGGCCCGACCGGCGGCGACGCGCTGCGCGCGACCCAGGAACTCGTCGGCCGCGGCCTCGCCGTGACCCTCGACTATCTCGGCGAGGACACCCTCACCGCCGAGCAGGCCGAGCACACCAAGGACGAGTACCTGGCGTTGCTGGCCAGCCTCGACGACGGCGGGCTGACCCCGGCCGCCGAGGTCAGCGTGAAGCTCAGCGCGCTCGGGCAGCGGTTCGACGAGAAGCTCGCCGAGGCGTACGCGCGGGAGATCTGCGCGGCCGCGGCCGGCCGCGTCCACGACCGTCACGCTCGACATGGAGGACCACACGACCACCGACTCGACGCTGGAGATGCTGGCTCGGCTGCGGGTCGACTACCCGACCACCGGCGCGGTGCTCCAGGCGTACCTGCGCCGGACCGAGGCGGACTGCCGGGAGCTGGCCCGGCCGGCCAGCGCGTACGGCTGTGCAAGGGCGCCTACAAGGAGCCGGAGACGGTCGCGTTCCAGTCCAGGATCGACGTCGACAAGTCGTACGTGCGGTGCATGAACATCCTGATGTCGGGCGAGGGCTATCCGATGCTCGCCACCCACGATCCGCGCCTGGTCGACGATCGGCGAGGACCGGGCGAAGTGGTTCGATCGCGAGCCGGATCAGTTCGAGTTCCAGATGCTCTACGGCATCCGTCCGGATGAGCAGGAGCGGCTTGGCGAAGACGTACACGATGAGGGTTTATGTCCCTTTCGGCGACGCCTGGTACGGCTACCTGATGCGCCGTCTGGCCGAGCGCCCCGCGAACATCGCGTTCTTTGCCAAGTCTCTGACCTGCGAAAAAGTAAACACAATTCACGCAATCGTTCGCGTTTGTAACATGAGTCCCGGTAACGTTCTAGCTACACAACCGGGGGGGTGCACATGGCCGGATCACCACGCGCCGAAGGCCGACTATCGGAGGTCAGATTCCTGACCGTTTCGGAGGTCGCCGAATTGATGCGTGTCTCCAAGATGACGGTCTATCGGCTCGTGCACTCCGGCGATCTGAACGCGGTTCGGGTCGGCCGGTCGTTCCGGGTGCCGGAACAGGCTGTGCACGCCTATCTGCGGGAGGCGTTCCAAGAGTCCGCATGACGCCCGACCCGCCGGGCGGGGGCCGTGTTGGTTCCGCACCCGACGACAGCTACGCTGGAGCCTGGTCATCGCCATGACCCGCTCGACCGTGGGCTCTTTGGGCCGATTGGCTCAACTGCCCCAACCCGATGTCGGCGGCAATGGAAAGCGATGATCCGGAATCGATATTTCGGGCGCCACCCGACCAGGGTTGGCGGCCGACCAGCGTGTTAAGGGGCAGACAATATGGGCTCGGTGGTCAAGAAGCGCCGCAAGCGGATGGCGAAGAAGAAGCACCGCAAGTTGCTGCGCAAGACCCGCGTCCAGCGTCGCCGTCTCGGCAAGTAGCCGGCGCATAATCGCTGGGTGGTGAGCCACACCGGGTTGTCAGTGCATCTCTACGCCTGGCGACCCGGTGTGCTAGATCGTTTGGTGCCGTCGATCGGCCGTTAGGGCCTGACTTGCACGGTACGGAGGCGGCACGGTGAGCGCTGCAGCTGATTTCACATCGGATGCCGATGCTGCGATGGAACCTGTCGAAAACCCGCCGAGGGTGGTTCTGATCACCGGTGCCGCCCGACCTCTCGGTGCGCAACTCGCCGCACGTCTCGCGCTCGATCCACGGATCGAGCGGATCATCGGCATCGATGCGGTCGCACCGACCGCGGCCGCTGTCGGCCATCCTGCCGCCGCGCATGCTGTTCGTCCAGGCCGACATCCGGACCGCCGAACCGGCGAAGATCCTGATTTCGTCCGGCGCGCAGGCCGTCGTACACCTTGCGATCGTGTCCGCCGCCGACGGTTACCCCGGCGGCCGAAGCGGCATGAAAGAGCAGAACGTCATCGGCACGATGCAGCTGCTCGCGGCATGCCAGCAGGCACCGGCACTCGAGAAGATCATCGTCCGATCGTCAACGGCGGCGTACGGTGCGTCGTTTCGGGACCCGGCCGTGTTCACCGAATCCACCGAGCCTCGGGAAGTGCCACGTGGCGGGTTCGCGCGGGACGTGCTCGACGTCGAAGGCTACGTACGCGGCTTTCGCCGGCGCCGTCCCGACATGGCCGCCACCGTGCTGCGATTCGCGCCGTTCATCGGCGGGATGGCGAACACGACGCTGACCCGCTACTTCGCGCAGCCGATCATTCCGACCGTGCTCGGCCGCGATCCGCGTCTCCAGTTCGTGCACGTCGACGACGCGATGGAGATCCTCTACCGGGCCGTCGTCGGCCGGCATCCCGGCACGTTCAATGTCGCCGGTCCCGGCACGATCACGCTCTCCCAGGCGGTCCGCCGCGCCGGGCGGATCGCGATGCCGGTGCTCGAACCGGGCATGTCGGCGCTCGCCGGATTCGCGAAAAGCATCGCGCCGCGCGGCTTCAGCCTCGACCAGCTCGACCTGTTCGTACACGGGCGGGTGGTGGACACGTCCCGGCTGGTGGCCGAATTCGGCTACGAACCGCGGAGTACGGCGACCGCGTTCGCGGACTTCCTGCGCGGAAACACCACCGGCGAGGTGCTGCCCCGCGAATCCGTACGGGCCGCGGAGCAGGCGATCCTGGAACAGATCCGTCAGGTCCGGGCGGCCGCAGCTGCCGGCGCTGCGAAGTTGGGAAGATCCCGATGACCACTCGAGCCGTGGCCGCAGACGAGGAGACGCCCATGTCGCCGTCGCGACCTCCGCATCAACGTGACGCCTTCCCGGAGGACGACCTGCCCGAACGCGACGTCTGGGACGAGCGGGTGGCCGGTGCGCTGGCATTCCTGCGCCGCCGCCTGACCGGCGACTACGACGTCGACGAGTTCGGCTTCGACAAGGAACTCACCGACGGTCTGATTCAGCCGTTGCTGCGACCGCTTTACCGGGACTGGTTCCGGGTGGAGGTCAGTGGCGCCAAGCACGTACCGGTGGAGGGCTCCGGCCTGGTCGTCGCGAACCACTCCGGCACGGTCGCGCTGGATGCGTTGATGCTCTCGGTCGCGATCCGGGAAGAACGGCGCTACCTGCGACTGCTCGGCGCCGATCTGGTCTTCCGGATGCCGATCGTGAGCGAGCTGGCGCGGAAGTCGGGTGCCACACTCGCGTGCCAGCCGGACGCCGAGCGTCTGCTCGGGACCGGTGAGCTGGTCGGCGTGTTCCCGGAGGGCTTCAAGGGCGTCGGCAAGCACTACAAGGACCGGTACAAGCTCCAACGCTTCGGTCGCGGTGGCTTCGTGGCGGCCGCGCTGCGTACCGGCACGCCGATCATCCCGGCTGCGATCGTCGGTGCCGAGGAGACCTACCCGCTGATCGGCAACATCAAGCCGCTGGCCCGCCTACTCGGCATCCCGTACTTCCCGGTCACGCCGACGTTCCCGTGGCTCGGCCCGCTCGGGTTGATCCCGCTGCCGTCGAAGTGGCTGATCGAATTCGGCGAGCCGATCGAGACCGCGCACCTGATGGATCAGGCCGACGACCCGATGGTCGTGTTCAACCTCGCCGACCAGGTCCGCGAGACGATCCAGCAGACCATCCACGAGCTGCTGGCCCGCCGGCCGGAGGCGTTCTAACGCTTCGAGCGGCGCCGGATCGACGCCGCGGCCAGGGCCACACCGATCACGGCACCAACACCCAGAGCAGCCGGTACGGCCACCTTGACGGCCTTCCGGGCGGTCCGGAAGTCGCGTACCTCCCACTGCCGGCGCCGAGCCTCCCGCCGCAGCGCCGCATCGGGGTTGACCGCGACCGCGTGCCCGACCGTGGACAGCATCGGCACATCGTTGATCGAGTCGCTGTACGCGGTGCAGCTCGGGAGGTCGAGTCCGTGCACCTCGGCGAGTTCCTGGATCGCGTCCGCCTTCGCCGGACCGTGCAGCAGGTCGCCGACGAGCGCTCCGGTGTAGACGCCGTCCTTTGTCTCGGCGATCGTGCCGAGCGCGCCGGTCAGGCCGAGCCGGTCGGCGATCACGCGGCCCAGCTCGATCGGCGCCGCCGTGACCAGCCAGACGCGCTGGCCGGCCGCGAGGTGGAGGTGTGCGAGTGCGAGCGTGCCGGACCAGATCCGTTCGGCCATCAGCTCGTCGAAGATCTCTTCGCACAGCGCTTCGAGCTTCGTGACCGGGAAGCCTTTGACGAAGGACAGCGCCTCAGCGCGCGCCTTCGTCATGTCGACCGCGGCTTCGGTCGCCAGCACGCGGAATTTCAGCTGGCTCCACGCGAAGCGCACCATGTCGCCGGTCGAGAAGTAGTCGCGAGACGGCCATGCCTCGGGCGAACCAGTAGAGCGACGCGCCACGCAGCATCGTGTTGTCGACGTCGAAGAAGGCGGCGCCGGTGGGATCGGCCCGGACGGCCAGTGCGGCGTCCAGTTCCGGCGATGCCGTGGCATAACCGGCAAGTACTTTGCCGTCCAGAACCTCTACTCCGGTGACGTCGTCGGACACGACCTGACCTCTCAACTCGTTGGCTCTGCGCGAAGCTCGAACGCTCGTTCCAGGGTAGCGGTGCGGGTCACGAATTTCGCCCTGCACACGGGCTGAGGGCCCAGGCTTCAAGCCCGGGCCCTCAAATGTTGCGCTGGATGTAAGCCTGGCGCTACAAACCACCGAGCAGGTGCTCGACCGCGCCCAGAAGTCCACCGTCGTAGGACGACGCCGGGTCCGGTGTGTCGGTCGACACGGCCGGTGCCGGAGCGGTGCCGGCGGGGGATGTTGCCGTCTTTGGCTCGGCCGGTGTCGTACGCTCGGCCGGCTTCGTCAGGGATCCGCCGGTGGAGCCGCCGTCGTGACGAATCGGTGTGTTCGTGGCACCGCTCGCACCGACCTGGCAGCTCACCTGCGGTCCGAGATAGTCGTGCCCGGTGACCTTCGGCGTCGACGTACAGGTCGTCAGCGCGCTCCGGATCTCGGCCGATCGTGCCTGGATGAAGTTGACGTTGCTGATCTCCTTCAGGACCCGGTTGGCTTCCGCGGTCGGCACGACCGCACGCAGGCTGGCGAGCTGGTTCAGCTGCGACGTAGCGAATGCGTCGACCGTGTTCAGATCGGCGATGCTGTGGTGCGTGACCGCGTCGGTGAGTAGCAGCCGGGCGCCGTCGTTCGTCTGCGTGTCCATCGTCGTGAGGACGCCGCCCAGAAGCGACAGGTTCGGGCTGACCTGCTGCGCCTCGTTTGCCCGGGTCTGCGCAAACTCCAGGTAGAGCTTGCCCTTGCTGGCGTCCGAGCCGGCGAGCGCGATCTGCGTGTTCTCGGCGGATCGCTTCATGCCGTAGAGCGGCGATCCCGGCATCGCGTCGCCGCTGGCGGCCGAGATGCCGGACAGTGCGAGCGTGCCGACGGCAAGACCGACGAGGATCGCGCCACGAGCCCGGCTGCGGTTCGGTGACAAGCGGGCCTTCGGCCCGCGTTGGCCCGGCAGCAATCGCCGCGACGCACTCTCGTGCACCGTGCCGACGGAGGCCCGGCCGACCGCGGGCCGGGAGACGATCAGGTCCCCCGGGTCTTCCCGATAGGTACGGCCAACACCGAGGCGCTCGGCCGCGGCCATGATCTGGGCACGACCTTCCATGCGATATGACTCGGACGGCGCGAGCTCCGGCGAGGCGGTGGCAAGCGTCTGGCCGACCGCCAGCATGTTCGCCAATTCGTCGTCGATCGGTGACCGTGCGTGATGACGCCGGGCACCGCTGGCTTCGTCAAGGAGCTGCGCGTAGCGCTCGATGCGGCGGCGATGTAGGACCGGTGGATTCACTGCGCACACCCCCTTTCATAGGTCCCGACCCGGCCGCCACCAGGGCGGACCAGGCGTGCCTGAGAGTCGGCCGATGACGAACAGCCAACCCTTGGCGACATGGTGGTGGCGACGGTGATGCCAATCGCCAGCGCCGGTGCGCCTCGTTGCGCGGACCGATGCACCTTACTCAACGTTTCAGCAGCAGCATTGGTTACGGATTGCGAGCGTTCGGACATAAGCGTCATTGCTGGAATCCGTCCGGCAGGAGCCGGGCCAGCGCGCGGACCGCACGATATTGCAGAGCCTTGATCGCGCCTTCGTTCTTACCCATCGCCTGTGCCGTCTCGGCCACCGAGAAACCCTGCAGGAACCGCAGCACGATGCACTCCTGCTGCTCCGGATTCAGTTGCTTGACCGCGGTGAGCAGCGTGACGTTCGTGATGTGGTCAACGACGGCCGACTCCGGGCTGCCCTCCGGACCGCGGTCCTCGCGGTCGGCGTCCAGCACGTCGCCGGTCGTCACCTCGAGGCGGTAGCGGCCCGACTTGAAGTGGTCGGCGACCAGGTTGCGGGCGATCGTGACGAGCCATGCACCGAGGTCACGGCCCTGCCACGTGAAGCTGCCGATGCGCTTGAGCGCACGGAGGAACGTGTCGGACGTCAGGTCCTCGGCCAACTGCCGATTGCCGACGCGGAAGTAGATGAACCGGAACACCGTGTCCATGTAGCGGTCATAGATCAGGCCGAACGCGGCGGTTTCGCCGTTCTGAGCCCGCTCGACCAGCTGCCAGACCTCGAAGGCCTGGTCGCCCGGCTCGGGACGGCTGGGATATCCGGTGCCCGTGCCGGTCTCCGGCTCGGCCGGCTCCACCAGCGGCGGATCGATCACGATCGAGGTCGGTCCGGGACTGATGTGCTCGGGGCTGTCGGCCGCGGTCGGCTGACGTCCCGGTGTGGCGACGCGCCCGCCGCCGACCGGCTTGACGTTGCCGGCCGGCTGGTGCCGAGTCGGCGCCTCGTTGGTGTGTGGACGGTTCCGGGTCCGCGAGTTGCTGCCGTCGCCGCGTACGCCGAGGCTCTCCATCAGGCGCAGGTCCGCGAGCGTTTGGCGGAGCGCCTGCAGCCCTTCGGTGAGTGCCGCGCGTGCGCCGAAGACCTCGCGACTCAGCGGGGTCCAACCGTCAAGCTGGCCGGCTGCCAGCGGATAGCCGGTCACGCGACCACGTCGACGGGCCGGTATTCGGCGCCGGCGAGCAGACTGACAGGCTCGGTGTCCGACATTAGGGGCCAGGACGTGACGGTGTTTGCCGCTTGGCCATCGAGGCGAATGCGACGAACAGCATCGAGGTGGAATCGCCGTGCTTTAACGGGCACTGCCGCCTCCTCCGGGTGAGGGGTGTCTTCTCACGCCAAAACGGATGAGCCGACCCAAGCGATGATAGGGCCAACGTCACCCGCGTGTGGAAAGTCCCTTTATTCAGACGGAAAGTATTTCCCGACATCGAGGGTGTGTGTCGCACATAGTGTCCGGTCCAATCCGGTACGTAGCCCTGCAGCGAAACGGCCCCCATGCTGGGAAATTCGGCACAGATCCCGGTGGCGATGCGGCCGATGGGACTGACGGAATCGGTCAACCGTCCACCCGTAGGAGACTCGAGTTCAACCCGAAAGGCTGACATTGCGCGACACGCCGGTGACGCTGTGTTGATTGGTCCGTGGAGATGCCGCGTCGGCCCCTTGGGCGCGTGATCGGCGTATGGAAGAGTGAGAGGCCGTGCCGCTTCACACGAATCTCGCCGCGTCGCTGCGGCGCAACGCGACCTCGGTCGGTTCGCGTGCCGCGCTGCGCTGGCGGGATCAGGAGCTGACCTGGGCGCAGCTCGATGCGCGGGTGGACGCGTACGCGCGGGGGTTGCTCGCGCTGGAACTTCCCGGCGATGCACATCCGGCGCGGGTGGCGATCGCGTTGCCGAACACGATCGAGTTCGCCGCCGTGTATCTCGCGACGCTCCGGGCCGGTCTGGTCGCGGTGCCGATCAACCCGGCGTACACGGCGCGGGAATTCGGCGAGTCGCTGGACGAGTCGGGCGCGCGCGTGCTGATCGCCACGGCCGACGTGCACGTCACGGTCGGCGCGAGGCCCGGTTATGCGTACACGCTGGATGTTGATCTCTCCAACCTGGCGCTCGACGGCGCTCCGGTGACCGAGACGACCGCGGCGGACGATCTCGCCGTCCTTCTCTTCACGTCGGGCAGCCTCGGTCGGCCGAAGGGCGCGATGCTCTCGCACCGAGCGCTGCTCGCGAACCATGAGCAGCTCGCCGCGATCACGCCACCGGTCGTGCTGCCCGACGACGTGGTGCTGCTGGCCGTGCCGGTCTTCCACGCGTACGGCCTGAATTCCGGGCTCGGCGCGGTCGTTCATCACGGCGCGACCGGCGTGCTGGTGGAGGCGACGGATGCGGCTGAGACGCTGCGGATCATCGACGAGCACCAGGTCAGCGTCGTCCTGGGCGTGCCGACGATGTTCCTCGCATGGTCGCTGGTGCCGGACTACGCGCGCACGTTCGAGCGCACGCGCCTGTCGGTGTGCGGCGCTGCACCGCTCGGCGCGGACATCGCAGGCGCGTTCCGGGCGGCAACCGGGAAGACGATCTTCGTCGGGTACGGGTTGACCGAGTCCGCACCCGTCCTGACCACGACGCTCGCGAGCCCGATTCCGAAAGTGGGCTCGATCGGACGCGCACTTCCGGGCGTCGATCTGCGCCTGGTCAATGTGGCCGGTGACGACGTCTGGAGTACCGACGTCGACGAAGACGACGACGCCTCCGGCGATCCCGGCGAGATTGTGGTTCGAGGCGCGAACCTGTTCTCCGGCTACTGGCCGGACGGCACCGACGGCCCGGATCCGGACGGTTGGTGGGCGACCGGCGACATCGCGTACGCCGATGCCGACGGCGACCTGTTCCTGGTCGACCGGCTGCACGAGCTGATCATCGTGAACGGTTTCAACGTCTATCCGGCCGAGGTCGAGCAGGTGCTGGTGACGCATCCGGCCGTCCGCGAGGCCGCGGTCGTCGGTGTGCAGCACCCCTATACCGGCCAGTCGGTAACCGCGTTCGTGGTCACGTCGGCCCCGGTCGACGTTGATGACCTGCTCGGACACTGCCGGCGGAGCCTGGCCCGGTTCAAGTGCCCGACCGCGGTCGAATTCCGGTCGGAGCTGCCGCATTCGGCTACTGGCAAGGTACGCAAGGGTGCCCTGCATGCCTGAGCAGGAGCGCGTGGCTGCACCGCGGATCAAGGTCTTTTCCAAGCCCGGCTGCCATCTATGCGACACGGCGAAGGAGATCGTCGCGCGCGTCGCGGCGGACACCGGCGTCGGCTGGATCGACATCGACATCATCGGCCACGCCGACCTCGAGGACGAGTACGCCGAGATGATTCCGGTGATCATGGTGGACGGGCGCATGCACGGCTGCTTCCGGGTCGAGGAAGACCGGCTGCGACGTGACATCGCTCACGGAAATCAGTTGTAGATCGCCGTAAACTCGGTCCTGATGAAACACATAATCTGGGACTGGAACGGCACACTTCTCAACGACACACATCTCGTGCTCGAAGCAACGAACAGCGCACTCGCCGCCTTCGGCGGCGGACCGGTGACGCTCGACGAGCACCGCCGAGACTTCGTCCGCCCGGTCGAGCTCTACTACGCGGCGGTCCTCGGCCGCGACCTTCCACCGGCCGACTTCGAGAAGCTCGAAATCGGCTACCACACCGTGTACGAGGCGCTGCTGCCGTCCTGCCCGCTGACACTGGGCGCGGTGGACGCACTCGTCGCTTGGACCGGTCCGCAATCGCTGCTGTCCATGTGGTTCCACCACCGGCTCGTACCGACCGTCGACGCATATGGCCTGACCGGCTACTTCTCTCGGATCGACGGCCTGCGCGCGACGATCGGCGGCGGTTCTAAGGTGCCGCATCTCGCGGCCCATATCGAGATGCTGGGTCTGGACGGCGGTGACTGCGTGCTGGTCGGCGATTCGGTCGACGACGCGCTGGCCGCGGCATCGGTCGGAGCAGACTGCATCCTCTACTCGGGCGGTCTGACCGATCGTGGGAAGCTGGAGACGGTCGGCGTCCCGGTGGTCGATTCGCTCGCCGAGGCGCTCGCGCTGGTGCCGGTCAGCCCCGTCCGCGTAGATAGCTGAGGACGGCCAGCACCCGTCGGTGCTGCTCCTCGTCCGGCGGCAGGTCGAGCTTCGTGAAGATGTTCTTCACGTGCTTCTCCACGGCGCCGTCGGTGACCACGAGGTGTTTCGCGATCGCGCCGTTCGAGCGGCCCTCAGCCATCAGGCTGAGCACCTCGCGCTCGCGTGCGGTCAACGAATCCAGTGGTACCCGGCCTCGCCGTACGACGAGTTGGCCGACCACCTCGGGGTCGAGCACCGTGCCGCCGTCGGCGACCCGAGCCAGGTCGTCCAGGAACTCGGCGACATCCGCAACCCGATCCTTCAGCAGGTAGCCCACCGCACCGGCCCCGTCCGCGAGCAGGTCGTCGGCGTAGCTGACCTCGACGTACTGCGACAGCACCAGTACCGGAGTCTTCGGCACCAGCCGCCGCGCCTCGACCGAGGCCCGCAGCCCTTCATCCGTGTGCGACGGCGGCATGCGAACGTCCACGATCGACACGTCCGGTCGGTGCCTCAGGACCGCGTCCACAAACGACGGACCGTCACCGACCGCCGCGACGACATCATGCCCGTTCTCGCCGAGCAGCCGGATCAGGCCCTCACGCAGCAGGACGGCGTCGTCGGCCACGATTACCCGCACGGCAGCTCCACTCGGATTTCGGTAGGCCCGCCGATCGGGCTCGTTATGCGCAGCGTGCCACCTGCCGCTCGCACGCGATCGGCCAGGCCCGCGAGTCCGTGTCCCTTGGCGATGCTGGCGCCGCCGACGCCGTCGTCCAGCACCACGATGCCGAGCAGATTTCCGGACGGCTGCGCGGCCGTCGGCGACACGGCCGATGCGACCGCGACGGTGATCGCGCACTGCGTGGCCTGGCTGTGCTTGGCGACGTTGGTGAGCGCCTCGGCGACCACGAAATAGGTGGTCGACTCCACTCCCGGATCGAGCCGACCCAGCTCCGGATCAAGAGCCAGATCCACCGGTACGGGCGACCGTGCCCCCAGGGCGGCAAGCGCGCTGGACAGGCCGCGGTCGGTGAGGATCGGCGGTGCGATGCCTCGCGACAGTGCCCGGAGTTCGTCCAGCGTCTCGCGGGTCTGGCCGAGCGCCTCCTCGATCGTGGCCCGGGCCGCCTGCGGATCCGTGTCGAGTTGCTGCCGTGCCCGGCCGAGGTCCATGGCCAGGCGTACCAGCCGCTGTTGAGGACCGTCGTGGATATCCCGCTCCAGCCGCCGTAGCGCGGTGGCCTCGGCGGACACCGCGGCTTGCTTCTGTTCCTGCAGGCCGGTGATCTGGCGGCGCAGCTCCGCGACGCCGCACAGCATCGCGCGGCTGACGTGTGCCCGGGCGAGCGCCGCGAGCGCGGACCACGATCGGCAGCGTGAGCAGGAAGAAGACGCCGACGATCTCGTTCGCGGTGATCCGTGCGACCGTTCCGTTGCCGAATCCGAGCAGGTCGGCCAGGGACCTGTTGTCGACGACGACACCGTTTGCCTGCGTGCCGTTGGTGGGCAGTGTCCAATCCCACAGCGCGTACGTGACCCCGCCGAGCGCACCGGCCCACCAGGTCACGGTCAGCACGAACGCGACGATGGCGAACGGCAGGTCGAAAAGGCCGGCCATGACGTCGAGCCAGGATTGGCTGCTCAGCAACGGATTGACCATCCGCCGGAACCATCCGGCATTGGCCGGCGCCGCCGGATAGAGCGGCCGCGGCGACGGGCGGCCGATCACACCACGCAGGCTGACTCGGTGTAGATCGGCGAAGCCGCGGGCGATGAACATCGTGAACGTCAGGATCGGCAGGCCGACCGCGATGATCAGCAGCCCCAGCCCGGTGACCAGGCCGGTGATGATCAGTGTGAATGACATCACGGCGAGGACCAGCCCGATCAGGTTGTACCCGGTGTCCACGATGAGCTGGTGGATCATGCGGCCGAACGCGTTACGGGGGGAGGACGTGTTCACCATGTCGTCCAAACTCCCAGATTCGACGTGTCGCTCCCAGCCCATCCACCCGAGTATCGGTGGTAGGGCTAGCCGGACCCCAGGCAATTGCGACGACATATGTCGGGTTATTGACCTAGCTAGCAGATATGTACCGGCGAGTCGACTAAGGGCAACTCGCCTGCTTAGTTCAGATTGAGAGATAATCGCCGAACGGCCTCGTTCCGCTGCACCCGCGTCTCCGGATCGAGTCTGGCGCTCTCTCGGCGACAATCGGCTGGCCAGCAGGTCGCGGTGGGATGAACGCCCGGGCCGGGAGAGGCAACGATGGCTTCAAGATCGCGATTTGTGCACGCGTTCACAAGCGCCTACTCTGTGACTGCGACGAGCACCGCTAGCACAGACGGTGACCGGCTGTGCGTCGGGATGACCACGTCGCGGTTACTGGTCGTCATCCAGTCAAATTCGTATCTTTCCACGGAGTCAGATGAGTCAGCAGCGCAGCGGAGCATCCGGTGATGAACCGCAGGCACCGGGCCGGTTGACGGTCTTCCCCGACCTGCCCGAAGCGACGGTCGCGCGCCTGCCGGAATACCTGCGCGCGCTGCACAACCTCGCCGAGGCCGGTCACGACACGGTCTCCAGCGAAGGCCTGGCCGGCGCGGCCGGGCTGAACTCCGCGAAGCTCCGCAAGGACCTGTCGCACCTCGGCTCGTACGGCACCCGCGGCGTCGGCTACGACGTCACACTGCTGATCGAGCAGATCGAATACTTCCTCGGCCTGACGATCCGCCGCTCGGTCGCGCTCGTCGGTGTCGGTAATCTCGGTCACGCCCTCGCCGGGTACGCCGGCTTCGCCAGCCGTGGCTTCCGGATCGCCGCGCTGTTCGACGCGGATCGGAGCCGGATCGGCGAGAAGATCAACGGGCTCGCGGTCCACCACATCGATGATCTCGCCGAGGTCGTCGCGGCCGAAGAGATCTCGATCGCGGTGATCGCCACACCCGCTCCGGCCGCGCAGTCCGTCGTCGACGAGTTGGTCAAGTGCGGCGTGACGAGCATCCTCAACTTCGCACCCTGCGTGCTTTCGGTCCCGGACGGGGTCGATGTCCGTAAGGTCGATCTCGCGATCGAACTGCAGATCCTGTCGTTCCACGAGCATCGCAAGGCGTCGCTGACCGCGCTGCCGGCGCTGCCACCGGCGGACGCCCTGACCTCGGAGGCGGTCGGTACATGAACCTCTTGGTCGTCGGCGTGTCCCACCGCACCGCGAACGTCGCCATTCTGGACCGGCTGGCGGCATCGCCGCAGGACGCCCCGCACCTGCTGACCGATCTGATGGGCCAGCCGTACGTCGGCGAGGCGATGGTGCTCTCGACGTGCAACCGGGTCGAGATCTACGCCGGTGTCACCGCGTTCCACGGTGGACTCGCCGATGTCGCCGCGGTGCTTGCGGCCCGGCTCGGCTCCACCGCCGCCGAACTCGCTCCGCACATGTACGTCCACTTCGACGCGGACGCCGCCCGGCACGCATTCCGGGTCGCGGCCGGCCTCGACTCGATGGTCGTCGGCGAGTCGCAGATTCTCGGGCAGCTGCGGGACGCGTACGCGCTGGCGTCCGAACGCGACACCGCCGGGCGCCTGATCCACGACGTGATGCAGCAGGCGCTGCGGGTCGGCAAGCGGGCGCACGCCGAGACCGGCATCGACCGGGCCGGCCAGAACGTGGTCTCGGCCGCGCTCGGGCTGGCCGCGACGAAGCTGCCCGGCGACGGCATCGCGGGCGCCTCGGTGCTCGTCATCGGCGCCGGTTCGATGGGCGCCCTCGCGCTGGCCACGCTGCGCCGCAGCGGCGTCGGAGCGATCATGGTGACGAACCGGGACGCATCCCGGGCATCGCGCCTGGCCACGTTGCACGGCGCGACGGCGGTACCGTTCGGCGATCTTGCCCAAGCCGTGGCCGGTGCCGACCTGGTGATCTCGGCGACGACCGCGAGCGGGCACGTGCTGACCACCGATCACGTCGCCGGACCGGTCGTCGTCCTCGACCTGGCGGTGCCGCGCGATGTCGACCCTGCGGTCGGCGCGCTCGACGGCGTCACGCTGATCGACATGGAGATGCTGGCCGCATCGATCCGCGGCGAGAAGGCCGACGGCGCGCTCGTCTCGGACGAGGCGGCGGTCGAGTCGATCGTCGCGACCGAGGTGGACGCGTTCCGGATCATGCTTCGCGGCGCGACCGTCGCACCGACCGTGGCCGCGCTGCGTGCCCGCGCGGACGAGGTCGTCGCGACCGAACTGCACCGGCTCGGCGAGCGGCTGCCCGATCTCACCGATCCGCAGCGTGCCGAGGTGGCGCAGGCCGTGCACCGGGTCGTGCAGCGGCTGCTGCACTCGCCGACCGTACGCGTCCGGGAACTGGCCGCCGGTCCGGGCGGCGACCGCTACGCCGAGGTGCTGCGGGAATTGTTCGAGCTGGACGTGCCGCCGGTGGCCGAGACGATCGCGGACGTGCCGCCGGACGCCTGCTCCGCAGGGGGACTCATGACCTTGCGACTGGGCACCCGCGGCAGCGCTCTCGCGATGGCGCAGAGCGGCCTCGTCGCGCAGGCGGTCCGGGACGCGACCGGCCTGGAGGTGGAGCTCGTCGAGATCGTCACGTCCGGTGACCGTTCCTCCGCGCCGGTGGCGCACCTGGGCGTCGGTGTGTTCGTCTCCGCGCTGCGGGACGCGCTGAACGCGAAAGAGATCGACTTCGCGGTCCACTCGTACAAGGATCTGCCGACCGCGCCGGCCGACGGACTGTCCATCGTGGCCGTGCCGAAACGCGAGGATCCGCGCGATGCGCTCGTCGCCCGGGACGGCCTCACGCTGCAGGAACTTCCGGCCGGTGCGCGGATCGGCACCGGCTCGGTGCGCCGCATCGCCGCGATCGGCGCGCTCGGCCTGCCGGTCGAGACCGTGCCGATCCGCGGCAACGTCGACACCCGCTTGCGAAAGGTCGACCGACGGCGAACTCGACGCGGTCATCCTGGCCCGGGCCGGGCTGGCCCGCCTCGGCCGGGCCGGCGAGATCACCGAGATCCTCGATCCGGCGCTGGTCCTTCCGGCGCCGGCGCAGGGCGCCCTCGCGATCGAATGCCGCACCGACGACGCGGAGCTGGTCGCCGCGCTCGCGGTCCTTGATGATCCACACAGTCGCGCCGCGATCACCGCGGAACGGGCGCTGCTCGCAGCGCTCGAAGCAGGCTGCTCGGCGCCGGTCGCCGGGCTCGCCGAAATTGTCATCCCGTCCACGATCGGGATCGCCGAACCTGACGGCAGCGGTAACGCCGCCGGTGGGAGCGGACCCGAGATTCACCTGCGCGGTGCCGTCTACAGCCTCGACGGGCGGATTGCCCTTCGATTGACGCGTACCGGAACGCTCACCGACGCGGAACAGATCGGCCGGCTGCTGGCCGCCGATCTGCTCGCCGCCGGTGCCGACAAGTTACTGGGAGCAATGGAATGACCCGCACCCGCAAGACCACCGGACGGATCAGCTTCGTCGGTGCCGGCCCCGGTGATCCGGGCCTGTTGACCCGTCGCGCGTACGACGCGATCGCCGGCGTTGACCACGTGGTGTTCGACCGGGGCGTACCCGAGCCGATGCTCGATGCGATCCGGGCCATCGCGCCCGAGGAGGCCGAGTTCAGCCCGGCCGAGGGTGCGCCCGGCGACGTCGCGAAGGTGCTGCTTTCCGCGGCCCGCTCCGGCCTGCGCGCGGTGCACCTCGTCGCCGGTGACCCGTTCGGTCACGACTCGGTGGTCAAGGAGGTCCAGGCGGTCGCCCGTACGGCCGTGCAGTTCGAGGTCGTGCCCGGCATCGCCCAGGCGGCCGGCGTCGCGTCCTACGCCGGCGTGCCGCTGACCGGCGTCCGTACGTCGGCCGACGTCGACGACGTCAACACGCTCGACTTCGACGCGCTCGCATCGGCCGCCGCCCGTGGCTCGGTCGCACTCGCGCTCGACGCCGGTGACCTCGCCGCGATCCGCGACGGGCTGCTGGCCTGCGGCGTCGAGCCGTCCACGCCGGTGGCGATCACCGGTGACGGCACCGGCGAGACGCAGTACACGTCGACGTCGACCGTGGACAGCGTGGTCGCCGCGTCGCTCGGCTTCTCCGGCCGGGTGGTGCTGAGCGTCGGTGCCGGTGTCGCGCACCGGGACAAGCTGAGCTGGTGGGAGAACCGCCCGCTGTACGGCTGGAAGGTGCTCGTCCCCCGGACGAAGGAGCAGGCCGGCGTGATGAGCGACCTGCTCCGCACGTACGGCGCGATCCCGTGCGAGGTGCCGACGATCGCGGTCGAGCCGCCGCGTACCCCGGCGCAGATGGAGCGCGCGATCAAGGGCCTGGTCGACGGCCGGTACGCCTGGGTGATCTTCACCTCGGTGAACGCGGTCCGGGCGGTCTGGGAGAAGTTCGGCGAGCACGGCCTCGACGCGCGCCACTTCGGCGGCGTGAAGATCGCCTGCATCGGCGAGGCGACCGCGGACGCGGTCCGCGGGCTTCGGCATCCAGCCGGAGCTGATTCCGGCCGGCGATCAGTCGTCGGATGGCCTGCTGGCCGAGTTCTCGCCGCACGACGAGATCCTCGACCCGGTCGGCCGGGTGCTGCTGCCGCGCGCCGACATCGCGACCGAGACGCTCGCCGCCGGGCTGACCGAGCGCGGCTGGGAGGTCGACGACGTCACCGCCTACCGGACCGTACGCGCCGCACCGCCGGCCGCCGAGATCCGGGACGCGATCAAGTCGGGTGGCTTCGATGCCGTGCTGTTCACGTCGTCCTCGACGGTCCGGAACCTGGTCGGTATCGCCGGCAAGCCGCATGCAGCGTACGGTGGTCGCCGTGATCGGTCCGAAGACGGCCGAGACGGCTGCCGAATTCGGGCTGCGCGTCGATGCTCAGCCCGGACACGCGTCAGTGCCCGACCTGGTCGAGGCGCTCGCCGCGTACGCCGTGGAACTCCGCGAGAAGCTGGCCGCAATGCCGGCGAAGAGCCGCAGAGGCTCGAAGGTGCAGGGCCCGACGGCGCTGCGCTTCCGCTAACGCTTTCCGGGTTGATCCTGGAGATTAGTCCAGGATCAACCCGAGCTAGGGAATCCGATGACATACCCCACGATCCGGCCCCGCCGGCTTCGCGTCTCGGCACCGATGCGCCGCCTCGTCGAGGAGGTTCAGGTCGCTCCGTCGCAACTCGTGCTGCCCATGTTCGTCAAGGAAGGCCTGACCGAGCCGCGGCCGATCGCGTCGCTCCCCGGCGTGATGCAGCACTCGCGCGAATCGTTGCGGAAAGCCGCTGCCGAGGCGGTCCGGGCCGGGGTCGGCGGGATCATGCTGTTCGGCGTCCCGTCCACCCGCGACGCGGTCGGCTCCGGTGGCACCGATCCGAACGGCATCCTGAACGTCGCCATCCGCGACGTGATCTCCGAGGTCGGCGATGCGACCATCGTCATGAGCGATCTCTGCCTGGACGAGTTCACCTCGCACGGCCACTGCGGCGTTCTCGACGCGGACGGCCGCGTCGACAACGACGCGACACTCGAGCGCTACGCCGATATGGCGGTGGCACAGGCCGCCGCCGGGGTCCACGTGGTCGGCCCGTCCGGCATGATGGACGGTCAGGTCGGAGTGGTACGGGCTGCACTCGACGCGGCCGGTTACGCCGACGTGACGATTCTGGCATATGCCATAAAGTACGCATCTGCCTTCTTTGGACCGTTCCGCCAGGCGGTGGAATCGGCGCTCGAGGGCGACCGTCGCACGTACCAGCAGAATCCGGCGAACGTTCGGGAGTCGCTCCGCGAAGTTGCCCTGGACATCGCGGAGGGGGCCGACATCGTGATGGTCAAGCCCGCGCTGCCGTACCTGGACGTGCTGTCCGCGGTCGTCGCGGCCGTCGACGTACCGGTCGCGGCCTACCAGGTGTCCGGTGAGTACGCGATGGTGGAGGCCGCGGCTGCGAACGGCTGGATCGACCGTGAGCGCGCGATTCTGGAGACGCTGACGTCGATCCGGCGGGCGGGTGCCTCGATCATCCTGACCTACTGGGCCGAAGAGGCCGCACGCCTGCTTCGCGATCGCTACTGACCGACGGTCACGCCGCCGGGGTGTCCACGCCCAGGCGGACGGCCAGCTCGGCCACGTCGGCCTGGTATTCGCGCCATTCCCGGTCGGTCCGGAAGCCGAGCTCGGCGTTGACCGTCAGCATGCCCTCGGCATCCAGCGCATTCCACGTCTGGACCGACTTGACCTGCGGCTCGGCCGAGCGCAGCTCGAACAGCATGCGGGCCTTGACGGCCCGGGTCAGACCATAGCCGCGGTGTGCCGGGACGACGACGGTGTCGTACTGGTCGGCGCGGTTCGGGTGCTGCGCCGCGACCACGACCTCGGTCAGCGCGGCCACCTCGCCGGTCGCCTCGTGGATGCCGACCACGATGTACGGCTTCATGCCGCGCATGTGCAGCGTCCGCAGACTGGCGGCGAGGCGCTGGGCATTCGTGGAACTCGGGCTCAGTCCGAGATCGGTCTGCTCGACGATGCTCTGTGCCAGGTATTTTGCGGACGCGTACGACTCGTACAGCTCTTCCGGCGGCCCACCGGGGAAGTATTCGATCCGGTAGCCGGAGCCGACGCCGCCGGCCATCTCGCCGAGCCGGAGCCAGTCCACGCTCGACAGCTCAAGGATGTTCCGGGTCTCGGTATAGGCGCAGGTGAAGCCGTTGGACTCGTAGAACCGTGCGGCCGGTGTGCCGCCGATGACCTCGACTCCCATCGAGGAGAAACCCTCCTCGGTACGCCCGGCGGACGGCCGCGGCCAGGAGCGCCTGTCCGACCCCGATGTGGCGGGCCTTCGGATGAACGAGGACTTCGAGGACGGCCATGTCGTCGAAGAGCAGCACATTGGACGAGCCGAGAATCGCCTCCGCCGTCCGGATGATGCCCTGCCGCAGCCCCAGGCGCCGACTCGGCGATCCAGGTAACACGACGTTCGCCCGGCATCGTCACCGCGAGATATTCGCGGAACGAGGCAGTCAGCCATGGCGGGTCGTCCGGGAGGTCGGTGGCGAGCATGGCGTTGAGCGCGTTCACCATGGTTTCGATCTCGGCGGACGGCGCGGCCAGGGGGTCCCACTCGCGTACCATCACGGGTCCAGCTTGCCGACAAAGTCGGGAATGCGAAAGGTGTAAACGCCGATCAGTATCTCACTGTGCGAAAAACACCCGTTACTTTCTGTGAAATTACGCTCTGGGAAGGCCTCTGTGCAGGCCGCCCATGTGAAATGTCACAGGTACGCGCTAACCTCACGACATGCGGAGTTACGGCTATCGGTGTCGACATCAGGCGGTCGATCAACGCGCTCGACGCATCGGTGATGTGCCCGCCCCGGCATGACGACCCGGTCACGCCGTTCCTGATGTCTCAGTTTCTACTGTCTCGGTTGCCGTTGGGGGACGAGCTTCGGAGAGTGCATCGGTCGGTTTCAACCGGTGGCGGATGCTGCGGGGGCAGCTGCCGTCGTTGAGGCGACGCAGTCGACTTGAGGGACCGCGACGGTTGCGGTTGCCCACGACGACCGTCGGGCATCGCACACGTCGCACCGTGGCACACATTGCGCCGGATATGACCGCAACCGTGTGTCGCAGCTGTCGTTACGTCAGCGAATGCCCCTCGCCTCTGGTCGGCTGCTTTGAGATCATCGTTGTGCCGACCTGAGCTGCCCGTTTCCCCGATGTGACGGTCAGCAGTGGCGGGGCAACATAAGCGTTACTTCCAGGGGGTGGGAGGTTTCCGTGTTGCGACAGAAGGTAAGACGCAACCTGCCGTCCGGGTTGGTGACGTTCCTGTTTACCGACATCGAGGGATCAACGCGACTCGCGCGGATGCTCGGGGCGGAGTACCGACCGGTGCTGATCGAGCACCGGCGGATCCTCGTGGGCGCGCTGTCCAAGTGCGGCGGCGTGCCGCTCTTCACCGAAGGCGATTCGGTCTTCGTGGCTTTCGCAGACCCGTCCGACGCACTGCGCGCCTGCGCGGCGGCACAGCACGCGCTCGCCGCACACGACTGGCCGACGCCCGAGGCTCGGCCCTCGGTCCGCATGGGTCTCCACACCGGACACGCGATCCCGGTCGCCGGTGAGTACGCGAGTCCGGAAGTCCATCGTGCGGCCCGGATCGCCAGCGCGGCGCACGGCGGCCAGATCCTGTGCTCCGAGGCGACCATGCTGGCCGCCGGCGACCTGGACGGCCAGACCTGGATGCTCGACCTCGGCCTGCATCGCCTGCGTGGCTTCGACGACCGCGAACGGCTGTTCCAGCTCGTCACACCCGGCCTGGAACGGCGATTCCCGCGCCCCCGTACGCTCGCGACCAGCCCCCACAACCTTCCCGGCGTTGCCACGTCGTTCGTCGGCCGGGCCGCTGAACGGTCGGCGCTCGCCGATCTGCTGGCCGGCAACCGTCTGGTGAACGTCGTCGGCCCCGGCGGAGCCGGCAAGACCAGGCTCGCGCTCGAGGTCGCCGGTGACTTCATTTCGGCGTACCCGGATGGGGTGTGGTTCACCGATCTGGCCGCGGTGACCGATCCCGGCCTGGTCGCGGTCGCGGTCGCCGCGACACTGGGTCTGCGGCCCGAACCGGGGCGTGCGGTGCTGGACACGCTCCGCGAGTTCACCGCGGACCGGCGCTGCCTGCTCGTCCTGGACACCTGCGACGCGCAGCCGGGCGCGACCGCCATGCTGGTCAGCCGGGTGCTCGGCAGCGGCGAGTCGACCCGGGTGCTCGCGACCAGTCGCGAGCCGCTGAACCTGCCGGGCGAGGTGCTGTGGCGGATCCCGCCGCTGTCGCTGGCCTCCGGGCCCGATGGCGCGCCGAGCGAGGCCGTGAAGCTGTTGCTGGAGCGCACGTCCGCGTCGCGTGGCGGTCGGGCGACCGACGGCAGCGAGCTGGTCCAGCTGTCGCGGGTCGCGGAGCACCTCGACGGCCTCCCGCTGGCTCTCGAACTCGCGGCCGCCCGGCTGCGCTCGCTGTCCGCGGGCGATCTCGCGGATCGGCTCGATGTCACGGCCGGCCGCCTCGACCTCGGACTTCCCGGCGTCGGCGAGGACACCGCGGCCGGACGGCACGCCACCATCCAGAACACGGTGTCCTGGTCCTACCGGACGCTCGGCCCCGATGCGGCCGCCTTGCTGCGTCGCATGTCGGTCTTTGCCGGCCCGGTCGATCTGCCGGCGATCGAGTGGCTGTTCGAGGCGGACCCGGTCGCGTTCCTATCCGTCCTCGTGGACAAGTCCCTGGTGGCCGCGGAGCCGACCGCGGACGGCATGGTCTACCGGATGCTCGATCCGATCCGGGCCTATGCCGGGCGGCACCTGACCGAGAAGGACGAGGCCACCTCGGCGCACGAGCGGCACGTCGCCTGGTCGCGGCACGAGGTCGATCGGGTCCAGCGCGGACCGGACGGCCGCCTGATCACGACATCGATGTACGCGATCGATCCGCTCGCCGACGAGGTCCGCGCCGCTCTCAAGTGGACGGTGACCCGTGGCCTCGCCCGGGACGGCCTGGCCCTGGCGAACGGCTTGGATCGCTGGTGGCGCGAGCGCGGGCTGGCCCGGGAAGGTCGCCTGTGGCTGTTCCGGCTCTACGAGCGGATCGCCGCGACCGGGGAGAGCGTTCCGGACGACGAGTTGGCGATGGCGTACCACATGCATGCCCTGCACGCCGGTGCGGACGGCGAGCATGCCGAGGCGCTGCGGTTCGCGCAGCGTGCCGAGGCGGCCGCCCGCCGGACGAACGATCTCGGCCTGCTCGCCCGGGTTCGAGCGGCGCACGCGGTCTCGCTGCTGGACATGGGCGACCTGACCGCGGCCGAAGCGTCCTGCCGGGACGTGCTCGCCTGGGCCGAGACGAACGACGTGGCCCACGAGGCGCTCGATGCGGTCTGCTGCCTGGCCCAGATGCTCTGGCGACAGGGCAAGCTCGAAGAGGCGGCCGAGATTCTCGGCAGCGCCCGGACGGTCGAGGCGACGAAGCCGACCGAGCGCGGCGGCCGCAAGGTCGACATGATGCTCGGGATGGTCGCACTGTCCCGTGGCGATGTGGTCGCGTCGCACGAGCACCTGGTGGTCGCGCTGCGCTCTCGGATGACGTTCGGGTTCCACTCCGGTGCGTGCGAGACCGTGAACGCTCTGGCGGCCCGTTGTGCGCTCGGTGGCGACCCGATCACCGCGGCCCGGCTGTTCGGTGCGGCCCAGGCTGCTCACGTCTGGCTGCGCGGCGCCAACTCGCTGTTCGCGCCGTTCTGGGCCGAGCAGCAGAGCGCGGTCCGGACGGCGCTCGGCGATCGGGTGTTCGACGACGTGTACGCGCAGGGTGCCGGTCTCACGCTGGAGCAGGCGGTGGCGGTGGCGCTGTCCGTCGACCATCCGGACATGGCCGACGGATCGGAACGCTTCGCCAACATCGAGGTCACGATCGACCTGGCGTCCTGATTTCTACGCGATCGTCCACGTGTCGCCGGAGTTGAGCAGCGCCGCAAGATCGGATTCCGGATCGCCGGCCCGCTGCCGGGCGGCCGCGATCTGCTCGTTCACGATCGCGTCGTACGACGGTCGGACCACGTCCCGGAGTACCCCGATCGGCGTGTACCGCAGGTCGAGTTCGGGCAGGCGCGACAGGGCGAATGCGTACGAGGGATCGGCCACGTGCGCGTCGTGCGTGAGGATGTCGCCGGCCGGGACGTCGGCGGTACGCCGGACCTCGAGGCTGAACGCGCCGGGCGGGTGCACGACGCACCACTCGCCTTCCGCCCCGAACGTGACCGGCTTACCGTGCTCCAGCCGGATCGTGTAGTCGTCCCGGGTCGCCGGCTCCTTGAGGACATCGAACGCACCGTCGTTGAAGATGTTGCAGTTCTGGTAGATCTCCACGAACGACGAGCCCTCGTGCTGCGACGCCGCTCGGAGCACCGATGTGAGGTGCTTGCGATCGGAGTCGATCGTACGGGCGACGAACGACGCCTCCGCGCCGAGCGCCAGCGACAACGGATTGAACGGCGCATCCGCCGATCCGACCGGCGTCGACTTGGTGATCTTCCCGAGTTCGGACGTCGGCGAATACTGCCCCTTCGTCAGGCCGTAGATCCGGTTGTTGAACAGCAGGATCTTCAGGTTGACGTTGCGGCGCAGCGCGTGGATCAGGTGGTTGCCGCCGATCGACAGCGCGTCGCCGTCGCCGGTGACCACCCAGACCGACAGGTCCGGACGGGAGACCGACAGGCCGGTCGCGATCGCGGGTGCACGCCCGTGGATCGAGTGGATGCCGTACGTGTTCATGTAGTACGGGAACCGCGACGAGCATCCGATGCCCGAGACGAACACGATGTTCTCGCGCGGGATGTTGAGTTCCGGCATGAACGACTGCACCGCGGACAGGACCGCGTAGTCACCGCAGCCCGGGCACCAGCGCACTTCCTGATCGCTCTTGAAGTCCTTGGCCGACAGCTGCAACGGTACGAGATCAGACATCGCCGATCACACCTTCCAACATCGTCTCCAGCTCCGCGGCCGTGAAGGGAAGCCCGCGAACCTGGTTGTAGGAGATCGCGTCGACCAGGTATTTCGAGCGGATCACCGAAGCGAGCTGGCCGAGGTTCATCTCCGGGATGACCACCCGGTCAAAGGACCGCAGCACGGATTCGAGGTTCTTCGGCAGAGGGTTCAGATAGCGTACGTGCGCCTGCGCGACGGACATCCCGCGCTTGCGCAACGCCCGGCAGGCCGCACCGATCGGGCCGTAGGTGGACCCCCATCCGAGGACGAGCACGGTCGCATCGCCGTCCGGATCCTCGACCGTGATGTCGGGGACGTCGATGTTCGCGATCCGGGACGCCCGCATCCGGACCATGAAGTCGTGGTTCGCCGGATCGTAGGAGATGTCGCCGGTCACGTCGGCCTTCTCCAGCCCGCCGATGCGGTGTTCCAGCCCCGCGGTACCCGGAATCGCCCACGGCCGGGCCATCGTCTCCGGATCCCGCAGGTACGGCAGGAACTTCGTGCCGTCCGGGGAGTTCGGCTCGGTGGCGTTCGCGACGGTCAGATCGGGCAGGTCGGCGACGTCCGGCAGGAGCCAGGGCTCGGAGCCGTTCGCGATATATCCGTCGGACAGCAGCAGGACCGGCGTCCGGTAGGTGAGCGCGATCCGGGCGGCGTCCAACGCGGCGTGGAAGCAGTCAGAGGGCGAGCTGGGCGCGATCACGACGGCCGGGGCTTCGCCGTGCCGGCCGTACAGGGCCATCAGGAGGTCGGCCTGCTCGGTCTTGGTCGGCATGCCCGTGGACGGTCCGGCTCGCTGGACGTCGATGATCAACAGCGGCAGCTCGAGGGCGATCGCCAGCGAGATGGTCTCGCTCTTCAGCGCGATGCCCGGGCCGCTGGTCGAGGTCACGCCGAGCGCACCACCGTACGAGGCGCCGAGCGCGATGCCGATCGCCGCGATCTCGTCTTCGGCCTGCACCGTCATCACGCCGAACTTCTTGTGCTTGCTCATCTCGTGCAGGATGTCGCTGGCCGGCGTGATCGGATAGGCGCCGAGCACCAGCGGCCGCCGAGACCGTACGCTCGCGGCGACCAGGCCGAGTGCGAGCGCCGCGTTGCCGGTGATGTTCCGGTAGTTGCCGGGTGGCATCCGGGCCGGCTTGACCTCGTAGCGGATCACGAAATCTTCGGTCGTCTCACCGAAGTTCCAGCCGGCCGTGAACGCGGCTTGGTTCGACTCGACCAGCACCGGCTTCGATGCGAATTTGCGCGCCAGGAACGTGAGCGTCGACTCGTACGGCCGGGAGTAGAGCCAGGACAGCAACCCGAGCGCGAACATGTTCTTGGCCCGTTCGGCATCCTTTTTGGATAGCGCGAAGGACTCCAGCGCCTTGACCGTCATGCTGGTCAGGCCGACCGGATGCAGCGTGTAGGCGTCGAGCGTGCCGTCGGTCAGCGGATCCGCCAGGTAGCCGACCTTCGCCAGATTGCGCTTCGTGAACTCATCGGTGTTGACGATGATCTCGGCGCCGCGCGGTAGGTCGGCAAGGTTGGCCTTGAGCGCGGCCGGGTTCATCGCGACCAGCACGTTCGGCGCATCGCCGGGGGTCAGGATGTCGTAGTCGGCGAAGTGCACCTGGAAGCTGGAGACGCCCGGCAGCGTGCCGGCGGGCGCCCGGATCTCGGCCGGGAAGTTCGGCAGCGTTGAGATGTCGTTGCCGAGCGCAGCGGTTTCCGAGGTGAATCGGTCTCCGGTCAGCTGCATGCCGTCGCCGGAGTCGCCGGCGAACCGGATGACCACCCGGTCGAGCTGTCGTACCTGCTTACTCACGGATTTTCGACCTTCCCGATGAGCACGTGAACCTGTGAAACGAGCCTACGTCCGGCTCGTCGAAAGTCGTACCCATCCGTATCCGGGTTGGGCGCCGAATAGTTCCTGTGATGGAAATAACCACTACATCCGGAGGAATCGTGAAAAAGCATCTTGTAGTCGTCGTTTCGGCAATGGCCGTGCTCGGCCTCGCCGCCTGCTCGTCGTCCGCGGCCAAGGCGGCGACCCAGGCAGCAGCCCCGGCCGTTACGTCCAGCGCCTCCGAGGCGCCGTTCGGCACCGCATGCGCCTCGATTCCGACCGACCCGTCCAACGCCGGTAGTTTCGACGCGATGTCGAAGGTTCCGGTCGCGACGGCGGCCAGCGGCAACCCCCAGCTCAAGACACTCGTCTCCGCGGTGACCGCGGCCGGCCTGGGTGACACGCTCAATAACGCGCAGGACATCACCGTGTTCGCGCCGGACAACGCCGCATTCGCCAAGATCCCGGCGGCGACGCTGAACAGCGTCATGGCGGACAAGGCGCAGCTCACCAAAGTCCTGGAGTACCACGTCGTGTCCGGCCAACTCGCGCCCGACCAGCTCGCGGGCACCCACAAGACGCTCGAGGGCAGCAACCTGACCGTCACCGGCAGCGGCACGAACTTCACGGTGAACGGCACCGCCATGGTCGTCTGCGGCGACGTGAAGACCGCGAACGCGACGGTCTACATCGTCGACAGCGTCCTGACGCCGACCAGCTGACCGGTCCGGCACTTCCCGACTCATGCCCGTCGCACGGGTCACGTGCGGCGGGCATAGCCATTCACAGTGAGGTAATCCGATGCGACGCTGGGCCTACGGTGCCGTGGCCGGCCTGCTCGCCGGCGCGGCCGGAGTCGCGGTCGGGCAGCTGGCCGCGGCGGTTACCCGACCGCAGACCTCGCCGATCGTCACGGTCGGCGAGACGGTCATCGACGCGACTCCGACCCCGCTCAAGGAGTTCGCGGTCCGGCACTTCGGCACGCACGACAAGCTGTTCCTGCTCACCAACATCTACGTCCTGCTCGCGCTGTTCGCGATCGTGGTCGGCCTCATGGCAACCCGGAAACTCCTGATCGGCCTGGTCGGCGTCGCGCTGTTCGGCGTGATCGGAGTGCTTGCCGCGACCACGCGGCCGACGTTCCGGATCACCGATATCGCGCCGGCCGTCCTCGCCGGCGCGGCCGCGGTTCTCGTACTCCGGCTGCTTTTGAAAGATCAAGATGCAGGTCCAGATCAAGAACCGGGGGGTACGCCGGACCGTGCGCGCGTCGATCGTCGGCGCTTCCTGCTCACCGGCGGCCTGGTCGCGCTCGGGGCGGTCGTCCTCTACGCCGGCGGCGAGTTGATCTCCGACGCCAAGTCCGGATCGATCGCGAAGCTGCGAGCCGCACTCCGGCTACCGGCGCCGTCCGACCCCGGACCAGGCGCCGTGAGCGCGCCGGGCTTCTACACGCCGATGAACGCGTTCTACCGCGTCGACACCGCGCTGACCATCCCGCAGATCAACCCGGATGACTGGTCGCTGCGGATCCACGGCATGGTGGACCGGCCGATGACGCTTCGCCTCGACCAGCTGATGGCACGGCCGCTGATCCAGCGCGACATCACGCTCAACTGCGTGTCGAACGAGGTCGGCGGCCCCTACGTCGGGACCGCGCGCTGGCTCGGCGCCCCGCTCGGCGCGCTGCTGCGGGAGGCGGGCGTGCACGCGGGCGCGGATCAGGTAGTGGCCCGGTCGATCGACGGCATGACGATCGGCACGCCAGTCGCCACGATCATGGACGGCCGGGACGCGATGCTCGTCGTCGGCATGGACGGGCAGCCGTTGCCGTTCGAGCACGGGTTCCCGGTGCGGATGTTGACGCCGGGACTCTACGGGTACGTCGGCGCGTGCAAGTGGCTGGTCGATCTTGAAGTGACCACGTTCGCGGCGTACGACCCCTATTGGGTGAAGCGGGGCTGGTCCGCGCAGGCGCCGGTGAAGACCGCGTCCCGGATCGATCGGCCATCCGGATTCGGGCAGCTCACCGCCGGTCCGAACCTGGTCCAGGGCGTGGCCTGGGCGCAGCACCGCGGCATCGCGCTGGTCGAGACGCAGGTCGACGCGGAGCCGTGGCAGCGGGCCACGCTCGCGCCGGTGCCGTCGATCGACACCTGGGTCCAGTGGTCCTGGCCCTGGCCGGCCACGAAGGGACTGCACCAGCTCCGCGTACGCGCGACCGACCGAACCGGTGCGGTCCAGCCGGAGAAGCGGGTGGACACGTTCCCGAACGGCGCGACCGGTTGGCACACCATCTCGGTGACGGTTTCCTGACTTATTACCCATATCAGTCATACCGTCGGAGCTGGCCAGCGATCATCGCGGAATCCGGGCAGACTGTCCCGTCATGGAGTCCCGCCCCCTCATCCTCGCCGTCATCGACGCGTTTCTGCTTCTCGAGCTGTGTGGTGAGGACGAGATCGACGGCGATACCGCGCGGCGCGCGACCGAGAACATCGGTGCGAATCTGATGCGGCTCCGCCACGATGATCAGGTCGAACTGCGTGAGCAGTTGAGTGAGATCGCCGAGGAGTCCGACGATTCGACCTATCGCGAGGTGGTCTCCACCATCGCCGATCAGGTGGGCCTGGCCAACCCCCGCCCCGGCGATCACCGTTCCTGGCGCTAGGGTCAGCCCATGCACGGGTATCTCGGCTCGTACGCCACGCTCGGATTGCTACTGATCGTCGGAGCACTCGTCTTCGTCGGCGCGTTCGGCGCGAATCGCCTTCTCCGCCCGTCCAACCCGGCCAACCCGCCGGGCAAGCGCACCACCTACGAGTCGGGTGTCGACCCGGTCGGCGGTGGCTGGGCGCAGGTGCAGATCCGCTACTACCTCTACGCGTTCCTGTACGTGCTGTTCGCGGTCGAAGCGGTGTTCCTGTTCCCGTGGGCGACGATCTATGCGAAGCCCGGTTTCGGCACGTCCGCTGTGGTGGAGATGGCGGTCTTCGTCGGCGTACTCGCGCTCGGCCTGCTCTACGCCTGGCGTAAAAAAGTCCTGCGCTGGACGTAACGGGGATGCCGGGCTCGCTCTTCCGGCGTTCCCATGCCACGATCGACCCTATGGCTCACGTCCTCCTACTCGTGTTGGGTGCGCTGGTCGTCGGCGCGGTCGCATACGGTGTCACCTGGATCATCACGGGCAACGACCGTGGTCTGGATCCGGAAGAACCGGACGGCCGTGCGATCCCGCTGCCCAGCACCCGCCCGCTGACCGAATCGGACATCGAGACCGTCCGGTTCGATACCACGCTCCGCGGTTATCGGATGGACCAGGTCGACGCCGCACTACGTCGAGCCGCGTACGACCTCGGTTACAAGGAAGAGCTGATCGAGGTGCTCGAGGCGGAGATCTCCGCGGTACGCGAAGGGCGAGTGGAAGAGGCTGAGTCGCTGCGGATCGCACGAATCGGTGCCTCGCCGACCGGGCGACCGGCCGTGGCGTCCAGCGAGGATCAGCTGGCCATCGCCGCCGACGTCAGTAGACGCCGACGTGGTGGACGCCGAGCTGGTCGACGATGAGCCTGATGATCACGCGGCCGATGAGGTGCGCGTACGGGCGTCCAGAGGGCGATGAGCGAGACCAGCCCGGCACCGCGGGCCGCGCTGGGCGCGTCCGCCGAAGTCACCGTCAGCGTCATCGTCAACGCGCCCGCGGCCCGGGTCTATGCGGCGTTCACGAACTGGGAGACCCAGGGCGCGTGGATCCCGTTCACGACCGTACGGGTGACCCAGGGCGACGGCGGGGTCGGCAGCATCATCGAGGCGGTCACGTCGGTCGGTCCGGCGTCGCTGCGGGACGTGATGCGGGTGGAGAAGCTCGATCCGCCGTACGAGGTCCAGGTGCTGCACACCGGCAAGATCCTCAAGGGGCCGGGCATTATGCGGCTGACCGCGATGGGCGGGAACCGGACGCAGATGGTCTGGCACGAGTGGTTCCAGCTGCCCAGCGGCATCGCCGGACGGGCCGCATGGCCGCTGCTCTGGCCGACGTCGAAGGTGAGCCTGACGCAGGCGCTCAAGCGATTCGCCCGGATGGTCGAGGACGGGCGCCTCGGCTGACATGTCGGTCCGGACGGGTAGCGTCCGGTGATGTGGAAGACGGAACTGTGGTCGGGGCCGACGGCCTACGACGCTGCCCCTGGGGATTGAGCACGCCGGACTACGTGGCATACCACGACGACGAGTGGGGCGTGCCGATCCGGACCGACGACGGCCTCTACGAGCGGATGACGCTGGAGGCGTTCCAGTCCGGCCTGTCCTGGATCACGATCCTGCGCAAGCGACCGTCGTTCCGGACCGCGTTCGCCGACTTCGACCTGGCGACGGTCGCGTCGTTCGATCAGAGCGACGTCGAGCGGCTGCTGCTCGACGCCGGCATCGTCCGAAACCGGATGAAGATCGACGCGGCGATCGCGAACGCCCGGGCCGCGCTCGACCTGCCCGATGGCCTGGCCGCGCTGCTGTGGTCGTTCGCGCCGACGCCGCGGCCACCGCGCCCGAAGAAGGCCGGCGAGGTGCCGGCGACCACGAAGGAATCCGTCGCGCTCGCGAAAGACCTGCGCAAACGCGGATTCAAGTTCGTCGGGCCGACCACCGCGTACGCGCTGATGCAGGCCACCGGCATGGTCGACGATCATCTGGCGCGTTGCCACGTGCCGGTCCGATCGTAGGCATGATGGGATGGAACCCATGCGTGCCTGGTCCGTGCTGGTCTCCGCCGATCGTTTCGCCGCCGAGCGGCTCTTCCACCACGATGTGATCGAACTCGAGGGCGTGCTCGGTGCCGACCGGCTTCGCGACGGAGATCACGTCGCTCTGATCGCCGATGTCACGCCGCCGGTCGTGTTCGCAGTCGCTCGGGTCGAGACCGTGGCGAACGGCGGGGGAGACGAGCCCGGTGCGGACGCCGGCGAGGTACGCGACCGGGTGCTGGCGGTGGCGTACACCCGCAGGTTTTTCGACGATCTGCGACCGGCGGCGGACCTGATGCCGGTCGGCGGACCGATCGGCGAGGTTGCGGTCGCGTCGGTGGCCGCACTCGGCGCGGTCGCGCAACCCTCGCGGACCTGGCTGGTGAGCCTCGACCTGCCGATCGAGGCGGCCAGCGCAGCCGAGGCGGTCCGCCAGTTCTGGACCTACGTGCAGGAGTTGGGCCCGGCCGAGCTGCCGGCGTATGTCAGCCCGGCCGGCGACGAACTGGCGATGCAGGCGTTCGTGCTGGGCGAAGAGGCGAACCAGGATCCGGAAGAGTGACGATCTCTAGCGTTCCGATGAAGTTCGCCGGCCGCTTCGCGACGAACGCGTCGACCGATTCCAGGTGGTCGGCGGTCGCGCCCGCGATCGCCTGGACCTTCGCCTCGAACGCGAGCGCCTCGGCGAGCGTCGCTCCTTCGGCGAACGCAAGCTGCCGCTTGATCTGCGCGTACGCCACCGTCGGCCCGGCCGCGAGCCGGGCGGCCAGCTCCTGAGCGGTCGGCAGCACCAGCTCATCGTCATCGACGAGCGTGGTGAGCAGGCCGAGCCGGTTCGCCTCCTCGGCGCCGATCGGCTGCGCGAGCATCAGCAGCTCGGTCGCCTTGGCGTGGCCGACGAGGCGCGGCAGCGTCCAGGAGACGCCGGTGTCGCCGGCCAGCCCGACGTTGGCGAACGCCATCAGGAAGCCGGTCTTCGGGCCGCCGATCCGCATGTCGGCCAGGAACGCGAGGCCGGCACCGGCGCCGGCCGCCATGCCGCGGACCGCCGCGATGACCGGCTTGCCCATGTCGGCCAGGCGCAGCGCGATCGGGTTGTAGTGCAGCCTCGACCGTGGACAGCGGTGCGGTATCGCCGGAGGCCAGCATGCTCGACGTGTTCCCGCAGGTCCTGGCCGACGCAGAAGGCACGTCCAGCGCCGGTGAGCACGACCGCGCGGGCCGATTCGTCGGCCGAGATCTCGTCCAGCGTGTCCCGCAGCTCGTCCTTCAGCGCCATGTTGAGCGAGTTCAGCGACTCGGGGCGGTTGAGCGTCAGCGTCGCGACGCCGTCGGTGATGTCCACTAGCAGCGATGTCATGAAGCAGTCCTCAAGGTCGTCGTTGGCCTGGGTCGTTGTGTCGGCCGGTCGGGTTCCGGCGCCGGTGCTGCGGAGATGTTCAGGCAGTCGTCGACGAAGCGGTCGGCGCTCGGCCGGAGCCGTGCGGCGTGCGCGTCGAAGAACTCGGCCGCCTTCGTGCCCGGCCAATTCGCGGGTAGCAGCGTCTCCGGCAGAGCGGGATCCCGGAACAGGAACGTACGCCACGAGTGGACCAGCCGGAATCGCGCGGTGAACGCGGCCCGGGGATCGGCCGCGTCGACGGACGCCACGACGTGCCGGAGGTCGGTGACGAAGTCGCGATATTCGCGGCCGATCCGTTCGAGATCCCAGGCCCGCCGGACCAGCGCGGACGCGTCCTTGACGCCGCCGGACCGGTGCGCCGTGAAGCGATCGAGGATGAGTCCGGACTCGGCGATCACGGCGTCCGCCTCGGGCGACGGCCGGGTCGCGATCCAGGTGCCGTCGCCGATCCGGCCGTAACCGAGGTAGGCCAGGCTGTTCGCCAGGCGCAGCCGGTCATTGCGCGCGAGCGACGAATCGGCAATGATCAAATCGAAGGAACCATCCCAGACGGGTACGTTCGTGCGATAGATCCGCGACCTGGCGTCTTCGAGGCGCCGGGCGGCACGGGGCGTGATCGGCATATCCGGGCCCGGTCACCAGACGGGTCGGGCTCAGCCAGCCCTGGCGCACCATCCGGGATACGGCGGTGCGAACGGCAGGCGCACCGATCTCGAGAGGGGCGAGCATCCGGACGAGCGCAGCGACCGGCGCCCGGCCTCCGTGCGCGCGCAGATGGTCGCCGTACAGGTCGAACAGTGCCGATCTTGCCTGCATAGCCGGCTCTCCCTCACCCTAGCCTCATGATCGCTCAGATAGGCGCGGGCCCGCGGAAATGTGGCCCATTGTGACATTCATCGGGCTCCTGTGCCAGGGACCCTGTCATACCTATTTCTCCGCCAGTTTGGGTCTTGGGGCCGTTATCAGGGAAAATCATTGATGGGACGGGTTGAGAGGCCAGTGATACGCGTCCCGGCGTACTTGGCGAGCGCATACATGATTCAGCCGTACGGGTCGGAGAGAGTTCTCCGGAACGGGATTTGAAGGAGGCAACATGGCGGCGATGAAGCCGCGGACGGGCGACGGTCCGCTGGAGGTCACCAAGGAAGGCCGCGGGATCGTTATGCGGGTTCCGCTGGAGGGCGGTGGCCGGCTTGTCGTCGAAATGACTCCCGATGAGGCCACGGCACTGGGCGAGGCTCTGCGGGCTGCGGTCGGCTAGGCCCCTTCGATAGCGCGTACAAGCGCCGGTTGATTCATGATCAACCGGCGCTTGCCGTAACGGTAGTGTGGCCTGTGTGACCCGAGTGACGTAGCGTGTGCCGCGTTGCCCAGAGTGGGATTTCCCACATGACTTCCCGTCTCAACCGGAGTTGGTGTGCTCAACGTTCGACTGTCCGATCGTCCGATGACGTCTGCTCCCGATGTGCTGGTCCTGCCGGTGCAGCCGGGACCCGAGGGCTCGACGCCTGGTCGAGGTGTCGGCGCCGATCGACGACGAGCTTCGCGACGAGATCGAGGCCTTCCTGATCGACGCGAGCCACAAGGGCACGCCCGGTGCGATGGCGCAGCTGCCCCGGCCGACGCGCAGTCCGCGCCGGATCCTGCTGGTCGGCGTCGGTTCCGGCGACGAGTCCGGCTGGCGGTCGGCCGGTGCCGCGATCGTCCGGGCCGCCACGAACGTCGAATGCGCTGTCGATCGCGATGCCGGTAGCGGACGGCTTCGAGTCCGCCGCCGCCTCGGTCCGGGGCGTGGCCGAGGGAATCTGGCTCGCCTCCTACAAGTTCCGGTACGGCGAACGGCGCAAGGCCTCCACCGACGCGCTCGTGGATATCACCCCGGATGACGAACTTCGCCAGGTCACGCTGCTGGTCGACGACGGCCGATGCGTTGACCGACACGGTGACCGATGCGTACACGGTCGCGTCCGCGACCCGCTTCGCCCGGGACCTGACGAACACGCCGAGCGAGGACAAGACGCCGGCGTGGTTCGCCGACCAGATCAGCTCGGTCGCGGCCGGAAACGCTCGGTTGAGCGTCCGCGTACGGGCGACCGACGAACTTGCCGAGGCCGGCTTCGGTGGCATCATCGCGGTCGGCGGGGCTCGACCCGCGGTCCCCGGCTGGTGGAGCTGGTCTGGGCGCCGGACGAGGCGACCCACCACGTGGTGCTGGTCGGCAAAGGCATCACGTTCGACACCGGCGGCATCTGCATCAAGCCGGTCGAGGGCATGCTGCTGATGCGCAAGGACATGGGCGGCGCCGCGGCGATCATGGCGGCGACGCTCGGAGCCGCGGAGATGAATCTGCCGATCCGCATCACCGCGCTCGCGCCGCTCGCCGAGAACATGGTCAGCGGCTCGGCGTTCCGCCCCGGCGACGTGATCCGGCACTACGGCGGCGTGACCAGCGAGGTTCTCAACACGGACGCGGAAGGCCGGCTCGTCCTCGGGGACGCGCTCGCCTACGCGGCCGAACAGTTCGACGCCGACTACCTGGTCGACCTGGCCACGCTGACCGGCGCGAACATGGTGGCGCTCGGAAAGCGTACCGGCGCGTTGTTCTCCGAAAACGATCGAGCTGGCGGCGTCACTTGCGCAGGCCGCGGCGGATGCCGGCGAGCACGTGTGGCGGATGCCGCTGGCCGATGACTACGTCAAGGACATCCGCAGCGAGATCGCCGACGTCGCGAACAGCGGCCCCGGCCCCGGTTCGGTGACCGCGGCGCTGTTCCTGCGCGAGTTCACCGGTAAGTCGCGTCCCCGGTGGGCGCACATCGACATGTCCGCGCCGTCGTGGGCCGCACGGCCGACGCCGAACTGGCCAAGGGTGCGACCGGTTGGGGCGTCCGCACGCTGCTGCGCTGGCTGGCCGCCCTCTAGCTGCGGAAGATCGCGGATCTTGGCTGCTCGCGGTGGCTATTTCGTCATGATCCCAACCCTCACCCTCCATCGCAGCCAAGATCTCCGATCATGCAGCGGCGCGGCGGCGAGGCCGGCACGACGGGGTGGGAGCGGCCGGGGCGGGGTCAACGGCAGCGGCCGGGGCGGCGGCGCGGCGCTCGCGTCGCGGACCTGGGCGCTACGCCTTTACTGCGCAGAGGAGGCCGTCGCCGACCGGGAGCAGGGCCGGGCACCAGTCCTCGCTGGTTCGTAGCGACCGGACCACCTCGCGCAGCTCGGACGTCTGCGGATCGCGTACGGACGGGTCGGCGACCTTGCCACCGGCCAGCGCGCCGTTGATCGCCAGCATCCCGCCGGTACGCAGGATCCTCGGCGCCGCCTGGACGCATGCGGCATAGTCGGCCGGGTCGCCGTCGAGGAACAGCAGGTCGTAGGCGCCGTCGGCGAGGCGTGGCAGTACGTCGAGCGCGCGACCGGCGATCAGGCGGGTACGGCCGGCGACATGTCCGGCCTCGGCGAAGATCCGGCGGGACATCCGCTGATATTCCGGCTCGATATCGATCGTCGTCAGCACCCCGTCGGCGCGCATGCCGCCGAGCAGCCAGAGTGCGCTGACGCCGGTACCCGTACCGATCTCGATGACCGATCGTGCGCCGAGTGCCGTGGCGAGCAGGCGGAGCGTGGCGCCCGTACCAGCTGAAATGGCAGTGACCCCGACCTCGGTGGACATCGCGCGTGCGACCCGAAGGACGTCGTCCTCGGCAACGTAAGATTCGGCGAAGTCCCGCGCGTGTGCGGACCTTTGCATGATCATGTCTGCCGTGCTGACCATCGCCGGTCTCCTCATGTACTCTCCGCTTCCCGCTCGATGTCTTGATCGGTGATGTGATGCAAGGTTGCCGTGCGATCCTGATAGCGGATAAGACTGGGGGTGTGGCGTGGACGGATCACGAAGCGGATGCGTCGTCGGGTTTCTCCGGCGCACTCTACGACGCGGCCGGGCGGGACGCTGCGCACCCGGTCGGCGCGCCGGAAAGTCCGTCCTCTTGGGCGTCACCGTCTCCCGCACGACCACCTGTCGCCACGGCCGCGCCGTGGATGCCACTCGTGCACGGCGGTGTGCCGTCCGCGCCGCCCGCTCCGCCAACACCTCCGGTGCCGCCGGTGACCGACAATTCGGCCTGGTGGTCCGGCGGATCATCGGATCCGTGGCGTGACCCTTATGCGGCCGCGGCCGTTATCGTCCCCGCGCCCGAGCCGCCCGCCCCGGTAGAGCCGCCGGACTTCTCCACGCGCGGGCGCAGCGCGACGCTCACTCAGGTGCTGCTGATCAGCGTGATCGCGGCACTGCTCGCCGGTGCGCTCGGCGGTGCGCTCGGATACAACGTCGCGGTACGGCGTGGCGGGTCCGGCGGCACGGTACTCGGTGGAGCGAGCACACCCGGCAGCGTCCAGCGCGCCCCGACGTCGCTGGCCGGCGTCGCGAAATCGGTCATGCCGAGCGTCGTGACGATCCGGGTGGACAACGACTTCGGCACGTCGGCGATCGGATCCGGCTTCATCGTGTCCAGCAACGGTTACGTGGTGACCAACGACCACGTCGTACAGGGGATCGACAAGCCGGCGACGGTGATGTTCAGCGATTCGTCGACCGCCTCGGCGACGCTGGTCGGCTCCGATCCGGAAACGGACATCGCGGTGCTGAAGGTCGCGAAGACCGGGCTGCCGGCGGTGGCGTTCGGCGACTCGGATGCGGTCGCGGTCGGCGATCCGGTGCTCGCGATCGGTGCGCCGCTGGATCTGCCGAACACCGTCACGTACGGCATCATCAGCGCCCTGCGCCGGCCGCTGGAGATCAGCGCGGGAAGCGGGCCGACGCGCTACTACGCGGCGATCCAGACCGATGCGGCGGTCAATCACGGCAACTCCGGCGGCCCGCTGATCGACGCGAACGGGCAGGTCATCGGCGTCGACGCGGCGATCGAGTCGTCATCGGCCACGAATTCGGAGGATGCCGGGAACATCGGCCTCGCGTTCGCGATCCCGATCAACCAGGCTCGACGAGTCGCACAGCAGATCATCGGTGGCGGCAAGATCGTGCACACCGTGATCGGGGCGACCACGCCGACCTCGTACCACCAGGATCCGAACGGTGGCGTACCGCTCGCGACGGTCGCACCGGGCGGTCCGGCCGACAACGCCGGACTGAAAGCGGGCGACATGATCCTGCTGGTCGGCGGCAGCCTGCTCACCACGGCCGGCGATCTGACCGCGCTGGTCCGCGAGTACGCGCCCGAGACCATCGTGCCGGTGGTCTACCTGCGCAATGGGACCAGGCGCACGGCTCAGGTGAAACTCGCACCCGATTCCAATTAGTGTTCACGCCTACGGTCTTGGGGATCGTGCGCTTGCCTGCGTAAGCTGGGGTCGCGGCTGGCGGCGTGGGCGGAGGTGACCTGGCGTGGATTTCTTCGGGATCAACAGCTGGGAGTTTGTTGTCCTGTTGCTGCTCGCGATGTTCATCTTCGGCCCGGATCGGCTGCCCAAGGCGATCGCCGACGGCGTCAAGATGATCCGAAACCTTCGCGACATGGCCCGCAACGCGACCACCGACCTCAGTCGCGAGCTCGGCACGGACATCTCGCTCGAGGACCTCAACCCGAAGTCGCTGATCCGTAAGCACATCCTCAGCGAAGAGGACGAGCGCGCGCTGCGCCGCCCGCTCGACGATCTCTACAACGATGTCCGCAATGATCTGCGCGGCGTACACGGCGAGTTGAAGGGCGTCAGCAAGAACATCACCGGCGCCCGGAACACCGTCAAGAGCGAGCTGTCCGGGCTGCGTACCGACATCAAGAACGTCGCCAAGCCGGTCAACATCGGCGGGCCGACCGCGATCACGCCGCCGGCCCAGGCCGATCGGTCCTACGACCTCGACGCCACCTGAAGCGTGCGTAACGCCTAAGCCGGCCGAAGGCCGAGCGGCTTACCCGCCAGGGATTCGCGACGGGTGGCGAGCTTGTCCGCCACCGCCTGCATGCGCGATGGCGGCCGGAGCAGTCGGATCGGTGAGCACGATCGGCGTCCCGGCATCGCCCGCCTCGCGTACGCGCGTGTCCAGCGGGATCTGTCCGAGCAACGGCACGTTGGTCCCGACCGTCCTGGTCAGCGAGTCCGCGACGATCTGACCGCCGCCGGAGCCGAAGACGTCCATCCGGTCACCGTTCGGCAGCTCCAGCCATGACATGTTCTCGACGACGCCGACCAGGCGCTGGTGGGTCTGCAGCGCGATCGCGCCGGCCCGCTCGGCCACCTCGGCGGCGGCCATCTGCGGCGTCGTGACGACGAGGATCTCGGCGTTCGGCAGCAGCTGGGCGAGCGAGATCGCCATGTCGCCGGTACCCGGGGGGAGATCGAGCAGCAGCACGTCCAGGTCGCCCCAGTAGACGTCGGCCAGGAACTGCTGCAGTGCGCGGTGCAGCATCGGGCCGCGCCAGACCACGGCGGCGTTGCCGGACGTGAACATGCCGATCGAGATCACCTTCACGCCGTGTGCCTGCGGCGGCATGATCATGTCTTCGACCTGGGTGGGGCGGTCGGCCGTACCGAGCATGCGGGGCACCGAGTGCCCGTAGATGTCCGCATCGACCACGCCGACCGAGAGGCCCCGAGCGGCGAGCGCCGCGGCCAGGTTCACGGTCACGCTGGACTTGCCGACGCCGCCCTTGCCGCTGGCGATCGCGTAGACGCGCGTACGGCTGCCGGGCTGCGCGAACGGGACGACCGGCTCGGCCGTACCGCCGCCGCGAAGGCTGGTCTGCAGGTCCTTGCGCTGGTCCGCGGTCATCACGCCGAAGTCGACCTTGACGGCGGAGACGCCGCTGACGGCGCCGACCGCGGCCGTGATGTCCTCGCGCAGCTTGTCCCGCAGCGGGCAGCCGACGACCGTCAGCAGCAACCCGACCGTGGTGACACCGGCGGCATCGACGTGCACCGACTCGACCATGCCGAGATCGGTGATCGGCCGGCGGATCTCCGGGTCGTCGACGGTCGCGAGGGCGGCGCGGATGGCGTCTTCCATCGCATCGGAGGGTGCGTTGGACGCTGCAGCGGGTGATGTGGCAGGTGCGGACATGCTGGCAATGCTACGGCGCGGCGAACCGTTGCCGCCGCGCCGACCCAGGTGCGTGACCAACCGAACGCGTGGCGCTCGGGGTCTCGGTCGGGCGCTACCGGTCTGCACTCACAAACGGTGCAGAGCGGTAGGGTCCCGCAGACCTACCCGACAGCCCTCAGCGGACACGCCGAACCGGACATTTCTTGCACTGATCAACTGCCCGCTCACCAGTTCGATTACCGATCCGATTCGGGAAAATTGCCGGCAGGTGAAATTGACGCTGGACGCCGTACCCCCCGGAATGGGACAATCGTTACGTTGAGCCGCGCGCCTTCAAACCCCTTGAGGCGCGCGGCACAGTTCTTGCCCAAAACACCTCAGCGGTTCCGTCGCCGCGACTTCGGCGGCATCGGAGCGTCGTCGTCCGACTTCACGTCCGCCTCGAACGGCTGGTCGAACTCCACGGTGTCGGCCAATTTCGCCGCCCGTCGCAGCTCCCGCTGATGCTCCTTGCGCTCCATCTTGTGCCGCCGGTGCGCGGCCTCGTCCAGCTCCTCGGCCAGCCGGGACAACTCGGACCGGACGAAGTCGCGGGTGGACACCTCGTCGATCGCGATCCGCAGCGCCGCGATCTCGCGGGACAGGTATTCGGTGTCCGCCTTCTGCAGCGTGGCGCGGCGCCGATCCTCCTCCATCGACAGCCGGTCCCGGTCCGCCTGCCGGTTCTGCGCGAGCAGGATCAGCGGCGCGGCGTAGGACGCCTGCAACGACAGGAGCAAGGTCAGGAACGTGAAGGTGTACGGGTCGAAGCGCACCGGCTTCGGCGCCAACGTGTTCCAGAGCGAACCAGACGGCGATGAAGATCGTCATGTAGACGATGAACTTCGCCGTGCCCATGAACCGGGCGATCCCCTCCGACCAGCGGCCGAACGCCTCCGGGTCGAATCGTGGCAGCTTCATCCGTGCGTCGCGGGGCTGATCGAGCCGGGCGTCCCGGCGCGGCTCAGCCATGGATCGCTCCTAGCGCACTGCGGACTTCACTGACGACCTCCTGGTCGCGGTCGCGCCAGTCGCGCGGCAGCAGGTGGTCGAGTACGTCGTCGACGGTGACCGCGCCGACGAGCCGGCCGAGCGAGTCCACCACCGGCATCGAGACCAGGTTGTAGGTGGCCATCCGCCGGGTGATCTCGGCGAGCGGCGTACTCGGGTCGAACGGTCCGATGTCGTTGTCGACGATGCCGCCGAGCAGCGACGCCGGCGGTTCGCGGAGCAGCCGCTGGAAGTGCACGACGCCGAGGAACCGGCCGGTCGGCGTCGCCATCGGGGCACGCGCGACGAACACGACCGCGGCGACCGCCGGGGCGAGCTGCGGTTCCCGGATGCGGGCCAGCGCCTCGGCGACGGTGGCGTCCGGGGTCAGGATGATCGGCTCGCTGGTCATCACGGAGCCGGCCGTACCGGGTTGGTAGTGCAGCAGCTGGCGTACCGGGTTGGCCTCGTCCGGCTCCATCAGATCCAGCAGCACGTCCTGGTCCGGCTTCGGCAGCTCGGCCAGCAGGTCGGCCGCGTCGTCCGGGTTCATCTCCTCGAGGACGTCGGCGGCGCGGGACGGCTCCAGCGCGCCCAGGATCTCCACCTGGTCGTGCTCGGGCAACTCCTCCAGGACGTCGGCGAGGCGTTCGTCGTCGAGCGCCGCGGCGACCTCGACCCGGCGGCTGTTCGACAGGTCCTGCAGCACGTTGGCGAGGTCGGCCGCGCGCATGTTGTCGAGGACGGCCAGCAGCGACGCCGTACCCTGCGCGTCCGGGATGCCGACCAGGCCGCTGACCTCGTTCCAGTCGAGCTGATGCAGATGCCCGCGGCGGCTGCAGCCGGCCGGTCTGTTCCCGGACCGCGATCCGGGTCAGCGTCCACTCGCCGTTGCGGCTGGACTCCATCGCGATGTCCACGACCGCGGCCGGCGCGCCACTGTCGACGATCGTCACCCGCCGGTCCAGCAGCTCCTCGATGACCAGGATCTCGCCCGGTCGCTTCTCGAAGCGCCGCAGGTTGAGCGTGCCGGTGCCGAGCACGACCGAGTCGGTCTCCATCGCGATCACCCGGCCGATGGGCAGGAAGATCCGCCGGCGCATCGGCATTTCGGCGATCAGGCCGACCACGCGGGGCGCGGCGCCGTCGGCGCGGACGCGCGCGACCGCGTCCCGTACCCGCCCGACCTGGTCTCCGTTGGGATCGAAGACCATCAGTCCAGTGAGCCGGGCGACGTAGACCCTCATCGCCGTCGTCATGCCTTTAGCGTAGGTGGCCGTATGGTCTGAGGGATGCAGAGCCTCTCGTACGAGATCGTGGACGTGTTCACCGATCGGCCTTTCGCCGGAAATCCGCTGGCCGTCGTGTTCGGAGCCGAGGATCTCGTGGCAGCCGCAGATGCAGTCGCTGGCGCAGCGAGTTCCACCTGTCCGAGACCGTGTTCGTGCTGCCACCGACGGCGGCAGAGGCGACGTACCGGGTGCGAATCTTCACGCCCGCGGCCGAATTGCCGTTCGCCGGGCACCCGAGCGTCGGAGCGGCCGTGACGCAGATGCGCCGGGGCCTGTTCGCGCCGGGCGCCGTCATCCAGGAGTGCGGCGCGGGGCTCCTGCCGGTACGGGTGACGGCGGACGGCACCGCGACACTCAACGGCGGTGCCGCGACGGTATCCGAGCCGCTCGATCCGGCGCCGCTGCTCGCCACCGTCGGCCTGTCCGCTGACGATCATGTCGGGATGGCTCCGCGCCGGGCCGGCTGCGGCCTGGACTTCTCCTACCTGCCGGTGCGCCCGGAGGCGCTGGCTCGTGCGGCTGGTGATGCGACGGTCGCCCGGAAGCTCGGCATCGGCGACGTGAGCGTGTTCGCGTGGGACGCCGCATCGCGGACGGCACGTACCCGGGTGTTCGTGCCCGGTCTCGGCGTGCCGGAGGACCCGGCGACCGGATCGGCAGCGCTCGGATTCGGCGTGTGGCTGGTCGACCAGCGGGCTGCTGCCGGCGGATGGCGAGTCGGCGTACACCGTGATCCAAGGCGTGGAGATGTTGCGGCCGTCCACCCTGTCGTGCACGGTGACCGCGAGTGTCGGGGTGGTGACGGCCGCGACCGTGACCGGTGCGGTCGTGCCGATCGCGCGTGGCGAGATAGCAGTGCCGCCCGCGGGCTAGGCCTTGCGGCGCTTGACCTTGTGCAGGCGAAACGGCTTCGCGGTACGCCGAACGGCAGGCGTCGGACGGGGTACGGCCGCCTCCGAACCGTCCGTCTTCGGCTCGGTGTCGTCGTCGATCGGCACGAGTCGCAGCACCGTGGCGGCGGTCGACCATTTCGTCACGAGCGCATCCACCGTGCCGGAGGCGTTGAGTCGCTTCCCGGCGAGCGCGGGCGTGGCCTCGGTCCACGTCTCGCTGCCCGGGACCACCGGTTCGACCCGGGCCTGCCAGCTGACGATGCGACCGCCATGATCGCCGCGAGCCGAGACGGTCGCGACATCCACGCCGGTCAGACCGGGTGCGGGTTGCTCGTCGCCGCCGGTGACGAGGTAGAGCGCGTCATCGATCGGGAAACACCACAACGGGTACGGCGGCTGATCTGCCGCCGTGGAGACCCAGATGATCGCGGCCTTCTTCATCGCTTCGGCAACGAGTGCGTGCATGCCCACATCCTGCCTTGTGCCGCCAAGATCGGGGACCGCGGTCGGACCACGGCGGGTCTGCGGAGCGGGCCGCTAGGATTCCGCGCATGGAGACGGACGCTGTCGAGATCGGCGCGCGGCTGGTCGCTGCGCTGGACGGCGTGGATGCGACCGCGAGCGTCTCCGGTGGCGAGGCGTGGGCGCGGGCCACCGTCGACGTACCGGCGACCGCGTGGGTGCCCGGCATCACCGCGGCTCGCGACGAGTTGAGCTGCAACTTCTTTGACTGGCTCTCGGCCGTGGACGAACTCGCGGACGGGTTCTCGATCGTCGCGCACGTCTGGTCCACGTCGCTGCGGTACGGCCTGCTCCTGCGTACGCGAGTGCCGCGTGACGATGCCCGGATCGACTCGATCGTCTCGATCTACCCGGGTGCCGCGTGGCACGAGCGGGAGACGTACGAGATGTTCGACATCGCGTTCACCGGCCACCCCGACTTGAAGGGCCTGCTGCTGCCGCCCGAGTTCGAGGGGCATCCGTTGCGCAAGGAGTTCGTGCTGGCGTCCCGGGTCGCGAAGGACTGGCCGGGCGCGAAGGAGCCGGGCGAATCGCACGAACCCGGAGTAACCCGGCGTGCACCGATGCGGCCGCCGGGCGTACCGGCGCCGGGAGAATGGGGACCGGCGTGACGCTCGAATTCGACAGCTACGAACGTGATCTGTGGTCCGGCCGGGCATCCGTCTATGCGGCAAGTTTTGCGTCGCTGTGCGCCGGCGCCGCCGAGTCGCTGCTGGATGCGGCTGGCGTCACGTCCGGTACGCGGATGCTCGACGTCGGCACCGGCCCGGGTACGGTGGCTCGCCTGGCCGTGGCACGGGGAGCGATCGTGTCCGCGGTCGATGCCGAGCCGACCATGGTCGAGTTGGCCGGGCGAGACCTGCCCGACGTACGCCTGGCGGTGCTTCCGGAGCTGCCGTTCGAGGATGACGTGTTCGATGCCGCGGTCGCGAACTGCGTCGTCAATCACGTCGGCGATCCGGCCGCGGCGCTGCGCGAGATGCGTCGGGTGGTCCGGCCTGGTGGCACGGTCGCAGTGACGATCTGGCCTGGAGAGCTCTCGGTGGTGCGCTCGCTCGTCGCTGACGCGATCGAGGCGGCCGGCGTGGTAACGGCCGATATGCCGCGGCTCGACGAAGACCTCGACTTCCGCCGCGATGCCGACGGATTCGGCGCGTTGCTGATGAAGGCCGGCCTCTCCGACGTCGTATCCACCGAGATCGCCTGGGAGCACCGCGTCGATCCGGAGGTCTGGTGGAGCGGCCCGGCCGGCGGCCTCGGGGGAGTCGGCTATGTGTTGACCCGACAGACGCCGGAGATGGTGGCGAAGATCAAGCAGGAGTACGACCGGCTGGCCGCACCGCGCCTGGACACCGACGGCAGCCTGCCGCTCCCGGCCATCGCCCTGCTGGCCCACGGCCGCGCCTGACGCGAGCGGCCTCCGTCAAAGGTCTAGTTCAACGCCAGCCGTACGGTCGCGGTCAGGATCAACTGTGCCAGTGCGATCGGCACCAGCACCAGCCAGCAGATCCGCTGCAACTGGTCTTCGCGCAGCCGCGGGTAGGAGACCCGCAGCCAGATAATCAGGAACGCGACGAAGAACACCTTGATCAGCGTCCAGAGCCAGCCGAGATAGTGATCGAACGGGCCTTTCCAGCCGCCCAGGAACAGCACGGTGGTGAGTGCCGAGACGACCACGATCCCGACGTACTCGGCGAGCAGGAAGAATGCGAACCGCAGTCCGGTGTATTCGGTCATGTAGCCGAAGACCAGCTCCGAGTCGGCGATCGGCATGTCGAACGGCGGCCGGCGGATCTCGGCGACACCGGCCACGAAGAAGATGCACATCGCCGGCGCCTGCCAGAGCAGCCACCACGGCCGCCAGGCTTCGATGATGCCGGGCAACGAGAGCGTACCGGCGGCCATCGCGACGCTCGCGGCGGACAGTACGAACGGCAACTCGTACCCGAGCAGCTGCGCCGCCGCGCGGAGGCCGCCGAGCAGCGAATACTTGTTCGCCGACGCCCAGCCCGCCATGAGTACGGCGACCACGCCGAACCCCATCACCGCGAGCGCGAGGAACAGCCCGATGTCGAGCGGCTGCGCGACCAGATCGTGCGGGCCGAGCGGGATGACCAGGATCACCACCAGGTACGGCAGCAGCGCCACGATCGGAGCCAACTGGAACACCGGCTTGTCCGCGTCCCGGGGCGTGATGTCTTCCTTCTGCGCGAACTTGATGCCGTCCGCGATCAGCTGCGCCCAACCGTGGAACGCGCCCGCGTACATCGGGCCGAGCCGACCCTGCATATGTGCCATGACCTTGTGTTCGGTCTGACCGACGAGCAGCGGGATGGTCAGGAACGCGACCACGACCGCTACCACGCGGATTGCGACGTCCAACCAGACCGGCATGGCGGCAGTCTACGAGACATGATCGCCGCCGCCACGTGGACGTCTGGATAGTGGTCTACTGGCGGCACCGATCAAGCAACGGCGGGGGATCGGACAACGCCCGGGGGAGAGGAGCCGAGGTGACCGAGACCGACGACGCGGCTGCGGCCGTCCGCGAGGGTGTCGTCCGCCTGTCCCGCCGTCTGCAGGCGCAGCGCCAGGAGCACGCGGTCAGCGCGACCGGCATCGCGCTGCTCAGCCGCCTCTACCGCGCCGGTCCGGCGTCGCCGAAGGCGCTCGCCGCGGCCGAGTCGGCGGCGCCGCAGACGCTGACGCGCGTGTTCGCGTCGCTCGAGGAGGACGGTCTGGTGACTCGTCGTCCGGATCCGCACGACGGTCGAAGTGCCATTCTCGAACTCGCGCCGGCTGGGCGTGCCCTGCTGCGAGCACACGCGGACGTGCACGTCGCGTGGCTGTCGGACGCGATGGCGGTGGAACTCACGGCCGCCGAACGCGACCTCCTGCGGGTCGCGGCGGCCCTACTGGACCGGCTCGCCGATCATCGCTGACAATATTGTCAACGCCCGATGTGAAATTCCTACCACTCGATGTGAACGCCGATCGCACCCCGGATGACAGGTTCAGGAGATGGACACGGCAGGATATGCGCCATGAGCGAGCACAGCCACGGCATACCCGGTAGCGGCCTGGTCAAAGGGCTCGGAGTCACGCTCAAGACGATGCTGCAACCGGCGCATACGCATCAATACCCGGACGTCGAGCCGGAACTGCCGCCGCGCTCCCGCGGTGTGATCGGCCTGCTCGAAGAGAACTGCACGGTCTGCATGCTCTGTGCCCGCGAGTGCCCGGACTGGTGTATCTACATCGACTCGCACAAGGAAGAGGTCGTCGTCCCGGGTGCCGCGCGCCCGCGCCAGCGCAACGTCCTCGACCGCTTCGCGATCGACTTCTCGCTCTGCATGTACTGCGGCATCTGCATCGAGGCCTGCCCGTTCGACGCGCTGTTCTGGTCGCCCGAGTTCGAATACGCCGAATACGACATCCGCAATCTTCTGCACGAGAAGGACACGCTGCGCGACTGGATGTGGACGGTCCCGGCGCCGCCCGAGCACGACCCCAATGGTGAGCCGGCCAAGGAAGAGACGGCCGTCCTCAAAGCGAGCGCTCAGTGACGGTCGCGGATGTGTTGCTGTCCGCGCTGGGTGCGGTGGCGATAGGCGCAGGGGTACGCGCAGTCAGCACCTCCCACCTGGTACGCGCCGGTCTGTGGCTCGTGGTCACGTTGGCCGCGCTCGCCGGGATGTTCCTGGTGCTCGGTGCCGAACTCGTCGCCTGGGTCCAGGTGCTGATCTACGTCGGTGCGGTCGTCGTGCTGCTGCTGTTCGCGGTGATGCTGACCCGTGCCCCGATCGGCGGCTCGCTCGACCTTGATCGGCCCCGATCCACCGGTGCGTTGATCGGCGGCGGTGCCGCACTCGGCCTCGGCGGGCTGTTGATCGACGCGTTCCACTGGTCGTTCGTGGCCGATCCGTCGGTCGGCACCGCCGAGAACGTCGGCACGGCCGTGTTCCGGACCTGGGCGCTCCCGTTCGAGATCCTGTCCGTCCTGCTGCTCGCCGCGCTGGTCGGCGCGATCGTGGTATCGCGTACGGCGACCGACAGCGAATCCGCCGCCGACGACGAGTCGGTCCGCTGATGCATCCGGTCATCCCGTACACGGTGGCGGCGGTGCTGTTCGGTCTCGGGATCTACGGTGTCCTCGTCCGGCGCAATGCCGTGCTGGTGCTGATCGCGGTGGAACTGATGCTGAACGCGGTCAACCTCATCGTGATCACCGCCGACGCCACGCTCAACGCCACCCTGCCGCACGCCGGCAGCGTCTTCGCGCTGTTCGTGATCGTGCTCGCGGCCGCCGAGATCGGCATCGGCCTGGCCGTCGTGCTGCAGCTCTACCGGGTTCGCGGCATGATCGACACCGACTCGATCGCGCTGGGCGAGCGCCACGAAGAGCATGAGGATGCCGCGTGAACGGATTTGTCACGCTGGCCGTCGTGCTCGTCGCCGTACCGGCTGCGGCCGGACTCGCTCGGCCTGCTCTTGCCGTTCGCGCTGCGCCGTACCGCGGCCTGGCTCGGCATCGGTGCCTCGGCGCTGGCGTTCGTCGCCGCGATCCTCCTGGCGTTGCGGCACGCTCCGCTGGACGCGTCGCGCTCCTGGGTCCGGTTCGGCTCGCTGGACGTGACCGTCGGCGTACACCTCGATCGGAGCCTCGCGTACGTCGCGATCGCCGTCACGGCGGTCGCGCTCGCGGTGCAGGTCTACTCGGTCGCCTACCTGGATCACGACGACCGCTACCCGCCGTACGCCGCCCAGGTCAGCCTGTTCACGGCCGCGATGCTGCTGGTCGTGGTCTCCGGCGATCTGCTCGTGCTGCTGGTCGGCTGGGAGGTGATGGGCGCCTGCTCGTACCTCCTGATCGGCCATGACCGCTCGCTGCCCGAGGCGCCGGCGGCCGCGGTGAAGGCGTTCGTGGTGACGCGCTTCGGCGATGTCGGCTTCCTGCTCGGCATCGCGCTGCTCGGCGTGCACGCCGGGTCGTTCCGGATCGCCGTCGTGCTCGCCACGCACTACAGCCCGCGCCTGCTGACCGTCGCCTGCCTGCTGCTGCTGCTCGGCGCGATCGGCAAGAGCGCACAGTTCCCGCTGCACACGTGGTTGCCCGACGCGATGGCCGGCCCGACGCCGATCTCGGCCCTGATCCACGCCGCCACGATGGTCGCGGCCGGCGTGATCGTGCTGGTCAAGCTCGCACCGCTGTTCGTCGCGGCGCCCGGCCTGCTGGTCGTGATCGGGTTGATCGCGGTGATCACGATGCTGCTCGGCGCGCTGGCGGCGATGGCGCAGGACGACATCAAGCGGGTGCTCGCCTGGAGCACGGTCAGCCAGGTCGCCTACATGTTCGCGGGCTTCGCCGTGAACATCCGCGGTGAAGCGCTGTTCCACCTGCTCACGCACGCCGCGTTCAAGGCGCTGCTGTTCCTCTGCGCGGGCTGCGTGATCCACGCGGTCGGTACGAACTCGATGTCCGAGATGGGCGGCCTGCGGCGGCGCGATGCCGATCACGTTCGCGCACGATGACGGTCGGGCTGGCGGCGCTCGCCGGCGTACCGCCGTTCTGCCGGCTTCTTCTCGAAGGACGCCGTGCTCGGTGCGGCCTGGGAAGCGGCACACGGCCGCACCGGCGCGCCCGTCGTGGCTCGGCGCGCTCGTGCTGATCATCGGCCTGCTGACCGTCGCGTTGACCGCCTGGTACGCGACCCGGCTCTGGCTGCGTACGTTCTTCGGCGCGTACCGGGGAGGCGACGGCCAGCCACACGATCCGCCGCCGCTGATGCGCTGGCCGGTGCTGATCCTGACGATCCCGGCCGCGCTGCTCGGCTTCGCCGGCCTGTCCGCGGCGTTCCGGCGCACGCTCGCCGGTGCCGGCCGCTCCGCCGACGTACCCGTGTTCGGGCTGGCGACCGCGCTCTCGCTGGTGCTGGTCGCGGTCGGCGTGTTCGGCGCGTGGTGGCTCTGGCGCCGGGACGAGAGCGCCGACCCGGCGCGCGTGCTGGGCGCCGCTGCGGCCGGTGTTCGACGCACGCGTTCTACCTCGACGCGGTGCAGGACGCGCTCGTGGTCAAGCCGGTCTACGCGCTCGCGTCGCTGGTCAGCCGCGGTGATGCGGCGATCGTGGACGGCGCGGTCGAGGGCACCGGCGCGCAGACGATGCGCATCGCCGGCTGGTTCGCGACCTGGCACCGCGGCGCGCTGCCGAGGGCCGGCGTCGCCGTACTCGGCGGAACCGTCGTGATCGCGATCGCCGCGGTGATCGTCGGAGGGCTGACGTGACGCTGTTACTGGTGCTGATCGCACCCGCGCTGGGTGCCTTGCTGGCGCCGCTGTTCCGCTACGAACGGGCCGGTCAGATCGTCGGCACGGTCGCCGCCGCGGTCGCGCTGCTGGCGAGCGTCGGCCTCGTGGTTCGCGCGCGCGACGCCGATCGGTCACGCCGCGATCCGGCCCTGGCACGAGATCAACATCCCATGGGTACCCGCCATCGACCTGCGTTTCCACCTGGGAGTGGACGGGATCTCGTACCCCCTGGTGGTGTTGACCTCGCTCTTGACCTTGCTGTGCTGCCTCTACACGCTGTTCCGGGTCGAGGATCTCGAGCGCGGGCGGCTGCTGATCGCGCTGCTGCTCGTGGTCGAGGTCGGCATCACCGGCGTGTTCCTGTCGCTCGACCTGATCCTGTTCTTCCTGTTCTTCGAGGTCGTGCTGCTCCCGATGTACGCGATCATCGCCGGCTGGGGTGGCCCGAACCGCAGCCGTGCCGGACTGAAGTTCGTGCTCTACACGCTGCTCGGCTCGGTGCTGCTGCTGGTCGGCGTGTTCCTGATCGTGGTGAAGGCGGGCACCGCCGACCTGATCGTCCTGTCCAGCGGCCGTGGCGCGGCGCTGTCCAGCGGCACCCAACTCGCCGCGTTCGTGCTGGTCGGGCTCGCGTTCGCGGTGAAGAGCCCGCTCTGGCCGCTGCACACCTGGCTGCCGGACGCGCACACCGAGGCGCCGACGGTCGGATCGGTGATCCTGGCCGGCGTGCTGCTGAAGATGGGCACGTACGGCCTGCTCCGCGTCGGTGTCGGCGTGCTGCCGGAGGGCGCCCGCCGGTCGGCGCGCGTGCTCGGCGTACTCGCGGTCGCCGCGATCCTGGTCGGATCGCTGGTCTGCCTCGCGCAGACCGAGTTGAAGCGGCTGATCGCCTACTCCAGCGTCGGGCACATGGGCTTCGTCCTGCTGGGCATCGCGACCATGACGACCGCCGGCTTCACCGCCGCGCTGGTCGGCAACATCGCCCACGGCATCATCACCAGCCTGCTGTTCTTCCTGGCCGGTGCGGTGAAGCACCGTACGCACACCGGCGTCGCTCGCCGATCTGGGCGGCCTGCGGGAGCATGCGCCCGGTGCTCGTCCGGCGTGCTCGGCTTCGCCGCGATCGCGTCGCTCGGCCTGCCCGGGCTGGCCGGATTCTGGGGCGAGGCGTTCGCGGTCGTGGCGTCGTTGCGGCGCGGCGGCGGCCTCTGGACCGTGCTCGCTGTGCTCGCCGCGATCGGCGGCGCGCTCGCGGCCGCGTACTTCCTGCGGCTGCTGCGCCGGGTGACGCACGGTCCGGCCACGTCGTTCACCGCGTTCGCCGGCATCGGCCGGATCCGCGGCCGGCGAGGTCGTCGCGTGGGCGCCGCTGGTCGCCCTGGCGCTCGTCGTCGGCCTGGTGCCGGCGCTCGTGCTGGCCATGGCGCACGGGCCGCTCGATCTGCTGGCGACGGTGATCCGATGAACGCGACGATCGACCAGGTCGCACTGCTGCCGCTGTACGCCGCGGCGGCAACGGCGCTGCTCGCGTTCGTCACCGATCTGATCGCGCCGGGTCGGCGGGCGCCGGTCCTCGCCATGACGGCGCTCGGCACGATCGGTACGGCGGTCGCCGCGTGGATCGTCGGTGCCGGGCACACCCGCGGCAGCTTCTGCGTGCCGGCCGGTTGCTCGCTCGTCGCCGATCGGACCGGTGCGCTGGTCGCCGTACTGTTCGCGCTGCTGACCCTCGCCGTGGTGGCGCTGTCGAGCGGATGGCTCACCGATCGCGATCCCGCCCGGCGAGTACTGCTTCCTGCTGGCCGCGTCGATGACCGGCGGCGTCGCGCTCGGCTACTCCCGCGACCTGATCACGCTGGTGATCGCGCTGGAGACGCTGACCCTCCCGCTGTACGCGCTGGTGGCGCTCCGGCGGCGTACGGTCGCGAGCGCCGAAGGTGCCGTCGTCGTTCTTCATCATCAGCGTCATCTCGACCGCGATCACGCTGCTCGGCGCCGCGCTGCTCTACGCGGTCACCGGCGCTCTGCACTTCGGCGCGCTGCACACGTTCCTCGCCACCCACCCGGCCGTCCGCGATCTGCCGCTGACCCGGGCCGCGGTCGTGCTGATCCTGGCCGGGCTCGCGTTCAAGGTCGCCGCCGTGCCGTTCCACGCGTGGGCACCGGCGGCGTACGACGGGGCGCCGACGCCGGTCGCCGCCTACCTGTCCACGGCCAGCAAGGTCGGCGGCGTGATCGCGATCCTGTACGTCTCCGTACAGGCGCTCGGCCCGTCGCTGTCGATCGCCGGGCCGATCCTGGCCGTGATCGCGGTGCTCACGATGACGGTCGGCAACGTGGTCGCGCTGCGGCAGACCCGGATGGTACGGCTGCTGGCCTGGTCCTCGATCGCACAGGCCGGTTACATCCTCGCTCCGCTCGGCGCGCGGCACTGGCTCGCGGCCGGACGGCCGGAGGCGTTGTCGGTCGGCGGTGGCGGCGGTCATCGCGTACACGGTGTTCTACGTGGTTCTGGAGATCGGCGCGTTCGGTTCGGTGATCGCGCTGCGCGGGCCGCTCGACGGCGGGACGATCGACGACTTCCGCGGCGTCGCGCGGCGCCGTCCGTGGATCGCGGTCGCGTTCGTGCTCGCGCTGGTCGGGCTCGCCGGGCTGCCGCCCGGCCTGGCCGGCCTGTTCGCGAAGGTGGTCGTGGTGCGGTCGCTGCTGACCGGCGGCGCGGCCTGGCTGGCTATCGTCGTCGGCATCAACGCCGTGATCGGCCTGGCCTACTACGTCCGGGTGATCGCGACGCTGTTCGCTAGCGCCGTCGGCCGACGGCCGTGACCGCGTCCGGCGCCTGGCCGTGGCCGGTCGCCGCGGTGCTGGCCCTGGTCACGGCGGCCGCGCCTGGTGATCGGCTTCGCCCCCGATCTGGTGTTCCGGCGTGGCGTCCGCGCGATGATGCGAAGTCCGTCCGAGCGCTTATCTCAGGGTTTTCTCAGGGTTACCGCAGGAGACATCACGGGTAATCGGCGGAAGGTTGAGTGCACCTGCGATGTTGAATACGACGTTGCTGGTACGCAACTCGATGGGAGAAAACGTGCACCGGTCACATAACGGACTGAAAACGGCGGCTCTGCTCGGACTGCTGTCGTCGATCATCCTGTTGATCGGCTGGGCGTTCGGCGGCTCCAGCGGCCTGATCATCGCGTTCGTCATCGCCCTCGGCATGAACGGCGTTTCCTACTTCTTCTCCGACAAGATCGCGCTGCGCTCGATGGGCGCCCAGCCGGTCACCGAGGCCGAGGCCCCCGCAGCTGTACGCGATCGTCCGCGAACTGTCCGCCCGCGCGAACGCAGCCGATGCCGCGCCTGTACATGAGCCCGACCGCCGCAGCCGAACGCGTTCGCGACCGGCCGCAACCCGCAGCACGCCGCGGTCTGCGTCACGCAGGGCATCATGGCCCTGCTCACCCCGCGTGAGCTGCGCGGCGTCATCGGCCACGAGCTGTCGCACGTCTACAACCGGGACATCCTGATCTCCTCGGTCGCGGGCGCGCTCGGCCAGCTTCATCACGATGCTCGCCCAGTTCGCGTTCTTCTTCGGCGGCGACCGCGACGACGCGACAGCGGCCCCGGCGTCGCTCGGCGCGCTGATGATGCTGATCCTCGGCCCGATGGCCGCGACGCTGATCCAGCTCGCGATCAGCCGCAGCCGCGAGTACCAGGCGGACGAGTCGGGCGCCAAGCTGGCCGACGACCCGCTGGCGCTGGCGTCCGCGCTCCGCAAGATCGACGCGGGTGCGCAGGCGATGCCGCTGCGGCCGGAGGGCCAGCTGGCGACCACGTCGCACCTGATGATCGCGAACCCGTTCCGGGCTCGCGGCGTCGGCAGCTGGTTCGCGACCCACCCGCCGATGGCGGAGCGGATCGCCCGGCTGGAGCGGATGGCCGCGAACGCCGGCCCGGTCCAGTACATGCGGTAATTGCAGTCGTCAAACGGCGCGTCTCCGACCGGGAGGCGCGCCGTTTGCCCGTTCCGGCGAACCGGTCGTTGTTCGGGCCGCTACCGCTCTGCACCGTCCGTGAGTGCAGAGTGGTAGGACCTGGACAGACCTTCCGCGGACGCCGACGTGCCCGGGTGACGAGCTGCTCGCGCAGCGCTACCGCGTCTGCACGGTCCGTGAGTCCAGAGCGGTAGCGCACCGCACAGAGCCCCCGGCGGGCCGAACGTCGCCGAATGGCGGCTGGCCATTCGGTGATGCTGAGCAACATCGTCTGGGAATTCGTCGATCAGCCGTGACACGCTGGACCGTCCGGCGATCGAGGCCACCGGGCCCGCACTTCGCCGTCCCGTGTGACGGCGCCTCGCGCACGACGCCTCTCGATGGGCAATCTGAGGTGGATACGTGCGACGTTATCGCGGAGTGCTGCGGCTGCCCGGTGCGCCCGTCCTGCTGATCGTCGGGCGTCATCGCCCGTCTCGGCATCGGCATCACGCCGCTCGCGCTGCTGCTGGTGATCGCGCACGCGACCGGTGACTACGCGCCGGCCGGCGATCGCCGGCGGCCTCTACGCCCTGGCCGTCGCCGTGATGTCGCCGATCGCCGGCCGGATCGCCGACCGGGTCGGGGCCGGCGCCCGTGCTGATCGCGACCGCCATCGCCCATCCGGCCGCGCTGGTCGCGCTCGTGATCGCGACGCGGCACCTGCACGCCGGCGCCTCGCCGGTCCCGATCTGGATCTGCGCGGTCCTGGCCGGCGCGACGTATCCGCCGCTCACCGCCGCGATCCGCGGCGCCTGGAATCAGACTGACCGCGCGGCGATCCGGCTCTGCGCGGCAACGCGTTCGCGCTGGAGACGTCGCTGTTCGAGATCGTGTTCGTGATCGGCCCGCTGCTGGTCGCGGCGTTCGTCGCGCTCGCGTCGGCCAGCACGGCGATCCTGGCCGCGGCCGGCGCTCACCTTCGTCGGCACGATCACGATCGCGCGCGGCACCGGCGATCCGGTCGATCGAAACGCCATCCGCACCACGCCCGGACCACCGGGCTCGGCCCGCTGCGTACCCCCGGATTTCGGGTGTTGCTCTTCTGCGCCGCCGGCGTCGGCTGCGCGTTCGGAGCCGTCGGCGTCGCGGTCCCGGCCTATGCGACCGCCGCCGCACGTCGGCAACCCGGACGGCCTCGCCGGCGCTGCTGCTCGCGGTCTGGGGCATCGGCAGCGCGATCGGCGGCATCGCGTTCGGGCTGCGCCGGCCGCCTCGCCGCCCGGTCCGCCAGCTCAGCTGGCTGCTGCTGGCCGTCGGCGTGAGCATCGCCGCGCTCGCGCTCGCACCGTCGCACGCTCGCTGCTCGGCGTCGTGCTGGCGCATCGGCGGCGCCACCATCGCGCCCGCGCTGACCGTCCAGAACTCGCTGGTCGGGCTGGTCACGCCGGCGTCCATGCACAACGAGGCCTACACCTGGATGACGACGCTCACGGTCGCGCTCAGCGCGGCCGGCGGTGCCGCGGCCGGCCTCGTCGTCGACACGAGCGCCGGCACGCGCTGGGCGCTCGCCGGAGCCGGCCTCGCGGTCGCGCTGTCGGCCGCAGCATCGACGAGGCCGAGCCTCGCACACAGCGGTGACGGGCCTGCCGTCTCGGCAGACCCGTCAGCGGGTACGGCCGGCCTCGGACCTGCTCGCTAGCGATAGTTCGTGAACTGGAGGGCCACGCCGAGGTCGGCGCTCTTCAGCAGCGCGATCACGGCCTGAAGGTCGTCGCGCTTCTTGCCGGTGACCCGGAGCTGGTCGCCCTGGATCTGCGCCTGCACGCCCTTCGGGCCTTCGTCGCGGATCTTCTTGCTGATCGCCTTCGCCTTGTCCGACTCGATGCCCTGAATGATCTTGCAATCGATCTTGTACGTCTTGCCGGACTGCTTCGGCTCGCCCGCGTCCAGTGACTTCAGCGAGATATCCCGCTTGACCAGCTTCTCCTTGAGCACCTCGAGCGCGGCGCGCGCCCGGTCCTCGGTATCGGCCTGCACGTTGACCGCCTCGTCGCCGGAGAGCGTCACCGACGCACCGGTGTCGCGGAAGTCGAACCGGGTCGCCAGCTCCTTGCTGGCCTGGTTGACGGCGTTGTCCAGTTCCTGCCGGTCGACCTTGCTCACGATGTCGAACGATGGATCGGCCACGTCGATTTCTCCCTGTCTCTTGGTGCGTCTGTCCGTCCCTTCTACGCCCGAACCAGACTGCCATCGGAAGGCCGGCGGCGCGTCGGCAGGTACCCGTTTGCGTAACCCCCGGGGGTTACCGCTATTCTCTCTTCTGCTGCCGGGCATTGCCTCGGCGGCATGCGTGAGGCGGGTTGCCCGAGCGGTCAATGGGAGCGGACTGTAAATCCGTCGCGAAAGCTACGAAGGTTCGAACCCTTCACCCGCCACGCATGAACGGCCCTCGGCCAGCGGAGACGCTGACGGGGGCCGTTTTCGTCGGTCTAGCCCCGGGTAGGGTTCGGTGAGCGAAGCTCGCAAGTGCCGCCGGGAACGGATCGGCGAAGTACTGCGTCGCGTGTACGACGAATCCGTCGGCGAACTCCATGATGCTGTCGAGTGGGTCGGCTCGCCGTCGTACGGATTACGCACTCGCGATCGCAGATTGCCTGCCGCGATCCGGCGGACGGCGAGTGCCGTCGCCGGATGCCGCCACTTGGGCTTGGATCTTCGCGCGGCCGTGGGATCTGCCGGATTGCGGATAGTCCAGGATTGCCGTCGTCGGCGTAGATCTCGTGCTCCGCGTCCGAATCGCCGCGCTCGGAGGAGCCGAATGGCTCTCGATCCGCGTCCGGATCCCGCTGTCGTCCTTCATTTCGTCCATCCTGCCGCTTGGGATGCGGGCGCGGTCGGTCTTGGACACGTTGCTGCGATGGCCTGGCGCTTTCGACCTCAAGCGCGCCGATTGCTCGGACTTTGGACGCTTGAACCAGTCCGATCATCCGATGTGCTTCGGGTAACGGGTCGAGTCGTCCATTCGGGTGTCGCTCGAAGAGTCAAATGGCTGCAAAACATTGCCACACCGGCAACGGTTTAGGCTCATTTCACGCTAAACATGAATGATTAATCACTATCTAAACGGATGAGTCCGATGTGTCCATGCGGCCATCGGGCTTAACGGCACGTCCAGCTACTGGGGGAATGCCATCATGTATGGCACGATCAATACGTACCTTGATAAGGTACGCCGACCCCGAGTAGGAGGCACTCATGCACACGAAATTGAGGGCGTGGGCTCGTGGCCTCGCCGTCGCGTGGCGGCATCGGCGTGCCGTCGTGGCTTCTGCACCGGAACGCTGCCGGTGTACACGCTTCATCCGGCAGCGCACAACGGTTCCGGCCCGTCACGCCCGTCAGGCGGTGTCCGCGCGCCAGACGACTGGAGTTGGACCTGAATCTGGATGATCGTGGTTAGGGAACGACGCTTCGCATCGCCGCAGGTCCGGCTTTCCTGGGCCCTGACGCTCCCGCTCGGCGGCTTCGCGCTTTGGCCGTGACGATTGCCGCCAACGCACCGTCAGCCGCGCTGATTCCGGTTGGCCGGTTGGTCCTGCTGTTTCTTGGCGTGTTCGGCGCGGCCGACACGACCAACATGCATGGTCGAACTCCGTCGCCACGGCGCGCGGATGTCGGTCGCCGAGATCCCGCTCGTACTCGGCGCTCTTCTATCTCTCGCCGGTGTCGCTCCTGGTGACGTGCCGCGTCTGATCGCGCCATGGCCGGGTCAGTTCCTGCCGGCCGGACGGCGCCGGTCAAGTTCGCCTTCAATGTGGCGAGCATCGGCTGCGCAACCGCGGTCGCGGCGCTGATCGTGGCGTCCCATCCGCCGCTGATCGCCACCGCCGCCGCGCGACGCTGGCTGGTCCTCGTCGGCGCGGTCATCGTCGGCCTGCTGATCACGTCGGCCAGCACGTTCGGCGTCATCTGGCTCGTGCAGGGGCCGATGACATCGTCGCGATCTGGTGCCGGCGGCCGGACCGGGCTCGTCGATCGGCGCGGTCAACGCGGTCATCGGGCTCGTCGTGCTCTCGTCATTCAGACACCGTGGGCATTCGTCCTGTTGACGGTCGTCGCCTTCGCGCTGGCCACTGGTCTATCGCGCATACGCGCAGTTCGTGCGGCAGCATCGCCGACTGACCGAGATCTACGACCTCACTCGCGCGATCTCCGAGACGTCCTACGACGGAACGCTCATCGACATCCTGCTGCAACGCGTTCGCGAGTTGCTGCGCGCCGAGTACGCGACGCTGTGGCTGCCGGCCGCGGGCCGCTATCCGGAGACGCTGCTTTCCGCGCGCGCCGACGACGAAGGGCCTGCTCGATATCTCGGCCACCCCGCCGAGCCTGCGGCAACTGGCGATCGACCGAGGCGATCGACGGTCGCCGCCGGTCCGAAGCTCGGCGACGACGACATGCGCCGGGAACTGCGGGCATTCAACACCAAGGACGCGATCGTCGTCCCGCTGCGCTCCGGCGGGGTCGTGATCGGCACGCTCGAAGTCGCCGGCCGGATGCACGACACTCGAGCACTTCACGGCCGACGACGTCCGGCTGCTGGAGACGCTCGCGGCGCACGCGTCGGTCGCGGTGGAGAACAATCGCCTGGTCGACCGGCTGCGGTTCGACGCCTACCACGACGCGCTGACCGGCCTGCCGAACCGGCGCCGGATGCTCGGCGGCGCTGGAAGAGGCGCTGAAGATCCGCGCACCGGGCGAGGTCGTCGCGGTCATGATCTTCGACAGCGACGGCCTGCGCGACGTCAACGACTCGATCGGCCACGCCGCCGGCGACAAGCTGCTGCTCGAGTTCGCGACCCGGCTGCGCGCGGTCTGCCCGCCGGCCGGACTGGTCGGCCGGGTCGGCGGCGACGGCTTCGCGGTGACGATCCGGATCGAGAGCGCCGAGGCGGCGATCGCGCTCGCCGCCGAACTCCGCGATGCGCTGTCGCACCCGATGGAGTTCGGACCGCTGACGCTCGACGTCGGTGCCGCCGTCGGCATCGCCGTACACCCTGATCATGGATCTGAGCCGGCGACGCTGCTGCAGCGGGCCGCGGTCGCGACGCACGCGGCGAAGTCCCGGTCTTCGGCCATTCAGCTGTTCGATCCGAGCCTGGAGTCGCGTTCGGTCCGGCGGCTCGGCCTGGCCACCGACCTGCGGCGCGCGCTCGACAGCGACGGCCTCGAGGTCTACTTCCAGCCCAAGGTCTCGCTGCGTACGCGCGATCTGGTCGGCGTGGAGTGCCTGGCCCGCTGGGAGCATCCGGTGCACGGCGCGGTGGCGCCGGAGGACTTCGTCGCGGTCGCCGAGCACACCGGCCAGCTCGGCCGGCTGACCGAGTTCGTGCTGCGTGAGGGCCTGCGGCGGGCGCACGAGTGGGATCTGGCCGGTCATCCGCTGCCGATCTCGGTCAACCTGTCGCCGCGGACCGTGGTCGACCAGGACTTCCCGGCCCGGGTCGAGAGCCTGCTCGAGGAGTTCGGCGTCGAGCCGGATCGGCTGACGCTGGAGATCACCGAGGACGGCATGATCACCGACCATGACCGGTCCATGCCGACGCTGCGCGATCCTCGACGATCTCGGCGTCCGGATCTCGGTCGACGACTTCGGCACCGGCTACTCGTCGCTGTCCTACCTGCGCCGGCTGCCGGTCGACGAGGTGAAGATCGACCGCTCGTTCGTGCAGGGCATGGCGACCGACCCCGGTGATCTCGCGATCGTCCGGGCGATCGTCGAGCTGACCCGCAGCCTCGGCCTGGCCGTCGTGGCCGAGGGCGTGGAGAGCGAGCTGACGCTGTCGCTGCTGGACGAGATGGGCTGCGACATCGGCCAGGGCTTCCTGTTCAGCCGGCCGCTGCCGTACGACCGGCTGGAGGCCTGGATCGCGGCCCGGACCGACACCGATGACCGCTTCGGTGAGCGGGCGTCCGGAGGCTCCGAGCGGTGCAGTGAAAACGCCGGCGGGTACCGGTTCGCGTCGCCGGGCACGCGTCTGTGTACTCTTACTCGGTGCACGATCTCGTGTGAGATCAGCGCGCCCCCTTAGCTCAGTCGGCAGAGCGTCTCCATGGTAAGGAGAAGGTCTACGGTTCGATTCCGTAAGGGGGCTCTCGTTTGCCGAGGTATCGGCAGACTGCCTGGTGGTGGCGGCGTCGACTCCGTCCACCACATCGGCTCGGCGGTGTAGCTCAGATGGCAGAGCAAGCGGCTCATAATCGCTGTGTCGCCGGTTCAATTCCGGCCACCGCTACGCGCAGCGTGCGCTCCCGGGCACGCTGTGGATTTGCAGGTCACACCGAGGTAGCCGTCTATCTTTTGGCCGTAGCTTCAGTAATTCGAATCTCCCGCAGGAAGGCACCGCCGTGGCTAAGGCGACCGACGTACGTCCCAAGATCACGCTGGCGTGTGTGGACTGCAAGGAGCGCAACTACATCACGAATAAGAACCGCCGTAACGACCCGGACCGCATCGAACTGAAGAAGTTCTGCCCCCGCGACGGCAAGCACACCGTGCACCGCGAAACGCGCTGACCCACACGCCTTTGTACGACGAACGGCCCAGGACCTCGGTCCTGGGCCGTTCGTCGTATCCGGTCCGGCGTACGTGTAGTTTCACGCCCATGGCTTTGGATCCAGCAAAGATCGGCTTCTCGTATCCGCACGACGCCGCCCTATGTCGTCGGCCGCGAGAAGATCCGCGAGTTCGCCGAGGCGATCGGCGCCGACCGACCCGGTCCACTTCGACATGGACGCGGCCGCGGCCCTCGGGTACGCCGACGTGATCGCGCCGCCGACCTTCCCGATCGTGCTCACGAACCCGGCGGTCTACGTGATGGCGAACGACGCGGAACTCGGCCTCGACTTCAGCCGGGTGGTCCACGGCGACCAGCGGTTCACCTACGTACGCCCGGTCGATCGCCGGCGACGTGCTGGTCTGCGTCACCACGATCGCCGACATCACCGAGCGGGTCGGCACCGGATTCCTGACCACCAACACCGTCGTCACCACCGTCGACGGCGAGCCGGTGGTGACCGCCACCGCCCGGCTGGTCGTCCGGGCCGCCGACGACCCCGCAGAGGAAGCCGAATGAGCGAGTTGGCACCGCAGGCCTTCCGGATCACCCGGGCCGATCTCGTCCGCTACGCGGGCGCGTCCGGCGACTTCAACCCGATCCACTGGAGCGACCGGGTCGCGACCGGCGTCGGCCTGCCCGGCGTGATCGCCCACGGCATGCTGACGATGGCGCTGGTCGGCCGGGCGGTGACCGCGTGGGTCGGCGGCGATCCGGGCGCGATCGTCGACTACCAGGTGCGGTTCACCCGGCCGGTCGTGGTGCCGGACGACGACGACGGCACCGAGTTGATCGTGTCCGGCGTCGTGAAGAGCGTCGACGAGGCCGGCATGGCCCAGATCGATCTCACCGCCATCTGCGGCGGCGAGAAGGTTCTCGCGCAGGCCCGGGCAGTGGTGACGGCGGCGGCGTCTGGAAGGTTAGGCGACCGGGGCGGGTGCCGGGTTGGGAAACCGCCGGGTTACCCGTACACTGGTCGCTCGTGGGTTAATCAAAACCCCCTGGTCTGGCGTGCCCGCCGCATTACGCGGTAGGTTCTTCCTGCTGGGGACGATGATTGCTCCCACATAGGGGTGTGGCTCAATTGGCAGAGCAGCGGTCTCCAAAACCGCAGGTTGCAGGTTCAAGTCCTGTCACCCCTGCGTCGTAGCGTCCCCCGGGCTCCCTAGCCCGGGGAGCGATCCAGATGCGCGACATACCACCCCCGTGAAAGATGGAAGAGGGCGAAGTGGCCGAGAGCAAGCGACGCGGCGAGGATGCCGTGGACGAGCACCTGGACGAGGTGTTCGTTGACGCTGTCGACGACGATGCGCCCGACGAGTTCGACGACGATGCCGATGGCGACGTTCGACGACGAGCCGATGAGGCGACCGACCAAGTCGCGCACGCGGCTCGGACGGGAAGCCACCGACCGGCACCAAGGGTCTGAAGTCGGTAGACGCATCTCCGGGGCCGTCTGGACGCATCACCCGCTTCCTCCGTGAGGTCGTCGCCGAACTCCGCAAGGTCAACTGGCCGTCCCGCCACGAACTGATCACGTACACGACGGTTGTGGTTCATCTTCGTCGTCGTCATGATGTCTGATCGTGGCCGGTCTGGACTGGGGCTTCGGCTGGCTCGTCACCCACGTGTTCGAGCTAGGACACCTAGCCCGAAGCGATCTAGCAGGGAAAGAGATAAAGCGTGCCCGAGTACGACGAGTTCGACCGTACGAGTGCCGAGGCGGACGGCGACAACGCCACGAGTCCGCCGACACGTCGGAGCAGGCCGCGACCGAGTCTCCGACGGTTACCGCGGTCGCGACGCTCGACGACGAGGACGACCCGGTTGCCGCGCTGCGCGCCGCACTGCGGTTCGCTCCCGGAGACTGGTTCGTCGTGCACTCCTACGCCGGCTACGAGAACAAGGTCAAGACCAACCTCGAGACCCGGATCACGAGCCTCGACATGGAAGACTTCATCTACCAGGTCGAGGTTCCGACCCGGGAAGAGGTCGAGGTCAAGAACGGCAAGCGGCAGAACGTCAGAACAAGGTCTTTCCGGGCTACATCCTGGTCCGGATGGATCTGACCGCCGAGTCGTACTCGTGCGTTCGGAACACCCCCGGCGTGACCGGCTTCGTCGGCGCGACCGACCGGGCCGACCGCCCGGCGCCGCTGTCGCTGGACGAGGTTCTGAAGTGGCTCGCGCCGGCTGCACCGGCCGACGCGAAGAAGTCGAAGCCGGAGATCAAGGTGCTCGACTTCGAGGTGGGTGACTCGGTCACCGTCATCGACGGCGCGTTCGCGTCGCTGCCGGCCTCGATCAGCGAGATCAACGCCGACCAGCAGAAGCTCAAGGTGCTGGTTTCGATCTTCGGTCGTGAGACGCCGGTTGAGCTCAACTTCAACCAGGTGTCGAAGATCTAACAACCTCACTTCGAGGGCAGGCTGCGCCTGCGCTACTCTTGAACGTCGGCCCGTGCTCGGGCGGTGCTTTGCGCTGCCCGCGATCTACTCCGGCCGCAGCACCAGAGCCGTCCGACGTCATTGCGGGACGGCTGAAGCCATCGAATCCAGCCCAGGAAGAGACATGCCTCCGAAGAAGAAACTCGTCAAGACCTTCACGCTCGCGTTGAAGGCCGGCATGGCGACCCCGGCTCCGCCGGTCGGTCCCGCGCTCGGTCAGCACGGCGTGAACATCATGGAGTTCTGCAAGCAGTACAACGGTGCGACCGAAGCCCAGCGTGGCGACGTCGTCCCGGCGCAGATCAGCGTGTACGAGGACCGGACGTTCACGTTCATCCTCAAGACGCCGCCTGCTGCGGAACTCCTCAAGAAGGCGGCCGGTGTGCCCAAGGGCTCCGGTGTGCCGCAGAAGGACAAGGTCGGCTCCGTCAGCCGCGCCCAGGTCCGCGAGATCGCCGAGCGCAAGATGGCCGACCTCAACGCGAACGACCTGGACATGGCCGAGCGCGTCATCGCCGGCACGGCCCGTTCCATGGGCATCACGATCAAGGACTGATTCACCAACTCTGCGACATCGTGGGAGGACGAGGATCTCGTCCGCCATCTACCACAGGAGAACAAAGACATGCAGCACGGAAAGGCGTACCGCAAGGTCGCCGAAGCGATTGACAAGACAAAGCTGTACGGTCCGGTCGAGGCGATCAAGCTCTCGAAGACCGCCAGCCCGGTCAAGTTCGACGCGACCGTCGAGGTCGCCATGCGACTCGGCGTCGACCCCCGCAAGGCGGACCAGATGGTCCGCGGCACGGTCAACCTGCCGCACGGCACCGGTAAGACCGCCCGCGTGATCGTGTTCGCCTCCGGCGACAAGGCCGTCGAGGCCGAGGCCGCCGGCGCCGACGTGGTCGGCTCGGACGAGCTCGTCGCCCGGATTCAGGAAGGTTGGCTCGAGTTCGACGCGGCTATCGCGACGCCGGACCAGATGGCCAAGATCGGTCGGATTGCGCGGATCCTGGGCCCGCGCGGTCTGATGCCGAACCCGAAGACGGGCACGGTCACGATGGACGTCGCGAAGGCCGTCACGGAGATCAAGGGTGGCAAGATCACCTTCCGGGTCGACAAGCACTCGAACCTGCACCTGATCATCGGCAAGACGTCGTTCACCGACACGCAGCTGGTCGAGAACTACGCCGCGGCGCTGGACGAGGTACTGCGGGCGAAGCCGTCCGCGTCGAAGGGCAAGTTCCTCAAGAAGGTCACCGTCGCGACGACGATGGGACCGGGCGTTCCGGTCGACCCGAACGTCACGAAGAACTTCGCCGTCGAAGCCGAGTAAATCTCATCGGAAGAGCCGCGGGTGCATTCGTACCCGCGGCTTTTTGTTGTCTTGGACACGGCCGGCGGATTTGGTGGTTGATGCCGGATCCCGTAACGTTGTCGACGAAGTTCCACCCATAGACCGCTGGTCATCAAGCCTCCTCGCGGAGGTTTGGCCGAAGGCCCCGCATTCGAGCGGGCGGCCCGCGCAGGGAAGAACGGTTCGCGTGTCCGGCCAATTGGCCGTACCTGCCCCGTGCGCCCTGCGCCGGGGCGTTTCTCGTTTCCGGGCCCAGGCCGACTCTGTCAGTACAGAGTTGATGGCCGGCCAGGAGAAACGAGAGAGGAGGGACATGGCGGACAAGATTCGTAAAGACAAGGGTGCGGCCGTTACCGAACTGACCGATGGCTTCCGCAATTCGTCGGCGACCCTGCTGACGGAGTACCGCGGCCTGACAGTTGCTCAGATCACGACACTGCGGCGCACGCTCGGTGCCACGACCACGTACGCGGTCACGAAGAACACCCTCGCGAAGCGTGCGGCGTCGGACGCCGGCATCGAAGGTCTCGACGCTTTGTTCACCGGTCCTACCGCGCTCGCCTTCGTCTCCGGCGACCCTGTTGAGGCAGCGAAGGGCCTTCGTGAGTTCGCGAAGACCAACCCGCTGCTGATCATCAAGGGCGGCGTATTCGAAGGTAAGGCGATCACCGCGGCCGAGGTCGCGAAGATTGCCGATCTGGAGTCCCGTGAGGTGCTGCTGTCGAAGTTGGCAGGTGGCATGAAGGCGACCATGAGCAAGGCCGCGGCCCTGTTCCAGGCACCGCTTTCCAAGGCAGCACGTACCGTGGCTGCTCTTGCGGACAAGCGCGCAGAGACCGAAGGCGGCGCTCCCAGCGCTGCTGCTACCGATGAGTCTTCAGACAACTAGGCATTGAAAGGAGCTGACCCATAATGGCGAAGCTGAGCCAGAGCGACCTTCTTGACGCGTTCAAGGAGATGACCCTGATCGAGCTCTCCGAGTTCGTGAAGCAGTTCGAAGAGACGTTCGACGTCACCGCCGCCGCACCGGTCGCCATGGCCGGCCCGGTGGGCACCGGCCCGGCTGCGGTCGAGGTCGAGGAGCAGGACGAGTTCGACGTCATCCTCGAGAGCGACGGTGGCAAGAAGATCAACGTCATCAAGGTCGTACGTGAGCTGACCGGCCTGGGCCTGAAGGAGGCGAAGGACCTCGTCGAGGCCGCGCCGAAGGCAGTGCTCGAGAAGGCCAACAAGGAGAACGCCGAAAAGGCGAAGGCGAAGCTTGAGGGCGAAGGCGCTAAGGTCACGCTGAAGTAGTTCTCTGTCTTTCTCCACGGGCGGTCGGCATATGTCGGCCGCCCGTTTGGTTGCGGTTGGGGCGGTGGCCGACATTGCCCACTCCGGGCGGTCAGGCTTGATCCCTCCGTGGGCAATGTCGGCCACCGCCTCGCCTCGCTCGCGGTGTGGAGCCTTCGCCGGCTGGTTTGCACGGCACCCACGGCATCGTGGCGGCGTTTTGTGCTCCCGGCCGCAAGCGGCGGGCAATGCGGCGGGTGCGTCGGTGGGCTTGTGGCGGCGTTGGCCGTTCCCGGCGCAAGCGGCGGGCAGGTGCGGAGTCGGTGGGTCGTGTGTCGATCTTGGACTCGGATGGTTGCGGATTTGGCGATTGGGGAGCCATTTGGGTCCAAGATCGGGTGGATTGAGCGATCTTGGACGCGGATGGTTGTTGTCGATTGAGTGCCGGCCTGCATTTTGAGAACTCTGTCGAGCGGGGATCACTAACGCACTCTGTGCGGGTCGCCGATCATGGCGATCCGTCGGCCGCTATTAATCCCCGGTCGACATCGGGCTTCTAAATTCTCGGTCAGTTGTGGGCTTTGGTGGCGTACAAGATCGGGTTTTGGAAGGTCCTTGATCGATGATGTGGTCATTTGATTTGGCGGGTCTGGCGGTTCGCGATTCGTGATCATGGTGGGTGGCGGCGGGTTGTTTGGCCGGTGGAGTGTGTGCGGCGGGCCGCTGTGTGGGACGGAACGGGCGCGACACGCCGACGCTGGATCGCCGGAAATGTCGGCACTTTTGATCACGTCTCAGGCGCTGACCGGTGCGATTTGGGTCACGCACCGGCCACAACGCGCAAGACCTCGCGGAAGGCCTTGACGAGTGGGGCATTCGGCGGGCACGCTGAACGGCAACACCTTCCGATGTCGGACGCGAACGGCCACCGCGAGCGACCCGGACCGTCTTCCGAGGACGTTGCGCACCAGATGTAGCGGTGGCGCTCGACAGCGGTTAGCCTTTCGGCTACACTGCTAGTTTGCGCTGCCTCCTTTAACCACACCCGTCAGAGCGCCCAAAAACTTGGGTATTTGTGCCGGGTCGGTTGGGCTGCGCGCGTTACGGCCATTTAGCAACACAGGTCCTCGGAAGGACGCATCTTGGCAGCTTCCCGCCCTGCGAAGACCAGTCGCACATCGAGTGCATTCGCTCCCCGCCGTGTTTCATTCGGCAGGATTAGAGAAAATCTAGAGGTTCCCAACCTCCTTGCTCTCCAGACCGAGTCTTTTGACTGGCTGGTGGGCAATGAGTCGTGGGCAGCCCGCTCGAGTGACGACCGGCACGCCCGCTCTGGTCTCGCTGAAATCCTCGAAGAAATAAGTCCCATTGAGGACTTTTCCGGCACTATGTCGCTTTCTTTCTCCGCGCCCCGCTTCGATGAGGTCAAGGCCTCGATTGAGGAGTGCAAGGAGAAGGATCTGACGTACTGCGCGCCGCTGTTCGTGACGGCGGAGTTCACCAACCACACGACTGGCGAGATCAAGAGCCAGACCGTGTTCATGGGTGACTTCCCGATGATGACGCCGAAGGGCACCTTCATCATCAACGGCACCGAGCGCGTCGTGGTCAGCCAGCTCGTCCGCTCGCCGGGCGTCTACTTCGCGAAGGAACCGGACAAGACCTCCGACCGCGACCTGTCCAGCGTCAAGGTCATCCCGAGCCGGGGTGCCTGGCTGGAGTTCGACATCGACAAGCGCGAGACGGTCGGCGTACGCATCGACCGCAAGCGTCGCCAGGCCGTCACCGTCCTGCTGAAGGCGATCGGATGGTCCGACGAGCGCATCCGCGAGAAGTTCGGCTGGTCCGAGCTCATGATGACGACGCTCGACAAGGATCACATCGCCGGCCAGGACGAGGCGCTGCTCGATATCTATCGCAAGCTGCGCCCCGGCGAGCCGCCGACGCGTGAGAACGCGCAGAACCTTCTCGACAACCTCTTCTTCAACCCGAAGCGGTACGACGTCGCCAAGGTCGGTCGCTACAAGTTCAACAAGAAGCTGGAAGTTGACGTCCCGATCACGACCGGCGTCCTCACCGAGGACGACGTCGTCGCGACCGTCGAATACCTGTGCCGGCTGCATGCCGGTGAAGAGGGTTACGAGCCGGACGACATCGACCACTTCGGCAACCGGCGTCTCCGCACCGTCGGCGAGCTGATCCAGAACCAGGTTCGGGTCGGTCTCTCCCGCATGGAGCGCGTCGTGCGCGAGCGCATGACGACCCAGGACGTCGAGGCGATCACGCCGCAGACCCTGATCAACATCCGCCCGGTGGTGGCTGCGATCAAGGAGTTCTTCGGTACGTCGCAGCTGTCGCAGTTCATGGACCAGACGAACCCGCTTGCGGGTCTGACCCACCGTCGCCGCCTGTCGGCGCTCGGCCCGGGTGGTCTGTCCCGTGAGCGCGCCGGCTTCGAGGTCCGTGACGTGCACCCGTCGCACTACGGCCGGATGTGCCCGATCGAGACGCCGGAAGGCCCGAACATCGGCCTGATCGGTGCCCTCTCGACGTTCGCGCGGGTCAATCCGTTCGGTTTCATCGAGACGCCGTACCGCAAGGTGACCGACGGCATCGTGACCGAGCAGATCGACTACCTCACCGCGGACGAAGAGGACCGGCACGTCATCGCGCAGGCGAACGAGCCGCTCAAGAGCGACGGCGGCTATGTCAACGAGCGCGTCCTGGTTCGCCGTAAGGGCGGCGAGGTCGACTTCGTGACGCCGGACGGCGTGGACTACATGGACGTCTCGCCGCGTCAGATGACGTCGGTCGCGACCGCCATGATCCCGTTCCTCGAGCACGACGATGCCAACCGTGCCCTCATGGGCGCGAACATGCAGCGTCAGGCAGTTCCGCTGGTCAAGGCGGAGGCGCCGCTCGTCGGTACGGGCATGGAATACCGTGCCGCGGTCGACGCCGGTGACGTGGTCGTCGCCGAGGTCGGTGGCGTGGTCGAGGACCTCTGTGCCGACTACGTGACGGTTCAGCAGGACGACGGCCACCGCCGGACCTACCTCTTGCACAAGTTCCGGCGGTCCAACTCCGGTTCCTGCGTCAACCAGAAGCCGGTTGTCTTCGAAGGCAGCCGCGTCGAGGCCGGCCAGGTCATCGCGGACGGTCCGTGTACGGACGAGGGCGAAATGGCGCTCGGTCGTAACCTGCTCGTGGCGTTCATGCCGTGGGAAGGTCACAACTACGAAGACGCGATCATCCTGTCCCAGAAGCTGGTCCAGAACGACGTCCTCACCTCGATCCACATCGAGGAGCACGAGGTCGACGCTCGGGACACGAAGCTGGGCCCGGAAGAGATCACCCGCGACATCCCGAACGTCAGCGAGGAAATGCTCGCCGATCTCGACGAACGCGGCATCATCCGGATCGGCGCCGAGGTTGTCCCCGGCGACATCCTGGTCGGAAAGGTCACGCCGAAGGGCGAGACCGAGCTGACCCCGGAAGAGCGTCTGCTCCGCGCGATCTTCGGTGAGAAGGCGCGCGAGGTTCGTGACACGTCGCTCAAGGTGCCGCACGGCGAGAACGGCACCGTCATCGGTGTCCGTACGTTCTCGCGCGAGGACGGCGACGAACTGTCGCCGGGCGTCAATGAGCTGGTCCGCGTGTACGTCGCCCAGAAGCGCAAGATCCAGGACGGTGACAAGCTCGCCGGCCGGCACGGCAACAAGGGCGTCATCTCCAAGATCCTTCCGGTCGAGGATATGCCGTTCCTTGAGGACGGCACGCCGGTCGACATCGTGCTCAACCCGCTCGGTGTGCCGGGCCGGATGAACGTCGGCCAGGTCCTCGAAACCCACCTCGGGTGGGTCGCGAAGACCGGCTGGCAGATCGAGGGCGACGACACCGAGTGGAAGCGGGCGTTGAAGGCGATCGACGCGGGCGAGTCCGGACCGGACACGAACGTGGCGACACCGGTCTTCGACGGTGCGCACGAGGACGAGATCGCCGGTCTGCTCTCCTCGACGCTCAAGACGCGCGATGGTCAGCGTCTGGTCGGTGCCAACGGCAAGGCGCAGCTGTTCGACGGTCGTTCGGGTGAACCTCTGCCCGATCCGATCGCGGTCGGCTACATCTACATCCTGAAGCTGAACCACCTGGTCGACGACAAGATCCACGCGCGTTCGACCGGACCGTACTCGATGATCACGCAGCAGCCGCTGGGTGGTAAGGCGCAGTTCGGTGGTCAGCGCTTCGGTGAGATGGAGTGCTGGGCGATGCAGGCCTACGGCGCGGCGTACGCGTTGCAGGAACTGTTGACGATCAAGTCCGATGACGTACTCGGCCGGGTGAAGGTCTATGAGGCCATCGTCAAGGGCGAGAACATCCCGGAGCCGGGTATCCCGGAGTCGTTCAAGGTGCTTCTCAAGGAGCTGCAGTCGCTGTGCCTGAACGTTGAGGTGCTCTCCAGCGACGGCGTCGCGGTGGAACTGCGCGAGACCGACGACGAGGTGTTCCGCGCTGCGGAGGAACTCGGCATCGATCTGTCGCGCCGTCCGAACGAGGGCGTCAGCAGCGTCGACGAAATCTAATTCGGGGTCCGGGGCGGGCTGCAAGGTCCGCCCCGACACCCGCTAGTTGTTAATTGTGTTTGACGACACGAGGGATAAACCAAGTGCTCGATGTGAATTTCTTCGACGAACTGCGAATCGGTCTGGCGACCGCCGACGACATTCGTCAGTGGTCCCATGGCGAAGTTAAGAAGCCGGAGACCATCAACTACCGCACGCTCAAGCCGGAGAAGGACGGGCTCTTCTGCGAGAAGATCTTCGGTCCGACTCGCGACTGGGAGTGCTACTGCGGCAAGTACAAGCGCGTCCGGTTCAAGGGCATCATCTGTGAGCGCTGCGGCGTCGAGGTGACCCGTGCCAAGGTCCGCCGTGAGCGGATGGGTCACATCGAACTCGCGGCGTCGGTGACGCACATCTGGTACTTCAAGGGTGTGCCGAGCCGGTTGGGCTACCTGCTCGACCTCGCGCCGAAGGACCTTGAGAAGATCATCTACTTCGCGTCCTACGTGGTGACGAGCGTCGACAAGGAAGCTCGTCACCGCGACATGTCGACGCTGGAGTCGGAGATCGGCGCCGAGAAGCGTCACGCCGAGAGTGCGCGGGACAACGAGATCGAGAAGCGGGCCGCAAAGCTCGAGGCCGATCTCGCAGAGCTCGAAGCCGAAGGCGCGAAGGCCGACGTACGCCGCAAGGTCAAGGAGTCCGGCGAGCGCGAGATGCGCCAGATGCGTGACCGCGCGCAGCGTGAGATCGACCGTCTCGACGAGGTCATGGACACGTTCCGCAAGCTCGAGCCGAAGCACCTCGTCACCGACGAACTGCTCTACCGCGAGCTGCGCGACCGCTTCGGTGAGTACTTCACCGGCGGTATGGGTGCCGAGGCGATCAAGGCGCTGATCGAGTTCATGGATCTCGACGCCGAGGCCGAGGACCTGCGCGAGACGATCCGGTCCGGCAAGGGGCAGCGGAAGATCCGCGCGCTCAAGCGCCTGAAGGTCGTCGCGGCGTTCCTCAACACGACGAACTCGCCGCTCGGCATGGTGCTCGACTGCGTACCGGTGATCCCGCCGGACCTGCGCCCGATGGTCCAGCTCGACGGCGGCCGTTTCGCGACGTCCGACCTGAACGATCTGTACCGCCGCGTGATCAACCGGAACAACCGGCTCAAGCGCCTGATCGACCTGGGCGCGCCGGAGATCATCGTCAACAACGAGAAGCGGATGCTGCAGGAGGCCGTCGACGCACTGTTCGACAACGGCCGCCGTGGCCGTCCGGTCACCGGACCGGGCAACCGGCCGCTGAAGTCGCTGTCCGACATGCTCAAGGGCAAGCAGGGCCGGTTCCGTCAGAACCTGCTCGGAAAGCGCGTCGACTACTCCGGCCGTTCGGTCATCGTCGTCGGCCCGCGGCTCAAGCTGCACCAGTGCGGTCTGCCCAAGCAGATGGCGCTGGAACTGTTCAAGCCGTTCGTCATGAAGCGGCTGGTCGACCTCAACCACGCGCAGAACATCAAGTCGGCAAAGCGCATGGTCGAGCGTCAGCGGCCGGTCGTGTGGGACGTGCTGGAAGAGGTCATCGGCGAGCACCCGGTGCTGCTGAACCGTGCACCGACGCTGCACCGCCTGGGTATCCAGGCGTTCGAGCCGCAGCTGGTCGAGGGTAAGGCGATCCAGATTCACCCGCTCGTCTGTACGGCGTTCAACGCCGACTTCGACGGTGACCAGATGGCCGTACACGTGCCGTTGTCGGCTGAGGCGCAGGCCGAGGCTCGGATCCTGATGCTGTCGTCGAACAACATCCTGAAGCCGGCGGATGGCAAGCCGGTCACGATGCCGACGCAGGACATGGTGATCGGGCTTTACCACCTGACGCACCAGAAGGATGGCGGCAACGGCGAGGGTCGCGCGTTCAGCTCGGATGCCGAGGCCTGGATGGCGTACGACAACCGGGAACTGCACCTGCAGTCGCCGGTTCGGATCCGTCTGCAGGGCGTCGTCGACGTCGACAACGGCCCGGGCCACGCTGCGTGGACTGCGCCGGAGGGCTGGGAGCCGGGTACGCCGCTGATCGTGGACACCACGCTCGGTCGCGTCCTGTTCAACGAGACGCTGCCGGTCGGCTACCGCTTCGTGAACTACGAGATCCGCAAGGCGCAGCTGTCGGCGATCGTCAACGACCTGGCCGAGCGCTTCCCGAAGGTCGCCCTGGCGGCCACGCTGGACGCACTCAAGGAGGCCGGTTTCCACTGGGCCACCTGGTCCGGCGTGACGATCGGCATGGCCGACATCATCCAGCCGCCGAACAAGGTGGAGATCCTGGAGCGTCACGAGAAGGAAGCCGAGCGGATCGACAAGCAGTACCAGCGTGGTCTGATGACCGCGGAGGAACGGCGTGGCGAGCTGATCGAGATCTGGACGAAGGCGACCAGCGAGGTCGCCAAGGACATGGAGCAGGCACTGCCGCAGGCGAACCCGCTGTGGCAGATGATCTTCTCGGGTGCACGTGGAAACATGCTGCAGCTCCGGCAGATCGCCGCCATCCGTGGCCTGGTGGCCAACCCGAAGGGCGAGATCATCCCGCGCCCGATCAAGTCGAGCTACCGCGAAGGCCTGACCGTTCTGGAGTACTTCATCTCCACGCACGGTGCCCGTAAGGGCCTTGCCGACACGGCCCTGCGTACGGCGGACTCGGGTTACCTGACCCGTCGTCTCGTCGACGTCTCGCAGGACGTGATCATCCGCGAGGAGGACTGCGGTACCGAACGTGGTATCGGTATGACGGTCGGCCAGTTCGTGGACGGCGTTCTGCACGTGCACGAGCACGCGGAGACCGGCGTACATGCCCGTACGCTCGCCGACGACATCACGGACGCGAAGGGCAACGTGGTGGTCGCCCGCGGTGTGGATCTCAACTCGATCCTCATCGACAAGATCATCGCGGCCGGCGTGGACCAGCTCCGAGTTCGCTCGGTGCTGACCTGCGAGTCGAAGCTCGGCGTGTGTGGTGCCTGCTACGGCCGTTCGCTGCCGACCGGTAAGACGGTCGACATCGGCGAGGCGGTCGGCATCATCGCCGCCCAGTCCATCGGTGAGCCGGGTACCCAGCTGACGATGCGTACGTTCCACACCGGTGGCGTCGCGGGTGATGACATCACCCAGGGCCTGCCGCGTGTCCAGGAGATCTTCGAGGCGCGTGTGCCGAAGGGCAAGGCGCCGATCGCGGACACTCCCGGACGCATCCGGATCGAGGATGGCGACCGTTCGCGGAAGATCATCATCGTGCCGGACGACGGTAGCGAGGAGATCGTGCACGACAAGATCTCCAAGCGTACGAAGCTGCGGGTCACCGACGGCGGCCACATCGACGTCGGCGAGAAGCTCACCGAGGGCACGATCGACCCGCACGAACTGCTGCGCATCATGGGCCCGCGCGCGGTCCAGGTCCACCTGACCCAGGAGGTCCAGGAGGTCTACCGCTCGCAGGGTGTCATGATCCACGACAAGCACATCGAGATCATCATTCGGCAGATGCTGAAGCGGGTCACGGTGATCGATTCCGGTGCGACCGAGTTCCTGCCGGGTCTGCTCGTCGATCGTGCACAGTTCGAGGCGGAGAACCGTCGCCTCGTCTCCGAGGGTGGCGAGCCCGCCGCCGGACGTCCGGTGCTGATGGGTATCACGAAGGCGTCGCTCGCGACCGACTCGTGGCTGTCCGCGGCATCGTTCCAGGAGACCACCCGCGTCCTCACCGACGCGGCGATCAACGCGCGCAGTGACTCGTTGATCGGTCTGAAGGAGAACGTCATCATCGGAAAGCTCATCCCGGCCGGTACCGGCATCAGCAAGTACCGCAACGTCCGGGTCGAGCCGACCGAGGAGGCGAAGGCGAAGGTGTACTCGATGACCGGCTACACCGAGAACGACTACGGCTTCGGGCCGGCGAGTGGACAGGCCGTTCCGCTCGACGACTTCGACTTCGGGTCGTACCGCTAAATAGATCTAGCCAGTGGCGGGCGTTGGGGATTCCCCGACGCCCGCCACTGTTTCATGTGTTCTCCTTAAGGCATGACGCAGACGGCGCCGCCGGCGATCCGGCATCCGCTCGATCCGGATCCGGTGCGGTGCACGAAGGCGGGTGCCGTTCTGGCGCTCGGGATCGCCGCGGTGCTCACGGGCTTCTTCGTAGGCGGACTGATCCCCGCGACGCTCGCGCTGGTACTGGCCCGCAGCGCGCGTGCCGACATGATCGACGCAAAAGGCTATTTAACCGGGGTACGCATGATCCGGGTCGGTACCCGCCTTGCCTGGGCCGGTATCGTGCTCGCGTTGACCGCATTGGTGATCGCCTCGGTGATCGGCCTGCTGCATGCTTCGGTCAGCCACGGATCGCACTTCGCACCCGGCACGGACTAGGGTCTGCGGTGACGTCCGTCGGCAGCTCTCATCCAGGCCCAGGAGGCATCGTCGGTGACTGAACCGTCTTCGCAGTCGCCATGGTCGGCGCCGGGATCCGGTGCCGAGGCAGGTCCGTCTACCTACGCCGGCACGTCCGGTCCGCCGGAGCCCGCCCCGTCGACGTCTGAGCCTTCGTCGTCCAGGCCTTCGTCGCCGGAGCCTTCATCGCCCGGGCCTTCGTCGTCCGAGACCCTCTTGTCCGAAGCCTCGCAGTCCGGATCGCAGCCGCTTCGGTCGCCGGTGCCTGGAGACGCGCCGGCGGGCTATGGACCGCCCGCGACTTACGGATCCCCGGGCGGTTACGGACCGCCTCCGGGCTACCAGCCGCCTCCCGCGTACGGATCGGCTCCCGGCTACGGATCGCCTGCTGGCTACGGCACGCCAGCGAGCTATGGCTCACCGGGATATGCGCCCGCACCGGCCAATCAGCCACCGCCCGGATACTCGCCGGGAGGCTATTCACCTCAGGGCTACCCAGCCGCGGGCTATGCGTCCACGCCGCCCGCCTCTGCGCCGCCTACGGCCGGATATCCGCCGCCGGGGTTCGTGCCGCCCGGGTATGCGCAGCCCCCGGCCGGATATGCGCCGCCCGGCTACGGGCCGCCACCGGGATACGGGTCGCCGGCCGCGCCGCCTCAGCAGGGATATCCGCAGCCCGGGTATCCCCAACCGGCCTACCCGCAGCCCGGATATCCGCAGTCCGGCTACCCGCAGCCCGGTTACCAGCAGCCCGGCTATCCGCAGCATGGCTACCCGCCGCCCGGATACGGGCAGCAGTCGTCGACGCTGGCAACGCTGGCCCCGGAGCGAATCGATGCGGTGCCCGGAACGGACTTCGGCGTCGCGTACGCCGCCGTCGCGCCGGTCGCATCCGGGCAGGCCGTCGGTTCGATGATCGCCGGGATCGGCTCGATCCTGGTCGCGCTCGTCGAGCTGAGCTTCGGCCTGGGCGGAGCGGCCGACGGCTGGGGCCCACTGATCGCCGGCGCGTTCGCCATCCTCGCCGTTGTGCTCGGCGGTGCGGCGATCGTCAGTGGCTGTATCGCGTCCAAGGCCGTCCGGCGCTCGGCCGGCCTGCTGCACGGCGCCGGCATTGCGAAGGCCGGCATCATCCTCGGGATCATCGGTGTGAGCATCACGGTGCTGAGTTTCGCCGGCTCGCTGCTCGCGACGTACGCTGGTTAAAAGCGCCTTCACCACGGGTTACGTCACATCCTCAGGCTGCGGTCCGGCATGCGCCGTCGACCGGGTAGAATGTTTGGTGAGGATCTCGCGTGGGTGCGTCTGCTTGGGCTTGAAGTGTTCAAGTGGGGTGAGGTCAAACACGGCGGGTGGGTTTGTAACCAGTCGTTTTGACCTGCACGCCTGCTGTGGGTATTCTTTTAATTCGTGCCCGGGCATGCCCGGGCCCATCGTGCGCGCGCGAATCTGCGAAGATCTTCGGCGGCGATGACCTCAGCCAGCTTGCAACATCGCAAGCGGCGCGTGGACGGGGCGACACGCCCGACCGCGGGGGTCGGACAAACGCCTCACGCGAGTGTGGCGAGAGCAGACCAAAAAGACATAAACGGGCCAGCCGTTGACCGGCCCGGGATCGACAGGGAGACAAAGCCCGGTGCCCACAATCCAACAGCTGGTCCGCAAAGGCCGTAAGGCCAAGACCAGTAAGACCAAGACGCCCGCGCTCAAGGGAAGCCCGCAGCGCCGCGGCGTCTGTACGCGTGTTTACACGACCACTCCGAAGAAGCCGAACTCGGCTCTTCGGAAGGTTGCACGTGTGAAGCTGACCAGTCAGGTCGAGGTCACCGCCTACATTCCGGGCGTTGGACACAACCTGCAGGAGCACTCGATCGTCCTGGTTCGTGGCGGCCGTGTGAAGGACCTGCCCGGTGTCCGCTACAAGATTATTCGCGGCTCGCTGGATACGCAGGGCGTCCGCAACCGTAAGCAGGCGCGTAGCCGTTACGGTGCGAAGAAGGAGAAGAGCTGACATGCCTCGTAAGGGCCCCGCGCAGAAGCGGCCGCTGGTTGCTGACCCGGTGTACAACTCGCCGCTGGTCACCCAGCTGATCAACAAGATCCTCACCGAGGGCAAGCGTTCGCTGGCCGAGCGCATCGTCTACGGCGCACTCGAAGGTTGCCGCGAGAAGTCCGGCACCGATCCCGTGGTGACGCTGAAGCGTGCGATGGACAACGTCAAGCCGACCCTCGAGGTTCGCAGCCGCCGCGTTGGTGGCGCGACCTATCAGGTGCCGGTCGAGGTGCGCACGCCGCGCCAGACCACGCTGGGTCTGCGCTGGCTCGTGACGTACTCGAAGGCGCGTCGTGAGAAGACGATGATCGAGCGTCTTCAGAACGAACTGCTCGACGCGAGCAACGGCCTTGGTGCCGCGGTGAAGCGTCGCGAAGACACGCACAAGATGGCCGAAGCTAACAAGGCCTTCGCTCACTACCGTTGGTAGTAGGGCACGTTTTAAGACGAAGCAAGGAAGGGATAACCGTGGCTGCCGCCGACAAAGCGCTCGCAAAGGTCCGCAATATTGGGATCATGGCGCATATCGACGCCGGTAAGACGACGACGACCGAGCGGATCCTGTTCTACACCGGTATCACGTACAAGATCGGTGAGGTCCACGAGGGCGCTGCCGTCATGGACTGGATGGAACAGGAACAAGAGCGTGGCATCACGATCACGTCGGCCGCGACGAAGTGCGAGTGGGACGGGCATGTCATTCAGATCATCGACACGCCGGGCCACGTCGACTTCACCGTCGAGGTCGAGCGGTCGCTGCGCGTACTCGACGGCGCCGTAGCGGTTTACGACGGAGTTGCCGGCGTGGAGCCACAGACCGAAAACGTCTGGCGCCAGGCCGACAAGTACCACGTCCCGCGTATGTGCTTCGTGAACAAGCTCGACCGTACGGGTGCCGACTTCTTCCGCTGTGTCGACATGATGGTGACGCGCCTCAACGCGACGCCGCTTGTCCTGCAGATTCCGATCGGCCTCGAAGGCGATCACATCGGCGTCGTCGATCTGATCAACATGCGTGCTCTGACCTGGCGTGGCGAGACCCAGAAGGGTGACGACTCGCAGGTCGAGGAGATCCCGGCCAACCTTCTTCAGCAGGCCAAGGAGCATCGCGAGAAGCTCATTGAGACGCTGGCCGAGGTTGACGACGCGGTGATGGAGAAGTACCTCGAAGGCGAAGAGCTGACGATCCCCGAGATCAAGGCCGCGATCCGTCGTGCCACGCTCGCCAGCAAGGCGAACCCGGTGGTCTGCGGTTCGGCGTTCAAGAACAAGGGCATCCAGCCGATGCTCGACGCCGTCGTCGACTACCTGCCGTCGCCGCTCGACGTCGGTGGCATCGAGGGTGTGGCGATGGACGGCGAGACGCCGATCATCCGCCAGCCGTCGGCCGACGAGCCGTTCTCCGGTCTTGCCTTCAAGATCCAGACGGACAAGCACCTCGGCAAGCTGACGTACGTCCGCGTCTACTCCGGCACGCTCGACTCCGGCACCCAGGTGGTCAACTCCACCAAGGACCGGAAAGAGCGGATCGGCAAGATCTACCAGATGCACGCCAACAAGCGCGAAGAGCGCCCGTCGGCGATGGCTGGTGACATCATCGCGGTGCAGGGTCTCAAGCAGACCACCACCGGTGACACTCTGTCTGACCCAGCGAAGCTGGTCATTCTCGAGTCGATGACGTTCCCGGAGCCGGTCATCTCGGTGGCGATCGAGCCGAAGACGAAGGCAGACCAGGAGAAGCTGGGTACGGCGATTCAGCGCCTGGCCGAAGAGGACCCGACCTTCCGCGTCCGCAACGACGAGGAAACCGGTCAGACGGTCATCTCCGGCATGGGCGAGCTGCACCTGGACATCCTGGTCGACCGGATGCGTCGCGAGTTCAACGTCGAGGCGAACATCGGCAAGCCGCAGGTGGCCTACCGGGAGACGATCCGCAAGACCGTCGACAAGATCGAGTACGTGCACAAGAAGCAGACTGGTGGTTCCGGCCAGTACGCGAAGGTGCTCGTCAAGGTGGAGCCGTTGCCGCTGGACGGCGAGACGACGTACGAGTTCGTCAACGGTGTCACCGGTGGTCGCGTGCCGAAGGAGTTCATCCCCTCGGTCGACGCCGGTGCCCAGGACGCGCTGCAGTACGGCATCCTGGCCGGCTACCCGCTCGTCGGCGTCAAGCTGACGCTGCTGGACGGCGCCTACCACGAGGTCGACTCCTCGGAAATGGCGTTCAAGATCGCCGGCTCCATGGTGATGAAGGAAGCGGCCCGCAGGGCCGACCCGGCATTGCTCGAGCCGATGATGTCCGTCGAGGTCGTCACGCCCGAGGAGAACATGGGCGACGTCATCGGCGACCTCAACTCGCGACGTGGCATGATCCAGGCGATGGAAGAGCGCAGCGGCGCTCGTATCGTCCGGGCCCTCGTGCCGCTGTCGGAGATGTTCGGCTACGTCGGCGACCTGCGGTCGAAGACCCAGGGCCGGGCGAGCTACAGCATGCAGTTCGATTCGTACGCGGAGGTTCCGGCCAACGTGGCGAAGGAAATCATCGCTAAAGCAACAGGCGAGTGATTTCGGGGCGGTCGGTTAGTCGTTTAGCCGGCCGCCCACCAATAGTTCCAAGTCATGAGACATAGAAAGAACCACGCTTCCACAGGAGGAAACAGTGGCGAAGGCGAAGTTCGAGCGGAACAAGCCGCACGTCAACATCGGCACCATTGGTCACATCGACCACGGTAAGACGACGCTGACCGCGGCCATTACCAAGGTTCTGCATGACAAGATGCCGGCCATCAACCCGTACACGCCGTTCGACGAGATCGACAAGGCGCCGGAGGAGAAGGCTCGTGGTATCACGATCTCCATCGCGCACGTCGAGTACCAGACCGAGTCGCGTCACTACGCGCACGTCGACTGCCCGGGTCACGCCGACTACATCAAGAACATGATCACCGGTGCGGCCCAGATGGACGGCGCGATCCTCGTGGTCGCGGCGACCGACGGTCCGATGCCGCAGACGCGTGAGCACGTGCTGCTCGCCAAGCAGGTCGGTGTCCCGTACATCGTCGTGGCGTTGAACAAGAGCGACATGGTTGACGATGAGGAGCTCCTGGAGCTCGTCGAGCTCGAGGTTCGTGAACTTCTCTCGAAGCAGGACTACCCGGGCGACGACCTGCCGGTCATCCGCGTTTCGGCGCTGAAGGCCCTCGAAGGCGACGCCAAGTGGTCGGAAGCACTCATGGAGCTCATGAAGGCGGTCGACGAGAACATCCCGCAGCCCGAGCGCGAGATCGACAAGCCGTTCCTCATGCCCATCGAGGACGTCTTCACGATCACCGGTCGTGGCACGGTCGTCACCGGTCGTTGCGAGCGTGGCGTTCTTCTCCCGAACGAGGATGTCGAGATCGTCGGCATCAAGGAGAAGGCGATCAAGACGAAGGTCACCGCGATCGAAATGTTCCGCAAGACGCTCGAGGACGCGCGCGCCGGCGAGAATGTCGGCCTGCTCCTTCGTGGCGTCAAGCGCGAAGAGGTCGAGCGCGGCATGGTCGTCGTGAAGCCGGGCTCGAACACCCCGCACACGGAGTTCGAGGCGCAGGTCTACATCCTCTCCAAGGAGGAGGGTGGACGGCACACCCCGTTCTTCCAGAACTACCGGCCGCAGTTCTACTTCCGCACCACCGATGTCACCGGTGTCGTCACGCTGCCCGAGGGCACCGAGATGGTCATGCCCGGCGACAACACCGCCATGGACGTGAAGCTGATCCAGCCGATCGCCATGGAGGAGGGCCTCAAGTTCGCCATCCGTGAGGGTGGCCGGACCGTCGGCGCCGGCCGGGTCGTCAAGATCCAGAAGTGAATTAGCTAACCCTGATTTCCTAAGTCGTAGGTATATACGGCATAATGGATTCAGTTGCGTTCCGCGCAGCGTAGGGCTGTGTAAAGCAGCTCTACGCTCGCACGGCGCCTTTCCGTGTGTCCGGCGATTTCCTCGTCGCCGCGGTCGGCGCCTCCCAGCTCCAGCGTTCGGTGAGTCCCTCGTGTGGTCCCCGGTCTGCGTTCGATAGCAGCGGAGGTTCCTGAAACGAAACGCGACACGCCCGACCGCGGGGGTCGGACATAGGGCCAGAGTACGGGCGTAACCGCCCGGACCCTGGGGACATGCGAGGGCCAGAGCTCTTGCAGGTAGCGGTATCGAGAGAAGGAACAGAAGCCATCATGGCGGGACAGAAGATCCGCATCCGGCTCAAGGCCTATGACCACGAGGTCGTTGACTCGTCGGCGCGAAAGATCGTCGAGACGGTCACACGCACCGGTGCTCAGGTCGCGGGTCCGGTGCCGCTGCCGACAGAGATCAACCGCTTCTGCGTCATCCGCTCGCCGCACAAGTACAAGGACTCGCGCGAGCACTTTGAGATGCGTACGCACAAGCGCCTGATCGACATCATCGACCCGACGCCGAAGACGGTGGACTCGCTTATGCGACTCGACCTGCCTGCCGGCGTCGACATCGAGATCAAGCTGTAGGGACCGGACTAATGGACAGGCAAGTCAAGGGCATCCTGGGCGCGAAGCTTGGCATGACCCAGGTCTGGGACAACAACAAGGTTGTCCCCGTGACCGTGGTGCAGGCCGGGCCGTGTGTCGTCAGCCAGGTCCGCACCGCGGACAAGGACGGCTACTCCGCCGTTCAGCTGGCATTCGGCGCCGTCGACCCCCGCAAGGTCAATAAGCCGGTCGCCGGCCACTACGCGAAGTCGGGTGCGTCGCCGCGGCGGCACATCGTCGAACTGCGGACGACCGACGCCAGCGCGTACACGCTCGGTCAGGAGGTGACCGTCGAGTCGTTCGCCGAAGGGCAGCGCATCGATGTCACCGGAAAGACCAAGGGCAAGGGGTACGCCGGCGTCATGAAGCGTCACGGCTTCCACGGCTTGGGCGCCGGCCACGGCGTACAGCGCAAGCACCGTCACCCGGGTTCCATCGGCGCCTGCGCGACTCCTGGTCGCGTCTTCAAGGGCGTTCGCATGGCCGGTCGGATGGGTTCGCAGCGCTTCACCGTGCAGAACCTGACGATCCAGGCGATCGACGCCGAGGCGAACATCATCCTCGTGCGCGGCGCGATTCCCGGCCCGGCCGGCGCGCTCGTGCTCGTGCGTGAGGCCGCCAAGACGACGCTGAAGAAGGGCGGTGTGAAGTGACGACGGTAGACGTTCTCGATGCCGAGGGCACCAAGACCGGCACGGTCGAGCTTCCGGCCGACATCTTCGACGTGCAGGCCAACATCCCGCTGATGCACCAGGTAGTGGTGGCACAGCTGGCGGCCGCCCGCCAGGGCACGCACAAGGTGAAGAGGCGCGGCGAGGTTTCCGGCGGTGGCCGCAAGCCGTACAAGCAGAAGGGCACCGGTCGCGCCCGTCAGGGCTCGACGCGTGCACCTCAGTTCACCGGTGGTGGCGTCGTTCACGGCCCGACCCCGCGTGACTACAGCCAGCGGACCCCGAAGAAGATGAAGGCGGCTGCTCTGCGCGGCGCCCTCTCCGACCGGGCCCGCGACGGCCATGTCTATGTCGTCGATGGCTTTGTCAGTGGCGAGAAGCCGTCGACGAAGGCCGCGATGGCGACGCTCGCCAAGACGACCGAATCCACCCGGGTTCTGATCGTCCTGAGCGAGACCGACGAGATGAGCTGGATGAGCCTGCGCAACGTGCCGACGGTTCACCTGATCGAAGCCGGCCAGCTGAACACGTACGACGTGCTCGTTGCCGACGCGGTGGTCTTCACGACCGAAGCGCTGGGCGAGTTCCTCGGTGTTCCGGCTGTCGTCGGTGAGGAGAGCAAATGAGCACGGTCGCCGATCCGCGTGACGTCATCGTCGCGCCGGTGGTTTCGGAAAAGAGCTACAGCGAGCTCAACCGCAATTGGTACACGTTCCTGGTGCACCCGGACGCGAACAAGACGGAAATCAAGATCGCTATCCAGCAGATCTTCAACGTCCGCGTTCTCACGGTCAACACGCTCAATCGCGAAGGCAAGCGCAAGCGGACCCGTACCGGGTTCGGCAAGCGCAAGGATACAAAGCGCGCGATGGTGAAGCTTGCTGATGGTGACCGGATCGAGGCCTTCGGCGGCCCGGTCAGCTAAGGGGTGTAGACAATGGCTATCCGCAAATACAAGCCGACGACGCCTGGTCGTCGTGGTTCCAGTGTGTCCGACTTCGCCGAGATCACCCGATCGACGCCCGAGAAGTCGCTGCTCGCCCCGCTGAAGAGCAAGGGCGGCCGCAACGCACACGGCCGGATCACGACCCGTCACCAGGGTGGTGGCCACAAGCGGCAGTACCGTCTGATCGACTTCAAGCGAGTCGACAAGGACGGCGTGCCCGCGAAGGTCGCGCACATCGAGTACGACCCGAACCGTACGGCTCGGATCGCGCTGCTTCACTACATCGACGGCGAGAAGCGCTACATCATCGCCGCGAAGGACATGAAGCAGGGCGACCCCATCGAGTCGGGTCCGGGTGCAGACATCAAGCCGGGCAACAACCTGCCGTTGCGCAACATCCCCGTCGGCACCACGGTGCACTGCGTGGAGATGCGGCCCGGTGGCGGCGCGAAGATGGCCCGGTCCGCCGGCGTCGGCATTCAGCTGCTCGGCCGTGAAGGCGAGTACGCCACGCTCCGCATGCCGTCCGGTGAAATCCGGCGCGTGCTCGTGACCTGCCGCGCAACGATCGGCGAAATCGGCAACGCCGATCAGTCGAACATCAACTGGGGTAAGGCCGGCCGTATGCGGTGGAAGGGCAAGCGCCCCTCCGTCCGCGGTGTCGCGATGAACCCGGTCGACCACCCGCACGGTGGTGGTGAGGGTAAGACCTCCGGTGGTCGCCACCCGGTCAACCCGAACGGTAAGCCCGAGGGCCGTACCCGTACCAAGGGCAAGGCATCGGACCGCTTGATCGTTCGCCGTCGCTACGCCACGCGTAAGCGCGGCTGATAAAGGGATATGACATGCCACGCAGCCTGAAGAAGGGCCCGTTCGTCGACGACCACCTGCAGAAAAAGGTGGACGTGCAGAACGAAAAGGGCACCAAGAACGTGATTAAGACCTGGTCGCGTCGGTCGATGATCGTGCCGGACATGCTCGGGCACACGATCGCCGTTCACGACGGACGCAAGCACGTTCCCGTGTTTGTCTCCGAGGCGATGGTCGGGCACAAGCTCGGCGAGTTCGCTCTGACCCGCACGTTCAAGGGTCACGAGAAGGACGACCGCAAGGCTCGTCGCCGCTAAGCCAAGATCCGGCCGCAGACAGTCGGCCAGCTGATCCTCACGGGATGAGCGCCGCAAGCGCCGCAGGATTTTATTCACGAGAAGGAATCAAGATGCCAACGAAGAGCGACGCGGCGACAGTGCCTGGTGCGCGTGCAATCGCGCGCCACGTGCACGTCTCGCCGATGAAGGCTCGCCGCGTGGTGAACCTCGTCCGCGGTTTGCCCGCGAAGGAGGCACTGACGGTGCTGAAGTTCGCGCCGCAGGCTGCGAGCGAGCCGGTCTACAAGGTCTTGGCGAGCGCGATCGCGAACGCCGAGAACAACGAGCGGCTGGACCCGGATCTACTGCTGGTCGCCGAGGCGTACGTCGACGAGGGCCCGACGCTGAAGCGGTTCCGGCCGCGTGCGCAGGGTCGTGCGTTCCGGATCCGTAAGCGCACCTGCCATATCACGATCGTGGTCGAGGCAGTCGTCACCGCGGCTCCGGTCCGCAAGGCGGCGCCGTTGAAGGCCGCTGCGGCTCCGGTCGCCGACACCACGGCGGCACCGGCCAAGAAGGCCGCGAAGAAGGCGGCGGCTCCGGCCGCGACCGACGACGCGACCGAGGCCAAGCCCGCGAAGAAGGCCACCAAGAAGGCGACCGCTGCCAAGCCGGCCGCGAGCGCCGAGGAAGGGACCGAGTAATGGGTCAGAAGGTTCATCCCCACGGGTTCCGACTCGGCATCTCGACCGAGTGGAAGAGCCGCTGGTACGCGGACAAGCTCTACAAGGACTACATCGCCGAGGACGTCAAAATCCGCAAGATGATGTCCAAGGGCCTGGAGCGTGCCGGCATCGCGAAGGTGGATATCGAGCGCACCCGGGACCGGGTTCGCATCGACATCCACACCGCGCGTCCGGGCATCGTCATCGGCCGCAAGGGCGCCGAGGCCGACCGCATCCGCGGCGAACTCGAGAAGCTCACGGGCAAGCAGGTTCAGCTCAACATCCTCGAGGTCAAGAACCCCGAATCGGATGCGCAGCTGGTCGCGCAGGGCGTGGCCGAGCAGCTCTCCAGCCGGGTCAGCTTCCGTCGGGCGATGCGTAAGGCGATCCAGTCGGCGATGAAGAACACCGCCGTCAAGGGCATCCGTGTGCAGGTCTCCGGTCGCCTCGGTGGCGCCGAGATGAGCCGTACGGAGTTCTACCGCGAGGGTCGCGTTCCGCTGCACACGCTGCGCGCGAACATCGAGTACGGCTTCTTCGAGGCCCGTACGACCTTCGGCCGCATCGGCGTGAAGGTCTGGATCTACAAGGGCGACCAGCTGGCTGCCGGCGCGGTTGCTCCGGCTCCGGCCGCAGATGCTCGTCCGCGCCGCGATCGTGCGGAGCGCCCCGAGCGTCCGCGCCGTCTGCGTTCCGGCTCGTCCGGTACGACGGCCGGCGGCACCGAAGCCGGCCGCGCGGGATCGGCGGGGCTCAGCGGCTCCGACGCGACCGAGACGGTTTCGACCGAGGCACCGTTGACCGAGCCGGTCTCCACCGACGCGGTCATCGTCGCCCCCCGGCCGAAGCGGCCGACACGAACACAGCGCAGGAGGGCTGAGCAATGTTGATCCCGCGCAAGCCTCCGAAGGGCTTCCGCAAGCCGCACCACCCCAGGCGGACCGGTGCGTCAAAGGGCGGCACCCGGGTGGTGTTCGGAGACTACGGTATCCAGGCACTCGAGCCGGCCTACGTCACCAACCGTCAGATCGAGTCGGCGCGTATCGCGATGAACCGGCACATCCGTCGTGGTGGCAAGGTCTGGATCACGGTCTTCCCGGACCAGGCTCTGACGAAGAAGCCGGCCGAAACCCGCATGGGTTCCGGTAAGGGTTCGCCGGAGTGGTGGGTGGCCAACATCCACCCGGGACGCATTCTCTTCGAGATGGCGTTCCCGAACGAGGTGATTGCTCGTGAGGCTCTTCGTCGTGCGATCCACAAGCTCCCGATGAAGTGCCGCATCGTCAAGCGTGAGGTAGGTGACATCTGATGGCTAACACAAGCGCTGTCGAACTGCGCGAGCTAGCCGATGAGGACCTGGTCTTGCAGCTTCGCGAGGCAAAGGCTGAGCTGTTCAACCTGCGCGTGCAGGGTGCGACCGGCCAGCTGGACAACAACCGTCGGCTGCAGATCATCCGGCGGCACATCGCGCGGATTTACACGATCATGCGGGAGCGCGAGCTCGGTCTCGCGATCGCGCCGAACGAGGTGGCATCATGAGCGAGCAAGCAGCAGGCACGGACGTCGATCGCAACCGTCGCAAGACCCGTGAGGGCCTTGTGGTCAGCGACAAGATGGACAAGACCGTCATCGTGACGGTCGAGGACCGGGTCAAGCACAAGATGTACGGCAAGGTCATGCGCCGCCAGAGCAAGCTCCAGGCGCACGACGAGACGAACGCTTGTGGCATCGGCGACCGCGTGATCGTGATGGAGACCCGGCCGCTCTCGGCGACGAAGCGCTGGCGCGTGGTCGAAATCATCGAGAAGGCGAAGTAACCTTCTCGAAGCCTCCGCAGCAATGCGGGGTGGACGTACAACGTTTATTTCGTGGCGGCGGCCGGCAACGGTCGCCACTGCGATGAGGTTCTTCCAAGCTCCGGTCCGCCGGAGGACTGGCAGACAATCAGGAGACTGACGTGATTCAGCAGGAGTCGCGACTTCGCGTCGCCGACAACACCGGTGCCAGGGAAATCCTGTGCATCCGTGTGCTCGGTGGCTCGGGTCGGCGCTACGCGAGCATCGGCGACGTCATCGTGGCCACGGTCAAGGACGCCATTCCGGGCGCTGGTGTGAAGAAGGGCGACGTCGTCAAGGCGGTCGTCGTTCGCACCTCCAAGGAGCGTCGTCGGCCGGATGGCTCGTACATTCGTTTCGATGAGAACGCCGCCGTCATCATCAAGGACGGTGGAGACCCGCGCGGTACGCGCATCTTCGGCCCGGTGGGCCGCGAGCTGCGCGACAAGCGGTTCATGAAGATCATCTCCCTAGCACCGGAGGTGTTGTAGACCGTGAAGGTTAAGAAGGGCGACACGGTCGTCGTCATCGCCGGTCGGGACAAGGGCGCGAAGGGCAAGGTCATTGCGACCTACCCGCCGCTCGACAAGGTCCTCGTCGAGGGCGTCAACCGGGTCAAGAAGCACACGCGTATCCGTAACACACAGCGGGGCGCAAAGACCGGCGGCATCATCACCCAGGAAGCACCGATCCACATCTCGAATGTGATGGTGCTCGATGGTGACGGCAAGCCGGCCCGCGTTGGCTACCGCATCGAGACCGCGGAACGCACGGACGGTCGTACCAAGACCAACCGCATCCGCGTGTCCCGCAAGACGGGTAAGGACCTGTGATGACCACAGCGACTGAGAAGGTTCAGCCGCGCCTGAAGGCGCGCTACCAGAGCGAGATCGCGGGCAAGCTGCGCGAGCAGTTCGGCTACGACAACCCGATGCAGGTGCCGGGTCTCGTCAAGATCGTCGTGAACATGGGTGTCGGTGAGGCCGCGCGTGACGCGAAGCTGATCGACGGCGCTGTTCGCGACCTCACCGCGATCACCGGCCAGAAGCCGCTGATCCGTAAGGCCACGAAGTCGATCGCGCAGTTCAAGCTGCGTGAAGGCATGCCGATCGGCGCGAAGGTCACCCTTCGCAACGACCGGATGTGGGAGTTCCTGGACCGGCTGCTCTCGATTGCGCTTCCCCGTATCCGCGACTTCCGCGGTCTGGACGGACGCAAGCTCGACGGCAACGGCAACTACACGTTCGGCCTGACCGAGCAGTCGGTGTTCCACGAGATCGACCAAGACAAGATCGACCGCAACCGGGGCATGGACATCACGCTGGTGACCACCGCCAAGACTGACGACGAAGGTCGGGCGCTGCTCAAGCTCCTGGGCTTCCCGTTCAAGGAGAACTGATCCATGGCTAAGAAGGCGCTGATCATCAAGGCGGCCGCGAAGCCTAAGTTCGCGGTGCGCGCGTACACCCGCTGCCAGCGTTGTGGACGGCCGAAGGCCGTCTACCGCAAGTTCGGACTGTGCCGCGTATGTATTCGGGAGATGGCCCACCGCGGCGAGCTTCCCGGCGTGACCAAGGCTTCCTGGTAACAGGCTTAAATCTCTTCGCCGTAGGCCGATCCGAGCGGCATGCCAATCGGATCGGAACCCCGGTGAGAAAGGCTGACGAAACATGACAATGACCGACCCAATTGCAGACATGCTCACGCGTCTGCGCAACGCCAACCAGGCGTACCACGACCGCGTTTCGATGCCCTACTCGAAGATCAAGGCGAACGTCGCCGAGGTCCTCAAGACCGAGGGCTACATCGCTTCGTGGTCTGTCGAGGAGCCCCAGGAGGGCGCCATCGGCAAGAACCTGGTGGTGGACCTGAAGTTTGGTCCGAACCGCGAGCGCAGCCTCGCTGGCATCAAGCGAGTTTCCAAGCCCGGCCTCCGGGTGTACGCGAAGTCGACGGAGCTCCCACGGGTGCTGGGTGGCCTGGGCGTAGCGATTATCTCGACGTCCCAGGGACTGCTGACTGACCGGCAGGCCCGCAAGCGGAGCGTAGGCGGGGAAGTCCTCGCCTTCGTGTGGTAACGGAGGCCTGTAGCAATGTCGCGAATCGGACGTAAGCCGATCCCGGTGCCCGCGGGCGTCGAGGTCGCTATCGCTGGGCAGACCGTCACGGTCAAGGGCCCGAAGGGCACGCTGAGCCACACGCTCGCCGAGCCGATCACCGCTGAGCGCGGTGACGACGGCGTGGTCTCTGTCGTGCGACCGAACGACGAGCGCAAGGCCAAGGAGCTCCACGGCCTATCTCGTACGCTGGTCAACAACATGGTCGTCGGCGTCACCGAGGGATATAAGAAGTCCCTGGAAATCGCCGGTACCGGATATCGTGTCGCCGCGAAGGGCAGTGACCTCGAGTTCGCACTCGGGTTCTCGCACCCGGTCGTGGTCGTGGCGCCGGACGGCATCACGTTCACGGTCGAGCGCCCGACGCTGTTCCACATCGCTGGCATCGACAAGCAGCAGGTGGGCGAGGTCGCCGCGAACATCCGCAAGATCCGTCCGCCGGAGCCCTACAAGGGCAAGGGCGTGCGCTACCAGGGTGAAGTTATTCGCCGCAAGGCCGGAAAGGCAGGCAAGAAGTGAGCGCGACTCTGCTCAAGCGCCGCAATGGCGGTGGCGTCATCTGCGGCACGCCGGGTGGGCAAGGCTCGCCGCCACTTCCGCATCCGCAAGAACGTGTTCGGTACGACGGAGCGTCCGCGCCTCGTCGTGACGCGTTCGAACCGGAACATCGTCGCCCAGATCGTGGACGACAACGCCGGTCATACCCTTGCTTCGGCTTCTTCGCTCGACGTATCGCTTCGTGGCACAGAGGGCGCGAAGAGCGACCTGTCCCGCAAGGTCGGTGCGCTGGTGGCGGAGCGGGCCAAGGCGGCAGGCATCTCCAAGGTCGTCTTCGACCGCGGCGGCAACCGGTACGCGGGGCGGATCGCCGCGCTGGCCGATGCTGCCCGCGAAGCCGGACTCGAGTTCTGAGCCATGTTGATAGGAGTGGGGAGCGTCTGATGCCAGGTCCACAGCGCAGGGGCGCCGGGTCCGGTCAAAACAGCAACGCCGAGGGCGGCGCTGGTGGTGGCGGCGGTAACCGTCGCGACAATCGTCGTGAAGGCGGCGGCCGCAACGCGCCGGTTGAGAAGACCCCGCACATCGAGCGGGTAGTCACGATCAACCGAGTCGCCAAGGTCGTCAAGGGTGGTCGCCGGTTCAGCTTCACCGCGCTGGTCGTGGTGGGCGACGGTGACGGCACGGTCGGCGTCGGTTACGGCAAGGCCAAGGAAGTACCCGCGGCGATCGCCAAGGGTGTCGAAGAGGCCAAGAAGCACTTCTTCAAGGTTCCGCGTCACGGCGTCACGATCCCGCACCCGGTGCAGGGTGAAGCGGCCGCCGGCGTGGTGCTGCTGAAGCCGGCCAGCCCGGGTACCGGTGTTATCGCCGGCGGTCCGGTGCGTGCCGTGCTGGAGTGCGCCGGAATCCACGACGTGCTGTCGAAGAGCCTCGGCTCGTCGAACCCGATCAACATCGTGCACGCGTCCGTCGCGGCGCTGAAGATGCTGGAGTCGCCGGAGGCCGTGGCGGCTCGCCGTGGTCTGCCCGTTGAGGACGTCGCACCCGCAGCCATGCTGCGCGCGCGCGCCGAAGCGGCGACGAAGTAGAGGGGGCGGCAGAGATGGCACGCCTGAAGGTGACACAGATCCGATCCGGGATCGGGTCGAAGCGTAACCAGCGCGAGACGCTGCGCACGCTCGGCCTGAAGCGGATCAATGACGTGGTGGTAAAAGAGGATCGTCCCGAGATTCGGGGAATGATCCACACGGTGATCCACCTCGTAGAGTTCGAGGAGGTCGAGTAATGGCGATCAAGGTTCACCACCTGCGCCCCGCGCCCGGTTCCAAGACCGACAAGACTCGTGTCGGTCGTGGTGAAGGCTCGAAGGGTAAGACGGCCGGCCGTGGTACCAAGGGTACGAAGGCTCGCTACCAGGTTTCGGCTCGGTTTGAGGGCGGGCAGATGCCCCTCCACATGCGCCTGCCGAAGCTCAAGGGCTTCAAGAACAAGTTCAAGGTGTCGTTCCAGGTCGTGAACCTGGACCGTCTCGCCGAACTCTTCCCAGAGGGCGGTACGGTCGGCATCCTCCAGCTTGTCGAGGCCGGCGCGGTCCGTAAGGGTCAGCTGGTCAAGGTCCTTGGCACCGGTGAATTGGGCGGCGTCAAGCTGGCCATTTCCGCCAATGCGTTCAGCGCCTCCGCGGTCTCGAAGATTGAGGCCGCCGGCGGCTCGGCACACGTACTCGCAGCTCACGCTGCGGCTACCGCCTGATAAAGCGTTAGAGGATCGTGGCGTTCGAACAGTTGTCAAACAGCTGTCCGGGCGCCACGATCGTCATATTGCCAAAATGCGCGGGTAACCTAGCTTCCACCCGAACCCGCGTATCCGGGCTCTGTGCATTAGAGTCCCGCCACGTAAGCTAAGTTGTTCCCCCGCCCGGGCACTCGCCCGGGCGGCAGGCCACCCCCCGCCGTCGTCCCGACGGTCGCTCCGCGCAGGAGGAAGATCTTGCTCTCCGCCTTTCTCAGTGCGTTCAAGACGCCTGATCTGCGCAAGAAGCTGTTGTTCACGGTCGGGATGATCGCGATCTACCGCCTTGGCGCAACTGTTCCCAGCCCCGGCGTCTCGTACACGAACGTACAGGCTTGTATCAAGGGCATCACCGCGAACGGCAGTGCGAACGACGTTCTGACGCTGCTGAATCTGTTCTCCGGTGGTGCGCTGCTGCAGCTGTCGGTGTTCGCGCTCGGCATCATGCCGTACATCACCGCGAGCATCATCCTGCAGCTCCTCACGGTCGTGATCCCGCGTCTGGAGACGCTCCGCAAGGAGGGCCAGTCCGGCCAGGCGAAGATCACGCAGTACACCCGTTACCTCACCCTCGGCCTCGGCGTCCTGCAGGCGTCGGCGTTCGTCGCGCTGACCCGCTCCGGTGCCCTGTTCGGCGGTAACTCGGCAGCCTCCGGCTGCGACCAGGACGTCAACGCCACCTCGATCATCCCGGTCGTCAAGGGCATCCCGGACTGGCTCACGCTGACCACGCTCATCATCACGATGACCGCCGGTACCGGCGTCATCATGTGGCTGGGCGAGATGGTCACCGACCGCGGTGTCGGTAACGGCATGTCCGTCCTGATCTTCACGTCGATCGCGGCCCGGCTCCCCTCCGAGGGCTCGGCGATCCAGGCGTCGATCGGTTGGGGCCTGTTCGCCGTCGTGCTCCTGATCGGCGTCGCGATCATCACCGCGGTGGTCTTCATCGAACAGGCACAACGCCGAATCCCGGTGCAGTACGCGAAACGAATGGTCGGCCGGCGCATGTACGGCGGCACCACGACCTACATCCCGCTGAAGGTCAACCAGGCCGGCGTTATCCCGGTCATCTTCGCGTCCTCGCTGCTCTACCTGCCGCAGCTGGCTCTCCAGTTGATGGGCAACAACCCGACCGGTTGGTTCGCCCGCTTCCTCGCGAACGACCTGACGCAGCCGAGCAGCTGGGTCAACATCTCGCTGTACTTCCTGCTGATCATCTTCTTCACGTACTTCTACGTGTCGATCACGTTCAACCCGACCCAGGTCGCGGATGACATGAAGAAGTACGGCGGCTTCGTCCAGGGCGTACGCCCCGGTAAGCCGACCGCGTCGTACTTCGACTACATCCTCTCCCGCATCACGCTTCCGGGCGCTCTGTACCTTGCCATCATCGCGGTGCTGCCGAACCTGTTCATCAGCCTCGTGGGTAGCGGCAACAAGCAGTCGTTCCCGTTCGGTGGCACGGCGGTTCTGATCATCGTCGGTGTCGCACTGGACACCGTGAAGCAGATCGAGAGCCAGCTGATGCAGCGCAACTACGAAGGGTTCCTTCGGTAGTGCCGGCCCCGACCGCGCCAGTCAACGTCCCTTCGAACGACGGGGTGAGCTAACGTGCGCCTCGTTCTCGTCGGCCCGCCTGGCGCGGGCAAAGGCACTCAGGCCGAGTACATCGCGTCGCACCTGTCGGTGCCGTGGATCTCGACCGGAGACATCTTCCGCGCGAACGTCGCGCCGGGGCACGCCGCTCGGGCTCGAGGCCAAGCGCTATATGGACGACGGCAAGCTGGTGCCGGACGAAGTGACCATCAACATGGTCCGGGGCCGGCTTGCCGAGGCGGACACCGAGCGACGGCTTTCTGCTGGACGGTTTCCCGCGGACCGTTCCGCAGGCGAACGAACTCGACAAGATGCTCGCCGACCTCGGTACGCAGCTCGACCTCGTGCTCGAACTCGTGGTCGACAGCGACGAGGTGGTCCGGCGGTTGTCCGGCCGCCGTACCTGCAAGGGCTGCGGCAAGATCTGGCACGTCGAGTTCGACATGACGTTGAAGCCGGACGTCTGCGATCGGTGCGAGCGGCGAGTTGTTCCAGCGCGACGACGACAAGCCCGAGACGATCGCGAAGCGCCTCACCGAATACGCCGACAAGACCGCGCCGTTGATCGACTTCTACGGCGCGCAGGGCAAGCTCGTGGGCATCGACGCCACGGGACTTGTGGAAGACATCACGCAGCGTGCGATTGACGCGCTCCGCTCGTACGGTGGGTAGTGTGCGCAGCAGCAGCCTCAATATCCAGATCAAGACGCCCGAACAGCTCGTGCAGATGCGGGCCGCCGGCCTCGTGGTCAGCGCCGCGCTGGAACGTATGCGTGCCGCCGTCGCGCCCGGAGTCAGCACCGCCGACTTGGATGCGATTGCTGAGGAGACCATCCGCGGGCACGGTGCGATCCCGTCGTTCAAGGGTTACCACGGATTCCCCGGCTCGATCTGCTCGTCGGTGAACGACGAGATCGTGCACGCCATCCCGTCGCCGAAGGTCGGTACTCGCCGAGGGCGACGTGATCTCACTCGACTGCGGCGCGATCTTGGATGGTTGGCACGGTGATGCGGCGATCACGGTCGCGGTCGGGGAGATCAAACCCGAGGTGGTACGGATGACCAAGGTCGCCGAGGACTCGATGTGGGCCGGCATCGCCGCTGCCGCTCGGGGCGCTGCCTCCGGCCGCGGTCGCTTGACCGACATCTCCTACGCGATCGAGTCGACCATCCGGGCCGGCGGCCGGTACGGCATCGTCGACGGCTACGGCGGCCACGGCATCGGTACCGAGATGCACCAGGATCCGCACGTGCTCAACTTCGGCCGGCCGGGTAAGGGTCCGGCGTTGGTGCCGGGCATGGCGCTCGCGATCGAGCCGATGATCACCTACGGGTCCGCGCGGACCGCCGAGATGGCGGACGGCTGGACCGTGGTGACCCGGGACGGGTCGATCGCGGTGCACGTCGAGCACACGATCGCGATCTTCGACGACGGCGTCTGGGTGACCACGGCTCCGGACGGCGGTGTTGGGCGCCTCGGCGATCTGGTCACCGCCCGCGCTCGCAACGAAGACGGCGCCTGAGAAGCTCGTCGCTCGCGCAGCGACTGGCGCGAGATGGCGCCGCAATGGCATCCTTCTAGGCGTGTCGGAGGATCGGGATGCGCTGCGCGCAGGGGACGTGGATCGGGAGTTTGTCGCCGAACAACTGCGTAATGCCCTCAACGAGGGTCGTCTGACACTTACCGAATACGATGACCGGCTCCAGGAGGCGTACGCCGCCCGGACGTACGGTGATCTGAAGGGTTTGTTGAGCGATCTGCCGACCGTCACGCCGGGATCGCGTTCTCAGGTCGTGCCGTCCCGTCCGGTTCTGCCGTCCGAGTCCGCTGTGTCCGCGATTCCCGCGCCGCAGGGCAACCTGACCGCGGCATGGCTCGCGCACGAGTGGGGCGACTGGCTCAAGCTCAGCCTGCTTCTCACCGCCATCTGGCTGGCCACCGGCCACGGCTACTTCTGGCCGATCTGGGCGATCGGGTTCATCGGCGTGGTCAAGATCGGTCAGACTGTCACGGGGCTGGCCAGCGGTGAGCCTCGGAAGCGATACGAGCGGCAGCAACGCAAGGCGATCGAGCGCGAGCAGCGCCGGGCCGAAGAGCGCGACCAGGCGCACGGACGAACGCGACGAACGGCGCGACTAGCGTCGATGTGGCCGCCGACACGCCCGACCACGGGGGCCGGGTTTGCTGCGGCGTATGCTGGACGCGTACACTTTTGATTCGGCGCGCTGCGTCCACTCTGCCATGCCTTTCCTCTTCTTAGGGCTGGGCGGAGCCGCGGCTGGCACGGCTGGCTTGAGATAGCCGGACGTGAATGGATAAAGCGATGCCGATCAGTAGACATGACGTCAGGTAGCGGAGGATATGCCGAAAAAAGATGGGGCCATCGAGATCGAGGGCCGAGTAGTCGAGCCACTGCCGAACGCCATGTTCCGCGTGGAACTCGCGAATGGCCACAAAGTCTTGGCACACATCAGTGGCAAGATGCGACAGCACTACATCCGCATCCTGCCCGAGGACCGGGTCGTCGTCGAACTTTCGCCGTACGACCTGACTCGTGGACGCATTGTGTACCGCTACAAGTAGTCCGAACACGTAAAGGGCAAACCGTGAAGGTCAAGCCGAGCGTCAAGAAGATCTGCCAGAAGTGCCGGGTCATCCGGCGCCACGGGCGGGTCATGGTCATTTGTTCTGACCCGCGTCACAAGCAGCGCCAGGGCTGATGTCTGGCGCGGCTTCGTGCCGCATCGACGCACACCAGCAAGAATTGAAAATGCTCGTTCCAGCCGCGAAGTAGTCATGCATTACTGATTGGCGCGCGTACGCGTCAAGGCGATCTCGTGGTTAGTCCCCTGGTTAGAGGCCGGGGCCCGTCCGGGCAGACGGGGCGGAGCGGGCACAGACCTCTACGAAGACCACGAGGAGTACGCCCAGACATGGCTCGTCTTGTCGGCGTTGATCTTCCGCGCGATAAGCGCATGGAGATCGCGCTCACCTACATTTTCGGGATCGGCCGGACCCGCTCGAGCGCTGCGCTCGTCGCGACCGGTATCTCCCCGGACAAGCGCAGCAAGGACCTGACCGACGAAGAGGTCGTGGCCCTGCGCGACTACATCACCGCCAACTTCAAGGTCGAGGGTGACCTGCGACGTGAGGTCGCAGCGGACATCCGTCGCAAGGTTGAGATTGGCTGCTACCAGGGCATTCGCCACCGTCGTGGCCTGCCCGTGCGCGGCCAGCGCACGCGTACCAACGCGCGTACCCGCAAGGGTCCGAAGCGCACCGTCGCCGGCAAGAAGAAGGCTGGCAAGAAGTGATGAAGCGAATCCAGGGAGCGCATAACTAATGCCACCGAAGGCGCGCACCGGTACCCCTGTCAAGAAGGTCCGGCGCAAAGAACGCAAGAACGTTGCCCACGGGCACGCACACATCAAGAGCACGTTCAACAACACGATCGTGTCCATCACCGACCCGACCGGGGCCGTCATCTCTTGGGCCTCCGCCGGCCAGGTTGGCTTCAAGGGTTCGCGTAAGTCGACTCCGTTCGCCGCGCAGCTGGCCGCCGAGGCCGCCGCACGTCGCGCGATGGAGCACGGCATGCGCAAGGTGGACGTGTTCGTGAAGGGTCCGGGCTCCGGTCGCGAGACCGCCATCCGTTCGCTGCAGGCCGTGGGCCTCGAGGTCGGTCAGATCTCCGACGTCACGCCGCAGCCGCACAACGGATGCCGTCCGCCGAAGCGTCGCCGGGTCTAAGGGAGAATAAGAGAAGATGGCACGTTATACAGGTGCGGACTGCCGCCGTTGCCGCCGCGAGAAGATGAAGCTCTTCCTCAAGGGCAGCAAGTGCGATGGGCCGAAATGCCCGTTTGAGTCGCGTCCCTTCCCGCCCGGCCAGCACGGCCGCGGTCGTCTGAAGGAGACGGAGTACCTGCTGCAGCTTCGCGAGAAGCAGAAGGCCCGCCGGATCTACGGTGTGCTGGAGAAGCAGTTCCGTGGCTACTACGAGGAAGCCGTCGCCAAGCCGGGCAAGACCGGTGAGGTGCTGCTGCAGATCCTCGAGTCGCGTCTCGACAACGTCGTGTACCGGGCCGGCTACGCCAAGTCTCGCGACATGGCCCGCCAGGTCGTCAAGCACGGCCACATCACGGTGAACGGCCGCAAGGTCGACATCCCGTCGTACCGCGTCCGGGACCACGACATCGTGGAGGTCCGCGAGAAGTCGCGCGAGCTCACGCCGTTCGTGATCGCGGTGGCCGAGGCCGGCTCGAAGACCGTCCCGGCGTGGCTCGAGGCGATCCCGTCGCAGCTCAAGATCCTGGTGCACAACCTGCCGATGCGCGGCGCGATCGACACCCAGGTGCAGGAACAACTCATCGTCGAGCTTTACTCGAAGTGATTTTGGAAACCGCTCCAGACTAGCTGGCGGCGTTGCACGGCCCCTTGTGTGCAACCGAGCACACGGCGGGGGCGTGCGCCTTGCCAGCGAGGCTGGATCGGGTCCCAAAATCGGGTCCGCGGGTGTAGGGCTTTGGAGCACTAGACCCGAAGATCCAAATTTCTATTCAGTCGGGCATCAAATAGCGGGTGCCCCGAACGAAAAGAGAAACAGTGCTTATCTCTCAGCGTCCGTCACTGAGCGAAGAGTCGATCAGCGACACCCGGTCCCGGTTCACGATCGAGCCGCTGGAGCCGGGCTTCGGCTACACGCTCGGCAACTCGCTTCGCCGTACCCTGCTCAGCTCGATTCCGGGTGCCGCCGTCACGTCGATCAAGGTCGACGGCGTGCTGCACGAATTCACCACCATTCCGGGTGTGAAGGAAGACGTCGTCGAGCTGGTCATGAACGTCAAGGAGCTGTGCGTCAGCTCCGAGCACGACGAGCCGGTCAGCATGTACCTGCGCAAGCAGGGCCCCGGCGACATCACCGCCGGTGACATCCAGCCGCCGGCCGGCGTCAGCGTCCACAACCCGGACCTGAAGCTCGCGACGCTCAACGGCAAGGCGCGGGTCGACATGGAACTGACCGTCGAGCGTGGCCGCGGCTACGTCACGGCGAACCAGAACAAGCAGCTCAACGCCGAGATCGGCCGGATCCCGGTCGACTCGATCTACTCGCCGGTGCTCAAGGTGACGTACCGCGTCGAGGCGACTCGTGTCGAGCAGCGCACCGACTTCGACCGTCTGATCATCGACGTCGAAACGAAGGCTTCGATCTCTCCGCGTACGGCTCTGGCGTCCGCCGGTTCGACCCTGGTCGAGCTGTTCGGTCTCGCTCGCGAGCTGGACGAAGAGGCCGAGGGCATCGACATCGGCCCGTCGCCGCAGGACGCGCAGCTCGCTGCCGACCTGGCACTGCCGATCGAGGAGCTGGACCTCACCGTCCGGTCGTACAACTGCCTCAAGCGCGAGGGCATCAACGCCGTCGGCGAGCTGATCGGTCGCACCGAGGCGGACCTGCTCGACATCCGTAACTTCGGCCAGAAGTCGATCGACGAGGTCAAGATGAAGCTGGCCGGCATGGGTCTGGGTCTGAAGGACTCGGCGCCGACCTTCGACCCGGCCAACGTGGTGGACAGCTTCGCAGACAGCGACTACGACGTTGACGACGACTACCGCGAGACCGAACAGCTGTAGCCCGTAGGGCTGCCGCCGATAACCTTCAAGGAGCACGAACCATGCCTACGCCCACCAAGGGTCCCCGCCTCGGCGGAAGCCCGGCGCACGAGCGGCTTTTGCTGGCGAACCTGGCTACGGCCCTGTTCCAGCACGGCCGGATCACCACGACCGAGACGAAGGCCAAGCGCCTCCGGCCGCTCGCCGAGCGTCTTGTCACCTTCGCGAAGCGCGGTGACCTGCACGCTCGCCGTCAGGTCATGACGGTGGTCAAGGACAAGGACGTGGTGTACACGCTGTTCGACCAGATCGGGCCGCGTTACACGACCCGGCCGGGTGGCTACACCCGCATCATCAAGGTCGGTCCGCGCAAGGGCGACAACGCGCCCATGGCGATCATCGAACTGGTCGAGGAGATGCCGGTGGCCGTTGCTCCGGCGAAGGCCGCCCCGGCCCGCAAGGCCGCGAAGGCCGCTGCGACCGCCGCGGTCAAGGACGACACGGTGGCCGCGCTCGCCGGCGATGACGACGAGGTCGTAGCGACCGACGTCGTTGACGTCGCCGAGGTGGACGATGAGGTCGAGGTCGACGAGACCAAGACCGACGAGTCCTGATCTCGGACCACAGTACGGTGAACGGGCTCGACGCTCCCCACTTCGGGGGCGCCGGGCCCGTTCCGTTTTCGGTGACGCGGATTCGGCTCGACGTCGCGTACGACGGCACCGACTTCTCCGGATGGGCGGTGCAGCCGGAACGCCGTACGGTCGCCGGTGTCCTGCTGTCCTACCTGGGACGGATCTTCTCGCCACACGGCGTGGCCGGGTTGACCGTCGCCGGGCGTACGGACGCCGGTGTGCACGCCAGCGGTCAGGTTGCGCACCTGGACGTGCCGGCCGATGCCTGGGCGGCGCTCGCCGGTTCGATCATTCATCGCCTGGCCGGTCTGCTGCCGCCGGACGTACGGGTGACGGCTGCGACCGCCGTACCGGATGTGTTTGATGCTCGATTTTCGGCTCTGTCCCGCCGGTACGAGTATCGCATCGACGACGGCCCCTACGGCGCTGCTCCGCTGCGAGCACGCGACACCCTCACCTGGCCCCGTCGGCTCGACATCGACGCTCTCAGCGCCGCCTCAGACACGCTGGTGGGCCTCCACGATTTCGTGGCGTTCTGCAAGCGCAAAGAGCACGCGAGCACGATCCGGGCGATCAGCCGGTTCGACTGGCGCCGCGACCCGGACGGCGTGCTGGTCGCGACCGTGCAGGCCGACGCGTTCTGCCAGTCGATGGTGCGGAGCCTGGTCGGTGCGTTGATCGCGGTCGGCGAAGGCCGGCGCGCACCGGAGTGGCCGGCCGGGATGCTCACGCGCTCCGAGCGGGCCAGCGACATCGCGGTCGCGCCGCCGCACGGGCTCAACCTCGTCGAGGTGGTCTACCCGGCGGCGGGCGAACTGGCGGCGCGGGCCGTGGTGACCCGCAACCGCCGCGATCTCACTTCGATGTAGCCGGCGCCGGGGTCTTCTCCCGCGCGCCGATCACCGTGGTGCTCAGGTAGGTCTCGACGATGTCCGAGATGATCAGCGGCGTGCGTTCGTCGGTCGCGGTGATCGGATCCCCGGAGGCGAGCCCGATCACGACGTAGAACACGTAGTGGCCGCGTGAATCCCAGCCGAGGTGTGTGGTCGGCTGCGGTGCGGCGGTGGCGTCGGTCGCGATCACGTACGTGTTGAAGTGGTCTTTTCCGCCCGAGACGAGCGATCCGATCGACGTCCGTACGGTCGCCGCGGACTTCTCGTCCGGCATGTTCACGATGCCGGCCGTGATCGTGTAGCGGCCGTCCGGCGAGAGCAGGTTCGCGCGTACGACCTGGGTGCAGCCGAGCGACGTGAGCAGCGCCTGGATCTTCGTCGATGCCACGTCGCCGCATCCCGTGATCGCCTGCGACTTCTCGACCGTGTAGTCGCCACCGGTGGCCGACGAGTGAATCAGCTTGGTGAAGACCTCCGCCGTGGACAGCGCTTTCGGGTCGGACTTCTGCGACAGGATCGGGTCGCTGGCCGGGAGCACGGCCGGCGTGGACGACACCACGATCTTCGGCGACGCCGTGTTCTTCCGGATGAAGTGGGTGTAGCCGTAGCCGGCCACCGTCAGCACCACGGCGAGCGTGATGAGCGCGTACAGCACCCGGCCGACCTTGCGGCGCTTCGGCGCGTCGGCCTCCGGAGCCGGGCGGCTGCGCGGGCCGAAATCGTCTAGCGGCGCCCCACCCGGTCGGCGGCCGACCGGCACGTAACTACCCGATCCGCCGCCACCGGGCGTGCCGCGGTAGGTGCCCTGCTGACCGCGGTAGTCCTGCTGGCGGTAGTCCGGCTGGTAGCCGTTGGCCTGGTCCTGCCAGCCGCCGTCGGCCCGGCCGTACGCCTGGTCGGAGCGTCCGGGTGCAGCCGGCGGCGGTGGATAGCCCGATGCCGAGTAGGTCGACGGTGAGTAGCCCGGTGCTGGACGGGCCGGTCCTCGGTTGCCGGGCTGCGGGTAACCGGAGTCGGAGCCGGGCTGCTGGTAGCCCGGCTGGCCGTAGCCCGGCGGTTGGCTCGCCGGTCGGTAACCCGGCTGCGGCGCGGCTCGACGGCGACCCTCGGCCGGAGCGCCGTACGGCGGGTTGTCGTAGGCCGGGTCGCGCGGGTCGCGGCTGCCGTAGGCCGGTCCCGGAGGCAGGTGCACCGTAGGCGGGGCCGGAGGCCGGTGCGCCGTAAGCAGGCCCGGAGGCCGGTGCACCGTAAGCCGGATCACGGTATGCGGGATCGCCGTAGACCGGTCCGCCCTGCGGAGGAGCGGACGGTGGATACGCGTCGCGTCGCGTCGGCCGAGGCGCCCGGAACTGATCCCACTCGTCCGGCTCGCCATCGGGTGGAGGTGAGCCGGGCTCGCCGTACCCGTATGTCATGACGAGAAGGGTACCTAAGCATGCGCCCGGCACCACCCGTGCGGAACGCGTAAACGAGAGAATGGCCGAATGACCACCGATCACTACTTCAGTCCGAATCCGAATTCGGCCGGCCCCGAGCGTGACGTGACGTTCATGGTCGCGGGTCAGGTCTACCGCCTTACCGCAGCTGGCGGCGTCTTTTCCGCGGACCGGCTCGACCCCGGCACCGCCGTGCTCCTGCGCAAGGCGGTGCTGCCGGGCCCGCGCGGCGGAACGTTTCTCGATCTTGGCTGCGGGTACGGGCCGATCGCGTGCGTCCTTGCGGCGACGTCCGAGCACGCCCGCGTGTACGCGCTCGACGTCAACGCGCGGGCACTCGATCTCGTCCGGCGCAACGCGGCCGCGGCCGGACTCGCCGATCGGATCATCGCGGTGACCGCCGCGGAGATCCCGGGCGATGTCGCATTCGACGAGATCTGGAGCAATCCGCCGATCCGGATCGGCAAAGCCGATCTCCATACGCTGCTGGAGACCTGGCTGCCGCGCCTGTCGCCGGGCGGTTGCGCCTGGCTGGTGGTCGCGAAGCACCTCGGCGCCGACTCGCTGCAGGCCTGGCTGGAGCGTGGAGGCTGGCAGGTCGAGCGGCACGCTGCGCAGAAGGGCTACCGGATCCTCAGGGTCGACCGACCAGGTTTATCCACGTGACGTGCGGCGGCCGGGCGGGCAGAATCTGCTGGCTATGGGCTACGTAGATGTTGCTGGTGCCGGACATACGCTGCCGGACGGGCGCGTGCTGTTCAGCGACGTCGCGTTCCGGGTCGGCGAGGGAATGAAAGTTGCGCTGGTCGGACCGAACGGTGCCGGGAAGACCACGCTGCTGCGGATGGTCTCGGGCGACCTGCCGGTGGTGACCGGTGCGATCGCCCGAGCCGGCGGCCTCGGCGTGATGCGCCAGTTCATCGGCATGATCGGCCGCCCGAGCGCGACCCTCGCCCCCGCTCCGCAGAGCACGAAGGTCCTGTTCAACCGATCGCTCACCGACGCCCGCGCGGTCCCGGACGATGTCGCGGGGGAGGTGGCCGACCGTACCCTCAGCGCATTTGCGGTCTCGCTCCTGCCGTCTACGCTCGCCGCCGCCGGCACCCGGCTGACCACCGCGGAGGCCGCGGCTCTGGCCGCGCCGCACGACGACCGCGCGCAGATCGCCTACGCGAACGCGCTGCACGCCTGGGGTGAGGTCGGCGGCTACGACGCCGAGGTGTTGTTCGACACGGTGGCGGTCATCGTGATGGGTAAGACCTGGGACGACGTCCGGGATCGGCCGGTCGGCACGCTCTCCGGCGGCCAGCAGAAACGGTTCGCGCTGGAGCTGCTGCTGCGCGGCACCGACGAGGTTCTGCTCCTGGACGAGCCGGACAACTTCCTGGACGTGCCCGGCAAGCGCTGGCTGGAAGAGCGGCTGCGCGAGTCGCCGAAGTCGGTCCTCTACGTGTCACACGATCGGGAACTGCTGGCCCGCACGGCGGATCGGGTCGTCGCGGTCGAGGGCGGCTCGTCGTGGACGCATCCGGCCGGGTTCGCCTCATGGCACGCGGCGCGGGTGAGCCGGCACGGCCGGCTGGAGGAGAACCGCAAGCGCTGGGACGAGGAGCGCGAGAAGCTGCGGCAGCAGATGCTGATGTACAAGCAGAAGGCCGCCTACAACTCGGACATGGCGTCGCGCTACCAGTCGGCGCAGACCAAGCTGCGCAAGTTCGACGAGGCCGGCCCGCCGCCGCTGCCGCCGAAGGACCAGGACATCAACATGAACCTGAGCGGCGGCCGTACCGGCAAGCGCGCGGTCATGTGCGAGCAGCTCGAACTGGACGGTCTGACCTACCCCTTCGATCTGGAGATCTGGTACGGCGACCGGGTGGCCGTCCTCGGCGCGAACGGCACCGGCAAGTCGCACTTCCTGCGGCTGCTGGCGAAGGGCGGGACCGATCCGGATCCGCTGATCGTGCCGTCCGACGCGGCCCGGTTGCAGAAGGTCAAGGCCAACGGCGTGGCCCGGCTCGGCGCCCGGGTGATTCCCGGACATTTCTCGCAGACCCACGATCGGCCCGATCTGCTCGGCAAGACGCTGGTCGAGATCCTGTGGCGAGGCAACGAGTCGCGGGAGGGTCGCGACCGGGTCGGTGCGATGCACGCGCTCGGCCGCTACGAGCTGGCCGGGCAGGGCGATCAACGATTCGAGACGCTCTCCGGCGGCCAGCAGGCCCGGTTCCTGGTGCTGCTGCTGGAGCTGAGCGGCGCCACGCTCCTGCTGCTCGACGAGCCGACCGACAACCTCGATCTGGCGTCGGCCGAGGCGCTGGAGGAGGGGCTGGCGAGCTTCGAGGGCACGGTTATCGCGGTCACCCACGATCGCTGGTTCACGCGTTCGTTCGGCCGGTTTGTCGTCTTCGGCGGCGACGGGGACGTGATCGAGACGCCGGAGCCGGTCTGGGCGGAGTGAGCCCCGCCGGTCGTAGTCGCACAATTTGGCCGTCATCCGAACGGTGACCGTGTGAGGGTCGAAAATATGAACCCGGCGGTCGTCCTCAGCATCAACGCCTCCGATCCAACCGGTTTCGGCGGGCTGGAGGCTGATCTCCGTACGTTCGCGGCGCACAACGTGCACGGCGCGTCCGTGGTGACCGCGGTCGGCGGGCCGATCGAGCACTATCCGATGCCGGGCAACGTCGTCGGCGGCGAGTTGTCGATGGTCCTGGCCGAAATGAAGCCGGCCGCGGTGAAGATCGGCGTAATGGCGACGGCCGAGATCGCCGGCGCGATCGGTGTTCGGGTCCGATCGGGCGAGTTGACCAACATCGTGCTCGATCCGGTGTTCGATGCGAACGGTGGCCACCGGCGGGGCGTGATCGGTGCGACCCTGCGCCTGCTGCCGGATGTCTGCGTGATCACGCCGAATATCGACGAGGCCGGTGATCTGGTCGGCTGGCCGGTGATCACGACCGCCGACATGGCGGGCGCGGCCGGGCAGTTGATCTCCCGGGGTGCGAAGTACGTCGTGATCACGGGTGGTCGGCTGGCCGGCGACGAGAGCATCGACGCGATCTGGACCGACGGCGGCGTGCGGTTCCTGCACGCGAAGCGAATCGAGACCACGAACGTACGCGGAACCGGGTCTGCGTTCTCGGCCGCGATCGCCGCCCGGCTGGCGCTCGGCGCGACCATGCTCGAGGCCGTGATGAGCGCAAAGTCGTACGTGTCCGCGGCCCTTGCCGGCTCCCGGGACTGGCAGGTCGGCTTCCACAGCCGCCCGCTGGACAATCTCGGCCTGTCCACCGGACTCCAGCTTCCGGTCATGCGGGCACCGTCGCCGCGCGAGGCCCTGCCGGCCCGGCCGGCGGCGGTGCGTCCGGTGTCCGGACAGCCCGCGCTGGGTCAGCCGGCACCCGGTCAGTCAGCACCCAGTAAGCCGGCGCTCGGTCAGTCGACCGACGGGCCGGCGGCGGCGCCGATCGGACCCCGTTCGGGCGTCGCGCTGCCGGCATAGTGTGATCCTGGCTGCACCCAGGTGGCGAGCGATCGGGACAAATCACACGCTGATCACGCGTCGACAAGCGGACGTTTTGACCGTGGCGGGGTGCCAGCGGTATCGTTGCGTGCTGTTGTGCGATAGGTCGTGCGTGCCCGCAGCTCTCTCTGAGGTACGCTTGTCACTCGTGCCTGCATGCCTCGCGTGTGTGCGCTGCGCCGCAGCTCCATCGGGCGCTGCAGACAAGACTTTGAGTAAAGACAAGACTTTGAGTAACTAGAACTTCGTGTAACCCCAGACCGACGACGAGACAAGGTAAACCTGTGCGTACGTACAGCCCGAAGCCGGGTGAGATTGAGCGCGAGTGGCACGTCATCGACGCTTCTGACGTCGTGCTGGGCCGCCTCGCGACCCACGCCGCCACTCTTCTGCGCGGCAAGCACAAGCCGACCTTCGCGCCCCACGTTGACGCAGGCGACTTTGTGATCGTCATCAACGCAAGCAAGGTCGCGCTGACCGGCAACAAGCGTGAGACGAAGATCGCCTACCGGCACTCCGGCTACCCGGGTGGTTTGAAGCAGGTGGCCTACTCCGACCTGTTGGAGACCCGTCCGGAGCGCGCGATCGAGCTGGCCGTCAAGGGCATGCTTCCGCACAACCGCCTGGGCAATAAGTTGATCGGCAAGCTCAAGGTCTATGCCGGTGCCGAGCACCCGCACGCCGCGCAGCAGCCGAAGCCGTTCGAATTCAAGCAGGTTGCGCAGTGAGCGCCAACGAGGAAGAACTGATGACCGAACCGACTGAAGAAGGCACCGAGACGTCGTCCTACACGTCCGAGACGCCCGCACCTGCCGCCACTGCGACGGCGACGAAGACTCGTCCCGCCAAGATCGTTGGCAAGGGTGGTCACCTCGCGCAGACCGTCGGTCGTCGTAAGGAGGCGATCGTCCGCGTTCGCCTGCTCCCCGGCACCGGCGTGTTCACGCTGAACGGTCGCCCGATGGAGAACTACTTCCCGAACAAGGTTCACCAGCAGCTCATTCGTGAGCCGCTCGTACAGACCGAGAACGCGGACGCGTACGACGTCATCGCGAACCTGCGCGGCGGCGGCATCACCGGCCAGGCCGGCGCGCTCCGTCTCGCCGTGGCACGCGCGCTGATCGAGGTCGACCCGGATGACCGCCCGGTGCTGAAGAAGGCCGGCTTCCTGACCCGTGACGCCCGCGTCACCGAGTCGAAGAAGTACGGTCTCAAGAAGGCCCGTAAGGCTCCGCAGTACTCGAAGCGCTAATCCATCTTCTTGGCACCATGACCGCGGCCGGACTGCCCCTATCGGGGGCGGCCCGGCCGCGTGCTTTCTCCGGCTCGCCGTGCTGACCCGCGAGCGATGTGCCACCACCGTCGCTTCGCGACAGTTCATTCAGGAGTTGATGCATGGGACGGCTTTTCGGCACCGACGGCGTACGCGGCCGGGCGAACGTTGACCTCACGCCCGAGTTGGCGATGTCCATCTCGGTCGCGGCCGCGCACATCCTCGGTGAACGGGACCGGACCCATCCGCCGGTGGCCGTCGTCGGACGCGATCCGCGTGCCAGCGGGGAGATGCTGGAAGCCGCGGTCGTGGCGGGCCTCGCAAGCACCGGCGCGATCGTGGTGCGCGTGGGCATGCTGCCGACGCCGGGCGTTGCCCATCTGGTCGGCGAGACACGAGCCGACTTCGGCGTGATGATCTCGGCATCGCACAATCCGATGCCGGACAACGGCATCAAGCTGTTCGCGGCCGGTGGTCAGAAACTGCCCGACGAGATCGAGAACGCGATCGAAGCCGCGGTCGCGGCCGGCCTGGATTGGACCCGGCCGAGCGGCGCCGAGATCGGTCGCGTTCACGAGTTGCTGGACGGCTCCGACGCGTACGTCCAACATCTGCTGGACAGCGTCCCGAATTCGCTGGCGGGCATCAAGGTCGTGGTGGACTGCGCGAACGGTGCCGCGTCGGAGATCGCACCGGCCGTCTACGAATCCGCGGGCGCCGAGGTCATCGCGATCCACGCCGCGCCGGACGGCATCAACATCAACGACGACTGCGGCTCCACCCACCTGGAGAGCGTCCGTGCCGCGGTGATCGAGCACGGTGCCCACCTGGGCATCGCGCACGACGGTGACGCAGATCGCGTCCTCGCGGTCACCGCGGACGGCGAGGTCGTCGACGGCGACGAAATCATGGCGATCCTGGCCATCGCGATGCGGGATGCGGGCACGCTCGCTGACGACACGCTCGTGGTGACCGTGATGAGCAATCTTGGCCTGAAGATCGCGATGGCGAGCGAGGGGATCAAGCTCGTCGAGACGCGAGTCGGCGACCGGTACGTGCTGGAAGCGCTGGCCGCCGGCGACTACTCGATCGGCGGCGAGCAGAGCGGCCATGTGGTGATGCCCAGGTACGCGACGACCGGCGACGGCATCCTGACCGCGCTGCACGTGATGGCCCGGATGGCGGCGACTGGACGATCGCTCGCCGATCTCGCGTCGGTCGTGACGAAGTTGCCCCAGGTGCTGATCAATGTGGTGGTCAAGGATCGGACTGCCGGCGCGTCCGCACCGTCGGTGATCGCGGCCGTCGATCAGGCCTCGGCCGAACTCGGTGCGACCGGCCGGGTGCTGCTCCGGCCGTCGGGGACCGAGCCGCTCGTACGGGTGATGGTGGAGGCGGAGACGCTGGCGCTGGCGACATCGGTGGCCGAGCGGATCGCCGCAGTGGTTGCCGGATCCTGAACCGTTGAGGGGCCGTGGCATCGATGCCACGGCCCTTTTTCTGTCCTGACTTCGATCATTCGTGATGCTCAAAGAGATGGCTTTCGAGCACACCATATGAGCGAACATACGCTAAGCTCCCTCACATGTGTGGAATCGTGGGCTACGTAGGGGCGCGACCTGCGCTCAGCATCCTGATCGACGGGCTGCGGCGGCTGGAATACCGCGGCTATGACTCGGCCGGCATCGCCGTGCTCAACGGCGACCGCCTGCTGACCGAGCGCAAGGCCGGCAAGCTCGCCAACCTCGAGAAGGTGCTGGCCGAGACCCGGACCGGCGAGTCCGCGGGGATCGGTGACGGCACCGTCGGCATCGGGCATACCCGCTGGGCCACGCACGGCGGCCCGACCGATCGCAACGCGCATCCGCACCGCTCGGCCGACGGCCGGATCGCCGTGATCCACAACGGCATTATCGAAAATTTCGGGAAGCTTCGGGCCGAGTTGGAGGCCGAGGGCATCGCGTTCGCCAGCGACACCGACACCGAGTGCGTCGCGCACCTTCTGGCCCGCGAACTCCGGTTCGCGGACGCCGACGCCATCGGGCACGAATTCGCGGTGGGTTGGCGACTGGCGAGTGCGATGCGCCGGGTCTGCCGCCAGCTCGACGGCGCGTTCACGCTGCTCGCGATCGACGCGGACAGCCCGGACGTGGTGGTCGGCGCCCGCCGCAATTCGCCGCTCGTGGTCGGCCGCGGTGACGGCGAGAATTTCCTCGCCAGCGACGTGTCGGCGTTCATCGAGCACACCAGGGAGGCGGTCGAACTCGGCCAGGACCAGGTGGTCACGATCACGCCGCAGACGATCGAGATCACCGACTTCGACGGCAACGAGGTGTTCGGTCGCGAGTACCACATCGACTGGGACGCGAGCGCCGCCGAAAAGGGTGGCCACGAGTTCTTCATGCTCAAGGAGATCGCGGAGCAGCCGCAGGTCGTTGCGGACACGCTGCTCGGCCGGTTGAGCGAGAACGGTGAGGTGATGCTCGACGAGGTCCGGCTGACCGATCAGGATCTGCGCGACGTCGACAAGATCTTCATCGTCGCGTGCGGCACCGCATACCACGCCGGCCTGGTCGCGAAGTACGCGATCGAGCACTGGACACGCATCCCGTGCGAGGTCGAGTTGGCCAGCGAGTTCCGTTACCGCGATCCGGTTCTGGATCGCTCAACGCTGGTGGTGGCGATCTCGCAGTCCGGCGAGACGATGGACACGCTGATGGCGCTCCGGCACGCGAAGGATCAAAAGGCCCGCGTGCTGGCGATCTGCAATACCAACGGTTCCACCATCCCGCGCGAGTCCGACGCGGTGCTCTACACGCACGGCGGACCCGAGATCGCGGTCGCGTCGACGAAGGCATTCCTTACCCAGCTGGTCGCGTGCTACCTGGTCGGGCTGCACCTCGCACAGGTGCGGGGCGTCAAATACGCGGACGAGGTCGCGGCCGTCGTCGGTCAGTTGCAGCAGATGCCGGCGAAGCTGGACGCGCTACTGGACACGATGGAGCCGGTCCGCGAGTTGGCTCGGGAACTCGTCGACGCGAAGGCGATCCTGTTCATCGGGCGTCACGTCGGCTATCCGGTCGCGCTCGAGGGCGCGTTGAAGCTGAAGGAACTCGCCTACATGCACGCCGAGGGCTTCGCCGCCGGCGAGCTCAAGCACGGTCCGATCGCGCTGATCGAAGACGGCACTCCGGTCGTGTGCATCGTGCCGTCGCCGGCCGGCCGTGGGATGCTGCACGACAAGATCATTTCGAACATCCAGGAGGTACGCGCCCGGGGCGCCCGGACGATCGTGATCGCCGAGGAGGGCGACGAGGCCGTCCGCCCGTACGCCGACCATCTGATCTCGGTCCCGCGTACGCCGACGTTGCTCGCGCCGCTCGTCACGACCGTGCCGCTGCAGGTCTTCGCGGCCGAGATCGCCAAGACCCGCAAGCACGACGTGGATCAGCCTCGCAACCTGGCGAAATCGGTGACCGTCGAGTAGCCAGAGCAGCGGTCAGGACACGTCTGCGGTGTCGCCGACCGCGATCCGAGCGATGTTGGTGAGCGATGGCGTACCGGCGTCGAAGTATCCGGTGTGCGTCGCGATCGGATGGGTCAGCCGGCCGGGGTCGCTGGTGAACACGTTCGCGCCGTACGCCGCCGAGGTGGGATTCGTCCCGAACCAGCTCTGGTCGCTCTGCTGCCCGAACACCTCGGCGATCAGCGTGCCGGGGGTGACCACGCGTGGGACCAGATCGTTGCGAGCCGCGGTCGCCCAGACGTCGCCGTCCGGTACGCCGAGGTCGGCGGCGTGGCCGACACCGGTCCCCGGGCTGCCGACCAGGATGACGTCGTCGACGTGGAGGCCGCCCTGCTGGGATGCGGCCCCGACGACCAGCGATCCGTAGCTGAAGCCGAGTACGGTCTCGTGGCCTTCGGGCACCGTCGACGTCGTTCGCAGACCGTCCTCGAACGTCGACAGCGGACCGGCGGCGGCGTCGGCCGGCGCGGTGCCGGTAGCCTTGCGGATCACGCTCGGTGCGTCGTAGTTCACCCAGCCGACGGTCGCGATGTTTCCGGCCTCGGCCGGTATCCAGGTGGACGTCGGCGACAGCTGGGTGCTGGTCTGCTCGATGTGGTCGAGCGACGTCAACGTCGTGCCGATGGAGTGCAGGGCGGAGCCGACGCCGGGGACGAACGTCACCGTGTTCGCGGCATCGTCCGGGTTGGCGATCGAGACGATCGCCCGGCCGTCGGGTGCATCGACGCCGAGGAGATAGGCCCGTACGTCGCCGGTGTCGTCCAGCCGGTCCTCCAGAATCTGTACGCCGGCGAGGTTGCCGTCGATGGTCGCGAGCACCTTCGTATTGCCGGCCGCGTACGGGCTGGAGCGCAGCATCTCGTCCTGCTGCCGGAGGATCGTCGTCTGCCGGTGCAGCAATAGCCGGGACGCCTGATCGCGATCGTCCGCCGGGATTCCGTCGAGGCCGGCGATCGTCGCCGGTTGCACCACGATGACGTACCGCTGCTGGTCCGGGGTCAGGCGCTGCCACCATGCGGCGATCGCACCCGGGCCAAGACCGACTGGCGGCCCGGATGGCGGTACGGCCGACGCGTCAACGTCGAACCGGACCGCTCGCAGCCGCACGTCGGCGGCTTGATCGGCCCGATTCGCGGCGGTGATCGCATCGCCGATGGCCTGCTCGGTCGCATACTGCTCGGCGAAGTCGGTGCCATCGGGCTCGGCATCCGGCGCGAGCGAGACCGTGCCGTCCGGCGCGACCTCGGTGATCGATCCGGGGTGCGGCTGGGATTCGTAGATCAGCCGATCCTGTGCGTCGGTGACGGCCACGCTGAGTTCGGTAAGCGTCTGATCGATCCCGACGAGGCCGGGAAACGCCGCATAGAGGTCCGAGCGCACCATTGACAGCCGGTTGAGGGCCACCGTTGCCGCGGTGCCGGACCAGTGCCGAGCGAGCCACTCGATCAGGTCGCCCAGTTCGTCGGCCTTGACCGCCAGGGCTTCGGCGAGACGTCGCATCGCCTCCGCCGCCGTGTCCCACGAGCCCGGATCCACCGTACGCAGGTCGGCGTAGCTCACCATCCGATCGCACCGGAACGTCGAGCGCTGCGCAGGTCGGCCTCCATATATCCGTGGCCCGCCTGGTGGATCGCCGCCCGGATCGCGAGCATCGTGTCGACGATGGCGACGGCCTTCATCTCGGCCGCGTCGAGCGTGTTGCGGATCGACGCGCTGCTCGCCCAGCCAGCGGTGAACGCGGCGCCGTCGATCTGATCTTCGGCGACGAGGACGGCGCCGCGGATCCCGTCCGCGAGCGTTTCCAGGACCGCACCGACGTCGGCCAGGACATCGAGGGAACTCTGCAGCGGAAGCATGGCAACAGTTTCGCGGCCGGCCAGGCGGGTACGCCACAGCTGTGGAAACTCCGTCGGAACGCAACCCTTCGACTTATCCACACCCTCTTGTGAATAGGGTATGAGCGTGATCGTTGCTGTCGGCATGGATGTGGTCCTGGTCGAGCGGTTCACCGCGGCGCTATCGCGGACTCCGCTGCTGGCAGACCGGTTGTTTACCGAGTCGGAACGGATGACACCGTCCGGCAATCCTCGGTCGCCGGAGTCCCTCGCGGCCCGGTTCGCCGCCAAGGAGGCGATGGCGAAGGCGCTGGGCGCGCCCAGCGGCCTGTCCTGGCACGACTGCGAGATCGTGTCCGATCCGGATGGGCGGCCGTGGCTCACCATGACCGGCACGGTCGCCGCCGCCGCCGCCGAGCGCGGCATCACCCGCTGGCACTTGTCGTTGTCGCACGATGGCGGGATCGCTTCCGCGATGCTCGTCGCCGAAGGAGATTAGATGCGGACCGTTTGGCGGGTTTCGGACGTGCGTGCCGCCGAGAAGGCACTGATGGCGACGCTGCCGCCGGGCACGCTGATGGCCCGGGCGGCGACCGGCCTGGCCCGGCGCTGCGCCGACCTGCTCGCGGATCGTTTCGGCTCGGTCTACGGCCGATCAGTTCTGCTGCTCGTCGGCGCCGGTGACAACGGCGGCGATGCGCTCTACGCCGGCGCGGCGCTGGCCAGGCGCGGCGTCGCGGTCCGGGCGCTGCTGCTCGAACCGGAGCGGGCGCACCGCGATGGTCTGGCCGATCTGCTCGCTGCCGGCGGCCGGGTCACCGACGCCGTTCCGGGAGCGTTCGACCTGGTGCTGGACGGGATCGTGGGGATCGGTGGGCGCGGTCCGCTGCGTCCGCTGGCCGCCGACGTGGTCTCTACCACCCAACGGGTACGCGCGGCCGACGGCGCTCGTCCCACGATGGTCGCCGTCGATGTGCCGTCCGGCGTCGAGGTGGACACCGGCGACGTACGCCGTCCGGCCGTGACCGCCGATGTGACCGTGGCGTTCGGCTGCCTGAAACCGGCGCTGGTCGTCGGTGCCGCGGCGCCGCTCGCCGGCCTCGTCGACCTGGTGGACATCGGCCTGGAACCGTGGCTGCGCGGCGCACCGGCGCTGCGGATCGCGGACGCCGCCGATATCGCGTCCTGGTGGCCGGATGCCGATGCGGCGTCGGACAAGTACACGAGGGGCGTCGTCGGCGTCGCGACCGGCAGCGATGAATATCCGGGCGCAGCGCTGCTCTCCGTCACCGGCGCGAGCGCGGGCCCGGTCGGCATGATCCGGTACGCCGGAGGCGCTGCCGACCGCATAACGGCGACCCACCCGTCGGTCATCTCGAGCCCGCGCGTGGCCGAGACCGGTCGCGTCCAGGCGTGGGTCTGCGGCAGCGGCCTCGGCACCGATGACCGCGCGCTGACCGAGGTACGGGCCGTGCTGGCCGCACCGGTGCCGGTCTGCCTGGACGCGGATGCGCTCACGTTGATCTCCGACGGCCGTACGATGCAGACCGCCGACCTGCTGCGGGCACGTTCGGCTCCGCTGGTGGTGACGCCGCACGACCGTGAGTTCGCACGGCTGGCCGGGCAGGATGTCGGCCGCGATCGGGTCGAAGCGGCGCTCGGGCTCGCCGCGAAGATGCGCGCGGTGGTGCTGCTGAAGGGTGATCGGACCGTGATCGCGGCGCCGGATGGCACGGCGTGGGTGAACCTGACCGGCACAGCCGCGCTCGCGACGGCCGGATCCGGTGACGTACTCGCCGGTTTGATCGGGTCTCTTCTGGCGGCCGGGCTGCCGGCCGTGAAAGCAGCGGTGGCCGGCGCGTTCGTGCACGGCCTTGCCGGCCGGGCCGCGTCGGCCGGTGGGCGGCCGACCACGTCCACGGATGTGGCTGCCGCGCTGCCCGCCACGATCGCTGCACTCCTCGGCGACCGGACATGATCACTCGGCGGCAACGTCGCGTTGGGTCGTACCGGCAACTCGTCGACCTGCCCCGGTAGGCTGGACGGCATGTGGCAGGCGGAGATCGAGGTCGACCTGAGGGCAATCCGGGACAATGTCGCCAAGCTGCGTTCCGGGACGTCCGCCGAGGTCATGGCCGTCGTCAAGGCCGATGGGTACGGGCACGGCATGGTCCCGACGGCTCGGGCGGCGATCGCCGGCGGTGCCACCTGGCTCGGCGGATGCACGATTCCGGAAGGGCTGGCATTACGGGCGGCCGGTATCGGCGTACCCGTGCTGTCCTGGCTCTGGGCTCCGGAAGCGCCGCTCGCCGACGCCATCCTTGCCGATATCGATCTTTCCGTGGCCAGCTTGTCGCAGCTCGCGGCCGTGGTGGACGCGAGTCGCCGGGAAGGCCGGCCGGCCCGCGTGCACCTGAAGCTCGACACCGGCCTCGCCCGCAGTGGCTCGACGCCGGCCGACTGGACCGGCCTGGTCGAGGCGGCGGCGAAGGCGCAGGCCGACGGTGACGTCGATGCGGTCGGCGCGTGGAGCCACTTTGCGCACGCCGATGACGCCGACCATCCGACGACCGACCGGCAGCTCAGCGTGTTCGAGGAGGGTCTGGCCACCGCGGCGCGGTTCGGCCTGGATCCGCGGTGGCGCCACATCGCGAACTCGGCGGCGACGCTGACCCGCCCCGATACGCATTTCGACCTGGTCCGGCCCGGGATCGCGATCTACGGGCTCAGCCCGATTCCGGAGCGCCGCGACGAGTTCGGTCTGACACCCGCGATGACCGCGCGTGCGCGCGTGGTACTCGCCAAACGGGTCGCCGCCGGCCAGGGCGTCTCCTACGGCCACACCTATACGACCAGCGCCGAGACGACGCTCGCGGTGATCCCGATCGGGTACGCCGACGGGGTCCCGCGCCACGCGTCCAACGTCGGACCGGTGCAGATAGCCGGCTCCCGGCGGACGATTGCCGGACGGGTCTGCATGGACCAGTTCGTCGTTGACTGCGGTGATGATGAGGTCGCCGCGGGTGACGTGGCGACGCTGTTCGGCTCCGGCGCGCGCGGCGAACCGACCGCGGACGATTGGGCCGAGGCGATCGATACGATCAACTACGAGATCGTGACCAGGATCGGCAGCACCCGGGTCCGCCGAAACTATATCGATCTATCCGAAGCAACCGACCTGGCCGACCTTCCGGAGGTGCGTTGACCGCGCCCGAAGCGACATCGACACCCCCTGTTAGGTCATCGACGCGACGTAAGGTTGGCGTCATCGGTGCCGTTGTCGGCGTCGCCGCGGCAGGTGTTGCCGCCGGTGTCGCTGCCGAACGGCTGATTCTTCGACGGACCAGGATGTCTCAGACCGATCTCGCCAGTGAACCGTTCGGACGCCTCCCGTTCGACGAATCCTTGACGGTGCCGACGAGCGACGGCCTCGAGCTGTATGTGGAGATCATCGAGCCGACCGACGGCGTTGACCTGCCGTTCGCGTACGTGCCGCCGGGCATCACGCTGGAGACCGAGCCGACGCTCGTGTTCGTGCACGGCTTCTGCCTGGACATGGGCACATTTCACTTCCAGCGGCGCGATCTCGGCCGGGACGGCGACTACCGGATGGTCTTCTACGATCAGCCCGGGCACGGCCGGTCGAGCCGCCTGGCGCATGGCGAATACACGCTGGCGATGCTGGCTCAGGGACTCAAGGATGTGCTGGATACGGTCGTGCCGACCGGACCGATCGTGCTGATCGGGCACTCCATGGGCGGCATGACGATCATGAAACTGGCCGAGGAGCATCCGGAGCTGTTCGGCGCCCGCGTACGCGGGGTGGTGTTCATCTCGACCTCGGCCGGAAAGCTCGATGAGATCAACTTCGGCATGCCCGAGGTGCTCGCACGGTTCAGCCGCCAGCTGCTGCCGCTGATCTCGCACACCGGCAAGGCCACCGGCAGCGTCATCGACGCGGCCCGCCGGGCGTCGAGCGATCTGGCCTGGCTGCTGACTCGCAAATACGGTTTCGGTACCGTCCGGCCGGACCCGGCGCTCGTCTCCTACGTCGAGCGGATGAACGGCCGGACCAGCACCGAAGTGGTCGCGCGCTACTTGCGAGCGCTGTACTCGCACGCCGGGGCACCGGCGCTCGAAGCCCTGGCCAGCGTCCGGGTGCTCGCGATCTGTGGCGAGAACGACGCGCTGACGCCGCTGTCGCACTCCGAGGAGATCGTCCGCGTACTGCCGAAGGCGCGGCTCGTCGTCGTTCCGGATACCGGCCACGTCGCGCTGATGGAACGGCCGGATATCGTCGGCGAAGCGCTCAAGACGTTCCTGGAAGAGATTGACTGAGATGTACGAGTTGGCCACCGTTGATGACACCCGAGCGTTCGGGCGGGTTCTCGCGTCGATCCTGCGCGCCGGCGACCTGATCATCCTGTCCGGGCCCCTCGGCGCCGGCAAGACCGCGCTGGCCCAGGGGATCGGAGCCGGCCTCGACGTACGCGGCGCGGTCACGTCACCGACGTTCGTCATCGCCCGCGTACATCGGCCGTCGTCGCCGGGCGGGGTCGGCCTGGTGCACGTCGATGCGTACCGGTTCGGGGCGCTCGCGGATCCGCGTGGCGAAATCGATGATCTGGATCTGGACGCGTCCATGGACGACTCGGTCACGCTGGTCGAGTGGGGTGAGGGCATGGTCGAGCAACTCGCCGACGCGCATCTCTTGGTGGGGATCGACCGGCGCGACGACGAGACCAGAGTCATCTCGCTGACCGGATCCGGTGGTGACTGGTCCGGACGGCTGGCTGTGTTCGAGCCGCTCCCGGCCCGGCGATAGGGTACGTACCGTGCTTGTTGTCGTGATGGATTCGGCGACGCCCGCGATCACGGCGGCCGCCGTCGAGATCGCCGGCGACGGTACGGTGACGATGCTTGCCCAGCGGGTGACGATCGACGCCCGCGCGCACGGCGAGCTGCTCGCACCGGCGATCGCCGCCGTCCTCGCCGAGATCGGCAAGGCGCCGGCCGATCTTGGCGCGCTCGTTGCCGGCGTCGGTCCGGGCCCGTTCACCGGCCTGCGGGTCGGGTTGATGACCGCTGCCGCCATGTCCGACGTGCTGGGCATCCCGGCGTACGGCGTCTGCACCCTGGACGGCATCGGCTGCGCGACATCCGGGCGGGTGCTCGTCGCGACCGATGCCCGTCGCCGCGAGGTCTACTGGGCGGTGTACGACGACGGGCGCCGGATCACCGACCCGTCCGTGTCCAAGCCGGCCGAGTTGGACCTCCCCGATGACGTCGAGGCTGCGGCCGGCGACGGCGCCCTGCTGTACGCCGACGTGATCGGCCTCCCGCTGCGCGCGGAGCCGCGCTATCCCGGTGCCGTCGCGCTCGCCGCGGTCGCCGCCGATCGGATCATCGCGGGCGCGCCGAGCGATCCGTTGACGCCGCTCTACCTGCGCCGCCCGGATGCCGTCGAACCTGGTGCGCGTAAGACCGTCTCATGAGCCGGCGGTACGGATGAACATCGCGCCGATGCGCTGGTGGCACATTGATGAGATCCTGCCGATCGAAGCCGACCTGTTCGGCGACGAGCAGTGGTCCGCCGGGATGTTCTGGAGCGAGCTGGCCGCCGGGCACTATTACCGAGTCGCGCTCGACGCCGCCGGTCAGGTCGTGGGCTACGGCGGTCTCGCGGTCGCGCCGCCGGATGAAGCTTGGGTGCAAAACATCGCGGTCGCCCGTACAGCGCAGCGAGCCGGCATCGGCCGGGCCCTGATGGACGCGCTCCTGGCCCGCGCCCGTACGGTCGGCGTGGCATCGGTGCTGCTCGAGGTCGCCGTCGACAATGCACCGGCACAGAAGCTCTACGCGTCGTACGGTTTCGACGGTGTCGGCGTCCGCAAGGGCTATTACCAGCCCAGCAACACCGATGCGCTAGTGATGAGGTTGGACTTATGACGCGGAGGCCGCATGAGTGACGAGCCGTTGGTTCTCGGGATCGAGACCTCCTGCGACGAGACCGGCATCGGCATCGTCCGCGGGCATACGCTGCTGGCCGACGCGGTCGCCTCCAGCGTCGATCTGCACGCGCGCTTCGGCGGCGTGGTACCGGAGGTCGCGAGCCGCGCCCACCTCGAGGCGATGATCCCGACCATGCACCGGGCGCTGGCCACCGCCGGTGTGACGCTCGCCGACGTCGACGCGATCGCCGTCACCGCGGGTCCCGGCCTGGCCGGGGCGCTGCTCGTCGGCGTCGCCGCGGCGAAGGGCTTCGCGCTCGCCGCGTCCAAGCCGATCTACGGCGTGAACCACCTGGCCGCGCACGTGGCCGTCGATACGCTCGAACACGGCCCGCTGCCCGAGCCCGCGATCGCGCTGCTGGTCTCCGGCGGTCACTCGTCGCTGCTGCGGATCGACGATCTGGCCAGGGGGGTGACGCCGCTCGGCTCGACCATCGACGATGCGGCCGGTGAGGCGTTCGACAAGGTGGCGCGCCTGCTCGACCTGGGCTTTCCGGGCGGGCCGCCGATCGATCGTGCCGCCCGGGAGGGTGATGCGACCGCGATCCCGTTCCCACGCGGCCTGACCGCCGCCCGTGACCTCGCCGAACACCGCTACGACTTCTCGTTCTCCGGCCTGAAGACCGCGGTGGCCCGGTGGGTCGAGGCGCGCCAACGGGCCGGCGAGAACATCCCGGTCAACGACGTCGCGGCGAGCTTCCAGGAGGCGGTCTGCGACGTGCTGACCGCGCAAGGCGATCGACGCGTGTCGCACGTACGGGATTGACACGCTCGTGATCGGCGGGGGAGTCGCGGCGAACTCCCGCATCCGATCCCTCGCGATCGAGCGCGCGGCGGCCTTCAAGATCACGGTACGCGTACCCAGGCCCGGCCTGTGTACCGACAACGGTGCCATGGTCGCCGCGCTCGGCTCGCGTCTCGTCGCGGCCGGCATCGCGCCCAGCCGCCTGGATCTGCCGGCCGACTCGGCAATGCAACTGACCACCGTGACCGTCTGATGATCGTACGGATGTGGGAGGTGAAGGCCCACCCGGAGGGCCTCGCCGATGTGCTGTCCTGGGTCTGCGACGCGGCGATCCCGAAGCTGGAGACGAATCCGCTGCACATCTCGAGCGAGGTGTTCTCCTCGGCCGACGATCGCGTCGTGGTCATCTCGAAATGGCGCTCGGACCCGGTCGACATGGGCAGCCCGTCGCGCTACCTGATCGAGCGGCCCCCACACGCCTGGGACTTCAGCCCGGTCGACCGGTAGCGCACCAGGATCCGTCGTGATCTAGACGCGGCGGCGCCGGGCCAGCAGCAGCAGACCGAAACCGGCGAGGACGATCGCCATACCGCTCGCGGCGATGATCCCCCAGTCGCTGCCGGTCTTCGGCAGGCTCGTACCCGATCCACTTCCGGGCGCTGTTGTCGATGGTCCTGCCGTCGGGCTTGGCGATGATGATGAGGGGCTCGGCGTCGGGCCGGTCGCGGTACTCAGCTTGAACATTGCCGTGTCATCGGCAGCGTTCGTCTGTGGAGGGAGATTCAAGATCGTGATGGAACCGTCAGAGCCGCTTGTACTCGTGATCTTGAAGTGGAACGCGAACGTAGCGGTCGTACCGACCGGTACGACCTGGGAGTCGCTGACGCAGTAGTAATAGGGGTAGCCGCTGAGTGGCCCTTTTGTGCTCGGGAGGACGTCGATCCCCTGATCGGTGCTGCTCGCCCCGCAGGTCGCCGGCACGCCGGTTGCCGTCGCCCAAGTGGGAATATGCACCCTGACCCCGACCCCTTCACCGAAGGCTTCGTTTGGTCCGTGATTCGTGACCACGACATCCGCGGTGACCGTGGAACCGACGCTGCCGGACACGTTTACCGCAGCAGCACCGAGATCGTACGTGACGCCAAGGATCGACTCGTTGGCCTGCACGGCCGGAAACTTCGTGTCGGTCGGATCGTTCGCGATCGGGCCGCCGGACGCCGTCGTGAGCGTCACGGTCGTACCGGAGGCCGGACGCGGGACCAGATGGACTGAGGACGGCGGAAACGGGTCGTCCGGCGACGCCGCGTCCGGGTCTGCGATAAAACGCACGTCGCCGAAGTTCGGCGAATCGTCCGGCACGGTCGTCTTGAAGCCGTTCAACCCGACGATCGCGCCGGGCGCCACCGGGCCGGGGACCGTGCAGCGGACGTACTCTCCGTCTCGTGCCGTGAACGGCCCGTAGACGCAGTTGTCGTACGAGTCCGGGCTGAGTGCGTGCGAAAACTCGAACGTGAAGACGACGCTCGATGCGGTGGTTGAACCGACGTTCTGTACGACCGGTTCGATCGGCAACTGATCGCCGATATGCACCACGCCCGGTAACAACAGCACCTCTCGCGGTGCGAGGATCGGGTGTTGAGTAAATGTGATCGTTAGCGAGCTGCTATTCGGTCCGATGCCGTCGGCTGCCGTGGTCAACGGGATTTTGACGACCTTTCCCTCGGTCGCCCCGGCGAGTGGGGTGATGGTCAGGCCGACCTGGGCTTGCCAGTCGGAATCGGCATCGCCGATGTCCTTGCTGCCCTCTGGACACGTGATAATCGCTCCGGCCGTGGTGCAGCCCAACGCGCTGGCGGCCGTGACGGTCGCGATGCCGGCGAGCGGGGCGGTGTCCAGCGTGACGATCGTATTGAAGATCGGCGCGGTGCCGTCCATTGTCAACGTGCCGGTTGTCGGAGCACCGCCGCTTCCGATGACGGTCCAGGTAAACGAATCCGCCGGAAATTGACCACCATTTGCAGCAGACGCCGGAGAACCGGCAACGATGATCGAAGCGATTCCTATCAGCAAAACGGCGATGGAGTTCCCCGTGCGCGCCAATAGCCCTGTCATTTGTTCCTCCCCGTGTCTGCCTAATTTCGGTGCGTCGAGCACCGAGGATTCGGCATGATCGGCAGAGTACAAGTGGATCAGTGGCGATTCAAGACCGTTGCGAATGAATCTCACAGATCGATGTAGCCATATCACCAGGTATTGCCCGGCGCGCGTCATCGCACGCGTCTTATGACCCCGCGAGAAGCGGTACCAGTTCGGTGATGGACTTAATCGTCTCTCCGGTCCAGAACGGATTCGAGGTCCGGTACTCGCGAGTCTGCACGACCCGCATGCCCAGGACTGCCGCGCCGTCCAGCTCTTGGTCGGCGCCGTCGCCGACATAGACGCACGCTGCCGGATCGACGTCGCCCAGGGTCGTGAGCGCGGCCCAATAGATCGCCGGATCCGGCTTGCCGAGCTGCACCTCGCAGGAGAGCACGAGCGCGTCCACGGCCGACGCCAGCGGCGTGGCACGCAATGCGGCGGCGCTGTCGAACGTGCAGTTCGAGACGATGGCGATCGGCCACCCGGCATCACCGAGCGCTCGCATCGAGGCGACCGAAGCCTCGCCCGGGACCAGTTGGCCGCGCGCGAACGCGAATCGCCGCTCGACCGCGGTGGCGAGCGCCGCCGGTGACGGATCGCCGCCCAGCCGCCGAGCCAGGACCAGCGTCTCGGTCGCGAGGTCGCCGTACGCGCCGGTCATCCGCTCCGGCCACGACGTGGCGACGGTCGCTGCGAACTCGTCCGGATCGAGGCCCAGGTCGGCGCCCATCGCCTTGGCCATCGCGTGGCGACCGCGGTCCCCGCCCGGTACGAGCGTGTTGTACAGGTCGATCAGCACAGCTCCGGCCATGGCGGCACCCTAACCGCGGGCGCCGACCGCCAGCAAGTGCCCTGTATCGCACCCTAAATAAGTCGACTGACCAGGGCATGAGACGTAATGTCAACGCCGCCATGCGTGCCTTACCCGTCGCCGTCCCCGGTGTTCCTGACTCCGCCTCACCCACGCGCTACCTCTGGTGGCTCATCCGGATGCAGGCGCCCTCGATCATGGTCGGGATGGCGTTCGGCATCATCTGGATGGTCGCCCAGGCGCTGATGCCGTTCGCGATCGGCCGGGCGATCGACCAGGGCATCGCCGCACACGACATGGATCGGTTGCTGCTGTGGACGGGCATCCTCTTCGCGCTCGGCATCACGCAGGCGGTCGCCGGGATCATGCGGCACCGATTCGCGGTCTACAACTTCCTGCAGGCCGCGTACCGGACGATCCAGGTCACCGTCGCCCATGCCACCGACCTCGGCGGGACGCTGTCGCGGCACATCGCGGCCGGTGAGGTCGTCAGCATCGGCACCAGCGACATCAGCCAGATCGGCAACGGTCTCGACATCACGGCACGCGGAAGCGGCGCGATCGTGGCGATCATCACAGTGGCGGTGATCCTGCTGCACGCGTCGCTGCCGCTCGGCATGATCGTCGTGATCGGCGTACCGGTCCTGGTCGCCGTCGTGAGCCTGCTGATCCGGCCGCTGCACCATCGGCAGCAGGTCTACCGCGATCAGCAGGGATCGCTCACCACGCGCGCCGGTGACATCGTGACCGGCCTGCGGGTGTTGCGCGGCGTCGGCGGCGAGGCGACGTTCGCGGCGCGCTACGACGAGCATTCCCAAGAGCTTCGAAGCGCGGGGGTACGCGTTGCCAGGGTCGAGTCCTACCTGGAATCCGCCCAGTTTCTCCTGCCGGGCATCTTCATCGTGCTGGTCACGTGGGTCGGCGCCCGCTTCGCGGTGACCGGCCGGATCACGCCCGGTCAGCTCGTCGCGTTCTACGGCTACGCGTCGTTCCTGGTGTTCCCGCTGCGCACGCTGACCGAGGCGGTCGACAAGATCACGCGCGCACATGTCGCCGCGAAGCGGGTCGTGCGCGTCCAGTCGATCGTGTCCGACCTGCCGGAACCGCAGACGCCGGCGGCGACCCCGAGCGTGCACGGCGAACTGATCGATGACGAATCCGGCGTGGTGATCCTGCCGGGTCGCCTGACCGCGCTGGCGGCGGCCGATCCGCAGGACGCGGTCGCGATCGCCGATCGCCTCGGCCGGTACGTCGACGGTTCGGTCACGCTCTCCGGCGTACCACTGCGAAGTGTGCGACGGGCGACCGTGCGTGAGTTGATCCTGGTGGCCGACAACGACGCACGCCTGTTTTCCGGCCCGATCCGGGCCGAACTCGCTGCCGGACGCCGATCCGGTGCCGCGCCGAGTGATGACGAGGTACTGGCCGCACTGACCGCGGCGAGTGCCGACGACATCCTGGATGCGTTGCCGGACGGTCTGGACACCGCGATCGCCGAGCGTGGCCGGGAGTTCTCCGGCGGTCAGCAGCAGCGGCTCCGGCTGGCTCGGGCGCTGCTGGCGGATGCGCCGATCACGATCCTGGTCGAGCCGACCAGCGCGGTCGACGCGCACACCGAAGCCCGGATCGCGGCGCGGTTGCGGAACGCGAGGACCGGCCGGACCACCGTGGTCGCATCCACCAGCCCGCTGATGCTCGACCAGGTCGACCGGGTCATCTACGTCGAGGACGGCAAGGTCGTGGCCGAGGGTACGCATCGTGAGCTGCTCGAATTCGAGCCTCGCTATATGGCGACGGTGACGAGAGGTGAATCGTGAGCGCGGCTCGCACGATTTTGCCGGTGGCGACCACGAAAGAGGTCCGCCAATATGCGTTGAAGCTGATGCGACGGCACCCGAAGATGCTCGGTACGGCGCTCGGCCTGCAGGCGCTGGCGGCCGTTGCCGGGCTCGCGGCACCGGCGCTGCTGGGCCGGCTTGTGCAGGACATCCAGGACGGGACGACGGCCGGCGCGGTGGACCGGATCGCGTTGCTGATCGCGGTGTTCGTGATCGTGCAGTCGGTGATGATGCGGTTCGCGATCTTCACGCAGGCCCGGCTCGGTGAGCAGGTGCTGGCCGAGTTGCGCGAGGAGTTCGTGCATCGGGTGCTCGACATCCCGCTGTCGACGGTCGAGCGCGCCGGTACGGGCGACCTGCTCACCCGTACGTCGCGGGACGTCAACGCGCTGTCCTACAGCGTCCGGTCGGCGGTCCCGGAGACGTTGATCGCGATCATGACGGCGATCCTGACGATCGGCGCGATGGCGATCGTGGCGCCGAAACTGTCCATCGCCTGCCTGCTCGGCGTGCCACTGATGCTGTTCGGGACGCGCTGGTACCTCAAACGCGCACCCGCCGGCTACCTGCGCGAGAGTGCCGCGTACGCGGAGATGACCGACGGGCTCGCCGAGACGGTCGAGGGTGCCCGGACCGTGGAGGCGCTGCGGATGGGCCCGCGCCGCCGAGCGCGTACCGACCGGGACATCGCCGGCTCGTACCGGACTGAGCGGTACACGCTACGTCTGCGTACGATCTGGTTCCCGCTGACCGAGTTCGCCTATCTGCTGCCGGTGGTCGGCACGCTGCTGCTCGGCGGCGCGTTCGCGGTGCACGGGTGGGCCACGCTCGGCCAGGTCACCGCGGCCACGCTCTACGTACAGCAGCTGATCGACCCGCTCGACCGGCTGCTGTCCTGGCTGGACGAGCTGCAGGTCGGCAACGCGTCGCTGGCCCGCCTGCTCGGCGTCTCCCAGGTGCCGGCGGATCGGTTCGCGACCGGCGTGGTGCCGGACGGCGACGAGCTGGCCCTGACCGACGTCCGGTACGCGTACGTGCCCGGGCGCGACGTGCTCCGCGGCGTCAACCTGCAGGTGGCACCGGGCGAGCGGCTCGCCATGGTCGGTCCGTCCGGTGCCGGCAAGTCGACGCTCGGCCGGCTGATCGCGGGTATCGACGGTCCGCGTACCGGCTCGGTGACGGTCGGATCGGCGCAGCTGATCGAGCTGCCGCTGGACGAGCTGCGCGGCCACGTCGCGCTCGTCACCCAGGAACATCACGTGTTCCTCGGCACCCTCCGGGACAACGTCGCGCTGGCGCGGCCGACGGCCTCCGCCGACGAGGTCCGCGATGCGCTCGCCGCCGTGGATGCGTTGGACTGGGCACTAGATCTGCCACAGGGCCTGGACACCATGGTCGGGACCGGCAACCGGACGCTGTCGCCCGCACAGGCGCAGCAGTTGGCGCTCGCGCGGTTGGTCCTCGCAGATCCGCATACGCTCGTACTGGACGAGGCGACGTCGCTGATCGATCCGAGAGCTGCCCGGCACCTGGAGCGGTCGCTGGCCGCCGTACTGGAAGGCCGTACCGTGATCGCGATCGCGCACCGGCTGTTCTCGGCGCACGACGCGGATCGGGTGGCGGTCGTGGAGGATGGCCAGATCACCGAGCTGGGCAGCCACGACGAGCTGGTCCGGTCGGGTGGCTCGTACGCCGCCCTGTGGGCCTCCTGGCACGGCAAGCCTGCCGTCTCGGACCCACGCGTTTCATGATCTAGTAGTGCCGTGGTCGCCCTTGCAACCACGGCACTACGAGATCATGCGCCGGCGATGTCTGCCACGGTCGCACCGGTCAGGCGAGCGAGGTCGTCGGGGGAAATCTCCACCTGTAGTCCGCGCCGACCACCGGATACGAAGACGGTCGGCCAGTTGCGGACCGAGGCGTCCACCACGATCGGTAGGCGGGTCCGCTGGCCGAACGGTGAGATGCCACCGGTCACGTAACCCGTTGCGCGTTCCGCCGCCGCCGGTTCGGCCATCGCTCCACGCTTGCCACCCAGCGCAACTGCCAGCGCTTTCAGGTCGAGCGATCCGGACACCGGGACGATCCCTACGGACAACCGACCGTCCACGGTCGCGATCAGGGTCTTGAACACCCGGCCGGCCTCGACGCCGAGCGCGGCTACCGTGCCCGCGCCGTACGAGGATGCATGCGGATCCGCCTCGTACGATATGCACGGTGAACGCCACCTTCTGCTTGGTCAACAGAGCGGTCGCCGGGGTGCCTTGTCCTGCCACGCGACTACGGTAGCGGCTGGCAGAGCAGGACGGTCGGCGCGTTCGAGACTCTGGTCAGGATGATGGTCAGCTCGTTGGGGCCGCTCAGGCGTAGATCCTTGCGCAGCTGCTCCGGCTCCAGTGCGGAACCCCGTTTCTTGACGGTGAGGCGTCCGATGCCGCGATCGCGCAGCTCCGATCGCAGCCGCTTCAACGAGAACGGCATGACATCGGCGATCTCGTAGCCGCGCCCGAACGGTGTCACCACGGCGGCGTCGCTGTAGACGTACGCGATCTGCGGATCGCCGAGAACCCCACCGACCAGCGACGCGTACGTCGAGACCAGGTGTGCCCGTACCACTGCTCCGTCCGGATCGTAGACATATCGGCGGACCGCACCCACCGGCGCTTCGCTCGCGCCGTCGCCGGTCAACGACGACCATGCGCCGCGGTGCCGCACCGATGCGCGGCGCGGCACCCCGGCCAGCGGCCCGCACCAGAACGCCGCCTCGACCACATCGCCGTCGACCGAGACCCATTCGGCTTCGGCGCCGGCCGGGATCAGTGCGTGGTCGATGCCGGGCGCGAGCTTCAACACGGTCTGCGGGACGGTCTTGGCGAGGTGGGCGACGAACGTCCACGGCGGCGAGAACGCGGCCGGATCGAACACGCGGCCGGCGCCCTTCCGGCGGGCCGGATCGCAGAACGCCGCCGTAGCACCGGACAGGTCGACGTCCTCGGCGCGTCGGCACGCGACCGTCGCGAGGTCGGACAGCCCGAGCGCCTCGATGTTCGCGGCGGCGACCGATGCGGTCAGCGGGTCCGCATCGATTGCCGTGACGCGGATACCCCGCTTCGCCGCCGCAATGGTGTCCGCGCCGATGCCGCAGCCCAGGTCGGCGAGGTATGTGACGCCGGCTTCGGCCAGGCGAGTGGCGCGCCGATCGGCGACCTCGCCGCGAGTTGCCTGCTCCAAGCCAGTGCGGGTAAAGAACATCCGCTCGGCATCTGGACCGAACTTTCCGGCCGCGCGGCGGCGGAGGTCGGCCTGGGTCAGTGCGGCCGAGGCGAGCGCGGCTTCGATCCCCTTGGCGCGTAGGGCAGAGGCCGCCGCCAGTGGTTCGCGGTCGGCGACCGCGGTCGCGGCGGCCAGAGCGTCCACCCCCTCAGGCGTACGCAGTGCCGCCAACAACTCGAGATCCACGCTGACATCCTGGCACGCAGCAGTGACCGGGAAGACCGAGCGGCGAGATGGCGAAAGAGTGATGTACGCCGCGCCCGGCTGGCACTCTCCTTGACGGAGTGCCAGCCGCGGACTAACGTCGGCGTTAGCACTCTCGGGCTGAGGGTGCCAGCTTCGCGGGCCACCCGGCTCTCGGAGTTACGCCCGGCGTTTCCGGCACCCGCGACGGCGGAACGCCAGGTCGCCGCTGTTGACTCGGTCACTGTGTGGCTCGACGTACAGCGGCATGAGGCAGACGAATTCAAGTGCCCCAGGAGGGTATGCCCGTGACTACCGCGACAAAGGTTGCGATCAAGCCGCTCGAAGACCGTATCGTCGTCCAGGCCAACGAGGCCGAGACCACGACCGCTTCGGGCCTTGTGATTCCAGATACCGCCAAGGAGAAGCCGCAGGAGGGCACTGTCCTCGCTGTGGGCGCCGGTCGTTTCGACGACAAGGGCAACCGCATTCCGGTCGACGTTAAGGTCGGCGACACCGTTCTTTACTCGAAGTACGGTGGCACCGAGGTCAAGTACGCCGGCGAAGAGTACCTGGTGCTCTCCGCCCGCGACGTGCTCGCCGTCATCGAGAAGTGATCTAACCAGCGTGGCCCGGTTGGTCTCGGCGTAGCCGGGACCGGCCGGGCCACGCTGCTTTATGTAAGAAGGGACTGAACCTATGGCGAAGACCATTAGCTTCTCCGATGACGCGCGCCACCAGCTTGAGCACGGCGTCAACGCACTGGCCGACGCTGTGAAGGTGACACTCGGCCCCAAGGGCCGCAACGTCGTCATCGGCCGCAAATTCGGCGTACCGACGATCACGAACGACGGCGTGACCATCGCGAAAGAGATCGACCTGAGCGACGCGCAGCAGAACCTGGGCGCCCAGCTCGTCAAGGAAGTTGCCACCAAGACGAACGACGTGGCCGGCGACGGCACCACGACCGCCACCGTCCTGGCCCAGGCCATGATCCGGGTCGGCCTGCGCAACGTGGCCGCCGGGGCGAACCCGACCGGTCTCAAGCGCGGCATCGACGCGGCCGTCAAGGCGATCAACGACGCGCTGCTCGGCAAGGCGATCGAGGTCGCCGGCCCCGAGGAGATCGCGCACGTCGCGACGATCTCGGCGCAGGACGCATCGGTCGGCGAGCTGATCGCCGAGGCGATGGGCAAGGTCGGTCGCGAGGGCGTCATCACCGTCGAAGACGGTTCGACGATGGCCACCGAGCTGGAGATCACCGAAGGCATGCAGTTCGACAAGGGCTTCGTGTCGCCGCACTTCATGACCGATCCGGAAGCCGGCGAAGCCGTGCTCGAAGACGCGTACGTGCTGGTCACGACGCAGAAGATCAGCGCGATCGAGGACCTCCTGCCGATCCTGGAGAAGGTTCTCGGTGCCAACAAGCCGCTGTTCATCATCGCCGAGGACGTCGACGGCCAGGCGCTGGCGACGCTCGCGGTGAACGCGATCCGCAAGACCATCCGGGTCGTCGCGGTCAAGGCTCCGGCATTCGGCGACCGCCGCAAGGCGCAGCTGCAGGACATCGCGATCCTGACCGGTGCCGAGCTGATCAACTCCGAACTCGGTTACAAGCTCGAATCGATCACGCTCGACATGCTCGGCACGGCTCGCCGTGTCGTCGTGACGAAGGAAGACACGGTCATCATCGACGGCGGCGGCAACTCGTCCGACGTCAGCGGCCGGATCGAGCAGATCAAGAAAGAGATCGAGGCGTCCGACTCGGACTGGGACAAGGAGAAGCTCAACGAGCGTCTCGCGAAGCTGTCCGGCGGCATCGCCGTGATCAAGGTCGGTGCTGCGACCGAGGTCGAGCTCAAGGAGAAGAAGCACCGCATCGAGGACGCCATCGCGGCGACCAAGGCTGCCGTGGAAGAGGGCATCGTCCCCGGTGGTGGCGCTGCACTCGTGCAGATCGCCAGCGTCCTCGCGGACAACCTCGGCCTCACCGGCGACGAGGCGACCGGTGTCGCGATCGTCCGGATCGCGCTCAGCTCGCCGCTGAAGTGGATCGCGCAGAACGCCGGTCACGACGGCAACGTCGTGGTCGAGAAGGTGCGCGAACTGCCGTGGGGCGAGGGCCTCAACGCCGCCACCGACGAATACGTCGACCTGGTCAAGGCCGGCATCGTCGACCCGGTCAAGGTGACGCGCTACGCCGTCTCCAACGCCGCGTCGATCGCCGGGCTGCTCCTCACGACCGAAAGCATCGTCACGGAGAAGCCGGCCGACGCACCTGCGGCCGCCGCCGGGGTCACGGTGCCACGGTGGCCACGGCCACCAGCACGGACCGGGCTTCTAGCCCAAGAATCAACTGCAGGGGGTACGGCCGACCGGCTGTACCCCCTCGTTTTTGACACGGTTGTTATAGATCCATAACGCGGACTTGAAATCACAGGCTTAGCGGCCACACTTGGCGCCGTGGCAACATTGACTCGACAACAAAAACTCACCGGTTCCCTGGTCGGCCTGGCCTCCGCGGGTGTCGCACTCGGCATCGCCGAGGTCCTCGCGGCGATCACCGGACCGCAGAGTGCGCCGGTGATCGCAGTCGGCGGCGTCGTGATCGACTCCGTACCGCGGTCGGTCAAAGAGTTCGCCACCAAGACATTCGGCACGCACGACAAGACGGCGCTGCTGACCGGTACGTTCATCATCCTGGCGCTGTTCGCCGCGCTGATCGGCGTCGCTGGCGCTCAAGGACATCCGATACGGGTACGGCGGCATCGCGATCTTCGGATTGATCGGTGCCGCGTCCGCGTGGTCACGCCCCGACCTCGGCTTCGGATCGGTGTTCCCATCGCTGATCGGTGCCGCGGCCGGTGCCGCCGCGATGACTGCGCTGTTGCACGGCTGGCGACCACCACGGCCGGACCTGGATACCAGCGAGGGACGCCGTACCGTCCTGATCGGATCGGTGGTCGCGCTCGCCGGTGCGTTCGTCGCCGAACTGATCGGGCGGCATTTCGGCGAGCGCAACAACGTCAACCGGGCCCGCGCAGCGATCACGCTGCCGACGCCCGTCGGACTCCGCGGCGGCTCCCGGGCTGCCACCGGATGCGGCGGTGCCCGGACAGACGACGTTCGTGACGCCGAACGCGGACTTCTACCGGATCGACACCGCGCTGGTGGTGCCGGAGGTCGATCCGGCCACGTGGACGCTACGGATCCACGGTCAGGTGCAGAAGGAGATCACCCTGACCTACGCGGAGCTGCTGAAACGGCCGATGATCGAGCGATACATCACGCTCTGCTGCGTCTCGAACGAGGTCGGCGGCAATCTCGTGGGCAATGCCCGATTCCTCGGAGCGCCGCTGAAGGACCTGCTCGAGGAGGCCGGCCCCAAGCCGGGCGCCGATCAGGTCGTCGGCCGTTCGGTCGACGGCTTCACCGCGGGTTCGCCGACCGCGGTGCTGATGGACGGCCGGGACGCGATGCTCGCCATCGGGATGAACGGCCAGCCGCTGCCGGTCGAGCACGGCTTCCCGGTACGGGTCGTCGTACCGGGCCTCTACGGCTACGTCTCGGCGACGAAGTGGATCACCGAGCTCGAAGTGACGTCGTTCTCGGCGTTCGACGCGTACTGGGTGCCTCGCGGCTGGTCCGCGATGGGTCCGATCAAGACCGAGTCGCGGATCGACACGCCGAGCGACGGCTCGAACAAGAAGGCCGGCAACATCGTGATCGCGGGCGTGGCGTGGGCCCAGCACCGTGGCATCAGCAAGGTCGAAGTGCAGGTCGACAACGGTCCGTGGATGATCGCGTCGCTCGATGCGGTGCCGTCGACGGACACGTGGCGCCAGTGGAAGGTCGACTGGGCGGCGACCGCGGGCCAGCACCAGATCCGGGTACGGGCGACCGACAACGCCGGTGACACGCAGACGTCGCAGGTAGCCGATGTGGCGCCGAACGGCGCGTCCGGCTACCACACGATCGACGTGAACGTCAGCTGATCTCACCGGGCGCTCATCGCCTCCGACCGCTCACATGTCCCATTCACGAACGTGGTGGCGATGTCCCGGCGCAGCTTCGCCTCGAGTTGAACGACGTCGACCCGGCGCCGGTAGCGGTGGGATGCGTCCTGCCAGCCGATCGCGAGCAGGCGCAGGCGCTCGGTCTCGGTGAAGCCGCCCCAGACGCCGTACGGCTCCTTCGTCGACAGGGATTGGGCCGCGCACTCGGCCCGGACCGGGCAGGCGCGGCAGAGGGCCTTCGCGGCCGACTCGCGTCGTGATCGGGCCGATCCGCGCTCGCCATCGGGGTGGAAGAACTGGGTACTGTCTCGTCCTCGGCACAGACCTGCCATCTGCCAGTCCCACACGTCGGCAAGCGGACCCGGCAGCCTCGCTACGTTGCTCATTGCAAAACCTTTCGTGTTGTGGTGCTCTTGTGACTGCAGACATACCCTTCTGCCCCGGCGTCTATGCAGCTTCATGTCGAGCGCAATGACTCGCACGCCGTGTGCGTTTTTTAACGCCACATCCTCAGAAAGTGCCCCTAAAGGGGCCACTTTCGTGGTCTGCTCGCCTAGGAACACTCGCCGGCCCTCCCGTCGGCGGGTGCCATGGCGAAGGAGGAGCGGTGCTGACGGTCCTCGCGTGCGTACGGACGCCTGACGCAGCTCGAGCCATCGCGGTCTGTGCTGATCGCCTCGGAGTGAGCGCATCGGTGCGGACCGCCACGACAGCGGTCGAAGCGATCGCCCGTCTCGCGGAGCGGGGGGCCGATCTCGTCTTCGTGGACGGACCGCTCACGCGCCCGGACCCGGTCGGGTTCGTACGCCGGGCGATGGCATATTCGCCCCGGTCCACCCTCGTCATGTACGGGCTCCCCGAGCCATCCGTGGCGAGCGCCTTGATCGCGGCGGGTGCCCGAGGTGTGATCCGTGGCGGTGACACCGATCTCGTCACCGCGGTCACGAAGACCGTGCTGCTGCTCGGCCTGACCGACGCGGTCGAGGTCGGTGCGGTCGTCGGCGCAGTCGCTTCGTCGGAGGCCGAGTGCCGCGATGGCGCCCCGGACCAACGGGTCCCGGCGCGCGGCCGCCGATGTGACGCTCGCCGCCGAGATGGCGCGCCCGACCAGCCGTACGATCGCGGTCGGCAAGGTCAACGGTGCGGCCGAACGTACGTCGGCGCTGGACACCCGCAACGGCGGCCCCGGCTTCGCATCGCCACGGCCGGTCGGCCCGGAGCCGATCGAGCACGCGATGATCCGGTCCGGCGGCGAAGCCGAGATTCACGGCGGGCTTCCCTCGGCACTCGTACCGCAGCAGCGGATGGATTTCCCGCGCGCTACCGGCGCGCGTACGCCGACGCTCACCGAGCGCGAGTTGCAGGTGCTCCGCGGCATGTCGGACGGCAAGAGCAACGCCGAGATCGGGCGCGAACTGTTCGTGTCCGAGGACACCGTGAAGACCCACGCCCGGCGCCTGTTCCGCAAGCTCGGAGCCAGGGACCGCGCGCACGCGGTCGCATCCGGCTTCCGCCTGGGCCTGGTCGGATAAAGCGAGTTCCGTGACATTTGCGCACTCCTCGCGCGGCGCCGCGGCGCCGCTGACGGAGCGCTGCAACATTTCGCGCTCCTCGCGCGGCGCCCCGGTGCGACGTCTGCACCGAGCCTCGCGCAGCGGCTGCGCCGATGCACTCCGATCGGCCCAGACGCCGCGGCGCCGCTGACGGAGCGCTGCAACATTTCGCGCTCCTCGCGCGGCGCCCCGGTGCGACGTCTGCACCGAGCCTCGCGCAGCGGCTGCGCCGATGCACTCCGATCGGCCCAGACGCCGCGGCGCCGCTGACGGAACTCGCTACCTACTCCTGCTCGCTCAACGTGTCGTGTACGCCGTCGGTGTATCCGCGCGCGTACTCCCAGCTCACGTAGTGCTCCGGGTCGGGATCGTAGGCCGGTTCGTGCACTCTTGGACGCCCGGAATCGAGCAGGTGCCGCAGGTTGCTGGCGAGCAGATCCCAGTCGAAGTAGTGCGGCTCGTGGCAGTCTTCACAGTCGATGACGAGGCCGCGTACGCCGATCGGCGCCAGTAGCGCCTGATAGATCTCGAGATCGGCGAGATCTTCGAGAACATCCTCGCGCTCGGGGTCGCTCAGCGTCTCGTGGTCGTCAGCGTTGCCGCTGTCCGGATCATCGAGGCTTGCGAGTTCCGCGCTCGGATCGGTGGGGTCACCCGCGAACGGGTCCATGGGCTCGTCGTGCACCCCTCCACCGTAGTACCTGCCGGTTGTCCATGGAGAGGTGCCGCGTCGCACACCCTACGTGCGACCCAGGGCACAGCGAATCCCGCACAGTGACTAGGTACGATAGGTGCACCGCAGCCGAGGGGACAGCACAGTGGATCTTTCGCCCAGTAGCCAATCCGACATTTCGCCCGCTATGGACTATGTCTCCGACCATGGCCTGCCGCTCGGCCTGACGTTCGACGATGTCCTGCTCATGCCGACCGAGTGCGATCTGGATCCCAGCGAGGCGAAGACCACCTCCCGCCTGACCAAGAACATCGAACTTTCCATGCCCATCGTCTCCAGCGCGATGGATACCGTGACCGAGGCGCGGATGGCGATCGCGATGGCCCGGCTCGGCGGCATCGGCGTGCTGCACCGCAACATGTCGATCGAGGAGCAGGCATCGCAGGTCGACCTCGTGAAGCGCTCCGAGGCCGGCATGATCACGAACCCGATCACCTGCTCGCCGGAGGACACGATCCGGGACGTGGACAGCCTCTGCCGCACCTACCGGATCTCCGGTGTTCCGGTGGTCGACGTGGACGGCCAGCTCACCGGCATCGTGACCAACCGCGACATGCGTTTCGTCGCGGACAAGTCGGCGCTCGTCCGCGACGTCATGACCGCGATGCCGCTGGTCACCGCGAAGGTCGGCGTCAGCAACACGGACGCGCTCGCGCTGCTGCAGAAACACAAGATCGAAAAACTTCCGCTGGTCGATGACGGCGGTCGCCTGCGCGGCCTGATCACGGTCAAGGACTTCGCGAAGAGCGAGCAGTTCCCGAACGCGACGAAGGACAGCGCGGGCCGTCTGCGCGTGGCCGCCGCGATCGGTGTTGGCGAGGAGTCCTACAAGCGGGCGCGCACGCTGATCGACGCCGGCGTCGACGTGCTGATGGTGGACATCGCCCAAGGACACAACGGCGCAGTGGTACGCATGATCCAGCAGCTCAAGCGCGATACCGAGGTCGAAATCGTGGGCGGCAACGTCGCGACGTACGTCGGTGCGAAGTATCTCGTCGAGGCGGGCGCGGACGCGATCAAGGTCGGTGTCGGGCCGGGCTCGATCTGCACCACCCGGATCATCGCGGGCGTCGGCGTACCGCAGGTCACCGCGATCATGGAAGCGGCGCGAGCGGCGAAGCCGTACGGCGTGCCGGTGATCGGCGACGGCGGTATGCAGTACAGCGGCGACATCGCGAAGGCGATCGTCGCGGGCGCCGACACGGTCATGCTCGGCTCGATGCTGGCCGGTTGCGAGGAGAGCCCCGGCGATCTGATCTTCATGAACGGCAAGCAGTACAAGTCCTACCGTGGCATGGGTTCGCTCGCTGCGCTGTCCGGCCTGCGCAACGACGGCCGTACGCAGGGGCAGTCCTACTCGAAGGACCGCTACTTCCAGGGTGACGTCACGTCGGCGGACAAGCTGATCCCCGAGGGCATCGAAGGTCAGGTGCCCTACCGGGGCACGCTGGCGGCGGTCTCGCACCAGATCATCGGTGGCCTGCGCCAGGCGATGTACTACAACGGCGCGATCAGCATCGCGGAGTTGCAGCGTCGCGGCCGGCTCATTCGGATCACCGCGGCCGGTCTCAAGGAGAGCCACCCGCATGACATCCACATGACGGTCGAAGCACCGAATTACCACTCCCGGTAGACTCAGTAACTTCTGCCACTGCAAACGGCAAGGATCACAACATGCGTGACGTCGTCGAAATCGGCCTGGGCAAAACCGCGCAGCGGGGATTCCACCTGGACGACATCGCGATCGTGCCGAGCCGGCGTACCCGGGATGTCGACGACGTGTCGACGGCGTGGCAGCTCGACGCGTACCCGTTCAAGATCCCTTGTGTCGCGCACCCGTCCGACGCGACCATGAGCCCGACCACGGCGGTCACGCTCGGCCAGCTCGGCGGCCTCGGCGTGCTCAACGTCGAGGGTCTGTGGACGCGCTACGAGGATCCGACGAAGGTGCTGAAGGAGCTTGCCGCGCTCGGTGAGGACGCGCAGGCCACGCGCAAACTCCAAGAGGTCTACGCGGAACCGATCCGCCCGGAGCTGATCGCCGAGCGCGTCCGCGTCATGCGCGACGGTGGCATCACCGTCGCCGTCCGGGTCAGTCCCCAGCACACGCTCGCATTGGCGCCGGTCATTCTCGACGCCGGCGTGGACATCCTGGTCATCCAGGGCACGCTGGTCTCGGCCGAGCACGTGTCCACGGTGGACGAACCGCTGAACCTCAAGGAGTTCATCGCGGATCTCGACCTGCCGGTCATCGTCGGCGGCTGTACGAATTATCAGACCGCGCTGCACCTGATGCGGACCGGTGCGGCCGGTGTCATCGTCGGCGTCGGTGCGGACGAGTGGGCGACCAGCGACCGGGTGCTCGGCATCCGGGTGCCGATGGCGTCCGCGATCGCCGACGCCGCTGCAGCTCGGCGCGACTACCTCGACGAGACCGGCGGCCGGTACGTGCACCTGATCGCGGACGGCGGCGTACAGACGTCGGGCGATATCGCGAAGGCGCTCGGCTGCGGTGCGGATGCGGTGATGCTCGGCGAGCCGCTGTCGGTCTGCGCCGAGGCGCCGGGCGGCGGTGCGTGGTGGCACAGCGCGGCCAGCCACCCCGAGTTGCCCCGCGGCGCGTTCTGCGTGGCCGACGAGGACGCCCACCCGGGCTCGATGGAACGCCTGCTCTACGGCCCGTCGGAGGACCCGGAAGGTGGCCAGAACCTGTTCGGCGGCCTGCGTCGGGCGATGGCGAAGTGCGGATACCGCGACCTGAAAGAGTTCCAGAAGGTCGGCCTGGTTCTGGATCGGTAGAGCCGTCGAGCGCAGGTTGATCGGTAATACATTCGACACGTCTTGGGTAGACGATGAGGCGTGCATACACGGCAGGTACGGGTCGGCTGTGAGTTCGTCTACGAGTCTGCCGTCGATACGCCGACGATCTTCCAGGTCGAGCCGCGGGACGCCGATTTCGTCGAGCGCTCCTGGTCGCTGGTGCCGGATATCGATGTCCGAGGCTACGTAGACCTCTACCAGAATCCATGTACGCGCCTCATCCTGCCGGCCGGTCGCTCCACGATCCGCTATGACGCGCTCGTCACCGTGCCCGATGCCACCGAGGATGTCGATCCAACCGCGCGTCAGCTCCCGCCGGACGAACTGCCCGACGACGTCCTCATCTACACGCTGCCCAGCCGCTACTGCCTGCCGGACATGCTCGGCAATGAGGCGTGGTCTCGGTTCGGCATCCTGACGCCGGACTACACGCGGGTGCAGGCGATCTGTGACTACGTGAACGGCCACCTGACGTTCGGGTACGGGACCAGCACCGCGACGTCGACCGCCGTGGATGTGAACATGTCCGGCTACGGCGTCTGCCGCGACTTCACGCACCTGGCGATCTCATTCTGTCGTGCGCTCAACATCCCGGCCCGCTATGTCTTCGGCTACCTACCCGATATGGACGTGCCCATCGATCCGGCGCCGATGGACTTCGCCGCGTGGATGCAGGTCTGGCTCGACGATCGCTGGTGGACGTTGGATCCGCGCAACAACCGCCCGCGCAAGGGCCGCGTGCTGATCGGTATCGGCCGGGATGCCTCCGACGTGGCGATGGCAACCACGTTCGGTGCCCCGGTCCTGGAGTCGATGCAGGTGACGGCGTCGGAGTACTTCAAGATCTAGTAGTGCTCCGGTGGCCAGAACCGCCACCGCACTACAAGATCTTGCCGGAGGTCAGACGCTGAGGAGTTTCCGGAGTTCGGCCGCGTTCCGCTGGGCCGAGTCGCTGCGGCAGTTGTTCATCAGTACGTGCAACTGGCTGACCTCCTGCGAGAACTTCTCCAGTTTCGGGGCCCACTGACGAAGCTCGGGCGTGGAGTAGTCGTACCCGTATTTCTCGTAGATGTTCTTGCTGGTCCACTTGTCGCTGTGGCCGTGGAATCGCACGACGGCCAGATCGCTCGTGGCGGCGAGCACCGGCGGGATCGAGGATGGGTAGCCCTGTGGCATGTCGACACTGACGTACGGCAGGTGGTGCTGTTTCAGGAAGGCGATCGTCTCGGCCTGGTTGTCGCCGGCGAACCAGCTCGCGTTGCGCAACTCGATCACGGCCCGCAGCGGGCTGCAGCGCTTCGCGACCTCGATCAGGTACTGCTTGTTCGCCTTCTTGATGGTGAACCACGGCGGGAACTGGAACAGGATCGCGCCGAGTTTCTTCGCGGCGACCAGCGGATCGAGCGCGGAGAGAAATCGGTTCCAGACCTCCTCGTAGCTCTGCGGCGGGAGATCGTCCGGGTAGATCGAGGTCTTGTCGGTCTCCGGCCGCAGATCTTTGAAGATCGCGCTCACCTTCGTCGGATGGCCGGTGAGCAGGCTGAACGCCTTGATGTTGAAGACGAAACCCTCGGGCGTACGCGCGGCCCACGCCACTGCGGTCGCCTCGGCCGGCGGGTGGTAGTAGGTCGCATCAACCTCGACCAGCGGGAACTGCTCCGCGTAGTAGCCGAGGCGCTTCTCGGGATTGTCGGCGCTCGGCGGATACCAGCCGGACTCCAGCAGTGTCTTGTCGGTCCACGACGCCGTACCCACCAGGATCTTGCCCATGCTCTTCATTGTTCCCCGATCACGTGACGTCTAACTCCCCAAGCCGCCGACCAGGCCGGGCTCTATTACGCTTGGCGAATGAACTCGCCGCGTCCCGTTCTTGTCATCGATTTCGGCGCCCAATATGCCCAGCTGATCGCCCGCCGGGTCCGCGAGGCCCGGATCTACTCCGAGGTCGTCCCGCATTCGATGCCGGTCGCCGAGATGCTCGCGAAGAACCCGGTCGCGATCATCCTGTCCGGCGGGCCGTCCAGCGTGTACGAGCCGGGCGCCCCGACCGTCGATGTGTCGCTGTTCTCCGCCGGTGTGCCGACGTTCGGCATCTGCTACGGATTCCAGCTGCAGGCGCAGGCGCTCGGCGGCACGGTCGCGAAGACCGGACTCCGCGAGTTCGGCGGCACGCCGCTGACGATCACCACGGCCGGGACACTGTTCGACGGCCTTCCGATCGCCCAGGACGTCTGGATGAGCCACGGCGACAGCGTGAGCGTCGCGCCGGTGGGCTTCACCGTCACCGCGTCCTCCGCCGGTGCGGTCGTTGCCGGCTTCGAGAACCTCGCGACCCGCAGCGCCGGCGTGCAGTTCCATCCGGAGGTCGGTCACACCAAGCACGGTCAGGCCGTCCTCGAGCACTTCCTTTACGACATCGCCGGCATCGAGCCGACCTGGACCCCCGCGTCCATCGTGGAGGATCAGGTGGCGGCGATCCGGGCGCAGATCGGTGACAAGGAGGTCATCTGCGCGCTGTCCGGCGGCGTCGACTCCGCGGTCGCGGCGGCGCTCGTACACAAGGCGGTCGGGGACCAACTGACCTGCGTGTACGTCGACCACGGCCTGCAGCGCGCGGGGGAGTCCGAGCAGGTGGAGAAGGACTACGTCGCGGCGACCGGCATCAAGCTCAAGGTCGTGGATGCGTCCGCGCAGTTCCTCGGACAGCTCGAAGGCGTGACCGATCCGGAGCAGAAGCGAAAGATCATCGGCCGCGAGTTCATCCGCACGTTCGAGCAGGCTGCTCGTGAAGTGGCCGCCGCGGGCGACGTGGAGTTCCTGGTACAGGGGACGCTCTACCCCGACGTGGTCGAGTCCGGCGGCGGCGCCGGAACGGCGAACATCAAGTCGCACCACAATGTCGGCGGGCTGCCGGACGATCTCGCGTTCTCGCTGATCGAGCCGCTGCGGCTGCTGTTCAAGGACGAGGTACGCCAGGTCGGCACCGAACTCGGGCTGCCGGACGCGATGGTGCACCGGCATCCGTTCCCCGGGCCCGGGTCTGGCGATCCGGATCGTCGGCGCGGTCTCGAAGGACCGGCTCGACATCCTGCGCGCCGCCGACCAGATCGTCCGCGACGAACTCGCCGCATCCGGGCTGTCCCGCGAGGTGTGGCAGTTCCCGGTCGTGCTGCTCGCCGACGTACGCAGCGTCGGTGTCCAGGGCGACGGCCGCACGTACGGGCATCCGGTCGTGCTCCGGCCGGTCTCCAGCGAGGACGCGATGACGGCCGACTGGTCCCGCCTCCCGTACGAGCTGATCGCGAAGATGTCCACGCGGATCACCAACGAGGTGCCCGAGATCAACCGGGTTGTCCTCGACGTCACGAGCAAGCCACCGGGCACGATCGAGTGGGAGTGATGTTGTAGCACCGTAAAAGGCCTCTTTTACGTTTCTGAACATTGCCGTACCGTTGTGAACATGATTGTTCAGGTCGGAACACGGCTGCTCGATATCGTCGCGGAAGTGCTCGTCGCCGACCCGTCCGCATCGCTCGCCGAGGTCGCCGAGGCCGCCGGCATCGGCCGGACCACGCTGCACAAGCAGTACGCGACCCGGGACGACCTGATCCGAGCGGTCGCACATCGCGGCATCGATCTGTTCGAAGACGCGATCGCGGGTGTCCCGGACGACGATGCCGACGGCGGTCTGCTGGCGCTCGCCCAGGCGATGGTGCCGATCGGCCCGCAGCTCGCGTTCCTCTGGCGTACGCCCAGCTTCGACCACGATCCCGGCATCGTGACGCGCTGGAATCAGGTGGAGACGAGGGCGTGTGCCGTGATCAAGCGGGCTCAGCAGCGCGGCGTCATCACGTCGGGTGTCTCCCAGATCTGGCTGGTCCAGGCGCTCTACTCGCTCGTCTACTCGGCCGCGGAAATGGTCCGGGCCGGCCTGCTGGCACCACGGGAGGCTCCGCGCCTCGTCCTCGACACGTACGTGCACGGCCTGGGCGCCAGACCGCCCGAAGCCACCCCCCACGGAGGAGCATCATGAGCCAGCTCGGCCAGGCGTTCACCTTCGCCAAAGGTCTCTACAAGCAGAACGCCACCGTCGCCATCGCCGGCTATGCCAAACGGGACCCGCTGGCGCTGCTCGCAATGCGGCCCGGACGCACCGATCCCTACGCCATCTACGAGCGCATGCGGGCGCAGGGCACGCTGGCGCCGACCCGGCTCGGCAACTGGGTGACGACCAGCCATCGTGTCTCCAACCACGTGCTGCGCAGCCGGCTGTTCGGCGTACGGCCGGAAGGAACCAGTCCGGCGGCGGACGAGTTGAATCTGTCGTTCCTCGACATGAACCCGCCGGACCACACCCGGCTGCGCCGCCTCGCGATGCCGGCATTCAGCCCGAAACACATGGCCGCCTACCGCCCACGGATCGAGAAGACGGTGGACGACCTGCTCGATGCCGCCCTTCGCGACGGCCGGTTCGACCTCGTCGAAGCGCTGGCCGCACCGCTGCCGATCTCGGTCATCACCGATCTGATGGGCATTCCGGACGCCGATTCGAAGCGGTTCGCCACGCTCGGCGCGACTATCGGCAGCGCGCTCGACGGCATCAAGTCGCTCGGCCATGCGCGCCGGTTGAACAGCGCGAACGTCGATCTGATCGCGCTGTTCGAGAGCCTGTTCGAGCTGCGGCGGCGGGAGCCTGCCGACGACATCGTGAGCCATGTCGTGTCCGAGGAGGGCGATGCGATCAAGCCGGAGGAGATGCTGCCGATGTGCGTACTCCTGCTGGTTGCCGGGTTTGAAACCACCGTCAACCTGATCGGAAACGGCGTGGCCGCGCTGCTCGCGAACCCGGATCAGTGGGCGGCGCTGTGCGCGGATCCGCAGGGGATGGCACCCGCCGTGGTCGAGGAGGTTCTCCGGTACGACCCACCGGTGCAGCGGACCGGCCGGGTCGCGCTTGGAGGCGTCGCAGCTGGAGGGCGAGGATGTCCGCAAAGGACAGTACGTGGTGACGCTGATCGGCGGCGCGAACCGCGATCCCGAGGTCTACTCGGATCCGAATCGGTTCGACATCACGCGCACGCCGGGCGTCGATCATCTGGCGTTTTCCAGCGGGATTCACTACTGCATCGGACAGCCGCTGGCCCGGCTGGAGGCGACGATCGCGTTCCAGAAGCTGGCCGAGCGAGCGCCGACGCTGCGCCGCAACGGCGCGCTGCGACGCCGGAACGCGACCACGATCCGCGGACCGATCCGCATGCCGGTCGCGGTCGCCTAACGCGCAATGCCGAGCGGTGCGGCTCGGAGCGGTTCCCCCACGGTCCCGCTCCGAGCCGCAGGCCTCACGCCGACGGCGGCTGAGTCGGCTGGTTCGGGTTGCCGGTCGGCCCGTTCGGGTAGATATACGCCGGCATCGGCTGGTCCGGCATGATCAGGAACGCGAACAGGTAGGCGAGGATGAACGCACCACCGGTCAGGACGGTCAGCACGATGACCGCGATCCGGACCATGGTCGGGTCGACGCCGAAGTACTCGCCGAAGCCGGCGCAGACGCCGCCGATCTTGCGGTCTACCTGCGAACGGCGCAGTTGACGATAGGGCTGCTGCGGTTGCTGCTGGGAGAACGGCTGCTGTGTCATGAGAACAGCGATCGCGTATCTGCGTCCCGGTTCGCCTCGGTGACTGCCCGGATGGGTACCCTGATCTTCGACCCTGAGCCGTTCTGTCACCCCAAGGTAGGCGCCAGTCGTGGAACCGCTCCGCCGAATTGCCGCATACGGAATCTATCAGGACGAAGCAGAGAAAGTTCTGTTGGTTCGCGCAAGCCCCGCATCCGGCACTCCGGGCATATGGTCGCTGCCGGGTGGTGCGGTCAAGCACGGCGAAAATCCGGAAACCACAGTGGTACGCGAGACCGCAGCCGAAACCGGTCTCTCCGTGGCAGTGACCGAGCTGGTCGATGTCCGGGCCGACGTCCGGGCGTTGCCGGATCGGGGCATCACGATCCACACCGACCGGCTGATCTACCGCGTACGCATTCGGGGCGGCGAGATCATCGAGCGCTTCGGCCAGCAGACCGATCTGGCTCGGATGGTGACCCGAGACGAGGCGGCGGAGCTGCCCGTACGGCCCTTTACCGCGGTTGCTCTGGACCTTCCGCAGTCGCATGCGGATCTCGTACCGGACGAGCCGCCGGACCTGCCGTCGTTCCATGCGATCCGCGGCCCGGACGGCCTGCATCAGGCGCAGCGGTTCGCCGCCTACGCAGTGGCCACCGATCCGGACGGAAACGTTCTGCTCACCCAGGTCGCGCCGGGATATCCGGGTGCCGGGCGCTGGCATCTGCCCGGCGGCGGCACCGATTACGGCGAATCGCCGGCGCCCGCGCTGCTGCGCGAACTCGTGGAGGAGACCGGCCAGGCCGGCGTGATCGGCGAACTGCTCGGTGCCGCGAGTCACCGGGACGCCGCGCAGATCGGGCCCGAGGGCTATCCGATCGACTGGCACGGCGTACGCGTGTTCTTCCTGGTCAAGGTGCGCCGAGCCGAGCGTACCGACGCTGCACGATCAGGGCGGATCGACGCTCGGGGCACGTTGGCTCACGCCGGCCGAAGTGGCGGCGCTGGACCGGACCACCGACGTGACGGACGTGACCGCCGACGCGCTGGCGGCCGCTGCGTCGCTGCTGGACGCCGGCACCGCGACGGCATCGATTCCGCGAGCCCGCCGGGCGCCGGGTGCGAACCGACGGTCCGGCTGAGATCATCTTCGGTATGAAGCAGCGCCGGAGAATTGGGGTCTACGGCATCTGCCGTGACGACGCGGGCCGGGTCCTGCTGGTCCGGCAGGCTCCGAGTACAGCCAACGCGGGCGCCTGGCAGCTCCCGGGCGGCGGCGTCGACCACGGCGAAGATCCACTGCGCGCACTGGTACGGGAGTTCGCCGAGGAGACCGGTCTCGACGTCGTGATCGAGCGCCCCCGCGGGGTCCGGACCGACTTCTTCCGGCTGCCCGACCGGGACATGCTCGTCCACCTCGACCGGATCGTGTTCGACGTGCGGCCGGTCGGCGGCGAGTTGCGCGACGAGCCCGAGGGCTCGACCGACGCGGTCGCCTGGGTGGCGGATCCGGCCGACCATCCGCTGATGAGCTGGGCCGCGGAGACTCTCGGCACGGCCGGGCCGCTCGTGGTCGGCGGGGATGCGACGGCGGCCGAGATCGACGCTGCCGCGCCGCCCGATCGGTCGGTGATACCGACGCACGTCCAGCGCTTCGCCGCGTACGGCCTGACCGTCGATCCGGCCGGCCGTACGCTGCTGACCCGGATTGCGCCCGGATATCCGGGGTCCGGCACGTGGCACCTGCCCGGTGGCGGCACGGATTTCGGGGAGACCGCGACGGCCGGCCTGGCCCGCGAACTCGCCGAGGAGACCGGCCAGGTCGGCGCGGTCGGCGAGTTGCTGGTGATCGAGCACCTGCACAATCCGACCGCGTACGGGCCGGAGAAACGTTCGATCGACTGGCACACCGTCCGGTCAGTCTTTCGTGTGACTGTCGGCACGCCGACTCGTCCGATAGTGCACGATCTGGGCGGATCGACCGACGCCGCCGCCTGGTTCACCAGCGATGAGCTGGGCGATTTGAACCTTAACCGGTTCGCGAAGGCGGTAATCTCCGAATACCGCCACTGATGCCTCAATCACACCTAGTTCCCGGCGCGTTCAGCTCCCGTACAATAGGTGGCGACCGTGTTGGTGACGATGCGTAAGAGACCGACTTCGCGGCGGGCATCGCCAAGCACGGGTTAGATATGCGATCGTGTAGGCCGCGAACCGTTCGACAGCCCAAGCCGTCGGACGGATACGACGACAACCGATCTTGGAACCGGTTTCACCGCGTTCCTGATGGAGGAAAAGTGCCGAGAGCCCCATGGCGCCGGCGTACTAGTGACAGCCCTCGACCCGCCGGACGCCGCTGGACCGGTGGTCTGCGACGGAGCGGAACGATGGCCCGTCGAGCGTTGATGACACGAGTTGTCCGCCGACGTCACACCGCTACCGATTTGACCGGATCAACGCTGACTCCGACGACGACGCTGCAGGCGCCGTCGGGCCTCGACGTGCCTCGTCGCCGTTATGCCCGATTCCGCCCAGATCACCGTCGTGACGTGCTGGAGATGGCGATTCCGGTCAGCCCGGCGCCCAGCGGTGCGGCAACGCTGAACGACTCGTCCGCGATCACCGCCTATGACGACGAGGCTGCTGTGCCGCGTACGATCCCGCTGCTGCCGGGCGACAAGACGCTTGCTCGCCGGGTGAAGTTCGGGATCGCGAACGGCTGCACGATCGCCAGCCTGATGCTCGGCATGTCCGCGATCTTCCTCGAGCATGCGCGGCGATCCCCGGATCGCTGCCGCTCTGCTGGTCGGCTGCGTCGTCTTCGACGGCCTGGACGGCGCGCTCGCCCGGAAGATGGGTGTGGCCAGCCCGTTCGGTGCGCAGATGGACTCGCTCGCCGACATGTGCTCGTTCGGCATGGCTGCGCCGGTCGTCGTCTACGCGTCGATGCACGGCCGGGCTCCGGCCGCGTTCGATCGCGGTGGCCTGCGGCATGATCGCCGCCGGTGCTGCGATCCGGCTGGCCCGGTTCAACGTGTCGCCGAAGGACGGTCGCTTCTTCTGCGGCGTACCGACGACGATGACGGCGGCCGTGATGGGCGTCGCGGTGCTGATCGGGCTGCGCCTACCGGGTGCGGTCGCGGTGGCCGGAGTGGCGCTGCTCGCGATCGCGATGGTGTCCGGCTTCCCCTACGCCAAGGTGGCACGGCTCGCCCGGTTGCCGATCTGGATCTGGGTCGTGCCGATCGCCGGCCTGCTGGTCGCGCCTCAGGCAACGTTCGCGGCGCTGGTCGCGCTCTACCTGGTCAGCGGTCCGCTGCTGTGGCTGCGTCAGCGCAGTGGCGAACGCCGCAGTGGAGTCCGCGCCGCCTGAAAGACGCCGCCTGAAAGACATCACGAAAATGCCCCGCCCGGCGTGAACCGGGCGGGGCATTTCTGTGTCTGTCAGAGGTCAGCGCCAGCGGGCGATGACGGTCGCTCCACCCTGGACCTTGTCGCCGGGCGCGACCGTCGCATCCGCGGCCGCTGCGGGCAGGTAAACGTCGGTACGCGAACCGAAGCGGATCAGACCGAACCGCTCGCCCTTCGCCAGCATCGAACCGATCGGCGCGCGCTGCACGATCCGGCGGGCGATCAGGCCGGTACGCTGTGCCACCACCACCGTGCCATGCTCGGTGTCCAGCACCGTGTACGCGGCGACGTTGTGCTCGGCCTCCGGCTTCATCGCGGCCGCGAAGCCGCCGTCCTCGACGAAGTAGTCGGCGACCCGGCCCGCCACCGGCGTCCGGTTCACGTGCACGTCGAGCACGGACAGGAACACCGCGATGCGGAGGAATTCGTCGTCGCCGAGTCGGGTGTCGACGAATCGCTCGACCGAGAGCACCTTGCCGTCGCTCGCCGCGACGATCGGACTGCTCGTCGTCGGGGATAGCTCGCTCCGGATCGCGGAAGAACGCGGCGACCGGGGCGGCCAGCAGCGCGGGCAGCAGCCACAGCCTTCGACTTCGCGCCGGGTGATCTTCGCGGTGACCGCGAGGCCGAGCGCGATCCCGGCCGCTGCGACGCCGTTCGAGTCGATGTTCATCGTGCGGGTCAGCGGCACGCTGGACGGCCGTACGGCGGGCTTCAACCGGGCGGCGAGCGCGGCCGGCGCGGTACCGAACCGCAGCCGGTGGACCCGCAGCGGCGGCCGGTTGCGGATCACGAGGTCCGTTCCGACGCCGTAGAACGACGACTGGCGCATCATCTCGGCGCTGGCACCATCCGCCAGGCCTGGGGCTGCAATCGTCGCCACGGTCAACACAGCGCCCTCGGTGAGGTGCTTGGTGACGTCGTCGATCAGTGCGCGGGTGGCTTCGGCCGTGCCGGTCAGCGGCTCGGCGAAGATCACGACGTCGGCCGGGTCGACTTCGGCGAGCGACGTCGGTGACGCGTACCCGTTGGGTCAACCAATCACCGCGGGCCGTGATCGCTTCGCGGACCGCGGCCACCGCGGGCCCGGTGGTGGTCACCGTCAACTGATCATCGGGTAGCAGCGCGTCGAGCGCGGCTGCCAGCGCCGGTGATCCGGGCACGACGCCGATCAGGAGGCCGGATTTCGGGCCTCCGTGGCGGATGAATTCGGTCATCAGCGCGGCGACCGCCCGCTCACCGAGTGGGACGGTGGTCGGTGCGGGCACGATGCTGCTGCTCTGCGATGCGGTCACGCGCCCAGCATAGGCGTCGGCCGCTCATGTCGCGTGTCATTCCGGCGTTGCAACGCGCTGGTGATGCCGGCGATGCCTAGCAGGATCAGTAGACCGGCGGTTACGAAGCCGAGACTGGGCAGGCCGAAACCATAGCCGCGGGCGACGAACCACCAGCCTGAGATGCCCATGAAGATGAGGCCGACAGATCATCGCAGGAGTATCCGGACGGGACTTTTTCATGAGCGGACCTCCACGTCGCCGGCGGTGATCGATATGTCGAGCGTCAATGCGCCGTGCTTACCTTGGTCGTCAGCGTTGACCACGGTATTGACGCGGGTGTTGAGGCCGCCCTGGTTGCCCTCGTTGCCGATCTGCAGATCGCCCGCCCCGGTGTGCGCGTGGACCGACGTGTACGTGTTCGGCGGCAGGATCACCGTGACCTGCCCGAATTTCATCGTGATGTCGATCGCCTTCTGATCCGCGCTGGTGAACGGCGTGTGCGACAGATCCAGCGTGAACGTGCCGTAGTGCTGCACGTAGCTGGACTGCACCGCGCTGACGCTGGTCGGCGCGACCCGGATGGTCTGGCTGGTATAGGGCCGGGGCAGCTCCGCGGCCACCGAGCTGACCAGCAGACCGAGCGCGAGCAGGATGCCGAGCGTGACCGGCCCGCGTACGCGACCGAAGAACGACGCGACGAACATGCCGATCCCGATCGTTGCGAGCGCGGCCGCGAAGTACATCGGCACCGGCACCGATCGGACCCCGGTCAGGTCGATGATGCCGAGGAACCCGACCACGAGCAGCGCCGCGGAGACGGTGATCCGGCGAACCGGCGAAGGCACCCGGGCGGGCGTGTCACGTTGCGGCGGCGGTACCACGAGGGTGGTCGGTGCGAGACCGGGATACTGCGGTGCGTACGTCGATCCGGCGTACGGTCCGAACGGCGCGAACGGTTCCTGGTACGTCGCCGGCTCGGCCGCGCCCATCTCGGCGCTATCCACATCGGTGCTCAGGCGGTCAGCACCGCAGCGTCATGCACCGCAGGGCCATCCACCGCGGTGTCATCCACCTCGGCCTTGTCCACGTCGTCGGCCGGCCAGCCGGTGCCGGACATCCACGCGGGTTCGGCATCGACGCGTTCGGGAGCGCCGTCGTCGGCGACCGGGCCGGTCGGTGTCTGGGCGGTCGGTGTCTGGGCGGTCGGTGTCTGGGCGGTCGGTGTCGCAGCAGCGGGGCCTGCGGTCGCCGCCGCTGCGCCGGTGGTCGGAGTCGGTCCGGTGGTCGGAGTCGGTCCGGTGGTCGTGGTCGGACCAGCGGTCGGGTGCGCGGTCGGCCAGTTGACCGTGAAGCCGTTGTCCGCGCGCTGGACCGTCGGCCAGCTGGATGGCCACGATTCGGTGGTCCCTCCACGGGTGGCCGCCAGCAGCACGATGCCGGCCACCACCGCGAGACCGATCAGCAGGATGCCATCGGTGTGCTTGGCACCGAGAATGACCGTGATCGATGCCAGGATGATCAGCCCGATCGTGGTCGCCCGCGACATGCGTGACCGGCCGCGGCCGGCCAGCGCCTCCAGCGGCGATCCGCTGTCGCCTTCGTTCGGGATCAGCAGTACGCCGGCCAGGTAGATCAGCGCGCCGAGGCCATTGAACAGCGTCAGCACCGGCAGGATGACCCGCCACAGCACCGGATCGGTGTTCGTGGCCCGGCCGAGAGCTGCGCACACGCCGGCCAGGTAGCGGCCCTGATAGGGGCGCACGAGGTGGAATCTGGTCGCGTACCCGCCGGTGGTCGGCCCTTGCGGCGGCGGCATTCCGGTCGGTGGCGCGGAGGGTGCGGGCGGCTCCGTCGGTACGGGCTCGTCCGGGGCGTTCGTCATAGAGACCATCTTCGTCACTGCCCCGCCTCGGGCGCCTCCGGTGTCGACCCTGAGCGGACCCTGACTAAAGTTCCGGCGCGGCCTCGGGGTGGTCCCCCTGTGCGAGCAATGTCGGTCGTGTGAGTATCGGGTGGACAGCCGATACGTGATCGCCAGGGAGGGCTCGGTGACCGAAGTACCCGCGGACGGCGTACGGCGCCTCTACCGCGATCCGGAGCACCGCCTCCTGCTCGGTGTCGCCGCCGGACTCGCCGCCCACACCGGCATCCGGGTGACGGTGATCCGCTGCATCTTCGTGATCCTGTTGCCGTTCACCGCCGTCGGCGCGCTGCTCTACGTCGCGTTCTGGGCGGTGCTCAAGGACGCGCCCGACAGCGGGACGCCACGCCCGCGCAGGCTGGTCGAACTCGTCCCGTACGCGGTCCTCGCCGCCGGCATCCTGCTGCTCTGGTCGCAGTCCGGCTTCGGCGGCGTCGCCCAACCGCTCGGCTGGCTGATCACCCTGATCGCGATCGGTGCCGGACTGATCTGGCAGCTGTCCGATCCGGACCAGCGCCAGCGCTGGACTCGCACGCTGCCGGGCGCGCCGTGGGTCGGCGCGTTCGTGGACGAGAGCGACCGTCGCGCGTACGTGCTGCGGCTGATCGGCGGCGGTGCCCTGATCATCGTCGGCATCATCGGCACGATCGCGGTCTTCGCTCCGGTGTCCGGGGCCGGTTTCCGCGCCGTGTTCGCGAGCATCCTGTTCGCGTTCGTGGCGCTCGGCGGCGTCGCGCTGGTCCTCGCACCGGTGCTCTGGCGGATGTTCGCCCAGCTGCGCGAGGAGCGGATCGGCCGGATCCGGGAGGCCGAGCGCGCCGAGCTGGCCGCGATGGTGCACGACCAGGTCCTGCACACGCTCGCATTGATCCAGCGGAACGCGTCCGATCCGAAGGCGGTCCAGCGACTCGCCCGCGGCCAGGAACGTACGCTGCGCAACTGGCTCTACAAGCCGACCGGCGTACCGTCCGAGACGTTCGCAGCCTCGATCGAGCAGGCGGTGGCGGAGGTCGAGGACACGTATGCGATCACGGTCGAGTCGGTCGTGGTCGGCGATGCCCGGATGGCCGCAGGCCTTACCGCGCTCGTGAACGCGACCCGCGAAGCGCTCGTCAACGCGGCACGCCATGCCCAGGTCGCGACCGTCTCGCTCTACGCCGAGATCGAACCGCAGGAGGTCAGCGTGTTCGTCCGCGATCGTGGCGTCGGCTTCGACCTGGACGGCATCGATACCGATCGGCACGGCGTACGCGGTTCGATCATCGGCCGGATGGAACGCCACGGCGGTAGCGCGGAAATTCGTACCGACATGGGCGAAGGCACCGAAGTACGGTTGGTCATGCCAGTAGCGGAGGTACGTTCGTGACCGTTCCAGAAGTGACCGTTCCCGAAAGTCGCCTGAGGGTGTTCCTCGTCGACGACCACGCCATGTTCCGGGCCGGCGTCCGCGCCGAACTCGGTGCGCACGTCGACGTGGTCGGTGAGGCCAGCACGGTCGCCCAGGCGGTGACGTCGATCGGAGCGCTGCGCCCCGACGTCGTACTCCTCGATGTGCACATGCCGGACGGCGGAGGGCGAGCCGTCCTGGAGGCCTGCCGGCGGGCGACGCCGGACGTGAAGTTCCTCGCGCTGTCCGTGTCCGATGCCGCCGAGGACGTGATCGGGCTGATCCGCGCGGGTGCGCGCGGCTACGTCACGAAGACGATCTCGTCCGAGGACCTGGCCGATGCGGTCCGGCGGGTGGCCGACGGCGACGCCGTGTTCAGCCCGCGGCTGGCCGGATTCGTGCTGGACGCGTTCGCGGCCCGGCCGGATGCGCCGGTCAGCGATCCGGAGCTGGATCAGCTGACGAATCGCGAGCGCGAGGTGCTGCGGCTGCTGGCCCGCGGGTACGCGTACAAGGAGATCGCCAAGGAGCTGTTCATCTCGATCAAGACGGTCGAGACGCACGTCTCCAACGTGCTGCGCAAGCTGCAGATGTCCAACCGCTACGAACTGTCCCGCTGGGCGGCCGATCGCCGGCTGGTCTAGCGGCTACGCGGTCGAGATGATCGAGAAGCCCTCGGCCAGACGCCCCTCGTCCAGGCCGCCGAGCTTCGCGGCGGCGCCGAGCATCATCCGCAGCCGGGCATCCAGCTCGATGTGGTTCGTCTGCGTGGTGTGCGCCTGGAGCGCGGCGAGCTTGCGCGGATAGACGTCGGTGATGTCGATGAAGTGGTCCGGGTTAGGGCCGCCGGAGAACCAGACCTCGCGTACGGTCCAGGGCTTCAGGCCCTCGTCCTGCAGCAGGTGCGGGAACGCGAACTCGTTGCGGGCGTCCGGATAGACCGCGCACGTCGTCGCCTCGCCGACCGCGAGGTGATCCGGGTGCGATGGCCCGGAGATGCGCTCCCACCGGCGCAGCGGTGACGTGGTCAGGATCCGGTCCGGCCGCACCATCCGGATCACCCGGGTGATGTCGCGGCGCAGCTCGATCGTGGGCGTGACCGTACCGTCCGCGTACCCGTCGAGAAAGTGCACGTCGGTGACCCCGACCGCGGCCGCGGCCGCGCGCTGCTCCGCCTCGCGCAGGACCGGCATCTGCTCGCGCGGCGTGTCGTCGAACCCGCCGGCATCGCCGCGGGTGACCAGCAGATAGGAGACGGAGATCCCGGCGTCTACCCAGGTCGCGACGGTGCCGGCCGCTCCGAAGTCGATATCGTCCGGGTGTGCGGCGACGCACAGGATCCGCTCGACATCGGTGATCGGCGCAGGCGAGTTGGGAAAGGTCATGCCTCTTTATACCTTCACCGTTATAGCGGGCCCCGGCCCGCACGCAAGATCAGGAGCGCCAGCTGTACGCCATCCGCGCCGAGCGCCTCGCGGAAGCGATCGACGATCTCGCGCTCGCGGGCCAGGACGAGCCGGGTGCCGCCGGACGCGATCCGGACCCGGCCGACCTCGCCGGAGATGGCGGCGCGTTCTCGCCAGAGATCGATCAGAGCCTGATCGATCTCGTCGATCCGGCTGCGCATCTCGCCGATGCGGTCGGAGGCGCCGGTGTCGGATGTTCCAGTGCTCATGGGCCTATTTTCAATGATCGTGCTCACGATGTGCTCCCGGTGTCGGTCTTGCGGTCGTATGGGCAATTGCGCGGCTCGTCCCGACTCGGAGCATCAAAAAACGCCCCGGGGCTCGGTGAGCCTGGGGCGTTCGTAGGTTTGGCGCAGCTAGTTGCGGCCTACGAGTGCCGGACTCCCGGTCTCGTAGCCATAAAATCGCGCACTGGTCTGCGTCACGCCTCGAAGTATGCCACGACGGCGGCGCATATCAAGGATCATGTCGCGATGTGGGACGGCGAATCCACCGCCGGCTGGGTCGGCGCGCGCCACAGCCACCAGAGGCCGAAGATCGGCATGGCGAGCGGCACGAACGCGTAGTCGTAGCCGAAGTCGGACCAGACCGATTTCTCGCCGAAGGCGGACGGATCGAGCATGGTCCAGATGCTCACCGCGATCACGCCGGCCAGCTCGATCGAGAAGCTCGCGATGCCGATCCGGCGCGACACCGCGGTCGAACGGGCCAGGCAGATCGTGCCGATCAGGTAGATCAGGCCGGCCAGCGCCGACATCGCGTACGAGTACGGGTACTCGTGCTTCGTCAGCAGCTCGACGACGCCACGGGAGAGTGCGGAGAGCGCGAAGAGCCCGTACAAGAAAATGAGGAGGCGTCCGAAGCCGGAGTTGATCTGCGGCCGCGACAACCGATGGGCCTTATCGACCGGGGTCTGCGTCATATCCCGATCCAGACCTGCTGCAGGCGTACCACCAGGATCGCCTCCACGACCGCCGCCGCGCACACGATCACCGAGCCCCACTTCGTCGGCTCCAGCCGGGCCAGCGCCCATCCGGCGACCGGGACGGCGATAAACGCGACCAGATATCCCACATAGGTGGCGAGAGACGACACGTGATGTCCGCCCGCCAGACCGGCGATGCCGGTCGCGACGAGCGCGATCGCGAACACCTCGACCACCAACAAGCCGATGAGCTGGGTCGCGGTGGGCGGACGGTTGCGCGCCACGGCGACGCCGGCCCAGGCGGCGACGGCGAGGGCGACGACGGCGGTCGCGATCCGCAGAAATTCCGGCACGGACGAAACCATAGAACGGGTACGCGCACGGCCCAGCCGCGGGACGCCTGTCGGTGGCTCGGCATAGACTCGCCAGCGCGATGCAGTCACTATTCGATATCCCAGAATCTCGTCCCGCCTCCTTGCGGGAGGGCTCCGTTCGCCCTCAGTTCTTCCGGGCGCGACCCGCAGGCGCTTCTCGCCGGCTTGAATGATCCACAGCGGGAAGCCGTGACGCACGCCGGTTCGCCGCTGCTGATCGTGGCCGGTGCCGGCTCGGGCAAGACCCGTGTGCTGACCCATCGGATCGCCTACCTGCTGGCCGCACGCGACGTGCATCCGGGCGAGATCATCGCGATCACGTTCACGAACAAGGCCGCCGGTGAGATGAAGGAACGGGTCGCCGCGCTGGTCGGGCCGCGTGCCCGGATGATGTGGGTGTCGACGTTCCACTCGGCGTGTGTCCGGATTCTCCGTGCCGAGCACGAGCATGCCGGCCTGAAGTCGTCGTTCTCGATCTACGACGCCGACGACTCGCGGCGCCTGATGCAGCTGGTCGCGCGCGAACTCGATCTGGATCCGAAGCGATACAGCGCTCGGACGCTCGCCAATGCCGTGTCGAACCTGAAGAACGAGCTGGTCGGCCCGGAGACCGCGACGCAGAACGCGAAGGGGCCGAACGAGCGGTCCGTCGCGGAGGCGTACACGCTCTATCAGCGCAGGTTGCGGGAGTCGCACGCGCTCGACTTCGACGACCTGATCATGACGACCGTCAACCTCCTGAAATCGCACCCCGGCGTGGCCGAGAAATATCATCGGCGGTTCCGGCACGTGCTGGTCGACGAATATCAGGACACGAACGAGGCCCAATACGAGCTGGTCCGGCAACTGGTCGGCGAGGGCACCGATGACCTGCCCCCGGGCGAGCTGTGCGTGGTCGGTGACGCGGATCAGTCGATCTACGCGTTCCGGGGTGCCACGATCCGCAACATCCTCGAGTTCGAGCGCGACTATCCGGACGCACGCACGATCCTGTTGGAACAGAATTACCGCTCGACTCAGACCATCCTGTCCGCCGCCAATGCGGTGATCGATCGCAATACCGAGCGCAAGCCGAAGCGGCTCTGGAGCGATCAGGGCGATGGCGAGCAGATCGTCGGCTATGTCGCGGATACCGAGCATGCCGAGGCCGACTGGGTCTGCTCGGGAGATCGATCGGCTGACCGATGCCGGCGAGATCCGGGCCGCCGACGTCGCCGTGTTCTACCGGACGAACGCTCAGTCGCGCGTGTTCGAGGACGTGTTCATCCGGGTCGGCCTGCCGTACAAGGTGGTCGGTGGGGTTCGGTTCTACGAGCGTAAGGAGGTCCGCGACGCGCTGGCCTACCTGCGTGCGATCGCGAACTCCGATGACACGGTCAGCATCCGCCGGATCATGAACACGCCGCGCCGGGGCATCGGTGATCGGGCCGAGGCCTGCGTCGAAACGCTGTCCACAAGGGAACGCGTGTCGTTCGGAGCGGCACTGCGGATGGCGTCCGACGCGCCCGGCATTTCGTCACGGTCGGCGAACGCGATCGGCGGTTTCGTCGCGATGATGGACGAGCTGCGCGAGATGGCGGAGACCGCGCTGCCGGAAGAGGTCCTGGAGGCGGCGCTGGCCCGATCCGGTTACCTGGCCGAACTCGAGGAGAGCCTGGATCCGCAGGACGAGAGCCGGGTGGAGAACCTCCAGGAACTCGTCAGCGTGGCGCGTGAATACACCGAACGCGTCCTCGCACAGGACACCGGCGAACCGATCGAGGGCGTGGACGTCGACGCGCCGCCGGAGGTGCCCACGCTCGCCGGGTTCCTGGAGCAGGTCGCACTCGTCGCGGACGCGGACGAGATCCCGACCGACGATCCGACCACGCCCGGCGGTTCCGGCGGTGTGGTCACGCTGATGACGCTGCACACCGCGAAGGGTCTGGAGTTCCCGGTCGTGTTCCTGACCGGCATGGAAGACGGTGTGTTCCCGCACCTGCGTTCGCTCGGGAACACCTCTGAGCTGGAAGAGGAGCGCCGGTTGGCGTACGTCGGGATCACCCGCGCCCGGCAGCGCCTCTACATCTCGCGTGCGATGACGCGCAGTGCCTGGGGTCAGCCGTCGTTCAATCCGGCGTCACGATTCCTCGGCGAGCTGCCCGAGTCGCTGGTCCGATGGGATCGGACCGAGGGCGCGTACACGTCGTGGTCGGGATCGAGCGGCGGCGTCGGTGGACGGGCCGCGGGTTACGGCTCGAGCGGCGGTTCAAACTACGGTTCGGGCTTCACCGGTGGCACCCCGAAGGCCGCGCAGATCGCCGAGCGTCTCGGCCTTCCGGCGGGCAGCTTCCGGACCGCCAGCGAGATGGACAAGGTGGAGGTGCCGACGCTGGTCGCCGGCGACCGGGTCAATCACCAGCGGTGGGGACTCGGTCGCGTGGTCGCGGTTCAGGGCGCCGGCGTACGCGCTCAGGCGCAGATCGACTTCGGCGACCAGGTGATGTGGATCGTGCTGCGGCACGCGCCGATCGAGAAGATGTGACGAGCGCTTAGCTCAGCGCGTAGTTGTCGGTCTTCTTGACCAGGTCGACGCCCTGGTCACCCAGGAAAACGATCGGGTTGACGACGGCACCGTTGACGCGCACTTCAAAGTGGACGCTCGAATCAAACGCATAGCCGGTGTTGCCCGCCAGCGCGATGAGATCGCCCGACTGCACGACCTGACCCTCGTGGACGAGAAGCTTCGAGGCGTGTCCGTAGACGATCTGGGTGTTGTTGCCGACATCGATGATCACGGTGTAGCCGTATCCGCCGTCCCAGCGGGCGAGCTTCACGGTGCCGCCGTGGGCGGCGTAGAACGGCGTGCCTTCGGGAGCAGCGAGGTCGACACCCTTGTTGAGTGCGCCGGAATCACCGAACGGCGTCGTGATCTGGTAGGACGTCATCGGCAGCACCCACATGTTCAAGGTGGCGCTGGTGCCGGCGGCGGGCGTTGCTGCGGTGAACCGCTGAGTGGAACGACTGGTCTTGTCGACGGTGCTCTGCCGGGCTGCGGCGACAGTGGTGTTGCCGCTGAACGAGGCGAGACTGCTCGGGTCGACGACCTTCATGTCCGGCATGACCGCGGCGGACGTGAGGGCAACAACGCCAGCGCCGATAACGGCAGTGGCAGCTACGGCTGCGTAGCGGCTCCGTGGTGGCGTCGGGATCCGGCGGCGCCCGCGATAGCGATCGCGTTCTTTCCGAGCAGACACAACACACTCCGAGGTTGGAACCGCCGGCGCCGCACGGTTGTGGGGAGACCGTGGTGGGGGTAGCGCCGCATTGACATCAGGGTGTCTTGCAGATGACAACCCGGACACCGTAGCCAATCCGTTATGCCCAGCACAAGTCGCAGCGCCGACGATTCCTTAAGCCTGTCCGTTTGTACGCCATAACTCGCGAAGTTCGTTCCGTTTTGCGGATCAGGTCGTTAAGCAGCCGTTTCTTAGGGTTACTGCATACGCACCGTGGGTAGGCGTGACAATATTCGAAAAACTGTGACGCCGGTCGCCCGCGCGACCCGCATCCGGCGCCACAGGTTACCGTTCGTTCAGGTGTTACCCCGATGAAGATTCTCTGGAAGGTTCAAGCGATGGGTGCTCGAATTCGGGTCGTCGTTGCGAAGCCGGGCCTGGACGGCCACGACCGTGGCGCCAAGGTGGTCGCGCGCGCGTTGCGGGACGCCGGCATGGAGGTCATCTACACCGGCCTGCACCAGACACCGGAGCAGATCGTCGAGACCGCGATCCAGGAGGATGCGGATGCGGTCGGCCTGTCCGTCCTGTCCGGTGCGCACATGACGCTGTTCCGACGGGTGCTCGAGCTGCTGACCGAGCGTGGCGCGGCCGACATGATCGTGTTCGGCGGCGGGATCATCCCCGAGGCTGACATTCCGGAACTCACCCGCATCGGCGTGGCGAAGGTGTTCACGCCCGGCGCGACCACGCAGTCGATCGTGGATTGGGTTCGGGAACACGTACCGACGACGGTCGGCTGAGTGACGGTCGGCTAAGCCACGACCGGAAAAAGATAAAGTGAGGGACCGGACGCACCCCTCACACGTCCGGTCCCTCGATGCACGATGCCCCGCCGCCACCCCTCGACCGACAGGGCATCGGCCGCTTCCGTCGGATCTGCCGAAGCGTCGCCGACACTGCGTACAACGACGGCTTCTGCGGTCGGTTACGCCTCGGATCGAGAAGTTTTTCAGCGCCTGCGTGTGCGGTACGGCACAGTCCGTACCCTTCTGGGTAGAGGCCGCGAAACTCTCGTTAGGCTGCGGCCGGTAGGGCCCGTCACCTCAAAAATGCGGGCGCGGACATTGACAGAACGGGACGCTCAACGTGGACCTGTACGAATATCAGGGGCGCGACCTGTTCGCCCGGCACGGTCTGCCGGTGCTGGACGGCGGCGTCGCCACGACCCCGGCCGAGGCGCGGGCGATCGCTGACCGCCTCGGCGGACGAGTCGTTGTGAAGGCACAGGTGAAGGTCGGTGGCCGCGGCAAGGCCGGTGGCGTCAAGCTGGCCGCCGACGCCGAAGAGGCGCAAGCCCGTGCGACCGACATTCTGGGCATGGACATCAAGGGCCACACCGTGCACAAGGTGATGGTGACCGAGACCGCCGACATCGTCGAGGAGTACTACTTCTCGTATCTGCTGGATCGGGCAAACCGGACGTTCCTCTGCATCGCCAGCACCGCCGGCGGCATGGAGATCGAAGAGGTCGCCCACACCGCGCCGGAGAAGGTGGCGAAGGTGGCGATCGACGCGAACAAGGGCGTCGACGCCGCGACCGCACGCGAGATCGTCGAGACCGCCGGCTTCCCGGCCGATGTCGCCGACCAGATCGCCTCGATCGCCGAGCAGCTATGGCTGACGTTCGTCCAGGAGGACGCGCTGCTCGTCGAGGTCAACCCGCTGGCCAAGGTTGCGGACGGTCGGGTCCTGCTGCTGGACGCGAAGATCACGTTCGACGGCAATGCCGGCTTCCGGCACCCCGACCACGAAGCCCTCGAGGACTCCAGCGCGGTCGACCCGCTGGAGCAGCGGGCCAAGGAGCGCGACCTCAACTACGTGAAGCTGGACGGCACCGTCGGCATCATCGGAAACGGCGCCGGCCTGGTCATGTCCACGCTGGACGTGGTCGCGTACGCGGGTGAGGAGTTCGGCGGCGTACGCCCGGCGAACTTCCTCGACATCGGTGGCGGCGCCTCGGCGGACGTGATGGCGAACGGTCTCGAGATCGTGCTGTCCGACCCGGCCGTGAAGAGCGTCTTCGTGAACGTGTTCGGCGGCATCACCGCCTGTGACGCGGTCGCGAACGGCATCATCCAGGCCCTGGCGATGCTGGCCGACCGTGGCGAGGCGGTCACCAAGCCGCTGGTCGTACGCCTGGACGGCAACAACGCCGAAGCGGGCCGGGCGATTCTCGACGGCGCCGCGAATCCGCTCGTCGAGCGGGTTGACACGATGGACGGCGCCGCGAAGCGCGCCGCTGAGCTCGCAGCCGTAGGGGCATGACATGGCAATCTGGTTGACGAAGGACTCCAAGGTCATCGTGCAGGGCATGACCGGCTCGGAGGGCTCGAAGCACACCCGCCGGATGCTCAAGGCCGGTACGAACATCGTCGGCGGCGTCACCCCGGGCAAGGGTGGCCAGCAGGTCGACTTCGACGGGACCGCGGTTCCGGTGTTCAACTCGGTCGCCGAGGCGATGGCGCAGACCGGTGCGGACGTGACGGTCATCTTCGTACCGCCGAAGTTCGCGAAGGGTGCGATCGTCGAAGCGATCGACGCCGGCATCGAACTCGCCGTGGTCATCACCGAGGGCATCCCGGTGCACGACTCGACCGCGGCCTGGGCGCACAACGTCGCGGCCGGCAAGAAGACCCGGATCATCGGCCCGAACTGCCCGGGTCTCGCGTCTCCCGGCCTGTCCAACGCCGGGCATCATCCCGGCCGACATCACGCCGGCCGGCCGCGATCGGCCTCGTCTCGAAGTCCGGCACGCTCACCTACCAGCTCATGTACGAGCTGCGTGACTTCGGCTTCTCGACCAGCGTCGGCATCGGCGGCGACCCGGTCATCGGCACGACGCACATCGACGCGCTCGAGGCGTTCCAGAACGACCCCGACACCGACGCGATCGTGATGATCGGTGAGATCGGCGGCGACGCCGAGGAGCGGGCCGCCGCGTTCATCAAGGCGCACGTCACGAAGCCGGTCGTCGGCTACATCGCCGGCTTCACCGCGCCGGAAGGCAAGACGATGGGGCACGCGGGCGCGATCATCTCGGGCTCGGCCGGCACCGCCGACGCGAAGAAGGATGCGCTGGAAGCTGCGGGCGTGAAGGTCGGCAAGACGCCGAGCGAGACCGCTGATCTGATGCGCGAAATCATGCAGGGCCTGCAAAAGTAGGTCTGACAACAGAAACAAGCGCTCTTGAGCGGCCGGTCATGCATGACCGGCCGCTCAACGTTTGAGAGAGTCATGGTCAATGACGCTCACCCCCGACCACCGAAGCGCCGGTTACGCCGCCGATGATCTGGCCAACCGGCCTACCGTCGTGCTGCCCGGACAGCGTGGTCGTGGAGGCTTGCGCCGGCCGCCGGGACGCCATGCGCCGCTCGTCGTCGTCGCGCTCGCGAACACGACGTGGGCTGCCGTTATCTCGTTGCTTCCGGTGCTCGTCACGATCGTCGCGGTCACTCGGATCGGGTCCGGGAGCCCGGGCGTGGTCCCGACGCTGCGCTTCGGATTCGCCGCTTGGCTGCTGGCGCATGGCGTACCGCTGTCGCTCGGCGGGACGCCGCTGTCGCTCGTACCGCTGGCGATCACTGGTCTCGCGTTCTGGCGGGTCGCGATCGCGGGCCGTAACACGATCCGGGCGGCCGGGTCACCGCCGGTGCTGGTCGCGGTCGTCATCGGTGCGCGTATACGGGCTGCTCGGTCTGGCCGCGGCCGCCATGGGGAACGGCCACTCGGTATCCGTACCGGTCGTGCGCGCCGCGTTCACGCTGGCCGGGTTCGGAGCGGTGGCGGCCCTGGTCGGGGCGTCCGCGGGAGGTGGGCTGGCCCGTCGCTGGTGGCGCCGCGCTCCCAAGATCATAAGAGTGGGGGTACGCATCGGAGCGATCGCGGCCCCGTTCCTGCTGGCCGCCGGCGCGATCGGGACCGGAATCGCGATCGCCGTCGGTGGCGGCACCGCGGCGCAGATGGTGCACAACTACCACGCCGGTTTCACCGGGCAGGCCGGCATCATCGCGATCTGCCTGGTCTACGCGCCGAACATCACCGTCTGGGCCTCGTCCTACCTGGCCGGTCCGAGCTTCACGCTGGGCGCGGTACCGCAGCTGCCGGTCTTCGCCGGCCTGCCACACCACCCGATCAGCGGGCCGGCGCAGCTACTGCTGCTGACGCCGGTGCTGGCCGGATTCCTGGCCGCCGTGATGGTGGCACGCCGCCTGGGCGCCGGGCTGGCCGCTCGTACGCCTGGCCGGCGCCGGACTGCTGGCCGGACCGGTGGCCGCGATCGGGCTGGCGGTGGCCGGATATGCCGCGGCCGGTGCGCTCGGATCCGCGCTGCTGGCACACACCGGCGACGTCGGATGGCAGTTCTCGATCGTGTGCGGCCTCGGTATCGCGGTCGGTGCGCTCCTGGGCATGCTGACGTTCGGCCTCACCCGCCGGCCGCCCAGCGGATGACCTGCCTCAACAAACGGCAGTCGCTAACGGATGTCGTTGGTGAAATCCGACCCGGCGTTCGTGGAGATGCCGCAGATGGCGATGAGCAGGCCTAGGCCGCCCAGGATGATGCCGATCAGCGCAAGCTTCTGATTGGTTGCCTGACCTGCCTTTACTCGCCGCAGATGCAGGATGCCCGCGACGATGGCGAAGATCGAAAACGGCAGCGTCGGCAAGTAGATGCCACCGCCGCCGAACGCCGTACAGACGCAGCAGATGACGGACAGGATGCCGACGGCCGCCGACGTGATTCCCCATATGTTTTCCTGGCCGCCAAGGCTGGCAATCACGCCGCCGGTGCTGCTCGGAGCCGGAGTCGGCGTCGCCCGCGCCGAATCCAGGTGGCGGTGGGTTCGTCGGGTAGCCGGACGGGGGCTGGTACCCGGGAGGCTGGTATCCGGGAGCCTGGTACCCGGGAGGCTGGTACCCGGGTGCCTGGTACCCGGGGTCTCGTATCCAGGGGCCTGGTATCCGGGAGTTTGACCGCCTGGCGTCTCATACCCCGGCGGTTGATAGCCGGGAGGTTGATATCCGGGCGGCTCGTATCCGGTTCCGCCCGGAGGCATATATCCGCCGGGCGGCGCGGGTTCACCCGGGCGGCGGATACCCGGCCGGTGCCGGGGGCGGAACCGGCGGATAACCAGCGGGTGGCGTCGGTGGCACCGGCGTCTCGTACGCCGGCGGTTCTGGCGCGACGGGCTCATGCGCGGCCGGCTCGTGTGCGGTGGGCTCATATGGAGCGGGCTCCGGCATGCCGGGCGCCGCTTCGTGTGCTCCCGGTTGGTCGGCTCGGTGTTGATGGGCGCTGTGGTCCTGCGGCGTCGGCTCGGATGCGGCCGTTCCGAACGTGGCCTGGTCAGGAGTCGGTGCATTGGCCGCCGCGTCGTGTGCCCCGTAAGCGGGCGGTTCTGCCGGGCCCGCAGCCGGTGGTTGGAGCGGCGGCGGGTCGAACGACTGCGGGTCGTGGGCGGGTGTGGCCGGTTCGTGCGCGACGGGCGGCGATTCGAAGACTGCTGGTGGTCGGCGGGTGCACCCGATTCGGGTGTGGCGGGCGGGGGTCGAAGGCCTGCGGCTCGTCGGCCGGTGTGGCCGGTTCGGGTGTGGCGGGCGGCTCGGGGACCGGCGGTTGGTAGGCCGGCGGCTCCGGTGCAGCGTGAGTCGACTCGGGGGCTTCGGACTGTTCGTGGTCTTCGGGCTGGTCGCCCGACCACGGCTGTTCCGGCTTCGGTATATCGGTCACGTTAGGCCCCCTGACATGCACAGATACTCTCTCGGTTCAAATATCCGACATTTCCCCTACCAGCGGGCAGTTTGTCGGAAATGCCCCCCAAGGGCGCCGACATGGGTTAGCACGACCACCTGTAACCTGGCGGAAGTGACGGCACGCCTCGTGGTGCTCATTTCGGGCACGGGTACGAATCTTCAGGCTCTCCTCGATGCATGTCGCGACCCCGGATACGGTGCCCAGGTCGTCGCGGTCGGCGCCGATCGAGATGGCATCGAAGGACTCGTACGGGCCGAGAAGGCCGATGTCCCGACGTTCGTACGCTCGGTCAAGTCATTCGAAACCCGCGACGAATGGGACCGATCGCTGACCGATGCGATTACGCCGTACCAGCCAGATCTGATCGTTTCGGCCGGCTTCCTGAAGATCACCGGCGGAGCGTTCATGGGCGCGTTCGGTGGCCGTTACATCAATACTCACAACGCCTTGACGCCGTCATTCCCCGGCATCCACGGACCTCGCGACGCTTTTGACTACGGCGTGAAGATCACCGGCGCGACGCTGTTCATCGCGGATGCCGGCATCGATACCGGGCTGATCGTCGCTCAGGTGGCCGTGCCGGTCGAGGACGACGACACCGTGGAGACGCTGACCGAGCGGATCAAGGTAGTGGAACGTATCCAGCTTGTTGACGCCGTCGGACGCATGGTCCGCGACGGTTGGACGATCACCGGACGAAAGGTCACCATTCCATGAGCACCGAGGGGATCCGTCCCGTCAAGCGGGCGCTGATCAGCGTCTGGTACAAGGACGGTCTTGACGATCTTGCCAAGGCCCTGGTCGCAGCGGGCGTCGAGATCGTCTCGACGGGTTCGACCGCCGGCTACATCGAGGGCCTCGGCCTGCCGGTTACGCGGGTCGAGTCGGTGACCGGATTCCCGGAGACGCTGGACGGGCGGGTGAAGACGCTGCATCCGTCGGTGCACGCAGGTCTGCTCGCGGACCAACGCCTCGACAGCCACCGCAGCCAGCTGTCGGAGTTGCAGATCGAGGCGTTCGACCTGCTGGTCAGCAACCTCTACCCGTTCTCCGAGACGGTCGCGGGCGGCGGTGACTTCGAGGCCTGCGTCGAGAAGATCGATATCGGCGGCCCGGCGATGGTGCGTTCGGCGGCGAAGAATCACGCCAGCGTCGCGGTGGTCACGTCGGTTGACGCGTACCCCATGGTCATGAAGGCCGTGGAGAGCGGAGGCCTGACGTACGCGCAGCGTCGTGCGCTCGCCGCGCGCGCGTTCGCGGACATCGCCGCGTATGACATCGCGATCGCCGAGTGGATGTCGGTGCAGGAGGCGTTCGCGGAGGGCGGCTACTTCCCGCAGTTCGGTGCGCTGGACACGACGCTCGGCGCCACGTTGCGCTACGGCGAGAACCCGCACCAGAAGGCCGCGCTCTACCTCGACGCGACCCGCCCGGCCGGTCTCGCGCAGGCCACGCAGGTGCAGGGCAAGGAGATGTCCTACAACAACTACATCGACGCCGATGCGGCGTGGCGCAGCGCCAACGACTTCACCGAGCCGGCCGTCGCGATCATCAAGCACCAGAACCCCTGCGGCATCGCGGTCGGCACCGATGTCGCCGAGGCGCACCGGCTGGCGCACGCATGCGATCCGGTCTCCGCATATGGCGGCGTGATAGCGGTAAACCAGCAGGTCACGACCGCGATGGCGGAGCAACTGAAGGACATCTTCACCGAGGTACTCGTGGCGCCGTCCTATGAGCAGGGTGCGCTCGACGCGCTCGCTGCGAAGAAGAACCTGCGGGTGCTCGTCGCGCCGGCGTGGGCACCGGAGCGCATCGAGACCCGGCAGATTTCCGGTGGCACGCTCGTTCAGGAGGCCGATCGGATCGATGCCGACGGTGACGATCCGAACAACTGGACGCTCGTCGCGGGCGCCGACGCCGACGGCGAGACACTCGCCGACCTCGGATTTGCGTGGCGCGCGATCCGGTCGGCGAAGTCCAACGCGATCCTGCTGGCCTCCGGCGGCGCGTCGGTCGGCGTCGGGATGGGCCAGGTCAACCGGGTCGACTCGTGCTATCTCGCGATCAAGCGGGCGGGGGAGCGGGCCGCCGGTTCGGTGGCCGCGTCGGACGCGTTCTTCCCGTTCGCGGACGGTCCCCAGCTGCTGATCGACGCCGGCGTGAAGGCGATCGTCGAGCCGGGTGGCTCGATCCGTGACGAGGACGTGATCGCCGCGTGCGCAGCGGCCGGCGTGACCCTCTACTTCACCGGCACCCGCCACTTCTTCCACTAATTCTCCTGGGTGATCGTTCCGGGAACGGACGTGACGTGAGCGTCAAGTCTCGCTACGGTCGAGGTACGACGCTCACCACACGCGGAGGAGGCCGGGCGGTGCGTAAGCAATGGAAGTCGTTTCGGGTCCGAGGCCGAAGAGCCGGCGAACGGATTGCGATGGAACCAGAGCGTAGGCTCGCAGACCTTGACGAGTGGGTCGGTCTGTGGGTTGCGGTCAAGGATGGCAAAGTCATAGCTGCGGCCCACAGTTCGCGCGAGTTGGTTCCGAAGTTGGCCGAAATGGGACCTGCCGGCCGCGGCGCTGTAGCCCAGTTCGTGCCACGTCCATCAGACACGATCGTCGTCGGCGTCGGGTAGGGCAGGATCAGCCGCCATCGCTTCGCGTATCGGGAAGAGGGCAATCCCCCTGTCCTTCGGCCCACCGTTGACGTCCAGCTCTATTTGCCGCCGAACGGCGTATGGACGACGCGAGCGCTCATCGACACGGGGGCGCCGATCACGGTCTTCGATCGTGGCGCGGGCGAAGCACTGCTGGTGCGGTTCGGACAAGCGGGCGCAGAGACCGGCTCGCTCGCCATACTCGGTGCACAGCGTCAGATCCAATTCGAAACGATCGAACTGTGCCTGCCGAATGATCCGTCGTATGTCTGGGACGCTCGAGTCGGATTCATCACCGACCTTGGCTTCCAAATGGCGTTTCAGGGAATCCTCGGCACCGAGGGATTCCTCGACAAATGGGCCGTGACCTTCAACAAGTACTACGAATATTTCGAACTGCAAACCCCGGACGAGGCGTACGACCTTTTTGACGATTAGCTAGACGACGTGCGCGCGGATCGCGGCGAAGTGGCATGCCGACAGGTGCGGGATCGGCATCCCTCGGCATCAGCGGCGGCTCCTGCTCGGCGCAGAGCGCCTGCGCCTTCCAGCACCGCGTGCGGAAGCGGCAGCCGGACGGCGGATCGGCCGGCGACGGCACGTCGCCCTCGAGGCGGATCACCGAGCGGTTCGCGCGGGCGTCCGGGTCCGGGATGGGCACGGCGGAGAGCAAAGCCTGGGTGTACGGGTGGGTCGAGCGCTCGTAGATCTCGTCCTCGGTACCGATCTCGACGATCTTCCCGAGGTACATGACGGCGACCCGGTCGGAGATGTGCCGGACGACCGACAGATCGTGGGCGATGAACACGTACGACAGGTTCAACTCGTTCTGCAGGCTCTCCAGCAGGTTGATGACCTGCGCCTGGATGGAGACGTCGAGCGCGGAGACCGGCTCGTCGCAGATGATGACGCTCGGCTTGAGCGCGAGCGCCCGGGCGATGCCGATGCGCTGACGCTGGCCGCCGGAGAACTGGTGCGGATAGCGGTTGATGTGCTCCGGGTTGAGCCCGACGTAGTCCAGCAGCTCCCGGACCCGGCGACGCCGATCGCCTTTCGGTGCCACCTCGGTGTGGATTTCGAACGGCTCGCCGATGATGTCGCCGACGGTCATCCGGGGATTCAACGACGTGTACGGGTCCTGCATCACCATCTGGATGTTGCGCCGGAGCCGCCGCAGCTCCGAGCCGCCCATCGCGTAGATGTCGCGGCCCTCGAACAGCGTGGTCCCGGAGGTCGGCCGCTCCAGGCACATCAGCAGCCGGGCGAGCGTCGACTTGCCGCAGCCGGATTCGCCGACGACGCCGAGCGTCTCGCCGCGGCGCAGTTCGAAGCTGACGCCGTCGACCGCGCGTACGGCGCCGATCTGCTTCTGGAACAGGATGCCCTGGGTGATCGGGAAGTGCTTCACAAGCGCGTCGACCTGGAGAATCGCGTCAGCTGAGCCGGCCATCGAGAACCTCCCGGGCGAAGTGGCAACGGCTGGTGCGGCCGCGGCCAAGCTGGACGTTCGGCGGCTCGGTGGTACGGCAGATCTCCTGCGCGAACCGGCACCGCGGATGGAATGCGCAGCCGGACGGCGTATGCAGCAGGTTCGGCGGAAGCCCCTTGATCGTCGGTAGCTCGGTGCCCTTCGCATCCAGCCGCGGGATCGATTCCAGCAGCCCCTTCGTGTACGGGTGGGCCGGCGCCTTGTAGATCTCGTGGACATCGGCGTGCTCGACGATCCGGCCGGCGTACATGACGGCGATCCGATCGGCCACGTCGGCGACGACGCCCAGATCGTGCGTGATCAGGATCATGCCCATGTTCATCTCTCGTCGCAGATCGGCGAGGAGGTCCATGATCTGCGCCTGGACGGTCACGTCGAGCGCGGTCGTCGGTTCGTCGGCGATCAGTACCTTCGGGTTCATCGCGAGCGCGACCGCGATCATGACGCGTTGCCGCATGCCGCCGGAGAACTGATGCGGATAGTCGTTGATCCGCTGCCGCGCAGCCGGGATCTTGACCAGATCCATCAGCTCGATCGCCCGGTTCATCGCGTCGGCCTTGCTCATGTCCATCCGGCGCCGCATCGTCTCGGAGATCTGGAAGCCGACCTTGTAGACCGGGTTCAGTGCACTCAACGCGTCCTGGAAGATCATCGCGATTTCTTTGCCGCGTACGGCGCGCCGCTCCGACTCGGGCATCTCCAGCAGGTCGCGGCCTTCCAGCAGGATCCGGCCGTTCGTGATGCGTCCGGGCGGAATATCGAGGATGCCCATGATCGCCTGCGCGGTGACCGACTTGCCGCTGCCGGACTCACCGAGAACGGCGAGCGCCTCGCCCTGATCCAGGTAGTACGAGACGCCGTTGATCACCTTGGCGACGCCGTCGCGGGTATGGAACTCGATGAAGAGATCCTGCACGTCGAGCAGGCGCTGTCCGGCGGCTCGATCCGACTCCACGCGAAGATTCGTCACTTCGGCACCCCGTCCCAGATGACTCCGCTGCGCTTCGTCATCTCTGCGCCCCCGCTCCGCGTTGGCACAGAGATTCCATGTCTCTAAGGCCTCCGCTGCGCTTCGTCATCTCTGCGCCCCCGCTCCGCGTTGGCACAGGAGATTCTAGCGTCTCTAAGGACTCCGCTGCGCTTCGTCACGAGGCCACCTACCTCGCCTTCGGATCGAACGCGGAGCGCAGCGCATCGCCGAGCATGATGAAGGCGAGCACGGTGAGCGCCAGGAAGGTGGCCGGGAAAGCCAGCGGCCACCAGGCCTGCCGGATGCGTGGCTGCGCGGCGGCAATATCCCCACCCCAGGAGATGGCCGGCGGCTTCAACCCGATGCCGAGGTAGGAGAGCGTGGCTTCGGCGGAGATGAACGCGCCGAGCGCGATCGTCAGCACCACGATCGCCGGTGCCATCGCGTTCGGGAGGATGTGCCGCAGCATGATCCGGCGGTTGCTGGCGCCCAGCATGCGTGCCGCCTGGACGTAGTCCTGTTGTCGTGCGGTGATCACCGACGACCGTACGACCCGTGCCGCGGTCGTCCAGCCGAGGATGCCGAGCGTGAAGACGACCGGCCAGATGCCGAAGTTCGTCGTGCTGTTGGAGATGCGTCGCAGGAGCACGATCGCGGCGAGCAGCAAAGGGATGCCGAGCGCGATGTCGGTGATGCGGGCCAGGATCGAGTCGATCGCTCCGCCGAAGAATCCGCCGAGCAGTCCGAACGTGAACGCGATGATGGCCGCGAGCAGCGTCGCGAAGAAGCCGACGCCGACCGAGTTGCGGGTGCCGTAGATCGTCCGCGCGTAGACGTTGCAGCCCTGGAAGTCGTATCCGAACGGCGCTTTGGCGCTCGGCGCGACCAGGCTGTTGGAAAGTTCGCAGGCGCGTGTGTTCGGCGATGCGCTCGTGAACAGGCTCGGAAACGCGGTGATCAGCACGATCAGGACGACCAGGAACGCCCCGATCCAGAAGAGCGGGTTGTGGCGCAGGTTGTGCCAGGCGTCGCTGGCGAGGCTGCGCGGCTTGTCGACGTTGCCGAGGCCGGACAGCTGGTTCGGTGCGTTGATGCGGCCGGCCTGACCGGTGGTCGCGGAGGGCAGCTCACTAGCCGCGACCGTCTCGAAGTCGCTCATGTATGCCTCCGCTCCGCAGGAGGCATACAGGCCGCAACGCCCTGCCCCGACACCGGGGCGATACCGCACTCGGTCTGCTCGGTCACCGCTCCAACCCCCTTATGAGTAGCGAATCCGCGGATCGAGCACGGCGTAGAGCAGATCGACGATGAGGTTCGCGACCAGGAACACGACGACGAGCACGCTGACGATCGCGACGACGGTCGGACCGTCCTGCTGGTTGATGGCGAGTTGCAAGGCGCGGCCGATACCCGGCACGTTGAAGATCGTTTCGGTGACGATGGCGCCGGTCATCAGGTTGCCCAGCTCGACACCGAGAAACGTGATGACCGGGATCAGCGAGTTGCGCAGCACGTGTGCACCGATGACGCGGTTGCGGGACAGGCCCTTGGAGGTGGCTGTGCGTACATAATCCGCATTGAGATTTTCATCGACCGACGTGCTCGTCAGTCGAAGCGCGGTCGCGAGCGACAGCGAACCCAGCACGATTCCAGGCAGGATCATGCTCTTGAACGTGAAGTTGTACGCCTGCGGCAGGATCCCCCACTTCACGCCGATGAAGTACTGCACGAGGAATCCGATCACGAGTACCGGCAATCCGATGATGATCAGCGTCGCGAGCAGCGTGAGGTTGTCGAACCAGCCGCCCTTCTTGATGCCGGCGATCACACCGGCTCCGACTCCGAAGACCATCACGAGCACGATCGCAATCGCCGCCATCTGCAGCGTGTACGGAAAGGCGTTCCTGATGATCGATGAGATCGGCTGGCCGGACAGGCTCAGGCCGAGCTGGCCGCGGACAAGATGGCTGATGTAGTCCCAGTAGCGATAGAGGAACCCGCCCAGACCCTTCTTGTCCAGGTGGTAGTAGGCCGTCAGGTACGCGCGTTGCGCCGGGCTGACCGGTTTCTCGCCGACCAGCGCCTGGATCGGATCACTCTGTGCCGCGAACATCAGCGCGTAGACGATCAGTGTGGTCCCGAAGAACGCCAAGATCATCTGCAATATGCGGCGAACCAGGTATCGAAGCATGGCCGCCTCAACTGCGGGTGGTCGTGAGTTGGTACAGCACCACGTTCGAGAACAGGTCCATGTGGACGTTGTTGACGAAGGTGGAGAACACGAAGTTGTTCTGCCCGAAGCGCAGCGGGATCACCGGCAGGTCTTGCGCGAGGATGTCCTCGGCCTGCTGGTACAGCTTGATCGCGCCTTGCTGGGTGGGCTGCTCGGAGCCCTGCTGCACCAGCTTGTCGAACGCGGGGTTGCTGTAGCCGTAGTAGTTCGACGATCCGTGCGTGCTGTAGAGAGGCGTCAGGTAGTCCTCCATCGACGGGTAGTCCATCACCCAGCCGAGCCGGAACATGCCGATCCCGGGCTGCTTGGCCTGGACCTTCGTGAGCAGATCGGCGAACTGCGGCACCGGGTTGGCGAGGCAGGTCACGCCGAGGTTCTGCTCCAGCTGGTTGCAGGTCGCCTCGACCCACTCCTTGTGGCCGCCGTCCGCGTTGTACGTGATCTCGATCGACGCCGGCCCGTTGTTCGCCGTGTAGAGCGTCTTCGCCGCGGTCGGGTTGTAGTCGCACGGCGTACCGCAGACGTTGGCGCGGTAGCCGGGCAGGACCGGCGAGACGAACGACCGTGCCGACTTCTGCGTGTTCGAGAAGATGGTCCGGACGATCGCGTCCCGGTCGATCGCCATCGAGATCGCCTTGCGGACGTTCACGTTCGAATACTTCTTGTCGTACGTCGGGAACGCGAGGAACTGGAACGACGACGCCGGACTGTGCTGGAAGCGGTCGCCGAAGTCGGCCTGCGCGTTGGCGAGGTCGGCCGTGGCCGGCTGCGGAAGGATGTCCAGCGCGCCGGTCTGCACGTCGCGGTACGCGGTCGACAGGTCGCCGTAGCTGCGGAAGTCGACGCCGCCGATCTTCGGTACGGCCGACCCGCCGTAGGTGCTCGCCCGGACGACGTCGATCTCCTTGTTGTGCTGCCAGCCGGCCGCGGTCATCTTGAACGCGCCGTCGCCGATCAGGTGGTTCTCGAAGTTCGGTGCGATCGCGCCGGTGGAGGTGAACGCCTCGGTCGGCAGCGGCAGGAACGCGGTGTAGCCGAGCGACGTCTTGAAGTCGGCGTACGGCGCATTCAGCGTGACCTGGAACTCGGTCGGGCTGATCACCTTGAGGCCGTTCATCGTCCGGGAGACCGGCGTCGCCTTCGGGTCGGCCGGGTTCAGATCGGAGTAGCCGCCGATGTGCGCGAAGTAGTAGTTCGTGCCCTGCCCGTTCGGCTCGTACGCCGCGTAGTTCCACGCATTGATGTAGTCCTGCGACGTCACCGGATCGCCGTTGCTGAACTTGTACGCCGGATTCAGTTTGATGTCCCAGACCAGCGAATCCTTCGTGGTGATCGACTGGGCCGCGAACTCGACCGGCAGGTTGTTCGAGTCGTACCTCACCAGAGGATCGAAGAGGGACACGAGCACCTGGTTCGCGTTCGTGTCGGTCGCGTTCGAGGGCAGCAGGTGCTGCGGCTCACCGATGCCGATACTGACGATGCCGCTGGCGTTGGGCGTACCGCCGCTTCCGCCCGAACTACTGCCCGAACCGCAGGCGGCGAGACCGAGTATCGCCACTAGACGGCACCATCGCCAATGCAACGTGCTTACGAATCCGCATGACAAATCCCCTCGACATGCCCGCGCCACTGGACGGGCCCGCGCGCACAGCTGGACATAAGGGAAGTATGCCCCACATCGGTCGCGCTCTGACCAGGTCTTCCGGATCTCGCGTGCCTGGCCTTCGCGCGGTTTCCGGCGCCTGGCAGGATGGGTCCACGTGACCGCGACAATTCTGGACGGCAAAGCGACCCTGGCCAAGATCAAGGACGAGTTGCGGGTACGCGTGAAAGCGCTCGCCGACGCCGGCATCACGCCCGGGCTGGGTACGGTCCTCGTCGGCGATGATCCCGGTTCGCACTCCTACGTCGCCGGCAAGCACCGCGACTGCGCCGAACTCGGCATCACGTCGATTCGGCGGGATCTTCCGGCCGACGCGACGCAGGCGGACGTGCTGGCCGCGATCGCCGAGCTGAACGCCGACCCGGCCTGCGCCGGATACATCGTGCAGCTGCCGTTGCCGAAGGGCCTGGACGAGGTCGCCGTGCTCGAAGCGGTCGACCCGGCGAAGGACGCGGACGGACTGCACCCGGTCAACCTCGGTCGGCTCGTGCTGGGCAAGGCGGCACCGCTGCCGTGCACGCCGCGCGGCATCGTCGACCTGCTCCGCCGGTACGACGTGCCGATCGCCGGCGCCGAAGTGGTGATCGTCGGCCGCGGTACGACCGTCGGGCGCCCGCTCGGGCTCCTGCTCACCCGGAAGAGCGAAAATGCCACGGTCACGCTGTGCCATACCGGTACGCGCGATCTTGCGGCTCATCTGCGTACCGCTGACATCGTGGTGGCCGCGGCCGGTGTGCCCGGCTTGATCACCGCGGACATGATCCGGGCCGGAGCTGCCGTTCTTGACGTCGGCATTTCCCGCGTGACCCAGCCCGACGGTACGTCGAAGCTGGTCGGCGACGTGGCCCCGGATGTGCGGGAGAAGGCCGGCTACCTGGCACCGATGCCGGGTGGTGTCGGGCTGATGACCAGGGCGATGCTGCTGACCAACGTGGTCGAGCTGGCAGAGGCGGCCGCTCGCGCCTAGCGAGCTAGGACACAACCGGCACCCTGGGGCATCTGTCTCTGCTGAAGCGGGGTTAAGGTGCGAGCGTTGACGACTAAGAGGGAGATGTTGTATCGATGGGCAAGAAGGTAACTGTCGTCGGAGCCGGCTTCTACGGCACGACCACCGCGCAGCGGCTCGCTGAGTACGACGTCTTCGACACGGTCGTCCTCACCGACATCGTCGACGGCAAGCCCGCCGGCATCGCTCTCGACATCAACCAGTCGCGTCCGATCGAGGGCTTCGAGACGACCGTCGTCGGCGTCACGACCGGCCCGAACGGCGAGGGCTACGAGGCCATCGAGGGCTCCGACGTCGTCGTGATCACCGCCGGCCTGCCGCGCAAGCCGGGCATGAGCCGGATGGACCTGCTCGAGGTCAACTCGAAGATCGTCCGCTCGGTGAGCGAGAACATCGCGAAGTACGCGCCGAACGCTGTGGTGATCGTCGTGTCCAACCCGCTCGACGAGATGACCGCGCTCGCGCAGGCCGCGACCGGCTTCCCGAAGGAGCGCGTCCTCGGCCAGGCCGGCGTGCTCGACACCGCCCGCTTCACGAACTCGGTCGCGGTCACGCTCGGCGTACCGGTCAAGTCGGTCAAGACGCTGACGCTCGGCTCGCACGGCGACACGATGGTGCCGGTGCCGTCGCACTGCACCGTCGATGGCAAGCCGCTGACCGACGTGATGGACGCTGACAAGATCGAAGAGCTGGTCGTGCGTACGCGCAACGGCGGCGCCGAGATCGTGGCGCTGCTCAAGACCGGTTCGGCGTACTACGCACCGTCGGCTGCCGCCGCTCGGATGGCTCGCGCCGTGGCCACCGACTCCGGCGAGGTCATCCCGGTGTGCGCCTGGGTCGACGGCGAATTCGGCATCTCCGGCGTCTACCTCGGCGTCCTCGGCGAGCTGGGCAAGGAGGGCGTCCGCAAGGTCGTCGAGACGAAGCTGACCGACGGCGAGCTGGCGTCGCTGAAGGAGGCCGCCGAGGCGGTCCGCGCGAAGCAGGCCGACGTAGCCAACATGTAGTTTCGAACTCTCAAGCCCGATGATTTTGGGGTTGTGGCTCCCTCGATCGACGTTGAGGCAGCCACAACCCCAAAGTCATTTGAAGATGATCAAGGTGGCGACGATCGCCAGCAGCGGCAGCAAGTTCGTGATCAGCTGAATCGTCGACCGCGGCACCCATCGTCGCCGCGCCGCCGCGGCCGTGATCCAGGGCTCGGCCAGCACCACCAGGATGCCGACCGCGGCCGCGACCAGGCCGATCCGCCAACCGTCGGCGAACGCGTCGCCGCCGCTGTAGAGCAGCCACGTGCGAGCCATCGCGACGCCGGTCAGCGGCCAGAACAGGATCGCGGTGAGCAGCGCGAGCGCGAGCGGGATCCGGCCGACCCAGTGCAGGATCGGCCGCCGGGCGATTTTGTGCCCGGATTCGGAGCGTGCGCGGGTGGTCATGTGGATGACGCCGGTGTCCGCCGGGGACGTCGGGGCGGTCGGCCGCCCGTACCAGGCACGCCGATCCTCGCCGGCGATCGCGATGGACAGCGGGAGGTACGCGACCGTCAGCAGCCCGGCAACAGCCATGACCGAGGTGTGGCCATCCACGTGGCCGCTGACGAAGTCCACGATCCGGCCGGTCGCGTGGTCGAACGCGAAGTCGAAGATCGTCCGGAGTACGAGCAGCGCGCCCACGATCGCATAGAGGAACCACGCCCGCCGGGTCCGTCGTTGCGGGGAAAACCGCTGCTCAATCGTGTTGCTCGCCACAATCCGCGAGGTTATCCAGTGGGGTGCACTTCGACAAGCTGCGGAAACGTGATTTAGCTCGGTCGAGTGCAATCTGCAACCGGGCACGGATAGCGGGCGGTCATGAAAATCCCTACGCTCCTCGCGTGCAGCTTCAATTCACGATGGTCCGCCATGAGTCCGTGCGTGACCTTCGCCGGCGGATGTGGGCGCTCAGTCGACCGACGACGTATCGGACCTGGCGGCTGGCACCGCTGCATATCGTCGGGCTCACCGGGGCACTCATACTGGCGGCCGTGCTGGTCGGTTTCTGGGACCACGATTTCGAGACGTTCGCCATCATCTACGCCATCGGCCTGGTCGGTGTGTTCCTCGCCCGTCCAATTTACGCCGCGGATCGGTTGGCTCGGCGCACGTTAGCCCAGCGGGCGCAGCCGACCGGCATCACGGTGACCGACGCGGAAGTCACGATCGACCTCCCGGGCACTCAGATCGTCCGGTACTGGTCGGCCGTGCACTCGGCCGAAGAGAACTACGGCGTGGTCATCCTGCGCAACGCCAAAGGCGCATCGCTCGCCGCCATCTGCCTGGCGTGTGCTGGTCCCCAGCAAGCGGCGGAGCTGCGGATGTTTCTGGTCGGCCGAGGTCTGTTGCCGCAGACGTACAAGATCAAGATTTGAGCCGGGAGTACGTATGCACATTCACCTGGAGTGCCGGGGTCATGATCTTCGATATCGGAAGGCAATAGTGCGCGCGATCAACCGCGAGGTCTTCCGGCGACTGTGGCGGTATGCCGTCGTATTCTTCGCGACCGGCGCCATCCTCGTGGCCGCCAGCGCGAGTACGAGCCTCGACTCCAGTGCGCGGTTCATGGCGATCGTCTGCGTCATGACAGGCGTCTACTACGCGTTCTACCCGTGGTTCCTCGTTCGCAGCCGAGCTCGAACGTTGAACGGTCCCGGGAGCGAACCGGTCGTGACCGAGTTCGCCGACGAAGGCCTGCGGATCCTGGCGAAGGACGGGCAAGTGGCACGGAACTGGGCCGTGATCTCCGGCGCAGAGGAGCGTGGACCGATTTTGATATTGCGAAGCGGGAAGCTGCCGGTTGTCATCATCGAGAGGGAGTGCACTAGTCCGGAGAACTATGCGGAGTTGCGCGCCTTCGTGGCCGCGCGCGGCCTGCTCCCGCCGATTTCGGTGTGATTAAGGCCCGGGTGTGGCGGGGCGGCGTCTTCCAGTACGCTCGTACTGCTTAGTGAATCCGAGAGGAGCGCCATACCTATGGCCAAGATCAAGGTAGAAAACCCGGTCGTCGAGATCGACGGCGACGAGATGACGCGGATCATCTGGAAGCAGATCCGTGAACAGCTGATCCTGCCGTACCTGGATGTGGATCTCGAGTATTACGACCTCGGCATCGAGCACCGCGACGCGACCGACGACCAGGTCACGATCGACTCCGCGAACGCGATCAAGCGGCACGGCGTCGGCGTGAAGTGCGCGACGATCACGCCGGACGAGGCGCGCGTCGAGGAGTTCGGCCTGAAGAAGATGTGGCGCTCGCCGAACGGCACGATCCGCAACATCCTCGGCGGTGTCGTGTTCCGCGAGCCGATCGTGATGAACAACGTGCCGCGGCTCGTGCCGGGCTGGACCAAGCCGATCGTGATCGGCCGTCACGCGCACGGAGACCAGTACAAGGCGACCGACTTCGTCGTGCCCGGCCCCGGCAAGCTCACGATGACGTTCACGCCGACCGACGGCAGCGAGCCGATGGAGTTCACCGTTGCCGACTACCCCGGTGGCGGCGTCGCGATGGGCATGTACAACTACGACGACTCGATCCGCGACTTCGCGCGGGCCTCGCTGCGCTACGGCCTGGACCGCAAATGGCCGGTCTACCTCTCCACGAAGAACACGATCCTGAAGGCCTACGACGGCCGGTTCAAGGACATCTTCGCCGAGGTCTTCGAGGCCGAGTTCGCGGCCGAGTTCGCCGCCGCGGGCATCACCTACGAGCACCGGCTGATCGACGACATGGTCGCCGCCGCGCTCAAGTGGGAGGGTGGCTTCGTCTGGGCCTGCAAGAACTACGACGGTGACGTGCAGTCGGACACGGTCGCGCAGGGCTTCGGCTCGCTCGGCCTGATGACGTCCGTGCTGATGACGCCGGACGGCAAGACGTGCGAGGCGGAGGCGGCGCACGGCACCGTGACGCGGCACTACCGGCAGTGGCAGAAGGGCGAGAAGACGTCGACGAACCCGATCGCGTCGATCTTCGCCTGGACTCAGGGCCTCGCGTTCCGGGGCAAGCTCGACGGCACGCCCGCGGTCACCGAATTCGCGAACACGCTCGAGCGCGTCTGCGTCGAAACGGTCGAAGGCGGCCAGATGACGAAGGACCTCGCGCTGCTGATCGGTCGCGACGCACCGTGGTTGTCCACCGACGAGTTCATGAACGCGCTGAACGACAACCTCGCTCGGAAGCTCGGCTGAGGCTCGCGTTGGCACAGGGTCCGCCGGAGCGTCACGCTCCGGCGGACCCTTTTTCACACCATGGGGTACGTGTCCTGGGCCGCTTTTCGGCCGCCGATGTGTGCCCGAATCCGGCTCGCGATTTCCGGCTGGAACCGTTGAAAATAAACGGGAATGTCCGTATGTGTCCCGTCACCACGGCCCTAGGGCTTCGTTAGCCTGTACGTGGTCGGGATGCGCATCCGGGCCTCGCAACAGATCTGAGTCTCCCGAGAACTTGGCGGGTCACCGTCATTGCGTCTCAGATCGAGTGAAACAAGTGTGGGACAACGGTTTCCGCTGTCCCAGCGTCCTTCCTAGTGGGGGTCCGGACTTGTCCGGGCCCCCACCCCCGTAGGTCAACGTCAGGCGGTACGGCGGGACCAGGTTGCGCCGTCGGGGGTGTCGCGGATTTCGATGTCCAGCGCCACCAACTCGTCGCGGATCACGTCGGACGTCGCGAAATCCTTTGCTGCACGCGCCTTTGCGCGGATCGCGAGCAGTACGCCCATGAGCGGGGCGATCACGCGTTCGGAGCCGTGTTCGGCGCGGGCCAGATCGCCGAGTTTGAATACCATCTGGCGGAGCGTGGAGCGCGCGTGGTCGCCGTCGTCCGACTGTTGCGTATCGGCAGCCCAGTCGAGCAACGTCTGTTCGAGCGCGAGGATCGCTTCGACGCAGCCGTCGATGTCGCCGGCGCTCAACGCGGCGGCGAATGCGACGTTCAGCCGATCCGTGTCGACCCGCAGCGAACTGTGCTCCTCTGCCGGCGGTGCGTCGGCGGCGATCGCGGCGGACAGCGGCGCGTCGACGATGCCGGAGGTCATCGCGTCGAAGCCGACCACGTCGCCGCTCGGGTGCACGATGCTGTGCCCTCGCTGGCGGATCGTCATCGTGCCGTTGCCGATCACCGACGCCGTACGCGCATCCAGGTCGAGCACCACCGCGGTGTGCTCGTCCACGCCGATGACGAACGACTCGGCCGGCAATTCGGCCTCCATCATGGACAGTCGCTCCTCGCCGAGATAGCAGAAGCGGGTGTCGTGGTGGCCGCCTTCGGCGTTGTCGTAGTGCGGGATGACCACGGCGGGGAGGCCGGTAACCGTACGGACGAGATCGAGGCCCTCGACCCAGGCGGGTTCGATGCCGGCCTTGTAGACCTCGTAGACCGGCACGGTGTGCGAGCCGAGGGTCAGCGCAGCTGCGCTGGCGAAGACGACGGCACCCTTCGTACGCAGCCGATCGACCAAGAGACCCGGCACCGCGGTGTCACGCCACTGCCGGAGCACGTACGTCGGGCTGCCCGGACCGGCGAATATCCACTGCGCGTCGCGGAGTGCGCCGATCGTCCGTTCGCGGGCGACGCCAGCTGATGTCGCGGCTGCGCCACGATGCGATCTGCACCCGTCGGCCGACGCTCGCGGCGAAGTAGCCGACGGCCTTGGTGGAGATGTCGTCGGCGTTGGTCTGAAACCCGTACGGCGTATCCAGGATCACGGCGTCACCGGCACCGACCCGTTCGAAGATCGCTCGGTGCGGCTTGACCATCGTCGGCGCCGTCTCGCCCGAGCCCATGATGACCAGCAGCCGTGCCATCAGACGGCCCGTCCGGCGAGTGCGAGCAGGTCGGCCGCGACCAGATCGGGATGCTGGGCGTGCAGGTCATGGTCGCCGCCGACGTATTCGTGAATCTCCGCGTCACCGAGCGCGTGCGCCGCCTCCGAGACCCGGCGGCGTACGTCAGCGCTGCTGCGGACGCGTTCGCCGCTGTGATCCGCGGATGCGTCGCTCGGGCCGGGCAGCGCGGGCATCAGCAGGACCGGCACGTGGACGGCCGGGTAGTAGCGCCGCGGTGGGTCGTCCCACATGCGCGCGGACGATCTCCATGTGATGCGGGATCGACAGCCGTCGCGACACCGTGCCGTCCGCCGCGACGCGCATGTTCGCGAGCGTCGCCTCGATCGCCGTATCGCTCCAATCCGAGTGGCCGTTGCGGAACCAGCCACGCAGCTCGTCGGCGGGTCGGCCGTCGATGTCCGGCGGGCGCAGCGTCTTCTCGCAGGCCTCCCAGGACGGGAACGACGCGGACAGGTCGGACCAGCCGCCGTCGACCAGTGCCAGCGCCGCCGCGACGCCCGCGTGCCGCGCCGCCACCTGGACGGCGACGTCGCCGCCCCAGGACTGGCCGGCCACCACGGCGCCGGAGATGCCCAGCGCGTGCGCGACCGCGGCAACGTCGTCGGCCGCGGTCGCGGTCGTGTAACCGGTTGTCGGCGCCTCGGAGTCGCCGTGTGAACGCAGGTCGATGGCGACGGCAGGAGTGCCCGGCAGCGGCCAGGATCGCAGCAACCTCGTCCCACAGCCGGGCATTGGATGACAGGCCGTGGATGAGCACGAACGGCCTCGCCGCGGCGGACCCGCCCCAGCGGCGAACGTGCAGGGCAACTCCGTCGGCTACCGGGATGCGATCGTCCGCAGCAGGTTCCATGCCCCCACGGTAGCCGCAGCCACCGACATTGTGCGTCGGGTCAGATTCCGTGACCTCGCCGGTGCAGCACGCTGAGCACCTTGTCGACGCTCATCACACCGGTCGCGGCCGCGATGGCGATCGCCGCGCGCGGCTCCTTCCAGTTGTTCCGGACCGCTTCGCGGGTGAAGTGCCAGGCATCCCGACGGTTGCCGGACGCGGCCGACCAGCACGCGAGTTGGCCGTAAACGCGGGCGGCGCCCGGCCGGCAGCCCCGGATCTCCGGGTGCCGCGACATCATCCAGCGCAACGACGAGATCTTCGTCGCGTACTCGTACGCGAAGTGTGACGTCGACGCCCACAGAACGCGTACGAGCGGGGAGTCGACATGCACGATCGGTGCCCGTTTCGCGGCCCGCAGCAGCATGTCCCAGTCCTCGTTCTGGCTGCCCGGCGCCTCCTCGGCGACCAGCCCGAGCCCGCCGGTCAGCGCGTCGCGGCGGGCCATGAACGTCGACGAATGCAGCATCGCCATCCGGGAGCGTACGAGGTCGTCCAGGTACACCGTCGTCTGGCCGGCGAGCCGAGGGATCACGTTGCCCTCGTGCTCGACCTCGACCGCGCACGTGACGAACTCTGTTCCGGCGGGCGCCGCGAGCAGAGCGTTTATCTGCGCGGTCAGCTTTCCGGGCAGCCATTGGTCGTCGTCATCGCAGAACGCGACCAGGTCGGTGTCGAGCCCGAGTACGCCGGTGTTACGCGTACCGGCGAGGCCGGGCGTACGCCAGTTGGACAGCACCATCACGGGATGCGGCTCCGAGCGCGCGAGCAGGTAGTCCGGGTGCGTGCCGTCGTAGACGACGATAACTCGCATCGGGCCCGCATAGTCCTGTGCCAGTACGGCATCCAGCGCTTTGCGCATCAGCTCCGGACGGTTCCGGGTCGGAATGACGACGCCGACGCTGGGCAGCGTTTTCACCATCGAGTCAGTCATGAGCGCCGTCCTGAGAGTCGGTAACCGTAGGCGCCGAGCATCGGAGCGGTCATTGCTCCGACGAGGCGTCGCTGGTTGGTGGGGAGCGCCGCGACCCAGGCATCGTCGTGGCGCAAAGGGATGTCACCGGTCGCAAACCGCATCGGATTGCCGGCCGCGCTGTGACACGTACCGAGCGAGACCGCTTCATCGGAGATGAAACGCAGATCGTTCGCCGTGATATCGATGCCGGCAAACGCCGCGATCGTCGTGATCGTCGCGACCGGATCGCTGATCAGTTGCTCGTACTGGATGCGTTTCACGTCCACGCCGCATTCGCGAGCAACCCGAAGGCGGCATTGTGCGCGGTCCACAGCATCGCCGACCGAGCCGGCGTATAACGCGTCATCTCCTCGGTTTCCGGGGTGTGCTCCGGCTGAGCGTCGCCCAGTTCGGGCGCGGACTCGGGCCGCTGGTTGGGGACGATCGCCTCCGGCCGGGACACCCTCTTCGTCCACGAATAGGCGACGCCGCGGCTGTCGCGAACCAAGTGCACGACGCGAAGGTCAAGACCGGACCACCGCAAGCAGTACGCCAGCGCGCTGTGCTTCGACGAGTCGACGATCACCGATGCGCCGGTGATGGCCGCGGCCGCACGGTAGATGCGCGCGTAGTAGTCGGCGTACGTCCGGATGTCGCCGACGCGCGACCGGGCCAGCCTCGGGACGGCCAGCGTCGGGATGTGGCGGGTGCGCTCGACCCGCGCTCGGAGTGCCAGCACGGCATCGACATCCACGTTGCGCCACCCGCCGAACGCGCGTTCCCCGATGTCGACCCAGAATCCGCATTCTGCGAACGGAATTCCACATCCGCAGGATTCGTTGTCGCGCAGATCGCGCTGCCACAGGTGAACGACCTCGCCGAGCGCGCAGACGCCGGGCACCTCACCGAGAATCCGTTCCAGCAGCGTCGTTCCGCTACGGCCCAAACCACCGAGGAATACGACGCGTGCCACATGGACCCCTTACTTCCGGTGGTGCTCAATCGTTCTGTACGAGTATCTAGCTTCTGTACCCATAACGAATGATTTGACCGTCGGAGGCTGATGTGCCGGCAAAAAGAGTCACGGTAGGTGGCGTGACCTTTGACGCGCTGACCGAGGACCACGTCGTCGACCATGTTCGTGCCGCTCTGGGGCGCGGAAAAGGCGGACGAATCCTCACCCCCAACGTGGATGTTCTACGGCAAATCACTCGGAATGATGATGCTCGCGATGCGCTCGACGACTCGACGCTCGTGGTCGCCGACGGCATGCCGGTCGTCTGGGCCAGCCGGCTCGCCGGTACGCCGTTGCCGCAACGCGTCTCCGGCGCCGATCTGGTCTGGTCGCTGTCCCGAGGACTCGGTCGCGACGGCCGATCGGTATTCGTGCTCGGTGGTCGGCCGGCCGAGAATCAGCTGCCGCAGTCACCGTCGAGCCGGACCGGTGCGACCGAACCGCGGTGGCCGAACGAACTCAGGGCCGCTGCGGATCCCTGGGCCCGGCACGGTGTGGACGCGGGTCTCCGTGGCCGGCATGCCGCGAACGCGTACCACGCCGGCGACCGGGCCGCCGGTCGACGTAACGCCGGACCGGCGCACCGGGCCGACGACGACCGCCGTACCCGCAACGCTCCGGCGCCGTTCCAGCGCGGCCCGGCCGACGGCGCCGGCCGGGCCGCCGCGGCGCTGCTCGAACACGCACCCGGCCTGCAGATCGTCGGCGCAATCAGCCCGCCGTTCGGCTTCGACCTGGATCCGGCTCTGTTCGCCGCACTGCGGGACGAGATCGTCGCCGCTCAGCCGGACCTCGTCCTGGTCGGCATCGGGTTTCCGAAGCAGGAACGTGTGATCGCATCGTTGCGTGCCGCGCTGCCCGGTACGTGGTTCCTCGGCTGCGGACAGGCGATCAACTTCGCGGCGGGGGAGCAGCGCCGCGCGCCGACGTGGATGCAGCGCGTCGGTATCGAGTGGGTGCACCGGATGGTCTCCGAGCCGGGCCGCTTGGCCGAGCGGTATCTCCGGCACGACGTACCGTTCGCGCTGTCCCTGCTCGCCCGCACGTTCATCGCCCGCTACCGCCGCGATACGCCGTCCCGGCACAGCCGCTAGCGGATCCAGCCCGGCGAGCGTCTACGGCACCGTGACGGCGTGATCGCGGGGGTTGAAGTAGTCCATCCGCGCCATCGCGGCGAACGCGGCCATCGGCGCCGAACCCGTGGGCAGCGCGAAGCTCTGTTCCGGGAGCGCACCGTCCGGATCCGAGTCGAAGTAGCAGACCGCTCGGATCTGCGTGTCGCTGCGGAACAGTGCCGCCGCCGCTTGCAGCCATGCGGCGCGAGCCGTCTCACCGTACGCCTCGGCCACTCCGAACTCGCCGATGATGATCGGCTTCGGGTGCGCCGATGCCCAGTCCAGGAACGGCTGGAGAAGCTGGCTCAGCGGCTGCAGCTTCGATGCGGAGTAGACATCGACACAGGCCCAGTCGACCTGGTCGTCACCGGGGTAGAACGCTTCGGCCGAGCCGTTGGAGAATCCGACCGAGGTCGGGCACCAAACCCACGACACGTTCGTCACGTGCTGCGCCGCAAAAATCGCCCGTACGTGCTTCCACGCCGCCACGTAGTCGGCGCCGGACCACATCGTGGCCCGCAGGTTCGGCCGATCCATCTCCCAGCGCACCCGCAGCAGGATCGGGCGGCCGAACGTCCGGAAGTGCTGCGCCCACGTGATGAGCTGCGAGTCGAGCGCACCCGACGTGATCTCGCGGGTGTCGCCGGTCGCCCAGCTCACCATGAGCGTCGCACCACCGTCGGTCAGCCCGTAGTCGGACCGGGTCGGGAACGGCTGATCGAACGTCCGGTACGTGTTGATGATGTCGAGCTTCCGGCCGATCGCGTTTTGCAGCCCGTCCACCGCCGCTATGCGCGACGTCTGCGTGAGCGAGCCGAGCGGCTTCACCCATGCGCCCACGAGCACGCCTCCGGCCGGCGCCCGTACGGGTCCGGTCTGGTGCACGGTGACCTGAGCGCGGGACGCCGAGGGTGTCAGACCGGGCACGATCGGCGGCACCACCACCGGAGTCGACGTGCACGCGCCGAGGCCCAGCACGGCGGCCACGGCGAGGAACTTACGCCCCATGCGAGCGCCGTGCCACGTAGAGCACGTCGACGGCGTACCGGTCGAAGATGCGCAGGCGACACAGCACGGTGTCGAGTCGGGTGATGATCGGTCGGGTCACCTCCGATCGGTACCAGCCACGGGGGAACAGCGCGAATCCGCGACGTTCGATCAGCCGGAAACCGTACCGGTGCAGGAATGCGTACAGCTGGTCGTCGGTCATCTCGGCGTACCAGGGATTGTTGACGTGCTTGTACGCCCTCAGATGCCGCAGCGACCGGCGGCTGCCGTGGTTCTGCACCACCAGCAGGCCGGAATCTCCGGACGGCAGCGCTTCGGCGGCGAACGCAATCGCGCGATCCCGGACCTCGTCCGGCACATTGAGCATCAGACGGAACACCGTGACGATCGTCGGGCCGTCGGTGAGCTGCGGCTGCGGCACCGGTCCCGATGCGGTGATCTCCTGCCAGTGCGCGCGGTGGCCGAGCGTACGGGCGCGTTCCAGGACGGACGTGGACACGTCGTATCCGTACGCGTCGTAGACCGACCCGGCGAGCAGCGCGATCCCGCGTCCGGTGCCGCACGCGAAGTCGTGCTGGATCGGACGGGCTTCGCGGAACTCGTGCTTGATCAGGCGATGTAGGTAGCGGCGCTGACGCTGGTGGATCGCGCGTGCATGCGCGTCCGCGATCAGCGTCTCCACCGCAGGCGGAGCCGAGAGGGTATGCACGGGGGTCTCCTAGACTTTACGGCGCATCTGGACAAACGCGTCGAGTTGCAGAACGTCACGCAGCTGGAAAAGGCCACCGACGTAGAGCGCACCACCGGAGGCGAGTGCGACCGCCGCCGATGTGACGCTCGCGCCGAGGGTGCCGGCGATGCACAGCGGCACCAGACCGAAGCACGTGAGCGACAGGAACGCCGCCGACATCGATGCGCGCCCGAATGGATGAATACCCATGGTTATCGCGATTTGTGCCAACGGAACTACATTGTTCATCAGGATTGCCGTACCGAGGCCGATCGCCGCGCCGAGCGGGCCGAGATGAGGGATGAGTTCCACGTCGAGAACCATCTGCGTGGCGAGCGCGGCGGATACGTTGACCAGATTCCACGACGTACGGCCGGCCATCGCGAGCACCATGTCGACCATGCCGCATCCGCTGCCGATCGCCATCGCGGCGGCAAGCACGATCACGACGCTGCGGCCGTCCGCGTAGTGATGGCCGAACACCTGCAGGTAGGTCGACGCGAACACGGCGACCAGCAGGTAGATCGGCCACGCGGCGAGGATCAGCCAGGTCGTCGCGGCCTGGTAGAGCGCGTTCGCACCGCGCCGATCGTTGATCGCGAGCCGCTCCGCGAGCCGGGGCTGCACGGCCTGCGAGATACCTTGATTCGCGAACTGACCGAGCACCACGAACCGCCCGGCGACAGCGTAGATCGCCGCCGCTCGAAGACCGGCCATGCTCGCCAGCAGGATGACGTCGACACGCTGCAGTGCCAGCTGAGCGATGCTCGCGAACGCGCGGGGCCAGGTGAAAAGCCAGAACGTGCCGGACGAGAATCCGGCGACGGCGGCCGGCCGATGCGCACCGCGATGACGGGGACGCGGCAGCGCGGCGGCCGGATCATACGTTCGCTCGCTGGTGTGGAGCAGCCCGAGCAGCGAGCGCCCGGCGAGCACCACGGTGACCAGGTAGGGCGCCGCCCACGCCACCACGAACGCGGCCGGCGTATCCACGTCGATGTGCAGCATCACGGCCAGGACGAGCACCTGCAACGCCGGCCGCAGGACCCGATCCAGCAGGACCGTCGGACGCATCGCCCGCCATCCGCGGGTGCCGGCCAGCAGCGCATCCGACAGCGCCGACGCCGGCAGGAACACCGCCAGTACGCGCAGCTGATGCGCGTACGCGGTCGGGTCGGTACGGGCGGCGAGGGACGCGATCGGGCCGGCAAAGACCCACATGGCCGCGCCGATGACGATCGAGAACACCGTCACCGGTACGAGCGCGACCCGCAGGCAGTGCCGCAGTGCCGGGATGTCGCCGGTGGTCCGCAGCCGGGACGGGAAGTAGACCAGACTCGTCTGCGTGCCCAGCTTCGCGATCGTGCCGATCAGCACGAATGCGGCCGTGGATGCGAAGAACGCGCCGGCATCGGTCGCACTCAGCGCGTGCGTGACGATCCACGCGATCACGAAGCCGGACAGCCCGGCAAACGCGGCGCCGACCAGGTTGGCCAGCCCGCCGCGGGCAACGCCGCGTACGCCGGCATCGTCGTCCGCAGCCTTATCCGCCGCACCGACCAGGCGTTGATCGCTCATGTCCGCCTCCGCTTCGCAGGATGCAGACATGCGACAACACGATGACCTCGCTGGCGCTCGCTCATGTCCGCCTCCGCTTCGCAGGACGCAGCCATGCCGCAACACGATGACCTCGCTGGCGCTCGCTCATGTGCGCCAGGACACCGGGTATCCGAGCCACGTGCTCAGCTCATCGTCGAAGCGCTCGTAGTGGGCGGTCAGATCGCCCCGTACGCCGGCGCTGATCGGCAGTGCCCGGGGACGCGCGTTGTGCCGATCGAACTCCGGATAGCCGAGGTGCGGCAGGCCGAGAAAGTCCACCACCTCGTCGTAGACCTGAGCCGGCTTGGTGAAGAACGCGGCGCTGTCGACGACGTGGATCCGCTCCCGGCCGACCGCCGCGGCCAGCCGTTCGAGGTAGCGCACGTACTCGCCGCGGGCGCGATAGCCGTGGTGCTGGTGCGCGAACGAGTAGGCGGTCGGATCGGTCGCGAGCCGCTGCGATTCGCCCTCCAGCCGAGACGTCTCGAGGGCGAGCGCCTTCGCGAAGTCCGTTTCGGTCTCGAATCCCCGGGCGACCTCGTGTGCGTGCTGCGAGTAGGCCCGCTCGACCGGATCGCGGGTGAGCACGATCAGCCGAACGCCGGGCAGATCGGCGGCGATCCGGGCCGCCGACAGTGGGTGATACATGTAGTACGGGCTGGACTCGAACGTCTGGATCGGCACGCCTTCGATGTCCGCACTCGCCCGCGCCGCCGCCCGATACGTCGGGAAGTGCCCGCGATACCAGCGCGGCCCGTTCGCGTACCCGATATCGAAGTAGTGCACGCCCTTGTGCCGCACCGCCTTGCGGACCGCGAGGTGCGCGGCGAGCGCGCGGTACATGCTCGTGGTGCCGCACCGCTGGCCGCCGCAGATCAGGAACGACGGCAGCATCCGCGATGACGCGGTCCAGCGTCCGTAGGTGCGCGAGGCCGCGAGCACGGCGGCCTTCACGGGTTCGGGCACGCTCACCGGGAGGCCACCTTTCGTGCGAGAACCGGCAGAAGCCAACGCCCGAGTACGCCCAACCGGGCACCCGCCTCCGCCTGGCGGTCTTCGAGATACCGCGAGGCAAGGTTGATCAGGTAGAGCAGGGCGGTCAGGTTCGCGACGGCCGGATCGAGCCCGAACGGCGCGAGCAGCCGATCGGACCGGCCGAGCGTGATGTCGACCGCCTTCTCCGGCTGCATGCCGCGCACGAGCAGCCGCTGGAAGTCGAAGTGGATCGCGTCGAACCCGATCGGTACGCCGGAACTGAACCGTTCCCAGTCCCAGACCAGCAGAGACGCTGACGTGGTCGCCATGTTCCACGGCGTCCAGTCGCCGTGCCACGAACCGAATTCGAGTTCGGCGCCTCCGGCATCCGCGATCAGCTGGTCGGCCGCGTCGGCGAGCGACCGTGCCTCCTCGGCCGGATTCGAGCCGTCGTCGCGGTCCCCGGTGTCGGGTCGAGTGCTGAGTGCATCGAGCCGCGCGCGCGAGTTCTTCCAGTAGGGGTCGGAGGCGAGCGTGCCGGTGTGCGTACCGGCGCAGACGGCCACCTCGTGCATCGCGGTCGCGAGGCGCTTCGTGGACAGCGACGCGCGCGCGTTCCAGATCGGCAGCGCGGACTGGATCAGCACCTCGTGACCGCGCCACTGGCCGGCATGCAGCACCCGCGGTACGGACAGGCTCGGCAGGTCGGCCAGGCCGAGTTGCCCGAGCGCGTCGGTCTCGGCCCGGACCAGATCCCGGGTGAGCGGTCCGATGCTGAGCTTGCCGAAGCCCACCGTGTCGCCGTTGGGCGCCAGTAGCTGAAGTACCGGCTTCCGGTTGGCTCGCGCGGGTCCGATGTGGACGCTGACGGACAGCGAGCCGCCCAGCACCTTTGCGACGTAGGTGTCGATCGAATCCGCGGTCTGCTGCTTGGGCAGCGTGATGCTGACCCGATCACGCAGCAGGACCTTGTCCGCACCGGTACGCAGGGCCGCGATCGCCGCTTTCCGCTTCAGTGCCGCGGTCGACGAGGTCACCTCGGCGTATCGGGCGACGGCCGCTGCGGCGACCCGCCGATCCCCGGCCGGTACGAGCAGCCGGGGCTTGCGGGCATCGGGCACCACGATGTATTCGGCGAGCACCTGATCGTGATCGCCCGGGCGGCGTACGCCGGGGATTCTCGGGTTTCCCACGGTTGACAAGGCTCCGGGATAGAGCACTTCGAGCACCTCGGCGAGGTACTGCGCGCGCAGCGCTTCATCGGCACCGGTGAGATCGGCCGGCGCCTGTTTCAGTGGGCTCATCGCGGACCGTATCCAAACGTTGGCACCGTGACCGGCGTGCTGTGGCGAGAGACGTCGTCGATCTCGTTACGCCAGGCCATCGCGTAGGCGAGCATCGTGAACGCGAGCGGAGTGACGAGCGAGTTGTACCAGAGGGCGGCTACCAGCGACGACACGATCGCGGTACTGGCGGCGAGGCCGATCGGGGTGCGATCGCGTCGGAATCGCCAGAGCCCGTAGAGGAAGAATCCGAAGTACGCGACCGTGCCGACCAGGCCGTGTGCGTAGATGACCTGCCACAACTGGCCGTTGCCACCGATCGTGAAGTTGCCGCAGTGCGGGCAGTCGGCGCTGGAACCGACCGTGATCGAGTTGCGGCCGCCCTCGGTGTTGCGGGTCGAGCCGAAGCCGATCACCGGCGACTCGCTGATGCCGTCCAGCGCCTGGTAGGTCAGGTAGAGCCGGACGCCGTTGGACTTGCCGTGGTCCAGTCGGTCCGAGACGACCGTACCGAGAGGGGTGATCATGATGGCCACCGCGGTGACCGTGACCACGACGCCGAGCAGCCCGATGACCCACAGGCGGCCGTGCGCGACCAGGCGCAGCACCAGGTAGCCGACCATGACCGCGAGGCCGATCCAGAGACCGCGGTTCAGCGAGTAGACGACCGGCGCGAGCGACACGACCAGCAACGTGGTCGCCACGAGGCGGCTGCGTCGGGTGGCTTCGCGGGTCGCGTACGCGGCGACGACGAACCACACGACCAGGAGGCAGAAGTTGTTGCCCCAGGTGTTCGTGTAGCCCCACGGGGCGGCCGGCCGCGGACTCGCATGCCCGAGCACGCTCATCACCTGGGCCGCCGCCGGGTGTACCAGCGACTGCACGAACGTGTTGCTGCGCCATCCGCCCGGCAGCAGAAGTTCGATCGGGGAGTCGAACGCGAACGAGCCGGCGAACATGCCGAGCAGGCCGCCCGCGATCGTAACGCCGAACAACCAGCTCATCAGGCCGATCAGGCGACGGCGAGGGAGGACGCGCTCGCCGATGTTGCCGGCGTACACCATGATCACGGTCAATGCGACGTACTCGACGAACCGGAACGCCACGGCGAGCAGGCGACCGCCGAACGTGCCGGGCGTCGTGCCGGCCGGATTGGCGCCGAGCATGCCCATGCTGACCACGACTACCAGCAGGAACAGTGCCCACAGCAGGAAACCCGGTGGCAGCCGGATCGGGTTGCGCCCGACCAGGCGATGCCGCACCAGCGCGTACGCCATCGGCACGGCGAGCATCGGAAAGATGATCACGCCGAGTCCGCACGCCCACCACACCGGATAGAGCAGCAGCAGCCCGACCAGCGGCCAGGCCTTCAGTTCGGACGGGCCGCGGACCGGTCCCGCGTACGCCGGCGGCGGGATGATCGGCTTCGGCCGCGGCCGAACACCGATCCGCGCCACGGCGACGGTCGTGTGGACACGGCTGGTTACCGGGCCTTCGACGGCGCTGTTCTCGCTGTCGGTGTCTTGGCCGGTGTCCGCCAGCGTCACCGCGCGGTCCCGGTGCTGTCGCCGTCCTCGACGTACACGAGGTTGATCCGCTTGAACGTCACGGTGTCGCCGACGCCGCCGGCCAGCGGCGCCTCGGCCGGTTTCGAGCCGGGTACGCTCTTCGACCCGACCACGCGTCCCTCGCTCGCCGGCTGCATCGGGTGCATCGGGTGCACCGGCGACGTCGAGGGCATCGGCGACACCGACGGCGTCGAGTGCATTGGGGGCATTGACGGCATCGACTCGGCCTCGCGAGGCTTCACGGTCTTCGTGTCGGGTGCCATCGAGGCGTCTGATGCCCTAGAGGTTCCGGGTGCCGTAGAGGTGCCGCTTGCCGTGGACGTGCCGTCTGCGGCCGGCGCGATCGCCTCGGACGGCTTGATCACGATCGAGGTGGCGCCGAGGACCGGGCCGACGATGTTGGTCGGGTTGATCGGCGGCTGGGTCAGCGTCTTCTCCGGCAGCGAGATGGTCGGGACGGCCCGGCTCCTCGGGCCGCTAGCACCGGCACCTGCGCCGGTGGACGTGGCCGTGGACGTGGCGTGGCCGTGGTGTTGCCGCGGTTGCTCGTGGCGTCGGCTCGCGTCGGCGCATCGAACGTGACGGTCGCGTCGCCGACGGTCTCCGGGTGCGCGCCCCCCGGCCGAGCCGGTGACGGGCGGCGCGGCTGACTGCGCAGGATGCCACGGCGCCCGGGCAGGATGCGGCGACGGACACCGGTCGTCTGCCCGTCCAGTTCGGCCTCGCCGGCGAAGAAGCTGTCCGCCATCCCGGACTCAGCGGCCGACGTCGCCGCGGCGGCCGCGGCGGCCGTACCGATCGGCTGCGTGCGCGGGCCGGCCGGGCCGCCGATGACCTGCGTCTCGGCGGACGTGTCGACGGATCGCAGGATCGGCCCCTGCCCGTCCCGGGAGACCCGGATCGGCGCGGTCGGCAGCGATTCGACGTACGCACCGTCGGTCGGCGCGGTGTTGAGCGGGCGGCCCAGCGGAGGCGCCTTCGGCACGTCGTCAGTCGCGCGCTTGATCCGCGGGAGTACGACGCAGCCGACCATGCTCGCGGTGACCCGGCGCAACTGGTCGGCGGCGTCCTGGACCTCGGTGTGGGTGGTGCGCTTCAGCTCGACGACGACGATCGCGGCATCGGCGAAGCTCGCCAGCGACTGCGCATCCGCCGAGTTGGCGGTCGACGGCGCCTCGATCACGATGTACTCCGCCTGCGCCCGCAGCGTCGCGAGAATGTCGCGCAGCGTCTGCGACTGGAGGAATCCGGTCGCGCTGGCGGTGCCGCCGGTCGTGATCACCCGCAGCCACGGGTTGCGCGGTGCGCGCTGGGTCGCGGTGTCCAGCGGCACCTTGCCGGCTAGCACGTCGGACAGGCCGGGCGTGGCGGCGACGCCGAGCAGGCGGGTGATCGGCGCGGCTTCGGCCATCGTCTCCGGCAGGTGCGCGCAGATCAGCACGACCTCGCTGCCGGCACGGGCCAGCGCGGATGCCAGGTTCGCCGAGACCAGCGTGGACGAGTTGCCCTTGCTCGCGCCGGTGACCACGATGACCTGGTCTTCGGCTCGCAGACTGGCGAGCACCTCGTTGCGCAGGCGGTTGAACGTACGGCCGCCGGTGCCGTACGGCGGGAAGACGTCATCGAAGCGGGGCTTCACCCGGGCCGGCAGCTGGGCCAGCAGCGGAAGTCCGGAGCGCCGCGGCACATCGCCGGCGAATCGCACTCTCTTGTCCGAACGCTGGCGCAGGATCGCGAGCGCGAATCCGAGCAGGAGACCGAGCATCGCGCCGCTCGCAACGTAGAGCGGCACCGATGGCTTGGACGGCTTCGTCGGCAGGTTCGCGTCCGTGATCACCTGTCCGGACGTCACCGTCGTCGTGGACAGGTTGTTCATCCGGTTCGTCAGCGAGTTGATCTGGCTGGTCAGCGTCTGGCGATCGCTCTGCGCGTTGGCGTACTTCGCGCTGCCGACGGCCAGCGTTGCCAGCTCATTGTTGATCTTCGTCAGCGATGCCTGTTCACGTTTGATCGTGGTGTTGATCGCGTTGATCTGGCCAGTCAGGTCGGCCTGCGCGCTGCTCTGGCGATTGTCGAGGTACGCGATGGCGAACGCGTGCGACCCGGCTTGGGCGGCGAGCGGTGTGGACGCGGCGTACGTGATCGCCATGACCGACGTGTTCGGCGGTACGTCGATCGTGACGTTGTCGGCCAGCGCGCCGGGCGCCGTGGTCGTCTTCAGCAGCTTCGCGGCGTTCGCGGCGACCTGCGGCCGACGTGACGAGCTGCGCTTCGGTGTCCAGATTGATCGCTCCGGACGTACGGCCGCCGGTGACCGACGTGCTCGTCGCCGATGTCGGCATGACCAGCACGCTGGTCGTCGACTGGTACACCTTCGGCTGCGTCCCCGCCACCGAGAGGCCGACGACGACGCCGACCGCGGTGAGCAGCGCGATGATCCACCAATGGCGGCGCAGTACTCCGAAATAATGCGACATATCATATGACACCGGTCGAGGCGCGTCCATTGATCAAAAACCCCTTACTGGCTGGCGGCCGCATGGCAGCGCCGTTGGTGATCGGCGATCTTGAGGGCTGGTCGTGGCGCTCGCGCGTTCCCCCGCACGGCTAACGGTGGGCAAGGCCCTCGCGTAACTAGCCGGGTCGGTGTGTCCTCTTATACCTGTATCGCCGGTAAATGGATACATCGACTTTTTTGTTCCATATAGTCACTATAGAGACAGAAGTTAACCACCCGTTACCGGCCATTGGACACGAAAATGATCAAGCCATCCCTCGGGCTGATCAGCGTCGTCACCACGCTGACAGTCGCGGCCATGGCGGCGGGGTTCGTCCCGGCCGCCAGTCAGGCCGCGCCGAGTGGCACGCCGGTCACGGCCGCCGCGACGGACGACACCTACGTACGCCCATCGCTGGACGGTTCCGCCGGGAGTGCCGGTGCGCTCGTCGTCGGCGGAAGCGACACCGCCGTGACCTATCTGAAGTTCTCGGTCCCGGCGCTTCCGTCCGGCACGGATCCGATGGTCGTGTCCTTGGCGCTGACCCCGGTCCGGCTCGCCGCCGGCAGCGTGCCGTCCATCGTCGACGTGCAGACGGTCGCGGATACCAGCTGGTCGGAGAGCACGGTGACGGCGGGCAACGCACCGGCGATCGGCCCGGTGGTCTCGGTGTCGACGCTGAACGCGTCCGCCGTCACGGTGCGCTTCGACCTCAGCGTGACGGTACGGCGTACCGGTGTGTTCGCCTTTGCGATCACCGCACCGAACGGCTCGCCGCAGCGCCTGTTCGTGTCGAAGGAAGGCGGTGGCGCGCCGGTCCTGACCCTCACCCGCCGGAACGGCCCACCGCCGCCGCCCACACCGCCGACCCCACCCACACCGCCGACTCCACCCACGCCGCCCACCCCACCGACCCCGCCCGGTCCGCCAACCGGCAACTGCACGCTCGGCGCGAAGCTCGTGCCGACCTGCGGCGTCCTTCTCGGCGTGGCACCGTCCGGCCGGATCGCCGGTGGCAAGTCGGAGTCATTGACCGCGTTCGAGCAGGAGACCGGCCACGACCAGCCGATCTACCATGCCTATCACCGTGCAACCGGCTCCTACTTTCCGAACAGCGAGGAGATGGCGATCGCGCACGAGTCCGGCGATCCGCACGTGCTCTTCATCAACTGGAAGCCGCTCGTGGCCACGTGGGGGTCGATCGCGAGCGGCAACCCGAGAATCGACAACTACATCGACAAGGAAGCCGCTTATCTCAGAGCGAACTGGACCGAGCCGTTCTTCTTCACGATCCACCACGAGCCGGAGAACGACGTCAATGAGCGGCCCGGGTCCGGCATGACCGCCGCCGATTACGCGGCCATGTTCCGGCACGTGGTGCTGCGGTTCCGCGCCGACGGCGTGACCAACATGGTGACCGTGATGGACTACATGGCGTACGCGCACTGGAACAGCCAGCCCTGGTGGGGGCAGCTCTACCCGGGTGATGACGTGGTCGACTGGATCGGCTGGGACATGTACGGCTACAGCACGCCGCACGCGTACGGCTACGGCGACTTCGCCGAGATGATGTCCCGCGGAGCGAACCGTACGTGGCCCGGCATGTACGCCTGGGCCGCCGGACGAGCACCGGACAAGCCGTTCATGGTCGCCGAGTGGGGTATCTGGTACGACAACGCCGACCCGACCCACCAGGCAGCCGTGTTCGACAGCGTGGCCACCGAGTTGACGATCCAGTTCCCGCAGGTCAAGGCACTGGTCTACTTCGACACCCCGAGCGCGGGCGGCCGAAGTTCGCTGGTCGGTTCCACCCCCCAGGCGCTGTTCGCCTTCCAGCAGATGGTCAACCTGCCGATCTTCCAGGTGACGCCTTAGACCGTGCTGCGAGCGTCGATCCAGCCGTCATCCGCGAGCTGGTCCAGGATGTAGTTCACGCCCTCGTCGATCGACATCGTCGACGTGTCGATCGTGATCTGCGCGTCGTCCGGGGTCTCGTACGGGTCGTCCACGCCCGTCATGCCGGTGATCAGACCGGCCCGGGCCTTGGCGTAGTGGCCCTTGCGGTCGCGCTGTTCGCAGACTTCGATCGGCGTCGCGACGTGCACCAGCAGGAAGCCGGCACCGACATCGTTGGCCTGTCCGCGGGCCACCGCGCGAGCCGCGGCGTACGGCGCGATCGGGCAGCAGATTGCCAGGCCGCCGTGCCGGGCCACCTCGGCCGCGACCCAGCCGATGCGACGGATGTTCAGATCCCGGTCGGCCTTGCTGAACGTCAGCCCGGCGGACAGCTCGCGGCGGACCACGTCGCCGTCCAGGAACGTGACCGTACGCTCGCCGGTCTCCCGCAGCGCATCCGCGACGCCCCGGGCGACCGTGGACTTGCCCGAGCCGGACAGGCCGGTGAAGAACACCACCACGCCCCGGTGTCGGCGCGGCGGGCGGGCCCGGACGAGTTCCCGGTTGACCGCGGGTGGCGTGTGCCACTCCGGCAGCTCGGTGCCGTCGTCCAGCAGGTCGTCGATCTCGGCCTGGCTCATCGCGGCGCGCTGGAAGCGAGGCGGGATGTCGTCGCTGGCGTGCCACTGGCCGTCCCGTGTGTCGTACGCGAGGTCGCGCGGTACGAGGACCCGGACGCCGCCACCGGAGATCGCCATGTCGCTCGTGGACAGTAGGTGGGTGGCGCCGTAGGCGGCCGCAACCCGACCGCGCAGCAGGGCGGCACCAACCTCATCCGGACGGCGTACCAGCGGCACTGCGACGATCTCGGCCGGCTGCATCCGGTCGGCCGCCGCGATGACGGCTCGTACGAGCGCTTCGGCCGGCAGCCCGTCCGGCCCTGGCTCGGCCACCGGGATCAGGACGAGAAGCTGGCCACCGATGGTACGGGCGGCGTGTGCGATCTGGGCCAGTTGCGGGCGATGCAACGGCCGATCCGCGATCACGCCGAGCACGCGTGTCGCGGTCAGCTTCGCCCGTACGTCCGCCGGTGCGCGCCGCAGCCGCTGGAACGCGCCGTGGTGCCCGTCGCCGTGTGCCGTGACCGGGCCGCCGACGATCGAGAATCCGTCGGTCGGGGCCGGGCTGACCTCGGTCACGTGCAGGACCGCCATCGGCGCGCCCTCGTGATCGGTCAGGATGAGGTAGCCGTCAGTCGCGTCCGCGATCCGGGTCGGGACCTGCACGGTGACCGGCACCGACCAGGGCGTGCCATCGGCCAGCCGGCCGGTGCGGGCCAGACTGTCCAGGTCGGTCCGCCCGAGGAAACCGGTCAGCGGTGCGTAGGCGCCGGAGAGCAGCAACTCCAGATCGGCCAGCTCAACCGTGCTCGGTGCCCAGGTCTGCGCGTCCCGCAGCAGTCCATCCGGCACGACGCCACTGTTCATCGCCCCTCAATTCCAACGTTGCGCCGACCCCTAGGGGTCGAATGTCCGGGTCAAGTCCGCGTGCCCAGGTGCTCCACACATTGCCCTGACATCGTAGGGTCAGGCTCGTGCAAACGACCGCTGACTATCCCATGGTGTCGACTCAGTCGCTCACCATGATCTACGGCGGGCGCGTTACTGCGCTCGATAACTTAACCGTGGCCGTACAGCCCGGTGTGATCGGCCTCGTCGGTGCGAACGGCGCCGGCAAGTCGACACTCATCAAACTCCTCCTGGGCCTGCTGACGCCGACCTCCGGATCGATGCGGGTCCTGGGCTTCGATCCGCTCACCGACGGCGAGGCGATCCGGGCACGGGTCGGCTATATGCCGGAATCGGACGCGCTGCCGCCGGATCTGATCGCGTCCGAGTTCGTGACGCACATGGGACGGATGAGCGGCCTGCCGAAGGCGGTGGCCCGGGAACGCGCGTCCGAGACGCTCCGCCACGTCGGCCTCTACGAGGAGCGGTACCGCCCGATCGGCGGCTACTCGACCGGCATGAAGCAGCGGGTGAAGCTCGCGCAGGCACTCGTACACGATCCGGACCTGCTGCTGCTCGACGAGCCGACGAACGGTCTCGACCCGGCCGGCCGGGACGCGATGCTGACGCTGATCCACCGGATCGGGACCGAGTTCGGCATCTCGGTCGTGGTCTGCTCGCACCTGCTCGGCGAGGTCGAGCGGATCTGCGACACGCTGATCGCGATCGACGCCGGTCGGCTGCTGCGCGCCGACCGCATCGATGCGATGACGACCGGTCAGGGCGTGCTGCTGGTCGAGGTCGACGAGGGCACCGACGCGCTGGCCGAGGAGCTGGGACGGCGGGGTCTGCAGGTCGCGCGGGACGGGCGGATGGTGCTCGTACCGCTGACATCCGACCTGACGTACGAGGCGATCATGCGGTGCGTCGCCGACCTCGAACTGCCACTGCACCGGTTGGAGCAGCGGCGACACCACGTCTCCGAACTGTTCGCGGCCACCACGAAGGAGGCGACCAATGTCTGAAAGCGCCATTCACGACATCGGCTACCAGCGTTACCGTGGCCGGCGGCTCGGTCGCTCGTACGCGCGGAAGGCTCTGTACACGCACAGCTTCCGTACCGCGTTCGGGCTCGGGCGCAGCGGCAAGGCGAAGATCTTTCCGTGGCTCGCGGCCTCGCTGTTCCTGCTGATCGCGGTGATCGTGGTCGCGATCCGGTCGCAGACCGGCCGGCTCGTCATCTCCTACATCGATCTGCCGCAATCCGCGTCGCTGCTGGTCCTGCTGTTCGTCGCGACCGCCGCGCCGGAACTCGTCTCCCGGGATCTGCGCAGCAAGGTGCTGCCGCTCTACTTCTCCCGGCCGATCGCGCCGATCCGACTACGCGTTCGCGAAGCTCGCGGCGCTGATCAGCGCGGTCTGGCTGATCATCGCGGTGCCACTGTTCGTGATGTTTCTCGGCGGTGCGTTCTCGCTGCCGTCCGGTGCGATCTGGCGGGAGTTCACCGACTTCGTCGGCGGCCTGATCGGCGCCGGGATCATGGCGATCATGTACTCGACCGTCGCGCTGCTGGTCGCATCGCTGCTCAGCCGTCGCATGGTTGCGGCCGCCTCGATCGTCGCGGTGTTCCTGGTGACGTCCGCGGTCGGCCTCGCGGTCACGCAGATCGCCGGCGACAACGGCGAGCGGGTCGGACGGCTCCTCGGTCCCGGACGTGCTGACCGATTCGGTGAATACGTGGATGCTCGCCGGCGATCCGAAGCAGTGGGGAGCGTTCGGTTGGGCGTACCTCATCGTGTCCTTGCTGTTGGTGGTTCTCTGCGGCGGGCTGCTGCTCCTCCGCTATCGGAAGGTGGACGCATGACGCCGGTCGAGTTGGTCAGCGCATCCCGCTGGTACGGCAACGTGGTTGCCGTCAACGACGTCACGATGACGCTCGGCGCGGGCGTGACCGGCCTGCTCGGACCGAACGGCGCGGGCAAGACGACGCTGCTGCACATGATGGCGGGCTTCCTGCCGCCGTCGCAGGGCACGGTCACGATCGGCGGCGAGCCGGTCTGGCGGAACCCGGAGATCTACCGGCGGATCGGGCTCGTGGTCGAACGCGAGGCGGTCCCCGAGCTATCTGACCGGCTACGAGTTCGTGCTGGCCAGCGCGCGGCTGCACAAGCTGCCGGATCCGGTCGGACGCGGCTCGGCGCGCGATCTCCATGGTCGAGATGAACGACGCGCAGTCGCGGGGGATGAGCACATACTCGAAGGGCATGCGGCAGCGCACGCGGGTCGCCGCCGCGCTGGTGCACGATCCGGACATGCTGCTGCTCGACGAGCCGTTCAACGGCATGGATCCGCGCCAGCGCATGCACATGATGGATCTGCTGCACGCGATGGGCCAGGCCGGCCGGACCGTGCTGTTCTCCTCGCACATCCTGGAAGAGGTCGAGCAGGTCTCCGGCACGGTCCAGGTGATCGTGGCCGGTCGTCTCGCCGCGTCCGGCGACTTCCGCACGATCCGCCGGCTGATGACCCACCGGCCGCACGTGTTCTCGATCCGATCCTCCGACGATCGCCGGCTGGCGGTCGCGCTGGTCGGCGAGGACTCGGTCGCGGGTGTGGACATCGCCGCCGCCGGGCTCGAGGTCCGCGCGAGCGACTACGGCGCGTTCACCCGCGCGCTTCCCAAAATCGCAATTCGCGAGGGTGTACGCGTCAGCCGCCTGCAGCCGTCCGACGAATCCCTGGAAAGTGTCTTCTCCTACTTGGTGGCGCAATGAATCCCGTCGATAGCCAACCTGACCCTCCGCAGCCTGCTCGGCCGCAAGCGCGCCCTGCTGCTGATCCCGATGCCGCTGATCCTGATCGCGCTGACCCTGCTCGGGCGCGCGTTCAACGACGATCGTTCGGTGCTGGTGGATCCGCTCATCCACGCGATCGGTTTCGCGGTGATCGTGCCGGTGGTGTCGCTGATCATCGGATCATCCGTGCTCGGGTCCGAGATCGACGACGGGACGATCGTGCACATCCTGACGAAGCCGATCGCTCGATCGGAGATCGTGCTGACCAAACTCGCGGTCGCGGCCGGCGTTGCCGGGCTGGTCAACGCGGTCATGCTGTTCATCGCCGGCGGGCTGATACTGGGTACCCGGTTTGCGGTCGGGGTCGCGGTCGGCGGCGCGGTCGCGTCGATCTGTTACTGCGCGCTGTTCGTCGCGCTGAGCCTGGTCTCCCGGCGGCCGGTGCTGATCGGGCTGGTCTACATCCTGCTGTGGGAAGGGCTGCTGACGAATCTGCTGGCCGGTACCCGCAGCCTGTCGATCGAGCAGTTGGGCCTCACGCTGTCCGCCGAGATCGGCAACTCGCAGGCCCTGACCCCGCCGCTGTCTCTGGTCACCGCCGTGATCATGTCGGTGGTGTTCCTGGTGGCGGCGACCGCGGTGGCGATCAATCGCCTGCAGTCCTTCACGATGCGCGGCGAGACCTCCTGACGGTGGCGGCTTCGGCCGCCACCGCACTCGCGGATCATGCGTAGCGTAAGTTTGAGACATGCAGGATGGGTCGATTCAGCATCACATCTCCGAACTCGTCGACGAGGAGCACCGGCTGCGCAGTGGCGTCCAGTCGGGCACGATCGGCTCGGACGAGGAGCACGCGCGTCTCCACGCCGTCGAGGAAGAACTCGACCAGTGCTGGGACCTTCTTCGCCGGCGCCGCGCCGCGCGCGACAACAACACCGATCCCGATGCCGTCCAGGCGCGGCCGGTCAGCGAGGTCGAGGGCTACTACCAGTAGCTTCCGACCGTCTTAGGCCAGCGACGCGCCGAATTCGCCGCCGGCCGAACCGGTCAGGAACGTTGGGAACGGCTCAGCCGGTGTTGCGCAGACCGGCGGCGATGCCGTTCACCGTGGTCAGGAGCGCTCGCTCGAGCGCCGGATCGGTCGTCGACGGCCGGCCCGATCCCGGCTCGCCGCGAGACGCACGATAGTGCCCGAGCAGCGCGACCTGCAGGTGGTGCAGGGGCTCGAGATAGGTGTCGCGGACGGCGAGCGTACGGGCGAGTGCCGGCTGGTTCGACAGCGCCGCCGAGTTGCCGGTGAGCGCCGAAATCTCGGTCGCGACCAGCTCGAACTCGCGTCTTGATGGTCTCGAAGATCGGTTGCAGATTCGCCGGTACGAGCGTCTCGACATAGCGCTCCGCGATCGTCAGGTCGGTCTTCGCGAGCATCATCTCGACGTTGGAGACGAACGTCTGGAAGAACTGCCACCGGTCGTACATGTCGTGCAGCTCGTCGCCGAGGCCGGCCTCTCGGGCGGCGGCGAGGCCGGTGCCGACGCCGAACCAGCCGGGTACGATCTGGCGGCTCTGGGTCCAGCCGAACACCCACGGGATCGCCCGCAGGCCACCGAGGCCGGCGCCGGCGTCCGGCCGCCGCGACGGGCGGGAGCCGATGTTCAGCGCGCCGAGCAGCTCGGTCGGCGTCGATGCCCAGAAGTACGCGGGCAGATCCGGGTGCTCGATCAGCGACCGATAGGACGTGAACGCGGCCGCGGACACGGCGTCCATCGTGCTGTCCCAGGTGGACAGCGACTCCTGCGGCTGGCGCGGCGTGGTGTGCACGAGCGTCGCCGTCAGCACCGCGGCCACGGTCAACTCGAGGTTCTCCCGTGCGAGCGCGGGCAGCGTGTACTTGTCCGAGATGACTTCGCCCTGCTCGGTCACCTTGATCGCGCCGTCCAGCGTGCCGTACGGCTGAGCCAGGATCGCCTCGTGCGTCGGGCCGCCGCCCCGGCCGACCGTACCCCCGCGTCCGTGGAACAACCGCAGGCGGACGCCGTGCTTTGCGGCGGCGTCGCGCAGTGCGCGCTGTGCTCGGTGGATCGTCCACTGCGACGTGGTGATGCCGGCGTCCTTGTTGGAGTCGGAGTAGCCGAGCATGACCTCCTGCACGTCGCCGCGTGCGTGCACGATCGCGCGGTAGGCCGGCAGCGACAACAGCTGGTCGAGGATGTCACCCGCCGACTCCAGCTCGGAGACCTCTTCCAGCAGGGGTACGAAGCCGATCTTCGCCTTCTCGCCACCCATGTCGACGAGGCCGACCTCGCGCGCGATCAGCACTGCGGCGAGGACGTCGTCGATGCCGTGGGTCATCGAGATGATGTACGACTCGATCACGTCGCTGCCCGAAGAACTCCTGCATCTCGCGGATCGTGGTGAACACGTCGTACGTCTTGCGGGCCGAGTCGGTCAGCGTGACCTGAGCACCGGCGAGCGGCCGGCGGCCGGACAGCTCCTCGGAGAGCAGCTCGGTGCGCTGGGCCCGGGTCAGCTTCGCGTAGTCCGGCGACCTCGCCGGTACGCGCGTAGAGCTGCGCGAGGACGGCGTGGTGCGCCTCGGAGTGCTCGCGGATGTCGAGCGTCGCCAGGTGCAGCCCGAACGCGGAGATCGTCCGGATCACCGCGGCGAGCTTGCCGGTCGCGGTCAGCTGGCCGGCGTTGCGGGCCAGCGACGCGCGCATGAGTTCGAGATCCGCGATGATCTCCGTGGTGCCGCGGTAGTCGCGGCCGGGCTGGCGGGGTGCGCCGGTCCGGAGGCGTTCGCGCGTGTTCGCGAGCTTCGCCTTCATGCATCGGGCCTTGAGCCGGTACGGCTCCTCGGCGTTCACCTGCCGGAAGCGCGACGAGACCTCGGGCAGCTTGTCCAGGTCGGCGGCGAGCGAAGCGGACAGGTCGAGCGAGACCGGCCGGACCCGGCGGGACACCGAGACCTCGTTGATCAGCTCGTCGAGGACGGCTTCGGCGGCCTGGATGCCGTGTTCGTACTGGATCAGCAGGACGTCGCGGGTGACCTTCGGCGTCACGTACGGGTTGCCGTCGCGGTCGCCGCCGATCCAGGTGCCGAACGTGAGCGGGCGACCGTTCGGCGGCGTTGCCACGCCCAGTTTCTGCAGCGTCGCGGCGAGATCGGTGAGAACCTGCGGCGCCGCATCGGTATAGAGATCGCGCAGGTAGTAGATCGCGTTACGCGCCTCGTCGGCCGGGTCGGGACGGTCGACGCGCAGCTCGTCGGTCTGCCAGAGCAGGTCGATCAGCTCGGCCAGGCGGCCGTCGGCATCCGGCGGGCTGCCGTAGAGCGCGGCACCGGCCGCTTCGGCGTCGAGCTGATCCGCGATCGAACGCAGCTTGGACAGGATCGAGCGTCGGGACGCCTCGGTCGGGTGCGCGGTGAACACCGGCCGGATCGCGAGCCGGCGAGCGGCCGCGGCCACGTCGTCGGTCGGTATTCCACGCTCGGCGATCAACTCCGCGGCGGCGTCCAGCCAGCTGCCGTCACGGGCGCGTCGGCGGCGCAGTTCACGAGCGCGGTGCGCCTGCTCGGTGATGTTCGCGAGGTGAAAGTAGGTGGAGAACGCGCGGGCCAGCTTCGTGCCGGTGGAGACGTCCATCGCGGTGAGCACGGCGGCAGCGGCGGCCGGGTCGCTCCGGACCTGCGCTCGGACCTGCTCGACCAGGTCCAGCAGGCGCTGGCCCTCCTGGCGGACCAGCGTCTGGCCCAGGAGCGTACCGAGACGGCGGATGTCCGCTCGCAGCGCAGCATCGGGTTCGATCATGTCGACTAGCTCAGACACCGGGACACTCCTCGTCACATGCGTATGCATCGCGGGACTGCGTTGTCCGGTTACTGGATGCTAGCTCGGATAAGCGAGGCGACGGCCGCCCGGCCCATGCTTTAGCGTGTCCCGGTGATCTACCCACCGAAGCCGGCCGAGCGCACCGCCCGAGGTCTCTCGTGATCATCCGTGAGCTGGACCCGTTCGACCTCCCCAGCTTCGACGCCTGGTACGAGGCGTTCCACGCCGCCGCGAGCTACGGCCGGATCGCGCCGCCGGTCGTCCCGAAGTCGTCGCTGCTGTCGCTGTTTCAGGCGCCGACCGGCAACGTCGCTCGGAATGCGCTGGGCGGGTGGGACGGCGACGAGTGCCTCGGTACGGTGCTGATCGAGTTTCCGCAGCGTACCGACGTGCACGCCGCTGAGGTCGACGTGAACGTACGGCCGGAACACCGGCGCCGCGGCATCGGCACCGCCCTCCTCGAACAGGCGATATCGCGGGTACGTGCGAGTAGCCGGAGCCTGGTCACCGATGAGCTCAACGTCACCGACGATGCCGCGGGCATGGCGTTCGCACGTGCTCGGGGCTTCGAGATCCGGCACACCGAGCGCAGGTTGATGCTCGACGTCCCGATGCCCGAGGAGGCGTTAGCCGCGCTGGAACGTCGGTCCGCGACGGGTACCGCGTCGTCACGTGGACCGGACCGACGGGGGAGGAGTGGCTGGACGTGTTCGCTGGCATGCGTACGCGGATGGAGCACGACGTACCGAGCGGCGACCGCGATCACACGCCGGGCACGTTCGACGCCGACTGGGTACGCGCATCCGAAGCGTCGCTGGTCGGCCGCGGGTACGGCATCGTGACCGCGATGGTGGTCGACGCCGGCGGGACTCCGGTGGCGTACACCCGGATGTTCGTGACCGTCGATCGTGCGCAGGTCCTGCAGGACGACACGTTCGTGCTGCGGGCACACCGCGGGCACGGTCTCGGCACCCTGGCAAAGGTGGCCAACCTTCGTCAGCTGGCTGCGAGCCATCCGGAGGCGAGGCACGTGCAGACCTGGACGGCCGAGGTCAACGACGCGATGCGCACGATCAACGAGCGCTTCGGTTTCCGTGAGGTCGAGACGATGCACAACATCGAGCTGCCGCTCTAGCGACATTAGGAGCGTGGAGTGCCGGACGTGCTATAGCGCGTCCGCCACTCCACCATCACCGCGGCCGGACTTAGTGGATCGCGGCCAGCAGGCGACGGCAGCGCTCCGGGTCCTCGGTCAGGCCGACGCTCAGGCCCCACAGCCAGTAGTCGACCGTCCGGAACACCACCCAGTCGCGCGCATGGTCACGATCGAGTTTCGCCGACCGTACCGCGATGTCGAAGTGCCGCTCGATGTCGTCCATCTCGTCGAGCCGCGTCCACAGGACCCGCCCGAGGTCGTAGGCGATGTCGCCGCGCATCAGGATCGGGTCCACGACCAGCCACGGCGCGCGCGATCCGCGTAGGAGCTGCGCTGAGTGCAGATCACCGTTGACCGCACTCGTCGAATCGGTGCTCGACAGCCGAGCCGCGGTGCGCAGCGCCTCGGCGAGCAGCGACGGCGCGAACGGCTCGCCGGTCGCAGCCCACTCCGCTTCCAGGTGCGCTGCGCGGTCGCGCACCAGGTCCGCGGTCGACGGAACATCAAGAGGCGCCGGTACGGCCAGCCGGGTCATCATCCATCCGAGGACGGCAACGGCCTGGTCGGCCGGTGTCTCGCGAAGCGAAACGCCCAGCCGTTCCAGCAGCAGCGCACCCCTGGGCACATCGACGTCGACGAGCCGGACGACGCCGTGCCCGTCCCAGAACGTCAACGCCCGGACGAGTGCGTCCAGATCCTGATCCGGCGGCGTGATCCGGAGTGCGAAGCGCTCGTCGTCCCGGCGAACCGGTACGACCAGCGCATGCGCACCGTGCGCCGGGTCGCCGTCCAGGTGGAGCTGCCAGCGGTCGCACTGCTCGTCGACGAGCGCCGGAAGCCGGTCCAGCCACTCCCGGCCGCCGTGCCACCAGCGGGGCTCGTCCAGATACGACCGAGGTACGACAATTCCCACGTCAGGCCAGCATTTCTCGGAGGAAGAACTCGGTCTTCGGCGGCAGCAGATGCGGTGGATAGTGCGCCGCGACGCTGTCCAGTGCCTCGTCGATCGAGGCGAAACCACAGAGCCGGTAGAGCACCTGCAGATCGCCCGCGTCTCGTTCGGCGCGCGCCGCAACGGCCTTCATCGCGAACAGGTACGGGACCGAGGCGATCCGGACCGACAGGCCGGGACGGTCGAACAGCGTGGTGGCATTCGGGTCCTCGCCCGGCAGGAATCCCTTGACCCCGTCGTTCAGCCAGTCGGCGCCGAGGCCGTGACGGGCACCGATTTCGCGAGCGATGTCGTACACGATCATCTTCGGTTCGAACACCGCATCCAGGTCCCGCGTCGTCCGGCGGGTGTCGTAGGCGAGCGCCATCGCCGCGCCGCCGACCACGAACAACTCCGCCCGGAGGCCGCGCCGTTCCAGCTCGTCGGCCATGCTTGTGAGAAGCGAGAGGAAGTCGTCGCGCGACAGGAGTCCGGCGTTCATACGCTGACCAGAGTGCGTCGATCGAGGAAGATCCCGCGGTTCGCGAACGGCGCCGGCGAATTCACGAACGCGTTGGCGGCGAGGCCGTTCGCCGGGCGGCCGAGGATGTCCTCGATGACGAACCAGAACGTCGGCAGGAACCGCGACGGTGCCGCCGTCCAACCCGGTACGCGAGCGCCATGGGTGAGCGCGACGTACTCCGCGACGCCCGCCAGCAGCGCATCCCACTGCGGGCTGCCGGTCGGATCGGGTTCGTCGCGAAGGGCGACCGTGCGGGCGCGTTCGTTCAGCCGGCTGACATCGTCGATGAACTGGATCACGTGGCGGAGTGCCTCCTCGGGATCGCGTGCGCCGATCGCGGCGCGTACGCCAGCCGCTGTCTCCACCAACGTCGGTACGCGCTCGTCGATGACCAGCCGGGCACCGAGTGCCTGAAGGTAGCGTTCCACGGTGCTCAGCCGCGGGTCGGCGCCGGACGTCTCGAGCCGAGCGATCGCCGATTGCGTCGTGCCCGTACGGCCGGCGACCGCGGCCTGCGACAACCCGGCCCGAAGCCGCGCCGCCCGCAGCCCATCCACTGTCATGCCCACCAGTATAGCGAACTAGCTATACTGGTGGGACTTTCGTGATCACGAAGAGCTGAACGTGCGATCGCACGTCTGAATCTTCGTGATCATGGAGTGGCGGCGGAGTGCGCATCGACGGAGTGCGCGCCAGCCGGGTGCGGGTCCACCGGCTCGGCGGAGCCGGCATCGAAGAGGTTGGAGCGCGCCTGCCGGCCGAGCACCGCGGTCGAGCCGACGAGCGCCACGATTGCGGCCAGGCACCACAGCGCCAGGCCGGTGATCGGCCAGGTGTTCGCGTTCCGCCCGAAGTACTCGACCCCTCGTACCAAGTCCGTACCCAGGCCGTTCGGCACCCAGCTGTGCATCGACCGGAAGAATCCGGGCACCAACGGCGAGCCCCACTGTCCGCCGGCTCCGGGCACGCCGAGCACGAGCAGGAGCAGTGCTGCGATGCCGATACCCCACATGCCCAGCCAGCTCTGCAGCGCCGAGGTGATCAGCGCAGCGGTGAACACGATCAGCGTGCCGCTCATCCACAGGCCGAACATGTGATGGTTCCAGATCCCCAGGAACGGCACCGCGAACAGCGACCCGATCAGCCCGAGGGCCAGCGAGAACACCGCCAGCGCGGCCAGCCGCATGCCGAGCCGATCGAGATCGCGGGGGACGGTGCCCAGCGTGACGCCGATCAGCACGGCCGCGATCAGTCCGCCGAAAATCCAGACCAACATCAAGTAAAAGGGGGTACGCCCATCCGGGTCCTTCTCGGACGTCGGATAGGCGTCCTCGATCGTGAGCGGCACGTTGAACGACGTGGCGACCGAGTTGATCGAGTCGACGACCGAGTTGGCGACACCGGGACCGGCCGCGCTGGCGATCGTCAGGTTGAGTGCGGCGGCGCCGGTCTGATCGGACGTCAGGATCGCGGCGACCTGCCGCTTCGACAGCGCGCTCGTCGCGGCGGCGGCGCTCGAATACCGCATCACCTGCAGCTCGGAGTTCTCCTGGTCGAGCGAGAGAGCAGCGATCGCGTTCGTATCGCCGCTGATCACCGCGATCGGGATGCTCCGGGCGTGCGGGTTCGTCAGGCCGCCCAGCCACGCCCAGACCAGACCGGTGGTCAGCACGAGCGTCGCGAGCAACGTCACGCCCGTACGCGAGAGCCACGCCTGCCACCAGTCGTTCGGGTCCACGTGGTCGGGTTCGGCGACGTGGCCCATGCCGCGCGTGCCGGGCCGCGGCACCGGTACGGCCGGCGGCACGCGTACGTGGGCGCCGCCGGTCGCCTCGTGCGGGGACTCCGGATCCGGAACGGCCGCCTCGTGCTGGGGCGACGCCGACGCCGGGACGGTGGTCGGTTCTGCAGCCGCTACGCCGTCATCGGTGTCGGCCGCCTCGGCAACCGGGTCGATATCACGTCGCGGGTCGTCATCCGCCCAGATCCGGCTTTCATCGGTCATCCCGGCACTCCCGTCAAGTAGCTTTCGCCAGCTTATGCCCGATTCATGGCGATGTGTGGCTGGATGACGATGGGAGTAGGCTCGTCCCTGCGTACCCCCGTCCGAACTGGGCGTTGGGGCCAAAATGCGTGCGCCCGCGTTTGTGCTCGGAAGGACTCCCATGAAGCTGACCGGCCTGCTCCGCGCTGCGTTCGACGACCCGGCACTGCGTTCGGTCGCCGAGATCGCACGGCGCGGCGGTCCGGCCGCTGACCAGGTCGACGTGACCGCGCCGGCATCCGTACGCCCGTTCCTGGTCGCCGCGATCGCCGCCGATGTCGACGGCGCGGGCCGGACGGCGCTCGTCGTCACGGCCACCTCGCGGGAGGCGGAAGACCTCGCCGCCGCGCTCGGAGACCTGCTGCCACCGGCCGAAATCGCGGTCTATCCGGCCTGGGAGACGCTGCCGCACGAGCGCCTCTCGCCGCGGTCGGACACGGTCGGCCGCCGGCTGGGCGTGCTGCGCCGGCTCGCGCATCCGGACCCGACCGACGCCGAGCGCGGACCGGTACGCGTCGTCGTCGCACCCGTCCGTTCGATGCTCCAGCCGCAGCTCAAGGGGCTCGGCGACCTCGAGCCGGTGGAGCTGCGTCCGGGTACCGCGGCCGACCTCGACGACGTCGCGCACCGGCTGGTCGAGCTGGCCTACGCCCGGGTCGACCTGGTCACCAAGCGTGGCGAATTCGCCGTCCGCGGCGGACTTCTGGACGTGTTCGCGCCGACCGACGAGCACCCGGTGCGGGTCGAGTTCTGGGGCGATGATGTCGAGGAGATCCGTACGTTCGCGGTCGCCGACCAGCGCACGATCGCCACGGTCGACCGGCTCTGGGCCCCGCCGTGCCGGGAGCTGCTGCTCACGCCGGAGGTCCGGAAGCGCGCGAAGAAGCTGGCCGAGGAGCACCCGGAGATCGCCGAGATCCTGGACAAGCTCGCCGAGGGCATCCCGGTCGAGGGCATGGAGTCGCTGGCACCGGCGCTGCACGGCCCGGAGAGCCTGGAGCTGCTGCTGCACTGCATGCCGGCCGGAACGACCGTGCTGCTGTGCGACCCGGAACGCATCCGGACCCGGGCGCACGACCTTGTGCGTACCAGTGATGAATTTCTGGAGGCGAGCTGGGCCGCGGCGGCCGTGGGCGGCAAGGCGCCGATCGACACGGGTGCCGTCGCTTTCAAGAGCCTGGCCGAAGTACGTGCCGCGGCCCGGGACGCCGACCTGCCGTGGTGGACGGTCGCGCCGTTCGGGATCGTGGCCGCCGACGCCAGGTCGAGCCGGACCAGCCGTGGCTCGAAGGTGAACTCCTCGACCTCGGCGACGTGTCGCCGGACGAGGGCCGCGCGCTGACGCTCTCGGCGCAGCCGGTGCCGCTCTACCACGGCGACACCGCGCGGGTGGTCGAGGACGTCACGCGCTGGGCCGCGGACGGCTGGCGGGTCGCGCTCGTCTTCGAGGGCCACGGCCCGGCGAAACGGGCGGTCGAGGTGCTGCGGGAGGCCGGCATCGGCATCGCGCTCGCCGAGACGATCGAAGAGCTGCCGGAGCCGGGATCGCCGCTGGTCACCACGGGTGCGCTCGGCAACGGCCTGATCGACGACGTCGCGAAGATCGCGATCCTCACCGGTACGGACATCTCCGGCGGCCGAGGCACGTCCACCAAGGACATGCGCACGATGCCGAGCCGCCGGCGCAACACGATCAACCCGCTGGAGCTGCAGGCCGGCGACTATCGTCGTGCACGAGCAGCACGGCATCGGCCGCTACGTCGAGCTGGTGCAGCGGGCGGTGAACGGCGCCGAGCGCGAGTACATCGTGATCGAGTACGCCTCCTCGAAGCGCGGCCAGCCCGGGGGACAAGCTGTTCGTGCCGACCGACCAGCTCGACCAGCTGTCCCGGTACGTCGGCGGCGAGACGCCGACCGTGCACAAGCTCGGCGGCTCCGAGTGGGCGAAGTCGAAGCAGCGTGCCCGCAAGGCGGTACGCGAGATCGCGGCCCAGCTGATCCAGCTCTACGCGGCCCGGCAGAACGCGCCCGGGTACGCGTTCGGCCCGGACACGCCGTGGCAGCGCGAGCTGGAGGACGCGTTCCCGTTCCAGGAGACGATCGACCAGCTCACCACGATCGACGAGGTCAAGGGCGACATGGAGAAGCCGATCCCGATGGACCGGCTGGTCTGCGGCGACGTCGGGTACGGCAAGACCGAGATCGCCGTACGCGCGGCGTTCAAGGCCGTACAGGACGGCAAGCAGGTGGCCGTCCTGGTGCCGACGACGCTCCTCGCGCAGCAGCACTACAACACGTTCTCCGAGCGGATGTCGCAGTTCCCGGTCGAGATCCGGCAGCTGTCCCGGTTCCAGACGCCGAAGGAGTCCGCGCAGGCGCTGGAGATGGCCGCCGACGGTACCGCCGACATCGTGATCGGCACCCACCGGCTGCTGCAGAAGTCGATGCGGTTCAAGCAGCTCGGGCTGATCATCGTGGACGAGGAGCAGCGGTTCGGCGTCGAGCACAAGGAGCAGCTCAAGGCTCTGCGTACGGCGGTCGACGTACTGACCATGTCGGCGACGCCGATCCCGCGAACGCTGGAGATGGCGATCACCGGCATCCGCGAGATGTCCACGATCGCGACGCCGCCGGAGGAGCGCCACCCGGTGCTCACCTCGGTCGGGCGGCACGACGACAAGCAGGTCGCCGCCGCGATCCACCGCGAACTGCTGCGTGACGGACAGGTCTTCTACCTGCACAACCGGGTCGAGTCGATCGATCGGGCCGCCCGCCGGCTGCGCGAACTCGTGCCCGAGGCGCGGATCGCGGTCGCGCACGGCCAGATGGGCGAGGACGCGCTGGAGAAGGTGATGGTCGGGTTCTGGGAGAAGGAGTTCGACGTCCTGGTCTGCACCACGATCGTCGAGTCCGGCATCGACATCCCGAACGCGAACACGCTGATCGTCGAGCGTGCCGACCTGCTCGGCCTGGCGCAGCTGCACCAGATCCGCGGCCGGGTCGGTCGCGGGCGCGAGCGGGCGTACGCCTACTTCCTCTACCCGCCGGAGAAGCCGCTGACCGAGCACGCGCACGAGCGACTCGCCACCATCGCGCAGCACACCGAGCTGGGCGCCGGCATGTACGTCGCGATGAAGGACCTGGAGATCCGTGGCGCCGGCAACCTGCTCGGCGGCGAGCAGTCCGGCCACATCGAAGGCGTCGGCTTCGACCTCTACGTCCGGATGGTCGGCGAGGCGGTCGCGCAGTTCAAGGGCGAGCGGCCGGAGGAGGAGGTGCCGGACGTCAAGATCGATCTGCCGGTCGACGCCCACCTCCCGTACGACTACATCGGCGTCGAGCGTCTCCGGCTGGAGATGTATCGCAAGCTCGCCGAGGTCCGCGACGCCGCCGCGCTGGACGAGGTCGTCGTCGAGATGACCGACCGGTACGGCAAGCCGCCGGCCGAAGTGGTGAACCTGATCGCGGTCGCGCGCTTCCGGCTGTTGGCCCGCGCGTACGGGCTGACCGACGTCTCGCTGCAGGGCCGGCACGTGCGGTTCGGGCCGATGGTCCTGCCGGACTCGAAGCAGCTGCGGTTGAAGCGCTTCTATCCGGAGTCGGTCTACAAGCAGGCGAGCGATCAGGTCTCGCTGCCGCGCCCGAACGACCGCAAGGTCGGCGGCGAGCCACTGCGGGACGCGGCGATGCTCCAGTGGTGCGCCGAACTGCTCTCGACCGTGCTCGGCGACCCTCCAGCGTCGGCCGCGACCCCGGCTGCGGCGCGGTGATCACAGGCGTGAGAGAGTGGCCGCGCATCATGTGTACGACGGTGAAGGGGATTAATCGTGTCTGAGCGTGCTGCCGTGCGACGGGTCGGCCGCAAGTTTGCCACCGTTGCCGTGCTGGGACTGCTGGCCGTGGGCGGGCTGAGCGCGTGCCGTTCCGACGCCGGGACCGCCGCGTGGGTCGGCAATCACCGGATCACTCAGGCCGAGGTGTCATCGATCACCTCCAAGGCGAAGCTGCCCGTGTCAGCTGAGCCGATTACGCTCGAATCCCTGGTCTTCTCGGAGGTCGCAGCACGTTACGCCGCGGCGCACAACATCAAGGCACAGCCCGTGCCGGAAGCGTTGCTCCAGAGCATCGCGACGGGGTACAGCGTGGACGAGCACAGCGAATTCGCCCAGAACTTTGCGACCGCGTACATGTGGAATCAGACGCTGATGTCCGCCGCCAAGCCGACAACGCCGACCGATGCCCAGATCGCAGACGTCTACGACCGGGCCGTGAAGGCCGGTGCCGCACCGGCGGGTCAGCTCGCCGACAGCGCGGCCGCGATCAAGAGCAGCGTGAACGTCGGACAGTCGATCACGGTGCAGCAGGAGCTGTCCCAGGCCGTCAAGGACTACAACGTCAGCATCAATCCCCGGTACAACGGCGCGTGCTCGTCGGCGCCGTGTGACGCGCTCTACTACCCGGTGCTCAACCTGCAGAATCCGCAGACCGGCGGAGAGTTCACCGTGGTGATCCTGCCGCTCGACCCGGCCGCGTCGGCTCCGGCCGTCCTCGACTCGCCCACCCCGGCCCCGGTCCAGCAGTAGCCGATGCCGGCTCGGATCGTCCTGCTGGTCACGTCGCCTCGGCTGCCGGCCGGGCTGCTGACCGCCGACGCGTGGGATCTCGTGCGTACCCACAAGGTTTTTGCCAGCGACGCGACCGGGCAGTCGGACGCGCTGCGTACCGTCGGCGTTGACGTCGTGGTCACCGACCACGGCGTGGATGACCTGCTCGCGGCGGCCGCAACCGACGGCGCGGCGGTCTGGTTGTCGGCTGCGAGCGGCGACGAACGCCTCGCCCGCGAACTCGGCCTGCGCCTCGCCCGGGAGCCGCACCTGGCCGAGTTGGAGCTGATGTACGGGTCGTGGGACCCATCCGGCGCACGCCTGCTCGACGCGGTGACCGTGATGGACCGGCTGGCCTCACCCGGCGGCGATCCGTGGAAGCGCGAGCAGACCCACCGGAGCCTGGCGAAGTACATGCTGGAAGAGGCGTACGAGGCGGTCGACGCGATCGAAGCGGGCGATCATGCGGCGCTCCGCGAGGAACTCGGCGACGTGCTGCTGCAGGTGGTGCTGCACGCCCGGATGGCCGAGGAGCTGCCGGACGGGGAGGCGTGGTCGATCGACGACGTGGCCGGCGATCTGGTCGCGAAGATGATCCGGCGCAACCCGCACGTGTTCGCCGACGGTCAGGCGGCGACGATCGACGAGATCACGGCCCAGTGGAATCGGATCAAGCAGGCCGAGTAGGCCGGACGATCAGCGATGGACAGCATCGCGCTGGCCCAGCCGGCGCTGTCGCTGGCCGCAAAGGTGCAGGCCAGGGCGTCGATCACGGGACCCGAAACGGGCGAGGGCATCGGCGAGCGGCTGTGGAATCTGGTGCTCGAGGCTCGGGCCGCCGGGATCGACGCGGAGGCCGCTCTGCGTAGCGTCGCCCTGGCCAAGATCGACAAGTTCCGCGCCGCCGAGGACGAGACTGCCGAGGACGAAGCCGCCGACGACGAAGCCGCCGAGGACGAAGCCGCCGAGGACGAGACCGCCGACGACGACACCGCCGAGGACGACGTCGCGGAGTAGCTACGAGGCGGACGGTCCGGGGCTCAGTGCGAACTGCACCAACTGGATGTCGATCGCCACGCCGTCGACCGTCCCGGAGAACGCCCCGAGCAGGCCGTCAGTCGTCACGCACGCGGTGAACCGATCCGCGGCCGGTACGCCGGTGATCGATACGCAGGTCTCGCTGGTGCCGGCGACGGCCTGATCGTTCTCGGAGAGGATCGCGTCCGCGTTCAGCGACATCCTCGTGAGGATCGCGACCACGGTCTCCGGCCGGATCATGCCACCCGCCTCGATCAGCCGGTCGATCGCCGGTGCCAGCGCCGCCTCGCCGGTATCGCCGGGAGTGACCGTACAGGTGGACTTCGCCAGTGTGGTGCACGATGTCGTGCTGTTCGGGGTGATGAGAACCGTCGTGTCGCGATATTGGAACGTGGTGGAATCCGGATCATGCGTGTGTGCGACCGAAACATGCGAATTGTCCGTCAGCGCGTACGTCGCCGTGTACGAATTGTCCGATGCACCGGCGAGTCGGCCCGCGACATCGTTGATCAACTCGCTGTCGCCGAACGAGCTGCCCGCGTCGGCCGCCGTCGTACAACCGGCGAGCGTGCCGCCGACGAGCACTGCGAGTGAGCACAGGGCTGCGGCCGCTCGCAGAAGACGGAACATGCACACAATGTGCCGAGGAGCAGCGGCAGGAGCAAGTTAGTTGTCGGGCTAGAACCGTTTTGTCGCCGCAGTTGTTTCGCGATCGAGACCAAACGGTGACCGAAGGTCGGAGCCGGTGACATGCGCGCCAAAAAGGCTCGATAGGCTCGCCAACGTCGCACCGCCGCGACCGGCAACGCGTCGATGCAGGAAAGCAGCTCGATGCATGAAGCTTTCGAAACAAGGAGCGGACCACAGTGGCCACCATCGAAGCAATCGTCGCCCGCGAGATCCTGGATTCCCGGGGCAATCCCACGGTCGAGGTGGAGATCGGCCTCGACGACGGCACGACCGCGCGCGCAGCCGTCCCGTCGGGCGCGTCAACCGGCGCGTTCGAGGCAAATGAACTGCGTGACGGCGACGCCAAGCGCTATAGCGGCAAGGGCGTGGAGCGGGCGGTCGACAACATCGAGGAGCAGATCCTCCCCGAGATCATCGGGTACGACGCGACCGACCAACGTGCCATCGACCAGAAGATGATCGACCTGGACGGCACCCCGGAGAAGTCGAATCTCGGCGCGAACGCGATCCTCGGTGTCTCGCTGGCCGCCGCGAAGGCCGCCGCGATCTCGTCCGAGCTGAGCCTGTTCCGCTACCTCGGCGGCCCGAACGCGCACCTCCTGCCGGTACCGATGCTGAACATCATGAACGGCGGCGCGCACGCCGACTCGAACGTCGACATCCAGGAATTCATGATCGCCCCGATCGGTGCGCCGACGTTCCGCGAGGCACTCCGCTGGGGCTCCGAGACCTACCACTCGCTCAAGTCCGTGCTGAAGAAGAAGGGCTACTCGACCGGCCTCGGCGACGAGGGCGGCTTCGCACCGAGCCTGCCGGCCAACATCAGCGCGCTCGAGCTGATCGCCGAGGCGATCGAGAAGGCGGGCTTCACGCTCGGCGTCGACATCACGCTCGCGCTCGACGTTGCGGCCACGGAGTTCTACTCCGACGGTTCGTACGCGTTCGAGGGCGGCAAGAAGTCGTCGGACGAGATGATCGCGTACTACACCGGCATCTGCGACGCGTTCCCGATCGTCTCGATCGAGGACCCGCTCAACGAGGAGGACTGGGCCGGCTGGACCGCGATGACGGCGGCGCTCGGCGAGCGGATCCAGATCGTCGGCGACGACCTGTTCGTCACGAACCCGACCCGCATCGCCCGGGGCATCGCCGAGAAGGCCGCGAACGCGGTCCTGATCAAGGTGAACCAGATCGGTACGCTGACCGAGACGTTCGACGCGATGGACATGGCCCACCGCGCCGGTCTCCGGACCATGATGAGTCACCGCTCGGGCGAGACCGAGGACACGACGATCGCCGACCTCGCAGTCGCGGCCGGTTGTGGCCAGATCAAGTCCGGTGCGCCTGCTCGTACCGACCGGGTGGCCAAGTACAACCAGCTGCTTCGCATCGAGGAGGAGCTGGGCGACGCGGCGCGCTACGCCGGAGCCGGCGCGTTCCCGCGGTACCGTTCCAACTAGTTTTTTTCACGAAGGAAGGGGGGCGGTCGTGGCACAGCGCCGCACCCCCAGCGGTCAAGGTCCGAGCGGCGGTCGGGCGCGAGATCGGGGCACCGGCACACGGGCCCCGTCTCGCCGCCCGACCCGCACGGCGTCGGCCCAGCCGTCGATCGGCATCCGGACCGGCGCCGCGACCGAGGTTCGGACCGAGGCGACCAGGTCCGCCACTCGGCCGGCGACGGCTCGGCGGGCCACCGCTCCCGGTGCCGCACGGCGTACGTCCGCGCCGGGCTCGAAACGCCTGACCGGCCGGGCCGCGGCGCTCGGACTCGTGTTGCTCGCCCTGATGCTGGCCTACGCCTATCCGGTGCGGCTCTACCTCGCGCAGGAGGCACAGATCCAGGATCTGCAGACGTCGCAGGCGCTCCAACGGGCCCGGATCAACAACCTCGCGTCCCAGTCGGCCGAGTGGAACGATCCCGCGTACATCAAGGCGCAGGCACGCGCTCGCTTCTTCATGGTGCCGCCCGGCACGAAGACCTATGTGGTCCAGGCCGCACCGCCGCCGCCGGTGACGCCGACCGCATCAGCCTCAACCGCGCCCTGGTACGGCCAGCTCTGGACGAACGTGACCGGAGCCGACAATCCCGTGACCCCGCAATGACGGTGTTGCCGGGTTCGGGGCGGGAGCCCGCGACCGACGAGGATCGGACGGTCGTCGCTGCGCAGTTGGGACGTTTCCCCCGCGGTACGCGTGCGGTCGCCCATCGCTGCCCGTGCGGCCTGCCGGACGTGGTCGAGACGACGCCGCGACTGTCCGACGGCACGCCGTTTCCGACGCTGTTCTACCTGACCTGCCCGAAGGCGACGGCGGCATGTAGCCGGCTGGAGTCCGCGGGTGTCATGAAGGAAATGTCGGCGCGCCTCGCGACCGATCCCGAACTGGCCGCCGCTTATCTGGCCGCGCACGAGGACTACCTGGTCCGGCGTACCGCCATCATGGACGTCGACGAGATTGACGGCGTCTCCGCCGGCGGTATGCCCGGCCGGGTGAAGTGCCTGCACGTCCAGCTCGGCCATGCACTTGCGGCCGGACCGGGCGTGAATCCGTTCGGTGATGAGACGGCCGAGATGGTCGGTGCCTGGTGGAGCGACGGACCCTGCGTTGAGGTCTGACGCTGCCCCTCGCGAACGAAGGGCAGCGTCAGCCTCGGATCAGCTGGAGGCCGGTGCCGGCTCGCTCGGTGCGATCGACTCGGTCGTCGTCGGCGGCTCGGTCGGGGGTGCGCTGAGGTCGGTGATGGTGGCACCGGCCGGCGGCGCGAATGCGCTCGAATCCACCGATGTGGAGTAGCTCTGCAGCGTGATGCCGTCCTTCTTGCCCTTGTTATCGGTGCTTTCGAAGTCGGTCACCACGCCGTTGTCGGCGACGCACATCGAGAAGCCGACGATGTCATCGTCACTGGAGTTCTGATCGACGCCGGTCACGTCGACGCACGTACCGCCGAGGCCGGCGATCTTCTTGTTCGATGTCTTCACGTTCGTCTGCGGTACGACGAGCGCCGCCGCCAGTAGCGCGATGCCGAGCCCGCCGCTGAAGAATGCTCCGGCGCCCAGGCCGAGCGCGGCATCCGGATCCTCGGTGTCCGTCTCGACGGTCTTTGTGCAGCTCAGGGCGCCGCTTTCGGTGTCGCAGCTGTAGATCGTGTCGCCCGTGAAGATCCAGTCGGAGTCGGAGCTCAGGTAGGCGACCTTCGGTGGTGCCTGCTCGATCGTGTCGGTCGAGCCGTCGGTCGCCTTATAGACGGCCTTGTACGTCAACTTCTCCGCGGCGGTGATCTTCTCGGAGAGATTTCCGAGCAGCACGGCGTTGTTGGCGAGCTTCTTTGCGGCGCTGAGCAGGCCGCAGCCGACGAGCGAGCCGAGGACAAGCGTGGCGGCCGTGACATAAGTGAGCATTCGCATGCGGGGGGTCATGCCCGACATGCTCACCTGGCCGTGATCTATCTGCAAGAAACTGTCCGACCTCGGACAATGCCGACTTCTATCCATCCATCTCCGGCATCGTCACGGCCCTCCGGAGGTCTAAGCTTTGCCGGTGAATGTGACGATCCGGCGTGCGGTGACCAGCGATGTCCGGGGCATCCGCCGGTTAATCGACACCTACTCGGTGGAGCGCCGCCTGCTCTCGAAGGCCACCGTCGCACTGTTCGAATCGATCCAGGAGTTCTGGGTGGCGATCGCCGACGATGGTGCGCTGGTCGGTTGCGGCGCGATCCACGTGATGTGGGAAGACCTGGCGGAGATCCGGACGGTCGCGGTCGACCCGGGCGTACGCGGCCAGAAGATCGGTCACCGCATCGTCACCGAACTGCTCGCGGTCGCGTCGTCGCTCGGTGTGTCCCGGGTGTTCTGCCTGACGTTCGAGACCGCGTTCTTCGCGTCGTTCGGGTTCCGCGAGATCGACGGCGCGCCGGTCCCGCCGAAGGTCTACGAGGAGTTGCTCCGCAGTTACGACGAGGGTGTCGCGGAATTCCTCGACCTCGAACGGGTGAAGCCGAACACGTTGGGAAACAAGCGCATGCTCCTCCATCTGGCCGTCTCATGACACGCGTGGCGGCGATCGACTGCGGCACGAATTCGATTCGTCTTCTGGTCGCCGACGTGCCGCCGGACGGCGGGCCGCTCGTCGATGTGGTCCGGGTGATGGAGATCGTGCGGCTCGGCGAAGGGGTCGATCGGACCGGACGCCTGTCCGACGCGGCGATCGAACGCACGCACGTCGCGCTGCGCGGCTACGCAGCTCAAATCCACGATCTCAACGTCGACAAGGTACGCATGGTCGCCACATCTGCCTCCCGAGACGCCGAGAACGCCGGCGAGTTCCGGTCGATGGTGATCGCGACCCTCGGTGTGGCGCCCGAGGTCGTGACCGGCGACGAGGAGGCGTACCTGTCGTTCGCCGGCGCCGTACGCGGTCTGCCGGCATCGTTTGAACAGCCCTATCTCGTGGTGGACATCGGCGGCGGATCGACCGAGTTCGTCACCGGTTCGACCATTGCCGAGCATGCGATCAGCGTCGACATCGGTTGCGTACGGATGACCGAGCGGCACTTCGCCGACGATCCGCCGACGCTCCCTCAGATTGCCGCGGCGACCGCCGACATCACGGCCGCGGTGGATCGGGCTCTGCTGGCCGTACCCGGGAAAGAGGCGGCAACCCTGGTCGGCCTGGCCGGCTCGGTGACCACCGTGACCGCGCTCGCACTCGGTCTGGAGACCTATCAGCCGGACCGGATCCATCATGCGCGATCGACATATGCGCAGGTCTCGGCAGTTACTAGCAAATTGCTGGCGATGACATCGGCGCAGCGCCTGGAGCTGGGTGTGATGCATCCCGGCCGCGCGGACGTGATCGGGGCCGGCGCGCTGGTGCTTCGGACGATCATGGAACGCGCCGGTATGGACGCCGTGGTCGCGAGCGAGCACGACATCCTCGATGGCATCACCTACGGCCTGCTGGCGACGTAGCGCGGACCGCGTCGCGGCGCCCATGCATGATCGGAGATCTTGGCTGCGGTGGAGGCTCGGGGTTGCGATCATGACGGAATAGCCACTGTGGGCAGCCAAGATCTGCGATGTTTCGTACTTCACACGTAGATGTGGGTTCCGCGATAGCGTCGGGCGTGGTTGGCTACCTCCATACGTCCCCCACCTGATCAGCCAATGACGTCTGTATCCAAGGAGCCGGCTATATGGGCGAGATCGTGAGCTACCGCAGCAACGGCGGCACCAGCGAGGGCTACCTCGCTCGGCCCGACGGGGGCAGCGGCCCGGGCGTCATCGTGATCCAGGAGTGGTGGGGCCTCGTCCCGCACATCGAATCGCTCGCCGACCGGTTTGCCGAGGCCGGGTTCGTCGCGCTCGCACCCGATCTCTACCACGGTCAGCACACCACCGAGCCGGACGAGGCCGGCAAGATGATGATGGGCCTCGCGATGGATCAGGCGGCCAAGGACATGGCCGGTGCCGCTGACCACCTCGCCAGCGTCGGCGCGACCGGCGGCGTCGGTGCGGTCGGGTTCTGCATGGGCGGCAGCCTCGCGCTGTGGTCGGCGACGCTGTCCGACAAGATCGTGGCGACGGCCGGGCTTCTACCCGCCGATCCCGTGGGAGCGGATGTCACCGAGCTGGGCGAATTACGCCGGCAAGGCCGCGATCATCCACTGCTCCGAGGGCGACGGCACCAGTGCCGCACCCGGCATTCAGGCCGCGAAGGACGCCATCATCGGTGCCGGCGGCGAGTGCAAGCTCTACGACTATCCCGGCACCGAGCACGCGTTCTTCAACGACGACCGACCCGAGGTGTACAACGCGGATGCCGCCGCGCTCGCCTGGGCTCGGACCCTCGACTTCTTCCGGGCCAAGCTCGGTTGAGCACCGATCGCGCAGGTCGAAGCCGCCGCTTCGGCCTGCACAAATCTCGCTGAACTCGACGCCTCGATCAGCTCGTGCCGAGCCTGCCCGCGACTGGTCGAGTGGCGCGAGGAAGTCGCGGCGACGAAACGCGCGTCGTACGCCGATCAGACGTACTGGGGCCGCCCGGTACCCGGTTTCGGTGCGGCCGATGCGCGGATCGGGATCCTCGGACTCGCGCCGGCCGCGCATGGCGGGAACCGGACCGGGCGGATCTTCACCGGTGATCGGTCCGGTGACGTGCTGTTCGCGGCGCTTCACCGAGCCGGTCTGGCGAATCAGCCGACCAGCGTCAGCGCCGACGACGGCTTGGCGTTGACCGATACCCGGATCTTCGCAGCGGTGCGCTGCGCGCCACCGGATAACAAGCCGACTCCGGGCGAGCGAGACACCTGCGCGCCATGGTTGAATCGCGAAGTCGCGCTGATCAGGCCGACGCTTCGAGTGGTGATTGCCCTCGGTGCGTTCGCGTGGTCGGCGTGGTGGCCGGCGCTAAGCTCAACCTATGCCGCATCGATCCCTCGGCCGCGGCCGAAGTTCGGTCATGGCGCGGTCTGGCACGGCGACGCGGATACGCCGGTTCTCATCGGTTCCTACCACGTCAGCCAGCAGAACACCTTTACCGGTCGCCTGACGCCGACCATGCTGGACGAGGTGTTCGCTCAGGCACTGTCATATGCCGGCAGAGCGTAGGCATAGACGTGCGCGTCGCAATCGATAACGGGGTCGGGAGATGTTGGGCAGGATGGCGCGGCGGCTCTGGCCGCTGCTTGTGGTCGGCGGTCTGCTTGCCGCCGTTGCCGTTCTGTCCGTTCTGAGCCGGCCCGGCTTCCGACACATTCCGGTCCCTCCGACCGTACGGGAGAAGTACGCGCAGACGGCCCCGCCCGTCACTGTGCACCCGAGCGGCCAGGCGTTCGTGTCCGGCGCACCGGCCGCGATCACTCATCGGTCATCGCTGCTGATAACCATCGCCGGATGGGCGTGCGCGGCCGCGGCGTTCGTCGTGATCGGGTTCCTGATCTGGTACTTCGTCAAGGCATGGCTGGAGTCGGCGACCACGCAACGATCCGCAAGGGCCGCCGCTGGCGTGCCGAAACTGACCCGGCGAGAGGCGGTCCTCGCCGCCGTGGACGCCGGCATCTCCGAGCTGGCCCGGGCCGATGGCGATGCGCGCGCCGCGATCATCGCCTGCTGGGTACGCCTCGAAGACGTCGCCGAGGCGGCCGGCACTCCGCGCGCACCCGGTGACACGTCATCCGACCTGGTCGCACGCCTGCTGGGGGATCATCAGGTCAGCCGATCGGTGCTGGTGGAGCTGGCCGGCCTCTACCGCACGGCGCGATACAGTACGGCCCGAATCGAGGCATCCATGCGCGATCAGGCACTGGCCGCGTTCGAGCACCTCCGTACGGAGTTGATGGAGTCCCGGTCCGGCCAGCTGGCCGAGGATCCGCAGTTCGAGGCGGCCACGATCGGCGGGCGCTCGGCCGGCCGCGTCGAGGACCCGGACGGGCAACGCCGCCGGCCGTCACCCCGGCAGGAGCGGTCATGACCGGCCTGGACGACCTCCTCGCGTACGACGAGGACGAATCCGGCAACCAACGTCGATCCGGCGCGAACATGGCGGCCGTGCTGCCGGTCATCCTGGGCTGCTCGGTCGCGCTCTGGTGGATTCTGGAGCGCCTCACGATCGGCGTCCCGTACCCGCTCGTGATCGGCTCGATGCTTGCCCTGTACCTGCTCCGGACGGTGCTCCGCGCGGTCAAGGCACCCAAGCTGCCGATCACGCTGCGCACCGCGCTGGCCTCCACGGCATCGCCCGGCTCGCGACGACGGCATCCGCGAGGCCGCTCGGCGCTGGGACCAGCGCCTCGACTACGCCCAGGACGACGCCCGCCACCTCACGCATCTGATCCAGCCGGCGTTCGCCGACGTGGTCGACGAACGGCTCCGCCTCGTCCACGGGATCAGCCGGGCGAGCGATCCAGTGCTGGCCCGTACTCTCGTCGGACCGCAGCTCTGGAAGTTCATCACTGAGCCTGTCCCTCGACAGGTCACCCCGCAGGAGATCGCGACTATGGTCGCGCAGATGGAGGCGATATGAGCGACGCGATTCCGGCATACGAGGTCGGCCGGCTCGGCCGGACGATTCTCGACGCGGTCGGCACCGTGGTCGTGGGTAACCGCGAGCCGTTGGAGCTGGTCCTCGCCGGCATCCTGGCCGGCGGAAACGTGTTGCTGGAGGACCTGCCGGGCCTCGGTAAGACACTGACCGCACGTTCGTTCGCCCAGGTCCTGGGCATCGGGTTCCGCCGGTTGCAGTTCACCCCCGATCTGCTGCCCGCCGACGTCACCGGCTCGTTCCTCTACGACCAGCGCAACCACGACTTCGTCTTCCGCCCCGGTCCGATCTTCACGAACCTGTTGCTGGCCGACGAGATCAACCGAACGCCGCCGAAGACCCAGTCCGCGCTGCTCGAGGCGATGCAGGAGAAGCAGGTCTCGGTGGAAGGCACTACGTTCGCGTTGGAGCCGCCGTTCCACGTGCTCGCGACCGCGAACCCGATCGAGTACGAAGGCACGTACCCGCTGCCGGAGGCGCAACTCGACCGGTTCCTGCTGCGCGTGTCGTTCGGTTACCCGAGCCACGCCGACGAGCGCGAGGTGCTCGCCCGGCGGATGAACCGGCGCCGGGAAGAGGCCGAACTCGCGCCGGTCATCGACGCTCAGACGCTGCTCGCGATGCAGGCCGCGCTCGAGGACATCACGGTCGAGGACTCGATCAGCACGTACATCGTGAATATCACCTCCTCGACCCGCGACCACCCGCACGTGCTCGTCGGCGCGTCACCGCGTGGTTCGCTCGCACTGATGCTCCTGTCCCGGGCCCGCGCCGCTCTTGCCGGCCGTGACTACGTGATCCCGGAGGACGTCAAGCAGGTCGCCAAGCCGGCCCTCAGCCACCGCATCACGCTCCGGCCGGAGGTGTGGCTGCGCCGCATCGACCCGGGTGCGGTCATCGAGGCGATCCTTGAGTCCACGCCGGCGCCGGCCAGCGGCGCGCTTCCGACCTATGCCGGCGGTCCTCGTCCGTCCTCGTCCAGCGACGAGCTCTACCGCCAGCCGGCACCGCCGCGCGGATGACCGACGACGGGTTCGATGCGCGCGCAGCCGAAGGGGACAGCTTCGAGGAGGTCCGCTGGGTGCCGACCAAGGCACTCGGTCGGGCCGTTCTCCTGGTTGGCGTGCTCATGTTCAGCGCGATCTTCATGCGCCGGCCGGACCTCGTCGTGCTCGCTGCACCGATCGCGATCGGTGCCGCGTTCGGGCTCTGGCATCGCCCCAAAGCGGCACCGGACGCGCACCTCAAGGTGATCGACACCGCATTGCCGGAGAACGGCATGCTGCGGGCCAGCATCGACATCACGAACCACGACGAATTGCGGTACGACCTGGTGGTGGCACGGCTGTCCGCGGCTCGCTGGCTCCGCGTCCGCGAGGTCGACCGTCCATACGCGACGACCATCGCCGCCGGTGACAACGTCGGCATCGACGTGACCGGACGGGCGCTGCGCTGGGGACGCCACTCGATGGGTCCGGTGCTCGCGCACGCCATCGCCGCGGACGGGCTGCTGATCAGCCCGGTTTCGGTCGCGCTGCCGACAGACATCACGGTCTATCCGTTCACCGAATCGTTCAAGGCGAGCGACGCGATGCCGCGGGCCGCCGGTACCACCGGATTCCACCGGTCGCGCCGTCCCGGCGAAGGCGGCGAGCTGGCCGGCGTACGGCCGTTCGGACCTGGCGATCGTCTCCGGCGGATCGACTGGCGAGTGTCGCTACGCGCCCGTGAACTGCACGTGTCGGCCACGCTGTCGGATCGGGACGCCGAAGTCGTGGTGCTGCTCGACGTGCTGCACGAGGCCGGGCTGTCCGGCGGCGTCAACGGCTCCCGATCGGTGCTCGACACGACCGTACGCGCGGCGGCCGGCATCGGTGACTACTACCTGCACCGTGGCGACCGGGTCGCGTTCATCGAGTACGGCTTCCAGGGTCGCCGCCTGCGCGCATCATCCGGCCACCGGCAATATCTGACCGCGCTCGAGTGGCTGCTCGACGTGGCTCCGTCGATCAGCGCTGCGGAGCCGGCGCCATCCGTCGTCGGGGCGCATTCGATCTCGGCGAACGCGCTGCTGATCGTGTTGACCCCGATGATCGACCCGAAGTCGTCGGCGATGCTCGCTCGGTTCGCCCGGAGCGGTCGGTTCATGGTCGCCGTCGACACGATGCCGCCGATGCTTCTGGACGCGCTCCGTGACGATTCGGGCGATCCAGCCGTACGGGCGATGGTGCCGTGGCTCTCGAAAGGCCCGTTCACCCAGTCGGCTGCGCGGCTCTGGCGATTGGACCGGGCGAACACCATGGGCCAGCTGCGCGAGCACGGTGTGCCGGTGGTGACGTGGGGCGGCTCCGGCAGCCTTGACGAGGTTCTCCAGCAGGTCACCCGGATGTCGTCGGCACCGAGAGTGGGGCATTCGTGAGCGTTCTCGCCGGGATCGAGGGCCGGATCAGCCAGGCAAAGCGGCTCTACCACCGGGCCGCGCTGGCACCGTTGCTCGTACGCGCAGTGATCCTCGTCGCCGCGAGCGCCTCGCTGTTTCTGGCGTTTCCGCCGGTCGCGTTGTTGCAGCTGATGATCTTCCTGCCGGTGCTGTTTCCCCGGACGATCATGACGACCGTGTTCATCGGGTTCACCGTGCTGCTGTGGCTGGTCAGCACGGATGTGAATCCCGATACCGTCGGCGTCTGGCGGGTCTGCGCGCTGGCCATGGCGCTCTACGTCGTGCACGTCGGTACGGCGCTCGCCGCCGTCCTGCCGTATGACGCCGTGCTCACACCCGGCGTGTTCCAGCCGTGGATCATGCGAGTCGTCATCGTCGGCGTGCTCACGACGGCGGTCGGATTGTTCATTTTTGAACTCAAGCAGGTTGTTTCCGGTGGTGCTGGCAGCGTTGACGCAACGTTAGGCGGTTTCGTGTTGCTCATCACGACCGCGATTCTGCTCGCTTACCTAGGAAACAGGCGACAATAAACGTGTGACTCAGCCATCGGCGGGTACACAACCCGCTATGACAGGCAAAAACCGGATTCTCATCGTCGGAGCCGGCCACGTCGGCCTCTACGTCGCCATGCGCCTCGCGCGAAAGCTGCGCCGGGGCGAGGCCGACGTGACGATCGTCGACCCGCAGCCGCACATGACCTACCAGCCGTTCCTGCCGGAGGCGGCGGCCGGGAGCATCTCGCCCCGCCACGCGGTCGTACCGCTGCGGCGCGAACTCAAACGAACCCACGTGCTGGCCGGGACGGTCGACAAGATCGATCACGCGAGGCTGGTGGCGACCGTTCAGCCCATCATCGGTCCGAGCCGCGAGGTCGCGTACGACCAGATCGTGGTCGTGCCCGGCAGCGTCTCGCGAACCTTGCCGATCCCCGGCCTGCGGGAGCACGCGGTCGGATTCAAGACCATCGGCGAGGCCATCTACCTACGCAACAAGGTGCTGGAGCAGCTCGACATCGCGGCGACCACGTCCGATCCGGCGACGCGCTCGCGGGCGCTGACGTTCGTGTTCGTCGGCGGCGGCTACGCCGGCATCGAAGCCATGGCCGAAATGGAGGACATGGCGAGCGATGCGCTGCGCTACTACCCCGAGCTGAAAAAAGCCGACATGCACTGGATCCTGGTCGAGGCGACGCAGCGGATCCTGCCCGAGGTCACGATCGATCTCGGCGCGTACGCGGTCGAGGAGATGCGCCATCGCGGGATGGACATCCGCCTCGGTACGCGCCTGGACTCGTGCATCGACGGGCTGGTCAAGCTAAGCGACGGCGACGAATATCCGGCCGACACGATCGTCTGGACGGCCGGCGTCAAGGCGAGCCCGATGCTGGAGCACACCGATCTGCCGCGCGATGACCGGAGCCGGCTACTCTGCCGCCCGACCCTCCAGATCGTCGACGGAGATCAACTTGGCACCACCGGTACGACCGTCGTCGGCGCCTGGAGCGCGGGGGACTGTGCCGCCGTCCCGGATCTGACCGCCGCCGATCCCGCGACGACGATGTGCAGTCCGAGCGCACAACATGCGGTACGGCAGGCGAAGGTGCTCGCCGACAACATCGTCGCGACGATCCGGGGCAACGCTCCGAAGGAGTACAAGCACAAGTACGTGGGTTCGGTGGCGAGCCTCGGGCTGCACAAGGGCGTCGCCTACGTGTACGGCATCAAGGTGCGCGGTCTCCCCGCGTGGTTCATGCACCGGACATATCACTTGTCGAGAATTCCGAGCGTCAATCGGAGGATCCGGGTCACGATCGACTGGTCGCTCGCGCTGCTCCTCAAACGGGAAGTCGTGTCGCTCGGCGAGCTGCACGATCCTCGGGATCCATTCCAGGACGTGACCGAGCCGAGCGTTGATCCGGCAAAATCGATGCGCTGATTGATTCGGCGGATTGTTGCCGACGGCGATAAAACCACTACGGTAGTGCGAGTCGGGTCCGGGTGGTGGAATGGCAGACACAGCCGCCTTAAAAGCGGCAGCCGAAAGGCGTACGGGTTCGAGTCCCGTCCCGGACACGGTATTCATGGCGCGCTCCTCGCGCGGCACCCCGATGCAGTGCCTGCACCGCGCCTCGCGCAGCGACTTCGTCGATGCACTCCGAGCGGCGCAAACACTGCGGTGCCGCTGACGGAGCGCTGCAACACTCGGCGCTCCTCGCGCGGCACCCCGGTGCAGTGCCTGCACCGCGCCTCGCGCAGCGACTTCGTCGATGCACTCCGAGCGGCGCAAACACTGCGGTGCCGCTGACGGAGCGCTGCAACACTCGGCGCTCCTCGCGCGGCACCCCGGTGCAGTGCCTGCACCGCGCCTCGCGCAGCGACTTCGTCGATGCACTCCGAGCGGCGCAAACACTGCGGTGCCGCTGACGGAGCGCGCCGGGCGCGAGTCCCTCGCGCGATTACAGCGCTAGGCGCTCGCGCTCCATCGCCACGACCTGCTTGCCCAGGGACGCGTCGGCCACGTCGATCGCGTCCGGGCTGTTGTCGGCGAGGTGGCTCTGCCGCGCATATTCGTCGAACAGTGCCGACTTGGTCTGCAGGATCTCCAGCATCCGTTCGTCGACGCTGTCCGAGGTCAGCAGCCGGAACACCTGGACGCTGCGGACCTGACCCATCCGGTGGCAGCGCGCGATCGCCTGGTCTTCGATCGTCGGTTTGACCTGCGGTTCACAGATGATCACGACGGATGCGGCCTGGATGTTCAGCCCGACGCCGCCGGCCTGGATCTGGCTGATCAACACGGCCGGGCCTTGAGCTGCGGAGAAGTCGTCCACCAGCGCCTGCCGCGACATCGGCGGCACGCTGCCGGTGAGCGGCCCGAACACGCGCGCGCCGACGGTCGTGCTGACGATGTCGAGCACGTCGCGGAAGTACGAGAACACGACGACCTTGCGTCCGTTTTCGCGTGCTTCGTCGATCAGTTCGACGAGCCGGGCAAGCTTCGCCGACTTCGTCACGTCGCCACCGGCAAACGCGGCTCGCCGCATCGCCATGAAGTTGCCGCTGGCGACCGCGGTCCGATAGCGGCGGAAGTCGTCCGAGGAGAACTCGATCCACTCGTCGGTCGTGATCAGCTCGGGCAGCTCGGTGAGCACGTCTTCCTGGTTGCGCCGCAGGTAGACCGGCGCAACCGCCTGGCGGAATGCGACCGCGCCCGCCACCGCATCGGTGCCGGAGATCTCCGGGGCGACCCGTGGCTGCAGGTAGTTGACCAGGTTCCGGAACTCGGCGACCCGGTTCTCCATCGGCGTCCCGGACAGGAACAGCACCCGGGCCGTCCGATCGGTCCAGCGGCGTACCGCTTTGGAGCGTCTGGCCTGCGGGTTCTTGACGTAGTGGGCCTCGTCGACGACGAGCGCGCCGATCTGGACGCTCGCCGGCACGGACAGATCGTGCAGCGAGTCGAACGTCGTGATCGCGACACCGCCGTCCTTCAGCCAGGCCTTGAGCGCGAGTTCGCGATCCGGGCCGTGCAGCCGGTGTACGCGCAGGTGGCTGCGCGACTCGATCTCGCGTTGCCAGTTGATCAGGACGCTGGCCGGCGAGACCACGAGAAAGTAGCGGTCGTCGCCGGCACGGAGGTGGCACAGCACGGCGATGGCCTGGATCGTCTTGCCGAGGCCCATCTCGTCGCCGATGATCACGCGGCGCTGCGCGAGCGCGAACCGGGCTCCGAACGACTGGTATCCGCGCAGCGACACCCGTCGGAACCGATCGTCGAGGGACTGACCCCGTACGCGTTCCAGCACGTCCTCAGAGAGGAATCCCTCGGCCGCATGCGCGTCGAGTCCGTGATCGACGATCTCGCTCAGCGCGATGTAGTACTCGGGGGAGCGCTTTTCGAAGTCTTTCCAGACCGCCCGACGGCTGGCGAGCCGGCGATCGAGGACCCGATCGGCGGCGACGAGTGACGCCTCGACGTCGTTCGCGTCGGCCCAGATGAGCAGGCGTTCGACGGTTGCGAGCGCGGCCAGCGTCGCCGGGCGGCGATCCTTGCGGGTGAACCACATCGCCAGCCGGCTCCGGGCCGGCCAGGCCGTCGCGAGTACGCCGCCCAGCTCGGCGGCGACCTGCTTGGCGTGCCGTCGGGCCGGTGCGGCGGCGCGATCCGATTCGACGATGCGATTGAGTGGCCGGAGAAGTGCGGTGGCGACGCGATCCTTCGGGTCGTACGCGATCCGTACCCGCGCGGTTTCGGCCACTGCGGCCGCAACCTGCGCTGCCGCCGCGATCGCGAGCTTCGCGCTCTTCTCGCCCATGCCCGGCAGGCGGTCGAGGGCTGCCTCGTTCGATCGCTCGATGTCGAGCACTGTGGTCAGGCCGGCGTCCTCCAGCGGTCCGGTCCGCAGCCGGCCGTCGCTGACCTCGCGCAGGCGGGCCACCGGGATCTTCGCGAGTTCGCGGTCCACGATCGCGGCTCGCAGATCCACATAGGACGCCGTGATCGCGGTCTCCAGGCGCTGCTCGTGCGCGACCACGCGCATAGCTTGCTCGCGGAGTCGGCGCGCTCGTCGCAGCAAGGCGCGAGGCGATGCGGGGGCGCGAGGCGCTGTGGGGGTGCGCACGGTATCAGGCACGCCGTCGAAGGTACCCCAATCCGCCCACCACGAACCTCGCGCCAACGCGCCGAGTGCGGGTTACCCTGAAGTATCGCCTGAGCGCGACCGATGTCCGGTTTCGGGAGGTTGTCGTGAAGAGTTCGAACCCCGTTCTCGGGAAGCTCGACGAGACCGCAGCAGCCCAACGGCGCGCGGGCTACGGGGGCGGACAACCGCAGACGGGATACGGCCGGTACGGTCAGCCGCCGGTCGTCAGCCCGATCGATACCGGCCGTTCGATGACGCTCGATGACGTGGTCGTCCGTACCATCGGGTTGGTCCTTCTCGTCATGATCACCGCGGCCGCATCCTGGGTGCTGCTGAAGAGCAGCGGCTGGACGACGGTAGCCATGATCGGCGGATCCATCGCCGGCATCGTTCTGGTCTTCGTCATCTCGTTCCGGCGCATCACCAACCCGTTCGTGATCTCGCTCTACGCGATCCTCCAGGGCATACTTCTCGGCGTCGTGAGCCGCGAATTCGAAAAGGCCTATCCCGGCATCGTCGTCCAGGCCGTCGCCGGAACGCTCGCGGTCTTCCTCGGCATGGCGATCCTCTACAAGTTCCGGGTGCTGCGGGCGACGCCGAAGTTCGCGCGCTGGGTGATCGGCGCGCTGATCGGCGTGGTCGGTCTGAGCCTGATCAACTGGGTGCTCTCGCTGTTCGGCCACAACCTCGGCATCGAGTATTACGGCCCGAATCAGAAGGCCGGCGCCCTCGCCATCGTGTTCGCTCTGGTCTGCATCGGCGTCGGTGCGCTGACGTTCATTCTCGACTTCGACATGGTGGAGAAGGGCGTGCAATACGGCCTGCCCGAGCGCTTCGCGTGGTACTGCGCGTTCGGCCTCGTCGTCGGCCTGATCTACCTCTACTGGCAGATCCTTCGCCTGCTGGGATACCTGCGAAATTGACCCTGGAAGAATCGGTCTCCCGCCTGGTCAATCAGGTTGCCCATTGGACACCGGCGCGCTGGTCGAAGCCGGTCTCATCGGGTGACGGCACGCGCGCGGACGCATTTCACGCGCTCGTCCAGCAGCTCGCCGACGAGGCAGCGGACGCATCCGGCGAGCCCCACCGAGCGGTGCCGCGCCTGGACAACGTGCTCGCGCTGCCCGACCAGCTCAGGGTGGTGGCGGCCGACTTGCGCGCCGCCTCGACACATTCCTTAGAGTCACAAACCGCACTGGTACGGGCAACTGCGGCACTGCTGTAGTCCATTGGATCCGATCAGGCGGCGGTCGCGAAGTCGTTGATCTCTCGACGGGACCGCAGCCGGATAAATCGCAGATGCGCGTACGCCGGATCGGTCATCGCGTGCGCGTAGAGCCCGCGATAGTAGGCATGTTTGGTCCATGACCAGGCAATGACCGATTCTTCCGGATTGAGGGAGAAGAAGTTGCGCCAATGTTCCCGATTGCCGTTCCAGAGTTCCTGCCGGGTTGTCACCCGCGCCAGCGTGCGTTTGAGGATCTGCCGCATCACGACCGACCGCGGCAGATCCAGCCAGATAACCGTGTCCGCACGCGACCAGAGAAGCGCCCGAACCGAGCGGTAATTGCCGTCGACCACCCAGTTTCCGGTCGCCGTGAGTCGATCAAGCTGGTCGGACATTTCCTCGTCCGGCAACGGCTCCCAATCGGCCTGGTGACGGATCGAATCGATTTCTATGAAAACTGCGCCAATTTTGGTCGCGACCGCACGACCGAGAGTTGATTTGCCGGAGCCAGAGTTGCCGACAATGGCCACACGCTGCATGCACTCGAGAATATGTGATCCGAGCAGCGACTGTCGTGGGGATTTGCCTGCCCCCACGGTTCGCGCCGAAGTCGCTAGCATTCGATCGACCTCATCCCCCCAATGGAGAGTGAATGCACATGCGAGCAAAGAAAGCGCGCCGGATTGGCATAGCGATGATCGCTATGCTCGTCGGCGCGATCGGGGCTTCTGCGCCGGCACGCGCCGACGATTCCACGGGATCCATCACCGGCCGATTCGTGGACTCCCACGGCCAGCCGATCACGAATGCGGACGTCCAGATCTGGGACGCGAGCGCCGGGCAGACGGTCGCCAACAGTCCGGTCGACGACAGCGGTGACTACACCGTCGCCGATCTGCCGCCCGGGAGTTACTTCGCCGAGTTCGACTTCTCCGGCTTGACGATCTACTCCGGGAACACGCTCTTCCTCAGTGAAGCGCAGGCATCGACGGTCACCGCCGGCGGTGTGACGACGATCGACGCGCAGGCATTCCCGACCGGCGTGCTGACCGGCACGCTGACGAATACCGACGGCAGCCCGGCGGCGAACATCGGCGTCGGCACGTCCTCGAATTCGTTCAACGGCAACTACACCAGTACCGACGACTCGGGTAACTGGTCCGTGCCGGTCTTCGCATCCGACTACACCGTCTCGTTCTCGCTGGCCAACGGCCTGACGCAGTACGCGGTCGGCCAGGGCGACTGGTCCACGGCGACCATCTACACGGTCGGGGACGGCCAGACCGTGACGGTCAACGACCAGATCCTCCCGACCGGTACGGTCAGCGGCCGGTATACCGACCAGGACGGTCAGCCGGTGGCCGGCGCCCAGGTCTCGGTGAACTATCCGGACTTCTCCGGCGCTGGATTCGCGACCACCGATGATGACGGCGACTACCAGGCTCAGGTGTTCGCCGGCTCGTACAACGTGAGCTTCGTCGATGCCGATTTCAAGACGCAGTACGCGTACGGTGCGCTCGATCAGCCGCATGCGGCCACGATCTCGGTGACGGCCGGTGGGGACACCGTCGTGAACGACTCGGAGTTGCCCACCGGCACGATCACGGTGACCGCGACGAATGGCAACACCGGCGGCCCGATCGCGAGCTTCTGCGCGTACTCCGACCAGGAGTCGGCCTGCACGAAGACCGGCACGGCCATCCTGACCGGCGTTCGCCAGGGCGAGGAGGAGGTCGACATCTCGCCGACCGCCCTGAAATACCTCTACGCGCCGGGCATCGATGTCGCGGTGACCGGCGGCCAGAACACGAACGCGAACCAGGTACTCCAGCCCGGGACGACCGTGAAGACCACGATCGTCGACTCGACGACCGGACTGCCGGTGGCCGACGCCTGCGTCATCGGGCTCATCCCCGGATTCTCGGTGTGGCCGGACGGCGGCGAGCGGTGCAGCAACAAGAAGGGCGTCGTCACGATCGGTCCGCTCGACCCGGGACACTCGTACGCGCTGTTCGCAACCGCTCCCTACCAGAGCACCTACGGCGACCAGTGGGTCGGCAAGGATGGCCACGGCACCGGGATGGAGCAGAACGCACTGGTCATCAAGGCGACGCCCGGCAAGACCGTGACGATCCCGAACATCGAGATGGATCAGGGCGGCTCGCTCAGCGGCACGGTGACGAGTGCGGTCGACGGCACCCCGATCTACCAGGCCGGCGTCGGTCGGAACCCACCGAGTGCGGGCTCCGGTGCCTCCGGTGACATCGTCGAAACCGATGCGGACGGTCACTACACGCTGACGAACCTCGGCCCGTACCAGTGGCCGATCTTCACCGACGCGGAGAACGACGCGTGGCAGTGGTCCGGCGACGTCGGCAACCGCTACCAGGCGCAGACCGTCCAGGTCACGGCCGGTGTGACGACGCCGTACGACGTCGTGATGAGCCCGGGCCCGGTGCTCACCGGCACGGCGCTCAAGGCCGATGGCACGCCGATCGCCGAGGGCGGCTACATCATCGTCTACAACGCGAAGACCGGCGACACGATGGGTGACACCTGGGCGAACCCGGACGGGTCGTTCTCGATCCCGGTGACGGCCGGCCAGAACATCCGGATCCAGTACATCCTCGACGAGGACTCGACCGAGTACAACGGATTCTTCGGCGGGACCAGCGAGGCGACGGCCTCGGTCGTGCACATGCCGGCCAGCGGCAAGACGATCCACATCGTCCTGCTGCCGGGCACCGGGGAGTAACGCAACGCCGCGGGTGGCGGCTTCGGCTGCCACCCGCCGGCCATGCCGGGCCGAAGATGTCAGCCGAGCGCCCGGCGGCTGCGGTACGCGGCAGCGGCCATCCGGTCATTGCAGAGCTGGCAGCAGAACCGCTGCCGGCCGGCGCGCGTACGGTCGACGTAGACGCACGTACACGGATCGCCGGCGCACGTACCGAAACGGTCCGGGCCGCCCGCCGTCATCGCCTGCGCCAGCGCGCTCGTGACGAGCACGGTGAGCGCCTCGATCGGTGCGTCCGGTGACACGTCCCGCGTCGCGGTCAGGCGGGCCTGGCCGGATGCGTCGAGCACCACACGCGGGCGCAGACCTGCACGTTCGACCGCTGCGTTGAGCGCGGCGAGTTTCCGGTCGGCGCCGGTGGCCGCGAAGATGTCGTAGAGCCCGGATCGCATTGCCCGCAGCCGATCCACGTCGTCGTCGGGCAGCTTCCCGAGGTGATCGGCGAGCGCCTCGAACCCGTACGCGCGAGCGGCGTGCGCCACCCGTGCCGCGGTCAGTCGATCCGGTGGGTCTTCCAGCAGGTCGTAGGTGTTCAGGAACGCGATCGCGAGTTGCAGTCCAGGATCCTGCGAAGGCACCGAGCCCATCAAGCCTCCTCTCATCGTCACCGAACCGTCATCTTCCCGCGTTGACCGCGCGCTGTCGCGTCCCTTAGCGTCGTCAGTTATGTAAGTAGTTTAATAGCTGATTGTGACAGACTCATGAGGGCGAGGAACCATGCAGCGAAGAGTCATCGCACTGTCGCTCGTGCTGGCCGCCGCCGCGACCGCGATCGGTGCGAGCGCGTCCGGAGCAGGCCTGGGTGCCCGTACCATCCCTACTCACCGGGCGGTTGTCGTGCAGGACATCTCCATCCCCGTACCCGGGCAGGATCCGGTGAAGGCGTGGCTCGTGCGGCCGGACGGCCCGTCCGCGCCGCGAACCCTGGCCGGCGTGATCTACCTCCACTGGCTGGAGCCGCCGGCATCCACGCAGAACCGCTCCGAGTTCCTGGATGAGGCGGTCACCGTCGCCGAGCACGGTGCCGTCGCGATCCTGCCGGATCTGACCTTTCCGTGGACCGGCTCGCTCCACGGCGAGCAGCGGGACGTCGATGCCGTGCAGGCTCAGGCCTACGCGATCCAGGTCACCTACCGGGCGCTGCTGGCGCAGTCCGGCGTCGATCCACATCGGACCGCGGTGGTCGGCCACGACTACGGCGCGATGTACGGGTCCCTGCTGACCGCCGCCGAGCCGGGAATTCGCGCCGAGGTCTACATGTCCGGCGACGCGACCTGGTCGAACTGGTTCTTCACGTACTTCCTGGAGTTGCCGGACAGGCCCTGCCGGCATATCACGCGCTATTCGCCGGACTGGATCCGGTTGAGAATGTGGCGAGCCTGCGGTCCCACCTGTACCTGCAGTGGGGTGGCCAGGATCCGTTCATCGGCTCGGATGTCCGGGATGCGTTCAGCGCGGCCGATCCCCAGGCGCACACGAGTTTCTACCAGGACTCGGATCACTTCCTGGACCAGACCGCGAAGGATGACCGCATCCCGTGGCTGCTCGGCCAGCTCAACCTGCACTAACCCGAGAAATCCCGAGAACGTCCCAGCCGGCCCGTCACCCCGGGCCGGCTGGGACCCGTTTCACGTTGGCTTAGGACAGGCGCTCCAGGACCATGGCCATGCCCTGGCCGCCGCCGACACACATGGTTTCCAGGCCGATGCTCTTGTCGTGCCAGTCGAGCGCGTTCAGCAACGTGCCGGTGATCCGGGCGCCGGTCATGCCGAACGGATGCCCGATCGCGATTGCGCCACCCATCACGTTGAGCTTCTCCAACGGGATCCCGAGCTGCTGGTACGACGGGATGACCTGTGCCGCGAAAGCCTCGTTGATCTCCACCAGGTCGACATCGTCGATCGTCATCCCGGCACGGGCGAGCGCCTGCCGCGACGCCTCGACCGGGCCGAGGCCCATGATCTCGGGCGACAGCGCGGTCACGCCGGTAGAGATGATCCGAGCCAGCGGCGTCAGGCCGAGTTCGCGCGCCTTCGTATCCGACATGATCACGACCGCCGCGGCTCCGTCGTTGAGCGGGCAGCAGTTGCCCGCGGTGACCCGGCCGTCCGGCCGGAACACCGGTTTCAGGCCGCTGACCGCCTCGATCGTGACACCGGGCCGGGGGCCGTCGTCGGTGCTGACGACCGTACCGTCGGGCGTGGTGACCGGCGTGATCTCGCGCGCGAAGAATCCGTCCGCGATCGCCTTCTCGGCGTTGTTCTGACTGCGTACGCCGAACGCGTCCATCTCTTCGCGGGTCACGTTGTAGACCTGTGCGAGGTTCTCGGCGGTCTGTCCCATCGCGAGATAGACGTCCGGGATCTCGCCATCGTCCCGGGGATCGGTCCAGGTCGGCGCGCCGCCTTCGGCCCGCTTCGACGACCGCGCGTACGCGTCCGCGAACTTCGGGTTCTGCCACGGGCCGCCGACCAGCGCCTGCGCATCCGGCGGGAGCCCGTCGGAGCTGCCGCGGGCGAAGCGCGAGACGGTCTCGACGCCGGCGGAGATGAAGATGTCACCCTCGCCGGCCTTGATCGCGTGGAACGCCATCCGGGTCGTCTGTAGTGACGACGAGCAGTAGCGGGTGACCGTCGCGCCGGGCAGCTTGTCCAGACCGAGCTGGATCGCGACGACGCGGGCCATGTTGAATCCCTGCTCGCCGCCGGGCAGGCCGCAGCCGAGGTAGAGATCTTCAACCAGATGCGGATCGAGCGCGGGAACCTTGGCGAGCGCGGCCGAGATGATGGTCGCAGTGAGATCGTCCGGCCGGAGATCGCGGAGCGATCCCTTCGCGGCACGACCGATCGGTGAGCGTGCAGTGGCGACGATGACAGCTTCAGGCATGTCCCAACGTTACCGCGCAGTAAGGCTGGCTACAGACGGTCCGGGTTCCGAACGGCGAGAGCATCGATCACGGCCGGCATCAATGCGTGTGCCCAGACGCGGTATCCATCCGCGGACGGGTGGTATCCGTCGTGGCACAGCGTGCCGGCGTCGGCTCGGAACACCGGCCCGGTGATTGCGGCGAGGTCGACGGCGATGCCGCCGGCTGCCCGTACCGCGGCGGTTTGGGCATTCGACACGCGGCGACCGAGCGCACCGACCACCTGGCGCAACGGCGGCGCGATCGCTCTGGCCGCACCCAGATCCGGGCACGTGCCGACGACGACCTCGACGTCCGCCGCGCGGAGACGCCGGACCGATTCGGCGAGCGCGTTCGCGGCGACTACCGGCCGCTGCAGCTTGGTCGCGTCGTTGGCGCCGACAAGAATGACCGCGACGTCCGGGCGCGGACCGAGCAGCGCCCGTGCGACCTGCGTGCCGAGGTCGGCGCTGCGGGAGCCGACCACGGCGACGCTCGACAGCTCGACCCGGCGCCCCTCCGCGGCCAGCTGCGTCGCGATCGTCCCGCCGACCGTGTCGATCACGCGGTCCACGCCGACGCCGAGTGCGGACGAGTCGCCGAGCAGCACGAGCCGGATGGCGGGCGCCCCAACTTCACCGTGCGAGGTCCGAATTGCCAGGTGCGGATCGGGCGTGGCATAGGTGCGGGTGCGCGCTAGCGCGACTTCGGCCGCGATCACCGCTGCGCCGCCAACCGTGCCGGCGACCAACGCGATGGTCGCGGCTTTTCCCATCCGCTTGGCGAAACTCATGGCTACTCCGCAGGCGTCGGCTGTGGGCTGGTCAGCCCGGACTGACGCAAGGGTACGGCGGATTCGCCCGTTGTGGGATCCTGCGGCCGCTCGGTGAGCTGGCGGACGTGGTGGCGCAGCTGCGCCCAGCGCCCGGCCGGACCAAGATTGCGACCACCCACCTGGGCGGCGGAGACCTCGGTGCCGGGCCGGTACGCGGCCTCGGCGGCGGCCTGGACGAGGGATCGGACGCCTTCGTCGGGCCGCAGCGACACGCGTTCGGTGGACGGCTCGGAGAGCGCGGAGATCGCGGTCGGCAGGATCGCACCGGCTGCCGCGGCATATCCGATCGCGGACGGGTGGAACCGGTCGGCGCCGAACATCCGGTCCGGAGCGGACGCGAACTGCGGGCCGAGCAGGTCGCCGAGCGACACCGTACGGGCGCCGGCAGACACTGCCGCGACGGTCTGCGCGGCGGCGAGTTCGCGGCTCCACTTGCGGGCCAGCCAGCGCAACGGCGGCTGGATCGGCCGGATCGTGCCGAGGTCGGGGCAGGTGCAGACGACGACTTCGGCGCCGGACTCGCGCAGCGCCGCCACGGTCGCGGTGAGATGCCCGATCGCGACCGGTACGCGGACCCGGTGGGTCACGTCGTTCGCGCCGATCAGGATCACGGCGAGTTCGGGATGGTCCTTCAGCGCCCGGGTGACCTGCGGTCCGAGGCCGGCCGATGTGGCGCCGACGACCGCGTGCGACTTCAGGAACACCGGCCGGTGCAGGCGCTCCGCGATCCCGGCCGCGAGCAGCGCACCGGTCGTCTCGCGGGCACGCTCCACGCCGAACCCGGCGGCCGACGAGTCGCCGAGCATGACGAGGCGGATCTCGGCGCCGACGTGCTCGGTGCCGTAGTGACCGTCGCATCGCGGCGGTGGCGCCATCGCGAGTGGGATGTTCTTGCGGGCCAGCGCGGCCTGCCCGTAGAGCAGGCCGGCGGCGAGCACACCGGCCGCGCCGATGCCGGTGCTGCCGTATGCGGTCGCGCGGACGAGCCGGCGAGTCCGGCGATCGAGCCAGAGGTTTCCGTTCGGCCTCAGGCCGCTCGGAGCTGCGTTGATCTCGTTCACTGCTCGAGGCTATCTCGTGCGGGTGACGATTCGGTGTGGTTGGGATGACGTGCGCTTATCGCCCGTACGGCGTGTCGCGTGTACCGCATGTCGCTCCCTCCTGCCGGGGTGATCTACCCGTGCGCGAGACGCCCAACACGCAGCGAGATTTAGCGCTCTATACGTCGTTTGTCTGTTGGAAACGACGTACCGGCCGTCCATTAGGCTAAGAAATCTGGTCTCTTTGTCTGAAGGGTTGTGCGAGACGTGCGCTACTACGACAACGTCGTCGAGTTGATCGGCAATACGCCGCTGGTCCGCCTGCGCAGCGTCACCCGAGGTATCTCGGCGACGGTGCTGGCGAAGGTCGAATACTTCAATCCCGGTGGGAGCGTCAAGGATCGGATCGCGGTCCGCATGATCGACGAGGCCGAGAAGTCCGGCCAGTTGCAGCCGGGCGGCACGATCGTCGAGCCGACCAGCGGCAACACCGGCGTCGGGCTCGCCCTGGTCGCGCAGTTGCGGGGCTACAAGTGCGTGTTCGTCTGCCCGGACAAGGTCTCCGAGGACAAGCGCAACGTGCTGAAGGCGTACGGTGCCGAGGTGGTGGTCTGCCCGACCGCGGTCGCGCCGGAGGACCCCCGCTCGTACTACAACGTCTCGGATCGGCTGGCCCGCGAGATCCCCGGTGCCTGGAAGCCCGACCAGTACAGCAACCCGAACAATCCGATCTCGCACTTCGAGTCGACCGGCCCGGAATTGTGGGATCAGACCGACGGCCGGATCACCCACTTCGTCTCGGGCGTCGGCACCGGCGGCACGATCTCCGGCATCGGCCGGTTCCTGAAGCAGGCCTCGGACGGCCGCGTCCGGATCATCGGCGCGGATCCCGAAGGCTCGGTCTACTCCGGCGGCACCGGACGGCCCTACCTGGTCGAGGGCGTCGGCGAGGACTTCTGGCCGGAGACGTTCGACCGGACCATCTGCGACGAGATCATCGAGGTCTCGGACAAGGCCTCGTTCGAGATCACCCGGCGGCTCGCGCGCGAGGAGGGCCTGCTGGTCGGCGGCTCGTGCGGGATGGCCGTGGTCGCGGCGCTCGAGGTCGCGCGCAACGCCGGACCGGACGACGTCGTCGTGGTCATGCTCCCGGACAGCGGTCGCGGTTACCTATCCAAGATCTTCAACGACGATTGGATGGCCCGGTACGGGTTCCTGAGCTCTGCCGGTACCGACGCGACCGTCGGCGACGTGCTCTCGGCGAAGTCCGGAACGCTGCCCGAGATGGTGCACGTGCACCCGACCGAGACCGTACGCGACGCGATCGACATCATGCGCGAGTACGGCGTCTCGCAGCTTCCGGTGCTGAAGGCCGAACCGCCGGTGGTCACCGGCGAGGTGGTCGGATCGATCTCGGAGAAGGAGCTGATGGACGCGCTGTTCAGCGGCTCCGCGCATCTGCACGATGCGTTGGACGGCCACATCATGCCGGCGCTGCCGATGATCGGCGGCGGCCAGCGCGTGTCCGAGGCGGTCGCGATGCTGGAGAAGTCCGACGCCGCGATGGTCCTGATCGACGGCAAGCCGCGCGGCGTGCTGACCCGTCAGGACCTGCTCAACCATCTCGGTACGTAACGGCTGCGGCTAGCGGGCGGCGGTCAGCTCGGTCGGCACCGAGATGACGTCGACCAGGGCGTCCCGGCGGATCACGGTGATCGGCAGGCGGGCGCCGATCGCCGGACCGAGCATCAGCCGCTGCAACGCCTGTACGTTCTCGACCGGCCGCCCGCCGGCCGACACGATCACGTCGCCGAGGTAGATCCCGGCCACGCCGGCCGGGCTGCCCGGGATCACCTCGATGACGCGCAGGCCGGAGCGCTGTCCGAGCCGGGATGCGAACGCCGGTGGCAACGGGATCGGTGCTCCGGCCACGCCCAACCAGGCTCGGCGTACCCGCCCGGTCGAGGTCAGCTCCGAGATGATCTGCCGGGTGGTGGCGTTGATCGGCACCGCGAGGCCGAGCCCATACCCGGCGACGGCCGTGTTGATCCCGACCACCCGGCCGTGCGAGTCGGCGAGCGCACCGCCGGAGTTGCCGGGATTGAGCGCGGCATCGGTCTGGATCACGTCGTCGATCAGGCGGATGTGCCGGCCGTCCCGGGCCGGGATGGACCGGCCGAGACCGCTGACGACGCCGGCGGTCACCGAGCCCGACAGGCCCAGCGGATTGCCGACCGCGACGACGAGTTGCCCGATCTGCAGCGCGTCGGCGTCGCCGAGTACGGCGGCCGGTGCGCTCGCCGATCGGGCCCGCAGGACGGCCAGGTCGGCGAGCGGATCGGCGCCGATGACGTCGAACGTGGTCTCCGTACCGTCGCCGTACGTGGCCTCGCCGCCGGTCGCCTCGGTAACGACGTGTGCGCTGGTAAGCAGGAAGCCGTCGGCGGTGAAGACGACTGCGGAGCCGGCGCCGCTGCCACGCGGTCCACGGACCGTCAACGCCGCGACGGACGGGCGCAGCAACGAGGCAACGGTCGTCACGACCTGGCTGTAGGCATCTAGCGGCTCCATGACCATGTCAACGCCGGTCAATCCGCTGGTCATACCGGATCGATGTTCGCGCTCAGCGAAACGCCGGACACCTGCAGGTAACGATGTGCACTCGAACGGTCGCACATTTCGTCCGCTCTGAGCGCAACACGGTTGCCTAAATTGAGTCAAGGAGGTTGATGTCTGTAGAAGGCAACACTCCAACCGAGGAGGACGTCTTGGTCAGCGTTGACCGTCAAGACCCGATCGATGTCGTCGACCGCCAGTTGTGGCGCGATGCGCAGGTACTGCTTGCACAGCATGTCCCGGCCGAGGATACCCATCGATGCGCGTGGTGCGACCGGCCGTGGCCGTGCGTGTCTCGTCGCGTCGGCGAACGCGCGGAGATCGCGGCGTTCAAGCCGTGGAACGAAGTGTGGACCGTCCGCCACGACCTCCGCAGCTTGCGATCTGTACCGAATTGGCGGTCTATGGCGCCACCGATTGGACAGCCAGCCTATAACCGTGGCAATTTCTACTAAATAGCCGTCGGAGTTCCCCGCCGTCGGCACCCCCGACCAACCACCGCGGAGACCCGCCTCGCCCCGCCAGCGTTGTGCGATCGTCCCGCATTACTCGTTCGATCTGGACCGGCTAGCCTCAGCCGGTCACACCTCCGGCCAGGTGTGATACCAGCGAACGAGTACGGAGGGCGGGAGTGCAAGGACCAGCCGTTTTACAACACCTGGACCTTAAGCTCCCGCCCAATGGCCTTTCGCCACGCGGCCGGATCGCCTAGTTTCGAGGCATGGTGGACGTACGGGTGGCGGATGGCGTCGAGGCGCAGGCATGGATCGAGTCGTTTACCGAACGCGTCCGATCATGGTCGCGCCGGTTCGACCGATCGCCGGAGTGGCTCGAACTCGAGATCACCCGCCAGACTCGTCTGCAGCCCTCGGCGACGGCGCATACGTTCGTGATCGCCGATGGCCCCTCCGACATCGGCTATCTGTCGATCCGGATCGCGCCGGACGGAAGTGCGACGTCGGCGACCATCAAGGATCTCTGGGTTCACCCGGACCATCGCCGCAGAGGAATCGGGACGGCCGTACGCGATTGGGCCGAGCGCTGGGCCGCCGAACGGGCGACGTCACTGTTTGTCGCGATCGACCCGAGCGATCCGGCGACCGCTGCGCTGTTCGCGTCGTATCCGATCCGGGCTCAGCGGATGATGAAACGTCTCAGCGCACCGGCGCCGCTGCCGGACGGGGTCGAGGGCCGGCCGATGACCGATGACGAATACGCCTCCTGGCTGGACGCCTCCATCCGCGGGTACGCCGAACAGATCTCCGATTCGGGCCTGAGCACGTGGGAGGACGCGCTCGCTCGGGCGACGTCGCAGACCGAGGGGTTGCTGCCGCAGGGTCCGCGTACGCCAGGGCACTCGTTCTGGACGCGTCCACGCCGACGGTGCGTCGGTCGCCACGAACTGGCTGCGTCACGGGTACGAGACCGGCACGAGCTTCGTCTTCGCCGTCGAGACGCACGAACAGTTTCGCGGCAAGGGATACGGTCGGGTCGCGATGATCGTCGGCGAAGCGGCCGCTCTCGACGCCGGTGACTCTCACCTCTCGCTGAACGTGTTCGGGCACAATCACGTCGCGATGAAGCTCTACGACGACATGGGATACGCCATCATCGATCAGGCTCGATCGATCACGTTCTAGGGTCAACGCCGGATCGACCCCTGTGACAGGCTGACGGAATGCTTGTAGTGATGAGCGGCCTGCCGGCCAGCGGCAAGAGCGCGATCGCGGACGCTCTCGGTACGACGATGGCCGTGCCGGTGCTGTCCGTCGATCCGATCGAGGACGCGATGTGGCGAGCACGGATCGACCGTGACCAGCCGACCGGCTACGCCGCGTACGTCGTGGCCGATGCCCTGGCCCGCCGGATGCTCGCGCTCGGGCTCACCGTCGTGATCGACGCCGTCAACAACGTGGCACCCGCGCAGGATCAGTGGCGCCGGGTCGCGGCGGACTCCGGCGCCGCGATGCGCGTGATCGAGGTGGTCTGCTCCGACGCGGCGTTGCATCGACAGCGGCTGGAGAGCCGGGTCCGCGACCTTGCCGACTTCCGCGAACCGACCTGGTCGGATGTCGAGGAGCGACGGGCATCCAGCGAGTCGTGGCCGGAGGACCATCTGGTCATCGACTCGGCGAGCCCGCACGACGCGAACATCGCGCGGGCCCTCGCGTACGTCTCCTAGCCGATCGTCGCCTTCTAGCCGATCGTCGCCTTCTGGGCGGCCTTCGCCGCGAACGCGGCCAGGTCCCGGCGCTCGATCGCGGCCGCCATCAGCTCCGGGAACGCGTCCGGCGTGCAGGCGAACGCCGGTACGCCGAGCGCCGCGAGCGCGGCCGCGTTTTCGTGGTCGTAGGACGGCGTGCCCTCGTCGGACAGCGCCAGCAGAGCGATCATCTGTACGCCGGACGCCGTCATCGCGGCCGCCCGGCGCAGCATCTCGTCCCGGACGCCACCCTCGTACAGGTCGCTGATCAGCACGAAGATGGTGTCCCGTGGTCGCGTGATCAGACCCTGCCCGTACGCGATCGCGCGGTTGATGTCCGTCCCGCCGCCGAGCTGCGTGCCGAACAGGACTTCGACCGGGTCGGCGAGCTTCTCGGTCAGGTCGACGACGGCGGTGTCGAAGACGACCAGCGACGTCCGTACGGATCGCATCGATGCCAGGACGGCGGCGAAGATGCTGGAGTAGACGACGGACGCGGCCATCGAACCGGACTGGTCGACGCAGAGCACGATGTCCCGCGCGACCTGCGTGCTCCGGCGACCGTAGCCGACCAGGCGTTCCGGCACGATCGTGCGGTATTCGGCCTGGTAGTGCTTGAGGTTCGCGCGGATCGTCCGGTTCCAGTCGATGTCGCGGTGCCGCGGCCGGTTGATCCGCGCCGCCCGGTTGAGCGCACCGGTGATCGCCGCCTTCGTCTTCTGCGCGATCCGCCGTTCGAGCTCGTCGACCACCTTGCCGACCACGATCCGGGCGGTGTGCTTCGTCTTCTCCGGCATCACGCCGGATAGCGAGAGCAGCGTGCCGACCAGGTGGACGTCGGGCTCGACGGCCTCCAGCATCTCCGGTTCGAGCAGCAGCCGGGTCAGGTTGAGCCGTTCGATCGCGTCCGACTGCATGACCTGGACGACCGAGGACGGGAAGTAGTTCCGGATGTCGCCGAGCCACCGGGCCACGTTCGGCGCGGACGCGCCGAGCCCGGCGCTGCGAGCCGAACCGCGCTCGCCGCCTGCTCCGGCGCCGCGATACGAGCGCGGCCAGAGCGGCGTCGATCTGCTTGTCGTCGCCACGCAGCGCGATGCCGGTGCCGTCCCCGCCGGGATCGCCACCGAGGACGAGCCGCCAGCGCCGCATCCGTTCGTCGTCGCTCACCGTGATCCTCCGAAGATCAGCTGAAGTACGGGCGCCACGCGCATCGCTCGCTCCACGTCATATCCGTCCAGGTCATCAGTGCTATCGCGTGTGGGCCGATGCGACGTTCGATCCGACGTTGCGGGCGCGCTCGCCGATCATCCGGCGCTCCGGCGCCGCGAACGTGGAGAACGTCCGCCGCAGCAGCGGCAGCACGTCGATGAACGTGTCCGCCGGGATCGCCGCGAGCCAACCGTCCACGAGCGCCAGCAGCTGCTCGTCGTGGACCAGCAGCAGGCCGCCGCCGCTCAGGAATCCCTCGACCCATGATGCGGCGGTCGCCGGTGGCGTACCGATGCTGACCGTACGGGCCATCCGCAGCGCGACGCCGTCGGTGTCCAGCCGCGTCTCATCGCGCAGCAGCCGGATCAGGCCGTCCGGCAATCAGTCCGTGCAGATCGTCGCGATCGGCCACCTGGGCAACCGTGTCGAGCCACGCGGTTCGCAGATCGCCGGCGCCTTCGAGCAGGTTCAGAGCGGCATGGGTGGCGTCGATCCGGGTCCGCATCGCGGTTGCCGCGGCGTCGTCGAGGCCGACCAGAGCGCTCGGTAGGCCGACGCAGATCCGCGTCACCAGACCGGCCACGACACCGCCGAGCGCCGCGGTGTCGGTCCCGCGTACGTCGCCGTAGCGGGTCGACCGGGCCAGCGGCGGCAGGCTGTCCATCAGGTGCGCGACGTCGACATCGAGCGCCACCTTGGCGTCCAGCGCGCGCAGCACCGGCCCGAGCGCGTCCGGCAGATCGGCCAGCAGGCACTGCTCGACGAGGCCGGTCACCACAGCGAGCGTCGGTGCGGACTCGGCCGCCTCGATCGCCTTCGCAGCCGCGGCGGTCACCACGGTCGTCCCGTACACACCGGCCGCGATCAGGTCGACGGCCAGCTCGGGCGCCCACTCGAGCTGCCACGACTCCCAGAACGTGCCCTTGCCGCGGCGGCTGGCGTCGGCCGGCCGACCCCATGCGACGCCGAGCAGCAGCAGGCGATGCAGCAGCCGGCTGCGATCGATGTCGATCGGCTTGCGCAGATCGAAGTCGACCGTCTTCGCGAGCGCCTCGGGCGGCAGTTTGAGCCGCCGTTGCTGGGCTGCGACGTCCGCGACCAGCGGCACCGATGGCGTCTCCGCCGGTACGCTGCCGAGCCGATCGCCGACCACGATCACCCGGGTGACCAGATCGAGCCGGACCTCATCGCCGTCGCAGAGCACCGCCCGGGTCGCCTCGGTGACCTCGCTCAGCCCGGCGGCCGGACGGCCGCGCAGCACGGCCAGCGTCTCGGCCAGGCGGGTCGCCTCGATCACATGCGCGCTGGAGACCGGCAGATCCTCGGCGCGCAGGACGCCGGCGACGGCGACCAGCCAACGCTCGACGATCCGGTCGGCCGTCGTGAACAGGTGGTGGTACCAGCCCGGCGATGCGACGCCGGCGCCGTAGCCCTGCGCGTAGGCGAGCCGGCCGTGCGTCCACGGCACCCATGTCATCGCGACCGGCACCTTCGGCAGTCCACGCAGGACGCGTCGCATCCGCGGACGCGGTCGGCAGCGGCGCCTGCAGCGCCGGCACGTGCCACGCTCCGCAGACGATCGCGATCCGCTCGTACCCGTCCTTCTGCACTGTCCGCAACACCGTGCGCATGTGCGCCTCGCGGATCTCGTCGAAGCCGCCGTCGACCGGGTCGACCGTGCTGCGTACCGCGGTCATGGCCTCGGCGATCGCCTCGAACGGTGAGCCGTCGCGGCGATGCTCGATGACGTCGTCCCACCAGCGTTCCGCGTCGTCGTAGCCGGCCGCTTCGGCGAGCGCGCCGATCGGATCGACATGCAGGCGATCGGGCGGCTCCGGCTGCGCGCGCAGCCCGAACATGGTCGCGGCCGGAAGATCACAAAACCGCAGCGGTACGCCGTGATCGACCGCGTACCGGATCGCCTGCCATTCCGGCGAGAACACCGCGAACGGCCAGAATGACGCGCCCGCCGCCGTGTCCGACTTCGTCGGGTACGCCAGCAGCGCCACCGGCGGCTCCAGCTCCGGCGACTTCGCGAGCGCGACCAGATCGTCCGCCTCGGGCGGGCCTTCGACCAGGATGACGTCCGGCGACAGATCCGCCAGCGCCTGTGCCAGCGCCCGGGCCGAGCCGGGACCGTGGTGACGGATGCCGAACAGCGAGACGGTCACTCGGCGCTCCGGGCCGCCCGGTAGAAGTCCTTCCAGCCGTCGCGCTCGCGGGCGACGGTCTCCAGGTATTCGCGCCAGATCACCGCATCGGTGACCGGATCCTTAACGACCGCGCCACGAATCCCGGACGCGACATCGGCGGCCCGAACCACGCCGTCGCCGAAGTGCGTCGCGAGCGCGATGCCGTTGGTCATCACCGAGATCGCCTCGGCCGTCGACAGCGTGCCGCTGGGCGACTTGAGCTTGGTCCGGCCGTCGTCGGTCAATCCGCTGCGCAGCTCGCGGAAGACCGTCACGATCCGCCGGATCTCGTCGATCACGGTCGGCACTTCGGGCAGCTCCAGCGCCTTGCCGAGGGAAGCGACCCGGCGCGAGACGATGTCGACCTCCTCCTCGGCGGTGGCCGGGATCGGCAGCACGACCGTGTTGAACCGGCGCCGCAGCGCGCTGGACAGCTCGTTGACGCCGCGGTCCCGGTCGTTCGCGGTCGCGATCACGTTGAAGCCCTTGACCGCCTGGACCTCGTCGCCGAGTTCCGGGATGGGCAGCGTCTTCTCCGACAGGATCGTGATGAACGTGTCCTGTACGTCGGCCGGGATGCGGGTCAGCTCCTCGACGCGGGCGATCTTGCCGTCCTTCATCGCGGTCAGGATCGGGCCCGGCACCAGAGCGGCGGTCGACGGTCCCTCGGCGAGGAGCCGGGCGTAGTTCCACCCGTACCGGATCGCTTCTTCGGGTGTGCCGGCGGTGCCCTGCACGATCAGCGTCGAGTCGCCGCTGATCGCGGCCGCGAGGTGCTCGGATACCCACGTCTTGGCGGTGCCCGGTACGCCGAGCAGCAGCAGCGCCCGGTCGGTTGCGAGCGTGGCGACCGCGACCTCCATCAGCCGGCGCGGTCCGATGTACTTCGGCGTGATCGCCGCGCCGTCGCCGAGCAGATAGGTGACCACCGCACTGGGGGAGAGGAGCCAGCCGGGCGGGCGGGGACGATCGTCGGCCGCGGCCAGGGCCGCGATCTCGTCGGCGAACTGGTCTTCGGCGTGCGGGCGGAGGACCGCCGGCATGGTCGTGGTCACGCGAACTCCTGGAGGATCTGGTAGCGGGTATCGGCAGTGGTGACGAGTGTTTCGATCAGGTTCGTGACCTGCGGGTTGGCATCGGACAGCCGGTTACCGAGCGCGGCGATCGCCCGCGGTCCCTCGAGCGGCATGCCGTTGACCACCGCGTACGCGAGTTCGCGCAGCTGATGTGGCAGGTAGACGTTGTTCGTGGCGCGCAGTTCGGCGTGCAGGAAATCGAGCAGCGCCGCCGACAGCGGGGGAGTCCACGGGCGCGGGCAGATCTCGACGATCGAGCTGACCTGCGCAACCGTCGTGCCGGCCGTACCCAGACGGGTCAGTGCGGTGGCGATCGCCTCGTCGGCGGGCAGCAGCCGATGCAGCGACGTGGCCAGCTCGGCATCGGCGAGTCCGGCCTTCCGGCCGCCACCGAACCCGGCGGACAGCAGCGCGGCCGCCCAGATCACGTCGCCCGTACGCAGTGCGGCCGTCGCCCAGGCCCGGTGCAGCGACGCGGACCAGTCGTCCGTGACCTTCTTCGCCGCAAGTTCGGCCGGCGTTGCATCGAGCGCTGCCCAGGTGGACAGCGGCGCCGCGGCGACGACCTGTTCGAACCACCAGGCCCGCTCGCCGATGCGCGATGCCGGTTTCGGCTCGATGCCGTCACGTTTCATCGCGTCGTCACAGGCCTCCGGCGGCGTGACGACCAGCTTCCGGCCACTGGTGGCGACCGTCATGCGGGCCCGGTCGGCCATCCGGCGCTCGTACGCCGACCCGGCCAACGTGGCGAGCAGACCCACCGCCACCGTACGGACTTCCTTGCGCCGGTCATCGAGGGCGCGTTCGAGGAACGGCTCATCGTCGAGGCTCAGACCGGCCGAGAGCGCCGGTAGCAGCGCCGCCCGCTCGGCCGGTGGCTCCTGCGCCCAGACCGCCTCCAGCAGTGCGCGACCACCGGCCGGATCGCGCCGCCGGGCCGTCGTGAGGTAGGCGATCCGATCCGCGAGCGAGCCCTCGGACCAGGCCTGATCGTCGTCCACGTCCGTCATGCTGGCCCTGCGGTCGACGACCCACTTCCAGTCGCCGTTGAGCGACGCCAGAAACGCTCCGCGACCGCCCGCGACCGCAACGATGTCGTCGCGCAGGCGATCGTGCGCACGGCCGAGTCGGAACAGGTTCGGCAGGTCACGTCCTGGCGCACCGACGCCCCGCTGGACGGCCAAGGCGAGCCACAGCTCGACCAGGGCCGGATCCACGGATGAGCCGAGCAGCAGGCGAAGGCGGCGGCAGGCCGCGGCCGGAGCGAGCGGGATGTCATCACCGGCGGTCGGAACGGGCCGGTGGATGCCGGTGACGACGCGGATACCGGCTCGACGCGCGAGTGCCAGCGCACCGGCCGCCGCAAGGATGTCCACCTCGGACCGCAGCGTTGCGGCCGGCAGGAGTGCCGTCACCGAGGACGGGACGACCACGGCCTCCGGCGAGCGGCGCTGGGTGCCGACAAGAGCCGTCGACACAAGTTGCGGCCACAGCGATGTCTCGCTCATGGCTGCCTCCGCTTCGCAGGACGCAGCCATGCTGTGACACTGTTCGCTCGCTGCGCTCGCTCACGCCTGCCTCCGCTTCGCAGGACGCAGCCATTGCTGCAACATGGTTCGCTCGCTCACGCCTGCACCATCTCCCCGTCCACGTACGCGGCCAGCAGCTGTAGACCGTCGGGCGACCAGGCACCGGCGATCGGCGCCGGACGTCCCTCGGCCGCGCCGACCAGCTGCCACGGTTCGCCCGAGCGCGTACGCACCGGGAGTGCATCGCCGTCGTCGTCGACGAGGTGCCACGTCGCGTCGGGCACGAGGACACCGCGGATCAGCACCGGCCAGGACTCCAGCCAGGGGTCGCCGGCGAGAGCATCCGCGTACTGTGCCAGCGCTCGCTGCACTGTGGTCGCGGGTGCCGGCGCGGCGCACCGGACGGCGGTGCCGTGGCGCTGCGCCACGATGGCTCGCAGCGGCGTTGCACCCGGGTAGAAGCACAGATCGGCGTCGAGCGCCGTACCGGCGACGAGATCGGCGGCGAGCGGCTGACCAGCAACGGAGAACGCGAGAATCAGCGCGGCCCGGCCGGTCGACTGGCCGAGCAGCCACGAACGGCGGGTGGTCAGCCGCTCCTCGACCTCGTCCTGCACGCCGATCACCTGCCAGACGTCACGAACGGGCGCGGTTGCGCGTACCCGCTCGATCGGAACGGTGTAACCGACGTGTGCGCGAACCGTGTCGGCCAACTCCGGCGGAAGCTCGGCGAGCCGCGCGTGCGCCCGGGTGAGCAGCCGCAGCGTGCCCATCTCCGCAAGCAGGCGGTGGTCCCAGCCCTCACGGGAGCTGGCGACGCCGGCGAGCGCCTTCACCCGGCGGGCGAGTCCGGGCGCCTGGGCGTCGATCAGGCGGGCGGCCGATGCATCCCAGTGCTGGTAGCCGGCGTGATCGAGGCCTGCGATGCCGCCGCGGACCTGGTCGTCGAGCCACTGCGCGAGTTCGGCGACGCCGTTCGTCACTCGATCATCGCGCTGGGCCGACCGCTTCGCTGCGGCCTTGGCCTGCTCCTCGGTCTGCGGCTCGGTGTTCGACCGCCGCGCTTCGGCTTTCGCCGCGCGTCCGGCCCGGCTCGCGTGCCACTCGTCCACCCAGGCCGGCGAATCCGCGTCCGAGATGCTGCCGGCCGACCACATCAAGAGCAGGCCGAGCGCGTGCTTGCAGGGAAACTTACGGCTCGGGCAGGAGCAGCGGTACGCGGGCTCATCCAGATCAACACATGTCTGGTACGGCTTCGCGCCACTGCCTTTCGCGAGCCCCCAGAGTGTCCCTGGTGGACCGTCCGAGGCTCCGCGATCCACCCACTTCGTGGCCGTGGCGAGACCACGTGCCGCACTCATCGACGAGGAGTCAGGTGCGAGTGCCGCAACCTGATCCGAATTCCATGCTTCGCGCATGGGTCGGGACAGTAGTACGGCTCTCCGACAGTTCCGTTACCCGGCATCCAGATGCTGGAGTCGCTCGACGATCGCACCGACGAACCCGGGGATGAAGTCGATTTCGCCGTCGGACCAGCGCTTGCCGACTGCGTTCGGCGGATACATCAGGACGTCGTTCGCGACCCGACGGATTGCCAGTTCGCAGCTGTTCTCCTCGTTCGCCACCACCCAACCGGTGCCGATCAGCCGGTTGAGGCATTCGCCCAGCCCGATGCCGACCATGTTGATCGACGGGTTCGGGTCGGCGCGGGCTCCGGACTTCCACTCCGCGTACCGCGCGTCGTTGAAGCGGCTCAGCGACACCGGGTCGTACACGTCGATGCCGGCTGCACTCAGCGCCGCCAGGTTCTCCCGGATCCAGCCGCGCTCGCCGTCACCCAGTTCCTCGATCCCTGTCACCCGCAGATCGTAGGCTGCTTTCGTGCCCACTCAACAGGTCCGATTCCTCGACGGTCTTGCCACGTTCGACATTCCCGCTCATTGGCGCTCGGAGATGGATCCGGACACCGGCGGCGAGTTCTTCGATCCATCCGGTACGGCGGCCTTGCGCCTGACCGTGATGACCTTCCGAGGTCCGGCCGGATCGTGGAAGCAGCCGCCGCCCCCGTCCGACAAGCGGGTTCTCGGGACGGGCGTGTTTCCAAACGGCTGCACGTTCGTGGTGACCGAGCACGATGCGGTGGAGACCGGCGTCCCGATCCGGATCCGGACGTGGACGCTTTACCAGGTCCGGGGAGGCAGCGTGCACGTCTACGTGTTCACGTACACGTACGAGCAGGATGATCTCGGTGCATCTGCGGTGATCGCGGAACTCGCTCGCGACATTCGTGCCATGACGCCATGCCCGGGCCATCTCGGCACCAACTTGTGCTCGTGCAGCCGGATCCGGTCGACTCAAATCACGACGGCAGGATGTTGATCGCCCGGGCGACGACGAGTACGGCCAGCAGCAGAGACACCGCCGACTCGAACGTCATCAGCATCTTCGCCCAGTGCTTGATCGCGGATACGTCGGTCGGGCTGAACGCCGTCGCGACCGCGAACGACATCTGCAGGTAGTCGACTAGGGTGGCGTACCAGCCTGGTTTGACGAACTCCGTGTTCGTCATCTCGGGGAACAGGAACGCCGGGCGCCTCGCCGCGCCGCTCGCCCGTACGGCGGCTCCACCCTGGTCAAGGTCCCAGTACCAGAGGCCGAACGCGATCACGTTGATCAGCCAGATCGCGGCCCCGCTGCCCAGGAGCCGGTTGGCGCTGCCCAGCGGGGCGTTACTGGTGATCAGCTGGACTAGGTGGATCGCGTTGAACGCGTTGTCGAGCGTGATGGACGCGATCAGCAGACCGGTGACGATGCGGAGCCAGAGTGCGGGCTTGTCGATCCGGCCCGGATCGCCGACCGCCAGAACCAGCAGCAGCCCGACGCCGATGACGGGGTAGACCCACACCTGCGCAAGCGACCGGATATCGCTCGGCAGCGTGAGGTGGAGCAGCTCCGCGACGAGCACCGCGACGACCATCGCCCATCGCGACTCGCCTCGGTGGCCCGGCAGCACCCCCTCGGGCGCGCTGACCTCGCGCTGGTCCATGAGAAGCATTTTGCCGGGGGCGTACCTCTTATGTGCTGAAAGCGCATTTTAGGAATTTTGTTCCTGGTCTACTTGAATGTGTCCCGACGGTCACGATTCAGGAGTGGGAGGCTGCCTTGTTCTTCGAGCTGCCCACCGTGCTGCTCGCGATCGTGCTGCTGATCCTGATCGTGGGCTCGGCGACCTGCGGACTCTTCCTGGGCCGCTCGCTGCGGAAGAAGGAGGAGGGCGGCAGCGAGACCTTCGGTGTTCTCCAGGCCGCATTGATCGGATTCATGGGCCTGATCCTGGCCTTCGGCCTGTCCCTGGCGGTCGGCCGTTACGAAGCGCGCCGACAGGCTGTGGTCGACGACGCCAACGTCATCGGGACGGCGTATCTGCGCGCGCAGACCCTGCCCGAACCGATCCGCAGCCAGTCTCTGTCGCTGCTCGTGCGTTACACCGATGCCGAGCTTCGGCTGTCCCATGTCGTGCCCGGCAGTGCGAGCGCCGCCCGAACGGTGGCCGCCGCGTCCGCGCTACAACGCCCACTGTGGAGTCTCGCCGCGCAGGCGGTGCAGGAACAACCGACCGCCACCGCACCCCGGCTCTACGAGGACAGCCTCAACGACATGATCGACCAACAGACCGTACGCGTCTCCGGCCTCGCCAACCGCGTCCCGACCGAAGTGCTGTTGCTCGAGATCATCGGCGCCGCCTTCACACTGTCACTTCTCGGCCTTCACGTCGGCATCCTCGGCCGCGGCCTGGTCCCGTTGCTGCTGGCAGCGCTGATGGTCACGCTACTGGTCTACACGATCATCGACCTGGACCGTCCGACCCGGGGACTGATCCGGGTTCCGGACACTCCGCTCGTCCAGCTGCGCGCTTCGATGAACCTGCCACCGGCCGCGGCCGCTCACCCGTGACGTCAGGTCTGTCGACATTGCCGCTGGTAGCGGTATGGCACCATCGGGCGGTGACCTCGGCATACCGTCTCGTGGCGGCCTTCGAAATCTCGGACCAGGCCAGCGAAGATTGCGTCGAGCGGGTGACGGCGGCTGCTGTGCAGGCCGTACGCGCCGCGGCGAGTCAAGCCGGCGTCGACGAGGGTGTCGTGGTTGTGGACGTGTCGGATTCCGGCCGTTCGGTCGTCGCTCGTTGCCCCGATGGCAGGGAGTTTGGCGCTCGGATAATCGCAGACGGCCGGCCGGATCGATGGTCGTTCAGCAGGCGCCCCGCGCCATATGTCGCGACCGCGCCGGTAGCCCGCGAACAATGGAGGTCGCTGCCCAAGCAGACGCGTCGAGCCATCATGCGTGACGCGAAGCTCGGCCGGGAGTGGGCGGACATCGGCGAGGCTCGTATCGCTATGGGGTGGGCGTGGGCGATCCTCGGTGCCCCCGATGCCCGCACGTCGTATGGTCCCGTGATCCAGGTGCTGCAGGTGCTGACGGCCCTCTTGGCCGGCTCCGGCGGCAATATGGCGACCGGCGACATCTTCTCCGGACGTGCGACACACGACGACAACCCGGTGGTAATCCGAACTGCCCGGAGAGTCGAGCAAGCAAACAGACGCGTAGCCGATGATCTCCCGTCCGACAACCTCAACTGAGTGATCCACCCGTCAGGTCAAGTGGAGTACGGCTTTGAGCGCTTCGTCTACGGCAGCCAGTTCGGTGTAGGTAAGGCGACCAACGCGCGTTCCGAGCCGTTGAGGATCGACTGCGGCGGTCTGTTCGACAAGGACCAGCGTGGTCTTGCCGGACACTTCGATTTCTGGTCGGAAACTCGCCGGCCGGGCGCTCGTCGAGGTTGGCGCGACCAGCCACGTCGACAGCGGAAGGAGATCTGACTGCACGACGACCGCGTAGCGATTGCCACGCTGTTCGTGCCCCTGCGCGTCGCGGGGCGCTTTCAGCTCGAAGACGTCACCACGCACGCAGCGACTCCATGTCGGCGAGGACTACACGTGCTTCGGCTCGGTCGTCCGCGTCGGCGGCAACGGCTTCCGCCTCTGCTCGGAGCTGGTTGTCGCGTCGTGTTCTCCACGCAGCGAGGATCGCCTCGCGGATTACCTGAGAACGGTCGTGTTGGCCGTCGGTTAGCTCGGCCAGTGCTTGATCGACTTCGTCGTCCGCCCGAAATGTAATAACAGACATAAGACAAAGTGTATGACAGAGTGTAGGTCGATGCACAGCAAAGGTCACTCGTCGAGTCCCATCTCCTGCACGAGTGCCGTCAATTCATCGGTAGCAGCTCGTCGCCGATGATCATTGGCTCGCATGAATCCGAAGAGTGACGCTGCTCGAATGCGACGATGCTTGCCGACCTTGCGATATTCGACGTCACCTTGGTCGAGCAGGCGGATCAGGTAGGGGCGGGACACGTTAAGTAGATCCGCGGCTTGCTGCGTGGTTAGTTCGGCATGTCCGGGTACCACCGAGACCCCATGTCCGGCAGCCATGTGAGCGAGGACCTGGACGAATAGCTCGACGGCCGAGCGGGGCACAGCGAGTTCGTCGACGTCCTCGTCCACCCGCAGGTGCAATGTCGCGGGACCGCCAGGGTGGCGAGCGAGGTCGGCGCGGATCCGGTCGACGGCAGCACTCGCTGTGGCGATTGCCTCTTGATCAGGCTGTACGGGCTCAAGGATTGTGATGCTCATGTCTGCTCCAAACGAATTATTCGCAACAGGCGAAATATTCGCACGGAGTTCCCCGGTCGACTTCGAGTTGGACGGTGGCGAGCAAGATCGAGCCCGGGCCGACTCGCTGCCTGTCCGGGCTTCATAGATGAAACATCAGGCGTTTCGATGGCTGGTCGGATGATTTTGGGCTTGTGGCTGCTTCAAGTGCCGTCGAGGCATCAACGAGCCCAAAATCATCGCGCGGTTAAGCCCGAGATGGGCAGGAAAACGGCCGGCCATTCATGAGCCGGCCGCGCAGATCGGTCAGCTTTCGACCTTGGCCACACCGATCGGGCAGCTCATGCCGTTCGGGCCGATGTTGCAATATCCGCCCGGGTTCTTGTGCAGATACTGCTGGTGGTACCCCTCGGCGTAGAAGAACTTCGTCAGCGGCGCGATCTCGGTCGTGATCTCGCCGTACCCCTGGGCCTTGACGACCGGCGCGAACGCCTCGCGCGACGCCAACGCCGCGGTGGCCTGGGCCGGCGTGGTGGTCAGGATCGCGGACCGGTACTGAGTGCCGACATCGTTGCCCTGGCGGTTGCCCTGGGTCGGGTCGTGGTTCTCCCAGAAGACCTTCAACAGCTGCTCATAGCTGATCTGAGCGGGGTCGTAAACGACCTGGACGACCTCGGTGTGCCCGGTCATCCCGGTACATGTCTCCTCGTATGTCGGATTAGCGGTGAATCCGCCCGCATATCCGACTGCGGTCGAGTAGACGCCCGGCAGCTTCCAGAACATCCGCTCGGCGCCCCAGAAGCAGCCCATTCCGAAAACCGCAATCTCGGTACCGGTCGGCCATGGCCCCTGCTGCGGGGTGTTCAGCACGGCGTGCACCGGCGGGATGGACAACGGCGTCTCGCGGCCGGGCAGCGCCTGGTCGGGGGTCGGCATGTCCGGGGCCTTACGGCGTAGAAAGTTCATGATGCTCCTTTGCGGATTGTCGTTCACCTCAACGCGTGCTACCGACTCCGGGATTCCCGCGCGAGCCGCCGTAAGGATCAGGTAAGAAGCTGATCAACGGGCTCGCAATCGGCGCAACATCCGTGGATCTTCGAAACCGGCCGCTCGGGCCGCCGCCTCCACGGTAGCCCCGTGGGCGATCAGGTGCTCGGCCCGCTCCAGCCGGAGCGTCTGCTGGTAACGGAGCGGCGTCAGCCCGGTGGTCTCGGTAAAACGCCTGGTCAGCGTCCGTTCGCTGACGCCGACGGAATCGGCCAGCGTCGCCAGCGGGAGCGGGACAGTGAATCGCGCGTCGATCAGATCCTGCGCCCGATGAACCGCGTCGTTGATGTGCGACCGGTAGCGCAACATCGCGCTGGTCTGCTGCTCGTCGCCGTTGCGTCGCGCGTACACGACCATCTGTCGGGCGATGCCTGCGGCCGTCTCGGGACCGTGGCGCACCGCGATGACGTGCAGTGCCAGGTCGAGACCGCTGGCGATGCCGGCCGACGTGACGACCCGGCCGTCGAGCACGTACAGCACGTCACGGACGACCGAAGCACGCGGAAATCGGGCCGCGAGCGCGTCGGTGAGGTCATGGTGGGTCGTGCAGCGACGACCGTCGAGCAGACCGGCGTAGCCCAGCGCGAACGCGCCGGAGCAGACGCTCGCAACCGTGCCGCCCAGGCGGTGGTGATCACTCAGGTGGGCGAGCGTGGATGCGGTGAACGCCGAATCGCCGGCGATCAGGGGCGTACGCCAGCCGGGCACCACGATCAAATCCTCGGCGCTCAGCGTCGGCCAGGTCGTCGACGCTTTCAAGGTCACGCCCTGATGGCGACCGCACGTCTTCCTGCTCGCCCACGTAGTGCATCTCGTAGGCGTACCCGAAGTCGGTCGCGGTCGAGAACACCTGCGTCGGGCCGGCCAGGTCCAGCAGGTGCAGGTGATGGGCGAGCAGGAAGACGACGCGGGTCACGATCCGGTCAGCTCCGCGACGGTCCGGATGGTCGCGAAACGGCCGGCCAGCGCGTACGCGGTCCGCTCGGTCACGTCGGCCGCCGACAGGGTACGGCCGGCCGGCGTACGCCAGTCGTCGATCGGGTTCGTCGCACACGCGTCGATCGCGAAGATCACCTGGTAGCCGAGGTCGGACGCGACCCGTGCCGTGGTCTCGCAGCACTGCTCGGTACGGATGCCGCAGATCACCACCTCGCCGATGCCCGCAGTCGGTGAGGAGCTGCTGCAGATTCGTGGTCGTGAACGCGTTGTGGGACGTCTTCGTGATCGTCGGCTCGCCCGGGATCGGCTCGAGGCCGTCGATCAGGCGTACGTGTCCGAGCGCCGGGTCGAAGACGCGTACCGGTGCCGGGCTCGGTGTGCAGGACCCAGACGACCAGGTCACCGGCGGCTCGCGACGACTCGACGAGCCGGCTGACCGGCTTCGCGATATCGGGGTTGTTGATGGCGGCCCAGAGCCGGCCGGGCGCGGAACGATTCCTGGACGTCGATCACGACGAGTGCTCTCTTCATGTGCACGATCCTGTCCGGCCGACCGACACTGCGACAGGCACCATCATGCCTCGAAGCGGACCGATCCGGTCACGGCATAGCGGCCTTGATCCGGGCCGCGATGTCGGCTGCTTCGGCGTCGGATGCGTACTTCGACCGGGGCCAGAAGAACCCGCGCAGCCCATCCTTGCGACGCCGCGGTACGACGTGGGTGTGCAGGTGCGGCACGCTCTGCGAGATCTTGTTGTTGATCGCGACGAACGTACCGTCGGCGGTCAGCCCGGCCTCGACGGCGTTCGCGATCGTCTGGACGAATCCGAAATACCCGGCCAGGGACCCGGCCGGCAGGTCGGCCAGCGTCGCCAGGTGCGTTTTCGGTGCGACGAGCGTATGCCCGGGGAAGACCGGCCGGGTATCCAGAAACGCGATCGCGTCCGCCGTCTCGGCCACGATGAACGCCGGCGCGTCGCCGGACGCGATCGCACAGAATATGCAGCCGGTCCCCGATTGAGTCATGCCCGGAGGCTAGCCTGTCTGACGTGACCACTGACGCTCATACGCACGGCTTCGACACGCTCGCGATCCACGCCGGCCAGGAACCCGATCCCCGGACCGGCGCGGTCATCCCGCCGATCTACGCGACCTCCACGTACGCGCAGGATGCGGTCGGCGCGCCACGGCTCGGCTACGAATACAGCCGATCCGGCAACCCGACCCGGGACGCGCTCCAGGAGTGCATGGCGGCGATCGAGGCCGGCCGGCACGGGTTCGCGTTCGCGAGCGGCCTCGCCGCCGAGGACACGCTCATCCGTACGGTGTGCAAGCCCGGCGACCACGTGGTGATCCCGAACGACGCGTACGGCGGCACTTACCGCCTGTTCGCGAAGGTTGCCGAGCCGTGGGGCCTGACCTGGTCATCCGCGCCGGTCTCGGACGTCGACGCGATCCGGGCCGCGATCACGCGGCAGACGAAGATCGTCTGGATCGAGACGCCGACGAATCCGCTGCTGAGCATCGCCGACATCGCCGCGATCGCGGCCGTTGCGCACGAGACCGGAGCGCTCCTCGTCGTCGACAACACGTTCGCCTCGCCCTATCTGCAGCAGCCGCTGATCCTCGGCGCCGATGTCGTGGTGCACTCGACCACGAAGTACGTCGGCGGACACTCCGATGTGGTCGGTGGCGCGCTGGTCTGCAACGACGACGACCTGGCGGCGCGGATCAAGTACTTCCAGAACGCGATGGGTGCGATCAACGGCCCGTTCGACGCGTTCCTGACCCTGCGCGGGATCAAGACGCTGGGCGTACGCATGGATCGTCACTGCGATAACGCCGAGCGCATCGCCGCCTACCTCAGCCACCACCCGAAGGTCGCGAAAGTGCTCTACCCGGGGCTGCCCGAGCACCCCGGCCACGAGATCGCGGCCAAGCAGATGCGCCGGTTCGGTGGCATGATCAGTTTCCGTACCACCGGCGGCGAGTCCACCGCGATCGAGATCTGCAATCGTGCAAAACTCTTCACGTTGGGCGAGTCGCTCGGCGGTGTCGAGTCGTTGATCGAGCATCCGGGCCGGATGACACATCTGAGCGCGGCAGGATCGCCGCTCGAAGTGCCGAGCGACCTGGTGCGCTTGTCGGTCGGCATCGAGACGGTGGATGATCTCCTCGCGGACCTGGAGCAGGCGCTGGCGTAGCACGCATCCGGGCTTGCGGGCTCCTCAATGGAGGGTTGCGATGGCGGACGGGCACGGGCAAGTGCAGCACACGTGGGTCGGCGCGACCGCGAAGCAGATCGCGCGCGCGGTCCGGCGGGGTGACGCATCGGCCGCCGAGGTCGTCGCCGATCATCTCGACGCACATCCACGCGCGCGAGCATGTCCTGAACGCGTTCCGGGTCGTCCGCGCGGGCGAGGCGATCGCCGAGGCCGACACCGTCGATGCCCAGGAAGAGCTGGTGAACCTTCCGCTCGCCGGCGTGCCGGTCGCGGTCAAGGAGAACACCCCGATCGCGGGCGTCCCCACCTGGAACGGTTCGGCCGCCGCACGGTCCGCGGTGGCCGAGGCAGATCATGAAGTGGTACGCCGCCTGAGAGGCGCCGGCGCCGTCGTCGTGGCGACCTCACGCGCGCCGGAGATGAGCATCTGGCCGTTCACCGACGATGCCGGCACGATCACGCGGAATCCGTGGCGGACCGACCGTACCGCTGCCGGATCTTCCGGTGGCGCAGCCGCCGCAGTGGCGGCGGGCCTGGTGCCGATCGCGCACGGCAACGACGGTCTCGGCTCCGTCCGCATTCCGGCCGCAGCCTGCGGACTCGTCGGCATCAAGCCCGGCACCGGCGTCGTGCCGTCGCAACTCGGCGCGACCGACTGGTACGGCATGGCCGAGCACGGCATCCTCGCGACCACGGTCGGCGACGCCACGGTCGGCCTCGCGGTACTGGCCGGATGGGCGCCGCCGCAGCTCGTCGAGCCCGGCCGCCTGCGGATCGCGGTCTCCAGCCGCAGCCCGGTGGCTGGCGTGCGCCCGGACAGTCAGGCGAGGGCAGCGCTGGTCAGCGCGACCCGCCTGATCGTAGCGGCCGGCCATGACGCCGTGATGCGTGATCCGGCCTACCCGACCCGGCTCGGGCTCCGCACGATCGCGACCTGGTGCGCGGCCGTGGACGCGGACGCCACGGCGGCCGGCATCGACCGATCGGCACTCACGCCGCGGTCGAGGCGCCACGCCCAGATCGGTGCCTGGGCCCAACGCCACGGCTACGTCCAGGAAGAACATCGCCTGGAGTGGCGAACGAGGTGCGAGGCCTGGTTCGCCGACTACAACGTCGACATCCTGATGACCCCGGCGCTGGCCACCACACCACCGAAGGCCATCAACTACGCGTCCCGCTCATGGTCGGCAAACATGCTGGCCAGCCTGCGCTTCGCCCCGTACGCCGGGGCCTGGAACGTAGCCGGGTTCCCGGCCATCGTGGTCCCGATGGGCGTCCGCCCCGACGGCCTGCCGGTAGCCGTCCAGCTGGTCGGCCCGCCAGGAACAGAACTCCGCCTCCTAGCCGCCGCCGGCCAGCTGGAACAGGCCAGCCCCTGGCTGCGCCACGCCCCTGGCTGGCCAACGCCGAATGCAACAGAGCCGAGCTAGCCCACGTAGGCGAGCGAAGCGAAGCCGCCCAACCCAACGCGACGGAAGCGAGCGAAGCGAAGCTGGCCCCACGAACCACGAGGCCAAAACGGCGCCATAACCCCGCCACGATCACGTGGGTGATCAGTAAAGCTGCTGCCAGTGTCCCCACCGTTACCCCAGGAGCGGTTGGCCGACATTGACTGCGGAGGGATCAAGCCTGACCGCCCGGAGCAGGCAATGTCGGCCAACCGCCCTGACCGCAACCACAAACAACATGCAACGATGACCAACGTGCACAACCTGGTAAAGCTAGACGACATCTACAAAGCCAGAGAAGTCCTAGGCGACGTCATAAGACGCACCCCGATGGAGCCCTGCCGCCCACTACAGGCAAAAGTAGGCGGCCCGACCTGGCTGAAGTGCGAGAACCTGCAGCGAGCCGGCGCCTACAAGGTCAGAGGCGCTCTCGTACGGATCTCCGGCCTCAGCGCCGAAGAGCGCAAACGGGGCGTCGTCGCCGCCAGCGCCGGCAATCATGCCCAGGGTGTCGCCGTGGCCGCCGGCCTGTGCAATACGAAAGCGACCGTGTTCATGCCGGTCGGCGCACCGTTGCCGAAGGTCGCGGCGACCAAGGGTTACGGCGCGCAGGTCCTGCTGGTCGGCGAGACCGTGGACGATGCGCTGGTCGCTGCGGCCGAGTACGCCGAGCGGACCGGTGCCGTGTTCATTCACCCGTTCGATCATCCGGACGTGATCGCCGGGCAGGGGACGGTCGGGCTCGAGATCCTGGAGCAGTGCCCCGAGGTCAAGACGATCATCGCGGGCGTCGGTGGCGGCGGCCTCATCTCCGGCATCGCGGTCGCGGTCAAGGCGCTCCGGCCGGACGTACGCGTGATCGGTGTACAGGCGGCCGGCGCGGCGGCGATGGTCTCGTCGATCAAGGCCGGCGAACCGGTGCGGATTCCACGCCTGTCGACGATGGCCGACGGTATCTCGGTCGGTCGGCCCGGCGACCTCACGTTCGCGCACGTCCAGGCGTTGGTCGACGATGTCGTCACGGTCACCGACGAGGACATCTCGCGCGCGCTGCTGATGCTGCTCGAGCGCTGCAAGCTCGTGGTCGAGCCGGCCGGCGCGGTCGGTGTCGCGGCACTGCTGGCCGGCGTCGTCAACGTCGAGACGCCGGTCGTCGCGGTGCTCTCCGGCGGCAACATCGACCCGTTGTTGCTGGTCAAGGTGATCGAGCACGGCCTGTCGTCGGCCGGGCGCTATCTGCGCGTCACGGTCCGATGCACCGATCGTCCGGGACAGCTCGCTCTGCTCCTGGCGCAGATCGCCGACCTCGGAGCGAACGTCGTCGACGTCGAGCACCAGCGGCATGCTCCCGGTCTGCGCCTGGGCGAGGTCGAGGTCGGTCTGTCGGTCGAGACCCGAGGGTCCGAGCAGTCGGACCGGCTCGTGTCGTCGCTGCGTGCGGCCGGTTACACGGTCACACCGGCGCTCCGCTGATCCCTGGCCGCGCCGGGCCGGCAAAACGATGGTGGCAAAGATCACTGCCGGCTGGCAAGATGCCCTCGTGATCACCCCCGTCGCCGTCGCGCCCACCGTGGGCTCCGCGTGTCCCAACTGTTCCTTCCCGCTCGTCAGCGAGCGTGGCGCGGTGCCGTGGTGCGCCGCGTGCGGATGGAACATCGACTACTACGAGCCGGGTCGGCGGCAGCGGGAGCTGCGGTGGACATGGGCCGACAAGATCTCGTTCGAGGCCGCGTACGAGTTGAACGAACGCCAATTCGCCACGCTGCTCGGCCGTCCGGTGAACAAGCCCGGTTGGAGCGGCGCGAAGGCGCTGATCCTGCTGTGCTCGGTGCTCGCCCTGGCGTTCGTGGCCGGGCTGGTGGCGCTGGGCGTCTGGTTGATCAGCATCCGGACGCTTCCGGCATACGTCCTCGCGGCAGCCGTCCTGGGGACGGTCGTCCTGCTGCGGCCCCGCCTCGGGAAGCTCGACAGGTACGCCGAACCGATCGATCTCGCCGACCTGCCGGCCTTGGATCGCCTGGTCACGGCGGGTGGCCGCCGAGATCGGGGCGCCGGTGCCGCACGTCGTCGTGTTCACCACGGCGTTCAATGCCAGCTCCGGCTCGTACGGGCTGCGCCGCCGCCGGGTCATGTCGCTCGGCCTGCCGTTGTGGCTGTCCTTGACGCCGCAGGAGCAGGTCGCGTTGCTCAGTCACGAGCTGGGGCACTTCGTCAACGGCGATGTGCGTCGGGGATGGCTGAGGAGCTACGCGTTCACAGTGGTCGGCTCGCTGGCTCGCATTACCCAGCCGGACCAGGGCGTGCGCATCGGCCGGTACCGGAACCGAAGCAGCACCGGCGGCCTGGCCAACGTCGGCGAACTGATCGCCCGGCCGATCCTCGCCGTCGCCTCGCTGGGCTTGTCGCTGATCCAGCTCGGATTGGAGTGGCTGGGCGTACGGGCGACGCATCATTCCGAATACGCCGCCGACTCGATGGCCGCCGTGGTCGCCGGAAGCGGACCGGCGGCGAGCCTCATCGACACGCTGATGCTGAGCGAGGTGTGCACCATGATGCTGCGCAAGGCGGTCCGCGCCGACCACGCTCCGGCCGCGTGGAGGTCGGCGGCGATGGTCGGACGACGTGATGTCGCCCCCCGCGTGCAGCGTCTCCGGCAACTGTCGATGCGCGACTCCGCGGTGCTCGGCCGCTCACATCCGCCGGCCGGACTCCGCGCACGGCTGATCGAATCACGCTCGCAGCAGTCGGCCTCGATCGTGTTGACCGAGGCCGAGGCTGCGCAGATCGATCAGGAGCTGAGCGGGCGCTACCGCGCGTACCGGACGATCATCGCCAACTCCTGACGGAGCGTCAGCCGGCGAACGGCTCGAACTTGACGACCGTGACCTTGATCTCGGCGCCGCTCGGAGCGGTGTAGGACACGGTGTCGCCCGGCTTCGCGCCCATGATCGCCCGGCCGACCGCCGACTCGGGGCTGTAGACCGTCAGGTCGGTCGTCGCGGAGATCTCGCGTGAACCCAGCAGGAACGTCTCGGTGTCGTCGCTGTCGTTGTCGAAGTACATCGTGACGACCATGCCAGCGGAGACCGTGTCGGCGGCGGGCGCCTCGCCGACCTGCGCGGTACGGAGGAATTCCTGCAGGTAGCGGATGCGACCTTCCTGCTTGCCCTGCTCTTCGCGGGCAGCGTGATAGCCGCCGTTCTCGCGAAGATCGCCCTCTTCGCGGCGCGCGTTGATCTCAGCGGCAATCACGGGCCGGTCAGCGATGAGCTGATTCAACTCCGCGACGAGTCGATCATGTGCGTCCTGGGAGAGCCAGGCGGCCTGGGCGTCGCGGTTGGATGTTGACACAGCTAATACTCCTTGCAATGCCGAGGTGAATGCTCCGGTACCGAACGTCAAACGTACCAGTGAGTGACATCACCGTCTCGGGGAGTTTTCGCTCGTGCCGTCCTATTGGGCCGGCTGGCAGGCCGGGACCTCGGCGATGTACGCCTTCTCGGTCGTCTTCAGAGTGTACGTGATCACGGCATTTGTCCCAGCTGCCGGTACGGGCACCTGAGCCGTTCCGACCTGAACATCATCAAATGTGAACGCTTGTACGGTGCAGGTACCTGCGACGCCGTCCGGCTTCGACACCGAGAACTCGACCGTGATCGAGGTGTCGGTGACCTGCGACGAGTCCCGTACCGTGGCGGAGAAATCGTCACTTCCATACTCGAAATAGAGTTTGACCGCGATAAGGGACATGACCGCGAGAATCGCGGCGCCGATCACCGGTGCGACCCACCGGCGGCGGCGTACGCGCAACTCTCGGCGCCGTCCGTACCGCCCGGGCGGGAACATCGAACCGCCGTCCGGGGTTTGCGCCTCTGTAGAGGTCTGCGTCACGTCGTGGCCGTCCCTGCTTCGTCATACCGATCCGTCACAATAGGTGTCCGGGCTCGGTGGTGTCCGGACTCGATGGTAGGCCTCCCGCATAGACGTGTTCGCACTCGCCCGATGCAACGAGACGATGATCTGGCGATACATACCAAGAATGGATATTCCAGTGATCCCTGGCGAGAATCTTCGGCTGATGGCCGTGCATGCTCACCCCGACGACGAGTCGAGCAAGGGCGCCGCGGCGATGGCGAAATATGTGGCAGAGGGCGTCGACGTGCTCGTCGTCACGTGTACCGGCGGCGAGCGCGGCAGTGTTCTCAACAAGGCGCTCGATCGCCCGGAGATCTGGGAGAACATCGCCGAGATCCGCCGCGCCGAGATGGACAAGGCACGGGAGATCCTCGGCGTCCGCCAGCACTGGCTCGGCTTCGTCGATTCCGGCCTGCCCGAGGGTGATCCACTGCCGCCGCTGCCGGAGGGCTGCTTCGGCCTGGCCGACATGGATGAGGCGGTCGCCGCGCTGGTCGCGGAGGTGCGCTCGTTCCGCCCGCAGGTGATGACGACGTACGACGAGAACGGCGGCTACCCGCACCCGGATCACATCATGTGCCACAAGATCTCGGTGGCGGCGTTCGACGCGGCCGGCGACCCGGACCAATTCCCGGAACTCGGCGAGCCCTGGCAGCCGCTGAAGCTCTACTACAACGTCGGCTTCAACAAGAAGCGGGTCACCGCGCTGCACGAGGGCATGCTGGCGGCCGGCATGGAGTCGCCGTACGCGGAGTGGCTGGAGAAGTGGGAAGACCGCGAGGACAAGGGCGACCGGACCACGACGCGCGTGCCGTGCGGCGAGTACTTCGAGACCCGCGACGACGCGCTTCGGGCGCATGCCACGCAGGTCGACCCGGAGGGATTCTGGTTCAAGGTGCCGCTGTCGGTGCAGCAGGAGATCTGGCCGACCGAGGACTACCAACTCGTCCGGTCGTTCGTCGATCCGGACGCGGTCGAAGACGATCTCTTCGCCGGCGTACGCGCAATCGGTCTCGGCGTAGGCGCCGTCCGGCCTGCGCAACGGGCGAGCGTAGTCTGGCTGGCATGGTGAACGTACTGGCAGCGGGTGTCACGCATCTCGCCGACAACGACTTCGGGGACAACCTCGGTGACGGTGTGGCCGGTCCGCGTCGGCCTGCTCATCATCGTGCTGCTGGCGGTTGCCACGGTACTGCTGGTCCGGAACATGAATGCCCGGCTGAAGCGGTTGCCGGAGAGCTTCCCGGATCCGCGAGCGGCCGCGAAGCCACCGACTCGACGACCGAGAACCACACCGATCCGACCGACTAGAGAAACTCTGCGGTTTCCCGCACAATATGGCGTCGAGCGCAGGCCCGGCGCCATATTTTTTCGCGTCAACTTGGCCGTAAAAGCCCGGTTCATGCCCGCATCGGCCAACCGTCGGGTATCGCGGCGCCGCGATCTGTCCTAGCGTTCCGCAGTGGGGGACGCCACGGATCAACAGCTCGGCACGTACCGACTCAGCAGACGCGAGAGGGGGCCCTCGCCGCGATGATCGCGTCCTGGATGAGTCCTCGAGCGTGGAAGTTGTCGACGTTCGTGAGCGCATGTGCGGCTGCGGTGATCGGTGTGGCGATCAGCCCGCGACCGCCGCTGTGGCCGGAGCTCGTGCTGGCCGCCGCCGTCGCCATTCTCGCGCAGGCCGGCGCGGTCCGATTCCGGCAGGCCAATCGCGTGATCTATCTGGGCTGGGGAGAGGCGGCGTTGATCGTCGTCGCCTTCCTGCTTCCGTCCGGATGGGTACCGGCGACGATGGGCATCGGAGCAGCGATCGGGCAGTGCCTCTACCGACTGCGTACCGGCACGCCGTTCTCGTCCCGGATCGCGGTTAACGCCGGCAGCCTCACCCTCGCGGCTCTGGCCGGCATGCTGGTCGCGCACGCGATCGCGCGGTCCGGGCTGCAGAGCATCACCGTCACCACCACGATCGCGGCGGTGTCCGGCGCGTTCACCTACAGCTTGATGGCGATCAGTTTCGTCAATCTCTGGTACGCCAAGTCGACCGCCGAACTCCTTCGCGCCGATGCCCGGGTGCTGCTCAGCAAGCTGCCCATGGTCGATCGGCAGCATGGCGATCGGCGTCGCATTCGTGGAAGCCTTCCAGCACAACCGGGAATGGCTGCTGGTGATGCCGGTCGTCCTGGCGATCATGTACCAGGCGTATCTCTACCGTTCCCGGTCGACGGACGAGCGGCGGATCTGGCGCGACTTCGCCGAGATCGCCCAGTCGCTCAACCAGCTGGACGAGCGCGGCGTCGTGATCGCGGCGGTCACCGGCGTCCAGCGGCTGTTCGTCGCCGCCGCGGTCGAGGTGTGGGTGGATCGGTTGGCCAGCGCGCCCGGCGGCTACCGGGGCACCCAGCTGCCCAACGGCGACGTCGAGACGATCGAGCTGGCCGGTCGACCGGTCGATCATCCGGTGCCGCCCAGCGCGGTCCAGGCTCTATCGATCAACGGTACCGACGTCGGTGAGCTGCGGATATGGATGCCGGCCGGGTCGCGTATGGAGTTGCGAGAGCTGATGGCGTTGTCGGTGGTCAGCGAGGCGATCGCGGCGGCACTGCTCGACGCGTCCGCCCATCGGGCGCTGCGCGTACTCGCCGCCCGCAGCGTCCACGACGCGCACCACGACGTCCTCACCGGACTGCTGAACCGGGCCAGCCTCGTGCGTACCGGCGACGAGGTGATTGCAGCCGTCGCGAGCGCCGGCGCACATCGCGCTGTTCCTGTTCGGCATCAACCGGTTCAAGGACGTCAACGACACGCTCGGCCATCGCGCGGGCGACGACCTGCTCCGCCTGACATCCGCGCGGCTCGCCGAGTTCGCCGGGCCGACCGATCTGGTCGCCCGCCTCACCGGTGACAAGTTCGCGATCCTGGTGACCGCGCTCGATGCTGCCGCCGGCGGAGACCACGGACGGCTCGGTGATATCGACGGCACGCCGGAGGCAACCGCGCTGACGGCGGCGCAACGACTGGCCGATCGGCTTGCCGTACCGGCGGAGATCGCCGGGATCCGGCTCGCGGTCGAGGTCTCGATCGGCGTGGCGGTGCTGCCGACCGCCGACGTGCGGTGTCGAGGAACTGCTGCGACGTGCCGACATCGCGATGTACCGCGCGAAGCGCGGCGGGACCACCGCGGCCGCGTACGGCGACGACCGGGCCGACGTGACCGCGGGCAACGTCGATCGGCTCTCCGTCGTGCTCGATCTGCGGGAGGCGATCCAGCGTTCGGATCAGCTCGTGCTCGACGTGCTGCCGACGCTTGACCTGGACACCGGCGAACCGCGCGGCGGCGAAGCGCTGATCCGGTGGCACCATCCGCGGCGGGGCCTGCTCGCGCCGGCCGACTTCGTGGACATCGTCGACCGGAGCGATCTGGTCGCGCCGTTCACCCGGTACGTGCTGGATCGAGCGCTCGCGCTGGCCAGCAGCTGGGCCGCGGATGGCGTACCGCTTCCGGTCTCGGTGAACCTGTCGCCGCGCAGCCTCGCGGACCCCGATCTGCCGGCCGACGTCGAGGCGATGCTCGCCCGGTACGGCGTCGGTGCGTCGATGCTGATCCTCGACATCACGGAGAGCGCCGTCCTCACCGGGCACGCCGTCGTCGTCGACGAGGTGCTCGCCGGACTGCGCCGGTTGGGCGTACAGATCGCCGTCGATGATTTCGGCACCGGCTACTCGTCGCTGACGTTCCTCGCCCGAGTGCAGATCGACGAGATGAAGGTGGACTCGTCGTTCGTCAGCGCGATGGTTTCGTCGCCGGAAGCAGCTGCGATCGTGCGGACGACCGTCGACCTCGGCCGCCAGCTCGGCGTACGGGTCGTCGCGGAGGGCGTCGAATCGGCCGCTCAACGAGTCGCGCTCCGCGCGCTGGGCTGCCCGTCCGGGCAGGGCCGGCACCTCGTGGCACCGATCAGGGCCGATCTGACCGGCATCGCGTTCCGCCAACTCGTCGCGACCGCGGCACCCGACCGAGCCTTCCCGCCGCTCTAGAGCGCCGGGTCTACGAGATCGGAAGGGCATGATGACTTCATGGATCCGCTTGTCGACATCAGCTCCGACCCGCTGGGAGCGCTCGAGCCCCTGACCGCCGTGTACGAGGCGGCTCGCTCGTACCTCTCCGGTTTGGATGATCTTCCCGCCCAAGACCCGGCGGCGCTTGCGCTGCTCGAGCGGCTCGACGGCGCGCTGCCTGAACGGGGCGCCGGTGCCCAGCCGACCATCGACCGTCTCATCGAGGTCGGCACAGCTGCGGCCACGCACTCGAGCGGTCCGCACTTCTTCCATTTCGTCATCGGTGGTTCCACGCCCGCGGCGATGGCAGCCGACTGGCTGACGTCGCTGCTGGACCAGAATGCCGTGGTCCGGGCGTCGTCGGCGTTCGCGACCCGGGTCGAGGACGTGGCGCTGCGCTGGCTGGTCGAGCTGTTCGACCTGCCGGCCACCTGGAGCGGCGCGTTGGTGGGCAGCGCGACGTTCGCGAACTTCACCGGTCTGGGCTGCGCGACGCACTGGTGGGCCGAGCGGCAGGGCGTCGACTACGCCGCGAACGGGCTTGTGGGCCTGCCGCGGATGCCGGTGCTGAGCAGCGGATATGTGCACTCGAGTGCGCGCAAGGCACTGCAGATGCTGGGGCACGGCAAGAACACGATCGAGGTGTACGCGCGAGACCGTGCGGGCCGCATCGACCTGGACGCGATGGCGGCTCGGCTGCGCGAACTCGACGCACCGGCGGTCATCATCGGCAACGCCGGCGACGTGAACACCGGCGACTACGACCCGATCGGCCGGCTGGCGGACCTCGCTGCCGAGCACGGCGCATGGCTGCACATCGACGGAGCGTTCGGAGCGTTCGCGGCACTGTCGCCGAGGACGGCGTACCTGGTCGCGGGTATGGATCGGGCGCAGTCAATCGCCGCCGACGCGCACAAGTGGCTCAACGTGCCCTATGAGAGCGGATTCGCGCTGCTGGCCGAGCCGGAGCGACTCGGACGGGCGTTCGGTATGCCGGACGCGCCATACTTCCCCGATCCCAGCGGTCCGGGCGCCGGCTACATGATGTTCGGCCCGGAGTCGTCACGGCGGGCACGCGCGCTGCCGATCTGGGCCACGCTCGCCGCGTACGGGCGGGATGGTTACCGCGCCATCATCGAGCGCCACGTCGACCTCGCACAGCATCTCGCCGCGCTGGTGGACGCATCCGACGATCTGGAGCGGCTGGCCGACGTACCGCTGTGCATCGTCTGCTTCCGTTACCGGCCGCCCGGCGTCGCCGAAGCCGCACTCGACGACCTCAACCGGCGGCTCGGCGTGGCCATCCTCGCCGACGGGCGGGTCTATGCCGGCACCACCGTCTACGACGGTCGTGTCGCGCTGCGGCCGGCGATCACCAACTGGCGGGTAACGCAACGAGATGTCGAGCAGTTCGTGCAGGTCGTCCGCGAGTTGGGGGCGTCACTCCCACTCCCGGACTGAGGACGGCCGTGCAAGCTAGATCGTGCGGTATGTGCCCTCCCCGGTCGGGCGGGCCTCGCCGCTCGCCGCGAGCTTGGCGAGTTCGTTCTTCGCAACGGGAAGCGGCCAGGCGAACGCCTTGCTGAGATCGGCCGGCTTCGCCTCGACCACGGTGGCGAGGAAACGGCGGGTCGCCTCGGCGCGATCGCTGGTGCCACCGACGTCGAAGACCCGGCAGGTGAGGTCGACGAGCGTGGCCGGCCAGCCGGTGCGCTGTTCGAGGATTCCCGCCGAGGTGACCAGCAGGCTGCGATGCAACTCGGTGATGCCCCGGTCGTAGCGGTTGCGGTCGCCGATCAGTTCGCGCAGTGCCGAGGTCGGCAGCGGACCGTGCAACAGCGCTTCGGCGATCCGATGCGACTCCGCTGGCAGGTCGAACGCCTGGTGATCGTCGAGTTCGCCGTCGCCCGGATAGAGCGAGGCGAGCAGGGCCGGCGATACCACCGACGCCCGACGGTGGAGCAGCTTGCCCGACCAGGCGTGTCCAGCCGCAGGCAGCGCATCCTTCCAGGTCCAGATCGTCGACTCGGCGTCGCCCATGCCGTGCTCCCAGGCCACCGTGTCCGGCCCGGCGACCGCCTCGTAGAGCGAGGGGACGGCCACGCGATCGGCCGGGAACAGTACGGCGAAGCCGATGCCGTCGATGAACCGGGCTGCTGCCTTCAGCGTGGTCAGCCGGCGAGTCGGCAGCCAAGCGTCTCCGCGCAATCGGGCCAGGGCCAACTCGTTCTCGGATGCCATCTCGGCAGCCTAACCGCCGGGTCCGACCCTTCGATCGCAGCGAAGACGTCGCAGCGTGGACATCGCAGCGAAGACGTGCCCACCACACGACCGTGGTGAGCACGTCTTCGAGCCGGCGCGTGGAGCAGATGACTAGTGGAGCCAGATCACCGTCAGACGCCGGGTTGGCAGGAGGCGCTCGCCGAGTTGACGTGACCGGTCACACTCGCATCGACCTTCCACGATCCCGACCGCAGGCTGGTGGTCCAGGACGTGCTCACCGAGTGAGTGTTGTTGACTCCGCTGTCTCCGAAGAGCTGGCTGCCGATCGGGGCCTGGACCGAGATGGTGCCATTCGTGCCTGGCGTCCAGTTGTAGCTGATCTTGATGAATTCACCGGACGGGCACGACTTGGTGCCGGTGATGTAGTTGCCGCTGGTCGCGGACGCACCTGTCGCGGCGGTCATCACCAGAGCGGCTGCGGCGGCTCCGACAATGACAAACTTCTTGATCAAGATTGTTCCTTTCACGGGTGAACGTATCGGGCAGCCGCGGTGCGGAGCCCGTCGTGAAATCCGAACGTAGCTATGCGTCTTTGCCAAACCCTTGCCATGACGAAACCGCAGTTCCCAGGATGATCTGTCGAAGCGTCCCGGCCGATCGCCGCGGCGAGGGCGTCGGGAGGAAACGGGCCAACATAAGGGATATGTCGCGGCTAAGCTACCCGGCATGGAGTTCCGCGTACTTGGACCGGTGAAGGTCCTGGTCGATGGATCGGAGCTTCCGCTGGGTCGGCGCCGGGAGCGATTGCTGCTCGGACTTCTCCTGCTTGAGAACGGCCGTACGGTTCCGATCGAGCAGCTGGAGGACGCGGTCTGGGACGGCAATCCTCCGCGAAGCGCACGTAGCGGGCTGGGGGTGGCCGTGTCGCGACTGCGATCTTCCCTGAAGACCGTGGCCGACGGCGCGATCACGTCGCAGCGATACGGTTACCGAATCGATGTCGATGCGGTCTCCATCGATGCGTACCGGTTCCGGGTTGAGGTGGACCAGGCGTTGTCGACGCCGGATCACAGGTCCCGCATCAATATTCTGTCGCGGGCCCTGAATCGTTGGCGAGGCCCGCTGCTCGCCGACGTTGTGGGCGCCCAGCTACAGATCGCCGGAGGTACGCGTCTGGAGCAGCTCAGGCTCGACGCGCAGGCGGCCCGCTTCGAGGCCGTGCTCGCCGTCGATGATGTGCGACGCGTGATTCCGGATCTCGTCGATGTCGTCGCGGCTCATCCTGATCACGAACAGTTCGTTGTTCTCCTCATGCGCGCCTACTTCGAGACCGGCCAGTTCGCCGACGCGATTCGGGCGTACCACCGGTTGGCCGGTCGTTTGGCCGATGCTCTCGGCGTAGATCCGGGCCCTGCGGCGCGGGATCTGTTGGAACACGTCCTGCGAGCGGACAACGCCTCTTCGGCGATCGCCCCGGATGTCCTCGCAGCGGGCCCGGCGTTCGGCGGGAGGCCGCACGCTCTTCCGCCGGGCGTTCGCGGATTTACCGGCCGTGACCGGGAACTCGCATATCTGGACTCCGTGATCTCCGACGCCGCCGGGACCAGTCCCGTCGCCGTCATCTCCGGCATGGGAGGCATCGGCAAGACGGCTCTCGTCGTCCGATGGGCACACTCCGTGGCCGATCGATACCCGGACGGCCAGTTGTACGTCAATCTGCGCGGCTACGACATGCGTGATCCGTGCTCACCGCTGCATGCGTTGATTGCCCTCTTGTCGGCGCTTGGCGTGCCCGCGGACCGGATACCGGCGGATGAGGATCGCGCGGCCGGCATGTACCGCTCGATCCTCGCGGACAAGCGTGTGCTCGTCGTGCTGGACAACGCGCAGAACGTCGGTCAGGTCCGTCCACTGCTGGCCGCGGGCCGTCACAACGCGGTGATCATCACGAGCCGTGACTCGCTCGCCGGACTGGTTGCGCGCGACGGTGCCAAGCTCCTCCACCTGCCGGTCCTGACGTCGGAAGAATCGGCCCGTCTGCTCGGCGACCTTCTCCCGGCATCCGACGCGAACACACCCGAACTCCACGCCGAGTTGGCGCAGTTGTGCGGCTACCTGCCGCTCGCTCTGCGAATTGTGATCGCGCAGATTGCCACACGTCCGGCAGGCTCAGTGCCGGACGTGGTCGCAGCTCTGCGGACCAGCAACCGTCTACCCGCGTTGGCGATAGCGAATGATCCCGATTGCACTCTCGCCACGATCTTCCACCATTCCTACGCAACGCTCGGGACGGTGGAGCAACGTCTGTTCCGCCTTCTTGGTGCCGGTCCCTGCCATACCTTCACCTCCGACAGTGCCGCAGCCGTAGGCGACACGACGTGCGCAGACGCCGAGGAGGCGCTGAAGCGTCTGTCCGAGGCTCATATGATCATCTTCGTTGGCGACGGGCGATACGGCTTTCACGACCTGCTCCGTGAATATGCGACCACCCGTGCGGATCGAGACGACGACGCAGCCGCTGTCCGCGCGTCCGGCGACCGTCTTATCGACTGGTATCGCACATGGGTGACCGAGGTCGCGTCGGCGCTCGCAACCGACGGCCGACACGCTGAAACGGCCATCGTTGACGCGGAGATTCCCAACCTCTTCGCGATCATCGACCATGCCGCAGCCGTGAGCCGATTCGACGCCGCCTGGGCCATTCCATCCGCCCTGTTTCGGTACCTCGACAGCGGTCGGCATGTCGCCGCCGCCATCGAGTTTGCGCAACGCGCACTCGCAGCCGCTCAACAGCTCGGTGACCGTGACGCCGAACGCCGGAGTCTCACCGTCCTTGGCATGTTTTGCAATAACGCCCACCGGCCGGCCGACGCCCTCGTCCATCTGCAGCGGGCCGTCGCGATCGCGCGTACCCAGGGTGCGCGACAAGCCGAGGCGCGAGCACGAAACAACATCGGCGTCGCCTACAAGAAGCTCGGTCGATCCGAAGCGGCCCTGGACATCTACTTGGACGTTCTGAACATGTGGGCGATCGTCGGCGATCAGGACGCAACCATGTGCGCCACGCTCAACAACGTCGGCAATCTCTATGCGATCCTCGGAAGGTTCGAGGCCGCGCACACATATTTGGAGCGTGCCGTCAGCCTCGCCGTCACGCTCGACAACCGGTCCCGAGCGATGTCACTCGCCAACTTGGGGTGGTTGTATATCCGGCAAGGCCGGTTCGGCGGCGCACTTCCTCACCTGCTGGCCGCCCACGGTCTGACCGATGGGATCGCCAGGTTCGACATTGATTGCAAGGTCAGCATCGGTCGGGCATACACGGGACTAGGTGAACACACCAAGGCGCTCGGCTTTCTGGCCGCCGCTCACCGGATCTCCAGGGACGCGGGAGACGCCCACCGAGAAGGCATCGTTCTCGTCGCATTGGCCGACACGCACATGGCCAACGGCGACCGAACGAAAGCAATCGCGTGGCTCACCGCTGCCGAAGCCATCAGAGCGGTCATTCCCGACCATACGGAGACCGAGTACATCGGTCGGCTGAAAGCACAGCTCGTGTCTCGCGACGCCGCAGCCGATAGCAGCAGGTGACGTCGAGCCGCCCGAGTTCTGCGATCGGCCCGTTGGGCATAACTGGGCGTCGATGAATTGAACCGTGGAACGAGGCGTCCACGTGTACCTGTTCGACACGTTGCCCCACCTCACCTCGTAGCCGACTGAACGATGTGCTGGTCGAACCGGACATCCGGTTCGACCAGCCGGTCGAGCGGCTGGATAGGTGCTGCGTGCGAGGTCAACGGAGCGGATGTGCGAGAGTGATCGTGTGAATCGTTTGGGTAGCGCGACCTCGCCCTACCTCCTCCAGCATGCGGACAATCCGGTCGACTGGTGGCAGTGGGGGCCGGCGGCTTTCGCCGAGGCTCGGCGCCGTGACGTGCCGGTTCTCATCTCGGTCGGTTATGCGGCTTGCCACTGGTGTCACGTGATGGCGCACGAATCGTTCGAGGACGACGGCGTGGCGGCCGCGATCAACGCGAATTTCGTCGCGATCAAGGTGGACCGCGAGGAGCGGCCCGATGTCGATGCCGTCTACATGGCTGCGACGCAGGCCATGACCGGTCAGGGCGGTTGGCCGATGACGGCGTTCGCGACCCCGGACGGTCAGCCATTTTTTTGTGGTACGTACTACCCGCGCACCCCTTTCCTGCGACTCCTCGATGCAGTCGGCGATGCCTGGACGAACCAGCGTGACGCCATCCTGTCGCAGAGTGCCGCGATCGTCGACGCGATCGGCCGCAGCAGCCGTGAGCGGCTGGCCGGCGCCGATCTGACCACGGAAGTCCTCGATCGGGCGGTGACGAGCCTCGGTACCGACTTCGACGAGCAGTACGGCGGCTTCGGCGGCGCCCCGAAGTTCCCCCCGCACATGACGCTGCTGTTCCTGCTCAGGCACTACGAACGTACCGGCGATGCCCGCGCGCTGGAGATGGTCCGCGCGACCGGCGAGCAGATGGCCCGCGGCGGCATCTACGACCAGTTGGCCGGCGGCTTCGCCCGGTACGCGGTCGACGGCACCTGGACCGTGCCGCACTTCGAGAAGATGCTCTATGACAACGCACTTCTGCTGCGCGTCTACACCGAGCTGTGGCGGCTGACCGGCGACGAACTGGCCGGACGGGTCGCGTCGGAGACGGCCGAGTTCCTGCTCGACGGACTGCGTACGCCGGAGGGTGGCTTTGCCAGCGCGCTCGACGCGGATACCGATGGTGTCGAAGGCGCGACATATGCGTGGACGCCACCGCAGCTGGACGACGCGCTGGGCGCCGACGACGGCACCTGGGCGGCCGGCCTGCTCGACGTGACCGCGGACGGCACGTTCGAGCACGGCACCTCGGTGCTGCGGCTCGCGCTCGATATCGACGGCGTGCCGGCAATCGCGGACCGATGGGTGCCGCTGCGGGCGCGCCTGCGCTCGGTCCGCGACGAGCGGCCGCAGCCGGCCCGTGACGACAAGGTCGTGGCGGAGTGGAACGGTCTCGCGATCACGGCGCTGGCCCGCTACGCCGCGGTCGCATCCGCCCTGACGGATTCGCCGATGCCGTCGCTGACACTCGACGGCAGCGACGCGCTCGGCTGGGAGAAGGCCGGGCAAGCGGCGATCGTCGCCGGCCACCTGCTCCGCGACCTCCACATCAGCGCCGACCCGCAGGCCGGCACCCGGCTGCGGCGAGTATCCCGGGACGGCGTCGTCGGCGTACCGGACGGTGTTCTCGCCGACTACGGCTGCGTCGCGACCGCGTTCTGCGCGCTGCACCAGCTGACCGGCGACCCGGCGTGGCTGGCGACGGCCGGTGATCTGCTGGAAACCGCGGTAGCCCAGTTCACCGACGGTCACGGCGGTTTCTTCGATACCGCCGCCGACGCCGAGACGCTGATCACGAGGCCGGCTGATCCGACCGACGGCGCGACACCGTCCGGCAGCTCGGCCGTGATGGAGGCGCTCGTCACGTATACCGCGCTGTCCGGTGAGACCCGGTTCCGCGCGGCGGCCGATGCCGCGATCGCCCAGGTCGTTCCCATCATCGCCGGTCACGCCCGGTTCGCCGGCCTGGCTGCGGCGGTCGGCGAAGCGATGATCGCGGGGCCGATCGAGATCGCGATCGTCGGTACGACCGATGACGATCGTGCCGACCTGTTCCGGACCGCGACGCGCCTGGCGCCCGCCGGCAGCGTCATCGTCCAAGGTGTGCCCGACGCACCGGCATCCCCGCTGCTTGCGTCGCGGCCGATGATCGGCGACGCCGCCGCGGCCTATGTCTGTCGCGGCTTCGTCTGCGAGCGCCCGGTGACGACAGTGCCGGATCTGATGGCTCAACTTGCCGTGTGATCGCGAGTTGTGGATGGTCAGCGACCTCAAACGTCCATGATCACCGCAATGAGCCGGGAAACCTTCCAAAACTCCCGATCATGGCGACCTCGCGACGGGGTAACGCGACGTCAGCGACGCGGCTCGGCTCGGTAGGCTGGCGGCACCATGGATAACCGCACCGGACTCCCGATCGTCGGCATGATCGGCGGTGGCCAACTCGCCCGGATGACGCACCAGGCGGCCATCGCGCTCGGCCAATCACTGCACGTCCTCGCCGTTTCGCCGGACGACGGCGCCGCGCTCGTCGCCGCCGACGTCCAGATCGGCTCGCACACCGATATCGAGGCGCTGCGCCGATTCGCGAAGGGCTGTGACGTCGTCACGTTCGACCACGAACACGTACCCCATGATCTGATCAAAGCGCTCGAAGCCGACGGCGCTGTGCGTGTGGCCGTCCTCGGCGGCGCTGCGGTTCGCGCAGGACAAGGCCGCGATGCGCGAGCGGCTCGGCGAGCTGGGCGCGCCGATGCCGCGGTGGCGGCGGGTGACGAGCATCGCCGACGTGGTCGCGCTGGCCGAGGAGACCGCATGGCCGGTCGTGCTCAAGGCCACCACCGGGGGGTACGACGGCCGGGGCGTATGGGTCGTCGGGTCGCCGGCCGAGGCGGAAAAGATCATGGCAGACGTGCCGTCGCTGATCGTCGAGGAGCGCGTCGTGCTGCGACGGGAGCTGGCCGCGCTCGTGGCGCGCTCGCCGTTCGGGCAGGTCGCGGCGTATCCGATCGTGGAAACCGTGCAGCGAGACGGCATCTGCGTCGAGGTGATCGCGCCTGCGCCGGACCTCGACGACGACGTGGCGATGGCGGCCGAGGAGCTGGCCATCCGGATCGCGAGCGAGCTGGGCGTGGTCGGCCTGCTGGCGGTCGAGCTGTTCGAAACCGCGGACGGCCTCGCCGTGAACGAGCTGGCCATGCGACCGCACAACTCGGGCACTGGACGATCGAGGGCGCCCGGACCTCCCAGTTCGAGCAGCACATGCGGGCGGTGCTCGACTACCCGCTCGGCGACACCGGCATCACCGCGCCGTACGTGGTGATGGCGAACGTGCTCGGCGGCGCCGACGGCGGCATGAAGATCGACGAGCGGATCCACCATCTGATGGCGGCCGAACCCGGCGTAAAGATCCACCTGTACGGCAAGTCCGTCCGTCCGGGCCGCAAGATCGGCCACGTCACGGCGCTCGGACACGATCTCGACGAAGGTACGTGCATCGGCCGCACGCGCGGCGTCGTGGTTGCAGGAGGGGACAGATTCATGACCGATCGTCGGGATCATCATGGGCAGCGACTCGGACTGGCCGGTCATGAAGCTGGCGGCCGAGGCGTGCGACGAGTTCGGCGTCGCGTACGAGGTCGGCATCGTGTCGGCGCACCGTACGCCGGACCGGATGCTCGCCTACGGTCACGCAGCGGCGGGTCGCGGACTCAAGGTGATCATCGCGGGTGCGGGCGGCGCCGCTGCATCTGCCCGGCATGGTCGCCTCGGTGACGCCGCTGCCGGTCATCGGCGTACCGGTTCCGTTGAAATACCTCGACGGCATGGATTCATTGATGTCGATCGTTCAGATGCCCGCCGGAATTCCGGTCGCAACAGTCGCCATCGGTGGTGCCCGGAATGCGGGACTTCTGGCAGTCCGCATCCTTGCCGCATCCGATCCGGATCTTCAGGCGAAAGTGACCGACTACCAGCAACGACTCATCGACCTCGTGGAAGAGAAGGAACGGGTACTCCGCGCATCGCTGTAAACACCGAACGTTTACCCGATAGCAATCAAGACGTGGCCCAATTCACGTATTGCCGCTGGACGGGTACCACTGCGGCTAGTCGTCGCGGCAGGCCCAGCGTTGCGGCGAAGGGGAGTGGAACGGTGGCCACGGTCTCGCTCAAAGAGGTCGGCAAGACGTTCCCGGACGGGACAGTCGCTGTCGACGGTGTGAGCCTCGACGTACGCGATGGCGAATTCATGGTGCTTCTCGGCCCGTCGGGCTGCGGAAAGTCGACGGTGCTCCGGATGGTGGCCGGCCTGGAGCCGCCGACACACGGGCGCCATCATGATCGACGGCGAACCGGCGGACCATCTGACGCCGCGCGACCGGCAGGTTGCCATGGTGTTTCAGGATTTCGCCCTCTATCCGCACATGACGGTCGCCGAAAACATCGCGTTTCCACTGCGCATGTCCGGCATGGAATCGCCGGCCGTGGAAGAGCAGGTCAGCGAGGTGCTGTCCGCGCTCGGCCTGACCGAGGTACGCGCCCGCAAGCCCGGCCAGCTGTCCGGCGGCCAGCGTCAGCGAGTCGCGATGGGCCGGGCGATCGTCCGTCGCCCCCGGCTGTTCCTGATGGACGAGCCGCTGTCCAACCTCGACAGCGGCCTGCGATCCGAGCTGCGTGCCGAGATCTCGTCGCTGGTCCGGACGCTCGGCGTGACCACGCTGTACGTGACGCACGACCAGACCGAAGCGCTGACCATGGCCGATCGCGTCGCGATCCTGCGCCGGGGCGTTCTGCAGGACGTCGGCTCGCCGTCCGAGGTGTACAACCGGCCGGCCACCCTCTACGTCGCCGCGTTCCTCGGCAGCCCGCGGATGAACCTGATCGAAGCGTCGGTGCGGGTCAGCCTCGACCGGCACGTCGCGCTGCACATCGGCGGCCAGGCGCTCTATCTGCCGTGGCACGACATCCGGGCCCGCGCGATCAGCCACTATCACGGCGAGCGGATCGTGCTCGGCATCCGGGCCGAGTCGCTGGTCCCGGTCTCGAACGACAGCCCCGCCGAGAACGTCCTGCGTGGTTCGGTCCGCTACGTCGAGCACCACGGCCATGAGTCGCTGGCCTATCTGGACATCGGAGCGACCGCGGTCTCGGTGGACGAGGTCTACACCCCGGACACCGACGATGCCGAGCCGCCCCGCCGTACGATCTCGTCGGTGTTCCGGCAGGCCACCGGTCGCGCAGTGGCACTGGGCGGCTCGCGTACGAACGCCCGGCCGGGTGCGCAGGTCGACGTGAACGATGGCGGTCGGGCCGTGAACGGCTCGGTCTTCGGCGAACCGGGCCGCCGCCACCGCCGCCCGGCCGAATTCGTGGTCCGCCTAGCGCCCTATCCGGTCGGGGGCGCCGGCCAGAGCATGTCCGTCTCGGTCCGCCTCGACCAGGCCCATTTCTTCGACGAGATGGGCGCTCGCATCGACGTGGGGTGGCGCTGAGCACGGCACGGTTGTCCAGCGCGCAACGCTGGTGATCACTGCATCTTGTTGAACGCACTCCACAGCTTGTTGCGCTGCTTCTCGAACGTCGCGCCGACCCCGATGAGGATGCCGGCGATCAGTACGAGCAGCACGAGCACCAGGATCGTGGTCGAGTAACGCGCCACCAGGTTGATCGTGGTGCCGAGCAGCGCGACCGCGCCGATGATGGTGGGCGCCTGCTGCCGGCGTACCGACCCGGCCAGCAGGACGGCGGTCGCGCCGATCAGCAGGAACACGTACCGGAGCGTGGTGCCGTTCGTCGCGATCACGATCACAAGACTCGGTCCGAGCGCCGCGGCGAGCGCGATGCCGTACGTCACCCAGCTGGTCAGCTCCGGATGCCAACGCCGCTCGATCCAGCCCGTGACCAGCGCGATCACGGCGATCCCGAGGGTGTACTTCTCCGGCGCCGCCACCCTCGTGAACGTCATCAGCAGGAACCATGCGGCCAACTCATGTACGGCCGCCGTCCACATCAGAGCGCTGCGGTAGCTCGACGGCCGCTGCGGGCGAGCGGTCGCGATCCCGAGCACGGCACCCCATGCGCCGAGGAACACGGCCAGGTGCGAGATCGAGGTGGAGGCGAGGACGAGCCCGAGCACTGCGCCGGCGTACGCGCTGATCTCGACGGTCAGGTTCTCGGTCTGGAACTCGGGATCGCTCAGTCGGGGAATGAGAGCGGCGACGATCAGGAGGACGCCGGCGACGGCACCCACGACGAACGCCGCGTCGTAGCGGGGCAGTCCGGCGGACAGGCAGGCCACGAGCGCCAGCAGTTCGCTCGCGGCGGCTACCACGATCCATCCGACGATCCGACTGATCGGTGCGCGACCGCGGAACACGGCGACCAGCCCGGTGGCGGTGGCGGTCCCGAGCGCGACCATCGTCATCGATCTCGTCGGCAGTGAACCGGCCATGCCGGCACCGCTCGCGAGCACGCATGTGACCAGGACGAACCGGCGTGCGAACCGCAACGGCGACGCTGCATCGGTCCGTGGTGGCGGCTCGGTCAACGCGATCGCCAGGCCGCTGATCGCAGCGACCGCGAGTGCGGCCAGCGGACCGGCCGGCCAGGACGCGCGCAGCAGGTAGGGCGCGATCAGCAGGCAGATCGCGATGCCGGGCGTGACGACGGCGACGGCGCGCGCGGTCACCGCTGTGCGGTCACCGCCGAATCCGACCGCCCCGATCGTCGCCATGATCGTGAGCAGCACCGCGGTCGCGATGCCGACCGGTGCGCCGACCCACGAGGTGAGCGGATCGAGCTGTTGGTGGAACGCGTCCGGTGCGCCGCGCCAGATCATGCCGAGCCAGTGGTACGGGCCGAGCAGCGCCGCGATCACGCTGCCCGCCACGCTCGCTACCGCCAGTGCGGTGGCCGGGCCGGCGGCGAGCATGACCTCGGTGCGTCGGGGGAACCAGCCGAGTCCGAGACCGACTTCGGCCCTCCGTGGTCCCGGAGTGCCGCCGCCGGCCGCATCGGTCTCGGTGGATCGGATCACGGCCGATCGGGTGACCTCGGCGAGTACGGCCAGCACGGCGGCGAACGCCGCGAAGACGCCGGCCGTGGTGAACTGCGCGAACGACGCCAGCGCGAGGCCGAGTCCGCCGACGCTGATCGCGGCGCTGGCCTGGGCCAGGAGCGGCTCCAGCCGGATCGCGTTCGGCACCAGCATCGCCAGAGCAAGGGCGAGGCCGCCCATCCCGGCGGTCAGCACGACGGTCAACGACTGGTCTGCGGCGACCGCGATCGATCGCTGCTCCGCCCGCCATCGTGAGGATCGCTCCGGCCAGCGCGCCGCCGCCGATGACGACGAGATGGCCGGTCGGCAGAGGGGCGTCATCGTGCCGCATGGCATCGATCGTGCGTACCGCGACGACCGTGACGGCGACGCAGACCGCGGCCGACGCGATCAGCGTGGTCGCCGTGGTCTCGGGCTTGATCAGGCTGGCCGCGATGGTGTTCGCGAACAGCAGCGTGGCGATGCCGGCTCGGGCCAGCGCGACGACGCTGTCCCGGCTGTATGCGGCCGCGATGCCCCCGACCGTCGCCGCCGAGGCCGCTGAACCCGATCGGACCCCACCAGCCGGTGTGCAGCGTGGCCGGCAGCAGCAGCGCGACCAGGCCCAGCGCGACCGCGACCGCGATGGCCGAGGCGCGCCGCGGCAGCACGATCCGCGCGGCGATCGCGATCAGGATCAGCGCGACCGCCGCCTGCGGATCCGTGCGCCAGCGAGCCGGTATGTGCGGCCAGCCGCGTCGACCAGCCGGACAGCTGCACGTTCCAGATCGGGCGGTTCAGCCGGATCGCGGTGATGGCGACGTCGAACGCGGCGTAGGCGCCGGTGAGCAGGACGATCACGCCGACCGCGGCGCCACCGAAAACCGGGCCGCGTCGCCAGGATTCCTGACAGCGATCGCGTACCGGCGGCGAGCGCGACCACCAGCGCCGCCACGATGACGAGCGATGCACCGGGTGCGACCAGCGCGGCCACGCGCGCCAGCGCGACGATCGATGCACACGTGACGGCCGCCGCGGCGATCTCCTCGCCCTCGAGGTCGGCGAGCCGCCATCCGCCGATCCCGAACGATCCGAAACCGGTGTTCAGGACCGGTGCGAGCAGCAGCAGCAGCGCCGCTCGCGAACAGCAGGAACGCGACGACGGTGTCCGCTGCGGCCAGCTCATGCGTACGCGATCGGCGACGATCGCGGTGACAAGTGCGCTTGCCGCCGCGCCGCCGACCAGCAGCGGCACCGGGCGGCGCAGCGCGACCTGCGCGATCGCGGCGACGGTCAGCGTACCGGCGACGGCCACGAACGCGGATGCGATCACCGCCTCGCCGACGATCGCACCGTGCGGCGCCGGCAGCGCGGTCAGCGCGGCGATCGCACCGGGTAGCGCGAACGCGGCCGCACCCCAGGCCGCCTCGATGGTGCGCTGATCCGGCGCGACACCGTTGGCTCGGACCACCGATGGCTCCAGCCGTGGCGATCAGCGGCCGCGCCGATCGTCAAGCGCGCCGAGGAACAGGGCCTGGCCGCCCGGGCGGGCGATGGCGATGCCGGCCGCGTACGCACCGACGGCGAACGCCGCGCCAATACCGATCCAGCTCTGTCTGCTGTTCGTCGCGGTGAGCGCAGATGCGCCGAGGAGCAGCGACGCCACCAGGCCGATCACGATCGCAAGCACCCACGGCAGATGCCACGAGCCGGGCGCGAGGATCAGCCGCCAGCGCAAGACCGACGACGATGCTGTCGCGCCGCCACGCGGACGGCAGCATCATCGCCGCGGCGATGGCGAGCAGCAGCGTCGCCGGTCACGAGCTGGCCGGTGTGCTGGCCGCCGGTGCGTGCCACGGTCTGCGCGTACGTCGCGAGGTCGGCGTGCCACAGTGGCCGCGCGGCCGCCAGGGGCGTCCGTAGCGCGGCCCATCCACGGTGGACGACGATGATCGCGGTAATGATCGCTGCGGCGCCACCGGCGATCTGAGCACCGGTACGCGCGTACGCCGGCAGCAGGTAGACGCCGACCGAGCACGCCGCGATCGCGATCGCCGTCGCGGTGAGTCCCCACCCGGGCAGCGCGAGCGCGCCCATCCGGCCGAACCCGCCGATCGCGGCGAGCATGGCGATGCCGGCACTGATGTCGGACAGCGGCCACTTCTTGAACAGCAGCCCGGCCGCGAGCGCGATGACGGCGGCCGCGACGACCGGGGCGCCGGCGCGGACGGATCGCCGCTGCGCCGTGCGCCCGCGCCAGCGCGATCCCGCCGACCACCAGCGCCGCGGCGTTGACGACCTCCTGCAACGTCCGGACGGCGATCCGGAGATGGCGGCCGTGCGCGACCGCGCCGGTGCGATGCGCAGCGCGATGATCAGATCGACCGCGGCCACCATCGTGATGACGGCGGCCCAGGACGTCAGGTCGGTCAGCCAGTGGTAGAGCAGCAGCGCCGGGATCGGTTGGATCAGCAGCGTGGTCGCGAACCGCGGGACGGCGAGACCGGTCACGCGCTGGTAGGCGACGGCGACACCGGCCGCGACGATCATGACGAAACCGGCGTAGGTCGGCGCGCTGAGGCCGGTGTGGCGTACGTGCGCCGACCAGATCTCCTCGCCGTCGAGCAGGATCAGCAGCAGGCCGAGCGGCGAGATCCACTCCGATGTCGTGACCAGCTCGAACCGGATCAGCGCCATCGGTGCCGCGATGGCGACGATGGTCAGCACGGCGAGTACGAGCCCGCGGACGAGTTCGCTCGCGTTGCCGTAGAAGAACGGCGTCAGGATCACCGCGATCGACATCACCGCCGCGCCGATGCCCAGCACGATGTTCTGGGTGGACCGGCGGCTCGTCTCCGGCGGATGCGGCGGTGGGTGCGCCGCGCTCGCGGGCCGCCCCTGCGGTTTTCGTCGGCGGCGTCCCGGGCGGGCGCGGCGGTGGGCCGCCCTGGGCGGGCACTCGTCGCGTGGTCGACATCGTCGCCGTCTGGCCGGCCGGGCGGGGCCCGGATGGCGTACCCGTTGATGGGTTTGCTCGAGGGGGCGGAACCGGCGGCGGGGCTGCAGCGGTGCGGCTGCGCCGACCCGTCCGGACCGGCATGTCCATCGGCCGATTCTTGCCCGGGACCGGCAGGATCCGGGCAAGCTTCGGTGTCGCGACCGTGCCCTCGTGCCGGCCGGCGGCGCGGACCAGCAGTTCGCGGATGGTGATCGCGCCCTGCAGGCGGCCCATCAGCGCAATGCGATCCTCTTTCATCACCACGCTGCGTCGCTGCATGGCGAAGATGGTCGCGTTCAGGGCGCTGATCTCGGCGTCGAGCGTGTGGCCGCAACTGGGACACCCGGTGGAGGTGTCAGCGGTGGAGCCACAGTTCGAACACGGATACGTTCCCAAGACCGCCCCTTCTTCAAGGTCTGTTTCTACCCCGAAGAATGCCGACTGTCCGCCCTTGGGCGCTAGTGGGAATTTACGTCTGTTTTTTCGATCATGCTTGGGGTACCGATCGACCCATGCCGCGGTAGTCCCAACCAGCCTTTATCCATGAGGGTGCATCGAGGAAGTTCATCCCGTCGATGACACGCGGCGTGGCGACCAACTCGGCCAGCGCGGCCGGTTCGATGTAGCGGAACTCGTCCCAGGCGGTCAGCACGCAGACGAGATCGGCGCCCGCGACCGCGTCGGTCAGCGACTTCGCGTAGGTCACGTCGGGCAGCTCGCGCTCGGCGTTGGCCATGGCTTCCGGGTCGTAGACGAACACGTCGGCACCGGTCCGGGAAAGGCGCTTGGACACCGAGAGCGCGGGTGAGTCGCGGATGTCGTCGGAGTTGGGCTTGAAGCTCGCGCCGAGCACTGCGATCTTGAAGCCGGCCAGATCGGCTCCGGCCGGTCCGACCGGACGGTCCGAGCATCTCGGCGGCGATCTCGACGACCTTCTGCCGCCGGCGCTGGTTGATCAGGTCGACCTCGTGCAGGAAGCGCAGCGCCTCGCCGACGCCGAGCTCCTGGGCACGGGCCTGGAATGCGCGGATGTCCTTCGGGAGGCAGCCGCCGCCGAAGCCGACACCGGCGCGGAGGAACTTGTTGCCGATCCGGGCGTCGTAGCCGATCGCCCGGGCGAGCTGGGTGACGTCCGCGTGGGCCGCATCGCACACCTCGGCCATCGCGTTGATGAACGAGATCTTGGTGGCCAGGAACGCGTTCGCGGCGACCTTGACCAGTTCGGCGGTCGCGAAGTCGGTGATCACGACCGGGACCTCGCGGTCCTCGTTCGCGGCCAGGTCGAAGCTGCCCTTGTGCGCGGCGTAGAGCATGTCCCGGGCCCACTCGGTCTTGACGCCGAAGACGACCCGGTCCGGGCGGATCACGTCCTCGACCGCGTAGCCCTCGCGCAGGAACTCCGGGCTCCACGCGACCTCGACGCCGAGATCCGCCGGTGCGTGCTTCCCGACCAGCTGCTCGACCCACTCGGCCGTACCGACCGGGACGGTCGACTTGCCGACGATCAGCGCCTTGCGGGTCAGGTGCGGCGCGAGGCTCGCCACCGACTTCTCGACGTAGCTCAGGTCGGCGGCCATGCCGTCCGGCCGCTGCGGCGTACCGACGCAGATGAAGTGCACGTCACCGAACTCGGCGGCCTCGGCGTAGTCGGTCGTGAAGCGGAGCCGGCCGGCCGACAGGTTCTTGCGCAGCAGCTCATCGAGGCCGGGCTCGTGGATCGGCACCTCGCCGGAGGCGAGCGTCGCGATCTTGTTCGCGTCCACGTCCACGCCCAGAACCTCGTAGCCCAGCTCCGCGAAGCAGATCGCGTAGGTCGAGCCGAGGTATCCGACACCGATGAAGGTCAGGCGCGGCCGGTGCGCTCCCGACGGGATCCGTAGCGGTGTCTGCAACGAGTTGGTCGGGAACGTGATCGACACGCTTTGCCTCCGGTCACGCTGGGCCGCGGGACCGAACCCGCGAAGAGCACCATGTTCCGGCGAAGGATAGTAGGAATCGGCCGGGCCCGCACCTCGTTCCAAGTTACTCGTCGGTATGGTAGTCGGCAGCGGGCCGACCTCGGAGTTGGTCACACCGACCCTGAAGGAAGGATCGTCATGGCGGATTTCGATCTCTACCGGCTCTCCGAAGACCACGACGCGATCCGTGCCGCGGTACGCGAGGTATGCGATGCGAAGGTGGCGCCGAACGCTGCCCACGCCGACGAGGCGAGCGAGTTTCCGCAGGCCTCGTACGATGCGCTCCGAGCCGGGCGACTTCCACGCCCCGCACATCCCGGCCGTGTACGGCGGTGCCGGGGCCGACGCGCTGGCGACCGCGATCGTGATCGAGGAGGTCGCCCGAGCGTGCGCATCGTCGTCGCTGATCCCGGCGGTGAACAAGCTCGGCACGATGCCGCTGCTGCTGGCCGGTTCGGAGGAGCTCAAGCGCAGATATCTGACACAGGTGGCCAGCGGCACGGCCATGTTCTCCTACTGCCTGTCCGAGCCCGGCGCTGGCAGCGACGCCGGCGGGATGACGACGCGGGCCGTACGAGACGGAGATCACTACGTCCTGAACGGCGCCAAACGCTGGATCACGAACGCGGGCGTGTCGGACTTCTACACGGTGTTCGCGTCGACCGACCCGGCCGCCCGTACGCGCGGGATCTCGGCCTTCGTGGTGGAGAAGAGCGACGAGGGCGTGAGTTTCGGTGCCCCGGAGCGCAAGCTCGGCATCAAGGGCTCACCGACCCGCGAGGTCTACCTGGACAACGTCCGGATTCCGGCGGACCGCATGATCGGCGCCGAGGGCACCGGCTTCGCGACCGCGATGCGTACGCTCGACCACACCCGCGTCACGATCGCCGCGCAGGCCGTCGGCATCGCGCAGGGCGCGCTCGACTTCGCCGCCGCGTACGCGAAGGAGCGCATGCAGTTCGGCAAGGCGATCGCCGAGTTCCAGGGCATCCAGTTCATGATCGCCGACATGGGCATGAAGCTCGAGGCGGCCCGGCAGATGACGTACGTCGCGGCGGCCAAGTCCGAGCGCGGCGACGCCGACCTGACCTACTTCGGCGCCGCCGCGAAGTGCTTCGCCTCCGACGCGGCGATGGAGATCACCACGGACGCGGTGCAGCTTCTCGGCGGGTACGGCTACACGAAGGACTATCCGGTCGAGCGGATGATGCGCGACGCCAAGATCACCCAGATCTATGAGGGTACGAACCAGGTGCAGCGGATCGTGATGGCCCGGGAGCTTCTGAAGCGCGCGAGTTGACTAGCCGACTACGAGACGTTCGCCGCCGAAGTCGGCGATGATCTCCATGCGTCCGCGCAGCGCCTCGATGTAGGACGCAAGGGTACGCAGTTCGCTTGCGGTAACCTTCGCGCGCTGTTGATCAGGTGCTCCGCGCCGGCTTCGACCTCGTCACGGTCTTCCTGGTCAGGGAAGAACTCGGTGAGGAAGCTGTCCCGGTCGTAGCTATGAGTGCCGCTCATGGCTTCTTCCTCTCCTTCAGGTAGGTCTCATACCGCGCCTCGGCGGTCGGGATCGCGTGGCGATACCAGGTCGTCCAGTTGCCGGCCTTGTCGCCCGCAGCCAGTAGACCGCATTGGCGTTCATCATTCGTGTCATGCCTGAGCTGCTCCACGAAAACACAGCGGGGGTGCCGGCATCTGCCGGCACCCCCGCTGCTAGGAGCAGATCAAACTACCGAATCGTGTACGCGTACGGGAACGCTGCGAGCTCGTCTCCGCCATCGGTGAAGCCGTTGAAATCATCGATGTAGAGCGTGCCCTTGACGACCGTTCCGGACGGGCCGGACGGGGTGATCGTCACGTAGATCGTGGTGCTCTGACCCGGGAACAGCGTGACCGGGCCGGTCGGGTCCGGCGGGGTGTCGCTCGCCGTGACGCTCGACTTGACATTCGTCGGCGCCACGCCGGCCATCAGCCGCGAAACGTCCAGCCCGTGGGCCTTCAGCTGCGCTGCCAGGCCCGGGTCGACACTGCGGGTCGACGCCTTCCTGCCAGATGTCGAACGTGGTCGACGTGATCGCCGGGTCGAACAGGTTGCCGACGGCCGACGCGGACACCGTCACCGTGCCGGCCGGAGCCGGACCCGGAGAACGGACCGGTCTGGCCGATGTCGGTCTCCCAGATGCCCGGGGATACCTGCGGTGCGTTGACCTGGACGGTTGCGCCGTTGCCGGCTGCGGCCGAGTACTGGTCCGGGTTACCCGACTGGTAGAAGAAGTCGGCGTTGACCGGCTGGTCCGCGGTCGCGGTCATGGTGAGCTGGTGACGTCTCGGTCGGCACCAGCCAGAACGGCGTTGACTGCCGTCGGCCGTACCGGCAGCGGCGATGGTGGCGTCATGCCGGACAGCTCGGCCAGCGGGATCGTGCCGATCTTGTTGAGCCGGCCGTCGGCGAAGTACGTCAGCGGCGGGCACCGTTGTTGGTGATGTTGACCGGGATGTTGTACCGGTACGCCCGCCGTCAGCTTCGTCCCGACGTTGTTCGGGAAGAATGCCGTCGATCTTGACCGTGTTGTACGCGACCGTCGCGGTGAACTTCTGCGACAGCTCCGACCGCTGACCGGGTTGGTCACGTCGAGGTCCAGCAGCCAGCGTCCGGCCTGCGGGTTGCTGCCGGTAGAGCTGCAGGCCGTTGAGCAGACCCTGGCCGCCCTGGCCGTCGTCAGACGTTGCTCGCTGAACGAGTAGACCTGGCCGTCCGGCGCGGTGAGCGTCGCGAGAGACGATCTGGTCCGGGTCGCTGAACGTGAACCCGATGCTCATGTCCTTCTTGCCGGCCGGGACGTTCAGGTAGTAGAAGTTCGACTGCGGCCGGGCCGCCCTGCGAGCGGCCGTTGCCGCCGGTGATGGTGCCGGTGAACGTGGTGCTCCGGGCCGGGATCACGGTACGCAGGGTCAGCGGCACCGACGTGGCGGCGATGCCGACCGAGCCGGCTCGAACTGAACCGACGCGGAGACGTCGCCCGGCGTGCCGGACAGCGTCTCGTGGACGGTGAACGTACCGGCTGTGCCCGGTGCGAGCGTCAGCTCGACGGCGACGACCGTAGCCCGGCGTGGTGAAGTCGGACTGGGTCGACGTTGCACGAGCACCGGGCCGTTGAAGCCCGAGCGCCGTCGACAGCGCGCAGAGTAGACGCCGTCCAGGTGCCCGCCTTCGGGAACGCGGACGTCCACGTGCGCGAAGTTGTTCGCAGCCCTGCGGGATCGAGTAGGCCGCGTAGGCGCCGCTCGGGTCGATCAGGATGATCCGGATCGAGAACGGTGCGGCAGCCGACGCCGCGTCGGACACGTCCAGCCGGTCGATTTGCTGCCGCACCGTGAACGTCTGCGCGACGTAGCTGCGCGAGATGCCGAACGCGTCGATGAAGGCCGGCGCGGTCGCGGTGTTGAGGGTGGCCGTCCCGGTCAGACGTCTGCTGACCGTCTTGCCCACGGTGCGGGTGGACGGCTTGACGACCTGGGTGCTGGCTGCTGACGTTGCGTGACCGTCAGCGCTGGCTGGTCGCCTGCGCGCCCGGGTTGCCGATGGCGGTCGAGCTGGGTCTGGCTGACGATCAGCGTGTTGCCGACGCGGGCCGGTGAGCCGTTGCCGTCGTGCCAGCTCTCGGCGGCCTGGACCGCGCGCGAGCGAGTTGAGCAGACCGGCGCCCTGCTCGTAGGCCGGGTGGCCGAGGTCGGTCGCGGTGCTGGTGAGCAGCTGCTTGACCAGTGCCGGAGCCGGCCGTACGCCGCTGGTGGGTGTTCTCGTACGCCTCGATGACCAGGGCCGCGGCGCCGGCGGTCAGCGGCGAGGACTGGCTGGTGCCGCCGAAGTCCTGGATCGGCGACGGCGCTGCCGTTGTCGTCCGAGCACTCCCCGTACGAGTTCGAGGTCCGGGGTGCACAGCGCCCAGCCGAGGTCACCGGGCGCGACCAGGTCCGGCACGCGACCCGGCTGGGTGATGCCGCCGGAGCTGACAGCGCGGAGATGTTGTTGCTGAGCCAGGTGCCGTTGCTCAGCTGCGAGCCGGCGCCGGTCGGTCTGCAGGTACGAGCGGAACGTGCGTGGTGCGCGCCGACGCCGATGACACCGGGCCGGAGCTGCCGGGGAGCCGATGGTGCCGTTCGTGCCGGCGTCGCCGGTGCTGGCGACGACGGTGACGCCGGCGGCGATGGCGGCGTCGTCGGCCAGCGTGATCGGGTCGTTGCTGGTGTCCGGGAACGGGTTGCCGCCGAACGACTCGTTGAGCACGTCGGCTCCGGCGCGTCACCGCGTAGTCGATCGCCTCGATGAAGCGGGACGTCGGCGCGGTGTTCGAGTTGCCGAACACCTTCAGGCCGATCAGGCTCGCGCCCGGCGCCATGCCGCGGACCGTGATGTTGCAGCCGGCCGGCAGCGGGTGCGCGGGGTTGACGAAGTTGGCCAGGTCGTAGACCTGCCGGCCCTGCGCCGCGATGGAGCTGGCGTCGCCGAACGCCTCGGCGCCGCCGGTCGGGGCGGCCAGGCCGTCACCGGAGAAGTCCTGGTAGTCGACGAAGACGTGGGTGCCGTCGGCCCGGATGAAGTCCGGGTTGTTGATGTCGATGCCGTCGGCGATCCAGGCGACCTTGACGCCCGTGCCGTCGACGATGTTCTGCGCCTGCGGCGTCGAGGGGTCCAGTGAACGCCGTGTTGGTCACCTGCAGCGCCTCCGGCTCCAGCAGCGGCTTGGCCGGGTCGCTCGGGCAGATCGTCGAGTCCGGGTGGCGGCCGGCGGCGCCTTGGCGGTCTTCTGGATCGCGTCCTTCTCGGACGGGCCCATGCGGATCGGCAGGTCCGGGAAGACCGCCGGCGACCGACGGGTCGGCCGCGAGCTGGGCGGCCTGCGCGGGCGTGACCGTCGCGGAGAAGGCGTTGATCGATGTGAACCCGTGCACGTTGCGCGCGCCGATCGACGTCGCGTGCGAGATCAGCGGCGCCTGGTCGGTGTGGTTGGCCGAGATACGCGCCGAGGACGCGTTGCCCTTCACGATCGACAGATTCGTGTGCTGGTTGCGCAGCAGCACGATGACGCCCGACGCCTTTTGTGAATTGCTCACCGTAGCGGCCGGGGCCGCTTTCGCTTGGGGGGAGGCGAGGGCCGCCGCGGAGCCTACGCTCGCGGCTACCACCCCCACCGAAATTGCGAGGGCAATTAGCCCTCGTCTCGATACATTCGACAACGTCGATCCTCTCTCAACCTACACGCATAGAGATGTTCCCGGCGGCATGGTCCGGCACAATCCAGAGCATCTATTGCGACGGAATCAAAGGCAAGAGATGAGGGGGCGATTCGCATCCCTCGAATATGCGCGGACCATTAGATAGGGTGCCGCCGCATGCAGTTATATAGCGGATATTCCTGGCATATCGGTAGGCCCCATGCCCGCTCGGTGCTGGGCCGACGTGCACACCCGGAATTGCGGTGGCGGTGGCATCATCACCGAGCACGGTGATCAATGCGGCCGTTGGAGGGCGGTGGCCATGGGCGCGGACGTCGGCAGCGCTCAACGACCGCCTTACTAGTAGGACGACCTGTCTCGGCTTTCGGTTGCTTTCGATCTTCTTTCACTCTGATCTACCGGTTTTAAGCGCGATTTGCACTCAATAGTGAAATATCGCGCCGCGTGGATTGATGCCGCGAAACGATTAGCCGACGACAGCCCGAGTCGACCGACGGTCAGGACTCGAAGACGCGCGTGTGGTCGGACCACCGGATGGTGTCCAGGCGATCATGTGCGAAGGACGCCGCATACTCCGGCATACGGGTAACGATCCGGACCTGCGTACCTGGCTTCATCGCGGACATCGACCGGCGGGTCCATGGCCTCGGCAGCTTTCCGGTCGCGGTGACCGGCCCGGATAAACCGATCGTGATGCTGCGGCCGCCGCTCTCGCGTACCGAAGCGATCGATGTCCACGGCACGAACACGCCGCGAGTGTCCAGCCGGATGCCGCTGGCGTCCAAATGCAGCGTATCGAGGGAGAACGCGTCCGGGCCGATGCGGGCGAACGCGACCAGCTGTGTCGCGAGAGCGGCAGCCAGCAGCCATGTCATGACCTGCGAATGATCCAGCAACGGTAGTACGACGATGCCCGCGAACAGCACCGTGGCAAGGCCTAGTGCTGCGCGAACCGGATTCGCCGTACCCAGCTGGATCTCGGCCGGCAGCGCCAGATCGAGCAGCGCGAGCCTGAGGTTGACCCGTACGATCCTGGCTCCGTCCCGACCCGCGCGGAACAGCAGCGCGTAGGCGGCGAATCCGCCGATGATGAGGAGCATGAGTGGCGCGGCGAGGTCTGTGGAGATCCAGCCGAGCGTGTTCGCCGCAATGCCGCCGATGACCGTGACGACCATGACGACCACCAGGACGGCGATCCGCCGCGCCCAGAGGCGTTGCATGTATCGACCGTAGGCGGCCGCGGCTCGGGCGGTGGCCAGGTCGCGGGCCGGCTCGCGTCGGTGCGCGGCCGCCGAAACGTCAGCGCGCACCTGCTCCGGGAGCGCGTCCCAGGCAGCACGGGACGGCTCGATGTCGTACCCGCTCGTTCCCATATACACCGCCGCTTCCCCGCGCCTCGCGACGCGGGGGCAGAGTATCAGCCCTCCGCCTGCGACGACTCCAATGGCGAGGTGACCACTTCGGTCTGCGCGCCGCCGCGGAGTCCGAGGATGGCGACGATCGCGGCCACCGCCATGACGCCGCTCATCACGAATAGGACGCTCCGGGTCGCGTACGCGAAGTCGAGCTTGATGAACTGCGGGATCGCGCCGCCGCCCGAACTGCTCCCGCCGCCCTGGGACTGCTGCGCGATCGCCGCCGCCTGCGGCACCGCCTGGATGCGTGGCACGCCGTGGGCGACCAGCGACGAGGTCACGTGCGACTTCAGCGACGACACCAGGATCGTGCCGAGGATCGCGAGGCCGAGGCTGGCGGCGTAGTTGCGGACCGTCTGCGTGATGCCGGTCGCCTCGCCGTACGACAGACGCGAGGCGCGGTTCACCGCATCCGTACTCGACGGTCCGAGCATGAATCCGATCCCCGCGCCGGACAGGATGATGTACCACTCCTGCTTGCCGAAGCTCAGCGACGTGACCTCGGAGGCCCACAGGTAGAAGCCGACCGCGGCGATCACGCAGCCGATCACGACCGGACGCTTCGCGCCGGCCCGGTCGAGCATGCGGCCACCGATCTGTGCCGCGATCACGAAGCCGATGAAGAAGTACAGCAGGAACAGGCCCGCCTGGGACGCCGTCTTGCCGAGCGCGACCTGGGCGTAGATGCTGGCGAAGAAGAACACCGGCACGAATACCAGGTTCGAGATGCCGAGCACGATGTTCTCCATCAGGAACGGCCGGATCCGGAAGATACCGACCGTGATCAGCGGCGATTCGGTCCGCGCTTCGACGAAGTAGAACACCACCAGCAACGCCACGCCGGCCACGATGCAGATCCAGGTCGCGGCGTTGTCCCAGCCCCAGATATTGGATTGCTGGAATCCGATGACGCTCAAGGCGACACCGGAGGCGATCAGAGCGACACCGCGATAATCCATCTTCGCCGGCTGATGTTTCGTGGTCGGGTGCGAGATCCCGATCAGCACCAGCGCAATGATGGCGACCGGGATGTTGACCCAGAAGATCGCCCGCCATGTCCATTCCGCAAGGTATCCGCCGAGAATAGGGCCAATGGCGGTCAGGCCTCCGGCGATGCCGAAGAACAGCGCGAGCGCCTTTCCACGCTCGCGCAAGGCATAGGTATTGACGACCACCGCCAGCGCCGCCGGATACATGATCGCGCCACCGACGCCCTGCACTGCACGGAACGTGACGATCCATGCCTCGGCCAGGCTGCCCTTGGGTGTCAGGCCGCACAACGCGCTCGCGGTCGCGAAGATCACGACCCCCAGGATCACCATCTTGCGGTGCCCGACCGTGTCGCCCAGCCGTCCGCCAAAGGCGAAGAACGCGGCGAGCGTCAAGAGGTACGCGTTCACCGCCCATTGCACGCCGGTACTGGTCAGCCCGAGTTCGTGCTGGATCTGCGGTGCGGCGATGGAGACGATCGTCTGATCGATGAACGTCATCGCAACGGCGAAGATCATCGCGGTCAGAACGAGCGTCTTGTTGCCGCCGGTTCCGGTGCCTGGGTCGGACATACCGGTGAGAATACGCCGAATTCGTATCGTGAAGATCCGTTTCGCGCAGCCGGCCGGGCCTGCCGTGTCGCCCTCCTGGCCGCCATCGGTGCCCCGCCGGACCTGCCGGTGGACGAGGCGTCGGAGACGACGTCGGTCCACTCGTCGATGATGTCCGGCTTAGTGGATATTCCGGATTGTGGTGCCCGGATGGTGTACCCGCGCGTCGTTCTTTGCGACCCTCGAATTCACCCTAACCAAAACCCTCGCCCGAGCAGGGCGCGAGACGTTCTCGGACTAGTCCATCCGACCACTATGGACATAGTCCGAATGGCTGAGAAGTCCGTGCTTAAGCATTGAACCGCCGCCGATCGGAGGACCCCCGATCACGGTCGACGGCGCCCGTAAACGTGAGCATGATTCGTAGTCGATAGCCGAACATCAATCGGTTGTCAACCGTTGACCTCGATGACTTCTCGTCGCACGCTGGCCGCACCCCTGTCCAGTCGATCATGACGGATCCGTCGAAGGAGATCGAATTGCGTAAGTTTCTCGGTACGGTAATGGCTGTCGCCGCAACGGCGGCAATGATGAGCGCTCCCGCGGCCGCAACGGCGAGTACGGCCGTGACGTTCGCGCCGTCGCACGCGAAGGTGAACGCCGCGACACATGTCCGCGGATTCAACATCAATGGTTACAACTGGGGCGGCTACGCCGCGACCGGTTCCGGCTTCACGTCCGTCTCGGCGACCTGGACCGAGCCGACCGCGACCTGCAGCTCGACCAACGACCTCTATGCACCGTGGGTCGGCCTCGACGGCTACGGCTCGTCGACGGTCGAGCAGACCGGCGTGCAGACCGACTGCTCGAGCGGGAAGCCGGTCGACTCGTTCTGGTACGAGATGTATCCGGCGAACCCGGTCTATCCGAGCGGCCACTCGGTCACGGCCGGCGACGTCATCACCGCCTCCGTCACGTACGCGAGCAGCAAGTTCACGTTGACGCTGCAGGACGTGACGAAGGGTTGGACGTACACCATCTCGAAGGCGCTGCGGTCGGCGAAGCGCCTGTCCGCCGAGGTCATCATCGAGTCGCCGACGGCGGCGTACCCGAACTTCGGCACGGTCAGCTTCACGAACTGCAAGGTGAACGGCACCACGCTCGGTTCGTTCAACCCGGTTGCGATGGACCCGAGCACGGGCAGCACCTATGAGGCGCACACGAGCGCACTCAGCGGTGGCACCGCATTCTCGATCGCGTACGAGCACCAGTAAGCACGAAGAGGTACGGGTGGAGTCGCCCATTCATGCGGCTCCACCAGCTCATGTTTCCGATGTGTCAATTGTGCCAACTTGTTGGCACAATCTCGCAAATGGCGGATGTGCAGCTCAGCTGAGCAGCCCATGCCGAGCTCGCGCTCAATGTGACAGTCCAAACGCGAGTTTGCGTCGCGAGTGACATCTTGTGGCACATCACTTGCATAGATACGCTGCCCAGAAGTTCGGCCCCCTACCCCCCAATCAAGGAGGAACGATGCGCTCCACGCGACGCATCGCCGTTCTCGCTATCGCGGTAACAACCGTGCTCGGCGGGATCGCGCTTTCCACGACGGCGCAGGCATCTGTGCCGGCGAAATCGGTGTCACCGGCGAAGAACGTGACGTCGGCTGCGTGCCCGCGTCCGGCCAAGCCGGCCAAGGACATGATGTACTGCTCGGCCATCCGCGTTACGTCGGCGAAGAGCGCGGCGATGATGGCCGCCGGCGTCAAGCCGGATGCCTCGACACCGTCCGGGTTCTTCCCGGCCGCACTGCAGGCCGCGTACAACCTGCCGAGCGCGACGGCCGGCACCGGCCAGACCGTCGGCATCGTCGACGCGTACGACGACCCGACGGCCGAAGCCGACCTCGGCGTCTACCGCTCGCAGTTCGGCCTGCCCGCCTGCACCACGGCGAACGGCTGCTTCAAGAAGGTCGGCCAGACCGGCGGCGCGGTTCCGCGGAAGAACGCGAGCTGGGCCGAGGAGATCTCGCTCGACCTCGACATGGTCTCGGCGATCTGCCCGAAGTGCCACATCCTTCTCGTCGAGGCCACGAGTGCCACGACGGCGAACCTGGGCAAGGCCGTGAACGAGGCCGCGACGCTCGGTGCGACCGAAATCAGCAACAGCTACGGTGGCGGCGACGCGACGGACGCTTCGGCGCCGTACTACAACCACCCCGGCATCATGATCACGGCCAGCTCGGGTGACGGCGCCTTCGGGGTCGAGTTCCCGGCGTCGTCGCACTACGTGACGGCTGTTGGCGGTACGAGCCTGACCTACAGCGGCGGCGTCCGTACTGAGACCGCGTGGAACGACGCGGGCAGCGGCTGCTCGACGAAGAACACCGCGCTCACCGGCGCAGCGTCCTTCGGTACCGGCTGCTCGAAGCGCGCGGTCGCGGACGTATCCGCGGTGGCCGACCCGAACACCGGTGTTGCCGTCTACGACAGCACGTCCTACCAGGGCTTCGTCGGCTGGCTCGTCTTCGGTGGCACGAGTGTCTCGTCCCCGATCATCGCGTCGGTCTACGCCCTTGCCGGCAACGCCGCCAGCGTCACCAACAACTACCCGTACGCCCACAGCACGTCACTCAACGATGTGACGTCGGGCTCGAACGGAACCTGCTCGCCCTCGCAGCTCTGCACTGCGCGGGTCGGCTGGGACGGTCCGACCGGTCTCGGTACGCCGAACGGTGTCGGCGCCTTCTAAGTAGTACTCGCGGACGGTGAACTCCTCCACGGGCTACACCAGGTAGTTGCCAACGAAACATGCAGGGCCCGAGCACTCGCTCGGGCCCTGCATGTTTACTCTGCGGCCTTCGCTTCGTCGGACGCGATCTGCGTGTCGCCGGCGGTCTCCGGCGTCGTCTGGAACGGCGTCGTCGAATCGGTCTCCGGAACATAGGTCTCGGCATCCGCCGCGTACGTGCCGTCCGGCGTCGGGTAGTTCGGCGCGGCCGAGGTGGGCTCCGGGTAGCTCGGACCCGCGTTGTACGTCGGGTACGCCGAACCGGCCACGACCGCCTTCTCCGCACCATTCCAGCGGCGCGGGCTGAAGATCGTCGCGAGCATCGGGATCGCCATCAGCAACGCCGGGCCGTTCAGCGGCATCTCGGCGGCGCCGTTGACTCCCATCACCGAGGTGCCGAACAGCTTCACCAGGTCGGATTGATCGAGAAGTCCCCAGACCTCGGCACCGATCAGAAGGAGACCCGCGATCAGCGGACCGAGCGGTGACATGCGGACCATGGTCAGGACCGCCCACAGCGCTCCGGCGACGACGATGGAACCGGCCGCGATGCCGACGTCGGTCCAGTTGTTGGCCGCACCGCTCGCGACCGGGCCGGCATTCTGACCGAACTTGACCATCCCGACGCCTGTCAGGACGTAGATGATCGGTGCGGAGATGATGGATAGAACGATGGAACCGACGTGACGCATCTTTGGTGCCTCCCGCAAATCAGGGTGAGGGGTGATCGTCGTGCATGACCGTGCCGGAACTTACCGCTAAAACAGGTCAATCGGTGTCGGTCGAACGGTTTGTGCAACGACCGGCCGGTCACGCGGCACCTGTAACGTGACCAACCGTTGGACGAAGCGTTGATGGACCTCAACGACGAGGAGCGCACCATATGGATAAGACTGTCGCCACACTGGCGGCCGCCGTTGCCGACATCCCGGACGGGGCGTCGATCGCGGTCGGCGGATTCGGCCTCTGCGGCGTCCCGATCGAATTGATCACGGCGCTCTACGAGGCCGGCACGACCGATCTGCGTACCGTGTCGAACAACTGCGGGGTCGACGGCTGGGGGCTCGGCAGGCTGCTCGCCGCGAAACGGATTTCCCGGACCACCGGCTCGTACGTCGGCGAGAACAAGGAATTCGCCCGGCAGTATCTCGGCGGTGAGCTCGAGGTCGAGCTCGTACCGCAGGGCACGCTGGCCGAGCGCTTGCGAGCCGGCGGATGCGGCATTCCCGGGTTCTACACGCCGGCCGGCGTCGGTACGCAGGTCGCAGATGGCGGACTGCCGTGGCGGTACCACCCGGACGGGTCGGTGGCGAAGGCGTCGCCGCCGAAGGAGACGCGTGACTTCGACGGCCGCACGTACGTGCTCGAAGAGGGCATCGTCTGCGACTTCGCGCTGGTCCGGGCCGCGAAAGGCGACACGCACGGAAATCTCGTGTTCCACGAGAGCGCTCGCAACTTCAATCCGCTCTGCGCGATGTCCGGCCGGATCACCATCGCCGAGGTCGAGGAGCTGGTCCAGCCGGGCGATCTGGATCCGGACACCATCCACCTGCCCGGCATCTTCGTCAAGCGCGTCGTCGCGGTCGGCGTCGGCGAGAAGCGCATCGAACGCCTCACCACCCGGCAGAAGGGCTGACCACCATGGCACTCACACGTGACCAGCTCGCGGCGCGGGCGGCGCAGGAACTCGAGGACGGCCAGTACGTGAATCTCGGTATCGGGCTGCCGACGCTGATCCCGAATTTCATTCCGGACGGAATCCACGTCGTCCTGCACTCGGAGAACGGCATTCTCGGCACCGGCCCGTACCCGTACGAGGGCGAAGAGGATCCCGACCTGATCAACGCCGGTAAGGAGACCGTGACGATCAACGCCGGCGCCGCGTACTTCGACTCCGCGCTGTCCTTCGGCATGATCCGGGGCGGCCACATCGACGTCGCCGTGCTCGGTGCAATGCAGGTGTCCGCGGCTGGAGATCTGTCCAACTGGATGGTGCCCGGCAAGATGGTCAAGGGCATGGGCGGCGCGATGGACCTGGTCCACGGCGCCCGTCGGGTGATCGTGCTGATGGAGCACGTGGCCCGAGACGGCGAGCGCAAGATCCTCAACGAGTGCACGCTGCCGTACACCGGTCTGCGCGTGGTCCACCGGATCATCACGGATCTCGCGGTGATGGATGTGACCCCCGATGGCCTTCTCCTGGTCGAGACCGCCCCGGGTGTCACCCCGGACGAGGTCCAGGCGGTAACGGAGCCCACGCTCATCACCCGCTAGCCGCCGGTTGATCCTGGAGTCGCGCGGGCAACTCCAGGATCACCGTCTAGACGAGGCGCTGGGTCACCCGTTCGCTCGCGGACAGTGCTCCCTCACGCTCGTGGTTCAGGTTTCTACACAGGACGATCGATGCGGCGCCGGCCAGCGGCGCCAAGAGCCAATCCACCACATCCGGGTACGCGTCCGCGTCGATCAGAACGCGACCGCCGGCGATCCCGAGGTGCTCGGCCCGTGCCGTGGCCTCGGCGACGATCTCGGCGTTGCTCCAGATCCGATCGTCGCGAACGAGCGCCTCCGCATCACCCGGCACCGGCGCCGCCGGATAGAAGTGATCCCCGTGTACGCGTACCTCGGTATTGAAGTCGACGTATCCGTCCGGCGGATTCCGCAGCGGCAGCGCGAGCGGATGCAGGTTGAGCGCGTACCGGTCGGCGGCGGGCCATTCGTGTGTCGCATTGTCGACGTAGACGAACGCGACGTCGGCCGGCTCGGGAGTGCCGGTGGAGACGCCGGTGACCACGGACAGGCCCACGTTCCAGCAGGCCAGCAGGATCGCGGCGGTCTGCCAGTGCGGCGGTGCACCGACGGCGGCGCGGTTCCCGATGCCTAGGCCGCAGTCATCCACGATCATGTTCGACGTCTTCGCGACCCAGTTCGCCAGCGTCGCTCCGGACAGCTCCGTACGCTCGTCCGGTTGCGTCGTCGTAGAACGTCAGATGCGGTCGGGTCGGGTCGACGGCGATGGCCGCCGCCAACATCGCACCGATCGTGTTTGCGTGTCTCACGCAGAATCTCCCTAATGTTCTCCCGATTGTTTAGCAAGGGCAGGTTAACGCCGGAAAGGGTTACAGGTGTCGTGTTGCGGGCTGAATCTGAGCCGTTTGCGGGCGTAGGCTTGCATACGTCAGCCATACCTGATCATGCTTTACCTGATCATCCTCTACCCTGATCGTGCTCCACCCAGATCATGAATTAGCAGAAAGGCAGAAGCGGTCGTGACCGACGGTCGTCCGCCCCTCGTGCTCTTTGACGCCACGAGCGTCCCAGCCGACCGTGGTGGCGTCGGACGCTACGTCGACGGCCTGCTCGGTGCGTTGGACGCCATGGAGTCCAACATGGTGGTGGTCGCCCAGCGATCCGATCATGAGCGCTACACGCGTTTACTGCCGAATGCCGTGATCATCCCGGCGCCGGCCGCGATCGCGCACCGGCCGGCCCGGCTCGCCTGGGAGCAGACCGGTCTGCCGATGCTGGCGACCCAGGTCGGTGCGAAGGTCCTGCACTCTCCGTTCTACACGTGCCCGCTGCGCGCGGCGTGTCCGGTCACGGTCACCGTGCACGACGCGACGTTCTTCACCGAGCCCGAGCATTACGAGAAGTCCCGCCGGACGTTCTTCCGATCGGCGATCAAGACATCGTTGCGCCGCGCCAACCGGGTGATCGTGCCGAGCAAGGCCACCCGCGACGAACTGATCCGCCTGCTGGACGCCGATCCGACCCGCATCGACGTGGCCTATCACGGCGTCGATCCGGCCGCGTTCCACGCGCCGAGCGACGACGACAAGACCCGGGTGCACGCCCGGCTCGGCCTGGGCAACACGCCGTACGTGGCGTTTCTCGGCACGAAGGAGCCCCGCAAGAACGTGCCGAACCTGATCCGCGGCTGGGTGCTGGCCGTCCAGGATCTGCCGGAACCGCCGGCACTCGTGGTCGCCGGAGGCTCGGGCAACGACGATGAGATCGATCAGGCCGTTGCCGACGTGCCGGCCCGGTTACGTCTCCTGCGTCCGGGATACCTGCGGTTCGCGGATCTGCCCGGCTATCTCGGCGGTGCGCTGGTCGCGGCGTACCCGTCTCATGGTGAAGGTTTCGGTCTTGCCATTCTCGAAGCGATGGCCTGCGGCGCACCTGTGCTGACCACCCCTCGCCTGTCTCTGCCGGAGGTCGGCGGCGATGCGGTCGCCTATACCGGAGAGAGCCCGGAAGAGATCGCCCGCGACCTCGGCAGCCTGCTTGCCGACGAGGATCGGCGGCTCGCGCTCGCGAAGGCCGGTGCCGATCGGGCCAAGGAATTCACCTGGCAGTCGAGCGCAGAAGTGCATCTGGCAGCGTGGGCGGGTCGCCGTCTGACGGTCGTAGTTGGTCAATGTCTCGAGTAAACCGGGTATGGTTGCCGACTTCCGGACGATCGCGGTTCATCATCAGTTTGCTGCCCAGGCCGGGTACCCGCGGGCAAGCCCCCCCAGCTCATACGGCAAAATGGGTGCGATCACGTACAGCTGGAGGACTACGACGATGACTGAACCCCGACGACTGGCGAAGGCCTCGATCATCAGTGGCTATTTTAGCCCGCTTCATCAAGGTCATCTTGATCTGATCGAGGCGGCGCGAGAGCGGTCGGGCTACTTGATCGTGATCGTCAACAACGATCAGCAGCAGATCCTCAAGAAGGGACGCGTGATCCAGGCGGCGGAGCAACGCCTGCGCATCGTGCGGGCTTTGCGCATGGTCGACGAGGCGTACCTTGCCGTCGAGGACGGCCCGGGGATCGACGGGACGTTCGATCAGATCCGAGCCGATTTCCCCGATACGGAGCTCGAATTCTGTAACGGCGGCGACCGGCGCGATATCAGCAACCTTCCGGACGAAGAGATCGCCTCGGGCGCCCGCAATAACATCGCCATGCTGTACGGCATCGGTGGCACCGACAAGGCGGATTCGAGTAGCCGGATCCTGTCCGAGGTTCGGATGATGGCGGTTCCGGGAGCGATAGACTAAGAGCCGTAGCAGCTGCCGGTACCCTTGCTGGGCCGGCCGGCAGACACACTTCGGTGGAGGGCCGATGCCACGCTCCTACAAAGTCACGCCGGTGCGCCGATAATTCGTGATCGGCAAAACGGAATAAACGCCAGTCTAAGGACGGCAGTCCCTTTACGGGCCAAACCGCCAATGATCAGGATCTTAACAACCGCAAGAGTGGTACCACCACCGTGACACACAGGAAGCTCAAAGTCCGGAAACCGAGAGAGTAGCTGGCTCTATCCGGTCATCTGTCGGGCACCGAAGGCGCTGGGAGCGGTGGAAAGCACGGTCCAATTGGCAGCCCGCACTCTGTCGGCGAAGGCAGACCGATCTCGGGGATCTACGAGCGTCGCCCAGACAGTGCCGCGCCCTCCCGCACCACACGGCTTGGCGGCTGCAGCGCCCACGCGGCGTAGCCACTCCGCGACTTCATTCTCGACGATCTCGGTGTGCAGATTTCGCAGTAGCGACGTCGCCTCGTTCATGGACTCGGCCAGCCCGGAGACGTCCTGAGTCGTCAGACTTCGCGCCAGTGTCTGGGCAGTGCCATTCATGGCGGCGATGATGCGCAGCACCTCGGCCCGAGGTCGCTCGTACAGAACCTTTTCGATTATCGAACCGGAGTTTCGGCTGCCACGACCATGCACAAGAAGAAGTCGATCACCTAACCAGACGAGGTCCATCTCGATCGGCGTGCGACGGCCGATGTCGCGATGACGGCATACGATCCCAGCTCCGCCGTACATACTCGCTAGCTGATCCTGTGTGCCGCCGGTCAAGCCCACGGCCCTCTCGGCCGTATACGCCAGTTCTACCAGCTCGGCAGGGTCGGTGGACGCGCCGGCGTGCAGGCTCAGAGCGTAGGCCAGCGCCACTGATAGCGCGCCTGATGCTCCCAACCCACGGCCCGGCGGCAGCTCCGGAAAATCGAGCGCGACGACCAAGCGGGGGAGGCCGAGACGGCGAGCAATAGCGGTACGGAGCTTGTCGGCGAACGATTCGTCATCGCCACGGTCAACCTGTGTAGAGACCTTGACCTCGACGCCGATGTCTAGCGCCACGTTGACAACGCTTCCGGGATGATCCTCGCAGAGCTGCGAGATGTCCGGAAAACCCGGAGACAGATCGACCCGAGCCGGGGCGAATACGCATACCGGCGCTGTGGCCTCCATGCTGGTCATGGCGTTCCCGCAGTAGCCTGCAGTTCGCAGAGCCAGGCGCGGGCGAGGGCGAGGGCGCCGAGACCAGATTGGACGAAGTCTGCGCGCTGGAGCGCCGGACTGATGCCATCGAATTCGATGCGGCGTAGCGGTTCCGAGTGGGTGTACTCCCACGACAACTGGAACGCGTCCAACACTGCCCGCCGACCTGTGAGGTCGAGTACGCCGCACACATCGGTCCGTAGGTTGAGGAGATCGATAGCCAATCCAGTAAACGCCGGCTCGAGGTCGCTAACGTTAAACGAAACCAGCTTCTCCTGTACACGCTTGGCGAAGTTGCCCGCAGCATGGCCCGACAGTTCCTCGATGTCGAAGCACTCCTCGAGAAACTCGGCCATCATAGCCAGACGCGGCAAAGCGGCCATACTGCCGGATTGATGGATGTCATCGTCGGCGTCATCATTCCGGCCGGAATGATGTCGGACGTCAGGGTACGTGCCGACGTCTTATCGACGCCCGACGAACGTGTATGGACGGTCATCGGCGACTTCCAACAACGTCATCGCAACGCCGATCCCTGACGATCGCCGCCGAGGCGCGACCAGCAGAGCGTCCTGGTCGTCCCATGAGTGCACCAGACGCCACGGCAGCACCGGCTGATCGCGCTCCGTCGGAACATGGGCGGTGTGGTCGTCGGCGAAACGCCGATCGCGAGGCGAGGTGAGCAAACATAGCGAATTCATTGACCAAGGAGTCCCCGGTTCGCATGATTTGCCCGTACGTGGCGGTGTTGACCGACAAGTTCAGCCGAGCACCTGCCGAAACCTTCGCGAGAACGACGTTTATCCCGGCCTCGTCGCCGAACTTGTTCGACATCGAGACGCCCCGTCGCATCGTCACCATGAATGCCTGTCGTTCCGATGCGAATTCGGATACGCGTTTCGTCCAGTCCTTGCTGTGTGGTCCCTCCAACTCGGTGATAAGCGATTCGAGTGGTTGGCCCGTGGCCGGCGCTATGTTAATACGACTGCCCGCCGACCGCGAGCATCGGTCGGCCATGACGTTCTTGCATTGGGAAGGTATGTCGATACTTGTTGAATAATCGGGGCGTACAGGCGTGCGATATTCTCATACGCGAAGTCTTGGGTCATTCCGTCGACCATCGAACGACGAATTGACTCGGCCCACTTTTCCGATCGGGCGGCCGATCGGAAGATGTCCTGCGGACGGCGGGCAATTCGCTGCCAGCACAACATCGAGATCAGCAGGGCGGCCACGAGACCGGTCAGGGTTACCCCGGCGGCCGTGGCCGCGGATGGCAGCAAGAGTTTGACCACTTGGTAAATGACCGACCAAGCTCCAACAACAGCCAACGCCAGATTGGTCAACTGAAACGTCGACGGCAGCCCGATGGACAAGCGGGTGACAAGCACCCGAGTCCGGTGTCGCGGTACGGCGAACCAGGAAGCGACATCACTCGATGGCATGCGTGGACCGTAGCACCTGGCGTGGCGTCGGTGAACCGTACAACCGGGGGCCTTGCGCGCTGACGGAGGGCGTCGAATCGAGCTCATGTCGCGCGTCAACGCTTTGTGTTATAGAGGGTCCGACGCGTTCGCCGAACTTGCGCGCCAGCAGCCCGATACGCGCTACCTATAGCGCAAACCTCTTCAACGACGGTCCGATCGCGCCTTCGGTGCCGTCCGCCATCGGCAACGGCAGTGCTTTCGGCCGGAACCACCCGAGCGCGTGTGACTCGACGCTGACCTGCTCGGCGGCACCGGGCGGGGCCAGCAGCGCAAACCGCACATCGTAGTGGTGGGTCGGGCCGATCGAGCAGGTCACGGCGTGGATGTCGATGCTGACCGGCACCGGGTCGAGGATCAGGCCCGCTATGCCGGACTCCTCGGTCGCTTCGCGCAGCGCGGCACCGCCGAGCGTCTCGTCCTCCGGCTCGCAGTGGCCGCCGACCTGGCACCACATGTTGAACCGGCCGTGCAGGCACAGCAGCACCCGTTCGCGATCGTCGTTCACGATGAATGCGCTGGCGGTCACGTGCCCGGCCCGGTAGGCGCGCGCCATCACATCCGGGCCGCGGCGCAGGAACTCCAGCGTCCGGGGGAGCGCTGCGGCACTCCGCTCATCCTCGGGCTGCCAGCCCGTCACCGCGCGGACCGCGTCGTCATACAGGCTCACCCGGACACCCTACGGCGTGACGACCACGACACCCAGATCCATGCCGTCGCGGTCCAGCCACGACGTCCGGTAACCATCCGCAGCCAGCGAACATCTCAGCACGTGTACGGCCGCCCCGGCCCGAGCCGCATTGCCGGTCCCGCGTGGCGTCAGCGTCGTGCCGTCGCGTGTCCACGTCACCGCCGTCCCGGCCGCTCTGGTGGCCCGCTCGATCGCGCTATCCAGCGAATCGGTCGCCGGCACCGGCGGGGTGAGGCCATCGAGCCGCGCCGCCATCCGGAGCCCGTCCGCGCGCGCCTCGGCCGTACCGAGGGAGAACATGTCGGTGTCGGGGGATCGGATCAGGATCGCGGCACCGGTCCCGTCCGGAGTACCGGTGACGTCAAGGCCGCGGACCACTGCGACCGGTATTTGGTCGTACTTGCCTTTCACCAGTTCGGCGGCGCCGCAGATCTCGTCGACCGGTGACATCTGCGTGATGTGCAGCTCGTTGCCGTACGCGTCGTGCTCGCCCCGGTAATCGGTGATCGGTTCCATGCCGGCCACGCCGAGTGCGACATCGGTCAGGCCGTTGCGCCACGGCCGTCCCATCGTGTCCGAGACGATGATCACCACGTCCAGCCCGAAGCGCTCCCGAAGTTCGGCCCGGAGCGAACGCGCCGAGGCGTCCGGGTCCTTCGGCAGGAGGACGAGATGGTCGCGGTCGATGTTGGACTCGTCGATCCCGCCGGCGGCCATCACGAAGCCGTGGTGCGTGGCGACGATCCTGGTGTTGCCTTTCGTCGCGACGATGCGGGACGTCTCACCGGCCAGGGCGGCGCTCTTCGCGGCGTCGCGTTCGGGCCCTTCGTCGCGCGGGATCGGTACGAGGTTGCCTTCGGCCTTCGACACGATCTTGCTTGTGACGACGAGGACATCGCCGTTGGCCAGCCAGGGCGCTGCGCTCGCGATGAGCGCGGCGAGATCATCACCGGGAGAGACGTCAGGCATGCCGGCAATGGGAAGGACGGTAAGGCTCACGCGCCAAATCCTGGCACAGTCCGGTTGTGCAGCGCTCCGGCGGTGTGTTGCCGAGATAATTCGCTCAGCCGATCCACTCAGGCGTGGCCGAGAGCGGCGCGGACCATGGCCGCGGTCGCCTCGTCATCGGTCATCCACAGCGGTGTCGGGACCACGGTGACGCCGTCCACCTGCGTCGACGTGTCGACCGGATCGACCAGCCAGGCGTCCAGCAGGCCGCCGGCCGTACGGGCGCCGTAGAGATCGCCGACCCCTTGGGCGGTACACGCGATGTCGAGCGCGCTCAGGCATTTGTCGGCCATGCCCCGGACCGGTGCGGAGTCGATGATCGGGGAGACTCCGATGATCTTCGCGGGCGCTCCGACCAGCGCATCCCGGAGCCCGTTCACGGCGAGGATCGGTGCGATCGACACGACCGGGTTGCTCGGTGCGATCATGATCACATCGGCCGACGCGATCGCGTCGAGGACGCCGGCCGCCGGCTTGGCGGTGTCCGCGCCGACGAACACGAATTGCTGCGCGGGCAGGGCGGCTCGGTGGCGTACCCACCATTCCTGGAAGTGGATAGCGCGAGTCTCGCCGTCGATCTCGACCACGACATGGGTCTCCAAGCGGTCGTCGGAGGCCGGCAGCATCGTGATGCCGGTGGTCCAGCGCTCGCAGAGCGCGGCCGTGACCGCGGACAGCGGGTTGCCGCCGGCCAGCATCCGGGTCCGGACCAGGTGGGTGGCGATGTCCTTGTCACCCAGGCCGAACCAGGTCGGCTCGGCACCGTAGCGCGCCAGCTCCTCCTTGATCACCCAGGTCTCGCCGACCCGGCCCCAGCCGCGGACCGGGTCGGCCGCACCGGCCAGCGTGTACATGACGCTGTCCAGGTCAGGACAGATCCTCAGGCCGTGCATTGTCACGTCGTCACCGACGTTGACGATCGCGGTGACGGCTGCATTCGGCATGGTGCCCGCGACCGCCCGGACGCCGGTCAGGAAGCGGGCGCCGCCGATACCGCCGGCGAGTACGACGATGTGCATGTCGACATCCTCTCCCAAGACCCGTACGCCGTCGTCGGAAGGTCTCCGGCGCGCACTACAGTTCGAGTCGTGGCTACTGATCGAACTGATCCGACCGACCAGCCCGGCCTTCGTCGAGCGCTCCGACGTGCTGCCGACGGGCGCACGATCGACCAGACCGAGGCGGCCGTGCTGCTCGGTGCGCGTGGTCCGGCCCTCGACGAGCTGCTGGCGATCGCCGGGCACATCCGAGATGCCGGCCTGGTCGCGGCCGGGCGGCCCGGCGTGGTCACGTACTCAAAGAAGGTCTTTATCCCGTTAACCCGGTTATGCCGTGACCGATGCCACTACTGCACGTTCGCAACCGTGCCGCACCGGCTCGACTCGCCGTTCCTCAGCCGCGACGAAGTGCTCGAGATCGCCCGCGCCGGTGCTGCGCTGGGCTGCAAGGAAGCACTGTTCACGCTCGGCGACCGGCCCGAGGAGCGATGGGCTCCGGCCCGGGAGTGGCTGGACGCGGCCGGTTACGAGTCCACACTCGACTACGTCCGGGCCTGCGCGATCGCCGTCCTCGAAGAGACCGGCCTGCTCCCGCACCTGAACCCGGGCGTGCTGTCCTGGTCGGATCTGCAGCGCCTGAAGCCGGTCGCGCCGAGCATGGGCATGATGCTCGAGACCACGGCCACCCGCCTGTGGTCCGAGCCGTCCGGACCGCACTTCGGATCTCCGGACAAAGAGCCGGCGGTACGCCTGGCCGTGCTGGCGGACGCCGGCCGGGTCGGCGTACCGTTCACGACCGGCCTGCTGATCGGCATCGGCGAGACGCGGGCCGAGCGGGTCGATGCACTCTTCGAGATCCGGCAGAGCGCCCGCGAGTTCGGCCACATCCAGGAAGTCATCATCCAGAACTTCCGCGCGAAGCCGGACACCGCGATGCGCGGCATGCCCGACGCTGAACTGGACGATCTCGCCGCGACGATCGCGGTGGCCCGGATCGTGTTCGGTCCGAAGATGCGCATCCAGGCGCCGCCGAACCTGATTAATCGTGAGTACGCCCTGCTGCTCCGGTCCGGCATCGACGACTGGGGTGGCGTCTCGCCGCTCACGCCCGATCACGTGAACCCGGAACGTCCGTGGCCCGCGATCGATGAGCTGGCTCGCCAGACCGCGGATGCGGGCTTCGAACTGGCCGAACGACTGACGATCTACCCGGAGTACGTGCTGCGCGGCGTACCGTGGCTCGATCCCCGGCTCGCGGCGCACGTGGCGGCGCTTGCCGACCCGGCGACCGGATTGGCCCGGCCGGATGCGATGCCGACCGGACTGCCGTGGCAGGAGCCGGACGACGCCTATGTCGCAGGTGGACGGACGTCATTGTTCATCGAGGTCGACACCGTCGGCCGTACGAGCGACCGCCGCTCCGACTTCGATTCGGTCTACGGCGATTGGGATGAGGTCGCGACGCACGCGGTCTCGACGGCGCTCGGTCCGGCCGTCGGGACCGGTGAGGTCGCCGCCGGTTTGCGTCTCGCCGCCGACGATCCGGCCGCACTGCTGCGCCCGGAGCACCAGGACAAAGCGCTGGCGCTGCTGGAATGCGACGGTCCCGCGCTGGATGCGTTGGCACGCATCGCCGATGATCTGCGGCGCGAGGTGGTCGGCGACGACGTCACGTACGTCGTGAACCGGAACATCAACTTCACGAACGTCTGCTACGTCGGTTGTCGCTTCTGCGCGTTCGCCCAACGGGAACGCGACGCCGACGCGTACCGGCTCTCGGTCGAGCAGGTCGCCGACCGGGCCGAGGAGGCCTGGAAGCTCGGTGCGACCGAGGTTTGCATGCAGGGCGGCATCGATCCGAAGATGCCGGCGACTGGGTACGCCGATCTCGTTCGTGCGATCAAGAAGCGCGTACCGGCGATGCACGTGCACGCGTTCTCGCCGATGGAGGTCGTCACCGCGGCGTCGAAGGCCGGCGTCTCGGTACGCGACTGGCTGACCGAGTTGCGCGAGGCCGGCCTGGACTCCATCCCCGGCACGGCGGCGGAAATCCTCGACGACGATGTGCGGTGGGTGCTGACCAAGGGCAAGCTGCCGGCGTCGGCATGGATCGATGTCGTGTCGACCGCGCACGAACTCGGGATCCGTTCCAGCTCCACGATGATGTACGGGCACGTCGACCACCCCCGTCACTGGCTCGGCCATTTCCGTGTACTCGCTGACATCCAGGATCGCACCGGCGGTTTCACGGAATTCGTGGCTTTGCCGTTCATTCACACGAACGCGCCGATTTATCTGGCCGGCATCGCGCGCGCCGGTGCGACGTGGCGCGAGAACCGTGCGGTGCATGCGATGGCCAGAATCCTTCTGCACGGCCGGATTCCGAACATCCAGTGCTCGTGGGTCAAGCTCGGCGACGACGGCACCATGGCGATGCTGCAGGGCGGCGCGAACGATCTCGGCGGCACGCTGATGGAGGAGACCATCTCGCGGATGGCGGGCTCGGAGTTCGGATCCGCCCGTACGGTGACGGAGTTGCGCGCCGTGGCCGCGTCGATCGGTCGGCCGGCTCGCCAGCGATCGACCACATATACGCCATTGGCGGCCGCGACACAGTAGCCGAATCGGCACATTCCTGGGAGAGGTTCGCCGATTTTGAGCCCCAATAGCCAATGAAGCAAGGATTTTCGACGGGACTCGCCGAAAGGGCGTTACCTGTAGGCGTCTGGATCGATAGCCAAGCAGCGGAGTCAGCAGGCTCCCCGGGACGGCTTGTCGATCAGTTCGGTCGAGATCGAGAAACCGTCCACCGTACGGCCCCATTTACCAGGTTCCGCTTGACGACGCACGTCTTACACGCGTGTAATTTTGATGGGGTTGTTCGGACGGGCCGTGCCAAACCGTCATGGACCGGACGGATAAGCAAGTGATCGGCTTGGCTCGATCGACTTGTGTGGGGGTTGTACCGGCGTACGCGCCGGTGCGCACGACAGGAGGCAACACTGATGGAAGGCCGAGTCGCCGTGGCCGACCTGCTCGGTAACGCTCCGGAGTGGCAAGAGCGCGCATTGTGCTCGCAGACCGATCCGGAAGCGTTCTTTCCCGAGAAGGGTGGCTCCACCCGCGAAGCGAAGCGGATCTGCTCGCGTTGCGAAGTAAAAGACGAATGCCTTGAGTACGCGCTGGGTCACGATGAACGTTTCGGCATCTGGGGCGGGCTCTCGGAACGCGAGCGCCGCAAGCTCAAGCGCCGCGCAGCCTGAACGACGTTCGCGTGGAGCGCCACCGCCGTCCCGGTGGCGCCACGCGCTGCTCTGCGCTTCGAATCGCCGGTCGGCACGCCTCTTTCGGGCTAGCCCAGCTCTTCCGGGTCAATGCCGAGCAGGTTGGCGACCTGCTCGATGATCACGTCATGGACCAGATCGGCCAGGTCGTCGTTGTCGATCGCGCGGAACTCCAGCGGGCGCCGGTAGAGCACGATCCGGGCCGGTGTGCTGGGCCGTCCGGGTCCGCCGGGCAGTAGCCGGGCCAGCGGAACCTCGCCATCCTCGAGCACGTCCGAGTCGTAGACGTTCAGGTCCGGCGGGACATCCTCGACCGCGAACTCGACGCCGGCCAGCTCCGTCGCATATTGCCGCTCCAGGCCCTCGACCGCGTCCAGCACAAGGTCGTCGAAGATCTCGGCCTTGGTGCGGAACAGCGGAACGTTGGCCGGAACGAGCCGTCCGCGCAGGCCACGCCCGTGCCGATCCCGTCGGTCGCGGGCGGCTGGTCCTCGGGGCCTGCGGCGGTCGGGGCTGGTCACGCCAACAGCCTAGCGTCGCGCTCCGACAGGCGACCGCTCCTGGACGCAGTTGCGGTCGCGACGGCGTGTCACAGCCGTCACGACGAGGGCGGAATGACCCTCAGATGGCCCCGCCGGCCGACCTGGGCGTCGATCGCGGCCAACTCCTCGCGGCCGGGTATCGGACGGGCCGCCTCCCGGACCGCCTCGGCGAGCGCCACGAGATCATCGACACTGCGCGGTGGCGGGTCGAATTCACCGTCGTGCCGGACGAGTTCCCATCCCCGAGGCGCGGTCAAGCCCCGTGCGTGCTGCTCGCAGAGGTCGTAGGAGTGCGGTTCGGCATAGGCCGCGAGCGGTCCGACGACGGCGGTCGAGTCGGCATACACGTACGTCAGCGTCGCGACTGCCAGACGTGGGCAGCCGTTGCGCGAGCAACGCCGTGGTGACCTCACTCGCCGCACGCTATCGCCGCCGCGACGAAAGCGGTAGATGCGACACGCCGACTTCATGCCCGTTGATGCTGGAGTTTCTTGTCTCAGTGACCCAGGAGGCGGTTGAAAACGGCGGCTCGGCGCGACGGTCGTCCGGTCCGCGCCTCGACCGGATCGGCGCCTGTCATCGCCCACAGGCCGGCGTTGACCCCGATCCACCGCAGCGGCTCCGGCTCCCACCGGGGCGAGCGGTGATTCACCCACGGCAGCCGGATGAGGTCGGTGTCGCGCTCCAGGATCAGGTCGGCGAGCGTGCGCCCGGCCAGGTTCGTGGTCGCCACACCGTCGCCGACGTACCCGCCGGCCCACGCCACGCCGGTCGCGCGGTCCAGGCCGACCGAGGCGCACCAGTCGCGCGGCACGCCGAGCGGGCCACCCCAGGCGTGCGCGACCGGCACGTCGCCGAGCGCGGGGAAGAGATCCGCGAGCACGCGGCGCAGTTCGGCGAAGACGCGCGCGTCGCGGTCGAACTCCGGGCGGATCTTCGAGCCGAAGTGGTACGGGGCACCACGGCCCCCGAACGCGAGCCGGTTGTCGGCCGTCCGTTGCCCGTAGATGATCAGGTGCCGGAAGTCGGCGAACGTCTCCCGCGATCCGAGCCCGGCGGCGGCCCAGAACGACTCCGGCAGCGGATCGGTCGCGACCATCAGCGAGTAGACCGGTGCCACATCGCGGCGATGGCCGGCGAGTTGGGACGTGTAGCCCTCGGTCGCGCGTACCACGTGGGTGGCCTTGATCCGTGCCGTGCGCCGTCACCAGTTCGTGCGGATTGAGCGCGACCACCCGGGTCTGCTCGTAGATCGTGACGCCGCGACGCCGGACCGCGGCGGCCAGGCCGCGGACCAGCTTCGCCGGGTGGATCGCGGCGCAGTCCGGCGTGTACGTGCCACCGACGACATTCGTCGCGCCCACCCGTCGGCGAGCCTCCTCCGCGCCGAGGAGGGACAGGCCGAGCCCGTACTCGTCGGACTCGGCCACCTCCGCGCGGGCCCGCTCGAGCTGAAGCGCCGACCGGGCCAGCACGGCGGTGCCGCCCTTGGTGAAGTCGCAGTCGATGCCCTCGGCCTCGGCCGCGCGGCCCACTTCGTCGACGGTGTCGCACATCGCGCGGTGCAGCGCGATCGCCGGACCCCGCCCGTGCTCCTTCGCGAGCGCGGGTACGGACTGCGGGAACAGCGCGGAGCACCAGCCGCCGTTGCGGCCGGACGCGCCGAAGCCGGCGATCTCCGACTCGACGACCGCGATGCGCAGCGTCGGATCGGCGGCGGCCAGGTAGTACGCGGTCCACAGACCGGTGAACCCGGCGCCGACGATCGCGACGTCCACATCGATATCGGCGCCCAACGAGGGCAGCGGAGCGAGGTCGTCGTCGAGGCTGCTCAGCCAGTACGACAACCGTCGATAGTCGGTAGTCATGGACTAAATACGGGTCCATGCCTCGGTGAGGACGCTGCGGAGGATCTGCTCGATCTCGGCGAAGTGCGACTCGTCGCAGATCAGCGGCGGGGCGAGCTGGATCACCGGGTCGCCACGGTCGTCGGCGCGGCAGTACAGGCCCGCGTCGAACAGCGCCTTCGACAGGAATCCGCGCAACAGGCGCTCGGATTCATCGTCGTCGAACGTCTCCTTCGTCGCCTTGTCCTTGACGATTTCGATGCCGAAGAAGTAGCCGTCACCGCGGACGTCGCCGACGATCGGCAGGTCGTTGAGCTTCTCCAGGTAGGACCGGAACACCGGCGAATTCCTGCGCACGTGGCCGGTCAGGTCCTCGCGTTCGAAGATGTCGAGGTTCGCCATCGCGACCGCGGCCGCGACCGGGTGGCCGCCGAACGTGATGCCGTGCGCGAACCAGTTGGTGTCCTTGAGGAACGGCTCGGCCAGGCGGTCGGAGACGATCATCGCGCCGGCCGGGATGTAACCGGACGTCATGCCCTTCGCGCAGGTGATGATGTCGGGCACGTAGCCGTACCGCTGGGAGCCGAAGAACTCGCCCAGTCGGCCGAACGCGCAGATCACCTCGTCCGAGACGAGCAGGACGTCGTGCCGATCGCAGATCTCCCGTACGCGCTGGAAGTATCCGGGCGGCGGCGGGAAGCATCCGCCGGAGTTCTGCACCGGCTCGAGATAGACGCAGGCGACCGTGTCCGCGCCTTCGAACTCGATGGCCTCTTCGATCCGGTCGGCGGCCCAGCGCCCGAACGCCTCGGCGTCGGTGCCGTCGGGGCCGGCGGTGCCCTCCGGTGCGCGGTAGAAGTTCGTGTTGGGTACGCGCATCGTGGACGGTACGAGCGGCTCGAAGTCGGCCTTGATGCCCGGGAGGCCGGTGATCGACAGCGCGCCCATCGACGTGCCGTGGTAGGCGATGTGCCGGGAGATCGCCTTGACCTTGCCGGGCTTGCCGACGCGCTTGAAGTAGCTGCGGGCGAGCTTCCACGCCGATTCGACGGCCTCCGAGCCGCCGGTGGTGAAGAAGACCCGGTTGAGGTCTCCGGGCGCGAGGTCGGCGAGACGGTCCGCCAGCTCGACGGCCTGCGGATGCGCGTACGACCAGATCGGGAAGTAGGCGAGCTGGCCGGCCTGTTTGGCGGCGGCGTCGGCGAGTTCTTGCCGTCCGTGGCCGACCTGGACCGTGAACAGCCCGGCGAGACCGTCGATGTAGCGCTTGCCGTTCGTGTCCCAGATATATGCGCCTTCGCCGCGAGAGATCATCGGCACCGGCGAATCGGCGTAGGCCGACAGTCGCGTGAAATGCATCCAGAGGTGGTCGCGTGCAGCACTGTCCAGCTTGGCAGCGTCGAGCGGGTCGTGGTTCATTGAGTCCCCCAGGCGTAGGTCTGTTTTGCGAGTTTCAGGTAGACGAAGGTTTCGGTGGATCGGACCCCTGGGATGCTGCGGATCTGCTCGTTGAGGAGGGCGAGAAGGTGATCGTCATCGACGCAGACCATCTCGGCCAGAAGGTCATAGCCACCGGCGCAGACGACGACGTAGTCGACCTCCGGGATCGCCGCGAGCTGATCGGCGACCACGCGCATGTCGCCTTCGACCTTCATTCCGATCATGACTTGCCGCCGAAAGCCCAGCGTAAGCGGGTCAGTGACGGCCACAATCTGCATAACCCCAGTGTCGAGCATGCGCTGCACCCGCTGCCGGGCTGCCGCCTCAGAAAGTCCGATTTGTTTGGCGAGCGTTGCGTACGACATGCGTCCGTCCCGCTGAAGCTGCTCAATGATGCTTTTGTTGATGTCGTCGAGGATCGGCGGCTCAGTCACACCGTGGATTCTTATGCATAAGACGAGCGTTACGCAACTAATTCAGTGGTAAAAGATGAACCATTCAATGGATTCCATCCCACGCTCGGTGGGCGCGAGCGCGAGTCGCGCCGGGGCCGACTCACGATCGGCGCAACATCACGGATGATGCGCCGATCAGGGCCGGTGCGGCTATACGGACTGGTCCGCGTCCGCCTCCGCGAGCAGTTGCGCGTTCGACTCCATCGTGCGTCCGGAGAAGTACTCGCGACCGCTGCGGGTGAGGTTCCACCAGATCATCAGCGGTATGCCGATCACGATCGCGCCGATACCGAGCACGAACTGGCCACCAATGCCGAACGGCGCCGTGGTGCTGCTGTCCGGGCTCCAGAACGTGACCGCGCTCCTGATCCCGAGCGCGAACAGGATGATGCCGCCGAGCAGCGGTGCGATGACCCGCAGCCACATGTCCTTCACGCCGCGGACCTGCTTGTCAGAACACCCAGGCGGACGCGAAGCCGGTCAGGCCGTAGTAGAACGCGATCTGCAGGCCGATCGCGTAGATCAGGTCGGTCAGGTAGCTGCCGGAGCTGACGTAGGTCATCGCGACGTAGAACGCGATCGAGATCAGGCCCATCGCCCAGGTCGACGCGGTCGGCGTCTGGAACCGAGGGTGGACGTTGCCGAAGATCTTGGGCAGAGCCTTGTACGACGCCATCGAGAGCGTCGTTCGCGCGGTCGGCAGGATCGTCGTCTGCGCCGAGGCGGCCGAGGAGCTGAGGACCGCCAGGACGAGCAGCTTGAAGCCCCAGGTGCCCAGCGCGGCCTGGCCGACCCCCTGCAGCGCGTCGACCGAGGCGGCGTCGCTGGTGAGGCCGATGCCCTTGTCGCCGACGCCGGCGTACGCCTCGGTCGCGATCGTGACGATGAGGTACGTGACGAGCAGGACGACCGTCGAGATGACTGCCGCCCGGCCGGGCGTGACCTTCGCGTTCGTGGTCTCCTCGTTCGCGGCGACGGCCGAGTCCCAGCCCCAGTAGATGAACACGGCGGCGATCAGGCCGGCGGACAGGGCACTGAACGACAGCGAGAACGGGTTGAACCACGACCAGGACGGGTGGATCGCGAGCGGTCCGGCGTGACCGGTGTACACCTTGGTGAGCGCGACCGCCGACAGCAGGAACAGGATCAGAAGCTCGAGGCTGAGCAGGATCACCTGAGTACGCGCGGACAGCTCGATGCCGATCCAGGAGATCAGCGTCATCAGCAGGATCCAGATCGAACCCGCCAGCGTCGACCAGCCCACGCTGGCGGCGAGGTTGTCGAGACCGAACAGGCTGAACGTGTAGCTGCCGGCGATCTCGGCGAGGTTCGCCATCACGATGATGTCGGCGACCACGATCACCCAGCCGGTGATCCATCCGGTACGCCGCCCGAATGCGCGGGCGACCCAGGTGAAGCTCGTACCGCAGTCGGGGTCGAGATTGTTCAGCGCCCGGTACGAGTACGAGATGAAGAGCATCGGGATGAACGCCAGCAGGATCGCGACCGGAGCCTGCTTTCCGACGGCTCCGACGACACTGCCGAGCGCGGACGTGAGGCTGTAGGCGGGGGCGGTCGATGCGACGGCGATCACGATGCTGGAGATCAGGCCGATCGCGCCGATCTTGAGGCCCTTTCGGACCACGCCGGGAACGGGGACTTCGGCGGCGGGTGGGGCGGTGGTTGTCATGGGCGGCATCCTCAGCAAATGTGCACATGTCGGCGGGCCGGGTTATGCGCCCGTTCCTGCGTTTATCGCAGGTTTTCAGCTCTGTGACAAGTGTTTCCGTTGAATTCTGGCAGCCACGATGCTGGTTCGGTTTCGATGGAAGTGCTGGTGACGACGCTGTGACTATCCGTAGCGTACCTGTCGTCCGTAGCTTAAACATGAAAGTTGGAGCCGTTCGGCCGGTGCGTAGGGTGGGGCTGTGCAGACTGCCCTGAAGTCGACGGCCGGTCGTGGCCTCCTGGTCGGCACGGTCCTCGGCTCGGCGCTCGCGATGCTCGATGGTTCGGTCGTCAACGTTGCGCTGCCGCACATCGGTCGGGATCTGCACGCACCGCTCGGCGGTCTGCAGTGGACGGTGAACGGCTACCTGCTCCCGCTGGCCGCATTCGTCCTGATCGGCGGCGCGCTGGGGGACCGCTTCGGGCGCCGCAGGACGTTCCTCCTCGGCGTCATCTGGTTCACCGCAGCGTCGGTGCTCTGCGGCCTGGCGCCCAACATCGGCTTGCTGATTGCCGCCCGGGTCCTGCAGGGCTGCGGGTCGGCGCTGCTGACGCCCGGATCGTTGTCGCTCATCCAGACCACGCTGCGCGAGGACGATCGGGCCCGCGCGATCGGGCTGTGGGCCGGGTTCGGCGGCGTCGCCGCGGCTCTCGGTCCACTGGTCGGCGGATATCTGATCGATGCGCTCAGTTGGCGTTGGATCTTCTTCATCAACGTGCCGCTCGCACTGATCTGCGTGCTCGTCACGATGCGCTTCGTGCCGGAGAGCCGGGATGCGGACATCCGCGGCCGGTTCGACATTGCGGGTGCGGCGCTCGGCGCGATCGGGCTCGGCGCGGTGACCTATGCGCTGGTCGACCGCGTCTGGTGGGCCGGCCTTATCGGTGCGTTGGCGCTCGCCGCGTTCGTGGTCCGGGAAATGCGTACGCGCGACCCGATGATGCCGACGTCGATGTTCCGGTCGGTCGAGTTCAGCGTGATCAACCTGAACACGCTGCTGATCTACGGCGCGTTCGGCGGACTGACGTTCTTCCTGGTCCTCCAACTGCAGCAGGTCGCCGGGTTCTCCGCACTCGAAGCCGGAGCGGCGACCATTCCGATGACGCTGATCATGCTGGTCGGATCGTCGCGCGCGGGTGCGCTCGGCAAGCGGATCGGCGCTCGCCTGCCGATCGGGATCGGAGCGACGATCGCCGCCGTCGGATTCGCCCTGCTGATCCGAGTGGGGGCGGACTCGACGTACTGGAAGGATGTGTTCGGGCCGATCGTGATCACCGGTATCGGTATCACGCTGCTGGTCGCACCGTTGACGGCGACCGTGCTCGCGGCGGTGCCGAACCATCTGTCCGGCGTCGCCAGCGGCATCAACAATGCGGTCGCGCGCTCCGGCAGCCTGCTCGCCGTGGCCGCGTTGCCGCTGGTTGCCGGGTTGTCCGGTGCCGAATATGACGATCCGCTGGCGCTTACGCACGCGTACAAGATCGCTATCGGGGTGTGCGTCGGACTGCTGGTGCTCGCCGCGATCCTGGCCTTCACGCTCCTGCCGACCAAGTCCCGATCTGCCCTTGCGGTTGCGCCCGGAGTTGATCCTGAAGTTGGTTAGCGGTGTGTCGCTCGACCAACTCCAGGATCAACCGGGTTAGGCCGGAGTGGCGAAGGCCGCAGCCAGGATGGCCAGGCCCTTCTGCAAGGTCTCCGGCGGCATCACCAACGGCGGCAGGAATCGCAGGATGTTGCCGTACGTGCCGCAGGTCAACGTCAGCAGCCCGGCCTCGTGGCACGCCTTCGACACCGCGCCGGCCCGGGCCGCGTCCGGCGTGATCGAGCCGGGCACGACGATCTCGACCGCGATCATGGCGCCGCGCCCGCGGACCTCGCCGATCTCGGCATGCCGGGACGCCAGTGCCTGCAGCGCCGGCACCATGATCGCCTCGATCTCCCGAGCGGCACCGGCCAGATCCAGCTCGCGCATGGTCTCGATCGATGCGAGCGCGGCGGCGCAGGCGACCGGATTCCCGCCGTACGTGCCACCGAGCCCGCCGACGTGTACCGCGTCCATCAACTCGGCCCGGCCGGTGACTGCGGCGAGCGGCAGCCCGCCGGCGATGCCCTTTGCCGTCGTGACCAGGTCCGGCTCGACGCCCTCGAACTCCGACGCGAACCAGTCGCCGGTACGGCAGAAGCCGGTCTGGATCTCGTCCGCGATGAACACGACTCCGTTGGCGCGCGCCCAACCGGCGAGCGCAGTCAGGAATCCGGGTGCGGGCACGATGAAGCCGCCCTCGCCCTGCACCGGCTCGATCAGGATGGCCGCGACGTTCGCGGCGCCGACCTGCGACGTGATGATGTCGATCGCCCGCGCGGCGGCATCCGTACCCGAGAGGCCGTCCCGGAACGGGTACGACATCGGGGCCCGGTAGATCTCGCCGGCGAACGGCCCGAACCCGTCCTTGTACGGCATGTTCTTCGCGGTCAGCGCCATGGTCAGGTTCGTCCGCCCGTGATAGGCGTGGTCGAACACGACGATCGCCGGCCGCCCGGTCGCCTTGCGAGCGATCTTGACGGCGTTCTCGACCGCTTCGGCACCCGAGTTGAACAGCGCCGACCGCTTCTCGAAGTCGCCCGGTGTCAGCGTGTTCAGCTGCTCGCAGACGTCGACGTAGACCTCGTACGGGGCGACCATGAAGCAGGTGTGCGTGAACAGCTCCACCTGGCGCTTCACCGCCTCGACCACGCGCGGCGCGGAGTTGCCGACGCTGGTCACCGCGATGCCGGCCGCGAAGTCGATCCACTCGCGCCCGTCGACGTCGGTCAGCGTGCCGCCGGAGGCGTGGTCGACGTACGACGTGATGGTCGAGCCGACACCGCGAGCAACGGCGGCGACGCGGCGTTTGTGCAGATCTTCGAGGATGACATCTCAGACTCCGAGGTTGTGCATCACGTGCTTGATGCGGGTGTAGTCGTCCATCGCATACATGGACAGGTCCTTGCCGTGGCCGGAGCGCTTGAAGCCCCCGTGCGGCATCTCGGCGACCATCGGGATGTGCGTGTTGACCCAGACGCAGCCGAAGTCGAGCTTGTTCGAGACGCGCATCGCCCGGCCGTGATCGCGGGTCCAGACCGAGGACGCGAGGCCGTACTGCACGCCGTTCGCCCAGCGCAGCGCCTCGTCCTCGTCGCTGACCCGCTGCACCGTGATGACCGGCCCGAACACCTCTTCCTGGATGATCTCGTCCTGCTGCCGCAAGTCCGGACACGACGGTCGGCGCGAAGAAGAAGCCCCGGTCGCCGACCCGGGCGCCACCGGTGCCGAGCTGCGCGTGGTCCGGCAGCCGGTCGATGAACCCGCCGACCCGAGCAAGCTGGTTCGCGTTGTTCACCGGCCCGTACAGAACATCCTCGTCATCCGGCATGCCCGTCTTGGTGTTCTTCGCCTGTTCAACAAGGGCGTCGACGAAGTCGTCGTGAATTCCTGGACCCACCAGGACCCGAGTGGCCGCGGTGCAGTCCTGGCCCGCGTTGAAGTACCCCGCCATGGCGATGCCTTCGGCAGCCGCCTCCAGGTCGGCATCGTCGAAGACGATGACCGGTGCCTTGCCGCCGAGTTCCAGGTGCGTCCGCTTGAGGTCCAGGGCGGCGGTAGCCGCAACCTCGAGCCCGGCACGAGTAGAGCCCGTGATCGAGACCATCTGCGGCGTCGGGTGCGCGACCAGCGCGCGGCCGGTGTCCCGGTCGCCGCAGACCACGTTGAACACGCCCGGCGGCAGGAACTCGGCGCAGATCTCGGCCAGCAGCAGCGTCGATGCGGGCGTCGTGTCGGACGGCTTCAGCACGACCGTGTTGCCGCCGGCGATGGCCGGCGCGATCTTCCAGATCGCCATCATCAGCGGGTAGTTCCACGGCGTGACCTGCGCGCAGACGCCGAGCGGCTCGCGCCGGACATAGGAGGTATGGCCGGCCATGTATTCCGCGGCGGCCTTGCCCTCGAGCATCCGGGCGGCGCCGGCGAAGAACCGCATGTGGTCGACTGACGGCGGCATCTCCTCGCTCATCGTCATCGCGAGCGGCTTGCCGGTGTTCTGGCTCTCGACCGCGACGAACTCCTCGGCGCGCGATTCGATCGCATCCGCGATGCGCAGCAGTGCGAGCTGGCGAGTGGACGGCGTGGAGTCGCGCCACGATTCGAACGCCGTCGGCGGCCGCGGCCATGGCAGCATCGACATCGGCGGCACCGGAGACCGGGGCACTCGCGAATTTCTCGCCCGAGGTGGGATCGATCAGGTCGGCGTAGCCGCCATCCTTCGGTTCGACGTACTCGCCATTGACAAAGTTCCGCAAATTGCTCATGTGGATCTCCTGAACGTCACTGTCTAGGGCTGGAAACGCAGTTCAGTGCCATCTTGGCAACTGAATCCGTCGCAGACAAGGGGAGTCCCCACTGTTTCCGTTCCGTGAAGTGGATATAGGCTGGTCTCATGTGCTGGAGGATCCCGTGACCATCATTCCCTTCTACGTCGCCGGTGTTCCCGAAATCGGCTCGGACGAACTCGTCGTGCACAGCCCATTCGATGGTCGAGTCGTCGGGCCGGACTCGTCGTATGCGTCGCCGGAACAGGTCGAGCGTGCGGTCGCCGCCGCGGCGGACGTGGCGTCGGAGGTCGCGGCGCTGCCGGCGCACGTACGGGCGGGGGCTCTTGATCATGTCAGTAGGCGTCTCGCCGAGCGGGCCGACGAGATCGCCCGCCTGATCACGGCCGAGAACGGCAAGCCGATCAAATGGGCGCGTGGCGAGGTCGGCCGCGCGATCTCGACGTTCCGGTGGGCCGCCGAGGAGGCCCGCCGCTACTCCGGCGACGTCCAGCGGCTGGACACCGATCCGGCGGCGACCGGCCGGATCGCGTTCGTCAAGCGGGTCCCGAAGGGCCCGGTCCTCGGCATCTCGCCGTTCAACTTCCCGCTGAACCTGGTCGCGCACAAGGTCGCGCCGGCGATCGCGGTCGGCGCTCCGATCGTGCTCAAGCCGGCACCGGCGACGCCGCTGTCCGCGCTGCTGCTCGGCGTCGATCCTGGCCGAGACGCGACCTGCCGGCCGGTGCGTTCTCGGTGCTGCCGATCCCGAACGATCGCGCTGGTGACCTCGTCGCCGATCCGCGCCTTCCGGTGGTGTCGTTCACCGGCTCCGGCCCGGTCGGCGCGATGATCCAGGTCGGCCGTACCGCATAAGCACGTGACGCTGGAGCTCGGGGGTAATGCGGCGGCCGTGGTGTGCGGCGACTACTCGTCCACCGCGGACCTGGAGTGGGCCGCGGGCCGGATCGCGACGTTCGCGAACTACCAGGCCGGGCAGTCGTGCATCGCGGTGCAGCGGGTGATCGTGCACACGGATCTCTACGACGACTTCGTGCCGCTGCTGGTCGGCAAGGTGAAGGCGCTGCCGACCGGCGACGTCATGGACGAGACCGTCGAGGTCGGGCCGGTCATCAACGTCGCGGCCGCGGATCGGATCGAAGAATGGGTACGCGCGGCCGAATCCGCCGGCGCCCGCAACCTGACCGGCTGGAACCGGGCCGGCAACCAGATCGACCCGATCGTGCTCGAAGGCGCGCCGGCCGACTCGCTGGTCTGTGCCGACGAGGTCTTCGGGCCGGTGCTCGTGCTCGTGCGCGTCGACTCCGACGAAGCTGCCCTGGCCGCGGTGAACGACTCGAAGTTCGGGTTGCAGGCCGGCGTGTTCACGCACAACCTGCAGACCGCGTTCACCGCACATCGGGTACTCGAGGTGGGCGGCGTGATCGTCGGGGACGTGCCCAGTTTCCGGGCCGACCAGATGCCGTACGGCGGCGCGAAAGGCTCCGGCACCGGCCGAGAAGGCCTGCGCAGCGCAATGGACGACTACACAGACCCCAGAGTCCTAGTCCTAACCGGCGTAGCCCTCTAGCCCTTCCGTGATCGTGGAGTGGTGGACGCGTTCTGGCGCGTCTAGCACTCCACGATCACGCAGTTGCGGCCTCGGCACGGTTTAGGCCGGCTCTGCCAACCGCCGATGCTGAGCCGGCCGGCCACCTGCTGCGCCACCCGGCACGGTCGCGTCGTGATGTCGGCCCATCCGTAGTGCAACACGCTCTCGCCCATCAGTCCGGCGACGTTGTCGCGATCAAGATCACGCGCCAGCCGGGCGATCGGATGTGCGATCACGCCGTCCAACTCGACGACGGTGCCGAACGCGGAATAGCGAACGTCCTGGTAGATCCGGCCACCGAGATGCTCGGCCGGCGCCTGGCGGACGCCGGTCGGCAACGCGTGCGCACGCTCGACATCGTGGAGGTAGTTTCGTTCCAGGATCGAGTGGCAGCCGGCCGCGATGTCGCCGAGCGCTGCTCTGATCTCCGGGCGCCACGGAAACCGATGCCGCTCATCCAGCACTGCGAGCAACTTTGATGACGTGGTGAGCCGCCGGCCGCACGCCGCGGCGAGCCATGCGATGGCTTGATCGACCGACGAAGCGTCGCCTGCCAGGTCGAGAGCGGTTTCCTCAATGCGTGTCTGTGGCGGGCGGCGCACCGGGTGCCTCGCCGTATCGATCCGGCGGGATCGATGGATCACAGTGCCTTCGATCATTGCGATCCGCCGCGCGGCGGGGATGGTCAGATGGACTTCGTGACGGCGCTCGTCGGTAAGGCAGGCTACTTCGGCAGCAGTGTGGTGGCTGAGCGTCGCGCTCGGGCCGGCCGCCAGAACCGCGGCCCACAATCGCGCGTTGCGGGGCAGTTCCCCACTGAACGTCGCGTAGGTGTTGCGGTGAACGTGCTGCCAACGCCCCGACCGCGTTCGAGCGAGGATCGCGTCCCTGGTCAGGCCGTTTGCCAATGCTTGATCTCGGGTCACGATGCCGGATTGATTGCGGCCGATGTCGTCGAGCACGACCGCCAGTGTGCGACGGAGTCACCCATCGGTAAACCCTTCCCCGAACCTCTGTGGATAACTGCTCGACGTGATCGTGGAGTGGTGGACGTGCCAGGACGCGTCTGGCACTCCACGATGGGGGCTGACGCTGCTCGGCCCCGGGGCGAGGGCGGCCGGTAGGCTCGGGGAGCTGTGACAATTCGTGACTAAGGAGCGACCGATGGCCCTTGACCCCCAGCTGTTGGAGATCCTCGCGTGCCCCGACACGCATCACGCACCGCTGACGTACGACGAGGCGGGCGCGACGTTGACGTGCACTGAATGCGGGCGTGTGTTCCCGATCCGCGACGACATCCCGGTGCTGCTCCTCGATGAGGCGCTGACCGCCGGCGAGCAGGCATGAGCGTGGACGGAACCGCAGGTGTCCGGGGTAGTCGTACGGTCGACGAGCAGCTCCTCAACGATGTCGCGGCGCTTGAGGCGGCGGATCCCGGGCAGATGCTCCGGGCCACCGCGTCGGCCGGTTCCCAGGTCCGGGAATCCGCTGCGCTGGCCGCCGAGGCGAACCTGTCATCGCTGGCCGATGAGGGTCGCCCTCGTGCCGTCGTGGTGGCCGGCCAGGGTACGGCTGCCCGTACCGGCGATCTGCTCGCCACCGTCGCCGGAACACGCTGTCCGGTGCCGGTCATCACGCATCGCAGCACCGGCGTGCCCGGGTGGGTCGGCGCGGCCGACGTGGTGATCGCGGTCTCCGCCTCCGGCCGGAGCCCGGAGGCACTCGGTGCGGCCGACGCCGCCGCCAAGCGCGGTGCCCGTCTGGTTGCGATCGGACCGCCGGATTCGCAGCTGCACGAGCTGGCGATGCGGGCCCGGGCGCCGTTCATCCCGGTGCCACGGCGAGCACCGGCCCGCGCCACCATCTGGGGACTGTTGGTGCCGGTGCTGCTGGCCGCACGTACCATTGGATTGGTCAAGGTCAATGAAGCGGACCTGGCGGAGACCGCGGCCCGGCTGGATGCGGACGCCGATCGCTGTCGGCCGGCTGCGGAGTCGTTCGTGAACCCGGCCAAGGCGCTCGCGCTCGACATCGCCGGCTCGATCCCGATCGTCTGGGGCTCGTCGCCGCTGGCCACGGTCGCCGCCCGGCGGTTCGCGGACACGCTGTCGTCGAACGCCCGCTACCCGGTGATCGGTGGCGCGCTCGGTGAGGCCGGTCGTGGCCGGGTCGGCGTGCTGGATGGCGTGTTCGGCGCGCTCGCGGAGACGAAGCGCGACATTTTCGCGGATCCCGACGACGAGGACGATACCCGCACGCGGCTACGGATCGTGCTGCTTCGCGACGGTGGCCTCGAGGACGACTTGCGCGACGACAACGAGCCGGCCGCGGTGGAAGAGCGTCGCGCCGAGGCGGTGCAGGCGATCGCGGAGGAGCGGGGGATCCGGGTCACGGTGCTGACCGCCGAGGGCGGCTCGGCGCTGGAACGGCTCGCGTCGCTCGTTGCGGTGCCGGACTTCGCGTCGATCTATCTCGCCATGGCACATGGACTCGACCCGATGGCCGTCCCCGCGGTCGAGGAGATGAAGGAGCGCCTGCGTCCGTGAGTGCCTCCGGGGGAACCAAGGCGGTTGTCGCAGCCCTGCTCGCCAACACCGGAATCGCGGTGACGAAGTTCGTGGCGTTCCTGCTCACCGGGTCGTCGTCGATGCTGGCCGAGGCGATCCACTCGGTCGCCGACTCCGGCAACCAGGTGCTGTTGCTGGTCGGCGGAAAGCGCTCGAAACGGGAAGCAACCCCCCAACACCCCTTCGGGTACGGGCGTGAGCGCTATATCTACGCGTTCATCGTCTCGATCGTGCTGTTCAGCGTCGGTGGTCTGTTCGCCCTCTATGAGGGCGTGCACAAGGTCCAGCACCCGGAGCCGATCGACAAGTGGCAGTGGGTGCCGATCCTGGTCCTGGTGATCGCGATCATCCTGGAGTCACTGTCGTTCCGGACCGCGATCAGCGAGGCGAACCACATCCGTGGCGGCGTGTCGTGGACCGCGTTCATCCGGCACGCCCGAGCCCCTGAGCTGCCGGTCATCCTGCTCGAAGATTTCGCCGCGCTGATCGGTCTGGTGCTGGCGCTCTTCGGCGTCGGCCTGACGCTGCTGACCGGCAACGGCATCTGGGACGGCATCGGGACGCTCGCGATCGGAACGCTGCTGGTCACGATCGCGGTGGTGCTGGCGACCGAGACGAAGAGCCTCCTGCTCGGCGAGTCGGCGACGGATGATCACGTGACCGCGATCGAGGCCGCCATCACCGGCACGGCCGGCGTGGAATCGATCATCCATCTGCGTACGATGCACCTCGGCCCCGAGGAGTTGCTGGTCGCGGCTAAGATCGCGGTCCTCGGCAATGCATCCGCGATCGATGTTGCGGACGCTATTGACGAGGCGGAGGCGAGCATCCGAGCCGCCGTCCCGATCGCCCGGGTGATTTTCCTGGAGCCGGACATCGATCGCGGGAAAGCCGGGTAGTTAACCGCTGCGGGTGTAGCGGGGTAGCTCGCTGCAGGTGCAGGGGGAGGACGAGATGGAGCTGCTGGAGAGTTCGATTCGGGCCTATTCGTGGGGATCGCGAACGGCGATCGCTGCGATGCAGGGCCGGCCCGGGCCGACCGCGCAGCCGGAAGCCGAGCTGTGGATGGGCGCCCATCCGGACAGCCCTTCGTCGGTCGTACGCGGCGGTCGCGCCGCCCGGCTCGACGATGTGATCTCGGACGACCCGGTCGGCCTGCTCGGCGACGACACGGTCGAGCAGTTCGGTCCCCGGCTCCCGTTCATGCTGAAGGTCCTGGCTGCGGCGTCTCCGCTGTCGTTGCAGGCGCATCCCGATCCGGTGATGGCCGCCCGCCGCTACGCGGAGGAGGCTCATCTGCCGGGCGAGAAGCGGCTCTACACCGACCCGTACGCGAAGCCGGAGCTTCTGGTCGCGCTCGACGATTTCGACACGCTGTGCGGCTTCCGGGATCCGGGCCGGTCGGCCGACGTGATCGAGTCACTGGACGTCGACGTACTGGCGCCGGTGATCCGGGTGCTGCGTACCGGCGCGGTGGCGACGCGTCTACGTACCGCGATATCGATGCTGCTGCGCTGGCCTGCGAACGAGCGCCGAAGCGTGGTGACGGCGGTGGTGTCCGCCGCGCGTCGGCTCGGACTCGATTACATCGTTGATCTCGGCGAGCAGTTCGAGGACGACATGGGGATCGTGGTCGCGCTGCTGCTCAACCACGTCCAGTTGGGCGCCGGCGAGGGCATCTGGATGCCGGACGGCAACCTGCACGCCTACCTGCGCGGCATCGGCATGGAACTGCTCGCATCCAGCGACAACGTGCTCCGCGGCGGTTTCACCGCGAAACGGGTGGACGTTGAGGAACTGATCCGGGTCCTGCGCTTCGAGGTGCTGCCGGATCCGGTCGTGAAGCCGGTCGTTCTCGCGCCCGATGTGGTGACATGGCCGGTACCGGCACCGGAGTTCGCCTTGATCCGGACGACGGTCACGCGCTCGGGCGGCGTCGTGACCTTCGAGCCGGCCGGCCCGCGGATCGTGTTCTGCGTCACCGGATCGGTGACCCTCGACGACGGTACGCCGATCGTGCTGGCCGGCGGGCAATCGGCGTTCGGGGCGGCCGGGCGGAGTTTGTCGGTGTTCGGCGACGGCACCGTGTTCGTCGCGACCACCGGCGTCTCGCCCTGATACCGGTCGAAACTACGCAGCGTGACTGGGATGCACCGACATGATCCGCGCGTCACGGCCGCGACCAGGCAATAGTCAGATATGCCCGATTAATGTTACTGGCGAGAAATTTCCAGATTTGCCTTGACAGAGCGGGCACTGAATGTAACTCTTTAACCACGCAGCGTTAGCAAGGACTGAGGTCCGAGCCACGATGCGGAGAACCAAACCGGGGGGAAGTGCTGGGGCGGCGACCACAGAAATGGATGATCCATTCCGTGGTCCCCGCCCCGCACGCTGTCCGGGTCCGGATGCCGCAGGCGAGCCGCTGGCCGCGACCGGATGGACGAGCACGTTATGGTGGTGGGGCCCAATGGGCTCCGACCGCCCATTTTTTGGCCTCCATCACGTCGATCAGCGCGTTGCCGCTGTCACGCTTTCAACCAAGGGGTTCGTTCATGACCAGCACGCTCCCGGCGAGCGCCGATCTCAAGGCCGACTTTAAGGTTGCTGACCTCTCGCTTGCCGCCTTCGGTCGCAAGGAGATCCAACTAGCCGAGCACGAAATGCCGGGCCTGATGGCGCTTCGCAAGGAGTTCGGCCCGTCCCAGCCGCTGCGCGGCGCCCGGATCACCGGCTCCCTGCACATGACGATCCAGACCGCGGTCCTGATCGAGACGCTCGTCGCGCTCGGTGCGCAGGTGCGGTGGGTCAGCTGCAACATCTTCTCCACCCAGGACCATGCGGCCGCCGCGGTCGCGGTCGGCCCGACCGGCACCGTCGACGCGCCGGCCGGTGTTCCGGTCTTCGCCTGGAAGGGCGAGACGCTGGAGGAGTACTGGTGGTGCACCGAGCAGGTGCTGAACTGGCCCGATGGCAACGGCCCGAACATGATCCTGGACGACGGCGGTGACGCGACGCTGCTCGTACACAAGGGGGTCGAATTCGAGGGTCTGGGTGCCGTACCGGACACGACCGAGGCGGACTCCGAGGAGTATGCGGTCATCCTGGAGACGCTGCGCCGCTCGCTGGTCGAGGACCCGTCGCGCTGGACCCGGATCGCCGCCGGCATCCTGGGCGTCACCGAGGAGACCACGACCGGCGTCCACCGTCTCTACGAGATGATGAACAACGGCAAGCTGCTGTTCCCGGCGATCAACGTCAACGACTCCGTGACCAAGAGCAAGTTCGACAACAAGTACGGCTGCCGCCACTCGCTCATCGACGGCATCAACCGCGCGACCGACGTGCTGATCGGCGGCAAGGTCGCGGTCGTGTTCGGTTACGGCGACGTCGGCAAGGGCTGTGCCGAGTCGCTGCGGGGCCAGGGCGCCAGGGTCATCGTGACCGAGGTCGACCCGATCTGCGCGCTGCAGGCCGCGATGGACGGCTATCAGGTCGCGACGATCGACGACGTGGTCGCGACGGCGGACATCTTCGTGACGGCGACCGGCTGCTTCAACGTCATCACGGCCGAGCACATGGCGAAGATGAAGCACCAGGCGATCGTCGGCAACATCGGTCACTTCGACAACGAGATCGACATGGCCGGGCTCGCGAAGCTGCCGGGCATCCGCAAGGAGAACATCAAGCCGCAGGTGGACGAGTGGGTGTTCAGCGACGGTCACGCGATCATCGTGCTGAGCGAAGGCCGGCTGCTGAACCTCGGCAACGCGACCGGGCACCCGAGTTTCGTCATGTCGAACTCCTTCACGAACCAGGTCATGGCCCAGATCGAGCTGTACGGCAACCGTTCGGCGTGGCCGCTGGGCGTACACACGCTGCCGAAATCGCTGGACGAGAAGGTGGCCCGGCTGCACCTCGGCGCGCTGGGCGTCAAGCTGACCACGCTGACCAAGGCGCAGGCCGACTACCTGGGCGTACCGGTCGAGGGTCCGTTCAAGCCGGACCACTACCGGTACTGACAATTCTTCGGTAATAGACACGGGTCGGCCCCGGTTCTTTGGGCCGACCCGTGTTATTTCGGCAATGACGTAGGGTCAGCCAGCACGTTTCCTATCCGACCCTTGTAGATTTCGACCTGAACAGCCGCTACCGTCGGGTTACGTCGATAGAAATCATGATGTTGGCGATCGTCACGTCGACCTATCCCAGACCAAGGGGTGTAACCAGGCGGAATATGCGCTCGGGCCCCCGGATATCCCGGAGATGGAAATTTGGAGTCCATGAGAGCCCGCGTCCTGGTGGTCGATGATGACCCCGCGCTCGCGGAAATGCTCGGCATCGTCCTGCGCAGCGAAGGCTTCGCGCCGGCATTCGTCGCCGACGGCGAACGTGCGCTGTCCGCGTTCCGAGAGGTCCGGCCGGACATCGTCCTGCTCGATCTGATGCTTCCCGGCATGAGTGGGATCGACGTGTGCCGCGCCATTCGTGGCGAATCGGGCGTGCCGATCGTCATGCTGACCGCCAAGACGGACACCGTCGACGTCGTGCTCGGGCTCGAGTCCGGCGCGGACGACTACGTTATGAAGCCGTTCAAGCCGAAGGAGTTGGTCGCCCGGATGCGGGCCCGGCTGCGGCGCGGCGAGGACGTGGCGCCCGAAATGCTGACGATCGGGCCGCCCGGCAGCCAGATCACCATCGACGTGCCGGCGCACCTGGTCATGCGCGATGGTCAGGAGGTCAAGCTCACGCCGCTGGAGTTCGACCTGCTCGTGGCGCTCGCACGCAAGCCGCGCCAGGTGTTCACCCGGGAGGTTCTGCTGGAGCAGGTCTGGGGCTACCGGCACGCGGCCGACACCCGGCTCGTCAACGTGCACGTGCAGCGCCTGCGCGCCAAGATCGAGAATGACCCTGAGCGGCCGGAGATCATCCTGACCGTCCGAGGCGTGGGCTATAAGGCCGGGACCAGCTAAACTCTGCCGAGATCGCTATGCCGACAACGCCCTCATCATCGCCCCCGTCACCGTCCGGACCCACGTCCGGACGGTCGACGCCGGGCGGCCGAGGTCGAGTGCGATCGATTGGTCGGCGGATCCGTTCGGCCGCGTTCGGCGCCCGCCGGACATGGCGTCGGTCGCTGCAACTCCGCATGGTGACGTACACGCTGGTGTCGTCGTCGTTGCTCGTCGCGATCTTCGGCGTTCTCGTCGTCGAGCGCACCACGACCGGCCTGCTGAATGCTCGGCTGGTCGCGGCCCGGGGGCAGATGAGTTCCGGCGTCGACTACGCGCTGACGCAGATCGACCAGAGCACCCAGCCGGATGACAACTCGTTGAAGAACATGACACGGCTCGTGTCACAGCTGTCCACCCAGTACGGCCAGGGCGGCCCGACCATCGTGATCGCGCTCGACGGGTCGACGCCGAGCGTCGAGAACACGTACCCGGCGAACCAGGGCGCGACCAACGCGATCACGCCGGAACTCATGGCGGACGTCGCCGGTGCGCACACCACCGTCCATCAGTATGTGACCGCCGACCCCGACCAGAGCGGCAAGGGCAGGCGGCCCTGTCTGGTCGTCGGCACGCCGGTGAACGCCGGCAAACTCGGCGTCTACGGCCTGTTCTATATCTATCCGCTGGACACCGAGGTCACCGCGGCCAACCTGATCAGGACCGAAGTGCTGATCATCGGCGGCAGCCTGGTGGCCATGCTGGCCATCATCGTGTGGTTGGTCACCCGTCTCGTCGTCCGGCCGGTTCGGCTCGCCGCCCGTACCGCGCAACGCCTCTCCGCCGGCCTGCTGGACCAGCGGATGGAGGTGGCCGGCGAGGACGATCTCGCCATGCTGGGTGCGTCGTTCAACCAGATGGCCGCGAACCTGCAGCGACAGATCCAGCGTCTGGAGGAGATGTCCCGCCTGCAGCGCCGTTTCACCTCGGACGTGTCGCACGAACTCCGTACGCCGCTGACCACCGTACGGATGGCGGCCGACCTGCTGTTCAGCAGCCGTGACGAGATGGATCCGCTGATGGCCCGCAGCACCGAACTGCTCAATGCCGAGTTGGACCGGTTCGAAGAGCTGCTCACCGACCTTCTGGAGATCAGCCGGTTCGATGCCGGGTTCGCGAATCTCGACGCCGAACCGACCGACCTCGTACCGGTCGTCACACGCGTCGTCGAGCGCCTGAAGCCGCTGGCCGAGCGGGTCGGCATTGAGATCGAGATCCACGTCGGCGACGAGCCCGTGATTGCCGAGGTGGATCCGCGCCGGGCCGAACGGATCCTGCGCAACCTGGTCGGCAACGCGGTCGAGCACGGCGAAGGCCGGCCGGTCGTCGTCACGCTCGCCGCCGATGCTGCCGCGGTCGCGGTCACCGTACGCGATCATGGCATCGGCCTGCGTCCGGGCGAGGAGAAGCTGGTGTTCAACCGATTCTGGCGAGCGGATCCTTCGCGTGCGCGGCAGACCGGTGGCACCGGACTCGGGCTGTCGATCAGCCTCGAGGATGCCCGTCTGCACGGCGGCTGGCTGGAGGCCTGGGGCGCACCCGGGCAGGGCGCGCAGTTCCGGCTGGTCCTGCCGGCCCGCGCCGGCGGTCGCCTGGCCGACGCGCCGTTGCCGCTGGTACCGGCCGATGCGGACGTCACACGACCGAAGGCCTTGCGCGCGGTGCGGAAGGTCAGCGCCACCGCGACGTCTCGCAACGGCGAGATTCAGCAGCACCCGGTCGCGACCGCGGCCCCGCCGGAGGAGTCGGATCATGGCTGAGCGCCCGCGACGAGCCTGGTACCGGCGGCTGCGCCGCCTCACCGGATCGCTGACCATCGTCGTGCTGGCGATCTCGGCGTGCGGTGTGCCGGGCGACAGCCAGCCGATCAAGGACCCGAACCTGCCGAGCACAACGAGTCAGTCGGTCAGCGGTGGCCAGCCGCCGGTGATCAATCCGGACAGCAATTTCTACCCGGACGAGTCGGCGTTCGTGACCGCAGGCTATATGAACGCCGTGCTCGACCAGATCAGCGAGAAACTGCAGATCGCCGCCGCGCGGGCGTTCATGACGAAGAGTTTTCGCTGGTTGCCACCGCCGAACTCGAGCCAGGCGACCGCGTTGCCGGTGACGGTGGTGCGGCCGGTCGGTGTCCCGGTGAAGAAGTTCGCCAAGGACGGGAGCACGACCGTCACGCTCGATGTCGACATCGTCGGCACGTACGATCCGATTCTTGGCAAGGTGACCGGTCCGTCCAACGGACCGAAGTCGACCGAGCTGACGTTCTCGGTGGTCACGCCGCCCGGGGGATCCGGGTTCCGGCTCTCGGCGGCACCTAACGGGCTCTACATGTTCGCGAGCGCCCTGTACGACACGCATAACTATGCACCGCAGTCGATCTACTACTGGACCGCGGACGGGCACCTCGTGCCCGACCTTCGGTATGTCCCGACCTGGCAATCGCCTCGGCAGCAGGTGACGTCGATCGTCAACTGGATCCTGCAGCCTCCGACGGCGTGGGGCGGATCGCTCAAACAGCCGGTGCCGGACGGCGTCGGTCTCCGAGATCCGACGGTAACCGTCGACAAGACCAATAACGCGTTCGTGATCAACCTGACCCCGACAACCATGACGGCGGGGCAGGAGGACGACTTCCTGGTCCAGGTCAGATGGTCGCTCGGGCAGATCAATATCGATCCGCACAATCCCGGTGGGCCGCAGCTGATCGAGCTGCAAATTGCGAACCGCTTGGTGATGCGGGATGTGGACCCGAACTACATCGACCGGAACCAGTCGACGTTCCGGGACAAGTCACCGACCGCGTACGCGGTGGTCGGCGGCAAGGTGGCCGCGATCGGGTACGTGCTGTCGGGCAACGGCGCCATCAAACTCTACGACAAGGCGGAAAGTCTGGCTCAGCCGAAGGCCTTCACCGCGCCGGAGAACGAGAACGTCCTGTTCGGCGCAGTTCGCGTCACGCCGTCGGCCTCGACAGACGTCGCGATCGTGAAGGAGAACGGCGGCAAGCCGGAACTCTGGGTGAACCGCACGAATGAGATCGACGCGGGGAAGTTCGTCCGGGTGAAGATGGGCTTCACCGTGTCGTCGTTCAGCCGCCCGGTCTGGCTCACTCAACTGCCGGGCGCGCTGGCCGTGATCGCGGATGGAAAGCTCTATATCGTGAGCGGTCCGAAGAACACGGTCGTCCCGGTCGCGACGAACGTCAGTGACATGACCGCATTCGACATCGGTCAGGACGGCTACCGGATCGCGTACGTGGCCGGCGGCCAGGTCTACGTCGCGTTGTTGACCGCGTCCGGCGACCCTGCGATGACGCCGGTGCCCATGATGATCAACGTGCGCCCGGATGTGGACAAGGTCGATGCCGTCGCGTGGAGTGACATCTATCAACTGGTGGTGGCCGGCACGTACGGGCCGAGTGGCAAGGGTTACTCGATCGAGACGAACGTCGACGGGATCGATGACGGCTGGCTGACCGTTTTCACGGTTCCACAGACGCCGCAGATCGTCTCGTACCCACCGTCGCCGCTGGACGTGTCGTTCAGCGCCGTGATGCTGCAGCAGCCGGACGGTGCCTACTCCGGCCGGGCGAACCTGTCGGCACTCTGGGTTGGGAAGGGCCCGGTCGCGAACAATCCGTTCTTCGGCGAATGAGACCCGCGAGGTGAACTGGGATGTGGCCGGCACAGACGGTAGGCGTACTGGCTGATCTGGTACTTCCGTCGGCCTGTGCCGGCTGTGCCCGGACCGGATCCGGTCAGCTTTGTGGTGACTGCGCCGCCGGTCTTGCCGGTCTGACGCCGGTGGCTGCGGCACCGACCCCGGCGCCGGCCGGTCTGCCGCCCTGCATGGCACTGGGCGCCTATGAGGGGCCGATGCAGAGCCTTTTGCTGGAGTACAAGGAGCGCGGTGCCTACCGTCTGGCCGGGCCGCTCGGCGAGCACCTGGGCCGCACCGTGGCGGCGGCGCTGCTCCGGCGGGGTACGCCACCGGGCACACCGGTCGTGATCATCCCGGTTCCGGCGACCGCCGCCGCCCGCCGCGAGCGTCACGGCGACCATATGACCCGGCTCGGCCGTCGCGCGGTCCGATCGTTGCGTGGCGCCGGGTGGCCGGCCGCCCTCGGACATGCCCTGTCCGCGCTGCCGAAGGCGGACTCCAGCCACCTGAGCGCCGATGCGCGGGCGCTCGCCGCGGTGACCGCCTTCCGGGTACGCCCGGCGCACGCTCGCCGGATCGCCACCGCGGCGTACGCGGGAGCGCGTGTCGTGGTGATCGACGACATCCTGACCACCGGGTCGACGATGGCGGCGGTCGCGACCATCCTGGATCGATCCGGCATCCCGGTGCACGCGGCCGCCACCCTGGCAGCGACGCGCCGGAAGCGCAAGTCCACCGATCGTGGCACCGAGGTCCAGAGGGCCTTCGACGTGGGCATTTCGCCCTAATCGGGGTCCTCGGTGATCATTGGGGCAATCTCGAAAGGACGTTCTTCGCGACCAAGGGTGACTCGGAGGCCAGCAGGCGATAGCGTCAACGAACACCACACAAACACCAGGTTTCCATCGGGTGAGGTGGGGTAGTTACGGCCATGCAACCACTACCCCAGCGCGGTCGCGCGGGCGTGATCGGCTGGGTCGAGCCCAGAGATTGGGGGAGGTCAAGAGTGGATATCGTTGTCAAGGGCCGAAATGTCGAGGTGCCGGACCACTACCGGCTCCACGTCGCGGAGAAGTTAGAGAAAGTCGAGCGCTACGACGACAAGATCATTCGGATGGATGTCGAGTTGTCGCACGAGAAAAATCCACGACAGTCAGATCGTTGCCAGCGCGTCGAGATCACCTGCGTGTCCCGCGGTCCGGTCGTCCGCGCTGAGGCCTGCGCCAGTGATTTCTACGCCGCACTGGATCAGGCGACGACCAAGCTGAGCGCCCGACTGCGGCGCAGCGCCGACCGCCGGCGCGTCCACCGAGGTCGCCATGCACCGATGTCGGTCGCCGAGGCCACGTCCGGACTGGCCGGTTCGACCGAAGAGATCCTTTCCACCTCGCTCGCCACTGACACCGAAGCGGTGTCGGCGACCGCAGCGTTCACGCCGATGGCGGCGTCCACGAACGGCAACCGCAGCAACGGCTCGGGTGCGGCTCGTCGCAGTTCACCGAGGATGACGATGATCAGCCGTGGCACCTCGTCCGGATGAAGGAACACTCGACCGAAGCTATGACCGTTGACGACGCGCTGTTCCAGATGGAACTCGTCGGGCACGACTTCTACCTGTTCATGGACAAAGAATCCGGACGGGCCAGCGTCGTCTACCGCCGCCGGGCGTATGACTACGGCGTCATCACTCTCGCCCCGTAATCAACCGCGTCAATATGCCTGGGCAGTGCCGGTCGCCAATGCGGCCGGCACGCTTGGCTGGACGGGTAATCTTTCGGAAAGCTCGGAAAACGAGGTGTTGACTCGTTGCGTGTCTTTGCGATGATCTAGCGATGTCCCGCACCGATCTTGCCGCCCCGCCGTCCCGCCCCATCAAGTTCAGCCGTTCGGATTTGATCATCCTGATCGGCAGCGCCGTCGGGATCGCGATCTCGGGCGCGACGTACTACGCCGGCGTCAACCCGGTGGTGGCGTTCGTGTGCTCGGCGATCGCGATCGCGGTGTTGGCTGCACTCGTCGGCCGTTGCGTGGAACGTCTCGGCGATCGCCTCGGTGCCGGCGCCACCGGTGTGCTGCAGAGCGCGCTCGGCAATCTGCCGGAGCTGTTCATCGCGTTCTTCGCGCTGCGGAAGGGCTACATCGTCGTCGTCCAATCGGCGATCATCGGCTCGATCCTGGCGAACCTGCTGCTCGTCCTGGGCCTGGCATTCGTCGCGGGTGGCCTGAAGCACGGCTCGCAGAAGTTCGAGGCCAGCCGAGCCCGATCCACCGTCATCCTGCTGACGTTGGCCACCGCCGCACTGGTGCTGCCGAGCCTTGCTGCGTTCACGCACTCGCCCGCCGCGCCGCACGAGAAGCCGCTGTCGATCGCGGTCGCGATCGTGCTGCTGGTGATCTTCGCGTTGTCGCTGCCCGCATCCCTGCGCAAGGAGCCGGCCGAGGCCGACGCGAGCGGTGCCGAGGAACTCGGGTACGCCGTCAAGACCATGGGTACGGACGACGAGACGCACCACGAAGGCCACTGGCCGGTGTGGCTGTCGGTCGTGATGCTCGCGATCGCCGGCGTCGCGGCCGGCCTCGTGTCGGACTGGTTCGTGGACGCGCTGAACCCGGCCATCACGTCGCTGCACATCTCCCAGGCGTTCGCCGGCCTGGTCATCGTCGCGATCGCCGGCAACGCGGTGGAGAACGTCGTCGGGGTCCAGCTCGCGCTGCGCAACAAGAGCGACTACGCGCTCTCCGTCATCATCAACAGCCCGTTGCAGATCGCGCTGGTGCTGGCACCGCTGCTGGTTCTGCTGAGCCTCTTCACCGCGACCACGCTGACGCTCGTGTTCGCACCGCTACTGATCGCGGCGGTGGTCGTGTCGGTGCTGATCGTGGCGCTGATCGTGCTGGACGGCGAATCCAACTGGCTGGAGGGTTCGGTCCTGATCGCCCTGTACGCGATCATCGCAACGCTGTTCTGGTGGGGCTGACGAACAGCTTCGCCGTGCTCAGGTCACAAAGCGCGGTGAGGGTTAGCCGGGCGCTCGAAACTCGATGCGCCGGGGTGACGGCTAGATGCGGTCGGTGGCTAGGAGTGCGAAGGCTACGTTGTCGATGCGCGTACCGTCCGGGCCGGGCAGGCGTGACCGCTCGTAGCCTTCGCGCCGGAAGCCGGCCTTCTCCAGGGTGCGCTGGGAGGCCACGTTGTCCGGTGCCGTCCCGGCGACGACCCGTACCAGGCCGACCTGATCGAAGCACCAGTCCGTGACGAGACGTGCGGCCCGGGTCGCGTACGCGCGGCCGCGCCACTCGGGAATCAGGCTGTATCCGATCATGCCTTGCCCGAGGTGCACCTGAAACAGGCCGATGTCGCCGGCGAACCGGCCGGTGGCGGCGTCGCGGATGACCATGTCGGCGTGAGCACCGACGAACCATTGGTACGCCGCATGCGCGCAGCGCTCGGCCGTCCCGTCACGGTTCGGCACCGGCCGGACGGCGCGGGATGCGACGTCCGGCGTGGTGTGCAGCGCGTGCACGTCATCCAGGTCGCTCACGCGGAGGCGGTCGAGCGTGACGACGCCGTCGGTGAGGCCGCCGATCGGAAGGTCCGGCAGGACGCGCGCCACCGGCTCGCCCGAGTCGATCGCCAGACGCGTCCAGACCGCGGTGTCGCGCCGCGTCCCGTCACGCGTCGTCAGGCCGGCGCGCCGGATCGCCTCGTGCCGGAATCCGGACGCGAGCGCGACCCGCTGGCTCGCCTCGTTCGCCAGATCGGTGGTGAGTTCGATCCGGCCGAACCCCAGCCCGAACAGCCAGGTCGCCAGCGTGCGGGTGGCATCAGTCGCCACGCCCCTATCGCGGGCCCACGGTGCCACCCAGTAGCCGACGCTGGTCGCATATCCGCCGAGCTGTGACCCGTTCGCGCTGACCGACCCGATCAGGCGGTCGGTCTCCGGGTCGGCGATCGCGAACGTCGCGCCACCTCGCGCCCAGTTGTCCGGTGCGATCGTCTCGATCCAGGTCATCGCGTGCTCGCGGGTGTAGTTGAGCGGCACCTGAGGGAGGAAGCGGGTGATGGCGGCGTCGTTGCACGCGGCGGCGACGTCGTCGGCGTCTTCCGTGCGCAACATGCGCAGCACGACGTCGTTGCCGTTCAGCGTCGTCCAGGGAAGCTCGGTCATGCGGCGTCCGCCTCCAACATCGACAGAACCCAGGCGTCGCGGTGCTCGCCACGCTGCTCGCAGCCGGCCCGCTGGACGCCCTCGTAGGTGAATCCGGCCTTCTCGGCGACCGCGCGCGACGCGACGTTGCCGACGTGGGCGCGGTAGACGATCCGGCCCAGGCCCAAGACGTCAAAGCCCCAGGTGCAGACGGTACGGGCAGCCGCGGTCGCGAGCCCCCGACCGCGTGCCCACGGAGCAACCTGGATCCCGATCTCGCCGACGAACCGGTCGTCCGGCGAGATGCGCAGGTCGATCCCGCCGCAGTAGGCGCCGGATTCATCCGCGATCGCGAAGACCGCCTTATTGCCCTGCAGCCAGATGGTCTCCGAGTGGCGTACGAACTGCTCCGCCTGCGTTCGCGTATAGCCGGGCGGAATCGAGGTCCAGCGCACCGCCTCCGGGTCCTGGCACGCGGCGGTCGCCGGATCGATGTCGTCGTCGACGGGCGGTCGCAGCGAGCCGCCCGGCATCGGCAGCGTCGGCTTCGGTGCACCGAACGTCCGGCTCTGCCGGGCCACCGCGGAGCCGGACGCGTACTGCGGCGGTGTGACCGTCAACACATCGCCCGGGCGGAGCGCACCCGATCCAGCCGTCGACCCGGTCACCGCTGCCGTCCACCGCGGTCAGCCCGCCTCGCTGAATGCCTTCCATGATCACGCCGATCCGCAGTGCGACCAGGCGGGACGCATGATTGCCGATGTCCGCGCGCCAGATCATGCGCTCGATGCCGAGCTGTTCGAACCCGAATGCGGCCACGGCGCGGCCTGCGTTCGTCGCCACACCGCGGCCGGCGGCCGTGGCCGCGGTCCAATACCCGATTTCGGCAGTTTTCGCGGCGAGGTCCATCCGCGGGAGACCCATCGAGCCGAGAAGTTCGCCGGTTGTGGCGTCGAACACGCCGAAGTGCGCGCCGGTGCGGTTGGCCCATGCCGGACGTGCGATATCAGCGATGAATCCGGTCGCATGCGACATTTTGTAAGGCCGGGGTAGCGGTGTCCAGCGCTGGATATCCGGATCCTGGCAGACTCGGTAGACCGCTTCGGCGTCAGCTGCGCGCCATGGGCGTACCAGTAAGTTCTGGATCTTGATCTCGGGCTGTTCCATCACCGGCTGGTTCATGAGCGCATATTGCCGCACCGGCGGTATCGCGGCCAAGCCGATATCATTGAGCGGGCCCGGCATCGTGGGCGCGCTGGTGCAGAAATGTCGTCCGTTTCGTCACGATGGGGCCAACCGGTTCGCCGGGGGTGCCAACTCGGATGGTTCTCCGCCTACGATGGTTGGCGCAGACACGTTGAGGGAGCACATTCACTGTGGCAATTTTTGACAAGATGTTGCGCGCCGGCGAAGGGCGCCAGCTTCGCCGACTGCAGGCGGTTGCGAAAGCGGTCAACTCGATCGAAGATCACTACGTTGATCTGACCGACGAGGAGCTCGCCGAGCTGACCGACCAGTACAAGCAGCGCTACGAGGACGGCGAATCGCTCGAGGACCTCATGCCGGAGGCGTTCGCCACGGTCCGTGAGGCGTCGAAGCGCGTCCTCAACAAGCGCCACTACGACGTCCAGATCATGGGTGGCGCCGCGCTGCACTTCGGCAACATCGCCGAGATGAAGACCGGTGAGGGCAAGACGCTCGTCTCGACTCTCCCGGCATACCTCAACGCGCTGTCCGGCAAGGGCGTGCACGTCATCACGACGAACGACTACCTGGCCCAGCGTGACGCCGAGTGGATGGGCCAGATCCACCGGTTCCTCGGCCTGACCGTCGGCGTCATCCTCCCGAACGAATACGGTGGCGCCCACAAGGCGGCCTATGAGTGCGATATCACGTACGGCACGAATAACGAGTTCGGCTTCGACTATCTGCGCGACAACATGGCAATGGCCGCCGACGACCTGGTGCAGCGCGGGCACAACTTCGCGATCGTGGATGAGGTCGACTCCATCCTGATCGACGAAGCCCGTACGCCGTTGATCATTTCCGGTCCGGCCGAGCAATCCGCCCGGTGGTACCAGGAGTTCGCCAAGATCGTCGCCCGCCTGGAGAAGGGCGAGGAGGGCGAGGGTAAGGACGAGGCCGACTACGTCGTCGACGAGTCGAAGCGCACCGTCGCCATCTCCGAGCGCGGCGTGTCCCGGGTCGAGGACCGGCTGGGCGTGGAGAACCTCTACGAATCGGCGAACACGCCGCTCGTCGGATACCTGAACAACGCGCTGAAGGCGAAAGAGCTTTACAAGAAGGACAAGGACTACATCGTCTCGGACGAGCAAGAAGTCCTGATCGTCGATGAGTTCACCGGCCGCATCCTGCACGGCCGGCGCTACAACGAGGGCATGCACCAGGCGATCGAGGCGAAGGAGGGCGTCGAGATCAAGCAGGAGAACCAGACGCTCGCCACGATCACGCTGCAGAATTACTTCCGCCTGTACGGCACGCTGTCCGGCATGACCGGCACGGCGCAGACCGAGGCGGCCGAGTTCCAGAAGGTCTACAGCGTCGGCGTGATCTCCATCCCGACGAACCGCGACATGATCCGTCTGGACAAGACCGACGTGATCTACAAGACCGAGAAGGCCAAGTTCAGCGCGGTCGTCGAGGACATCGCCGAGCGTCATTCGTCCGGCCAGCCGGTCCTCGTCGGTACGGTCTCGGTGGAAAACTCCGAAGAGCTGTCGAAGATGCTGCGTCGCCGCGGCATCGCGCACTCGGTGCTGAACGCGAAGTACCACGCACGCGAGGCCGAGATCATCGCGCAGGCCGGGCGTAAGGGCGCGGTCACCGTGGCAACGAACATGGCCGGTCGTGGTACCGACATCCTGCTCGGCGGCAACCCGGAGTTCCACGCCGCGGCCGAGCTGCGCCAGCGTGGTCTCGACCCGGCCGAGCAGCCGGACGAATACGCCGCCGCCTGGGAAGACGCGCTGCCGCGCTGGGAGAAGCACTGCAAGACCGAGGGCGAGGAAGTGATCGAGGCCGGCGGTCTCTACGTGCTCGGCACCGAACGCCATGAGTCCCGCCGGATCGACAACCAGCTCCGCGGTCGTGCCGGCCGTCAGGGCGACCCGGGCGAGTCCCGGTTCTACCTGTCGCTGCAGGACGAGCTGATGCGCCGCTTCCGTGCCGGTGCGGTCGAGGCCGTGATGGAACGGCTGAACATCCCGGAAGACGTACCGATCGAGGCCAAGATGGTCAGCCGCCAGATCAAGAGCGCGCAGACCCAGATCGAAGGTCAGAACGCCGAGATCCGCAAGAACGTTCTGAAGTACGACGAGGTGCTGAACAAGCAGCGCACGATCATCTACACCGAGCGCAAGCGCGTACTCGACGGCGAGGACATGCACGGCCAGGTGACGAACATGATCGACGATGTCGTCGGCGAGTACGTGAAGGGCGCCACCGCCGAGGGCTACGCCGAGGAATGGGACCTCGAGCAGCTCTGGACGAACCTGCGGATCCTCTACCCGATCGGGATCACGATCGAGGACGTCGAGGACGAGGCCGGCGGCGGCCGGGACCGAATCGACGCCGAGTTCCTCGAGGCGCAGCTGGTTCAGGACGCCCACCGCGCGTACGACGCCCGCGAGGAGGAGGTCTCCTCCGACATCATGCGGCAGGTCGAGCGTGAGGTCCTGCTGCAGGTCATCGACCGCAAGTGGCGCGAGCACCTCTATGAGATGGACTACCTGCAGGAAGGCATCGGCCTTCGGGCGCACGCGCAGCGTGACCCGCTCGTCGAATACCAGCGTGAGGGCTTCAACATGTTCGGCCAGATGCTCGAGGGCATCAAGGAGGAGGCAGTCGGCTTCCTCTACAAGGTCGACATCCAGATCGCCGAGCCGGAGCCCCAGCAGGTCGCGCTGGACCCGACCGCGGCCCGGCTGCTGCCGACGCCGAAGCCGGTCGAGTTCAAGGCGAAAGGCGTCGGCAACGGATATTCGCCGGCGAACTTGCAGTACTCGTCGCCGGAGATCGATGGTGCGGCCGGCAGCGGCCGTCCGGTCATCGAGCAGGCGCCGGCGCTCGGCATCGGTCGCGCGCAGGCGAGCCCCCGGCCAGGGCCGCAGTCACCGATGAGCGCAGGCGCGCGCCGGCCGGCACCGGGGCAGGCCCTCGGCTCGGCGGCGTCGCGGAACGCGCCGTGCCCGTGCGGTTCGGGCAAGAAGTACAAGCGATGCCACGGAGCGCCCGAGGGCGCGTGACGTCGAGCGGGAAACGTGCCGGTGGGCGCGGTGGGCAACGGCCCGTCGCGCCCACCGCTGTGTGATCGCAGGTGGACGCTCCGGGGGCTGGTGACCCAGGCGCAACTACACGACCTGGACGAGTACGCAGATCCAAGCGCCCCGCCGCCGTTCGAGGCGCAGTGCGACGGCGAGTGCCGTGCCGGCTCGGGACAGCACTGCGACGACTTCGGCGGCACCGTCGCGCGGCTCGCTGACGCGAAGACGGGTCAGGCTGAACGCCGCCGGTCGGGTTGGATCGACAGCAGATCGGTCGGTGGCGTTGCCGGCCGCCATCGACCGGAGGTCGGTCGGTGGCGCTGCCGGTCGCCCGTACGCGATCGGGGCCGGGTTTCGCGCGCCGGCCGCGACGGTGACACGCTCGTTCAGGGCTCGCCCCGACGTCTGGAAGTGTCCGATCGCGTTGTGGCGCCGGCGAATCTGATCGATCACGTCGGTGAACTCGACCGGCCCGCCGATCCGCCGGAGGTGACTCGGTGACCGATAGCCGTTGAGGACCTCGATGCACAGCCGGACGTACGCCATCGCCGCGCGACCGGAGTCGGACACGCCGCTGTCGCGGTCGGCGGTGATCGGCAGCGGCGGCTGCGCCGGGACGGGCACCGGGTATCGCCGGACCTCGGTCGGCATCGCGTCGTCGCGCTCGTCGTCGTAGGGCGGATCCAGGCGGGGCGGTCGACTGATCCGGATCGTCGCGCGCGGCGCGGTGCGACCGTCGGATTCGGTGGGCTGTGCCAGCAGCATGGAGACCATCGGTCGCTCCTTCGTGCGCTCGGATATGATCTTGTGTTTGCCTACGTTTGCTTACGGTAGAGTTTCTTTGACGGCGAGCGGCTACGTCAAGAGCTTTCGGCCATCAAAACAACGATGGCGACCGATATTTCGGCCGCCATCGTCGGTAGTGATCTCGGGCTAGCTGTCCGCCTCAGTGTCCCGGCTGGTCAGTGGATTGCTCCGAACCCAATCGGCGGTCTCCGTATATTTCTCGGCGATGTACGCCTCAAGCTTCGTCCGTTCCACCCGCCATTGGCCCCGGCCGCCCACCTTGATCGCGGGCAGTTCACCGCTGCGGACCATGTGATAGACCTGCGACTGCGACACCGCCAGCTCTTCGGCGACGTCCTCGAGTTGCAGGAAGCGAGCGTTCATTGCTTTAGTTTGCCAAAGATTCCTTACGTCGTGCACGCGACGCCGGTGTCAAATCTGACCGGATAGCCTTCCGTGTACGCGCACTCGGGTGTACGAACAGTTCGGGTATCACGCACGCGAGCGAGCGGAGTTCCACGTGAACGGTCACATGGTCCGGGTCTATCTCCCCGCGACCCTTTCGATGATCGCGCCGCTGGCATCCCGTGCCGACATCAGCCCGGCCGGACCGCCGCTCACCGCACATATGGTCACGCCGATGCTGCGCGAGTGGTACGCGGAGGGCGACGAGGAGGAACTCGAATACGTCGCGTTCACCCGAGCCGCGCAGAGCGCGCTGCAGCTTCTGCGGGCCGATCCGAAAGCGCCCCGGCGCCGGGTCGTCGTCTCCGCCGACGTGCCGGCGAAGTCGATCGCTCCGACCGACAGCGATCTCGGATCAAGCCTCGTCCGGTTGTCGTTGCCGCTCTCGTTCAGCGCGGTCGCCGCGATTCACATCGACGGTCCCGGCGCCGAGGACGATGTCCGGGCGGCCGCCGGCGTGGTCGAAGAGGCGCTGGCCGGCGACCCGGACGCCCAATTCGTGGTGGACAGCGCCGAGGATCACGAGCTGGAGTGGTACGACGTCACCGAGATTGATCTGCTGCTTTCGTGACCGGCTTGCTCGAAGCCGGCTTAGTGGGGGCCGTCTTGGTCGAGGCCGTCTTGGTCGAGGCGGCCGGTTTCGCAGCGGCCGGATTGGTTGCAGCGGCCGGCTTGGTGGTGGCCGCCTGAGTTGAGGCGGCTGGTTTCGCAGCGGCCGGCTTGGTTGAAGCGGCTGGCTTTGCGGACGGCGGCGTCGCGGCTGTCGGCTTTGCGGAGGCTGGTTTCGCAGCGACGGCCGGCGCCGCGACCCGCGCGGACGCGGGCTTGAGCGTCCGGCCGAACAGCGAACAACGCCACGAATGCGCCCACGAAAAGCACGATCATCGCGTTCGGCACCGACTCCGAGGACTCCAACTGGTTCAGGATCCGGTCGGCTTCGCTGAGCGCGTTCGCGGCATCGTTCAGTCGGGCGCCGCCGATCGACGTCAATCCGAAGCCGATCAGCATCAGGGTGCCGGACAGCGCACCGCCGATCAGGTAGAGCGGAAACCAGGTGGCCGTCGCGCGGCGCAGGTAGCTGAACGCGGTGACGCCGGCAACGATGCCGATCAGCGTGTAGTCGGCGTACTGGACGAGTTTGCTGGCATGGACGAACGAGTCGGCGGTGGTTCCGGCGCCGAACCACGTCAGCATGTGGGTCAGCACGTTCTTGCTGTTCAGGATCGTGGTCACGACCAGGGCGGCGAGCATCGCGGCGACACCCGCGGCGACACCGAGGCCGACTCGTGGAATTCCGGTCAACGCGGCGCCGATCAGGCTCGCGATGACGAGCGTCGCGCCGATCGACCCGACCCACGGCAGATGCGGGTACGCGATGATGACGAGCGCCGCACCGATGCCTCCGGTGACGAGACCGGCGCCGAGGCGGATCAGCCAGCGGATCAGCGTACGGGCGGCCAGCGCGTCGGCCACCAGTGCGAGACCGGCGCCGGCCACGATCGAGGCCTGCACGACGCCCGGCAGCGCACCGGCGGCGGTGGCCAGCGCGACCGTGCCGTCTTCGCTGTTCCTGATCTGTCCGCGCGAAGCCCACAGCTTGATCAGCAGCCACGCCACACTGAGGATCGGCAGCAGCCATATGATCTTGCCGGTGCGCGCGGCGGGAGCATCGACGTCGGGGGTACGTGTCGCGACCATGACGCCAGAGCCTACGCGTGCGGTGAACGGGATCACCATCCGGCGGTTTCGTCGGGCCGACGTGGGAGACTTGAGCTGGAAGAAGCAGACAGACCCAACTCGCCAACGTAGTCGAGGAGCACGCGATGGACGCCCTATTCTCCGTACCCGAGCCGCGCAACGAGACGGTTCGTGATTACGCACCGGGCAGCGCTCAGGCCACGAGCCTGCAGAAGCGCCTGGGTGAGCTGGCCGCCGACCGGATCGACCTGACCATGACGGTCGACGGCGCCCAGCGGATGGCCGGCGGCGAGTCGATCAGCGTGGTCCAGCCGCACAAGCACGCGCACGTCCTCGGCGTGACTCGCAACGCGACGCACGACGACGCGATCGCCGCGGTGAGCCGCCGCGAAGAACGCCGCGCCGATGTGGCGCGACATGTCGTACGCGGATCGGGCCGCGATCTTCCTGCGCGCCGCCGACATCATCGCCGGCCCATGGCGTGACACGATCAACGGCGCGACCATGCTCGGCCAGTCCAAGACCGTGTTCCAGGCCGAGATCGACGCCGCCTGTGAGCTGATCGACTTCCTGCGCTTCAACGTCGCGTTCGGCGCGAAACTGCTGGCCGAGCAGCCGCTGTCGTCGCCGGGCATGTGGAACCAGTTCGACCACCGGCCGCTGGAAGGCTTCGTCTACGCGATCACGCCGTTCAACTTCACCGCGATCGCGGCCAACCTGCCGAGCGCCCCGGCGCTGATGGGCAACACCGTGCTGTGGAAGCCGTCACCGACGCAGCAGTTCGCGGCGCATTACGTAATGCGGGCGTTCGAGGCCGCCGGTCTGCCACCAGGCGTGATCAACATGGTCACCGGGGACGGCATCGCGGTCAGCGACGTCGCACTCGCCGATCGTGACCTCGCCGGCATCCACTTCACCGGGTCCACGAAGGTGTTCCAGCACCTCTGGCAGACCGTCGGCAACAACATCGCGAGCTATCGCACGTACCCCCGCTTGGTCGGCGAGACCGGCGGCAAAGACTTTGTGATCGCCCATCCCTCGGCGGACGCCGACGCTCTGGTCACCGCGCTGACCCGCGGCGCGTTCGACTACCAGGGCCAGAAGTGCTCGGCGGCCTCGCGCGCCTACGTGCCGCGCTCGCTGTGGGACGGCGGCGTGCGGGACCGGCTGGCCGCGATCGCCGACGGCCTCACCTACGGCGACGTCACCGACTTCTCGAACTTCGGCGGCGCGGTGATCGACGCGCGCGCGTTCGCGAAGCACGCGGCCGCGCTCGACATGATTAAGAACTCACCGGCCTGCACGGTTATCGCTGGTGGCACCGCCGATGACACCGAGGGTTACTTCGTCCGGCCGACCGTCGTCGAATGCTCGGACCCGACCCACGAGGTGTTCACGACCGAATACTTCGGCCCGATCCTCGCGGTCTTCGTCTACGAAGATCAAGACTTCGAAGATGTGGTACGCCAAGCGGAAAGCGCCTCGCCATACGCGCTGACCGGCTCGATCTTCGCGACCGATCGCCGCGTCGTGGAGTGGGCGTCCCGGACGCTGCGCTATGCGGCCGGCAACTTCTACATCAACGACAAGCCGACCGGTGCGGTCGTCGGCCAGCAGCCGTTCGGTGGTGCTCGGGCCTCCGGCACGAACGACAAGGCCGGATCCTGGCAGAACCTGGTCCGGTGGATGTCACCGCGCACGATCAAGGAGACGTTCGTGCCGCCGACCGACCACACCTACCCGCACATGGGCTGACCCCGGCGGTAATGCGCCGGTTGTCCGGTCCCGCTATCGTCGACATCATGTCTTCCCCCAATGAGCCCTATACCGACCCGTCCGGCAACACCGAGGCGTTCCAGGCCTTCGTCGCCCGAGGTGGCGCGCCCGAAGCGCCTCCCGTGGCGGCCAAGAAGTCGCCGGTCGCGCTGTTGGTCGGTGTCGTGGTGGCAGTGATCGTGGTCGCTCTCGTGGTCTGGCTTGTCGCCTAGTTCTGCATTCTCGGAGCGACGGCTGGCCGAGATCTACGATCCGCTGGATCCTGATCGCAGCGACCTGGATGTGTACGCGGCCATGGCCGACGAGTTCGGCGCACGGTCCGTCCTGGATATCGGGTGCGGGACCGGTACCTTCGCCTGCCTGCTCGCCGGGCGTGGCCTTGTCGTGACCGGCGTCGATCCGGCCGCGGCGTCACTGTCCGTTGCCCGTACCAAGCCTGGTGCCGACCGGATTCGGTGGGTGCACGGTACTGCGACGGATCTGCCGTTGCTGCAGGTGGATCTCGCGACGATGACCGGGAACGTGGCACAGGTCTTCGTGGAGGACGAGGACTGGGACGCGACGCTGCGCTCTACGTATGCGGCTCTTCGACCGGGCGGGCGACTCGTCTTCGAGACCCGTGTGCCGGAGGCGGAGGCGTGGCTGGAATGGAACCGGGATCGGACGCATACCGTCACGGTCATCCCTGATCTCGGCGGCGTCGAGACGTGGATCGATCTGCTGGATATCGGCGACGGTCTGGTGTCGTTCCGGATGAGTTTTCGCTTCGAATCCGACGGCGCGCTACTGACCTCGGACTCGACGCTGCGTTTTCGCAGCCGGGGTGAGGTGATCGCGTCGTTGGCAGCGGTCGGTTATGTCGTCGACGAGGTGCGGGCTGCGCCGGATCGACCCGGTCGGGAGATGGTGTTCATCGCACGGAGGCCGGTGGCGCCGCGTTGATCGTGTGGACTTTGTGCTGCCCTGGCAGCCCCAAACCCACACGCTTCTTAGGCGAGGTCGTCCTCATCCTCGTCGTCCAGGCGGGCCAGCCAGGTGGCGAAGCGTTCGATCGGCGTCTCGAACTCGGGGTTCTGGTCGACGAAATCGCGCAGGCAGTTTGCCACCCACTCGATGGTCACGCTCTCCTCGCCCCGGCGTTCGGCGAGCTCCTCAATGCCACGATCGGTGAAGTACACGACGGCCATTATGCCTGTCCCGGCGACTCGCCTCCGGATCACCACCGGTTGATCCTGGAGTCAGCGGGCGCCGACTCCAGGATCACGAACGATGTCAGGAGCGGGGGAGGGCGGCCTCGATGACCGCGGCCTGCTCCGACTCGTGGATTTTCGCCGAACCGACGGCCGGCGCTGCCGCGGACGGACGCGAGATCCGGCGGAGTGCGACGCCGAGGTGCTCCAGCAGGTTCATCGCGATGAACGACCAGGCACCCTGGTTGGCCGGCTCCTCCTGGACCCAGGCGAAGTCGGTCGCGTTCGGGTACGCCGCCAGCGCCGCCTTCAGCTCGTCCACCGGCAGCGGGTAGAGCTGCTCGACCCGGACGATCGCGGTGTTCGTGAGACCGCGCTCGGCCCGTGCCGTGATCAGGTCGTAGTAGACCTTGCCGGCGCAGAGCAGGACGCGGGTCACGTCGTTTGCGTTCACGCCGCCGTCCGGGATCACCGGCTGGAACGTGCCGGTGGTGAAGTCGGCGACCGACGAAACGCAGAGCTTGTGCCGCAGCAGCGACTTCGGCGTGAACACCACCAGCGGCTTGCGCTTGCCGCTGAGCGCCTGGCGGCGAAGCAGGTGGAAGTAGTTGGCCGGCGTCGACGGGATCGCGACGCGCATGTTGTCCTCGGCGGCCAGCTGCAGGTAGCGCTCCGGGCGCCCGGACGTGTGGTCCGGGCCCTGGCCTTCGTGGCCGTGCGGGAGCAGCAGCGTCAGCGAGTTCTTCTGACCCCACTTGATCTCGCCGGACGACAGGAACTCGTCAACGATCATCTGAGCGCCGTTGCCGAAGTCGCCGAACTGCGCCTCCCAGAGCACGAGCGCCTCGGTGTTCTCGACCGAGTAGCCGTACTCGAAGCCCATCGCCGCATATTCGCTCAGCAGCGAGTCGTGCGCGAAGAACCGGGCATCCTCGGTCGCCAGGCCGGCGACCGGCAGGAAGTCGTCGCCGTTCTCGGCATCGACGATCGCCGCGTAGCGCTGGACGAACGTGCCACGCCGCGAGTCCTGTCCGGACAGGCGGACCGTCGTACCCTGCGCGACCAGCGAACCGAACGCGATGATCTCGCCGAAGCCCCAGTCGATGTCGCCGTCCACCGCCATCTTCGCGCGACGCTCCAGCACCTGATGGACCCGCTTGTGCGCGGTGAACCCCGGCGGCAGCTCGATGTGCGCGTCGCCGATGCGCTTGACCATCTCGGCGGAGATCGCGGTCGCGACGACCGGCTCCGGCTCGACCCGGCGATCCCGGGTCGTACGCGGTGCGGTGGACGCGTCGCGGGTCGCCTTGAACACCGTCTCGAGCTGCTCCTGGAAGTCGCGGAGCGACTCTTCGGCGTCTTCGAGCGAGATGTCGCCGCGGCCGATCAGCTCCTCGGTGTAGAGCTTGCGGACCGAGCGCTTCGCGTCGATGATCTTGTACATCTCCGGGTTCGTCATCGACGGGTCGTCGCCCTCGTTGTGACCACGGCGCCGGTAGCAGATCATGTCGATCACGACGTCCTTGTTGAACGCCTGCCGGTAGTCGAACGCGAGCCGCGCCACCCGTACGACGGCTTCGGGGTCGTCGCCGTTCACGTGGAAGATCGGCGCCTGGATCATCCGGGCCACGTCGGTCGCGTACAGCGATGAGCGGGAGTATTCCGGCGCGGTGGTGAAGCCGACCTGGTTGTTGATGACCACGTGGACCGTGCCGCCGGTACGGTAGCCGCGCAGCTGGGACAGGTTGAGCGTCTCGGCGACCACGCCCTGGCCGGCGAACGCGGCGTCGCCGTGGATCGCGAGCGCGAGCACGGTGTAACCCTCGAGCCCGAGGTTCAGCCGGTCCTGCTTCGCCCGCACGATGCCCTCCAGCACCGGGTCGACGGCTTCCAGGTGGGACGGGTTGGCGACCACCGAGACCGCGATCGTGTGCTGGTCGTCGGCGGTGGTGAACTTGCCGTCCATGCCCAGGTGGTATTTGACGTCGCCGGAGCCCTGCGCCATCTTCGGGTCGAGATGGCCCTCGAACTCCGAGAAGATCTTCTCGTACGGCTTGCCGACGATGTTCGCGAGTACGTTGAGCCGGCCGCGGTGGGCCATGCCGATGACGACCTCGTCCATGCCGGTCGTGGCGGCGCTGCCGAGCACCTCGTCGAGCAGCGGAATCACGGACTCGGCGCCCTCGAGCGAGAACCGGCGCTGCCCGACGAACTTCGTCTGCAGGAACGTCTCGAACGCCTCGGCCGCGTTCAGCCGGCCGAGGATGTACTTCTGCTCCTCGACCGACGGCTTCTGGTATTTCCGCTCCACCCGCTCCTGGATCCAGCGGCGCTCTTCCGGGTCCTGGATGTGCATGTACTCCACGCCGACCCGGCGGCAGTAGGAGTCACGCAGCACGCCGAGCACATCGCGAAGCTTCATCACCTGCTTGCCGGCGAAGCCGCCGACCGGGAACGTGCGGTCCAGATCCCACAGCGTCAGACCATGCTGGAGTACGTCGAGGTCCGGGTGCCGGCGCATGTGGAACTCGAGCGGGTCGGTGTCGGCCATCAGGTGACCCCGGACCCGGTATGCGTGGATCAGCTCGATCACGCGGGCGGTCTTGTTGATCTGGCCCTCGGAGCTGAGCGAGACGTCGTTCGTCCAGCGCACCGGCTCGTACGGGACCCGCAGGGACGCGAAGATCTCGTCGTAGAAGCCGTGCTCGCCGAGCAGCAGTTCGTGCATGACCTTCAGGAACTCGCCGGATCCGGCGCCCTGGATGATCCGGTGGTCGTAGGTCGACGTCAGCGTGACGACCTTGCTGACCGCCATCTCGGCCAGCTGCTGGTCGCTCATGCCGGCGAACGGTGCCGGGTATTCCATCGCGCCGACGCCGATGATGGTGCCCTGGCCGGCCAGCAGGCGCGGCTGCGAGTGCACCGTGCCGATGCCGCCCGGGTTGGTCAGCGAGATCGTGGTGCCGCTGTAGTCGTCCATGGTCAGCTCGCCCTTGCGGGCGCGCCGGACGATGTCCTCGTACGCCGTCCAGAACGTACGGAAGTCCATCGTCTCGACGGCCTTGATGCTCGGCACGACGAGCGTGCGGCTGCCGTCCGGCTTCGGCATGTCGATCGCGATGCCGAGGTTGACGTGTTCCGGCGTGATCAGGACCGGCTTGCCGTCGACCGTACCGAAGGCGTTGTTCATCTCCGGGTGTGCCGCCAGCGCGCGGATCATCGCGTACCCGATGAAGTGCGTGAAACTGACCTTGCCACCGCGACCGCGCGCGAGGTGGTTGTTGATCACGATGCGGTTGTCCGAGACCAGCTTCGCCGGCACGGCGCGCACGCTGGTGGCGGTCGGGACGCTGAGAGAGGCGTCCATGTTCTCGACGATCTTCGCGGCCACACCGCGGATCGGACTCGTGGTGCCAGGCGCGTTCACGGCCGCCTTTGTCGCCGGTGCGGTGGCCTTCGCTGCAGGTGCGGCGGCGGGTGCGGCTGCGCCGGAGCCGGCTTTCGGCGCGACCACCGCGGGGGCTACGGTCGCCACGGACGACGGCCGGAGCCGACCCATTCTCCGGTACGGGCTTGTAGTCGGCGAAAAACTCGTGCCAGGCCGCATCGACGCTGGCCGGATCGGCCAGGTAGCGCTGGTACATGTCATCGACGATCCACTCGTTCGGACCGAAGTCCGCCAGCGGGTTTCCCTGCGATGTCTGTTGAGTCGACACAGCCGCTTCCGTTTCTCCACGCGCTATGGTTTTGGCTCTGAACCGAGCCCTTTGAGTCCTCGTTCAGGCTACGCGGTCAAGGATTCATCGGTCTCTCCGGTCATGCCCGGTGTGTTGGCTCACAGTGGTCGGCATGCCGTCAGATATACGACATCGGCCCCGTTCAATGACAAGACGTCACGGAACGGGGCCCAGGTCGTTACAGCGTGTTCGCGAACTTAAGAGATGTCCCGCTTGCGCAGGATCGCCGTGCCGACCACGCCGAACACGACGCCGTAGCCGAGCATCACGATGACGCCGACCCACCACGCGATCGTGCCACCGCCATTGTTGTCTGGCAGATCGAAGTGAACGCCGGTCGGCGAGACCGCGACCTGCGCCGCGATGCCCGGAATCAGAACCGACGCCTGGAAGACGTGGATGCTGTGCCAGACGAACCGGTAGACCAGGAACAGGATGGCCTGCGATCGCGAACAGGCCGACCGTGTAGAGCAGCGCCGCGGTGACCGTCGCACCGATCTGGCTGCGGATCAGCGCGCCGAAGCCGATGCCGAAGATCGCCCCACAGCGCGAAGACCATCAGGTTGATCAGCATCGCCCGGGTCACACCCGATGTGCCGAGCCCGTTCGAGATGCCTTCGCGACTTGAAGTAGAGCACGCCGACGACGATGTCGATCACGGTGGTCAGCAGCCAGGCGAGCGCCGCCGCGATCATCGCCATCACGAACTTGCCGACGATGACCTCTGTCCGCCGCGGCGTCGCGAGGAACGTGGTGGTCGCGGTCTGGTGGTAGAACTCGTTGGTGATCATCAGGATCGCCAGCAGCATGACGAACAGGCCGCCGAAGTACTGGCCGGAGGTGAAGACGTTGGCCGCGGTCGGTGACCAGATCCGCTGCGCCCGGGCGGTGTTCGAGAGGTCGTCGTGCACGGTCAAGCAGTTGATCAGCAGGGCCAGGCCGGTCATGACCGTGGTGCCGATGCCGAACAGCCACCAGGTCTTCGTACTCGACAGCTTGATCCGCTCGCTGCGCAGTTGGCGCAGGAGTTGTGGCTGGGTCGGCCGCGAGATCGTCGGCATCGTGTCGGACGTCATCGGATGGCCGCCTTTCCGTGCGTGAGCTCCAGGAAGACGCCCTCGAGGTCGGGGCGATCGGTGGTGAGTTCGTGCAATTCGACGCCGGCGGTGAACGCGGCATTGCCGACCGCCGCCGCTTCCAGGCCGGTCACGATGAGCCGGCCGTCGGTGTCCGGCGACGATCTGGCCACCCCGCTCGATCACGGCACCGCGGAGCGCGTCCGCGTTGGGCGTACGGACCTGGACGACGACGCCGGTCTGCGACGACTTGATGATCTGCTCGACCGTGCCCTGTCGGACCAGCTTGCCGGCCGCCACGATGACGACATCGTCGGCGAGCAACTCCATCTCGGAGAGCAGGTGGCTGGAGACCAGGATGGTCCGGCCCTGGTCGGCGAGCGACTTGAGCAACTCGCGCATCCACTTGATGCCCTCGGGGTCGAGGCCGTTGGCCGGCTCGTCCAGGATCAGCACCTGCGGGTCGCCGATCATGGCCGCCGCGATGCCGAGACGCTGGCGCATGCCGAGCGAGTAGCCCTTGAACTTGCGCTTCGCGGCCGGTGTGAGGCCGGTCAGCTCGAGCACCTCGTCGGCGCGCGAGTCCGGCAGGCCGGCCGCGGCGCAGATGATGCGCAGGTGGTTGCGGCCGGTACGGCCCTTGTGCGCGCTGCTCGCCTCGAGCACCGCGCCGACCGTACCGAGCGGGTTGGCGAGGTCGGAGTAGCGCTGCCCGCCGATCGTGGCCGTGCCGCGGTCGGCGTGACGAGGTTGAGCAACATGCGCAGCGTCGTGGTCTTGCCGGCGCCGTTCGGGCCGAGGAAGCCGGTGACCCGGCCCGGCGCGACGGTGAACGACAGGTCGTCGACCGCCCGGAGATTGCTTATACTGTTTGGTCAGCCCGGAGATGACGATCTGTCCGGAGACTCGCCGTGTGTCTCAGACGACAACTGAACTCCTCCCGTAGTCCGGCACAGAGTGGCGGACGCGCGCCACCGTCCCGTCAACACGCGATCCGCTCAACTGAACGCGATCCAGGTCGCGCGGGACCAGGCGAGCGCGGCGCCGTCCGGGCCGGTCAGCACCGCGGCGACCTCGGCCTTGCGACCTTCGATCCCGAGCAGCCGTCCCATCACGACGCATCGATCGCCCGGCGCCGGTACGCGGTCGACGTGCGTCGCCATCCGGCCGAGCAGGTACGGCCGGGACTCGATCCCGACCGACCAGCCGCCCGGGCAGTCCAGCGACGCCCAGACCATCGGCGCGCTGACGTCGTCGGGCACGATCCATGGCGTCGCGGTGTCGCCGCTCGGCAGCCGGCCGGTGAACAGCCGCAGGCCGTCGCCGGGCGCGCGGTCGGGTCCGCAGACGAAACACGTCGGGAACGGGTGGGACACCAGGCCCGGGTAGGACGTGCGAGATCGTCTCCGCCTCGGCGAACGAGACCGGGTCGATCGGTTCGCGTACCACGTCGGTCGGCGGCCGCGGTGGCGACCAGGATGCCGTCCGGCCCGTACACCTGGATCATCTGATCTCTGCGTTCGATCGCGGAAGGGACGTCGAGCGGTGGCGGAACGCGCAGCGTGACCACCGACGGCCCGTCGATGAGCGTGCCGACCATGCCGGCGGTCCACCCGCCGTTGCCGGAGCCGACCGGGCCGTTGTAGCGCTTCTCGATGATCATCTGTCGGCCAATCTGACGACGTTCTTGAGCCCGGACCACACCGTGTCGATCGCGCACACCTTCACGTCGACGCGACCGTGCGTCAGAGCATGATCGCGCACAACCTGGTCGTCGAGGTCGGTCGGGATGCCCGACGCGCGCTTCGGCCATGCGATCCAGAGCGCGCCGGCCACCGTCGTCAGCGGATGCAGCACCGGCCATCGGCGGATCAGCCGGGCGCGGTCCGGGCAGAAGCAGACGATCACGGGGTACGCGTCCTGCCCGGCCTGCCGGTGCGACCGTGACACCGTCCGGCAGCGGGCCGAGGTCGAAATCGGCCGGCGCGCCGTCCAGCAGCACGATCGAGCCCGCCTTGATGCCGAGCTTGGCGGCGAGTGGCGTTCCGGAGTAGCCGGTCCGTCATGGCTCCACCGTGCCATACGTGCGTGGCGCCGCTGTGTATCGCGATGTATCGTGTCTTGAAGACGCGATACACCCTTCCCTATCGGGGGCACTCATGCAGACCTGGACCGTTCACGAGCCGCAGACGCTCGATTTTGCGCCCGCGGACGGAGTCACGACGCTGAGCGTCAACCTGACCTCGGGCCGCTTGTCGATCGTCGGCACCGACGGGCCGCCGCGGATCGAGATCAGCAAGATCGCTTCGACGCCGCTGCACGTCGAGTTGGACGGGGGCACGCTCTACGTACGCAATGCCGAGATCCATCCGTGGCCGGGCATCCTGGCGCCGCTCTGGTGGTGGATCAATGGCGGGTCGCGGTTCGCCGCCGACGTCTCGATCGCGGTGCCGTTCGATACGCCGTGCACGCTCGTCCTCGCGCACGGCTCGTTGCTCGTCTCGACCGTGCACGCCGACGTTGCCGCCGACTGCGTGAGCGGACGGTTGACGCTGCTCGGTGTGGACGGGAAACTCCGCGCGAAGGTAGTGTCCGGCCCGATCGAGGCGCTCGGCTGCGCCGGCGAGCTGGCGCTCGAGACGATCAGCGGCGAGATCGTGATCGCCGATTCGGCCGCATCCCGGGTGCACGCAAAGACCACATCCGGCTCGGTCATCGCAGACCTCGACAATCCGCCGTACGACAGCTTCATCCGGCTGGAGACGATCAGCGGCGAGATCACCATCCGGGTGCGCGAGGACAGCGACCTCGACGTCCGCCTGAACGCCATCCATGGCCGGGTGACCAGCGACTTTCCCGGCCTGTCGGTCCAGGGCACGTGGGGCGGTTCGGTCAGTGGCAAGCTCGGCTCGGGCATCGGCACGTTGACCGCGAACGCGGTCGGCGGCAGCATCGCCCTGTTGCGCCGGCCGGTGGATGCCCAGTTTGGAGACGTGGAATGACGGCGGTTTTCAGCCATGGCCGGCTGCGTCTCTACCTGCTCAAGCTGCTCGCCGAGGGGCCCGAAGCACGGGTACGAGCTGATCCGGCTGCTGGAGAACCGGTTCCTCGGTCTCTACGCGCCGTCGGCCGGCACGATCTACCCGCGGCTCGCCCGGATGGAGGTCGAAGGGCTGGTCGGGCATACCGCGGCGGGTGGCCGGAAGGTCTACCAGATCACCGATGCCGGCCGATCCGAGCTGGCCTCGCGGGCCGCCGAGCTGGCCGAGCTGGAGACCGAGATCCACGCTTCGGTCGCTGATCTGTCGTCGCTGGCCAACGACATCGAACGCGAGGTCCGGGGCTCGGTCCGCGACATCAAGCGGGAGTTGCGCGATGCGACCAGCCACGCGCGTACGCCGTCGAGGGCGCCGTGGTCGTCGCCGCGTACGTTCCCGGAGGCCGGTGCCGATCGGGATCCGGCCTTCGCCGATCTGGAACGCGCCGTGGCCGAACTGGCCGGCGAGGTTCGCCGCCTGGCCCGCAACCACGGCGTGCGGCGAAGCCGATCTGCGATCCGCGGCGGCGGTCCTGACCAGCGCCCTGACCGAACTGCGCCGCCTCCTCCGGCCGAGATAGCTACCTTTCAGCTAACTATCAGGGAGAATCCAGGGTGGGCTCAGATGGGCGGCCCACGATATGACCATGGTGGTGGGACGTGACGGCGTTGCAGGGGGTGCGACGTTGACCAGCGGAGCGCACGGCACGGGTGCTCGGACGGCAGAGGCTCAGCTTCTGGTGGTCGAGGACGACCCGAACATCGTCGAACTGCTTTCGGCAAGCCTGCGCTTCGCTGGGTTCACGGTGCGTACGGCGTCGAACGGCGCCGCCGCGGTGGAGTCCGCCCGCGAAAACCGGCCGGATCTGGTCGTGCTCGACGTGATGCTGCCGGACCTCGACGGTTTCGAGGTGATCAAGCGGCTTCGGGACGGCGGCGTGCGTACGCCGGTGGTGTTCCTGACCGCCCGCGATGCGACCGATGACAAGATCCGTGGCCTGACGCTCGGCGGCGACGACTACGTCACGAAGCCGTTCAGCCTCGAAGAGCTGACCGCCCGGATCCGTGCCGTGCTCCGCCGTACGGCCGGCGAGGCGCCACCGGCTCGCCTCAAGTACCACGATCTCGAGCTGGACGAGGAGTCGCACGAGGTCTGGCGCGCGGACAATCGCGTCGTCGCTGTCGCCGACCGAGTTCAAGCTGCTGCGCTACCTGATGACGAACCCGAACCGGGTGCTCTCGAAGGCGCAGATCCTCGATCACGTCTGGCATTACGACTTCCGGGGCGATGACAGCATCGTCGAGTCGTACATCTCCTACCTGCGCCGCAAGGTTGACATCGTCGAGCCGCGGCTGATCCACACGCTGCGCGGCGTCGGGTACGTGCTGCGTCTACCGCAGCACTGAGACGTCGATGTTCTCGTTCCTCCGCCGCACACCGTTGCGGCTGAAACTCGTTGCCTCGGTGGTGGCGCTGATGGCCGCCGCGCTCGCTGGTGATCGGCGTGTCCGTGACCTATGCGATGGATCGCTACTTCAACAGCCAGGTCGATTCGCAGCTGATCGCCGTCCGCGACAGCGTCATGTTGCCGACCGGCGGATGCCGATTTCGAAATCGCCGGCGGCGTTGCCCCGCCGAACTGGTTCGTCCACGCTCAAGTCCGTAACCGGTGTCGGCCGAGTTCTCTACGGATCGGAAGTGACCACCCCGCGGCGATCTGCCGCCGTTTCCGACCACCGTGGCCGGCGTCCATGCCGCGTCCGCCGGGCCTTACACGGTCAAATCGATCAACGGACATGTGAGCTGGCGAGTCCTCGCGACGGTCGCGCCGAACGGTGAGATTCTCTACATCGGGCAGACGCTGCACCGGCGTCGCGAACACGCTGCACAAACTTGTCGTGATGGAGCTGCTCGGCGGCGTGATCGTGCTGATCCTCCTGTCCGGCCTCGGCGCGGCCGTGGTCCGAGCGAATCTGCGACCGCTGGTCGAGATCGAACGAACCGCCACCGCGATCGCGGACGGCGATCTGACCCAACGCGTACCGGACTTCGAGATGGCCGATGGCGAGCCACGGACCGAGGTCGGGCGGCTCGGGAAGTCGCTCAACGTCATGCTCGAACAGATCGAGACGTCGTTCGCCGCGCGCGCCGCGTCGGAGGCGGCTGCCCGCGAGTCGGCCGAGACCGCGAACGCGGCAGCCCTTGCCGCACAGCGATCGGAGGGGCGGGCGGTGCGATCCGAGGAGCGGATGCGCCAGTTCGCCGCCGATGCGTCGCACGAGTTGCGTACGCCGTTGACCACGATCCGTGGCTTCGCCGAGCTGTACCGCCAGGGTGCGGCGAGTTCGCCGGACGATACCGGTCGCCTGATCCGGCGGATCGAGGACGAGGCGATGCGGATGGGCATGCTGGTCGAGGACATGCTGCTGCTGGCCCGGCTCGATCAGGAACGGCCGCTCGAGGAAGTCCCGGTGGATCTGCGGGTGATCGGTGCGGACACGGTCGTGAACGCGCGTGCGGTCGCGCCCGGCCGGCGAGATCGAGCTGTCGATCGAGCCCGGCGCCGGCTCGCTGGTCGTCATCGGCGACGAACTGCGGCTCCGGCAGGTGCTGACGAATCTGATGTCGAACGCGTTGACGTACACGCCGGCGGACGGTCCGATCTGGGTCAGCCTCGGGCGCTCCGAGCGGCCCGGCTTCGTGCAGATGTCCGTGCTCGATTCCGGGACCGGGTTGACTCCGGAACAGATCGACCACATCTTCGAGCGCTTCTACCGGGCCGACATCGCCCGTACGCGGACCACGTCCCCGAACGGCGGCGGCGTCAGCAGCGGTACCGGCCTCGGGCTGGCGATCGTCGCCGCGATCGTCAAGGCACACCGCGGCACCGTCGACGTGACCAGCGGGTCTCCTGATGCCGGTGGGACGGATGGCCGCCCGAGGGGTACGACGTTCCGGGTCACGCTGCCATCCGCGCCGGTGGAAAACGACGATTTGCCGGAAGTCACACCCGTCGGCCGGTGAATGATTACATTTCGGACAAATATCTTCACAGCCAACTTGCAGGCCAAAGTCAGGTTCGACGAAGTCACGTAGGGAAATCTAGGGTCATGACCGAGAACGACATGAACGAGCAGCCCTCGGGGCAGCCGGCCGAAGGGGCCGAGAACCCGACCAGCGCACCCGCCGCCGGCGAGGCAGTGGGCTGGCGTCCACCGTCCGAGCAGGTCGCCGGCCACGCCGGCGCCGGCGTCGCAGCCCGCGAGTGACCTGCCGCCCAGCACGGTGCCGACCAACCCGGTGCCGACCGGCGAGGTCCCGGCTGCGGAGGTGCCGACGACGCAGATCCCGACCTCGCCGTACGGGACACCCGCCCCGTACGCGCCGGCGTCCGACTCGCCGTACGCGCCGCCGGCCGGTTACACGCCCGGTTCGGCGTACCCGATGGGTGGAGACACCGACCGCGAACTACCCGACCGCGGGCACCGCGACGTCGAGTTACCCGGCGACGGGCACGCACGAGGCCAAGCGCGGGATCGGTGTGGGACGGCTTCTCGCGGCCGGCGTGCTGGGACTGGTCCTTGCGGTCGGCGGCGGCGCGGCCGGAGCGGCCATCATGCACCAGGCCGACAAGAACGACGCCACGGTCACCGTGACCAGCGACGGCAAGGTCGTGTCGAACGCGCCGATGATCGACCGCTCGTCGCTCGCCAGCATCGCTTCGGCGGTCAGCCCGAGCGTCGTGTCGATCGCGACCTCGACCGCGACCGGCTCCGGCGTGATCCTGAGCGCGGACGGCTACATCCTCACGAACAACCACGTCGCCGCGACCGCCTCGGGCGCGAGCGTCGAGATCACGTTCAGCGACGGCACCACCGCGAAGGCCACGCTCGTCGGTACCGACCCGAAGACCGACCTGGCCGTGTACAAGGCCGAGAACAGCAGCAACCTGCGTGCCGCGACCTTCGGTGATAGCGGTGCGCTGCAGGTCGGCGACACGGTCCTCGCGATCGGCGCTCCGCTCGGCCTCGACGGAACGGTCACCGCCGGTATCGTCAGCGCGCTCAACCGGACCATCGACGAGTCGTCCGAGAACTCGTCGCCGCAGGACCCGAACGACCCGTTCGGACAGGGCCAGTCGCAGCAGTCCACGACGGCCGGACCGACGATCGCCGGCGCGATCCAGACCGACGCGTCGATCAACCCGGGCAACTCCGGTGGGGCACTCGTGAACACGAGCGGCCAGGTCGTCGGCATCAACACGGCGATCGCGACGAACGGTGGCGCCGAAGGAAGCATCGGCGTCGGCTTCTCGATCCCATCCAACCGGGCCAAGCAGGTCGCGAACGACATCATCAAGGGCGTCGCGGTATCGCACCCGCAGCTCGGCATCGGTGTCGCGACCGCGACCGACAACGCCGGTGCCCAGGTCCAGCAGGTTGTGTCCGGCAGCGCTGCGGACAAGGGTGGCCTGAAGGTGAATGACGTGATCACGTCGTTCAATGGCAAGGCCGTGCACACGCAGGACGACCTGCTCAACGACGTCCAGTCGGCGACGGTCGGTACGCCCTACACGCTGACGGTCGACCGGGGCGGCCAGTCCGTCACGGTCACCGTCACGCTGCAGGAAGCAAAGTAACAACTCCCTTGTGGTGAGGGCCCGTTCGCCCGCTCCGGATCATCCGGAGCGGGCGAACGTTTTTATTCGTCGGTCCAGTTCATCGACCGGGCGACCGCCTTAGACCACATCCGTGCACCGCGGTTGCGTACCTCGGCGGACATGTCGGGCGTCCAGGTCCGGTCGACCTTCCACTGCGATCGCAGCGCATCGAGATCCGGCCAGAATCCGACCGTCAGGCCGGCCGCGTACGCCGCGCCGAGGCTGGTCGTCTCGGCCACCGTCGGTCGGACCACGGGTACGCCGAGGATGTCGGCCTGGAAGTCCATCAGCAGGTCGCTGGCGGTCATACCACCGTCGACCTTGAGCACCGTGATGTCCACACCGGATTCCAATGCCATCGCGGTCACCACGTCGCGCACCTGCCACGCCGTGGATTCGAGCGCGGCCCGCGCGATGTGCCCCTTCGTCACGAAGCTGGTGAGGCCCGCGATGATGCCTCGCGCATCGGTCCGCCAGTAGGGCGCGAATAGGCCCGCGAACGCCGGCACGATGTAGCAGCCGCCGTTGTCCGGCACCGTTGCGGCCAGCCGGTTGACGTCCTCGGCCGACGAGATCAGGCCGAGGTTGTCACGCAGCCACTGGACCAGCGCGCCGGTGACGGCGATCGAGCCCTCCAGCGCGTACACCGGGGCGGCGTCGCCGACCTGGTACGCCAACGTTGTGACCAGGCCACGCTCGCTGGCCACCGGCGCCGAACCCGTGTTGAGCAGCAGGAACGACCCGGTCCCGTAGGTGCACTTGGCCTCGCCGGTCTCGAAGCACACCTGGCCGAACAGCGCGGCCTGCTGGTCTCCGAGCGCACTCGCCACCGGTACGCCGGCCAGCGTGCCCCGGGCCTCGCCGTAGTGGTACGCGCTCGGCCGGATCGTCGGCAGCATCGCCCGCGGGATATCGAACGCGGCCAGCAGTTCGTCGTCCCAGTCGAGCGTGTGCAGGTTCATCAGCATCGTCCGGCTCGCGTTCGTCACGTCCGTCGCGTGTACGCCGGCCGTGGCGCTGGACCCGGCCTTGGCCGGCCCACCGGTCAGCTGCCAGATCAGCCACGTGTCGATCGTGCCGAACAGCACGTCGCCGTTTTCGGCCCGGCGCCGCAACTCCGGGTCCCGGTCGAGCAGCCACCGGATCTTCGGTGCGGAGAAGTAGGTGGCCAGCGGCGTACCGCAGCGGTCCCGGAACCGATCCGGACCGGCGTCACCGGCGAGTTCGCTGACCAGCCGGTCGGTACGCGTGTCCTGCCACACGATCGCGTTCGAGACCGGCTCACCGGTCCGGGCGTCCCACAGCAGCGTCGTCTCGCGCTGGTTCGTGATGCCGACCGCGGCGAGATCGGCACGCGACAGTCCGGCCCGGTCGAGCGCGCTCTGGACCACATTCTGCACGTTGGCCCAGATCTCGCCGGCATCGTGCTCGACCCAGCCCGGCCGCGGAAAGATCTGCTCGTGCTCCAGATTGGCGTGCGAGACGATGTGGCCGTCGGCGTCGAAGATGATGCACCGGGAGGACGTCGTACCCTGGTCGATCGCGGCGAGAAAGCGAGAGCTGGCAGTCACGAAGACAGTGTGGCGGATCAGCGCTGTCGCAGTCACGGCCGGGACCACTAGCATGGCTTCGATGAGCACGGTGTCGCATGACTCTCAACCGGACTGGAATCAGGGCTGGCAGGACGTCGTCATCGGGCTCGCCCTGTCATTCGCCTTCGTCGAGGCGATCACCCTCGCGCTCCTGCTGGAAAACCGGCCGGCGGTGGTGACCACGGCCGCGACCACAACGGCAGTGACGCTGGTGGCGAAGATTCTCAGCCTCGCTCTGCCGCCGGTCCTCGGCTACGGCATGTATGCGGCGATGGGTGCCTGGACGTATCGGGCGCAGACCCGGATGCTGGCGTCCGGCCGTACCAGCGGTGTCGTGTACGGGCGGACGATCCGCTCGCCGTACCGGCTGGGTTCGGTTGTGATCTTCTGGGCCACGATCATCGGGCTGCTCGCGTCGAGTGTGTTCGGCAACGCCGGCAACGTGCACGAGGTCGAGGTCAGCGCCACAGTCCTCCGGCTGACCATCGGCATCGCCTGCGCCTGGCTTGCGGTGTTCATCCGGCGGGACATCGATGCGCTGCTGTCGCGCGACAAACGATCCCACCGGCTGGAGAGCGACGAGCTGCCCGGCGACGAGCTGGACGACGAGCTGCTGGACGACGACAGGCTTCGGGACGACGACCGGCTGCGAGACGACGACCGGCTGGGAGCCGACGAGCAGGTGGACGAAAACTCGGAGGCCGTGGACGAGGCGGCGTCGTAAGGTCTCCCTGTGCAGACCGTCGAAGCCCCTCCCCGTCCCGCCGTCGCTTCGATCCTCGCGGTCAGCGTCACCATCCTGCTCTGGGCGTCCGCATTCGTGGCGATCCGGCAGGTCGGCAAGGATCTGTCGCCGGGCGCGCTGTCGCTCGGCCGACTCCTGGTCGGCAGCATCGTGCTCGGCGTCGTGGTGCTGATCCGCGGCAACCGGGATCCGCGGCCGGACAGCGCCCACCCGTGGCCGGTCGGGCGTGCCTGGATCCGGCTGGCCGTCTGCGGCGTGCTGTGGTTCGGGCTCTACAACGTCGCACTCAACGCCGCCGAGCAGCGCATCGACGCGGGTACGGCGGCCATGCTGGTGAACATCGGCCCGATCCTGATCGCGATCCTCGCCGGCTTGACGCTGGGGGAGCGGTTCGGATCGATGTTCGTGGTCGGTGCGGCGATCGCGTTCCTCGGTGTCGTCGTGATCGGCGTTGCCACGTCGCACAAGCACACGACCGACGTCTGGGGCGTCGTGCTGTGCCTGGTGGCGGCGGCCGCGTACGCGATCGGAGTGGTCGCCCAGAAGCCGCTGCTCGCGTCCGTCTCCGCGCTGCGGATCACGTGGCTGGCCTGCACGATCGGCGCGGTCGTCTGCCTGCCGTTCGCCGGTCAGCTGGTCAGCCAGCTGGGTCACGCCGACGCGACGTCGATTTGGCTGCTCGTCTACCTCGGTGCGTTGCCGACCGCGCTCGCGTTCACGACGTGGGCGTACGCGCTCGCCCGTACGAGCGCCGGTCGCCTCGGCGTGACGACCTATCTCGTTCCGCCGATCGCGATCCTGATGGGCTGGGCGTTCCTGGGCGAGACGCCGGTGGCCTTCGCGTACGTCGGTGGCGTCCTGTGTCTCGTCGGAGTCGCGGTCGCGCGCCGGCAGCCGGCGGTCACGAAGGCGTAGGAGCGTGCCAATTACGGCGGAAGATCCTTTCTCTCCTAAGGCATCGTTCAGTTTCGGTGTTGCGAGCATATGAACTGGTCAGGCCATTTGAAGGCCTAGGTTTCCCAGGTGTGAAAATCGGGTAACCGTTGCACTAAGTGTGAGACCTCGCATGTGCGAATAACCGCATCGTGACGGAGCATATTGGTATGGAGTCATCCCTCCCGGTTTTCGCGGGCGCCAACATCGCGTCCAATCCACTCGACGGCCGTCTGGCCGGTGTTCTCGCGACCGGCTCGCCGGTCGCATCGGCTGACGGCACGGCTGACGGTACGACCGTCGTCGAAGCAGTCGACGAACGTGACAGTGCTGAGCAAACCGAGTTCTGGGACGCCTGCTGGACGCTGGAAGACGAATGGATTCCGCGTGCGGTAGTGCCGGCCGAACCCCGATCTCGTCGCGTGCAGACGGCGAGCGTGCCGACGGTCTTCGCGTTGCTGTAACGCGCTAGATCGACCGAGGCAGGCGGATCAGCGACGGCTGGAGCACCACGTGCTCGACGGCGTGCATGTCGGTGCCGGTGCCGAGTGGCTCGCCCGTGCCTGGATTCCGCGCGTACCGGGGATGTGCCGCGCCCGCGACCTGCACTCGGATGCGATGGCCGGCCTTCCAGCGGTAGGCGGTCGGCCACAGTTCGACCTCGGTGATGCTCTCGGCTCCGGTTGCCACCACGCGCGCCAGCCCGTCGCAGATGTTCTCCGAACGTCCGTCCGGCGCGACGTCGCAGATCCGCACGAACACGTCGAAGTGCGGCGACGAGCTTCGTAGCCGGATCTCCGCCGTCACCGGGCCGATCGCCTCGACATCCTCCGTCAATATCGCGCTCGTGTAGACGAGCACGTCGGCGCGTGCCTCGACGGCCGCGTTGTCGACCCGTCCGGCGTTCGTGGTCAGCAGTGCTCCGCCGGGCGACGGTGTCGGGTCCGCCGGGTCATACCGAAAATCGTCCAGCTCGGTGCCTTCACTTGCGGTCGTCGAGAGCGTGCGGTCCGGGCCGAAGAACCATTCCTCGGTACGCGCGGGCGGCGGCCAGTCGTCGAACGTACGCCATTCGTCGGCACCACCGACGTACAGCTCGACGCGCCGGCTGTCTTCCTCGCCGGTTGACGTGTCGTCGGCGGAAAGCGATCGGAACCAGGCGATGGCCTCACGGATCGATCGCGCCAGCAGTTCCCGGGACGTGTGGCTCCACGCGCCGATGACGAGGCGTGGCCGAGCGCCCGCTGCCCGGAGCCGGGCGTAGTCGGCGAGCTGCCACGGCAGGAAGATGTCGTACCAGCCGCCGACCATGCAGATCGGCGCGGTCACCGACGCGACCCGATGGTCGTGGCTGCGCTCGCGCCAGTAGTCCTCGTCGGAGCCGTTCGCCAGCCACTCGCGGAAGAACGGGACCTCGGTGCCGATGCCGATCGCATCCGCCTCCCGCAACGGGACGTGGTTCCACGCCGTACGCAGCCGCCGCTCGCTACCGGCCTGGCCCACCAGGAACTTCCATGTCGAGCCACTGGCCTGATTGCGGATGAGCGTGGCCCAGTTCAGCACCGTATCCAGCGAGAACGAACCGCCCGCGTACGTCGGGTCGCGGAACGTCGAGGACGTGACGACGGTCAGCGCGCCGGAGACCTCGGGTGCATCCAGGATCGCCCACTGCGTGAAGCCGACGTAGCTCGGCCCGTACGTGAAGAGGGTCCCGTTAAACCACGGCTGCTCCTTGATCCAGGCGATCGTGTCGAGGCCGTCGTCGCGCTCGTACCGCATCGGTTGGAAGGTCCCGCCCGATCCGAACGTGCCGCGGCAGCTCTGCAGCAGGACGTGGAAGCCGCGTTCGGCCAGCACCCGGCCGGTGGCAAGGCCGATGATGCCGCTGCGCCCGTACGGCGTACGGATCAGGACGGTCGGCGCGGACGGAAGAAGTGGCTGGTAATGATTCGTCATCAGGTCGACGCCGTCGCGCGTACGGACGATCAGGTCGGCTCGCAGCCGGACATCGCGGGTGACCGCCGGCCGGCAGCGCGAACATACGGGACACGATCCGGCTGCCAACACTCATGCACCCATTCTGCCCGGATGCCAGGCCCGCCTCAAGATCAGCGCAGCAACGGTGGGGTCGAAACGTCGGCCACAACCGGGGCATTGGACGTAGCCGGGGCATTGGACGTGGTGGTCGTGGTTTTCGGAACTGCGATCGGCCGACGGCGACGCCATGCGATGCCGAACCACGTGATCGCGGTCAGCAGCACGAATGCGCCGCCCAGGAGCAGGGCCCAAGGCTGGTGATGGACGGTTGGGCGTACCACCTGGTCTAGATCTGAGGCGCACGCGATCGGTCGGCCGCCGGCATCGACGTAAGCGCACGCGGTGGTCGCGAGCCGGGTTGAGGGACCAGTGACGGTCCCGGCGAAGTTCACACTCTGCGTGCCACCGGGCGCGCTCCAGGTGAGTTCGCGACCGGGCAGGCTGCCGGCGGTGACGGCCAGATCTGCCAGGCCGTCGGGCGCGGCCATCCGGATCGTCGCGGCCGAGTGATCGACGAGCGTGATGGTGTACGTCAACCGGGCGCCCACGGTCGGCGCCGTGACACCATCGGTCATCGTGATCCGCACCTGCGCCACGGCCGGATCCGCGAAAGCGGCGCCCCCGATCGGCATGAACGCCCCCAGTACGCCCACAAGCCCCAGCCCGACCGCCGCAATCATCCGCACGCCGATACAACGACGCCCGCACTCGCTAGGACACCCCGCGGCACGCAAGATCGGAAGTTTTGGAAGGATTCCTGCCTCAGTGTTGTGATCATGGCAGCTTGACGTCACTCAGCCGCCACAACTCACGATCTTGGCTACCGGCTATCCACGGGCAGACGTTGATCCTGGAGCTATGAGAGCTAACTCCAGGATCAACTCCGGCGGGTCTAGACGCGCTGGGTGTCGCGGCGGAAAACCATGGTGGAGCCCACCGCGAAGACGATCAGCCAGGCCACGATGTTGATGACGCTGGACCATTCGAACTGGCCGCTCAGCGGCGCGCGGGCCAGCTCGGCGACACCGTACACCGGGGTGAACTTCGCGATCGCCTCGATCGTGCCGCCCATCAGGCTGACCGGGAAGAAGATGCCGCCGAAGATCGCCAGGATGGCCAGCACCGGACCGAGGATCTGCATCACGTTCTCGGACGGCAGCAGGTAGCCGACGAACAGGCCGAGCGCCGCGAAGACCAGCGAGCCGAACCAGATCGCCAGGCCGGACAGGATCCAGACGTGCACCGGCATGGTGACGCCGCGGACCGCACCGAGCGCGAACAGCAGGAGCACCGGGATCACGCCGAGCGCCAGCGCGACCAGGATCTTGATGGCCACGTACGCCGGCGGGCGCAGCGGCGTGAGCCGGAGTTGGCGGCTCCAACCGAGCGCGCGTTCGACCGCGACCATCGATCCGCCGCTGGTGCAGGCGATCATGGAACCGTAGAGCGCGAGGCTGACCATCTCGTACTGCTTGATGGTGATGGACAGGCCGTCGACCAGCCGGCTGCTGCTGCCGAATATCAAGTAGAAGACGACCGGCATGAACACCATGAACAGCAGCGTCCGGCGGTTGCGCAGCACGCGCCGGACCTCCAGACCCAGGAACGTGAGGTTGAAACCGCCGAAGCGGGGCACGGTACGTTCGGGTGTCGCGGTGGTCATCGGATGCTCCCAGCCGGTACGGGTGCGTCGTCGCTGGTCAGAGCCACGAACGCGTCTTCAAGGTTGTGCGCGGTGATCTCCAGATCCCGCGCGGCGGTGTTGTTCAACAGGTAGCGGGCCACGGCGTCGGAGTCCTTCGCGCGGACGATCACCGAATCGCCGCGCAGTTCGACATCCTCGACGCCGGGCAGCGCGGCCAGGACCGCCGGGTCGGCGTCGGGCAGCGTCGCCCGTACGCTCCGGCCGCTGGCCATCGCCTTGATCTCCGATGTGGTGCCGTCGGCCACGATGCGGCCCTGACGGATCAGGACGATCCGGTCCGCGTACGCGTCGGCCTCGTCCAGGTAGTGCGTGGCGAACATGACCGTACGGCCGCGCTCCGCATCCTGGCGGATCGCCGTCCAGAACTCCCGGCGCCCTTCCACGTCCATGCCGGAGGTCGGCTCGTCGAGCACCATCAGCAGGGGATCGGCGAGCAGCGCCAGCGCGAACCGCAGACGCTGCTGCTGACCGCCGGAGCACTTACCGACCATCCGGGTGCCGATGTCGGCGATGCCGGCGCGCTCGAGCACTTCATCGACCGGCCGGGCGTGCGGGAACAGGGTGGCGGTCAGGCGTACGGTCTCCTCGATCGTCAGGTCTTTGAGCAGGCCGCCGGTCTGCATGACGGCCGCGACCTCGCCCCGCGCGATCGCCTCGGCGGGCTTGCGGCCGTAGACCGTGACCGTTCCGGCGGTCGGGCGGGAGAGGCCGAGCAGCATGTCGACCGTGGATGTCTTGCCGGCGCCGTTCGGGCCGAGGAACGCCACGATCTCGCCGGGCTGGATCTGCAGTGTGAGGTTGTCAACGGCCGTGACCTGCCCGAAGCGCTTGGTAACGCCCTGCAGGTCGACGGCGAGCGGGAGGTTGCTGGGTCTCATGGGATAGATCGTGCCGTGGCGATTGAGTCGGGAACAGACACGAGGATCACTCAGTCGCGTATTACATCTGTCATGCGCTTTGGCTTGAGAACGGTTCAAATGCGCTAATGTCACTGCATCAGCGGCGCATAGCAGTCCAAGGGGACATCTCGGTGTATAGCCTCGCGCTTCTCAACGGTGGCATCGGTACCCGCGTCGCGGCTGGGCGGCCGAAACAGTTCCTGGTGGTCAAGGGCATTCCGATCCTCGTGTACTCGCTCGTCGCCGCGGACGCGGTCGACATGATCTCGCAGATCGTCCTGAACTATCCGGCCGGTTGGCGCGCCGATGTGGAGAAGATCGTCAAGGACTACGCGATCAAGACGCCGATCACGTACGTCGAGGCCGGTCACAGCCGGCACGAGTCGGTCGCGCTGATGCTCGAGCACATCGAGAACGATCACGTGATCCTGCACGAGTCGGCCCGTCCGCTCGTCACGAGCCGCGATTTCCGCCGGATCATCGAGCACGAGCATCTCGACGTGAGCTACATGATCGATATCCCGTTCACCGTCGCGCCGGTCGATCCGCATGAGCATCGCGTCACCGGTTATCTCGAGCGCGACACGTTGCGCAACGTGCAGCTGCCGCAGAAGTTTCAGAAGTCCACGCTGCTGGCGGCGCATGCGTACGCGCTCCGGAAAGGCATCACGTTTACCGAGGATGCAACGTTATGTGCGGTAGCCGGGTTCGACGTGCGCTTTCTCGAGGGCAGCGATCGCAACCTGAAGGTGACCACGCCGGCGGATGTCCTGATCGCCGGCTATCTGCTCGGAAGCGAGGGCGACGTTGAGTAGGTCGATCCTGGTCACAGGTGCGTCGAAGGGCATCGGCCTGCGTACGGTCCGGGAGTTCTTCTACGCCGACAACGGCGTCGACGACTTCATCCTGCTGTCGCGCTCATCGGACGAGTTCAAGCTCGTGCTGAAGGATCTCGCCGCGGACAATCCCCACCACAAGACGGTCACGCCGTACTTCATCGATCTGTTCGACCGCGAGCGGCTGGTCGCGATGATGGGCGAGATCGTGCAGGCGCACGGCAACGTCGATGTGCTGATCAACAACGCCGGATTCACGGCGCCGATGTCGATCCAACAGATCAGCTTCATGGACTTCGAGCGGACGATCGGCGTGAACCTCTACGCGCCCTTCACGATCGTGCAGTCGTTGCTGCACAACGGCAACACGTTCGATCTCATCGTGAACATGGCGTCGACGGCCGGGATCAGCGGCCGGTCCGGCTGGCTGACCTACTCCGCATCGAAGGCCGCGGTCATCACGATGAGCGAGGTGATGAAGGAGGAGCTCGCGATTTACGGGACGCGGGTGGTGTGCATCTCGCCCGGCCGTTGCGCGACGGATCTCCGACGCACGCTCGCGCCGGACGAGGATCCCAGCACGATCATGCAGCCGGAACATGTCGCGGCCGTGATCGCCATGCTCGCGACGGATGTCGGCCGGTTCGTCGACAGCCAGAATCTCGTCGTTCGGATGTGACGATGATCGTCCGTTTCGTGCCCGTATAGGATCATAATGATCCAGACGAAGGGGCGGCGGTCATGGCGAAGAAAGTCATCTTGATCATCCTGGGTGTGCTGCTCGGGCTGTGCGGCATCGCGTCGATCTGCTTCGGCGGGATCTTCCTGGGCGTCGGTGGTACGTCCGGAACGTTCAAGAGCGACTACCACACGATCAGCACGCCGACCGTCGGATTCGTCTCCGATCCGGCCAAGGTCGAGAACTCACAGGACACGCAGGTCTCCGGGACCAGCGTCACCCTCAAGATCGACGGCCGGAACAGTACGAAGCCGCTGTTCTACGGCGTCGGGCCGACCGACCAGGTCAACGCGTACCTGTCCGGTGCCCCGTACCAGCAGGTCAGCGGGATCGACTTCAGCCCATTCAAGATCACCTCCAGTACGGTCGACGGTACGACGAAGCCGGCCGCCCCTGGTGACCAGGCATTCTGGGTGGCCAAGGCGAGCGGCACCGATCCTGCGCTCTCCTGGAAGATTCTCAGCGGCGACTACGAAGCCGTGCTGATGAATGCGGACGGATCGCCCGGATTCCAGGCCGAGACCAGGCTGGGCATTGACGCACCGATCCTCGGCAAGCTCGGCATCGGTGGTCTGATCGTCGGCGTCATCGTTGCGCTGGGTGGGCTCGCGCTGCTGATCTGGGGCATCCGTACGAAGCGGCCGCTGTCGGCCACCGCGAACCCCTATCCGGCCAGCTATGCCCCGCCGACCGGCTACCCGCCGAACAGCGGATATGCGCCACCCGCCGGATACCAGCCGCCGACCGGATATCAGCCGCCGCCGGCGGGCTACGAGCCGCCGCCGGGCTATGGACAGCCAGGCGGATACGAGCCACCTCCGGGCTACGGGCAGCCGGGCGGTTACCCGCCGCCGTCGAGCCCGTACCCGCCGGTTTCTGCACCGCCCGCTGCCACGCCACCGGTCTCTACGCCGCCGGCGATGCCTCCGGTCCCGCCGCCGGTCCCTGAGGACCCGTACGGCCGGCCGGACTCGCCACCGCAGCAGCCGCCGCCGGATCCGGCTGGGAGCCGCCGGATGACCCGACGGCGCCACCGAAGCCTTAGCCATCTACGTCTTCGGCCGAGGCGAGATGTTCGTGATGTGCGGTCGGGTGATGGCGAACACCATCAGTCCGGCGAAGCCGGCGCCGAATGCTGCGCAGGCGACGGCGAGGCCGGCGGCCGCGGTCAAGGCTCCGAATCCGACCAGCGCAAGCGGGAGCAGCCCGGTGTCGGCGAGCGAGAGTACGGAAATCGTCCGGCCGAGATACTCCTCGGCCACCACGGCGGCAACGGTCCCCGACATCAACGGTGAGGCCAGCCCGGCCGTGACGCCGACGACGAGCATCGCAGCGACTTCGCCCGGGTAGGTCAGTACGCCGACCAATGCAACCGCGGCGGCCTGCACGAACATCAGCGCGAGCGCCAATCGCAACGGCCGTGCCAACCGGAGCGTCATCGCGCCGAGCGTCCCGAGGACGGCGCCGGCGCCGATGCAGCCGGTGAGGATGCCGAGGTGCTCCGGCGTCCAACCCTGTTGTGTCGTCCGTAGTGCGATGCCGATGGACAGCACCGGGCCGCCGAAAACGTTCAAGCCGGACAGTGCGATGACGAGATCGCGAATCGTCGGCGTACGCGCAAGGTAGGCCATTCCGTCGCGGATGTCGGCGATGATGCTCCGGCTGGCGGACCGGATGCGTGGCCACCGTGGCCGTACCACCAGCAGTGTCGCGGCGATGACGAGGTAGGAGACGGCATCCGCGGTCAGCGCCGCGGAGAACCCGCCGAACGCGACCAGCGCGAGCCCGAGCGGCCCTCCACCGATCCGGCTGAACCGCCCGATCAGCTGCTGCAACCCGCTCAGCCGTGGCAGATCCGCGCTCGCCACGAGTTGCCGGGGGAGCGTTCCGGACGCCGGTCCGTAGAACGCGTCGGCGATGCCGAACAGGCCGCTGATCGCGATCAGCAGCGGCGCCGAGACGCCCCATATGTGGATCGCGACGAGCGCGCCGATCAGCACGACCGCACAGGCCAGATCGCTGGTGAGCATCAGGCGCCGCGCGTCGAACCGGTCGGTGACCGCGCCGCCGACCAGCATCAGGACCGCACGTGGAATCGCGCCGCAGGCGAGGACGGTGCCGGCGAGCGTGGCCGAGCCGAGGCGGGCCGCCACGTACGCGAGTGAGGCGAAGAAGATGACGTCGCCGAGTTGGGAGACGCCGGACGCGAACGCCCAGCCGAGGACGGCGACGTCTCGGAAGAGCGACGGCGTCGGTGCTTGGGAATCGGATCCGGCTTCGATGATGGTGTCGGTCATGGCGTGGCCGGCACCGCGCGAGCGAGCGTGAAGACGGGGCGGCGCTCCGCGCCGTCGTCCGGGATCTCGCGGGTGGTCCACCGTACGATCAACTCGGTGACCTCGGCCGCGAACTGCGCCAATTCGGCGGGTGTGGCCAGCAGCCAGGAGTCGGTCGAGAACGGTCCTTCGACCCAGAATGCCAGCTCTTCCTGGGGTGCGGCGGACCAGCGGCGGATGAACTCGACCTGACGATCGAGGTTCAGCGACGAGGCGGCGCGCCCGACTGCATCGGTGGCGACGTCCTCATCGGTGTCGGGCGTGCGCCACGATATCGGACCAGCCGGCCGACGCCACCAGCGCTCGCGACGGTCACGGGCGAGTTCCGGCGCCTCTTCGACCAGGCCCGCCTCGGACAGGATCCGCATGTGGTGGCTGATGTTTCCGACCCCCTGGTCGGTGCGGGCGGCCAGGGCGCTGGCCGTAGCCGGCCCGTAGAGGTAGAGGACGTCGAGGATTCTGCGGCGCAGCGGATGGGCCATCGCCGTCAGGACGAGAGGTGCGGTCATGCCAGCACAGTATACGTACAAGAAGAGTTGTACAAGAGTCGTTGTACATATGGCTCAGGCGCGGGTCAGCGTGATCTGGGTCCAGGCCCCGACGTAGATGTGGTCCCCCGAATCCAGCAGGCGCGGGACGTTCGGCTCGATCGCCGCCTCCTCGTCGTTGATATACGTGCCGTTCGCCGAATCGAGGTCGACCACCGCCCAGAAACCGTCCGGCTGCGCGAGCAGCATCGCGTGGGCATGCGACACCGCCGGATCGGCCGGTGGTCCGGACAGGTCGATCTCCGGCTCGATGCCGCGCGACCGGCTCGGCCGCCCGATCAGGACCTGCGCTCCACGCAGCACGAACCGTCGTGGCGGCACAAATGCCGGGAACGCGATCGGCGCCGCATCCGGCTCGGCCATCGCCTGCATGCGCGCGTGATACGCCGCATCCGAACTCACCGCGAGCGCCCACCCGGTCGGCACATCAGCGGCCGCCTGGGTCCGCTTCGGCAAACCCTGCAGGGGTACGCCACCGGCCGCACCGCCCTGCGCGGTCGCGACGGCCGGACCGGAACCGTCCTCGGTAGACGGTGTCGCGTTGCCATCACCGGTCGTGGCAGCGCCGGTCGTGCCGGCGTCCGGTGCGGTGCCGGTCGGCGTGCTGCCGGCCGGTACGCCTCCGTTCGACGTATTGCCGTTCGACGTGCCACCGAGCTTCACCATCAGGAAGTCGAATCCGCAGACCTCGCAGAACCGGCCGCTCTGTGGTGACCCGCAGTCCGGACACGGCTGTCCGGGCGAGGTCTCGACGGCCGGGGCGGTGGCCGGCGCGCTGCTGGGCGTACCCGTTGATGGTGTTGATCTGAGGCCGGCGATCGGTGCACCGCATTCGTCGCAGTAGTCGCCGGCTTGGGACTGATGGCCCTTAGGGCAGACATGCATGGTCATCACGCCTTCTTGACGCGGATCGTTTTCACCGACCGGACGTTTGCGAGTTCGGCATCGACGCCGGCGACCTTCTGCTTCAGCCGGATCGTGCCGGTCTTCTCATCGACCACCTCGACCACGCGTCCGAGCAGTTTCGCCGTATCCTCGTGGCCCGACTCGGCGGCGAGTTGCACCGCGCGGCCGAGCTTCGACGTCGCGGTCTCGATGTCGCCGGCATCGCGTGCGGCCAGGCCTTCCTGGATCGCGGTGGCCAGCTCGGCCTGGCCGGTGTAGTGCGCGACCCGACCATTGATCTTTGTGGACAGTGCCATGTCGTCGGTCCACGTGGCGAGCACGAGCGACTGTGCCAGCACGGTCCCACCGACCGCGAGGCTGACCCGCGCGGCGAGCATCTCCTCGCCGAGCGAACCGGGCGGTACGGCGATCGAGACGTGATAGTCGCGGCTCTCGGCCGCGCCCCAGGCACCCGTCGGGTAGTCGCCGATCCGTTCGCTGACCGTGGTACGGCGGGCGGTCAGGTCTTCCACCTGCGGGAACACCTGCTTGACGAACTGGATCGTCGAACCGGCCGGGGTCCAGACCCGCAGCGACACGTCCGCGACCGACTTGCCCATCGCGGCCGACGTCATCGCCTCGAACGCGGCCGGCAGATCCGCCGGATTCTCCAGGCCGTCGGCCGAGCCGAGCAGCGTCGATGCGACCAGCCGCAGCTCATCGGCGACCCAGTCGTTGCCGATACCCCGGCTGTCGCAGAGGAACCGGCCCTCGCACGCGCGCAGCTGGGTCAGCAGATCCTGGCGGCTCTCGTGCTGGTCACGGCCGTCGGTCAGCATGATCGCGTGCTTGACCTCGGCGGAACTGCGCGCGAACAGCTGGTTGGCGAGGTAGAGCCAGCTGCCGATGGCCGTACCGCCGTCGGCCGCCAGATGTGCCACGGCCTGCTTCGCCTCGGCTCGGGTCTGCGGCGACGCGACGCGCAGTTCCGGCCCGTACGGGTAGGCCATCAACGCGGTCGCTCGACCGGCGATCACGGCGAACTCGACGCCGTCGCGGAGCGTGTCGATCGCGGTCGTGGTGGCCATCTTCGCGGCCGCCATCTTGGTCGGCGGTGTCGACATCGAACCGGAGCAGTCGATCATGATGACCTGCGCGGCGGTCGCCTTCTTCACCGTGACCGCGCCGGTCGCGGTAACCGTGACGACGGCATCGACGACCTGGGCGCCGGCCGGCAGATATTCGTTCTGGTAGACCTCGGCGGTAAACGCGGGCTGGTCGGACACAGTCGGTGTTCCTTCTGTCTATTGAGGGGGGTCATCATTGACGGGGGGTCGTTATTGACGGGGGGTCGTTATTGACGGGGTGGGTACGGCAGGACGATCACGCTGACGTTGTCGCCGCCACCGGCGTCGAGGGCGAACTTCACGAGCGTGCGTACGGTGTCGATGGGCGTGCCGGCGGGCGTGACCGCGGCCAGTTCGGCGGCGTCGGCGGCGTACCGGTAGAGTCCGTCGCTGCAGACGATGACCCGGCCCGGCGATGCCGGTTGGAACGCGGCGACGTGCGGCGCGGTATCGGTCGCGTCGGCACCGAGCCACCGGATCAGCGCGGCCGCGTTCGGCGCGTCCTCGGACATCGGTACGCCGGCCGCGGCGAGCTGCTCGCCGAGCGTGTCGTCGACGGTCAGGCAGGCGGCGTCGCCGTCGTCCCCGAGCCAGTACGCCCGGCTGTCGCCGATCCAGCCGATCGTGACCGCGTCCGGCGTGATGACCGCCGACACGTACGTCGTGCTCGGCGGATTCGTACGCCGACTGGACGTGGAGGCGTCGAGACCGGTGTCACCGGCACCGGCAACCGCGGCGGCCTGCGCCGCACCGACCGCGGTGACCGTGGCGGCTTCGGCGATCGCGGCATCCGCGTCACCGTCGCCGAGCACCCGCAGGAACGCCCGCGCAGCCGCGTCGGCGGCCGGATGCGACGCGGTGTCCGGACGGCTGGACGAGGACACCCCGTCGCAGACGACCCCGACGTATGCGTGCGGCAGCAGCACGATCGCGTAGCCGTCCTCGTTCTGGTGATGCCGGCTGCCGATGTCGCTGGCCGCGGCGATCAGCCCGAGGTCGGACTCGGCGTGGTCCCGACCGGCCGGCCGGCGTACGCCACAGTTGTCGCAGTACGTGCCGCCGTCCGGCTGCAGCGTCGAACACCGCACCGCCGCAGGATGCGCAGACGTCCGGCGGATGCTGCGACGACGCGATCAGCGGCTCCGCCGCTACCGATAGGTCGTGACCGCACGCTTCGCAGAACCGGGCGTCGTCGGGCAACGCTTCACCGCAGCGCGGGCAGCGATTCGGGCATCAGACCATCGTCCTCGGCCGGACCGCGTTCGCACGGTCGATCAGCGCATAGCGCGCACGCGTGTCGGTCGCGAGCGTGGCCAGCTGCCGGTACGCGCGTTCCAGCCCGATCCGCAGATCGCGCTCGGTCATCGGCTGGCCGAGCAGCCGGGCGGTGCTGCGCTGCGGATTGCGCTCAACCCACTCGATCGCCGCCGAGAACATCTCGACCGCGAGATTCGCGCTCGCGAGCGCATCCAGGCGCAGCCGTTCCAGCCGGGCGGATGCGTCGACGAGATCCTGCTCGGCGAGCGCGTTGATCGTGGCATCGACGCAGGCGCGCAGCGCGACGATCCGGGCCGAGACGTGCTGGCTGGAGCTGTCCGGCACCTGGTCGAGCACGGCGATCGCACCGGCCCGGTCCTTCGCCGCAACGCGCATCCGGGCGAGCCCGAACGCGGCACTCGGATATCCGCGATCGGCCCGCCAGACCCGGTCGTACCGGCGGGTGGCGGCGGCCACGTCACCGGCCAGCTCGTTCGACGGCGGCGAGGGCAAGTCGTGGTGCGATCTCGCCCGGCAGCACGTCGTAGACCGCTCCGAATTCCCGCTCGGCGGTGGCCGCGTCTCCGGTGACGAGCGCGATCAGGCCGGCGTACCAGTTCGTACGCCAGTCGTTGCCGGTCGCCTTCCGGACGACTTTGAGCTGGTCGAACGCCTGGGCGACGGAACCGGCCTCAAGGAGCGCGTGCACCAGGCGGAAGCCGACCTCGACGCTGCCGGAGCCGGCGTTCGCCTGGAGTGCGCTGATCGTCGTGGCCGGATCGATCGTGCTCAGCGTCGCGAGGAATGCCGCGCCGGGATCGGCCGGATCGACGAGCGGCACCGGCAGCGCGACCGCGACGGCGGCGCCGGTCAGGGGCGTGGTCGAGTCGGCTCCGAAGGTCCGGCGCTCCGGCGTGAACTGCATCGATGTGGCCGGGCGCGGCTGCCCGTCGGCGGCCGACAGCACCTCCCGCAGGACGCCCATGGCCTGCTCGGTCATGTCCGCCGCACTGTGGAAGCGCAGCGCCGCGGTCTTGTGCGTCGCGCGGCGCAACAGCCGGTCGTAGGACTCCTCGGCAGTGAGCAGCGGCACCGCCGACGCGTCCGGCAGCGTGTCGGAGAACCGGGATGTGAAGCCGCTGAATTCGAAGCTCAGCACCGCGAGCGTACGGCCGACGGTGTAGAGGTCGGACTCGATCGACGGGCCGTCGGTGGCCAGCTCCGACGCCTGATATCCGGGCGTACCGTAGATCGCCGACTCGGAGTCGTCGGCCCGCCGGACGGCACCGAGGTCGATGAGTTTCAGCTGCTCCTCGGCGTGGATCACGTTGTCCGGCTTGAAGTCGCAGAACAGCAGATCGCGATCGTGCAGGTAACCGAGGGCCGGCAGGATCTCCACCGCGTACGCGAGGACCTGCGGCAAGGGCAGCGGCGCGCGCCCGCCGGCCGGGCCGCGATGGTTCAACGCGATGTCCTTGAGGGACCGGCCGCCGACGTACTCCATCACGATGTAGCCGATGTTCTCGCCGGTCTTCGGGTCGACGTGCGTGGTGAAGTCGTGGATCTTCACGATGTTCGGGTGATCAACCTCGACCAGGAACCGGCGCTCGGTCACGGCTGCCGCCATCGCGTCGGTGTCACCGGTGTTGATCAGGCCTTTCAGCACCACCCAGCGGTCTGCGCCATCGGCACTGATGTTCCGGTCCCGGGCCAGGTAGATCCAGCCGAGGCCACCGTGCGCGATGCAGCCGAGGATCTCGTACCGGCCGCTGACCAGGTCGCCGGCCTGCAGACTCGGTACGAACGAGAACGGCGTCCGGTCCCGTGGGCAGAACCCTTCGGCGCGGCCCGGCTTGCCGTCCTTGCCGCGCCCGACCGGCTCGCCGCAGGTGCCACAGAACCGGTGAGCTTCGCCGACCAGCGGATTCGCCAGCACGGCGCTGGCCGGGTCGCGCAACGGCACCGGCGGTACGGCGACCAGGTTCGCGCCGAGCCCGCCCCGCCGCGTCGACCGTGAGCTGCGGGTTCCACCGCTGACCGCGACGGACTCGCCGGACAGGCGTGCGGACGGCACCGAGGCACCGGATGGCACCGAGGCACCGGATGGCACCGATCCGTGTGACGGCACGGATGCGTGTGACGGCACCATTAGACCGGCGGGCGCCTTGTGGCCGCACTCGTCGCAGTAGCCGTCGGCCGCATAGTGACCGGAGCATCCGGCGCGCTGGCAGGCGTTCATCGGTCGACGTCCTCCTTGGTGTGTACGAGTTCGGTGAGCGCCCTCTGGTACGCGTACACCGCCTTGGTGGCGGCGTGCAGATCGCACGGCGCTGTGTAGAGCAGCGTGCGTGCTGTGCCGTGCAGCGGTGCCAGCGTGTCGTGTTCATCTAGCCGGTGGCTCGCCGCCTTGGACCGGTATGCCTCCAGCCGCCCGCGCAGCTCGTCGCGGCGAGCGATCAGCCCGTCCGCCGCGCTGATCAGCTCCTGCGCCCGGATCAGTGCCCGGGCGATGGACGCTTCGGTCATCGCGATGTCATCGGCGAGCCGCCGCCAGTCCTTCTTCTCCCGGCGCGTGTCCAGCCCGGCCGCCCGTACGCGCAGGGTTTCGGCGGCACGTGGCTCGACCGGCAGGCCCGGGTCGACGATCTTCTCCTGCGCTCGCGCGTACGCGGCCCGCACCTCGTCCTCGGCGGCGGCAACCGCGTCGATCTGCCGGTCCAACGCCGCGACCTGCTCCGGGAACGCGTCGCGGGCCCGCTCCTGCTCGGCGAGGTGTGCCGACGCGGCGGCCATGTCGGCGGCGAGCGCGGCCATCTCGGCGCGGAGAGTCGGCGTGAGCGAGCCGGCCGGAGCGGTCGCGATCGGATCGGTCAGCGCCTGGTCGCAGACGAGCGCCGCCCGGCGTCCCAGCGGGCCGAGCGCGGTCGTGTCGCCCAGTGCATCGGCTCGGCGGGTCAGCGTGGCGAGGGCATCCGCGATCGGTGCCGATGCCGCGCTGGCAGCGGTCCATGCGGCGTTGACATCGTTCAGGATCGCGGTCACCGTGGCGCAGCTCGCGTCGAGCGAGGCGGCCAGGCGCGGCAGCGTGTTCGACAGCGCCATCTCCATCGGCGACCACTCACGGTCCGACGGCCGGTGCGCTATCCGCGCCGTACGGGCCTGTTCCAGCCCGGTGCCGAGCGCGCTGAACTCGGCCCAGCGCGCGTCGATCTCGGTCGACAGTGCGGCCCAGATCTCGGCGGTCCGGCCGGTCAGACCGCCGGCCTTGAGGAATCCGAGACCGGGATGGCTGTCGATCAGATACATCGTGGTAGCGACGCGGTCATACGCCGCGCCGAGATCGGCGATCGCCCGGTCGGCTGCATCGCGGTTCATGTCCGGTATTTCGGGGCGGGCAGCGTCGGTACGTCGGCGCCGAGCCACTGACGGTAGATCGACGCCCAGTCGCCGTCGCTGCGCATCTGCTCGAGCAGGCCGTTCACGAATCGGACGAGGTCACCCTGCTTCTGGTTCATGGCGAGACCGTACGGCTCCGAGGTGAACGGCGGCTCGGAGACTAATTTCGTTTCGGGGTCCTGCGCCGCGAGTCCACGAAGGATCGTGTCGTCGGTGGAGATCGCGTCGACCTGGTGCTGTTGCAGCATCACGAGGCAGTCGGTCCAGTCGTTGACGGCGACCGGGATCGGGTGCGACGACTGTGCCGCGATGGCCGCGATCGACGTACTTCCGACCGCCGCGCAGACCTTCTTGCCGCCGAGATCGTCGATGCCCTTCACGCTGGACGCCTTGTCCACGAGCACGGTCTGGCCGGCCACGTAGTAGACCGACGAGAAGTCGACCAGCTGCCATCGCGCGCAGTTGATGGTCATCGTGTCGGCGACGATGTCGACCGTGTTGTTCTGCAGGTAGGGGATGCGTTCGGCCGAGGTGATCGCGACGAACCTGACCTTCAACGGGTCCCCGAAGATCGCGTTCGCGACCGCGTGCACCATGTCGATGTCGAATCCCACCAGGCTGCCGCTGTTCGGATCGCGGTAGCCGAACAGGTACGTGTTCTGATCCACGCCGGCGATCAGGTAGCCACGCTTCTTGATCGCGGCCATCGTCGTACCGGCCGGCATGTGCCCGGGCTTCGGCATCGACGCCGGCGGCGCGAGGCTCGCGGTCGGGTTGTCGCAGCTGTCCGTACCGGCGGCGGCGCTCGGGATGACGGCCGGATCCTGCACGCCCTGCGGCATCGGCGCCGCGACCGCGCCGGCCGAGCCGCTGTTCCCGGGCGTGGCGTCGGCGCATCCGGCCAGCACCAGCAGGGTGCTCGCCGCGAGCAGCAACTTCTTCATGTCGGTCCTGTTCATCGGTACTCGGCAATCCGCCGCTGATAGCCGACGGTCAGCCCGGCCATGGCGATCACGATCAACAGGCCGCCGCCGATGGCGAGACCGGTCAGCGCATCCTCGGCCTGCCCCGCCTGCGTGGTGAGAGTGCCATTCGACGCGACCAGCGCTCGCTCGATGTCCGCGTCCACGCTGCGGAACAGTGCGGGTGCTTCGTCCGTCTCGTCGCCGATCGTGGCCTTCACCGCGTCGGGATAGGAACCGGCGTCATTCTTGGCCCGCATCAAGGTGTCCTCCGCCTGCCAGGCGAGGAAGTCTGCATTGGCACTCTTCAGGTCGGCCTGCACGTCGGCAGAGCCGGCGCCGCTCGCCTGGAAGAACAGGTTCCGGTCGCCGATCAGCGGCTTCGTGGCCGCATCGAAGTCGGTCCGGTCGTTGTTGCGGGCAACCAGCATCAGGGATTCGTCGGCGCGTGCCTTGAGCACGTCGATCCGCGCGTTCACCAACAGATTGGTCCGTCGCGACTCGACCGCGGCCGAGCTCAGATGGGTCGCGTCCGCAGCCCACGAAATAGTGATCCAGCCCAGGGTGATCGCGATGGCCACGGTCGCGGCCACCAGACCGACATTGAACACCCGGTGGGTACGCCGAGCCAGCGCCCTCTGCGCTCGGATGAGTCCGATCAGCGCGACCAGCCCGAGCGGGATCGCGAACCACGGGAACCCGCCGCCGGCGTCGCTGTCGTCCTGCAACTGCTGGGATTGGGCCGCGTACAGCCGTTCGGCGGCGGGCAGCAGATCCTTGCGCATCTCGCCGGATGCTTCCCGCAGGTAGGCGGCACCGAGCGGCAGGCCCAGCCGGTTGTCGGCCCGGGCAGTCTCCACCAGACCGGTGTAGAGCGGCAGGCCGGACGCGATCACGTGGAGGTCCGAGGTGTCGCTGCGGCTGGCCGAGATCGTGGTCAACGCTTCGGTCGCGTCGGCGATGTCGGCCAGGTAGCGCGTACGCAGCGTCAACGGCTCCGCACCGGCGGCGAGGAACGCGCCGGCCTCGGTGGCGTCCGCGTCGGACAGCGAGCGGTAGAGCGACTGTGCCGCAACGGCGAGCGGCCCGCTGCTGTTGCGGATGTTCGCGATGTTCGATGTCCGTTGGATCGCGCCGATGACCCCGATGACACCGAACCCGAGCACGAGCGTGAGGAGAACGATGAGATGTGTCGTCATCCGGGCCGGTGTGGTCCGCCATCGGGAGGCGGCGGCCGCCTCGGTGCGTGGCGAGTCCAACACAACGACCATCAGCCACGCTCCTTCAGCCCCGCCCACCCGAGGAGTCACCGTAGCTCCTCCGGTCAATCCGCGCATCCGTGATTGCTACCCGGACGTGCTCTGAGCTGCGGAAACTACTAGAGTGAAGGACCGAACAGGGGGAGGAGCTATGCGCCCGGATTCGGTGCGCAGACGTTGGCGAGTGCGCTGGGGCATGGTGGTGGCGGGTGCGGTGGCGCTTCTGGCGCTCGTATTCCTCGTACTCTCACCGCTGATCGGCGTAGGAGCGTTCTCGGCTCTACGAGCCCACCAGGCCGCCGTGGCGGATGCAGAAGCCAATCACTTCGGAGATCTCGTACACGATGCCGCATTCGACTTCGTGGTGCACTCGTCGGATTGCGGACGGGCCACGCTGACCGGGTCGGACGGCAAGCAGGTTAAGCCGACAAACGGGTCATTCTGCGTGGTTTCCGTCACTGTCCACAATGACGGGACGGAACCGCTGGTGCTGCCCGGTCTCGTGCAACTTGCCACCGGCTCCCGCGGAGCCGTTTACCTGCCCGATCTACGTGCGGACAGGACCGTCAACGGCGGCGATCCGACGCTGTCGCCCGGCGAATCCTGGGATGCGCAGCTGGTCTATGACGTGCCGGTGGGCATCCGGCTCGTGGAGATCATTCTCCATTCTGCGGAGTACTCACGAGGCGTAACGGTGCGTCTGTAGCGACCGCTTCGGGCGTGACCGGCTCACGATCGCGGAGCACGCCGGCGGCCAGCGCGACGACGCCGACCAGCACCGCCACCAGCCCGAAGGAGACGCGCAGCGACGAGAACGATGCGATGCCGCCGATCGCACCCGGCGCGGCCAGCCCGGAACCGTACGCGATCGTGGCCACGCCGGCGATGGCGTGACCGGTACCGCCACGCGTCGACCCGACCCGACCGGCGGCGGCGAACGCGAGCGGCACGACCACCGCGATTCCGATACCCATCAAGCCGAAGCCCGCCATCGTGAGCGCCGGATTCACCGCCGCGACGATGAGCACCGCGCCGACCGCACCCATCGTGGCGCTGAGCCGGACCGCCCGTACGGCGCCGACTCGACGGATGAAGCGGTCACCGGCCAGCCGGGCGATCGACATGGCGAGCGCGAACACGGTGTACCCGAGCGCGGCCGTCGCATGATCGGCGTTGAGGACCTTGCGCATGTAGACGGCGGCCCAGTCGGAGCCGGCCAGCTCGGCGAAGACCGCGCAGAACGCGACCATCGCGATGACCAGGACGACGCCGCTCGGCAGCGCGAACGCGGGTGGTTCGATCTCGGAGGCCTGGTCTCGGGGCGTCGCCACGATCAGGCGGCATGCGGCTTGACCGAGCACGGTGAGCACGATCGCCATCACGCAGAAGTGCCATCGGAGATCGACATCGGCCCGTACGGCCAGCCATCCGATACCCGCGCCGATGAATCCGCCGACACTCCACAGCCCGTGCAGGCCGGAGATAATGGACTTGCCCATCCGCTGCTCGAGTTCGACACCTTGGGCGTTCATGGCGATGTCTGACATGCCGGATGTGGCGCCGTAGATGTACAGCGCAACGCAGAGCATCGGGAGCGACAAAGCGAACGCGGGCAGCGCTAGTGACATGCACCACATCGCGAGAAAGATCTGCGTCGCCCGCTTGCCGCCGAGGCGGTGAATGAGCCGTCCGGTGAACGGCATCATCGACAGCGACCCGACCGCCGGCACGAACAGCGCCGCGCCTAACTGGCCGGTGGACAGCTGAAGATGCTCGGCAATCGTGGGGATCCGGGTGGCGAACGTACCGACGACCGCGCCATGTACGGCGAAGACGGCGCCGATGCCGATACGTTGCGACCGAAATCCCATGCGCGCAGCTTAAAGGGCACCGCCCTATTGCCGGTGTCCTTTAAGCGCGGCTGGCGATCAGTACCCGCCCGCTCGGCACCGGCCGGCTGGCCCGCCAGGACGACGCGACCATCGAAGCCAGATCGTGCCGAGCGGCCCAGCCGATCTCCGCGAAGATCTTCCCGGTGGCCGCGATCACGCAGGCCGGGTCTCCGGGGCGGGCGGGCAGGATCCGGTGCGGGACCGGCTGGCCGGTCTCCAGCCGTACCTGATCGAGCACGTCCAGAACGGAGTAACCCCGGCCGGTGCCGACGTTGTAGATCGCGGTCGCAGGTCCCGCGTTCAGCCGCTCGATCGCCCGGACATGCGCGTCGGCCAGGTCCGCGACGTGCACGTAGTCCCGCACGCCGGTCCCGTCCGCGGTCGGATGGTCGCCGCCGGTGACCGGCACCGGCGTACCGGCTCCGATGGCTCGGAAGATGCACGAGAACAAGTTGGGTGAGCACTTGTCGGCGAGCCATGGTTCGTCGGCGCCGACCGCGTTGAAGTAGCGCAGTGCGACGAACGACATCCCGTAGGCGGCGGCCGCGTCGGCCAGCAGGTGCTCGCAGATGAGCTTCGTCCGCCCGTACGGGTTGATCGGGTTGACCGGCGCGGATTCATCCACGGTCGGGGTGAGCGGAACACCGTAAACCGCGGCGGATGACGAGAACACGAGCCGGCCGACGCCGGTGTCGACCATCGCCTCGAGCAGGCCGGTCAGGCCGCCGACGTTCTCGCGGTAGTACTGCATCGGTGCGGCCATGGACTCCGGTACGGACTTGTGGGCGGCCAGGTGCACGACGCCGTCGCAGCCGTACTCGCGGATGGTTCGGCCGATGACGATCCGGTCGGCGACCGACGCGACGACGAGCGGCACATCGGGCGGCAGCCGGTCGATCGAGCCGGTGGAGAGATCGTCGACCACGACGAGCCCGTGCCCGGCCGCGCGCAGCCGTCGGACGACGTGCGCTCCGATATATCCGGCACCGCCGGTCACCAGGAGCGTCATGACGTCAGGCCGTGCTCGTCGAGGCGCCCGACCCGCAGCCCGCGTTCGGCGATCGTGTCCAGCAGTGCCGGCAGCGCGCCGAGCGTCGAGCGCCAGGCCTCCGGCTTCGACGTGCAGTCGGAGTCGTGCAAGAGGATCGTTCCTCCTCCATCGAGGTCACGGTGGACCTGGCGAGTCACGGACGCCGCCGTCGCGGATGCGGTCCAGTCCCGGCCCCACGCCGTCCACAGGATCGTGCGCAGCCCGAGCTGCTTGGCGCTGATCGCGGCGGACGCGGTCAGCACGCCGTACGGCGGTCGGTAGAAACGCGGCATCCGGCCGGTGACCTCGGCGATCAGGTCGCGACCGCGTCGCAGGTCGTCGGCGGTGGCCCGAGGGCCGCGCAGGATCAGGCACCGGTGTTCCCAACCGTGCAGCGCGACCTCGTGTCCGGCGGCCACCAGTTCTCGGCCGAGGTCCGGTGCGTTCACGAGCATGCGGCCGAGCAGGAAGAACGTGGCCTTGACGCCACGTCGGTCGAGGAGTCGCAAGAACGCCGGCGTGGAGGTCGGATCGGGGCCGTCGTCGAACGTCAACGCGACGTGATCGGGCGCGCCGCGACCGGCCAGGCCGGGCATGAACCGGTTGCGCAGCGGCGCGATCGAGCTGACGGTCGGGAACGGGTGGGCGAGCAGGGCCGCCGCGGTCATGCCGTCGCCAGCGCACTCGCCACGGCGGCGTCGGCGGCCGGGGGAGCCGGATGTCCGGCCTCCGCGACCAGTGCGCCCGGGCGGCACAACGCGAGGATGGCGTCGCCGACATCCGTACCCGTGAAAGGGTTTGATCGTGCCGTTGCGGACAGTGCGCGCTGCAGGGCGGTGACCAGATCTGCCGGCTCGCGGATCCACGGTACCCAGCCCGCGCGGTCGAGCGCGTCCGCGTTCGTGCGGCCGTGGCCGGCCAGGCAGCGGTAGGTGATCACCGGCACGCCGGTGGCCATCGCCTCCAGCGAGGTGAGGCCGCCGGCGTTCTGGACGACGATGTCGCATGCGTTGATCAGTGCGGGCATGTCCGAGACCCATCCGAGCGGGATGCCGATGCCGGTATTCGCGATCCGCGCGCGCAGGGATGCGTTCTGTCCACATGCGACGATCGGGACCGCAAGACCGGTGGCGGCGATGTCCATCACAGCTTGCTCGATCTCACCCACTCCCCACGATCCCGCCACCACCAGTGCGAGACTGGTGCTGTCCGGAAGCCCGAACCGCACGCGTAGTGCGCGGCGATCGGCGGCGGCGACCGGTGCGAACGCGGATCGGACCGCGGGCGCGACCACCTGCACACCTCGGCCGCCGAGTCCGCGTGCCTGCTCGGCCGCGATGTCATGGAGGGCGAGATGCGCGTCCACCCCCGGATGCACCCACAGCGGGTGCACCGACATATCAGTCAAGAACGTCATCACCGGTACGGGCAGCCGCCCCGCCGCGCGCAGCTGGCCGAGCGCTTGGCTCGCCAGCGGGTAGACCGAGACGACCGCATCCGCGTCGGTGCCGATCGCGCGCAGCAACCGTCGGTTCGCCATCGCCGCCATGCGGCCGGTCGAGGAGCCGAGCCGGGACGCGCCGACCTCGTGGCCGCCGAGCCGCGACAGCAGGAGGTCCCAGCCGGCCGGCACCGACGTGATCATTGTCTGGTAGGTCTTGCGCCCGAGCGGGCCGACCAGTGGTGGCAGCAGATCGATGAAGTCGTGGCGTTCGACCGTGTGCTCGCGCGCGCTCAGGCGGGCACCGATTTCCGCCGCCGCGCCATCATGGCCGGCTCCGACACTCGCCGAAATGATGATGATACGGCGGAGGCGAGTCGCGAGGCTGTCCATCCCTGGCCCTTCGTGGTCTTTCGCCTGAGAACGTTCTGTGTGATGGTGTGTGCTTCCGGTGGTGGTAAACGTGAACGCAGAGTGCGGAACACCGTTGGAAAAGATGAACGCTTGGCGCTGTGACGGAACAAAACGACCTTCCCGTTACCGCGCCAACACCGAGCCGTTGCGCAACAGCAAGCTACTACACGCTGTAGTGACGGGCAAGGTAGCATCCAGTTAGCACTAAGGCCGGGTGCTGGCACACGTCAGTGCTGAATGCAACGCGGACGCCCGAGCGGCACGCGTGGATAGGAGAACTGATGGAGGGCATTCCGCGCCGAGGCGGGCGTCGACCGTGGGGCAGCCTCGAAGAGGAAGTATTGGCGACGTTGTGGGCGGCCGACGACCCGATGGCGGCCAGTGCGGTGCAGGCCGAGATCGGCGGCACGCTTGCCTACAGCACGATCACGACGATCCTCGCGCGACTCCGCACGAAGGGGCTCGTCGTCCGCAAGTTGGTCGGGCGCGCGCACGTCTACGCGCCGGCGCAGTCCGCCGCCGCGCACACCGCGCAGGAGATGCATTCCTTGCTGATTCGCCGCGACGACCGGGCCGCCGTACTCGCGCGATTCGTCTCCGAGCTGTCCCCGGAAGAAGAGCAGGTTTTGCAGAAACTGATGGCCGAGATCCAGGAGCGGTGACGTGGACTGGTGGGTATACCTGCCGCTTTATGTCGTGTTCGTCCTTGCCGCGGTCACTCCGCGGATCGTTCGGATCCTCCCACCGCGTACCGGCGTGTGGTGCCTGACGGCCGCTGCGATCACTGCCGCGCTCAGCTGGTTCGCGTCGCTGTCGATGATCGGGTTCACCGGTCTCGGCCGACTCCCGTACGTCGCGACCGAGGGTCACTGGTCGGCCTCGATGTGGCGAGCGGTCGACCCGGTCGACGTCTGGACCGCCCGCATCGCCGGTGCGGTGCTCGCCGCCGTACTCGTGCTCTTCTCGATCCGGCTCACGCGTGAACTCGCGTCACAGCGGCAGATCCGGCGCCTGACCGGCCGCCTCCGCAGCAACGACATGCTGGTGATCGTGGACGATGTCGAGCCGCACGCGTACGCCGTCGGCGGTCGCCACCCCCGCATCGTGATCTCCCGGGGCCTTCTCCGCGGTATGAGTCTCGCCGAACGACGTGCCGTGCTCGCCCACGAGATTGCGCACGTCCGGTTGCATCACGACGTCCACCTGCGCATCCTGAGGCTCGCCACGGCGATGAACCCGCTGCTCCGTTCGTTCGTCCCGGCCGGTGAGCTGGCCGTCGAGCGCTGGGCCGACGAGGAGACCGCGACCAACCTGGGCGACCGTACGTTGGTGGCGCGAGCACTGCTGCGGGCCGCGCTCGCCGGCGCATCCGGTAGCCGACGGCCGAACGGCGCGCTCGCTCACGCCGCCGGCGACGTCGAGCTGCGAGTGTCGGCGCTGATGAAGGCGCCGCCACGGCCGCGCCGGTCGATGACCGCGCTCGCGATGCTGCTCCTGGTGGCCACGATCGTGATGCCGGTCTTCGCGGCGACAAATCTGGACGGCAAGCTCGACAGCGCGGTGCCGGCGGCGGTCACCACCCACGCCGCGATTCGCTAGACCCCGCTAGACGACAGTCAAACCTGACCTCGGCCGGTACGCCCGGCGCGGCGAATTCCAGCAGCGCGGCCGCCTCCGCGGTTGCCGCGGCCCGATCGCGGGCCGTGATCGCGCGGAACGCCTCGATCGCCACGGTGGCACCGGCCTTGGTTCGGATCAGTTTCCACACGCCCGCGACCACGCCGTCAATGAGCACCATCCCGGGCACGATGCCATTGTTCGTGTACGCCCGGCGCCGGTCGTCGTCCGAGAGCACGCGGGTCCGGTCGGCGTACGCGAGGGTGAGATTGTCGAACTCGGCGATCAGCCGGACCGGCGCCGGCGTGTCCTCGTTCGGCCGGGGCGCGTCCGGCAGGTCGTAGAGCGTGGCACCGGCCGGACCGGTGAACCGTTGCAGCGCCGGGCCGAGCCGCTCCACCACCTCGCCCAGCCGGGTCAGCCCGGACCAGGCCTGCACGTCGGCCACGGATGCCGGTCCGAACGCGCGGAGATAGCGGATCACGATGTCGTCGATGCGTACGGCGGTTGCCAGCGGCCGTCCGAGCCACGCCTCGATCGTGGTGAGCGTCGGCTGGCCACTGCGCCCCCACAGTCCGCGCGGCGGCACCTGGACCAGCGCCAGATGATTGCGCAGCGCATTCTGGATCGTGATCGCCGTAAGCGCCGGCCACCCTACGCCGAGCAGCGTCGCAAGTTCCTTGCCGGTTCGCGGTGCCTCGTCCATCAGCGCCCGGCCGGCGGCGATCAGGTCGGCACTGTCATCCACCGACACCAACTCCTTGCCGAACGTCGACGAGCCGAACATCCGGTCCAGCGCAGGCTGCAGCAGCACTCGCAGCGTCACGGCATCGTCGGCGGACAGCAGGTGCACGGTCGAGCGCATCGTCACGATCCGGACCACCTCGCGCCGTTCGATCAGCCCGACCAACTCGTCCGGATGGAATCGTGCGAGTCGCGACCAGAGGCCGAAGTAGGGCGGAAACGGCGCCTGCGCCTGCATCCCGACCAGGTGCTCGATCACGTCCAGCGCGGTCGAGTCAGCCCTTTCGAGCAACATCTGCCGCGCGAGGGTGGCGCGATTCAACGCGCGCTGGGTGATCGGCTGCACGCCTGCTTTCTACCAGCAAGCACCGACGTTCCTACCGGCCGACTCCGGACGAAACGCCTACCAGGCGGCCGGCTCGTAGTCCTTCAGGAAGCAGCCGTAGATGTCGTCACCGGTTTCGCCGCGGACGATCGGATCGTAAACGCGGGCGGCACCGTCGACGAGATCGAGCGGCGCGTGAAAACCCTCGTCGGCCAGGCGCATCTTGGTCGGGTGCGGTCGCTCGTCGGTGATCCAGCCGGTGTCCACGGCGGTCATCAGGATGCCGTCGGTCTCGAACATCTCCTGCGCGCTGGTCCGGGTCAGCATGTTCAGCGCAGCCTTGGCCATGTTCGTGTGCGGATGGCCCGGACCCTTGTAGCCGCGGCCGAACTGGCCTTCCATCGCGGACACGTTGACCACGTATTTTCGGCGGGCGCTCGACGCGGCCATCGCCGGGCGCAGTCGGCTGACCAGGATGAACGGGGCGGTCATGTTGCACAGCTGCACTTCGAGCATCTCGATCGGATCGACCTGCTGCACGTGCTGCGTCCAGCTGTTGATGTGATGGAGGTCCGGTACGAGGCCGCCGGCGTCGATCGCTGCGTTCGCGGCGATCCGCTCGGGCGTCGCCGATCGGCTGGTCATCGCGAGCGCGGTCAGCGTCTCCGGCGCCATCCGGCCGGTGGCGGCGCCGCTGACCAGCATCGAGGCCGCGCCGTCATGGGCGGACACGTGACCGAACGTGATCATTTCCGGCAACGGGCCATCCGGCAGCGCCGCGGATTCGGCCGCCACGAGCGGCGCGTACGCGTCCGGCGACCGCCGTACGGTCTGGGCCGCATTGTTGATCAGAATGTCCAGCGGTCCCTGCGCGGCCACCGAGTCGGCCAGTGCGATGACCTGGGCCGGGTCTCGGAGATCGATGCCGACGATGCGCAAGCGGTGCAGCCAGTCCGCGCTGTCCGGCATCGCGGTGAAGCGGCGTACCGCGTCGGTCGGGAACCGGGTCGTGATCGTCGTGTGCGCACCGTCGCGCAGCAGCCGCAGCGCGATGTACATGCCGATCTTCGCGCGCCCGCCGGTCAGCAGCGCGCGCTTGCCGGTCAGGTTGGTCCGGGCGTCCCTGCGGGCATGGCTGCGGGCTGCGCAATCCGGGCACAGCTGGTGGTAGAACGCGTCCACCACGACGTAGCGCTGCTTGCAGATGTAACAGGCCTGGGCGCGGACGAGCGTGCCAGCGGTCGGGCCGTCGGTCGGCGTCGCCAGCGGGATGCCCTGCGTCTCGTCGTCGATCCGTCCGGGCGCTCCGGTCGCGGTCGAGGCGATCACCGCGCTGTCCCGCTCCAGGACGGCGTCGCGCCGCTCGACCCGGCGGCGCTGCTTGACCGCTTTGAACACTTTCGCGGTTGCCTCGCGTACTTTCACGGCGTCCGGGTGCTCGACCGGCAGATCGTCCAGTTCGGCGAGCACTTCGAGGAGCAGGGCGAGGCGGGACGGCTCGATCTCTTTCGTTGACACATCCGAACTGTACGCAAGCGGGCTTATCGGCGGTAACACGAGCGGCGGCAATCACACGGCGCACCGTGCAAAATATTTCTTCGAACCTGCAACCTGGTGCGGCGTCCCAGCGTGTTAAGGGCGCGATCCACGCTGATGCGGCGTTGACAAGGGAGTTGACTGACCGCCCGGACCGTGGTCACCCGCTCCACGGGGACTTGTCACCGCCGCATCGGCGATCGCTGCACGGATGCCGGCAACTCGCCACGAGACCGGCGATCAGGCCTGGTCCAGCACCTGTACGGCGGCGGGGCGCGCCCGTAGGCCCAGCCACGCGATGCCGCCCAGCGGGATGATCAGCCAGCACGACAGCACCCGGTAGGTGAGCACCACCGCGGCTGCGGCACCGGTACCCGCACCGGCGTGGGTGAGACCCGCCAGCAGACCGGTCTCGATCAGTCCGATGCCGCCGGGTGTGATCGGAAGCTGCCGGATGACCTGGACGCCGAGGTACATCGACGCGATCGTGAACAGCCCGACCGGAAGCGCGAACGCGCGTGCCGCGGCGGCCAGGCACAGCAGGTCGAAGAGCCAGTTGGCGACCGCAAAGCCGCCGGCGGCGACCCAGTCCCGGGAGCGCAGTGACCGGCCCGCGGCGACCGAGCGGCCGATCGAGCCCCGGATGCGGTCGATCCGGCTTGCATCGGTTCCGGCCGCGACGGCGGGACGCGGCCTCGTCGACATCGATGACAGCCGGCGGCGGATTATCGACGCCGTGACCGCAACGATCGCCAAGCCTGCGACGACGTAGATCAGCGTCGGGTGGTCGCGGAACGCGGCCTGCGGCCCGGACACGATCAGACCGACGATGCCGGCCAGATAGAGCAGGCCAAGCCCGAGAAAGGAGACGATGCCGGAGAGCACCATCACCGCGGCGGCCTTGTCGTTCGTGGCGCCGCTCTTGCGGTACTGCTGGAAGGCGTAGCCGGCAGACACCGCCGATCCGGCCGGCATGCTGATCGCGAGCGCCGACCGCGCGTACGTGAGGGCCAGGGCCCGTGGAATCGTCATGCTGACTTCGACGGCGCCGAGGAGCGAGCGCTGCTGGCGCGCGAACATACCGAGCGAGATCGCCTCGCACAGGGCGGCCACGATGATCCAACGAACGTCGGCCGACGAGATCGCCTGGCCGATCGAGTGCACGTCGGGCAGGCGACCGCGCAGGGTGACGTAGGCGACCGCGAGCATCACCACGATCACCGGGATCTGCCAGTGCCGGCGCACGATCTGCCATGCCGAATCGCGCTCCGGCACCGAACCGTCGGCCAGAGCCGATCCGTCGGCCAGAGCCGATTCCAACGCTGACGAGTCGGCTAGAGCCGATTCCAACGCTGACGCGTCCGCGGGCACCGGTGACAGGGACAGCGAAAGTTCGTCGAAGGACAGCCGGTCGAGCACATCGTCCGGGGATGCGCCGGCCACCCGCCGCTCGCATCTGCTCACCGACATCGTTCTCAGAGCCCCTTGGACCGAAGAGCGATCGGCAAGGGCGGCTGTAGGGGCAGCGCCATCATCGGGTTGCTCTAATTAATTGAACGTTTGTTGAAAACGCCTCAGCGTACCGCCGCCACCGTGACGGCACCAGCGGTTGTGATCTGCCAGTCACCGGTGGCCACTGTCTATCGGTGAAACCTCGGGACAAACTGGTAACGATGTCACAGCCCGCTATGACGTTCGCCGATCGGCGATTCAGGCAAACGCGAACTTGATATCGACGCGTAGGTTTAAAGCGAATACCTACCCCCATCAACGCTGAGGCGAGGAATTTATGTCCGACAGGAGTCAGGAGGAGTCACCGGTGGGCCGGACCGGAGTGCTGAGCGTCGCCACTCGCGGTGCGGCCGGTCCCGGCGAGGTCATCCTGAAGATCAGGGGTGGCAGCGAGACGTACCTGGCCTGGTCGGACGGGCCGCTGGTCAAGGGTGCCTCGGTGGTCGTCATCGAATCGCACGGTGCACGTACAGTCGCGGTTGCCGCCCTGGCCTGACGGTCTCGTTATCCCGCTTTGCCCTACGCATTCGTTTGAAGGAGACCACTATGTTCGGTTATCGGGTGCCCGCGCCTGATGAGGCAATGCTGATTTCCGGCGGCAAATCCGGCCGTACGAACGCGCCGTTCCGGGTGGTTACCGGCCACGGCGCATTCGTCATGCCGATCTTCCGGAAAGTCCGGTACCTCACGCTCTCGATGAACGAGGCCGAGGTCGAAGAGGTGTGCGTGACGAGACAGGGAATTTCGCTCAACGTTCGCGCCGTGATCGCGTTCAAGGTCGGCAACGACGAGGAGAGTATCGTCAACGCCGGTCAGCGCTTCCTGTCCGATCAGGACCAGATGACGGTGCTGACCGGCCGCATCTTCGCCGGTCACCTGCGCTCGATCGTGGGTTCGATGACGGTCGAGGAGATCGTCACCGAGCGCCAGAAGCTCGCCGGCGAGGTGCTCGACGGCTCCAAAGAAGAGATGGCCAAGATCGGCCTGACCGTCGACTCGCTGCAGATCCAGTCAATTGACGACATGAAACTCGGCTATATCGCCGCGATGTCGGCGCCGCACAACGCCGCGATTCAGCAGGCCGCCCAGATCGCACAGGCACAGGCGACCCAGCTGGCCGCACAGGCCGAACAGGAGTCTCAGCGCAAGCAGGCCGAGTACGCCCGGCAGACCTCGATCGTGCGGGCGCAGTACAAGGCCGAGGTCGACAAGGCACAGGCCGAGGCGGCGCAGGCCGGACCGCTGGCCGAGGCGCAGGCGCAGCGCCAGGTCATCGCGGCCCAGACCGAGCTGGCCGAGCGCGAGGCCGAGCTGCGCCAGCAGCAGCTGGTTTCCGAGATCGTGAAGCCGGCCGAGGCCGAGGCCGAGCGGGTCCGGCTGCTGGCGGAGGCCGATGCCGCGAAGATGCGGGTCCAGGCGGAGGCGGCCGCGTCGAACAACCGCGTCGCGCTCGACCGGATGCTGATCGACCAGCTGCCGTTGATCGTCCGCGAGGCGGCCCAGGGTCTGGCCGGCGCGAACGTCAACATCCTCAACGGTGCCGATGGCCTCGGCGAGATCGCTGCCGGTCTGGTCAGCCAGGGTCTCGCGATCCTGGAGTCAGTGCGGAAGGGCGTCGCGATGTCGGACAAGCCGACGCCGCCCCCGGCCGTGACGGCCGCCGCGGCCGAATAGCGTCGATACCCCTGTTGATCCCGGAGCCGGGATCAACAGGGTCCGCCGCCGAGCAGGGTAGCGTCGGACTATGACTTTTGAAGGTGAATACGGGCCAAGCCCGGCCAAGTGGGTCCGCGATCAGGTTGAGGAGATCGAGGGCTCCGGCGGTGCCGCCGGCACCACGATGCGCGGCATGGCGGTCGTCGTGCTCACGATGAAAGGCGCCAAGAGCGGCAAGATCCGCAAGGTCCCACTGATGCGGGTCGAGCACGGCGGCGTCTACGCGGCGGTCGCGTCACTCGGTGGTGCACCGAAGAATCCGGTCTGGTACTACAACCTGCTGGCCAACCCGCGCGTACAGGTGCAGGACGGCACGGCACAGATGACGCTCGTCGCTCGGGAGATCCACGGCGACGAGAAGGCGGACTGGTGGAAGCGTGCGGTCGACGCGTACCCGGACTACGCCGACTACCAGAAGGGGACCGACCGCGAGATCCCGGTATTCGTGTTGGAGCCGGCGAGCTAACCCACCGCTCGCGCTTCATTCATGCCCTGGTTGGCGAGGGCATCGGCACGCTCGTTGCCCTCGTCGCCGGCATGGCCCTTGACCCACAGCCACTCGATCTCGTGCCGTTTGACGGCCGCCGCCAGCTGCTGCCACAGGTCCGCGTTCTTGACCGGCTTGCGGTCCGACGTCTTCCAGCCGTTGCGTTCCCAGTTGGCCATCCAGGACATGATTCCGCTGCGTACGTACGTCGAGTCGGTATGCAGCTTCACGGTCGACGGCCGGTTCAGATGCTCGAGCGCCCTGATCGCGGCGGTCAGCTCCATGCGGTTGTTCGTCGTCGGAGTCGCCTCGCCGCCGCAGAGCTCCTTCGTATGCCCGCCGTACCGCATCAGCACGCCCCAGCCGCCCGGTCCCGGGTTGCCGCTGCATGCACCATCCGTGTAGATCTCGACGACCGATGACATCTGGACAACCTACTCGTTGATCGGATTGCGTACGCGTAGGAACACGTGCGGCAGGTCGTAGTAGACGAACTCCCGCTCGAACACCATGCCGCACTTCTCCATCACATGCCGCGATGCCGCGTTCTCGACCAGCGTGAATCCGACCACCGACGGCAGCCGTAAGTCGGTGAATGCCCGCAGAAGCGAGAACCGGGCGATTTCGGTCGCCAGGCCGAGGCCCCAGTAGCGGGGCAGCAGTGCGTACCCCACCTCGGTCTCCTCGACGCCGAGCACGGACACTCGGTTCAGGCCGCCGCGGCCGACGTAGGCGCCGTCGTCCGCATCGAACAGCAGGTAGGGCCCGAACCCGTACCGCTGCCACTTCTCCAGGTGCCGGTCCATGAACTCTTGCAGCTGATCCGGCGACCGGAGTCCGCCCATGGTCCGGGCCACCGCCGGATCGTTGAGCAGCTCGTCATAGCGGTCGATGTCGTGCGGTGTCGGCGGGCGGCCGATCAGCCGTGCGGTCCGGATCTCGGTCATCAGGCTCCCAACTTCGCCGCGAGGTGCGCGTTGCGTTGCGCGAACGCGGTCCACTCCGGCGGGGTGGCCTCGATCGCGCTGGTCGGCGGGTTTCGGCACGGCCGCTGGGTCCAGCCGTCCATCCGTCCGTCGCGGATCGTGAACCGCACCGAGATGCCGTCCGCCCAGCCCACAACGGTTGCGTCGGCGGCGGCGTCGACGGTTGCCCGCTGAGTCGCGCAGACCCATTCGATCGCTTCGATCTCCTCTTGGATGCGCGCTGCATACTCGAACGCGAGCGTCTCCGAGGCCGCGTCGCGCCGCCGTACGAGGTCGCCGCGGAGCGCCGCAACGGCCGCGGCTTCACGGTCGAGCACTGCGCCGAGGGTACGCGCGAGAGCGGCCCGATCGCTGGTCCCGGCGCCGTTGCGCAGCCGTGCCATATCGCGTTCCGCGCCGGTCAGATGGGTACCGGCATAGTCCAGCGGGATCACCCGATGCAGGCCGGAGATGGCCGCCCGGACCCGTGCCGAGCCGAGATAGGGGCCGAACGTGGGGGTGCTGTCGCTCGTACCCCGGTCGTAGCAGAGCTTGAGCCCGGCGGACCGCTCCAGGCGGATGTAGACCGGGGTCTCCTGGCCGCCGACCGTCCGGTTCCATCGTGGCTTGCTGCGTGCGAGCAGGTTGCGCTCAAGCCATGCGGCTTCGTGCTCGCTGTCGCAGGCGACCGCCTCGACGCGGTCGATCTGCGCGACCATCCTGGTCAGGTGACGGCGTCCGCGCAGCTCGCCCCAGTAGGAGCTGACCCGGCGGCGGAGGTTCACGGCGCGGCCGATGTAGAGCACCCGGCCCTGGGCATCGCGGAACCGGTAGACGCCCGGCTCAGCGCCGAGCGCGCTCACCGACGCGTGCCGAAGCGCTCCCATCCGGCTATCAAATCAGTTCGCGCTCCTTCGAGCTCCACCAGTTCGCGCTCTTTCGAGCGAAGTTCGCGGTAAGTCCAGCAAGTGTCGCCCGCGCGAGCGACGATAGGCGTATGACCGAGACCTATGCCCCGGGCACCCCCAACTGGGTAGATCTGGGCACAACAGACATTGCCGGCGCGGCCGCGTTCTATCGTGACCTCTTCGGCTGGACCCATCAGGACTACGGTCCCGAGATGGGCAACTACGGGATGTTCTCGATGGACGGAAAGCAGGTCGGCGGCATCGGGCCGGCGTCCGATCCGGACCGCGGCTCATCCTGGGCGACCTACTTCGCGACCGCCGACGCGGACGACCTGGCGGGCCGCGTCGAGCAGTTCGGCGGTGCGGTCGTGGTAGCTCCGCTGGACGTCATGGACCAGGGCCGGATGGCGGTGTTCACGGATCCGTCCGGAGCGTTCTTCTCCGCCTGGCAACCGGGTGTCCACAAGGGCGCCGAACTCGTCAACGTGCCGGTCAGCCTGTCCTGGAACGAGCTGGAGACGACCGATATCGCCGAGGCGAAGGAGTTCTACACGAACGCGTTCGGCATCACCGTGCGCGACGTGGACATGGGCGGCGGAATGACGTATTCGCTGCTGGAAGTCGGCGGTCGCGGTGTGGCCGGCGCGATGCAGTCGGAGGCGCGACCGGCGTGGACCGTCTACTTCGCGGTCGCCGATGCCGACGCGACGTACGCGAAGGCGATCGAGTTGGGCGCGACGTCCAAGGGAGGCGTGCAGAACTCGCCACCTGGGAAGTTCGCGATCATCGACGATCCGCAGGGTGCACGATTCGCGATCATCCAGAACAACCCCGACTTCGTGATGTAGCCCGAGCCCGAATACAAAGAACCCGTCCGCAGCTGCGGACGGGTTCTTTGCCGGTGAGCCTAGACCGCCGCCGGCGCAGCGTCGGTCTGGAGCTGGTCGGCTCGGGCCCGGATGAACAGGAACGAGACCAGTGCCGCGACGGCCATTAGACCTGCGCTGACCCAGAATGCGATCGAGTATCCGTGGACCGTGCCGGCCGCGCCCACCGGAGACGGGTGCAGCGGATCGAACGAGGTGACGCCGTGTGCGATGAAGTAGTTCGTCGTGACGGTGATGGCGATCGTATTGAGCAGCGCGACGCCGACCGAACCACCGATCTGTTGCGCCGTGTTGACCAGGGCGCTCGCGACACCGGCGTCGTGGTTCTCGACGCCGACGAGTGCGGTGCTGGTCAGCGGGCCGAACACGACGCCCATGCCGAGGCTGATGATGATTTGCGGCCCGAAGATGTGCGACCAGTAGCCGGTGTGGACGCCGAGACGGGTCAGCCAGACCATGCCGACCGCGGCCATCACCAGGCCGACCGTCATCGGGATCCGCGGGCCCACCCGCGGCAGGATCTGCGTGGAGAGCATCGCGCCGGCGACGATGCCGACCGTGAACGGCAGGAACGCGACACCGCTCTGCAGCTGCGTGTAGTGCAGCGTCAGCTGCATGTAGTAGCTGAGGAACAGGAACACGCCGAACAATGCGACACCGATGATCAGAGCCACCAGGTAGGAGCCGCCGCGGTTGCGGTCGCGAACGACGCGCATCGGCAGCAGCGGGTTCTTCGACCGCATCTCGATCAGCACGAACGAGAGCAGGAGCACGGCCGCCAGGATGAACATGGTCACCGCCGTGGTGGAACCCCAGTTCGATCCGCTGGTACCGGCGGTCGGTGCGGCCTTCGTGAAGCCGTAGACAAGCGCGACGAGTCCGAGCGTGGACGTGATCGCGCCCGGCAGGTCGTACTTCGTGTTGCCATGCGCGCGGCTTTCCTTCACCCAGGCCGCCGCCGCGAACGCCGCGCCGATCGCGATCGGGGTGCTGATCAGCAGTGTCCAGCGCCACGACGCGTACTCGGTCAGGACGCCACCCAGGAGCAGGCCGATCGCGCTACCGCCACCGGCGATCGCACCGTAGAAGCCGAACGCCATCGCCCGCTCTTTCGGCTTGGTGAACGTCACCGTGAGCAGTGACAGCGCGGCCGGCGCCATCAGCGCGGCCATCGAGCCCTGCAGCGCGCGGGCGCCGAAGAGCATGCCCGCGCTCTGCGACAGGCCACCGAGCGCGGACGCCGCCGCGAAGCCGATCAGACCGATCATGAAGGCGCGCTTGCGGCCGGTGTAGTCGGCGATACGCCCGCCGAGCAACAGCAGACCGCCGAAGGACAGTGTGTACGCGGTGAGTGCCCACTGCTTGTCCGCGTTGCTCATGTGCAGCGCAACCTGCATCGACGGGAGTGCGATGGTGACAATCGTCGCGTCGAGCACGATCAGGAGCTGGGCTGCCAGGATGACGGACAGTGCCAGCCACCGCTTGGGGTCGGGCTCGCCCGAGCGCAAACGTAGCGCTTCGGCCGATTCGACGGTAGTTGACATGATTTGTTCCTCTCGAAGAACACAGCGCTGCCTTGACAGGGCGCCGTTGAGCAGTTCGCGATGTGGTGGTGGCCGTTGCAGGGCGGCCGGAAGGGACTCGAGTCAGAGGTAGGAGTCCGTCATATCCCCGTTGGGTTATCAGTTCTTTTCGTTCTCGTACCCGGTTTCGTGACGATTGGTTTCGTTCGCCCCGCAGGTCCGCGATTGGCTATCGCGTGAGCAGCGGCATCAGAATGTCGTCCACCAGGTGCTTGATGAAGGGCCCATCGAGCGGTTCGCCCCGGGCAATGAACTGCATGAACATCTGCGCCGGCGCGATCTCATCGATGAGGTACGGGTCGGTGCCGGCATTGATTTCGCCGCGGCTGACCGCGCGGCCATGGATGGCGACCGCGGTGCTGCGTTTCGACGCCTGCAGCGCCCGCATTTCTACCGCGAAGTCCGGATCGTTGAGCATGGCCATGACCAGGCCGGCAAAGATCGAACCATCCTCGCCCATGATCGATATTGCCATAGTTTCGAGGAATGCAACGAGATCTCCCCGAAGACTGCCGGTATCCGGGCTCTCGTGCCCGGAAACCTTGCAGACCCGCACCGCATCCGCGACCAGCTGTGCCTTTCCCGGCCAATGCCGGTAGAGCGTGGCCTTGCTGGCCTTGGCGCGGCTGGCGACCGCGTCGAGACGAAGGCCCTCATAGCCGACCTCGCCGAGAAGCTCGTACGCAGCGCGGAGGATCTCGGTCTCCCGATCGCCGCCGAGCCGGACCGATCGTGGCGACCAAGACTCGCCCTTGGGCGGCATCTGGTCGGCGCTCAACTGGTCAGTCATGATCACCTCTTCTCGTCGACGTGCCGGCGAATATCGGAACGAAACTGTTTCGTACGCTACCACTGCCGACCATGGCGTGTCAAGCGAGATCCGGGTATCCCACGTCACACGATGGTCGAGCCAGCGCGGGGACCCGCGGATTCCCGCTCGGCCGGGACGGTCGCGCGAATGCACAGCGGTGAAGGCACCGCAGTGGAATGCGCCGTGCAAGTTTCTTGCAGAAATGGGCATGCTTACGATCGCGGCAGCCATTATGCACTCGCCGGGCGATCGGCGTCATCGCTGCGAAACATAACTTCTGCTGCATCGACCGTCGTCCTTAGGCCGTCATGCTGCGGCGTTGCCATGACGGTGGAAAAAGTGCGTGTCCCGGATGGCTAGCAAGCGTTTTCAAAACGTTGACTCGGCAGTAGCACGCTTGTAATCTTCGCCACAAGGCTATGCAAGTTCGTTGCACGAATCCAGTTCTGTTTCGGATCTGTCGTGTGCAAGTAGATGCAGGGACGCACCGCTCGGTGTCCGTGCTTCCGCTCGTCTCTCACCCCCGGAGAGAACACGTGGTGTCGATTTCGGCAACGCGCGGACGGTCGCCGCCCGCAGTCATGAGCCTTCACGCTCGGTGCCTGCGTGATGCCACCAGCGCAGATGCCGATCGCGCGCGTCCGTCCACATCGGACAGACACCGCACTCACCCCCGATTCCCCCTGCGTTCGCACCCCCGCCTCTACACAGATCGAGGAAACCCTATGAGAAGGAAGCGCACGGCGCGGCTGATTCGCCGCGGCGTTGGCCGGCCTCTGGTATCGGTATTACCGGTATTCGCGCTGGCACCGGCCGCCACCGCCGCCGGAACGAACCTCGCCCTCGGCAAGACGATGAGCTCCAGCGGCTACACACAGACCTACGTGCGCGAGCAACGCCAACGACGGCAACCAGGCGCACCTACTGGGAGAGCACGAACAACGCCTTCCCGCAGTGGCTCGAGGTCGACCTCGGCAGCCAGCACCGCGATCAACCAGGTCGTCCTGAAGGTCCCGTCCGGCTGGGGCGCCCGCACCGAGACGCTGTCGGTCCAGGGCAGCACCGACAACTCGACCTTCACGCACGATCGTCGCCTCGGCGACGTACACGCTTCGACGGCTCGCGCGAACACGGTCACCATCAACTTCGGCCAGACCAGCACCCGGTACGTGCGGCTGAACATCACCGCGAACTCCGGCTGGCCGGCCGGCCAGATCTCCGAGTTCCAGATCTACGGCCCGACCACGACCTCGTCGCAACCTCGCGCTGAACCGGGCGACGTCGGAGAGCAGCCACACCCAGACGCTACGCGTCGGGCAACATCACCGACGGCAACCAGGCAGCACCTACTGGGAGAGCACCAACAACGCGTTCCCGCAGTGGCTGCAGGTCGACCTCGGCTCGTCGGTCAGCGTCAACAAGGTCGTGCTGAAGCTGCCGACCGGCACCTGGGGCACGCGCACCCAGACGCTCGTCGGTCCAGGGCAGCACCGACAACTCGAACTTCACCGACCTGGTGGCCTCGGCGACGCTACACCTTCGACGGCGTCCGGCAACACGGTGACGATCACTTCAACGCGACCACCACCCGCTACGTGCGGCTGAACATCACCGCGAACATCGGTGCTGGCCGGCCGGCCAGATCTCCGAGTTCGAGGTGTACGGCCCGACCACGCGGCGACACCACGGCGCCGTCCGCGCCGACCAACCTCGCCTACACCCAGCCGCAGTCCGGCCAGATCAAGCTGACCTGGTCCGCGTCGACCGACAACGTCGGCGTCACCGGCTACGACATCTACCTCAACGGCGCGCTGCTCACCAGCGTGCCGAGCACCGCGCTGACGTACACCGACAACGAGCCCGACACGCTGACCGCGACGTACTTCGTGCGGGCGCACGACGCCGCCGGCAACCAGTCGGCGAACTAGCAACAGCGTCACCCGCACCGGCCAGACCGGTGACCAGACCGCGCCGACCGCGCCGTCGCAACCTCGCCGTACACCACGCCCGGTCTCCGGCACGGTCAAGCTGACCTGGACCGCGTCGACCGACAACGTCGGCGTCACCGGCTACGACGTCTACCGCAACGGCGCGCTCGACACCACGGTCAGCGGCACCACGCTGACCTACACCGAGTCGCAGCCGGACACGCGCCACGGTGATGTACTACGTGGTCGCGAAGGACGCGGCGGGCAACCAGTCGCAGGCCAGCAACACGGTCACGCGTACCGGCACCGGCGGCGGCCCACGGCACCAACCTCGCCGTCGGCACGCCGATCACCGGCACCGCGAACACGTACATCTTCGTGGCCGACCAACGCGAACGACAACGACGTGACCACGTACTTCGAGGGCTCGACGTACCCGACGCCAGGCTGACCGTCCAGCCTGGTCGGCAACGCGCACGCTGAGCTCGGTCGTCGTCAAGCTGAACCCGGACGCGTCGTGGGGCGCCGCGCACCCAGACCATCGCGGTCCTCGGCCAGGACCAGAGCGGCGGCTCGTTCGTCACGCTGGCCGCGGCGACAGACCTACTCGTTCGACCCGGCCACCGGCAACACGGTGACCATCCCGGTCAGCGGCAGCTACCAGAACATCGAGCTGTCCATCACCAGCAACAGCGGTGCCCCGGGCGGCCAGGTGGCCGAGTTCCAGGTCTTCGGCACCCCGGCGCCGAACCCCGACCTCACGGTCACCGCGCTCGACCTGGACGCCCGACCAGCCCGATCGAGACCGACGCGATCACCGCGTCGCGCCACGGTGAAGAACATCGGCACGGCCGCCTCGGCGGCGTCGAACGTCAACTTCTACCTGGGTACGACGAAGGTCGGCACCGCGACCGTCGCCGGCGCTCGCCGCCGGCGCGACCGCGACCGTCTCCGCCGAGCATCGGCACCCAGACCGCGGGCACGTACTCGCTGACCGCGAAGGTCGACGAGGCGAACACGATCGTCGAGCTGAACGAGACGCAACAACAACTACACCAACCCGACGTCGCTCGTGGTCGCGCCGGTGCAGAGCTGCCGACCTGGTCGGCACCACCGTCGCTGGACGCCGACGCAACCCGTCGGCGGGCAACACCGTCGCCTTCACGGTGGCGCTGAAGAACCAGGGCAACATCGCGACCAGCGTCCGGCGCGCACGGCGATCACGACCGACCGTCGATCAACTCGAGCGGCACCGTCGGTCGCGACGCTGACCGGCTCCTACACCGGCGCGCTCGCCGCCGGCGCGACCCAGAACGTCAGCATGGGCTCGTGGACCGCGGTCGAACGGCAACTACACGGTCAAGACGGTCATCGCCGTCGACGCCGCCGAGCTGTCGCGTCAAGCAGGCCAACAACACCAGCACCACCGTCGCTCTTCGTCGGCCTCGGCGCCAACATGCCGTACGACAACTACGAGGCGGAGGCCGGCACGGTCGGCGGCGGCGCCACGGTGCTCGCGCCCGAACCGCACCATCGGCGACCTCGCCGGTGAGGCGTCCGGCCGCAAGGCCGTCACGCTGACCGCGACCGGGTCAGTCCGTGCAGTGGACGTCGCGCGAGGCGACCAACACGTTCGTGGTCCGCTTCTCCATCCCGGACTCGGCCGGCGGCGGCGGCACGACCGGCACGCTCGACCTCTACGTCAACGGCACCCTGGTCCAGCCGCTGAGCCTGACCTCGCACTTCGCGTGGCTCTACGGCGCCGAGACCGGCCCGGGCAACTCGCCGAGCGCCGGCAGCCCGCGGCACATCTACGACGAGGCCAGCTTCGTGCTGCCCGCGACGTACGCCGCCGGGCAGCACGATCAAGCTGCAGAAGGACGCGGCGAACTCGGCGGCGTACTACGCGATCGACTTCATGCAGCTCGAGCAGGCGACCCCGGTCGCGAACCCGGACCCGACGCACTACGTCGTGCCGACCGGCTTCGACCAGGCGTCCGTGCAGGCCGCGCTGGACAAGGTCCGGATGGACACCACCGGCACGCTGACCGGCGTCTACCTGCCGGCCGGCCAGTACTCGGTCGACGCAGAAGTTCACCGATCTACCAGAAGGGCGTCGACGTCGTCGGCGCCGGCCCCTGGTTCACCCAGTTCGTCGTGCCGACGACCAGGAGAACACGGACGCCGGCTGGTCGCTGCAGAGCGGTGCCAGCGGCTCGACGTTCCGCGGCTTCGCCTGGTTCGGCAACTACGACCAGCCGCATCGACGGCCCGGGCACACACCTGGGACCTGCGCGACCAGTCGAACATCACGATCGACAACGTCTGGATCGAGCACACGGTCGTCGGCGTGTGGGGCGCGGCCGGCGTGACCAACTCCACGTTCACCAACATGCGGATCCGCGACACCTTCGCGGACGGCATCAACCTGACCAACGGCAGCACCGGCAACCTGATCAGCAACGACGAGGCCCGCACGCACCGGTGACGACAGCTTCGCGCTGTTCGCCGCGAACGACCAGGAGGCCGGCAACAACGAGAACAACACCATCCAGAACGTCACGGCGCTGATCGCCTGGCGTGCGGCCGGTATCGCGGTCTACGGCGGCGACAACAACACGATCAAGAACTTCATACGTCGCCGACACGCTCTGACTACTCGGGTCTGACGATCAGCTCGCTGAACTTCGGCATTCGCGTTCCAGGGCTTCAGCCCTGCCGGTCACGACGTTCTCCAACTTCTCGCTGGTCCGCGAGACGGCGGCCACTTCTGGGGCGGTCAGGTGTTCGGGGCGCATCTGGATGTTCAGTGCCACGAACGTCGTTCCAGGGCATCCGGGTCAGCAACGGCGACGATCACCGATCCGACGTACTCCGGCATCATGTTCCAGACGGACTACTCGGGCGGCACCGCGCTGAACCCGGTCACCGACACCATCTTCACGAACACCACGATCACCGGTGCGCAGCAGAGCGGTGACGCGTTCAACGCCAAGTCCGGCTACGGCATCTGGGCCAACCCGCTGCCGGAAGCCGGACAGGGTCCGGCGGTCGGTTCGGTGACGTTCAACGGGCTGCACGAGAGCAACAACTTCATCGACATCTAGAACCCGACTCGCGACGTTCACGATCACGGTGAACCCGTAACGACAGTCGACACGCACAACGGCGCCGCCGGGAGGTTCGTCCTCCCGGCGGCGCCGCCGTCTGCCGGCTGGATCTGCTCGGAGTATGAGACCGGTAACATACCGACTGGTCGGTATTGACGAATCGGCGCCGGTACGGCACCTTGGGAGACGAAGCGAGCCATCGAGTGCGAAAGAGGCCGAAGATGTCCCATTACCGCAGCAATGTCCGCGATCTGACGTTCAACCTGTTCGAGGTCTTCGGCCTGGACGCGACGCTCGCCAGCGGCGCGTTCGCCGACCTCGACGCGCGACACCGTCCGCGACATGCTGGCCGAGGTCTCCCGGCTGCGACCGGCCCGGTCGCCGAGTCCTTCGTCGACGTCGACCGCAATCCGCCGGTCTACGACCCGGCGACCTACTCGGTCGACGATGCCCGAGTCGTTCAAGCGCTCCTACCGCGCCTACATGGACGCCGAATACTGGCGCCTGGACCTGCCGGTCGCGGCCGGCGGCACGGCCGCGCCGCGCGCGCTGTGGTGGTCGATCATCGAGATGATCCAGGGTGCGCAGGCGCCGGTGTTCATGTTCGGCGGCGGCCCCGGCTTCGCCGGCCTGCTCTACCAGCTCGGCACCGCGGCGCAGCGCTCGATCGCCGAGCACATGCTCGAACAAGCGGCTGGGCGGCGACGATGGTGCTGACCGAGCCGGACGCCGGTTCGGACGTCGGCGCCGGGCGTACCGTGCGGTGCCGCAGCCCGACGGCACGCTGGCACATCGACGGCGTCAAGCGGTTCATCACCTCCGGCGAGCACGACCTCGAAGAGAACATCGTGCACTTCGTCCTGGCCCGGCCGGAGGGCGCCGGACCGGGCACGAAGGGGCTGTCGCTGTTCCTGGTGCCGAAGTTCCAGTTCGACCCGGAGACCGGCGCGCTCGGCGCCCGCAACGGCGTCTACGCGACGAACGTCGAGAAGAAGATGGGCCTGAAGGTCTCCACGACCTGCGAGCTGAGCTTCGGCCAGCACGGCGTACCGGCCGTCGGCTGTGCTGCTCGGCGAGGTGCACGACGGCATCGCGCAGATGTTCAAGGTGATCGAGTCGGCGCGCATGCAGGTCGGCGTCAAGGCGATCGCCACGCTGTCCAGCGGCTATCTCAACGCGCTCGACTACGCGCACAACCGGGTGCAGGGCCCGGATCTGACCCGTGCCGCCGACAAGACCGTCGCCGCGCGTGACGATCGACGCGCACCCGGACGTCCGCCGGATGCTGATGCTGCAGAAGGCGTACGCGGAGGGCCTGCGCGCGATCTACATCTACGCGGCCGGCTGGATCGACCGCGCCACGATGGCCGCGCACGACCGCGGCGAGGACGACGCGCTCGCGATCAACGTCAACGACCTGCTGCTCCCGATCGTCAAGGGCGTCGGCTCGGAGCGGTCGCACGAGCATGCTCGACGCTGTCGCTGCAGACCCTCGGCGGATCCGGCTTCCTGCAGGACTACCCGATGGAGCAGTACATCCGGGACATCAAGATCGACAGCTTGTACGAGGGTACGACCGGCATCCAGGGCCAGGACTTCTTCTTCCGCAAGATCGCCCGGGACCGTGGCGTCGCGCTGGGCGTCGTGGTCGGCGAGATCGAGACGTTCCTCGCCGTCATCGAGGACGAGGGCCGGCTGAAGATCGAGCGGGCCGCGCTCGTCGACGCGCTCGCCGACGTGCGCGGCGATGGTCGCCACGATGACCGAGTGGCAGCTGGCCGCGCGGGAGACGCCGACCGAGGTCTACAAGGTCGGCCAGAACGCGACGCGGCTGCTGATGAGCGTCGGCGACCTGCTGATCGCGCTGGCTGCTGACCCGGCAGGCGGCGGTCGCGATCGCCGCCCTGGACGCCGGGCTCCGGCCGAGATCGACTTCTACACCGGCAAGACGGCGGTGGCCCGCTTCTTCACCACGACCGTGCTGCCCGAGCTGGCCGCCCGCCGTCGCGTGCTGGAGCAGACCGACAACGCCCTGATGGGCGTACCGACGACGGCGTTTTAAGGTTGATCCTGCCCAACGAGCTGGCCAGGTTGTCTAACGTGTGTGGAGTGCCTTGTGAGTCCGCTCGTGACGCGCGACCACGACTTTCCGGCTCGCCAGGGTGCGCTGATCGTGGGACGCTCAGCCGACTCGAGCTTGGTCGTTCATACTGGCCCGGATCGCACCACAGCGCTGGATGGGCGGTCGTCGACCAGCGCGGAGGTCGCCGAGCGCAGCGGCATCGTCGACGGCGTGATCGCGGCCCGCGTACGGCGTACCGACGGCGATCAAGGACAACGTCGGACGGCCGCGTACCGACGACGTTCGCTGGCTGCGTACGCGGCGCTGTGCCGGACAGTCGATGCGTTCTGCGCCACGCTGCTCCGAGACGGCGGGCACCGATCACTTGTCCTTCGGAAAACGAATACGCTCGTGAGATGGGTTGTCGGCGACACGGCAATGATCTGCGGAAGCCGTCACGCACCGAGGGACCGAGCAGTCGCAACGCGGGTCGTGCTCCTCCGGGCAGCGGCGGCTGCGGTTGCCGCCGATCTGGTGCCGGATCGCGCACGGCAACGACGGGGGTAGGTTCGGTCACGGATCCCGGCGTAGCGCCTGCGGAGCCATTCGGCTGAAGACTTGGCCAGGTCGGGTAGTCGGGGCCGTTGATACCGAGCTGTCGTGAACTGCAGGAAGCCATCCTCGACGTATCGTCACCGGTCTTGAGGTCTAGCTTGGTCGCAAATGGCCGGCCGATGACCGCCGATTCGACTGGCCTCGCCGGGTCGCGGCCTTCCTGGTCGCAGCATTCGACGACGCCGGGCGACGACGGCTGCGTATCTCGTCGTCGAGTCGGCGAACCGCGTGCCGCAGGTCCGGCATAGCGCGCTACGAGCGGGATGGTCTTCTTCAAGTGCGGTGCCCGTCGACCAGCACGGGGATGAGGTCGCATCGGCGCCGGATTCAGTTTCGTCCAGCGGTCAGTGATGATCTTGCGACGATGTGGCCTCGCCGAGTCGCGTCGAGGCGGGGGCCGTGCCGGTGCCGAATCTCGTGAGGCCGTATTAGTCGTAGTCTCGCTGGAACCAGCCGGAGCCGATGCCGAAGATCAGCGGGGCAACGTCGCTGGATGTGGTCGACCGTCGCGCGGCCATGTGCGGACGGGCACTGGCTCCCACGGTTCGGTGACGACGACGTTGCAGGTCACCGCGCCGAACTGGATCCGGGCCGTGATTGCAGCCCGGCGGCCAGCTCGTCCAGCATTCGAAGTGCGCGCCGTCGGCCTCGCCGTAGAGCGGATAGAAGTGGTCCCCGTTACTAGACGACGCTCCGCCGACCCATGTCCTACGGCCTCGAGGGCGACGCGCTTGAGCTGTTAGCCATGGTTGCAGTGTTCCAGGATGGATCTGGACGCCGATACGCAACATTGGTCGATGGGCACGGTTCTGAAATGCCGGCGGAACATCCGCTCGGCCAGGTCGGCGTGGAGCGCGCCGATGCTCTCCGGCGTACGGTCGCCGTCGGCGCGGTACCACCGGGACACGTCGATGCCGAGCGACAGCAGGACGAGCGCCGCGCCGGCGATGTCCGGCACGTCGAACACGCCCCGCTCGACGCCGTACTCGAGCGTCTTGCGGACGACCGCGTCGATGCTCCGGCGCAGCGCGCGATCTCGGCGAAGTGCTCGTCGCTCAGCGCGTGCAATTCGTACTCGATCACCTTTGCCGGTGCGTGGAAGCTCGCGTGCCAGGCGCTGAAGCCGCTGACCATCGCGCGGAGACGGTCGAACGGATCGGCCACGCCGGCGACGGACGCGGTGATCTGCGCCAACGATTGCTGATGCCCGAACAGCGTGATCCGGAAGAGGACCTCTTCCTTCGACGTGAAATGCACGTAGACGCCGGCGGGGGAGAGGCCGGCCCGGCGGGCGATGTCACGGGTCGTGGTCGCGTGGTAGCCCCGGATCCAGAACTCCTGGGTCGCCGCGATCATCAGGCGGCGTACCACCGAGGGCTGGATGTCGGCCCAGGCCTCTTCGAGATCGTCGGCGATGCTCGCGTCGAGATCGGCGACCGCGCTCTGAGCGTGCATTCGGTCCTCCGCGGTGTGATCCGCATGTGACATGTCTCGATTGGCCGGGCGTTGACACCGTGCCACACGGTAGGCATCCTAAGCAAGCGCTTAGTCAGGGAAAGAATCGCAAGGAAGCGAAGGGGAAACAACCATGCCAGAGGCCGTGATTGTCGCGACCGCCCGTTCCCCGATCGGCCGCGCGGGCAAGGGCTCGCTGACGTCGATCCGCCCGGACGACCTGACCGCTCAGATCGTCCGGGCCGCGCTCGACAAGGTGCCGCAGCTCGACCCGGCGCAGATCGACGACCTGATGCTCGGCTGCGGCCTGCCCGGCGGCGAGCAGGGCTACAACATGGGCCGCGTGGTCGCGGTCAAGCTGGGCATGGACCACCTGCCCGGCTGTACGATCACCCGCTACTGCTCGTCCAGCCTGCAGACCACCCGGATGGCGCTGCACGCGATCAAGGCCGGCGAGGCCGACGTGCTCATCTCGGCCGGCGTCGAGACCGTGTCCCGCTTCGGATTCGGCAGCTCCGACTCGTGGCCGGACACCCGGAACCCGTACTTCGCCGACGGCCGAGGCGCGGACCGCCGCGGTCGCCGAGAGCGGTGCCGACTCGTGGGCCGACCCGCGCCTGGACGGCAACGTGCCGGACATCTACATCGCGATGGGCCAGACCGCGGAGAACCTGGCGCGCGTCAAGGGCGTCAGCCGCGAGGAGATGGACGAGTTCGGCGTACGGTCGCAGAACCTGGCCGAGGAGGCGATCAACGCCGGCTTCTGGCAGCGCGAGATCACGCCGGTCACGCTGCCCGACGGCACGGTCGTCTCGACCGACGACGGCCCGCGCGCGGGCGTGACGATCGAGGGCGTCGTCCGGCCTCAAGCCGGTGTTCCGCCCGGACGGCCGGGTCACCGCCGGCAACTGCTGCCCGCTCAACGACGGCGCCGCCGCGCTCGTGATCATGTCGGACCGCAAGGCCGCCGAGCTGGGCCTGACGCCGCTGGCCCGGGTCGTGTCGACCGGCGTCTCCGGCCTGTCGCCGGAGATCATGGGCCTCGGCCCGGTCGAGGCGTCCCGGCAAGGCGCTGGCGCTGGCCGGCCTGACCATCGACGACATCGACCTGGTCGAGATCAACGAGGCGTTCGCGGCCCAGGTCATCCCGTCCTACCAGGACCTGGGCATCCCGCTGGACAAGCTCAACGTCAACGGCGGCGCGATCGCGGTCGGCCACCCGTTCGGCATGACCGGCGCCCGCATCACGACCACGCTGATCAACTCGCTGCAGTGGCACGACAAGCAGTTCGGCCTGGAGACCATGTGCGTCGGCGGCGGCCAGGGCATGGCGATGGTGATCGAGCGGCTGAGCTGAGTTCCCGCGTGCGGCGGCGTGAGACACGCCGCCGTCGGCGCCGGATCAGATCAGGCCAGGGCCGCGCGGTCTCCGCGAGACGCATCGAGAAGCCGGACAACGTTGTCGTACCAGGCGGCAACCGAAACAAGACACCATTTTGTACGGCCGTCAGCGGAACGACATCCAGCAGCGACGACTACGTCTCGCCGACGATCCGCGACGATGCCCAAATTCGCCCGTCAGCACCGTGAAGATGCCCTTGAGTTCCGGGCTGTCGGCCGCGGCCTGAAACGCCTCGTTCAGCTCCTGGACGCTGGTCGACCGGTCCGAACGGATATTGAGTTCGACAATGCTGCCGGTACGCACCGGAATCCGGTACGCCTTGCCGGCGATGTTCAGGTCCGGCCAGAGGAACTTCAGCGCCTTCGCGGCGCCGGATGACGACGGGATGAGGTTCTCGGCCGCGGCCCACGAGTCGCGACGATCCTTCATCGGCTGATCGGTCAGCGACTGCGTGTTCGTGTACGCGTGCACGGTCGAAAAGAATCCGTCGCGGATGCCGACCGTCTCGCGCAGCACCTTGACCACCGGCGCCAGGGCGTTCGTCGTGCAGCTCGCCATGGACACGATGTGGTGCTTGCCGGGTCGTACGTGTCGAGGTTGATGCCCGGCAGCAGAACGGCGTCGCAGTCGTCGAGCGTCTTGCTCGGACGCGCTGACCAGTACGCGCTTCGCGCCCTTGTCGAGATGCGGCTGCGCGCCCGCGCGGGTGGTGGCGCGACCGGTGCAGTCGACGACGAGGTCGATGCCCAGTTCGTCCCAGCGCGGCATCGGCTCCTTGGCGTTGAAGTACTTGAACGTCCGCCCGCCGACGGTGATCGAATCGGCGGTCGACGAGACCGGCTCGTGCCAGCGTCCGTAGTTCGTGTCGACTGCGAACAGTGCGGCGAACTGCGTCGGCGCCCGCGATGTCGACGACGACCGACGGCTCGAAGTGATGTGCGGACAGCCCGGCCTTGACGACGGATCGGCCGATCCGGCCGAATCCGACAATGGCGATGTTAGACACGTCAGCTCCCAAAAGCATGGTGCGTGAAGGTGGCCGCCGTCGTTGGTGGCGCGGTTACATCGAACACGCTAGCTCACGTCGTTATCGCACTGTGACCCCGGAGGCACCGGGGAACGGAGCGGCGGGGAGCGGTGTTGGAATGAGGCGTGAGCAGACTGTTTGAGACCATGACGCTGCGCGGCACCACGATCCGCAACCGGATCTGGGCCTCGGCGATGTGCCAGTACTCGTCCATGGACGGCCATCCGACCGACTGGCACCTGGTCCACCTCGGCGGCATCGCCCGAGGCGGGGCCGGCCTGGTGATGTCCGAGGCGACCGCGGTGACCGCCGACGGCCGCATCTCCCCGGTCGACGCCGGTATCTGGACCGATGCCCAGGCGCACGACTACCGGCGGATCACGACCTTCATCCGGGAGCAGGGCGCGGTTCCCGGGATCCAGCTCGCGCACGCCGGCCGCAAGGCATCCACCACCCCGCCGTGGGTCGGACACGGCTCGGTGGCGCTCGACGACGGCGGCTGGGAGACGGTCGCGCCGTCACCGCTCGCGTTCGGCGACTATGCGCAGCCCAAGGAGCTGTCGATGGCCGAGATCGGGACGCTCGTCGGTGCGTGGGCGGAGGCTGCGCAGCGCGCGATCGTCGCCGGCTACGAGGTCATCGAGATCCACGCCGCGCACGGCTACCTGCTGCACGAGTTCCTCTCGCCGCTGTCGAACCAGCGCGCGGACGCCTACGGCGGGGACCTCGCCGGCCGCAGCCGCCTGCTGTTCGAGGTCGTCGATGCGGTTCGCGCGGTCTGGCCGGAGGATAAACCCTTACTGGTACGCCTCAGCGCGACCGACTGGGTGGACGGCGGTCTGACGGTCGACGAGGTCGCATCGGTCGCCCGCGATCTCAAGGATCACGGCGTCGACCTGATCGACGTGTCCAGCGGCGGCAACTCGCCGGATCAGAAGATCACGCTCGGTCCGGCGTACCAGGTGCCGTTTGCCCGTACCGTGCGCGATGTCAGCGGTCTGCCGGTCGGCGCAGTGGGACTTATCACCGAGCCGGCGCAGGCGGAGACGATCCTCGCGGACGGTTCGGCGGACGCGATCTTCCTGGCCAGAGCGCTGCTGCGGGAGCCGTCGTGGCCCCAGCGCGCGGCCTATGAATTGGGCGACGACGTCTACTGGGCGAGACAATACGAACGCGCACGGTTACGGTGAGTGGGTTGGGGTGACTGCCGCTCGGCCACCCCAACACCTTTATCTAGATCCAATACTCGACGATGTACGCGTTGCGGTTGGCGCGCGAGTTGGTCCGCCCGATGAAGCACTCGGAGTGGTGCGCGGCGGCCAGCGACTTCGTGGCGTTCGCATTCGCGAGCGTTGCCGTGAGGGCGAGCGCCTGGGCTCCGGCCACCACCTGATATCCGGTGCTGCCCAAGTTGTTGATCGCGAGCGCGGTGTTGTCGTAGCCGATGCAGTCCGGCGTCGGCACGCTCGTGCCGGACAGGCCGGTGCCGGTCCAGTAGTCGACGATGTAGCGGTAGCGATCGTTCCCCGTGTACGGGTTGTCGCGGCCGATGAAGCACTGCTTGTCGTAGTTGCGGAGCAGGGTCAGCGCGGTCAGGGCATCGCCGAGGTTGTCCAGGATCAGCATCGCGCTGCTGCCGTCCGTGATCTCGAATCCGTTCGCGCCCTCGTCGACGTACGTGAGGGTCGCCGGGTTGTACGCGAGGCAGTCGGCGAGCGTGAGGATCGGCAGGCGAGTGATGATCGGCAGAACGATGACGGGTCCGCCCCCCGATGCCGGCGGAGCGGTCGTGGTGATCGCGCTCGACGGCGACGGCGCGGCGGTGGTCGTGACAACCGGCTTCGGTGCCGGCTTCGGCGTCACGCGGGGCGACGACGCCTGGTCGGCGGCGGTGAGCTGCGAATGTCCGCCGGCCGCGACATTCGACCCGCAGGCACTGAGCGCGGCGAGCGTGATCAGTGCGGCGGCGCATGCGGTGCGGCGCAGTTTCATGGCAGTCCTCGGGCGGCGGCGGAGCGTGGCTACTGCCGCCGAGATTAGAGCGTGGGCTGACCGTCGTCACGCAACGATCGGCTTGCCGACATTAGCCGGGATCGCGTACGCCACGGCCACAGGATTACCAGCATCGCGATACCGGTGATCACGAGCATGATCAGCGTGAATTGGACGTTGAGTCCTTCGCCGGTTGTGCCCTCGACACCGATGGCAATGATGAATCCGCCGACCAGCCATCCGACCGCAATGAACCTAGTCGCCACCCATTCCGGACGGCCGATCGCGAACAGCGGCAGGACCAGCCCCGTGACAAAGCCGATGCCGTAGATCCATCCGTCCGCCGTGTCCAGCGACGCCTGGAACGCGATCGTCAGCATGTACGCGCACTCGATGCTGAGAACGACGGTCAGCGCCAGCAGGAGGGCGGCGCTGGCAAGCCGTGCCCAGACGCGCCTGACCTCGACGTATCCGGTCGTGCGGAACAGTCCGATGATGCCCGCGATGAGCGCGACGATTCCGATCAGATTGCCGAGCACGTCGGGTACGTGCCCGCTGCCGAGTGCGTACGCCACCGTGTCGTTCTGGTAGATGCCGACCAATGCCCACTCCCAGGACAGCAGGCCGACGACCAGCCCTCCCCAGATGACTCGCCGCGATCCGATCAGCGCCACGGCCGCGACGAACTCCATCGAGTCGAACACGATCAATGGCGGGGGCCAGCTGTTCGACGCTGCGGCGCCGATGGCGTCGAAGATGATCGAGAGCAGCGTCACGACGCCGCACACGATCAGCCCGCGATGCCCCGAGCGGGCGGCAGGCAGCGGCGTCCCGGTGCCAACCGGCTCACCGGACGCCTCCGGTGCCGGCCGGCCGGAAGTCGGCCCGGTCGAGACCGGAAGGCGCGAGGGCGGGCCGCTAGACGCCGCCGCAACGCCTGTGGGCGCAGCGGTCGTGGGCGCAGCGGTCGTGGGCGCAGCGGCTGTGGGCGCAGCGGCTGCGGGTGGGACGCTCGTGGGCGCGACCGAGGATGGCGCGACGGAGGCTCGTCCGGCGGGAGTCGGTGCGGTCGACGCCGGTGCGATGGGCGTGCGCGCGACCGTCGCGGGTGCGACCGGCGTGGATGCGACCGGCCCGGTTGCAACCGGCGCCGATGTCGTCGCGGATCGCACGACCTGGGTCGGGGGAACGACCGCGACGACCGGTGCAACGCCCAGTACAGCGGCCGCAGCGGCCCGTACCCTCGCGCTATCGTCGTTGTCCTTGAGCCGGACCAGCGCGGCCGCTGCAGCGACCTGCTGGCCGCGCTTGCCGCTCGCCAGCAACCTGGCCAGCGCCTTGACCGCCTCCTCGCGCAGGACGCCGCGGTCACTCTCCAGATCGTCGATGATCTGTGGCGGCAGGACGGCCGGCCGGATGCTGCGCGCGATGACGAGGCTGCCTTCGACGCCGAAACTCCACTTCATCGGTGCCTGACCGGGCGTCGTCGCCCGGACGCTTCGGTAGGTGTAGTCGTAGAGTTCGTCGATGCTGATCTCGCCATCGGCGTCGAGGTCGGCCTCCCCGCTCTCGAGTCCATGCACGAGCGCGCTGGTGAATGCGGAGGGCTGGCCCTCGGACCGGGTGAGATCGGTGCCCTCGAACGCATATTCGGTGGCGCTCGACGCGGTCAGCACGATCCGGCCGTTGCCGGCGCCGAACGCATCGTCGATGTGCACCGAGTCGTCACCGCGGACGCCGGCGCCACGGGCGAACGCGCCGCTGTAGCAGCAGTCGAGGATGAGCACGACCCGTTTCGACAGCGTCTCGGCGAGCTGGTCGTTGATGAAGCTCGCGGCGATGCCGGTCGCACCGAGCCGGGCGAGCCGCGTGTCCCGGGCGGTCAGGAACAGACGCCCGCGGGTGTCCTTGACACCGTGCCCGGAGAAGTGCAGCAGTAGCACATCGTCGTGCCGCCGATCGGCGAAGAACTCGGCAATGCTGTTCCGGATCGTACGTTCGTCCGCGTCGGTGAGCAGATCGACCTGGAAACCACCGATCGCGGCGTTGCCGAGCACGCGGGCCAGCGCATCGGCATCGTGGCCGGGCGCGCGAAGCTGGGTGAGCGCCGGGTCGTCGAACTCCTTGTTCGCGATGATGAGCGCCCGCCGTACGCCGGTCCCGGGCATCACCGCCTGCGCCATCAGCGCGTTCACGACGACGAGACGCTGCGCGTCGTTCGCGGTCGCCAGATCGATCTCGACATCCGCCACCGTAACGCGCAGCCGCTTGCGGCGCTGGGCATAGCGGACGGCCACCCGGCGGATCGCGTCGAGAATCTTCCCGACCGCCTCGCCTGCCTCGACCATCGTGATGATGAACTCGAACGCGGCAAGGATTTCCACCACCCGAGCGCCCTCCGGCGCCGGGGCTGCGACCACCTGATCGATCTGCGCGAGGTCCCCTTCGGACAGCTCGGTGCGCAGATCAAGGGCGAACTGCTCGACCACGTCCGGATCGGCGACGTCACCGTCCGCCGCGGTCACTCGCAGCGAGAATCGATGCATGGGTACGGCCGACATGTGAGTTCCCGACACGTCGATGGAATTCAATGGTCGGCCCATCGTAGGCGATGTTCACAGCCGGAGCACAGACTCCGATGGGTCAGGTCCACCGCTCCGGATGGCTTAGCGCAGCCAGGAGGCTCGGTTCCGGACTTCGCGGAGCTGCATCACCGGCGCGACGAGATCGAGGCGCATGCGGTTGACGTCGCCGACGTACTGGCCGGACCAGAGCAGACGCTCGGCCAACTCGGCGCGGGTCGGATCGCCGCAGCCGTTGATCGCGGGCAGCACGACATCGAGGAACGACGCGTTCGCCGAGGCCGGCTCGACCGCGGGAACCGCGCCGTGGCCGCCGGCCAGGATGTCGCCGAGCGTGCGGTACCAGTCGGTCACCTGATCGGTCTGGCTCACCAGCAGACTGACCGGCTCCTCCAGCAGATCGGCCGCACCGAACGTCTTCAGCTGCGAGATCGCGTCGCCGGCGAGGCGCAGGCGGCTGGCGCCGTTGGCGACCGCGGTGATGTTCTCCAGCGGCACGTTCTTCGCGCCGCGCTCGGCCAGGTATTGGCGCAACGCGGTATCCATCCGGGCCCCGGTCGCGGCGGCGGCCCGCATCGTCGGGCCCTCGGCTCGCCGTCCGGAGACGTACTCGACCGCCTCGCGTACGTGGTCGGCGCCGGCCCAGTAGGCCTCGGCCAGCGCGGTCCCGAGCGTGGCACCGGCGCCACGTGGCCAGAACAGTGCCCCGGCGATGATGCTGGCGAGGCAGCCGATCGCGACGTCCTCGATCCGCAGGAGGCCGATCCGCCAGCCGTGCGGCGCGATGATGTTGAACAGGATGATGACGACCACGGTGAACGCGGCTTGACCCGCAGCGAACGAGATCGTCTCCGGAGTGAACGCGGCGACCAGGATCGCGATCGGGAGCAGCGGCCAGAGCACGGCCGGGCTCGCTCCGATCGCGGCGACCAGCAAGCCACCGATCACGAATCCGACCGCCGTGCCGCCGACCGCGCGCAGCGCGGTCGCGCCGGTGGACAGGGCGTTGGACCGGAGCACCGACAGCGCGCCGAGCACGATCCAGAACCCTTCCTGCTGGTTGGTGACCCGTGCGATCAGAACGGCGACCGTGAGACCGGCCGCGCCGCGTACGGCGTTCTGCAGCGGTACGGATCGCCGGTCGAACTGCTCGGCCGCGATCTTCTCAGCCGCCGCCGCCTCGCCAAGGACCCCGGCTTGCGGCGCCCGGCCGACCAGGCGGGCCAGCCAACCACGCGAATCGGCGGCGGCGATCACGGAGACGGTCCGCGCCGTCCGGTCGACGAGGTAGCCGAGTTCGTGGGCGGCGTACAGCGGGCGGTCGAACTCGCCGGCGCTGGTTCCGCCGTCCCGGGAGGCGTTGCGCAGTTCGGCCAGCGTCTCCTCGGACACCGTACGGCGGGCCTTGACGAGCTCTTCGATCTGCGCGTCGAGCCTCGTGCAGTTGGCTCGGCCGGGACCGTCGCCGTCGTGCTCCAGGACGTACGCGCACGAGTGCAGTACCTCGGTCACCGTGGTGCGAAGGTGGCGGGCGCTCTCCGACCACATGGCCGGCGAATCGGCGTCGATGTTCGCGACCGTGGTGGACAGCCATTCCATCTCGTCGACGACGCGCATCAGCAGGCGACTGCCGGTGCTCAGCGCGACCGGACGTGATGCCGAGGCACGGAACGCCGTACGCAGGTCGGCCACCGCCTTCGGCAGGGTTGCGGCGGGATGGTCCGTTGCCGAGGTGGGTGCGTCGATTTCCAGGGCGTGGGCCAGCGCGTGGCACATCGCGGCTGCGCGTACCCGTAACTGATTTTGATCCTGGGGTGGCCAGACGAACAGCGCGGCCGGAATCGCGCCCGCACAGGCGATGGCCCAGCCGAGCAGCCGCGGCGGTATGTCGTGCGCGTGGCCGGCGAGCATCACCGGCAGGATGAACGTGAGAAGTGCGGCCCGTCCGGCCAGCGAGATCATCGAGCTGACCACGCCCGCGAAGAGAACGAGGAATCCGATCACCGCCATCGCGGTCACCGCGAGCCAAACCGGGGTCGACAGCAGCGTGCCGAGCGTGATGAGGATCGCGCCGGTGAGGGCGAGCGCGCCGTACGCGGCCGCGCGCGAGGAGCGGTTGCCGGGGAACTCGACGAACAGCAGCAGCGCGAAGGATCCGAACGCGGCCAGCGTGGCGACCTGGGCATTACCGATCACGACCGAGCCGATCGCGAAGTTGATCGGGATGACGACCGCCGCGCGTACCGCTCGTTTCAGCGCGATGTAGTGCGGATCCTTTGCAGCGAACCAGCGTCCGATCGCGTTGCCTGCCATCGCCGTCCTCCGTCTGCCGAAGAACAAGACTTTACGGGCACGTCAGCCGGTCGGCGATCCGAGATCCGTTTGACGCCGGCGCAGGGCGGATGCGAGTCGCCGGCACTCCCGTGACCGGTCCGCCGCCTCCCGGACGTAGCGCCGGGTCAGCCACAGCGCGACGTCGGGCTCTTCGCTGATGATCGCCACTTTCGCCATGTCGGCGAAGCGCGCGATCCTCCGCTTCCCGGTGAGGCCGGTGCGGACCGAGCCTCGGTCGACGTACCAGGTGATGGTCCACTCGCCGCCGGTGTAGCGGACCTCGACCAGCCGTACCGCCGACCACGCGACGGTCGCCTGCCACCAGGGCACCGAAATGCCGTCCGGGCCGACCGTGGCCGTCTGCGGCGTCTGGAGCCCGTCCCGCGTCGTGACGATCGCCCACAATCCAGCGATGATCGTGACGACAGTGGGATGCCGGTGCAGGGTGCCGGTCTGCGCCTGCAGTGCGTAGATCGTGCAGGCCACCCAGAACACGTACGAGCCGGTGGCGAGCGCGTTCGTGACGAACCACAGGCGTGGCCGGGTGAGCGTGATCGCAGCCGGCAGGGCGAGTGGCGCGCGCTCGGTCGCGGCCGCGTAGTTGACCGAGGCGGTTCTCGCGACCTGACTCCGCTTGATCATCAGCCGGAATGCAGCGAGTCCGAGCACGCACCCGAGCACGCCGAGGCCGAGCCGCTCCGGCCCGGGACCGACCCGCTCGGCGAAAGCGGCGCAGACGGCCACCAGAACAGTTCCCAAGAAAATGATCATTTGGTACGGATACCGGCTGCGCCACCATCGCGACCAGGCCACGACCGCGATCGCTTCGTGCTCGGCAGATGCCGGTTGACCGGATTTCGCCGCGGTCCGGATCGCCTGCCGGGTGTCCTCGTCGAGCGCGCGCCAGGCGTACGGGTCGGCCTCGATCGGCGTCGCTGTCATCGTGGCGATCCTCACATGTCGTACTCGACCGGGTGCGGTCCGGTGTGGCTGGTGCGGCAGCGTAACAACAAGCCGCCCGTCCCGGATATGATGCGGCGATGTCAGATGCCTTCACAGATGCCTTCTCGGACGGCCTTGAGGTCGAGTTCCGTGACGATGTCACGGTCGAACTGGTGCGCAGCGCCGCATCCGATGCAGACGTTCTGTTCGCGGCCCGGGTTTCCACCGCGGGCGAGCAGTCGATCGAGGAACTAGGCAAGGATCCGGCCAGGTCGAAGGGCCTGATCAACTATCTGATGCGGGATCGGCACGGCACGCCGTTCGAGCACAACTCGATGACGTTCCTGGTTAGCGCGCCGATTTTCGTGTTCCGCGAGTTCCACCGGCACCGGGTCGGCTTCTCCTACAACGAGGAGAGCGGCCGCTACCGCGAACTGCGACCGGTCTTCTACGTACCGGGCATCGATCGCAAACTGGTGCAGAAGGGTCGCCCGGGTAAGTACGAGTTCTTCGAAGGCACGCCGGAACAGTACAAATCAGTCACTTCGGCGATGGAAACGGCGTACCGGCAGGCGTACGCGTCGTACCGAAAGATGCTGGAGGCCGACGTCGCGCGCGAAGTCGCCCGGGCCGTACTGCCGGTCGGCCTGTTCTCGTCGATGTACGCGACCTGCAACGCCCGGTCGCTGATGCATTTCCTGTCGCTGCGGACGAAGGATGACCGTGCGACCGTGCCGTCATTCCCGCAGCGGGAGATCGAGATGGTCGCGGAGAAGATGGAAGCCAAGTGGGCCGAGCTGATGCCGCTGACGCACGCGGCGTTCAACGACAACGGAAGAGTCGCGCCGTAGGCCGGAATAACCTGCATACGAGTGTCGTTGTGACAGTCGTTGGCGTGCTCGTGTCCCCGGGCCTCACCCATTGCCTTCGCGGACTACCGTTCGGCTGGAGCCGCGTTGTGCCTTTCGCCGCGAGGCGACCGGCACGCCAGCGCATCGAAGAGTGACGCCCCCGACTCCGTCGGGGGCGTCACTTTGTGTGCCGGTAGCTCAGGCGGGCCTGAGGTGCCGACCGCATCGGGCTAACGATCCGGCCGGGAACGACGCAGAACCTCTTCGATGAACGGTGCCTTGCCGGCTCGGTAGGCCGGCCGGTCGTCGTGGTCCAGGGCCGCCAGTTCCGCCTTGAGCTGCGCGTACGCGGCGGCATCCGCGGGATGGGTACGCATGTGATCCCGGAAAGCGATCCATCCGGGCCACCCGATCGACGCCGCTTCCACGACGTGCAGATGGTGGGTCCGCCGGCCGGCATCCGGAAAGCAGAACGACCACGTCCGGTGCTCGCGGTCGGCCGGCTCCGGTGCGTGTACCCAGCCGATCGTGGCCATCGCCGTGGTGAGGTCGCCGGTTGCGTAGTCGTCGACGCGGGCGAGCATGTCGATGATCGGCTTCGCGGCAAGGCCGGGTACCGAGGTGCTGCCGATGTGCTCAATCGGCCCAACCAGCCACCGGCTCAGCGCCTCGGTGACTCGTACGCGCTCCCGCTCGTACCGGGAGGGCCACGCCGCGTCGTACGGCTCGATCGTGATCGGATCCGCTCGTTCCATGCGGGTGAGCGTACGGCCGGGCGCGACCGGTAGGTTTGGGGATGTGACGGCGAAGCGCGTTCTGTACGTGACCGATCTCGACGGAACCCTGCTCGGCCAAGACCATCGGGTCAGCGCCGCCTCGCGCGAGATCATCAACGATCTGGTCGCGCAGGGCATGCTATTCACCGTCGCGACCGGGCGTTCGCTGCCACCGACCGAACTCGTACTGAGTGGCCTCGATCTGCGACTGCCGATCATCTGCAACAACGGTGGCCTGGTCTTCGATCCGGTGAACCGCCGGACCGTACGCCGTCTCGGCCTGGATTCCGAGCGCGCCGAACGCTACGTGCGCGATCAACTCGCCCGCGGCTTGCACCCGATCGTCTTCACCACCGATGCCCACGGCGAGCATCATGCCCATCACCTCGGCGTGTTCAACGAGGTCGAGGAGCGCTACGTCACCGGCCGGATAGCGCTGGGCGACAAGCGGTTCCGGCTCGTCGACGACTTCACCGAGGCGTTCGCCGAGCAGGTGATGAGCCTTTCGGCCATCGATCTGCATGAGATCCTCGCACCCGCCTACGACGCGTACGCCGACGACGACGGCATCTATCGGGTGCTCTACCTCGACGATCGCAATCCCGGCTACTCCTGGCTGGAGATCCTGAACGTGGAGGCGAACAAGGGTTCCGGCGTACGGTTCCTGCGGGAGCATCTCGGCGTGGACCGGATCGTCTGCTTCGGCGATCAGGCCAACGACCTGCCGATGTTCGAGGCGGCCGACGAGAGTTACCTGATGGCGGATGCGCAGGACGCGTTCCACGGGCTTGCCACCGGCACGATCGGATCCCATCGGGATGATGCCGTCGCGCACTACCTTCGGGACGCCTGGGCGACCGCTTAGCTAATCGCGGACCCGATGGCGGACGACCGTACGGAACACAACGTCGTGCCAGGCGCGGCGCTTCTTGTCGATGAGGATCCCGACGTATCCGATGATCCAGAGCGGCGCCAGTGCCAGCCCGATCGCGGCCCGCAGCGCCGCCTGCACGAACGATATGTGGCGACTGCCCGACCGCTCGACCGCGATGCCGATCATCAAGCCGCCCGCGGTCTGGCCGCTCGACCACCAGCAGAACGTGAAGTAGAGCCAGGGCAGCAGCGCAGCCACGACGCCGGATGCGGCGCCGAGCCAGCCCGGCGACCGGCCGATCACCTCGCTCCAGGCGAGTCCGGGAAGCACGCTGATCGCGAGACCGGCGACCGTCAGCAGAGCCACATCGAGGAGGAGCGCCGTCGACCGTGATGCCAGGCCCGCGAACGCACGCGACGGCGGCGCGTCCACCGACGCGTCAAGCACTCCGGTTCTCATGCACGCCCTTGCTGGCGTTGTTGCCCTTGTCGTTGCGGCCGAACACGCGGTGCGCGGCGGCTTCGAATCGGTCGTCGGCCCGTGCGGTGCCGGTACGCACCTGCTCGGTCACCTGGCCCAGCACGCCCCGGCTCTGAGCCAGGATCAGCTCGCGGATACGCGGGTCGTTGGTCATGTCCTCGATCAGTGCGGGGATAACCCGGGCCGTGATCTCCGGCATCGCGCCGTCGATGATGCGCGGCACGACATCAGAGACCAAATATGGTACGAGGCCGTCGATGAGCTGCGGCATCACGTTGACCTGCACCCAGTCGACCGTGCCCGACACCGTCGTGTCCACCAGCCCCGAGGCATCTGCGCGACGCCCCGCGACGCTCTCGCGCCCACGTCGATCGGCCTCGCCGACCGCTGCCCGTACGCGCGTGCGGGTCTGATCCGTGCGATCCCGGGTCTTCTTCAGGAAGTCGATCGCGACGGATGCGGCTCGGGAGCCCACCGACCGTACGCCCTCGCGCACTTGATCCACGGCGATCATGGAGGTGCCCACCACCACCATGATCACGTGTGGCGACGCATAGGCGACGCCCGGCTCGTCATCCCCGCCAGCGCCCGCGCCCGCGTCTCGTTCAGGTGTGGTCATGTTACGACGCTATAGCACGAATGCCCCAAATATTGGCAAACCACAAGATCTACGGCCAATCCCGCGCTCCCGTGACGTGCCCATTATGAGTCGATCAGGGCGGTCACGTTGAGCACGGCTGCCGCCAGGTTCGGTGCATCCAGCGCCTGGTCGGTCAGGATCGCGCCCCGAGCGCCGTGCGGCAGGAACGTCTGCGGCAGAGCCATCGAGTGCACCGGCGTCGGGATGCCGGCCGCGCGTACCGCCCGGGCATATGCGTCGCCGTATCCGCCGTGTACGCCGCCGTCCTCCACCGTGATCACGTGGCGGAACGACGCGGCGGCTCGGATCAACTCCTCGTCGATCGGATACAACCATCGCGGATCCACGACCGTCGCGGAGATCCGCGCGTCGGAGAGCTGGTCGGCGGCGGCCAGTGCCGGCCCGGCCATCGCTCCGATCGCGATGATCAGCACATCCGCGGAGGCGTCTGCCGAGCTGCCGGGCGCGGTTTCGGCGCGCAGGATGTCGGCCGTGCCGATGTGCCCGACCGCCGCAAGAGGAAGGGCGGCGTCGGCCTTCGGGAACCGGATCGCGGTCGGACCATCCGTCCAGGCGACGGCTTCGCGCAGCTGGCCGCGGAGTTGCGATCCGTCGCGCGGCGCCGCCACCCGCATACCCGGCACGGTCCCGAGCAGCGTCAGATCCCACATGCCGTGATGCGAGGGCCCGTCACTGCCGGTGATACCGGCCCGGTCGAGGACGAACGTGACCGGCAGACGATGCAGCGCCACATCCATCATGACCTGGTCGAATGCGCGGTTGAGGAACGTTGCGTAGACGCAGACGACCGGATGCAGGCCGCCCATCGCGAGCCCGGCCGCCGACGTAACGGCATGCTGCTCGGCGATGCCGACGTCGAACGTACGGTCGGGGTAGGCGTCCGCGAAACGCTGCAGGCCGGTCGGGCCGAGCATCGCGGCACTCAGCACGACGACATCCGGCCGCTCGGCACCGATCGCCAGCATCTCGGCACCGAACACGTCGGTCCAGGTCTGCCGCGCGGCCCCGCCGACCGGGGAGATCGAGTGCATCTTCTCGGCCTCGTCCGAGACGGCTGGGGCGTACCCCCTGCCCTTCTGGGTTATGCAGTGCACGACCGTCGGCATGCGTAGATCGCGTGCCTTGTGCAGCGCGGCCTCGACCGCCGCGACATCGTGGCCGTCGACCGGCCCGAGGTACGCCAGCCCGAGCTGCTCGAAGAGCGAACCGGATGCGCCGGCTCGCAGCGCGGCGAGGTGAGCGCTGAGGGCACCGGCGGTCGGCGCGTACGAGCGGCCGTTGTCGTTCAGCACGATGACCACCGGCCGGTGCGGCGCGGCGGCGATGTTGTTGAGCGCCTCCCAGCACATGCCGCCGGTCAGCGCGCCGTCACCGACGACGGCGACCGCGCACCGATCGTCGCGACCGGTCAGTGCGAACGCCTTCGCCAGACCATCCAGATAGGACAGCGACGTGGAGGCGTGCGAGTTCTCGACCAGATCGTGCCGGCTCTCCGACCGATGCGGATAGCCGGACAAGCCGCCGGCCTGGCGCAACGAGTCGAAGAGGCCGGCGCGCCCGGTCAGCATCTTGTGGACGTAGGCCTGGTGGCCGGTGTCCCACAGGATCGCGTCGCGCGGCGATTCGAACACGCGATGCAGCGCGAGCGTCAGTTCCACGACGCCGAGGTTCGGACCGAGGTGGCCGCCGGTACGCTCGACCGACTCGATCAGGCGCGCCCGGATCTCCGCCGCCAGCGCGGGGAGATCCGACTCCGGCAGTGCCCGCAGATCCGCAGGGCTGTTGAGCTGGTCGAGCATGGTGATCAGCCGCCAATCGCTGCGCGTAACGACTCCTTCAGTGAACCCATGGTCGCGATGACCGCCGTCGGTTCATATCCGCAGTGCGCCATACAGTTCGCGCATCGCGGGTCCTTGCCCCGACCGAATGCATCCCAGTCGGTCTCCTCGATCAACTCCTTGTACGTCTTCGCGTAGCCGTCATCCAGCAGATAGCACGGCTTCTGCCAGCCCAGCAGCGAGTACGACGGGATGCCCCAGGCGGTGCAGGACAGTTCGCGCTTGCCCTCGAGGAAGTCGAGGAAGACCGGCGAGTGGTTGAGCCGCCACTTCTTGCGCCGGCCGTCTGCGAACGCCTTCTTGAACAGCTCCCGGGTCTCCTCGACACCGAGCCAGTGCTCCTGGTCAGGTGCCTTCGAGTACGCGTACGCGGGCGAGATCTGCATGTTGTCGACCTTGACCTCGTTGTTGAGGTAGTCGAGGACGCCGATCACATCGGCCGGGGTGTCGGTGTTGAAGAACGTGGTGTTCGTCATGACCTTGAAGCCGGCCTGCTGCGCCATCTTGATCGCGTCGACCGCACCCTCGAAGCCGCCGTCCTTGCCGACCGACGCGTCATGCCGGTCCTTCAGCCCGTCGATGTGCACCATCCAGGCGAAGTTGCGGTGTGGCTTGAACTTGTGGATGTGCTTCGGCATCAGCAGCGCGTTCGTACAGAGGAAGACAATCTTGTTCTTGGCGAGCAGCTGACGGACGATCTCGTCGATCTGCGGGTGCATCAGCGGCTCGCCGCCGGCGATCGACACCATCGGCGCGCCGCTCTCCTCGATCGCGGCGACCGCCTGCTCGACCGGCATACGCTGCTTGAGCAGCGATGCCGGCTGCTCGATCTTTCCGCAGCCCGCACACTTCAGGTTGCAGGCAAACAACGGCTCCAGCTCGACCAGCAACGGGAACTTCTCGTTACGGCGCAGCTTCTGGGTCATCAGATAACGGCCGAGCCGAATACTTTGACGAAGTGGCATCGCCATGATCAGCTCACCTCCTTCGGCAACAGGGTTTCATCGGTTGTAGAGCAGGTCAGGCCAACGGCCCAGCCATCGAGGGCCGGAACCGCGCGACGGAGGTTGGCAAGCGCGGACAGGCCGTACCGGACGATCCCGGGCCGCAACAGCGGCTGGGCGTCGGTGTCGGAGATCATGCGGACCACACCGAACGGCAGGTCGCCACGTGGTGCGAGCCAGTAGGACTCGGTGTCGACCGCGAGCGCGCCGCTCTCGACGGCCAGCCGTCGGCGAGCCGCGCCGGTCACCACGCGTTCGCCGGACACGATCGGCCCGAGATGGACGGTCAGGCCGAGGCGCCGCAGGTCATCCGCGATGAACGCGGCCATCGGGCAGCTCACGACGGCACCGGACGGACCGAGGACGGACGTGGCCACGACCGCGTCGCCGACGCGGACCGACGCCGCGAGCCCACCGCCGACGCCCGCCACCAGCACCGGCCGGCCGGCCAGCAACCGAGCGGCGCGCCGCGACCGGGCCGGGCCCATGCCGGTCCGGACGAGCGGCGTCGTGGCGCGGCGGAGCGCGTACCGCTCGACCGCCATCGGGGCGCAGATCACCGGCTGCATCAGGCGTTCGCCGCCACGAAGCGGCCGAGTGCCGAAACCGGGAACACGACGCGGTAAAGGTGGTAGTTGATGTAGAACGCACCCGGGAAGCCGGTGCCGGTGAACTGGTCCTCGTCCCACCCGCCGTCCGGGCGCTGGGTGTCCACGAGGAAGGCCACGCCACGATCGACCGCGGTCCCCGATTCGCCGGCCGCCATCAGCGCCAGCAGGGCCCACGCGGTCTGCGACGGCGTCGACGTACCGCGGCCGGACCACGACAGATCCACGTACGAGCGGAGATCTTCGCCCCAGCCGCCGTCGGCATTCTGATGGCCGACGAGCCACCGAACGGCCTGGCGGATGCGCGGGTCGGCTCGGTCGATGCCGGCCGCGATCAGCGCCGGTACGCCTGCGCCGGTGCCGTACACGTAGTTGGCGCCCCACCGCCCGAACCACGAGCCGTCCGCTTCCTGCGCCCGGAACAGCCACTCCACGCCCCGGCGAGCGGCGGCTGAACCGGCCAGGCCCTCGGCCGCCAGCGCCTCCACGATATGCGCGGTCACGTCGGCGGACGGAGGGTCGATCACCTCGCCGAAATCGCAGAACGGCAGCTTGGTCGGCAGCGTACGGGTGTTGTCAGCATCGAAAGCGCCCCAGCCGCCATCGCGGGACTGCATGCCGATCATCCAGTCGACGCCGCGATCGACGGCGCCTCGGAGCCGGGCGCGATCCGGGTACGCGATCCGGCGCAGGGCCAGCACGATCTCCGCGGTGTCATCCGTGTCCGGGTAGCCGTCGTTCGCGAACTCGAACGCCCAGCCGCCAGGAGCCAGCTTCGGCCGGCGTACCGACCAGTCGCCGGGCACCCGGATCTCCTCGGCCAGCAGCCAGTCGGTCGCGGTCAGCACGTCCGGATCGTCGGTTGGCACGCCGGCGTCGAGCATCGCGGTCAGCGCGAGCGCGGTGTCCCACACCGGTGACTGGCACGCTTCCATCCGGCGTACCCAGCCTTGATGTGTCTTTTCCCGGATCGTGAACCCGTCCAGGCCGGCGATGCCGTTGGCGACGACCGGATCATCCAGCGGCCGGCCGAGCAGATGCAGCGCGATCAGCGAGTAGACCCACGGCGGTTGGATGCCGCCCCAGCCACCGTCCGCCTCCTGCCGTGCCAGGATCCAGGCCTCCGCGCGACGTTTCGCCAGACGCCGCACCGGGCCGATCGGCCGCCGCGCATAGAGATGCAGCAGCCAGTCCAGGCCGCGGAAGAAAGCGGTCCAGCTCCACCAGGGCGCCTTCGGCCGGGGGTACGCCCGGCCGTCCAGCTCATCGATGCCGAACGGCAGCGACCGGACCGGTTTGTGGCTGCCGACGATCGTCAGCGGCACGATCGTCTGGCGTGCCCAGCATCCGAAGTCGTAGATGTTCAGCGGGAACCAGCGAGGCAGGAAGATCAGCTCCGGTGGGAGTTCCGGCAGCTCGTCCCAGGACCAGAGCCCGAACAGCGCGAGCCAGATCCGGGTGAAGACGCGGGTGGATGCGACGCCGCCGTGGTTCCGGACGTACGCGGCGGTCTTCGCCATGTGCGGCGCGTCCGCCGGATCGCCGGCGAGCCGCAGTGCGACCCAGGCCTCGACCGTCGTGGACAGCTCGGGCGGCCCGCCGTGGAACTGGGCCCAGGTGCCGTCGGCCTGTTGCTGCGACCGGATCCAGCGGGCCGCCTCCTCGGTGACCTGCGCGGTCCGGATACCGAGGAACTCCCGCAGCAGCAGGTCCTCGGCGTCCATCGTCACGTTCGTGGCCAGCTCGCCCTTCCAGTAACCGGCCGCGTGCTGCTGTTCCCGCAGGTAGGCGACCGCGCGAGCGAGCGTGTCGGAGGCCGCTTCCCGGACATCGCCGGGCTCTGCGGTCGGTCGCTGCGTGGTCAGCGTCATGAGTCGCGCTCCACCACGTATTTCGCGAGCGAGATCAGGTCGGCTCGGGCCGGCCGCGTTCAGGTCGACAGTGGACAGCGTGCTTTCGGCGATCTCCATCCGCCGGGCGGCTTCGCCGAGTGCCCAGGTACGGGCACCGGCGTCGTCCAGCGTGTCCGCGATGCGGTCCATCGCCGCCGCATCCGGCTCACCGGCATCGGTGAGGAACGCGCGGATCTGCGGGCCGTACACCTCGTTCGTCTGCGCCCAGGTGACCGGCAGCGACTTCTTCCGCGCACGCAGGTCGGAGTGGATCGACTTGCCGGTGACCGCCGGGTCGCCCCAGATCCCGAGCACGTCGTCGACCAGCTGAAACGCGAGCCCGACCTGGGCGCCGAACGATGTGAGCGCGGCGATCGTGGTCGCGTCCGCGCCGGCCAGCACGGCACCGATCGCGCTGCTCGCGGCGAGCAGCGAGCCGGTCTTGCCACCGGCCATGTCCAGGCATTCGTCCAGCGTGACGCCCTGCCGAGTCTCGAACGCGAGGTCCTGGGTCTGGCCTCGGGTCAGCTCGCGCGTCGTCGATGCCAGCAGCAGACCGGCGCGGGCCGCCGTCGGGCTGTCCGCCTCCAGCACGATCTCGTGGGCGAGCGCCAGCAGCGCATCGCCGGTCAGGATCGCGGTCGCCGCGCCCCAGATCGCCCAGACCGTCTTGCGGTGGCGGCGCTCGACGTCGCCGTCGAGCAGATCGTCGTGGATCAGCGAAAAGTTGTGCACCAACTCGACGGCGACCGCTCCGGGCAGGCCCGTCCCGGCGCTCGCGCCGACCGCCTCGGCCGAGAGCAGCGCGAATGCCGGCCGCATGGCCTTGCCGCCGAAGCCGCCCGGCGTCGGGTTGCCCTCGGGGTCACACCATCCGAAGTGGTAGGAGGCCGGCACGCTGCTGCCCGGGTCCAGCCGCGCGACCGCGGCTTGCAGCTCGGGGACCACCGTGGAGCGGCTGCGATCGAGCACGGAGACGGTGACTGTCATGACGCAACGCCCTGTCGTACGGGCCGGGTCAGGAGGGCCTCGGCCGCAGCAACGCCGCTGCGGACCGCGCCTTCCATGGTGGCCGGCCAACCGGTATCGGTCCATGCACCAGCGAGGAAGAGCCCTGGTGCGGATGTCGCAGCGCCGGGGCGTACCGCGCCGCTGCCGGGAGCGGGACGGAACGTGGCGGTCCGCTCCCTGGTCACGAAGAAGTCGAGGATCGTGGCGTGCTGCATCGCCGGCAGCAGCGCCATCATGTCCGGCAGGAGCCGTTCGCGCAGCGTCGCCACGGTCAGATCGATGTACGCGTCGGCCGCCGAGACCGATACCGCGAGGTACTGTCCCGGCCCGGTCAGGCCGGACTGCTCGGTGCGGTCGAAGACCCATTGGATCGGCGTACCGACGCCGGCCAGGAACGGGCCGTCCAGCACTCGACGATCGAGCACGACGTGGAGGTTGATGATCGGCGAGGTGCCCAGTGCCGCGGCGCCGGCGACTGCGCGGCGCGACCGACTCGGGGACCAGGGTCGACGGCCTGCGCCGCCGGTACGGCGAGAATGACGTCGTCGGCCGCGTACTCGGTGTCCTTGGTCCGCACCGTCCATCCGCCGGAGACGGACTCGACCGGCGTGCTCAGCCGCACCGTGGCACCCGCCTTCTCGAGCGCGGCCGTCGCCGCCTCGCCGTGCAGCTGCTGCAGCGGTACGCGTGCCCAGCCGATGTCGGCGGCGCCGGTCTCGGTCAGCATGCCGACCTGGAACACCATCGCGGCGAGCGCAAGCGACGTTTCGTCGGCGTGCGCGTTCAGCGTGGCGATGCCGACGAGTTCCCACATCGCGTCGATCGTGGCCGCGTCCTGCCCGTGCTCGATGAGCCAGTCGGCGAAGCTGCGGCGGTCGTTCGCCGGATCGGCGCGGTCGAGGCGGCGCATCGCGAGCGCGGCGCGTACGAATCGCAGCCGCTGCACCGGCGTCAGCAGCCGATAGCGCAGCAGCGATCCGCTCATGTGCAGCGGCGCCGGCAGGCCGTTGCGGCGCAGCCGGGCGCTGCGACCGTCCGGCGTACGCACCGCGATGTCGAGCCGTTTCTGCAGCGTGACGTCGTTCGTGACGCCGAGCCGGTCGAGCAGCTCCCGATAGGCGGTGCAGCAGCGCAGGAAGACGTGCTGGCCGTTGTCGACGTCGAGGTCGCCGTGCCGGAAGGAGTAGGTCAGGCCGCCCAGTCTCGGCCGCGATTCGAGCAGCGTGACCCGGTGGCCCGCGTCGGCACAGCGCAGCGCGGCCGTGATCCCGGCCAGCCCTCCTCCCACCACGACGACGTCACGCGTCATGCCATCGCTCCGGTCAATGCGCGTACGGCGACCGCCGCCTTTTCCCAGCCGGAGAGCGACAACCGTTGCGTGTAGACCGCGCTCGGGTCGGCGTCGATGCGATCGAGCAGATGCCGATAGATCCCGGACATGGCCGTCGTGCTGGCGCGGCTGCGTCGGTCGAGCATCGGGAGGAGTTGCCAGCCTCGCTCGTACCATTCGCGATTGCGTACGATGGCGGCCTTGATCAGGTCGCGCAGGTGGCCGTCCGGATCGGCGAGCGCGCCGTGCTCATCCAGCTTCAACGTCACGTCGAAGCGGTCCAGGTCCTCCTGCGGCAGGTAGGTCCGGCCGTTCACGAGGTCCTCGCGGATGTCGCGGAGGATGTTCGTCTGCTGCAGCGCGATGCCCAGCGTGTCGGCGTGCCCGTACGCCAACGGGTCCGGGTGCGACGCGAACACGCCGAGGCACAGCCGTCCGACCGTGCCGGCCACGCAGCGGCAATACTCCGACCAGGTCGTCGAACGTGACGTATTCGCGACCGGCGACGTCCATCTCGACGCCGTCGATCAGCTCGTCGAACGCGCCCAGCGGCACCGGGAACTGCCGGGCGGTGTCGTTCACCGCGACCAGCACCGGATCCGTACTCGTGTCGATGTGGCGCAGTTCGCCGCGCAGCGCCGGCCAGCGCCGCTACCTTCGCGTCGTGCGGCAGGTCGCCGTCGCCGATGTCGTCCATCCGGCGGGACAGCGCGTAGAGCGCGCAGAGGCTGTTGCGTTTCGCGGACGGGAGGAGCCGGATGCCGTAGAAGAAGTTTCGTGCCTGAGTTCGTGCGATGAGTTCACACGCCCGGTACGCCTCGTCGATGGTCTCCGTCACGCCGCCGCCCTCCTGCTCATGAGCACTTCCACGAGCTGTCGAATCATATTTAAACGCCTAATATCGGGCAGAGATGACATAACATCGTAATCAGCTCGGCGGATCGCGTCGATGGCGGCCCGGCCTCCTGCCGTGTATCCGGCCAGCGCGAGCCGGGCCCAGCCGTGCACCCGGTGGACCAATGGCAGTCCGTCGTCGAGCAGCGCGGTCGCACGATCCAACTCGTATGCGATGACGTGCCGCATCTCGCGTGTTGCGGGCGCGATCTCGAACGCGGTCGGGTCCACATCGAACCGGTTGAGATCCTCCTGTGGCACGTAGCAGCGGCCGGCGGCGAAGTCCTCGGCGACGTCCTGGCAGTGTTCGACGATCTGCAGCGCGGTGCAGATCCGATCGGACAATTCGATGTTTCCCGGCGTCGAGTATCCGAACAGCTCCAGCACGATCCGGCCGACCGGATTGGCGGACAGTTCACAGTAGGCCTCGAGGTCGCGATAGGTCGGATAAACCGCGATCGTCTGGTCGAGGAGGTTCGCCTCGATCAGCGCGGCGAACGGGCGCTCGGACAGCCCGACAGGCCGCGACCGTCGGGCGCCAGCCGGCGCAGCACCGGTGCCTCGGGGAAGCCGCCCCGCCAGATCGTGCCGAGATCGGCACGGAACGCGGTCAGCAGCGCGGTGCGGTCCGCCGGCGCCTCGTCGCCGAGATCGTCGATGACACGCGCGACGTCGTACACGGCTTTCAGGTTTTCCCGATGCCGTTTCGGCAGCACCCGGAGCGCGACCGGAAAGTTCTCCGTGCGCTCATGACCGCGCAGGTACGCGTCGGTCTGGCCGCCGGGGCGACCCATCCAGTCGGCCTCGTCGGCACGTGCAGATTCTGGTTGCACCGGGTGCACGTCTTGATGTTGCTCCGCTTGTCACGTGCGGGTCTGTATATCCACGAGAAAATGTGGGTACCGTCAGTTATCACGAACGTACAAAAAGTGTTCCAGGAGTGAGCCGGTTGAACGCCGATCGACCAGGGAAATCTGCCAGCGGCGACATGATGTGGCTGGTGCCCGAATTGGACACCAGGCTGCCGCAGATCCTTGATGAAGTGCGCGAACACTTCCGGGCCGAGTGGCCGGACTACGCCGACTTCCTTTCGCAGGAGCAGGAAGAGGTCACAGCGGCGGCCCGTGCGTTCCTGGTTCGCCTCCTGGAGATCGTGGAACAGGCCGAAAACAGCCCGTACCGGGCCGATACAAATACGCCCGAGTCTGCGCTGTTCGAAGAGATCGGCCGGATGGAGTTCCGGGAAGGGCGGGAGCTGACCACGCTGCTCTCCGCCTATCAGGTCGGCGCGCGTGTGGCGTGGCATCACGTCTCCCGTGCCGCGCTGGATCTCGGTGCCGAACCGGAGGCGCTCGCCGCGCTCGCCGAGGCCGTCTTCATCTTCATCGACCAGCTGTCGTCGGCGTCCGCGCGCGGTTACGTGAGCGAACAGTCCGGCGCGGCCGGGCAGCGCGAACAGCTCCGCAACGAACTCGTCGAATTGCTGCTCTCCGAACGCTCCACCGAAGTCGCGGTACGCCGGGCGGCAGGTCGAGCCTTGTGGACGCTGCCCAGGCTGGCCGCGGTGATCCTGGTCGATCCGGACAACGAGATCGGTCAAGTCGTGCTGTCGCGTTTGGACAGCTCATGCCTGCTGATCCGGCAGCGGACGATCATCGGGGCGATCGTGCCCGACCCGGTACGCCCCGGTCGCCGCCAACGGCTGTCGGAATCTCTCCGTGGCTCGAGCGCCGTCGTTGGACACCCGGTCGCGCTGGAGCATCTGCCCGCGAGCATGCGCATCGCGGAGGTCGCGGCGGCGCTGCAACGCGACGGCATCCTCGAGGAGGATCCGGTCTTCGCCGACGATCATCTGGACGCCATCATCGTGCACCGGGACGCTCGGCTGCTGGCGGCGTTTCGGAGTCAGATGCTGGCACCGCTGGCCGGGTTGACGGCGCCGGTGGAGGAACGCCTGACCGAGACGCTCGTGAGCTGGCTCCGCAACTTCGGCGACCGCCGGGCCGTGGCGGCCGAGTTGCACGTACACCCGCAGACCGTGCGATATCGCATGACCCAGTTGCACGGGTTGCTCGGCGACGTGCTGGACGATCCGAACGGCCGCGCTCGGTTGATGCTCGCGATGGCCTGGCACCGGCCGCCGCGTCCCTGACCGATCGGGCCTGCGAAGATGTCGGCATGACTGCCACCCCGCAGACCCGTGCCTTGAGCTTCGGCGCCGTCGCCGAGAACTACGATCGCTATCGCCCGTCCTACCCGCCGCAGCTGGTCGACGACGTGTGTGCGCTGCTGCCCGGCCATCGCATCGTCGAGATCGGCGCCGGCACCGGTATCGCGACCAGCCAGTTCGCGGCACATGACCTGGAGATTACGGCGGTCGAGCCGGACCCGCAGATGGCCGGCGTACTGGCCCGCAAGTTTGTCGGCAACGACCGTGTCCGGGTCGACGTCGCCACGCTGGAGAGCTGGTCGGCGGCCCGCGATGCGGATGCGGTGCGCTTCAACGGACTGATCTGTGCACAGGCCTGGCACTGGACGGAGCCTGCGACGCGGTGGCGCGACGCCGCCGCGGCACTCGCGGGTGGCGGCGTGCTCGCGCTCTTCTGGAACCGAGACGGGTACGCCGATCCGGCCGTCCTGGCCTGCCTCGGCGAGGTCTACGAGCGCTTCGGCATCACCGACCGCGCCGTGTTCCAGCACATCCAGCAGGCGTACGGCTGGCCGGCCGAGGAGATCGAAGCAGCGGTCGGATTCAGCCGCCACGAGGTCCGCTACTACCACTGGACGCGTACGCAGAGCGTCGTCGATCATGTGGCGCGGCTGAACACCATCTCCGCGCATCTGATCCTGCCGGCCGATGTCCGTGAGGCACTCACGAACGACATCACGTCCGAGTTCACCAGCCGTTTCGGTGAAGAGATCGAGCTGTCGATGTCGACCGAGCTGGCCCTGGCAACGCGCGACTGAATGTCTCCGTGATCGTGGAGTGCTGGACGTGTGATAGCACGTTCACCACTCCACGATCACGTCCGTCCGACGCCGTCAGACGGTGATGCCCTTGAGCCAGGCGTTCACCTGGTTGGGGTGGGCGTCCACCCACTTCTTCGCGGCCGCGTCGTCGGTCATCTTGTTGGCGATGTCGAGCGCGACCGAGTTCTGGTCGTCGTTCGTCCACGAGAAGTTCTTGATGAACGTGGCGGCCGGCGAACCGAAGTCGACCCACGCCTTCCGAGCGATCTTGTCGAGGTCGTACGGCTGGTAGTCGCATTTGACGGTCTTCGGGTCCGCGTCACAGCCCGCCGTATAGGGCGGCAGCGCGACGTGAACGAGCGGCACCTTGGAGAGGAACCACTGGGGTTGGTAGAAGTAACCGATCATCCAGGTCTTCTGGGCCTCGGCGGTCTTGAATGCCTGGACCAGCGCGGCTTCGGTACCCGCATACTCCACCGTGAAGTTCAGGCCGAGGTTCTTGACCAGCGCCTCGTCGTTCGTCACGTAGGACGGATCGCCGTCGAGCAGCTGACCCTTGCCGTCGGTTGCGCTGGTGGCGAACTTGTCGGCGTACTTGTTGAGGTTGCGGTAGTCGAGCACGTCCGGATGCGCCGCCGCGAGCCACGGTGGCACGTACCAGCCGACGATGCCCTGATTTCCGGTCTCGCCCATCTCCACCGCAACCGGTGAATCGTCGATGTACATCTTCTTCGAATCATCCTGGCCCCAGTTCTCCAGGATGACGTCGACCCGGTTCAAGGCGATGCCCTGCCAGGCATCCTCCTGGGTGAGGTTCTGCGACTTCACGGTGCAACCGAGCCGGGTCCGCATGACGTACGACACGACGGCCAGGTCGGCCTCATAACCCATCCGCGGGATGTCCGCGATGTTGACGGTGCCGCACGGCTGCACCACTGGCACCGGGGCTGCGGTTATCACCTTCCCGCTGACACATGCGGACATCGCCACGGCGCTGACTATGACAGTCGCGGCCGCGAACATGCGTTTGAGCCGAACATCCATCGAGTTCCCTCTCCTGCCTCGTTCTCGGGTCACGAGACTCCGGACCCGACCGGCCGCTGCAGGCGGTGCGCGAGCACCTGTTCGATCAGCGTCACGAGCACCCGCTTGACCGATTCGCGATCTCGTGCGTCAGCCGCAATGACGGGTACGAACGGCGTGATGCCGAGCGCCTCGCGTACCTCGTCGAGTTCGAACTGGGGTGCTGCCTCGAACTCGTTGACCGCGAGCAGGAACGGCGTGCCGCGCTGCTCGAAGAAGTCGATGGCGGGGAAGCTGTCCTCGATCCGCCGCGTGTCGACCAGGATCACCGCGCCCAGCGCGCCGTCGACCAGGTCGTCCCAGAGGAACGAGAACCGGTCCTGTCCGGGCGTGCCGAACAGGTAGAGCAGCAGGGTGTCTTCGAGCGTGATCCGGCCGAAGTCCAACGCGACCGTGGTCGTGGTCTTGTCGGGCAGGCCGACCCGGTCGTCGACGCCGATCGACCGCTCGGTCATGTCGGCCTCGGTCACCAGCGGCTCGATTTCCGAGATCGCGCCGACGAACGTCGTTTTTCCCACGCCGAACCCGCCGCTGATGACGATCTTGACAGAGATCGGCGCCGGGCGTGTGCTAGAGCGCTCGGACACGTCTCATGATCCTTTCGATGGTCTCCACGGACAGTTCGTCCTCGTTCTGGTCATGGCTGGACGCGTAGCCGCCGGAGATGAGGTCCGCGATCAAAACGCGGGCCACCCCGAGCGGTACGCCGAGCCGAGCCGCGATCTCCGCGACCGACTGCGGGAATTGGCAGATCTCCACGATCTGGCGCAACTCGAATCGCAGCGGTGCGTGGATCGCCGATGCCGGTGCGGTGATCAGCGTGTGCGTTCGGAGCCCCTCCTGCACCGGTTGCGTACGGCCGCCGGTGAGCAGGAACGGCCGGACGACCGCCTCCTGCGTCTGATCGGCCTCCGTTGCCACGGTCGGTTGTGCTCGTACCTCGGACGGATAATCGTGCGTGCGCGGGATCATCCGCAGATCGGGCAGGCGGGCGACCACGTCGCTGTCCCAGCGACGCGCGTCGTTGGGCCCGGACCCGGTCATTGCGGTAGAGATCCTCGGGCGTGCGCGATAAGGGACGGCGTGAGCAGATCGCCGAAGCGTTCGGCGAGAAGCGAGATCTCGTACCCGGCAAGGCCGATATCGCAGGTCGACTCCGCGATCACGCCGAGGCAGCTGCCGCCGCGGATCGCCGACACCAGCAGGAAGCCGCGCCGCATCTCGATCATGATGAGGTTCACCGCTTCGAATTCGTACCGGCGGGATGCGCTGCGACTCAGGCTGCACAGACTCGACACGATCGCGGCGAGATGGTCCGCACCGTCGCGGTCCAGTCCGTCCGATGTGGCAATCAGCAGACCGTCCGACGAGACCGCGACCGCGTCGCGTACGCCGAACGTGCTGTGGACGAAGTTGGCGAGTAGCCAGTTGAAGCTGTTGACATCGGTTCCCACATCAATAGACATGGGTGCTCCTCTCAGTCTCGGCTTCCCCGAGATACGGCGTATGCGGTTCCGGCACTGTGGCCGCGTAGTCCTGGGCGCCACGGGCAATGCCCGCCCGAAGCGCGTTCAATGTGTCGCGGACGTGGGGCGAGGAGGCGGGCGTTGGCTCCTGCTGGGTCTGGTTGGTGGGCTCGTTCGGCACGGCGCGGCGCGGGCCTGGCACCCGCTTCATCAGCCCGTTCCGGGTTCGCTCACCTCGGCCGTGCGCGACATCCATAGCGAACGTTCCCTTCGATGAGCTGTACGAAAGGCCCGGCGCCGGTGTGCCCGCGCTGGGCAGATCGGCGGCCGATACGCCGGCGGCCGGTATTCCGGCACCGCTGATCGTCGGCACGGCGGCGCGGCCGCTGGCCGGACGGGCGTTGGTCGAGCGATCGAACCACTGCACCGGCACCTCGGCACCGACCGGCATCTCCTCGTGCACGATCTCGTCCACGATCACGTCGAGCTGCGGAGGCGCGGCGCTGAGGGCCAGCGTCCGGGTCTCGGGTGCTGGACGCTGTGCCGGTGCGGCCAGTACCGGCGTGGAGAGCGTGACCCGCGCGGTGACACCGGTGACCGGCGATTGTGAGAGCTCCACCTCGATGCCGAGCTGGCGGGCAAGCTGGCCGACCACATAGTGGCCGAGGAACCGCGTCGGCGCAGTGAGGAAGCTCTCCTCGCCGCGAAGCCGGGCGTTGGACCGCTCCATTTCCGGCCGTTCCATGCCGATGCCCTGATCGGTGATGCCGATCAGATATCGGCCGTGGACGAGCCGTCCCTGGATCTCGACCTCCACATCGGGCGGCGAGAACGACAGGCCGTTCTCGACGAGTTCGGCGAGGACGTGCGCGACACCGGCGACGAACGCGCCGCCGACGTAGCCGTCGTCGAGCCGCCGGATCGACACCCGCCGGTAGTCCTCGACCTCGGAGATCGCGGCTCGGACCACATCGGAGACCGGGACCGGCTCCGACCACGTACGCGGCCGGGACTCGCCGACGAGGACCAGGAGGCTCTCCGCGTTACGGCGCATGCGGGTCGCGAGATGGTCGAGTTCGAACAGGTTCGCGAGGCCGCCCGGATCGGTCTCCTCACGTTCGAGTTCGGTGATGAAGCCGAGCTGGCGGCGGAGCAGGTTCTGGTTGCGCCGGCCGAGGTTGGCCAGCGACTCCGACGTGCTTCGCAGGAGGCGGGCCTGCTCGGTGGCGAGGCTGTACGCGGTCTCCTGCGCACCGTCGAGCGCCATCGCGACGGCCGCGATCTCGGCGCTCGACCGGCGAGGCACCGCGACGCGCTGCGGTGGTTCCGGATCGGTATCCGCCGCGATCGTCTGGGCCTGGCGGATCGCCTCCGGGAGGCGGACGTTGGCGATCGCGTACGCCTCGGCGGCCAGCATCGCGAGCGGCCGGGTGATCGACCGGCTGGCCGAGGCGAGCAGCGCCGACGCACCGATGACGGCGAGCACAGCGAGGATGGCCAACGCGGTCAGGCGGATCTTGGCGGTGGACTTCAGCGCGGACGCTCGTTGCGGTGACGTCGCCACCCACGGAGATCTGGGCGGCGTGCATGTCGCCCAGCAGCGTCGTGTTCGCCGACCACCAGGACTGCGGGCTGACCACGAACGTCATACCCTGCGAGGCGAATGCGCGCTGCTCGAAGAAGTTCGCTTCGCGGGCCGCGCCGGTGTCGAGTGCGGCTGTGACGAGCGCGAGCTGTGCCGGGTTCGCGTACTGGCGATAGCGCGCGAGCGCCTCCTGCTGCGCGGCGTCGATCTGGGCGAACGTCCGGTATTCGGTGCCCTTGAAACCGTCGGCGGCGAACACGCCGTTGAGGAATGCGCGTTGCTGAGCGGCGTACTCCTCGAGGTCGTCGAGTGCCTGCAGCGCATTGACGCCGCGCTGGAGCGTCTCATCGGTGGAACGGTAGACGCCGACGTCGATACCGTTCAGTGCCGCGATCAGGCCGGTGTAGAAGGCGAACGCGTCGGTAGATTTGATCTTCCTCGCGTCGATCCTGGCACGAATCGCGTCCAATCCGGCAAGATCCTTCAGCGCGGTCGCGACGCTCGCCGCGTCGGCGCCGGTCGCGTAGTCCTGCAGTCGCACATGCTCGGCGTCCACCTCGGTACGGGCCTGGTAGAGCTCGTCCTGGAAGGTCGCGTCGCCGCCGAGCAGACCCGCGACGACACCACGTTCCGTTTGCAGATCGTGCACGAGGGTGTCGGAGTCGACGAGCACGCCGACGGATTGGTTGGTGTGGTCCGCGCTCTGGTACGCGCCGGTGTAGCTGATCGTGACGACCGTGAGCAGTACGACGACGGCGACCATCGGCAGCGCAATGATGCGAACGAGGCGGCCGCGGATGGTCCGCCGCCGGACGGACGGACTCGCGGGCGCGGGCGTCGCTGGAACACCGGGCATTTCCACAGGGTCGTCTCGATGCCGCGCCACGGGTACCGCTCTCCTTTCACTTCAAACATGCTGCTCACGCCGTCCGACGCGGGGTTGTGCGAAGGGCGAATTCACGCGGCCGAGTTGATCACATTTTCTGATTTGGATATTTCGATCTGGTTACACAGCAGTATCGTCCGAATGAGTTTCATTGATCGTGTCAATGTCGCGACGATAGTAATCCACAGTGATCATTGCAAGTGGCGGGCGGCCCCGGATGAGGTCGGCGGCCCGTTCCGCGACGACCATTGTGGGTGCATATATGTTGCCGTTGGTGACGTACGGAAACACCGAGGCGTCGACAACTCGCAGGCCAGAGACGGTGTGAACGGACATGCTCAGCGGATCGACGACGGACTCGTCATCGACGCCCATTCGGCACGTGCACGACGGATGAAGAGCAGTTTCGGCATCTTGCGCGACCCAGTCGAGGATCTCCGCATCGGAGGAGACGTCGGGTCCGGGCGACGTCTCGCCCGCGTTGAAGGGTGCGAGCGCCGGTTGGTCCAGGATGCGCCGGGCGACCCGGACCGCCTCTACCCATTCGCGGCGGTCCTGCGCGGTGGACAGGTAGTTGAACCGGAGTTCCGGATGTTGTCGCGGATCGGTACTGCGGATCTTGACGGTGCCGCGGGCGTCCGAGTACATAGGGCCGACATGCACCTGGTAGCCGTGGCCGCCGGCCGGCGCCGATCCGTCGTAGCGGACCGCGATCGGCAGGAAGTGGAACATCAGGTTCGGATAGGCGACGTCGTCGTTGCTGCGGGCGAAACCACCGCCCTCGAAGTGGTTCGTCGCGCCCGGCCCGGTCCGGCCGAACAGCCAGGCCGCGCCGATCCACGGCCGGTGCCGCCACTTGAGGTAGGGCTGCATGGACACCGGCTGGCGGCTCGCGTACTGGATGTAGACCTCGAGGTGATCCTGCAGGTTCGCGCCGACGCCGGGTAGGTCGGCGACCACGTCGATGCCCAGCGCCTCGAGGTCCGCCGCGCGTCCGATGCCGGACAGTTGCAGCAGTTGCGGCGAGTTGAACGCGCCGCCGCACAGGATGACCTCGCCGGCTTCGACGCGCTCGATCCGTCCGTGTACGCGGTATTCGACGCCGGTCGCACGCTCCCCGGTGAACAGCACGCGGTGGGTCAGCGCGCGGGTCCGAACGGTCAGGTTCCGGCGGCGCATGGCCGGTCGCAGGTAGGCGTCCGATGCCGACCACCGGCGGCCACGGTTGATGGTGCGGTCGAACGGCCCGAATCCCTCCTGCCGGTATCCGTTCACATCATCGGTGTGTGCATATCCGGCCTCCTGCGCGGCCGCGAAGAACGCGCGGAACAGCGGGCTGTCCGCCGGGCCGCGCTCCAGGTGAAGGGGTCCGCCGTGGCCGCGACGCGGATCGTCGCTCGCGGCCGCGGTGGCGTCCTCCATCTTGTTGAGGTACGGCAGGCAGTGCGCATAGTCCCAGTCCGCCATGCCCGGAACGGTCGCCCACCGCTCGTAGTCCAGCGGGTTGCCGCGCTGGAAGATCATCCCGTTGATGCTGCTCGATCCGCCGAGCATCTTGCCTCGGGCGTGGTAGATCCGCCGACCCCCGAGGTTGGGCTCCGGCTCGGAGGAGTATTTCCAGTCGTAGAACCGGTTGCCGATCGGGAACGTCAGTGCGGCCGGCATGTGTACGAACACGTCCCACGGATAGTCCGGCCGGCCCGCCTCCAGGACGAGCACGCGCGTACCCGGATCCTCCGTGAGCCGGTTGGCCAGCACCGATCCGGCGGATCCAGCACCGACGATGACGACATCAAAGCGTTCGGTCATGCGAGCGACTCCCGTGGCCAATGCATCGATCCAGTCGGTCAGGCCGGCAGTTCGAAGGCCATCGGAGGGTATTCGTCAGCCTCGTCGGTGCAGACCATCCAGCCGTCGTTGACATCGCAGTCCTCGTAGGGGGCGCCAAGGCCCGCCAGGACGTGGACGGTCAGCCGCGATCCCGGGCTCACGTCGATTTCGCCGAGGACCGCCTGTACGCCGGTGTGACCGCCGTTCTGAAAGTCGCCGAACCCGACTCTCGACGGAATACGGCTCGGAAATGATCCGACCCACATCCGATTCCCGTCCACGCCCAGTTCGCGCCATACGCCGATGTCTTTGAGCACGGTGCCGGTGCCGGCGTCGAGGAACTGGTCGGTGTCCATCGGCACGCCGGGTACGACGAGGCCCGATCGGGACTGCGTACCGAATGCCAGCGCCCGTCCGTCGGACTGGGCGACAATGTCGTTGAGTTCGAACTGGTCGCGTGTGTAGCGCTCCTGGCCGGTGCCCGAGTCGTACGCGGTCAAGGTACCGGGGCCTCGTTCGCAGACGTCCGGTCCGCACAACTGCAGGCTGAACGGGAACATGTTCGGATCGTTGTCGGTGAAGTGTTGGATCGGTCGGAACGTTCCGCGGTCATAGAGCGTCACCACGGACGAGCCGCCGGACAGGTCGAGCGACGGCTGGACCAGCAACCGGCTCGCCGACCAGCCGATGATGAACGTCGACGGTGGCAGGTGGCCACGGGTCTGCGCTGCGCCGGTCGCGAGATCGATCGCCCGTACGGTGCCGTCGGAGGCAACGACCCACTGCTGGCCGTTGTCGAGCATGTTCGACGGCCCGAGCCACGGCGACCGCCACATCTGTGCACCGGTGTGAACGTCCAGACCCGTACCCGAACGATAGTTGTCGAGGCCGTAGACGGGGACGACCCCGCCGACCCCGTGTCCGAGATAGACACCGGCCTGACGCCAGAGGAACCGCCCGGTACGAAGGTCCAGGCCCTCGCGCGTGGGCATCAGTGGGGTCGCAAGCATCGCCAGCAGAAGCACGGCAAGGCCAGTCAGGTACGTACGTCTCGTTTGCCCCACCGCATGCCCCGTCGTCGGCCGGATTGCCGTGCCGACAGTACCAATGGCAGTAATTTTTTTCGTGTCCCGAAATTGCGCTCAGCGTCCGAACGCTCGCGGCATCCGGATCGGCACAGCGCCGAACGTGTGACCGACCGCACCGCATTTCACCAGTTGGACTCCTGCGGCTTTCCCGAGAGGCGCTCCGAGCGCTCGCTACACTGGTAAGTCTTGAGCCGAGAGGCGCTGCGACGGGCGGGTGCCCGCCACGCTCGGACCATGCACTATTCGTAAGGGCGCCTGCCAATGCCGGAGGTGGCTTGGTGGGTACGGGGTCGGGAACCGAACAGAAACTTCGTGAGCTGCTGGCTCAGCGGATCTTGGTGCTCGACGGAGCCTGGGGCACGATGCTGCAGGGCTTCAAGCTGACACCGGCCGACTTTCGCCCCGAGCGGTTCGCCGATCATCCCCGTGAGCTGACCGGCGACCCCGACCTGTTGAACATCACGCGGCCGGACATCATCCTGGACATCCACCGCCAATATCTGGCCGCCGGTGCCGACATCACCACAACGAATACGTTCAGTTCGACGAGCATCGCCCAGGCCGACTACGGCTTGGAGGCGTACGTCCGGGAGATGAACCTGCGCGGCGCCCAACTGGCACGCCAGGCGGCGGACGAGTTCGGCCGGCGATTCGTGGCCGGTTCGGTCGGGCCGCTGAACGTCACGCTTTCGCTGTCGCCGCGGGTGGATGATCCGGCCTACCGCGCGGTCACGTTTGACCAGGTCAAGGCGGCCTACGCCGAGCAGATCCAGGCGCTCGCCGACGGCGGTGTCGATCTTCTGCTGATCGAGACGATCTTCGACACGCTCAATGCCAAGGCCGCGATCGCGGCGGCCCGCGAGGTCGCTCCGCACCTGCCGCTGTGGATCTCGGTGACCATCGTCGACCTGAGCGGCCGGACGCTGTCCGGGCAGACCGTCGAGGCGTTCTGGCGATCGATCGAGCAGGCCCACCCGTTCGTGGCGGGTGTGAACTGCTCGCTCGGTGCGGAGCAGATGCGCCCGCACGTCGCCGAGCTGTCCCGCCTGGCCGGGACCTATGTGGCCTGCCACCCGAACGCGGGCCTGCCGAACGCGTTCGGCGGATATGACGAGACCCCCGACGAGACCGCCGGCATGGTCGGCGAGTTCGCCGGCTCCGGCCTGCTCAACATCGTCGGCGGCTGCTGCGGTACGAGCCCTGCGCACATCGCGCAGATCGTGGCGGCGGTCACCGATGTGCCGCCGCGCCCGGTACCGGACATATCGCCGGCCACCCGGTTCAGCGGTCTGGAGCCGTTCGAGATCGGGCCGGACACCGGCTTCGTCATGATCGGCGAGCGCACCAACGTCACCGGATCGGCCCGCTTCCGGCGCCTGATCGAGGCCGGCAACCACCAGGGCGCCGTCGATGTCGCGCTCGAACAGGTCCGCGGCGGGGCCAACCTGCTTGACGTGAACATGGATGCCGACCTGCTCGACAGCGTGACCGCGATGACCACGTTCCTGAACCTGATCGCGACCGAGCCGGAAGTCGCCCGGATTCCGATCATGGTGGACAGCTCGCGGTGGACCGTGCTCGAGGCGGGGCTCAAGTGTGTCCAGGGCAAGGGTGTCGTCAACTCGATCAGCCTCAAGGAGGGCGAAGAGGCGTTCCTTGACCAGGCCCGACGCGTCCGCGGCTATGGAGCGGGCGTCGTGGTGATGGCGTTCGACGAGAAGGGTCAGGCCGACACGGTCGAGCGGAAGGTGTCGATCTGCGGTCGCGCGTACGACCTGCTGGTCAACGAGGTCGGGTTCGACCCCGGCGACATCATCTTCGACCCGAACGTGCTCGCGGTCGCGACCGGCATCTCCGAGCACAACGGCTACGCCGCGGCGTTCATCGAGGCGTTGCCGTTGATCAAGGAGCGCTGCCCGGGCGTACGGACGAGTGGCGGCATCTCCAACCTGTCGTTCTCCTTCCGCGGCAACGACGTGGTCCGCGAAGCGATGCACTCGGCGTTCCTGTTCCACGCGGTCCGCGCCGGACTGGACATGGGCATCGTCAACGCCGGTCAGCTCGCCGTCTACCAGGACATCCCGGCCGATCTGCTGGAACTCGTCGAAGACGTGATCTTCAACCGCCGCGACGACGCCACCGACCGGCTGGTGGCGTTCGCCGAGACGGTGAGCGGCAGCGCGACCCGCCGGGTCGTCGATCTGGCCTGGCGGGACGCTCCGGTTCGGAAGCGCCTCGAATATGCGCTGGTGCACGGCATCGTCGACTTCATCGAGGCGGATACCGAAGAGGCCCGGGCGGGCATTCGCCCCCTCGAAGTGATCGAGGGTCCGCTGATGGACGGCATGAAGGTGGTCGGCGACCTGTTCGGCGCCGGCAAGATGTTCCTGCCCCAGGTCGTGAAGAGCGCCCGCGTGATGAAGCGATCGGTGGCCTACCTCGAGCCGTTCATGGAGGCCGAGAAGGAGGAGGCGCGGCTTGCCGGACGGATCCAAGCCGACCGCGGTCAAGGCAAGATCGTCCTCGCGACCGTCAAGGGTGACGTACACGACATCGGCAAGAACATCGTCGGCGTCGTACTGGGGTGCAACAACTACCAGGTCATCGACCTCGGCGTGATGGTGCCGGCGGCGGTCATCCTGGACACCGCGGTTGCCGAGGGCGCCGACGCGATCGGACTCTCCGGCCTGATCACGCCGTCGCTCGATGAGATGGTCACGGTCGCATCCGAGATGCAGCGACGCGGCCTCAAGCTGCCGCTACTGATCGGCGGCGCGACGACATCGCGCCAGCACACCGCTGTCCGGATCGCGCCGGCCTATGACAACACCACGGTGCACGTGCTGGATGCCTCGCGCGTGGTCGGCGTCGTCTCGGATCTGCTCAACACCGATCGGGCCGAGGCGCTCGCCACCGCCAACCAGATCGAGCAGGAACGGCTGCGTGAGCAGTACGCCCTGCGTACGACTCAGCCGCTCTTGACGATCGAGGCGGCCCGTGCGAATCGGGAGCAGGTGACGTTCGACGACCTGCCGACCCCGGCCTTCACCGGTGTACGCGCCCTGCGACCGGCCCTCGCCGAGCTGCGCGAAATGATCGACTGGCAGTTCCTGTTCCTTGCCTGGGAGCTGAAGGGCAAGTATCCGGCGATCCTCGACCAGCCGGTCGCGCGCGAGCTGTTCGACGACGCCAACGTGCTGCTGGACCAGATCATCGCGGACGGATCATTTCAGGCCGAGGGCGTGTACGGGTTCTGGCCGGCGCACTCCGACGGCGACGACATTGTGCTGGACCACGAAGCCGTACGCTTTCCGATGCTGCGCCAGCAGACCGTGAAGCCGGACGGGCGCGCCAACCGGAGCCTGGCCGACTACGTGGCACCGAGCGGTGATCACCTCGGCGGCTTCGCCGTCACGATCCACGGCGCGGATGCCTTGGCGGCCACGTTCGAGGCGGCCCAGGACGACTACCGGGCGATCATGGTCAAGGCGCTCGCGGACCGGCTTGCGGAGGCGTTCGCGGAGTACATCCATCTGCAGGCCCGTCGTGACTGGTTCGAGCCGGACGCCCAGCCGGTGCTCGCGGATCTGCACGCGGAGCGGTTCCGGGGCATCCGTCCGGCGCTCGGCTACCCGGCCTGCCCGGACCACAGCGAGAAGCGCGAGCTGTTCGATCTGCTCGGCACCGATCAGGTGGGCATCGACGTCACGGAGACGTTCGCGATGACGCCCGCGGCGAGCGTCAGCGGCCTGATCTTCGCGAATCCGTCGTCACGCTACTTCACCGTCGGCCGCATCAACGCAGACCAGGTCCAGGACTATGCGGTACGCCGTGGCCTCGATCTTGCCGAGATCGAACGCTGGTTGCGTCCCAACCTCGCGTACGAGCCGCGTTAACGCGTCGCGACAGATCGGCTGAGAAGTTCATCGAGATCCACCGGCGCAACTGCGACCGGTGGATCATCGGTATGCGCAATAATTTGTGATCATCAATGTGCCAACTTTTCGAAACGCGCACGGGCCGTGAAAGTTTGTGTCCCGAATAAAGTGTCTGGCCAGCACGGTTCCGGAACACGATTTTCGTTCACGTATTGCGAATTAGCTTCCTGTGACTCAAGCGCAATCAACTCGAAACCTTGACACGGATCGATATGCGCACGAATCTCGGTCCCGAGAGCGCTCAACGCCACCCACACCCCACTTTGACACCCGGCCTCGTGAGCGGCCCTGCCGTGGCACCGCTGTGCCTCGGCAAGATCGGCGCTGCCGCCGGAACCGAGAGCGCTCCGTGCGCTGAAGGGAAGGCACCATGTTTGTCATACCGCTTATCGGTCGGAGGGCCGGGCGATCGCCGAAGCCGTCGAGAGGGCGCTCGATCCTGGCCACGTTGGCGCTGGTGGCGGGGTCGTTGACCGCCGCCGTGACGACAACCCTGATCGCCGCCACGCCCGCGCAGGCGGATACCGTACCGGCGCCGCCGGCGGGCTTCACGACCGTGTTCGGCGACAACTTCGCGGGCTCGGCCTCATCGCCGCCGTCCGCGTCGAACTGGTTCTACGACATCGGCACCGGGTACGGCACCGGTGAGAAGGAGCAGACCACCAACTCCACCAACAACGTCTATCTCGACGGCAACGGTCACATGGTGCTCAAGGCGATCAACAACGGCGGGACGTGGACGTCCGCCCGGATCGAGAGCACGCGGGACGACTTCCAGGCACCTGCGGGCGGCAAGCTCGAGATGACCGCGTCGATCGAGCAGCCGAATCCCGCGAGCGGCCTGGGATATTGGCCGGCGTTCTGGATGCTCGGTGCGCCGATGCGGACCGGCGGGGGCTGGCCCACCTCGGGCGAGCTCGATGTGATGGAAGACGTCAACGGCCTGAATGAAGCCTCGCAGACGCTGCACGATGCGGCGAACAGCCCCGGCCACGCACTGATTGCGTGCCCCGCCGCGGGTTCCAGCTGCCAGACCGGCTACCACACGTACACGGTCCTGATCGACCGGACCAACACGGCCGCCGAGCAGATGCAGTTCATCATGGACGGCGTGGTCGAGACCACGATCACCGAGGCGTCGGTCGGCAACCCGGCCTGGCAAGAGGCCATCGACCACGGGTTCTTCATCATCTGGGACCTGGCGATGGGCGGCAACTACCCGGACGGGATCTCCGGCGTCACGACGCCGACCGCCGCCACGACGTCAGGTGCGTCGATGAGCGTGGCCTACGTCGCCGTCTACGAGCAGGGCGGTAACTCCACGCCGACCGGCACGGCGTCGGCGACCGGCACGGTCAAGGGCATCAACGCGCTCTGCCTGTCGAACCAGAACTCGCTGAACACCGAAGGCAACCCGATCGGCGTGAGCGCTTGCAACGGCAGCGCGGGTCAGTCGTGGTCGCCCTACACGGACGGCACGGTACGCGTACAGGGCGGCTGCCTGGACGTGGTGAGCGCCGGTACGACCAGCGGCACCAACGTCGACTGGTATCCGTGCAACGCCACGAATGCCCAGAACTGGACGCACCAGGCCAACGGTGAGTACGTCAATCCGAACTCCGGCCTGTGCCTGACCGACCCGGGCGGCAACACCGCGTCGAGGCTCGACATCGAGACCTGCACCGACTCGGTCCAGCAGCAATGGACGCCGCCCACCGGTACAACCACCGGCAACACGGTCACCGTCACCGGTCCGGGCAACCAGAGTTCGGTCGCCGGTACCGCAGCCAGCCTGCAGATTCACGCCAGTGACTCGGCATCCGGGCAGACCCTGACGTACAGCGCCTCCGGTTTGCCGGCCGGCTTGTCGATCAACGCGGCCTCCGGCCTCATCTCCGGGACCCCGACAGCAGCAGGCACGTCGAACGTCACGGTGACCGCCACGGACACCACCGGAGCGGCCGGATCGGCATCGTTCAGCTGGACCGTCACGTCCGGCAGCGGTGGCGGCTGCGGCACCACGAACATCGCACTGAACAAGACCGCGACGGCATCGTCGATGGAGAACGCCGGTACGCCGGCCGCGGACGCGGTCGACGGCAACGCCGGCACCCGGTGGTCGAGTGCGTTCTCCGACCCGCAGTGGCTGCAGGTGGATCTCGGTTCCACTCAGTCGATCTGTCAGGCCGTGCTGAACTGGGAGACCGCCTACGCGACCGCGTTCCAGATCCAAACCTCAAATGACGGTACGACCTGGACGTCGATCTACTCCACCACGACCGGCACCGGTGGCGTACAGACGTTGAATGTGACCGGATCCGGGCGCTATATCCGGATGAACGGCACTGCACGAGCCACCCAGTACGGCTACTCGCTCTGGGAGTTCGGCGTGTACGCGGGCGGCGGCGGCACGGCCAACACGGTCACCGTCACCAATCCCGGCAACCAGAGCACCACCGCCGGTACCGCGGCCAGCCTGCAGATTCACGCCAGTGACTCGGCGTCCGGGCAGACCTTGACCTACACCGCTACCGGCCTGCCCGCCGGCCTGTCGATCAATGGGGGCTCGGGCCTCATCTCCGGGACCCCGACCACCGCGGGCACGTCGAACGTCACGGTGACCGTGAAGGACGGCACCGGCGCCACCGGTACCACGTCGTTCACCTGGACCGTGACCGCCGCGGGCGGCTGCGGCACGACCAACGTGGCGCTGAACAAGACCGCGACCGCCTCCTCGCAGGAGAACATCGCGTTCCCGCCCTCCGCCGCGGTGGACGGCAACACCACCGGCACCCGGTGGTCGAGTGCGTTCTCCGACCCGCAGTGGCTGCAGGTGGATCTGGGCTCCACCCAGGCGATCTGCAAGGTCGTCCTGTACTGGGAGGCGGCCTACGCGACCGCGTTCCAGATCCAGACGTCCAACGACGGTACGACCTGGACGTCGATCTACTCCACCACCACCGCAACCGGCGGGACGCAGACCCTCAACGTCTCGGGCTCCGGTCGCTACATCCGGATGAACGGCACCGCACGCGCCACCCAGTACGGCTACTCGCTCTGGGACCTCCAAGTCTTCGCAGGCTGAGCGGCTAGTGGTATGACCGACGGAGGCCGCGGACCAGTTCCGCGGCCTCCGTACGTTACGGCGAAACCCGTATCTCGGCGCCGCGGCTTGATCAGCTGACGATCGGGCTGCGTCGCTCCAGCAGGAGTACGTCGCGCCACCGGCCGTGGTGGAGACCGATGCGCTCGCGGACGCCAATGACCCGGAATCCGGCTCGCTGATGCAGGCGCAGGCTGGCCGCGTTTTCGGGAAAGACTCCGGATTGGATCGTCCAGATGCCGGCTGCCTCGGTTGAGGCGATGACGGCGGACAACAACGCTGCGCCGACGCCACGACGATTGGCGCCGGGATCGACGTAGACCGAGTGCTCAACGACGCCGGCGTACACGGCGCGGGTCGACACCGCCGAGACGGCGACCCAGCCGACGACCTCTCCGTGCGGGTCAACCGCGACGAAACGGTGTGCGGGCAGTCTGCCGGCGGAGAAGGCCTCCCATGAGGGTCCGGCGGTCTCGAAGCTGGCGTGTCCGGTGTCGAGACCGCTCTGGTAGATACGCAGCACCGCGTCGGCGTCGCCCAACGTCATGGGCCGGATCGTCATCGTCATCGTCCTACTCCGTCGCCATCACCAGCGGGTACCGCAGGGTGAGGATTCTATTCGTCTCGACTTGACGCAACCGACTGGTTGCAATAGTGTCAGTGGCAACCAAACGGTTGCTACTCATCTGGAGGTATGTCATGGGATTTCCCGATCTGATCATGCGGACCGTCGAGATCGCCCATCCACCGGCGAAGGTATGGGCGGCCATCACCACGGCCGAGGGTCTCGGCACCTGGTTCGGCAATACCGCGACGATCGATCTGCGGCCCGGCGGCGCGGCGCAGATGACGTGGACCAACGGCGGCAAGGCCAACCTGCGGATCGAGCGGGTCGAAGAGCCGACCGTCTTCGGCTTCACCTGGGGCATCGACGGCTTGCCCGATGACGATCCCCGCCGTACCTATGTCGAATTCACGCTGGAGCCGGCCGGTGCCGGCACCCGCCTCACCGTGGTGGAGTCCGGCTTCGCCCAACTGCCGGAGGACGGCTACCGCAAGGCGTTCGACGGCAACACTCAAGGCTGGGCCAGCGAGCTGGGTGAGCTGGTCGAGTACCTCGATGCCGCCTGACATCGAGGCGATGGCCGAACAGGTCTTCATCGCACTGGCCGATCCGAGCCGGCGGGCCATCCTCGCCGCGCTGGCTGCAGGTGGCCCGGCCACGGCGACGAGTCTGGCCGATCGTCTGCCGATAACGCGGCAGGCGATCGCCAAACACCTTGCCCTGCTGGCCGAGGCTGGCCTGGTGACGGCCGAGCCGGGGGAGCGGCGCCGGGTACGGTACCGGCTCCGCTCCGCCCCGATGCAGGTGGCCCAACAGTTTCTGGCCGCGCTGGCCCGGGACTGGGACGGTCAACTCGACGCCCTGAAGGACCATCTCGACCGCTGAGGAACGCACGTTTCGCGCCTCGGATACCGTACGGCCATGGCGTTGCATTGGACCCTCGGCTGTGATGCCTGTGATCCACAGGGGATTGCTGAGTTCTGGGCCAAGGCGCTCGGCTATGTCATGGAGCCGGGCTATCAGGACCCGCACGGTGCCTCGATCGTCGATCCGGACGGTAAGGGTCCGGCCATCGGCTTCCTCAAAGTGCCGGAGGGCAAGACAGCGAAGAATCGGATGCACATTGACATCCGGGTCGCTGGAGAGCCGCCGTGGGAGATGGTCGAGCGCGAGCAACGCATCCGCGTGAAGGCCGCCGAACTGCTTGCCGCCGGAGCGACGTTCGTGCGCGAAGAGTTCTACGGCGAGGACCTGGGCCACGTCGTCATGCTCGATCCGGAAGGAAACGAGTTCTGCGTCGGGTGACGGGGACGCTGTGAATCCGTCAAACCGTGAAATACGTCCGGTGGTAGACGGGTCACCGCCCATCCCGTCACGACGGGATGGGCGACTCTCCGACCGGCGGTCATTCAACGAGACCGCCGGCGTTGCGGCGTAGCAGGATGAGGGCGACGACGGTCGCCACGATGACGAATCCCTCGACGATCATGACCCAAGCAGGGGCGGCGAGAAAGAACGCGGGTACGGCCAGCAGTGCGGAGATGATCCGGACGGCCACGATCGTGCGGAGCGCGCCGCGGCTGCCCCGCCCGGCCGGCACGAGCGCGACCAACGTGATGAGTCCGAGCGCGGCAACGCCGAGGCTGACGGCGAGTGGCGGCGGGTCAGTGGATCCGATCGCGCCGACGAGTGCGACATCGATCAGTCCGAGCACGGCGAAGATCGCGGTGGTGGTGCCGGTGAGCAGTGAGGGGCGGATAACCGCCTCATGTGTGGTCATGGCGATTCCTTCCGGGTAGATGAGTCAGTCATGGAGGTCCGGCTCGCGGCTGGGCTAACCGGACCCGCCGCCGGCGCCGGGCGTACCAGCGCCGCGATGCCGACGGCGATGAATGCGAGGAACTGTGGGGCCGGCAGTGCGCCCCGGAACGCGGCGTACTGGCCTAGCAACAGGACGGTCGCGGCCAGGAAGGCGTAGCCCGTCCACGTCGGCAGCGCCCGGGTACGCAGGATCGCCACTCCGATACAGCCCATCGCGGCCGGTGCCAGTAGGGCGAAGTACGCCGTACTGAGGCCGTCCGCCCAGTGCTGGATGCCGAGGTACCAGTCGGGCAGCCCGGGGGAGCCGACCAGGGTACTGGAGACGGCCAGGTCGTAGGTTGTCGAGGCGAGGCCGAGCGCGCTGCCGACAACGTAGAACCCCCGGCCCACCCGAGCCAGATCCGTGTCGAGGACGGCGGCGAGGAGTTCGACCGCGGCGAGCCCGGCGACGATGGACAGCGTGATCAGCCAGGTCGATGCGAACCACGCCGTGCGGTGCGCCGCCGCCGTGTTCATCACATCGGTGACCGACCCGCCCCAGGTCGGCAGGATCGGCGGGTCGAGGACACCGGCGAGGAACAATACGCCGGACAGGATGAGCAGAATGCCCATCGCGCGACGACGGATGCTGATTGATGTGGCCATGACATCGACGTTAGGTACGCCGACCGCCGGACAGAACGAGGTGCGCCGCAGATCCGGGTGCGGTCTTCCGCGCCTCGGGGTTCCGGAAAGTCTCAGGTTCGCAAGCCGGCGTCGCGCAGGAAGGCGAGCACTGCGGTCACGCGGCGGTGCGACTGGTGTTCGGTGGTCAGCCCGAGCTTGGTGAAGATGGCGTTGACGTGTTTCTCGACCGATGATTCGGACAGATGCAGTTCGGTCGCGATGCCGGCGTTGCCGCGTCCCTGCGCCATCTCGCGCAACACGTCGAGTTCGCGAGGTGTCAGGTCGGTCAGTGCCGAGGCGTGCAGCCGGGTCCTTGCGTGGACCAGCGCCTCGACCACTTGCGGGTCGATCACCGATCCGCCGCGGCTGACCTCGCGCAGCGCGTCGAGAAGCCGGGCGACCTCGCCGATGCGGTCCTTGAGCAGGTACGCGAGACCGGCGGTGCCGTTGCGGAACAGCGCGAATGCGTACGACTCGTCGGAGTACTGGGAGAGCACCACGACACCAATCCGCGGGTATGTCGCCTTGATCGCGTGTGCGGCGTCGATGCCCTCCATGCCGTGTGGCCCGCTGTCGTCACCGATGGGCATTCGAATGTCGGTCAGCACCGCGTCCGGGCGCAGCCGTTCGATCGCGGCGAGCAGCTCGGGTCCCGACCCGACCGCCGCCTCGACGATGACGTCGCCCGAGTCCTCGAGCAGGCGGCGGACTCCTTCGCGTACGAGATAGTTGTCGTCCGCCATGACGATCCGCAGCGATTCAGACACCGCGAGCCTCCCGATCAACTGGACCGTGATCGACCGGACCGTGATCGACCGGAATGTGTACCCGGACCGACGTACCGAGGCCGATGCTGCTGGTGATCATGACCGACCCACCCACTGTGTCGAGTCGGTCGGTCAAGCCCGCGAGCCCCAGCCCGCGCGGCCGGGACGAGTCGAAGCCGCAACCGTCGTCGCGGATCACCAGGCCGAGGGATCCGTCCTGCCGGTCGAGTGAGACCTCGACCTCGGTCGCACGTGCGTGCTTGACCACATTGGTCAGTGCTTCGGCGAGCACGTACCAAGCGGTCGATTCGATGTGCTCCGGGAACCGTACGCCGCGCAGGCTGGCATCGGCGCGCACCGCCATCGGTACCGCGAGGCGGCTCGCCTGCGCCTCGACCGCCTCCAGCAGGCCACGGTCGGACAGGACCGGCGGATGGATGGCGTACGCAATCTCCCGCACATCACGTAGCGCCGCCGCGAGGTCGCGCTGCACGCTCTCCAGCGAGTCGACCACGCCGGTGTCACCCCGGCGGAGCTGCGCTCGGATCAGCCCGATCTTTGCAGAGAGCGCGACGATCTCCTGCTGGACGCCATCGTGCAAGACCTGCTGGATCCGGCGCCGCTCGACGTCCTGCGCCTGTACGACCCGATCCCGGGAGGCGGCGAGTTCCCGTGTCTGATGGCGTAGTTCCGCGTCCAGGTGCAGGTTCTGTATGCCGGCTCCCGCTTGAGCCGCGAAGTAGGCAAGAAGTCGCCGGTCCTCGTCGAGCAGGGGCCCGTCCCGGCGGAGCCCGCACTCGATCCGCCCGAGGGTGATGCCGTGGTAGGCGATCGGCACGGCGGCGGCCACCTCGTCGGTCGGCGTTCCGTCGGTGACCGTACGCAGCGCTCCGATCGTGGGCTCGATGCACACGCGAGCCCAGGTCAGGTCGAGGCTCCGCCGGATTTCGCCGGCCAGATCGCCGAGCAACTGGATCGAGCCGGGCGTACGGGTCAGGCTCTCGCCGAAACGGCTCAAGCGGGCGTACCCGGCCAGCCGCGCGCCAAAAACCCACCGGTCAGCCGCAGTCACCAGCCGCCGTCGGAGCGCCTCGCATCCGATCGCGACAACGACCGCGACCACCACTGCAATGCCGACCGGCGCGATCAGGCTGACCAGCAGGCCGGCACAGACCGCGAGGACGGCCAGTAGGACCGTAATGGAGGCACCGACGATCAGGCGGACCAAACGCCGGCGGGACGGCTCGTCGATGCCGAACACACCGGTGTAGAACAGCGCCCCGAGCAGCGACCCGAGCGTGGTGGTCAGCGCGAGCGGGGTCAGGACCACAGCACCGATCGTGGCGATGATCGTGTGCACGTCGGAGAGCCACCAGATCATCAGCAGCAACGGGATCCACAGCATGAGCGACACCGTCGTGCCGAGCAGCAGCCATCGGATCTGCCGCCGCTGGGCCGGCGCGCTGCGAAGATAGCGCAGCGCCAGCATCCCGAGACCGACGATCATCCAGAACGGATAGATCCGGTACACGAATTCCGACGGACCACCCCAGGATGAGAGCGCGTGCACCGACAGGGCGCTGCGCACGATCGGTGCGTTCTCCTCGGGTATGTCGCCGAGACCCACATTGCTCGCGCTGACCGCATCGATCAGCGGGCACAGGAGCCCGACCAGGCCGACGACCCACATCGCCGCGCGCTCGTACGACCGTTCCACTCGGCCGGACGGGAACAGACCGATCAGCCCGACGCCGGCGAAGACCGTGCCGGTACCCGCCCACTGCCGCACGATCGCCAGCGCCGCGGTAACCGATGACGTCGTGCCGAGGTGCCGGGCGGCCATCGGAAGGAAGATGTCACCGAGGGTAACCTCCGCGAGGAACGCGACACTGAGCCCCAGAAGCCACCAGACCACGCGATTGTCCGGCCGGCGCAGGAAGCCGACCAGCGCGACCGCGTAGAAGGGCAGCGGCCCGATCGCGATCCAGGCCGCCTCGGAGCCGGCGCCGGTGGCCGCGCACACGATGAACGAGGCAGCCAGCAGCGCGCCGCCGATGGCGGCGACCGTCGCGAAGATGACCCGCACGCCTCATTGTCCAGCCGTTCGGCCGCGCCGCGCCAGGCGGTCAACCGGAAGGCGGCATGGAGGCCAACCGCAGCCCGCCGGGCGGCCCGCACGGTTAACGCGAGAAGGTACGGCACCTTAGCGTTGCCGGTGTGGATGACATCACGGCACGTGGCTGGGCGTACGCCGCGGCGTACGCAGGCTTCATCGCCAACGGGCTGTTCCTGGCGTTCTATGCCGCGTTCTCGGCGCAGGGCTTCGACGAACCCCATGGCGTCGCGGCGGCCCTCGGGACGGCCTCCGACGCGGCCGGCGTACCGCAGAACGCGCTGCTGATCCCGGTCGCCCTGGTCGTCTACGGCTACCTCAGCCCGCATCAGCGGGCCGACCGGATTCTCGCCGCGTGCGGCGTCGTGGTCTTCGCCGTGGTCGCCGCGTGCGGCGTTCTGACCGTCGCGGGACTCCTCGACGGCGTCAGTTGGGTGAGCATCGCCGGCGTCTTCGCCTCTGTGCTCTGGCTACTCGCCATCGGCATCCGCGGCGCTCGGCTGCCTGATGCGGCCCTCGCCCGCACCGCCCGCCTCGGCCGGACCCTCGTCACCGGGATGCTCGCCGGCGGCCTGGTCACGCTGATCGGCTTCGGTATCGACGTGACGTCGATCGCCTGGCTCGGCCTCGTGCTCGGCGCGCTGGCCTGGCTCGCGATTCCGTTCTGGGTGCTGGCGCTGGGCCGGTCGCTTAACCCGACACGCAGCACCGCATCTACCGCGCTGACACCTTCCGCCGAACGGAGCGACGCATGATAACCACCCACCCGGGTAGCAGCCTGACGATCGGCCGCATCCGCTTCATCCTGGTCGGCGCGGTCCTCGGACTCACGTGGGCGGCCAGCTTGCGTGGCTTCATGATGGTGTTGGCCGGTCCGGATTCGACCTTCACGTTCAGCGGCACCTTCGGGATCATCATCCCGACCGGCATCGTCGTCGGCGCGCTTCTGGGCTGGGCCGAACACCAACGTCGCATCGGTCCCCAGCACCAGTTGCTCATCATGGCTCCGCTACTGGTGGGCATCATCCCGAACGTCGCCATCGGGGAATTCGACGCCGGCCCGATCGGCCTCGCCGTACTCGCGATGGTAGGAGGCTACGCGGTGTCCGGCCGTGGCCCGCTGTCGGCGCGGATCGTGGCCGGCATCGTCAACCTTTCCGGCATAGCCGTCACGTTCCTGGCATCCAAGCCCTACCCGGACCTCAGCTACACCACCCCGCACGGCGCCTGGTTCGACACTCTGGCGGCATCCCTCGGCGTGACGTTCGCCCTGGCCTGCTCCATCCCGATGCGGCGGCCGGACATCAGCGCTGACGCCGGTGATCGGACCCGGATGTCTGGGCTGGTGCACGCCAAGGAACTGCACGCCAAAGAAGTCTGAGAATCCGCCACGACGCGTACGCTGCGCGGAAGGTCATGGCTTGGTGGCCGTGATGTATCCGAATTCGTTGACCAGGCGCAGACCCGATCGTGCGTCGACCAGCGGTGCCAGGGCCTCTGCCAGGGCATCGGCGAAGTGTTGCCGGCCGACATGTTCGATGGCCGGAAACGACGGCCCGGCCGCGCTCAACGCCCGGACCGCAAGGTCGAGGTCGGGCCACTCGGCGGTGACGGTCACCGCGCCGCGGCCATCGACCTCGAGCCCGGCGGCCTCGATCATCGCTTCTACGACGCCGGGCCGTCCGGTGCCTCCTTGGACCATCGTGGCCTGGGCGTGACTGGGCGGAGACAGCGTGGCCACGGTGACGAAGTAGGGCAGGAGACCCAGTCGGGCCGGCTTTCCCCAGAACGTCATCCCGAACCGGCCGCCGGGCGCGAGTACTCGACGTGCTTCGCCCAGCGCCGGTTCGCATCCCGCCCAGATTCCGTTGAAGCTGGTCACAACATCGAAACTCTGGTCGGGGAACGGCAGCGCGAACATGTCTCCGACCCGCAGATCGGCTGCCGGGCTGCGCGCGCCGGCGATCGTGATCAACTCGGTGGACGCGTCCAGGCCGCTGGCCGCCGCTCCCCGTGCCTCGGCGACCGCTACGGCGTACCCGGACCCGCAGGCCACATCGAGGAGACGAACGCCGGCCGTGACGTCGAGTTCGTCGAAGAGCCGGTCATTCGCCGGCCGCGCGTACGGCTCCATCAGGTACGCCCAATCACGTGCCTGGGCACCCCATGCCGCTCCGGCCTCCTGCCATCCCATATCGCTGGCTCCTCGTGTCGGTTGGTCCGGTCGTGCTCGGGCTCCGGCTCCTTCAGGGCCGGGCCTCGATGATGACGTTGATCGGCGTCGTGGTCGCGACCCGTACGGAGCCGAAGCCGGCCTCGGTCGAGGATCTCGTTCAGGCGGCCGGTACCCGCCTGGTTCCCCAGCCCGAGTTGGCCGTCCTGCGCCAACGAGCCGGGCAGGCAGATGGCCGTGGAGGCCGCGTAGAACAGCCGGCCGAGGGGGTGGTGGTTGTCCTCCGGGCGGTCGGCGGCGGCCGGTTCGACCAGCAGCAGTGTTCCGCCGGGGCGCAGTGCCTGCCGGATGTGGCGGGCCGCACCGAGCGGGTCGCCCATGTCGTGGAGGCAGTCGAACAGGCAGATCAGGTCGTACTGGTCGGGGAAGTCCAGCGCCCCGGCGACCTCGAAGGTCACGTTGGAGTCGACGCCGGCGTGCGCGGCTCGGCTGCGGGCCGTGGCGATCGAGGTGTCGTGGTAGTCGAATCCGACGAAAGTGCTGTTCGGGTAGGCCTGGCCCATGAGCATGGTCGCCGCGCCGTAGCCGCAGCCGACGTCGGCGACCGCGGATGCCCTGGTCGCAGCCGGTCGACGACGCCGTCGAGGGCGGGTAGCCATGCCTGGACCAGGTTGGCCTGGTATCCGGGGCGGAAGAACCGCTCGGTGCCGGTGAACAGTCGCTGGTCGTGTTCGTGCCAGCCGATGCCGGCACCGGTGCGGAACGCCTCGACGAGCCGCTGCTCGTCGGCCCACGCCGCAGCGACGAAGTCGAATCCGCCGAGCATGAAGGTCGGGCTGTCCTCGTCGGCGAGCAGCAGGGCGTGCTCGGCCGGCAGCGTGAACGTTGACGTGTTCGGGTCGTAGCGGACCCAGCCGGCGGCGGCCTGGTTGTGCAGCCATTCGCGTAGGTAGCGTTCGGCCAGCCCGGTCTTCGCGGCCAGGTCGACGGAGGTCACCGGCGTGGCGTCGCTCATCGCGCGGTAGAGCCCGAGCCGGTCGCCGATGTGGATGAGGACGGCCGACAGCGCGGCGCCCAGGTCACCGATCAGGTGGTGGACGAACTGGTCGACGGCGGTCTGATCGAGTGTTGATGTGGTCTCCATGAGGTTGCCTCCTGGTAGATGGGTTCAACCAGATAGGCGCCAGAACGACGGGTCTACCCGCCAGATCGAATCTGGCGGGGCGCCAGCTAGGACTGCCAGCGGACCGGATCCGCCGGCCGGTAAGCGCAGAGATTGCCGGTACTGATCGTGGCACCCAAATGTGCGCCGAGTGCTGGATGTACCGCGTCGATCCTGGTCAGGGCGTCCTTGATCCGGGCGGTGACGGCCTTGCGGGCTCGTTCCCGGTCGTCGCCCAGGCGTCGATCCCGCTGGCCCAGGCCGACCGCGGCGGCGAGTTCGCGGACCAGGAACGCGCGTTCGTCGGCCAGCACCGCGATCCGGCCGAGATCGTGCTGGGCGTGTGCCTCATCGATGTCAGCGTCCAGGGCGGCCAGCCGGGCTCGATACTCCTGCCGCGCCTGCCGGTCCAGCACCGCATCGGCCCCGAAACCTCCGGCCGCCGGTTCGCCGGTGGCCAGGCTGATCGCGGGGATCGCTTCTCCTGGGGCGGTCAGAAGGATCGCGATGTCAGCGAGCCCTTTGATGTCACGCAACCGGATCTCCTGTCCGGCGTAGGAGATGTGCCAGCCGTCACCGTCGCGCCGGAACACGTTCACCGGCGGCAGCGCGATCTGCTCAGCCCGGCGCAGCAGGTCTGCCAGGCCGAACTCGTTCGCGGCCGTACGGACCTGGTCGAGCAGGACGGTCAGCCGGTCACGGTCGCCCGGCCCGTCCCGCCGGGCAAGCACGGCAGCCAGCTCGCACTGGGTACGGGCCAGCCACGGCCAGGCCGACAACCGTTCGTGAACGATCACTGCGTCGCTGAGATGCCGTATTGCGTCGTCCGGGCGGTTCAGTGCAGCGGCGAAAACGCCCAGGTAATAGTCAACGGCTCCGTCGAAGCTGACCGCGGCGGCGGTCACTACCGCGGAACCGGCGTATGCCAGCATCGCGTCGTAGTACCGCTGGGTGGCGGCGCGAAGACCTGCCCTTGCGGCGGCCTCACCCAACTCCGCCCACTGCGCCATCAGGACCGACGAAAACGCCCCGAGTTCCGGCTGGGTCCGTACGGCCGACGTGATCGTCCGGATCGCCTCGGCCGGCTCGCCCTGCTCCAGCAGTGCCAAGCCCAACCATGCCTCGACCCAGAACCGGAGCACCGGACTATGCGAGGGCCGCAGTTGATTCGCCATCTCCGCCCGCCGACCCTGGACGCTGCGCAGCCGCCACAGCAGACGTGTCTGCACATTGAGCCGGTCCGGCTCGGCGATCGCCGCCGCTAGTTCGGCCGCCTCCGCGATGAGCAACTCCGCCTCCGCGAAACGCCCTGTCATCGTCGCCCGAGCGGCCCGACGGGTCAGGACCAGGTAGCGGAAATGCGGCTGCCCGACGGACAAGCCCAGGCGGACGAATTCGTCCCAGCCGACCAGGGCGGCCGGATCGGCCAACTCCAGCCCGGCCGCCGCCTGCAGCAGAACGGCCTCGGCCTCGAACGCCTTGTCCCCGGCTCTGCGGGCGATCGCGCCCATCTCGCCGGCGATAGCCCGACGTTGCCCGGCCGTACCCGGCTGCCAGATCGTGTCGTGGCTGGCCAGGAGGCACACCGCCAGAGTCGCATCGTCACCCAACCGGCGGGCCATCTCGACCGCGACCGTACAGAGGCGTACGGCCCGGGTTCGTTCGCTGATCGCGGAGAGGAACAATTCACGAGCCAGGGCGGCCAACACCCGCGCCTGCACCACACTGTCCTCATCGGACAACCCGTCCAGCGCCTCCTCCAGCAGGTCCACGCCGGCGGCCCGGGATCCACCCGACTCCACACCGACCGCCTGGAGGCCGAGAGCAGCCTGCCCCAGCTGCAGGGGGAGTGCCAGCCGGCGACCCAACTCGACCGCGTCCCGCAAGTCGACCCGGGCGGCGGGGATATCACCGGCGCACCGCAGCGCCTCGGCCCGGCACAGCAGCAACGTCAACCGGTCCGGATCGCCGAGTATCCCGGCCTGACTCAGCCCGTCGATCAGCCGTCCGACCTGCGCGATCGCATCCTCATAGGCCAGCCGCTCGACGGCTTCCCGCGCCGCGAGCACGCCGAAACGTACGGACTCCTCGACCAACCCGGCGGAGACCGCCCCACCCACCGCCGCCAACAGGAGGTGATGACCGACCTCGGCGGCGGATACAACCGAGCCACCGCTCGTCAACTGCTGGAGCGCCTGCGCGACCCGCAGATGCAGACTCGCCCGGCCGGTTGGGGCGAGCCCGGCGTAGACCGCCTCACGGAACAGATCGTGGACGAACCGGTACGGCTCAACCGGACCGGACGGCGCCACGAGCACCCTGCTGCGGACGGCCACCGCCAACTGCTCAGCCAGCGCGTCGATCTCGATGCCCGTCACCGTGCCCAGCAGGTCGCCGTTGCTCCACTGACCGGCCACCGCAGCCACCGCCAGGATCGACACGCAGGACTGCGGGAACCGTGCCAGCCGCTGGTCCACCACCTGCCGTACGCCATCGGGGACACCGCCGGTAGCGACAGCCACGCCGCCTCGGCTGACCAGAAGCTGGGTCACCTCACGGACCAGGAACGGGTTCCCGCCGGTACGCCGACTCACCTCCGCCGCCACACCGTCCGGCGGCGGCGTACCCGCCACTGACCCCATCAGCCGACGTACGTCCTCCGTATCGAGCCCGGACAAGACCGAGACATCCGCCTGGCCGCGCACCCGGGCCAGCAATTCGCGGCGCGGTCCATCATCGTCTACCTCATCGTCGCGCAGCGTCCCGACCACCAATAGCGGCGTCGTCACCAACTGGCCCGCCAGGAAGGTCAACAACATCAACGACGGCACGTCCGCCCACTGCAGATCGTCGAGGATCACCAGCAACGGTTTTACCCGCGCAGCCCCGGTCAGCCGAGACGTGACCGCGTCGAATAGCCCGAACCGCTCACGTTCGCCAACAGATGCCGCCGACAATGACGAACCACCGGGTGAGCCCGCTCCGGCCGACATGAACCGCGATAACTCCCGCGCATCCGGCCCGCCCGACACATGCTGACCCGACACCGCCTCATACTCACGGAGCACCTGGACCCACGGCCAGAACGCAGGAGTACCACCACCGTCCCAACACGCCGCCCACAACAACCCCATGCCTTGCCCGACGGCGTAGTCCGATACCTCGGATGCCACGGCCGTCTTGCCGATCCCGGCCGCGCCAACGATCAACCCCAGCCGCCCCCGACCGACCACCGCGTCATCGACGGCGCGACGAAGATCGGCCAGGACACCATCCCGCCCGACAAACCCGCTGCCCGCCATGAGTCCATTCTCTCCCTCCGACGCAGTGCGGCATCCGATCGATAGGGCGCCGGTACGGCTCGTCGCGGTTGACCGGATCCGAGATCGTCAGATATGCGCGGCGGTAGGCGACATCTCGGTCGAGCGCCGGGTCACCAGACGGCACGGCAGCAACTGGACGCCGTGCTCGAGCGGTTGACCCTCGATAGCGTGCAGCAGCTTGGTCGCGGCGATGTGTCCGAGTTCGGTGAGGTTGAGATCGATCGTCGTCAACGGTGGCCGGCAGCCCTCGGCCATCACTTCCCAGTTGTCGACACCGACGATGCCGACCTCGTCCGGCACCAGCGTGCCGGCCTCGCGCAGCGCGTCGGCCACGCCTCGGGCGATCTGGTCGCTGCCGCAGAAGACGCCGTCGAATCGGGCGCCGCGGCGCAGCAGGATGCTCGCGGCCTCGCGGCCCCACCGTTCGCTCCACTCGCCCATCAGCGGCTCGTCGAGCACCAGGCCCAGGCCGGCGGCGGCGAGCGCCGACTTCGTACCCTCGGCTCGTTCCCGTGCGGCGAGGTGTCGCTCCGGGCCGGTGATGTGGGCGATACGGGACCGGCCGGTGGCGAGCAGGTGGCTGATCGCCAATGCGGCGCCCTGCTTGTCGTCGTGCAGCAGCGACAGGTCGTCCGGATCGGAGGACCGGGCTCGCGCGTACACGGTGGGAACCGGCAGATCGCGGCCGAGCGAGGGGCGGGGATCGGTGGTCCGTCCGGTGATGATGATGCCGTCGACCCGGCGGGCGAGCATCGTGCGCACATAGTGCTGTTCGCGGATGCGGTCACCGCGCCCGTCGCAGAGCAGGACCGATATCTGGCCGGCACCGAGCGCGTCCTCGGCGCCGAGCATCACCGGGATGGTGAACCGGCCGAAGCTGTCGGCGGTCAGCACGCCAACGGTGTACGTCCGGCCCTCGGCGAGATTGCGGGCCAGCATGTTCGCGTGGAAGCCAAGTTCCTGCGCGGCGGCCACCACTCGACGACGGGTCTCGGCGCGTAGTTGCCCTCGGCCGTTGAGCGCCTTCGACACAGTGCCCGCTGAGACACCGGCGAGCGCAGCGACATCCTCGAGCGTCGCCATCCCTTCACGACGTTTCCGGCTCACGTGTTCATCCTTTCTGATTCCTCGCAACAGCGTACGCACGACGGAAACTTTTCCGCAAGATGCCACTGTTTCTCGCACGTTAAGAACGGCTATTGACGCGCTATAAATGTCGCTCCTACAGTCTCGGAAAGCCTTATCCGCATGACCTTTATATTGCGGAAAGTTTTCCGGCTGACCGGCCGGATCGGGCACTTCGAAGGAGTAGACATGGCACCTGGCACATACCGGCCGGCCATGCCGACCGGCACCGGCAGACGCCGGGCGACCGGCCTGGTGGCCGCAGCAGCCGCCGTCATCCTGGCCGTCACCGCGTGCAGCAGCAGCGGCGGCACCAAGACCACCAGCACGACGCCCGACGATGGAACCAAACTGACCATGTGGGTGCGATCGGCCACAGATCAGTACAGCCAGCGCCTGGTCGACGCGTACAACGCCAGCCACAAGAACCACGTCACGCTGACGATCATCCCGAACGACAACTACCTGACCAAGGTCGGCGCGGCGGCGGGCTCCAACAGCCTGCCGGACATCCTCGCCTCCGACGTCGTCTACACGCCCAACTACACGACGCAGGGCATCTTCCAGGACATCACCTCGGAGGTCAAAGCCCTGCCGTTCTACGACAGCATCGCCAAGTCGCATCTCGCGGTGGCGACGCTCAACGGCAAGATCTACGCGGTACCGCACAAGCTCGACTCGTCGGTCCTGTTCTACAACAAGGACCTGTTCGCGAAGGCCGGCATTGCCGGTCCGCCGGCGAACTTCGCCGACATCCTCACCGATGCTCGCAAGATCACCGCGCTCGGCAACGGCGTCACCGGCTTCGACATCGCCGGCAGTTGCGGCGGATGCGGTGTCTACTCGCTGTTCCCCTACGCATGGGCGGCCGGCGTCGACATCCTGCCGGACAACGGCAAGAAGGTCGACATCGACAACGACGCGTTCAAGGCGATCTTCGGCCTGTACCGGCAGCTGACCCAGGAGAAGCTCGTGGCCAGCGGCGACAAGACGCAGGACGGTTCGACCTGGCCGAACAACTTCCTGTCCGGCAAGGTCGGCATGCTCGCGCTCGGCTCGCCGATCGTCGGCTCGCTGCTGCAGCAGAAGCTCTTCGACTGGGGCGTCACGTCGCTGATGGCGCCCGACGGCTCCAAGACGGCGACGTTCGTCGGTGGCGACGCTGCCGGCATCTCGAAGTCGTCCAAGCACAAGGCTCAGGCATGGGACTTCCTGTCCTGGACGCTCGGCGACGACGCGCAGGTGAACATCGTCGCGAAGAACGGTGACCTGTCCTGCCGGACCGATTTGACCGGCAACCAGTACACCGCGTCGGACCCGCGTACCAAGTTCATCGCGGACGGGCTCAAGAACGGCGTCACGCCGTACGCGCTGCCGTTCGGGGATCTGTTCAACAACCCGAACGGACCCTGGGTCGAGACGATCCAGGCCGCCATCTACGGGCCGGATCTCGACAAGGCCCTCGCCGACGGGCAAGCCAAGATCCAGGCCGGTCTTGACGCGGCCAGCTGATCCAACCTGAAATGCCGGTAGCGGGCCGGCCGTGACGTCTCTCGTCACGGCCAGGCCCACCCGGAGATGCGACAGTCGAAAGGACGACCGTGTCATTGCTCACCCGCTCACCCGCGCCGGACGATGCACACCGCACCCGCACGCCGATCCGGCGCCGGAGCGCGGCCAGGGCCCGTCGGCGCGATGGCGCGGCCACCTCGGCCCGGCGGCCGATCGTCGGGCTGGCGTTCGTGGCGCCGACCGCGATCCTGGTCGCAGCGCTGTTCCTGGTTCCGCTGGGGATCCTGCTATACATGTCGGTCACCGACTGGCCGCTGCTGGGCTCGCCCCGCTTCATCGGGCTGGACAACTACCGGCACCTCGGCTCCGACGACCAGTTCGTCGGTGCCATCAAGTTCACGCTGGTCTACACGGCGATCACCACGGTCGTCCTGTTCGCCGTGGCGTTCGCGCTCGTCGGGATCTCCGGCAGCCGACGCAAAGGCACGCTGTTCTACCGGACCGCGTTCTTCCTGCCGTACGTCGTCGGCACGGCCGCCGCTTCCTCGATGTGGTGGGTCAACTCGAACGACCAACTCGGCGTCTTCAACAAGCTGCTGCACGCCGCCGGCATCACCCACCAACCGGCCGACCTGCTCGGTACGCCAGGCCGGGCGCTGTTCACCGCCATCGCACTGGTGGTGTGGAAGTTCGTCGGATTCCAGATCATGTTGCTGCTGGTCGGGCTGCAGTCGATCCCGACGGAGTTCTACGAGGCCGCCCGCATGGACGGCGCGACCACGTGGCAGCGGCTGCGCTACATCACCATCCCGGCGCTGCGGCCGACGCTGGCACTGCTCACGGTGCTGTCGGTCAGCGGGTCGCTGCTCGCGTTCGACCAGTTCTTCGTGCTGACCCACGGCGGGCCGGACAACAGCACGGTCACGGTCGTCCTCGCGATCTACAACAAGGCGTTCCAGTCGTTCCGCCTGGGCAACGCGGCCGCCGAAGCCGTCGTCGTCCTGCTCGTCCTCGTCCTCGTCAACGCGGTGCAGCTGCGGCTGTTCCGGGAGCGGGAGAAGTGATGACCACCTCCGTCCGTAGGCCGATTCGACGGCGCCGGGACCATCCGATCCGGGAACGCGCCGCGACCGGGATCTTCCACGGTGTCGCCATCCTGCTCGCCGCCGCGTTCCTTTCGCCGCTGATCTGGGCCGCGCTCAACTCGGTCAAGACGTCGCAGGAGGCCAACGAAGAGCCGCCCAGCTGGCTGCCGCACTCGCTCTCGCTCCAGAACTACAGCCATCTGACCAGCTTCGACCAGGGCATCGGCACGTACCTGCTGAACACCACGCTGCTGTGCCTGTTCACCGTCGTCGGTACGGTCGCGCTCTGCGTCCTGGGCGGCTACGGATTCGCCCGGTACGCGTTCCGGGGCAAAAGCACGCTGTTCGCCGTGACGCTCGCGATCCTCATGGTCCCGTACGCGACGATCTTGTTGCCGCTCTACATCGTGCTGGGCCACCTCGGACTGCAGAACACCCTGATCGGTCTGGCGCTGGTCCTGGTGATGTTCCAGTTGCCGTTCGGCATCTTCCTGATGCGCAACAGCTTCGAATCGGTGCCACGCGAACTCGAGGAGGCCGCGCTGGTCGATGGCTGTACCGCGTTCGGTGCCCTGCGGCACATCTCGGCACGTGTCGTGGCGCCCGGCATTGTGACGGTCGCCCTGTTCGCGTTCCTGAACTCGTGGAACGAGTACCTCGCTCCGCTGATCTTCCTCAACGACGGCACCAAATACACCCTGCCTGTGATGTTGGTCAATATCCGCTACGCCTCGTTCAACATCCTCGACGTCGGCTCACTGCAGGCCGGAGTGGTCGTCGCGATGGTGCCGTGCCTCGTGGTCTACCTGGCGTTGCAGCGGTTCTACGTCAGCGGTCTCGTCACCGGCGCACTGCGCGGCTGACGGATTCGCGTCTCCACTCGTACCTCGACAGCCTAGGAGATTCACCGTGACTGGACCGCAGCCTGTGAAGGGCCCAGTTTCCCCGTCTTCCACCGCCCGGCTCGCCCTGCGACCGCTCGGACTCGATCAGGTCGAGATCACCGGCGGCTTCTTCGGCGATTGGCAGCGCCGCAACCGCGACGTGACCACCCCGCACGCGCTGGGCTGGCTGGAGCGGGACGGCTCCGTCGACAACCTGCGCCAGGCCGCCGCCGAATCGACGCCGCACCGCGGCATGTGGTTCAGCGATTCCGATGTGCACAAGGTCCTCGAAGCCCTGGCCTGGGACCTCGGCCGCAAACCGTCGGCGGATATCGATGCCGAGGTGGCCCGTCTCACCGGCGTCCTGCAGGCCGCGCAACGTCCGGATGGATACCTCAACTCGTACGTGCAGGCCGGCCACGACGTGCGCTGGGAAAACCTGGTCATGAGCCACGAGCTGTACTGCATCGGTCACCTCATCCAGGCCGGTGTGGCGCATCACCGCTCGACCGGCCGGACCGAGCTGTTCGATGTCGCCCGGCGCGCCGCGGACTGTGTCGTCGCAGACTTCGGCGATAACCGGCGCAAGGACGTCGACGGCCATCCCGTGATCGAGACCGCCCTCGTCGAGCTGTACCGGGAGACCGGTCACCGTCCCTATCTCGACCTGGCGTTGCAGTTCGTCAACGTGCGCGGTTACGGCGTTCTCAAGCCGAACCGTCACTTCGATTCGCCCTACTACCAGGACGCGACGCCGATCCGGGAACAGACGACCGTGGTCGGGCACGCGGTCCGCGCGCTCTATCTGCTCGCCGGCGTCGTCGACGTCTATCTCGAGACCGGCGAACAGGCGCTGCTCGACAGCGCCCTGCAGCAGTGGACGTCGATGACCGCCACGAAGCTGTACCTGACCGGGGCGGTCGGCTCCCGGTTCGAGGGCGAGTCGTTCGGCGACGAGTACGAGTTGCCGCCCGACCTCGTCTACGGCGAGACGTGCGCGACGATCGCCGGCGTCATGGTCTCCTGGCGGCTGCTCCTCGCCACCGGTGAGAGCCGGTTCGCCGACGCGATCGAGCGGGCCGTGTTCAATCTCGTGTCCGCGTCCACATCGGTCCATCGCGACGCCTTCTTCTACAACAACCCGGCCCAGCGCCGTGCACCGCACACGGCGGCCGCGCCGGGTGAACGGCAGCAACGCGCCGAGGCGCCCGGCACCCGCCCGGCGTGGTTCGAGTGCGCCTGCTGCCCGCCGAACATCATGCGGACGATCGCGTCGCTCGGCGGCTATGTCGCCACCCGTACCGACCACGGCATCCAAGTGCACCAGTACGTACCGGCGACGATCGTCGCGCCGGTCGGGTCCGGCGAAGTCCGGTTGGAGATTGCGACCGGCTACCCGGCGAACGGATCCGTGGAGCTCACCGTGGCGGCGTGCGGCAGCGAGGAGTGGACGCTGGAGTTGCGCGTGCCGGGCTGGTGCCGGGACGCCACGGCGACCGTCAACGGGGTCGCGATCTCGGTGGCGGCGACCGAGCGGGGCTACCTACCGATCACCCGGTCCTGGCAGCCCGGCGACGTGGTCGCGTACACGATGGGCATGCCGTTCCGGTTCACGGTCAGCCACCCGGCCGTCGATGCCGTACACGGGATGGTCGCGGTGGAGCGGGGCCCGCTCGTGTACTGCTTCGAGAGTCCTGACCACGCGGGTATCGACCTGAACCGGGTCGAGATCCTCGTCGACCGCCCGGTGACCGAGGAGTACCGGGCGGATCTGCTCGGACAGTCGGTCGTGGTCGCGCACGTCGCCGCGATCGCCCGCGACGATTCGGCCTGGAACCGCATCGGCTGGGCGGATCTCGACGAACAACCGCAACGAGCCGGTCGCGACATTCGACTGCTCGCGATCCCGTACCACCTCTGGGCGAACCGCGGCGCATCCGCCATGCGCATCTTCACACCGATGCAGTCCGACTCCGCCACGCAACGATCTGGAGATCAACGATGACGCTGCCCTCGCCGTCCGCCCACATCTGGTTCCTCACCGGAAGCCAGGAGATGTACGGCCCGGAGACGCTCCACCAAGTGGCCGAACAGTCCCGGCAGGTCGCCGCCGTGCTCGACGAGTCGCCCGAGATATCCGCGTGCATCGTGTGGAAGCCCGTGCTGACGTCGGCGGCCGACATCCTCACCACCTGCCGGGAGGCCAACGCGGCCGGCAACGTCGTCGGTGTCATCGCCTGGATGCACACGTTCTCGCCGGCCAAGATGTGGATCGCCGGTCTCGACGCGCTGCGCAAGCCCCTGCTGCACCTGCACACACAGGCGAACCGGGCGCTGCCGTGGGCCGAGCTCGACATGGACTTCATGAACCTCAACCAGGCCGCGCACGGCGACCGCGAGTTCGGGTACATCCAGGCACGGTTGGGCATCCGCCGCAAGACCGTCGCCGGGCACGTCAGCGACCCGCGGGTGGCGCAGCGCATCGGCGCTTGGACACGGGCCGCGCGGGGCGTGGCCGAGATGGCCTCGCTGAGGCTGGCCCGTTTCGGCGACAACATGCGCGACGTCGCGGTGACCGAGGGCGACAAGGTCGAGGCGCAGCTGCGGCTCGGCGCCTCGATCAACACGTACGGCGTACACGAACTCGTCACGGCGGTCGACGGTGTGGCCGACGCCGACGTCGACCGCCTCGTTCGCGAGTACGACGAGCAGTACCGGCTGGATGCCTGCCTGCGCACCGGCGGCGACCGGCACGACTCGCTCCGGTACGCCGCCCGCATCGAGGCCGGGCTGCGCGGATTCCTCGAGTCCGGCGGCTTCCGGGCGTTCACCACCAACTTCGAGGACCTCGGCACGCTCCGGCAACTCCCCGGCCTCGCCGTCCAGCGGCTGATGGCCGACGGGTACGGGTTCGGCGCCGAGGGCGACTGGAAGACGGCCGTCCTGCTCCGGACCGTGAAGGCGATGTCCACCGGCATCCCGCGCGGCACGTCGTTCATGGAGGACTACACGTACGAACTCACACCGGGCCGGGAGAAGATCCTCGGCGCGCACATGCTGGAGGTCTGCCCCAGCATCGCAGCCGGTACTCCGAGCTGCGAGATCCACCCGTTGAGCATCGGCGGCCGAGAAGACCCGGTCCGGCTGGTGTTCGACGCGGCCCCGGGCCCGGCGATCGTCGTCGGCCTCAGCGACCTCGGTGACCGGTTCCGGCTGGTGGCGAACGAGGTCGACGTCGTACCACCGGACGAGCCCCTGCCGAAGCTGCCGGTCGCCCACGCGATCTGGCGGCCACGGCCGGACCTGATCACGTCCGCGGAGGCGTGGCTCACCGCCGGCGGCCCGCACCACACCGTGCTGTCACAGGCCATCGGCTCCGAGGAACTCCGCGATCTGGCCGACATCGTCGGCGTGGAACTGCTGCTCATCGGCGGCGATACGACAGAACAGAGCTTTGCCCGGGAGGTACGCGACAACGTCGCCTACTACCACCTCGCCCGCCGGCTGGTGGGCTGACGGCCGCGCTGCGGCGGCACTCGAATCGGATCCAAGCGCCTTCGGGCGGACCGGCTTCCTGAGACCGAGAAGGAGACAGAAGCATGCGCTCACGAAAGTGGATACCCCGGCTTGCCGTGGCTGCGGTGGTCGTCTTGACCGCCACTGCCATCCAGGTACTGGGTGGCGGAACACCGGCGGCAGCGGCATCGACGACCTTCACGTCGACCGTGGTGAACCAGGCCAGCAGCGACTGCCTGGATGACCCGAACTCGTCGACGACGACGGGTACGCAGCTGATCCAGTACTCGTGCAACGGCGGTTCGAATCAGTCGTGGACGTTCACCCCGGTGTCCGGCACGACGGCGTCGTACCGGATCAGTTCGTTCGCGTCGCTGTGCATCGACATCTCGGGGCGTTCGACCGCGGACAACGCCCAGGTGATCCAGTACACCTGCAACAGCCAGACCAACCAGCAGTTCACGTTGACGCCGGTGACGGTGGCCGGCGCGACGAACACGTTCAACCTGGTCGCGGTGCATTCGGGGAAGTGCATCGTGCCGACCGGGGACACAACCGCGAACGACACCGTCTTGGTGCAGTTGCCGTGCACGACGGCCACCACCCGGGTGTGGCGGATCCCCAGCTACAACGGTGGCAGTACGAGCGGGAACACGGTCACGGTCACGAATCCGGGTACGCAGACGAGCACGGTCGGCACCGCGGTGTCCAAGCAGATCACCGCGACCGACTCGGCGTCGGGTCAGACGCTGACGTATACCGCCAGCGCTCTACCGGCCGGGCTGTCGATCAGTTCGAGCGGTCTCATCACCGGTACGCCGACCACGGCCGGCTCGTCCACCGTCGTCGTCACGGCCACGGACACCACCTCGGCGTCCGGCCGCGCGACCTTCTCATGGGTGGTCAACAGCGCCGGCGGCACAACCTACCTCGGCATTCCCGCGGTGGCGCCGAACGCGTGCAACAACTCCAGCCTGCCGAACGCGTACGGCACCGGTTTCCCGACTCCCGGCGACCCGTACGGGCAGGGCTTCTCCAACGAGACCGCGCTCGGCTGGGACGGCAATTACTGGCCCGTGTTCGCGTTCCTCTCCGGATCGTTCTTCGCCCGCGGCGTTCCCACCACGTACAACGCCAACGGGACCACGATCTGCGGCGCGATGTATTCGTTCAGCATCTACAACCTCAACGGCAACCGCCCCGCGCAGTCGGTGCAATGGACCGAGGAGAGTGGTTACCTGCCAGCGATGACGACCTCGTTCACGTCCGGTACGACCGGCGTCGCGATCAAGGAATTCGCCGACAAGGTGACGATCGGGGGTTCCGCGTTCGACCTCGTCTACGCCCGGGTATCGGTGACGAACAACGGCACGGCCGCGGTGACCATCGATCCCGGTGCGTCCGGAACCAACCTGGTCCGGCTCACCAGCACATCGCTGAACACGGTCCAGCCCGGCACCACCAGCAACCACGACTACGTGGTCGCGGTGGACAACTTCGGTAGCGGAGTCGCCCTGCCGACCGGGACCACCCTGTCCGGCGGCGCGCCGAGTTTCGCCACCGCCGACAGCCAGATGGCGGCCTATTGGAACGGCCGCATCGGCGAGACGGCGAGCTTCTCGCTGCCGAACGTGACGCTGCCCAACACCGGCAGCCTGGCCAACCCGGGCACGGCGCTGTCGAACGCGTACAAGGCGGGCACCGTCTACAGCCTGATGATGCAGATCGGCGAGGCGCAGTTCTCGGCGGCGAACAACTACGCGTGGGAGCTCAACCACGACGTACCCGGCGAGCTGAACGCCCGGCTGGAGACGGGGGACTACCACGACGCGCAGAACCTGCTGCTGACCGCCCGGATCTCGCAGACGGTCAACTACAACGAGCACGGCGCGAACTGGTACTACGACGGGGACTGGAAGACCCCGGCCAGTTGGGCGTACTACCTGGCCAAGACGGGCGACACGGCGTTCGTCAGCCAGTACTTCCACGATGACGCGAGCGGTTCGAGCCCATGGGGTCCGAGCCTCTACACCATCATGCACACGATCTACCAGGGACAACTGGCATCCGACGGTGCGTTGGCGGCCAGCTTCGACAACGACTCGTCCGGCCGGTGGCTGTTCGACGACTACTCGGCGCTGGAAGGGCTGGCGGCGTACAAGTACATCGCGACCCGCCTCGGCAACACGGCCGAGGCGCAGTACGCGGACACGGCGTACACGGCGCTGCTCAACCACACCAACACGCTGATCGCGAACAACGAGTCGGCGCACGGATTCAGCTTCCTGCCGTGCACGGTGGATCAGGCGAACACGGCCAACCGATGCAACACGTACAACGACGCCAACTGGGCCTCGCCGGTCTGGGTCGGTCAGAACCAGTGGTCGACGATGCTGATGGGCGGCACGCTCAACGGTGACATCGGCGATCCCGCCCAGGCCGACGGCATGTACGCGTGGGGCTTCGCCAGGCTGGCTTCGAACGGCCTGCCGTACCCGACGTTCGGCGCGTTCAACGGCTACTCGACCGCATACAACACGGCGTACGCGTCGGACGGCCTGTTCGGTACGAACTACCGGGATCTGCCGATCACCAGCTACGCGTGGCAGATCGCGACCACCACCGGTGGCCCGAACGCCTGGTGGGAGGCGAACGGCTCGGGGCCGAGCGCGTCCAACCCGTGGATCGGCAACCACGCCGGACCGGAGTTCGGTGCCTGCCCGTACGCATGGCCGATCTCCGCACAACAGGAGGGGCTGTTGCAGTCCATCGTCGCCGAAGGGCTCACGAGCACGGGCACCGGACCGTACACGTATAGCCGGCCGCTCTACATCGGGCGGGGCATCCCGAACACCTGGATCGCCTCGGGTCAGACGATCGGCGTGTCCAACCTCACGACGTCGTACAACGTCAGCAGCGGCGCCCGGTCAACGTACGGTGTCTCGATTGCCGTGACCAAGCCCAGCACGCGGGTCGTCACGGTGACGTTGTCCGGCACCCTGCCCGGCGGTGCGGTCAACATCCAACTGCCGATCTTCAACACCGTTGGCGTGTCGTCGGTGACGGGTGGCACGTATAGCGCCGCGACACACACTGTGACCGTGAACTCGGGCGCGACGTCGATCGTCATCACACTGGCGAGCTGACCGCGGACTGCGGGCGTCCCGCCATCGGGGCGCCCGCAGTCCAGTCGCTTGGCACGCCTGGCACCGGCCGACTGAAGGCAACCATGCCGATCTGCTGACGACGTCGGGCCGATCTCTCGCTTCCAGCGCTACGGACTGTTCAACGATTGACCTCTAAGCTCGTCGGCATGACCGTTGCCTGGGCTCCCCTCATCGTCAGCCAACTGGAGTTCTACTGGGACGTGCACCTGCGACCACGCCTCGACGGGCTGACCGACGAGGAATACCTCTGGGAGCCGGTCGCCGGCTGCTGGAATCTTCGCCCCGACGGGCGCGGTGGGTTCACGCAGGACAACGCATGGCCACCGCCGGATCCGTCGCCGGTCACCACGATCGCGTGGCGGATGATGCACATCGCGAGCGACTGCTTCACGCACCCCATCGCGGTGAAGATTCTTCCCGACCTGGCTCGCGATGAGCCACTTCCCGGCACCGCACGCGACGCGATCGCCTTTCTCGAGGATCGCTATCAGAGGTGGCACGGTGTGATCGTGAGCTTCAACGAAGACGACGTCGCGACACCACTCGGCGAGGCCGGCGGCGACTACGGAGCCGAACCGATGGGCGGACTGATCCTGCACATCAACCGCGAGGTCATGCACCACGGCGGCGAGATCGGCGTGCTGCGCGACCTGTACGGCGCATCGTTCCCGGGCTGACCACGCCCACGCCTACATCGTGCCCTCGTTCGTCCGTATCGAACGTGGCCAGCGTTTCCGCATCCCCGCTATGCGAACGAGTAATCGGCTTTCGTCCCGCAGGTGCCGATGTGGTGACGGGCTCGATCAACGTGTGACGGGCAAATCTGCGCATGGCGTGGGGCATGAAGCCTGCCCCGGCCGGTGGGGCGCTTCGGACTACGGCGCGGCAAGTAGGAGTCTGGTCCAGGCGTCGGTAAGCCATTGCTGGAAGTGGTCGGTGGTCCAGCCGCATTCGTGGACGAGCAGGACCCAGTATTCGACGGCGTTCATGCTCCAGATGATGTCGGCGACGTCGTCGTCGGTGAGGTCGTCGCGTAGTCCGCCGGCGGCGCGGAGGTCCGCGGCGAAGTTGCGCATGTTGCGGGCGCGTCGTTGGGCGATTGCCGTCGACAGTGCTGCACAGTCGGGATCTTGGAGCGCGGCGTCGCGAAGCGCGAGGAAGATCGGTGCGAGGCGCTGGTGGATGCTGGTGATCGCGCCGGCGTAGATAGTCAGCATGTCGCGCGCGGTGGGTGCCGCTCGCACGGCGATGACGTAGTCACGTTCGATCGCCGGAATTGCATGGTCACTGCCGGATATCGAGGTCTCCACGAGTTCGCGCAGAATCACCGGCTTTCGGCCGATGGTGGCGTACAGCGTGTCGACCGAGACCCGGGCGGCATCGGCGATCTCGCTGACGGTAGTGGCGGCGTAGCCGCGTTGCACGAACAGGTCACGGGCGGCGGTGAGGATCGCCCGGCGGGTGGCGGCGGCCTGTTCGGCTCGCCGTGGCGCCTGATATGGCCGTTTGGGTCGATTGACTTCGTCGCTCGTCACGGCCTAACCTTACCAACATTCGTCCGAATCAGTTTCGGATCAAATTGCAGGAGCCCGCCATGGTCTACGCATTCACCCAGGACGTCCCGATCGACGAAGGACTCTACCGGCGCATCATCACCGAAATCGGACCCGAACCCATGGCCGGCAGCCTGCTCCACCTGTGCGTGCGCCGGCCTGACGGCGGGCTGCGCTACATCGACGTCTGGGAGTCGCAGGAGGCCTGCGCGTTGGCGTTTGACGATCGCATCCACCCAGCCGTGCAGGCTGTCCTCGGCGGCAGCCGTCCGGGCAGCGAACCCGAGGTGCATCACCTCGAAGTCCTACACGCCACCGGCACTTTGCTGCCTGACAGCGCGTCATGACCAGCATCGTCCAGGAGCGGGGCGCCGCGGTGGTTCCGGTGCCGCCGCCAGCGTTCTACGTTGCCGGCTTCGCCGCCGGCCTCGTCATCGCGCACTGGGTCCCGCTCAGCTTCAGCCATCCGACCGCCGTCATGGCCGCAGCAGGCCTGCTGCTGGCGGCCGGCGTCGGACTATCGCTGGCCGGCGTCCTCGCCGTGATGCGGCATAAGACCACGATCGTTCCGCACCGGCCGGTGTCCACACTGGTCACCAGCGGCGCCTATCGGATCTCCCGCAACCCTATGTACACCGGCCTGGCCATCACCTACACAGGAGCGGCGCTGCTCGTCGGCGCGGTATGGCCGCTGCTCACGCTGCCGCTCGTTCTCCTGGCCGTCTTCCGATTCACGGTCCAGCCCGAGGAACGCTATCTGTCCAGCCGGTACACCGACGTCTATATCGGCTACCGCAGCCGGGTACGCCGCTGGCTGTGAACACCACCGCCAGTCCTATGGGTGGGCACAGCGTGGAGGACCATGCCGGAAGACGAGTGCGTCTCCGGCGGTCTGCAGCTGACAGACGCTGTTGAAGCAGGTCAGACGGAGTGGTGCGTGATGACGTAGCATCCGCGCCATGTCTACGTCGGGATACACGGTCGGGTGGGGCACGCTCACGTTCATCAATGCGGGCTTGGCGCAGTCGAAAGGTCGTAGCGGCATGACCTGGTGGCTGCTCTCACTGGTGCTCGGCCCGGTGGCCACCGTGTTGATCGTCATTGCAACGCCGATTGACCCGCCGACGCGAGCGCATCCGCGTTGATCAAGGGTCACGGGGAAGTGAGCAGTAGTTCCGAACAACCTAAGGAGTGCGACCATCACAGGCTCATCGGAGAGTCGAGTCGAGTGGACTAAGGCCCATCGTCTACGGATATCCGGCTCGAGCTGGACGCTTCGTCGGTTGGGCCGGTCGGACGTACTTCTGCTCACGTTTGTCCCGGCCCTGATCGCGCTCGGAGGCCTCGGATCGATGGACAGAACCGGCCATCGATGGCTATTCGTGTCCGCAATGCTGGTCATGACCGGCGAACTGGCGACGCTGTTCTACTTTTGCGCCGCATGTGCGTGGCTGACACCGACGCCACGCACGGTGACCGTCGGAAACCGGCTCAGATGATGGGTGGTGCCCCGTCATCTCGTTGCCGGAGTCGAGGTGATCGACTACGGGTCACGGGGACAATTGCAGATCATCGGCGGTGATCCCATCGAGTTGGCGGTCGTCAACACCACATTTTCGGCCTAAGGCAATCAGTGGGCGGAATTCCAAGGCGTGCCCCTGGTCCAACGTATGCTCCACGCCGTACCACCCGAGCCGTCGCACACGCAGGTCACCGCCGCCATCAGATACGGTCACGTCATTTTGATCACTGCGGCGATTCTCGGCGTGCCCTACATATACCTCGGTCTGACCAGTTGATTGCGGTGGCATTCACGCACGATGAGAATGCGCTGGCGGTAATCATCGGCTCACCGATAAGGCGTGGATTGCGGCATGACCGGACACCTGGCGGCGCCTATGGTAAAGCCGTGAATGCGAACCCTCGGATCCGAGCCGTAGCGCTCGCCGTTGTTCGGCGCGGTGACGAGATCCTGGTCTTCGAAGGCTGGGATGTTACGAAGCAGGAGACGTTCTACCGGCCGTTGGGCGGCGGCATCGAGTTCGGCGAACCTGCTGCCGCAGCCGTGCGGCGAGAGTTACGGGAGGAACTGGGCGTTGAGTTGTCGAACGTCGAGCTTCTCGGTGTCCTGGAGAACATCTTCACGGCGTTCGGCGGTCCAGGCCATGAGATCGTGTTCGTCTACACAGCCGATGTCGTGGATCCGGAGATCTACACCGCGAACGACGTAGGCCGTGTCCTCGATGAGGGCAGCCCGGTGACGTGGCAGCCGCTGACTCGCTTCGATACGGAAGCCGTCATATATCCGCCAGGCTTGATTGACTTGGTGAGAGCCGGCACACCGGTGCGATGATCTTCCGCCCTGGGTACGGCGTGCGGCACGAGCCCTTCGTAGCCGTGCAGGTTGTGGGTGCCCCCGGCAGGATTCGAACCTGCGCCACCGCCTCCGGAGGGCGGTGCTCTATCCCCTGAGCTACGGGGGCTCAGCAACTTCGAAACTGTAGCAGAACGCCCGCCTGACCCGCTTCGGGGCAGCCGGGCGTCAGCGTCAGCTCGACAGCGGCTTCGCGCCTAGTCGAGTGAGATCCTCGCCGAGTACGACGATCTCGTTCTCCTGGCCGTTCAACATGCCCTGGGCAAGATCGCGTACCTGAGAGTCCTTACTGACCTGGAGGATGCCTTCCACCATGTGGATGCCGCCTTCGTGATGGCGGAGCATCAACTGGCAGAACAAGACGTCCTCCGCCTTGCCCTGAGTGGCCGACAGTGTGTTCATCTCGTCCACCGAGGCCATGCCCGGCATCAGGCCGTTCGTCAGGACGACCTTCGGCCCGGGCATCCAGGCCATCGCCGATTGGTCACCGGTCGGCAGCAGCTTCCAGTTGGTGAGCCAGGTCTGCATGATGCCGATCTGACTCTGCTGGGTGAGCGCAATGTCACCGGCGAGCGCGCGGATCTCCGGGTCGCTGCCGTTCTGGACCTCGAGCATCGCCATCGCGACAGCCTGCGCGTGGTGCGTTGACATGTCCCGGGCGAAGCCGGCGTCGGCCGAGTCGTTGCCGGGCCGCTGCAGGGACGGCGTGATGATGCCGCCCAGGTAGCCGAGGGCGATGAGCACTAGGGCGCAAGCAACGCCGAGGATCCAGCGGGCACGTCGACTCGAGGGCATAGCCAAACTCCTTGGTAAGGCGGGCGCCGCTCGCGAAGGAGCGGCGCCCGCACTCGACGCTACTTGCTGGCCGACGGGCTGGCGCTGGCCGAGGAACTCGGTGCGGTCGACGCGGACGGCGCCGGGGTGGGCGGCGGTACGTAGTCGGGCTCGTGCGGCGTGGTACCGGTGGCGGTGATGTACGTGCCGGCCGAGCAGACCGCGCCGGTTTCCAGCGAGGCATTCTGCCGCAGGTCGGTGATGAAGTCCTTGATCCGCGAGTCGGTCGGGCTGTCCAGTCGGAGTTGGAAGCCCCAGGCCTGCAGCGACAGCGCTGTCGGCATGTTCGGGTACGGGCTCATCAGCGTGAAGTCCTGGCCGGTGACGTACGTCGAGGCAAGCGTCTGGACCTGGGCCGGCGTGAGCTTGGCCGGGTCGTACGTGATCCAGACTGCACCGTGCTCGAGTGCGTGAACGGCGTTCTCGTTCGCGATCTGCGCGTCATAGACGTCGCCGGCGCAGCGCTGCCATTCCGCGATGTGGTCGCCGTACGCCGGCGGGCTGGTTTCGTACTTCACGGTGCCGTGGACGTGCGTACGGTATTTGTCCGTGAGGATCGCCGGGTTCTTCGTCCGGTAGTCGACGAGGCCGGGGATGCCGTCGGCCTTCGTCTGCCAGCTCTTGCCGTTCTGGTAGTCGTTGTTGATCGCGTAGGCGAGGATGCCGAGCACGAACAGGACGACGATGCCGGAGATCCAGATCGGGGTCCAGTTACGCGGAGGCTTGACCACGACCATCGGTGGGCGTTTGCCACCGCCGGAAGAGGCAGGCCGCGACCCGGGCTTGGCGCCTGGCTTCGCACCGGGGGACTTGGCGGTGCTGCTGCTGGGCGTAGCTCGAACTGTGCCGGGCTTGCGTGTGTCGCCGCCCTGCGGGGTGCTCATGCTCATGGGTCCTCGTTGCGGTCATTTGAATCAAGGTCAATAAGAGGTGAGTCGGCTCGGGTCCGCCGTCAAGTCCGGGAGTCTACCCCGGATAGCATGAATCAGTGACTCCCGCAGAACTCGCAGACACCGTACTCATTGCAGCCGCCGCTGTCCTGACCGAGCTTGGTCACGATCTTGCGGCATTGCCTGCAACCACCACGGTTGAGCGGCCACGCAACCCCGAGCACGGCGATTACGCCTCGACACTTGCGCTCGGGCTGGCGAAGAAGGTCGGGATGTCTCCGCGCGATCTTGCGCAGGAACTTGCCAACAAACTCACAGCTTTGCCGGGGATCAGCGCGGTCGAAATCGCCGGTCCGGGCTTCCTCAATATCCGGCTCGACGCCGCGTCGACCGGCGAAGTCGCACGCACGGTGATCAACAGCGGCAAGCTGTACGGAAACGGAAGCGCCCTCGCCGGCCAGAAGATCAACCTGGAGTTCGTATCGGCGAATCCGACCGGACCCGTACACATTGGTGGTGTTCGGTGGGCCGCGGTCGGTGACGCGCTCTCGCGTCTCCTGCGGGCCGCCGGTGCCGGGGTTTCCACGGAGTACTACTTCAACGACGCCGGATCACAGATCGACCGGTTCGCCAAGTCGCTGCTGGCGGCTGCGCAGGGCGAGGTGGCGCCGGAGGACGGCTACGGCGGCGCCTATATATCGGACATCGCGGCCGAGGTGGTCTCGCGGCACCCGGATGTGTTGAGCAGCGCCGATCCGGTGGAGACGTTCCGGGTCGAGGGCGTCGCGCTGATGTTCGACGAGATCAAGTCGTCGCTGCGGTCGTTCGGTGTGGAGTTCGACACTTACTTCAATGAGAAGGATCTGCACGATCGCAACGAGCTGCAGCTCGCGCTCGACCGGCTGACCGCTCAGGGGCACATCTACGAGGCCGACGGCGCGACCTGGCTGCGGACCACGGACTTCGGCGATGACAAAGATCGCGTACTGCGTAAGTCCGATGGTGATTGGACGTATTTCGCCGCGGATTGCGCCTACTACCTGGACAAGCGCGAACGTGGTTTTGATCGGGTTGTGATCATGCTGGGCGCGGATCATCACGGCTACATCGGCCGGATGAAGGCGATGTCCGCGTGTTTCGGCGACAACCCGGACCGCAACCTGGAGATCCTGATCGGGCAGATGGTCAACCTGCTCCGCGACGGGCAGCCGCTGCGGATGTCGAAGCGGGCCGGTACGGTCGTCACGCTCGAGGACATGGTCGAGGCGATCGGCGTGGACGCGGCCCGGTACGCGCTCGGCCGGTACTCGGTGGATTCGCCGATCGATCTCGATCTCGACCTGTGGACGAAACGGTCGAATGACAATCCGGTGTACTACGTTCAGTACGCGCATGCCCGGATTGCGAGCCTGCTGCGTAACGCCGGTGACCTCGGCGCCGTGCGCGGTGAGGACTTCGATCCGTCGCTGCTCTCCCACGAACGAGAGGGCGACCTGCTCAAGGCGCTGGCCGAGTATCCGGCGATCGTCGCGTTGGCGGCCGAGCAGCGCAAACCGCACCTGGTCACGCGCTACCTCGAGGATCTCGCGGGTAGCTACCACAAGTTCTACGATGCGTGCCGGGTGCTGCCGCGCGGTGACGAAGAGGTCACCGAGCTGACCAGGGCGCGGCTGTGGCTGGTCGAAGCCGCCAAGATCGTCTTTGAGAATGGTCTGCGCATGCTGGGAGTTTCAGCACCAGACCGGATGTAAACAGGAGTCATCCGATGTCCGTACCACCATGGTTGCGCCATCCTGAGGACGTCAACGCGCTGGTCCCGGCGTTGTGGTCGGCAAACGTCGTACGCGAGGCGGACGGCGTCCTGGCCGTCGGCGGCGTACGGGTGGACGCGATCGCATCCGTGCACGGCACCCCGGCGTACGTGCTGGACGAGGCCGATCTGCGTGATCGCGCCCGGGCGTTCCGGGACGCGTTCGCGCCGGCCACGATCTTCTACGCGGGCAAGGCGTTTCTGAGCAAGGCGATCGTCCGGATCATCGAGTCCGAGGGCCTGTCGCTCGACGTCTGCACCGGCGGCGAGCTGTCCACCGCGCTCGCCGCGGGCATGCCGCCGGAGCGGATCGGGCTGCACGGCAACAACAAGTCGGCGAGCGAACTCATCCGGGCGGTAAACGCCGGCGTCGGCCGGATCGTCGTCGACTCGTTCGACGAGATCGACCGGCTGACCTCGATCGCGATCGCGAAGGACGTACGGCCGGCGGTCATGCTGCGGCTGACGGTCGGGGTCGAGGCGCACACCCACGAATTCATCGCGACCGCGCACGAGGATCAGAAGTTCGGATTCTCGATTGCCGGTGGATCGGCTGCCGCCGCGACCAGCAAGATCCTCTCCGATGGCGTCTTGGAGCTGCGCGGATTCCACTCGCACATCGGCTCGCAGATCTTCGACACCGGCGGTTTCGAGCTGGCCGCCCGAAGGGTTCTGGCGTTGATGAAAGACGTCCGGCGATCGGCATGGGATCACGCTGCCGGAGCTGGATCTGGGTGGCGGGTTCGGGATCGCGTACACGACGCAGGACACTCCTTCGACGCCGCTCGAGCTGGCCAAAGGGATCCTCGAGATCGTTACCGCCGAGTGCGCCGCCGCCGGCCTCGAGCCGCCGCACCTGTCGTTCGAACCGGGCCGGGCGATCGTCGGCCCGTCGATGTTCACGCTCTACGAAGTCGGGACGGTCAAGGAGGTCGCCGGCGTCCGTACGTACGTGGCGGTGGACGGCGGGATGAGCGACAACATCCGATCGGCCCTGTACGGCGCCGCGTACAGCGCGACCGTTGCGTCCCGATCGTCCCGTGCCGGGGCAATTCTTGCCCGCGTGGTGGGAAAGCATTGTGAGTCCGGGGACATCCTCGTGAAGGATGAATTCCTGCCGGCGGACGTCCGGCCCGGAGATCTTCTTGCCGTACCCGGCACCGGCGCGTACGCGCGCAGCATGGCCAACAACTACAACCACGTGCCACGGCCGCCGGTTCTCGCGGTCGCGGACGGCACGGTACGAGTGATCATGCGTCGGGAGACCGAAGATGATCTACTCGCGCTCGATGTCGGATGATGATAGGGGATTTGTAATGTCACAGCCGGTCAGGGTCGCGTTGCTCGGTTGTGGCACGGTCGGTACGCAGGTGATCCGTCTCATGCGTGAGCAGGCGGCCGACCTCACCGCGCGGATCGGCGCGCCCCTGGAGATCGTCGGCGTCGCCGTCCGCCGGATCAACCGTGACCGCTCCGCCGTCGGTCTGGACGAGAGCCTGTTCACGACGGACGCGCTCGGGCTGGTCAAGCGCGACGATGTCGACGTGGTGGTCGAGGTCGTCGGTGGCATCGAACCGGCTCGGACCTGGCTGACCGAGGCGCTCCGGGCCGGTAAGAGCGTGGTCACCGCGAACAAGGCGCTGCTCGCCGAGGACGGTGGCCCGATCCACGACGCCGCGCTCGAAGGCGGTGCCGACCTCTACTACGAGGCCGCCGTCGCGGGCGCGATCCCGCTGCTCCGCCCGCTGCGCGAGTCGCTGCACGGCGACCACATCACGCGGGTGACCGGCATCGTCAACGGCACCACGAACTACATCCTGTCCGCGATGGACAGCGAGGGCACCGGTTACACCGAGGCGCTGGAGCAGGCGACCGAACTCGGCTATGCCGAGGCCGACCCGACCGCCGACGTGGAGGGCTTCGACGCCGCCGCGAAGGCCGCGATCCTCGCGTCGCTCGCGTTCCACACCCGCGTCTCGTCGGCCGACGTCTACCGCGAAGGCATCTCCGAGGTCACGGCGGCCGACATGGCCAGCGCGCACAGCATGGGTGCGACGATCAAGCTGCTCTGCATCGCGGAGGCGATCGAACGAGGGCGTGTCGGTTCGCGTACATCCGGCGATGATCCCGCGGACCCACCCGCTCGCGGGCGTCAACGACGCGTACAACGCGGTGTTCGTCGAGGCCTCGGCCGCAGGTCAGCTCATGTTCTACGGCCGCGGAGCCGGAGGCGCGCCGACCGCGAGCGCGGTCCTCGGCGATCTGGTCGCGGTGGCCCGGAACCGGATCGCGGGGGTACGCGCATCCAGCGAATCGGCGTACGCGAAGCTGCCGATCCTGCCGATGGGCAACGTGCTGACCCGCTATCACGTGAGCCTCAACGTCGCCGACAAGGCCGGCGTGCTCGCCGCGGTCGCGAACGTGTTCGCCAAGCACGACGTTTCCATCGCAACGGTCCGTCAATCCGGCCGTGACGCCGGTGCGCAACTCGTCATCGTCACGCATACTGCTCCGGACGCAGCGCTGCGTGCCACGGTTGAAGATCTGCGAGCGCTGGACATCGTGCGGTCGGTCGCCAGCGTTCTGCGGGTTGAGGGGGAAAGTTCCTAATGGGGATGTATCGCGGTTTGATCGAGACCTATCGGGATCGTCTGCCGGTCGGTCCGCACACGCCGGCGATCACGCTGCATGAGGGCAACACGCCGCTCGTACCGGCTCCGTCGCTGTCCGCCCGGACCGGCTGCGACGTCTATCTGAAGGTCGAAGGCGCGAACCCGACCGGCTCGTTCAAGGATCGCGGCATGACGGTCGCGGTGTCCCGGGCGGTCGAGGACGGCGCGAAAGCGGTGATCTGCGCGTCGACCGGTAACACGTCGGCGTCCGCGGCGGCGTACGCGGCCCGGGCCGGCATCACCTGCGCGGTGCTCGTACCGCAGAGCAAGATCGCGCTCGGCAAGCTCGCCCAGGCGCTCGTGCACGGTGCCCGGTTGCTGCAGGTCAGCGGCAACTTCGACGACTGCCTCTCGCTGGCCACGAAGCTGTCCCTGGACTATCCGGTCGCGCTGGTGAACTCGGTCAACATCGACCGGATCCACGGCCAGAAGACCGCGTCGTTCGAGATCGTCGAGGCGCTCGGCGACGCGCCCGACATCCACTGCCTGCCGGTCGGCAATGCCGGCAACATCACCGCGTACTGGCTGGGCTACCGCGAGGATCACGCGCTCGGCAACGCAACGAAGCTTCCGAAGATGTACGGCTTCCAGGCGGCCGGAGCGGCGCCGATCGTGACCGGGCAGGTCGTGCCGGAGCCGTCGACGATCGCGACCGCGATCCGGATCGGCAATCCGGCGTCGTGGACGAAGGCGCTCGAGGCCCGCGACCAGTCCGGCGGCCTGATCAAGGCGGTCACCGATCGGGAGATCCTCTCGGCATACCGGCTGCTGGCCCGCAGCGTCGGCGTCTTCGTCGAACTGGCCAGTGCGGCGAGCGTCGCCGGTCTACTGCAGAGCGCCGAACTCGGGCTGATCCCGCCCGGCAGCACGATCGTCTGTACGGTGACCGGCCACGGCCTCAAGGACCCGGAGTGGGCGATCTCGACGGCGCCCGCCCCGATCACGATCCCGGCCGACGTCGTCATCGCCGCGAGGGCACTCGACCTCGCCTGACGCCGCGGTATTGCCCGGCCGTCGCGTGGGTCTGGTCGCCATGGTCGGCGCCTTCTTGGGAGGTCAGGCCGGTCACCGGTAAGGTGCCAGACCGTGGGCACTCCTTTCGCTATCGTCGTCCGGAATCGTGACTTCCGGCGGCTGTTCCTGGCGCAGCTGGTCGTGTTCGGCGGTGACTGGTTCGTCATGGTGCCGCTGCTCGTGCTGCTTCCCCGGCTGACCGGCAACGGACTGCTGGCCGGCATCACGTTCGCGGTCGACACCGGCATCCAGGCACTGCTCCTGCCGTACGCCGGGGTGTTCTCGGATCGGTTCGACCGGCGCCGAGTGATGATCACCGCGAACGTGGCCGCGATGCTGTCGGTGGCGCCCCTGCTCTTCATCCACAGCGCCGGTACCGCGTGGCTCGGTCCGGTCTCGGTCGGCTGCATGGCGGTGGCGAAGGCGTTCTACTCGCCGGCCGCCTCGGCCGCGCTCCCGAACGTCGTCGACCCGGAGGATCTCTCCGCCGCAAACGCCGTCTCCGGCAGCGCCTGGGGCACCATGACGGTGGTCGGAGCGTCGGTCGGTGGCGTGTTGAGCGCGGCTTTCAACGCGTACACCTGCTTCGTGATCACCGCCGCGCTGCTCGCGACCGCCGCGATGATCACGCTCGGCGTGCATCGGCCGCTGCAGGCTGACCGTGACGGGCTCGCGGTGCAGTCGCACGTGTTCACGGCGATGCGCGAGGCGGGCCGGTTCATCATCGACCGGCCGCGGGTGTTGTCGCTGGTGACGGTCAAATCCGCGGTCGGGTATGGGCAACGGCGTGCTCGCGCTGTTCCCGATCCTGGCGGCGCACTCGTTCGGCACCGGCTCGATCGGCACCGGGCTGCTGTTCGCGGCCCGAGGGGCCGGGGCGCTGGTCGGCCCGTTCCTGCTGCGGCGCGTGCTCAAGCACCCGCCGCTGGCTGATGTCCGGGCTCGCGCTGTCGATGGCGACCTACGGCGTGTCGTATATCTGCGTCTCGATCGTGCCGTGGTTCTCGCTCGCGCTGGTGTTCGTGTTCCTCGCGCACATCGCCGGCGGCGGCAACTGGATGATGTCGTCCTACGCGCTGCAGACCGAGATTCCGGACGAACTCCGAGGCCGGGTGCTGTCGGTGGACATGATGATCGCGTCGATCGCGGTGGCGATCAGCTCGGTGGCCGCCAGCATCCTGGAATCCCACATGTCGACACGCCTGCTGGTGGCATGTTGCGGTTCGATCACACTCTTGTACGCCGATCGTCTGGCGCCTGGTCACGCTGCGGCTGAACGCGCCGGCGCCGGCCGTGATCGTCGACAAAACGCCAGCGTACGTGGCTGCGGTGGACAACTGAGACCAGCATCGGAACGCTCTCGCAGCTCGGGCATACCATGTCGACCATGAACTTCGTGGACGCGCCGGTGCTCGTACGCGCCCCGGCGACCAGTGCCAATCTCGGGCCTGGATTCGATTCGCTCGGTCTGGCGCTCGGGCTGTACGACGACGTCCGCGCCCGGATCACGTCCGGCGGCGTGCACGTGACGGTGACCGGCGAGGGCGCCGGGGAGTTGGCGACCGATGCCACGCACCTCGTCGCGGCTAGCGCGCTGACGGCGTTCGACCAGCTCGGCGTACGTCCGGCCGGGCTTGTCGATCGAGTGCCACAATCGGATTCCGCAGGCGCGCGGGCTCGGATCGTCGTCGGCCGCGATCGTGGCGGGAATACTTCTGGCCCGGGCCCTCGTTCCAGATGGTGGGACGCGAATGGACGTCGCGGCGGCGCTGCGGCTCGCCAGCGAGATCGAAGGCCACGCGGACAACGTGGCGCCGTGTCTTCTCGGCGGGTTCACGATCGCGTGGAGCGGCAACGCCGGCGCGGAAGCGGTGTCGTTGATGCCGGCGGTAGGCGTACAACCCATGATCTTTGTGCCGGAGGAGCGCGGGCTGACCGCGCACGCGCGGGCTGCGCTTCCGGCGGCCGTTCCGCACCGTGATGCCGCCGCGAACGCCGCGCGGGCAGCGCTCCTCGTCCACGCTCTGACCAGCGATCCCAGCCACGCTGTTCGCGGCTACCGAGGACTGGCTGCATCAGGGTTACCGAGCGCCGGGTATGCCGGCGACGGCGGCACTCGTCCGGACGCTCCGATCGGCCGGGATCGCAGCTGTGGTCAGCGGCGCGGGGCCGAGCGTCCTCGCTTTACTGGACGCGGAGGCGCCCGTCAAGATCCCCGACACGCCCGGGTGGCGCACACTGTCACCAGGCTGTGACATGACCGGAGCATCCAGTGAGGTAGACTCATCCGTAGCCGGCTTGAACCCCATTGCCGCAGGCTGGCAATTGTGATTACGCTCTAGACGGTTCTGGGCTCCTAGCGATACGTTTCGCGCCGAGGGGCTACGATCCAAGGCGCGATTCTTCGGTGACGAACCCCGTATTTTCCCGTGACTCCCTGTGCTCGACGCATGTCGAGCAGTCCGGCAGCCTACGGAAGTAGCGACGGTTATACCCGCCGCGCTGAGCTACACCAAAACTCCCGCTCCATCACGTGGTCGCGGGTGCACCGAGACATCCCACATGATCTTCCGGGAGTCTTGAGCCTTTATCGAGGGAGAGAAATCCATTGAGCGACACCACCGACGTGACGTCGGACGTCTCTAACACAGACGCCTCGGCGCCGGAGGAGAACGCGGGCGCGTCCCGCCGTCGTCGTGCTGCCGGTAGCGGCCTGACAGCCATGTTGCTGCCGGAGCTGCAGAGCATGGCCTCGTCGCTGGGAATTTCCGGGACGGCGCGCCTGCGTAAGGGCGAGCTGATCGCGGCCATCCAAGAACAACAGAGCGGCGATGGCCGAGTGCCGGGACCGCGCAACATATCCGCCGACGCGCCCGACCGACGTACGGTCGCTCGCGCCGACGCACCCCGTGCCGAAGTACGCGCCGAAGTGCGAGACGACTCCGATCGCGCACCCATCGACGCCGACCGGCCACCGGCCCGTGCCGAGCGCGACAGCGCCGAGCGCACCGAGCGAGCGGAGCGGTCCGACCGCGCCGAGCGCAACGTCGGCGACCAGCGCAACGCTGGCGAGCAGCGCGGTGAGCGGGAGCAGCGCGGTGATCGTGAGCCGAGCAACCGCCGCGAGCGTACGGACCGGGACAACCGCGGCAATGACCGCAACGACCGCTCCGACCGTTCGGACAACACGCGCGGCGACAGCCAGCGCAACGATTCGCGCGGCAGTGATCAGCGTGGCAACGATCAGCGTGGCAACGATCAGCGCGGTGACCAGCGCGGCGGGAACAACGACCAGCGCGGCAACAACCCGAACAACAACAACGACGATGACGACGAGGGTGGTCGCCGGGGCCGGCGCAGCCGTTTCCGCGATCGCAACCGTCGCGGCGGCACGCGCGAGCGTGGCGACGAGGGTCAGAGCCAAGGTCAGCGGAGCAACGAGCCGCAGGTCAACGACGACGACGTCCTCGTACCGGTGGCCGGCATCGTCGATGTGCTGGACAACTACGCGTTCGTCCGTACGTCCGGCTACCTGGCCGGCTCGAACGACGTCTACGTGTCGATGGCGCAGATCAAGCGGTACGGCCTCCGTCGCGGCGACGCGGTCACCGGTGCGGTTCGCGCGGCTCGTGACAACGCGGACGGCAGCCGCCGGGACAAGTACAACCCGCTGGTCCGGCTGGACACGATCAACGGCATGGACATGGAGGAGTCGCGGCGTCGCCCCGAGTTCTACAAGCTCACGCCGCTCTACCCGCAGGAGCGCCTGCGTCTCGAGACCGAGCCGCACATCCTGACCACGCGCGTCATCGACCTGGTGATGCCGATCGGTAAGGGTCAGCGTGCGCTGATCGTCTCGCCGCCGAAGGCCGGTAAGACGATGGTCCTGCAGTCGATCGCGAACGCGATTGCGCAGAACAACCCCGAGTGCCACCTGATGGTCGTCCTGGTCGACGAGCGTCCGGAAGAGGTCACCGACATGCAGCGCTCGGTGAAGGGTGAGGTCATCGCCTCCACCTTCGACCGGCCGCCGTCGGACCACACCACGGTCGCGGAGCTGTCGATCGAGCGCGCGAAGCGCCTGGTCGAGCTGGGTCACGACGTCGTCGTGCTGCTCGACTCGATCACGCGGCTGGGTCGTGCGTACAACAACTCGTCGCCCGCCTCCGGCCGCATCCTGTCCGGTGGTATCGACTCGACCGCGCTCTACCCGCCGAAGCGCTTCCTCGGCGCGGCCCGCAACATCGAGCACGGCGGCTCGCTCACGATCATCGCCACCGCGCTGGTGGAGACCGGCTCGACCGGTGACACGGTGATCTTCGAGGAGTTCAAGGGTACGGGCAACGCCGAACTCAAGCTGGACCGCAAGATCGCGGACAAGCGCGTGTTCCCGGCGATCGACATCGATCCGTCGAGTACGCGTAAGGAAGAGATCCTGCTGGCGCCGGATGAGATGGCGATCGTGCTGAAGCTCCGCAAGGTGCTGCACGCGCTCGACTCGCAGCAGGCGCTGGATCTCCTGCTCGACCGGCTCAAGAAGACCCGGACGAACATCGAGTTCCTGATGCAGATCGCTCAGTCCACACCGGGCGAGTAGTCACGACCGAACAGCGAAGGCCGGCCCCGCGTACGTGAGGCCGGCCTTCGCTGTTGCAATACCGGCCCGATCTGTCCGGCCGGAAAGTCGACTACGGTACGAGATCCGCGACCGGGATCTTCGCCCATGGAAGTCCGGGTGCGGCAATGACGTCCCCGTCGCCGAACAGCCCGGTTTCCAAGTAAATCCCGGTCTCACCGAGTTGGTAGGTGTGGACGGTCAGCTCGGGCCGAGGCTCGACGCGCCAGTAGTGCGCGACGCCGGCGTCGGCATACTCGGCGGGCTTGTGCTTGCGGTCCGTCGTTTCGGTGCCGGGACTGACGACTTCGATCGCCAGCCGAGTCTGCTCAGGGCGATAGCTGAAGCCATCCGGGTCGTAGGCGTCGCTGTCGATGACCATGAGATCCGGGTTACGCCGGTGTGTATCGGCGAGACGAAGCTCCTGCTCTCTGACGACGCGGAGATCGTCTGGGCAGCAGCCTTCGAGCGCACGCTTAAGCCGCTCGACGACTTCCTGCTGGCGTCCGGTTGCGGGGGTCATCGAGTACAGAACTCCGTCCACGAGCTCGATTCGGCTGTTGGGCGCAAGCGCGTCGTATTCGGCGGCGGTCAGCACGACCGGGCCGTATTCCAGCGCGGTCGGCCTGGGCGTCACGATCGTCATGAGATCACCCTCCGATCAGATTCGCGTCCAGTTTACTCAGGATCCGTCCAGGTCGATACGGATCGTCATGGGCGTCGTTGCCATCGCCCGTCCGATTGCCGCGTCCCACCGGTAGGGCAGCGTCCGCGAGCGCGCGGTCGTGTCGTCGTCGGGCAGCAGCGTCGCGGTGCCACTGAGCCAGCGGTCGCGTATTTTCACGCGTACCCGTGCGTTGTGCTGGATGTTTCGGACGTAGTCGGACTGCGCGCCGTGCGCGGCGACCAGCCAGAACGTCTCCCCGCGCAAGCCGTTGCCGACCGGTGTCTGGCGCGGCTCGCCGGAGCGGCGGCCGGTCGTCTCCAGCAGCGCGAACCACGGAGGCGACCAGCCGCGGCGCAGCATCGCGCGCGTGATCCGGTTGTTGGCGCGTTCGAGCGCGACGATCACGCGATACTTGCGAGTCCGCATCAGAAGTTCCCGTCCGCAACCTGGAACACGGTCAGCCCGAGCGAACGCCACATCCGCACGACCTGGGCCCGATCGTCGAACACGCCGGTGACCGACCAGCGGTGCCGGATCTCGCGCTCGAAGATCTCCGCCTTCACGATCGAATCCTTGCGGGTGTCGCCGGTCTTGCGCATGAACAGCGCCTCGTAGGGCACGTCGACATGCGTGGCCAGCCAGCGTTCGGTGACGTCGTAGCAGTCGTCGGTGCGGCCGGAGCAGAACACGATGTGGTGCCCGAACGCGTGCATGGCCCGGACCGCCGTGATGACCGCGGGATTCGGACGATCCTCGCCGACCCGGGTCATGTCGTACGGGTTGCGGTTGCCCATCAACGCGACCGTTCCGTCGATGTCGACGAGCACCGCCTCGGGCAGGCCGGCACCCGCGCGATAGACCCGCGGCGCAAGGTCCGATGTGGACGCCGGCGTCGACGGCGGCAGGGGTAGCGGCAGCGGGATCGGCTTGCCGGCCAGGTACCGCCGGTACATGCCCTCGATCACCTCGGCGCCGACCCGTTCGCCGTCCGGTCGCAGCGCGTCACGCTCCAGGCAAACCTCCAGGGGTACGTCGGTGAAGTCCTTCACGACGAACTCGGCCGATGCGGCGAGCGCAACATCGGCGAACCCGCGGACGACGCGTGCCTTGAGGTTCGTGTCGTCGCAGATCACGTCGACGCCGGAGCGGAGCAGTTCGGCAACGGCCGCGTGCTGAGCGATCGTGACCTGGTGCTCGGCCCAGTTCGCACCGGTGCGGCCGCCGTGCAGTAGCCGTCGGAGATCGTCCCGGTTGACCCGAGCAGCCCGGAGCATGTCGGTCTCCAGGCGCTCCTTGGCCCAGGTGGTCTTGCCGGACCCGGGCAGGCCGCGCGTGATCGTCAGCGTAGGCATCGCCGTCATCCTCTCATTCTCGCAACCGATCACTCTTCGATACTGATCACTCTTCGATCATCCGACCGGACGGGGTCCAATCGACTCCCGGGCGGACGTCGCGCCACAGGTACGGGCGGGTGTCGCGGCTGTCCAGGCGCTGGAACAGGTACGCACGATCGGGGCGTGAGGCTACCGCCAACGCGAACTCCTTCCGGCCCCACGACGGTCCGAGGCCGGCGACGACCGTCGCATACGCCGTCTCGATCGCCGCTGCCCGCATCTCCACGTCCGCGACCAGCGTCGATTCGACGTCACGTACCCAGGCATGGAACTCGTCCGGCAACTCCGCGGCGTAGTCGGCCAGGTCGCCGCCGGTCGCGAGAACCTCCCAGACCGCTCGGGCGTTCAGGCCGGTGACGATCCGGTGGAGTCGCACGTACTCCTCGTACTTGATCTTCACCCGCACGTCCGTGGACGGGAACCAGACGACGAAGCCCTCCCGGTTCGGCCGTGGCGGGGCGGCCAGCGCATCCGCCAGCGTCCCGTGGTGGAACCGCTCGACCACAGGGCCGGGCCAGGTCGGGACGGCATCCGGCCCGTACGTGCGACCGGTCGAGATGTCCACGGCGCCGAGCAGCATGAGGTCGTCGAACGCGCCGTAGTCGATCACGATCCGGTTGGACGGGTAGATGATCTCCACGAGCACGGTCAAGCCGTCCGGGGGCCGAAACGACGCGTACCGGGAACGCAGCACCGCCGTGGCGTGTTCGGCCTGATCGGACGCGAACGAGCCGCGGGTCGCGACGGCCAGGCCGTCCGGCGTCGCATAGACGATTCCGAGCGAACCATCCGCTTTGTCGGTTACGTTGACCGGCTCGGTCGCATCGAGCGCGGGCGCGCCCGGCTGGCCGTAGTTGAAGAACTTCGACATCGGCCGCGCGACGATCGTGCCGTCGATGTGCGCGATCAAGCCACGGCAGGCCAGCGTGACCGCATCCCAGACGCCGTCGAACTGTGCCTTCTCGGTGTAGTTGAAGATCTGCAGCGGCAGCGCGGGGTGAGTTTGGACACGCACGTAGCCGCCGTCGACCGCGGCCGTGAGCGCGTCGGAGTCGAAGATATCGGTGAGCGTGGCCACAATGAGCGTCTTTCATGTCGGGGACGCTCAAGATAGCGATCGGACCGGCGTTTCGGCGAGCGGTTAACGCTGTGCGAGAATGCAGCGGGAATGTGGACGGCCACGTCCGTGTTCTGTGATGCGTGCCCATCAGAAGGCACACCGCCCAGGTTCCGGTTCACGTCAGGCACGACGCGGTGGTTTACGCGAGACGATCCGGCGACCATTTTGAGAGGACCAATGCGGCTATGAAGGCTGACATCCACCCGCAGTACGCCGAGACCACGGTCACGTGTTCCTGCGGCAATACGTTCACCACGCGCAGCACCGCGAAGAACGGCGCGATCACACGCTGAGTCCTGCAACGAGTGCCACCCGTTCTACACGGGCAAGCAGCGCGTTCTCGACACCGCCGGTCGTGTTGCGAAGTTCCAGCAGAAGTACGCCAAGGTCGCCAAGACCAAGTAGCTTCCCGGGCGGCGTCCACCCTCAGCTCCGGCTGGGGGAGGGCGCCGCTTTCGCATGCGGTCACCGGCTAATGAGACAAAAGCGACAGGGATGAAGATATGGGTACATCGCAGATCGAAGGCGGTCGGCTCGAGACGCTGCTCGCCGAGTACGGCGAGATCGAAGCGCGCCTCGCCGACCCGGCGATCCACGCCGACCAGGTGGCCGCCCGCAAGGCCGGCCGCCGCTTCGCCGAGCTGACCCCGATCCACAAGGCGGCCGGCGAACTCGAGGCAGGCCCGCGAGGACTTCGCCGCGGCCTCCGAGATGGCCGGCGAGGACCCCGCGTTCGCCGCCGAGGCGGAGGCGCTCGCCGCGCCGATCCCGGTGATCGAGGAGCGCCTCGCCGAGCTGCTGATGCCGCGTGACCCGAACGACGCGAAGGACGTGATCCTCGAGGTCAAGGCCGGCGAGGGCGGCGAGGAATCGGCACTGTTCGCGGGCGACCTGGTCCGGATGTACCTCCGGTACGCCGAGCGGCACGGCTGGGTCACCGAGGTGCTCGACTCGCAGGATTCCGACCTCGGCGGCTTCAAGGACATCGCGGTCGCGATCAAGACGAAGGGCGTGCCCGACGGCGGGTACGGCGTCTGGTCGCGGCTGAAGTGGGAGGGCGGCGTACACCGGGTCCAGCGCGTACCGGCGACCGAGTCGCAGGGCCGGATCCACACGTCCGCAGCCGGCGTGATCGTGACCGCCGAAGTCGAGGAGACCGAGATCGCGATCGAGGAGAAGGATCTGCGGATCGACGTGTTCCGCTCGTCCGGCCCGGGTGGTCAGAGCGTCAACACGACCGACTCCGCGGTCCGGATCACGCACCTGCCCACCGGCATCGTGGTGAGCTGCCAGAACGAGCGTTCGCAGCTGCAGAACAAGGATCGGGCGATGCGGATGCTGCGCTCGAAACTGGACGCGCTCTACGAGGAGCAGCAGGCGGCCGCGGCATCGGATTCCCGCAAGGCGCAGGTCCGTACGGTGGACCGGTCCGAGCGCATCCGCACGTACAACTACCCGCAGAACCGGCTGTCGGATCACCGGATCGGATACACCGCGTACAACCTGGATCTTGCGCTCGGCGGTGACCTGGACGGCGTGCTGGATGCTTTGGTCGAGGCGGATCGGGCTGCCCGGCTCGCCGGCGAGGACCACCTGAGCCGTCAATGATCAGCAGTTTTGCCGTGAATGATCACGAATTTTACAGTGCGTGACGGGCGTGTCATCATTTGGAAACGAGCGACCTAGACCATGGTGGAAAGCCTTGTGTCTTCGTGGGGGGAGCCCGTAATGGCGATAGACAGAACCGAGAACCGTCGATATCACGGCCGCGCCGCGTGTCGTGATCACTCTTGCCTCAGGCCTGGTCAACCGGGTCTTCGGCGAGACGTCCAGCGCGCGTGAGAACGCGTGGCAATCGGTCCTCGAAGATCGCAAGCGGGCGGCCGTTCGTGCAGAACTCGCGAGTGTCCTTCGCCACGCGAAGTAACCGGACCGTCTTGAGCGTTAGGGCGGTCCTAGCCTCGGCAACTGCCGAGCTGGCCGCGGCGGGCATCGCCTCGCCGCGAACCGACGCCGAACTGCTCGCCGCTTATGCACTCGGCATCCCCCGTGGGCGGCTGGTCATGGTCGACGACTTCACCCCCGAACAGCTCGCGACGTTCCGGCGACTTCTTGCCGAGCGATCCAGACGCATCCCCCTGCAGCATCTTCTCGGCCAGGTGGCCTTCGGCGACGTCGATGTCGCGGTCGGACCTGGCGTTTTCGTGCCCCGGCCGGAGACCGAACTGATGGTCGCGTGGGCGCTGACGAAGCTTCCGGACGACCGAGCGGTCGTCGTCGACCTGTGCAGCGGTACGGGTGCGATCGCGCTCGCGCTCGCGCACGCCCGTCCGCAGGACCGGGTGATCGCGGTCGAACTCGATCTCGACGCCGCCGTCCTGGCTGCGCCGGAACGCGAAAGTGCGATCCGACGCCGGTGATCACGGGATCGAGGTCGTGCTCGGCGACGTGACCGATCCGAAGGTTCCGTCCACATCGCTCGACGGCCGGGTCGACCTGCTGCTGTGCAACCCGCCGTACGTGCCGGACGGCACGCCCGTGCCGGATGAGGTTCTGCACGATCCGCAGATCGGCGGTGTTCGGCGGACTCGACGGTCTCGATGTCATCCGGCCGGTCGTCGCGCGATCGGTGCGCGCTGGTGAAGTCGGGCGGATGGGTCGGCATCGAGCACGACGACTCGCACGTCCGGGCGGTCGCGGACCTGCTCGATGGCGACCGGCTCGTACACCGATGTCGACGTCCACGACGATCTCGCGGGACGCCCGCGCTTCACGACCGCACGCAGGTGGCAGACTGGTTCGCTGTGATGCTCTTTGACTGCACCCACGCCGCCGAACGAGACCGCGGCGTCCGTGCCGCGATCGACGCGGTCCTGCGAGGTGACCTCGTCGTGCTGCCGACCGATACCGTCTACGGCATCGGCGCGGACGCGTTCAAGTCCTGGGCCGTGACCGCGTTGCAGAACGCGAAGGGCCGCGGCCGCACCGTACCGCCACCGGTCCTCGTCGGATCGCGGTCGACCGTGGACGGGCTCGCGCACGCGCTGCCGCAGGTCGCCCGCGACCTGATGGAGGCGTTCTGGCCGGGCGGTCTGACGATCGTGGTCGAGCACGCGCCGAGCCTGTCGTGGGACCTGGGTGAGACGTTCGGCACGGTCGGGCTGCGCATGCCGCTGCACCCGATCGCGCTCGAGGTTCTTCGAGAGACCGGGCCGATGGCCGTGTCCAGCGCGAACAACCACGGAAAGCCGCCGGCCACGACCGCGGTCGAGGCCCGCGAGCAGTTCGGTTACTCGGTCAGCGTCTATCTCGACGGCGGTCCGGCGCTCGAAGGCGTCGCGTCCACGATGATCGACGTTACCGGCGACGTACCGAAGCTGCTCCGCGCCGGCGCGATCTCGCTCGACGAACTCCGCAAGGTCGCGCCCGGCACGCTGGATATCGCCGCATCGTGACCGTACAGCCCGTTCGTCGTCCTGCACGTCTGCATGGGCAACATCTGCCGTTCGCCGATGGCCGAACGTCTGCTCGCGCACGCGGTCGCGGTCGCACGGTGGCGAAGATCTCGTTCTGAGCGAGAGCGTCGGCACCGGCTCCTGGCACGCGGGCCAGCCGATGAACGCGCCGGCCGAGGCTGAGCTGCGGCGACGCGGCATCGACCCGGAGGGCTTCCAGGCCCGACAGCTGATCGGCCGGCACATCGACACCGCCGATCTGGTGTTGACCGCCACATCCGAGCAGTTCGACTTCGTGGAATCGGCTGCGCCCGGACGCGACGTCGCAAGGTGTTCGTACTCGGCGAGTTCGGCCGTCTGGCGGCGGCGATAGACTCTCCGCGCTGCCGCCGGCCGGTGCGACGGCCGAGGCGGTCCACGCCCGTGGTCAGGCGCTGGTCCGCGCCGTCGACGCGGCCCGCGACGGTCACCGTCCGCGACGCGCCGACGACCTCGACGATCCGTACGGACGATCAAGTGCATTCTTCACCGGTACGGCCGACCGGATCGCCTCGTCGCTCGATCCGCTCGTCAACGCGCTGTGGCCGGCATCCTAAAGTTTGCTCAGGTTTCCTTCGTCACATCCGCGCGTTTGCTCATCGTTTGCACGGGCTATTCACAGTGACGCTGTGGGTGACGTAGTCAAATGTGTGCTTCCGTGACTTCTCCACCGAATGTACGAGCGTGCGGTACTCCCCGTTTGCGCAGCTGACGACCGTGTTGCGGGTTCGCTGCGTCTCACTGAGCGTGCGCGACGTGTCGGTGCCCTTGGCCGTCCACGTGCCGGTTTTCACCGAGTGCCAGCTGCCGTTCGATGCCTGCTTCTGCAGCGTCACAGTGATCGTGATCGAGTCGGCGCCCTTGCCGTCGCAGCGGTACCGGCCCGGTGCCGCCATCTTCGACCCGTCCTTGACCGGCGGATCCGCCATGATCGTGCAGTAATCAACGTCACTGTTCACGACCGACCCGGCGCCCTGGCAGGCGGCCAGGCCGGTGGCGGCGAGGACGAGGCAGGCGAGCATGGCGAGTCGCTTCGACCGTGGACGCATGGCGGGGGGCCTTTCGTGCGTGTCTGTGCGTTACCTCCAGGATTCCGGAGAAATTCGGATCGGTCAATGAGTCCGTCTATGGGTCATTTCCGAGAAAACGGATAAATCACTCCAATGTTGTCGCATCATGTAGAGACGATCTCTGACGTTATAGTCCGCTAGGATGATTGCCGTCGATGCCTCGGGTCGCGTGGGCCCGCATTTAGCGTCCATCGACGCTGTGATACGTTCTGCGCGAACCGGTGAAGGTAGACGAACAGTTCTCACCCACCGCGTTTCAGGACCTGACGGCGACAACGGCGTGCCCTCGATCCCAAGGAGCCACAAGTGGTTGATATGATCTACCGAGCGCAAAGGGTCGGCTAACTGCCGGGCGGGCGACGGTGACTCAAGACGCCACCCCCGGTTGGATCAGCCTCCTTGGTCTCGGCGCCGTTTCGGCGTTGATCTTAATCTCAGGCCTGGCACTTGGCTGGCTGGCAGACAAGCTTCTGCACACATTCCCGATACTTACGTTCGTCGGCCTGGTCGTAGGCATCGCCGGGGCCGGGCGCTACACATACCTCGAAATTCGTAAATATTTTTATAGCTAGTTTCAACGACTGACTGGAGATATTCAGCCGTGCAAGCAATCCCGATCGAGCCGGCCACCGAACCGGCCTACGAACCGGTCATAGCGATCCCTGCGGTCGCGAAGGGCAACCTGCGCCGCTCGATCATCATGGCGGCCTGCGTCGGCGTCATCGTGCTGGTCTCGACCGCCCTGCTCGGCCACTTCTTCATGGGCGTCTTCGCCTGCGTCGGCCTCGCGCTCGGTGCGATGAACAGCCGGATGGTTCAGAACGCGGTGCTGTCCTACGGGCAGAGCCAGGCCACCAACAAGAAGGCGCTGTTCACCCGATCGATCCTGGCCCGCCTCGGCGTGGTGACGGTGATCGCGCTCGGTTGCGCGTACTTCATCCGCCCTGATGGGTTTCGGTGTCTTCGCGGGCCTCGCGTTCTTCCAGATGCTGATGCTCGGCGGCGCCTCTGTGCCGGTCTACCGGCAGCTGCACTCATGAGCGGACACATTCTTGCCAACGACATCAACCCCGGCCTGCACCACACCTGGGATGTCTTCGGACTGACGTTCAACGTCGACACGATCCTCTCGACGATCATCGCCGGCGTGATCGTGATCGGCCTGGGCCTGATGGTTGCTCGCAAGGCCTCGGCTCGTAAGCCGACCGGCGCGCAGCTCGCGTTCGAGGCGGTCACCGACCAGGTCGAGGCGCAGGTCGAGAGCACGCTCGGCATCAAGAACGCGCCGTTCGTGGTGCCGCTCGCGATGGCTCTGTTCCTGTTCATCCTGATCGCGAACTGGCTGTCCGTGATCCCGACGCCCGGCGATCCGGAGTACCTGCCGCCGGCCGCCGCCGACATCAACTTCACGCTGGCGCTTGCGGCGATCGTGATCCTCACCATGCACTTCGTGGGTGTGCGCCGCAAGGGCTTCGGCGGCTACTACCACCACCTGTTCAAGCCGAGCTGGGTGCTGTTCCCGATCAACCTGATCGAAGAACTCGCGAAGCCGGTCACGCTCGCGCTCCGGCTCTTCGGCAACATCTTCTCCGGCACCATCATGATCTCGCTGATCGCGCTGTTCCCGGCCTACATCTTGTGGGCGCCGAACGTGGTGTGGAAGACGTTCGACCTCTTCATCGGTGCGATCCAGGCATTCATCTTCGCGCTGCTGACGGTGCTCTACTTCGCGTCGATCGTGCCCGAGCCCGAAGGGGCATCGGCGCACTGATCGCGTGCCTCGTTCTGCCTTGCAAGATTTCTGAAAAACGTACTGCACTATCGAATGAATAGAGGAGTAACAATGGCTAACAGCCTGAACCAGGCCATCCAGACTGCCGGCGCCATGGTCGGTGGTGGCCTTGCTCTCGGTGGCGGTGCCATCGGCGCGGCCGTCGGTGACGGTCTCGCGGGCAGCGCGACCATCGCCGGCGTCGCCCGGCAGCCGGAGGCGCAGAGCCGCCTGTTCAGCATCTTCTTCCTGACGGTCGGCCTGGTCGAGGCGATGTACTTCATCAACCTCGCCTTCATGGCGCTGTTCGTCTTCTCGATCGCCAGTAAGTAAGGCGGGTTAGCCGTCATGGCACACCTACACATCCTGGCGGCGCCGGTGGTTCCCACACCGTCGCCGTCGCCGTCAACGGCCCCGGCTGCGAGCAACTTCCTGATCCCGAACGCGACGTTCTTCGCCGAGGTGATCGCGTTCCTGATCATTCTCTGGGTGCTCTGGAAGTTCGTTCTGCCGCCGTTGAAGAGGATCATGAACGAACGTCAGGCCATCATCGACCAACAGATGGAAGATGCGGACGCAACGCGCCTGCAGCTGGCCGAGGCTCAGACGGAGTATCAGCGTGCGCTGACCGAGGCACGTACGCAGGCGGCGCAGATCCGCGAGAACGCGACGGCGGAAGCCCAGCGCGTCGTGGACGACATGCACGCGTCTGCGCGCGAGGAGTCGGCCCGCATCGTGGCCCGTGGCGAGGAGCTGCTGGCCAACCAGCGGCAGGCCACGGTACGCGAACTGCGTGCCGAGATCGGAACGCTCGCAGTCGACCTGGCCAGCAAGATCGTCGGCGAGACGCTTCAGGATGACCAGCGTGCACGGGCCACGGTCGACCGGTTCCTTGCGGACCTCGACACGGCCAGCGCCGGGGCGGCCGGCTGATGCGTGGAGCCAGCCGGGAAACCTACCGGGTCGCGTCCGACACGTTGACCGAGCTCGCTCGCGTCAGCGATGCGGCTGCGACCGCGAAGGCCGGCGACGAACTGCTGTCCGTCGCCGGGCTGTTGCAGCGTGAGCCGCGCCTGCGGCGTGCGCTCGCGGATCCGTCGCGATCGGGCAAGGACCGTGCCGCGCTGCTCGACGGACTCGTCGGCGGCTCGACCGGCGACGAGACCCGGTCGATCCTCGGCGTTGCCGCGGGCGGCCGTTGGTCGAGCGCGACCGAGCTGCTCGACGGCATCGAGCAACTCGGTGTCGACGCGCTACTCGCCAGCGCCGACCGTGCCGGCGATCTGAGCGAGGTCGAGGACGAGCTGTTCCGTTTCGGCCAGGTCGTCGACGGATCACCGCAGCTCGCGGCCGTTCTCGCCGATCCGACCGTGTCGACGGACGCGCGTTCTTCGGTGGTCGACTCGCTGCTCGACGGCAAGGCCAGGCCCGTCACCGTACGGCTGGCGAAGCTTTCGCTCGCCGGCTTCGGCGGCCGTACGTTCATCGGTGCGCTGACGCGCCTCGTGGAACTCGCGGCCGAACGGCGGGACATGCAGGTGGCGTACGTCACCGTGGCCAAGGCGCTGACCGACGACGAGGAGCAGCGCATCGGGGCTCGCCTCGCCGCGATGTACGGTCGAGAGGTCTCCGTCAAAGTCACCGTGGATCCTGCGGTCATCGGTGGTGCACGAGTTCTGATCGGCAGTGACCTCTACGACGGCACCACGCTCCGGCGTCTCACCGACGCCCGGCACGCTGTGACCGGCAAATAACCTTCGCGTACGCACACCGGCTCGGGAAGCCTGAAAGCCTTCCGGAGCCCGAGACCATAAGGAAGTACAAAGATGGCCGAACTGACCATCTCCTCGGACGACATTCGGGGTGCGCTGGAGCGCTACGTCTCCTCGTACACGCCGGAGACCACCCGCGAGGAGGTCGGTGTCGTCACCGAGGCTGGTGACGGTATCGCCCGCGTCGAGGGTCTCCCCTCGACGATGGCCAATGAGCTGCTCGAATTCGCAGACGGCACACTCGGTGTCGCGCTGAACCTCGACGTCCGTGAGATCGGTGTCGTCGTCCTCGGCTCGTTCGACAAGATCGAAGAAGGCCAGCAGGTCAAGCGCACCGGACGTGTTCTGTCCGTGCCGGTCGGCGATGGCTTCCTCGGCCGTGTCGTCGACCCGCTGGGCACCCCGATCGACGGTCTCGGCGAGATCGTGAACGAAGGCTTCCGCGAGCTGGAGCTGCAGGCGCCGAACGTCATGGTGCGTAAGAGCGTGCACGAGCCGCTGCAGACCGGCATCAAGGCGATCGACTCGATGACGCCGATCGGCCGTGGCCAGCGTCAGCTGATCATCGGCGACCGCAAGACCGGTAAGACCACGGTCGCGATCGACACGATCCTCAACCAGCTGGAAAACTGGAAGTCCGGCGACCCGATCAAGCAGGTCCGCTGCATCTACGTCGCGATCGGCCAGAAGGCGACCACGATCGCCTCGATCCGCGCGACGCTGGAAGAGGCCGGCGCGATGGAGTACACGACGATCGTCGCGTCTCCGGCGTCCGACCCGGCCGGCTTCAAGTACCTGTCGCCGTACACCGGTTCGGCCATCGGCCAGCACTGGATGTACGCCGGCAAGCACGTTCTGATCGTCTTCGACGACCTGTCCAAGCAGGCCGAGGCGTACCGGGCCGTGTCGCTGCTGCTCCGCCGCCCGCCGGGCCGCGAGGCGTACCCGGGTGACGTCTTCTACCTGCACTCCCGCCTGCTGGAGCGCTGCGCGAAGCTCTCCGACGAGCTGGGCGCGGGTTCGATGACCGGCCTGCCGATCATCGAGACGAAGGCCGGCGACATCTCGGCGTTCATCCCGACCAACGTCATCTCGATCACCGATGGACAGATCTTCCTCGAGGAGTCGCTGTTCAACTCGGGTGTCCGCCCGGCGATCAACGTCGGTACGTCGGTCTCCCGGGTCGGTGGCGCCGCGCAGGCCAAGGGCATGAAGAAGGTCGCCGGCCGTCTGCGCCTCGACCTGGCCCAGTTCCGTGAGCTGGAGTCGTTCGCCGCATTCGCGTCGGACCTCGACAAGACCTCGCGTGCGCAGCTGGACAAGGGTGCCCGCCTGGTCGAGCTGCTCAAGCAGCCGAACTCGGCGCCGTACCCGATCGCGGAGCAGACCGTCTCGGTCTGGGCCGGCACGGAAGGCAAGCTCGACGACATCCCGGTCGCCGACGTCCGCCGGTTCGAGGCGGAGTTCCTGTCGAATCTCCGGCACAACCACAAGGGCACGCTCGACGCGATCACGGCGAACAAGTGGGATGACAGCATCGTCGATCAGCTCGACGTGGCGTTGACCCAGTTCAAGCAGGGCTTCTCAGCCCACGACTACACGCCGCACATCGTGGAGGCGGACCCGACCGCGCTGGACGACGACGCAGTGGGACACGAGACCGTCACCCGCGTCGTGCCGCCGAAGAAGTAGGCGTCCGATGGCTGGCCAGGTACGTGTCCTTCGACGGCGGATTCGCGCGACCCGTTCGACGAAGAAGATCACCAAGGCGATGGAGCTCGTTGCCACGAGCCGCATCGCCAAGGCGCAGGAGCGGGTCGCGGCGTCGCTGCCGTACGCGCAGGCGATCACGGGCGTGCTGACCGCGCTCGCGACGAGTGCGAACATCGACAACCCGTTGTTGCAACCGCGGGAGACCATCCGGCGCTCCGGCGTGCTGGTCATCACGAGTGACCGTGGTCTCTGCGGTGGCTACAACGTGAACGCGATCAAGACGGCCGAGCAGCTCATCGCGCACCTGCGCGAAGAAGGCAAGCAGGTCTCGCTGTACGTGATCGGCCGCAAGGGCATCGCGTACTACCGGTTCCGCAGTCGCGAGATCGCGGAGAGCTGGAGCGGCTTCAGCGAGCAGCCGACCTTCGCGGATGCGCGGATGGTCGGCGAGGAGCTGATCTCGGCGTTCGTAGCCGGATCGGACGACGCGGAAGCCGGTCCCGGTGCCGACGGCATCCTGGGCGTGGACGAACTGCACATCGTGTCGACGAAGTTCCTGTCGCTGATGTCGCAGGCGCCGCAGGCCAAGGTGCTCGCCCCGATGGAGGTCGAGGAGCAGGAAGGCGACCCCGGCCTGCTGCCGCAGTACGAGTTCGAGCCGGAAGCCGACGAACTGCTCGGCGCACTGCTGCCGAAGTACATCAACACGCGGATTTACGCGGCGTTGCTGGACGCGGCGGCAAGCGAGTCGGCGTCCCGCCGGCGGGCAATGAAGAGCGCGACCGATAACGCAGATGACATGATCAAGAGGCTGACGCGGGAAATGAACTCCGCTCGTCAGTCGGCGATCACCCAGGAGATCAGTGAGATCGTCGGCGGCGCGAACGCGCTCGCGGCGGCAGGGAGTGATATGTGATGACCGCAGCAACAGTGGATACGAAAGCGGGCGTCGGCCGCGTCGTTCGGGTCATCGGCCCGGTCGTCGACGTCGAATTCCCCCGTGACGCGATGCCCGCAATCTTCAACGCCCTCAAGGTCGATGTGACCCTGAGCGCGGGTACCCGGACGCTGACCCTCGAGGTGTCCAACCACCTCGGCGACAACATCGTCCGTGCGATCTCGATGCAGCCGACGGACGGCATGATCCGCGGCGCGTCGGTTGTCGACACCGGATCGGCGATCTCGGTGCCGGTCGGCGACGAGACCAAGGGGCGCGTCTTCAACGTGCTCGGCGACTGCCTCAACATGCCGGAAGGCGAGACGTTCACGTCCGCCGAGCGCTGGGGCATCCACCGGAAGCCACCGGCCTTCGCCGACCTGGAGCCGAAGGAGGAGATCCTCGAGACCGGTGTCAAGGTCATCGACCTCCTCGCCCCGTACGTCAAGGGTGGCAAGATCGGCCTGTTCGGTGGTGCCGGCGTCGGCAAGACCGTTCTGATCCAGGAAATGATCATCCGTGTGGCCCGGAACTTCGGTGGTACATCGGTGTTCGCGGGCGTCGGTGAGCGTACGCGTGAGGGCAACGACCTGATCAGCGAAATGACCGAGGCGGGCGTGTTCCAGGACACCGCCTTGGTCTTCGGCCAGATGGACGAGCCGCCGGGCACGCGTCTTCGCGTCGCGCTGTCGGCGCTGACGATGGCGGAGTACTTCCGTGACGTCAAGGGCCAGGAGGTGCTGCTCTTCATCGACAACATCTTCCGGTTCACGCAGGCCGGTTCCGAGGTCTCCACGCTGCTCGGCCGGATGCCGAGTGCGGTCGGTTACCAGCCGAACCTCGCCGACGAGATGGGCGAGCTGCAGGAGCGGATCACCTCCGTCCGTGGCCGCGCCATCACGTCGCTGCAGGCGATCTACGTACCCGCCGACGACTACACCGACCCGGCGCCGGCTACCACGTTCGCCCACCTCGACGCGACCACGAACCTCGAGCGGAAGGTGTCCGACAAGGGCATCTACCCGGCCGTCGACCCGCTGGCGTCGAGCTCGCGGATCCTCGCGCCGCAGTACGTCGGCCAGGACCACTACAACGTGGCCTCCGAGGTCAAGCGGATCCTGCAGAAGTACAACGACCTGCAGGACATCATCGCGATCCTCGGTATGGACGAGCTCTCCGAAGAAGACAAGGTGACCGTGCAGCGTGCACGTCGCATCGAGCGCTTCCTCTCGCAGAACACGTACGCGGCGAAGCAGTTCACCGGCGTCGAGGGTTCGACGGTGCCGATCAAGGAGACCGTCGAGGCGTTCAAGAAGATCGCCGAGGGTGAGTACGACCACTTCCCCGAGCAGGCGTTCTTCATGTGCGGTGGCCTCGAGGACCTCGAGCGTCAGGCGCACGAAATGATGAAGAACAACTGACGATCATCCATCGTCCGTGAATGTGGGGGCCGGGGCCGTAGCTCCGGCCCCCACATCGCAATCGCCCGCGAGGCACAGTTACACTCAGCAACTATCTTCGGGCGCTCATACGCGCGATGCAGATAGCGAAACGTACGAGGAGAACTAACGGTGGCAACTGAGCTGCACGTGGAACTCGTGGCCGTGGAGGAGAAGGTTTACTCCGGCGAGGTCATCGAGGTCCTGGCCCGCACGACAGTGGGGGAGATGGGCGTACTGGCGCATCACGCGCCGCTGCTCGGCCAGCTCGCTGAGCCGGGTGAGGTCACCCTGCGCTTCGCGGACGGGGAAGACGTCGTCTACGAGGTCGACGGTGGATTCCTCTCCGTGACCGAGGACGGCGTGACGATCCTCGCCGAGTCCTGCACGCTCATCTCCGGCACAACGCACTGAGGTCCGGACGCCGGTGAGGATCTTTGAATGGGTCTTGGTCGGCGTCGCAGGAGTGTTCGTGGCCCTGTCCGTCCTGTTCATCCGGCGCGAAGTGATCGCCCGGGGCAGCACGATCGAAGTCAGCTTCCGCCTGTCGACCTATATGGACGGTCGCGGTTGGTCGCCCGGGATCGCTCGGTTCGTCGGCGACGAACTGCACTGGTACCGAGTCTTCAGTCTCGCGTTTCGTCCACGTCGGATCCTGAACCGGCAGGTCGTCGCGGTGACCCGGCAGCGCAAGCCGGATGCGCTCGAACAGCGCGCGTTGCCCGGTCGGATGATCGTGCTCGCCTGTGTATCGCAGCGCGAACCGGTCGAGATCGCAATGGCGGAGACCACGGTCACCGGATTCATGTCATGGCTCGAGGCCGCTCCTCCGGGAGCGGCCTCGCGCCGTCCCGCTGCTTAATATCGCCGGTCGTGAGGTGCCGGTCTACGGTATCCTTTCGGACCGGAGGGCACCCGTGATCGAATTCAGCGTGCTGGGACCGCTGGAGCTGCGGCGTGACGGCGCTCGGCTCAACGTACCGACCACGATGCTGCGCCGCCTGCTTGCCCTGCTTCTCGCCCGAGCCGGTACGCCGGTGCCGATCGATGTGATCGTTGACGCGTTGTGGCCGGTCGGGCCGCCGCCGTCCGCTCGCCGTACGGTGGCCGTCTATATCTCGCGACTGCGCTCGGTCCTGGGCGACGACGATCGTGTTCTGACGGCGGCCGGTGCGTACGCGCTCGATCCTCGTGCCGAGGAACTGGACTCGTCCGAGTTCATGCAGCTGGTCGCGGTCGCCAGCACGGCCGCAGCCCGCGGGGATGTGGTCGGCGCAGGTCAGGCATTCCGGGATGGCCTCGCGCTCTGGCGGGGTGCCGCCTTCGAAGGCATGCACGACATGCCCCTCATCGCCGCCGCGGCGGACCGGCTGGAGCAACTCCGTCTGATGTCCTTCGAGCAGTGGGTCGACTCCGAACTCGCGTCCGGACGGCATGCCGAGGCGTCGGTCGCGCTGAACGAGATGATCGCTGCCCACCCCTACCGGGAACGGCTCCGTGGTCAACGCATGCTGGCGCTGTACCGCGGCGGACGGCAGGCCGAGGCGCTCGAGACCTACCGCGAGACCTACCAGGTGCTGATGGACGACCTCGGTGTCGAACCCACCGATGAGCTCAATCGACTGCACCAGCGCATTCTCGCCGGTGATCAGGGCCTGCTCGCCCCCGAGGCGCCGGCCCCGGCACCGATCGCCGTCGAGACACCGACCTACCCGGTTCCGTCACAACTTCCGCTGATGATTCGCGAGTTCGTCGGCCGGACCGACGAACTTCGCGACCTCGATGCGTTCCTGGCACGATCGACGACCGAGCCGGCGACGATGCCGATCGTGGCGATCTCCGGGATGGCCGGGGTCGGCAAGACGGCGCTCGCGCTGCGGTGGGCACATCATGTTGTCGCGGGCTATCCGGACGGTCAGCTCTACGTTGATCTTCGCGGTAACGCCGCGGACAAGCAGGTGGCGTCCGCGACGGCAGTGGGGATCGCGCTTCGGGCGTTGGGGATCAAGCCGGATCAGGTGCCGGGAGATCTGGACGAGGCGTCGTCGCTGTACCGGTCGTTGCTCGCCACCCGCCGCGTCATGATCGTCTTGGATAATGCCCGCTCGGTTGATCAGGTCCGGCGGCTCCTTCCGGGTGGCACCGGGTGCCTCGTCATCGTCACCAGTCGGCATCGGCTCGGCGAGTTGGAGATCCACGACGGCGCGTACGGGCGACGGTTGGACGTGCTGTCCGCCGGTGAAGCCGGGGACCTGATCTCGGAGCTGATCGGCCGGGAGCGGGCTCGTGCCGAACCCGACGTGGTGGTCGAGGTTGCCCGGCTGTGCGCCTTTCTGCCGCTGGCGGTACGGATCGCGGCGGCTCGGCTCGGCGAACACGGCGATCAGGGCATCGCCTGGTACCGCGACGAGCTGGCCAGCGATGATCGCCTCGGTGCGCTGTCGCTCGAAGGGGACGAGGGCGTCGCGGTACGTGCTGCGTTCGATCTGTCGTACCGCATGATCCCGGCCGAAACCCAGCGCCTGTTCCGCCTTCTCGGTCTCGTACCCGGCCCGGACTTCGGCGTCGATGCGGTGGCGGCGCTCGCCGGCGTGTCGATCGCTTCGGCGCGGCGTGGCCTCGCCCGGCTCGCCGCGGTGCATCTGATCCGGCAGCCGTCCAACGACCGGTATGACTTCCACGATCTGATCCGCGAATTCGCACAGGAACTGGCGTCGACCGAGCCGGATCGCCAGGATGCGTACGCCCGGCTCTACCGCTGGTACGCGTACTGCATCCGGGCTGCCGGTGGCGCTACCTACGGCTCGCACGCGTACCTGCCGGCGGACGTCGGCGATGAGCCACCGTTCGAGACCACGTTCGACTTGACCGATCCCGCGCAGTCGATCGCCTGGGCGCAGCGGGAGTATGTCGGGCTGCTCGCCGCCATCACGGCCGGCGTCGCCACCGGGAACGCTCGGGCGACCACGCGGATCGCCGATAGCCTGCGCCCATACCTGCAGGCGTGGTCGAGCCTCAACGACTGGCTGCTGATCGCGGATGCGGCGAGGGAGGCCGCTCGGCTGATCGGTGACCTGGCGGCGCAGTGCTCCGCGGACATCATCAAGGCATCGGCGTACGGCACCCGCAACGACTACGGCCGGGCGAAGGGATATCTGACCACGGCGCTGGAGTTCGGCCGCCGGGCCGGGTGGGAGCGGGGCACGCTGACGGCGCTCGGCAACCTCGCCATGATCGATGGCATCACCGGCCGGCTGGCCGAATCCCACGCATCGATCCGCGAGGTGATCAAGGCCAGCGAGCGTCTCGACCTGCCGAATCTGGCATTCGTCAACCGGGGCAATCTCGGTCGGCTGTTGCATGAAATGGGGCGGTCGGAGGAGGGGCTGGCGCATATCCTCACCGGGCTGAGCAGCTCCCCGGACCTTTACATCTCGCCGCTCAAGGGCAATCTGCTGGACTCGGCCGGGGTTGCGCTGAGCCGGCTCGGTCGGTACGACGAGGCAACCGACCATTTTGAACGCGCGCTCGCGCTCTTCCGTCACGGCGGCGATCCGGTGTCGGAGGCGATGACGCTGGCTCACTGCAGCGGCGTGGCTCTGGCACAGGGCAACCTCGACGACGCTCGGACATTCGTGGCGCTCGCGCTGATCAAGGTACAGAACCGCAGCGTGGAGCGGATCGAGGCGGAGATCCTGAACTACGCGGCGCCGATAAACGTGGCCGATCAGCAGCCGGAGACGGCGATCAGGAACGCCTCTCGCGCCTACGACTTGGCCGCCAAGGTCGGTGCTCGATGGCCGGAGATCAGTGCGTTGATCAATCTGTCCAGCGCACACCATGCGCTGGGGGACGACGCGGCGGCACGGGATTTCGGTCGTCGTGCCCGCGACCTGGCCGACGAATTCGGTTACGGCGGTCTGGCCATCGACGCTGCGGCCGCCATCGAGCAGGCGACGATCAGCGCAACGTCGCGTCCGTCCTAACGAGCCAGGCGGTCAGTCGGCGATCAGCTCGACCTCGTACCCCTGGGTGTTTTCCAGGAACGCCGCGTAATGGTCGGGGCCACCCGCGAACGGGTGCCGGTCGGCGAACATCAGCGTCCACCCGTGCGCGCGCGCATCGGTGACCAGCCGGTCCACCGCGGTCCGCGGCCCTGCATGGAACGCCAGGTGATTGAGGCCGGGACGGCACCGCTCGTGCGTCGTGGCGGTGAGCGCCGGTGACTGCTCGACCACGACGTAGACGTCACCGAGCCGCCAGGACCGGCCGTTCTCCCAGTCCTGGAAACCGGTCCAGCCGAGTTCGCCGAGCAGCCAGCCCCAGCTCTCGACGGCAGTGCCGAGATCGGGCACCCAGACCTCGACATGGTGCAGCCCGCCGATCATCTGGCGTTTCACACTCCTCGCGCTCGCTCTACTGGACTGCTCGCGACTGCGGGGCTCGCTTCGCTCACTCCTCGCGCTCGCTCTACTGGACTGCTCGCGACTGCGGGGCTCGCTTCGCTCACTCCTCGCGCTCGCTCTACTGGACTGCTCGCGACTGCGGGGCTCGCTTCGCTCACTCCTCGCGCTCGCCCCCTGGTTTCCACAACACGTCACCATCCGGATTTGCCACCCGGCACAGGATGAAGAGCAGGTCGGACAGCCGGTTCAGGTATTTGACGGCGAGTACGTTCATCCGATCCGGGTCGGCTTCGTGAAGGGCCCATCCGGAGCGTTCGGCGCGGCGCGCGACCGTCCGGGCGACGTGCAGGTAGGCCGCCCCGACCGTGCCGCCCGGCAGGATAAACGAATTCAGCTTGGGAAGCGGCTCGTTGAACTCGTCGCACCAACCTTCCACCCGCAAGACGTAATTTTCGGTGATCCGCAGCGGTGGGTACTTCGGATCAGGGACGATCGGTGTTGCGAAATCAGCGCCGACGTCGAAGAGATCGTTTTGGACCACTGTCAAAACGGCTCGTACGTCGTTGGACAGATGACCTGCCGCGAGTGCCACACCGATGGCAGAGTTGCACTCGTCCGTATCCGCATAAGCGCCGATCCGAGGATCCGTCTTCGGGACGCGGGATCCATCGCTCAGTCCGGTCGTACCGGCATCGCCGGTCTTGGTGTAGATACGCGTGAGGTGAACGGCCATGGACCTGAGCGTACGTTCTCGACCCCGCCGCCCGGCGCCGACATGGGTCCTACCGCCTACGATGTCGATCGTGGATGTGATCCGGGTTCCCGGTGGCACTCGGCTGTCGGGTGAGGTCACCGTTGTCGGCGCAAAGAACTCTGCGTTGAAGCTGATGGCGGTCGCCCTGCTCGCGCCGGGCCGGAGTGTGATCGAGAACGTACCCAAGATCACCGACATTCTCATCATGTCGGAAGTACTCCGCCGGCTCGGCTGCGAGGTGACGTTCACCGACTACCCGAGCGGGCACGGCGGCGAGGTCACGATCGACGTTCCGGACGCTCCGGCGCATGAGGCGGACTACGACCTGGTTCGCCGTCTTCGGGCCTCCATCTGCGTCCTGGGGCCGCTGCTGGCCCGCTGCGGCAAGGCCCGGGTCGCGCTTCCGGGTGGCGACGCGATCGGCTCCCGCGGCCTGGACATGCACGAGAGGGGCCTGGCGGCGCTCGGCGCGGACATCACCGCTGAGCACGGCTTCGTGATCGCCTCGGCGCCGCTCGGCCTGACCGGCGCCGAGATCACGCTCGAGTTTCCGAGTGTCGGTGCGACCGAGAACATCCTGATGGCCGCCGTACTGGCCGCCGGCGGCACGACGATCGACAACGCGGCCCGCGAGCCGGAGATCGTCGACATCTGCGAGATGTTGAACTCGATGGGCGCTCAGATCACCGGCGCCGGCACATCGACGCTGCTCATCGAGGGCGTGACCGATCTCAAGCCGGTCCGGCATCGGACGGTGGGGGATCGCATCGTCGGCGGCACGTGGGCGTTCGGCGCCGCGATGACGCGCGGTGAGGTCACGGTCCGCGGCGTCAAGCCCGAATACCTCGAGGTCGCGCTCGACAAGGTGATCTCCGCCGGGGGTGAGGTGATGACCGAGCCCAATGCGTTCCGGGTACGCATGGACCGTCGGCCCACCGCCGTGGACGTCTCCACGCTGCCGTTTCCCGGATTCGCCACCGACCTCCTGCCGCTGGCGATCGGGCTGGCGGCGGTGAGCGAAGGTACGTCGGTCGTCACCGAGAACATCTTCGACGGCCGGTTCATGTTCATCAACGAACTCATCCGGCTCGGCGCCGACATCCGCGTCAACGGCCATCATGCGGCGATCCGTGGCCGTGACCGCCTGTCCTCGGCGCCGGTCCGCGCGACCGACATCCGCGCCGGTGCCGGCCTCGTGATGGCGGCTCTGTGCGCCGACGGCCTGACCGAGATCTCGCACGTACACCACATCGATCGGGGCTACCCGGATATGGTCGCCGATCTCGCGGCGCTGGGTGTCATCGTCGAGCGGACAATCGCGCCGGAAGACCCGGAATACGCGTTTCCGGCCGCCTAAGCTCCCGGAAGACGCAGCCACCGCCACGCAAGAAGAGCGAGCACCAGCATGGGTACGCCGAACCATGCGATCAACAGCACCACCGAGATGTGCTGTGATACCAGGCCGCAGACGGCGAACACCACGATCGCGGCGAGATCCGCACCCAGATCCGCGACCGAGGTGACCGTGGCCCGGGCCGGTCCGGTGATCGCGTGCTGCAGCCGGATCTCCGTACTGACGATGCCGTACTGCATGCATCCGAACGCGACGCCGACGCCCACGAAGCCGGCCGCGTTGCCGGTCAGGCCACTCGCGAGGATCGCGATCCCGCCGACCGCCAGCGTTATCGCGATCCGGCCGGAACTCGCCGACCACCAACGACCGGCGGCCCAGTTGCCGATCGCCGCGGTCAGCGTGATCGCGAGCAGGAACACCGGTACCACGGCCACCGGCAGCCGGTAGGCATGACCGAGCAGCGGCACGTATTCGTCGATCGCGGTCAGCGCCGGCAGGAGTGCCGCGATCAACAACACCCCCCGTACGGCCGGATGCGTCGCCGCCTCGGTCACGCCGGCCCGAAGCGTCCGGAGATATCCCCGCAGACCGCTGTGGTCGTCTTCGTCGATCGGTGCCGGGTGCTCGCCATCGACGGTGGCGGTCGCTGTGCGCGGGCGCGACGGCAGCGACCAGGCGACGAGCGACCAGACCAGCATGACACCGGCACTGACCGCACCGACCAGCCCGAATCCGCCGAAGTGCAGCATCGGGATCGCGAGTGCCGTGACGATCGCGCTCGCGACCAGCTTCACCGTACCGGCCCGGCCGATCAGGCGGCCGTAGTCGTCGGACGCTCCGGCCGCGGCGACGTCGTCGTAGACGAGTGCCTCGAACGTGCCGGAGATCAGCGCACCACCGATGCCCCACAGCACGAAACCGGTCGCGAAGCCGGTGAATGTGGGGGCGATCACCCAGAGCCCGTACGCCATCGCTCGAAAAAGCCCGGCCACAACGAGCAGTGCGCGCCGCGACATCCTGTCGGCGAGCGCGCCTGCGGGCACGTTCAGCAGCAGGCCGGTGGCGGACCAGAGGATGTAGAGCACCGAGATGCGTGCCGTGGACAATCCGTGGTCGGCGAAGAGGACCGGATAGACCGGATAGAGCGGGATCGCGTCGTCCAACGCTTCCAGCAGGTAGACGCGGACGGCGAGCCCTCGTGGAACCCTAGGTCAATTTTCGCCTGGTGGTTTGACGATCGTCATAGACACAGCTCAGCACTCGGTGGCGCCGCTCCGCAAGCGCTTAAGCCGGACCGCCGACGACGCGACGTGCGGCGGACAGCTCGGACGCGAACACGAGCACCCGGATGCGCCGGTCCCGGCCGATCGCGGTGGTGGCCCGGATCCCCGCGCTCGCCAGGAGATCCTGCAGGGCCCTCGCCTCGTCCATGGTTTCCACGATGTCGGCGATGCTCAGAAGTCCGAAATCGTCGTCGCGAGCCGGCCGGACGGCGGCAGCCTCGGTCCGGGCGCTGTCGGAGTTGAACGCCCAGCGCAGTATGGCCGCGAGCGCGGCAACCACGCCAAATGCGATCAGCGGCCCGACGACCAACGTGGTAGTGGCGTTCGGCACAAGTCCAGTGTGCACCGAAGACGGGCGGAGCGAGTGAGGTTCGCCGCCCGAGCGCGCGTACGCACGCGTCGGCGGTTAATCTCGGCGGCAGACGCCGACGTCTCGCTCGTGAGCCGGCGTGTCCTGTGCCGGCGATGAAGGAGTGCACTGATGGCGGGTCGGTTGGCGGTCGTGGGCGCCGGATTGATGGGTTCGGGCATCGCGCAGGTTGCGGCGCAGGCCGGCTGGGACGTCACGATGCGGGATCTCGATGCGGCATCGTTGCAGCGTGGCATGGATGGGATTCGTACCTCACTGCACCGAATCGCCGCAAAAGGGAAGATCGCCGAGGCGGACGTCGAAGCGGCGCTGAGCCGGATCTCCACGACCACCGATCTGGAAGCGGCCGCGGCCGAGGCCGACATCGTGGTCGAGGCTGTGTTCGAGAAGATCGAGATCAAGCATGAGGTGTTCCGCGTACTGGACAAGGTCTGCAAGGGCGGTGCCGTGCTCGCGACGAACACGTCGGCGATCCCGGTCACGCAGATCGCTGCGGTGACGTCACGCCCCGAGTCGGTCGTGGGTACGCACTTCTTCTCGCCGGTACCGATGATGAAGCTCTGCGAGCTGGTCCGTGGCTTCAAAACATCGGATGCGACGCTGGCGACCGCTCGGGAGTTCGCCGAGGAGATCGGCAAGACCTGCATCGTGGTGAACCGTGACATCGCCGGATTCGTGACGACGCGGCTGATCGCGGCGCTCGTGGTCGAGGCCGTGAAGCTCGTCGAGTCCGGTGTGGTCAGTCCCGAGGATCTCGACGTGGCCTGCCAGCTGGGCTTCGGGCACGCGATGGGCCCGCTGGCGACGACCGACCTGACCGGCGCGGACGTGCTCATGCACGCGGCGCAGAACATCTACTCCGACACCGGTGACCCGAAGTTCTTCCCGCCCGAGCTGTTGCAGCGCATGGTTACCGCCGGTGACCTCGGTCGCAAGACGGGTAAGGGTTTTTACAGCTACTGAGCCGTCATGATCCTGACGGCGATCGGGTGCTAGCCGTCTTTCCGGGCTCGCCAGCGGAATGTCTTGAGGGCCAGGAACAGGGCTCCCGCAGCCCATGCGGCCAGGATGAGTGCGGTCTTGCCGTGCTCCCAGGAGTGCGAGGGCTCGAGTCGGTCGAGCGACTCCGGCAGGAGGACCGACCGATAGCCCTGGGCGATCCACTTGAGCGGGAAGATCGCGCCGACGATCTGGATCGGCTGGCTGATGCTGGTGAACACGAAGTAGACGCCGGAGACGAACTGCAGGACCAGCGCGACCGGCGTGACGACGGCGGGTGCGGCCTTGCCGGTACGGGGGACCGACGAGAACGCGATACCGAGCATCGATCCTGCGGTCGTACCGAGCAGCGTCAGCCAGATGAACGTGACCCAGCGATGCCAGTCGGTCGGCAGCGTTGCATGACCGAGCGCCGTACCGAGGCCGAGCAGCAGCACCGATTCGAGCAGAACCATGGTCAGGACCATGACGATCTTGCCGATGAAGTACGACGACGGCGGCATCGGCGTGCCCTCGAGCCGCTTGAGCACGCCCTTGTCCCGCTCGACCGCGATCTGGATCGCGACCGTCTGGAACGCGACGCCGATCAGGCCGGTCGCCAGAATGCCGGGTACGAAGTAGCGGGCGAACGGGATGCCGGGATTGCCGTTCGTGTCGCCGACCGTGTAGCTGAACACCGAGCTGAAGATCAGCAGCAGCATCACCGGGAAGGCGAGCGTGAACACGACCGACTCGCGCTGCCGGAAGAAGTCCCTGACCTCGAGCTTGCCGCGAAGCCAGCCGATCCGGAGCGCGTGCACCGGGCCGGTCGGGGCGGCCGGCGCGCGACCGGTGGAGGGTGCGATCGCGGTGGTCATGAAGCGGCTCCGATCATCTTCAGGTAGATGTCTTCCAGCGTCGGTCGCAGTACGTTGAGGCCGGGCACCTCGCCGCCGAAGTGCGCGGACAACTTGGTGACCTCGGCGGTCGGGGTGTCGGTGCTCACCGATTCGCGCCCGGCCGGCCCGTCCCAGCTCACGATCGTGGAGGCGGTATCGCGGCCGCCGAGCGTCGCTGGCGTACCCACTTCGAGCAGCCGCCCGGCGGCGATGACGCCGACCCGGTCCGCAAGTTCCTCGGCCTCTTCGAGGTAGTGGGTGGTCAGCAGGATGGTCGTACCCTCGGCCGACAGCTGGTGAATCAGTCCCCAGAATTCGATCCGGGCCTCGGGGTCGAAGCCGGTCGTCGGTTCGTCCAGGAACAGCAGCTCCGGCCGCCCGATGATGCCGAGCGCGACGTCGAGGCGCCGCCGCTGCCCGCCGGACAGCGCGGCGGCGCGGGCATTCGTCTTCTCGGCCAGCCCAACCGCTTCGATGACCTGGTCCGGGTCGCGGGCGGCGGGGTAGTAGTGCGCGAAGTGGTGTACCACCTCGTGCACCGACATCGTCTCGAACTCGCCGGTGCCCTGCAGCACGATCCCGACGCGGGCCCGCCAGTCACGAGTGGCATGGGCCGGGTCGATGCCGAGGACGGTGACGTCGCCGCCGGACCGGGGTCGGTAGCCTTCGAGGATCTCGACGGTCGTCGTTTTGCCGGCGCCGTTCGGTCCGAGCAGGGCAAAGCACTCGCCTCGCGCGACGTCAAGATCGACGCCGTCGACCGCTAGCGGGCCGTCGTTGTACTGCTTGCGCAACCCGCGAACTCGGATCGCAAAATCCTCTGCCATGCCGAATACTGTGCCCTATCTAGCCGGTGAGCATTAAACGGCCCGAGCTGAGAGCAATTTCACCAGCTCAGCGCAGGCTACCTGTCAGTAGACTCCGAGAATGTTCCGACTTGAGAAACGCGACCGGCCGTGGGTCATGCGGACGTACGCCGGGCACAGTTCGGCCGTGGCGAGCAACGCGCTCTACCGTCGCAATCTTGCAAAGGGACAGACCGGACTTTCGGTCGCGTTCGACCTGCCCACGCAGACCGGGTATGACCCCGATCACGAGCTCGCCAAGGGTGAGGTCGGGCGGGTCGGCGTACCGGTGGCGCACCTCGGCGACGCCCGCGCGCTGTTCGACGGCATCCCGCTCGATGACGCGAATACCTCGATGACGATCAACGCACCGGCGATGTGGCTGCTCGCCCTGTACGTGACGGTCGCGCAGGAGCAGGGCGCCGATCTCGCGAAGCTGGCCGGCACGACGCAGAACGACATCATCAAGGAATACCTGTCCCGCGGTACGCACATCTTCCCGCCCGCGGAATCGATGCGCCTGACCACCGACACGATCGCGTGGACGGTCCTCAACACTCCACAGTGGAACCCGGTGAACATCTGCTCGTACCACCTGCAGGAGGCCGGTGCGACGCCGGTGCAGGAGGTCGGCTTTGCGCTCGCCACCGCGGTCGCCGTGCTCGACGCGGTACGCGACTCCGGTCAGGTGCCGCCCGAACGCTTCGGCGATGTGGTCGCCCGGATCTCGTTCTTCGTCAACGCCGGCGTGCGGTTCATCGAGGAGATGGCGAAGATGCGCGCGTTGACGCGCATGTGGGACGAGATCACCAGGGATCGCTACGGCGTCACCGACCCGAAGTCCCGCCGACTCCGGTACGGCGTCCAGGTCAACTCGCTCGGTCTGACCGAGGCGCAGCCGGAGAACAACATCCAGCGCATCGTGCTGGAGATGCTCGGCGTGACGCTGTCGCGCGACGCACGTGCCCGGGCCGTCCAGCTGCCGGCCTGGAACGAGGCTCTGGGCCTGCCGCGACCGTGGGATCAGCAGTGGTCGTTGCGCATGCAGCAGGTCCTCGCGTACGAGTCGGACCTGCTCGAATACCCGGACATCTTCGAGGGCTCGGTGGTCGTCGAAGGCCTCGTCGACTCGATCGTCACCGGCGCCGCCGCCGAGTTGCGCACGATCCTGGATGCCGGCGGTGCGGTGTCCGCGGTGGAGTCCGGCTATCTGAAGAGCGCGCTGGTCGCGTCGCTCGCCGCCCGGCGCGTACGGATGGAGGACGGCAGCGACGTGGTGGTCGGCGTCAACGCGTACACCGAGACCGAGCCGTCGCCACTGACCGCATCCGGTGCGAACGCGATCGAGCAGGTCGATCCGGCGGTCGAGGCGGCGGCGGTCGAGGCGATCCAGGCCTGGCGAGCAGGCCGGGACTCGGTGGCGGTCGAGGCGGCGCTCGACGATCTGCGCTCGGTTGCTCGTACCACGGCGAATGTGATGGACGCGACGCTCGCGTGCGTCCGCGCGGGCGTGACTACCGGGGAGTGGGCCGAAGCGCTTCGGTCGGTATTCGGTGAGTACCGCGCGCCGACCGGGTTGAACGCCGCGCTGGCTGCGACGTCCGACCTCACCGACGTGCGTGAGCTGGTACGCGCGACCGCGGCCGACCTTGGCACCGGCAAGCTCCGCATGCTGGTCGGCAAGCCGGGGCTGGACGGGCATTCGAACGGTGCCGAGCAGATCGCGGTCCGTGCGCGCAACGCCGGATTCGAGGTCATCTACCAGGGGATTCGTCTCACACCCGCGCAGATCGTCGCGGCCGCGATCGAGGAGGACGTCGATCTCGTCGGCCTGTCGGTGCTGTCCGGATCGCATCTCGCCGCGGTCCAGGCCGTGCTCGACGGGCTGCGCGCGGCCGGATCGAGCGTGCCGGTGGTGGTCGGCGGCATCATCCCGCCCGACGACGCGAAGACGCTACTGGCGGCCGGCACCGCGCGGGTCTTCACCCCGAAGGACTTCGCGCTGTCCGACATCATCGCCGAGCTGGTCCAGGTGGTCCGCGAGGCCAACCAGCTCACCGGCTAGATCCGCCGGACGCGCCGCGAACCTGGCGGAGCGACCCGTCGGGCCACCACGATGCGACTTCGCTGCTCACGGCCTCGGGCACCGCGCCGGACTCGTCACCCATCTCTTCCAGCAGACGTGCGAGCTGATCGAGCTGATAGCGCCGCGCGATCGCCTCGGTCACGTAGGCAGAGAACTCGCGCTCACCGATCTCGGCCTTCGTGCATGATCGGAGATCTTGGCTGTGCTGGAGGGTAGGGGTTGTGATCATGGCGGAATAGCCACCGTGAGCAGCCAAGATCTGCGATCTTCCGGATGGCCTAGTACGGGTCGTAGGACGAGGGCGGCGGGGGATCGTTCGGGCCTGGTCCGTAGGGATCGTGCGACGGTGGTGACGGATAGGTCGGGTATTGCCGCGTCGTCGGATAGCTCGACGGCCGGATCGGCGTGTAGCCCTGCGGCGGCCCCGATGAGCCCGGCGACATCGACCGGGCCTTTTTCGCCGCTCGTCGCCGCTTGAGAGTTTTCCGCATCTGGAAGAACACGATGACGATCACGACCAGGAAGACGATGATCAAGACCGGCAGGACGATCGCGACCAGCGACATCGTTACGCTCGTCGCGTCTTCGGCGGTGCTCAGCACCGGCGCGGCCGCTCCGAACGACAGCGTGTTCGCGATCGGCCGGATCGCCGCCTTCATCCCGTGCATGACCAGCGCGATCGCCGCGCCGCTGACGATCGGGACCCAGGTGTGGCTGCTCAGGAACGTGCCCGGGTCCTGGACGGTCACGGTCTGGGCGCCGGATGTGGCGCCGAATGCGATGCCGCCGGCGGTGGGCCGGATGAACGTGTGGATCGCGTCGTTCACCGAATCGAGGACCGGTATCTTGTCCGCGATCATTTCGACCACGAGCAGACCCGCAAAGATGGTCAGCACCCAGCCGTTGGACATCCAGTGCCACGCGGGCGGCACCGAGATTAGATTCGTAAACCGGTCGAGCAGACCGATCATGAGCAGCGGAATCCATGCGTTCAGGCCGGCCGACGCGGACAGGCCGATCCCGGTGAGCGCTGCGAACATGAGCCTATCTAACTACGTCGGTGCGACATCCGACGGAGTGACCACCGACGAACATGGGTCGCATAGGCTGTCGCGGTGCGTCTTGTGATAGCGAAATGCTCGGTGGATTACGTCGGACGGCTCTCGGCACATCTGCCGATGGCAACGCGCCTGGTCATGGTGAAGGCGGACGGATCCGTTTCGATCCATGCCGACGATCGGGCCTACAAGCCGCTCAACTGGATGAGTCCGCCGTGCCGGCTGGAAGAGGCGCCGGGCATCTGGCGGGTCGTCAACAAGGCCGGCGAGGAACTGCGGATCACGCTCGAGGAGATTTTCCACGACACGTCGTACCCCCTGGGTGTTGATCCGGGCCTGCGCAAAGACGGTGTCGAGGCGCACCTGCAAGAGCTCCTGGCGGCGAACCCGACCGTCTTGGGTGAGGGCTTCTCGCTCGTCCGCCGCGAGTTTCCGACCGCGATCGGGCCGGTCGACCTGATGTGCCGCGATGCGTCCGGCGCATCCGTCGCCGTCGAGATCAAGCGGCGAGGCGAGATCGACGGCGTGGAGCAGTTGACCCGCTACCTGGAGCTGCTCGGCCGCGATCCGCTGCTGGCGCCGGTCGCGGGCATCTTCGCGGCGCAGGAGATCAAGCCGCAGGCGCGCGTCCTGGCACAGGACCGGGGGATCCGGTGCGTGGTGCTCGACTACGACGCGCTGCGCGGCATCGTGAAAGACGAGCTGACGCTCTTCTAGCCCGGAACGGTTCCGGACGAACTGCCGCGCGCTGTAAAGACCCGGTTCAGCGGCCGGCGGTCGCGCGCGGGATGTCGGCCGGATCGCGGTAACCGCGGGCCAGCATCGTGACCCAGTCATAGATCGCGCTCTCGCTCGGTGCTAGCGGTCCGGGCTGGTGGTGGCGCGACGCGAGCCCGCGCTGCACCGATGACACGGCCGCCCAGTCCTGGCGGTTCGTCGTGTCCCAGAACTCCACCGCATAGGCCGGGTCGGTCCCGGCGTCCGCAAACAGCCATTCGCATTCGACCAGCGTGCGGTCCGGGGCGAGCGGCACCAGTCGATGCGTGAGCACATAGTCCGGGTGCGCCGACACGAGCAGGTTCGGAAAGACGCCGAGGTACGTGACCTCGCGGGCATTCGCCGCGTTGATCGTGACCGCACCCGGCCCGGATCGGCCGTCCAACGACATCGTCTCCGCGTGTGGATACAGCTCCATCGTGCCGCCCACCCAGGCTCCCGGGCCGGTGCCGTTCTCGCCCGAGTCCGGTCGGGTGACCTGGCACAACTCGGGGTGGATCATCGGGCAGTGGTAGCACTCGTGGTAGTTCTCGGCGATCAGCTTCCAGTTCGCCGCGACCTCGTAGCGATGACGGGCGCCGACGGTGAGCGTCTCGGCCCGGTAGGGCGCGACGTAGGACTCGGCATCGCCGATGAACGTGCCGAACGCGGGTGCGTCGCCGGACGCATTGACGAACAGCCAGCCGTGCCAGTCCGCAACCGGTAGCGGCTTGAGACCCCACGGCGCACGGTCGAAGTCCGGATCCATCTGCGGCGTCACGGCGAGTTCGCCGTTCAGGCGGTAAGCCCAACCGTGGTACGGGCAGACGATCGCCCGCTTGTCCGATACCGCGCCGACGGCCAGCAACTCGTGGCCCCGGTGGCGGCAGACGTTCGCGAACGCCCGGACACAGTCCGTAGCCCCGTCGCTACGGTCGACGACGACGAGCACGCTGATGTCGCCGATGGCGTACGCCTGCTGGCCCCCGGGTGGCGTACGGCCGAGGCAGGTCCAGGTGCCGGCGAAGAAGTTCGCATGCTCCCAGGCCAGCACGTCGATACTCGTGTAGGCGGCAGCCGGCAGCATGCGGGACTTTCCGAACGGTGCGAGTGCCACGTCGAGCGCAGCGGAATCCAGCAGGTCAGGCGAGATCATGGCATATCTTAAGCAGGTCGGCTTTACATCGACGCCTATCGTCGAAAGCCTACCGGTGCGCAATCGCGGATCAACGATGATCTGCCCGTACCGGAGATGCAGGAGGTTCTTGTCTATGACACACGCGTACGCTGCCCTGCCGGTGCCGGGCAGTCGACGGCATCCGGTCGCTGGGGCGCGTCGGGTGGGTGATGCCGATCCGGACGCGACCGTCTTCGTGACCGTCGTACTCCGTCGCGGCGCCGATGAACCGGGAGCGCCGGCCGATCAGGCCGACGTCGACGCGGTCTGGGCGTTTGCCAGCCGGATCGGCCTGGAAGTGGTGTCGGTGAACCTACCGGCACGATCGGTACGCCTTCGTGGCGACGTACTCACCATGAACGAGGCATTCGGTGTGACGCTCGCGCACTACGAAGCCGGTAGCGGGCACACATTTCGCGGCCGGACCGGCTCGATCTACGTCCCCGAGCAGCTCGACGGCGTGATCGTCGCGGTGCTCGGGCTGGACAGCCGGCAACAGGCGGTGACCCATTTCCGCGTGCTGACCGGCGTCGCCGCGCACGCAACGGAGGCCGGTCGGGCGCCACAGGACGTGGCCGCCGCGTACGGGTTCCCGACCGATGTCGACGGCAGCGGCCAGACCGTCGCCGTGATCGAGCTCGGCGGCGGATTCCGGACGACCGATCTGGACACGTACTTCGCGCAGCTCGGACTGCGTACGCCGAGCGTCGAGGCGGTCAACGTCGACGGTGCGATGAACTCGCCCGGCGACGACGCAGACGGCGAGGTCATGCTCGACATCGAGGTGATCGGCGCGATCGCACAGGGTGCTCGCATCGCGGTCTATTTCGGGCCGAACACCGACGACGGCTTCTATGACGCGATCGCGGCCGCCGTGCACGACACCGTGCGTACGCCGTCGATCATCTCGATCAGCTGGGGGCAGTCCGAATCCGGCTGGACCACGGCCTCGCTCGATGCGTACGACGCCCTGTTCGCGGATGCGGTCGCCGCCGGGATCAGCGTGTACGTCGCGGTCGGCGACAACGGTGCGACCGACGGATCCGAGGACGGCGCGCTGCACGTCGACTTCCCCGCGTCGTCGCCGGCGGTGGTCGGCTGCGGCGGTACGACGCTTCCGAAGGACGGCACCGAGACCGTGTGGAATGAACTGGCATCGGACGAGGGTGCGACCGGCGGGGGCTTCAGCAGCCACTTCGCGGCGCCGGCGTACCAGGACGGCATCTCCGCCGTCTCGGCCGGCGGTGGTCGTGGCGTCCCGGACGTGGCCGGCGACGCGGATCCGATGACCGGATATCGCGTGCGTTACGACGGTCAGGATCAGGTCATCGGCGGTACGAGTGCGGTCGCGCCGCTGTGGTCCGCGCTGACCGCGCTCGCGAACCAGCGCAACGGCGCTAACGCCGGTGCACCGCACGCCCGCCTGTACACGTCGGCCTCGGCCTTCCGTGACATCACCCGCGGCGACAACGGCGGCTATCCGGCCACGGTCGGATGGGATCCGTGCACCGGCATGGGCACGCCCGACGGCGAGGCGATCGTCGCGGTTCTGGCGCCCGAGACCACCACTCCGGCCGCGTAGCAGCCGACCATCATCGAGCGCCCAGGATCCCACGATCTTGGGCGCTCGATTGATGAGTCTTGACAGGTTAGTTATTGGTCACTTACTTTTGACCGCGTGACCCGGATGACGGCCGACGAACGCCGCGAGAGCGTGCTGAATGCCGCCATGATCGAGTTCGGTCTCGGCGGCTATGTCGGCACGTCGACCGAGGCGATCGCCCGCCGCGTCGGCGTATCACAGCCCTACCTCTTCCGGCTCTTCGACTCGAAGAAAGCGCTGTTCATCGGGGCGATCGATCGCTGCTTCGAGCACATCATCGACGTATTCGGGGCCGCTGCCGCGGACCTGACCGGCGAAGAGGCGCTGCATGCGATGGGCGCGGCCTACAAGGCGCTGCTCGACGACCGCCAGATCCTGCAGATGCAGTTACAGATGTGGGCCGCGGCCTGCCAGGACGAAGAGATCCGCAACGTGACACGACGGCACATGGGCCGGCTGTGGAAGACCGTACAGACGCTGTCCGGCGGCGACGATCAGCGCGTTATGGAGTTCACGGCGGCCGGCATGCTCTTGAACGTCATGGCCGCGATGGATCTGCCGGCCATGAGGACCCACCTCGGCGATTTGCTGAATCCGGACAACTAACGCGCGGTCCCGCATCGCGGCGGCACCGGCGTGACCTGCAAAGTTAGTGATTACTCACAACTTAGGGAGCGAACATGGTCAATCAGCTCGGCGAGAAGCGGCACCCGGCCGCCATCTGGACCTGGATCGCGGTCAGCGTCGCGGTCTTCATGGTGTCGCTGGACAATCTCGTCGTCACGAACGCGCTGCCGGTCATCCGGGTCAAGCTCGGCGCCGGACTCGAGGGTCTTGAGTGGACGGTGAACGCGTACACCCTGACGTTTGCGGTCCTGCTCTTGACCGGCGCGGCGCTCGGCGATCGCTATGGCCGCAAGCGGCTGTTCACCATCGGTTTGACGATCTTCACGCTCGCGTCGGCGGGTGCCGCGCTGGCGCCGAACATCGGCATGCTGATCGCGGCCCGGACCGTGCAGGGTCTCGGCGGCGCGATCGTGATGCCACTGACCCTGACGATGCTGGCGAACGTGGTGTCGCCGGAGAAGCGCGGTGTGGCGTTCGGCGTCTGGGGTGCGATGGGTGGTCTCGGCGTCGCGCTCGGCCCGGTCGTCGGCGGTGCGATCATCCAGTACTCGTCCTGGCAGTGGATCTTCTGGGTGAACGTGCCGGTCGGATTGTTGCTGCTTCCGGTGCTGTTCAAGGTGGGAGAGAGCCGCGGCGGTGCCGGTCGTCTCGATCCGGTCGGGACGGCACTCGTCACGCTCGGGCTGTTCGGCGTCGTATTCGGCGTGATCCGTGGCGATGGCCACGGATGGGCGAGCGGCCAGGTGCTCACCGGCCTGATCGCGGGTGGACTCCTGCTCGTCGCGTTCATCGCATGGGAGAAGCGCGCGGTCGCGCCGATGGTGCCGCTGCACCTGTTCGCATCCCGAGGTTTCACGCTGACCAACATCACAAGTTTGATCATGGCGTTCGGAATGTTCGGCTCGGTCTTCATCGGCGCGCAGTTCCTGCAGACCGTGCAGCACTTCACGCCGCTGCAGTCCGGCCTTCGCACCCTGCCGTGGACCGCGATGCCGGTGCTCACGGCGCCGCTCGCGGGCATCTTCAGCGATCGTCTCGGCGCCCGCCGCATCGTCGCGCTCGGTCTGATCCTGCAGACCGCCGGCATCGCGTGGCTCGCCGCAGTGGTCCGGGTGGATCTGCCGTACGCGCAGATGGTCCCGGCCTTCGTCCTGGCCGGCGCGGGCATGGGCCTGTTCTTCGCCCCGATTGCACGGTTGGTCATCGACTTCGCGCCGACCACGCTGCAGGGCGTCGCATCGGGCACGTCGAACGCGCTGCGGCAGCTCGGCACCGTGCTCGGTGTCGCGGTGCTCGGTGCGATCTTCTCCGCGGTCGGCGGATACGCGTCCGCCCAGGCGTTCGTGAACGGGATGCGGACGGCCGAATGGGTCGGCGCGATCGTCCTGGCCGCCGGCGCGATCCTGGCACTGGCCATCCCCGCGCAGGGTGTCGCGCCCGCTCGTATTGTGGAGCCCGAACTCGTCGAGGCGCCGGCTTAAACGATTGTGGGGTTGTTGCTGTTATTCCGCACCGGATAACAGCGACAACCCCGAGATCGATGCGGACTAGCCCTTCCGGCCGTGCATCATCTTGACGACCTTCTTGATCATCTCGACCTGCTTCGGCGTGCGCTCGAACGACATCGCCGGTAGCACCGACTTCATCCGGCGCTTCGTGATCGCCTTCGGACGCGCGAACTCGCGCAGCCCGTCGTCGCCGTGGATGCGGCCGATGCCCGAGTCGCCGACGCCGCCGAACGGCAGACTGGGCATGCCGGCGAATGCGAGCGCCGAGTTGATCGACGTCATCCCGGAGCGCAGGCTGCGGGCGATCTTCATGGCGTCGCGCTTCGCGAACACCGAGCCACCGAGGCCGTACGAGAGCGCGTTCGCGAGCGTGACCGCCTCGTCGGCGTTCGCCACCCGCTTCACGGTCAGCGTCGGTCCGAACGTCTCCTCGCAGACCGCCGCGGAGTCTTCCGGTACGTCGACGAGGATCGTCGGCTGCACGTACGGCGCCTGTACCGCGTCGAGTCCACCGAGGACGGCCCGGCCACCACGGTCGATCGCGTCACCGATGTGGCGGCGGATCGTGTCGATCTGGGCCGGCATCGTGATCGGTCCGATGTCCGAGTCGGACTCGTTGCCGACCTTCAGCGCGGTCGCCTTCTCGACCAGCTTCGCGACGAACGTGTCGTGCACCTTGTCGACGACGTAGATGCGTTCGATGCCGATGCAGGTCTGGCCGGCGTTCGTCAGCCCGCCCCAGGCTGCGGCGGATGCGGCCGCATCGAGGTCGGCGTCCGCATCCACGATCATGGCGTCCTTGCCGCCACATTCGAGGAGTACGGGCGTCAGCGAGTCCGCGGCGGCCGCCATGATCTTCTTGCCGGTCTTGGTCGAGCCGGTGAACGCGATCTTGCCGACGCCGGACGTGGTCAGCAGCGCGCCGACGTCGCCCATCCCGTGGATGATCTGCAGGACCGGCTGCTCCGGCACGATCTCGGCGAACGTGTCGACCATCAGCTGGCCGACCGTTGGCGTGTACTCGCTCGGCTTGAACACGATCGCGTTGCCGGCGGCCAGCGCGTACGCGACCGAGCCCATCGGTGTGAAGATCGGATAGTTCCACGGCCCGATCACGCCGACCACGCCGAACGGCTGGTATTCCAGGTAGGCGGCGTGCTCGGCCAGCGTCAGCGAACCCTTGACCTTGCGGAGCTTCAGCACCCGCTCGGCGTTCTTCGCGGCCCACGCGACGTGGTCGATCGCCGCGAACACCTCGACGATCGCCTCGGCGACCGGCTTGCCGCCCTCGGCGTTGATCACCTCGGCAACGCTCTGGATCCGGTTCGACAGCAGCGATGCCCAGCGCAGCAGGCGAGTCTTGCGGCCGTCGAAGCCGAGGCTCGCCCACCAGACGCCGGCCGCGCGTCCCCGCTCGACGGCGGCGCGTACCTCGTCGGCGGTCGCGACGTGGAAACGGCCGACCTCCGCGCCGGTCGCGGGGTTGGTGGAAACGAGGCTGCCGTCGTCGATGACGGGCAGGCCAGGGGTACGGGTGGCGGTCATGGCGCGAAGTCTAAACCGAAGACTTACTAGTGAGTAGGCCTCATTCGTATTCTGTCCCGCCCTTGCGGGTCAGGTATGCCGGCGACACGAACTTGCCGATTGCCCGGCCGCCCGTTACCGGGCTGTAGCGCTCGCGAGCGGTCCGCACGACCAGGCCTTCCCGCAGGTGAGCGCCGGTCCCGGTGAGCGTCTCCGTCCCACTGGCGAGCTCGATCAAGATCTCTTCCTGGTACGGCCCGCGGTACAACCGTGGCACCACCGGCAGGGCATCGCCGATGGCGTCGACCATCTCGTCCGCGTCGAGCCACCGGATCCCGGTCCCGTCGTCGATCGCGATGTCGAACACGGCGTACCCGGGGGTGCCGGCCGACGTGCCGTACGCGAGATCCTGGACGCCCAGCCCGAAGACTTCGCCGAAGATGCCGACCCGGAGGGCCTTGAACCGCGCGGCGACGGCCGGCACGTGGAATCCGCGGATCGCCCGCCAGTACAGGTTGTGCTCAGCCTCCACGATCGCTAGCCGCTGGTGCCCGAAGCCCTTGGAAGACACGAAGACGTCGTCACCGACCACGGTGCAGAGGCAGGCCGTACCGTGGATCTTCTCGGTCGCCACGACGTCCTCGCCCGGCGTGAAGAGGTCCGGGTAGCGGCGGATGTTCTCGATCTCGACCCATGGCAGCAGATCGGGCGCCGCCGCCATCTCGCCACTCATGTGTACGGGCACCGGCGGCACCCACTTCGTGACGCCGAGATCGGCCGCAAAGTCGCGCCGGGTGGTCAGCGCCTCGTCCAGCCGATCGACACTCGTCGGCCGGCAGACGATGCCCTGGGAGAGTTCGCCGCGCAGGCGTACCGCCCTGATCCGGTTCGCGTCGGGCCCGGCGAGGCGTCCGGTCAGGCCGAGTTCCTCGATCAGCGCTGGCGGAAGTACCGCGCCTTCCGGCAGGTAGAGCGCGACGTCACCGGTCCGGTAGGCGCCCTTGGCGACCACCGCGCGCAGGAGTCCGACCTGGGCCAATTCGAGGGCGTCTGCGTTCGGGTGCGGCAGGATCACGAGCCGTTCGGCGGTGACGGTCAGCGTCGACATAGGCGAAACGATCTCAGTTGCGAGCGTGGTCCGGCAACGCGTTTTCGACCGACGTCGGCCGGTGGCGAGCGCAACATCCGGTGTGCGCAACTGCACTTTGCCTGCCTGATCCGCGGGCCGGGTGCACATGGCAGACTCGGCAGCAGGAATGGGTCGACGAGGACCAGCACAGAGGAGACCGCGGTGGCGCGTCAGTTTGCCAGCATCGGCGTTGTAGGGCTCGGCACGATGGGTGCCGGAATTGTTGAGGTCTTCGCCCGCAACGGCATCAACGTCGTCGCGGTCGAGGTCACCGAGTCGGCCTTGGAGCGCGGACGCGAGCACCTGACCGGCTCGACCGACCGCGCCGTCGCGAGGGGCAAGCTCAGCCAGGAGGATCGCGACGCGCTCGTCGGCCGGGTCGAGTTCGCGGTCGGGTTGCCGGCGCTGCACAGCGTGGATCTGGTGATCGAAGCCGTACCCGAGCATCTCGATCTCAAGCAGCGGATCTTCGCCGAGCTGGACAAGGTCTGCAAGCCGGAGGCGGTCCTCGCGACGAACACGTCGTCGCTGTCGGTCACCGAGATCTCGGTCGCGACCACGCGGCCGAACCAGGTCATCGGCATGCACTTCTTCAACCCGGCGCCGGTGATGAAGCTGGTCGAGATCATCAAGACCGTCGTCACCGCGCCGGACGTCGTCGAGGACATCGAGGCGCTCTGCGCGGGCCTGGGCAAGGTCGACGTCACGATCAACGACCGCGCCGGCTTCATCGCGAACGCGCTGCTCTTCGGCTATCTGAACCACGCGGTCACGATGTTCGAGGCCCGCTACGTCACGCGCGAAGATGTCGACGCGGCGATGAAGCTCGGCTGTGGCCTGCCGATGGGCCCGCTCGCGCTGATGGATCTGATCGGCCTGGATACCGCGTACGAGATCCTGGACACGATGTACCGCCGTGGTGGCCGCGACCGCCGCCACGCTCCCGCGCCGCTGCTCAAGCAGATGGTGACGGCCGGTCTCCTGGGCCGGAAGAGTGGCCGGGGCTTCTACACGTACGAGAAGCCGGGTTCGCCGGTCGTGATCGACGACGACCTGACGCCCGCCCTGGCATCCGACGAGACCACCGGAAAGAAGATCAAGAAGGTTGGCATCATCGGCTCCGGCACGATGGCGACCGGCATCATCGAGGTGTTCGCGAAGGCCGGATATGACGTCACGTCGGTGACTCGCGGCGCCGAGCGCTCCGCGAAGCTCTGCGATTCCGTCCAGGCGTCGCTCAACAAGGGCTTCGTTCGCGGCAAGATCACCGAGGAGGAGCGCGACGCCGCGCTCGCCCGGATCACCTGGTCCGCGACCTTGGATCATCTGTCGGACGCGGATCTGGTCATCGAGGCCGTGGTCGAGGAGCTGTCCGTGAAGACGGCGCTGTTCGCGTCGCTGGACGAGATCTGCAAGCCGGGCACGATCCTCGCGACCACCACGTCAAGCCTGCCGGTGATCGAGTGCGCCGTCGCGACGAGCCGGCCGGCGGACGTGGTCGGCCTGCACTTCTTCAACCCGGCGCCGATCATGGGATTGGTCGAGGTAGTGCACTCGATCCGGACCGCGCCGGAGACGGTCGCGGCCGCCCGGGACGTCGTCGCCAGCCTCGGAAAGCACGCCGTCGTCTGCGCCGACCGGGCCGGGTTCGTGGTGAACGCGTTGCTCTTCCCGTACCTGAATGACGCCGTACGGATGGTCGAGGTCAGTTACGCGACCGCGGACGACATCGACTATGCGATGAAGCTCGGCTGCGGATATCCGATGGGCCCGTTCGAGCTGCTCGACGTCGTCGGCCTGGACGTGTCCCTCGCCATCCAGCGCGAGCTGTACCTGGAGATGCGCGAGCCCGGCTTCGCTCCGGCACCACTACTCGAACAGCTCGTTACCGCCGGATATCTGGGCAAAAAGGTTGGTCGCGGCTTCCGCGATTACCGCAGCTAGGCTTGCGTTCGTGAGTCCACGTCGTCATAACCGTCGCGACGACGAGGCGGAACCGCTCGACGATCTGCGGGCACGCCGCGGCGTCCAGCGGGTGCACGAAGCGGCCGACGGTGAGTGGCTGGTCCGTGCGATCCCCGGCGACGCTTCCACGAAGACGTACCGCTGCCCGGGCTGTGATCAGGAGATTCCTCCGGGCGTCGCGCACGTCGTCGCATGGCCCGCGGACGGTCGCGGCGATCTCACCGATCGCCGACATTGGCACACGAGTTGCTGGCGTTCGCGGGGCACGCGCGCGCCGCGGATCATCAAAAAGCGTTAGGGGTACGCCGTGCCAAGTCCCGCAGCGATTCGGGCGAATTCCATCCTGCCGGCCCGCCGGACCGACATCACCCTGGAGACCGCCGACGGCCTGCACCTCGTCGGCGAACTGGCGTTGCCGGCCGATCGCGATCCGGTTGCCACGATCGTCTGCCTCCATCCACTGCCGACGCACGGCGGCATGATGGACAGCCATGTCTACCGGAAGGCGGCGTGGCGGCTTCCGGCGCTGGCCGGCGTCGCGGTGCTCCGCTTCAACACCCGGGGAACGTCGAGTGTCCGCGGCACCAGCGAAGGTACGTTCGACAATGCGGTGGGGGAGCGCTTCGACGTGGCCGCCGCGATCGAATATGCCGAGTTCGCGAACCTGCCGTCGATCTGGCTGGTCGGATGGTCATTCGGGACCGATCTGGTCCTCAAGTACGGCTGCGAGCCGGACGTCGTCGGCGCGATCCTGCTGTCCCCGCCGCTGCGTTACTCGCAACCCGCCGACCTGGCGACATGGAACGCCTCCGGTAAACCGGTGATCGCGATCGTGCCCGAGTTTGACGACTACCTCCGGCCGGACGAGGCACGCCAGCGGTTCGCCGCGATCGAGCAGGCCGAGGTCGTTGCGGTTGCGGGCGGGAAGCACCTGTGGGTCGGCGACGCCGAGACGGTCCTCGACGAGATCGTGCGCCGGGTCGTGCCGAGCGCATATCCGCTGCCCCGGACGTGGGACGGTCCGATCGAGGCGGGGGACGCCAGCGCGTACGCCGACCGGACGACGGCGGCGTTCGCCGACACTCCGATGCCGGGTCCTGCCGTATAGGGGGTAGGCATGCGAAAGGCCGGACGCGCAGCGCGTCCGGCCTTTCGTCACAGCATCGTGTCAGTTGCCGTGCTTGCCCGCGTCGACGACGACCTTCTCGGCCTCGGTGGGTTCGCCGACATCGGATGCGCTCGGGTCCGCCATGGCGTCCACGGTCGTTACGTCGGCCGGCTCGGAGGCGTCGCCGGTCGCCGTGGCATCCGCCTCGGCCTTGTGGGACGTCTCGGTCCGCTTCTCGTCATTGGCACCCTTGCGGGCACCGTTGGCGCCGGTAGTGCGTACGCCGGTGATTTCGGCTTTTGCGGTCTCGACCTGCTTCTGCGCCGCGCGTGCCTCCTGATAGCTGGCGTCCGCCTGGTCGCGGTAGGCCTGTGCCTGCGTCCGCGCGGCCGCGGCTTCGGCGCGCGCGCTCTCGGCGGCCTTCTTCGCCTCGGTCACGATCGTTTCGGCCTGCGCCCTGGCAGCGCCGAGCACCGCCTCTGCTTCGGCGCGGACCGAGTCGCTGGCCTTGCGTGCGGACTCCTCGGCCTGGGCCCGAGTGGTGGACGCGTACTGATCGCTGGACGTCTTCTGCGCGGTGATCTCGGCGAGGTGAGCCTTGCGCTTCTCGCCGATCTCCTGGTCGATCGTGCCGCGGCTTTCGGCGACGTAGGCATCGGTCTCGGAGCGCTTCACGTTCGCATAGGCCTCGGCCTCGGAGCGGATGCGGGTCGCGTTCGTCTCCGTCTCGGCCGTCCGCCGCTTGGCCAGTTCTTCCGCGGCGGCGACGATCCCGTCCGCCTTCGCCTTGGCCTCGACGCTGTACGCGTCGGCCTTTGCCTTGGCGTCGGTGATGATCGTGGCCGCCTCGCGCTGGGCGTTCGTGCTCGCGGCGTCGATCTCCGCTCGCAGCGTTGCCACGTATTCGGACGCGGTGGCGAGTTCGGCGGCGGCGGCCTCGCGGCGGATCATCGCGGCCTGATCTTCGTCGGCGCGACGGGCGGCGAGCACTTCCTCGAGTTCGCGCAGGGCATCGGCGCGGTGCTTCACCGTGTCCGCCAGGGCCGCCTCGGCCTCGGCGCGGATCCCGGAGACGCTGTCCTCGGCCTCGTGCACGATCTCGGCCGCCTGGTCCTCGGCGAGTCCGAGGATCTGCTCGACCCGGAGGCCGAGGTGGCGGAACGAGACCTCTTCGCCGATCGCGCCGTGCCGCTTCAGCGTCTCAACCTCGGCGCGCAGCTGGCGTACGTTCTGCGACAGCGACGTCGCGGCCGTAGCCGCATGATCGCGTTCGGCGATCAGGTTGGCGATTTCGGTTTCCGCTACTTCGACATATGCCTCGACCTGACGTCGGTCATAGCCACGCATTGTGATTTGAAAGCCGGGTTCCGCCGTTGCGGCATTACCCAGGTTAAGAAGTTCCCCGCCCTGCGACATGCCGTCCATCCTCACATGATTTGTCCCGACGTGCAGGCTTACACACCGGACGTGCTGGGGCAAATGATGTTGATATGGGCTATGAATTATCTGTTAATGGCAAGTGGAGTCCGGTGTGGACAACGGTCGGCACCGTAATCGGTGCCGACCGTTGTCCGTTTATTGCCGTGGTAACGACGAGTCGGCGCCGACTATGCGTCGGCGGCGACCTTCTCGTCAGCCTTCTTCTCGGGCGCAGGAGCCTGCGGGACCGGGACGATGCCGGCGAGACCGGACAGCATCTGGCCGAGCTGCGAGGTGACCGCGTCCTTCTGGCGGGTCAGCGTTTCGACCTCGACGCGAGCCTTTTCGGTCGCCGAGTCGGCCTCGGCACGAGCCTCGCCGACCATCCGGTTCGCCTCGGCGCGGGCTTCTGCGACGGTCTTGTCCGCGAGCGCCTTGGCCTTCTCGGTCGTCTCGGCCGCACCCCGCTCGGACTCGACGCGGCGGGCCTCGGCCCGCACCTCGATCTCCTTCGCGCGCTCTTCGGCCGTCCGGGCGCGCAGGTCCGCTTCGGTGACGAGCTTCTGCGTCGCGGCCACCGCGGTGGCGTGCCGAGTCGACTCCTCGCGCTCCGCCTTCTCGCGGCGGTCGGCGATCTCGAGAGCGAGCGCCTGCAGGTCCTTCTCGCGCTTGTCACGGGCGTCGGCGAGCAGCTTCGTCGCCTCGGCGCGCTTCTCTTCGGCTTCGCGGGCGGCCTTCGCGCGGAGCTGGGTGATCTCCCGCTCGGCGGTGGCGCGCAGCGTCGCGACCTCGCGCTCGGTGGTCGCCTTCAACTCGGCGTTCTCATGCGCGGTCGCTGCCCGGAGCTGCTTGGTGTCGCGGTCGGCGTCGGCGCGTAGCGTCTCGGCCTCACGACGAGCTTGTACGCGCACCTCGGCGGCTTCCCGCTCGACGGCGGTCCGGAGGTTGCCCGCTTCACGCTCGGCGGTGGCCTTCATGGCGGCGGCTTCCGCGCGCGCCTTGTCGGTGATCTCGCGCGCTTCCAGCTTCGAGCCGGAGATGATGCCCTCGGCCTCGCGCTTGGACTCGCCGCGGTGGTCGTTCGCCTGCTCCTCGGCGAGGCGCAGGATCTGCTCGACGCGGGTGCCGAGGCCGGACAGCGTCGGGCGGCTGCTCTCCTCGAGCTGCTTGAGCGTGTCCGCGTGCTTCTGCTCGGTGACGCCGAGGCGCTGCTCGGCCTGGCGGAGGCGTCGGGCACCGTCGTTGTGACGCTGCTCGGCTTCGGCGCGCGCCTGCTCGGCCTGGGCCAGAGCGGCATTCAGCCGGGCGACGTAGTCGTCCACCTGCTGACGGTCGTAGCCACGCAGGCCCACACTGAACTCGGTGCCGGCGGGATCAAAGAAGGCGGTCGAAGTTTGCTGGGCCATGGGGGAATACTCGCAGACGGTGTGAGGCGGTTATCACGGGCGGGTGTGCCGTGTCGCGGGGGTGAAACGACATGGCGACCTCGCTGACTGTATCCGAGCCGTCCGACCAGCGGTAGACCTGTCACCCGGCCGGAACGCTAGTTTGGCTCACACTAATAGCTGCCCCGTTAAATACCGCGGAACCTGTTGATCTCATCGATGTGTCGTGCCCGTTTTGCGGTATCTCGGACACCGAGGCCCTCCTCCGGTGCGAGGCAGAGCACGCCCACCTTGCCCTGGTGTGCGTTGCGGTGCACCTCGTACGCGGCCTGTCCGGTCTCGGCCATCGGATAGGTCTTCGACAGCGTGGGATGGATCGCACCCCTGGCGATCAGCCGGTTGGCCTCCCACGCCTCGCGATAGTTCGCGAAGTGGCTGCCGACGATGCGCTTGAGATTCATCCAGAGATAGCGGTTGTCGTACTGGTGCATGAAGCCCGACGTGGAGGCACAGGTGACGATCGTGCCGCCGCGCTTCGTGACGTAGACGCTGGCCCCGAACGTCTCCCGGCCGGGGTGCTCGAACACGATGTCCGGGTCCTCGCCGCCGGTCAGTTCGCGTACGCGTTCGCCGAAGCGACGCCACTCGTCGGTGTCCTGCACCTCTTCACCACCGTCCAGCCCGGGCTTCCAGAATCGGAAGCCCTCTGCGGATCGATCGATCACCAGTTCGGCACCCATTTTGTGGCAGATTTCGGCCTTCTCCGGGCTGGAGACCACGCACACCGGGGTAGCGCCGCCGTTGATCGCGAGCTGCGTCGCGTACGAGCCGAGACCGCCGGAGGCGCCCCAGATCAACACGATGTCGCCCTGCTTCATCTGCGCGCCGTGATGCGATACGAGCTGCCGGTACGCGGTCGAGTTGACCAGGCCGGGCGCCGCCGCCTCTTCCCAGGACAGGTGCTCCGGCTTCGGCATCAGCTGATTCGACTTCACGATCGCCAACTCGGCCAGCCCGCCGAAGTTGGTCTCGAATCCCCAGATCCGCTGTTGCGGGTCGAGCATCGTGTCGTCGTGCCCGGCCGCGTCCTCCAACTCGACGCTCAGGCAGTGCGCGACGACCTGGTCGCCCGGGTGCCACTTCGTCACGCCGGGTCCGACCCGCAGCACGATGCCGGACGCGTCCGAGCCGACCACGTGGTAGGGCTGGTCGTGCTTTGCGGCGAGGTCGGAGCTGCGGGCATATTTCTGGAGGAACTTGAACGTGGAAACCGGCTCGAAGATCGACGTCCACACCGTGTTGTAGTTGACCGCGCTGGCCATCACCGCGATCAGCGCTTCGCCCGGCCCCAGCTCCGGCGTCGGCACGTCCTGGATGTGCAGTGACTTGCGCGGGTCCTTGTCGTGGCTGTCCACGCCGTCGAACATCGTCTCGTCCGACTTGCGTACGACGACCCCGCGATAGGTTGCCGGGATCTTGACGTCGGCGAGGGTGCGGAGGACGGCGGCCGGATCGGCGGCGCCCTCGGCCGCCATGATGATCTCGAGAATCTCCTGCACTTCGGTCACCCTCCGTTGTCGAGCGGGACGTTTTGCCGGAGGTTACTGGTAGGTAACGATGCGTGGATACGGTTTGTGAATTAGTCCACCCGAGGACGGCCTACGAGCGCGCAAACGTGCTCGTAGGCCGATGTTCCCACACCGTTCCGAGCATCGTGTCCGTTTTATCCACCCAGGGCGACGACTACCTCGTGCCGCGCGGACGAGGCCACTGACAGGCCGAGCGCGACGTAGCGCTCATGGACGGCGATCGCACCGGGCCGCTCCGCCGCGGCCCGACTGTCCTCCGGTCGTTGCCACGTGTCGATCATGACAAGCTCGCCGTGGACCCCGGCGTCGAGCACGCGAAAGTCCAGGAAGCCCGGGTTATCGCGGATCACCGGACCCATCTCGGTACGGAGATATTCGATGACCGCCGCATGGTTTTCGGGCGGGAACCGTAGGTGCAGGATCGCTGAGTACACGCCGCCGAGCCTAGTCAGCGGCGGGTTCGACCAACTCCACCAGGACGCCACCGGCATCCTTCGGATGGACGAAGTTGATGCGGGAGTTGGACGTACCTCTTCGTGGGGTGTCGTAGAGCAGGCGGACGCCGCGCTCGCGCAGCGCAGCGCAGGTGGCGTCGACGTCGGCGACGGTATAGGCGACCTGCTGCACACCCGGGCCATTGCGGTCCAGGAACTTCGCGATCGTCGAGGACGGGGTCAGCGGCGCCAGCAGCTGGAGGCAGCCGCCGGCCGGGGTCGGGCCGACCGAGAGCATCGCCTCGCGGATCCCCTGCTCGACGTTCTCCTCGACGTGGATGCAGGCCATGCCGAACACGCGACCGTAGAACTCGATCGCCTCGTCGAGATCGGCCACGGCGATCCCGACATGGTCGATTCTGAGCAGGCCGATCGAGGCCAAAGGTGACGAGGGTGACACGCCTGGGTACGTCGACATGCGGCTAGTCTGACAGCTGAGGCATCGTTAACTCGAAGGGGAGTTTCCATGGGTTCCGTCATCGTCGCTGGCGCTCGTACGCCGATGGGCAAGCTGCTGGGCAACCTGAAGGACTTCCCGGCCACCGCGCTCGGCGGCGTCGCGATCAAGGCAGCGCTCGAGCGCGCTGGTGTCGCCCCGGAGCAGGTGCAGTACGTGATCATGGGTCAGGTGCTGCAGGCCGGCGCCGGGCAGATTCCGGCCCGTCAGGCGGCCGTGAACGCGGGCATCCCGATGAGTACGCCGGCGCTGACGATCAACAAGGTCTGCCTGTCCGGCCTGGACGCGATCGCGCTCGCCGACCAGCTGATCCGCGCCGGCGAGTTCGACATCATCGTGGCCGGCGGCATGGAGTCCATGACGAACGCACCGCACCTGCTGATGAATCAGCGGCAGGGATACAAGTACGGCGACGTGGTGATCAAGGACCACATGGCGCTGGACGGACTTACCGATGTCTATGACGTCTGCTCGATGGGCGAGTCGACCGAGCGGCACAACCCGGAGTACGGCGTGACCCGCGAGCAGCAGGACGCGTTCGGCGCAGCGAGCCACCAGAAGGCCGCCGCCGCTCAGAAGAGCGGTGCGTTCGCCGCCGAGATCACGCCGGTGGAGATCCCGCAGCGCAAGGGCGAGCCGCTGCTCGTCCTCGAGGACGAGGGCATCCGGCCGGAGACCACGGCCGAGTCACTCGGGAAGCTGCGGGCCGCCTTCACGAAGGACGGCACGATCACCGCGGGTACGTCCTCGCCGATCTCCGACGGTGCCGCCGCGGTCGTCGTGATGAGCAAGGCGAAGGCCGAGGAGCTGGGCCTCACGTGGCTCGCCGAGATCGGCGCACACGGCAACGTGGCCGGCCCGGACAACTCGCTGCACGCCCAGCCGGCCAACGCGATCAACCACGCACTGTCCAAGTCGAACATGTCCGTCGCCGACCTCGATCTGATCGAGATCAACGAGGCGTTCGCAGCGGTCGGCATCGCGTCGACGAACAAGCTCGGCGTCGACCCGTCGATCGTGAACGTCAACGGCGGCGCGATCGCGCTCGGCCACCCGATCGGCATGTCCGGCGCCCGTCTCGTACTCAGCCTCGCGATGGAGCTCCAGCGTCGCGGTGGCGGCGTCGGTGCGGCCGCGCTCTGCGGCGGCGGAGGTCAGGGCGACGCGCTGATCATCACCGTGCCAGCTGCCTAACCGTGATCGAGCGGAGCGAGGTCACCAATGATGCGGCATGTTCGCGACGCCGCGGAGCGGAGTCGCGAACATGAGGCGTAGCAACGACATTCCGGCTCTCGTTGCCGGTGCTCGAGACGGTGATCCGCGCGCGGTCGCGCGGCTGATCAGTCTGATCGAGGCCGGTACCGAGTCGGTCGAGGCCCAGCCGCGCCTGCGCGAGGTCGCGGCTGCGCTCGCGCCGCACACCGGTAACGCTCAGGTGATCGGCATCACCGGCTCGCCCGGGGTGGGAAAGTCAACATCGACGAACGAGCTGGTACGCGTTCTCCGCGCGGCCGGCAAGCGGGTCGGCATCCTGGCCGTCGACCCGTCCAGCCCGTTCACCGGCGGCGCGATTCTCGGCGACCGGGTCCGGATGCAGGACCACGCCACCGATCCCGGCGTCTATATCCGGTCGATGTCCTCGCGCGGGCATCTCGGCGGACTCGCCGCGGCGACACCGCAGGCCGTACGCGTGCTGGACGGCGCGGGTTGCGATGTGGTGCTGGTCGAGACGGTCGGCGTGGGGCAGGCCGAAGTCGAGGTCGCGAGCCTCGCCGACTCGGTGATCGTGTTGCTGGCACCGGGCATGGGCGACGCGATCCAGGCGGTGAAGGCGGGCATCCTCGAGATCGCCGACATCTTCGTGGTCAACAAGGCCGACCGCGATGGTGCCGATGCTGCGTACAGCGATATCCAGGGCATGATCGCGCTCGGCGAGCGGCGAGCCGGCCAGTGGCGACCGCAGGTCGTCCGGACCGTGGCGGCGCGCGGTGAGGGCATCGACGATCTCGTTGCTGCGATTGATAAGCACACGACGTGGTTGGCCGAACACGATGAGTTGAGGCGCCGTCGCGAGGCCAGGGCCGCCGCCGAGGTCGAAGCGATCGCCCTTGGCACTCTCCGCAGTCGGATCGGATCACTCCGTGACGGTACGGCGTTGCCGGCGCTCGCATCCCGGGTCGCAGCAGGGAAAACCGATCCCTACACGGCGGCGGACGAACTACTGGCAGGGTTGCAGCGATAGCTTGGCGCGCGGCATAGTAGCTGCTGGGCGATCATGGCCGCCATACCGAACGCATCGTAACTTCGGTTCCATCGCGGCTGGTCTTCCCACATCTCGAGTCGCTAGGGTGCAGCGGGTGCAGGCCGGTGCCTGCGCGACCGACCGCTGTTCGACCGGGGAGGCTCCACGTGACTGGGTGGACCGTGATGCTGCGTGGCATCGGGTTCCGAGCGGGACGATCGCTGCTCGTCCTTTTGATCGCAACCATCGCGACCGCATCCGCGGTCGCGGCCGCAGGCTACATCCGCGCTTCGCAGCAGTCGGTGCTCGCCGATGGCCTGAAATACAGCCCGTCCTACCAGACCAACGTGACGATGCAGTCGGCGGACAGTTCGGTCAGAGGCGGCACAGCTGGCGATCAGCCGGGAGCTGGCGGCGAAGCCGCTGCTGCGGCAGGTATTCGGCACGCCGATCTATGCCGAGGACAACGATCTGTTCTCCGGCTTCGACAACAAGCAGGCCGGGCTCGCGTGGTTCGCGTGGCGGGACGGCGTCTGCGCGCACCTGACGATCACCGGCTCCTGCGCCTCGTCGCAGGGTCAGGTCATGGTCAGCCAGCGCTCGGCGGCGCGCTTCGGCATCAAGGTCGGCTCGACGATCTACATCGCCGGCTCCAACCCGACGATCGTGCCGGGCCACGCAACGGCGGACTCGCAGGAGGTTCTGGAGAAGGTCGTCGGGCCTCTACACGCCGACGGACCTGAACGATCCGTACTGGGCCGGAAATCCCTACTTCTGCGGACGGTCCGGACGCCAAGTCGCCGACCCAGATCCGCCTGGACTCGATCTTCACCGCGGACCGGGACGACGTCGAGCGGCAGAACGGGCTCAGCCGATCTGCACGTCGACATTCCGCTGCGGCTCAGCGCGGTCAATCTGGACAACGTCGCGCCGATGCTGGCCGACCTCAAGGGGTTCGAGACGAGCACCGGGCAGCAGAGCTTCCTGACCGACTCCGGCGTGACGATCGTGCTGGATCAGGTGGCCGCACAGCAGCACGCGCTCGCGACCACGATCCCGGTCGTCGCCGTACCGCTGGTGGTGTTGTGTCTGTTCGTCCTGTTCCTGGTCGTCACGGCGCTGACCGAGGAGCGTACGCCCGAGCTGGCCCTGGCCAAGCTGCGCGGATATCCGACCGGACGCGCATCCCGGTTCGGCATGGCCGAGATGCTGATGCTGATCGTGCTCGCGATGCCGCTCGGCATCATCCTCGGACTCGGCCTGACCGAAGGCGGCCAGCCGAGCGATCCTCTCCACCGGTACGCACGCGGAGTTCCGCATGCCGATCCTGCTGGCCGGTGTCGGCGCGATGGTCGCCGGCATCGTCGCGGCCTGGCTCGCCACCCGCGCCACGCTGAGCCGCGGCGTGCTGGCGTTGATGCGTCGGGTACCGCCACGGACCGGCTGGCGGGCCGGCGTCGGCCTCGGCGTCGCGATCGCGTTCGTCGCCTCGTCCCTGGTGGCCGCGTTCCTCAACCGCTCGTCGCCGATCGCCTGGCTGGCGGCGCCGTCGATCGCGTTGATCGCCGGCCTGGTCGCGGCGCGGATGCTCGCGTTCATCTCCGGCCGTCGGCTGCGGTTCTCGGTCCGGCGCGGCAACGTGGTCGGCCTGCTCTCCGGCGCCTGGCTGGCCCGCCAGCCCGGACGCAACCGGGTCGTCGCGGTGCTGACCGTCGCGGTTGCGCTGCTCGTCTTCGGTGCCGTCGGGTGGGACGTCGGCGCTCGCGGCCCGGACCGACAACGCGCAGGCGACACTCGGTGCCGTCGCAGGTCTTCCGGGTCGTGCCGACCTATCCGTCGGCGCTGGAGGCCGCGGTGCGCAAAGCCGACCCCAGCGGCAACACGATGGGCGTGATCGAGGCGAACCAGTACTACGGGCACGGATACGTGACGCTGGTCGGCGGTCGACGCGTCCGCGCTCGCCAAGGTGGCGATCTGGCGCGGCATGTCGCCGAGTCAGGTCGGCGCGCTCGCCACGGCACTGCGGCCGGTGACGGCGAAGCCGCTGACCGTACATCGGTTCGATGACGGTCACCGCGAACGTGACGGCGCTGAGCGGCGCGCCGATCGAGATCAGCGCGCTGGTCAGTGCGCCCGGTTCGCCGCCGACGTCCGAGCCGCTCGGGGTGCTGGCGAAGGGTACGTCCACCTACTCCGGACTGCTGGCTGGGTGCCAGGACGGCTGCCGGCTGCTCGGGCTCTCGATCGGCCGGACCGCCGGGCCGTCCGCGGAGGCCGACGCATCGCTCGACATCACGTCACTGGTCTCCGACGGTGTGCAGATCACCGACTTCTCCGGTGGCGCGTGGGTGGCCGACCAGACCCGGGCGCCGCAGGCGCACCTGCAGGTCGCCGCGGACACCGCGATGCACGTCACGCTGGCGACGACGGATCCGACCGATGCGCTGATCAGCTACCAGGACACGCCGGCGGCACTGCCGGTCGTCGTGTCCGGCGGATCGAAGGACAGCGACCCGAACGCCGACCGAGTTCTCGTTCCCCGGTCTGGGCTCCGATCCGGGCCCGATGAGCGTCGTCCGGCGGACCGACGTCGTGCCGAACGGTGGCGCCGACTCGATCCTGTTCGACCTGGACACCGGATCGGCGATCGCGGAACGATCCGGATCACTGGCCGACGTGACGAACCTCGAGTACGAGGTCTGGGCGTCCCCGTCGGCGCCGGCCGACCTGGGCGACAAGCTCACCGCCGCCGGCCTGACCGTGCTGTCGTCGGACACGATCGACAACTACCTGACCCGGCTGTCCCGCGGCGCACCGACGCTCGCGATGTGGTTCTACCTCGTGGCCGGTGGACTCGCTCTCGTGCTCGCGGTCGGCGTCGTGCTGCTCGGCGCGTACGTCGGTGCCGAGGCGCGCATCTACGAGTACGCGCGCTGAAGGTGGCCGGCGTCCGACCGCGAACGATCAGGCGCGCGGTGCTTCGGGAGTATCGATCCGTGCTCGGTATCGCGCTCCTGGTCGGCGTCGCGGCCGGCCTCGGCGGAGCGATCCTGATGCTGCCCGGCATCCCGCTCGTCACCGTCGACGGGCCCGTCGGCGACGTGCCGTACAGCGGGCACATGCCGGCGGTCTACGGCGCGCTCGCCATCACCATCGTCGCCATGGGCGTCGTCGTCGTGCTCGCCATGCGCGTGCTGCGGCGGGCGACCCCGGACCGCCTGCGGGAGGGAGTCCGATGAGTCTCAACGTTTCGTGCCACAGCCTGGTGTTCATCTACCGGCTCGAGGGCTACGACGTCGTCGCGCTGTCCGGCGTGGATCTGGAGATCGCGGCCGGCGAATCGGTCGCGCTGATCGGACCGTCCGGTTCCGGCAAGTCGACGCTGCTCTCGCTGCTGGCCGGCCTGCTGCGACCGTCCGCCGGGCGGCTCACCGTCGGTGAGCACGACCTGGTGAAGGCCAGCGAGCCGGAGCTGCAGATGATGCGGTCGAAGGACATCGGTGTGGTTCTGCAGGGCGCGGCACGCAACCTGTTGCCCTACCTGAGCGTCGAACAGAACGTGCGATTCGCGCAGAGGGCCGTCACGGGCGGGGCGAAGGCGACGCTGCCGCCGCCGCGCGAGGTGCTGTCCACCGTCGGTCTGGGCCTCCGGAGCCGCTACAAGCTCCGGCCACCGGACCTGACGCCGGCGGAACGCCAGCGGGTCGCGCTCGCGGTCGGGCTCGCGTGCCGACCGGGGCTTCTGCTCGCCGACGAGCCGACGTCGCAATTGGACAGTCAGTCGCGGGACGAGGTGATGGGCGCGCTGGAGTCGATCCGGCGGCTCGGCACGACCGTGATCGTGGTCACGCACGACCCCGAGGTCGGCGCGCAGATGGGCCGCTCGGTCACGATCCGCGATGGTCGGGTCGGGGGCGAAGGTCACAACGGCGAGGACTTCGCGATCGTCGGCCGCGATGGTTCGGTCCATCTCCCGTCCGAGCTGATGACGCGGTTGCCGGCCGGAACGCTGCTCAGCGTGCACGAGCAGCCGGACGGCACGGTACTTCTCGTACCGGCGCGGGGCGGACGGGACGGCACGCCACGACCCGCCGTGACATCCTCCGGCGCCCTGTACGGCCGGCCGACCCCGGCCACGACGTCCACCGAGGCATACCTGACCGAGCAGCGGCGGCATCGCCAATCCGATCATCCAGATATTTACCGGGGAGAGTCCTGATGAGCAAGACGCTGATCGCTGATCGCCTGACAGTCGCGTACGGGAAGGACCGGCCCGTGCTCCGGGGCGTATCGGTGATGGCCGTGCCGGGACGCGTACTCGCCGTGACCGGGCCGTCCGGCGCGGGCAAGACGACGTTGCTGTGGGCGCTCGCCGGCCTCCTGCGGCCGGCCGAAGGCTCGGTCACCGTCGATGGAACCGCACTTCGTGACCGGGATCACGCGGTTGCCGAGCGAATCGTGCTGGTACCCCAGGACAACGGCCTCGCGCCGATCTTGACGGCATCGGAGAACATCGCTGTCGCGTTGCTGGCCGGTGGCACGACGGCATCGGATGCGCGCCGCCTCACGGTCGAGTCGCTGGACCGCCTCGGACTCTCCGGTCAGGCCGATCAGCTCGTGGAGGAGCTCTCCGGCGGCCAGCAGCAGCGTACGGCGATTGCGCGTGGCCTCGCGCTCAGCGGCAACATCCTGCTGGCCGACGAGGTCACGAGCGAACTGGACGCCCAGAACCGGGCGAAGGTTCTCGATCTTCTGCTCGCCGAGGCGCGGCGGGGAGCCGCCGTTGTGTTCGCCACCCATGATCCAGAAGCCGCCGCCGGGTGCCATGCCGAGCTGCATCTGATGGACGGATCGGCCGAACTTGTGCGGGGTTAAACCTCATAAAACGCCCGAAAGGACATGAAGAATTCACGCTTCCAGCTGAACTGTCGCCATTCCGGCGTTTGGTGTACTACGCTGCACGAGTTGCCGTGTTTTAGTGCGGTGGCACGTCGAGTCGCAGGTCAGTGAGTCGACGTCAGAATGAGTTCCGTCGGATTCCTGACGGTCTCGACGTTAGCAAGGACGAGGGACATGGCTGTAGGCACTGTTAAGTGGTTCAACGCGGAAAAAGGCTTCGGCTTCATCACTCCTGATGATGGTGGCGCCGACGTTTTCGCTCACTTCTCGGCGATCGCGACCAGCGGTTACCGGACGCTAGACGAGAACCAGCGGGTGGAGTTCGAGATCGCCCAGGGCCAGAAGGGCCCGCAGGCGGAGAACATCCGTCCCGTCTGATCCACGGATTGAACTACTAGACCGGCTGCGGTCCGCTTCGGCGGGCCGCAGCCGTTTGTCGTTTATCGCCCATCATGTCGTGTTCCGGCCGCGGCCACCCCCACAAACGGCGGTTGCCGTGGAAAAAGAACCCTATTAGTTGTCGCGGGTCTGACCTGCCGTGCGGTGTTCCGGCGGGATTCTCTTCGCTAGGCTCGCCCATGCGCGTGCCCCAGGGCGCCGGGCGCTTCCAGGCCCGCTCGGGGAGCCCGCAGCCCATGTGAGACCACCGACTTGCACCCCGCACGAGGAGACAACATGACGGATCAGGCTCCGGCGGCTGAAGCCCCGGTCGTGCCCGTACAGACCGCACCGGCAAGCGCCGCGGATACGGCGGCTCGCAAGACCCGCGCCGCGACCGACAAGGCCGTCGAGCTGGCGGGCGAGGCAAAGGACCAGCTCCAGGAGTTCGCCGGCAAGGCGGGCCAGGAGATCGCCGAGGCGGCCGGCCGGGCGGGCGTCGCGATCAGCGCCGCTGCCGACAAGGCCGAGGACGCGCTGGTCGAGGCGACTCAGCACGCGATGACCCGGCTGCGCAACAACGCCGAGCTGCCGTCCGAGCGCGGCGCCACGACGATCGCGAACGAGGTGGTCGAGAAGATCGCCGGCGTCGCCGCGTCGCGAGGTGCCGGGCGTCTACGACCTCGGCGGCAACGTCGCGCGGGTGATCAGCGGCGTCAAGGAGTTCCTGCACCTGGGCGAGGAGAGCCAGCGCCAGGGCGTACACGTCGTGCTGCAGGGTCGGCAGGCCGACATCTCGGTGACGCTCGTCCTCGAATACGGCTTCGTCGTCTCGTCGGTCACCGACAAGGTGCGCGAGAAGGTGATCAGCTCGGTCGAGGCACTCCTCGAACTCGACGTCACGGCCGTGAACATCCACGTCGACGACATCCACATCGAGGGTGACGGCAAGACCGGCGACGACGTGGCCCGGGCCGCCGACTACGACACCGCCACGAAGGGCGTCACGGTCGGCAAGAAGTAAGTCGTCCGACGGGGTACGGTCCGGTGGGCCGTACCCCCTGGGTTTTGAGGTGTTGATCATGGGTTTCGTGGTAGCCGTGACCGGCGGCGCGCGTGGCATCGGGCTGGCGACCGCGCGTGCATTCGCCGCGGCCGGAGCGGACGTCGTGATCGGCGACGTGGACGTCGAATCGGCCGGCGAGGCGGCGGCCGAGATCGGCGGTCGCGCCACCGCGCTCGACGTGCGTGATCCCGAGTCGTTCGCGGCGTTCATCGCCGCGGCCGGCGACGTCGACGTGCTCGTCAACAACGCCGGCGTGGCCTATGGCGGCGCGTTCCTCGACACCCCACCGGAGATGCGCGACCTGCAGCTCGACGTCAATCTGCGCGGCGTGATCAACGGCATGGCCGCGGTGCTGCCGGGCATGGTCGAGCGGGGTCGCGGGCACGTCGTCAACGTCGCGTCGCTCGCCGGACGGCTCGCGACCCCCGGCGCCGCGATCTACACGGCCACGAAGTTCGCGGTGGTCGGGCTGACCGAGGCGGTGCGGGCCGAGCTGCACGATTCACGGGTACGCGTGACCGCGGTGCTGCCCACGTTCGTCCGCACGCAGATGACCGAAGGTCTGCCGCTGGACCACATCCCGACCGCCACGCCGGAGGAGGTCGCTCGGGCGATCCTGCGGGTGGTGCGCCGCGGCGGCCCGGCAACGGTGATCGTGCCGCGCTGGCTGGGCGGGCTGCCGAGACTCGCCGCGTTCACGCCGCAGGCCATCCAGGACGCGATCCGGCACGGCGCGGCGACCGGGCCGCACGAGAGCCCGGAGGAGCGGCGCTCCGAGTACGTGCAGCGGCTCCGTCGCCTGCTGTAGCGCTCGGGTCTTACGGCGTGATGATGTTGACGCCGAGGATCGTGAGTGGCAGCTCGGGTGGGCCGTCGACGGTGCTGCCGGCCGGGTTCGTGCCGACGCCGCCATCCGCGACAACGTCGAGGATGTCCTCGCCGTCCGTGATCGTGCCGAACACGGCGAACGTGGGTGGCAGCACGCTGTCCTTGTAGACCAGGAAGAACTGGCTGCCGCCGGTGTTGGGGAGGCCGGTGTTGGCCATCGCCACCGTGCCGCGCGGGTATTTCACGGTCGCCGTGGCCGACAGTGGCAGCGCCTCGTCCGGAATCGTGTAGGACGGTCCGCCGGTGCCGGTCCCGGTCGGATCGCCGCACTGCAGGATGAAGATGCCGGACGTGGTCAGCCGGTGGCACGGCGTCTCGTCGAAGAAGTGCCGGCCGGCCAGGTACGCGAAGCTCGCGACCGTACACGGCGTGAGCGCGCGGTCGAGCGCGATCGAGATCGAGCCGCGGTTCGTCTGACGATCACCATCGTGGCCGTGCCGACGTTCGGCACCGCCTTCGGTGGCGTACCGGTGTTGGGGTCCGCCGGATTGCCGGGCGGCCCCCAGACGCAGGCGATCTCGGTCGCCGCCGTCAGCCGAGGTCGCCGGGGCGGCCGGGCTCGGCGTTCCGCTCGTCCCGTCGCCGACGCTGTCACTCGGGCCGAGCGGTCCGGCGGCTGGCACGCTGATCGATGGCGGCCGGACCGCCTCCGCCCAGGTGCGGCGAGCTCGTCACGCAGCCGGCCGTCGCCAGCGCTGCCGGTGGCGGCGATCGCGCAGAGACCGAGACGGAGTCGATTCACAGCGGCACTGTACGGCACGCCGAGACCCCTTAGCGATCGTTCAGGTCTGGCCCTAGACTCAAGAGCGGTCGCTCTACGAGACGACGTGGTCAACCGAGCCCAGGGAGATACCGGATGGACGCGCGCGAGATCGCCGCCGGACGTGAACGTTGGCAGCAGCGGTACGACGCCGCCCGTACGCGGGATGCGGATTTCACCACGCTGTCCGGCATGCCGGTCGAGCCGACGTACGGGCCGCCGGAGGGCGCGGACGTGCCGGGATTCGAGCGCATCGGGTGGCCGGGGGAGTTCCCGTACACGCGGGGGCTGTATCCGACCGGCTATCGCGGCCGGACCTGGACGATCCGGCAGTTCGCCGGATTCGGCAACGCCCAGCAGACGAACGAGCGCTACAAGATGATCCTCGGTGCCGGCGGTGGCGGCCTGTCCGTCGCGTTCGACATGCCGACGCTGATGGGTCGCGACTCCGACGAGCCGCAGTCGCTCGGCGAGGTCGGACACTGCGGCGTCGCGATCGACTCGGCCGACGACATGGAGGTGCTGTTCGACGGCATCGACCTGCAGTCGGTCACCACCAGCATGACGATCAGCGGGCCGGCCGTACCGATCTTCTGCATGTACCTGGTCGCCGCCGAGCGGCAGGGTGCCGATCTGTCCAAGCTGGACGGCACGCTGCAGACCGACATCTTCAAGGAGTACATCGCGCAGAAGGAGTGGCTCTTCGGCCCGGAGCCGCACCTGCGGCTGATCGGCGACCTGATGGAGTACTGCGCCGGCGAACATCCCGAAATACAAGCCGTTGTCGGTGTCCGGCTACCACATCCGCGAAGCGGGCTCGACCGCCGCGCAGGAGCTGGCGTACACGCTGGCGGACGGTTTCGGCTACGTCGAACTCGGCCAGTCGCGCGGGCTCGACGTGAACGCGTTCGCGCCCGGCCTGTCGTTCTTCTTCGACGCGCACGTCGACTTCTTCGAGGAGATCGCGAAGTTCCGGGCCGCCCGGCGGATCTGGGCGCGCTGGCTGCGCGACGTCTACGGCGCGACCGACGAGAAGGCGCTGTGGCTCAAGTTCCACACCCAGACCGCCGGTGTTTCGCTGACCGCGCAGCAGCCGGTCAACAACGTCGTGCGTACCGCGATCGAGGCGCTCGCGGCCGTGCTCGGCGGCACGAACTCGCTGCACACCAACGCGCTGGACGAGACGCTCGCGCTGCCGACCGACGAGACCGCCGAGATCGCGCTGCGTACGCAGACCGTGATCATGGAGGAGACCGGCGTCGTCAACGTCGCCGACCCGCTCGGCGGATCGTGGTACGTCGAGGCGCTGACCGACAAGATCGAGGCCGAGGCCGAGCGCATCTTCGCCCGGATCCGGGAGATGGGGTCCGACGGCACGATCACGTCGGGCCTGCTGCGCGGCATCGAGGACGGCTGGTTCATGGCCGAGATCGCCGACTCCGCATTCATCTACCAGAAGGCGCTGGAATCCGGCGACAAGCGGATCGTCGGCGTCAACGTGCACACCAACACGAACGCCAAGGACCTGGAGATCCTGCGGGTCTCGCACGAGGTCGAGCGCGAGCAGAAGCGGGTTCTGGCGTCGCGCAAGGCCGATCGGGACGAGCCGGCGGTCAAGGATGCGCTGGAACGGATGCTCGCGGCGGCTCGATCGGGCGAGAACATGATCCCGGTCATGCTCGACGCCTGCCGGGTCGAGGCCACGCTCGGCGAGATCTGCAACGCGCTGAAGCTCGAGTGGGGTGTCTACCGGGAACCGGCGCGATTCTGAGACGTACCTGACTGCAACCATTTCGGCAGGTTGTTGGTCCTACCTGTGACAGCGTTCGGTCACAGGGGGAAGCGGACCTTCATGCTTCGAGTCGCTATATCGGCATTGAAGGCCCGCCGTAGCCAAAGTGCCATTCTGGTCGTGCTGGCTGCGCTCGTCACGGCCGCCGCCGTCGCGGCACCGTTCTTCGTGTACGCGTCGGTGGAGAAGCTGAGCGCGCTGGACGTGTCCGCGGCGCCCGCGGCACAGCGCGAAGTGACCGTGTCGCACGCGATCAACCTGCAGACCGATGCCGCCGGCACGCTGGCGACCGAGTTCGCATCGATCCCGAACGTCCTTCGGCTGCCCGGATTCACCGGCATCAACAGCGTCCGGATCACCACGCTGGTCGGCCCGGACAGCGGTCCGGCGGTCGGGTTCATGAGCTACCGCGAGGGTGTCTGCGACCACGTTGCGGTGCAGGGCGGCTGCCCGACGGCGCCGGGCGACGCGATGATCAGTGCGGCCACCGCCGCGTACGCCGGCGTACACCTCGGCTCGATCCTGACGGTCTCGTCGACCGCGTTTCCGAAGCCGGTGCGGGTGCACGTCGTCGGCGTCTACGCGCCACGGGACCCGGGTGAGCCGTACTGGGGTCACTTCAGCCTGGAGGCGCAGCTCAGCCAGCTGATCACGTCCGGGTACCACACGACCGACGCGATCTTCGTCAGCGAGGCGACGATCACCGCCACCGCCGCGACCGCAGCGACGGTCGACCGCGACATGGTTCTGAACGGCGTCCTGTCCGTACGCGATTCGATCGCGGACGCCGACGCGGTCTTCAACGCATCCGGTTCGCTGGCCCCTCGCAACTACGTCGTCACCTCGGCACTCCGCGACCTGTCCAACAAGATGATCATCGACACGAACCAGATCTTCATCGGGGTCCCGATCGGTGCGGTGGAACTCGTGGTGTTCGGCTGGTTCGCGCTGTTCTTCTCGATCCGGGCGACCGCTCAAGCGCGCCGGTTCGACGTCGGCATCCTCAAGCTGCGAGGCGTCCGCCGCCGCAGCCTGTGGCGGCTGATGATCGATCAGAGTGCACTGCCGCTCGCCGCCGGCCTCCCGTTCGGCCTCGTGCTCGGATTCTTCGGCGCGCGGATCGTGGCCGGTCCGGTCACCGTCGGAAGCGATGTGATGACCGGGATTGCCCTCGCGGCGGCCGCTGCGATCCTCGCCGTGTTCGGCGGTCTCCTGGCTGCGTTGCTGGCCGAGCGCAGCGCGCTCGCGACGCCGGTCGGTGAGCTTCTGCGCAGTACGCCGGCCCGCCGGCGGGCATGGACGGCGAACGTCATCGATCTCATCCTGGTCGTGATCGCGCTCACCGGTGTGGTCGAGATCCACACCGTGGCCAGCGCGGACGGGGCGGCACTGTCCTCGCTCGCGCCGATCCTGGTCGCGTTCGCCGCCGGCCTGCTCGCCACCCGCCTGCTCGCCCCGCTGGCGAAGCGGGCGGTGGCCGTGAGCCGTCGTACCGGACGCAGCCGGGGCCTGCTGGTGTCGACCTACCTGGCGCGCCGGCCGGGTCTGGACCGGCTCGTGTCACTTCTGACGATCGCGGTCGCGCTGTGCGGATATTCGATCATGGCAGGCGCCGCGGCGGCACAGGCGCGTGCGGCGCGCGCGACGCTGGAGGTCGGGTCGGCGAACGTGCTGACGGTCGCGCCGATCGCGCCGACGAAGTTGATGGACGCGGTACGGGCGGCGGATCCCTCCGGGCGGTACGCGATGGCGGCGACCGAGGTGGCGGCGGATACCAGCAGTGCGGTCCTGGCCGTGGACAGCACCCGACTGTCCGCGATCGTGCCACGCGGAGCGGCGGGCGACGACGATCCGGCGACGATTGCGGCTCTGATCCGTCCGACGCCGGCGCGGAACGTTGCCGTCTCCGGCACCGATCTGCAGCTGACCGTCGATGCGCTCACGCTGCCGGTGGGTCCGGCGCCGGCGTACGCGGTGGCGTCGATGATCACCTCGGCGGGCTACACGTTCGCGTCGTTCGGACCGCTGATGCCCGGGTCGCAGACCTATCCGGGGAAGGCCACCGGCTGCTCGGCGACGAGCGGCTGTGAACTCGTCGGGTTCCAGCTGACCGGCGGCCCGTCGACCGGCGGCCCGATATCGCCCGCGGCCGAGCCCGGGACGTCCGTCGTCATCACGGATCTGCAGGTGGCCGGCGCAGACGGGCCGGTCATCGACGCGACCGCGCTGCGTACGCTGCCCTGGCGTACGACGTCGAACCCGCAGGGGATCGGCCTGAACATCCAGGCGTCCACGGCCGGTCTGCGGTTGACGATCCCGCCGGCGACGTACGGTCCGGTCCTGCTCATGGATCCGACCGCTTATCTGCCCAGTACGCCGGCGGTGATCCCGGCGATCGTCGCCGGACCGCTGCCCGACGGCGCGGCCGGAGGGTTGCCGACCATCCGGCCGTTCGGCTTCGACGCGGTCTTCGTGCAGGTGGTGGCGGCGCGAGCGCTGCTGCCCCGGCTGGAGAACGGCGGCGTGCTGGTCGATCTGGACTACGTACAGGCGCTGGCGGGTGCGGACACCGGCGGCCAGACGTCGGAGGTGTGGCTCGCGCCGGACGCTCCGCCGGGCATCAGGTCGGCACTCGCCAAGCAGGGCCTGGTCATCACGGCCACCGAGTCGATCGATGGCCGGATCCAGGCGTACGCCGACGAGCCGGCCGTCGTCGGTCTGCAGTTCCAGGAGTTGGGCGGCATCATCGCGCTGGCGATCGCCGCGGCCGTCCTGCTCCTCGCCGCATCCGTCGAGTGCCGTCCCCGTGCGCGGGAATTGGCTGCGCTCCGGCGCCAAGGCGTGCCGCAGGCGGTCACCCGGGGCACGACGTTCCTGATCTACGGCGTGATCGCCGGTGGAGCCTTCGTCGCCGGTACGCTCGGCGCGATCGCGGATCGGCTGCTGGCCAACAACGAACCCTTGTTCCGGGACGGCTGGCATCTCCTGCCACGACCGCCCGCGTTACCACCCGGCGCGCTGGCCTCCACGATCGCCGTGACCGCGGTGGCGCTGGCGTTCGCCGCGGTCGTCGCGGCATATCAGGTGGTCCGGGCTCAGGCGACCGAGGCGCGGGTGAATGTCGGATGATCGCGCTGATCGCTTCGATGCTCCGGTTACGGCGATTCCAGGCCGCCATGCTCGCCGCGTTGGCGACGCTCGCGTTCGCCGCCGCGGTCGCGATTCCGGCGTTCATCGACGCCGTGAACCAGTCGGTGATCGCCACCGAGGTCGGCCACGCATCCAGCGGCGAGCAGGTGATCGAGGCGGTACGGCGGTTCGCCGCCACCGGTCCGCGGCAGCGTCCGGATACCACGTTCGCGACGACCGTACCGTCGGATATGGCCGAGCCGAGCCTCTCCGTGGTGTACGCGGACGAGACCGACGTGCTCGTCACCGGCAAGATCGAGACGGCGCCACGGCTGCAGTTCCGCCAGAACGTGTGCGACCACGTCGTACTCGCTGCGGGGCGATGCCCGACCGGCACGAACGAGGTGATGATCAGCGCGTCGCTGGCCGCCAGCGAGTCGCTCGGCGCCGGTGATCTGCTCTCGCTGCAGGCTGCTCATGTCGGGGCGCTCGCCCCGGACGGACCACTGATCAGCGCCATCGACGGCTATGCCCCGGCCGTGTTCGACATCGTCGGCGTGTACCACCCGCGGAGTGCGACCGAGCCGTACTGGGGCCAGGAGAACCTGTTCGCCGCGGATGCCATCCGCGGGACGGACAGCCCGATATTCGCCACTCAGGGCGCACTCTCGGCGGTCGACCACCCGGTGGAACTCGAGCGGGTCGACGCGGTCCTCGATCCGCGTACGCTCACCGCCGGCAACATCGCCGCGGTACGCCAGCAGGTCAAACGATCGACGCAACAGGCATCCCAGGTGTCCGGCGGTGCCTCGTCGAACATCCCGCAACTGCTCGACGACATCGACAACGACGTGTCGAGCGCTCACCAGACGGTGTTCCTCATCGCGCTTCCGCTGATCGGGCTCGGCTGGGCGGTCGTGTTCCTGGCGAGCGCGTACGCGGTGTCGGGTCGTCGCGAGGAGATCGGCGTCGTGAAACTGCGCGGCGTCCGCTACTCGAGGCGGCTGTGGCTGGGCACCGGCGAGGCGTTCCTCTCCATCCTGGTGGCGATCCCGTTGGGCTACCTCGTCGCCACGCTGGCGCTCCGGGCGGTGATTGGCCACCTGTTGCCCCATCGGCCGGACTACCCGCCGATCGGCGCCGGCGCGTTGTTCTACGTGCTGGTGACGTTGGCCGGCTGCATCGTCGCGATCCTCGCCGCCGCCTACCGGACGCTCGGCACGGCAGCACCCGACCTGTTGCGGAACGTACCGCCGCGGAGCGCGAAGTGGCGTACGGCCGCCGTCGAGGTGATCGTCGTCGTGTTCGCGGCCGCGAGCGTGGAACAGATGATCACCGAACAATCGGCGCTGGCCGGGATCGATCTGATCGCACCGTGGTGCGCGATCGCGGCGATCGGCGTGCTCTCCGCACGGCTGCTGGTCCCGCTGCTCGGCTTCGTCGGCCGGCGCGGGCTCCGGCGTGGCCGCCGCTCGCTCGGTTGGGGTATCGGCGCCCTGCAGATCGCCCGCCGGCCCGGCGTGACCCGGGTGTTCGTAATGATGGTGATCGCGTTCGGGATGGTGACCTACGCCGCCGCCGCGACCGGCATCGCCCGGACGGCACGGACCAGCCGGGCGGAGGTCAGCCTCGGCGGTGCCTCGGTCGTCTCGGTCGCACCGCTGTCGCGCTTCACACTGCTCGAAGCGGTCCGGAAGGCGGATCCCTCCGGCCGGTACGCGATGGCCGCCGCGACCATCCCGCAGCGCTCGGGGGACAGTCCGACCATCGTCGCAGTCGATTCGTCCCGGCTGGCCGCGGTGTCCGCGTGGCCGCCCGGCACGATCTCCGCCGCACGCGCCGAGACTCTGCTGAGCCCGGCCGGACGTGCTCCGATCATCATGCGTGGCGGCGTCCTGGCCGTGGACATGCAGATCGACAAGGCCACCCCGGCGCAGTTCGAGCCCTATCTGGAGATGTACGTCCAGCCGCTGGACGGCGGCCCGACCGCGGGTGTCATCTTCTCCCAGCCGGATCCGAGGAAACCGGAGTGGGACGTTGATGCGCCGATGTGCCGTCAGGCCGGCTGCCGGATCGCCGGACTGACGCTGCACGACACCTACTACTTCGGGGGCGACATCACGATCACGCTTTCGGCGCCGCGGATCATCGATCCGGTCGCGGCACCGTTCGACGCGTTCGCGGCGGCCGGAGCGTGGCACTCGGTGCCGGTGGCGGACGTCAACGGTACGGCGGCCACGATCTCCAGCGGCGCGGACGGCATCCGCATCGACGGATCATCCGGTTCGGCCGGTTTCGCCGTACAGCTCAGCCCGACCGACAACGTCTTTCCGGCACCGGTGCTCGCGACCGGGAAGATCGGATCAACCACGCTCGGCGCGCTCGGAGAGGACCGGATCGGCATCCCGATGCAGCAGGTCGCGCGCTTGCCGTCGCTGCCCGGCCTGCCGGCCGACGCGGTCCTGCTCGACCTGCAGGACGTTGACCGGATCCTGCCGGTGACCGCGGACAATGCGACCGATCCGGCAGTCTGGCTGGCCGCCGACGCTCCGTACGACATGGTGGCGAAGCTGAGGTCGGCCGGATTGACCGTGACCGGCATTACGGATGTGGCACCGGCGGTGACCTATCTGGACGATCAAGGGCCGTCCGTCGGCTCGATCTTCTACCTGCTGTCCACGATCGGTGTGGTTCTGCTCGCGCTCGGTGCGGTGGTGCTGGCCGCATCGGTCGACCGTACGCGGCGCGGTAGCGAACTCCTCGCGCTGCGCGTTCAGGGGCTGCCGTCCCGCGGGGTCGCGAGCGCGTCCGTTTTTGCCTACCTTGGACTCACCGTGATGGCCGTGATCGGCGGCCTCGTGGCCGGATTGGTCAGTTGGCGCTTGACCGGCAGCAAGGTACCGATATTTGCTGATGGGCACACCCTCGACGGGATGTCCATCTGGCCGGCCTGGACCGGCATGGTGGAACCGCTCGCGGCGGCAGCAGCGTTGCTGCTCGTCGTGTCCGGCGCGGCTGCGTGGGATCTACGGACGTTCGTCCGGCGCGCCGAACTGAACTCGGCTACGGGGAGGTAGAACGTGACAGGTTTGGCCGTTGCATGCCGGCGGGTCGTGCACATTTACCGAGGTGAAGGCGGTGACGTCGTCGCGCTCGCGGGTGTCGATCTGTCGATCGCGCCCGGCGAGATGCTCGCGCTGGTCGGGCCGTCCGGCTCGGGTAAGTCGACGCTCGTCTCGCTGCTCTCGGGGCTGATGCGACCGTCCGCAGGCCGCGTCAACATCGGTACGTACGACATGGGCAAGCTCGCGGACAACGAGATCGCGCGGCTCCGCGGCACCGAGATCGGCGTCGTGTTGCAGGGCGCGACGCGCAACCTCCTCGGATATGCGAACCTGCACCGCAACATCTGGCTGGCGCAGCGGCGGGCCGCGAAGACGTCCGGCATCACGCTGGACGATCCGGATCGCATCCTCGACCTGGTCGGCCTCGCCGGTCGGGGCCGGGCGCTGATCGAGGATCTGGCACCGGGCGCGCGCCAGCGGGCCGCGCTCGCGGTCGGGATCGCGGCCGGCCCCGGACTCCTCCTGGTGGACGAGCCGACCAGCCAGCTCGACACGGCCGGCCGCGATGAGGTGCTCTGGCGCTGGAGACCGTCAACGCCGAGCGCGGCACCACGATCGTGGTCGTCACGCACGACGCGGAGGTGGGTGCGCGGCTCGGCCGTGCGGTCACGATTCGGGACGGCCGGGTCGGCGCCGAGGGCCGTGACGGGCAGGACTTCGCGGTCGTCGCCGGAGACGGCACGATCCAGCTGCCGCCGGAGGTCCTCGGGATGTACCCGCCGGGCACGCTGTTCACGGTCGAGCATGACGAGGACGGCATGGTCTCGCTCGCGGTCGGCGGCTCGCACGGCACACTGGCCGCATAGACCGAACCGAACCGGTTGGCTGTGACACTTTGCCGGAGCCAACCGGTCCGTACTCTGTAAGCATGAACGATCCACGAACAACTCCGTCGAACCTGGCCCGCGGCGCCGTCGATCTCAGCGCCTTGCGATCGACACCTCCGCCGCCTCCGGCGGCGGTCGCTCCGAGCAGCGGCGGCGCGCCGATGATTGTCGACGTCAACGAGCAGACGTTCCAGCAGGACGTGATGGAACGCTCGCTGTCCGTCCCGGTGGTGGTCGAGTTCGAGCGCAGCGGCGGCCATCAGCCGGTCCTGGAGAAGCTGGCCCGCGAGGGTGACGGCGCCTGGGTGCTGGCCCGGGTCGACATCGACACCAGTCCCCGGATCGCTCAGATGTTCCGGATCCAGGCGATCCCGACGGTGTACGCGGTCGTCGGCGGCCAGCCGGTGGACGCGTTCAACGGCGCGATCCCGGAAGCGCAGCTCCGGCAGTGGATCGCCGCGATCGCACAGTCCGCCGGCGTGGCCGTCGAGGTGCCCGAGGACCCGCGGTTCGCGGCCGCCGACGACGCGATGATGAGCGGCGACCTGGCCGCGGCGGAGAAGGCGTACCGGCAGATTCTCGCGGATGCTCCGGCGGACGCCGCTGCCGAGGCGGGACTCGCCCAGGTCGAGCTGCTGCGCCGGGTCGAGGACGTGGACCCGGAAGCGGCGCTGGCGGCAGCCGCCGCGGCACCGGACGATGTCGACGTGCAGCGGCTCGCCGCCGATGTCGAGGTCTACATGGGCGAGGCCGCCGTGGGGTACGCGCGACTCGTTGATCTCGTCCGCCGTACGGCCGGTGCCGAGCGTGACGCTGCGCGTACCCACTTGATCTCGTTGTTCGCGGTCGCCGGACCGGATGATCCCGCCGTCGCCGCGGCCCGCCGCGCGCTGGCGAGTGCGTTGTACTGACGATGTGGATCTAGCCATGCGCCGGATCGCGATCCTGGACGCGCCGTCGAATCTCGGGCTGCGCCCGCCGACGAGCACGTCCGTGCCGGGGTGTGCCAAGGCGCCGGGCGCGTTGCGGGATCAGTTCCTGATCTCGCGGCTGCGCGCCCGGGACGCGGGCTGTCTCACGCCGCCACGGTTCGATCCGGGCGACTGGCGGCCGGGCGACGGTGTGGCGCATGCAGGCTCGATCCGGGCGTACTCGATGCGGCTGGCCGACCGGATCGCGGCGATCATCGACGGCGGTGAGTTTCCGGTCGTGCTCGGCGGCGACTGCTCGATCCTGCTCGGCTCGGCACTCGCCATGCGGCGCAAGTCGATCGTGGACGAGCTGCCGTACGGGCTCGTCTACATCGACGGCCACTCCGACTTCCGGCACCCCGGCAACGCGTCCTACGTGGGCGCAGCGGCCGGCGAAGACCTCGCCCTGGTGACCGGGCGGGGTCAGCCGGATCTGACGGACATGGACAACCTCCGGCCGTACGTGCGCGACTCCGACGTCGTACTGCTGGGAATCCGTCCCGGCGACGACTATCGGCTCGATTTGCAGGCGGTCGGCATCACGATGCGGGCCGTGCCGCAGCTGCGGGCCGAAGGCGCCGGCCGGACCGCGCAGTGGGCTCGCGACCAGCTGTCCGAGTGCCTCGGATTCTGGGTGCACGTCGATGTCGATGTGCTCGATCCGGCGGTGATGCCGGCGGTGGACGCGCCGACCGCCGGCGGGATCGCGTACACCGAGTTGGAGCTGCTGATCGCCGGTCTCGTCTCGTCGCCGGCCTGTGTCGGCATGGAGATCACGGTGTTCGACCCGGACTACGACCCGGACGGCGTACACGCTCGCGACGTTGCGGACACTCTGGTTGCCGGGCTCGCGCCGCTCGTGCACGCCGGTTCGGGACCGGCCGCCGATGCGGGCATCGAGACCGCGGTCCGGGTGGTGCTGCCGTCGCAGCGCGCCGGTGAGCCGTCCAGTGCGGCGCAGCAGCTGGCCGAGCCGGGTTAAGTCCGGTTCTGCCGCCCCGATTCGGACCACCGCCCATCCGGGAGCCGGAGTCGCAAAGCACGCGTAACGATCAAAAGCCATACGGACAGATAGTGCGAGATGCCGCGTCCACCTGACGGGATCTTGAATCCGACCACCGCCGTGCCGCGTTAGTGAGGTATCCGCGTTGCGCGAGGGGTTGGGTCGGGTATCAGCCATCGCAGGCAGGTCCTAGGCTGGCGGTGCAAAGCCCACAGTGTGGTGGGCCCGAGGGGAGTGTCATCCATGATTCGGCGTGCGTCGGCATCAGTCGAGGCGAACGAAGATGAGCTGGTCAATCCGCCCGGACGGGGTGTGATGTCCGGCCTGGACGACTCCGATGACGGGATCTCGGGCCCGATTCCGGATGCCGTACGCCTCGCGTCCGAAGCCGTCGCGATGTGCGGTGACGACGTCGCGCTCGCCGCGCTGGTGGAGCGATTCTGGCGGTACGCACCGGACGAGGATCTCGTCGGCCTCTCGCCGGCCGCCATGGTCGACGCTACCCGCGACCAGCGTGACCTCGCCGAGCAGCGGCTGCCCGGCGAGCTGAAGCTCGAGATCACCGCGTCTGCCGACGGTGAGTCGACGATTGTGAAGATCGTCACGGATGACATGCCGTTCCTCGTGGACACGGTCAACTCCGCCTTGGTCGCCCGCAACCTCGATGTCGACCTGCTGATGCACCCGTTGGTGGTGGTCCGGCGTGAGCCGCTCGGTCGCTTGGTCGAGGTGATGTCCGCGGTCGAGCCGGTCGATGTGGCGGTCGGCCAGGTCGTCGCGAGCGAGATGGTGGAGAGCTGGATCTACCTGGAGATCGGCCGGGTTCGAGACGCCGATCTGATCGAGGATCTGCGGCGCGATCTGGTCAACGCGCTGACCGACGTCCGCGACGCGGTCGACGATTGGTCGAAGATGCGCTCGAAGGCGCTGGAGATCGCCGACGAGCTGACCAGCGCGGAGCTTCCGGTACCGGATAAGGACATCACCGACGGCGTGGAATTGCTGCGCTGGCTCGGCGACGACCAGTTCACGTTCCTCGGCTACCGCGAATATCGCCTCGCCACGGACGAAGACGGCGAGACGATCATCGCTGCGGTGATGGGCACCGGCCTCGGCATCCTGCGTACCGACCAGACCCGGCCGCGCCACCTCGGCGACATGAGCGAGGAGGCGCAGGCCGCGCTGCTGGAGAAGCGCCTGCTGATCATCACGAAGGCGAATTCGCGATCGACCGTGCATCGCAGCGTCTATCTGGACTACATCGGCATCAAGACGTTCGACTCGGCCGGCAACGTGACCGGCGAGAAGCGCTTCCTCGGCCTGTTCGCGTCCGCGGCGTACCTCTATTCGGTGAAGCATTTGCCGGTCGTCAAGCGCAAGGTGGCGGCGGTGCTGGAGCGGTCGGAGCTGTCCCCACGCAGCCATTCCGGCAAGGATCTGATGGCGATCCTGGAGGACTATCCGCGCGACGACCTGTTCCAGATCAAGACCGATGAGCTGTTCGACACGGTGATGGGAGTGCTGCGGCTGGCCGGCCGTCGCCAGTTGCGGCTGTTCGTGCGCAAGGATTTGTACGGGCGGTTCATCTCCTGCCTCGTCTACCTGCCGCGGGATCGGTTCACCACCGCGAACCGTCTGGCCATCCAGGCGATCCTGTTGCATGAGCTGAACGGCATCGGTGTCGACTTCACCACCCGTTTGGGCGAGTCGCTGCTGGCCCGGATCCACTTCATCGTGCGGACCGATCCGACGTCGCCGCCGCGCGCGATCGACGTCGAGGCGATCCAGGAGCAGCTCGTCGCCGCGACCCGCAACTGGGACGACGACTTCCGCCTGCTGCTGGAGCACAAGGTCGGCGACGAGCAGGCGAAGGTGCTCTACAACCGTTATGTGGGCGGGTTGCCGGACGCCTACAAGGACACCCACCTGCCCGGCGAGGCGACCAAGGATCTCGCGAAGCTCGAGCTGCTCGAGGAGCCGAACCAGCTGGAGATGCACGTCTACCGGCGCCGGCTGGACGAGCGGGACATCCGCTTCAAGGTCTACCGGTTCGGCGAACCGATGATGCTCTCGACCGTGCTGCCGGTGCTGCACTCGCTCGGCGTGAAGGTGACCGACGAGCGCCCGTACGAGATCACGCGTGGCGACGGCATGATCTACGTGTACGACTTCGGCCTGATCCTGCCGGACGGCGCTCGCGAACTCGTCGAGACCCGACCGCACCTGGAGAACGCGTTCGCCGCGACGTGGCGGGGCGAGGCCGAGATCGACGGCTTCAACGAGCTGGTCGTCCGCGCCGGGCTCACCTGGCGGCAGGTGGTGATCCTCCGGGCGTACGCGAAGTATCTGCGCCAGGCCGGCACGGTGTTCGCGCAGGAGTCGATGGAGGCGACGTTCATCGCGTACCCGGGCCTCGCCGCCCTGCTGGTCGCGCTGTTCGAGACGCGGTTCTCGCCGACGCTCGAACTGACCGACGCGGACCGGTCAGCGCCAGACCGGCGAACTCGTCCAGGCGATCGAGCGGCAACTCGACGACGTCGCAAGCCTCGACCAGGACCGGATCCTGCGGTCCTACCTGACGCTGATCCAGGCCACCCTGCGTACGTCGTTCTTCCAGCGTGGCGCGGATGCGCGGCCGAAGTCGTACGTGTCGTTCAAACTCGACCCGTTGGCGATCCCGGACCTGCCCGCGCCGCGGCCGCAGTTCGAGATCTTCGTGTACTCGCCGCGCTTCGAAGGCGTACACCTGCGGTTCGGCCCGATCGCCCGGGGCGGACTCCGCTGGTCGGATCGCCGTGACGACTTCCGGACCGAAGTTCTCGGCCTGGTCAAGGCGCAGATGGTGAAGAACGCGGTGATCGTGCCGGTTGGTGCGAAGGGCGGCTTCGTGCTGAAGCAGGCACCGTCACCGACCGATCGGGACGCGTTCCAGGCCGAGGGCATCGCCTGCTACAAGCTCTTCATCTCGCGCCCTGCTCGACATCACCGACAACCTGGTCAGCGGCAAGATCGTGCCACCGGCCGAGGTGATCCGGCACGACAGCGACGACCCATATCTGGTGGTCGCGGCCGACAAGGGCACCGCGACGTTCTCCGATATCGCGAACCAGATCTCGATGGACTACGGCTTCTGGATGGGCGACGCGTTCGCGTCCGGCGGCTCGGCCGGCTATGACCACAAGGGCATGGGCATCACCGCTCGTGGCGCGTGGGAGTCGGTCAAGCGGCACTTCCGGGACATGGATGTCGATACCCAGAGCCAGGACTTCACGGTGGTCGGCGTCGGTGACATGTCCGGCGACGTGTTCGGTAACGGCATGCTGCTGTCCCCGCACATCCGCCTGGTCGCGGCATTCGATCACCGGCACATCTTCATCGATCCGGCACCGGACGCTGCTCCGTCCTTTGTGGAGCGTGAACGCCTGTTCGCGCTGCCGAGATCCTCGTGGGCCGATTACGACTCGTCGCTGATCTCGGCCGGTGGCGGCATCTTCCCGCGCAGCCTCAAGTCGATTCCGATCTCCGCCGGAGGCCCGTGCCGCGCTCGGCATCGCTGCCGATGTCACGTCGCTCGCACCGAACGATCTGATGAAGGCGATCCTGCTGGCACCGGTCGATCTGCTGTGGAACGGTGGCATCGGCACGTACGTCAAAGCCAGCACCGAGACGCACGCCGAGGTCGGGGACAAGTCCAACGACGGCATCCGGGTCAACGGCAGGCAACTGCGGTGCACGGTGGTCGGCGAAGGCGGCAACCTCGGCCTGACCCAGCGAGGACGGATCGAGTACGCGCAGATCGGCGGTCCAGGCCCGGCGCCCTCCTCCGGTGGGCTCGGCGGCCGGATCTCGACCGACTTCATCGACAACTCGGCCGGCGTGGACTGCTCCGACCACGAGGTGAACATCAAGATCCTGCTCGGTGCCGTGGTGGCCGACGGCGAATTGACAATGCCGGAGCGCGACACGCTGCTCGCCGAGATGACCGACGAGGTCGGCGCGCTCTGTCTGCGGGACAACTACGAGCAGGCGTCGGCGCTCGGCAGCGCGATGGCACAGGCGCACTCGCTGCTGCCCGTACACCGGCGGTTGATCTCCGATCTGGAGAAGCGCGGCCGGCTCGATCGCGCCCTGGAGTTCCTGCCGACGGACGAGGAGCTGGCCGCCCGCGGCGAAGCCGGTCGTGGCCTGACCCAGCCGGAGTTCGCGGTACTCCTCGCGTACGTGAAGATCGACCTGGAAGCCGAGATCATCGGGTCATCGCTGCCGGATGATCCGTGGACCGCCGAGGTGCTCGCGAACTACTTCCCGGCGCCGCTGCGTGCCCGGTACGCCGACCGGATGGCCGAGCACCGCCTGCACCGGGACATCATCACGACGGTCCTGGTGAACGACGTCGTCAACCACGGTGGCATCACGTTCGTCTACCGGGCCGCGGAAGAGTCCGGTGCCTCGGTGGCCGACGTCATCCGCGCGTACGTGATCGTCCGTGAGGTCTACGGTCTGCGCGACGTGTGGAAAGCGGTCGAGGCGCTGGACCGCGACGGCCGCGTACCGACGAAGGCGCAGACCGCGGTCTACCTGGAGACGCGGCGGCTGATGGACCGCGCGATGCGCTGGCTGCTGTCATCGCGCCGGGCGCCGCTGGATGTGCCGACCGAGATCTCGCGGCTGCGTCCCGGCGTCGCCGAGCTGTTGCCAAACCTCGACGTGCTGTTCCGCGGCAACGAACGCGAATCGCTCCGGCTGCACGCGGAGGCGATCGTGCGCCTCGGCATCCCGTCCGACCTGGCCGCGTGGGCGACCCGCATCATGTACGGCTTCGGCCTCCTCGACGTCGTCACGGTCGCGGAGTCGACCGGGCATGACGTGACCGAGGTGGCCGGCGTCTACTTCGCGCTCTCCGAGCAGTTCCGCGCGGACATGCTGCTGTCCAGCATCTCCGATCTGCCCCGCGACGACCGGTGGCAGACGTTGGCCCGGATGGCACTGCGCTACGACCTGTACGCGGCGCTGGCCGGCCTCACGACCGAGGTGCTCACCTCGACGGCGGCCGGCATCGCGCCCGAGGAAAGGGTCGCGCAGTGGGAGCAGTCCAACGAGATCGCGATCGCGCGGGCGCAGAAGTCGATGGCCGAGTTCGACGATGCGCGGGCCGACCTGGCGTCGCTGTCGGTGCTGCTGCGGCAGATCCGGACGCTGGTGCAGACCTCGTCCGCGTGATCCGCTTTCGCGACCCGCTGTTCGGTCAGGTCGACTCGTAGGAGCCGACCAGACCGTGGCGGGTCGCGAACAGCGTCGCAGCGGCCCGGCTGGACACGTCGATCTTCGTGTAGACGTGTTCGATGTGATTGGCCACCGTCTTCGGCGTCACGGTCAGTCGGGTGGCGATCTCACGGTTCGAGTGACCGCGCGCGACCAGGCCGAGCACCTCGACTTCGCGCGCGGTCAACCCGTTCGGCCAGGTTCGGCGCGCAGGCGCGCGCTGTCCGGCCGCTCGCAGCACGGCGCTCACCGCGTCACCGTCGAGCCGGCCGGCCCGCACGTCGGCCTGCAGGCGTTCACGGATCAGGTCGGATGCGAGCGCGTCACGGTAGGGCCGAGGTTCGGTCATGGCGTGGTACGCGTCCGCGGCGGCCAGGATCCGATCCAGCGGCGTCAATGACACTGCGGTCAGCCGGTGCGGGTAGCCGGAACCGTCCAGCCGCTCGTGGTGCCGGCCGGCGATCTCACGGCTCACCGCGAGCGCGTCGAGGTGAGCGAGCATCCGTTCGGTCAGGTACGGATGCAGGCGTACGTGCTCCAGCTCGGTACCGGTCAGCCGACCGGGCTTGTCCCAGATGGCATTGGAGACGCCGAGGCGCCCGAGATCGTGGATGAGCCCGGCGCGGCGCAGCGCGATCACGTCGGCCTCCGGCAGCCGGGACGCGCGGGCCGCTGCGGCGGCGAGATTGGCGACGCCGCGTGAGTGCCCGGCCATGTGCGGTGATTTCAGGTCGGCCAGATCCGCGAACGACTCCAGCACCCGGTCCAACTCGGCACCGTCGACGTGCCGGGTGAGCGCGGGTTCGGCGGCGAGGATCGCGTCCCACTCGGAGGCATCGTCGAGACCGTCGAGGATGCGCGACGCATGCGTACAGAAGACGTCCACGAGCGCGGGATCGAATTGGTTGCCTCGTTGCCGGCGAGCGATGTCGCGGGCTACCTCGACGCCGTGATGCCGGGCCAGCACCTCGATCGGGCTGGACAACGCGACCAGGCGGGCGGGCAGCGTGATTTCGATTCCCTGGAGCCCGTGCGGCTGACCCTTGCCGTCCCACTGTTCGTACGCCTGCCGGACCGACTCGACCGCCACCTCGTCCAGCCCGATTTCGGCCGCGAAGCGGGAGCCCAACGACGAGTGCGTGGCGAGGAACTCCATCACCTGCTTGTAGCCGGCCACCGGGAACGTGGTCACCCGCCGCGCCCGCTCGTACGCGCTGCCGTGCGATCCGACGTTTCGGAGGAGGAACGAGATCGTCGCGGCCGTGTTCATCCCGAGCATCTCGAATGACCGCGCCTTGAACCCGATGTCGTCACCGAACCACTGCGCCTGCTCGGCCGCATCCGCATGGCAGTAGGCGTTGACCATCAGACCGAGGTAGTAGGTCGCTTCGCGTTCGGTTGCCGTGGCGCCGACGAGGTCGGCGAGTCGGAGCGCGATCACGGTCTGCCGCATGCAGTGCGCAACCGGCTGCCCGAGCCCGAGATCCGCCGCATACGACAGCGTCGCGACCAGCTCGGCAACCCGGACGCCGCCGGCATCCGGAACAGACATAGCCGCAGTCTAGCGCCTGACAGATGGGTAAAACGCCTCATGCGGGCACGGTTCTCCGGTTCTTACGCTGGGCGCATCGCTTCTCTTGGGAAGGTGGTCACGATGGCCGCTGTGAAGGAATACATCGATGCCGGTGGGATCAACACGTACTACGAGGCAACCGGTACGGGCGATCCGCTCGTGATGCTGCACGGCGGCTTCTCGACCGTGGAGACGTTCGGCGGATTGACGCCTCTGATCGCCGAGCGTTACCGCGTCTACAGCCCGGAGCGCCGTGGACATGGGCGCATGCCCGATCTGGAAGGCCCGATCACTTACGAGATCATGGCGCAGGACACGATCGCGTTCCTGGATGCGATCGATGTCGGGCCGGTGCACCTGGTCGGCTGGAGCGACGGCGCGAACGTGGCGATGCTGACCGCGCTCTACCGGCCGGATCTGGTCCGGAAGCTGGTAATGATCGGCACCGCGGTGAACATCAGCGGCGGGGCACCGTGGGCGCAGGCGATGGCCGAGCACATGACGGTCGACCATCTGCCGCCGATGCTGATCGACGCGTACGGCGAACTGTCGCCGGACGGCCGCGATCACTTCCCGATCGTGTTCGCCAAGCTGAACCGGGCGATCATCGACACCACCGCGTCGCTGCCGGATCTCGCCAAGATCTCGACGCCGACGCTGGTGATGCTCGGCGATGACGACCTGGTGACGATCGAGCACGCCGATGCCATGCGGCGTACGCTGCCCGACGGTGAGCTGGCGGTCGTACCGGGAGCGTCGCACGGGCTGCCGTTGGAGAAGCCGGCGCTGGTGACCGCGCTGATCTTCGACTACCTGAGCGACGAGCATCCACCGAAGCTGATGCCGTCGCCACCGGCCGCGATCTAGCCGGCCATCAGCCGATCGCGGCCCGCCGATCGGCGAGAGCGGCGGACAGTTGCCGGATGAGCTGCGGGACATCGTGCAGGTCGGCAGATGTGACCGGATAGATGTGCCAGCCGGCGGCGTTCAGGGCGCGGAGACGCCGCCGGTCCCGGGCAAGTTGAGCGGGATCGGCATGCCACTGCCCGTCGTACTCGACCGCAAATCGGAGATCCGGCCAGGCCAGGTCAACGCGCGCGATGAACACGCCGTTGACGTACACATTCCACTGCGGTTTGGGTACGGGAAGGCCCGCTGCGCCGATGTGGACGCGGAGCCGCGACTCCGGCGGCGATTCGGCGAGCGGGTTGACCAGCGCGAGCGTCGCCGTGGCGCTGCGCCCGCCGTACTCGCCGTAGTGCCGCCGAGCGTGATCGGTGAGGTCGGCAACGGAGAGGCGCTTGGTTCGTGCGAGCGCGTCCAGCCACGCGATGGCGTCGATCGGTGCCAGCGCGCGAGCAATTTCCCATGCCGTATGGGCAGGTTTGGGAACGGCGATGCCACCGACCCGGGCAATCTCGCCGACCGCAACCGATCCGGAGCGGATGTCCAGCCCGTGTTGCGGTCGCATCCGTTGTGGCGTCAGGACTTCGACGGCGTCCTCGGGCCCGGCGAATCCGACGCCCCAGATGTGCGCGGCCGATCGACCGGTGACCACCGCGCCGGGTGGGAGCAGCAGCGACGCGGCGCGGACCCGGAGCAGGTGGCTGTCCGGACAGGCGGCATGGACGTAGGTGTCATAGAACAGGCGACGCCAGGCCGAGCCGCGAAGCTGGGCGGCGGTGAGGAGTCCGTCGCGAATGGCAGCGGATCCCCGAAAGGGGCCGCCACGAAGCGAAGGTGGTACGCGAGCCGGCCGGGACATCCCGATAGCTTCGCCAGCAGATGCGTACGCGTCGAGTCGCCATCGGGCGAACTGTGGACGGCGAGGGTGCATGTGGACAGTCGGGTGATCGACGATCTTGCAACGGTATCGATGTTATTCGGGCTCGTTTAACGTCGGTATCGCAGCAAGATCGCTGATCACGCCGAGTGCCTCGGCAGCAGCGAGGGAATTTGCCCGAGATGCGCCGTGTGTCGTCACGAAGGCTCGGGCATCGCGGGGGCGCCACGTGGCGGGCCATCCCATCTCCAGCACGACCACGTCGGTGGATGCGGCCAGCGCGGCGATCAACTCCGGTGCTCCGGAAAGGCGGTGCAGGTTCCGCCCGACCAGGATGATCCGGCGGCCGGCTGCTTCGTCCGTGATCGCGGCGGCCAGCGGCGACGCGTTCGGTGTCACGGCCACGATGCGTCCGGCGGCGACGTGCGGCACCAGTCCCCACGCGACGCGGCCTTCGGCGATCGTGGTCGTGGCCTCGACCTGCACGATGAACGCCCCGGACAGGTCCGGCAGCGTGCCCTCGACGACCACCGCACGCCGCGCCGCCACAAGCCCGATCCCCTCCGCGCCGCTCGTTTGATCCCCGTCGCCTGCAGGGTCGCGATGGCCGGCGCCGATCGAGCGGTGCGGGCTCCCAGCACGGCCGCGAGCGTCACTCGCCGGCGAAGGCGCCGACCGAGCGTGACCCGGCGAAGGCGCCGACTCAGCGTCACTTGCCCGTGGCGATGGTGTCGACCATGCGGCCAGCGCGCGAACCCGCTCCGCGGCCTCGATCAGGCGCGACTCGGCCAGGCGCCCGTCACCGACCGCCGTGACGATCTCCGAGACCACCGCCTCGACCAGCTCAGGCGTCACCCGCGCGCCGATGCACAGCAGGTCGGCACCGGCCGCCAGCGCGAGCACGGCTCCGGCCGGGATCCCACCGGCGTACGCGGTCGCGGCCCGCATCTCGAGTGCATCGGTGATGATGACCCCGTCGAATCCGAGGTCGGTTCGCAGCAGCCGCAGTGCCGGCGCGCTGAACGTCGCCGGCGCATCGCCGGTGAGCGACGGCACCCGGATGTGCGCGGTCATCACCGCTCGGCAGCCGGCCGCAATCGCCGCCGCGAACGGCTCGAGCGCAGTAGTGGCAACGGTGGGCAGCGCGAGGTGCGAGTCGACCGTGGTCGCGCCGTGACCCGGAAAGTGTTTGGCGCACGCGGCGACACCCGCATCCTGCAAACCGCCGACGGCGGCGGCCGCATGCCGGGACACGAGCGCTGACGACGAGCCGAAGCTGCGCGTACCGATGACGGGGTTCTCGGCGGTCGTGTTGACGTCCACGACCGGCGCGAGATCGAGGTTGATGCCGACGGACGCCAAATGTGACCCGATGGCGCCGTAAATCGACCTGGTCAGGCCCGCATCGTCGGCCACACCGAGCGCGGCGTTACCCGGATAGGGGGATCCGGAACGTCTCCACAGGCGTGTGACGTCCCCGCCCTCCTCGTCAAGTGCGATCAATTGGTCCGGCCGGGCTGCGCGGAGGGACGTACAGAGCGTCTCCGCCGCATCGACATTGCTCTTAAAGAGCACATAACCGGCGATGCCCGACGCCGCTAGATCAAGAGTCCAGCCGGGTGCGCCCCGACCGTTGAACGCAGCGAGTAACGTCCCGAGCGCGAGCCGTCGAAGATGCACCGGACCTCCGGGAGTGGTCAAAAAACGGCGAGCCGCCTTGACCGTACGTTGCGGGTGCTCTTAGGCTTCGAAAACGGGTAAGAAACTTTACAAAATGTATGAGGTGCGCACGCGATGACGATGACCCCGCTGCCCGGTACGCCGCGGCTGCTTCGAGCGATCAACGATCGCGCTGCGCTGGAACTTCTGCTGGCGCGCGGACCGCTGACCCGCTCCCAGATCGGAGAGCTTACCGGTCTGTCGAAGGTCACCGCATCACAACTCGTCGAACGGCTCGTCACCAGGGGACTCGTTAGTGGCGTCGGTGAGCAGGCCGGTGGCCGGGGCCCGAACGCGCAGCTCTACGCCGTACGGGCGGAGAGCGCGTACGTGGTCGGCGTCAACGTCGATGCGGAGCGTGCCGTCGCCGCCTGCGCCGATATCCGAGGTGCCGTCCACAGCCGGATCGAACTGTCGACGAAAGACACCGACGATCCGGTCGGCGTCGTCCACCGAGCCGTCGTCGAGGCTGCGAAGGAGGCGAACGCCCCGTTGAAGGACGTCCGTCGCGTCGTTCTCGGTACGCCCGGCCTCGTCGATCCGAAGACCGGCGACCTGACCTTCGCGTTCAACCTGCCCCGCTGGCAGCGAGGTCTGCTCGAGGCGCTGCGCGAAGACCTGCACATTCCGGTCACTTTCGAAAACGACGTGAACCTTGTCGCGGTCGCCGAGATGCACAGCGGCGCAGCCCAGGCCGTCGAGGACTTCATCCTCCTGTGGGCCGGTCAGGGCGTCGGTCTCGCCATCGTGATCGGCGGCAAGCTGCATCGGGGCTACACCGGTGCGGCCGGTGAGATCGGCTGGATGCCGGTCGCGGGTGCGCACGTCTACCGCGACCCGTCGCACAAGACGAAGGGCGGCTTCCAGCAACTCGTCAGCACCGAGCCGGTCCGCGCGTTGGCCCGGGAGCACGGCTTCAAGGGCGCCAGTGGTGCCGCCGCGGTCACGTCGGCCGTCCAGGCCGGCATCGCCGGTGGTCCGGTGCTCGACGAGATCGCGAGCCGGCTCGCCGTCGGTATCGCCTCGGTCTGCGTCGTGCTGGACCCGCCGCTGGTCGTACTGGCCGGCGAGATCAGCCAGGCCGGCGGGCAGGCGCTCGCGCAGCGGGTGGAGCACGAGGTCGCCGCGATCGCTCCGGTCTCGCCGCGGGTCGTGGTGACCGCCGGACCGCCGGAGCCGATCGTCGACGGTGCACTCCGGACCGCCCTGGTCGCCGTACGCGACGAGGTGTTCGGCTCGACCGTCGACGACATGACCGCGGCGACCTGACCTCCGATCGTCAGCTCACGTCGCGCCGGCGGAATGCAACGAAGGCCCAGGTCAGCAGGATCGCGGCGCCGATCGCGAACACCTCGGCCGACGAGTGCATCCGCATGTACCAATCCGGCCCGGGCGAGCACTCCTGGCCCTGATCCGTCATCGGTTGGCAGACCATCGGGCCTTCGAGCGCGTAGGACTTGTCCAGCCACGCGGCGACGTAGCGGGACAGGATGAACCGTTCCGGCCGGAGCACGTGCATCGAATTGAGGATGGTGAGCCCCGCGCCTTCGACGATGACCGCGTAGCCGACCGCGATGCCCAGTGCCGTCACGGTGCCACGGCCGATCGCCGCAATCGCGAAGCCCAGCACCGTCACGACCAGCGCGAGCGCGAACCCTCGGGCGCCGTCGAGCAGGAACGACTGCTCCATGCCCGAGGTCACGTGCCCCATGGTTCCGCGGAACTTCGCCAACCCCAGAAGAAGACCGAGCCACACCGCACCCAGAGCAAGACCACTGGCTAGTACGCACAACAGCAGCGCGCCCAGCTTCGTGCTGAGCAGCGCGAGCCGCCGAGGTCGCCAGAGCAGCAGGTTCGCCATGTTGCCGCTGGACCACTCGGCGCCGACGAACGACGCCCCGACCGCGAATCCGAACAGCGTCAGGATGCCGCCGAACAGCAGGATCATGTTCTTCGCCTGGCTCGCGAAGTTCCATGAGTCCGGCAGGAAGCCGCGCAGATCCGGCGTGAAGTTCCCGAAGAGGTCCGAGCAGTTTGCGCCGCCGATGTCGTACTCCGAACCGGCCGGTGCCGGGCCGTTCGCGTTCGCTGCTTGACATGCGGCGAGCTGCTGCTTGCCTAGATCGACGAAGTGCTGCTGCTGGACCTTCGCTTGCGCGTAGTCGGCCGGACTCAACGTCTGGGAATCGCGGCCGATGCCGATCAGGATGACGCCCATCAGGATCAGCACGATCAGCAGCATGATGCGGGTGAACCGGCGGGCGAAGAAGCGCCGGCACTCGGAGATGAGGAGGTTCACGCGTCGATCCCGTTCACGTCGGCGACCGAGGCGGTCGGCTGTCGAGGCAGGTCGTCGACCTGACGATGGGCGTTCTGCTCCGGCATCGTGCCGGTCAGCTCGAGGAACACGTTCTCCAGGTCGGGCCGCAGCGGCGTCAGCTCGGAGATCCAGAGACCCTGGCTGCCGAGCGTTTCGGTGATCCAGGCCGGGTCGGCGACGTCGGTGAGGACGAGATGGTCGTCGGCTCGGCGTACCACTGCGCCCTGGTCTTCCAGAACGGCCGCGGCCTTGAGGTGATCGGCCACCTTGACCCGGTATTCGCCCTTGTCCGACGCGGCCAGCACGTCGGCGACCGGACCGTACGCGACGCGGCGGCCGGCCGAGATGATCGTGACCGAGTCGCAGATCAGCTGGATCTCGCCGAGGATGTGGCTGGACAGCACGACGGTGACGCCGTCGCTCGACAGCTGGCGCATCAGGTCGCGCATCTCGCGGATGCCGCCGGGGTCGAGGCCGTTCGCCGGTTCGTCCAGGATCAGCAGCTCCGGCGACTTGAGCAGCGCGGTCGCGACGGCCAGGCGCTGCTTCATGCCGAGCGAGTAGGTCTTGACCCGGTCCTTCGCGCGGTCACGCAGGCCGACGATCTCGAGCACCTCGTCGACCCGAGTGTGCGGGATGCCAGCGCCGGATGCGAGCAGCTTGAGCGTACGAAGGCCGCTGAAGTTGCTGAAGAACTGCGGGCTCTCCACGACCGCGCCGACCCGCTGGATCACGTGCGGCAGCGCGTGCGGGACCTCCTCGCCGAGGATGCGCATCGTGCCGTCGTTGCGGCGGACGAGGCCGAGCAGCGTACGCAGGGTGGTGGTCTTGCCGGATCCGTTCGGCCCGAGGAAGCCGTGCACCTCGCCCGCCTCGACGACCATGTCGAATCCGTCCAGCGCGACGCGCGGCTTGCGGCCGACTCGGCGGTACTGCTTGCGCAGCCCGGTGATCTCGATGACTGGAGACATGCGACACACCTTAGGCGGCGAGCGCACGTGTCAGGGGGCGCAGCGCGTCACGCGCATCGGTTCATGATTGGATGTCGGCGTGTCCAGCGACTTCGCGGTAGATCCTGACCTGGTGATTGATATCGCGGCCGCGAACGTCGTCCGCGGCGAGAAGTATTTGCTCCGGGACGTGTCGTGGCGGGTCGAGCTGGACGAGCGCTGGGTCGTGCTCGGTCCGAACGGCGCCGGTAAGACCACGTTGATGTCGCTGGCCGCGGCTCGCCTGTTTCCGACCACCGGCACCGTGCACGTACTCGGCGAGGTGCTCGGGCGGGTCGACGTCCACGAGTTGCGTACCCGGATCGGTCTGTCGACGGTCGGTCTGCACGATCGGATCCCGCCGGACGAGACCGTACGCGACGTGGTCGTGACCGCATCCTGGTCGGTGATCGGGCGGTTCCGGGAGTCGTACGCCCCGCAGGACGTACGCCGGGCCGAGTCTCTGCTCCGCCAGCTCGGCGCCGGAGCGCTCGCCGATCGCGTCTACGGGACGTTGTCCGAGGGTGAGCGCAAGCGGGTCCAGATCGCCCGTGCGCTGATGACCGACCCCGAGCTGCTGTTGCTCGATGAGCCGGCGGCCGGTCTCGATCTGGGCGGGCGTGAGGACCTGGTAGCGCGCCTCGCGGCGCTGGCGATGGACCCGGACGCACCCGCGATGGTAGTGGTCACGCATCACGTCGAGGAGATCCCGGCCGGGTTCACCCACGCGATCCTGCTGCGCGACGGCGGCGTGGTCGCCCAGGGCCTGCTCCGGGCGACGGTCACCGGCCCCAACCTGTCCGCCGCGTTCGGCTTGCCGCTCAATGTCCGGTACGCGAACGGGCGTTTCACGGCCCGCGCGGCATAAATCCGGGTCATTCTGGATGTAAGTGCTGCTCAGGTCGGGGACGATCGAGTGATGCGAGTGATCCTCAACATCCTGTGGCTGGTGTTCTGCGGCATCTGGATGGCGATCGGCTATGTCATCGCCGGTGTCATCTGCTGCATCCTGATCATCACGATTCCGTTCGGCATCGCGTCGTTCCGCATCGCCGGATATGCGCTCTGGCCGTTCGGCCGGACGACCGTGAAGAAACCCGAGGCCGGTGCGGGATCGCTGATCGGCAACATCATCTGGTTCGTGTTCGCCGGGCTCTGGCTCGCCATCGGGCACGTCCTGACCAGCATCCCGCTGTTCATCTCGATCATCGGGATTCCGTTCGGCTGGGCGAATCTCAAAATGATCCCGCTCGCGCTCGCGCCGCTGGGCCGGGAGATCGTCGACTCCGACGCGCCCGGTGTTAACGTGCGGTGAGTTCGCCAGACCCTAGGCAAGGAGGCCGCGGTGGGAGAGTTCGTCCAGCTTTCGGTAACGGACGGCATCGGCACGATCAAGCTGGAACGTCCGCCGATGAACGCACTGAACATCGCGATCCAGGAAGAGTTGCGGTCCGCCGCCTCGACCTTCACGGCAGACCCAGCGGTACGGGCAGTCATCGTGTACGGCGGCGAGCGCGTATTTGCGGCCGGCGCCGATATCAAGGAGATGGGTGACATGTCCTACGTGGACATGTCGGCTCGAGCCGGCGCCCTGTCGTCCGCGTTCGACTCGGTCGCCCGGATCCCGAAGCCAGTCGTGGCCGCGATCGCCGGATACGCGCTCGGCGGCGGCTGCGAACTCGCGCTCGCCTGCGACTGGCGGGTCGCTTCCGCGGACGCGAAGCTCGGGCAGCCGGAGATCAACCTCGGCATCATCCCGGGTGCGGGTGGCACCCAGCGCCTGTCCCGCCTGATCGGGCCGGCGCGTGCGAAGGATCTGATCATGTCCGGTCGGTTCGTGGGTGCCGCCGAAGCGCTGCAGATCGGCCTCGTCGACAAGGTCGTACCGACCGCCGAAGAGGTCTACGGCGCCGCTGTCGCGATGGTCACGCCGTACGTCGCCGGACCGGCCACCGCGCTCCGCGCCGCCAAGATGGCGATCGACGGCGGCCTGGAAATGGACATCGCGTCCGGTCTCGCATGGGAGTCGCAGCTGTTCGCGGCGCTGTTCGCGACGGACGACAAGCGGGAGGGTATGAACGCGTTCGTGGAGAAGCGCAAGCCGAAGTTCACCGGCCGATAATGCCAACGGCCGTGAGCCGTATCTTTCCAGCCCCGATCCGCGTCGAGTTCAGGTATGAGTGACATCGCACCCGCGCTCGGCGCGGATCTCCTGGAAACCGTCCGCCGAGCCCGCCGCGAATTCCAGTCGAGCGTCGAGCCGCTGCGGCCTTCGCTCTACCGGTACTGCCGCCGGCTCACCGGAAACGTCTGGGACGCCGAGGATCTCGTCCAGGAGACGCTGATGCGGGCATTCGCGCGCGCGTCGCAGTCGCATGTCGAGGTCGAGAACCCGATGGGCTGGCTCGTTCGGATCGCGACGAACGCGTACATCGACGGGTGGCGGCGACCGGCGCCGATGCCGACCGAGGTGGGCGACAAGGCGGTCACGGAATTGGTTGACGGACTGGAGGTTCGCGACGCGCTGGGCGACGTCGCCGCGCTGCTGCCGCCCCAGGAGCGCGCCGCGGTCGTCCTCAAGGATGTGTTCGATCTGCCGTTGGCGGAGATCGCGGCGATGCTGAACACGACGGTCGGCGCGGTGAAGGCGGCGCTGCATCGAGGCCGGGCGAAGCTCGCGGACCAGGACTCGGCCGCCGACCGGCCCCGGCCGAGCCGCGCGGTGCTCGACGCGATGGCGGACGCGTTCAGCTCTTACGACCTGGATCGGCTCGCGGCGCTCTTCCTCGCGGATGCACAGTGCGAAGTGCTCAACATGGTGTACGAGGTCGGTCGCGAAACCATCCGTAACGGTTCGTTGCACCACACGCTGGTCCTGGAGACGGACGTACGCTACCGGGCCCAGGTCGTGTCGTTCGCCGGCGAGGACGTGGTCGTGCTGTGGCAGCGTCCGGCCACAGCTGCTGCTCCGCCGCCGATCGGCCTACCGCCGATCGGGCTCCCGCCGGTCGGCATGCAGTCGATCGGCACCGCGTTCCTACCGGCCCCCGAGGTGATCGGCGACGTGATCCGGGTCGACACCGCGGACGGCGGCATCAGCCGGATGCGCGTCTACTACTTCTGCCCCGAGGCGCTGGCCGAGTTCGCCGAGACGCTCAATCTCCCCGTCCAGACCCACGGCTACCACCTCTGAGCTGGGCTCATCGTCGGCTTCCTGAATCATTCGCGCCTCCCAGTACCGCTCCGCCCAGCGGCGGTCGGCGGCCCTGGCCTCGTCTCGCCAGCGGCGTGAACGCGTGAATGTGTAGGGTCCACGCCGAGGCTCCCACCAGGGTCGGAACCGTTCTTCGATGGCCTTGACGGGATCGAGATGTGCCGGCAGTCGTCGGCCACCCAGGTCGCGGAAGATGCCGGCCAACTCCGTCATCGGCACGATCGGCACGTTGTCGTCATCGCAGATCAGAAGCCGACAGCCGGCGCTTTGCACGAGCTTGCTGAGCGTCGACAGCCGCGGGTCGCCAGCCCGGTCGCCGTCGAGTTCGAGGCGTTCGATCGTCGAATGCGCAACGCCGGATCGTGCACTCAGATCGCGCTGGCTGACGTCGGCGGTCCGGCGCAGCGCACGAAGATAGTCGCCGAGTTGCTTCGTGACGTCCGGCGGCCACTTCGCCTTCGCCGACTGGCCCGGCGATTCCGTGTTGTCCATCCACACATCAAATCGGCCCGCACGCCGTGATCGCCAGCACAAGATTTCGCCTGTGGATAACTCTCGGCGCCTCGGTGTTGTTTTGAGCGCCTACCACTCTGCACCGTTTGCGAGTCCAGAGCGGTAGGACGCCGAAAACACTGCCAGGAGGGCAGCAATAGTCCATAGAGGCGACGGCTCGTGGCCGTTGCTTGCGGCAGCGGTGTGTTGTTTTGAGCGCCTACCACTCTGCACCGTTTGCGAGTCCAGAGAGGTAGCGCGCTGAAAGACCTGACGGACGCCGTGACGTTCTGCAGCGGGATTGGTGGCTTGTCGCCGGGAGGGGCTGCGACGACGACTTGCGGGGATCTCGTTAGCCGTTGCCGCAGTAGTGCCGTGCTGTTCGTGCGGCCACCGCTCTGCACCGTTTGTGAGTGCACAGCGGTAGGCACTGGAAGGGGCACCCCGATGTCGCGTCGGCTGAGATCTCTCGCAACCGTGATTACCGAGACCGGCGGCCGAGACACGAATGCGTCGGCGGCCGGGGCGGGCCGGCTCAATTAGTGGTGGAAGAGGCGGATGCCGGTCTGGGTCAGGTGGATGCCGGCCTCGGCGCAGGCCGCCGCCATGTCGGCGGACCGGGTTGAGCCACCGGGCTCGACGATGTGGCGCACGCCGTGCAGGCGAGCCTCGTCGATGTTGTCGCGGAACGGGATCGCGCCGTCGGATGCGAGGCTGACGTCGTCGAGCTCGCGGAGCCACGATGCGCGGACGAGTGGGGGCAGCTGGTTGACGTACTCCAATTGCATTGTGATTTTGTCCTGGATTTTGGCGACGGACGGAGTCGGAACGCTGGGGTGGCGGCGCAACCACCAGGTGTCGACCTTCGCGCCGGCCAGCCGGGTGCAGTCCACGCGGGACTGCTGGCCGGCGCCGATGCCGAGGGCGGCGCCGTCGCGGACGTAGACGACCGAGTTGGACTGCGTGTAGTGCGCGATGATCGATGCGAGGCGCAGGTCGTCGTTCAGGTCGATCGGCGGCAGGACGAATCTGGGCTGGGTGAGGCGCACGCCGAACACCTCACGAGACTCGACCGGCGGCGGTTCGAACGTCGGGTCGGCCTTCAGGATCAGGAACGTTCCACGCTTCTTCGCGGCCAGCGTGGCCACCGTGCCGGGCTCGAATCCGGGCGCGATGATCCCGTCGCTCACCACGCGGCTGAGTAGGTCGGCCAGCTCCGCGTCGACCGGCCCGGAGACCGCGACGAAATCGCCGAACGACGACTTCGGGTCGGCGTCGCGAGCCCTGATATAGGCGCTGGTCAGCGGACTCGAGGTCGGGCCGTAGATCGAGGTCATCACGGCGTCGAGGTCGCCGGCGAGCGCGGCGCCGGCGGGGGAGACGTGCTTGAACGACGCTGCGGCGGGCCGGTCGCACGCGCGATGGGCGTCGCGGACCAGCTGCCACGCACCAAGGGCGTCCAGAATGTTGATGTAGGACGGTTCGCCGTGGACCACGCTGATCGGCCCGCGGCCGGCGTCGATCGGCGTGGCGGTAGCCGGGTGCTGGTGGGGGTTCATGCCGTAGCGCAGGTACATCAGGGCCTCCGGTCGCAGGAATCGCTGCGGCGGAAGCGCCCAGGCGGTCGGCGCTTGACGTCTTCGACGGCCGTTCCCCGGTGGTTGGATCCACCTTCGCCAGTAGCGGCCCGGAGATCGCAGCGTACATGCGTACGGGCCCGACCTCGATATGGGCGGCACTTACTGTCGGGTAACCTACGCGATCGTAGGCAATTCCGGGAGGATGGGTTCATGACAGAGAAGATCGAGGGTACCGGCGGCGAACTCGCCCTCGCGGCGCTGCGTGCGCACGGCGTCGGCGAGATGTTCACGCTCTCGGGTGGGCACGTCTTCCCGCTCTACGATGCGGCGTACAAGACCGGTTTTCCGATCTACGACGTGCGGCACGAACAGTCGGCCGTGTTCGCCGCCGAAGCGGTCGCGAAGCTGCAGCGACGTCCGGGCCTCGCGGTTCTCACGGCGGGACCTGGCGTCACGAACGGTATCTCCGGCCTGACCAGCGCCTTCTTCAACGCGTCGCCGGTCATTGTGCTCGGTGGGCGCGCGCCGGCGTTCCGCTGGGGATCCGGCAGCCTCCAGGAAATGGATCACATTCCGCTGGTCGCGCCGGTCACGAAGCACGCGTCGACGATCTTCGCGACCGACGACGTCACCAGCGCGGTCGACACCGCGGTCACGGCTGCGCTGACCGCTCATCGTGGTCCCGCGTTCCTGGACATGCCGCTGGAGATCATCTTCGGCACCGGCGAGGGTGTCGTCGCCGACACCGCGGTCCCGGTGATCGAGGCCGATCCGGACGACGTCGCGAAGGCGGCTGCGCTCATCGCAGGCGCTCAGCGGCCGGTGATCATCGCCGGCTCGGATGTCTACGGTGGCGATGCGGTTGCGTCGCTGCGGGAGGCGGCCGAGGCGATGACCGTCCCGGTGTTCGCGAACGGCATGGGCCGCGGCAGCCTGCCGCCGGAGCACCCGCTGGCCTTCGCGAAGGCGCGCCGCGCGGCGCTCGGGGGTGCCGATGTGGTCGCGGTGATCGGTACGCCACTCGACTTCCGCCTCAGCTTCGGCGACTTCGGCGATGCCCAGGTCATCCACATCGTGGACGCGCCGTCGCAACGGGCCAGCCACGTCATGCCGGCCGTTTCGCCTGCCGGCGACCTACGCCTGATCCTGTCGCAGATCGCCGCGTACACGGGGGATCGAGTCGACCACGCGGCCTGGGTGGCCGAACTGCGTACGGTCGAGGACGCCGCGAAGGCGAAGGACGCGGCGGCAATGCTCGCGGACAGCGATCCGATCAAGCCGGCGCGGGTGTACGGCGAACTGCGCAAGGTGCTCGCCCGGGACGCGGTGACGATCGGCGACGGTGGCGACTTCGTCTCGTACGCCGGCAAATACCTCGAGCCGGCGACGCCGGGATCGTGGCTCGACCCGGGCCCGTACGGCTGCCTCGGTACCGGCCTCGGCTATGCGATGGGTGCCCGGGTCACGTACCCGGATCGGCAGGTCTGCGTGTTGATGGGCGACGGTGCCGCCGGATTCTCGTTGATGGACGTCGAGTCGCTGGTGCGGCAGAAGCTGCCCGTGGTCATGGTCGTCGGCAACAACGGCATCTGGGGCCTGGAGAAGCACCCGATGCAGGCCATGTACGGATACGACGTGGCCGCCGATCTCCAGCCGGAACTCCGGTACGACGCGGTCGTCACGGCGCTCGGCGGCGCCGGCGAAACGGTCGCGAAGGCATCCGAGGTCGGACCCGCCCTGGAGCGCGCATTCGCGTCCGGCGTCCCGTACATGGTGAACGTGCTGACCGATCCGACCGACGCGTACCCGAGGTCGGCCAATCTGGCCTGAGAGCACTCAGCCCGCGGCGACCAGCACGATCCCGAGTATCGCGAACGCGACCACCAGCAGTGCGATGGCGGGCAGCGTACGGCCGATCGCCGCGGGCTGCCGGGACGCCATCGCGTGGATCCGGCGCTGTGCCAGCCAGAGCCCGGTGAGCCAGCCGATGCAGGTGATCGGGATCGCGACCGAACGCCACGCGGTCAACTCCTCGTGCACGATGACCCGGATGGTGAGGATCGCAACGACGGACGCCGTCAGCACCGTACGGCGCCACGCGAACCGGGTCCGCTCGGCACTCGCACCGTCCGGCTGCCGCTGCTCGAGCGGCGAGCGATCCAGGCTCACGGCAGCGGCCCGGGCACGATGATCGCGACCAGCAGAAGGACCGAACCGAGAAACAGGACCAGCGCCAGGATGGCCGGGAATCGCGACGCCGGCAGCGGCTCTCCGAGTCGCATCGCGCGTTCCGAGCGCGACCAGTGGTCAATGGCTCGGAGCGAGATCAGCCCGCCGAGCGCCAGCATTGCGAGTGCGAGCCCTTCCCGCAGGTGCGGCACGTGCAGTGGCGGAAGGAATCCGGCCACCGCGAGACCGCCGGCGAGCAGTGCGAGGCTGGTCCGGATCCAGGCCAGGAACGTCCGTTCGTTGGCGAGCGAAAACCGGTAGTCCGGCGTCGTGCCCACCTCGCGAACTTCGTGGGGGTCAAACCATCGTCGGATTGTCGCGATCACGACCCCAGTATCGCCCTACCGCGGAACGACCGCGGTGGTACGGAATCTAGGCATTCGCCCGTTTAGAACCACGTTGACAGGCGAGGATAGATCTATGGCTGATTTCACCGATGAAGAGAAGCAACAGATGCGAACTGCGGCGTTCGGTGCCGTGTTCCTCGTATCGCAGGCCGATCCGGGCATGTTCGACATGATCAAGGAGTCGTTCGCGGCATCCAAGTCGCTGGCCAAGGCGCCCGGTTCGATGCAGGCGGTCTTCAAGGGCGGCGGCCTGCCCAAGATGCCGAAAGGCGACGCCGCGCAGATCGAGCAGCAGGTACTCGCGCAGCTGTCGTCCTCGGTCGCGGTGATCAGTGCCAAGGACCCCGGGGATCTCAACGCCTACCGCCAGACCGTGCTGGACGCCTGCACGAGTGCCGCGGAGACCGCCGGCGGTGGCGTCCAACCCGCCGAGACGGCAGTGCTCGGAAAGGTCATGACCGCTCTCGGTATGAGCTGATCGGTCGCTCCGCGGTGAGTATCTTGGCAGCTACCGGCCAAGATCCTTGCTCGTGGCGCCGAGATCCTTGCTCGTAGCGCCGACCGAGCCCCAGAGCGCGCGAATCTCGTCGTGTACGCACGCCTCGCGCACCTTCCCGCACGTACACATGTAGCCGGCCTGGCCCGGTTTCGGGTGGTGTGCCATCACCGGCTGCGGCGGGTCACTCAGAGGACCGGCCGCCGGTTCGAGGAAAAGGTTCGCGCTCGACAGAGGTGCCGCCATGTTTTGATTCGACATTTCACCACACCTCCTGACATCACTGACTGTAGCGAGCGGCGGCCGGTCACGGGGTGACTTCGCTCACGGTGCCGAGTCCTCGCGCTCGAACGTTACTCACGGGTAACGTTCGGGAGTGGCCTGTTCCACAGCCCGTCCAGTTGACCCGCGCCCCCGGTGCGCGAGACGCTGCCGAGGCAGTATCTAGTTCTTCCGGAGAGAAGTCATGAACCGTTGTCAGGAGGGTCGTCAACAGCGATGAACATCGTCGTACTCGTCAAGCAGGTGCCGGACTCGAGTTCCGAGCGCAACCTGCGTGCTGACGACAAAACCGTCGACCGCGCGTCGGCCAGCAACATCATCAACGAGATGGACGAGTACGCCATCGAGGAAGCGCTGCAGATCAAAGAGGCGCACGGCGGCGAGGTGACCATCCTGACGATGGGCCCGGCATCGGCGACCGAATCGATCCGCAAGGCGCTGTCGATGGGGCCGGACAAGGCCGTACACGTCCTGGACGACGCGCTGCACGGCACGTGCACGCTCGGCACGTCCAAGGTTCTCGCCGCCGCGATCGCCACGCTCAATGCGGACATCGTCATTGCCGGCGCCGAGTCGACCGACAGCCGTAACCAGGTCATGCCGCAGATGCTCGCCGAGCGTCTGGGCATCGCTGCGGTCACCGGCGCGCGCAAGCTCACGATCGACGGATCGACTCTCACCGCCGAACGCCAGACCGAAGAGGGTATCGAGGTCGTCACGGCATCGACGCCGGCCGTGGTCTCGGTCTGGGACACGATCAACGAGCCGCGGTACCCGTCGTTCAAGGGCATCATGCAGGCGAAGTCGAAGCCGGTCACGGTGCTCTCGCTGGCCGATCTCGGCGTGTCCGCGGACGAGGTCGGCCTGGCCGGCGCGTCCAGCATGGTGGTGGACGCGGCCAAGCGGCCGCCGCGCTCGGCCGGTGCGCGCGTATCCGATTCCGGTGCCGGCGGCGTCGCGCTCGTCGAGTTCCTGACCTCCGAAAAGTTCGTGTGAGAGGCGCATATGTCTGAGGTATTTGTCGTCGTCGAACACGCCGGCGGCGCGGTCAAGAAGGTCACGCTGGAAATGCTCACGATGGCTCGTGAGCTGGGATCGCCGTCGGCGATCGTGTTCGGCTCCGCCGACACTCTCACCGACAAGCTCGCCGAGTTCGGTGCCGAGACGATCTACGTCGCGTCCGGCGACGACGTCGACGGCTACCTGGTCGCGCCGAAGGCCGCGATCCTCGCGAATCTGATCCGGGAGAAATCGCCGTCCGCGGTCCTGCTCGGCTCGAGCCAGGAGGGCAAGGAGATTGCCGCGCGGGTCGCGGTCAAGCTCGACAACGGACTGCTCACCGACGTGCTCACGCTGGACGCCGACGGTACGGCGACGCAGGCCATCTTCGCCGGCTCCACGGTCGTGAAGTCGAAGGTCACCCGCGGGCTGCCGCTCGTCACGGTCCGCCCGAACTCGCTGACGCCGACCCCGTCGGCCGCCGCCGGTACGGTCACCGCGATCGATGCGACCGTCGACGACGCGGCCAAGCTCGTCAAGATCGAGTCGCGCAAGGCCGAGCAGAAGGGATCGCGCCCGGAGTTGACCGAGGCGTCGATCGTCGTCTCCGGCGGCCGTGGCGTCGGCAGCGCGGACAACTTCAAGCTGGTCGAGGAGTTCGCCGACCTGCTCGGTGCGGCGGTCGGCGCGTCCCGCGCGGCGACCGACGGCGGGTTCTACCCGCACCAGTTCCAGGTCGGGCAGACCGGGAAGACCGTGTCGCCGCAGCTCTACATCGCGCTCGGCATCTCCGGTGCGATCCAGCACCGGGCCGGCATGCAGACGTCGAAGACGATCGTCGCGGTCAACAAGGACCCCGAGGCGCCGATCTTCGATCTGGCCGACTTCGGTGTCGTGGGTGACCTGTTCAAGGTCGTCCCGCAGGCCGGCGAGGAGATCCGCAAGCGGCGGTAGCTCGATCGACGAAAAAGGGCCCGGGATTCCGGGCCCTTTTTCGTACAGTGTCCGGATGCAGGATCTGACAATCCGTGCCGCGACGCGGGCCGACCATGCGGCGTTGGTCGCCGCGTTCGGGCAGGCCGACTACTTCTCCGACCGGCTCGGCCGGTCTCGCCACGGCCTCGGCGACGTGCTGGTGGCGTTCCTCGGTGGCGTACCGGTCGGGGACCTCTATCTGTGGCGGGAGCCGCTGGAGGAGCCGGAACTGCGGGACGTTTTTCCGGGCGCTCCCATGCTGAACCATCTCGAAGTCGCGCCGGAGTGGCAGAACAAGGGCATCGGAACCGCCCTGATCCGCGCGTGCGAGGACACGGCCCGGGGCTACGGCGCCGACATCATGCTGATGTACGTCGGGCTGGACAACCCGAACGCCCGCCGCCTGTACGACCGCCTCAGCTATCTCGACTGGCAGGGCGGCCCGGTCACGTGCCGCTGGACCGAGCCGGACGGCACCGGCGGCATTCGCCCGGTCGAACTGGCCGTCAACGTGTTGATCCGATCGCTGCTCGCACCGGACCTCGACGCATGGAAAGCGTGGCACCCGCGCGAGGTCGCCGCGCACCTGTCCGGCGTCGACTGTCCGTGGCACGTCGCCGGCGGCTGGGCGCTGGATCTGTGGCGCGAGAGCCTCGGTCTGGAGCAACTGCGTGATCATGAAGATCTGGAGATCGCCGTACCGCGGCGGCGCTTCGCCACGATCGCGGCGGCATTTGCCGACTTCACTCTGTTCAGCGCCGGTTCGGGGATGATCCGGCCGATCCGGGATCGCACCATTGCGCCGGAACCGCATCAGGTCTGGGTCGCCGACATGAGCATCCCGGCCTACCGGACGGACGTGTTCCTCGAGCCGGGTGACGACGACACCTGGGTATGCAGTCGAGGCGACGGGATCACCCGGCCGATGGCCGACGTCGTCCGGCACACGCCGGGTGGCGTGCCGTTCCTCGCGCCCGAGTGTGCCCTGCTCTACAAGGCGCGTTGGTCGGATCTGCCGAAGAACGAGATCGACTTCGTGGCGAGCGTACCCAATCTTGATCTTTCTGCTCGTTCTTGGCTGGTGGCCGCGTTGACGAACGCACACCCCGGCCATCCGTGGATCGAGCGCCTGCACCCGTGAATCGCCGGGTGTGTGAGAGGGAACAGCGACGGGTGGTCGCGGTCGGTGCGACCCAGCGATCCCCGGATAGGCTAGGTCGTGATGGCTTATCTTGATCACGCCGCGACGACACCGATGCTCGACGAGGCGGTGGAGGCTTACGTCTCCACCGCTCGTGAGGTCGGCAATGCATCGTCGCTGCATACGCCCGGTCGGGCCGCCCGTCGGCGGGTGGAGGAATCGCGCGAGAGCATCGCCGCGGCGCTCGGCGCGCGGCCCGTCCGAAGTGATCTTCACGAGCGGCGGCACCGAAGCCGACAACCTCGCCGTCAAGGGTCTGTTCTGGGCGCGCCGGGATGCGTTTCCGAAGCTGAATCGGGTGATTTCCAGCGCGGTCGAGCACCACGCCGTGCTGGATGCGATCGAGTGGCTGCGGCGCCACGAGGGCGCCGACGTGACCTACCTGCCGGTCGATGCGGTCGGACGGCTCCGGCCGGAGACCTTGGCCGGCGAGATCGGCAGCGACGCGGCGGTCGTGACCGCGATGTGGGCGAACAACGAGATCGGCACGGTCCAGCCGATCGCCGAACTGGCCGCGATCGCGGCCGACGTGGGCGTGCCGTTCCACACCGATGCGATCCAGGCGGTCGGGCAGGTGCCGGTCGACTTCTCCGCGTCCGGTGCGGCCGCGATGACGATCACCGGCCACAAGCTCGGCGGCCCGGTCGGCGTCGGTGCGCTGCTGCTCGGCCGCGACATCCCGGTGACGCCGCTGCTGCACGGCGGCGGGCAGGAGCGCGACGTGCGGTCCGGCACGCTCGACGTCGCCGGCATCGTCGCATTCGCGGTAGCGGTCGAGACGTCGCGTGAAGCGCCAGCAGGAGTACGCGGCGACCGTGTCCGGCCTGCGTGACGAGCTGATCGCCCGGGTCCGGGCGGCGGTCCCGGACGCGATCCTGAACGGTGATCGGGACGACCGGCTGCCCGGCAACGCGCACTTCTCGTTCCCCGGCTGCGAGGGCGACGCGCTGCTGATGCTCCTCGACGCGGCCGGTGTCGCCTGCTCGACCGGCTCGGCCTGCTCGGCGGGTGTGGCTGAGCCGTCGCACGTACTGCTGGCGATGGGTGCCGACGATGATCGCGCGCGGTCGTCGCTGCGATTCACGCTCGGGCACACATCTTCTCGGCCGGACATCGACGAGTTGATCGCGGTGCTGCCCGGCGCGGTGGAACGAGCGCGGCGGGCTAACTCGCGCCGATCATCGCGCTGAGTACCGGCTGGATCTCGGCGATCGTTGCGGCTGTCAGCGTCGCGATCGGACCGGTACCCGCGAGGCGAGCACCGGCCACGGTCCGGATCTGTTCGGTGACGGCGTAGCTGATCCGGCCCGCGACGGTCAGCGGCACGTGGTGTTGCCAGCCGGGTCGCTGACGGGTGGTCAGCGGGATCACGGTGACCAGGCTCGACCGGGTCAGATCACGATGAAAACGCGACGGCTACGCTAGGAGCATGCGCGTACTTGCTGCCATGTCCGGAGGGGTCGACTCGGCGGTCGCCGCGGCCCGGGCGGCCGACGCCGGACACGATGTGACCGGCGTCCACCTGGCGTTGTCGCGCAATCCGCAGACGTTCCGGTCCGGTGCGCGCGGCTGCTGCACGCTGGAGGACGCCCGGGACGCCCGGCGCGCCGCCGACGTGATCGGCATCCCGTTCTACGTCTGGGACATGGCCGAGCAGTTCCACGAGGACGTGGTGGACAACTTCGTCGCCGAGTACGCGGCCGGGCGTACGCCCAATCCGTGCCTTCGCTGCAATGAGAAGATCAAGTTCGCCGCGGTACTCGACCGGGCGCTGGCCCTCGGTTTCGACGCCGTAGTGACCGGCCACCACGCTCGGCTCGGCGCCGACGGGCTGCTGCGCCGCAGCGTCGATCTCGCGAAGGACCAGTCCTACGTGCTCGCCGTGCTGACCCGCGACCAGCTCGACCACTCGATGTTCCCGCTCGGCGACTCGACGAAGGCGCAGGTCCGCGCGGAGGCGGCGGCACGCGATCTGGCCGTGGCCGCGAAGCCGGACTCGCACGACATCTGCTTCATCGCCGACGGTGACACCCAGGGCTTCCTGGCGTCCCGGCTGGGCACGGCGAGCGGTGACATCGTCGACTCGTCCACCGGCGCCGTCCTCGGCCAGCACGAGGGCGCGCACGGCTACACGATCGGCCAGCGCAAGGGTCTGCACCTCGACCGGCCCGCGCCGGACGGGCGGCCGCGCTACGTGCTGTCGATCACGCCGGTCACGAACACCGTCGTGGTCGGGCCGGCCGAGGCGCTCGACGTCTCGGTCATCCACGCCGACCGTCCGGTGTGGACCGGGCTGCCGGTGGGCAGGCGGCCGATTCGACGTCCGCGCGGAGATCCAGATGCGGGCGCACGGCGAGACCGCCGCCGCGTCGGTCGCGGTGGACGGTCGGGGCGCGGTCGTGGCCACGTTGGACGTACCGGTACGCGGAATAGCAGCCGGTCAGGCACTCGTGGCCTACCGGAGCGACCCGGCCGGCGACATCGTGCTCGGATCGGCGACGATCACCTCGACCGAGCAGCGATGTCGGCGGCCGTTTCGGACGATGCGTCGGCGCACGCCTCGGTTGCCGCGTGACCGACCGCGGGCCGTCCGATGACGGGCGCGCGGACTTCGACAGCCGGCATCTGGACGGTTCGCACGCCGGGAGCCGGCATCTGGACGGGCGCGACGCGGGTGGCAGGCATCTGGCGGTAGCGGCCTGATCCTGGGCGTCCCGGACGAGATCGAGCTGCCCCCGGCTCGTCGATTCCCCTGGGAGCCGGGCAGTGCAACCGGTATCGGCTCGCTGCCCGGTACGGACATCGTCGAGGCCGTGACCACGGTCTTCGGCGCGTTGCCGGAGCTGCCGCACCTGCCCGAGTTGCCCGATCGCGGCGCCGGTGCCGACATGATCGGCCGGACCGCGGGGCTGCTCGTCGCGATGCCGGTCGAGCTGTACGTGGGGGAGTGGCGGATCTCGTCACACCCGGGCCGCGACGCCCGGCGTACGCGCGATCTCTGGGACCGTGACCTGGACGCGCTCGTCGATGTCGCGGTCGACTACGACGGCCTGGTCAAGGTGCAGGCGGTCGGACCGTGGACCATGGCCGCGTCGCTGGACCTGCCGATCGGCGGCCGCATGCTCCGGGATCCGGGCGCCGTCCGCGACCTGGTCGCGTCGCTGGCCGAAGGCGTCCGCGATCACGTCGACGGCGTACGGGCACGCCTGCCGCACGCTCGGGTGCTGCTGCAGATCGACGAGCCGTCGTTGCCGCTCGTGCTCGCCGGTCGGGTCCCGACCGAAAGCGGGTTCGATGTGTTCCGGGCCGTGGATGTGGCCGATGCCCGATCGGCGCTGACGTCGGTGATCGCCGCCGCCGGCGTACCGGTGGTCGTGCACTGCTGCGCGCCGGATGTCCCGATCGGGCTGTTCCGCGAGGCCGGTGCGGCCGCCGTCGCGATCGACCTCGATCTGCTCAAGGATCTCGATCCGCTCGGCGAGGTGCTCGAGGCGGGCCTCGGCCTGTTCGCGGGCGCGCTGTCCACGAATCCGGCCGGCGCCGGGCGCAAGCCGCCGACCGGGCGTGGCCGTGGCGAGCCCACATCGCCGATCGCGGCCGAGTCCACTCGTGCGGCCGAGCGCATCCGTACGCTGTGGAAGATGCTCGGCTTCTCGGTCAACGACCTGGCCGAGCAGGTGGTGGTCACGCCCGCCTGCGGCCTGGCCGGATTCTCCGGACCCGCGGCTCGCATCGCGATGGACGCCTGCCGCGAGGCCGGCCGTCGTCTGAGCGACGTCTGACACCTCAGAGGCGACGCCCGAGTCAGCCTCGGGCGAGCGCCTCGGCGACGAGTGCCGCGTCGATCCTCGGGATGGCGATCCGGCGGGTGCCCTCGTACGTCTCGAAGTAGAACGGGCCCATGCGCTTGGACAGCCGTGCCCTCAGGGCGCCACGCGCGCTGTTGTCCACGTACGGCGTCAGCGGGCCGCTGGCCCGGAACGGGACGACCTCGCCGCTCGTCATCGAGTGCCACGACACCGGATGGCCCAGCGCCAGGTGCAGATAACCCTGCTTGTACGCGTCCGATAACTGGTTCGTGCCGGGCAGCGTCTTCCGGACGCCGATATCCGGCGTGCTGCAGTAGACCCGCATCGGGCGGCCGGCGCGATAGTCGGCGATATCCGCCTCGACCGACCGTTTCTTGACGAACGTCCGATAGAGCCAGGCGTTCAGGCCGGTCACCGTACGGGTGCCGAGAGATTGTCGAAGCATGGCGGCGATGCTACGTGATCATCGGAGCGCCCGGCAGCCCCTGTCGGATCGGCGCGATAGCCTGCGAACATGTCCGAAGAGACCACCATCGACGTCAGCCAGCAGCCGACCGCGGCGCAGGAAGCGCAGGCGGGTCGCGAACCGACACCGGCCGCGCGATCGCGGCACGCGGAGATCTCCGCGGAGGTAGACGAGCACCAATACCGGTACTACGTGCTTGAGCAGCCGACCGCGTCCGACGCCGAATACGACGCGTTGATGCGTGAGCTGACCCGGATCGAGGACGAGTTCCCGAGCCTGCGTACGCCGGACTCGCCCACCCAGCGGGTCGGCGGCGACTATTCGACGCTGCTCCCGGCGGTGGTGCATGCCGAGGCAATGCTCAGCCTGGACAACGTCTTTTCGATCCCGGATCTGCGGGCCTGGGCGGCGCGGACCGAGCGAGATGCCGGGCGCCCGGTGGCGTACCTCTGCGAGTTGAAGATCGACGGGCTGGCGATCAACCTGACCTACGAGCGCGGTCGGCTGGTCCGAGCGGCGACCCGTGGCGACGGCCGGACCGGCGAGGACGTGACGCCGAACGCCCGTACGGTTCCGGACGTGCCGGACCGGCTGGCCGGCGACGACGTGCCCGAGTTCGTGGAGATCCGCGGCGAGATCTACTTTCCGCTGGAGGCGTTCGCCGATCTGAATGCGCAGCAGGTGGCGCTGGGCGCGAAGACGTACGTGAATCCGCGCAACGCGGCCTCCGGCAGTCTGCGGCAGAAGGATCCGCGGGAGACCGCCAACCGGCCGCTGCACCTGATCGTGCACGGCATCGGCGGCCGCCGGGGTTTCGATGTGGCATCGCAGTCGCTCGCGTACGAGGCGATGCAGCGGTGGGGCCTGCCGACGAGTCCACGATGGCAGGTGCGATCCGATATCGACGGTGTCATCGCGTATATCGAGGAGTATCGGAGCAAGCGGCACCGGCTCGAACACGACATCGACGGTGTCGTAGTAAAAGTGGACGAGATCGCGATCCAGCGCCGCCTCGGCTCGACCAGCCGGGCACCACGGTGGGCGATCGCGTTCAAATACCCGCCGGAAGAGGTGAACACCCGGCTGCTCGACATCCAGGTCAACGTCGGCCGGACCGGCCGCGTGACGCCGTTCGCAGTCCTCGAACCGGTACGCGTCGCCGGGTCGACGGTCACGTTCGCGACCCTGCACAACGCGAACGAGGTCAAGCGCAAGGGCGTGCTGATCGGCGACGTCGTCGTGCTGCGCAAGGCCGGTGACGTGATCCCGGAGATCCTCGGGCCGGTGACCGACCGGCGTACCGGCGACGAGGTCGAGTTCGTGATGCCGACCGTGTGCCCGTCGTGCGGCACGTCGCTCGCGCCGGCGAAGGAGGGCGACGTCGACATCCGCTGCCCCAACGCGCAATTCTGCGCCGGCCAGATTCGTGAGCGGGTCGCCTACATCGGCAGTCGCGACGTGCTAGACATCGAGGCGCTCGGCCTCAAATCGGCCTTCGCTCTGGTGGACGGCGGCGTCATCGCGAACGAGGCCGACCTGTTCGCGCTGGACGCCGAGAAGCTCGCACGCAGCCCGTTCTTCGTCAATCAGGACGGTACGCTCAGCGCGGGCGCGACCACGCTGCTGGCGAACCTGGTCGAGGCTCGGACTCGGCCGCTGGCGCGCTTGCTGACCGCGCTGTCGATCCGACACACCGGTCCGACCGCCGCCGAGGCGCTGGCACATGAGTTCGGCTCGATCGAGGCGATCGCGGCGGCCGGCGCCGACGAGCTTGTCCGGGCCGAGGGCGTCGGCCCGACGATCGCGAACGCCGTCGTCGAGTGGTTCGCCGTCGACTGGCACCGCGAGATCGTCGACGCGTGGCGTGCCAGCGGCGTCGTACTGGAGCAGGAGCGGGTCGAGACCGGTCCGAGACCGCTCGACGGCCACGCGATCGTGGTGACCGGAACGCTGCTCGACTTTTCGCGCGATGAGGCGATTGCCGCCATTTCGGCCCGCGGCGGCAAGGTCACCGGCAGCGTTTCCAAGAAGACGAGTTTCGTTGTCGTCGGCGACACGCCGGGGTCGAAATACGACAAGGCGGTCGCTCTGAACGTACCGATTCTGGATGAGGACGGCTTCCGCGTGCTGCTGGAGGCAGGACCGGACGCTGCCCTTGCATACCACGCATCACGGTCGCAAACGCCCTGAGCGATCAAGTAACTACGTACCGTAACGTCCGGTTTGATGTTCCGAAAAACGTTTGTATCGATGTAGTTACGACGCCTTTCGATTTACGCAAATCCGGCCGCATCGGCCTATCGTGGTCTTCCGGGTAAGGAGACTGCCGAGCCCGCGGAGTGGACGCGGGAGGTGTCGATGTACCCCACGGCTTTGCGTAATACGGCGCCACCCGAGCGTGAGCGCCTGTTCTTCGGGTACGTGACCGCCGTGTGCGTCGTGGCGATCGTTATCACGGCGATTGCGCTGCCGGGTCTGGGCGATCACCTCCGAGGCGATCAGTTCGACTACTGGCTCCTTGCAGCGATGGCGATTATCGGGGATGCCCGTCCCGTGAAGACGCCCGGCGGCCGATCGTCGCTGACCGTCTTCCCATCCATCTGCTTCACGTTCGCGATCCTGCTGATCTGGGGCTTCGCCGCTGCGGTCGTGGTACAGACGGCTGCGGTCGCGGTCTCGTCGATCCAGCTGCGACACCGGCTCTGGCGCGCGGCGTTCAACGCCAGCCAGTACGCGCTCTCGTTCGCCGCGGCCTCGCTCGTGCTGGGGCTGTCGAACGGTGCGCCGTTCTCGCCCGGCGGCGAGCCGAACTGGGTCGACGTCATCGTCGCGGTTGCCGCCGCATCGGTGTGGTTCGTCGTGAACTATTCGCTTGTCACGGCCGCGGTCGGGCTCCGGTTCGGCGGTTCGTGGTGGCAACTGCTGCGCGAGAGCATCGCGTACGACGCGCTGACCACGGGATCGCTGCTGCTGCTCGGACCGGTCCTGGTCGGGGCGGCCCGAGTCACCTGGGCGCTGATCCCGCTCATCATCGTGCCGCTGCTGGCCGTGAACAAGATGGCCCGGCTCTCGTCCGAACAGGACCGCATCGCCGACACGGATCCGCTGACCGCGCTCGCGAACCGTGCAGCGCTGATGAACGAGGTGGCCGATCAGGCGACGGTCTGCAGCCAGCGGGCGGCGACCGACGGGCACGTACACCACTTTGCGCTGCTCGTGCTCGACATCGACCGCTTCAAGTACGTCAACGACGCGCTCGGGCACGCGGTCGGCGACCGCCTCCTGATCGAGATCGGGCACCGGCTCAGCCGGTCGGTCGGCGACGGCAGCATGGTGGCGCGGCTCGGTGGCGACGAATTCGCGGTGGTGGCGCCCGAACTCGACGATCTGGCGGTCGCTCGGGATCTCGCGGCACACATTTCCGGCCTGCTGTCCGTACCCGTTGTCCTGGATGGTCTGTCGCTTGATGTCGGTGGTTCCATCGGCATCGCGATGTATCCGGAGCACGGCGACGACTTCGCGACGTTGATGCGGCACGCGGACGTCGCGATGTACGACGCGAAGATGCGCGGCGACGCCGTCGCGGTGTATGCGCCGGAGGCCGACCACAACTCGCCGGCGCGGCTCAGCCTGCTCGCGGATCTGCGCCGCGCGCTCGAGGAACCGGAGTCGACCGAGGTCGCGTTCTACTACCAGCCGCAGGTCGAGATGCAATCCGGCGAGGTGGTCGGGGTCGAGGCGCTGCTGCGCTGGCATCACCCGGAGCGCGGGCTGATCGATCCCGAGGAGCTGATCCGGGTCGCGGAGCACAGCGGCGTGATGCGGCTGCTGACGCTGCGCGTCATCGACGACGTGATCGCGCAGGTGGCGAAGTGGCGGGCCAACGGCCTGGCGCTCCGCGCGTCGATCAACGTCAGCGTCCGCGACCTGCATACCGGCGAGATCGTCGACCGGCTCTCCGATCGGCTCGCGCTGCACGACGTTGCGCCGGAGGCCATCCAGCTGGAGATCACCGAGGGTGCGCTGATGGCCGATCCGCGCCGGGTGTTGACCACGCTGCAACGGCTGGACAAGGTCGGCATCGCGCTGTCGTTGGACGATTTCGGGACCGGCTACTCATCGATGCAGCATCTCCGCCGGCTGCCGCTGGCCGAGGTGAAGATCGACCGCTCGTTCGTGCTGGGCATGGTCAACGACTCGGACGACGAGGCGATCGTACGGTCGATCATCGAGCTGGCCGGAGCGCTCGGCCTGCGAGTCGTCGCCGAGGGCGTGGAGGACGACCGGACCCGCCGCCTGCTCGTCGCGGCCGGTTGCCACGTCGCCCAGGGCTGGTTCTATGCGCGCCCGATGCCCGCCGACGAGCTGGTCGGCTGGCTGGCCCGCTACCGGCCACCGCAGCAGCAGGTCAAACTGGTCTAGGGTCGCCCCGAGACGGAGCTGCGCCACATGTGCTCGGACCGGCTCCGCCTGCGGCGGGCTCGGAGCGGCCAAATAGGATGTCCGGATTACCGGTCATAGGACGCGAGTCCGCTAGAGGGGGTTTCATGGCTGCCATCTCCCGTGCCGAGGTCGCGCACCTCGCGCGGCTGTCCCGGCTCGCCGTCACCGACGACGAACTGGACATGTTCGCCGGCCAGCTGGACGTGATCCTCAACTCGATCCAGCGGATCGGCGATGTGACCGCAGCCGACATCCCACCGACGTCGCACTCGGTGCCGCTGACGAACGTCCTCCGCGACGATGTGATCGAGCCGTGCCTGAGCCGTGAAGACGTGCTGGCCGGCGCGCCCGACACCGCCGAGGACCGGTTCCGCGTACCGCGGATTCTGGACGAGGAGATCTGACGTGACGTTCACTTCCACGACCGCCGCCGAGCTGGGCCGGATGATCGCCGCAGGCGAGGCCTCATCGGTCGAGGTGACCCAGGCGCATCTCGACCAGATCGCCGCGACCGACGATCGCGTACACGCGTTCCTGCACGTCGACATGCACGGCGCGCTCGGTGCCGCGGTCGATGGTCGACGCGCGCATCGCGGCCGGGGAGACGCTGGGTCCGCTGGCCGGCGTACCGATCGCGGTCAAGGACGTGGTGACCACAAAGGGCATCCCGACCACGGCCGGCTCGAAGATTCTCGAAGGCTGGCGCCCGCCCTACGACGCGACGATCGTGTCCCGGATGCGCGAGGCCGGGCTGGTCATCCTCGGCAAGACCAACATGGACGAGTTCGCGATGGGCAGCTCGACCGAGTACTCCGCCTACGGCCCGACGCACAACCCGTGGGACCTGAGTCGCATCCCCGGTGGTTCCGGTGGCGGGTCCGCCGCGGCGCTCGCCGCCTATCAGGCCCCACTGGCCATCGGTACGGACACCGGCGGATCGATCCGCCAGCCGGGCGCCGTGACCGGCACCGTGGGCGCGAAGCCGACCTACGGCGGCACGTCCCGCTACGGCCTGATCGCGTTCTCGTCCAGCCTGGACACGCCCGGCCCCTGCGCCCGTACGGTCACCGACGCCGCGCTGCTGCACGCCGTGATCGCGGGGCACGACCGGCGCGACTCGACGTCGATCCCGATCGCCGTGCCGGACGTCGTCGCCGCCGCTCGCCAGGGCGCGTCGGGGGACCTCTCCGGCGTACGGGTCGGGCTGGTCAAGGAGTTCAACGGCGAGGGCGCCGAGCCCGGCGTCATGTCGGCCTACCGGGACGCGGTCGAGACGCCTGGCGAAGCTCGGTGCCGAGGTGGTCGAGGTGTCCTGCCCGCACTTCGAGTACGCGCTGCCGGCCTACTACCTGATCGCGCCGAGCGAGGCGTCGTCGAACCTGGCCCGCTTCGACAGCGTCCGCTACGGCCTGCGGGTCGGCGACGATGGGCGAGAACTCGCTCGAAGAGGTCATGTCGCTGACCCGGGAAGCCGGCTTCGGCGCCGAGGTCAAGCGCCGGATCATGCTCGGCACGTTCGCGCTGTCGTCCGGCTACTACGACGCGTACTACGGCCAGGCGCAGAAGGTCCGGACGCTGATCACGCGCGACTTCACGGCCGCGTTCGAGAAGGCCGACGTGCTGGTGTCGCCGACCACGCCGTTCGTCGCGTTCCCGATCGGCTCGCGCACCGCCGACCCGTACCAGATGTACCTGGCGGACCTGTTCACGATCCCCAGCAACCTGTACGGCGGACCGGCCATCTCGGTGCCGTGCGGCCTGTCCGAGGGGCTGCCGGTCGGTCTGCAGATCATGGCGCCGACCATGGCCGACGACCGGATGTACCGGGTCGCGGCCGCCGTCGAAACCGCGATCGGGCACCTGACCCCGCCGGCGCTCTAGGAGTTCCATGACGAGTCCGCTCGCGAAGAAGCTCGGGATCAGGAGCGGCGACACGGTTGCCGTCGTCGGCGCTCCGGACGGGGTGGCCGAGCTGCTCGAACCCCTGCCCGAGGGCGCCGAGCCGGCAGCTGGGCGTACCAGTGCGTCGTGTGTCCTGGTCTTTGTGAAAGACCTGGCGGCGTTGCAAGCCGCGCGGCCGTTCGACGCTGCGCGGCTGTTATGGGTGGCCTACCCCAAGGGCGGTACGAAGGCCGGCACGGACCTGAACCGCGACATCCTCTGGGCCGAACTCGGCAAAGAGGGGCTGGCCGGCGTCTCGCTCGTCGCCGTCAACGAGACGTGGTCCGCGATGCGGTTCCGTCCGGAGGCCGAGGTCGGCAGGTAGCACGTCGGCAGGTAGTGGGCTAGCGCGGGCGCCAGCTGGGGTCCCGGCCGAACGCGGCGAGCAGTCGGTCCTGCGGGTCGTCGCTGGACGCCCGGACGCGCGGACCGATGACGCCGCCGTCGCGGTACATCGCCTCGCGGTCGGCGAACCAGTCGGCGATGCCCCGGACGACCTCTTCGTCGAAGTGGCGGTCGCCGTCGGTCGCGGCGGCGAGGTCCCAGCCGTGCACGAGATGGTCGGCCGCGAGCTGGTAGAGGTATTCGGACGCCGGTACGTCACCGAACGACAGATGCACGACCCGTGCGGGATCGGCGTTCGCGGACGCGTCGGTCGCCTCGGCGCCGGCGGCGGCGAACGCACCGACCGGGTCGTCGCCGAGCAGATCGCCGTCGAAGCATCACCGATCTCGGCGATGGTCGCGCCGTTCAGGAGCGGAGCCGTCCAGCGGTCCTCGCTGGTGATGTGATTGACGAGTGCCCGGACATCCCAGTCCGGACAGGGTGTCCCGCGCTCCACACCGTGCTCGAACCCGGCGCGCCGATGGCGTCGAGCCGGGCCGCGAATTCGCCGACCGCGCGGCGATGCAGTTCCGATGGCATCCATGTTCGCCAGTCTGCCGCCTTACGCCCGAGTCGGCCAGCGGAACGCATCCACTGGCCGACCGGTAGAACTTCGTCCTGGGTCTTGTGCCGCCGCTGCGCCAGGAAATCGGGCCCGGCAGGTCCACGCGCTGCTTGCGGGTCTTCGAGTTCCACGACCAACGGCCGAGCTTGATGCTCCACGAGCTGAATCCGTGGGCCGTGTAGTTCAGGTGGATCGGGCCGAGCCGGATGATCTTCCGAAGAATGATAGTCATGAGGATCCTCGTCTCACGTGGGGAAGTACGTGACGAGGAGTCATATACCCGAACATCGGTACGGATAATCGCTCGGCACCGAGGCGTCCATTAAGCTGGCCCGATGAGCACGAGCACGCAGGTGAGCTACGACGACGTCGTCCAGCGCTACGCGCCGGTCATCGGTCTCGAAACCCACGTCGAGTTGGGCACGAACACGAAGATGTTCTGCGGCTGCCCGACCACGTTCGGGGCCGAGCCGAATACCCACGTCTGCCCGGTCTGCCTGGGCCTGCCCGGCTCGCTGCCGGTCGCGAACAAGGCGTCGATCGAGGCCACGATCCGGATCGGCCTCGCGCTCAACTGCACGATCGCCACTTGGTGCCGGTTCGCGCGGAAGAACTACTTCTACCCGGACATGCCGAAGAACTTCCAGATCAGCCAGTACGACGAGCCACTGTGTACGGACGGCTACCTCGACGTCGACGTCGACGGCCAGACCGTCCGGATCGGCATCGAGCGCGTCCACCTGGAAGAGGACACCGGCAAGTCGCTGCACATCGGCGGCTCCACCGGCCGGATCCACGGCGCGACCGAGTCACTGGTCGACTACAACCGGGCCGGCATCCCGCTCGTCGAGATCGTCACGAAGCCGATCCCCGGCACCGGTGCCCTGGCGCCGCAGGTCGCCCGCGCGTACGTGACCGAGCTGCGCGAGATGATCCGTACGCTCGACGTCTCCGACGTACGCATGGAGCAGGGCTCGATGCGCTGTGACGTGAACACGTCGCTGTCGCTGCCGGGCGCCGAGTGGGGTACCCGGACCGAGACGAAGAACGTCAACTCGCTGCGCAGCGTCGAGCGGGCGGTCCGGAGCGAGATGATCCGCCAGGCCGGCGTCCTCGACGCGCGGTGGCCGGATCATCCAGGAGACCCGCCACTTCCACGAGGAGAGCGGCGACACGACCTCCGGCCGCAGCAAGGAAGAGGCGACCGACTACCGCTACTTCCCGGAGCCGGACCTGGTGCCGCTGGCACCGGACGCCGCCTGGGTGGCCGAGCTGAAGGCCGCGCTTCCGGCGCTTCCGCGGCAGCGCCGGCTGCAGTTGCAGGAGGCCTGGGGCCTGACCGACTTCGAGATGCGATCGGTCGGCGAACGCCGGTGCGGTCGACCTGATCGAGGCGACCGATCGCCGCCGGCGCCACGCCGGACGCCGCCCGCAAGTGGTGGCTCGGCGAGCTGGCCCGGCACGCGAACGCCACCGACACCGAGCTGGCCGCGCTCGGCGTCACGCCGGCGGACGTCGCCGAGCTGCAGCAGCTCGTCGACGACGGCAAGCTGACCGACAAGCTCGCCCGTACGGTTCTGGACGGCGTCATCGCGGGTGAGGGTGCTCCGGGCGAGGTGATGGCCGCTCGTGGCATCGCGGTCGTGTCCGACACCGGTGCGCTGACCGCCGCGATCGACGCCGCGATCGCCGCGAACGCCGACGTGGCCGAGAAGATCCGCGGCGGCAACCTCGGCGCGGCCGGCGTGCTGATCGGCGCGGTGATGAAGGCGACGAGCAATCAGGCGGATGCGAAGACCGTCCGCGAAATGATCATCGCGCGCCTGTCGTAGAGCTGGTGGTCGGTGCCGGCGTGCTGGGGGCTCCGGGCGGTGGCACCGGCTGCTTCACCAGATGCCGGTCGAGCATGACGTTCGACTGCCCGGTGCCGCCGACCGTGATCTCGTCGTACGCCTGCAGTTGCTTGTCCGCGTTGAAGTAGAGCACCGACATCTCCAGTGGGGTCGGCTGCTCGGTCTGCAGGCCACGCAGCCCGGCGCCGCCGGTCGAGCCCTCGACCATCATCAACGTCGGCTGCTCGTCCGGTACGGCCGGCATCTCGTACACGTCGCGGTGGTGGATGTGGCCGGCCAGGATCAGCGGGACCTTCCCGTCCAGAGCGCCCGCCGACGCCGGATCGTGCACCAGTGCGATGTCGACCGGCGACTTGTTCTCCTCGATCGTGGTGGCGAGCGTCTGCCCGGACGCGACCACCGCCGAGTCGGGCACGTTCTCGTCGCTCGCCTTGTCCGGCGAGAACCGGGGATCGCCGATGCCGGCGATGGTCAGCCCGTCCACGGACGTGACCTGGTTCTCCAGCACGATGGCGTTCGGCTCCTTGGCGACCGCCTTCGCGGTGATCGTCGAGTCGTGGTTGCCACGGATGTAGACGTACGGGACCTTGAGCTTGCTGATCGTGTCGACGAAGGACGACTCCATGGTCGTACCCCAGTCGTTGATATCGCCGGTGTCGATCACCACGTTGATCTTGAATTCGGTCACCGCGGTCTCGATGATCGACCATGCCGCCGGGTTCAGGTGCAGGTCGGAGATGTGCAGCACCCGGATGCTGCCGGCGGTCGGCGTGTACACCGGCAGCGAGCTGACCGTGCCGTAGAGCTTGCTGACGTTGTCCACCAGCGACTGCAACTCGTCGCGGTAGGCGTTGAACTGGTTCGCGATGCTGCGCGCGTCACCGATGACGGCAGGCGCGTTGCTCAGCAGGCCGTCGTACTTCGGCTCCTCGATCGCACTCGCCCGGAACGTGCCGAACGCGATCGCACCGCTGGTGGCGACCGTGACGAGCGCGATGCCGCCACAGATCGCCACGCGGGACATCCGCCGGAACACCAGACCGGCCAGCAGCATGGCGCCCAGGACCGAGACGCCGGCGGTCTGCAGCGCCAGCCGTACGACGCCGGATTCCACGTCCGGGACCGCGCTGTCCGATGCCGCTTGCACCCCGTTCTTCTGCGTGACGAGCTGCTTCGCCCGGGCCTGGTTGAGCGAGTCGACCTGCAGGCTCATATGGGCCGGGCCGTCGTGACTCGCCACTGTCAGCGATCCGAGCGGCGGGATCTGCACATCGGTACCGCCGGCCAGCGACGGCCGGACCGTGAACGTCGTCGAGAACGGGCCGACATTCTGCTGGATGTGACCGTCGAACCGCAGACCCAGGGCGACGCCGCCGAGACTGACCACGATCATCGCCACGGTGATGGCGACTCGGCGCAGGACCTTTGACGACGTCACTCTGCGGATGCGCGTTGCCACCATGCGCCCCATCATGCCCCGCGATGGTGACGCCGTCCGCGGTAACCGGACATAACTCGTTTTACGTCACGCCCGCACCGACGTCGGCGAGCACGATCCGGAGAATCTGGTCGTCGTCCGCGCCGGGCGTACCGTGGCCGTCGGTGTTCGACGTGCTGACCCACAGCGATCCGTCCGATGCGGCGACCACGGCGCGCAGCCGCCCGTACGCGTTCACCAGTGCGGACGCGGGCGCGCCGAACGTCGTACCGTTCGCGTTGACCTCGACCATCCACAGCCGCTTACCGGTCAGGCAGGAGGTCACGACCGCGTCGTCGATGACCGAGATGCCGGAGCATCCCGACTGGGCCAACGGGAACGTCTGCACCGGCTGCGCCACGCCGTGCGGTTGGGCACCGCCGGAGCCGGTGGCCGGCCACCCGTAATCGTGACCGGGCAGGACGACATCGAGATTGTCCGCGTCGGTCGTCGCATCGATCACGTACAGGTGTTTCTGCGTGTCCCAGGCCAGGCCCTCGACGTTGTGGAAGCCGCCGGCGTAGACCAGCGACGTTGCGGTCGGGTTGCCCGGCGCCGGCTTGCCGGCCGTGGTCATTCGCAGGATCTTGCCGCCCAGCGCGGCCTTGGCGCTCGGATGGCCGGCATCACCGGTCGACGCGTACAGGAAGCCGTCCGGACCGAACGCGAGGCCGCCGCCGTTGTCGGTGGATCCGTGCGGGATGCCCTTCACCAGGACGGTCGGCTTCTGGCCGTCGGTGAGCGAGACGATCCGGTTGTCGATCGCGGTGGAGTAGTAGACGTAGATCTTCTGGTCGGTGGTGTAGTCGGGGGAGACCGCGATGCCGAGCAGGCCGCCGTCGCCGATCGCCGAGACGCCGGCCACCTGTGCATACGGGCTCTGCGCGAGGCCGTCCGGGGTCGCCGGCTGGGCCAGCTGGACGATCTGGCCGGTCTTCCGTTCGGTCACCAGGGCGCTGTCGTCCGGAAGGAACGCGATGCCCCAGGGTTGCGGCAGCTTTGTGGCGAGCACGGTCGCCTCGCTGTTCCCGCTGTCGGTGGGCGCGGACGGCTGGTCCGTCGGCGACGGGAACGCCGGCGGTTGGCCGCTCTGATCCGGCGGCGGCGAGCCGAGTGCGCAGCCGGCGAGCAGCGACGACGCCACCAGCGCCACGGCGGCCAGCGCGACGTGCAGCGTGCGCGGGCGGGCGCTCGGGCGTCGTGGGGTCACGCGGCCACCTTATCCAAGAACATTGTGCGCCATCGAGCGCGCTACGGTCATCGGGAGGTTTGCCGTTGCCGAGCACGATATGGTCATTTGGTGATCGCCTGGCTACCGTCCCCATCCCGCCCCGGGTTCTTCGATGGCGTACCCGTGACGATCGAGATCTGCCCATCGCCGGCCGAGATGCCGTCGGATCCGGCGCACGTCGAGTTCTTCGTGCCGCCGTTCCTGTCCGCCGGCCCGGTCGTGGCGATGCTCGACGCGATGCCGAAGGTCGAGGTCATCCAACTGCTGAGCGCGGGCGCGGATGCGTGGATCGGTCACGTTCCGGCCGATGTCGTGCTGTGCGATGCGCGTGGAGTGCACAACGCGTCGACCTCCGAGTGGGCGCTGACCGCCATCCTGTCCTATTTCCGGCTGTTCCCGCGGTTCGCGGTTGCGCAGTCGAACGGGCACTGGCTGAATCGCGACGAGACCGGCTTCGGTACCGACATCGTGGACAAGCGGGTGCTGATCGTCGGCGCCGGAGCGATCGGTGAGGCGCTGGAGAAGCGGCTGGTCGCCTGCGAAGCGACCGTGGTGATGGTGGGCCGGACCGCGCGGGATGGCGTACACGGCGTCGATGAGCTGCCGGCACTACTCCCGGAGGCGGATGTCGTCGTGCTGTTGTTGCCGAAGACCGCCGCCACGACCGGTCTGGTGGATGCGACGTTCCTCGCCTCGATGCGCGACGGCGCGCTGCTCGTCAACGCGGCCCGTGGCCCGATCGTCGACACGGAAGCGCTGCTCACCGCGTGCTCCGGCGGCCGGATCGGGGCCGCGATGGACGTGACCGACCCCGAGCCGCTGCCCGACGGCCATCCACTATGGAGTCTGCCGAACGTGCTGATCACGCCGCATGTCGGAGGCTCGGTGACCGGCTTCATGGACCGCGGATATCGGCTGGTTCGCGATCAGATGCGCCGCCACATCGCCGGTGAGGCGCTGATCAACCAGGTGATCGGCGACTACTGATCCTGGTCGTCGCCGTCGGTGTCATCACCATCGTCCGGCTCGGTACCGGCCAACTCCTGGCCGCTCGCCGCGACGAGGCGGGGGATGTCGGTGCGTGCTACGCCGGGTAGCGCGACCGCCCGATCGTCGCCGAGGATCGCGTACACCCGGCGCTGCTGTGGCACGATGCCCACGATCTCGCTCCACGCGAGCGGTGTCGCGCCGAGACCCAGCGGCCGCAGGCGCAGACCCTCGGCGTTCGCGTCGGTCCCGGCTCGCCAGCCGAACAGGATCACCCCGAGCGGGACCAACAGGATCAGGAGCAGGGGGTACGCGTACCAGGGCTGGGCCTGCGACCGGTCGCCGAACCCGGCGGTGGCCAGCGGGACGGCGCCGAGGAATCCGACCAGGCCGGCGATGGCGATCGATACGTTGTAGCGGAATCGGGCACGGTTCACCAGCGGATTGTTCCACCGACCGGTTCCGCCGCTCGGACCGCCCTGCATGATCCGCAGCACTTCCGCGGTCACCCCATGATCAGCGCCACATCCGTGGGTATCGCGCTGATCATGGGATGGCTCCCACGTGGTACGACCGGGCTATACCTCGGCGGCGACCGACTGCTCCGGGACCGCGGCCGAAGCGGCGGGTGCCTCGTCGCCGGTCAGGGCCTTGTTCAAGTAGGCGGCCGCGACCGCACCGATGACCGGGCCGAGCAGGTAGATCCAGATGTGCGGCCAGTCGGTCGTGCCGTGGGCCAGCGCGTTCACGATTTCCGGCCCGAGCGTCCGGGCGAAGTTGAACGAGCCGCCGGTCAGGCCGCCGAACGCCATCGCGCCGACGGCGAGCGACAGGCCGATGCCGGTCGCGACCGGTGCGGTGCCGCCACGCTTCGGGTCGGTCAGCGCGATCACCGCGGAGGCCAGCAGGAACGTACCGAGGGCCTCGGCGAGCAGGCAGGCGAGCAGCACCTTCGTGCTGGCGCCGGTCGGGACGTGGGTCGTGGCGAGACCGGTCTTGACGCCGTCGTTGCCGTACGTGAAGAACAGAAACGCACCGGCGACGATGCCGCCGACGATCTGCGCGGCCCAGTAGGCCGGCACGTCACGCCACGCGAACCGGCCACGCAGCGCGAGCGCGAGTGTGACGGTCGGGTTGACGTGCCCGCCGGAGATCGGTCCGACCAGGTTGATCGCGGTGAACAGCGAGAGGCCGAAGGCCAGCGGCACGAGCAGACCGGCGACCGGGTTGCCGGTCGACATGATCGCGGCTGCGCCACCGAAGAAGGTCAGGATGAATGCGCCGACGGCCTCAGCACCGAGGCGTCGAGCGAGTGCGATGTTCATGGGGTCCTTCGTGAGAGTTGGACGAGAGTGTTGTCCAACATCTTCACGGGTGGCGTCAACGCTTCGCAACTGGCCAATCAGCGGGCGGTTTACTCAGGTACGCGCCGGTAGGCCCCGTCGGACGCGCTCGTCGCCATCGATGCGTACGCGCGGAGTGCGGCCGAGACCACACGCTGACGATCCAGCGGCGTGTACGGCCGCTCCCGCTTCTCCTGTGCGATCTTGCGCGCGTCCAGTACGTCGGCCGGCACATCGAGGTGCAACAGTCGCTTCGGGATGTCGATGTCGATCATGTCGCCCTCTTCGACGAGCGCGATCAGCCCGCCGCTCGCAGCCTCCGGCGAGATGTGCCCGATGGACAGCCCGGACGTCCCGCCGGAGAACCGGCCGTCCGTGACGAGTGCGCAGTCCTTGCCCAGGCCGCGGCCCTTCAGGTACGACGTCGGGTAGAGCATCTCCTGCATGCCCGGGCCGCCCTTCGGACCCTCGTACCGGATCACCACGACGTCACCGGCGACGATGTCACCGCGCAGGATCGCTTCCACACACGCGTCCTGCGACTCGTACACGCGAGCCGGGCCGCGGAACGTGAGGCGATCGGCGGGTACCCCGGCGGTCTTCACCACGGCGCCCTCGATCGCGACGTTGCCGTGCAGGATCGCGAGTCCGCCGTCGACGGAGTAGGCATGTGCGACGTCACGGATGCAGCCCTCGGCCGCGTCGGTGTCCAGCCGTCCCCAGCGGTTCTCGGTGGAGAACGGCTCGGTCGTCCGTACGCCACCGGGCGCGGCATGGAACAGAGCGTGCGCCTCCGGCGTCGCGCGACCGCCGCGGACGTCCCAGTCTCCGAGCCACTGGTCGATCGTGTCCGCGTGCACCGCCTTGACGTCGCGGTTCAGCAGGCCGCCGCGGTCGAGTTCGCCGAGGATGGCCGGGATGCCACCGGCTCGGTGTACGTCTTCCATGTGGTACTGCCCGTTGGGCGCGACCTTCGACAGGCACGGCACCTTGCGGGAGATCGCGTCGATGTCGGCGACGTGGAAGTCGAGTTCGGCCTCGCGCGCGGCGGCGAGCAGGTGCAGCACCGTGTTCGTGGAGCCGCCCATCGCGACGTCGAGCGCGACCGCGTTCTCGAACGCCTCGCGGTTCGCGATCGCGCGGGGGAGCACCGACGCGTCGTCGCCGTCGTAGTAGCGCGTGCACAGGTCCACGATGAGCGAGCCGGCCTTCTCGAACAGCGCCTTGCGGTCGGCGTGCGTGGCGAGCGTGGAACCGTTGCCCGGCAGCGCCAGGCCGATCGCCTCGGTGAGGCAGTTCATCGAGTTGGCGGTGAACATGCCGGAGCACGAGCCGCAGGTCGGGCACGCGGAGCGCTCGATCTCGCTCAACTGGGTGTCGGTCACGCTCTCGTTGGCGGAGGCGACCATCGCGTCGATCAGGTCGATCCGACTGTGCACGATGCCCTCGATCGCGGTCGTCTTGCCGGCCTCCATCGGGCCACCGGAGACGAACACGGTCGGGATGTTCAGCCGCAGCGCGGCCAGCAGCATGCCCGGCGTGATCTTGTCGCAGTTCGAGATGCAGACGAGCGCGTCCGCGCAGTGCGCGTTGACCATGTACTCGACCGCGTCCGCGATCAGTTCGCGGCTGGGCAGCGAGTAGAGCATGCCGCCGTGACCCATCGCGATGCCGTCGTCGACCGCGATCGTGTTGAACTCGCGGCCGACACCGCCGGCCTCGGCGATCGAGTCGGCGACGAGCGCGCCGAGGTTGCGAAGATGGACGTGCCCGGGTACGAACTGCGTGAAGCTGTTGGCGATCGCGACGATCGGCTTGCCGAAGTCGCTGTCGGTCATGCCGGTCGCGCGCCAGAGCGCGCGGGCGCCGGTCATCATCCGGCCATGAGTGGATGTCTTCGAACGCAATTCGGGCATGTTTCCAGGATGCCACCGATCGTGGGGACCGCGCACGCCTGTGTATGCCGGTCCACCTGGCGGGATGCCGGCGCCACGACATGCCCGTCCATGATGTGGGACAGCTTGACGCAAGGCGTGAGATGAGTCAGAGTTGACGCATGTCGCTCGCCCGTACCATCCGAGTACTTAGCTAGGCGCACTCCCTCGCCGTTAGAGGAGAGTGCGCAAGCCCCGTGCCGCCTGGCATGAGGGCTTTTTTATTTGTCCCAGTTGATTTTGATGCCGCTTAAATCAGACTCCGTTGTAGAAATCGCGAGCCAAAGGCCGACAGCCATGACCGAAACGACACCGACCGAGCATCCGTTGCCCCGGCCGACACCTGAGATCCTCGCCCACCGCAGCGACCGCGCGACCGCCCCGGCGCCGAGTACGCCGGCGACCCGCGAGCACGCGACCCGGACGGCCGAGCCGGCCGTACCGGCGACGAAGTCCTCGCCGGCGAACGGCCAGACCATGAGCGGCGCGAGCGCGCTGGTCAAGTCGCTGGAAGCGCTCGACGTGGACGTCATCTTCGGCATTCCGGGCGGCGCGATCCTCCCGGCGTACGACCCGCTGTTCGACTCGACCGTCCGGCACATCCTGGTGCGCCACGAGCAGGGTGCGGGCCACGCCGCGACCGGTTACGCCCAGGCCACCGGCAAGGTCGGCGTCTGCATGGCGACCAGCGGTCCGGGCGCGACGAACCTGGTCACGCCGATCGCCGACGCGATGATGGACTCGGTCGGCATCGTGGCGATCACCGGCCAGGTGGCGAGGGCGCTGATCGGCACGGACGGCTTCCAGGAAGCCGACATCCAGGGCATCACGCTGCCGATCACGAAGCACAACTACCTCGTGCAGTCGGCCGAGGAGCTGCCGCGAGTGCTGGCGGAGGCATTCCACCTGGCCTCCAGCGGCCGACCCGGCCCGGTGCTCGTGGACATTCCGAAGGACGTCCTGACCTCGCAGACCGTGTTCCACTGGCCGCCGACCCTGGACCTGCCCGGTTACCGGCCGACCATCCATCCGCACACGAAGCAGATCCGCGAGGCGGCCCGGCTGATCAACGCCGCCAAGCGCCCCTGCCTGTACGTCGGCGGCGGCGTCCTGAAGGCACACGCGTCAGCTGCGCTGCTGCAGCTCGCCGAGCTGACCGGCGCGCCGGTCGTGACGACGCTGATGGCCCGCGGCGCGTTCCCCGACTCGCACCCGCAGCACGTCGGCATGCCGGGCATGCACGGCACCGTCCCGGCCGTGTACGCGCTGCAGAAGTCCGACCTGATCATCGCGCTCGGCGCCCGCTTCGATGACCGGGTGACCGGCCGACTCGACTCGTTCGCACCCGGCGCGCAGATCGTGCACGCCGACATCGACCCAGCCGAGATCGGTAAGAACCGCGCCGTCGACGTGCCGATCGTCGGTGACGCGAAGCTGGTGATCGAGGAGCTGTGCGGCGCCGTGTCGGCCGACCGTGTTGCGAACGACGCCCGCCTGGCCGAGTGGTGGGTCGCGCTGAACGAGCTGCGCGAACGCTGCCCGCTCGGCTACGACGAGCCGCCGGACGGCACGCTCGCGCCGCAGTACGTGATCAAGCGGATCGGCGAGATCGCGGGTCCGGACGCGATCTACTGCGCCGGCGTCGGGCAGCACCAGATGTGGGCGTCGCAGTTCATCTCGTACGAGAAGCCGGCCACCTGGCTCAACTCGGGCGGTCTCGGCACGATGGGCTACGCGGTCCCGGCGGCGATGGGCGCGAAGACCGGCCGGCCGGACACCACGGTCTGGGCGATCGACGGCGACGGCTGCTTCCAGATGACCAACCAGGAACTCGCCACCTGCGCGCTCGAAGGCATCCCGATCAAGGTCGCCATCATCAACAACGGCAACCTCGGCATGGTCCGGCAGTGGCAGACGCTGTTCTACAACGAGCGTTACTCGAACACCGACCTCGGTACGCACAAGCACCGCGTGCCGGACTTCGTGAAGCTGGCCGAGGCGCTGGGCTGCATCGGCCTGCGCTGCGAGACGGCGGCCGACGTCGACAAGACGATCGAGGCCGCGATGGCGATCAACGACGTACCCGTCGTGATCGACTTCGTGGTCGGCAAGGATGCGATGGTGTGGCCGATGGTCGCCGCCGGTACGAGCAATGACGAGATCATGTTCGCGCGCGGTGTCCGCCCGATCTTCGATGAGGACGATGTCTGATGAATCACACGCTCTCCGTCCTGGTGGAGAACAAGCCCGGCGTCCTCGCCCGGGTGGCACAACTGTTCTCCCGCCGGGGCTTCAACATCGACTCGCTTGCCGTCGGTGAAACCGAAAGCCCGGAGATCTCCCGGATCACGATCGTCGTGAACGCGGACGACTCACCGCTCGAGCAGGTGACAAAGCAGCTGAATAAGCTCGTCAACGTACTCAAAATCGTTGAGCTTGAGTCGGAGATGTCCGTACAACGTGAGCTTCTGCTGGTGAAGGTGCGCGCGGACCGCGCGCAACGCACGCAGGTGCTGGAGACGGTGTCGTTGTTCCGTGCTCGGGTCGTGGACGTCGCGGCCGACACGCTGACGATCGAGGCCACCGGTACGCCGTCCAAGCTCGACGCGCTACTGCGTGATCTCGAACCGTTTGGAATCAAGGAAATGGTGCAGTCCGGACTCGTCGCGATCGGCCGGGGTTCCCGCGCCATCACCGCGCCGAGCCTGCGGGCCGCTTAACTAAAGGGAGTTAGAAACCGTGTCCGCAGAAGTTTTCTACGACGACGACGCCGATCTGTCGATCATCGCCGGCCGCAAGGTCGCCGTGATCGGCTACGGCAGCCAGGGCCACGCGCATGCGTTGTCGCTGCGTGACTCGGGCGTCGACGTGCGCGTCGGCCTGCCCGAGACGTCCAAGAGCCGCGCCAAGGCGGCCGAGCAGGGCCTGCGCGTCGTCACGCCGTTCGAGGCGGCGGCCGAGGCCGACGTGATCATGATCCTGGCGCCCGACACCGCGCAGCGGAAGATCTACGCCGAGGCGATCGAGCCGAACCTGACCGCCGGCAAGGCGATCTTCTTCGGTCACGGCCTGAACATCCGGTTCGACCTGATCAAGCCGCCGTCCAACATCGACGTCGCGATGGTCGCCCCGAAGGGCCCGGGCCACCTCGTCCGCCGCCAGTTCGTGGACGGCAAGGGCGTGCCGGTGCTGGTCGCGGTCGAGCAGGACGCGACCGGCGGCGCGTTCGCGCTGGCGCTGTCCTACGCGAAGGCGATCGGCGGTACGCGTGCCGGCGCCATCAAGACCACGTTCAAGGAAGAGACCGAGACCGACCTCTTCGGCGAGCAGGCGGTGCTCTGTGGCGGCGCGTCGGCGCTGGTGCAGACCGGTTTCGAGGTGCTGACCGAGGCGGGCTACGCGCCCGAGATCGCCTACTTCGAGTGCCTGCACGAGCTGAAGCTGATCGTCGACCTGATGTACGAAGGCGGCATCGCCCGGATGCGCTACAGCGTCTCGGACACCGCCGAGTACGGCGACGTCACCCGCGGCCCGCGCATCATCGACGACCGCGTCAAGGACGAGATGCGCAAGATCCTCGGCGAGATCCAGTCGGGCGAGTTCGCCCGCGAGTGGATCGCCGAGGACGACGCCGGCCGCCCGAACTTCCGCAAGCTCCAGGAGCAGGGTGCCGCGCACCCGATCGAGGAGACCGGCGCGAAGCTGCGCTCGATGATGAGCTGGGTCGACCGGCCGCTCACCGATACGGCCTGAGTTCGGACCGATCCTGGAGCCGGGCGACCGGCTCCAGGATCGGAGCGCCGTCACCTGCAATCTTTCATATTCTGGGACGTGAGTACCGAAAGATAGGACGATGGCTTAACGTTCGCTAGGTGCGATTCGACGGACGAATCGCGGATCTAAGGGGATTGGCGTGACGCGCATCGCGGTTGTGGCCGGAGACGGCATCGGCACCGAAGTTACGGCCGAGGCGGTCAAGGTTCTCTCTGCGGTGCTTCCGGGCGTGCAGACCACCGACTACGACCTGGGAGCCGCGCGCTACCACCGGACCGGCGAGATCCTGCCGGACTCGGTCCTGGAGGAGCTGAAGGGCTTCGACGCGATCCTGCTCGGCGCGGTCGGCGACCCGTCCGTCCCGCCCGGCATCCTGGAGCGCGGGCTGCTGCTCAAGCTGCGCTTCGTCTTCGATCAATACGTGAACCTGCGCCCGTCGCGGCTGTGGCCCGGCACGAGCAGCCCGCTCGCCAACGTGAAGCCGGGCGAGATCGACCTCGTCGTCGTCCGCGAGGGCACCGAGGGCCTCTACGCCGGCGCCGGCGGCGGCATGCACGTCGGCACGCCGCACGAGATCGCGACCGAGGAGAGTCTCAACACCCGCCACGGCGTCGAGCGCGTGATCCGGGACGCGTTCCACCGCGCCGAGACGCGTGAGCGCCGCAAGGTGACGCTCGTGCACAAGGCCAACGTGCTGACGCACGCCGGCGACCTGTGGGTCCGCACGTTCGCGCACGTCCGGGCCGAGTTCCCGGATATCGCAACCGAATACCAGCACGTCGACGCGGCCGCGATGTTCATGGTGACCGACCCGGCCCGTTATGACGTGATCGTGACCGACAACCTGTTCGGCGACATCCTGACCGATATCGCCGCCGCCGTCTCGGGCGGCATCGGCATCGCGGCCAGCGGCTGCATCAACCCGGAGCGGGTCTACCCGTCGATGTTCGAGCCCGTGCACGGCTCCGCGCCGGACATCGCCGGTAAGGGCATCGCCGACCCGGCCGCCGCCGTACTCTCCGTGGCACTCCTGCTCGACCACCTCGGACATACCGGCGAAGCGCGCCGAGTAACCGAGGCGGTCGCCGCCGAACTTGCTGGCCGTACCCAGGGCCAGCCGCTGCGCACCGCCACAACTGGTGACCGTCTGGCCCAGCTCGCGAGTTGATCCACACCTCATCGCGGGCCCGCCTGCAACAACCCTGTCGGGTGAAATTCAGCTCGGCGGGGTAAGTTTCACAACACCAGGGATTCCCACGATGTGACACGGAGGTCTCCGCGATGAGTGGCGGTGAACGGCTCGATTTCGAGATCCACCCAAACAGCTCACCCGTATCCGCTGCCGAGCGCAGCGCGTTGTTGGTCAACCCTGGCTTCGGACGGGTATTCACCGACCACATGGTCACGATCCGATATGCGGAGAGCAAGGGCTGGTACGACGCTCGGGTCGAGGCCCGCGCCCCGATCCCGATGGATCCCGCGACCGCGGTGCTGCACTACGCGCAGGAGATCTTCGAGGGCCTCAAGGCGTACCGGGCCGCGGACGGCGGCGTGACGATGTTCCGCCCGGACGCGAACGCCCGGCGGTTCGCCGCATCCGCGCGCCGGATGGCCATGGCCGAACTGCCCGAGCAGGTCTTCCTCGACTCCTTGACGGAGCTCGTCAAGATCGACCGTGACTGGATCCCGGACGGGCGTCGACGGCAGCCTCTACCTGCGGCCGTTCATGTTCGCTTCCGAGGTGTTCCTCGGCGTGAAGCCCGCGTCCGAATATCTCTACGTCGTGATCGCGTCGCCGGCCGGGCCGTACTTCAAGGGCGGCGTCAAGCCGTTGTCGCTGTGGATCTCCGAGGAGTACACGCGTGCGGCACCCGGCGGTACCGGCGCGGCGAAGTGCGGCGGCAACTACGCGGGCGGCCTCGCGGCGCAGCTGGAGGCGACCGAACTCGGCTGCGATCAGGTCATCTACCTCGATGCGGTGGAGCGCAAGTACGTCGACGAGCTCGGCGGCATGAACACGTTCTTCGTGTTCGACGACAACACGATGGTCACGCCGCCGTTGAACGGCTCGATCCTGCCGGGCATCACCCGTGATGCGATCATGACGCTGGCCGCCGACCGCGGGATCACCACGGTGGAGCGGCCGTACTCGATCGACGAATGGCGGGTCGATGCGGCGAGCGGCCGGATGACCGAGGCGTTCGCCTGCGGTACGGCGGCCGTGATCACGCCGATCGGGCGCGTCCGCTCACATCGGGACGACTTCACGATCGGCCAGGGCGCCGGCATGGGCGCCGTGACCAGCAGCATCCGCCAGCAACTCGTGGACATCCAGCGCGGTGTCGCGCCGGACACCTACGGCTGGGTGCACCCGGTCATCTAGGCGAGACCAGCACCGAACGCAGCGCGGCGACGTCGGCCTCATCCAGGCCGATGCTCGCCGCGTACGCGTCACCGACCCGTACTGCGCTCGCAGGTCGGTCAGGAACAGCTCGATCGCCTCGCCCGGTGCCATGATCCAGTGCTCCGGCATGTCGAGCGGCGCGTGCCCGCGGGACCACCCGTCGCTCAGCGCGTAGTCACTGGCGATCCCGGCATCGTCCACGCCGACCAGCGCCAACGCGAGCGCGACCAGTACGCCGGTGCGGTCCTTGCCGGCGAAGCAGTGCACGATCAGCGGCGCCCGTCCTTCGTCGCCGATCAGCCGCAGGATCGCGGCGTACTGGGCGCCGCCGTCCCGAGCCAACTCCAAGTAACGGTCGGCCAGGAAGCGGGCTGCTCCGACGGTCTCATCGCCGGGGCGGTGCTCCCACATCTGGTGCATCGGCGGCACGTTCACGTATTCGCGGCCGTCGGCGTCGGGAACCCGCCCGTACGTGCTGACCTCTTCGCTCCGGCGCATGTCGATCACGGTACGGATGCCGAGGTCGGCCAGGTGCGCGACGCCCTCTTCGGTCAGGCCTGCCAACGAGGCCGAGCGGAAGAGGACGCCGGTGCGGACGAGGTCGCCGTCGACGGTCCGTACGCCGCCCACATCGCGGAAGTTTGAGATCACGGCCGCAGGTTACCGGACTGGCGTTACGCCCTGGAAACACCACCGACATTCCGAAGTTTGGGATACCGGGCCCGAAGCGTGGACCGATGTGCAACACTACGAAACGTGACCTTCCAGCTCGTCATTATCGAGTAGCGCGCGCAGCCAGCACCACCTGCGCGCGCCGACCTCCTGCATTCCGCAGGGGGTCTTTTGTTTTGCGGCTGATGTTTTTGCGGCCGGAACGTTCGCGGCCGGATGAAGGAACACCGAAGGAGAGCCATGACAGTTCAGGTCTTCGACACGTCGTTGCGCGACGGTGCGCAGCGCGAAGGCATCACGTACTCGGTCGCGGACAAGCTCGCGATCGCCCGGCTGCTGGACGAGTTCGGTGTCGGATTCATTGAGGGCGGCTGGCCCGGCGCGATGCCGAAGGACACCGAATTCTTCGCTCGTGCGCGTACCGAGCTGGATCTCAAGCACGCGGTGCTGGTCGCGTTCGGCTCGACCCGGCACAAGGACCTCACGGCCAAGGCCGATCCACAGGTCCAGGCGTTGCTCGCGGCCGAATCGCCGGTGGTGTGCCTGGTCGCCAAATCGGACGTGCGGCACGTCGAGCGAGCGCTCCGGACAAACCTGGAAGAAAACCTCGCCATGGTACGCGATACCGTGGACTATCTCCGTTCCGAAGGTCGCCGGGTCCTCGTCGACTGCGAGCACTTCTTCGACGGATTCCGATACCAGCCGGAGTACGCCGCGAAGGTCGTCGCCGCCGCGTACGAGGCCGGTGCCGAGACCGTCGTCCTGTGCGACACGAACGGCGGCATGCTGCCGTCCCGGATCACCGCCGCGATCACCGATCTCCGTACGCTCCTGCCGGAACCGGCGATGCCGCTCGGCATCCACTGCCAGAACGACACCTCCTGCGCGGTCGCGAACACGATCGCCGCGGTCGAGGCGGGCGTGATCCAGGTGCAGTGCACCGCGAACGGGTACGGCGAGCGGCCCGGCAACGCCGACCTCTTCGCCGTCGTCGCGAATCTCCAACTCAAGCTGGGTATGCAGGTCCTACCGGACGGATGCCTGGAACAGGCGGTACGCGTCTCGCACGCGATCGCCGAGATCGCAAATCTCGCCCCCGACACCCACCAGGCGTATGTAGGGGCCGCGGCGTTCGCTCACAAGGCGGGCATCCACGCGAGTGCGATCAAGGTCGACCCGTTGCTGTACAACCACATCGACCCCATGGTGGTCGGCAACGACATGAAGATCCTGGTCACCGAGATGGCCGGGCGGGCCTCGATCGAGCTGAAGTCACGTGAGCTCGGCATCGACCTGGCGACGTCGCCCGAGGCGCTGTCCGCGGTGACCGCGTCGGTCAAGCAGCTCGAGGCGAAAGGCTGGTCGTTCGAGGCCGCCGACGCGTCGTTCGAGCTGCTCGTACGGGAGGCGTTGCCGGGGGGCGTGGTACGGCCATTCACGCTCGAGTCCTACCGGGTGATCGTGGAACATCGCGGCGACGGCACGGTGGTCAGCGAGGCCACGGTGAAGGTCGTCGTGGCCGGCGAGCGTGTCATCGCGACGGCGGAAGGGAACGGGCCGGTGAATGCGCTGGACAATGCGTTGCGTTCGGCGCTCCGGTCCTCGTACCCCCAGCTTGACGGGTTTGAACTCAATGATTACAAGGTCCGCATCCTCGCGGGCTCGCACGGTACGGCGGCGGTGACCCGCGTGCTCGTCGAGACCGCCGGCTCGGCGGGCCGCGACTGGACCACGGTCGGCGTGCACGAGAACGTGGTCGAAGCGAGCTGGCATGCGCTCGTGGACGCGCTTACCTACGGCCTGACGGTCTGAGCAAACGGCTCCCGGTCCCATGGCAGGTGCCGCGGGACCGGGAGCCCGCGCATTCCCTTACGCAGCCGGGAGCGTGACCAGTCGCGTATATCGCGCGATGATCGGTGCCCTTGACCGTGCTCGCGCCGAAGGACACCGCGCCGATTCGCGGGTCCGCGAACATGTGGTCCAGCGTGATCGGCACCGGCGGGATCAGCCGCCCGTCATAGGGCCAGGTGGTCACCATGCCGTCGCCGAGCTGCGACGCGATGTCCGTGTAGCCGGTCGCCAGCAGATCCCGCAGCCGGAACTGGTCGAACGTCGCATTGAAGTCACCGGCCAGCAACCGGACGACGCCGTGCGGTGTCGCGGCCGGCTCCTGCTGCATGCTCTTCGCCCAGTCGGCCTGGGTACCCGGCCCGGCCGGCGCGCGCGTGTGCACGGCGTAGAACTCCAGCGGCAGCGCGCCGGGGACGGTCACGGTCGCGTACTCCTGCCCGAATCGGCCGGCGAGATGCTGATATCCGGTTCCGGACAGCGGATAGCGGGAGTAGATCGCCGAGCCGGTCGCATCGAGGAACGGATCGCTCGCGCGAAACGGCAGCAGCGTGAGCAGTCCCGCGTCTTCCAGAGCCGTCTGGGCAGCCGGCGTGAACTCGTCCAGTCCCAGCAAATCGATGTGGTGCGACCGGACAAGCCCGACAATCTGCTCTGGGTCGGCCGCGCCCACCTTCATGTTCTGGCTCATCACGCGCAGCTCCGGGCCGGTACCCGGATCCGGGTGCCCGATCGCGCGCGGGATGAACATGGTCGCCAGCGCGAGCACAGTGAGCACGGCGGCCGTGAACGCGCGCCACTTCCGGAGCACCAACGCCACAACCAAGGGCACAAGTGCCACCACCATGAGGTACGGCGTGAAGGCCATCACCATGCTGAGGTACCAGCCGCGTTCGAGTCCGAAGACGCGGACGATCGCGAACAGGGCCGTGGCGGCGATCATGATCCAGCAGGCGGCACCGGTGATCCGTCGGGCGTGATCCATCCCCTTCATGGGCGAGACGTTAGCCAGCCAGCGCAAATCTCCACCGGATGGCGGTGGAGTCCGCAGCGACTCGACGTAGCGGATGTCGGCGGATGCAAGCACAATGAACGCCGTGACCGATCCTCATCACGACCTTCCCCAGCAGGTCTCCGGCGATCCGGAAATGCACGCCGGCCTGGAGCACATCGCCGTCGATTCGGCGATCGCGGCGGTGCTGCCGCTGGACCCGGCCAGCCTGCACGAGCGCCTCAACCACATCGCGGCACACATCGAGCGGCTCTCCCAGAAGCCGATCCACGAGCCGGCCTGGCTCCGCCGTACGGCCGAGGAGCCGCGCCTGCCGGTCGCCATTGCGATCCTGGTAGCCATTGCACTGCAGGCGGTCGTGCCACATCAGTTCGCGTTCGATCCGTGGTGGCTGCTGCCCTCGCTGGAGTTGCTGATCCTCGTGGCGATCATCGCATTCCGGCAAACGTCGATCGACCGTACGTCCAAGGTCCTGCGTACGCTCAGCCTCAGCCTCGTGGTGGCGGCAAGCCTGGCGACGACGTGGTCGGCGTACCAGCTGATCCGGTCCCTGATCCATAACCAGGTGTTGGTCGGGACTCCGAATCCGTTGGACGAGCCGGGAAACCTGCTGCGCAGCGGCGGTGCAATCTGGCTGACGAACGTCATCGTGTTCGCGCTGTGGTACTGGGACATGGATCGTGGCGGTCCGGCCGAGCGCGCCTGCGGCACCCACCAGCACACGGACTTCCTGTTCTCCCAGATGACCGCGCCGGAACTGGTCGCGAAGGACTGGGAGCCGGCATTCGTCGACTACCTCTACCTGTCGTTCACGAACGCCACCGCGTTCAGCCCTACCGACACGCTGCCGCTGTCCCGCTGGGCCAAGATGGTGATGATGTTCCAGAGCGCGATCTCCCTGGTAACGGTAGCCCTGGTAGTGGCAAGAGCGGTCAACGTCATCGCGTAGCTCTTATCGTCACAAGATCGTCTGAGTGATGAGTTTCTCGCGCAGGTGCGCGGCGCGGTCGGCGAAGGTTCGTTGCTGGCGGGTGTATTCGGCGCGTCCATCTACGGTCTCGATCATGATCGGGGGATAGCCCAGATCGGCTAAGTCGTAGGGGCTGGCCCGCATGTCCAGCGTACGGATGTCGCGGGCCAGCGAGAAACACTCGACGATCAGGTCGCTACTCGTCAACGGCGCCAGCTTGTACGCCCACTTGTAGAGATCCATGTTCGCGTGGAGGCAGCCGGGCTGTTCGTACTCCGCCTGCGCCTCGCGGGTGAGTTGCAGAATGTTGAGCGGCCGGGCCGGTGTCGTGAAGAAGCGGTACGCGTCGAAGTGGCTGCACCGCACACGGTTCGCTTCGACGATCGCATCGGTGCCTTCCGGCCCAAGCCGCAGCGGCCACGTCGAGTGCCGGACCTGGTCCGGCGAGAGCCGGTAGACCATGGCCCACTCGTGCATGCCGAAGCAGCCGAAGTGCGCCGGCCGGGACGAGGTCTCCCGCAGCAGTCGGACGATCCACGCGATGGAATCCGCCCGCTTTGCGCGTACCGCATCGTCGTCGAGGACTGCACCGTCGGCGGTCTCGCGATAATCCGGCCCAAGCTCGGCGGCGGTCGCGCCGGCCAGCACCACACCTGCGCCCGGATGCCAGCGGCGGAGCTGATTGGGGCGATAGGAGTAGTACGTGAACAGGAAGTCCTCGACCGGGTGTTTGTGGCCGTGTTGGCGGCGCTCCAGATGCCCGCTCAACCATCCGTCGATGCGCTCCTCGTGGGCGGCCGCGGCGGCGCGCCAGGTCGGCTCGTCGAGGATCGTCATGTACACGCGACCAGGGTAGCGAGTCGGGCTCGGCGGGACGGGCGGTAGATTCGGGGACGGTCAACCTGAAGAGGAGTCGTTGTGCGTATTGCCCGATTTGTTCACAGTGGCGGGATGTCGTTCGGTGCTGTCGAGGGTGAGGGAAACGTCGGTTCGGACGGCCTGACCGTGGCCGAGATCGAAGGCCACCCTTTCGGCTCGCTGACGTTCACCGGCCAGCGGTGGGCGCTTGCCGACGTACGCCTGCTCTCCCCGATCCTGCCGAGCAAGGTTGTCGGTGTCGGCCGTAACTACGCCGATCACGCCGCCGAGCACAACGCCCCGGTGCCGAAGGAGCCGTTGCTGTTCCTGAAGCCGTCCACGTCGATCATCGGCCACCACGACGCCATCAAGCTGCCGCCGCAGACGAAGCACGTCGAGCACGAGGCTGAAATCGCCGTCGTGATCGGCGCTCCCGGCGCTCGCCGGGTGGACCGGGCCGGCGCCGCCGCCGCGATCTTCGGCTACACCTGCGCGAACGACGTCTCCGCTCGCGATCTGCAGAAGAGCGACGGCCAGTGGACGCGGGCCAAGGGCTTCGACTCGTTCTGCCCGCTCGGCCCGTGGATCTCCACCGACGTCGACCCGAGCGACCTCGAGGTCCGGTGTGAGGTCAACGACGAGGTACGCCAACTCGGCCGTACGAAGGACATGGTGTTCGACGTTCCCACGCTGGTGTCCTACATCTCACACGTGATGACGCTGCTGCCCGGCGACGTGATCTTGACGGGTACGCCGGCCGGCGTCTCGCCGATCGTCGACGGCGACTCGGTGAGCGTGTCGATCGAGGGAATCGGCACCCTGACGAACCGCGTCGTACTGCTTGACTGAGCCTGTGCTGCTGGGCTGAAGATCGGCGGCACGCGGGTAACCCGGTTTTGTCGGGCACCGGCCGTCGGGTACAGTTTCACAGCGGTGCCGGGGCGACTCGACACCATTGGGGTATGGGGTAATTGGCAGCCCAACTGATTCTGGTTCAGTTAGTCTAGGTTCGAGTCCTGGTACCCCAGCGGCCGATGTTGTGCGCATCGGAGCTGGAAGTAAGATCAGCACAGGGAGCATGGTCCCGTCGTCTAGTGGCCTAGGACGCCGCCCTCTCAAGGCGGTAGCGTGGGTTCGAATCCCATCGGGACTACCAGTAGTGAGCAGCGAAAAGAAGCCCTTGACCATGCGGTCAAGGGCTTCGATCGTATGTACGACAATCTACGGCCGAATCCGGCGTCATCCGTTGGTTGTTCCGAATGCGTGCCGAAGTTTCGATATCCCATCGCCGGTTTCCACGTCCTGCCATCTTCCCAACGACTGTCGGTGGCACGCCCGCGCTGAGCAATGTAGACGCTGCCGCCTGTCGCCATCGGACGTAGCGCCGAATTCAGCAAGATCGGCATTGGGTAGGCCCGTCGGTTCCCGAGGAGACGGCACGGTTCTCGCCGGTGTCAGTCCACTCCCTGCCGGGTTCGAGAACGTGTGCGGTCCCGGCCGCCGTCGCCGAGGTCGGCTACATCACCGCAACCCCGACCGCGGCAGGTTTCACGTTTCGTGATGCTCGTACGGCTGCGAACTTATCGTGAATGTGGAGGTGGGTCGTGGCCGGAGCAGAGGACGGTCCCAAGTTCGATCATGTCGTGTCGGTCATGTTTGAGAACCGAACGTTCGACAACTTGCTTGGACGGTTGTACCAACCGGGTGAGGTAGCGGCGTTTGAGGGTGTGATCGGCAGGGATCTAGCCAACCCGATCCCGTCGTGGGCCGAGCACGGCGCCGACCGCAAGATCGTTCCGTATGGTGTTGCGACCAGTATGGATGTCCCCAATCCAGATCCGGGCGAAGAGTTCACGCACGTCAACACCCAGTTGTTCGCTGTGATCGATCCGCCCACCAACCGGGGTGTTCTGTCCGAGCAGATGACCGCTCCGTTCAACGCTCCAAGCAATCCGCATGCGATACCGACGATGGACGGGTTCGTCGCCGACTACATCAGCGCATTTACCGCGGAGATGGGGCGTCAGCCCCTCTATGACGAGTACTCGCAGATCATGACCGGCTACACCCCCGACAAAGTCCCGGTCCTCTCGGCGATCGCGCGCGGGTTTGTCACTTTCGACCACTGGCATTGCGATGTGCCGTCCCAGACTTTCACCAACCGGTCGTTCTACCATGCGGCAAGCTCATCGGGGTTCGTGGTTAACGCCCCTTACGAGAACTTTCCTCTGCACAACGACGCCGAGACCATCTTCGAACGGCTGGAGGCGGCGGGCCTGTCGTGGCGGGTGTATGTCGATCCGGGGATGCGGATGTCGGCGACCGGGATGATCCACGCCCCCCGACTCTCGCGATATTTCGCCACTAATTTCTCGACCCTCGCCGACTTCTTCGACGACGCAGAGCGCGGGCGCCTGCCCTCGTACTCGTTCATCGAACCGTGCCTGATCCACGCCCACAACGACTACCACCCCGCCATCAACGCAGTGGTGCCAGGAGTGTCGGCCGACCCGGTGTCGTCGGTCCTGGGCGGCGAGGATCTGCTGGCCCGGATATATTCGGCCGTCCGCGCCGCGGATACCGCCGGCGGTTCAAACTTTCGCAACACGTTGTTCCTGGTCTCGTTCGACGAGCACGGCGGCAACTACGACCATGTAGTGCCGCCCAGGGTTGATCCGCCTGACGCTGCCCGCCCGGTCGGGCAGATGGGCTTCCGGTTCGATCGGGCCGGGATGCGCGTCCCCACTCTCGCTGTCTCCGCCTATGTCGACGCGCAGACTGTCGTCACAGCCGCTCACCGCAATACGTCGGTGATCGCCACTCTTCGGGAACGCTGGAACCTCGGACCGCCGCTGACCGGCCGAGACGCAACCGCACCCAGCATCGCGCCGGTGCTCACCCGCACGACACCGCGGGCCCAGGAAGACTGGCCCGAGGTCGCACCACAGCCGGTGCCCCAGATGGCCGATCCGCTGCTTGCCCTCGACAAGCCACTCCCGCCCCTGGGTCAATACCTGCTGGGCGTTGCCATTGCGCTGGATACCAACTACACCGGCCATCACGCGCGTATCGATCCCAAGACCGCGACCAGTAATGAAGCGAACGACTATATGAACGATCGAACCGCCAGAATCTATCCCGGTCTCGTCGCACACCCAGCCTGACGTGCGCGTCCGGATGACAGTGATGCACGCAAATCTTAAAGATGGGCCGGTGACCGCGGGGATGCTGCCCGCTAGGTGGCCGAGGCCGTGATCACCATGCTGGCCGTCGGTGAGCCGCTGCTCACCCGGGGAGATCCTCTGGGCGTTTTTTGGCAAAGACGCCATGCTCGATGCCGGTGGCCTGGCCGACTTCGATCATGTAGCCGTCCGGGTCGCGCATGTAGCAGCGGATCTCCGCCTCGCGGTCAATCGGCGGCGTGACGAACTCTGCGCCCTTCGATTTCCATTCCTCATAACGGGCCTGGATGTCAGCGACCCGCAGGTTCAGGAATATGGAGGTCGTGTCGCCGGGTTCGTAATTCGCCACCGTGATGCCCGGCTTGTCCGGCGTGGGCGGACCGCCCGGGTTCATGAGGATCCACGTGTTGGCCAGCTTGACGATGCACGGATTCTCTTCCAGGACCACCGTGCCGCCAAGGACGCGCGAGTAGAAGTCTCGTGACCGAGCGATGCTGCGGACGGTGATGAACATCGTCACCACGAAGCCCTCGGTGGGATCCGGCAGGTTGGCGTGGTCAACGTATGGCGCGTGTTCTGTCATGAGCTAACCTTTCCGGCGTCGGAACGGCGAGCACTCTCGTCGTCTCGAACGCTACCCTCGGCGGTTGGCCCCCGCCTGGATTGGCGACATCTGCTTAGGTCGCGACATCGAGTTCGGCGTTCGAATGCGCCGTGAGCGTTGGCCCTGACCAAGCGCCTCGTCAACGAGCGCTGGGCGCCGCCCACCGAAGGTGAACTACTGCAATCATTCCGCGCCATCTCCGACGCCATCACCTGGCCGCAGGCACAAGCCCGGATGCACCTGCTCGCAGGACGCGGCTGGGGCACCGACACCGACGTCGAACTCAACCACGCCGACCTCGTCGGCAACCTCGGCCCCGAACTCGCACACCAACAACGGCCGATAGCGGCAGACGACGCCGATGGCCAGGAATCAGAGCGGCACATTCGTTCCGGCCGCGACGCGGAAAGCCCCACCGCCCGGTACGGGCGGCGGGGCTTCCGGTCAACGTGGAACTACTTGATGACGACGCGTACCAGTTCGTCTTCGGACGTGCCCGACGTGCTGGTGGCGACCGCGATCGCCTTGATCGGCGCGATCTGCGCCTTGTCCTTCGCGGTCATCGCATCCCCGTTCGCGGCCATCAGGCCGACGAGCTTCTGGACGTCGATGTAGGCGATGACGCTCGCGTTCGACATGCCGTCGGTCGCTTCGTTGAACAACGAGCTGCCGCCGAGCTTTCCGGAACTCACCGGGCCGCCCATCGTGGCCCGAACCTCGGTGCCGTTCTGGGTGATCGCCAGGTTGGGGAGCGGCCCGTTGCCGGTGAGGCCCTGGATCGCGGTCATCATGGACTGCGCGTCGGCCGCATTGCGGAAGTCCACCGACAGGTAGCCGCTCGGCATGCCGCCGGTGAAGCCGGTCAGGGACAGGCTGATCACCTTCGACGTCAGGACCGACTCGATCGGGCCGGTCAGAGCCTGCATCATCTGGCCCATCTGGCCGGGACCGGCGGACGTCGGGTCGCTCGGGTCGGTAATCCCGATCGCGCCGCTGCCGGAGAGAAGTCCGGCAATGCCGCTCAGCGACTGTGTGAGCGACGCCCCAGCGGCGCTCTTCGGGTCGACGCCGTCGAGCGCGAGCCCGACGATCGTCGTGTCCGGCATGGCCTTCAGCGTCGCTGCCACGTTCGCGCCCGTGGTCTTCGCCGCATCGGTTGTGAGGCCGTCCACGTGCGCACGGATTTCCACGCCGTTGCCGACGATGCTGCCGCCGACCGCGATCGTGCCCTTGATCTTCGCCAGCTCGCCGGTCACAGCACTGCCGCCGAGGAGTCCGGGAAGGAGCGCGCCGCCGGCTCCGAGCGGATCGGTGCCGCCGAACGGGTCGGTGCCACTAAGCGGATCGGTGCCGCCGAACGGATCGGTGCCGCTGAGGGGATCGGTGCCCGAGAGGGGATCGGTGCCGCTGAGGGGATCGGTGCCGCTGAGAGGATCGGTACCCGAGAGCGGGTCGGTGCCATCGAACGGGCCGCTCAGCGCGGTCTGCAGCTCGGTGCCGATGGTCTGGGCGAACTTGCCGAGGTCGACGTACGCGATGACCAAGTTGTGTCCGGACAGGTGGGACACCGCGGACTTGTACGAGCTGGAGTCGGCTAGGTTGTGCGCCTTCGCAGCAGCCGCTGCGGCAGCGGCGTCGGCCTGCGCGTCGGTGGACCCACCGGCAACGACCGCGTAGCCATTGCTCAGCACGAACCCGAATTCCGAGCCCGCTTTCGCCTTGACCTTGTTCAGGGCGGCGGTCGCAGCAGCATCGTCCTTGCTCGAGAACACGAGCAGGTCGACCGACTTCTTCGCGGCGTTCGTCCACTCGGCGATGCCGATCTGGCCGCCGAACCACGGCTTGACGTCCTTATCGAAGCTCAGCCCGGCGCCCTTCGAGACGGTGGTCTCCTGCGTGGTGAGGAAGTCCTGCGTCGACTTTCCGGTCGGGAACTTCTTCACCAGGCTGTCGAAGGCCAGCTGGTCACGGTAGCCGGGCTTGAGGTCGATCCGCACGAACGCGGTCACCGACGCCGGTACGGCCGATTCCGCCTCGCGGATGCCCGCGCCGGTCCAGGCCCGGACGCCGGCGTAGGCGCCGACACCGAGCAGAAGGACGAGTACGGCAGAGGCGGACAGTACGACCGTGGTACGGCGGCGCCGGCGCTTCGGCGTGCCCTCCGCAGCAGCCGATTCGACATCGGTCACCGAATCGTCGGTGCTGCCGTCGGCCGCCGCAGTGACCTCGATCGTGCTGGTCGGGTCGAGAGGCTCGTCCGTGGCGGGGACCCCGACAGTGGCGGCCTGGCGCGACCACGGGTCATATGCGCCGGCAGCGGTGTCGACGGTGGAGTCGGAGTCGGTACGCTGCGCCGGCGTTGCCGGTACCGTCAGCGCGTCCGGCGCCGAGGTGTCAGCCTGCTCCGGGTTCGCCGGAGTTGGATCAGTCACGGGGGTTTCCTTCCAGAGGACTAGTGACGTGCCCGGTCATGGTAGCCACGTCACAAAATCCCAGGAAGTACATAACGATCTCAGGTCGGCATCTATTGCTTGATCTATATCTGAGGTATATAAGAGCGCCCGCCGTAACGATCAGACGAGCGCTCTCATACCGTCGTTTTAGAGGCCGGATAGGCGTTGCCCCGCGCGTACGACCGCCATCGCGTGCCGGTCACCGGGGCGCCGCCCGAGCCGCTCGATCGGTCCGGACACGCTGATTGCCGCGATGACCCGTCCGGTCCGGTCGCGGATCGGCGCTGAGACGCTGGCCACACCGGCTTCCCGCTCGGCGACGCTCTGCGCCCAGCCGCGACGCCGAACCTCCGCGAGCGTACGGCCGGTGAATTTGCACCGTGGCAGCAGCGGCATGACCGCCTCCGGCGGCTCCCAGGCCAACAGCACCTGAGCGGCCGATCCGGCGACCATGGGCAGCACCGATCCGACCGGTACCGTGTCGCGCAGCCCGCTCGCGCGTTCGGCGGCGGCGACGCAGATCCGTTCGTCGGCCCGGCGTAGATACAGTTGCGCGCTTTCGCCGGTGGCGTCCCGCAATGCGGCGATCATCGGCTCTGCTGCGGTGAGGAGCACATCAGGAGCTGCGTTAGCGAGTTCGCCCAGGCGAGGGCCTGGACGCCAGCGGCCTTGCGGGTCCCGTACCAGCATTCGGTGGATTTCGAGTGCCTGTGCTAGCCGGTGCGCCGTTGCCCGCGGCAATTTCGTTCGCTCAACCAGTTCTGCGAGGCTGGCGCCGTCGACGCACGCCCCCAAGATGACGATGGCCTTGTCGAGAACGCCAACGCCGCTCATACTGTGTCCCATACAGCGAAACATACCTCCCAAACTTTAGGATGTCCAGATGGTGGGAGCAGTACCACGCACACTCGCGGAGAAGGTCTGGGACGCACATGTCGTCCGTGCGGCGGCCGGTGAACCCGATCTCCTCTACGTGGATCTCCACCTCGTGCACGAGGTGACGAGTCCGCAGGCGTTCGAAGGCCTCCGGTTGACCGGACGGAAGGTGCGCCGGCCCGATCTGACGATCGCGACCGAGGACCACAACACACCGACGACCACGCTGCTGCGGATCGAGGACCCGATCTCGCGTACGCAGATCGAGGCGCTTCGCAGCAACTGTGCCGAGTTCGGTGTCCGGCTGCATTCGCTCGGCGATGCCCAGCAGGGCGTCGTGCACGTCCTCGGCCCGCAGATCGGTCTGACTCAGCCCGGCATGACGATCGTGTGCGGAGACTCACACACGTCCACCCACGGCGCGTTCGGTGCGCTCGCGTTCGGCATCGGGACCAGCCAGGTCGAGCACGTGCTCGCGACGCAGACGCTGCCGCAGGACACGCCGAAGACGATGGCCGTCACGATCGACGGCGAACTGCAGCCCGGCGTGACCGCGAAGGATCTGGTGCTGGCACTGATCACCCAGGTCGGTACGGGCGCCGGGCGCGGGCACGTGGTCGAATACCGCGGCAGCGCGATCCGGGCGCTGTCCATGGAAGGCCGGATGACGATCGCGAACATGTCGATCGAGTGGGGTGCGAAGGCCGGCATGATCGCGCCGGACGAGACCACATTCGCGTACATGCAAGGCCGGCAGTACGCGCCGACCGGTGCCGACTGGGATGCCGCCGTCGCCTACTGGCGCACGCTGGCGACCGACGAGGGCGCCACGTTCGACGCCGAGATCACGCTGGATGCCAGCTCCGTCCGACCGTTCGTCACCTGGGGCACGAACCCGGGCCAGGGCACCACGCTCGACGGCGTCGTGCCGGATCCGGCGGGCATGCCCGACGAGGCGACCCGCAGCGCCGCCGAGCGCGCGCTGGTCTACATGGATCTCGCGCCGGGTACGCCGATCCGCGACATCCCGGTCGACGTCGTGTTCGTCGGCTCCTGCACCAACGGCCGGATCGAGGATCTGCGCGCAGCGGCGGAGGTGCTGCGCGGACGGCGCGTCGCCGACGGCGTACGGATGCTGGTCGTACCGGGTTCGGCCGCGGTCCGGGAGACGGCGATGGCCGAGGGTCTGGACAAGGTCTTCAGCGATGCGGGTGCCGAGTGGCGCTTTGCCGGGTGCTCGATGTGCCTGGGCATGAACCCGGACACGGTCGCAGCCGGCCAGCGTGCCGCGTCGACGTCGAACCGGAACTTCGAGGGACGGCAGGGCAAGGGCTCGCGTACGCACCTCGTATCGCCGCCGGTCGCCGCCGCCACCGCCGTTGTCGGTCGATTCGCCACGCCGGCCGACCTGAACTAGTCGCCAGGACTGAGGAATAGAGACATGGAAGCTGTCAAGAGCCACACCGGCCGGGCCGTCCCGCTCCGCCGTTCCAATGTAGATACGGACCAGATCATCCCCGCTGTGTACCTGAAGCGGATCACAAAGACCGGCTTCGAGGACGGTCTGTTCCGGGCCTGGCGCGACAACGACCCGGATTTCGTGCTCAACGACCCACGGTACGACGGTGCCACGGTGCTGATCGCCGGAGCGGAATTCGGCACCGGATCGTCGCGGGAGCACGCGGTCTGGGCGCTCCGGGATTTCGGATTCCGGGCCGTGATCGCCCCGAGCTTCGGCGACATCTTCAAGGGCAACTCGCTCAAGGAGGGTCTGGTCCCGGTCGAACTTCCGGCCGCGGTGATCGAAAAACTGTGGGCCGCCGTCGAGGCCGACCCGAATGGCACGGTCACGGTGGACGTCGCAACGAAGACGGTGACCGGTGGCGGTGTCACGGAAGCCTTTCCGCTCGACGATTTCGCCCAATCGCGCCTGCTGGAAGGGCTTGACGACATCGATCTGACGCTGCGCGCGGAAGCCGAAATTTCGGCGTACGAGGCGACCCGGGCGTCATTTTGGCCCGTTGTAACGCTGGCTTGACCCTATTAATTCGACGTGGTCCCCTTGCGACACAACGGAAAGTTTGTGGCCAGATGATTGAATCTGCGGTGCATTGGGCATAACGTGCGCGCAGAATGGCCACAAATGGCCATCAGTTGTGTACGGGAGGGAACTCGTGAATAAGGCCGAGCTGATCGACGCACTCGCGGTTCGTCTTGGAGAGAAGAAGTCGGCAACCGTCGCGCTCGACGCGGTGCTTGCCGAGATCCAAGCCGTGGTTACCAAGGGCGATAAGGTCTCCATCACCGGATTCGGTGTCTTCGAGAAGCGCACCCGCGCCGCTCGGATGGCACGCAACCCGCGTACCGGTGAAGCCGTGAAGGTCAAGAAGACCGCAGTACCGGCATTCCGTGCCGGTGCCGGCTTCAAGGAGATGGTGGCGACGGGCAAGGCGCCGAAGGCGGTTGCTCCGGCGAAGAAGGCGGCGGTCAAGACGACCGCGGCCAAGAGCGCACCGGCCACCAAGGCCAGCACGGCGGCGAAGAAGACGTCGCCGGCAACCGCAACCGCGAAGAAGACGACCGCGACCAAGACGACCGCCCGCAAGACCGCGCCGGCCAAGACGGCGCCGGCCAAGAAGGCGATCGTCAAGAAGGCAGCGGTCAAGAAGACCGCAGCGACCACGGTTGCCGCCAGCAAGTCCACCGCGTCGAAGGCGGCCGCCAAGAAGGCGCCCGCCAAGACCACCGCCAAAAAGGCGCCGGCCAAGAAGTCGGCCCGCTAAAGCGGTCGACGAACACGGGTACGGGTGCCGATCTCACATCGGCACCCGTACCGTCATTTTCCGGCCCTCGTTGCGCGATCCCGGCGGTCTCCACCATGACACCGTCGCCGCCGCCCTCGCCGACCTCGGCCGCTACGAATCCGAAGCCACCGGCGCACATCGTGATCGTGATGGAGGAGAACGAGTCGCCGAAGCAGCTGTCCTCGCACGCGCCGTACATCGCAGCGCTGGAGCGGCGGGGCGCGAACTTTACGAACGCGTACGCGGAGACGCATCCGAGCCAGCCGAATTACCTTGCGTTGTTCTCCGGTTCGACGCATGGCGTGACGACCGATGACTGCCCGCAGTCGTTCCCGAGCGCGAATCTCGCGTCCCAGATCCTCAAGGCCGGCGGTACGTTCACCGGCTTCGCCGAAAGCCTGCCGCACAGCGGGTACGCCGGCTGCACCCGTGGCACGTACGCGCGGAAGCACACGCCGTGGATCGACTTCACGAACGTACCGAAGGCGGACAGCGTCAGCTTCGCGACGTTCCCGCAGAACGATTTCAACGCGCTGCCGACCATCTCGTTCGTCATCCCGAACCTGTGTCACGACATGCACGATTGCGGCGTGGCGACCGGAGACGCGTGGCTCAAGACGAACATGAGCGCCTATGCGACCTGGGCGAAAACCCACAACAGCCTGCTGATCGTCACATTCGACGAAGCCCAGGACGGTGTGCCCAACCGGATCCCGCTCGTGCTGTACGGCCAGCCGGTGGTGCCGGGCACGTACCCGCAGAAGGTCAATCACTATTCGGTACTGCGGACGATCGAGAACCTGTACGGCCTGCACTGTCTCGGCGGCGCCTGCTCGGCAAAGCCGCTGACGGCGGCGTTCGCGAAGGATGTTTCGAAGGCCTAGAGCGACAAGTGGTCGGCTGCTACGACGTCGGTCCCGGCGAAGCTGAGTACCCAGGCCGAGCCCTTCGGTGTGGCGAGCGTCGCGGTCGCGCTGACGTTGTGCGCGTGCAACTCCTCGATGGCCGCCGGGATCACGCCGCCCTGGCTGGCGATCACGATGCGCTGGTGCTCGCCGACGAGCGCGCGGATCCGGTCCGCAACGGCCTTCGCCGGTGCCTCGGTCGCCTCGGCGAACACGGTGTCGACCCGGACCGGCAGCCCGATCGGGGCCACCGTGTCGATGCAGCGGTCGAGCGGAGCGGCGTACACCCTGATCGGCTTGAAGAGTGCGAGCAGCGGACCGAGCGCGGCGGCCTCGAGCCTGCCCTCGTCGTCCAGCGGCCGTTTTTCGTCCGGACCGTCCCAGCGCTTGCGGGAGCCCGCATGGGCATGCCGGACCAGGACGGCGACGCCGGTGATCGTCGGCAGCCCCGCGAACGACGTGACCACACCCCGATCGTGTACGTAGGTCAGCAGCCCGGCGGCTTCGGTGACGCCGATCCAGCGGAGCTCGCTGATCTCGTCGTTGGCGGTGAACGACGTCGCATCGAACGCCTGCATCGACCAGAAGTCGACGGTCTTCTCGGTATCCGGTTCGCCGGTCAGGTAGCGGATGCTCGGCAGGCGGACCTGCGGGACGGCGGCCACCCCGGTCTCCTCGCGGACCTCCCGCACGGCGGCCACGAGCGCGTGCTCGCCGGCGTCGAGCTTCCCCTTCGGCAACGACCAGTCGTCGTAGCGGTCCCGGTGCACGACCGCGATCTCGACGCCATCGGCGGCGGGTCGCCACACGACGCCGCCGGCGGAATGGATCAGCTTCATCGGCGTCACCGCTAGCCGACAACCGCTCGCAGTAGCGCTTCCTGCAGGTGGCCGGTCACGATATGGCCGGCGGGCGAATCCGGGCCCGGAAGTCCGGACGGCGGCTCCTTCCACGATCCGTCCGGCCGCAGCTCGAACGCGGTCGTACCGTCGCTCATCGCCCGGGCCAGCAGGTCGACGATGTCCGCCAGCGCGGTCGCGTCGGTCACGCGGACCAGAGCCTCCACGCGGCGATCCAGGTTGCGGTGCATCAGGTCGGCCGAGCCGATCCAGATCTCGGTCTCGTCGCCGATGCCGAACCGGTAGATCCGCGAGTGTTCCAGGAACCGTCCGACGATCGAGCGGACCCGGATGTTCTCGGACAGCCCGGGTACGCCCGGCCGCAGCACGCAGATCCCGCGAACCACGAGGTCGATCTGCACGCCCGCGCCGGAGGCCCGGTAGAGCGCGTCCACCACCTCCTCGTCCACGATCGAGTTCAGCTTCAGCTGGATCAGCCCCGGTTCCCCGGCGCGGGCGAGCGCGGTCTCCGCCTCGATCCGGCTGATGATGCCGGACCGGACGCCGTACGGCGCGACGAGCAGCCGCCGGTACGCCGTCTGCCGGCTGTATCCGGTCAGCATGTTGAACAGGTCGGTCAGGTCGGCACCGATCTCCGGATCGGCGGTCAGCAGGCCGAGATCCTCGTACGCGCGGGCGGTCTTCGGGTGGTAGTTGCCGGTGCCGATGTGGGCGTACCGGCGGATCTGGTTGCCTTCCTGGCGTACCACGAGGGCGATCTTGCAGTGCGTCTTCAAGCCGACGAGGCCGTAGACCACGTGACAGCCGGCCCGCTCCAGCGTTCGGGCCCAGCCGATGTTCGCCTGCTCGTCGAAGCGCGCCTTTACCTCGACGATCACGACCACCTGCTTGCCCGCCTCGGCCGCGTCGACGAGCGCGTCGATCACCGGCGAGTCGCCGGATGTCCGGTAGAGCGTCTGCTTGATGGCCAGCACGTTCGGGTCGAGCGCGGCCTGCTCGATGAACCGCTGCACGCTGGTCGAGAACGAGTGGTACGGGTGGTGCACGAGTACGTCGCCGTCCCGCAGCATCGCGAACACGCTGCGTCGGTTCGTATCCACGACGCCCAGCCCGCGTGGCGCCTCAGCGTCGATGAATCGCGGGTGCGTCGCCGGGACGAAAGGGCGGTCCTTCAAATCCGGGCGGTCGATGTCGTCGTGGATGCGCCACAGCGCGGAGAGGTCGAGCAGCCCGTTGATCCGAAGCACTTCGCTCGCGTCCATGTCGAGTTCGCGGAGCAGCAGTTCGAGCACGTGGTCGGAGATCGTGGTGGCGACCTCCAGCCGGACCGGCGGCCCGAACCGGCGCCGGGCCAGCTCGCGTTCGAGCGCCTGCAACAGATCCTCGTCCCGGTCGTCCTCGACCTCGAGTTCGGCGTTGCGGGTCACCCGGAACACGTGGTGCTCGAGAATGCTCATGCCGGAGAACAACGCGCTGAGGTGTGCGGCGATCAGGTCTTCGAGCGGCAGGAACCGGTAGCCGTCCCGACCCACCTGGACCAGGCGTGGCACGTTGTTCGGGATCTTCACACGGGCGAAGAACTCACCGGTCGCGCCTTCCGGATCGCGCGCGACGACGGCCAGGTTCAAGGCCAGACCGCTGATGTACGGGAACGGGTGCGCCGGGTCGACCGCCAGCGGTGTGAGCACCGGGAAGACCTGGTCGCGGAAGTAGTCCCGCATGCGCTCGCGTTCGACGTCGTCGAGGTCGGCCCAGCGGACGAACTGGATGCCGGCCTTCGCGAGCGCCGGTGCCACGTCGTCGGCGAAGCAGCGTGAATGCCGGGCCATCAGCTCGGCCGTACGCTCGGCGATCGCGGCCAACTGCTCGCGCAGCGTCATGCCGTCGGTGCTGCGGATCGGCAGGCCGGTCTGGAGGCGTCGCTTGAGCCCGGCGACCCGGACCATGTAGAACTCGTCCAGGTTGCGCGCGAAGATCGCGAGGAACTTCGCACGTTCGAGCAGCGGCGTCGCCGGGTCCTCGGCCAGATGGAGGACGCGCGCGTTGAAGTCGAGCCACGACACTTCCCGGTTCAAGAACCGGTCGTCCGGCAGCGGCTCGTCGAACTGTGGAGGAGCGTCCAGCAGTTCCGGCACGTCGATCACCTCGCCCATGGGAGTCGCACGAGGTTCCGCAGCGGTGGTGAGATGCGGGTCGACCCCGTTCGTCGCAGTTATGGTCGCCGGTACCACGGCCGGAAACGCCTTGATCGTCTCCGCGGTCCGGGCTCCGGCATCGGCGCCCGCCCCGGCCGGTCCCGTTGCCGCCGGCGTCGGCTTCGCCGGTATCGACGTCGAAGGTATCGCCTCCGCGGCTATCGGCTCCGCGGCCGCCGGCCTCGCCGGTGTCGACTTCGCGGTTGCCGGCTTGGCCGCTGATGTCGGCTTCGCTGATGTCGGCTTCGCCGGTGTCGACTTGGTCGGTGTCGCCTTCGCTGAGGTCGCCTTCGCGGTCGAGCCGCGCTTCGGCGTCGCCGGCGGCGTGGTCGGCTCCGAGGATCGGCGCGGCTTTGGAGTTTTCGGGGTCTTTGCGGGGTCGGGTTTACCGGGCGGCGTCGGGCTCACCTGTCAATCATGGCCGGTAAACGACTGGCGGGAAGCGTTCACGTGGCAAATTCTCGGTATCCGAACCCGAAGATCGCGGCAACGCGTACGCAAGGTCCGTTTCCGCACCTCGGGGCGGTCAACGCCCGGATTAGGGCATCGTGGGCAGAGCCACCCGGATGATCGTGCCGGAGATATCGGTCTCCAGGCGCAGGCGCTGGCCCAGGCGGAGCAGGCGGAGGCCGGAGGCACGGAATGCTGCCTCGCCGAACGTCATCGTCGTCCCGTCGTCCAGCAGCACGGTGCCGGCCAGCGTTTCGGGATCGTACGTCGCGACTGTTCCCTGCATGGCCGTCAGCCTAGTGTGCCGCCGCGGTCCGCTTGCCCAGGCCCAGCGCTTGAGCCGCGGCCAGGTCGGCGCTCGTGTCGACGTCGAGCCGCAAAGACGCCCAATCGCCGTCGAGCGCGAGCGCTCCGGAGGCCGCGTGCGCCGCCGCCGAATCCGGACCGAAGTGCGGATCAAGGGGTACGCCCAACCGGGCCACCAGCAGCGTCGTACCCGTACCCGTGTGGTCTGCGACGTATCCGCGACGTCCGGCGGACCGTTCGTCGAACGCGGACAGTGCGTCGGCCAGATCGGCGGACCGCAGCGCCGGCAGGTCCGCGGTCAACACCGCACGTGGCGTCCCGAGGCCGAGCAGCGCATCTCCGTGGGCGATCGCGGCGTTGAGTCCGGCGTCCGGCAGGTCCGGCACGATGCCGGCGCCGAGCGCGGTCGCGGCGTCGGCGACGTCCCGATCGTTCGTCACGACCAGCACGTCGGCGACGGCGAGCGCGGCCTCGATCGTGTCGAGCGCGATCGCGGTCACGAGCCGATCCGCGACGCTCGTCGCCCGGCCATCGCCGGTCGCGATCGTGGCGCGCAGGCGGGACTTGCCGATGCCGACCGGCTTGACCGGGATGATGATCGAGTAATGCGAGGGGATCATTCCGGGCATCCTGGATGAGAACGGGTCGGCACGGGACCCTGTCCTAGCCTGCGGCGGGGTCTGCGGGCATGATTCTTGCCTGGGGAGGTGCAGTTCAGCGCTCCGCACTGACCACCGTAGATACAGCTGGGAGATGGAGGGTCCGTGGCACGTCGCAGACTCGGGTTCTGGAGCCGCACGACGGTCATTCTGGTCAAGCCGGTCCTCCTCGTCATGACCAAGCGGGACTGGTCCGGCATGGACAAGATCCCGCCGGACGGTGGTGTCATCTTCGCGGCGAATCACATGTCCGAGTTCGACCCGTTCGTCGTGGCTCACTATGTGCTGGACTCCGGCCGGTGGCCGCAGTTCCTCGCCAAATCTAGCCTCTTCAAGGTGCCGGTCCTCGGACCGCTGTTGCGCGCGGTGAAACAGACGCCGGTCGACCGGGGCACGGTCGATGCGAGCAAGGCGCTGGATGCCGCGGTCGCCGAGATCAAGGCGGGCAAGGGCTTGATCATCTATCCGGAGGGTACGACGCCGAAGAAGGGCGACCTCTGGCCGCAGCGTGGCAAGACCGGCATCGCCCGGCTGTTCCTCGCCACCGGTGCACCGGTCGTGCCGATCGCGACGTGGGGTGCGCAGCAGGTGTTCGACCCGCGTACGCGCAAGTTCCGTCCGAAGCCGCGGACCGAGGTCACCGTCGTCGGTGGTGAGCCGATCGATCTGGGCAAGTGGAAGGGCGCCGAGCCGACCGCCGCGAACCTCTATGCGATCACCGACGAGATCATGTTGGTCCTGCGTACGATGGTCGGCGAGATCCGGGGCGAGACACCGCCGCCGGCGCCGAGTTCGGCCGGTCGGCGGAGCTTCGTCAACGGTCAGATCGACGAGTCGGCCGGCGCATCCACTGCGGAATCCGCCGACGAAGAGTCCGCCGGATGACCCGCGCGACCGTGCTGAGTGCGGGTTCGTGGGGGACCGCGTTCGCGAAGGTCCTCGCCGACGCGGGTACCGAGGTGACGCTGTGGGCCCGGCGGCCCGAGGTGGTCGCCGAGATCAACGAGACCCGTCGCAACCCGGAGTACTTCCCGCACCTGATCCTGCCGGATTCCATCCGGGCCACGTCCGACGCGGCCGAGGCGATCAGCGGCGCGGACATCGTCGTGCTGTCGGTGCCGTCGCAGACGCTGCGGGGCAACCTGGCGCTGTGGGCGCCGTACCTGAGGTCGGATGCGTCACTGGTCAGCCTGATGAAGGGCATCGAACTCGGTACCGGCAAGCGGATGAGCGAGGTGATCAGCGAGGCGGCCGGCGTCGAGCCGGAGCGGATCGCGGCGGTCACCGGTCCGAACCTCGCACCAGAGATCGCCGCCGAGCAGATCGCGGCGACCGTGGTCGCATGCATCGACGAGGCTCGGGCGACCGCGATCCAGGCCGCGATCGCGACCCGCTACTTCCGGCCGTACACGAATGACGACATGGTCGGGTGCGAACTCGGCGGCGCCGTGAAGAACGCAATCGCGCTCGCCTACGGGATGGCCAGCGCGATGGGCTTCGGTGACAACACCAAGGCGACGCTGATCACCCGTGGCCTCGCCGAGACGGCCCGGCTGGGCATGAGCCTCGGTGCCGATCCGATGACATTCGCCGGCCTGGCCGGCCTCGGCGATCTGGTGGCCACCTGCTGCTCGCCGCTGTCGCGCAACCGGATGTTCGGCGAGCGCCTCGGCCGTGGCGAGACGCTCGAACAGGCCGCGAAGGCGACCCGGCAGACCGCCGAAGGCGTGAAGAGCTGCCTGGCGATCCGCGATCTGGCCGAAGCGAACGGTGTCGAAGTGCCGATCGTGGAACAGGTCGAGCGAGTCTGCCACGAAGGCCTGTCGCCGCGCATCGCGGTCGAGGCGTTGATGAGTCGCGAGACGAAGCCGGAGTAGCTCGATGGGATACCGGGATTCCACCCGCAGCGTGCACGCCGGACTGCCGGAACCTTCGCCCGGCACACCGTTCCTGCCGGGGCCGACACTGGCCGCGCCCTATCACCTGGACCCGGAAATCGGCCCACAGCCGGGCATCGACGGGTACGGCCGGACCGACAACGCGTCATTCCGCCGCCTGGAAGCAGCGATCGCCGATCTCGAAGCGGCACCGGGCTGCGTGGTGTTCTCCTCCGGCATGGCCGCAATCTCCGCTGTGCTGTTCGGCACGCTGGAGACCGGCGACACGATCGTGCTGCCCTCAGATGGCTACTACAAGACCAGGGTGGTGGCCGCGAAGCGGCTCGCGCCGCTCGGTGTGAAGGTCATCGAAGCGCCCACGGCCGGCCCGTACCCCGGCTTTGACGGTGTTCGCCTGGTGCTTCTGGAGACACCCGCCAACCCGGGCCTGGACGTGTGCGATATCGCCGCGATCGCCGCGGACGCGCACGCCGCCGGTGCGATCGTCGCGGTCGACAACACCGCGGCAACCCCGCTCGGGCAGCAGCCGCTCGCGCTCGGCGCCGACATCTCGGTCGCCTCCGGTACGAAGGCGCTGACCGGTCACTCGGATCTCCTCCTCGGCTACGTCTGCGCCGCCTCGCCGCTGATCGACACGGTTCGGGCATGGCGCGACGACACCGGCGCGATTCCCGGCGGCATCGAGGCCTGGCTCGCGCACCGGTCGCTCGGCACGCTCGATCTGCGGTTGGCCCGGCAGACCGCGAACGCTCACGCCATCGCCGACCTGCTGCTGTCGGCTCCACACGTGACCAACGTGCGCTTTCCGGGGCTCGCGTCCGATCCGGCCTATGCGATCGCTGCGCGGCAGATGCGGCGGATCCCCGGCATCGTGACGTTCACGCTGCCGGACGCCGCGTACGTGACCCGATTCCTTCGTGCGTCGAAGCTGGTCGGCGCCGCGACGTCGTTCGGCGGTCTGCATACCAGCGCCGACCGGCGGGCGCAGTGGGGCGATCCGGTGCCGGAGGGCCTCGTGCGCTTCTCCTGCGGCGTGGAGGACACCGAGGATCTGCTGGCCGATCTCAGGGCTGCTCTGGCCGCTGCCGCGGGATAGCCGGCCCGGCCCGGTCGCCGAAGATCGCGGCACGGTACTGCCGCTGCAGCAGCCGGGGCGCGGCCCACCTCCGGATCGCGCTGGGGAATCGCATCATCGTCAGGCCGGACAGCAGAATCAGGTCGAACAGCCGGGCCGGCGTGGGAGCGCCCGCCGCCAGCTCGTCGATCGCCGGCAGCAGGGTCAGCACCATCACCACGCCGATCGCTTTGCTCGGCAGCGAGTTGGCGGTACGCAGGTCGTGCCGCACGAGAACCCGCATCGCGGCCGGCAGCCGCCCGTACATGATCGCGATCGTGGCGGCGTAGAGCGCGACGATGCCGAACGCGACCAGGGCACCGAACGGTGCCGGCGCGGCGAAGTGGGCGACGAACTGCGCAACGCAGGCGCAGGCGGCCAGATCCAGCGCTCGATCGTTCCAGCGGCTGGCCGCGACGCCGACGTTGTTCGCGAACGTCTCGACGCTCGGATGTGAGGCGGCCACGGTCCGGAACGTTCGGCTTGCCTGAGCGAGCCGGCCGCGCAGCAGAGCGAGGGAGCCGAGGTTGGTCAGCGCGGTCGGATCCATCGGGTTGATCGCCAGAGCCCGTTCGTAGCAGGCGGCCGCCTCGTCACGTGCGCCGATGCTCACGTAGACGCGGCCGAGCGTCACGTGCGTGCTCGTCACGTTGGGCGCGAGGTGCACCGCCCGGGTCGCCGCCTCATAGGCGAGCTTGCGCTGCGCCACTCCCGGAAACCTGAGCAGAGCCTCGGTCAGATTGACGTACGGCTGCCAGACCAGCGGCGCGATCCGTACGGCCGTGGTCGCCGCGGCCAGCGCCTCCTCGTGGCGGCCGAGTCCGCGGAGCGCCATCGATCGCAGTCGGTGGCCCCACTCGTGATCGGGATTGCGTACCGTCGCCTGATCCGCGGCGGCCAGCATCATCTCGGTGTTGCCGGTCATGCTGTAGCAGCGGGCGAGCAGGCAGTAGGCCCGGAAGTTGTCGGGTGCGGCGGCGACCACCGCGGAGACGAGACGATGTGCGTCCTGCGGCCGGTTGATCTCGATCAGGGCATCCGCCCGGCGCAGGTTGTTCTCGATCTCGATCACGGTGCCTTGCGCTTCTTGAGATAGGCGGCCAGCTCGTCGTAGGTGCCGGCCTCGTTGCCGAACAGCGCGACGTTGCGGGCGATGCTCATCCACGGACCGATCGACGGACGCACCTCGCGCAGCGCGGCCTCGAAGTCCCGCTGCTCGATCATCCGTACGGTGCCGGTCGTGATCGAGTCGTGCATCGCATGCTCGGCCGCCGTATCGCAGAGGTGTGCGAGGTCGGCGCCGGTGAAGTCGTCGGTCGCCGCGACGATCCGGACGAGGTCGACGCCGGCCACCGGGCGGCCGCGCAGGTGGTATTCGACGATCGACGCGCGCGCGTCGCGGTCGGGGGGCAGGACGAGCACCATCCGGTCGAACCGGCCGGGCCGTCGCAGCGCCGCATCGACGTCCCAGGGCGCGTTCGTGGCCGCGAGCACGAACAGGCCGTCGTTGTTGCCGTCGATGCCGTCCAGCTCGGTGAGCAGCTGATTGCCGAGCGTACGCATGGATGCCGAGTTCATCTGGCTGCGCTTGTGCCCGAGCGCGTCCAACTCGTCGAGGAACAGAACGCACGGCGCGTTGCGACGGGCGACGGCGAAGATCTCGTGCAGGTTGCGTTCGGAGTTGCCGATCCACATATTGAGTACGTCGACGATCGAGATCGACACGAACTTGGCGCCGAGTTCGCCGGCGACCGCCCGGGCCAGGAACGTCTTGCCACAGCCGGGCGGACCGTAGAGGAGCAGGCCGCCACGCAGCGACTTGCCGTACAGCTTGCGCATCTCCGGATTGCGCATCGGGCCGAAGAACGCGAGTTCCAGCCGCTTCTTCACGTCGGTCATACCGCCGACGTCGGCGATGCGAAGCCCGGAGGACTCGACATCGACGATGCGGTCGGCGCCGCCGGTGATCGGTTCCGGTACGTCGGCGCTGCGAGCGAATCGGGGCAGCGCGATGTCGGCGATCTCGTTCTCCATCGCCGCCCAGTCGAAGCCGTCATCGGCGGCAGAGGTCGCCGCGGTCTGCGACACCGGTGCGGGCGTCGATGCCGATGACGGAGCACCGACCGCCCGCGCCATCAGCGCCTGCGCGGTCGGGTGGTCCGGGTCACGGACGAGCACCTGGGCCACGTGTGTGATCGCTTCCGCTCGACGATCCGCAGCCAGCAGCAGCTCCGCCAGGTGGAGGCGGAGCGGTAGGTCGTCCGGGTTGGCGGAGACCGCGGCGATCAGGCTGTCGATCAGCGGTGAGTTCGTCACGCGCGGAAGGATACCGGGCGATTCCGTGGGTAGCCTGAGGCCGGACTCGGCCACCGGGTCTGGGATCACGCAGAAGGATCACGCAGAGTAAGGTCTGCGAAAGACCCCGGAGCCACGGAGAGGGCCTGTTGTGACCACACCGCGAAAGACTCGAGTTGCCGTCATTTTCGGCGGCCGGAGCACGGAACACGCGATTTCCTGCGTCAGCGCCGGCAACATCATCAGCGCCCTGGATCCGGACGAATTCGAGATCATTCCGGTCGGAATCTCGCGCGAGGGTCAGTGGGTGCTTACCGCCGGTGACTCTGCCGCGATGGCGATCTCCGACCGGCACCTGCCGGAGATCACGTCCGCCTCCGGGACCGCCGTCGTGCTGCCGGCCGATCCGACCTCCGGCGGCCTGGTGATCCGCGATGCGCGGGAGGGCACGGCCGCCCTCGGTGACATCGACGTCGTGTTCCCGGTTCTGCACGGCGCGTACGGCGAGGACGGCACGATCCAGGGCATGCTCGAGATGGCCGGCATCCCGTACGTCGGGGCGAACGTGTTCGCATCCGCCGCATCGCTCGACAAGGAGTTCGCGAAGAAACTCACCACGGTCGCGGGCATCCCGAGCGGCGACTACGTCGTACTCCGCGCCGGTGCCGAGTTGACCGCCGAGGAGCAGGATCGGCTCGGCCTGCCGGTGTTCGTGAAGCCGGCCCGCGGCGGATCGTCGTTCGGCATCACCCGGGTCACCGACTGGGCCGATCTCGACGCCGCGATGGCGAAGGCACGTGCGGTGGACCCGAAGGTGCTGGTCGAGGCCGCGATCGTCGGCCGCGAGGTGGAGTGCGGCGTGCTCGAAGGCGAGTACGGCGGCGCGCCCGAGGCCAGCGTGCTCGCCGAACTGCGGCTCGTGTCGAAGACCCACGACTTCTACGACTTCGAGGCGAAGTACCTCGACGACGCCTGCGAGATCGATCTGCCGGCGGATCTACCGGCCGAGGTCACCGCGAAGATCCGGGATTACGCCTGCCGTACGTTCACCGCACTCGACTGCGCCGGTCTGGCCCGGGTCGACTTCTTCGTCACGCCCGACTTCGACATCTACCTCAACGAGATCAACACGATGCCCGGCTTCACGTCGACGTCGATGTTCCCGAGGATGTGGGCCGCGACCGGCCTGGAACAGAGCAAGTTGGTCACCCGCCTGATCCGTACCGCGCTGCGCCGAGGAACCGGCCTCCACTAACCGCCTGTGAGTCAGCAGTTGTACGGCGTTTGGATGCTGGGCAGGGCCGCCTCGATCGGCTTCCAGAAGGCGCTCGCCCATTGGAGTTGGCCGTCGCCGTAGCTGTTCGGCACGGTCACCGTCACCGGGGTTTCCCGATCGACCGTGACCAGGGCGGTCGCGGACGCTCCGGGCTTCGCGATACCAGCAGACGCCGGACGTGTTGAAAACCTCATCGGTCGCCCCGACCGTCGGTTGCGGCCCGCCGCAGGCCACCGTGATCGCCGGATCGCCGAACGCGGCGTTCTGCTCGGATGCCGGCGGAGACGTGACGTTGCGGCAGCTTGAGGAGGACTGTCGGCAGCTGGCGCGATGAAGCTGCCGCAGGCGAGCGCATCAGCGGGCGACAGGCTGGCCGCGGTCATCGTCACCGGCGCGCTGTCGGTGGTGGAGAGGGCGCTCGGTGCCGCCGTCGGCCGGGACGCGTCCGCGACCACCCGACCGTGGAACGAGAAGAACACGACCATCGCCGACGATCAGCGCGATCGGCACGGCGACAAACGCCGCGAGCTTCGCGGCGCTGCGGGTGGTCGGGTCGCTCATGGCGTCAAGTCTAAAGATGAACCACGGAGCACGTCAGCGTACGGGTGATGCCCGGCACCATCTGGACCGCGGTGACGATCATCTTGCCCAGTTCGTCGACGCTCGTGGACTCGGCCAGCACCACCACGTCGTACGGCCCGGTGACGGCGTCGACGCGCACGATGCCGTCCACGCCTTCGATCGCCGCAGCGACGTCACGTGCGCGGCCGACCTCCGTTTGGATAAGGATGTACGCCTGAACCACGACACGCCTCCAATCGAACGATCGTCCTGTGCGCTGAAAACTACCGTATGGGGGAGACGGCCAGATCGGCGGCACGGTCCGATAACTGGCTGTAGTGCATGTCAGAGCGTGTTGCGGTGTCGGCATCCGAAGCGATCCGGGCGGCAGCGTACAGAGGCGAGGAGACACGATCGTGAGCATTGCCGATGCCGGTGAATTCGGTTTGATTGCACGGATCACGGCACGTCTCGGCAACCGGCCCGACGGTGCTGCTCGGCCCGGGCGACGACGCGGCGATCGTGACGGCCAGTGACGGCCGTGTCGTCGCTTCGACAGATGTGCTCGTCGAGGGCCGCCATTTCCGGTGCGACTGGTCGTCGGCGACCGACGTCGGGCATCGGGCCGCCGCCGCCAACCTGGCCGACATCGCCGCGATGGGCGCCGTACCGACCGCTCTGCTCGTGGCCCTGTGTACGCCGCCGGACCTGGACGTCGTCGTGGGCCGAGCAGCTCGCGGACGGTCTCGGCGCCGAGGCCGCGCTCGCCGGGGCAAGCGTGGTCGGCGGCGACATCTCGGCCAGCCCGACGCTGACGATCGCGGTGACCGCGCTCGGCGACCTGCGCGGCGTGCGATCCGGTGCTGCGGAGCGGCGCCAAGCCGGGCGACATCGTGGCGCGTCGCCGGTCAGCTCGGACTCGCGGCGGCCGGTCTGACGGTGCTGAGCCGCGGCTTCCGGTCGCCGCTGAAGCTGGTCGAGGCGTACCGGCGGCCGACCGTCCCGTACGCGTCCGGCCCGGCCGCCGCCCGGATGGGCGCCACCTCCATGATCGACGTCTCGGACGGGCTGCTGGCCGATCTCGGCCACGTGGCGACGGCCAGCGGCGTCGGGATCGATCTGGAGACCGCGCTGATCGAGGTGCCGCCGTCGCTGCGGGACGTTTCGGCGGCGTTGACGGTCGACCCGTACACCTGGATCTTGTCGGGTGGCGATGATCACGCGCTGGCCGCGACGTTCCCGGCGGACGCCGTGCTGACCGGCGAGTGGCGGGTGATCGGCCGGGTGCAGGACGGTGCGGGGGTGACGGTCGACGGTAAACCCTACGAGGGCGGCCCGCCCGGCTGGGATCACTTCCGGCGTGCGTGAGCCGCGCCACCTAAGTTACCGATGAGTGCGAGAACCCTTCGCATATGGCGTCTGGCCAGATAGTCTGCCTCGTTGTGACCGACATCGACATCCGACCGACGCGCTACGGCGCACCCATCGCTCGAGCCCTCGTCGCGGCCGCCATGGCCGATCTTGGCGCTCGCTACGGCGGCGGCGGCGACGAGACGCCGGTGGAGTCGATCGAGTTCGATCCGCCGAACGGCCTGTTCCTGATCGCGTGGCGAGAGGGCGTTGCGGTCGGCTGTGCCGGGTGGCGCAGCCACGAGGAGAGCGACGAGGTGGCCGAGCTGAAGCGGATGTACGTCGACCCGGCCGCCCGCGGCGTCGGCGTCGCGGCGTCGCTGCTCGCGGCCGTGGAGGACGCGGCGCGCGCAGGCCGGGCCGGTCCCGGATGATCCTGGAGTGCGGCAGTGAGCAGCCGGAGGCGGTCGCGCTCTACGAGTCCCGCGGCTACCAGCGGATCGAGGACTTCGGTTTCTACCGCGATGCTCCGGGCGTGCTGTCCTTCGGCCGAGATCTGTAACCCGCTCGATCCGCCGATCACGCCGGGAAGGGTATCCCGGGCGAATGGCAGACTGTCGGCATGGGTCTGTCATGGGAAGAGTCGTATCTGGGCCAGATCCGGACGCTTGCCGGCGATGACCGGACGCTGATCGTGGTCGGCGCCCGGTGCGTGCTACGGGACGCGGACGGTCGCGTACTCCTGATCAAGCGGTCGGACAACGGCCTGTGGGCATACCCGGCCGGCACTATGGAGCTGGGCGAGTCGATCAGCGACTGTGCCATCCGAGAGGTGCGCGAGGAGACCGGCTTGATCGCGACCGCGGTCACGCTGATCGGCATCAACTCGAACGTCGATCACGTCGGCACGCCGAACATGTACGGGCACAAGTACCAGTTCATCAGCGTCGTGTTCCGGGTCGATGCCTACTCCGGCGAGCTGGTCCGGGTCACGGACGAGACCACGGATGCCGCGTTCTACCCGGTCGACGGGCTGCCCGAGGTGCTCGGCGACTCGGTCCGGCGTACCTTGAAAGATCTTGAGATCTTTGAGGCGACGAACCGGGCCGTCCTGGACTGAGCCTCGGATTGACCGGGAGCAGGAACGCAAAATAGCCGCGTCGCCTGGGCGGCGCGGCTATTTCGACGGTGCGGCTAGCGGGCTGCGCGGTTAGCGAGCCGCGCGCGTGACCTTGCCGGCCTTGATGCACGAGGTGCACGCCTGGACGCGCTTGGTGTTGCCGCCACCGGCGGCGGTGCGGACGGTCTGGATGTTCGGGTTCCAGCGACGGTTCGTCCGGCGGTGCGAGAAAGAGACGTTGTGGCCGAAGCCGGGCTTCTTGTTGCAGATGTCGCAGACGGCAGCCACGGGTATCTCCTGAGTTCAGTGGATCAAAGAAGTATCGGGCGGACTTACCCGCCGACAGTCGAGGGTACCCGATGCGGCGCCGACCGGGCCAATCGCACCCCGCGGGCGGCTTGCGGTGCGCTCGTGTCACAGCGCAACCAGTAGGCTAACGCTTCGTGTTGGACTGTCTGGACGCCGAGGCCATCCGCCGATGGTGTGCGGCCGGGCTGGCGGGGCTGCGCCGCCATCAACGCGAGATCGACGAGCTCAACGTCTTCCCGGTGCCGGACGGGGATACCGGCACGAACCTGGTGCTCACGTTCTCGGCCGCGCAGCAGCAACTGTCCGCGTCGCCCGCGGTGGATCTGCCGGAGACGATGCTGGCGTTCGCGCGCGGGGCGCTGCTCGGGCGCTCGCGGCAACTCCGGCGTGATCATTTCGCAGCTGCTGGCCGGTCTGGCCGGCGCGTTCGGCCGGCCGACGGTCACCGGGCGGCTGCTCGCGAGCGCGCTGACCGACGCGGCCGACGCGGCCTACCGGTCGGTCGCCGAACCGGTCGAGGGCACCATCCTCTCGGTCGCACGCGGCGCGGCCCGGGCCGCCGGCGCCGCCGACTCCGACGAACTGGTCCGGGTCGCCCGCGCCGCCGCGGCCGGCGCCGCCACCGCGCTCGCCCGCACGCCGCAGCAGCTGCCCGCGCTGGCCCGGGCCGGCGTGGTCGATGCCGGCGGCCGCGGCCTGGTCGTGCTGCTGGACGCGCTGGTCGAGGTGATCACCGGGGAGGCTCCGCCGGACGCGCCGCCGCCCGCGGCGCACGATCAATCAGTGGTACGCGAAACCGGCTCCTCCGCGTACGCGTACGAGGTGCAGCACCTGCTCGACGCGCACGGCCGGCCGTAGCGACGTTGAAGGCGAAGCTCGCCGCGCTCGGCGACTCGCTGGTCGTGGTCGGCGCCGGTCTGGTCGGCGCGACTCGACGCGTCCGGACTGCCGGTGCCGACGTGGAACGTGCACGTGCACGTCAACGACGTCGGCGCGGCGCTCGAGGCGGCGATCGAGGCCGGCCGCCCGCACCGGATCTCGGTCACCCGGTTCGCCGACCAGATCGCTGACCCGCCCAGGGAGCGACGATCACGCGGAGAGCAACGATCACGCGGAGAAGCCCGGACCGTTCGAACCGGCGGCGATCGTGCCCGAGCAGCCGGACGTCGAGGCCCCGCGCGGCGCATGCGCCCTCGTGCGACCGTGGTCGTGGTGCCCGGCGCCGGGCTGGCCGCGCTGTTCGAGGCCGAAGGCGCCGCGATCGTGCCCGGTCCGAACCCGTCCACCGCCGAGATCCTGGACGTGATCCGGGCCACCGGCGCGACCCGGGTCGTGATCCTGCCCAACGTCGCCAGTACTCAGGGTGCCGCCGCTGCGGCCGCGGCCGAGGCGCGTGCCGAGGGGATCCGGGCATCGATCGTGCCGACCCGATCGCCGGTGCAGGCGCTGGCCGCGCTCGCCGTACGCGACGCCGGGCGCCGGTTCGACGACGACGTGATCGCGATGGCCGAGGCCGCCGGCGCCTGCCGGTTCGCGGAGGTGACGCACGCCGGCCGCGAGGCGCTCACCGTTGCCGGCCGGTGCCAGCCGGGCGATGTCCTGGCGCTGGTCGAGGGCGAGGTCAACCTGATCGGCTCGGATCTGCACGCGACCTGCCGGGACCTGCTCGACCGGCTGCTCGCCGGCGGTGGCGAGCTGGTCACGTTGATGCTCGGCGCGGACGCGCCCGGCGATCTCGCCGAGAATCTGCGGGCGCATCTGACCCAGCGCTGGCCGTTCGTCGAGGCGCAGGTGTACGACGGCGGCCAGCCGAACTATCCGCTGTTGGTGGGGATCGAATGAGCGAGCCTCGGCGAGCGAACAGTGTTGTGGTGTCTTTCGCGCCCTGCGAAGCGGGGGCGAAAGTAATGGCCGACATCCGGGACCGGGGTGGAGATGTCGGCGCCGCTTTCCAAGGCGGTCGGCGGCAACACCGCGAAGGCGCTCGCCGACTCACCTGGATCTGCATACCGTCGGCGACCTGATCTACCACTTCCCGCGCCGGTACGACGAGCGCGGCAAGCACACGGAGATCCGGACGCTCGCGGTCGGCGAGCAGGTCACGGTGCTGGCGCAGGTCCGTGGCGTGAACGTGCGGCCGATGCGGGGCACCGACGAAGATGCTGCAGGCGACGGTCGGCGACGGCTCCGGCGGGCTGCTCGATGCTGACCTACTTCGGCCGGCGCAACATCTGGCGGGAGAAGGATCTGGTCCCGGCCGGTGGGGCATGTTCGCCGGCAAGGTCACCGATTTCCGGGGCACGCGGCAGCTGACCTTCCCGGAGTACGTGATGCTCGACGATCCCGGCCGAGAGCGCGATCGAGGAGTTCGCCGGGGCGCTGATCCCGGTCTACCCGGCGGCCGCGAAGCTGCCGACCTGGACGATCGCGCAACTGCGTACGGGTCGCGCTGGACATGTTCGTCCCGCCCGAGGATCCGCTGACCGACCCGATCCGGGCCGAGCGCGGCCTGATGCGGCTCGGCGATGCGCTCCGCGCAGATCCACCGGCCGGACAGCTGGGAGATGCTGGGCGCGGCCCGGAAGCGGTTGAAGTGGGACGAGGCGTTCGCCGTCCAGCTGACGCTCGTGCAGCGCAAGCGTCGCGCCGCCGATGTCGCCCGCGACACCGCGGCCGCGGCGGCCCGGCGGGGTGCTGGACGCGTTCGACGCCGCGCTGCCGTATGAGCTGACCGGCGGCCAGCTCGCGGTCGGCGCGGAGATCGCCAGCGATCTGGCACAGAAGAGCCCGATGCACCGGCTGCTGCAGGGCGAGGTCGGCTCCGGCAAGACGCTGTGCGCGGTGCGCGCGATGCTGCAGGTCGTCGACGCCGGCGGGCAGGCCGCGCTGCTGGCCCCGACCGAGGTCCTGGCGACCCAGCATTTCCGCGGCGTGGCGGCGATGCTCGGCGCGATGGGCCGGGCCGGCGAACTCGACGGCGACGCGAACGGCACGAGCATCGCGCTGCTGACCGGATCGCTCGGCGCGGCGGCCCGGCGCGACGGTCCTCGCCGAGGTCAAGGGCGGCCGTGCCGGCATCGTCATCGGCACGCACGCGCTGCTCTACGAGGGCGTCGACTTCGCCGATCTCGGCCTGGTCGTCGTGGACGAGCAGCACCGGTTCGGCGTCGAGCAGCGGGACGCGCTGCGGGCCAAGGCCGACGTGCCGCCGCACGTGCTCGTGATGACCGCGACGCCGATCCCGCGTACGGTCGCGATGACCGTCTACGGCGACCTGGACACGTCGATCCTCGCCGAGTTGCCGCGCGGCCGGTCGCCGATCGCGTCGCACGTCGTGCCGGCCGCGGACAAGCCGGCGTTCCTGGACCGGGCCTGGCGCCGGCTGCGCGAGGAGGTGGAGAAGGGCCATCAGGCGTACGTCGTGTGCCCGCGAATCGGCTCCGAGGACGGCGACGAACCGACGGCGACGGACGGCAAGCGGCCGCCGCTGGCCGTCACTGGAGGTCGCGCCGCTGCTCGAAGCCGGGTCCGCTGCACGGGCTGCGGATCGGCATCCTGCACGGCCGCCTGCCGACCGACGAGAAGGACGCGGTCATGCGCGCGTTCTCGGCCGGCGACCTCGACGTGCTGGTCGCGACGACGGTGATCGAGGTCGGCGTCGACGTACCCAACGCGACTGTGATGATCGTGCTGGACGCCGAGCGGTTCGGCGTCTCCCAGCTGCACCAGCTGCGCGGCCGCGTCGGCCGTGGCAGCGCGCCCGGCCTGTGCCTGCTGGTGACCGAGGCGCCGGAGGCGAGCCGGCCCGGGAGCGCCTGGACGCGGTCGCGTCCACCCTGGACGGCTTCCGGCTGGCCGAGATCGACCTGGAGCAGCGCCGGGAGGGCGACGTGCTCGGCGCGAACCAGTCCGGCCGCCAGTCGCACATCCGGCTGCTGTCGCTGCTGCGCGACGTGCGACCTGATCACCGAGGCCCGGGCGGCCGCGGTGGCCCTGATCGACCAGGATCCCGACCTGGACGGCATCCGGCGCTGCGGGCCTCGGTGGCCGCGCTGGTCGACGAGGAACGCGCCGAATACCTCGAAAAAGGCTGACCTTCGCCCTCCGTACGGGATTCCGCAATTCCGTGCCGCCATCTGTGGAGCGCGCTCCCGATCGCGTTGCATTGCCTCGTCAGCGAAGCAATGCACGCGATCACACGGGAGAACTCAATGAATCGACTGTCGAAAAGCTCGTCATCGCCGCCGCCGTCGCGGTCGGCACGGTCGGGTTCGTGGTGCCGGCCACGCGACCGAATCGCAGGGCTACGTCGGCGGCGCCGGCGCGGTCACGGATGACTGGGGCGACGAGGGGGTCGTCGACATCAACACGAATGCCGACAGCGGCGCGACCGGTCTGTGGCATGGGTGCTCTACGCGGACGGTGCGGTCAAGAACAGCAGCGGTTCGCTGTTCGCCATGTCGGACATCGACTTCGACTTCGGCCCGGTCACCCAGTTTGCGACGAAGAAGGAGCAGGCCCACTTCGGCTTCTCCACCGGCAACCAGGACGGCAGTGCCGGTCCGATGACCTGGGGTGCCGCCGATGCCCACCTCACGCTCGTCTCGTCGAGCGGTTGCGACAACATCGAGTACCACGGCACCAAGCACACCATCGAGATGGTGCGGTGCAGCGGCGAGTACTACATCTACAGCGTCTCCTGCTTCAACTCGGCCGGTGGCGACATCTTCAACGCCCCCGCGGTCTACGGAAAGCACGAGTACGACAGCTGTGTCCACGGCTAGTGGCCGACGGCTAGCAGCAATCGTCACATGGGTGCGGCCCACCGTCTGCGATCAGCGCGGGCGGTGGGTCTGCCGCGTCCCGCGCCGGTAGCCTGTGGGCGTGAGCAGGATTGTCGCGGGAACGTACGGCGGCCGGCGCATCGCGACTCCACCCGGCGATGACACCCGGCCCACCTCCGACCGCGCCCGCGAGGCGATGTTCTCGTCTCTCCAGGCCGCCAACGCCCTGTACGGGCGACGCTTCCTCGACCTCTACGCCGGTTCCGGCGCGATCGGCCTGGAGGCCGCGTCCCGTGGTGCCGCGCACGTGCTGCTGGTCGAGTCGGATCCGAGGGCGGCGAAGGTCATTCGCGAGAACGTCGCTCTTCTCGCCGCCGGCTCGATCGCCACGATCTCGGCCGGGAAGGTCGCCACGACGCTCTCCGGCGGCCCGATCGGCGGCGGCTACGACGTCGTGTTCGCCGACCCGCCGTACGCGACGCCGGAGGACGAGATCACGGCGATGCTGGCCGCGCTCGTCGACAAGGACTGGTTGGCACCGGGCGCGACCGTGATCATCGAGCGGTCCAAGCGCTCGCCGGAGCCGTCCTGGATCGATGGCGTCACAGGTGACCGATCTCGCCGATACGGCGAGGCGATGCTTTGGTACGGTCGCCGATCGTGAGCACTCTTGCGCCCAATGGCGGGCCAACGACGTCGAGCCGCGCGGTCTGTCCCGGCTCGTTCGACCCGGTGACCAACGGTCACCTCGACATCATCGGCCGGGCCAGCCGGCCTCTACGACGAGGTTGTCGTCGCGGTGCTGGTGAACCAGTCGAAGAGCGGACTGTTCAGCCACGACGAGCGGCTGGAGATGCTCAGCGCGGTCACGGCCGGCTTCCCGAACGTCCGGATCGCCTCGTTCGAGGGCCTGCTCGTCGACTTCTGCCGGACCGAGAACATCTCGGTCGTGGTCAAGGGTCTCCGAGCGGTCACCGACTTCGACTACGAGTTGAAGATGGCGCAGATGAACTTCGGGCTCAGCGGGCTGGAGACGCTGTTCATGCCGACGAATCCGCTCTACTCGTTCCTGTCGTCCAGCCTGATCAAGGACGTCGCGAAGTGGGGCGGCGACGTTTCGCCGCACGTCCCGGCGCTGGTGGTGGAGCGGCTGACGGCGCGCCTGGGAGTCGCTCGACGGCGTACGGCATCCTGATCAGTTAGCTGCCACACTCGTGGCGTTTCCGGGTGCACACCCGGCGCGTCTGGACGGCATGATGGACACGCCCCGCATGATGTTCGTACGGTGTCACGTTGAACCGTACGCAAATACCGCGCAACAGAGCTGACAGGAGAGTTCGGTGGACCCGCTCGACCGCATCGACGAGATCATTGCGATGGTGGAGGGTGCCCGCTCCGTACCGATGTCGCGCAACTGCATCCTGGACCGCGCCGAGGTGATCGGCTTGCTCGATCAACTCCGCAGCGAGCTGCCGAGCGAGATGCGGCGGGCGGTCGCGCTGCTGGACGAGCGGGACAAGATCCTGGACGCCGGCAAGCGCGAGGCGGAGCGCATCATCGTCGAGGGCGAGTCCGAGCACGCCCGCCTGGTCTCGGTGAACGAGATCACGGTCTCGGCCGAGCACGAGGGCAACCGGCTGATCGCCGATGCCCGGTCCGAGGCGCAGCGGCTGCGGGACGAGGTGGACGACTACGTGGACACCGCGCTGGCCAACTTCGAGCAGTTCCTGACCCGGTCGCTCGCCTCGATCGAGCGCGGCCGGGACAAGATGCACGCGCTGCGCGAGATCGGCTCGTTCGCGAACAACGAGGTCGGACGACCGCCCGCTGCCGTTCTAGCGGATCAGTCGTTCCAAAGCCCCAATTCGTCGCTTCGGACGAGTCTCGGGTAACCTTTTTGCGGACCTTGCCTGCGTAAAGATCGCAGCGATCGCAGACTCAGATCGTAGAAACAGAGATGCGCAACCATTCAGCGAACCACCTCGACCCCCGGGCGCCGCTTGTCCTCGATACGAGGGACCTGCCGCGTAGCCCGGGTGCATGCGTGCCGTTCGCCAGGTGGTGCCCGCTCCGAAGGATCTCGGCCTGGAGCTGATCGCGGTGCCGGCACGGCGCCGACCTGACGCTCGACCTGCGCCTGACGTCCGTTACCGAGGGCGTCTACGTCTCCGGTACGGTAGTCGGGCCGCTGGTCGGGGAGTGCGGGCGTTGCCTGCGCGCCGATCGACGACGAGGTTCGGGTCGATATCGCGGAGATGTTCGCCTACGAGAACAGCACCACGGACGAGACGACCGAGGAAGACGAAATGGGACGGGTCCGGGACGATCTGATCGACCTGGAGCCGGCCGTACGGGATGCGGTGGTGCTGGCACTGCCGCAGAACCCTGTGTGCCGTGACGATTGCCCGGGGATGTGCCCCGAGTGTGGGGTCCCGTGGGACGAGCTGCCGGCCGGCCACGGCCATGAGCAGGTCGACTCGCGGTGGGCCGAGTTGAGCAAGTTGCGTTCGGCGAGCGAACTCGCCGAACCGATCGAAACCGAGGAGTAAGTACCGTGGCCGTTCCCAAGCGCAAAATGTCGCGCAGCAACACCCGGTCCCGTCGGGCCAACTGGAAGGCCACGGTGGTCGCAGACCACCGAGTGCCCGCAGTGCAAGTCGCCGAAGCTGCCGCACACGGCCTGCTCGGTCTGCGGTACGTACAACGGCCGCCAGGTCATCGAGGTCTAAGCGCCTCATGCCGGCGCAGCACTGTCGTCGGTGACACTGCCCGTCGAAACCTCGCTGGCCTGACCAGCGAGGTTATTGACGTTTGCGCACGGCTCACCGCTCGCAGCCGTTCCACCACAGCGAGGAATCGATTCGATGACTGATCGTCCACCGGCAACCCTGCTGGAAGCGGCGTGCGGCGTCGCGCTCGATCCGGACCTGCTGGAACGCGCGCTGACCCACCGCTCGTACGCGTACGAGAACGGTGGACTGCCGACGAACGAGCGCCTGGAGTTCCTCGGCGACTCGGTGCTGTCGCTGGTGATCACGACATCGCTCTACCACACGCACCCCGACCTGCCCGAGGGTCATCTCGCGAAGCTGCGCGCCAGCGTCGTCAACATGCGGGCGCTGGCCGAGGTCGCCCGCGCGCTCGGCCCGAAAGGGCTGGGCTCGCACGTCCGGCTCGGCCGGGGCGAGGAGACGACCGGCGGCCGGGACAAGTCGAGCATCCTCGCGGACACGCTCGAGGCGCTGCTCGGAGCGATCTACCTGCAGCACGGCATCGACGTCGCGGGCACGGTGATCCACAAGCTGTTCGATCCGCTGATGGCCGATGCCGCGGGCCGGGGCGCCGGCCTGGACTGGAAGACCAGCCTGCAGGAGCTGACCGCGTCGCTCGGCCTCGGCGTACCGGAGTACCGGATCGAAGACGCCGGTCCGGATCACGCGAAGACGTTCACGGCCTGGGCGGTGGTCGCGGGCAAGCTCTTCGGCGGCGTACAGGGCGGCAGCAAGAAGGAGGCCGAGCAGCGCGCAGCCGAGGCGGCCTGGGTGCAGCTCCAGGCACCGGACGCCGAAGGCTGAGGTCCGCCGTGGGCAGTGTGGTGGAAACCTCAATCGGTACGCGTTCGGAGCGCATCGACATGATCCGGGTACGGTCACGATTCGACTGGTATCGCGACGTCATCGCGCCGGTGCTGCTCTTCGTGCTGACCCGGCTGGCCCAGCTGCTCGTGCTCGCCTGGATGAAACCGGCCGGCACCACGATCAATGACAAGCTGCTGAGCTGGGACGGCGGCTGGTTCCTCACGCTCGCCCAGGACGGCTACCCGCACGGCTACTCGGTCGACGGCACCGGCGCAGCTGACCGGCAACAGCCTCGCGTTCTTCCCGCTCTACCCGTGGCTGATCCGCGGCCGGTGCCACGCTCGGCATCCCGTACGGCGACTCCGCCCTGATCATCTCGGGGCTCGCCGGCGCCGCCGGATCGGTGCTGATCTTCTGGCTGGCGCGGGCGCTGACCGAGGACGGCCGGTTCGGCGAGAAGGCGCGCGCGAACGCACGGATGGTCGGGTACGCACTGGTCGTCCTGGTCTTCGCGCAGCCGATGTCGATCGTGTTCTCGATGGCGTACACCGAGGCGCTCTTCGTGGCGCTGGTCGCGGGGACGCTGCTCGCGGCGTACCGGCGGCTCTGGCTGGTGGCCGGTCTGCTCGGCGTGCTGGCCGGCCTGACCCGCCCGACCGGCGCCGCGCTCGCGGTCGCACTGGCCGTCGCGGTGGTCGTCCGGGTGGTGGATCCGGCGACCGGCGTGCGTGAGCGGGTCACCGCGGTGATCGCCGGGCGTGGCCGCGCTCGCCGCGGTCCCGGCCTACATCCTCTGGGTCGGTGAACGCGTCGGCGACCTGCACGCCTGGTTCCGGATCCAGACCGCGGGCTGGGGGACCACGTTCGACTTCGGCCGCTCGACCTGGCAGTTCGTCACGTCCACGCTGCACACCGGCAACGGCTGGGTGGCGATGAGCGTGGTCGCGATCCTGATCGCCGCGACGGTCGCGCTGGTCGTGTCGCTGCGTGGCCAAGGTTGGCTGCCACTGCGGGTGTACGGCGTGATCGCGTTCATCCTCGTCGTCGGGCAGGCCGGCTTCTACCACTCGAAGCCCCGCCTGCTGGTCCCGGCGCTGCTCCTGTTCGTGCCGGCGGCACTGGCGGCCGGCCGGGCCCGACCGCGTACGGCGGCGCTGTGGCTCTCCGCGTACGCGCTGTTCGGCCTCTGGTACGGCGCCTACATGCTCACCGTCTGGCAGTACGCGATCTGATGCCCGAGCTTCCCGAGGTCGAGACGGTCCGGCAGGGCCTGGACGCACACGCCGTCGGTCGGCGGATCGCGTCGGTGCAGGTGCTGCACGAGCGCGCGATCCGGCGGCACATCCCGGGTCACGAGCACTTCGTGCAGACGCTCGCCGGCCGGACGATCGTCGGCACCCGGCGGCGCGGCAAATACCTGTGGCTGCCGCTCGACGACGGCGACGCGATCATCGCGCATCTGGGCATGTCCGGCCAGTTCCGGATCACCGGTGCCGCAGCGCCGGACGAGGCCCACCTGCGGGTCCGCTTCACGTTCGCCGACGGCGATCCCGCAGCTGCGGTTCATCGACCAGCGTACGTTCGGCGGCCTGTCGCTCTCCGACGGCGGCGCCGACCTGCCGCCCGAGATCGCGCACATCGCGCGTGACCCGATCGATCCCGAGTTCGACGACGACGCGTTCGTCACCGCGTTCCGGCGCAAGCACACCGACGTGAAACGGGCACTGCTGGACCAGACGCTGATCGCCGGCGTCGGCAACATCTACGCCGACGAGACGCTGTGGCGGGCGAGGCTGCACGGTGCCCGTCAGACCGATGCGCTCAGCAAGCCGGCCGTACTGCGGTTGCTCGGCCACGTGCGGGACGTGCTCGGCGAGGCGCTCGAGGCCGGCGGGACCAGCTTCGACGCGCTCTACGTGAACGTGAACGGCGAAAGCGGCTACTTCGACCGCTCGCTCGAGGCGTACGGGCGGGAAGGCGAGCCGTGCTCCCGCTGCGGTACGCCGATCCGGCGGGAGCAGTTCATGAACCGATCGTCGTACTCGTGCCCGATCTGCCAGGTGCGGCCGCGCGCGTCTCGGTGAATCGGGCCGTGTGACGGATGCCGGGTTCCGCCGTCGTTCGGACATCCTGTACAGATGCGCACTACCCCCACCGCGCTCGTCGCGGGTGCAGCGCTCCTCCTTCTCGGCATCATGGTGACACCGGCGGCGGCTCGACTCGCCTCGGGACACGTGGTGCCGGCTGCGGTCGACTCGGTTGACGAGATCCACTACTCGTACGGCGATGCGGTCGGCACCGTCGTGCTCTATTGGCGCGGTGCGACCACGACCGTCTCCTACGGCACCACGACCGGCTACGGGTCGACCGCGACCGCGTCGGTCTCGCCGATCACGCCGGTGGACACGACCGGCCCGTTCATGCGGGCAACGCTGACCGGGCTGGCGGCGAACACGCCGTACCACTACCGGATCGGTGCCACCGGTGCCGATCACACGCTGGCCGCGGCGCCGACCGGCAGCTTCTCCTACGTGGACGTCGGCGACACCGGCACGACGCTCTGCAACCCGTGGGAGGTCGGGGAGCAGCAGTTGATCGCCGCGCAGGCGCCGTCGTTCGTGACGCACGGCGGCGACATCTCGTACGCGAACGAGTGCGGTCAGGCCGCTGTGCATCAGTACTTCCAGGACCAGATGGTGTGGTCGACATCGGCGGCGTTCCAGCCGGCGTGGGGCAACCACGAGTACGGCCCGCCGAACGACGAGTCCCCGCCGAATACGCCGAAGGACACGCTCGCCAACTACAAGGGCCGCGACCTGCTGACGCACGCGCAGATCTCGCAGTCCTCGGACACCGCGAGCAAGCGGTCCGAGCCGGGCTGCGACGGCCCGCTGACCGGCAACAACTGCCGCGGTGACGACTGGGGCTGGTTCGTCGCGGGCGGTGTCATGTACATCGGGTACCCCGATTCCTGGTACAACGCGTACGTCGACTGGGAGCCGCAGGCCGCTGCGTTGATGGCGCAGGCCCAGGCGGATCCGAGCATCGACTTCATCGTCACGTGGGGCCACCGTCCGGCCCATTCGTCGTTCTCGTCGCAGGTCAACACGAATCTGTTGAGCGCGTTGACGACGCTCTCGGCGACGTACAGCCCGACCGCCGCACACCCGAACGGGAAGTATGTGCTGGAGGTCGGCCACCACGTGCACGCCGAGGAGGTGTTCGCGCCGATCGGCGGCCTGACCGAGATCAATAACGGCGGCGGCGGCGCCGGTAACGCCGACCTGGACACGCCCGCGCCCGGATCGATCCTGCGCATCTCGCACATGGGCATCCTGCGTGGCGACTACAGCGCGACCGCGCACACGCTGACCATGACGATGCTCTGCGGCCCGGTGTACACGCCGCAGCCGGAAGACCCGTGCACGTACGGCAGCACTCTCTACACCCACACGTTCACCGCGCCCGGTGGCGGCACGCCGCCTCCGCCGCCGCCGACCCCCACGCCCACGCCGACCCCGACGCCGAGCCCCACACCGACGATGACGCCGCCTCCGCCCCCGCCGCCGACCACGCATCAGTGGGTCACGAACCCGGGTGTCGAGACGAATCTGACCGGTTGGACCGGCACCTACGGGCCGTCGTCGCTGGTGACGATCTCCCGGACCACGACGCAGGCGCACACCGGCGTCGCATCGATCCTGGTCTCCGCGGGCACCGGCGCGAACAACCTGTCCAGCGGCTACTCCGACGGGCAGACCACGGTGACGAGCACGGTCGCGGGCACCACCTACACCGCATCGGTATGGGTTCGTGGCGGCCAGGCCGGGGACACCATCAACCTGCGGCTGCGGGAGTGGACCGGGACCACCACGTTGATCACCGACGAGAAGGTGACGCAGACGTTCGCCGATACCGCCTGGCATCTGATGACGGTCACGTTGACGGCGGCGCACAGCGGGTCCCGGCTCGCGTTCGCGGTCTACGCGTCGAGCTTCAAGGCCGGCGAGTCGTTCTGCGGCGACGACATGTCGTTGACGTCGCCGCTATGACCGCCGATCAGCAGTTGATGACGCGCCCGTCCAGGTCGTCGTCGGGCTTGCGGATCGCCGCGAACCCGTAGACGCGGGCCAGCGTGCAGAATCGCGTACCGGCGCCGGTCTCCACGTCGTAGACCGCCTTGTTGGCGTCGACGAACGCGAAGTAGTCGGCACAGTCCGGCGTCGTGAAGCATCCGTCCACGACGGTGAAGTCGACGAACGGCTCGATGCTGCGGGCCATCGCGGGTCGGGTACGGACGCCGGCGGCCAGGCCGTACTCGTGCGCGAGGTCTGCGATCTGCCGGTCGTACGTGATCTGGTCGGCACTGGTCAGATCGAAGCCGGTCGGATTCTCGTACCCGTACGTCTCGTCCGCATCGACGCCCTGGAAGCCCTTCGCGCGGCACAGTTCGAACCGGGCCGCGAGGACCGGCCGGATCGCGGCCCAGTTCCGGATGTCGAGCCATCGCCGCTGCGTACCGTCCGGCTCGCCGAGCACCTCGGCGGGCACGGTCGCGGCGTCCGGCAGCGTCATGTCGGCGGCACCTGCATCGAGGTGGCAGATCGCCCGGGCACCGCGGGCTTCGATGGCGGCCACGGTCGCCTCGGGCGTCGTGTAGGGATCGAGGTCGTAGACGTTCGCCGCCACCGAGCCGTCGAACGCGCCGCTGAGCTGGATCTGCCAGCGCGTCCCGGCGGCCGGTGTGAACGTGGCATGCGGTACCGGCCCGGTGGCGCCGGTCGTCATCGTGCACCCGGCCAGCAACCAGAGCACCGCGACCGCGATCAGCGGCTTCACATCGGCACAAGCGTCGTGGCCACCGGCACGAGCCGCTCGGTCGGTGCGGACGTGTCCTTCGACGCCGTCTCGTACGTGCCACGGAAGCTGTCCAGCAGCGCTCGCAGGCCGTATAGGTTGCGGGCGCGCTGGCCGGCGGCGATCGACAACTGGCGCCGGCGATCCTTCGCCTGCAGCAGCGTCGTGCACGCCTCGGCGAGCGCGGCCGGATCGTTCGGCGGCACGATCACCGCGCCGATGCCGACCATCGTGGCGAGCCCGCTATCGCCGATGCACACCGTCGGCCGGCCGCACATCATCGCTTCGATCAGCGCGTACGGCATTGACTCGTCCCGGCCGGAGACCACCACGATCTGCCCGGTCGCGTACGCCGACCGGCGGTGCGTCACGGGTCCGAGGAAGTTCACCACCTCCGCGTACGTCCGGTCGATGGCGGCCGCAGGTCCGGCCGCGATGATCCGGGCAGTCGGCTCGGTGGCCCGGATCGTGCGGAACGCCGGCAGCATCGTGGTAGTCAGATCCTGATCCGGGCCGAGCCACGCGATCAGCGGTTCGACCGGTTCGCCGCGGAGCGTCGTGCAACTGTGCGGGTCGACACCGTACGGCACGAGGGACATCTTGTCGCGGCTCGCGTTGTGGTCGAGTGCCCACCGGCGCAGCGGGTCGGAGGGCGCGACGATCCGGGACGCCTCGGTGTAGGCGAGTCGGGCCAGCGCCCGGAAGAAGCGCAGCAGTACCGCCCGTACCGCGGGCCGGCCGCCGGTCCGATCGAGAAGCGGTGCGTTGAGGTAGGGCGAATGCTCGGTGAGCACGTAGGGCGTACCGGTCCGCCACTTTGCCGCGAGGGCGACGAGCGCGCCGAGGCCGGCGTCGACGGTGTGGTTCAGGTCGGTCAGCGGCAGCGTCGTGGCGAGCGGCCGGACGGCCTGTTCGAGCAGGTGGGCGGCGTCGGCCGCGTCCTGCGGTGTGGGCGCCGGCAACGCCGTACGCGGTGGGCTCGTGCCCTGCCTCGCACCCGCGGGCCGGTGGGCGGCGTTCCAGGCGTCCAGCAGCACCGCGGCCAGCGGTGTGCCGCCGAGCGGATGGGTCCCGTCGCCGCCGGTGATGGCGAGGCGTCGCAGTGCCGACCGGAACATCGCCACGCTGTGCGGCGTGTCCTCGAGCATGCTGCGGCAGAGCAGTACGGCGGCGTGGGTCGCGGGGCGCCGGTGGTTGATCGCGGATCGGCCCCGCCTGGGCGCGTTGGATCGCCCGCCGAGCACGATCGACGTCAGCGTCAGCGTATTGGCCGGCGGCCGGTGTACCGGTGCGGATGGTGCCAGATCGGTGATCGTGACGAGATGGAACGCGTGTTCCGGTAGACCACGGATCAGCCGATGGCACCACGTTCCGCCGACTCCGTGCCGGTATGGATACATGCCATCATTGATGAAAGCGATTCGCACCAAACGCCCCCTTGCGACGTACTCGCAAGTGCCAACGACCTAAGCATCGGCGCGAATCGCTCAACCGGTCGGTGAATGGGACAACATACCCGAGATGACGGTTTAATCGTCCGAACGGCTTACGGCATTTCACCCTTACGGTGGGCAAAAATCGGTAGACGGCGAGGCTGTGCATGAGCGATTCTCAGGCATCGGCAAGTGTTTGGCGTACGGCCCCGGCGGGTGTCGAAGAACACCTGCGCTCTGTGGGCCTGTGCCAACCTTCGCAGATCGGACACGTCGCAGCTTGACTGCGACGTCTCGACGGCGGACGATAGAGACGTCGCCAGTCGCGTCCGACCCATGGTCTGTCAACGGAGCAATATCTTCCAACAGATCAAGCCTGCGGACTTCGGTTGGCCCGACTCTCGGGTGCGCGGTTGCCGAGAGATATATGTGTGCCATAGCCCCGGGATGTCATCGGGAGCGCGTTGCTGATCACGTCGGCAGCGCATTCAAAGGAGAAGATATGGCGAAGGCCCTCTTCGGCCACGTGGGTAGCGCGTCAGACCGACGCCTCATCGACGAGGTCACCGTACTGCGCGCCAAGGTTCGTGCTCTCGAATTCGAGATCACGCGGCTGCGCGCCGACAACGATCGGTTGCTTGCGGCAGCCGACGAAGCAGAGTTCCTCCGCATCGCGGAGCCGGCTCTCACCTGAACGAACCCTGGCAGTCGACCATTCGTCGACGCCAGCCGGGGCCGAGGTCTCTGGAACATCGGCCCCACGGAGTAATTCCCCCGGATTGATCACGGCAATTGAACACGAGCGCGCCGATACCTTTATGGTTCGGCGCGCGTTTGTTTAAAGAGTGACGCCGTCGGGCACACCGTGCGATCGAGACCGCCCGCCCCGGCGCTCTTGTAATGAATCGACTGTGAATTCTGCGTGCTTTGCCGGAGCGGGTACCCTCCGAACAGGGGTGGGGGATGAAAATCGTCGCCTCACCATGCCCATGCGCCACGCTGTGAGTTCCACGACGGAGTCCTGTGCACCTGAAGAGTCTGACCGTGAAGGGCTTCAAGTCCTTCGCGTCCGCGACAACGCTCAAGCTGGAACCCGGAATCACCTGTGTGGTGGGTCCGAACGGCTCCGGTAAGTCCAACGTCGTCGACGCGATCTCCTGGGTGCTCGGCGAGCAGGGCGCCAAAGCGCTGCGCGGCGGCAAGATGGAAGACGTCATCTTCGCCGGTGCCGGCGGCCGCCCGCCGCTCGGACGTGCCGAGGTCACACTCACGATCGACAACTCCGACGGCGCGCTGCCGATCGAGTACACCGAGGTCTCGATCACGCGCCGGATGTTCCGATCCGGCGAGAGCGAGTACGAGATCAACGGCGACGCGTGCCGGCTGCTGGACATCCAGGACCTGCTCTCCGACTCCGGCATCGGCCGGGAAATGCACGTCATCGTCGGCCAGGGCCAGCTCGACACGGTTCTGCACGCCAAGCCGGAGGACCGGCGCGCGTTCATCGAGGAGGCCGCCGGCGTCCTCAAGCATCGCAAGCGCAAGGAGAAGGCGCTCCGCAAGCTGGAGGCGATGGGCGTCAACCTCAACCGGCTCACCGACCTCACCACCGAGCTGCGCCGCCAGCTCAAGCCGCTCGGCAAGCAGGCCGAGGTGGCCCGCCGCGCCGCCGGCATCCAGGCCGATCTGCGCGACGCCCGGCTGCGGCTGCTCGCCGACGACCTGGCCACGCTGCGCGACACGATCTCCAAGGAGATCGCGGACGAGACCGCGCTCGCGAGACCACCGCGAGCGGGTCGAGGCCGAGCTGGCCGAGGTGCAGATCCGGCTCGGTGGCCTGGAACGCGATCACGCCGCCGATCAGCCCATCCTCGAGAAGGCCCAGCAGACCTGGTACGAGCTGTCCGCCCTGCAGGAACGCTTCCGCTCGACCGAGCAACTCGCGTCCGAGCGCCTCCGGCACCTGAGTGCCGAGGTCGAGGAGGAGCGCCCCGGCCGCGATCCGGAGCAGCTGGCGGCCGAGGCGGAGAAGATCCGCGAGCAGGATGCCGCGCTGCGAGACCGCGCTGGCCGCCGACGAGGTACGCCTTGCCGAGGCCGTCGCCCATCGCCAGCAGCTCGAACACATGCTCGCCGCGGCGGAACGCCAACTCGTGTCGGCCGTCAAGGCGATCGCCGACCGGCGCGAAGGGCTGGCGAAACTGACCGGGCAGGTCGATGCGGCCCGAACGCGTACGCAGGCGGCCGCGGACGAGATCGAACGCGGCGCGCTCGCGCTGGACGAGGCTCGGGGGCGGGCCGAGTTCGCCGAGGAGCAGTTCGAGATCGCATCCGGCGATGCCGACGATCTGACCGCCGGCGACGCCGAGGTGGACGAGCGGTACGCCGCCGCCGGTCGCCGCGCACGAGCAGGCCGCCGCCCGATCCAAGGAACTCGCCGACGCCGAGCGCGATCACCGAACGCGAGGCGTCCGAGTGGCGGGCCCGGGAGGAGGCGCTCGCGCTCGGCCTGCGCCGCAAGGACGGCGCCGGCGCGCTGCTCGCCGCGGCCGACCGGATGCCCGGGCCTGCTCGGCAGCGTGGCCGCGCTGCTGGCGGTCGATCCCGGCCACGAGGCCGCGCTCGCCGCCGCGCTCGGCGGCCTCGCCGACGCGGTCGCGGTGTCCGGCGTCGACGACGTGACCGCCGCGATGGAGCTGCTGAAGTCGTCCGACGCCGGCCGGGCCACGCTGCTCGTCGGTACGCCCGCCACCGGCGCGCCGGCCGCCCGCCCGTCGCTGCCGTCCGGCGCCGCTGGGCGCTCGACGTGGTCCGCTGCAACGACGCGCTCCGGCCCGGCGCTCGAGCGGGCGCTGCACGACGTGGTGCTGGTGGACGGCCTCGCCGCCGCCCGTGACCTGGTCGCCGCGCACCCGGAGCTGCGCGCCGTGACGCCGGACGGCGACGTGGTCGGCGCGTACGCGGCGGCCGGCGGATCGGCCAAGGCGCAGAGCTACATCGAGGTGCAGGCCGCGGTCGACGAGGCCCGATCGCAGCGGTCGATCGCCGAGACCCGCCTCAGCACGCTGCAGGCCCAGCTGTCCGCCGCCCGGGACGAGGTGGCCGCCCGCAAGGACACGGTCGCCGCGGCCGACGCCGGTCGCAAGGCCGCCGACACCGCCCGCAACGCCGCCGCCCGCAAGCTCGCCGAACTCGGCGCCGCCGCCCGGTCGGCGCGCGCCGAGGCCGACCGTCTCGGCGCCGCACGCTCGAAGACCGAGGCGGCCCGGGACGAGGGCCTGGCCCGGCTGACCGAGCTGGAGGAGCGGCTGCGGCTGGCCGAGGCGACGCCGCTGGACGCCGATCCGTCCACCGAGGAACGCGACGAACTCGCCTCCCAGGTGCCGGCCGCCCGGCAGAACGAGATGGAGGTCCGGCTCGCCGTCCGTACCGCCGAGGAGCGGGTCGGCGCGCTCGCCGGCCGGGCCGACGCGCTGCTGCGCCAGGCCGCGGCCGAACGCGCGGCACGCGAACGGGCCGCGGCACGCAAGGCGGCCCGCGCCCGCGGCGCCGGCATCGCGACGCTCGTCGCGGCCGGCGCAGCCACGGCACTGTCGCGGATCATCGGTCACGATCGCGGCCGCCGTCGAGCACCGGGACGAGATCGCGGCGGCACGGTCCACGCGCGAAGCCGAACTTGCCGAGGTACGCGGTACCGCCACGCGCCTCGCCGCCGATCTGGACCGGCTGACGTCGGCGGTGCACCGGGACGAGGTCGCCCGTACCGAGCAGCGGCTGCGGGTCGAGCAGCTGGAATCCAAGGCGGCCGAGGACTTCGGCCTCGACGTGACCGATCTGCTCGCCGAGTACGGGCCGCAGTCGCTCGTACCCCCGACTGCTCTGGAACTTGCCGCGGCGGAGGCCCTGGGTGAGAAGGAGCCCGAGCCGTCGGCGTTCCGATCGGGCGACCCAGGAGAAGCGCGCGGCGCAAGCCGAGCGCGAGCTGACGCTGCTCGGCAAGGTCAACCCGCTCGCGCTGGAGGAGTTCGCGGCGCTGGAGGAGCGGTACAAGTTCCTGTCCGAGCAGCTGGAGGACCTCAAGGCGACGCGACGCGACCTGCTGACCGTGGTCAAGGACGTGGACGAGCGGATCCTCGAGGTATTCGCGGCCGCGTTCCACGACACCGCCCGCGAGTTCGAGCAGGTGTTCCAGGTGCTGTTCCCGGGCGGCGAGGGCCGGCTCGTGCTGACCGATCCGGACGACATGCTGACCACCGGCGTCGAGGTCGAGGCGCGGCCGCCGGGCAAGAAGATCAAGCGGCTGTCGCTGCTGTCCGGCGGCGAGCGGTCGCTGACCGCGGTCGCGATGCTGTGCGCGATCTTCCGGGCCCGCCCGAGCCCCTTCTACATCATGGACGAGGTCGAGGCGGCACTCGACGACGTCAACCTCGGCCGCCTGATCACGCTCTTCCAGGAGCTGCGCGAGCGCAGCCAGCTGATCATCATCACGCACCAGAAGCGGACCATGGAGGTCGGCGACGCGCTCTACGGCGTCACCATGCGCAACGGTGTCACCGAGGTGATCAGCCAGCGCCTCGAGCGCACCAACGACACGTCGGATGCCGCCGCATGAACCGGAAGAAGCCCTCCGCGCTGCTGATCGACCTGGACGGCGTCCTGCGCCAATACCGGCGGGACCGGCCGGGACCGCTGGAGGCGGCGGCCGGGTTCGCGCCCGGCGCGATCCTCGAGGTGGGGCTCGCGCCGGAGCGGATGACGCCGGCCGTCCTCGGTCTGATCAGCCGCGCCGCGTGGCGCGAGTCGATCGCCGCCGAGATCGCCGGTCGGGCCGGTGGTCTCGCCACCGCGGAGCGGGTCGTGGAGGAGTGGGACAGCTACCGGGGCGAGATCATGCCGGACGTGCTGACCTTCGTGGCCGACGTCCGTGCCGCCGGCAGCCCGGTCGCGCTCTGTACGAACGCCACCGACGACGTCCGCAACGACCTCGAATTATTCGAGATCGCGGACGCGTTCGACGCGATCATCAGCTCGGCCGAGTTGGGCCGGGCGAAGCCGCATCCGGAGTTCTACACCGCGGCGTGCAAGGCGGTCCGGACGCCGTCCGCGGAGTGTCTGTTCGTGGACGATCAGGCGCGCAACGTCGCGGGTGCCCGAGCGGCCGGACTGCTCGCGTTCCGGTTCACCGGCTCATCCGATCTCGGCTACCTCCGCGGAGCTTTCTCGCTGCCGCGATGAGTTTGCCGGACCGACCGGGTCTCCATCGGTATGAGCCTGCCTGAGATTGTTTCCCGAGACGAGTGGATCACGGCCCGCAAGCAGCTTCTGGCCAAGGAGAAGGCCGCGACGAAGGCACGAGACGCGCTGAACACCGAGCGACGGATGCTGCCGATGGTGCGGGTCGACAAGCCGTACGCGTTCGACAGCGTGGCCGGCCCCGTCACGCTGCTGGACATGTTCGACAATCGGCGCCAGTTGATCGTGCAGCATTTCATGTTCGCGCCCGAGTGGGACGAGGGCTGCTCCAGCTGTACGGCGGCGTTGGACGAGATGTCGCCCGGCCTGATCAAGCACCTGGGCGTCCGGGACACGACGTTCGCCGTGGTCTCCCGCGCGCCGATCGCGAAGATCGAGAAGTACCGAGCGGCGAAGGGCTGGGACATTAACTGGTACTCGTCGTACGGCGGCGACTTCAACTACGACTATCACGTCACGCTGGACGAATCGGTCACGCCGGTGATGTACAACTACCGGACGGCGGCCGAGTGGGCCGGGATCGGTTCACCGCTCTCGCTGGACGAATCGCCGGCCGAACAGCCCGGCTACAGCATGTTCCTCCGGGACGGCGACGAGATCTTCCACACCTACTCGGTCTTCGGTCGCGGTACCGAGGATCTTGGTGATTCGTACGCGCTGCTGGACCACACGGCGCTCGGGCGCCAGGAGGAATGGGAGAAACCGGCCGGCCGTTCCGGCGACGCTCGTTCCGCCACGCCCGACTTTGCCAGCTGATCTAGAACCTGGTTCACCACCCCGCCACCCGCGTCTGCCAGGATTGCGGCCATGACTTGGTACGAGTATGTCCCGATCATCATTGCCGCGCTCGGCCTGGGCGGGGCCGGCATCGTCATACCCCGACGTCGCAGGTCCAAGCAGCAGCAGACGCCGACGTCCACCGGCGTGGTGACGGAGAAGGGCACTCGCGTACGCAAGACGGGGACGAAGTCGGCGCCGCCCACGAAGCCGGGCGCGACCCGACCGGATACCGCGAAGCCGGGCTCTAGTCGGCCGGATACCGCGAAGCCGGGCACGACCCGTCCGGGCGGTGCGAGGCCGGCCGCCGTACCGCCGCCGCCCGTAGTCGAGACGCCGCCCGTGATCGAGACGGCACCCGTGTCGCCGGCTGCGCCCGTGTCGCCGGCCGTGCCGGCCGAGGTCGCGCCGCAGCTGGACGTACCGGAGCCGACCGCGGGCCGCCTGGTCCGGCTCCGGTCCCGGCTGTCCCGGTCGCAGAACCTGCTCGGCAAGGGCCTGCTCGCCATGCTCTCCCGGGACCACCTCGACGACGAGGCCTGGGAGGAGCTGGAGGACACGCTGATCGGCGCCGACGTCGGCGTCGATGCCACCCGCGAGATCGTCGAGAAGATCCGCGATCGGGCCCGCATCCTCGGTACGAAATCCAGCACCGACCTGCGCGGCCTGGTCGCCGAGGAACTCGTCGCGGCACTCCAGCCGGACCTGGATCGCTCGATCAAGGCGACGCCGCATGCGGATGCGCCGGCCGTCGTACTGGTGGTCGGCGTCAACGGCGCCGGCAAGACCACGACCTGCGGTCGGATCGCACGCGTCCTGATCGCGGACGGCCACACGGTGATCCTGGGTGCCGCCGACACGTTCCGGGCCGCAGCCGCCGACCAGCTCGCGACGTGGGCCAGCCGGGTCGGTGCCGAGGTCGTCCGGGGCAAGGAGGGCGGTGACCCGGCCGCGGTCGCGTTCGACGCGGTCAAGCGCGGCATCGAGACGAAGGTCGACTCCGTCCTGATCGACACGGCCGGCCGCTTGCAGAACAAGATCGGCCTGATGGACGAGCTCGGCAAGGTCAAGCGGGTGGTGGAGAAGCACGGCCCGATCGATGAGACGCTGCTCATCATCGACGCAACGACCGGCCAGAACGGTCTGGAGCAGGCGCGCGTGTTCACCGAGGCGGTGGACGTGACCGGCGTGGTGCTGACGAAGCTCGACGGCACGGCGAAGGGCGGCATCGTGATCGCCATCCAGCGGCGGCTGGGCATCCCGGTCAAGCTGGTCGGGCTGGGGGAAGGACCGGACGATCTGGCGCCGTTCGATCCCGTCCAGTTCGTGGACGCACTGCTGGGCGACGTCTAGCAGGCCCCGGGCGCCACGACCGGCGTACGCCGGGCCGACCCCGCACCATCACGGATGTTGCCGGAATCATGGCGGCCGGGGTGCAACAGCGGAGGTTCGCATTACCGCGTAACCTCAGGCGGTGACTGAGCGGAACGAGGGCAGTGGAACAGGATGACGCATCCCGAGATTCCGCTCCTGGGCGGCAACACGAGCACCGTGGTCCGCGTCGGCGATACGGTACGCCGTAACGCCGGACCGTGGACGCCGGCCGTACACGCCCTGCTGCGCCATCTGGAGCACGTCGGTTTCACCGGATCGCCGCGCGCCTTCGGCATCGACGAGCGAGGGCGCGAGGTCCTGTCGTACGTCGACGGTGCCTGCGGGTCGTACCCGCTCGGCCCGCAGTGGGTGACCGAGGCGGCGCTTACCGCCGTCGCGACGACGCTGCGGATGTTCCACGATGCCCAGTTCGGGTTCACGCCACCGCCGCACGCGATCTGGCGCGCCTTCGGTCCACCGCCGCCCGATGCCGAGGTGATCTGTCACCACGATGCGGCACCGCACAACATGATCTGGCGTACCGACGGGACGCTCGCCTTGATCGACTTCGACCTCGCGTCGCCGGGCTCACGGATCTACGACGTCGCCTATGCGGCGTGGACCTGGGTGCCGATCTTCTCCGATCGGGATGCCACCACGCTCGGCTGGGGACGCGTCGACCGGGCTCGCCGCCTGCGCTTGTTCGCCGACGCGTACGGGCTGACGCCACTGGACCGGGCGCGCCTCGTGTCGACCATCCGCAAGCGCATCGTGGATCACAACGAGGGCATCCGGCGGATGGCCGCGGCCGGCGACCCGGTCTTCATCCGCATCGTGGAGAAGGGCCACCTCCGCCGGCCAGAGCGTGACCTGCAGGTTCTCGACTACGAACGAGGCCTGCTGGAGGCCGCGCTCAGGTAGCGCTGCGAGCGCCGATCACGTACCGAGCGATGGGATTTGCCGCTCAGATGACGGACGCCTGACCTGATGAACCCGGGGCGCCCGGCCGGTCGCGATCTATCAGCCTAACGGCCACGATGGCATCAATAGTTCATGCGATGTGGCCGCGGCGCGACGCGCTTGTTCATCGATTGGAAACACTTCGATACCCAATGGAAATCGCGCAAGCACTATGCGCGAAACAGAGCGACGGCACAGTCTCCTCATCCGGCGCTGGGCGACGCTGCTGCTGCGGCCGGGCAGTTGTGTTTTCCCATCAAGGAGGCAGCATGATCACCGCATTCGCGGCTGCGCCGGTCGTCGATACAGGTAACACGGCGTGGTTGCTGTGCTCAACCGCGTTGGTGCTCTTGATGACGCCCGGTCTGGCGCTGTTCTACGGCGGTATGAACCGCTCCAAGAGCGTGCTCAACATGATGATGATGAGCTTCTCCTGTATCGGTCTCATCTCCGTGCTCTGGGTCGTCTACGGCTTCAGCTTTGCGTTCGGCACCAACGGCCACGGGCATAACAACCTCATCGGCAGCTTCCAGTACCTCGTCACGAAGAACTTCACGAGCGAGATCTGGTACGTGAGCGGCGTGTCGACCGGTATCCCGACCTACGTCGTACTCGCGTTCCAGATGATGTTCGCGATCATCACGGTCGCACTGATCAGCGGTTCCATCTCGGACCGCGCGAAGTTCTCCGGCTGGATCGTGTTCGCGTTCGGCTGGTTCACGATCGTCTACGTGCCGGTCGCGCACTGGATCTGGGGCGGCGGCTTCATCGGCGCCAAACTCCACGCGCTCGACTTCGCCGGTGGTACGGCGGTGCATATCAACGCCGGTTCGGCCGCGTTCGCACTCGCGATCGTGCTCGGCAAGCGCGTTGGCTGGCCGAAGGAGACGTTCAAGCCGCACAACGTACCGATGGTCGCGCTCGGCGCCGGCCTTCTGTGGTTCGGCTGGTTCGGCTTCAACGCCGGCTCCGAGCTGACCGCGGACCCGACAACGGCGATCGCGTTCGTCAACACCCAGGACGCGACGGCCGCCGCTTTGCTCGGCTGGATCATCGTCGAATGGATCCGGACCGGTAAGCCGACGATGATCGGTGCTTCGTCCGGTGCGGTTGCCGGCCTCGTCGCGATCACCCCGTCCTGTGCGTTCATCTCGCCGCTCGGCGCGGTCGGCCTCGGACTCGTCGCAGGTTCGGTCTGCGCGCTTGCCTGCAGCCTGAAGTACCGCTTCAGCGTTGACGACTCGCTCGACGTGTTCGGCGTGCACTTCGTCGGTGGATGGATCGGCTCGCTGTCGATCGGTCTCGTCGGTACGGTGGCGTACAACTCGGCCGGTGCCAAGGGCCTGTTCTACGGCGGTGGCTTCACGCAGCTGGGCCGCCAGGCGCTCTGCAGCGGCATCGTCACGGTGTTCTCGTTCGGCGTCGCTCTGATTCTCGGCTTCCTGATCGAGAAGACGATCGGCTTCCGGGTCAAGCCGGAGATCGAGATCGACGGCATCGACGTCCACGAGCACTCGGAAAGCGCGTACGAGTTCGGCCCGACGAGTGGTGGCGCGGGCGGTTTCGCCCTCGCGGGCATGGGTCACTCCACGCCTATTGTGGAGAAAGAGACTGAAGAGGTCGTCGTCCTGGAATCGCTGGACGCTAGCTAATGACGGAGGGACTGAGCATGAAACTGGTGACCGCGGTCATCAAGCCTCACCGCCTTGAGGCAGTGAAGGAGGCGCTGCAGGCACTGGGCGTCGCCGGCCTCACCGTCGGCGAAGTTCAGGGGTACGGACGGCAGAAGGGCCACACCGAGGTTTACCGCGGTGCGGAGTACACCGTCGAGTTCCTGCCGAAGATCCGGGTCGACATCGTCACCGATGAGGTGGATGTTGACAAGATCGTCGACGCGATCGTCGAGGCCGCGAAGACCGACAAGATCGGTGACGGCAAGGTCTGGGTCACACCGGTGGACGATGTTGTTCGGGTACGCACCGGCGAGCGCGGCATTGAAGCGCTCTAACGAGTCTCTGGTATGACGGATAGTCGAGTAGGCGCCGCCGCACGCGAACAACGTGCGGCGGCGCTCGACGTATGGCTGGCCGAGCTATATGCCAAGGTCGGCGGCCCGACCGACGGCATCACGCTGGTCGCGACCGGTGGCCTCGGTCGACGCGAATGCGCACCGTACGGCGATATCGATCTCATGCTCCTGCACCGTGGCGTCGCCGGTGCGGGGGAACTGGCACACAAACTCTGGTATCCGATCTGGGACGCGAAGGTCGGTCTCGACCACTCCGTCCGTACCGTGCCGGAAGCGCTGTCGGTGGCCATCGAAGACGTACGGGTCGCGCTGGCGCTGCTGGATATCCGCTTCATTGCGGGTGACGCGGCACTCGCCGACCATCTGCGCCGGGCGGGCCTCGATCAGTGGCGGCGCACCGCCGGCCGGGCGCTGGTACGCCTCCGAGAAGCCGGGGCCACCCGTACGAAGGCGCACGGCGACCTGGCATTCCTGCTCGAAGGCGATCTGAAGGAGGCGGCCGGCGGTCTCCGTGACATCCAGGCGCTCCGGGCGATCTCGACGCTCGGCATCGCCGACGTCTACCGTCCCGCCGTTCGCGCCGCCCATGCCCGACTCCTCGACGTCCGCGATGCGCTGCACGTGAGCGTCGGTCGCCGGGTGGATCGGCTGATCACGCAGGAACGTCTCGCCGTCGCCGCGATGCTCGCCCTGCCGGACGGCGATGCGTTGCTGCGCCGGATCTCCACCGATGCGCGGGCGATCTCGTACGCGCTCGGAGACGGCTGGCGCGCGGTCGATCGCTGGCGTGCTCCGGTCAAATCCGCCCGTTCGCCGGTGGCGCGTGACGTGGTCTCCCAGGACGGTGAGATCGTGCTGGCCCGCGCCGTGATCACGGCGTCGCCCGATGCCGGTCTCGCGCTGCGGGTCGCGGCCGCGTCGGCGACGTCCGGTATCCCGACCGCGCGCGCGACGCTGGAATTCCTGGAGAAGTTCGCGCCGGCCATGCCGACGCCGTGGCCGGACGACGCCCGAAGGTCGTTCGTGGCGCTGCTGGGCTCCGGCACCGGTCTCGCCGCCGCCTGGGACGCCTGCGACCGGTACGGTCTGATCGGCCGTTTCCTGCCCGAATGGAACCGGCTGCGCGGGCTGCCACAGCACCATCCGATCCACGCGTACACGGTGGACTGGCATTGCGTGCGTACGGTCATTGAAGCCAACGCGTTCACCCGCGAGGTGTCCCGGCCGGACCTCCTGCTCGTCGCCGCTCTGTTGCACGATGTCGGGAAGGGCTTGCCGGGCGATCACAGCGAGGCGGGCGCGCCGCTCGCCGCCCGCCTCGCCGTGGACATGGGTTTCCCGCCCTCGGACGTCGAGATGATCGAACGCCTGGTCCGGATGCATCTGCTGCTGCCGGACGTGGCCACCCGCCGTGATCTGAGCGATCCGGTCACCGTCGCCGATGTCGCTCAGGCGGTCCGGGACGTAGACACGCTGGAACTTCTGCACGCGCTGTGCCGCGCGGACGCGACCGCGACCGGCACCGATTCGGCCGCGTCGGCCTGGCGTTTGCGGCTGATCGCGGATCTGGTCGAGCGGGTCCGGGCGCTGGTCACCGGCGCCGCCGTACCGCCGGTGCCGGAAATCCCGCCGTCGCTGCTCACCGCGTCGCTGCCCGCCGTCCTCGTCGACGACGACCGGGTCACCGTGGTCGCGGCCGACCGTCGAGGCCTGCTGGCGGCCGTCGCCGGCGTACTGGCGCTGCACCGGCTCGAGGTGATCGGCGCCGATACGTTGACCATTGGCGAGCGGGCCATCGTCCGGGTCTCCGTGGTCGCGAAGTTCGGCGCGGCTCCGGACCGTACCCGCTTGCTTGTCGATCTTCGATTGGCCGCTTCCGGCCAGTTACCGGCCGACCGGCTGGCGCGGGTCGCCGCGTCGCGGCCCGCGGACCGCACGTCGACCGTGACCGACCCGACCGTCACGTGGCATGCGGATGCGACCGACGCTCTCGTGCTCGAACTGCGGGCATCGGACTCGTCGGGGCTGCTCTACCGCGTGACGAGCGCGCTCGAGTCGGCCGGCGCCGACGTCCGTGCGGCGCGGGTCGCCACGCTCGGCGGCGACGTCGTAGACGCGTTCTACCTATCCGGCGTCTGGGCGGACGAGGACGATCGAGCCCGCGTCAGCGCGGCGGTACTCCAGGCGGCGGGCGCCAGTGACAGCGGCTACCGGCGGGTGACCTTGCTCCGGGCGCGGGCGTAGGAGCGCAAGCCCGGTCGCTCAAGCTGGCGGAGCAAAGTACCCTCGGGGAGGACGCGATTCGCCGCGTCGGCTAACTCGGACATAAGAGGTTGAAGCGCTGTGTTTGACACTCTGAGCGACCGGCTCAACGGCATCTTCACGAAGCTCCGAGGCAAGGGGCGCCTGACCCAGGCCGACATCGACGCAACCGCACGTGAGATTCGGCTCGCGCTGCTGGAAGCGGACGTTGCGTTGCCGGTGGTCCGGGCGTTCATCGCGTCGATCAAGGAGCGCTCGCTCGGCGTCGAGGTGTCCCAGGCGCTCAACCCGGCGCAGCAGGTCATCAAGATCGTGCACGAGGAACTCGTCACCGTGCTCGGCGGCGAGACCCGGCGCCTGCGGTTCGCGAAGCAGCCGCCGACCGTGATCATGCTGGCCGGTCTGCAGGGCTCCGGTAAGACGACGCTCGCCGGCAAGCTGGCGCTGCACTTGAAGAAGGCCGGTCACCAGCCGCTGCTGGTCGCCGCCGACCTGCAGCGACCGAACGCGGTCCAGCAGCTGCAGGTGCTCGGCACCCGGGCCGGCGTCGAGGTGTACGCGCCGGAGCCCGGCAGCGGCATCGGCGACCCGGTCGCGGTATCGCGCGACGCGATCGAGTACGCGAAGCGTGCCCAGCGGGACATCGTCATCGTCGACACCGCCGGCCGGCTCGGCATCGACGCCGAGCTGATGCAGCAGGCTGCGGACATCCGCGACGCGGTATCGCCGGACGAGATCATCTTCGTGATCGACGCAATGGTCGGTCAGGACGCGGTCGCGACCGCCGAGGCGTTCCGGGACGGTGTCGGCATCACCGGTGTCGTGCTCTCCAAGCTGGACGGCGACGCCCGCGGTGGCGCCGCGCTGTCGGTCCGGCACGTGACCGGCGAGCCGATCCTGTACGCGTCGACCGGCGAGAAGCTGGAAGACTTCGACATCTTCCACCCGGACCGGATGGCCAGCCGCATCCTCGGCATGGGCGACGTGCTGACCCTGATCGAGCAGGCCGAATCGGCCTTCGATCAGGATCAGAAGGACAAGATGACCGCCAAGATGATGGGCGGCCAGAGCTTCACGCTCGACGACTTCCTGGACCAGATCATCGCGATCCGCAAGATGGGTCCGATCGCGAACATTCTCGGCATGATGCCCGGCATGGGTCAGATGAAGGACCAGCTCGCCCAGGTCGACGAGGGCCAGTTCGACCAGATCACCGCGATCATCCGCTCGATGACGCCGGGCGAGCGCGAAGAGCCGAAGATCATCAACGGGTCCCGCCGGATGCGTATCGCCCGCGGTTCCGGCGTCACCGTCATGGACGTGAACCAGCTGCTCAACCGCTTCGCCGAGGCGCAGAAGATGATGAAGCAGATGGGCGGCATGATGGGCCTGCCCGGTCGGCGCAAGGCGACGAAGTCGCCGAAGAACAAGCGCAAGGGCACCAAGTCGACCGGGCGTCCCCGCGTCGGCGGCATGCCCGGTGGTATGCCGCCCGGCCTGCCGGGCGGCTTCCCGGGCGGGATGCCACAGCTGCCGCCGGGGATGGACCCGGGTGCGGCGGGCGGGTTCAAGGCGCCGAAGCTCGACTTCGGCAAGCTCACGAAGCGTCCCGACGCGTCGTCCGTGACCAAACGCCGTGTAAGAGTGAGCACATGGCTCTGCACGTACGCGGCGTTGTCCTGCCCGACGACGAAGTCCGCGATCTGTGGCTGGTCGGTGACCGGGTCACGTTGACGCCGGTACCCGGCGCGACCACGATCTCGACCGGCGGATTCGTCCTGCCGGGGCTGGTGGACGCGCACTGCCACATCGGCATCGCGGCACCGGGACGCCCGATCACCGGGCTGGACGAGGCTCGGGAACTCGCCGGCGATCGATCGCGACGCCGGTGTGCTCGCGATCCGGGATGCCGGCTCGCCGTACCCCTATCCCGAACTCGACCATGACCCCGACGTGCCGCGACTGGCCCGCGCCGGCCAGCATGTCGCACCCGTGCGCCGCTACCTGCGCGACATCGGCGTCGAGGTAGCCGCCGAGGACGTCGCGGCCGAGGTCGCGACGCAGGCCAAGGCCGGGAACGGCTGGGTCAAGCTGGTCGGTGACTGGATCGACCGGTCGGTCGGCGATCTCGCGCCCGCGTGGGATGACGACACGCTGGTCGCGGCGGTCGCGGCCGCTCACGCTGCCGGGCGTGCGGATGACCACGCACGCGTTCGGGGAGCATTCGGTGGCGACTCTGGTCGCGGCCGGCATCGATTCGGTCGAACACGGTACGGGCCTGAGCAGCACCGTGATCGCGGAGATGGCCCGGCGCGGGACGGCTCTGGTGCCCACGATGATCAACATTGAGACGTTCGAAGCGATCGCCGCCGATGCGGAGCAGAAATTCCCGGCGTACGCCGCGCATATGCGGGCGCTGCAGAAATCGCTTCCCGACGGTGGTCGCCGAGGCGGTCGACGCAGGCGTGCCGATCTACGTCGGTACCGACGCCGGCGGTGGCATTCGGCACGGACTCGTGGCGCAGGAGATGCTGATGCTGCACGAGCGGGCCGGCATGCCCGTGGACGCGGTGCTGGCCGCGGCATCGTGGGACGGCCGCGCATGGCTCGGCTTCCCGGGGCTGGTCGAGGGCGGCCTCGCCGATCTTGTGGTCTACGACGCCGATCCGCGCCGTGATCTGCGCGTCGTCACAGCCCCGCGCCGCATCGTGTTGCGTGGCCGAGTCGTCCGCTGAGTTACCCACAACCACCCTCGCCATCCACAGCCTCCCGCACTCGGCGCCACACGCATGCGATCCGACCGTCACGATGGCCGTCGTGGTCCCTCGACAACTGCGCGTACGCCCGTTCCGTGGCTCGGCTGCCATCGCGGCCGGCCTCGTGACTCGCGGCGCGCTGCGCGGGCCCGACTACCAATGTCTGCTGCCGGGTGTCTACCTCGCCGCAGACACCGCCGTCGATGCGACTGCGGGCTCCGGGACTGCGAACGGTCCGGTCACCACTCGTTGCGGGCGATGTCGCGCTTCTCGGTCGCCCTACCGGGACGCGAAGTTCGGCATCGAGTATGAGGGTGACTATCACCGTGATCGGACCGCGTTCCGTCGCGACCTGGCGCGCATCAACGCGATGCACGCGGCCGGCTGGACCATCCTGCGAGTAACCGCGGCCGACATCCGCAACCCGGTCCCACTCCTCCACCAACTCCGCACGCTCCTCCTACGTGCCTCGGCGGCGCGATGATGACTCAAGCGATCTTGGACTCAAATGGCTGTCCCGGAGCCGAAATGACGACCATTTGAGTCCAAGATCCCGGATTCCGTCCGATCTTGGGCGGAAGCACGCGGCGAGGCGACCGGCGTCGCCGGACGGCGGGGGGCGGACGGTAGGGTGTGCGGTTATGGCGCGTGTGCTGACTCCCCGGGCGGAAGACTTTCCCCGCTGGTACCAAGATGTCGTCTCCAAGGCCGAACTCGCCGACAACGGGCCGGTACGCGGCACGATGGTGATCCGTCCGACCGGGTACGCCATCTGGGAGCGCATGGTCGCCGACATGGATGCCCGGATCAAGGCGGCCGATGCGCAGAACGCGTACTTCCCGCTCTTCATCCCGGAGAGCTACCTGTCTCGGGAGGCGCAGCACGTCGAAGGCTTCTCGCCCGAACTGGCCGTCGTCACGCACGGTGGCGGGAAGCAGCTGGCCGAGCCCGTCGTCGTACGGCCGACCAGCGAAACCGTCATCGGCGAGTTCATGGCGAAGTGGATCAGCAGCTACCGCGATCTGCCGCTTCTGCTGAACCAGTGGGCGAACGTGGTGCGCTGGGAGATGCGCCCGCGCGTGTTCCTGCGGACCAGCGAGTTCCTCTGGCAGGAGGGCCACACCGCGCACGTTGACCAGGCGGACGCACGAGCCTATGCACGACGGATCCTGCACGAGGTGTACGAGGACTTCATGGTCAACGTACTCGCGATGCCGGTGGTCGTCGGCCGCAAGACCGTCCGTGAGCGCTTCGCGGGTGCGACCAGCACGTACACGCTCGAGGGCATGATGGGCGACGCGAAGGCGCTACAGATGGGCACGTCGCACGAGCTCGGCCAGAACTTCGCGAAGGCGTTCAACATCTCCTACACGTCGCAGGCCGGCGCGGTCGAGCACTGCTACACGACGAGCTGGGGCACCTCCACTCGGATGGTCGGCGGCCTGATCATGTGCCACGGCGATGACAGCGGTCTCCGCGTCCCGCCGGCGCTTGCGCCGATCCAGGCGCACGTGATGGTCGTCAAGGACGGTGAGGGCGTGATGTCCACCGCGGTCAAGCTGCGCGATGCGCTCAAGGCCGCAGGCGTCCGGGTCGGCTTCGACGATCGGGTGGACACGCCGTTCGGCCGCCGAGCCGTCGATGCAGAACTCAAGGGCTATCCGGTACGCGTCGAGATCGGCCCTCGTGACCTCGCCGAGGGCAATGTGACGCTGGCCCGGCGTACCGGTGGCACCAAGGCGTCGGTGCACGTCGACGCGCTGGTTGCATCGGTGCTCACGGCGCTGGACGAGGACCAGAAGACGCTGTTCGACGAGGCGCTCGCCCGCCGGCTCGACAACACGGTCGAGGTGAAGACTGTGGACGAGGCGATCGAGGCGGCGCAGAGCGGCTGGGCACGCGTACCGTGGTCGGCCGTCGGGGTCGAGGGCGAGGCGAAGGCCAACCAGTCCGCGATCACCGTGCGATGCCTCGTCCGGGAGGACGGCGGCGTGCCGGACGCCGACGACGAGGCCGGCATGGTCGCTATCCTGGCCCGCTCCTACTAACCATCACTCGGGTTCGGCGGACGAGGCCGATCGCCAGGGTGAGTGTCACGGTTTGCGGAACGCTCAGGATGGCCGCATATCCGCCCAGTCCCGGGTAGGAGTGCGCCATCAGGACTGTCGCGCCGATCAGCAGGCCGCCGATATAGACGACATTGTCGATGGCGTACGCCCATCCGAGCCGGTGGGTGAACGCGTTGATCCGTGATCCGTCGCCGTGCAACGTCAGACCGACGATGGCCGTCATCGCTCCGCCGGCAAGGATCAGCGCGACGGCCGTGTCCGTCCCGAGGTAGATCCATGGCAGGTGCTCGCGGGCCGAGTTGAAGAACGGGTTCATGCCGAATCCTGGCCAGACGATGAAGTAGCTGAGCATCACGGTCAGGCCCCGGGTTACCGCGGTCCAGCCCAGCCCGATCATCAGTCGTACGCAGATGGTGTCCGGTCTGGCGTCGCCGGGCATCGATGCGGCACCGTCGGGTGCCGGCGAGAAGTCGTCCCAGGATGCTCCACGGCTCCCGTGGCCGGCACGGTCGGAGGTGGCGGCTGTCATATTCGGCTCGGCACAGCGGACGGGCGGGGCGCGGCCTGGCGTACGACCGTGACGCTGCGATCGGCCGACCAGGCGGTCTGCCGACGGATCGCGCGTGCCATCAGGACGAGCGGCGCCTGCAGCAGGCCCGGGAGGATCGCGAACAGCAGGTAGACCAAGCCGTCCGGTTTGGCGGCCAGCAGCGAGAAGACGATCACACCGAGGACATAGCTGCCACCGTAGATCAGATTGTCGACGAGATAGACACCGGCCGACCGGCGGGCCCACCCGGCGGTCACTCGCCCCGGCCGCCACAGGCAGGCAAACGCCGCGACGATCGCGTTCAGAAACATGATCAACGCCGCTGCGATGTCGACGACGAACAGCGCGGAGCCGGCGCTGCTATCGGACCGGACTTCGAGCGGGTTGAGACCGAAGGCCGGGTCGGCGGCCATCAGAAAGACGAACACCGGAACGGTTCGGATGACCGCGGCGCAGAATGCCCCACCGATCAGGAGCCGTGCCACTCGGTTCGGGTCGTAGATCGTGGTCACCGGCGAGCACGGCGGATCAGCATGGCGGCGATGACGACGAGCGGGATCTGGAGTGCGATCAGGCCGATCGGAAACACCACCGACGCATCCTCTCCGCGGTAGGCCAGCACGATACCGACGCTGTAGGCGATGTTGTCCACCACGAAGATCACCCCCATGCGGTACGCGTACCGCATGCTGCGCGCTCCGGCGGCGCCGTAGATCCCGGCCGCCAGCAGGATGCCGGCGAGCGCCATGTCGACCAGATCGCCATGTCCCCAACTCAGCGCCTCGAGCAGCGAATAGCCGACGCCGGGGGTGAGCACCCCGAAGCTGATCAGGAAGAGCAGGGACCGGATTCCGGCCGCCGCGATCACGCCGACCAGGAAATACTGCTGCGTGCCCGGCTTCGTCCGCGTGGTTACTGCGATGTCTGTCATGCCGTACCAGCTCCTTATTTGAACGTGTTCAGTTTCAAGGGTGAGCGTAGGTGAAAACTTGAACACGTTCAAGTGGCGCTTTCTCGCGGCGATCGGGCACGCTTGCGCGCATGACTGTAGAGATCGGGCCGGCGACGGCGCTCATCATCATTGACGTGCAGAAGGCGTTCGAAGATCCGGATCTCGGCGCCCGGGACAACCCCGATGCCGAAGCGAATATCGGCGCGCTGGCGGCCGCATGGCAGGCGGCCGGCCGGCCGATCGTCCGGGTCGCGCAGACCGAGCAGGACGAGGACAGCGGCTTCCTTGCCGGCTCGCCCGGGCACGCGTTCAAGCCGGTCGTCGCGGACCTCGTGCCGGCACTCGACCTGCGCAAGGAGGTTCATTCGGCCTTCCGCGGTACGCCCGACCTGCACGACTGGCTCCAGGCGAACGGCGTCGAGCAGCTCGCGATCTGTGGCATCCAGACGAACCGCTGCTGCGAGTCGACCGCCCGTGATGCGGCTGATCTCGGCTATGACGTCCTGTTCGTGCCGGATGCGATGCACACGTTCGACAAGGTGGACGCGAACGGTGTGACGTTCAGCGCTGCGGAGCTCTCCGCGGCCACCGCGGCGACGCTGCACGACTACTTCGCGACCGTGGTCGCCACGAAAGATCTTGTCTAACGGCGTGGGCGATTCGTGATGTGCCGGTGGCGTCTGGCAGAATGGTGAGCTGGTATCCGGCACGTGTTCGCGCCCTCTAACCCGGGCACGTAGCCAGTCCACGAGTCACCGGTTTACATCAACCCCACGATGGGCGCCGGCACGCTCAGCTAAACACTTACAGGAGCGTCACACGTGGCCGTCAAGATCCGGCTTCTGCGGATGGGCAAGATCCGCAACCCGCAGTACCGCATCGTCGTTGCCAACTCGCGTACCAAGCGCGATGGCAAGGCGATTGAGTTCATCGGTATCTACCAGCCCAAGGAGAACCCCTCGATCATCGAGGTGAACTCCGAGCGGGCGCAGTACTGGCTCTCGGTCGGCGCGCAGCCGAGCGAGCCGGTCATGCACCTTCTGAAGCTGACTGGAGACTGGCAGAAGTACAAGGGCCTGCCGGCTCCGCCGCCGCTGCTGATGGCCCCTGAAAAGGCCAACCGCAAGGCGCTCTACGAGACCGAAGCGAAGGCCGCAGCCGGCCTGGCTCCGGCCGAGAAGCCCGCCAACAAGCCGGCAAAGAAGGCCGAGAAGAAGGCCGACGCGCCCGTCGCCGAGGCAGCCCCGGCTGCGGAGGCCGCAGTCGTAGCGGAGACGCCGGCCGAGGAAGCGGCCGGTGCCGACGCCTGATAGCGCGCTCCGGCCTGCGCTGGAGCACCTGGTCAAGGGCATCGTCGAACACCCGGATGACGTACGCGTCCGGATGATCGACTCGCGCCGTGGCCAGCGCCTCGAAGTACGTGTCCACCCCGAGGATCTGGGAACGGTCATCGGGCGTGGTGGGCGTACCGCGAAGGCGCTGCGTCAGGTGATCACCTCGATCGGTGGCAAAGCCGTTCGCGTCGACATTGTCGACTCGTTCTGATCGCGATGCCCGAGCCGATCATAAGGGAGCTCATCATTGGATCGGTCGTGCGAGCGCACGGCATCCGCGGTGAAGTCGTCGTCTACGTGACATCGGACGACCCCGAAGATCGTTACGTTGCCGGGTCGGTGCTGCGCACCGACCCGGCAACGGCGGGTCCACTCACGATCGAAGCCGCCCGGATCTATACCGCCGGCGGGCGCCCGCAGATGCTGATCACGTTCGACGGCATCTACGACCGTGACATGGCCGATCGCCTGCGCGGCGTGAAGCTGCTGGTCGATGCGAGCGACGTGAAACCGTCGGACGACCCGGACGAGTTCCATGACTTCGAACTCGTCGGGCTGAGCGTCGTCGTGCACGGCACCGACGAGTCGATCGGCGAGATCATCCGGGTGAGCCACGGTCCCGGTGCCGACATGCTGATCGTCGCGCGTACGGACGGGCGGCAGACGCTGATCCCGTTCGTGACGGCGATCGTCCCCGACGTCGATCTCGCGGGCGGCCGCGTCGTCATCACGCCGCCCGAGGGCCTGCTGGATCTGTAGGTCTCGCGATGCGCGTGGACGTCATCACGATCTTCCCGGAATACCTCGCGCCACTGCAGCTGTCGCTGCTCGGCAAGGCGGCCACGACCGGCCGGATGGATCTGCACATCCACGACCTTCGTGAGTGGACGCACGACGTCCACCGGACCGTCGACGACACTCCGTACGGCGGCGGGCCGGGCATGATCATGCGGCCGGAACCGTGGGGCGAGGCGCTCGACTCCCTGGGCGAGGGCGGGCACCTGATCGTGCCGAGTCCGGCCGGGGTGCAATTCAGCCAGAGCCTCGCGTACCAGTGCGCTTCGGAAGAGCACTTGATCTTCGCTTGTGGCCGATATGAGGGCATTGACCAGCGTGTTCTCGACCACGCGGCGACCCGGATGCGGGTCACCGAGGTATCGCTCGGCGACTACGTGCTGTTCGGCGGCGAGGTGGCCGTGCTGGTGATTCTCGAGGCGGTGGGCCGCCTGATCCCGGGCGTGGTGGGCAATCCGGCATCGCTGCTGGAGGAGTCGCACAGCGACGGCGTGCTGGAGGCGCCGATGTACACGAAGCCGCCGTCGTGGCGCGGGCTGGACGTGCCGGACGTGCTGCGATCCGGCGACCACGGCAAGATCGCCCGCTGGCGCCGAAGCCAGGCCCTACTGCGGACGGCGGCGCGCCGGCCCGATCTGATCGACCCGGCCGGCCTCGATAAACGTGACAAAGCCGTCCTTGCCGAGGCCGGATTTCAGATCGACGCCCGTGATGTGGCAGAGTAATAGGGTTACAAACTGCCGACTCCCGGCTTGCCGAGGTCGAGGATCTTCATATCGATGAGGATCAGTATTGTTCATTCGCGTGGCGACCGAGATCTCGGTGACGCTGCGCACGATCCACCAAGGATTCATCATGAACCTGCTGGATGCGCTTGACGCCCAGTCCATCCGTACCGACGTTCCGATGTTCCGGGCTGGTGACACCGTCAAGGTGCACGCTCGGGTCGTTGAGGGTAACCGTTCCCGTGTCCAGATCTTCCAGGGCGTCGTCATCCGCCGCCAGGGATCGGGTCTGCGCGAGACGTTCACCGTCCGGAAGGTCAGCTTCGGTGTGGGCGTCGAGCGGACGTACCCGCTCAACAGCCCGGCCATCGACCGCGTCGAGATCGTCACTCGCGGTGACGTTCGGCGGGCGAAGCTCTACTACCTCCGTGATCTCCGTGGCAAGAAGGCGAAGATCAAGGAACTGCGCGAGCCGGCCGGCAACTAGCATCATTCGGCCGTCAGACGGTACACGGCCCGCGGTGAGCATTTTGTGACCACCGCGGGCCTACCCCTATCGCAACGAGGGCTCTAGGCTACGCCGGTGACAGCCGGTGAGACCTATTCCAAATCCGCGCGTACGTTCGCTCCCAGCCGCCCGAGTTGGTGGCAGCGGGCCATGCGCAAGCGCAAAGACATGCCGCGCTGGCAGGAACTCCTGATCCTGATCGCGATCGCGTTCTTCCTCGCCGTCGTCGTGCGCACGTTCCTGTTCCAGGCGTTCTTCATCACGTCCGGCTCGATGCAGAACACGCTGCAGGTCGGTGACCGGGTCGTGGTGAACAAGATGGCGTACGACTTCCGGACCCCGGCGCGCGGCGAGGTCGTCGTCTTCCGCGGCACGTCGCAGTGGACCCCGGAGATCGCGGCCGACCAGAACGCGAGCATGTTCTCGCAGATCGGTACGGGCCTCGGCAACCTGGTCGGGATCTCCGAGCCGGGCCCGAACATCTTCATCAAGCGCGTGATCGGCATCCCCGGCGATACGGTCGCGTGCTGCGACGATCAGGGCAACGTGACGGTCAACGGAGTCGGCGTCAGCGAGCCGTACGTGACCATGAACGCGCCCATCTCCGATACGCCGGCGATCACCGCCACCTGCAAGGAACGCAATTTCCGTCCGGTCGTGGTGTTACCCGGCACGCTGTTCGTGATGGGTGATCATCGGCTGGTGTCGCAGGACTCCAGATGCGTCGGCCTGGTACCGATATCGAATGTGATCGGCAAGGCGGTCGCGATCGTCTGGCCCACGTCGCATTGGACGATGCTCTCGATACCGCCGGGCTTCAAGCACGTACCGGCCACCGACGCGCGAGGTGCCGATTCACCGGTTCCGGTCGGTGACCTGGGCGCGGGCGGCGTACTCGCTTTTCCCCTCTTGTCGGTTTTCGGGCTATCTGCGCGTTCTAGGGCTAAACAGAGGGTTAGACGTCGTACGCTCCGTGCGTGATTGACGAGCAGACCGACCGCCCCCACCCGGAGGCGCACGAGCCGGGCGCCCATCGGTGGCGGATCCGAGGGAACTTCTGGAAAGAGTTGCCGATCCTGCTCGTCGTTGCGGTGATCGCCGCGATCGCGGTGCGTGCGTTCGTGTTGCAGACGTTCTTCATCCCGTCGCCGTCGATGGAGCACACGCTCAACATCAACGACCGGGTGCTCGTCAACAAGCTCGTGTACGACTTCCGCAGCCCGAGGCGGGGTGAGGTGATCGTGTTCACCTCGCCGCTGTCCTGGCGCAACACGCCGGACGAGACGGACTTCATCAAGCGGGTGATCGGCGTCGCCGGCGACCATGTGGCCTGCTGCGACGCGCTGGGCCGGCTCACCGTCAACGGCACACCGCTGGACGAGCCGTATCTGAACTCCGACGCGGGGACGCTGCCGGCCAGCCCGAACAGGTTCGCGATCGTGGTACCGCCGGGACGGCTGTGGGTGATGGGCGACAACCGGTTCTACTCGGGCGATTCGCAGGAGCGCTACTACGTCACCAACAACGTGCTGGCGTCGACGATCGAGACATCGGCCGTGATCGGTCGGGCGTTCGTCGTCTTCTGGCCGTTGGGGCGAGCCACGTGGTTGACCGTACCGCCGACGTTTGCGCACGTCGGAGCGCCTACGTCCGGTTAGGCCTCCGGTTGTGTCGGTGGTTGCCTTAGGCTGTGGTGGTGCTGCCGCCCTCGCGTACCATCCTCGCGCGTGAAGCCGGGCTGTACGCGATCGAGCAGGCACTGCAGCGACGCGGATTCGCGCACGTCGCCGGTGCCGACGAAGCCGGTCGCGGTGCCTGCGCCGGTCCGCTGGTGGTGGCGGCCGCGATCCTGCCGCCGGGCCGCCGTGGCGAGATCGACGGCCTCAACGACTCGAAGCTGCTCACCGAGAAGGCTCGGGACCGAATCTACGAGCAGGTGCTGGTACGAGCGTTGGCGTACGCGGTGGTGGTGATCCCGCCGTCCGACATCGACCGCCTCGGGCTGCACGTGTGCAACGTCGCCGGCATGCGCCGGGCGTTCGCGAGCCTGACCCAGCGGCCGGATTACGTCCTGACCGACGGCTTCCGGGTGGACGGGATCGGCGTACCGGCGCTTGCCGTGTGGAAGGGTGACCAGGTCGCAGCGTGTGTTTCGGCGGCGAGCGTGTTGGCGAAGGTGACCCGGGACCGGATCATGAAGGATCTCGCCAAGGAACGGCCAGAATATGGCTTTTCCGACCATAAGGGATATTCCACGCCGGAACATACCGCGGCGCTCGCCGAATTCGGGCCCAGCCCGCATCATCGAATGTCATATGTAAATGTCGCTGCCGCCGCCGATGCATTCGCGGTGACAGGTAGGGGTACGGTCGGCGTGGCGTCCAGCGGGCGCAGCGCATGGTCGGCACCGATGCGCGAGAATGGTGACGGCACGGACGATGGCGGCAGGGTTGGAGTGCGATGAGCGCCGAAGATCTCGAGAAGTACGAGACCGAGATGGAGCTACAGCTCTATCGGGAGTACCGCGACATCGTTCGACAGTTCTCGTACGTGGTGGAGACCGAACGGCGTTTCTATCTTGCGAACCAGGTTGATCTGCACGTCCGGAACTCGGACGGCGAGGTCTACTTCGAGGTCGAGATGCACGACGCGTGGGTGTGGGATATGTACCGCCCTGCGCGTTTTGTGAAGAACGTTCGAGTCATCACGTTCAAGGATGTCAACGTCGAGGAGCTGGAAAAGCCGGATATCTCATTGCCGGCGGATTCCGGGTTCGGGTCGTAGCTCCGGGTTTGCGAACGCGCCGGTCTCCCTAGGGGGCCGGCGCATTCGCGTTCTGGGCTTGGCCGTTTTCAAGCCGGACACGGCAGTCAGCACGCCGGCCTTCTGAGGTCGGCTCAGTAGCGGCGCGTGATCTTGCGCTGAACCTGGCCGCTGCGGAGCGCGCGCTTCGCGCGGCCGTAGAGGTAGTAGCCGCCGCCGACGACCGCGGCGCCGAGCACGAGATAGAAGATGATGTGCCAGAGCATGCTGAGAATTGCGATCGCGAGCCATCCGACGACGACGAGGCCGACGACTGCAATCAGTGCATTGCGCAGGAAATGGCTTTCCGACATGCTCCCATAGTTGCACTTCCGGGCAAGGATCCGTAACCGGTGAATACCCTGATCTCCGGATGATCTCGCGTTATCCACATCCGCCCTCGCTGTCCACAGATTCGGCGGTGGAGGGTTTCGGCGCCGCCCGGTCGCGGCGAAGCTTCGGCCCATGCGGAGTATCTGGTCGATTCTCGGAGCGCTCATCGGGTTCGTGGTGCTGGCCGCGCTGCTCGCCGGATGCGCGCTGGCCATCGGGATCGGGTTGACTACCGGGCGTCCGGTGCCCATGGCGCTGGCCGAGAGGCCGTACCGATGGCCGCTGTCCGGCACGCCGATCGTGGTAGTGCCGTTCGATCCGCCGGACCGGCCGTGGCTGCCCGGGCAGCGCGGCGTCGACCTCGCCGCGGCACCCGGCGACGACGTCTTCGCGGCCGGAGATGGCGTGATCGCGTTCGCCGGCAGCGTGGCCGGCATCGGTGTGGTCAGCATCGATCATCCGGACGGTCTGCGGACCACCTACGAACCCGTACGGGCGAGCGTGCGCCGGGGTCAGCGGGTCGTGGTCGGCGAGCGGATCGGCACGCTGCTTGCCGGGTTGGCGAGCTGCCCGGCCGGCGTACCGGCGTGCCTGCACTGGGGGCTGCGGCGCGGTACGGCGTACCTCGATCCGACGCTCCTACTGCGCCCGGCGCCGGTACGGCTCCTGGCTGCGCGCCGGCTAGGTGTGATCCCGGAGAACCTGGGGGAGTCCGGCGGCGAGCCGGTCGTACTCGTCCGGATGGTTGTACACCTGGGCCGAGAGTCGCAGGAAACCACGGCCGCGCCAGGTCGTGACCGACACCTCGATCCGCAGTTCGTCGGCGATCCGGGCCCGAAGCCGCCCGGCGCTCGTCTCGTCGCGGCCGAGGCCGACCGGCAGCGGCAGGATCCGCATCGCCGCGTCGGGTGTGCCCGGATGCGGGAGATCGGCCGGCGAGAGCAGGCCGAGCGCGGCACCGACGACCCGTTGCCCGTACGCGACCAGGGCGGCATTGTGCGCCCGTACGCGATCGACACCCAGCGTCCGCATCACGTAGAGCCCGGTCGGCGCCGCCAGCCACGGGGTGTAGTCGCTGGTGCCGGTCATCTCCAGGTGTACCGGGAAGCCGTCGTCGATCCGCCACGAGACGACCAGCGGCTCCAGATGGGCCCGGCGATGCGCCGCGACCGAGAGCAATGCCGTCGGCCGCGGCGCGAACATCCACTTGTGCAGGTTGCCGACCCAGTAGTCGGCACCGATCTCGGCGACCGGCGTAGCGGCGTTGCCCGGAGCGTGCGCGCCGTCGACGAGCACCGCGACCCCGGCCCGGCGCGCCGCTGCGACAACCGCTGCGACCGGCATGACGCGAGCGGTCGCGGAGGCGATCTGGTCGATGATGATCAGCCGGGTGCGGCCGGGCGCGATCGCGTTCGCCATCTCGGCGACGATCTCGGCGTCGGTCGCGGTCAGCCGGATCGGGACGACACGATGCGTGGCACCGGCGCGTACGCAGATCCGGTTGACCGCCATCGCCACCGCGCCGTACCCGTGATCCGTCGTCAGGACCTCGTCGCCCGGTACGCAGTGACAGCGATTTCAGGACCAGCGAGATGCCGGTTGTGGCATTCGGCACGAAGGCCGTGCTGTCCGGATCGGCGCCGAGAAACGTGGAGAGGTGCCGCCGCGCGTGCCCGAGCCGCTCCGGCAGGCTGGCGGTGAACCACCGCAGCGGATTCGTCTCCATCTCGTCCCGGAGATGCTGTTGGGCTCGCTGGACGGGCACCGGGACCGCGCCGAACGATCCGTGGTTGAGATGGGCGGTCGCCGGATCGAGCGTGAAGAGCAGGCGGGCACCGGGGATCGTCTCGGGCGGCGAGGTCACAATGCCGATCCTAGATCGTCAGTTGTGAATCAGGCTCGTGGATGCGCCTGCGCATATGCGCTGCGCAGTCGTTCGATCGAGACGTGCGTGTAGATCTGGGTGCTCGACAGGGAGGCGTGGCCGAGCAGCTCCTGCACGGATCGCAGGTCGGCGCCGCCGTCGAGCAGATGGGTCGCGGCGGTGTGCCGGAGCGCATGCGGTGAGAGATGCGGCAGCCCGGCGGCCTGCCCGTACGCGGTGACGACCTGCCGTGCGGTGGTGCTGTTCAGCCGGGCGCCACGCGCGCCGAGGAGCAGCGCCGGACCTGGGCGCCGAGGTGCGGGCGGCCGTCCCGGAGCCACGCATCGAGCGCGCGTTGCGCGGGTAGCCCGTACGGGACGGTGCGCTCCTTCGCGCCCTTGCCCATCACGCGTACGACGTGCCGCTCGACATCGACATCGTCGACGTCGAGGCCGCACAGTTCGCTGACCCGGATGCCGGTCGCGTAGAGCAACTCCAGGATCAGCCGGTCGCGCAGTGCGATCGGCCCGTCCGCCGGTGGCGTGGTCATCAACTCGGCCGCCTGATCCTCCCGGAGCACGGTCGGCAGATCGCGGCGCGCCTTCGGGCTGGCGAGCTGCGCACCGACATCCGCGGTGACCAGGCCGTCGCGGTGCGCCCAGGCGGTAAAGCCGCGTGCGGCCGCGGCTCGACGGGCGAGGGTCGTGCGGGCGGCGCCGGTGGTCCGCTGGCGCGCCAGCCAGCTCCGGAGCACGGTGAGGTCGAGATCCTCGGGGGCGGCGCATCCCATCCGGGATGCATGGTCGAGAAGCGAGACCACATCGCCGACGTAGGCGCGCACGGTGTGCACCGAACGGCCGCGCTCGCTGGCCAGATGCCGGGCGTACGCGTCGACCGCGTCGCGCATCCCGGGTGCCAGGGCGGCGTGCAGTGCATCGATGCGTGCGCGTCCACCCATGCTCTGCACGTTACCGCGCAGCGAGCTATCCCGGGATCGGCTGGAGGCTGTCCTGCGGCTGCTGGTCGGCATGGGCAATGCGCGCCAACTCACGCCAGAGGAGGCCGAGGAACACCGCCGAACCGCCGAACGCGAACCAGAACGGCGCGGTCACGCCGTACCGGGTGGCCAACGTGCCACCGATGGCGGAGCCGATCACCAGGCCGCCGTACACGCAGATCGTGTTGAGGCTGTTCACCCGGCCTTGCAGCTGCGTGGGTACGGCTCGCTGCCGGACGGTCATGGAGGTGGCGCCCCAGATGAACGCGTGGGCACCGAAAATGAAGAGGATCAGGGCAGCGATCCACGGCGACGTCGTGATGGCGAGTCCGAGGTGGGTGAGGGTTTCGATGATCAGCCCGACCCGCATGATGTTCCCCAGGCTGACCCGGCGGGTGATCCGGCCGTAGAGGACCGTACCGAACAGGCCGCCAACCGCCGAGACCGTGGCGAGCAGCCCGTATCCGATGGCACCGAGGCCGAGACGTTGGTGAACGTAGAGCACGAGCACCGACCAGGCCGCACCGAACGTGATGTTGAAGATCAGGATCGTCAGCGCGAGCGTACGGACCGCCGCGTGGCGCATCGTCCAGCGGACCGCCTCACCGATGTCCCGCCGGATACTGCGCCGGCCGTCGGTCGACGCGTGGCCGTGGGCCGGCAGCATGACGCGTGACACCAGGAGCACACCGGCGGCGACGAGCAACGCCTCCGTCATGAACGGCCATGCTCGGCCCGCGGCGAACAATGCCGCTCCGATCGGCGGGCCGGCCAGCTGGTTGAGTGTGATGAATCCGGTCTGGAGTCGAGCGTTCGCCAATGCAAGATCGTCACGATGTACCAGCATCGGCGCGAGCGTCGCCGACGTGTTGTCCGAGAACACCTCGGCGGCGGACAGCAGTCCGAGTGCCACCAGCGCGTCGACGACCGACGTCGTACCGGTGATCATCGTGACCGCGAGGATGGCCAGGACCAGGACACGGATGGCATCCGCGGCGATCACAATCCGTCGCCGGTTGAGCCGATCGGAGAGGACCCCGGCGTAGAGGCCGAAGATCAGCGGCGGCACCCACCGTACGGACGCGGCCAGCGACACCAGAAACGCGTCATGGGTCAGCGAGGCCACCAGCAACGGCCCGGCCGCGAGTGCGACGCCGTCGCCAAGACTCGTCGTCCACGACGACGCCAGGAGCCACCGGAAGCCGGTTCCCAGCCTCGCTGGTACGAGTGTTTCGACGATGTTGCGCACAACGCCAGGACGTTACGGAGGTCGGGCGGCCGGCGCAACGCGATTTCGGGGTGCCCGTCGTTGTCCACATGCACCCTCGCTGTCCACAGAACGCGGTGATCGCGCTCGCGCCGCGGTCGTCCGGCGGCCAGAGTCACCGGCATGTCGTACGCGAAGGTCTTCTCGGTCGGGCTGGTCGGCCTCGTCGGGCATCTGGTCGAGGTCGAAGCGGATCTGGCCGCCGGCCTGCCGATGATGGCCTTGACCGGCCTGCCGGACACGGCGCTGAACGAAGCCCGAGACCGGGTGCGCGCCGCGCTGGTGAACTCCGGCGAGCAGTGGCCGAATCGCCGGATCACGGTCAATCTGCTGCCGGCGTCGCTGCCGAAGCACGGATCGACGTTCGATGTGCCGATCGCGGTCACTGTGCTCGCCGGTACCGGCATGCTGCCGCTCGCGCCGCTGCACCGGGTCGTCCTGCTGGGCGAACTCGGGCTCGACGGGTCGGTTCGACCGGTCCGGGGCGTGCTGCCCTGCATCGTCGCCGCCGCGCGGGCCGGCATCACACGCGCCATCGTCCCGCTGGGCAACGTCCGCGAGGCGAGCCTGGTACCCGGCGTCACGGTCCGGGCGACCGACACGCTCCGGCGCCTGATCGATTTCGTCCGGGGAAGCGGCCAGCTGCTCGATCCGCCCGATCCCGGCGCCGAACCGGCGTTCGATTGGCCGGACCTGTCCGACGTGGTGGGTCAGGAGCTCGGTCGGCGTGCCCTGGAAATCGCGGCCGCGGGTGCACATCATCTGTTCTTCGTCGGGCCGCCGGGCGCCGGCAAGACCATGCTCGCGCAGCGGCTGCCGTCGATCCTGCCGCCGCTGACCGACGATGCGGCGCTGGAGGTGACCGCCGTGCACTCGGTCGCCGGTACGCTGCCGGACGGCTCGCCGATGATCCGGCGCCCGCCGTTCCAGGCGCCGCACCACACCGCGTCGCCCGGTGCGCTCGTCGGTGGTGGCAGCGGCATGATCCGACCGGGCGCGATCTCGCTCGCCCACCACGGGGTGCTGTTTCTCGATGAGGCGCCCGAATTCGGATCGCGTGCTCTGGAATGCCTGCGGCAGCCGCTGGAGGACGGCGAGGTGACGATCCGTCGGGCGCAGAGCGCCGCAACCTACCCCGCGCGGATCCAGCTCGTCCTGGCCGCCAACCCGTGCCCGTGCGCGAAGCCGTCCGGCGATGTCGACTGCGAGTGCTCACCGCTCGTCCGGCGCCGATATCTGTCGCGGCTGTCCGGACCGCTGCTCGATCGAGTCGATCTCCGGGTGCGGTTGGAGGCCGTCACATCGGCGCAACTGACCCGAGACGACGCGATCGTCGAGCCGTCGGCGACGCTCCTGGCACGGGTGATCAGGGCGCGTGATGCCGCGGTCGAGCGATGGACGCCGCTGGGTTGTCCGAGATCGGCGAGGACGAATTCGCAGATCGCCGGCCGGGTGCTCCGATCGCGCGCGTTTCGGCTGCCGAGTGCGACGACGCGCCGACTGACCGACGAGATCGACAAGGGCCTGCTGTCGGCCCGCGGTTTCGACCGGGTGCTCAAGATGGCCTGGACCATCTCCGATCTGGACGGGCGGGACCGGCCGCACGCAGACGACATCGCCGAGGCCGTCTATCTCCGTGGGGGAGCGCACTGATGGCCTCGATCTCCGTGGGAGCGCACTGATGACCGACTCACTGCTGGGGAGCGTCCGATGACCGATGATGAGCTGGTTGCCCAGGTAGCACTGTCGTGCCTCGTGGAACCCGGGCGGCGAGACATGTCGCTGCTGGTGGACGACGTCGGTGCGATCGAGGCGCTGGCACGCGTACGCGCCGGCGACATCCCGCGCGAACTCGCCGATGCGATCACCCCGCGGATGTCGCTCGGTGACCCGGCTCTGGTCGCGTCGATGCAGTTGGAACGCATGGAACGGCTCGGCGGACGGGTGATCACCCCGAGCGACGATGAGTGGCCGATACAGCTCGACGATCTGCGCCGGATCAGCGTCGAGGGGCGGAACCGCACTGAGCGCGACGTCTATCCGCCGCTCTGCCTGTGGCTGCGCGGGCCGCATCGGCTGGACGAGGTGGCCGGACGTTCGGTTGCGGTGGTGGGCTCGCGGGCCTCGTCGCCGTACGGCAACCACATCGCACAGGAACTCGGGTACGGCCTCGCCGAACGTACGTGGACGGTGGTGTCCGGCGGTGCCTTCGGGATCGACGCCCAGGCGCATCGCGGCGCGATCACGGCCGGCGGTACGACGATCGCGATCCTGGCCTGTGGCGTCGATCGCCCGTACCCGGCTGCGCACGCGAATCTCTTCGACCGGATCGCCGATGACGGATTGCTGCTGTCCGAGTGGCCACCGGGCGCGGACCCGCACCGCCATCGGTTCCTGATTCGCAATCGGGTGATCGCGGCGCTGACACGCGGGACCGTCGTGGTGGAGGCGTCGGCGCGCAGCGGCGCACGGCAGACCGCCAACCGGGCTCTGCAACTGGGCCGCCGGACGATGGCGATGCCCGGCCCGGTCACGTCGGCCATGTCGGTCGGCACGCACCAGCTGCTCCGCGACATCAACACGCGTCTCGTCACGAGCGCCGCCGAGGTGGTCGAGGAGGTCGGTCGCATCGGCGACGATCTCGCGCCGATCGAACGCGGTCCGGAAACTCTTCGTGACCAACTTGATCCGGAGATCTCCCAGATCCTCGACGCGGTACCGATCCGGACCGGCGTCGGCCCGGCCGAGATCGCCGCCGGTGCCGGGGTAACCTTCCGATCGGCACTCCAGGCACTGCCGTTCCTCCGGCTCAAAGGCCTGGTGGTCGAGGACGATGGGCGGTGGCGCCGGACGTCAGCGAACTAAAACGCAGCGGGTACGTGTTCGACCACCGCCGCGCCACGACGTTGCGGTATGACGCTCACGACGTCGAAGCGCACCTGCGCGTAGTGCTGATCGGACTGTGCGAGCCACATCACGGCGAGCTTGCGCAGCTGAGTCCGTTTGGCATGACCGATAGCCTCCGCCGGAGTGCCGAACGTGTCGCTCCGGCGCGTCTTGACCTCGGCAAAAACGATCGTGTCACGGTCCCGAAGCACCGCGTCGATCTCACCGCCGGCGCAGCGCCAGTTGCGATCGATCAGTTCCATGCCCAGAGCCAGGAGGTAGGCGACCGCCACCCGCTCGCCGTACGCGCCGACCGCGTCCTTCGCCCGTCCCATGGCGGTGAGACTCCACCGGCCACCCGCGCGGGACAACTCCGAGCCGGCCGATCTGTGGACGGCAAGGGTGCATGTGGACAACCTCGGGACGCCGGATTCGCCCGCAGCGCTAACGTCATAGATGGTATAGAGTGCTGAGGCATGAGCGATACTGACGTTGACACCAAGGGCGAGATCAGCCTGGACCGCATCGGATCGTTGATCCGGGATGCACGCCGCCACCGGGGCTGGACGCAGGCGCGCCTCGCCGATGCCCTCGGTACGAGCCAGAGCGCCGTCAACCGCATCGAGCAGGGCAATCAGAACCTGAGCATCGAGTTGCTGCTGCGCATCAGCGCGGCCCTGGACGAGGAGATCGTCTCGATCGGCCACCCCGGACCGACCCATCTGCGGGTCGAGGGCGGACGTCAGCTCTCCGGCACGATCGGCGTCAAGACCAGCAAGAATGCCTGCGTCGGCCTGCTCTGCGCGACGCTGCTCAACCACGGCAAGACGACGCTGCGATCGGTCGCCCGGATCGAAGAGGTCAACCGGATCCTCGAGGTGCTGCACAGCATCGGCGTGAAGACACGCTGGCTGGCCGGCGGCAATGACCTGGAAGTCGTACCGCCCAAAGAATTTGATCTCAAAGCAATCGATGATGCGGCCGCACGGCGTACGCGCAGCATCATCATGTTCCTGGCCCCGCTGATGCACGAGTACGAGTCGTTCGAACTGCCCTACGCGGGCGGCTGTGACCTCGGCACGCGCACGGTCGAACCGCACATGATCGCGCTGCGCCCGTTCGGCCTGACCGTGAAGGCGACGGCCGGCGAATATCACGCGCAGCGGGATCTCACGGTCCAACCGACGCGCCCGGTGGTGCTGGCCGAGCGCGGCGACACCGTGACCGAGAACGCGCTGATGGCGGCGGCTCGGCGGGACGGCGTCACGACCATCGTCAACGCAAGCTCGAACTACATGGTTCAGGACATGTGCTTCTTCCTGACCGACCTAGGCGTCCGGATCGACGGCATCGGCACTACGACGCTGACGGTGCACGGCGTCCCGGTGATCAACCGTGATGTCGATTACTCGCCCGCACCGGACCCGATCGAGGCGATGAGCCTGCTGACGGCCGCGATCGTGACGTCGTCGGAGATCACCATCCAGCGCGTGCCGATCGAGTTCATGGAGATCGAACTCGCGGTGCTCGAGGAGATGGGCCTGCGCTACGAGCGCGGTACCGAATACCGGGCCGCGAACGGCCGGACCCGGCTCGTCGATCTGACCACGAAGCCGTCCATGCTGCACGCGCCGATCGACAAGATCCACCCGATGCCGTTCCCCGGCCTCAACATCGACAACCTGCCGTTCTTCGCGCTGATCGCGGCGACCGCCGAGGGCACCACGCTGGTGCACGACTGGGTCTACGAGAACCGCGCGCTGCACCTCACCGAGCTGACGAAGCTCGGCGCGAAGGTCACCCTGATGGACCCGCACCGCCTGCACATCACCGGCCCGACGCACTGGTCGGCCGCCGAGGTGATCTGCCCGCCCGCGTTGCGGCCCGCGGTGGTCATCCTGCTCGCGATGCTCGCCGCCAAGGGGACGTCCGTCCTGCGTAACGTCTACATGATCAATCGAGGGTACGAGCAGCTGGCCGAACGCCTCGCCGAATTGGGCGCCTCGATCGAGTCGTTCCGGGATCAATAGCGACCGAGATCAATAGAGAGCGGGGAATCCAAGGCCTGGCCAGCGGATGTGGGGAAGCCCACCGGCTCGACTTTTCCGACTAAAATCTATAAACCGTTCATTGCGCTGGCGCGATCAAAGAGACCTCGCCTACGGTAAGCCTTCGTGGACGGACAACGGCAATATCCCGCAGAACCCGATCGCTGGCTCCCGGAGCAGACCGATGACGAGCGCGGGTTCGTGCCCGGCCAGCGCGCCACCGACCGGTACGCCGAGCCGGAGCGCTATCCGGAGCCCGATCGTTACGCCGAGCCGGACCGCTACGCGGAGCCCGAGCGTTACACCGAGCCGGACAACCGCTACCCGGCGTACGCCGAGCCGGAGCGTTACGAATCCGGCAGTTATGCCGAGCCGCCGTTCGCCGACCCGAATGCGGCACCGCGTCGTCGCTCGGCTCGACCGGCACGCGTCGGTAAGCGCTCCGGCCTCGATCTGCCCGAGACGCCGGCGGACGAGGCCGCGCCGGAGGACGTGCCGCGCTACCGGACCGAGATGATCGACCGGCAGTCGCTGCGCCGTGAACCCGGGCAGGCCTACCAGTCCCAGCGCGCGCAGGGCAACGATGCACCGCCCGAGGCGTACCCGGCGTACGCGCCGGCGTCTCCGACGCCACAGAGCCAGGCGATGCTCCCGATGCAGGCGCCGACCCAGGCGATCCCGGCCAACGCGCCCAAACAGGCGGTATACCTGGCCCGCCGTCCCGGCGTCGCTGCGCTTCTCGGCACCGTCGCGGCGGCGATCGAACTGCTGCTGGTTCCGGTGCTGTTCGGCGGCCTGTTCTCGCACGGCATCAACGCCGGCGATGTGCTGGGCGGCATCTTCGGGCTGACCGGCGTACCCATGGTCGCGATCGGCCTCTATGCCGCTGCCCGAGGCGCCGCGACGGCGTACGGTCCGGATCTTGCTCGGGCCTGGCTGAGGCCGCCGCTGGCGTACCTCCCCATTGGTTTGATCTTGATTCTGGCCGCCGGGATGGCCGCTTAGCCGCCCCTGACGAGGGCGCTCGGGGGATAGCGGCGCGTTCGCGTACACTCGGTGGTGGCGACCAACGATGTGTGGTCGACCTCGCGCGCCCTCTCTGCGGTGATCATCTGCCGTGAAGCGGCGGCCGCCCTGGTCCCGATCGAGCTAGATCGGGCAATCACGGCCGACGACCGGGCGCTAGGCGGCGAGCCGACCGGCTTCGCCGAACAACCGGGCAACACAGGGAGTCCCTCAACATGGCCGTAGTAACCATGCGCCAGCTGCTGGAGAGCGGTGTCCACTTCGGGCATCAGACCCGGCGCTGGAATCCGAAGATGAAGCGCTTCATCATGACCGAGCGCAACGGCATCTACATCATCGACCTGCGTCAGAGCCTCGAGTACATCGAGAAGACGTACGAGTTCGTCAAGAACACCGTCGCCGCCGGCGGCAGCGTCCTGTTCGTCGGCACGAAGAAGCAGGCCCAGGAAGCCATCGCCGAGCAGGCGCTGCGGGTCGGCATGCCATACGTCAACCACCGTTGGCTCGGCGGCATGCTCACCAACTTCCAGACCGTGCACAAGCGTCTCCAGCGGATGAAGGAACTCGAAAGCCTTGAGCTGTCGAGCGTCGCCGTCGGTTACACGAAGAAGGAGACGCTGCAGCTCTCCCGCGAAAAGATCAAGCTGACGAAGACGCTTGGTGGCCTCCGGGACATGCAGAAGACTCCGGCCGCCGTGTGGATCGTCGACACGAAGAAGGAGCACATCGCCGTTGACGAGGCCCGCAAGCTGGGCATCCCGGTCATCGCGGTACTGGACACGAACTGTGACCCGGACGAGGTCGACTTCCCGATCCCGGGCAACGACGACGCGATCCGTTCCGCGGCTCTTTTGACGCGGGTCATCGCTGACGCGGTTGCGGCTGGTCTCATCGCGCGTTCCGGTAAGTCGCGTGGGGATGACAAGCCGGAGCCTGGTGTTGTTGCCGGCGACGAGCCTCTTGCGGAGTGGGAGACTGAGTTGCTCGTTCCTGCCGGTGCTCCTGCTGTCGAGCCTGAGGCTCCGGCTGCGGAGTAGTTGCGCTTTGGATTTTCGAGGCCACCGACCTGCTCTGGGCGGTCAGGCTTGATCCCGACGCAGGTCGGTGGCCTCGAAAATCCGGTCGTGGTCGCGGTGGGTAACCGTGGCTGCGGGTTTTTTAAAATCTATTGAGGTGTACTGGCAACTTGGGCGCTCTGTGACGTCTACGTGCTTCGTTGCTCGTGTGCTGCCGTGTGGCGTCTTGTGGTAGCTGGTACTTGTCAATTCTTCTTTTCTATTGGGGATTTTGATGGCGAACTTTACTGCTGCTGATGTCAAGCGACTTCGCGACCTGACGGCCGCGGGCATGATGGATTGTAAGAAGGCATTGGACGAGGCGGACGGCGACTTCGACAAGGCGGTCGAGATCCTGCGTGCCAAGGGCGCGAAGGATGTCGGCAAGCGCGCCGACCGGGTCACCGCGAACGGTCTCGTCGCTCACTACAAGAACGCGCTTCTTGAGATCAACTGCGAGACCGACTTCGTTGCGAAGAACGCCGATTTCGTCGCGTTCGCGCAGGAGCTGGTCGAGCAGGTCGCGGCCACCTCGCCGGCGAACGCCGCCGAGTTCCTGACATCCTCGCTGCCCGACGGCCGTACGGTCGCGCTGGCCGTCGAGGAGCAGTCCGCCAAGATCGGCGAGAAGCTCGTCGTGAACCGCGTCGCGGTCGTCGACGGCCCGATTGCGGTCTACATGCACCGCAAGGCGGCCGACCTTCCGCCGCAGGTCGGCGTGATCGTGGCCTATACGGGCAAGGACTCGGACGAGGCGTCGCTCGACGACGCGCGTGGCGTCGCGATGCAGATCGCGGCCATGCGTCCGAAGTACCTGACCCGCGACGAGGTGCCGGCCGACGTGATCGAGACCGAGCGCCGCGTCGCCGAGCAGAAGGCGAAGGAAGAGGGCAAGCCCGAGGCGGCCCTCTCCCGGATCATCGAAGGCAGCGTCGGCGCCTACTTCAAGGACTTCGTCCTTCTGGAGCAGGCATCGGTCCAGGACCAGAAGAAGTCGGTCCAGCAGCTGCTGAAGGAGACCGGCCTGACCGTCTCGCGCTTCGTACGCTTCGAGGTCGGCTCGGCCTGATCCGGTACAACGTTGCTCGTGGCGAGGAGGTCGCCGGTGTCTCACGGCGCCGGCAACCTCCTCGCTTCGCACCCCATCCCTACGATGACTTTTCAACGGGCCCCTCACGGCCACGGTCCAGCGAACACGGCGGAGGCATCGGGATGACGAGTAGCACACGGTACGGGCGGGTGGTGCTGAAACTCTCCGGCGAGGTGTTCGGCGGCGGCGCGATCGGCGTCGACCCGGATGTCGTACAGGCGATGGCACGGCAGATCGCGACCGGCGTCCGAGGCGGTACGCAGATCGCGGTCGTGATCGGCGGTGGGAACTTCTTCCGGGGCGCCGAGCTGCAGAAACGTGGCATGGACCGGCCGCGCGCCGACTACATGGGCATGCTCGCGACCGTGATGAACTGCCTGGCCCTGCAGGACTTCCTGGAGAAGGAAGGCATCGACACCCGCGTACAGAGCGCGATCACGATGGCACAGGTCGCGGAGCCGTACATCCCACGCCGCGCGATCCGGCACCTGGAGAAGGGCCGCGTCGTCATCTTCGGCGCCGGCGCCGGCATGCCCGTACTTCTCGACCGACACCGTGGCCGCCCAGCGTGCGCTGGAAATCCATGCCGATGTCGTGTTGATGAGCAAGAACGGCGTCGACGGCGTGTATACGGCCGATCCGCGGAGTGACCCGAGCGCCCGTAAGCTGGAGACCGTGACGTTCGACGAGGCGCTTCGCGAGGGTTTGCGCGTGATGGACGCGGCGGCGTTGAGCCTGTGCCGGGACAACAAGCTGCCGATGCTCGTCTTCGGATCGGACGGTCCGGACACCATCATCAAGGCGGTCAGCGGCGCGAAGATCGGTACGTTGATCACCGCGTAAGCATCACGGCATATCACTGCGTGCGTTGTCGCCGGACGGCGAGTTCGCATGACGACAGAGAAGGCGAGAAGAGACTGTGATCGACGACACGCTCCTCGAGGCCGAGGACAAGATGGATCGGGCGGTCGACCACGCGAAGGAAGACTTCGCGACGATCCGTACCGGGCGGGCCAACGCCGGGATGTTCTCGAAGATCATGATCGAGTACTACGGCACGCCCACGCCGCTGCCGCAGATGGCGTCGATCGGCACGCCCGGAGCCGCGCATGGTGATCATCAAGCCGTACGACGCCGGTCAGCTCGGCGCGATCGAGAAGGCGCTGCGCGACTCCGACCTCGGCGTGAACCCGAACAACGAGGGCACGCAGATCCGGATCAACCTGCCGCAGATGACCGAAGAGCGTCGCCGCGAGATGATCAAGGTGGCCCGATCGAAGGGCGAGGACGCCAAGGTCGCCGTCCGCAACATCCGCCGTAAGGCGAAGGACGAACTCGACCGGCTCGTGAAGGACGGCGAGGCTCCCGAGGACGACGGCCGCCGTGCCGAGAAGGAACTCGACGACCTGACCCACCGGTTCACGTCCGTCCTGGACGAGCTGATCAAGCACAAGGAAGCCGAGTTGCTCGAGGTCTGATGTCCTACCTCGACCCCTCCTCCGACCGGGACGTCCGTCGTGCTCGCACGGCGGCGACGAAATCGGCTTCGAGTACGGCGACGGCGTCTCCCCGCACCCGATGTACGGGCAGGACGCGCCGGGCGCACCGACCCGCCGTCCGATCGTCGATCCGCTCGAACTGGACCTGTCGGAACACGGACAGACGGCGCGCCCCCGCGAGGAGCGGCGAGCGGCCGAGGTCGCCGAGGCGAAGCGGCACCGGGCCGGGCGCAATCTGCCGGCCGCGATCGGCGTCGGCGTGCTGCTCGCCGGCATCGTGCTCGGATCGCTGTTCCTCTGGCGGCCGGCGTTCGTCGCGGTGATCGCGATCGCGGCCGGCGATCGGCGTCTGGGAGATGGTGCACGCCGTCGGCGACGGCGAGGAGCAGGAGCCGCCGCCGAGGGTGCGCCGGCGCCGGGCGATGGCCGTACGCGCTCGTCCGTCCCTGATCCCGCTGCTCGGCGGGTGCCTCGTCATGCCCGTACTCGCGTGGTTCGGCGGGGTTGAAGATCTTGTTCTGGGTCTTCTGATCACGATCCTGGCGATCCTGGTCTGGCGGCTCTCGATCGGGCCGGCCGGCTTCCATCGCGACATGGCCGCGGCCACGCTGATCGCGGTGTACGTGCCGTTCCTGCTCGGCTTCGCGATCCTGCTGGCGCATCCGACCGACGGCAAGATGCGCGTCCTGGTCACGCTGGCGCTCGTGATCCTGTCCGACACCGGCGGGTACGCCGCCGGCGTGTTCCTCGGCAAGCATCCGATGGCACCGAAGGTCAGCCCGAAGAAGTCCTGGGAAGGGCTCGGCGGCTCGCTGGTCGCGACCGGTGTCGGCGGTGCGCTGCTGGTGCACTACATCTTCCATCAGCCGCTGTGGCACGGTGCCGTGATCGGTGTCTGCGTCTCGGCCGCGGCCGTGCTCGGTGACCTGGCCGAATCGATGATCAAGCGGGATCTCGGCGTGAAGGACATGAGCAATCTGCTGCCCGGTCACGGCGGTCTGATGGACCGGCTGGATTCGGTGGTTTTCGCGGCTCCGGCCGCCTTCATACTGATGTCCTGGCTCGGATGATCTTGCAGTTCGGGCAGCTGTGGGTCACGGAACCGGCACGGCGTGGGAGACTAGGTGCAATATGACGACGTTGCCAGTGCAGTTGCCAGTGATCAGCCTCGAACGCGGAGACCGCGAGCCGAACGCCCCGGCCCGCCGGCGGGCCGCGCTTCCACCGCGTCACCTCGCCGATATGGATCTGTCCGGGCGCCGTGCCGCCGTGGTGGAACACGGCCAGAAGGAGTTCCGCGCGAACCAGGTCTCCACGCACTACTTCGGGCGCCTCGAGCGCGATCCGGAGGCGATGACCGACATTCCGGCGGCGGATCGTCTACGGCTCGCGGACGCGCTGATGCCGCAGCTGCTGACGCCCGTCCGGGAGCTGGCGTGCGACGGCGGTACGACCCGCAAGACGCTCTGGCGCCTGCACGACGGCTCGATGGTCGAGAGCGTGCTGATGGGCTATCCGGATCGGGTCACCGTCTGCGTCTCCAGCCAGGCCGGCTGCGGGATGGGGTGCCCGTTCTGCGCGACCGGCCAGGCCGGGCTGACCCGTAACCTGTCCACCGCGGAGATCGTCGACCAGGTGGTCTGGTTCGCCGGCCTGGCCGCGCGCGGCGAGTTGCCCGGATGTCCACCCCGGCTGTCCCGGGTCGTCTTCATGGGTATGGGCGAACCGCTCGCGAATTACAACCGAGTGATGGACGCGGTCCACCGTTTGACGACGCCGTCGCCGGAGGGGCTCGGCCTTTCACAACGGCACATCACGGTCTCCACGGTCGGACTTGTGCCGGCTATCCGCCGGATGATCGCCGAAGATCTTTCGGTTACCCTTGCGATCTCGTTGCATGCACCCGATGATGATCTGCGCGATGAACTCGTTCCGGTCAACCAGCGGTGGAACGTAGCCGAAGTGCTGGATACAGCATGGACGTACGCTGCTCAGACGGGGCGTCGGGTTTCGATCGAGTACGCGATGATCAAGGACGTGAACGACCAGCCCTGGCGAGCCGATCTGCTCGGTAAGCTCTTGTCAGGTCGCCTCGCCCATGTGAATCTGATCCCGCTCAATCCGACCCCGGGCAGTCGTTGGGACGCCAGCCCGAAGCCGGTCGAGCGAGAGTTTGTCCGGCGGTTGCGTGCAGCCGGCGTTTCGACGACGGTGAGAGATACCCGTGGTCGTGAGATCGACGGTGCTTGTGGGCAGCTTGCTGCAGCGGAGGTGGATGCGTGACGAGTCAGGGTCAGCGGTTCCGGAGACGGGCGCTGCGTCGTGGATACAAGGTCGACGAGGTCGACGTGTTCCTCGACCGCGTCGAGGCGACGCTGAACAGCGAGCGCGTGGATGCTCCGGTCCGCTCCGAAGAGGTCCGTGACGTGGTGTTCCGCGTGCGGTTCGGCGGATATGACGAGTGGCAGGTCGACCTGCACCTCGATCGGGTCGAGCGGCAGCTCGCCGACCAGGAGCCGGCGAGCTTCGGCGGCGACCGGATCGGGCGACCGCTCGGGCGAGCGGCTGCCCGAGCGCATGCCGTCCGGCGGCATGGGTGGCCCCGGGCATGGGTGGTCCGGCATGGGCGGCCGGGTCCGGCGATGGCCGGTGGCACTCGGCGCTGGCGTTCGACCGGGGACCGGGCAGGGCCCGTGCGACCGCGGGCCGAGCGAACGTCCGCCGATCAGCGTGTCGCAACGCGATCTGCCGCCCCGCGGTGAGATGCCGCGCGAGATGTCGCCCCGCGATCTGCCGCCACGTGGTGCGGAAATGCCTCGGGACATGCCGCCGCGCGATGACCGGATGATGCCGCCGGGCGCGAACCGGCCGCCGATGGGCGCCGAACCCGCAGCCCGGCTGGCCCGAGCCGAGCGGACCGCCACAGCGTCCGCCGCTACCCGGGCTTCGGCAATCGACCGGCCCGCGACCGGCCGCCGGATCGGCAGCCAGCGCCGCTGCGCCGCCGCTGCCCGTCGCGCCCGACGTTCGGCGGCGACTACGGCAACGACCAATACGACAACGAGCCGACGTTCGCCGGCTTCGAACCCGGCCGGCGCGGTCGTCCGGACATGACCGGCGAGATGCGCCTGCCGGACCTGCACCCGGGCCCGAACCCGGGCGGTCCACCGCCGCTCGGCCCGACCAACCAGGGCCCCGGCCCGGGCAACCAGGGCGGACCGCCGATGGGTGGACCACCGATGGGCGGCTCGCCGTCCGGCGAGGCGGACCGGATCGATCAGCTCCGCCGTACGTTCCAGCTGCGCCGGTTCGGCAGCGGGTACGACCGGGGCGAGGTGGATCGGCTGTTCGACGGCCTGATCGGCGCGATGTCCGGCCGCGGCTCGATGCAGATCAACGAGTCCGAACTCGACCCGCAGCAGTTCAGCCTCGTACCGGGCGGATACTTCGAGTCCGAGGTCGACCAGGCGCTCCGGGAGATCCGCGAGATCATCCGGCGCAGGTAGCCAAGACCAGACAGTAAAGGGCGGCCCCGATATCGGGACCGCCCATTACTTGTGTTCGAGCGTCTAGCGCTTGAGGCCGTTGCGGCGGGTCACGCGGTCGTAGACGATGATCGCGAAGATCAGGAGCGCGGTGCCGCCGAGGTAGAGGTCCTCGATGTTGCCCTTGTGGTTGCCGAGCATCATCAGGATCAGCGCGATGATCGTGAGGACGCCGGCGATGTTGAACGCCTTCGGGTGACCCTTTTTGAGTTGATCGGGTGCGATCACCGGTTGCTCGTCAGACATGACGAAGGTCCTCTCTAGCGGTACAAGCCTGTTGCGATCAGTGTGGCATGGCGCGACGTGCATGGCTCGCACGCGGTCGCCGCGGATCCGAGTCCGGCAGGGTATTTTCTCCCCTATGCGGATTACCGGCACCGGCCACGCGAGCATGCGATTCGACACCCCGGCGGGCAGCATTCTGTGCGACCCGTGGGTCAACCCGGCGTACTTCGCGTCGTGGTTCCCGTTCCCGGACAACTCGCAGCTCGACTGGGAAGCGCTCGGCGACTGCGACTACCTGTACGTCTCCCACCTGCACCGGGATCACTTCGACGCGGAGCACCTGAAGCGGTTCGTGAGCAAGAAGGCGACCGTCCTGCTGCCGGAGTTCCCGACCAGCCAGCTCGAGGACGAGCTGCGCGAACTGGGCTTCACGAGCTTCTTCAAGACCAAGTCGAACGAGGTGCACACGCTCGACGGCGGCCTCAACGTCATGATCCAGGCGCTGACCTCGCCGACCGACGGCCCGATCGGCGACTCGTCGCTGTGGGTCGAGCACGACGGCGTACGGGTGCTGAACCAGAACGACGCCCGCCCGGCCGACCTGGCGATCTTCGACGAGCTCGGCCACGTCCACGCGCACATGCTGCAGTTCTCCGGCGCGATCTGGTACCCGATGGTCTACGAACTGCCGGCCGCGGCGAAGACGGCGTTCGGCAAGCAGAAGCGCGACCGGCAGATGGACCGGACCGTGCGCTACATCGACGACCTGCGCGCCGGTCACGTGTTCCCGATCGCCGGGCCGCCGTGCTTCCTCGACGACGAGCTGTGGCACTTCAACGACATCTTCGGCGACGAGGGCAACATCTTCCCGGATCAGCAGGTCTTCATCGACTACTACGAGGCGCTCGGCCGGACGAACGGCGTGATCCTGCTGCCCGGCTCGGTCACCGAGCTGACCGCCGACGGCGGCGTGACCACGACGCACCCGGTGGACGACGTACGCGACTTCTTCGACGAACAAGGAGGCGTACCTCAAGGCGTACCGGGAGCGGCAGCGTCCGGTGATCGAGGCGCAGAAGAAGACCTGGCGGCACCCGGAGATCGACGTGCTCGCGGGCATGAAGGCGAAGATCGAGCCGCTGCTGGACGAGTCGATCTACCTGGCCACCGGCGTCGGCGGCCCGGTCCGGTTCGACCTGGTCGCGGACGACGGCAGCGTCGAGTCGATCGTGGTCGACTTCCCGGGCAAGGAGGTCCGCGTCTACGCCGACGAGAAGGTGCGCTACCGGTTCCGGACCGAGCGGGCGCTGATCGAGCACCTGCTCTTCATCGAGGAGGTGGACTGGGTCAACTCGCTGTTCCTGTGCTGCCGGTTCTCGGCCGCGCGGATCGGCCAGTACAACGAGTTCGTGTACGCGTTCTTCAAGTGCCTGTCCGAGGAGCGGCTGCAGTACGCCGAGGGCTGGTACGCCGAGCAGAAGCCGGATGCCGAGGACGTACGCCTCGGTGACTGGACCGTGCAGCGGCGCTGCCCGCACCTCAAGGCCGATCTGACCCGATTCGGCATCGTCGACGGCGACACGCTGACGTGCCAACTTCACGGCTGGAAGTTCGACCTGTCGAGCGGCCGGTGCCTGACCAGCGTGGGCCACGAGATCCGGTCGCAGTCCGGCACGGGCGAGAATTGTTACCGGCGAATGAATTGATGACGGTCGGTCGTGCGAGCATTGGCATCATGGCTGGCGTAGCTACGACCGACCTTGATGATGACCTCCTCGTATTCGGGGGATCGGCGAGCCCCCGGCTTACCGAACACATCTGCAAGAACCTCAGCGTCACTCCCGGCGCAGGCGAGGTTCTGAAGTTCTCCGACGGCAACCTGTTCGTCCGGATCGGCCAGAACGTCCGCGGCCGACACATCTACCTCGTGCAGTCGACGGTCTTCCCGACGAACGACAACTTCATGGAGTTGCTGTTCTGGATCGACGCGTTCCGCCGCGCCAGCGCCGCATCGGTGACCGTGATCATCCCGTACTTCAGCTATGCCAAGGGCGACAAGAAGGACGAGCCGCGGGTCTCGATCCGGGCCCGCGTCTGCAGCCAGTCGATCGAGGCGGCCGGCGCCGATCGGGTGATCACCCTCGACCTGCACGCACCGCAGATCCAGGGCTTCTTCAAGATCCCGGTGGACGATCTCTACGCGCTGCCGATCCTGGTCGACGCGATCCGCGGGCTCGAGCTGACCGATCTCGTGGTCGTCTCGCCCGATGCGGGCTTCGCCAAGAAGGCCCGGATGTACGCGAAGCGGCTCGGCGCGCCGATGGCGATCGCCGACAAGGAGCGCGTCGATCACAGCGAGAACGCGCGCGTGGTGGACCTGATCGGCGATGTCCGCGGCAAGCACGCCGTCGTCGTCGACGACTTCACGATCACCGCCGGTACGCACGTCGAGGTCGCCGAGTGCCTGATGGACCGAGGGGCGCTCTCGGTGCACGTGGCGGTCAGCCACGGCGTGTTCACCGGCAGGTCGATGGAGCGCCTGGATGCGAGCCCGATCACGAAGCTGCTGACCACCGACAGCGTGGAGAACCATCCGGTTGCAGCTGTCGTCCAAGGTCCAGATCGTGTCGGTCGCGCCGCTGTTCGCCGAGGCGATCCGGCGCATTCACGCGCGGGAGAGCGTGAGCGTGCTCTTCGCTCCATGAACCGCCTTAACGACGGTTCAGGCCACACGGTAGATTCGCTGCTATGAGGCACGCCGACGCCTGGGGCAGCGCTGCCCGAGAATCGTCCGACCGCCGTCACCTCGTTGCTGGACGAGGTGACGCCGACCGAGGTGCACTATCGGCGCAACCACTTCCCGTACCCGGATATCGACGCCGTGACCTGGCGTCTGCCGGTGACCGGCGCGGTACGGCGACCGCTGGAGCTGTCGCTCGCCGATCTTGCACGGTGGCCCGCGCGCGTCACGACCGTCCTGCTGGAGTGCGCCGGCCACCGGCGGACCGAGTTCGCGCCGCGGCATCTCCGGTGTCCAGTGGGGCCTCGGCGCGCTCAGCCAGGCGCAGTGGGGCGGCATCGCGCTCGTCATGCGTGCTCGAAGCGACCGGTGTCCTGCGACGGCGCGGTGGAGGTGGTGTTCCACGGCGCCGACGCGGGCTCGTTCGGTGAGGTGCCCGGGCATCCACACGTTCTCGCGGTCGATCCCGATCGCGAAGGCACTGCACCCGGACACGATGCTGGTGACGTCGATGAACGGCGAGGCGCTGCCGCGTGAGCACGGCGCGCCGGTGCGGGCGGTCGTTCCGGGCTGGTACGCGATGGACTCGGTCAAGTGGCTCACCGGCATCGAGGTGGTCACGTCGAACCGTTCCGAGGGCCGTTCCAGGAGCTGGACTACCGGTTCCAGGCGGCCGGACGACGACGGCATCGGCGAGCGGATCGACGAGATGCGCATCCACGCGCTGTTCGCGTCCGTCGCCGAGGGCGATCGGCTGCCGTCCGGGCTCGCGACCGTGTCCGGCATCGCGTGGGCCGGTGCCGGCGTCGAAACGGTCGAGATCCGGGTGGACAGCGAGGCGTGGGCGCCGGCGACCGTGACGAAGTCCGGCCCGTACGAGCGGGTGCTCTGGACCGCGACCGTGGATGTGCCGCCGGGCCAGCGCATGCTGGCCGTACGGGCGACCGACACGCTCGGCCGTACGCAGCCGCCGTTCCCGATCTGGAACAAGCGCGGCTACGTCAACAACGCGATCCAGCGGATCTCCGTCGCCGCCCTGTAACGCCGCCCGGTAACGCCGGCTCAGTGGCGTGACGTGGCCGGATCGTGGCTTCGAATCCGCCACGTCTGGGGGAGCGCCCGCCCGCCGATCGCGATCGCGAGCCCCAGCACGATCGGTACGAACAACGCCGCATGCAGCGATGTCGCGTCCGCCAGCAGGCCGATCGCGACCGGGCCGAGCAGCAGACCGGTGTAGCCGAGCGTGCCGGTGACCGCGATCGCGGCCGCCGCCCGGGCCGGCAGGATGTCACCGGCGATCGAGAAGGCCAGCGGGACGACCGTCGCGACCGCGAGGCCGACCAGGAAGAATCCGCCGATTCCGAGCCACCACCAGCCGGCCGCCAGCACGATCCCGAATGCGGCCATCGTCGCGATTCCGGCGCTGGTCAGCAACGCACGGGTACCGATGGAGGTCCGGACCTGGTCGCCGGTGAGCCGGCCGATCAGCGCACCGCACTCGAACGCCGGGTAGCCGAGCGCAGCCACCGCCTCGGTCGAGGCGAGATTGTCGTGCAGGTAGAGCCCACTCCAGTCGGCGACCGATCCCTCCACCATGAAGGCGGCGAAACCGATCGCGCCGACCAGGTAGACGACGAGCGGCAGTCGGCCCTTCGCCACCGGCGCGTCGAGTTCCTGCGCGTCCTCGGCCAGGTAGGTGGGTCCCAGTGCGACCGCGATCGGGGTGGCGATGATCGCCGCGCCGATGACGGTGGCGCCGAACGAGACGTGCAATGCCGCGCTGACCGAGCCTGCGATACCGCCGATGATCGCGCCGATGCTCCAGCCCGCGTGCATGCCGTTCATCAGATGCCGGTCGTACGCGCGCTCGATCGCGGCGGCCTGGGTGTTCATCGCGATGTCCAGCACGCCGAACGCCATCCCGAACACGACCGCGCCGGCCAGCAGCCACGCGTACGTGGTGGCCAGACCGATCAGGGCGAGCGTCACGGTGCTCGCCGGGCCGAATACGCGCAGCGCACGACGGGTGCCGAAGCGGACCAGCATCCGCCGCGTCAGCTGCATCGTCAGCAGGGCTCCGCTGCCCCAGAACAGGACGACGACGCCGACCTTGCTCGGGTCCAGGTGCAGCTTGTCGACGAGTGCCGGGATCCGCACGATCCAGACGGCACAGAGCGAGGCGCCGAGCGCGAACGTCGCGGTCGTCCCGATCCGGGCGCGGCGCAGGCCATCCATACGTTGATCGTGGCTGCCGCCGCGCTTGATTATCGCAACTTCACGGATGTTGCGCCGAGGGTCGGTGAGGCCGCAATGAACGGGTGTCAAGAAAGGTTGACGACACGACGAGTGTCAAGTAACGTTGACGACGTACGGGATGTCAACTAATCTTGACGCATGAGTGAGATGAATGACCTGGCGGTGGTCGCCGGCGGCACGGATGTTCGCACCGGTCTTCGGGCCGCGTCGGCTCTCCGGCGGCTGGCCGAACGGCTCGAATCCCTGCAGGTCGCGAACGCGCGCCGGCAGGGGTGGTCCTGGCAGGACATCGCGGATGCGTTGGAGGTCAGCAAGCAGGCCGTGCACCAGAAGCACGCGGCCGCCGTGGCCGCCTACCTTGCCGGAGGGCAGAAGAATGTTTGAGCGATTCACCGAGAAGGCTCGTAGTGTCGTCGAGCTGGCTCGCGTCGAAGCGGACCGGGCCGGCGTCAACTACATCGGCACCGAGCACCTGCTGGCCGCGATGCTGGCCAAGGGCGACGGCAAGGCGTACGAGGCACTCACCGCCGCCGGCATCACGGTCGAGCGCGTACGGGCCGATGCCGCCCGCCTGACCGGACAGGCGACGCTCGGTGCGGAGGACGCAGCGGCGCTGAAGACGATCGGGATCGACCTCGAGGCCGTCATCCAGCACGTCGAACAGTCGTTCGGTCCGGGCGCCCTCAACGCGCCGACCACCGGCAAGAAGAAGCCGTTCGGCATGACCCGCTTCACCAAGCGCGCGAAGAAGGTCATGGAGCTGTCGTTGCGGGAGGCGATCCGGTTGAAGCACAACTACATCGGCACCGAGCACCTGCTGCTCGGCCTGATCCGCGAGGGCGAAGGGCTGGGCCCGAAGATCCTGATCGGCGCCGGCATCTCCCTGCCGGTCCTGCGGGAAGGCATCGAGGCGGACGTACGCAAGGCCGCCTGACCTCCGGGCGGCCGTCCACGAGTAGCACAATGGCGGCATGATTCCAGCAATCACCCTCGCACCGGATGTGGCCATCCCGATGATCGGCTTCGGGACCTGGCAGATCACCGGTGAGGCCGCCTATACCGCCACCCGGATCGCGCTCGACGCCGGCTACCGGCACATCGACACCGCGATGCTCTACACGAACGAGATCGAGGTCGGCCGGGCACTGCGGGACAGCGGCGTCGAACGATCCGACGTCTTCGTGACGACGAAACTTCCCCCGGATCGCATCGGGCGTGAGCGCGCCACGCTCGAGACCAGCCTCACGTCGCTCGGCCTCGACTACGTCGACCTGTGGTTGATCCACTGGCCACCGAACGCTGATCCCTCGCCGAACGCGTGGCAGCAACTCCTGGAACTCCGCGACAGCGGTCTGTCCCGGACGGTCGGCGTCAGCAACTACGACCTCGATCAGCTCGACGTACTGATCAAAGCAACCGGTGAGGCGCCGGTCCTCAACCAGATCTCGTGGAGCCCGCTGCGATTCGACGCTGCGGTCCTCGCCGGCAATCGCGAACGGGGGATTGTCGTCGAGGGCTACAGCGGCCTGCGCAACGTCAACCTCGCCGACCCGACGCTCACCACGATCGCGGCCGCACACGACGTCACGCCCGCTCAGGTCGTGCTGAGATGGCACCTCCAGCACGACATCGTCATCATCCCGAAGTCCGTGCACGAAGACCGAATCAAGGAAAACCTCAACGTGTACGCGTTCGAGCTGACCCCTGCCGAGATGGCGAGCATCGACGCCATGGCTTCGTCCTGACGAGACGTCCGGCTGCTCCGATCGAGCAGCCGGACGTCGTGAATCGGCCGGGCCGTCGGATCAGCAGGTGCCGTTACACGCCAGCACCTTCAACTGCGCCAGCGAACCGTTCCACTCGTCCGAGTCGCCGACGAACGGTCCGGAGTCCGAATACTGCCAGAACGACCAGGTCGGAGCGCCCGCCGGCAGCGTGCCGGGCGCGCTCGCGTACCGGGCGATCCAGAGCGGATTGTTCGCCCAGAAGCCGGAGTAGTTGCCGGTGCAGGTGGTCCACCAATCGGTGGTCGTGTAGATGACCGCCCAGCGTCCGGTCTTGGCGTGGTACTGGGTGATGAACGACGAGATCCAGCTGCGCATGGCGCTCTGGGACAGGCCGTAGCACTCGGCGCCGTACGGGTTGTATTCGATGTCGAGCGCACCCGGCAGCGTCTTGCCGTCCTTCGACCATCCGCCGCCGTGTGCCACGAAGTAGTTCGCCTGCGTTGCGCCCGACGTCGTGTTCGGCGTCGCGAAGTGGTACGAGCCGCGGATCATCCCGACTCCGTACGAGCCGTTGTACTGCTGGGCGAAGTCGGGATTGGTGTAGTACGTACCTTCGGTCGCCTTCACGTACGCGAACCGGGCTCCGGCGGAGTACTCCGATGCCCAGTTGACGCTGCCCTGAAAGCTGGACACGTCGAGTCCTCGGGTGACGGTGGCGGCGGTGGCCGGTGCCGGCAGCGCCAGCGCAACGAGCAGACACGCGGCGAATCCGGCTAGAGCAGCCAGGACGCGAGATCGCGATGTCATGACAGTTACCTCCCCAGGTTGACATCTATGAATGTTGATTGATATCAACATGTCTCCGCTGATGGCAACTGTCGACGCGTGAACGCAACCAGGCGACCGGCTGAAGAGCGGGGTCACGGGTGCCTAAGCCGGCGGACGACCCCCTATCCTGATCCGCGCTGGATCAAATCTGGGGAGCGTTCATGTTCGGTCGTTGGGGTGCCTTCGTCGTACGGGCGCGCTGGGTCGTGATCGCGGCCGCGGTCGCGCTGGTGATCGTCGGCGCGACCTGGGGTGCCGGTGTCTTCGGGCACCTGGCATCGGGTGGATTCCTCGATCAGAACAGCCCGTCGGCGCAGGTCCGCAACCAGATCAACGCCGCGTTCGGGCCGCAGGACGCGGACATCTTCGTGCTCTACACGGCTAAGGCCGGCGCGATCACCGATGCCGGCCGACCGCGACGCGATCTCGTCGACCCTGGCGCACGCTCGCACGCTGCCGCAGGTCGTCCTCGATCACCGACTACTACTCGACGCCGGTCGCCGCCCTGATCTCGTCGAACGGCCGCGAAACGTACGCGATCGTCCGGCTCCGCGCCGGTACGGACGACCAGAAGCTCGTCGACTACCAGGCCGTCAAGTCGGCGTTCGTGGTCCACGACGGCACCGTGGCAACCGCCTTCGGTGGCGTACGGCCGTTCTACGACGACGCGAACATCCTTACCAAGTCCGACGTGCAGCGCGCCGAACTGCTGTCGATGCCGATCCTGCTGATCCTGCTCGTGATCATCTTCCGCAGCGTGGTGGCCGCGCTGACGCCGCTGGTCGTCGGCGGGCTCGCGATCGTCGGAGCGCTCGTCGTGGTGCGGCTGATCACCGAGGTCACGACGGTCTCCACGTTTGCCATCAACATCATCACGCTGATCGGGCTCGGTCTGTCCATCGACTACGCGTTGTTCGTGGTCAGCCGGTTCCGCGAGGAGATGGCCGCCGGGCGGTCCACATCGGACGCCGTGGTCGTGACGATGGCCACGGCCGGCCGTACCGTCGTGGTGTCGGGGTTGACCGTGACGCTGGCCCTGGCCGGTTTGCTGATCTTCCCGCAGGTGTTCCTGCGGTCGATGGGCTACGGCGCGATGGCGGCCGTCATCGTCGCGATGGTCGCGTCGCTGACCGTGCTCCCGGCCGGCCTCGCGATCCTGGGCGATCGGATCAACGCGCTGTCGTTCCGCCGGAAGCGCGCGGCCACCGACGGCGGCGCCGCCTGGGCGCGCCTTGCGCACAGCGTCATGCGCCGACCGTGGGTGTACCTGATCGGGGTGCTGATCGTGCTCGGCGTGCTGGCCGCGCCGGTGCTGCGCATCCATTTCGGCGGCATCGACACTCGAGCGCTGCCGGCCTCGGCGCCGTCCCGGGCGGTGAACGACACGATCGCGCGGGACTTCCCGCCGGTCGTCGCGGCACCGGTGCAGATCCTGGTGACCGGCGCGGACGCCGCCGATCTGGCGACCGTCCTCGCGTCGGTGAAGGGGATCCCGTCGGTCTCCGATGCCACGGTCACGATGACGAGCGGGACGACCGCGCTGATCGACGCCGACTATCGGGGGCAGCCGACGGATCCGGCGGCCCGGGACATCGTCACCGCGGCCCGGAGTCTGACGCCGCCGCCGGGCGTGACGATCGGCGTGACCGGCGGCACCGCCGATCTCGCCGATCAGCTGCGACAGCCTCGGCGCGCGGCTGCCGTGGATGGCGCTGTTCGTGGTCGTCGTGACGTGCCTGCTGCTGTTCCTCGCGTTCGGCTCGGTGGTGTTGCCGATCAAGGCGATCCTGATGAACGTGGTGTCGCTCGGCGCGGCGTTCGGTGCGGTGGTGTTCATCTTCCAGGAGGGGCACTTCGCGTCCTGGCTCGACTTCACCGCGACCGGCGTGATCGAACCGACGAACCCGATCCTGATGATCGTGGTCCTGTTCGGCCTAGCCACCGACTACGAGGTGTTCCTGCTCTCCAGAATCCGGGAGGAGTGGGACCACCGGGATCTGTCCATCGACCCGAACGTCGCGAACACCACGGCGGTCGCGAACGGGCTTCAACGTACCGGTCGGATCATCACTTCGGCCGCGTTGTTGCTGGTCATCGTCGTGGTCGGGTTCGCGTCCGGCCGGATCTCGTTCGTCAAGCTGATCGGCGTCGGGATGATCGTGGCGATCATCGTGGACGCGACGCTGGTGCGGGCGCTGCTCGTACCGGCGACGATGCGCCTGCTCGGCCGCTGGAACTGGTGGGCGCCCGGACCGCTGGGCCGGCTCTACCGCCGCTACGGCATCCGGGAGTCGGCCGGCTGATCGAGTGCCCGAACGTCAGTAAACGATCGGCTGGCCGGATTGCACGCCGATCACCTCGGCCGAGCCGGTGATCGCATCGATGAGCACGCGCGTCCCGAGCGGTACCGTCAAAACGACGGTGACCGGCTTGTGGACGCCGACGAGGTCGGATATCGACGGCGGATCAGGCTCGATCGCGCCGATGACGACCACTGGTGGCGGTCTCGTAGGCGAGAGGCTTGACGCTCGGATCGTTGTCGCCGGTTGACACCGTGTACGAGACCCGGTTCACGTCGACCGATGTCAGCGTGGTGTCGAGGTCCGAGTATCGGCCCGGCCATGTGTCGCGAGCGTTCGGCGTGTACGGGGTGACGGCCGAGGATGCGACCGCGACCCGTGCAATCGGCTCGGAGAGCTGTGCGACGGTGAACAGCCACGCCGGCACCTGCGCTTCGCCGCGACTGGTGAGAATGGTCGTCGTACCGAATTGCACGTGCGTGATGGTCAGGTCGCAGGGGGGTGTCAGGACTGCGGTGCACACCGGGTTCTGGACGGTGTCCGGATGCGGAACCATGTCGTGGTACACGGATTGCGCGGATTCCAGCGGCACCTGCATCGTGCCGCCGTCGGCAAACGTGATCGTGCCGTCGGGCGGCGCCGCCGTTGGCAGGGGGACCGTAGGGACCAGAAGCTCGTGCGTCGCGGCTATCCGGATACCCCAGGAGGCGGTCGCGGCCTCGGCCGGCGGGACGGTGAACGTCTGCAGCGGGATGAACGCCGTACGCCATTGGCGCGACAGCGGGTTTTTCTGCCATACCGCGATCGCCTTCCGGGCCGTCGCATCGAACGCAGCGGTGGCCGACGCCGTCGGGTCGGGTCGTGTCGTGGAGGTGCACGCGCTCGTCCCGACGAGTACTGCGGCGAGCACGGCAGCGGCGATCCGGGGGTGGCGGCTCATGTATTCATGCTGATGCCTCGATGCCGAGCCTGTCCGTCCTTGACGGCGGCTTCGATGCGAATTCGTGCCCTGCGTGTGATGTGCCACAGCCGCGTCGGGGACAATGGTCTTGTGAGTGGCCCCCGCGAGATCGTCCTGCTCGGTTCGACCGGCTCGGTCGGCACCCAGGCGATCGACATCGTTCGACGCAATCCCGGCGCATTCCGGGTGGTCGCGCTCGGTGCGGGCGGCGGCAACATCGAGTTGCTCGCGGCGCAGGCGCTGGAACTCGAGGTCGAGGTGGTCGGCGTCGCGCGCGCTTCGATGGCCCAGGATCTTCAGCTCGCGTTCTACGCGGTCGCACAACAGCGGGGGTACGCGACCGGCGACTTCCGGCTCCCGAAGATCGTTACCGGGCCGGATGCGATGACCGAGCTGGCCGCCTGGCCATGCGACGTCGTGCTGAACGCCGTGGTCGGCTCGCTCGGCCTCGCACCGACGCTCGCGGCGCTGCGCGCCGGCCGTACGCTCGCGCTGGCCAACAAGGAGTCACTGGTGGCCGGCGGGCCACTCGTCCGCGCGATCGCGAAACCGGGTCAGATCGTGCCGGTCGACTCGGAGCACTCCGCGCTCGCTCAGTGCCTGCGTTCGGGCACCGCCACGGAGGTACGGCGGCTGATCCTGACCGCGAGCGGCGGACCGTTCCGTGGCCGGTCCCGCGACGAGTTGGCCGACGTCACAGTCGAGCAGGCGCTGGCACATCCGACCTGGAACATGGGCCAGGTCGTGACGCTGAATTCGGCCACGATGGTCAACAAGGCGCTCGAGATGATCGAGGCACACGAGCTGTTCGACGTCGCGTACGACAACATTTCCGTTACGGTTCATCCGCAGTCAATGATCCACTCGATGGTGGAATTCGTCGACGGCTCGACGATTGCGCAGGCCAGCCCACCGGACATGCGCCTGCCGATCGCGGTGGCGCTGGGGTGGCCGGATCGCGTACCCGATGCGGTTCCCGCTCTTGACTGGACTGCCGCGCACACCTGGACGTTCGAGCCGCTCGATGATCATGCGTTTCCGGCGGTCGCGCTCGCGAAGGCGGCCGGCATCGCAGGTCACTGCCGGCCGGCGATCTACAACGCGGCGAACGAGGAGTTCGTGGCGGCCTTCGCCGATCGGCGGCTACCGTTCCTGGCGATCGTGGATTCGCTCGAACGTGTCCTCGAGGACGCACCCGATTTCGACGAACCGGGTACCGTCGAGGAAGTTCTCGCGGCGGAAGCCTGGGCACGCGCCCATGCACGCACGCTTGTTGCCGCTGTGACGGAAGGGTCTTGATGCTGTACATCGTGGGGATCGTTGCCTTCGCCTTGACGATCTTCGTGTCGGTTTGCCTGCATGAGGCTGGTCACATGGCCACTGCCAAGGCGTTCGGCATGAAGGTCACCCGTTACTTCGCCGGCTTCGGGCCGACCCTCTGGTCGTTCAAGAAGGGCGAGACGGAGTACGGCTTGAAGGCGATCCCGCTCGGCGGCTTCGTCAAGATCGTCGGTATGACGCCGCAGGACGACGACGTCGAGCCGGGCGACGAGGCGCGGGCGATGTGGCGGTTCCCGGTGTGGAAACGCACGATCGTGATGGCAGCCGGTTCGGTCACGCACTTCATCCTGGCGTTCGTCCTGCTGTGGATCGCGGCCAGCTTCCTCGGGGTCCCGAACCCGTCGGTTACGAAGATCAACAACGAGGGCCTCGATCAGCCGGCGTACGTGTCGGTGCAGGACTGCGCGCCCTACAGCGCGACCGTGCTGACGTGCTCGACCACCGGTCAGCCTCAGCAGGCGAGTCCGGCAAAGGTGGCCGGGCTGAAGGACGGTGACCTGATCACCGAGGTCGGCACGACGCCGGTGACCACGTACCGACAGCTGGTAACCGCGGTCCGGGCGACGCCGCCCGGAGTCGCCGTACCGATCACCTACGTCCGCGACGGGCAGACGGAGACCACCACCGTCACGCTGGTCAGCGCGATGCGAGCGCCAGCCGACGATGCGAACGGCACGCCCGCTCAGACCTCCGCGCTCGGCGTGGCCAGCGGCTATCCGGCCGGGATGCCGCTGGTCGTGACGTACAACCCGATCGAGGCGATCCCGCAGGCCGGTGCGCTCTACGGACAGATGTTCGGCGAGATCGGCACGGCCCTCAAGGCGTTGCCGGACAAGGTGCCGGGGCTGGTCAGCGCGATCGAAGGCAAGCCTCGTGACCCGAACGGCCCGATCTCGGTGGTGGGCGCCAGCGAACTCGGCGGGCAGACCGCGCAACTGCATCTTTGGTGGGTGTTCGTCCTGCTGGCGGCGAGCCTGAACGTGTTCGTCGGCGTGTTCAACCTGCTGCCGCTGCTGCCGCTGGACGGTGGCCACATCGCCATCGCCTGGTTCGAGACGGGCCCGATCCTGGTCATCGCGAAGCGGCGCCGTATGCCCGAACCGGGCCGCGTCGACTACTTCAAACTCATGCCCATCACGTATGCGCGTGATCGTGATCTTCGGTGGCTTCTCGCTGCTGACGATCCTGGCCGACATCATCAATCCCATCAAACTCTAAGTGAGTGAGAACGTGACTGCGATCAGCCTCGGCATGCCGTCCACGCCGCCGGCACCGCTCGCGCCCCGGCGCAAGAGCCGCCAGATCATGGTCGGCTCGGTGCCGGTCGGTGGCGGTGCGCCCGTCTCCGTCCAGTCCATGACCACGACGCTGACCTCCGACGTCAACGCGACGCTGCAGCAGATCGCGGAGTTGACCGCGTCCGGCTGCCAGATCGTCCGGGTCGCCGTGCCGTCCCAGGACGATGCGGACGCGCTCGCCACGATCGCGCGCAAGTCGCAGATCCCGGTGATCGCGGACATCCACTTCCAGCCGAAGTACGTGTTCGCCGCGATCGACGCGGGCTGTGCCGCGGTCCGGGTGAACCCGGGCAACATCCGGCAGTTCGACGACAAGGTCGGCGAGATCGCTCGCGCGGCAATGGCCGCCGGTACGCCGATCCGGATCGGCGTCAACGCCGGATCGCTGGACAAGCGGCTGCTGGAGAAGTACGGCAAGGCGACGCCGGAGGCGCTGGTCGAGTCGGCGCTCTGGGAGTGCTCGCTGTTCGAAGAGCACGGATTCCGGGACATCAAGATCTCGGTCAAGCACAACGACCCGGTCGTCATGATCAAGGCGTACCGGCAGCTGGCCGAGCAGTGCGACTATCCGCTGCACCTCGGCGTGACCGAGGCCGGCCCGACGTTCCAGGGCACGATCAAGTCCTCCGTCGCGTTCGGAGCGCTGCTGGCCGAGGGCATCGGCGACACGATCCGGGTCTCGCTGTCGGCACCGCCGGTCGAGGAGATCAAGGTCGGCAACGCGATCCTCGAGTCGCTCGGGCTGCGCGAGCGTGGCCTGGAGATCGTGTCCTGCCCGTCCTGCGGCCGCGCGCAGGTCGACGTCTACACGCTGGCCGAGCAGGTCACGGCCGCTCTGGAAGGCTTCCCGGCGCCGCTGCGGGTCGCCGTGATGGGCTGCGTCGTGAACGGCCCCGGGGAGGCCCGCGAGGCCGATCTCGGTGTCGCGTCCGGTAACGGCAAGGGACAGATCTTCGTCAAGGGGGAGATCATCAAGACCGTACCCGAGTCGCAGATCGTCGAGACGCTGGTCGAAGAGGCGCTCCGGATCGCGGACGAGATGGGCATCGACATGTCCGACCTCACCGGGTCCGGCGCCTCCGTCTCCGTTCACTAGAAGCACGCGAAGCCGCCCCGGACCTATGTGGTCCGGGGCGGTTTTTCGTGGCGTTACTCGCTGTCGGCGAGGATCGCGTACAGCTTGCGCTTGGTCTCGCTCAACACGGCCACGGCCTTCTGCCACTGCTCGCGATCGCCTTCGAAGCCGATCTGCTTGAGCGCCATCAGGATGCCGCCGACCGCCTCGCGGGTGTCGTGCCCGCTGGACACGGTCTCCTCGCTGAACTCGCCCCACGGCGGGTTCGCCGCCGGGTGCTCCGCTGCGGCCCGGCCATCTTCGGTCAGCGTGTACGCCTTCCGGCCGGACTCTTCGGTGCTGGTGATCAGGCCCTCGTCGTCGAGCATCTGCAGCGTCGGGTAGACCGAGCCGGGGCTCGGGCGCCAGACCCCGCCGGTGCGCTGATCGAGTTCCTGGATCATCTCGTAGCCGTGCATCGGACGTTCGGTGAGGAGCGCCAGGATCGCGGCGCGAACGTTGCCGCGGCGACTGCGGCGCCCACTATCCGGGCCGGGTCCGTGGCCTCGGCCACGGTCGCGTCCACGGCCGAAGCCGGGACCGAACCCGAAGCCGGGTCCGCCGCCGGGGCCGAATCCGGGTCCTCCGCCTGGGCCGAAGCCGGGCGGGAAGGGCGGTTGGAAGCCGCCGTGCATCTGGCGGTGTGCCTCGTGATGCATGTCGTGCATGTCGTGCTCGTGATGCGGGTCGTGATGCCCGCGGTGCTCGGACCGCGAACCGCGGCCGTGCCGCAGGGATTCAAACGGGAACTCCATGGGTGGTCTCCTTTCAGACCAGTTCCGGGTATGAACTTCCGGAACATGTCGACGATATATCGCTAACGCATTGGTTGCAAGTTTTTCATGACCGGTGTCACAGGTGCGCTTCTTGGCCACGCTTCTGGCACTCTTAGAGGGGTGCTGACGTTGGATGCGCGACTTCTCGGCGACGCCGAGCGCGCGGCGGTCGAGCGCGTCCTCGAACGTGCCCCGATTGCCGCAGCTCAGGTCGTCGAGCAGGTGACCGCGCACGGACTGGAATGGTGGCGCGCCGATGCGCGCGTCTTCGGGTACGGCGCCCGGAAGCAACTTGAATCGATCTGCTGGCTCGGCGCGAACGTGATCCCGGTGTGCGCGACGCCCGCCTCGATCGCCGCATTTGCCGAGTTGGCCGGCATGAACCCGCGGCAGTGCTCGTCCATGGTCGGGCCGGCCGATGCCGTCCTCGACCTCTGGGATCGGCTCGCCTCCCAGTGGGGCCCGGCCCGCGAGATTCGCGAGTGCCAGCCGCTGCTCGCCACGCATACGCCGCCGGCCGTACAGGCCGATCCCGCCGTACGCCTGGTCCGAACGGACGAGGTGGATGTGCTGTTCCCGGCGTCGGTCGCGATGTACACCGAGGAGGTCGGTGTCTCGCCACTCAGCGATAGCGGTGGAGTGCGCTACCGGCAGCGGGTGGCCGATCTGGTGGCCAGCCGTCGCGCGTACGCCCGGTTTATTGATGGTCGTGTGGTTTTCAAATGCGAACTGGCCGTCGTCACCCGACACACCGCGCAGGTCCAGGGGGTCTGGGTGCACCCGGATTTCCGCGGGCAGGGACTCGCCGTGACCGGCATGGCTGCGGTCGTCCGGGACGCGCTGCGGAGGGTCGCGCCGACCGTGAGCCTGTACGTGAACGACTTCAACGCGCCCGCTCGTCACGTTTATGCGCGGTGTGGGTTCGAGCAGGTGGATACGTTCGCAACGGTCTTATTTTGAGTCTCATGATATGGGAACTTTGATCATCCTATAGGCAGTGACCTGGCCGGACGCGTGACTATTCGGTGAGACGGTTCGAGACTCTCATCGGTTCTCACAGCGAGGTGAACCTCACCATGGGACAGATCGTCAAGCAGATGTCGAGCCATACCACCCGCTACTACTGGTACCCCGGCGAGAAGAAGGAGTGGATGCGCGGCGTCTTCGCGCTGATCGCCGGTGCGGGCGTCTACATCGCGCTCCACCTGATCACACACGGAACGCTGCTCCCCGCGGTGGCCGGCACATCGGTCGCTGCCGGATATGCCGGATTCAACTTCGGCCGTCGCGACTCGCGCGAACTCGCGCGCTTCGCCGACCTGGCCAAATCACGCTACGTGCGGCGCCAGACCGCGGTGCACACCGGGCGCGCAGTCTGGCGAGGCATTGCCGAGGGTACGGGCGGAGCGGCCGCCGCCGTCATCATCGTGAACCTGCGCCAGCACGGCTTCGTCGTGGACTGGCTGCTGCCGCTCGTGCCGGCGGTGATCGGCGCGTTGGCGCATCAAGGCGGCATGATGGTCGAACGGCTGGGCCGCAGCGCGTCGACCGCCGGTCCGGCGGCGGAACGTCCGGCCGTGCCGGTCCCGGCCGAGGCACCGGCGCCGACCGACGTGCCGGTGCCCGTGGTAGAGCCGACGAGCGACGCTCCCGTCGGCGCGGATCCGCTGACGCATGTCGTCGGGATCGCGACGGTCCCGCACGCTCTGCGGGTACGGCCGGTATTCGCGGCACCCGGATCGATGCGGCTGCCGGCGGTATCGGTGGACTCGGGCGAGCCGGTGCTGCTGCGGTTTTCGCCCGAGGCGGACTGCGGAACCGTTGCGGCTGCTCGCAACGCCGCGCTGAACGCCATGACAGCATCGGGCAGCGTGGCGGCATCGGGCAACGTGGCAACGTCGGGCAGCGCGGCGGCGGTCAAGGGTTCAGTGCTGACCCCCTATCACGCCGCCGTCGCGTTGCCGCCGAACGTGACGACATACAAGCACGCGAAGCCTCCGATGCCGCTGAGCGCGGCGCTCGCCAACCGGGCCGACCTGGCGCACGTGGTGGATGCCCTGGGCCACGAATCCCTGACCGAGTCGCATCTGCACTCGTCCTGAGCAATCCGCAGTGCTGGACGTGCCGGAGCGCGTCCAGCACCGCGCTGCGACGATGAGCCGGTGGAGATTTCTGGAGCCGTCCGGCTGGCTATGCGGACGCGGCGGGCGCGGCGGTCGCGACACTGATCGCGCTTACCGACGATGCGGACGACGAGAACCGGAACTGGGCCACGTTTGGGCTGGGTGAGCAGGTCGATCTGGACACCGACGCGATCCGTCAGGCGCTGTGGGACCGGATCTCCGACCCGTACGCGGAGGCGCGCGAGGAGGGCATCCGCGGACTGGCCCGGCGGCGCGATCGACGCGTCACGCCGCTGCTCACCGAGCTTCTCGCCGCCGAGAGCGCGTACCTCAGCACGTTTCGCGCTGCTGCGAACCTGGGCGATCCAGCACTGCTGCCGATCCTCGCGACCTACGACGAGACCGACGCGTACCTGTCCGAGGCGCTGGACGCCTGCGACCCGGTACGCCGTGCGGCGCGAGACGCGCAGGCCTGGTCGGTCTACGAAGGACTGTGCGCTCTGCTACCGGACGGTGGGGTCGCGATCGCCTGCGACCGGTTCCCGGACGGACCCGCTTACACGTTGCGTGCCGGCGCATCCGGTATGTGGTCGGTGGCGCACCTGATCGAGCGAGCCGGTGGCGATCCGACCGAGGCGGCGCGGCTGGCAGCAGCGGATGTCGCGGGCCATCGACTCGCCTAATGGTCTAAATCTGGTGGATTAAAGGCCGAGATCCATTGACACCGATTCGCGTTCGGACGATCATCGCCTCACGGTGACGCTGGTCACACGACCCTCTTACGTGTGCGTCTGGAGTGATCACGAATGAGCGATTCCACCGCTCTCGTCGTTGATAGCGACGAGGAGCGACTCGCGCAACTTGGCTACAAACAGGAGCTACGCCGGCGGATGTCCGGCTTCTCGAACTTCGCGGTGTCCTTCTCCATCATCTCGATCCTGGCCGGCTGCCTGACGTCCTACGGGCTGGCGATGTTGAACGGCGGGCCGGCCGCGATCACGATCGGCTGGGTGGCGGTCGGACTCCTGGTCACGCTGGTCGCGCTGAGCATGGCTGAGATCTGTTCGGTCTATCCGACCGCGGGTGGCCTGTACTGGTGGGCGTTCGCGATCGCGAAGACGAACAAGGCCGCGTGGGCCTGGTTCGCCGGATGGTTCAACTTCCTCGGCCAGGTCGCGGTGACCGCCGCGATCGACTACGGCGCCGCCATGACGACGAGCGCGTTCCTGAGCCTCACGTTCGGCATGCCGGTCACGCAGCTCAACCGCTTCATCGTGTTCTTGATCATCATTGCCGCGCACGGGCTGCTGAACATGTTCGGCGTCAATCTCGTCAAGGTGCTATCCGACGTCAGTGCGTGGTGGCACATCGCCGGTGTCGCGACGATCGTTGTGATCCTCGCGGTCGTCCCGGATCACCACTACCCGATCCGGGATGTGTTCCTGCAGACCGCGAACGGTACCGGCCTGAACGGCACCGGAGCGGCTGCGGCTGGGATCGCCATCTACGCGATCGTCCTCGGACTGCTGATGGCGCAGTACACGTTCACCGGCTACGACGCGAGCGCGCACCTGTCCGAGGAGACGCATGACGCTTCGCTGAGCGCTCCTCGCGGCATCGTGTTCTCGGTCGTGGTGTCGTTGGTTGCGGGCTTTGTGCTGCTCTTCGCCGTGACGTGGGCGATCCAGGACTACAAGGGCGAACTCGACTCGAAGACGGCGTTCCCGCCGGCACAGATCTTCATCGATGCGGCCGGCCGCCACCTCGGCGAGTTTCTGCTGCTGATCTGCGTCATCGCGCAGTTCTTCTGCGGCATGGCCTCGGTCACCGCGAACTCGCGGATGGCATTTGCGTTCAGCCGGGACGGCGCGCTGCCGGGTTCCCGGCTGTGGCGCCAGGTCAACCCCCGCACCGGTACGCCGACGAACTCGATCTGGCTGTGCGTCGTCTGCGCAGTCGTCCTCGCGGCACCGTCACTGAAGAACCTGACCGCGTACTACGCCTCCACGGCGATCGCGGTCATCGGCCTCTACGTCGCCTACGTCATCCCGGTGTATTTGCGCCTTCGCGACAAGGACTTCCAAGTCGGGGCGTGGAACCTGGGCAAGTGGAGCAAGCCGGTCGGCTGGACGGCCGTCGTCTGGGTGATCGCGATCTGCATCATGTTCATCGTGCCGACCATCTATCCGATCACGGCAGGGACGTTCAACTACACGATCGTCGCGGTGCTCATCGTGCTCGGTGGCGCATCGCTGTGGTGGGTGGTGTCGGCCAAGAACTGGTTCACCGGCCCGCGCGCGAACATTTCTGGCGTCGATCTCGTGATTCCCGCGCAGGTCGAGGTGGTCGAGACAGCGGTCATCGAGACCGCCGAGTAGCCTCCGAGGTGATCCGGGGCAGTCCTGCGGTGCTCCGGATCACCTCAGACACGAGACTGGGAGAGGCGTGGACCGGTCGGTCGATGTGCCGCTGTGGCGGCCGGTACGCGGCGGCAACGCCTTCGAGATCACTGTGGCCCGGCTGGCACAGACGATCCGCCTCGGCATGGTCCGGATCGGTGACCAGCTGCCGCCGGAACGTGAACTCGCCGAGCGCCTGTCGGTCAGCCGCGTGACGTTGCGCGAGGCGATCGCGGCACTCCGGGACGCGGGTTACCTGGAGACGCGACGCGGCCGCTCGGGTGGCACCTTCGTGGTCTACAACGATCCGGCGGACGGTCCGTCGACCGACGATGCCTCGGCGATTGCGCGCGAAATGGGCGATGCGTTGCACGATGCGCTCGACTTCCGTCGCGTGATCGAGCCTGGTGCCGCGGAGTTGGCGGCCACGCGTACCCTCTCCGCTCCGGAACGAGCGCACCTCACGGCGTGCCTGGGGGCCGCCGCGGACCGTGCGACGCCGACCAGGCGGGTCGCCGACTCGCGGCTGCACCTCGCGATCGCCGCGGCCAGCGGCTCTCCCTCGCTCGCGGCCGCGGTCGCGGACGTGCAGGTCACGGTCGATCGGCTGCTCGGCGCGATCCCGGTGATCGCCCGCAACCTGGAGCATTCGGACGTCCAGCACAAGCGGATCGTGGACGCGATCCTGACCGGTGACCCGCGGACCGCGCGGTCCGCGATGGAGGAGCACTGCGACGGTACGGCCGAACTGCTCCGCGGCCTATTGGGTTGAGATTCACTTGACGACGTAATGGTTCGGTAGTAGACCTTAAGCACTCGATTGGCCGGAGGGTAAGCGAATGAGCATGACCCTGGAAGCGCTGCGCCTCGACGTGGACCGTGGCGACATCGACACAGTCGTGGTGGCGATCACCGACATGCAGGGGCGGCTGCAGGGCAAGCGGCTGCACGCCCGGTTCTTCCTGGACGAGGTCGTCGCGCATGGCACCGAGGGCTGCAACTACCTGCTCGCGGTCGACGTGGATATGAACACGGTCGACGGTTACGCGATGTCGTCGTGGGCGAGCGGGTACGGCGACTTCGTCATGCGCCCCGACTTCGCCACGCTGCGTCGGGTCCCGTGGCAGCCGGGTACCGCGATGATCCAGGCCGACCTGGAATGGCTCGACGGCAGCGCTGTCGTCGCCTCGCCGCGGCAGATCCTGCGCCGGCAACTCGCCCGGCTCGCCGAGTACGGCCTCACCGCATATACCGGCACCGAACTCGAGTTCATCGTGGTCAAGGACTCGTACGAGCAGGCGTGGTCGAAGGCGTACCGCGATCTGACGCCGGTCAACCAGTACAACGTCGACTACTCGCTGCTCGGCACCGCCCGGGTGGAGCCGCTGCTCCGCCGGCTGCGCAACGACATGGCCGGTGCCGGACTGGTGCCGGAGAGCGCGAAGGGCGAGTGCAACTACGGCCAGCACGAGATCGCCTTCCGCTACGCGAACGCGCTGACCTGCTGCGACAGCCACGTCGTCTACAAGAACGGCGCGAAAGAGATCGCCGCGCAGGAGGGCGTCGCGCTGACGTTCATGGCGAAGCCGAATGCGCGTGAGGGAAACTCGTGTCACATCCATTTCTCGTTGCGTGCAACGGACGGAACTGCCGCGATGGCGGACGGCGGACGCCTGTCCATGCTGGGGGAGCACGTCCTGGCGGGACTGCTCGCAACGATGCGCGATTTTGCCGTCTTCTACGCTCCGAACGTCAACTCCTACAAGCGCTACCAGCCCGGATCGTTCGCACCGACCGCACTGCGCTGGGGTCGCGACAACCGCACGTGCTCGCTGCGGCTGGTCGGCCACTCGCCCGACTCGCTGCGGGTGGAGAACCGTACGCCCGGCGGCGACGTCAACCCGTACCTCGCCGTCTCGGCCATGGTCGCCGCGGCGCTGTACGGCATCGAGAACGAGCTGACGCTGGAGCCGGAGTGCGCCGGTAACGCGTACTCCGACGATGACGCGCCGCGGATGCCGTCGACGCTGCGGGAGGCGCTCGGCGCCTGGGAGGGTTCGTCGCTGGCGCTGACGGCGTTCGGCGATGATGTGGTCGCCCACTACGCAAACAACGCGCGCGTCGAACTCGCCGCATTCGATGCGGCCGTGACCGACTGGGAACTGTTCCGAGGCTTCGAGAGACTGTGACAGCTCGAAAACGACAGACCGTGACGACGAGAGAGATTGTGGAACCAGCGTGGATCTGATCAACCCGTCCACCGGGTCGGTACTGACGACGGTCGAACCGACGTCGCTCGAGGCGACCGATGCCGCGATCGAGCGTGCGCAGCGCGCATTCGACGGCTGGCGTACGGTCGCCCCCGGCGAGCGGGCCCGCCTGCTGCGGCGGTTCGCGGCCGTCGTGGACGACCACATCGAAGAGCTGGCACAGCTCGAGGTCGCGAACGCCGGGCACACCATCGGCAACGCCCGCTGGGAGGCCGGCAACGTCCGCGACGTGCTCAACTTCTATTCGGGCGCGCCCGAGCGTCTGTCCGGACGCCAGATCCCGGTGCCCGGCGGTCTGGACGTCACGTTCCACGAACCGCTCGGTGTAATCGGTGTGATCGTGCCGTGGAACTTCCCGATGCCGATCGCCGGCTGGGGTTTCGCGCCTGCCCTCGCGGCCGGCAACACCGTCGTGCTGAAACCGGCCGAGGTCACGCCGCTGACCGCGATCCGGCTCGCCGAACTCGCGCTGGAGGCCGGCCTCCCGGAGTACGTCTTTCAGGTGCTGCCCGGCAAGGGTTCGGTGGTCGGGCAGCGGTTCGTGACGCATCCGGCGGTCCGGAAGGTGTGTTTCACCGGCTCGACCGAGGTCGGCAAGCAGATCATGGCGGGCTGCGCCGACCAGGTGAAGCGCGTGACGCTGGAGCTCGGCGGCAAAAGCGCGAATATCGTGTTCGCCGACGCCGATCTCGCGAAGGCCGCCGCCGCCGCACCCGCCGGGGTGTTCGACAACGCCGGTCAGGACTGCTGCGCGCGCTCCCGGATCCTGGTTCAGGCATCGGTCTACGACCGGTTCATGGAGCTGCTCGAACCGGCCGTGAAGGCGTTCCGCTGCGAGGATCCGTCGCTGCCGTCGGCGGAGATGGGACCGCTGATCACGGCGGCGCACCATGCCTCGGTCAAGGCCTATGTCGACGCGTCCGACGTCGCGTTCCGCGGCACGGCACCGGATGGCGACGGTTTCTGGTACCCGCCGACGGTCCTCGCCACCACCTCACCGGACGAGAAGCATTGGCGCGAGGAGATCTTCGGCCCGGTCGTCTCGGTCCTGCGGTTCACCGACGAGGCCGACGCGATCCGCCTCGCGAACGACACCGAATACGGCCTGTCCGGCTCGCTGTGGACCCGCGATGTCGGCCGAGCGATCCGGGTCGCGCGCGCGGTCGAGACCGGCACGCTGTCGGTGAACTCGCACAGCTCGGTGCGCTACTGGACGCCGTTCGGCGGCGCGAAGCAGTCCGGCCTCGGCCGGGAACTCGGACCGGACGCGCTGCATGCGTTCACCGATGTCAAGAACGTCTTCATCGCTACCTCGGAGGATTAATGTCGGAGCGTCTTGCAGGCCGGGTTGCCGTGATCACGGGTGGAGGCAGCGGCATCGGCCTCGCCACCGCCCGTCGCTTCCGCGACGAGGGCGCGCGGGTCGTCGTGGTGGACAACAACGCCGATGCCGGAAAGTCCGCGGCCGATGAGGTCGGTGGCGAGTTCGTCGCGGTCGATGTCACCGATGAGCAAGGGGTACGCGACCTGTTCGCGCACGTCAAGTCGTCCTACGGTTCGGTCGACATCGCGTTCAACAACGCCGGCATCTCGCCGCCCGATGACGACTCGATCCTGGACACCGGGCTGGAGGCGTGGGAACGCGTACAGAGGGTGAACCTGACATCGGTCTACCTCTGCTGCAAGTACGCCATCCCGTATATGCGGGAGCAGGGCAAGGGCTCGATCATCAACACCGCATCGTTCGTCGCGTTGATGGGCGCCGCGACGTCGCAGATCTCCTACACCGCGTCCAAGGGTGGCGTCCTGGCGATGACACGCGAGTTAGGCGTGCAGTTCGCCCGCGAAGGCGTACGGGTGAATGCGCTCTGCCCCGGTCCGGTGAACACGCCGCTGCTGCAGGAGCTGTTCGCGAAGGACCCAGAGCGCGCGGCGCGGCGGCTCGTGCACATTCCGATGGGTCGATTCGCCGATCCGGCCGAGATAGCGGCCGCGGTCGCGTTCCTGGCCAGCGACGATTCGTCGTTCATGACGGCGAACACGTTCGTGGTGGACGGCGGACTAACTGGCGCATATGTCACGCCACTGTAGGGTTGATCCTCGTGCGTCCCTTGATTGGTCTGACGACCTACGGTGATTCGGCCCGTTACGGCAGCAACGACATCTACTCGGCGTTGCTGCCGATGGCGTACGTGCGGGCGGTGAACGCGAGCGGCGGGCGAGCCGTCCTGATCCCCGAGGACGATCCGGGCACGGACGTGCTCGACGCGCTCGACGGCATCATCTTCACCGGCGGTGGCGACCTGTCACCGTGCTACTACGGCGCAGCGGACGACCCGCAGACCGTCGCGGTACCGCTCCGGGACGCGTCCGAGATGCCGTTGCTGCTGGCCGCACTCGACGCCGACCTGCCGATCCTCGCGATCTGCCGTGGCATGCAGCTCCTCGTCGCGGCACGCGGCGGCACGCTGCACCAGCATCTGCCGGACGTACTCGGGCACGACGGGCACCGGTCGCTCACCGACGAGCGATACACCGCGCACGACGTACGGTTCGCGTCCGGCTCATTGACGGCCGGCCTGCTCGGCCCGTCGACGACCGTGAACTCGCGGCACCACCAGGGCATCGAGACGCTCGGCGCGCTGCTGGCGACCGGCTGGGCGCCCGGCGACCTGCTGCCGGACGGCACCGAGCTGATCGAGGCCGTCGAGGACCCGACCCGCCGATTCTGCGTGGGCGTCCAGTGGCACCCGGAGGACACCGACGACCGCCGCCTCTTCGCGGCCCTGGTCACCGCGGCATCACGGACGCGAGTGCCGGTCACGCACGCGCGGTGATCTCCGCCGGGCTACCGGACCAACGGGCGGACCTGCTCGGCCACGAAGCGGACGAACGCCTCGGGGTCGGCCTCGTCCATCGGCGGCTGGATGATGACGTTCGTCGCGCCGGCGTCGGCGAACTCGGCGACCACGTCCGCGATCCTGGCGGCATCACCGGCCACGCCGAACAACTCCTCTTCCTCGCCGAAGTATTCGGCTTGCGCCTGGAGTCGGGCCGCCGCATCGGGGCCGGTCGCCACGGGCAGATAAACGGTGATCGGGTGCGGATCGGTACGCCCGGCGGCGGCCCGGCCTTCGTTGATGAGGGCGGCGGCTGTGCGTACCACTGAAGGGGTTGATCCTCCGGTCAGGACCGTGCCGTCCGCGACTTCCCCGACCAGCCGCAGCGTCTTCGGCCCGGTGGCCGCGGCGTGGATCGCGGGCGCGACCTCCGGCGGCCAGTCCAGACCGACGTCCTCGAGGGCGACGTAACGGCCGATCACGGTCAGTCGATCGCCTCGAAGCAGCGCACGCAGCGCCGTGGTGTACTCGCGCAGCAACGTGAGCGGCGATTCCGGGAGCGCGCCGATCTGGCCCATCCAGCTCTGTACGCCATGGCCGATCCCGATGATCGCCCGGCCCGGAAACATGCGCTCGACCGCCGCAACCTCCATCGCCGTGATCGCGACGTTCCGCAGCGGTACCGGCAGGACGCCGATGCCGACGTGCAGCCGTTCGGTCCAGGCGAGCGCCGCCGCCGTAGCGGTCAGGCCGCCTTGACGGAAACAGTCCTCCCACAGCCACAACTGCTCGAGCCCGGCGGCGTCCGCGGCCTGCGCCACGCTGCGGAGACGCTCCGGTGCGTTGAACGGTGTGAATACTGCTCCGATCATGGTCATCTGGCCATCATGCCACCCGGGTTGCCGCCTCTTCCGGACCTGTCGGGGGTGCTGATCGACTGCCTACCGCTCTGGACTCACAAACGGTGCAGAGCGGTAGCGCCGCGCAGAGGCAGAGTGGCGCACCAGGGGGCGTGCAGGCAGAGCGGTCCTACCGCTCTGGACTCGTAGACGATGCAGAGTGGTAGCGCTGCACCGACGGGGAGCCCGCGAAGGCAGCAGCCCGGCGTCAGTTCGCCGGTGCGAGGCGGAACGAGAGTTGCGCGCCGGCCATCGTGTAACCGAGCGATCGCGCGATTGCGATCGACGCGGCCGGGATCGCGCGCCACTGCGGCAGCAGGCCGGCGGCGAGTGCGTGGGCGGTCGCGGCCGACCCGACCGTCGTTGCGAGCCCGCGTCCGCGATAGTCGGGGTGGGTCAGGACGCACATGTGCGCGATCGCGCCGTCCCAGATCCGATAGCCGCAGGCCGACGTCACCGAACCGTCGACGGCCCGGGTGACGAAGACGGGGGACATGACGTCGGCGACGCCGGCCTCGTCGGCATCCGCGGCACCGGCGGCGGTCTCGAGCGCCTCGATCTCCGGCCCGACGGCGATCGCGTCCACGACACCGGAGACCGGCCGAAACCGCGACTCCTCGAGGTAGGAGAGCGTGGTCGGGCCGAGGACGTCGGCGGGCGGGTGGTGCACGAAGATCGTTGCGGGCTCGCAGACCAGAGCCGGCTCAAGGCCGGCTACGAGATTCCGGACCGCTGCGGTGAGGCCGGGAGTCGGCGCGGTCATCAGAGCGGCGTCGGCGAGCCGGATCGCGCCGATCCAGCCGCGTGGGGCGGTCCGCGCCGCCGGAGCCGTGACCACCGTGATCCGTCCCGACTCGAAGGTCGCCGGGACGCCCGCCAGCCCGCACCACAGCGCGGCAGCCCGCGTGATCAGTGAGTCCATGCGGGCACGATAGCCATCGGCGTACCAGCATCTCGACCTGATTATGTCCGTGGGTAGGCTCTGACGAGAGAAGATGAGGAGATCAGATGACCGTCCGTGAACCCCTCGTCCCCGGAACCGTCGGTCCGTGGCGCCAGGTGCCCGCGAATATTGCCCGGCCGGAGTATGTCGGCAAGTCGCGCCCGACGCCGTGGACCGGTTCGCACGTCCAAACGCCCGAGACGATCGCGAAGATGCGGGTCGCCGGACGGCTCGCCGCGCAGGCCACCGCGCTCGCCGGTGAGCACTGCAAGCCGGGCGTGACGACGGACGAGATCGACCGCGTCGTGCACGAGTTCCTCGTCGACAACGGCGCCTACCCGTCGACGCTCGGTTACAAGGGCTTTCCGAAATCATGCTGTACGTCGTTGAACGAGGTGATCTGCCACGGCATCCCGGACTCGACGGTGATCGAAGACGGCGACATCATCAACGTGGACGTGACCGCGTTCCTGGATGGCGTACACGGCGACACGGACGCGACGTTCTGCGTCGGTACGTCAGCGATGAGGCGCGGCTGCTGGTCGAGCGGACGCGGGAGGCAACGATGCGGGCGATCAAGGCATGTGCCCCGGGACGGCAGATCAGCGTGATCGGCCGGGTGATCGAGGCGTACGCGAAGCGGTTCGGCTACGGTGTCGTCCGTGACTTCGGCGGCCACGGCATCGGCCGGTCATTCCACAGTGGACTTTTCGTGCCGCACTACGACAATCCGGCGATGACGACCGAGATGGAGGTCGGCATGACGTTCACCATCGAGCCGATGATCACCCTGGGCACGTACACATTCGACATGTGGCCGGACGGTTGGACCGTCGTCACCAAGGACCGCAAGTGGACCGCCCAGTTCGAGCACACGATCCTCATCACCGAGGACGGCGCCGAGATCCTGACGCTGCCGTGACCGCCGTGCCCTCGTCCAGCGCAGCATCGGCTGCCGCACTCATCGATCACGACCACGCCGACGTCACCGGCGGCTGGCTGCGCCCGGCGGTCTTCGGCGCGATGGATGGTCTGGTCACGAACATCGCGCTGATCAGCGGCGTCGGTGGCGGCGGCGTCTCGCCGCACACGATCGTGCTGACCGGCGTCGCCGGGCTGGTGGCCGGCGCGATCTCGATGGGGCTCGGCGAGTACACGAGCGTGCGTACGCAGAACGATCAGGTCGCGCACGAGGTCGAGAAGGAACGCATCGAGCTCGCGACCAATCCGGCGGCCGAGGCCGAAGAGCTGGCGCTGCGCTGGATCGAACGCGGCCTGCCCGAGGATCTCGCACGGGAGGTGGCGACCCGGATCTCGCTCGATCCGGAGGAGGCGCTGCGCGTGCACGCTCAGGAGGAACTCGGCGTCAACCCGCACGACGTGCCGTCGCCATGGACTCGCGGCGATCTCGTCGTTCATCTGCTTCTCGGTCGGTGCGCTGCTGCCGCTGCTGCCGTACCTGCTCGGCGCCACGAAGCTGTGGCCGTCGCTCGTCCTGGGCGGCGTCGGGCTGTTCGTCGCCGGTGCGCTGACCGCCCGGTTCACCAGCCAGCGGTGGTGGTACAGCGGCGGACGGCAGCTCATCATGGGTGCGGTCGCGGCGGCCGCAACGTACGGCATCGGCCACCTGATCGGCGTCAGCGGGATCGGATGAGCCCGCGGACAACAAAGCTCGTCCTGCAGCCACGGGGATAGTTGCAGGACGAGTCGAGAGCGAGGGTAGACGGTCCGGGCGGGCCTCCGCAAGGCCCTACGTCCTGGTAACTATGCGACAGCTCCGCGCGTCTCGGCGACCGCCAAATCAGATCTCGTCAGGAGGACGAAAGTGATCAACATGTGGACCTGGTAGCCGCTGATCTCGCCCTTGTCGTCCAGCGTGATCTTCTGCTCCTTGATCCAGGCGCTGCTGACGTTGGCAGCGTCGCTGTGGCTCGCTTCAGCCCGACCGTGATCGCGTCCTCGAAGCTGTCGTCGAGCTGCGCTGATCTCGGTGACCCGAGCGACTGTTCCTGACATGAGCCGCTCCTCCCGAAGCCGATGCAGCGATCTACTCGACATATCGGAAATTAGAGGATTTTAGGTCCGCCGCTGCCGGTTGCCGCAGAACGGCTGCAGCCGGAACACTCGAAGATCACGGCCGTGCGCGCGCTTCTGGTACGTCGTCGTAGGCCGGCCACATCGCCAGGAGCAGGGCCAATTGCCGGTCGCGTTCGGCACCTTCGGCGAGGGTTGCGCGTACCCGCGTGTCTTTGCCGCCCATCGTGACGACGGCCTCGGGGTTCGCCGATCAGATTGAGCGCCCACGCCGGGTGGTGATCTTGGCCCCAGTTCGAGCCGATCACGACGAAGCCGTCGCCGTCGCGCACGTAGAGCAGCGGATTCGTACGCGGCTGGCCGGACTTCCGGCCGGTCGTGGTGATCAGCATGGACGGCAGATCCGCGACGCCGAACGCGACGAACCGCCCCTTCGTCAGCTTGCCGATGCGCACGGTCGACCGGGACGAAGAAGGCGTCCGGCGCGGGCGAACCAGCGCCGGTGGCCGAGCGAGCGGAGGCCGTGTGACGATGCGAGACATGGCATGAGTGTGCACCGGGGTCCGCTGCCGGTCGGCGACCGCGAACCCCCGAATCGCGCAGCAGTCATGGTCAGTCCGCGCGGCGCTCGATCGGAAGGCGCGAGCGGGTGAGCAGGCCGGCTCCGATCATCGCCACGAGCCGGCACGATCAGCACCGAAACGATCAGGTTCAACCACGGAACCTCGATGGGGTACGGGATCGGCGCCGGCCACGTGCCGACGCAGACCCGGTTCAGCGCGTAGAGCACGGCGGCACCGGCACCGAACCCGGCGATCGCGCCGAGCAGCGACCCGAGCCCGGCGATCACGCCGGACTGCGACAGCGCGAGCATCCGGCGGACCCGGGGCGTGGCGCCGACCGCGCCGAGCGTCCGCAGGTCGCCACGGCCGTCGACGGCGGCGAGACCGGTCGCGATCGCGGCGGCACCGAGCGCGATGACCGCGGCCGCGATCGCCAGGATGATCGCGATCGTCCGGTTGTCGTGGCTCGGGCCGGTCTCGACGTACGCGTCCTCGAGGACCCCGGCTGTCGAGGCGGCCTTGAGCGCGTCCGGTCTGGTCTGTCGTCGGCGGCGACGACGGCGTTGCCAACACGCCGAACGGCGCGGTGTCGAGGTGGACGCCGTGCGGCGGTGGCCGGCGACATGCGCGAACGCGGTCTGCTGGCCGGCGACGGAATCGCGATCGCCGGAACGGTCAGCGGCACGGCGAGTCCGGTGCTCCCGTCCGCACTCTCGGGTCGTACACGGTGAGCGTGCACCGTACCGGTCGAGATAGCCGCGGGTCGTTGACCACGAACCTGGCCTCGGGCAGCGCTGCGAGCGCGTCGTCGAGATGCGCCGCCGTGCAGCCCGAGCGCCGCGGTCAGGACGGCCGGGTCGTCGGTCACGATCGGCGACATGCGCGAGATCGACACTCGGAGTTCGCCGCTGAGCACCGGGGATCCGCCGAGGCCTTCTGCTGGTCGGCGTGCTGAGTCAGCACCGGCGACGTCTGAGTACGGGCAGGTCAGCGCGTCCGGCAGCGACGGGATCGACCTGTGCTTGCGCTGTCCACGATCGTGATGACGACGGATCGTCGTGCCGGGCAGCAGTCTCGCCAGCGTCGCGTCGATCGCGGCTGATTTGTGTGCGCCGACGTCGTCGTCGGGATCGTCGCTGGACACCGACCGAGACCGATCCGATCGGGATCTGCGGCTTACTGCTGCCCGATGGTCGAGCTTGCGCCGAGATAGACGGTCAGCGCGACGCTGCCGGCGACGGCGGCCATGACCGCGGAGATCGCCGGTGCGGCGGCCGCACGGCGTCGGGCCGTGTCGCGCAGCGCGATCCGGGCGCGACCGGCAGGAAGCGGCCGATCCTCGCGACGCGCCGATGATCGTCGGCGTACACAGGACGATGCCGAACTCGCCGATGACGAGGCCGGCCAGCACGATGTTCGACGTCGTGCTGGTCGGCGCCGACGAACGCGATGACGGCGCCGACAGCGATGCCGACCATGCCGAGAACCAGCCAGATCGGCGCGGGACCGGACCGCGCCGCGGCGGCCGGTGAGCGCCGCGACGACGTCCTGGCGTCCGGCCGTGAACGCCGGGCACGAGCGCGCCGAGCAGGCCGGTGAGCAGCGCCAGGCCGACGACGCGCGAGCGATCGCAAGCGGGTAGATCCGGTACGCGCCGAACCGCTGGTGCGCCAGGTGATCCTCCAGGAACGGCCGGCCGGCGACGCCGCCGCGAGCCCGACGAGCACGCCGACGACGGCCGCCGCGACGCCGCCGACGATGCCGTCGGCGAGCACGATCCGGCGCAGCGTGGACGGCGTACCGCCGGCTGGTCGCGACGAGTGCGAGTTCGCGCTGCCGGCGGCGGGCGCCGACGGCGAACGCCGGTCCGGCGAGCAGTACGACTTCGAGCAGGCCAAGGCCGCCGATCAGCGTGCCGATGCCGAACAGCGAGAAGCCGTCGACCGTGGGTCGTACGACGGTCCAGCGCGGTCGGCCGGCGGGTGCAGTGGCAGCTCGCGTGATGCGACGTCGATGCCGAACGTGCTCGAGCGATCGCGACCTGCGCCGCGGTGACCGGGCCGGGCGTCGTGACCAGCCAGGAGCGCCTGATCGGCGAGCTGCGACGGCTGGAACAGGACGTACTGCCTGCAGGCTCGCCGCCGACCTCGCCGATGCCGACGATCGTGTACGCGGGCAGCGGGACAGGGCGATCCCTCCGGTGTCGCGTCGTCTGATCACGCCGCCGACGTGCGTACCGAGCCGGGCCAGCGGGCCGGCGACACGAGCACCTCGTCGTCGGCCCGCGGCGCGCGGCCGGAGTCGACGTGACCAGCCCGTGCGTCATCGGATCGGACGTGTCGATGCCGTAGCGCCGGACGAGCCGAAGCCGGCCGCGGTGTGCAGTTGACCCTGCCGTTCCAGAACGGGCTCGACCCGGCTCCCGGCCGGCAGGAGCGCGAGCAGGGCGGCCGCGGTGTGCGGCGCTCACGGCGCCGCCGTTCGACCGGTCCGTCCGCCGTCGCCTGATCGGGTCGGCGCTGTCCAGTCGCGTAGCGTCGGCGCCGCCCAGTTGCGCGGGTGACTCCTCCTCCGGCGTCAGCTTGTACATGTCGTACGTGCCGCGGCGAACGACAGCGCCGCGACCGGCAGCGCGATCATCGCCACGACAGCGAGCGTGCGGCCCTTGGCCCGGCGCGCCTCCCGCCGCGCGATCCGCAGCGCGACCAGCCAGGACCTCATCGCCGGCACCGCCGTTCGCCAGCAGGTCCTCCGGCTGGCGCAGCGGACCGGACGTGTCCACGACGACGCCGTCGCGCAGGAAGACCACCCGGTCGGCCCAGCCGGCGTGCCGCGCCTCGTGCGTGACGAGCACGCCGGCCGCGCCCGCGTCGACCCGTGCCCGCAGCAGCCGCAGCACCGCCTCGCCGGTCTGCCGAGTCCAGCGCGCCGGTCGGCTCGTCGGCGAGCACCAGCCGGCGCTCGCCGACCAGCGCCCGGGCGATCGCGACGCGCTGCTGCTGGCCGCCGGACATCTCGTCGGGGAAGCGGTGAGCAGATCCTCCAGGCCGACCTCGGCCAGCGCGGCGATCGCCGCCTGCCGGGCCGTGCGCACGGATGACGCCGTCGAGTTCCAGCGGCAGGGCGACGTTCTCCGCCGCGGTCAGGCTGGGCAGCAGGTTGAGGTCCTGGAACACGTAGCCGATCGTGCGGCGCCGGACGCCGGCGAGCTGCGCGCCGGTTGAGGTCGCCGAGGACCGGCCCTCGACGACGACCTCGCCGCTGGTCGGCCGGTCCAGACCGCCGGCGAGGTTCAGCAGCGTCGACTTGCCGGAGCCGGACGGCCCCATGACGGCGACGAGCTCGCCCGGCGCGACCGTCAGGTCGACGCCGGCGCAGGGCGTGGACGGCGGTCTCGCCGTTGCCGTGCGTGCGGTGCACGTCGCGCAGTTCGAGCACGCTCATGGCAGCTCACTCGCTGGACGCGCCTCTCGTGGCTCGGGCGGTCGCCGTGCGACGGCGGTGCCGAGTCGGCGGCGGCGGCGCGTAGCCGGACCAGGCTGGTCTCGCAGTGGTCCAGCCAGCGCACCTCGGCCTCGGCCTGGAACATCATCGCGTCGATGACGAGCCGCCAGGGCAGGTCGGCCGGCTTGGTCGCGGCGGCCTTCAGCCGCGTGTACTCCTGCAGCGTCCGCATCGTCGCGGTGCGCTGGGTCTGCAGGACCGCGCGGACGTCGACGCCGGGCGTGGTCAGCGCGAGCGCCAGCTTGATCGCGAGCTCGTCGCGCGGCCGGTCGGCGTGGCTGACCGGGGTGGCGAACCACGCGTCAGCTCCGCCCGCCCGGCGTCGGTGATCTCGTACGACCGCTGCCCCCCGTCGTGCTCCGGCAGCGGGCGCACCAGCTCGTCGCGCTCGAGGCGGCCGAGCGTCGTGTAGACCTGGCCGATGTTCAGCGGCCAGGTGCCGCCGGTCGACTCCTCGAACTCGGTCCGGAGCTGGTAGCCGTACATCGGACCGCGCTCCAGCAGCGCGAGCAGACCGTGCTTGATGGACATGGATACTGAGTATGCATACTCGGTATGGATGCGACGCAACGTATGCGCGTGTCGACGCATGCCGGTTCGCGGCGACGCTCGCCCGGCCGGGCGTACGCGACGCGCCGGGGAAAGCGACGCGTGCCGGGCCAGGCGCCGCCGGCGCGCCGGAACGCGGCCGTCCGGACGGCGCCGCGCGGTCAGCGCGCTCAACGGCGGTCGCCGGCGCGGATCGCCGCCGCCACGACCACGGCCGCCGCCATAGCCGCTGCAGCCGCTCCTCGACGTGACCGCGAGCTGCGAGCGCGCTGGACGGCGTCGGTGACCGGGAACGGCATGGCGTAGATCGGCCGCCGGCGGCCGGTGGCGACGGCATCTTCTCCGCAGATCGCGGTCGCGCAGGTTGCGATGGGCGAGTTCGGCCTGCCGGGCCAGCGCCAGAGCGCGCGCCGGTCAGATGCGGGCCGAGCACGCCGTACGCGTAGATGGCCGCGTGCTCGCCGCGAGCCGCGTCGGTCAGCGCGTCACTCATGCGTGCTCTCGGTGGTCGTCGCATGGCGTCATCCAGGGCCGCCACGTGCGTGGCCCGGCAGGCGGCGATCGACGGCGAGGACGGCGACCCGGTCCGCCGGCGCGGACATGCAGGCTGCGGTCGCGTTCGTCTGCGCCGTCTTCTCCGCAGCGGAAAGCAGCTCGCGAGCGGCGGTTGCGGCCGCGGCGCGATGGCGAGGGCGGCGGCGTCGGACGGATGCGCGGTGCGGCGGGGAGGCGACCGGACGGAGGCGCGGCGGACGGATCGGCGGCATCGGCGTACGGATGGGTCGGCCTGGGCTGACCGTGGTCGCGGCGAACCCCATCAGCGCGGCGAGCGCGACGGCGTGTTGCCGGTGCTCGTCTCGCAGCTGGCCGAGCAGGCCGGCCAGCCCGGAGCTCGCGATCGCGGCTGTCGTACGCGTCGATCAGCGTCGGCGTCTCGGTGTAGAGCGGACCGAGCGAGTCCGGCCGATCGTCGCCGCGGTTGGCCGGGCCTGCGGAGGTGCCACTCTGCAGCCGGCGACGGCGAGCCGACGTGCCGGCACCGAAACCGGCCAGCGCCGTCCGGCGGGTGCAGCCGCGCCGGTCGCAGTGTGGACGTGTTTCTGGTACACCGCGCAAGTGAACACCATCGGGCTGGTTGCGCGAACACCGCCGCGACGGTCGACGCATCGCCGCGGCGGACGCGCCACTGAAGCGCCGTACGCCGATCGAGCGGCAGGTTACGCTCGGATCCGACCACCGATCGCGCCGCGACCGATGGCGACGGGTGTGGCCGTGACGTGACGATGGTGAACTGGAGCGGAGGTGCGCGATGCCACCAGCTCAGCGTCGGCCAGCGCGCGGCCGCCCGGCGCGCCCGTCGCACGCCGCGCCGCCGCGGGCGATCTGGCCGGAACCGAGACGCGGCTGCGCGTGCTGATCGAGCCGGTCGTGGCCGGCGCCGGATACGACCTGGAAGAGCTGGCCGTGGTCCGGATGGGACGGCGCTACGTGTTCCGGTGACCGTCGACCGTGACGGCGGCGTGCCGCTGGAGCGTCGCCGAGCTGGCCCGGGCATCTCCGCCGCGCTCGACGACGCCGAGGCGCCGGCGGCGAGTTCATCCCGGGCGAGTACCAGCTCGAGGTGTCCTCACCCGGGGTGGACCGGCCGCTGACCCTGCCCCGCCACTGGCGGCGCAACGTCGGCCGGTTGGTCAAAGTGAAGGTCGACGGGCACACCGTGATCGGCCGGGTGCTCGCCGCCGACGACGACGCGGTGACAGCTTGACATCGACGGCGCCGACCGCGATCCGTCGCCCTACGCGAGCTGGGCCCGGGCCGGGTCGAAGTCGAGTTCAGCCGGATGGACGAGTCGACGAGGAGGACATGGTCGATTCGGCGATGATGACGAGGATCGAACGACGATGATGACGACGCGATGAGCAGACGGTGAAGATGACGACGGAGGAGACGATGAATCTTGATCTGGCCGCGCTCCGCGCGCTGGAACGCGAGCGGGAGATCCCGTTCGACACGATCCTCGCCGCGATCGAGAGCGCGCTGCTGACCGCGTACCGGCACACCGAGGGCTCGTCACCCGCATGCCCGGGTGGAGATCGACCGCAAGACCGGCTCGGTCGCGGTGCTCGCGCCGAGACTGGACGACGAAGGCAAGATCGTGCGCGAGTTCGACGACACCCCGCACGACTTCGGCCGGATCGCGGCCATGACCGCCAAGCAGGTGATCCTGCAGCGCCTGCGGGAGGCCACCGACGAGGTGCACTTCGGCGAGTACGTGGGCCGCGACGGCGACCTGGTCACCGGCGTGATCCAGGCCCACGAGGGCCGCGCCGAGAAGGGCATCGTCAGCATCGACCTCGGCAAGATCGAGGCGATGCTGCCGCCGTCCGAGCAGGTGCCCGGCGAGCTGTACGAGCACGGCAGCGGATCAAGTGCGTCGTCGTACACGTCGCCAAGGGCTTCCGCGGACCGCAGGTGACGCTGTCGCGTTCCCACCCGAACCTGGTGAGGAGGCTGTTCGCGCTGGAGGTGCCGGAGATCGCCGACGGCACGGTGGAGATCGCCGCGATCGCCCGTGAGGCCGGCCACCGTTCCAAGATCGCGGTGCGCTCGACCCAGCCCGGCGTCAACGCGAAGGGCGCCTGCATCGGCCCGATGGGCCAGCGGGTGCGCGCGGTCATGAGCGAGTTGCACGGCGAGAAGATCGACATCATCGACTGGTCCGACGACCCGGCCACGTTCGTCGGCAACGCGCTGTCGCCGGCGAAGGCGCTCGGGTCGAGGTGGTCGACGTGGCCACCCGGACCGCGCGGGTGACCGTTCCGGACTATCAGCTTTCGCTGGCGATCGGCCGCGAAGGGCAGAATGCCCGGCTTGCGGCCCGGTTGACCGGTTGGCGGATCGACATCCACTCCGATGCTGCGCCCGGCCTCCGCGGGCTGATCACTCCGATGCCGCATCGCGCGCAGGCAGTAGGGGTAGACTTCTTCAGTGGTACGTCGCGCGTATCCCGGTGCGCACTGTGTGGGTTGCCGGAAACGTGCGCCAGCCTCCGAATTGCTGCGGGTTGTCGCCGGTCGCGGACGCCCCGATCCGCGAGCGGCCGGGTCTTCGACTGGTCCCGGATCCAGCCCGCAGGCTGCCGGGTCGGGGAGCACATCTGCACCTCGATCCCGCCTGTCTCGCTCAGGCGGTGCGACGCCGCGCTTTCGGGCGTGCGCTGCGGGTGGACGGTGCGCGGGCAGGCGCGGTGGACGGAGATGCTGGACAAGCGTATGCTGGCCCACGATCAGGGCCAGAGCACGACCGATGGTGGGCGCCCGAGTCCCATCCGGGAACAGCAAGGTAGGACGACCCACATGAGCACGCGATGAAGCACCTGAAATGACCAGGCTTCTAGTGGACGAGTGAGGTCGCTGCGGGTCTGCCCGCACGACCTCGGAGTGAGGAGTGCAGTGGCAGGCAAGGCCCGCGTACACGAGCTGGCAAAGGAGCTCGGCGTCGAGAGCAAGACCGTGCTGGCCAAGCTGCAAGAGCATGGCGAGTACGTGAAGTCGGCGTCGAGCACCATTGAGGCTCCAGTAGCGCGACGGCTGCGTGAGTCGATGGTCGCCTCCGGCAGCGGCGGCACCGGCCGCGCCCCGGCGGCAGCACCGCTCCGCCGACGGCGCACCCAAGGTTCGGCGCGAGCCGGCACCGCCGTCGAAGGCGACCCGAAGAAGGCTCCGTCTCGTGCCCGGCGCCGCCGCCGGCGAAGCCGGCGAGCGCCCACGACATCGAGGTCGCCGCCGCCGAGGCTGCGCGCGACCGCGCTCAAGGCCGACAGGACGCGGCGGTCAGGGCGGCGCAGGAGGCCAAGCGCGACGCTGCGTGACGCCGGCCGCGTCCGCCGCGCCGGACCGCGCCCGGACCCGGCGCCGTGCCCGGTCCGGCCCGGCCCGCAGCGCCCCGGCCGCACCGGCTCCCGGCGCGGTCCTCCCGGTGCACCCCGGCCGGCGCTCGTCCGCCGGGCGCAGCCCGGGCAACAACCCGTTCGGCATCACGCGCGGCCGGCAGCCGTGCCGGCCGGCTCCCGGGTGCGCCGCGCGCTCGACCGCGGCCCAGTCCGGCCGGTATGCCGCGGCCGAACCCGGCTTCGATGCCGCCTCGGCCCAACCCGAGCCAGATGCCGACCCAGCGTCCTGCCCGTCCGGGCGACGGCCGGCGGTCCGGGTCGACCCGGTGGTCCGGGTGCGGTTCCGGTGGCGGCTCCGCTCCCGGTGGCGGCGGTCCCGGTGGTGCCGGTCGTCCGGGTGGTCCCGGTGGCGGTGGCGGCGGCTTCCGCCCGGTGGCGGCGGTCCCGGTGGCGGCGGTGGCGGTGGCGGTACCGCGGTGGTCCCGGTGGCGGTGGCCCGGCGGCGGCGCGGGTGCCGGTGGCGGTTACCGCGGCGGACCCGGTGGCGGCGCCGGCGGTGCTCCGGGTGCCGGCGCAGGTGCCGGTCGCCCCGGTGGCGGCGGTGCTGGTGGCCGTGGCCGCGGTGGCGGCGCGGCTGGTGCGTTCGGTCGTCCCGGCGGCAAGCCGGCACGCGGTCGCAAGTCGAAGAAGCAGCGCAGACAAGAGTTCGACAACCTGTCCGCGCCGACGATGAGCTCGGGTGCGCCCCGGGATCAGGGCCAGGTGGTCCGGCTGCCGCGTGGTGCGTCGCTGTCCGACTTCGCCGAGAAGATCAACGCCAACCCGGGCTCGCTGGTCCAGGAGATGTTCAACCTGGGCGAGATGGTCACGGCGACGCAGTCCTGCACCGACGAGACGCTGCTGCTGCTCGGTGAGCACCTCGGCTTCGACGTGCAGATCGTCAGCCCGGAAGAGGAGGACCGGGAGCTGCTCGCCCGGTTCGACATCGACCTCGACGCCGACGTCGACGAGTCGCGCCTGGTCAGCCGCGCGCCGATCGTGACCGTCATGGGCCACGTCGACCACGGTAAGACGAAGCTCCTCGACGCGATCCGGCCACGAACGTGGTCGAGGGCGAGGCCGGCGGCATCACCCAGCACATCGGTGCCTACCAGGTGCACGTCCAGCACGAGGGTGAGGATCGCGCGATCACCTTCATCGACACCCCGGGTCACGAGGCGTTCACCGCCATGCGTGCCCGTGGTGTCCAGGCCACCGACATCGTGGTGCTGGTGGTGGCGGCCGACGACGGCGTCATGCCGCAGACGATCGAGGCGCTCAACCACGCCAAGGCGGCCGAGGTGCCGATCGTGGTTGCGGTCAACAAGGTCGACAAGGAGGACGCCAACCCGGCCAAGGTGCGCCAGCAGCTCACCGAGTACGGCCTGGTCGCCGAGGAGTACGGCGGCGACACCATGTTCGTCGACATCTCGGCGAAGAGCCGCATCAACATCGAGGGTCTGCTGAGGCGGTGCTGCTCACCGCGGACGCGTCGCTGGACCTGCGGGCTCCGATCGACGGCCCGGCACAGGGCATCGCGATCGAGGCGCACCTCGACCGCGGTCGTGGTCCGGTGGCGACGGTGCTGGTCAACCGGGGCACGCTGCACGTCGGTGACTCGATCGTGGCGGGTGACGCGTACGGCCGCGTCCGCGCCATGCTCGACGAGGACGGGCAGCCGGTCCCCGAGGCCGGCCCGGCCCGTCCGGTGCAGGTGCTCGGTCTGACCGCGGTGCCCGGGGCCGGCGACACGTTCCTCGCCGTGAGCGAGGACCGGACCGCCCGGCAGATCGCCGAGCAGCGGTCGGCCCGCGATCGGGCGGCGCAGATCGCCAACCGCGGTGGCCGGGTCACGCTGGAGAACCTGCTCGACCGGATCAAGGAAGGCGACCGTACCACGCTCACCCTCATCCTCAAGGGCGACGTGTCCGGTTCGGTGGAGGCGCTGGAAGACGCACTGGTCAAGATCGAGATCGACGAGAAGTCCAGCTCAAGATCATTCACCGCGGTGTCGGTGGGGTCACCCAGGACGACGTCAACCTCGCGAGCGCGTCCGACGCGATCATCATCGGGTTCAACGTGCGGGCCGAGGGCAAGGTCCGCGAGTACGCCGACCGCGAGGGCGTGGAGATCCGGTACTACACGGTCATCTACCAGGCCATCGAAGAGGTCGAGGCGGCGCTCAAGGGCATGCTCAAGCCCGAGTACGAGGAGGCCGAGCTGGGCTCGGCCGAGGTCCGCGAGGTGTTCCGCTCGTCCAAGATCGGCAAGATCGCGGGCTGCATCGTCCGGTCCGGTCTCATCCGCCGCAACGCGAAGGCTCGCCTTCTGCGCGACGGCGCGGTGGTGCAGGAGAACCTCACGATCTCGTCGCTGAAGCGGTTCAAGGACGACGCCACCGAGGTCCGCGAGGGCTTCGAGTGTGGTCTGACGTTGAGCAACTACAACGACATCAGGGTCGGCGACATCATCGAGACGTTCGAGATGCGGGAGAAGCCCCGCGCCTAAGTAGTTTGATCGAACGGAACGGCCTCGGACCACGGTCCGGGGCCGTCCTGTTTTGCCGACCGTATTATGTGACAGTGGTCGGATACGCCCTTCTCATTGCCCCGTCGGCGAATCGTGTGTATGCGGACGCGTCCATCCGCCTCACCGGTCCGAGCTGGCCGTGTTCGCCGACGCCGTGCTCGACGCGAAGATCGACGGATCGGGCCACTCGAGATCGCCGGCGTCCCGTACGTCGGATTCACGGCAGCGGAGCAGCTGTCCGAAAGGGACATGGCGTACCTGTCGAACCTGTCGTCGGCGTACGCGCTGTTCCAGCGTCGAAGGCGACGATCTGCTGCGGCCGACCGCGCTGCGCCCACTCGCGTACTTCGACGACGATCTGCTGACCATCCAGAAGTACTCCGGCAAGACCAACGAGCAGTTCACCAAATTGCTGCTGAACGTAACGGTGCTGGCCTCGTCGTTCGCGCCGCAGATGCTCGACCGCCGCCTCGTGGTCTGGATCCGCTCTGCGGCCGTGGCACGACGCTCGACCAGGCCCTGATGTACGGGTACGACGCGATCGGCATCGACATCGACGGCAAGGACTTCGACATCTACTCGGCGTTCATCCGCACCTGGCTCAAGCGCAAGCGGATCAAGCACCAGGCCGAGGTCACGCCGGTACGCAAGGACAAGAAGAACCTCGCCCGCCGACTATCGGTCATCGATCGGCGGACGAGACGTCGCTGACCGTGTATCACGCCGACACACTCAGGCGCGTGAGTTCCTCAAGGGCGGAGTGGCCGACATCATCGTGGCCGACCTCCCGTACGGCGTGATGCACGGCAGCCGTACCGGCGAGGCGAACTTGTCCCGCAGCCCGCTGCAGTTGCTGCGGGCGGCGATGCCGGTGTGGACGCAGTTGATCCACCCGGCGGCACGATCGGCATGTCATGGAACACGCACGTCGCGTCGCGGGCCGAGGCGGTCCGCGATCTTCGAGGACAACGGTCTGCGGGTCTGCGAGGGGCGACGGCTACCTCGACTTCGCGCACTGGGTGGATCAGTCGATCGATCGAGACGTGCTGGTCGCGCGCAAAGTCTAGATTGCGCGGAGCGGCGGGACAGCGTTGGCACAGCTCGGGCATCGACCGCGTCCAGTGGTCGGGCGTAGCCTGGCCGCATTATGGCGGAGAATTGGTGGTCTATCGAGGTCGTCGACGCGCGAGCTGACAGCTGACCGTTGGCGCGAATCGTGGGGCGCCGCCCTGATCGAGGCGGCGATCTCGCATGGTGCCCAGGACTGGAACTGGCACCGCACGCCGTGGGGGATCGTGTTCGAGGTCGCCTTCGACGAGTGGGACGTCTGGTCGGTCTACCGGCAGCTTCCGGTGGTGGTGGCCGCGCTGGACGCGACTCCCGACCCGGTCAACGGCGTGATGATCTACCCGGGCCGTGGTGGCAGCGCGAACTCCGTGATGCCGAGGCGGCCACGCCCGATCACCGGTCCCGGTGCAGCGCCGATCCCGGCGACGTCGACCGGATCTGCGCCGGAGCGGCATACCCGCTGCCGCCGACGGCAGCGCAGGCGGCCAACGCCCTCCTGGTCGCCTAGGCAGCGTTTCAGAAGTTGATGAGGGTAGTTACGAGTCGGTCGGGGCTGACACGACGTTCCATTCGAACTGTGCCGTGAAGTCCTCGAAGCAGGGCTGGCAGATCCAGGTGTAGTTGTCGTCGGCGGTGACGTACCCCGCGGTGAAGTCGACGTGCGGTCCGCGTCGTCGCGAACTCGGCGTGGCAGAACGCGCAGTGGTTGTGGTCCCAGCCTGGCCGGTGCGGGGTCCACTCGCCCAGCGCAGGTCGCGTCCGGCGAGCCAGGTGTGCTGGCCCATCAGCCGCCAATCGCCGTCAGTCACAGCTCGATCATGCCGCACGCTGTTGCCGGAATCGGCGTGTCGGTGATCGATAGACGGCGAGGTCTCCGGTAGATGGTTCATCGACCAAGATGAACATCAGTACCGGAGACCTCGTGGCGACGTACCGGTGACGAGGCGGCACGACCTGACCGACGCGCAGTGGGCGGTGCTGGAGCCGTTGCTGCCCGCCGCGAGGAAGCCGGGTCGGCCGCCGAAGTGGAGAAGCGGCAGCTGATCAACGGGATCCGGTGGCGGATGCGGGTCGGGTCACCGTGGCGGGACGTGCCCGAGATGTTACGGCGCCTGGCAGACGGTGTATGGCCTGTTCCGGCGCTGGCAGCGCGACGGGACCTGGGCGCGGATCGTGGCCGGGTTGCAGGCCCGCGCGGACGCGGCCGGGCTGATCAGCTGGGATGTCAGCGTGGACTCCACGATCGCCGCGGGCGCATCAGCACGCCGCCGGCGCCCGCCGAGACGGTGAGCGGCAGAAGGAGCCGCCGGGCGGGGTGCAGGACGAACCGGCCGATCACGCGTTGGGCCGCTCGCGGGGCGGGTTGACCACGAAGCTGCACCTGGCCTGCGAGCAGGGCCGTAAACCGCTGGCGATCGTCGGTTGACCGCCGGGCAGCGCGGCGACAGCCCGCAGTTCATCCCGGTGTTGGCCGCGATCCGGGTGCCCCGGCCCGGCGGCGGGCGGCCGCGGACCCGCCCGGACCGGGTCCTGGCGGACAAGGCGTACACCGTCGAAGGCCAACCGAGACTACCTGCGCCGGCGTGGCATCCGGGCCACCATCCCGATCAAGACCGACCAGGCCGCCAACCGGCGCAAGCAAGGGCTCAGCGGTGGCCGGCCACCCGCCTTCGACCCGCGACCTGTACAAACAGCGCCATGCCGTGGAATGCGGCATCAGCCAGCTCAAACGCAACCGCGCCGTGGCCACCCGATACGACAAACTCGCCGTCCGCTACCAAGCCACAATCAACATCGCCGCGATCAACGAATGGCTACCGCAGGCGCTTATAAAACACGGCCTAGTGGTGTTGTGGCGGTATGCCGGTGCGTCCGGTTTGCCTTCAACGAGTGCCTCGCGATGGTCAAAAGTCCGCCGAGGGGAAGGCTCTGGCCCGCGCATCCGCGCGGGCGAAACCGGCCCCATAGACGTGGGAACCTCCACTGCGCAGCCGTTGGTTGCGCGGTGAAGGACGCCCGAGAAGGGCGCTGTTCCATCACCCCAACGGGTTTTGAAACAGGCGGTGGCGCGGTCTCATCGACGATCGATCTTGTAACGACATTGCGGCCATCCGTGCGGATTGGCAGCGATATCGTCACAAGATCGCGTAGGTCACGGGGTCAGGAGGGTGTGGACCTTGTCGGCGCCTACGGCCAGCAGCAGCGTGGGCAGCCGCGGGCCGGTGTCCCGGCCTACCAGCAGCTGGTAGAGCAGCGCGAAGAACTGCCGCTGCGCGACCTCGCAGCTCCGGCGTCGGCTTGACGTCCAGCGGCAGCCCGAGCCTGCAGCTTCGGTACGCCGTACACGAGGGTGGTCAGGCCGGCCAGCGACCAGTTCTCGTCGAGCCCGTCGACCAGCATGGCCGAGCGACGACCGCTCGGTCGTCGTCGAGGGACGCCAGCAGCGCGCGTGTCCGGCGAGGTCCGTACGAGGGTCCGCTGCTCGGCCGGCACCTGGGTGGTCGATCCAGTGCTGGGCGCGGTCGAGCCGGGGCCGTACGTCGTCCAGCGAGGCGATCGGCTGCGCGGGATCGAGGTCGCGCACGATCCGCAGCGTCTGCTCCTCGTCGCCGGTGGTCACGTCGACGATCGAGGCGAGCGTGCCGAACGGCAGCGGTGCGGCGGTGCGTCGGCAGCGTGGCCGCCGGGGTGCGGTCGCCCGGTCGTACGCGCTGAGTCCGGTCGAACGCGGAGCCGCACCGGCCGACCCGGCGCGACGAGCGCGTCCCACTCGTCGTACAGGCGCTGGTTCTCCTGGCCGAACGCGATCTGGAACGACTGGTTCGGCCGGCGCCGGGCGTACAGCCAGCGCAGCAGTTGCGGCTTCCATGATCTCCAGCGCGTCGGCGGCGGTCGGTACGCCGCCACGGGAGCTGCTCATCTTCGCCATGCCGGCGATGCCGACGAACGCGTACATCGGGCCGATCGGCTGCACGCCGCCGAAGATCGGCCCGACGATCTCGCCGCCGACCACGAACGACGAGCCGGGCGAGCTGTGGTCGACGCCGGAGGGCTCGAAGATCGACGCCCTCGTACGCCCAGCGCATCGGCCAGTCGACCTTCCAGACCAGCTTGCCGCGCCGGTGATCGCGCAGGATCACGGTCTCGCCGTGCCCGCACGCGCAGGTGTAGGTCAGCTCGGTCGTCTCGTCGTCGTAGGCCGTCACAGTGGTGGTGTCGCGGTCGCAGACCGAGCAGTACGGCTTGTACGGGTAGTAGTCGCCGCGACGTACGCCGTCGTCCTCGTCCGCCGCACCGGACCCCTCGGCCGCTTCCAGCGCTGCCGCCGCCTCGTCCTCGGACAGCTTCTGCGAGATCTTGGCCGGCCGGCCCTTGGTCCGGTACTTGTCCAGGATCGCGTCGATCTCGCCACGGCGTCGCCATCGCGCGCAGGATCTGCTCGGTGTACGCGCCGGACGTGTACATCTCGGTCTGGCTGATCGCGCGGACCTCGATGCCGAGCCGCGCCATCGCTCCAGCAGCGGTGCCTTGAAGTGGTCGGCCCAGTTCGGATAGCTGCTGCCGGGCGGCGCCGGGACGGAGCTCAGCGGCTTGCCGATGTGCTCGGCCCAGCTCGGCCGGAATGCCGGCCGGGACCTTGCGAAACCGGTCGTAGTCGTCGAACGACACGATGTGCTCGCCATCGATGCCACGACGCTTGATCTCGTCCGCGACCAGGTGCGGTGTCATCAGCTCGCGCTGGTTGCCGAGGTGGATCGGGCCGGAGGGGCTCAAGCCGGATGCGCAGACGATCCGCTGACCGGGCTTCCGGCGGCCGGCCTCGGCGATGACCTCGTCGGCGAAGCGTGCCACCCAATCCGCCTCAGCGATCGGACTGGCCTCGGTAACGTCACTCACGGTGCTGGTGCCCCCTCTAACCCGGATGTCACCACACATTCTCTCCCGACGTCACAGCGACGATGTCAGGAGGTCGCACAGGTGGGCTCGTCGATCCTCGTCCGGGTCCATGCCCCGGCTCGGATACTCGACGATCATCAAAAGGTATAGGTAGAGGCGGTAGAGGCGCACCCGAATTCGTACCTCCTCGTCGATCTCCAGCGGGCGGACCTGCTGATATCCGCGGACAAAGGGATGGTCGGGGGTTTCGAAGATGTCGTGAAAGAGCGCCGGCGACACGAAATCCACCAGCGGATCGCCCCACAGGTAGCGCTCGCCGTCCACCAGACCGCTCAGCCGGCCGTTCTCGACCAGCACGTTTCCATCCCAGAGATCAAAATGCAGCAGCGACGGCGTGGTCACGGTCGCCAGCACGTCACGCTGCGCATCCACGGCGGCCGAAATCTTCTCAGGGGGTACGGGCAACCGGACGTCCCACGCCACCGCGTCGTCGAGGGCGGCGGCGATCATCGCGGCGAACGCGTCCGGCCAGTTCGCGGCGTGCGGCCGGTCTCCGTGATAGCCGAAGTAGTCGCCGGTCACGCTGTGCAGACGGGCGATCGCGGCACCGGACTCGGCTCGGATCCCGCTCGTGTCGCCGGAGAGTGTGAAGAGCGGCTCCCCCGGCAGATGTGTCATGAACACGAACTCGTCGTCGACGTAGAGCAGTTCGGCGGTCGGCACGCCCTCGACCGGGGCGGCCAGCCGCAGGTAGTTCGCCTCCTCGCCGACCATATCCGCCTCGTAGGTCAGCAGCCGTACGTGCGGATCCGGTGCGGATTTGAGCACCGTCGTTCGGCCGTCGGCCAGGTCGACCCGCCAGACGCTGCCGAACGATCCGCCGCTCAGCTGCTCCGCCGCGGCAACATCGGTGCGTGAACGCGCGGTGGGCGGCGGAACGGATGTCGTCGATCGACAGGCGGCGTTGGGTTGGGCTCGACATGACCGACATCATGAACCGCGTCACTGTGCCCGGCAACCCCACGTCCGTAGGGTGGAGTGATGGGGGATGACCTGCAATCGTTGCGGGACCACGGTTTCGTGGTCCTCCCGCGGATTCTCGACGACGAAGTGCTGGCGGCTGCCCGAGCCTATGCCGATGCGCTGTTGGCCGACGTTGCGTGGAGCGACAATGACTTCGACGGCCGGCGTACGCGGAGGGTGTATTCGCTGCTCGGCCGGCTCGGTGCATTCGAGCCGCTGGTGCTGCACCCGGCCGTACGCGCGCTGGTCGAGGCGCAGATCGGCACCGAGCATCAACTCGGCATGCTGCTGCTCAGCGCGGTCGACCCCGATCAGGGTTCGCAGATGCTGCATTTCGATGCGGGCGTCTACCCGATTCCCCGGGAGATCGAGGCCGAGACGAACGCGATCTGGGCGCTCGACGACTTCACCGAGACGAACGGCGCCACGGTGATCGCGCCCGGCAGCCATCTCTGGCCGACCGGTCGTCGGGCCACGATGGACGAGATGATCCCGGCGGTGATGCCGGCCGGCAGCGTACTGGTCTACAGCGGGCGGCTCTGGCACGCGGCCGGGCACAACCGCAGCGACGCGACTCGGCGTGCACTGATCAGCGAGCGCGTCGTGCCGTGGCTGCGGCCGGGCGACAATCACGCGCTCGACCTGGGCCGGGACGGCCTGCGGAGGCTGTCGCCGGAGGTGCAGGCCCTGTCCGGCCTCGGTACGCACAGCAGATACTTCGGGTTCGTCGGTGGCCGTCCGGCAATGGACTGGTTAACTGATCGCGACGGGTGACGGCAGCCGGTACGCTGACGCCTCGTGTATACCGCAACCGCTGTGTTTGACCTGCTTCTTCCGGACGATGCGCGGTCGCTGAAAGCGAAACGCTCGTACGTCCGTCCGATCCTTGCGGCACTTCGCAAGTTCGAGGTGGCCGTGGCCGAAGTCGGTGCGCTGGAACTGCACGGACGCACCGAAATCGGGGTGGCCGCGGTGGCCAGCGAGCCGTCGCATGCCCGAGCCGTCGTGGACTCCTGCGAAAACCTGCTGGGAGGCCGTCCCGGAGATCGAGATCCTGTCGGCGCGGCACCGGCTCTTCGGTGCGGACGACTGAACGCTCCCGGCGATCGGCTCCGAGTAATGTCAACCATGCGAACGTCGGCCCATGGAGGTGCGATATGTCGGATCAAGCGAGGATACGACAGCAGGCAGAGCGCGTACGCGAACTCGTTGCCTCGGCTGTCCGGACCCGGGTGAAGGACCCGCGGCTTGGCATGATCACGATCACGGACGCCCGGATCACCGGCGATCTCCGCGACGCCACCGTCTTCTACACGGTGCTCGGCGACCAGACCGAACAGCAGCAGACCGCGCAGGCACTGGAGAGCGCGAAGGGCCTGCTGCGCAGTACCGTCGGCAAGGCTCTCGGCCTGCGCCATTCGCCGACGCTGACGTTCACGCTGGACAACGTCGGGGATCACGCGAAGCAGATCGACGAACTGCTGGCGGTCGCGCAGCACGCCGATACCGAGGTGCAGCAACGGGCCGCGGGTGCGCAGTTCGCCGGCGATCCGTCACCGTACAAGGTGGATCGCGTCGATGACGAGGATCTCGCGACGGATTAGCACCGGCGAAGATCGGGGAGATCTCCGGGATCCGGACGGTTCCGTGCAGCGTGCGGGTTGGTCACAATCATGAACATGGACCCGCAGACGGCGCTCGCCGCCGACGCACGACCACAGATGTGGCACCGTCCACAGGCGACGGTGCCGGCGTTTGCCGTACTCGCCTTCATCGGCGGGTTCTTCCCGTCGTTCTCCCTGATCGCGACCGTTTACGTGGTCGTGCTCGGCGGCGTCCTGCTCTGGCTCGGCCGGTCCGGCCGGTTGGCCAAGCGGGCGTCGCCGGACCGGCTGCCGCGGGCTTCGGCCTGGTGGCTGGTGCCGGCCGGTGTGTTCGTCGCGGTCGAGGTGACCAACTTCCTGTACGGGTCGACGTACCCGCATCCGACGCTGTCCGTGCTCCTGGACACGCCGATGGATCATCACGCGATCAGATCGCTGGTCTACTTCCTGTGGCTCGGCGGTTTCTGGGGACTGATCCGGACCGGTCCGTCGATCCGTGAGCTCGGCCATGACCAGGGCGCTGTCGATTGCGGGCTACGTGCTCGCCGGGCTGATCCTCTGTGGTGTCGAGATCGCCGCCCGCCGCGAGAATTCGAAGATTCCGACCTTGAGCGCCGTCTGTGGCTTCGTGATGCAGTACCGGGCCGGTCGGATGCCGGTGGGGCGGATTGCGATGTACGGGTTCTGGTGGTGGCTGGGCTGGCACTTCTTCGCCCGATGACCGATTGTGTCTCACCATCCGGACAGCCGTGCGGCGCGACCGCGAGATGGCGTTCCGCCATGTGGGAATGGCAGGCGGATGACGGTACCTAAACGATAGTTTGGTTCTTGCGCAGAAACCGCCGCTTACCAGGGCGGTTAGCCCACGACCAACCGACATCCGGCGACCCCGGCAGGCCGGTCGCGACGGCGTTATTTGCCCGTCACATCGTGACTGCCAGGAGATTTGTCATGCCGACTTCACGCAAGCCCAAGGCCGCTCAGCACGACCCCCGCATCGTCGTCGTGAGCCGTCCGGCCAGTACCTCAACCCCAACCGATGAGCAGCGGCACGCGCTCCAGATGTCCATGGACACGCGCCAGTAGATAGATATCCGCGAGATCGATCCGGGCACCGCGACGGTGGCCCGGGTCGAGACGCGATGATGAGCGCCCGGCCAGCGCATCCGGCCCTGAAGCACCCGACTGTGACACCATCGCCGATGTGAAGACCGGGACCACAGAGCTACGCCAGGTCGCCGGACTCGCGTTGCCGGCGCTCGTCGTCCTCGCCGCCGAACCCCTGTACGTTCTCGTCGACACCGCCGTGGTCGGCCATCTGCGCGGCACCGCGCTCGCCAGCCTCGCGGTCGGCGGCAGCGTTCTGACGTTCGCGACCTGGCTCGGCAACGTGATCGCCTACGGTACGACCGGCCGCGCGGCGCGACGGTTCGGTGCCGGAGACCGCTCGGGTGCGATAGCCGAAGGTGTGCAGGCGTCGTGGGTGGCGCTCAGCTGCGGCTTGATCATCATGATTGCGGCCGAGCTGCTGGCCGGCCCGGTTGCCCGTACCCTCGCGGGTTCCTCTGGCGACGTAGCGCACGGCGCGGTGTCGTGGCTGCGGATCGCGGCGCTCGGCGCACCCGGATTGTTGCTGGCGACGGCCGGAAACGGCTGGATGCGCGGGGTGCAGGACACCCGCCGACCCCTGCGGTACGTGCTCGGCGCGAACATCCTCTCGGCCGCACTCTGTCCGATCCTGGTCTATCCGCTCGGCCTCGGGCTGGTCGGCTCCGCGATCGCGAACGCCACCGCGCAGACGCTGGTCGGCGGCCTGTTCGTAGTCGCCTTGATCCGTGAGCGCGAACCGTTGCGGCCGCGTCCCGACGCTGATCCGCTCGCACCTCGTGGTCGGGCGTGACCTGCTCATTCGCGGTGCGGCATTCCAGGCGTGCTTCCTGTCCGCGACCGCGGTGGCGTCCCGCTTCGGGCCGGCCGCGCTCAGCGCGCACGCGATCACGCTGCAGCTGTGGCTGTTCTGCTCGCTGGCGATGGACGCGGTGGCGATCGCGGCTCAGGCCCTGATCGGCGCGGCGCTCGGCGCTGCTCGACCGGACGAGGCGCGCTCGCTCGCCCGCCGGATCGCGGTGATCGGACTCGGCTGCGGCGCGGCGTTCGCGGTGGTCATCCTCGCCGGTGCGCATACGCTGCCGAGGTTGTTCAGTCCAGATCCGCACGTGTACGCGCAAGCCGCGATCATCTGGCCCTGGTTCGTCGTGATGCAGCCGATCGCCGGCGTCGTGTTCGCGATCGACGGCATCCTGATCGGCGCCGGCGATCTCGCGTTCCTGCGGAACCTGACGGTCGCGGCAGCGCTCTTCGGATTCCTGCCGTCGATCATCCTGGCCGAGGCGCTGGACCTGGGCCTGTCCGGCATCTGGTTCGGCCTGACTCTGTTCGTGGTGATCCGCTTCGTCGGTTCGGTCATCCGACTGCGTGGCGGCGTCTGGGCCGTCGCCGGCCCGGCGATTGTCCCTGCCGTCCCGGCCCGATAGCGCCGCTCACGTTCCGTGCCCGGACGCCGGCGGGTACGGACGGTCTGGGAGGCTCTGCGGATGGAACCTGTCGGCCTGGTCGTCGTGGACAAATCCAGCGGCATGACGTCGCACGATGTCGTGTCGCGCATGCGCCGGCTCGCGCGTACGAAGAAGGTCGGCCACGGCGGCACGCTCGACCCGATGGCGACCGGCGTGTTGATCCTGGGCGTCGGGAGGGCGACCCGGCTGCTCACGTACGTGATCGGTGCCGGCAAGTGCTACACCGCGACGATCCGGCTCGGCCAGGCGACGGTGACCGACGACGCCGAGGGTGATGTGGTGTCGACCGCACCGGTCGGCGACGTCACCGATCCGGCCATCCATGCCGCACTGGCTGCGCAGACCGGCGAGATCTCGCAGGTGCCGTCGGCGGTCAGCGCGATCAAGGTGGACGGCAAGAGGGCGTACAAGATGGTCCGCGACGGCGAGGCGCCCGAGTTGGCGGCCCGCCGCGTGACGGTGTCGCGGCTGGACGTGCTCGACATCCGGCGGACTCGCGACAGCCAGGGGTCCGACGTGATCGACGTGGACGTCGATGTGGCGTGCTCGTCCGGCACGTACATCCGAGCGATCGCCCGCGACCTGGGTACGGCGCTCGGCGTGGGCGGCCACCTGACCGTACTGCGCCGGACCGCGGTCGGCGGCTTCACGCTCGACCAGGCGGCGACGCTGGACGATACTCGCGGAACGGGTCGAGGCCGGTGGTGATCCGCTGTCCCTGACGCTGGACGAGGCGGCCGCGCGTTTCTTCGTACGCCGCGATGCCGACGAGGACGAGGCGGCGATCCTGTCGCACGGTGGGCCACTGACGGCGATCGGGATCGACGGCCCGTACGCGGTCTTCGCACCCGCCGGCCACGTGATCGCGATCGTCGCCGAGTCGGACGGCCGTACGAAGGCGGAAGTGGTCTTCGCGCCGGCCGGACAGTAGGACGTCAGGGGCGCCGAAGTACGGCCCGGCGGAGCTTGTCGGAGGAGATGCGGCGGACGGTCTTGGCCTCGACGTCCACCGCGAACAGGTCCGGTAGCTGCAGATCCAGCCAGAACGCGGCCGGATCGTCGAGGCCGATCCTTGTCGACAGCCAGCTGGTGATCGCCATGCCGTGGCTCGCGACGACGAGAGGCCGGCCGCCGGCGCGCTCCTGCCAGTCCGCGATCGCCTGATCGAACCGGTTCGCCACGTCCGCGCGTGTCTCCCATCCGTCATGGTCGGTGCCGTTGACGTACGCGGATCGCGCCGCGCGAGGATCGTCGCTGTACGCCTCGTCGCGCACCACCTCGTTGAACCGGCCGTCGGTCGTGACGGGTCCGGTCGGCTCCAGGGTCAGCCGGGCCTTCGGTTCCAGGCTGGAGACCAGCAGCGCGTCGGCCGGAAGCACGTCGGCCAGCGATGCGGCGCCGTCGCGTCCTTCGGCGGACAGATTCCATTCGGCCGGTGGGACGGCCGGGTCGACGTCGGGCGCAGCGTGGCGTACCAGGATCAACATGCCGGGATCGTACAAGTCCGTCGCGATGGTCAGGGGGCAACGACGACGAGCTCGCGCAGTGATTGAGCGATGGCGTGCCGCTCGGTGAGGGACGTGATCGACCCCGCCTTGTGCGGTCGTTTGATTCTGCTGCGATCAATGACCTTGATCTGGTCACACATCGCGTAACCGGCCCGGCCGCCGAGTTCGATCTCCGGCTGCCACGGCAGTTTCCGGTTGGTGGACGTACACGGGATGACGATGGCCAGGTTGTTGGGGATAGCACATGCCAGGCGAGTGCCCACCACGATCGCCGGTCGGACGAGAGCCTGCTCGCGGCCGACCTGCGGGTCAAAGTCGACCCACCAGACCTGCCACGGCTCGACCTGTGCGCTCACTCGTGGATCTCGACATCGGTCTCAGCCCACTCGTTCGCCTCGGCCTGATAGTCAGCCAGCGCGTCCGGATCGGCTTTCAACCGTGCGATCGCCTCGTACGACTGCTGCCGGTAGAGGATTGTCGCCAGAGCCTCGTCGAGCGACGCCGCCCCGAGGTCGTGCTGACGCTGGACCAGTGCCTCCAGGGTGCGTCGCCGGATCCGCATGGTCGTCACATCGCCGGCGGCATCACTGCGCCGCCCAGGTGTCTTCTTGCCCGTGTCAGTAGGCATATCTAAAGCATATGTCATCGTATGCTTTAGCGTATACGGCTTTCCGGTAGCTCCAGGGTCGGCCGTGGAACGTCCGGCGCTTAAGGTGGGGGAGTGCAGCGCTGGCGTGGATTTAGAGCCGCCCCCAACGGGTGGGGTCGTTCGGTGGTCACGATCGGTGTCTTCGACGGTGTGCATCGCGGACATCAGCAGATCATCCGGTACGCGGTCCGCCGCGCAGCCGACCTCGGCATCGCATCCGTCGTGGTGACGTTCGATCCGCACCCGTCCGAGGTGGTGCGGCCCGGCTCGCACCCGGCAATCCTGACCGAGCAGGCGCGCAAGGCCGAGTTGATCGAGTCGCTCGGCGTGGACGTGCTGTGCGTGGTGCCGTTCACGCAAGCGTTCTCGCAGCTGCCGCCGGAGGAGTTCGCGCACGACGTACTGGTCGAGAACCTGCACGCGGCACTCGTGGTGGTCGGCGAGAACTTCCGCTTCGGACACCGGGCCGCCGGTGATGTGGCGCTGCTCACGCGACTCGGGCGGACGTTCGGTTTCGCGGTCGAGGGCGCGCCGCTGGTGGCCGAGGGGGATGTCGTGTTCTCGTCCACCTATATCCGGTCGTCGGTGGATGCGGGTGACGTCGAGACGGCCGCGATCGCGCTCGGCCGGCCGCACCGCATCGAAGGAGTCGTCGATCCGCGGCGATCAGCGCGGCCGTGACCTGGGCTTTCCCACCGCCAATCTGCTCTGTGCGCCGCACACCGCGATCCCGGCCGACGGCGTATACGCGGCGTGGCTGCATCAGCGCGGCAAGCCGTACCCGGCTGCGGTCAGCATCGGTACGAATCCCACGTTCGCCGGGCGGGAACACCGGGTCGAGGCGTTCGTGCTGGACTTCGACGGCGATCTGTACGGCGAGCGGGTCTCCCTCGATTTCGTCGCCCACCTGCGCGAGATGCGCAAGTACGAGGGTCCGGAGAAATTGGTCGTGCAAATTGCGTTGGACGTGGAGCAGACGCGGGCCGTACTATCAGTTTGATCATGCAGTTGGTTTCTTCCTTTCAAACTAGGGCAAAGCGCCCAGACCCGTCGCCTCAAGGCTTTCGTGGCCGCCGTGACCGGTGTCGCAGGGAAGAACACGCGCTGCAACTGGTAGTCTTGTGCTCGACGCCGGGTAACCGGCGGGCTCCGCTGTACACGCCTGCAGACGCCGCGGGCGCGGAGCCGTCAAAACCCTTTATTCCGAACAGGGAGATCATGGCGCTCGCCGCTGAAGTCAAGACCCAGATCATGCACGACTATGCCAACACCGAGGGCGACACCGGTTCGCCGGAGGTCCAGGTGGCGGTGCTCACGAAGCGCATCGCGGATCTGACCGAGCACCTCAAGGTGCACAAGCACGACCACCACAGCCGTCGTGGTCTGCTGCTCATGGTCGGACGCCGCCGGCGTCTGCTCAACTACCTGTCGAAGTCGGACATCGCGCGTTACCGTGCGCTGATCGAACGGCTCGGCCTGCGTAGGTGAACCAATCGGGGGAGTGGCCAGGTCGTCGCGCGTGTCGATTCGTCGGCACGCACGCGCTGGACGCTCCCCGACTCGTTACCCGACTCATATTTATCAACAGGCAAACCCTGTGCGCCAGCGTGGCGTTTACCCTGCGCCGGTCCTCGGTAGTGGTCTGCGGGACTCAACGAGCCCGCGGACTTCGATCGAAGACCGGCCCGCCCCGGGTCGCCGGATCGCGTTTCGCGCGTACGGCGTCAATGCACAGGTCGTTGCCCTCAACACAAGGAGCACGACTAACACATGACCGAGCACAATCTCGGCACTGAGACCAGCAAGGCGATCATCGACAACGGGGCACTTCGGCACCCGCGAGATCGTCTTCTCCACCGGCCGGCTCGCCCGTCAGGCCGCCGGCTCCTGCGTCGTATCGCTGGGTGACACCGTCATCCTGTCCGCGACGACGTACAGCAAGCACCCGAAGGACCAGTTCGACTTCTTCCCGCTGACGGTCGACGTCGAAGAGCGGATGTACGCCGCCGGGCGCATCCCGGGCTCGTTCTTCCGTCGTGAAGGACGTCCGAGCGAGGACGCGATCCTCAACTGCCGCCTGATCGACCGTTCGCTGCGCCCGAGCTTCAAGAAGGGCCTGCGCAACGAGGTCCAGGTCGTCGAGACGATCCTGGCGCTCGACCCGGCGCACTCCTACGACGTCGTCGCGATCAACGCCGCGTCGCTGTCCACGAAGCTGTCCGGCCTGCCGTACGCGGGTCCGATCGGCGCCACCCGGGTCGCGCACATCGAAGGCCAGTGGGTTGCGTTCCCGACCCACGAGGAGCTGACCCGCGCGACGTTCGACATGGTCGTCGCCGGCCGTACGCTCGCCGACGGTGACGTCGCGATCATGATGGTCGAGGCCGAGGCCACCGAGCACACGATCGGCCTGATCGCGGCCGGTGCCGTGAAGCCGACCGAGGAGATCGTCGCGAGCGGCCTCGAGGCTGCGAAGCCGGCCATCCGCGAACTCTGCCGCGCGCAGAGCGAGCTGGCCGAGAAGGCCGCGAAGCCGATCGCCGAGTTCCCGGTCTTCCTGGAATACCAGGACGACGTGTACGAGGCCGTCAACGCCCACGCCAGCGGCGAGATCGCCGAGGCGCTGAAGATCGTCAGCAAGGCCGACCGCGAGGACGCACTCGACCGCATCAAGGACGCCACCATCGGGGCCTTGAGCGAGAAGTTCGAGGGTCGCGACAAGGAGATCAGCGGCGCGATCCGCTCGGTCACGAAGAAAGAGGTACGGACGCGGGTCCTCCGGGACCAGGTCCGCATCGACGGTCGTGGCCCGCGCGACATCCGTCCGCTGACCGCTGAGGTGCAGGTGCTTCCGCGCGTGCACGGCAGCGCGATCTTCGAGCGCGGCGAGACCCAGATCATGGGCGTCACCACGCTGAACATGCTGCGCATGGAGCAGGCTCTCGACACGCTCTCGCCGGAGAAGTCGAAGCGCTACATGCACAACTACAACTTCCCGCCGTACTCGACCGGTGAGACCGGTCGCGTCGGTTCGCCGAAGCGTCGCGAGATCGGCCACGGAGCGCTCGCCGAGCGTGCCTTGATCCCGGTGCTGCCGGCGCGCGCGGAGTTCCCGTACGCGATCCGTCAGGTCTCCGAGGCGCTCGGCTCCAACGGCTCCACGTCGATGGGCTCGGTCTGCGCCAGCACGATGTCGCTGCTCTCCGCCGGTGTACCGCTGAAGGCCATGGTCGCGGGCATCGCGATGGGCCTGATCTCGGACGAGGTCGACGGCAAGACGTCGTTCATCACGCTGACCGACATCCTCGGTGCCGAGGACGCGTTCGGTGACATGGACTTCAAGGTCGCCGGTACGTCGGAGTTCGTCACCGCGCTGCAGCTCGACACGAAGCTCGAGGGCATCCCGTCGGACGTCCTGGCCGCGGCTCTGGCGCAGGCGCACGACGCCCGCGCGACGATCCTTTCGGTCATGCAGGGCGCCATCGACGCACCCGGCGAGATGTCGGACTACGCACCGCGCGTCACGTCCGTCAAGATTCCGGTCGACAAGATCGGCATGGTGATCGGCCCGAAGGGCCAGATGATCAACTCGATCCAGGACGAGACCGGCGCCGAGATCTCGATCGAGGACGACGGCACGATCTACGTCGGCGCCACGAACGGCCCGTCCGCTCAGGCCGCCGTGGACCGGATCAACGCGATCGCGAACCCGACCATGCCGAAGGTCGGTGACAAGTTCCTGGGCACGGTCGTGAAGACGGCCGCGTTCGGTGCGTTCGTGTCGCTGCTGCCCGGCCGCGACGGTCTGCTGCACATCTCCAAGGTGGGCGACGGCAAGCGGGTCGACAAGGTCGAGGACTTCCTCAACGTCGGCGACAAGGTCGAGGTGCAGATCGCCGAGATCGACGCGCGCGGCAAGGTCTATCTGGACAAGGTCCGGCCCGAGGGCTCGCCCGAGCCCGAGGTCGCTCCGCAGAGCGGTGCTAGTGACCGCGACCGGGAGCCCCGCGGCGACCGCCCGTCCGGTGACTCCGACGGCGACCGCCGCCGCCGGGAGCGCCCCCGCCGTTAAGGGGTGGGAAATCGGTTGCAGCTAGGCTGCATCTGTGACAGGACAACAATCCCGAGAGGGCGCAGCCACGGCTGCGCCCTCTCGGGCTATTTCAAGGGCATCTCGCGCCAAGACGACCACGATCGCCGCCGACCCGTTGGGCGGTACGGTGCGACGCACGGTGCTCCCGAACGGACTGCGGATCCTCACCGAGGCGATCCCGGCGATGCGGAGCGTCTCGTTCGGCATCTGGGTGGGCGTCGGCTCGCGGGACGAGACGCCCGCGCGCGCCGGTGTCTCGCACTTCCTGGAACATCTTCTTTTCAAGGGTACGAAGCGTCGCAGCGCCCTGGACATCTCGGCGAGCATCGAAGCCGTCGGTGGTGAGACGAACGCGTTCACCACGAAGGAGTACACGTGCTACTACGCACGCGTGCTGGACGCGGATGCGCCGCTCGCCATCGACGTGATGTGCGATCTGGTCGTCGACTCGGTCCTCGCACCGTCCGATGTGGAGACCGAGCGCGGCGTGATCCTCGAAGAGATCGCGATGCACGACGACGAGCCGGGCGACGAGGTCCATGACCTGTTCGCCGCAGGCGATGTACGGCATCGACAGCCCGCTCGGCCGCCTGATCTCCGGTACCGCCGCAACGATCACACCGATGACGCGCAAGCAGATCGAGTCGTTCTACCGCAGCCGGTACGTGCCGTCGAACATGGTCGTCTCGGCCGCTGGCAACCTCGATCACGCGAAGGTCGTGCGGCTGGTCCGCGATGCGTTTGCGAAGCACGGATTCGACGACACGCCGGCGCCGTCGTCCGGCCCGACGGCGGCGCCGAAGATTCGCAAGCCGTCGGTGATCGTGCACGAGAAGGACACCGAACAGGCGCACGTGGTTCTCGGATGCGAGGGCTTCGGGCGCCTCGACCCGCGGCGGTTCGCGTTCGGCGTCCTCAACAACAGCCTCGGCGGCGGCATGTCCAGCCGGCTGTTCCAGGAGATCCGGGAGAAGCGCGGCCTCGCGTACTCGGTGTATTCGTACGCGTCGCAGTATGCCGACTCGGGCCTGTTCGCGGTCTACGCCGGATGCGCACCGGGCAAGGTCGAGGAGGTCCTCGATCTGGTGAAGACCGAGCTGACCCGGGTCGCCGCCGAAGGTCTCACCGAAGCCGAGGTGGTCCGCGGCAAGGGCATGATGAAGGGCTCGCTCGTGCTCGGCCTGGAGGACACCGGTTCGCGGATGAGCCGGCTGGGCAAGGGCGGACTGCTCTACGACGACATGCTCTCGGTCGACGATCTGCTGGCCCGCGTCGACGCGGTGACCGTCGAGGATGTCCGGGCACTCGCGGCTGAGCTGCTCACCCGCCCGCTCTCGCTGGCCGTCGTCGGCCCGTTCGACGGTCATGACTTCTCCGACGTCATCGCCACGAAATAGGCCTGTCACTACCAAGAAGTAGCCACGGCCTGCCAATCGCACTCTCATGGGCTAAGTTGGGCGCGTGAGCGATGAACGTGAGCCGATCCGGGTCGGCGTACTGGGTGCACGCGGTCGGATGGGCATCGAGGTCTGCCGCGCGGTCGAGGCGACCGACGACATGGAACTGGTCGCGATGGTCGACCAGGGCGACTGGCTGTTCAACGCATCCGATGCCGGTGCCGAGGTGCTGGTCGACTTCACCACGCCCGACATCGTGATGGATCACGTGCACTGGGCGATCGACCAGGGCATCAACATGGTCGTCGGGACGAGTGGCTTTACCGAGAGCCGGATCGAGCGCGTACGGGGCTGGTTGGCGTACAAGCCGGAGGTTGGGGTGTTCATCGCCCCCAACTTCGCGCTCGGCGCCGTGCTGATGATGGAGTTCGCAGCTCGCGCGGCTCGGTTCTTCGATTCGGTCGAGATCATCGAGCAGCACCACCCGCGCAAGGTCGACGCGCCGAGTGGCACCGCGCTCGCCACCGCCGCGATCATCGCCGAGGCGCGCGCAGCGGCCGGTAAGGGCAAGATGCCGGACGCGACCACCAGCGAGGTGGACGGCGCCCGCGGTGCCGAGATCGACGGCGTGCACGTGCACTCGATCCGGGCCGCCGGCCTGGTCGCGCACCAGGAGATCCTGTTCGGGGCGCTGGGCGAGACGCTGACCGTTCGCCACGATTCGCTGGAGCGGGCCTCGTTCATGCCGGGCGTACTGCTGGCGATCCGATCGGTGATCAACCGGCCGGGCCTGACCATCGGCTTGGCCGAACTCCTCGACTGATCGGTAGTCCCGTCGACCTGACGGCCCCGATTTCTAGAGCGCGGCGTGCAGGCGCAATTGCGGAACCAGCAGGTCGTCGACGTCTAGCGCGCGCGTTACGCCGTCCGGCTCCCATCCGGCCGAGCCCAGGAACGCCTGGGTGGCCGCATCCTGGTCGTACGCCCAGGCGACCGCGGTGGTGAACCCGTCCGTACGCCAGATGTCGACGGCCGCGGCCAGCAGTCGGCTGCCGTGGCCCCGCCGCCCCCAGCGCGGTTCGACGAGCATGTCGGTGATCGCGACGACGCCGTCCGGCAGCGGCTTCTCCTCCGGCGCGAGCGCATCCTCGTCGGCCGGGCCGGCCGCGGCGAAGCCGGCGATATGGTCGCCACCGCCCGCGATCGAGCCGCCTTCGGTGGAACCGCCTTCGGTGGAGCCGGCCTGCTCGATCGCGATCAGGACGCGATGGCGGTCGGTCGGCGGTGCGGTGATCGCGCCCCGCCAGGCTTCGGCCATCTCCGCCTCGTCGAGGCTGTTGAGGATCGTCCGGGGCAGCAGCGTCCGGTAGGCCGTACGCCAGGTGGACAGCTGGATCCGGGCGATCTCCGCCGCGTCGCTCTCGCGGGCCGGCCGGACGAAACCGAGTGACATGCGGTCCAGCCTAGGGGACCCGATCAGTCGATCAGCAGCATGTAGCGCAGTTCGGGCGTCTGGCACTCGTACGGGCCGCCGGGATCGGTGATGTCGATGACGGATACGCCGTCCGGGCGGAAGCCGGCCACCTCGTAGAAGCGGCGGGCGCGGGCGTTCCGTTCCAGCACCCAGAGGCGGATCGTCCGGAACCCGGCCCCGCTCAGGTGGGTGACCGCGGTCGCCATCAAGGCCCGGCCGGCCCCGGTCGACCAGGCGTCAGGATCGACGTAGATCGCGTACACCTCACCGGCCGCAGGGTTGTCGCCGGGCGGATTCCGGGCGTCGTTGCCGGCGCGGAACGGGCCGACCGAAACGAATCCGACGATTGTGCCGTCGCGTTCGGCGACGAACGTTTCGCTCGGCGGGATGCGTCCGGCGAGCCGCTGCCGCCACGGTTCGCGCCGGGCGATCGGGTCGAGCGCGGCGAGGTAGCCGTCCGGCAGGATGCCCGCGTACGCCCCCTGCCAGGTCCGGACGTGTACTGCGGCCAATGCGGCGGCGTCATCGTCGGTCGCCGGTCGGATCATCATGCGCAGTATTCAACCGGCCGTCGGAGAATCCGGGCAAACGGATTGTGTCGGTCCGGGCAGCTATCGTCGGCGGCGATGGAGACTTTGTCCTTGACCCAGGCGCGCCGGATCGCGATCGCGGCGCAGGGCTTCACCGATCCGCGGCCGACCGGCGCGATCGATGCGCGCCATCTGAGCCGCGTCCTCAGCCGGACCGCAGTGCTGCAGATCGACTCGGTCAACGTGCTGCAGCGCGCCCACTACCTGCCGATCTACAGCCGGCTCGGGCCATACCCGACCGAGGTGCTGGATCGCGCCGCCTATCGTTCAAGCCGCGTCGCGTCTTCGAATACTGGGGTCATGAGGCGTCGCTGCTGCCGGTCGAGTTCTATCCGCTGATGCGGTGGCGGATGGATCGTGACCACAACTGGCCGGGCGTGACCAGGATCGCGACCGAACGACCCACGTTGATCGACTGGGTTCGGGACGAGGTTCGCGTCAACGGCCCGATCACGGCGGCCGAGATGGAAGCCGACGTACCGAAGCGCAGCGGCAACTGGGGCTGGAACTGGTCGGATGTCAAAGCCGTCCTGGAGTGGCTGTTCTGGCGCGGGGAGGTGCTGATCAGCAGCCGAAACTCGGGGTTCGCGCGGCTCTACGACATTCCCGAGCGGGTGCTGCCAGCGGCCGTCCTGGCGATGCCGAAACCGGAGCCGACCGACGCATACCGGTCGCTGCTGGAGATCTCCGCGCGCGCGCTCGGGGTGGCCGCCGAACCTGATCTGCGGGATTACTTCCGGTTGCCGGTTGGCGCCAGCAAGCAGGGGGTCCGCGAGCTGGTCGAGTCGGGCGAGCTGATCCCGGTCGCGGTCGACGGCACGACCGTGCCGTGGTATCTGCATCGCGACGCGAAGATCCCCCGGAGCGTTCGGACGGCGACGCTGGTCAGCCCGTTCGATCCGATCGTGTGGCACCGGCCGCGTACCGAGCGGCTGTTCGACTTCCACTACCGGATCGAGATCTACGTGCCGGCGCACCTGCGCGTACACGGCTACTACGTGCTGCCGTTCCTGCTCGGTGACCGGTTCGCGGCGCGGGTCGACCTCAAGGCCGACCGCAAGGCCGGCGTGCTGCAGGTGCCCAGTGCGTTCGAGGTGCCGGGTGCCCCGGTGCATACCGCGAGCGCGCTTGCGGCCGAGCTGGTCCGGCTGGCCGGATGGCTCGGTCTCAGCGCGGTCGAGCCGCCGGTGCGGGGCGATCTGGCCCGCCGGCTCGGCCAGGCGCTGGCTCGGTACGACGCGGGAGACGTGACCACCGGCTCCGGTGTACGGTGAGGGAGATTCTTTCGGCGCGATCCCGGTAGGCGGCCATGACGCAAACGATCGAGCGGTCCTCCATGATGGCCGTGCCGGCGTACTACGCTCCGGTCGACGGCCGGTTCAACAGTTTCATGACCCGCCAATTCAGCCGGTCGCCCGCCTGGCTCGGTCCGGCATCGATCCTCACGTGTTTCGTCGGCGGCGTGGCATACACGCTGGCGTTGAATCCCACCGAGTCGGGTGCCTTCTCATCGCCGACCTGCATCGTCAAGCTCACCACCGGGTTCGACTGCCCGGGTTGCGGTGGCACCCGCGCGTTCTGGTACCTGTTGCACGGAAACATTCCGGCCGCGGCGCGCAGCCACATCGTCGCCGTGTTCGCGGCACCGTTCCTGATCTACATGTACATCGCCTGGGCCGGGAACAAGGTGTTCGGATGGCGACTGCCCAACCTGCGCATCTCGCCCAAGGCCGTCTCGATCTTCCTGGGCGTCTGGTTCGCGTTCACGATCCTGCGCAACCTGCCCTGGGCGCCGTTCACGTGGATGTTCGTCTGATCGACCCGGCAAACGCCAAGGCCACCCGTCCTCGATAGCGAGGTGGGCAGCGCTGGGCGTGGATCCGTCAATCCTGCAGTGCGTCCTCGACGGAGTCCGAGACCCGATCCTGGACTGCCAGATCCTGGACCATGCCATAGACCGGGCGCGGGGCGTCCGGGACGCGGGCGGCACGCTTCACGTTGATGTCGCCGCTGACCGTACGGACGTGCAGCGTCAGCGTCGGCGGGGTGCCGGACGGTGCCGAGTCGGAGACCGGCAGGTCACTGCGCGAGTCGCCGGAGACGGTGTTCAGATCGAGCCAGACGGCGGTGCCTTCGGCGACACCGATCCGAACGTCGCCGGATGCGGTGTTGATCCGGGTCTCGCCGCGGACGCACGATCCGATCTTGATGTCGCCGGATGCTGCGTTGACCGTCGCCGAACCGCCGATCGAACCGATCGTGATGTCGCCGCTTGCGGACCGGATCGAGGCGTCTCCACCGATCGTGTCGACGTTCAGGTCGCCGGAGGCGGAGCGCACCGTACCGTTGCCTCCGACGAAGCCGACCTCGATGTCTCCGCTGGCCGACTCGGCCGCGAGGTCGCCGCTGACGAACTCCAGCCGGACGTCGCTGGAGGCGCCCTCGACGGTCGCGGTCGCGAGCCGTCCCTCGAAGACCATGTCGGCGGAGGCCGCGTGGGCTTCGACCGAACTCTCCAAGGGGATCCGAACCTCGACCCTGACATCGCCGCCCCGCCGGATGAAGCCGAAGCCCCGGCTCGTCGGCGCCGCGACGGTCAGCGTCGTGCCGGACATCTCGACCTGGATCGCCTCCGCCGCGGCCCGGCCGTTCTCGTTGTCCTTCGTCGGCACGACCGTGACCTGGGCGGTGTCGCGGCTCTCCGCGATCACGTGCAGGAAACCGGACGTGAGGTGCACGTTGGCCGTAATCGGGCCGGTGCACGGAAATTCGTACATGATTTAGATTCCCCTCATTTGCTGGTTGACGAACGAGTACTTGAACGGCGGATGGTTCAACAGCTCTTCGGTGCGCTTGTTCGGGGACGCGACCGGTTGATCTACGGGGTCGGCCGTGCCGACGGGATTCCTGGGACATGTTCCACACCTCACGCTTGGGCGAAGCCGGTCAGACGCCGGCTGGATCGGTTGTTTCCTGGTGGCATTGGTGGCATCGGCGGCGTCGGTGGCATCGGCCCGCGGAAGCTCAGTGCCTGCGCAACGGCGCGGACGAGCCAACCGTTCACGGAGATGCCTTCGAGTGCCGCGGCCCGCTCGGCCTGTTCCTTGAGGCCTTCGGGCAGTCGGAGCGTGATTCGGGTGAGTTCGCCGCCGTCTGCGGCGACCGGGCTCGGCGCGGCCTGCTCGGCCGGCTCGGGTGCCAGGTGAGTGACGGTGAGGTCGGCGTCCCGGCCCCGCAGCCGTACGTCGACGGTCGCGGTGCCCAACTTCGCGGTGATCTCCGCGGCCGCGTCCGAGAGCGCTTCGAGCAGGCAGAGCCGCGCCGAAGCCTCCATGGACCCGGTGAGTAGTTCGGCAGCGCGGGTCACGTCCGGGCCGCCCGGTTCGGCGGTGGCCGTCAGGTCCCGCCGCAATCCCTCGATGTACGGTGTCAAATCCATGACGTCATCATGACGCCATCGCTGGCGTCATGTCAAGTCAGTTGTGACGCCATACTGATGCGGTACTCGTCAGATGTGACGTCACCTGGGCGGATCCGATCGGGTTGGGCTGGAACCGATAGGCTCGGTACGGTCGCCGTTGCGATCTCATGCGGAAATTGGTGAAGGGGTCGTGCGGGTGTCCGAGATCGTCTCATCCACGGTGAGGCTGATCGCCTGGACGCAGTTCCAGGCGCCGGAGGACATCCCGTGGACGACCGACGCCGACGGCGGGGAGGCGCTCGCCGAGTTTGCCGGCCGAGCCTGCTACCAGGCCTGGGACAAGCCGAAGCCGGCGACCGCGACGAACGCCGGATACCTGCGGCACATCCTCGAGGTCGGGCACCTGTCCGTGATCGAACACGCGTCCGCGACGTTCTATCTCACCGGCATCTCGTCGTCGGTGTCCCATGAACTGATCCGCCACCGGCACTTCTCCTACAGCCAGTTGTCGCAGCGGTACGCTTCGGAGCGCGACGGCATCGTCGAGCCCGACGTCATCGCCGCCGATCCGGAGCTGCACGACGTGTTCGTGGCGGCGGCCGACGCGAGCACCGCCGCGTACCACGCCTTGGTGGAAGGTTTGGAAAAGCGTCTCGGTGACCTGCCGAACGCGTCCCTGCTCCGCAAGCAGGCGCGGCAGGCCGCGCGTGCCGTCCGTCCGATCGCTACCGAGACTCGTATCGTCGTCACCGGGAACTATCGAGCGTGGCGCCATTTCATCGCGATGCGTGGAGGCGAGCACGTAGACGTCGAGATCCGCGACATCGCGGTCGAGTGCCTTCGGCAGCTGCAGGTGATCGCGCCGAACGTCTTCAACGATTTCACGATCTCGATGCTCGCGGATGGAACCCACATCGCTGCCAGCCCGTTTGTCGCAGAGGGCTGAGAACTCACGTTAGGTTGGAAACTATGACACTCGCAGAGCGGGGAATGAGATGACTCGCAATGAGGACCCGCGCCGGCCGTTCGGCCGGTTGCTGTCCGCCATGATCACGCCGTTTCACGCGGACGGTTCCCTCGACGTCGACGGGGCCGCGCGCCTCGCTACATACATGGTCGATGAGCAGCACAACGACGGTCTCGTGATCAGCGGGACCACCGGCGAGTCGCCGACCACGACCGACGCGGAGAAGGAACTCCTGCTGCGCGCCGTGATCGAGGCGGTCGGCGACCGGGCCCACATCGTCGCCGGCGTCGGCACCAACGACACCCGGCACACGATCGAGCTCGCCGCGGCCGCCGAGAAGGCCGGCGCGGACGGCCTGCTCGTCGTCACGCCGTACTACAACAAGCCGCCGCAGGCCGGCCTGATCGCGCACTTCACGGCCGTCGCGGACGCGTCCGGTCTGCCGATCGCGATCTACGACATCCCGCACCGGGCCGGCGTCGCGATCGAGACCGAGACGCTGGTCCGGCTCGCCGAGCACCCGCGGATCGTCGCGGTCAAGGATGCGAAGGACGACGTCACCGCGACGGCGTGGGTCACGAAGCGCAGCGACCTCGCGATCTACTGCGGCAGCGACGCGCTCACGCTGCCGATGCTGGCGATCGGCGCGATCGGCGTGGTCGGTACGTCGACGCACTTCACCGGTGCCGGAACGCAAGCAATGATCGAGGCGTACGAGGCCGGCGACGTCCGGGCCGCGACCGAGCTGCACCACCGGCTGCTGCCGCTGTTCACCGGCATCTTCCGTACGCAGGGCGTGATGCTGGTCAAGGCCGGCCTGTCCATGCTCGGCCTGCCGTCCGGCCCGGTCCGGCTGCCGCTGGTCGACGCATCGGCGGCCGAGCGCGACCAGCTGCGCGCCGACGCAGCCGCGGCCGGCGTCGCGCTGCCGGGGGCCGCGCTCGTGAGCCAAGCACACCTGGAGCTGGATCCGCCGCCACCGCTGGGCGCCGGTGCGCTGCGCGTGACGCCGCTCGGCGGTCTCGGCGCGATCGGTCGCAACATGACCGTGTTCGAGTATCGACGGCAAGCTGCTGATCGTCGACTGCGGGGTGCTGTTCCCGGACGTCGATCAGCCCGGCGTCGACCTGATCCTGCCGGACTTCTCGTCCATCATGGACCGGCTCGACGACGTCCAGGCGATCGTGCTCACGCACGGGCACGAGGACCACATCGGCGCGGTGCCGTACCTGCTCGCGCACAAGACGGACATCCCGCTGGTCGGCTCGAAGTTCACGCTCGCGCTGGTCGAGGCGAAGCTGTCCGAGCGCCGGATCACGCCGTACACGCTGACCGTTCAGGAAGGACAGAGCGAGCGGATCGGCCCGTTCGAGTGCGAGTTCTTCGCGGTCAACCACTCGATCCCGGACGCGCTCGCGGTCGCCGTCAAGACCGCGGCCGGCGTGGTGCTGCACACCGGCGACTTCAAGATGGACCAGCTGCCGCTGGACGGCCGGATCACCGACCTGGCCGGGCTTCGCCCGGCTCGGCGGCGAGGGCGTCGACCTGCTGCTGTCCGACTCGACGAACGCGGAGATTCCCGGCTTCGTCACGCCCGAGCGGGACATCGGCCCGGTGCTCGACTCGATCTTCGCGAAGGCGAAGGGCCGGATCATCGTGGCGTCGTTCGCGTCGCACGTGCACCGGGTGCAGCAGGTGATGGACTCGGCGGCGGCGCACGGCCGGAAGGTCGCGCTGATCGGCCGTTCGATGGTCCGCAACATGGGCATCGCCCGCGATCTCGGCCTGCTGCACATCCCGAACGGCCTGGTGGTCAGCCTGGACGAGGCGATGACGCTCGCGCCGGATCAGCTCGTGCTGATGTCGACCGGCTCGCAGGGCGAGCCGATGAGCGCGCTCGGCCGGATGGCCACCGGCGACCACCGGCACATCACGATCGAGCCGGGCGACACCGTCGTGCTGGCGTCGTCGCTGGTCCCGGGCAACGAGACCGCGGTCTACCGGGTCATCAACCAGCTGTCCCGCGGCGGCGCCTTCGTCGTGCACAAGGACGTCGCGAAGGTGCACGTCTCCGGCCACTCGCCCGCCGGTGAACTGCTCTACCTGCTCAACGTCGTGAAGCCGAGCAACTTCATGCCGGTCCACGGCGAGTGGCGGCACCTGCGCGCGCACGCGCGCCTGGCGATCGGCTCCGGCGTCTCCGAGGACCGCGTGATGATCTGCGAGGACGGCGACGTCGTCGACCTCGTCGACGGCCGCGCCCGGATCGTCGGCCACGTCGAAATGCCGGTACGTCTACGTCGACGGCCTCGCCGTCGGCGACGTCAACGAATCGCTGCTGACCGAGCGACGCATCCTCGGTGACGGCGGCTTCATCGCCTGCACCGTCGTGGTCGACTCGGTCACCGGCAAGGTGGTCGGCGGTCCGACCGTGTCGGCGAAGGGCTTCACCGACGACCCGGCGCTGTTCGAGGCGGTGCTGCCGGTCGTCACCGAGGCGCTCGACCGCGCCGCGGCCGACGGCATCACCGACCCGCACCAGCTGCAGCAGGTGGTCCGCCGGACGATCGGCCGCTGGGTCAACGACAAGTACCGCCGCCGTCCGATGATCGTCCCGAACGTCGTCGAGGTCTGACGCATCCATCGACGGGACCGGGTTCCGGCCCGGAGCGTCCAAGGGTTGTGACCAACCGAAGCGCGCGTATGGCGGCCCTCGCGACGGTTCTCGTCGTCGCCGGGTGCGCGAGTCCGACACCTTCCGGGCCCGCGCACCCGGCGACAATGCCGCCGCGTCGTCCTCGTCGTCGTCCGCCGGCACCCGCCCGACCGCGGTCGGCGAGGCCGCGCGCATGGGCGGCACCCACCGTCCGCCGGCCGGCGCTACGCGGTTGGCGCAGCCGCCGCACGGCGTCCTGACCAGCCCCGCACTCGGCTCGGGCGAGACCAAATATCAGGTCGACGATGTGCAGTTGTCCGGTGGTGCCGAGCTGGCTGCCGGGATCGCGAAGATCATCCACCAGCCCTGGCCGGTTACCCCCTGAGCGCGTCGCGCTCCTGCGCCGCCAGCGCCCGTGCGACGTCGTCACGACCCTCCAGCAGCAGCCGCCGTACCGCGGGTGCCGGCGATGCCGCTCGCAGGTAGGCGTCGGTCTGTGCGAGGAGCGCCGGGGAGGCGAGCCACCGCGGATAGAAGCCGCTGATGAACGAGCGGGACACCTCAACCGTACGGGTCTGCCAGACGCCCGCGATCTCCTCGAAGTACCGCTCGGCGTACGGGGCGAGCACCTCTTCCTGGCCCGGCCGGCCGAATCCGAGTCCGGCCTGGCCGGCCCGCCGCATGCCACCGATCGCGTCCAGCGTCGCCTTCGTGAGATCGCTCCTGCCCGGTGGCCATCGCCCAGGCGTCCGCCTTCGCGGCGGCATCCGGCCGGGCGGCCAGCGCACCGAACGCGTACGCGGTGCCGGCCGTGGTCCGGTCGCGGGCCAGTTCCGCCTCGATCCCGCCGGCGCCGATCCGGCCGGCCGACGCGAGCGTGGCGACGATCGTCCAGCGCACGTTGAAGTCGGTCTCCAGCCCGGCGATCGGTGCCGAGCCGTCGAGCAGACCGCCGATCGTCGCGAGATCCTCATCGGCGGTGGCCAGCCGGATGAACAGCAGCGCCCACGCGAGCTGCAGGTCGCTGCCCTCCTCGGCGGCGTAGAGGCGGGCGCGGGCGGCATCGACGACCGTGGCCCGGGCCGCGTCGCGTCCGGCCGGTGCGACGTACCGCTCGACCGCCGTTTGCAGCCGGGCCATCAAGTCCTCGACCACGCCGATCGTGGTCTCGGCGTCGATGCCGCCGAGCGTGATGGCCAGGAAATCGCTCGCCGGCCAGTTCGGCGTTACGGACCATGTCCCACACCGCGGCCCAGCAGAGCGCCCGTGGCAGCGACTCGGTGAAGTCGCCGATGTGCGTACGCAGCGTGGCCAGCGACCGCTCGTCGAGCCGGATCTTCGCGTACGTGAGGTCGTCGTCGTTGAGCAGCACGAGATCCGGTTGCCGGACGCCGACGAGTGCGGGCACCGGCGTCTCTGCGCCGATCGACATCCAGTGCGACCTGCGATGTCCGGACCAGTCCACCGTCGGAGAGCGAGTAGAGGCCGATCGAGATCCGGTGTGATCGCAGCGTTGGATAGTCCGGTGCCGCGGTCTGCGCTACGTCGAACGATGCGTACCGGCCGTCGGCGTCGAGCGTGAAGGACGGCGTCAGCGTGTTCGGGCCGGACGTCTGCAGCCACTCGGCGGCCCAAGCGGTCAGGTCGCGGCCGGATGTCTTCTCGAGCGTGTCGAGCAGGTCGACGAGCGTCGTGTTGCCCCACGCGTAGGTGTCGAAGTAGAGCTTCGAGCCGGCGAAGAACTCGTCCGAGCCGACCCACGCGACCAGCTGCTTGAGCACCGCGGCGCCCTTCGCGTACGTGATGCCGTCGAAGTTGACCGAGACGTCGTGCAGGTCCCGGATGTCCGCCACGATCGGGTGGGTGGACGGCAACTCGTCCTGCCGCAGGCCCCACATCTTCTGGGAGACGAAGTCGGTCCACGACGGCCAGTCGGTCACGTCGGCGAGGCAGCGATAGGCGACGTACGTGGCGAACGACTCCTTCAACCACAGGTCGTCCCACCAGCGCATGGTCACCAGATCGCCGAACCACATGTGGGCCAGCTCGTGCACCAGCGTGTTCGCCCGGGCCTGCACGTCCGCATCGGTCGGCTTGGAGTCGAATACGTGCCGGTCGTTCACGGTCACGCAGCCGACGTTCTCCATCGCACCGATGTTGTACTCCGGCACGAAGACCTGGTCGTACTTCTCGAACGGATACGGGTGCCCGAACGCGTTGATGAAGTAGTCGAAGCCCTTCTTCGTGATCGAGAGCACGTTGTCCGCGTCCAGGTGGGTGGCGAGCGACTGCCGGCAGGCGACCGCCATCGGGATCACCGTGCCGTCCACGGTCGTGTGTGCGTCGTGCACGATGTGGTATTCGCCGGCGATGATCGCGGTGAGATAGGTCGAGATCCGCCGGGTCGGCGCGAATCTCCAGGTCGCGACGCTGCCGGAGATCTCCGGCGACGGCGTCGGCGAGTTCGACAGCACGATCCAGCCGGCCGGCGCGGTCACCGTGAACGCGAACGTCGCCTTCAGATCCGGCTGCTCGAACGTCGCGAACAGCCGCCGCGCATCCGGCACCTCGAAGTGCGTGTAGAGGTAGGTCCGGCCGTCCGCCGCGTCGATCGTGCGGTGCAGGCCCTGACCGCTGTTCGAATAGCCGCAATCGGCTTCGATCCGTACCTCGTTGCTGGCCGCGAGACCATCGAGCGCGATCCGCCCGTCCCGGTAGACCTCCGCCGGGTCCAGCACGCGCCCGTTCAGCGTGACCGTGCGGACCCGCGGTGCGGCCAGATCCATGAACGTCGAGCCGCCCGGCTCGCGAGCGGTGAAGCGCACCACGGTCACCGAGTCGAAGACGTCGCCGGCTCGGGAGAAGTCAAGATCAATATGGTACGAGTCGACGTGCAGTGCACCGCTGCGCTCGTACGCTTCGTCGCGGGTCAGGTTCAGTCCGGGCATGACTGCAGGCTACGGCCTCCCTCTAGCGCGGGACGCACCCCACTTCGTAAACTCGCTCCGCCATGAACGAGAGACGAACATTCTTCAGCCCGCTGCGCCGTTTCGACGTGCTGTCGCTCGGTTACTTCACCATCGTTTCGCTGATCGTGACGATATTTCACAGCAAAGTCGATAAATGGTACGAGTTCCCGGCCGGCTTCGCGGTCGCTGCGATCGTCGTGTACGCGCTGGCCGTCGCGCACGACGCTCATCCCGACCATCGGATCATCACGTTCCTCCGTTGGGCGTACCCCCTGATGTTGTCGGTTGTGCTCTACAGCTCGATCGGCCGTTACGTGCTCGTGCTGCGCGGCCACTTCGTGGACGCGGGCATGAATGCGTGGGAGCAGCGCGCGTTCGGCGGGCATCCGAACCTCGTGATCGACCGGATCGCGTCACCGCCGCTGACCGAGTTCCTGTACGCCTGCTACTTCGGCTTCTACCTGTTCTTCCTGATCCCGCCGGTATACCTGTTCGCGAAACGTCGGTACGCCGATCTCGAGCGCTACGTGTTCACGCTGATGTCCGCGCTCTACGTCTGCTACCTCGGATTCCTGGTCGTGCCGTTGGCCGGCCCGAACGCGTCGCTGGCCGGCTCGTTCCGGCCGGCCGCGTTGACCGGTTACGTGATCGTGCCGCTGCAGAAGTTCATCCAGGCGAAGGGCGATCCGTCCGGTGCCTGCTTCCCGTCGGCGCACATCGCCGGCGCGTGGGCGGCGATGTGCGCGATCTGGTGCATCTTCGGCCGCCGGGTGTTCTGGCGGCTCTTCCCGTTCGCGGTCGGCCTGACCGTCGCCGTCGTTTACACCCGCTACCACTACCTGACCGACGTCCTGGGTGGCCTGGCGGTAGCCGCGGCCGTCTTCGCGGCCATCCACGCTGATAACTGGCGCTTGGTGACCGGCGTGCCCGCCACGGTCACCGGCTCGGTTGATTCGAGAGTCAGTCGCCGTCTCGGCGGCGTGCCGAGCGAATAACTCCGAGGTCAAACGTTCTACCGCTCGCGGGGTTCGCCGCTTAGCCTGGACCCCGTGGGGTATCGCGGGTTGGCCGAAGTGGTCGTAGTGATCCACTTCGTGTTCCTCGCGTACGTCATCGGCGGCGGCTTCCTCGCGCTGCGCTGGCGGCGCACGATCTGGGCGCATCTGGCCGCAAGTGCCTGGGCGATCGCGATCATCACCGTCCCGGGGCTGACCTGTCCACTCACGAGGGCCGAGAACTGGGCCCGCCATCGGGGCGGTGATGCGTCCTACACCGGCGGATTCATCGACCGTTACATCGAGGGCGTGCTCTACCCGGCCCGCTTCACGCCGCTCGTGCAGGTGCTGGTCGGCGCGTCCGTGCTGACGTCGTGGTTCCTGTTCGTACGGTCCCGCCGGAAGGGTGGACGTGATCAACTCTCGCGTAACACGCCCAGTGTCCGGCGCGCCTGACCACCAATCCATGCTCGTCACCGATACCGTGTGAAGAATGGCGGGCCGTCCCTCAGCGACTAGCCGACGTAACTCTGCGAACGCGGGGAAGACGCCGGCTGCTGGCGCGTCGAAACGGACGTCCGCGGCCGCGAAACGGTCGGCCGCCGCGTCCACCCGGGAAACCTGGCCGGTACGGAAACCGGCTCGCCGTACCACGACTCCCGCCGCCCGCCGAGCCCGCCGTCAGGCCCGCGCCGCCCGGATTCCGGGCCCGCTGGATGTGCTTGCCAAGATCGCGCGCGGCCTGTGGATGGGGTTGGCGCACGCGGTCGGCTGGATGTTCCGCCTGGTCGGGCGCCATGCCGCGTCCGCGCGCGACCTGGATCAAGCACATCAGCGCGACGGCGCCGGATTCTTTGCGTTCGCGATGTTCCTGCTGCTCACGGTCGCCGTCTGGTTCTCCTCCGGCGGCGTGGTCGGGCAAGCGGTGGATGAGTTCGCGCGCCTGCTGTTCGGCATCGGCGCGGGCCTGCTGCCGATCATCCTGCTGATCAGCGCGATCCGGCTGATGCGATTGAGCACCGACGACGAGCACCGCGGCCGCGGCGTCGTCGGCTGGACTTCGCTGCTGATCGGCGTCAGCGGGTTGACCAGCATCAAAGTCCATCCGAAGACGCTGCAGGACCTGTCCGGAGCCGGTGGGATCCTTGGCAAGATCACCGGTGGCGCGCTCGCGCACGCGATCAGTGGCTGGGTCGCCGTACCGGTGCTGGTGATGGTCGCGCTGTTCGGCGTGCTCGTGATCACCGCGACCCCGATCAACCGGGTGCCGGAGCGCTTTGCGCAGCTGCGGGACATCGCGATGGGCCGGGCGGTGCGATACATCGGCGAGAACGGCGAAGAGGTCGAGCCGTTCCGGGACGACTTCACCGACGACTTCACCGACGACGTCGGCGACGCGAGCCGGCTCGCCGGGCGCCGAACCGTCGGCGTCAGGGCAGCCTCGCCATGCCGTCGATTCTCGACATGACGCGGCCGCCCGAGAGCGACGAGATCACGCACGACACGGTTGCGCTGCCGAGGGCGGCCCGGCAACCGTCGAAGAAGTCGTCCACGTCGCTGCGAGCACCGGAGCACTCGCCGATCCCGTCGATGGCCGAGCAACTCGCGCTGACCGATCCCGCACTACAAGCTGCCGCCCGCGCACATGTTCGCGGCCGGCGAGCCCGCGAAGGCCCGCAGCAAGGCCAACGACGAGGTGATCGCGGCGCTGACCGGCGTCTTCGAGCAGTTCGACGTCGATGCCGCGGTGACCGGCTTCATGCGCGGCCCGACCGTCACCCGCTACGAGGTCGAACTCGGGCACGGCGTCAAGGTCGAGCGGATCACTCAGCTCAGCCGCAACATCGCGTACTCGGTGAAGTCCCCGGATGTCCGGATCATCAGCCCGATCCCGGGTAAGAGCGCGGTCGGCATCGAGGTGCCGAACAGCGACCGGGAGATCGTTGCGCTCGGCGACGTCCTGCGGTCGCGGGCCGCGATCGGCGATCACCATCCGCTGACGGTCGCGCTCGGCAAGGACATCGAGGGCGGCTACATCTGCACGAACCTCGCGAAGATGCCGCACATCCTGATCGCCGGCGCGACCGGCGCCGGCAAGTCGCGCTGCCTCAACACGATCCTGGTGTCGATCCTGGCCCGTGCCACGCCGGACGAGGTCCGGCTGCTGCTGGTCGACCCGAAGCGGGTCGAGTTGACCAACTACGAGGGCATCCCGCACCTGGTCACGCCGATCGTCACGAACCCGAAGAAGGCTGCGGACGCGCTCGACTGGGTGGTCCGCGAGATGGACATGCGGTACGACGATCTGGCCGCGGCCGGCGTACGCCACGTCGACGACTACAACCGCAAGGTCCGGGCCGGTGCGATCAAGCCGCTGCCGGGCAGCGATCGCGTGATCAAGCCGTACCCCTATCTTCTGGTCGTGGTCGATGAGCTGGCCGACCTGATGATGGTCGCGCCGCGCGACGTGGAGGATTCGGTCGTCCGGATCACACAGCTCGCACGGGCCGCCGGCATCCACCTCGTGCTGGCCACCCAGCGCCCGAGCGTCGACGTGGTGACCGGCTTGATCAAGGCGAATGTGCCGTCCCGGCTCGCGTTCGCGACGTCGAGCCTGGCCGACTCCCGGGTCATCCTCGATCAGCCCGGCGCGGAGAAGCTGATCGGCCGCGGCGACGCGCTGTTCCTGCCGATGGGCGCGTCGAAGCCGATCCGCCTGCAGGGCGCATGGGTGACCGAGGCCGAGATCGTCGACATCGTCAAGTTCTGCAAGAACCAGCGCGAGCCGGATTTCCGGCCGGACGTGCTGGTCGTGCCGACGGTGGCCAAGAACAAGCCGGACGAGGAGATCGGCGACGACCTCGATCTGCTGCTCCAGGCCGTGGAACTCGTGGTGACCAGCCAGTTCGGGTCGACGTCCATGCTGCAGCGCAAGCTGCGGGTCGGTTTCGCGAAGGCCGGTCGTCTGATGGACCTGATGGAGACGCGGGGGATCGTCGGCCCGTCCGAGGGTTCGAAGGCGCGCGACGTGCTGATCAAGGCTGATGAGCTGGAAGAGACGCTGGAGTCACTGCGGACGTCGCCGGACGACGACTGACGCGCGGCCAACAGACCAGCACACAGGCGACGATCACCGCCCACGGCGACCAGGACCGGCCCTGATCGACTCCGATCATGGCGCCGGCGACCAACCCGACCGCGGCCACCATCCGGAACACGCCGGGGCGTCGCCATCCGACCGTGACGCCGGCCGCGATCAGGACCAGTGTGGCGGCACCGGCAGCGACCGTGCCGAGGAACGGCGGCGGTGACGGAAGGTTCGCCCGGACCGGGTACGCGTCCGGCGCCTGGACCGCCACGACGTCGCCGTTGAACGTCATAACCGTGATCGTGGTCGCTGGTCCGGCGACCGGAATGCCGTTCTCGACCGTCATGGCGGGCGTGGTGAGCTGCCCGACGGTCTGGACGAATGCCCTCTCGTCCGGCGCGAAGCGGATCCATTGCGCTCCGACGGCCGCGTCGTCGACGTAGATCGCCGGGTCCGGGCTGGTGGTATCCACCTGAGACACCTCCACCGGTACCAGATGCAGGCAGTCGGTCTGGCCATCGGAGGAGCAGGCCGGGGCATGGGTGATCGCGTTGGCGGCGGCGATCTGGCGCTGGGTCGTGAAGGCGAGCGAGATCGCCGCGATCGTGCCGGACACGGCGAGGATCACCAGCACGCACAGCGTGATCGCACGAGGGATCGATCGCTGCCGCCGGAGAGCGGTCGCCGCATCGCGGCCGGTGCGGCGCGTATAGACCGTGTTCATGGTGATGCCGGCGGCGACGACGGCGAAGATGAACGCGAGCATGCCGACCGGTGGGTCGGCCGGCCCGGCCCAGCCCTCCAGCGTGCTCTCCAGCAGCGTGAACAATGCCGCGACGGTGACGAAGAGGCTCACGTTGTAGACGATCGATCGCCAGCTGGTGATGTCGACGATCCACTGCAGGTTGCGTACGGACGGCACCTCGGCGAGCGCCGTCGCCCCGAGCGCGCACTTCAGAAGGACCGACAGCGCGAGCGCCGCCAGTACGATCGTTACGAGCATCAGCACGTCCTGGGCATGCATCGGCGCGTCGGAGGTGTACGAGAAGCCGCCGTCGTCGCTGAGCGCGACCACCTCGCCGTCCCACAGTTCCGCGCTGATCGTCGATCCGGCCTGCGCGCCGGAGAGGACCGCGGCATCGGGCCAGAACGTATAGTCGCCGGCCACCGAGGACGGTTCTTTGATCTCGATGACCTGGTCGTGTTTCCCGGATTTCGTGACGGTGGCGACCGTGGTCGCGACCACGGTGCGACAGCCGGTCGATGCCGAGCCTTCGCACACCGGCGACGCCACCAGTCGGGCGGCATCGCGGCCGTGGCGCTCGCTGCTCGTCCACGTGACCACCGCGAGCGTGATGAGAACGAGGCCGAAGGCGAGTAGCGCCGGTCGCAGGCGTACGGCGGGGCGTTTGACGACGGGGGCGATCACGGGTGCCGACGGTAGCAGCGGGATTCCACCGGTGATGTCCCGTACCAGATCGGCCTGCGCGTCCGGCTTTGCGGCAGCTCCTAGGTACCCTCTACACGTGCCCTCTGCCAACTCCACCACTCCGCCCTCGCGCCGTGTCGCGCTGCTCACGCTCGGCTGCGCACGTAACGAGGTCGATTCGGAGGAGCTTGCCGCGCGCCTGACCGGCGACGGATGGCAGGTCACGACGGACGGCTCCGATGCCGACATCGTGCTCGTGAACACGTGCGGATTCGTCGAGAAGGCGAAACAGGACTCCCTGGACACGCTGTTCGCCGCGTCCGAAACCGGGGCAAAGGTAGTGGCAACCGGCTGCATGGCCGAGCGCTACGGTCGCGAACTCGCCGAGAGTCTGCCCGAGGCATCGGCCGTGCTCGGCTTCGACCACTACCCGGACATGTCCGCGCGCCTCGACGCGATCCTGGCCGGCGAGACGGTCGAGTCGCACACCCCGCGCGACCGCCGTACGCTGCTGCCGCTCACCCCGGTCGACCGGCGCGCGAACACGATTTCGGTGCCCGGTCACATGATCGTCGATGCGGCGACGCCGGCGCACCTGCGTGGCGTACTCCGCCAGCGGCTCACGAAGGGCCCGGTCGCGTCGATCAAGCTGGCCAGCGGGTGCGACCGCCGGTGCTCGTTCTGCGCGATCCCGTCGTTCCGGGGTGCGTTCGTCTCCCGTACGCCGGACGAGATCCTCGCCGAGGCCGAATGGCTGGCCCGTGACGGCGTCCGCGAGATCGTGCTGGTCAGCGAGAACTCCACGTCCTACGGCAAGGACCTGAGCGATCCGCGCCTGCTGGAAAAGCTGTTGCCGCAGCTCGCCGCGGTCGGGAACATCGTCCGCGTGCGCGTCGCCTACCTGCAGCCGGCCGAGACCCGACCCGGCCTCGTGGAGACGATCGCGACCACGCCCGGCGTCGCGCCGTACTTCGATCTCTCCTTCCAACACTCGTCCGAGTCGGTGCTGCGCCGGATGCGCCGGTTCGGCTCCACCGAGCGGTTCTGGGACCTGCTGGCGTCGGCCCGAGCCCTGGCGCCGCTGGCCGGTGCCCGCAGCAACTTCATCGTCGGCTTCCCGGGCGAGACCGCGGCCGAATACAACGAGCTGGAACGCTTCCTGACCGATGCCCGCCTGGACGCGATCGGCGTGTTCGACTACAGCGACGAGGACGGCACCGAAGCGGCCGGGCTGCCCGGCAAGGTCAGAAACAGCACGATCAAGAAGAGGTACGAGCGACTCAGCGCACTCGCCGAAGAGCTGTGTACCCAGCGGGCCGAGGATCGGGTCGGCGAGATCGTCGAGGTGCTCGTCGACACCGTGGGCCCCGACGGGGTCGAGGGCCGGGGTGCGCATCAGGCGCCCGACGTCGACGGTTCGACCTCGCTGGTCGGTGCCGATCTCGACGTACTGCGGCCGGGCGACTTCGTACGCGCTCGGGTCACCGCTGCGTCCGGTGCCGATCTCGTCGCCGAGCCCATGGAGATGATCTCCGCCGCCACTCTCGATGCCGCGGGCGCACCCGCGCTCGCATCACGGTGACGGAGCCGCTCGTGGCCCCCGCATCCGGTCGGGTGGGTCCGGCGCCGATCATGAATGCGGCGAACGGCCTGACCGCACTCCGGCTCGTACTCGTGCCGGTGTTCATCGCGCTGACGGTCGCCTCGCAGATGATTCACCCGGGCCTTCGGATCGCGGCCTGCATCACGTTCTTCGTCGCGTCGGTCACCGACTTCGTCGACGGGTGGATCGCGCGTACGTGGGATCTCGTCACGTCGTTCGGCAAGGTCGCCGACCCGATCGCCGACAAGGCCCTGACCGGCAGCGCGTTCGTACTGCTCTCGGTGTACCACGTGCTGCCCTGGTGGGTCACGATCGTGATCCTCGGCCGGGAGATCGGCGTGACCGCGCTGCGCTTCTGGGTGATCCGGCGTGGTGTGATCGCGGCGAGCCGCGGCGGCAAGGCGAAGACCGCCCTGCAGACGCTGGCGATCGTCTGGTACCTGCTGCCGTTGCACGGCTGGCTGGCCGCGGTCGGTCCCTATCTGATGGCGGCCGCGGTGATCGTGACCGTGATCACCGGCCTCGACTACGTTGCGCGGGCGCTGCGGCTGCGTCGGGGCACGCTGACACCGTGACGCCGGCCACCGTCCAGCCGGGCTCCGTCCACCCGGGCTCCGTCCAGCCGGGCCTTGATCAACCGGCGGCCGCGCAGCCGAAGCCTGATCAACCGGATACCGCTCAGCCGGCTGCGGGTGCCGTGGCTGCGCTGGCGGCCCGCGGTGAGACGCTCGCGGTCGCGGAGTCGCTCACCGGCGGCCTGCTTGCCGCGACCATCGTCGACGTGCCCGGGGCGAGCGTGGCGTTCCGTGGCGGCCTGGTGGTCTACGCGACCGACCTCAAGGCGACGCTCGCCGGCGTCGATCCGGTGCTGCTGGCCGAGCGCGGTCCGGTCGATCCGGATGTGGCCGCTGCGCTGGCCCGGGGCGTACGCGTCCGGTGCGGCGCCGACTGGGGACTGTCCACGACCGGTGTCGCCGGGCCGACCCGGCAGGACGGTATCGCGGTCGGCACCGTCTTCGTCGGGCTGGCCGGACCGGACGGCGATGTCCAGGTCCGGAGTTTGCACATTCCGGAAAATCTCGGACGTGCCACCATCCGACGGCGTACGGTCGACGAATCCCTTTCGTGGCTGATCGACTGTCTTGCACGCGCAGCATCTCGCTAGTTGGGAAGGTGGGGCCCTCATCGTCGGAATTTATCGCCTAAATCAGCAGGTTTACGTTCGAATGGGTCGCCTGGATGGTCACGATCTCGCACATTGGGGTCATCGGGCGGCGGGGGAAGCTGTCGCAGATGCAAAGAACGAGTAGCGTGGCGGGCAAGCTTGAGCCGGATGGAGCGAGGGAGGTAACGCGATGATCCTGTTACGTCGCGTAATCGGTGACGCTCTACGTGCGCGCCGTCAATCCCAGCACCGCACGCTGCGGGAAGTCTCCACAGCGGCGAATGTCAGCCTGGGCTATCTGTCCGAGATCGAACGCGGACAAAAAGAAGCATCGAGCGAACTGCTCTCGGCGATCTGTGACGCACTGGGCGCGCACCTCTCCGAGTTGCTCCGTGAGGTCAGTCACACCGTTGCCGTAGCCGAGCGGACGGAACTGGTCGCCGTGGCCGCGCCGATCACCGTTCCGGCGACGCGTCCGGTCGCGACACCCGAACCGACCGAGTTCCACGCGACCGCAAGCGGCATCGTTCTGGCGCCGAGCGTTCCCGGGAGCCGCAAGATCACGGTCGACGGAGACGTCGCCGTTTCGGTCCACCAGAACAGCCCACTGAAGGCGACGCTGCGGACGACCCGAAACGTACGGTCCGCGAAGCGTGGCCGCGAGGTCGCCCTCTCTCGTTGATCAGATTTGCGATCAACGTACGGTCCGGCGTGACGCGCTCGCGTGAGCCTGCGACGATAGTGTGTAGCGCGCTCAATTTGTGCGCTCGCACGCGTTGATCGCACAGAGCCGTCATTGCGGAAGACCGGTGGACGTAGAGAGGACCTCGGATATGGCGAACCCGTTCGTCAAGGGTTGGAGATACCTGATGGCGCTGTTCGGCGCCAAGATCGACGAATACGCCGATCCGAAGGTTCAGATCCAGCAGGCGATCGAAGATGCACAGCGGGCGCACCAGACGCTCGTGCAACAGGCCGCGAACGTGATCGGTAATCAGCGGCAGATCGAAATGAAGCTGTCCCGGCAGATGTCCGAGGTGGAGAAGCTCCAGTCCTCGGCTCGCCAGGCGATCACGCTGGCCGACAAGTCCCGCGCCGATGGCGACGAGGCGAACGCCGTCCAGTACGAGCAGGCCGCGACGACGTTCGCGACCCAGCTGGTCTCCGGCGAGCAGTCGATGGAAGACCTGAAGGTCCTGCACGACCAGGCTCTTTCGGCGGCCGGTCAGGCTCGTAAAGCGGTCGAGAACAACGCACTCGTGCTGCAGCAGAAGCTCTCCGAGCGGACGAAGCTGCTCAGCCAGCTCGAGCAGGCGAAGATGCAGGAAACGGTCGCCAGGTCGCTCGAGGGCATGAGCGAACTCGCCGCGCCGGGAAACACGCCGTCTCTGGACGAGGTCCGTGAGAAGATCGAGAGGCGATACGCGAACGCGATGGGCCGCGCCGAACTGGCGTCCAACTCGGTCGAGGGCCGGATGCTGGAAGTGCAGAAGTCGACGCTCGACATGGCCGGTCAGTCCCGGCTGGAGCAGATCCGGGCGAGCATGTCCGGTGGACAGCTCACCGCCGGACCGTCCGCGCCGGCCGTCACCGCAGCGCCGCGCGACGGCGACGCCAGCGTTGCCCGGCTCGACGAGATCCGCAAGAGCTTGGCAAAGGACAAGACCGGCGACTCGTCCGCGGCGAGTTGATCGGGAGATGAGTTCCGACGGCGTGGCGGGTGTCTCGACAACACCTGCCGCGCCGCCGTTCTCGTAGGACTACGGGAGCGTAGGCAACGGGAGGACCGGCCATGGCGGACCCGCGTACGAAGTACTTCCTCCGGCTCCGTCGGCTGCGCCGATCCGCCCGCCGCTGGTCCGTCATCGCCGGTGGCCTCCTGATGGCGACCGCGGTCCTCCTCCCGTACGCAGGGGTCGGTCTGGCCGACGTATTCTGGGCCGCCGGTGCCGGTGCGACCGCCGCACTCGCGTTCTGGCGCTGGAGCGATGCCCGTGAGCTGGCCGCGATCCCGGCCCCGCCGGAACTCGATCCGGCACAGCGGGCGCTCGCGACCCAACAGCGGATCGAGTCCTTGGTCAGTAGGTTGCCGATCGGCCGGACCGCGATCTCCGAGATGCATCGGGTCGCGCATCTGTCCCGGGTCCGCGGATCGGCGGTCAGCCCGGCGGCCGCCCGATTGGACAAGGCCGTCAAGGCGTTCAACGGACTCGTACCGCGCCTGACCGGATCGGCTCGAGACGTCATCCGCGAGGCCTCGCTGGCCGAACACGCGCTGCGTGACCTCGCCGAGCGGATCGCCAGCGTCGAGCGGGTGATGAAGACGACGCCGGCGAATCCGAGCCTCACCGAGGCCCACGCCGACTTGATGGCCAGATTCACGTCCGGCGTCGAGTCGTACGAGGCGCTGGTCTCCGCAGCCGCGTCCTTCGTTGCGGAGGACGGCCGGATGGGTGAGCCGGTCGCGATCAATCGCCTGATCGAAGCCGGCGACTTGCTGCGCGGCGTCGCCGAGGGCATGTCCGACCTGCGTACCGGCGTGCCGCGGATGCCGCGTTAAGAGGGAGCCGGCTGGCAGCGCGGGCACCAGAACGTGACGCGATCGTGGTCGCCCTGCTCCCGGCGTTGGATCAGCGTGCCGCAGCGACGGCACGGGCGCCCCGGCCGGCCGTACACGTAGGATTCCTCGCCCGGGCGGCGCGATCCGGTCGTTATCTGGGTCCATCGGCCCACATTGGACGCGAGCATGCGCTGCGCCAGCGTCACGATCGCCCGGAGCTCCCCGGACTCGCGTACCGGCCGCCACGGCCAGATCCCACGCAGGAACAGCACCTCGGACTTGTAGAAATTTCCGATGCCCGCCAGATTGCGTTGATCGAGCAGCGCGTCGGCGATCTCGCGATCGGGCGCTCGGTCAGGCGGCGGACGGCCTCGTCGGCGTCCCAGTCGGGCCCGAGCAGGTCCGGGCCGAGATAGTCAAGCAGCGATGACTCCTCAGCAGTCGGCATCAGCGCGAGTTCATGCAGGTGGAAGCCGACCGCCATGGTCGTCTCGGTGGAGATGAGGACACGGATCGTGTGCGCCGGGCGGCCGTGCAGTCGTTCGCCTGCCCGGAACGTGCGCCAGGTGCCGTCCATCCGCAGATGCGAGTGCAGCGTCCGGGCCGACCCGTCCGGCGCCGTGAACCGCAGCAGCAGGTGCTTGCCCCGCACGCCGCACTCGACGATCCGGTAACCGGCCAGGTCGGCGGTCGCGAGCGCGGGGACCCGGAAGTCCGACCGCGTAACGGTCTGCCCGGCGAGCGCCTTGGTCAGCGCGTTCGCGTGGTTCTTGACGGTGTCGCCCTCCGGCATACGCCCATCGTTGCAGAGCCTGGCCGAAGCGGCGCGGCTCAGATGCGGTCGAGCCGGATCGAGTGCGCCCGGTGCCACGCCGAGCACGTCGACCGCGCTAGCCGAGTTGACCGCGATCGCCAGGTAGCCGGCCGAATCCTCGAACACGACCATCGAACCGGCCGGCACGTCGCCGAACGTCTTTCCGCAGATCGCGATGCGCCCGTCCACGATCACCGGACCGTCGCCGAGCGCGTCCAGCGCAGCCGGTGCGGCCGCGGCGAGCTGCACGTTGCCGAACCGGTCGATGGTCAGGACGTCGGCGACCACGAATCCGTCGCCGAGGGTCACCGATGGGCGCCGGCAGGCGTACCAGTGAATCTGGATCTATCGCGGCCCCGGCCTCGTCGAACGCCGCACCTTCGGCGAGCCTCGCCGCGACCGGCGCGAAGATGTCGCGGCCGTGAAACGTCGCGGACGCCGCCGGCCGGTGCCAGGACGCGTTGGTCAGGTCGACCGCGGCCTCAGCGTCCGCCGAGCACATCCGCCGCGGCGCATCAACAGGCCGTTGTCCGGTCCGATCAGCAAACCCGCGGGGGTACGCACGACCACCGCCCGCCGGCTCGTGCCGACGCCCGGATCGACGATCGCGACGTGGACGGATTCCGGCAGGTAGCGCGACGGTCTGGGCGAGGACGGCGGCGCCCCGGGCGACGTCGCCGCTCGGGATCTCGTGCGTCACGTCGATGACGCGGACGTCCGGAACCCGCCGCGGCGATGACGCCGTGCAGCATCGCGACGAACCCGTCGGCGAGCCCGTAGTCGGTGGTCAGGCTGATCCAGCCGTATCCAGCGGACGCAATCACATCGTTAAGGTTGCCCTATGAAGCTTCGTGTGTTCACCGAACCTCAACAAGGCGCGACCGATGCCCAGCTCATTCGGATCGCACGGTACGCCGAAGACTGCGGATTCGAGGCGTTCTTCCGGTCCGATCACTTCCGCTCGATGGGCCGTGGCGACGGTGCGCCGGGACCGACCGACGCGTGGATCTCGCTGGCCGTGATCGCGGCCGCGACGTCGCGGATCCGGCTCGGCACGCTCGTGACGTCGGCGACGTTCCGGCGCCCGGGCCGCTCGCGATCGCGGTCGCCCAGGTCGACGCGATCAGCAACGGCCGGATCGAGTTCGGCCTCGGCGCCGGATGGTTCGAGGCGGAACACATCGCGTACGGCATGCCGTTCCCGCCACTCGGCGAGCGGTTCGACCGGTTGGCGGAGCAGCTCGCGATCGTGACCGGGCTCTGGCGGACGCCGACCGGCTCCCGATTCGACTTCACCGGCAAGTATTACCAGCTCACTGACTCGCCGGCGTTGCCGAAGCCGGTCCAGCCGGCCGGGCCGCCGGTCATCGTCGGCGGCGGTGGCCCGAAGCGTACGCCTGCGCTGGCCGCCCGGTTCGCGGATGAATTCAACATCGCGTTCCGGCCGCTCGATGTGATGGCCACGCAGCTCGAACGCGTCACCGAAGCATGCCGTCAGGTCGGCCGGTCGGAGCCGCCGACCTTCTCCGCGGCGTTGACGGTCTGTTGTGGACGGACCGATGCCGAGATCGCCCGGCGGGCCGCGGCGATCGGACAGTCGGTGGCGGATCTTCGAGCGGGCGGGATCTGCGGTACGCCGGCCGAGGTGGTCGAGAAGGTCGGCGCGCTCGCATCGCTCGGCGTCGCTCGTACGTATCTGCAGGTAATCGACATCCACGATCTCGACCATCTGGACCTGATCGCGGCCGAGGTCGCCCCGCTGATCTAAGGCTTGCCGAGCATAGTCTTCATATGTAGAGTTTCAAATATGCCACGAACCCCTGATACGTCGCCGCAGACTCTGAAAGTCTTCGGCGCCCTGCTGGACGATCCGCAGGGCTGGCACTACGGATACGCGTTGAGCAAGCTCACCGGGCTCGCGTCCGGCACGCTCTACCCGATCCTGATGCGGCTGGTCGAGCGTGACCTGCTGGAGACGCGGTGGGAGCCGGCGGAGACGCCCGGGCGCCCACCGCGTCACGTCTACCGGCTGACCCCGGACGGGGCGGCGCTCGCCGCATCGCGTCTGCGGCATCGGCGCAGGTCAAGCCCGCACCCGGTCGCCCGGCCACGGCGCACTTCGCGTGGGGACACGCCCGATGACCGCCGCCGCTCGACTCGTTCGCGAACCTCTGTTGGTACGGCTGTCCCGGGCACTGCTTACTCGGACGGTTCGGGGAAGTGCCAGCGAGGGTACCGAGTGGGGCGAGGCGCTGCTGTCCGAGTTGGCGGAGGCGGCCACGCCGGCGGAGGCGGCCCGCTGGACGATCAGCAGCCTTCCGGTGGCCTGGCGGGAGCGCCGCAAACGCCGGTCCGCCGAGCGTCCTCCGCGACCGCTGCACGTACGCGTCACCCGTCGGGTCGTGGTGACGGTCGCTCTGCTGGTGATCGCGCGGATTCCTGCTGAACACGTTCGTCGCCACGATCTACTACCAGCCGAGCCCATCGATGACCGCCGTCGTACGGGGTCGGCTCGCGCGTGCTGGTGGACAAGCTCGGCTACCACCTGGACGGGCTGAAGATCGGTGACGTCGTGCTGATCTCGGTACCCGACGTCGACGTTTCGGTGGCGTCCGGGGACGGGCCGTTCCAGGTCGGTCATCTCGGCACCGTGGCCGGCCCGGTATCCGGGCTGAGGCGCGTTGCCGGACTCCCCGGCGACGTGATGGCCTGCAACGCTGCCGGTGCGGTCACGCGTAACGGGAACGTCGTCGCCGAGCCGAAGACCGGCACCGGTTTCCCTTGCCAGAAGCGCACGGTGCCGGCCGGCTAGGTCTACCTGCTCGGCGACAACATCTCGGACGCATGGGACTCGCGCATGTACGGGCCGGTGCACCAGTCGTTGATCATCGGGCGGGTCGTTTCCAAGGTCTGGCCGCTGTAGGGAGGCGAGTCCCTGAACGTCTTTCGAGGTTCAGGGACGCGTCGAGCCACTATCCGGCGTCGCCGGGTGCGTCGGCGACGCAGAGGCAGAACGGGTGGCCGGCCGGGTCGGCATACACCTCGAAGGTCGTGCCCGGCTGGTACTCGAACTTCGCCGCGCCGGCCGCGCCATTCTGGGGGGCGCAGGGATCGTGGTCAGGCCCGCAGGCGCAGGCCGCGCGGTGTGATGCGGAAACCGGCCGACGACAGCGCGTCGCGCAGCGGGCTCGGTCCGGTGATGGAGGCGCCGTCGGCGCGTTCGACCGACAGCGCGCCGAGCGCACCGGCGTGTACGGCGTCGGCCAGCGCCTTCGCCGCCTGGCCGAGCGGCGTCGGATCCTCGGTGTAGGACAGCAGCGTCTTGCCGCCGCGTTCGACGTAGAGCACGAGCGCGCCGTCGACGAGGACGACCAGCGCACCCGCCTTGCGGCCGGCGCGGTGCCCGCTGGGCGAGCCGGCCGCCGAGCCCTCGTCGACGACGCGTTCCGGCCACGGCAGCGCGGCGCCGAACGGGTTCGCCGGATCGGTGCTGGCCAGGACGATCGCGGGCGGGATGCCCTTGGGGTCCGGCTCGGCCGAGCGCGCGCAGCCGATCGACCGCGCCGGGCACCGCGAACTGGGCCGCGCCCAGACCCTCGACGAAGTATCCGCGGCGGGCCGCGCCGCGCTCCTCGAGCGCGGCCAGCACCGGATAGACGCCGGCGAAGCCGCCGGTGACGCCCTCGGCGATGACCGCGTCCCGGGTCACGACGCCGTGCCGGTCGAGCAGCGCAGTCGGCGAGCGCGGCGGCCCGGCGGGTCGGGTCGGCGTCGCGGTCGGGCAGCCGGTACCAGCGGCCGCCCATGCCGACCGGCACCGGTCCGCCGGATCCGCCGGCGATCGCCGCGGCCGACACCGATGGGCGGCCCGGCCGCCGGTAACGCGACCGGCCGGGCGTCGCCTTCGCCTTGTGCGCGCCGGTGCCGCCGGAGAGCAGCGCCCGGAGCGGTCCGATCGTGTCGTTCGACAGGTGGCCGGCCCAGACCAGGTCCCAGATCGCGGCCGCGACATCGGCCGGTGCGGTCCCCGGCAGGCGATCGGCGATCCCGCGGAAGAACAGCGCCTGGCCGCCGTCGAGCGCGGCCAGGATCGCGTCGTGGACGACGCCGCTGGCCAGCTCGGGATCGGGCGGCGGGAGCAGCAGCGGGGCGGAGTCGGCGTACGCGAGGGTCACCCAGCCGTCGTTCGCACCGATCGAACCGGCGCCGGCCCAGACCACCTCGCCGGACGCGCACAGCTCGTCGAGGAACGCGGGGGAGTAGTCGGCGACCCGGGCGGGCAGCACCAGCCGTTCCAGCGCCGAGGCGGGCAGCGCGACGCCGCCGAGCAGCTCGATCGCGCTCGCCAGCGCAGCGCGTGCCCCGAGCCGACGACCCGACCTGCTGCCAGGCCGGCAGGAACCGGGCCAGCGCGGCCGGCGGCACCGGCTCGATCTCCTTGCGCAGCGCGGCCAGCGACCGCCGGCGCAGCGTACGCAGGACGTCGGGGTCGCAGAACTCGGCGCCCGCGCCGCCGGGCGTGAACTCGCCGGAGGTCATCCGGCCGGCCGCGGCGAGGCGGCGCAGCGCCTGCTCGACCACGAACACGCCGAGCCCGAACCGGGCGGCGCAGGTGGCCGCCGCGAACGGGCCGTGCGTCCGGGCGTACCGGGCGACCAGGTCGCCGAGCGGGTCCGCGACCGGCTCGGTGTACGCGGCCGCGATGCCGACCGGCAGCGCGACGCCGAGCGCGTCCCGGACCCGGCCGGCGTCCTCGATCGGCAGGAACCGCGGCTCGCCCGCGATCCGTACCTCGATCGCCCGCCGGGCCGCGACCAGCTCGGCGAGCCAGGCCGGTCGGAGGCCGCGCTCCTCGGCCTCACGCAGCGACAGGTCGCCGAGCAGCCGCAGGATCTCGGCCGCGTCCTCGACGTCGCGGGGCGGATAGTCGGTGACCAGCCGCTGCAGCCGCCGCTCGGTCTCGGCGACCACCGCCGGATCGAGCAGTTCGCGCAGGTCGACCCGGCCGAGCAGCTCGCCGAGCAGGGTCGAGTCGAGCGCGAGCGCCGCGGCCCGGCGTTCGGCCAGCGGTGCGTCGCCCTCGTAGAGGAACGCGCCGACGTAGCCGAACAGCAGCGACCGTGCGAACGGCGACGGCTTGGGCGTCTCGACTTCGACCACCCGTACGCGGCGGCCGGCCACGTCGCGCATCAGCTCGACCAGCCCGGGCACGTCGAACACGTCCCGCAGGCATTCGCGGGCCGCCTCCAGCGTGATCGGGAAGTCGGCGAATTCGCGGGCGACGTCGAGCAGCTGCGCCGAGCGCTGCCGTTGCTGCCACAGCGGCGTACGCCGGCGCGGGTCGCGCCGCGGCAGCAGCAGCGCCCGAGCGGCGCACTCGCGGAACCGGGACGCGAACATCGCCGAGCCGCCGACCGACTCCTCGACGATCGTGGCGATCTCGTCCGGGTCGAACGCGACCAGGTCGGCGCCGGGCGGCTCGTCGACGATGTCGGGCAGCCGGACCACGATGCCGTCGTCGGAGGGCATGACCTGCGCATCGACGCCGTACCGCTCGGCCAGCCGGCGGCCGATCGCGAGCGCCCACGGCCCGTTGACCCGCGCGCCGAGGACGCAGTGGATCGTCATCCGCCAGTCGCCGAGCTCGTCGCGGAACCGTTCGACCAGGATCGTCCGGTCGTCGGGCAGCGACCCGGGTGGCGTCGCGCTGCTCGGCCAGGTAGGCGAGCAGGTTGTCGGCGGCCCAGGCGTCCAGGCCGGCGTCGGTCAGCGACGCGCGCGCCTCGGCGTCGGCCGCCTTGGTCAGCTCGCGCAGCCGGGCGCCGATCGCCCGGCCGAGTTCGACCGGGCGGCCGAGCGCGTCGCCCTTCCAGAACGGCATCCGCGCGGCGGCGCCGGGCGCGGGGGAGACCAGGACGCGGTCGGGGGTGATGTCCTCGATCCGCCAGGACGTCGAGCCGAGCAGGAAGACGTCGCCGACGCGCGACTCGTAGACCATCTCCTCGTCCAGCTCGCCGACCCGCGGATGCCCGCTCGGAGCCGGCCAGGAACACGCCGAACAGGCCCCGGTCCGGGATCGTGCCGCCGCTGGTCACCGCGAGCCGCTGGGCGCCCGGGCGGCCGGTGAGCGTGTCGTCGACCCGGTCCCAGACGAGCCGCGGGCGCAGTTCGGCGAATGCGGTCGACGGGTAGCGGCCGGAGAGCATGTCCAGCACGGCGTCCAGCGCCGACGCCGGGAGCTCGGCGAACGGCGCCGCTCGGCGGACCAGCGCGGCCAGGTCGGCGACCGTGCCACGGCTCCATCGCGACCATCGCGACGATCTGCTGGGCCAGCACGTCGAGCGGGTTGCGCGGGTAGCGCAGCTCCTCGATCGCCGCCGGTGGCCATCTGCCCGGCGACCACCGCGCAGGAGACCAGGTCGCCGCGGTGCTTCGGGAAGACCACGCCGCGGGAGACCGCGCCGACCTGGTGCCCGGCCCGGCCGACCCGCTGCAGCCCGGCCGCGACGCTGGGCGGCGCCTCGACCTGGATGACCAGGTCGACCGCGCCCATGTCGATGCCGAGTTCGAGGCTGCTGGTGGCGACGACGGCCGGCAGCTGGCCGGCCTTGAGCGCCTCCTCGATGTGCTTGCGCTCCTCGCGGGAGACCGAGCCGTGGTGGGCGCGGGCGACCAGCGGCGCGACCCCGGCCGCGATGCCGGACTGGGCCATCACCTCGGCCGGCGCTCGGCCGGTGCCGGTCATCGCGACCACGGCCAGGCCGGTCGCGCGCTCCTGCGGCCAGCTCGTTGAGCCGGGCGCAGAGCCGCTCGGCGCCGCGCCGCGCGTTGACGAACACGATCGTGGAGCGGTGCGCCTCGATCAGGTCGAGGATCCGCTCCTCGACCGCCGGCCAGATCGACGCACGGCCGGGGCGCGTCGTCGCCGTTCGCGTCGGACGTCTCGTCGAGGCGGGTCATGTCCTCGACCGGCACCTCGACGCGTGACCTCGATCGTCTTCGCGGTCGGCGGCGCCACGATCGTCACCGGCGTCGCGCCGCCGAGGAAGCGGGCCGTCTCGTCGATCGGGCGGACGGTCGCGGACAGGCCGATCCGCTGCGCCGGGCGTTCGAGCAGCGCGTCCAGCCGCTCCAGCGACAGGGCGAGGTGGGCGCCGCGCTTCGTGGCGCAGACCGCGTGCACCTCGTCGACGATCACCGTCTCGACGCCCCGCAGCGACTCCCGGGCGGCCGAGGTGAGCAGCAGGAACAGCGACTCGGGCGTGGTGATCAGGATGTCCGGCGGGTGCTTGGCGAACGCCCGGCGCTCGTCGGCCGGGGTGTCGCCGGTGCGCATGCCGACGGTGATGTCCGGCATCGGTTGGCCCAGCCGGGCCGCCGCCTGCCGGATGCCGATCAGCGGGGTGCGCAGGTTGCGCTCGACGTCGACCGCGAGCGCCTTCAGCGGGCTGACGTAGAGCACCCGGCACCGGCGGGTGGGCTCGGCCGGCGGACTCGGCCGGCGAGCCGGTCGAGCGACCACAGGAACGCGGCGAGCGTCTTGCCGGAGCCGGTCGGCGCGACCACCAGCGCGTGCTGGCCGGCGCTGATCGCGCTCCACGCGCCGGCCTGGGCCGCCGTCGGCGCGGCGAACGCGGCGTCGAACCACGCCTGCGTCGCGGTGCCGAACGTCGGAGTGCCGAACGTCGGAGTGCCGAAACCGGAAGTCACCCGTCCATCCTGCCCCGAGCGTCCGACAACACCTGGGTGGGCGGTGGTTCAACCCGGCCTCAACCCGTGGGTGGCAGCGCTCAACGGAGTTGATCAATAGCGTTGAGGACATGAATATCGAGCAGATGTTGCTGATCGCCGCGGCCGTGATCTACGTGATCGCGAAGCGCTTTGCCGGCTCTCCGGTCGGTACCCGGTCACTGCTGATCCCGCTGGGATTGACCGCGTACGGCGTCTATCAACTCGCCGGCGATCCGCATGCGTTCGGCCTCACGGCCGTTGCGCTGCTGGTGATCGAGGCGGTCATCGCGGTCGGCGCCGGCGCTGCCCGGGCCGTCACGATCAAGCTGTACCCGCACGACGGCCACCTGTGGCAGCGGTACACCGTCCGGACGCTCGCGGTCTGGATCGGGATGATCGCTTTGCGGGCCGGATTCCTGGTCGCCGGGCATGCCGTGGGTGTGTCACTGCCCGAGGCCGGCACGATCCTGTCCATGTTCGGCCTGAGCATGGTGGTCGAATCGCTCCTGGTGTCGAGACGCGCGAGCGCGACCGGCGTGGCGATCATGCCCCGCCAGTCGCGCCGCTCGAGCGTCAGTGTCCGTTAGGCCCGGCCGCCTACTGACGATGGACGCTCGTCACCGCACACGTGAACGTGTGCGGTGCAGCATCGAGCCCCTCGGCCGCGGCCGTTGCTTTCTGGCCTGGCGCGAGATCTGCGACGCTGGTCTGTGCCGAGTCGTACTGCAAGCTGCCGTCTTCACTCTGGTACGCGATCGTGATGACGTAGGACGCTCGGGCTGCACTGCTATTGGTAATGATCATGGTGGCTCGAGGCCATCCGGTCTTCGTGTCGACGCCACAGGTGGAGAGCTTGACGTCGCCAACCGCAGCGCTCTGGGCGCTGCTCGCGGAATCGGCATTGGGGTGCAGGTGGAAAAGCATGGCGCCGGCGACCCCGCCGATCGCGCCAACGACCAGAAGGAGTGCGAGCCCGATCAACCATGGTGCATACGGGTGCCGCCGCACCTGTACGTAGAGGGCTGGTGTCCGGGCATAGAGCTGGGACATGGTTGTGGTTCTCCTCGTGGGAGTGGCTGCAAAGACCGCACCGGCGCGCCACGCCGGGCAGTCGTTCGGACCGTACGTCCGCCGTGCCGTAGGGAGCGGCTCGGACATGCACGGTGGCGTTCGAGGTGGCGCGCTCGCGTGGGGGCCTGGGGCCTCGGCTCACCGCGAGAGCGCTGTCGTACGCATCGTCGAGAAGACGACGCCCATAGAGTTGTCTTACCGGCCAAAACATGAATATTCCCGGGGAAACAAACCTGAGCGTAACTACACGATCACAGCGTGCACATCATCCGAAACGTTTTCGCAAGGTCATCCACCTGTCGTCAACGTCTCGACCGTGCCAACCTGATGGTCTACGCGCGGCACCCGATCGATGAAGAAATGGACACAAAGGACTAAGATGTGCAGGTAGGCGCTTTCTAGCCCTACACCTCACGTATCGGTCACCTGTTCGAATACGTACAGGATGCGCCTCGAGACGGTCGGGATGTAGCGAATGGTGAACATTGCCATGATTGCCGATGCCCCGGACGGAGGACATCGTGACGGTTGAAGCCAGATCGCCGGGCTGGCCAATGTGGTGGCAACGGACGCGTCCGTTCATCGTGGTCGCGGTAGTGGCCGTGGCGATCCTCGCGAACCGGCCGTACCCCGCATGGTCGGGCACCGGTCTCGCCGTCACGCTGCTCGTCGCCGCCTGCGTCGCCGGCCGGATACCGACGGTGCTGTACCGCAACCGCCCGGCCGGCATGGTCGGCGTGGTCGTCACCGGCGTCGCCGGTACGGTGCTCGCGTTGATCGAGCCACGGTCGGCCGCGATGACGTTCGCCGCGTTCGCGGTCATCAACGCGACCGAATGGTGGCCGGTCCCCGCGTACGCCGGCTTCGCGCTCGGCCTGACCGTCCTCTACGTGCTCGGACTGGAGATCATCGGCAGCTCGCCCACCATTCTCGCGATCGGTCCCGCGGTCATCGCCGGATCCGTCCTGATCGGTCTCGTCCGGCGGCAGAATGCCACGATCGAGGCCGATGCCCGGCAGGTCCGCGAGGAAAAGGCACGCTCGGCTGCGCTGGACGAACGCGCCCGCATCGCACGGGAGATCCACGATGTGCTGGCCCACGCGCTGGCAGCGCTGACGGTCCAGCTGGAGACCGCCGACGCGTTGCTCGAATCGGGCCGGACCGAACAGGCGCGTACGTCCGTGCTGCGGGCGAGCCAGCTCGCGAAGGAGGGCATGGCCGAAACCCGCCGAGCGATCGGCGCGCTGCGCGGCGAGACGCTGCCGCTGCCGGAGTTGCTGGCGACGCTCGCGGCGGCGTACCAGATGGATGTGGGCAGCAGCGCGACCGTCCGCGTCGCGGGCGTGCCGCGCGACCTGCCGCCCGACGTCGGCTTGGCGCTCTACCGCACCGCCCAGGAGGCGGTGACGAACGTCCGCAAGCACGCGCCCGGCTCGCGCATCACCATCGATCTCCACTATGGACCCGACGAGGTGGCGCTCGACGTCGCGAACGGAGCGTCACCGGCCGGTACCGGTCCGTTGGCGTCGACCGGCGGCGGCTACGGGCTGACCGGCCTGCGCGAGCGTGCCGAATTGGCCGGTGGCCAAATCGACGCCGGTCCGACTGGAGATGGGTGGCGTATTGATGTCAGGATTCCGGCATGACAGCGCAGTCACCGATCCGGGTCGTGATCGCGGACGACCAGACCGCCGTCCGCGAGGGCCTGGAACTGCTGCTCGGGCTGCTCGACGATGTCCGCGTGGTCGGTTCGGCCGGCGACGGTGACGAGGCGGTCCGGCTGGTGATCGAGCACGACGCCGACATTGCGCTGATGGATCTGCGCATGCCGCGCTGCGACGGCGTCACCGCGACCGCCCGGATCCGGGCCGAGCATCCGCGGACCCAGGTCGTGGTGCTGACGACCTACGCCGAGGACGTGGACATCCTTGGCGCGCTGCAGGCCGGAGCGCTCGGATATCTCACGAAGGACGCCGGTCGGGTGCAGATCGCCGGCGCGATCCGGGCTGCTGCGGCCGGGCAGTCCGTGCTCGATCCGCAGGTGCAGCAGCGGCTGCTGGCGGCGGCTGCGGCCGGCGGACCCCCGGCACCGGCGCCGAACGGCGACGGCCTGACCGCTCGCGAATCCGAGGTGCTCGGACTGATCGCCGACGGGCTGTCGAACCGGGAGATCGCGGCGCGCCTGTTCCTGTCCGAGGCGACCGTGAAGTCGCACATCAACCGGCTGTTCGCGAAGACCGGCGTGCGCGATCGTGCCCAGGCCGTGCAGTATGCCTACCGGCACGGCCTGGTCAAAAAGGCTAGCTGAGCGACGCGGTCGCCAGCCGTACCGCGAATCCGATGAAGACCGCGGCCACGCCGGTGGTCAGGCCACGGGCGAGCTTGCGACGTGCGCGGAACTGCGCGGCCAGATAACTGCCCGCAAAGATCAAAGTCGTGAGGTACGCGCAACTGATGATCTCCGCGATCGTGCCGAGAATCAGGAACGAGATCGCTGGATAGGGATAGTCCGGGCTCACGAACTGGATGAAGAACGACACGAAGAACAGGATGGCCTTCGGGTTGAGCAGGCTGATCCCGAGCGCCCGGCGAAACGGGTGCCGTTCCTCGTCGACCGGCACCGACGCCGCTTCATCGGTCGGCGTACGGCGCCGCCAGGCACCCCGCAGCAGCCCGTACCCGATGTAGCAGAGGTAGGCCGCGCCGGAGTACTTCACGATGTCGAAGAGCCACGGCTCGGCGTGCAGCAGCGATGCGACCCCGGCGGCGGACAGGAACATGATGATCCCGTCGCCCAGGAACACGCCGAAGGCCGCCTGATAACCCCTGCGTACGCCCCGGCCGGCCGCGGTGGACAGCACGAACATGGAGTTCGGGCCCGGCAGCAGCACGATGATCAAGGTGCCGATGACGTACGTCGCGATGTTAGTGATGCCGAGCCACATGGCCAACAGTCTGACCGGTTCCGAGCCGCGTGACCAGCCGCTCTTTGGCCGCCGGCCAGTCGTCGACGGTCATCGAGAACTGCACGCTGTCTCGCCAGCTACCGTCGCCACGACGCTTGTGCCGCCTCAGCACGCCTTCTCGGGTCGCGCCCAGGCGGGCGATCGCGGCCTGCGAGCGGTCGTTGCGGATGTCGGTGTGCCATTCCACCCGGCCCGCGCCGAGCACTTCGAACGCGTGCGTCAGGAGCAGCAGCTTCGCCTCGGTGTTCGCGGCCGTCCGCCACCGCGGCCGGGCCATCCGGGTGCCGCCGATCGCGATCGTCTCGCGCTCCGGATAGATGTCGTAGTAGGACGTCGCGCCGATCAGCTCATTGCTCTCGGCGTCACGGATCGTGAACGGCACCATCGCGCCGGCCGCCCGGCGATCGAGGTCGCGCCGGATCACGTCGGCCATGTCCGCCACGGTCTGCGGTCGGGGCACGACCGCGTGCTCCCAGACCTCCGCGTCGTCGAAGGCGACAAACGCCTCGGCCGCGTCGCTCGCGCTCAGCGGTTCCAGCACGACGTGCGCGCCGCGCAAGGTCACCGATGCGTGATAAGGCGACCGGGTACGCACGTAGTCCGGCGCCTCCACGCGTACGCCGTCGGCCGCCTCGCCGTATCCGAGCGTGGTCTCCAGCGGCACGATGCCGGCCCAGTAGGGCAGGTCCAGATCGGCCTCGTCGTCACCGACACCGCTGGTGCGCCGCTTGAGCGACACCTCGGTCAGATCCAGCGCCAGGACGGCCGTCTTCGCCAGCTCGACGGCGGTCGGCGGGCGGGTGTGCGTACTGCGGCCGGTGCCGATCTTCTCGACCAGCGCGGTCATCGCGACCCGCTTCGCGGCCTCGTCGGTGACCAGCCGGGCGATGCCGTGCGCGACCAGCGACCGGTAGTTGGCGCTGTGGTGGAACTGGGACCGGGCGAGGACGAGTGCGTCGATCGCGGTCACCGCCACGCAGATCGGCAGCCCCTGGTCGCCACGGGCCGCCAGCATCCACCGCGCGGCCGTTGATCCGTGCAGGTAGAGCGTGTCGTCGACGCGGACGAACAGGGTCGGCAGCACGCGCGGGTCGCCGTCGACGGTGACGCCGAAGTGGCAGATGTAGGCCTCGTCGAGCAGCGCGTACGCGGCGTCGCGGTCGTAGGTCGCCCGTTCGGGATACCGGCTCGGGATCGTGCGGCTGGTCATCCTCTTGCCCTTCATCTCTGGCATTCTTATTTGTACTAGTACAGTCTGGAAATTGTGCCAGTACGTTATCAGCTCTCGGGTTCCACGGCTAGCGAGATCGCCACGTCGGTCGAGGTCGGCGTCCGCTCCGGGGCGTACGACGCCGGTGACGCACTTCCGCCGGTCCGGACGCTGGCCGCCGATCTGGGCGTCAGCCCGGCCACGGTAGCCGCCGCCTACCAGGCACTACGCCATCGTGGCATCGTCGAGACGGCCGGCCGCAACGGCACCCGGATCCGATCCCGGCCGGCCGTCGCCGGTTTCCGCGGGGCGTGGCGGCTGGCCGTACCGGATAGTGCTCTGGATCTTCTGTCCGGCCTGCCGGACCCGCGCCTGCTGCCGCAACCGGAGCCGTTTCTGGCGTCCCTGCCCGCGGTGAACACGCTTCCGGACCTCGCCGCAGAGGCGTTCGCCGCCGACGGCATCGATCTCGACGGCGCCGCGATCGCGGTGGCCGGCGGCGCGCTGGACTCGATCGAACGCGTGCTCGACGCGCATCTGCGCCCGGGCGACAAGATCGCGGTCGAAGATCCGGGCTGGGCGTCCATGCTCGATCTTGCCGCGGCGCTCGGCATGCCGGTGGTCCCGATGGCGATCGACGACGACGGCCCGACCGTGGCCGGCCTGCGGCTGGCGCTCGCAGCCGGCGCCCGTGCGGTGATCGTGACGTCGCGGGCGCACAATCCGACCGGCGCCTCGGTGACGGAGGCCCGAGCGGCCGCCCTGCGCGCCGTGTTGCGCGAGCACCCGGACGTGTTGGTGATCGAGGACGACCATTCGGCACAGCTGTCCGCGGTGGATCTGTTCCCGCTGGCCGGCTGCGTCCGGAGCTGGGCATTCGTCCGGTCGGTGAGCAAACCGTACGGGCCTGATCTGCGGGTCGCGGTGCTCGCCGGTGACGAGGAGACGATCGGGCGGGTGGTCGGCCGCCAGCTCCTCGGCACCCGGTGGGTCTCGAGCGTGCTGCAGCGGCTGGTTGTCGGATTGTGGACATCTCCGGAGGTGGCCGAGTTGATCGACCGGGCCCGGGACACGTACGAGCAGCGCCGGTCGGCACTGATCGATGCGCTGGCCGATCGGGGGCTCGCGGCGACCGGCCGGAGCGGCCTGAACGTCTGGGTACCGGTGCCGGACGAGACCGGTGCCGTGACACGGCTGCGCGAGGACGGCTATGCGGTCGCACCCGGCGCGCTGTTCCGGCAGTCCACGCCGCCGGCGATCCGGATCACGGTGAGCCTGCTGGCGCCCGGTGACATCGAACCGCTCGCCGCCGCGGTCGCCCGGGCCGCGTCGGCGAGCCGATCGGCGGCCTACAGCGCCTGACGTCGCCACGTACGGATGACACGGCCTACGATCGTCGGATGCGTCTGACCGATTTTTGGGCCCGGCTGGAGGCCGTATTCGGCCCGGCCTATGCGGCGAGTGTTGCGTCCGACCAGATCCTGCCTGAGCTGGAAGGCCGTACCGTCGACCAGGCGCTGCTCGCCGGCATACCGGCGGTGACGGTCTGGCGGGCGGTGTGCGCGGCCTATCCCGATCGGGTGCCGGCAAAGCTGAGATAGCGTGTTGAAACTTGCGTCGTACACCTGTACGGGTATTCTCCACATCACGTCGTTATCCACAGCCGCCGGTTCGGCACGTGCGTTCTGTCGCACAGAGGCTCTAGCGTGTGCCAGGTGAAGAGTCCGACGGAGAAGAAGACCGGGAAACCAGGGGTGTCAGCCATGGCAGGAGTGCCAGACCGCGAGAAGGCGCTCGACCTCGCGCTCGCGCAGATCGACAAACAGTTCGGTAAGGGCTCCGTGATGCGGCTCGGTGAGCGGCCGGTGATCCCGATGGCGGTGATCCCGACCGGTTCCATCGCCCTCGACGTCGCCCTCGGCATCGGTGGCCTGCCGCGTGGCCGGATCATCGAGATCTACGGGCCGGAGTCCAGCGGTAAGACCACGGTCGCGCTGCACGCGGTCGCGAATGCACAGGCCGCAGGCGGTATTGCGGCGTTCATCGACGCCGAGCACGCGCTCGACCCCGACTACGCGAAGGCGCTCGGCGTCGACACCGACGCCCTGCTCGTGTCGCAGCCGGACACCGGTGAGCAGGCGCTGGAGATCATGGACATGCTGATCCGCTCCGGCGCGATCGACATCGTCGTGGTCGACTCGGTCGCGGCGCTCGTGCCGCGCGCCGAGATCGAGGGCGAGATGGGCGACAGCCACGTCGGCCTGCAGGCCCGTCTCATGAGCCAGGCGCTGCGTAAGATCACCGGCGCGCTGAGCAACACGAACACCACGGCGATCTTCATCAACCAGCTGCGCGAGAAGATCGGCGTCATGTTCGGCAGCCCGGAGACGACCACGGGTGGTAAGGCGCTGAAGTTCTACGCGTCGGTCCGCCTCGACGTCCGCCGGATCGAGGCGCTGAAGGACGGCACGGACGCGGTCGGCAACCGGACCCGGGTCAAGGTCGTCAAGAACAAGGTCGCGTCGCCGTTCAAGCAGGCCGAGTTCGACATCATCTACGGCCAGGGCATCTCGCGCGAGGGATCGCTGATCGACGTCGGCGTCGAGCAGAGCATCATCCGCAAGGCCGGTGCGTGGTACACGTACGACGGTGACCAGCTCGGTCAGGGCAAGGAAAACGCGCGCCGGTTCCTCAAGGAAAACCCGGACGTCGCGGCCGAGATCGAGAAGAAGATCCTGGAAAAGCTCGGTGTCGGCGCGGCTCTGGTGCCCGATGCGGTGGTCGGTGACGGCGTTATCACGGTGGACTTCTAGCCGGTGGCAGGTCGTCGAGCACGTACGGGCCGGGGTTGGGATGCCGCCCCGGCCCGTCCGCGCCGGACGAGGCCGGAGGTGTCCGCCACCGATTCCGGAGGACCGGACGGGCAGCAATCGGCTGGGCCGCAACCGGAGAGGCCGAAGCCGCCGGCGGCGCCGCGTGACCCGTACGAGTTGGCACGGGAGATCTGCCTGCGGCAGCTGTCGTTCCGGCCCCGGACGCGGGCCGAGCTGGCGACCGCGCTGCGCAAGAAGGAGATCGACGATGACGTGGCCGCGTCGGTCCTGGCACGCTATGCCGAAGTCGGTCTGATCGACGACGTCGCGTTCGCGAAGGCATGGGTGTCCAGCCGCCACCACGGCCGGGGCCTGGCCAGCCGGGCGCTCGCCAACGAACTGCGCCGCAAAGGCGTCGAGTCCGAGGTCGTCGACGAGGCGCTGGACGACCTCGACGGCGAGACCGAAGCCGCCACCGCCCGCGCGCTGGTCGAGCGCAAGCTCCGCAGCATGGGCAGCGCGCCGCCGGATGCACAATTCCGCCGACTGGTCGCCATGCTGGCCCGGAAGGGCTATCCGTCCGGCATCGTGATCGGCGCTGTCAAGGACGTCTTGGCGGAGCGTGCGGCCGAAGCCGACATGGATCTCGACGGTCTCGCCGAACATGCCGACCTCGAGTCCTTGGAGTAGTCCTCCGCCGAGTCCGCGGATGCCTTGAGAGTCGGTTTGGAAGCGGCTCGGAGATCGAGGCTCACGATTGTTTCTGCGCCGAGAAGCCCGGGTTCGAGCACGTACGCGCGACGCGCCGACGGAAGAGCGCGACAAGTGTGTCCGACTAATACCCGATCATGAGTTCTTGACCGAACCGCCCTTGGCAACCTAACCTCAGAGCTACCGAGAAGAACTCCTAACGATCGCGGATTACCGCACCACATAGATCGCGTAACAGTACGGCCACAGTTCGACCCTTTGCGAATACTCCAGGATCGGTCGCGTAGCGACCGCCGCTCAGTTGTATCGGCAGCACTGACGTGCTCGTCGGCCCATAAGCGCACCCTTGTACGCCGCGAATCGGACGGATTCTTCTCACCGGATACAGCGTTGCCGCACGTCATCCCCGACGAGCGCACGCCAACGGCTGCGAAGGAGGTTGACCCGTGAGCGCGATCGAGGCCCTTGTGGTTGTAGTCGCTGTACTGGTCGTCCTGATTGCCGTTGCTTTCGTGTGGTTCAGCCGCGTCGTCCGGCAACTCGGCACAAGTGCGCCACAGCGCGCGGCGGTGATCGCGGACGATTCCGCCTTCCTGGCCGCGAAGGATCATCAGGAACAGTCGCTCGCCACGCTGCGCAGTGCGGCCGACGATGCGACCCTTGCGGTCGAGGCCGCACGTGCCACCGCCAGCGTTGCCCGGACCGAGGCGGTCGCCGCCAAGGCCGAGGCGACCGCCGCCCGGGCCGAGGCGCAGCGAGCCATCGGATCGGCGCACGCCGAGGCGGAGAGCATCCTCGAACGTGCACACCTGCAAGCGCGCGAAGACGCCGAGCAGTCCCGGATCGCCGGCCGTCGGGCCGGCGAGCGCGAGATCGAGGTCCTGACCGCCACCGTCCGTGAGCAGATCGCCGATACCGAACGCCGGCAGAAGCGTCTGGATGAGCGCGAACGTCTGCAGGCGGAGGAGTCCGAGCGGGTCGCCGAGCGAGACCGCCGGATCAGCGCATCCGAGATCGAACTTGCCGACCGCGAGGCCGTGCTGGTCGACCGCGAATTGTCGATCGCGACCGCCGAGGATCTCCGCCGTCGGGAGCTGGAGCGGGTTGCCGGATTGACCGCCGACGCCGCTCGCTCCGAACTGGTCGAGTCGATCGAGACGCAGGCGAAGCGGGAGGCCGCGCTGCTGATCCGCGATATCGAGAACGACGCGCGCAACACCGCCGAGGACCGGGCGCGGCACATCGTGGTCGATGCGATCCAGCGGGTCGCCAGCGAGCAGACCGCGGAGAGCGTCGTCAGCGTGCTGCACCTGCCGAGCGACGAGATGAAGGGCCGGATCATCGGCCGCGAGGGTCGTAACATCCGGGCGTTCGAGTCCGTGACCGGCGTCAACCTGATCATCGACGACACACCGGAAGCGGTCCTGCTCTCGTGTTTCGATCCGGTCCGACGCGAGGTCGGCCGGGTGACGCTCGACAAGCTCGTCCTCGACGGGCGGATCCACCCGCACCGGATCGAAGAGGTATACGAGCAGGCCAAGACCGAGGTCGAGCGGCTGTGCCAGCGGGCCGCCGAAGACGCGCTGGTCGAGGTCGGCATCACCGACCTGCACCCGGAGTTGGTGACGCTGCTCGGGCGGCTGCGCTACCGCACGAGCTACGGCCAGAACGTGCTCAAGCACCTGGTCGAGACCGGCCACATCGCGGGCATCATGGCCTCCGAGTTGAGGCTGCCGCCGGCGACCATCAAGCGTGCCGCGTTCCTGCACGACATCGGCAAGGCGCTCACCCACGAGGTGGAGGGCAGCCACGCGCTGATCGGCGCCGACATCGCCCGGAAGTACGGCGAGTCGGACGACGTCGTCCATGCCATCGAGGCGCACCACAACGAGGTCCTGCCGCAGACGATCGAGGCCGTGCTGACGCAGGCGTCGGACGCGTGCTCCGGCGGCCGGCCGGGTGCGCGTCGGGAGAGCCTCGAGGCGTACGTCAAGCGGCTCGAGCGCATCGAGGAGATCGCGTCCGGCAAGGTCGGCGTCGAGAAGGTCTTCGCGATGCAGGCCGGCCGTGAGGTCCGGGTCATGGTGAAGCCGGACGACGTCGACGACATCGCCGCGTCCGTGCTGGCCCGCGACGTCGCGAAGCAGATCGAGGCGGAGTTGACCTACCCGGGCCAGATCCGCGTCACCGTCGTCCGCGAGTCGCGGGTCACCGAGATCGCGCGGTAGCGCCCCTCACCTCGAGGTGCTCCAAGCAGGTGTGCGGTGGCGTGGGCGACCGCCGCGACGGCCTCGTTGAACGCGTCCGCGTTGTGTGCCGCGGGCGCACGGAATCCGGAGATCTTGCGAACGTACTGCAGCGCAGCGGCGTTCACATCGGCATCCGTGACGTCGGACGTGAACGGCTCGCGGAGAGTCTTGATGCTTCGACACATGGCACCATCCTCCGCCGAACGATCACCCGTGACCAGCCGCCCGCCCTCGTCATCTGCAAGATCATACGGAGACGTGGAATGATGGACCGAGCCATCGGCCAGTCAGCGGAGAGAAAATGTTGAAGTACAGCGTCGTCACGTACGGCTGCCAGATGAACGTCCACGACTCGGAGCGCATCTCCGGCCTGCTCGACGCCGCCGGATATGTCCCGGCAGAACGCGGACGAAACGGCCGACGTGGTGGTGTTCAACACCTGCGCCGTACGGGAGAACGCCGACAACCGCCTCTACGGCAACCTCGGCCACCTTGCTCCGGTCAAGGCGAAGAATCCGGGCATGCAGATCGCCGTCGGTGGCTGCCTGGCGCAGAAGGACCGCGGCGAGATCGTCCAGAAGGCGCCCTGGGTCGATGTCGTCTTCGGCACGCACAACATCGGCTCGCTGCCGGTGCTGCTGGAACGCGCCCGGCACAACGAAGAGGCCCAGGTCGAGATCCTCGAGTCGCTCGAGGTCTTCCCGTCCACGCTGCCGACGCGGCGCGAGTCGACGTACGCCGGATGGGTCTCGATCTCGGTCGGCTGCAACAACACCTGCACGTTCTGCATCGTGCCGAGCCTGCGCGGCACCGAGAAGGACCGCCGCCCCGGCGACGTGCTCGCCGAGGTACGCGCGCTGGTCGCCGAGGGCGTCCTCGAGGTCACGCTGCTCGGGCAGAACGTCAACTCGTACGGTGTCGAGTTCGGCGACCGGCTGGCCTTCGGCAAGCTGCTGCGCGCGACCGGCGAGATCGAGGGCCTGGAGCGCGTACGGTTCACCAGCCCGCACCCGAAGGACTTCACCGACGACGTGATCGCGGCGATGGCCGAGACCGACAACGTCTGCCACAGCCTGCACATGCCGCTGCAGTCCGGCTCCGACGCCGTGCTGCGCGGCATGCGCCGCAGCTACCGCCAGGAGCGCTACCTCGGGATCATCGACAAGGTCCGGGCCGCGATGCCGGACGCCGCGATCACGACCGACATCATCGTCGGCTTCCCCGGCGAGACCGAGGCGGACTTCGAGGCGACTCTCGACGTCGTCCGCGCCGCGCGGTTCGCCAGCGCGTTCACGTTCCAGTACTCGAAGCGTCCCGGCACACCGGCCGCGACCATGGACGACCAGGTGCCGAAGGAGGTCGTGACCGAGCGCTACCAGCGCCTGATCGCGACGCTGGAGGAGATCACCTGGGCCGAGAACAAGAAGCTCGTCGGTACGGTGCCGGAGGTGCTCGTCGCGGTCGGCGAGGGCCGGAAGGACGGCGCCACCGGCCGGATGTCCGGGCGGGCCCGCGACGGTCGGCTGGTGCACTTCGCCGCCGAGTCCAGCGCGATCCGGCCGGGCGACATCGTGACCACCGAGATCACGTACGCGGCGCCGCATCACCTCAACGCGGACGGTGCTCTGCTGGGCCACCGCCGGACGCGGGCCGGCGACGCGTACGAGGCCGGCCTGGTTGCCCGTACCCCTGGGGTGATGTTGGGACTGCCCACGTTGGGCGCACCACCCGCGGCCCCGGTCACCGCACACGCCTGCAGCTGAAAAAGGGGGCCCGGACGGGCCCCCTTTCTCGTGGAGTACTACGCAGCGCCCTCGGCCAAGGCCAGGAACTGCTTCTTTCCGGCCAGCGCGCTTTCGGCCTCGCGGATCCGCTTCGCGTCACCTGCGGCCTTGGCTCGCTCCAGGCGTGCCTCGGCCTCGGCGACCTGCTCGCGCATCTGCAGCAGCAGCGGGCTGGCGGACGGCTCCGGGCGGCGCCAGGCAACGTCCATCGCCTCGCGGATCTTGTCGTCAACCGCGCGGAGGCGACGGTCCAGGTTCGTGGCCGCGTCGCGGGAGACCCGTCCGGCATCGTGCCACTTCGCCTGGATGTCGCGCATCGCGGCCGCAGCGGCCTTCGGGTCGCCTTCGACGTCGAGCGCCTCGGCCTGTGTCAGCAGCTCCTGCCGAGCGCTGACGGCCGCCTTCGATTCCGCGTCGCGAGCCGAGAACACCTCGCTACGGCGGGTGAAGAATGCGTCCTGAGCAGCCCGGAAGCGGTCCCAGAGCTTCTGCTCGACCTCTTTGGAGGCGCGCGGAGCCGCCTTCCACTCGGTCATCAGCTCCTTAAGCCGGTTCGCGGTCGCGGTCCACTCGGTCGACTCGGACAGCGTCTCCGCCTCCGCCACGAGCTCGTCCTTGCGACCCTGCGCCTGCTTGCGGCTCGCGTCCAGCGTCGCGAAGTGCGCGCCCCGGCGTCGTGTGAACGTGTCCCGGGCGGTCGCGAACCGCTTCCACAGCTCGCCGTCGGCCTTGCGGTCGACGCCCTTGATCGCCTTCCATTCCTCCAGGATCGCGGTGAACCGGTCCCCGGACGTCTTCCAGCTCGTCGATTCGGCGGCGAGCGCCTCCGCCTCGGTGACCAGCGTGGTCTTCGCGACCAGCGCGGCCGTCCGTGCCTCGTCGCGGGCGGCCCGGGATGCGTCCGCCTTCTCGGTCGCGACCGCGGTCAGCTTCTCCAGACGGGCCGAGAGCCCATCGATATCGCCGACGACGTGCGCCTCCGGGAGTGACGCGTGCAGGCGCTTGATCGTGGTGAGCGAGTGCTGCGCGTCGGCCGCACCGCTGCTCATGCGGGCCTCGAGGAGGTTGACCTCGGTGACGAGGTCGGCGTACCGCCGCGCGAAGTGGGCGATGCCCTCCTCGGGCGTGCCCGCCTGCCACGACCCGACCGGGCGTTCGCCATCGGCAGTCTTGACGAATACGGTGCCGTCAGCATCGATGCGCCCGAATGCGGTCCAGTCTTCCATCAGTCAACCTCGTTCTTCCCGGACGCAACGCTCAACCGGCGCGCCCGCCAATGGCACATGTGATGAGTCTCCTCGGGCATTGTCACAGGTGCGCCCCCGTCCCCGTCGAGCGCCTGCCGCTGACCGTGACCATATGGTGTCCTAACGCGCCGGATACCGTGGAGCGGTGCCTCTCGTCGTTGCCACTATCTGTCCGCATCCTCCGCTTTTATTGCCGTCTGTGGCAACCAGCGCGGCATCCGAACTAGATGATCTTCGTTTCGCCACGACGACGGCATCGTGGGAGCCGGCGTGACGGTGGTCGCGGTGGTGGGTCCGACCGCGGCCGGCAAGTCCGCGCTCAGCATCGCGCTCGCCGACTCGATGGACGGCGAGATCATCAACGCCGATTCGATGCAGCTCTACCGAGGGATGGACATCGGCACCGCGAAACTCACGGCCGCCGAACGCGGCGGCATTCCACACCATCTGCTCGACATCTGGGGGGTACGCGAAACCGCCAGCGTCGCCGTCTACCAGCAATTGGCACGGGAAGCGATCGACGGCATCGTGGCGCGGGGACGCGTACCGATCCTGGTCGGCGGATCCGGGCTCTATATACGCGCGGTGCTGGAGCAGTTCGAGTTTCCCGGGACCGATCCGGCGATCCGCACCGCTCTGGAGGCTTCGCTGGAAGCCGCCGGCCCGGAGGCCCTGCATGCCCGTCTCGCGCTCGTCGATCCGGTCGCGGCGGAGCGGATCCTGCCGACCAACGGCCGCCGCATCGTCCGTGCGCTGGAGGTGATCGAGCTGACCGGCGCCCCGTTTGCGGCCGCGTTGCCGGCACCCACGCCCGCCTACCCGTCGATCCAGCTCGGCGTCGATGTCGACACGGCCGTACTCGATCAGCGGATCGCGGATCGGGTCGAGCGAATGTGGGCGGCCGGACTGCTGTCCGAGGTGCGGGCGTTGGAACGTGAAGGCCTGCGGGACGGTCTGACGGCATCGCGGGCACTGGGTTATCAGCAGATGCTCGCGTACCTGGACGGGGTCTGCAGTCTCGACCAGGCAGCCGTGGACACCGTGCAGGCGACGCGCCGTTTCGTCCGGCGGCAGCGCAAGTGGTTCCGCCGCGATCCGAACATCATCTGGCTGGACGGTGCGTCCCCGACCCTCGCCGCGAGCGCTCTCGACCTGGTAGGCGTCGCGCGCGAATAACTCCGGGACCAGCCTTCTCCGGCATGGCGGGGTAGGTCAGAATAGAGAGATCATGAGATTTGCCAAGGCGCACGGGACCGGCAACGACTTCGTGGTGCTGCCCGATCCGGACGGCGAGATCGATCTGACGCCGGCGATGGTCGTCGCGCTCTGCGATCGGCGCCACGGCATCGGTGCAGACGGCGTGCTGCGCGTTGTCCGGGCGGCGAAGGATCCGGACGCGGCCGGCATGGCCGGGGCCGCCGAGTGGTTCATGGACTACCGCAACTCGGACGGCTCGCTCGCCGAGATGTGCGGCAACGGCGTACGGGTGTTCGCGCGCTACCTGACCTCGACCGGCCTGGTGTCGGAGCGGTCCGCCCTGCCGATCGCGACCCGCGCGGGTGTGGTCACGGTGGACGTCGGGAGCGACCTGATCACGGTCGACATGCCGCGAACCGTGGTCGGGCCGGCCGGACACACGACCGTCGGCGGCGTCGACTACACCGGACTGTCGGTGACGGCCGGCAACCCGAATCTGATCGTCACGCTGCCGGACCGTGCTCACCTGGCCGCGCTGGACCTTTCGGTTCAGCCGCTCTTGTCCGCGGCCGAGTTCCCGGCGAGCGCAAACGTTGAATTCATCGTCCCCATCTCGCCAACAGCAGAGGTCGGTGCCGGGCCGGTGGACGCCGATGCGCACGTGGCGATGCGGGTCTACGAGCGCGGGGCGGGGGAGACACAGTCCTGCGGCTCCGGCGCTTGCGCGGTCGCCCGCGCCGTTCTGCATGCCGCCGGTCGAGCGGTCGGCACCGTGATCGTGGATGTGCCCGGCGGACGCCTGACGATCGCGATCGACGAGACGAGCTGCCGTCTGACCGGCCCGGCCGTGATCGTGGCAACCGGCGAGACGACGCTGATCTGACGTATCGTGCTCGAGCTGCACGATGATCGCTCGAGCTGCACGATGATCGCGAGTATTGGCGACACACCGACCTCAAACGGCCATGATCACAGCATTGAGCCGGGAAACCTTCCAAAACTCGCGATCTTGCAATGAGCGATCCTCCAAAGCGATCTTGCAAATGAGCGAGCCGGCCGGCTGCGTGTCGTTTGGCGGTTGGAGTGTCGTCCCGGGGTCAGCTGGGGAGGATGGCGATCGACTCGCCGAGTGGGTCGGGGACGTCAGCCCCGCCCTTGACCACGGCTCGTACCGCGGCCGCGACGGCCGGCGTCACCCGCGGGTCGAACACGCTCGGCACGATCACGGATGCGTTCAGCTTCTCCTCGCCGACGACATCCGCGATCGCTCGGGCCGCAGCGAGTGCCATGTCCTCCGTGTACGCCTTCGCCTGCGCATCCAGCATGCCGCGGAACACGCCCGGAAATGCGAGCACGTTGTTGATCTGGTTCGGCTGGTCAGATCGGCCGGTCGCGACGATCGCGGCGTGCTTACGAGCCTCCCGCGGATCCACCTCGGGATCCGGATTCGCCAACGCGAACACGATCGAGTCCTTCGCCATGCCGGCGATGTCGTCGCCGGTCAGCAGGTTGGGCGCGCTGACCCCGATGAACACGTCCGCGCCCCGGATTGCGCCGGGCAGGTCGCCCGAGTAGCCGTCCCGGTTCGTGTTGTCGGCGAGCCACTGCCACGACGGGCTCATCTCCGGCATGCCCTTGTGCAGGGCGCCCCGCCGGTCGTACGCGATGATGTCGCCGACACCCTGGCGGAGAAGAAGCTTCATGATGGCCGTACCGGCTGCTCCGGCCCCTGAGACGACGACCCGGACGTCCGCCATCTGCTTGCCCACGACGCGCAGGGCGTTTCGGAGCGCGGCCAGGACGCAGATCGCGGTGCCGTGCTGATCATCGTGGAACACCGGAATGTCGAGCATCTCGCGCAGCCGCGCCTCGATCTCGAAGCAGCGGGGTGCGGCGATGTCCTCCAGGTTGATGCCGCCGTAGGCCGGCGCGATCGCCCGGACGATCTGGATGATCTCCTCGGTGTCCTGCGTGTCCAGGACGATCGGCCATGCGTCCACGCCGCCGAACCGCTTGAACAGCGCAGCCTTGCCCTCCATCACCGGCAGCGCCGCGGCCGGGCCGATGTTGCCCAGGCCGAGGACCGCGGAGCCGTCGGTCACGACGGCGATCGTGTTCCGCTTGATGGTGAGGCGGCGAGCGTCTTCCGGGTTTTCGTAGATCGCCATGCAGACGCGGGCCACGCCCGGCGTGTACGCGCGGGACAGCTCGTCGCGGTTGCGCAGCGCCACCTTCGACGTGACCTCGATCTTGCCGCCGAGATGCAGCAGGAACGTCCGGTCGGAGACCTTGCGAACCTCGAGTCCGTCGAGCTTCTCCAGGGCGGCGACCACCTGGTCGGCGTGGGTGGAATCGGAGGTATCGCAGGTGACGTCGGCAATCACCCGGACGTGATCGGAGTCGACGACATCCAGCGCGGTCACGATGCCGCCGACATCACCGACGGCGGTCGCGATCCGGCCGATCGCGGTCGACTCGGCCGGAACGGAGACCCGGATTGTGATCGAGAAGCCCGCACTTGGCAGCGCACTCATGAAAACCGCACCCTTCGTCAGCGGACCGCATCATCGCGCTTCGCCGCCTCAAGACTAGTGATGGGTGCGCAGAGCGGCGACGCTGGCTCACCCATCGGATTTCGATCGGCACGGTAATGCAGGTGCGGTCACCCGATCGGCGTGCCACGATCAAGGGGATGAATGAGGAATTTATGACTGAGAACGATTTCGTGACCGGCGTAGATCTTGACGACGATTACGCCGCCGATGAGGATACTCAGGGCGATCTTGAGCTGGCCGACCGTAATTCGCTCCGCCGCGTCGCCGGACTCTCCACCGAGCTCACCGATGTCACCGAGGTCGAATACCGCCAGTTGCGACTCGAACGGGTCGTGCTGATCGGCGTCTGGACCGAGGGCACCGTGTCTGACGCGGAGAATTCGCTGGCCGAGCTGGCCGCGCTCGCGGAGACCGCCGGTTCGCAGGTGCTGGAGGCGCTGATTCAGCGTCGCAGCCGCCCGGACCAGGCGACGTACATCGGTCGGGGCAAGGTTGAAGAGCTGACCAGCATCGTCATGTCCACCGGCGCCGACACGGTGATCTGCGACGGCGAGCTGTCGCCGAGCCAGTTGCGCAAGCTGGAAACACGGGTCAAGGTCAAGGTCATTGACCGTACGGCGCTGATCCTCGACATCTTCGCTCAGCACGCCAAGTCCCGTGAGGGCAAGGCCCAGGTCGAGCTGGCCCAGCTGCAATATCTCCTGCCGCGTCTGCGCGGTTGGGGTGAGTCGATGAGCCGCCAGGCCGGTGGCCGGGTCGGCGCGCAGGGCGGCGGCATCGGTTCCCGTGGCCCCGGTGAGACGAAGCTGGAGACCGACCGCCGCCGGATCCGGATCCGGATCTCTCGGCTGCGCAAGGAAATCACGTTGATGAAGACGATGCGTACGACCAAGCGGTCGAACCGTCGCCGCCATTCGATTCCCAGCGTCTCGATCGCCGGATATACGAACGCCGGTAAGTCGAGCCTGCTGAACCGGCTGACCGGTGCCGGCGTGCTGGTCGAGGACGCGCTGTTCGCGACGCTCGATCCGACCACCCGCAAGACGATGACGCCGGACGGCCGCATCTTCACCTACTCGGACACGGTCGGCTTCGTCCGGCACCTGCCGCACCAGTTGATCGAGGCGTTCCGCTCGACGCTGGAGGAGGTCGGCGAGTCCGATCTCGTCGTGCACGTGGTGGACGGCGCGCATCCGGATCCGGAGCAGCAGGTCCGATCGGTGCACGAGGTACTCGGTGAGGTCGGTGCGGACAAGCTGCCCGAGCTGCTGGTGGTCAACAAGATCGACGCGGCCAGCGAGGAGTCGTTGCTGCGGCTCAAGCGCCTCTGGCCGCAGGCGGTCTTCGTGTCCGCCCGTACCGGCGTCGGGTATGGACGATCTCCGGATCGCGATCGAGGCGCGGCTGCCACGCCCGGCGGTCGAGTTGCGGGTTCTGGTGCCGTACGACCGCGGTGAGCTGGTTGCCGCTGTGCATGATCGTGGCGAGGTGTTGAGCTCCGATCACCGGGACAACGGCACTGAACTGTGGGTACGCGTACCGGAGTTCCTCGCCGCGACGCTGCGTCCCTTCGCGTTTGGTGAGCAACTGACCACGGAACGTAGTCGTTGATCTGTAGGTTGCTGCGAAACAGCTGTGACGAATCTCCACTGGGTCGATGACTGTTGCAAACCTCTGAGACACTGGCTGGATGCGGCGTGTAGCGATTGCAACGGTGGTGGCCCTCGGTCTGATCTTCACGGGCGCCGGGTCCGCAATCGCTGACCCGACGCCCGCTGCGAGCGCGACCGGACCTGCCATTCCGGTCCCCGCGGCGCAGAAGCCGACCACGGTGTGCACGGTCCCCAGCAACACCACAAACCTCACCGGCATCGTCGCGACGAGTTCGGGCTACGTCGTCGTGGATGGGGCCGACGACGCCAACGACTTACCGAACATCACCTACCTGAACAGCAACTGCAGCCGGAACCACACCAGGCCGTACGTGACCCGGCCGCTCGATCCCGAGGACATCGTCACCGACAAGTCCGGCACGCTGTGGGCCGCCGACATCGGTGACGGCAACCTCAGCCGCTCGAGGATTGCGCTGTGGAAGATCCCGGCAACCGGCCCGACGGTGCTCTACCACTTCACCTACCCAGGTGGAACGCCGCACCCGGCCAAGGCGATGGTGCTGGACGGTGACGGTCGACCGATCTTCGTGACCCAGCCGGCCTCCGGCAGCGGCCCGTCGGTGCTGTACGAACCGGCGGTTGGCGCGCTGAACCCTAACGCCAACGTGCCGCTGACCGCGGTCGGCTCGTTCCTACCGGAGGACACCGGCACCGACAACAAACTGGAAGGCCCCGGCCGCCTGCTGGTCACCGGCGGCGCCAATTCGCCGGACGGCACGAAGGTCGTCCTCCGGACGTACTCCGACGCGTACGAGTGGACCGTGACCGGCGGGGACGTCGTCAACGCGATCATGAAGACCACCCCGCTCATCACGGCGATGCCGGACGAGCCGCAGGGTGAGGCGATCTCGTTCACGCCGGACGGCAAGGACTTCGTCACCGTCTCGCACGTGCCGTCACAGACAACGACTCCCATCTTGAAGTACGTGCCGTCGACGCCGGCCGCGACGAAGGCGACGGTCGGTTCCACCGGCGCGAAGACGCCCGCGAAACCGTCCGCACTCCGGACCTGGCTGACGTCGCTGTCGCTGACCGATCTCAAGATCATGCTGGCGAGCATCGGCCTGATCGGCCTGGCGCTGGTCATCATCGGCATCCTGGGCATCCGGCGCTCGCGCCGCCGCCACCGGGAGGCCGTGGCCGCCGCCGATCGGAACCCGGCCGCGAACGGTCGACCCGGTCCGGCGCGCGCTCCCGTCGGCGCGGCCCCGGGCGTGTACGGCCCCGGTGGCGCTCCCGGCGGGGTCTACGGCGCCGGCGGCGCACCGGCAGCTCCCGGTCGTGGCGGTGGCGTCTACGGTGCCCCGGGAGGCGCTCCGGGCGTCTACGGCGCGCCACGTAACGGAGAGCGTCGTGACTACGATCCCCGGGATGCCGACCCCTATGCACCGCCGCCGCCCCGGCCCGCTGGACCGTCTTCGGGCGGCCCGGCATCCGGAGGCGCGTACTCCGGTGGCAATTACTCGGGCGGGCAGTACTCCGGCGGGCAGTACGGTGCGCCGGTCGATCCGTACCACGCCGACCCGTACCAGGGTGATCCCTACCAGGGTGACGCGTACCAGGGCGGTGCTGACTACGCTCCGCCGCCGGACGGCCGTCGTCGCTCGCAGGGCGGCTACGACGAGGACTACCGGTAAGCGCTTCGGCAACCGGAGCATCACCCGATAGACGAACATCGCCCCCGTGCTGGAAAGCACGGGGGCGATGGTGTCTCGTGGTCGGGGCTACACCCGGCGCAAGACCGCCACGACCTTGCCGAGGATGGTCGCGTTGTCGCCGGGAATCGGCTCGTAGGCCGGGTTGTGCGGCATCAGGGCGACGTGCCCGTCGCGGAGCCGGTAGGTCTTGACGGTGGCGTCGCCATCGATCATCGCGGCCACGATGTCGCCGTTCTCGGCGTTGGGCTGCTGCCGGACGACGACCCAGTCGCCGTCGCAGATCGCGGCCTCGATCATCGAGTCACCCTTGACGTTCAGCATGAACAGGGTTCCCTCGCCGACCAGTTCCCGGGGGAGCGGGAAGATCTCGTCGATGCTCTGCTCCGCGAGGATCGGGCCACCGGCGGCGATCCGGCCGACCATCGGCACGTATGCCGGTGCCGGTCGCAATGCCCGGGCGGCCTGCTCCTCGTCGGCGGACAGTTCGGTCGAGGATCGGACGTCGACCGCGCGCGGGCGGTTGGCGTCGCGCCGGAGGTAGCCCTTCTCCTCGAGCTGCCCGAGCTGGTAGGCCACGCTCGACGGCGAAACGAGTTGCACACCCTCGCCGATTTCGCGAACGCTCGGCGGATAGCCGTGCTGCGCCACCCATCCGCGGATGAAGTCGAGGATCCGTTTCTGGCGGCTGGACAGGTCGTCGCCGGTCGGACCGTCCGTCGGGTCCACCGACGCGACTGCGCGTAGATGCGATCCGTCGCCGGCGCTTCGCGTCCGTCGGCGCGCGGACACGCCGGCCGTTGTCACGCTGGCCGTCGCCGCAGCGCCCTTCACTTCCTTAGGCACTCGGTCCTCCTCCGTCGTAGCCGGCTCGTCGTCGGATGCCGGCGAATCTGACGACCGCTGCGCAATGTCTCGTTCTGGACATGTCTCGCTTCTCGCTTGAGACGTGTCTAGCTCTCGGCGGGTATCGCTGCGGTCGTGCCAATTCGTGTGCCATGACCGTATCGCTAGTTGGTGACAACTTCAAACGCTTGTACGAGTTTACGCGTCGTGTCGCTCGACAGGTGTTGCGGAAATCTGGTAAACCATCGTACGGGCGTTCTATCGAACGCCCGTACGATCTTGGAGGTCACGATGGGTCTGGCGATCTCTCCGCGGCATGAAATGGCACCTCAGCACGGTCACCGGCGACCTCGTGGCCGGCCGTCTACGCCGGTGCCCTATCTGCGGCTCGTCGGTCCGTCCGAGCGCACGGTCACGATTCCGTCTCAGCGTCGACCGGCTGATCCAGACAACTTCCGCACGATCAAGAATCCGGCGCCGATCCGGCTCACCCGGCGAGGCCGGATCGTCATCTGGCTGGTGCTCGCCGGTCTTGCCTTGGTCGCTCTGGCGCTGCTCGCGCCGGCGAGTCAGGCTGCAGCGCCATCCGGTCCGGCGCGCGCCGTGACCGTCCATCCCGGCGACACCATGTGGTCGATCGCGACCAACGCGCTGCCCGGCGTTGCGCCGGCGGTGGCCGTCGAGCGGGTTCGTGCGTTCAATCACCTACCCGACAACAAGGTTTACGTCGGCGAACAGATTCTGCTTCCGGCCACTAATTCGTAGTTCTGGATAGCCGCTGGTGGTCATGTCGGACGGATTGATCGTCGACGACGGTCATGGTTGGCGCTGTCGGTTGATGGACACCATTCGCAACACGCGACACGCGAGTCGACTTGCGTCACTCGGGGTCGAGGCCTAACGTCAACCCCAACATCTAGTGGACGTATGGGTGTTCGTCGTCAACAGGTAGGGGTTCAGGCCTTCTACCGACCCGGTGGAGCTGCTAACGTCGATGTGTCCTAGTAGGGACGTATCGGCCATATTGGTATGCCCAAATCCGGAGTAGGACAGCGTGCGTTGACGTTGAGAAGAAGGCAGGGGGTGTAGACCGATGCGGTGTCCGTACTGTCGCCACGGCGACTCGCGAGTCGTCGATTCGCGCGAGGCCGACGACGGCCAGCTCATCCGTCGCCGTCGGTCCTGCCCGCAGTGCGGCAAGCGATTCACGACGGTGGAGGAGGCGGTCCTCGCGGTCGTCAAGCGCAGCGGCGTGACCGAGCCGTTCAGCCGGACGAAGATCATGTCGGGTGCACGAAAGGCCTGCCAGGGCCGTCCGGTCGACGATGACGCGATCGCGCTGCTCGCCCAGAAGGTCGAAGAGACGATCCGGGCCCGCGGCGTCGCCGAGGTGCCGAGCCACGAGGTGGGGCTCGCGATCCTCGGTCCGCTGCGTGAGCTGGACGAGGTCGCTTATCTGCGTTTCGCCAGCGTCTACCGGTCGTTCGACTCGTTGGGGGATTTCGAGCGGGAGATCGCGGCGCTGCGCGCGGCGGCGGACTCGCGCCCGACCGAGACGCGACCGCGCCCAACCCGAACCGGCAACGGCCGGCGGATGACTTTCCGGGCGCCGGCCACGCGCAGCGTCCGAAGAGCAATTGATGGTGACAGGTAAGGCACGCCCGCGTGTAACGAAGGTTGCGACCGGTAGGGAAAGCGGCGGTGGCCGCGGGTACAGAGCGGCCGGTGGCCGCAGGCACGAGGGTGCGGCCGGGTGGCCGCAGGCAATACGAGCGGCCGGTGGCCGCAGATGACAGAAGAAGCGGCGGATAGCCGCAGGACAAGGGGCCGGGGATGACTGAGGCGGTTGGGGCGTCGTCGGGTGCGCAGGCACGCGGCAACAGCAAGACACGTGGTGGCAAGGCCGGGTCGGGGGTGACCGTCGAGCGGGTGTGGACGACCGAGGGCGTCCACCCGTACGACGAGGTGACCTGGGAGCGTCGCGACGTCGTGATGACGAACTGGCGCGACGGCTCGATCAACTTCGAGCAGCGCGGCGTGGAGTTCCCGGAGTCGTGGAGCGTCAACGCGGCGAACATCGTCACCACGAAGTACTTCCGGGGTGCGGTCGGCACGCCCGGAGCGCGAGTGGAGCCTGAAGCAGCTCATCGACCGGGTCGTGCACACCTATCGCAAGGCCGGCGAGGAGTACGGCTACTTCGGCGGCTCGGCCGACGCGGAGATCTTCGCCGACGAGCTGACCTGGATGCTGCTGCACCAGGTGTTCAGCTTCAACTCGCCGGTCTGGTTCAACGTCGGCACCGCCTCGCCCCAGCAGGTGTCGGCATGCTTCATCCTCGCCGTGGACGACTCGATGGACTCGATCCTCGACTGGTACAAGGAAGAGGGTCTGATCTTCAAGGGCGGCTCCGGCAGCGGCGTCAACCTGTCCCGGATCCGCTCGTCGCGCGAGCTGCTGAGCAGCGGTGGCACCGCTTCCGGCCCGGTCAGCTTCATGCGCGGCGCCGACGCGAGCGCCGGCACGATCAAGTCCGGCGGCGCGACCCGGCGGGCCGCCAAGATGGTCATCCTCGACGTCGACCACCCCGACATCGAGGAGTTCGTGACCACGAAGGCGCGTGAGGAAGACAAGATCCGCGCGCTGCGGGACGCCGGCTTCGACATGGACCTCGGCGGCTCCGACATCGTCAGCGTGCAATACCAGAACGCGAACAACTCGGTCCGGGTCTCGGACGAGTTCATGACCGCGGTCGAGGACGGCGGATCGTTCAACCTGCGCGCCCGGCATGGACAACTCGGTGATCGAGACGGTCGACGCCCGGGAGCTGTTCGGCAAGATCGCCCAGGCCGCGTGGGAGTGCGCCGACCCGGGCCTGCAGTACGACGACACGATCAACCACTGGCACACCAACCCGGAGACCGGCCGGATCACCGCCAGCAACCCGTGCTCGGAGTACCTGTCGCTGGACAACTCGTCGTGCAACCTGGCGTCGCTCAACCTGATGAAGTTCCTGCGCGCCGACGGCACGTTCGAGACCGAGAAGTTCGTCAAGTCGGTCGAGTTCATCATCACCGCGATGGACATCTCGATCTGCTTCGCCGACTTCCCGACCGAGAAGATCGGCGCCACCACGCGGGACTACCGCCAGCTCGGCATCGGCTACGCGAACCTCGGTGCGCTGCTGATGGCGACCGGCCTGCCGTACGACTCGGACGAGGGTCGCAGCGTCGCCGCGGCGATCACGTCGCTGATGACCGCGACCGCGTACCGCCGCTCGGCCGAGGTGGCCGGCGTGGTCGGCGCGTACGAGGGGTACGCCCGCAACGCCGACGCGCACAAGCGGGTCATGCGCCAGCACGCCGACGCGAGCGCGGAGATCCACGTCCAGGGCGCGTCGGCGACGCAGATCGCCCGCGAGGCCGGCAAGCAGTGGCAGCAGGGCCTGAAGATCGGTGAGAAGAACGGCTGGCGCAACGCGCAGGCCAGCGTGCTCGCGCCGACCGGCACGATCGGCCTGATGATGGACTGCGACACCACCGGCGTCGAGCCCGACCTGGCGCTGGTCAAGTTCAAGAAGCTCGTCGGCGGCGGCTCGATGCAGATCGTCAACCAGACCGTGCCGCGCGCGCTGCGCAGCCTCGCCTACCCGGAGGAGCAGGTCGAGGCGATCGTCGAGTTCATCGCCGAGCACGGCCACATCGTCGACGCACCCGGCCTCAAGACCGAGCACTACCCGGTGTTCGACTGCGCGATGGGCCAGCGCTCGATCGCGGCGATGGGTCACGTCCGGATGATGGCCGCGGTCCAGCCGTTCATCTCCGGCGCGATCAGCAAGACGGTCAACATGCCGGAGGAGGCGACCGTCGCCGACGTCGAGAAGGTCTACTTCGAGGCCTGGAAGCTCGGCATCAAGGCGATGGCGATCTACCGCGACAACTGCAAGGTCGGCCAGCCGCTGTCCAATGCGAAGCCCAAGACCGAAGCAGTGGGTACGGTCGCTGCGGCCGCGCCGCTCGTCGAGTACCGGCCGATCCGCAAGCGGCTGCCGAAGAAGCGCGAGTCGAACACGTACTCGTTCTCGGTCGCCGGTGCGGAGGGCTACCTGACCGCGTCGTCGTTCCCGGAGGGCGGCCTCGGCGAGGTCTTCCTGAAGATGTCGAAGCAGGGATCGACGCTCGCCGGCGTGATGGACGCGTTCTCCGTGGCCATCTCGATCGGCCTGCAGTACGGCGTGCCGCTGGAGACGTACGTCTCGAAGTTCACGAACATGCGCTTCGAGCCGGCCGGCATGACCGACGACAAGGACATCCGGATGGCGGCGTCGGTGATGGACTACATCTTCCGTCGCCTGGCGCTGGACTACCTGCCGTACGAGCGCCGGGCCGAGCTGGGCATCTTCACGGCGTCCGAGCGGGCCGCCCAGTTGCGGGCCGAGGCAGCGGCGGCCAGCGGCGTCGCGAACGTCGACGAGCCGCCGGTCGACATGGCCGCGCTCGCGTCGTCCGCGCCGATCGCGGCACCCGTCGTCGAGGCACCGGTCGCGCCGGTGGCGGTGGCACCGCTCGCCGCCAAGCCGGTCAACGTCGGTTCGTCGATGGAGTTGCTGGAACTCGTGCAGGGCAAGGGCGCCGACGCGCCGTTGTGCTTCACCTGCGGTACGAAGATGCGCCCGGCCGGAAGCTGCTACGTCTGCGAAGGCTGCGGCTCCACCAGCGGCTGCAGCTGACATCGTGAGCAACGTGTCAGGCGTGATGGCCTGATCGACGTGGGAGGGCTCGGTCTCGACCGGGCCCTCCCACGTGTGCGTTTGATGTACTGATGTCGTACGGCATCGATGCATCTTGCTGCAGAGAGAAGGTGATGTCATGTCGGCGGTTCATTATCGACAGCTACACAGACGCTCGCGTGCGCTTCGAGGATCTGTTGGACGCCGCTGAGCGAGGTAGGGTCGGCGACGATTCGGCGGGAGAACCGGACGACCGCTGTCGTTGACCGTGAGCGACTGCAGCACTTCATCTCATCGGTCAGTTCGTCCCCTGCGCGCGTAGTAGCGGAAGAGCGGAGGCTGGTCCGTCTTCATTCCAGGGCTGCCGATGGCCGCCGACGGATCGACGTTCGACGAAGCCCTGGACGAGACCATTCTGGCTTTGCGCGAATATGCGGAGGACTGGCAGGCGCGGCTGCTGGACGCGCCGAACACGCCGACAACTGGGGGCTTGTGCAGTTGGTGAGCCTGAGCGATGACGACCAGCTACGAGACTGGCTTGTCGGGTCGAACCGATGACGTCTGCCGTAACCCACGCGTCTGCGTCGTGAACTCACCACGTCACGGCGAACTCACGCCCTGACCGGAATTAGCCGCCGACCCGTACGTAATGCCGGCAAGCGGAGGCACCTCCAGTTATGATAGACACGTATCGGAGGGTCCTCCACTTAACCGAGTTTTCGTAGGATGAAGCCATGGCCAATGCGCCGATTTTCGAACCTATGCGGCTTCCGAGCGTCCCGAGAGAACGCTGGGCCGCCCGCCTCGACGGCACCGTGGCGCTGGTGACCGGCGCCTCCAGCGGCATCGGTGCCGCGACCGCCGTCGCTCTGGCCGACCAGGGTGCAATCGTCGCCCTCGCGGCGCGCCGCAGAGACCGCCTGGACGCGCTCGCGGAGACCATTCGGGCCGGTGGTGGCACCGTGCTGGTGCTGGAGTCCGACATCACCGACGAGCGGCAGGCGACGGACGCGGTCGAGCGTACGGTCGCGGAGCTGGGCCGCCTCGACACGCTCGTCAACAACGCCGGCGTGATGCTGCTCGGCCCGGTCGTCGGTGCGCCGCTGTCGGAGTGGCAGCGGATGGTCGAGCTGAACGTACTCGGGCTGCTCTACTGCGCGCACGCCGCGATGCCGCACCTTCTCCGCGCCGCCGAGGACAGCCCGCGCCGGGTGGCCGACATGGTCAACGTCAGCTCGGTGGCCGGTCGCGTTCCGCGCGCTGGTCGTGGCGTCTACAACCTGACGAAGCACGGCATCGGCGCGTTCAGCGAGTCGCTGCGGCAGGAGGTCACGAAGCGCCACGTCCGCGTCTCGCTGGTCGAGCCGGGTGCGACCGCCACCGAGTTGGCCGGGCACAACCGTGATGAGGTACTGGACATCATGCGTACGCAGGTGACCGACACCGAGCCGATGCAGGCCGACGATATTGCCGAGGCGATCGCCTATATCGTGACCCGACCGCGGCACGTGGCCATCAACGAGATGCTGATCCGCCCCACTGAGCAGGAGTAATCCGCCTGTCGGACGGTACGGCTAAAGTTCGCGCATGAATTCCTGGCACCACGCGCAATCGGCGGCCCGCAAGTGGGGTGGCACGCCCGACGACTACCTTCCGATCGAGGAGTTCATCGACTCGTCGAAGCAGTTGATCGGCGATGTTCGGCACCGGTCGATGTACCACCACACCGCCGGTGTCTTTCTCTGCCAACGCGTCTTCGGCGTCACTCTCCAGGTCGGACGGTTCGCCGTGCCGGTACGACTGATTGCCGAACGGCACGTGATCGAGGACCTCGGCTGGCTGCCGACGCCGGCCGACTACCTGGAAGGCATGCCGATCAAGCCGTGGATGTCCGGCTCGCAGCGCAAAGAGATGCCGCTGTCCACACTCCTCGGAGGAGATCCGCAATGAGCCACGTCAACTTTCTCGGCATCCCGGTCGATGGGGTCATCACGCCAAGTAGCCGCGTTCCTCAGCTCCCGCTCGAGGATCTCCAGCCGCTGCTCAGAGCGTTACTGGAGGACGACGACATCGTCGAGTTCGGGTGGCGGCAGTACACGCCGTACTTCAACGACGGTGAGCCGTGCATCTTCCGCATCAGCGAGTTCTGGGTCCGCACGACGGACGACGTCGATCAGGGGGCCGATGAGCTGGGCGTGGGCCGATATGCCGGGCCGCATCCGACCCTGGGCGATATCGGTCGCAGCGGCTGGGGGAATGACGCAGTAGACCTTCCGTACGCCGGCACCGATGAACCCCGCTATCGCCGTGCCCGCGCACTTGCCGACGCGTTCGACGCGGGGGCATTCTGCGACGTCCTGTTGGAGGCGTTCGGTGATCACGCGCATGTGACGGTCCGGCGCACGGGCATCTCCGTCGCGTTCTACGAGCACGCATGATCGTCGGCGACCTGCCGGAACACCTTGCGGCCGATGCGGTGGAACTCTGGCACGCGACCGGTCTGACCCGCCCATGGAACGATCCGATGGCCGACTTGCGCCGTGCGATCGGCGGCGCGACGTCTGCGGTACTCGCGGCGCTTGACGCGGACGGCGGGCTGATCGGGACCGCGATGGTCGGGCATGACGGGCACCGTGGCTGGGTCTACTACCTCGCGGTCCGCCTCGAACACCAGGGCCGGGGCGTCGGCCGCGAGCTGATGCGCGCCTGCGAGGAGTGGGTCGAAGCCCGAAAGATCCCCAAGATCCAATTAATGGTACGCAACACCAACGAGTCCGTCGTCGCGTTCTACCAGGCCCTGGGCTACGTCAACGCGGACTGCACCGTGCTCGGAAAGTTCCTCTAGCTTTCGATCGGCGGTTCGCCGCGCTGGCGGAGCCGCTCCTCGCGCTGGCGGAGATCGGCTTCCCACTGGCGGAGCCGCTCCTCGTCTCGCAGTGTGTCCGAGCCGCCTCGCACGGCGCCGCCGAGCCCGACGCCGGAGTCGGTCGATCGGGCGGTGCGGTTCATCTCGGCCAGCCGGGCCAGGAATTCGGGGTCGTCGTCCGGCGCGAGCGTACGCGGCGGGGTCACGTCAACCGGTGCCGCCGCCTCCGTCCGGGCGCGACCGGCGGGGTGTCCGCTCGCGACATGGGCGCCGAACGAGCCGGCCGGCAGCCGCCCGTAGGCGAACCACAGCAGTCCACCGACGCCGGGGAGCAGCACGATGGACGCGATCCACAGGTTTCTCGGGAAGTGCCGGATCAGGCGCTCATCGGTGGTGACGCAGTCGAATAGCGCACCCGCCATGATGCCGACGACCGCGAGCACGAGAACTGGAAGGAGGTCACCCATGGTGGCAATGATGGCCTACAAATCGCGGTCGCGACATCTCGCACGCGTGTCTGTGTGTTGAGTTGCACCCTAAAGAAATGAGATTCGGCCATCTGGCGCGGTGTGCCGAACGTAGTATGGTCGATTTGTGGACGACATTGACCGACGGCTGCTCGCGGCACTACAGCGCGACGCGGGACAGTCGTATGTCGCGCTCGGCGACATCGCCGGTCTCTCAGCCGGCTCGGCGCACGAGCGCGTCCGGAAGTTGCGCGAGCGCGACGTGATCCGGCGGACCACGGTCGACGTCGATCCGAGCGCGGTCGGGCGGACGTTGCTGGCGTTCGTGTTGGTGGAGGCGAAGACCTGGATGGGCAACCCGCCGACCGCACGGGCGTTCGCCGCGCTGGCCGATGTGGTCGAGGCGCACATCATCGCCGGCGGAGCCGCGATCCTGGTCAAGATCAGAACAGCGAGTACGGAGACGTTGCAGATCGTCCTTCGTGACATCTACGCCATCGACGGCGTAACCGGTGCCCAGACGATCGTCGTGCTCGACACGTTCTTCGAGCGGCCGGTCAACGTCGGTTCGAGCCCGTGACCGATGACCCGGAGCCGGCGGCAGCGCGGGACTCGATCGCGTCGGACCGGCGATGGGACGAGCCGCATCCGAGCCGTCTCGATCCGGCGGCGCCCCGGCGGGCCGAGATCCTCGCTGCGCATGCCGCCGCCGTCGCAGCCGGTCAGCGCCGGCTATACCGACCCGGAGACGGGGCTCTTCGTGCTGACGTCGGTGTTCTTCGCGAACCGAGGCACCTGCTGCGGCCGCGGCTGCCGGCACTGCCCGTACGTCGCGTTAGACCGTCGTCACGTCCACCGTCTTGGCGAGCGCGGTCATGCCGGCCTCGGCGGCGGTCGCAGTCCGCGTCGGGCGTACCGCCGGCCATCGAATAGCGCATGATGATCAATCGTTCGTTTCCGGACAGCCAACCGATCTCGATCGCCGGGCCGGTGCTACCCGCGGGCTTGATGTGCTCGAGGTAGCCGATCTTGCCGAGCTGCGACACCGGTTTCGTCCCGCCGGGTACGACCGTCGCGGTGAAGTCGGTGGTCGTCAACGTCGTCGCGGTGATCGACAGCGTGAGATTCGGTCGGGTGGCCGCGCCGGCCAGGACGACACACGTAGTAGGTGCCGTTCTTGTCGGCGGCGCCGGCGGTGTTGAACGACGACCCGAGGTCTTTGTTGATCGTGTCGAAGTCGAGCAGCAGGCAGGCGCCGCCGGCCATGGCCGCATCGGGCGGCGGTCCGACCGACGGCGCGAGCGAAATGCTGGGCATCGGGCTCGGCGACGAGGCGGCCGCATTGGTGATCTTGCAACCGGCCAGACCGAAGATCGAGACGAGCAGGATCGCGGCGGCGAGGCGACGCCTCATCTCCCCGTGCCCGCGTGCGTCACGAAAACCCGGGAGGCCAGCTCGCGGGGCAGGCGGATCTTCTCGCCCGCCTGGTCGATCACGACCTCGTCGCGATCCTGCGCGACCGTGACCGAGGCGCCCGGATCGATGCCGGCCGCGTGCAGCTGCCGGAGCATGTCCATGTCGGTCTGCACGCTCTCCGAGATGCGACGCACGATGACCGTGCCGGACAGCCCGGGAAAGCCCAGATTGCGCTCGATGTCGCCGACCGGGCGGGCCGAGTCCGGGATGCCGTCGAACTCGTCGAGGCCGGGGATCGGATTGCCATAGGGCGAACGGCTCGGGCGGCCCAGCAGCTCGTAGACCCGCTGCTCGACGGCTTCGCTCATCACGTGCTCCCAGCGGCAGGCCTCTTCGTGCGCCTCTTCGTAGGGCATGCCGATCACGTTGACCAGGAGCAGCTCGGCGAGCCGGTGCTTGCGCATGACCGCGACCGCGTGCGTGCGCCCGAGCGGCGTGAGCTGCAGATGCCGGTCGTCTTCGATCGGTGAGGAGGCCGTCGCGTTCCATCCGGTTGACGGTCTGGCTGACCGTCGGCCCGCTCTGGTGGAGCCGTTCCGCGATCCGGGCGCGCAGCGGAGTGACCTCCTCCTCCTCAAGTTCGAGGATGGTGCGAAGGTACATCTCGGTAGTGTCGACGAGATCGTTCACGTTGCCCCTTCCCGTGCCAGATGCTACCTGGCAGCACCGACACCTGATAACTGCGTTGAAACGAGCGGTAGGACAGACTGGAGCCGTGACTCATCTGATCTCACCGAGTGCCCTCCGCGACGAACTGCCTGAGGTCACTGTGCTGGACGTCCGTTGGCGGCTCGGATCCGAGGGACGGCCGTGCCCACTATGACGCAGATCATGTGCCTGGCGCCGCCTTCGTCGACATGGATGCCGAATTGTGCGGTCCGCCCGGCGCCGGCGGCCGCCACCCGCTGCCCGACGTCGCCGTCCTCCAGGACGCGCTGCGGCGGGCCGGCGTCTCGGCCGATCGTCCGGTCGTCGTCTACGACTACGGCGACGGTATGGCCGCGGCGCGAGCCTGGTGGACGCTGCGCTGGGCCGGCCATCCCGACGGTTCGGGTCCTCGACGGCGGCTATCCGGCGTGGACCTCGGCCGGGCTGCCCACCTCCAGCGATCCGGTCGATGCCGGCAGAGGGCGACTTCACCGTCGAAGCCAGGTCACATGCGGGTGCTGGACGCCGAGGACGCGGCCGCCTCGCCGGTGCTGATCGATGCCCGCCAACCGGCCCGTTTCCGCGGCGAGACCGAGCCGATCGATCCGATCGCCGGACACATCCCGGGCGCGGTCAACGTGCCCTACGCCGATCTGGTCGAGGCCGACGGCCGGTTGCGGTCCGCCGAGCGAGTTGCGGTCGCGCTTCGCACCATCCTTCAGCGGTACGGCCGTCGCCGCGTACTGCGGATCGGGCATCACCGCCGCGCACACCGTCCTGGCGCTGGCCGAGGCCGGCATCGACGACGCGGGCCTCTACGTCGGTTCGTGGAGCAACTGGATGACCGATCCGGCGAGACCCGTGGCGACCAGCCCGCTGCGTACGGCCGACCCGGAGGTGAACCCGTGAGCACGGTGGTGACCTGGGACGATGCGCTCCTCGGATATGACCTCGGCAACCATCCGCTCGATCCGGTCCGGGTGGAGTTGACGATCGCGCTCGCCCGCGCGTACGGGATCCTGGACCGCCCGGACGACACGCGTGGTCAAGCCGGTGCCCGCCGACGACGAGGCGCTGCTGCGCGTACACACGGCGGATTATCTGGCGGCCGTCCGGCGCAACGTCGCCGATCCGCGCTACGGCCTCGGTACGTCCGACGACCCGGTCTTCCCGAACATGCACGCGGCCAGCGCGCTCATCGCCGGTGCGACGCTCGCGGCCGCCGAGGCGGTCTGGAACGGCACCGCGACCCGGGCGGTCAGCATCGCCGGCGGCCTGCATCACGCGATGCCGTCGAGCGCATCCGGCTTCTGCATCTACAACGATCCGGCCGTCGCCATCGCGCGCCTGCTCGACCTCGGTGCGGAGCGGGTCGCGTACATCGACGTGGACGTCCATCACGGCGACGGCGTGCAGGACGGTGTTCTACGACGATCCGCGCGTCCTGACGGTGAGCCTGCACGAGAGCCCGCTGACGCTGTTTCCCGGCACCGGATTCGCGACCGAGACCGGCGGTCCCGGCGTGGAAGGCACGGCGGTCAACGTTGCGCTGCCGCCCGGCGTTGCGGACGCCGGCTGGCTGCGGGCGTTCCACGCGGTCGTGCCGAGCGTCGTACGCGCGTTCCGCCCCCAGATCATCGTCAGCCAATGCGGTGCCGACGCGCACCGGCTCGACCCGCTGGCCGATCTCCGCCTGACCGTCGACGGCCAGCGTGCGAGCTACCTCGCGATGCGCGCGCTCGCCGACGAGCTGTGCGGCGGCAAGTGGGTCGCGACCGGCGGCGGGGGATATGCGCTGGTCGAGGTCGTACCGCGGAGCTGGACGCACCTGCTGGCGATCGCGACCGGCGAGCCGCTGGACCCGGCGACCGAGACGCCGGCGGAGTGGCGGGCGCTCGCGGCGGCGCGCCGGCCCGGCCGCGCGGTACCCGAGACGATGACCGACGGCAGTACGCCCGACTTCGTACCGTGGCAGCCGGCGGGCACCGCGCAGATGGACGCGGTGGACCGATCCGATCACGGCCACCCGAAACGCGATCTTCCCGCTCTACGGCCTCGACCCCCACGACCCGCGCGACTAACCCATGGTGATCCAGGTTGGGAGTCGACGTGGCAGCGCAGCGCAGTGAGGATGTCCAGCTCCGCGATGGGGGCTGGATTCACCTGCGCCCGATCGAACCGTCGGACGCGGACGGGATCCTCGAGCCTGCATGCCCGGCTGTCGGACCGCATCGCGGTACTTCCGGTTCTTCGGCGCCTATCCCCGGATGCCCGCCGCCGATCTGCGGCGATTCGTCAACGTGGACCATCGGGACCGGGAAGCGCTGGTCGCCGTACTCGATAATGATCTTATTGGGGTGGGCCGGTATGAGCGCCTCCCGGCGCGGCCGGACAGCGCGGAGGTCGCGTTCGTGATCATCGATGAGTACCAGCGCCGCGGCATCGGGCCGCTGCTGCTGTCGCGGCTGGTGGTGGCGGCCCGCGAAGCCGGCATCGCGCAGTTCGTCGCCGAGGTGCTGCCGGCGAATACGCCGATGATGCGGGTATTCGCCCGGGCCGGCTTCAGCATCGATCACGAGTACTCGGACGGCGTGATCCACGTGAGCTTCCCGATCGACTAGCCGGACACCCGATGACAGCCATCAGCGTCCAAGATCCGGAGATCTTGGACGCTGATGGTGTGGATACGGCGCCGCGGTCAGCTGGCGAAGACCTCGAGGCGGCTGGCGCGATCGGGGGTGCGGAGCTTGATCAGCGTGTACTTCTCGATCTGGCGGATCCGCTCGCGGGACAGTCCGAACTCGGCGCCAACCTCTTCCAGCGTCCGTGCGCGGCCGTCGTCGAGGCCGAACCGCAGCCGGATGACCTCCTGCTCGCGCCGTGACAGCGTGGAGAGCACGATCTCGACCTCGTCGCGCAGCGCGCCGTCGACCACGTCCTCCGCGATCGCCGAGTTCGCCGCGACGAAGTCGCCGAGCACGCTCTCGCCGTCCGGACCGACGGTCTGATCCAGGCTGACCGGCTCGCGGTCGTACCCGATCAGCTCGATCACGGTCAGCACCTCGACGTCCATCGCGGTCGCGACCTCGAGTGTCGACGGCTCGCGACCGAGCGACGTCGCCAGGTCCCGCCGGATCCGGACCATCTTGTTGATGACTTCGACCATGTGGACGGGGATGCGGATGGTGCGGGCTTGGTCGGCCATGGCGCGGGTGATGGCTTGGCGGATCCACCAGGTGGCGTAGGTGGAGAATTTGTAGCCCTTGGTGTAGTCGAATTTTTCGACGGCGCGGATGAGGCCGAGGTTGCCTTCTTGGATGAGGTCGAGGAAGGCCATGCCGCGTCCGGTGTAGCGCTTGGCGAGGGAGACCACGAGTCGGAGGTTCGCCTCCAGCAGGTGGTTCTTGGCCGCGTGCCCTTCGGTCGCGATGATCGCCAGATCGGCCGCGTCCGGGTGCGCCGGGTTGGTGATCAGCAATTCGTCGGCGTACAGGCCGGCCTCGATCCGCTTCGCCAGCGTGACTTCCTGCTCGGCGGTGAGCAGCTTCGTCCGGCCGATGCCGTTGAGGTAGGAACGTACGATGTCGGTCGTGACGACCGGCTCGGCGTCAAGGTCCGTCTCATTGCTGTCATCCGCTACAACTGACAGTGGGGTAACCACGATCAATCGCCTCCCCGCGAGATCTCTGGTTGTCGCTCCGTGCGACTGCCTGTGACATCAGAGTGGGCTTAGGCGTGTGAAGTGGCTGTGAGGATTTTTTACACGTCGAGAATGATGGTTCGTGGCCCGACGTTGACGCTTTCGACGAGCATGTGAGTACGGAATCGGCCGCGTCGCCACCGTCGCGCCGCGTGTTCGCAGCGCCTCGACAACGGCCGTGACCAGTGTTTCGGCGACGTCGGCCGGGGCAGCGGCGCTCCACGACGGCCGCCGTCCTTTGCGGACATCGGCGTAGAGAGTGAATTGACTGACGACCAGAATCGGGGCATTTGCCTCGGCGGCCGAGCGCTCCTCATCGAGAATTCGTAACTCATACACCTTGCGAGCGAGCGTTTCGGCTACGTGCGGTGTGTCCGAATGGGTGATCCCGACCAGCACCAGAAGACCGTCCTTGATCTCCCCGACCACCTCACCGTCGACCGTCACGCTGGCCCGGCTGACGGTCTGGACGACCGCTCTCACGCCGAGACCTCGAGGAAGCCTCGTTCGACCAGGTGTGGGATGAGCACGGCGGCCATCATGGTGAGCGTCGAGGCCGGTTCGTCGTACGCGGCGGCGAGCACGGCCAGCTGATCTCGCAACGTCACAGTTCCGTCGCTGCCGCCGATAATCGCCAGCAGCACGGGGTCGATCTCCTCGGACCAACCAAGACCCTGAGTTTGTACGAGCACCTGCTGCGTCACGTCCCAGCCGCCCTCGGTCCGGTCGGCCTCCTGGTGCAGCTTCAGACCGTCCGGCGTGGTGTAGCGGGTGTCCAGCAGGTCGTCGAGCGTCTGCTCGCGCAGCCAGGCCTGCCGGTGGAACCACGCGACGATTTCGGGTCCGAACGGCTGGGCGAGCGGCTGGCGAAGCGTCTCGACGCGTACCACTGGGTCGTGGTGTTGATTGTTCTTGGCGGTGACCAGGCCGAACCCGATCGCCTCGACCTTGTGAGCGTCGAACCAGTCGAGCCAGGCGGCCGCACGGTGCGGATCGCCGCCTTCGGCGGCGTCGTTGAGCCAGAGGTCGACGTAGGCCATCGGGTCGGAGATCTCGCGTTGGATCACCCAGACGTCCATGCCGGTCCCGGCGAACCAGCCGGCCACCCGGTCCGCCCAGTCCTCGCCCTGTACGTGCAGCCAGTTTGCGAGGAACTGCAGCGTGCCACCCGGATTGAGGAGGTCCTTCGAGGCGCGCGCCAGCTCGGCGGAGATCCCGTCGCCGGGACGGCCGGAGTCGCGATAGGTGTAGTCGGTCGTCCCCGGGCCGACGACGAACGGCGGATTGCTGACGACCAGGTCGAACCGCTCGCCCAGAACCGGCTCGACCATGTCGCCCCGGCGCAGATCCCAGCTGAGGTTCGCGAGCTTCGCCGCGGTTGCCGCGAATCGGAGCGCGCGTTCGGAGAGGTCCGTCGCGGTGACGTGGTTCGCGTGCGTGGAGAGGTGGAGAGCCTGGACGCCGCATCCGGTGCCGACGTCGAGCGCGCGATCGACCGGTTCGTGGATCGTTGCGTTCGCGAGGCTGGTGGAGGCGCCGCCGACGCCGAGGACATGGTCGGGCCGGAGCGACCGATCCGGCCGGGGCAGGTCGGACAGGATCCAGGTGCCGTTGACGTACGGCTCGAGGTCGATCCCCGCTCGGTATCCGCCGTCCGCCCGTACCAGCAACTCGCCCCGGTGCTTCAGGGATCCGAAGGCCCGCTCGACGGCGTCTTCCGGCTCGGTCTGGCCGCAGATGTAGAGGCGGATCAGCGTGTCCAGCGCGTCCCGTGCCTCGGTGATCTTGAGCGCCGCTCGATAGTCGTTGCGCCCGAGCGCGGCCGTGGCGTCGTCACCCAGTCGAGCGGCGATGCCGTCCGACGTGTAGTCCGCGCCGACCAGAGCGTCACGCAGCCGAGCGATGTCGTCGTCGTCCAGCAATCCCTGCACGGACTCATCTTGCCCGTCCGCCGTCTCATCCGGCCGCCAACCCGACGGTTGCGCCGGTGCTGACCACGTCTCGTCACGGGATCGCAGGTCAGAGCAGCGTTGTGCGAGGATTCGTGCTCGAACTTCGAAGGGGTAGCCGTGAACCGTGGAATCGCGCCGTCCCGGTCGGCGTGGGCGGCGCTGCCGCGCGACGTACGAGCGGCGGCCCGACGCGGCGAGGCGACGCTCGACGTGGCGACCGCGGCCGTCGCGTACGGGCGGCATCTGCTCCGCCGGGCGCGCCGCGTCCTGGTCACGCTCGCCGTGTTCATGGCGGTGTTCCTGGGTGTCGGACTCAGCGAAGTCGGTCTCGGTTGGTGGGCCGATGACGATGCACGACCGGCGTACGCGCTCGTGTTGATCGTGTGCGGTGGCATGGTGGCGCTCTTCGTGGACGGTATCCGCAGCCGGCGGTTGGTCCAGCGCACGATCGGTGTGGTCGCAGCGCATCCGCCCGCGGATCTGCCGTCCGACGTCCGGCTGGGTACGCGTCGGCCGCGGCTCCAGATGGTCTGCATCGCCGGATTCATCGTCGTGGCGCTGGTCATGCTGCCGATCCTCGGTGGGATGACGCCGAGCTGGTGGATCAAAGAGGCGCTCGGCACTCTGGGCCTGGCGGCGTTCATCCGATCCGGCCCGTCCGGCCTGGACATGGACTCCGCGTTGCTCGACGGCACCGGCATCCGGTTGGACATCGTCAACGTGCATGTGCCGTGGACATCGGTCGGGTCGATCCGCGTCGTTGACCCGGCCCACATCGCGCTCGGCATCATCGGGCCGGTTACGTCGGGCGGCGACCGGCCGGGTCGATGGACCCGACGAGCGCTCGCCCGACTCCGCCCGGGATCGTCGATGCAGATCGCGTCCACGTGTCCGGAACTGGCAATCTGGGTGGCCGGGCAGTACTTCACGCCGGACGAAGCCGCGTTCGCGACGGCGCGTATGACGATGCGTGGCGTACGGGCGGTCGATTCCTGGCGATCCCCGTAGTCGTACGGAGTAACGGCCCGAGCGGCATGCCGACGGATCGAGGATCCAGGAGTACGCGACGGAGGCGTACCCCTGGATCCTGAGGGTTCTAGACCTTGAGTTCGGCCGGCGCGGACGCGAGCGCCGCCTGGATCGCCTCGACCAGCTGCTGCGCGCTCGCGGCGGTGAGTTCCATCGCGATGCGCGCCGACGGTCCCTTGGACGGGTCGGCGAGATCGATGTTGAGCGTGTGTTCGGCCATCGCGTGCACCGGGTGGTCGAAGTAGACCGTCCCGTTCGTGACACGGAGCCATTCACCGTTCGGACCTTTGGCGCTGCCGTCGATGTCCACGTGCACGGTTGCGTAGGTGCACATGGCTCAGGCCGCCAGGTACTTGCCGTAGAACGCTGTGATGCGCTCCCAGCCGTCGTTCGCGGCCTCGACCCGGTACGCCGGGCGGTCGACCGCGAAGAACGCGTGGCCGGCGTTCTCGTAGGACTTCATCTCGAATTCCTTGCCGTTCGCCTCGAGGATCGACCGCAGTTCGGCGACCTGCTCCGGGCTCGGGTAGCTGTCCTCGTCGCCGAACAGGCCGAGCAGCGGTGCGCGGAGGTTCGGCAGCTGGTCGACGAGGTTGCCGCGCATCGGGAAGCCCTCGGGCGGCGTACCGGTGACGAACGCGCCGTAGCAGTCGACCGCGGCATCGACGTCGACGTTGCAGCCGGCGAGCACGGACTGGCGGCCGCCGGAGCAGTAGCCGATCGTGCCGACCTTGCCGTTCGACGTGGGCAGGCTGCGCAGGTAGGCGGCCGCGCCGGCGACGTCACCGATCAGGCGCTCGTCCGGTACGCCGCCGTTCGCGCGCGCCGTGGCAGCCGCGTCGTCGGGTGCCGCGCCCGGCGCCTCGCGCCAGTACAGGTTCGGGCAGATCGCGTCGTAGCCGAGTTCGGCGAAGCGTCGCACGATCTCCTTCGAGGCCCGGTCGTAGCCGGGCATGTGGTGGATGACGACGACGCCGCCACGGGGACCGTCGCCGTCCGGGCGTGGCGAGGTAGGCCTCGACGTCGTCGCCGTTCGCGCCAGTGATGTGAATTGTTTGCGTACGCATGGAATCGCTCATGACGACATGTAAGCACGCCTGTCTGGGCTGCCTGAGAGCGGTTCAGCGTTTCATCTGCCATGCTGGCTCTCATGTCCCGGTTGTATCTGGCTCAGGTCCCCGCCGCCGACGATCTACTCGCCGCCGATCCGTTGGCGCTCCTCATCGGCATGCTGCTGGACCAGCAGATTCCGCTCGAAAAGGCGTTCGTCGGCCCGTACGTGCTGGCGCAGCGGATGGGTGTCTCGCGGCTCGACGCCGCCACGATCGCCGGGTTCGACCCGGACGCGTTCCGGGAGCTGTTCTCGACCGTACCGGCGATTCACCGGTTCCCCGGCTCGATGGCGGAGCGCACCCAGAAGCTGTGCCAGGCGATCGTGGACGGCTACGGCGGGGATGCGTCGTCCGTCTGGACCGGCGTGAAAGACGCCAAGGAGCTGCTGAAACGCCTCGGCGAGCTGCCGGGATTCGGCAAGCAGAAGGCGCAGATCTTCACTGCGCTGCTGGCCAAGCAGTTCGATGTCGAGCCGAAGGGTTGGCGGGAAGCGGCCGGCGTCTACGGCGAGAAAGGTTCGTTGCGATCGGTGGCGGACATCGTCGACGCGGCGTCGCTGACCAAGGTCCGCGACTACAAGAAACAGATGAAGGCAGCGGCCAAGGCCGGTTAGTCGAGATCGACGTCGATCGTGCGTGGTCCGGCATCCGGCTCGGCCGACGTGACCGACCGCTGAGCCGGGGTCTCCGGCGACCGTGGCCGGTACGCATGCCGGTCGCGCGGCCCTCGATCGTTCGCCAGGATCACCGCGAACCACGGCAGAAGGATCGCCGCGGCGACCAGGAGCGGCGCCCACAACGCCGGATGCGGCACGTGCGACGTGACCATGATCGTGGCGGCAATCAGACAAAGCGCACGGAAACTCATCATCACGGCGTAGCGCACCTCGCGGTGGTGCAACTCTTCGTTGCGACTCGGCATCGCGCTCGTGATCTGTGGGACTCGGGATCTGCGCCGCACGATTGTGCTCCTCCCGATGGACGTCTGTTCGAGCGTATCGCGGATCAGCTCAGCCCGTCGGCGGGGGAGCACCGATCGCGTTGACCGCCTGGGCACCCATTTCGGCCGCCACGGTCAGCGCATCGGGTCGCGTTGCTCCGGCCACGGCCGCGGCCAAGTAGCCGGCCGCAAACGCGTCGCCCGCGCCGGTCGCGTCGCGGGCGATCGTGGCCACCGCCGGCACCGAATCGATGCCGCCGGAGCCGATCGCATACGCCATGGCGCCGGCCGCTCCCAGCTTGAGAACGGCCACGCCGCAGAACTTCGCCAGCGCTCGGACCAGGGCTTCCGGTTCGGCTTCCGGACCGACCAGGACGAGCGCCTCGTCCGCGTTGACGAACAGCATGTCGGTTGCTCGTACCCAGGCGAGAAATTGATCACCACCGACCCGCCGCAACGGGTCTGCGGACGCCGCGTCGACGCTGGTCGTCATGCCGCGGTCCGCGGCCGTCGCCAGCGCGTGCAGCGCGGCCGGGCGCGAGGCATCGTCGAGCAGCGGATAACCCGAAAGATGCAGGTGTACGGCCTCGGGCGCACTCGCGAACGCGACATCCACGTCGTCCGGCGCGAGGCGCAGGTTAGCGCCGCGGTCGGTGAGCATCGTGCGCTCGTCGTGCCCGGCGAGGACGACGATGCTGCCGGTTGCCGCATCGGGATCGCGGCGGATCGCGCAGGTCACGCCGCGGACTTCGAGTTCGGCCAGGCGGATGTCGCCGGCTTCGTCGTCGCCGATGACGCCACAGAGCGTCACCTCGACCCCGAGCGCGGCCAGCCACGCGGCCGTGTTCGCGCCGGCACCACCGCCGGCCATCGTGATCGACGCCGACGTATCGGAACCGGCGTTGATCGGGCCGCCGACGATCGTGACAACGTCGGTCACGATGTCACCGACCACGATGATCCTGGTCACAGCGCGACCGCGATCTGGGCCGCGAGCGCCGCGTTCCGCAGGATGATCTCGATGTTGACGGTGAGGCTGCGGCCCTGCGTCGCCGAGTGGAAGTGGGCCAGCAGGAACGGCGTCACGGCCTTGCCGGTGATACCTTGACGCTCCATCATGGACAGACCGGTCGCTAGCGTCTCGTCGTGCAGCGCGGGATCGAGCTGGGACTCCACCGGCAGCGGATTCGCGACGACGATGCCGGCGCCACCGACGCCCTGTGCGCGCTGCGCATGGATCATCGCGGCGACCTGCGCCGGTTCGTCGACCGACCAGTCGACCGGATAGCCGCTGTCGGCAATGAAGAATCCCGGAAAGCGCTGCGTCCGGTATCCGACAACGGTCACCCCGAGGGTCTCCATCCGTTCGAGCGTCGCGGGCACGTCCAGGATCGACTTCACGCCGGCGCAGACCACGGCGATCCGGGTACGGCCGAGCGTGGTGAGATCGGCGGACTCGTCGAACGTACGGGCGGCATCCCGGTGTACGCCGCCGAGCCCACCGGTCGCGAACACGCCGATGCCGGCCGCGGCCGCGATCGCGCTCGTGCTGGCGACGGTCGTGGCACCGTCCAACCCGGCCGCGGCGGCCACCGGCAGATCGCGGACGGACAGCTTCGCCACGCCGTCGACCGTGGCGAGCCGGGTGAGCTGCTCGTCGTCGAGTCCGCAGATGATCTCGCCGCCGATCATGCCGATCGTTGCCGGCGTTGCGCCATGATCGCGTACCACCTGCTCGATCTGGCGCGCGACGCGCAGATTGTCCGGTCGGGGCAGGCCGTGCGCGACGATGGTGCTCTCCAACGCGACGATCGGCCCCGCGTGGGCGCGGGCTGCCGCGACGTCGGCCGAGTACCGGATCGCGAAGTTCGCCACGATCTTCACGGTACCGGTGTGAGGTGATCCGTGGTGGCTGTTGAGACCATCACAACTCTGGCAGACTGGAGTACTTGGGAGGTGGCTGACTGATGACCACTGAAGTTCTGGAACGCCCGGAAACGAAGGAAGCCGATACCGGCCCGGAGATGTTCCACTACGTCGACCGCGCGAAATCGATCGAGAGCGCCGTGTTCGGCACGATGGTCGAAGCACTCTGTGGCGAGGTGTTTCCGGTGACGAAGGTCGCAAAGCCGGATTCGCCGGTCTGCCCGAAGTGCAAAGAGATCTACGACTCGTTCCCCGAGTAATCCGACGTAGATCACGTAGCCTCGCGGCGTGGGCAGCAGCGCGTGGGTTGTAGCTGACCTGATCGGCGTTGCCGTCTTCGCCGCGTCAGGGGCGTCCGCCGGCGTCTCGAAACGCTTCGACATCTTCGGCGTCGTCTTCGTCGGCACGGTCGCCGCGCTCGGTGGCGGCATCGCCCGCGACCTGCTGATCGGTGCCATCCCGCCGTACGCGTTCACGCACTGGCCCTATATGGCGGTCGCGGTCGTCGCATCCACGCTGATGTTCTGGCTGCATCCGCAGTTCGGGCGGTTGCGCCGTACGGTTCTGGTGCTCGACGCGGCCGGCCTCGGCCTGTTCGTATCGACGTCGACCGTTCTCGCGCATCAAGCCGGCCTACCGGTGATCGGTGCCTGTGTGATCGGCATGATCACCGGCATCGGCGGCGGTCTCGGCCGCGACCTGCTGACCGGCGAGATCCCGATCGTGCTGCGTCGCGAGATCTACGCGGTCGCCGCGCTGTTCGGTGCTGCGCTGGTCCTCGGGCTGATCGCGCTCGGTATGGTCCGGGCGCTGGCGATCACGATTACCGCGCTCGTCGTATTCGGCATCCGGATGCTTGCGTTGCGCCGGAAATGGTCCGCGCCAACGCCTCGCCTGTACGGTCCGCACGTACCACATTCGGGCGCCGCGCCGGACGGCGCCATCGGACCGGACGACGAGTCGGACAGCTAAGCTGAGCTTCGCCTCCGACGTCATCGATCCGGGGGCGAAATCATGTCGCCGCCGGTGATCGGCTGGCCGGCCGCGTGCAACCGCCGATCGCGAGAGGGGTTCTGGCTTGGCCCTCGACGCCTTCCCACCACTGCGTACGTGGCAGCGCAAAGCGCTGGTGGAGTATCTCCGGCGAGGTCGCGAGGACTTCCTGGCGGTCGCCACGCCAGGGGCCGGCAAGACCACGTTCGCGCTGCGGATCGCGGCCGAGCTGCTGGCCGCCGGCACGGTCGACGCGGTCACCGTGGTGACACCGACCGAGCATCTGAAGACCCAATGGTCGAAGGCGGCCGGGCTGGTCGGCATCCAGCTCGACGACGCGTTCCGCAACGCCGACATTCATTCGGCGCGCGACTTCCACGGTGCGGTCGTGACGTACGCGCAGGTCGGCATGGCACCCGCGATCCACCGACGGCGGACGATGACGCGCCGCACGTTCGTGATCCTGGACGAGATCCACCACGCCGGTGACTCCCGATCCTGGGGCGACGGCGTCAAGGCGGCGTTCGAGCCGGCCGTACGGCGTCTGATGCTCACCGGCACGCCGTTTCGTTCGGACGACAATCCGATCCCGTTCGTCGACTACGAGCGCGGTGCCGAGGGGCTGCTGCAGTCCCGCAGCGACTCGTCCTACGGCTACGCCGACGCACTCGCCGACGGCGTCGTACGGCCGGTGATCTTCCTGGCCTATTCGGGCGAGACCCGATGGCGTACGAGCGCCGGAGAAGAACTCGCCGCCCGGCTGGGTGAACCGATGACACAGGACCTCATCGCGCAGGCCTGGCGTACCGCTCTGGACCCGCGCGGCGACTGGATGCCCCAGGTGTTGCGGGCGGCCGATGCGCGGCTCACCGTGCTCCGCAACGGCGGCATGGCCGATGCCGGTGGTCTGGTGATCGCGACCGACCAGCAGACCGCACGCGCGTACGCGAAGGTGATCGGCGAGATCAGCGGTGAGAAGGCGGTGATCGTGCTGTCCGACGATGCCGGCGCCTCCGGCCGGATCGCCGAATTCGCCGCGAGTACGCAGCGGTGGATGGTCGCGGTGCGGATGGTGTCCGAGGGCGTCGACATCCCGCGCCTGGCCGTCGGCGTGTACGCGACCAGTGCCTCCACGCCGCTGTTCTTCGCCCAGGCGATCGGTCGCTTCGTCCGGGCCCGGAAACCGGGGGAGACCGCGTCGATCTTCCTGCCCAGCGTCGGTCACCTGCTCGAACTGGCCAGCGACATGGAGGTCCAGCGCGACCACGTGCTGGGTGCGCCGAAGAAGCAGGGTTTCGAGGACGATCTGCTGGAGCGGGCGCAGCAGAGCGAGAAGGCCAGCGGTGAGCTGGACAAGCAGTTCGAGGCGCTGTCCGCGACCGCGGAACTCGACCAGGTCATCTTCGACGGCACGTCGTTCGGGACGCCGGTCCAATCCGGTACGCAGGAAGAAGAGGATTATCTCGGGATCCCCGGTCTGCTGAGTGCGGATCAGGTTTCGGTCTTGCTGGCCAAGCGTCAGGCCGATCAGCAGGCGGCGGCGAAGCGCAGGGCGCCGGCCGGGGGCGTACCGCCGCCGGAGAAGGCACCGAGAACGGCGGCCGAACGCCGGATCCTGCTCCGCAAGCAGCTGAACCTGATGGTCGCGGCCCACCACCACCGTACCGAGATCCCGCACGGCAAGATTCATGCCGAATTGCGGCGGATCTGCGGAGGCCCGCCGAGTGCTCAGGCGACGATCGAGCAGCTGGAGGCCCGGATCACGACGATCCAGGGATTCTGACCGGACACCCGGGTGCAGGCATGAAAAAGCCCCGCCGACACACCGCGGCGGGGCTTTTCGTTAGTTGTGGTCGCTCAGTTGGCCTGCTGAAGTTCCGTCCCGCGCCAGACGAAGTCCTGGTCAGCTCCGACCTGGACGGCAATCTTGACGAGGTCCTCGGCGTACTTGTTCGCGTGGTGCCCGCAGAATACGAGCTCTCCGCCGCCTGCCGTGATGATCCGGAGCTTCGCATTGGCGGTGCAGCGATCGCACAGATCGTTTGCGGCTGGTCCGGCTACCGTCTCTGGCAGCGGCGTGAGGGTTGGGGTCGTCATAGCCTTCTCCTCCTGGTCGTTACCGACGGACGCAAATCCTGTCTCGTTGTTTCCCACATCTCCTCCAACACCCGGCCGTGGCCGGACGTTCCCGCTACGGCCTTGGGGGACCGAGGTCACAGCGGTTGGTGCGGTCGTTCGGTTGAGCGTTGCCGCTCAGGTACCGACAGCGTGCCATGCCACAACCATGATTCGCCATTGATGAGGTGGCGTAAACGTGCAAACAACATTCGCAAATGGGGACAGAGCAGCCCATCCAGCGACGTACTCCCGTCGAATTCTGCTTATAGCGGAGCCGGGTGAGGTGATTGCTCTGCTGGTCGTTGCGATCTTGGACTCGAATGGTCGCCCGGACGCCACGATGACGACCATTCGGGTCCAAGATCGCAAAATGCCCGCCGAGCCTGAGGCGCGACGGGCATTCTCCGACTAGCAGTTAGTCCAGGTAGTCCCGGAGGACCTGGGAGCGGGACGGGTGACGCAGTTTCGACATGGTCTTCGACTCGATCTGGCGGATCCGCTCGCGCGTGACGCCGTACACCTGCCCGATCTCGTCGAGCGTGCGCGGCTGACCGTCGGTGAGACCGAACCGAAGCCGTACGACGCCTGCCTCGCGCTCGGAGAGCGTCTGCAGCACCTGCTGGAGCTGATCCTGCAGCAGCGAGAACGAGACCGCGTCCACCGCGACGACCGCCTCGGAGTCTTCAATGAAGTCACCGAGCTGGCTGTCGCCCTCGTCGCCGATGGTCTGGTCGAGCGAGATCGGCTCCCGAGCGTACTGCTGGATCTCCAGCACCTTCTCCGGCGTGATGTCCATTTCCTTCGCGAGCTCTTCCGGGGTCGGCTCGCGGCCGAGGTCCTGGAGCAGTTCACGCTGGATGCGGCCGAGCTTGTTGATGACTTCGACCATGTGGACGGGGATGCGGATGGTGCGGGCTTGGTCGGCCATGGCGCGGGTGATGGCTTGGCGGATCCACCAGGTGGCGTAGGTGGAGAATTTGTAGCCTTTGGTGTAGTCGAATTTTTCGACGGCGCGGATGAGGCCGAGGTTGCCTTCTTGGATGAGGTCGAGGAAGGCCATGCCGCGTCCGGTGTAGCGCTTGGCGAGGGAGACCACGAGTCGGAGGTTCGCCTCCAGCAGGTGATTCTTGGCTCGCTCCCCGTCGCGGGAGATCCAGCCGAGGTCACGCTGCATGTCGGTCTTGAGCTTCTCCTCGCCTTCGGCCGCAGCACGGAGGCGCTCGCCCGCGTACAGCCCGGCCTCGATTCGCTTCGCCAGCTCGACTTCCTGCTCGGCGTTGAGGAGCGGGACCTTGCCGATCTGCTTGAGATAGGCGCGGACCGAGTCGGCGGACGCGGTCAGCTCGGCGTCGCGCCGAGCCTGCTTGAGCGCCTCGGACTCCTCGTCATCCCACTCGAAGTCATCGGAGGCGGCTGCGTCGGCCTCAGCGGCCACAACGACCTCTACCGGCTCCTCGACGACGATGTCTTCGACCTCGGCGACCAGATCCTCTTCGGTCAGATCCACCTCAAGAACGGCGCCGTCGATATCCGGTTCGCCCTCGCCGGGAGCGGCCTTCGCCGCAGTCTTGGCGGGAGCGGCCTTCGTCGGTGCGGCCTTCTTGGCGGGCGCTGACTTAGCCGGCGCTGCCTTGGCCGGAGCCGCCTTCGCGGCTGCCTTCTTAGCGGGAGCGGCCTTCGCGGCGGTCTTCTTCGCCGGTGCGTCCGATTCGACCAGGTCGGTCATTGTTGCGGCTGCGGTGTCGATGGCGGCCCCCTTAACGGTCTGCTTCGGTGGGGCGCTCTTACGCGCCGCCGCCGATATGGCGCCGTTCTCGATCGGGACGACGTTGCCGCCGTGCCCTTCGTCGACGGTCTCTGGCACGGTGCGCTTGATCGGCGTCTTCGCAGTGGTGACCTTCGCGGCCGGTGCGGACCGGGCGGCGGCGACCTTGCGACGCGCCGCGGCCGGCGATCCGTCGTAAATGACTGTCACGCCGGCGTCCGAGAGTGACCTCAGCAGCTTCTTTGCCTGCGTTGGTGTCACGTCGGCGTTTTCTACCGCCACGGCGAGCATCGCGGATGTGATCTTGCCATCCGACTCAGCGGCCTGTGCCAGCAGCGTATCCGTGAGGTTACGCACGTCGGTTCCGGATTGGCGGGCTTCAGTCACGAACGACCTTCCGATGGCGAAGAGCGAGCACGGCCGATCCGGCCACGGTAGCGCGCAGACACGGTCTGCGGCGACGCAAAAGTCGGATCTGGCGCGCTGGGATTCGAACGTAATGGGTATCTGCTAGCAAGTTGTGCGCACTAGGCGGTGTGAATTGTAGCGCCGACTTCGCCGGGCGACCGCTCGCGCACGCCGATCCGGGTGGCGCGACAATGAAAGCCTTATGAAAAATCTTCGGAACGACCTCCCAGACCCGGCTGAGCTGGGCACGATCGCGTCCGCGGTGGCGGCGGCCGCAGCCGAGCTCGCGCAGCAAAAACGGAAAGACTTTATTACCCGGGTACGCACGAAAAGCACCGCCACCGACGTCGTCACCGAGGGCGACCGGGCGGTCGAGCGCATGATCGTCGAAGCGTTGCGGACCGCTCGACCGGATGATGCGATCCTCGGCGAGGAATCCGGAGCATCCCGGCCGGTCGGTCGGCATCCGGGCGAACCAAGACCGGCCGGTCAGAATCCCGCCTCCGTACGGTGGATCGTGGATCCGATCGACGGCACCGTCAACTACCTGTACGGCATCCCGCAGTACGCCGTTTCGATCGCGGCCGAGATCGACGGCGAGATCGTCGCGGGCGTGGTGCGGAACATCCCGACCGGTACGGAATTCACCGCGATCCGCGGCCGTGGTGCGTTCTCGGAGGGCCGGCGCCTGTCCGGGTCGATGGTGACCGACCTGTCCCAGACGCTCGTCGCGACCGGCTTCGGTTACGACGCCGAGCGCCGCTCGTACCAGGCCACGGTGCTCGGCGGCGTGCTCGGGCTGGTTCGCGACATCCGTCGGATGGGAGCCTGCTCCCTGGATCTCTGTGCGGTCGCGGCCGGCACCGTGGACGCGTACTACGAGCGTGGCCTCGGCGCGTGGGACTGGGCGGCCGGCCAGCTGATCGCGACCGAGGCCGGCGTCGTCGTCAGCGGCCTGCACGGCTCGGCGGCATCGGACCAGTTCGTCCTCGCCGCACCGCCGGCAATCCACAGTGCGCTGCACGACCTGCTGAGCGATCTGAAAGCAGACGCCGGGCCATAATTTTGGGCGCGATCCTCGCGCGGCGCCCCGGTGCAGTGCCTGCACCGAGCCTCGCGCAGCGGCTTCGCCGATGCACTCCGATCGGCGCAAACACTGCGGCGCCGCTGACGGATCTCGCCGGGCGCGATCCTCGCGCAGCGGCTGCTGCAACATTTCGCGCTCCTCGCGCGGCGCCCCGGTGCAACGTCAGCACCGAGTCTCGCGCAGCGGCTTCGCCGATGCACTCCGATCGGCGCAAACGTCGCGGCGCCGCTGACGGAGCGCGCGGTTAGGGGTTGTCGGCGCAGGTGCCGGGCGGGGGCGTTGGGGTCTTCAGCGCGGCGATCGCCTGGTTGACCTCGGTCTTCGCGCCCAACTCGCGGAAGTTGCGTCCGATGACGATCTTCACGTAGTTGGTCTTGTTTTTGATGTCGAAGTACATGCCCTGGTTCGAACTCGGGTCGGAGAGCAGGAATTCGGCCCGGACGACCCACGCTGCGGCGACCGTACTCGGGCCGTAGTAGAGATCGGCGATGTCGGGCGTGGACTTCGCGTCGTCGTGCGCGCCGACCTTCGCGACCTTGAAGCCGCGGTGCGACAACTCGTTCGCCAGGTCCTGAGCGGCGCCCGGGACGGACGATCCGTTGAACAGCCTGAGGTTGATCTGGTCGTAGTCGGGGAGCGGATCCGTGACAATCGGGACCAATCCCGCCGGGCAGGTGTCCGCATAGCTCGTGTGTGATTGCTTGTCGTCAGAGATCGCGACCTTTGTCAGGACGACGGCGGCGATCAGGAGGACACCCACGATGACGATCGAACGGATGCGTCCAGCGTTCATGTTTCGTTGACTCCCCATGAAACCTGCGAAAATTGGATCTCGTGCAAACGGCGTGCGCGTGCGAGTATGCCCCACGGTGTCACTCGCGTCGGACCTCCTACGTCGGTGAGGGTAACGCGCGGCGGGGAGGTCGCGTCGGAATACTGACCGCAAATCTCGGCGCGCCGAGTCGGATCTTCGACCTTGCTGGCCCTACTTTGGTGTCGCCCGAGTCACATCGGGAACAACTTTCCCCGTGGCGGCCTTACATCACCACCGCAGGGGCGGTAAGGTACCGCGCTCGGCAGGGCTTTTGTTTATGCTCTACCGCGCGAACGCCGGGTTACGGGTTCAACGCCCGTTTCTCCACCCGGTGACGTTAGGAAAGCCCACGGTCTCGCCACGAGACCAGGGCATGAAACGCCTCTGTTGTGTGTTACACCGCAGCAAATACGAATACAGGAGTGTGACAACCGATGGCCACCGACTACGACGCCCCGCGTCGCGACGAGGTAGACCTCGGCGAGGACAGCTTGGAAGAGCTCAAGTCGCGCCGGACGGATTCGCAGTCCGCCGTCGTGGATGTCGACGAGACAGAGGTTGCCGAGAGCTTCGAGCTGCCCGGCGCCGACCTCGCCGACGAGGAGCTCACGGTCAAGGTCCTGCCGATGCAGGTGGATGAGTTCCGTTGCTCGAAGTGCTTCCTGGTGCATCACCGCAGCCAGCTGGCCAGCGAGAAGAACGGTCAACTGATCTGTAAGGAATGTGCCTGACGCGATGTGGGCATAGACGTCACGTCGTACGGTTAGCGCTGCGGGGTCGAGGATGATCGACTCCAGGAACCGTGCCAACCACGAGGAGGCGGCGATGACGGAAACGAACGAGGAGCGGATGCCCGGCATTGCGCCGGGCACCCCCGACTCCGGCGGCGAGTCTCCCGCCGAGCCGGAGAACGACAATCCAGCCGGATCGGACTCGGTTTCGACCGAGCCGGAGACGGACGGCTCGTCGTCGGATGCGCTCGGCGGCACGATCGCGGCACTCGCCGACGATGATCTGGACGCCGCCGGTCGGCGGCGCGCCCTCGGGCGGCTCGCCAGCCAACTGCGGTTGCGTGGCGTCGGAGACCTGTTCAAGCCGCGCGCCGCGATGCGGTGGATCGCCGACACGCTCGGCGAAGTCGTGCCTCATCTGCCGATCCGCGACGCCGATACGCTGCATGCGCACTTCCGCGGCCTGTCGGATGCGGACATCGCCGAGCGGCTGGTCCGTAACGCGTCGCGAGCCACCGCGGCGGTCGGTGCGGCCGGCGGCGGGATCGCGGCGGTCGAGTGGGCCGCCACACCCACGCTGCTGACCGCGCCGGTGCTGCTGGCGACGGAGACGGTCGCGGTCGTTGCGATCGAGATCAAGCTGATCGGCGAGCTGCACGAGTTGTTCGGTGCGCCGATCGCCGGCTCCGGCGGCGCCCGGACCGTCGCCCTGCTGCATTCGTGGGCGCAGCGGCGGGGGATCAACCCGATGATGCCGGGCATCGGCGTTGCCGCGGTGCTCGGCACGGGCGTACGCAAAGAGCTGCGCGACCGGCTGCTGAAGCGCTTCGGGCGCAATCTGACCAGCTACGGGCCGATGCTGACCGGCGCGGCCGTGGCGAGCTATCTGAACCGGCGGGCGACCCTGTCGCTGGCCGCTCACATCCGCGATGACCTGCGGAGAGTCCGCCCGGCGATCGAGCCGGACTAGGCCGCCTGCCGATCTCGGGCCGCGATGATCGCCTGCGCCAACTCGGCCGGGCGGCGGCTGCTGATCACCCAGTACGGCGTCGGGTCGTTCGGATCGTCGATCACGACCCGGATCGCGTCCCGTACCCACGGGCGTTGGATCACGAACACCTGGGGCGCCGCGAGCGGGCCGAGCAGGTCGCGTTTCGTCTCGGCATCCAGGATGTTGACCTCAGTGATGAATGACACAGGAATGTGCGCGTCATCGACCCGAAGTTCCGGGACGTCGCCGTCGCGGTCGACCCGGATCACGATGCCGCCCAGGCGCCACAGTCCGATCACCACCAACGGGATGAAGATCGCGTACGGGATCCAGTTGATCTGCGGATTCGCGCCGAGGAAGATCTCGGCTGCGGCGAACGCCGCGAGCGCCACCTGACCGGCCACGCCCACCATGGGACGGTGAGCCGCTCGGCGTACGCGGGAATCGGTTGCCTGTGCCACCCTGCGAGGGTATGCCACGATGCGGTGCCGCTCGTTAGCCCTGTCGTGATGCTCGTGAGATATGGATGCCCGCGCGATGTGGAGGATGCCGTGAGTGAAGAGCAGTTGCGGATCGCCGTACGGCAACTCGACCCTGATCTTCCGATGCCGTTCTACGCGCACCCGGGCGACGCCGGAGCGGATCTGCACGCGGCCACGGACGTGGAGATCCCGCCGGGCGGTCGCGCGTTGGTGCCGACCGGCCTCGCGATCGAACTGCCGGACGGCTATGTCGGCCTGGTCCACCCGCGCTCCGGGCCTGGCCGCCAAGCTCGGCGTGACGGTGCTGAACGCTCCCGGTACGGTCGACGCCGGATATCGCGGCGAGATCATGGTGATGCTGGTCAATCACGATCCGGCAACGATCGCGAAGATCTCGCGCGGTGACCGAATAGCGCAGCTTGTCGTGCAGCGGGTGGAGCGTGCACACTTTTACCGCGCCGATGTGCTGTCCGACTCGGCGCGTGGCGTTGGTGGACACGGATCGACTGGCGGCCACACCGGACTGCTCGGCTAGAGTGGCGCGGCGATGTCGAACGGGGCACGGGACCAGTCAGCGAAGGAAGGCGGAACGGTGAAGTTCTCCCGAGGTAGCGGGAGTGGCGGACGCCACGCGGCGGACGACCCTCGTCGATCCGGACGGCACTCCCGCCCCGGCGACGAAGGCGAGTCGGCCGGCTACGACGGTCAGGACGGCGCCGCGGGCTCCGAAACGCCCACTCGGCGCGCTCGAGTCGCCCCGGCGACCGCAGCCGCACCGTCCACGGCCGGGCTGAACGGCCCGTACGACATCAGCAAGGCTCCGACCGGAGTCGTCCGGGTCGACCTGGGCAGCCTCCAGATCCCGTCGATCGAGGGCGTCGAGGTACGCGTACAGGCGAACAACGACGGCGTCATCCAGCAGGTCGTGCTCGCGCACGGCGGCAGTGCCCTGCAGCTCGGCGTGTTCGCCGCACCGCGAACCGAGGGCATCTGGGACGAGGTCCGCGCGGAGATCCGCACGTCACTGTTCGACGACGGCGTCGCGGTCGAAGAGGTCACCGGCACGTACGGCGCCGAGCTGCGGGCCCGGGTCCGCAGCGCCGAAGGTCTGATGGACATCCGGTTCATCGGCGTGGACGGACCGCGCTGGATGCTGCGCGCGGTCTATCAGGGCGCTGCCGCGGTGGACCCGTCCGCCGCCGGACCGCTCGCGATCTGCCTGAGCGGTCTCGTCGTCGATCGTGGTCCCGACGCGATGCCGGTCCGCGAGGCGCTGCCGCTGCGCCTGCCGCGCGAGATCGCGGATGCGGCGAAGGCCAACGCGGCCGCGCAGATCGCCGAGGCACCCGCCGCCGACGGTGGCAGCCGCCACGCGACTCCGGCAATGAACGGAACGGCACGAAACGGTTCGGCACAGAGCTCCGGCGTGAACGGTTCCGCCGGCACGGTTTATGGCGGAGGTACCACCTCCGTCAATGGCACCAGCGGCAATGGCGCTGCGCCCGCATCGACGTCGGACAGCGATAACAGCGCTGCCGATCGGCGACGTCCGTCTCCCCGCCCCCGCCGTTCGGAGTAATCGTGCCGTTAACGTCCGTGCCGGTGAATCCTTCACTCGGCAGCAGCTCAAACATGCCTATTGGTCGTACGCTTACGATGCCGGCCGCGCCATCCGCCCGGACGGCTGAGGAGGGTGAGGTCGACCTCATGGTTACCGTTGAGCGTTCTTCGCCCATTCGTCGGATCTTCCGGAAGTTCACCGCCACCGAAGCCGAACTCGACGCCGAGGAGTTGCAGCGTGGTGCGGCGGCCTCCGGGTGTGCGCTCGCACGCGGCATCTGCCGCGGCGAAATGGTCAGCGTCAGCGGCCGGCTGCGTACGGTCGTCTATACGCCCCGGACCAACCTGCCGACCCTGGAAGCCGATCTTTATGACGGCAGTGACGTCGTCACGCTGGTGTTCCTCGGCCGGCGGCAGATCCCGGGCATCGAGCCGGGTCGACAGATGACCGCCAAGGGTCGCGTTGCGATCCGTGGCGACCGTAAAGTCATCTTCAACCCGCAGTACGAGCTAGAGGCTCCGAAGCTCTGATCCTGCGTCGATAGCGACCGACCGTAGTCCCGACAGGTAGTCCCGACATACCGATGGTGAGGCCATGACGCGCGACGACGGCAACACGCACGCCGAGGCCGACGCCGAAGAGGTGCTGCCGACCTTCTCCGAGCAGCTCGCGGACCAGCTCGGCGGTGTCCGGGGCGTGCTCGAGTCGAGCATTCCGGTGGTGATCTTCGTGATCGCCAACATCATCGGCACGCTCAACTGGGCGATCATCGTCTCGGCCGCGTCCGCCGTGGCGATCGCGATCTACCGGCTCAGCCGCAAGGAGACCATCCGCAACGCGGTCAACGGCCTGTTCGGCGTCGGCATCGGCGCGTTCATCGCCTGGAAGACCGGCAGCACCAAAGACTTCTACCTGCCCGGCATCCTGCTGAGCGGCGCCTACGGTGTGGCGATGCTGCTGTCGGTGCCGTTCCGGCGCCCGCTGATCGGCTGGGTGTGGTCGCTGCTGGCGGCCGGCGGCAGCATGGCAGTGGCGCCAGCAGCCGAAGATGGTCCGGACTGTTCAACCGGCTGACCATCATCTGGGCGGTCACCTACCTGATCAAGGTCGGCATCCAGGCGGTGCATGTTCCAGCACACCGGTGCGCACGATTCGGGCACGACGCTCGGCGTCGCCCGGCTGCGTGCTCGGCTATCCGCCGTACGCCGCTGCTGCTCGCGTACACGGCGTGGACGGTCCGGCGCCTGCGTGCGTCGGATCCGTCGCTTGGCCGCCGCGATCCCGCAGGTCGCTCCGCAGCGCGCCGGGTCAACCTCAGCGCGGCACGCAGCCAACTAGCAGACCCGACGCGCCGGCTCAGAAGCGGGCGAACGACCGGACCGGCGAGCGCGGGCCGAACTTCGGCGCACTGACGCCCGGTCGCCAGCAGCATCTGCACGACCCGGGCGCGCTGCGGCCGGAACGGTTCGAGCACCTCCAGCATCCGGGCGTCGGCCGACGAGATCCGGCCGGGCGATGCGTCGCGCGCGCCGGCCCGGGCGGCGCCGGTCAGCGCGTACACGACGTGGTTGGGCAGGTGGTAGTCGCCGACGGTGACCGCGTCCGGGTCGCCGTACGCGAGCCGGACCACCTCGGCGACCGTCCACACGCCGATGCCCGGGATCGACAGCAGCAGCTTCGTGGCGCGGTGGCCGCGTCCGGCGCCGCGATCGAGCCGGTCGCCCATCGCGGCCGCCCGGCGGAGCGTGTCGGCCCGCCGCTGTTCGAGCCCGAAGCGGTGGAACGCCCAGTACGGCGTCGCCGCGATCGTCGGCCGGCGACGGCGGCAGCATCAGGCCGGCCATCGGCCCGGGCGCGGGTTCGCCGAACGCCCGGGCGATGCCCAGGTAGGCGCGGGACGCCTCCAGCCCGGTCACCTTCTGCGTCAGGATCACCGGCACGAGGTGCGCGAACACCCGGCCGGTCGCGATCAGGCGCAGGCCCGGATGCTGATGGAAGGCTGCGCGTACCACTGGATGTTGATCTGCCAGCGCGGCGAACGCCGTGACGTCGTCGCGGAGCCCGGCCACCGCGTCGGCCCGGTCGAGCGCCCAGGCGGCGCCGGCGCCGTACGCGGTCGCGACCAGCCGCGCGCCGTCGCGGGCGAGGTGCAGCGTGGCCGGGCCGTCCGGGGTGCGGATCGCCCACCACGCCTCGCGGCCGCCGACCCGCGCGCACGGATCGTGGCCGTTCATCGCGAGCGGGCCGAGCGTGCCCCGGAAGTCGTAGTGCTCGGGCAGGTCAAGACGCTCGCGTGCTCACGCGGACACGGCGGCGGTCGGCGTCCACGTGTGCGGCGGCGCACCGATCGGACGGCCGAACGAGGCGGTCGCGACCGCGCGCATCAGCGAGCGGTGCAGCAGCCGGGCGTCGCCGAGCAGCGCGCGCAGGCGGCGTTCCAGACCGGCGATCGGGATCAGGTTCTGCGGCGCGCGCGGATCCTTGTACGGCACCGACGCGAACCGGGGGAGCGTCGCCGTGGACAGGTGCGCGAGCGCGACCGCGGCGGAGATGTCCAGGTCGGCCGGGCACTCGATCCGGACGATGCCGGCCCAGCCGGAGCCGATCGGTTCGGGCAGCCGCATGTACCAGGTGTAGCGGCGCCAGGTCGTGCCGAGCAGGAACACCGGCGAGCGCTGACCCGCGGCCAGGCCGGCGACGACGGTGGACAGCTGGTCGGGGAGGTAGCGGGACCGGTGCGTCTTGACGTAGCCGAGCGCGTTCGGCAGGTGCGTCCGCCCTTGCAGCGGGCCGTCGACGATCAGCAGCTCCTCGGCGGCGCGCGCACCGAGCGAGACCTCGACCTCGAGCGCGTGCATCTGCGCCTGCATCGCGTTCTCGAGGTCCTTCGGCTCGCCCCGGGACACCTTGTGCCCGATGTAGCGGGCCGGCGGCACGCCCAGGGTCGGCGGCTCCTCGGCGGCCGTGAACAGGCCGCGGCTCGACCTTGCGCGGTGGCGAGTTCGGCGATGCCGTTGCGGAGGTCGCAGCGGACGACGCCGGCCGCGTACGAGGCGGCGAGGACGGCATCCGGGTACGGCTTGTCGTCGGACTCCCACTTGAGATTCGCGTCGATCCGGCGTACGCCGTCGACGAACAGCACGACGTCGGGCGCCTCGACGCTCGGCCGGCGCCGTGATCGGATGCCAGTCGGCGGCGGGCATCTCGACGTCGGTGTCCAGCGCGGCGCTGCTGGACGCGGCCGGCCCGTCCTCGGCCGTCTCCAGCGCCGATCCGTAGGTGGGACTCCACGGGTCGAGGTACAGGCTGCTACCGCGCTCATCGCGGGTCTCACTCCCACCCGCTCCACGTACGCCGTTCGAGCGTCCTTGTGGATCTCGAAGCGCACCGGAATGCGCTCCGCCAGTGCGGCTACGTGTGTCACGACGCCCACCATCCGATCGCCTCGCGCGGCCAGGTTCTCCAGCGTGGCCGCGACGATGTCGAGCGTCGCCGCGTCCAGCGTGCCGAAACCTTCGTCCAACATGATCGATTCTAGGCTGGCGGCGCTGGTGGACAGACCGGCGAGTTGATCGGCAAGCGCCAGTGCCAGCGACAGCGACGCCTGGAACGTCTCGCCGCCGGACAGCGTACGCACCGGGCGCCGCAGCGCCGCATCGTGGTGATCGACGACGAAGAATTCGCCCTTGTCGTGGCCGAGGTCGTATTGGCCGCCGGACAGCTCGCGCAGGATCGTCGACGCGCCGTCGACCAGCGCGTCCAGCGCCTCGGCGAGCAGCCAGCGCTCGAAGTTGTTCGCCCGCAGGTGCTGGGCGAGCGCGCGGGCGACGTGCGCCTCGTGCTCGGCCTCGGCGCGGGCGGCGCGGAGCGCCTCGGCCTGCTCGCGGCGTTCGACGATGCGGGCGTGTGCGGCCGGGCCTGCTCGACCGCGATCGTCGCGATGCGGGCGTGGTCGATCCGGGCGCCGGACGCGCCCTCGGGCACGCCGGCCGCAGCGAACAGCGCGGCGATCGCGGCGGCCGCGTCGGTCGCCGCTCCGACGCGCCTGCTCGACCGTACGCGACGAGTCGGCGCGCTGGTCCGGGCCAGCTCGACGCCGGTGCCGCGCGCCCAGGCCGTCAGCGCGTCCCAGGCGGCCGCGAGATCGTCGCGGGTCGGCCGGCGGCGGTGCGAGCCGGGCGATGCCGTCGCGGGCGCCGTCGAACGTCCGCCACGCCGCGGTGATCCGCTCGTCGGCGCGGACCGCCGCGGCCGCGGCCGTGCGCGGTGCGCCTCCCGGGCCTCGCGGACCGATGACCGCGGCCTCGTCCAGCCGGATCTGCAGTTCGTTGAGGACCCGCAGTTCGTCGCGCAGCGTCGCCGGACTCGGTGCGTCGGCGAGCCGAGCATCCAGCTCGGCGCAGCGGGCCGCCAGCTGCTCGCCCTGGGCCCGCGCGGCGGCGAGCGCCATCTCCAGGTCGCGGACGGCTCGATCCCGGGTCGGCCGCCGCCTTCTCGGCCGTGGTCAGCGCCGGACTGCGCCTTCGCCAGCGCCGCGTTCGCGGCGACCAGCTGCCGCGGCGGGTCGACGACCGGCATGGTCACGCACCGTCTGCTCGCAGACCGGGCACGGCTCGCCGTCGACCAGATGCGGCCGCAGCGTGGCGGCCCGGTCGGCGGTCCGAGCCGCCTCGACCTCGGCCTCGGCCGCCATCACGACCGCCTGCGCGACGGTCAGCGCCGCCTGCGCCTTCGCCAGCGCCGCGGTCGACGCGCGGTGCTCGGCATCGGCCGCCGCCAGCACGTCGCCGGCGGTCGACGACTGCTCCTGCGCGCGGGCGCGCTCGCTGTGCAGGTCGAGCAGCCGCCGGAGATCGTTCGCGTCGCCGGCCGCCGCCATCTCGCCGCGCAGCTTCTCCTCGCGCTCCTCGGCCGCGGTGACCAGCGTCGCGCCGATCCGGCCTGCGCCGCCCGCGCCGCGAGCGCGGCCTGCGCGATGTCGGTCACGCCGGCCGGCGCGGCGACCGCGGACAGCGCCAGGAGATCACCGTCGAGCTCGAGCAGCGCCGCCTGCGCCGACTCCGCGGCCCGCCGCGCTTCGGTCAGCCGGGGTACGGCGACGTCGACATCGGCGGCGAGCCGGGTCATCGCGTCCAGGCGCGCCGCGACCTCGGCGAGCGCCTCGTCGGACGCGTCGGCGAGCGCCGCCACGTGCCGGTCGGTCGCGGTCGAGCTGCGCCTCGGCGAGCGTGGCCCGGGTCGTCGCCTGCTCCCGGATCCGCTCGTAGACGTGCAGGCCGAGCAGGTTGACCAGGATCTGCTGGCGTACGGCCGGCTTGGCGTGCAGGAACTCGGCGAACTGGCCCTGCGGCAGGATCACGCAGCTGGTGAACTGCTCGAACGGCAGCCCGACGGTGGCCAGGACGGCGTCTTCCATCTCGGCCGGCGTACCGGCGAGCACGTCGCCGAGGTCGTCGGCGTCCAGCCCGGTGTCGAGCTTGGACAGGTCGAATCCGGGCGGCAGCTGCTCCAGGCCGGCGTGGGTCGTGGTGACCTTGCCCTTGCCGTCGCGGCGGACCACCCGGGTGGCCGCGAACCGGTCGCCGCCGGACTCGAAGATCAGCCGGACCCGGGCCTCGTTGGCGCTCGGGGCCAGCGCGTTCGCGATGGCGCGCCGGTCGTTCCAGCGGGGGACCGTGCCGTAGAGCGCGAAGCAGATCGCGTCGAGCACGGTCGACTTGCCGGAGCCGGTCGCGCCGACGAGCGCGAAGAAGTCGGCGTCGGTGAAGTCGACCGTGGTGGGCTCGCGGAACGCGGCGAATCCGGCGAGATCCAGGCGGAGAGGTCTCATCCGATCACGCCTCGATCTCCGGACGGCGTGCAGATCATCACGCCTCGAATTTTCCGAGAACGGCGTGCAAGATACATCACGCCTCGATTTCTGCATAGATCGTGTCGAACAGCGCCGCCACATCCGGGTCGGCGTGACCCTGCGCGGACAGGTAGTCGGCGAACATCTCGGCCGGCGTCCGCTCGGTCGGCCGCTTCGCCCGCGTCTTCGACGGGTCGACCTCGGCCAGGATCTCCGGATCGATCCGCACCTCCAGCGCCCGTGGCAGCATCTCCTGGACGGTCTCGCGCAGGCCGGCCCGCGGCCGCTCCCGGACGTAGACCCGCAGCCAGGCGCCGTCGTCGGCGATCGCCGCCAGCTCGTCGAGCGTGCCGGCCACCGTCCGCAGCGGGACCGCCGCACCGATCGGCGACGTCCCGGGTCCGGGCCGCCGTCGACGTGGTCACGCTCGACGATCGTGACCGACGGCGTGTTCTCCTCCTCGCCGAAGTCGATCGCGAGCGGCGAACCGCTGTAGTGCACCGGGCACGGCGCCACGACCGCCTGGCGGCGGTGCAGGTGCCCGAGCGCGACGTAGTGCGTGCTGGTCGGGAAGACGGTGGACGGCACCGCGTACGCCTGGATGGTGTGCGCGTCGCGCTCGCCGCCGCCGAGCGTGCCGCCGACCACGGTCAGGTGCGCGGTGACGATGTTGACCGCTGTCGCCGTCGGCGTCGGCCGTCAGCGCCTTGATCAGGCGGCCGACGTGGTCGGCGTAGGTCTGGTTGGCCTCGGCCGCGGTCAGCTCGAACATCTCGGTCGCCCGGACCGCGAACCGCTGGGACAGGAACGGCAGCGCGACCACGCGCCACGCCTCGCCGCCTGCGGTGACGCCGGTGACGATGTGGTCGGCGGCGCGCTCGCGGACGGTGCCGCGCAGCGTGATGCCGGCCGCGTCGGCCCAGACCCGCAGCGCGTCCAGAGCCGCGCCGTTGTCGTGGTTGCCGCCGATCGCGATCACGTGCGCGCCGGTGCGCGCGCAGCGCCGACAGCGCCCGGGTGACGAGCCGGGTGGCGTCCGGGGTCGGCGCCCCGGTGTCGAACAGGTCACCGGCGACGATGACGAGGTCGGGCTGCTCCGTCGCGGGCGATCGCGACCACGTCGGCGAGCACCGCGATGTGCTCGTCGATGCGGGACGCGCCCTTGAGGACCTTGCCGACGTGCCAGTCGGAGGTGTGCAGGATCTTCACTGTTGCCCCTCTTAGAACGGGATGTCGTCGTCGGACAGGCTCGAGCCGGCCGCACCGGACCGGCGCGCCGGCCATCTCGGGTCGGCCGACCACGTCGAACGGGTCGACCGACTGGGTGATCGAGCGCAGCGTCGCGCTCGGTGCCGCGCCGGCCTCGGACGGGCGGGTCGCCCAGGCCGGGAACGGGAACTCGACCACCAGCGGCACCGGGATCTCCGGCTGGTTGACGAACATCGTGCCGGGCTTCGCGATCAGCGCGCGGGCGCGCTGGGCCGGCGGCAGGAAGCCGTACTCCGGGCGGGTCGCCTCGGCCGCGTCGAGCCGGCCGACCACCCGGATCGCCGAGTTGGCCACGATCCGGCGCTCGACCTCGGACGCGGTCTGCTGCGCGCCGATCAGCACGACGCCCAGCGATCGGCCGCGCTCGGCGATGTCGAGCAGCACCTCCTTGATCGGCGAGGTGCCCTCGCGGGGCGCGTACTTGTTCAGCTCGTCGAGGACGACGAAGAGCAGCGGCTTGGCCGTGCCCGACTTCTCCTTGCGCTCGAACTCGGTGCGGAGCGTGACACCGACCACGAACCGCTGCGCGCGGTCCGGCAGGTTGTGCAGGTCGACGACGGTGACCTGGGCGCTCTCCGCGGTGTTGATCGAGTGCGCGCGGCGCAGCGGCAGGTCGCCGCGGATCAGCCGGGACAGGTCTTTCTTCGAACCGATCAGCCGCCGGGCGAACGCGTTGACGGTGCCCAGACCGACCGCGCTGCCGCCCCACATCGAGCGGGCATCCTCGTCGTTCAGCTCGGCGACGATGAAGTCGACCAGGTCGGCGTAGGAGCCGAGCCGCGTGCCGTCGATCGTGACGCCGCCGTCGGCCGGGATCGCGACCTTGCGCGAGGTGCGCGGTGACCGCGTGCACGACCATCGTGTACTGCTGCTTCTCGTCGTCGGCGTCGGCGAACACGTACGGCAGCAGCCGGTCCGTCGCAGAACTCGGCGAGCGTCCAGTAGAAGCTGTCCACGCCGGCCAGGCGGCTGGACACGTCGGGCGTGCCGGACGTGTCGCCGGGCCGCGGCGGCGCGTAGACGGCGACGTCCGGGAACGCGCCGGCGGCGAGGCCGAGCTTCGCGTACGCGGCGATCGTCGCGTCGTTGAGCTTCGTGTTCGGGTGGTCGAGGAACAGCAGGTCCTCGCCCTTGACGTTGAAGATGAGCGCCTTCGTGTTGGCCGCCTCGGCGCCGAGCACGCCCGAGCGGAACACGCTGTAGAGCAGGAACGTCGCGAACGACGTCTTCGTGGCGACGCCGGAGATGCCGGAGATGGACACGTGCGCGCCACGCGAGCCGTCGAGGAACTCGGCGTTGAGGTAGAGCGGCTCGCCGTCGCGGCCGGTGCCGATCGGGACCTTCTTGTCCATCCGGTCGAAATACAGCGCCGAGGCCCGTTCGTCACCGGATGCCCGCTGCACCAGAGCTCCCGGAGCAGGGGGTACGTAGACCTCGGGCTCGACCCGCGTGGTGGTGATCTCGGCGGCTTCCTGGACCATCGCGGGCAGCGTGCCGTCGGCGATGGCGAACACGTCCGACTCGAACTGCGCACCCTCGTGCCGTGCGCGGACCTGCGTCACGACGCCGGAGATCGCGACCGTCTCCCGGCCGGGCACCTCGCGGTGGGTCACGACGACGTCGTCGAGCTGCAGGTAGGCGCCGGGGGTCACGGCCACCCAGAAGCAGAGCGGGGTCGCGTCCGCGGTGCCGAGCACGCGACCTACCGGGTCGTCCATCTTCGCGGTTCCCCTCGATCAACTGTACGCATCCGGATGCCATGTTGCCGTATGCGTGCGACACGAGCACCTTCCACCACCCGCGAGTCGTCAATCGGCATACCCGTTCCCCCGCAAACCACCTGAAACACCACCGAGATCACCGCAGCCCCCGTGCGCTGCGGTGATCTCGATTCGGAATCGGAAACCGTCAGCCGGTGCGGAGCTCCTCAATGCTGGTGCTCGGCTTCAGGAACAGCAGACCGATGCCGATCGTGATCAGGACCGCGACGATCGACCCGCCGAGGACGAGTGCGACGCCGTGCCACGGTACGGGTACCGAAGCGACGATCTGAGGCGTCGTCAACACCGGCGGATCGACCGCCGGGACGCCGGCGATGGCGTTCTCGACGTACTGGTCACCGCCGCCGCTGATCGTCGATCCGAACAAGGCACGCGAGAGTGCCACGCCGACCGCAGTCGCCAGAACCAGCGCGGGTACCGCCATCGACATGGTCTGCCACATCTGCGTCCGGACCAGCACCGATCGGGGTACGCCGCTGGCCACCAGCGCCGCGTACGTCCGGCGGCGGGACACGATCGCCTCGGTCAGCGACACCAGCAGGCCGAGCGCTCCGACGATCGCCGCCACGCCGACCGCGACGCCGACCAGCAGCGTGGTGTCGGTGTAGAACGCGTTGTCGCTGGCGAGGTAGTCCGGCTGATGCATCGCCAGATTCATCGCGTGCTGCCCGGCGTCGTTGACCGCTTGCATGGTGGCGTAGTTCGCGTAGACGCCGGCGATCGCACCGCCGAACAGCACCGCGATCAGCAGTACGCCGAACGAGCGGCTGCCCTGCCACGGGTCGGCGAGCAGCCGCCCGGCCGCCAGCCGGCTGGACGGGGTGCCGCCGAAGCGATGCAGAAGCCGCCCCGACGCGTACGCGATCCAGCCCGCGCCGACCGCGACGCCGATCGCGGCCAGCGTGACGCCGAGGTAGAAGAAGACCAACGACAGCGTTGTGGGAATCGCGATGTGGTGCCGGTCCAGGAGCCTGGTCAGCGGCGCGAACACCGCGAACAGACCGAGCCCGGCCAGGATCAGCACACCGGCCAGCGGGCTCGGGCCCTTGGCTCGGCGTACGCGGCGGACGATGCCCAGCGGCGTCGTCGTGACGTTGCGTAGGAGGCCCGCCGATATCGCCGCGATCACGACCGGCAGCAGCAGGCAGACGACCGCGATCACGATCGGCGACGGCCGTACGTCGGTCGGCAGTGCGCGTTGGCCGTTCGCATCGACGTGGTCGAGAACGCGCCGGAGGACCAGGTAGATCGCGAGCCCGAGCACCGATCCGGCGAGTGCCGCGATGCCGCTCTCGCCGGCGCCGATCGCAATGGCCTGCCGTGGCGTCGCACCGGCCAGCCGGATCGCGCCCAACCGCCGGTCCCGAGCCGGTGCGCCGAGCCGGGCGCACTGACCGACGAATCCCAGCACCGGGATGGTGAGAAGCACGAACGTGGCGATCACGCCGGATCGCAGACCGGGCTGGGCGATCACATCGGACGAGTAGCGCTGATCGCTGCCGCCGTCCGTGCCCAGGCCGCCCATCGAGGCCACGGTCGCGGCGCACAGCCAGGCGAACACGGCGGTGGCGGCACCGATCGCGGTCATCGTGACGCGTACGCGATCGGTCCTCGTTCCGGCCATCGCGAGCCGTGCCAGCGTCGACCACCTCATGCGGTCGCCTGGCCGGCGCTCGCGAGACCGAGTCCGGTCGGGTCGAGCAGGCCATCACGCAGCATGATCTCCCGATCGGCATGCGCGGCGACGGTCGCGTCGTGGGTCACCAGGACAACCGATGTGCCCTGCTCGCGTACCACCCGGACGATGTGTTGCAGGACGGCCTCGCCGGTCAGCGAGTCGAGCGCGCCGGTCGGTTCGTCCGCGAACAGCACCAGCGGCTCGGTGACGAGCGCCCGTGCGAGCGCGACCCGCTGCGCCTGGCCGCCGGACATCTCGCCGGGCAGTTCGTCGGCCACGTCGGCGACGCCGAACCGATCCAGCCAGTTCATCGCGGCGCTGCGTGCTTCGCGCCGCCTGGTGCCACGCAGGGTCAGCGGCAGCGCAACGTTGTCCACCGCGGACAGCTCCATGACCAGCTGCCCGAACTGGAACAGCACGCCGAAATCGGTACGCCGAAGCAGCGATCGCTGGGTCTCGCTCATCTGGCCGACGAGGCGCCCGGCGTAGGTCACATCACCCGCGTCCGGCGTCAGGATGCCGGACAGGCAGTAGAGCAGCGTCGATTTGCCGCAGCCGCTCGGGCCGGTGACCGCGACGATCTCGCCGGCTCGGACGTCGACGGTGACGCCGCGGAGTGCGGGCGAATTCCCGTAGGACTTCACGACTCCGCGTGCGCTGATCAGGTCCGGTTTCATCCACGTACCTCCGTGTGAAGTTCGGCGACCCGCTCGACCGTGGTCGCGAGCCATCGCAGGTCTGCATCGAGATGGACGATCGCGAAGTCGGCGGCGATCACGTCGCCGACGGTCGCGGTCGGGTCGGTCTTGAGGCGGGTGAGTTCCCGCAGCCGAGCCGTGTGCGCCTGGCGCTGTGCGACCAGGTATTCGCGTGCCTTCGCCGGATCGGCCGTGAGCAGCGCGACCACGACCTTCGCAAGCAGCGTGCTCGCCACGTAGGGCGCGGGCGACTCGATCTCGTCAAGCCAGGCGTCCAGCGATGCACGTCCCAACGGGGTCAGTGCGAACGCGGTCCGCTCCGGTCCGCCGGCCTGCTCCGACCCGCTCTGCGTGATCAGCCCGTCGCGTTCGAGGCGGCCGAGCGTCGCGTAGACCTGACCGAATGCGAGCGGTTTGGCCTGCGGAAGCACCGCATCATGTGCCTGCTTGAGTTCGTAGCCGTGCTGCGGTCGCCGGATGAGCAGACCGAGGAGCACGTGGCTGGTGGACATGCGCGTCACTATTCACTGAGTGAATAGTGACTGTCAAGCGTTTGCCCGCGCCGGTCATACCAGCGATCTATGGTCAAGGTGACATCAGTCCGGCGATGAAACGAGGCTCACATGGGAATCGCCGACACGATCAAGGGTTGGTTCAGCTCCGGCAAGAGCGGCGCTACTGCGCACTCGGGCGACCTGAGCAACACCATGAAAACGGGTGCGGGGGACGCCAAGGACAAGATGGCCCCGCAGATGGACAAGATGAATGACGGCATCGATACGACCGCACGCAAGATGGACGACATGACCGGTGGCAAGGCCGGCGGCGCGATCGACAAGGGCGCGGATGCCGCGAAGGACGCCGCGGACAAGCTGGGAAAGCAGAACCCCTGATGAAGTGGCACGTCCGTCAGTAGGACGGCACAGTAGTTCTCAGTCGGCTGCGCGGGTGTAGCGCAGCAGCAGCGACCCATCGGACGCGAGCGCGTGGCGGAGTGTCATGGCCGTGACCGGTCCATCCGGCCCGGCGATGATGCGGCCCGCTCCCGGCCCGGCGAGCAGCGGCGACACGGTCAGGCACACCTCGTCGACCAGGCCCGCCGCGTGCAGCGATCCGAACAGCGTCGGGCCGCCTTCACACAACAGATGATCAAGGTGGTACGCGGACCGGAGCTCGGCCACCGCGGCAATCAGGTCGACCCGATCGACGCCGTGCACGATGACGTCCGCGACCTCGGCCATCGCGTCGCGCCGCTCATCGTCGGAGGACCCGTGGGTGATCACGACCGGCCGGATCGGCGCGTTCGCGAACGCCTGATGCGCCGGGTCGAGATCCAGGTTCCCGGAGACCACGACGAGGCGCGGGCAGGGCGCCAGCCCGACGGATTCCCGCCACGCGCGGCGCTCGGCAGTCGGGCGTACCGCCTTGTAGTTCTCGTCTCGCAGCGTGCCCGCGCCGACCAGAACGCCGTCGGCGAGCGCCCGCAACGCGCCGAGCAGGCGCCGGTCGCCCGCGGTGGCGAGACCGGCCGAGACGCCGTCCACCTCGACCGCGCCGTCGAGGCTGACCACGAGATTCATCCGGACGACGCGGGCGCCGGGCTGGGTCCGATAGAGCGCAATGACGCCGGCATCGTCGAGTGGCGCGCCGGTCGGCGATAGTTCGTGCACTCCGCTATGAGATCACTCGCGGGTTCCGGCTGCGGCGATCGGGGATAACGCCGACAATGAGGCGTTGTCGCGTTGGAGCGCTGCGACGTTGGAGTTGCACATGGAACGACAGATCTTCGTCCTGCACATCACGCTGCGCGAGGTCCGGCCCGGCGTGTGGCGTCGGGTGATCGTCCCGGGTGGGTTCACGCTGGATCGCGTCCATCGTGTGATCCAGCTTGCGATGGGTTGGCAGGACTGCCACCTGCACTCGTTCGAGATAAACGGCGCGCAGTACGGCCTGCCGGACCCGGACGGGATGCTCGACATCCGTGATGAGCTGGATGCGCGCCTGGACTGCGGTCGCGAGCAAGGACTCGCGGTTCGGCTACACGTACGACTTCGGGGACTGGTGGGAGCACCGGATCCTGGTCGAGGACGTGCTGGTCGGGGCGCCGGACGGGCGTTATCCGATGTGCCTGGACGGCGCCGGGGCCTGTCCGCCCGAGGATGTCGGCGGCGTGGTGGGGTACGCCCGATTCCGGGATGCCATCGCCGATCCGTGGCACGAGGAGCACGATGCCGTGCTCGAGTGGTACGGCGGCCGGCACAGCCTGCCGGAATTCGACGCCGAGCGAGCGACCGCCCTGATGCGGCGAATGGCTTAGAGTCTGGTCCCGACCTCTGGCGCGCGACGGCGGCCCCGAGCGACAATCGCGATATCGGGCGCGTCGGAGCGACCGGCAACAGAGCGCTGAGGGGTCAACGATGACCGTATTGTCCTATGTCAACGGCCCGTCGACCGTACCGCTGCTCGGCCAGACGATCGGCGACAACCTTGCCGCCACGGTGCGGCGCTTCGGTGACCGCGAGGCACTCGTGGACGTACCGTCCGGGCGCAGATGGACCTATGACGAGCTGGCCGCGGACGTTGAGGCGCTGGCCAAGGGGCTGCTCGCGGCCGGCATCGCGAAGGGCGACCGGGTCGGCATCTGGGCGCCGAACGTGCCCGAATGGGTGCTGATCCAGTTCGCCACCGCACGGGTCGGCGCGATCCTGGTGAACATCAATCCGGCCTATCGCAGCCACGAGCTCTCCTACGTGCTGCAGCAGTCCGGCATCCGCATGCTGGTGTCGGCCGAGGCGTTCAAGACGTCCGACTACCGCGGCATGGTCGACGACGTACGGGGTGAGTGCGAAGCGCTGCGCGAGATCGTCTACATCGGTACGCCGACCTGGGACGCGCTTCGTCGCCGGTGGGGTCGACGTGCCGGACGACGATGTCACCGCCCGCGGTGCCGAGCTGAGCTTCGACGATCCGATCAACATCCAGTACACGTCCGGGACGACCGGCTTCCCGAAGGGCGCGACGCTCTCGCACCACAACATCCTGAACAACGGCTTCTTCGTGGCCGAGACACAGCTGTTCACCGAGCAGGACCGGGTCTGCATCCCGGTGCCGTTCTATCACTGCTTCGGCATGGTGATGGGCAACCTCGGCGCGGTCACGCACGGCTCGTGCATCGTCATCCCCGGGCCGGGCTTCGAGGCCGCCGCCACGTTGCGGGCCACCGCGGCCGAGAAGTGCACGGTGCTGTACGGCGTGCCGACCATGTTCATCGCCGAACTGGCCGATCCGACGTTCCCGGAGCACGACCTGTCCACGCTGCGTACCGGCGTGATGGCCGGTTCGCCGTGTCCGGTCGAGGTGATGAAGCGGGTCATCTCCGAGATGGGCATGACCGAGGTGACGATCTGCTACGGCATGACCGAGACATCGCCGGTGTCAACACAGACGCGTGCCGACGACGACCTCGATCGGCGGGTGTCCACGGTCGGGCCGGTGCACCCGCACCTCGAGGTCAAGGTGATCGACCCGGCGACCGGGCTCACCGTGCCACGCGGTGAACCCGGCGAATTCTGTACCCGCGGCTACAGCGTGATGCTCGGCTACTGGAACATGCCGGACCGGACCGCGGAGGCGATCGATGCGGCTCGGTGGATGCACACCGGTGACCTCGCGGTGATGGATGCGGACGGCTATCTGAGCATCGTCGGACGGATCAAGGACATGGTCATCCGCGGCGGCGAGAACGTCTATCCCCGGGAGATCGAGGAGTTCCTGTACAGCCACCCCGACATCGTGGATGCGCAGGTGGTGGGCGTGCCGGACGCGAGGTACGGCGAGGAGCTGATGGTCTGGGTACGCCTTCGGGACGGCGCCGAGCCGCTGACCGCGGAGGCGATCCGCGCGTTCTGCACCGGAAAGCTGGCGCACTACAAGATCCCGCGCTACCTGAAGCTGGTAGACGGCTTCCCGATGACGGTGACCGGAAAGATCCGGAAGGTGGAGATGCGCGAGGTCTCGATTGCCGAACTCGGCCTGTAGCCCGAGCGCAGGTCAAGACGCCGGGGAGCGCACCACGATCACCCGATCGGCCTGGGTCAGGTCCAGTCGGGCATCGAACGGAAGGACCGCTCCGGCGCGTACCACGGCAATAATCTGATCGCGGGTGGTGACCGCCGGCGCACCGATCTCGTCGGCGCGGACCGTGCGCTCGATGATCTCCAGACCGGAGCCGTGCACGAGCAGGTCGGCGAAGACCTGGCTGATGCCGGGGGAGAGGGCGGCAAATCCGAGCAGGCGGCCGGCCGCCTCGGCGGACGTGATGACGGCGCTGGCGCCGCTCTGCAGCAGCAGCGGCTCGTTCTCGGACTCCCGGATCGCAGCCGCGATCACCGCGGTCTTGTTGAGCTGCCGCGCGGTCAGCGTGACCAGGACGGCGGTGTCGTCCCGGTCCGGCGCGATCACGACGTAGGCCGCCTCGTCGACCTTCGCCTGCAACAGCACGCTGGTCCGGGCCGCATCGCCGACGATGCCCGCGACACCGTCCGCATTTGCCTCGGCGATCAACTCCGGCTGGCGGTCCACGACAATGAAACTTTCACGAGCGTGACCGTTCGCGAGCAAGGTTGCGAGCGCGCTGCGCCCCTTCGTGCCGTAGCCGATCACGACGATGTGGTTGTGCACCTTCGCCCTCCATCGCTGGATCCGGAACTCATCGCGCGTGCGCTGGGTGAGTACCTCGAACGCCGTGCCGACCAGGATGCCGAGGAACAGCACGCGCAACGGCGTGACAATGAGGCTGGTGACCAGGCGCGCATCGGTCGTGACCGGCACGATGTCGCCATAGCCGGTCGTCGATATGGACACGGTCGTGTAGTAGAACGCGTCCAGCAGAGAGACGTGGCCGTCCGCATTGTCGGTATATCCGCCGCGTCCGAGAGCCACGATCACAAACATGATCAAGAGCACGACCAGTGCGTACGCGATCCGGCGCAGGATTGCCCGCCACGGTGACCGGTGCCGACGTGGCAGGCGAATCGTCACTCTTCGCCCGATTTCGTCCGCCATAGTGGCACTGTACGGCGCCGTATCCTCGCGGCCGTCCGGAAAGAGGCTGGCAGTTCGGTTGGGAACGCTCCCATTCTGCTATTGACAGACGCGACCGCCAACGGCACCGTGTGGTGGGAGCGCTCCCGCGCTACGGCGCGTGCGGGCGATGTTGGAGAATCCACGGGTAGCCCCCGACGGTCGAGAGGACGCAACCGTGGTCAGCGAGACGGTTTCCGGTAGTCGTACCCGGTCGCCCGGGCGACCGACGCTGGACGAGGTCGCCGCGTACGCCGGCGTCGGCCGCGGCACTGTCTCCCGGGTGGTCAACGGATCGCCACAGGTGAGTCCGGCCGCGCGGGATGCCGTCGAGCGGGCCATCCTGGAACTCGGCTATGTGCCGAACCGCGCCGCCCGCGCGCTGGTCACCCAGCGGACCGATTCGGTGGCGCTGGTCGTCTCCGAGTCCGAGGACCGGGTCTTCGGCGAGCCGTTCTTCGCCGGCATCATCCGCGGCATCTCCGCAGCGCTGGCCTCAACGCCGTTGCAGCTGTGGCTCGCGATGGCGCAGTCGCGCGCGGAGCGGGAGCGGCTCGACTCGCACCTGACGCCGCAGCACGTGGATGGCGTACTCCTGCTGTCACTGCATGACGACGATCCGCTGCCGTCCCTGCTGCTCGGTCGCGGGCTCCCCGTCGTCTACGGCGGCCGCCCGGCCCGGATGCTGCACGAAGCGGATGCCAGCGACTTCGTCGACGTGGACAACATCGGCGGTGCCCGGATCGCGACCGAACACCTCCTCACGATCGGGCGCCGACACGTCGCGACGATCGCCGGCCCGCTGGACATGGGCGTCGGCGTCGCGCGGCTGGAGGGCTACCGGATGGCGCTCGGGCACAACGCCGCGCCGATGATCGGGTACGGCGACTTCAGCGAGGGCAGCGGCCTGGCCGCCATGCGTACGCTGCTCGACGAGCATCCGGCGATCGATGCGGTCTTTGCGGCATCCGACCCGATGGCGCTGGGCGCGCTGCGCGCGCTGCGGGAACGCGACCTGCGCGTGCCCGAGGACGTGGCCATTGTCGGTTTCGACGATTCACCGCTCGCCAACCAGACCGATCCGACGCTCACGTCGATGCATCAGCCGGTCGAGGAGATGGGCCGGGCGATGGCACAGCTGCTCTACGACAAGATCCGTGGCGTCGAGCCGCCCGAGCCGTACGTGATCCTGACCGCCCACCTCGTCCGCCGCCAGAGCGCCTGACGCTCGGCGTTCACCGGATCTTTCTGGCCGTCGGTCACCGGCCACATCGCCGATAATTTCGCCATCCGCTCCCATTCGCGTCACGATGGACGGGTAGGTTCCCCCGCGACACGCCTCGGACGTCGATTCCGCTACGAAGTCGCATCGCAACCAGGTAGAAATTTGAGCGTAATGGTCGATATTCACCATGGATATAGCTTCGCCGTTGAAGCCTGTTCATGCGGGTGTCGGTTTCGCTCTACGTAGCGAGGAGACGTCAATGGCGTTGTGGCGGTTGCGGACCACGGTCGACGATCGACCCGGTTTCCTGGCCGTGCTGACTGCGAGCCTGGCTCTGAAGTCGGTCAACATCCTGTCGGTCCAGGTACACGGTACGGAAGCGGGCGCGGTCGACGACTTCCTCGTCGATGCTCCGAACGATCTCACGGAGGCCGAGTTGATCGCTGCAGTGGTCAAGGGACGTGGGAGGGACGTCTGGGTACGGCGTACCGACGCGCGTCACCTCGTGGACCCGCCGACCGAGGTGCTCGGTGCCGCCACGTGGGTGATCCGGAACCCGGAGCAGCTGCCGGCGGCGCTGGAGAGCGTACTGCTCGCGGTCACCGTCCGGACCGTGTCCTCGGATGACGACGTACGCCCCGGTTTCACCGCCAGCCGCATGCAGCTCAGGGCGCCGAACGGTGGCGGACTGCTGATCGAGCGCGCCGCGCCGGACTTCACCCCCGCCGAGTACGCGCGGGCGAGGGCGCTGGTCGACGTCGCGAACGAGGTCCTGACCGCCGAGAAGCGTCATCGTCCGGCCGTACCACCCGCGGAGTCCGACGTCACGTGAGGCCTCGCTAACCTCGCTCCACCCCCGCAGCTCTCGTCCGCGATGTCATCGTCGCCAGCGTGGACGCACCAGGCCGGCCGGCGGCGCGCGTGACAATGTCGTCCGCGCGCCGCCGGCCGGCTTTTTACCCGCAGGCACTACTGGAACGGCACGTCCAGGTAGGACGAGCCGGTGAACGTGACGGCCGCTCCGAACGGGTTGGCGTCCAGGTAGAGCGGGTCGATCGTGTCGACCACCAGGGCCAACGAGTGGCCGGACGCCACCGTGTAGGCGGTGGCCGGCAGCCGCAGGTCGATCGCGGTCGCGTGGTTCGGCGACACGCCCAGCCACGTCGTCGGTGCCTCGGTGATCAGATGCGCGTCGCCCAGCGCGTCGAGGTCGTACAGGTAGGCGACGATCGTGCCGTTCGGGCTGCCCGGCTTCACCGTGACATGCAGGGTCGGGATGCCGCGGATGTTCCTGGCACTGCCGTACGACGACGTGGTCCAGACCGCGCCGTTGACGCGGCTCTCGGCCGGCAGCCAGATCGTCGGCGTCGAGTCGGTGATCGCGCCGAACGCGTTCGTGAGCAGCGCGACGCCGCCGTCGGCCAGCGTGTCGACACCGGTGTAGATCGTGGTCGACCAGCCGGTCGGCACCGATGACGAGAGCGTCCCGGTCTGGGTGAAGAGGTTCTTGCCGCCGAGCCCGTACCGGGTGGTGGTGGTCGCGGTGTGCGCCCAGTCGGCGTAGTACTCCGGACCGCCGGCGGTGATCGGCCGCAGGACGACCGGCGGCTGGTTCACCACCGCGGTGTCCAGGCCGCGCAGGTAGTGATCGAACCACTGATCGACGCTGGTCCAGACGTGATTGTCGAGCCCGATCAGCCCGGTCGCCTCGACCACGGCGTGATCACCGGGCGCGAACTCCAAGTGCTTCGGCCCGGTCAGGCCCTGGTAGAAGTCGACGAGCTGATTCGGCGGGAACAGGCTGTCGCCGAACGCGTTCGCCATGAAGATCGCCGGATGGTTCGCGTTGATCTGCGCCTCGTAGGTGCCGGCCGACCGGACCTGCGCGTAGGCCTCGACGGCCGGGATGTTCGTGTTGCTCCAGAAGTCCGACAGGATCGTGTTCAGCTCAGGGCTCGGCTTGCCGGTCAGGTCGGCCAGGCCCTGCAGCAGCCCGACCGCCTGCAGTCGCCGGGTCTGGTCGCCGTAGAGCGATGCCGGCAGGTCCGACCAGCCGCTCATGGACGCGACCGCGGTGATCCGCGGATCGAACGCCGATGCGATCAGGCTGATCCCCGCGCCGTAGGAGACACCGGCCGCGCCGATGTGCGCCGGGTCCGCCGAGGTGTGGGCGAGCATCCAGGTGATCACGGTGGAGACGTCCGCGATGTCCTCCGGGCCCGCGGTCTGGATGGTTCCGCCCGAACCCCAGAAACCCCGCGGGGTGTACGAGACGACCGTGTACCCGTCGGCGGCCAGATCACCGGCCTGGACCAGGTATTCCGCGTCATTCAGGCCCCAACTGCTGATGAACACGATCGCGGGATGGAGGCCGGGCGTTGAGGGCTCGTCCACATTCGCCGTCAACGCGACGCCGTCCGGCGTGGGGATGGTGACGAACGTGAATCCGGTTGTCGCCGTCGCGGCCTGCGCCGATGGGGATGCGCTGAGTGCCGCAGCCAGGACGAGTGCTGCTCCGAGTGCGTACGCAAGGAGTCTCTGCATGTGTAGACCTCACTTGTTACCGACGGGTAGGGGGAGTGTTACCGGACGGTAACGTGAGTGAGGCGTACGTCACAAGAGTCAACTGTTGTATTGGCAGATATCGATCACCAGGTCACGTTTCGATCATCATGGCAAGAACCCGTCTGGCGGTGTTACGCCAGCTCAGAGGTAGTGACTCGACCCTTCCGCGGTGACAGCGTTCATCGCGTACCGGCCGCCTTGCCGGTGCGAAATCAAACAACTTTCGGTAGGGAGATTCACCATGTCCGCAACCCGGAGCGTGACCCGTACGCTCATCGCAGGCGCCGCCGGCATTGCCGCGCTGTTCGCCTGTGCTCAACCGGCGCTGGCCGCGTCCAGCTCATCGACTCATCGCGTCAGTTTCCAGGGCACATCGGTGGCGGTACCCACCGCATGGCCGGTCATCGATCTCAGCAAGAATCCGACGGCCTGCGTGCGGTTCGACAAACATGCCGTCTACCTCGGCTCACCCGGCCCCAATGAAAATTGTCCGGCCAACGTTCTCGGCCGGACCGAGGCCGTGTTGATCGAGCCCGCCACCGGCGCGTCGTCCACCACGAAGGTCGTGGAGAACGCGACATCCGCCGAGTTCGACCGGGTTGCCGGCGGCGTCAAGATCGTCGCGGCGTACGGGGCCGACCGTGCCGTCGCGACCGGCATCATGGCGAGTGCCAGTGCGGTGTCGACGCTCGCGTCGTCGAAGGTGGCGCCGAATGTCGTCACACCGATGACGGCAACGCTGCCGTACAGCGCGACGAACTACACGGGCAAGGGCTTCGACCCGTGTACGGCACCGAGCTCGGCGACGATGACCGCGTGGATGGCATCGTCGCCGTACCGGGCGATCGGCGTCTACATCGGCGGCGAGAACCGTGGCTGCAGCCAGCCGAACCTGACCGCTGCCTGGGTGGCTGCCGAGGTCAGCGCCGGTTGGCACTTCTTCCCGATCTACGTCGGCAAGCAGGCGTCGTCGTCCAGCTGCTCCGACTGCAGCAAGATCAGTTCTGCGGCCGCGGACGGTAAGGCCGAGGCGGACGACGCGGTCAGCGAGGCGACCGCGCTGGGCTTCGGTCCCAACACGCCGATCACGTTCGACATGGAGTCCTACTCGTCCAGCTCGACCACGACCGTCCTGCAGTTCCTGTCGGCGTGGACCAACGAACTGCACGCCGTGAACTACGACTCGGCGGTCTACAGCAGCTCGTCGTCCGGCATCAGCGACCTCGCGAACCATTACAGCAGCTACTCGATGCCAGACGTGATCGACGACGCGCTCTGGAACGGCACCGCGGACACGAACGACTCGAACGTGCCGGCCGCCGACTGGGCGAACCACCAGCGCATCCACCAGTACAGCGGCGGTCACAACGAGACGTACGGCGGCGTGACCATCAACATCGACCAGGACTACCTGGACGTCCAGCTCGCCGCACCGTCGACCGCGTTTGATGGGCATCAGATGGTTGATCTCAACGGTGACGGCCTGCCGGAGATCATCGCCCGCAACCCCGCCAACAACGGCTCACTGACCGTCTACCCACACGTCGCGAACAACTTCACCATCGCCGGCAACGCCTGGACCACCCCGATCACCTTCGGCGCCGGCTGGAACGTCTACGACAAAGTCATGTTCGCCGACGTCAACGGCGACGGCCTGCCCGACATCATCGCCCGCAACCCCACCGGCAACGGCTCCATCGTCGTCTACCCCCACGTCCCCGGCGTCACCACCATCGCCGCCAGCTCCTGGACCACCGCCATCACCGTCGGCACCGGCTGGAACATCTACAGCATGATCACCTTCGGCGACATCAACGGCGACGGCTACCCCGACATCCTCGCCGAAAACCCCACCGGCAACGGCACCCTCGTCGCCTACCCGCACGTCCCCGGCGACACCACCATCGCCGTCGGCATGTGGTCACCCGGCGTCACCGTCGGCACCGGCTGGAACATCTACGACACCATCGGCCTAGCCGACATCAACGGCGACGGCTACCCCGAAATCCTGGCCAACAACCCCACCGGCAACGGCACCCTCGTCGCCTACCCGCACGTCGCCAACGACACCACCATCGCCGTCGGCATGTGGTCCCCCGCCATCACCGTCGGCTCCGGCTGGAACATCTTCGACGCCATCAACACCGCCGACCTCAACGGCGACGGCCTCCCCGAAATCATGGCCCGCAACCCCGCCGGCAACGGCACCCTGGTCGCCTACCCCCACGTCGCCGGCGACACCACCATCGCCGTCGGCATGTGGTCACCCGCCGTCACCATCGGCACCAGCTGGAACCAATTCGGCCAAATCATGTAACCGGGTACCGAAGCGGCGCTGACAGCGCCGTGATGTAAAGCCGTCAGGGGCGCCGGATATCCGGCGCCCCTGACGACGTAGGAAACGGCTACTGGCAGATCCATTCCACGGCGTGGATGACGTCGTGCCTATCCACGTCCTGGCCGGTGAGGATGTGCCCGTCGTCGCTGATCGATCCACTGTCGGCGCCCAGGTCGATGTGCTCGTCGCTGTGCGCGAGCAGCGTGGGCAGCGATATCAGGCCGGTGCCCGGCGTGTAGACCGCCGGAACGATGTCCCGGCCGGTGCCGATGATCCCGCCCTGCCCGTTACCCGAGCGCACGCGCATAGTCGCGTGGACCGCGGTGAACGTACCGGTGGCGAGGTCGTACGTCACCGGCGTGAACGACTCCTCGTCTTTGTTCCCGGTCACCGCCTCTCCGGTGATCAGGCCGTCGCGGATCGAGTCCACCCACAGGCCGGTCGCGCCGGGTACGACATCGGTCGGCACCGGCAGCACCGTGATCGTGCCGTCCGGGTGCCACACGGCGCCCTGGGCCTGTTCGACGGCATCCTTGCCGGGAGCGACGACGGCGCCGAGGATCGTGCCGTCCGTATCGACGTCGCCGGCGACGGCGGTCCAGCCGCTGCCGGGGAACGCCAAGCGTTCGGGGGTCGACGATGCCGAGTGCCACACGACCGGATATCCGTCCGCGATCCCGATCTGTACGTTGCCCGAGATGACGCCGCTCTCGTTGATCGCGGCGGGGGCGGCACCGGCCGGCCCGGGCAGCCTCGACAGCTTGCCGTTCGCGTAGACCCAGCCGACCTGGACCGTCTCCGTCTGGAAGGACGCACCGATCGCGACGCCGTCCGACGTGACGTCGCGCAGCACGGCGTCCATGCCCGGAATGGTGAACGTGGTGATCGTGCCGGCATGCCAGATCGCGACCTGGGTCGGGCCGTGGCTGCCGTACAGGCGGCCGATGACGTACTGGCCGGTCGGGTCGGCGCCGGACGTAATGGATTCCCGTGCCGGGTCCGGTGTCGCCAGTTCGTGTTCGGTGCAGGTCAGCGACGTTGGAGCGGCCGCACCCGAGGTTGCCGACGGTGTTGCCGTCGCGACCGAGGTGGTCGACGGATCTGCTACGGCGCCGTGATGCGACGTTCCCCGTACCAGATTGATCGAGACCGGAACCGCGGCGATGACCGCCGCGACCGCCGCGACCGTGACCGCCGCGGTCCCGATCCGTTTGCGCTGCAGCCGCCCGCGTCCCACCCGCATCGCAGCGGTCAGATCGACGGCCGGCGGCCCGACCGGTGCGTCGCCCAATACCTTGAGGCGCCCGATGATGTCGTCGTTATCCATGTCCTACTTCTCCTTCGTGATCATGGCGAACTCCCGGCTGGACAGGGAATCTCGGAGTTTTGCCAGGCCATGAGCGGTCTGACTCTTCACCGTCCCTTGTGAGCAGCCGAGCAGTTCGCCCACTTCGGCGACCGGTAGATCGCAGAGGAAGCGAAGGACCAGCACGGCGCGCTGGCCGGCCGGCAATGCGGCGAGTGCGTACCGAAGGTCGTCCCGATCTTCGGTGCCGGCATCCGGGGACCGCTGTTGATCAGGCAGCGTGCCGAAGAGCCGTACCCGCGACCACGGCCTGCGGGTCTCGTCGATATGCATCCGCACCACGATGGTCCGGACATAGCGGTCCAGGTTGTCGGCCTTGCGAGCCGTCGTCCACCGCACGTAGAGCCTGGTGACCGATTCCTGGACCAGGTCGTCGGCCCGATGGTCGTCACCACAGAGCAGAAACGCCAGCCGTTTCAGGCTGGCCAGTCGACCGCTGACGTACTCGACGTATTCCTCGTCCGTTGTGGATCGCAAATGCCTACCTCCCTCGCCTCGTGCACCTAAGACGGATCGAGGCGCTCGGTTGGTTGGCTGTGCCGGACAACAGATTCTCCCTTTCACTCCACCGGCGTGGCACGGACCGGCTCCCACCTCGGATGATGCGGTAAATGTCGCAGTTATCCCGGCCGGAAGACGAGTCACGCCACGCCAGGTGGCGTTACCCCTCCACTTCGCACCAAAGCGCTTTGAGCTGCCATTTCGTCGCGTGTCGGACAACTCGCCGTGGGTATTTTCGATAGGAAGTGGAGGGTTGTGGAGTAGAGTGGGGCGTACTGGCGAGGCTCGGAGGTGGGTGCGTTGTTCCTCGGCACCCATACCCCGCGCCTCGATGACAAAGGTCGTCTGATCCTGCCGGCGAAATTCCGCGAAGAGCTCGCCGGCGGTGTCGTGATCACGAAAGGGCAGGAACGCTGCCTTTACGTGTTCCCGACACCGGAGTTCGCCCGCATCGCCGGGCAGCTGCGAGAACAGCCGATGACACACAAGGCCGCCCGCGCCTACGGCCGGGTGTTCTTTGCAAGTGCGCACGACGAAGTTCCGGACAAGCAAGGACGGGTCACCATTCCGGCTCACCTACGCGAGTACGCGGCACTGACACGCGACCTGGTCGTGATCGGTGCTAGTTCGCGCGTCGAAGTCTGGGACAAGCAAGCCTGGGACACCTATCTGGCCGACAGCGAAGACGCCTTCGCCGGCATCGAAGAGGGGGTGCTACCGGGCGGTCTGTAAGAAAAGCAGCACCGTACGGCGAGATCTCCACCCGCGCTTGCCTCACCTGGCTCCTCTTCCCCGGAGCCAGGCGGGTGTGAGAGCGGATGGGGATCTGACCGTACGGGGCACGTCGAGGGGGTCGGGCGATGAGTGCGAACGAGCGGTCGGGCACGCATGTCCCGGTGCTGCTCGGCCGCTGCCTCGAACTTCTCGCGCCGGCCCTGTCCGCACCTGCGGCGGCCGGTCGGGACGCGATTTACGTGGACGCAACGCTCGGACTCGGCGGGCACGCCGCCGCCGTCCTCGCCGCGCATCCGCGCCTCGTCCTCATCGGACTCGACCGCGATACGCAGGCACTCGAGCGTTCGACCGCGCGTCTGGCCGCGTACAAGGATCGGATCCATCTGGTCCACGCGGTCTACGACGAGCTGCCGGACGTGCTGAAACGTCTCGGCTATCCGGAGATCGACGGCGCGCTCTTCGACCTCGGTGTGTCCTCGTTGCAGCTGGACGATGCCGACCGCGGCTTCGCGTACGCGCAGGATGCGCCACTGGACATGCGGATGGACCAGAGCCGAGGGATCACCGCGGAGCAGGTCGTCAACGACTACTCGGCCGCCGATCTCGCACGGGTGCTGCGGGTCTACGGCGAGGAGAAGTTCGCCAGCCGGATCGCGGCGTCCATCGTGCGGGAGCGCGACAAGGCTCGGATCACGAGTTCGGCGCGCCTGTCCGACCTGGTCCGGGACGCGATCCCGGCAGCGACGCGGCGCACCGGCGGGCACCCGGCGAAGCGCAGCTTCCAGGGCATCCGGATCGAAGTCAACGGCGAACTGGCGGCGCTGGAATCGGCGCTTCCGGCCGCACTCGACGCGCTCGCACCCGGCGGACGCGTGGTGGTGATGTCCTACCACTCGCTGGAGGACCGGATCACCAAACAGGCGATGACGCCTCGGACGCAGTCCACCAGCCCGATCGACCTTCCGGTCGAACTTCCGGGATTGGGTCCGAAGTTTCGCATGTTGACCCGCGGCGCGGAACCGCCCAGCGACGATGAGGTCGCCGACAACCCGAGGGCCGCGTCGGTCAAGCTCCGCGCGATCGAACGGCTCTCTGATACCGCACCACCCCTGACACCTTCGGTGAAGACCAAAGGACCAAAGACGAAGGGCGAGCGATGACCCAAACCCCTCGAGTACGCCCGACCAAGCGCGCCGCTTCGGCCTATCCGACGGCGGGCAGCTCCGCGCTGCAGCCGGAGTATCAGCAGCCGGACTACGAGCAGTCGGAGTTTGCCGACGTCACCGACCCGGATGCGCCGCTTCGGACGCGTACGGCGGCCGAGCGTGCCGACGCCGACCGGCGCTCGGCCGAGCGGATCGCGCATCGGGCCGCCGGCCGGGCCGACATCGAGTCCCGGCGCCGCCTGCGGGTCGCGCCGCCGTTGCCGGTCAAGGTCGCGCGCGCGCCGTTCGTCGCGATGCTGTGCGTGCTCGTGGTCACCGGCGTGGTCGGCATCCTGGTGCTGACCGCAAAGATCAACGCGAATCAGTTCCGGCTGAACAACCTGCAGGCTCAGCAGGCCGGGCTCAATCAGCAGGAGGCGTCGATCAAGCAGACGCTGGCCGAGCAGCAGTCGCCGGGCAACCTGGTTGCGGCGGCGAAGAAGCTCGGCCTCGTGCCGGCCGGCACGCTCGCGTACATCCAGCTGCCCAACGGCAAGGTGTACGGGCTGCCGCAGCCGGCCACCACGACGACGAGCGTGACCGCGCAGGCGACACCGTCTTCGGCATCGCCGCCGACGGTGCCGCCGGCCGCCGCCGGGACGGGGGAATAGGCCCGATGACCGACCGGACCGGCGGCGCCGGCGACGACCCCTCCGGTAACGGACGCCGGGCTCGGCGTACCCCTAAAGCACCTGTGGTTCCGCCGCTGCAACCGCGACGGACCGGCGCGGGCGGCACCGGCCGTGGCGCTATCTCACAGGCGCGCGCATACACACCACGCGGCCGGACCGTACGGGAGACCGGACCGGCCGCGGAACGCGACTCTGGACAGAGTCGCCAACTGCCGGCTGAGCCGGCGCCGGACGCGCGCCGACCGGCCCTCCGCCTACTTCCGGGTGGGTACGAGCGGGCCGGGTCGGACGCTGCGACGGCGCCGTCTCAGCCGGCAAGCCGACGCCCGGGTCGGTCCGCATCGAGCGGATCGGCCCAGGCGGGCGGCTCATCGAAGCCGAGTGTCCGGGCGGTCAAGGCGGGTGGCTCGCCGACGTTGACCGGCCGTGCGTCCCGGCCGGCGCCGCGGCGTAGCGGTCCGGGGTTCACGAATCCGTTCCGCCGTCGGCTGGCGCCGCTCGGCCGGTTCACACCGAACCGGCGACTGCGCCTCGGTACGGTGATCATGCTGCTGATCTTCGCGACGCTCGGCGGTCCGGCTCGTTCAGCTGCAGCTCAGCGACGGTCGGGCGTTTGCCGCCGCCGGATTGCGGGACCGGCTCACCACGACGATCCTGCCGGCGGCTCGCGGTTCGATCCTCGATCGGGACGGCAACGTGCTGGCCCAGAGCATCGAAGCGCGCTATATCTACGCCGACCCGTCCCGGGTCGTGAATCCGACACTGACCGCCACCAAGCTGCGCGATCTGCTGGCCGTACCGGTGGATCAGCTGCTGCCGAAGCTGATGGACAAGACCCAGGCGAACGGACGAGCGAACGAGTTCGTCTACCTCGCCCGCGGCCTGGACATCCCGACCGCGGACGCAGTGATGGCGCTCGACCTGCCCGGCATCGGCGAAGGGCTGGACCAGCGCCGGGAGAACCCGGGACACGATCTGGCCGCGAACGTGCTGGGCTTCGTCGGCACCGATCAGACCGGCCTCGCCGGGCTCGAATATGCGGACAACGAGCCTGCTGGCGGGCAAGAACGGCCAGGAGACGTACGAGATCGGCAACGGCAACCTGATCACGAAGCTGCCCGGCGGATATGACCAGGTCACGCCCGCTCGACCGGGCTCGTCGCTGGAGCTGACGATCGACCGTGACCTGCAGTACGAGGTGCAGCAGGTGCTGTTCGCGCGGATGACGGCCGCGAACGCCGACTTCGGCGCCGCCGTCGTGATGGACGTGCATACCGGCGAGGTGCTCGCACAGGCCAGCTATCCGAGTTACGACGCCGACGCGTACGCGAACTATCCGCAGAGTGCGTACAAGGACGCTGCCACGCAGGTCACCGTCGATCCGGGTTCGAGCGCGAAGATCGTTGCGATCGGCGCCGCGCTGAACACCGGTGCGATCGCGCCGGATGCGACGGTCACGCTGCCGGCCAGCCCGATCCACATCAACGGCGGTGCCGTACAAGGACGATCATGCCGTTCCCGAAGGGCACCAAGATCACGATTCCGGGCATCCTCGGCGTACTCGTCGAACCTCGGCACGATCAACATCGCGAGCCATCTGAGTGCGGCCACGATCTACCAGTATCAGCACCTGTTCGGGCTGGGTACGGCGACCGGCGAGGGCGTACAGAACGAGGCGCCGGGCGACCTGCTGCCGCCGTCGCAGTGGACCGCGACGAGCTGGGGCTCGATCCCGATCGGCGAAGGGCTGTCCGCGACGCCGCTGCAGATGACGGCGGCGTACTGCGCGATCGCGAACAACGGCACCTGGGTCCAGCCGCACATCGTGAAGGCGACGATCGGGCCGGACGGGAAAGCCACGCCGGCGTCCGGCCGCGAAGAGCCACGAGGTGCTGACGCCGACGGTCGCGACCGAGCTGCGGACCGACCTCGAGGCGGTGACGACGGTGCCGGGCGCGACCGCCACCGACGCCGCGGTCAAGGGGTACGTGATCGCCGGCAAGACCGGCACCGGTCACCAGTACCTCAACGGCGCGCTACCTGCCGGGGTACGCGGTCTCGTTCATCGGGATGGCGCCGGCCGACAATCCCGCAGTACGTGATCGGCGTATTCGCACACGTCCCGGACGGGTCCGGCGGCCTGGACGCGGCGCCGGCGTTTCGCGACATGATGACCTTCACGCTGCAGCACTACCAGGTGCCGGCCACCGGCGACAAAGCCCCGACATTCCAACTAACCGTGAAGTAAGCAGAAATTCAGGAGATGACCGGACAATTCAGTTTTGCGAGGCACCCGGTCCGGGCGTCACGTGTGGCGTACTCGACGACGCCGGGTAGGGTCTGACGCCGTGCCCGGCTATCCGCGTCCTCGCGTGACGACACCACGTTCCCTTGCCGATCTCGCCGCGCTCGTAGCAGCTCTCGGCGGCGACGATCCGGTGATCGTCGCGGCCGATCCGCTAGACGCCGAGATCACCGATCCGAGCGAGGAGATGCCGGGTACGAAGGTCATCGGCATCACGCATGCGAGCGACTCGGTCCAGCCCGGCGATCTCTTCGCCGCGCTGCCGGGCGCGAATGCACACGGTGCCCGGTTCATTGCCGCGGCCGAACGTGCCGGCGCGGTCGCCGTGCTGACCGATGCCGCCGGTGCTCCGGCCGCGGCCGAGGCAGGCCTGCCCGCGCTCGTCGTGGCGGATCCGCGGACGGTGCTCGGCCACATCGCATCGGCGATCTACGGGCACCCGTCGCGCAAGCTGACGATCATCGGCATCACCGGTACGGCCGGCAAGACCTCGACGGCGTACCTCGTCGAGTCCGGTCTGCGGGCGGCGGGCCACGTGACCGGCCTGATCGGGACGGTGGAGACGCGGCTCGGCGACTTCGTGATCGACAGCGTGCGTACCACGCCGGAGGCGACCGACCTGCACGCGCTGTTCGCAACCGCGGTGGAACGCGGCGTGACCTCCATCGTGATGGAGGTGTCCAGCCACGCGCTCGCGCTCGGCCGGGTCGGCGGCACGCACTTCGCGGTCGGCGGCTACACCAACTTCGGCTCCGACCACCTCGACTTCCACAAGGACTCGGACGACTACTTCGCGGCGAAGGCGTTGCTCTTCGATGGCCGGTGCGACATCGAGGTGCTCAACGCGGATGACGCCGCGCTGCTCCCGCTGCACAAGCCCGCCACGGTCACCTACTCCGCGAACGGCGACCCGGACGCGACGTGGCGCGCGACCGACATCGCCGCCGACCATTACGTACAGCACTTCCTCGCACACGGTCCGGCCGGCCTCACGATCAAGGCCGGGGTCGGTCTGCCCGGACGGCACAACGTCGCCAATGCGCTGCTCGCACTCGCCTGCTTGACCGCGATCGGCGTGGACGGCCAGACCGCCGCGAACGGGATCGCGGCCTGCCTCGGCGTCCCGGGCCGGCTCGAGCGTGTGGATGCGCCGGGCGGCGTGACCGGCGTCGTCGACTACGCGCACAAGGCGGACGCGATCGTCGCGGCACTCGCGGCACTGCGCGAGATGGCGACCGGCCGGCTGATCTGCGTCCTCGGCGCGGGCGGCGACCGGGACCGGCAGAAACGTCCGGTCATGGGCGCCGCCGCCGCGCGCGGCTCGGACCTGCTGATCGTGACCGACGACAATCCGCGAACCGAGGATCCGGCGGTGATCCGGGCCGAGGTGCTGCGTGGCGCGGTCGCCGCCGCGGCCGGCACCGAGATCGTCGAGGTCGACGGCCGCCGGGCCGCGATCACCGAGGCGGTCCGGCGCGCGGTCGACGGAGACGTAATCGCGCTGCTCGGCAAGGGCCACGAACGCGGCCAGGAGATCTCCGGCGAATTGCATCCGTTCGACGACCGGATCGAGCTGGCCGCGGCGCTGCGTGAACGCGACGAGCGCGCCGGCCAGGGCGGGCGGGTGAGATCAGCGTGATCCGGATGACGATGGCCGAGATCGCGGCCGCGGTCGACGGGATTCTGACGCCGCCGGACGCGGCCGACGTGGTGGTGACCGGACCGGTCGAGTACGACACCCGCAAGCTCGTCACCGGCGGCCTGTTCCTGGCGTTCGCAGGCGAGCGCGTGGACGGGCACGATTTCGGCGCCGACGCGGTCGCCGCGGGTGCGACCGGCGCGATCGGCCAGCGGCCGCTGCCGGAGCTGCCGACCGTCGTGATCTCCGATCCGCTGCTCGCGGTCTCGAAGCTGGCCCGGGTCGTGATCGACCGGTTGAGTGGTGTCACGGTGATCGGGCTGACCGGGTCGTCCGGCAAGACGACGACGAAGGACTACATCGGGCAGGTGCTCGCGCGCGTCGGCCCCACGATCGCGCCGCCCGGCTCGCTCAACAACGAGCTGGGCTTCCCGTACACGGTGTTGAAGGCGGACGAGACCACGGCGTGGCTGGTGCTCGAGATGGGCGCCCGGGGGATCGGCCACATCTAGGATCTCTGCGAGATCGCGCCGCCACGAATCGGCGTCGTGATCAACGTCGGCGTCGCGCACATCGGCGAGTTCGGTTCGGTGGAGAACATCGCGATCGCCAAGGGCGAGCTGGTCGAGGCGCTGCCGGGTGACGGCTTGGCGATTCTCAATGCCGACGACCAACGGGTACGCGCGATGGCCGACCGTACGGCGGCCCGCGTGCTGCTCGTCGGTGAGGCGCCCGACGCCGACATCCGCGCGCGCGATGTCGTCCTCGACGACCGCGGCCGCCCGGGATTTCAGCTGGTCACGCCGGAGGGCAGCGCAGCCGTCCAGCTCAGCGTCGTCGGCCGGCACCAGGTCGGAAATGCGCTCGCCTCGGCCGCGATCGGTCGGGCCGCCGGATTGGAAGTGGCCGACCTGGCGGAAGCATTGGCCGATTTACGGCCGCTTTCCACACGAAGGATGGATGTCTTCGACCGCGCCGACGGTGTCACGGTCATCGACGACTCGTACAACGCGAATCCGGCATCGATGGCGGCCGCGCTGCACGCGCTGACCGCTCTCGCCAATGGGCGCCGTCGCTTCGCCGTCCTCGGCTATATGGCCGAGTTGGGCGCGGACGAGCGCTCCGGGCATGAGAGCGTCGGCGAGCTGGCCGCACGCCTCGGCGTCGACCGGCTGATCGCGATCGGCGACCTGGCCGAGCCGATCCACCGCGGTGCCGAGTCGGTCGCGAACTGGAAAGGATCATCGGTGGCGGTGCCAGATCAAAACGGTGCGACCGCGCTCCTGCGCGCGGAACTGCGGCCCGGGGACGTCGTCCTGGTCAAGGGTTCGCGATATCGGACGTGGGAGGTTGCGGACGCACTCCGCGCCGTCGATGAGCATGAGCGGGCCCAGGTGCACGGATGACCGCGATCGGTTCGGTCATCGTCGCGGTCTGCGTCGCGTTCGTCATCTCCCTCATCGGCACCCCCTTTGCCATCCGCGCCCTCCGGAAACTGAAGGCCGGCCAGCCCATCCGGGACATCAACCCGGCCGGTCACGAGCTCAAGCGCGGTACGCCGACGATGGGCGGCATCGTCTTCATCTGCGGCACGCTGGCGGCCTACGTGGCCGGCCATCTGACCCTCAAGACGCTCCCGCCGACCTACACCGTGCCGCCGGGCCCGACAATGACCGGCCTGGTGCTGCTCGGGCTGTTCGTGTTCTGCGGCGGGATCGGTTTCATCGACGACTTCATGAAGGTGCGCAAGAAGAACAGCGCCGGCCTGAACAAGCGCGGCAAGCTGATCCTGCAGCTCGTGGTCGGCGCCGTGTTCGGCTCGATCGCGCTGTACTTCCCGGCGCAGAGCATCTCGCCGAACGGCATCGTCTCGCGGACCGGTCAGACCGTCGCCAGCACGATGATCTCGTTCGTCCGCGACATCACCTGGCTGGAGATCGGCAAGGTCGCCGCGGTGATCCTGTTCGTCGCGATCATCATGGGCACCACGAACGGCGTGAACCTCACCGACGGCCTGGACGGCCTCGCGACCGGTACGTCGGTGATGGTGTTCGGCGGCTTCATCATGATCTCGTTCTGGCAGTTCCGGCACTGGTGCGGAGACATCCACTCGTCCGTCTACAACGCCAACACCTGCTACGCGGTCCGAGATCCGCTGGAGATAGCGCTGATCGCGGGTGCGGCCGCCGGTGCGTTACTCGGGTTCCTGTGGTGGAACGCATCACCGGCCCGGATCTTCATGGGTGACACCGGATCGATGGCGATCGGCGGCCTGGTCGGCGCGATGGCGATCGCGACCCGGACCGAGCTGCTGCTCCCGATCATGGGCCTGCTGTACGTGATCGAGACGGTCTCGGTGATCATCCAGATCATCTCGTTCCGCGGCTTCAAACGACGGGTGTTCCGAATGACTCCGTTACATCACCATTTCGAGCTGGCCGGCTGGAGCGAAGTCAACATCGTCATCCGGTTCTGGATCATCGGTGGCATCGGCGTTGCGGTGGCGCTCGGCCTGTTCTACGCGGACTTCCTACGGAGACAGTGACAATTCATCCCATGAACCGGTATCTCATCGTCGGCGCCGGGATGGCCGCCGCGGCAAGCGCACGCGCCCTGCTGGACGACGGCCATCCGGTCACCGTGGTGGACCGGGTCGCGAGCGCGGCGACCGAGGACCTCGCCGCCGCCGGTGCGCGAGATCGTGATCGCGTCGCCGGCACCGCTGCACCTGCTGGACGGCGTGTCCGAGGTCGTGGTGTCGCCGGGCGTACCGCCGCATGACGCTCTCGCCACGGCTGCGGTCGAGGCCGGCATCGACGTCTACAGCGAGCCGGAACTCGCCTGGCGGCGGCGTGGCCCGGCGGCGCCGCCGTGGCTCGCGCTGACCGGCACGAACGGCAAGACGACGACGGTCACGATGGTCGCGTCGATCCTGCGGGCGGCCGGTCAGACGTGTCGCCGCGCTGGGCAATATCGGCGTACCGCTGGTCACCGCGCCGGATCCGATCTGGACGTGCTCGCGGTCGAGCTGTCCAGCTTCCAGCTGCACTGGTCGTCACGGATGGCGCCGGAGATCGCCGCGATCCTGAACCTCGCCGACGATCACCTCGAATGGCACTGACGTTCGACGCGTACGCGGCGGCGAAGTTCGAGATCTGGCGCGGCGTCACGCCGGATCGCGGCGTCGCGATCGGCAACCTGGACGATCCGCGGGTGGCCGAGGCACTGGCGAAGGTCCGCGGCCGGACGGTCGGCTTCACGCTGGGCGTACCGGCCGAGGGACGAGTTCGGGCTGGTCGACGGGTGGCTGGTGGACAACGCGTTCGGCACGGATGCCGCTGCCGACTGATCGAAGCCGACCGGATCCGGCCGCTCGGTGCGCACAACGTCGCGAACGCGCTCGCCGCCGCCGCGATCGCCCGCGCGTACGGCGTGTCGGTGGACGCGGTCCGGGACGGTCTCGCGAGCTACGTGCCGGAGCCGCACCGCAACGCGCCGGTCGGCCGACGTCGCGCGGCGTGCACTACGTCGATGACAGCAAGGCGACGAACCCGCACGCGGCGATCGGATCGCTGATGGCGTACCCGTCGATCGTCTGGGTCGCCGGCGGCCAGCTCAAGGGCGTGGACGTGAACGATCTGGTCGAGGCGGTCGGGCCACGGCTGCGCGGCGCGGTGCTGATCGGCATCGACCGGGCCGAGATCGCCGCCGCGCTCGCGCGACACGCGCCGCACGTCCCGGTCGTCGATGTCGCGAGCACGGATGATGGGGCGATGCGGATCGCGGTCGATGCAGCCGCAACGCTCGCCGAAGACGGCGACACGGTGCTGCTGGCGCCCGGCGGCCGCGTCGAAGGACATGTTCACGAGTTACGCGGCCCGCGGAGACGCGTTCGCCGACAGCCGTCCGAGGACTCTAGATCGGGGAGCGCCGATGGGCACCGAGACCACGGTAGCGAGCCCGCTGGCCAGCCTGCGCGGCCTGATGGCGCGGCCGCTCACGTCGTACTATCTCCTGCTGTCGAGCTCCGGCCTGCTGCTCGTGATCGGCCTCGTCATGGTCTTCTCCGCGACGTCGGTGGAGTCCTACGCGGACAGCGGCAACCCGTACGCGTCGATCACCAAGCAGTCGCTGTACGCGCTGGTCGGCCTGGTCGCGTTCTGGCTCGCGCACCGGACGCCGCTGCGCGATCTACAAGCGGTTCTCCGGCCCGCTGGTGATCGTCGCGTTCGCCCTGCTGGCGATCCTCGACGGCGTTTCCGGGCTGCAGAAGGCGCACTTCCTGGCCGTCCCTGACCGGCACGTCAACGTTCGGCCCACTGAGCTTCGACTCGCTGCGGATCTACCTCGGGCCGCTGCAGGTCCAGCCGTCCGAGGTCGCGAAGATCGCGCTCGTGCTGTGGGGCGCCGGCGTGCTGGTCGGGCTCGGCGAGAATCAGAAGGGCTTCGCGCGAGGTCGCCCGGTCGCTGTTCCCGCTGGCCGGCACGATGCTGCATCCTGGTCGGCTTGAACGACCTCGGCACGATGCTGTCGATGATGATCCTGCTGGCCGGCCTGATGTTCGCGGCCGGCGTGCAGGCCCGGGTCTTCGGCTACCTGGCGGTCTGATCGCGCTGGTCGGGATCGGGCTGCTGGTGCTCATCCACGGCTACCGGTCGACCCGCCTGACCGGCTTCTTCCACCCGCTGACCAACTGCGACGTCTCGATCGCCGGCAATCCCTGCTATCAGGAGCTGGAAGGCCGGTACGCGATCGCGAACGGCGGCTGGTTCGGCGTCGGGCTCGGCCAGGGGCACCTCAAGTGGGGCCGGCTGCCGTACGGCTACAACGACTTCATCTTCGCCGAGATCGCCGAGGAGCTGGGCGTGGTCGGCTGCTTCGTGGTGCTGGCGCTGCTCGCCGTGCTCGCGTACACCGGGCTGCGGATCGCCCGCCGGGTCGGCGACCCGTTCCGGCGGATCGCCGCGACCGCGATCATCGCGTGGCTGGTCGGCCAGGCGACGATCAACATCGGCGGCGTGATCGGGCTGCTGCCGATCACCGGCCTGCCGCTGCCGTTCATCTCCGACGGCGGCAGCGCGCTCGTCGTCGTGCTGATCGCGATCGGCATCCTGGCGTCGTTCGCCCGCGCGGAGCCGGACGCGGCCCGAGCGCTACACGCCCGTCCGCCGCAGCGATGGGTACGGCTACTCTGGGCGCCGTTACCTCCGCTGCCCGCGCAGCGCGTCGGGCCGGCCGGCGACGGATCGACCGGACGATCCGAACACGCGGTCTCGCGGAGCAGCGGAAACGCGGTCGGGAGCCGGTGGCGACACAGAGGAGATCTTGATGGGTGAGTTGCGGTCCGTGGTCCTTGCGGGTGGCGGGACCGGCGGGCACATCTACCCGCTGCTCGCGTTCGCGGACTGCCTGCGCAGCCACGATCCCCAGCTTGCGGATCACCTGCCTGGGCACGCCGCGCGGCCTGGAGAACGAGATCATCCCGCCCCGCGGGTACGACCTGCGGCACATCCCGGCCTATCAGCTGCCGCGTGCCGTGAACATGCACCTCGTCCGTACGCCGGACCGGATGTGGAAGGCCGCCCGCGCGACCCGGCACGTGCTCGACGACGTGCACGCCGACGTCGTCGTGGGATTCGGCGGATACGTCTCGGTTCCGGCCTACCTGGCCGCGTGGCGCCGCAAGACGCCGACCGTGATCCACGAGGTGAACGTGCCGCCCGGCGTGGCGAACAAGATGGGCATGCGCTTCACGAAGAACGTCGCGGTCGGATTCCCGTACCAGACCGAGCAGGTCGAGTCGCTGAAGTTCGCGCGCGTGACCGGCGTACCGCTGCGGTCGTCGATCGCTCGCCTGGACCGGGCCGCGACCGCCCGGCGGGCGCGCGCGTATTTCGGCCTCGACCCGGACCGGCCGACGCTGTTCGTGTTCGGCGCGTCCCAGGGCGCGCGCTCGATCAACCTGGCGATGGCCGGCGCGGCGAAGGCGCTGACCTCGGCCGGCGTGCAGGTGCTGCACATCATCGGCGCCCGCAACGAGCCGGTGGACATCCCCTACGACCTGCCGGTGCCGTACGTGACGACGAAGTTCCTCTCCGAGATGGAACTCGGCTACGCCGCCGCCGACCTGATCCTGTGCCGTGGTGGCGCGATGACCTGCGCCGAGGTGGCCGCGGTCGGTGCGCCCGCGATCTACGTCCCGCTGCCCGTACGGCAACGGCGAGCAGCGGCGCAACGCGCTGCCGGTGGTCGAGGCGGGCGGCGGCATGATCCTGGAGGACGGCGACCTGAGCCCGGCCTGGATCGAGGCGAACATCATCCCGCTGATCCTCGACCGGCAGCGGATCGCGGCGATGGGTGCGGCCGCGGCGGCCTACGGGCGGCGCGACGGCGACGAGGCGCTGCGTACGTTCGTTTACGAAGTATTCGCTGCCACGCAGCGTGCTGGCGTCAAAGCTCAGAGGGGGAACACGCATGACCAAACACGCGGCGCTCGACGGCGGAGGATCTCGGCTCGGTCCACCTGATCGGCATCGGCGGCGTCGGCATGTGCGGCCTGGGCCGGCTGCTGCTGACCCGCGGCATCACGGTCAGCGGCAGCGAACTGCGGGAGTGGCCGCAGCTCGCGACGCTGCGCGCGCTCGGCGGCACGATCCACATGACGCACGACCCGTCGAACCTCGACGGCGTCGACACCGTCGTCTACTCCACCGCGATCCCGCAGGACCACCTGGAGCTGGTCGAGGCCCGGGCCCGCGGCCTGCGGATCATGCACCGGTCCGAGGCGCTCGCCGCCGCGATGACCGATCGGCGCGCGATCGCGATCGCCGGTACGCACGGCAAGACCACCACCACGTCGATGACCACGCTGGTGCTGCAGCACGCCGGGCTGGACCCGTCGTTCGTGATCGGCGGCGAGATCTCCGAGGTCGGCTCGAACGGGCACCACGGCAGCGGCGACCTGTTCGTGGTCGAGGCGGACGAGAGCGACCGGTCGTTCCTGCGCTACCGGCCGCACGTCGCGATCATCACGAACATCGGCGCCGACCACCTCAACACGTACGGCGACATGGCGACGCTGGCCGAGGCGTTCCTCGAGTTCGCGAAGCTGACCGAGTCGACCGGCTTCGTGGTGACCTGCGCCGACAACGACGGCACCCGCGATCTGGCGATCAAGGCGCGCGCGGCCGGGCACACCGTCTACACGTACGGCGAGGCCGACGACGCCGATCTGCGGATGACCGAACTCACGTCCGAGCGGGACCGGCACCCGCTACCTGGCCACGCTGGAAGGCAAGCCGCTGGGCGAGATCCGGCTGCCGGTACCCGGGCGGCACATCGCGCTCAACTCGGCCGCGGCCGTGCTCACGGCGGCGAAGCTGGGCGTACCGACGGAGTCGATCGCCGAGGCGCTGGCCGCCTTCCCGGGCGTACGCCGCCGGTTCGAGCACAAGGGCACCGCGGCCGGCGTACGGGTCTACGACGAGTACGCGTTCCACCCGACCTCGATGACGGCCGCGCTGGACACGCTGCGGGAGGTGGCCGGTGACGGCCGGCTGATCGTGGTGTTCCAGCCGAACCGGGTCTACCGCACCCGGGAGATGCAGCCGGAGATCGCGAAGGCGCTGGCGATCGCCGACGAGGCCGTGATCCTGGAGGTCTTCGGACCGGGGGAGACGCGGGGGCCGGGCGAGGGCGGCGTCGCGCTGACCGCCGCGGTCGACCTGCCGCCGAACCGAAGGTGTTCGTACCGCTGTGGGACGACGTGATCGGCGAGGTGGTCCGGCGGGCCCGCCGCGGCGACGTGGTCGTGACGATGGGCGCGCCGCCGATCTCGCCTGATGGGCGACCAGCTGCTGGCCGCGCTCGCGGCCACCGACGGTTGATCCTGCGGCGATCCACTCGACACGCCGACGAGCTGACGCCAGGATCAACGTGGTTTGAGGAGGCGCGGCGTGAGCGATCGCGGGAGCGCGACGGTGGCGGCTGGTCCGGGCCGGCGTCGGTCGCGATCCCGTCGTCGGTCCGGCGGTTCAACGAACGTCGCCGCGCGCACCGGGTCCGCTCCGCGATGCCGTGGCTGATCGCGGCCGCGATCGTCGCGCTCGGCGGGATCGGCAGCTGGATCGTGTACGGCACGTCCGTCGTTCGGCGTCGACCACGTCCGCGTGGTCGGCAGCGGCCCGGTCGGCGACGCGGCCGTCCTCACGCGCCGCCGGCGATCCCGGGCGGCACGCCGCTCGCCTCGCTCGACCTCGACGCCGTCGAGGCCCGGGTGGAGAAGATCATCGGCGTCGCGCATGCCGACGTCGCGCGCGACTGGCCATCCACGATCGTCATCACGGTGACGCCGCGCGTTGCCGTGGCCGCGGTGCCGCACGGCAACACGTTCTGGCTGGTCGACCAGGCCGGCGTGGTGTTCCGGACGGCGTCGGCGAACCCGGATCTGCCGGTCGTGGTGCTGGCGACGCCGGGTCCGGAGGACCCGAGCACGCGCGCGGCGCTGGCGGTATTGCACTCGCTTCCCGGCCGGAATTCGTGATCAACTGGTCCGTATCACGGCATCGTCGCCGGCGAGCGTCACGCTCGAGCTGGACGGCGGCCGTACGGTTATTTGGGGCGACGCATCGGATAACGCGGCAAAAGGGCGTGTCGCCACCTCGTTGCTGGCCCGGCCTGGCACAGTGATCGATGTCAGCGCGCCGACCGTCGTCACCGTCAAGTGAGGTTTTATGCCGGGCGACACGCCGCCGCGATGTGCTTGGTGCGCGCCGTAGAGTTGCAATACGTTGCCGAAGAGGCAGTAGTTGACATATGTCCAAGTCTTTAGTAGAGGGTGAGGGTCATACCTCACCCTCGCCCTGTGTAGCCCGAGCCAGTCATGCCCGCCATAGCGAGGAGAAGGGAAGGATGTCGATGACACCTCCGCACAACTACCTGGCGGTCATCAAGGTCGTCGGCATCGGTGGCGGTGGCGTCAACGCCGTCAATCGGATGATCGAGGTCGGTCTCAAGGGCGTCGAGTTCATCGCGATCAACACCGATGCCCAGGCACTGCTGATGAGCGACGCCGACGTCAAGCTCGACGTCGGCCGCGAACTGACCCGCGGCCTCGGCGCCGGCGCCAACCCCGACGTCGGCAAGAGCGCGGCCGAAGACCACAAGGACGAGATCGAAGAGGTGCTCCGCGGCGCCGACATGGTCTTCGTGACCTGCGGCGAGGGCGGCGGCACGGGCACCGGCGGCGCGCCGGTCGTCGGCAACATCGCCCGCAAGATCGGCGCGCTCACGATCGGCGTCGTCACCCGGCCGTTCTCGTTCGAGGGCAAGCGCCGCCAGGTGCAGGCCGAGGTCGGCATCGAAGAGCTGCGCAACGAGTGCGACACGCTCATCGTGATCCCGAACGACCGGCTGCTCGCGCTCGGCGACCGCGGCATCAGCATGATGGACGCGTTCCGCCAGGCCGACCAGGTGCTGCTCTCCGGCGTCCAGGGGATCACCGACCTGATCACCACGCCCGGCCTGATCAACCTCGACTTCGCCGACGTGAAGAGCGTCATGCGCGGCGCCGGCAGCGCGCTGATGGGCATCGGCAGCTCCCGCGGCGACAACCGCGCGGTCGAGGCGGCCGAGGCGGCGATCTCCAGCCCGCTGCTCGAGCAGAGCATGGACGGCGCGCGTGGCGTGCTGCTGTCCATCGCGGGCGGCTCGGACCTCGGCCTGTTCGAGATCCACGACGCGGCGCAGCTGGTCACGGACGCGGCCCACCCGGACGCGAACATCATCTTCGGCGCGGTCATCGACGACGCGCTCGGCGACGAGGTGCGGGTCACCGTGATCGCGGCCGGCTTCGACGGCGGCGCACCCACCTACAAGCCGTCCGAGATGGCCCGCAAGACGATCCCGGTGCCGCCGCGCGAACACGACCGAGCCGATCGTGGTCAACGGCGGTCCGGCGCAGACCAACCCGCCGGCCGGCACGCCGCGCCAGCCCGGCACGGCGAGCCCGCGCCGGGTGCTCTTCGACGACGTGGACGTGCCCGACTTCCTCAAGAACGGCGCGTAACGCTGGGTGCAGACAGCCGGCGGACCGAGATCGCCGAGAATCTGTCCCGCGTACGCGGTCGCGTTGCGGCCGCGTGCTCGGCTGCCGGCCGACACCCGGACAGTGTGACGCTGATCGCGGTGACCAAGACGTACCCGGCGAGCGATGTGCTGCACCTGGCCGCGCTCGGGGTCGTCGACGTCGGGGAGAACCGGGATCAGGAGGCCGCACCGAAGGCCGCTGAGGTGGCCGCTCGCGGCACCGCGGTGTCCTGGCACTACATCGGGCAGCTGCAGCGCAACAAATGCCGCTCCGTGGCCTCCTACGCCGCTGCGGTGCACTCGGTGGACCGGCTGCCACTGGTGGCCGCGCTGGCGAGGCCCGGAGCGCGGCGAGCGCCGAGATCGGCGTACCACCGCTTGACGTTCTCATTCAGGTGAATTTGGACGGGCGCGCCGGACCGTGGCGGTGCGGACCCGGCCGATGTCGCGTCGATCGCGGAAGCGATCGCCGGTGCACCGTCGTTGCGGCTGGCGGGCGTGATGGCGGTCGCGCCGCTGGGTGCGACGATGCCGAGGTACAGCGCGGCGTTCGCGACGGTCGCCGACGTCTCGGCCCGCTTGCGACCGGCGTATCCCGAGGCCACGACCGTCTCGGCCGGGATGAGCGCCGATTTCGAGACTCGCGATCGCACACGGTGCGACACACGTGCGGGTCGGCAGCTTATTACTCGGTACGCGACCTCCGCTGGGGTAGCCTCGATCTGGGACACCGAACTACACCAGTGTTGTTTGCGGCAGAGGTTTGCGGTAAACGGTGGAAATCCGTTGTCCGGGTCGATAATCGATCAATCCGGACAACGAACTCCGTGCGCGATAGGCGGTCGCGTACGGCGGGTGGCACATCCAACGGGGTGGTGGTGCCACACAGCGGCTGCCACCAGCGGTCGGGGAGTCTGCCTTGGCGGCGGAGGAATGAGGGCGGCATGAGTGCACTGCGCAAGGCGGGCGTGTGGCTCGGCCTGATCGAGGACGACGAGGACGGCGCATACGGCTACGACGACCGCAGCTACGACGAGGACTTCCCGGACGACGAGTTCGCGGACACCGGTGCCGTGGTGCGTAACCGCGTGGCCGACCGTCTGGCCGGCCAGCGGGCCGAGCGCAACAGCACCGACCGCGGATACGGGGCGGACGGTGCGACGGCCACGGCCGGACCGCCACCAACGAACGCTCCGGCGTCGAGCGGGTCACCGTCGAGCGGGCTCCGGCCGAGCGGATCACCGTCGAGCGGCCGAGCCCGGCCGGCTCTCCTCGGTACGGCAGCTCAGCCGCCCGTCCGGCGTGCCGGAGACGACCTACCCGACCCAGGACAAGCTCGCCCTGGTGCCCGAGACGCGGGTTCCGGAGGTGCGCGCACCCGAGGTGAAGGTCGCGCCGCGGACCGCTCCGATCGTCGACGAGCGCCGCTACCAGATCACCACGCTGCACCCGACGACGTTCAACGACGCCCGGACGATCGGCGAGAATTTCCGCGACGGCGTACCGGTGATCCTGAACCTGACCGAAATGGGCGAGGCCGACGCGAAGCGTCTCGTCGACTTCGCCGCCGGACTGGCGTTCGGGCTGCGCGGTACGATGGAGCGCGTCACAAACCGGGTGTTCCTGCTCTCACCGGCGAACATCCAGGTGACCGCCGAGGACAAGGCCAAGATCGCCGAAGGCGGGTTCTTCTATCAGTGACACATTTTTCATAGTCTGTTAACCGCAGACATCTTCATCGCCAGCGCTTAAGGATCATCAAACCCCCATGCGAATCGCCGGACAGGTCATCTACCTGGTGTTGTACTTCAGTTTGCTGATCCTGCTGTGCCGCTTCCTGATGTCCCTTGTGATCCAGTATGGGCGGCGTTGGCGACCGGGCCGCGGAGCGGCCGCGACACTCGAGGTGATTTGGAGCGTCACCGATCCACCACTTCACGCGTTGAGGCGAGTGATCCCACCGTTGCGAGTTGGTACGGTGAGCATTGACATCTCATTCATGCTGTTATTGCTTATCCTGACCCTGCTGATGAGTTTCGCCAGTCAGCTGTTATCTGATCGAGGACCGACCTCGACCAGTCGGAGCGGCTGATCGTGGCCGCAACTGACCCGAGGAGTTCCCGATGCCGCTGACGCCGGCCGACGTACACAACGTCGCCTTCAAGAAACCCCCGATCGGCAAGCGGGGCTACGACGAGGACGAGGTCGACGCCTTCCTGGACGAGGTCGAGCGCGAGTTGGCGCGCCTCATCGAGGACAACAACGAGCTGCGTGCGGCGTCGGGTGGCGCCCGACCCGCCGCGCCCGCCAGGGCGGCGCCGGCGCCGACCCGCGCCTCGCCCAGGAGAACAACGACCTCAAGGCCCAGCTCGACCGGATCGGCCGGGACAAGGCCGCCGCCGAGCAGGCGGCCCGCGCGATGCAGGCCGAACTCGAGCAGATCCGCGGCCAGGGCGGCCCGGCCGTCACCGGCGACGGTGAGCAGCAGGCGCTGCGCGTCCTGATGATGGCGCAGCGCACCGCGGACGACCACGTGTCGGACGCCCGTCGCGAAGCCGACAAGCTGCTCTCCGACGCCCGGGCCAAGGCCGAGGAGGTCACCCGCGAGGCGCGCGGCAAGGCCGACGCGCTCGAGCGGGACGCCCGTGCCCGGCACGCCGAGGCGATGGGCGGCCTGGACACGAAGCGGACCGCGCTGCAGAAGCACATCGAAGAGCTCAAGCAGTTCGAGCGCGAGTACCGCACCCGGCTCAAGGCCTACCTGGAGAGCCAGCTGCGCGACCTGCACGGTCGCGGCGAGGGCCTGGAGGCCGAACTCGGCCGTACGGGCGACGTGGCCCGACGCGGCCGGCACCGGAAACGGGCTGGCATCCGCCGGCTCGTACGGCGCGGGCGGACGATCCGCCCTGGATTCCTCGAATCGTTGATCTGACGGGGGTGGGTAGTGATAGTCGGAAGCCTTCTGCTCATCCTCGTCGCGGTCGGCCTGCTGGTCGCCGGCGTCCTGGGTGGCTCGAATGCACTGATCATCTGTTGCATCGTCGTGGTCATGCTGGCGGCGATCGTGCTCGTCCTCGGCGTCAGGCAGTCGGCCGCGGCCGGCTTGGCGTACGGCGCTGACGATCGACGGCGAGATCGCGGCCGACGACCTGACCAGCGAATATCCGGCGGTGGGCACGAGCGGCTTCCGCGTCCGGCAGCCGAGTCGCCGGATCAACGAAGATACGACGCCGGTCGCAGCGATCACCTCGCGCCGCGAGGCCCGGGTGGCCGCGGCGCGCCACCGCCGAACACGGTCAGATGATCGTGGAGGAGCAGGTCAGCCGCGGCATCCCGAGTCAGGGCGACGGATCCGTACGGTGACGCGCCGGTCCGCCGCTCGCACAGCGCTCCGGACGACGACGAGCCACGAGCCGTCGATCCAGACGTTCGACGGGCCGTCGTACGAGTCGGCACCGGCGTACGACGCCCATCGCGATGCCACCACCGACTCGATGGCGTCGGTCGACGTCGGTGAACGCCCGGGCCGGTGCGCCGGAGGTCGACGGCGCCTTCGAGGTCGAGTTCGACGGCGCCTTCGACGAGGATCCGCCGGACGAGCCGTCCGCGCAGATGGTCTCGCCGGCGAACGCCGCCCGGGTGGCGATGCTCTCGACCGACGTGCTCGTCGTCGACGGGCGCCCCCGCTATCACGTGGCCGGCTGCGTGCACCTGCACGGCCGGGAGACCGAGCCGCTGCCGGTCGGCGAGGCGGTCGAACTCGGCTTCACGCCGTGCGCGCTCTGCGAGCCGGACAGCGCGCTGCTCGCGGACGCACGGCGGGTCTGAGCGGCCCGCCGCACGTGCCACATCCGGGCGCGCCGGTTCTGGCTGAACTGCCCGCGATGTGCCAATTCTCGCGATGGCGGTCTGCGGGGATCGGCTTGAGCCACCAGCTCAACCTCGCGATCCTGATCGGCGCCGCGGTGATCCTGATCGGTGCGGTCGCGGTACGCCTGTCCAGCCGGCTCGGCCTGCCGAGCCTGCTGGTCTACCTGGCGATCGGGCTGGCGCTCGGCGAGTCCGGGCTCGGCATCCGGTTCGACGACGCGGAGCTGACCCGCCATCTGGGCCTCGGCGCGCTGATCCTGATCATCGCCGAGGGCGGGCTCGCGTCGCGCTGGCGAGCGGTACGCCCGGCGCTCGCCGCCGGCGTCGATCCTCGCGACCTGGTCGGCGTGCTGGTCAGCGTCGCGGTGCTGGGCGTGCTGGTGCACGTGCTGCTCGGCTTCGACTGGCGGCTCGCGCTCCTCTACGGCGCGGTGCTGTCCTCGACCGACGCGGCCGCGGTCTTCTCCACGCTGCGCCGCCTGCCGCTGCGGCCGCGGCTGGTCGCGATCGTCGAGGCCGAGTCCGGCATGAACGACGCGATCGTGGTGCTGCTGGTCGTGCTGCTGTCCGCGCCGGCACCGGCTTCCACTGGATGCAGATCCGCAGGCGGTCGTTCGAGCTGGTCGGCGGCGCGCTGGTCGGGCTCGCGGTGGGCTGTCGCCGGCGGCTGGGCGCTGCGCCGGGTCGCGCTGCCCGCCGCCGGCCTCTACCCGCTCGCCGCGGTCGGCCTGACCGTCTTCGCGTACGCCGTCGGCGCGCATCGCGCACGTCTCCGGCTTCATCGCGATCTACGTCGCCGGGATCGTGCTCGGCAACGCCAAGCTGCCACACCGGCAGGCGATCCTCGGCTTCGCCGACGGCCTCGGCTGGCTCGCCCAGATCGGCCTGTTCGTGCTGCTCGGGCTGCTCGCGTCGCCGAGCCGGACTGATCCACGCGGTCGTGCCCGGCCTGATCGTCGGCGCCGTGCTGCTGTTCGTCGCCCGGCCGGTCTCGGTCGATCGCTCAGCGTCACGCCGCTGCGCATGCCGCTGGCGGGAGCAGGCGTTCCTGTCCTGGGCCGGGCTGCGCGGCGCGGTGCCGATCGTGCTCGCCACGGTGCCGCTCTCCGAGGCGCTGCCCGGCGCGCGACGAACTGTTCGACGTCGTGTTCGTGGTGGTGGTGGTCTTCACGCTGGTACAGGGCACGACGCTGCCGCCGGTCGCGCGGTGGCTGCGGGTGACCGCCGCGAACCAGGCGTCCGAGCTGCGGGTGGAGACGGCGCCGCTGGACCGGATGCAGGCCGACCTGCTGGAGTTCGAGATCCCGGTCGGGTCGAGGCTCAACGGCGTGCACCTCGACGAACTGCGGCTGCCGGTCGGCGCGGTGGTGACGCATGGTGCTGCGCGACGGCGCGGGATTCGTCCCGGAGAGCGGCACCCGGCTGCAAGACCGGCGACGCGCTGTTGATCGTCTCGACCCAGGAGATCCGGGAGCGAGGTCGAGCAGCGGATCGAGGAGGTGAGCCGGGCGGCACGCTGGCCCGGTGGCTGGACGATCGACCTGAGCCGTACGCCACCTGCGAGACGTTTGCCCGGACGATCTGCCCGAATTCTGGTTAGATCGTGTGGCATGTTTGTCGGACGCCCTTGGGTTCCGTATTCTTGCCAGCCTTAAGGAGTGCGCGGCGACCCGCCGCGCGCCTGTTTTGTTCGTGGGGGACGCCATGGCCGAAAAGGCGGGTGTCGTACGAAAGGCCACGTCGAAGGCTTCCACGCCGCCGATCACGGCGAAGTCTGCGAAAAATCCGCAGAATCTTCCCGAAAACCAATAGAAACTGACAAAACCCATAAAGACTCACTTCCCGGTACGCCACGTAAAGGAGCGGCCTCTACGCCTGCTGGCGAAAAAGGCGGTCACCGGCAGCCGGTGTGCGCAAGGCGACTGCAACCGGATCCGTCCGCGCAGCGTCAGAGAAGACATCCGGGAAGGGATCCGGCCCGAAAGCTGTTTCCACAGCGGAAGAGTCCGGCGACGACCCGTCCAAGATGTGACTGCTCCGAACCGTCCGGGGCAGCGCACCCGTACGCCATTGGAGAGTTCGACGAAGAAGCTGGTGTCGAAAACGGCAGATACCACCAAGAGCACGAATAATCACCACAACGCTGCGGCCGTCCCGGATGGCTGCGCCGCAGCATTCCGACCGTGCACCGACAACCGCCGCGCGCGCCGCGGCCAAGGGAGCGACAATGGCCAAGCCCGTGGACACCGAGGCCACACGTCGGGCACGACGACCGCGACTCGCGTACGCAGCGCAGCCGAAGCAGGGCGGGCGTGGCGCGACGAAGGTGCGCCACCGCGCGCCGAGCGCAGCGCCGCGGAGACCGAGAAGATCCGGGTCGCGCTGTCCGAGCGGCTGACCGAACTCCGCGACGAGTACGACGCCACCATGATCGAGATCACCGAGCTGCAGCGGGACCGGCTGACCGACTCGGCCGGCGACGACCAGGCGGACACCGGTACGAAGACGTTCGAGCGCGAGCAGGAGATGACCCTCGCCGCCAACCTGCTGGAGCGGGTCACCCAGGTCGAGCGCGCGCTCGAGCGGCTCGACGAGGGCGCACTACGGCTGGTGTGAGCGATGTGGCAATCCGATTCCGGTCGAGCGGCTGGCCGCGTTCCCGTCGGCTACTCTCTGCGTGACGTGCAAGCAGCTGGAAGAGCGGCGCTAAGCGGCCGGTCACGGTCGCGCCGGCGCCCGCGAAAGGAATCACGGTGACCGAAGTGGCTGAGCAGCCGGCTGAACAGTCGAACGTAGATTCGCCAGACAAATCCGATTTGTCTGGCGAATCCTACGTCTTCGGCGCGGCGCCCCGCCCGGGCAGCCGTCGCGCGGTGGTCGTGCTCGTCGCGGTCGCCGTCGCTGCGTTGATCATCGACCTGATCTCGAAGCAGCTCGTGGTCGCGCACCTGCGCGAAGGCGAGCCGGTCCGCTGGCTCGGCGGCGCGGTCTACCTGACGTACATCCGCAACGGCGGCGCCGCGTTCAGCTTCGGCACCGGGTACACCTGGATCTTCCCGGTGATCACGTTCGTGGTGATCGCGGCGATCGTGGTGCTCGCCCGACGCTGCGGTCGATCGCCTGGGCGATCGCGTTCGGCCTGGTGCTCGGCGGCGCCCTGGGCAACCTCGGCGACCGCCTGTTCCGCGCGCCCGGTCCGATGCGCGGGCACGTGGTCGACTTCATCAGCCTGTTCAGCAGTGACGGCAGTCACTTCGCGATCTTCAACATGGCCGACACGGCGCTGTCCTGCGGTGTGGCGCTCGCGCTTCTGCTGGAGTTGCTCGGGCGGCACCGGGACGGCACCCGTGCTCAGGCCGCCGCGCCGACGGCGGAGAAAACCGATAGTGCGAGACTGACCGCGTGAGCGAACGTCGATCTTTACCCGTTCCGGACGGTCTGGACGGGATGCGGCTGGACCAGGCGGTGTCCCGATTGTTCGGTCTGTCCCGGACCGCCGCGGCCGCGCTGGTCGAGGCCGGCGATGCCGTCGTGGACGGCTATCCGCGTCCGAAATCCGACAAAGTTGCCGCCGGTTCCTGGCTCGAGGTGACGCTGCCGCCCGCGCCGGGCGCGTTCATCAAGATCGAGCCGATGCACGTCGACGGGCTTCGCGTCGTCTACAGCGACGAGGACATCGTCGGTGGTGGACAAGCCGGTCGGCGTGGCCGCGCACCCGAGCCCCGGCTGGACCGGCCCGACCGTGCCGGCCGGGCTCGCCGCGATGGGGCACACGATCGCGACCAGCGGCGCCGCCGAGCGGCAGGGCGTCGTGCACCGGCTGGACGTCGGCACCACCGGACTCATGGTCGTCGCGAAGAGCGAGATGGCGTACAGCGCGCTGAAGCGCGCGTTCCGGGATCGCGAGGTGGACAAGCGCTACCACGCCGTCGTCCAAGGTCATCTCGATCCACTACGGGGTACGATCGACGCCCCGATCGACCGGCACCCGACCGCCGACTACAAGTTCGCCGTGATGTCGACCGGCAAGCCGAGCATCACGCACTACGACACGCTGGAGGCGTTCCCGTCCGGCAGCCTGGTCGACGTACATCTGGAGACCGGGCGTACGCACCAGATCCGGGTGCACTTCGCGGCGATGCGGCACCCGTGCATCGGCGACCTGACCTACGGCGCCGATCCGACGATCGCGGCCCGGCTGAAGCTGACCCGGCAGTGGCTGCACGCACGTGGCCTGTCGTTCGTGCATCCGCGGACCGGCGAGACGGTCGCGTTCGAGAGCCCGTACCCGGAAGACCTCGCGTACGCGCTCTCGGTCCTGCGGGCTGCGGCCTGATCGCCCCCGATGCGCATCCCGCGAGCAGCTGAACAGGCTGGACCGTCGGTTTCTGCCGCCGCTGTCGGCGGCGCTGAGTCGGCTCGGCCGTGGCGCCCGACGGCTGCGGATCGTCCGGGTCGTGGCGCCGCTGATCAGCCTCGCGGTCGTGCTCGTCGCCGTCTACGCAGCCGGTCGCGGCCCGGCGCCGGTCGCCGGCCCGATCGGCACGTCGGTCACGCTCGGCGTACATCAGGGCGACTCGATCCCGGACTACGTCGCCGCGATGAAGGCCGACCTGCGGAATCTCCTCGCCACCGAGCCTTCGGCCACCGGGGCCAAGGCTCCGCCGAAGTTCTACGCGCTGGTGTCGCTGTCGGACTATCTGACGCCGGACCGCCTGGCGACCGTGTTCGCCGGTCTCGATCTGCAGATCACGAACACGGTCATGCGCGTACCGTCGGACGAGCAGACGCAGATCATCCAGCTGCCGGTCAACTCGGACGATCTGCGGGCCGACGTCGAGCGCGGCGATGCTGGCGACCGCCGACAAGAAGCAGCAGCTCGCGGCGGACTACGGCACGATGTTGACGCAGGTCCAGGGCGACTCGACGACCGCGCAGACGGTCCGGCGAGCAGTACACGCTGCAGCAGTCGGTGGCGGCACTGGAGGCGTCCCGCTACCGCACGCCGGACCGATGCGACTGCGTGTACGCCGCCGTCGTCTACGCCAACGCTGCCGGTGCTGGCCCAACTCGCCACCCGACCCGGCGTACGCGCGGTGGAGGCCCGCCAGCTGCTGTACCCGAGCCTCGCGGTGTTCCTGCCGCCGTTCCCGGATCAGCACGACCTGGCCGGACCTCCGCCATCCAGTGCACCCGGCCGATGACCGCGTCGAAACGAGGCGGATACGCGTTGAGTTGGGTGAGCGACCGACGCGCACGCCGCTGATCGGCCAACTGGCCGTGCCCACGTGTGGCCACCGGGGTCGGCGGTGGCTACGCTCTCCACGGCAGGGAGTTCACCACGATGGGCGTGTGGACGAGGACGGCCAAGCCGGCACCTGTTGACGACCGGCGTAGGGGCAGCAAGCATATGAGCAGCGTAGGGGGGTCGGGCGTGGAGCGAGCCGAAGCATCGTGGAACCGTGCCGGACTCGCCGACCCGTTGGCGGTCGCTGCTCGATCGGGCTCGATCCGGCGGCCGACACCGGCGCCGATGAGGCCGATCAGCGTGCCTATCCGGACTCTTCGGTCGCACCGCCGCAGCGCGGCGAGTACGTCGGCGGAGCCGGCCGGTCCGGCGGGCGGTGCCGCGAACGGCGTGGGCGTCGGCGGGCTCGCGGGTCGGATCGAGTGGCAACCGGCGCAATCGGCCGGTAGCGGTGTGGAGCAGCTGATCAGCACGTTGCGCCGTGATCTCGGTGGCCCGCGGGTGCTTCGCGTTCGCCAACCCGAAGGGCGGCGTCCACAAGACCACCGCAACCGTGCTCGCGGCGGCCACGATCGGCAGCGTCCGCGGCCGTGGCGTGATCGCGTGGGACGACAACGAGCTGCGCGGCACGCTGGGCCTGCGCGCCGGATCCGCCCGGCACGCCCGGACCATCCGGCACCTCGTGAACGATCTCGCCGAGGTCGAGTCGCTGCCGAACAGCGAGCTGCGCGAGGTGCTCGACGACTACCTGCGGCACGCGTCCGACGGCTCGTACGACGTGCTGGCCGGCGAGGAGAGCCCGCGATTCGCGCGCCAGCTCGACCCGTACACGGTCCGCCGGGTGCTGGAGATTCTGCGCCGTACGCACGACGTGATCTGCGTCGACACCGGCAACAACGTGGAGAGCCCGAACTGGCAGACGGTGATCCAGATGGCCGACCAGCTGGTGATCACATCGGTGCCCCGCGAGGATGCCGCGTTCACCGCCGACTGGATGCTCGACCTGCTGCACGAGAGCGGCATGGGCGAATTGGCATCGAACGCGGTCACGCTGCTGTCCTGCCCGACGCCGAACCCGTCGCCGCTGCTCAACGATCTGGCCAAGCACTTCGGCACCCGTACCCGGGCGGTCGCGGTCGTGCCCTACGACCCGGCGCTGGAGAGCGGCTCGTCGATCGAGCACACCGCGCTCCAGCCCGCCACCCGCCGGGCCTGGCTGCAGGCCGCGGGAGTCCTGCTCGAGCCGTTCGTCCGCTGATCGGCGGCATCGTCGGACCCCCGAGCTAGGGTGCGGTCATGAGTGATTCGTTCGTGCACCTGCATGTGCACACCGAATACTCGATGCTCGACGGCGCGGCCCGCCTGACCGACCTGTTCGCCGAGGCGGCCCGGCTGCGGATGCCGGCGCTCGCGATGACCGATCACGGCAACCTCTACGGCGCCCACGACTTCCACCGGCAGGCGACGGCCGCCGGGGTCAAGCCGATCATCGGCCTCGAGGCCTATGTCACGCCGGGCACGGCCCGATCGGATCGGACCAGGGTACGGTGGGCGGCCGGCGGCGAGGACGACGTGTCCGGCGGTGGCGCGTACACCCATATGACCTTGCTGGCGACGAGCGCCGACGGCCTGCACAACCTGTTCCGGCTCGGCTCGCTGGCGAGCCTGGAGGGCTACTTCTACAAACCGCGCGTCGACCGCGACCTGCTGGCCCGCTACGGCCGTGGCCTGATCGCGACGACCGGCTGCCCGTCCGGCGAGGTCCAGACGTGGCTGCGGATCGGCGACTTCGAGCGCGCCTGCGCGTCCGCGGCCGAATTCCGGGACATCTTCGGGCCGGAGAACTACTACCTCGAACTCATGGATCACGGCATCGGCATCGAGCGCCGGGTCCGCGAGGATCTGCTGCGGCTGGGCCGGCGGCTCGAGCCTGCGGCCGGTCGCGACGAATGACCTGCACTACACGTATGCGACCGACGCCGACGCGCACGAGGTGCTGCTCTGCGTGCAGTCCGCGACAACGATGGCCGATCCGTCGCGGTTCAAGTTCGACGCGCGCGACTTCTATCTCAAGTCGGCGGCCGAGATGCGGGCGATCTGGGACGCTGAGGTGCCCGGCGCGTGCGACACCACGCTGGAGATCGCGGAGCGGATCGGCGACTACGGCCCGGTGTTCGCGCCGCGCAACCTGTTGCCGCAGTTCCCGGTGCCGGTCGGGCAGACCGAGGAGTCGCTGCTGCGCTCGCTGGTCGATGAGGGCCTCGCCCGGCGCTACCCGGCCGGCGTGCCGTCAGACGCATCGCGCCCGGGCGGCCTTCGAACTCGACGTCGTCGATGCAGATGGGGTTCCCGGGCTACTTTCTGGTCGTCGCGGACCTCTGCGCGTACGCGCGCCGGGAGGGCATCCGGGTCGGGCCGGGACGCGGATCGGCGGCCGGCTCGCTGATCGCGTACGCGCTGGAGATCACCGGACTCGATCCGGTCGAGCACGGGCTGCTGTTCGAGCGGTTCCTCAATCCCGAGCGCATCTCGATGCCCGATATCGACCTCGACTTCGACGACCGGCGGCGCGGCGAGATGATCCGCTACGCCACCGATCGCTACGGCGAGGAGAAGGTTGCGCAGATCGTCACGTACGCGACGATCAAGGCGAAGGCCGGTGTCAAGGACGCGGCACGGGTGCTCGGATTCCCGTTCGCGCTGGGCGAGAAGATCACCAAGACGCTGCCGGCGCCGGTCCTCGGTCGCGACGCGCCGCTCGCCGCCGTGTTCGATCCGGACTATGCGCGATATGCCGAGGCCGGCGAGCTGCGAGCGCTATACGCGGCGGACCTTGACGTCGCGACCGTGGTGGACACCGCGCGGGGGCTCGAGGGCCTGAAGCGGCAGGTCGGCGTACATGCGGCGGGCGTGATCCTGTCCCGCGAGCCGCTGCTGGACGTGATCCCGATCTGGCGCCGCGACCAGGACGGCGCGATCATCACGCAGTTCGACATGAACGCGTGCGAGAGCATGGGCCTGCTCAAGATGGACTTCCTCGGCCTGCGCAACCTGACCGTGCTGGACGACTGCCTGGAGTCGATCAAGGACAACCGCGACATCGACGTGGTGCTCGAAGATCTTCCGCTGGCCGATCCGTTGACGTTCGAGCTGCTGTCGCGGGGCGACACGATCGGCGTGTTCCAGCTCGACGGCGCGCCGAACCGGGCACTGCTGCGGTCGATGGCGCCGGATTCGTTCGCGGACATCTCGGCCGTCCTCGCGCTCTACCGGCCCGGTCCGATGGGCGCGAACGCGCACAACGACTACTGCGACCGGAAGAACGGCCGCAAGCCGGTCGTGCCGATCCATCCGGAACTTGCCGAGCCGCTGGCCGACATCCTGGACGAGAGCTACGGCCTGATCGTCTACCAGGAACAGGTGATGGCGATCGCGCAGAAGGTGGCCGGCTACTCGCTCGGCGCCGCCGATCTGTTGCGCCGGGCGATGGGCAAGAAGAAGAAGGAGATCCTCGACCGGGAGTATGTGCCGTTCTCGCAGGGCATGCGCGCACGCGGCTACTCGGAAGAGCGCGATCCGGACGCTGTGGGACATGCTCGTACCCTTCTCCGACTACGCCTTCAACAAGGCACACTCGGCCGGCTACGGCGTCGATCGTCGTTCTGGACCGGCTACCTCAAGGCGCACTATCCGGCCGAATACATGGGTGCGCTGCTGACCAGCGTCGGCGGCGACAAGGACCGAATGGCGTTCTACCTCGCCGAATGCCGCCGGATGGGGATCAAGGTACTGCCGCCGGACGTGAATGAGTCCCAGGCGAGGTTCGCGGCGTCCGGCTCCGACGTCCGCTTCGGACTGGCCGCGATCCGCAACATCGGCGCCCACGTCGTTGACGCGATCGTCCGGGCCCGGCGGGACAAGGGCGCGTTTCACCGGCTTCTACGATTTCCTCAGCAAGGTCGACATCTCGGTGTGCCACCGCCGAGACGATCGAGTCGCTGATCAAGGCGGGCGCGTTCGACTCGCTCGGGCACACCCGGCGCGGATTGCTCGCCGTGCACACCGACGCGATCGACGCGTTCATCGGCGTCAAGCGCAACGAGGCGGTCGGCCAGTTCGACCTGTTCGGCGACCTCCCCGGACTCGTCGTCACGCCGCCGATCATGACAACCGAGTGGGACAAGTCCGACCTCCTCGCGTTCGAACGGGAGATGCTCGGCCTGTACGTCTCCGACCATCCACTGTCCGGCCTCGAAGACGTGCTGACCCGCTCGGCCGACATGGCGATCACCGCGCTGTTCGAGGACGGCGCGGTGGCCGACGGCCAGATCGTGCACCTCGCCGGCATCCTGTCCGGCGTCGCGCACAAATGACAAAACAGGGCCGCAGCTGGGCAAGCGCGACGCTGGAGGATCTCGGTGGCACGATCGAGGTGATGTTCTTCCCGAACACGTACGAGTTGGTCGGCCCGTACGTGGTCGAGGACGCGATCGTGATCGTCCGCGGCCGGGTGGACCGTCGCGAGGACCAGCCTCGGCTGATGGCGATGGATCTCGCGATCCCCGACATGACCGCCGAAGTGAAAGACCCGGACCCGACCGGTTAGGCCCGCATGTGAGGATCAGTCAGTGAACCCCGTATACCCCCACACCCGACGAGCCGGCGGACACCGAGGTCGAATCGCCGTCCGACAGCCGAGAACTACGGCTGGCTCGGGCCGCGATGGGAGGTGCCCAAAGAGGCACCCGATCCGATCGACCGGCCGCGCAACCGCATCCTCGTCGGGATCGGCGTCGCGGTCGTTGATCGCGCTGCTCGGCGTACCGCTGGCGTACATCTGGTCGTCGGTCGCGCCCTGGTTGCCGGCGCAGGTCAGCGGTAACGAGTTGATCTATGCCGAGCCGGAGGGCGAGCAGCGGGCCGGTGCCGAGAGCTGGTTCGTCCTGCTCATGCTCGGCACCGGGATCCTGGTCGCGCTTGGTCGTCTGGTTCGCGCTGCGCCGGTTCCGCGGATCGGTGATGATCGCGGCGCTCGCCGATCGGCGGTACGGCCGCGGGCTGGATCACCTGGCGGATCGGGCACACGATCGGCCTGGCCGGCGTGCTCGCCAAGGAACGGCACGCGACCGAGGGCGAGATCATCAATCTCCCACCGGCGTTGCGGATCAAGTCGACCGGCAACATCGCGTACTGGCACCACATGCCGTACATCGGTGGGGTCCTGCTCTACATGGCGCTGGCCGCGGTGATCACGTACGCGATCGCGACGTTGATCACGGTGAGCCCGGCCCTGAACCGTCGTAAGCCAGCGGACCCCGTCTACGAGCCTTGATTAACCTGAGCGGACCGGTAGACTTGTACGGGAAACCGTACGAGAGAACCGAACTGCACGAGAGGATGGGACGTTGACCGCCGTCTCGATCAGCCAGGCACGCGATGAGCTGTTCCCGCTCGTCCGTCAGGTGAATGACGATCACACCGTGGTGGAGATCGTCTCCCGCAATGGCGGCAACGCCGTGCTGATGTCGGCAGACGATTATGCGTCGCTGCAGGAAACGGTCTATCTGCTGTCGACACCGGCCAACGCCGTCGCCTTGGCGCGCAGCATCGCCCAGCTTCGTGCCGGGGACGTGGTTGAGGTCGATCTCGCCGACATTCGCGCTCAGATCGGTGACGTCGAACGGTGAAGATCGTGTTCACTGCACAGGCACTCGATGAGCTGATGTGGTGGATCAAGAACGATCACCGTACCGCCCTCAAGATCGTAGAGCTGGTGGAGGCGACCAGTCGCGATCCGAGGTCCGGCGTGGGTAGGCCGGAACGGCTGCACGCAAAGGGCATCGACCTGTGCTCGCGCCGGATCAATCAGAAGGATCGGCTGGTGTACGAGATCGCGAACGATGCCATCTCCGTCATTGCGTGCCGTTTCCACTACGACGACCGTTAACGGCAAGTCAGTTCTCGCTGGGATCGATGGCGTACTCGCTGATCGGGGCCGGCACCGCTCGGACGTGGCCCAGCAGCGTCGTTTCGCGGGCCAGCATGCGGCGCTCGGCCAGGAGTCGTTCCCGCGTCGTCCGGCAGGCCAGCAGCTTCTGCCGGTCGTCCAGGGACAGCAGCGCGGTCGCCGCAATCAGGTACGACAGGACGACCGGATCGTCCGGCAGTTGCTCGCCGGCGACGCGCCCGTCGGTGCGGATGAGTTCGAGATAGCGCTGGAAACGCTCGAGCAGCGCCGGGTACGAGCTGCTCGGTATCCGGATCGGCCGGCTCGACGAGCGTGTCGTCCTGATCGATCCACTCGATGTCGGCGATCAGGTAGGGCGCGACATCGGTGTGCAACTTCGTCACGAGGAACCGGCGGCGGCCGACCGTGACCAGGTCGTATCGCCCATCGGAGTGCTCGGTGAGCTGGCGGATGTCGGCGACGCAGCCGACGTCGTGCAGTTCCGGCGGCTGGCCGTCGCCGACCTCCCAGCCGCGCTTGATCGCGATGACGCCGAACGTGCCGTCGTCGCCGCCGATCGCGGACGAGGGCCCGGTAGCGCTCCTCGAACACGTGCAACGGCAGCACGAGACCGGGAACAGCACGGTTCCCAGGGGAAAGAGGGGCAGCCGGTCGGTCATTGCCGACAGCTTAGACCGAGGCGTGCGGAGACGATCCGGGGTCGTCGCGATCGCCGTGTCTCATCAAGTGGTAACGAAAACAGCCCCAAAATGGGATCGCAGCCTAGACTTGGCGCATGTCTCCAGCCCTGACCCGGATCGATCTGCGCGGCGACGGCCAGCGCGGAAGAGCGGCGAGACTGCCCCGAGCGGTCGTTGACGTGAAAGTCGCGACCGACGCCGTCGCGCCGATCGTCGAGGCGGTCCGCGACCATGGCGTCGGTCGCGGTCAAGGAGGCCACCCATCGGTTCGACGGCGTCGAGCTGGAGACGCTGCGCGTACCGGCGTCGGCGCTCGCGGACGCGCTCGCCGCGACTCGACCCGACCGTCCGCGACGCGCTCGACGTCGCGATCGCGCACGCCCGCGTGGTGCACGCCGACCAGCGGCCGGACGACCGGGTCACCGAGGTGATCCCCGGCGGCACCGTCACCCAGAGCTGGCGGGCGGTCCGCCGGGTCGGCCTCTACGTGCCCGGCGGCCGCGCCGTCTACCCGTCCAGCGTCGTGATGAACGTGGTCCCGGCGCAGGTCGCCGGCGTACCCGAGATCGCGGTCACCAGCCCGCCGCAGCCCGGCACGGGCCTGCCCGCACCCGCTGATCCTGGCCGCCTGCGCGCTGCTCGGCGTCGACGAGGTGTACGCGGTCGGCGGCGCCCAGGCGATCGCGATGTTCGCCTACGGCGCCGGCGCCGGACGGTCCGGAGCCGGTCGACATGATCACCGGGCCGGGCAACATCTACGTCACCGCCGCCAAGCGGCTGGTCGCCGGGCTGGTCGGCATCGACTCCGAGGCCGGGCCGACCGAGATCGCGATCCTCGCCGACGAGACCGCCGACCCGCGCCACGTCGCCGCCGACCTGATCAGCCAGGCCGAGCACGACCCGCTGGCGGCGAGCATCCTGGTCACCACGTCGGCCGAGCTGGCCGACGCGGTCGACGTCGAGATCGAGCGCCAGGTCGCGGTCACCCGGCACCGGGAGCGGGTCACCGAGGCGCTGACCGGCGAGCAGTCGGCGATCGTGCTGGTCGACGACGATCGAGCAGGGCATCGCGGTGCTCGAACGCGTACGGCGCCGAGCACCTGGAGATCCAGACCGCAGGATGCGCGGGCGGTCGCCGACCGGGTCACGCAGCGCCGGCGCGGTCTTCGTCGGCCCGCACTCGCCGGTCTCGCTCGGCGACTACTGCGCCGGCTCCAACCACGTGCTGCCGACCGGCGGCTGCGCGCGGCACAGCGGCGGGCTGTCGGTGCAGACGTTCCTCAAGAGCATGCAGATCATCGAGTACGCCGAGGCCGCGCTCGCGAAGGTCGCCGCGAACGTGGTCGCGCTGGCCGACGCGGAGGACCTGCCCGCGCACGGGCCGCGGTGACGGCTCGGTTCGACCGATCCGCGGCCGAACGATGAGCGACGACATCTGGGACCTGATCCGCGAGGATCTGCGCGGGCTGTACGCCTACGGCGCGCCGCAGCTCGACGTACCGGTCCGGCTGAACACGAACGAAAACCCGTACCCGATGCCGCCGGCCGCCGCGGATGCGATGGCGAAGGCGCTGGCCGGCGTGGTGACCGGGCTGAACCGCTATCCGGACCGGGACGCGGTCGCGCTGCGCGACCGATCTCGCCGCCTACCTCGGCCACGGCCTCGGCGTCGACCAGGTCTGGGCGGCGAACGGCTCCAACGAGGTCCAGCAGCAGCTGCTGCAGGTCTTCGGCGGTCCGGGGCGTACCGCGATGGGCTTCACCCCGTCGTACTCGATGCATCCGCTGCTGGCTCTGGGCACCGCGACCGGCTGGATCGACGGCGCGCGCGGCGCGGACTTCGAGCTGACCCCGGCGTCCGCGGCGGATCAGGTCCGCAGCGCACGCGCCGGACGTGGTGTTCCTCTGCTCGCCGAACAACCCGACCGGTACGGCGCTGCCGCCGGCCGTGCTGGCCGCCGTGCTCGACGCCGCGCCGGGCATGGTGATCGTGGACGAGGCGTACGCGGAGTTCGCCCGCCCCGGCACGCCCGACCGCGCTGGCCGCGCTCGCGAGCCACCCGCGGCTGGTGGTGACCCGCACGATGAGCAAGGCGTTCGCGTGCGCCGGCGTCCGGCTCGGATACCTCGCCGCGTCGGCCGAGATCGTGGACGCGGTGCAGCTGGTCCGGCTGCCGTACCACCTGTCGTCGCTGACCCAGGCGGCCGCGCGGCGCCGCACTCGCGCACACGCCCGCGCTGCTGGCGACGGTCGACGCGGTGAAGGACGGGCGCGACCGGGTCGTCAAGGAGCTGCGCGGGCTCGGGCTCGAGGTGGCCGACAGCGACGCGAACTTCGTGCTGTTCGGCGGCTTTGTGCGCCGGCGACCAGAAGCGGGTCTGGCAGGCGCTGCTCGACCGCGGCGTGCTGGTCCGCGACGTCGGCCTGCCGGGCTGGCTGCGGGTGACCGCCGGTACGCCGGACGAGAACGACGCGTTCCTGTCGGCGATGGCAGACGTGCTGGCCAAGGGAGAGACAGCGTGAACCGCACCGCACGGGTCGAGCGCGTGACCAAGGAGACGTCGGTCCTGGTCGAGCTCGATCTCGACGGCGCCGGCAAGGCGAACATCTCCACCGGCGTCGGCTTCTTCGACCACATGCTCGGCCAGATCGCGAAGCACGGCGCTGATGGACCTGACCGTGTCGACCGAGGGCGACCTGGAGATCGACGCGCACCACACGATGGAGGACACCGCGCTCGCGCTCGGTGCCGCGTTCGCCGAGGCGCTCGGCGACAAGGTGGGCATCCGGCGGTACGGCAGCGCGACGATCCCGATGGACGAGGTACTCGTACAGGCGGCGGTCGACCTGTCCGGCCGGCCGTACGTGGTGCATGACGAGCCACCGCTCGCGCCGTACATCGGGCCGGTCTACCCGACGTCGATGACCCGGCACATCTTCGAGTCGTTCGGGCAGACCGCGCGGATGACGCTGCACGTCAACGTGCTGCGTGCGGCCCGCCCCGGCACCACGCCGGACGCGCACCACGTGGTCGAGGCCCAGTTCAAGGCGGTCGCACGTGCCCTGCGCGAGGCGGTGTGCCACGATCCGCGGAGTGCGGGCACGGTGCCCAGCACGAAGGGGGTCCTCTGACATGAGTACGCGCGTGATCGTGCTCGGTGTGATCGGCTGCTTCCTGGTCGGCGGCACGTACTCGTTCTACAAGCAGGGCGTCCCGAAGTTCGCGACCGTGATCACCGGGCTTCTCGCGGTGCTCGCCCTGGCCGGGGCGGTGCTGTGGGCGGTGTAGCGGTCCTCGACTACGGCTCCGGCAACCTGCGATCGGCCGAACGGGCGCTCGCGCGTGCGGGTGCGGATGTCGTGGTGACCACGGATCCGATCCTGGCCGCCGAGGCGGACGGCCTGGTCGTCCCGGGCGTCGGTGCGTTCGCGGCCTGCATGGCCGGCATCGACCCGTACGGCGCGATGATCGCCGAACGGGTCGCCGCCGGTCGACCGGTGCTCGGGATCTGCGTCGGCATGCAGGTCTTCTTCGAGTACGGCGAGGAGCACGGCGTGACGACGAAGGGGCTCGGGCTGCTGCCGGGCGGCGTGACCCGGTTGTCCGCGCCGCGCGTACCGCATATGGGTTGGAATTCGGTGGTGTTTCCGGGGAGTTCGCGGCTGTTCGCCGGCGCCGATCCGGACGACCGCTACTACTTCGTGCACTCCTATGCGGCGATGGCCGATGCGTCGATGGAACTGATCGACGGCGCTCTGGTGACCACCGCCGAGCACGGCGACGTGTTCCTGGCTGCGGTGGAGGCGGGTCCGCTCACGGTCACGCAGTTCCATCCGGAAAAGTCGGGTGACGCCGGAGCTAGGCTGTTGCGGAACTGGTTCGCATCCCTCTCCAACGCTGCCTGAGGACGTCCGACGATATGAGCAAGGAACGCGCGCTTCGCCGTGCCGCACGCGAGGCCGAGGAGGCATCTGCACGGTCCGCTCGGGCCCGGCAGGTGGCCCGGCGCGCGAAACGCCGGGAGATCAAACGTCGGCTCACGCCGTCGCTGCCGAAGCGTGGCCGGGTCGGCAAGCTCTATCCGCGTCGGACCACCGGGCAGCGGGTGATCGTCGCGCTCGTGTTCCTGGTCCTGGTCGGACTCGTCTGGCACGAATTCGGCGATCTCGGCACCCGGATCGCGCTCACCGTGGTGTTGCTGCTCGTGATGCCGGCCGCCGTGGTGATCGCGTTCGGTCGCCGCAGCGGTTGATCTTTAACACTCTCAGGGAAGAGGACGCATGCTGACACTGTTGCCCGCGGTCGATGTGGCGGGCGGCGAAGCCGTACGCATGGTGCAGGGCGCGGCGGGCACCGAGACCACGTACGGGCCTCCGCTGGACGCCGCCCTGGCCTGGCGTGACCAGGGTGCGGCCTGGGTCCACCTGGTCGACATCGATGCGGCGTTCGGACGCGGCTCGAACGCCGCCCTGCTGGCCGACGTGGTCGCGCGCCTGGACTGCGCGGTCGAGCTGTCCGGCGGCATCCGCGATGACGCGTCGCTGACCGCCGCGCTCGCGACCGGCGCCCGCCGGGTCAACATCGGCACCGCGGCGCTCGAGGACCCGGAGTGGTGCGACCGGGTCGTCGCCGAGTACGGCGATCGCGTGGCGATAGGGCTGGACGTACGGCCTAACCCGGCTGGCGGTGGCTGGACCGTCTCGGCCCGGGGCTGGACCCGCGACGGCGGCGACCTCTGGGACATGCTCGAGCGGTTGAACAAGGCCGGATGCGTGCGCGTGGTCGTCACCGACATCTCGCGGGACGGCATGATGGTCGGCCCGAGCATCGACCTGCTTCGTGCGGTGTGTGCCCGGACCGATGCCGCAGTGATCGCGTCCGGCGGCGTGTCCTCTCTCGATGATCTCCGCGCGCTGACCGTCCTCGAACCGCTCGGTGTCGAGGGCGTGATCACCGGAAAGGCGCTCTATCTCGGTGCGTTCACGGTGACCGAAGCGCTGGCGGTACTGGCCGCATGATCTCGAAGATCTCCTCCGGCGGGCCCTGGGAAGCGACGATCGGCTACTCGCGGGCGGTCGTCGCGGGCGGCTGGATTCTCGTCTCCGGCTGCACGTCGACGGTGAACGGCACGGTGACGCACGTCGGCGACGCCGGCGGCCAGCTGATCGAAGCGGTCGGCATCGCGCTGGACGCCATCGCCAAGGCCGGTGCGTCGGTGGATCAGGTCGTGCGGACGCGGATGTACGTGGTCAACCCGGCCGATACGGACGCGGTCGGGGCGGCGCACGGCCGGATCTTCGGTGACGTACGACCGGCCGCCACGATGGTCCTCGTGGCCGGATTGATCCACCCGGACCATCTGGTCGAGATTGAGGTCGAGGCCTACATCGGCGGATAGCCGACGGCAGCCGTTTCGGCGCCGAGCCCGCAGGTCCGACCTCGTGCACGCCGCTACCGCTCTGCACCGTTTGTGAGTCCAGAGTGGTAGCGCCGCGAGAACAGCAGCCGGGAGCCGGCCGCCCAGCCTGTGAGAATGAGTTCTTACGGTGCGGAACCGGGGCGATACGCTGCGCAGATGGGTGTAGCCGTACGCGTGATCGCGTGTCTTGACGTGAAGGACGGCCGCGTCGTCAAGGGCGTCAACTTCGACAACCTGCGCGACGCCGGTGACCCGGTCGAACGCGCCGCCGCCTATGACGCGGCCGGCGTCGACGAGGTCACATTCCTGGACGTATCGGCATCCGCCGACGGGCGTGCGACCATGCTGGACGTGGTCCGGCGTACCGCGGAATCGATCTTTATCCCGCTCACCGTCGGCGGCGGCGTACGGACCGTTGAGGACGTGAACGTGCTGCTGCGGGCCGGTGCGGACAAGGTTGCCGTGAATACCGCCGCGATCGCCCGGCCGGAACTGATCAGCGAGATCGCCGACCGTTTCGGCAATCAGGTCCTGGTGCTGTCGGTGGATGCGCGCCGCTCGGGGGATCGGTTCGTGGTGACGACGCACGGCGGTCGGCGCGAGGTCGATCTGGATGCGGTGGAGTGGGCGCGTCGCGGCGCAGAACTGGGCGCCGGCGAAATCCTGCTGAATGCGATGGACACCGACGGCGTACAAGGTGGATTTGATCTGGAACTGATCGAAGCGGTACGGCGCGGTCGTGACCGTGCCCCTGATCGCGTCCGGTGGAGCGGGGGCGGCGGCGGACTTTCCGCTGGCGGTTCGGGCCGGGGCCGACGCGGTATTGGCGGCGAGCGTGTTCCACTTCGGCGTGCTCACCGTCGGCGATGTGAAGCGGGCGCTGTCCGCCGCCGGCGCGCTCGTCCGTTAAACAGAATGGCTGCCGCTGAACAATTCGGGGTCGACCCTACTGGTCAATAGTGAAGAAACTTTAGTATTGTTGCGCCCATGACCGCGCCCGTTCTCATACCTCGTCCGACGTCTCTCACCCTGCGGGACGGCCACCTCGCGCACGCGCCCGCTCCGGCCGGGCCTACGGACATCGTCGCGCTGGCTCACGAACTGATGGGTGACGCAGCGACCGGCACATACGCGCTTGTGCAGGACGCGGAACTCGGCGACGAGGGCTACCGGCTCACGATCGACGAATCCGGCGTACGCGCGACCGCGCAGACCGAGACCGGCCTCCGCTGGGCCGTCCAGACGGTCCGGCAGCTATCGCCCGACCTGCCGTTCTGCGACATCGTCGACGTCCCGCGCTACGCATGGCGCGGTGCGCTTCTCGATGTGGCCCGCTGGTGCCACCCGATCGCGTTCGTGCACAAGTTCGTCGACCTGCTCGCGATGCACAAGCTCAACACGCTGCACCTGCACCTGACCGACGACCAGGGATGGCGGTTCGAGGTCCGGAAATATCCGCGCCTCGCCGAGATCGGTGGTCGCCGCAGCGAGTCGATGGCCGGGCTGTGGTTCGAGCAGCGCTACGACGGCATCCCGCACAGCGGCTACTACACGCAGGCCGAACTGCGCGAACTCGTCGCGTACGCGGCCCGGCGCGGCGTCCGGGTGATGCCGGAGGTCGATCTGCCCGGTCACATGCAGGCGGCCATCACCGCGTACCCGCATCTCGGCAACGAGCCGGATCGCCAGCTCGAGGTCCGCACCGCGTGGGGCATCTCCCGGCACATCCTGAACTGCGAGCCGGCCACCGTCAGCTTCATCAAGGACGTGCTGGACGAGCTGGTGGACGTGTTCCCGTTCGAGATGATCCACCTCGGCGGCGACGAGGTCCCGCCGGACGAGTGGCTGGCCAGTACGTCCGCGAAGAACCTCGCGGCCGCCATCGGCCTGCCCGGCGTGGAGCACCTGTCCGGTTGGTGGATCCGCGAGCTGGGGGCGCACCTCGCCGGGTACGGGCGACGGGTCGGCGGCTGGGACGAACTCGTCGACGAGGGCGCACCCGAGGGCGCGACGATCTTCTCGTGGCAGGACCACAGCCGGGTCGCCGCGGCGCAGGCTGCCGGATTCGATGTTGTTGCGGTGCCGCAGGAGTTCACCTACCTCGACTGGGCCGAAGGCGCCGGCCCGGACGAGCCGATCGCGATCCCGCACGAGGGCGGCGGCCTGCTGCCGCTGGCGCGCGTCTACGGGTTTGATCCGGGTGACACGTTGGGTATCCAGGGCCAGTTGTGGTCGGAGTACATCCCGACGCCGGAACTGGTGGAGTGGCGGGCGTTCCCGCGGTTGACCGCGATCGCCGAGACTGCCTGGTCCGGTCCGGGTGGCGACTTCGCCGACTTCCGGACGCGACTGGAGACCCACCTGCCGCGCCTGAACGTCAACTACCGCCCGCTGGACGCTCCCTAGCGGGAAACCGTGGCCGATCCTGGAGAGTGGCGTGGGGCCTGGTGACTCTCCAGGATCGGATTACGGGACGGTGACCAGCTCCGGCGCCGGAGCGGGCGCCACGGCCGGCGGGTCGGCGATCGACAACAGCGGGATCATCACGTGCGCGATCGGGCCGATAGTGACCGCGAAGATCAGCGTCACCCAGCCGACCTGGCCGCCGAGCAGGAAGCCGACCAGCAGTACGGTCGCTTCGATCGTCGTACGGACGAGGCGGATCGATGCTCGGGGCACCTTCATCACGAAGCCGGTCATCAGACCGTCCCGCGGCCCCGGGCCTAGCCGCGTGCCGATGTAGAGGCCGCTGGCGACGCCGGTGCCGATGATGCCGCCGATCGCGTACAGCCAGCGGACGGCGAGCAGGTGCGGGGTCGGCAGTACGTCGTTGACGTAGTTGACCACGAGACCGATCATGATCACGTTGGCGACCGTGCCGATCCCGGGCCGTTGGCGCAGCGGGATCCACAGCAGCAGCACGACCGCGCCGACCAGGATCACGATCCAGCCGAACTCGGATGCCGGTGAGTTTCTGCAGGCCCTGGTGGAACACGTCCCAGGGATCGAGCCCGAGATGCGCGGCGATCATGGCACTCATGCTCGCGCCGTAGAGGAACAGTCCGGCGAAGAGCGCCGCCAGCCGCCGGACCGGTCGATACGAGAGCGGCAGGTTGCGCAGGTTCGCCATGAATGCCACTCTAAAACCAATCGTGCACGAAGATAGAGCCAATTCCCGGTAGGTGGTTATGACCAGCGTGCTCCGAGGTAACCAACTCGCTCGCCTGATGAACCAATGGCGTCCGGCTGGCGGCGTCTCCGTGCCGGACTACGTCGCGCTTGCCGACACCGTACGCGGCCTGCTCGTGGATGGTCGGCTCGCGCTCGGCGTCCGCCTGCCCGCGGAGCGGGAGCTGGCCGAGACGCTGGAGGTCAGCCGGACGACGGTAACCGCCGCGTACACCACGCTGCGGGAGTCCGGCCACATCCGCAGCCGGCGAGGAGCCGGCAGCTGGACCACGCTGCCCGGCGGTGCCCGCCTCGCGTCCACCGGTCTGTGGGCTCCGGACGGCGCTCCGGACCTGCTCGATCTCGGCCAGGCCGCACTACCGGCGCCGCCCGAGCTGATGGAGGCGGCGACCGAAGCGGTTGCGGCGCTGCCGCGGTACATGGGTGGCCTCGGCTATCACCCGACCGGCATCCACGAACTGCGCGTCGCGATCGCCGCCGAATTCGAGATCCGCGGGCTGCCGACAACGCCCGAGCAGATCATGGTGACCAGCGGCGTCCAGCATGCGCTGGATCTGGTCGTCCGGCTCCTGCTGCCGCCGGGGAGCGCGGTGATCTGCGAGTCGCCGACCTACCCGAACGCGCTCGCCACGTTCGCGGCGCGCAAGGCGCGGGTGCACACGTACGGTCTCGACGTCGACGGCTGGGACGAGGAGCTGCTCGTCTCCACGATCAGACAGGCCGGTGCTCGACTCGCGTACCTGGTGCCGGAATTCCAGAATCCGACCGGGCATCTGATGCCCGAGCGGCTTCGTTCGCTGCTGCCCGGCGTGGCGCATGCGGCCGGGACGGATCTCGTCATCGATGAGTCATTTGTGGACTTGAGCTTCGGGGACGACGAGATGCCTCCGCCGGTCGCCTCGTTCGATCGGCATGCACGTGTGCTCACGATCGGTGGCATGAGCAAGCCCTACTGGGGCGGGCTGCGGATCGGCTGGATACGCGCGGCCGAGCCGGTCGTACAGCGTCTGGCGGCGGTACGCGTCGGCGTGGACATGGCCGGACCGGTGCTCGATCAGCTGGTCGCGGTCGCGTTGCTGCGCCGGGCGCCGGAGATCGTCGCAGCCCGCCGGATCCAGCTGCGCGAACAGCGTGACGTGCTGGCCGAGGCGTTGCGGCAGCGCCTGCCCGGCTGGCGGGTCAGAGTGCCGGACGGTGGCGTGACGCTCTGGGCCGAACTCGATGCACCGATCTCGAGCGCGCTGTCGCGGGCCGCGGAGTCGTTCGGCGTACGGCTGGCGCCCGGCCCCCGGTTCGGCGTCGACGGCACGCTGGAGCGGTTCCTGCGCCTGCCGTTCACGCTGCCTCCGGCATCGCTCTTGGACGCGGTCGAGCGGATCGTGGCCGCACGGGATGACCTGACGCGTGGTTCCCGCCGTACGTGGGAGGCGCCGGCGCTGGTGGCGTGAGAGCTCTGGTGCCGTACGAGATCTCGTGAGTAGAATGTAGGAACGGCGTGGCCCCTTTTTGGAGTCACGCCGTTTCTCTTGCAGCTTCCGTGTGCCTGAGTTCCGTGTGCCTGACCGTCAGACGGTCGGGTCCGACGGGCTCGGGACGCTCGGGTCGGTCTGCTGGGTCGGCACCACCGGGTGCGCGTGCGGTGCGGACACCGACACGTTCGGCATGCCGATCGGGTTCTGCAGCTGGTTGAAGAAGTTCAGCACCGCACCGGCCGTCGCGACGAGCGCGAAGAGGATGTCCACCACGCCACCGAAGCCGACGCTCGGCGAGACGCCGCCGATCGACGCGAAGGTCAGGCCGATGATGTCGACCAGCACGAACAGTGCGAGGCCCACCTGGACATGGTGGCGGTGCAGGCCGACCAGCGGTGCGTCCTTCTTCCACCAGATGTCCGCGACCGCGGTGCCGATCAGCAGCAGCACGGCGAGCACGACGAACAGACCGATCGGCGAGAGCCAGCTCCACAGACTACGGCCGATGCCGTTGTCTTCGAGCTCACTGCCGAACGAGACGATCGGGGCCCACGAGAACAGCAGAATGAGGATTCCGCCGGCGGCGACCAGCAGATCCGCGAGGCGGATGTAGAGGCCGCCCGAGGCTTTCGGTGCAGAGTACGGGGGTTGGACTGGGGTGGTCATAAAATCTCCTCATGCCAGTTGATGCCGGGCGCTCGAGCCCGGCACGCCGAGGGGCGGCGTGGCTTCGGTGATCCTATCGGTCCGGTCCCATATCTGCACCGGTCACATTTCCGCTAGTGCACCTTCGTACATCGATTCGATATTGTTAGCGAACGCGGACTCGACCGCACGGCGTTTCACTTTGAGTGACGGCGTGAGTTCACCGTCCGCAATGGACAGATCGCGGGGCAGGATCGAGAATTTCTTGACCGTTTCCCACCGGTTCAACTTCGTGTTCAGCTCGTCGATGTAGCCGGCGACCATCTGCCGGGCCTCGTCGGATGTCACGATCTCCGCGTACGCCTTGCCGGCGAGCGCCGGCTGACCGGCGGCCCAACCGGCGATCGTGTCCGGGTCCAGCGTGATGATCATCGAAACGAAATTGCGCGCGTGGCCGATCACCAGGGCCTGCGACGTGTACGGGCAGATTGCCTTGAACATGCCCTCGATGTGCGACGGTGCCACGTACTTGCCGCCGGACGTCTTGATGAGGTCCTTCTTCCGATCGGTGATGCGCAGATATCCGTCGTCGCTCAGCTCGCCGATGTCGCCGGTCCGGAAGAAGCCGTCCTCGGTGAACGCGGCCGCCGTCTCGTCCGGCAGGTTGTGGTAACCGCGCATCACCGGTGCACCGCGCAGCAGGATCTCGCCGTCGGAGGCGATGATGCACTCCAGGTCGCCGAGCGCCTTGCCGACGGTGCCGATCCGCAAGCCTCCCTGCGGGTTCACGAAGTTGCCGGCGGACGACTCGGTCAGGCCGTACCCCTCGGAGATCGGCAGGCCGGCGGCGGCGAAGAAGGACGCGATGTCGGTCGACAGCGGCGCCGAGCCGGAGACGAGCACCCGGATCCGGCCGCCGAGCCGGGCCCGGAGCTTCGAGAAGACGAGCTTGTCCGCGATGCGGCGCTGTGCGGCCAGGCCGGCCGGCACGCGCTTTCCGGCCAACTCCAGCGCGTTGGCGCGCTTACCGACGCGTACCGCCCAGGTAAAGATCTTGGCTTTGGCCCCTCCGGCCGACGTGGCCGATCCGACCGCGGCGTTGTAGACCTTCTCGAACACGCGCGGGGCCGCGCACATCAGCGTCGGCTGGACCAGCGCGAGGTTCGTCACGATCTTGTCGACTCGACCGTCCACATAGGTCGCGACGCCGGCGTGCACGAACGCTACCGCGAGCGTCTTACCGAACGAGTGCGACAGCGGTAGCCAGAGATACTGCAGGTCATCCGCCTGGATCAGCTCGCCCTCCGACTGTGCGACTGCCTCCCAGGTCCAGCCGCCGTGCAGCAGCTCGACGCCCTTCGGCCGGCCGGTCGTTCCGGACGTGTAGATCAACGTGGCGAGGTGCTCCGGCTGGACCTTCGCGACCGCGCGCGCGACGAGGTCGGGGTCCGCGGCGAGCGCTTCCGCACCGCGCGCCTCCAGGTCTTCCAGGGACATCACGGGTACGCCGACCGACGGCATCGCGCCATCGGCGGACGTGTCGATCAGCACGATCTGACGCAGGTGCGGCAGCGTTGCGTCGGCGACCTTCGAGGCCTGGGCGGCGTTCTCGGCGATCAGGATGACCGACTCCGAGTCGCCGACGATGAAGCTCGCCTCGTCCGGCTCGGTGGTCGGGTAGACCGTGGTGGTCGCGCCACCGGCGCTCATGATGCCGAAGTCGGCCAGCAGCCATTCCACCCTCGTGCTCGCGAGAATCGCGACCCGCTCCTCGGGTTCGAGGCCGAGACCGAGCAGGCCGGCCGCGATCCGGTCCGACCGTGTACCGGCATCGCTCCAGGTCAGCCAACCGATGCCGCCGTCGGCGGTCGGGTAGCCCATCGCGTTCTTCGCCGGCGTGGCGGCGACGCGTTGGGCCAGCATGTCCGGGATCGAACGGTACGGAATGTGCAGCGACATCGGGCGGTCCTCTTGTGCGGTCGGGCAGCAGTAAGCCGGGTCACCATCGTGGTTACCGAAGGGTAGAACTACTGCTACCGGTGTGGCCAGAGTGTGACGGCGACGCGGCTAACTCGTTACGTCCGATGCTTCAGCCTGTCACTACTATCCGGATATAACTCGCAGATAATCATATTCTAGGCATACTGAGGTCGACCTGAGAGTGTCCACAGGTGGGACGTACTGCCTGTGCCACGCTGGGCGGGTGCGAATATTGGTTGTCGAAGATGAGCCTCGCCTCGGAAGCGCGCTGCAGCGGGGGCTGACGTCCGAGGGCTACCTGGTCGACCTCGCCGTCGACGGTGTGATGGGCCTCGATGCGGCCCGATCCGGCGGGTACGACGCGGTGATCCTCGACATCATGCTGCCCCGCCTGTCCGGCTACCGCGTCGTACGGGCGTTGCGGGAAGAGAACAACTGGGTGCCGGTGATCATGCTGTCCGCGAAGGACGGTGAATACGACCAGGCGGACGGGCTGGACTGCGGCGCGGACGACTACATCACGAAACCGTTCTCGTTCATCGTGCTGCTCGCCCGGATCCGGGCCTTACTGCGCCGGGGCGCGCCCGAACGTCCGGTGGTCGTGACGGTCGGGTCGTTGACGCTCGATCCGGCAAGCCGGCGGGTGCAGCGTGGCGAGGTGGAGATCAGCCTGACCGCACGCGAATACACGCTGGTGGAGTATCTGATGCGTCGGCAGGATCAAGTCGTGACGAAGGCGGAGTTGCTCGACCGGGTCTGGGATGCCAGCGCCGACACCGATCCGAACGTCGTCGAGGTCTACGTCGGGTACGTCCGCCGCAAGATCGATCAACCGTTCGGCCTGCGTACGCTTCAGACGGTCCGTGGCGCCGGATACCGGTTGGTGGACGAGCGACTCGCCACCGAGACCGTGATCGGAGTCTGATCCGTGCGGTGGTGGCGCCGCCGGACGCTACGGTCCCGCTTGACGCTGCTGAGTGCGGCCGGACTCGCCGTTGGCCTTGCGTTCGGCGGTGCGGTGATCGTCTACCTGCTGCACGCGCGCCTGATCCGCTCCATCGACAACGACGCCCGGCAGACCGCCAGCGACGTCTCCACTCTGGTCGCGGCGGGCCATCTTCCGAACCCGCTCCCGAACCTGCCGACGGCACTCGTCCAGGTCATCAATGACCAGCAGGGCGTCGTCGCGTCCACCGCGAGCGTCGCTCGACCCACGCCGATGTTGACGCCGGCCGAGCAGCAACGGGCGCTGCAGCAGGTGATCGTGGTCCCGAACTCGCGCGTGCACGAGAACGTGGACGGCGAACTGCGCGTCGTCGTCGTACGCGCGACGGACCCGGATCCTACCGACGGCGGGCCGCGGCTCGTCATCGTCGCCACATCGACGCATGCGGCGGACGAGAGCGTAGAGACCGTGACCACCTACCTGCTAGTCGTCTATCCACTGCTGGTGGTGCTGCTGTCCGCGCTGGCCTGGCAGGTGGTCGGCTGGACGCTACGGCCGGTGGAGACGCTGCGGCGCAGCGCCGACCAGATCAGCGCCGGCGATCGCAGCGTCGGGCTGCTGCCGGTACCGGACGGCGACGACGAGGTCCATCGACTCGCGGTGACGCTGAACGACATGCTGGTCCGGCTCGACGCCGGCCGGGCCCGGCAACGTGCGTTCGTCGCCGACGCCGCACACGAGTTGCGTAGCCCGATCGCGAGCCTGCGTACCCAGATCGAGGTGGCCGCGCACATGAACGAGCCGCCGCTGACCGACGATCTGCTGGTCGACATCGGTCGGCTCAACCGGCTCGTCGACGACCTGCTGCTGCTCGCCCGCGCGGAGGAGGACGATCCCCGGCTGGATCCGGTCGAGGCGGTCGATCTCACCGAGGTGGCTCGGGTCGCGGTCGACGGATACAGCAGCGCCCGGGTGCCGGTCACGCTCACGGCGGACGGTCCGATCCGGACGCCGGGCGACGCGGTCGCGCTCCGCCGGGTGATCGAAAACCTGGTCACGAACGCCGTCCGGCACGCGTCCGCGCAGGTCACGGTCGAGGTTGAGGAGCACCAACACGATCTGGTACGCCTGACCGTGACCGACGACGGTCCGGGCATTCCGGCCGAGGATCGCGAACGCGTCTTCAACCGGTTCACCCGGCTGGACAACGCGCGCGACCGGGATCAAGGGGGCGCCGGACTCGGCCTGCCGATCGTCCGCGAGCTGCTGCGGCTGCATCACGGCACGATCGAGCTGAGCGACGCGAACCCGGGCCTGCAGGTGAGCATCGATCTACCGGCCGCGACCGATCCGGGCTCGTGAGATGAGGCCCGATCGTGGACCCACATAGCTGCCGAAACGGCACAACGACGACCACGTGAGTCCGAGATCGGCGGGCTACACGCCGAGTTTGGCGATCCGAAGGTTCTTGGCGACCTCGTCCGCGCCGGTGACGTCCACGTTCGCGTGGGACTGGCGGCCCGTCAGGAACAGCGACATCTCGCCCGGGTCGCCGGTGATCTCGACCGGCTCGCCGCCGGCACCGACGGTGAGCAGCTGCGCGTACCCGGGCATGTTGATCGTGATCTGCGCCGGGAATCGGCGGAGGGCGAGTTTCGCGGTCAGCTTGATCTGGCCGGCCAATGTCTTGCCGAGTTGCTCGTCGAGCGGGCGCGCCGTCCAGCCGGACTGAGCGCGGCGGGCGTCCTCGTGGTGGATGAAGAACTCCGTGGTGTTCGTGAGTCGGTCCAGCGGGCCGAAGCCGGCCATCGACAGCCGCGGTGGATTGCGCAGCTGGTAGATCAACATGTCCCAGGGGCGCGCCGCGGCCGCGTCCCGCACCCGGTCGGTATGCCCGGCCAGCACTTTGATCATGGCACCGGCGGCCGCATCGGGACGCCGGTCGCGAACAACGGCATGCGCGGCGAGGTCGCGAGTACGCCATCCCTCGCACAGGGTCGGTTGGTCCGGGCCGATGTCTTCGAGCAGGTCAGCGAGGGCGGACCGTTCCAGACGTGCATAGTTCGTCGAGGGCATTCCTCGATACTAGATCCATATCCGGATAACGCCACGAAAAGGTTATCCGCCGGGTACTGGGTATCTGTCCGCAATACGGCGAGGATGTCCGCATGAGCACTGGCTTCACGAAGCGGACCATCCAGATTCCGACCGAGCGGCCGATCACTCCGCACCGCCGTCGACAGCCACGGATCCTGTTCGTCGTCGGTCTGTTCATCGCCCTCTTCGGGCTCGGCGTTGCCGCCGCCGTCTGGCTGCCGCTCGGGTCGCACCCGAAGGCGGCGGCGACCGCGAGGACGAACCCGTCGAGCCGGCCCTCGGCCGCGGGATCGGCGCAGCCGGCAATATTCGACCCGTCGGTCGGTGCAATGCTCCCGACCCACCGGATCGTCGCGTTCTACGCCGTCCCGAACGCCGCGGCGACCGGTCCCGCGTACACCTTGAGTTCGTCGATGCTGGCGCGACTGCGCGCGCAGGGTGCGGCTTACCAGAAGCTCGACCCGGCGCACCCGGTGGCGCTCGGCATCGACCTGGTCGTCGACGTGCCGGACCACTTCAAGGGCAAGAGCGGCACCTACAGCCACTACGTCAGCAGTGCGACGGTCGACCAGTACGTCGCGTTCTGCAAGAAGAACGACCTGCTGCTGTTCCTGGACCTCAACATCGGCTGGGCGAAGCCGCTGACCGTGCTGAACCACTTCGACACCTACCTGAAGCTGCCGTTCGTCGAGGTCGCGATCGATCCCGAGTGGATGTTCCCGCGCCACAACGGCATTCCCGGGGTGAACCTGTCGAACGTCCGGGCGAGCGATCTGAACCCGCTGATCGAGGCGGTCGCGGCGATGCCGATGAAGTATCACGTGCCGCGCAAGGTCATGATCATTCACCAGTACCGCGGCGACGGCGACGGAAAGGCCAACCCGTACGCGGCCGGTGGTTCGGAGATCGCCGACAAGGCGGACATCGTCAACGATCCCCGCGTCGACCTCGTCATTCACATCGACTCGGTCGGCGGCTTCCCCGGCGACATCGCGGAGAAAGAGGGCCAGTACAAGAAGTGGGTCGCGACCGACATGACGAAGTACGGCAACTTCAAGTACGGCGGCTTCAAGATCTTCTACAAGCTCGAAGCGAAGCACAAACTGATGACGCCGGCGCAGGTCATGTCGATGAAGCCCGCACCGATGGTGATCACCTACGGCAACTGATCGAGCGATCCGGTGAGGTAACGCTGGATGGTCGGCGCGATCAGCCGGACCACCGTGTCCACGTCGGCGCCGGCCAGCGGCTCGATTTTCAGCATGTAGCGGGCGATGCCGAGGCCGATCATCTGGGACGCGGTCAACGCGGCCCGGACCGGCGCCTCGGCCGGTGTCATGTCGGCGCGCGCGATGATCCGGCGCAGGATCTGCGCGCTGACGAACTCCCGCAGCAGGCGTGCCGACCAGTCGTGCTGCAGCCCGGTCCGGATCAGCGCGATCAGCGGCGGACCGGTCCGCGGGTCGTCCCACACCGACAGGAACATCCGCACCACCCGCTCGCCCAGATGTTCGTCATCGCCGGCGAGCGCGAGCGGGACGATTTCCGACGGATCCACCGGCACATCGACGGTCGCGAGGAACAACTGCTCCTTCGTGCCGAAGTAGTGGTGGACCAGCGCCGGATCGACGCCGGCGTTCGTGGCGATGGCGCGCATCGTGGCGCCGTCGAATCCCTTGTCGGCGAACGCTTCCCGGGCGGCCGCGAGGATCGCGTCGCGCGTGTCCGGCGCTCCCTTGCGACGTCCGGTCCGCGCCATGTCACCCCCAGGTCCGCCTGAATCTGATCCCGAAGTCAGTCCATGCTCCGACCGACTCCAGGATCAAACTCTGTCATAAAGGTCAGTCGGTACGGCGGCGCAGGGTGGCCGCCGCCAGTGTCAGTGCCACCACGGCCGCGCCGGCCACGATGCCGAAGTCGCGCCACATGACGGCGGACGCGTTCACGTTGCGGCCGATCTCCTGGAGTGCCTCGACCGCGTACGTCATCGGCAGCACATCGCTGATCCAGCGCAGCGCGGTCGCCATCGATTCCCTCGGTGCGAACAGCCCGCACAGGAACAGCTGCGGGAACACGACCGCCGGCAGGAACTGCACGGCCTGGAACTCGCTGCGGGCAAACGCGCTGCAGAGCAGGCCCAGGGCCATGCCGAGGATCGCGTCCGCGACCGCGATCAGGACGACCAGCCAGCCGCTGCCCGCGATGGTCAGATCGAACGCCCAGTAGCCGATCGCGGTGAGGACCCCGGCTTGGACCGTCGCGACCAGGCCGAATGCCAGCGCATAACCGAACAGCAGGTCGAGCTTGCCCATCGGCGTGGTGAGCAGGCGCTCGAGTGTGCCGGTCGTGCGTTCGCGCAGCATCGCGATGCTCGTGATCAGGAACATCAGCACGAACGGGAAGATGCCGAACAGGATCAGCCCGACGTGGTCGAACACCTGCTTCTGGCCGTCAAACACGTAGTAGATCAGGGTCAGCAGCAGCGCCGGGACGATGATGATGAGCCCGATCGTGCGCTTGTCGTGGCGTAGTTGCCGGAGCACGCGGCCGGTCGTACTGAACAGGATGCGGGGGTTCATGCGGCCACCTCCTGCTGGCCTCTGATCAGCGTCAGGAACGCCTTCTCCAGGTCGTCGGTGCCGGTCGCGGCGCGGACCGCGTCGGGGGTGTCGTCGGCGATGATCTCGCCCTCGCGGATGAAGATCAGCCGGTCGCACCGGCCCGCCTCGTCCATCACGTGGCTGGACACGACGATCGTCGTACCCGCCTGGGCGAGCGCGTGGAACCGTTGCCACAGATCTTCCCGCAGCACCGGATCCTGACCGACGGTCGGCTCGTCGAGGATCAGCAGCCGGGGGTTGCCGAGCAGCGTGCAGGCGAGCGACGCGCGGCTGCGCTGGCCGCCGGAGAGCGTGCCGACGACCTGGTCGGCCGCTTTGCCGAGCCCGACGTCGGAGATTGCGGTGTCCGCGTCCGCTTTGGTCACACCGTCATAGAGCGACGCGAAATACCGCGCGTTCTCCCGGACGGTCAGGTCCGCATAGACGCTCGGCGCCTGGGTGAGGTAGCCGACGGTCCGCCGCAGTCGCGGAGCGCCGGCCGGCTCTCCCAGGACGGTCACCGAACCGGAGGCGATCACTTGTACGCCGACGATGGATCGCAGCAGCGTCGTCTTCCCGCTGCCGCTCGGGCCGAGCAGGCCGGTAACGCTGCCGCTCGGCAACCGGCAACTGATGCCGTGCAGGATCACACGGCCACCACGACGTACGACGAGGGTGTCGACGTCGATCGCGACATCCATAAGCGAGCCTCCAGGAATTCATTGGTTGATGAATTCAACGCTAAATGAATTCTGCTCGATCTGTCAACGCGGCCGTTCGGTCAACGTCCTCCGGCCACACGCACGGTCGCCCCCGTCGTGTACGACGCGTCCGCGCTGAGCAGCCATGCAATCGCCGCCGCAACCTCATCGGCCCGACCGGCCCGCCCCAGCGGCGCAGCCGGGCCCACCCGCGACGGGCGGCCCGGCTCGCCGCTGCCCGCGTGGAACTCCGTCTCGATCACGCCGGGCGACACCGTGTTCACCCGGATGCCGTACGGCCCCAGCTCCTTCGACAGCCCGATCGTCAGCGTGTCGACCGCCCCTTTGCTCGCGGCGTAGTGCACGTACTCGTTCGGGCTGCCCAGCGTCGAGGCGCCGGACGAAACGTTGACGATCGCGCCGCCGCCGTTCGCGATCATCCGGCGGGCCGCCGCTTGGGCGCAGAAGACGTACCCGATGACGTTCACATCCATCACCCGGCGAAGATCGGACTCGGTCAGCTCGATGAACGGCCCGATCCGGCTCCCGACGCCGGCGTTGTTGACCAGGCCGGTGACTGGTCCGAGTTCGCGCTCGGCGCGCTCGAACGCCTCGACCACGTCACTCCGGACGCTGGTGTCGACCCGGATCGGAAGGGCCCGGCCGCCGGCTGCGCGTACGTCGTCGGCGACCGCTTCCGCCGCCGTCGCGTCGCTGCGATAGCCGATCACCAGGTCGTGACCCATCGATGCCAACCTGCGGCAGGTAGCCGCCCCGATGCCACGGCTGCCGCCGGTCACCACTGTCACATTCGCCATGCGGTCACGGTAAGGCCTGCGCACGGGTTTACAGGATTCGTACATTCCGCCGTGCGAAACGTTCGCAATCGATCGACATGCTCATGCCGTCCTCGAATTCATGAGACTCCGACGGTCAAGGAGTACGGATCAGATGAAGCGATTCCTGAGCGTCGTGGCGCTCGCCGCGGTGCTGGCGGTATCCGGTTGTGCCGGCCACCGCGCCGGACAGGGCGGGCTGCAGGGCGGTGCCGCGACCCAGACCGGAACCGCGGCCACCACCACGCCGGCTACCAAAGCCCCGGCGACCACGACAGGTACGTCGGCCGCGACCCAACTCGCGTCCATCAACCAGCAGCTGGCGCAGGTTAACTCCGCGCTCGCCCAGATCGACGGCAACATCACTGCGGCAGATAAGGCGTCCGACAATGACAGCAACTAGGTGGATCCGGGTTACCGCCGCCACCGCGATGGTGGGCGCGCTCGTCCTCGCCGGTACGACAACCGCGGACGCCGCTGGAGTCGGCGGGACCGTCCCGGCCAACGCGACCGTGACGCAGTGGAAGGCCGCCGTTGACGTACGGATCGATCTGCGGCTCAAGACGCTGGACGCGCTGAAGATCGCGATCAACGGGGCCACGAACCTGTCCAGCGGGGACAAGTCCACGCTCGCCGGCCTCGACAGCGCCGACGTCAGCGGGCTGCAGGCGCTGCGGACGAAGACAGATGCGGAGACGACCATCGCCGGCGTACGCGCCGATGCCAAGAGCATGATCGACGACTACCGGATCTATCTGCTGGTTGTCCCGAAGGTACGGTTCACGGTCGCCTCCGACACCGAGACCGCCACGATCGCGAAGCTGCAGTCCGTACACGACAAGCTCGCCGCGATCTCGACCCAGCTCGCCGCCCAGGGCAAGGACACCGGCGCGGTGAATGCGAAGCTGAGCGATCTTGCCACGCAGCTCGCGTCCGCCACGTCGTCGATCAACGGGCTGGCGGCCGGTCTCCTCGCGGTCCAGCCGAGCCCGGACGCGTCGGCGATGCAGGCGGCCGTGGCGCCGGTCCGCGCCGGGGTGAAGTCGGCGCGGTCCGATCTCAAGACCGCAGCCGCGGACGCGAAGAGCGCCGCGCAGGGCCTGAAGGCGCTCGCTGCCTGATCAACGCGCGCCAACAAACGTGGCGTGGTCCCTGCGGTACGCCGCGGGGCCACGCTACGCTCGCGCCCGGACGTCGGTATGCGTTCGACGACCACCGACGATCATGAGAAGACGGGACGCGGGGGAGAGCGGATGGCGGCCCGGTACCTGCGTGGGCGACAATCGTCGGGTGCCCGTACCACTGATGTCTGGTCTTGATCCGTTGATTGCGGCGCGCCTCAAGCGCGACGCGAACGGCCTCGTGCCCGCGGTCGTGCAGCAGTACGACACCGGCGAGGTGCTGATGATGGCGTGGATGAACGATGTCGCGCTGCATCACACGCTCACGTCGCGGGAGGCGACCTACTGGTCGAGGTCCCGCCAGTCGCTGTGGATCAAGGGAGAGACGTCCGGGCACCGGCAGGCGGTGAAATCCGTCGCGCTCGACTGCGACGGCGACACGCTTCTCATCCTGGTGGACCAGACCGGCCCGGCATGTCACACCGGCGCCCGCACGTGCTTCGCTGATGTCCTGCTATCCGACGACCTCGATGAGGAGAAGTCATGACCAGCGGTGCCGTCCGGCCCGGCGAGGACACGTTCCGGCGGCTCGCGAAGACGTTCCGGGTGATCCCGGTGACCCGCCGGCTGCTGGCCGACGGCGAGACGCCGATCGGCGTCTATCGCAAGCTCGCCGGCGGTCCGGGCAGCTTCCTGCTGGAATCCGCCGAGCAGGGCGCGACCGCCGGTGGCATCGCCTGGTCCCGTTACTCGTTCATCGGCGTCCGCAGCGCCGCGACGCTCACCTCCGACGACGGCACCGCGAAGTGGCTCGGCAAGCCGCCGGCCGGCGTGCCGACCAGCGGAGACGCGGTGGATGCGCTGCGCCGCACGATCGCGGCACTCTCCGCCGAGGGCCAGCCGGAGACCGGCGAGGATCTGCCGCCGCTGACCGGTGGCCTGGTCGGCTTCATGGCGTACGACATCGTGCGCCGGTTCGAGAAGCTGCCGTCGATTGCCGTGGATGATCTGCACGTCCCGGACTTCAGCATGATGCTCGCGACCGATCTCGTCGTACTCGATCACTTCACCGGCTCGGCGCTGCTGGTCGCGAACGCGATCATCGATCCGGACGCCGATGAGGCGGACGCGGTCGCGCGCTACCACCACGCGATCGGCCGGCTCGACGCGATGACCACGTCGCTGTCCCGGCCGACGCCGCCGCTGGTCTCCACGGTGGACATGCTGCCGGCCGGCAAGCCGGTCTCGCGTACCGACGAGGGGCATCACCAGAAGTTCGTGGACCAGGCGAAAGAGGCGATCGCGGACGGGGAGTGCTTCCAGATCGTGGTCGCGCAGCGCTTCGAGCGCCCGACCGATGCCGATCCGGTCGACATCTATCGCGTACTGCGGATGAGCAATCCCAGCCCGTACATGTATCTGCTCCGGTTCGACGATTTTGACGTGGTCGGATCCTCGCCGGAGGCGCACCTGAAGGTGACGAACGGCCGAGCCCTCCTGCACCCGATCGCCGGGACGCGGTGGCGCGGTGCGACGCCGGAGGAGGACGCGGCGCTCGCCGACGAGTTGCTCGCCGATCCGAAGGAGCGCTCCGAACACGTCATGCTCGTCGACCTGGGTCGCAACGATCTCGGGCGGGTCTGCCTGCCGGGCACGGTCGAGGTGCCGGAGTTCGCGACGATCGAGCGCTACAGCCACGTCATGCACATCGTCTCCACCGTCGTGGGTGACCTCGCGCCCGCGCGGTCGCCGTTCGACGCGCTGGTCGCGACGTTCCCGGCCGGCACGCTGTCCGGCGCGCCGAAGGTCCGCGCGATGGAGATCATCGAGGAGCTGGAACCGACCCGCCGCGGCCTCTACGGCGGCATCGTCGGCTACTTCGGCTTCGGCGGCGACCTGGACACCGCTATCGCGATCCGGACCGCGTTGATCCGCGACGGCGTCGCCTACGTGCAGGCCGGTGGCGGAATCGTGGCCGACTCCGATCCGGCCGCGGAAGAGCAGGAGACGATCAACAAGGCCGCCGCGGTGCTCGCGGCGATAGCGTCCGCGGAAACGTTGCGGCCGGCTCGATGACACCCTCACCCCCAGGGGGTACGCGTCCGGGCGCATCGGAACGCACGGAGTCGTCGGACGTCGGATCATTGGCTGCTGCGGCGGAGGAGCCGTCCTCGGCCGGTCGGCGCGCGTTCACCAGGACACTCGTCGCCTGCCTGGTCGGCGCCGGACTGACCGTCCTCGCGGTCACCCGGACGTGGTCGGTGCTCCTCACCCGACGCCCGGCGCCGCTGCCGCCCTTGAACGTCGCCCAGACCGGATCGTCGCACGTCGGATGGCTGGTTGCGGTCGCGCTGGTGGCGCTGGCCGGGACGGGTGCGCTGCTCGCCACGCGCGGTCGCATCCGGACCGTCCTCGGCGCCCTGCTCGTCCTGGTCGGCGCCGTGATCGTCGGCGGCGGCGCGGACGGTCTGCGATTCGCTGACGGTGCCCGGGCCGTGTGGCCGTTGCTGGTTATCGTCGGGGGCGTCCTCGTCGGGTACGCCGGACTCCGGACCGCGCGGGAGGGCGCCGGGTGGCCGGCGATGGGTGCGAAGTACGAGCGAGCCGCTCAGGCGGCGCCGAGCGATCGCCCGGTGACGGACGCGACCATGTGGGACGACCTGGACCGCGGCGTCGATCCGACATCGTCGCCCTGACGTTGTTGATCGTCCAGCGCGCGCCGCGCCCGCGTTGATGGTTCGATGTGTGGAGGAGGTATCGCAGTGGAGGGGATCGACGACGTGGCCGAATGGGACGACATCGAGGACGACGGCGTGCTGGACGGGTCCGACACGCTCGATGACGACAAGGTCACCGACCCGCTCGACGTCGGCATCGAGGCGTCCGATCGCTGGCGGGGCGCGAACCGGTTCGGCACGACACCCGAGGAGATGCGCGAGGGCGAATCGCTCGACGCCCGGCTGGCCGAAGAGGAGCCGGACATCAGCGCCGATGACGACGGCGAGGACGACGAGGACGAGACGACCCGTCGTGGCTACGAGCGGGAGCCGCGGGCCGGTCGCCTGTTCGCCGAGGATGAGGGCCTCGGCCCCGACGACGAGCCGGACGCGGTCGCATTCGACGCCGGAATAGACGCAGGCGGCGCGAGCGCCGAAGAGGCCGCGATCCACATCGTGGAGGACCCGAACGGTCACGGCGAGGACCCGGTCTAGACGATCGTGGACTCAAATGGTCGCGTTGCGCGCTGAAACGCAGCCATTTGAGTCCACGATCGACTCATAACGGCGATCTTGGACTCGATTGGCTGCGCCCGCGTGGTCGCCCGGATCGCGGTCGCCGGGACCGTGAGTGCCCGGACGAGCGGCCAGGTGGCTGGCTAGCGGGTACGGACGCCCTCGGCCAGTTCGGCGGTCAGGCGGGTGAGCGCCTCGCGACCCTGCTCCGGCGTATCCGCATCCAGCACGCAGCTGATCAGGGCGCTGCCCACGATGATCGCGTCGGCGTAGCTCGCCACGTCGGCAGCGTGCGCGCCGTTGCGGACGCCCAGGCCGACGCCGACCGGGATGTCACTGACCGCTCGGACCCGCGAGACCAGCGCAGGCGCCGCGTTCGACGTCTGATCGCGGGCGCCGGTGACGCCCATGACGCTGGTCGCGTAGACGAAGCCGCGGCTCGCGCGTGCGGTCATCGCCAGCCGCGCATCCGTCGATGACGGTGCGACCAGGAAGATCTTGTCGAGATTGTGCGCGTCGGCGGCCGCGATCCACTCGCCGGCTTCGTCCGGAATCAGGTCCGGCGTGACGATACCGGCCCCGCCGGCGGCCGCGAAGTCGCGTGCGAAGCGCTCGACGCCGTACCGCTCGATCGGATTCCAGTACGTCATCAGGATGACCGTCGCACCGGCCGACGCGACCGATTCGACGGATCGGATCACGTCCGTCGTCCGTACGCCGCCCGCCAGTGCGATCTCGCTGGCGCGCTGGATCACCGGCCCGTCCATCACCGGGTCGGAGTAGGCCAGTTCGATCTCGACGATGTCGGCACCGGCCGAGGCCATCGCCTTCATCGACTCGATGCCGCCGTCGACGGTCGGGAACCCGGCCGGCATACAGCCGACCAGGACGCCGCGGTTCTCGGTCTTCGCCTTGTCGAACACGACCTGGAGACTGCTCATGCTGCACATCCGGTCGCTCGCCGGTGCTCGCTCGTCCCAAGAATCCCGAACCACTTAGCGGCGGTGTCCACGTCCTTGTCGCCGCGGCCGGACAGGTTCACGAGGATGGTCTTGCCGCGAAGATCGGCTGCAGCCAGCCGCAGCGCACCGGCGAGCGCGTGCGAACTCTCGATCGCCGGGATGATCCCCTCGGTACGGCAGAGCAGCGCGAACGCGTCCATCGCCTCACGATCGGTGACCGGCTGGTAGGTGGCGCGCCCGATGTCGTGCAGCCACGCGTGCTCCGGGCCGACGCCGGGGTAGTCGAGACCGGCCGAGATCGAGTGCGACTCGATGGTCTGGCCGTCCTCGTCCTGCAGCAGGAAGCTGCGGGTGCCCTGGAACACGCCGACGCTGCCGGCCGAGATCGTGGCCGCGTGCCGGCCGGTCTCGACGCCGTCGCCGGCCGCTTCGAAGCCGTACAGGGCGACGTCCGGGGTCGCCGATGAACGCGTGGAACACGCCGATCGCGTTGGAACCGCCGCCGACACACGCGCAGACCGCGTCCGGCAGCTCGCCGGTCAGGTCGAGGCACTGCCGCCGGGCCTCGACGCCGATGCCCCGGACGAAGTCGCGCACCATCGACGGGAACGGGTGCGGTCCGGCGACCGTACCGAGGATGTAGTGGGTGGATTCGACGTTGGTGACCCAGTCGCGCAGCGCCTCGTTGATCGCGTCCTTGAGCGTCCGGGAGCCGGTCGTCACCGGGAACCACGGTCGCACCGAGCATGCGCATCCGGGCGACGTTGAGCGCCTGCCGCTGGGTGTCGACCTCGCCCATGTAGATCACGCACTCCAGGCCGAACAGCGCGGCCGCGGTGGCGGTGGCGACGCCGTGCTGGCCGGCGCCGGTCTCGGCGATCACGCGCTTCTTACCCATCCGCTGGGTGATCAGAGCCTGGCCGAGGACGTTGCGGACCTTGTGCGCGCCGGTGTGGTTCAGGTCCTCGCGCTTCAGCAGGATCCGGGCGCCGGCCTCCTTGCTGAGGCGGGTCGCGTCGTAAAGCCGGCTGGGCGCACCGGCGTAGTCGCGCAGCAGCGCGCCGAACTCGGCCTGGAACGCCTCGTCGGCCATCGCGTGCCGGTAGGTCGCGTCCAGCTCGTCGAGCGCCTTGATCAGCGCTTCCGGTACGAACCTGCCGCCGAACTTTCCGAAGTGTCCGGACGAGTCGGGAACCAGATCCGGCTACGAGAGCATCGGTCAGCGTCATCGGACCGGCCGTGGCGTCGCCGGGTGGCTACCAGCGGTCACCAGTTCCGCGACCGCGTCCCGCGGGCTCTTCTGGGTCACGAGTCCCTCTCCGACCAGCACCGCGTCGGCACCGGCCGAGGCATATTTGATCAGGTCATGCGGCCCGCGTACGCCCGACTCGGCGATCTTCACGACGTTGCCGGGCAGGCCGGGCGCGATCCGGTCGAACACCGTACGGTCGATCTCCAGCGTCCGGAGGTTGCGCGCGTTCACGCCGATCACCCGGGCACCGGCGTCCAGCGCCCGATCCGCCTCTTCCTCGTCGTGCACTTCGACGAGCGCGGTCATGCCGAGTGACTCGATCCGCTCCCGCAGGCCGACCAGCGCGTTCTGTTCGAGCGCGGCGACGATCAGCAGCACCAGATCGGCGCCGTGGGCGCGGGCCTCGTGCACCTGGTACGACGAGATGATGAAGTCTTTCCGCAGCACCGGTACGCGTACCGCGGCGCGTACCGCGATCAGGTCGTCCAGGCTGCCGCCGAACCAGCGACCTTCGGTCAGCACCGAGACGCACCGGGCGCCGCCGGCCGCGTACTCGCTGGCCAGACCGGCCGGGTCGGCGATCTCGGCGAGCGCGCCGCGGGACGGCGATGAGCGCTTGACCTCGGCGATCACGCCGACGCCGGGCGCGCGCAGCGCGGTGTATGCGTCGAGTGCGGGTGGCGCCGCGGCGGCGAGTTCGCGGATCTGTTCCATCGGAAGCAGTTCCTGGCGCGCCGCGACATCCAGGCGGACGCCGAAGAGGATCTCGTCGAGTGCACTCTCGAAGCCGGGCCCCGGCGTCAGGCTCTCGTCTCCGGTTTCGGTGCCTCCGGGTGCGCTGTCTCCGGGTGTCATGACGCCGATGCTAGGCGGCCGAGATTTGCCGGGGACGCGTGGGGTATGACGCGGCTCACGCGGAGACTGTGCGGCATAATGCTGGGGCTGGTGACCGGTCCGACGGCCCGGACCGTAGCGATCAGTCCTCCGGCAGCGGTAGCGTGTTCGCTCGTGACCCTCGCCAGTATTCCCAGTCCGACCACTGCCGTCTGGCATCTCGGACCTTTCCCGCTCCGTGCATATGCTTTGTGCATCATCGCCGGTATTGTCGTCTGCGCGCTGATCACCGAGCAGCGGATGCGAGATCGTGGCGCGCCGCAATACGCGATCCTTGACGTCGCGGTCTGGGCCGTTCCGTTCGGCATCGTCGGCGCGCGGATCTACAACGTCGCCACATCGTGGCAGGACTACTTCGGCAAGACCGGCACCGGCTGGCTGTCCACGCTCGAGGTGTGGAAGGGCGGCCTCGGCATCTGGGGCGCGGTCGCGGGTGGCGCGGTCGGCGCATGGATCGCCTGCCGCCAGCTCAAGATCCCGCTGACGTTCGTCGCGGACTGTCTGGCACCCGCGCTGCCGGTCGCTCAGGCGCTCGGCCGCTTCGGCAACTGGTTCAACAACGAACTGTACGGCCGCGCCACCACGCTGCCGTTGGGCCTGCAGGTCCACCAGATGGACCCGAGCAACCCCGGCCACGCGCTGATCGGACCGGATGGGCACCCCGTCCTGTTGTCCGGCCTCTACCAGCCGACATTCCTCTACGAGGTGATCTGGGACCTCGGCGTCGCGCTGTTCGTGTTCCTGATGGACCGGAAGTTCCGGTTCGGCAGGGGCCGCGCCTTCGCGCTCTACGTGATGGCGTACACGGTCGGCCGCGCATGGATCGAATATCTGCGGGTCGACAACGCAAACCACATCCTCGGGCTCCGCCTGAACGACTGGACCGCGATGATCGTCTTCATCGGCGCGCTGATCTACTTCCTGCGGGTCAAGGGCGCGCGCGAGTACCTGGTGGCCGACGGCCGACGGCGGATACCGCGTGGTCACCGAGGAAGAGGCCGACGATCGGCTGCAGAACGCAAGACCAAGACGAAGCGGTACGCGCCACCGAAGCGCGACGAGCGCCGACGTCGGACCTGACGGATGATGCGGACGGCGATGCCGACGCCGGACGACCGCTGACGCCGGACGAGACCGTCGATGTCGACGCCGACGAGTCGACCGTGCGGGGCACGTCGCCGACGGTCAAGCCGCCGCTCGGCCACGAAGTAGCCCGGCCATGCCGTCCGCGATCGTCGTCGGCGCCGGGATCGGTGGCCTAGCGGTCGCGGGCGCGCTGGCCCGTGCCGACTGGCAGGTCACACTGCTCGAACGCGAGGACCGGCTGCGCGCCGACAACGCCGCGCTGCTGCTCGCGCCGTCCGGTGTCGCGGCGCTGCACCGGCTCGGCGCTCGGCGCCGGGCTGGACGCGATCGCGAGCCCGGTGCCCTACCAGGGCATCCGGCGCCCGGACGGCGGCTGGCTGGTGCGCCCGGAGGATCTCGACGCGCCGGACCAGACGCCGCTCGTCGTCCACCGCGAGGATCTGCACGACGCGCTCTTCGCCGGCCTCGGCGACGCGGTCGCGATCCGGACCGGCGTCGGCATCCGGACCATCCGGGTGCCAACCGGCACCGGGGCGGCGCACGAGTCCCCCGCGGTCAGCGACGGCGTGACGCGTGGGAAGCCGATCTGGTGATCGGCGCGGACGGGGTCGACAGCGTGGTCCGGCGCCGGCTCGCGCCCGAGGGGTCGGTCGTCTCCGCCGGCTGCACCGCCTGGCGTGCGGTGATCCCGTGGTACCGCGCCTCCGAGCTGATCGAGCTGCTGGACCGGATGCCGACCGGCGGCGCGACAGGCGGCGAGACCGTCGGCGCCGGTCACCGTTTCCGGTACGCCGTGATGGGATCCCGCGGCTCGGCCGGCGGAGCTCGTCGCGCGGCGGCATCTACTGGTCGGCGACCGTTCCCGGCGCGGCCCGCCCGGAATCGCCGGCGGCGCAACTCGGGCTGCTCCGCCGCTGGTTCGCCGAGTGGCACGCGCCCGATTTCCGACCTGCTCGCCGCGACCGAACCGGACGACCTGATCCAGCACCCGATCGGCGAGTTGTGGCCGATCCCGCGTACGTTCGCCTACCACGCCGGTCGTGGCGGATACGCGCTGCTCGGCGACGCCGCGCACGCGATGGCGCACCACCTGGGTCAGGGCGCCTGCCTCGCGCTGGAGGATGCCGCGGCGCTCGGCCGCGGGCGCTCACGGGCGTCGCGCCCGGGGCCGCGCTGCACGCCGCTCTGGACGGCTACTCGCAGGCCCGGCGTGCGCAGCGTGGTCCGGATCGGGCGGCAGTCCCGCCGGGTCGGCGCCGTGTTGACCGTCATCGCGTGCGCCGTCGCGGACCCGGGACGCGGCGCTCGGCCTCGCGCCGGGCCCGCTGGGTCGCGCTACGCATGCATTGCGGCAGCTCCGCCGCTCCTGATAGCCGCTACCCGAGTACAGTTCGACATGGTGTCGCTGATCGCAATCTGCGGCGTCACCTGTCGGTAATCCACGCCGCGTCCACGGGGTGAGACGGACGTGAGAAACGATCAAACTTCGGTGGCTGCTGCGTAAACTAGAACGACCATTAAGGGCCGACGTCGTCCCGCTGTCATGAATTGACGACGATAGGAGCCTGCTCGTGGTGATGACGCAACCCCGCAATCAGGGCTCTGTACGACGCCGCGTACGAACACGACGCCTGCGGCGTGGCTCTGGTCGCGGACATGCACGGCCGGCGTAGCCACGAGATCGTCCGTAACGGCCTGCAGGCGCTCTGCCGGCTGGACCACCGTGGTGCTCGCGGTGCGGACCCGAACACCGGTGACGGCGCCGGCATCATGATCCAGATCCCGGACGCGTTCTACCGCGGCGTCGTCGACTTCGACCTGCCGCCGCCCGGGTGCGTACGCGACCGGCCTGGTCTTCCTGCCGACGAACGGCGCCGACGAGGCCCGTGCGGTCACCGTGATCGAGAAGTTCGCCGCCGCCGAGGGGATCGACATCCTCGGCTGGCGCGACGTGCCGGTCGACCCGCACGGCCTCGGTGCCAGCGCGGAAGCCGCCCGGCCACGGATCCGGCAGATCTTCGTCGCGGCCGAGGGCCGTACCGGCATCGAGCTGGACCGGCTCGCGTACTGCCTCCGCAAGCAGGCCGAGCGGGAGACCGCCGAGCGGGGCATCGAGGCCTACTTCCCGTCGCTGTCCGCCCGGACCGTCGTCTACAAGGGCATGCTCACGCCCGGCCAGCTCGATCACGTTCTTCCCCGACCTGGCCGACGAGCGGATGGACTCCGCGATCGCGCTGGTCCACTCCCGGTTCTCCACGAACACGTTCCCGTCCTGGCCGCTGGCGCACCCGTACCGGTTGATCGCCCACAACGGCGAGATCAACACGATCCGCGGCAACCGCAACTGGATGTCCGCCCGCGAGGCGATGCTGGCCACGTCGGCGATCCCCGGCGACATCGAGCGGCTGTTCCCGATCATGCACCCCCGACGGCTCCGACTCGCAGAGCTTCGACGAGGTGCTGGAACTGCTGCACCTGTCCGGGCGCAGCCTGCCGCACGCGGTGCTGATGATGATCCCGGAGGCGTGGGAGAACGACCCGACGATGGACCCGGACCGGCGCGCGTTCTACCAGTTCCACGCGAGCCTGATGGAGCCGTGGGACGGGCCGGCCGCGGTCGCGTTCTCCGACGGTACGCTCGCCGGCGCGGTGCTCGACCGCAACGGCCTGCGCCCCGGCCGCTGGCTGGTGACCGAGGACGGCCTGGTCGTGCTCGCCAGCGAGTCCGGCGTGCTGGACATCGATCCGTCCACGGTGGTGGCGCGCGGCCGGCTGCAGCCGGGCCGGATGTTCCTGGTCGACACGGCGGCCGGCCGGATCATCAGCGACGACGAGGTCAAGGCCGCGCTCGCCGCCGAGGAGCCGTACGCGGACTGGGTGCACGCCGGCCTGATGCACCTCGACGAGCTGCCGGCCCGCGAGCACGTCGTCTACACGCACGACTCGGTCCGCCGGCGCCAGCAGACGTTCGGCTACACCGAGGAGGAGCTGAAGATCCTGGTCGCGCCGATGGCCCGCACCGGCTACGAGCCGATCGGATCGATGGGCACCGACACGCCGGTCGCCGTGCTGTCGAAGCGTCCCCGCCTGCTGTACGACTACTTCACGCAGATGTTCGCGCAGGTCACGAACCCGCCGCTGGACTCGATCCGGGAAGAGCTCGTCACCAGCATGTCCACCACGATCGGCCCGGAGGCGAACCTGCTCGAGCCCGGCCCGGCCAGCTGCCGCCAGATCGTGCTGCCGTACCCGGTGATCGACAACGACGATCTGGCGAAGATCATTTCGATCGACGAGGACGGCGACCTGCCCGGCTTCAAGGCGATCCGGGTCTCCGGCCTGTACCGCGTCGCCGACGGCGGTGCCGGGCTCAAGGCGCGCATCGTCGAGATCTGCCGGCACGTCTCCGAGGCGATCGAGGACGGCGCGCGCGTGCTGGTGCTGTCCGACCGGGACTCGACCGTCGATCTCGCGCCGATCCCGTCGCTGCTGCTCACCGCCGCCGTACACCAGCACCTCGTACGCGAGCGGACCCGTACGCAGGTCGCGCTGATCGTGGAGACCGGCGACTGCCGCGAGGTGCACCACGTCGCGACGCTGATCGGCTACGGCGCCGCGGCGGTGAACCCGTACCTGGCGTTGGAGAGCGTCGACGACCTGATCTCGACCGGCGTGATCACCGGCGTCAGCCCGTCGGCCGCGGCCCACAACATCGTGGTCGCGCTCGGCAAGGGCGTCCTGAAGATCATGTCGAAGATGGGCATCTCGACGGTCACGTCCTACTGCGGCGCGCAGGTGTTCGAGGCGATCGGCCTGGACGCGAAGCTCGCCGCCCGTTACTTCACCGGCACGGCCAGCCGGATCGGCGGCATCGGCCTGGACGGCATCGCGGCCGAGGTCGCGGCACGACACGCCGACGCGTACCCGCCGGTGCCGCAGGCCGTACACCAGATCGAACGTCCGCGCCGGCTCAAGGTCGGCGGCGAGTACCAGTGGCGGCGCGACGGCGAGGTGCACCTCTTCAACCCGGAGACGGTGTTCCTGCTGCAGCACGCGACCCGCTCGAACCAGGTCAGCGTGTTCCGCGACTACACGAGGACGGTCGACGGCCTCGCGGCCGAGGCCGGATCGCTGCGCGGACTGTTCGACATCGTGCCGGACTCCGAACCGGTCCCGCTCGACGAGGTCGAATCGGTGGAGTCGATCGTCAAGCGGTTCGCTACCGGCGCGATGAGCTACGGCTCGATCTCGGCCGAGGCGCACGAGACGATGGCCCGCGCGATGAACGCGATCGGCGGCAGGTCGAACACCGGCGAGGGCGGCGAGGACGTCGACCGCCTCTACGACCCGGAACGCCGCAGCGCGATCAAGCAGATCGCGTCCGGCCGCTTCGGCGTGACCAGCGAATATCTCGTAAACGCGGATGATCTGCAGATCAAGATGGCGCAGGGCGCGAAGCCCGGCGAAGGCGGTCAACTGCCCGGCAACAAGGTGTGGCCGTGGATCGCGAAGACCCGGCACGCCACCGCCGGCGTCGGCCTGATCTCGCCGCCGCCGCACCACGACATCTACTCGATCGAAGACCTGGCCCAGCTGATCTTCGACCTGAAGAACGTCAACCCGGCCGCTCGGGTCCACGTGAAGCTGGTCGCCGAGGTCGGCGTCGGTACGGTGGCCGCGGGCGTGGCGAAGGCGAAGGCCGACGTCATCCTGATCTCCGGGCACGATGGCGGTACCGGCGCCTCGCCGCTCAACTCGCTCAAGCATGCCGGCGCGCCGTGGGAACTCGGCCTCGCCGAGGCTCAGCAGACGCTACTCGCGAACGGTCTGCGCGAGCGGGTGACGGTGCAGGTCGACGGCCAGCTCAAGACCGGTCGCGACGTGATCATCGCGGCGCTGCTCGGCGCCGAGGAGTTCGGCTTCGCGACCGCGCCGCTGATCGTGTCGGGCTGCATCATGATGCGCGTCTGCCACCTCGACACCTGCCCGGTCGGCGTCGCGACGCAGGATCCGGAGCTGCGCAAACGCTTCACCGGTACGCCCGAGTTCCTGATCAACTTCTTCCGCTTCCTGGCCGAAGAGGTACGCGAGCATCTGGCCGCGCTCGGATTCCGTACGCTCGACGAGGCGATCGGCCGCGTCGACCTGCTGGACACCACACCGGCGCTGACTCACTGGAAGGCGAAGGGCCTCGACCTGTCGCCGATCCTGCACCAGGTCGACATCGACGACGACGCGCCGCTGCGCCGCACCGGCGTACAGGATCACAAGCTCGCCGAGGCGCTGGACAACCAGCTCATCGCCACGGCGACCGCGTCGCTGCGCAATGGCACCCCGGTGACCATGCGGATGGACGTACGCAACACCGACCGCAGCGTCGGCGCGATGCTCGGCGGCGAGGTCACCCGCGCGTACGGTGGCGCCGGCCTGCCCGACAACACGATCGACGTGCTGCTGCGTGGCACCGCCGGCCAGTCGTTCGGCGCGTTCGTGCCGCGTGGCGTGACGCTGCGCCTGCACGGCGATGCGAACGATTACGTGGGCAAGGGTCTGTCCGGCGGGCGCCTGATCATCCGCCCGGACGCGCGTGCGCAGTTCGCGGCCGAGGAACAGATCATCGCCGGCAACACCGTGCTCTACGGTGCGACCTCCGGCGTACTTTTGGCCCGCGGCCGGGTAGGGGAGCGCTTCGCCGTCCGCAACTCCGGCGCCGCCGCCGTCGTCGAAGGCTGCGGCGACCACGGCTGCGAGTACATGACCGGCGGCACCGCGGTCGTACTCGGCACCACCGGCCGCAACTTCGCCGCGGGTATGTCCGGCGGCCGAGCCTACGTTTACCACCTCAACCAGGAGCTGGTGAACCGGGAGCTGGTCGACCTGGACACCCTCGAAGTCGAAGACGAAGCACGGCTGAAGACGCTGCTGCGGCACCACCACGAAGAGACCGGCTCCACGGTAGCCGAGCAGATCCTGAAGGACTGGGACGCAGAAAAGCGCCACTTCACCGCCGTGAACCCAAGGGACTACAAGCGCATCATGCGCGACAGTCTGCAAACGTCGCCACAAGACCACGAAAGCACCACGAAGGGTGTTGGCAGCTTGCCCGCGTCGGGATCAAGCCTGACCGCCCAGAGCGGGCAAGCTGCCAACACCCGCACCCCCCAGAGCGGGCAAGCTGCCCAAGCCCAGAACCGCAACCACGACGAAGAAGAACTGGCGAAGACCCGTGCCTAACCCGACCGGATTCCTCGAGGCCGACCGCCAGCTACCAAAGAGAAGGCCGGTTCCAGTCCGAATCCGGGACTGGAACGAGGTCTACGAATCAGCAACCGACGAGCTGATCACCGAGCAGGCCGCGAGATGCATGGACTGCGGCATCCCGTTCTGTCATCACGCCTGCCCCCTGGGCAACCGCATCCCCGACTGGAACGACCTGGTCCGGACCGGTGACTGGGCCGGCGCGCTGGACGAGTTGCACGCCACGAACAACTTTCCGGAGTTCACCGGCCGGCTCTGCCCGGCGCCGTGCGAGGCCGCGTGCGTGCTCGCGATTCCGAGTGCCGGCCGGGCCGGTGCCCCGGTCACGATCAAGCAGGTCGAGGTCGAGATCATCGATCGGGGCTTCGCGGACGGGCTGGTCGGCGCGGTCACACCCCCGGCCGGCTCCGGGCGTACCGTCGCGATCGTCGGATCCGGACCGGCGGGCCTCGCAGCAGCCCAGCAGCTTGCGCGGGCCGGACATGCGGTCACCGTGTACGAGCGGGACGAGAAGATCGGCGGCTTGATGCGCTACGGCATCCCCGACTTCAAGCTGGAGAAGCGGCACATCGACCGGCGCCTCGAGCAGATGTCGGCCGAGGGGGTCGAGTTCCGGGTCGGCGTCAACGTCGGCGTCGACGTGACCATGGCCGAGCTGCAGGAGCGGCACGACGCCGTGCTGCTCGCCGCCGGTGCGCTGGCCGGTCGGGACACGCCGGAGACGCCTGGACGGGAGCTGAACGGCGTACACCTGGCGATGGAATATCTGGTGACCGCGAACCGTGCCGTCGCCGGCGAGATCTCCGCGCCGGACGATCGATGCGGGCGGCAAGCACGTGATCATCATCGGCGGCGGCGACACCGCGGCGGACTGCCTCGGCGTCGCGCACCGTCAGGGCGCGGCGAGCGTGACCCAGTTGGACATCTACCCGCTGCCGCCGAGCGAGCGCGACTCCGGCCGCGATCCGTGGCCGATGTGGCCTTGGATTCTGCGCACCTATCCCGCGCACGAGGAGGGTGGCGACCGCCTGTTCGAGGTCGCGGTCTCCTCGTTCGACGGGGACGGTCAGGTGTCGACGATGACGCTCAGTGAGGTCACGGTCGAGCGCCGCGACGGGCAGCGGATCGTGACAAAAGTTGCCGACACCGAGCGTCTGGTCCCGGCCGACCTCGTCCTTCTCGCCATCGGATTCGACGGAACGGATGCCATCCCGCTCTGCAATGAGATCGGCATCACGAGTACGGTGAACGGTGGCATCAACGCGGATGCTTCATGGCAGGCGGCACCTGGGGTGTTCGTCGCCGGTGACATGCACCGCGGCGCGTCGTTGATTGTGTGGGCGATAGCGGAGGGTCGTGCCGCCGCCGCCGCCATCCACACCTATCTCGGCGCCGGGGACTCGTTGCCCGCGCCGGTTCTACCGTCTACCCGGAGATTAACCTGATGACCGTCACTCGCCGTGCAAAGATCGTCTGTACGCTCGGCCCCGCCGTCAACAATCCCGAGCGCATGCGCGGGCTCGTCGATGCCGGAATGGACGTCGCTCGACTCAACTTCAGCCACGGCAGCCATGATGATCATGCTGCCGCGTACAAGCTCGTCCGGGACGCGGCCGAGGCCACGAACCGTAACGTCGGCATCCTCGCCGACCTGCAGGGGCCGAAGATTCGTCTGGGCAAGTTCGCCAACGGGCCGGTGGCCTGGCGTACCGGCGACACGATCGTGATCACTAGCGACGACATCCTCGGTACGCCCGAGCGCGTCTCGTGCACCTATACGAAGCTTCCGCAGGAAGTGAAGGCCGGCGACAAGCTGCTCGTCGACGACGGCCGGGTCGCGCTCGAGGTCAAGGGCGTGACCGGCAACGACATCAGCTGCCTGATCGTCGAGGGCGGTGTGGTCTCGAACCACAAGGGTGTTTCGCTGCCGAACGTCGCTGTCTCCGTACCGGCGCTGTCCGAGAAGGATGCCGAAGATCTGCGGTTCGCCCTGAAGATGGGCGTCGACCTGGTCGCGCTGTCGTTCGTACGGTCGCCGGAGGACATCAAGCTCGTCCACAACATCATGGACGAAGAGGGCATCCGGGTCCCGGTGATCGCGAAGGTGGAGAAGCCGGAGGCGGTCGACGCGCTCGAGCAGATCGTCGCCGCGTTCGACGGCGTCATGGTCGCCCGTGGTGACCTCGGTGTCGAGATGGCGATGGACCAGGTCCCGATCGTGCAGAAGCGCTGCGTCGAGCTGTGTCGCGAGCAGGCCAAGCCGGTCATCGTGGCGACCCAGATGCTGGACTCGATGATCGAGAACTCGCGCCCGACCCGGGCCGAGGTGTCCGACGTCGCGAACGCCGTGCTCGACGGCGCCGACGCGGTGATGCTGTCCGGCGAGACCAGCGTCGGCAAGTACCCGGTGCTGACCGTCTCCACGATGGCGAAGATCATCATGACCACCGAGGGCAGCTCGCTCGACGTACCGACGCTGCGCCACGCCCCGCGTACGCGCGGCGGTGCCCTCGCCTACGCGGCAGCCGGCATCGCGTCCGCGATCGGTGCCAAGGCGCTCGTCGCGTTCTCGCAGAGTGGCGACACCGTCCGCCGCCTGTCCCGCCTGCACTGCGACCTGCCGCTGATCGCCTGTACGCCGGATCCGCGCGTCCGTAACCAGCTCGCGCTGGCCTGGGGCGTGCAGAGCGTCGTCACCCCGTCGGTCCGGCACACCGACGACATGTTCCGCCAGGTCGACAGCACGCTCCTGGAGTTCGGCGACACCGAGCCCGGCGACTACGTCGTGATCGTGGCCGGCAGCCCGCCGAACACGCCCGGTTCGACCAACACGCTGCGCGTGCACCAAATCGGATCGCTGGCCGGAGAGTAGTCGTACGTTGACGGGACCAAGTGGACCTGTTCTTCCGAGCCTGACCGGTCAGATTCTGACCGGTCAGGCCGCGGTCGACCTGCTGCTCGAGACGCTCGATCTGGAGAATGTCGGGGACAACGTGTTCCGCGGGATGAGTCCGCCGGTCGGTCCGCAGCGGATCTACGGTGGTCAGGTCGCCGGTCAGGCGCTGGTCGCGGCCGGCCGTACGGTGGATCCGAGCCGGACCGTCCATTCGCTGCACGGATACTTCGTGCGCGGCGGCGATCCGTCCGAACCGATCACCTACACCGTCGAGAACGTGCGCGACGGTCGGTCGTTCTCGGTGCGACGCTCGGTCGCGATGCAGCACGGCAAGACGATCTTCTTCATGTCCGCGTCGTTCCAGCGCGCCGAGCAGGGCCTCGATCACCAGGTCGAGGTGCCGCCGGACGTACCGCCGCCGGATGAGGTGCCGACCATGGCCGAGCGGCTGGCGAGATTTCCGGAGCGCGCCGGCGTCTGGGGCCTGATCCCGCGCCCGATGGACGTGCGCTACATCGGCGAGCCCGGCTGGACGCGTCCGGGTGAGCGACCGGCCGATGCACGCCAGCAGGTGTGGATCCGGATCGACGGCAAGCTGCCCGACGATCCGCTCGTGCACGCCTGCGCGCTCACGTTCGCCTCGGATATGACGCTGCTCGATGCCGTGCTCTCCACGCACGGCGAGGTCTGGGGCAAGGGCGGGTACGTCGGTGCCTCGCTCGACCACGCGCTGTGGTTCCACCGGCCGTTCCGGGCCGACGAGTGGCTGCTCTACGACTGCACCTCACCTTCGGCGTCCGGTGCGCGGGGCCTGGCCAACGGTCGCCTCTACACGGCCGACGGGCGGCTGATCGCGAGCGCGGTCCAGGAAGGTCTGCTCCGGCGCATCGGCGCATAATCGCATCGTGTGGCTGCGGTGGAAGCTCACGGTTGGGATCATGGCCGTTTGACCACCGCCACCATCCACAAACAACGATCTAGCGGGGGATTCGCGCTGAGCTGATCGTCATCGGGTCGTCCGTGAGCGCTCGCAGTTCGCTCGCTGGGGTGGTGGCGTAGCCACTGATCTGCGCTGCCAGCTCATACGTCGCCGTCTCGCCGCTCCGCAGCGTGGCCGGGCCTGCGACGACCGTCCAGAAGCGCGACATCGTCTGGTTGATGCTGATCGTGAAGTGCGGCGTCAATGCATCTCCGCTGGTGTTCGTGATGGTCGCGTCGATCACGCGCAGGCCGCTGCGACCACTCTCGGTGCCGGTGATCCGGATGCTCAGCGGCGGCGGCGTACCGACCGCGATCCCGATGCATGCCGCGGTCGGTGCCAGCAGCAGCGCCACCGCCACGATGCGGGCACCGAGGCCGCGCTTCAGCAGCTCGTACGCGCCGGCAAATGCGGCCGGCGGGGTCGTCGCGGCAGCGGCCAGCCACAGCGGTGCCATCAGGTAGAAGTAGCGGTCCAGCGATCGGACCGTGACGAAGAACAGGAACCACGGCAACACCGTCGCGGCCGGGCCGAGCCGCCGGATGAACAGTGCGAACAGGATCAGCGACGCGACGGCAAGGGTCAGGCCGGCGTACGAGTAGAAGTCGAGCGCACCACTCCCGTCGGTCAGGTGGTAGGACAGGCCGATCAACCCGACGCCATTCGGCACGCCATGCTGACGGAACGGGGTGAGGATGCCGCCCAGCCAGTCCGACGGGTTCTGTTCGATGAAAAAGATGTTGAGCAGCAGGAATGTCGCCACGGTGACGGCCGTGAACACGATCAGCGGCCGTTTCTCGCCCGGCCGGAGCAGGAACAGGCCGACCAGCAGAAATGGCACGAGAAACCAGGCCTGCTGCTGCGTCGCGCAGGCCGCGCCGAGGCAGATCGCCTGCGCCACGTTCATCCGGCTGAGCCGCCCGCCGGCACCGATCGACGTCCACCGGACCACCACCGGAATCAGCAGGGCCAGCGCCACGAACGCGGGCACGCCGGTCACCGCGAGCGCCGGTAGGAATCCGAAGCCCAGGCACACCGCGGTCGCGGCGGACCGCCACGGCGCCGGCAGCAGCAGCCAGAGTGTGATCGTGCCGAGGACCAGCGCGCCGGTCGTGGTCGCGGTGGTGACCGATCCGATCGCCACGCCCGGTAGCAGGCCGTGCAGGGCGGCGATCACCAGCACCAGGAATGGCGGGTACGCGTACGTGTAGTCCGCGCCCCCGTCCATCGTGTACGTGACGAGCGCGTGGTATTTCGTGAACACGTCGGGCCACGGCTGGCCGTACACGGCGTGGCCGGCGGCCAACTCTTGCGCCGCCTGTGCGGTCAGCGCGCCCTCGTCGGTGATCGCCTGCGTGATCAGGTAGACGCAGGCGACCAGCACGATCGCGAGGATCAGGACGCCGAGGTCGACCCGTCGCAGCGCCGTCGTGGTCCGGACGACCAGCGTGAGCAGCGCGAGCGTGAGGATCCCCAGGTAAGCGAACGAAATGACGGTGCCGATCACCGGATGCGGTAGAACAGCGGCGGTCCAGACGGCGTACGTGCCGATGAACAGGCTCGTGACCGCAAGCAGCGTGATGGCGCGGTGCAGCGGCGCCGGCGGATCGATGCGCGTACCGGTCGCCTCATCGTCGGCGTCCGGGTCACCGGCCTCGACCGGCGAAGCGTCCTCGATTGCCGTCACGGCGCTACCTTCCGTTTCACCCCATTAGCCGTTAATCTACCGAATAATGTTCGGCGATCGGCGTCAACCGGATTCCGTGGCCGCATGTGTCGCGTTGATGACGATCGTCCAGAATGTCGGCCAGAATGATATTCATGTATTGACATAGGATGATGTCTTTGGCATGGTCACCCTCATGCCGACGGGGATCCGGTTGCCGAAAACCCTCCTGCTGTCCTTGCTGCTGCTCGTGTTGGCGGCGTGCGGCAGCGGTCATAAAGGTGCCCGACCGGTGGCAACGGCCAGCCCTCGACCGGGCGTCGCCGCGTCCGAGGCATCCGTCGGTGACCGCGGTGACCGCCGAGCAGTTTGGCCTGCTCGTCACCGCCGAAGATGTGCTGACCGGGCGTTGCATGATCCAGCATGGCTTCCACTACTGGGACTCGACCTACGTCGTGCCGCCGGTCGAGTCCGTGTTCCCCTACGTGCTCGACGACCTGCACTGGGCCGCGCAGCACGGCTACAACAGCGGCTTCGCCGCCTCGGTCGCGCTCGCCCGCTCGACCAACGGCAACGCGGCATACGTCGCGGCTCTGTCGCCGCAGCGCCAGAACGACTACGCGATCGCGCTCAACGGCGGCGGTCCGGGCGATCCCGGAGTGTCGCTCGTGCTGCCGGACGGCTCGGGTGGCATCGGGCATGGCGCCACCGGCTGCTCGGTCGCCGCCGAAACCCAGCTGTACGGCGACTTCACCACGTGGTTCACGGTGTCCCGGCTCGTCACGTTCTACCAGCCGCAGGTCGAGCGGGCCGTGCTCGCGGATCCGCAATATCAGGCGGGCGTCGTGGCGTGGTCGGCATGCATGACGGCCGGCGGCACGCCGTTCCGGTCGCCGGCGGCCGCGCGTGCCGCGTTCGCGGCCGATTCCCGTCCCGATGGCGCTCAGCAGGCGGCTGAGGTGACGGTCGCCTCGGCGGAGGCGAAATGCGCCGTGAGCAGCGGATTGTCGGCGACCGCCCGGCTCGTCGAGGCCCGCCGGATCGCGGCGCTCGGTTCGCAGACCCAGTGGGCCTTCGACACCGAACGATCTCTCCAGATTCACGCCCTACCGAAGCTGTCCGTGTTACTTGGCTGACCATGACAACCATAAGGAGAACCCGTGACTCTGAAACGCCGAATTCTCGCCGCTGCCGCGGCGATCGTCGTCCTGACCGCGCTCGGCCTGGCAACACCGTCGCCGGCCTCGGCCGCCGCCGTTCCATCGGCGTCGTCGTCGTCCAGCGGTGTGGCCCAGCCGGACGGTAAGCCCACCGGCTGCCCATCCGGCTTCTTCTGCGGCTGGGAGGGCACGAACGGCAACGGCGGTAACTGCATCGACCTGCCCTACTACACCAACGCGTCGAGCTGGGTGACGTCCGCCTGCTGGGGCCACGTGGCCACGATCTTCAACAACTCGTACGTGTGCAGCGGCTGCGACACGATCCGGCTGTACTACCTACCGAACTACGCCGGCGCGTACGCCGATCTCGGTCGCGGTGACTATTACCTGGACCTGTCGAAGAACAAGTTCGGAGGGGTCGGTCTGCAGGGCAACGGCACGGCGATGAAGGACAACATCCGTTCCAGCAAATGGAGCTGAGCACGGCGTAAGTCCGCACGGATGTCCGCCCCGCGCCCGGCACGATCGGGCGCGGGGCGACTCATGCCCGGGTCTGCATTAGTAAATGGCAACCATTTTCGTTAGCGTCGGACGCATGAGAAGAGCCGCGATCGCGCTGCTGGGCGTATTGAGCGTGGCCGGATTGAGCGTGGCCGGCTGCGCGACGACCGCACCGACCGGTGCGACCCAGACCAAGCCCGGTGTCGTGAAGGTCGTGGCCGCCGAGAACTTCTGGGGCAGCCTAGCCACGCAACTCGGCGGCACGCACGCATCCGTTCAGTCGATCATCTCGAACCCGGCATCCGATCCGCACGACTACGAGCCGACCTCGGCCGACGCGATCGCCATCCACGAGGCCCAGCTGGTGATCATCAACGGTGTCGGCTACGACGCGTGGGCGACGAAGCTCGCGGCCGCGAATCCGGTGGCCACCCGCGTCGACCTGACGGTCGGCGATCTAGTCGGCGTCGCGCCTGGCGGCAATCCACACCGCTGGTACGACCCGGACAACGTCCGCTCGGTCATCGACGCGATCACGGCCGACTACAAAAGGCTCGACCCGTCCGACGCCGGGTACTTCGACGCGCAGCGTGCGACGGTTCTCAACACCAACCTGAAACAGTACTTTGATCTCATCAACCAGATCAAAGCCGATTATGCAGGTACGCCGGTCGGCGCATCCGAGTCGATCTTCGCTCCGCTCGCCGCCGCAACCGGCTTGGATCTGCGTACCCCGGCGTCATTCCTGGAAGCGATCAGCGAGGGCGGCGAACCGACCGCTGCCGACAAGGTGACCATCGACAACCAGATCAAGGACAAACAGATCAAGGTGTACGTGTACAACCGGCAGAACGCGACGCCGGACGTCCAGACGCAGGTCGACGAGGCGAACGCGGCCGGGATTCCGGTCACCACGATCACCGAGACGCTCACGCCCGCCGGCGCATCGTTCCAGGACTGGCAGGATGTGCAGTTGACCGCGTTGATCGCGGCACTGAAGGAAGCGCAATGAGCGAGCGCCGGCAACCGATCCACGGTTCGGCCGGGCCGCGTCCGGTGGTGGACATCGTCGGCGCCACGGTGATGTTGGGTGGCCGTACCATCTGGTCCGACCTCACCGCGAGCGTCGCCGCGGGGGAGTTCGTCGCGGTGCTCGGCCCCAACGGTGTCGGTAAATCCACGCTGCTCAAAGCGATCCTCGGCCTGCAGCCGCTCGCGTCCGGACGGATCGACGTGCTGGGCCAGCGGCAGGGCGGGATCTCCGGTCACCTGGGCGCGAATCGTGACATCGGCTACCTGCCGCAGCGGCGTACGTTCGACGCCAGCATGCGAATCCGTGGCGTGGACGTCGTCCGGCTCGGCGTGGACGGTGACCGGTGGGGGATCTGGCTGCCCGGGCGTGCCTCGAAGGCGGCGAATCGTCGCGTCGACGAACTGGTCGACCTGGTCGGCGCCGGGGCCTATGCGAAGCGCCCGATCGGTACGCTCTCCGGCGGCGAACAGCAGCGGCTCCTGATTGCGGCCGCGCTCGCGCACCGACCGAAAGTGCTCCTGCTGGACGAGCCGTTGGACAGTCTCGACCTGCCGAATCAGGCGGCCGTCGCGGCACTGATCGCGCGGATCAGCAGCTCCGAGCGGATGGCCGTGATGATGGTCGCGCACGACGTGAATCCGATCCTGTCCTACCTCGACCGGGTCATCTACCTGGCGTCCGGCGGTGCGATCGCCGGCCGACCGGACGAGGTGATCACGTCCGAGTGCTTGACCGGCCTGTACGGGACGCCAATCGAAGTGCTGAAGGCGTCCGATGGCCGGCTCGTCGTGGTCGGCTCCCCGGAGGATCCCGCGATGCATGCCGATCGCCACGGGCACGGTCACTAGTGGGCGCTCCTGGCCTGCGCTGGAACATCATCGACGACATCCGGCTCATGTGGTCGCTGCCGTCGATGGTCAACGCGTTCCGGGCCGGCACCGTGGTGGCGATCCTGGCCGCCGTCGTCGGCTGGTACATGGTGGTTCGCCGGCAGAGCTTCGCCGGCCATACGTTGTCGGTGGTCGGTTTCCCGGGTGCCGCCGCCGCTGTGTTCGCCGGCGTCGGCGTCGCGTACGGCTACTTCACCTTCTGCGTCATCGCGGCGCTCGTGATCGCGCTCGGCCGCACCCGTACGGTCGGCCGGATCGAGGCGGACGGCGCCGTCGTCGGTACCGTGAACGCGCTCGCGCTTGCGTCCGGACTGCTGTTCATCGCGCTCTACCAGGGCTATCTGAACGGCACCACGGATCTGCTGTTCGGCAGCGTGCTCGGCATCACGACCGGGCAGGTGACCGGGCTCGTCGTGACGGCCGTCGTCGTATTCGCCGCGCTCGCGGTGATCGGTCGGCCGCTGCTGTTCGCCTCCGTCGACGCATCCCTCGCGCAGAGCCGCGGCGTGCCGACCCGGGCGCTCGACATCGCGTTTCTGCTCCTGCTCGGGGTCACCGTCGCGGAGGTCAGCCAGGTCACCGGCGCGCTGCTCGTGTTCGCGCTGCTGGCACTGCCGGCCGCCACGGCTCAGGCGCTGACGGCACGACCGGCGCGCGGGCTCGTGGTCTCGGTCGGACTCGGTCTCGTCACGGTGTGGCTCTCGCTCTTCGGCACGTACTTCTCCGCGTACCCGGTCGGGTTCTGGTTGACGTCGATCGCGTTCGGGCTCTACGTGATCGCGATCGGCTACCGAAGGCTGGTCCGGGCCTGATGTTCGTCCAGCCGTTCATGCAACACGCGCTGCTGGCGGGCACCGCCGTCGCACTCGCGGCCGGTCTGGTCGGCTACTTCGTGGTGCTGCGCGCGGCCGTGTTCACCGCCGACGCGCTGAGCCATGTCGCGTTCACCGGTGCGCTCGCCGCTCTCGCGGCCGGCGTCGATCTGCGGCTCGGGCTGTTCGTGGTGACGATCGCGGTCGCGCTCGGCATGGGCATGCTCGGTAATCGCGGTCGCCCGGACGAGACCGTGATCGGTGGCGTATTCGCCTGGATTCTCGGCCTGGGCGTGCTCTGCCTGCGCCTGTATACGACGTCGAGCAACGGCGCGGACGGTTCCGGCAGCGTGTCGGTCCTGTTCGGCTCCATCTTCGGGTTGACCACCGAGCGCGCGGTGGTCACCTCGATCATCGCCGTCGGCACCTGCGGGATCGTCGTGCTCATCGCACGACCGCTGTTGTACGCGAGCGTCGACGAAGCCGTGGCAGCCGCCCGGGGCGTACCGGTACGTGCACTTGGTCTCGGGTTTCTCGCTCTGGTCGGCCTCGCCACCGCGGAGGCGACGCAGGTCGTCGGCGCACTCCAGATCCTCGGCCTGATCGCCGCACCGGCCGGGGCGGCGATGCGCCTGACCGACCGGCCGATGCGCGGGCTGGCGCTGTCCGCCGCGATCGCGGTCGTGAGCATGTGGGTCGGGCTGGTGCTGAGCTTCGAGATCCCGAAGGTACCGCCGACGTTCGCCATCATCGCGGTCGCGACGCTCATCTTCGCGGGCTCCGCACTCTGGTCCCGCCTCCGCCGATCCTGAAACACGCTCGTGGCGAACGTGTGCGACAGGGCGTGCAACGAAACGCCTGCCCCGGCGTAAGTCATGGTGTGACCCAGGCGAAGGAGACACATCCGTGACGGACACCTCGTTCGACGAGTTCGTGAGCGCGTACATCGGGGCACTGGACCGGTACGCGTACGCGCTGACCGGCGACCGGTACGCGGCCGAGGATCTCGTCCAGGAGACCCTGGTGCGGCTGCTCGGCGCTTGGCACCGCGTCCGCCGCGATGGCAACCCGGTGGGGTACGCCACGACCGTCATGTTCCGCACGTACGTGAGCCTCGGGCGGCAGCGTCGACGGCGGGCGACGGTCGAGCTGAGCTTCGACCCGCCGGCCGGCTCCGACGCGTACGCGCCGACCGAAGCTCGGCTGACGCTGGACCGGGCGTTTCGCGGGCTGCCGCGGCTCCAGCGTGCCGTTCTGGTCGCGTCGTTTCTTCTCGATCATCCCGACGACCGGATCGCCGAGATGATCGGACGCCGACCGGCCACCGTACGGTCGCTGCGCCACCGCGGGCTCAAGCAGCTCGCGATCGTCATGGGGGAGCCGCCGGCCGCGGAGGCCGATCCCGTTCCGTCCCCGTCAGCCCGCCCGTCGTGGGCGCCATCGGCTAGGAGCTGATCATGGAAACGTTGGAGTCACGGCTGCGGGAGAAGCTCGGGCAGCCAGTCCCCTACACGCGGGATTCGGTGGCCGATCTGTTGGTCACGGCCCGTCGTACGCGGCGCCGCCGGACCGTGCTGACCGGTGCGTCCAGCGTGCTCGCGGTCGTCGTCGTCGCGCTGGGCGTTCCGCTGCTGCTCCGCACGATGATCGCGCCGCCGGCTCCGGTGCGGCCGATGGCATCGACATCGGCGACGGCGCCTACCAGCGACGTTGCCAGCCCGAACGGGCTACTGCTGCTCGCCGGCTTCGCCGACGCCGAGAACGGCTTCCTGGTGACCGTGCACTGCCCCGAGCGCCTAGGGGTGGATTGCGTGTTCGGGTTCGCGGCCACGACCGACGGCGGCACGACCTACCAGCAGCGGACGTCGCCGGAGCCGTTCAGCGCGGTCGACACGCTCACGTCACGGCTGTACGTCTTCGACGCCGACCACGCCGTCTTCGCCGGTGCCGCCCAGCGCCGGGTGACGAGCGACGGCGGACGGACCTGGTCGACGGTGCGTACGCTCACCGGCGTGCCGCTGGCGGCCATCCCGGTCGACGGCCGACTCTGCCGCTACTGTCTTGCCGGTCCGGGCGGGGGCCTGGCCGTGGGGCCCGGAGCAGGCGTGATGACGCCGGACGGCGTCGCGCACAGGTTGACCACGGCACCGACAGACGCCTCGGTCGGCAGCAACTCCTCGCGGTACACGGCAGCCGACACCGCCGCGATCGACGGCCGGTACTTCCTCTACGTGTCGGACGGGACGGCCGCTATGCCGTCGCGGAATGTCGAGGTGAGCACCGACTCCGGTGCTACCTGGACCAAGGCGTGGACTCCGGCGAACGTGGGCGATTTCACCGTGGTCGGCGGCGACGGCCGGCGCGTCTTCGCCCAGTTCACCGCGTCGGAAGGGATCGCGCCGACGTCGATCGCGGCCAGTTCGGACGGCGGGCTGACCTGGCAGGTCATCGGCTGGGCACGGCACACGCCGGTGCGCGGGACGGACGGGCTGCAGTCGTACGACACCGCCGCGGTCTCGCCGGACGGTGGCCTGGTGGTCAGCGCGTTCAACACCACGTGGCTCCTCGCGCCGGGCGACACCGTGCTGCGCCCGGCCGACGTGGGCCTAGGCACCGACCAGATCATTTGTGCCACGAATGGCCCGCTGGTGGCACAGGGCGCGGCCGACGGCGAGTACCCGATCCGGGTCTCGGTCGACGGCGTGCACTGGCGGACGATCAAGCTGTCCTGACATCGTGCTCGACTGAAACGGCGCACGGACCGGGACGCCCCGGGCCGTGCGCCGTTCGGTCAGAAGACCCAGACGTGGGTGCCGACCGGATCGAGATTGTCCTTCCAGATCCAGTCCATCGCGGCGTCGCTGACCCGGACGCAGCCGTGCGAGACCGGATGCGCCGGCACCGAACTGTCGCCGTGGATCGCGATGCCGCCGTTGAAGTAGCGCGGCCGGTACATCAGGCCGAGCGACGACCGGTGCATGCCGTTGATCGTCCGGCCGGTCGTGAAATGCCCCTTCGGCGTCACGGCGACGTTGCGTGAGCCCTGGTTGTAGTAGGTGTAGCCGCCGCCGGTCGAGGTGTTGATGATGTATTTGACCTGGCCGTCGGTGACGAACATGACGATGTCCCGCTTGAGGTCGACCTCAATGTCGCTGCCGGTCTTGTTTCGTGCGGTCGGCCGGACACCGTTGTCGAGCGCCTTCTGCGTCGCGGCGGTGACGATCCCGGACGGCGAAATGTTGGCCACCTTCTGCAGCGCGAAGACGGCCTGCTGGGTGGTGTCGCCGAACTTGCCGTTCGGCGTACCGAGCCAGTAGCCGAGCGCGGTCAACTGCTGCTGGAGGTGGAGTACGGCCGGGCCGGAGTTGCCCCGCTTGAGTTTCGTCACCGGGGTGGTCGTGGGGGTGGTCTTCGGCGTCGTGGTCGCGCTGGGCGCCGGTGACGCACTGGCGGACGGTGACGGCGACGATGAGGCCGGCGGCGTCGTGGCCGCCGGAGCCGTGGTCGGCGGTGCGGCCTGCGACGATGTGGCCGCGACCTGGTGCGGTGCGGCGGCGTCCGACGTAGCCGTCTTGCATCCGGCCAGGCCGGCAACCGCTACGATCGCGACGATCGCCAGGCTGGTCGACGCGGCGAGGTGATGGGAGTGGGCACGGTTCACCGTGTCAGTGTGCCGACGCTGTCAATATCCGTCGACCCGTCACAGGGACGTGTGACTTAACCGAGCGCACGAACGCCCCCGAACCGGTATGAACCCGGCCAGGGGCGTTCGCCGTGACGCTATGCGCTGGCGCGGCGGATTCCGGCGTAGCCAGCCAGCGCGAATGCCAGCGCGACGAGGCTCGGCCATCCGGCGATCAGACCGCTCGCCGACGAAGTGGTGAACCAGTTCGCGATCGCACCCCAGCCGTGCCGCCAGGTGATCAGCGTTGCGCCGCCACCGAACGCGACGATCGACGCGATCATCAGGATGAACATGCCGTTCATACCCCACCGGCGCAGTACGACGCCGCAGAAGATGCCGGTGAATCCGACGACCAGGAACGGGACGACGTACACGAGGAGTTGGGTAACCGGGTTGCCGGTCTCCATGAAGCCCAGTCGGAAGAAGTGCAACCGGATGCCCCAGCCGCCGGTAAGCCGCTCGGCGATGCTGATCAGGTAGAGCGCTGCACCGAAGACGACGGACATGCCCAGCGTCAGGAGCGCGGTGCCAAGGTAGAACGCCCGGCGGCTGACACTCATCCCGAGTGCGTACGGGAAGAACTGCGAGATGCACTGGCTGCCGATGATGAGCATGATGATGTAGATGCTCGCCAAGCCGCCAGTGCTGCGGTAGGCAAGGTCGTGGAGGAAAGTGCCGAAGATCAGCAAATTCACCGCGAATGCGGTCGCCAAGATGGCCCACGGCCAGATCAGCACGGTACGCGACTGCAGCTGTATGCGGACGACGGTAACGATGCGATTCACGATCAGTTCTCCTTCCGGCCGGTCAGGCTGACGATCAGGTTCTGCAACGAGACCGGCTCGACCGCGATGCCGGAGGCGCGCGCACGGTCGGCGGCGACCAGCGGACCCCGTACGGTGACCCGGGCCATCGTGCCGATCCGCTCGCGATGGACTTCGCCGGCGTTGGCGACCACGTCGTCGATCGCAGCAACCGGCCCACTCAACGTGAGCATCTGTCCACGCAGGACTTCGGCATCCTCGTCGAGGATCAGCCGTCCGTGATCGATCAGGAGTACGTGTTCGATGAGATCGCTCACCTCGTCGATCAAGTGGGTGGACAGCACGATGGTCCGCGGGTGCTCGACGTAGTCGGCGAGGAGCCGGTCGTAAAAGAGCCGACGGGCGACCGCGTCGAGTCCGAGGTAGGGCTCGTCGAACAGCGTCAGCGGTGCCCGGGACGCGAGGCCGATGATGACGCCGAGCGCGGACAGCATGCCGCGGGAGAGCTTCTTCACGGCCCGGCCGGTCGGAAGTTCGAAATCCGCGACGAGCTGCTGCGCGAATGCCTCGTCCCAGTGCTGGAACAGCAGCCGTCCGGAGGCCAGGGCGTGGCGCACGCGGAACGCGTCCGGATAGCGCTGTGCCTCACGGATGAAGCAGATGTCACGGAGGGTGGCGTCGTTCTCGTACACCGGCTGATCGAAGATTGTGATCTCACCGGACGCGGCGCGCACCTGCCCGGTGAGCAGCTGCATCAGCGTGGTTTTTCCGGCTCCGTTGCGGCCGAGGAGACCGTAGATCGCGTTCTCCCGGATCGAGAACGTGACGTCGTCGACCGCGGTGACCTTGCCGTAGCGCTTCGACAGACCCCGCACCGAGATCGCGTCGCTCACAGCTCTGCTCCCGCCTTCTCGATCAGCGCTTTGACGTCCTCGACGCCGAGCCCGAGCTTGCGCGCCTCGGCGAGCAGCGGCTCGACGAACTGCTCGACGGAACTCCTCCCGACGGCGGTTCCGGAGCGTGGCGCGTGCGCCGAGCGTGACGAACATGCCGATACCTCTCTTTTTGTAGATCACGCCGTCGTCGGCCAGCTTGCCGACGCCCTTGGCCGCCGTCGCCGGATTGATCCGATGGAACGCGGCGAGCTCGTTGGTGGACGGCACCTGGGCCTCTTCGGCCAGTGATCCGTCGATGATCGAGTTCTCCAGTTGCTCGGCGATCTGGAGGAAGATCGGGCGACCTTCGTCCATCACGCGATCCCGAGGTTCACTGGTTCATTAGTCATGTAACTAACCATGCAACCTACGGCTCATGGTTGTCAAGCCGACCGACGAGTAACGTTGCGCACGCAAGCACTTCTGGCCTCACGATTGGGCGATGGCATGGCGAAAATTCCGGACGTTGGCGACGCTGCACCCGACTTCGAGCTGCCGTCGTTGACGCTGGTCGACGGCGCACCGGTACGTTCGACGACGCGGCTGTCCGAGCACCGCGGTTCGACCGTCGTGCTCGCGTTCTACCCAGGCGACGACACCGCGGTCTGCACGAAGCAGCTCTGCGGATATACGTCGGATCTCGACCAGTTCACCGAGGTCGGCGCGACCGTGTGGGGGATCAGCCCGCAGGGCATGGACAGTCACGAGGCGTTCGCGCTGAAGCACAAGCTCGGCATGCCGCTGCTCGCCGACACCGGCAAGACCGTCATCAACGACTACGGCGTATCGATGTTCGGGATCGGCGTACGCCGGTCGGTCTTCGTGATCGACGGCGACGGCATCGTCCGCTGGCGCTTCGTCGGTCTGGCCGGTCTGAAGTACCCGGACGCCGCCACGATCGCCGCCCAGGTATCCGCGGCCCGCTAGCCCTGCGCGGCGAGTCGGCAGGCGGCTCGGAGCGGGTGCGACCCGCGAGCCCTGGGCGAAGCGGCAGACGCCCGGCGAGGTGATGTCTGCGGCGCCTACCGCTCTGCACCGTATGTGAGTGCAGAGTGGTAGGCGCCGGAAAAGACCCCGCCACGTGCGCCGGTGCCAGCGGCCGGCTCACTCCGGACTTACTCAGACGGCGCGACGTTTCGCACTCGGCCCCGGGCGCGGCACGACCTCGCGCGGGGACGTCAACTCGTGCCCGTCGGCGCACTGCAGGCGAACGGAGACCGATGCCCCGCAGTCGCGGTGCACGGTCAACAGCGGTGGTCCGGCCGGATCCGCGGCGTAACGATCGCCCCACTCGCGCAGCGCGACGAGAATGGGGTACGCGTCGATGCCCTTGTCCGTCAGCCGGTATTCCGGGCGGGCGCGGGATCCGGGCTCGCGATAGACGTCGCGCTTGAGCAGTCCCTGCTCGACCAGCGTGGCCAGCCGATTCGTCAGAACCTGCCGCGGGATGCCGGTGTGCTCGATGAAGTCGTCGAATCGACGGATGCCCAGGAATACATCGCGAAGCACGATAAATGTCCACTTTTCGCCCAGGATTCCGAGCGTACGAGCGATCGTGCAGTTCTCGACCGACCAGTCCAGGGCCGATTCCATCCGCAGGGTCTCGACGTGCCCGCCATCCGTCATGTGAATCAGGCTAAGTCTTCTTGACAGACTCAGCAAGCGTCTGCAAGCCTGCATCTATGACAGAGACCCAGCTCGAGGCGCAGCCGGCCGTACGCAGCCGGACCTACGTCTGGTCCGATCCGATGGTGACCGCGCGTGGCCTCGGTGCGATGTCCGGCATGGAGATGTTCGCGGCGATGGGCCGTGGCGAGCTGCCGATCCCGCCGATCATGGCGACGCTCGGGGTCGACCGGGTGGTCCCGACCGATGAAGGCGCAGTCAGCGTGTTCATGGAGCCCCAGGAGTATCACTACAACCCGCTCGGGACCGTGCACGGCGGGGTCATTTCGATGCTGCTCGACACGGCTGCGGCCTGTGCGGTGCACACCACGCTGCCGGCCGGCGAGGCGTACACGTCGCTCGATCTGAACGTACGTTTCCTGAAGCCGGTGACCTCGTCGTCCGGGATGCTGCGGTGCGAGGGCATCGTCCTGTCACGTGGCCGGACCACGGCTCTGGGCGAGGCCCGGCTCTACGACGGTATCGGGCGGATGGTCGCCCACGCGACGTCCACCTGCATGATCTTTCCTGCTCGTTAGCGCGACGTATCAAACAAGCTAGCGCTCCGCTCGCGCTGCCAGCCACGCTCGCTGTTCATCCGTCTCGGGGACATCCCGGCCCCGTGCTGTGCTGATCGTCGTGCATGCGTCCGTGGGCCGGACCCCGTGGCGGATCAGAACGGCGCCCGCGATCAGGGACGACCGGCCGATGCCGGCTCGGCAGTGGATGGCGACGTGCCGGCCGTCGCTGAGCGCTTCGGAGATCACCGCGACCAGCGGCTCCACTTCGGAGTGGCCGGGTACGCCCAGATCGTCGATCGGCAGATGGTGAAATTCCATGCCGTGCCGCCGGGCGGCCGGGCCTTCATCGGTCAATTCCTGGCCCGCGCGCTCCGCATGCGTCTGCAGGCTGACGATCACGTCGATGCCCTTTTCGCGGAGAGCGGCCATCTCGTCGTCCAGCGAGTCGCCGCCTCGCGGTCGTGGCATGGTGCTCAGCTGACCGGCGGTCGGGTTCGGAATCCGGAAGATCATCGGCCATTCGCTCACCGTTGCTTCTCCGTCATTCATCGACCGGGTCCAGCAACGCCGTTCCGAACAGCACGACGGCGAACAGCGCGATCGTGAGGATATGCACGCCCGTGCACCATTCGCAGATCTTCTTTACGTCGAACAGCTCGACGTAGATCAGGTAGAGCACGAAGCAGACGCCGAGGCCGACCGCGGCCAGCCGCCCGTTGCGTACGAGCTTCGTGTTGATCCGCCAGGCCGCGGGCAGCAGCATCGGAATGATGCCGACGAAGAACACCAGCCCGAGTACGGCGACCGGAATGCCGAACACCCTCGACTGCGGGCTCGTCGTCACGGCGAGGCAGTCCACGACGCTGTTCGTCGAGCAGGCGAGCGACGCGTTCTGCGTGAAGTGCTCGTAGGTCAGGTAGATCGATGCGCCGAGGCCAAGCAGCGCGATCGTCAGTGACGCGATGGGCAGCCACATCGGCACGTACGGGCGGGCTACCTCCGGTGTCGCCGCGCTGGTCGTCGTGTCAGCCACCGCTGTACGCCGTCGCGGCAGCGCTCGAGCAGACGGCGCTCGGCTGGTTATTGGTCAGCTTGCAGATCTGCGTGGTGAACGCGTTCGCAGTGCCGTTGATCGCTTTCGCGACCGCGTTGTTCGGGTCGGACAGCTGATCGGCGACCTGCTGTTGGGTCATGCCTTCCAGGATGGTCGGCGAGAAGCTGGCACCGACCATCGTCGCCTGGTTGCCGAACAACACGAACGGGAACGGGTTGCCGCCGCCGCCATCCGCCGGATCGAACTGGTTGACGAGCTGCTGCTGCGCCGGGGTGAGCGCCTGCAGCTGCTGGTGGTTCTGGTCCTGCACCTCGACCGGCTCGAACTTCAGATAGTTGCTGGTGTACGTCGAACCGACGAACGTGAACGTCGGGATGCTGTCCTCGCTGGAAGTGATCGCGGTCAGGTTGGAGAACGTGCCGAAACGTGACAGCGCGACGATCAGCGCCCACCGCTGGGCGGCACAGAACGGGCAGAACTCGCCGCCCATGTAGAACACGACCGGCTTTCCGCCGTCGGTCAGCGCCGGCGCCCCGCTGATCGACTTCGGCGGGGTGTCGACCGCGCCTTTGCCGACGGTGTCGAGCGTCGCCGCCGGGACGCCGGTGACCTTCCCGATCAGATCCTGCGACGCGGTGGATGCCGCCACGGTCGGCTTCTTGTTGCCTCCGCCGGATACGGCGACGCCGACGATGATGCCGACGACCGCGAGGACCGCGACGAACACGATGCCCGCTCGGATCATGTTGCTGCGCTTCTGTGCCTGGCGCCGCTGGACTTCGATGAGCTGGCGAGCGGTCGGTTGAGGCTTGATCGGAGCGCGATTCGTCTTTGCCACGTCGGTTGACTCTCCTAGGCCGGTGAGGTCGCTGCGCCGACCGGCATGGTGACCGGCTTGGCGCCGCGACTTGCGACGCTACCTGTGAATCTTGTCAGAATCGACCCTGACGGGCGGTTCCGGGCGGATTCGGAGCGGACTCCCAGGAAGCGTTCACATCGAGGCTAGTCCGCGGTCGCGGTGCCGGTCGGCGTGAGGTCGCGCATCGTCCGGATGCCGCTGCTGACCGAGGCGGTGACGGCCGCGACGGCCATGATGCCGGCAAACGCGAGCACAGTTCCGCGTGGTCCGAGGCTGTCGTAGAAGACGCCGGCGAGCAGCGGCGCGATGGAGGCCAGGGACATCGCCGCGGTGAACATCACGGACATCACCCGGCCCTGCATCTCGTCCGGCGTCACGGCGGCGAGGTAGCCGAACATCGCCGAGTTGGTCGACGGGGAGAGGAAGAGCGCGATCGCGACCGGCACCGCGATCAGGATCGAGTGGGTGAGGAGTGCGCCGGATGCGATCAGCACTACCGCGGCCCAGGAGATGCCGAGGATCAGCGTACGCAGCTTGAACCATTTCTGGATCATGCCGGCACAGAACGCGCCGAGCAGGCCGCCCACCGCGACGATGGTGTCGACCGTGCCGATCAGGCCGGGTGCGACGCCCTCGTTGCGCAGGATGATGACGATCGCGAACAGCAGGCCGTTGAAGCCGAGATTGATCGCCGGTGCGATCAGCATCGTGGCGCGGACGAACGGCTCGCTCCAGCAGAACACCAGACCTTCGCGGAGTTCGGTCAGCGGCTTGCCGGCCGGCTTCGTACGCTCCTGCTGGAACGGTTCACGGATCAGCGCTATCCCGATCATCGATGCGGCGTAGCTGATCGCGTCGGCAAGGAACGGTACGGCGCGCGCGACCGAGAACAGGACGCCGCCGATCGGTGGGCCGATCAGAGCCGAGGCCGCCGTCCTCGCTTCGTTTCGGGCGGTTGCGGCCGGGACCTGCTCCATCCCGACCACGTTGCGGACCGCCGACATCTCCGAGGTGTTGAAGACCGCGCCGGCGAGCGCGTCGATCACGGCCACCACGATGATCACGACGATCGGTGCGTGGTGCGTGAGAACCAGGGCGGCGAGGGCGGCGTACGCGACAAGGCGGACGGCGTCACACGCGATCATCAACCGTTTCCGGTCGACCCGATCCACGATGACCCCGGCCGGCAATCGCATGACCAGGCGGGCGATCGAGCCGCCGGTACCGACGATGCCGGCTGTGATCGCCGAGCCGGTCAGTGCCAGGACCAGCAGCGGGAACGCGAGCGAGGACATGTTCGATCCGAGGTCGGACAGGAATTGGCTTCCCCACAGCAGGTTGAACGAGCGGTTGCGCCACAGGCTGACCGGAGCGGTCGCGTCCGGGATCTGCGGAACCGGGTCCACGCCGATACTGCCGTTGTCAACCGCGCCGGGGGATGTCATGGCGTCATAATGACGTCATAGCGGCGTCGGCGCAACCCACACGAATCGGAGATGTCGATCCGAGATTGAGATGCTCGTTCCTGGAATCTCACCCAGGGTGCAGCGTGCGGCGACATAATGTCGGTGCGGTGGCATACTCGGCCCATGCATGCAGACCGGCGGGACGTCCAAAGTCGACGCGAGACCGCAGACGCGTTCGTGTTATTCGGCATCACCGGCGATCTGTCCTACAAGATGCTGATCCCGGCGCTCTATCACATGGAGGCCCGCAAGGAACTCCTGGTGCCGGTGATCGGCGTCGCGCTCACCGATCTGGACGTCGACGGCCTGCGTAAACGCGCCGCCGCGAGTCTCAAGGACGCCGGCGTGACGGTGGACGATGCGGTCTTCGCACGGTTCAGCAAGCGCCTTCATCTCGTCGCCGGTTCGTTCGACAGCCCGGACACGTTCGCCGAACTCAAGGCGCAGCTCGGTAAGGCGATGTTCCCGGCGTACTACCTCGCCGTACCCCCATCGCTCTTCGGGGTGGTGGCCGCGGGCCTGCACGGTGCCGACATCTGCACGGGCCGGCTCGTGGTCGAGAAGCCGTTCGGGACCGACGGCCCGTCCGCGATCGCGCTCGACAACGAGCTGAAGGAGTTCTTCCCGGAGGCGCGGATCTACCGCGTCGACCACTTCCTCGGCAAGGAGTCGGTCGAGGACATCCTTGCGTTCCGATTCGCGAATACGCTGCTCGAGCCGGTCTGGAACAGCTCGTATATCCGCACGATCCAGATCACGATGGCGGAGAACTTCGGCGTCGAGGACCGCGGCTCGTTCTACGACCCGGTCGGCGCGATCCGCGACGTCGTGCAGAACCACCTGCTCCAGGTGCTCGCGCTGTTGACGATGGAGCCGCCCGCCTCCAGCGATCCGGACGCGATGCTGGACGAGAAGTACAAGGTGCTGCGCGCGATCAAGGCGGGCAAGGCTCGCGACATGGTGCGCGGTCAATACGACGGCTATCAGAAGATCAAGGGGGTACGCCCCGGTAGCCCCACCGAGACGTTCGTGGCCGCGAAGTTCTACATCGAGAACTGGCGCTGGCACAACGTGCCGATCACGATCCGGGCCGGTAAGAACATGGCGACCACCTCACTGGAGGTCGTCGCCGAGCTGCGGAAACCACCGGTCATGCTGTTCGCCGACGCAGACGGGCAACCGGATCCGAACCTGATCCGCCTGCGTCTCGGCCCGAACGTCGGCATCACGCTGAACCTCTACGCCGGCGAGCCGGGGCATGGCAACCAGGTCCGCGAGATCAGTGTGTCGGCCGACTTCGAGCACCAGCTCAAGGGCCAGCGGAAGCCGTACGAGTACATCTTCCTGGGTGCGATCAACGGCGATCCCCGGCAGTTCGGCCGGATGGACATCGTCGAGGAGAGCTGGCGGATCGTCGAGCACCTGATCGATCGCACCGACGAGCCGCTGCCGTACAAGCCGGGTTCCTGGGGTCCGGAGGCGGCCGAGAAGATCGCGCTCTACGGCCGGTGGCACCCGCTCGAACAAATCTAGCGTGCTCTATGCCTTGGCAGGCTCGTAACACGGCGGTAACGTCACGATCAGCTTGATCGATATTCGTTGCCCGCTGAAGGAGCCTGCCATGGCCCATCATGCCGTCGACGGGCGAGACGATCGGCGCAGTGCCTGGCACTGGCTTTTGATCGTCCCGGTCGCCGTTCCGCTGATCACCGCGTTCTACAACGGTAAGAACCCGTACGTCCTCGGGTTTCCTCGGTTCTACTGGCTGCAACTCGCATTCATCATCCTCGGCGTCGGTACGACGACGCTGGTCTATCAGATGACCAAGCCGCGAACGGCGGCGGCGGTGATCCCCGAGCAGGCCGCACCGGCGCCCGGCGAGGCGGTGATCTCCGATGAAGGACCATCTGACTGAGATCATCGTCGCGCTGGTCATCTTCCTGCTGGTCAGCGTGACCGGATTCGCCGCGGCGCGGTGGAAGCGCACCGGCGGACTGAACCACATCGACGAGTGGGGTCTGGGCGGTCGCCAGTTCGGTTCGTGGGTCACGTGGTTCCTGATCGGCGGTGATCTGTACACCGCGTACACGTTCGTCGCCGTACCGGCGCTGCTGTTCGCCTCGGGCGCGCTCGGGTTCTACGCCGTGCCGTACACCGTCATCGTGTATCCGATGGTGTTCGTCGTGCTCGCCCGGCTGTGGTCGGTCTCGCGCAAGCACGGGCTGGTCACCCCGGCCGACTTCGTCCGCGCCCGATCCGGCTCGTCGACGATGGCGCTGCTCGTCGCGATCACCGGCATCGTGGCGACCATGCCGTACATCGCGTTGCAGCTCGTCGGCATCGAGTCGGTCCTCAAGACGATGCATGTCAACCCGACGTGGGCGCTGATCGTCGCGTTCGCGATCCTCGCCGCATTCACCTACAGCTCCGGGCTCCGGGCGCCGGCGCTGATCGCGTTCGTGAAGGATCTGCTGATCTACATCGTCATCATCGTGGCGATTATCTACATCCCGTACAAGCTCGGCGGTTTCCACAAGATCTTCGACACCGCACAGACGCATCTCGCCGCCGCGAAGACGCCGGGCAGCACGGTGCTGGGCCCGGCGAACCAGTGGCAGTACATCACGCTCGCATTCGGTTCGGCGCTGGCGCTGTTCCTGTACCCGCACAGCGTCACCGGCGTGCTGGCCAGCAAGTCGCGCAGCGTGATCAAGCGGAACATGTCCGCGCTGCCGGCGTACAGCCTGTTGCTCGGCCTGATCGCGCTGCTCGGCTACATGGCGATCGCCGCGAACGTGAAGCCGATTGTCACCGGTGGCAAGGCCGACACGAACACGGTCGTTCCGGTGCTGTTCGACCAGATGTTCCCGCACTGGTTCGCGGGCGTGGCCTTCGCCGCGATCGCGATTGGAGCGCTCGTTCCGGCCGCCATCATGTCGATCGCCGCGGCGAACCTGTTCACCCGCAACATCTACGTCGAGTACATCCGGCGGGACGCGGACCCGGCCCGCCAGGCGACGGTCAGCAAGATCGCATCGCTGGTCGTCAAGGTCGGTGCGGTCCTGGTGATCCTGCTGATCAGCCCGCAGTTCTCGATCGACCTGCAGCTCATCGGTGGCGTCATCATCCTGCAGACGCTGCCCGCGGTCGGCGTGGGCCTCTACACCCGGTGGCTGCACCGGTGGGGCCTCGTTGCCGGCTGGATCGCCGGTATGGGCTGGGGCATGTGGATGCTCTATCAGATCCCGAACGTGGCCACGAACCACAAGCACTTCGGTGGTTCGGCGTACGCGATCTCGCACTGGTTCGATCCGACGAGCATCGGACTCAACGCGAAGACCACGGTGTACGTCGGGTTCGTGGCCGTGATCGCGAACCTGCTCGTGGCGGTCCTGGTAACGCTGGTGTGCAAGGCGTTCAGGCTGCCGGACGGCGTGGATACGACGGCGCCGGACGACTACGCCCACGATCCGGTCGCGGCGCCCGTACAGGCGGATGTGGCGGGTGACGAGTTGCCGGACCCGGTGCCGGCGACGTGATGCTTTCGGCGGATGCGGATCCGGCGCATCCGCCGAAAATCACGCTCAGTAGTGGATCCGGTTGTCGCCGTGATGGACTGATGTGTCCCATCTCACGTCATTAACTTCGGGCTCGGACTTTCGTGCGCGGATCGGTAGATTCTCCTGCTGGACGGTGGTTACCACGCCGTAACTAAGACGTGCCTTGGCGCTCACTCGCGACCGGGGGCATTTCCGTTGGAGGATCGTTGACAACGCGTCGTACCGCCGTGGCACTACTAGCAGTCGCCATCCTGAGCGTCGCCGGATGTCACTCGTCGGGCTCCGGCTCCGACGATCCGTCGGCCGATGCCGCATCCAGGCAGGCGCTGCTGGCGTCGGTCACCGCGCTGGCGACCACGACATATGCGGTGACGCTCACGACGCCGCACCTCACCGCGATCGGAACGGTGGACCCGATCGCGGACTGCGAGACGGTCACCGCGAAGGCCGTACGCGACGGCAGCCCTGTGACGATCCGGGATCTCACCATCGATGGCACCAGCTGGGTGAAGATCGACGCGGGCGTGGACAACCCCGATCTGGGCATCGATCCCGACAAGTGGCTGAAGCTCGACGCCGGCCTGCTGTCGGCCGGCAGCCTCCCGTACGACCAGGCACGCTTTCCGGACGCGTTCGATCTGAGCAACATCCTGGGCGGGATCATCTCGGCGTCGAACAGCAGCAGCGGCCACTACTCCGGCCGGATCGACCTCACCGGCGTCGCCGGGGTGGCGTCGATGGTGCCGGCCGGCAGCGGGCTCGGCGCGGCGGGCGCGAACCTCCCGTTCACGGCGACGCTCGACGCGCAGGGCCGGCTCACCGAACTGAAGGTCGGCGGCTCCGGCTCGACCCCGACGTTCGACTTCGGGATCTCCGACTACAGCGCGACGACGGCGGTGGACCCGCCGAACGATGATGACGTGATGACGGCGCCCGCGACCGCGTACGGTCTCCTGCGCGGCGACCGCATGACCCAGTAGTCCGGTCGCCCCTAAACGGCGGAAAGTGAGACGTCGTCCGGTTCACCGTGTGACAGTGGAACTCTGGCTGTCGGCGGCGAAGGGGGCGACGCATGCGGAGCCGTGCGGGACGCTGCATGCCGTTCTTCGCCGTGTTGCTGCTGCTGAGTGTCCTCATTGCCCGGCCCGGTCCGGCCGCTGCGGCGGCTGCGCAGCTCGCCGACCCGGGGACGAACCTGCTGGTGAATCCATCCGCCGAGGCCGGCTCGTGCACCACCTCCGGCTACGACGCGACCACGATCCCCGGCTGGACCGTCGAGTACGGGTCACCGGATAGCGTCTGCTACGGCTCGGTCGGATTTCCGCAGGTCGGATCGATCGGACCGAAGGTACCGGGGCGGGCACTGTTCGCCGGCGGTGCGACCGGCAACGCCATCCTGATCCAGCGCATCGACCTCAAGCCGGCAGCCGCCAAGATCGGCGCGGCCGAGGCAACCTACGATCTGTCCGGCTGGCTCGGTGGCTTCGCCGGGCAGAACGATCGCGTCGGCGTCACGGTGGAATTCACCGACAGGGCCGGCGAGTTGCTGTCGACGGCCCAGCTGCAACCGGTCACGAACACCGACCGCTCCGGCGTGACCGAGCTGCTCCGGCGCGATGTGCGTGGCCTGATCCCGCCCGGTTCGCGTACCGCGACGGTCACGCTCACGTTCCAGTGGACCGCCGGTGACACCACCGACGGGTACGCCGACGATCTGTCCTTCGTCGCCGACGTACCGCTGACCGCGCCCCGGCTGGCCGTACCGGATGGGCACGTGGTTCCGGCTTTTGATCATGTGTTTTTCGTGTTCATGGAGAACGAGAACTACTCCGGCGGCGAGGCGCCGGCGAACCACGACGACTTCGTGGTCAACAACCCGCACGCGCCCTACCTGAACGGCGTGCTGGCCTACAACGGCTCACTGCTGTCCGACGCGTACGCCACCACGCACCCGAGCGACCCGAACTACCTCGCCGTGACGGGCGGTTCGACGTTCGGCTGGACCCGTGACCTGACCGTCGGCCGCGATCGGGTGATCGGGACGAATCTCGGCGACGAGTTCGATGCGGCGAAGCTGACCTGGAAGGGCTATGCCGAGGGCGCGGCCGGCAACTGCGACATGACCAGCCACAACACAGCGGCCGGCGGCTACTACATCCCGGACGACGAGCCGTTCATGGACTACGCGGACATCGTCGGGGACCCGGTCCGATGCGCCGCCCACAACCAGCCACTCGACCAGATGGCGCGGGATCTGACCGCGACGCGTACGACGCCGAATTTCGTCTGGTTCGCCGCTAACGACGTGAACGACATGGAGGACGGTGGCGTCGCGACCGGTGACCGGTGGCTGCAGGACACCCTGCCGATGATTTTCGCGTCCCCGGCATGGAAGACGCAGCGCTCACTGCTGATCGTGTCGTGGGACGAGGGGCATACGAAGGCGTTCGGACCCGGCTACCCCAACCACATCCCCACATACGTGATCGGGTCGCAGGGCACCGTGAAGGACGACTACGTCAGCAAGGTGCGCTACACCGACTTCAGCCTCGCGGCCACGATCGAGGATGCGCTCGGCGTCGGTCCGATGACCGGCAACGACAAGTACGCGCTGCCACTCACCGACGTGTGGACGACGACGGGGCACGCCGCGGGAGCACCGCCCGGCTCGGAGACGGCATTCCGTACTGGCGAGAGCCAGCCGTCACGTCCGGCTGCCGCGTACAGCCGTGAGCGGACGGCTGTGACACTCGGCCGTCAGCGGACGGCTGTGACACTCGGCCGTCAGCGGACGGCTTGGACGCTCGTGGGCGGCGGGACCACGGTGCCCTGGATGGCCTGGCGGCTCGTCTTTCGAGTGAGGACGTGCTCGACGAGCGAGACCAGCACATGCTTCGCCGACGCGCGGCTGCGCGCGTCACAGAACACGATCGGCACATCGGGATCGAGGTCGAGCGCCTCGCGGACCGACGGCTCCTCGAAGCGCTGATCGCCGTCGAAGCAGTTCACCGCGACCAGGAACGGCGTACGGTGGCGCTCGAAGTAGTCGATGGACGGGAAGCAGTCGGCGAGACGGCGCGTGTCGGCGAGCACGACGGCACCGAGCGCGCCGAGGGCGAGTTCGTCCCAGAGGAACCAGAAGCGGTCCTGGCCCGGCGTACCGAACAGATAGAGCACGATCCCCTCGCCGACGCTGATGCGCCCGAAGTCCATTGCGACCGTTGTTGTGCGCTTCGATTCGACGCCGGAAATGTCGTCGAAGTTCGTGCCCGCATCGGTCAGGATCTCTTCGGTGGACAACGGCATGATCTCGCTGACCGACGCGACGAGTGTCGTCTTTCCGACACCGAACCCGCCTGCGATCAGGATCTTGATCGCGGTCGGGACAATCTGCGGGTCAGAGGGTCCGGAGAGCATTGATCACCGCCTTGAGCACATGGTCCTCGTGTTTGCTGCTGACCGCAGCGGGTTCCTGGATGGCGACCGCGTCAAGTTCGACCAGGTCCTCAAGAAGGACGCGGACGACACCGAGCGGAAGGTCTACATGGGACGCGAGCTCGGCAAGCGAGATCGGCGTTGCGGCATGCGCAAGGATCGCGCGGTGTTCGGGTTGAGTCTGCCAGACGACGCCACGTGCGCCGGCGGTAGCGACCACAAACGCCAGCAGGTCGACGCTCGAACCGGTCCGGGTCCGGCCACCGGTGAGGGCGAACGAGCGTACGAGCGGGCCGGCATCCTGGTCGAGCCAGGTCTGATACTCGGGCTTGCCTTCTAGCGAGCGGTCACCGGGCATCGGCTGCCACCGAACCGCGACGCGGTGGCGTCGACATGTTCTGCCCGATGCGCTCCACCAACATGGCCATCTCGTACGCGATCAGGCCGATGTCCGAGTCCGATTCGCTGAGAACCGCCAGGCAGGCCCCATAGCCGGCGGATGTGATGAACAGGAACGCCGACTCCATCTCCACAATGGTCTGCCGGACGGCACCGCCGCGGAAGTGGCGACCGGCGGTCCGAGCCAATCCGGAGAATCCGGCCGCGACCGCGGCGAGATGCTCGGCGTCGGTGATCGCAAGGTTGCTCGATGATCCGGTGAGCAACCCATCGACCGAGAGCACAACGGCTTGGCGAGCGGACGGTACCCGACCAACCAGATCGTCGAGCAGCCAATCCAAGCTCGGTGTTTCGGTCATTCTGGGTGCCTTTCTTCGGGTGACTCCGCGCCGTCCGACCGGGAAACCGGGTCGGGTCGGTCAGGTGTGTCGGTATCCGTATCGGCATGTCGAGGCTTCGAAGCCTCGCGCCGTCCGAGTTCCATCCCGCTCTGGAAGGACGAGAGCATCGATCGCATCTGCTCGAGCGATCGGCCCGTCTCGGTGTTCTCGCCCGGTGTGCGGCTGTGTGCGCCACCGCTCGACGAGGCGCCGGCCGCCAACGCGGGTGACGCGTGCGCTCCGGATCCGATGGTGTGGCCGCCGGCATTGCCGTTGACGCCCACGACCGTGCCGTTGACGTTGCCACTGAGGTTCCCGCCGGCACTGCTGGTGTTGCCGGTCGTACCGCTGCCGGTGGTGGCGCCGGCATTGCCACTGGAGTTGGCGGGGTGGAAGCCGTTGCCGGCGAGATTAAAGCCGCCCGGGTTGACGCTCATTGGGTTGACGCTTACCGGGTTGTTGTTGACCGGACCGCTGTTGCTCGGCCCGGCGCCGCTGGTCGGTCCGGCGCCGCTAGCCGGGCTGCCGCTCGGCAGACTCGGTGCGGTCCCGAAGTCGGCGAACCCGCCGCGCCCGTTCGACTCCGGCAGCTGCCGGGAGAGGCTCGCCTGCCGGGATCGCTTCGGCAGGCCGTCCATGGTCAGCGTCATGGTCGCGTCGTCGGCGCTCTCCAGCACGGCAACCGCAATCGGTGCGGCACCGGCAATCGGGCGCTCGGCGGTGTCGTCTTCCGGCGCTTGCCGCGGTGCCGGCAGGCGGGCGCCGAGTCCGCCACCGTACGAGTCCAGGCCGATCTCCGACTGCGAGACCACCAGTTCCGCCGGGATCAGCGCGACCGCGGTGACGCCGCCGTACGGTGACCGTCGCAGCCCGACCGAGATGCCCTGACGAGCAGAGAGCCGCGAGACGACGAACAGGCCGAGCCGGGAACTGTTGGCCGGATCGAAATCCGGCGGTGCCGCCAGGCGTGCGTTCGCGTCTTCGATCGCCGCCACGCTCATGCCGAGGCCGCGGTCCTCGATCTCGATCACGAACCCGTTCGGCACGACCTGGCCGGACATCGCGACCTGAGTGTCCGGAGGGGAGAACATGGTCGCGTTCTCCAACAACTCCGCGAGCAGGTGGACGACGTCGTTGACGGCACGCCCGGCGAGGCCCACCTCGGGTACGCCGATCACGCTGATCCGCGCGTACTCCTCGACCTCGGAGGCGGCCGCGCGCAGGACGTCGGCGAACGGGATCGGGCTGCGCCATCCGCGACCCGGCGTCGAGCCGGCGAGGATGACCAGGTCTTCGGCGTGGCGCCGCATCCGGGTGGCGAGGTGGTCGACGCGGAACAGTTCCTCGAGCTCGTCCGGATCCTCGGTGCGGCGTTCCATCGCGTCCAGCAGCGACAGTTGCCGGTGCAGCAGTGTCTGGCTGCGCCGGGCGATGTTCAGGAACACCTGGTTGAAACCGTTGCGGAGGTTCGCCTCCTGGACCGCGGACGCGATCGCGGTCTCCTGCACGCGGGTGAATGCGTCGCCGAGCTGGCCGAGTTCGTCGAAGCCGTACCGCAGGGGTGGCGTCTCCGCCTTCAGGTCGACCGCCTCGCCCCGGCGCAGCCGGCCGACGACGGACGGTAGCCGGTCGAGCGCGAGCGACAGGGCGTCCATCCGTAGGCCGGCGACGCGGCGGATCAGCGTACGCGCGATCCGGATCGAGAAGATCAGGACGATCAGCATCATCAGGAAGCTGGCGCCGACCGCGATGGCCAGCTCGATCTCCTTGGACGTGGCCGCGTTTCCGGTGGCGCTGATGACCTGCTGGGCGAGGGCGCCTTCGAAGATGCCGAGTCCGGTCGCGATCGCGTTGTAGTCGTTGTGCCATTCGACCGGATCGATGGTCGTCGGCTGCCCGATGGTGGACTTCTCGACCAGGCCGTCTTCGAGTTTGGTCAGGTCCGCGTACGCGGTGCCACGCGTCACGGTGTTGTAGAGCGCGAGCTGGTCGGGCGCCAGATATGTGGTGGCCTGGGTGTACAGGAACCGCTTCGTGTTGACCGTGGCGACCATCGATGTGTAGTCGCTGACCGTTTCGTTGCCGGAGGCGATGATGCCGGCGACGATCGCGTCCTCGCGTGCCAGGAATTCGCTCGCCTGTGCGATGCCGACGACGCCGTTCGCCTCGGTTTGGAGAGCGTGATCGTCGAGTTGGGCAATGGAACCGTACAAATAGAACGTGGTCTGGATTAATCCACTGTAGAAGTCCATCACGCTCGCACGGCTGGCGCCGTGATCAATCGCAATGCGCTCGTCGGGCAGCTTTTTCAGGCCGGCATCCAATTGAGCGAGATATCCGCGCGTCGCCGAGTTCGCGGCATCAGCAAACGCCTTGTTCCCGCTCAGGTTGGTGAGCACCGTCCCGTTCTTGTCGGTCAACACTCGCGCCCTGTCCAGATTCGACGTAGTGTCGTCGTTCGGGACCCGCAGGCTGACGGTGATCACTGACAGCTCGCGCTCGATCTGGAGGTCGCTCACCACGGTCGCGGCGGGTAGGCCGGCGTCATCGACGGCGATGCGCGCATTGCGCAGATTCAGCGCCGGGGTCAGGGTCACCGACGTGGCGAAGACGAGCATCGCGAGTAGCGGCAGCGCGGGGGCGAGGAGCAGCGTGAGGATGCGCGCGCGGATCGTCCAGCGTCGGTTCATTGTGTTACCACCCGTACGTGGGGTTGTGACGGCCTTCGCGGATGTTACTGATACAAGTCACTCTTGCATATGGCGCATTGGCACATTTCTCTGCGATATCGAGCATTTGCCCTAGCCTGGGGGTTTGTTCATGACCGAAACGATGACGTAATTCTGGCCGTCGCGATATGGCCGTACCCGCAGTCCCACTGGCCGAACGGTTGATCGCGCACACTATCGATGTGACCCCGATGGCGGCGCTCTTCTACGGTGCGGCGGTCGATGCGGCCCTGGGCCTCGTCGCCGCCGTCTTGACCGCCCGCGCGTCGATCCTGCGTGGCACCGGCGGTGTTCGCACCGGCTATCGCTTGCTGTCCGTCGGATTCGTCGGTACCGCGATCGCGCTCGGCGTCACTGCATTCGACATTCACGCCTACTCACATATCCGTCTCGTCCCGCTTGCCATTGGTTTGTTCATACAGACTGCCGCGTTGCTCAGTGGCGGCCTGTACCTCGCGCAGCACGCGGACGGCCCCGGAGTTGCGCTCCGACGCTCGGCCGAAGGCATGGTGATCGCGTCGTCCGCGGGCTATGCCGTCTGGGTCCTGCTGGTCGCGCCGAGTCCCATGCACTACATCGGTGGTCAGGTCACCAACCTCGGCAAGATTGTCGGGCTACTCGTGCTGGCCCCGAGCCTGTTCGCGGTCAGTGTCTGCGCGGCGGCCGCATGGCGGATGCGGCGCAGCGCGGCCGGATCGATGGCGCTGGTGATTCTCGGCTGCATGATCGCCGCGCCGCTGCTGCTGGTCGCCGCCGGGTACGGCGACGCCACCCTGATCGTGGTCGCATCCGCCCTCTATGCGGTCGCGCTCACGGCGTTGGCGGTACGGATCTACCGTCCGCCGGCGAGCCAGCCGGCCCGGGCGGTCCGCGAGGTGTCGTACGGCATGTTGGTCTCGTGGGTGCCGGTCACGCTCGCGATCGCCGCCTGTTTCGTCCAGCTCATCGTGTTCCGGCGCGCGGACAATACCGGCATCCTGATCGCGGCGGTGATCGGCGGCGCGCTTGCCGGCCGGCAGACGCTCGCGATGCGCGACCTTCGCGTGTACGCCGGGGAGCTGGAACGGCGCGGGCGGCTCTACCGGTCCCTCGCGCACACCGATCCGCTCACCGAACTCGCGAACCGGCGGGCGTTCGTCGCGACGCTGCACGAGCGGGTGATCGGCGGTCCGCCGAGCGTCGTACTCGCGATCGACCTGGACGGTTTCAAGAACGTCAACGACCTGCGCGGTCACGACGTGGGCGATGCGGTCCTGGTCGAGGTCGCGCACCGGCTGCGAAAGAACCTGCGCCCGAATGACATCGCGGCCCGGCTCGGTGGCGATGAGTTCGCGGCGGTGCTGTGGCTGCAGCCGGCTGAGGCCGCGGCGGCCGCGGGTCGGTTGCGTGCCGTGCTGGCCCGCCCGTACGAGATCAGCAACTCGCTCGTCTACCTGTCCGCGAGTATCGGACTCGCGGTGACCGACGGCGCCGCCGACGTGGCGGACCTGATGCGCAACGCCGACGTGGCACTGCGATTCGCGAAGTTGCGCGGCAAGGACCGGGTCGAGGGCTACGCAGAGGCGTTCGTGACATGGTTGCGGCGCCGCAACACGGTGGAGGCCTCGCTGCGCGGCGCGATCCAGCGGGACGAGCTGACCCTGCTCTATCAGCCGGTCGTATCGCTTCCGTCCGGCGTGGTGGTCGGCGCCGAGGCGCTACTGCGGTGGCACAGTGCCGAACTCGGACCGGTGTCGCCGGCGGAATTCATCCCGATTGCCGAGGGATCCGGATTGATCGACGACATCGGCCGGTGGGTGATGGCGGAGGCCTGCCGCCAGCTGGCCCGGTGGATCATCGACGGCCATACGATCTGGTTGTCGGTCAACATCTCGGTCCGTGAGCTGCACCGCCCGGACTATGTGGCCCAGGTGGCCGACCTGATCAGCGCGCATCACGTGCCGCCGCAGCGGCTCGTCCTGGAGGTCACCGAACACGCTGTCGCGATCGACATGGACGTGCTGATCACGACGCTCGCCGCCCTACGCAACAGCGGCCTGCGGATCGCCTTGGACGACTTCGGCGCGGGCTACTCGTCGCTGGGTCAGCTCCGACGGCTCCCGGTCGACATTCTCAAGGTCGACTCGTCGATCGTGTCGCCGTCGACCGACGACGGCGTACGCGAAGCCGGTCCGATCGCGGATGTCGTGGTCCGGCTCGGCCAGCGTCTCGGCCTCGACGTGATCGCCGAGGGCGTCGCGGATGCCGAACAACGCCGCCTGGTCGAGGACGCCGGGTGCGTGCTGGTGCAGGGTGAGCTGTTCGGGTGGCCGATCCCGGCGGAGCACCTCGAGGCACTCGTCGCGAACGGGCCGATCGTGCCGAAGCCGCGTACCCCGACGACGGAAGCGGCTCGGGGCGAATCGCCCGCACCCGGCCGGTAGGGCATACGCTGCCCACGTGGAACCTACGTTGGCCGGGACGCCGCCGCTCACCGCCCGTACCGCCGTGATCTGGGCGGCTCTGCGTCGCGAACTCGATCGGCGGTCCGGCGAGACGCTGGACGTCATCGACGTCGGCGGCGGCACCGGCGGTTTCGCGGTGCCGTTTGCCGAGGGCGGCCATTCGGTCACCGTGATCGACGCCAGCCCGGATGCGCTGGCCAGTCTGGCCCGCCGTGCCGCCGATGCCGGCGTCGCCGACCGGATCACCGCGTTGCAGGGCGATGGTGACCAGCTCGGGGCGCTGATCGCACCGAGCAGCGCGGACATCGTGCTCTGCCACAGCGTGCTCGAAGAGGTCGACGATCCGGCCGCGGTGATGGCTGCGATCGATACCGCCCTGCGTCCGGGCGGCATCGCCAGCATCGTGGTCCTCAACCGGGCCGGCGCCGCGCTGGCCCGAGTGCTGGCCGGACAGGCTCGCGCGGCGACCGCGATGCTGTTGGGTGAGGCGCGGGCCGCGGGGGAGCGGCGGCGGTTCGACGCCGAGAGCGCCGCCGCGCTGGTGCGCTCCGCCGGCTTCACGGTCGAGGGGATTGCCGGGGTACGCGTAGCCGTGGATCTCATGCCGGGCGCCCTCGCCGATGCCGACCCCGCCGGTGTGCTCGAGTTCGAGCTTGCCGTTGCCGCGCTGCCGCCGTTCCGCGATATTGCGACGCAGCTCCACATCCTGGCCCGGGTCGGTCGTTGATCTCGTCGAACCGGCTTCCGCTGGGCTCTCCGTTCGCGGCTCTCGCCTCCCGGTCCCGCGGCCGGCGGCTGCTGCGCTAACGTGAGTCGGACTTGACATATCGACGGGAGTGCGCGATGCCGGAAGTGGATCCGCTGCTGCGATTCCCGGTGTCACCCCGCTACGGGTCGGCCAGCAGCACGGATCTGCTGCCGAGCATCCTCGCCGCGCTGGGCGTCAAGGGTGCACGCGATCCGTTCGGGTTCGCCGCCCGCCACGACGGCCTGCAGCGGGCCGCGGTCCTGCTGATTGACGGTCTAGGTTTTCACCAGCTGGCCGCGGCCGCCGAGGCATCGCCGACGCTGGCCGACCTGCAATCCGGCCGGTTCGGCTCGGTGGAGTGCCTGACTACGGGCTTTCCCTCGACGACGCCGACCAGCCTGGTCGGTCTCGGCACCGGTGCACTGCCCGGCGCGCACGGCGTCGTCGGGTTCAACGTACGGATTCCGGGCACGAAGCGCGTGTTGAACCACATTCTGTGGCGAGACGATCCGGCGCCGTCGGTCTGGCAGCCGCTGCCGACGATGTTCGACCTGGCGAGCGCGGCCGGCATCGCGACGCGGGTCGTATCGAAGCCTGCGTTCGCGGGCAGCGGTCTGACCGACGCTGCGTACCGGGGGGCGAAGTACATCGGTGGTGAGGGCATCGAGACGCTGGCCGACGCCATGATCGACGCGCTGATCGAGCCCGCCGGTCCGACGCTGGTGTACGGCTACTATCCGGACCTCGATCGCGTCGGCCACGCGCACGGCCCGGAGTCGGACGAGTGGCTGGACGAGATCCGGCGGTTGGAACGCCTGCTCGCCCGGCTGGCGGCCCGGTTGCCGGGGGATGCGGCGCTGTTCGTCACCGCCGATCACGGCCAGTTGACCGTACCCATGGATCGTCGCTTTGATCTTGATGGTGACCCGCGCCTGCGCGCCGGTGTGGATCTCGTGGCGGGCGAGCCGCGAGTCCGTTACCTCTACACCGGCAACGTCGCCGACACCGTGGCGACCTGGCAGGGCGTGGTCGGTGACGCGGCGCTCGTGATGACGCGGGACGAGGTGGTCGCGACCGGCTGGTACGGCGACGTCTCGCCCGCCCACCTCGAGCGGATCGGTGATGTGGTGGTGATCTGCCGGGACCAGTACGCGATCATGGCGTCCAAGACCGAAGCGCACGAGTCCGCGCTGATCGGGATGCACGGCTCGCTGACCGCGGTCGAGATGGAGATTCCCCTCATCACGCTGCGGTGGTAGGGAATGTCGTAACCGCGGGCTAGCCTGCTGACGTGGGGCGGAGTGCGCAGATTCCTCGGAGCGGGACCGGCGGCGAATTCGGCCCCGATGCCGACGACGCCGGCTGCACGAAACTGCACGTCGACATGGACGCGTTCTACGCCTCGGTGGAGATCAGACGCCGGCCGGAGCTGGCCGGTAAGCCGGTCATCGTCGGCGGGGCCGGCCCCCGCGGCGTGGTGAGTTCCGCGAGTTACGAGGCGCGGACGTTCGGCGTCCGGAGCGCGATGCCGGGCGCGCAGGCGCGACGGCTCTGCCCGTCGGCGATCTTCCTGCCGCCGGACTTCGGCGAATACGCGGCCGCGTCGGCGGCGGTCATGCGGATCTTCCGGGACGTTACGCCGCTGGTCGAGCCGCTCTCGATGGACGAGGCGTTTCTCGATGTCGCCGGTGCCCGGCGACTGCTCGGGCGGCCCGCCGAGATCGGTGCGCTGATCCGCGCCCGGGTCTACGAGGACCAGCGACTGACCTGTTCGGTCGGCATTGCATCGACGAAGTTCGTCGCCAAGCTGGCGTCGACGCGGGCCAAGCCGGACGGCATGGCGGTGATCCCGGCCGACCGGGTGCTGGAATACCTGCGGCCTCTGCCGGTCGAGGCGCTCTGGGGCGTCGGCGAACGTACCGCCGAGGTGCTGCGCAAACTCGGCCTCCGGACGATCGGCGACCTCGCGGTCCGCGCCGATCGGCATGCTGCGCTCCGGCGTCGGCGAGGCGTCCGCCCGGCACCTGCACGCGCTCGCGAACGGTCGCGACGCCCGTTCGGTCGTGCCCGAGCACGTGGAGAAGTCGATCAGCAACGAGACGACGTACGACGTGGATGTCGATGACGACGTCGTGCTGCGGCGGACGTTGCTGGCCCTGTCGCACCAGGTCGCGTCCCGGCTTGCGGTCGGGAGGGCTGGCCGCCCGTACGGTCGCGATCAAGGTACGGCTCGCCGACTTCCGGACGTTGCACCGATCCCGGACGCTGGTCGGTGCCACCGATGTCAGCCGGGAGATCTTCGAGACCGCGGCCGAACTGTTCGACGCGCTCGCGCCCGGCGACCGGATCCGCCTCCTGGGCGTGCGGGCCGAAGGCCTGGTGGCGGCGTCCGGGCTGGCTCGGCAGCCGGCACTCGGCGAGCGCGAGCACGGGTGGGCAAGCGCCGATCGTGCCGCGGACGCCGCCGTTGCCCGATTCGGCACCGCCGCGATCCGGCCGGCCAGCCTGTTGGGCAGTGACAAGACCGGCCACGTCCGGCGCGACGGCGATCCTGATCGGGTGGATTGGTCGCAGATGCGTGGTCCGTGGCGGGCTGGGGAGCACGCCGAGGCGTCCGGAGAGGGGCCCGAATAGGCGCCTGGCGGTAGTGGTTGGTCGATCCGGATTCCGCGGTGCAAAATTCGTGGTGTTCAGCGGGTCGTACGGCTTTGCGACCCGGTGCGGCGCTCGTAGACTTACCATAAGCAGCCGCCTGGCTGTCACGGTCGCGTCGGCCCTGATGTGGGTGACACATCTAGATCGACCCTGTTGGGACCGGGGAGGAGTACCGTGCCGCTCTCTGAGCACGAACAGCGCCTATTCGACCAGATCGAACAGTCGCTGGCCAAAGACCCCAAGTTTGCTTCCGCGGTGCGCGCGTCAGATCCGCGATTCCACACGCGTCGCCGCGTCATATTTGCCGTTCTGATCGGCGTCGTCGGGTTCGCTATGGTCATCGCCGGTCCGATCAGCAAAGTGCTGGTGCTCAGCGTGATCGGCTTTGTGGTCACGTTCGGCGCGATGCTGTTCGGCGTCCAGTCGGTGCGACGTGGTCGCAACGGCGGCACGCTCAAGTCCGTCGGCGGCACCGCCAGCCGCTCCACGCGGGTTCGCCGCCTGTCGTTCATCGACCGCCTCGAAGATCGCTGGCGCGGCCGTCCGGAAAACCAGTAAGCCGCAGACATACCCGTCGCGGACGTACGGATGCGCGCATACACATCGGGAGAGGCCCTCAGGCCTCTCCCGATGTGTGATTGTTGGACTACTTAACGCCGCGACCGGCGAGCAGCCGTCGTGGCGACAGCCACCGCAGGTTGAGCGTGCCGACCACCCGCTCCTGCGCCGCCTGCCCGGCCGCGCTGATCCGACTGAGCCGGTTCATCGCGGACGCACGCCACCGGATCGTCACCGACGGTGGGAACAGTTCGGCCCGGATGCGAGTGCTGAACGAGACGTTCGCCGCGAGTTCCTTGCGGAATCGGCGCACGTCACCGTCCAGATCGGCGGCCGTCGCCGGTACGCGTGCGTAGCGCGCCTGCTGCTCGCTGGCCCCGATCGTCTCGACGCCGCGAGCCGTATCCGCCGTGAGTTCGGTGGTCGCGACGATGCGTACCGCGGTCGCCTGCGGTGTTTCGGCACGGTCGATGGTCACGTCGAAGTCGACGAGCGTGTCCATGAACTCGTCCCAGGCGGTGTGCGCCCGCCGTCTTCGGGCCGCGATCTCGGTCGCATCGTCGACCACGACCGCCAACTCGCCGATGGCCGCGCTCGCGAACCGATGATCGATCGCGGTACGCCGTCGTCGGGACAATCGTCGCGCGATCAGCGGGCTGACGACCGCGAGCGCTAGCACGAGGACCGCCGCCAACAGGCCCCACAGCCATGCCGGAATCCCACCGTGCGATCCGTCGGTGAGTACGCCGACGCCGGGGGTCGGATCGGTCTTCTTCGGCCCGATGACGCCGGGTGCGCCGCTGGACGATCCGGGCGACGGCCGCTGCGCGCCGCTGGGCGAAATGTTCGGGATGGCATCCGGTCCGGGCGCCCAGGTCGTCTGTACGGACCCGGGTACGCCACCGGCGGGGGTCGCGTCGAATGGCAGCCACCCGTAGCCGCTGAAGTAGACCTCGGTCCAGGCGTGCAGATCCTTGTCGGTCAGCTGGTACGTGTTCGGCCCGACCAGCGTGCCCCGGGTGAAGCCGAACGCGACCCGGGCCGGGTATCCGCGTTCGCGGACGAGCCACGCCAGCGCGGCCGCGTACTGCACGCAGAACCCCTGCTTCTGCTGCAGGAAGTCGCCGATCGCCGAGCCGGTGGTGCCGTCGGCCGTGGTCAGCACGTACGAGAAGTTGTTATTCGTGCCGAGGCTGTCGTACAGGTCGATGACGGTGTCGTACTCGTTCGTCGCCGAGCTGGCGTGGGCGTTGTCCCACTGCTGAACGGCCTCGGATCTGTTGCGGAACGCTCGCGTACTTCACATTGATCGGGTCACTGCCGGGGAGCCGGGCAACGCCGCGCAAGACGCCCGGGTCGGGCATGTCTATGCGTTCGTAGTCGAACGCAGTAATTCGATGCCCTGCGCCGACGTGTTGTTGGAGAAGACGGTCATCGTGTCGTCGTTGTATTGCCACGCATCCGAGGCGCCGTTCAGGCTGGCCGCGATCGTGTTGTAGTAGTCCGGCAGGAAGTCGTTCGGCGAACGCCTGGACCTTGACGCTCGCGTGCAGCGTCGTGTACGTGATGCCGACCGCCGGTAGCGGAGGTTCCTGGGCGGTCGGCGCCGTCCGGAATCGTCTCGTGGAATCCGTCCGTCTCCAGATCACCCGCGGTTGCATAGCGCAGGTAGTACGGCAGCGGGTCGTTGGTGGTCACGGTCAGCTCGTCGACCGGTGGTGCCGTTGCGGAGGCTGCCGGCTCAGGTCCGCGAACAGGCTGACCTCGTTGCGATGCCGGGCAGGAACCCTTGCAGGCGGCCGAGCCGTCGCCACCGGCGCCGCTGCCGACGCCGCCGAAGAGGCCCGGCCCGATGTCCGGGCAGGATCGACCGGGACGGCGATGGCGAGGACGACGCCGACCGTGGCGATGCGGCGGCCGATCGAGGACAGCGGGGACGTCTCCCACGCGTCGACGCCCCGGCCGTCGCCGGTGAACCGGCGGCCGAACAGCCGTACGCGATCGATGCTGTCGGAGACCAGCAGCCACAGGAACCCGCAGGCGCCGATCACGAACGGCAGGAACGAGATGCCATCGCGGTCGATCTGGACCGGCACCGTGTAGATGGCCAGCATCGGCAGGCCGGCCAGGGCCGGTTTGCGGAGTCCGACCGCGAGCAGGTCGACCAGGACGGCACAGGCGCCGACGCCGGCCGACGTCAGGAACAGCAGACTCGTGCGTGTCGTCGACCGGGATCGCCATCTGGTTGATGTCGGTTCCCGAGTCCGCGACCAGCTGTCCGAAGTAGCGGAACGTGTCGGCGTCCGGGATGATGCCGCCGATCGCGTGATCGGTGCCGGCGTGGATCCAGGTCAGGCCGATCAGCAGCGCGGCCATGCCGATCAACGGCTGCGCCCAGACCGGCGCGCGGAGTGCCCGCGCACGCCAGCAGCGCCGCCACAGATCGAGCGTGACGATCGACGATCGCACTGGAAGATCCAGGTCCAGGCCGCGAACAGGCCTCCAGCGGGTACGGCGGCCATCAGCGTCGCGACGGCGGCGATGACGGTGAGGTGGCGGCGCTGATTCATCGGACTCCTCCGGCGACCGTCTCGGCCATGGCGGCGCGCCACGCGAAGCCCTGCGAGCCGCGGGCCGCCTTCGGCCAGAGCGCGTCGAGCTTCGAGCCGTGCGGCACGTCGATCACCCGCCAGCCGCGCTGCAGCAGCGCGAGCCCGGCCGCCGCGTACGCGCGTGTCGGCCTCCTCGCGGAACGTCGTCGGCAGGTTGGTCCAGGTGGAGCTGTCGATCATGAAGCCGACGCAGGTCGTGCCGCTGCGGCGCAGCGATGCCGAGCAGCTGCGCCTCGGTCTGGTCGATCGTGCCGAGGACACCGATGATCAGGCCGCCGTCGGCACTGCGCCGGACCGTCTCGGTCGCGTTCGCGATGTCGCCCCACTGCGGAGAGCTGCACTTCGGCGAGGTAGTCGAGGATGGCGGTGTCGCTGCCGGCGGCGGCGATGTCGATGCCGGTGTCGGTGACCAGCCGGATCTTGTAGCCCGCGTGCGTCAGGTGCGAGGCGATGCTGGCGACCGCCGAGACCGCCCACTCGAAGCTCGCGTTCGGGCCCTCGCCGCGGTGCGCGCTGGCCCGGGTGTCGAGCAGGATCGTGGCACGGCGACTCCCACGGCTGCTCCTCGCGGCGGACCATCAACTCGCCGGTACGGGCGGTCGAACGCCAGTGCACCCGGCGCAGGTCGTCGCCGTACCGGTATTCGCGGGTGGCCGCGTCGTCGTCGCCGTGCACGGCGACGCTGCGCGTGTGGCTCTCGCCGGCGCCCGCGTATTCGCCGGCCAGCCGCATCATCGGCAGCGGCACGACCTGCGGGATCACTACGAGGTGGTCGATGCTCGGGAATGACCGGGTCAGCTCGCACAGGCCGAACGGGTCGGTCAGCCGGACCACCAGCGGGCCGATCTCGAACCGGCCGCGTACGTCGGCCCGGACCGTGTACGCCACCGATGACGCGTGCCGCCGGCCGAGCCGCTCCAGCACCAGCCGGGGCCGGCTGCCCAGCGAGTACGGCAGCCGGTCCTCCAGCAGCATCGTGCCGGTCGTGAAGTTGGACAGGTTCTCCAGGCGCAGCAGGATCCGGGCGGTCATGCCGACCTGGACCCGGTTCGGCTGCAACACGCGGCTGCAGGCCGAGCCGGTATTTGCTGCGGCCGACCGTCCAGGCGCCGAGCAGCGGCAGCGCCGCGAGGAGCACCGCGATCCGGAGCAGGTTGTCCTCGCCGAGCAGGAAGGCGCAGAGCGCGGCCGCACCCGCGCCGTAGAGGAATCCGCGCCCGCGTGCGGTGAGGCCGCTCAGCGCTTCCCGCATGGCTAACGCCTCCGCTGGTCGTACGGGCTGGTGGCGCCGGTCGACGGCGGCGGGACGGCGGGCCGGGAGACGCTCCGGCGGCGTACGGTCGGTGCGGCAGCGGCAGCCGGTGCACGATGTCGGCCACGATCGCGTCGGTCGTCCGCCGGTTGAGCTGGGCCTCGGCGGTCGGGATGATGCGGTGGGCGAGGACCGGCACGGCCAGCGCCTGCACGTCGTCGGGCACGACGTAGTCGCGTCCCTCGAGCGCGGCGACCGCCCGGGCGGTGCGCAGCAGCTGCAGCGTGGCACGCGGCGACGCGCCGAGCCGGAGGTCGGTGGATTCGCGGGTGGCGTGGCAGAGGTTCACCGCGTACTGCTTGACCGGGTCGGCGACGTGCACGTCGCGGACGGTCGCGATCAGCTGGCGGACGATCTGCGGCGTCGGCGACCGGCGTGAGCTCGAGGATCGGGTCCTCGGCGCCGTGCCCGTCGAGCATCGCGAGCTCGGCGGCGGTGTCCGGGTAGCCCATCGCGATCCGGGCGGTGAACCGGTCGCGCTGCGCCTCGGGCAGCGGGTAGGTGCCCTCCATCTCGATCGGGTTCTGCGTCGCGACCACCATGAACGGCATCTGCAGCTCGTAGGTGAGGCCGTCGACCGTGACCTGCCGCTCCTCCATCGCCTCCAGCAGCGCCGACTGCGTCTTCGGCGAGGCGCGGTTGATCTCGTCGCCGACCACGATGTTCGCGAAGATCGCGCCCGGCTTGAACTCGAAGTCGCGCGTCTCCTGGTTGTAGATGCTCACGCCGGTCACGTCGGACGGCAGCAGGTCCGGCGTGAACTGGATCCGGCGGACCGAGCAGTCGATCGAGCGGGCGAGCGCCTTGGCGAGCTTCGTCTTGCCGACGCCGGGGACGTCCTCGATCAGCAGGTGGCCCTCGGCGAGCATGACGGCGAGCGCGAGGCGGATCGTGGCCGTCTTGCCCTCGATGACCTTCTCGATATTCGCCACGATGGCGTCGGTGGCCGCGGCGAAATCCGCTGCCGACATAGGCTGGCTGCGTTCGCCGGCCGAACGTTGAATGGTCACTGCCGTCTCCTCGTTACGCCGGTCGATGTTCCGGCGGTGGCGTGTAGATGGACACACGGCGGACGGCGCTAGCCCGCCTCCCCGGTGGCCCTGTGCATTCTCTCAGGCTAGCCGTGAATTGTGGGGGCGCCGAGAGGCGCCAGGCTATCGCGTATACCACCGTTCGGTGGGGTATCGATAACAAGATCCGATAAATTAGGTGCAGGATGCAACCAGCCTTCCGGGGGTAGCGTCTACTCTGGGCGGCGAACGTGTGGTACGGCATCGGCCCCTGCATCAGTTCGGCCCGTATCTACGCACGTGACCCGCTGGCGGTATCACGGCATTCGACCATCGAACGTCCGATTCGACCGTCCGGCATGGCCGCGCGACAGTCTGCTCGGATCGCAGGTTATGCGCCAAGGTATCGGCCGCGCGTCGTGATGCGACATGCTATCGGGAGGCTTATGATGCCGGCATGGCCGGTATCGACCGTCGCGAGCTTCTTATCTAGCCGTGCTGATTGCGCCCCGTGCGTGAACGGATCGGGGCCGACAGCACGGCGACCCCTCCTGCGTGAGGGGCTTTTTTATGCCCACATGTGCTCTTCACTGGCCAGGCTCAACAGACGATAAAGGTGGACATAGCAATGAGCGAGACCGTAGACGCCGAGATCCCGGCGTACCGCTATACCGCGGAGCTGGCCGGCGAGATCGAGGTGCGCTGGCAGGACTACTGGGACGAGCACGGCACGTTCTACGCGCCGAACCCGACCGGACCGCTGGCCGACCCCGAGCACCCGCGCTCGCCCGCCGGCGGCGACGCCAAGAAGCTGTTCGTGCTGGACATGTTCCCGTACCCGTCCGGAGCGGGCCTGCACGTCGGGCACCCGCTGGGCTACATCGGCACCGACTGCTTCGCCCGGTACAGCCGGATGGCCGGCTACAACGTGCTGCACGCGATGGGCTTCGACGCGTTCGGCCTGCCCGCCGAGCAGTACGCGGTGGAGACCGGCACCCACCCGCGCGTGACGACCGAGGCGAACATCGAGAAGTACCGCGCCCAGCTGCACCGTCTGGGCCTGGGCTACGACCCGCGTCGCTCGGTCGCGACCACCGACGTCGAGTTCTACCGCTGGACCCAGTGGATCTTCCTGCAGGTCTTCAACTCCTGGTTCGACCCGGACGACGAAGAAGGCCCGGCCGATCGAGGCGCTGGTCGCGGAGTTCGAATCCGGCCAGCGGGCGACACCGGACGGCCGGGCCTGGTCGACGCTGTCCGATGTCGAGCGCCGCACGATCATCGACGACCACCGGCTGGCGTACGTCAGCGAGGCGCCGGTCAACTGGTGCCCCGGCCTGGGCACGGTGCTGGCCGACGCCGAGGTGACCGCGGACGGGCGCTCGGATCGCGGCAACTTCCCGGTGTTCAAGCGGACCATGAAGCAGTGGCTGATGCGCATCACCGCGTACGGCGACCGGCTGCTGGACGACCTGGACCGGCTGGACTGGCCGGAGCCGGTCAAGATGATGCAGCGCAACTGGATCGGCCGCTCGACCGGCGCGCACATCGACTTCGACACGGTCGGCGGCACGCCGATCCGGGTGTTCACGACCCGCCCGGACACGCTGTTCGGCGCGACCTACATGGTGCTGGCGCCCGAGCACGAGTCGGTCGACGCGCTGGTGCCGGCGCGTGGCCGGACGGCACGCGGGATGCGTGGACCGGCGGGCACGCGACGCCGGCCGAGGCGGTCGCGGCGTACCGGGCGTTCACGAACTCGCAAGTACCGAGGTCGAGCGCGCGGCCGACGCGAAGGAGAAGACCGGCGTCTTCATCGGCGCGTACGCGACGAACCCGGTCAACGGTGGCGAGATCCCGGTGTTCATCGCCGACTACGTGCTGGCCGGCTACGGCACCGGCGCGATCATGGCGGTGCCCGGTCAGGACGAGCGGGACTGGGCGTTCGCCGAGGCGTTCGATCTGCCGATCATCCGGACGGTCCAGCCGACGCCCGGGTTCGACGGTAAGGCGTACACCGGCGAGGGCTCGGCGATCAACAGCAGCAACCCCGCCGCGGGCATCGACCTGGACGGCCTGGGCATCGCCGACGCGAAGGCGCGCATCATCGAGCTGGCTGGAGCAGCGCGGGCACGGCGCCGGGCGCGGTCACCTACCGGCTGCGCGACTGGCTGTTCAGCCGGCAGCGCTACTGGGGCGAGCCGTTCCCGATCGTCTACGACGAGACCGGCCTGCCGGTCGCGCTGCCCGAGTCGATGCTGCCGGTCGAGCTGCCGGAGCTGGACGACTTCGCGCCGAAGCTGCACGACATCAACGACGCCGCATCCGAGCCGGAGACGCCGCTGTCCCGTGCGACCGACTGGGTCACCGTCGAGCTGGATCTGGGCGACGGTCCGCAAGACCTATACCCGCGAGACGAACGTGATGCCGCAGTGGGCCGGTTCGTGCTGGTACGAGCTGCGTTACCTGGACCCGACGAACGACAAGGCCTTCGTCGACCCGGAGATCGAGCGCTACTGGATGGGCCCGCAGACACCGACCGACACCGGCGGCGTCGACCTGTACGTCGGCGGCGTCGAGCACGCCGTTCTGCACCTGCTGTACGCGCGCTTCTGGCACAAGGTCCTGTTCGACCTGGGCCACGTGTCGTCGGTCGAGCCGTACCGCCGCCTGTTCAACCAGGGCATGATCCAGGCGTACGCCTACCAGGACGCCCGGGGGATCTGGGTGCCGGCCGAAGAGGTCGTCGAGCGCGACGGCGAGATACTTCTACAACGGCGAGCCGGTCACCCGCCAGTACGGCAAGATGGGCAAGTCGCTGAAGAACGTGGTCACGCCGGACGAGATGTGCGCGACCTACGGCGCGGACACGTTCCGGGTCTACGAGATGTCGATGGGACCGCTGGACGTCTCCCGTCCCTGGGAGACCCGGGCGGTCGTCGGCGCGCAGCGGTTCCTGCAGCGTGTGTGGCGTCTGGTCGTGGACGAGCAGACCGGTGCGACGCGCGTCGTTCGACGGCGTCCGTGGACGACGAGACGAACCGGCTGCTGCACCGCGTCATCGACGGCGTCCGCGGCGACATGGCCGCGCTGCGCTTCAACACCGCGATCGCGAAGCTGATCGAGCTGACCAACCGGCTGACCTCGGCATGTCCGCGACGGCGCGCCGCGCTCGGTGGTCGAGCCGCTGGTGCTGATGCTGGCGCCGGTCGCCCCGCACATCGCCGAGGAGCTGTGGCGGCGGCTGGGCCACGACGGGTCGCTGGCGTTCGCGCCGTTCCCGGTCGCCGACCCGGCGCTGCTGGTCGACGACGCGGTCACCTATCCGGTGCAGATCAACGGAAAGGTGCGCGGTCGCATCGAGGTCGCGGTCGACGCAACCGAAGATGTGGTACGCGCAGCCGCGCTGGCCGCGATCGAATCGGCACTGGAGGGCAAATCGCCGAAGAAGGTGATCGTCGTACCCGGCCGGATGGTGTCGGTCGTCGTCTGAGATTTCGTACCTTATTGATCTGAGCGCTTTGCTCTGCGAAGATCCGGCAGCGGTATCGCTGCCGGATCATTCGTTTGTCCGGACCTCAATAGCCACTCATCGACGCAGCGCCGCTGTTCGCGTCGTGCGTGCCAATCTGTAACACAACCGTGCGACGGCCATGGATGGCTCGGTTCCGACGCGGTCCCGGGCGCGCTACGGCGTCATGCCTGGTCATGAGTCGCGCAAATCTTTGCAACGACTTACTTTAATCCGCGCAAGAACTCGTTTGAGTCAGTATCACTGAGCCGCAATATTACGAATATGTTTTACAGACCCTTGTAAAAACGCGTTCGCGGGTCCTAAAGTCACCTCACCTCTTGGCGCCCGCTCCGCCATCGAGCGTAATGCGTTCACCACCCCAGCGCTGCGCGCTGATCACGAGAGAAACGAGTCATCGATGTCACGGAGCATCACAGGTGCTGTCCTGGCAACCGGAAGGCGGCGATGGACCACTGCGGCGGTCGCATGCGTCGTCGTCGCCGGTACCAGCACCGCACTTGCCGTAGGAACGGGAACGGCGAACGCGGCAACGCCGACTGCTGTGACCCGCGCGGCCATCGCCCCCTCGCTCGTCGCGGGCCGCGGTGCCAGCGTTGCGTTCAACGAGCAGGAAGCGGAGAACGCGGCAACAAACGGTACGGTCATTCCCTTCGACACGTCCGCGTACACGGTGGCGGGCGAGTCGTCCGGCCGCTCGGCGGTCTCGCTGACCCCCGGCCAGTACGTCGAGTTCACGCTGCCGGCCGCGGCGAACGCGATCACCGTGCGCTACAGCATCCCGGATGCGCCGAACGGTGGCGGCATCACCGCGCCGCTGACCGTCACGGTAAACGGGCACGACAGCCGGACCATGACGCTCACGTCGCAGTACTCGTACCTCTACAACATCTACCCGTTCACGAACGACCCGCACGCCGCGCGTCACCGAGCCCAACTGGTGGCTCGTGGAGTGCCAGTGCGTGCCGTCCGCAGACGACGCCGGCGCCGGTGTTCCCGGATCCGCTTCGCCCGGCGCACTTCTACGACGAGCAGCGCCTGCTGCTCGGCAAGACGTACAAGGCCGGCGACAAGATCCGCCTCGCCGTCCCGGCCGGCAGCAACGCCTCCACCACCGTCATCGACCTGATGGACTCGCGAGCTCGTCGGCCTGCCGAAGATCGACCTCATCGCGGCGAACGTGCTGCTGTTCGGCGCGGACCCGACCGGTCACCATGACTCGTCGGACGCGATCAACAAGGCGATCGCGTTCGCGCAGAAGCGCCACCTGAAGGTCTACGTGCCGCCGGGCATCTACTCGGTCAGCCAGCACATCATCGTCGACAACGTCACGATCGAGGGTGCCGGCAACTGGTACACCATCTTCAAGGGCCACCAGGTCGATCTGAGCACCCCCGCAGCGGACGGCTCGGTACACACCGGCGTCGGCTTCTACGGCAAGGACGAGTCGGTCGGCGGCAGCAACAACGTCCACCTGTCCGGCTTCGCGATCGAAGGTGACGTCCGGGAGCGCATCGACACCGACCAGGTGAACGGCATCGGCGGCGCGTTCAACAACTCCACCATCGACGGCCTCTACATCGACCACACCAAGTGCGGCATCTGGCTCGACGGCCCGATGAACAACGTGTCGCTGACGAACAACATCATCGTCGACCAGATCGCCGACGGCATCAACTTCCACGGCGGCATCACGAACTCGAACGCATCGGCAACTTCATCCGCAGCACGGGTGACGACGCGATGGCGATGTGGTCGGACAAGATCGAGGACGCCAACAACACGTTCGACCACAACACGATCCAGTCGCCGGTGCTCGCGAACGGCGTTGCGCTCTACGGTGGTACGGACAACACGGTGTCGAACAACCTGATCGCCGACCCGCTGCACGAAGGCAGCGGCATCCAGCTCGGCTCCCGCTTCGGTGCGGAGGCGTTCACCGGTCACGCGTGGATCACCAACAACACCACGGTCCGTGCCGGCACGCTTGAGCTGAACTGGAACATCGGCCTCGGCGCGATCTGGATCTACGCGCTGGAGAAGAGCATCACCGCAGACATCGAGGTCGTTGGCGACAACTTCCTCGACAACACGTACGACGCGATGATGATCGTCTCCGACTTCGGCGTGAAGGATCTCTACCAGGTCACGAACGTCCACTTCAAGGACATTCACGTGGATGGTGCGGGTACTGATGTGCTCAGCGCCCGCGCGGCCGGTGGTGCCACGTTCGAGAACGTCGACGTACGCAACGTCGGCTGGTGGGGCGTCAACAACTGTGGTTCGTTCCACTTCGCGCCGACCGGCTCCGAGTTCGCGTTGACTGACCTCGGCGGGAACGACGGCGTCGATAACAACGAGTTCCACCTGGGTACGAACTGGCTCACCCCGTACGTGCCGAACACCATCACCTGCAACGACCGTCCGACGGTCATTGCGCCGCCGGCTCCGTCCGCGTGGTAGTTCAACCCGGCTAGACCAGCATTGCCGCACGAAGTAGCGGGCGGGCTCCCCAGGGGCCCGCCCGCTCCGCGTCGCCCGCCCACCTCCGGCGGCCCCGCTCCGGATCGCGTGGCGGGCGCTAGTTCTTGTAGTAGACGCCGACCTGGAAGATCCCGCTTCGCTCCTGGTAGATCGGGTCGAGAGCGAACGTGATGGTGACCGTCGTCGTGGTGGACACCGGCCCGCTCTGGTCGGCTATGCCCGCGTCGACGTCGACCCGACCAGTGCACTGCAGCCCTTCTGAATGGTTGGGCGGCTGCTTGTCGATGGACATCGACCAGGAGTTGTCCAAACCCAGCTGCAAGGCGCTCCCCACCGCGCCCACGAACGTGTCGGAGCAGTTCAGCACCGGACCCCACGTGGTGTGCGCGGGCACCTGGAACGAGATCGTGTGCTGTGGCCAGACGGCCGTACGCACGGCGGCGAGCCGGAAGCCCGGCATCTGCGGCATCGGTGGCAGCGCCGGCGCCGGCGTCAACGTTGTCGGAATCACCCAGGTGTAGACCGCGACGCTCCAGCGCGCCGCGAAGACACGCGGTACACCGTTGTAGGGCACCGGCATCCCTTTGATGATCAGCTTCGCGGCGTCGCCGGTGGCCGCGAGCTTTGTCGTGTCGAAGTCGACCAGCGCCGGTGAGTGCGCCTCGGCGCAATTGAGTTCGAGGTCGTCCGGTTCGAACGTGTTCGCGAACACGCCGGCTCCGGCCGTGACTTTTGCGAAGAATGTGGTCGGCTCTTCGTTTGGACTGCCCGTCGATTCGTTGACGCAGGTGTACCGCAGCGTGATCGGCGCCGTCGCCGGGACCGTGAGCGTGACCGAGTTCTGGTGGGCGGTATCCAGCGTCACGTATCCGACCAGCTTGTACGTCACGCCGTCGGCCGTCGTCCACGACTTCGGCACGTTCGCGGGCACCGCTGGTGGTGCGTTGCGCGCGGAGACGATCGCGAGGCCTGCGGCCACGACGGCGATGACGGCGACGGCCGCGGTCAGCGTACGGCGGAGGCGTACCCTCGTGATCTTGTGTTGGATTCCGTCGAGACGGCCATCGGTCGGCGGTGCATCCACGTCGCCGAGGTCGTGCATCATGCGTACGAAAGAGTCTTGCGAGATCATTTCTACTCCTTCCCGGCGTTCGCGGGCTCGATGGATGAGTCGACGCGCAACTTGCTCAGTGCCCTCGCTGCCTGGCTCTTCACGGTCCCGACCGAGCAGCCGAGCGCCTTGGCGACATCGGCTTCGGGCATGTCCTCGTAGTAGCGGAGCACGACCACGGCGCGTTGCCTGGCCGGTAGGCGGCCCAGCGCCTGCCAGAGCGCGTCACGATCGTCGGACGTACGGATGTCGTCCGAGCCGTCGGTGATCTGGTCGTTGACGTCGGCGGTCGGCATCTCGCGTCGCCACAGTCGACGGGACTGCGAAATGAACGACGTCGCGATGATCCGCCGGACGTACGGCTCCGGATCTCCGTCGATCCGGGACCAGGCGAACCACGCCTTCGCCATCGCGTCCTGCAACAGATCCTCCGCGGCCGCCCAGTCGCGGGTCAGCATGCGAGCGGTGCGCAGCAATCGGTGTGACCGGGTGGTCACGAATTCGTTGAAACCTGGCCGATCAGCCATCTGGTCTCCCCTGGAGGGTGTTCGTCACCCGTACTACGCCTTCGGAGGCTCGCCAGGTTGTCGTCGAGTCTGTGACCGCCAATACAGGGCCGCCACGATCGTGAACACGAGACCGATCGCGGCCGGCAGGAACGTGATCCACCGGATCGCACCCGGTCGCACGGCTGCGGCGCCGATGGCGGCGTACGTGAAGGCCGAGGGTGTTGCCCCGATCAACGTTCCGCCAATGTAGTGCCACCTGCGCACGGATGTGGTCCCGTAGGCGTACCCCATGAGTCCGTAGGGTGCGAGCGGCATCATCCGGACCACCGTGACGGCCAGCAGGCCGCGGCGCGTGAGCCAAGCGTCCAGCCGGGCCCACCGCGGGCCGGCTTTCGCTACGACGGCGTCGCGACCGAGCGTGCGGCCGATTTCGAACGTCGCGACCGCCGCCAGGATCGCCGCGGCCAGCGCCACCAGGCCTCCGCCGATGGCTCCGAACAACGCGCCACAAGCGATCGAGATAGCGGTACGCGGTACCAGCGCGCACAGCAGCACCGCACCGAGTGCGATGGCGGCGACCGGGCCCCACGCGCCGAGGTGCCGGATCGCGTCCGGCAGATGGTGCAGTGGCAGGAACGCAACCGCAGCCGCAAGGGCGGCGATAAGCAGGATCAGCGCGGCGAGGCGGGACTTCACGCCGATGCGGGGACCGCCGCCTCAGCAGCCGAATTGGCCGGCTTCGGCGCCGCCTTGGCGGAGGCCGACTTCGCGCCGACGAAGGTGAGGCGCTCGTCGCGCAGCTTGCCCGGCCAGGTGTCGTCGATCGGGTCGAGCGTCTCCTGGCCGGTTGCCCACGCGATGATCATGTCGGCCAGCACCGGGTTGCGGCTGAGTGCCGGGCCGTGCGAGTACGTGCCGAGAACGCTTCCGCTCCAGGCGCCCTCGGTCGCGCCGTCGTTGCCGACCCCGGACCGGACGGTGGCGAGTGGACGCGCGTCCGGCCCGACGTGCGTACGGCCGCCGTGGTTCTCGAAGCCGGTCAGCTGTGGCAGGTTGAGCTGCGGATCGATGTCACCGACTAGTTCGCCGACCGCTCGTGACGGGCCTCGGTCGGACGAGATGTCGAGCAGTTCGAGGCCGGCGTGCTTCTCGCCCTTGGCAAAGAACGACGTGCCCATCAGCTGATATCCGGCGCATACCGTGAAGACGACGGCTCGCCGATCGACCGCCCGGTGCAGGCCACGATCGGCGATCAGGCGCTGCGCGGCGAGCGCTTGTGGGCCGTCCTCGCCGCCGCCGAGCAGGTAGATGTCCGCGCGGCTCGGCACCGGCTCGTCCGATCGAACCTCGATCGCTTCGACCGGCAGCCCGCGTACGCTCGCCCGTCGGGCCAGGATGAGCAGGTTGCCGCGGTCGCCGTAGGTCGACAGGAGGTCCGGGTAGAGCCAGACGATCCGAAGCGCACTCAGGCCGGGGCTACTAGTTGACACGGTCCAACTCCGCTCGGATGTCCTGGAACGCGGTGTAGTTCGCGATCACTTCGAGGCGTCCGGTGGGTACCGCCGCGATCGCCTCCGGGAACGTACGCACATGGGTGAACGCAATGTCGTTGACCTCGAGCCGGACGGCCAGGTCGAACGCGCGTTCGCCGCTGATCAGCACCGTACGCCCGTGCAGTGGCGAGAAGTCCACGTCGAACAGCCACGACGTGTCGAGCCCGTCCGGGTCGCGCGAATTGATCGACAGGAGCGTCGGCGCATCCTCGGCCATGTCGAACGCTTCCAGCCAGCCGGCCGGGTTCTTCGCGAGGAGCAGCCGGATGTTGCGACCGTCCCGGTCCACCTGGGCGTAGCGTCCGGCGATCGACGCGACGTCCGCCAACCGCGGTACGGCCAGCGCCGGATCGACCCCGAACGCCGCGGCGACGGCGAGTGCCGTGGCCGCGTTGGCCCGGTTCACTCGGCCGGGCAGCTGCAGCGTGACGTGGTGCCGCTTGCCGGTCGGGTCGATGATCGTGTCGCCGTCGACGAGCCAGCTCGGATCCGGCCGGTGCAGCCCGCAACCGGCACAGTGCCAGTTGTCGGAGCCGTCGAGATCGGCCTTGTGTTCGGCGGCGGCCACAGCCTCGGCGGCCGCTCCGAACGGCGCGGTGTCGGCGACGAGCAGCGTCGCGGCATCGGCGTCGTCGCCCCACGGATCTGCCGCGTCGCCGAGCGCGTCGGCGATGTCGCTGAGGGAGAAGAGCTGCGTCGAGTCGGCCGGCAGCTCGGACGGCGCGGCGACGGTGGGCGCGACGACGGCGGGCGCGCTGCTGGGCGTACCCTCAACAGATTTTGACTCTCCGCGTTCGATGTGCGCGCCGCACTCGGGGCACACCCAGGAGTCGTCGTGCCAGCGCTGGCCGGCCGCGACCCAGGTGACCGTGCCGCCGGCGGCGAGCGCGGCGTTCGCGGCCCAGGTGATCATCGGATCGTCGGCGTTCGCGACCACGTGGACCGGATGCCGTGCCAGCGTGTCCCGCCACAGCTGGGCCATCATCGCGACCTCTTTGGCGCGGTCCAGCTGGTCGCGGCTCAGGTTCAGCAGCGCGACCACTTTGGGTGACGTCGCGGCGATGACCTGTGGCATGTAGTGCTCGTCGACCTCGAGGACGGCGTAGGGCGTGTTACCGGCCTTGGCGAGTGCGGACGTGTGGCCGGTCGGCATGTTCGCACCGAACGAGTTCGTCGCGACCTCACCGCGCACGCTGAGCGCGGCGGCGGTCAGCCGGGTCGTCGTGGTCTTGCCGTTCGTGCCGGAGATAAGCGCGATCTCGCGGCCGGCGGCGAGGTTGGCCAGGAGGTTCGGGTCGATCATCAGGCCGATCTTGCCGCCGATGACCGCACCGTCGCCCCGCCCGGTCGCGCGGGAGAGTGCCGCCGCGCTCCGGGAAACGGACGAGGCGAGCTTGGACCGCAGTGGCTTCTTCGGGCTCACGGGGGCTAGGTTATCCGACCGCGTGCTGTGGTCGCTCAGCGGCGACCGTAACGGCGACCTCACCGACGACCGGGACGGCTCGGCGCGGGTCGTGTCTGCGGGTGCCTACCGCTCTGCACCGTATGTGAGTCCAGAGCGGTAGGCGCCCGAAAAGCCCCCGCCACCTGGCGAATGTTCGAAATGTCCGCTGGGCCGACGTCTCAGCCGGCCGGGACCAGGTCGGCCCAGACGGACGTTTCGAGATAGTCGTTCTCCTGCGGGTCGCCGCTGCCGGCTGCCAGCTTCGCGCCGGACACGGTGAGCGCGGATCGGTCCGAGTCCGGTGTGACCCATGGTGCGAGCGCCATGAACTCAGGTTTCGCCCCGGCATATGCCGACATGTCGATTGGGTCGCCGGCCTGCAGTGACGCATCACCGACGTAGTGCTGCGGCGTACCGGCGAAACCGCGCCCGGTGATCGCCGATTGGCCGTCGAACGTCATGTCGAGCAGTGATCCGGTCATCATCGCGGTCACGTTGTACCGGAACTGCACGGTCGGATCGGCGACCGTCCGCCAGGTCGAGCCCATCCACTCCAGCGGCTGCCAGTCGCTCGTTCCGCCGGCGCCGACCCAGCGGCCGGGGTTCGCTTCGGCCTGGACGACGACCTGGACGCCCTGCGCGTTCATACAGGCCGCGTACGTCTTCGAGGTATCCGCGCACGGATCGACGTTCGCCGGAGCGGCGCCGAAGTCGTAGCCGTAGGTGAACGCGGGCAGGGACGTCGCGAAGCCCAGCCGGAAACCGCCGACGACATAGCCGGCCGCGTTCGCGACGGCGGCCGGACCGGTCGAGGGACCCTCGTCCAGGCCGAGGATGTTCTTCTCCATGTCGGTCAGCGGCACTTTTTCGTTGCTGAACAGCAGGTTGCGCTCGCCGTCCGGCGCGTTTGCGTGCACGTCGGTGGGGCCCCAGAGGAACGTCGTGTTCGCCACGTGGTCCTTCGTCGCGACGTACGCCACGGTTCCGGGCACGGTCGGGTCACCGAACAGCGCCACCTCGGCCGGATTGTGCGTCTCGCGGTAGGGCGCCTGGTTGTTGGCCGCGACCACGTACACGCCGTAGTCGCGGGCGATGTCGGAGAACGTCTCGCTGAAGGCCCGGACGAACGTGTCCGTCGCCGCCAGCAGGACCTCCTTGCGAGGATCAACACCGCCGAACCGGATCTGGTACGCCGAGATCTGCGGTGCGTACGCGGCGTTGAGCCCGAGCAGTGCCGTGCCGATGCCGGCGGTGCCGGTGTCGCCGGCCGGCGCGCGCAGGAACGACTCCGACTGTGCTCGGGCCGCCTCACCGCGTTGCCCGATCGCGATCGTCTCCAGGCCGATGTCCTCCGGGAACACGACGAGCGTCGGAACGCCGACCTTCCGGTACGGCACGACGTAGCGTTCCATCAGACACCGCATCGCGTTGCGGTAGGCGGCATACGTGGTCACGTGCGCGATGTCCATCCGGTACTGGATGCCGATCACCCGGAGCGTCCCGGCCGCGTCCGCGTGCCCGGTCGGCAGTGCCGAGTTCCCGGCGAGCACGGTTGCGCAGGTGGCCGCGCTGGGATGCGCCGGCGTGGCGGTACCGGTGGCTGCACGCTGAACGGCCGCATTGATCGCGCCGCTCACCGTCCAGGGGATCGGCAGCCCGCAGACCAGAAGGACGCCGGTGACGATGCCGAGGATGATCTTGCGACGCCGGGTGAATGATCGCGGTCGAGATTCGCCTGCCACGTCGCGTGCCTCCGCCATACGTACCGCCACCTGGGGTTCGGTGGCTCCGAGACGATAGCCGGATCAGGGCTGGAAGCGATAGCCCATCCCGGGCTCGGTGATCAGATAGCGCGGGCTCGCCGGATCGGGCTCCAGTTTCGCCCGCAGCTGCGCGACGTAGACCCGGAGATAGTTCGTCTCGGACTCGTACTTCGGGCCCCACACCTCCTGCAGCAGGTGCTTCTGGCTGATCAGCCGGCCCGGATTGCGTACCAGCACCTCCAGCAGGTGCCACTCGGTCGGAGTGAGCCGGATCGGCTCTCCGTCCCGGATCACCCGCCGCGCGGTCAGGTCGATCGTGAACGCATCGGTGGTGATCACCGGATCCGCGGCGACCGCCGGAGCCGTACGCCGCAGTGCCGCCCGGATCCGGGCCAGCAACTCGTCCATGCCGAACGGCTTGGTGATGTAGTCGTCGGCGCCCGCGTCGAGCGCGCGTACCTTGGCCTGTTCGAGATGCCGGGCGGACAGCACGATGATGCCGACCGGCAGCCATCCGCGGATGCCCTGGATCACCTCGACGCCGTCCATGTCCGGCAGGCCGAGGTCGACGATGACGAGGTCCGGTGGTTGCTTCTGGGCGGCCGCGAGCGCGCTGACGCCGTCCGGTGCCAGGATCACCTCGTAGCCGCGCGCGGCCAGGTTGATCCGCATCGCGCGGAGCAGCTGCTTGTCATCATCGACGACGAGAATCCGGGTCAATGTCCGCCTCCGGCGTGCGACAGCGGCAGGGTCACGGTCGTGGTGAGGCCGCCGCCCGGCGTCTCGGTCAGCGTCAGCGTGCCGGACATCGCGGATGTGAAGCCTCGGGCGATCGCGAGGCCGAGGCCTAGCCCGCCGTCGGCGCGCTTGTCGTCGAGACGCTGGAACGGTTCGAACACGCGATCCCGGTAGGCGGCCGGGATGCCCGTACCGTGGTCGATGACGGCCAATGTCACGACGTCACCGGATCGCGCTCCGCGGATCTCGACCGCGCCCCCGGCTGCGGCCGTCACGGCGTTGCTGAGCAGGTTGGCGATGACGCGTTCGAGCAGGCCGGGGTCGGCCGAGGCGAGCGGCAGCTGGTCGTTGACGTTCACGGTCACGTCGCCATGCGCGACGTAGAGCATGGCGCGCGCGACGACCTCGTCCAGCGCGACCGGCCGTGGCTGTACGGACAGCACGCCGGCCTGGAGCCGGCTCATCGCGAGAAGGTTCTCGACCAGATCGTTCAGCCGGTCGGTCGACTCCTCGACGGTCGCCAGCAGTTCGTCGCGGTCTTCCGGGGAGAACGCGACATCGGCCGCCCGGAGGCTCGACGCGGCAGCCTTGATGCTGGCCAGCGGCGTACGCAGATCGTGGCCGACGGACGCCAGGATCGCCGTACGCACCCGGTCCACCTCGGCGAGTTCGACGGCGTGATAGGTGCTGCGGGCGGCGGCGGCACGCTCGCGGGCAGCCAGGTCGACCGCCACCGAGACCGCGACCGCCACCAGTACGTACACCAGCAGGGCGATCAGGTTGTCGCTGCGATCGACGCTGAGCGTGTGGAACGGCGGCACGAAGAACCAGTTCAGCAGCAGATCCGATGCGACCGCGGCGGCCAGCGCGAGCCACAGTCCGCCGACCGCGGCGACGACCACCACCGGCACCAGATAGAGCAGCGCGACGCTGGTGAGCGCAATGTCGTCCCGCGCCGGTACGAGGACGGCGGTAAGTGCGAACAGCCCGGCCACGCCGAGACCGACACCCGACCAGACGCGGCGGCGGGAGCGAATCGGCATGCCCTAGTTATACGTGTGTCCGGGTACCCTCCGTAACCGACTGGCCCGTGGACGTCAACTGCCACGGGACGTTCGTGACCATCACGCCGGGCTGGAACAGCAGCCGGGCCTTGAGCCGCAGCGCGCTCTGGTTGTGCAGCAGGTGTTCCCACCAGTGCCCGACGACGTACTCGGGCAGGTAGACCACGACCACATCGCGGGGACCGTCGCGGCGGGCAGCGGCGACGAAGTCGAGCACCGGCCCGGTGATGTCGCGGTACTTCGACTCCAGGATGGTCAGCGGCACCGGAACGTCGCGTTCCACCCACTGCCGCTGCAGTTCGCGTACGTCGGCGTCGTTCGTGGACACCGTCAGCGCGGTCAGCGTGTCCGGGTGGGTCGCGCGGGCGAATGCCAGCGCCCGCAGCGTCGGCTTGTGCAGCTTCGAGACCAGCACGATCGCGTGGATCCGGCTCGGCAGCACCATCCCGGCGTCCTCCGGCGCGAGTTCGAGCGCGACCCGGTCGTAGTGCCGGGCGATCGCGCGCATCATCACGAACACGAGCGGCATCGCGATCACGACGATCCAGGCGCCGTGGGTGAACTTTGTGATCAGGACGATCACCAGTACCAGTGCGGTTGCGAGAGCACCGGTCAGGTTGATCAGTCGGCGGCGATGGATGTGGCGGCGTTCGACCGGATCGCGCTCTCTCTTCAAGATCCGGTTCCAGTGCACGACCATGCCGGCCTGCGACAGCGTGAACGAGACGAATACGCCGATGATGTAGAGCTGGATCAGCCGGGTGGTGCTCGCGTCGAATGCCCAGATCAGCAGTGCGGCCAGCAGCGACAGCAGCACGATGCCGTTGGAGAAGACGAGCCGGTCGCCGCGCCGAGCGAACTGCCGTGGCAGGAACCCGTCCTGGCCGAGGATCGACGCGAGGATCGGGAAGCCGTTGAACGCGGTGTTCGCCGCGAGTACGAGGATCGCGGCGGTCAGCGCCTGGAGGATGTAGAAGCCGAGCGAGCCGCCGCCGAACACGGCCGACCCGAGCTGCGCGATCACCGTCGGCTGCACACCGTTCGCCGGGAACCCGATGAGACTGGCGTTGTCGGTGTCGGTGAAGTGCACCTTCGAGACGATCGCGAGCGCGGTGATGCCCATGAACATGACGATCGCGAGCACGCCCATGATCGCGAGTGTGTCGGCCGCGTTCTTCGACTTCGGCTTCTGGAAGTTCGGCACGCCGTTGCTGACCGCCTCGACGCCGGTGAGTGCCGTACAGCCGGAGGCGAACGCGCGCAGGAGCAGCAGGATTACCACGACACCGCCGGTGTGCTGGATGGTCGGCGCGATCGGATACTTCGCGCTCTCCGCGGTGACGCCCTGCCCGCTCACGATCTTGAACAGGCCGACCGCCAGCATGATCAGGACGGTCGCGACGAAGCCGTACGTCGGGATCGCGAACGCGCGACCCGACTCCTTGACGCCGCGCAGGTTCATCACCGCCAGCAGCGCGATCAACGCGATGCTGATCAGCACCTCGTGCTGGTGGAACCACGGATGGCTGGAGAACGCGCTGGCGATGTTGTCGACGCCGGCGGCGACCGATACGGCCACGGTCAGCACGTAGTCGACGAGCAGCGCGCTCGCTGCGACGAGGGCGGCGTCACGGCCGAGGTTGGCGCGGCTGACCGCGTAGGCACCGCCACCGCCGGGATAGGCGTGGCAGGTCTGCCGGTAGGACGCGACCACGATCACCAGAAGCAGCGCCACGGCCGCTGCGACATACCAGGCGAGATGCAGGAGTACGGCACCGCCGAGCGCGAGGACGAGCACGATCTCCTGAGTGGCGTACGCGACCGAGGACAGCGGATCGGAACAGAAAACCGGCAACGCGAGCCGCTTCGGCAGCAATGTTTCGCCGAGCCTCTCCGAGCCCATGGGGCGACCGACGAGTGCGCGTTTCGCGATATCAAGCACGCGCTCACTCTCGCGTGCTTGCTGCGTCGAATGAGATTTGCTAACGGCGCCTTGACGCCGTACGACGTGATCTTGACACTTTCTTAACGCCCGGCACGTTGGGTAACGCGAGTGCGACTCGCACCAGGTGTGCGACATCTGCCGCCTTGATCCATGCAAGATGTTCCTGTTTACCGCAATCCGGACATTGGTTCACTCGTTGGAGAATTACCTATAGCGCATATTGCTAAATGCAAGTTGCATTCAGATCTATTGCCATCATGGACGTTGTGCAATCGTGTAGTCACGCAGCGCAATGTCTGCCCTGGGGAGTTGTGTATATGAGTGGGATACCGGGCTATCGCGACATGCCAACGGACGATTGGGATCCGGCCGCCGGAACGGACGTGCACGAGGCGGAGGAATTCATTCGGCTGTTCCACGGTGAGCAGTCCGCCACGGCCGGACCGGTGGCGCCGAGGCTGATGGCGGTACGTGCGGAGATCGCGGCTACCGGGTCCTACGTGCACACCGGCCCGGAACTCCAGTTCGGCGCGCGCGTCGCCTGGCGCAATGCCAGTCGCTGCATCGGGCGCCTCTACTGGAACAGTCTGCTCGTGCTGGATCGGCGTACCTCGCGGACCGGCGATCGGATCCACTCCGACATCGTGTCGCACCTGCACATCGCGAGCGGCGGCGGCAAGCCCGACGGGTCGCCGGATGACGGCTCCGACCGTGCCGACGGCCGGGCCCAGATGCGCCCGACGATCTCGATCTTCCCGGCGGCGGTGCCCGGCCGGCCGTACGCGCGGATCTGGAACGAGCAGCTCATCCGCTATGCCGGCTACCGCAACGCGGACGGCACGGTCACCGGTGATCCTCGATACGCCGAGTTCACCACGGCCATGACGGAGCTGGGCTGGAGCGGCAAGGGCGAGATGTTCGACGTACTGCCGCTCGCAATCGAGACGCCGACCGAGGGCGTCCACCTGTACGAGCTGCCGGACACCGCCGTCGTCGAGGTGCCGATCGGCCACCCGGATCACCGGTGGTTCGACGAACTCGGACTGCGGTGGCACGCCGTACCGGCGATTGCGAACATGCGCCTGACCATCGGCGGCGTGCACTACCCGTGCGCACCGTTCAACGGTTGGTATATGGGGGCCGAGATCGGTGCCCGCAACCTCGCCGACACCGACCGCTACAACATGCTGCCGATCGATCGCCTCACGTCTCGGCCTCGATACGACCCGCGAATCATCGCTGTGGCGCGACCGGGCGCTCGTCGAGCTGAACGTCGCCGTGCTTTGGTCGTTCGAGCGGGCCGGCGTGCGGATGAGCGATCACCACACCGAGTCCCGGCGATTCATCACGCACATCGCTCGCGAGGAGCGTGCCGGCCGAACGGTGCCGGCCGACTGGAGCTGGATCGTGCCACCGATCTCCGGCGGCGTCACCCCGGTGTTCCACCGCTACTACCACGAAAGTGACCAGCGGCCCAGCTTCTACCTGGACGCGGCGGCCGCGAGCCTCGGCCGTACCGGCCGGATCGTCGAGCCGGCCGTTGAGCCGATGCGGTCCGGACCGACCCGGTGCCCGGTCGATCATGGCGCGGTCCAGCCGGAGCGGTCCGCCGGCGCACCGGTGCCGATCCGGATCAGGAACCCCACGCCGGTCGATCCGCCGGTCTCGCTCAGCGGCACCGAGCGGGCCGCTTCCTAACGCTGCACCACGCTCTCGACGATGCCGTGCTCGACGCAGGTGGCCCGCCATCCGGTGGGCATCACCTGCACCTTCATCCGCCGCCGGCAGGATCCGCAGTAGCGTGGCGGCTCCAACGTGCGCGCTCGGCTGCAGGCCGGATGAGCCGCGCCGTCCAGCGCCTCCGCCGCAGCGGTCGCACCAGATCACCGGGGCATCTGCGTGTGCGCCGCTGACGTTTACGGTGTCCACGGCGTTGCCGGGCTCACAGCGTCGCCGACAGCGCCTTGACCGGCATCTTCAGCTCGTCGAGCAGCTCCAGATCCTGCGCCGGATTGCGGCCCAGCGTGGTCAGGTAGTTGCCGACGATGACCGCGTTGATGCCACCGAGCAGGCCGTCGCGCGTACCCAGATCTCCCAGGGTGATCTCGCGACCGCCCGCGAACCGCAGGATCGTCTTCGGCAGCGCCAACCGGAACGCGGCGATCGCGCGCAGCGCGTCGCGAGGGTCGACCACCGTCTGGTCTGCGAGCGGCGTGCCCGGGCGGGGGTTGAGGAAGTTCAGCGGCACCTCGTCGGGCTGCAGCGACGCGAGCTGCATCGCGAACTCGGCGCGCTGCTCACGGGTCTCGCCGAGGCCGAGGATGCCGCCGCAGCAGACCTCCATGCCGGATTCGCGGACCATCCGGAGCGTGTCGAAACGCTCCTCCCAGGTGTGCGTCGTGACGACGTTCGGGAAGAACGTGCGGGACGTCTCCAGGTTGTGGTTGTAGCGGTGGATGCCCATCGCGACCAGCTCGTCGACCTGCTCCTGGCTGAGCATGCCGAGCGACGCGGCGACCTGGATGTCGACCGCGGCGCGGATCGCCGCGACGCCCTCGCGCATCTGGTTCATCAGCTTCTCGTCCGGTCCGCGGACCGCGGCGACGATGCAGAACTCGGTCGCACCGGTCGCGGCGGTCTGCTTCGCGGCCTCGACCAGCGCCGGGATGTCCAGCCACACGCCGCGAACCGGGCTCGCGAACAGGCCGGACTGCGAGCAGAAGTGGCAGTCCTCGGGGCAGCCGCCGGTCTTCAGCGAGACGATGCCCTCGACCTCGACCTCCGGGCCGCACCAGCGCATCCGGACCTGGTGCGCGGCGTCGAGAGCGATCGCGATCTCGTCGTCCGGCAGGTTGAGGATGGCCAGCACGCTCGCCTCGTCCAGACCGGAGCCGGTCTCGAGGACCGTCGTCACGGCCTTGGCCAGGTCGGGGTCGGTGAACTCAAACATGTCCGTACCCTACAAGCTGGTCTCGGTTCTCAACGGTGCGGCGGGGGTGCAATGGGTGTCGACCCGCGGGCGTGGCTCGCCTCGTTGCAGGGGAGGTCGGACGCTCGCGAGCAGGCCGGGCTCCGCCGGACGCTGGTACCGCGAGGTCCGTCCGACTCCATGATCGACCTGGCCGGCAACGACTACCTCGGCCTGGCCCGCCACCCCGCGGTGATCGAGGGCGCGATCAGAGCCCTCCACGGGTACGGGCTGGGAGCCACCGGTTCTCGCCTGGTCCGGGGTACCACGGACGTGCACGCCGCGCTGGAGTCCGCGCTGGCGTCGTGGCTCGGCACCGAGGCGGCGCTCGTCTACTCCTCCGGATACCTGGCCAACCTGGGCGTACTCCGGCTGCTCGCGCCGCCGGACGTCGTTGATCGTCTCGGACGCGCACAACCATGCGTCGCTGGTGGACGGGTGTCGGGCGACGCGGGCGCGGGTGGTGGTGACGCCGCACGCCGATGTCAGCGCGGTGGAAGCGGCGCTCGCGGCGTGGTCCATGGGAAAGGACGTGGCGCCTGTCGGCGCTCGAAGCTGCGGCGTCTGCGGCCCGGTTCGGCGGCGCCGTCGTGGTCACCGAGTCGGTGTTCTCCGTCAACGGCGACCTTGCGCCGCTGCGGGAGTTGCACGCGATCGCCCGGCGGCACGGCGCGTTGCTGCTGGTCGACGACGCGCACGGGGTCGGGCTGCTCGGCCCGTCGGGCGCGGGCGGCGTGGCCGCCGCCGGGCTGGCCGGCGAGCCGGACGTGATCGTCACGGCGACGCTGTCGAAGTCGCTGGGGGGTGCCGGCGGCGTCGTCGCCGGCCCGCATGAGCTGATCGCGGCACTCGTCGACACCGGCCGGACGTTCATCTACGACACCGGCATGCCACCGGCGGTCGCGGCCGGATGCCTGGCGGCGCTCGGCGTCGTCGCGTACGGCCGACGATCTCCGTGCCGAGGTACGCGCTCGAGGTGCGCTGCTCGCCGGGAAGCTCCGCGCGGCCGGACTGACGGTGTGGGAGCCCGCGGCCGGCGTACTGTCGGTCGCCGCACCGTCGCCGTCGGACGCGCTCGCCTGGGCGGCTGCCTGCCGGGACCGTGGCGTCGCGGTCGGCTGCTTCCGGCCACCGTCCACACCGGACGGTACGTCGCGGCTGCGCCTGACCATCAATGCCGGGATCGCGCGAGCCGACTTCGAGCGCGCGATCGACGTGATTCTGGAGACCGCACCGTGAGGGAGTGTTCGTGACCGAAGTTGTGGTGGTGACCGGCACCGATACCGGCGTGGGCAAGACGATCGTCACGGCGGCGCTGGCGGCTCGGGCGCTCGCCGCCGGCCGTACGGTGGCGGTGCTGAAGCCGGCGCAGACCGGCACGGCGGCGTACGAGCCGGGTGAGACGTCCGATGTGGACACGGTGGCCCGGCTGGTCGGGCCGGACGTCACCTGCGTGACGCTGGCCGAGTATCCGGATCCGCTCGCGCCACTCGCCGCCGCACAGGTCTCCGGCCTGGCCGAGCTCTACCTGGCCGATGTGCTCGATGCGACCGCGAAACTCGCCGCAGAGCACGATCTCGTGCTGATCGAGGGTGCGGGCGGGTTGCTCGTACCCATGGGTTATGGCGGTTGGACCATCGCCGACCTGGCGATCGCCCTGCGGGCGCCGGCCGTCGTCGTGGCGCGCGCCGGTCTCGGGACGCTCAATCACACCGCGCTGACGCTGGAGGCGCTGGCGGCGCGGGGGATCGTGGCGTCGGTGGTGATCGGAGCCTGGCCGGCTACGCCGGCGCTGGTGCACACCCGGAACCGCGTCGACCTGCCCGGCACCGTGGTGGGTGCGCTCCCCGAGGGAGCAGGCGCCCTGTCCCGGGAGGCCTTCACCGCAGGTGCAAACTCGTGGTTTTCGTGATCATGTAGCGCTGTACACGCTCTTGCGTGCTGACGCTACATGATCATGCAATGTCGACCACATGGGTGCGGAGTCTCTCCCCAGCCGCGTGCCCGCAACGCTACGGCTACTTCGATCGCCGTCGCGCACGGACGCGTGGTCACCTCGGCCCATCCGAAGTGCAGCACTGAGTCACCCCTGATCCCAGCGACGTTGTCCCGGCGGCGGTCCTGGTGCAGGGCTTCGAGTGGATGCGCAGCGCGGCCGTCCAGCTCGACAACGGTGTGGAAGGCCGGATACCAGACATCGTCGTAGATGTGGCCGCCAGATCTCTTGTGCCGCGCTTGCCGCCGACCGTTCGGAAGACCGTGCGCCCGTTCGACATCACGGAAGTAGCGCAGTTCAAGCAGCGAATGATTGCCCGGGCTGATGTCGGTCAACGCATGGCACAATTCGCGCCGCCATGGAATGCGTGTCCTCTGGATGAGTGCGGCCGTAAGCTTCTCGGGCGTGGTGAGCCTCCGGCCGCATGCTTTCGTGAGCCAACTGACGGCCTCGTCGAGAGAGCGTGCCGCATCGACGAGGTCGAAGACGGTCTCCTCGATGCGAGTCTGTGCTGGACGTCGCGAGGGATGCCGAACGGACGCGACCCGTTTCGAGTAGTGAATCTTTGCGCCGTTGAGCTGCGCGATGCGTCGGTGCGCGGGAATTGTCACGTGGACAAGCGGTTTGACCTCGTCGGTAAGACCAATCAATTCCGCCGCCGTGGCATGACTTGCGATCGCGTCCTGCCCTGCAGCCAAGACGACGCCCCAGATCACGGCGTTTCGTGACGGTGGCCCGTTGTGCGTCAGATAGGTGGCTCGTTGCAGACGTTGCCAACGCCCTGATCCGATGTTGGCTTGAACGGCGCTGCGGGTCAGTCCACTCTCAAGCGCCTGTCGGTAGGTCATCACCCCGTGCTGGTCGTCGTGCACACGATTGATCCTTGCGTCTTGCTGGGTCAGGTTCAATCCCCTGTGGATAACCCGCTCCACGCCATGATCATGTAGTGACAGCACTTCAGGGCGTGTATGGCACTACACGATCATGTGAGGGCGTCCAGTACGAAGGCCAGGATCTCCGCCTCGTATCTGTAGTGGGCGTAGCGGCCGGCCGGTCCGGTGTGGGCACCGGCGCCCATCTCGACGCGGAACAGCAGCTCGTCGGCTGGTGCTGCGGTCGCGCGCAGCCGGGCCACGTACTTCGCCGGCTCGTGCACCATCACCCGCGGATCGTGCAGCGCGGCCGTGACCAGCATCGTCGGCCGCGGGCTCGCGGGCAGGTTCTCGTAGGGGGAGTAGGCGCGCATCCAGGCGAAGTCGTCCGGCTTGCCGGGGATCGCCCCATTCGTCCCACTCGTTGATCGTCAGCGGGATGGTCGGGTCCAGCATCGAGCCGATCACGTCCACGAACGGCACCTCGGCCACGACCGCCGCCCAGCGCGACGGTGCGAGCGTGGTGCACACGGTCTGCAGCAGGCCGCCGGCGGACAGGCCGCGGGTCGCGATCCGGGCGCCGTCGACGAGCGCATCCGGCCCGCTGCCGTCGATCGCGTCGGGTGCGACGCCGGCCAGCCAGTTCGCGACCGCGAGGTGGTCGGTGAACGTATTGATCTTGTTGGCCAGCCGTCCGCCGAGCCACCACGCGCGCCCGTTCTCGCCGCCGCCGCGCGGGTGCGTGTGCGCGAAGACGTAGCCGCGGTCGAGCAGGCTCGTGAGCATCGGGTCGAACTAGCGGGTCGTCGCACGACTCGTAGGCGCCGTATCCCCACATCAGGCACGGCGCCGTGCCGTCCAGCGGGGTGTCGGCACGGTAGGCCAGCGTGACCGGCACGAGCGTGCCGTCGGCCGCGGGTGCGTGCCGGCGCTCGGTCCGGTATCCGGCGGCGTCATACGTGGGCACGCTCAGTGCCTTGATCAGGGTACGAGCGCCGGTGGCGAGATCCACGTCGTACCACGTGTTCGGCGCGACCAGCGACTGGACCTCGACCGTGATCGACGTGGCGTCGTAGGCGAGGCGTTCGTAAAGCGTGATCTGACCGGCCGGAGTCTCGGCCTCGACGTCGATCGCTCGGCGCCGGTGGCACGGTCGACCATCCGCAGCAGCGGGAATCCGTCGCGGCGCACCTCCAGGACGAGGTGATCCTTGAGAACAGAGGCGCGACACAGGCGCTCATCACTACGCTCCGCGATCGAGACCGTCCACGCCGCCGGATCGGCGAGCGGCGCCGTCACGAGGCGGAACTCCGGGGCGCCGTCGTTCGTCACGATCACGAAGTGCCCGGCCGGATCGTGGTCGACGCTGTACTCGATGCCGGTACGGCGTTCCCGGATGAGCACCGGCTCGGAGTCCCCGACGACGTACCGGACCTCGCTGGTGTCGCGGCTCTCCGACTCGATGAACACGACGTCGCCGCTGGTGCTGTCCCGAATCATGAGATCGAACCGGGCGTCGGACTCCTCGTAGACCAGCACATCTTCGTGACAATCTGTGTCGATCTTGTGGCGCCATGCCTGGTACGGGCGGTAAAGCTCGTCATGCACCGTGTAGAAGAAGGCCGTCGAGTCGCTTGCTCCATGCGCCGCCGTAGTAGGAGCGCGGCGCCGTGTCCGGTAGATCCGTATCGGTGTCGATATTGCGAAACGCAGCGTAAATACCTCGTCACCATCGGTATCAACCGAGTACGCGAGCATGGTGCCGTCAGGGCTCACTTCGCGTACGCCGATTGCCACGTAACCGTCTGGTTCGTCCGCCAGTGTCGCCTCCGTCCAGCAGGACGCGGCCGGGAGACGTTCGGTCACGGCTTTGACAAGAACTGTCCGTACTCACTACCGGTGACGGATCTCATGCGGTAGAAATTGTCACCACGCCTCCAACTGACTGAGTCATCAGTCGGGATGAGGCGATGCTCCACCTCGGCGAACAATTCGTCGCTGGAGGTCGCCGCGGTGATCGGTCGCCCGGTCGTAGTACTCGCGCTCGGCGCGCAGGTACGCGAGCAGGCGCGGATCTCGGGGTCGCGCATCCACGAATATTCGTCGACGAACTGTCAATCCGTGCAGCTGCCGCTCGTCGGCGATGGGTTGTACGGTCGGCGGTACGGGGCCCGTCTTCGGCATGTCAGGCACCGTAGCTTGCCGTGAACGTCCATCCAACGGAGGATCCGATGAGCTTCACCCCCCGCGCTGCATCGCCGTAAACGCCGCAGACTGGGCGTCGCGTTACCACGGCAGGCATTGCGGCGCTCGCCGCGATCGCGATGGTGTCCACGCCCGCCGCGGCCGACCCGTCCGCTTCCCCGAGCTCGCCGGACAGCCCGAGCGCTCCGTCCAGTGCGAGCGCCTCGCCGGATTCCGGCCTGGTCGCCGGCTCGAAGACGTTCACGATCGGCTACCTCAGCGACATGGACTCGGCGCAACCCGTACTCGGGCCAGCTCCTGCATGTCCTACGAGATCTACGGCGACGTGTACGACCTGCTCGAAGGCTGGTCGCAGAAGGACTACAGCCCGGTGCCCGGCCTCGCCACGTCGTGGACGCACTCCGACGACGGCATGACCTGGACGTTCACGATCCGCTCCGGCGTGACGTGGTCCGACGGCGTGCCGCTGACCGCCGCGGACGTCGCGTACACGTTCAACCGGGCGATCAAGGACCCGACCGCGAACGCCCGTACTACAACTACGTCAAGAGCATCAAGAGCGTGGACGCGCCGGACGCCACGACCGCGGTGTTCCACCTGTCCGCGCCGCGACGCGATCATGACCCAGCTGTGGGTACCGATCCTGCCGGAGCACATCTGGAAGAACGTGTCGGTCGACGACCCCGGCACGTTCGCGAACACGGCCATGGTCGGCTCCGGCGCGTTCACGATGGACAAATGGTCAGAAGGGCCAGTTCATCCGGCTGAAGGCCAACACGAACTACTGGGGCGGCGAGCCGAAGATCGACTACCTCGTCTACCGGATCTTCAGCGACGAGGACGCGATGATCCAGGCGCTGCGCAAGGGCGAGATCGACGCGGTCTACGAGATCAACGCGAACGACTACAACTCGCTGGCCTCCGCGAAGGGCATCACCCGGATCAAGGGCGCCGGTGGCGGCTTCGACGTACCTCGCGTTCAACACCGGCGGCGCGACCACCGACAACCAGCCGGTCGGCAACGGCATCCCGGCCGATGAAGGACCCGAAGTTCCGGACAGGCGATCACGTACGCACTGGACCTCAAGCGCTGACCACGAAGGTGCTCCAGGGCTACGGCAACGTCGGGCAGCTCGATCATCCCGCCGAGCTTACCCGGAGTGGACGTACAACCCGGGCTCGGCCGCGTACACGTACGATCCGGCAAAGGCGGCAGCAGATGCTCGACGCGGCCGGCTACACGAAGGACGCGGCCGGTTTCCGGATCGACCCGGCCACGCACAAGGAGATGAACCTGCGGTTCCTGGCGCCCAACGACGATCCGAACTACGGTCAGTCGGTGCAGTACATCGTGGCGTGGTTCAAGGACGTCGGCATCAAGGTCACGCCGAAGCTGGTCTCCTACGACGAGGTGATCAACGAGGTCGGCAACGCCGAGTACGACATGACTACGGCGACTGGGGGGTCGAGCCGGACCCGAGCTTCCAGCTCTCCACGATGACGTGCGACCAGCGCGACACCGGCACGCTCGAAGGCGCCGGTCGCGCGGCTGGTCCGACTCGTTCTACTGCAACCCGGCGTACGACGCGCTGTACGCGAAGCAGGCCACCGAGCTCGACCCGGCCGCGCGCGACCGCGACGGTCCAGCAGATGCAGCAGATGCTCTACCAGCCGACGCGCCGTACATCGTGCTCTACTACCCGGACGACCTCGAGGCGTACAACTCGGCCAAGTGGACCGGCATCGAGCTGCAGCCGGCGCCGGCGGCGCCGTTCTTCCAGGACGGCATCTACACCTACCTGAATCGATCGACATCGAAGAAGACCGCGGCCCGAAGGCGGCGCAGCTCGTCGAACTCCGGCATCTTGATCGGCGTCGGCGGCGTTGTCGTGGCTGATCCTGATCATCGTGCGGCGTCGTGCTGATGCGCCGCCGATCAACCGCGGACGAGCGGGAGTAGCAGCAGATGACGACGCTGACCCAGGTCGGCTCGCCGGCGGCGCCCAGCCGCTCCCGGCGGCGCCGCCGCGATCGTGCGGGCAGCGGCTGCGCGTGCCGTATCCTGATCGCGCGGCGACTCGTCGGCGCGGCGCTCAGCCTGCTGCGCCGTCCTCGTCTTCAATTTTTCCTGTTCAACGTGATGGGCGGCGACCCGGCGAAGATCCTCGGCCGCAACCGGCACCTGTCCGCCGCAGGCGCAGGCCGCGCTGCGGCACCGGTGGGGCCTCGACCAGTCGAACTGGGTCCAGTTCATCGAAGTACATCGAGCAGCTGCTGCATCCACCACAACCTCGGCGACTCGATCGCCTACACGGCGCCGGTCGTCGCACGTGATCGGCGCTCGCGGTCTGGCCGACCGTGCTGCTGGTCGGCGTGTCCACGGTGCTGTCGTCGCTGCTCGGCACGTGGCTCGGCATCAGGGGCGCGTGGAACCGCGGCAGCCGCTTCGACAAGATCACCAACGGCGCCGCGGTCACGCTGTACGCGATGCCGGAGTTCTGGCTCGGCATCATGCTGCTGTTGTTCCTGGCCGGCAACCAGGTGGGCCTCGGTATCTTCCCGACCGGCGGCATGATCGACGACAACGTCGATGCGTTCGTCGTTCGCCGGCTGGCATCAACGTCGCGTGGCATCTCGACGCTGCCGTGCCTGACCCTGACGCTCGCCTACCTCGCGCAGTATTCGCTGGTCATGCGCTCGTCGATGCTGGATGAGATGGGTCAGGACTACGTGCAGACCGCCCGCGCGAAGGGCCTGCGCGACCTGCTCGTCCGCCGCCGGCACGTGGTGCCGAACGCGCTGCTGCCCGCGGTCACGCAGATCCTGCTCTACTTCGGCTTCGTCATCTCCGGTGCGGTCACGGTCGAGTACGTCTACTCCTGGCCCGGGCCTCGGCGCGATGACCGAGCAGGCGGTGCAGAACCGCGACTTCGTGCTGCTGCGCGGCCTGTTCCTGCTGTTCATCGGCGAGCGTGATCGTCTTCAACCTGATCGCCGACATCCTGATCGGCATGCTCGACCCGCGGGTGAGGGAGCTATGACGACGACCGAGCCGACGCCTTGCGGCCTGCGACAACCGAGCCTGCCAGTCCGCGCCGTCTCGCGGCGGCTCGATCGTCTGGCGGCGCCGCCGGGCCGCGTTCGTCCGGACCTGGAAGGCGCTCTGGGCCGAAGGTCAGGGCCGAGGCCGGCGTCATCGTGCTCGCGATCGCGGTGCTGACCGCGTTGCTTCGCGCCGCTGCTCGTCCATCCCGACGCGCTCAACATTACGAAGGTGACCGCGCTGCCGTTCGCGCACCCGTCCTGGGGCTCCCCGCTCGGCACCGACGAGCACGGCCGTCTCGGTGCTGGCCGAGCTGATCGTCGGATCGCGGGTAGACGATGCTGGTCGGGTTCGCGTCCGGCGCTGATCGCGATGGTCATCGGCACGTTCCTCGGCGTGGTCTCCGGCCACTTCGGCCGGTGGATCGACACGGTGATCATGCGGTTCGACGACTGGATGCTGGTCATCCCGTTCCTGCCGCTGGTCATCGTGCTGACCGCGTTGCCGATCCCGCTGCTCGGCAACGGCCCGGGAAGATCATCTTCGTGCTCGGCATCACGTCGTGGCCCGGCATGACCCGCATCCTCCGAGCGCAGGTGCTCTCGATCAAGCAGCGGCCGTACATGGAACGGGCGAAGGCGCTCGGCGCCGGCAACACCCATCAGATGCTCAAGCACACGCTGCCGAATCTGATGCCGCTGATCCTGGCGAACGCGACGCTCACGATCGCGGCGGCGATCCTGTCCGAGTCGGCGCTGCAGTTCCTCGGCATCGGCGACCCGTTCTACGATCTCCTGGGGCTCGATGCTCAACAGCGCGCAGGACAGCCAGGCGGTCTCGCTCGGCGAGTGGGACTACCTGCTCGCACCCGGTATCGCGATCGTGCTGGTCGTGCTCGCGTTCACGTGGTGCGGCAACGCGCTGGAAAAGGTTCTCAACCCACGGCTCGCAGGGGCGGTGACCGCGATGACGCTGTTCGAGACGAAGAACCTCGCGTGACGTACGCATCGACAGCGCGGCCCGGTGCCGGCGGTACGCGGCGTCGACCTGACCGTCGACGCCGGGCAGACGCTCGGCATCGCCGGCGAGTCCGGCTGCGGCAAGTCGACGATCGTCGGATCCGTGCTGCGGCTGCTGCCGAAGGCGACCACGGTGACCGGCGAGATCCTGCTGGACGGCCGCAACGTGCTGACGATGAAGCCCGGTGAGTTGCGCGCGGTTCGGTGGGCGCACACGTCGATCGTGTTCCAGGGCGCGATGAGCTCGCTCAACCCGGTGCAGAAGATCAGCCGGCAGCTCGCCGAGCCGATCATGCTGCACGAGAAGGTCTCCGATCGGGCCGCCCGCAAACGCGTCGGCGACCTGCTGGAACAGGTCGGCATCCCGGCGTCCCGGATGGACCAGTACCCGCACCAGTTCTCCGGCGGCCAGAAGCAGCGCATCATGATCGCGATGGCGCTGGCCTGCCGGCCGAAGCTGATCCTCGCCGACGAACCGACCACCGCCCTCGACGTGATGGTCCAGGCGCAGGTGCTGGCGCTGCTGGCCGGCCTGGTCAAGGACATGGGCCTCGGGCCTGATCCTGATCACCCACGACCTGTCGGTGCTCGCCCGGACGTGCGATCGCGCCGCCGTCATGTACGCCGGCAAGGTCGTCGAGCAGGGCCCGACCGCCGAGGTGTTCGGCGCGCCGCAGCACCCGTACGCGAAGGCGCTCAGCGGCGCGTTCCCGACGATCGGCGACCCGGCGTCCCGCTACGCGCCGCGCGGCCTCGGTGGCGATCCGCCGCACCCGTCCGATCTGCCGAGCGGCTGCACGTTCCATCCGCGCTGCCCGGTCGCCCGGGACGAGTGCTCATCCGCCGAGATGCTGCTGTGGCCGGCCGGTCCGGAGCACGAAGCGGCCTGCGTCAACGTGCGGGACAGCCACATGGGAGACGTCAGGGTGGTGAGACGGCATGACCGAGCCCGTTCTGGAAGCCGTCGACCTGCGCCTGACGTTCACCGGCCGGGGCGTCCGCCGAGGCGTCGACGCGCGCGCCGTCGACGGCGTCAACCTCGACGTACGCCCGGGCGAGATCATCGCGCTGGCCGGCGAGAGCGGCTGCGGCAAGACGACGCTCGCCCGTACGCTGCTCGGCCTCGAAACGCCGACCGGCGGTCGAGGTCCGCTACCAGGGCGGGCCGCTGCAGCTACTCGATGAAGGCGCTGCGCGCGTACCGGCGGCACGTGCAGCTCGTGCTGCAGGATCCGACCGGCGCGCTCAACCCGCGGCAGTCGGTCTACGAGGCCGTCGCCGAAGGGCTGCGCATCCACGAGGTGCCCGGCAACGAGGAGGAGCTGGTCGCGAACGCGCTGTCCCGGGCCGGTCTGCGGCCGCCGGAGCGATTCTTCCTGCAGTACCCGCACGAACTCTCCGGCGGGCAGCGCCAGCGCGTCGTGATCGCCGGTGCGCTCGCGCTGGAACCGTCGGTGATCGTCGCGGACGAGCCGGTGTCCTCGCTGGACGCGTCGGTGCGCGGCGAGATCCTGGCGCTGCTGCTACGGCTGCGCGACGAGATGGGCCTGTCGGTCCTGGTGGTCACGCACGACCTCGGCCTCGCGTGGAACATCGCGGACCGGATCGCGATCATGTATCTCGGCCGGATCGTCGAGATCGGACCGACCGAGGAGGTGCTCGCGAACCCGCAGCACCCGTACACGAAGGCGCTGCTCGCGGTCGCCGGCAAGGGTACGCAGGCGGACACGGCGGCACCGGTGCTGCTGCAGGGCGAGCCGCCGGATCCGACCCGCATCCCGGGCGGCTGCCGGTTCCACCCGCGCTGCCCGGCGCTCGCCGACGGCACCGCCGAGCGCGCCGGCGTCGAGCCGAAGTGCGTGACTCGAGCCGCTGCCGATCCTGCAGATCGGCGATCATGCACGCGACCGCCTGCCACCTGATTCCCTTGGGCACCAGCCCGGCGGCGATCCCGGCCCAGCGGTGACTCAGCCGATCCATCGCGACCTGCACCTCAACGCCGGCGCAGGAGTGCGGCCGACCTGCGCGGGCGGGAGGCCGACGGAGGTGTTTCCGCTTCGACCGGTCACGGTCGGCGACTGGAGGAGGCTGTTGAGCACCGCCTCCTCGGTCGCGTCCACGACCGCGCCGAAGAACGGGTTCAGGTCCGACGCCCTCGATCGCCGCGCGCGTCGGCGCGGTACCCGCGCGGCACCCGCAGGCCGGTCGCGGCGGCGAGGAAGATCTCGCCGGAGCCGTGCGTCGCGGTCGAACCGGTCCGGGCCAGCCCCAGCCCGGCGCGCCGGGCGAGTCCGCTGGCAGGTCGCGGCCGTCATCGGCGCGTCGGTCAGCACGATCACGATGCATGACCCGGCGTCGGGCGCGGCCGGCTGCCTCCGGGCGGGCGGCAGCAGCCGGCCGACCGGAACACCGTCGATCGTGAGGCGTTCGCGCTCGCCGAAGTTCGTCATGACCAGAACCCCCAGGGTGTACGCGTCCGACCACGCGCGCGAGGCCGTACCGATGCCGCCCTTGAAGCCGAGGCAGCTCATGCCCGTACCGCTGCCGACCGCACCTTCGGCCGGTGCGGACGCTCGCGCCGGCCGCGGCCGCGCGCGCCGCGGACAGCGCGGCCCGGACGTCGTCGCGGCTCACCTGCATGCGGCGGGCGTCGTTGAGGAAGCTGTCGTCGCACTCGGCGACGAGCGGGATGATCACGTCTTCGTCGCCGATCGCCGGTTCGTCTTCGATCAGCAGTTCGCAGGCGGCGTCGTATACCCGGCCGAGCTGCATGGTCGAGGTCAGGAAGATCGGCGTCTCGAGCAGGCCCCACTCCTGCGCGGCGAGGAAACCGGTGCACTCGCCGGCACCGTTGAGCACCGCGCCGCCGGCCGGAATCGGCTCGCGGAAGAGGTTGCCACCGGGGTCGATCACGGTCACGCCGGTACGGGCGACGCCCCGCCCGAGCGGTGGCTCCGGCTCGTCCCGCCAGACCGTGGCATGGCCGACGCCGACGCCGGGTACGTCCGCGATGGACGCGCGTCGGCCCCGACTCCACCGGCCGATGGTGATTCCCAAGTCCGCCACGCGAGGCATCAGCGCAGCGTAACTGTTACCAGAAAGAGGGGTTCGCGGATGTTGGATCTTCCGGTCGTCTGGGCTTCGGACATACTTGACGCACGTGCCGGGCGCGGAGATCTGGGTCGGCATGTCGACGCCCGGCACCGAGCTGCCGGAGCGCGCGACGGTGATCCGGGACGCGGTCGTCGGACGCGGGCGCGACGCTCGTACCGGCGGTGCCGCACGGCGACGAGATTCTCCGGTCGGTGCACGGCGACGGGCTGCTGCGGCATCTGGAGACGATCCACGAGGCCTGGGTGGCCGGCGGCTATCCGGTCGATCCGGGTCAGGCGAACGTCGTCCCGTACGTGTTCCCGACCGCCGGCATGCTCGACGGCCTGCCGGTACGCGAGCCGGTCGCGACGCATGCCCGCGCCGGGCTGCTACTGCTACGACACGATGACGCTGGTCGGCGCCGGCACGTGGCGCGCCGCCCGGGCGGCCGTCGACGCCTCGCTGACCGCCGCGGATCTCGTCGCCGGCGGGCGCCCGCGTCGCGTACGCGATCTGCCGCCCACCCGGCCACCACGCGACCCGGGACGCGTTCGGCGGCTCGTGCTACCTCAACAACGCGGCCGTCGCGGCGTCGGCGCTGCGGGCCTCCGGCGTCGACCGGGTCGCGATCATCGACATCGACGCGCACCACGGCAACGGCACGCAGGCGCTGTTCTACGACCGGTCCGACGTGTTCTACGGCTCCGTGCACGTCGATCCGGGTGCGGGCTGGTTCCCGCACTACGCCGGGTTCGCCGACGAGACCGGCCGGGGCGACGGCGTGGGCGCGAACCGCAACATCCCGATCGCGCCCGGTACCGGCGACGACGGCTGGCTGGCCGGCCTGACCGATCTGTGCGCGGCGGCACACGCATTCGGTGCGCAGGCGGTCGTGGTGTCGCTCGGCGTCGACGCGGCGGCGGACGATCCGGAGAGCCCGCTGCGGGTCACGTTCGATGGCTATCGGCGTACCGGCTCGATCATCAGCGAACTGGACGTGCCGGTCGTCGCCGTGCACGAGGGCGGCTATCACCTGCCGACGCTGGGCGCTCTGACGGTCGAGACGCTGGTCGGCCTGTCCCGCTGACGGCAGCCTCGGACATCCGGCTGAGCGAAATGCCCGCATCGACGAGTAGGCTGGGGTGTATCGCGAGCTGAGAGCCTCCCACCCCGGGCCGTGTTCGCCTTTGTCACTCCGCCTGACAGTCCGCGCACGGCGGCCCGAGCGGGTTGTCTCAGAACGATATCAAGACCTGGCATAACGTCCCTGGCCAGCTATTGTTCTCACTGACTGATGGCTCAGTCAGTGCCGCTTACATGAGTCATCTGTGCCATTTCAGTCAGCAACGCTTCGAAGGGAACACCCCCACATGCTGCCGACCGAACTCGTTCCGCTCTCCGACGAGCAGCGCTCGATCATCGAACTCTGCCGCTCATTCGGCGCCGCCGAGATCCGACCGGCCGCTCGCGCGGTCGACGACGCGGACATCGAGACGCCGTGGGACCTGTGGCGGATGGCGGCCAAGGCCGGCATCACCGCGTTCATGCTGCCGACCGAGTACGGCGGCGGCGGCTTCACCGACGTGTTCACCCAGTGCCTCGCCCAGGAGGAGCTGTCGGCCGCCGATGCCGCGATCGCGAACCTGCTGACGTCGGGCGGCTTCTTCGCCGACCCGGTGCTCGAACTCGGCACGCCGGAGCAGAAGGAGCGCTGGCTGCGCCCCCTGACGTCGGACGACCCGCCGATGACCGCGCTCGCCGTGACCGAGCCCGACGTCGGCTCGGACTCGGCCGCGATCACCACGAAGGCGCGCCGCGTCGGTGGCGGCTACAAGCTCAGCGGTCAGAAGACCTGGATCTCCAACGGCGGCGTCGCCGACTTCTACGTCATCTTCGCGACGATCGACGCGTCCGAAGCGCGCCAAGGGCGTGACCGCGTTCCTGGTCGCCAAGGGCGCGCCCGGCATGACGTTCGGGACGCCGATGCGCAAGATGGGCCAGCGCGCGATCATCAACACCCAGGTGTTCCTGGACGACGTGTTCGTACCGGACGCCAACCGTCTCGGCGGCGAGGGCGAGGGCTTCTACGGCCTGATGAAGACGTTCAACATCTCCCGGACGACGCTCGCCGCCTCCGCGACCGGCCTGGCCCGGGCCTGCCTCGAACTCGCGACGGACTACGCCCGCGAGCGCGCCCAGTTCGGCAAGCCGATCATCGAACACCAGGCGGTCAGCTTCCGCCTCGCCGACATGTCCACCCGGATCGAGGCGTCGCGCCTGCTCACGTGGAAGGCCGCGAAGATCATCGACGCCGGTGGCGACGCCACCGCCGCCGCCGCGATGGCCAAGCTGCACGCGTCCGAGACCGCGATGTTCTGCAGCTGGGCGGCGGTACAGACGCTGGGTGGCAACGGATACTCGCGCGAATACCTGGCCGAGAAGTGGATGCGCGACGCGAAGCTCGAAGAGATCGAAGAGGGTACGAGCGACATCCAGCGCCTGATCATCGGACGTTCGATGCGATGAACGGTGGTGCACTCGTCGTCGCCGGCCTCCGGGCACACGGCGTCGACACGGTTTTCGGCATCCCCGGCACGCATAACCTCGAGATCTACCGTGCCCTGCACGGCTCCGGCATCCGCCATGTCACGCCACGGCATGAGCAGGGTGCCGGGTACGCCGCCGACGGATACGCCCGGACCACCGGGCGCCCCGGCGTCGCGATCGTCACGACCGGCCCGGCGCTGCTGAACATCGCGGCGGCGGTCGGTCAGGCGTACTCCGACTCGATTCCGATGCTCGTGATCTCGCCGGGCATGCCGCTGCACCACCAGCGCGGCTCGGGACTCCTGCACGAGACGAAGGACCAGTCGGCGGCGCTGGCCGCGGTCGCCCGCCGCTCGCATCGGGTCACGTCGCTCGCCGAGATCCCGGTCGCGATCGCGCAGGCGTTCGCCGAATTCCGCGACCGACCGTCCCGGCCCGATCCACCTGGAGATCCCGCTCGATCTCCTGGCGATCGTATGCCGACCTGCCCATCGACGTCTCGGCGCGGACGCCGATCACCGTGCCGGTGCGGCCGCCCGATGCCGGACTCGTCGCATCCGCCGCCGATCTGTTGACGCGTGCTGCGCGGCCGGTCCTGATCGTCGGCGGTGGAGCCAAGCGCGCGGCCGCCGTCGCACTCGCGGAACGCCTGCAGGCGCCGGTATTCAGTACGACCAACGGCAAGGGTACGGTGCCGGACGATCATCGGCTCGCGGTGACTGCCGCACTGCATCTGCCCGCCGTCGATCGACCTGCTGGACGGCGCCGATGTCGTGCTCGCCCTCGGCACCGAGCTGGCGCCGACCGACTTCTGGAACGGGCCGCCACAGTGGACGGCCACGCTCATCCGGGTCGACGTCGATCCGGCTCAGCTCCTCATCAACGCCACTCCGGATCTCGCGATCGTCGGTGATGCCGGCGCGTTCGTGGACGAACTGCTGAAGCTTCTGCCGGCCGTACCGGCGAATGATCGTGCGGAACAGGCCCGCGCTGCCGTACGGCCACAAGCGGCTGCGGAGGGTGCCCGTTGGCTGCCCTGGCTGGACGCCGTCGACGCCGACATCGTCGTCGCGGACAACGCGATGGCCTGCTACTACGGTGCGCTCGGCCACCTCGCCGTCCGGCGGCCGGGCGGATTCTGCTTCCCGACCGGCTACGGCACGCTCGGCTACGCGCTGCCGGCCGCGATCGGCGCGAAGATCGCGAACCCGGACGCGAACGTCGTCGCCATCTGCGGTGACGGCGGATTCATGTTCAGCGTGCAGGAGTTCGCGACCGCCGCCGCCGAGCAGGTCACGCTGCCGATCATCGTGTTCGACAACGGCGGGTACGGCGAGATCCGCGCCGAGATGCGAGACGCCGGCATCGAGCCGCTCGGGGTGGAGTTGCCCGTACCCCATCTGGTGGAACTGGCGCGTGCGCTCGGCGGGCATGGGGTCGCCCCGGCGACACCGGCCGACCTGGGCGTTGAACTGGCGCATGCACGTGCACGGCCGGGTCCGACGCTGTTGGTGATCAAGGAGACAGAGTGACGTTTCTCGAAGTGACCTGGACCGACGAGGTCACCGGGCGGCAGGGTTTCCTGGTTATCGACCGGCTGATTCGCGGCGCGGCCAGCGGCGGACTGCGCATGCGGGCCGGCTGCACGCTCGACGAGGTACGCGACCTGGCGCGTGGCATGACGCTCAAAGAGGCCGTCGTCTACACGCGCGGCGACAACTACGTGCCGTTCGGCGGCGGTAAGGGCGGCATCGACTGCTCGCCCTACGACCCCGAGGCGCGGGACGTCATGAAGCGATATGTGGCCGCGATGAAGCCGCTGATCGAGCAGTACTGGTCCACCGGCGAGGACTTCGGCGTCCGGCAGGACGTGCTCGACGAGGTCGCGTCCGAGGTCGGGCTGCGCTCAACCATCGAGGCCGCGCTGAATCTGCTGCCCGACCCCGCGTACGGTCTCGGCCTGGTCAAGGCGGGCTTCGCGGTCGATGTCGACGGCGTCGGGCTGGCCGATCTCGTCGGCGGCTACGGCGTCGCCGAGGCCGCACTCGCCGCGGCAGCGCGGCTGAATCTACGCAACGACGAGACCACCGCGTTCATCCAGGGCTTCGGCTCGATGGGCGGCGCGACCGCACGCTATCTCGCCCGGGCCGGCGTACGCGTGGTCGGCATCTGTGACGCGGACGGCGTCGTCGCGAACCCGGACGGTCTCGATGTCGAGCGCCTGCTGCTCACCCGCGACGCGTACGGCTGCATCGACCGTACCCAGCTTGCCGCCGGCGACATCGATCTGCCCCGCGACGAGTGGCTGCTGGTGCAGGCGGACATTCTGGTACCGGCGGCCATGTCCTACGTGATCACGCCGGCGAACGCCGATCTCGTGACCGCCCGGCTGGTGGTCGAGGCCGCGAACGTGCCGACCACCGCCCAGGCCGAGGCGATGCTGATCGCCCGAGGCGTGACCGTGGTCCCGGACTTCGTCGCGAACGTCGCGACGAACGCCTGGTGGTGGTGGACGCTGTTCGGCGACATCACGGCCGATGCCGACGACGCGTTCGGCAAGATCTCCACGACGCTGCGCGGCCTGGTCGATGCCGCGTTCGACCGCGCGGCCGCGGATCGGGCTGACGTTGCGGGAGGCCGCGAGCGCGATCTCGGCGTCGAAGCTGTCGCTGCTGCTGGCCGACGTCGCCGGCGAACTCAGCTGAGCTGGCTCGGCCGCAGGCCGAGTTCGTTCGCGGTGGCGGTGCGGACCCAGCTCGTCAGCGTCCGCTGCGAGATGACGTCCGGGTGCGTCGTGATCTGTACCGCGAGCCCGTCGATCAGCGCGATCAGCCGCCAGGCCGCACCGCGCGGGTCATCGCAGGTGAACTGCGACTTCGCGACGCCCTCGGCGATCACCTCGGTGAGCGCTTCCTTCCACCGCAGGTCCAGGCGGCGAGAGACGGCTTCGAGTTCGGGAACCCGCATCGATTCGGCCCAACCGTCGATCCATAGCGCCCAGGCCTTCGAGTCACCGGTCGGCGTGTAGACCTTCAGGATCTGGCGCAGCTTGACCAGCGGCGTCCGGCTCGCGGCCATGACCTCGTCGAGCTGGACGAGGTCGCGCTCGGCCGCGTACGCGAAGGCCTGCGCGAGCAGCTTGTCCTTCGTTTCGAAGTGGTAGAACACGAGCGCCTGGCTGACCCCGGCCGCGCTGGCGACGTCGGCCGTCCGGGTGTTCGGCAGGCCGCGTGCGAGGATCACGTCACACGCGGTCCGGAGGAGCTCCTCCAGCCGTAGTTCGGGCGTTCGTTTCGTCACGGCAGCTACGGTACCTGACTCTACAAACTGATTGAGCGAACAGTCAGTAACGATTTCGGGCTAGGCCGTCGCGGCCGGCAGGCGCAGCGATCGCCGGGCGGTCAGCGTCAGCACCGTACCGATCGCGGACAGTCCGACCGCGATCAGCGTCGCGTTGGTCAGCGCGGACGTGCTGCCGAGGCTGGACGATAGGGCGAGCGCGCCGATCGTGCTGCCGGCCGCGAAGCCCAGGTAGACGGCGGTCAGGGACCAGGTGAACGCCTCGGTGGTCGAGTGCGCGGGCGCCAGCCGGGTCACCAGCGCGCCCTCGACGGTCGTGGTCGGCGCGATGAACAAGCCCGCAATGAAGAGCAGAAGCCCCAGCGTGTACGGGCCACCGGCGAGCAGCATGGCGCGCGAAGCCGATCACGTTCAGGGCCATCAGCATCGCGTACTGGCGGCCGAGCGGCGCCCGGAAGTCCTGGCTGCCGTACCAGAGGCCGCCGACGATCGAGCCGCCGCTCCAGACCGCGAAGAGCAGCCCGCCGGCCTGCGGCATGCCACTCGCGTTGGTGTAGGCCGGGATCGCGACTTCGAGCACGCCGAACGCGGCCGCCTGCATGATCGAGACCAGCAACACCGTACGCAGTCCGCGGGCTGGCCAGCGGACCGATCAGCCTCCGGAAGCCGCTCGTCGTGGCCGTGACCATCCGCGGGTATCCGTGCCGGACCGCTCTGGCCGTGGCGAGGCCGAACGATCCGACGATGTTCAGCGCGGCGGCGAGCAGCGCCGTCACGGTGCCGCCCCAGACGGCCGACACGACACCGACAAGCGCCGGGCCGATCACGAACGTCAGCTCCACGAGCAGCGCGTCGAGTGCGAACGCGGTCGTCCGGGTGCTGCTCGTCCGGCGCGAGCCGCGGCAGCACCGTACGGGTGACCGCCGCGATCGGCGGGTTCACGATCGCCGGAGAGGCCGCCGATCGCGATGATCAGGCCGTCGCCGAGATGCATGTGCAGCGCGACGATCAGGCCGACCAGCGACAGGGCCTGAAGCATGCCGGCGACGGTGAGGACGAGTGCGGCATGTCCACGATCGGCAGCGCGGCCCAGCAGCGGGGCGAAGATCGCGGTGGCAGCGGCATTCGCGGCGGCGGCCAGGCCGGCAATCTAGTACGAGCCGGTTCCTGCGTGCACCACCAGAACGAACAGCAGCATGCCCATGCCGACCGGGAGTCTGCCCAGGAAACTGGCTATCAGGAGGGGTTTTACGCCTTTTGCGGACAGGAGGGTGCGGTATCTGGACATGGTTTCTCCAGTTTACCCTATCTCCTGACTAAGTCGTCAGTCAGTTTCGTGATTGCGGCTTACGGCGGTTGGCCGACATCGTCACTCCGGGGAGTGCTGGGCGAGCTTTTGGGGGCGACACGGTATGGCGGATCGTGGCACCATGCCGCAATGCCGACCTTCAGCTCGTACGACGGAACCACGCTCGCCTATCACGTCGAGGGCTCCGGACCCGTACTCGTCTGCCAGCCCGGTGGCCCCGGTCGCGCCAGCGCCTACCTCGGTGACCTCGGCGGCCTGACCCGGGCGTACACGGTGATTCGGCTGGATAGCCGCGGCACCGGCGACTCCGAGGTGCCGTCGGATCCGGCCACCTACCGGATGGACGCGCTGGCGGCGGACCTGGAAGCGCTGCGCGCACATCTCGGGCTGGAGACGATGACGCTGCTGGGCCACTCGGCCGGTGCCAACGTGGTCACGCTCTATGCCGCCGCATATCCGGCCCGGATCGAGCGCCTGATCCTGCTCACCGGTCTCGTCCGCGCTGCCGGCCTCACGCCGATCGGGATGGACGAGGCTTACGAGGCCCGCTCCGGCGAGCCCTGGTACGGCGACGCGGTCGCCGCTTGGGACGCGTGGGACGAGTTGCCCGAGGACGCGAGCGATGCGGACGCGTACCCGTTCATGCTGGCCTCGGCGCCGTTCGCGTACGGCCGGTGGGACGCCGTGGCCGCCGCGCATGCCGCCGCCGGGCTGACCGAGTTCGCGCCCGCCGCCCGCGACGGGTTCTTTGAGGGATACACCCCCGATCGGGACGCGATCACGTCGAAGCTGGCTGAGCTGGTTGCACCGGTGCTGGTGATCGCCGGCGAACTCGACGCGTCCCCGACCCCGGCCGCCGCCGTCGAGGTGGCGAAGCTGTTCCCGTCGGCGACCGTGGTGACGATCGCGGGCGGCGGCCACTTCCCGTGGCTCGACAACCCGGTCGCGCTGGCGGCGGCGCTGGCGCCGTAGACCACAAAGGATCTGGCACCGTTGAGCGCCGTAGCGACCCAACGGTGCCTTGATCCTCACCGGAGCGCTGATCCTCATCAGAGCGCTGATCCTCATCAGAGCGCAAGGCGGCGGCCCGGAAGCGGCTAGGCGGGGAGGCCCCGTCTGAGTAGGGCGTTTTCGGCTGTGGTCCAGGTGGTTGTGGTGAGGAGGTAGAGGACTGCCGCCAGGGGCAGGACGGCGGCGCTGATCAGGATGAAGAACGGTGCCACCTGGCCGATTTTCGCCATCATCTCGGCGGTGCCGAGCGCGCTCCGCCGGCCGCTGCTGTGGTTGCCGCGGTGGCCTTCAAACCGGGGCGCTTGGGTGGTGCCGTTGCGGCCTTGTTGATTTTCATGAGCATCGTGGCTCGGCGGGATCCGATCACCGCCAAGCCGATCAGGGCCGCGAAAATCAGCAGGAACACGAGCACGTGCGGGCCGAGGGCCAGCGCGGATCCGATGAATCGGGCGTGCAGCGGTACGCCGAACAGGCTGGCACCGGCCAGGCTGCCGGACGATGTCGCGAACGTGCGGTAGAGCACCAGGAAGATCGGGATCTGGATGAGCATCGGCAGCAGGCCCGCGAACGGGGAGATCCGCTCGCGGCGATAGAGATCCTGCAACTCCGTACTCATCGCGATCGTGTTCTTGCCGTGCTTCTGGCGGATCGCCGCGACCTGTGGCGCGAGTCGCGTGCGGCGCGTTCGCCGCGGACGGCGGCTCGGTTGAGCGGATGGAGGGCGAAGCGGACCGCGATCGTGACCAGGACGATCGCGATCGCGGCGCCGCCGATCGGTGTAAGTGCGGTGGACAACGTGCTGATCAGGCTGGAGGCAGCCGAAACTGCCCCGCTGAACGGGTTTGCGGCAAGCATGAGGAAGCCCCTTGGCTAGGTAAAACAGGGAAGAGTGATCGTTTAACGCAAGGGGAATCCGCCGGGCGCCCGCGATCGGGTCCGTCCGGGGGCGTCGGGGTCGCTGAGCCGCACGACGCTGATGCGCCGGGTCCGCGCATAGAACGGTGCGCCGACCGGTCGCCCGTTGACGTTCACGAGTGCCGAACCCGCAATGGTACGAGCAGCGAGCAGCGCCGTGAGCACGATCAACGCAGCAGCGGCCCCGGCCGACAGATGGTTGCCACTGGTGGCCGCATGCATGCCGACGCCGAATGCGAGCAGTACGAACCCGGTGATCCACGTACGGATCCAGGTCGCGGCGACAGACATGCCGCAACGATAGCGCGGGCCTGCCAGTGTTCGTGCTGCAGACGCGGTGCGGGCCCGGCGCCAGATCGGCGCCGGACCCGCAGAACGATGTGCTGTGCCGTTCGGTGGTGTTCGGGTTACATGATTTGGCCGAATTGGTTCCAGCTGGTGCCGATGGTGACGGCGGGTGACCACATGCCGACGGCGATGGTGGTGTCGCCGGCGACGTGGGGGTAGGCGACCAGGGTGCCGTTGCCGGCGGGGTTGCGGGCCATGATTTCGGGGAGGCCGTCGCCGTTGAGGTCGGCGGTGTTGATGGCGTCGAAGATGTTCCAGCCGGAGCCGACGGTGATGGCGGGGGACCACATGCCGACGGCGATGGTGGTGTCGTTGGCGACGTGGGGGTAGGCGACGAGGGTGCCGTTGCCGGTGGGGTTGTTGGCCAGGATTTCGGGGTAGCCGTCGCCGTTGATGTCGGCCAGGCCGATGGTGTCGTAGATGTTCCAGCCGGTGCCGACGGTGACGCCGGGTGACCACATGCCGACGGCGATGGTGGTGTCGCCGGGGACGTGGGGGTAGGCGACGAGGGTGCCGTTGCCGGTGGGGTTTTCGGCGAGGATGTCGGGGTAGCCGTCGCCGTTGATGTCGCCGAAGGTGATCATGCTGTAGATGTTCCAGCCGGTGCCGACGGTGATGGCGGTGGTCCAGGAGCTGGCGGCGATGGTGGTGACGCCGGGGACGTGGGGGTAGACGACGATGGAGCCGTTGCCGGTGGGGTTGCGGGCGATGATGTCGGGCAGGCCGTCGCCGTTGACGTCGGCGAACATGACTTTGTCGTAGACGTTCCAGCCGGCGCCGAAGGTGATCGGGGTGGTCCAGGCGTTGCCGGCGATGGTGAAGTTGTTCGCGACGTGTGGGTAGACGGTCAGTGAGCCGTTGTTGGCGGGGTTGCGGGCGATGATCTCCGGCAGGCCGTCACCGTTGAGATCGACCATCTGATGCCCATCAAACGCGGGCGGCGGATCGTTGACGATGTTGTTGTACCGGATCGGCCGGAATCCGTTGTTGATGTACCAGGATTTCGCGACTTCGTCGTGCGATGCCGGGCTTCCTTCCGGTGAATCGGACTCCTGGTACACCCAGATTTCGGTGTGCCCGCTGTCTCCCCACTTGTCGAACAGCGCGATGTGGCCGAAGGAGACACCGAGCAGCGCGTCGCCCGGAAGTAGATTCTCGTAGCTCGCCGAGTCGGCACCGCCGAGATAGGTCTTGCCGGACCAGGTGTCGAAGTCGGGGCTGCCATGGGCGGCCGAGGTCACGTAGCTGTGCGTCGCAGCCCAGGCCATCGAGACGAAGCCGGAGCAGTCGATCCGGTACGGGCCGCCGGTGGCCGAGTCCACCCAGGCGAAGTCCTGCGTGTAGTCGGTCGGTTGGGTGGTCCACTCGGCCGCTCGGGCGAGGACCTGGCTCCGGGTGATCGTCGCGCCGAGTGCCGGCCCCAGCGTTCCGGTTGAGGTCGGGTCGGCTTTCGCCACCACGGTGGCGTTGGCGGGGGCAGCGGTGAGCATGGTCGCGGCGAGGGCGAAACCGATCATTGCCGCGAATGTGCGGGAGAGCCGCGCGCGTTGGTGATTCACAGTGATTCCTTTGTTCGGGGATGGTGTACGGGCAGCCGAATATGCCTCGCATAAGGCACGGTTGTGCTTATGCGAGTAGGTAATTGGTGGAGGTATTCGGTGCTGAGATCAGCTTCGACGCCGGACGCCCGATAGGGAAGATCTATCGCCTGGACGCATTAGTCCATGGCCGGATGTGTCCAATGGCCATCGCATAGCCGGACACAAAAATGACGCCCGCGCGGTCACGCGAGCGCCTTATGCATGCCTGAGTGGTGCGACGCGGTGCAATCGTGTTGACTGCAACTTCGTTACCTTGTTACCTTGGTAACAACACACCACGGTAACAGGAAGGGGATGTCATGCCGACAGAACGGGTCCAGCTCGGCGTACGTATGGAGAAGAACCTGGTCAAGGTCTTGAAGGGCCTGGCCGAGTTCAACGGAGAGACGCTCGGTGAGCTGATCGAGAAGATCGTGCTGCACTCGTTCGAGCCGGTGTCCGGGCAGGAGGGAGAGGCTTGCGCGAGCCCGCACGGGAAGAAGGCACTCGCCGCGATCGGAGATCTCAAGCGGATCTACGGCATGGACCACGACGTCCATGCCACCCGCGAATTCGATCGCGATAGTGCCGAGGAACTCAATTAGTCGTGCGTTTACGGGTGGCGGCCTGAGAAGGTCGTCACCGATCACTCTCGTGAGCGAGCTACCAGGACGATCATCCCAACCCGCGGTCGCCAACCCTTGGCGGTATGCGTCTACGCGGTGCCTTCTCGGCCTGGTTCTTCTTCGATGATCGGTGTCACGGTCGCGGGCGGCATCAGCCCGGTCGGTTCGATCTGCAATCCACCGGGCGCAGTCAGCGAGCTGCCGGCGTTTGCCAGGTTCGTCTTCACGCTCGCGAGTGTCTCGTCGGCCAGCCGGTAACCGGGCTCGATGCCGCTCGGACCTGCGGATGATGCGGCTCCCGCTGCCGATGCGACTCCCGCCACCGATGGGTGACCGGTAGCCGCCGTCGCGCCGCCCACCGGTGCCGATGCGTTTTCACGTGTGTTTCGGGTGCTGGCACGTCCCGCCGCCGACGGTGATTCATTGGTGGAGCGGCGGCGCGAGAAGCCGCGTCCCGGAAATCCGCGTCCGGAGAAACCGTGTCCGGAGAAACCAAGATCGGACTCACCGCGATGATCGGCGGTACCTCGGTTGAGGAGGCCTGCCGCATTGTTGCCGGCCTTCTCGGCGGAGGCCTTCGCCGCGTCGGCGGCGACCTTGCGGTTGTGGCGCTTGAGCGCGATCCCGACACTGCCGGCCGCCGCACCGGCGAGCGCAGCGAAGATGGCGAGGCGCGCGCCAACCGAGTTGACCGCGGAATCCTCGCCCACGGCCGAGGGCTGCGGTGTCGAGGGGTGCTGCTTCGTCATAACCCCAGGTTAGGCGACCGGAACCGGACTACTCGCGGCTTCTGCGGTATTTATCGGGTCGGCCGCGAGTACCGGATCTGCGATGAGTGGAGCGAGGCTGGCCAGTGCGGCGTGTGCGCTCTCGTCGGCGCCGGAAAGGCGGGTCAGGATGTCGTCGCCGTACGCGCCTCGGACGACCGCTTGCTGGGCGGCGACGACCTCGACCACGATGGCGTGGATACGTTCGGTGATCGTGGCGTGAAGATCGGCCGCCACTCGGGCCCGCTCGTTGGCGGCCGTCTCGTCGGCCTCGCGGATGCGGATGCGCGCCCGTGCCGCCGACGAGGCGGTCCGCCACTGCACCAGCGCGATGAGCAGCATCACCACCGCGAACGCGCTCGTGACCACCACTTTCGACGAGCCCGAAGCCAGGTCAAGCCACTGATCGGCGATCGCCAGAGCGCCCACCACATAGGTGAGTACATAAAGGACGGAAGATTGCGCTCGCATCCCGCCAACACTAGTCGTTGGCGCTCGTGCGAGTCCGCGCACAACCCCCGCAGGTTCCGTGCGAGTCGCCGACCGACATACCGTTAATTCAGTGCTAAAGGCGGCAAATAATGTTGATATTGACCCCCGGGATCGGGTAGATCAACTGGGGTTATTCCAGCCTGCGCGGCATGATGGGCGGGTGACCGAGACTATTCCCACCCCCGGCGGTGGCAGCGACATGACCACCGAAGCGTTTCTCGCCCGCGCACCCGAGGTGCGCCTGCTGAACCTGACCGTGGTCGAGGTGACCGACGTCGGTACGGCCGGCCGCCTCATTCGGGTCAGCGGCGAAGACCTGGCCGGCTTCGCGTACGCGGTCGGTCAGGATCTGATGATCCTCGTGGACACGGCGGGCGGGCGGATCATCCGTCGCCGGTACACGATCCGCCGCTTCGACCCGGTTGACCTCGTTCTCGACCTGCACATCGTGACCGACAGCGATGGCCCGGGCGCCCGATGGACCCGGGAGTTGGCGGTCGGCGACACGTTCGAGGCGATCGGGCCGCGCGGGAAGATCACCATCAAGCCGGACGTCACCGCGCATGTCTTCGTCGGGGATGACGTGTCCGCGCCGGCGATCGCCGCGATGGTGGAGGCGCTGCCCGCCGGTTCGCGGGCGACGGTCTTCGTCGAGATTGCCGCCGCGATCGACGAGACGAAGATCGATCCGGCGAACGAGATCGACGTCCGCTGGGTCTGGCTGCATCGGGGAGACGCCGCGGCCGGCGACCCGTCGTTGCTGCTCGCAGCGGTTGCGCGTACCGAGATCCCGGTCGATTCGTCGCACGCGTACGTGTTCGGCGAGGCCGGTGTCGTGAACGCGGTCGGCGCGGCGCTCAAGCAGCGGGGACTCGCCGCCGAGCAGATGTCACCGAAGGCGTACTGGGGCCGGGGGCGTGCGAACGCGAGCCACGGCGAACCCCTCAAGAGCTGAGCGTCTTGGTTTCCGTTTGGTTGCGACGGATCACACCTCTTGACTCGGGGCAGCGACGCTTGTCTAATCCAAGGACATAGTTAAAGACATAGTTCAACATTCAAGTTAACTGTCTTTACATTTCGCTTAGCGGAGCCACGCTGCGTCGGTGAACTGTGTCTGGCCAGTGTGGAGGGTTGCTTGTTGTCGATATAGCAATATATCGATGGCGGCAGCGTACAGCGCACAACTCAGGGAAGCCACACTCGCACAGACAGGGTACAAACGTGTCCCTTCGCAGAACCGGCATGCTTGCCGTGGCCGCGGTGCTGCTCGCGACGGCCATTACGGCGTGCAGCAGTAGCGCCGCCGACAAGCCAGGCGCGCCCGTCACTCTCACCTACTGGGCCAGCAACCAGGGCACCAGCCTCGCCAACGACAAGGCCGTGCTCCAGCCTGAGCTGGACAAGTTCAAGGCGCAGACCGGCATCACGGTCAACGTCGAGGTGGTCGGCTGGGCCGATCTTCTCAACCGCATTCTCGCCGCGGCCACGTCCGGCCAGGGCCCCGACGTCGTCAACATCGGCAACACCTGGTCGCCGACGTTGCAGGTCACCAACGCGTTCCTGCCGTTCGACGACACCAACATGAACGCCGTCGGTGGCGCGAGCCGGTTCCTCGCCGGCAGCCTGTCCGCGACCGGAGCACAGGGTAAGCCGCCGGTGGCGGTACCGCTCTACTCGCTGGCGTACGGGCTCTACTACAACAAGAAGGAGTTCGCCGCGGCCGGCATCACCAGCCCGCCGACCACGTGGGACGAATTCGTCGCCGATGGCAAGCTGTTGACGCACGGCAACCAGTGGGGACTCGCCCTCGAGGCCGGCAGCGGGACCGAGAACGCGCACCACGCGTTCACGATCGGCCAGCAGTACGGTGCGGACTTCTTCGACTCGTCCGGTAAGCCGCAGTTCGACTCGCCCGCCGCGGTGGCCGCGATCCAGCGGTACGTCGACTTCATGGCGACCGACAAGATCGTCAACCCGAGCGACGCGGAGTACTCGACGAACCAGTCGATTACCGACTTCGCCACCGGCAAGGCCGCGATGCTGATGTGGCAGGCCGCCGATGCCTCGATCCAGTCGCACGGCATGAGCCCGGACGACTACGGCCTCGCGCCGGTCCCGTTCGAGGTGCCGGTACCCGCCGGTGGCAAGCACATCGACAGCATGGTTGCCGGCATCAACCTGGCCGTGTTCGCGAACACGAAGCACAAGGCCGCCGCACTCCAGTTCGTGAAGTTCATGGAGAGCGACGCCGAGCAGGTCACGTTGAACAAGACGTACAGCTCGCTGCCGACCGTCCAGGGTGCCTACTCCGACGCCGCGTTCCAGACGCCGACGGTCAAGACGTTCCAGCAGATCCTCTCCACCACGGCGGCCCCGCTGCCCGAGGTGCCGCAGGAGAGCCAGTTCGAGACGCTGGTCGGTGGCGTGATGAAACAGCTGTTCGCCGACGCGGCGAGCGGCAAACCGGTGACGGCGGACAGCATAAAAGCGCTGCTGACGGCCGCTAACCAACAGGTAACCGCGGGCGGCTGACGCTCTGCAAGATACGGAACCGGTCCCGGGGTCGCACTGCGACCCCGGGACACCCGAGCTTAAGGAGCGGTGATGGCAACCGTCACGCGGCCGGCATCGGTACGCGGCAAACCACAGGTGAGCGGCTCGCACGAGACCAAGAAGCGGCCACGCCGTCGCCGCGTCGCAACGCCCTACCTGATGCTGATCCCGGCGATCATCCTGGAACTGCTGGTCCACATCGTTCCGATGATCACCGGTGCATGGATGAGCCTGCGCGGGCTGACCCAGTTCTACGTCGCGAACTGGTCGGCGGCACCGTTCGTCGGTCTCGCGAACTACCGCGTCACGCTCGACTTCAAGGACGCGATCGGCACGAATCTCGTACACTCGCTGGGCGTCACGGCGGCGTACTCGCTGCTTTCGGTGGGTTTTTCCTGGATCCTCGGTATCACCGCGGCGGTGCTGCTGCAGCGACCGTTCCCCGGGCGTGGCCTGCTGCGGACGCTGTTTCTCACGCCCTACGCGCTGCCCGCCTACGCCGCCGTGATCACCTGGAGTTTCCTGCTGCAGCGTGACACCGGTCTGGTCAACCACGTTCTCGTCGATCAACTGCACCTCTTCCACAGTCGACCGTTCTGGCTGCTCGGCGGCGACAGCTTCCGAGCGCTCGTGGTCGTGTCGGTCTGGCGGACGTGGCCGTTCGCGCTGCTGTGTCTCACCGCCGGACTGCAGACCATCCCGACCGATCTCTACGAGGCGTCCGCGATCGACGGCGCGAGTTTCTGGCGGCAGTTCCGCAGCGTCACGCTGCCGATGCTGCGCCCGGTCAACCAGGTGCTGTTGCTGGTCCTGTTCCTGTGGAGCTTCAACGACTTCAACACCCCGTACGTGCTGTTCGGTGCGTCGGCGCCGCGGGAAGCGGACCTCATCTCGATCCACATCTACCAGAGTTCGTTCATCACGTGGAACTTCGGCCTCGGCTCGGCGATGAGCGTGCTGCTGCTGCTGTTCCTGATGATCGTTACGGCCGTCTATCTGTTCGCCACGTCCCGGAGGAGGAGCGATGCGTGAACCACGCTGGCTGAAGGTGGTCCGCGTCGTCATCCTCGGCGGGCTTGCCGCATGCACGCTGATGCCGATCTACGTGATGATCACGTCGGCGTTGAAGCCGCTGCGGGACGTACAGGGGCCGTTCCAATGGATCCCGTCGCACCTCACGTTTCGGCCGTTCATTGACATCTGGCACACGGTGCCGCTCGGGCACTACTTCCTGAACAGCCTGATCGTGTCCAGCAGCGCCATGGTGTGCTCGGTGGTGGTCGCGATCTTCGCCGCCTATGCGGTCAGCCGCTACCGCTTCACCGGCCGGCGGCTGTTCTCGATCACGGTGCTGTCCACCCAGATGTTCCCCGGGATCCTGTTCCTGCTGCCGCTGTTCCTGATCTACGTCAACATCGGCAAGCTGACCGGTCATCCAGCTCTACGCGAGCCGGACCGGCCTGATCATCACGTACATGACGTTCTCGCTGCCGTTCGCGATCTGGATGCTGGTCGGCTACTTCGACTCGATCCCGCGTGGACTCGACGAGTCGGCCCAGGTCGACGGTGCCAGTCCGCTGCGTACGCTGTTGCAGGTCATCCTGCCGACCGCACTCCCGGGCATCGTCGCGGTCGCGGTGTATGCGTTCATGACCGCGTGGGGCGAAGTGCTGTTCGCATCGGTGATGACCAACGACAGTTCGCGAACGCTCGCGGTCGGGCTGCAGAGCTACGCCACCGAGCAGGATGTCTACTGGAATCAGGTGATGGCCGCATCGCTGGTGGTCAGCATCCCGGTAGTGGTCGGATTCCTGGCGCTGCAACGCCATTTCGTGGCCGGCCTGACCGCCGGAGCGGTGAAGTAGCTCTCCTCTAAAAGACGAACGACGCGGCGAACCGGGTGAAGTTTGCCTGGTTCGCCGCATAGTCGGTGACGACCGTGGTGAGCGAGATCGTGTCGATGGCCCCGGTCGCGGTCAGGAACGCGCGCTCGTGTACCTCGAGCACGCTGAGCGGTCCCTGATAGATGTAGACCCAGTCGCCGCACGCCGTCTTGCATGACGCGTCGGACACGTCGGCGATGCTGACCCTGACGTACCCCGGCAGGCCGCCGAGGCCGAGCATCTCGGATTCGCGGCTCAGGAGGGCCGCGGCCGGATCCTTCGCGGTCGTGGTCCAGGTATTGATCCCGAGAATGCGCCCCTTGTACGGGTCGTAGATGCAGTCGGTGGCGTTTCCGCTCGAGAGCCGCCAACTACTGGGCACCGCGATCCGGAAGCCCATCGCGCTCGCGTACCAGATCCAGCCGCTGGGCAGCGACTTCGCTCCGGGCAGCGGCTTGCTCCTCGGGAGCGCGGTCGTCGTAGGTGGGTTCGTCGGCTTGCAGAACCAGATCAGGTTCGTGGCCGGCGGCGGCCCCTGCCCAGGTGGTGGCGGCGGCGGAAACTGATCACGCGGCGTCGGTGGCGGTCCGGGTGGTTGATCGCTCGGCTGCCCGGTGGCGCCCGACGCGCCGACGTTCGTCGACGGGGCGTGGTGCGTGCCGAACACGTCCGTCCGGAACACCGCAACCGTCGCGAGGACCATGGCCAGCACCGCGATGAACGTCGCCGGCGCCCACCTGTGTGGACGGCGGTTGTCCCGCCAGGAGCGGTCGGACTTTCTGGACCGGTTGGGGTACGGCCCGCCGGACCAACTCGGCGGCGTTTCGCTCCCCAGCATGATGAACGGTTCCGGATCCGGCTCGACCGACCCGGTCTCCGGGGGAGCGGGCGCGGCATGGCGGGCGGACCGGGTCTCGGTGGCAGGCGGCGTCGATACGGACGCGACGTCCGGCGCACCCGTGATGCGCGCGGTGACGGCCTCGACGATCTGCGCCACTTCAGTCCGCAACGTGGGCTCGACCAATGCACCCGAGACCGGGTGATCCGTCGCGTCGGGTGTCCTGGCCCCGGTCGACGCCGGGTCGGTGTGCGTCACGCCGGACGTGGCCGAGGTGTACGTCACGGGGCCGGACCCTGCGGCCGTGTAGGTCGCCGCGCCGGACGCCGCTGCGGCAGACGTTCCCGCGCCGGACGTCGGCGCGGTGGACAACGCTCCGCTGGATGTGCCGGTCATCGATCGGGCGGATGCGGCGGCGTCGGCTACCGGCAGCGGTCCGCCGTCGTTCACCATGCCGGCGCGGGTGGCCCGGGTGAGGCTGCCGCGGGTGACCAACTCCGTTTCCGAGGCCATCGGCTGGCGCTGCTGAGGCGCGGGCGGCGTCGTACCGTTTCGGGGCGTCCCGTTTCGCGTCGTGGTGGCATCGAACGTCTCGCGTGGGTGCCGGTCCGGTAGGTCGATGTGGCGGCTGACGCCCGCGTCGGCCGCAATGATCCGCTCCAGGCGCTTACGGACCTCGTCCGCACTCATCCGGTTGCGGGGATTGCGGATGAGCAGACCACCCAGGATCGGCATGAGGACGCCTGCGTGCAGCGGCGGATCAGGCGTGGTCGTGGCGAGTGCGGCGAGCGTCGCGTACGAGCTGCTCCGCGCGTACGGCGACCGACCCTCCACGGCGGCGTAGAGCGTCGCGCCGAGCGACCACATGTCGGCTGCCTGGCTCGACGTGCCGTCGTGTGCACGTTCCGGCGCGATGAACTGTGGTGAGCCGTAGACGACACCGGTCTGGGTCAGGTGCAGGCCGGTCTCGTCGAAGGTGGCGAGGCCGAAGTCGGTCAGCATGATCCGGCCGTCGTCGGCCAGCAGGACGTTGCCGGGTTTCACGTCGCGATGCAGGACACCGGCCTGGTGGGCGGCGGTCAGCGCGTACAGCAGGGCCAGGCCGATCCGCGCGACCAACTCGGGCGCGAGCGCGCCCTGATCCCGGACGACCGTGGCGAGCGAGCGGGACGCCACGTACTCCATCACGATCCACGGCCGGTCGTCGGCGTAGAGCACGTCGTAGACGCGCACGACGTTGGGGTGATTGAGCCGGGCCGCGGTGCGCGCCTCGCGCAGCGTGCGCTGGCGCAATTCGTCCAGGTCCGCGGCGCTGAGTCCAGCGGGCAGCCGGACTTCCTTCACCGCTACGTCGCGGCGCAGGACGTCGTCGTGCGCGTGCCACACGTGGCCCATGCCGCCGGCACCGATGCGCTCGACGAGCCGGTAGCGACCACCGATTGGTGCGACGCTCACGCACTCACCCCGTCCGACGCGTCTGCCATAGAACGACATCGACCTTTCGCTAATCGTCGCGGCAAGTAAACCCGCTGAACGGGCGAAAATGGCAAACACTATTGCCGATTACGTTCCGTCGGGGAAGGCGGTGCGATGGTCACGCTCCGGCGGCCGGGCGAAGACCAGGTCGCGGGCGGTGCGGTTGCGCGTCGCTACTACTGTCCAACGGATGAATGAGCTGGCCGGACGCGTACTCGCGGATTATGTGCGGTGGACCGACGAACTCGCTCCCGGAGTGATCGACGGCATCTACGTCGTCGGATCGCTCGCGCTCGACGATTTCCACGAGGACACGAGCGACATCGACTTCGTCGGCGTACTGCATGCGGATCCGTCGCCGGAGCAGCTGGCGGCGCTCGCCTCCGTACACGGGAAGGTGACGGCCGGGTGGCGTCGCCCGTACCTGGATGGTGTTTATCTGACGCCGGCGGACCTCGCGGCCGGACCGCGGGTCGGCACACCGCGGCCGGCGGTGCACATGCACGAGTTCACTGCGGCGAGCACGTTCGCGCAGGACCAGATCACCTGGCACACGCTGGCCCGGCACGGTGTGACCGTGGCCGGCGTACCAGCTGGTGAGCTGGGTATCCGGACCGACCGGCATGAGCTGATCGACTGGGTACGGGGCAATGTCGCCGACTACTGGCGGCCGTGGGTCGGTCGCTACGGTTCGCTGCGCGGACTGGGAGCGCTGGGCGATTGGCCGACCGCGTGGGGCGTGCTCGGCATCTCCCGGATGTCCTACACGGTCGCGACGGGTGAGATCACGTCGAAGCGGGGAGCCGGCGAGTACGCGCTGCAGAAGACCGGCATCCTCGCAGCTCATCCTGAACGAATGCCTGCGGATCCGCCGCGGTGACGGCTCCCCGTCGCTCTACCGGTCGAAGCTCGCCCGCCGCCGGGATGCGCTCGCCTACCTGCACTCCACGTTGGACCAGTTGCTCTAGATCAGTTGCGCTAGACCAGTTTGAGGACCCGATCGAGGCCTCGGGGCAGGCGCGGAGACGGTACGAGCGGCAGGATCAGCGCCGTTATGCCGGCCACGATCGCGCCGCCGTCACCGGCCGCGTGGTCGCCGACCATCAACGTCTGTTCCGGTTCGGCCTGCATGATCTTGAGCGCGGTGCGCCACATCTCCAGCTCCGGCTTGACGAATCCCACCTCGTAGGAGATGACGTACGCGTCGACCAGGCCATCCAGCCCATGTCGCGCGAATGCCGGCCGGATGTCCTGCCCGTAGTTGCTCACGATGCCCACCCGTACACCGCGCTCGCGCAGCGTCGCCAGCGTGGCCGGCACGTCGGCGTAGGGGATGAGGCTGGCCAGGTGGTTCTCGAACAGCGCGGCCGCGAACTCCGGCTCGACGCCGGGGATCTGCCGGAGGATGGCCGGTAACGCCAGGGCGAAGACCTCCGGGTCGAGATCGCGGCCGATGTGGTCCGGATCGGTCGCGGTCGAGCGGAGCCGCTCGGCGAGCTCCGCGCTGATCATCTCGGGCTCGCCGGGTGCGACCGGCCGGCCGATCGCAGCCGCGGCGCCGCGAACCCACTCGTCCGGGTCGCCGGCGAACAGCGTCCAGGCGAAGTCGAACAGAACGCAGGTGATGTCGGGGGAGGGCATACGAATCATCCTAATGTGCTAAATCCGGCACGAGAGAATGTCCCCCTTCGGGCAGTAATAGCTGATCAGAACCCGCGCGTCACGGTTGCTCGGCGTCCTCTATCGAACTAGTGTTCTAAAGATGCAGGCCGCCGCGCTCTCCGATCTCCACGGTCTCGTCAAGCGAGCCAGCGACCTCACCGGCGAGTCCGCGGGCCTCGGCGCCGACCGGCTGCTCCCGGTCGCGGAGCAGTTCAAAGCCTTATTGCCAGGGTACGGTCTCCGGCGCGGCAGCGTGGTCGGCGTAACCGGCACGGTTCCCGGGACGACGTCGCTACTCCTGGCGCTGCTGTCCACCGCATCCAAATCCGGCTCGTGGTGTGCCGTGGTCGGCATGCCGTCGATGGGCTTCGTCGCCGCGGCCGAGACCGGCATTGTGCTGGATCGCCTCGCGCTCGTGCCGAACCCGGGTCCGGACTGGCCGAACGTCGTCGCCGCGCTGATCGACGGGTTCGACCTCGTGGTGATCGGTGTGTATCGGATGGGTGGACAGATCGCCGCGTCGGTGTGCGCGCAGATGGCCGCGCGGGCGCGGCGGCGCGGCAGCGTGCTGGTGCCGTTCGGCGCCGGGTGGGACGGCGCCGAGGTGACACTCGGCCTTGTCGACAGCCGGTGGGACGGCATCGGTGAGGGCGCCGGCCGTACGGTCGCCATCACCGCGAAGGGTCGAGGCGCCGCGTCGATCGGTCGACAGGCCGAGATGCTCCTACCCGCGCCGACGAACACCGGCCGGTATTTCCGTCCGTTCGTGGTGGATCCGGCTACCAACGCCGGCCCAACCACTGCCGCCACGTCCCCGTCTCGCCTGCACCTGGTCCAATGATTTCTAGTCCAATGACTTCGGACTCCAGGATCACCTTTCTGCTGGGGTTGTGAGGGCCGTGGGGGCGGCTCGGACGATGCTGGTGTGGTGTCCGGACTGGCCGGTGGTGGCGGCCGAGATCATCGACGGCGTACCGGCTCGGGCTCCGGTCGCGGTCATGCACGGCAACCGCGTCATCGCGACCTCGCCCGCAGCCCGAGCCGAAGGCGTACGCCGTGGTCTGCGCAAACGTGACGCGCAGTCCCGGTGTCCGAGCCTGATCGTGGTCGACTACGACCCGGCCCGGGATGCCCGAGCGTTCGAACCGGTGGTCGCTGCGGTCGAGGATGTGGCGGCCGGCGTCGCCGTCATCCGGCCGGGTGTCTGCGCGCTCGCGGCTCGGGGACCGTCCACCTACTTCGGAGGAGAGGAGGTCGCCGCCGAGCGCATCGTCGAACACATCGCCACCGAATGCTCGGTGGAGGCACAGATCGGCGTCGCCGAGGGTACGTTCGCGGCCCTGCTCGCCGCGCGGGCCGGCCGGCACATTCCGCCCGGACAGACGGCCGCATTCCTGGCCACGGTGTCGATCGCCACGCTGGACCGGCCGGCGTTGACCGGACTGCTCGAGCGCATGGGTATCCGTACCCTGGGCGATTTTGCGGCCTTGAGCGCGGCGGACGTGGCCGCGCGATTCGGCCTGGACGGCGCGCTCGCCCAGCGGTTGGCGGCCGGAAAGGATGACCGGCCGCTCGCGGTCCGGATGCCGCCACCCGACCTGGATGTCGAGGAGCGGCTGGAAGAGCCGATCGAACGGGTGGATGTGGCCGCGTTCGCGGCTCGCGTGCTGGCCGAGCGGCTGCATGAGCGCCTCTCCGGGTACGGGCTGGCGTGCACCCGGCTCGTCATCAGCGCGATTACCGTCGACGGCCGCGAACTTCACCGGGAGTGGCGGCATGACGGCGTCCTGACCGCGGCCGGCATCGCGGACCGGACCCGATGGCAACTCGACGGCTGGCTGAGCCGGCACAAGCGCACCGGAGAAGTCGCGCCCGGCGGGATCGCGGTGCTCCGGCTGTCACCGCAGGGTGTGCTCGCACAGATCGGCATGCAGCCGGGTCTGTGGGGCGAGGCGGGCGAGGAGCGCGACCGTGCGCATCGGGCACTGCACCGCGTGCAGGGCCTGCTCGGACCGGATGCGGTGCTGCGGCCGATCCTCGGCGGCGGCAACGATCCGGCCGCGCGGGTGACGCTGGTGCCGTGGGGTGAGGAGTACGTGCCGGCCACGCCCGACGGCCCGTGGCCGGACCGACTGCCGTCGCCGTCACCGGCGGCCGTGCTGCCCGTGCCGTTGCCGGTCGTCGTGGTCGACGCGGAGGGGCGGCCGGTGACCGTGTCGCCGCGGCTGCTGCTGTCCGCTCCGCCGGAACGGTTGGTGATCGACGGCCGAGCGGTCGAGATCGTCGACTGGGCCGGACCGTGGCCAGTCGACGAGCACTGGTGGGACCGGCGTACGGCCAGGGCCGTGCTGCGTTTCCAGGCGCTCCTGGCGGACCGGCGGCTGGTGCTGCTCGCGCTGTCCGGCGGTCAATGGGAACTGGTGGCCGACTATGACTGATCATCGGGGGTCGACATGGGCTGGATGAGTCAGGACCACCTCACGTGGCAGCAGCTCAAGGATCGGATGACCGGCGCGGTCGTCGATCCACTCGCGAACGCCGACGGCGGTGACGGCCCGGGTTTCAGCCGCCATCGAGCGCCCTATCAACCCGGCCCGATCGATGTGGAGCCCAGCCGGATCCCCTACGCCGAACTGCACTGCCACTCCAACTTCTCGTTCCTGGACGGCGCGTCGACGCCGGAGGAGATGGTCGAGGAGGCGGTCCGGCTCGGCCTTGTCGCGCTCGCGATCACCGATCACGACAACCTGTCCGGCGTGGTCCGGTTCGCGGAGGCGGCGAAGGAGCTGAAGATGCCGGCCGTCTACGGCGCCGAACTCGGCCTCGGTGGCGCGGTCCGATCCGGTCTGCCGGACCCGGACGATGAGCACCTGCTGGTGCTCGCCCGCGGCCAGGACGGTTATGCCCGCCTGTCCCGCCACATCGGCCTCGCGCACCTGGCCGGTGGCGAGAAGGGAAAGCGGGTCTACCAGCTCGACGACCTCGCCGACGATCTACGAGACCACGCGGTGATCCTGACCGGATGCCGGAAGGGCAGCGTCCCGCGGGCGCTCCGCGAACACGGCTTCGACGCGGGGGCTTCCGCGCTCGATGCGCTGACGGACCGGTTCGGCCGGGACAACGTCGCGGTCGAGCTGATCGACTACGCGAATCCCCTGGACCGCAATCGCAACGACGCGCTCGCCCAGCTGGCCCGAGAGCGAGGGCTGCCGATCGTCGCCTCCGGCGGCGTGCACTTCCACCATCCCTCGCGCCGCCGGCTCGCGTCGATCGTCGCCGCCGTACGCGCTCGGAGCAGCCTCGATCAGATGGAGCCGTACCTGCACACGCCGAGTGCCTACCTGCGCTCCGGCGACGAGATGGCGATCCGATTCGCCCGCTATCCGGGTGCCGTCGCGTACGCCGCGCAGCTGGGTGCCGAGTTGAGCTTCGACCTGCTGCTGATCGCGCCGCAGTTGCCGCCGTTCGAGGTGCCCGCCGGGCATCGCGGCGAAGCGACCTACCTGCGCCACCTCGCGTACGACGGCGCCGAGAAGAGGTACGGCCCGCGAAGTGCCCACCCCGACGCGTACGAGCGGATCGACTACGAACTAGCGCTGATCGAGCAGCTGAACTTCCCCGGATACTTCCTGGTGGTCTGGGAGATCGTCGAGTTCTGCCGGGACCAGAACATCTTCTGCCAGGGCCGCGGCTCGGCCGCGAACTCGGTGGTCTGCTTCGCGCTGTTCATCACGAACGTTGACCCGCTCAGCGATATCGGGGAGGGCCTGATCTTCGAACGGTTCCTCGCGCCGGAACGCGACGGGCCGCCCGACATCGACGTCGACATCGAGTCCGACCGGCGGGAAGAGGTGATCCAGCACGTCTTCGCGAAGTACGGCCGGCAGCACACCGCCCAGGTCGCGAACGTGATCTCGTACCGGCCGAAGTCGGCGGTCCGGGACGTGGCCCGGGCCTTCGGCTACTCGCCCGGCCAGCAGGACGCGTGGAGCAAGCAGATCGACCGGTGGGGCTCGGTATCCGCGCAGGACGGCATCCCGGAACACGTACAGCGCTATGCGAATGAGCTGCTGGAGGCGCCTCGGCATCTCGGCATCCACTCCGGCGGCATGGTGATCTGCGATCGCCCGATCATCGACGTCTGCCCGGTCGAGTGGGCCCGCATGCCCGGCCGGACCGTCCTGCAGTGGGACAAGGACGACTGCGCCGCGGTCAACCTGGTCAAGTTCGACCTGCTCGGACTCGGCATGCTGTCCGCCCTGCACTACGCATTCGACTTTCTCCAGACCGGGCAGACTTTTACCGATCTGTCACCGACCGACCCCGACGTGTACGAGATGCTCTGCGACGCGGACACCGTCGGCGTGTTCCAGGTGGAGAGCCGCGCCCAGATGTCCACGCTGCCGAGGCTGCGCCCGCAATGCTTCTACGACCTGGTGGTCGAGGTTGCGTTGATCCGGCCGGGCCCGATCCAAGGCGGTTCGGTGCACCCGTTCATCCGCCGGAAGAACGGGCTGGAGGAGGTCAACATCCCGCATCCGCTGATGCACGGTGCACTCGCGCGCACGCTGGGCGTACCGCTGTTTCAGGAACAGATGATGCAGCTCGCGACGGACACCGCGAGCTTCACGCCGGCCGAGGCGGATGAGCTGCGGCGCGCGATGGGTTCGAAGCGATCGTCCGCGAAGATGGAGCGCCTCCGGCAGCGCCTCTACGACGGCATGACCGCGAACGGCATCTCCGCGGAGATCGCCGACGACATCTACACGAAGCTCGCCGCGTTCGCGAACTACGGCTTCCCGGAGAGCCACGCGATCAGCTTCGCCTACCTCGTCTACGCGAGCGCGTGGCTCAAGCGCTACCACCCGGCCGCATTCACGGCCGCGCTGCTCGGGGCGCAGCCGATGGGCTTCTACTCGCCACAGTCGCTCGTCGACGACGCACGGCGGCACGGCGTGCACGGTGCTGCGCCCGGATATCAATGCGAGCGGGGTCAAGGCGATCCTCGAATACCCGCCCGGTGCCCGTTTTGTCAGCGCTCCGGGTGAGCCGCCGAGCCGGTGGGGGATCGGTGGCCCGATCGTGCGGCTCGGCCTCGACATGGTCCGCACGCTGGGCGACGAGGTCGCGAAACGGGTGGTCGAGGCGCGTGCGGACGGCCCGTACCAGAGCATGACCGATCTGGCCCGCCGCGCACGTCTGAGCGCAGGCCATCTGGAGGCCCTGGCCACCGCGGACGCCTTCGGCTGTCTGGGGTTGAGCCGCCGGGAGGCGCTATGGGCGGCCGGTGCGGCCGCGAGCGACACCGCGGACCGCCTGCCGGAGACCGCGGTGGGCACGCACGCACCGATGCTGCCAGGCATGGACGCCACGGATGAGCTGATCGCGGACGTGTGGGCTACCGGGTTGTCACCCGACAATCATCCGATCGCACTGGTACGCCCGACCCTCACATCCCGTGGTGCCCTGGCGATATCGCAGCTGCCCACGATCGAAGGCGGTACCCGGATCCTGGTCGGCGGCGTGGTCACACACCGGCAACGCCCGGCGACCGCGGCCGGGATCACGTTCCTGAGCCTGGAGGACGAGACCGGCATGCTGAACATCGTCTGCTCGCCCGGGCTGTGGCAGCGCTACCGGAAGGTGGCGCTGGGAAGTGCGGCGATGCTGATCCGGGGCATCGTGGAGATCACCAGGACGACCGGCAACAAGGATGTGATCAACCTGGTGGCCGACCGCCTGGATCCGCTGCCGATCTCCACCAAGCCGGCCTCCCGAGACTTCCGTTGACGGGCTTGTGGATCGTTGGGCTGGTATGCACCATCCGATCGGGTTTCCGCTCCGTCTGAACCTCGTCCGGGGTCGGGATCGGCGGGTGTTGCACGGACGCGTACCGGCCGGGCAGAATCCCGCTCACCAGATCGAGGCAAGGGCGGCACGGTGTCGAGGACGGATTCGCACGAGGGTTATCTGCTGGGCGGCCGCTACCGGATCGGCACGATCATCAGTCAAAGCGACGTGGGTACGGTGTGGGACGCCCATGACACGCAGCTCGACCGGCCGGTGGCGGCGCACGAGGTCCGCTTCCCGGATGATCTGGGCGACGATGACCGCACTGTGGCGATCCGGTCCGCGATCGAGGACGCGAACGGCGTCGCCCGGTTGACGCATCCGTCGATGGTCGCCGTGTACGACGTGATCGACGACGACGGCCGGCTGTGGATCGTGATGCAGCCGGTGCCGGGCCGATCGCTGGAGCAGGCGGTCAGCGATGACGGCCCCTGGGCGCCGGAAGACGTCGCACGCGTGGGCGTCGACCTCCTGAACGCGTTGGAGGTCGCGCACGCCGCCGGCGTCATCCATCGCGACGTGAACCCGTCGAACGTCCTGGTCGGACCGGACAGCCCGGCGATGCTTACCGGCTTCCCGATCGTCAGAACGGGCGGTGTCGGGCCGGGCTCGTCCGGCTACCCGGGTTCGCCCGGCTACATCGCGCCGGAGCAGATCGTGCCGGGAGCGACGACGCCGGCCGCCGACCTGTTCGGCCTGGGTGCGACGTTGTTCTTCGCGGTCGAGGGGCAGAGCCCGTTCCACGCGGAGGATGCGATGGCGGCTGCGTTCGCCGCGGCGATCCATCCCCATCCGCGCCCGGAACGCGCGGGCCCGCTGACGCCGGTGATCGACGGGCTGCTGGCGAAGGATCCGCGCGGCCGGTTGAGCATTGCCGACGCCCGTACGATGCTCGTCGGTGTCCTCAACGCCGACGCGCTCGGTGTTGACGTCACCCGTGCAGACGTCCTCAGTCCTGACGTCGTCAGCGCCGACAGTCCCAACACCGATGCCCCTAATGCCGACGCGCTCGGTGCAGCCGTCGCCACCGCAGACGTCCTCGGTGCCGACATGGTCAGCGCCGACGTCTCCAACGGCGGCGGCATCTCCGCTGCGGATGTTCCGAGCGAAGACGTTATCGCTGCCGGCGCCGTGGAAGGATCGGCGTCAGCCGAGTCGTCGCTGTCCGGGAGGACCGATCAGGAACGGGTTCCGTCTACATCCGTGCTGGTAGCAGCGGCGTCGGCGGCTGAGCCGGAGGCCGTCGTCGCGGCGCGATCGGCCGGGGCCTCGGAGGATCGGGACACCCCGACGACCCACCGCTCTGCTCCCGGTCGGCATCGCGGGCGCCTCGCGCTGGTCGCCGTTGGGGCCGTCGTCGTACTCGTCGGTGCCGGTGCGGCCATTGCCCAGGCCTTTACCGGCGGTTCCCCGGCGCCGCTCGCCGCGGCCTCACCGTCGCCGGCCGCCGTGGTGGCACCCGCCCCGATCCCGTCGGACGGTCCGACCTCGCCCGCCAACCCCACGCCGTCCACCGAGCCGCCCTCGCCGCGGGTCACCTCGATCATGCTGTACGTCACCAAAGGCCCGTTCCCGGCGTGCCAGGCGACGAGTACCGCCACCGTGCACGTCTCGGCCGGCCCGGTGACCGTCACGCTGGCCACGAAGATCAACGGGATCAACGGCCGGAAGACCCTGACATTCGGCCCCGGCGGGGCGCAATCGAAGTGGGTCAGCATCGGCGTGGCCGGGGACGACACCGGCGGTACCGTACGCGTCACCGCCACCGCGCCGAACAGCGTGCAGGTAACGCGCAGCTGGAGCACGGTGACCGCGTGCATCCACGGCTTCACCACGGGCGCCCCCACCGCGCAGTGCACATCAGGCGGGGGCCTGACCATTTCGATCCCGGTCTCCGTGCACAGCTTCCCGTCGGTCGATGGCGTCACCGTCAAGTACTTCGTCAACGGCGGATACAGCGGCAGCACAGGCGCCCCCGTTAACCCGCAGACGACGCAGACCATCACCGGCGACACCATGGGCCCGTACACCACGGGTCCGTATCAGGTATATGCCATGGTGACCGACGGCCACCAGACCATCAGGTCTGCAACCGTATCGGGATCCTGCTGAACGGCTGTCAGGGCTGACCGGCTGTCAGGGCTGACCGGCTGTTAGGGCAGTGGAGAGACCCATCTGGCGAGATTGGTGCAGTTGGCGAACCGTGCGCCGGCGATCAGCCGAGTCAGCTCGCCCAGCGGGATCTGCGTACGGTCGTGGACGGCGATGGTGACACCGCAGTCGCCCGCGATGAAGGCGAGCACGCTGCCGCCGTCCGGCATCTCGACCAGGCCGGCCTGGTTGGCGGTGTAGTACCAGGCCTCGTACCCGTCGATCGTGATCGGTGATCCGGGCGGGCGGATCCATTCGCTGCCGGCCACCGGCCGCGCGTAGATCCTCAGTGCGGTGCCATCCGACGGTGGCAGCGTCGTCGGCCACCAGACCGGCGCGTCGCCGAAGCTCACCACGGAACCCTGCTCGCCGGGCACACTGTCGCCGTCGACCATGACGGCGACACGTGTTGGCAAGTTGGCCGGGACATAGGTCAGGCGGTACGGCGCGTTCACCGGTACCGCGGCGTCGACCCGGACCGCGTCGGCGACGCTGGACAGATCCGCTGGGCTGTCGCCGTCCTGGACGACGATCCAGGCACCGGAACCGTCGAGCCAGCCGAGCGCGAGGCCGCTGGGCGTGCCGACCAGATTGGGATAGTCCGCGCCCTCGTGCGGGTCTGGCGTGACGAGGGTCGCGAGGTACGCCCGATGGCCCCGGACCGTGACGGCGGTGCCGCTGAGCAGCTTGGATGCGTTGTACGTGCGGGGGTCGTACATCGTGACGCCAGCATACGTCGGGCTGACCGGCGAGGCCGAGCGGACGATAATGTACTGCGCGGTACCCGTGACGCCATACGACGACCGGATATACCCGCTGCCGGGCGCCACATCGAGCGTGAGCGCCAACGGCGCTCGACCGGCAGCATCGACCTGCCGGTGCAGATTCGTGACCGCCACCGGTACGGCGATCACGGCAGCTATCGCCAGGGCGGCCACCCCGGCGTACGCGCGTCGGCGGCGCCGCCGGATCCGGATCGCGCCCTCGTGTACCGCGGCCACCAGCCCGGGAGCATCCGCCGCGAGGTCCTCGTGGTCGATCAGCGTACGGCGCAGTTGCTCGACATCGGTCATCGCTCGCCTCCCTGGAAACTTGTGACCTCGCGAAGGTCGGTATCGACCCGGAGCGTCTGCAGCGCCCGCGTCGCGTACGCGCGGACCGTGGCCGGCCGACATCCGAGCACGTCGGCAATCTCGGTGTCGGTCAGGTCCTCGTAGTAGCGGAGCACGATCACGGCGCGCTGCTGCTTCGGCAGGCCGGCCAGGCGCTGCCAGAGTTCGTCCCGCCGGCCGACGTCGCCGGAGCGATCCGGAGCCGCCGGCGCCCGCGGACCGTCCAGCGCCTCGTATGTGAGGGCGACGGTCCGGATGCCACGGCGCCGCCGCAGCGACAGGAACTCGTTCGTCACCATGGTCCGGACGTACGCGTACGGCTCATCGAGTCCGCCGATCCGCCGCCACCGGATCAGTGCCCGGGTGAGCACCTCCTGGACGATGTCCCGAGCCGATTCCCGATCACCGGTGAGCACGGCGGCGTACCGCAGCAACGCCGCCAGGCGCGCCTGCGCGAACTCCTCGAACTGCACCCGGGTCCCCTTCCGTCACCGAGAAGAACGCAATCGGGGACCGATCTGCTGTGCGGGCGTCCAACCCGTCTACCCTCGATCCGGTCTACACCGGACTGTCCGGGCCGGTCAGGTGCGATTCGAGCGATGCCATCTTGGCATTCATGGCATCGACGGTGCCGGGTCGTACGTCGGCCTTCAGGGTCATGCTGGCTCGGGGCGCAACCGCCAGGACGGCGTCCATGGCCGCCTTGACCACGGCCATCACCTCGTCCCACTCGCCTTCGATCATGGTGAACATGGCGTCGGTCCGGTTCGGCAGGCCGCTGGCCCGGACGACCCGTACGGCCTCGGCGACCGGCGCGGCCACATCGACGCCGACACCCAGTGGAGTAATGGAGAACGCGATGATCATGTGTCGATTATGGCCGATCTCCGGTGCTGAATCCTCCGGTTACGTACCGCTTACCGCCGGTGATATGTCTTGTTTGGATTGACTGACGGCCGGGATCCTGGTTCGGTGGTCTGATGCGGCGACCCCCACGCGTGCTGATCGGTATTCTGCTTGCCGCCGTCCTGTCCGGCGGCGGTGCCGCGACGATCTCCCGGCTGCACCATGCCGCGACCGATCCCTGGAGCGTCAACGGATCCGGCGTCTACCCCGGATCGCTGCTCAACGCCATGCAGGCGCCGGTCGCGCTGCCGACGCATGCGCCGGCGACGGCCAAGCCGAGCCCCACCCCGAAACCGTCACCGTCACCGTCCAGGGCCTCGGCGAAGCCGACCCACACGGCATCGCCGGCAGGTAACACGATGATCAGCCAACTGCTCGCCCAGATCAACAAGCTCCGCGCCGCGCACGGCCTGCCGCCCTACGCGCTGCTCGGCGGCCTCAATGCCAGCGCGCACAAGCACAATCTCCAAATGATGGGTACGTGCGGGATGTCCCACCAGTGTCCGGGCGAGCCGTCGCTGGGCAGCCGCATCTCCGCGCAGGGCGTGCACTGGACCTCCTGCGGAGAGAACATCGGCTACAGCGGACCACATCCGGACAAAACGTCCGCGTTGATCAGCGCGGCCGAAGGTCTGACGACGGCGATGTACAACGAGACACCGCCGGACGACGGGCACCGTCGCAACCTCCTGAGCACACAGTTTCACTACATCGGCATTGACGTGGTGCGAGATGGTTCCGGAACGGTCTGGCTGACCCAGGATTTCAGCGGCTGACCCTCGTACCCCGTGGCGCGGCGGAGCGGTTACCGCTTGACGGTGCGGGGAACAATGCCGGCATGAGTCGTTTCGGTGGCTTCTCGAACACACGGTCGTGGGCGCCGCGCGGCGTACCGCAACGGCCTGGCGGTTGCGGCGTTCAGCGCGTTGACACTGGTTGCCCTGACCGTCGCCGGCTGCGCGTCGCCCGCTGCGTCCGGCGGATCCGGCGCCGTGTCCGACGTTTCGCCGTCCACGGGTGTTCCGTCCACGGGTGTGCCGTCCACGACTGGGTCGTCCACGCCGACCGGCACGACATCGACCGCTAATCCGACGTCGCACGTGGGTGGACCGGTCCCGGCCGGGTTCCTTGCCCGGGATCTGACGTTCGTCAGTGCCGACCAGGGTTGGCTGCTGGGTACGGCACCGTGCGCATCCGCGCCCTGCACGTCGATCGTCCGTACCACCGACGGCGGCCGGACCTGGGTCGGCATCCCGGCGCCCCGGGCGGGCCTGGCGTCGGTCGGGCAGAACGGCTGCGGCGACGGGCCGTGCGTCTGGGGCCTGCGGTTCGCCAACCCGTCGGTCGGGTACGCGTTCGGGCCCAATTCGCTCTACCTGACCGTCAATAGCGGCGCCACCTGGCAGAAACAGTCGGTGCAGGCGGATGCGATCGAGATCGCGAACGGAACCGCACTGCGCGTCAGTCACACCACGGTCGGCTGCCCGCCCGGTTGCACGTACCGGATTTCCAGCGCACCGGTGGGCTCGACGGCCTGGCACGCGATCGCGACCTCGACCGCGTTGACCGGCAACCAGGTCCGGTTGCTGCGGACCGGTCACCACGCCTACCTGGAGGTCTACCAGAACCCGGCCGGTGGCTCGGAGAACGCGCACCCGACGCTGCTGACGTCGAGCGACGACGGCAACCATTGGACCGTGCACGCCGACCCGTGCGGCACGCACGGCGGTATCGAGGCGGACAGTCATGACATGGCGGTCGCCGCGGATGGGTCGCTGACCCTGCTGTGCGAGCAGCGTGACGATGGCGCGAGCTTCGTCGTGACGTCCACGAACGGGGGCGCGAGCTTCGGACCGCAACGATCGACACCCGGCACGTACGCCGACGCGGTCGGTGCGGCCAGTGCCGGTACGCTGCTCGTCTCCGTCAACGGCACGCTCTATCGCAGCACCAACGCCGGGACAAACTGGACGAACGTTGCCTCCGGAACGGTCGCGGCGTCGCCGGATGACAGCTCCGGCGTGATCGGATTCGAGAGCGGCACCGTCGGACGATGGGTGCCCGGAGCCGACTCGGTCCTGACCACGACGAACGCCGGAGCGTCCTGGACCAGCTACGTTTTCCACTGACGATCGTCGGGCGGGTTCCAACGACAATCGACGGGCTGGTTCCACTGGCGATCGTCGAGCGGGCGAGCCGACGGCGCACTCACTTGCGCGTATCCCTAAGATGCGTTGGATCGGGGGGTAACAGCAGGGAGAGGTATGGCCGCGACAACGCTCTACCCGTTCGTACCGTCCGGGCCCCGGTTCGGTGAGTCGCTCGCGTTCTTCCGGGAACTCGGGTTCACAGTTGCGTGGAACGACTCCGGCCTGGCCGGTCTGCGCAACGGCAACGCCTACTTCCTGCTGCAGGACATCAACGTGCCCGAGTGGCAGAGCAATCAGATGATCACGTACGAGGTGGACGACCTCGACGTCTACTGGTCGGACATCTCAAAGCGCGACCTGCCGCACACGTACGACGGAGTCTCGATCAAGCCGCCCACCGAGTATCCGTGGGGTCGCGAGATTCACATCATCGATCCCGGCGGCGTGTGCTGGCACGTCCGCCAGGCCGTGTTCACCAACGCGATCACGCACATCCTGGTGGTCAGTGACACCGATGCGGCCCGCCGGTTCTGGGTCGACGTGGTCGGGACCGATCTCTACCGGACGTACGGCGACAGCACCGTCCTGCGCTGGCACGGCACGTGGTTGCTGCTGGTCGCGGAGGGAGAGCCCACCGTGGACAAGCCGACGATCAAATTCGCACCGCCGACCGATCGGCAGCGGGTCAGTCACGCCATCACGATCAGGGTCGCGGACTGCCACCAGGTGTACGACGAGATGTGTGCACGTGGTGCCGTTTTTATGACCCCGCCGTACGACTGGGGTAGTGAAATCCGTTGCTACTTCCGCGACCCCGACGGGCACCTGATCGAACTCAGCGAGACCACGTCCTGACTCGTCGGTTTATCGATCACGCTGATCCGGGTACCGGGCGTCCATGGGTATCGGAGCAGGGATTTTCCTGATCGCACTGGGTGCGATCCTCACATTTGCCGTGAACTGGCATGTTAGCGGCGTCGACCTCCACGCGGTCGGCTGGGTCCTGATGATCGCCGGACTTGCCGGGATCATCCTCTACTTTGTCTTCTGGAACAGCCGCCGCCGTCCGCGTACGGTCGTGACACAGCAGCAGCCCAACGGTTACGTAGGGCAGCCGGCGTACCGCGAGACGGTGACCTATCAGGATCAGGACGGTGTGCCGCCGACCTACGCACCGCCGACGACTCCTCCGGGCGTCTAGAGCCGTCGTCTGGAACCGGCGTCTGGAAAACGTTCCGCAGCAGCGGGGAGGCCGATCGGCCTCCCCGCTGCTGCGTGTCCGTGCGCAGGTACGAGGCCCGATCGGGGATCACTGTTCCATAACCATCGTGCCACTCGGCTGACACCGGCCGGCCGACATCCATTTCGGCTGGCTAGATCTTTACGCGCATGTGTCCTGCTTGTGACGGGTGCATGTCCCGTGTGGATCAGGGTGCTTATCTCACGACTTGAAATTAGTCGCATTCGTTATCTCGGCGTTATTGACGTGGCGACCGTCACTCCGATTAACTCGTGCCACGGAACCGGTACCGCAACCGCTTCCGCAACCGGTACCGGGGTTTGCTCAGACTACCGGAATCGTTTCCGGTAGAACGGTTCGCATGTTGGTCACGCACGTTCGATGAGGAGGTGGGGACGGGTGCCGATCACGATCGCGGACGTTGCCGCCCGTGCGGGCGTGAGCAAAACAACCGTCTCCCGGGTTCTGAACGGCAAGGGTGAACTCGACATCGCGACCGCGACCCGCGTCCGCAAGGTGATCGATGATCTCGGATACGTGCCGAGCGCCCGAGCGGTGGGCCTGGCCCGCGGCCGGACGCGGATCGTCGGCATGCTCGTACCGTCGCTCACGTGGCCCTGGATCGGCGACGTGTTGCAGGGTGCGGTCGACGTGCTCGAGAGCGAAAGCTACGGGCTGCTGCTGTTTACCTGCAACCGCGGTGAGGAGTCGATGCGGCAGTTCGCCACCCAGGTTTCGGCGAAGTCGTTCGACGGACTGCTGGTCATCGAGCCGGAGGGCACGATCGACTACATCGCAGATCTGCATGACCGGGGCCTGCCGGTCGTGTTGATCGACGATCGGGGCCACCGCCCGCAGTTTCCCTCGGTCACCACGACGAACCGCGATGGCGGAGCGTCGGCGGCGGCGCATCTGATCTCGCTCGGCCGGACGAAGCCCATCGTCGTCACCGGCCATGAGCGGTTCGGCTGCACGCAGGAGCGCCTCGACGGCTTCGCGGAAACGTTCGCGTCGGCCGGCATCCCGCTCGATCCCGAGCGGATCATCGAGGGCGACTTCACCTACGACTGCGGTCGCCTTGCGGTCAAACAAGCAATCGCCTGCGGTCTGGAATTCGACGCCATCTTCGCGCACAATGACCTCTCTGCGATCGGCGCTATGCAGGCCATTCGCGAGGTGGGTCTGCGTGTGCCGGATGACATATCGGTCGTCGGCTTCGACGACGTGCCGTCAGCGGCACACACGGATCCGCCGCTGACAACGGTGCACCAACCGCTGCGCCAGATGGGTGCGGCGGCGGCGCACATGCTTCTCGACCATTTCTCCGGAAATCTGTTGTCGCACGCACCAACGGTGATTCCGACAGAACTTGTCGTCCGAGGCACCACCAAGGTCGCCGGAACCCCAGTCACCGGTACCACCCCAACGGGCTCCACAACATCCGGGAGCGCTCCGACAGGCGCGTGACCGGACTATATATCTGCACTGGTCGATCCGCGAAGCGGGCCGGCGCGATGAAACACGCCCTAAACAGGTTTATATCCCCTGACACCGGTATGAATGCAAGGAATCCAAGGAGGATCCATGCGCGTCACACGTGGTGCCGCCCTAGCCGTAGCCGGCTTGGTAGTGGCCGCCGGACTCGCTGCATGTAGTAGCAGCGGCAAGGCAAGCCCAGGCGCGACGACCGGCGGCAAGCCCGCGGTCACCGTGCTTAACATCGGTATGCCGAACGGTTCGCAGACCGATAACAACAACCCGTTCCTCGGCAGCTCGGCCGGGGCTTCGCTCGGCTACCGGTTCATGATCTACGAACCGCTGGAAATGACCAACCAGGTCCAGCCGGCGGCGCCCGGCAAGCCGTGGCTCGCCACGGCCGCGACGTGGTCGAACAACTTCCAGTCGCTGTCGCTCACGATCCGCGACGGCGTGAAGTGGACGGACGGTCAGCCGCTCACCGGCGCCGACGTCGCCTACACGTTCCAGCTCATGAAGGACCACGCCGCCCTCAACATCAACGGCCTGACCTTCGGTGACATCACCGCGACCGGTAACACGGTCAACCTGACGTTCCCGAGCTCGCAGTTCGTGAACCAGACGAAGATCCTCAGCCAGTTCATCGTGCCGCAGCACCTGTGGTCGCAGATGTCCGACCCGACCACCGACACGGTCCAGAAGCCGGTCGGTACGGGCCCGTACACGCTGACGTCGTTCAACGCCAACACGATCGTTCTCGACGCGGTCAAGTCCGGTTACTGGCAGAAGATGCCGGCCGTCAAGCAGCTGCGGTACACGTCCTACACGGACAACGACTCGCAGACGACGGCGCTGGCCAACGGCTCCGCCGAGTGGAGCTTCGTGTTCATCCCGAACCCGAAGGCCGTTTACCAGAGCAAGGACCCGGCGCACAACATGCTGTGGTTCCCGCCGACCATCTCGGCCCACGGCCTGTGGCTCAACACCCAGAAGAAGCCGTTCGACGACGCGAACCTCCGGGTCGCGATGTCGATGGTCATCAACCGTAGCGACGTCGTCCAGCAGGGCGAGGCCGGCTACTTCTACCCCGAGATCACGAACGTCACCGGCATCCCGACCCCCGCCGGCAACTCGTTCATCGACCCGGCGTACGCGAACAAGAACTTCACGGTGGACGTGCCGGGCGCCAAGGCGCTGCTGACGTCGCACGGCTACACCTACGCCGGCAACACCCTGAAGGACCCGTCCGGCAAGGCCGTCACGATCACGCTGGCCGACCCGAGCGGCTGGTCCGACTACCAGACCGACCTTGAGATCATCAAGGACAACCTGTCGCAGATCGGCATCACCGCGAAAATCAACAAGGAGAACCAGGACGCCTGGTTCAAGGACGTGGACACGGGCAACTTTGACGCCGTCCTGCACTGGACGAACGGTGGAGCCACCCCGTACGACCTGTACGAGAACATCATGGATGGTGCGCTCTACAAGCCGATCGGTACCGGTGGCGTCGGTGGTAACTACGGCCGCTACCAGAACCCGGCCGCCACGGCAGCGCTCCAGTCGTACGCGACGGCGAGCGATGACGCCACGCGTGCAGCAGCGATGAGCACGCTCGAAGGCATCATGGTCAACCAGATGCCGATGATCCCGCTGATGGCTGCGAACGCCGGTGGCGAATACGTCACGACCCACTGGGTCGGATGGCCGTCGGACAGCAACCCGTACGCACCTGCTCAGCCGACCGACCTGAACGCGCTCGACATCGTTCTGCACCTGACCCCGGCTACGTCCTGAGTCAGCACACCGGTGCTGAACGACCTAGTAGTACCTGCTAGTTAACAGGGTTCTCCCCGGGCGGTCTCGACCGTCCGGGGAGAACCGCACCACCGATGTACAGACCCCACCTGTACAGACACACCCCCACAGATCGACCGTCGCATCGAAGAGAACGGAACGCGGGCATGACAGTTGCCACAACGCCCCCGCCCCCGGCCATGCCGCCGTACGAGGCGCCGCCGAACGAGACCGGCTCAGCGACGGACGACGTGGTCCTCGAGGCCCGGCACCTGACCAAGCATTTCGCCGTCAGCCGTACCGTGCGTTCGTCCAGTGCACGCCGCGTCGTACACGCGGTCGACGACGTCGACATCATCCTGCGCCGAGGGCGGGTGACCGCGCTCGTCGGTGAATCCGGATCGGGCAAGTCGACCATCGCCCGGCTGCTCGCCCAGCTCTATCCGCGGACGTCCGGCGAGATTCTGCTGCACGGCCAGCCGATCCAGGTGCGCGGCGGGCGCAAGTTCCGCGCGTACGCCCGGACGGTCCAGATGATCTTCCAGGACCCGTTCGCCTCGCTGAACCCGACGCACACCGTCCGCTACCACCTGACCCGGGCGCTGCGCATCCACGGGCACGCCGGCAAGGGCCGCGCCGCTCGCGAGGAGGCGCTCCGCGACCTGCTCACCCGGGTGAGCCTGACGCCGCCCGAGCGCTACATCGACAAGTTCCCGCACGAACTGTCCGGCGGCCAGCGGCAGCGCGTCGCGATCGCCCGCGCACTGGGTGCGCATCCGCACGTACTCCTCGCCGATGAACCCGTGTCGATGCTCGACGTGTCGATCCGCCTCGGTGTCCTGAATCTGCTGCGTGACCTGAAGGAACGCCTCGACCTTGCGATCCTCTACATCACGCACGACATCGCATCGGCGCGCTACTTCGCCGACGACACCCTGGTGATGTACGCCGGCCGGCTGGTCGAGAGCGGCAGCAGCGAGATCATCACGCAGGCGCCGGCTCACCCGTACACCCGGCTTTTGATCGAAAGCGCACCGGACCCCGACCACGTCACCGGCGGTGCGAGTGCCGCGGCCGCGCACTCCGTGAGCGGCGAACCTCCCAGCCTGATCGCGCCGCCGAGCGGCTGCCGTTTCCATCCGCGCTGCCCGCACGCGATGGCCCGGTGCGCGATCGACCTTCCGGTCAAGATCGAGATCGGTGACGCTCCCGGTCACTGGGCGGCCTGCTGGCTGTATGACCCGGAAACGGTGGCCAACCAAGGCGGGGCCATTGAAGCCGTCGGTAATGGACCCGCAACGAATGAAGGGGCGGCGTCACGATGAAGTACCTCGCGCAACGCATCCTGTTCTACCTGGTCACGGCGTGGGCCGCGATCACGGTCAACTTCTTCATCCCGCGGCTGATCCCGGGCGACCCGGTCGAGGCAATCCTCGGCCGGTTCCAGGGCCAGATCAGCACGAACGCGATGCACTCGCTCTACGTGCTGTTCGGACTCGACAAGCATGAGAGCCTGTGGCACCAGTACGTGCAGTATCTGGGCCAGCTCCTGCACGGCAACCTCGGCCTGTCCTTCACGTTCTTCCCGACGCCGGTGTCCACCGTATTGCGACAGGCGCTGCCGTGGACGCTCATCCTGGTCGGTACGACCACGATTCTGAGCTTCCTCATCGGGACCAGCATCGGCGTGATCGCCGGCTGGAAGCGTGGCAGCTGGGTCGACGGCGCGCTGCCGCTCACCACGTTCCTGAGCTCGATCCCGTTCTTCTGGCTGGGCCTGATCGCCATCTACCTCTTCACCGGCCCGGGCAGCTGGTTCCCGTCCGCAAACGGCTTCGCTCCGGGTGAACAGATCGGCTGGAACTCGAGCTTCATCTTCAGCGCGATTTCAACACAGCATCCTGCCCGCGCTGACGATCCTGGTCACCACGATGTCCGGATGGATCCTCACTATGCGCAACATGATGGTGACGGTCTCGGCCGAGGACTACATCACGGTCGCGCACGCGAAGGGCCTGTCCGAACGAAGGGTGATGTGGAGCTACGCGCGCCCGCAACGCGCTGCTCCCGAACGTGTCCGGCTTCGCGATGTCGCTCGGGTTCGTCCTCGGCGGCGCACTCCTCGTCGAGATCGTGTTCTCCTACCCCGGCATCGGCTATGTCCTGCTGCAGGCCGTCGGTTCGAATGACTATCCGATGATGCAGGGCATCTTCCTGGTCATCACGTTCGCCGTACTCGCGGCGAACCTGCTGGCCGACGTTGCCTACCTGCTTCTTGACCCGCGTACGCGCCGGGAGGGCTGACCTGTGGCGATCTCCACCACCGAAGTGGCACTGGCGGCACCGGCACCGATCCTGCCGCCGGCCGAAAAGGCAAGCCGGCGGCGGTTCCGCTTCATCGCGAACCCGAAGGCAGCCGTCGGCCTGATCGTGTTCACGATCTATCTGATCTTCGCGGTGATCGGACCGTGGATCGCACCGTACGATCCGTCCGCCCGCAGCCGCGACCTGCTCCAGGCGCCGTCGGCCAAGCACTGGTTCGGGACCACCCACATCGGCCAGGACATCTTCAGCCAGATCCTGGTCGGTACCCGGAGCGTCATGTTCGTCGGTCTGATCGCCGGCGTGATCGCGACGATCCTGTCGATCCTGATCGGTGTCTCGGCCGGCTACTTCGCCCGGACCACCGGCGAGGTCCTGTCCGCGGTCTCGAACACGTTCCTGGTGATCCCCGCGCTTCCGCTGATCATCATCGTCACGTCGATGCTGTCCGGCGCTGGTGACTGGCTGATCGCGACGATCATCGGATTCACGTCGTGGGCCTGGGGTTCCCGAATACTTCGAGCGCAGACGCTGTCCTTGCGCAACCGAGATTACGTGCAGGCGGCGAAGGCAACCGGCGAGAAATCGTGGCGGATCATCCTGCTGGAGATCCTGCCGAACCTGACCGCGGTCATCGCGTCCAGCTTCATCGGTACGGTCGTCTTCGCGGTCATGGCCGAGATCACGCTCGCGTTCATCGGTGTCAGCGGCGGCGCCGACTGGAACTGGGGCACCGTCCTCTACTGGGCGCAGAGCCAGGAGGCGCTGGCCCAGGGTGCGTGGTGGTGGTTCGTGCCGGCCGGCCTCGCGATCGCGTTCCTCGGCACCGCGCTCGCGATGCTGAACTTCGGCATCGACGAGTTCGTCAACCCGCGCCTGCGCGACAGTGGCGGCCACAAGGTCAAGACCGCGTCCGGTAGTGCCCGGATGCGGGTCGGCTTCACGCCGGTCGCCCGCGATCGTGCGCCGTCCGTGCAGCCGAACTTGGTGATGCAGGCGAACCCGAAGATCACCACCGGACGCCGTCCGGTGCTGGAGATCCGCAATCTCGACGTCGACTACGGAGTCGGCGAGGGGTCGGTGCGGGCCGTACGCGACGTCAGTCTGACGCTCCACCGTGGCGAGGTCCTGGGGCTAGCGGGAGAGAGCGGCAGCGGCAAGTCGACGCTCGCGTACGGTCTTACCCGGCTGCTGGCCCCGCCCGGCGTGATCCGTGGCGGCGAGGTGATCTACCACCCGACCGTGGGCGACCCGTACGACGTGCTGTCCCTCACGGACAAGGAGATGCGTGCGTTCCGCTGGGCGGAGACGTCGATCGTGTTCCAGGGTGCGATGAACTCGTTGAACCCGGTCCACAAGATTTCCAAGCAGCTGACCGACGTCCTCAAGGCGCACCGGCCGGACATGAAGGCGATCGCGCGGCTCGATCGCGCGAAGGAGCTGCTCTCGCTCGTCGGCATCTCCGCCGACCGTCTGGACAGCTTCCCGCACCAGCTCTCCGGTGGTATGCGGCAGCGCGTGATGATCGGCATGGCGCTCGCGCTCGAACCGCAGGTCGTCATCATGGACGAGCCCACCACCGCGCTCGACGTGGTCATGCAGCGCCAGATTCTGGCGCAGCTGGTCGAGCTGCGGGAGCGGATGGAGTTCTCGGTCATCTTCATCACGCACGACCTGTCCTTGCTGGTCGAGTTCTCGGACCGGATCGCGATCATGTACGGCGGCCGGATCGTCGAGGAGGCACCGGCCGCGGCGCTCTACCGCGATTCGCTGCACCCGTACAGCGACGGGCTGCTGCACTCGTTCCCGGCGCTGCGCGGCGAGCGTCGCGAGTTGACCGGCATCCCCGGTTCGCCACCGGACCTGAAGGCGATGCCGACCGGCTGCTCGTTCCACCCGCGTTGCGCGCATCGGTTCGCGCCCTGCGACACGCAGGTGCCGATCCTGGGCGTACCGCTGTCGACGCTGCCGGCCGCGATCGGAGCGAGGTACGGAGACGCAGCCGGCGCGCCGATGACGGACAAGTCCGTGCGCATGGCCGCGTGCTGGCTCCATGAGATCAAGCCGCCGACACCGGCAGCGTAGCGAGCCGAGCCAAGAGAGAACGAGGACATGACGACTGAGGCCACGGTAAGACAAGCCGCTACGGTCCGCTCGAGTGGAGTGGTGGCGGGAGATTCAGCGCCGTCACTCGACGTCGTGCGGCGCCTTCAGGCACCGTTTCGATGGGGCGTCGCAACGTCGGCGTACCAGATCGAGGGCGCGTACGCGGACGACGGCCGTACGCCCTCGATCTGGGACACGTACTGCCGCGTGCCCGGAGCCGTCAATAACGGAGACACCGGCGATGTGGCCTGTGACCACTACAACCGGATGCCGTCGGACGTAGCGCTGCTTGCCGATCTCGGTGTCGACACGTACCGGTTCTCGGTCTCCTGGCCGCGGGTGCAGCCGGGCGGGCGGGGGCCGATCAATCCCGGGATGGCGTTCTACGACCGGCTGGTCGACGAGACGCTGTCCCGCGGTGTCGAGCCGTGGCTGACGCTCTACCACTGGGATCTGCCGCAGGAGTTGGAGGACGCCGGCGGCTGGCCGAATCGGGATACCGCCGAGCGATTCGCCGACTACGCGATGCTCGTGTTCGGCGCGCTGGCCGACCGCGTACGGGTGTGGACGACACTGAACGAACCGTGGTGCTCGGCCATGCTCGGCTACGCGTACGGCAAGCACGCACCGGGGCGGACCAATCTCGAAGACGGCATCCACGCGGCTCACCACCTGCTGCTGGGGCACGGCCTGGCGACGCAGCGCATGCGAGCGGACGCGATCAGCTCGGGCCGCGATGTGGAACTCGGCATCACGCTCAACATCGGCAACGCGATCCCGCAGACCGATCAGGAGCCGGACCGCGAGGCGGCGCGCCGTGCCGACGCGTTGGGTGCGCGCCTCTACCTCGATCCGTTGCTGCGCGGCGAGTACCCGGCCGATCTCCATGCCGATCTGGCTGCCATCGGCATCGCGCTCCCGATCCTCGACGGCGATCTCGACATCATCGCCGAACCGATCGACGTGCTCGGCGTGAACTACTACACCGACGCGGTGTTCTCCGGCTTCGACACCGACGGCAAAACGGTCGACGAGGACGGGCGTCCGATCGAGCGCCGCATCTCGCGCGGCCTGCCGCTGACGGCGATGGAGTGGGAGATCCGGCCGGCCGGTCTGACCACGCTGCTGACCCGGCTGGCTACCGACTATCCGGGCATCCCGCTGGTGATCACCGAGAGCGGTGCCGCGTTCGACGACGTTGCGGACTCCGACGGCTACGTCGCCGACGAGGATCGGACCGTCTATCTCGCGGAGCATCTGGGCGCGGTGGCGGACGCTCAGGCCGCCGGTGCCGACGTCCGCGGCTACTTCGCGTGGTCGCTGATGGACAACTTCGAGTGGGCCGAGGGCTACTCGAAGCGGTTCGGACTGATCCGGGTCGACTACGACACGCAGGTGCGGACGCCGAAGCAGAGCGCTCTCTGGTACCGCGAGGCGATTGCGCTCTGGCGCCAGACGCATCACGCGTAGCGGCGACTCAGCTACAGTCAGCTTTAAACGTCATTGCATTCCCCTGAAAACGCTGATGGGCCCCGGACGATCCCGGAGCCCATCAGCGTTTTGCCTGCCTATGCAGCGTTGATCCGAGCATCGGCCGGGTTCGCGGCACGCCCGCCGGCGGTACGGATGATCTCCGCGTACCGGTAGCCGCTCGCCTTGATCGTCCGCCGCTGCGTCGGGTAGTCGACGTGAACGAGGCCGAACCGCTTGGCGTACCCGTAGGCCCACTCGAAGTTGTCCATCAGCGACCAGGCGAAGTAGCCGGCCACCGGTGCTCCGTGGGCAGCGGCCCGCGCGCACGCGTCGATGTGCTGCTCGAGATAGCTGAGGCGCTCTTTGTCCTGGACGTTGCCGTCCGGCTCGATCTCGTCCGGCCAGGCCGAACCGCTTTCGGTGACGTAGATGCACTGCGCACCGTACTCGTCGGTCAACCGCATCAGCAGCTGCTCCAGGCCGTCTGCGTAGACCTCCCAGCCCATCGCGGTGAGCGTCCAGTCCGACACGCTGACCATCCTCGCGCGGGGCGTCACGGCGGTCTCGTCGGCCGTGACGACCTGGCGGAAGTAGTAGTTCAGCCCGATGTGCTCCATCGGGGCCGCGATGATCGCCAGGTCACCGTCTTGCACCGGCGGCTCGATGCCGTACTCCTCGATCATGTCGGCGGGATAGCCGCGCCCGAACAGCGGATCGAGCCACCAGCGGTTGGTGTGGCCGTCCGCCCGCCGGGCCGCTGCCACATCCGCCGGATCCTCGCTGGCCGGTTCGATCGGGCTGAGGTTCAACACCGCGCCGATCCGGATCGGTTGCGGCGCGGCGGCTCGCGCAGCCTGCGCGGCCAGTCCGTGTCCGAGCAGAAGATGATGCGAAGCGGGTACGGCCAGCGACAGATCCTTGATACCCGGAGCCATCCTGCCTTCGAGATAACCGATCCACGCGCTGCACAACGGTTCGTTGACGGTGAACCAGTCGGTGACCCGGTCACCCAGGCGGCCGACGACGATCGACGCCATCTCGGCGAATGCGTAGGCGGTTTCGCGGTTCGGCCAGCCGCCACGGTCCTGGAGCGCCTGCGGGAGATCCCAGTGGTACAGAGTTGCAAACGGATCGATCCCTGCGTCCAGAAGACCGTCCACCAAACGGTCATAAAAATCGAGCCCTGCCGCGTTCACACGGCCGGTGCCGTCGGGCAGGATCCTCGGCCACGCGATCGAGAAGCGGTAGCAGTCGAGGCCCATCCGCTTCATCAACCCGATGTCCTCGGGCCAGCGGTGGTAGTGGTCGCACGCGATATCGCCGGTGTCGCCATTGTCGATGGCGCCGGGAACGCGGCAAAACGTGTCCCAAATGGAGGGCTTACGTCCGTCTTCGGACACCGCACCCTCTATTTGATAGGCCGAAGTCGCTGCTCCCCAACGAAAATCGGGCGCCAAGCCACGGTCGGACATGATTGGTCTCCTTCGTGCCGTGGGGGCAGCAGCCTACTTATTTCAAGTGTTGAGTTATGTGCTGAGTTAACCAAGTCGGGCCCAGTCGCGTCAAGATGGCACGGAGGGATGCTGACAGGTACGCTCGGGCCCACCAGTCACGGAGGGCACTCATCAGGTGACCCTCTTTCACTCCTAAACCTGTGGGCAGGGACACGATCCGCATGGCCATGGACCCGACCCGTACGACGACGCGCGACATCCGTCGCCAGAATCGGTCGGCGTTGCTGTCGAAGCTCTTTTTCGACGGCCCCCGCAGCCGGCTGGAGCTCAGCCAGCTCACCGGTCTCAGTAGCGCCACGGTCAGCACCGTCACGGCCGAGTTGATCGATGATCGGCTCGTGGTCGAAGCGGGCCAGGTCGAATCGAATGGCGGCCGGCCTCGAGTGCTGCTCCGCGTCGATCCGACGTACGGCTACGTGATCGGCGTCGACGTCGGCGAGACCGGCGTGACGGTCGAGCTGTTCGATCTCTCGATGCGCCGCCACGGCTCGATCTTCCGGCCGCTGCCGTCGATCCAGCCGACGCCGGATGCCGTGGTCGCCGAGGTGGTCGCCGGCATCGACGGCGTACTCGCCGGTGGTCGTGCTCTTGATCGGGACGGTGCCTCGGTCGATTCGGCGGCCGATCCGAGCGTGGTTCGGCCGGCGCCGGTTGATCTGGCCGGTGGTGCGCATGAGTCGGTGCCGATCGACCCGTCGCAGGTGATCGGGATCGGCATCGGCGTGCCCGGCATCGTCGAGCAGGGCGGCGTCGATCGAGGCGTCGTCGATCGGGCCGGCGCGGATCGCAGTGCCGCCGAGAAGGGCGGGCGGGTTCTCGTCCACGCGCCCACGATCGGATGGTCCGCCGTCCCGCTGGTCGCGATGCTCGCGGCACATGGTGTGACCGCACCGGTGTTCGTCGGTAACGGCGCGAAGACGCAGGCGCAGGCCGAGATGTGGTTCGGCGCCGCGCGCGGCGTACGGCACGCGGTGGTGGCGCTGGTCGGCTCCGGCGTCGGTGCCGCCGTGATCACCGACGGCGAGCCCTACCAGGGCGTCAGCAGCAGCGCAGGCGAGTGGGGCCACACCACACTGGTGTACGGCGGCCGGCTGTGCCGCTGTGGCGCGCAGGGCTGTCTGGAGGCCTACGTCGGTGCGGAGTCCATCCTCGATCGCTACAAAGCGGCCGGTGGCTCACTCGTCGCGCCCGGTGGTGAGCCGGCGGAGATCGACGCGCTGATCGCGGCCGCGCAATCCGGATCGGTCGACTCGATCGAGCGCGTCCTGATCGACGAGACGATCGACTATCTCGGCGCGGGCATCGGCAACCTGGTCAACATGTTCAACCCGGAGCGCGTCGTGCTGGGCGGCTGGGCCGGACTCGCGCTCGGCACGGCGTTGTTGCCCGGGGTTCGGGCAGCGGCCCAGCGGCAGGCGTTGGCTCACCCGTACGGCCAGGTTTCGATCGAATTGAGCCAGCTCGGCGCGGATGCCGTCGCGCTCGGCGCGGCGACGCTCCCGCTGGCCGAGTTCCTGGTCCGAGGCGAGGACCCTCGCTAGATTTTCGCCGTGAGTGAACCGGGCGGCGATATCGTTTTTGATATAGCAGTATCAGTCCTATGAAACTTCTGATGCTGGGCGGCACGGGATTCTTGGGCGGCGCGGTCGTGGCCGAGGCGATCCGGCGGGGATGGTCGGTCACGGTGCTGAACCGTGGTGAGCGGGCACCGGCACCGGCCGGCGTGACCGCATTGCGCGGCGATCGGACGAAGCCGGACGGGCTGGCCGCGCTGGCCGGAGACGAGCGGTGGGACCGAGTCGTCGACACCTGGTCGGGCGAGGCACGTGCGGTGCTCGCGTCGGCCTCGGCGCTGGTCGACCGGGTGGATCAGTACGTCTACGTGTCCAGCCGATCGGTGTACGCGGCCCCGGTCGGGCTCGGCGTCGACGAGCAGGCGCCGATCGTCGACGCACCCGCCGACGGTGGCGAGGACGGGTACGCGGAGATGAAGGCCGGTGCCGAGCGCGCCGTCCTGGACGTGTTCGGCGCGCGAGCGTCCGTGGCACGGGCCGGATTGATTCTCGGGCCGGGTGAGGACATCGGCCGGCTGCCGTGGTGGCTGCGGCGGATGGAACGCGGCGGTGATGTGCTCGCGCCCGAGCCGGCGGATCTGCCGTTGCAGTACATCGATGCACGCGATCTGGCCAATTTCCTGCTGGACTGCCCTCCGGGAATCTTCAACACGGTCGGTGAGACCGGCACAACGACGATGGGCGAGTTCCTTGCCGCCTGCCGGTCGGTCGTCAATCCGGCGGCCGAGCTGCGCTGGATCGACCCCGATGTGATCCTCGCGGCGGACGTGGTGCCGTGGAACGATCTTCCGGTCTGGATCCCGGCCGGTCACGAGTTCCGATGGCTGCACGAGGCGGACGTCCGTCGCGCGTACGCGGCCGGGTTGTCGCCTCGACCGATCCTCGAGACGGTCGCGGACACCTGGGAGTGGCTGCAGCGCGTCGGCGATCTCAAGCGGAAACCGGGCCGCCCTTCGGTGGGCCTCGATCCGGACCGGGAGGCCGCCGTTCTCGCGTCCGGGCCGGATCTCGCCCGGTAGCGTCGCCCGGGAAGCGTCACCCAGCCGTGTCGCCCGGCCGCGCTCGCCACCCGGCGTTTGCTGCGAAATGTCTGCTGCGAAATACTTGCCGCGAAATGTTTGCCTCGACATGTTTGCGGGGGATCAGCGCGGGTAGAACACGACCCGGCAATCGCTTGTCGCCTGGCTGCCGGCATATTTTTCGGCATATATTTCACGGCGTGGGATGGAACGGGCCGGCTCCGGTTGTCATGCGGCGGCTCTGATGGGAGTGGACGGGTGGCGTGGCCGAAACGGCGAGCATCTCATCGGTGGACATCTCTTCGGTAGGCGAAGGAAGTCACGCCTGCCTGACGTTTACCGACCCGGAAGAGCGCATCGACCTCATTGCCGGCTTCGTCCGTGACGGCCTGCGCCGGCTGGACAAGGTCATCTGCTGGTCGGACGAACTCGTGCCCGATGCTCTGGTCAAGGAGCTGGCGGCCCGCTCGGTACGGCCCGGTGCTGCGATCCAGCGCGGTCAGCTCGCGGTTCTGAACGCCGGCGAGTTACCCCTGGTCCACGACGGCACCGGGGCCGAAGCAATGATCCATCTGCTCTCCGACGAGATGGCCCTGGCCGAGCGCGAGGGGTATGGCAGCCTCCGCGTCACGATCGACATGGGCTGCGTCACCCGCCCCACGGCCGCAGCCGACCAGCTCGTCGGATTCGAGTCGAGCGTCGCCGAGCTGTTCGCCGGCGGCCGGCTGTGCATGGTCTGCCAGTACGATCGGGATCGATTCGACGCGGTCACACTCGCGTTCGCCGCGGACATGCACCCGACCACGATCGCCGCGCAGGTGTACTTCCAGTCGGCGCTGCTGCGGATCTGCCGCCAATACAGCCCGGCCGGTCTCCGGGTCGCGGGCGAACTCGACTACCGGCACATGGACGTCTTCGAACAGGCGCTGGGCGAAGCCGTCCGGCTCGACCGGCATCCGCACGTCAACCTGGCCGGGCTTACCTACATCGACGCCGCCTGCGCGTCGGTGATCGTACGCAGTGCTGGTCGGCTCGCGCCGTCGAGACGGATGACGGTCACCAGCGGGCGGCTGGTCGGCATGATGCTGGATACGATCGGCGCGCCGGGCGTGCCTCAACTACGGGTGCTGCGAGCTCATGTCGACTCATGAGCCTGCCCCGAAAGCGGACGCGGTCGATCAGTCGGTCGCGCTCGATCAGACTTTTGACATCGACGGCCTGTACAGCCTGCGGTCCGCGCTCGTCGCGCACGCCAGCGAGCTCGGTCTGGTCGACGGGCAACTGGACCGCCTGACCTTGGTCGGCAGCGAGCTCGCGACGAACGCGGTCCGGCACGGCGGCGGTACCGGCCGGATCCGGCTGTGGCTCGCGGACGGCGCCGTGTTTTGTGAGGTCAGCGACCGAGGTGCCGGCATCGCCGACCCGGATGTCGGCACCGTGAAGACCGATCCGGCCGCGATGGGCGGCCGCGGCATATGGATCTGTCGGCAGCTGTCGGACACGTTCACGATCGTGCCGGGTAAGCCGGGTGCGGTCGTCACGGTGTCGATCAACGTGCCGGCACCGTGACGACCTGCCTCCCCGGAGTCAAACGCCTTCGGCGTTGAACGTACGCGACCGTAACCGGCACCTGACCCCGCAGCCTCAACGCGCCCACAAGTGACCGGGGTGAATGTCCCGGTACGCGGTCTTCGGGTCATGAAAGTTACATGAGATGTTTACAAAATCGGTCTGGCAAAAGGGTATCGGGATGTGTTCCGTTACGCCGGTACGTGGGTAAACTCTCCATGAGAGCGCTCCCATGAACCCCCCGAGGAGCCCGTGCTTCATGAATGCCCATCGATGATGATGAACCAGCTATGAACAGCACACTTGCCGAGGTCGCTGAGGCGGCCGGTGTCTCGATCGCAACTGCGTCACGTGTTCTGAACAACTCCGCACGGGTGAGCGTCGATGCCTACGAACGCGTATGCGCCGCGGCGAGCCGTCTGGAGTACGTACGGCACCGGGCGCCCGCGGCGATGTCACGGATCAGGGCGCGCTCGCTGGTGGCCGGCTCGATCGCGGCGGTCATCCACACCGAGCACCGCCGACTGTTCGGCGACGCGTTCTTTCCGCGCCTGATCACCGCGGCCGCGGCCGAGTTGGCGCTGCACGACGTACCGCTGATCGTGATCAGCGTGACCGAGTCCAGCGTGTCGACGGTCGGGCGATATCTGCACGGGGGGCACGTCGACGGCGTGATCGTGGTGTCCGACCACGGGCCGCAGCCGCTGGCCGGTTCGTTGCCGTCGATCGGTCTGCCGGTCGCGATCGTCGGGCGGTCGTTAGGCCCCTCGCAGGCTCCGTACATCGATGCGGACAACCGGGACGGTGCCCGGCGGGCGGTCGAGCACCTGCTGGACCGCGGACGCCGGAATATCGCCCATATCGCCGGGCCACCGGACATGGTGGCCGGCGCCGATCGGCTCGCCGGATATCGCGACGCCATGCAGGCCAGTGGCGCGACCGATCTGCCGGTCGCGTACGGCGACTTCAGCCAGGTGTCGGCCGTACACGCAATGGAACGGCTCCTGGATCAGCGTCCGCGGCTCGATGCCGTGTTCGTCGCCTCGGACGCGATGGCGGCGGGTGCGATGCGCGCCTTGGCCCGGTCCGGCCGTCGCGTGCCCGATGACGTTGCCGTGATCGGATTCGATGATCATCCGCTGGCGGTCCGGGTCACGCCGGCGCTGACGACCGTACGCCAACCGATCGAGGAGTTCGGCACGCTCGCGGCGAGGCGCTTGATTGCACTGATCGGCGGCTCGATGGACGAGCCGTTCGCGACCATCCTGCCGACCGCGCTGGTGATCCGCGATTCTGCCTAGGCCGCCGGCGGCACGTGGAGACCGTCGCGCGGGTACGCCTGACCGAGTCTGCGGCTCGTGCCGATCGGTCGGGTGCACGCAGCCGTACCAGTGCGCGGTTCTCCTGGTTCGCGGTTCAGCCCAAGAAGGCGCCGAGTGCCGTCCGGATGCCCGCCGCCGGGTCGTCCTCGTGGTAGCGGCGCTCGCTGTCCTCGACATTGTCGAGGAACGTCTGGTAGAGGATCGCGCCCGCGATTGCCTGCAACGGTCCGGCCAGCTCCAACGCACGCCGCGGATCGCTGGCGGGGACGTGCCGGATCCACGCGTCGCACCACGCATCGACGACGACCGGCTGCCGCTCGGCGTCGACAACGTCTCGCAACCGTTCGCCGTCAAAGGCGGGGTGCCCGTAGTAGGCATCCGCGAAGTCGACCAGAACCGTGTTCCGGCCGTCCGATCTCCAATTTCCGGGATGGAAATCCCCGTGCACGAGCGTATCCGGCAGCCCGCAAGCGTCCAGCTCCGCGATGAGCTGCGGCAACCGGTCCAACAGCGCCCGCGCGCGAGCCATCTCGTTGCTGCCGAGCTGGCTGCCCGCGTCCCCGTCCAGCAGCCGGCGCAGCCCTTCGACCAGCGTCCGAGGACGTCGATCCGGAACGGTACCGAGCGGCACGCCGCGGTGACCGAGTGCGGCTTGCGCGGCAACCCAGCGAGTCACGGTAGCGCCGATCAGCTGCGGTGACGGATGCCAACAATCCGCACCGGGTACGTGCGCCATCAACGTCCGCCGATGCCCCGGATCAGAGGCCAACACCATGGGTACGAGCGATCCGTCCACAGTGGCAATAAGGGCGATGACATCGGCCTCGTGCGCTGCGAACGGCGGCGTGAGTTTCAGCCAGACCGGATCGCGATCGGTCCGGATGCGGAACAGCGCCGATAGATTCCATGTCTTGACCTGATCAACTGCCAGATCGATGGCGACCGAGTCGGTATCGGTCGGGTTGACGGCGGTCGGACGGGTATCGGCCGGGTTGACGGTGGCCGGGTTGACATTGGTCGGGTTGGCGACTGCCAGGTGTGGAGCGGCCCAGGTGAGCGCGTCGCGGATGCCGGCGGGTGTGGCCCAGACAGCGCGATGCGATGCCGACGTGCGTAGCGCATCCGGGATCGGGCCGGATGAAGACAGTGGTCCGTTGCCGGGCGTCGTCGGAGTCGGTCTGTGCAACGCCTCTACGTGGTAGGTCACATGGCCGTTGCGCGGTGGCGTACCGCCGTCGACGTCGACAAGCCGGACAACAACGACGTTCACCCCGAGTTCGGCGCGAACGTGGGCGACGACCGGCTCCACATCAGCCCACCACGGCGACACGATGTCGAACGGCCCGACCTGACCGAGATCTTCGTCCGCGTAGGTGACGAGCGCCGTCACGGTCCGACCCAGAGTCACGTCCACGCCGTATTCTCTCGGACTCCCGTTTCTCAGACCAAACGGTTAGGGATCAGCGACGGCGCTTCGAGCAGCTCGGTTGCCGAGATGATGAGCTCTACCGTCTGCTCGAACGTCGATGATTCCTCGATGACGTACTCGCCGGGAATGCCGAGGGCGTCATGGTCGGCGTACCACCCGCGCATCTGATCTGGGGTGAAGTCCTTGGCCTGCGGACGGGTCGAGTGTCGGCGGACCGTTTCGTCGAACGGGATGTCGAGGTAGAAGGCGTAACTCCGGCCGGTATGACCGTCGATCAGATCGTGCAGCATGTCGCCGTAGCGGCCGGTCCAGAAGATGCCCTCGAGGATCACGTGGTAGCCGTTGTCCAGCGCGAACTTCGCGGCGTTGCCGATGAACCGCGGCGCAATCCCGGCAGCGTCGCCGCCGTCGAGCTCTTGGAGAACGATCCGCCGCAGGTAGTCCTGCTCGATCACTGCACAGCCGCGTCCGTAGCGGGCCCGGACTTCGCGCGCGACCGAACTCTTGCCGGACCCGGAATTCCCCCGAATGATGATCAGCTTCGTGTCGACCGCCACGCGGGTGATTTTGCCACGGATGCGGTGCTTTCACGGCGCGCGGTCACGCCCCGGGCCGAGCCGGGTCGGCACACGCGACGCGACCTCGGGTTGACGCGCCGACTGTTACCGACCGGTGGCTCAGGCGACGGTGTCGATCATGCGGCCGGTCAGTCAGGCCCTGCCGATCTCGGGTCTCTGTGTAACGGCGATACGAGGCCCGCAAGGGTGAAGCGGCGGAGGTCCGGTGAGAAAATCTGCTGGCACAGTGTCGGATCCGGGGCGAGTCATTCGTAGATGACATGAGAGGCGGCCGGAGTAGACCGCCGGGATAAGGGAGTGACGGGATGACGCGGTATTTGATCTCGTTTGATGGCGTTGCGATGGATCACATCCCCGAGGAGGAGATGCCCGCCGTAGGCAGGACCGCGCACGCGGTAGTCCAGGAGGCCGTGAACGCCGGCGTATGGGTTTTCGGCGCCGGACTGGAAAGCCTGAGCGCGAGCGTCGTGGCCACCGACGGGACGGTCACCGACGGCCCGTACCCGGAGAGTAAGGAGGTCATTGGCGGGTTCGCGATCGTCGATGTGCCTTCACGCGAGGAGGCGCTGGCATGGGCTGCCAAGATCGCCGTCGCGTGCCGCTGTGCGCAAACGGTATGGCAACTCCAGCCCGACGACGAACAAGACACGATGCTCCGCCAGGCTGACCGGCGATGGTGACGTGCCGACGGCGTCTGATCGAAGGAAACGGCGCCCTGTTTCCGCGACGACGGCAACGCTCGTACGCGCGCAGTGCATCCTGCCCAAAACGGTCGCCGGCAAGATCCTGCTCAGATTGACGCCGGCCGATTGCTAGCGTCCGGCGGTGGATGAAGGCTATCGCCGTCGTGTCTATGTGCGTTGGTGATAGATGTTGCGTTGGGGTCGTTGGAGTGGATCGATGTATTCCGGTGGCAGGAATTCCGGTAGCCCGCTCGTGTTGATCCGGACTTGCCAGCCGTTGTTCTGGTGGATGGTGTGGTGGTGGTGTCGGCAGAGCAGGACGGCGTTGGGGAGGGTGGTGGCTCCGCCGTCGTGCCATGCCGTGATGTGGTGGCCGTCGCACCAGTGTGGTGGTCGGTCGCAGCCGGGGAAGGCGCATCCGCGGTCGCGCAGGACGAGGGCACGGCGGATGGGTCCGGTGAACAGTCGTCGGCTCCGGCCGAGGTCGAGGGTTTCGCTGTGGCTGCCGAGGATGGCGGGGATGAGGTGGGCGTCGCAGGCCAGGCGGCGGATGGTCGCCGGGCTGAGGAGTTCGCCGGTGTCGAGCGTGCCGGCGCCGATCTGGCGGGTCACGGTGTCGTAGTCGAGGGTGATGACGAGGTGCGGTCGCTGTCCGCCGTGGTCAGGGAGGGTGTCGGTGGCCAGGGCGAGGCGGCAGATGTCGATGAGTGCGTCGGCGCGTCGTTGGCCGAGGCTACGTAGGTCGCGGGTGCCGGGTGGGCAGGCATCGGGTGCCGCGGCGTCGCGGTCGGGCGCGTGGTCGTCTCGGGTGTGGTCGTCCGGGCTGCTAGTTCCGGCGCGGTTGTAGGTGGCGTGGCGGGGTCGGTCGGTGTCTGCGTAGCGGTTGTGGCCGCGGGTGTCGGGCCTGGCATCGTGAGTATGGGTGCGAACGGGTCGGGTCAGCGGTTCGAGGGCGGCGCGGAGGGTGGCGATGGATTCGGTGTCCAGGACTGCGGTGAGGCGGGTTTGTCCGTGACCGATCGGCGTGAGGGTCAGGGTGCGGGTGCGGTGGGCGTGAGCTTCTTCGCGGTCGAGCTTGGCTTTGAGGATGGTGTCGGCGAGGTCGGGTGCGAGGTAGGCGAGAATCCGGCTGCCGGCAGTGCGTAGGGCACTGGGCTCGAGGTCGGCGGCATGATTGACCAGCGCGGTTTCGCAGGCGGTGATCAGGCCCGCGGTGTCGTCGGCGGCGTGACCTTTCGGGTTCGGCGGGTCGAGCAGATCAGTCGAGATGAGCAGATCGGTCGGATCGGTCGGGCTGAACGGATCCGGCGGCTCGTGCGCGTCAGTCGGATCGAACGATGCCGACCGGTTGTGTCGTGCGAGATCGGTGGTCAGGTCGTCGATGGTGTCGCCGATGACCTGGGCCTGTGCGGCGGTGAGATCGCCGGTGGACATCGCGTCGGCCAGTGCCGGTCGGGTGTGCAGGAGGTCGCCGAGGGTGGTGAGGTGTTTGGCCGAGTGGGCCGGAATGTGCAGGGCGTCGCGGAGCCAGGTGGTCATGCTGGTCGCGCCTGCGTGGCAGGGAAGCCGCGGCCGGACAGTTCCCGGGCGTAGCCGGCCTGCAGTGCGGTCAGCTGGGTGATCAGGACTTGACTGGCGCGGAGCAGACGCAAGCTGTCGTGGTCGGTCGCGGCCCAGGCGGGGTGGGCGAGCAGGTCTTTCACCGCTGCCGACGCCTGCCCGAGTGCCTCATCCACATCAATAACTTCGAACACAGGTACGACAGTTTCCCGCTCTCGCGAGGCCGCTATTCTGGATCGATGCCGGTGACAGTCGTCTTCGAGACGCATTCGTGGAGCGAGGACAACGACCGTGGCATCGCGACCGGATGGCTCGCCGGTCGGTTGTCTCCACGCGGCCGTACGCTCGCCGCTGAGCTGGGACAACGGCGCCGTGGCGGAGGTTTCGCCGCCGTCTTCACCTCGGATCTCGGCCGCGCCGTGGAGACCGCGACGATCGCATTCGGTACGGCCGACGTGCCGATCCTGCACGACTGGCGGCTCCGCGAATGCAACTACGGCCGGCAGAACGGAACAGTCCTGCACCGGGATCGGGCGAGCCACCTCGACCTGCCCTACCCCGAGGGTGAGAGTTGGCGCCAGGCGGTCGGGCGGGTCGAGAGTTCCTCGCCGATCTGGCCGCGCGGTGGGACGGCCGGCGAGTGCTGGTGATCGGCCACGTCGCCACGCGCTGGGGCTTCGACCACTTCCTCGGCGGCGTACCGCTGGAGGAGTTGATCGCGGCGGATTTCGGCTGGCGCGAGGGCTGGGAGTACGAGCAGTCGTAGGGTGTCGCCATGACCTCGCTGCCCTGGTTCGAGTTCTCGTTCCCCGGTCCGCTCCGCGAAAGGCTCATCGCCGCCGTGCTCGACGGTTCCAAGTCATCGACGACGTCGCTGCTCAAGGGCTATGAGCATGAGGGCGGCGCGCCGCGCCAGGTCGGCACCCGCTCCGTCGTGATCGACTCCGAGGAACGCCCGGTCGTCATCATTGAGACCACCAGCGTGCGGGTCGTACCGGTGTCGCAGGTCGATCTCGGACACGTCGTGGACGAGGGCGAGGGCCTGACGACCGTGGCCGAGTGGCGTGCCGAGCACGAGCTGGGCTGGCACAGCCCGGAACAGCGTGCGGAATTCGGAGACCCGGAATTCACCGTGAACGATGAGACCCTGGTGGTGCTCGAACGGTTCCGCGTGGTGGAAGTCCTCCCGACCGACTGATCAGGAATCACTCATCGAGACCGTCCGGGCGGAAGGTGAACGTCCCGTCCGGATCGCGTTCGAGTGCCGCCGTCCCGACCACGGCATCCGTGTTGAGCGGCCCGTAGATGTGCGGAAACGACTCGCCCAGGCCCGGAGCCTCCTCGTAGCGCAACTCCGGCCGCAGACGGCCGGGATCGATGATGAGTACGACCAGATCGTCGGCCGAGTCGGACCGGTAGATCCGATTGGCGACCGGTCCGACCTGGTGCGCGTCGCCGGCATGGATGAATCCCTGTTCGGCCAGGGTCAGACCGCGGCTGGACAGCAGGTATTCACCGCTGCTAGGGCAGCTTGCCAGTCGGTCACGAACGCGATGTGGTAGATGGGCACGGGCACGAGCCATAGCCGTCAGCGCAGCCGGGTCAGCGTCACCTCGACCGTCTGCTCGGTGTTCGGCGGACCGGCATAGACACCCTTCAGCGGCGGTACGTCGGCGTAGTCGCGCCCACGCCCGACGATGACGTGCCGCTCGCCGACCGGGATGCCGTTCGTCGGGTCGTACGCCTGCCAATCGCCGTCGAACCACTCGACCCATGCATGGCTCTGGCCCAGGACGGCGTCTCCGATCGAGGCGTCCGCGGTCGGGTAGAGGTATCCGGACACATATCGAGCCGGTAGGCCGAGCGCCCGCAACAGCCCGACCGACAGGTGCGAGATGTCCTGGCAGACGCCTTCGCGTTGCCGCCATACCTGCACCGCATCGGTCTGTACGCCGGTCGAGCCGGGCACGTAGTTGATCTCGGTGTTCACCAGCGTGCAGACCGCCGCCGCGGCTTCGGCCGGTGTCTCGGGCGACGTACGCATCGATGCGGCGATCTCCGACAGCTCGTGTCCAGCGCGGTTCGCGGCGTGGAGATCAGCATCTCGGCCCACCGATCGGTGATCAGCACGATCGGCCGATCGCCTCCCAGGTCACACCGGCCGCCGGCGGTGCTGCCGAGGACGTCTCGACCAGCGCATCCGCGATCACCTCGAGGCGCTCGTGCGGTACGTGTACGTCGAACGCGGTCACCTGGGTGTCCCAGTAGTCCCGGTACGTGTACGTGCGCGCCGACGGCAGGACCGTGACGCGCGAGTCGAGCACGCTCTGGTGCGCCTCGGTGGTCGGCGACATCCGCGCCTCGTTGTAGGACGATCCCACCGAACCGGCGTACGTGAAGCCGGTGCGGTGACTGATCTGCAGACGCCAGCCCACTAGAAACAACCCCCAGGATTCATGCGACGAGACCGGACTGCCAGGCCACCGCGGCGGTCTGGCGGAAGTAGCGCACCGAGACCGCGTCGCTCACCTTGCGTGCACGTACGTTCCAGGCGTTCGAGCACCGGGCCGAGTTCGGCGATCAGCTCGTCCGGCGACCGGTACGCGAGGTCGGTCCGCGCCCGCCCGAGAATGCGTTGGGCATCGGTACCCATACCGACGCGGGTCGTGCGGCTCATGCCGAGCGCCGATTCGAGCTCGGTCACGCACCCCTCGGCGGTGACCAGCGCGGCCAGGACCGAGCGCGGGAACAGCCGGTCCAGCAGCAGGAACTCGGCCGCGTGCCGGTCGTCGAGCGCGCCGCGGTAGGTCCGCAGGTAGGTCTCCCAGGCGCCGCACGCGCGCAGCAGCGTCAACCAGCTCGGGATCGTGCCGCCGGCCCGGCGGTGCGTCGACAGCAGCCGCGCGGTCATGTCGACCCGCTCGATGTTGCGGCCGAGGACCAGGAACAGCCAGCCCTCGTCGCGGCTCATCGTGGCATCGGCCACTCCGGCGATCACGGAGCACCGGTCGCGTACCCATCTGAAGAAGTTGTGCACGCCTTTTTCTTCGATCCGCTGACGCGCCCCCGCGAGCCCGTGCCACGTGGTGTTCAGGGTCTCCCACATGTCCGCCGGCACCGTCTCGCGAGCGCCGCGGGCGTTCTCGCGTGCGGCGGCGAGCGCGCCGAGCACCGACGACGGGTATTTGCGATCGATGCCGAGCCGCTCGATCACGCCCGGGAGGCTCGCGACCGGGTAACTTGATGCGCTGTCATCGCCGCCGGCCGTCGAAACCGGCGGTACGCCCATGACGGTCAGCAGCGAGCGGCAGGCCCGCTCCTCGTCGGTCCACGGATCCTGGAGCATCCGCTGAAGGTGTACGTCGAGGATGCGGGCGGTGTCCTCGGCGCGCTCGACGTAGCGGCCGATCCAGAACAGCGACTCCGCTATGCGGCTAAGCATCGAGCGCCCCCTGTTGCTGTTGTTGCTGCTGACCGGCCATCGCTTCGCTGTCCGGGCCGGGGTCGGGTGCACGTTGGGACGGGATCGGACCGACGTCGTCGGGCCAGGACGGCATCTCGGCGTGGTCGTCGGCGGTGGTCAGCACCCAGGTGTCCTTCGAGCCGCCACCCTGGCTCGAGTTGACGACGAGTTCACCCTCCGGCAGTGCCACCCGGGTCAGGCCGCCGGGCAGCACCCATACCTTGTTGCCGTCGTTGACCGCGAACGGCCGCAGGTCGCAGTGGCGCGGCCGGAGCTTGTCGCCGATCAGCGTCGGCACCATCGACAGCTTCACCTCACGCTGTGCGATGAAGCCGCGCGGATCGCGGATCAGCTGCTTGCGGACCTCGTGCAGCTCCTCGTCCGAGGCCCGCGATCCGATCACGATGCCGGCGCCGCCGGAGCCGTCGACCGGCTTGACCACCAGCGTGTCCAGGCGGTCGAGCACGTGCTCGAGTACGCCCGGATCGTCCAGCCGGTAACGTCTCCACGTTGTCCAGCAGCGGCGTCTCGCCGAGGTAGTACCGGATCAGATCCGGCACATAGGTGTAGAGCAGCTTGTCGTCGGCGACGCCGTTGCCGAGCGCGTTCGCGATCGTCACGTTGCCGGCCCGCGCCGCGTTGATCAGGCCGGCGCAGCCGAGCATGGAGTCGGTCCGGAAGTGCACCGGGTCGAGGAACTCGTCGTCGATCCGGCGGTAGATCACGTCCACCCGCTGCTCGCCGGCGGTCGTCCGCATCGCCACCTCGTTGCCGATGCAGACCAGGTCGCGGCCTTCGACCAGCTCGACGCCCATCTCGCGGGCGAGCAGCGTGTGCTCGAAGTAGGCCGAGTTGTGCACGCCCGGGTGTCAAAACCACCACGGTCGGCTCGTCCACACCGCGCGGTGCCGCCGCGCGCAAGGCATTCAAAAGCATGGAGGGGTACGCCTCCACCGCGCGAATCCGCGTTGCCGCAAATACTTCGGGCAGTACGGTCGCCATGAACCGCCGGTTCTCCATGACGTAGCTGACGCCGGAGGGTGTGCGGACGTTGTCTTCCAGCACGCGGAAGTCGCCGCGCTCGTCCCGGATCAGGTCGACGCCGGCGATCTGAATGCGTACGCCGTTTGCCGGCACCACACCGGCCGCCTCGCGGATGAAGTGCTGGCTCGTCACGACGACCCGGTTCGGAACGATGCCGTCGCGCAGTGCCTCACCGGCGCCGTACACGTCGGCGAGGAACGCCTCCAGGGCGCGGACGCGTTGCGCGACACCGGATTCGACGTGCCGCCACTGTGCCGCCGTGATGATGCGCGGGATGATGTCCATCGGGAACGGGCGCTCGACGCCTTTGAGCGCGAACGTGATGCCCTGATCCAGGAATGCCCGGGCGAGCACGTCGGCGCGGAGGCGAAGGTCCGATCCGGCCAGCGGGCGAAGTGCTGCGTGCAGCGTCTCGTACGCGGCCCGTGGTGTGCCCGCGTCGCCGAACATCTCGTCCCACCCGGGTCCGGGCAGGTAATCCTCGAACAGGTCCGCCATGATCTGACGCTACGGCCGATCCGTTGCAAACAGGTTACGTGGACCAGCAGGTGGCACGACCGGCCCGGATTTTCTGAGCCGGCCGTACCCGAGCGGTCAGGCGATGTGACCGCAGACGTTGTCTTCGGTGCCACTGACGAGCGTGACGGTCTTGAAGCCGTCCGGCGCGAACGCGATGGTGTACACGCCGTTGATGATCCACAGGCCCTGCGGGAGGTTGCCCCGGCCGGGCTTCTCGCCGATCAGCACCGGACCGACGACGTACCACGTCTGCGAGCCGTCGGTGCCGTAATCGATCACCGCGGTCCCGCTCGCGTCGATGCGGTAGGTCCGGCCGTTATCGGTGTTGGTCGCGATGTCGATCAGTGGTCCGGCATAGATCTGCTCGGACGGTGTGCCGTCCGGGAACGTCTTCGTGGTCAGGCCGTAGACCTGGTCGACCACCGGCGCGACGTGCACCGGGAACGCGCACGTGGTGCCGGCCGGCTCGTCGAACGCCGGGTTGGGGGAGCGGAACCAGCCTCCGGTGGTGGCCGATGCGGGCGTTGCGCCGGCCAACGTGGCGGTGAGGACTGCGGCCGCGGCGAGCGTACCGATCGTGGTGATGCGGCGTTTTTGGGTCATTGACATTCGCTGGTCCTTTCTGGACTGTGTGAACCTCCAGCCTCACCAGCGCGGATCACCATGTCCTGACCACGTTCGGTCGTCTATCGACACGTTGAGTGACCGAGATACTTCGATGAGTCACGATCGCTGACCATGCGGCGCTGGGGACAGCGATCTTGACGCGGCGGCGTTAGTCTGCGGGGAATGGACTTTCGGCTGCTCGGACCGTTTGAGGCTCGTCACCGCGGCGAGCCGGTCATGGTCGGGCGCCGCCGGCAGGAACGCTGCCTGCTCGCGATCCTGCTGCTGCAGCCGGACCGGATCGTCGTCCATCGACCGGCTGGCCGACCTGCTGTGGGACGGCGAACCGCCCGAGTCGGCGCGGGGCGTGATTCACACGTACGTCGGCCGGATGCGGAAATCCCTCGAACCCTACGACGTCACGATCGAGACCCGGGGCGACGGCTACCTGGTCTACGGCGGCGATCACACGGTCGACGTCGACGAGTTCACCTCACTCGTCCGGGCCGCGGGCGACCTCACCGATCCGGCCGACCGGGTCCGGCACTTCGACACCGCGTTGGCGCTGTGGCGAGGGCCTCTGCTGGCCGACGTCGCCGACGAAGCGCTGCGTACGCGCCTCGATCCGGCCCTCGTCGAGCTACGGCTGTCGACGGCGGAACTGCGAGCCGAAGCGCAGCTGGAGATGGGCCTGCACGACCAGGTGATCACCGACGTCGGCCCGCTCGTCGAGGCCGCACCGACCCGGGAACGCCTGATCGCCCAGCTGATGACCGCGCTCTACCGGGCCGGGCGGCAGGCCGAGGCGCTGGCGCACTTCCGGCGGACGCGATCGCTGCTGGTCCGGGATCTCGGCATCGAGCCGGGCCCGGATCTGCAGGCGCTGCACGGTCGGATGCTGCGCTCGGATCCGTCGCTGGACCGGCCGCCGCAGCCGATCTTCGCGATCCGCTTCAAGGAGCACTGGCTGCCGTGGAACACCAGCGGGCACCCGGCGCTCGAGTTCTGCAACACGTACGCGGGGTGGGGGCACCCGCCGCTGCCCGGCTCGGAGTGGCTGCGCGGCTACTCGACGCTGGCGGTCTGGGCCGGCTATCACGACCTGATCGACGACTGGACGGTGAACCGGATCGTCCGCCTCGCGATCGGCGATCCGACCGAAGCCGCCGCGGTCTTGGATGCGGCCCGGGCTCTGCGTACGGCGCTCTACGCGGCGCTGACACGTCGCGACGCCGCCGAGGCATTCCGTGCGGTCGCCGCGTGCGCGGAGGCGGGTGCGAGGATGTCCACGTTCCGGCTCGGTGACGACGGCCTGGGCCGGTGGGGGCTCGCTCCGGAGGCCGGGCTGCGCGCACCGCTGTTCGCGCGCCGCCCGTGCCGCCGCCGACCTGCTGACCGATCCCCGCCGGTTCGCGGTGTGCGTGTGCCCGGCCGAACAGTGCGGCTGGCTGTTCCTGGACCGCAGCGCCGGGCGACGGTTCTGCAGCATCGCGACGTGCGGCCGGGACGCGATCCCGATCACGGGTGCCGGCCCGGTCGGGGAACCGTCGGCCGATCCACACCAGCGCCCGGCTGCGCGTACCGGATGAGCTTTGGTTGAATAGGCCTCATGCTCGGCTCCTTCTCCGTGATCACAGACAAGGCGGCGCTGTATGCCGCAACCGGCGACCACCCCTGGGTACGCTTGACCACCCGCGACGGCGACGGTCGTGGCCTACCTCGGCGCCGAGGTGATCGGCTGGGTCGGTGGGCGGCCGGAGCGCCTGACGGCGGGTGCGATCGGCGACGGCCCGGCGGCTCTCGAACTCGTGCTGGCGCTGATGGCCGAGAAGACGATCACCCCCGGTACGCGCGTCGAGCTGCCGCGGATGGACCACGCGCTGATCCATGCGGCGTTCCCGGACGTGCACGTCGTCGACTGGGATCTGCGCTGGCTGGAGTCGACGCCGCAGGTCCGGCCGGGCGAGGACGACGTCGTGACGCTGTCCGAATCCGACTTCGACGAGATCAACGAGATTCTCGACGCCACGCTGCCCGATGCACACCACCGGCCGGGCTCGCCGAGGATCAACGCCTGGTACGGCATCCGGCGCGACGGGCGGCTGGTCGCGGTCGCGGCGGACAGCTCGTCGCCCGGCTTCGGGTTCCTGAACTCGATCGCGGTCCGGCCGGAACTGCACGGCAGCGGACTCGGTTCGGTGCTGACCTCACGGCTCGGCCGCGATCAGCAGTCGCTGCACGGAGACGCTCTGCTCGGCGTGTGGTCGGACAACGTCGACGCATCCCGGCTCTATCACCGCCTGGGCTACACCGGCCTGCACGAGATGACCGCGTTCACGCTGCCTGGGTAACGTTTCGTCAGGGCATGTTCTGGAAGCCGCTGCGGCTGGTCTGGCTGCGCTTCCTGACGTCTTCCCGGTGGTGGTGATCAAGCGCGAAGTACAGCGCGACCAGGTGCGCCTCGGGAATCTGGTGGTTCGGCGTGTCCGGAAGCGTGACGCTGCGCGGCTGGGAGCTGAGTTTGCCGTAGTCGAGCGCCATGTCACCGATCGTCCGGATCCGGCTGCCGAGGCGGTCGTAACCGATCGGGAACGGTCCCACCTGCTTCAGCCGCGACCCCATCTTGTCGTAGTCGAGTGCCCAGCTGCCGAGCGTACGCGGCCGGGAGCCGAGACGGTCGTAGGTCAGCCCGTACGGGCCGATCGCCTGCAGACGGGTGCCGGCGAGGTCGTAGGTGAGCGGCCAGGATCCCAGCGCGACCGCCCGGGTTCCGAGTCGGTCGTGCTGCAGTGGGATCGGCCCGAGGGCGGTCATCCGGTTGCCGAGGCGGTCGTAGCCGATCGTGATCTGCATGAGCCCTCCGGAAGATGTAGGGACCCCCACAGTACGACGAACCGTCCACAAGGGTCCCCCACCACGTTGACGGACGACAGTTCTAGAACTGTGTGTTACAGTTCTAGAACTGTTGAGAAACGTGTGCGGCGAGGAGTGGGCGATGCAGGAACTTCAGGTGCTGCCGGGCAAGGGCGGCCACGGCATGGTCGAGCCGTCGGCGGCCGGGCGGTTCGGCGACTTCGGCGGGCGGTTCGTGCCGGAGTCGTTGATCCCGGCGTGCGAGGAGCTGGAGACCGCGTTCCGGGACGCGTGGGACGATCCACGGTTCCGAGCGCAGCTCGATCGGCTGCTGACGGTCTACGCCGGCCGGCCGACGCCGCTGACGCCGGCCTGGCGGCTGTCCGCAGGAGCTCGGCATCACGCTGCTGCTGAAGCGCGAGGATCTGGCGCACACCGGCTCCCACAAGATCAATAATGTGCTCGGACAGGCGCTGCTCGCGCACCGGATGGGCAAGACCCGGCTGATCGCGGAGACCGGCGCCGGCCAGCACGGCGTCGCCGCCGCCACGGCCGCCGCGCTGCTCGGCATGCGCGTGCTCGGTCTACATGGGCGAGAAGGACATGGAACGCCAGCAGCTCAACGTGTTCCGGATGCAGATGCTCGGCGCCGAGGTCATCGCCGTACGCAGTGGCAGCCGAACCCTGAAGGACGCGTGCAGCGAGGCGTTGCGGGGCTGGGTCGCGTCGGTCGACGACACCTACTACTGCGTCGGTTCGGTGATGGGACCGCACCCGTACCCGTGGATGGTGCGCGAGTTCCAGCGCGTGATCGGTGACGAGGCGCGGGCGCAGTGCGCGACCGAGCTGCGTACCGGGACGCCGGACTTCGTGGTCGCGTGCGTCGGCGGCGGGTCGAACGCGGCCGGTACGTTCGCCGGTTTCGTGGACACCCCGGCGCGGCTGATCGGCGTCGAGGCGGATGGTGGCGCGGCCGTGTCGAGCGGGCGGATCGGCGTACTGCATGGGTTTCGATCTCTGGTTCTGCAGGACGATGACGGACAGGTGTCCGAAGCGCATTCGATCGCGGCCGGGCTCGACTATCCGGGCGTCGGGCCGGAGCACGCGTACCTTCACGATCTCGGCCGGGCCCGCTACGTGACCGTGACCGACGCGGAGGTCGTGCCCGCACTCAAGCGCCTGGCCCGGACCGAGGGCATCCTGTGCGCGCTCGAATCCGCACACGCCGTCGCGTGGGTGCTGCGTGCGGCCGGCACCGATGAGCTGCCAGCCGGCTCGACCGTCGTGGTGACGCTGTCCGGCCGCGGCGACAAGGACATGCCGCAGCTGATGGGCGCATCCGGATCGGGAGCCGGACAATGACACTGACGGTGGAGCTGACCCGCGACCGGAAGATCCTCGCGCCCTATCTGACCGGCGGCATCACCGAGGACTGGACCGACTACCTGCTGGCCTACCAGCGCGCCGGCGCGGATGTGATCGAGCTCGGTATCCCGTTCTCAGATCCGACACTGGACGGCCCGACCATCCAGGAGGCGTCCGACCGGGCGCTCGCCCGGGGTGCCACACCCGGCCGGATCCTCGCCGACCTGGCCGCGGTGAAGGATCGGATCACGGTCCCGATCGTCGCGATGACCTACGCGAACGTCGTCATCCGCCGCGGCGAGACCGCGTTCTGCGAGGCGCTCATCGCGGCCGGAGTCGGCGGGCTGATCGTGCCGGACGCGCCGCTGGATGAAATCGGCCCGCTAGAGAAGGCCGCCGCCGATGCCGGCGTGGCGCTGATCCTGCTGGCCGCGCCGTCCACGAGCGAGGCCCGCCGCCGGGAGATCTGCGCCCGCACTCGCGGTTACCTCTACGCGATCAGCGTCATGGGTACGACCGGCGAGCGCGCCGAGATCGCCGCGTCCGCGTCGCGCCTGGTGACGTCGTTGAAGACCATGACCGACCTGCCCGTTCTCCTGGGATTCGGTATCTCCAACGTGGCGCAGGCGCGGGAGGCGGCCGGATTCGCGGACGGCGCCGTGATCGCTTCGGCGCTGATGCGTAAGGTGCTCGACGGGGCGTCCGCCGACGAGATCGGCGCCTATCTGGGCGAGCTGCGGGACGGGTTGGATGGGGCGGATTCAGGTGGAGCGGCGGGTACCTAAATACGACACGATCGCGGCCGATCTCGCGGCGAAGATCAGATCAGGGGCGTACGCGCCGGGAGCGGCCCTGCCGTCGCAGCGCGATCTGAGCGCCGCCTATGACGTGACGCTCGCGACGCTCCGGCAGGCACTGCAGCTGCTGGAGCGTGACGGTCTCGTGTCGCAGCAGCCCGGCCGCGGTACGTTCGTCGCCGAGCCGAAGGTGGCCTACCAGCTGGATTCGTTGCACAGCCTGGCCGACGACCTGCGATCGCAGGGGCACGACGTGACCACGATCGTGATCAGCGGCGCGCTCCGCCGGGTCTCGGCCGAGGCGTCCGACCTGGCCGCCGAGCGTGCGTACCGGCTGGAGCGGGTCCGGAAACTGTCCGGGCGTCCGGCGATCCATCAGGTCTCGTGGGTCCGGGAACCGTACGGGTCGCAGGTGCGCGACGTCGACTTCACCGCAATGTCGCTGTACCACGCGCTGGCCGACCGTGGCGTCGTGGTGCACCGGGCGACCGAGCGGCTGCGGCCGGAGTTGCTCGCCGAGCCGGCCGCGACGCTGCTCGGTCAGCCCGTCGGGACCGCGGTGTTCCGCAGCGACCGGACGACGTACGGCATCGACGGCGAGCCGGTCGTGTTCGACCGCGCGATCATCCTCGGCAGCGCGATGGAGATCCGGACCGAACGGGCCGCCACGAAGCTGTCCATGCGGTGGGGGAGTACCGCCGGACGATAGGCGAGTGATTCTCGCCTCGTGCCCCCCGCGACGTGACGTCGCATGGCAGGATCCCTGCCCGTGACCGATATTCAGGCGACCACGGACGACCGGGCGACGGCCGGATCAACCCCGGTGGATGAAGTGCAGACCGATGCCCCGTCGCTGGAAGCCGCGCCGCTGGATGCCCCGTCGCTGGATGCCGCCGTCGCTGGATGCCGACGCCGCCGGATATCGCGCTCGCGGGGACCGAGCCGCCGGAGACCGCGCCGAAGCGGCGGCGTGATCCCTGGTGGACGTGGGTCGGCCTGATCGTGATCGCGCTGGTGGCCGGCGCCGGGTACGCGTACAAAGCCGACTCGGACGGCGTCGAGGCGTACTACGCCGGTGCGGTACGCACGATGTCGCAGAGCTGGCACGCCTTCTTCTTCGGCGGCTTCGACCCCGCCGGCAACCTCACGCTCGACAAGCTGCCGGGCACGTTCTGGCTTCAGGCGCTGACCGTACGCGCGTTCGGCGTGCACACCTGGTGCTTCGTCGCGCCACAGATCGCGGCCGGATTCCTGCTGGTGATCATGGTGTTCGTCGCGGTACGCCGGATCGTCGGGCCGCGTACCGGGCTGCTTGCCGCCCTCGCTACCGCAGCCATGCCGGCGACGGCCGTACTGAGCCGGGGTAACACCGCTGATCCACTGGCCGTCCTGCTGATGGTCGTCGCGGCGGACGCCGTGATCCGGGCGATCCGCAACGGCCGGCTGCGGTCTTTGATCGTCGCGGGCATCTGGATCGGCCTCGCGTTCCAGGCCAAGATGATCGAGGCGTGGACCGTCGTACCGGCGCTGGCACTGGCCTATCTGATCTCCGCGCCCGGCTCGTTCGCGGTCCGGCTGCGCCGGTTCACGGTTGCCGGCGTGGTCATGGTGATCGTGTCGCTGAGCTGGATGACCGCAGTGTCACTGGTGCCCGCCAACGATCGGCCGTGGGTCGACGGCAGCCCGAAGGACTCGGTGTTCCAGCAGGTCTTCGTCTACAACGGGTTCACCCGCTTCAGCCAGCACGGCGGGTACGGCCTGGCCGCCGGTCTTCCCTATCAGCCGACGCCGGATGCACTGGCGTACACCCGGGCCGAGCGAGCGCGGTTGACCGTCGAGGCGTCGCAGTCGGTGCCCGGCCCCTGGCGGCTCATCACCGGGCCAATCGGCCGGGATGTCGGATGGCTGCTCCCGGCCGCTCTGGCGATCTTCGTCGCGCTGCTGATCGCGTTGCGGCGAGCGCCGCGTACCGATCCGATCCGGGCCGGCGTGCTGCTGTGGGGCGGTTGGCTGATCACGTTCACCGTGGTGTTCAGCCGGACGGTCGAGCTGCAGAGCTACTACCTCGGCGTACTGGTGCCGCCGGTCGCGGCGCTGTTCGCGATCGGGGTACGCACGATCTACCGGGCCGGACTGTCGGGACGGCGGCGATCCGTCGTCGGGGCGAGTGCCGCGACCGTCGTCTTGCTGCTCGGTCTCGGTCTTGATGCCCTGCTGACCAAGGATGCGCCGCGTTGGCTCGGTGCGCTCGTGCTCGGCGTCGCGGTCCTCGGCCTCACCGGCGCCGTGGTGGGATTTGCCGGTAACACCCGCGTCCGTCGGATCGGCGCCGTGGTTGCCGCGTTTGCTCTGCTGGCGGCGCCGGCCACGGTCGCCGGTGCGTTCGTCGCCGCCCGCGGCAGCTCCTTCGATGCGCCGCTGGCACCGACCGGTACCGCCGCCGAACCGATTCCGGCGGCTGGCTCCCCGACGGCGATCCGGGTTCCGATTTACGGCGGTGTCGTCCTCGGGCACCTCGACGCGTACGAGTGGGGCGAGTTGGTCGGGCTGGCGGAGGTGGAGGCGGACCGTCTCGCCGGCCGCCGGATCCTGATCTTCACGTCCGCGGAGGCGAGCATCTACGTGCTCGCCGGTGTGCCGAACGTGGAGCCGATCGGTGGTTATACCGGGCTGATCGGCTGGCCGGACGTCGATCAGTTGCGGGCCGAGATCACCAGCCACGAGATCAAGTGGGCGATCGTGCCCGGCGACGGCGACATACGGTCGGCCGATCCGCGGGTCGCACTGATCAAGCAGCTGTGCTTCACGGACTCGTCAACCGCGGATGCGATCTCGTTCGGCGCTCAGGTGTACGACTGCGACGAGGAGAGCTGATCGACGAGCATCAGGCGTGCGCGGCGTGTTCGTGCTCGGCGTGTCCGTCCGGCTCGAACTGGAACGTGCTGTGCTCCACGTCGAAGTGCCCGGCCAGGCATTGCTGCAGCCGGTCGAGGAGCCGCGGCAACTCGCCGTCGTGAAAGCAGGACTCGGCCACGACGACGTGTGCGGTGAGTACCGGCAGGTCGCTCGCGACCGACGAGACGTGCAGGTCGTGGACTTCGTGGACGCGATCCACCTCGAGGATGTGGGTGCGGATCGCGGACAGGTCGACGCCCTTCGGCGCGGCCTCCATCAGGACGTCAACGGTTTCGCGGAGCAGTTTCCACGTCCGCGGGAGGATCATCAGACCGATCAGGATCGATGCGACCGCGTCGGCCTGGTCCCAGCCGGTCAACGCGATGATCACGGCCGCGATCAGCACCGCGATCGAACCGAGCGCGTCGTTGATGACCTCAAGCATCGCCGCGCGCGTGTTCAGGTTGCCGCCCTGGATGCGGGACAGCAGCAGAATCGACACGGCGTTGCCGAGCAGCCCGACGATGCCGAAGACGGCCATCGCGCCGGGCGCGACAGTAGGCGGCTCGATCAGCCGTTTCACGCCTTCGACCAGCACGAACACGCCGACGGCGAGCAGTACCGCGGCCTGCGCGGCGGCGGCGAGGATCTCTGCGCGCCGATAGCCCCACGTCCGTCGCGGCGTGGCCGGGCGGGTGATCAGCGTGGCCGCGATCAACGCCAGTGTGAGCCCGGCGACGTCGGTGAGCATGTGGCCCGCGTCCGCGAGCAGCGCCAGCGAACCGGAGACGAACGCACCGACGACCTCGACGATGAGCACGGTCGACGAGATTGCGAGCACGATGGCCAGCGGCCGCTTGTGCCCCGCGGCAGCGGCCGAGCTGTGATCGTGATCATGACTACCGGACATGGTCGCTCACACGCCGATCATATTCGCCGCCCGGCCGAGGCCGTCCCGCTTGGCGCGACCGGTCAGCGAACGGCGAGGTCCGCGACGGCCCGTACCAGGCGGTCGACGTCCGTGGTGTCGGTGTAGAGGTTGATGCCCGCGCGGTTCGCGCCGTCCTCGCCGAGGCCGAGGACGCGCGCGCACTCGGGTGCGTAGAACGTGCCGCCGGGTGCGTTCACCCCGACCGCCGCGAGCGCGCGGTGGACGTCCGTGGGGGTGAGGCCTGCGATCGAAAACAAGACCGTGGGGGTACGCCGAGCCGGGCGCCCGTGGCGGGTGACGCCGGGAATCGCGTCCAGTCCGGCCTCGAGCCGATGCAGCATCCGCATCTCGTGCTGCTCGATCGCCTCATAGCTGCGGCGTAGTGCGGTCCGGCGATCACCCTCGCCGCCGACGAGGCCGGCCAGGAAGTTGACCGCCGCGGTCGCACCGGCGAGCTGCTCGTACGGGAGCGTGCCGAGTTCGAAACGCTCCGGGACGGTGTCCGCGGACGGTAGCAGTTTGTCCATGTGGATCGTCTCGAGCAGCTCGGGCGAGGCGGCCAGCACGCCGAGATGCGGACCGTAGAACTTATACGGCGAGCAGATGAAGAAGTCCGCCTCGAGTTCGCTGACATCGACGCTGGCGTGCGGCACGAGATGAACGCCGTCGATGTAGCACAGCGCGCCGACCCGGTGCGCCGCGGCGATGACGGCCCGCAGGTCGGGCCGGGTACCGACGAGATTGGACGCACCGGTGATCGCCACGAGGCGGGTGCGTTCGGACAGTGCATCGAGGACACGCTCGATCCGCAGATCGCCGGTGGCGCCGTCGAAGTCGACGATGCGGACGTCCGCTCCGACCTCGTACGCGGCGTGCACCCACGGTCGGATGTTCGCGTCGTGGTCGAGCCGCGTGACCACGATCTCGTGCCCAAGCCGCCACGTCTTCGCGATCGCCCGGGACATGTTGTACGTCAGCGTCGTCATGCTCCGCCCGAACACGATGCCGTCCGGTACGCCGCCGAGCAGATCGGCCATCGCGGTCCGCGCTTCCCGGACGATCGAGGTGGCGCGCTGCTCGGCAACGGTCACCGTGCCGCGGTTGGAGATCGCGGACGTCATCGTGGCCGCGACCGCGTCCGCGACGGACCGCGGGATCTGGGAACCTCCAGGCCCGTCGAAGTGGGCAGCGCCTTCAGACAGTGCCGGAAACTGCCTCCGGACCGCCGTCACGTCGTACGTCATCTCACTCCCAGCCGTTGTGTCCACGGATCGTGACATGATGACGCCGGCAATACCAGCAGCGACCACATTGTCGAAGGAGTGCCTGATGGATCGGTTCGCGCTCGATCGCCGCGCGCTGGCGTGGTCGTGCGAGGTCATTGCGCAGGTGACGCCGGATCAGTTGGACAATCCGACACCGTGCGGAGCCTGGACGCTGCGCGAGTTGCTGGGCCACATGACCGCCCACAATCGCGGGTTCGCCGCCGGCCTCCGCGGTACGCCGGTCGGTGGCGAGGTATGGGACAGCCTCGCGCTGGATGACGACTTCCAGGCCGCGTACGTGACGTCGGCCGATGAGCTGAACGCGGCGTTCGCCGCCGACGAGCTGCCCGACGAGATCGACGTGCACGGCTACGGCATGAAGCGGATCCCGATCGTGCTTGGCATGCACATCATCGACTTCGCCGTACACGGATGGGACGTCGCCCGATCGGCTGGGTTGCCGCTCGTACCCGACGACGAGCTGTCCGAGGCCGCCTACGAGATCATGCTCGGCTTCCCCGGTAGGCGCCCGAACAAGGCGTTCGGCGTGATCGTGCCGGTGCCCGACGACGCGCCGATCGCCGACCGGCTGATGGGGTTCGTCGGGCGCGATCCACAGTGGATCTACAAGGCTGAGGACGCGGACTAGGCGAACTGCTGGCCGACGATCGCGGCATCGGCGGCGCCCAGATCCTCGCAGTGGCCGTCCACGAAGCACCGCTGGTAGCGGTTCTGCTGGTCCTCGCCGTAGCTGTTCGTGCGCTCGTCGGTGTCGATGAACGATGTCGGCGCGTCCCAGAACATCGGTTCGCTACCGAGTTCGATGACCGGGATCGGATGCCATCGTCCTGCGTGCAACTCCGTGAGGTTGATGGCGTCAGCCTCACCGTCCGCGACGACGATCGCCCAGGTGCCGTCCGGCGACAGGCTGGACGGCTCGAACGCGATGCTCGCGCACACTCCCGGCGTGCCGGTGGTCGCCCAGGTCGGTGTCGGCGTGCCGTCCGTGGTCGTGTCCGCGGTCGCCGGCGCCGCATAGTCGAAGCAGGCCGGGCTCGGATCGTCCGGCGTGGCGGTGGCCGACCCGTACGCGCCGAACAGGACATGACCGTCCGGGCCGATCAAAAACGCCTCGACGTTCGGTCCGTTGGTGAACGGGACGACGGCGCCGGTCCGGACGTTCCACAGCTCGTTCGGCTGGTTCGGGAACTGCAGACGTGAATTGGTCAGGAGAGCCCAGTCGTCGCTGACGCCGGACACGTCGGTCTGGCTGATGTCCTCGGTTCCGGGGCCGTCGGCGAAGCGGGTCTTGCGGTCGGAGCCGGTGGCCAGATCGATCGCGTGCACGTACCCGTCGGATTCGACCAGGACCACGATCCGGCCGTCGGATGTCAGGTGGTAACGCGAGTCGTACCCGGTCGCGATCGTGGTCTCGCCACCGCCCGGCGTCTGGAGGTACATCTCGTGCCCGCCCGGTCCGCCGGCCGGACGGTTCGGGTCGCCGTCGGTGTCGAGCAGGATCCCAGCCGGTACTTCGGCGAAGCTGTCGATGTTGATGGCCGGATCGAGCCAGATCTTCGTCGTACCGCCGCCCGGCTCGTGCACCGTATCTCCGATCAGGACCGGCAGCCCGATCGTGGCGGCGTCCGGCGGTGCGTTTTTGTGCCGGTGTTGCACGGTGGCGACGACGATCAGTGCAGCGATCACGACGAGCAGAACGACACCCGGCAGCAGCGCCCGCAGGATCCACCGCCGCGACGGCGGAACCGGAGAAGCGGCCGGTACCGAGTCCGGCGGCACCGATGCAGGTGGCACCGAGTCCGACGGCACCGATTCCGACGGCACCGGGTCCGGCGATGCGGAATCGGCTCGTGCCGAGAGGGTTGCGTCCACGGTCGGCTCCATGCATCGGCGTCAGATTGTCGGTCAGCGTAACCGTTGCGCGCCAGCGCCGGGGGTCATCCGAAGACCCGTGCCATCCACTCCGTCCAGGCGGATTCCGCGGCGTCACCGGTGAAGACGTGGTGCATCGCGATCATCGGGCCGTCGAGACCGCGAACGAACCGGAAGAGCGCGTCGGTAGTCCGTACCCCCAGGGTGTGTGCGTTGGCGAAGTAGACCACGCCCTCGGCGGTCCGGCCGGCAAGTCGGACCGTGACCGGATCGCCGGCCTGCGGTGGACCGTCGGCGAGGCCGAGTTCGGCCGCCAGTGCCGCCCACGCGGCCGGCCAGTCGGCGACAACCGGCCCATTCACGGTGACCGGCGTTGCCGTCGCTCCCGCGAAGAACGTGAGGTATTCCGTGAGGGTACGGAAGAACATCGCGTGCCCCATCGACATGGCGACGTATTCGTCGTCCCAGTCGTCGTCGGGCAGGAAGCCGGTCGCGACCATCCGGACCGACGTGCTGCCGCTCTCGCGTGCCTCGATCAGGAAGTCATAGGCGATGACGCGCCCGTCGGCGCCGACCGGCGTGGTGAACGCGAACCGTTCGCCCGGCTCGGTCGCGGTGATCTCGCAGTCCGCGAACACCGTCCGAAGGCGTCCACCGTGGATCTCGTTGCGGCCCATGAACCACGAGTCGATGCCCGGACCGGTGGAGATCGCCTGCCAGACGTCGTCGACGGTCGCGTCGACCACGGCGTCGAAGGTCTGATCGATATCGCGGCCCACGGTCACGCCTGCTGGAAGTAGTCGATCAGGACGGGCCCGATCGCCGCGGCCTTGACCTGGTGGTTCTGGCCCGGCAGTGTTTGCCGTTCGGTCGCCGGGATGGCGGCTGCGATCGCATCGGCGGTGTGGTGCATCCAGGCCGGGCTTTTGCCGCCGTCGGCGACGAGCGTCGGCACGTCGATCGAGGTCAGCGCCTTGGTGAGCTCCGGCGGGATACCGTCGCCGCGCTGGCTGTCGCCCAGCACCGCGAAGTCGTACCGCAGCGTCGGGGCAGCCGCCTTCAGCTTCTTCCAGGCCGGCAGGGCGCGCATGATCAGCGGTACGAACGCCGGTGCGCCGACCATCTTCGTCATGAAGAAGCCGACCGCGTCGCCGTTGCGCCCACTGTCGATCATGGCGTTGATCTGCGCCAGATAGTCGGCCGGCGGCGCCTTCCGGGACTTGTCGACCAGCAGCGGTGCCTCGTAGATCGCGAGCTTGGTGACCTTGCCGGGCAGCGCGGCGGTGGTCCGCGCGGCCAGCACGGCACCGGACGAGATGCCGTAGAGCAGGGCCGTGCCACCGGCGGCGTCGATCAACGCATCGATGTCGTCGATTTCACGCTCCGGCGCGTACGGCGGGGTGTCGCCACTCTCGCCACGGCCCCGGCGGTCGTAGGAGTAGACCGTGAAGTGCGGCGCGAGAAGCGGAATGAGGTCCGGCATCGGGCCGAAGGTCCGGCTGCAGAACGCGCCGTCGACGAGGATCAGAGCCGGACCGGCGCCGGCTGTGGAGTAGCCGATTGCCGTTCCGTCGGCGGAGGTAACGGTGGTCATTGTGGGTCACGCTCCTCGGTTTTGACCGTGGGATGCACGGCGATGATGATGCGATGGTCGCGACCGCCGGCCGCGCCTTCGTCGTGATACTTGCTGATCAGCTGGGTGACGGAAGTAGTCAACTCCTCGACGAACGCGGCCCGATCGCCGGCCGATGCGAAGCGCACCTCGCCGTCGAGCGCGAACGTCGCGAGCCGCTTGCCAGCCTTGGTCGCACCGGCGATCAGGGCACCGGTATCGCGAACCAACTTCCCGGCGACTGCGAGCAGCCAGCGGGCCGACAGCCGATCGGGCGAGCGGCTCGGATCCGGCGCGACCGACGACAGCGCCATCGGCGAGATCACGTAGGAGATCGCGGTGGCCTGCATGATCCGCTCGGTGACGTTGCCCTTGCGGCGCTCCTCGACCAGCTCGATCAGACCGTGCTCCTCGAGCGCGTGCAGGTGATAGTTGATCTTCTGGCGGGCCAGGCCGACCTTGGCCGCGAGCGTGGTCGCGGATCCGGGCTCGGCCAGCGCCGCCAGCAGGCGCGCTCGCATCGGGTCCAGGGAGACCTGGGCGGCGGCCGGGTCGTCGATGACTGCAACGTCGAACATGACCCCAGATTGCCACCGACAACTCTTCTTGTCAAGAACACGGGCGTTGTCGGGTATCGGCTGTGCTAGGCCGCGAGAAGGCCGGTCTCCGGGGAACGGGCCGTCAGGCAGTAGACGCCGCCGGCCGGATCGCGCATGACCGTCCACCGCGGACCGTCGGCGACGTATGTGGCGCCGAGGCGCTCGTGCCAGGCCCGGATCGCCGGTACGTCGGCACAGGCCAGGTCGTGATGCATCGACGTCGGGCGGTCTTCGTCGACGCGTTGGATCAGCAGGCGTACGGGCAGGTCGGCCGGCTGCTGCACGACGTGGAACTCGGTACGCGATCCGGTGTGCGCCGGCCATCCGGTCACCTCCGGCCAGAACGCGGTCTCGCTGTCGAACCGGGCCGGCGAGACGTCGATCGCGATCTGGTCGAGCCGGCTCGCCACGCCGTCCGGGCTCGTCACGATGGTCGGCCGAACGATCTCGCGGTGCCACGGCGTGATGCAGAACAGCTGGCCACCGGGGGAGCGCAGCACGTACCAGTCGACGTGGCGGGTCACGACGTCCGCGCCGAGGCCGATCGCGTGCTCGGTCAGCGCGAGGACGTCGTCGGTGACGAGATCGAGGTGGCCGCCGCCCGTACCGTCCACGCCTTGGATCTTGACGTAGGCGTCACCGATCGCGGGCATGAGCGTCGCGAACTCGTCGTGCTCTCCGCGCCGTGGGGACAGGCGTCATGCCGGTCACGGTCGTCCAGAACGCGGCGGCCGTGCCGAACGTGTCGCGCGGCCGGTCGATGAAGGCGTACGTCCATCGGATCATCCGGTTACTTTATGATCCACCGATGCAGCTCGCCAACGTATTGCGCGGTAATCGCTATCCCGGCCGTGGCGTCCTCGTCGCGCAGACCGGCACCGGTCTGTTCTGCGGATACTTCCTCACCGGCCGCAGCGATGCGTCGAAGGCTCGGACGCTGTACGAGCGGGACGGCGGCCTGATCGTCGCACCGAGCGGCGCTTCCGAGCACGACCCGCTCCGGCACTATGTCGCGGCGCGAACCGACGGTGGACGGCTGGTCTTCGGCAACGGCGAGCAGGTCAGCGTGATCGCCGAGCGCATGTGCGACGGTCAGGCGCCGGCTGTCGCGCTGACCGACCTCGCGTACGAGCCGGATCCGCCGATCTTCACGTCGCGCATCTCGGTCGTGGTCACGCACGACGGCATCTGGTTCGGCGCTGCCCGCCGCTCGGACCGCGGTCGAGAGGCGCCGACCGTGCTGATACTCGCGGTACGTGACCTGCAGCCCGGCGATGCCGTGCTGATCACGACGTACCGCTCCGACGGCCTGGACATCCGGACCGGAGATCCGTTCGTCGAGGCGTCGACCGCCGCCGGTGACCAGGATGAGCTGCTCGCCGAGGTGTGGGACGCGCTCGATCCGCAGTATCGGGTGGCTGCCGCGGCGTTCCACCCGGACCGGCTCGCTCATGCGTCGCTCCGGAGATAGGAGCGTATACAAAGAGACATGCCCGTACGGATGTCCAGGGAACGGTTCGAAGAACTCGTCGCCGACGCGCTCGACGAGGTGCCGGAGAAGCTGATGGCGATGCTCGACAACGTCGTGATCCTGATCGACGACGAGGAGGATCCCGACCTGCTCGGCCTCTACGAGGGCTACGCGCTGACATCGCGGACCAGCCAGTACAGCGGCGTCCTCCCGGATCGGATCACCATCTTTCGCAGGCCGACGCTACGGATGTGCCGGTCCGAGGAGGAGGTGGTCGAGCAGGTACGCATCACCGTGGTGCACGAAATCGCGCACCATTTCGGCATCGAGGAGGAGCGCCTGCACGAGTTGGGCTGGGGTTGATCACAGCCGGTCGGGCCGAGCATGAGGGAGAACGTGAGGTGTGATCTCGTGTGGGCATGGCCGACACATCCTGGACCGAACCCGGTGCCCACCTCGTCGCTCCGGGCGTGTGGCGGATCCCGCTGCCGCTGCCGACCGACGGCCTCCGGGCCGTCAACGTCTACGCGATCGCCGACGACGGCGGGTTCACGCTGATCGACGGCGGTTGGGCGCTCGACGTCGCCCGGGACAGTCTGGCCGCGGCCCTGACCGAGCTGGGCGGCGGTCTCGGCGACATCCGCCGCTTTCTGGTCACCCACGCGCATCGCGACCACTACACGCAGGCGGTCGCGATCCGCCGCGAGTTCGGCACCCGGGTGCTGATCGGTGCCGGTGAGCGCCCCACCATCGAGCTGCTCACGCGTCCGGTCCCGCAGGGATTCGGCAGCCAGCTCGCCATTCTCGCGCGCCACGGCGGTGGCCAGGTGGTCGAGGCGCTGCAGGCGATGGGCATCCGGGAGCCCACGGACAACGGGTACGAGGTGCCGGACGCCTACGTCGCGTCGGGCGAACAGTTTCCGGTCGGCGACCGCGTCCTCGAGGCGATCGCGACACCGGGCCACACGATCGGCCACGTCGTGTACGTCGACCGAGCCGCCGGGCTGATGTTCGCCGGTGACCACGTACTGCCGCACATCACGCCGTCGGTCGCATTCGAACCGGCGCCTCCGAAGCTCGCGCTGCGGGACTACCTCGCATCGTTGCGGCTGGTCCGGGAGATGCCGGATATGGCGTTGTTGCCGGCGCACGGTCCGGCCGGCGATGCCGTCCACGGTCGGGTGGATGAGCTGCTCGCCCACCACGCCAGCCGACTGGCCGAAATGCTGCGCATTCTGGACGGCACCGGCCACACCAGCTTCGACGTCGCATCGGAGATCGGCTGGACATCGCGGAAGCGCAAGTTCGCCGATCTGGATCCGTTCAACCAGATGCTCGCGATCTTCGAGACCGCATTGCACCTGGAGCTGCTGGTCGCGCAGGGTCTGGCCGCCGTGGATGTCGGCGCGGATGCCGAGGACGGCGTACAGCGTTACCGGCGGGTGTGATCTACGAGAAGACCTCGAACGGCTCGTCGATGGTCTCGCCGCGTAGAAGCGCATCGAGCACCTTCGCCAGCAGCCCCGGGTAGGTCGGGCCGGTATGCGCCCGGACCTCGTCGACCGGCCACCACCGGCTCTCCGCGTAGTCCTCCAGCTCGTACGGGAGCTGTCCGGACACGTCCACGGTCGCGGTGCCGTCGAGGCGCGCGGTCACCACGACTTCGTGCTGCACACGACGCTCGCCGCGGTAGCGGAACGTCGCGGTTCGCCGCCAGAGCGGCCCGGAGAGCTGATCCGGTACGACGAGGATGCCGGTCTCCTCGTACAGTTCCCGGATCGCCGTCTCGACGTACGTCTCGCCCGGCTCGATACCGCCGCCGGGCAGTTCCCACCAGCTGCCCTGTTCCGGGTAGAACGCGTCGCTCGCGTGGAACAGCAGGATCCGGCCGTCGGTGTCCAGGACGACGACGCGAACCACGTCGCGCTCGATCACCGGCAGGTCGTCGGGCAGCTCGATGGTCACTGCTGGTAGATCTTTTCCGCGTACGCCGGACCGTAGTAGACGGCCAGCTCCTCCATCGTCTGATCGGCCCGTTCCATGCCGTGTGCGATGACGGCACGCGATGGCGCCGCGTCCGGATTCCAGGTCTCCGGCTTCCACAGCGCGGAGCGCAGGAACGCCTTCGAGCAGTGGTAGAAGACCTCTTCGATGTCCACGACGACGGCGAGCATCGGGCGGTGGCCCTTGACGATCATCTCGTCGAAGCACGGCGCGTCGCGGAGCAACCGGGCGCGGCCGTTGACGCGCAGCGTGTCGCCACGACCGGGGATCAGGTAGATCAGCCCGACGTGCGGATTGTCGAGGATGCTGTGGAAGCCGTCGCCGCGACGGTTGCCCGGCCGCTCCGGGATCACGATCGTGGTGTCATCCACGATGTAGGTGAATCCGGCCGGATCGCCCTTCGGTGACACGTCACACCGGCCATCCGCCCCGGCCGTTCCCACCAGGCAAAACGGCGACGCGGCAATGAATTGTCGGTCGAATTCGTTCAGACGTGCCCGTTCCTTGTGCGCGTCCCGCTCGGATGGTTCGCCGAGCAGTTCGCGGAGTTCCGCGTGCGAGGTCACCGCAGCGCCGTTGATCATGGTCCCTGCCTCTTCGGTGGTCGACGATTACGGGCGCCGGCAATCCAACGATGGCACCGACGCCCGTTACCGTAACCGAGTCAGGCTTGTGGCGTGTTCCGCTTCCCCCGTACGCCGGTGAACAGCAGACCGAGACCGACCAGCGCGACGATGATCCCGATGAAGATGAACGCGTGCTTGCCGTTCATGCCGCCGGACTGGTTGAACGCGTTGAGTCCCTGCAGCATCCAGAACACGCCGACCAGGGCGACGATGATGCCGACGACGATGAACACGGGTTTCTTCATGGCGGTATCCCTTGTGATGAGGCCTAAACCGCGTTGAGGGCTAGACCGGTTCGGGCATGTGCAGGACCCAGCGGTACGCCTGGACCAGGCCGGTATCGAATCCCGCCGCAGAGCCCCACAGGAACAGACGGAAGCGGCGGTAGAGCGGTTCACCCCAGCGCGACACGATCTCGTCGCGCTTCTCATCCAGCCGCTCGGCCCAGCGCTTGCAGGTCAGCATGTAGTTGTGCCGGTCATCCTCGATGCTGATCAGCTCGAACGGCGAGTGCGCTACCTCGCGCAGGTAGGCGTGCAGGAGCAGCGGAGACTGGCCGCCCGGGTAGACGTACCGGCTCATGAACGTGGAGATGTTGTGCTTTGCGCGCATCGCGAGCGCGTCCAGATACACCGACCCACCGGGTTTGAGCAGCTCGGCGTACTTCTTGATGGTCGTCTTGTAGTTCGGCAGGTGTTCGGTCACGCCCATGTTGACGATGCCGTCGTAGCGGGTCACGCTCGTGTACTCGAAGATGTGCTCGCGGATTACCCGAGCCGGCAGCTTCTCGCGCGCGATCAGGCCGTTCAGGTACGCCTCGGACTCCTTCGACAGCGTCAGCGTCGTGACCTCGATCCCGCGCTTGCCGGCGTGCTCGACGAACGCGCCCCAGCCGCCGCCGACCTCGAGGACGTGGTCACCGGGCTTGACGCCGATCGCCGCGATCGCGAGGTCCATTTTCCGGGTCATCGCGTCTTCGATCGGCTCATCGTCGTAGGCGAACACGCCCTCGGTGTAGCAGCGGTGCCGCTCGTCGAGGAAGCTCAGGAAGAACTCGGAGTCCTCGTCATAGTGGTGCGAGATGGCCCGCTTGTCGCTCTCCTTCCGGCCGCGGATCAGCGACGGGATGAACTGCGATACCCACGCGATCGGGTGGACGTCCCGGAAGAAGTGGCGCATCTTCAGCGCCGCGGCGAGGTCGCCCTCGACGTCGAGCCAACCGTTGAGGTACGCGACCGCGACGCCGAACTGGTCGAGGCTGCCGACTGCCTTCTCGCCGCGCGGATCGGAGATCACGATGGTGAACACCGGCTCGCCGGAGCCGAACGTATGTTTCGTGCCGTTCGCCGCAACGGCAAACGAGGTTTCCGGCTGCGTTGCGAAGAACGTCTGATAGCGACGCTGCACGGCGGAGATCATGTCAGAGGTGGTCACGGCCACAATCTAACTCCGCGGACGCCGATACGTAAGATCCTCCGTTTAGTCGTGGCCCGTTTTCGTCTCTGACCGCTACAGTGCCGGACCGGAAGAGCCGTGCCGGTTCCCGAAATACGCACCGGCGCCGACGCGTTGATCATGCGCCGGGCGCGGTGCTCGCGAGACCGGCAGATAGCATCGGTACGCGTATCGCCTCGGTTACGCGCATCTCACCGTTGTGAACTTTAGAAGGAGCCCGCCGTGTCCGCACCTACTGCTGCCGCCACCAGATACGACAATCTCGTCGTCGCGGCCGGCACGACGTGCGCCGACGCGGTCGCGGCGGCCGGCCTGCCGACGAACGGTCCGAAGGCCGTCGTCGTGGTCCGCGACGCCGAAGGCAAGCTGCGTGATCTGGCCTGGGTGCCCGACGCGGACGCGACCGTCACGCCGGTGTCGATGGACTCGCCGGACGGCCTCAATGTGCTGCGGCACTCGACCGCGCACGTGCTCGCGCAGGCCGTGCAGGACATCTTTCCCGAGGCCAAGCTCGGCATCGGCCCGCCGATCGAGAACGGTTTCTACTACGACTTCGGGGTCGCGAAGCCGTTCCACCCGGACGACATCGCCAAGGTCGAGAAGCGCATGCAGGACATCGTCAAGGCCGGCCAGCGGTTCCGTCGTCGCCGGTTCGACTCGCTGGAGCAGGCTCGGGCCGAACTCGTGAACGAGCCGTTCAAGCTTGAGCTGATCGATATCAAGGGCGCCGATGTCGACACGGAAGAAATGATGGAGGTCGGCGGCGCCGAGCTGACCATCTACGACAACGTCGACGCGACCACCGACAAGGTCTGCTGGTCCGACCTCTGCCGCGGCCCGCACCTGCCGAGCACCCGCCTGATCGGCGCGTTCAAGCTGATGCGCTCGGCCGCCGCGTACTGGCGCGGTTCGGAGCGCAATCCCCAACTGCAGCGTGTGTACGGGACGGCCTGGCCCACCCGCGACGCGTTGAAGGACTACCTGAAGCTGCTCGAAGAGGCCGCCCGCCGTGACCACCGCAAGCTCGGCGCGGACCTCGACCTGTTCAGCTTCCCGGACGAGATCGGCTCCGGCCTCGCGGTATTCCACCCGAAGGGCGGCATCATCCGGCGCGAGCTGGAGAACTACTCCCGTCTGAAGCACGAGGCGGCCGGCTACTCGTTCGTGAATACGCCGCACATCACCAAGGCGGGCGTGTTCGAGACCTCCGGTCACCTGCCCTACTACGCCGAGACGATGTTTCCGCCCATGCAGATGGAGGGCGCGGACTACTACCTCAAGGCGATGAACTGCCCGATGCACAATCTGATCTTCCGCTCTCGCGGACGGTCCTATCGCGAGTTGCCGTTGCGGCTGTTCGAGTTCGGCACGGTCTACCGGTTCGAGAAGTCCGGCGTGGTGCACGGCCTGACCCGCGTGCGCGGTATGACCCAGGACGACTCGCACATCTACTGCACCCAGGAGCAGATGCAGGACGAGCTGCAGGGGCTGCTCGGCTTCGTGCTCGACCTGCTGCGCGACTACGGTCTCGACGACTTCTACCTGGAGTTGTCCACCCGTGGCGACTCGGCGAAGTTCATCGGCGAGGACGACGAGTGGGAGAACGCCACGAACGCGCTGCGTGAGGCGGCCGAGGCGTCCGGCCTTGCGCTGGTGCCCGATCCGGGCGGCGCCGCGTTCTACGGGCCGAAGATCTCGGTGCAGGCGAAGGACGCGATCGGCCGTACCTGGCAGATGTCGACCATCCAGCTGGACTTCAACCAGCCGAAGCGATTCGGCCTGGAATATCAGGCGGCGGACGGCACCCGCAAGCAGCCCATCATGATCCACCGGGCGCTGTTCGGCTCGATCGAGCGGTTCTTCGGCGTGCTGACCGAGCACTATGCCGGTGCGTTCCCGGCCTGGCTGGCGCCGATCCAGGTGGTCGGCATCCCGATCCGCGAGGACCACGCCGACTACCTCTTCGAGTTCGTGGCGAAGTTGAAGGCCGCGGGCATCCGGGCCGAGGTGGACGCGTCCGACGATCGGATGCAGAAGAAGATCCGGACCGCGCAGCAGCAGAAGATCCCGTTCATGGCGATCGCCGGCGACGAGGACGTCTCGAACAGTACGGTCTCGTTCCGCTATCGGGACGGCTCGCAGCGCAACGGCATGACGATCGATGACGCGGTCGCGCACGTCGTCGAGGTGGTCCGGTCCCGGACGAATGTCGGACCGTCGGCACCGGCGTCGGAGGGTGTCGAAGCTCCCGACGCCGTGGAGATCTCCTAGGTCAGGTCGGACGGTCCTGGCCGTTAGTGGGTAGGATCGTTCGGTTGCAAGCCCACGACGAGGGGGAACTCATGACGGACCAGACATTCCTGGTTACCGGCGGTGCCGGTTTTGTAGGAAGTAGTCTGATTCGTCGGATTCTCCTGGACCACCCGGGTGCGCAGGTCGTTTCGGTGGACAACTACTTCACCGGAACCGAGGCGAACCACGTCGCCGACCCCCGTGCGATCTATATCCACGCGAGCACGGTGGACATCGCGAAGGTCTGGGCGAACGCCGGGCTGCCGGCCCCGTCGATCGTGTTCCACCTCGGCGAATATTCGCGGATCCCGCAGTCGTTCGAGGACATCGACATGACGTGGGAGTTCAACCTGCACGGCACGAAAGAGGTGGTGAAGTTCGCCCACGCGCACGCCGCCAAGCTCGTCTACGCCGGATCGAGTTCGAAATTCGGCAACGACGGGCAGGACGAGAACCTCAACCCGTACGCGTGGACCAAGGCCAAGAACGTCGAGTACATCGGGAACTTCGCGAACTGGTACGGCCTGGATTACGTGATCACGTACTTCTACAACGTGTACGGCCCCGGCCAGATCAGCCACGGCAAGTACGCCACCGTGATCGGCATCTTCGAGTCCCAGTACCGAGCCGGCCTGCCGTTGAGCGTGGTCGAGCCGGGTACGCAGACCCGCGACTTCACCCACATCGACGACATCGTCGACGGCATCATGATCTGTGCCGCGAGTGGAGCCGGCGACGGCTACCTGCTCGGCTTCGGCAACGAGCGGCCGATTCTGGACGTCGCCCGGATGTTCGCCGGTGCCGATATCGAGTTCGCCGAGGCACGGCCGGGCGAGCGCGTCCGCGGTGAGGCCGACTCGACCAAGGCTCGGGCGCTCGGATGGGCACCGAAGCACGACCTCGCGGACTACATCGCCGAGTTCGTCGCCGCACACCCCCGCTGAGGCCCGGGCAACCCGTGGCCGTGCTGCGGCGCGTCTCTCAGGGGAGATAAGTAGGCTTTGGCCGTGATTGACGACGCGCGTACCGACGACCTCGACCGGCTCTGGACACCGCAGCGGCTCGCGTACGTCACCGGGGAGACGCGTCCGGCCGAGGGCTACGACCAGCCGGCCGGCTGCCCGTTCTGCCTGACGACGGGCGACGATGGCCAGCCCAGTAACCGTCTCGTGGTGGCCCGCGGGGAACGCGTGTTCGCGGTGCTCAACCTCTACCCGTACAACCCGGGTCATCTGTTGATCTGTCCCTACCGGCACGTTCCCGACTACACCGACCTCGACGTGGCCGAAGTGGCCGAGCTGGGCGCGTTCACGTCGACCGCGATGCGTGCGGTACGCGCAACGAGCGGCGCGCACGGATTCAACATCGGCATGAACCAGGGCTCGGTCGCCGGCGCGGGGATCGCGGCCCATTTGCACCAGCACGTCGTGCCGCGTTGGGGTGGCGACACGAACTTCATTTCTGTGATCGGTCGCACAAAAGTCCTGCCGCAACTGCTCGACGACACGCGTGACCTGCTGATGAAGGCCTGGTCTGACCTGCAGCCTTAGTTTCGAGACGGCTCCGACGTGTTATCGTGCGAGAGAAGTTAGTTAGCACGAAGCAACTAAAGTCTGAGGGGCCGCCGTGAGCGCGCAAGGCAACCGGTTCGATCGTGATCATCCTCGGTACAAGTGGATCGTCCTGACGAACACCACGATCGGTATGTTGATCGCCACGATCAACGCGTCCATCGTGATCATCTCGCTTCCGGCGATCTTCAACGGGATCAAGCTCAACCCGCTCGCACCGGGCAACGTGAGCTACCTGCTCTGGATGCTGATGGGCTTCCTGCTGGTCTCGGCCGTCCTGGTGGTAACGCTCGGCCGCCTCGGCGACATGTACGGGCGGGTCAAGCTCTACAACCTCGGATTCGTCGTCTTCACGCTGTCGTCCATCGCGCTGTCGCTCGATCCGTTCACCGGCGGCACCGGCGCGATGTGGCTGATCCTCTGGCGTGTGGTCCAGGCGGTCGGCGGTGCGATGCTGTTCGCGAACTCGACCGCGATCCTCACCGACGCGTTCCCGGCCCGGCAGCGCGGCATGGCGCTCGGTGTCAACCAGGTCGCCGCGATCGCCGGCTCGTTCCTCGGCCTCGTCCTCGGTGGCGTACTCGCCGACTGGGACTGGCGTGCGGTGTTCTGGGTCTCGGTGCCGATCGGCATCCTGGGCACGGTCTGGTCCTACAAGTCGCTGCACGAACTCGGCTCCCGCCGTCCTGGCAAGATCGACTGGTGGGGCAACGTCACGTTCGCGGTCGGACTCTCCAGCCTGCTCGCCGCCATCACGTACGGCATCCAGCCGTACGGCGGCCACCCGACCGGCTGGACGAACCCGTGGGTGCTCGCCGGTGTGTTCGGCGGCATCGCGCTGCTGGTCGTGTTCTGCGTCGTGGAGACGAAGGTCAACGAGCCGATGTTCAACGTCGGCCTGTTCAAGAACCGAACGTTCGCGTTCGCGAACCTCGCCGGCCTGCTCGCCTCGATCGGCCGCGGTGGCATGCAGTTCATGCTGATCATCTGGCTGCAGGGCATCTGGCTGCCGCTGCACGGCTTCAGCTACGCGGATACGCCGCTCTGGGCCGGCATCTATCTGCTCCCGCTGACCGCCGGCTTCCTGCTCGCCGGTCCGGTCTCCGGCTACCTCTCCGACCGGTTCGGCTCGCGCCCGTTCGCGGTCGGTGGTGCGCTGGTCGTCACGGCCACGTTCCTCGGGCTGATCTTCCTGCCGGTCAACTTCCCGTACTGGGCGTTCGCCCTGTTGATCGCGCTCAACGGCATCGGATCCGGCCTGTTCTCGGCGCCGAACGCATCCGCGGTGATGGGCTCGGCACCGTCCGAGCAGCGCGGTGTCGCCGCCGGTATGCGAGGCACGTTCTTCAACTCCGGGTCGGCGCTGTCCATCGGCATCTTCTTCTCGCTGATGATCATCGGCCTCGCATCGAAGCTGCCGACCACGCTGACGAACGGCCTGGTCAGCCAGGGTGTACCGCATAACGTCGCGCAGCAGGTCGGCAACCTGCCGCCGGTCGGCAGCCTCTTCGCCGCGTTCCTCGGCTTCAACCCGCTGGCCCAGCTGCTCGGTCCGTCCGGCGTACTCAATACGCTGCCCGCCGCCAACTCGGCGACGCTGACCGGCAAGCAGTTCTTCCCGAACCTGATCTCCGGCCCGTTCCACTCCGGCTTGGTGGTCGTGTTCGCCGCCGCGGCGCTGATGATGTTCGTCGCCGCGATCGCGTCGTTCTTCCAGCCGAAGCCCGCCGTGGTCGCGCCGGAGATCGCGGTCGAGGGTGCGCTGAGCAGCGATGTGACCGGGCTCATGGCACTCGCTGAAGCCGATGCCATGGAAGACGCCGAACCTGCGGTAGAAACAAGAGCATGACAACCCCAGTGGGTACGGGCACGATGCCCGTCGCGCTCCGAGAGGAACTGGCCAGCCGGCTGTTCCTCTCGGTCGCGCGGCTCATCCGCCGGATGCGGATCGGTGACCCGACCGAACTGGGTCCCGGTGCGATCTCGGCACTCGCCACGATCGTCGCCGAGGGGCCGCTGCGCCTCGGCGACCTGGCCGCTGTGGAAGGCGTACGGGCTCCGACGATGAGCCGGATCGTCGATCTGCTGGTCGCGGACGGGCATGCGGAACGCGTACCGGATCCGGCCGACGGTCGGGCCTGCCTGGTCCGGTCGACGGACGGCGGCGCCGAGGTCATCACCGGTACGCGTACCGCCCGGTCGCATCGCCTGATCGAGCGGATGGCCGCGCTCGATCCGGCCCAGCTGGACGCGCTCTACGCGGCGTTGCCGGCGCTGGAGGCACTCGTCGCCGACGAACCTGCCCGTACGCACAGTGCGACCCTGGCATAGCTGATGCGCGGACTCCTCACACTGCTCATCGCGGTCGTTCGCGCATTGATGCGCCCGGCGGGTTCCCGCGGATCCACCGCACATTCGGCTGCCCGTCCGTCTCAGCGGTCGACGCCGGCCGCCTGCGCGGCATCGTGCGGGCGGCGGGCCGGACGTGCGGCGGATCCGGCCCGGGCGACGATCGCCGAGCATGTGACGACCGCGTCCGCCGGTGCAGCAGCCGCCGACGGAGAGCTTCGCGGCCGATCGTCGACGCGGCGGTCACTGCACACCCGACCGCGGATGATCTCTCCGTTCGGGCAAGGCCCGGGCCGCTCCCGCCGTCGTGGACCGTCCCGCCCGGACAATCGTCTCTCGCACTGATCAGGCCTTATCGGGTTGCGGCCACGTCCCATGGCTGGAAAACCCATCGGCCGTGGTCGAATCCCTGGCGACCTTCCTCGACGCCACGGATCGCGGGTAGAGACGCCACGGATCGCGGGTAGATAGGGCGTCAGTGCTTGCCGTCGGGGTCGCAGTACTCGATCTCGTTGGTCGGGCGGAACGGACCGACGACGATGCCACGTTCGAATACGCCACCGCGCAGCACCTCATCCGCGGCGGCGCGCAGCGTGAACTGCTGGAGGACGTTGAGGGACCGGCCGGCGATGCGGACCGGTCGACGTACCTCGTAGAGCGACGACCACGGGCATTCGTAGTAGCAGGTGCTTCCGCGCGGAACGCGGTAGGGGACGATGTCGCCGGCCTCGAGCGCGGTGTCGATCTCGGCTTTGATGGCCAGTGTCGCCGTCGGCTCCGGGTCGTACTGCCACATCTCCTTGATGGCCTGCTTGGCTTTGCCGTCGTGCTTCCACTGGAACAGGGTGGCCGGGTCGGTCAGCTGCCACGGGTCGAAGCGGGCGCCGCCGGGCAGGCGGGAGAGGTCCGGCCGCGCGATCGGACGGTGTGGCTTGAAGTTCGTGATCAACTGGGGCATCGCGGCCAGCTGTCCGGCCTGGAACCACAGCTCGAGCGCGTTCTTCAGGTTCCGCTCGATGAGTTCGTGCAGGCCGGCATGGTGTCGCGCGGTACGCAGGCCGGCCGCGTAGTCTGCCGTCGCGCCTGCTTCGGCGACGAGCTGACGCAGCCGGTTCAGCCCGGTCTGCTGCTTGTCGGACATGCCCGCGCGTTCGAGGCCGAAGACCGCGAGTTCGACGTGCTCTCGGACCGGCGGGATCGCGGCCTGGAGCGCGGCGAGGTGCTCCGGCGGGCATGGTTCGACCTCGGCCCAGGCGGGCAGGCCGGCCGGGAGGGACAGCTCGGCGGTGATGTCATATTGCGGGTTGGACCGAGCCTGCCTGGCCCGGCTGACCCAACCCTCTACCGCCGACAGCCAGCCGGACACCTGGTCGAACGTCACCGGCGGCACGTAGCCGACGGTGCCCGGACTCGCGTTGTAGTCGGCGTCCAGGAACGTCTCGCCGAGGGTCTGCAGGACGAACGCGTTCCAGGCGGCGAGCAGTTGGCTGCATGCCGCGGGCGATGCGTTCCAGAGTGAGGTGTCGGACGCGCTGAGTTCGGCGCGCAGCTTGTCCGCGGCCATCAACTCGCTGTACGCGACCCGCCCGGCCGTCCGCAGTGCTTCGAGCAGGACGGCGTCTTTCTCCCCTGCGAGCGCGGCGCGCATCTTGGTCATCAGGGTCGGGTTGGACGGGTCGTTCATCAGGCTCCAGTCACTTCTGCGGGGTGGGACGGCCGGGTGGGACGAGATGGCCGGTACGAGCTGCCGTGCGTGTCGCTGCAGTGGCCATCGGGATCGTTGAGATCGAATTCGAACCCGGTCGACACGGTCGGATCGGTGTCTGCATGATCAACCTGCAGCGTGCTGTGCGTGATCCGGTAGTCACGGCGGAGTACGTCTTCGATCGCCGCTCGGGCCGCGTGGCAGTTGCCGCCCTCGGCGACCAGCACATGTGCCGAGAGTGCCGACTGCCCGGACGTGATCTGCCAGATATGCAGGTCGTGCAGCTCCACGATGCCGGCGATGCTGGCCAGCCGGGCGCCGAGCGCGGGCGGATCGAGGCCGCTCGGTGCGGCCTCCAGGAAGATCCGTCCGGACTGGCGGACCAGGCCGACACCGGCCTTGGCCATCAGAACCACGACGATGAGGCTCGCGATCGGGTCGGCGCGAGTGAATCCGGTGGTGAGCACGATCGTGCCGGCGATCGCGGTGGCGATGAAGGCGAACAGGTCGTTCACGATGTGCTGGAACGCGCCCTCCACGTTCAGGCTGGTGCGGTTCGCCCGGCTCATCGACCAGGCGGCGCCGAGGTTGACCACGATGCCGACCAGTGCGGTCACCAGGACGAGCCCGCCCGCGACGGCCGGTGGGTGGATCAGCCGCCGGATCGCCTCGACGCCGAGGAACGTACCGAGGATCAGCATGGTCAGGCCGTTCGCCTGCGCGGAGAGGATCTCGGCACGCTTGAGCCCGAACGTGTAGCCGCCCTTCGGCGGTCGAGCGGCCAGCCGCATCGCGACCAGCGCAAGAATGATCGAACCGGCGTCGGTCAGCATGTGCGCGGCGTCGGACAGCAGCGCGACCGAGTGGGCGACCAGGCCCGCCACGACCTCACCGACCATGTACACGGCGATCAGGCCGAGCGCGATGGTCAACCAGCGGCGGTCCGCGTCCGGCGACACACCATGGCTGTGCCCGTCATGATCGTGCCCGTCATGATCGTGCCCGTCATGGCCGTGCTCGTCGTGGCCGTGCTCGGCATGACCGTGTTCGGCATGAACGTGTTCGTGCTGCTCGTGCTCGCGGTGGCCGGCGTGGCCGGCGATGTCGGCGTCGTCGTCTGGCATGGGGAAAGGGTCTCCGATCGACGCAACTGTCCGGCGCGCCGACGTCGATGGTGCCAGACGTGCGCGCCTCGCCGCCGCCCCGAGCGGGTTACGAAAGAGCACCGGCTCTGGTCAGTGGGCCGCCGCGTGCTCCCGGCGGATCTGGTCGGCGAGGTTGCCGGGCATCGGATCATGCCGGACGAACGTACGCGTGAACGTGCCGGTACCTGACGTCATCGATCGCAACTCGACGGCGTACCGGACGAGTTCGGTGGCCGGCACTTCGGCGTGCACCAGCGACCGCTCGTTGCCGTCCGGGTCGGCCTCGGTGCCGAGCACGCGACCGCGCCGCGTCGACAGATCCGAGAGTACACCGCCGACGAACTGGTCCGGCACCTTGATCACGATGTCGTCGATCGGTTCGAGCAGGCTGACCTGTGCCTTGTCGGCGGCGTCCTTCAACGCCATCGCGCCGGCGGTCTGGAACGCCGCGTCGGACGAGTCGACCGAATGCGCCTTGCCGTCGTAGAGCGTGACGCGGACGTCGACGACCGGGAAGCCGGCCACGATGCCGTGCTCCATCTGGGCGCGTACGCCCTTCTCCACGCTCGGAATGTAGTTGTGCGGCACCGAGCCGCCGACCACCTTGTCCACGAACTCGAAGCCGGATCCGCGCGGCAGCGGCTCGACCTCGATGTCACAGACCGCATATTGCCCGTGGCCGCCGGACTGCTTCACGTGCCGACCGTGGCCCTTCGCGGCGCCGCTGAACGACTCGCGCAGCGATACGCGTACGGGTTCGGTGTCGAGTTCGACGCCGCCGGCGCGCAGCCGGTCGAGAACGACGTCGGCATGTGCCTCGCCCATGCACCACAGCACGAGTTGGTGGGTCTCCGGATTGCGTTCCAGGCGCATGGTCGGATCGCCGGCCACCAGCCGGGCCAGGTTCTTCGCCATCGCGTCCTCGTCCGAACGGGTCTTCGCGACGATCGCGACCGGCAGCAGCGGCTCCGGCATATCCCACGGCGCGACCAGTAGCGGAGCGGCCTTAGCGGAGATCGTGTCGCCGGTCTCGGCCACCGTCGACTTGGTGATCGCACAGATGTCGCCGGCGACGCACAGCGGTACTTCACGCAGGTTAGCGCCGAGCGGTGAGTAGATGTGCGCGATGCGCTCGTCGCCGTCGTGATCGGCGTGTCCGCGCTCGGCCAGTCCGTGCCCGGCGACGTGAATCGCCACATCCGGTCGCAGCGTGCCGGAGAACACGCGGATCAGGGACACCCGGCCGACGTACGAGTCGATCGTGGTCTTGACCACCTCGGCGACCAGCGGGCCGTCCGGGTCGCAGCTGATCGCGTCGCGTGGCGATCCGTCCAGGCCGACCACCGCGGGCAGATCGCGCTCGCCCGGCGTCGGGAACGCGCTGGTCAGCACCTCCAGCAACGCGTCGAGACCGAGGCCGGTGACCGCGCAGACCGGGATCACCGGATAGAACGAGCCGTTCGCGACGGCCTTCTCGAGATCGTCGATGATCGTGGACGTCTCGATGTCCTCGCCGCCGAGGTAACGCTCCATCAGCGTCTCGTCCTCGCTCTCCGCGATGATGCCTTCCAGCAGCTCACCGCGGGACTCCTCGATCGCCGGCAGGTGCTCGGCGTCGGGTTCACGGACGGTCGGCGGGTGGCCTTTCGAGTAGTCGAAGACGCGCGAGGTGATCAGCCCGAGCAGTCCGGCGATCGAGACGCCGTCGTCGTCGAGCATCGGCAGGTAGAGCGGCAGCACGTTATCGCCGAACACGCGCTGGCAGAGGGCGACGGTCTCGTCGAAGTCGGCGCGCTGGTGGTCGAGGCGGGTGACCGCGACCGCGCGGGGCATGCCGACCGACGCGCACTCCTCCCAGAGCGCGACCGTCGCGGCATCCATGCCGTCCACCGCCGACACCACGAACAGCGCGGCGTCGGCGGCACGCAGACCGGCCCGCAGCTCGCCGACGAAATCCGCATATCCGGGGGTGTCGAGCAGGTTGACCTTGATGCCGTCGTGCATCAACGGTTCGCAGGACAGGCTGACCGACCGCTGCTGGCGTACGGCGGCGGGGTCGCTGTCGGAGACCGTCGTGCCCTCGGTCACCTCGCCGGCCCGGGAGATCGTGCCGGTCGCGGCGAGGAGCGCCTCGACGAGCGTGGTCTTGCCCGCTCCGGAATGGCCGACGAGCACGACGTTTCGTACCCTGTCGGGCCGCTCCACCACCGGCGCCGGGCCGGTGTCGGTAGCCTTTTGCGCCATCGCTGACCTCCAGATCGTTTGTGACGAGGTGAATCTCGGCGGCTGGGAAGATAAAAGGGTGAATAGGTCGATCCCACACCCGTGACGGACGTCACACAACCCCGACGCGCTGACTCCCTCTGCCAAAAGCCCACCCGCGCTATCGGTGCAGGGCAGGGCGCCGATAGGGTGGGACGGCCATGGCAAAGATCTTTAACGTAAACGCTCGCGCCATCGTCGCGAAAGTCTCCGCCGGACCCGCGCGGGCGCTCCTCCGCATGGGCGTCTCCCCGAACGCGGTCACCGTGGCCGGCACGCTCGGCGTGGTCGCCGGTGCGCTCGTGTTCGCGTTCACGGGCCGGTTCATCACCGGCACCGTGATCATCACATTGTGCTGCTTTACCGATCTCATCGACGGTGCGATGGCCCGGGCCGGGGCACGACCAGCAAGTTCGGCGCCTTCCTGGACTCGACCTGCGACCGGATCGCGGACGGTGCGATCTTCGGCGCGACGGCCTACTGGCTCGCGATCAACGGGCGGCACTGGGGCGCCGGTGCCGCGCTGGTCTGCCTCGTCGCGCGGCCAGGCCGTCTCCTACGCGAAGGCCCGCGCCGAGGGCCTGGGCATGACCGCGAACGTCGGTCTGGTCGAGCGTGCCGAGCGCCTGGTCGGCATCGGCGATCGGCGGCCTGCTGACCGGGTTCGGCGTCACCTACGGCGTCGACGTGGTCTGTGCCATCCTTGCGGTCGGCTCGATCGTACACGGTCGGCCAGCGGATGGCTCGCGTTATCGGCAGGCGCACGCGATCGCCGCGGCCGAGTCGGGCTGAGCAGGCTGTCGCTGAACGACCGCGCGGTCGAGTGGGGCTACGCGGCCGCCTGGCGGCTGATCCGAGCACTGCCGAGACGCGCCGCGTACGCGGCGTTCCGGCGCCGGCGCCGACCGGGCCGCGCGCCGCCGGGCGGACGGCGTCGCAGCGGCTCGCCGACAACCTGCGGCGTCGTGGTCGGCCCGGACATGCCCGACGATCAATTCCAGATGCTGGTACGCGACGCCGTGCGCTCGTACGCCCGGTACTGGTGTGACGCGTTCCGGCTGCCGTCGCAGACGCGCCGAGCAGAACCGGGCCGGATTCGTCCTGCACGGCGGCGAGATCCTGGTGGAGAACTGCGCCGCCGGCCGGGGCAGCGTGCTGGCCCTGCCGCACGCCGGCAACTGGGACGCGGCCGGCGCCTGGGTCGCCGCGATGGGCATGCCGATCACGACCGTCGCCGAGCGGCTCAAGCCTGAAGGTCGTCTACGAGCGGTTCCTCGCGTTCCGGGAGGGCCTCGGCATGGAGATCCTGCCGCTGACCGGCGGCGAGCGCCCGGTGATGGACGTGCTGCTGGAACGCGTACAGGCGGCGGCGGTCGTGCCGCTGCTCGCCGACCGGGACTTCTCCCGGGCGGCATCCCGGTCGACGTTCTTCGGCCGCCGGACCCGGATGCCGGCCGGCCCGGCGATCCTCGCCCTGCGCACCGGCGCACCGCTCTACACCGTGCGATATGTGGTACGAGGACCGCGGCGCGGTCGGCCGCGTCTCCGCGCCGCTGCAGATGCCGGATCCGACCGCCGGGACGCTGACCGAGCGTGTGGCAGCGCTGACCCAGACAGATCGCGGACAAGTTCGCCGCAGGGATCCGGCGCAGGCCGGAGGACTGGCACATGCTCGCGAAGATGTTCGTGCCCGACAAGGCGTCAACGAAGGTCAGTTCGGGTACGGAGGCCTGATGCGCATCGGGATCGTCTCGCCGTACTCGTTCGACACCCCCGGTGGCGTCCAGAACCACGTCCACGATCTCGCCCAGACGCTGATCGACCTGGGCCACTACGTCAACGTGCTGGCACCGGCGAGCGACGACATCGTCGGGCCGCCGTTCTTGACGCCGGCCGGCCGTGCGGTTCCGGTGCCGGTACAACGGCTCGGTCGCCCGGCTGTCGTTCGGCCCGATCTCCGCCGCTCGGGTACGGCGGTGGCTGGCGACCGGCAATTTCGACGTGATCCACGTGCACGAGCCGATCACGCCCAGCCTGTCCATGCTCGCCGTGCTGTACGCGCGGGGTCCGGTGGTGGCGACGTTCCACACCGCGATGACCCGCTCCCGGGCGATGGCGGCGGCTCAGGGGCTGCTGCAGATCGTGCTGGAGAAGATCACCGCTCGGATCGCCGTCAGTACGCTGGCCCGCCGGGTCCAGGTCGAGCACCTCGACGGCGGCGCCTGGGAGATCCCGAACGGCGTCGCGGTCCGCCGCTACGCCGATGCCGTGCCGCTGGCCGGCTGGCCCGGCGCCGGGGGAGCGATCGGCTTCCTCGGCCGCTTCACCGAGGAGCGGAAGGGCTTCCCGGTGCTGGCCGCGGCGTTCGCCGAGCTGGCCGCGGACCGGCCCGGGCTGCGTCTGCTGGTCGCCGGGCCGGGCGACGAGGCGGACCTGCTCGAATCCGTGCCGCCGTCGATCCGCGACCGGGTCACGTTCCTCGGCAAGGTCTCCGAGGACGACAAGGCGCGGATGCTGCGCAGCGTCGACATCTACGTGGCGCCGAACACCCGCGGCGAGTCGTTCGGCATGATCCTGACGGAGGCGATGTCCGCCGGTGCCGCCGTGGTCGCGAGCGATCTGGACGCATTCCGGCGCGTGCTGGACGACGGCGACGCGGGCGTACTGTTCCCGAACGGCGACTCGGACGCGCTCGCGACCGCGATCGGCGCCCTGCTCGACGACCCGGATCGCCGGGCTGCGCTGGTCGAACGGGCGAACGAGGCGGTCGCCGCCTACGACTGGCCGGCCGTGGCGGAGCGCGTGCTGGAGGTCTACACGTCGGCGATCGAGGCGACCACGCGTGAGCCCGTCGCAACATCGCCGTAGTACGGCGACGTTACGATCCTGAGATCATGTGGTGGATTATCGGGGTCGTGGCGGTGGTTGTGGCCGTGGCGACCTATCTGACCTGGATCGCGGGGCGCGTCGATCGTCTGCACGTGCGCGCGGTTGCGGCCGCCGAAGCGCTGAACGCCGCGCTGCTGCGCCGCTCGGTGGCGGCGCTGAAACTGGCCGATGAGATTCAGCAGCCTGAGATCCGGGCGCTTGCCGAGTCCGCCGCGGACCGGGACGTCGCCGACCGTGAAGGGGTCGAGAACGCGCTCACGAAGGCGCTCCGGGACCTGCCCTATCCGGTCGACGCTCCGGTGCTGTCCGAGGTGGTCGCGACCAGCCGCCAGGTCTCGCTGGCCCGGCATATCCACACCGATCTGGTGCGGGACGCGAAAACGATGCGCCGTCGCCGTCTGGTACGCCTGATGCGTTTCAACCGAAAACATCCCAATCTGCCGTATTTCGACATCGAGGACCCTCAGCTGACGCTCCAGCAGCAGAGCTGAACTCCAGGATCACCGTCACCGGATCTCGGTGAGCTTGGCCACCGAGCAGGCCACCGCAGAGCGATTGGCGCTCAATTGGCCCTTGTACACCGCGTAGAATCGATCTCGTTCCCCCAAAGACACTGAGGAGACGGGTAAACCATGTCTGAGACCAGTACCGGCACGTCGCGCGTCAAGCGCGGAATGGCGGAGATGCTCAAGGGCGGCGTGATCATGGACGTCGTCACGGCCGACCAGGCGAAGATCGCCGAGGACGCCGGCGCGGTCGCGGTCATGGCGCTCGAGCGCGTACCGGCCGATATCCGTGCGCAGGGCGGCGTCTCCCGGATGAGCGACCCCGACATGATCGACAGCATCATCAGCTCGGTCTCCATCCCGGTGATGGCGAAGGCCCGGATCGGCCACTTCGTCGAGGCGCAGATCCTTCAGTCGCTCGGCGTCGACTACGTCGACGAGTCCGAGGTGCTGACGCCGGCCGACTACGCGAACCACATCGACAAGTGGGCGTTCACCGTGCCGTTCGTATGCGGTGCGACCAACCTCGGCGAGGCGCTCCGCCGGATCACCGAGGGCGCCGCGATGATTCGCTCCAAGGGCGAAGCCGGTACCGGCGATGTGTCCAACGCGACCACGCACATGCGCAAGATCGGTGGCGAGATCCGCCGGTTGACGTCGCTGTCCGCGGACGAGCTCTACGTCGCGGCGAAGGAGCTGCAGGCGCCGTACGAGCTGGTCCAGGAGATCGCCGAGACCGGCAAGCTGCCGGTCGTCATGTTCACCGCGGGCGGCATCGCGACCCCGGCCGACGCGGCGATGATGATGCACCTCGGCGCCGAGGGCGTGTTCGTCGGCTCGGGCATCTTCAAGTCCGGCAACCCGGCACAGCGAGCCGCCGCGATCGTCAAGGCCACCACGTTCTACGACGACCCGGACGTGCTCGCGAAGGTCTCCCGGGGCCTCGGCGAGGCGATGGTCGGCATCAACGTCGAGGAGATCCCGCAGCCGCACCGGCTCGCCGAGCGTGGTTGGTAGTCCGTGTCCCGTAATTCCACGGCCGGTCCGGCCGTCGGCGTCTTCGCCCTGCAAGGCGACGTACGCGAGCATCTTGCCGCCCTGGCCGAGTGCGATGTGATCGCCCGGCCGATCCGGCGCCCGTCCGAGCTGGACAGCGTGGACGCGCTCGTCATCCCGGGCGGGGAGTCGACCACGATGAGCAAGCTTGCGATCACGTTCGATCTGTTCGACCCGATCCGGGACCGGATCGCGGCCGGCCTGCCGGTCTACGGGTCGTGCGCCGGCATGATCATGCTGGCGACGGATGTCCTGGACGGGCGGCCGGATCAGCGTACGTTCGCGGGCATCGACATGACGGTTCGCCGCAACGCGTTCGGGCGCCAGGTCGACTCGTTCGAGGCGACGGTCGCCATGCCTGAGCTGGGCGAAGATCCGTTCCATGCGGTGTTCATCCGGGCGCCGTGGGTGGAGAAGGTCGGCGGCGATGTTTCCGTGCTGGGTCGGGCAGGTGTCCCATCGGACGATGGTGAGGCTAGGATTGTTGCGGTCCGGCAGGGCAACCTGCTCGCGACGTCTTTTCACCCGGAGCTGACCGGGGATCTGCGCGTCCATCGCTACTTCGTGGAGATGGTGCACGCATCCCTGCGCCCGGGTGTCGACACAGCAGCTTGAGGCTTAGATCTTCGGAGGCGTAATGTCCGGCCACTCCAAATGGGCGACCACGAAGCACAAGAAGGCGGTCGTCGACGCGAAGCGCGGCAAGATGTTCGCCAAGCTGATCAAGAATGTCGAGGTCGCGGCACGCACCGGCGGCGGTGATCCGAACGGCAACCCGACGCTGTTCGACGCGATTCTCAAGGCGAAGAAGTCGTCGGTCCCGAACGACAATATCGATCGTGCGGTCAAGCGCGGCTCCGGCCTCGAAGCCGGTGGCGCCGACTGGCAGACGATCATGTATGAGGGGTACGGGCCGAACGGCGTCGCGCTGCTGATCGAGTGTCTGACCGACAACCGGAACCGGGCGGCGACCGAGGTGCGTACGGCGCTGACGCGCAACGGCGGCAACCTGGCCGACGCCGGCAGCGTGTCCTACATGTTCAGTCGCAAGGGCGTCATCATCGTGCCGAGCGCCGGGACGAGCGAGGACGCGATCCTCGACGCCGTTCTGGATGCGGGCGCGGAGGAGTGCAACGACATGGGCGAGTCGTTCGAGGTGATCTCCGAGCCGACCGACCTCGTCGGCGTACGGACGGCACTGCAGAGCGCCGGCATCGAGTACGAGTCGGCCGACTCGCTCTTCATGCCGAGCATGACGGTGCCGCTGGACATCGACGGTGCTCGGAAGATCTTCAAGCTGATCGACGCGCTGGAAGACTCCGACGACGTACAGAACGTGTTCGGCAACTTCGACATCAGCGACGACATCATGGAAGAACTCGACGCGTAGCCCGCCGGACTCGCATAGTGATCGACAGACATCGCCCGCCGGCGTTAGATTGTGACGGTGACCGGACCACGCCAGGCTCTAGAGCGGCTTGATGCTGCGCGGGAGTCGGGCGTGTTGCGGACCGTCTGCGAGCGTTATCACGTCAAGATGTTGGTCGTGTTCGGTAGTGTGCTTCGCGCCGGTGGCGTTCCGCGTGATGTGGATATCGCCGTCGAGTACGACATCGCGGACCCAGATGTTCTGGGCTTTCTCGATGAATTGAGCGAGATTGCCGGCACCTCGGCTATCGATCTCATGGATTTGGGCCGAGCGAACCCGGTTGCCCGCGAGCGTGCGCTCGTCGGGGGCAGGGTCCTCGCCCAGGCCTGGCTCGGGCTGTTCGGCCGCGCTCAAATGGCGGCGATGATGGAGCGGATGGATACCGATTGGTTGCGCCGGATCGATCTGGACCTGATGACCGCATGATCGTCGATCCATCGATCGTCATGGCGCGGCTGAAGCTGATGCGCGCTCTGCTCGTTGATCTACAGGACGTGGGCGAGGTGACCGCTGAGCGCCTGGATCGAGAGCGTCTCATCCGGCACGCGGTTGAACGCATTGTGACGCAGTTGGTCGACCTCGCCGTGTCCATCAACAGTCACGTCGCGGCTGCGACTCGTGGCGAGGCACCCGAGACCTATCGGGACTCCTTCCGAGCGGCCGCGGAAGCCGGCATGATCTCGGCTGAGCTAGCGACCGAAATCGCCCCCAGTGCCGGACTGCGGAACATCCTGACCCACGAATACGTGTCCGTTGACCTGAAGATCGTTGCCAGGTCGGTTCCGTTGGTCCGCGATCTTTATCTGCGCTACGTCGCCGACGTGTCGCGGTATGTCGCAACCTTGATGCCCTGACCCGACGCTCCCGGTAGGTTCGTCGGAGATTCACTGACGCACATTCTTCTACGGGTCGATCCCTGCCGGCATCGACATATTCGCGGTCCTCGTTGCCGCTCGGTGTCCGAGCACGCCTTTCGGTCGGCTGACCGTACCCCCTTGATTGTGTCCTTTGTGGACCGATGACCCGTGCGCGGACACCCTTGCTCTTAAATAGATCGGCATTGGATGTTGCCTTCTTGCAAACAAAGTGTTGCTATCTTGCTAAGAATTTCTTTCGGGGGAACCGCAATTTTGCACCTACGGCGCAGTGGCCGGGGCGAGCGGCGCCCTGGACAGCCGAGCTGACCAGGGAAAGGTCGCTTAGTGAACCTCAGAAATCCTCGAACGCGTTTGCGCGCGCTCGCCGTCATCTCCACGGGTGCGCTCGTCGCGTCGGTGATGACCGCTATCGGTCTCGCGTCACCGGCGAGTGCGGCGATCACCGCCGGTGCGCCGGTGCCCTTCGTTGAGCAGCTCGCGGTGAACGCGCAGACGAACGGCAACATCCTCGCGCCGAACTACTACTTCGGCACGCTCGCCTCCGAAGCCACCGGCCGCCAGGCCGTCCAGCTGATCGGGCAGGGCAAGTTCGTCACGTTCACGTTGACCGCGCCGGCAAACGCGGTCGACTTCCACTACTCCATTCCGGACTCACTCGACGGCGCTGGCATGACCGCACCCCTCGGCCTGTACGTCAACGGGGTCGCGCAGACGCCGCTGACGATGACGTCGGTGAACAGCTGGCTCTACGGCTCGAACCCGCCGTCAGAGACGAACACGCCGCTGGTCAGCGACCCGGGCACGAGCGCTCCGCACGACATGTACGACGACGTGCGCACGATGTTCTCCTCGACGCTCCCCATCGGAGCGACCGTCACGCTGAAGGTGGACGCGGGCGACAATGCACCGTGGTACACCATCAACACGGCGGACTTCGAGCTCGTCGCGGCTCCGATCGCACAGCCGGCCGGCTACCTCAATGCGACGTCCTCGCCCTACAACGCCGACCCGAGTGGCCTCGTCGACTCGACTACCGCGTTGCAGAACGCGGTCAACGCGGCGTCGACCGCCGGCGTCGGCCTCTACCTTCCGCAGGGCCTCTACAAGGTCAGCTCGCCGATCTTCGTCAACAAGGTGACGATCGAGGGCGCGGGTGAGTGGTACACCGAGTTGACCGGCCATGAGGTCGAGTTCGCCGGCCAGATCGGCAACCCGAGCACCCTGGTCAACGTGTCCAACCTGTCGATGTTCGGCAACGTCAACACGCGCGACGACTCCGACGGTACGGTGCACGGCTTCAACGGTGGCTTCGACCACTCGAACATCAACCACGTGTGGATCCAGAACGAGAAGGTCGGCATCTGGGTCGTCGGTCCAACCGACTCCCTGACCATCGATTCGGTCCGGATCCAGGACACCACCGCGGACGGCGTCAACTTCCACGGTTCGGTGACGAACTCGATCGTGGAGAACTCGTTCGAGCGCAACCTGCAGGACGACGGTCTGGCGATCTGGTCCTCACCGGGTGCGGACGTGAACAACACGTTCAACCAGAACACGATCGACACGCCGGGCATCGCGAACAACGTCGGCCTCTACGGCGGCACCGGTACGACGGTCACGAACAACCTGTTGCAGGACACGATCACCCGCGGTGGCGGCATCGGCATCGGCAACCGCTTCGGCGCGACCTCGCTGGCCGGCACCACGACGATCAGCGGCAACAAGCTGGTCCGCACCGGTCAGTTCGACCCGGGCTGGGACTACAACGTCGGCGCCATCTGGTTCTGGCCGCTGGAAAGCGCACTTACCGGCACCGTCAACATCACGAACAACGAGATTGACGACAGTCCGGGCGAAGCGTTCCAGTTCGAGAACTCGGCGCCGCCGGTCGGTACGGCCGTTGCCACGCAGGGCGTGAACGGCAACGTGACGAGCGGCGTGACGGTCACGAACAACGTCGTCAACAACGTCGGCACGTACGTGTTCCAGCTGCAGTCGCCCGGTTCCGCCTCGGTCTCCGGCACCACCGCGACCGGCGTCGGTGTCTCCGGCATCTTCAACTGCAACTCGGGCTTCACGCTGACCCAGGGCGCCGGCAACTCCGGCTGGTCCACGAGCAGCTGCGGCCTGCCGGCCAAGGCACCGCTGTACGCGTTCCCGTCCACCACCACGTTCGAGAACGCGTCCACCGGTTCGGCCACGCCGAGCCAGAAGGTCACGGTCTTCAACGCCGGTGCGGCCGCGGCCACCCTCGGCACGATCTCGGCGAGCAGCGGCTTCACGGTCGTCAACGACCCGAGCAAGCCATGCGGCACGACGCTCGACCTGAGCACGCCGATCGACGCGAACACCTGGTGCCAGGTCGACGTCTCGTTCACCGCACCGTCCAACGGCATCACCACCGGCACGCTGACCATCCCGAGCAACCAGACCGGTAACCCCACGGTCCTCCAGCTCGTCGGCAGCACCGGCGCGAACAACGTCATCACACCGCCGACGGTCACGCCGACGACGCTGGCGTTCGGTTCGATCAATGTCGGCTCGACCACGGCCGCGCAGACGTTGACCGTAACCAACCCGGGTGCCTCCGCGATCACGATCACGTCCGTCGCGGCCAGCAGCGGCTTCTCGCAGACGAACACCTGCGGTACGTCGCTCGGTGCCGGTGCGTCCTGCACGGTGTCGGTGAAGTTCTCGCCGGTCTCGGGCGGATTCACGACCGGTTCGGTGGCCATCACGAACAGCGGCACCCAGACCCCGATCGGCGCGAGCCTCACCGGTACGGGCATCACCTCCACCACGAACCTCGCCCAGGGTGCCGCCATCACGGCGAGCAGCTCGTCCGGTGGATTCGCGCCCAACCAGGCGAACGACGGCAACACGACGACCTACTGGGAGAGCCTGGACGGCAACGCGTTCCCGCAGACCCTGACGGTCGACCTGGGTTCGTCGCTGAGCATCGGCTCGGTCGTCCTGAACCTGCCGCCGCCGAGCACGTGGGCGGCTCGTACCGAGACGCTGTCGGTCCTCGGCAGCAATGACGGGACGAACTTCACCACGCTGTCGGCCTCCGCCGGTCGGCTCTTCGACCCGGCCACCGGCAACACCGTCACGATCACGCTGCCGGCCAACACCACCGACCGGTACGTGCAACTGAACATCACCGGTAACACGGGCTGGCCGGCCGGTCAGGTCTCCGAGTTCGCGGTGTTCCCCGGCTCGGGTGGCGGCGGTGGTACGGCGACGCTCGCAGCGAACCCGTCCAGCCTCGCGTTCGGTTCGGTCAACGTGGGCTCGACCAGCGCGACGCAGACCGTGACGGTCACCAACTCCGGTACGGTCGCCGCGACCGTCTCGTCGGTTGCCGTCACGGGAGCGTTCTCGCAGACCAACACGTGTGGCACGTCGATTGCGGCCGGTGGGTCCTGCACCGTCACCGCGAAGTTCTCGCCGACGGTGGCGGGTGCGACGAGCGGCACGATCACGGTGAACAGCAACGCGACGAACTCGGCGCTGACGGTCGCACTGACCGGTACGGGCCAGTCGGTCGGCACCGCAACGCTGGGTGCCTCGCCGACGTCGCTGGCGTTCGGCAATCAGACGACGAACACCACGAGCGGCGTACAGACCACCACGATCACGAACAGTGGCACGGTCGCCGCGACGGTCAGCTCGGTCTCGGTGACCGGTGCGTTCTCGCAGACGAACACCTGCGGTACGTCGATTGCCGCGGGCGGGACCTGCGTCGTGTCGGTGAAGTTCGCGCCGACCGCGAACGGTGCGGCCAGTGGCACGTTGACCGTGGCCAGCAACGCGACGAACCCGTCGCTGACGGTCGCGCTCACCGGAACGGGCGTCGCGCCCGGTACGGCGACGTTGACCGCCACGCCGACGTCGCTGGCGTTCGGTAACCAGACCGTCGGATCGTCGTCGGCCGCGAAGACCGTCACCATGACCAACACGGGTACGGCCAGCGCGACCATCAGCGCGATCTCGGTGTCCGGTGTCTACTCGCAGACGAACAACTGTGGCGGCTCGGTCATCGCCGGCGGCTCGTGCACGGTGAACGTCACGTTCTCGCCGACCGCGACGGGTGCCGCCAGCGGCACGCTGACGGTTGCCAGCAACGCGACGAACCCGTCGCTGACCGCCGCCCTGACGGGCACCGGTGTCACGGCCGGTACCGCGACGCTGACCGCGTCTCCGACCTCGGTGGCGTTCGGCAACCAGTCGGTCGGCTCCACGTCGGCGGCGACCAACGTGACGATCACGAACACGGGTACGGCCAGCGCAACGATCAGCGGCGTCACGGTGTCGGGTGCGTTCGCGCAGACCAACACGTGCACCACGATCGCGGCCGGTGGCACGTGCACCGTGTCGGTCACGTTCGCGCCGACCGCAACAGGTGCCGCCAGCGGCACGCTGACGGTCTCGAGCAACGCGACGAACCCGTCGCTGACCGTTGCCCTGACCGGCACCGGTACGACCGCCACGGCGACGAACCTGTCGCAGGGCAAGTCGGTCTCGGTGTCCAGCGTGAGCCAGACGTACGTCGGCACGAATGCGGTCGACGGCGACCAGAGCACGTACTGGGAGAGCGCGAACAACACGTTCCCGCAGACGTTCACGGTCGACCTCGGCGCGTCGGACAACCTGACGTCGGTGGTGCTCAAGCTGCCGACCACGTGGGGTGCCCGGACCGAGACGCTGACGGTCAGCGGCAGCACCACGGGGACGACGTACACGACGCTGGTGGGTTCGGCGGCGTACACGCTCGACCCGAACGTCGGTGGCAACAGCGTGACGATCAACCTGCCGGCCGGCACGGTCGACCGGTTCGTCTCGCTCACCGTCACCGCGAACACCGGATGGCCGGCGGCTCAGTTCTCTGAGGTGCAGGTCATGGGCACGCCGAACGGGCCGGTCCAGACAAACCTCGCGCTGAACAAGGCGACGACGGAGTCCGGCCACACCCAGACGTACGCGTCCTCCGCGGTGACCGACGGCAACACCAGCAGCTACTGGGAGGGTGCGGCCGGTTTCCCGGCGTTCGTCACGGTCGATCTCGGTGCCAGCCACGCGATCACATCGGTGGTGCTGAACGTGCCGCCGGCCACGTCGTGGGCTACCCGTACCGAGACGTTGTCGGTGCTCGGTTCGACCGACGGGACGAACTTCACCACGATCGTCGGCTCGGCCGTCTACACGTTCAACCCGGCGACCGGTAACACGGTGACGATCACGTTCACGTCCACGAACGCTCGTTACGTAAAGATCAACTTCACTACGAACAGTGGTGCGGCCAGCGGTCAGCTCTCTGAGCTGGCGGTTTACGGTTCATAAGTTCTAAAGATCATGAAGGGGTACGGGCGCCTGCGACATGCGGGCGCCCGTATTTCCGTGCGGTCGTGTGTGATGCCTCACAGAATTTCTTTACGGAACGGGCTCGTATTGGAACTCGATGCCGTAAAGTTCACTTCATTACGAGTCGATGTTGTATCGAATCTCGACCGTATCGAAATCTGTGAGGGGTTCACATGTCTGTGCAAGCTGCATCTGCTGGCAGGTCCAGCCGCGCGGCCCAGGCGCCCGCCCAAGCGCAAGCGGCCAACGGCGGCCACCCGCGACGCTGGACGATCCTCGGCGTGCTGGTCGTCAGCCTTCTCGTCGTCGTTCTCGACAACACCGTGCTCAACGTCGCGCTACGGACGATCGCCGACCCGATCCACGGCCTCGGTGCCAGCCAGAGCCAGCTGGAATGGGCGATCAACTCGTACACCCTGGTCTTTGCGGGTCTGCTCTTCACCTGGGGCATCGTCGGTGACCGCATCGGCCGGCGGAAGATGCTCGTCGCCGGCATGATCACGTTCGGCCTCGCGTCCCTGGCCAGCGCGTACGCGCAAACGCCCGACCAACTCATCTTCGCGCGAGCGCTGATGGGCATCGGCGGTGCGGCCGTGCTTCCCGCGACGCTGTCGATCATCTCGAACGTATTCGACCCGCGCGAGCGGGCAAAGGCGATCGGCATCTGGGCCGGCTCGGTCGGTCTCGGCGTCGCGATCGGCCCGGTTCTGGGCGGTGCACTGCTGGAGCACTTCTGGTGGGGCTCGGTCTTCTTGATCAATGTGCCGATCGTGGTGTTCGGCGTGATCGCGATCTTCGCGCTCGTGCCGGAGTCGCGTGACCCGAAGCCCGGTCGCATCGACGCGGTCGGCGTACTGCTGTCCATCGTCGGTCTGATCGGTCTCGTGTACGGCATCGTCGTCGGCGGCGACCACGGCTTCCGCCGGTTCGACTCGTGGGGTTCGATCGTCGGCGGCTTCCTGGTGCTGGCGGCGTTCATCTGGTGGGAGCGCCGGATCGAGTTCCCGTCGCTGGACGTGAAGCTGTTCCGCAACCCGCGGTTCTCGGCCTCGGTCGGCGCGGTCGGCCTGGTCTTCTTCGCCGCCATGGGCACGCTCTTCTTCATGGCGTTCTACCTGCAGCTGGTGCGTGGTTACTCGCCACTGGAGTCCGGCCTGCTCTACCTGCCGTTCGCCGCCGCTCAGCTGATCTTCGCGCCCCGCAGCGCCGCGTACGTGCGCCGCTTCGGACCGAAGATCGTGTGCGCGGTCGGCATGGCGATCGCCGGTCTAGCCATCTTCGGCTTCTTCTTCATGACCGCGTCCACGCCGATCTGGGTGCTCGGAGTGCTGTTCTTCTTCCAGGGTGTCGGCATGGCGAACGTGATGCCGCCGGCCACCGAGTCGATCATGGCGTCGCTGCCGCGGGAGAAGGCCGGCGTCGGTTCCGCGATCGGCAACACGGTCCGGCAGGTCGCCGGCGCGCTCGGCATCGCGATCCTGGGATCGATCCTGTCCGCGGCCTACCGGTCGCAGATCTCCGATCACCTCGGTGCGGTCCCGGCCGGTGCACAGGCTGACGCGGGCAACTCGATCTCGCAGACCTACAGCGCCGCGGAGCACGTCGCTCCGGCCGCTGCCGGTCCGCTGATCAACGCCGCGAACAGCGCGTTCATCTCGGCCATGCACTACGCGTCGCTCGGTGCCGGATTCGCCGCACTGATCGGTCTCGTCGTGGTGGTCCGGTGGCTGCCGTCGAAGTCGGCGCTGCACGTACCGGCCGCGGCGCCGGCACCGAGTGAGATCGAGTCACTCAGTGAGCAGTTCGAGCTAGCCGAACCCGCACGTTAACGGCACAATACGAAGTGATGACAACTTCGACGGCACCGACCGAGTCCGGCGACCTGCGGGTCGCCGGCTCGGCCGTGCCCGCAGAACAGGCGCCGGCCGATGTGCTGCCGGTGGATCTCGCACATCCGGCGCCCGCAGATCTGGCGCCGGTCGATCCCGCGCTGCTGCTCGTGGACCCCGACCGGCGTTCGCCCGGCCGGCCCCGCAGCGCACTCGCCGACCAGGCGATCGTCGAGGCCGTCCTCGACCTGCTGGCGGAGGATGGCGCGACGATCGAGGCGCTGTCCATGGAGGCGGTGGCGAGCCGGGCCGGGGTCGGCAAGGCCACGATCTACCGTCGTTGGTCCAACAAGGAGTCGCTCGTCGTCGACGCGATGACGGCGCTGAAAGGCCCGCTGCCGGAGGTAACCGGCGAATCGCTCCGGGAAGACATGTTGCTGCTTCTACGGCCCATGGCGACCGCTCGGACCACCCGAGCCGGGCGGATCATGCCGTGCCTCATCCCGGAGTTGAAGCGCAATCCCGAGATGGCCGACAGCTACCACCGGCTGACCGAGCCGCGCCGCGAACTGATGCGCAGCGTCCTGCGTACGTGGATCGAGGCCGGCGTCCTGCGGCCGGACATCGACATCGACGCCACCTGCGCCATGTTCACCGGGCCGATCATCTCGCAGACGATGCTGAGTTCCAACCCGAACGTCGACGTGGCGAAGCTGCCGGAACAGATCGTCGACACGTTGCTGCCGGGTCTGCTGGCCCACCCGCTCGCCTGATCGATCTCGCGCGAATCCGCATCCGCCGTCGCATTAGTGTGTCTGCTGGTGCCGGTGTGGCCGGTAAGGGATAGTGTGTCGAACACACGTACGCGTCTGAGGGGTGGGTCTACATGCGCGTCCTCGGCGTCGATCCCGGCCTGACCCGCTGCGGCGTCGGTGTGGTCGAAGGCGTACCGGGACGGCCGTGCACGCTGATCGGTTACTTCGTCGTCGTCTCCGACCCGGATATGCCGCTGCCGGAGCGCCTGCTGCACCTCGACCGCAGCCTGACCGACCTGATCGCCGCGCATCGCCCGGACGGCGTCGCGGTCGAGCGGGTATTCAGCCAGCACAACGTCCGCACCGTGATGGGCACCGCGCAGGCGAGTGCGGTCGCGATCGTGGTCGCGGCAAAGGCCGGCCTGCCGGTGCAGCTGTACACGCCGAGCGAGGTCAAGGCCGCGGTCACCGGCTCCGGGACGGCCGACAAGGCACAGGTGACCGCGATGGTCACCCGCCTGCTGCGCCTGGACGCCCCGCCGCGGCCGGCCGATGCCGCCGATGCGCTCGCGCTCGCCATCTGCCATGTCTGGCGCGGGGGTACGCGTGCCAAAATCGCCGCCGCAGCGGCCCGAGCCGGTGGAACTGAAAGGCTGACCATGATCGCGAGCGTTTCCGGAGTGGTCGCGTCGGTATCGACCGAATCCGCCGTGATCGAGGTCGGCGGCGTCGGCCTGTCCGTGCACTGCGCGCCCGGCACCCTCGCCACCATGCGGGTCGGCAGCCGCGGCACGGCTGGCGACCAGCCTGATCGTCCGCGAGGACTCGCTGACGCTCTACGGCTTCGCCGACGATGACGAGAAGCAGCTCTTCGAGCTGCTGCAGACCGCCAGCGGCATCGGCCCCCGGATCGCGCAGGCGGCACTCGCCGTACACAGCCCCGGCACGATTCGCAAGGCGCTCGCCAACGGCGAGATCCCGGTGCTCATCGCGGTGCCGGGCATCGGCAAGAAGGGCGCCGAGCGGCTGATCCTCGAACTGCGGGACAAGGTCGGCCCGGTGCCGATCAGCGCCGGTGACGCGCCGCGGTCGACTCGCTCCGCGTGGCCGGAGCAGATCCGGCAGGCGCTGGTCGGCCTCGGCTGGAGTGCCGAGCCAGGCCGAGTCTGCAGTCTCCGCGGTCGGCCAGGAGGTCGAGGCGATCGTCGCGGCCGGCGGTGCCGTGCCGGCCGTCCCGGTGCTGCTCAAGCAGGCGATCCGGCAGCTGGGACCGGGTCGATGAGTGCGCCGGACGAGACGCTGGACGGTCCGGACCCGATCGTGTCGGCCTATGTCGCCGACGGCGATCTCGATGCCGAGGCCACGGTCCGCCCGAAGCGGCTGGCCGAGTTCGTCGCCCAGCACCGCGTACGCGAGCAGCTTGACCTTCTTCTGAAGAGCGCGATGCGCCGGGGGAGCCCGCCGGATCACATCCTGCTGTCCGGCTCGCCGGGTCTCGGCAAGACGACGCTGGCGATGATCGTCGCCGCCGAACTCGGTACCGGTCTGCGGATCACGAGCGGGCCGGCGATCGAGCGCTCCGGCGACCTCGCCGCCGTCCTGACCAGCCTGTCCCTCGGCGATGTGCTGTTCATCGACGAGATCCACCGGATCGCGAAGCCGGCCGAGGAGCTGCTCTACAGCGCGATGGAGGACTTCCGGGTCGACGTGATCGTCGGAAAGGGCCCGGGCGCCACCGCGATCCCGCTCGACGTCGAGCCGTTCACGCTGGTCGGCGCGACCACCCGGTCCGGCCTGCTGACCGGTCCGATGCGCGACCGGTTCGGCTTCGTCGGACACCTCGACTTCTACGCCGCCGACGAGCTGCGAGCACCTGATCATGCGATCGGCCGGCATCCTCGGCGTACCGGTGACGGACGACGGCGCGGCGGAGATCGCCGGACGGTCGCGGGGCACCCCCGCATCGCGAACCGGCTGCTGCGCCGGGTCCGGGACTACGCCGAGGTCCGCGCGGACGGTATGGTCAACGTGGATACGGCGCGGGCCGCCCTGAAGGTGTACGACGTCGACGAGATCGGCCTGGACCGGCTCGACAAAGCCGTGCTGAACGCGCTGATCCGGTCGTTCAACGGCGGCCCGGTCGGCGTCTCCACGCTCGCGGTCGCGGTCGGCGAGCAGCCGGACACGGTCGAAGAGGTCTGCGAGCCGTTCCTGGTCCGGGCCGGGCTGCTGGCGCGTACCTCCCGGGGTCGGGTGGCCACCGCGAACGGCTGGCGTCACTCGGCCTGACGCCGCCGAATGCTACGTTTGGCTACTGGCGCAGCAGCCGCGCCCGACCTGTTCGACTCACAGTCGTGATGTCGGTCTCAGCCCGGCGATATCGTCCATGATGCCCGGTTTTGGGCCGTAATCGGAGCCGGTGACTGCGACCGTAATCCGAACGTGATCTATACCGCATTCGGCGTGGCTAGTTCGACCGACTAGACTCGCCGCGGTCCGGACTGGACGTCGTCGGCCTGATTCCCACCCGAAAAAGGGTGGCGGACAGGTCCATTCGGAAGGCAAAACCGTGTATCTCGCATCCGGAACTGCTGGCGGGACGGAAGCCCGACCTTCCTCATCCTGGTCTTGTTCGCCGCTGGTCGCGTACGTGTTCTTCATCCGCAACATGCGGAAGAAGCAGCAGCGCAGGCGGACGCGCAGAAGGACATGCGCAGTGCGTTGGACATCGGAACCGAGATCGTCACGATCGGCGGGCTGTACGGCACGGTCGTCGGCGGGGATGATGACTCGGTCATGCTGGAGATCGCCGACGGCGTCATCGTGCAGTTCGACCGCAATGCGATCGCCAAAGTGATCACCCCATCCGAGAGCGGAAGAGGCCGATGCCGTAACGGACACCGATAGCACTGACCTTGACGCAACCGCTAACTCGGTGATCGAGCAGAAAGACTGATTCCGGCTGCCGGCGCTGCCGGTGGCATCGGATCCATGCTTCGACCATCGAATAATCAGGAGAGACGGAACACATCGTGGCCGCACCCTCTGGGCAGATCAAGCCAAGCCGGTATTTCATCCCGCTCGGGCTGCTCCTCATTGTTCTTTACACCGCAGTCATGTGGCCCGGTCACAGTTCCGTGCCGAAGCTCGGTCTTGATCTGCAGGGTGGCACCAGCCTGACGCTGTCGGCTAACGCCGTCGCGGGTGGTGCGCCGGTGAACGCCGAGAACCTCGGCATCGCTCGCGACATCATCGAGCAGCGGGTCGACTCGCTCGGTGTCGCCGAGTCGGACGTCGTCGTGCAGGGCAACAACATCGTCGTGAACGTACCCGGCAAGGTCACCGACCAGGACAAGCTCAAGCAGCTGTCGAACCAGGCGAAGCTTGAGTTCCGTACGGTCGTCGAACACGATCCCGGACGCGCCGGCGTCGACATTCGTGCCGACTCCGTCACCGTCGGCCAGTGGCAGCGGCGCGCCGACCCCGAGCCCGTCGTCGACCGCACCCGCCGGTGAAGCCCGGCAGCTCGGCCCAGCCCGCCGGCGATGCGAAGCTGGCACACGCCGCTCCGTCGAGCCAGCCCGAGCGCGTCGCCCTCGGCGAATGCACCGGCACCGGCCGTCCCCCCGAGCGCCGCTCCGTCGGCGAGCGCCTCCGCCGCGCCGAACGTCGCCGCGACCGGTGAGGGCATCACGCCGCTGGCGGATGTGAAGAAGAAGCTCGGCGAGGACGTCTACGACGCGGCCAGGCCATCACGGACCCGAGCCAGTTCACCCAGGACCAGGCCACCCAGATGGCCGGCTTCGCGCAAGCTGACGCCGGCCGACGTCGCGGCGCTGCCGCCGTCGATGCAGTTCAACATCCCGCTGATCAGCTGCGACCAGCTGAACGCCCGGGTGCCCGGCGTGCTGACCACGCCGGCCGCGCTGGCTTCCCAGGTGACCGCCTGCGAGATCTCCACCACCGCCACGAGCGGCAAGCCCCCGACGAGCTGCGAGCAAGCGGGTGCGAGCTGCCAGAAGTACCTTCTGGACGTGGCGAAGGTGCACGGCGAGGACATCTCCAGCGCCGCCGCGAACTACAACGTCGGTGGTCAGAGTGGCGGCGCGGTCGGCTGGGAGGTCGACCTGTCGTTCAAGGGCGCCGGGCCAGAAGGCGTGGTCGGACCTGACGTCGCAGCTGTACTTCGGAGGCTGACCCCGCCAACAACAGCTACAAGCAGGTCGCGATCGTGCTGGACAACAGCGTGGTGACGGCACCGCAGATCCTGGCCGCGATCCCCGGTCCGGCGACGATCAGCGGCGGTTTCACCGGTGACTCGGCGAAGCTGCTCGCGACCCAGCTGAAGTTCGGTGCGCTGCCGATCTCGTTCCACCCGCAGGACGTCGAGACCGTCTCCGCGACGCTGGGCATCGCGCAGCTGAAGGCCGGCCTGCTGGCCGGTGGCATCGGTCTCGCGCTGGTCATCCTGTACTGCCTCTTCTACTACCGCGGCCTGGGCCTCGTGGTCATCGCGAGCCTCCTGGTCTCGGCCTCGATCATCTACGCGTCGATCGTGCTGCTCGGCCGGTCGCAGCTGAGCTTCGCGCTGAGCCTCGCCGGTGTGGCCGGTTTCATCGTCGCCATCGGTATTACCGCCGACTCGTTCGTGGTGTTCTTCGAACGTATGAAGGACGAGGTGCGAGACGGCAGATCCGGCCGGACCGCGGTGCCGAAGGCGTGGGTACGCGCACGACGGACGATCCTGTCCGCCGACGCCGTCTCGCTCATCGCGGCTGTCGTCCTGGTCATCGTGGCGACGGGTCCGGTCTCCGGATTCGCGTTCACGCTCGGCCTGTCCACGATCATCGACCTGGTCGTGGTGTTCCTGTTCACCCACCCACTCGTGTCGCTCCTGTCGGGTTCCAAGGCATTCACGTCGCCGCGCTTCTCCGGCCTCGGTGAGATGCGGGCTCCGCGCGCGACCGACAGCATCGCCGCAGCCGGCGTCGGTGCCATGCGCTCGAAGGAGTCCTGACGATGGCTGAGAACAGTCTGTTCCGCCGTCTCTACCGCGGCGAGTCCAACGTGGACTTCATCGGTTCGCGGAAGAAGTGGTACACGGCGTCCGCGATCATCATCGCGATCTGCATCCTGGCGATCGTGCTCCGGGGCTTCAACTTCAGCATCGACTTCGTCGGTGGCGACAAGTACCAGTTCCCGGTGAAGCCGGGCACGTCGATCTCGGAGATCAACAAGGCGGTCGCGGCCACCGGTGTCGCCGGTGTCGAGCGTCCAGACCTCGGGCAACTCGACGACGCACAACTACATCGTGCAGACCGAGACGATCAAGGGCACGAGCGCGGCCGACATCGCCAAGGAGCAGGCGAACCGGACGGCCGTCGTGGCCGCCCTGGTGAAGGCCGGGCAACGTCCCCGAGAACGAGATCAACGTCAGCTCGATCAGCGGCACCTGGGGCGGGACGATCACCGTCGCAGGCGATCTGGGCGCTGGTCTGGTTCCTCATCGCCGTCAGCGCGTTCATCGCGATCCGGTTCCGGGACTGGCGAATGGCGCTGGCCGCCATCCTCGCGCTGTTCCACGACCTGATCCTGACCGCCGGCGTCTACGCGCTCATCGGCTTCACGGTGTCGCCGGCGACCGTGGTCGGTCTGCTGACGATCCTCGGTTTCTCGCTGTACGACACCGTGGTCGTGTTCGACAAGGTGGACGAGAACAGCCGCGGCATCCTCGCGGCGTCGCGCTACACCTACGGCGAATCGGCGAACATGGCCGTCAACCAGACCCTGATGCGATCGATCAACACCTCGCTGATCGGTCTGCTGCCGGTCGCCGGCCTGCTGTTCGTCGGCGCCGGCATCCTCGGCGTCGGCACGCTGGAGGACCTGGCACTGGTGCTGTTCGTCGGTATGCTCACCGGCGCCTACTCGTCGCTGTTCCTGGCGACGCCGTGGCTGGTCGACCTGAAGATGCTGGACCCGCGGTACAAGAACCACGCGCAGCGGGTGCTCGCCCGTCGCGAAGCTGCGGCCCAGAAGGCGGCCGAGGCCGCGTGCGGCCCGGGAGTCCGACGAGAACGCCGGTCGGCGCCGTCGAAGAGGCGCGGGAGAACGCGTACGCGACGGTGGTGCCACGGGTCGGCGCGAAGCCGGTTCCCCGGCCGACACCGGCGAAGCGTCCGGGTGCCCGCCCGGCCAGCGGCCCGAGCAACAGCGGTGGCGGCAAGCGCCGCGCGTAACACGTACAGCGGTAGCGGTCACCGTCCGCCAGCCATGCCTCTGCGGCATGCTGGCGGACGGTGTCATGTAGCGGACGTGCCATGGACCGGTGTGGCGGGACGAACGGGAGACAGGCGTGAACGACGTGTCCGAGCTGGTCGCCGCGCATATCGCGGACGTTCCGGACTTCCCGCAAGCCGGGGATCGTGTTCAAGGATCTCAGCCCGCTGTTCGCGGACGGGCAGGCGTTCCACGAGATGATCGACGCGATCGTCGCGGAATATCGCGATCACGCCGGTGCGTTGACGTTCGACGTGGTGGTCGGGATCGAGGCGCGCGGCTTCGTGATCGCGGCGGCGATCGCGTACGCGACGCGAGTCGGGTGTCGTGCCGGTACGCAAGGCCGGCAAACTGCCCCGGAAGGTGTATTCGACGTCGTACGCGCTGGAATACGGCGAGGCGACGCTCGAGGTGCACACCGATGCGTTCGCAGCCGGCCAGCGGGTCCTGGTCGTTGACGACGTGCTCGCCACCGGTGGCACCGCCGAGGCGACGTTGGGGCTGGTGGAGCGCGCCGGCGGTACGGTAGCCGGGTTCTGCGTCGTGCTGGAGCTGTCGTTCCTGGCCGGGCGGTCGCGGCTGCCCGGACGCGACGTACGCGCGCTGCTGACGGTCTGAGAAGGCCGAGCTGGCACGCTCCGCGGCGCGGGCGGCGTAACCGAACCGGGTAAGGTCGAAGGACGCTGATCCGGATACGATGTGAATCTGTTCCGGACCGGCACATTTCGATCTTGCATATTCGATCTTGATAACTGTGATTTCTGCAATTCTGCATCTTTGCAAGGGAGCGGACACGTGGCCAGCGACCTCGCCCCGAAGAGTGACGAGCCGGTCGTGACGACCGATCACTTCGGCGTGACCGGGACCGGCGCGGAGACACTCACCGAAACGCGGACCGAAGAGATGACCGAGACGCCTGCCGCGGCGAACGGTGGCTCACCGGCCAAGAAGGCCAAGAAGAACACCGGACCGGTGAACGGCACCGCGGTCGCTCCAGCTGCGCCAGCGGCCCCTGTCGAGGCCGGCGCGGAAGCCGGTGTGACCCAATCCGCCGAGGCCGCAGGAACCGCGGGCGCAGAGACTTCGGGCGCCGACCTTTCCGGCACCGACGTTTCCGGTACCGGTGCTTCGCGGACTGAGATTCCGGGCGACGAGATCGCCGACGGTGATGTTGCGGGCGCCGAGTTGCCAGTTGTGGCCGTCGGAGTTCCGGCGAGCGGTGTTGCGGCGATTGCGGAAGACGCGTCGTCGCAGATGCTCTCCGGCGCGCCGACCGGCCGCCGGGTCCGGGCACGCCTGGCACGGTTCAACGCGCCGTGGCAGTCGCCGCAGGTCAGCGAGGTCCTGGAGCCGCTGATCGCGGCACACCGGGTGGCGCACCAGAAGGCCGACACGCGGCTGCTCCAGCGCGCGTTCGACACCGCCGAGCACTGGCACACCGGCCAGTTCCGCAAGTCCGGTGACCCGTACATCACGCATCCGCTCTCCGTCGCGATGATCCTGGCCGGTCTCGGCATGGACACCACGACGCTGGTCGCCGCGCTGCTGCACGACACGATCGAGGACACCGACTACTCGCTCGACATGATGCGGGCCGACTTCGGCGGCGAGGTCACGCTGCTCGTCGACGGCGTCACCAAGCTCGACAAGGTCAAGCTCGGCGACGCGGCGAAGGCCGAGACGATCCGGAAGATGGTCGTCGCGATGGCGAAGGACCCGCGGGTCCTCGTGATCAAGCTGGCCGACCGGCTGCACAACATGCGTACGCTGACGTTCCTGCCGCGCCCGAAGCAGGAGCAGAAGGCGAAGGAGACGCTGGAGATCCTGGCGCCGCTCGCGCACCGGCTCGGCATGAACACGATCAAGTGGGAGCTGGAGGATCTGGCGTTCAACACGCTGTTCCCGAAGCAGTTCGAAGAGATCCACCGGCTGATCGACGAGCATGCACCGCAGCGGGACAACCTGCTCCGGCAGGTCACGAACCGGGTCAGCAACGACCTGAAGGGCGTGAAGATCAAGGCCGAGGTGACCGGACGGCCGAAGCATCTCTACTCGATCTACCAGAAGATGATCAGCCGGAGCCGCGAGTTCGCGGAGATCTACGACCTGATCGGCGTACGCATCCTGGTGGACAGCGTCCGCGACTGCTATGCGGCACTCGGTGTCATCCACGCGAACTGGCAGCCTGTGCCCGGCCGGTTCAAGGACTACATCGCGATGCCGAAGTTCAACATGTACCAGTCGTTGCACACGACCGTGATCGGTCCGACCGGCAAGCCGATCGAGATGCAGATCCGCTCGTTCGCGATGCACCGGACCGCCGAGTACGGCATCGCCGCGCACTGGCGCTACAAGGAGACGAAGGGCGCGACGATCGTCGGTCCGCCCGCGCACATCGACGAGATGACCTGGCTGCGGCAGCTGCTGGACTGGCAACGCGAGGCGGCCGATCCGAGCGAGTTCCTGGATGCGCTGCGCTACGACCTGTCCAGCCAGGAGGTGTACGTCTTCACCCCGAAGGGCGACGTCGTCGCACTCCCGACGGGTTCCACGCCGGTCGACTTCGCGTACGCGGTGCACACCGAGGTCGGGCACAAGTGCATCGGCGCGCGCGTGAATCAGAAGCTCGTGCCACTGGAGTCGGCGCTGTCCAACGGCGACGTGATCGAGATCTTCACGTCGAAGTCGGAGACGGCCGGTCCGACCCAGGACTGGCTCGGCTTCGTGAAGTCGCCGCGTGCCCGGACCAAGATCCGCCAGTACTTCAACAAGGAACGGCGTGACGAGGCGATCGACGCCGGCAAGGAAGCGATCGTCAAGCAGATGCGTAAGCAGGGGCTGCCGCTGCAGCGCATGCTGACCAGCGACACGCTCATGACGATCGCGCGCGACCTGCATCTGGCGGACGTCACGTCGCTCTACGCGGCGGTGGGGGAGAGCCAGGTCTCGGCACAGTCGGTGATCCAGCGCCTGGTCGCCGCGTACGGCGGTGAAGAGGGCGCGGTCGAGGACATCGCCGAGACCGCGATCGCGACGCGGCCGCCGCGTAACCGCGGTGCCGCCTACGACCCGGGTGTCGTCGTGGTCGGGGTCAGCGACGTGTGGATCAAGCTGGCCCGGTGCTGCACGCCCGTACCGGGTGATGCGGTGTTCGGGTTCGTGACCCGGTCCGGTGGGGTCAGCGTGCACCGCGAGGACTGCGTCAACGCTCCGGATCTGCTGGCCCAGCCGGAGCGCATGGTCGAGGTGACCTGGAAGGCGACCAGCGCGTCGACGTTCCTGGTCGCGATCCAGGTGGAGGCGCTGGACCGGCACAAGCTGCTGGCCGACGTGACCCGGGTGCTGAGCGAGGAGAAGGTCAACATCCTGTCCGCGACCGTCACGACGACCCGCGACCGGGTGGCCGTCAGCCGGTTCAGCTTCGAGATGGCCGACCCGAAGCACCTGGGGCACCTGTTGAACGCGGTACGCCGGGTGGACGGCGTCTACGACGCCTACCGGGTGACCTCCGGCGCATAACCGCATACCGATCGGGAACCACAAACGGATCGGGCGCGCTCCCCGTGGGGAGCGCGCCCGATCCGTATCGGCGTGACGGTCAGGATCCGGCGGTGACCGGTCCGACCGACGTCGAGGTGATGTTCAGCGGCGAGCTTCGGCACGTACGCGCCGTACTTGTTCGGATTGTTCGCACCGGCCGCGCCGACCTTGGCCACGATGTCGAGGCCGCTGGTCACGTTGCCGACGATCGATGAAGTTCGACGGGAGGGTCGGCTGCTCGGTGCCACCGCTGGCGTCGGTTGACCGGCGTGTCCTGGTAGAAGATCATGAACTGGCTGCCGTCGTGACCGGAGCCGTCGTTGAGCATCGCCACGACACCCTGGCCGTAGTTCGGGCGCTGGTCGGTCGGCAGGTTCTCGGTCGCGTACGTGTAGCTGGGGCCACCGTCACCGTGATCGGTCGGGTCGCCACAGATCAGGACGTACGGGCCGGTGCTGATCAGGTTGCCGCAGTCGGTCTTGTCGTAGAACTTCTGATCCGACAGGTACGCGAGGCTGGCCGCCGCGCAAGGCGCCTTGGCGAGGTCCAGCGCGATCGGTGATCTTGCCCTGGTTCGTGTTGAGTACGAAGTCGCGCGTGCCCTTGTTCGGGATGCCGGTGGTCGGTGGCGTACCGGTCTTCGTCAGGTCCTTGTTCGGCGACGGCGCGACGCTCGGCACCGGGCTGCGGCGACGGATTGGGGTTCGGCGTCCACGTGCACGAGGCCGGCGCTGCGCTGGCGGCAGCGCTCGACTTGGCCTTCGGCTTGTCGCCGAGCGCGTTGATCAAGATCGCAACGAGTCCGATCACGACGACGACGGCGAGCCGATCGAACCCGCCCAGAGGCGGCGCTGGCGGCGGCGGGCCGCCTGCTCGATGCGAGAGGACATTTCACGTTCGAGCTTCGCCCGCGCCGCCGCGCGTTGGCGGTCCTTGAGGGACGTCACCGCTTGTTCTCCTTACAACGGGTGGTACGAGGGGTCGGGTGTCAGGACTTGCTGGTCGGCGACGGCGCCGCGGGACGGCGCCGGACCGGTGCGGCGACGGCGCGTCGACGGCACCCGGCACCACCTTGCCGACGGTGAGGGTCTGGATCGTCGTCGTGGTCTTCGGCGGGCCGTCGGTCGGCGAGGTGCCACCCGGTCCGACGCCACCGGCCGCGATCGCCTTGACGACGTCAAGGCCGGCCGCGCTCATCACGCCGAATTCCGAGTAGGACGGCGGGAGCGGGCTGTCCTTGTACACGAGGAAGAACTGGCTGCTGCCGGTGCCCGGTGAGCCGGTGTTCGCGACCGCGACCGTGCCGGCCGGATAGATCACGGTGGTCGGCCGGAGCGGCTGAGGGGTCGGTGGTCGCGCCGACCGTGTCGCTCGAGCGGCAGGTTCTCGTCCGCGATCGTGTAGGTCGGGCCGCCCTTGCCGGTGCCGGTCGGGTCGCCGCACTGCAGCACGAAGAGGCCGTCGGTGGTGAGGCGGTGGCACTTGGTGGCGTCGAAGAACTTCTTCGATGCCAGGTAGGAGAAGCTCTCCGACGTGCACGGTGCCTGGGTGACGTTCATCTGGATCGGGATGACGCCCTGGTCCGTCGTGATCGTCATGCGGCTGGACGCCGGTCATCGTGATGCCGCTCGTCGGCGGCGTGCCGACGTCCTTGAGATTCGGGATTCGCCGACGTGTCGGCGGGAGTCCACGTGCACTCGGCTGCGGCGACCGGCTTCGGCGACGTGATGCCGAACCAGTTCGTGACCCAACCGCTGAGCGCGACCACGGCGAGGAGGGCGAACCGCGGTGCCGACGCGCGCCTGGATCTGGCGCTGCGAACGCAGGCGCTCGGCGCGCGGCGGCCTGCTGGCGGTCGATCTTCGCGCGAGCGAGCTTGCGCTCGCGATCCTTGCTGGAAGCCACGGGTGCTCCCCCTCCACTGTTAACCGCCGCCCCGCGTGACGCGGTCGGCCCATATTGATGTCAGGTTGGTGCGGCGTGGAGTGTTCCCTGCCACAACTCGCCAGAGTGTACGGCCACTCTCTGGAAATCCCCTGGGCGCGGTGTGAACTGTGACCGAGAATCGGGGGAGTCCGCCGGGTGAGGAGGACGCACGCCAACGCGTCACCGTACGGCGGTTACGCTCATCCCGCCACCCCCGGTTTATCTCGTTACTGGCAGATGTCGTGAAATGGAGCGTTTGTGCTGGTCACCGGCTTTCCCGCGGACGCGTTCGGGACGAATTGTTACCTCGTCGCGACCGGTGCCGGCGAGCAGTGTGTCGTGATCGATCCGGGCATCGGGGTGATCGATCAGCTGGAGGCGCGGCTGGCCGAATACCGCCTGACGCCGGCCGCGGTCCTCCTGACGCACGGTCACCTGGATCACACATTTTCGGTCGCGCCGGTCTGCGCCGCTCGGGGCATCACCGCATACCTGCACCCGGATGATCTGGAGATGCTGGCGGATCCGTCCAAGGGTCTCTCGATGAGCCTGGACCAGCTGTTCGGCGGCCGGATCGAATATGCCGAGCCCGAGTCGGTGGACACGCTCACCGATGGTCAGCGGCTGGAGATCGCCGGATTGGAGCTCACCGTCAACCACGCGCCCGGCCATACCGGCGGGTCGGTGATGTTCCACGGGCGCGACGGCGACGACCTCCTCTGCTTCAGCGGAGATGTGCTGTTCGCCGGCTCGATCGGGCGCACCGACCTGCCGGGCGGAAGCATGGACGCGATGTGGGCAAGCCTCCGGGACAAGGTCCTGACGCTGCCCGACGAGACCGTCGTGCTGCCCGGCCACGGACCGTCCACGACGATCGGCCGCGAGCGCGTGAGCAACCCGTACCTGCGGGAGGCCGCGACGCAACCGGCTCAACCCAAAGGCTGGTAAGGACAGATGGCAACGAAGATCATGCCGCTCTCGGGCTTCCCGGAGTGGCTCCCACCGCAGCGCATGATCGAGCAGCAGATCATCGCCCGGGTCCAGAAGACATTCGAGTTGTACGGCTTCTCGCCGCTGGAGACGCGCGCCGTCGAGCCGCTCGACCAGCTGCTGCGCAAGGGCGAAACCTCGAAGGAGGTGTACGTCCTGAGCCGGCTCCAAGCCGATGCGGAGGACGCGTCGGACGCGTCGCTCGGGCTGCACTTCGACCTGACCGTCCCGTTTGCGCGGTTCGTTCTTGAAAACGCCGGCAAGCTGCAGTTCCCGTTCCGTCGCTACCAGATTCAGAAGGCCTGGCGGGGCGAGAAGCCGCAGCAGGGCCGTTACCGCGAGTTCATCCAGGCGGACATCGACATCGTCGGCCGGGACACGCTGGCGTTCGAAAACGAGATCGAGATCCCGCTCGTGCTCGGTGACGCGCTCGGCGGCCTGCCGATCCCGCCGGTCACGATCCAGGTCAACAACCGCAAGCTGATGCGAGGGCTTCTACCGGGGCCTCGGAATCGAGGACACGGCCGCGGCGCTGCGCGCGATCGACAAACTCGACAAGATCGGCCCGGCCGGCGTCACGGAGATGCTCGCCGCCACCGCGGGCGCGACCGATGCGCAGGCCAAGGCGTGCCTCGCGCTCGCCGACATCGCGGCGTACGACGCGTCTTTCGCGGAAGCGGTCCGTGCTCTCGGCGTCCGCGATCCGCTGCTCGACGAAGGGCTGGACGAGCTTGTCCGCGTCGTCGAGGCGGCTCGGGAGCACGCCCCTGGTCTGGTCGTCGCGCCGAGCTCAAAATCGCGCGTGGACTCGACTACTACACCGGCACGGTCTACGAGACGATCATGTCGGGCTTCGAGTCGGCCGGCTCGATCTGGTGGCGGGGGCCGCTACGACAACCTCGCGTCCTCGGACACGGAGAAGTTCCCCGGCGTCGGCATCTCGATCGGTGTCTCACGCATGCTCGGTGTGCTGTTCGGCGCGAACGCGCTGTCGGTTTCACGGGACGTGCCGACCTGTGTGCTGGTCGCGCTTCCGGACGAGGAGTCGCGGCCGGCGTGCCGGCGGATCGCGCCGTCGCTGCGGGCGCGGGGGATCCCGACCGAGGTCGCGCCGGAGCCGGCGAAGTTCGGCAAGCAGATCCGGTACGCCGATCGGCGCGGCATCCCGTACGTCTGGTTCCCGAACCCCGAAGGCGACGAGGTCAAGGACATCCGTTCCGGCGACCAGGCTCCGGCGGACGCCACCGCATGGACACCCGCCGGCCGAGGATCTGCACCCCACGGTGGCGTAGCCGCCGCTGCGTTCGGCCGCTGCGGTTCGACCGGCAATACGCGTGCCACTCGGCTGGGTACATGTGCGAGCGTCGGCCGTCGGGCGCCTGCGAGAATGCCAAGGACGTTTGGCACGATCTCGATCAAGGAGCGCGCAGTGATCCGTACCCATAACGCAGGAAGCCTTCGCTCGGCGGACGCCGGCGCGACGGTCACCCTGGCCGGCTGGGTGGCCCGTCGCCGCGACCACGGCGGGGTCATCTTCGTGGATCTCCGGGACGGCTCCGGCGTCGTCCAGGTCGTGTTCCGTGAGGAGGACGCGGAGCAGGCGCACGCGCTGCGCAACGAGTTCTGCGTGAAGATCACCGGTACGGTCGGGCTGCGCCCGGAGGGCAACGAGAACCCGGAGCTGCCTACCGGCGACATCGAGGTCACGTGCACCGCACTCGACGTGCTCTCCGAGGCCGCGCCGCTGCCGATCCCGGTCGACGACAACATCGAGGCCGGCGACGACATCCGGCTCCGGTACCGCTACCTCGACCTGCGCCGCAGCGGCCCGAACCGCAACCTGAAGCTGCGCAGCCAGGCCAACCAGATCGCCCGCCGGGTACTGCACGCGCACGACTTCAACGAGATCGAGACGCCGACGCTGACCCGCTCGACGCCGGAGGGCGCGCGCGACTTCCTCGTCCCGGTGCGGCTCCAGCCCGGCACCTGGTACGCGCTGCCGCAGTCCCCGCAGCTGTTCAAGCAGCTGCTGATGGTCGCCGGCATGGAGCGCTACTACCAGATCGCGCGCTGCTACCGCGACGAGGACTTCCGCGCCGACCGGCAGCCGGAGTTCACGCAGCTCGACATCGAGATGTCGTTCGTCACCCAGGACGACATCATCGAGCTCGGCGAGGAGATCGTCGGCGCGCTCTGGGGCGAGCTGGCCGGCTACGTGCTGCCGCGCCCGGTACCGCGGATCACCTGGACCGAGGCGATGGACCGGTACGGGTCGGACAAGCCCGATCTGCGGTACGGCGTCGAGCTGACCGACCTGACGTCGTACCTGACCGGCACCGAGTTCCGGGTGTTCGCCGGCGCGATCGAGGCCGGCGGCTACGTCGGCGCGGTCGTGATGCCGGGTGGCGCCGCGCAGACCCGCAAGGAACTCGACGGCTGGCAGGACTGGGCGAAGGCGCGCGGCGCCCGCGGCCTCGCGTACGTCGTGCTCGACGCCGAGACCGGCGAGGCCCGCGGCCCGGTCGCGAAGAATCTGTCGTCGTCGCATCTGGAGGGCTTGGCCGACGCGGTCGGCGCGAAGCCCGGCGACGCGGTGTTCTTCGCGGCGGCTCGCGGCAGGCGGGAGGCGCAGGAACTGCTCGGCGCGGCGCGCATCGAGATCGCCAAGCGCTCCGGCCTGATCGACGAGAGTGCGTGGGCGTTCTGCTGGGTGATCGACGCGCCGATGTTCGAGCCGGTGGTGGACGACAAGGGCGTACAGATCGGCTGGACCGCGGTGCACCACCCGTTCACGTCGCCGAACGGGGAGTGGATCGACCGGTTCGAGGAGGCGCCGGAAGAGGCGCTGGCCTACGCGTACGACATCGTCTGCAACGGCAACGAGATCGGCGGCGGCTCGATCCGTATCCACCAGGGCAGCGTGCAGCGCCGGGTGTTCACGACGCTGGGCATCTCCGAGGCCGAGGCGCAGGACAAGTTCGGCTTCCTGCTCGAAGCGTTCAAGTTCGGCGCGCCTCCGCACGGCGGCATCGCGCTCGGCTGGGACCGCGTCTGCATGCTGCTGGCGGGCGAGACCTCGATCCGCGAGGTGATCGCGTTCCCGAAGACGCGCGGCGGCTTCGACCCGCTGACCCAGGCGCCGACGCCGATCACGGCCGAGCAGCGCCTCGAAGCCGGCATCGACTTCAAGCCGAAGCCGGCCGCCCCCACCTCGGCGTCCTAGCCGCCGGGAGCCGCAACCCCACAATCGTCCGCTACGGTGCTGACCCATGACACTTCTGATCGTCGGTGCCAGCGGTTTCCTCGGGCGGCACGTCGCTCGTCGAGCGGTGGCGCTCGGCATCCCGGTGGTTGGCACATACGCGACCCGGCCCCGGCCGGTCGACGGCGTCGACTGGCGACAGCTCGACATCGCCGACCGTGTCGCGGTGGCCGCACTGCTCGGCGAGGTACAGCCCGCGGCGGTCGTGTCCGCGGCGCTCGCGCCCGCGGCCTTGGTGCCGAGCGGCCCCGGGGCCAACTGGTCGACGAATGCGGTCGGCGCGCTCAACGTTGCCCTGGCGACGAAGGCCGCCGGTGCGCGACTTGTGCACGTGTCCTCGGACGCCGTGCACACCGGCCGTCCCGAACCGATCGACGATGCCGAACCGCCGAGCCCGACCTACCCGTACGGAGCGGCCAAGGCGGCAGCGGAGCTGGCCATCGCGACGATCTATCCGGCGGCGGCCATGTGCCGGGTCTCGCTGATCAACTCGGACGGTACGGTCCCGGACGACCGCGACGATCCATATGACGGCGGTGAACTCTCCATCCGCGAGCGCTTCATCCTCGATCTCCTGGACGGCCGTGCGACCGGCATCCTGTTCACCGACGACATTCGGCGGCCGATCGCAGTGACCGACCTCGCCGCGGCACTGCTCGAGCTCGCGCTCGGCGAGGCCGGCGGTGGCAGTACCGAGTCCGGCGCCTATTCCGGACTGATCAATCTGGCCGGATCGGACGATGTCAGCTTCTACGACCTCGGAGTCCTCGTTGCCGGCCGGCACGGTCGCGATCCGGCGGTGCTGAAGCCGACGACGCATCGCGGAGTCCGGCATCAGCCGCCCAGGAGTCATCCTGCTGGACTCGTCGCGTGCCGGAAACCTGCTGCATACGCGTCTTCGCGGCATTCGCGAACTGTTGGGCTGACGCGCTCATGTGTTAGCTATGGGGCCGATGGGTACAGGGCTGTCACCCCTACTACTCAGGAGCACTCATGTTTGCCGTTATCGCCGCGATTCTCTTCGCGATCGCATTCCTCCTCGACATTTTCCACGGGCACCTCGGCAGCATCACTCTCACCGAGTGGGAACTGGCCGGGCTGTTCTTCTTCGCCCTGCACTTCGCCTACACCGGCGGTGGATGGCGCGGCCGCCGCTGATCCAGCCGGTTGGATGGGCCGCGACCGATCTTGGTCGCGGGCCGGGCGCGCGGTAGCGCCGTTGATTTAGTCGGACGGATGCGCCGCGACCGATCTTGGTCGCGGGCCGGGCGCGCGGTAGCGCCGTTGATTTAGTCGGACGGATGGGCCGCGACCGATCTTGGTCGCGGCCCATCCGTCGTATATGCCGGTTGCCCAGGTGCCCGGTACGCTTCGCGGGATGGACTCCGACGGCCTGTTCGCGCTCGATCACGGCGATGCCGACCAGGCACCCGCCTCATCGGGCGCGCCCGCGCATTCGAGCGTGCCGGGGGTCAACGCGATCGGCTTCGACACCGTGCGAGCGGATGCGCCGCTGGCCGTACGCATGCGGCCGGCCACCGTTGATGAGCTGGTCGGACAGGATCATCTGCTGGCGCCCGGAGCGCCGCTGCGGCAACTCGTCGACTCCACGACGCCGATCTCGGTGATCGTCTGGGGCCCGCCGGGCACCGGCAAGACCACGATCGCGCATCTCGTCGCGAGTACGACCGATCGCACGTTCGTGGCGCTGTCCGCGCTCAACGCGGGCGTCAAGGATGTGCGTGCGGTGATCGACAAGGCCCGATCCGAACGCCGCCGGGGCGGTCCGCCGACCGTGCTGTTCATCGACGAGGTGCACCGGTTCTCGAAGACCCAGCAGGATTCGCTGCTCGCGGCGGTCGAGGACCGGACCGTGACGCTGCTCGCCGCGACCACGGAGAACCCGTACTTCTCGGTGATCTCGCCGTTGCTGTCCCGGTGCGTCCTGCTCACCCTCAAACCGCTGGACGAGGATGCGGTCCGCGGCCTGGTCCGGCGCGCGATCGCCGACCCGCGCGGCCTGGGTGGAGCGGTCACGGTCGTCGCCGGCCGCCGAAGACCATCTGGTACGCCTGGCCGGCGGCGATGTCCGTAAAGCGCTCACCGCGCTCGAAGCGGCGGCCTCGTCCGCGAACGCCCAGGGTGTCACCGAGATCGATCTGGCCACCGCCGAGCGCGCGGTCGACGTGGCTGCCGTGCGATACGACCGCGACGGCGACGAGCACTACGACGTGATCAGCGCGTTCATCAAGAGCATGCGCGGGTCGGACGTCGATGCCGCCGTGCACTACCTGGCCCGGATGATCGTGGCAGGCGAGGATCCGCGCTTCATCGCCCGCCGGATCGTGATCTTCGCGAGCGAGGATGTCGGGATGGCCGATCCGACCGCTCTGCAGACCGCGACCGCGGCGGCGCAGGCGGTGCAGATGATCGGCCTGCCGGAGGCGCAGATCAACCTCGCGCATGCGGTCATCCACTGCGCCACCGCGCCGAAGTCGAACGCGGTGATCCTCGCGATCGGCGAGGCGATGACGGACGTACGGGCCGGATTGGCGGGTGCCGTGCCGAAACATCTCCGTGACGCGCATTACCCCGGTGCCCGCGGGCTCGGTCACGGTAAGGGCTACATCTACCCGCACGATCAGCCGCACGGAGTGGCGAAACAGCAGTATGCGCCGGATGAGATCGTCGGCCGGGACTACTACCGCCCGCGTGGTCTCGGCGCCGAGAAGGCGTTGACGGACCGGCTGACTCGGCTTCGTTCGGTTGTCCGGGGCACAATCGTTCCGGAGACCGGCTCATCGTCGATTTCACCGCCGACCCCTCCGTCGGTATCTTCGACCCCATCGTCGGAATCGGCGCCGGACGACACCGCAGTGATCGCGCGTACCGATCGGAAGGATCCACATGACACCCCCTGATCGCGGACCCGGCCCGGATGACACCGGTCGGACCCCACCGACGCCCCGCGGTCGGTGGCGGGGACGCGGCCGGGACGATGTGTCGATCCCCGAGGAGGAGACCGGCTGGATCACGGATCTGCGCAACGCTCAGCAGACCGGCGGTGACCTCGGTCCGAATGGTGTCGAACAGCCCGCCGATCCGCGTCGTCAGGGTGGGTTCCGCGCCGGCGCATCCCGTTTCGCCGATGGCCTCCGCTCCGGCGGCCGGCCCGACCGGGCGGATGATCGCGCGCGTCCGGATGAGCGACCGCGGGCTGCGGACCGCCCTCGGATTGATGATCGTCCGCGTGCTGAGGATCGTCCGCGTGCTGAGGGTCGGCCTCGGATTGATGACCGGCGCCCGGATGATCGGCGGGGCGAACCGCCGCGCGGACCGGCTCGTGGTCCGGTTGCCGGCGGCGGCCCAGTCGGCCCCGGACCGGTCGGCGGTAGCGGCCCCGTCCGGCTGCCGGCCCGGTTGGTGCCGGTCCGGTCGGCGGGCGTGGCTTTGCCTCTCCCGGACCCGGCTCAGCCGGTCCAGGTCCTTCCGGCGCCGGATCGGACGGCGGCGGACCGGCCGCCCCCCGAGGCGGGTCCGGACTCGGTGGTCCGGCTTGGCGGTGGCGGACTGGCTGGTGGCGGCCTTGATAACTCCCCGGCTGCGGGCATACCGGCACAGGCGGACGCGTCCAACCCGCGGCGTCGGTTCGGCCGGTCGGGCTCCGGTGGATCATCCGCCGATCTCGGCGCCCGCGAGAACCTCGCCGCACCGGAGACCCGACCGTCGCGCAATCCGCTGCTGTCCGGTCGCAATCCGCTGAGCCGCAGATCAACACCTGACGCCGGTACGAGCGCCGGCGGAACCGGACTCGGCGACGCCGTCCGGGATGAGCCGCGCCCGGATCCGCGGGACGACCGGGAATCACGGTTCAGCGGGTTCGGCCTTCGGCGTACGCCATCGCCGCGCCCGCACAGCGATCAGCCGTCGGCCGCACTGACCGAGGGCAGCGGTCGCTTCCCGCGCCCGAGCCGTCGCCGCGGCTACACGGGCGTCCAGCCGGGTGCCACGGCGCCGGAACCGGCCGCTCCGCCCCCGGCCGCCGTCGAGCCGTCGCTGACCGACTCCGGGCGCCACGATCTTGGCGCAATCCGCAGCGAACTCTCGCGGGTCGAGGCCGATCCGTTGCGCCGCGATGATCCGTTGGCCGTACGGCCGGCGAGCACCGACCTTCCTCGCGGTGCCGGCTTGCCCCGCGCCGACCGGGACGGCGATGCCTCGACCACGGACAAGCCGAGCACCGGTCCGGGTCTCGGTGGTGCCGGTCTCGGTGGTACGGCCCTCGCCGGCGGTGCTCGCGACGATGCCGGGTCGCGCGCCGGCCGTGGTGCCGATAGCGCTACCGGCCCGCGGGTCGACGGCCCGCTGCGGCCGATGCGCGGTCGCATGCGCGGGCTGCGCAATGCGCCGAACGAACCGGCTCCGCGCCCCGGCGCTACACCGGCACCGTTCGGCGGCCGGTCGCCGGGCGGGCCTGATGACGAGCGAACCGAGGCCCAGCGACCGGATGTCCAGCGACCGGATGCACAGCGCCCGGCCGATCCGCGCCCGAGTGGCCTGCGTTTCGGCCGTGGCGGTCGCGGCGCACCCGAAGCATTCCCCGGCCGTCCCGGCGCCGTCGGTCCGGGTGGTCCGAACGTGGGCGGTCCGAACGTGGGCGGTCCGAACCCGGGTCAGAGCCCGCTCGGGCCGAACGTTGCCGGTCCCAACCCCGGCGGTCCGGCCGGACCCAATGTGCCGGGTGCCGGCGGCGCACTTCGTGGTCCCGATGGCGGCCCGGGCGGCGAGCGTCTTCGCGGACCGCAGGCCGGCCCGAACCGTGCCGGAAACCCGCGCGGCGGCCCCGGTCCCGGTCCGCAGGGCCAGGGTCCGCAAGGTCCGGGTCCGCAGGTCCGGGCCAGCCGCCCAACGGGCCCGGTCCGGTCGGCGCATCCGCCGGCCAGACCGCGATTATTCCGGCGGCCGGTCCGGGCGGGCGTCCGCCGGTAGCCCGTCGTGCCACCGCCGCGATGCCGCCGGCCAATCCGCTCCAAGGCCCGCCGGGCGGCCCGATGCCGATCCCGCCCGGGCAGATGCCGGGTGGTCCGATGCCCGGTGGACGGGGTCCGGGCGCACCCATCCCCGGCCAGGGCATGAACCAGGGCGGCCTCGTCCCGCCCGGCGCCCGGCCGCGACCGCTCGACGGTCCCGGTGGTCCGCTGGGCGTACCCGGCCGGATGCCGAACCGTCCGGGGGACATGGATGCGACCGCAGGCCTGCGCTCGGCGCTCGACGGAACCTCCGACGAGGACTCGATCGAGATCCTGACCGCGAACCTGGTCCACCGGCCGGCGTCACGTGGCCTGTTGGTCGGTGTGTTTCTGCTGGTCATCGCGCTGCTTGTGGTCGTGCCGGGCTACTTCGTGATCATGGATGGCAAGCACAACCCGGCGTTCACCGCGATGGACGGCCTGGCCGTGCCCACGTGGGCGGATGGCGCCAAGCACGATGAGTCGATCTACAGCCGATTCTGTGTCGCCGAATGCCAGATCAACGAGCGCGATTCCAGCTCGGCGCGGTCGGTGGACGAGACTCAGGCGGCGTACGCGACCGCGCTGACCACGGCCGGTTGGCAGCAATCGCCGGCGTCGAGGTGCACCACGAAGACGACCGGTTCGTACACGTGCTGGGTGCTCGACGAACGTGAACTCGACCTGTGGGTACGGCCGTCGGTGTGCACGCTGCCCGCGCCCCCGAAGACCGAGGGCGATCTCACGGACCCGGACCCGTCCGCGGCACCGACGACGACCTGCGCACCGACCGCCGTACAAGTGAAGATCTTTGATTCGGTGGAACGAAACCGGGTACAAGGACCGACTTCTGGGTAATGGATCTCCGCGAGCCTTGGGTGTCCGATGTATGCCTTCGCGTCACGGACGGTAAGGTCTTGACATTGAGGCCATGTCGTTTCTTGGAGGTTCACGTGTCCGGTGGCGCGATTGCGGCCTTAATTGCGGCCGGTGCGTTTGCGATGTTGGTGATCGTGGCGTGCATCCCGATTTACCGTCTCCGGTACACGGTGGATGCGGCCACGGCAACGATCAATGACCTGAATGCGCAGTCGAAGCCGTTGCTCAGCGGCGTCGGTACCAGCCTCGACAACGTCAATACCGCACTGACCCAGGTGCACACGACGCTCGACGGCGTCAACCTCCAGCTGATGCGGGTCGACACGATCACCGGCCATGCCGCGAACGTGACCGCGAACGTCGCCAACCTCGCGACCGTGATCACGTCGGCCGCCTCGAACCCGCTGGTCAAGGTCGCGGCGTTCAGCTACGGCGTCCGCAAGGCGGCGAACAACCGCAAGCAGGCGGACAACGAGGCGCAGGTCCGAGCGGCCCTGAAGGACCAGCAGGCGGCCGAGAAGGAGTCCCGCCGCAGCGCCCGCCGGGCCGCCAAGAGCCTGTAAGTCACCCCATCACGCGGGACCGGTCTCGCGGGTCGGGTCAGGTCCCTCCACCATCGCGAGAAGGCGCTCCACCATCGGAGAGGCCTCCACCATTGGGAGAAGGATCGGCACACCATGAGAAGATTGTTGTGGCTCGGCGTCGGCCTGGCTGTCGGCGCACTCGCCGTCCGCGCCATCACGAAGAAGGCACAGGCGTTCACGCCTGCCGGCATCGCCGGCAGCGCGCGGAGGTCGGCCGGCGGCCTCGCCGATTCGGTCCGAGGCTTCATCGACGATGTTCGCGACGGTATGGCCGAGCGGGAAGACCAGATCCATGCCGCGTTCGTCGATGGCGAAGCGATGCACGGTGACCCAGACGGACTGGGCGACTTCTACGTGGAAGAAGGTAACTACTCACGATGAGAACCGCGGAGATTAAGCGACGGTTCCTGGCCCACTTCGAGGCGAACGGACACACGGTGGTGCCGAGCGCGCCGCTGCCCGCCATTGATGACCCGAATCTGCTGTTCATCAACGCCGGCATGGTGCAGTTCGTCCCCTACTTCCTGGGCCAGCGTCCGGCGCCTTATCCCCGCGCGGTCAGCGTGCAGAAGTGCCTGCGTACGCCGGATATCGACGAGGTCGGCAAGACCAGCCGGCACGGCACGTTCTTCCAGATGAACGGCAACTTCTCGTTCGGCGACTACTTCAAGGAAGAGGCGATCAAGCTCGCCTGGGACCTGTCCGTCAACCCGGTCGCAGACGGCGGCTTCGGTCTCGACCCGGAGCAGATCTGGGCGACCGTCTACCTCGACGACGACGAGGCGATCGACATCTGGCGCCGTACCGGCCTGCCGGCCGAGCGGATCGTCCGCCGCGGCAAGACCGACAACTTCTGGTCGATGGGCATCCCCGGACCGTGCGGCCCGTGCTCGGAGATGTACTACGACCGAGGCCCGGAATACGGGCGCGCGGGCGGTCCGGAGGTCGACGAGGACCGGTACATGGAGTACTGGAACAACGTCTTCATGCAGTACGACCTCAAGACGTTCCGGACCAAGGAAGACTTCGATCTGGCCGGCGAGCTGCCGAAGAAGAACATCGACACCGGCATGGGTCTCGAGCGGATGGCCTCGATCCTGCAGGGCGTCGACAACATGTACGAGATCGACGAGATCCGGCCGGTGCTGGACAAGGCCGTCGAGCTGACCGGCAAGCGGTACGGCATCGCAACCTCGCACGTCGCGTCCGAGTCGCACCCGGACGACGTACGCCTTCGGGTAATCGCCGACCATGTCCGTACCGGTCTGATGCTGATCTCCGACGGCGTGACACCGTCGAATGACGGCCGCGGCTACGTGCTGCGCCGGATCCTGCGCCGCGCGATCCGGGCGATGCGCCTGCTCGGCTTCGAGGAGGCCTCGCTGCCGCTGCTGCTGCCGATCGCGCGCGACTGCATGGCGCCGTCCTACCCCGAGGTGGCCAGCGACTTCGAGCGGATCAGCCAGTACGCGTACGGCGAGGAGGAGACGTTCCTCTCCACCCTCGGCAAGGGCACCACGATTCTCGACGTCGCGATCGTCGAGACGAAGTCGGCCGGAGCGTCGGAGCTGTCCGGCGAGCGGGCGTTCGCGCTGCACGACACGTACGGGTTCCCGATCGACCTGACCCTGGAGATCGCGGCCGAGCAGGGTTTGACCGTGGATGCGGACGAGTTCCGACGGTTGATGACCGAGCAGCGGACCCGGGCGAAGGCGGACGCGAAGGCGCGCAAGACCGGCCACACCGACCTGTCGGCGTACCGCGCCGTGCTCGAGGTCGGGGGACCGGTCGAGTTCACCGGGTACGCCGAGACCACCCGCGAGTCGCGCGTACGCACCCTGATGTCCGGTGGCAACGGGCTGGCCGCGGCGAGCGAGGGCGACACTGTCGAGCTGGTTCTCGACGCGACCCCGTTCTACGCCGAAGGCGGTGGCCAGCAGGCCGACCTCGGCATCATCACGGTCGGTGCGGGCCGCGTTCGAGGTGCTCGACGTCCAGCAGCCGATGCCGGGCGTGATCGTGCATCGTGGACGGGTCGTCGAGGGCGAGATCCGTACCGGCGAGGCGGCGCTGGCCGAGATCGACATCCGGCGGCGCCGGGCGATCTCCCGGGCGCACACCGCGACCCACCTCGTCCACCAGACAATGCGCAACTTCCTCGGCGAGACCGCGACGCAGGCCGGTTCGCTCAACGCGCCCGGCCGGCTGCGCTTCGACTTCAACACCCCGGCGGCCGTCCCGTCGTCGGTGCTGCACGACGTCGAGGATCAGGTCAACGAGGTGCTGATGAGCGACCTCGAGGTGCATGCGTTCATCACGACGCAGGCCGAGGCGCGGCGGATCGGTGCGATGGCGCTGTTCGGCGAGAAGTACGGCGAGCAGGTCCGCGTCGTCGAGGTCGGCGACTACGCGCGCGAACTCTGCGGCGGTACGCACGTCGCCCGGTCCGGGCAGCTCGGACTCGTGAAGATCCTCTCCGAGGCATCGGTCGGTTCCGGCGTACGCCGGGTCGAGGCGCTGGTCGGCATCGACGCGTTCAACTTCCTGGCCAAGGAGCACCTGCTCGTCTCGCGCCTGGCCGAGTTCTACCGGGTCCCGTCCGACCAGGTCGGCGACCGAGTGTTCGCGACGATCGAGTCGCTGCGCGAGGCCGAGAAGGACCTCGAGCGGATGCGCGCCGACGCGGTGATGGGTGGGGCGGCGGCATTCGCCGACTCGGCCCGTGACCTGGGCGGCGTCGCGTACGTCGGGATCGAGGCGCCGACCGGCGCGGCCGGCAACGACGTGCGTACGCTCGCGCAGTCGATTCTCGGCAAGATCGCTACCCAGCGACCGGCCGTGGTCGCCATCTCCGCGGCCGCCGGCGACAAGGCATCACTCGTTGTGACGGTGAACGGCGCCGGTCGCGATCGTGGGCTGTCCGCGGCCGATCTCGTCAAGGGCGCGCTTTCCGGGCGCGGTGGCGGCAACTCCGAGTTGGCGCAGGGCGGCGGTTTGCCCGCCGGCGAAGCACCCGGACTCTTGATGGCGATCGAGAAGATGGTCGCCTGCGCACTGATGTCATTCCAGCGTGGCGTCCGTATTGGTGTCGACGTCGGCCAGGTGCGCGTCGGGATCGCGGTCAGCGATCCGGATGGCATCCTGGCCACGCCTCTGGTCACCTTGGCCCGAGATCTGAGTGCCAAAGATGATGCGATTCCCTCTGATATAGCCGAAATTGCGCGTCTTGTCGGGGAGCGGGAGTCCGTAGGCGTCGTGGTAGGACTACCAGTAAGACTTTCAGGTCTCGAAGGTCCGGCTGCGGCTTCCGCTCGTGAATACGCAGCGCTACTATCGGACGCTATTGCGCCCACCCCGGTCTGGCTATCCGATGAGAGGATGTCGACCGTAGTCGCCTCACGTAGGCTGGCCGAGCGGGGAGTGCGCGGAAAACGTCAGCGGGCTGTCGTTGATCAAGCAGCCGCCGTGGAAATTCTCCAGGGTTGGCTCGATGCACACCGGAGGCGCGTGTCATGACGAACCAGCCGTACGACGACGGTTCGGATCACCGGCGACGACATCACCCGGCGGTCGACCGTGGTCACCACGTGCTGCGCGACGCGCAGGGCTACGGCCCTCAGGACCAAGCGGGCTATGGGCCGGGCTACGAGCAGCAGGGCTACGACCCCGCCTACGGCCAGCAGCCGTACGGCCAGCAGGGCTACGATCCCCGCGCCTACGACCCGGCCTACGGCCAACCGAATCAGCAGGGCTACGACCAGCAGGGTTACGACCAGCAGGGCTATGACCAGCGCGGCTACGACCAAGCCGGCTACAACCAGCAGGGTTACAACCAGCAAGGTTATGACCAGCAGGGCTATCCGCCGGCGTACGGGCAGGATGCCGGTCGCGGCGGCTTCATCGAGAACGGCTTCGACGGAGGCGACCCGCGATCGCAGCGCGGACCGGGCGGCGCCTATCAAGGCGGCCAATACCAGGGCGGTTACGATAACGGCGGTCGTGGCACCGGCTACGTGTACGGCGGCAACGGCAACGGTGGGTACGACGAGTTCGAGGACGTCGTCGATGCGGTCGGCGCCGAGAAGCCTCGCCGTCGTGGCCGTACCGGCTTGACGTTCGTCCTGGTCCTGCTGATGTTCGCGGCGATCGGCGGCGTCGGTGTGGTCGGTTACAAGTACTACAAGAACCACTTCTCGACGCCGGACTTCACCGGCATGGGCACCGGGTCCGTCAATGTCGTGGTCAACCCCGGCGACAGCGCGACGACGGTTGGCAAGACGCTCCTGGCCGCCGACGTCGTCAAGAGCGTCGAAGCGTTCACCAAAGCCGCAGCCGCGAACCCGCAGTGGACGAAGCTCGAGGCCGGCACGTTCAAGCTGCACAAGGAGATGAGCGCGGCAAACGCGGTGACGATGCTGCTGGCCCGCAACTCCGACGGCAGCCTGACGAATCTCGTGCACGATGGCGTCACGATCACCGAAGGCATGATCACGCTCGACATCTACGCGAAGCTGCACGCGAAATACCCGAACATCCCGATCTCCGACTTCGTGACCGCGGCCAAGGATCCGGTGTCCCTCGGCGTCCCGGCATCGTGGTACGCGCTCTCGCCCGCCATTTCGAACGGCCGCAAGCCGATCAAGTCGATCGAGGGCTTCCTCTACCCGGACACGTACACGTTCCCGAAGGACGCGACCGCGAAGCAGATGCTGCAGGCGATGGTCAAGGAGTTCATGACCGCCGTCGGGCCGACCAAACTGAACATCGTCGCCGGTGCGAAAGCGCTGAACATGACGCCGTACGAGGTGTTGATCACGGCGTCGATCGCGCAGGAGGAGGCTCAGACCGAGAAAGACATGTCCGGTGTCACCGAGGTCATCTACAACCGCATCTTCCGGACGGCCGGCGGCGACTCGGGCAACATTCTGGCCATCGACAGCGAGGTCAACTACTGGTTGCGGATCACCGGGCACAAAGCGCTGGACTCCAGCCAGCTCACGAATTCGATCCTGCACAATTCGGCCGACCCGTACAACACGCACGACATCCCCGGCCTGCCGCCGGGCGCGCTCGGCAATCCGGGCACGGATGCGCTGACTGCGGCACTGAACCCGGATCGGTCCAAGGCGGGCTACTACTACTGGCAGACCGTGACCGGCAAGACCGGCGTCCTGTTCGCCAAGACGTGCAACGAAGCGGCGGCCCAGCGGCCTGGCGGGAAACGGTGCAACTAGACCATCGCGCGGCCGTTCTCGGTAAGCCGATCGCGCACTCGCTGTCGCCGGTCCTGCACAACGCCGGTTACGCGGCGGTTGGCCTGACCGGCTGGCACTACTCCGCGATCGAATGCGCCGAGTCCGAACTGCCCGACCTGATCGGGCAGTTCGGACCGGAGTGGGCCGGGCTGTCCCTGACCATGCCGCTGAAGGACGTCGCGCTCGCGGTGGCCGCGGCGGTCACACCGGTCGCGGCCGCGATCGGGGCCGCAAACACGCTGGTACGCCGACCGGACGGCTCGTGGCTCGCGGACAACACGGATGCGCCCGGCATGATCGATGCGCTGCGCTCGATCGGCGTCGACTCGGTCGGATCGGCCGCGATCCTCGGTGCCGGTGGCACCGCCCGGGCCGCGATCGCCGCAGCTCACAACCTCGGCGTGCACGAGGTAACGGTCTACGCGCGACGACTCGAAGCGGTCGATGCGATGCGTCCGTCGGCATCGCAGCTGGGTGTCGATCTGGTGCATGCCGACTGGGCACACGCCGACGATGCGGCCGGCGCCGATCATCGTGTTCTCCACGGTTCCGAAGGGTGTCGCGGATGCGCTGACGCCGGCCTGGCAATCGTCGACGGTGCTGTTCGACGCGCTCTACCACCCATGGCCGACGCCGCTCGCCGCCGGTGCCGCCGCGGCCGGCTGCCGGATCGTCTCCGGCCTCGATCTGCTGCTCTATCAGGCGGCTCGCCAGTTCGACCGCGTTCACCGGCGTGGATCCGGCGCCGATTCCCGAGATGCGAGCGGCACTGCTCGCCGCGGCGGCCGTACGGTAACCGCGGTGGCTCCGGTGAACAGCGCCTACCTGCCCGTACCCGCTCGGGTTGCCACGACGGCGGACATCGACGCGATCGTGGCGACCATGACCACCGCGTTCTTTCACGACCCGATGTGGGGGCCGGCCTTTCCGGACGCCACGCGCCGCGCGGAGCAGGCAGCCGCGCTCTGGCGGCTGTTCGTGACGTCGTCAATGCGCTATCCGTGGATGCTGGTCACCGAGAACGTCGAGGCGGCGGCGCTGTGGATACCGCCGGGTGGCACCGAACTCACGCACGAGGAAGAGACCGGCTTCGAGGATTTCCTGCTCGCCCAGGTCGACCGGCGCGTCGCGGACGGCATTCTCGCGATCTTCGAACTCCTGGAAGACGCACACCCGAGCGAGCCGCACTACTACCTCAGCCTGCTCGGGACGCACGACGCCCATCGCGGGAAGCAGATCGGCATGGGTCTGCTGACCGAGAACCTGGCCCGGATCGACGCGCTCGGCGCACCGGCCTATCTGGAGTCGTGCAATCCCGCGAATAACGTCCGCTACGCACGGGCCGGCTTCGTCGCGAAGGCCGAGATCGTGATCCCGTCCGGGCATGTCGTGACCACGATGTGGCGTCCCGCGCGGTAGCTGCTCGACGGCTCGGCAGGCCGTCCGGCCGAAGGCTGGGACGCGGCCGACGGCGGCGCGGGCCGGGCCCGCCGAGCGTGCCAAAATGGTCGTTGTGTTGCGATGGATGACGGCAGGCGAATCCCACGGCCCGGCGCTGGTGGCGATGCTCGACGGCGTACCGGCCGGGGTGGAGATCACGAGCGCGGTCATCGCGCGCGAACTCGCCCGGCGCCGGCTGGGCTACGGCCGGGGCGCCCGAATGGCGTTCGAGCAGGACGTGGTCGAGATCATCGGTGGCGTACGGCACGGGTCGACGCTCGGCAGCCCGGTCGCGATCCGGGTCGCGAACAGCGAATGGCCGAAGTGGGAGACGGTGATGTCGGCCGATCCGGTCGACCCCGATCTGCTCGCCGCACAGGCTCGCAACGCGCCGCTGACCCGGCCGCGGCCCGGCCACGCGGACCTCGCCGGCATGCAGAAATATGGCCACACCGATGCCCGGCCGATCCTCGAACGCGCCAGCGCCCGCGAGACGGCGGCCCGATGCGCGGTCGGTTCGGTGGCCAAGGCGCTGCTGCACCAGGCGCTGGGTATCGAGATCGTGTCGCACGTCGTCGAACTCGGCCGGATCGCGATCAAGCCCGGGCTGGCCCCGACGATCGCCGATGCCGAGCGGATCGACGCGGACCCGCTGCGCTGCCTCGACCCGGACGTGAGCGCGCTGATGGTCGACGAGGTGGATGCGGCGAAGAAGGACGCGGACACGCTCGGTGGCATCGTCGAGGTCCTCGCGTACGGTGTGCCGCCGGGTCTGGGATCGCACACGCAGTGGGATCGCAAGTTGGATTCGCGTCTCGCCGCGGCACTCATGTCGATCCAGGCGATCAAGGGCGTGGAGATCGGGGACGCGTTTACGCAGGCGCGCAGCCGCGGGTCCGTCGCGCATGACGAGATCGTGCCGACCGCCACCGGCGTACGGCGCCTGACCGATCGTGCCGGCGGCCTGGAAGGCGGCATGACGAGCGGTGAGCCCCTCCGCGTACGGGCGGCGATGAAGCCGATCTCATCGCTGAACCGTCCCCTGTCCACCGTGGATGTGGCGACCGGCGAGGTCGCCACCGCGATCAACCAGCGTTCGGACGTCTGTGCGGTGCCGGCGGCGGCGATCGTGGCCGAGTCGATGGTGGCCCTCGTCCTGGCCGAGGCCTCGCTGGAGAAGTTCGGCGGCGACTCGGTCGCGGAGATCCGCCGTAACCTGGCCGGTTACATCGAAAACCTGGTGATGCGATGAGCCCCCGCGCGGTCTTCGTCGGTCCGCCGGGCGCCGGTAAGTCGACCGTCGGCGCGCTCGTCGCCGAGGCGCTGGGCTGCGAGTTCCGCGATTCCGACGAGATCATCGTCGAACTGGCGGGGAAGCCTGTCTCGGACATCTTCATCGACGACGGTGAGCCGCACTTCCGGGCGCTCGAATCTCAGTCGATCGCATCGGCGCTCGGTTCGTTCGACGGCATCCTCGCGCTCGGCGGCGGTGCGGTGCTCGATCCCGCGACGCGGGCGCTGCTGGCCAGTCACGAGGTGGTCTACCTGACCGTCGACCTGGGCGACGCGATCAAGCGGGTCGGCATGGGTGCGGGTCGCCCGTTGCTGGCGATGAACCCGCGCGCGACCATGCGGTACCTGCTCGACCAGCGCAAGCCGCTCTACGAAGAGGTCGCAACGCACACCGTCGCGACCGACGAACTGGCCGCGGACGAAGTCGCGGCACACGTGGTGAAACTGCTCGGCGCCTGAATCCGCCGCCCGGATCCGGGTGGCATCGTGCGGGCGCCTACCACTCTGCACCGTTTGTGAGTCCAGAGCGGTAGGCGCTGACGGAGACCCACGGCTCCCGCGCCGAGAACCAGTCACCGATCAACGACGATGAACTTTCGCACCGACGATGAGCTTCGAGGAGGCAACATCATGGTCGCTGAGGTCACCCGGATTGCGGTCGGCGGCGACGCGCCCTATGAGGTGCTGGTCGGCCGCGATCTGTTCGCGCGGGTACCGGACATGGTCAAGGGTGCGACTCAGGCCGCGGTGATCTACGCGGCGCCGCTCGTCGGCCCGGCCACCCAACTCGCCGCGGTGCTGAGCCATGCCGGCATCAAACCACTGCCGATCGAGGTACCCGATGCCGAAGCAGGCAAGCGGCTGACCGTCGCCGAGGCGTGCTGGGAGAAGCTCGGGGCGGCCGGGTTCACGCGTACGGATGTGGTGGTTGGTGTCGGCGGCGGCGCCGTTACCGATCTGGCCGGCTTCGTGGCCGCGTGCTGGCTCCGTGGCGTACGCGTGGTGCAGGTGCCGACGTCGTTGCTCGGCATGGTGGACGCGGCGGTCGGCGGTAAGACCGGCATCAACACGAAGGCCGGCAAGAATCTGGTCGGTGCGTTCCATCCTCCGACCGGCGTCATCTGCGACCTCACCGCACTGCGGACGCTGCCCGCGGACGATCTGACCGCCGGCCTGGCCGAGGTCGTGAAGTGCGGTTTCATCGCCGATCCGGAGATCCTGACGCTGATCGAGGCCGATCCGGCGACGGCCGTCGATCCGGACAGTCCGGTCGTCCGCGAGCTGGTCGAGCGTTCGATCGCGGTCAAAGCGCACGTCGTCTCGGAGGATCTGCGCGAGTCCGGGCTGCGGGAGATCCTGAACTACGGGCACACGCTCGGGCACGCGATCGAGAAGCGCGAGAACTACACCTGGCGGCACGGCGACGCGATCTCGGTCGGTCTCGTCTACGCGGCCGAACTCGGCCGGCTGTCCGGGCGCCTCGACGATCCGACGGCCGCCCGGCACGCGGCCGTGCTGCTGTCGCTCGGCCTGCCGGTGCGCTACCAGTCCGACGCCTGGGACGATCTGCACGCGACGATGCGGGTCGACAAGAAGTCGCGTGGCGCGACGCTGCGGTTCGTGGTCCTGGACGGCCTCGCGAAGCCCGGCATCCTCGCCGGCCCGGACGACGAGATGCTGCTCGCCGCCTATCGCGCGGTGCTCTAACCGGTCGCGATCAGCGCCTCGGCGAGCGCATCCGGCTCGCTGAACATCGGCCAGTGCCCGGTCGGCAGCGCGACCAGCGTCGCGTCCCGCAGACCGGCGAAGAACGGATTGCCGCTGTCGATCATCGCCCGGACCGCGTCCAGCGGGAACGTGCAGCAGATCGCCGTCCTCGGGATCCGGTCGCCGGCACCGGTCAGCGACAGCGGCTGGGTCATCGACGCGTACGGGTGATCGGTCGCCCTCGCCCGCATCGTCGCGAGCGCCGCGTCGTCGAGCCCGGCAAGGTTCGCCGGGTCCTCGGCCGGATCGAACGGCGACGGTGCCAACCGCCAGCCCTCGCCGCTTTCGGCAACCACCCGAGCGGTCTCGGCACGGCCCTCCGGCGGCCCGAACTCCGACGAGGAGACGCCGTCTGGCGCGGGCCCGCTGTCGACGTAGACCACCCGGGCGATCCGGTTCGGCCGGCGATCGGCTGCCCCGGTCACCACGATGCCCGCGTAGCTGTGCCCGACCAGTACGACATCGTGTAGATCCTCCGCGTCCAGCAGCCCGGTCACGTCGGCGATGTGCGTGTCGAGATCAACGCCGGTGCCACCTTCGGCGGCGCGTTCGGCGAGGCCGGTCAGCGTGACCGGATAGACGGTATGCCCGGCCGCGCGCAGCCGTGACGCGATGCCGTCCCACGCCCAGGCGCCCAACCAGGCCCCGGGGACCAGTACGAACGTTGTCATGTGGCGACCGTAAGCCCCCCGTACGACATGATTTAAGGTTTGCTGGTGACTGTGGTGTATGTCCTCAACGGCCCGAACCTCGGGCGCCTCGGCTCCCGGCAGACCGACGTCTACGGCGTGACCAGCTACGCGAGCCTCGTGGAGGCGTGCGAGCGGGCCGGCAAGGATCTCGGGCTTGACGTCGTCGCGAAGCAGACCGATGCCGAGCACGAAATGATCGCCTGGATCCACGCGGCGGTGGACGAGCGCGCCGCGGTCGTGCTGAATCCGGGTGCGTGGTCGCACTACTCGTACGCGCTGCGCGACGCCTGCGCGATGCTGACCGAGCCGCTGGTCGAGGTCCACATTTCCAACATCCATCGGCGCGAGGAGTTCCGGCATCATTCGGTGATCTCCGCGGTCGCCACCGGGGTGATCTGCGGTCTGGGGGTCGACGGATACCGGCTGGCGCTGGAGCACATCGCTCGATCGGTCGCGGCCGGATCGTCCTGACCCTTGATCATGGCTAAACTGTCGCGTGGCACACCCGCGGGCGTGCGACTCGCCTCGACGCCGCTAGACTTGCCGGGTCCTATCGCCGACAATGAAGATCAAGGCAGGTCATGGCCACCACGAACGACCTCAAGAACGGCTTGGTTCTCAACTTCGACGGAGATCTCTGGACCGTCATTGAGTTCCAGCACGTCAAGCCCGGTAAGGGCGGCGCGTTCGTCCGTACGACGCTGAAGAACGTGATGTCCGGAAAGGTCGTCGACAAGACGTTCAACGCCGGCACGAAGGTGGAGACCGCGACGGTCGACAAGCGCGGCATGCAATATCTCTACCTCGACGGCGACGACTACGTGTTCATGGACCTCGACAACTACGAGCAGATCACCGTGCCGAAGGTGACCGTCGGCGACGCCGCGAACTACCTGCTGCCGGAGGCCGAGGCGACGGTCGCGCTGCACGAAGGCGTCCCGCTCTTCATCGAGCTGGCGACCAGCGTTTTCCTCGAGGTCACTTACACCGAGCCGGGCCTGCAGGGCGACCGCTCGACCGGCGGCACGAAGCCGGCGACGTTGGAGACCGGCGCGACGATCCAGGTGCCGCTGTTCATTACGACCGGTGAGAAGATCAAGGTCGACACGCGTGACGGCCGTTACCTCGGCCGGTCGTGAGCCGGCTCTGCTCGCGTAAGGGTCACCACCATGGCTGAGGGTCCCAAGCAGAACATGCCCGGCCGTCGCAAGGCACGTAAGCGTGCGCTGGACGTGCTCTACGAGGCCGACCTGCGCGGAGCATCGATCCAGGCAACGCTGGCGGCGTCGCTGGGCCGGATCGAGCCGCCACCGCCGGCGCATCTGCCGTACGCGGTCATCGCTCGTCGAGGGCATCGACGCAGCACGTCGAGCGGATCGACGAGCTGATCGCGAGCTATGCCGAGGGCTGGACGCTGGACCGGATGCCGGTGGTCGACCGGAATCTCGCCCGGATCGCGGTGTACGAGCTGCTCTACGTCGACGAGATCGATGACGCGGTCGCCATCACCGAAGCGGTTGAGCTGGCGAAACAGATGTCAACCGACGATTCGCCGCGCTTCCTCAACGGCGTCCTGGCACGGATCGCCGAGTACACGTCGCACTAGCACCACACGTTGATCCTGGAGCTCTGACGAACTCCAGGATCAACCGAGGCTTTGGGCGGATCTAGGCGAACATCGCCCGGACGTCCGTCACCAGGACGCCGTGCTCGTTGAGGCGCTCAACCAGGGTGGCCGGGCTGAAGTCGTAGACGATCGCCAGCGCGCGCAGGTCGTCGGCGCGGATCGACAGGACGCGGCCGTTGTAGTCGCCGCGCTGCTGCTGGATCGCCCGGGCGTACTTCGCGACGAACTGCAGATCCTCGTCGCCCTGGTCGTAGAGCTTCTCCAGGTCGAGGACGATCTTGCCGGCCGACTCGTGCCGGACGCCGCTGCCTTCGGGCAGCAGTTCGGCCACGGTACGCGATAGAAGTCGGCCAGCTCGGCCAGGCGGGACACGGTCACCGCGCGGTCGCCACGCTCGTACGAGCCGACGACGACCGCTTTCCAGCGCCCGTTCGACTTCTCCTCGACGCCCTGCAGCGACAGACCCTGCTGCTGGCGGATCGACCGGAGCCGAGAACCTAGGGACTTGGCATAGTCAGACGGCATGAAAAACACTCCCAGTTACACCGGCCCGAGGGCCACTCCCCAGAGTTCGCTACGGAGCGTGACGGTAGTGCCCGCAACGCGCTGAGGTCAAGTGTTGTTACCTACCCGTTTCTGAGAACGTCGCTGGCTGGTAGGCTCGCTCCGCAGTAGTCCCCCGACGTCCTTTAACGACCCGTCCCGTGAGGCGGGGAAGGAGGTCAGCTGTGTCATATCCTCATATGACCACTCGCGACCAGTGTAAATGCCAGTAATTCAAAGATCATCCTGACGGCCGCTGACATCTCGCGGACCGTCGATCGGATCGCCCATCAGATTCTCGAAAAAACCGAGGGCGCGCGCGATTCGGTTCTACTCGGCATCCCAACCCGTGGATTTCCGCTCGCGGTGCGCCTCGCTGCGCGGATCCACGCGTTCGAAGGCATCGAGGTTCCGGTCGGCGTACTCGACGTCACGCTCTACCGCGATGATCTCCGCCTGCGGAGCACCCGCGCGGTCGGGCACACCGACATCCCGGCCGGTGGCATCGACGGGCTGCGCGTGATCCTCGTCGACGACGTGCTGTTCTCCGGCCGTACCGTCCGGGCCGCGCTCGACGCGCTCGGTCGACATCGGCCGGCCGCGCGCCGTCCAACTGGCCGTCCTGGTCGACCGCGGCCACCGTGAGCTGCCGATTCGCGCGGACTACGTCGGCAAGAACATCCCGACGTCGCTGTCCGAATCGGTCCGCGTCTCCCTCACCGAAGTCGACGGTGAAGATCAAGTTCAACTTCACGATGGTACGGACAACAGCGCGCCGAACGGAGCCGGCGCATGATCACTCATCTGCTCTCCGCGGCCGATCTGGACATCGACACGGCCACCCGGATGCTGGACACGGCGACCGAGATGGCGTCGCTGGCCGGGCGCGAAGTCAAGAAGCTGCCGACACTGCGCGGCCGCACCGTCGTGAACCTGTTCTACGAGGACTCGACCCGGACGCGTACGTCGTTCGAAGTGGCCGCGAAGCGGCTGTCCGCCGACGTGATCAACTTCTCGGCGAAGGGTTCGTCGGTCTCCAAGGGCGAGAGCCTGAAGGACACCGCGTTGACGCTGCAGGCGATGGGCGCGGATGCGGTGGTGATCCGGCACAGTGCCTCCGGTGCGCCGTACCGGCTGGCACAGTGGATCAACGGCAGCGTGGTGAACGCCGGTGACGGTACGCACGAGCACCCGACGCAGGCGCTGCTGGACGCGTACACGATGCGGTCGCGGCTCGGCCGCCTGGCCGGTCTGAACGTCGCGATCGTCGGCGACGTGCTGCACAGCCGGGTTGCACGGTCGAACGTGGTACTGCTGCACACGCTCGGCGCGAAGGTGACGCTGGTCGCCCCGCCGACGCTGCTGCCGGTCGGGGTCGGTGCCTGGCCGGCCGCGACCAGCTATGACCTGGACGCGACGCTGCCGGACGCCGACGTCGTGATGATGCTGCGCGTACAGCGCGAGCGCTCTCGACCGGTGGCTGGAAGGACTCCTTCTTCCCCTCCGAGCGGGAGTATTCGCGCCGCTACGGTCTGGACGCCGCGCGCCTGCGCCGGATGCCCGCCCACGCGATCGTGATGCATCCCGGACCGATGAACCGGGGGGTCGAGATCACCGCCGAGGTCGCGGACTCGCCTCAGTCCACCATCGTCGAACAGGTCGCCAACGGGGTCTCCGTTCGGATGGCCGTGTTGTACCTGCTCTTGGGGGGCTCCAAGTCATGATGTATCTGATCCGCAACGTATCCGTCGTGGGCGCGCCGCCGACCGATCTGTTGATCCGGGCGGGCGAGGTGGCGGAGGTCGGGCCGGGCCTGATCGCACCCGACGCGACCATCATCGACGGCACCGGCCTGATTGCGCTGCCAGGCCTCGTCGACCTGCACACCCATCTGCGCGAACCGGGGCGCGAGGACGCGGAGACCGTCCTCACCGGCTCGCAGGCGGCGGCGCTCGGCGGCTACACGGCGGTCTGCGCGATGGCCAACACATCGCCGGTCGCCGACACCGCCGGCGTGGTCGAGCAGGTATTCCGGCTCGGGCGCGAGGCGGGCCTCGTCGACGTACAGCCGATCGGCGCGGTCACGGTCGGTCTTGCCGGCGAGGAAATGGCCGAACTCGGCACGATGGCGACGTCGGCGGCACAGGTCCGGATCTTCTCCGACGACGGGCACTGCGTGTCCGATCCACGGCTGATGCGCCGGGCCCTCGAATACGTGAAGGCGTTCGACGGTGTGATCGCTCAGCATGCCGAGGAGCCGAGGCTGACCGCCGGTGCCCAGATGCACGAGGGCGACGTCTCCGCGCGGCTCGGACTGGCCGGATGGCCGGCCGTGGCGGAGGAGGCGATCATCGCCCGGGACGCGCTACTCGCCGAGCACGTCGGTGCGCGGCTGCACATCTGCCACGTCTCGACCGCGGGCAGTGTGGAGATCATCCGGTGGGCGAAGGAGCGCGGCATCCGGATCACCGCCGAGGTGACGCCGCATCACCTGCTGCTGACCGACGAACTGGCCACGTCGTACGACCCGATCTACAAGGTCAATCCGCCGCTGCGTACCGCGGCGGACGTGGCCGCACTGCGCCGGGCGCTGATCGACGGCGTGATCGACGTGGTCGCGACGGATCACGCCCCGCACGCGCTCGAGGACAAGGAATGCGAGTGGGAGTACGCCCGGCCGGGCATGCTCGGGCTCCAGACCGCGCTGTCGATCGTGGTGCAGGAGTGTATGGGCGACTCCGGCCTGGACTGGAACGGTGTCGCGGAGCGGATGTCCCGGATGCCGGCGAGGATCGCCGGGCTGACCGAGCACGGACACGACCCGGCGCCCGGCGTTCCGGCGAACCTGACGCTCGTCGACCCGGGCGGCGCCTGGCGGGTCGAGCCCGGTGAGCTGGCCAGCAAGAGCCGCAACACGCCGTACGCCGGGATGGAGTTGCCGGCCCGCGTGGTGGCCACGCTCCTCCGAGGTGTTCCGACCGTTCTTGACGGAAAGCTGGTGACTCAATGAGCGAGCGCCAGCGAGCGAATCATGGTGCAGGCGGTTTGCGCCGCTGCGGAGCAGAGGGGCAAACCGTATGAGCCGTAGGGAAGCTCTTTTGGTTCTGGAGGACGGTCGGACGTTTCGGGGTGAGGCGTACGGCAGCATCGGCGAGACGTTCGGCGAGGCCGTGTTCAGCACCGCGATGACCGGCTACCAGGAGACGTTGACCGACCCGTCGTACCACCGGCAGGTCGTCGTCCAGACGGCGCCGCACATCGGTAATACCGGCGTGAACAACGAGGACGACGAGTCGAGCCGGATCTGGGTCGCCGGATATGTGGTCCGCGACCCGGCCCGCCGCCCGTCCAGCTGGCGTTCGACCGGCACGCTCGAGGATCGCCTGGCATCCGAGGGCGTCGTCGGGGTCTGCGGCATCGACACCCGGGCACTCACGCGCCACCTCCGGGAGCGCGGCGCGATGCGGGTCGGTGTCTCGAGCATCGAGCGTGATCCGCACGTACTCCGGCAAAAGGTCCTGAACTCGCCGCCGATGATCGGAGCGGATCTGTCGGCGGAGGTCTCCACGCCGCAGCCCTACGTCGTGGCGGCCGACGGCGAGCATCGTTTTACGGTGGCCGCGCTGGATCTGGGGATCAAGCGCAACGTGGCGCGCCGGCTGGCCGCGCGGGGCGTCACGACGCATGTGCTGCCCGCCTCGTCGACGATCGACGACCTGTTGGCGACCGGTGCGGATGCGATCTTCCTGTCTCCCGGTCCGGGTGACCCGGCGACCGCCGACCACCCGGTCGCGCTGGCGCGGGAGGTGTTGAAGCGGCAGATCCCGCTGTTCGGTATCTGCTTCGGTAGCCAGATTCTCGGTCGGGCGTTGGGCTTCTCGACCTACAAGCTGCCCTACGGGCACCGCGGCATCAACCAGCCGGTGCTCGACCGGCTGACCGGCAAGGTCGAGGTGACGTCGCACAACCACGGCTTCGCGGTGAACGCGCCGATCGACCGCGCTGTGGACACGCCGTTCGGTGAGGTCGAGGTCAGCCACGTGTGCCTGAACGACGGTGTGGTCGAGGGCCTACGTGCGCGCGACGTACCGGCGTTCACGGTGCAGTACCACCCTGAGGCCGCGGCCGGACCGCACGACGCCGACTACCTGTTCGACCGGTTCGTCGAACTCATCTCCTCGAAGGTGGTTTGACCATGCCTAAACGTGAAGATCTGAAACACATCATGGTGATCGGGTCCGGGCCGATCGTGATCGGCCAGGCCTGCGAGTTCGACTACTCCGGCACCCAGGCCTGCCGTGTGCTGCGGGAAGAGGGCATCCGGGTCAGCCTGGTCAACTCGAACCCGGCCACGATCATGACCGACCCCGAGTTCGCGGACGCGACCTACATCGAGCCGATCACGCTGGAATACGTCGAGCAGGTGATCGCACGGGAGCGTCCGGACGCGATCCTGCCGACGCTGGGCGGACAGACGGCGCTCAACACCGCGGTGGCGCTGCATGACGCCGGTGTCCTGAAGAAGTACGACGTCGAGCTGATCGGCGCGAACATCGACGCGATCCGTAAGGGCGAGGATCGGCAGCTGTTCAAGGACATCGTTGCTGTTGCGGGATCGAAGATGGGCCTGACCGGTGACCTGGTGCCTCGGTCTGCGGTCTGCCACTCGATGGGCGAGGTACGCGCGGCCGTTGCCGACCTCGGCCTGCCGGTGGTGATCCGGCCGTCGTTCACAATGGGCGGCCTCGGCTCCGGTATGGCGCACAACGACGCCGACCTCGATCGGCTGGCCGGTGGCGGCCTGGCCGCGTCGCCGGTACACGAGGTGCTGATCGAGGAGTCGGTGCTCGGCTGGAAGGAGTTCGAACTCGAACTCATGCGCGACAAGCACGACAACGTCGTGGTGGTCTGCTCGATCGAGAACATCGACGCGATGGGCGTACACACCGGCGACTCGGTCACGGTGGCGCCCGCGATGACGCTGACCGACCGCGAATACCAGGCCATGCGTGACCTGGGCATCGCGGTGCTGCGCGAGGTCGGTGTCGACACCGGCGGTTGCAACATCCAGTTCGCGATCGAGCCGACCACCGGCCGGCTCGTGGTGATCGAGATGAACCCGCGCGTGTCCCGTTCGTCGGCGCTGGCATCGAAGGCGACCGGCTTCCCGATCGCGAAGATCGCCGCGAAGCTTGCGATCGGCTACACGCTCGACGAGATCTCCAACGACATCACCCGCGAGACGCCGGCCGCGTTCGAGCCGTCGCATCGACTACGTCGTGGTGAAGGTGCCGCGGTTCGCGTTCGAGAAGTTCCCCGGCGCCGATCCCGAACTGACCACGACGATGAAGTCGGTCGGCGAGGCGATGTCGATGGGGCGCAACTTCGCCGAGGCGCTCGGAAAGGCGCTGCGCTCGACCGAGACCGGCAGCGCAGGGTTCTGGACGCTGCCGGATCCGGCCGATGCCACCGTCGATAACACGCTGACCGCCCTGCGTACGCCGCACGACGGCCGGCTCTTCACGATCGAGCGGGCGCTGCGGCTCGGTGCGCCGGTCAGCGCGGTTGCCGAGGCGTCCGGCATCGATCCGTGGTTCCTCGACGAGATCGCGGCGCTGGTCGAGCTGCGGGTGGAGATCCGCGACGCGGCCGTGCTCGACGCCGCGCTGCTGCGCCGGGCGAAGCGGTACGGGCTGTCCGACCGTCAGCTCGCCGCGCTGCGTCCGGAGTTCGCGGGCGAGGACGGCGTACGCACGCTGCGGCACCGCCTCGGCATCCGGCCGATCTACAAGACGGTGGACACGTGCGCGGCCGAGTTCGCCGCGTCGACGCCGTACCACTACTCGTCGTACGACGAGGAGACCGAGGTGGCGCCGTCACAACGGGCGAAGGTGATCATCCTGGGCTCCGGACCGAACCGGATCGGTCAGGGCATCGAGTTCGACTACTCCTGCGTCCATGCCGTCATGGCCCTTCGCGGGCAGTTCGAGACCGTGATGATCAACTGCAATCCGGAGACGGTCTCCACCGACTACGACACGGCTGACCGGCTCTACTTCGAGCCGCTCACCTTCGAGGACGTGATCGAGGTCTGGCACGCCGAGCACACGTCCGGCCGCAACGCCGGTGGCCCCGGCGTGGTCGGCGTGATCGTGCAGCTCGGCGGCCAGACGCCGCTCGGTCTTGCGCAGCGGCTCAAGGATGCCGGTGTGCCGATCGTCGGTACGTCGCCCGAGTCGATCCACCTGGCCGAGGACCGGGGCGCCTTCGGGGCCCTGTTGGCGCAGGAGGATCTGCTCGCACCCGCGCACGGGACCGCGACGTCGTACGCGCAGGCCAAGAAGGTCGCCGACGAGCTGGGTTATCCGGTGCTGGTACGGCCGTCGTTCGTGCTCGGCGGGCGCGGCATGGAGATCGTCTACGACGACGACACACTCCGCACGTACATCGCCCGGGCGACTCAGATTTCGCCGTCGCACCCGGTGCTGGTGGACCGGTTCTTGGAAGACGCGATCGAGATCGACGTGGACGCGCTCTGCGACGCGACCGGCGACGTCTACATCGGCGGCATCATGGAGCACATCGAGGAGGCCGGCGTGCACTCCGGCGACTCGTCCTGCGCGCTGCCGCCGATCACGCTCGGCGACAAGCACATCGCCGAGGTCCGCCGCTACACCGAGGCGCTGGCGCGCGGCATCGGCGTACGCGGCCTGATGAACGTGCAGTACGCGCTGAAAGACGACCTGCTCTACGTGCTGGAGGCGAACCCGCGCGCGTCGCGGACGGTGCCGTTCGTCTCGAAGGCGACCGCCGTGCCGCTGGCCAAGGCGGCCGCCCGGATCATGCTCGGCGCCACCATCGCGGAGCTTCGGGCCGAACGCATGCTGATGCCCACCGGCGACGGTGGCGAGCTGCCGGAGCACGCACCGATCTCGGTCAAGCAGGCGGTGCTGCCGTTCAAGCGGTTCCGTACGCCGGCCGGCAAGGGCGTCGATTCGCTGCTCGGCCCGGAGATGAAGTCGACCGGCGAGGTGATGGGCATCGACTCGTCGTTCGGGCACGCGTTCGCGAAGTCGCAGGCGGCTGCGTACGGTTCGCTGCCGACCAGCGGCAAGATCTTTGTTTCGGTCGCGAACCGCGACAAGCGCGGCATGATCTTCCCGATCAAGCGCCTCGCCGATCTCGGCTTCGAGATCATCTCGACCCACGGCACCGGTGCCGTGCTGCGCCGCCACGGTATCGACTGCAAGATCGTGCAGAAGTTCTCGGACTCGCCCGGCAGCGGCGAGCAGACCGCGGTCGAGCTGATCGAGGCCGGCGAGATCGGGCTCGTGATCAACACGCCGCAGGGCTCCGGCCTGCACGCACGCCAGGACGGGTACGAGATCCGCAGTGCCGCGGTCTCCGCCGACATCCCGTGCATCACGACGGTGCCGGGCGCGGCGGCGGCGGTGATGGGCATCGAGGCGACGATCGCGGGCGACCTGACCGTGCGATCGATCCAGGAGCTGCACGCGATGCTGCGCGGGGAGGATGCGCGTGCTCTATGAGCGGGTCGCGCGACCGGTGCTGTTCCGGCTCGGCAAGGGCGACGCCGAGACCGCGCACGAGACCACGCTGAAGACGCTGGAGCGGATCGCTATGCGCCCGTCCGCGGTGACGGCGCTGCGTACCGCGATCGGGCGATCACCGAAGACGCCACGGCAGGTCTTCGGGGTGTCGTTCCCCGGCCCGGTGGGCCTCGCCGCCGGCATGGACAAGGACGGGCGGGCGTTACCGGCCTGGCCGGCGCTCGGGTTCGGCTTCGTCGAGGTCGGTACGGTGACCGCCGAGCCGCAGCCGGGCAACGATCGCCCGCGCGTGTTCCGCCTGCGGGAATCGGAAGCGATCATCAACCGGATGGGCTTCAACAACCGGGGAGCGGCGGAGCTGGCGTACCGCCTCAGGGAACTCGGGAAGTTGACCGTCCCGCTCGGCATCAGCCTGGGCAAGTCCAAGATCACCCCGATCGGGGACGCGATCCACGACTACGTCACGTCGTTGCGGACGCTCAACGGCCTCGGTGACTACTTCGCGATCAACGTCAGCTCGCCGAACACGCCGAACCTGCGCACGCTGCAGGATGCCGCGACACTCCGGGAGTTGCTGACCGCGTTGACGGTCGAGACGACGACTCCGATCCTCGTCAAGATCGCTCCCGATCTCAGCGACGGCGCGATCTCGCAGCTCATCGAGGTGTGCCTGGGCTCGGGCGTGTCCGGCTTGATCGCCACGAACACCACGTTGAGCCGGGACGGCCTGGTCGGCTCGGATGCCGCGAAGGCGGGGGAGGCCGGTGGCCTGTCGGGCCGTCCGCTGGCCGTACGGGCTCGGGAGGTGGTCTCGTTCGTACACCGGGAGACCAGCGGCAACCTGCCGATCATCGGCGTCGGCGGCATCTCCTCGGCCGACGACGCCCGCGCGATGATGGACGCCGGAGCCAGTCTGATCCAGGTCTACAGCGCCCTGATCTTCCAGGGTGCGGGCCTGATCAACAAGATCAACAAGGTGTTGTAGGTGGATCTCCTCGCGCTCGATCGTGCGCATGTCTGGCACCCGTACGCGCCGATGCCCGGAACGTTGGAGCCGCTGCTCGTGGCGTCCGCGAAGGGCACCCGGCTGACGCTCGCCGACGGCCGCGAACTCGTCGACGGCATGTCGAGCTGGTGGGCGGCGATCCACGGGTACCGGCACCCGGTGCTCGACGAGGCGGTCACCTCCCAACTCGGCTCGATGAGCCACGTGATGTTCGGCGGCCTGACCCACGAGCCCGCGATCCGGCTCTGCGAGACGCTGGTGCAGGTCACGCCGCCCGGGCTGGAGCACGTGTTCCTGAGCGACTCCGGCTCGGTCAGCGTCGAGGTCGCGATCAAGATGTGCCTGCAGTACTGGCGCTCCCGCGGCCGGGCGGCGAAGCGACGCCTGCTGACCTGGCGCGGCGGCTATCACGGCGACACGTTCCACCCGATGAGCGTGTGCGATCCGGACGGCGGCATGCACGCGCTGTGGGCCGGCGTACTGCCGGAGCAGCTCTTCATTCCGTTGCCACCGGCCGATTTCGAACAGTCCTACGTGGATCTGATCGACGCGACGATCGAGCAGAACGCGGATGAGCTGGCCGCCGTCATCGTCGAACCGATCGTGCAGGGCGCCGGCGGCATGCGGTTCCATCACCCGGCCTACCTGACCGCGTTGCGCGAGGCGTGCGACCGGCACGGCGTACTGCTGATCTTCGACGAGATCGCGACCGGATTCGGCCGGACCGGCGCGTTCTTCGCCGCCGATCACGCCGGCGTCAGCCCCGACGTGATGTGCGTCGGGCAAGGCCCTGACCGGCGGATATCTGAGCCTCGCCGGGACGCTGTGCACGGCCGAGATCGCCGACGGCATCTCGCGCGGTGAGCTGCCCGTGCTCGCGCACGGCCCGACGTTCATGGGAAACCCCCTGGCCTGCGCGGTAGCGAACGCTTCGATCGCGCTTGCGCATACCGACGAGACAACCGCAGCGGTACGCCGAATCGAACGCGGGCTCCGCGCCGGACTGGCTCCGGCGGCGAGTCTGCCGGGCGTCCGGGACGTCCGGGTGATGGGTGCGATCGGCGTCGTACAGCTGGATCGACCAGTGGATATGGCGGCCGCGACCGCTGCTGCGACCGCGCATGGCGTGTGGCTGCGGCCGTTCCGGGATTTGATTTACACCATGCCACCGTTCGTCTCGACCGACGACGACGTGGCCACCATTGCCGGCGCGATCTGCGCGGCGGCTGCCGTTCACGTCTGACGAGGAGACCTGCGACATGGAACCGTTCGGTGCGCGACTGCGGCACACGATGGACGCGCGCGGACCGCTGTGCGTCGGCATCGATCCGCACCCGGAACTGCTCGAAGCGTGGGGACTTCCGATCGACGTCAGCGGACTCGCCACATTCAGTCAGACCATGGTCGACGCGATGGCCGATCAGGTTGCCGTGGCCAAGCCGCAGTCGGCGTTTTTTGAGAGATTCGGCTCACGGGGCATCGCCGTTTTAGAGTCAACTATCCGACAGTTGCGGGATGCCGGAACGGTGGTTCTGCTGGACGTAAAGCGCGGTGACATCGGCTCGACCGCGGCCGCGTACGCCCGCGCATACCTTGATCCATCGAGTCCGATCTACGCCGATGCGATCACGGTAAGCCCGTATCTGGGATTCGGCTCGTTACGCCCTGTGATCGACGTGGCGGTCGAGCACGGCGGCGGAGTCTTCGTGCTCGCGTTGACGTCGAACCCCGAGGGTGCCTCGGTGCAACTTGCGCGCGGTGCCGATGGGCGTACCGTCGCGCAGCACATCATCGACGAGGTTTCCCTGCTCAACAGGGGTTTCGAGCCACTGGGGAGCATCGGGCTGGTGGTCGGCGCGACAATCGTCGACAACCGGCATACATTCACTGGAGTCAATGGACCGATGCTCGCGCCGGGCATCGGATTTCAGGGCGGGAAGGCAGCCGACCTGCGCAGAGTATTCGGTGCGGAATCCCGCAATGTGATTCCCTCGGTTTCCCGAGAGATTCTCATGACTGGTCCGGCGGTCTCCGATCTAAGGGCCGCGATCGACCGAGCGCAAGACGAGTGTCGGAAGGTCATCACCACGGAAGGCTGACCGCAGTGTGAGTCTGACGTTGCTGAAACCGCCGTTGACCGCTAGTTTTCGCGAGGCGCAGCAGTCACACCCGCATCATGCGCCACAACGACCTATGGCGACCTGGCATTGGTCGCCCGAGAGAAGACCTGAGGAGGATTTGTGCCGCTTCCCACACTCACGCCGGAGCAGCGCTCCGCCGCGCTGGCGAAGGCCGCTGAAGTTCGCAAGGCTCGTGCCGAGCTGAAAGAACAGCTCAAGGCGGGCAAGACCACGCTTCCGGCCGTGCTGGACCGTGCTGAGACCGACGACGTCGTCGGCAAGCTCAAGGTCTCCGCGGTCCTGCAGTCGCTGCCGGGCATCGGCAAGATCCGCGCGACGCAGATCATGGAGAAGCTGAAGATCGCTGACAGCCGCCGCCTGCGCGGCCTGGGCGACCAGCAGCGCAAGGCTCTGCTCGGCGAGTTCGCCGCGTCGAACTGACGCACGAACGCAAGATCCACGGTTGAAACGTACGCGCTCGGATATCTGCGACGCCGTCGATCATCGCGGCCCTTTCGGGGGTCGGGTGGTCGACGTGTCGGAGGCGATCCGGGCGCGTGCGTCGTTTCCGGCGCCGAGTTGTTAAGATTGCTCGTTCTTACCCGTTTTTTAGCCAGCTGAGGTGTCGCTTGAAGACCGTTGTCAATCCGGAAGGCATCACCAACCCGCCGATCGACGATCTGCTCGACCGGACGACGTCGAAGTACGCACTGGTGATTTTTGCCGCCAAGCGAGCCCGCCAGATCAACGCCTACTACAGCCAGCTCGGCGAGGGCCTCCTCGAATACGTCGGTCCGCTGGTGGAGACCACGCCGCAGGAGAAGCCGCTGTCGATCGCGATGCGCGAGATCAACTCCGGCCTGCTGACGGCCGAGCCGACCGAGGGCTGACCGCCGTCGTGCCCCGGGTGATCCTCGGTGTCGCCGGTGGCATCGCCGCCTACAAGGCCTGCGAGTTGCTCCGGCTGCTGACCGAGTCGGGGCACGACGTGCGGGTCGTGCCGACCGCCGCCGCGCTGAAGTTCGTCGGTGCGCCGACCTGGGCCGCGCTGTCGCACCATCCGGTGCACGATGACGTCTGGGCCGACGTCCACGAGGTGCCGCATGTGGCCCTCGGCCGCAGCGCCGATCTCGTCGTGGTCGCGCCGGCCACCGCCGACATGCTGGCGAAGGCCGCCCACGGGCTGGCCGACGATCTACTGACGAACACGCTGCTCACCGCGCGCTGCCCGATCGTGTTCGCGCCGGCCATGCATACCGAGATGTGGGAGAGCGCGGCCACGGTCGCGAACGTCGCCACGCTGCGATCCCGCGGTGCGCTCGTGATCGAGCCGGCAGTCGGGCGCCTGACCGGCACCGATACCGGCAAGGGGCGGCTGCCGGAGCCGTCCGAGATCTTCGAGGTGATCGAGCGCGTACTCGCTCGGGGCATCGCTCCGCACGATCTGGCCGGGCGGCACGTCGTGGTCACCGCCGGTGGCACGCGCGAGCCACTCGACCCGGTCCGCTTCCTGGGCAATCGGTCCTCCGGCAAGCAGGGGTACGCGTTCGCCCGTACGGCCGTCGCCCGCGGCGCCCGCGTCACGGTGATCGCTGCGAACGTCTCGTTGCCGGATCCGGCCGGCGTGGAGATCGTCCGGGTCGGTACGACCGAGGAACTCCGTACGGCGACGCTGGCCGCCGGCGCCGACGCGGATGTCGTGGTGATGGCCGCGGCACCGGCCGACTTCCGGCCGACGACGTACGCGTCCAGCAAGATCAAGAAGCGCCCGGACGGTACCGCGCCGACCATCGAGCTGACCCTGAATCCGGACATCGCCGCTGAAGTCGGCGAACGGAAGCGGCCCGGCCAACTGCTGGTTGCGTTCGCGGCCGAAACCGACGACGCGCTCGCCAACGGGCATGGCAAGCTGATCCGCAAGCGGGCCGATCTGATCGTGATCAACGAGGTCGGCGTGGACAAGGCGTTCGGCCAGGACACGAACGCGGCGACCGTGTTGGCTGCGGACGGCACGACGGTCACGCTCGAGCAGCGTTCGAAGGCGGATCTCGCTGACGCCGTGTGGGATCTGGTTGTCGCTCGACTCACGCTCGACTGATCAATAGCGCCGCAGGTACGGGCAGTAAGCTGGGTTGCGGTCGCACGGCTGGCAGAGACGTTGTAGCGTCGCAGCATTCACAACTGTGCGAACATTCTGCGAAGATTTCGTCGCAACGCTCAACGATGAGCCATCTGAGCTGCGAACTAGCTGTCGAAGGAGCGCCGTGACACGCCGCCTGTTTACGTCTGAGTCGGTCACCGAAGGCCATCCGGACAAGATTGCTGACCAGATCAGCGACGGCGTCTTGGACGCCCTGCTCGCCGCGGACCCCCGAAGCCGGGTCGCGGTGGAGACTTTGATCACGACCGGCCAGGTGCACGTGGCCGGCGAGGTCACCACGAAGGCGTACGTCGACATCCCGACGATCGTCCGCGAGACGATCCTGCGGATCGGCTACGACTCGTCCAAGAAGGGCTTCGACGGCGCGTCCTGCGGCGTGAACATCGCGATCGGCTCGCAGTCGCCCGACATCGCCCAGGGCGTCGATTCGGCGCTCGAGCTGCGCTCCGGTGACTCGGACCACGCGCTGGACGCGCAGGGCGCCGGCGACCAGGGCATGATGTTCGGCTTCGCTTGCTCGGAGACGCCGGAACTGATGCCGCTGCCGATCGCGCTCGCGCATCGCCTGGCCCGCCGCCTGTCCGCGGTCCGCAAGGACGGCACGGTGCCCTACCTGCGTCCGGACGGTAAGACGCAGGTCACGATCGAATACGAAGGCTTCAAGCCGGTCCGCCTGAACACGGTGGTCGTCTCGTCCCAGCACGCGCCGGACATCTCGCTGGAGTCGCTGCTCACGCCGGACGTCCGCGAGCACGTCATCGCGCCGGAGCTGGAGGCGCTGGGCCTCGACACCGAGGGTTACCGCCTGCTGGTCAACCCGACCGGCCGCTTCGAGATCGGTGGCCCGATGGGCGACGCCGGCCTCACCGGCCGCAAGATCATCGTCGACACGTACGGCGGATATGCCCGCCACGGTGGCGGCGCGTTCTCCGGCAAGGACCCGTCGAAGGTCGACCGCTCCGCGGCGTACGCGATGCGCTGGGTCGCGAAGAACATCGTCGCCGCCGGCCTGGCCGAGCGTTGTGAGGTGCAGGTCGCGTACGCGATCGGCAAGGCGAAGCCGGTGAGCCTGTTCGTCGAGACGTTCGGCACCGAGGTCGTACCGGTCGACCGGATCGAGAAGGCGATCGAGGAGGTCTTCGACCTGCGACCGGCCGCGATCATCCGGGACCTCGACCTGCTGCGCCCGATCTACCAGCAGACCGCCGCGTACGGGCACTTCGGCCGGGAACTTCCCGACCTGACGTGGGAGCGCACCGACCGCGTGGCCGACCTGAAGGCCGCCGCCGGCGCCTGATAGCTCGCTGTTCCGAAGCCCGGCCGCGCCCCTGGTGCGACCGGGCTTCGGCATGTCCGGCTCGGGCTGCGCGGCGGGGCCCCCTACTCTGCCGTCAAGATCGCGCATTGTGGTGGCTGACTGATCCAAAGGCGCCTTGATCACAACACTGAGCCGCCCAACCTTCCACAACATCTGATCTTCGGTGCCGCTGCTGGTGCTGTGGTGTTCGGGATGTGGCGTGGTGGCGCACTACCCGACCGGATATTTGGTGCAAAAAAGATGAAACCAGCTCGACCTACATCGGAGCTCTCTCGAGTCAATCTTGCCACCGTCGATGAGTGGAAGGTTGTGGCTCAGATTTTCGCGATCATGGCCGGAAACTCGACCATAAGCTTCCACTGACTGATGTCGATGCGAGATTTCGTGCTGATAAATGCGATATGAGCGAGCCGGTCGGATGTCGCGGGTGGGCATCGAGTCGGCCGTCCGGTCGTGCACGTGCATGTGGCCCGGAGCCGGAGCACGCGAGGCTCCCATAGCTCCGTTGGCGGCGAGATGGGGCGTTAGCGGCGACGCTTCGCGGGATTGGGCCCGTCGGTGCGTTTCCGCGGGCCGCGTGGAGTTGGTTGTGTCGGCCCGGCAGGAGAAGATTAGCGGCGTGACAGGTGGGGCTGCGGATGCTGATGCGCTGATGAGCGCCGACGTCTGGACCGGCCCCGGTGTCGCGGCCGACGACGGTGCTGAAGCAGCGGCCGAGGACGCTGCTACGGCGGCCGAGGCGGGCCGCAAGCACCCAGGGCGCCGTGCTCCCGCCGGGATCAAGAAGGCACCCAAGGAGCGCGAAGCCGCAGCGCTGCTCCCGGTCGCCCGCATCTGCGTCGACGTCGGCCTTGCGCATCTCGACCGGCCGTTCGACTATCTCGTCCCGGCGTCGCTCGATGCCGACGCGCAGCCGGGTACCCGGGTTCGGGTCCGGTTCGCCGGCCAACTGCTCGACGGCATCGTGCTGGAGCGCGTGGACGCATCCGAGCACGTCGGCAAGCTGGCCTACATCGAGAAGGTCGTCTCGCCGGTCCGCGTCCTGTCGCCGGAGGTCGCACGGCTCGCTCGCGAGGTCGCCGATCGCTACGCCGGCACGCTGGCCGACGTCATCCGCCTCGCGGTCCCGCCTCGCCACGCCCGCGCCGAGACGCGGGTGGCCGCCGAGGCCGTACGGGCCGCCGATCCGCCGAGTCCGACAGCGCAGCCGAGTCCGACAGCGCGGCCGAGTCCGACAGCGCAGCCGATGCCCCAAGCCGCCGCCAGAACCACGATCCCCGCTGAGGCCCAGGCCGCCGCTGAGTCCCTGATCGTCGTCGATGCCGGGGCGGTCGCCGCGTTCCAGATCGCCCCGGATGCCGGGGCGGTCGCCGCATCCTCGATCGCCGCCGACGTCCGGACGGTCGGCGAACGCCGATCGCTGCTACCGGCCGGATCTCCGCCGATAGCCCAGACGCCGGAGCGCATAATCGCCACGAACTGGATCGGGTGGCGGAGGGCTGGAAGGCGTACCCCAGTGGGGTGGCGTTCCTGCATGCGCTCGGCGGAGGTCGTGCCGCCCGCGCGGTCTGGACCGCTCGCCCCGGCGAGGACTGGCCGGCGCGCATCGCCGAAGCCGTGGTCGCAACGATCCACAGTGGACGTGGAGCGCTCGTGGTCGTCGCGGACGCCCGCGACCTGGATCGGGTCGATGCGGCACTCACGCGGGAGCTGAGCGGGCGCCACGTCGCGCTCTCCGCCGCGATCGGGCCGGAGGAGCGTTACCGGCGGTTCCTGCGCGCGCTGCAGGGCGGGTTCAGGTGGTGATCGGCAACCGGGCCGCCTCGTTCGCGCCGGTCCAGCGATCTAGGGCTCGTGGTGATCTGGGACGACGGTGACGATGCGCACGCCGAGCCGCGGGCGCCGTACCCCCATGCCCGTGAAGTTCTGCTCACCCGCGCGCAGCAACAGGACGCGGCTGCGCTGCTCGGCGGGTTCGCCCGCACGGTGGAGGCGGCGCAGCTGATCGACAACGGCTGGGCGAAGGAGATCGTGGCGGATCGCGACACGATCCGCCGGGCCGCACCGCTGGTCACCGCGGTCGGCGACGACATCCGCGACCCGGAGGCGGCGGCCGCGCGCATGCCCGGCGTCGCCTGGCGGGCCGCCCGCGACGCGCTCGCCGCGGATCAGCCGGTGCTGGTGCAGGTGCCGCGGCGGGGATATCTGCCGTCGGTGGCCTGCGCGAACTGCCGCGCGCCGGCTCGCTGCCCGCACTGCCAGGGGCCGCTGAGCCTGCGGTCGGCCGAGGGTCAGGCGACCTGCCGCTGGTGTGCCCGGGTGGCGGCCGGATGGGCGTGCGCGACGTGCGGCGGGCGCAGCCTGCGCGCCTCGATCGTCGGCGCCCGCCGGACCGCTGAGGAGCTGGGGCGGGTGTTCGCCGGACGTGCCGGTGCGGACGTCCGGCCGCGACGGCGTGCTCGCGACGGTCGAGGCGAAGGCCGGGCTCGTGGTCGTCGCACGCCGGGGCCGAGCCGGTGGTCGAGCGGTGGCGGCTACGGCGCCGTGCTGCTGCTCGACACCTGGGCGCTGCTCACCCGCGCCGATCTGCGCGCGGGCGAGGAGACGCTGCGCCGCTGGATGGCGGCGGCGGCGCTGGCGCTGCCGGCGTCGCCGTGGCGGCAAGGTCGTGGTCGTCGCGGACGGCGGGCTCGCCGCCGTGCAGGCGCTGGTGCGCTTCGACCCGGGCTGGCTGGCAGCGCGTGACCTGGCCGAACGCCGCGAGCTCGGGCTTCCCGCCCACGGTCCGGATGGCGTCGCTGACCGGCACGCCGGCCGCCGTCGCGGACCTGCTCGCGGCGGCCCGGCTGCCGGCAGGACGCCGAGGTCCTGGGCCCGGTCCCGGTCACGGAAGATCAAGAGCGTTATCTGGTACGCGTACCGCGCGCAGCCGGTCGCGCGCTGTCCGATGCGCTCCGGGCGGCATCCGGGGTTCGCAGCGCTCGGAAGAGCCCGGACCCGGTCCGGATCCAGATCGACCCGCTGGAGCTGCTGTAGCCGCAGCGAACCGTGCGGCCTTACGTAGACTGTTCGGGTGACTATCACCCCCATCCGCATCTTCGGAGACCCGGTGCTCCGCTCGGCCGCCGATCCGGTCGTCACGTTCGACAAGGAACTGCGCGGTCTCGTCGTCGGACCTGACCGACACGCTGCTCGAAGCGAACGGCGCCGGGCTCGCCGCCCCGCAGATCGGTGTGGGCCTGCGCGTCTTCGTGTTCGACGTCGACGACGTCCTCGGCCACCTGATCAATCCCGAGTCTGCACTTCCCGGACGAGGAGGAGCAGGACGGCCAGGAGGGCTGCCTGTCCATCCCCGGGCTCTACTACGACACGAAGCGCCGCATGAACGTGGTCGCGAAGGGCTTCAACTCGTACGGCGATCCGATGCAGATCGTCGGCACCGGCCTGATGGCCCGCTGCGTGCAGCACGAGACCGATCACCTCGACGGCGTGATGTTCATCGAACGGCTCGACGCCGGAGACCCGCAAGCAGGCGATGCGCGAGATCCGGGCGGCCGAGTGGTACGGCGACAGGACACCGACCGTCAAGTTCAGCCCGCATGCGGCCGGCGGACTGCCGGGCCACGGGATGGGCCTGCGCTGATGCGTCTGGTCTTCGCGGGTACGCCCGCCGTCGCGATCCCGGCGCTGGATGCGCTCGCCGACTCCGCGCACGAGATCGTGGCGGTCGTCACCCGACCGGACGCGGCCGCCGGTCGTGGCCGGTCGCTGCAGCGATCGCCGGTCGGCGCCTGGGCGGACGAGCGCGGCATCGAGGTGCTGACGCCGGCCCGCCCCCGCGAAGAGGAGTTCCAGGCCCGGCTGCGCGCGATCGCGCCGGATTGCGTACCGGTCGTCGCCTACGGCGCGCTGGTGCCGCAGAGCGCGCTGGACATCCCGAAGCACGGCTGGATCAACGTGCACTTCTCGCTGCTGCCGGCCTGGCGTGGCGCGGCGCCGGTCCAGCACGCGGTGCTGCACGGCGACGAGATCACCGGCGCGTCGGTGTTCCAGCTGGAAGCGGGCCTGGACACCGGCCCGGTCTACGGCACCGTGGTCGAGCAGATCCGCCCGACCGACACCTCCGGCGATCTGCTCGGCCGGCTCGCGGTCAGGGCGCGGAGCTGCTCGTACGGGTGCTGGACGGGATCGAGGCGGGCGCGCTGACGCCGGTTGCGCAGCCGGGCGACGGCGTGTCGCTGGCGCCGAAGATCCTGGTCGGCGACGCCGAGGTGCGGTGGACCGAGCCGGCGTTCGCGGTCGACCGGCGGATCCGGGCCTGCACGCCGGAGCCGGGCGCCTGGACGACGCTGGGCGCGGACCGGGTGAAGCTCGGCCCGGTACGCCCGTCGCCGGACGCGCCCCGGCTGGCGCCCGGCGAGATCCTGGTCGAGAAGAACCGCGTCCTCGTCGGTACCGCGACCGACGCCGGTCGAACTGGGCGAGGTCCGCGCAGCCGGCAAGAAGCCGATGCGCGCGCTCCGACTGGGCTCGCGGAGCGCGACCGGATCCGGGTTCCCGGTTCCGCGCGAGATGCCATGAGACTGGTGACAACGGATGACGCTGCCCGATCGACCGAATGCCGCGACGACCACGACCGCCTGCACGCGGCGACCGACCGTCCGCACGACCGGCCCTCGCGCGGATCGCGGCGACCGTCGCGTCCGCCGGCGCGGTACCGCGCACGGGGCGCGCCGGGGCCCGCGGACGGTGGCTCGCGTCTACGCCAAGCCGGATCCGGTCGACCCGGCCCGCCGGGCGGCGTACAACGCGGTCGCCGCCGTGCACCGCGACGACGCGTACGCGAACCTGGCGCTCCCGTCCATCCTGCGCGACGCCGGGCTGCACGGCCGGGACGCCGCGTTCGCGACCGAGCTGACCTACGGCACGCTGCGCGCCGGCGGCACGATCGACGCGATCATCGCGATCGCCGCCGACCGTGGCGTCGACCGGATCGATCCACCGGCCCGCGATGCGCTGCGCCTGGGCGTCTACCAGCTGCTCTACACCCGGGTCCCGACGCACGCGGCGGTCTCCGCGACGGTCGACCTGGTTCGGTCGGTGGCCGGCGAGGGCGCGTCCGGGTTCGCGAACGCGGTGATGCGCCAGATCGCCGCGAAGGACCTCGACGACTGGCTGGCCACGGTCGCGCCGGATCGGGAGACCGACCGGGTCGGCTACCTCGTCGGTCACCCAGCACCATCCACAGTGGATCGTGCGGGCGTTCGCGGATGCGCTCGGCGGCGACCTGGACGAGACCGAGCAACTGCTGATCGAGGACAACGAGCGCCCGATCGTGCACCTGTGCGCGCGGCCGGGCCGGGTGGACGCGATCGATCTGGCCGACGAGGTCGGCGGTACGCCGGGCGCGTTCTCGCCGTACGCCGTCTACCTGCCCGGCGGCGCGCCCCGGGACATGCCGGCGGTGGTGCACTGCCGACGCGCACGTACAGGACGAGGGTTCGCAGCTCGTCGCGTACGCGCTCGCCGAGGCGCCGATCGACGGTCCGGATCGGCGCCTGGCTCGACCTGTGCGCCGGACCGGGTGGCAAGGCCGGCCTGCTCGGCGCGATCGCGGCACAGCGGGGCGCGCACGTCACCGCGGTGGAGATCACGCCGCACCGGGCCGATCTCGTGCTGAAGACGACACGCGGGTTGCCGGTGACGGTCGTCTGCGCCGACGGCCGGGACGTCGGTGCGATCGACGAGTTGCCGGCCGGCGGGTTCGATCGCGTGCTCGTGGATGCGCCGTGCTCCGGGCTCGGCTCGCTGCGGCGGCGCCCCGAGGCGCGCTGGCGGCGTACGCCCAGCGATCTGCCGCCGTTGACCAGACTGCAGCGCGAGCTGCTCGCGGCCGCGCTCCGCGCGGTCCGTCCCGGTGGCGTCGTCGCCTACGTCACGTGCTCGCCGCATATCGCCGAGACGCAGGTGACGGTCACCGAATCGGCGCGGCGCGCGCCGTTCCCGGTGGAGTTCGTGGACGCGCGGGCGCTGCTGCCGGACGGCATGCCGGGCCTCGGCACCGGTCCGACCGTGCAGCTATGGCCGCATCGGCACGGGACCGACGCGATGTTTCTGGCGGTGCTGCGGCGCACCGAATAGGAAACGGACCGTAATGGTGCAGGTACGTATGGGTGAGGGCGCACTATGCCGCTCGGGCGAGGCAGACGGCGCGACCTGCGCCTAGACTGTCGGGCGTGACTTCGTCGTTCATCATCGCGCCCAGCCTGCTTGCCGCCGATTTTGCCCGTCTGGGCGACGAGGCCAACGCCGTCGCCGAGGATGCGGACTGGCTGCATGTGGACGTGATGGACAACCATTACGTGCCGAATCTGACGATCGGCCTGCCGGTGGTGTCGAGCCTGCGCAAGGCGACGTCGATGCCGTTCGACTGCCATCTGATGATCGAGGCGCCGGAGCGCTGGGCGCTCGGTTACGCCGAGATCGGCGCGTACAACGTGACGTTCCACGTCGAGTGTGCGGACGATCCGGTGGCGCTGGCGCGGGACCTGCGCGCGGCCGGCACGTTGGCCGGGCTGGCGATCGACCGGGATACGCCGATCGAGCCGTACCTCGACATCCTGCCGCATTTCGATACGCTCCTGATCATGACGATCAAGGCCGGCTTCGGCGGACAGACGTTCATGCCGGAACTGCTATCGAAGGTCGCGACCGCCCGCCGGCACGCCAACGCCGGCCATCTCGAACTGCGGATCGAGGTCGACGGCGGGGTGGACGAGGACACCATCGTCGAGTGTGCGGTGGCCGGTGCGGATGCGTTCGTCGCCGGTACGGCCGTCTACGGCGCAGCCGATCCCGCCGCCGCCGTACGGGCGCTGCGGCGCCGGGCGGAGGCGTCGCAGCAGTCATGACCGAACGTAGTGAGGTCAGTGTGACCACGAGCGAACGTGAGGTTCGTGGTGGGTCGTCATGACGATTCCGGGCGACGGTGACCTGATTCTTGTCGTTGACGACGATCCGGACATCGCGCGGTTCATCCAGATGAACCTCGTCGTCGAAGGCTTCCGGGTGCAGGTCGCGAGCAACGGCGAGATGGCCATGAAGATGGTCTACGACCATCGGCCGGACCTTGCCGTGGTGGACCTGATGATGCCGGGCGTGGACGGACTGCAGCTCACTCGATGGCTGCGCAGCAACCCGACCACGTCCGCGATGCCGGTCATCATGCTGACCGCCAAGGGACTGACCGTCGACAAGGTGATCGGGCTGACCGCCGGCGCGGACGACTTCATGGTGAAGCCGTTCGACACGATGGAGTTGGTCGCCCGGATCAAGGCGACGCTGCGGCGTACCAAGGAGGTTCGGGAGAGCTCGCCGCTGACCGGCCTGCCGGGCAACACCCGGATCCTGTCGGAGATGTCCGTGCGGGCCGCGCGCCGCGAAGCGTTCGCGGTCGGCCACGTCGACATCGACAGATTTAAGACCGTCAATGACGTGTACGGGTTCGGCCGCGGCGACGAGTTCATCATCGAGCTGGCGAAGGCGCTGCAGGAGGCGACCCGTGGCCTGGCCGGGCCGCCGGCGTTCGTCGGCCATGTCGGCGGCGACGACTTCGTGATCATCTGCACGCCGGAACAGATCCGGCCGCTGTCCGAATATGCGATCCTCACGTTCGAACAGGCGCTGGACTCGCTGTACGACCCGATCGACGCCGGCCGCGGTTACCTGGAGAAGCAGGATCAACGTGGCGAGACGCAGCGGGCCTCGCTGGTGTCCGTGTCGATCGGCTTCGCGCTGTCCACGCACGCCCGGCCGCTCAACCCGCGGGACGTCTCGGCGGCCGCATCGGAGATGAAGACCGTCGCCAAATCGCAGCCGGGCTCGTACGTCGCGATCGACCGGCGGCAGGCCGAACAGGATTATTAGCGCATCGCTGTGACACGCGTCTCCGGCTCGTTCCGGACGCGACGTTCACATCGGTCGGCTGAGCGTGGAAGACTGAGCGGGTACCCACCACGCGCTGGCGGGACTCGGTGAAAATCCGAACCGGCGGTGATCCGCGCTCCCACGAGCTGCGGTCAGCCCGCGACCCGGCCGCAGCCAGCGGTCGGTGGATCTGGTGTGAGACCAGGGCCGACGGTCAAAGTCCGGATGGGAGACAGCGCGCGGGCTATCGGACACCCTTCTCATGGGTGCTCGATCGCTGGGCTTCGCGACGCCGTGCCTGTTCGGGGCCAAACGCCGTGAAGCCGGCGATATCCCGCCTGCAAGACCCCCGCCACGCGCGACCATTGGGTTGACCGCGATTGGGGGCAGGGCGATGGAAGATCCGCGAGCACTGTCCGCCACGGGAGATCCACGGGCACTGGCCGCCATGGATCAGGCGATTGCGCTGGCCGCACGCGGTCTCGGCAGCACCAGCCCCAATCCGAGCGTCGGCGCGGTGATTCTGGACGCGTCCGGCCGGGTCGTCGGCGCCGGCCACACCGCGCCCGCGGGCGGCCCGCATGCCGAGGTACTCGCGCTGCGCGAAGCCGGTGACCAGGCCCGCGGCGGGACCGCGGTGGTCACCCTCGAACCCTGCAACCACACCGGCCGGACCGGTCCGTGCTCCGAAGCGCTGATCGCGGCCGGGATCGCACGCCTGGTGGTCGCGGTCCGCGATCCCAATCTGCTCGCGGCCGGCGGCATCGAACGGTTGCGAGCGGCCGGCGTCGATGTCGAAGCCGGGGTACGCGAAACCGAAGCTCGACACGGCCTCCGTTACTGGTTGACCGCGATCGGCCGGGAACGCCCGTACGTGATCTGGAAGTTTGCCGCCACGCTGGACGGTCGCAGCGCCGCCGCGGACGGGAGCAGCAAGTGGATCACCTCCGAGGCGGCCCGGGCCGACGTCCACGAACTGCGTGGCACGGTCGACGCGATCATCGCCGGTGTCGGAACGGTGCTCGCCGACGATGCCCGCCTCACCGTCCGGTCCACGGTCGAACGGCGCCCGCTGCGGGTCGTGGTGGACTCGGACGGGCGTACCCCCGAGTCTGCGAGTGTCCGCGACGGCGCCGCGCCCACCTGGATCGCGACCGCCGCGGATGTCGGCGCCACCGCGCACGGGCGGGTCGACCTCGGGGCGTTGGTCAAGGAGCTGTACGGCCGAGGGGTACGGGCGGCGCTGCTGGAGGGCGGGCCCACGTTGGCCGGCGCGTTCCTGCAGGCCGGCCTGATCGACGAGGTGGTCGCGTACATCGCGCCGAAGCTGCTGGGTGACGGGCGTAACGCGCTCGGCCGCGCCGGAATTACCAGCATCGATGCGGCATTGAATCTGGACGTTCGAGATGTCACCCGGATCGGGCCGGATCTCCGGCTGACCGCGGTGCCGAAGGGAGCCGAATAGATGTTCACCGGAATCGTGGAGGAACTCGGGACGGTCGAGGCGATCACCGACCTGGGCGAAGCGGCCCGGATCGCGGTACGCGGCCGGCTCGTCGTGGGCGACGCGGGCCGCGGCGACTCGATCGCGGTCAACGGTGTCTGTCTGACCGTCGTGGACCACGGCGACGATGTCTTCACGGCCGATGTCATGAAGGAGACGCTGGACCGATCCTCGCTCGGCGTCCTGCAGCCGGGCGACCAGGTCAACCTGGAACGCGCCGCGACGCTGTCCACGCGCATGGGTGGACACCTCGTGCAGGGCCACGTCGACGGAGTCGGCCTGATCCGCGACCGCAAACCATCAGATCTTTGGGAGTTGGTCACGATCTCGCTGCCTGGCGATCTGGCGCGGTACGTCGTCGAGAAGGGTTCCATCACGGTCGACGGCATCTCGCTGACCGTGACCGAGGTGACCGAGGACACGTTTTCGGTGAGCTTGATCCCGACCACGTTGGCGTTGACAACGCTGGGACACAAAGGCGTCGGAGCGCCGGTCAATCTGGAAGTCGACGTGATTGCGAAGTACGTCGAGAAGCTGCTGGGAGGCCGCTCGTGATGCGCAAGTTCGCCAGCATCGAACAGGCGATTGACGATATCGCCGCAGGTAAGGCCGTCGTGGTCGTCGACGATGAGGACCGGGAGAACGAGGGCGACCTCATCTTCGCCGCCGACAAGGTGACCCCCGAGCTGATCGCGTTCATGATGAACGACTGCCGCGGTCTGATCTGCATGCCGATGGAAGGACCCGCGCTGGAGCGGCTGCACATCGATGCGATGGTGGCGCAGAACGCGGAGCGGCACGGCACCGCGTTCACCGTCTCGGTGGACGCGCGCGAAGGCGTCACGACCGGCATCTCCGCCCGCGACCGGGCGCTCACCGTCAGGCTGCTCGCGTCCGGCGACACCCGCCCCGACCAGCTGGTCCGGCCGGGTCACGTCTTCCCGTTGCACGCGAAATCCGGCGGAGTGCTCCGCCGCCCCGGACACACCGAGGCCGCGGTCGACCTGGCCCGCCTCGCCGGTCTCACTCCGGCCGGCGTGATCTGCGAGATCGCGAACTCGGACGGCGAGATGGCGCGGCTGCCCGATCTGGAGATCTTCGCGGAGAAGTACGGCCTGACGCTGATCACGATCGCGGATCTGATCGCGTACCGGCGGCGGACCGAGAAGCAGGTCGAGCGGGTCGCCGAAGCGCGGCTCCCGACCGACTACGGCGTGTTCACGTCGTTCGGATATCGGGCCACGTTCGACGGCACCGAACACATCGCGCTCGTCGTCGGCGACATCGGCGATGGCCAGGACGTGCTGGTCCGCGTGCACTCCGAGTGCCTGACCGGCGACGTACTGGGTTCGGTCCGGTGCGACTGCGGTCCGCAGCTGCAGGCCTCGCTCGCACGGGTCCAGGCCGAGGGCCGCGGCATCGTGCTCTACATGCGCGGGCACGAAGGGCGGGGGATCGGCCTGATGCACAAGCTGCAGGCGTACCAGCTGCAGGACGAAGGGCGCGACACGGTGGACGCGAACCTCGACCTCGGCCTGCCGGCGGATGCCCGCGACTACGGCACGGGTGCGCAGATCCTCTACGACCTCGGCGTCCGCACGATGCGGCTGCTCACGAACAACCCGGCGAAGCGGGCCGGTCTCGACGGGTACGGTCTCGAGGTGATCGGCCGCGAGGCGATGCCGGTACGCGTACACGAGGAGAACGTGCGTTACCTGCGAACGAAGCGCGACCGCATGGGCCACATCCTGGAGGAACTCGACCAGATTGCGGAGGGCCAGCTCTGATGGCTGGATTCGGTGCACCGGAATTGTCGACGGTGGACGCGACCGGGCTGTCGCTCGGCATCGCGGTCACGCGGTGGCACTCCGAGTTGACGTCGCAGATGTTGGCGCGTGCGGAGGCCGCGGCGAAGGCGTGCGGCGTCGAGGACGTCGTGATCGTGCACGTCGCCGGGTCGGTCGAGCTGCCGGTGGTGGCCCAGGCGCTGGCCGACCGGTGCGACGCGGTCGCCGCGCTCGGCGTCGTGATCCGTGGCGACACCGCCCATTTCGAGTACGTCTGCCGGTCGGTGACCGACGGCCTGACCAGGGTTGCGCTGGACTCGTCGACGCCGGTCGCGCACGGCGTGCTCACCGTGGACACGCTGGATCAGGCCCGCGATCGGGCCGGTCTGCCGGACTCCAGCGAGGACAAGGGCTGGTCGTCGGTGGTGGCCGCCCTCGACGCGGCGCTGGCCATCCGCCAGATCGCCCCCAAGCGGACCAACCTCGGATTCCACTAGACACCGACGATCACCGGTAATTTTCGGCGCCAGGTAAACCGAATAGGGGACTGGCGCGTCAACTGTGCGTGGTATCGAGAATTGCCGGCATTGCATGGGACGGTTGGGCCGTGGGCCCAGACGAAGCTTATGCATGGGGGCCTGATGAAGCGGTCGAGCGCCTGTTCACGGCGCACTACCGATCATTGGTGCGGCTTGCTGCCCTGTTGTTGGGCGATTCCGGTGCCGCGGAAGAGGTGACCCAGGACGCGTACGTGCAGCTGCACGTACGGTGGCGGGCCCTGCGCGATACCGACAAGGCGTTGGCCTACCTGCGAACCGCCGTCGTCAATCGAGCCCGGTCCGCCCTGCGGCATCGCGGCGTCGTCGCACGTCACCTCGAATCGGTCGCGGCACCGGCCAGCGTGCGCAGCGCGGAGGCGCACACGCTCGATCGGCTGCAGTCCGAAGTCGTACTGGCGGCACTGCGTACGCTGCCGACCCGCCAGCGCGAAGCGCTGGTCCTGCGTTACTACGGCGATCTGTCCGAGGCCGAGGTCGCGGACGCGATGGGATGCAGCCGCGGCGCCGTCAAGAGCCACACCGCACGCGGGATCGCTGCGCTGCGGGCACGGATGGAGCAATCGCCATGATCGACGACAACATCGAGCAGGCGTTGCGCATTGCGCTCGACGCGCAGGCCCGGCGCATCGAAGTCGCACCCGACGCTCTCACCAAGATCCGGGCCCGGACGCGCAAACGCCGCCGGACCCATCGAGGAGGATTCATGGTCACCCTTTCCACCGGCACCGGGGTACTGGCGGCGACGGCGGTATTCGCGTTCGCCAGCGTCACCGGCGGCTGCCAATCGAAGCCGGTCGCCACGCACCCGCCCGCGGGATCCGCCCGCCACCACACCGGCCACCACACCGGCACCGCCGTCCGGCAGCGCGCCGGCCGGCACGGTCACCGTTAACGTGCCGGTCTACTACATCGGCTTGGGCGGGCGGCTCTACCGCGAATATCACCACGTAGCGGCCGCATCGACCTCGACCACGGACCAGGTCGCCGCCGCGGTCTCCCAGCTGTTCGGGCCGACCGCCGTCGACCCGAGCTATCACAGCGGCTGGCCGGCCGGGATAACGGTGCGCAGCGTGCGGATCTCCGGCGGCATCGCGACCATCGATCTGCACGGCGACGGTATCTTCCGCGCCGAGGGGGCGACACCGGATCCGTCCGAAAAGGCGATGCTGCAGCAGCTGATCTGGACCGGCACGGCCTTCACCGGCGGCACCGGCATACAGCTGCTGGTCGACGGCAAGCCCGTGACGTCGATCGCGGGTCAACGTGGCGTACTCCGTCGCGGGCCGGCGGTCGACGTGCTCGCATCCATCTGGATCATCGACCCGCAGCAGGGCGCGATCACCGGCCCGAACGTGACCGTCAACGTCGCTGGGATCGTCTTCGAGGCGCAGTTCACGCTGCGCATCCGCAACGCGAGTGGGGTCGTGGTCAAGAACGTGTCGGTGCATCTGTCGGCCGGCTCGCCGGCGCAGGGCACTGCGACGGTACATGTGACGCTGCCGCCGGGGACGTACACGATCGAAGCGGTCCTGCTGAGCCTCAAGGACACCAGCGAACAGGTTATCGACGACCACACGTTTACCGTGACGTCATAACGGTCCAAAGAGTGGACGCCTCCGCGTGCCGGGGTAGCCGGTACGCGGAGCGCAGGCCACACTCGTGGGGTGAAGACGTTCGATGACCTCTACGAAGAGCTACGTACAAAGGCGACGCTGCGGCCGACCGATTCGGGGACGGTTCGACTGTTGGACGCCGGTGTGCATGCGATCGGCAAGAAGGTCGTCGAGGAGGCGGCCGAGTCGTGGATGGCGGCCGAGCATGAGGGGCCCGAAAGGGCCGCCGAAGAGATTTCGCAACTGCTCTACCACGTGCAGGTGCTCATGCTCGCGCTCAATCTCGACCTTGACGACGTCTACCAATACCTGTGAGGGATCTTCATGCTCCGCATTGCCGTTCCGAATAAGGGCACGCTCTCCGCTCCCGCCTCCCGGATGTTGATCGAGGCTGGTTACCGGCAGCGCACCGACGACCGCGACCTGATCTGCCGCGACGAGGCCAACGGTGTCGAGTTCTTCTATCTGCGTCCACGTGACATCGCTACGTACGTCGGCTCCGGCGACCTCGATCTCGGCGTCACGGGCCGTGATCTGCTGATCGACTCCGAAGCCGACGCTGTCGAGGTGCTCGACCTCGGCTTCGCCAACGCGGCGTTCCGGTTCGCCGGTCGGGCCGGGGAGATCACCTCGGTCGATCAGGTCGCCGGCAAGCGGATCGCCACCGCGTTTCCGGGCGTCGTCGCGCGGCACCTGGCCGACAACGGCATCGCGGCGACCGTCGTGAAACTCGACGGCGCGGTCGAGAACGCGATCCGGCTCGGTGTCGCCGACGTGATCGCCGACGTCGTCGAAACCGGTGCCACGCTGCGGCAGGCCGGACTCGAGCCGGTCGGTAAGCCGATTCTGGAGTCGTCTGCGCTGCTCGTCGCGCGTACCGGAGCGGACATCGGGACGAAGCCGATGATGCAGCTGATACGCCGCCTGCAGGGCGTGCTGGTCGCCCGGCGCTACGTGATGCTCGCCTACGACGTACGCGCGGATCAACTCGACGCCGCGGTCGACCTCACGCCGGGCATCGAGTCGCCGACGATCTCACCGCTGCACCGTGAGGGGTGGGTCGCGGTCGAGGCGATGGTGTTGCGGTCCGACGTACACCCGATCATGGACGAGCTGTACGCGGTCGGCGCGCGAGCGATCCTGGTAACCGACATCCTGGCGTGCCGCCTGTAGACATCGCAGATCTTGGCTGCGCACGGTGGCTATTTCGCTCGGATGACGACGCTGACCCTCCACCGCAGCCAAGATCTCCGATCATGCAACGGCGCCAACCGGCAGCAGCGGGCCGGCAGCAGCGGGCCGGCAGGAGCCGCGGCAGGAGCCGCGGGCAGGCCGGCGTGGGCAGGCCGGCGTGGGCCTGGCTGTCGGCTCAGCAGGAAACAGTGGGAGACTCCTGACGTGAGTTCGACAACGACGGTCCCGGCGACGATCAGCGCCCGCGGTCAGAAAGCGCAGAAGGTCGCCTACATCGGCGCGGCTGCGATCATCATCGTGTTCTCGCTCGTCGCGCTCACGCTGCGCGGCAAGACCGAGAGCGGCGACAGCTACTTCCACCCCGAGGACCAGGTCGCGATGATCATCCTCGGATTCCTGTGTGCCGCCGGGATCTTCTGGTTCACCCGCCCGCGACTCGTGGCGGACATCAACGGCGTACGCGTTCGGAACCTGCTCGGCTGGGTGGACGTACCGTGGGAGGTCGTCACCGCTGTCCGGTTCGACCGGGGTTCGCCGTGGGTCGCGATCGACCTGCGTGACGACGACGTGATCTCGGTCATGGCGATCCAGGCGACCGACAAGGAGTACGCCGTCACCGCCGTACGCGGCCTGCGCGCCCTGCTGGCAGCCAGCCGCGCGCCGGCGGAGTGATACACTTGTGGTGTCGACCAAACTGTGATCGCTCGCGAGAGTGGCTGCAGTCCCAAGAGGAGCACCCGCTCCCACCCGAGTGACGCATAGTTGCCGGGTTCCGGTCCTGTTTGACGCTGCAAAGCGGCAGAGCGGTGCGTCCCCATGGACGCGAAGACCGGTCGAGCGGGCCTTAGCGCATCTGCGCTGGGGCCCACATCGTTTTTGGGTCGGTCGTAAGGCAGAGAACCGACTCGAGGAGGCCCCATCAGCGTCGAACCACGCATCAACGATCAAATCCGGTCACGTGAAGTCCGCCTTGTCGGCCCGGAGGGCGAACAGGTGGGAATCGTCCCACTTGAGCGTGCACTCCAGCTCGCCGCGGATGTGGATCTGGATCTGGTCGAGGTAGCTCCGATGGCGCGCCCGCCCGTCTGCAAGCTCATGGACTTCGGAAAGTTCAAGTATGAGAGTGCACTCAAGGCGCGCGAAGCCCGGCGCAACCAGCAGCAGACCGTCATCAAAGAGATGAAGCTTCGCCCCAAGATCGATGCGCACGACTACGAGACCAAAAAGGGTCACGTCATGCGCTTCCTGAAGGCGGGCGACAAGGTCAAGGTCACGATCATGTTCCGCGGCCGCGAGCAGAGCCGTCCCGAACTGGGATTCCGCCTGCTGCGCAAGCTGGAGGAAGAGATCTCCGAGCTTGGCTTTGTCGAGTCTCAGGCGAAGCAAGATGGCCGTAACATGATCATGGTGATCGCACCGCACCGCAGCACCAAGGTTGCCGCTCGCGGAGGCGCCGAAGAAGGCGCTACTCCGCAGGAGCCCGCACCCGAGGCTGGCGCGGGCGACCAGCAGTAGGGGAGACGTTGAAGCAATGCCGAAGATGAAGAAGCACAGCGGGATGTTCAAGCGGGTCAAGGTGACCGGCAGCGGCAAGATCCTGTTTGCGCGGACGGGTATGCGCCACCGCCTCGAGGTCAAGTCCTCGAAGGAGACCCGCAGCCTGGCCGGTTACAAGGAGATCTCGAAGGCCGACGCCCCGCGCGTAAAGAAGATGATCGGCCGCTAACCGCGCGCCCACCCGACTTTTAAGGAGTTTGACGTGGCACGCGTCAAGAGGGCAGTCAACGCCCACAAGAAGCGCCGTACCGTTCTGGAAAGCGCCAGCGGCTACCGCGGTCAGCGTTCGCGCCTGTACCGCAAGGCCAAGGAGCAGATGCTGCACTCGATGCAGTACGCCTACCGTGACCGCCGTGACCGCAAGGGCGACTTCCGCCAGCTGTGGATCACGCGCATCAACGCAGGCGCGCGGCTCAACGGCATGACGTACAACCGCATGATCCAGGGTCTGAAGTTGGCCAATGTCGAGGTCGACCGCAAGATCCTCGCGGACATGGCAGTCAACGACGCGGCATCGTTCGCGGCGATCGTCGAGATCGCCCGCGCGGCGGTACTCGCCGAGGGCATCGGTGGCGCGGCAGCTCAGGCTGCCTAAATACAGATGAAGCAACCCGGGGTGGATCCGTTTACACAGCGGACGCCCCGGGTTGTTGCTGCCCGGCGCCTGCAGCGGCGCCGCGATCGCGACGAGTCCGGCCTGTTCCTGGCCGAGGGCCCGCAGGCGGTCCGCGAAGCGCTGGACACTCCCGCGGTGGTCGAGGTGTTCGCGACCGCGGATGCTCTCGATCGACACCACAAGATCATTAATATGGTACGCGGAGCCGGGGCCGAACTGTCGATCGTCACCGACGACGGGCTCGCCTCGCTGGCCGAAACCGTGGCACCGCAGGGCATCGTCGCGGTCTGCAAGCACATCGACGTCACGCTGTCCGACGCGCTGACCCGCCGACCGCGACTCGTGGCGGTACTGGCCGAGGTCCGGGACCCGGGGAACGCCGGCACCGTCCTGCGTACCGCCGACGCGGCCGGCGCCGAAGCAGTGATCTTCGCCGGTGACGCCGTCGACCCGTACAACGGGAAGTGCGTTCGCGCCAGCGCGGGCAGCCTGTTCCACGTGGACGTGGTACGCGCGCCGAACCCGTTCGCGGTCGTCGTGGCACTGCGCGACGCCGGGATGACGGTGCTGGCCGCGGACGGATACGGCGCGAACGATCTCGACACGCTCGAATCCGACGGCGCGCTCGCCTCGCGTACGGCGTGGATGTTCGGCTCCGAAGCGCACGGACTCCCGGCCGACCTCGCGGACGCTGCGGATGCGCGGGTTCGCGTACCGATTCATGGTCGGGCCGAGAGCCTAAACCTCGCTGCGGCCGCGGCCGTCTGCCTGTACGCTTCAGCCCGTGCACATCATCGAAGTTGAGTCGTTTATCGAGCCCGCCGCAGTCGGCGGGCGGTGAACCCACTCCTTCGGATTCACTAACCCCGGATCGCGGCGGGCGGGCGGCGGATGCCGCGAGAAACCAGTGTGATCGCAGATCATGGCTGCTCAGTGTCGTCAAATCCCCATGATCACAACCCTGAACCTCCACACCTTCCCAAACCAGTGATCTTGGCGAGGCGCGTGGCTCGGGCTCCGGGCGTGCTGCGCTCCTCGCTGCGCTGCGATGCTCACACGTCCGTCGCCCTCGCATAGACTTCACCGGTTCCATCCTCGCGGGAGAGATGCCATGACTTATCGCAATGATCCTTATGATCCGAAGCAGGCCGCGCTGCTCGATCCGGCCGCGTTGGACGACGCCGCGGCCGAGGCCGAGAAGGCGTTCGCCGCCGCGTCCGATCTCGATGCGCTGATCGCGCTCAAGCCCGTACACCTGGGTGATCGATCGCAGGTATCGCTGGCGCGACGGGAGATCGGAGCGCTGCCACCCGCGGCCAAGTCGGATGCGGGTGCGCGCGTGAACGCGACCCGGACCACGATCCAGGCCGCCTTTGACGCGCGGCGCGTGACGCTGGCCGCGGAGGCTGCGCAGCGCGTGCTTCAGGAGGAGCAGGTCGACGTCACGCTGCCGTGGGATCGACGGCCGCGCGGATTCCGGCACCCGCTGACGACGCTGATGGAGGACATCGCCGACTCGTTCGTCGCGATGGGCTTCGACGTCGCCGAGGGCCCCGAGCTGGAGTCGGAGTGGTACAACTTCGACGCGCTGAACTTCGTCGCGGACCACCCGGCGCGGACCATGATGGACACGTTCTACGTCGCGACCGCGCAGCACGTGGTCGGTGGCGAGGCGCCGCTGAAGGCGGCCAACGCGGAGTCCGGCCTGGTGCTGCGGACGCACACGTCGCCGGTGCAGGCGCGCACGATGCTGAACCGCCAGCCGCCGATCGCGATCGTGTGCCCGGGCCGGGTCTACCGCACCGACGAACTCGACGCGACCCACATGCCGGTGTTCCACCAGGTCGAAGGCCTGGTGGTGGACAAGGGCATCACGATGGCGCACCTCAAGGGCACGCTTGGACCACTTCGCCCGGGCGATGCTCGGGCCGGACGCGAAGACGCGGTGGCGCCCGTCGTACTTCCCGTTCACCGAGCCGTCCGCCGAGTTCGACGTGTGGTTCCCGCAGCACCGCGACGGCCCGCGCTGGGTCGAATGGGGTGGCTGCGGCATGGTCAACCCGCACGTGCTGATCGCGTGCGGCATCGACCCGGACGTCTACACCGGTTTCGCGTTCGGAATGGGGATCGACCGCACGCTGATGGTCCGTAACGGCGTCAGCGACATGCGGGAAATGGTCGAGGGAGACGTCCGGTTCAGCCGGCAGTTCGGGATGGGGGCGTAGCGATGCGAGTTGCACTGTCATGGCTGCGCGAGTACGTCGATGCGCCCACCGATCCGTCCACGCTGGAGAAGGCGCTGGTCAAGGTCGGTCTCGAGGTCGAGGAGATGCTCGATCTTCGGACCTCGGTGACCGGCCCGCTGGTCGTCGGGCGGGTGACGTCGATCGAGGAGCTGACCGAGTTCAAGAAGCCGATCCGGCACTGCCTGGTCGATGTCGGCAACGCCGAACCGCAGTCGATCGTCTGCGGCGCCCGGAACTTCGCCGAGGGCGACCTCGTCGTCGTCGTGCTGCCCGGTGCCGTGCTGCCCGGCGATTTCGCGATCTCCGAGCGCACAGACGTACGGCCGGACATCGGCCGGCATGATCTGCTCGGCTCGGGAACTGGGCATCGGCGACGACCACTCCGGCATCATCGTGCTGCCGCCGGGCACCGCGAAGCCGGGCGATCAGGCCCGCCCGATCGTCGGCCTCGACGATCTCGTCATCGAGCTGGCGATCACGCCGGATCGCGGCTACTGCTTCTCGGTCCGCGGCATCGCCCGGGAACTCGCGCACTCGCTCGGCCTGGCGTACACCGATCCGGCGTCACGGGTGACTCCGCTGGTCGCCGACGCCGCCGGATATGCCGTACGGGTCGAGGATCCGGCCGGCTGCGACCGATTCACCGCGGTCGCGGTCCGTGGCGTCGATGTCGGTGCGGCGAGCCCGGCGTGGATGCAGCAGCGGCTGATCCACTCGGGTCAGCGGCCGATCTCGCTGCTCGTCGACATCACGAACTACGTGATGCTGGAGCTGGGCGAGCCGATGCACGCGTTCGACCTGGACAAGCTGACCGGGCCGCTGGTGGTCCGGCGTGCCGAGCCGGGCGAGAAGCTGTCCACACTGGACGGAACCGTACGCGTGCTGGACGGCGCCGACATGGTGATCGCCGACGACTCCGGCGTGATCTCGCTGGCCGCCGTGATGGGTGGCGCGTCGACCGAGATCGGTGACGCGACGACGAACGTACTGTTCGAGGCCGCGCACTGGGCGCCGCTGGCGGTCGCGCACACGGCCCGTCGGCACAAGCTGCCGTCCGAGGCGTCGAAGCGGTTCGAGCGCGGCGCCGACCCGGCGCTCGGCCCGGTCGCGGCGGCGCGCGCCGTGGAGCTGCTGACGTCGATCGGCGGCGGCACCGTCGCGGGCGTCACCGACGTGAACACGGTCGGCTCCGCGGGCCGAAATCCGGATGGCGATCTCGCACCCGTCCCGGATCGCCGGCGTTGACTACCCGGCCGACCTGCCGGGCGCCCTGCTGACCGAGCTGGGCTGCACGGTCGCGGCCGACGGCGACACCCTCGTGGTGACGCCGCCGACCTGGCGGCCGGACCTGACCGAGCCGATCGAGCTGGTCGAGGACGTGATCCGGCTGGCCGGATATGACGACGTCCCGAGCGTGCTGCCGCCGCTGCACCCGGGCTCCGGCCTGACCGCGTCGCAGTTGCGCCGTCGTGCGGTCGGCCGGGCGATGGCCGCGGCCGGCTACGTGGAGACGATCTGCCTGCCGTTCGTCGCACCGGCCAGCTTCGACGCGCTCGGGCTGCCCGCCGACGACGAGCGCCGGACCGCGATCCGGCTCGCAAACCCGCTGTCCGACGAAGAGCCGCTGATGCGGACCACGCTGCTGTCCGGCCTGCTCGGCGCGCTGCGCCGCAACATCGGCCGGGGGCATCGTGATCTCGCGCTGTTCGAGACCGGCCTGGTGTTCCTGCCGACCATCGACGCGCCCGCGCCGCCGTCACTCGGCGTCGACCACCGGCCGACGGATGCGGAACTCGCCGCGATCGACGCCGCGTTGCCGGCGCAGCCGCGGCACGTCGCCGCGGTGCTGACCGGCGAGTTCGCGCCGGCCGGCTGGTGGGGGCCGGCGCAGGTCGCGACCTGGTCGGACGCGATCGAGGCCGCGCGCGTCACGGTTGCGGCGGCAGGTCAGACCGCGACGGTACGGGCGACCACCCGCGCGCCGTGGCACCCGGGCCGGTGCGCCGAGATCCTGGTCGGGGACGTCGTCGTCGGGTACGCCGGCGAGCTGCACCCGGAGGTCTGCGCCGCACTCGAGATCCCGAAGCGGGTCTGCGCGATGGAGGTCAACCTGGATGCGATCCCGCTGCCCGGGGTGCCGATGGCGTCGGCTCTCGCCAACTATCCGCTGGCCCTGATCGACGTGGCACTCGTGGTGCCCGCGTCGACGCCGGCCGGTGAGGTGGAGGCGGCTCTGGTTGCCGGTGCCGGCGAGTTGCTCGAAGGCGTACGCCTCTTCGACGTCTACTCCTCGGCGGCGCTCGGCGACGACAAGAAGTCGCTGGCATACAAGATGACATTCCGGGCGCCCGACCGGACGCTCGACCGTCGAGGAGGCGGTGGCGGCCCGCGACGCCGCCGTCGCCGTGGCCGCGTCACGTTTCGGTGCGACGCTGCGCGGCGCCTGACCGTACCCATCGACGTTGATCCTTGAGTGACCGATAGCTCCAGGATCAACGTCGAGGGCTGCGATTTACCGGCAGTCGTGCTAGAAATCGTCGGTGTCGAATATATTGGTTAACCGCGACTTCGCCCGCCTCTGGTTCGGCCAGGCGGTCTCCACCGTCGGCGACTATGTGTTCGACACGACGTTGGTCGTCTGGGTGGCGACCGTGCTCTACAAGGGTGATCCGAAGGCCGGTCCGCTCGCGGTCGGCGGGCTCGTGCTCTGTGCGGTCGTCTCGTCGTTCGTCATCGGTCCGATCGCCGGCGTGTTCGTCGACCGGTGGAGTCGCCGCCGGATCATGCTGCGGTCCGAGGTGATCCGGTTCATCCTCGTCGGTGGCCTGATGGTGGTCACCTTCGTGGATGTCAGTGCGATGCCCCGGTGGGCATGGCTGGTCCTGCTCTACGGTGTCGTGTTCCTGGTCAACTCCGCGGAACAGTTCTTCAATCCGGCCCGGTTCGCGACGATCGGCGACATCGTGCCGGGCGAGGTCGACCGTACCCGTGCATTCGGTCTGGGCTCGGCGACCGCTGCGACCGCGGCCATCATCGGGCCGCCGCTCGCCGCACCGCTGCTGTTCACAGCCGGCATCCAATGGGCACTGCTGCTCAACGCGCTGTCCTACCTCGTGTCGTTCCTCGCGATCAGATCCGTCCGCTACCGGGCCGATGCCGATGCCACGCCAGCGGACGTCGCGGATACACCGCCGGAGCGGCCGTCATGGCGCGTCGAATTCACCGCCGGCCTGCGAATGTTCGTGCGTAACCGGTTCCTGGTCGCGTTGGCGGCGGTCGCCGTGCTCGCCCAGTTGGGTACGGGCCCGATCAACACGCTCGACATCTACTTCGTCCGCGAGAACCTGCACTCCAACCAGAACCTGCTCGGTTTCCTGGCGACCGCGATGGGTGTCGGCGCGATCGTCGGCGGCCTGATGGCCGGCTGGATCGTCAAGAAGATCAACGCACGTAACACGACGTGGCTCGGCGTCTTGTTGTCCGGTTTGTTCATGATCGTGCTGGCACGCCAGACGAATTTCGGTGCGGCGCTCGTGGTGATCTTCCTGATGTTCATCCCGATCACGTTCCTGAACACCGCACTCATGCCGCAGCTGCTGGCCGTGACGCCGAAGGAGTTCCTCGGCCGGATGAACGCCGTGCTGGGACCGCTGGTGCAGATGTCCTCGACGCTGTCCATCGTGCTGTCCTCGGTGCTCGCGAGCACGCTGCTGCTGAACTTCCATCCGACCGTCGCCGGACTGCGCCTCGGCCGCGTGGACACGCTGTACACGGTGGGTGCATTGATCATCGTGGCGGCCGGCGTGTACGCCTACTTCCGGCTGCCACCGAATTCGCTCTCGGCTCCCGGCGCGGACGAGGCGACGCCGGTGATCCCGGCGCCCTCCAATCCGATGGAAGCGATCGATCTGGGCATCCCGGCCGCTACCGCGGTGTCCGAGCCCGACCCGACGGGTTGAGGCCTCGGCGGTGCCGTTACGGCAGCGCCGCGAGAACGGCCAGGAATCGCCACCGCTGCGACGGCGTCAGGGCGGCGTAGATCGGAGCGTCGCGGCGGTTGGTCTCGTCCTCGACCGCTCGCCGTACGTCGTCGTCGGGTGCCAAGGCGAGCAGGTCGGTCATGGTCAGGCCGGCGCCTCGCCAGGCGGCTCGATGCGCGTCTCCGCGGTGGTGCCGGAGTGCACCCAGGCGCGTGGTGACCTGCAACGCGGATGATGCGCCGGATGGCTCGAAGACCGGCGTCACGCCGTTGAACGCGGCACCGCCGCTGGACCGTCCGGCGGCCAGCAACGTGCCGAGCAGGTCCGCAAGGACGGGAAGCGCGGCGAGGCCGGGCATGGTCGCGATCGGTCTACGCTCCCAGGACTCGGCCGCCGCGTCCGCAATCGCTTGCTGGATCCGCAGGCCGAGCTGGCGGCCGGCCTCGGTCAGATGCCACGCGCCGGCCTCGTCGACGGTCAGTACGCCGGCTTCGCGCTCGGGCGTCATCTCGTCTCCGTGGTAGGCACACACCGCCTGGACGGCATCGGCCGGCATCGGGCCGGCGAGCAGCCCGAAGTAGACGTCGCCGACGAGTCCCGGAGGTACGCCGACGTCGGCGACGATCTGGCGGCATCGATCGCGGGCGGCGGCACGTACGCCGACGTAGACGCGGTCGATCGCCGGGCGTACCAGGGCTGCGTACTGCTCCAGATCTTCCATGACGACCTCCGATCCGGACGGGTACGGGGAGCGGCTATCTGACACGATCGGTGGCTTGCCTCAAGTCCACGTGGCAGGTTAGCTGATTGCCATGTGTGTACGCACCGGGGCGAGCATGTGGCCCTTACTGCGTCGACGCATTTCCGAAATACCCCAATTATCCGGCGTGAATGGGCCGCAAACCGGCTCCGACCAGCCACGCATCGACTTGATAACAGGACGTCCCGCGACGCGAAGTCGAGTTAGGCTCGACGCCGCGGGGCGGCTTTTGTCTGTGCAAATAAAGTACTAAATGGACATTGAACCAGCCGTGTACTGCGGGACGTAATTCAAATGGATGGCGCGACTTCCATGGCCGGAAGGCGTTCGGCGCTCTCGGGGAGGGAAACGGTGGGGATGCCATTGCAACGCCCGGCCGAACCGTCACCGTACGGGCGGCGGACGACGCGGTCGGTGGTGCCACAACAACGATCGAACCCGCCGATCGGCCGGATCGAGGTCGTCAACCACGCACACGATCTGCTCGCCTCCGGACAGAGCGTGTTGCTGCGCGGACCGGCCGGCATCGGCAAGTCGACGATCCTGGAGACGCTCGCACACGGCCGCCGCGATGCCATGATCCTGCGGGTGGCCGCCGCCGAGGTCGAATCCGGCCTGCCGTACCTGACGCTGGTCGACCTGTTCGGCGCGGTGCTGGCCGACCACGGCGTGGTGCTGCGCGGCCATCTTCGGGCGGCGCTCGACGCGGCACTCCTGCGCAGCGCCGCACCCGCCACCGCACAGGATGAGCTGGCCGTCCGGCTCGCCGTGCTGGAACTGCTCCGGGCGCTGGCGAGCCGCAGCCCGGTCCTGCTCGTGATCGACGATCTTCCGTGGGTGGACGAGCCCAGCGCCGGCGTCCTGCAGTTCGTCGCACGCCGCCTCGACGGCCTGCCGGTCCAGATGATCGCCGCGGCCCGGGTGAACAGCGACGAGACGATCCAACGGGCCGATCTCTGTCCGCCGCCGTGCACCGAGCTGACCGTGCCGCCGCTGGGCGCCGACGACGTCGCCGACCTGCTGCGAGCCCGGTACGGCGAGCGGCTCAACCGGTCGGCGATCCTGCGCGTACACGCGGCGAGTGGCGGCAACCCGCTGTTCGCCCTCGAACTCGGCCGAGCCGTGGCCGAACGCGGCGAACCGATCACGCTGGACGAACCGCTGCCGGTCCCGGATCGGCTGCGTGGCCTGCTCGCGGCCCGGATCGCCGCGTTGCCGCAGGCGACCCGCGAAGTGCTCGTGTTCGCCGCGGCCGCCGCACGACCAAGTCGCGATTTGCTGGAAAAGACCGGCGCGCTGCGTCCCGGCGTCCTCATGTCGGCGATCGACAGCGGCGTCGCGACGGTCGCGACCGACGGCGCGGTCCGATTCACGCACCCGCTGCTGCGCGAGATGGTCTACGCCGACGCGGATGCCGGTGCGCGGACCGCCGCCCACGAACGCCTCGCGGAGGCCGTCGACGATCCGGTCGAGCGTGCCCGCCATCTGGCACTCGCCCGTCCGGAACCGGACGAGACGCTGGCCGAGGTGCTTGCCGATGCGGCGACCGTGGCCCGTCGCCGCGGTGCCCCGGCGATCGCCGCCGATCTTGCGCAGCTCGCCGCGGAACGCAGCCTCGATCTCGCCCTCGGCGCGCGTCGCCGGCTCGCGGCCGCGCGATTCGCCGAGGAAGCCGGCATGACCGAGAACGCTCGTACGCTGGCGCTGGGTGCACTGCGTACTGCGGTTGAGCCGGCCGTACGGGTGGATCTGCGGATCCTGCTCGTCGACCTGGCCGGTCAGGATCAGTCCAACACCGGACAGCTGCTCGACGAGGCGTACGCCGACGCCGGCACCGATGCGGCGCTCAGCTCGCGCGTCCGTTTCTACCGGGGCCAGAAAGCGCTCTACGACGGCGATGTCGTCGCGGCCGATCACGAACTCTCCTGGGCCCGGCACCTGGCCGAGGTCAGTGGCGAGAACGAGATGCTGGTGGCCGCGCTGTCGTTGCTCTCCACCAGCCGGCTGCACGACGAGGGCGACGAAGAGCTGTTCCAGAAGGCGGCAACGCTGGCTCGATCGCTGCCGCTGACGTCGCAGGTGCTGGCGGTCCGGCTGCTCGACGCGGCCGAGATGGCACGCGGCCTGGAGATCGGGTCGGCGCTCGCCGACTTTGAGGCGATGCGGACCGAGGTCGAGCGCGGCGGTTCGATCACCGACCTCGGTAGCTTGCTGGTCTCGATCGCCGGGGCCTACCTGCGTGCCGGACGGTGCGCCGACTCGCTCGCGGCCGGCCGGCTGGCCGCCCGGATCTTCGCGGACCTCGACGCGACGCCCGGGCCGGGGCTGATCGCCGGTGCGATATCCGAACTGCACGGAGGCAACCTTGCCGTTGCAGCCCGCAGCATCGATCAGGCGGTGGACGCGTGTCTGGCCGCCGGCGACGAGGACTTCCTGCAGCTCGCGTACGCGGCGCAGGGTCAATCGCGGCTGATGTCCGGCGATGCGATCAGTGCACTCGACCCGTTCCGGCTCGCCTATGACGGTCAGATCCGCCGGCGGCTGATGGACCCCGCCCTATACCTGTGGCATGCGGACTTCATCGAGGCGCTGGTCGCCGCGAACGCCCGGGCCGAAGCGGCACGCGTCCTCGCCGAGGTCGCGGTCCGTGCCGAGGAACACGGTCGCGAGTACGTGCTGCTGAGCCTTGCCCGTGCCAGTGGCACGCTGGTCGCGGCCGACGGCGACCCGCGTGCCGGTGCGGCCGAGGTCGCCGCCGCGATCGAGCGCTGGAATCATCATCCGTTCCCGTTGGAGGTCGCGCGGGCCTGGCATTCGCTCGGCACGATCGAACGCCGGGCGCACCGTCGCGGCGCGGCCCGAGAGGCGTTCGGTGAGGCCGCCCGCCGGTACGCGCTGCTCGGCGCTCAGCCGTGGCTGGATCTGGCCGAGGCGGAACTCGCGAAGCTCAACGGCCCGCGCGGCATGGGCATGTCCGAAACCGAGCAGCGGATCGTCGACCTGGTCCGGCGCGGCTGCACGAACCGCGAGATCGCGCGGGCGACGTTCCTGTCGGTGAAGGCGATCGAGGCGAACCTGACCCGTCTCTACCGGCGCTTCGGCGTCCGCAACCGCGATCAGCTGAGCCGTGCCGTGGCGGAGCTGTCCGTCGACTGACGGGTGCTCGTGTTGGTGCTGGTCTGGTGTTGGTGCTGGTGCTGGCGCACCAGTTTGGTGGACGGGTGCGTCCTGGTCGTGATGGGACGCGTCACACAAGCCGACGTTCGCCGAGCTCGTTCGGGATCGATGCCGCGTTCTATCGGTATGGCTACGTGTTGAGCCGCAACGCCCATGACGCCGACGATCTCTGCAGGGTGCTGATACGGCTGCGCGGTGGGTGATCGCGGGTCGAGCGCCGCGACGATCCGACCGGCGCGGTTGCACATCAGCGCGTGGCGGCGTCGCCGCGCGAGGTGAGTGGCGACCCGACGAGAAGCTCGAAATGTGTGAACTTAAGAAAATTAAGATCAACATATTGAAAGTTTAATGTACGTCGGGTACAACTTTAGATATGACAGAGCAGGCGATGGAGTGGCAGGAACTCACGAACCTGACCCGGGGCCAGCCGTTCGTCGTCGAGCGGGTGCGCCTGGCAGGCAGCGGCGTCGCGATCGAGGGTGAGTTCGAGCTGCCGCAACTGGCTCAGCTCAGCGTCGAGGACCAGGTCTTCGTCACCGCGTTCGTGCGGTGCCACGGCTCCATCAAAGAGATGGAGCGGATCTTCGGGGTGAGCTACCCGACGATCAAATCACGACTGAACCGGATCACGCAGATGCTCGACTTCGTCGAGACCGATCCGGCGCCGTCGCGGGCCGACATCATCGATCGGTTGCGCCGCGGCGAGATCACTGCACAGCAGGCATTGTCCGAATTGGAGGGTCACACGTGATGCCGCAGTTGTTGACCGTGCGGGTCAAACGCCCGGACGGTCGTCCCATCCGGATCTGGGTCCCGGTGCTCCCGGTCGTGCTCGTGTTCGCACCGGTCGTGGTCCTGGCCGTACTGGTGGCGGCCGTGGCCTGCCTCGTGTACCGCGTCCGCGTGGTGCGAGCACTCGGCACCGGTTGGCGCATCGTTTCCGCGTTGCCCGGCACCCGGGTCGACGTCTTGCACGGCCGCACGGCTGTGCTGGTAACTATCCGATAAGAGAGGGTTCGAATGAACGAACAGCGCAAGGACATCCTCGACATGCTGGCCGAGGGCAAGATCACCGCAGAGGAGGCGGAGCAGCTCATCGCCGCGCTCGAACGCGACCAGCCGACGGCTGCGTCGAGTCTCGACGCCCGGCCGAAGGGCAAGGCGAAGTACCTGCGGGTGGTGGTGGACACCCTGGAGAACGGCGAGCCGGGGCGGGTCAACATACGGGTGCCGCTGCAGTTGCTGCGGGCCGGCGTACGGCTGGCGGCCTTGATCCCGCCGCAGGCACTGGGTCAGGCCAACGCCGAACTGAGCAAGTCGGGCATGCCGTTCGACCTGACGCAGCTCAAGCCCGAACAGCTTGAGGCGCTCGTGGAGCACCTCGACGAGATGACGGTGGAGGTCGACCAGCCCGATGCCAAAGTGCGTGTCTTCTGCGAGTAGGCGCCGTCCATTCGGACGAACCCCCGAGAGGGTGCTGGAACACCCCCCCGAGGTACAGCAGAGCACGGTGAACTGCCGATCTAAAGTCTAGCCGCCCGTCGGCGCATAGCGGAGGGGCCACTCGGACGAGTGGCCCCTCCGTGCTGGAGCCTTTTGTGCCCCGACCGGTCTTCGGGGTCAGCGTGACCGGGAACCGGCGGTTAGTTCGCCAGAGCTGAGCACGTCCTCGCCGTAGAGATCCAGCAGCCAGTTCGTGTGATAGACGGTGTCGAGGTAGCGTTCGCCGAGGTCAGGGGCGATGGCTACGGCGGTGACCTCACGCGCATTGTGCTGAGACAACCAATCCATGGCGCCGCTGACGATCGTCCCGGTCGAGCCGCCGAACAGGAATCCTCTTCTGGCCAGGCGGTGGCAGGCACGGATGGCGTCCGGCTCTTCGACCCGAATCACTTCGTCCACATAAGATTCGTCGAGCAGTGGTGGCCGAACGCTCGTGCCCAGACCGGGAATCATACGGCGGCCCGGCTCACCACCGAATGTGACCGAACCGACGGCGTCCACTGCGACGACTCGCACCGGCGATTGTCGGCCGCGGAAGTACCGCGCACAGCCCATCAGAGTCCCGGTGGTGCCGGCTCCGACGAACAGAACGTCCAGCCGCGGGAACTGGCGGGCTATCGCCGGCGCCGTCGTGTTGAAGTGCGCGGTCCAGTTGTGTGGATTGGTGTATTGGTCGAGGCACACGTACCGGTCGTCAGAGGCGCACAGCGAGCGGACGTACTCGATGCGCGTGCCGAGGAACCCTCCGCTGGCATCCGGGTCCGTGACGATGTGCACGTTGCTGCCCAACGCCTCCATCGTCCGCCTCGTGGCCAGGTTGCAGCGGGGATCGGTCACGCACAGGAACCGGTATCCCTTGCTCGCCGCGATCATGCTCAATGCCACGCCTAAGTTCCCCGATGACGATTCGACCAGGATCGAGTTCCGCGTCAGGATTCCCTCACGCTCGGCACACTCGACCATCTCGGTCGCGGCCTTCAGCTTGATCGACCCGGCGAAGTTGAAGCCCTCACACTTGAGGTAGAGCGAGTGCCCGAAAATCGATTGCAGGTCGATGTAGAGCTCCTCTTCATTGAAGACCTGAGGAACGGATATGACCGGCACGACGGCCTCCCTTCGTTGGTAGAGCGGTGTTCATCCGTAGCGACGTCGTTCGTGGAAGAAGTCGTCGACAATGCGCAGCTCACCGGAGCGAGCCACCTCGTCGTACACGTACTTGCCGACGGCAAGGTCGAGCACGCCCAGGCCGAAGGGCGAGAACACGACCGGCTGGTCCGTCGGCACCGACACGCGCCCGGCCATCACGTCGTCCAATGTGCCGTCGAGGAAGTCGCGGTTGCCCGTGAGCTGTTCGGCGAGGTGCGGTGAGGTATCGGCCTTCATGCAGTGCTCGATGTCGTCGAGGATGTTGGTGGACGCGAGCAGGATCTGTGGTGCGAGATCGCGCAGCGAGACGTTGAGCACGACCGGATTGTGTGCGAACCACGACACGTCGGTGACATGCGGCACGCTCGCGACCGTCGTGAAGACCACCATCTCGCTGGAGCGGATCAGGTGTTCTGGGCGCTCGTACACGGTGATCCGGGCGGTGACGTCCGTCCGCTCGAGGTAGCCGCGGAAGCCGGAGGCGCTGTCGGCGGAAACGTCGTGGACGCCGATCTCGTCGAACGACCAGCCGGCGCCGTCCAGGAAGGTGTGGATGTAGCGGGCGATGAGGCCCGTTCCGAAGAACCCGATACGCCTTGGGCGCTGCCGGTCGCGGCTGAGCCAGTCGGCCGCGAGGGTAGCCGATGCCGCTGTCCTGGTCGCGCTGATGATCGAGCCTTCCAGACAGGCGAGCGGGTAACCGGTCTCATGATCGTTGAGGATCAACACGGCCGAGGCTCGCGGCACGCCGGCGGCCACGTTATCCGGGAAGCTGGAGACCCACTTCAGGCCGTCCACCGGCGCCGGGCCGCCGATCGACGCGGGTAGCGCGATGATCCGGGCCGACGGACGGTCGGGGAAACGCAGGAAGTACGACGGCGGGTTGACCGACTGACCGGCGCCGTGCAGGCGGTAGGTGTCCTCGACCAGCGCCACGATCTCCTTCTCGCGTCCTTGCAGCACCTGCTGGACCTGAGAGCCCGAGATCACAGCGAACGGCGGCACAGCCATCTGCACGGCCGCGGCCGGTTCACCGGCGGCGGTTCCCATCTCGGTCATGAGGTTGTCGCCTCAATGCTCGGCGGGAACGCAGCGAGCCGCACGCCGTCGGCCATCCCCACGAGTACTTCGCGTTGGCCAACGAAGGCCTCCCGGCTATGTGCGGTGCGGATGTTGTCCACCAGCATCAGGTCGCCGGCCTGCCACGGTTCGCGGACCGTGTTCGCTTCGTACACCTGGTTGAGCAGCATGACGATGTCCTCGGAAATCGGATCACCGTTGCCGAATCGCGTATCAAACGGCAGGCCGTCTGGTCCGTACATGTCGACGAGGTACTCGCGCACCTCAGGATCCATCGTCCATCCATTCAGGAACGCGATCTGGTTGAACCAGCAGCGTTGGTCGGTGACCGGATGGCGTACCACGGCGCTGCGTCGCTGCTCGGTACGCAGGCCGCCGTCCGGTTGCCATGTGACGTCGATGGCGTTCGCCCGGCAGTAGCCGGCGACAGCGTCAGGGTCGTCGGTGCCGAACGACTCGGCGATCGATGCCCCGATGTCCTCGCCGTAGTTGCGGGCGAGCAGCCACCCCTCGCGTTCGAACCGCTCGGTCAACTCGGTGGGCAGCGCCTCGAGCACAGTCGGTGTGTCGGCCACGGCGGTCGCCCCGCCGTCGGCCGGTGCGCGCAAACAGGCGAACAGCATCAGGCTCGGGGATTCCAGCGCGTAACTCAGCTCCTGATGCATGCACATCGGCTGGTTCGCCGGCCAGGTCGCGGACGAGTACACGCCGTCGGAGTAGGTCTCGCGGGGTGCGAAGGCCTCCTTCTCGGTCAGCAGACCGGTGGCCAGATGTTTGAAGACGGCAGCGACCTCACCCGCGTCTTGCAGCCCGAGACCGCGTACCAGGATTGATCCGTGCTCGGCGACGACGGCGCGCAGGCTGTCGCGATGCTCGGCGGCCCACATCGGCGGGTCCCCGGTAACCTCGATCCGCATCATCGGTGGTTTGCCGGGCTGCAGGTCCACGTCGAGCAGCGGCGCTGCGGGAGAGGACGACATCGTTGTCTCCTTTCGGTTCCTCGTTCACGACGAGGCCAACAATCGGGTGGTACGTAGTACGGCCTGCGCCGCCTCGGTCGGACGGGTACGCAGGAAGTAGTGGCCGCCGTCCGGAATCTCGTAGGTATCGACGTGTTCGGCCAGGAGCTGCCAGTCACCGTGCCGATGCGCGCACTCGGCCGTGTACCGGTCGTCCGCGGCGAGAACTACCGTGACCGGCGCGGACAGTTTCACCGGCGGTGGAGCGTCCAGGACATCGGCGAAGTATCGGTGGGCCGATACGCAGTCGTGCCGGTAGGCGGCGCCGACCTGCTCGGCCCGGGCCGGGTCCAGCTCACCGGTGTCCGTGTACCCGCCGTCCGCGCTCAGCGTGCCGGCAATCTCGCCGTTGCCGCGTGCGGTCAGCTCGGTGATGGCGGCGCGCCGGTCGGCGGCGTCACCGAGCATGTGGGCGGCAATGAATACCTGCCCGACCTCAATCCCATCCGCTTCCAACCGCCTCGCCGTCTCGACCGCGAACGCGGTACCCGACGAGTGCCCCCAGAGCAGTACGGGGGCGAGATTTCGCCGACTGATCTCCTCGACCACCTGGTCGACCACCGGTGTCAGCGCTTCGAACGGCTCGCTGTCCGCAGCTACGTCGTGACCGGGCAGTTCGACGGCGTACACCGCGAGCCCGCTGTCGCGTAGCGCCTTGGCCATCGGCTGAAAGTTCACCGCGTTCCCGCCGGCGTACGGGAAGCACAGCAGGGCGCCGGCGTGCGGACCATCGGCATCGGACAGCAACTGCAACAGCCCCGAGGGATGCTCGAACCTGCCGTCGACCAGGCCCGCCAGGTCGGCAAGGACGGGGTGCCGAGTGACGTCCTTGAGCGACACCTCGCGCTTCAAGGTGACCGCGAGCTTCACGGCTGACAGCGACGTGCCGCCCCGGTCGAAGAAGTGGTCGCGCCGGCCGATCTGGCTCTCCGGGATCCGGAGCACTGCCGCCCAGGCAGCTGCAAGCCGGTGCTCGGTCGGCGTGGTGGGCGTCTGGTAGTCGTCCTGGACGACGTCGAGTTCTCCGCCGAGCGCCGTCAGCCTCTTGCGGTCGAGCTTGCCGTTGGCGGTCACCGGCAGGCTTTCCTGCCAGTGGAACGCCGACGGGACCATGTAGTCGGGCAGTGACTCGGCCAGTCGGTCTCGCAGGACGTCGAGCTTGAGTTGCCGCGGGCCGGAGTAGAAGGCCACCAGGCGCTTGTTCTGATCGGTCCGCTCGGCGACCACGACGGCGCAGTCGCGCACACCGGGCACCCGCAACAGCGTGCTCTCGATCTCGCCGATCTCGATCCGGAAGCCGTGCAGCTTGACCTGGTTGTCGCTGCGGCCGAGGAAATCGACTGTGCGGTCCGGGCGCCAGCGCCCGTTGTCGCCGCCGCGGTAGAGCCGCTGGCCTACGCGATGCGGATCGGCCATGAACGCCAGCGCGGTGCGCTCGGGATCGTTGACGTAACCGCGGCCGACGCAGATTCCGGAGAAGACGATGGCACCGGGGGCACCGAGCGGCACCGGTGACAGGTGCTCGTCCACGATGTAGACCCGTACGTTGTTGACGGGGCGACCGAGCGGGACCCGTGTCCCCGTCGGTGCCAGCTGCATGACCTCGTGGTTGGTGTCGTCCGAGGTCTCGGTGAGCCCGTACGCGTTGACGAGTTTGATGTCGGGCTGGGCCGCGAACCAACGCTGTGCGAGTTCGGGCTTCAGCGCCTCGCCGGTGACCGACACGCATCGCAGGTCGGGCAATGTCTGCGGACTCTGCTCCAGGTACGACAGGACGGCTTCGAGATACGACGGCACGATCTGGAGCACCGCGATCCGGCCCTCGACGATCGTGTCGACGAACCGCTGGACGACCAGGATCACGTCCTGCTCGATGATCAGGGTTCGCCCGCCGACCAGGAGCGCGGAGACCAACTGCCACAGCGAGATGTCGAAGCACTGCGGCGCCGTCTGGGCAACCACCGACCTCTCGTCGATCTCCAAATCGTCGATCTTCGCGTACAGGTGGTTGAGCATGCCGGAGTGCTCGCACATGGCGCCCTTGGGCTCACCGGTCGACCCGGACGTGAAGTAGATGTAGGCGAGTTGATCCGGCGCGACATCCATGCCGAGGTCGCCGTCGGGGAGGTCCTCTTCGCAGGCCGCCGCGGCGAAAATCGTTTGGACTCCGCTCAGGGACTTGGCTGCTTGCTGCAGCGTGGTGGTACTGGCGGGTTCGGTCACCACGAGGCGGCAGCCGGCACGCGAGAGCGTGGTCGCAATGCGGTCGGCCGGGAAATGTGGCTCGATCGGCAGGTAGGCGCCGCCGGCCTTGAAGACCGCGAGAACCGCGGCCATCCAGTCCAGGTTCCGTTCCGTCACGACCGCAACGACATCCTCGCGGCGAAGCCCGCGCGCGAGGAGGGCGCGCGCCAGACGGTTGGCGCGACTGTTCAGCTGGCCGTACGTCAGCTGACGGTCACCGTGGATCGCCGCCACGGCATCCGGATGGGCGCGTACCCGCTGCTCGAACAGCTCGTGGAACCGGCGGTCGGGTAGCTCCCGAGAAGGTCCGGCCAGCCCGTCCAGCTGAAACCGCAGCTCCTCGGCGGATAGCAGGCTTTGCCGCCCATGCTCGGCATCCGGATCGGCGACGATCAATTCGAGCGCGGCGACGTGATAGCCGGCGATCCGGGCGGCGCAGTCCGCGTCCAGCACGTCCGTCCGGTATCGCAGGCTGAGCACGAGTGCCCCGCCGCGCGGCGATACACTCACACGCAGCACGGTGTCCTCTGCGAGATCGACGTCAGCGCCGGTCGGATCGAACACCGTCTCGAACGACGGTCCGGATAGACCCAGCTCGCGCCGGAGACCATCGACCGGAAAGTCCTTGTGTACCAGCAGTTCGGCTTCGGCTCGATGGGTGTCCAGCAACACGGCTCGCCACGAATCGGGTTCGGTCGTCAGGACGCAGGGCAACGCCTGGTCGTGGTCGGGCGCGACGTAGCCGGTGACGACCTCGCGTTCGCCGGACAGTGCGGCGAGTACCTTCGCGTGCGCGGCCAGCAGTACCGAACGCAGTGGTATTCCCAGCTCGTCGGCGAGCCGGCGCAGCGCCGCCACCTGGTCGTGGGGGATCGTCGCGTCGTACTGGGCGATGCCCGGCACCGGACTGAGCGTCCACCGCGGGATGGCGGTGAGTCCGCCGGCCGCGAACACGCGTAGCCAGAACGTCCGACCGGCCCCTGCTGACCGTCCCATCAGATCCCTCCAGTCACCGTTGTCACGGTGCTCTCGCTGTCGACCGGTGCTGTGCTACTGCTGCAGATCCGCAGCGTTGTCACACGGTCATCTCGAACGCTTCTCGCCGGGTTCCCGGCCCACCGTGCGTGCGGGGGGACGTCCTCGCCCTTCATCAGGAATGAGTCGGGGGCGAGTGTTGCGCCGTCGCCCATCGTGACGCCGTAGTGCACCCAGGCCCCGACGCCCACGGTGCAGCCTGCGCCGATAGTGATGCGGTCGGATTTGAAGGCGCCGTCCTCCTGCGAATGGCACTGGATCGTCGAGCCGGCATTGAGAGTGGTATCCGCGCCGATCGTCACCAGCGACCTCTCCGGTATCGAGCAGCCGTCGTCGAAGACCCGCCGGCCGAGCCGGACGCCCAGCAGCCGCCAGATCACGCTCTTGAACGGCGTGCCGTTGAAGAATTGGAGGTACGTCGTCACCGCGGCGGCCTTCCAGTACCGTTCGTGCCGCCAGAAGCGACGGTCGTAGATCGAGCAGTACAGCGGCCTTAGGGGCAGGAATACCTGGACGGCGCGTTCGGTCATCGCGAAATACAGAACGGTGAACACGAGACCACCGACCAGGGCCAGCGCGATAGCCCACGTGCCCAGCCCGCCGTAGAGATGCGTGATCATCCACGTCAGCAGGACGACTCCGTACACGTAGATCCACCGGACGAGCAGGAACATCCCGGCGGTGACGGCGTTGTGCTTGTTTTTGGCGGTGAGTCGGCGGCGCAGTTCGTCGCCGGTCCTCAGATGGTCGAACCGGGTGTCACGCTGGACCGATCGCGGAATCGCGAAGCAGGGAGAGCCCAGAAGTCCGACATCCTCGCGGACGTCTCCGTCGATCGGAACCATGGTCTTCGTCCCGAGCAGGCAGTTATCACCCGTTTTGCCCTGTGCGGGATAGGCGATGTGATTCCCGACGAAGTTGTGTCGTCCGATCGATACTCCGGACACACGGAACGAGGTGCTCGAGAACGTGGCATTGATGAAGGAAAGGCCGTCAGCGACCATCGTTCCGGTGCCGACCGAACTCAGGTACGGGTTGTCGTGCTGCAGCTGCGTGCCGAAATTCGACCCGGTCTGCTCGACGTGGGGCAGGCGGTAACCGAGGTAGCGCAGATAGCCGACGATGCTGGAGCTGTCACCGAAGAGAGTCTTGAAGAACTTGTTGTTGGTGGTCGCCACGATCGTCCGGTGGACCGCAAAATGTATGCCGTACAAGCGATAGATTCGGTCCGGTTTGATGGCGAGGTTGAGCACGCGGGGGACGGTCGCCACGACGAGAAGGCCGACCAGCAACCCTCCGAAGAAGAGCACGAAGGATGCGACCAGGGCGTCGAGATAGAACGCCGCGGTGGTGAGCGTCTGAGGCCCTGTTTCCAGCGTGCTCAGCTGCGGGATCCGATACAGCACGATGCCCGCGCCGCCGACCGCCAGTGGCAGGTAGAAGAAGATCAGATTGAATATTTGTACGCCCGCGTAGAAGGCCCTCCGCAGAGTGCCGCAGTCGGCGGCATCGACTGCGCGATAGTCCACCTCGGTCCGCTGCGCTGGGGATCCGTGCCAGCGCTCGCCGTCGGGCACCGCCTGCCCGGTCTGCAGCGAGGACGTGTGCCCGAGCTGGGCCCCATCACCCAGCGAGGTGCCGATGTCGATCACCGTCATCTCGCCGATGAACACATCCTTGCCGAGGGTCACCGGGCCGGCCTGAATCAGCCCGGCGTCGGCTCGGTAGCAGCTGAGGATCGAGTCCTTGCGAATGACCGTACGGTCGCCGATGGTCAGCAGGTCGGTGCACACGGGCACGCCCCGCGAGAGGATCGTGACGCCTCGCCCGACTTTCGCGCCCAGTGCCCTCAGATACAGCGGGTAGAGCGGCGAACCAACGATGAATAGCACCATCGGATTGCGCTGGACGAGCGTCTTGATGATCCAGAACCGGACGTACGCGAGGCTCCAGACGCGGATCTGCCTGGGCTTCCATCGTCCGATGAACACCCACTTCATGACGATCGGAAAGATGCACAGAGCAAGAAAGGTCGCGCCGGCGAACAGGACCGACCGCACATAAGAGTCGATCAAACCGGAGCCAGCGGAGATCCACTCATATCCTCGGGCGACCACGAAAGCGACGAGGACGGTATAGCCGAGGAAGATCAGCAGTTGCAGGCCTCCGCAGAGCACATACTGCAGCGTGCTCGCGTGTGGCGCCACTTCTTCTGGCGCCGGAGTCGGAGATTCCGCGGGAGTCGACGCCGCGTTCACGAGTTCTGCCAAGCTCTTGATCGTTGGGTGCTGGTAGATGTCCTTCATCGACACCGGCGCTACGTCCGCCCGCTTCCGGACGCGCGCACAGAAGTGGGCCATCACCAGCGAGTTTGCACCCAGGTCGTCGAAGAAATGACTATCCACCGACACCCGATCGACGTTCGCAACGTCAGCCAGCACCTCGGCGAGAATCCGCTCGGTGCCGGTCGTTGGGTGGGCATATGTGCCCTGGATAGTCGAAGACTCGGGTACGTCGGCTGTCATCACATCGACAGGCTTCTCCACCACGATCGCTTAACGCCTCCCAGCGGAAACTGAGGCCGACGGCTCCGCGTCGGTCAGTCCGCCTCGTACAACCTGGCATCGCTCGACATCGTCGATGATCTGACATTTCGCATAAATGCGGCCGGACCGGTCGCGCTCGCCGGCGGCAAGTCCCCGTGCGCCCATCTCCGTGACGCACCGGCGAACGGACACGTGCACGCCGCCCCATGCTCAACCGGCGGAATGTCGCCGCCGTTCGGCGACCGTGACGTCGTTCCGTAGGCGCGTCCGCATTAGTAGAACCGTAGTCGCACCCTGTGTGGGACCGGACGAAAACCGGGAAATGCAAAGGGCTTGCTTCTCGTGACCATCGTGGAGCCGCCGACGATTCGGTCCCTACATGGCGTAGGGGGAATCGGTCACGACACATTGTCGTCCATGGTGAGCCGGCGTCGTGACGCCGTGATCGCCGAATGGCTCGGCCAGCATTCGTCCAATGTAGAGACTCCGACCTCGATGGTCGTGCGCGGCCGGCCGTTCCGGGGCGACTCAGCCGTACATGAAGTACGTGCTGTCCAGGGTGATCACGACGTCCACCGGCTTGCTGCCGCCGTTGTAGACGGTGATCGCACCCTTGGTGCCCAGTGGTGTGATCGACAGGTTCGCCACGGCGTGACCCGACGCGTACGTGAGCGTCGTCAACGTCGGCCGTGACTTGCCGGTGGCATACACGGTCAGCGTCCCGCTCGCAGTGGCGTTGACCGCGGTACGGTCTGACCCGGCTGAACGACGTCGGCGGCCCGCTGAATCGTGCAGAACGGAATCGATGTGGTGCCGCTACCCGTGTCGCGGCATCCGGCCGCGGAGTCGACGTAAAGAGTCTGCGGCGGCGTATCGGTCGCGTTGACCGCTGCGGTCGCGACGGCGATACCACCCGCTGCGAGAATCAGTGCGGCCAGAATCCGGACACGTTGGTAACCGCGCATGATTTCCCCGTTGCATCGATGTCCATAAGCCGCTCGGGACTATCGAGAAATATGAGCGGCGTACGCATGTTAGCGGTCCGGTACGACCTGCACAACGGAGATCACGGCAGGTCCATGACGGTCCGTGTGGCCCGCTTACGGTCGGTGATTCGGCGCCGGATGCCAACGGCGTTTAGGCGCGTAGTACCCGGTAACGGATGTGCGTGACGTTCGTGCCCACCGTGGTCTCGACCTGCTCCAGCCGGACGTCGGCGAGGTCGGTGAAGATCTGCTCGCCGGAGCCCATCAGCACCGGTACGACGTGCAGCTGCACCTCGTCGAGCAGCCCCGCGGCCAGGCACTGGCGCACCGTACTGGCGCCGCCGGCCACCGACACGTCGCGGTCGCCGGCGACTTCGCGAGCCTGTTCGATCGCCGCATCCAGGCCGGCGGTGACGAACCGGAACTCGGTGCCGCCGGCCATCGGAAGCGGCTCGCGCGGGAAGTGGCTGACCACGTAGACCGGCGTGTGGTACGGCGGCTCCTCGCCCCACCAACCGGTCCAGTCGAGGTCCCACGGTCCGTCGCCGCCGCCGAACATCTTGCGGCCCATCACGTACGCGCCGATGTCGTCGAAGATTTCCTCGTACGCGCGGGTATCGACGGCATTCGCGGACGGGTCCTTTTCGGCCGCGAACATCCAGCCGAGTAGGCGCAGGCCGCCCTCGCCGAGCGGGTTCTCGAGGCTTTGGTTCGGTCCCGCGACGTAGCCGTCCAGCGACATCGAAATCTGCAGTTTCACAATGCTCATGTCGAGTGAGACCAGCTCCGGTCGGCAAACTCATCGTGCCCGATATCAGCGACCAGAAACTCACGGGCGGCCGCCACACATCCTGAGCCGAATGCAGGAAGACCAACCGGAACATGTGATGTACGCCGCCCCCGGGCGATGGGATTCTTCGTTCCGTGAGCGATCAACCTCAGAACGCGACGCCCCCGGCCGACCAGACGAACGTCGAACGGATCAAGAAGGTCCACGAAGGATGGGGCCGGATGATCCTGATCGTCGGCATCCTGGTCGGCGGGATCGGCACCTTTATCCAGGAGAAGGTCCAGGAGGTGCTGACGTTCTGGCAGATCATCTGGCTGACACTTCCGCTGACCGTGGCGGTGGCGATCCTCGCGTACCGGATCTTCGCCAAGCAGGCGATCACCCTGTCGGTGTTCCTCAGCACCGTGATCGGTACGTTCGTCGCGAGCGTGGTGACCGGTGCGACCGCCGGTACTCAGGTCGCCGATGCGCTGTTCAAACCGCACGTCGACCTCGCCTGTCTACGGGACAACACGTGCAGTACGCCGGACCCGATCACCGGCGGCCCGTTCGGTTTCGTCGCCCGGCTACTCGGCGGCTACCTGCAGGTCTATGGCGGCATCGGTGTGCTCAAGGCGGTGGTCGTGGGCACGTTCATCGCGTACGGCCTGTACGAGATGACGCGAGACCGCGCGCCGGGTCGGTCGTTGAAGACTCGATAACCGAGCCGAAGCAGTGGTTCGGCATGCGCGCGTGCATATCCCGGCCGGTGCGGACTCCGATGGCCACGCATGCGGCGGCGACCATGAGTTCGGCCGTCGCCTCGGCGGCGGCGTAGGCGAACGGGTGTCCCGGTGCGGAGGTGCACAGGTCGAACCAGGCATCGGTACACATCAGAGTCACGGTCGCGACGGCGGTCAGCGCGGCTCGGTCGTCGTGCCGGTGACTCAGCCAGCTGGTCAGGGCAAGACCGATCGCGATCGCCACGTCCAGGCCGGTCCAGGCGATGTTCCAGTGGTAGGCGACGGCCCGGTGCGGCAGCAGGGTGGCAAGGCCGACAGTCCAGGGTAGGAGCACGATCGCGGCGATCGTCGGGAGTGCCCGCAACGTCCTACCGAGCGCCCGCACGCTGCCCTCCGACCTGCTTCATGTGATCCGCCCGGAATCCGCCCGGCGACATGTCACGAGCGGAGTGCCACGGATCGGCGGCGGGTACGCGTAGGCCGCTGATCGTCCGCGCGCGTGGAGAACAGATGCACATCACGCGTTAACTCTACTCATATAGCTTTAAGGGTCAAGAGGCCGAGCGCCCACTCCGTAGCGGCCTACCGGCTCCGACTGGCCCGGCCGACGATGGCACCTGCTGTTCCTGCGACGACGGTGAGACATGGTATGAGCAGCAGAAGCAGTACCGAAACGGCAAAGTCCTCGCCCACCGCGGCTGTCCGGTTGCCGGCGGACGGGTCGGTGGCGGTCGCGAGCGTGTCGATCGTGACCGCGATGAACACGGCGGCTCCGCCGATCAGGCCGGACCACGTCGCCATGGTGGCACCCGCTCGGGTGCTGCCGGTCGTGCGTGCCGTGATCGCTGCGGCCAGCATCGGCAGGAGTACCGCGACCGCGAGCGGTGCACCGTGCAGATGCCACCATGCGGTGGTAAACACGAACCAGGTCACCGCGATCGCGCCGCCGACCAGGACGCCCCACCGCCGGATCGTGGTGGCAACCGTGCCGACATCGGCGATTCCGGCCGCCAGCGCCGTGTAACCGCCGAGTGTCACCGCGAGGATTGTGATGACCAGTGGGACGTGCGGGTCGCCCCGCAGGCCGGGATAGCTGAGCAGCACGGCCGCGGTGAGTCCTGCGCATGCGGTCGCGGCGGCCAGGATCAGGATGACGCCCGGGCGCGGTTTACGACGGCCCATGAGCCGCGCCGTCGCGATCGCCCTGATCGCGCCGATGGCGAATCGTCGACGTCCGGCAGCACTGTCGATGCACGCCAACTCGGTGCGCATCGCGGCTCCCCAGTGGGCACGATCAGCGGGCAGATGCCGGCACGCGACCGCGAGCAGCACGCCGGCGAGATCCGGGCCGCGCCGCGCTCGCCAGAAGGCCCGGCCCAGCCGTACGAGGGTTGTCATGACGATCAGGGGCACCAGCGCCGCCAGAGCCACCATCATGAGGTGATGTCACGGCGACGCAGCAGGATGGTGCCGATCGTTGCCATGACCAGGCCGTAGCCGAGCATCACGAGCGCGCCGACCCACCACGGCAGGGAATTGTCGGGCAGGTTCGTCGAGTGCGGATCGGTCGCGATCTGCGCGGCATAGCCGGGGTAGAGCACGATCCATGCCACGACACTGTCGTGGTGATACACGAACTGCTGGATGACCGCGACGACGGCGAGTGCCCCGTACACGCCGACGGTGTAGAGCAGCACGGTGATGACCGTTGCCGCGACCTGGCTGCGGAACAGGACTCCGACGCCGAGGCCGAAAACGCCCCACAAGGCGAAGACCATGAGGTTGACCAGGATCGCCCGTTGCACCGTCCACGATCCGAGCTGACTGGACAGGCCCTGGCTGGAGAAGTAGTACACGCCGACGGCGATGTCGATCGCGGTGGACACCGCCCAGACCGCCGAGGCGGCGATCATCGCCATCAGGAACTTGCTCACGATTACGGCGGTACGCCGAGGGCTGGCCAGGAATGTCATGGTCACGGTCTGGTGCCGGTACTCGTTGGTGATCAGCAGGACGGCGAGGAGGGTGGCGAACATGCCGCCGAAAAACTGTCCGGAGGTGAAAACGTCGGTGGCGAAGGATGCCACGAGGTGGGCCGGTGCCGTGCTGACATCGGCGAAGCCATGTGGCGGTGCGCCTTTGCCGCCGTGGTGCAGCGCATCATCGGTGGTACCGACACTGAGCAGCAGCCCGAGCCCGGTGGTCGCCGCGACGCCCACCGCGAACTGCCACCAGATCCTCGTCGTGGTCAGCTTCCGCCGCTCGCCCCGCAACTGCCGCAGCAGGTGCGGGACTGCGGACGCGTACGGAGCCGGTTCCACCATGGTCATCGGATCGCCGCCTTGCCCCGGGTCAGTTCCAGAAACACGTCCTCGAGCGAGGCCGGGCGGGCGGTGAGGTCGTGCATCTCGACTCCGGTGGCGCTCGCGGTCGCCTCGACGTGCGCCACCGACAGGCCGGTGATCCGCAGCCGCCCATCCGTCGCCGGCGTGGCCATGCCGCCGCGTTCGAGGATCGCCGCACTCAGCGCACCGGCATCGGGCGTGCGTACGTGTACGACGACACCGACCGGCGACGAGGCGATGACGTGCTCCATCGTCCCTGACGCGACAAGCGAGCCGGCCGCGATGATGACGAGATCGTCGGCAAGGACCTCTATCTCGGCCAGCAGGTGGCTGGAGATCACGACGGTCCGACCGTCGGCGGCGAGGTTCCGCAGAAACCCGCGCATCCAGGCGATGCCCTCGGGATCCAGGCCGTTGGCCGGTTCGTCGAGGATCAGGACCCGCGGGTCGCCGACCATGGCCGCGGCGATCCCGAGTCGCTGCCGCATGCCGAGGGAGTACGTGCGGACCGGCCGTTTGGCGGCCGGTACCAGTCCGGTCATCTCCAGGACTTCGTCCGCGCGCGCGAGTGCGATGCCCGCGACGTCGCAGATGATGCGCAGATGGTTGCGCCCGGTTCGGCCCGGGTGCGCACCGCTCGATTCGAGGACCGCGCCGACCGAGCGCAGCGGCTCGACCAGATCGGCGTAGCGCCGGCCACCGATCGTCGCCGTGCCGCTGTCGGGCATGACGAGTCCGAGCAGCATCCGCAGCGTGGTGGTCTTACCGGCGCCGTTCGGGCCGAGGAAGCCGGTGATCCGGCCCGGCTCGGCCGTGAATGACACCTCGCGTACGGCAGCCAGCCGGTCGTACGTCTTCGTCAGGCCGGACACGACGATCCGCCCATCGACGCCGAGCGCCGGATGGCGTGGCCTGATCGCGTTCACCGCCGCCGTACGCGGCACGTCAGGCTCCCTGTGTTCGGAGTCGCGCCGGCGCCGGCACGGGTGGCACGGCCCAGATACGTGCGTAATCGACGCCGGCATCGGTGAGGCGGTACATGTGCCGTGGCGGCCGACCCGCCCGCGCGTCCGTCTCCCACATCGCGTCCAGAAGGCCGCGTTCGGACAGCCGCATCAGGATCGGGTACAACGATCCGGAGTTCATGGCGAGCCCGGTCACGAGTTCGTACCCATAGCGCCAGGTTCCCGGCTCGGCACCCAGCGCCGTGAGGACAGCGATCGTCTGCGGCGAAGGGCGCCGGGATATGGTCACCGACAGAACTCTACATAGCTCGACTTAGTTTGCCAAGGGACCGAAGTGGCACGAGCATCTAGTCGTTGAAGAACTGGTACACGGCGTCCGGTGCCGGAACGCTCGATGGCGGCGCGGTGACCGGGGTAGGCGAACCGTAGTCCGAGTAGTTGATGTCCTCGGTCAGATCGCCGTCGTAGTCGTCGGCGTCGATCTTGAGTCCGGTCAGCTGGCCCTGGCTGTTGAGCGTGGCGGTGAACGGCGTCGTGGCCGCGGCGGTGCCGGCATCGCTCAGATCCTGCTTATCCGGTGCACCGACGCCGGTCGACGCGGTCAGATCGACCGTACCGGTGATCTTCGTGGGGTCGGACGGCTTGGCGTACTGGACGTCGGACACGGACGTCAGCAGTCCGGCGACGTCCAGCGCGTCACTGGATCCGGACAGGTCGAAGGGAACGCCGGTCGGGTTGGTGATCTTCGATGCGTCTACTTTGACCCATTGGTCGGCCGGCACGCCGATCTGTGACTGGATCGGCGGGATATCGATCTTGGCGTAGAGCGCGGTACCGATCTGGGTGAAGTTCAGGTCGACCGGCTGGCCACCCTCATTTCCCTTGAACTCGATCGCGGCCGAGGTCGTGCTCGGATCCACGGACCCGGTGGCGTTGAGCATGCCGGTTCCGCCGGATGCCGTGGAGCCCGCGCTGCCGGTCAGGTTGTAGCCCTGTCCCTGCAGCCCGGTCACCGCCGCGGTGAGCGCGTCCGAAGCCGATGACGGCGCAGACGAGGGCGCGGCGCCCGCGGACAGCGGTCCGGTGGCGATCACGGCGATGCCGGTCCCGAGGACGGCGGCGAACGCGACGAGCGTGCGCAACTTCCCGTGTCTACTGATCATTTATCCAGGTTAGCGAGAATTGTTCATGTCAGGCCGGGAAGCGGTGAACTCGCGGCGATCACATACCCATGCATGATTCCGGTCACAATCACGCTCAACAATCCCGACATTCGGTCCGCTGCGGCCAATTGGTTGGCGCGCTGAGTGCATGATGTTACGGTCTAGTGCATAGAGATGCGAAGGGATACAACCATGGGTGTACGAGTAGCGGTCGCAGGAGCCACCGGCTACGCCGGGGGAGAGTTGCTGCGATTGCTCGCGAATCACCCGGGCGTCGATGTGACGTCGGTCAGTGGCCAGTCGAATGCCGGACGGCTGCTCGGCGGCGTACACCCGCATCTTCGGTCGTTGGCTCACCTCACCGTGACGGCGACCGATCCGGCCACTCTGGGCGCTGCGGACCTGGTGTTTCTCGCTCTTCCGCACGGTGAGTCCGCGGCCATCGCGGCGCAGCTGCCGGCCGGCGTCAAGGTCGTCGATCTCGGCGCGGATCACCGGCTGCACGATGCGGCCGCGTGGGACCGCTACTACGGCGGTCGGCACGCGGGAGCGTGGACCTACGGGCTGCCGGAGTTGCCCGGCGCCAAGGCCGAGATCGCGAACTCGGATCGGGTCGCCGCGCCCGGCTGTTACGCGACCGCGATCACGCTGGCGCTCGCGCCGCTGGTCAAGGCCGGCATCGCCGACCCGGCCGATGTCGTCGTGGTGGCCGCATCCGGCACGTCCGGAGCCGGCAAGAGTGCGAAGGCGCACCTGCTCGGCAGCGAGGTGATGGGCGAGATCAGCGCCTACAAGGTCGGTGCCCACCAGCACGTGCCGGAGATCAAGCAGGCGACCGGCGCGACGTCGCTGTCGATGACGCCGCTGCTCGCACCGATGCCGCGCGGCATCCTCGCCACCGTGACCGCGAAGCCGTTGACCGGCGCGAACCCGTACGACGCACTGGTCGCCGCCTACCACGACGAGCCGTTCGTGCACGTCCTCCCCGACGGCACGTGGCCCCGGACGTCATCGACGCTCGGCTCGAACTCCTGCCACCTGCAGGTCGGGTTCGACGTCGACTCCGGCCGGCTGATCGTGATGAGCGCGATCGACAACCTCGGTAAGGGCGCGGCCGGGCAGGCCTTGCAGTGCGCAAACCTGATGCTCGGCCTGCCGGAGACCACGGGTCTGGCGGTAGACGGGGTGGCACCGTGACCCCGATCGTCATCAAGTACGGCGGCCACGCCATGTCGTCACCCGGCGCGTTCGCGGCCGGCATCGTCGCGCTGAAAGCGGCCGGCTTGGCGCCGGTCATCGTGCACGGCGGCGGACCGCAGATCAGCGCGATGCTGGGCCGGCTCGGCATCGCCTCGGAGTTCCGCGGCGGGCTGCGGGTGACCACGCCGGAGGCGATGGACGTCGTTCGGATGGTGCTGGTCGGCCAGGTCGGCCGCGGCGTCGTCAACGCGCTCAACGCCGCCGGGCTCTCTGCGGTCGGGCTGTCCGGTGAGGACGCGAACCTGATCACCGCGGTCACCCGGCCGGCCGTCATCGACGGCGTCGAGGTCGATCTCGGTGTGGTCGGCGACGCCGCCGCGGTCGACCCGTCGATCCTGGTCGAGTTGCTGGCCGCCGGCCGTACGCCGGTCGTCGCGACCGTGTCACCGGATGCGTTCGGCGTCACCCACAATCTCAACGCCGACACGGCGGCGGCGGCGATCGCGATCGCGCTCGGAGCGACACAGATCGTGATGCTGACCGACGTCGCCGGCCTCTACCGGACCTGGCCGGATCCGGACAGCCTGGTCGCCGCGATCGGCGCCGACGAGCTGGATGCGCTGCTGCCGACCCTGGAGGCCGGCATGGTGCCGAAGGTCGAGGCGTGCCTGCGGGCGGTCCGCGGCGGCGTCGCTTCGGCGCACATCGTGGACGGCACCGACGCGAACTGGATCGCGGTCTGCACCGGCGGTCATAACGGAACGAAGATCACTACCGAAACGATGGCGGTCGCATCATGAGCAGGTTGCAGCAGCGGTGGGCGAAGTCGGTCATGGACACCTATGGCCAGCCGAAGCTCGCGCTCGTCAGCGGCGAGGGCGCGGTCGTCACCGACGACACCGGCAAGTCCTACGTGGACATGCTCGGTGGCATCGCGGTGAACGCGCTCGGACACGCCCACCCGGCCATCATCGAAGCCGTCACCCGGCAGCTGTCCACGCTCGGTCACGTCTCCAACTTCTACGTCGCCGAGCCGCCGGTCGCACTCGCCGAGCTGCTACTCGCGCTCGCCGGCCGCAGCGGCCGGGTGTTCTTCGGCAACTCCGGCGCGGAGGCGAACGAGGCCGCGTTCAAGATGTCCCGCCGGACCGGCCGTACGCACATCGTTGCTGCCAGTGGCGGCTTTCACGGGCGTACGATGGGAGCGTTGGCACTGACCGGACAGCCCGCGAAGTCCGCGCCGTTCCACCCGCTGCCGCCCGACGTCACGCACGTGCCGTTCGGCGACGCGGATGCGCTCGCCGCGGCGGTCACCGACGAGACCGCGATGATTCTGCTCGAACCGATCCAGGGTGAGAACGGCGTAGTCGTGCCGCCGGCCGGCTACCTCGCCGCAGCGCGCGCCATCGCCACCGAGCACGGCGCCTTGTTCGCCCTCGACGAGGTACAGACCGGGATCGGCCGGACCGGGCACTGGTTCGCGCACCAGGCCGATGGCGTCGAGCCGGACATCATCACGCTCGCGAAAGGACTCGGCGGCGGCCTGCCGCTCGGCGCCTGCATCGCGTTCGGCGACGCGGCCACGCTGCTCGGACCGGGCCAACACGGATCCACGTTCGGCGGCAACCCGATCAGCTGCGCGGCCGGGCTCGCGGTGCTGCGCACGATCGCACGAGACGGCCTGCTCGACCACGTGAAGCGGGTCGGTGAGCAGATCCGCGACGCGATCGAGGCGCTGCACAGCCCGCTGGTCGCCGAGGTACGCGGTGCCGGCCTGCTGCTCGGCATCGTGCTCACCGAGCCGATCGCGGTCGCGCTGAACGAGGCTCTGCTCGACGCCGGATTCCTCGCCAACGCACCGCAGCCGGACGTACTCCGGATCGCGCCACCCCTGATCCTCTCCGCGACGCAGGCCGATGCGTTCGTGGCAGCACTGTCCAGCGCCCTCCTGAAAGGGGAGACCCATGCGGCACTTCCTGCATGACGATGACCTGAGCCCGGCCGAGCAGTCGGCCGTCCTGGACGCCGCCGAGGCGTACGCGGCGGCGCCGCTGCTGCGCCGCCCGCTCGACGGTCCCCGCAGCGTTGCCGTCATCTTCGAGAAGCAGTCGCTGCGCACCCGGGTCAGCTTCGAGGTCGGCATCAAGGAACTCGGCGGTCACGCGGTCGTGCTGGACGCCGCGACCACGCACTTCAGCCGGGGCGAGACGATCGAGGATGCCGGGTCGGGTGCTGTCCGGCTACGTCGACGCGATCGTGATGCGTACGTTCGACGACAACCGGCTGGCCGCGCTCGCGAGCGCGTCGACGGTACCGGTGATCAACGCGCTCACCGACGGATTCCACCCGTGCCAGCTGCTCGCCGACCTGTTGACGATCCGCCAGGTGTACGGGTCGACCGAAGGTCGCTCACTGGCGTACGTCGGGGACGGCGCGAACAACATGGCGAACTCGTACGCGCTGGCCGGAGCCGCGGCCGGGATGCGGGTCACGATCGGGGCGCCGCCGGATTCCAGCCGGATCCGGCGATCATCGCCCGGGCTCGTGCGATCGCATCATCGACCGGTGGCTGGGTCACGGTGACCGACGACCCGTACGCGGCGGTGGACGGCGTCGACGTCATCGCCACCGACGCGTGGACGTCGATGGGCCAGGAATCCACGCCGGATCGGGTCGCTGCGCTCACGCCGTACCAGGTGAATGCGGCTCTTCTCAAGGCCGCGGACCCGAACGCGATCGTGCTGCACTGCCTGCCCGCGCACCGCGGCGAGGAGATCACCGGCGAGGTGCTCGACGGACCGCAGAGCGTGGCATGGGAGCAGGCGGCGAACCGGATCCCGGCGCAGAAGGCGGTGCTCGCCTGGCTGCTGGAGCAGACCGACGGCATCCCGGTGCGGACGGTGGCGGCCAAGATGCGCCGCCCTAATCTGGTCGGCTCGGCATGAGCGAGCGTTCGATCTACGCATCGACCGGCCGGCTCGGATGACCAGCCCGCTGACCAAGACCGCTCGGCACGCGCGGATCGTGACGCTGATCCGCACGCGACCGGTCCGCGCGCAGACCGAGCTCGCCGAACTGCTCGCCGCCGACGGTGTGCAGGTCACCCAGGCCACGCTCTCGCGCGACCTGGAGGAGCTGGGAGCGGTGAAGGTACGCGGTGCCGACGGCCCGTCCAGCTACTTCATCCCGGAGGACGGCAATCCGGCGTTGCGCCCGGCCGGCGACAGCTCCGCCCGGCTGCAACGGCTGCTGCGGGAGCTGCTGACCGGCGCCGACTTCAGCGGCAACCTGGTCGTCCTGCGTACGCCACCGGGCGCCGCGCAGTTCCTGGCCAGCGCGCTGGACCGCTCCGGCCTGCCGGACGTGGTCGGCACGATCGCCGGCGACGACACGATCCTGGTGGTGGCCCGCGAGACCGGTACGCCGTCGTCAACGGCCGGCCGCGATCTGGCCGCGAAGTTCTCGATCTGGGCCGCGGCCGCAACCGAGTGAACAGACTGCCGGTCCGCTGTGTGGGCGGCCGGAGTGGATAGACATGACGAAACATGATGCAAGCGAAGGGGAACAGTGACATGTCCGATCGGGTAGTACTCGCCTATTCCGGCGGCCTCGACACCTCGGTGGCGATTCCGTATCTGGCCGAGCGCACCGGCGCCGAAGTGATCGCGGTCGCGGTCGACGTCGGCCAGGGCGGCGAAGACATGGACGCGATCCGTGACCGCGCGCTCAAGTGCGGTGCGGTGGAGGCCGAGGTGATCGACGCCCGCGAGGAGTTCGCCGCCGAATACTGCCTGGCCGCCGTCCGTGCGAACGCGCTCTACATGGATCGCTACCCGCTCGTCTCGGCACTGTCCCGCCCGCTGATCGTCAAGCACCTGGTCGCCGCGGCGGCCCGGCACGGCGGCACGATCGTGTCGCACGGCTGCACCGGTAAGGGCAACGACCAGGTGCGCTTCGAGGTCGGCATCGGCGCGCTGAACCCGGCGCTCAAGGTGGTCGCACCGGCACGTGACTACGCGTGGACCCGGGACAAGGCGATCGCGTACGCGGAGGATCGCGGCCTGCCGATCGATGTGTCGCACCGCTCGCCGTACTCGATCGACCAGAACGTCTGGGGTCGCGCCGTCGAAACCGGCTTCCTCGAGGACATCTGGAACGCACCGATCGAGGACATCTACTCGTACACGTCGGATCCGGCCGTGACGCGGGACGCCGACGAGGTCGTCATCACGTTCGACCAGGGCATCCCGGTCGCGATCGACGGCGAGACGGTCACGCCGTACCAGGCGATCGTGGCGATGAACCGGCGCGCCGGCGCGCAGGGCATCGGCCGCCTCGACATGGTCGAGGACCGGCTGGTCGGCATCAAGAGCCGCGAGGTCTACGAGGCACCGGGCGCGCTCGCGCTGATCACCGCGCACCAGGAACTCGAGAACGTCACCGTCGAGCGGGACGTGGCCCGGTTCAAGAAGTCGGTCGACCAGCGCTGGGGCGAACTCGTCTACGACGGGCTCTGGTTCTCGCCGCTCAAGCACGCGCTCGACGCGTTCATCGCGGACACCCAGACGCACGTCTCCGGCGAGATCCGGATGACGCTGCACGGCGGCCGCGCCACGGTCACCGGCCGGCGTTCCGAGGCGAGCCTCTACGACTTCAGCCTGGCGACCTACGATGAGGGCGACATGTTCGACCAGTCGCTGGCAAAGGGCTTCGTCGAGCTCTGGGGCCTGCCCAGCCGGCTCGCTGCGGCGCGCAACGCCCGCATCAACCCGTAGTCCTGTCACTCTTTCATACCTGCACCGGAGGAATTCCATGAACGCGCCGAGTACCGGCCGTACCAGCCTCTGGGGTGGCCGGTTCTCCGGCGGGCCGGCCGAAGCGCTGGCCCGCCTGTCGGTGAGTGTCCAGTTCGACTGGCGGCTCGCCCCGTACGATCTGGCCGCGTCCCGCGCCCACGCGCGCGTGCTCGCCCGCGCGAACCTGCTGACCAGCGAGGAACTCGGTCAGATGCTGGCCGCGCTGGACGATCTCGAGGCGGCCTGCGCATCGCGGGACTTCACGCCGACCGTCGACGACGAGGACGTACACACGGCGCTGGAACGCGGTCTGCTGGAGCGCCTCGGCACGCTCGGCGGCAAGCTTCGCGCCGGCCGGTCCCGCAACGACCAGGTCGCCACGGATCTGCGCCTCTACCTGCGCGATCACGTACGCGGCGTGGCCGCCCGCGTGGTCGAGCTGGCCGACGCGCTGATCACCGTCGCGGCCGATCACATCGACACGCACATGCCCGGCATGACGCACCTGCAGCCGGCCCAGCCGGTCTCGCTCGCGCATCACCTGCTCGCGCACGTCCAGCCGCTGCTGCGCGACCTCGATCGGCTGACCGACTGGGATGACCGGGCCGCGGTCTCGCCGCTCGGATCCGGTGCGCTGGCCGGCAGCTCGCTGCCGCTCGACCCGATCCAGGTGGCCCGGGAACTCGGATTCACGTCGGCCGCACCGAACTCGATCGACGCCGTCGCCGACCGCGACTTCGTGGCCGAGTTCCTGTTCGTCGCCGCGCTGATCGGCGTACACCTGTCCCGCCTCGGCGAGGAGATCGTGCTCTGGACGACACCGTCGTTCGGGTGGGTCGAACTCGACGACGCATACGCGACCGGCTCCTCGATCATGCCGCAGAAGAAGAACCCGGACATCGCCGAGCTGGCCCGGGGCAAGTCCGGGCGGCTGATCGGCGGTCTGGTCGCGGTGCTGACCATGCTCAAGGGGCTGCCGCTCGCGTACGACCGGGACATGCAGGAGGACAAGGAGCCGGCGTTCGACGCGATCGACACGCTGGAACTCGTGCTGCCGGCGCTGGCCGGGATGATCGCGACGATGACGGTCCGGACCGAGGCGCTGGCCGCCGCGGCACCGGTCGGCTTCACGCTCGCCACCGAGGTGGCGGACTGGCTGGTCCGGCGGGGCATTCCGTTCCGGGACGCGCACGAGATCACCGGCCGCCTCGTGGCCACGTGCGCGTCGCGGGGCTGCGCGCTGGACGAGGTGTCCGACGGCGATCTGGCCGGCATCTCGCCGCACCTGACGCCCGAGGTCCGCGCGGTGCTGACGGTGTCGGGGGCGCTGGCCGCGCGTACCACCTTCGGGTCGACCGGCCCCGGACCCGTCGCCGAACAACTCGGCTCGGCCGCCGACGCGCTGGATCGTTTTCGCGCTTGGAGCGACGAGCCGGTCGTGCCGCGCTGACGGCTGACGCTCCATGGGACGGATCGCGATGTGGTCGGGGCCGCGCAACATCTCGACGGCGATGATGCGCAGCTTCGGCTCGCGGCCGGACACGGTCGTCGTGGACGAGCCGCTGTACGCGCACTACCTCGCGGCGACCGGCCTCGATCACCCCGGCCGGGCCGACGTGCTGGCGAGCCAGCCGAACGACTGGCGCGACGTCGCGACCGCCCTGGCCGGCACCGCTGCCGACCGGCATCGACGTGCAGTTCCAGAAGCACATGACGCATCACATGCTGCCGGATATCGGGCGGGCGTGGCTGAGCGCGTTCACCCACGCCTACCTGATCCGCGACCCGGCGCACGTGATCGCGTCGTACGCGAAGGTCCGCGAAACCCCGACGCTCGAGGATCTCGGCTACCCGCAGCAGGTGTCGCTGTTCCGGCAGTTTCCCGGCCCGGTCGTCGACGCGCGCCAGGTGCTGCTCGATCCGCGCAGCACGCTGCAGCGGCTATGCGCCGCGCTCGACCTCCCGTGGGACGTGCGGATGCTGCACTGGGAGCCGGGCCGCCGGGACACCGACGGCGTATGGGCACCGCACTGGTACGCCTCCGTCGAGGCATCGACGTGCTTCGCACCCTACGACGCGACGCCGCCGGACGTGCCGGACGCGCTGCGGTCCCTTGTGGACGAGGCGATGCCGTACTACGAAGAGCTGGCCGCCGCCGCTTAACCCTCGACGATCCGGACGCCGTGTTCGCGCGCGTGTGCCCGGTAACGCGCCGCGATGTCCAGCGTGATCGGGCCGACCTCACCGGTGCCGATCGGGCGGCCGTCGATGCTCGTCACGCCGGCGATCTCGCCCATCGTGCCGGTGCAGAACACCTCATCCGCGGCATAGAACTCGGCCAGCGACAGATCCCGTACGTCGGCTCCGACCAGCGCCAACACGGTGGCCCGGGTGATGCCCTCCGGGCACGCGACCGCGTACGGCGTCGCGAGCCGCCCGTCGACCACGGCGAACAGGTGCGTCGCGTTCGTCTCCGCCACGAAACCCCGCCCGTCGAGCATCAGCGCGTCATCGGCACCGGCGACGTTCGCCTCCATCTTCGCGAGGATCGAGTTCAGCAGGTTGTTGTGGTGGATCTTCGGGTCCAGCACATCGGGTCCAGGCCGCCGTACGCTCGCGGTGACCAGCGACAGCCCGCCGGTGTCGTAGACCGGCGCCTTGAACTCGGCGAGCACGATCAGCGTGCATCCGCTGCGGTTCAGCCGGGGATCCATGCCGCTGGTGATCTTCACGCCACGCGTCAGCGTGAGCCGCACGTGAACGCCGTCGACCATCCCGTTCGCGGCCAGCGTCGCGGCGATCGCGGCCACGATGTCGGCGGCCGTCGGGATGCTCGCGAACCCGAGCGCCAGAGCCGACCGGCGCAGCCGGGCCAGGTGCTCGTCGAGCCCGAAGATCTTTCCCTGGTAGAGCCGCAGGCCTTCCCAGACCGCGTCGCCGCCCTGGACGACCGAGTCGAACGGCGAGATGCCCGGCTCGCTGCGGTGCCGGAGCACGCCGTCGACCGAGTAGACGATGTCCTGGTTGCGTACGTCGAAGCTCTGCAGCATGGCGTCTGACTCCTACCGGTAGTCGTCGTGCGTCGTGTGGACGCCTCGGTACGTCCTACCCGAGAGGTTCGCATGCCACATCTTGATCGATCCGCGGTGATCACCACGCTCCGCACCGCCGGCTGTGTCTTCGCCGAAGACGAGGCGGACCTGCTGATCGCCGAGGCGACCTCCACCGAGGCCCTCGCCACGATGGTCGATCAGCGGGTGGCCGGACTCCCGCTGGAACAGATCCTCGGCTGGGCCGAGTTCTGCGGCCTGCGCATCGTCGTCGAACCCGGCGTCTTCGTACCCCGACGGCGTACCGAGTTTCTGGCCCGCCGGGCGATCGCGCTGGGCGGCACCGTCAACGTGGATCTCTGCTGCGGATCCGGGGCGGTCGGCGCCGCGCTGCTGGCCGCCCGGGACGGCATCGACGTGTACGCCGCCGACATCGAACCCGCCGCGGTCCGCTGCGCCCGGCGCAACATCCGCAACGGCCAGGTCTACGAAGGCGATCTGTTCGATGCGCTGCCCGCATCGCTGCGTGGCCGGGTGGACGTGCTGGTCGCGAACGCGCCGTACGTGCCGACCGAATCCGTCGCGCTGATGCCGCCGGAGGCCCGTGACCACGAACCGATGGTCGCGCTCGACGGCGGCTCGGACGGCCTGGACGTGCTGCGCCGGGTGATCGCCGGGGCGCCCGAATGGCTCGCGCCGGGCGGCCACCTGCTGTTCGAGACGAGCCGCCGCCAGGCGCCGGCAGCGGTCCAGGCCGTGACCGACGCCGGGCTGGTCGCGCGGGTGGAGCGCGACGACGAGATCGGCGCGACCGTGGTCATCGGCCGGCGGTAGCCACGACGGTGGCACGATGGTCGGGTGCCCGACTGGTCCGTACTCGGCTCCCGGCCCGATGTGGCGGCTCGGGCGCTGCTCGGCTGCCGGATCGCGGCGAACGGCGTCACCGTGCGCCTGACCGAGGTCGAGGCCTACGCCGGCACCGGGGAGGACTCCGCCTCGCACGCTCATCGCGGCCGGACACCACGCAACGCGGTCATGTTCGGCCCGCCCGGCTTCGCCTACGTCTACTTCACCTACGGCATGCACTGGTGCCTGAACGTGGTCGCCGGTCCGCCGGGGGTGGCCTCCGGGGTCCTGCTGCGGGCCGCGGAGGTCGTCGACGGTCAAGAGCTGGCCCGGGTACGCCGGACCGGGTCATCCGTACCCGCTGATCGCGACCTCGCCCGTGGCCCGGCTCGGCTGGCCTCCGCGCTCGGCCTGACCGGCACGGAAACCGGCTCATTCCTGCTCGACGGCGCCGGTCCGATCGCGTTGCTGCCGAGGCTGGCACCGGTCCCGGCCGCCACGATCCGCAGCGGGCCCCGAGTCGGCGTGAGCACCGCCCAGGACATCGCGTGGCGGTTCTGGATCGATGGCGATCCGACCGTGAGCAGCTACCGGCAGCACGTACCGCGACGACGAGCGGCAGATCCGCCGCGATAACCGTGCCGGTGGAGCAGGAGCTGACCAACCGGCACGGCGGCAGCCCTAGGGGTTGGCACTGGCCGCCGGCGGCGGAGTGGGTGCATGTGCGGTGGCGGTGGCCGGTCGCCACACGCCGTACATGGCGAGGACGGTCAGCACGACCAGGATCGACGGCCCGAGGGCGCTCACCCGGCCACGGCGGAGAACCTCGAAGGTGAGCACGAGGATAATGGCTATCTGGTAGAGGATCAGCAGGCCGAGCCCGAGCGTGGACAGCAGCGTGACCGTGCCCGAGCGGTAGGCGTTGTGCGTACCGAGCCGCAGGCTTGCCGAGACCTGGTCGCCGACCGCGTAGTGCCGGTAGCCGTTGACGATCGTGATGTCCGGGTAGGTGGTCGCCGGCTGAGCCGCGACGAGCTGTCCGCCGGGATCGGCATAGCCGAACGTGCCGTGGCACTGCCAGTCCACGATGAACGGACCCCGGTCACACCCCTCGACGTGCACGAATCCCACGGTCCGGCCGCCGTCATAGACACGACCCAGATCAGAAAAGCTGGCAATCAAGGATGGTACGAGCGGCAGCGTCACCAGGAGGCAGAGCACGGCCGCTATCAGACAGGCCATACGTTTGAAGGTCACGGCGACACCATACGAGATCGGCGCCAATTCCGTTATAGGCCAATGACTGCAGGAGTTGCCCGTACCGTCTGTAAATTGCGATCTTGATTTTGGTACGACCACGCACGCCGGTGCGGCCGCCATGGTGAAGAATTGGCGGCGTGAATCTTCTGGACGATCTTCAGTGGCGCGGTCTCGTGCAGGACGCGACCGACCTGGCCGAATTGGGAAAGCTGCTGCACGGCGAGCCGGCCACGTTCTACGTCGGCTTCGATCCGACCGCGGCCAGCCTGCACGTCGGCCACCTCGTGCAGGTGCTGACCGCCCGCCGGCTGCAGCTGGCCGGACACAAGCCGCTGCTGCTCGTCGGCGGTGCGACCGGCATGATCGGCGATCCGCGCGAATCGGCCGAGCGGGTGTTGAACAGCGCGGACGTCGTGACCGGCTGGGTCGAGAAGATCCGCGAGCAGCTGTCGCCGTTCGTGACCTATGACGGCGCGAACGCGGCCACGATGGTCAACAACCTGGACTGGACCGGCGACGTGTCCGCGATCGACTTCCTGCGGGAGGTCGGCAAGCACTTCCCGGTAAGCAAGATGCTCGCCCGCGAGGTGGTCAAGGCGCGGCTGGAGTCGGGGATCAGCTTCACCGAATTCAGCTACCAGCTGCTGCAGGCGAACGACTTCTACCAGCTGCATCAGCGCTACGGCTGCCGGCTGCAGTTCGGCGGCTCGGACCAGTGGGGCAACATCACCGCCGGCGTCGACTTCGTCCGGCGCAAGGGCGCCGGGCCGGTGCTCGCGTTCACCACGCCGCTGGTGACGAAGTCGGACGGTACGAAGTTCGGCAAGAGCGAGGGCAACGCGATCTGGCTCGATCGCGAGCTGACCAGCCCGTACGAGTTCTACCAGTTCTGGGTGAACACGGACGACCGGGACGTGTCGCGCTACCTGCGTTACTTCTCGTTCCGATCCCGGGAGGAGCTGTTGGAGCTGGACGACGCGACCGCCGACCGTCCGGGCGCTCGGGAGGCCCAGCGTGCGCTGGCCGGCGACCTGACCACCCTGGTGCACGGTGCCGGCGAGACCGAGCAGGTGGTGGCGGCGTCGCAAGCCCTGTTCGGTCGCGGATCGCTGTCCGACCTGACGCCGTCCACCCTCGCGGGCGCGCTCGGCGAGGCCGGAATGGTGTCGTTGCCGTCGCCGTTGCCGTCCGCGGCTGTCTTGTTGAAGGAGTCCGGGCTGGTGGCGAGCATGAATGAGGCGCGACGAGCGATCAGCGAAGGTGGCGCGTACGCCAACAATGAGCGGATCACCGATCCTGAGGCGACATTCGACGCGTCGTCGCTTCTGCACGGTCGCTGGCTGGTGCTGCGCCGCGGAAAGAAGACCATTGCCGGCGTGGAATTGACGTCCTGACCTGCGCTTATCTGGCCTAACACTTCGATCGTCACGATTGATGTGACGGGTGACATGCGCGGCCGATTTGACGCCCTCAGACCGGCCGGGTAACTTTTACCAAGTCAGCGGGGTTACGGAGACGCGGACATGGAAAATGAGAGTCCTACCGGATTCGAGACCATGTAGCGGTGCCGGCCCGATGACCGCCGAGAACGAAACTGTGGGCGGCGCGCCACGATCATTGATTTGGTCGTACGGCGCTGACCGAGTATAGTTCTCACCGGAAGCGCCGCGAGGTCGCCTCCCAAATCTTCCGAAACGGTCCAGCCTTGGCTGCCGTCTCGGGTCACGGAAAACGTGAGCAGTGCAGGTCGAAATCGCTACGGTGAATACAAGCCGCGTGAGTTTGACGGTGCGAAGCTGATCATGTAAGTTCGAGCGGTTGCCCCAACTTCTGGTCCTGCGAATGCGGGATGAGAATTGGTGTGTGGTTGTTCTTTGAGAACTCAACAGGGTGCTTTTTTGAAAGCCAGTGCCAATTAATGGCATTTTTTATAGGACCCCGCCTGTGCTTTGTGTAGGTTGGTGGTTTCTTGGCAGAGACAACTTGTCAGTTGTTTTGTTGCTGGGTGAATTTTTTCGACAAGTTTTTTGTTGGAGAGTTTGATCCTGGCTCAGGACGAACGCTGGCGGCGTGCTTAACACATGCAAGTCGAGCGGAAAGGCCTTTCGGGGTACTCGAGCGGCGAACGGGTGAGTAACACGTGAGTAACCTGCCCCCTACTTTGGGATAACCCTCGGAAACGGGGGCTAATACCGGATATGACCTTGCCTGGCATCGGGTGGGGTGGAAAGTTTTTCGGTGGGGGATGGGCTCGCGGCCTATCAGCTTGTTGGTGGGGTAATGGCCTACCAAGGCGACGACGGGTAGCCGGCCTGAGAGGGCGACCGGCCACACTGGGACTGAGACACGGCCCAGACTCCTACGGGAGGCAGCAGTGGGGAATATTGCACAATGGGCGGAAGCCTGATGCAGCGACGCCGCGTGAGGGATGACGGCCTTCGGGTTGTAAACCTCTTTCAGCAGGGACGAAGCGAAAGTGACGGTACCTGCAGAAGAAGCGCCGGCCAACTACGTGCCAGCAGCCGCGGTAAGACGTAGGGCGCGAGCGTTGTCCGGAATTATTGGGCGTAAAGAGCTCGTAGGCGGCTTGTTGCGTCGGCTGTGAAAACCCATGGCTTAACTGTGGGCTTGCAGCCGATACGGGCAGGCTAGAATTCGGTAGGGGAGACTGGAATTCCTGGTGTAGCGGTGGAATGCGCAGATATCAGGAGGAACACCGGTGGCGAAGGCGGGTCTCTGGGCCGATATTGACGCTGAGGAGCGAAAGCGTGGGGAGCGAACAGGATTAGATACCCTGGTAGTCCACGCTGTAAACGTTGGGCGCTAGGTGTGGGGGACCTCTCCGGTTCTCTGTGCCGCAGCTAACGCATTAAGCGCCCCGCCTGGGGAGTACGGCCGCAAGGCTAAAACTCAAAGGAATTGACGGGGGCCCGCACAAGCGGCGGAGCATGCGGATTAATTCGATGCAACGCGAAGAACCTTACCTGGGTTTGACATCACTCGAAAACTGTCAGAGATGGCAGGTCCTTCGGGGCGGGTGACAGGTGGTGCATGGCTGTCGTCAGCTCGTGTCGTGAGATGTTGGGTTAAGTCCCGCAACGAGCGCAACCCTCGTTCGATGTTGCCAGCGGGTTATGCCGGGGACTCATCGAAGACTGCCGGGGTCAACTCGGAGGAAGGTGGGGATGACGTCAAGTCATCATGCCCCTTATGTCCAGGGCTTCACGCATGCTACAATGGCCGGTACAAAGGGCTGCGATGCCGCAAGGTGGAGCGAATCCCAAAAAGCCGGTCTCAGTTCGGATCGGGGTCTGCAACTCGACCCCGTGAAGTCGGAGTCGCTAGTAATCGCAGATCAGCATTGCTGCGGTGAATACGTTCCCGGGCCTTGTACACACCGCCCGTCACGTCACGAAAGTCGGCAACACCCGAAGCCGGTGGCCCAACCCTTGTGGAGGGAGCCGTCGAAGGTGGGGCTGGCGATTGGGACGAAGTCGTAACAAGGTAGCCGTACCGGAAGGTGCGGCTGGATCACCTCCTTTCTAAGGAGCAACTTTCACCGCCTCGTGTGGTGACAGTGCCCCGTTCAACACCGAATGTGTGTTGCGGGTGCTCATGGGTGGAGACACTGGCTAGTTCGCCGGACTGATCACGGTCTTGTTCTAGTACTGCGGATGCCTTCGGGCTGATGCGTGGAAAAAACTGTGAAGGATCTGGGTTGGTCGGTCGGGGTAGAGAAGGCATCCTGTTGGGTCCTGAAGGAACAACCATGGTGGCTGGGGCCCGGCGGTTGTTGTTTCAGTACAGGCCCTCCATAGTAACCAAACCGGTTCCGGGTTTGTCTCGGGGTGTTCGGTGGTTGTGGTGTGGTGGGGGTTTCTGTTTGTTGTTTGAGAATTGCACAGTGGACGCGAGCATCTTTGTGGTCAAGTTTTTAAGGGCAAACGGTGGATGCCTTGGCACGAGGAGCCGATGAAGGACGTGGGAGGCCGCGATAGGCCTGGGGGAGCTGTCAACCTAGCTGTGATCCCAGGGTGTCCGAATGGGGGAACCCGGCAGCAGTCATGTGCTGTCACCTGCACCTGAACACATAGGGTGTGTGGAGGGAACGCGGGGAAGTGAAACATCTCAGTACCCGTAGGAAGAGAAAACAATAGTGATTCCGTGAGTAGTGGCGAGCGAAAGCGGATCGAGCCTAAACCGTGTGCGTGTGATACCTGTCAGGGGTTGCGTATGCGGGGTTGTGGGACCCTACTGATCTTACTGACATGAGGTCGAAGAGTTACAAAATGTGTGGTTAGTGGAATCCGTTGGGAAGCGGGACCGTAGACGGTGAGAGTCCGGTACACGAAAACTGCATGTCTCTTGTGGGTGTTCCCGAGTAGCAGCGGACCCCTGAAATCTGCTGTGAATCTGCCAGGACCACCTGGTAAGGCTAAATACTACCTCGTGACCGATAGCGGACTAGTACCGTGAGGGAAAGGTGAAAAGTACCCCGGGAGGGGAGTGAAATAGTACCTGAAACCGTTTGCCTACAATCCGTCGGAGCCTGGCACAACTTTTGTTGTGGGTGGGTGACGGCGTGCCTTTTGAAGAATGAGCCTGCGAGTTAGTGGCATGTGGCGAGGTTAACCCGTGTGGGGGAGCCGTAGCGAAAGCGAGTCTGAATAGGGCGATTCAGTCGCGTGTCCTAGACCCGAAGCGGAGTGATCTAGCCATGGGCAGGTTGAAGCGCCGGTAAGACGGCGTGGAGGACCGAACCCACCAATGTTGAAAAATTGGGGGATGACCTGTGGTTAGGGGTGAAAGGCCAATCAAACTCCGTGATAGCTGGTTCTCCCCGAAATGCATTTAGGTGCAGCGTCGCGTGTTCCTTGCCGGAGGTAGAGCACTGGATGGTCTAGGGGGCCTACAAGCTTACTGAAATCAGCCAAACTCCGAATGCCGGTAAGCCAGAGCGTGGCAGTGAGACTGCGGGGGATAAGCTTCGTAGTCGAGAGGGAAACAGCCCAGATCACCAGCTAAGGCCCCTAAGCGTGTGCTAAGTGGAAAAGGATGTGGGATCGCATAGACAACCAGGAGGTTGGCTTAGAAGCAGCCACCCTTGAAAGAGTGCGTAATAGCTCACTGGTCAAGTGGTTCCGCGCCGACAATGTAGCGGGGCTCAAGTACACCGCCGAAGCTGTGGCATTCACACTTTACCCGGCTCGACCTCTTGTAGGTTGTGGTCTAGGTGTGTGGATGGGTAGGGGAGCGTCGTGCGGCGGGTGAAGCGGCAGAGTGATCTAGCCGTGGACGCCGTACGAGTGAGAATGCAGGCATGAGTAGCGAAAGAAGGGTGAGAAACCCTTCCGCCGGATGACCAAGGGTTCCAGGGGCAGGCTAATCCGCCCTGGGTGAGTCGGGACCTAAGGCGAGGCCGAGAGGCGTAGTCGATGGACAACGGGTTGATATTCCCGTACCCGCGAAAGATCGCCCACGATGAACCTCACTGTACTAACCACCTGCAAGACTGCCGGCCTTTCGGGGCGGGTGGTGGCGTGGCTGGGATCTTGGTGGGTAGTAGTTGAGCGATGGGGTGACGCAGGAAGGTAGCTGAGCCCGGCCGGTGGTTGTGCCGGGGTAAGCGTGTAGCCCGCATCATAGGCAAATCCGTGATGCATACAGGGTGAGACGTGATGCCGAGCCGATTCAGGTGAAGTCAGTGATCCTATGCTGCCGAGAAAAGCCTCTAGCGAGATCTAAGCGGCCCGTACCCCAAACCGACACAGGTGGTCAGGTAGAGAATACCGAGGCGATCGGGCGAACTATGGTTAAGGAACTCGGCAAATTACCCCCGTAACTTCGGGATAAGGGGGGCCACAAACCGTCAACCCTCTTGCAGGGGGCAGCGGTGGGTGGCCGCAGAGACCAGGGGGAAGCGACTGTTTACTAAAAACACAGGTCCATGCAAAGTCGTAAGACGACGTATATGGACTGACGCCTGCCCGGTGCTGGAACGTTAAGGGGACCGGTTAGCCGTAAGGCGAAGCTGAGAACTTAAGCGCCAGTAAACGGCGGTGGTAACTATAACCATCCTAAGGTAGCGAAATTCCTTGTCGAGTAAGTTTCGACCTGCACGAATGGCGTAACGACTTCCCTACTGTCTCAACCATAGGCCCGGCGAAATTGCAGTACGAGTAAAGATGCTCGTTACGCGCGGCAGGACGGAAAGACCCCGGGACCTTCACTATAGCTTGACATTGGTATCTGAATGTAACTGTGTAGGATAGGTGGGAGACTGTGAAGCTTGGACGCCAGTTCAGGTGGAGTCAATCTTGAAATACCACTCTGTTGGATTTGGGTATCTAACCTAGGACCGTGATCCGGTTCAGGGACAGTGTCTGGTGGGTAGTTTAACTGGGGCGGTTGCCTCCCAAAATGTAACGGAGGCGCCCAAAGGTTCCCTCAGCCTGGTTGGCAATCAGGTGTTGAGTGCAAGTGCACAAGGGAGCTTGACTGTGAGACTGACAGGTCGAGCAGGGACGAAAGTCGGGACTAGTGATCCGGCACTGGCAAGTGGAAGCGGTGTCGCTCAACGGATAAAAGGTACCCCGGGGATAACAGGCTGATCTTCCCCAAGAGTCCATATCGACGGGATGGTTTGGCACCTCGATGTCGGCTCGTCGCATCCTGGGGCTGGAGTAGGTCCCAAGGGTTGGGCTGTTCGCCCATTAAAGCGGTACGCGAGCTGGGTTTAGAACGTCGTGAGACAGTTCGGTCCCTATCCGCCGTGCGCGTAGGATACTTGAGAAGGGCTGTCCCTAGTACGAGAGGACCGGGACGGACGAACCTCTGGTGTGCCAGTTGTTCCGCCAGGAGCACGGCTGGTTAGCTACGTTCGGAAGGGATAACCGCTGAAAGCATCTAAGCGGGAAGCCTGCTTCAAGATGAGGTATCCCACCCCCAGAGGGTTAAGGCCCCCAGCTAGACGACTGGGTTGATAGGCCAGAAATGTAAGCCCGGTAACGGGTTCAGTTGACTGGTACTAATAGGCCGAGGACTTGACCAACAAACACGCTACGCGTCCACTGTGTAATCCTGAAACAACAAACAGCACCCCACCCGACACCAACGGGGCCGGGATGGTGATTGAAAGTTTCATAGAGTTACGGCGACCATAGCGGTGGGGAAACGCCCGGCCACATTCCGAACCCGGAAGCTAAGCCCACCAGCGCCGATGGTACTGCACTCGCGAGGGCGTGGGAGAGTAGGACGTCGCCGGACAAACCTTCCAGTTGAGGGCCGCCACCAGGCGGCCCTCAACTGCGTTTGTGCCAACGTCGCCTCACGCCATTTGGAAGGATGTAGAACGTGACTGCTTCAACGCCGGATGACGGCCGCCGCGACCGCAAGGGTGGGCGCGATGGCGCTCCACGTGCCACCAACCCACGCGCGGCCGGGGGTGACCGGGACCGGGGCAGCGGACGCCACGAGAATCCTCACCACGGCGGCCGTGACAACGGACACCGCGCGGTGAGCGGATCTCGTGAGGACCGCGGTGGATTCCGCGGCAGCCCCGCCGGCGCGCCACGCGATGACCGTGGTCGCGGCGGTTTCAACCGTGACGATCGTCCTCGTACCGGCGGATTCCAGCGCGATGACCGCCCGCGTACGGGCGGCTTCAACCGTGACGATCGTCCGCGTACCGGCGACCGTCCGACCGGCGGCGGCTTCAACCGTGACGATCGTCCGCGTACCGGCGACCGTCCGACCGGCGGCGGCTTCAACCGTGACGATCGTCCGCGTACCGGCGGATTCCAACGTGACGATCGTCCGCGCAGCTTCGACCGTGACGATCGTCCGCGGACCGGCGGATTCAATCGCGATGACCGTCCGCGTACCGGCGGCTACCAGCGTGACGATCGCCCGAGCGGCGGCAACCGTGACGACCGGCCACGTACCGGTGGTTTCAATCGTGACGACCGTCCGCGCACGAGTGACCGTCCGACCGGCGGCGGCTTCAATCGTGATGACCGTCCGCGCACGAGTGACCGTCCGACCGGCGGTGGCTTCAATCGCGATGACCGTCCGCGTAGCTTCGATCGGGACGACCGTCCGCGGACCGGCGGGTTCAACCGCGATGACCGTCCGCGTACCGGCGGCTACCAGCGTGACGACCGCCCGAGCGGCGGCAACCGCGATGACCGTCCGCGCACCGGTGGTTTCAACCGTGACGACCGCCCGAGCGGTGGCGGGTACAACCGTGACGACCGTCCGCGCACGAGCGACCGTCCGACCGGCGGTGGCTTCAACCGTGATGACCGTCCGCGTAGCTTCGATCGGGACGACCGTCCGCGGACCGGCGGGTTCAACCGCGATGACCGGCCGCGTACCGGCGGCTACCAGCGTGACGACCGCCCGAGCGGCGGCGGCTTCAACCGTGACGATCGGCCTCGCACCGGCGACCGCCCAACCGAGCGGCGGCTTCAACCGTGACGATCGGCCGCGCACCGGCGACCGCCCGACCGGCGGCGGCTTCAACCGTGACGACCGTCCGCGTACCGGTGGCTTCCAGCGCGACGACCGCCCGCGTACCGGTGGTTTCCAGCGCGACGACCGCCCGCGTACCGGCGGTTTCCAGCGTGACGACCGCCCGCGTACCGGTGGCTTCCAGCGCGACGACCGTCCGCGTACCGGCGGCTTCCAACGTGATGACCGTCCGAGTGGCGGCGGTTTCAACCGCGATGACCGCCCACGCGGCGGCGGTTCGAGTCGTGATGACCGCCCGCGGACCGGTGGTTTCAACCGTGACGACCGCCCACGAACCGGTTTCAACCGTGACGATCGCCCGAGTAGCGGTGGCTTCAACCGTGACGACCGTCCCCGTGACGACCGTCCCCGCGACGACCGTCCCCGCGACGACCACCCGCGATGACCAGGCCGGAAGCTCGGCCGCGCGAAGATCGCACGGAGGATCTGGCGCCTGCCGAGGACTTCGTGGACGACCGGCATGGCCGCTCGTCCCGCGACGACGGCCCGGAGATCCCCGAGGAGATCAGCGCCGACGAGCTCGACCACGCCGTACGCGCCGAGCTGCGTTCACTCGCCCGCCCGATCGCGGAAACCGTCGCACGTCGCCTGGTGATCACCGGTCAGTTGCTCGACGAGGATCCGGAGCTCGCCTACCAGCACGCCGTCGCGGCACGCCGGCTGGCGTCTCGCATCGCCGTCGTCCGCGAGGCGGTCGGCATCGCTGCCTACCACGCCGGCGAATGGCAGACCGCGGTCGCCGAGATCCGTACCTATCACCGCATGTCCGGCAAGCAGACCCACCTGGCGATCCTCGCCGACTGCGAGCGTGCGCTGGGCCGCCCGGAGAAGGCGATCGACATCTACCGGTCGGTCGAGCACGCGAACGACTCCGCCGAAGCGATCGAGTTGCTGATCGTCGCGTCCGGCGCCCGCCGCGACATGGGTCAGGAAGAGGCTGCGGTCGCGATGCTGCAGATCCGCGAGCTGACCGCGGACGCACCCTGGGCTGCACGCCTGCGCTACGCCTACGCCGACGCACTGTTGGCGGTCGGCCGCCGCGAGGAGGGCCGTGAGTGGTTCGCCCGGGCGGTCGAGGTCGACGCCGACGGTGAAACCGATGCCGCCGAGCGCCTGCTCGACCTGGATGGGATCACGCTCGAGGAAGACGACGAGGCGGACGATCCGGAGCTCGCGCTTGCGCTCGCTCATGACGAGATGGACGACCGCGCGGAGGCCGAGAGGCTCGCGGACCGCCGAGGTTCCGAATCAACATCAGCGGGTACGGGCGACCAGGTGGTCGTGATCGACGACGACGACGAGTACGACGACGAAGATGACGACGACGATGACGACGACGACGATGACGACGACGACGACGAAGACGACGAAGACGACGAAGACGACGAAGACGACGATGACGACGAAGACGATGACGACGAAGACGCCGACTACGAGGACTATGAGCCTGTGACGCCGCCGGCCGGGCTCGGTGCCTTCCCGTGATCCATTCGCCACCGGCGCTCCGTCCGACGCAACCGATAAGGACAGCACTGCGTGAACCCTGTCGACTCTCCGGTCGACCGCTATGACCTCGTAATATTCGACCTCGACGGTGTCGTCTTCCTCGGCCATGAGCCGATTGACGGCGCCGTCGCGGCGATTAACGGGCTCGTCACAGCGGGTAAACCGGTCGCCTATGCGACGAACAACGCGTCCCGGCGCGCGGACGATGTCGCCGACCTGCTGCAGTCCCTCGGCATCCACGCGACCGCGGCCGAGGTGATCACGTCGGCGCAGGCTTCGGCGGCCGTCCTCGCAGACCGGCTTGCGCCCGGTGATCCGGTCCTGATCGTCGGCGGTCCGGCACTGCGTGCCGAGATCAGTGACGTCGGGCTCACCCCGGTCACCGACGCTGCGGACAAGCCGCGGGCGGTCGTCCAGGGGTACGCGCCGGACGTCGGCTGGACCCAACTCGCCGAGGCCTGCGTCGCGATCCGTGGCGGCGCGATATGGATCGCGACGAACGCCGACCGTACGCTGCCGTCCCCCCGTGGTGAGTTGCCGGGCAACGGCTCGCTGGTGGCCGTCCTGACGACGGCGCTGGATCGGCAGCCGGACCTGATCGTCGGCAAGCCCGCGCCGCGGCTGTTCACGACGGCCGCGCAGCGTGTCTCGGCGTCGCGTCCGCTGGTCGTCGGTGACCGGCTCGATACCGATATCGCCGGTGCCGTGCAGGCGAAGATGGACTCGCTACTCGTGCTGACCGGAGTCGCCACGCCGTCCGATGTCCTGGCTGCGCCGAAGGGGTCGCGACCGACATGGATTGCGACGGATCTCCGCGGGCTCACCGGTGGCGCGGTTCGCGTACCCGTGAAAGATCCTGATGGGTCGGCCTCGGCCGGCGGTTGGACCGTGCGGTCGTCGGCGGACGGCCTGGAACTGGATGGTCAGGGCGCGGCTGTTGCGGCGCTGGCAGCGCTGGCGGCCGCGTGCTGGGACTTGCCCGAGGAGCCGGAGATCACCGCGGCGAACGCCGCCGCAGCGACGGCCTTGAAGCAGCTGAAGCTCACCTGAACCGCGTTTGCTCCGGTTGGCGGGTTACAGGAGTTTGCGCAGCTTGAGGAGGTCGAACGGATTGGCCTTGACGCCGATCCGGCCGGATGCCCAGGCCTGCGCCATGTCGAGCTTGCCATTGAGCATCGCGACGAAATCGTCGCTGGTGGCGGTGAGGCGGATCTTCGCGTTCGGGTCGTCGCCGTCGGTCAGCCCGATCAGACGGCCGCCGGTCAGCTGGCCGTGGAACGCGACGCCGAGGTCCTTGATCGTGCAGGCGAGTGGGCGATCCAGATCGATCTTGGCGGAGCCTGCGGCAGCGTTTTTGTCCAGGCGGGCTGCGAGTGCGAGCAGGGCCTCGCGGCACTCGTCCACTGTGGCCATCATTCTCTCCTTCGCCGAGCACAGCCGCTTGATCGTCGTCAACGGGACGGTACCGCAAACCGGGTGTCCGAAGAGCCTTGTAGCGTAAAGCCTGGGATACTTTCGCGAGGTGACCGCGCGCTCATGCGAATGCGACAGCGGCGAACTCGTGTCACCGGCAATGTGAGGAGATCTGAATGGCTCAGAAGGACGCATGGCGTGCCTACTACGAGCTGGCCCTCGGACTGACCGAGACGTCTCGTAAGCAGGCCGCGAAGATCGCAGCGCGAGTCGCCAGTCGGGGCGGTGCCACCGCCGAACAGCTGCAACAACTTGCCGAGGACTTCATCAATGCCAGCATGGCGAATCGCGAAGCGATGACGCGGATGGTCCGGGTCGAGATCGACCGGGCGCTCGGCGGGTCGGGCTCGCCACCATGGATGAGGTCGACGAACTGACCAAGCGCGTCCGCGAACTCGAGTTCGAGCTGCGCGAGTCGCACGACGGCAGTAAGCCGGCGGCAGACCACGTCGTCGCGACTGACGCGGCCGCACCGGCGAAGAAGACGGTCGCGAAGAAGGTTGTCGCCAAGAAGACGGTTGCCAAGAAGGCCGGTGGTAAGAAGGCGGTGGCCGAGCAGGCGGCGGCGAAGTCGCCGGTGCCCGAGACTGCTCCGACTGCCGCGGTGGTCGAGACGGTTGTTGCTCCGCCGCTTGACGTACCGGCATCCGTGCAGGCAGAGCCGGTCCGCACCGAGCCCGCCACGACCACTGCCGCCAAGACTGCACCGGCCAAGACCGCACCCGCGAAGCAGGCCCCGGCCGCAAAGAAGGCCGCCGTCGCGAAGCAGACCGCGCCCGTCAAGAAGGCCGCCGCAAAGAAAACCGCGCCCGCAGCGAAGACCGGGGCTGCGACGAAGGCCGGGGCTACAAAGAAGACCGCGCCCGCAAAGAAGGCCTCCGCAGCGAAGCAGACCGCGTCCGTAACGGAGGCCGTCGCCGTAAAGGCGGCCCCGGCGGCGAAGAAGACCGCGCCGGCGAAGCAGAGTGCGCCGGTGAAGCAGGCTGCGCCGACCGTGGCGGCCAAGAAGACGGCGACCACGGCGGCTCCGGCGAAGACCACTCCGGAAAAGAACGCCCCGGCCAAGAAGACGGCGAAGACCGCCGCAGCGAAGACGACAGCTGCACCGAAGAAGACGTCTGCCGCCGAAGACGGCAGCTAAGAAGGCGCCGTCCGGAGCTTCGTCGTGACCGAGTCCGAGCAGGCCCTGGCCGCGGCGTTTGCACAGATCGACGACGTATTCGGCGATGGCCGCCCGCCCCACGGCCACGCCGAGCCCCACGAGGCGGCAGCGGCTGCATACGTCGAGATTTCCGGCGACGCCGAATTCTCCGATGACGACGATTTCGCGGATGAGGACGTCACCAACGCTGAGGACGATCAGGACGAGGGCGCCAAGGCCCGTCTGGCCGCCGCGCTCGCGGAGATCGACGCGCGCTTCGGCCGTCCGCCGGCCGAGCAGGTCAGCGCTTTCGCGGACGCACACCAGACGTTGCAGGCGACGCTCAACCGCATCGACACCCCCTGACCGAGATGGCGAGACGTATCCGGCTCGACGCTGAGCTGGTCCGGCGGGGACTCGCCCGGTCGCGCGAGCAGGCGGCCGAACTGGTCGCAGCCGGCCGGGTCGAAATCCGTGGCACGGTTGCGGCGAAAGTCGCGGCGATGGTCGATCCGGCGGATCCGCTGATCGTCCGGGGCGGCGACCCGACCACCGAGTACGTCTCCCGGGGCGGCCACAAACTCGCCGGTGCGCTGGCGGCATTCGGCCCGGCCGGGCTTGCCGTCGAAGGTCGTCGCTGTCTGGATGCCGGCGCGTCAACGGGCGGCTTCACGGACGTACTGCTGCGGGCCGGTGCTCGGGAAGTGGTCGCCGTCGACGTCGGCTACGGCCAGCTCGCCTGGTCGATCCGCAGCGACGAGCGGGTACGCGTCCATGACCGTACGAATGTCAGATCGTTGACGCCCGCGGACATCGACGGCCCGGCCGACCTGATCGTCGCGGACCTGTCGTTCATCTCGTTGCGCCTCGTGCTGGACGCGCTGACCGCCTGCCTGAATCCCGAAGGCGACCTGGTGCCGATGGTGAAACCGCAGTTCGAGGTCGGCAAGGAGCGCGTCGGCCCGGGTGGCGTCGTGCGCGATCCGGCACTGCGGGCGGACGCCGTGCTCGACGTCGCGGTACAGGCGCAGCAGCGCGGACTCGGTGTCGCGGGCGTGGTCGACCAGCCCGCTGCCGGGCCCGTCTGGCAACGTGGAATTCTTCTTGTGGCTACGTCGCGGACCGTCCCGGGTCACACCCGAGGAGATCCGGCGCGTGGTCGAGGCCGGTGTCATCACCGATCGAGCCGGCCAGGAAGGGGATTTGACGTCGTGATGCGGGATGCGCTGCTCGTGACGCATACGGGACGCAGTGACAGCCGGGAACATGCCCGGTCCACCGCGCACCAGATGATGAGCGCCGGATTCACCGTTCGGGTGATGGCCGATGAGGCCGTTGACCTTGGGATCGACGGCGCGGTCGCGGTGTCCGGACCGGACGCGGCGGAGGGCTGCGAGATCGTGTGCGCGCTCGGCGGCGACGGCACGCTGTTGCGCGCCGCCGATCTGGCCCGGCCGGCGAAGGCGCCGCTGTTCGGCATCAATCTCGGCAAGGTCGGCTTCCTGGCGGAAGCCGAAATTCAAGATCTGGACGATGCGGTACGCCGCCTGGTGCAGGGCGACTACTCCGTCGACGAACGGATGACGGTGGACGTCGTGCTGGACCGCGACGGTGAGGTGTTCGCGGCAGTCGTGGGCGTTGAACGAGGTCACCGTCGAGAAGGGCGACCGGGAGCGGATGGTCGAGCTGCTCGTCGAAGTCGACGGGCGACCGCTGTCGCGATACGGCTGTGACGGCGTGGTGTGTGCGACGCCGACCGGATCGACCGCGTACGCGTTCTCGGCCGGCGGGCCGGTCGTCTGGCCGGAGGTCGAGGCGCTGGTGCTGGTCCCGATCAGCGCGCACGGGCTGTTCCACCGGGCACTCGTGACCGCGCCGACGTCGACGATCGCGGTGACGCTGGATCCGTTCGGGACCGGCGCGGTGGTGTGCTGCGACGGCCGTCGGGTGTTCGAAATCGCCCCGGGGACGCGCGCGACGGTCCAGCGCGGTGCGCTGCCGGTCCGAGTGGTGCGGTTGCGGCCGAGGTCGTTCACCGATCGGCTGGTCGCGAAGTTCGCGTTGCCGATCGACGGCTGGCGTCTCCGGACGAACGGAACCGTTTAGCGTTTACGCAGGTCAGCGTGGTTCGTGCCGATCGCGACTTTCCGTGTGTCGTACTCGGCGTCTAGTGTCTTGAGCTGTGCTTGAGGAGCTACGCATCACGGGACTCGGCGTCATCGAGGACACCACCTTGCCATTGACCCGCGGCATGAACGTCATCACGGGCGAGACCGGTGCCGGCAAGACGATGGTGGTCACCGGGCTGGGCCTGTTGTTCGGCGGTCGCGCGGACGCCGCGCGAGTCCGGGCCGATCCGGGCCGGGCCAGCGTCGAGGGCCGGGTCCGGTTGTCCGGCGACAAGGCGGCCGAAGTCAACGAGCGGGTCATCGAGGCGGGTGCCGACGTCGAGGGCGACGGCACTTTGCTGCTGTCCCGGCTGGTGACGATCGAGGGCCGGTCGCGTGCGCACGTCGGCGGCCGATCGGTGCCGGTGTCGATGCTGTCGGAGCTGGGCGAGCATGTGCTCGCGGTGCACGGTCAATCGGATCAGCTGCGGTTGCTGCGCCCGGCCGAGCAGCGCGCCTCGCTGGACCGGTTTGCCGGTCCCGACCACGAGAAGCTGCTCGGCTGATCTGCGGGAGCGCTTCACCTCGTGGCGGAAGGTAGCCGAGGATCTCGCCGACCGTCGCCGCCACGCACGGGAACGAAACCAGGAGTCGGACGTGCTCCGGCTCGGTCTCGACGAGATCACCCGGGTGGATCCGCAGCCCGGCGAGGATGACGATCTCCGCGACGAGGCGCAGCGGCTCGAGCATGCCGAGGGTCTGCGTACGGCGGCGCAGGCGGCCTACTTCGCGCTCGGTGGCGCCGCCGACAGCGACGACACACCGGCCGCCGGTTCGTTGCTGACCACCGCCCGACGGACGTTGGAGCAGCAGTCGACGGTCGATCCGATGCTGGGCGAGTTGGCCGGCCGGATCGCCGATGCGTCGACCGCGGTCGCGGACATCACCGCGACGCTGGGCGCTTATCTGGCGAGCCTCGATGCGGATCCGGATCGGCTGCAGACGATCTACGAGCGGCGGGCGGCGCTGCGGGCGCTGACGCGCAAATACGCCGAGGACGTCGACGGCGTGATCGCGTGGGCGGACAACGCCCGGACACGCCTGGGCGACCTCGACACGTCCGATGATCTGCTGGAGGAGTTGGACCGCGAGCGGATCCGGCTGGCCGGTGACGTCGCGTCGATCGCGGCCGAGGTGTCGAAGGCGCGAGCGCAGGCCGCGATGCGGTTCGCGGACGAGGTCACGGTCGAGTTGACCGGTCTGGCGATGCCGCACGCGCGGGTCGAGGTGATCGTGTCTCCGCGGCCGGCCGGCCGATCCGAGCCGGTTCTGACGGTGGCCGGCGTCGAATGCGGTATCGGTCCGGACGGCGCCGACGACGTCGAGTTGCGGCTGATCGCGCATCCGGGCGCACCGGCGCTGCCGCTGCAGAAGGGCGCGTCCGGCGGCGAACTGTCGCGCGTCATGCTCGCGATCGAGGTCGTGTTCGCCGGCTCCGGCGGCCCCCCGACGCTCGTGTTCGACGAGGTGGATGCGGGTGTCGGCGGCCAGGCGGCGGTCGAGATCGGCAAACGGCTGGCTCGATTGGCACGGTCGCACCAGGTCCTTGTCGTCACGCACCTGCCGCAAGTGGCCGCGTTCGCCGATAATCATCTCGTGGTCGCGAAGGATACGAGTGGCGCGGTGACCACGAGCGGGGTACGCGTGGTCGCCGATACGGAACGATCCCGGGAACTTGCCCGTATGCTGGCGGGTCTGCCGGATTCGGACCTCGGGATCGCCCATGCCGAGGAATTGATCGCGGTCGCAGAACGGGAAAAACGGCAAACCTGAGTAATCCCGTCGCGCGGCGCAACTGAATGATCAACACGGAATTGGCATAATCCCTCCCAACCGAGGGCAAATGATTCGAGCCGATACGCCAGGCATGTCGCGTCAATCGCACATGCCGGACCGTGCCAGGATGGTTCACGATGCGTTTACTTACTTTGCGCCGCGCGCGGGTCACCGAGCCGGGGACCGTCAGCGGGCCGGTACGCCTTGATCGGCGTACGAAGCGGCTGGTCGGTCGCCTCCGCGCGGGCGATATCGCCGTCATCGACCATATCGACCTGGACCGCGTCGCCGCCGACTCGCTGGTGACGGTCGGTGTCATCGCCGTCCTTAACGCGAAGCCGTCGATCTCCGGCCGCTATCCGAATCTCGGCCCCGAAGCGTTGATCAAAGCCGGGATCACCCTGATCGACGATCTCGGCGAGGACGTGTTCCGCCATCTTCGCGAAGGCGAAAGCGTCCGGATCGAGGGCGACGGCGTCTTTGTCGGCGAGAACAAGATCGCCAGCGGCCAGCGGCATGACGCGGCGACGGTCGAGCGGGCCATGTCCGAGGCGCGTGAAGGTCTCTCGGTGCAGATCGAGGCGTTCGCTGCGAACACCATGGAGTACCTCAAGCACGAGAAGGATCTGCTGCTCGACGGCATCGGCGTGCCCGACGTGGTCACCAAGATCGCCGGAAAGCATGCGTTGATCGTGGTCCGCGGCTACGACTACAAGGCCGACCTGGATGTCCTGCGGCCCTACATCCGCGAGTTCAAGCCGGTGCTGATCGGCGTCGACGGCGGTGCCGACGCGCTGGTCGAGGCCGGCTACACGCCCGACATGATCATCGGAGATATGGACTCGGTCACCGACGACGTGCTCCGGTGCGGCGCCGAAATCATCGTGCACGCCTATGCGGACGGCCGCGCTCCCGGTCTGGTCCGGGTGAACCAGCTCGGGGTGAACGCGATCACATTCCCGGCCGCGGCCACGAGCGAGGACATCGCGATGCTGCTGGCCGATGAGCACGGCGCCACTATGATCGTCGCGGTAGGTACGCACGACACGCTCGTGGAGTTCCTCGACAAGGGTCGCGGCGGTATGGCCTCGACATTCCTTACCCGTCTGAAGATCGGCGGCAAGCTCGTCGATGCGAAGGGCGTCAGCCGGCTCTACCGGCAGAACATCTCCGCATCGTCGGTCCTGCTTCTGGTGCTCGCGGCGATCGTGGCCATGGGGGCGGCGGTCGCGGTCTCGACCGTCGGTCGGACCTATCTCGGCCTGCTCGCCGAGTGGTGGGACAACCTGATCTTCTCGATTCAAAGGCTGTTCTAGTGATCAATTTCCGGTACCACGTCGTGTCCTTGACGGCGGTCTTCCTGGCGCTCGCGATCGGGCTGATCGTCGGGACGGCCGCGCTGAACGGTCCGGCAGCCAACGATCTGCACGACCGGGTCAACCAGCTGTCGAAGTCCAACAGCCAGTACCGGGCGCGGGTGAACGACCTGACCGCCGAGGTCAAGAACAAGGAGATGTTCGCGACCGAGCTGGCGCCGGAGCTGCTCGCCGGCAAGCTCGCCGACCGGTCCGTCCTGGTGGTGTCGATGCCGGAGACCGCCACGCTGGTCCCGCAGCTCGACGCGATGCTCGGCCTGTCCGGCGCGAAGATCACCGGGCACATGGAGATCCAGGACAGCTTCGTCGACCCGTCCAACTACTCGACGCTGCTCAGGCTCGCCACCGACTCGCTGACCACCGCCGCGATCAGTGACGTGGAGACGAACAGCGACGGTGTCGAGACGTCCGCCGGTCTGCTCGCCGCGGTCCTGCTCAATCGCACCCAGACGGTGACGGCGGCATCGCGGACGCAGATCCTGCGTACGTTCGAGGACGACGGCTACATCAAGATCAACGGCAAGTCGGACGGCACCGACATGATCACCGACCCGGCAGAGTCGGTCGTGTTCCTGGCACCCGCAGCCGTACGCCGACCAGAACGCCGGCGACGAGAACGACTCGCTCGTCACGATCGTCACCCAGCTCGACGGCGTCGGACCGACCGATACGCTGCCCGACCAGGTCGGCATGATCGTGGTCGGCGCGGCCGGCGCGTCCGGGACCGGCAACGTGATCGGCGCCGTCGCCGGCGACGCGACCCTGAACAAGACCGTCTCCACCGTCGACAACGCGGACACCCCGCAGGGTCAGATCGCGATCGTCCTGGCGCTCAGCGAGCAGTTCGGCGGCCACTCCGGCCACTACGGCCTGTCGTCGAGCGCGACGTCGATGCTGCCGAAGTTCCCCGAAGGATGACCGGCGCAGCGCGGCTCGCGGGCCGGATCGCCCTGATCGGTCTCGGTGCGCTCGCGGCGCAGGCGGCGCTGCGCGCCGTCCGGACCGCGCCCGGCCAGGATCAGCTCGAACGAACGAACTTCCACGGCCGTACGGTGAGCCTGGCCGGCGGTCCCGCGCTCGCCGCAGCTGCCACGGCGACCGCCGCGCTCGGTGCCGGCAGCCCTCGGGTCGCCGCGGCGGCACTGCTGGCCGGTGGCGCGTCCGGCGCGGTCGGGTTCTACGACGACATCGTCGGCGCCCGGCCCGATCAGAAGGCCTCGAAGGGCTTCCGCGGGCACCTCGCCGCCCTGCGTGATGGCAAGATCACCAGCGGCATGGTGAAGATCGCTGGCGTCGGCGCCGCTGCGTTCGGCGCCGCGAGCCTGCTCGACGCGGACACCCCGAGCCGGTACGGCCCGCTCGGGCGCGCCCTGAACGTCGTGCTCGGCGCCGGAGTCATCGCCGGTTCGGCGAACCTGCTGAACCTGCTCGACCTGCGACCCGGACGCGCTCTCAAGGCGGGTGGGCTGCTCGCCACCCCGCTGGTGCTGAGCCGTCACGGCCGGGGCGCGCTGCTGGCCGGGCCGCTCGGTGCCGCCGCCGGGCTGATGCCGGCCGATCTCGACGAGGAGATCATGCTCGGCGATGCCGGTGCGAACTCGTTCGGCGCGCTGATCGGGCTCGCCGCGGCCGCGCGTACCGGGGTGGCCGGTCGGGCGGCGCTGCTCGGCGTGATCACGGCGCTGACGGCGGCCAGCGAGAAGGTCAGCTTCACGAAGGTGATCGCGTCCACGCCGGGGCTGCGCGAGCTTGACGCGCTGGGACGGCGTACGGATCATGTCCCGGATGGCACGTCCACCGAGCGTCCCCGCTTCTACGGCTGACCCGGCCGTGCCGGACGGCTCCGGGTCGGACGACAGCACCGTCGGCAGCGGCCCTCACGGCTCCGCTGCCCGCATAGACGGCACGCCGGGGTACGGCGAGACGGCTACCGGCAATGCGACCGACGACATGGCCGCTGAGGCCGGTGTCGACCGGATCGCGGTGCGCACCGGATTCGCCGGCGCGGCCGCGATGATCGCCGGCATCACGATCCTGAGCCGGATCGTCGGATTCGGCCGTACGTTGATCCTCGGCCACGTCGCCGAGCCCGTCCTCAACCAGGCCTACCTGACCGCCAACACGATCCCGAACATCATCTTCGAGATCGTCGCCGGCGGTGCGCTCGCGGCGCTGGTCGTCCCGCTGGTCGCCGGTGCGATCGCGCGCAGCGACCGGGCCTCCATCGGGCGTACCGCGTCGGCGCTGATGACCTGGGTGCTCGCGATCCTGGTTCCGCTCGCGGTGATTGTCGCGGTATTCGCCCGGCCGATCATCACGTTCGCGATCGGGGCGCATACCGGCTCGCAGGCGATCGACGTCGCGACCGGCATGCTGCGGGTGTTCGCACCGCAGATCCCGCTCTACGGCATCGGCATCGTGCTGGCCGGGCTGCTGCAGGCGTACCGGCGGTTCGCCTGGCCGGTGCTCGCGCCGCTGTTCTCCAGCATCGTCGTGATCGCGACCTACGTCACCTATGCAGTGGTGGCGCCGACGCGGCCGACATTCCGCACGTCGGCACCGGCAGCTGGATGATCCTCGCGGTCGGCACGACGCTCGGCGTGGTCGTGCTGAGCCTGTGCATGGTGCTGCCGGTCGCCCGGCTGGGCCTGCGCTGGCGGCCGACGTTCCGGTTCACCGGTGATGCCCGCCGGTCCGTCGGCGGCCTGGCCGGCGTCGCGATCGTGACGGTCGCGGCACAGCAGATCGCGCTGTTCATCGCGGTACGGCTGGCCAACGACGCGAACAAGGTCGCGCTCTACACGTTCACCGTGGCGCAGACCGTCTACCTGGTGCCCTGGTCGGTGTTCGCGCTGCCGGTCGCCATGTCGGTCTATCCGTCGCTGGCCACCAGCGCGGCGACCGGTGACGACGACGGTTTCCGCCGGACGCTGGCCGCCGCGACGCGTACCGTCACGCTGTTGTCCGCGTTCGGAGCCGCCGCGTTGATCGCGGCCGCGACCCCGCTCGGCCGGCTGTTCGCCGCGATCGCCAGCTCGACGCGGCCGGACCCGGGCGTGCTCGCGCTCACGTTCGCGGCGTTCGCCCCGAGCCTGATCGGGTACGGCCTGTTCGCGCTGCACTCCCGTGCGCTCTACGCCCGCGGCCAGAACCGGTATGCCGCGATCGCCACGATCACCGGCTGGGGCGTCGTGGTGGCGGCATCGTTCGCCCTCGCGCAGATCATGCCGGTGCACCTCCGCCCGGCCGCGCTGGCCGGCGCCGAACTCGATCGGCATGACGGTCCTCGCGGTCGTGCTGGCGGCGATTATCGCGGCCCGGACCGGCCGGGGATCGCTGGCCGGACTCACCCGCGCGGCGCTCGCCGCGATCGTGGCCGGTGCCGCCGCGGCGGTCGCCGGGATCGCGGTCCGGCAGCCACTCCCGGACCACCCGGGTTGGCTCGGCGATATCGGTCAGGGCATGCTGTCGGGAGCCGTCGGCCGTGGTTGTCTTCGGGCTCGTCGCGATGCTGCTGGACGGCCCGGACCTCGCGCCCATCGTCGGCCGGCTCCGGCGTCGATCGGCGGGTCGCTGACCGCGTCCGGTACGGCGGCGGCGATAACGGCGAAAACGCACAGATTCGTAGCGACAATGGAGACGTCGAGCGGGGGATGGGATGACGGGCGGCGAGGGAGAGCGACGTAACGTCGCGCTCGTGCTGGCGTCCAGCACCGGCGGGATCGGGCGGCACGTCGCGTCGCTCGCCGGTGGGCTGGTCGACGGCGGCCACACCGTCACCGTGTACGGGCCGGAGGCCACCGGGCGGCAGTTCGGGTTCGCCGCCGCCGGCGGCGGCCTTCGTGCCGGTCGAGATCCCGTCCAGCCCGCAGCCCGGCGACCTGCGCGCCGTACGCAGCCTGCGCCGGGCCCTGTCGGAGAACCCGCCGGATGTCGTGCACGCCCACGGCCTGCGTGCCGGTCTGGTCGCCGGATGGGCCCGACCGACCGGCGTCCCGCTCGTCGTGACCTGGCACAACGCCGTCCTCGCCGGCGGTCTGCGGGCCCGCGCCTACCACCTGCTCGAGCGCCGGGTGGCCCGGATCGCGGACGTCACGCTCGGCGCATCCAGCGACCTGGTGGATCGGGCCCGATCGCTCGGCGCCGCCGATGCCCGCCTCGGCGCGGTCGCCGCACCGACGCTGCACCGGGCGCTGCGGGCACCCGCCGACGTACGCGCCGAACTCGGCCTCGAGACCGGTGTGCCGCTGGTTCTGTCGGTCGGTCGGCTGCATCCGCAGAAGGGCTACGAGACGCTGATCGCGGCGGCGGCGAAGTGGCGCGATCGCGTACCGGCGCCGGTCGTCGCGATCGCCGGCAGCGGTCCGGCGTTCCTGACGCTGACCGCGCAGATCTCCGACAGCGGCGCGCCGGTGCTGCTGCTCGGGCCACCGTGACGACGTACCCGATCTGCTGGCCGCCGCCACGATCGGCGTGGTGTCGAGCGTCTGGGAGGCGCGGCAACTGTTCGCCCAGGAGGCGCTGCGGGCCGGCCTGCCGCTGGTCAGTACGGCCGTCGGCGGCCTTCCCGAACTGCTCGGCGACGCGGCCGTCCTGGTGCAGGCCGGCGACGTGACGGAGTTGCACGACGCGGTGCTGGACCTGGTCGACGACCCGGCCCGGCGGACCGCCCTGACCTCTGCCGGGTACGCGCAGGCCGCCCGCTGGCCATCCGATGTGGACACGATTACCCAGGTACTCGACGTGTACCGCGAGTTGATCACCGCACGCGGAACGGGCGCCATGCGCGGGTCCGAATAGATGGTCCGGATCGCCAGGCACGGATGGTGGCGCCGGGACGGCTGGCCGCACACCGTGCTGCACATCGCGAAGCGGATCGCACCGTACGTCGTCGGAGTGGCCGTCGCGATCGCCGCGATCGCCGGCGTGATGTGGCGCCCGACCACCGTGTCCAGCGCGCACCGGGCCGACTACGTGGTGATCGCCGGCGCGGCCGGGCTGCGCTGGGACGACGTGAACCCGACCGATACCCCGACGCTCTGGGCGCTGGCCGCGAAGGACTCGATCGCGGCGCTGTCGGTCCGGTCGTCGCACACGCCGACGTGCCCGGCCGACGGCTGGCTGACCCTCGGTGCCGGCAACTTCGCCCGGTACGCCGGCGGCACGGTCGACGGTGCCTGCCCGATCGTCGTACCGACGGTCAGCAGCCCGGACGGCATCACCGCGACCGTGGACGGGCAGGCTGGCCGGGCCACCGCGAACAAGGATTTCAACGGCTCCGAACTCGGCGCGCTGCCGGACGCGGTCCGGTGCACCGTGGCGATCGGGCCGAACGCCGCGCTCGGCGCCGCCCGCCCGTACGGCCGGGTGGACCGCTATGCCGCGAAGCTGCCGGCGAATCCGGCCGCGCTGCTGTCGGCGTGCACGCTGTCGATGGTCGACCTCGGTACGGTCAGCGGCCCGTTGCCCGAGGAGCGAGCCGCGCAGGCGAAGGCGGTCGACGCCCAGCTGGCCAAGGTGCTGGCCGCCCGGCCCCCGGACTCGCTGGTGCTGGTCGCCGGGCCTGGCCCAGACGTACGACTCGTCGCGGCTGCATCTCGTGATCGCCGACGGACCCGGGTACGACGGCGGCTGGCTCACCTCGACGAGCACCGGCCGGCAGGGCTACCTCGAACTCGTCGACCTCGCGCCGACCGCGCTCGCCGCGCTCGGCCGGCCGGCGCCGACGAAACTGCTGGCCGGTGCGCAGGCGCAGCGGATCGGCGCACGGCCGGCGGATCCGACGTCGGCGATCGCGCAGCTCGCCGACGCCGACAGCGAGGCGTCGCTGCAGCACCGGATCGCCGGGTGGTTCTTCGGTGCGCTCGTGGCCGGCGAGATCCTGCTGCTGATCGCTCGCGATCCCGCTGCTGCGCCGCGCCCGCCGGTCGACCGAGCTGCCACGACCCCGAACCGGCGTCCCCGCGCCTGGTCCGCTACGTCGAGGCGCTGCTGATCGCGGCGTCGTTGACGATCGTGGTGGCGCTGCTGACCGACGTGATCCCGTGGTGGCGTGCGGGCCGCCCCGGGCTCGGTCTTCACGCTGATCGGCGCGGTGCTCGCGGGCCTGGGCGTGGCGCTGGTGCTGAGCGAGCCGTGGCGCCGCCTGTCGAGACGGCCGAAGCGGCCGTCGACCGGCGGCGTGCTCGGCCCGCTGACCGCGGTGTCCGCGATCATCGTCGCGGTTCTCGGGGTCGACGTGGTGACCGGCTCGCATCTGCAGCTCAACGGCGTGGCCGGCTACTCGGCGGCGGAGGGCACCCGCTACGCCGGGATCGGCGCGGTCGGCCTCGGCGCGTTCATCGTCGGCATCCTGATCCTCGCCGCGTGCGTCGCGCAGCTCGTACCGGATCGTCGGTGGCGGCCGTTCGTGGTGGCCGCGATCGGCGCGCTCGGCGTGATCCTGGCCGGGTCGCCGCAGTTCGGCGCGGACGCCGGTGGCGCGCTCGCGTTGACCATCGGCGTATGCGTCGCCGCCGCGATCGCGAGCGGCGGCTGGCTGACGTTCACGCGTCTGGCCTGGGCGACGCTCGCCGGCCTGGTGGTGCTGATCGGGTTCGCGGTGCTCGATCTGCGCCGGCCGGTCGCGCATCGCGGCCCGGTCGGGCACGATGCTGACCCGACTGCACGCCGGTACGGCCGGCCGTGCGCTGCACGAGGCCGCGGTGTCCGACGTGACCGCGACGCTGACCAACCCGCTGAGCCTGCTGGTCCTCGTCGCGATCGTGTTCACGCTGCTCGTCCTGGTCCGGCCGTGGGGCGGGTTGATGCGGCTGTTCGGGCTCTATCCGGCGATTCGTGGCGCGATGACCGGTATGGGGATCGCGGCGGTGGTCGCGGGTCTCCTCGACGGTGTCGGATTCACGACTGCCGGTGCCGCGGCCGCGGTCGCGCTGCCGCTCGTCACGCTCGCCGCGCTGCGGGTTCTCGATCATGCCGACGACCGGACCGTCGGGCGCCTTCCGATCGACGATCTGCCGGTGGAGGCCCTGGACAGCACGCCTGCGGAGCCGGCCGAGACGACCCCGATCACCGCGATCGAGCCGCCGCGGATGGAGATGCCGCCAGCCGACGAAGACCTGATGTCAGGCATCTCACCCCGGTGTCGTGGGCATTGTCGGGCTTCAACGTGTTAGCGTGAAATCCCGTGGAACACGTGATCAATTCTAAGGATCGCGCCGCAGCTGGCCGGATCGACGCTGGTCAGCCCGTAACGACCACGGGAGCATCCATTGGCGCCTTCGGCACGGACGACTAAGCACATCTTTGTCACCGGAGGCGTCGCCTCCTCGCTCGGTAAGGGCCTCACCGCCTCGAGCCTCGGCAGCCTCCTGACCGCTCGTGGCCTCCGCGTCGTGATGCAGAAGCTGGACCCCTACCTCAACGTGGATCCGGGCACGATGAACCCGTTCCAGCACGGCGAGGTGTTCGTCACCGAGGACGGCGCCGAGACCGATCTCGACGTCGGTCACTACGAGCGCTTCCTCGACCGCGACCTGTCCGGCAAGGCCAACGTCACGACCGGCCAGATCTACTCCGAGGTGATCGCCAAGGAGCGGCGCGGCGAATACCTCGGCGACACCGTCCAGGTCATCCCGCACATCACGAACGAGATCAAGGCCCGGATCCGGGCGATGGGCGACCCGGACGACGACGGCCGCTCGCCGGACGTCGTCATCACCGAGGTCGGCGGCACCGTCGGCGACATCGAATCGCTGCCGTTCCTCGAGGCGATCCGCCAGATCCGCCACGACATCGGCCGGGACAACTGCTTCTACCTGCACGTGTCGCTGGTGCCGTACCTGGCGCCGTCCGGCGAGCTGAAGACGAAGCCGACCCAGCACTCGGTCGCCGCGCTGCGCAACATCGGCATCCAGCCGGACGCGCTGGTCTGCCGCTCCGACCGGGAGATCCCGGAGAACCTCAAGCACAAGCTCGCGCTCTACTGCGACGTCGACCGCGAGGCCGTCGTCGCCGCGCCGGACGCGCCGAGCATCTACGACATCCCGAAGGTGCTGCACCGCGAGGGCCTGGACGCGTACGTCGTACGCCGGCTCGGCCTGTCGTTCCGCGACGTCGACTGGACCCGCTGGGACGACCTGCTGGAGCGCGTCCACAATCCGAAGCACACGGTCCGGATCGCGATCGTCGGCAAGTACGTCGACCTGCCCGACGCCTACCTGTCGGTCTCCGAGGCGGTACGCGCCGCGGCGTTCTCGCACCGCGCGAAGGTGGAGCTGAAGTGGGTGCCGAGCGACGAGTGCATCAGCCCGTCCGGTGCCGCCGCCGCGCTGTCCGACGTCGACGGCGTGGTCATCCCGGGCGGCTTCGGCGTCCGCGGGATCGAGGGCAAGATCGGAGCGATCCGGTACGCGCGGGAGAACGCCATCCCGACCCTCGGGCTCTGCCTCGGCCTGCAGTGCATGACGATCGAAGTGGCCCGGCACCTCGCCGGCCTCGAGGGCGCGAACTCGCTGGAGTTCGACGAGCACGCGGCGCACCCGATCATCGCCACGATGGCCGACCAGAAGGACATCGTCGCCGGCCGGGGCGACCTGGGCGGCACGATGCGCCTCGGCTCCTACCCGGCCGTGCTCGACGAGGGGTCGATCGTCGCCGAGGTGTACGGCAAGACCGAGGTGGACGAGCGGCACCGGCACCGGTTCGAGGTGAACAACTCCTACCGCGACGCGCTGACCCAGGCCGGCCTGCGCATCTCCGGTACGTCGCCGGACGGGCACCTGGTCGAGTTCATCGAACTCGACCGCGAGCTGCATCCGTACTTCGTGGCCACCCAGGCGCACCCGGAGCTCAAGAGCCGCCCGACCCGATCGCATCCGCTGTTCGACGGGCTGATCCAGGCCGCGCTCGCCTACAACGACGCGGACCGGCTGCCGGTCGAGATCGGAGCAGGCGCCGGATGACCACTGCGGAGTTCGCGTACGAGGTGGTCGACCGCCAGGAGCGGTTCGTCGGCCGGATGTTCTCGATCGTGACCGACGAGGTCACGATGCCCGACGGCGGCACGGGCGCACCGCGACTACATGCGCCACGTCGGCGCGGTCGGCGTGGTCGCGCTCGACGACGAGGACCGGATCGTGCTGGTCTACCAGTACCGGCACCCGGTCGGCATGCACCTGTGGGAGCTGCCGGCCGGGCTGATCGACGTGCCGGGGGAGCCGCTGGAGCACGCCGCCGCCCGCGAACTCGCCGAGGAGGTCGATCTCGTCGCGGGTTCGTGGCAGCTGATCACCGACATCCATACCTCGCCGGGGTGCTCCAACGAGATGATCCGGCTGTTCCTGGCGCGCGATCTGACGCCGGTTCCGGACCGCGAGCGCCACCACCGCGAGCACGAGGAGGCCGAACTCACCGCGCATCGCGTACCGCTGGACGAGGCGGTCGCGATGGTGCTGCGCGGCGAGATCTCGAACGCGGCCGCGGTGGTCGGCGTGCTCGCCGCCGCTCGGCTGCGCGACCAGGGCTGGCCTGCGACCAGGCCGCTGGACACGCCGCGGCCGATGGCGCAGGACCGACCGGTAGTCCGCCGACGGCGGTCCGAACAAAGAGCTTTCTGCTGGTACGTTGGTTCGTCATGGTGGACCCGCGGCCGGACGGATACTCTTCGCCCGAATATCAGACGTTTTATGACGCTACGCACGGCGGCACGAGTGCGACGTCACTGCCCGTCCGTACCGACGATCGGCACGGATCCGACCGCCGCGCCGCCGCCTCCGATCGTCGCCGTGAACACGTCTCCGATCGACTGGTACGCGCCGACCGCATCGATGCCCTGGGATCAGCCGTCGTCGGCGCGCACGACGACGTCGACCGCGCCCGCGCAGCGGCCGACACCGACCACTCCCGCGAGCACCGATCCCGTCGCAACGCGCCGTCCCGACCGACAGCCCCAGCGTTGGGGTTCCAACGCCGCCGCGCCGACCGGTTGGGTGCCGCCGAATGCCGCAGCACCGGGCGTACCGGGTACCTGGGCACCGGCCCCGACGTACCGACCGGCGCCGCCGACGGCACGCCCGAACCGGGGCGGCGTGGACAAGAAGAAGGCGGCCGGTGGCGCCGCCGCCGGTGCCGGCCTGCTCGCCAAGTTCCTCATCGCCGGCAAGACGTTGGGCCTGTTCCTGCTGCACTTCAAGACGGTCGCGTCGATGCTCGTCTCGGTCGCGGTCTACGCGGTGTTCTGGGGCTGGTGGTTCGCCGCCGGCTTCGTGCTGCTGATGCTGATCCACGAGATGGGCCACGTGTTCGTGCTGCGGAAGCAGGGCGTCAAGGCGACCGCTCCGATGTTCATCCCGTTCCTCGGTGCGTTCGTCGCGATCAAGGGCGTCCAGCGATCGGTCGCCCAGGAGGCCTGGTCCGCGCTGGCCGGCCCCGGGTTTGGTGCCGCCGCCGCGGCATTCACGCTGCTGCTGGCCGACTCGTACCATTCACCGCTCTTGAAAGCTCTGGCCTACACCGCGTTCCTCATCAACCTGTTCAACCTGATCCCGATGCTGCCGTTCGACGGCGGCCGGGTCGCCGGCGCGGTCAACCCGGTGCTCTGGTTCGGCGGCCTCGCGGTCGCCGCGGCCTACCTGATCTACCTCCGCTCAGTCGTCATCGTGGTGGTGCTGATCATCGGCGTGCCGGAGCTGATCCGCCGGTGGCGGGCGCATCGGGCCGGAACCGACAGCGCTTACATGTCGATCCCGGCGGAGGTGCGCTGGCGGATCGGCGGCGCCTACGTCGCCGTCGCGCTGGCCTGCATGATCGGCATGGCGGTTTCGTTCACACCGCGTCACTTCTGACCGAAATTACAGTCTGTCAGCTTTGACGGAAGGCACCTGGCAGTATGACGGTGTCGATGACCTCTGCCTGCCCATAAACTGTGCGGAGCAGGCCACGTGGAGTGCTGTGCGCGAAAAACGCGCCGGGCCGTGGCACGTAGCCGTCAGCAGAGGGGTCACACAACGTGAAGGTCGGAATTCCCCGCGAGATCAAGAACCACGAGTACCGCGTCGCGATCACGCCGTCCGGTGTGCACGAGTTCGTGCGATCCGGCCACGACGTGTTCATCGAGACCGGAGCCGGTCTTGGCTCGTCGATCACCGATGAGGAGTTCGAGAAGGCGGGCGCGAAGATCCTCGGCCACGCCGACGAGGTCTGGGGCATCGCGGATCTGGTTCTGAAGGTCAAGGAGCCGATCGCGGAGGAATACCACCGCATGCGCGAGGGCCAGACGCTCTTTACCTACCTGCACCTGGCCGCATCGCGGGCCTGCACCGATGCGCTCGTTGACCGCAAGGTCACCGGCATCGCGTACGAGACGGTCGAACTCGCCGACCGCAGCCTGCCGCTGCTCGCTCCGATGTCCGAGGTGGCCGGTCGCCTTGCTCCGCAGGTCGGCGCCTACCACCTGATGCGTCCGGCCGGCGGTCGTGGCGTGCTGATGGGCGGCGTCCCCGGCGTACGGCCGGCGAACGTGGTCGTCATCGGCGGCGGCGTCTCCGGCCAGAACGCGACCACGATCGCACTCGGCATGCAGGCCAACGTGACGCTGCTGGACATGAACATCAACAAGCTGCGCCAGCTCGACGCGATCTACCAGGGCAAGCTCAACACGATCGCGTCGAACGCGTACGAGATCGAGAAGGCCGTCCTCGACGCCGACCTGGTCATCGGCGCGGTGCTGGTGCCCGGTGCGAAGGCGCCGACGCTGGTCTCCAACGAGCTGGTCTCCCGGATGAAGCCGGGCAGCGTGCTCGTCGACATCTCGATCGACCAGGGCGGCTGCTTCGAGGACTCGCACCCGACCACGCACGCGGAGCCGGTCTACCCGGTGCACAACAGCGTGTTCTACTGCGTCGCGAACATGCCCGGCTCGGTGCCGCACACCAGCACGTACGCGCTGACGAACGTGACACTTCCGTACGCTCTGTCGCTGGCGAACAACGGTTGGCGCGCGGCGCTCAAGAAGGACAAGGCGCTCGCGCTCGGCCTGAACACCTACGACGGCAAGGTCGTCTACAAGCCGGTCGCCGAGGCGCACGGCATGGCACACCTTGAGCTGGCCGAGGTTCTCGACTAGTCGAACGTTCGCGACCCATAAGCTCTTCGCATGACCGGAAGCGCGGCACACCTCCCCATCGGTGCCGCGCTTCCGCGTGCGGTCACCACATACCTCGACCATCTGACAGTCGAGCGCGCGCTGTCGGCGAACACGCTGGCGGCGTACCGTCGCGATCTTGACCGCTATCTGGCCTGGCTGGCCGGCGAGGGCGTCACCGCGCTGGCGGACATCGCGCCGCGCCAGGTTGCGGCGTATCTCGCATCGCTGCGCGAGGGCACCGCGACGCATCCGGCGCTCGCCGCGACCTCGGCGGCGCGGGCCATCAGCGCGGTGCGCGGGCTGCATCGATTCGCGGTACGTGACGGTCTCGCGCCCGACGATCCGAGCCGCGACATCACGCCGCCGACCCCGCCGAAACGGCTGCCGAAAGCACTGTCGGTCGCCGACATCACCGCGGTGCTGACCGCGACCGGTGCGGCCGACGATCCGATCGCGCTGCGGGATCGGGCGCTGCTGGAGTTCCTCTACGGCACCGGTGCGCGGATCTCCGAGGCGGTCGGTGCGGACCGTGACGACCTGGACCTCGACGACGGCTCGGCGATGCTGCACGGCAAGGGCGGCAAGACCCGGTTGGTTCCGGTGGGCACGTACGCGCAGGCCGCGCTGTCCGCTTATCTGGTACGCGTACGGCCGGCGCTCGCGGCATCCGGGCGGGGTACGCCGGCGGTGTTCCTGAACGCCCGTGGCGGCCGGCTGTCCCGCCAGTCGGCGTGGACGATCCTGCGCCGGGCGGCCGAAGCCGCGGGCCTGGACGCGTCCCGGGTGTCGCCGCACACACTGCGGCACTCCTACGCGACGCACCTGCTCGACGGCGGTGCCGATGTCCGGGTCGTGCAGGAGCTGCTCGGGCACGCGTCGGTGACGACGACGCAGATCTACACGCTGGTCACGGTGGAGCACCTGCGCGAGGTGTACGCCCTGGCGCATCCCCGCGCCCGCTGACGGTCGCTGACGGTCCTGCGGTACCGATTAGCGGCGCGGCGGCTGGTAGCCCCAGGCTTGGTCTTCCTCGCCGCCGTAGTTGTCGCCCTGCCAGCCGTACGCGTCACCGTGGCGTCCCGGAGGCTGCTCGTCGCTGCCGGCGTAGCGGTGGCCGGCGCCGCGATCCTCGGGCTGGCCCTGGTAGCCGGGCGACTGACGGGCCGCCGGCACGTAGCCGCCGCCCTGACGAGGGATGCGCGGCCGTGAGCCGGATGCGTCGCCGTACGCGGGTGGATCGCTCGGCGCTGTGGCACCGTAGCCGGGCTGCTGGCCGTAGCCGGACGGGTCGGCGCTGTGCTGGCCGCCCGGTGCTTCGTAGGCGGGCGGCTCGTAGGCCGGCGGCGGCTCGTAGCCGGGTGTGCTGTAGCCGGGTGTGCGCGTAGCTCTGGGCGCCGCCTTGAGCGCCGTAGCCGGCCGACTCGCCATAGGCCGGGGCGCCGTAGTTGTCGCCGTAGCCGGCACCGCCGCCGTAGCCCTGGTCGCCACTCTGAGCTGTGTAGCCGGGTGCCTGGGCACCGTAGCCTTGGTCGCCACCCTGGGCTCCGTAGCTCGGCCCGCCGTAGGCCGAACCCGGATCCTGGGCGCCATAGCCTGAGCCCGGGTAGCCGCGTCGTAGCCCTGAGCTCCGTAGCCTTGCCCGCCGCCGTAACTGGGCTCGCCGTAGGCGGGAGCGGCGTCGTACGTGTTGCTCTGGCCGTAGTCCGGGCCGGTTCCGTAGCCTTGCCCGCCGCCGTAGCCCTGGGCGTCGCCGTATCCGTTGCCGCCGGCCGGAGGACCGCCGTAGCCGGCCGGTTCGCCGTAGCCCTGCGATCCGGCACCCGGCCGGATGTCTTGGACACCGCGCTGCGTACGGTCGTCGCCCGGGTACGCCTCCGGGTAGCGCGGTCCGCCGGCGCCGTACGCGGCACCGGAACGCGGGAAGTTGCCACCGGCACCGGGCCTCGGGAAGTCCGGTCCACCGGCGCCGTACGCCGCGCCGGAACGCGGGAACGCGGGGCCGCCGGCACCATAGGCTGCGCCGGAACGCGGGAATGCCGGGCCGCCAGCGCCGTACGCTGCGCCGGAACGCGGGAAGTCGGGACCACCGGCGCCGTACGCGGCACCGGAACGCGGGAAGGCCGGGCCGCCGTAGCCGTTCTGGTATCCGGCGGGTGCGGGACCTCCGCCGTAGCCCATACCCGATGCCGGCGCGACGTGGCCCGGCCCGGGATAGATGGTGGTCGCGTCGCTGCCGCCGGTGTCGTCGCGCGAGCGATTGCGCCGGATCAGCATGAACGCGAGGACCGCGACGAGGAGCAGAACGAAGAACACGAACCCGTACAGGATGAGGTGGCTCGAGCTGGACGTGGTCGTGGTGTCACCGGCGTTGCCGAACGGGCTGAACGCGCCGGTGGCCTCGACCGACGACAGGTCGGACGGGGTGAGTCCGGCGTCCGGGCTGCCGCTGGTACCGGGGCTCGGTGAGCCGGAGACCGGCGCGGTCGGCGCCGTCAGCGAGTACGCGAAGAAGGGGCCGTCGTTCTCGACGAGGTCGCAGCCCGGCAGTTCGGGGCTGACGCCGAGCGCGGCCTGATACTTGCCGGGCTTAGTGGCGGAATTGAAGGTGATGCGGAACGTCAATGTCTGCGTCAGGCCGGGGGTAGCCGACAGGTCAACCGGCTTGGTTATCCATGCCCCGCTCTGCCAGGTCGTTCCGACCGTCAGGTACTCGCGCCGTTATTGGCGCTGACCTCGACGCTCGGCTGACCTCCAGGGCTGCCGGCCGGTGTCACAGCTGGTCCGACCCCGAACAACCAGAACGCATCCGGCATGCCCGACGCCGGAGCGGTGTTCTTGATCGTGTACGTCGTGGTAACCGAGGCGCCGCCGATCACGGTCTTCGTGGTCTTCGGTGTGGTGATGGTGACCAGACCCGACTTGCAGGTCGGCTTCGGTGGCGGTTGTCGGTGATGGCGTCGCAGATGGGCTGGGCGGCGGCGGAGAACTGCTAGTCCGACGGATCCAGCACGGTCGGTATTTGACCGGTCGCTGTCTGTGATGAGGCTGCTGCCACACCGATCGAGGAGAGACCTATCAGCGCACCCGTCAGGATGGCCAAGATCAGCTTGCGTGAACGCATCGTTATGGTTCCCGCCTCAACGCGTCGTGGGAATGACCGACCGTATCAGCCTGAACGCGTTAACGCGATTGCTCGTCGCGTACGGTGACGGCTTTCCGCCACCTATCGGCGTAAGGCAGGAACAGTCGGACTACCCTCGGTCACCGATCGGCCAGTCGGAGACCAGCTGATCGTCGGGTGCCATTTCGAACGATCGATGCGTTCCGGCAAACCGTGCATCGGTGGTGTAACACGTGCCAACACGCCGACTCGTCTCCCACGTGCGACGCGCCGCGTGGCGTACAGTCGGGGCTTCGGCGTGTCCTCCACAACTTCTGTCGCGGGTCCGAGCCGGCGGGCCCGGGAGATGAACATACGATCGTCGGCGCCACCGATCCTCGGGGGGAACTGTCGTAGGGAGGGGCGTACCACAGATGGCTGATATCGAAGAGCGGGCTGCGAGCTGGACCGCGGCCCTGCGCGCCGAACAGTCGGCATTCGACCTCGGCGCCGAGCTGGGCCCGGCCGACCCGACCGCGTTCACCGCCCGCAAGGCGATCGAGGCACCGATGCCGCTGGAGCGGCACGGACCGGCCCGGATCCTCGCGATGGCGAATCAAAAGGGCGGCGTCGGAAAGACCACGACCACGATCAACCTGGGTGCGGCGCTCGCCGAGTACGGTCGCCGGGTCCTGCTCGTCGACTTCGATCCGCAGGGCGCGCTCTCGGTCGGCCTCGGCGTCAACGCGAACCTGCTCGACCTGTCCATCTACAACCTGCTGATGCAGGACGACGTCACGATCAACGACATCCTGGTCAAGACGAACGTCGACGGTCTGCACCTGCTGCCGGCCAACATCGACCTGTCCGCCGCCGAGATCCAGCTGGTCAACGAGGTCGCCCGGGAGATGGCGCTGGCCCGGCTGCTGCGCCCGGTGCTCAAGGACTACGACTTCATCCTGATCGACTGCCAGCCGTCCCTCGGCCTGCTCGCACTCAACGCGCTGACCTGCGCACACGGCGTTCTGATCCCGCTGGAGTGCGAGTTCTTCAGCCTGCGCGGTGTCGCGCTGCTGCTGGACACGATCGACAAGGTCCGCGAGCGCCTGAACTTCGACCTCGAACTCGAAGGCATCCTCGCGACCATGTACGACAGCCGTACCACCCACTGCCGCCAGGTGCTGCAGCGCGTGGTCGAGGCGTTCGGCGACAAGGTCTACCAGACGGTGATCACCAAGACGGTGAAGTTCCCCGAGTCGACCGTGGCCGGTGCGCCGATCACGTCGCTCGACCCGGCGTCGTCCGGCGCCCGCAACTACCGCCAGCTTGCCCGCGAAGTGATCGCCCAGCAGACCGAGCGGGCGAACGCGCGCTGACCGCAGCGCCGCACGCGTCTCCGGATGCCGGGTTGAGCGCTGGTCGTGAGCTAACGTCACGGAGTGAGTGTGTCCACAGCCCTGCCCGGAGCGTCCGCGCCCGACGGTCGACGACGTCGCCCGACGGCTCCGCGCCGCGCAGAAACCGACGAGGGTACGGGCTTCAAGGTCAATCTCGCCAACTTCACCGGCCCGTTCGACCTGCTGCTGCAGCTGATCGGCAAGCACAAGCTGGACGTCACCGAAGTCGCGCTGCACACCGTCACCGACGAGTTCATCGCCTACATCCGGGCGATGGGCGACGACTGGGATCTCGACGAGGTCAGCGAGTTCCTGGTGGTCGCGTCGACGCTGCTCGACCTCAAGGCGGCCCGGCTGCTGCCCAGCGCCGCGGTCGAGGACGAGGAGGACCTGGCGCTGCTCGAGGCGCGCGACCTGCTGTTCGCCCGGTTGCTGCAGTACAAGGCGTATCAAGGAGGCGGCCGCCTACCTCGCGCGGCTCGAGCACACCGGTGCCCGGCGCTGGCCGCGAGCGGTCGCGCTCGAGCCGGCGTACGCGCAGGCCCTGCCGGAACTCGTCCTCGGCATCGGCCCGCAGCGACTGCGCGACCTCGCGATCAAGGCGATGACGCCGAAGACCGTCCCGACCATCGGCATCTCGCACGTGCACATGGAGCGGGTCAGCGTCCGCGAGCACGCGGCGATGCTGCGGGACGTGCTGCTCCGGCAAGGCAGTGGGCACATTTCGGGCGTTGTGCTGCGGACTGCAAGTCGACGCTGGAGATCGTGGCCCGATTCCTCGCGCTGCTGGAGCTCTACCGCGAGGGTCTGGTCGCGTTCGACCAGGTACAGGCCCTCGGCGAGCTGACCGTACGCTGGATCGGTCCGACCGATGCGCCGATCGAGCTTGACATCGACGAGTACGCCGGCTCGCCCGCCGAAACCGCTCCGGTCGTGCCGGTCGACGCTGCCGTTGTTGCAGCGGTCGGCGAACTGCTTCAGGCCGCTGTCGCCGATCCAGCTGGTCTCGAGGGCTTCGGCGGTGAGGTGTCTGATTTGGGTGCCTCCGATGACGGGAGTGCCGATTTGGTCGGCTCGGATTTTGACGAGTCGGACGTCGGGGCATCCGGTCTCGACGATTCTGATGTTGGCGACCAAGACGGTGACGACGACCACGACGACGGGGCGCAGGCCGAGTACGGATCGCCTGCGGCCGGCGCCGATTTCCAGGGGGAACTGCCGTGAACGAGGAAGATCACCCGGCTTCACTTGCCGATCAAGCAGCGGCGTGGATCCCGCCATGGCAACGCCCTGCCGCAACATCCGCGCCGGCCGCCGACGCTCCCGGGAAGGACGACGCCGACGAAGACGACGTCCAGCAGCCGGAGACCGACGTCGTCGTCGTGCCCGACGATGACCGTGTGGCGCCTGGCGCTCCCGGATCATGGGCGCCGGCCGATGCGGCGGCAGGTGACGAAGACGAAGACGAGGACGACGTCCAGCAGCCGGAAACCGACCGTCTGATCGTGCCGGCCGATGACCTTGATGGCTCTGCATCTCCTGAAGTGCAGAGCGTTACCGGATCATGGGCGCCTGCCGATGTGGCGCCGGATGACGAGGACGAAGACGACGTTCAACAGCCGGAAACCGATGTCTTCGTCGTGGCCGACGATGATCGTGTAGTGCCTGCACGTCCTGACGTGTATAGCGCTACCGGATCATGGGCGCCTGCCGATGCGGCACCGGATGACGAGGACGACGACGACGTTCAGCAGCCGGAAACCGACGTTCTCGTCGTGGCCGACGATGATCGTGTAGTGCCTGCACGTCCTGACGTGTACAGCGCTACCGGATCATGGGTGCCTGCCGATGTGGCGCCGGATGATGAGGACGAAGACGACGTTCAGCAGCCGGAGACCGATCGGCTGGAGGGCGCCGGCGAAGCCGGGGCGGGGTTCGCTGGCGCCGAGGGCGCGGGCGTGGAAGAACCACCGCTGGATGGTGCGGTTGCTGCTGCGCGTACCCCTGAATCGGTAGAGATTGAGCGACCCGCGAACCTCGCCGGAGCGTTGGAGGCGATCCTGCTCGTCGTCGACGAGCCGGTGTCGCCGGACGTGCTGGCCGAGGTGCTGTCGGTGTCGACCGACGAGGCGAACGCGGCGCTGGTCGCGCTGGCCGGCCGCTATGCCGACGAGAGCCGAGGCTTTGACCTGCGGCGCGCGGCCGGCGGGTGGCGGCTCTACACGCGAACCGAGTACGCGTCCTATGTGGAGCGATTCGTGCTCGACGGTCAGTCGGTGCGGCTCACCCAGGCCGCGTTGGAGGCGCTCGCGGTGATCGCCTACCAGCAGCCGGTGACGCGCTCGCGGATGTCGGCGATCCGTGGCGTGAACTGTGACGGCGTTGTGCGTACGCTGGCAAACCGCGGCCTCATCGAAGAGTGCGGAACCCAACCGGACTCCGGCGCGTTCCTTTATCGCACGACCCCCCTGTTCCTGGAGAAGCTCGGCCTCGACTCTCTCGACGAGTTGCCGCCGCTTGCACCGTTCCTGCCTGATGATGTGAATGGATTTGCTGATGCCTAAGTCCGACGCGGATAAATTGCGCGCCGACGGTACGCCCCGACGCCCGAACCACCGGGACAAACCAACGGCGGTACGCAAATCCGGCGCCTCGTCGGCGGACAGTTCGTCGTCCGCACGTTCGGCATCGCCTCGCTCTGCTGCACCTCGCTCTGCCGCACCGCGCTCGACGTCGGGCCGGACCGGCTCGGCCGCTCCGGCGTCGTCCGGGCGAACGAGCACCGGCGCGCGGACCTCGACCGGAACCGGGTCACGGTCGACGGACGACGGCGGTACGCGCTCGGCGTCATCGCCCAAGGTCGACAAGCGACTCGCCGGCGCATCGCGCGGCACGACGTCGGGCGCGATCCGGCGCACGAGTGACACGAAACGTTCCGCGTCGGCATCGGCGTTCGCCACGCGGGCCGAGGCGCGCTCGGCGACCGGTGGCGGCCGGCGGACGGCGTCGGCCGGAAGCGCCGGCTCGAGTACGCGCAGCGGCTCACGCGGCTCCGCCGCAGGCTCCTCGGCAAGCTCGGCGCGCCAACCGACCCGGTCGGCCGGCAGTCCGCGTGTCGCAACGATCGGCGGATCGGAGCGCCCGGTCAAGGAGACTCCGCGCCGCAAGGCGCTGCCGACCGCCGCCGTGCCGGTACGCAAGCCGCGGACGAATCCGGCGAGCCCGAAGAAGAAGGCGACGTCGGCACCCGAGGATCGCGAGCGCCTGCAGAAGGTGCTGGCGACGGCCGGGATCGGATCGCGGCGCGTCTGCGAGGACATGATTGCCGCCGGTCGCGTACGCGTCGACGGCCAGATCGCCGAACTCGGTGACAAGGTCGATGCGGTGAACGCGGAGATCTACGTCGACGGCGAGCGCGTCATCACCGACGCGAAGCGCGTCTACCTGGCCATCAACAAGCCGGCCGGGGTCGTGTCGACGATGTCGGACGAGAAGGGTCGCGAGGCGCTGGCGGACTATCTCGGCAACGTGCCGCAGCGGGTCTACCACGTCGGGCGGCTCGATGCGGACAGTGAAGGGCTGCTGCTGCTCACGAACGACGGCACGCTGGCGCACAAGTTGACGCACCCGTCGTACGGGGTTCCGAAGACGTACCTCGCCGAGGTGCCCGGCCCGATCAAGGGCAACCTGAAGCAGCGTCTGATGGACGGCATCGAGCTGGACGACGGCCCGGCGCAGGCGGACGGGTTCCGCGTCGTCGATTCGCTCGGCAAGCGGATCCTCGTCGAGATCGTCCTGCACGAGGGTCGCAAGCACATCGTGCGGCGGATGCTGGCCGAGGTCGGCTATCCGGTCAGCCGGCTGGTCCGTACGTCGATCGGCCCGATCAAGCTCGGCGACCTGAAGATGGGTCGGACCCGGCGGCTGACCCGGGCCGAGATCGCGGCGCTGTTCAAGGCGGTCGAAGACGAGGAAGACGTCGAGTACGAGGACGTGATCGTCGACGTCTCCGGCGATGGCGACGAGGACTACTACGACGAAGACGACCTGGAGAACGGTGGCGACGAGTAGGCGGTTGTAGTCTCGCGACTTATGGACTCCGATCTCGTCACGATCACGATCGAACACGTACGGCAGGACGGCTGGGCCACCGCCGACATGCCGGACATCGATGCGGCCGTCCCCGTACCGGCCGAGGTTCTCGCGGATTTGCGTCTGCCCGGCGATCGGCCGCTGCCGCCGAGTCTGCGGCGCTGGCTCGCCTATGACGCGACGGTGTTCGCCGAACTCGGCTGGTACGACAATCCGGCGCAGCCGACCTTCGACGGCATGTCGTTGTCCGAGGCGATCACGTTCATGTACGACGACGACGGCTGGACCGAAGCGTTCGTACCGTTCGAGACGCTGCTGCCCGGCCGGTGCCTGCCGCTGGTCGGCGGATCCGACTCACGACGCCTGCTCTACCTCGGCACGCCCGATTCGGCCGGCGAATATCCGGTGCTCGTGGTCGACATCGACGACATGCCGTACGTCGCCGTGATGTACCCCGGCCTGGACGTCTACCTGGCCGATGAGGCCGGCACGGTGGAACTGGACTTCGACACCTACACCGGCCTGATGGACCATCCCGACTACGGCCCCCGGATGCACGAGCACGCCCGGCTGACCGGCCTCGGCGTGGACGGTCTGGAAGTGGCGGATCTCTGGGACGACACGCCCGGAGGGTGACCGGACCATCTCGAATCCGGACCGCGCCGACACGATGATCATGACGACCGGGCATGATGGAGGCGGTCAATAAAGTCGCGTACGGACGTGGAGGCATCGGGTGGACGTGCAGTATTCGGACGACGACGTGTGCGTGGTCGCAATCGACGGACCCTCCGGCACGGGCAAGTCGACCGTCTCCCGCCACCTCGCGACCGCGATCGGCGCCCACTACCTCGACACCGGCGCCATGTACCGCGCGGTGACGTGGGCCGTGCTGGACGCCGGCGTCGATGCGCAGGACGCCGACGGTGTCGTCACCATCCTCGACAAGATCACGTTGACCAGCGGGATCGACCCGGAAGCACCGCACATCAGCGTTGACGGCCGCCCGGTCGACACCGAGATCCGCAGCTCGGAGGTGACCGCGGCGGTATCCGCCGTGGCATCGGTACCGGCCGTCCGGGCCGCGCTCGTCGCCCGCCAGCGAGAGATCATCCACGCCGCCGGCCGGATCGTCGTCGAAGGACGCGACATCTCGTCGGTCGTCTGGCCGCAAGCCGAGCTGAAAATCTATCTGACCGCCTCGGAAGAGGAACGGGCCCGGCGCCGTGGCGCCGAGAATGCGGGCGGCGCCGCCGTTACCGCATCCGAGCTGGCCGCGACGCAGGCCGCACTCGCCCGCCGGGACGCGCTCGACAAAGCCCGCGCACAGGCCGCGGGGGAGCGCCTGGACGGCGCGATCGAGGTCGACACGACCGGACTGAACATCGACGGTGTGGTGTCGGTGTTGCAGTCGATGCTCGCAGGAGAGGCAACACAATGACCGAGGCCGAGTTCGACGACGGCGATTTCATGGTGCTCGACGAGAGCGACTTCGACCCGTCCGACTTCGAGGACTACGACGGCGAGATCGACGGCGAACTCGATGGCGGTGTCTTCGCGCCCGCACCCAAGGTCGCCGTCGTCGGCCGCCCCAACGTCGGCAAGTCCACCCTGGTCAACCGCATCATCGGTCGTCGCCAAGCGGTCGTCGAGGACGTCGCCGGCGTCACCCGCGACCGCGTCTCCTACGACGCCGAATGGGCCGGCCGCCGCTTCGAGGTGATCGACACCGGTGGCTGGCTGCCGGACGCCAAGGACCGCGCCGCCGCGATCGCCGCGCAGGCGGAGATGGCCGTACAGATCGCTGACGTCGTGCTGTTCGTCGTCGACACGGTCACCGGATCGACCCACGAGGACGAGGCCGCAGTCCGGATGCTGCGCCGGGCCAACAAGCCCGTACTCCTGGTCGCCAACAAGGTCGACAACGCCGCCCTCGAGATCGAGGCGACATCGCTGTGGGGCCTCGGACTCGGTGAGCCGTGGCCGGTCTCCGCACTGCACGGTCGCGGCTCCGGCGATCTGCTCGACGCCGTACTCGCTGCGCTTCCCGAGCAGGCGCCGCGCGACTCCCCGCGCCCCCGCGGACCGCGCCGGGTCGCGCTCGTCGGACGTCCCAACGTCGGCAAGTCCAGCCTGCTCAACCGTCTCGCGAAAGAAGACCGCGTAGTCGTCGACGCAGTCGCCGGCACCACCGTCGACCCGGTCGACTCGCTGGTCGAACTCGGCGGCGAAGTGTGGCAGTTCGTCGACACCGCAGGACTGCGCAAAAAAGCCAACCAAGCCAGTGGTACGGAGTACTACGCGTCTCTGCGTACCGCGGCGGCGATCGACGCGGCCGAGGTCGCGGTCGTGCTCCTCGCGGCCGACGAAGTCATCAGCGAGCAGGACCAGCGGGTGCTGACGATGGTCGCCGAGGCCGGTCGGGCGCTCGTGATCGCATTCAACAAATGGGACCTCGTCGACGACGACCGGCGCTACTACCTGGACAAGGAGATCGACCGCGAACTCAAGCGCATTCCGTGGGCGCTGCGCGTGAACATCTCGGCGAAGAGCGGTCGTGCCATCGAGAAGCTCGGGCCGGCGCTGGACACCGCCCTGAACAACTGGGCCCGACGCGTACCGACCGGGCAACTCAACCAGTGGATCACCACGGTCATCCAGTCGACACCACACCCGGTTCGTGGTGGACGAGCCGTCCGGGTCCTGTTCGCCACTCAGGCCGGCGTGTGCCCGCCGAAGTTCGTACTGTTCACGTCCGGGCTGCTGGATCTGGCGTACGTGCGGTTCATCGAGCGCAAGCTGCGAGAGGAATTCGACTTCACCGGTACGCCGGTCCAGGTGTCCGTACGGCCTCGGAAGAAACCCGGTCGCTAGTTCTTTTGCGGCCGGGTCTTCTTGGCCGTGCAAGATCGCGCTGGGCCTGGGCTGTTGTGGGCTGGTTGTGGATCTGGTTCACGTGGCGTCTGGTGCGGGTCGCCGTGCTGCCGGACATATCCGGGTTCGGTTGCGGCGTTGCCTGGGAACTCGGGCAAGCAGGGGGTCGCGGAAGGTAGGCCGGGGATGCGCTACTCTGTAGCGGCTGCCGGGACCGGAATCGGTTATCGGCGGCAATCGGGACGTAGCGCAGCTTGGTAGCGCACTTGACTGGGGGTCAAGGGGTCGCAGGTTCAAATCCTGTCGTCCCGACGCAGGTCACGGGCATGATCCGCATGTTGGACTTGACCCTGGGGACCACGTCGATCTTGTAAGGCGCGTTCTGGCGCGTATTGACCGACAGTCAAGTCGGGCCTTCGGCATGAGCGCCGGCGGGAGCCATTGTGTGGCGGCCCATCGGGTCCCTGTCCCAGACACCGTTCCTCACTGAGTGTGAGCGGCAGATCAGCAGAATAAGGCATTGTGAGCGAACTTCGCTGCGACTGCCACCGGCCGTGATCTATGGCTTCAGTCGACAATCCGCTGGCGCTGCCCATCTATCACCTGGACCGCCTCAACCGAAAGGGCTGGTCAGGCCAACCCATGACGCAAAGTTATCTGCCGAAAGGGTTGCTGGCGTACTTCCCGGTCTGACACTGTCACATGCACGTCGGCCCAGGGCCGATTGATCAACGAGGTGAGGTCCGGTGCGCATACACCGGACCTCGTTGGTCCCCGTAGCACTCCCATCCACGGAGGAACATTGAGAACCAGATTCAAGGTAGCAGGACGGCGAGTTCTCACAGACAGAGGAGGAATCCGGCTAGCAAACAACGCGCTACTTCGGCTGGGGACAGCCGCATCCTTGATCTTGACGATGCTTGTTGTCTCGGCGCCGGCGCAAGCGGTTACCTGCGGCATCGTCTGCGAATATCTGCAATACCCTGGCAAGGTTGTCGACAGTAACGGTGTGCCGATTGCGGGTGCGACCGTTGAGGTCGTAGTCGATCCGCCCGATTCTGTCCTCGCGGCGTTGGAGACTAACGGGGGCACTGCCGACGCCTACGTTGCCGATACGACCACTACGGGCGCAAATGGGACGTATATCGTCAAAATCAGCCAGACTTCGGGTCTCATGGCGATGCTCGATACCACTGATAATACGTTCAGCCTAACGACATCGGTGGTCTCCGGAACCTATTTCTCCAGCTATACGGTTCGCATTAAGGAACCGACCGGCGGTGTTCTTGGGCTTTTCCCAGTCTATGTCGTATCTCCACCGGATAGCACCGCGGTCGACTGGAATGACAACGGTAACGGTGTTCCCGATACCAATGACCTCGGAACGGTCAGCGGCACCAATGTGAATTTGATGGCAGTGAATCAGCAGTCCATTCCGCCCATTGGCGGCAGCGGCGGCACAACTACGTTCTACCCGTACAGCTACTGCTACGATACCAGTCCGAAGACCGGTGCCCAGTACGTTCCGACACGCAAATACTACAACTGGTACACCGCTGACGTGAAGCAACAGCGATTCGATACCGGCAAGTACGAGTCTGTTGCCTACTCGTGGACCAACACCGCGACAACACAGGCCCAAATCGGTATTGAGGAAGGCATCGGAGATGTCAGCTTCAAGGCCGGACTGGATCACGCGTTGAGTTCGTCCACGGGCGGGGAAACCGATGTCGGGCACAACGTGTACGGGGACATGACACTTAACTACAAGTTCCTGAGGTATCAAATGGGATGCAAGCCAGTCGACGCCCTTGGTGTTCAGGTCGGCCCGATCATTTGGACTCAGATCTATTACGACTACATGGACTATTGGTCGTCCGGACACAACTACGTCAAATTGAGCAACCTCTGGGCATGCCAGTCAAAGTATGAGCAGGTGGTAGGCGTCGGAAACATCTGGCTCTCAAAGGCCACAACAACGACCTACAGCGCAGGAGTGGCCGGCTTGGGCATCAATCTGGAAGTCCAATCGACCAACGACTCCGGACACACAATACAATACGATGCCTCAAGCACGACACACATATGTGGAAGCAATAATCTACCTACAACAGCAACCGTGATACGAGAAGTAAACTGAATTCAGAGTAGCGGAAGGGGACCGTTCAATGCGGTTGAGGTACTATTGGCTTACTGCCGTCACGATTCTTGCGGTGGCCAGCATTACCGGATGTAGCGGGCCACCTCAACCATTATCTGGTCATTCCACCGGTAGCTCAAGCCCGAGTGCCGGAAACGGAACCTCGGACGGTCCTCTTCAGCTCATTACTCCATTCGGTGGTCCACCTCCCCAGCCGTGGGGACTCACCGTCTCCCTCAAAGCGGATAAAATCGTGTCGCTAGGTCTCGGCGAGTTACATAACCTATCAAACAAACCTATCCGAATACTTGACGTGCGTCCCGTCGATGGTCCCCCGGGCGCCAAGGTAATCGGCGCCGTGATCGCAGGCAATCCGAAGCGCACCGAGTCGGTCGAAGCAGCCAGCTGGGACGATAGCTTCCCGCCGGCCGACCCCGCGCTGTCCACGATGCAGTCCGCCGAGAACTACAGCATGCCCCCGAGTCCGGGAGGTGATGGATACGCCATTATCGTCGGACTGAAATCCACAGGCGTTGCACGGGCAACGATCAAACAGTTCGACATCGACTACGAGACGGCAGGCCAGCAGCAGACTCTTGTCGTCCAGGTGACGTTTGCTGTCTGCGCCCCGCCAACGACCCAAGATCAATGCCAACCTGAATACAACGGACATTAGCGGCGGCCCCGCACCGGGTGCGGTGTCAGGGCTCACGAAGCGATCGCGCAGCGGCCCCATGGGTGTCACGCCCAGTGCCGTGAACATCAGCGACCGATGGACCGGCGACCCTATTACTCCATACGGTCTAGCGGCAATATCTGCGCGTTAGCCGAGTGAACGATTGACAGGTTTGAAGATCCGATCGTGCGATGGAGGGCGGGGACCGGCTGGGGACCACACGTCATGCGCGCAGCCGCACTCGACCACGATGATCACGCGCCAGGACGGCACGTGCACATCGTGTTTGACGTGCGGCAACGCTTGACCCCACGTCCTGGGGGTCAAGGGGTCGCAGGTTCAAATCCTGTCGTCCCGACGCTGTGGCCTGGGCAAACAGACTTGTCCAGGGTCCACATTGGAGAATCCGGTAACATTGCGGGTCACGGAAATCGGCTCATCTTGCTCTCAAAATTCGGACTTAAGCACAGATAACCCTCCCGCTGGCGTCCGGCTTGGGTTGATTTGCCGGTTACGGACGTCGGGTACTTGATTTTCTATCAAGAATTCGACTGTCGTCTGAGGATGTGCCGGTCTGCGCGATGTCGGCTCGTGTCGAGACGGCCGCTGATCCGGTAACCCGCATAGGATCCGTTCGTCTCAACGACCGGGGCAGGTCGCGGTCCGCAGTCCCGCGATCTTGGTCTTCGCGTTCGACGTTGTGATCGTCCGTCTGTACCGTCCCTCAGATCGGCCGGTTTCCTAGGACGCTGTAGCGCACGTGACTGACGCAGCGAGCCCGAGAGGCAACAATGCCGCTACGCGGCTCACCAGCCAACAGCGCTCGCGGTACGCCACCCAAGGCCAAGCGCTGCGCCAGTACGGGCCATCTCGGGGTCCGGTCGGGGCCAGTGCTGCGTTGCTGGCGGAGGTCGGTTAGCCGTGTGCGGTTTTGGGTTTTGCGATTGAGCGGGCGGTTGGGCCGAGGGTGTAGTGGAGTGTGGCGGCGTTCATCTCGGCTTCGGCGTTTGGGACTGGCTCGCTGGCCAGCACGGTTCAATGACATGGCGGGCTCTTTTTAATCGCAGCGGCGTAGACAACCACTGCCTATCAAGAGCCCGCCATTTGATTTGCCGTCGGCGTACCACAATTGCTAGCGGACAGTAAAAATCCTGGTGGACGGACAGTTGAGTCCCAGTTCAGGGTGACGTGGCGCATATAGGACGGTTGCGCTTGTGTCCAGCTGTTCGTGGGTGTGCTGTTGGTTATGAACGGGTCCATCGTTGGTTGGATCCGCCGTTGCAGGTCCAGATGTCGATCAGGCTGCCGTTGGCAGTTCCGGCACTGACGACGTCGAGGCAAAGTCCTGATCCGACGCCGGTGATGGTGCCGTTGCTGTTGATGGTCCATTGCTGGTTCGTGCCGCCGTTGCAGTCCCAAAGTTCCACCTTGGCACCGGGTGAGGTGCTGCCTGAGGCTACGTCGAGGCACTTGTTGCCGTAAACCTGCAGTTCGTTGGAGGAGGTTTGGGTCCAGGACTGGTTGCTTCCCCCGTTGCAGTCCCAGATATCCATCTGGACGCCGTTTGTTGTCGATGAGTTGGGCACATCGAGGCACCGGTTCGAACCGACACCCCGAACGATCGCGGTGGTTCCGCCGCTGCCGCTTGTACTGACTGCGCCGGTTGATGTATCGATCGTCCAGCTGGACTGACACGTCATGGAAACGGACGCGCCACTGATCGTAAGCGGCTCCCAGACGTAACGGGAGTCGGAGAGGTTGGTGGAGTTCCAGCGATCGCCCAGGAAGATGTAACTGGTCGTGGTGCTGCCTGTCACCGGCAGGATCATGGTCGTCTGGGAGTTGCAGGTGTTGCTGCCGGACGGGGCGAAGCTCTGCCACGCACTCCATGTGCCACTAATCGAGGTGGCCGTCGTGTATTGGTTGTCGTTGGTGGACCAGCCCGTCAGGTGCGAGCCGAACAGGTAGTACCTGCTGCCGACCTTGGCCATCGCCGGAGCTTCGTACTGGTTCAGGTTCGCCACCAGCGATGTCGCGGCCGTGTAGCTGGAGTTCAACTGATAGATGTGTAGCCGTGCGTCGGTACGGTCCTCGCTCATGAAGTAGGCGGTGGTTCCGTCCAGAAACAGATTGTCGTCGAGGCTGTCGTAACCGAGCGGCTTGCTGGCGCCTCGGTAGCTGTAGCTGCCGCAGACGGTACTGCTGGTGGCGACGCCCGCCTCACGCTGGTCATAGTTGGTGTCATCGATGTGCATCCACATCACGTATGTCGCTGTGCTCGCGTTGTAGATGACGTGCGGCCGCTCGACAATCCGGTTCGGGCCGAGATCGCCGCTGGACTGTTTGGTGAGCACGTTGTTCACGAACGTCCAGTTCTTGAGGTCGGTCGAGGAGTAGCACTTGACGTTCTGGAACGTCGCGCCGTTGGTTTTGTCCTCGCCGAACCAGTAGTAGGTGTTGCCGACTTTGGTGATGCCTTCGCCGTGGGCTTCGATGATGTTGCCCGATGTGTCGGTCTGGACCGTGCCGGGGGTGACTGTCACGGCTGCGGCATAGGCCGGCTGGGCGGCGAGGCCGAGCGCGAGGGTGACGAGGAGCAGAGGTAGAAGTCTTTTCATTGGTGATCCTTCCTGGACGCGACCTGGGGATTGCGGCTAGCGGTTGTGCGGGCGCCGTCGGTACCCGCGCTCCAAGCGGCCCGGCCGCCTAGCCCGGTGGGTATCTCGCTCCATGTCGGACGCCGGCGGGCATGAGCCACTCGTGGGGAACGACGGCACGGGTCGACAAAAGCGGCGCCGTCAAGTGGGGCTGCTCTATGTTTCGTGGCTGTAACATAGTGCTTCGTGAATTGGATCGTCAATGACTTCGACGAATGGGTACGAAAAGTTCTGTGCGCAGATCTCGATAAGGAGTTGCAGTTTGGCCGCACGTAACATGGCGGCGCTGGCGACCGCGGAGAGTCACGACCGCTCCGAGTCGCATCATTCCCTCGATCGCGACTACGCTCCGATGCGGGAACAGTGTGTCCACATGCGACGATTGCACTGAAAGATCTTTGGAAGGCCGATCACTCGCCCAAACAAGATCAGCGACAGGGCCTGTTCGGCCGTCCCCGGTGGGCACGTTGACCCGTACACGACGCATGTGTCGGCGCACCATGCAGCCGTGGCCTACGTGATCGGCTGACCGGACAGCGGCGTCGTAGCACTCTTCGCGATCCGTATCGTTGCGCAGGGCACTGACCTGCGCAACGAACCTTTGCGCAGGATTTCAATCTTGTACGTGGAGCGGCGTCCCCGTCTACGGGCGTTGAGATGCCAACTTCATTGCCGTGCCGTTACGGCCTTGTTATCGACAAGCAGTTTCATGGTTGCGTAAACATGCTAACGTCTCCGCCAAGAAGGTTACGTAAACATCGGCCCTTACCAGGTGGGATCGACGATGACGTCACAGGCTCCACCCATACCCGCCACACCGCGGCGGAATCGGGCTCGCCGCAGTTGGACGGGTTGGATCTTTACCGGCCCATTTATGATCGTCTTCGCGTTCACGCTCGTCGTTCCGCTGCTGTACGCCGCCTATCTGAGTCTGTTCCAGGACCGGTTGATCGGCGGAAACTCGTTTGTCGGGCTGGCGAACTACCGGCAGGCCGTCGCCGACCCGGAGTTCTGGTCGTCGGTGGAGCGGGTGTCGCTGTTCCTCGCCATCCAGGTACCGATCATGCTGCTGCTGGGCCTGGGCGCGGCTCTTGCGCTGGACAGCGCGAGGCTCAGGTGGGCGCCGTTGTACCGGCTGGCGATCTTCCTGCCGTATGCGGTGCCGGCGGTCGTGGCCGCGCTGATGTGGGGCTTCATGTACGGCAACCAGTTCGGTCTGGTGGCCAACATCGACAACTACTTCCACGTCACGCTGCCCGACCCGTTCTCCAGCGGGCTGGTCCTCGCCTCGATCGGCAACGTCGTGACCTGGGAGTTTGTGGGCTACAACATGCTGATCTTCTATTCAGCGCTGCGGGTCATCCCCAACGAGCTGTATGAAGCCGCTGAACTCGACGGCGCGAGCAGCTGGCAGGTGATCCGGGCGATCAAGCTGCCGGCACTGCGGCCGGCGATCCTGATCGCGTCGATCTTCTCGGTGATCGGCAGCTTCCAGCTGTTCAACGAGCCCAACATCCTCAAGCCGCTGGCGCCGAACACGATCAGCAGCTACTTCACCCCGAACATGTACGCCTACAACCTGTCTTTCGCCGGTCAGGAGTACAACTACTCGGCCACGATCGCGATCGTCATGGGCATCATCACCGTAATCATCGCCTACGCCGTCCAGCTGTCTGCGAGAAGGAGAGAGGTGTAGGCATGGTGGCGACCGACCGCGTATCGACGCCGCACGGGCGTCGCGAATTCCCACCGACGCCCCTACGCGCACGCAAGACGAGCAGGAAGACGCGCCAGAGCGGCATGCGCCCCCGCAAGTCCGTGTCCGTCCAGGTGGCCATGACGCTCATGCTCATCTACGCACTGCTGCCGTTGTTCTGGCTGCTCGTCAATGCCTCCAAGACACAGAACGCGCTGTTCTCCACGTTCGGGCTGTGGTTCGGCGGCAGGTTCGCGTTGTTCAGCAACATCCACGACACCTTGACCTACGACAACGGCGTGTATCTGCGGTGGTTCGGCAACACCCTGTTGTACGTGGTCGTGGGCGCCGGTGGTGCGACGTTCCTGGCCACTCTGGCCGGTTACGGGCTGGCCAAGTACGACTTCTTCGGCAAGCGCGGCGTCTTCGCCGTCGTTCTCGGAGCCATCGCCGTGCCGGGCACGGCGTTGGCGGTGCCGACGTTCCTGCTGTTCAGCCGCCTCGGCCTGACCAACACCCCGTTCGCGATCATCATCCCGTCACTGATCAGCCCGTTCGGCCTGTACCTGATCTGGGCGTACGCCCGCGACGCGGTCCCCGTCGACCTGCTGGAGGCCGCCCGGATCGACGGCGCCGGCGAGATCCGCACGTTCTTCACGATCTCGCTGCGGCTGCTGAGCCCGGGCGTGGTCACCGTGCTGCTGTTCGCGGTGGTCGCGACCTGGAACAACTACTTCCTGCCCCTGATCATGTTGAGCCAGCCGAAGTGGTACCCGCTGACGGTCGGCCTCAACCAGTGGAACGCACAGTCGAAAACGGTCGGCGGGCAGGCGATCTACAACCTCGTCATCACCGGATCGCTGTTGACGGTCATCCCGATCGTCATCACGTTCCTGTTCATGCAGCGCTACTGGCAGTCCGGTCTGGTCGCCGGAAGCGTCAAGGAGTGACCCTCCGCGACACCCCGACCATGTCCGCCTGCCACATCCCCGCACCGCTCGTCCGCCCCTTGCGACACCTCACAGATGAAAGGCGCACCCATGATCTCAGCTACACGCTCCGGCACACGCCGGCGCGTCCTCGCCGCCGCCGCGGTCGGTCTCGCCATCGCAACCGCCGCCACGGCATGCTCCAGTAGTTCTGCCGGCACCCCGCCGACGTCGACGAAGTCCTCGGCGTCCGATATCGCCGCCGCGTTGCAGAAGAAGTCCACGATCACGGTGTGGGCGTGGGCCCCGCAGGTCAAGGACATCGTGACCGCGTTCGAGAAGCAGTACCCGAATGTCACGGTGAACCTGGTCAACGCCGGTACCGGCAACGACGAGTACACGAAGTTGCAGAACGTGGTCAAGGCCGGCTCCGGCGCACCGGACGTCGCGCAGATCGAGTACTACGCGGTGCCTCAGTTCGCGCTGAGCGGCTCGCTGGCCAATCTCGGCGACTACGGCCTGGACAGCCTCCAGAGCGACTACGCCCAGGCGGTCTGGGACGGCGTCACCTCCGGCGGTCAAGTCGTCGCGCTGCCGCAGGACACCGGCCCGATGGCATTGTTCTACAACAAGAAGATCTTCGACCAGTACGGCCTGACCGTGCCGGCGACCTGGGACGACTATCTCGCCGACGCCAAGAAGCTGCACGCGGCCAACCCGAAGGAGTACATCACCAACGACACCGGCGACCCGGGCTTCGTCACCAGCATGATCTGGGACGCCGGCGGGCAGCCGTACAAGGTCAGCGGCACCAAGAACGTCACGATCAATCTGCAGGACCCGGGTACGCAGAAGTTCACTGGCCTGTGGAACCAGATGATCTCGGGGGGTCTGGTCTCGCCGATCTCCTCGTGGTCGACCCAGTGGTACACGGCACTGGGCAATGGTTCGATCGCCAGTCTGGTCACCGGCGCATGGATGCCGGGCAACCTGGAGTCCGGTGTCGCGGCGGCATCCGGTCAGTGGCAGGTCGCGCCGATGCCGGTCTGGACGGCCGGCGGCGCGGCCGCCACCGCGGAGAACGGCGGATCGGCGGACGCGGTGATGAAGCAGAGCAAGAACCCGCTCGTCGCGGCCGGGTTCCTGCAGTTCATGAACCAGGGCCCGGGCGCCACTATCTTCGCCAACGAGGGCGGGTTCCCGTCCGCGAACGCGGTGCTGAGCTCCTCGGCGTTCCTGGATCAGGCGCCGGCCTACTTCGCCGGCCAGAAGATCAACCAGGTGCTCGCGCAGTCGGCGGCGTCGGTGATCCCGGGCTGGTCCTACCTGCCCTTCCAGGTGTATGCGAACAGCATCTTCCCGGACACGGTCGGTAAGGCCTACGCCAACAAGTCAGACCTGAACGCCGCGCTCCAGGCCTGGCAGAGCTCCTCGGCCCAGTACGGCACCCAGCAGGGATTCTCCGTCTCCGCCAGCTGACCGGCTTGCTGGAGACCGTCGCACGTCGCGTGTGGCCGGCCGATCCCTCGGCCGGCCACACGCGCGTCGCATCCCCCGTCACATTCCACGTTAGGAGCGGTCATGTCCGCGGCCCCCGTCCCGGCCACCTCCGGCGCCGTGATAGCAACCCAGCCCACCCAGCAGCGGGCGGAGACCTCGACGGCGCCGCGGTTCGCCATCGGCGACGACGACTTTCTTCTGGACGGCGCGCCCTTTCGGATCCTGTCCGGTGCGCTGCACTATTTCCGGGTCCACCCCGATCAGTGGGCCGATCGGATCGCCAAAGCCCGCCAGATGGGCTTGAATACCATCGAAACCTATGTCGCCTGGAACGTCCACGCCCCGACGGAGGATGCCTTCGACCTGACCGGCGGTCTCGATCTGGCGCGGTTCCTGGACCTGGTCGCCGACGCCGGGATGTATGCGATCGTGCGGCCCGGACCGTACATCTGCGCCGAGTGGACCAACGGCGGCCTGCCTGCCTGGCTGTTTCGCACTGGGACCACCGGCATCCGGCGCGATGAGCCGACGTTCATGGCCGCGGTCGACGCCTACTTCGAGCAGTTGGCGCCCGATCATCACCCCGCGCCAGATCAGCCATGGCGGGCCGATCATTCTCGTCCAGGTCGAAAACGAGTACGGCGCCTACGGCGACGACAAAGACTATCTCCGCAAACTCGTCGACATCTACCACCGCATCGGCATCGACGTTCCGCTGACCACCGTCGACCAGCCCGTCGCCGACATGCTCGCCAACGGCAGCCTGCCCGGAGCTGCACAAGACCGGATCGTTCGGCTCCCGCATCGGCGAACGCCTCGACGAGTTGCGCCGCCACCAGCCGACCGGGCCATTGATGTGCTCGGAATTCTGGAACGGCTGGTTCGACGAGTGGGGCGGTCACCACCACCGGACCACCGACGTGGAAGCCGCCGGCAACCTCGAGGAGCTCCTCAATCGGGGCGCGTCGGTCAACTTCTACATGTTCCACGGCGGCACCAACTTCGGATTCACCAACGGCGCCAACGACAAAGGCACCTACCGACCGATCATCACCAGCTACGACTACGACGCCCCACTGGACGAGGGCGGCAACCCGACCGCGAAGTACTGGGCGTTCCGCGACGTGTTGCGCCGTTACACCGCTGTCCCGGACGAGGCTCCGATCGGTGCCGGTCCGGCGCCGACTTTCCGCGCGTCATTTCAGCAACACCTACCGTTGTGGCGGCTCACCGACCGGCTCGGCACCTGGACCCGCCACGACACACCACCCACCGCCGACGAGATCGGCAACTACAACGGCTTCACCCTCTACCGGACCGCCATCGCCGTTGATCATCCGAGCGTGTTGCACGTCGACGATGTTCGCGACCGCGCCCAGATCTTCCTCAACGGGCACAGCCTCGGTGTCCTGGCCCGCGATCACCACGATCGCTCACTGACCCTGCCCGGCCCCGCGAACGGCAACCTCGACATTCTCCTCGAGGATCTCGGCCGGGTCGACTACGGTCCGAGACTCGGCGAACCCAAAGGCCTCGTCGGCGGCGTCACCGCAGACGGCCGACCACTGCACGGATGGCGGGTACTACCGTTGCCCCTCGACGACATCACGCCCGTCGCCGATGCCCTCAGCGCCGAGCCTGCCGCCCCGGTCCCGGTGCTGGCCGGCCCGGTCTTCGCCCGGGCAACCTTCGACCTGGCGGTGGTGCGCGATCTCTATCTGGACACCGCGAAATGGGGTAAGGGCGTCGTCTGGGTCAATGGATTCTGCCTCGGCCGCTACTGGTCACGAGGCCCGCAACGCACCCTCTACATCCCGGCTCCGACGCTGCGGCAAACCGGCAACGAACTCATCGTCCTCGAACTGCACGCCACGCCACACGCCGACGTCAACTTCGTCGCGGCCCACGATCTCGGGTCATCCGAGCGGTAACCCCGGCCCCACACCAGGTCGACCGTGCGGCGTCGGTTCGGGCTTGGATCGCGTCGGCGGGGCGCGCAGCGCATGGCGCACTCCTTGAATCGATGGCATCGCGGTCGTGGTTACGTTAACATGAGCGATGGTTACGCAAACATGTGTGGTCATGTTGGAATCTGTTCGATCGATGTCACATCGAACTGACCGTGAGGGGGTCTCTGTGATCAAGCGGCAATTTGCGCAGCTGGCCGATGGGCGCGAATTGATCTACTTCGACGAGCGTGACGACGCGGTACGAGAGCTGACTGATTCCCGGACTCTGCCGCTGCTGCCGCCACCCGCGCAGCTACGCCGTGACCCACTCACCGACGAGTGGGTGGCCATCGCCACGCACCGTCAAACCCGAACCTTCCTTCCCCCGGCCGACGAATGCCCGCTGTGCCCCTCCTCGCCACAACGGGCTACCGAGATCCCCGCGTCGGACTACGACGTGGTGGTCTTCGAGAACCGGTTCCCGTCGTTCAGTAGCCGCGGCGGCGTCCCCGAACAGTTGATCACCGCACTGCATCCGGCCCAACCAGCCACCGGCCGTTGCGAGGTGGTGAGTTTCACCTCCGACCATTACTCCTCGTTGTCCCAGCTCAGCGAGGCCCGGGTGCGGACAGTCATCGCCGCCCTTGCCGAGCGGACCACCGCGCTGGGCGAGATCCCCGGCGTCGAGCAGGTGTTCTGCTTCGAAAATCGCGGTCAAGACATCGGCGTGACGCTGCATCACCCCCACGGACAGATCTACGCCTACCCGTTCATCACCCCGCGCACCCGCCGGACCCTGTCCGCGGCCCGCCGTCACCACGAGGCCACCGGCGGGAATCTGTTCGCTGACGTCCTGGCCGCAGAACGCGCCGCCGGCGAGCGGATCGTCGCCGAAAACGAGTACTGGACCGCGTTCGTGCCCGCCGCTGCCCGCTGGCCCTTCGAGATCATGGTCGCACCGCGGCGCGTTGTGGCGGACCTGTCAGGCCTGACCGATGAGGAATCCGACGCCCTCGCACCGATCTATCTCGAGGTGCTGCAACGCCTCGACGGGCTGTTCGGACTGGCCATGCCCTATATTTCGGCCTGGCACCAGGCTCCGGTCCGGGTGGGACGCGACCTGTTACACCTCTACCTGCAGGTGTTCTCCATCCGCCGCGCGCCGGACAAACTCAAATACCTGGCCGGATCGGAATCGGCGATGGGAGTGTTCATCAACGACATTGCCCCCGAACAGGCCGCCGCGATGCTCCGGGACGCCGCATGAGCGCAAGGACCGTGACCTGGTCGGCACCCGGCCGGGTGAACCTCATCGGCGAGCACACCGACTACAACGACGGCTACGTCCTGCCGTTCGCGATCGAGCAGCGCACTCACGTCACCGTCACACCCCACGACCAGCGTTCCTGGACCGTCCAATCGCGCAGCATGCCGGAGATCGTCACCTTCACTGAGGCCGACCTCAAGCCACACGCCGTAGCGGGCTGGGCCGGCTACATCGCCGGCGTCGTCGCCGTTCTGCGCGACGCCGGCGTAACCGTACCGGGCGCCCGCATCACGGTCGACTCACGCGTCCCGGTCGGCGCCGGGCTCTCCTCGTCCGCTGCGCTCGAGGTCGCTACCCTCGCCGCACTCGTCGACCTCGCCGGCGCCGACATCGACCGCAGCGCATGGCCGAAGCTGGCGCAGCTGGCCGAAAATGACTACGTCGGCGTACCGTGCGGCATCCTCGATCAGGCCGCCACCACGCACTGCACCGCCGGTCACGCCCTGTTCCTCGACTGCCGCAGTGGCGAATCCCAACAGGTTCCCCTCGACCTGGCCACCGCCGGACTAGTCCTCCTCGTCATCGACACGAAGGCCAACCACCACAACACCGACGGCGAATACGCCGCACGCCGCGACGCCTGCGAAAGGGCCGCCCGCTGCCTCAGAATCCCTGCCCTCCGCGACGCCGACAACCTTGACACGGCGACGACCCGACTCGCCGATGACCTGCTGCGGCGCCGTGCCCGACACATCATCACCGAGAACACCCGCGTGCTGCACACCGTCGACCTGCTGAAAGCCGGCCGCTATGCGGACATCGGCCCCACACTTACGGCCTCGCACATGTCCATGCGCGACGACTTCGAGATCACCGTCGGCGAAACCGACACCGCCGTCGATGCGGCGGTCGCCGCCGGTGCCCTCGGCGCCCGGATGACCGGCGCCGGCTTCGGCGGATGTGTGCTGGCCCTAGCCCAGGCAGACCAGCAAGCGACGATCGCGGCCGCTGTCACGACCGCCTTTGCCGCGAACCAATACGCGCCTCCGCACATCTTCACGGCCACCGCATGCGACGGCGTCGCTCACACCTGAGGCGCCAGTCGACAAGACGCGCGCAAGGCAACCTTGCCGGGCTGGTACACCGGTGCACGGTGCGCGGGGCCATGTACGTGGGAGGTCGATGCCCCTGATATCCCGCGTCAAATCCCCCGGCGGACACCCGCACACGCAAAACATGATCGACCACCGGAGGCTCCGTCTGCCGGCCGCGGCATGAGACCCCGACGTTGAAACAGCTGATCGCGAGGCTGCTGGCGCGATGCTACGATGTTTACGTAACCAACCCACCGTCATCAGCCCTGACTCGTCCGCGAGCCGGCAACCGGAGCCACGACAAGAAATGACAACGACCGAACAGCCGGCAACAAAGGCAGCCCGACCGTCCATGGCGGACGTCGCCCGACACGCAGGCGTATCGCCGCAGACGGTCTCACGAGTCTCCAATGGCCACCACAACGTCGATGCCGCCACCAGAGAAAAGGTGGTCGAGTCGATGCAGGCGCTGGGTTACCGACCCAACGGCGCCGCACGCGCACTCAAGAGCGGCCGCTTCAACACCATCGGCGTGATCATGTTCACGCTGGAAACGTTCGGGAACATGCGCACCCTCGACGCTATCGCCCAAGAAGCAGCCCACGCCAACTGTGCGGTGACGCTCATCCCGGTGTCCGATCCGACCATGGGCCGACTCTCCGGCGCCTACAACCGGCTCAGCGAAGCAGCCGTCGACGGCGTCGTCATCATCTTCGAAGCCCACCTCCTCGACGACGCCGAATTCACCCTGCCGCCAGGGCTGCCGGTCGTGGTCATCGACTCCAACGCCGGATCCGAATACACCGTCGTCGACACTGATCAGGCACTCGGCGCCCGACAGGCTACCGAACACCTTCTCGGACTCGGTCACCAACAGGTGTGGCACATTGCCGGACCGAAGACCTCGTTCTCCGCGAGCCATCGTGTCGAATCGTGGCGAAACACCTTGCTGGACGCCGGCATCACGCCACCGGAGCCGCTGTACGGGGACTGGACGACCGAGTCCGGATACCAACACGGTCTGACCCTGGGCAGCCGGCCCGACGTAACCGCGATCTTCGCCGCGAACGATCAGATGGCACTCGGCGCGATGCGTGCGTTACACGAACTGGGACGCGACATACCCGCCGACATCAGCGTCGTAGGCTTCGACGACATGGAAGAGGCGCACTCGTTCTGGCCGCCGCTGACCACAGTGCGCCAGGACTTCACCGCCGTCGGGCGACTGAGCATCCGGAAGCTACTCGGCAAAGTCGCCCGGGCTACTCCGCACGAAGACGAGAAAACCACAGTGCCCACCGAACTTGTCATCCGCAAGAGCACAGGAGTTCCCCGCGCGTCGCGTCGCTAGAGGGACTATCCAGCGCTGCATCAACCCGTACCTCCGTGATCGGCGCTCACGGAGATGTGCTTGGGCGCAGGGCTCTCCCGCGCCCCAGGTCGAGCATGGAGCCACGCCTTATCCGCCCTACAGGCCCCAGGAATACTGCAGCCTGTCCTTGCCCGAGCTGTTGGTCGTGGTGAGCGAAATGCTGGTGCCGCTGCCGTTGATCTGCTGCAGCCGGTACGTGTCGTTTGGTCGCACGCCCGGCCAGTACACGGTACCCAGTTGCAACGTACGTGCCTCCTGGGAGACGCCGCGGATGTAGGAGACGAACTTGTCGCTTGAGGATCCGGCATCGTAGTTGCGTCCATCGGTCATCGGTGCCCCCCATTCGTCGATGATCACGCGGCTGGCGTAGCTGCCCACGGCGCCGCTGATCAAGGACTCCCACTGGGCCTCGGTGGTCAGACTGCTGTTGAAGAACTCGTACGTGTGCAGCGAGATCAGCGTGCCGTTGAAGCGGCTGTCGCTGCCGATGGTGGTGATCTGTTGGTTGTATCCGGCGCCGCTGATGATGACCCGGCCCTTGGGCACGCTCGGGTAGGTGCTCAGCCACTGAGCGGCCAGATTCTTCCAGTCGGTCGCGCTGTAGCCGTGCGGCTCGTTCATCGGCTCGAAGTAGACGAGGCTGTTGCTGCTGTACTTGGTGACGATGGTCGACCACATCGCGTACCACTGGGTGGTGTTGTCCACCTTGCCGTCCTCGGAGGCGGAGCTCTCCCAGTAGCTGAGGATGACCTTCATGCCCAGGCTGGTCGCCTCGTCGATGGCGCCGGTGTAGGACTTCCAGTACGAGCCGGAGGCGGTCGGAGGGTTCACTGGCATGCGGACCGTGTTGGCATTCAGGTTGATCTGAAAGCCGGAGAGGATCTTCTGTGCTTTGGTCTGCGTAGTGGCATAACTGTCCGATGTGCTCAGACCGCCCAGTTGCAGGTTGTCGCTAACGAAGTTGTCCCGCGTGTCAGCCCAGTTGACGCCCCTGAAGTTGTTCGTGGCAGCATGAGCAGGCATACTCGTGACCCCCAGCCCGACCGCGACCAGTGCGACGACGACGGCTGCGTCGAGCGCCCAGGACCGTCTTCTTCTCAATTCCATGGCGGTTGTCCTTTCCGTTGTGGAGCAGGTTTCGCTTGCGTCACATGTGTAACGGAACCGAAACCACGACACCACAATGCGAACTGGTTCATTCACATACGTCCATGAATGAACACCGAACGGGCTGGGTTGTGACTACCGGACCGGCATCCGGGGCAAGGACGAGCGCCGAACGACCAATTCCGGGGCGACCAGCACCCCTTGCGGCGGCCGGCGCTCGCCGCCGAGCAGGCGCGAGACGATCAGCTCGACCGCGATCCGGCCCACGTGGAGTTTGGGCGGTCGGATCGCCGAGAGCGGGGGCTCGGCAAGGTGGGCGACTTCGTCGTCATAGGACACTATCGCGAGGCTGTCCGGAACGGACACGCCATGTTCGGCGCAGAACTGCGCGACCGACATGGCGTCCGGGTCACTGTGGACGATCAGGGCTGTGGTCTTGGAATGAGCGCACTCTTGGAGGATGCTGCCGATGATGTCCCGGTGTCCCGGCATGTTGAGTGCGACCGACTCCCGTACCACCATGGTGTCGGAGATGCCGAGATCCTTGCAGGCGACCTGCCAGCCGCGATGGAGGTACGCCGAGGTCGGGCTGCTCCGGGAGAGCACCAGGCCGATCCGCCGATGCCCGTGTTGGTGCAGATGATGTACGGCGATCTCCAGGCCCAGCGAGTGATCACTGCGTACCCACTCGATCTGCCGCGGGGTTGGAGTCCAGCGCTGCGGCGCCCGCTCCACCAGGACTGTCGGCACCGGCAAGTGGCCGATCCAGTCGATCATCTCGTCCGCGCGGTCGCCGTCCAGGCTCGGAGCGAGTAACAGGCCCTGAACCTGTTTGGCGTCAATGAGGCGGCTGATCTGACGGCGGTCCTCGTCCGGGTCGTAGCTGGAGCCGCGCAGTTGTAGATTGACTCCGAGCGCTGCGGCGGCGCCGCGCGCGCCGGTCACGATGGGCGGCCAGTAGAAGTCCAGCGACGGCACCACCATGCCGACAGTGAAGCGCGTGGACGCCGGCTTGGGCCGGCTTGCCGTATTGAGCTGGGTGGGCAGCGTGGCTCCGCCGTGCACCCTGGTCAGCAGATTGCGTTCAGCCAATGCGGTGATATCGCGTCGGATGGTGAGCTCGCTGACGCCCAGATCGTGTGCGAGATCCGTGACCCGCACCGACCCGTGCCGACGCAGCTCACTCAGCAGGCGCTCCTGCCGTTGAACGCTGAACAGCCGCTCTATGGTCATGACGCCCTCACCTGGCGGGTTGCGCGAACCTCTGTTCGAGTGTGTTCATACATGTGCGATGGGTTATGAACGTGGCCGACCATGTTCGTATCGCGGCCCATGTTACGCAGCGGTGTCAGGTTCCGGTCGGTGAACGCCTCGGGGTCGGTAGCCCAGGGCTCCGCTGTCGCCGAGGACATCGGCGAGCAGCCAGATGATGGCGAGCCACATCTCGGTGCCCCTGAGGCTCGGCTGGTGTTCGGTGCCGTTTTGTACGGTCGGGCTGAATGCGAATCCGGCTCCGCCGTGCCACCGCGATGAGGCGGCGTCGAGCCGTTGCCGGGCCCACGTGCAGACCTCGTCGCGGCGGTAGCGGGTCTGTTGTCCGCACAGCCACAGAGGGTGGATGACGTCGAGCACGTCGCAGGCCGTACCGCGACCGTCGGCGAAGAAGCCGACATCGCGGCTGTGGGCCAATACCGTGTCGATGGTCGTCTCCGGGCGGGGTACGGGCAGGCCGAGTTGCGCGAACGTACCTCGGGTAAGCCGGTAGTAGCCGTTGATCGGCTGGCGGAGCCGTTCCAGCGGTGTGGGTGAGCCCCACAGCCCGCTCCAGCGATCCTGGCGCGTGAGCAGCCAACCGAGCAACGTCTCGGTGAGTCCGCGTGTGCCGAGGAGTCGCGAATTCCAGTGCAGTGCGGTGGCATACGTATCGACCCACGCGCCGGCCGTCCAGGCCGCCGTACTCCAGGGCAGGGCATCCAATCGTGACACCAGACGGTCCGAGTCGACGCCACGGACAGCCTCGATCGGATGGCGCAACCGGGCACCGAGCAGATCGAGCGCGTACCCGACGGACAGGACGTGATAGGCCGACGGGGCATCCAGGCGGTCCAGCGTGTCCTCGCTGCCCGGTGCATCATCGCCGTACTCCGGGATGAGACCGGATATCGTGTCCTGCCGCCCGGCGAGGCGCTCGATCAGGTCGCCGACCGGCAGTTGCGGCGGGGCAGTGCCGAGCAGGAGGTCGGCGATCTCCACAGCGTCGCAGGTGGCCCGGACAGTCGGTCGCGCACCGGGCTGATCGATGTACAGCGCGCGATCGGCCTGCCAATACCGGTCGAGCAGCGCGGACGCCTCGTCACGGGCATGCCGGGCGAAGTCCTCCAGGCGCCCGGTCAACTGGACCCCGCCGGTGCTGGCCCGCGAGCGGGCCCGCCGGTCCCGGATCCTCCGGGCCGGATTGCCGCCCATCACCGACCACGGCTGGACATCCTTGGTGACCACCGCCCCGGCGCCGATCACGCTGTGGTCACCGACCGTGATGCCGTCGAGAAGGACGGCGTTGGAACCGATCCACACATCGTCGCCCACGCTGATGCCCTTGGACGTTACCGGCTGCCGGTACACCGGTTCGTCCGGGTCGATCGAGTGGTTGAAGCCCAGCAGCGACGTGTGCGCGCCGATGCGTACGCCGTTACCGATACGGACCCGACCGCGGACCACGGCATACGGATTGAGCGTCGAGTTGTCGCCCAACTCGACCTCGCCGGTGAGGTAGACATGCGCGGCAATGTACGCGTCGTGACCGACGCGAAGGTCTGCTTCGTATACGGCCGCCAGTGGGGAAATATAGGAGCGCTCGCCAACCTGTCGTACGCCGCGCTCGAGTAATATCTGCTGCCACCCTATCTGCCGATCGCGCTCGTCGTCGCTGGCGCGAGACCAGAAGAGCCAGGGCAGGAAGTCGTACAGATGCTCCTCGGAGCTCACGATTCCCATGTTGCTGCACCGCGTGTCGACGACATCGACGAGGCTATTGCACGCTGGACGCCTGCGGAATTTATTTCGATGGCTGTCGGCGGGTGGGTGCCGCCGGTCAGCGGTGCGGTGCTGGGCGGGCTGGTACTGGCGATGGTGGTGGACATCCTGTCCTCGCGTCGGTCGTCGTGCCCGCCCATCGGCGGCTTGGTCGCCAGCCCTGCCGGGTGCGTGCTGTTCGGCTCGGCCGTGGCGCCGTTTCCCGATGTCAACATAGACATTATCGGAAGTAATCGTCAATACATTTTCGTAATGGATAGGAAAACTCGTCGAGGTCGTCCCGGGCGGAGACCTTGGCCATGTCATCGCGTCGTCATCGCATCGACTACCCTTTTTCCGAAGGGGTAGCATCAGCAGGCGCGCCAGGCGTGGCGGGGGACAGGGCAGGGGTGATCCAGATCGCCAGGGGAACCTCACGCGACATTCGTGTGGCCAACCGCTCCGAGGTAATGCGGCACATCATCGCCGATGCCACGGCCTCCCGCCCCCAGATCGCGGCCCAGACCGGGTTGAGCCTCGCCACGGTCGCCAAACTCACCGCAGAACTGCTGGAGGCAGGCCTGCTCGTTGAGGTCGGCTTCGAGAACTCCGCCGTCGGGCGTCCGCGCGGCCTTGTATCGGTGAATCGGTCGGGTGTCGTGGTCGGCGTCGACGTGGCTGAGACCTATGTGCACGTCGATCTGTTCGATGCCGCTCTGGTCCGACTGTCCAGCGTCGAGGAAGAGCTGCACCCGGCGGAGAACCACCCGGAGCAGGTCGTCGGACACATCGTTTCCGGAGTACGCGCGGCCTTGGACAGTGCACACGTGACCCGAGACCGAGTCCTCGGCGTGGGCATCAGCGTGCCCGGGCAGGTAGACCGCAGCGGCGGCGTCTCGGTGTTCGCACCCAACTGGAACTGGCATGACGTGCCGCTGCGCAGCATGCTCGCCGAGGGTCTGGCCATGCCGCTCTACCTGGACAACCCGCTCAGGGCAACCGTCGTCGCCGAGCTGTGGTTCGGCGCCGGACGCGGACATGAAGACGTGACCGTGCTCAACCTCGGCACCGGGGTCGGCGCCGGCCTGGCCTTCGGCGGTTCGTTGTACCGGGGCGCGACGAACAGCGCCGGCGAATGGGGCCACACCACCCTCGTCATGGACGGCCGGCCCTGCCACTGCGGCAGCCGCGGCTGCGTCGAGACCTACGTCGGCGCGCCCGGCATTATGCTGCACCTGCGCGAACTGGATCCGGACAGCCCAATGCTGCACCCGAACGACCAGACCGCCACGATCGAGGCGCTCGCCCGCGGCGCCGCGGCCCGCGACCCGGTTGCCGCGAAGGTCATCGCCGAAACCGCCCGTTATCTCGGCGTCGCCATCGCCAACGTGATCAACCTGGCCAACCCCGAGGTCATCGTGCTGAGCAGTTGGGTCGCTGAACGCCTCGGCGCATGGCTACTCACCGACGTCCGGGCGGTGCTCGAGCGGCATGCGCTCGGCCGACCGCTAGCGGCCACCGAGATTACCCTGTCCCGGCTCATCGGCGACTCGGTGAGCCTCGGCGTGGCAACCCTCGCACTAGAGGGCTTCCTCGCCGGCGTCGGGGTGGCATCGGCCAGCGACGCGCGTGTCGCTTTACCACCGCCCGGCACGCCACAACGCTAGGAGCGTGGGTCAGTATCGGCCGACGTATCGGTCATGGTGATCTCGAAGTACGTGACGCGTTCGCCTTCGTCGGTTGACTGCATGCCGGCCACCGTCATGACGTAACCGTTGCCGCCGATCGCCTGACCGTCCGCGCGGCGACGGATCTCATAGTTACCGAAAGGCTGGTTTTCCGGCCGGTGCCAACGCCGAGCGGCGGCACCGGCCGGAGAGAGATCTGCTCAGCTGCCTGCGGCGATCATCCACTGCTGATTGTTGCTGTTGCTGTTGCTGTACTGGCCGACGTCCGAGCCGCTGGCACGGCCCAACCCGTCAATGATCATGCCGGTGGCACGGTTCTTGAACTGAACATAGTTACCGTCGCTGAGCGACGTCCATTGCTGGTTGGTGCTGTTGGTGTTGGTGTACATGCCCACCGCTGAGCTGTTGGTGGTCCTACCCATGCCGTCCAGGTATAGGCCGGTCCCGCGGTTGTAGATCTGGACGTAGCTGCCGTCGTTGACGATGATCCATTCCTGATTGGTGTCAGTGCGACTGGCGGTTGCCTGACCGACATTGGACCCGACGGTGGTGCGGCCCAGGCTGGACATCGCTAGGCCCGTGGCCCGATCGGCGAAGGTGACGTATGTTCCGCCGGCGTTGCCGCCGCCCCAGGCGTACTGGAGCCGGTCCAGGCCGGACTGGTTGGCCAGGGTGAGGTGAATCGATGCACCGCTGCCAGTCTTGGTGGTCAGGCTGTACCAGTCCCCGTCGCGAAGACCGGGCCACAGCACGCTGCCCACCCCGAGGGTGCGAAGCTCGGTCGCCTCGCCGCGTAGATAGTCGGCGAAGAACGAACCACTCGGGATGTCGTAGTTGATGGGGTTGTAGGAGATGCTGTCCTTGGTGCCCGTGCTCATCGGGCCACCCCACTCGGTGACGATGGTGCGGCTGGCGTACGAGCCGATGAAACCGGCGAGGTGGTTACTCCAGTCGTTCTCGTCGTTGTAGGCCGGGGAAACAAAGAACGAGTAGTCGTGGATACCGATCAGCGTGTTGTTCAGGCGGCTGTCACTGCCGACGTTGGCGGCATTCTGGGCGTACCCGGTGCCGTCCAGGATCACGTGACCGCGGTTGAGGCTCGGATAGCGGGTCAGCCAGGAGTTGTACAGGTTGTCCAGGTCGGTGGTGCTGTAGCCGTAGGGCTCGTTGATGACCTCGAAGTAGGCGTTGGCATTGCTGCCGTACTTGGCGATCACGGTGTCCCACATCGAGTCGAACGTGCTGACACTGTCAGGCTTGCCGTTCTCCCACGCCCAGTAGGACAGGATCACGTTACCCTTGCTCAACGCCGCGTCGATCGCGCCGGTGTAGGTGGTCCAGTAGCTGGAGACCGTCGGCTCGTTGATCGGCATCCGGACGGTGTTCGCGCCGGTGATCGAGTCGAGCTGGCCCACGACCTGGTTGCCGACGGTCTGTGCAGACGCGTACGTGTCCGACGAAGACAGGCCGGACACGTACAGGACTCCGTTGACGAAGTTGTCCCGTGAATCGGCCCAGTTGACGCCTTTGAATCCGGAGGTCGACGCGTTCGCCGAGCCAGGGCTCATGACCGCCGCGATCAGGGTCGACAGTATGGCAACGACCAGTAGTCGTGCGGTGTTGGTCAAGGTCCGGCGTCTGGTGTTGGACGATCTCATGTGGGGCTCCATTCTGTTCGGCGTGCGTCCCAGCGACGCCGAGAGGGTGAAGTGGTTGGCCGCACTGGCCGGCTATCGGTGGAGGGGCGTCGCCGGGTCAGGAACGGTGATATTTCGTATCGATGACATCGGAGTAAATCCGCGCGCAAGAGTCCAGAAGCCGAACACAAACGATCGCAATGATTCGGAATCGAACATCCAAGCTGGTGGATGGTGCCAGCCTCGGTACCCCACATGACCTGTGAATATTTGGCGTCATGAGTGTGTCCGAGCACAAACGATCCGCCGTGGGCAAACCGACAGGCTGCAGGCGCTCAACGACCTCAGGAATGCAAGCCGCGGACGGCACAGGCACGCGGCGAGCGTGATGGCACGGTGACGGTCGGCGGATATTGCCCGGTGGGCATCGTCACCCTCGGCCGATCAGCGCGGCGGCTTCATCCCAGGCGGCAGCCGTACCCGCGGGCGTATAGCGGCTGAGCGGCTGCGTGGCGGCGATCAGGGACCGCATGGCGGCTCGGTCGCCCGGACCGCCTGCCGTGCGTGCCTGGATCAAGATGTTGCCGAACGCGGTTGCCTCCGCCGGGCCGGCTACGACCGGCAGGTCGCAGGCGTCGGCGGTGAGCTGGCATAGCAACGCGTTGCGGCTGCCGCCGCCGACGAGATGAACCACGTCGACGGAGCGACCAGACAGTCGTACCGCGTCACGGATAGCCGCCCGGTGCGCTAGTGCGAGGCCTTCGAGGATGCACCGGGTGTAGGCGGCCTGGGTCGGGGGACGTTGTTGTCCGGTCCGTGAGCAGTAGGCGGCGATCCGGGCGGGCATGTCGCCGGGTGCCAGGAACGACGGATCGTCGGAGTCGATGACCGACGCGAAAGCCGGGGCGGTGGCAGCGGCTGCGACCAGGGCTGCGGTGTCGGTACGGCCCCAGGTGCGCTGGCATTCCTGCAACAGCCACAGGCCCATCACATTGCGCAGGTAGCGGATCGTGCCGTCGACGCCGACCTCGTTGGTGAAGTTCGCATCCCGGCTGGCGTCGGTGAGGACCGGCGTGTCGAGTTCGACGCCGACGAGTGACCAGGTTCCGGTCGAGACGTAGGCGAACCGGTCGCCGGTCGCGGGTACGGCGAGGACCGCAGAGGCGGTGTCGTGCGACGCGACCGTGATGACCGGCAGGTCCAGGATGGTGCTGTAGCCCACCGGGTCACCCGGCTCCCGTAGTGGCGGCATGAGCCGTTGCGGTATTCCCGGCGATGGCGCCCACTGCCCGGTGGTGACGTCATACAGGGCCGTGGTGGAGGCATTGGTGCGTTCGGCGCCGATCGCGCCGGTGAGCCAGAAGCCGAGCAGGTCGGGGATCAGCAGCATCGTGGCCGCGGCGGCCACGCGTGCCGACGGTTCGGCGAGCAGCTGGTAGACGGTGTTGAACGGCAGGTGCTGGATCCCGGTGACCGCGTAGCGGTCCGTTGCCGCGATCGAGTCGGTGCGACCATCCCGATAGTGGTACGGCAGGCCGAGCAGGCTGCCGTTCTCGGCGATCAGCGCGTAGTCGATGGCCCAGGAGTCGATCCCGACGGAGTCGACGGCGCCGGCGGCTCGGAGGCCGGTGAGCAGTGACCGGTAGAGGCCGACGATGTCCCAGTGCAGTCCGTCGGGCAGGCGTACCGGTTCGTTGGCGAACCGATGTGCCTCGGTCAATTCCAGCGCGTCGGGGCCGACTCGGCCGACCATGACGCGTCCGCTGGATGCGCCGAGGTCGACTGCGGCGTACACGCCGGTCACCGCAGGAAGGCTGCCGCGACGCCGGCGTCGACAGGGATGAGCAGCCCGGTCGTCTGGGACAGGTCCCCGCCGGTGAGTGCGAACACCGCCGCGGCCACGTGTTCCGGCAGCACCTCGCGCTTGAGCAGAGTCCGCTGGGCGTAGAACGCACCCAGCTCAGCCTCGGGTATCCCGTAGACGGCGGCGCGCTGGGCACCCCATCCCGCGGCAAAGATGCCGGAGCCGCGGACGACCCCGTCGGGGTTGACGCCGTTGACCCGGATGCCGTGCTCGCCGAGTTCAGCCGCGAGAAGCCGGACCTGATGGGCCTGGTCGGCTTTGGCGGCGCCGTAGGCGATGTTGTTGGGGCCGGCGACCACGCCGTTCTTGCTGGCGATGTAGATGATGTCACCGCCGATGCCTTGGACGGTCATGATCCGGGCGGCTTCGCGGGAGACCATAAACGAGCCGCGGGCCATCACGTCGTGCTGGATATCCCAGTCGTCGATCGATGTCTCCAGCAACGGCTTGGAGATTGACAACCCGGCGTTGTTGACGACCAGGTCGACACCGCCGAACGCCAGCGCAGCCTGCGAGAACGCGGCGGCGATCTGCGCCTCGTCGGTCACGTCAACGGTGACGCCGATCGCGATGTCAGCACTGCCGATCTCGGCGGCGACGGTCGCCGCGGCCTGTGCGTCGCGGTCGGCGACGATGACGCAGGCACCTTCGGCGGCGAGCCGGACGGCTATCGCACGGCCGATGCCGGAGCCCCCGCCGGTCACCAGCGCGACCCGAGTCGCCAGCGGCTTCGGCCTCGGCATCCGGGCGATTTTGGCCTCCTCGAGAGCCCAGTACTCGATCCGGAACTTCTCCGACTCCGGGATCGGCGTGTACGCCGAGACGGATTCGGCGCCGCGCATGACGTTGATCGCATTGACGTAGAACTCGCCGGCCACCCGGGCGGTCTGCTTATTCGCACCGAACGAGAACATGCCCACGCCCGGGATCAGTACGATCGCCGGGTCGGCGCCGCGCATCGGCGGCGAATCGGGGGTGGCGTGCCGCTGGTAGTAGGCGGCGTAGGCGGCCCGGTACTCGCTGTGGAGTTCGCGCAGACGGGCGGAGACATGGTCCAACGGCGCGGTCGGTGGCAGGTCCAGGACCAGCGGTCGGACCTTGGTCCGCAGGAAGTGGTCCGGACACGAGGTGCCCAGCGCCGCCAGCCGCCGGTGCTCGCGGCGGCCAGTGAACTCGAGGACGACGTCGCTGTCGGTGAAGTGGCCGACCTGCGGCTTGTCAGTGGAGGCCAGTCCGCGTAGGAGCGGGAACAACGCCGCCGCGCGGGCCGTACGGTCGGCGGCGGTCAGGGCGGCGTAGCCGTCGATGGCTGGGCCGAACGGGTCGGCCCGGCCACGGGTCGTGAGGAACTCGGCGGCGGTACTGATGATCGTCAGCGAGTTCGTCTCGCACTCGGCGGACGTGTCACCCCACGCGGTCACACCGTGGCCGCCGAGGATGACGCCGATCGCGTGCGGGTTCGCCTGCTTGATCGCGGCGATGTCGAGGCCGAGCTGGAATCCGGGCCGCCGCCACGGCACCCAGGCGACCCGGTCGCCGAAGCATTCCTTGGTCAACGCCTCCCCATCGGCGGCGGTGGCGAGTGCGATCCCGGCGTCCGGGTGCAGATGGTCGACGTGCTGGGCCTCGACCAGGCCGTGCATGGCGGTGTCGATCGACGGGGCCGCACCGCCGCGGCCGTGTAGGCAGAAGTCGAACGCGGTGACCATGTCGTCTTCACCGTCGACGCCGGGATACACCCCGGCCAGTGCCCGGAGGCGGTCGAGGCGCAGGACCGCGAAGCCGGCCTCACTCAGCGTGCCGAGATCACCACCGGATCCCTTCACCCACAGCAACTCGACCGGGCCACCAGTCACCGGATCACGCCCGGTCCCTTTGGCCGAGGTGTTCCCGCCGGCGTAGTTGGTGTTGCGCGGATCAGCACCCAAGCGGTTGGACCGCTCCACGAGTTCGCGGACGGTGGCGTTCACTGTCATGCTCCCCAACCTGATTGCTGGCCGCCGACCCGCTCGGCGGCGATCCTCTGGGCGTAACCGGAGGAGGCGTAGGCCGTCATCGGATCAGGATGCAGCCCCCTGCCTTCACGAACCTCGTCCAACAGCGGCCGGACATCAGTGTTGTAGGCGTCCATCAGCACCGCGTTCGCGCCCAGGACATCGCCGGCATGCTGCGCGGCTCGCAGTGCGTCCCGGTCGACCAGCAGTGCCTTGGCGGTCGCCTCCTGCACGTTCATCACCGAACGGATCTGGCCAGGGATCTTCGGCTCGATGTTGTGGCACTGGTCGAGCATGAAATTGACCCCAGCGGGCGCGTCCAGTCCACCACCGCGGACCACCTCGTACATGATCCGGAACAGTTGGAACGGGTCTGCAGCGCCGACCATCAGGTCGTCGTCGGCGTAGAAACGGGAGTTGAAGTCGAACGCGCCCAGCATCTGCTCGCGTAGCAGAAACGCGACGATGAACTCGATGTTGGTGCCCGGCGCGTGGTGACCGGTGTCCACGCAGACCTTGGCCCGGCCGCCAAGTTTGAGGCAGTGCGCGTACGAGATGCCCCAGTCCGGCACATCGGTGGTGTAGAACGCCGGCTCGAACAGTTTGTACTCCAGCAGCAGCCGTTGATTCCCGCCGAGACGCCGGTAGACGGCGGCCAGCGACTCGGCGAGACGGTCCTGCCGGTCGCGGATGTCGTCCTGCCCCGGATAGTTCGTGCCGTCGGCCAGCCACAGCTTCAGATCCCGCGAACCGGTCGCGTCCATGATGTCGACACATTCGAGCAGATGCGCGACGGCTTTGCGGCGCACCACGGGGTCGGCGTGGCAGACGCTGCCGAGGCGATAGTCGTCGTCCTGGAACGTGTTGGCGTTGATCACGCCGAGCGCTACGCCCAGATCCTTGGCGTGCCGGCCCAAGTCGGCGTAGTCGTCGACCCGATCCCACGGAATGTGCAACGAGACCGTCGGAGCGGCACCGGTATAGCGGTGCACCTGCGCGGCATCGGCGATCTTCTCGTACGGATCGCGGGGGACACCCGGCTGGGCGTACACCTTGAATCGCGTGCCGGAGTTCCCGAACGCCCACGACGGGAGTTCGATGCGCTGCGCGCGGAGGGCCGCCGTGACGGCACGTGTATCGGTCATCTCTGCCGGCTCCTGGTTCTCATGCTCTCGGTGCCGACACACTGACGGCCACCGCGCCGGCCTGGCCACGGCAAGCCGGACCTGCGCGAAGTACGCGCTGTCCCGCCGACGTCGGCGGGACAGCTGCGTCTGACGCGCGCACCGTCAGCGACCTCCGCGCGGCGGCGCCGACGATTCCCGCACACGCAGCGACGGGCTGATGATCACGCGGTGCGGCGGGCGTTCCGGGTCGGCGAGACGGTCGGCGATAAGCCGCACGGCCGCCCGGCCGATCGAGCGGCGCGGCGGGCGCACCGCGGTCAGCGGAGGGCTGAACAGGCCTGCGACCTCATCGTCGTACGCCACCACGGACAGGTCGCCCGGCACCGCCAGCTGACGCTCCTCGCACCGCTGTACCAGCGCGATCGCCTCGGCATCGGCGTGCACGAGCACGGCGGTGGTCCGCGTCGCCAGGCACCGATCGAGGGCATGATCCAACGCCGCGTCCCACTGAGCCGAGTGTGCGTCGGGCACCAAGGCGTCGACGGTGGCGTCGACGTCGAGGCCGCACTCGGCTGCCGCGTCGAGCCAGCCGCGGCGGACGTGCACTCGTGTGGGGCTGCGCTCGGCCAGTAGTACGCCGACTTTTCGGTGCCCAAGAGAGACGAGGTGGCGTACCGCCATGGCAGCACCCAGAGCGTGGTCCGTCACGACCGACTCGAGGACGTCGTTGTGCGGACCCACCGTTGCCGTGCGCTCGAGCAGGACGACGGGGATCCCCGTCGAGGCCAGCCATTCGATCGTGCGACCGGCCGATGGCGCGTCCATACGGGGCGCGATGACGAGGCCATCGACGCTGCGGCGGTCGAGCAGCCGCGCGAGCTGTGGCTGGTCGTCCTCGGTCTCATATGACGAGCCTCGTAGAACAAGGCGCATGTCGAATTCGCGGGCCGCCTCCTCCGCTCCACGCGCCACATCCGGCCAGTAGTAGTCGAGCGACGGTACGAGCATGCCGAGCGATCGCCCGCCGAGGGTGGCGACGCCTGCGGTGGTGGCGATGTCGTCTGTCGCTGGAGCGTCGCCGGGGACGATGAGCGCCACGCCACCGTGCACGCGTCGAACCAGGCCTTCGGCGGCAAGTTGCGCGATGTCCCGGCGGATGGTTACCGCAGCTGCGCCGAGAGCGTCGGTGAGATCGGAGATGCGCAGCGCGCCGTCGCGCTGGAGCGTCTCGAGCAGTTGTGCGCGCCGCGCGACCTGGAGAGGGCCACGGGTGTCCGCCGCGCTCACTGCTGCTCCTCCACCGCGAGGACGAGCGTGCCGACTGGACCGGATGCAGTGACGTCGATGTCGAGCCGGGTGAGCTGGTTGCCCCAGACGTCGCAGAGTAGCGGGTCGTCTAGTTCACGTACCGTGGCGGTGCACGGGGCGTCCGGCGGCTCCCACGTGAGGATCACCGTGCCGGCGTCGTGTAGGGCACTGATCTCGGCGCGGCCTGGGCCGACGCGTACTCGGCCTGCTGCCAGGACATGGATCCGGGTCGGCACGTTGTCATGGTCGGCTGCGCTGAACTCCCAGGAGTCGCTGATGGTGACTCGACCCGTAGTACGGTCCAGCCGGGTGCTGCGCCGCCAGTGGCGGATATCGGTGCGCGGATAGGCCGCCGCCAGGTCGAGAGTCAGGACGGCCTGGGCGTCGTCGATGACGGCTGACACATCGCGGGCCGCGAAGTGGCGGCCGTGCCCCTGTGCGCTGGCGCGGATCTCCGGCACGTTGTGCCACGTGCTCTGCATCGTCCAGATGCTATAGCGGTCCGGTCCAAACGTCTGTGCGGTGTACGTGGGGCGGCCGGCATCGACGAGCACGGGCACGCCGTTCAAGGCGACCAGCACGCTGCCGACATCGTCGTGGTTGTGGTGCTCGCCGTTGTGGCCGCCTTTGACAGCGAGGGTCAGCCCGGTCGGGCTGCCGGCTACGGTCCGCGCGACCAAGACCTGCGTCGATACGAACCAGACGTCGCGGGGCAGCGGAGACGAACCTGGTGTCGCCGCGAGCCAGGCCGGATCAGTCAGGGCGCGCAGCAAGCGCCCGAGACCCTGATCCTCGTGGGCGATCGGTGCCCCGGCCCGGCGGTGCGCGGCGGCATGAGCCTCTGCGGCCGTGTCCCCGACGCGTCGCGCCGCCCGGTGCAGGACGTCCCAGGGCTGGTGTGCCGGCGGACGGGCCGAACCGTCCGCGTGGTTGATGTACCAGGCTCCACCCAGGTGCATCCGGTGCGGGAACGCCACGGTCTCCCGGAGCGCACCGGCAGGGATGTCGCCGAGTGCCCCCTGTGTCGCGTGGGCGAGCAGATCAAGTGCCTCGAGCGTGCGGCAGGCACCGTTCCACCAGTACGAGTACCCCTCGTCGATCGCGCCGTCCGGTGGGATCGATGCCACGTATCGGTCGAGGCCTTCGACGATCAGTTCGACGAGATACGCGCGACGCCGCTCGTCGCCCTCTAGGCGCAGCGCGGCGACGAGGACGTTGCCATGGATCCATGCGCTCCAGTTGTGGACGTCGCCGTCCAGCCCGAGCCAGTGCCAATCGCGGCGGGTGATGAACGGCGTCAGCACGCGTCGATCGACCTCGTACCGGATCCGGGAACGGAGGCCGGGGATCCGCTCGTCGAGTTGGTCGCCGAGGAGGTGATCGATCCACGCCAATTGGGCCGCGACTTCGCCGGCGCCGAGATCCAGGTAGGGCTCGGTGACGGTCGGCACCACCGCGCCGTGGGCGGAGTACGTGTCGTCGTGTGCGGGCCAACACCAGGTGCTCTGTTCGCACAGCAGTGTCATCCCGTCGGCTACCTCGTCGATCCAGACCGTGTCGAGGGAGGCCGCGGCGAGAACTGCGGCGCGGCTGAGCCGGTGTTGCCGCGCGAACACGATCTGTTCGTAGGTGTCACGGTCGCCGTCGCGGAAGTACCGCGCGTAGGTCCCGGCGAGGGGCGTCGGCCACGCCGAACCGAGGTCGGTCTCCGCGCGTACCCGCAGATTCTGAAGCGTCTCGTCATGGAGGTTCCCGGGTCCCCAGGTCCGGCGGTCGCTCGCCGGCGTGACGGGGAGGCAGCCGTCAGGGCTGGTGAGCAGGTGTCTCATGGCACGCCGTCCGATCTCCGGCCAGGCTGCGGCCAGAGGTCCGGCGAAACGATCTGTGCTGGTCTGCATGTCTCCCCATCGACTGTCCGTACACGAGACTCTGTGAGCGATTGTGATCGTATCAGATCGCTTTCTCAAGAGGAATTGTCAGTTGGCGGGCCCGTCGCGACCCGACGCGGGATCGCACGCGGGCATTGGGTTGGCCCTGATCGGAGATCCGACGAACGCTTTACATAGGTATATGACAAATGTCGGTCTCAATGAGGCCTTATTGAGATCAGGTGTGGTCTAGATGATCGAACGTGGCCGTATCAGTTTGATAAAGGCATTGACTCGATCGCTTGTGAGCGTTTTACTTCCCGAAACAACTTCGCAATCAGACGACACCGAGGCTCCACACCTTATCGACGGGCAGTGACACGTGCCAGACATCCGCCGCGAGACGTTCGGGTTCACGATGGGCGCAGGCCCATCGTGCGACGCCTCGTCGGCGATCGTGGCGGCCGGGCCCGGGCGACGCCGTATGCCCGGTGAGAGGTCCAGCCGCCAGGACTGGATCGAGTTCGCCGATCGGATATTGACGTCCGTGCGCCGTTTTGCCTCGCCCGGGCACGCACGTATCGTCCCCCCGGGCCCCGAGGGTGGGTACGGGTGGGCGGTGGACGGACTCGAGGGATTTGCCCGCACGTTCCTGATCGCCGGATTCCGCATCGCGGGAGACCGCGGTGCCGGCCTGGACGAGCTGGCCGACTGGTACGCGACGGGCATCGCGGCGGGGACCGACCCCGCGTCGCCCGAGCGGTGGGTGCGGCTCGACGAGCATCCGCAGGCGAAGGTCGAGGCCGCGTCCATCGCGTTGATTCTCGACATGACGCGACCGTGGATCTGGGACCGGCTCGACTCCGCGGTACAGGAGCGCGTGGTCGAGTATCTGTCGCCGGCGGTCGGTGACGCGACGTACCCGCGGATCAACTGGGTCTGGTTCCGCCTCGTGGTACAGACGTTCCTCCGTTCTGTCGGCGGCCCGTGGTCAGCCGCCGAGATCGCAGAGGATCTCGCCACACACGACACGTTCCGGCGCGCCGACGGGTGGATGTCGGACGGCTCCGAGCGGGCGTACGACCACTACGTCGGCTGGGCCCTGCACCTGTACCCCACCCTCTGGGCCAGGATGGCGGGCGCCGCCGACCTCGCGGCTGGACGACGAGACCGCGACGTCGAGACGCTCGACCGGTTCCTCCTGGACGCCATCGCGCTGGTCGGGGCGGACGGATCACCGCTGATCCAGGGCCGCAGCCTCATCTACCGCTTTGCCGCCGCGGCACCGTTTTGGGTCGGCGCGTTCGCCGGGGTGCCGTCGCTCGCACCGGGCCAGTTGCGCCGGGCCGCGACCGGCGTCGTCGCGCACTTCGCCGAGTACGGCGCGCCGGACGAGCGCGGTCTGCTCACCACCGGCTGGCACCGATCGTGGCCCCGGCTGGCCCAGTCCTACTCGGGACCGAGCTCGCCGTACTGGGCGAGCAAGGGTCTGCTCGGCATCGCGCTACCCGCCGACCATCCGGTGTGGACGGCGGATGCCGAGCCACTTCCGATCGAGGCCGCCGACACGCTGCGCGCCGTACGCGCCCCGGGCTGGATCGTTGCCGGTACGCGGTCCGACGGCATCGTCCGGGTCATCAACCACGGAACCGACCACGCCACCGAAGGGTCCACAGGCGCCGATTCCCCGCTCTACGCGCGCCTGGGTTATTCGACCGCGACGAGCCCGGTGCTTGACGAGAGCGGCTGGGTCGCGCCGGTCGACCAGTCCGTCGTCCTGATCGACCACGTCGGCCGGACGACACATCGCGCCGGGATGCGGACGCTGACCCTTCGGATCCAGGACGACGGTGCCGCCGGCCTGGGCGTCGCCGGATCGACGACTGTCGCGCATTGGATTGACGCGGATCCGGTCCAGCGCGACCACGGTGGTGGTCGCCCGGGGCGGTCGTGCCCGGCGGCTCGGATCACCGTGTTCTCGCTGGTCCGCGGCGTCTGGGAGCTGCGCCTGGCTCGAGTCGACGAGCTGATCGGCGCGGTCGACTCCAGCACGCTGCGGCTGCGTGTCGGCGGCTGGGCGGTCGCCGGCGACGGCACCCGAGCCACATCGTCCACCGTCGCGACCGCGACCGGTACGGGCCTGACCTCCCGCGTCCTGAGCCTGATCGGCGAGGCCACGGCAGGCGTCACCACACACGAGGACGGCGGTCCGCTCGGTCGTCCGGTGCGAGTCCCCTGGCTCGACCACGCAGCCTGCGCCGGGACATGGATCGCGGCACTCATCGAGCTGTCCGGCGGCGATCGGCCACCGGACCAGCATGCCTGTCACGCCGCGCTCGACGCGGCGGACCAGGGACTGGACGTGCGGGTCGACTGGCCCGACGGCGTCCGGACGCACACCCGTCTCACCGTACACACCCTGGGGAGGCCGTTCCGGCAACCAGGTGGCAGTCCGGGCCCGATGACGGGCCCTGCTTTCAAAGGAGAATGAATGAAGCGCTCGATTGGGGCCGTTGTCGGCCTCGCTGCTGCGGTCACGTTCGCCGTGACCGGCTGCGGTAGCAGCTCGGCGTCGTCGGCTAATCCGTCCGGCCCGATCACGCTCACCATGGCCGGTTGGAGTCTTTCCACGACGCCGGAGTTCAAGACCCTCGCCGACGGCTTCCACGCGGCGAACCCGAACGTGACCGTGAAGCTCAAGGAGTACGACGCGACCAACTACGACACCCAGATGATTGCGGACCTGGCCGCGGGCAAGGCCCCCGACGTCTACATCCTGAAGAACCTCAAGAATTTCTACACCTACCAGAGCGGCGGCCAGCTACTCGACGTCTCGGACGTCGCGAACGGACTGGGCGACAAGGTGGGCGGCCTGAACGACTACCAGATCGACAGTAAGACCTACGCGATCCCGTACCGCCAGGACACCTGGGTCCTGTACTACAACAAGGACCTGTTCGCCAAGGCCGGCGTGGCCGGACCCGGACGGCTCGTGGACGTGGCAAGACTACGTCACCGTCTCCAAGGAACTCACCACGAAGCTCAAGGCCGCCGGGTCGACGGCCGTCGGCGACTACGAGCACACGTGGCAGTCGACGGTGCAGGGTTTCGCCCTCGCCCAGACGCCCAATGCGAGTATGCAAAGCGGCGACTTCTCCTACCTGAAGGATTACTACCAGTGGGTTACCGCTCTGCAGAGCGCGGGCGCGCAACCCAGCTTCGGCGACTGCGACCACCAACAAGCTGACCTACCAGGCTGAGTTCGGCAAGCAGCAGGCGGGCATGATGCTGATGGGTACGTGGTACATCGCGACACTGCTGTCCCAGCAGGCCAGCGGTGACGCGGACACGTTCCAGTGGGGTATGGCGCCGGCACCGCAGTTCGACGCGAGTACCACCGGGACGTCAGCGACGCCGGTCAGCTTCGGTGATCCGACTGGTCTCGGCATCAACCCGGCGATCGACAAGTCGAAGATCGCGGCGGCGAAGGCGTTCCTCGCCTACGCGGCGGGCGAGGGCGGAGCCAAGGCCCTGGCCGCTATCGGCATCACCCCGGCCGACACGGCGGCGGTGACCGCTTCGTTCTTCTCGCTCAAGGGGATGCCGACCGACACCCTGTCGAAGTTCGCCTTCTCCACCCACGACACCAAGCCGGAAAACCCGGTGTCGAAGTACACGGCGGATCTTCAGAACATCCTGGGCGACCTCCACACGGCGGTCATGTCCGGTAGCAGCAACATCGACAGCGCGATCAGCAAAGCACAACAGCAGGCCCAGAGCCAGGTTCTCAACAAGTGACGTCGCGTCACTGACACCGATCGGTGGGTCCGGTACGCCGACGCGAACCGCGTACCGGACCCACCGAACCGTACTTTCACACAGGAGTACCCATGGCAACGACACTCGTGGCCCGCCGCAGGCAAGCCCGGCTCGTGTGGCGCAACACCGCGGTGGGCTGGAGCTTCCTCCTACCGAACTTCATCGGCTTCGCAGTCCTCACGCTGGTTCCGGTCGCGTTGCTGTTCTACTACGGATTCACGGACTGGAACGTGTTTCTCGGCGCCAAGTGGAACGGCCTGGACAACCTCCGGCAGATGATCCACGACGACAGCTTCTGGACAGCTCTGAAGAACACCCTGTACTACACGGTCTTTCACATCCCGCTCACGCTGGCCGCTTCCCTGGGGCTGGCGTTGCTGCTCAACCAGAAGCTGCGCGGTGCCGCTTTCTTCCGCACCGTCGCATTCTTCCCCTACTTCACCTCGATCGTGGCGATCGCCCAGGTGTGGAACATCCTGTTCAGCCCACAGTTCGGCCCGATCAACGAATTCCTGCGCTTCATCGGCATCCACCACCCGCCGGGATGGACGGTCTCCGCGGACTGGTCCATGCCTGCGGTGATCATCATGGGTACCTGGCGCGAGATGGGCTACTTCATGCTGCTGTTCCTCGCCGGCCTGCAGACCATCCCCCAGCAGTTGTACGAAGCCGGGCAGGTCGACGGGGCCAGCGCCTGGCAACGGTTCCGCGCCGTGACCTTACCCGGCCTGCGGCCCACGACCTTCTTCGTGACCGTGATGCTGACGATCAACAGCCTCAAGGTGTTCGACCTGATCCTCGTCACAACCAACGGCGGCCCCGGCCAGTCGACGCTCGTCCTGGCCCAGTACATCTATCAAAAGGGCTTCGAGGAGAACCATTTCGGCTACGCGTCAATGGTTTCGATCGTGCTATTCGTCATCTGCCTCCTGATCACCGGCGGCCAGCTTCTGGTCAACAAGTGGAGGAACGCATGATCGACACCACCGTTGAGGCCTCGCTGGTCGCGACCTACCGGCGAGCCACGCCCGGCCGCGACCGGAACCAGCGACGCCGCTCCGTCGGACGGGCCATCGGCTACGTCGTACTCATCATCGCGTCGGCCGCGGCCCTCGTTCCGTTCTACTGGATGGTCATGTCATCGCTGAAGACGAACAACGACGTCTTCACCATCCCGATCAAGTGGCTACCCGACCCGATCCTGTGGCACAACTACCTACAGATCTGGCAGAAGTCGGACATGCTGACGTGGCTGAAGAACACGCTGATCCTGTCGGTGGCGGTCACCTTCTTCCAGGTGCTCACCGGCAGCTTCGCCGCGTACGGCTTCGCCAAGATCAAGTTTCCCGGCCGGGACGTACTGTTCGTGCTGTACATCGCCACCATCGCGGTGCCCTGGCCGTCCTACATGATCCCGCAGTTCATCCTCATGGGAAAGCTTCACCTGACAGACACGCTATGGTCGATCATCGCGCTACAGGCGTTCGGCGCGTTCGGCGTGTTCCTGATGAAACAGTTCTACGAGTCGATCCCCGACGATCTGCTCGATGCCGCCCGCATCGACGGTATGAGCGAATATGGCATCTGGCGGCGCATCATGCTGCCGCTGTCCCGGCCGGCGATCGCCAGCCTCTCGCTGATCACGTTGGCCACCACCTGGAACGACTACCTAGGTCCGCTGCTCTACCTGCGCAGCCCCAACCTGTGGACGGTCCAGCTCGGCCTGAGCACGTTCGTCTCGCAGTACAACGCCGAGTACGCACTGATCATGACCGGCTCGGTCCTGTCAGTACTGCCGGTGGCCGTCATCTTCATGCTCGGCCAGCGCTACTTCATCCAGGGCGTCGCCACGACCGGACTGAAGGGATAGGCCCGATGCGTACACGGCACGAGATGTTCGCCGCCATCTTCGACATGGTCTACGTCGGACTCATGACCAATATCCTGCTCGCCATCGGCGGCCTCCCACTGATCGCAGGCCTGCTGACCACCGATCCGACCCGGTCCTGGCCGATGCTCGCCGTCGTAACGCCGCTGTGCGCACCCGGGCTGTGCGCCGCATTCGCGGTCCTGTCGAGCTACTCGGGCACGCGGTCCACGACGGTCGTCCGCACTTATGCCCGGGCCTGGCGTGCATCATGGCGTCGGGCCACGCAACTCGGCGCGTCCGCCACCGCGACGCTTGTCGTCTTCGGCGTCGACATCCGGGCGGCGTGGGGGCGCACCGTGGGAGCAGTTGTGACTCCTGTCCTCGTCGTACTCATGGTCCTGGTGGTGGTGACCGCGTTACTGACACTGGTCATCATCGCCGAGCATCCCGACGTACGGCTGCGCACCGCGCTACGCGCCTGCTTGTACCTCGCGGTACGGCGCTGGTATCTCACCGCCGTGTCGCTGGTCGTGCTCACGCTGCTGTACACGTTCTTCGCATCCCGGCCGGCGCTCGCGCTCGGGCTGGCCGCCACCCCGCTGCTCTACGTGGTCTGGGCCAACAGCCGATACACGCTTCAGGCCGCGCTCGGCCCGATACCACGCCTGGCCCTGGAGGCCTGACGCCCAACATGGGCACCCTCGGGACAACCCGTCCCGAGGGGTAGGACCCGGCCGCATACTGCGGCGCGGGGAAACACGAGGGAGAGACATCCATGACGGCGATCGACGTCCGACCGAGCCCTGACGCCGACGCGACGGGGCCTGCGGTGGCCGCCGCCCTGCGCACGGTTCACGCGAACATCGCGGAGTTCGGCGATCGATACCCCGGCGACACCACTGGGCACAACCGGTACCGGTTACGGCCATCGATCGACGGCCTCCCCGAAGGCTCCAACGTGGGCTGGACCACGAGCTTTTGGCCCGGGATGCTCTGGCTCGCGCACGAGTTGACCGGAGACGAGGTGTACCTGCGGTCCGCCTTGTCGCACGTACGCAGCTTCACCGACCGGATCCAGAACCGCATCGACATCGACACACACGACCTCGGCTTCCTCTACACCCTGGCCTGCGTGGTCCCATGGCGCCTCACCGGTGACGAAACCGCGCGCGACACCGCGCTGGCAGCCGCCGACCATCTGCTGTCCCGCGTCCTGCAACCGGCCGGGATCATCCAAGCCTGGGGCGACCTTGACGACCCCGACCAGCGAGGCCGCACGATCATCGACAGCATCATGAACACGCCCCTGCTGTTCTGGGCCAGCGAGACCAGCGGGGATCCCCGCTACGCCGCCGCCGCCCACCGGCACGCCGCCCAGTTACGCGACCACATCCTGCGGCCAGACGGCACCACGTTCCACACGTTCTACTGGGATGTCGAGACCGGCGAACCGCTGCGCGGCTCGACCGAGCAGGGCAACGCCGACGACTCCTGCTGGGCGCGAGGGCAGGCCTGGGCCATCTACGGCTTCAGTCTGAACCACCGCTACACCGGCGACACGTCCTTCTTGCAGGCTGCCCAGCGCTGTGCTGACTACTTCCTCGACCATCTGCCCACCGACGACATCGCGTACTGGGATCTCGTATTCCGGGACGGCAGCGGCGAAGAGCGCGACAGCTCGGCCGCGGCTATCGCGGCCAACGGCCTTATCGAACTGGCCAACCAGCTGGGCGACAGCGTCCGCAGCGACTCCTACCGCGACGCCGCCGACCGGATCCTTCGATCCCTGATGGACAGCTACTCGACCGCCACTCACCCGGAGTCGAATGCGCTTCTTCTGCACGCTGTCTATGACAAGCCCAAGGGGATCGCCGTCGACGAGGGCAACCTCTGGGGTGACTACTTCTACCTGGAAGCGCTCACCCGGGTAACCCGACCCGAGTGGACCGGTTACTGGTAAGCGGCCCATCGACCACGACCGCGACGACGACTCACCTGGAGAGCCCGATGGACTACAAGTACCACTGTTACATCCCGGCCGAGAACGGCCGTAACACGCTGCCGACCAATCCATGCGACCTGCTCGACTTCACACTGATCAAGCTCGGCTCGGGGGAGACCTGGTCGGGCTCCTCCGGCGACCGCGAGATCCTCGCGGTCATCCTCGGTGGCAGGGCCACCTTCACGGTCGGTGACCGCACGTTTGAGAATGTCGGTGCGCGCCCGGACGTCTTCTCCGGCAAGCCGCACTCGGTCTACATCCCGGCCGGCAGCTCGGTCACCATCGAGTCAGTCGGACCGGTGGAGATCGCGTTGCCGAGCGCGCCTAGTGACCTAGCCGTCGACCCCTACGTCATAGAGCCGGATCGCGTCGCGACCGGCCGATGGGGGGCAGCCAACTTCTCCCGGCCGTATCACCAGATCCTCACCGAGATCGCGCAGCCGGATCTCCCGGCCGCGAAACTCATTGTCGGCGAGACATTCACCCCGTCCGGAAACTGGAGCACCTACCCGCCGCACCGCCACACATACGACGAGCTCCCGGTCGAGGCCCGACACGAGGAGGGGTACTACTTCAAGGTAAAGCCGGGCAACGGTTTCGGCATCGCCCGCGTCTACACCGACGACGGATACGAGGAGAACTTCACCGTCCGCGACCATGCGATGCAGTTGATGCCGTCGGGCTATCACACCGTGGTCAGCGCGCCCGGTTACACCACATACTTCCTCTGGTTCCTAGCCGGCACGCAGCGGACCCAAGGGGCGCTGGAGGACGTGAACCACGCCTGGGTCGGACGCACTGTCGCGATGCTGCGCGACCTGGGGCACTGACCATGAACCCGGACAGCTTCCGGCTCGACGGCCGTGTCGCCCTTGTCACCGGCGGCAGCCGCGGTCTCGGCCAGGCGTATGCGGTCGCGCTCGCGGGCGCTGGCGCCGACATCGCACTCCTGGATCGTTCGGACCCGGCCGAGACCATAGAGCGTGTCGCCCAGCTAGGCCGCCGGGTCACCTGGGTGCCATGCGATCTGAGCGTTTCCGGCACGGGCGAGCTCGCGGCGGCGGTCGACACCGCCGTAGGGGAGCTGGGCCGCCTCGATATCCTGGTGAACAACGCGGGCATCATCCGCCGCGCGGCTGCCGCCGAGTACCCGGCGACCGACTGGGACGACGTCATCACGGTCAATCTGGACGCGGTGTTCTACCTCTGCCAAGCGGCTGGCCGGGTGATGCTGGCCCAGGGCTGCGGCAAGATCATCAATGTCGCTTCGATGCTGTCGTTCCAGGGCGGCGTTCGGGTGCCCGCCTATGCCGCCGCCAAGCACGCCGTCGCCGGTCTCACCAAAGCGCTCGCCAACGAGTGGGCGGCCTCGGGCGTCAACGTCAATGCGATCGCGCCCGGCTACATCGCCACCGACAACACCGCGCCGCTGCGGGCTGATCCGGTCCGCGAGGCCGCAATCGTCGACCGCATCCCCGCCGGCCGTTGGGGCACGCCACAGGACGTCACCGGTACGGTCGTGTTCCTGGCCTCCGACGCTTCTCGGTACGTGCATGGTGCGATCATCCCGGTCGACGGTGGTTGGCTCGCTCGGTGATCCGGGATGGTCCAGCGCCGTAGCCGTGCTGCGAGTGGACGTTCATCTTGACCGGGATGCTCTGGATGTGACATCGGGCGGTGATCGTGGTGACGCCCAGCTGCCGTGCCAGCCCGGTCGTGTCGGATCCACCGACGAGCGCACTGAGGACCTGCCGCTCCCGTGGCGTCAGGTAGGAGGCGAGGCGCCGCGCAGCCTCGTTGCGCGCCTCCGCCCCCTATCGGAGTCGAGTCGTGCCTACACTGTGCCGGCGCGGTCAGCGCCCAGCGAGGAAGAGCAGCCGTATAGTGGATCCCCTATACCTGCTGGTCATCGCGATCGCACTGGTTGTTGCCTGTGTCGGTCTGCGCCGAGCATCCGTGCGGCGGGTCGTGGCCGTGCTGGCCAGCTGCTTCGCCGGGTATGGCGTCAGCATCGCCGTGAACGCGGTCTTCTCCGACATCATGCTATGGCTGACCAGCAGCGGCATCCTCCATTCAAATCCTGACGCGCCCCATCGGCTTGAACACCGGCGACATCGAAACCGGCTTGGTCGTCGCCGGAGCTGGCATGGGTCTACTCGTATCGATGTTCATCGGCGACACCGCACGCACTGTGGGCACGACGAGGCTAAGCCAGAGTCCATCGCAGAAGCGCGCAGGCGGTAGCGGTAAGCATCAAGGAAACCAGCCAGCCTAGTTCCCAACATGGATCCGGGAAACCAGCATCAAACCAACCAAAAGCGCTCAACACCGTTGCTTAACACGGCCACACTCCTTCAGGGATGACACGGAAGAGGTCACTCGCTCGCGCGAGTCCATCGAAGCCGTCCCCGACGGTGCGTACTACCGATTCCCTGATGTCCGATCCTTTCGACGAGACGACAGGCGGCGTCCTGCCGAGCGAGGCTAACGTGATGGACGATTCGGCCTATTCGCCTTATTGGCGGTTCAGTGGTCGCTACGGTGGACATTGTCTGCACCGACTGCCAAGGCGTACGAAAGGATCTCCGATGGTCGCCACCCGAAACCGCATGGCCGTCGCTGAGGATGAGTTTCCCGAGCGGCTTCCGGCTCAGCTCGTCCAGGACTTCCACGCCGCCTTCGGCGAGCATCATGCTCGCGCCGTCCATACCAAAGGGCTCATCCTGCAGGGAATTTACACCCCGAGCGCCGAGGCGAAAGACTTGTGCCGCGCCCAGCTCTTCATGGAGTCCTCGGTGCCGGTGATCGTCCGCTTCTCCGACTTCACTGGTCTCCCGAACATCCCGGACACCGAGGTCAACGCCAACCCCCGGGGCTTCGCGATCAAGTTCCTGATGCCGGACGGTTCGAACATGGACATTGTGAACCACAGCTTCAACGGATTTCCGGTTTCGACGTCCAGGGAGTTCAGCGCATTGCTGCAAGCGATCGCCCACAGCGGTGGGGAGCCGACCCCTGGTTCCGAGTTGGAGAGGTTCCTCGGCAGCCATCCCACGGCGAAGACGTTCCTGACCACCCAGACTGAGCTGCCGCAGAGCTGGGCCACTACCAGCTTCTACTCCGTCAACGCCGTGCAGTTCACCGACTCCCAGGACCGGAACCGTTATGTCCGGTACCAGTTCATACCCCAGGCCGGCGAACACAGCCTCGCCTCTGGCGAGGAGGCGACGAAGTCCGCCGACTACCTCTCGGAGGAGCTCGCCGCGCGGGTTGCCGCCAATCCGGTGCGGTTAACCTGGTACGCCCAGATCGCCGAGGACTCCGACGTCATCGATGATCCCGCTACGCCCTGGCCCGAAGACCGGCAACGCGTCTCGCTCGGTCAGATCGTGATCGACCAGGTTGGGCCGAACAGCCCGGCGGCGGACCGGTCACTCGCGTTCAACGCGGGGACCCTGCTGCCCGGGATTGAGATCGCCGACCCCATGCTTACGATCCGTAACGCGAGCTATCCGCACTCGTTCCAGGAACGCAACATCTGACCGCCCTGCCCTCGTCGTCTGCCGGCACAGCCGCAGCGTCTCGGCGACGAGCAGGCGGAGTAAGAGGTGGAAGGCGATGGTTGACGAGATGCGGAAGTCTCGCGGGTCGTACGATGTCGGAAAGGTTCCTGAGCTCGACAACGCGTGAAGCGTTTGCCGAATACGTGCCAGACGTCAGGTCAGGCGGTCGAATCTCTGACCATCGCTGCAGGTCATTGACCTGCCGGAATTGGCCCCAGCATCGCCCTGCGGAGGCGGTGGTGTGGCGACACGCGAGTCGCCGGCCGATTTACGGTCATCCGACGCGATGTCTGTTCGTGGCTCCTTGCCCACCAACCCGCCCCCGTTTGAACACGACCTCTTGTCTCCTAGGAACGTCAATGGCTCTCCGTGACCGTTCGCTTGACCGGTTTCGGCTGCTCACCAGCTTGGTCGACGTTGGTCTGCGTAGGTATCCGACGGCGGGATTTGCAAGATCGTCTCCCCGATTTCTCCCGAGGCGGTGTCAGGGCTGGCTGTTCTTGACCGGAAGCGTGGCGGTGTGGGCGACCAAGCGTTCCGCGGCTGCCGATATGTACTGATCGGATGTCTCACCGGACGCGGCTATTGCTCGGAGAAGGAGATTGAGAGTGTTGACCCCGGCCGAGGCTCGTAGGGCGTAGCCCGCTACAAAACCAGTAGGCGTCTGCTTGGCTGTCGGCACCGCCGATGCGGCGGCTCCCCAGTCGGTCGATGATGGTTCGTCACCTTCCAGGCGCCGCCGGTAAAGCGCGTGAACCATTTGCAGCGCCGGTACCGCCGGCCCGGGATCGAAACGCTGGACGCCGATCTCGGCATCGTCGGACACGATGTCGAGGATGAGTCGGTCTATCACCTGGCGAAGGTTGACTCCTACAGGGATCGCCTCCAGTGATCGCAGTGACCAGTTGGCGCGCATCTGTGGACTTAAGCGCTCGAACAGTTCCATACGTACGCCGCTGTACTGGCTCGGCCAACCTAGAGCTTGATTCACAAGGTCCCGCAAACTCTCAGTTGAGGATGGCGAATCAATGCGTGCGGCATCTTTGAAGCCGAGAATGTGGACCGCGAGGCAGCCCGTGTCATCGCCTTCCCATTGCGCGCTCGCCCGGCTGATGTAGGCCCGCCGCAGGAACTGGAGCCGGCCTTCATTGACGTCGGCCTGACGCGCCGCAACCACGTCGCGCTTCTGCACCTCGCCACCGGGCCATGCCGAGACGGCCGACGTAACGCTCATGAAGCCACACCTTCAGACCTTGCCGTACCCGGTCTTCTGGAACGTACACGATTTACCGTCGTCGCCGGCCACGTCGGTCCGCAACGCCGTTCGGCCGTAGGCCACCAGTGCCGTCCGGAGGGTGGGACGCTGGGCGTCGTGGTGTCCGGTGTCGGTCTCGACCGGCCGGGGCCGGCGCGCCGGGAGCGAAGCGGCAGGCGCGGTGAGTCCCGAGCTGGGGCGGTGTCGGCGCGGAGATCTTGAAGGTTTCAGCACGTCAGGGTACTTTCGAGCTTATATTCAGATCGGCACGACAGTGTGCCCAGCATCAGCTGTCCTCCGGTGATCCACCGGTCGCGGGTTGATGCCGCGCTCGTCGGGGTAGCCCGAGCCGAGTGCCCCCGACTCATCGCAGATCCGAGGGGGAGAGTTCATGAATGGCGCGTTGGTGATCCGTTGGGGTGCCAGCATCCCCGGTCGGGAGGCCGCCGGCCTCGACGTTTTCGGCAAGGCGATCAGCCATTTTGAAGGAATGGCTAAGACCGGCCGAGTGCACAGCCACCACGAGTACCTGTCGGTCACCGGGGACACCGGCGGCTTCATGATGGTCGAGGGTGAGCTCGACGAACTCATGAAGATCCTTACCGAGGACGAGACGCTCAAGCTGAACAACCAGGCCGCCGCGATCGTGATGGACTTCGAGATCGAGGCGTACGCCGGTGGCACGGACGGTGCGATTCAGCAGCTCATCGGTGACTACACGGCGAGCCTGCACGAGATCGGTCTCATGTAGACGGTGTGCGAGAGGTGGTTCCCATGCCTACGTTTGTCAGCCTTATCAACTGGACCGATCAGGGCGTCCGTACGTTCTCGGACACCGTGAACCGGTCGAATGCCGTTGCCGACGCCGCCAAGCGGATGGGCGGCAGTCTCGAGCACGTCTACTGGACGGTCGGTCAGTACGACCTCGTGACGGTCAGCGAGTTCCCCGACGACGAGGCGGCGACCGCGTTCCTGCTCGGACTCAGTTCGCAGGGCAACGTGCGGACCCAGACGCTCCGCGCGTACGGCGCCGACGAGATGACGAGGATCATCGGCCGTACCTCCTGACCGGTGTATCGAACACGTGCCCGCAGCCACCGGCCGCGGGCACGTCACCGCTGAATCCGCGGTGGGCCCGCGACTGTGGTCGCGGACCCACCGGAAACGGTTCAGCTGAGCAGCTTCCCGAGGGCCGGTGCCTGGCGGACGCTATCTGCAGAATAGTTTGATCGCTTCAGGATCGTTTGACGTCGTTACGGGGTACGCCGGCACGCTTCGGTTGTTCGCGGCATCATGGTGACTTGACCCGGTGCGGTCACAGGGGGAATAACGGTGAAGATCGGTTCCGGCGGATGTGGCCTCATCGCGTGGCATCGGCTAGACCGCACCTAGTTGGGGACCACTTGGGGACCGGCGCACCGAGAGATGCGCGCTGAGTGCGGTTCGGCGTCTTCGAACGACCGTCGGTCGGGGTGCAGGTAGCGCAGCGTCGTCGACAGCGATCCGTGTCCAGCAATCTTGCGGAGGACGTGCACCGGTACGCCTGCGTCGGCCATCCAGGTCAGGCCCGTGTGCCGCAGATCGTGGCGGCGAAGGTGCTACTGACCGAGAGCGGTCACGACGTCGTCGCAGTGCGTTGCGTCGCGGAGGACCGCAGTACTGGTGCGCCAGCCGCGCGGCCCGGTGAATAGCAGGACGTTCGGGTCGTCTCCTCGAAGGCGCCACTGAAAAGATCTCGATTCTCGTCTACGGCGGACTCTTTCTCGTCGAGCAAAATCCGAAGTACATCGCGACGCTCAAAGCGAAAGCGGAGGCTGGCGTGGAGGTCGAGATCCTGTTGGGCGACCCGCAGAGTGCGGACGTCGCGCGACGGGGAGCCGAGGAGGGCATCGGTGACTCGATGGCGGCGAAGGTCCGTAACGTCCTCGCGTTCTATGCGCGTCTCAAGGATGTCCATGGTGTGAAGGTGCATTTCCACAGCACGACGCTCTACAACTCAATCTTCCGGTTCGACGACGACATGCTGGTCAACACACACGTCTTCGGATTCCCGGCTCATCACGCGCCGGTCGTGCACTTCCGCCATCTGGCCGGCGGTGAATTCTTCGATACGTACGCTGACAGCTTCGACCGAGTTTGGTCGACGTCCGTTCGGGCGTGGCCCGCTGATGGAGAAGGGCCGCAGGTATGGCACGGGTAGAGTACCTAAACGATCCGGACGCCCCGAAGGCCAACAGCATCGTCGTTGCCTGCACCGTTTTCGTCCTCGACGATACCGGTCGAGTGTTGTTGATCCGTCGCACGGACAACAGCCTGTGGGCGATCCCCGGCGGCGCTCAGGACCTCGGTGAGTCCATTGCCGAGACCGCCGTTCGTGAGACCAGGGAAGAGTCCGGGATCGACGTCGAGGTCATCGGTGTGGTCGGCATCTACACCAACCCCAACCACGTCATGGCCTACTCGGACGGTGAAGTCCGCCAACAGTTCTCGATCTGCTTCCGGGCCCGCTACCTCGACGGGCACCCAACTCCGAGCCGCGAGTCCAGTCAGGTCCGGTGGGTGGCACGGGAGGACCTGGACGGCCTGGAGATCCATCCGTCGATGAGGCTGCGGATCGACCACGGCTACGCGCACCGCACCGAGCCCTACATCGGCTAGCCGTTCTCGACACCCGACAGACTATCCGGTCCGGGCGTCAGCCGAGCGAGCGGAAACGGGGCCACAGCGTCGGCCAGCCGTCGCGGGGCAGGGAACACACCCACACCGGCGCGCCTTGTTCGTCGTTGGCGACGCGAAGGTGATTATCCAGCCGCGTGGCCAGCCGGACGTCTCCGAACGACTCCTCCAGGAAGTCGCGGGAGAAGCCCACCGCGACGACGGTGTCCGCAGTCGCGGGCGGCGGGCCCCAATACCAGTAGCCGTTATGGCCGCTGAACGCCGGCGGTAGGCCGAGCGCCGGCCCGTACCGGTCGACGGCCCCCGCCTCGCCGTAGTTGCTGGTGACGATCGCGGCGGTCACCTGCTGGGCGGCGGGAAGCTGGCGGTAGACGCCGGCGATCTCCTGGACGTAGGTAGGCCAGGCAACGGTCTCGCCGGTGTCGTAGTTCACTGAGACGATCGGCGTCCGGTACAGGGTGCCGAGGGGTACCACCGGAAGGGTTATCAGTACCGAGCTCACCGCGGTGATTACGACGGCGGCGCCGAGGACCGTACCGCGGAACCGGGTCCGCCGCCGCCGTACCCAGTCGACCGCCGGCTGGGCGCCGGCCGCGACCAGCACCGGGAAGAACCCACCGAGGTAGTACGACTTGCCGCCGAGGGTCAGGAACACGACGGCGAGCATCGCGTAGGCCCAGCCGAGGGCGCGACACCAGCGAAGCGCCGGATCGCGGAAGAGCCGGACCAGACCGGCGATCCAGATCGGTGCGAGCCACGGGCTGACTAACCCGAGCTGGAAGGGCAGGAACAGGGCACGCGGCTGCGAGGACCCCGAGGAGCCTGCCGCGACAGCGCGGCCGACCTGCCACTGGGGCCAGCCGTGATGGGCCTGCCACAGCAGGTACGGCGCCCAAAGGAGGGCGGCCACGGCTCCGCCGGCCCACAGCCACGGTGAGGCGAGCAGGCGGCGCGGTCCGGCCACCGCGATGCCCGCCACAACGGCCGCGACCAGAAACGCGACGAGGTCCTTGTTCAGCAGGCCGATCCCGGCGACGACCCCACACACCAACAGCAACGGCTGGTTGCCGGTGCGCAGGACCCTTACCACAAGCCAGAGCAGCAGCGCCCAAGCAAGCAGGTCGTACGTCGTGGTACTGAGCAGGTGTCCGGCTCCGAGCAGCAGGGGCGCGACCGCCATCGAGGCGGCGGCCAACGTTTGCGCGGCGCGTTGTCCATCTAGTTCGCGGGTGATGAGCGCGGCGAGCACGACGACGGCGGCCGCCGCGAGGGCCGACGGTAGCCGCAGTACGACGAGCGAGCCCGGCGCCAACCGCGAAAGCAGCCTCGCTACCAGCGCCACCAGCGGCGGCTGGTCGGGGTACCCCCATGCGAGGTGCCGACCGGCGGCGAGAGAGTAGAGCTCATCGCGGTGATATCCGTACCGGCCGGACAGGCCGGCCAGCAGCGCCGCGACGCATCCGGCGACCGCTGCGACCGGTCCGGTCGCGAACGGTGCCGGCCGCGGGCATGACTGCGCCTGCTCCGATCCCTCCCGCGTTCCCACGTGCGCAGCCTACGTGGGTCGGAGTGTGTACGGCGCTGGCGTATGCGCCATCCAATATGGACTCGGAGCCTAGTCGCGCCGACGTGGCCGCCGATGTAGAGGAGGAATGAGACTGCCGGGGGTTTGCAGACACCTCGATGTTCCCGCGACATGCCCACAGGCCGATAAGCCTCCAGCGCTCCGGACAGGCACCGATTGGCGGCAGCGTCGATCAGGATGGAACTGCCCATTACTGCCCATTACTACCTATTATTGCCTATTCGGGCTTGCGTGCGCGTCGCCGCCGAGGGGCTTGGACGACCTGCTCCCAGGGCGTGGTGGTTGATTTCACCGGCGAGATACCGGTGGGCACCGACGGTCCGTACGGCGAGACGAAGGAACTGTCGGCGCCGTCTCTCGGACTCGCTAGACTGGAGGTTGCATGGCATATCGGCCCATATGATGCGGCCCTCCAGAGCCGCCAGACACGCGTGACGCGTCGCGTCACGGGACACAGAAGGCGCCCGAGGAGGGCCATCATGACTTTGAGCACCGACACGAATCAGCTCGTTCAGCGGTTCCAGGACGTACGCGCCATGACCGACCTACTCGCGTCTCGGCTGTCGCCCGAGGACCAGACTGCACAGTCGATGCCGGACGCCAGCCCGGCCAAGTGGCACCGGGCCCACACGACGTGGTTCTTCGAGGAGTTCCTGCTCCGGGACGACACAGGCTACACCGAGTACGACCCCTCCTACCGGTACCTGTTCAACTCGTACTACGAGGCAGTCGGCCCGCGGCACCCGCGTCCGCAGCGGGGGCTCGTGACCCGTCCGGGCGTCGCCGACATCGCTCGCTACCGGGAGTATGTCCACGACGCCCTCGTCCAGGCACTCGAGGCCGGACGATTGGACGACAAGGCGCAGGAACTGGTCGTACTCGGCTGCAACCATGAGCAGCAGCATCAGGAGCTCCTACTCATGGACATCAAGCACCTCTTCTCGACCCAGCCATTCGGGCCTGTCTACGTCGAGCGCCCGCTTGATGACCACACCCAGCCGATGGCGCAGGCGTGGCGGCCGATGTCTGGCGGCGTCGTCGACATAGGACACGACGGTGACGGCTTCGCCTTCGACAACGAGGCTCCCCGGCACCAGGTGCTCCTCGAAGATTTCCTGATCGCCGAGCGTGCGGTGACGGTCGGGGAATGGCTTGAGTTCATGGCCGATGGCGGCTACCGGCGTCCGGATCTGTGGTTGTCCGACGGTTGGGCCCGGATCCAGGTGGAGGGCTGGGACGCACCGGCCTACTGGGACGAGCAGGACGGTAGCTGGACGACCTTCACGCTGTCGGGGCGACGTCCGGTAGTGGCGGCCGAGCCTGTCTGTCATGTGTCGTTCTACGAGGCCGACGCCTTCGCCCGATGGGCCGGCGCCCGGCTGCCTACCGAGTTCGAGTGGGAGGCCGCCGCGCGGCAACGCCCGGAGTTACGCGGGCAGCTGCTCGATCCCGATCGGGTCCATCCGGGCAAGGCCGGGTCGGCGATGCTCGCCGACGTGTGGGAATGGACGGCATCGGCCTACCTGCCCTATCCCCGCTTCGTGCCGGCCAGCGGTGCGGTTGGCGAGTACAACGGCAAGTTCATGTCCGACCAGCATGTGCTGCGTGGCGCTAGCGCGGCCACCCCGGTCGGGCACGAACGGCTGACGTACCGCAACTTCTTCCCCGCCCACGCTCGCTGGGCGTTCAGCGGCGTGCGTCTGGCCCGAAACGCTAGCCGATGACGACTGCTGCGGAGAGCCGCATCGCGGCCGACAGCCGTGTTGGACTGTGGCAGACACCGCCGTCGCTGCCCGCCCGATGGCTCTACGACGAGCGCGGCAGCCGCCTCTTCGACGAGATCACCCGGCTCCCCGAGTACTACCCGACGCGGCGCGAAACCGAGATCCTGCTGGAGCATCGCAGCGACATCGTCCGGCTTACCGGTGCGACAACGCTGCTGGAGCTTGGCTCGGGCACCTCGGCCAAGACTCGCCTGCTGCTGGACGCCTTCACCAATGGCGGCCGTTGTATTCAGTTCGTGCCCATTGACGTGAGTACGACCGTGCTCGCCGAGTCGGCCGAGATCATCGCGCGCGATTTCCCGACCGTAGCGGTGCAGCCCGTGGTCGCCGACTTCAATGAGCCGTATGACGCCCTACCCGGCCGGCCAGGCGAGCGGTTGATAATTTTCCTCGGCGGCACTATCGGGAACTTCGACGATCAGGAGCGGCACGCATTTCTGACCCGGATGCGGTCTGCCCTCGCCCCCGGCGATCACTTCCTGCTCGGCGCCGACCTGGTCAAGCCGGCATCGCGTCTCCTCGCTGCCTATGACGACAGCGCCGGGGTCACCGCTGAGTTCAACCGCAATCTCATCGAGGTGCTGCGGACCGAACTCGACGCCGAAGGCCTCTACGTCGACGACTTCCAACACGTCGCCCGGTGGAACCCCGCAAAACACCGCATCGAAATGTGGCTGCGCGCGCGTCGCGACGTCACCGTGCAATTCCGCGCGCTCAACCGCGACTGGAAGTTGGCCGCAGGCATGGAGATGCTCACCGAGATTAGCGTGAAGTTCCGCCTACCCGAACTGACGGCTGAATTGCGCGAGCACGCTCTCGAGCCGGTGCGGATCTGGACGGACCACTACGGCGACTTCTCGCTCACGCTCGCCCGCGCAGGTGTAGCGCCCAGCAGGTAACGCCGCGCCGCTAGACCCGGACTCGCGTCAAGTTGGTCAGTTCGATGCGATCGAGGGCTGGCTATGACGACTTCGGCCAGGTCAGCGATGACCGGGTGGCGGAGGTGCCAGCGTTGCGGCCGCCGACTTGTTCCGTGAATACGACTCGATGCCCGATATGTTCCCGCTGGCTCCGGCTGTCGAACTCCGGTCGTCATTGGCCGTAGCACGCAGATATCCACCGTGGCGATCAGGTGGATACGCGATTCCTAGGCTCGTTATTCGGACACAATGTACGTAGGTCACCGGCCGGTTTGGCAAGAACCGCGCGACCAAGCCCCATGGACTGCGGCCGGACCGTGGCGGGCCATCCTCGAGAAACGTGTCTGTCACGGTGCGTGACGATGTTGCTGGCGCGCTCAAGGATGCCCGGCTCATCCTCGACGCGGCCGACGGAGTTGTTGTCAGTCTGGTCGACGTCGTCGGGCGGCACCTGGAGCGTGCGACCGACTTCGGACACGGGGACAGCGACGTCGCCGCGATGGCGCTGGCGTACTGAACAGGCCATTGAGCCTCAGGAGGAGGAAGCGGAGTGAATACGTACAAGCCACGGATTGTGATCATCGGTGCGGGTTTTGCCGGCTACTTCTGTGCACGACAGCTGTCCCGGCAGTTGAAGGACTCCGCGACCGTCACGCTGATCAACCCGATCGACTACTTCCTCTACCTGCCGCTGCTGCCGCAGGTCGCCGGTGGCGTCATCGACCCGCGCCGGGTGACCGTATCGCTGCTCGGCACGCTGCGTCGGGTACACCTCGTTCTCGGCACTGCGCGCAGCATCGACTTCACCAGGCGCACCGTCGGTTTCGTCGACCCGGAGGGCCGGTCCCGTGAGCACGGCTACGATCGGCTCGTCCTCGCCGCCGGGAGCGTGAACAAGCTCTTGCCCGTTCCCGGGCTGACCGACACCGCCCATGGATTCCGCGGTATGCCCGAGGCGCTGTATCTGCATGATCATCTTATCCGCCAGGTCGAATTAGCCGCATCCGCCGGCGATCCGAGGGAACGCCGCGACCGACTCACGTTCGTCGTGGTCGGAGCCGGATATACGGGCACGGAGGTACTCGCCTACGGGGAACGCCTCACCGAGGCGATTCGCAGGAGGCGGCCGAGTTTGGCCGAATCCCGGTGCCGCTGGCTGCTCGTCGATACTGCCGACCGGGTCCTGCCCGGTCTGGACCGACGGTTGTCGCGGACTACCGAGCGCGTCCTGCGCCGCCGCGGCGTCGAGATCCGCCTGGGCACCTCGGTCTCCGAGGCCATGGCCGACGGCGTCCACCTCAGCGACGGCGACTTCGTCGCTACACGCACGCTGGCCTGGTGCGTCGGTGTTCGGCCGGACCCGTTCGTGGACAGTATGGGCCTCACCACGGACAAGGGACGCGTCGTTGTGGACGAGTTCCTCGGTGTTCCCGGCCATGAGGACGTGTTCGCCTGCGGCGACGCGGCAGCCGTACCGGATCTGACCCGACCGGGCGACATCACGGCGATGACCGCACAACATGCGCAACGTCAGGGCAAACTCGCCGCTACGAACGTCGCGGCATCGCTCGGGCATGGTACGAAGCGCGCCTACCGCCACCACGACCTCGGGTTCACCGTCGACCTCGGTGGACTCAGCGCCGCCGCCGACCCGCTGCACGTGCCGTTGGGCGGCCTGGCGGCCACGGCCGTGACCCGCGGTTACCATCTTGCCGCGCTGCCAGCCAACCGCGCCGGCGTCGTCGTCGATTGGCTCTTCAGCACGGTCTCCAAGCCGCAGGCAGTTCAGCTCGGCGTTGTGCGGGCTCAACACGTACCACTCGACACCAGCGCACCGGAATTCGCGGAGCGTTGAGCTCACACCTGCCGGTGACGCGGTTCGACGGATCATCGCTGTCGAATATGCAGGCTGCGAACGGCATCGATCGGGTACTGCGGCGGCTCGTAGCGGGAGCGACAGAGTCAGCGTCGGCGATCGCGAATGTAGCCGCCGACGCCGCAGGTGGGAGGCCGCGGATGGTCAGCCGGCGCGCAGCGTACGGGCGGCCGCGGCCATGGCTTGCATCTTGCCCACGGCCGACTCTCTCGGCAGGTATTTCATCCCGCAGTCCGTGGCCAGGATGACTCGTTCCGGCGCGATATAAGGCAGTGCGCGGCGGACACGCTGCACGACCGTCTCGGGCGACTCAACGTTCGGATCGGACAGGTCGATGACGCCGAGCATGATGGTCTTGCCGTCGAGCTGGGTCAGCACAGACGTGTCGAGGTTTGACTGAGCGGTCTCGATCGATATCTGGTCGCAGGTGCAGTCGGCGAGCTCGGGCAGGAATGAATATCCGGACGGGCGTTCGTGGATGATCGCGGCATAGCCGAAGCAGAGGTGCACCGCGGTGGTGCCGACGACGCCGGCCAATGCCCGGTTGAGCGCCTTCAAGCCATATTGCCGAGCGGGCTCCGGCCGAGCCTGGAGATAGGGCTCATCGAGCTGGACGATGTCGGCGCCGGCCGCGAAGAGGTCGCGTACCTCGGCATTCACGGCGTCTGCGTAGGCGTAGGCCAGCTCCTCCGGGTTGCGGTAGTAATCATCCTGAGCCTGCTGCGACATCGTGAACGGCCCGGGCACCGTGACCTTGATCGTGCGCTCGGTGTGTTTGCGCAGGAAGCGCACATCGGCTACCTGCACCGGGCCGGGTCGGCTCACAGGCCCGACCACTCGCGGCACCGGATTGGGATGTCCGCTGCGATCCAGCGCCTCGCCCGGGTTATCCAGATCGAGCCCGATGAGCGATGTCGCGAAGTGGTTGGAGTAACTCTCGCGGCGGATCTCGCCGTCGGTGATGATGTCCAGGCCCGCATCTTCCTGCGCCCGGATGGCGAGCAGGGTCGCATCGTCCTGCGCCTGTGCGAGGTGCTCCGGCGCCGGCCGCCACAGCTCGCGGGCACGTACGCGCGGCGGAAACCGGCCGGCCAGCTTCGCCCGATCGATCAGCCACTCGGGCTGGGCGAAGCTGCCGACGAGGCCGGTGGGAAACAGTGGAAGTTCCGGCATGGCAACGCCCTCCTCATACTCCGCGCCGCTATGCGGACATTTGTCCGCAACTATCGTCGCTGCGAGCCAGTGCTGTCAACCGGGTCCAGTCGGACTCCCACGTTGATGGAGAACGCGGCTCTCGTTGGCGGGTTGCGTGTATTGCAGCGGAACGTCACGGTGGCGCGGCAGGTGCAGGCGTTCGATGCGGATCGCCCATCGGGAGCGCCGGCTGACGCTCCGTCACGCAGCGACATCCTCGATGCGACGATCCGCCTGTTCGACTCCGCCCTCGATCGCGATTTGGCATCCGGTCGAATCGCGCGCCGGGCCCGCGCCGATACGAACTGGGAACTCAAGCGCACGTCCGAGGCATGGCCGACGATGACCTACTGCTGAAACATCAGCCGGACGACGCTCCCACACTCAGGGCGCGCGGCTGCGTCCGGACGATGATCAACGATTACGTCGGTGCCGTTCGCGACTTCGAGCGCGTCCAGCAGCTCGAACCGGCGAGCGTGTTCGGCTTGCAGAAATATCCGGCGGTGCTGAACGCATTGGGCCGCCAACGGGAGGCGTTCGGCCACCTGGCGTGGCGCGTCGATCGAATCAGGACGCCTGCGGCGGGTCCTCGCCGACCAGGCCGTCGATGGCCTCGCGGAACAAGTCGGCATGTCCGATGTGCCGGGCGTACTCGCAGATGAGGTCGACCAGGATGCGTCGCACGGTCGGTGACTCGCCCTCGTCGTTGGCGGTGAACTTGGCCAGCTGGTCCAGGCCGCCGTCAGCGAGCGCGGCGGTCATCCCGTCCCGGGCGTAGTCCACTGCCGAGCGCCACAGGTCGTACAGCGTCTCGGGTGCGTCGTCGGCCGCCGACCGCCAGACCCAATGGGGATCGCTTCGGGCGGCCGGGTCGTCCAGCGGCGGCCCGGGCGGCCGGCCGGTGAAGTCGATGGCGTAGCGCTGCTCCACAAGCGCTATGTGCTTGAGCAGGCCACCGAGGGTCATCTCCGACGGCGGGAAGGCGCGGCCGAGTGCGGCGGCGTCGAGACCGCGGCACTTCCACGCGAACTGCGCCCGCGAGCGGTCGAGCGCGAACAACAGCATCTCGGTCTCCCCGGCGGTGAGCGACGGTTCGTGAACAGTGGTCTCCAGATCGGTCATAGCCCGCACACTAAAGCGCATTCCGGACGATAACCGTCCGGAATCGAGGCGATATGGAATCGGAGGCGGCGCTCGAGCTCATCCGGGCCAGTGGTGGCATCACGGCCGAACGGTTCGGCGAGCGGCTGGTGGTGTCGGAGCGGGCCGCCCAGGCTGAGTGAGGCGGCGCGTCGGCTGCTTGCAGCCGGTCCGCGTGCGTCCAGGAGATGCGCACAGCGGACAAATGTAGCGTCTCGGCGTAGTCGGAGTGTGCGTGCCGGTGCGGCTTGCGCCGACTACGGGAGGTGCGCCTTGGGGGCTGCCCTCTATGCCGGATCACGTCGGTGGCTATCGTTCGGGCATGAGCACGGACGTCGACGGCCAGACCTTGCTCGGCGAACTCCTGGAAAGGCACCAGTCCGCGTCTCGTACGGTCACCGTTGTCGGCCAGTTGTCATCACTGGCGGCATTGCCAGGAAACGGAGATCGGCCAGCGATCGTGGAGGGCTTCACGAGAGTCGCAGGCAGAGGTGCGTACCCGTACCCGTGGAGTGTGCCGGAACGTTTGCAGGTTAGCGCCGCCTTGCGCGGCGCGTTGCCGACGCTGGCCCGGTTAGCGGGGGATCCCGATCCGGCGGTCAGGCGAGTCGTTCCTGATGCGATATGTGCCATCGGCACGGATGACCCGGCGATCGTCGCCGCTCTCCGGGACCAGGCCGATCGCGAGACCGACGACATGGCATTGGCTCGGCAGGTCCGGGCACTCGACGAACTCCGCCACCATGAGGGCAGGCGCACGGTGGTGGCCGGGGCGACACCGGCGGATTGGTTCGTTCGGTTGCTGCGTCACCGGAGCACGGAGGTACGGCTGGCAGTCGTCGCCGTGCTCGCGCGCCGGGGTCCGTCGGACGATGACGCTGGCCGGCTTGCCGACGCGGCGGTCGAGTCCGCCACCGAACCTGTTCTGTCCGCCGATGCGCACCGGTGGTTGGACTCCGCGTGGCCCTACCAGTCCAGGCCTTCCCTGGAGTTGCTCGCCGTACGTCTGGTCGACCGGCCGGAAAGGTGCACGCGTCTGGCGCTCGCCGGATTTGGCAGCACCGACGCGAACATCCGCCGTGCGGCCGTGGCTGTGGCGGGCGAAGTCGTCATGCACTGGCGCACCCCGATGAATGCGTTGTGGGCAGCCGCGGCCGCCGGCCTCGCCGACGTCGACATCCTCGTCAGCATGCATTCAGCACGGCTTCTCGGCGCCGGTGGACACGCTGTTCGTCCATTCGCCGACGCACTGATGGATAAGCTCAACGCGGCCGAGGACTCCACCGCGGCAGTCGAAGCCGCCGTCGCGCTGGCACATATCGGGGATGACCGAGTCCTGCCCACCCTGGTGCAGTGGATCACTACCGGACCGTACTGGGGTGCGGGGCATTTGTCGCCAGAGGTTCTCGATCCGTTCCGCGACCGTGCCGGCGAGCTACTGCCCGCGATGCGCGCGCGGATGCGGACCGAATACCTGCCCACGCTGGCCGCGTGGGTTCGGCGAGTGCTGAAACCGTACCGGAGCTGATCGGATTCCTACGTACGGAGGATGCGGCAGCCGCGTGTATCACGCTCGGCTCCATCGGACCACCGGCACGCGCCGCCATCCATGTCCTCGAGGAACTGGCGGTAGGAGCGTGGCGGCCACCGAGACATACCGGCGGTGATCCGGTCGTCGAATGGTACGGAACGCAGGCCGCCGCTTGGGCGCACTGGCGCATCTCCGGCGATCCTCGGATCGTGCTGGCGGTTGTCGGTGGAGCCGTCCGGCGCGGGCTCGGACATGCCGTCCTGCCGCATCTGGCCGAACTCGGCCCGCTTGCCGGGGACTACGTCGATGCCATCCGGCCGTTACTAGACCTCCCGGGAGAATGGAGTCGGCTCGAGGCTGCGTACGCCATGTGGCGGATCACCGGTAACCCGCGGCCTGCACTGCCGGTGCTGCTGGCAGCACTGGAGCCGTTGCGCGCCGGACGGTCGAACGTCAGGGTCCGGACCGCCGTTCAGTATGTTGGCGAGATCGGCCGGCCGGCGGAGGGTGCGCTATCCCTGCTGGATCACACGATCGCTTCCGACCGCCGGTTCGCGGACAAATTCAGCCTCCGGACCATCCACGATGACGAAGAACTGCTGGGGCTGGCAGCCGCGGCTCGCGATCGCATCCTTGGTCAATCGTCCACCGTGAGTCCTGCTGAGAGATGATTCTGCGCAGCCCCAGAACATCACAAGCATGTGCTACGGGGCTGGTCCGCAGCGAGCGGATTCCGGCGGCGCCATGGGCAGGATGCTGCGCAGTCGCGAGATCACGCGGCCCGGACCGATCGGAGCGTTCGCGCGGTCTCAAGAACCCTGACCATTTCGACCACCTCTCGGGCACAGCCCCAGGAGAAGCTGAAACCCGCTCCGCCATGGGCGTAGTTGTGCACGATGTTGGTTGACGGTTCTCGTTCCAAGCACACGTTCTGTGAGCGGAACGGACGCAATCCGGCTCGGACCGGCTCCACTGGGTCGATCTCCGCTCTCTCGATCCGCGGCATGAATTTGATGCATCGCTCGTACATATCGCGGATCGGCTGGTGGTTGGTGAGGTCGATTCGAGTGGACCACTCGTCTCGCTCGGCGAGGCCACCCAGGACCAGCATGTTCTCGCCGCGGGGGACGATGAACACGATGTCCTGTTCGCCGTCGTTGCGCTCATCGTGGGATACGCAGTGCGCCTGATCGATCTTCGGGATCCGAGTGCCGTCGTTGCGGACGCGGACGAGCGCGCCTCGAAGCGGATACATCGGAATGCCGGCCAATTCGGCGGCACCGAGTCCGGTGCAATTGACGATGGCGTCGACACCGTACACCTGGCGGAGTTGGTGTTCCTGAGTTGCCAGGCGTCCCTCGATCCGGGCCCGGATCACCGGGATCCCGGCCTTCTGTACCTGCCGCAGGAGCCAGCCGGTGTATTGGTCGGTGTCGATCATCGGCGCAACGTGGCGGTACGCATCGACGACACCGTATTTCGGGCTGACGCCGTTGAGCGCGGCGAGCTCGGGATCCCGGACGAAGCCGCGCACCCGAGGCGCGAGCTCGTTCATTTTGTGCAGGTCGAGTTCGCTACCGTCAATCGAGTGCGTGAAGTAGAAGTTCGACAGCCGCATGAAGACTCCGGTGTCGCGGTCCCGGGCAAGTTCGTCGAAGACCTCGTAGGACTCCATGCACCATCCTTTGGAGCGGGCAAGCGAGACCTGATCAAGGTGGTACCCGCAGACGGCGGGCGGCCACTCCCACAAGGCGCCGGCGACGACCGAGACGCAGTCGGACGCCATTTTCTCGGCGACGATCGTGACCTCGAATCCAGCGCGCGAAAGCGACAGGGCGGACGTGAGGCCGCTGACTCCGGCGCCGATAACGAGCACCCGCTCGGCATGGTTGTTGATGACGTAAACCATTACTTGGTACCCCTTTCTGACTGGATCGGGGCGCACGGCATCCACCGACCCATTGCATGATTTGTTGACCTGGTGGCAAGTGGTGGAGAGTGAGCTAGCCGGATGCGGCCGGCGGCAGATCCCACATTCTTCGCAACGGAGATAGGAATACCGGCAGCCAGGCCAGGGCCAGACCGGCGACGCCGACCCACAGCGCAGTCCGGACCCCGGCGTACTGGGCGATCAGGCCGGCAGCGAGGGAGCCCAGCGCCACGGCGCCGAACATCAGGAACCGCATCGTCGCGTTCATCCGGCCCAGCAGCCCGTCCGGTGTGACCCGCTGGCGGAGGCTGACCTGGATCACGTTGTCGACCATGGTCCGGAAAGTGAACAGAAGATATGACGCGCCGGCCAAGTACAGCAGGACGCCCCGGTTGGCGAGTGGGATGAAGACGTAGGTGGGTGCGAGCACGATCGCGTTGATCCACAGCGCCCGCCCGTACCCGATGAACCGGGCGACTGTCCGGGCGACCGATGCCGCCAGCAGTGCCCCCACGCCACCGAGCGCCATGAACAGGCCGATGGCGGTTCCGGACAGGCCAAGGTTGCGGGCTAGCAAGACCGGCAGCATGACCATGATGACGCCGATGAAGAAGTTCGCGGCCGCACCCGAGTACGCGACGGCGCGCAGAATCGGGTTGCGCTGCACGTACCGGATGCCTTCGCTGATCTCGTGGCGGATCCGGACGTCGGGCTTGCGTGGGTCTGGTGCCGGTTCGCGTCGGCGGATCAAACCGACGCAGGCGGCCGACCATAGATAGCTGGTCGCGTCAGCCGCGATGGCTACGGGTGCGGTGAGGATGCCGACGAGGTAGCCACCGAGTGCGCGCCCAATGATCCGCGCTATCCCGTCGAGGCTGGACAACTTGGCATTGCCGTCGACGAGCCTCTCGCGGCCTTCGACGAGGTGCGGCAGATAACTCTGCGCCGCGACGTCGAAATAGCAGGTGCAGCCGCCCGCCAGGAAAGCGACGATGAACAGCTGAGGCAGCGAGAGCACGCCCAGCCACCAGGCGGCCGGGATGGAGCCAAAGAGGATGAAACGGGCGCAGTCGGCCGCGATGAGTACGCCGCGGCGGCGTACCCGGTCGACCCACACTCCGGTCGGCAGGCCGATCAGCAGCGAGGCGAGCGGACCGGCAGCACCCAACAGGCCGATCTGTCCGGCCGGTGACCGCAGTGTCAGAACCGCCGCGAGCGGTAGCGCGACGAAGCTGATTTCGCTGCCGAGCTTGCTCACCGCGGCACCGATGAACATCAGCCGGAAGTCGCGCAGACGCAGCACCGAACCGGTCGCCGACGGCGGCTCGGCGGTCCTGAACTGGGTGGCCCGTGGAGACCGAAGCTGCATGTCAAAGCCCTCAATACTCGGATCTACGGTTTGTGCGTCAGACGGATGTCGATGGATAGGTGAAGACACTGCCTGTTTTCATCCGCGGTTTGGTCGACGGGCTGATGATCGTGCCGGCGTCCGCCGGGATGGCTCGCAAGAAGGACGATCCTGCATACCCTTCTTCGGTAAAGAAGAAGCTCCACGCCGCGATCCAATTGGCGACATTTCCATCGACCGCGCCGCACACCGGCTCCGGCTGCGGGTCCACCCGCTCCTGGACGATGTACCCGGATCCGGAAAGATCTTCGAGAGTCCGGTGCCATTCATGTTCCGAGGCGTCCCAGCCGGCAACCGTGCCGATGCCACCGAAACCGGCCCTGGGCTTGAGAATGAGTCGATCCCGGTGGTCCCGACAGTAATCGACGAGGTCGACGTAGTCGCCGGCAAGCTGGGTCGGACCAGCCACGAGCAGGCGAGTCCAGGGCATCACCCGGTCGATCAGGGCGGACTCCGCGGTTGAGAACTCGGAGCGCCACCGGGGATCGGACAGCAGCGCCAGCGCGCCCTTGTTGGAGTAGAGGTAACTCTCCAGCGGCGTATAGAGAACCGTCGTGCCGGCATCGTGAGCACGCAGGATCGGTTCCAGGGCTGCCTCGCCGTCGGGGTCCGAGCAGATCTGGTTCACCGAGAAGTAGCGCAGCACCACGTCGATCGGGACGTCATCGTGGTGCAACTTTCCATTCCGGGTGGTCAACTGGTCGACTTCGGCGAGGCGTACGTCGATGCCGACATCGGCCATGACGTCCTGGAAGACCCTGCAGCGGTTGATATAGCCGGCCATCCCACCCTTCCATTCGACCATCGCTACCACAGGCTGACTGTTGCCTGCGACCGGATCGGCGACCTTGTGGAGAGCCCGGGCGAACTCCCTGGCCGTGTCGGTGTAGTCGAGCTGCTCGGCCTCGGCGAAGTCACGGAATTCGTCGAGGCGCATCAGCGAGCTGTTGACCGCCGCATGATCGAGACCGCCAAGCGCGCTGCAGATATTGAATTCCAGGAGCTTGAACGACTCGCCGTCGTCATACACGTCGGGGCGGGCATAGCGGGCCGGCCGGTCGGACGCGCCCCGGATCATGATGGCGGCGCGGCGGTCGTCGATGCCGAGTGCGGCGCAGTAGCGGTGCAGGTCTCCGGCGAACAGCCGCTCCGGCAGCGACAGCAGCAGATCGAGGAAGGTGGACAGGTCGTCGGAGAACCGCTTCAGCCGACGATCCTCGACAAACCACGGCCGGTCCATGAGCTGACTGCCGTACGCCTCGCGGAACCGTTCCGTGAACGGGGCGCGCTGGACGGCGTAGCGCAGCCCACCGCTTCCGGACATGCACTCATCGATGTATCGCTGGGTAACGGCGTTCACCATGAAAATGCCTCCGTTCGGTGTGGTCGGCGGCATCGCCGCTGACTTCTCGACGCTATGAGCGGGCGCGCTGGCATCCAACGTTTTCGGCTCCAGCCGAATCGGCGGTCACCCGAACACCATCGTGGTCCGGCCGTCGGTCATCACCCGGTCCTCGCAATGCCAGGCGACCGCCCGGGCGAGGACGGTGCATTCGAGGTGGGCGCCGAGCCGGATCAGGTCCTCGACCCGGTCCTCGTGGGTTACCCGGACCATGTCCTGCTCGATGATCGGCCCGGCGTCAAGCTGGTCGGTGACGTAGTGCGCGGTCGCTCCGATCAGCTTCACGCCACGCTGCTTCGCGCGTTCGTACGGTCGGCTGCCGACGAATGCCGGCAGCAGTGAGTGATGGATATTGATCACCGGGACTCGGAGCTGATCGAGGAAGGCACCGGACAGGATCCTCATGTACCGGGCGAGGACCACGAGATCGACCTGTTCGCCGAGCAACTCCAGTTGCCGGCACTCGGCCTCCCGCACGGTGGACGGGTTGACCGGGATATGGGCGTACGGCACTCCGAAGGCGGTGACCTGCTCTTCGAGGTCCGGATGGTTGGAGATCACCATGCCGATGTCGATGGGCAACTCGCCGCGGCGCCACCGCCACAGCAGGTCCAGCAGGCAGTGATTGTGCCGCGAGACGAACAGCGCCACCCGCTTGCGCTTCGTCGCGTCGGAGAAACGGAAGTCCATCGCGTACCGGGCGGCGACCTCGACAGCGAACTCGCGCTCGATGTCGGGGAGCAGGCCCGCTTCACTCAGCAAGTGGCGCTGATACAAGCGGAGGTCGGAAGCGTACTCGTCGGCGTGGAGGACATCGATCCTGCGTCGCCGGAGAAAGGTGTCGACGGCCGCCCGCGCGCCGGGCTGTCGGTCGCTTGAGATCAACAGACGAGCGGCCTCGACCGGGGACGGTTTGGTGAGCAGATTGTCTGCGGTTGGCAGGATAGTGGTGGTCATCGCACGAACGCTAGGGGCGTCGTCGGGGCGGACCAACGTTTTCGGTGTCGACCGAAACTGTCGGTATCGGAGCAAAGTCAGACCCGTGCCGAAGATATCGACAGCTAGCTATCGCTTGGACACAATGCGGTAGTAGCCTGATTCTGCGTGTCGTCGACGCTCACTACGGGGGACCAGATGATCGATCTCACCCAGCTCCAAACCCTGCAAGCGGTCGGCCGGACGGGCTCGGTGAGTGCCGCTGCGGAGACGCTGCACCTGACCACATCGGCCGTCTCGCAGCGGTTGACCAAGTTCGAACACGATGTCGGCCAAACGTTGCTTTATCGCCAAGGCCGTAGCGTCCGGCTGACCGACGCCGCCGAACTCTTGATCGGCTTCGCCGACCGCATCATGGTCATCGTCAACGAAGCTGAGACCGCGCTGGAGGAGCAGCGGGGTTCTGTCGCCGGCCGGGTGTCCGTCGCGGCCTTTCCCACCGCTGCCCGTGGCCTGCTGCCGATCGCGGTCAGCACCATCTTGAGCCAATACCCCGACCTTCGGGTGGAGGTTAGCGAAATAGAGCCTGACCTGTGCATACCGCCGGTCATGCGCGGCGAGGTCGACATCGCGATCATGCAGGACTGGTTCGAGCTTCCGATTGAGCTCCCGCCCGACCTTCGACGCACCGTCCTGCTGGACGACATTGTCGACATCGCGCTTCCGGCCGATCACCGCCTCGCCGGCGCATCGAGGATCGATTTAGACGAGCTGCTCGATGAGGCCTGGGTGACCTGGCCGGTCCGCTCCGGCTGCCATAACTGGCTGCTCCATACCCTGCGGGCGCGTGGCACAGAGCCGAACATCGCCCACACCGCCGCCGAGTACGCGACCCAGCTCGCCCTCGTCGCCGCCGGTCTGGGCGTCGCCGCCGCTCCCCGTCTCGGCCGGGACCCGGCGCCGGTGGGAGTGCGCATCGTCGAACTCCGCCCGGCGCCCCGCCGGCACGTCTTCGCGGTGTGGCGACCCGCATCCGCCCACCGGTCCACCGTCCGGGCCACGATCAAAGCGTTGGTGAAGGCCACCCAGGCGCTGACCGACGGCGACAATTCGATCATCAACGTCGGATCGCAACCGTCAGTCCAGATCTGACAACGACTGGAACTGGCTGTCGGTTAGGGCGATCTGGCTGGCCGCGACGTTCTCCTCCAGGTGCGCGACCGATGTCGTGCCGGGAATCGGGACGATCACCGGCGAGCGGTGCAGCAGCCAGGCGAGTGACACCTGTGCCGGCGTGGCGTCCAGCTCCTTGGCGACGCTCGCGGTCGGGCTGCCCGGCTCGGCGAGTCCGCCGCGCGCGACTGGCAGCCAGGGGATGAACGCGATCTGTTCGCGCTCGCAGTACTCCAAGACCGGTTCGTGATGGCGGTCTAGGAGGTTGTACATGTTCTGTACGCTGACGATGTTGATCTCGCGGCGCGCCTCTTCGATCTGAGCCACGCTCACCTCGGACAGGCCGATGTGGCGAATCTTGCCCTCCTGTTGCAGTTGCTTGAGTGCGCCGATTTGATCGGCGTACGGCACCTTGGCATCGATCCGGTGCAGTTGAAACAGGTCGATGCGCTCCATGCGCAGTCGACGCAAGCTCAGTTCAGCCTGCTGGCGGAGGTATTCCGGACGCCCCAACGGGACCCACTCGTGGATGCTGGGACGGCTCTGGCCGGCCTTCGTGCCGATCACAAGACCCTCTGGGTACGGGTACAGCGCGTCGGCCAGTAGTTCCTCGTTGACACCGGGACCGTATGCGTCTGCGGTGTCGATATACGTCACTCCGAGTTCCACTGCGCGGCGAGCCACGGCGATCGCCTGGTCTCGGTCGTCCGGCGGTCCCCAGTTGAACGCCCCGGTGAGGCGCATCGCCCCGAAGCCGAGTCGCCGGACTCGCAGGTCACCCAAGATCATGTCCACAATCGACATTTCGTTCCCACCCTTCGTCGGTTAACCAGTCGCGGTACCGGTCTGATCTGCCGCGGACAACCGCGTCGTAATCCCGTTCCAGTTGCCGTGCGACCGGGCCCATCTTGCCGTCGCCGACGGCAAGCCCGTCGATCTCCGCCACCGGCAGGATCTCCCATGCCGTGCCGAGGAAGAACAGTTCGTCGGCGAGATATAGCTCAGTCCGGTCGACCTGCCGCTCCTCGACCGGCATGCCCGCGTCCCGGAGCAGTGTCAGCGCCGTGGCGCGGGTGATGCTTTCGAGGACACCGCTGGTGAGCGACGGTGTGACCAAAACTCCGTCCCGGACGAGTGCGACGCAGGCACCCGGACCCTCGCTCACCTTGCCCTGGTCGTTGAGCAGAATCGGCCAGTCGTGCCCGTTCGTGTGTGCCTCCAGGACGGCCAGGCGTCCGTTGTGGTAGTTGGAGAATGCCTTCACCCGGGGCGGCATCGACGTCTCACTGATCCGCACCCACGAGCTCACCATCGCGCGGCATTCCCGTGGGGTGAACAACTGGCTGGTGAACGGCCAGGTGTCGATGACCATCTCGCAGGTGACATCCGCCGGCACCATCTGCTCCCGGATAACACCTTCGGGGAATGCCCACGGCCGCACGTACGTGTCGTCGCGGAATTCGTTGGCCCGCATCAACCGCAGTATGGCCGCGTGCAGCTCCGGCCGTTGGAACGGCAGCCTGAGCCGGCTGATCCGGGCGGACGTGTACAGGCGTTTGAGGTGTTCGTCCAACCGGAACAAACGCAGCCGACCGTCGTCGCCTCGGTACGCCTTAATGCCCTCGAAGATCGCGGCGACGGAGGCGTGTCCGACCGCGTTGACGTGGATCATCGCCTGCTCCCACGGGACGAGGTGCCCGTTGCGCCAGATCCACGGTGGATGGCCGGAATTCCGGTCGGCTAGAGCAGGCTGCGCGAAGTCCGTCGACGACGAGCTGTCGTTCACGGTCGTGTCACCCCAATCGGTACCGGGATCGAGCGGTCGATGTCGAAGTCGAAGTCGTCGAGACTGTCGAGCACGAGGTCGGCATCGCCGAGGTCGTCGCGGCATCCGACCGAGCTGGGTACTGCGATGCAGCGCAATCCGGCCGCCCGCGCCGCGCGTACTCCGGTCGGCGAGTCCTCGAACGCGATGGCCGCTTCGGCGGCCACCCCGGCACGTTCGAGCGCGGCGACGTACAGGTCGGGCGCCGGTTTGGACCGTGCCGCGTCGGCGCCGCTGACGACGAACGCCAGCCGGTGTCGCACCTTCAACCGGCTCAGGTGGCCGTCGACCCAGGGCCGGGGCGAGCTAGAGACGACCGCGACCGGTATGTCACGCCACGCGGCGGCGTCGATCACGCGACTTACCCCGGCGCTCAGCGGCGTACGGTCGGCGAGCCACGCCTTGCGGTCGCGGCGCACGGCGATCTCGCGTGGGTGGACCGGCCGACCCAGACCCGCGGCGAGATCGTCAACGGCGACCTGTTCAGCGGCGGCGGATCCATGCATGCGCCGCCACGTCGCCGGTGCGAACGCGAGGCCGCGGCGGGCATAGAACTCGTCCCAGGACTGGTGCGCCGCCGCCTCGGTGTCGCAGATCAGCCCGTCGAAGTCGAGGAAGACGACCGCCGGTCGCATCCAGCTCACGTCCGGAACCCGGCACGATGAGTTGCTGATGTCCGGACCGGTCCGAGGACGCGGCGCACGTACGCGTTGGTGAACGTACCGTGCGGATCGAGCTGCGCGCGGACCCGCTGGAAGGCATCCCATTGCGGGTACCGGGGCGCGAGTTCCTCGGCGGTTGCGGTGTGCGCCTTTCCCCAGTGCGGTCGGGCGTCAAAGTCCCGCAGGACGCCTTCGACCTCTCGGCACAGCTCCACGAACCGGGCGGTCCGCGGGACGGTGAGATTGAGGTACCCGGTCGGCCGTCCGTAGCTGGGGCTCAGCGGACTGTCGTCGCCGGCACCGACGCGGCCCAGCACCGAGTAGGGCGAGCACCGGCCGTCGCGGCGCAGCAGGTCGCGCAGTGCGCGGATCCCCGGAGCCAGGCGTGTCAACGGGAGCGCGTGCTCGAGCGCGACGAATCGCACCGGTTGGGCGAAGCAGAACGCCTGATGACTGACGGCGACGTCCGCCGGCCGGTGACCTCGGCCGGACACGCGATCGGTCAGTATGGGGACGCTGCCCACGTGCGCACGCGCGAGAAGTCCGATGGATCCGCACCGCAGCTCGTCGAGCGTGCGGCGGTAGTGGTGGATCCGGCCCGGACGCGGCGGATCGTCGGTGCGGCTCAGCGCGTGGGTTGACACCCGGTCGGTCCACGGCAGCAAATTGAAGGTGACATGGTCGGCGCTTCCGGCCCACTCGTCGATCCGATTCAGGAAGCCGTCGAACGGCTCCTCGCCGTGTACGGTCCGCAGATTGAAGCTTGGTACGCAGCGCAGGGTGACGGTGCTGACGATGCCGAGAGTGCCGAGCGCCGTACGGGCGCAGCGCATCACGTCCGGATCGGTGGTCGGGTCGCAGTCGATGATCGAACCGTCGGCGGTGACAAGTCGGAGGCGGACCACCTGGCTGGAGAACGGCCCGTGGGTGAGGCCGCTGCCGTGGTTTCCGGTGGAGATCGCGCCCGCGACCGTCTGATCGGCGAGGGTTCCGATGTTCGCCAGGGCGAGACCGGCTGCCGCAAGCGCGGTGTTGATCTCACGGATCGTGGTACCCGCGCGAACGGTGACGGTCGCGTTGTCTCGATCGAGGTCACCGACACCGGTATACGCGGACAGGTCGATGAGGACATCGTCGGTGCAGGCGAGTGCGTTGAAGGAATGGCCCGTGCCACTCGCCCGGACGATCTCGTCCCGAGCGGTGGCGGTGGTCACGGCGTCCACGATGGCGGCTTCGTTGGTCGGCCGGAGCAGCCGCGCCGGCGCGCATCGCGCGGTTCCGGACCAGGTACGCCACCGGTTCGCCGGCCGTCTGGTCGGATTCATAGCCTGCCTCCTCGACATGGTTGGTGGTCTGTCACCCCGGTCAGTGCACCGAGCTGGCTGTCGATCGGTCGGCCGCCGTCAGACGTTCGCAGAATCGGCGGACTGCGTCCCGCCACGTCGGCATCGCGTACCCGAGGCCGGCGAGGCGGTCGGTGTTCAGCGACGAGTCGTGCGGCCGGTCGCCGACGAACCCGCCGTCGTCGACCGTCCGCGGCACCGGTGTCGGCGGGTTGACGGCGCCGGGGCGCAGGTCGGCCCAGATCAGGCGGACGGCGAGACCGACATCGTGCCAGCTCGCCGTGCCGGTGTTGGCGATGTGGACGATGCCGGTGAACTCCGGCTCCGCGCAGAGAAGGTAGACAATCGCGTCGGCCAGGTCAACGGTGTACGTCGGGCAACTGAACTGGTCGGCGATGAGCGCCGTGGGATGGCCGGCGTGGCTTCGACGGATGAGGGCCAGAACGTTGTCGGTGCGCTCGTCGCGGCCGCCGAACAGCCACGACGTGCGGATGATTGCGTGCCGGTCGACGGTGGCGGTGAGCTGCTCACCGGCCAACTTCGTGGTCCCGTAGACGTTCAGCGGACTCGGAATGTCGTCCTCGCGGTACCCGCCATTCGGGGTGGTGCGGCCGTCGAAGACGTAGTCGCTGGAGAGATATACGACCCTACAGCCGTGGCGGCGGGCGGCCGCCACGATATTGCGGGTGCCTTCGATGTTGACCCGGACCGCCATCGCCGGATCCTGCTCGCAGTCGTCGACGATCGCGTGTGCGGCCGCATGTATGACCACATCGGGTGCCCACGCATCGATCGACCGGTCGGCGGCGGCGGCGTCGGCGATGTCGAAGTCGCGCATCGACACGCCACGGACCGCCCAGCCGGCCTCGGTGAGCGCGGCGGTCAACGCGGTGCCGAGCATGCCGTCGGCACCGGTGACGTACGCGCGCAGACCGCCGCTCACAGGTGTCCGAATTCGGCGAGCAGGTCGGACACCGACGCACCGGAGTTGATCTTCTGTCGGATCACGGTCTCTTTGTGCATCTGCATCCTGGTTCCGGCCAGGACGTCCTCGCCGAGCGCCACCGGGACGACCGCGATGCCGTTCTCGTCCGCAACAAGGATGTCACCCGGTTCGATGACCTGGCCGTCGATGACCACCGGCACGTTGACCTGGACCGGCTCGGTCCGGCCGTGTACGGCCGTGGGGGACGGCCGAGGCACGGTGCTGCGGTACCAGACCGGGAAGTCGAGGTCGCGGATCTCATCGACGTCGCGGATCGCCCCATCGACGATGCCGGCGGCGACGCCGGCCTTCTGCGACAGGGTCGACATCAAGCCGCCCCACATAGCGGTCTGGGTCACGCCGTGGCAAGCCAGAACGATCACGTCACCGGGCTTGGCCCGGGCGAGAACGGGCATGCAGTCCACCAGGTCATCGATGGACAGGTTGACGGTCAGCGCTGAGCCGACGACGCGGTGGTGCGGTTTGACCGGCAGAAGACCGCCGATCGCGCCGACCCGGCGTCGGGCATCGGTGACCAGGCAACTGGGGCTGTACTCGGACAGCACTGCCCGGAAAGCGTCCACCAGCTCTTGCGGCGGTCGCACCATGTCGTTGTAGGTCGTCTGCATCTGAGGTCCTCCTTGACTGTCAGTGGATGAATGTTCAGACGTGGTCGGCGAGTGCCACCCTGGCGGAGTGCCGGCGGCCCGTCCGGACGCCATCGCGGATGGCAGCGGCGAGATGATCGGCGCGCAACCCGTGCGCGGCGAGGACCTCGTCGTCGGTGCCGCAATACGGGACCCCGGTCAGGCCGATGCCCCGGAATAGCGGCAGGACCGGCGGCCCGAGTTCCAGCAGGCGGCGGGCGAGCAGGTCGGCCTGGCCGCCACGGGTGTAGTGGTTGTCGACCACGAACACGTGCTCGTACGTGGCGGCCACGTTGGTGAGCCAGCCGTCGTCGATCCGGTTCAGCCAGGGCAGGTTCACCACCGTGAGGTCGATACCGTCGGCGTACAGCAGTTCGGCCGCGCGGAGGAGTTCAGTGAGCACGACCGGCCCGGCACCGATCGCCACGACCGAGCCACCGGCGCGGATCACCGTGCCATGTCCAACCGTGAACGCTCCGGCAGGCAGCTCGGCAACCTCGGCCGGGCAAGGGATGCTGACCAGGCGGAGGTACACGCTGTCGGTGGTGGCACGGCAGAAGTCCACCGCGGCGCGGACGTCGGCCGGGCTGGCCGGCTCCACCACGATCAGCCCCGGTACCGCTGCCAAGGCACTGACGTCACGGACCGCCTGGTGAGAGTGCCCCGGGCCAGCGGGCAGCAGGCCGGCCAGCGAGCCGACGTAGATGACCTTGCGATGCTCGGTGGCGTTGTTGTAGATCTGCTCGTTCGGCCGGGCGTGCATGAAGCACGCGAACGAGTGGACGAACGGCAGGAACCCGCGTGCGGCGAGGCCACCGGCCATCGAGACCATGTCCTGTTCAGCGATGCCGCATTCGATGAACCGCTGCGGATGGGCGGCTGCGAACGGGATCAGCCCGGTGTCGAGGACGAGATCGGCGTCCAGCGCGACGATCCGCTCGTCGTCCGCAGCGCAGGCGACCAGCTCCCGCCCGTAGATCTCCGGCAGCCGATACCCGGTGGCCACCGGGCGTCGTGGTGTTTCGGCGGTACGGGGAGTCAGCGGCGCCAGGCCATGGCGATCGAGGATCGCGTCCGCGGTGCGCAGGAGTTCCTCGTACGCGCGAGCGTAGTCACCCGCCGAGGGCGCTCCACTGTGATGGAGGTAGCGCCACTGGGTGGCCGGCATCGAGGTCGCGGCGAAGACCTCGGCGCCGCGACCCTTGACGGTGTCGGCGATCACGGCCGCCGGCAGATCGGGGTAGCGGCGGGCACGCTCGGCGAATGCGGACTCCAGTTGCTGGTAGTCGTGCCCGTCGCAACGCAGCACACCCCAGCCGAACGCGGCGAACTTCGCCTCGATGTCGCCGAGGTCGCTGGTGTCGCGCACCCAGGTGTCGGACTGGAGTTTGTTGTGGTCGACGATGACGGTCAGTTCGCCCATCCGGTGGTGGACGGCGCCAGCGAGCGCCTCCCAGTTCTGACCCTCCTGCAACTCGCCGTCGCCGGTGGTCACGTAGATTCGCTGGTTCTGGCCGAGGAGACGGTTCGCCAGCGCCGTACCCTTCGCCTTGGAGATACCCATGCCCAGCGATCCGGTGTTAAACGGCATATGCGGGGTGTGCACATCGGGATGGCCCGGCAGGCCGCCGAGGCGCCGCAGCCGGTGGACGAGATCGGCGTCGAGCTGTCCGAGGCCGATCAGGGCGGCGTACAGTCCCGGTGCGTCATGCCCCTTGGACGAGAAGTACAGGTCGCCGCTTGCGGCGAACGGCTCGCGCATCTCTTCCAGGAACAGCCACGAGACGATGTCGGCGGCGCTGAAGCTAGATCCGAGGTGCCCGGATCCGGCGCGCGCGATCATGTAGAGAGTGTTGATTCTGGACAACGTCGCGAACGCGTACGCGCGTTCATGGCGATCGTCGATCCCGTGCAAGACCCGATGGAATTCATCGGTCGGTAGCCAAGCCAGGTCGGCTTGCATGATGCCTCCGAACCTCTTGCCGATTACCAGCAGACGTAGCCGCCATCTACAGCGAGCTCGATTCCGGTGATGTAGCTGCTCATATCCGATGCCAGAAACAGCAGGGGTCCGGCCAGGTCGGCGGCGACCGCCATCCGGCCCAGCGGTACCCGTGCGGCGAACTTGTCCCGGAAGTGCTGGTCCTGATGGCCAACTACGCCGCCGGGCGACAACGTGTTGACCCGAACGCCGGCCGGGCCCCACAGGGCGGCCAGGTAGCGGCTCAGGGCGGCCACACCGGCCTTCGACACTCCGTACGCGGGTGGCTTGAGGAACGGCGGATCCAGCGGCAGGTGTTCGTACAGCCGCGGATCCGGCGCCACCGTGCCGTACAGCGAACCGATGTTGATCACAGAACCACCGCGTCCGCGTGCCATCTCTGACCCGAAGACCTGGCAGGCTCGTAGGGTGCCGTGGGCGTTGACGGCGAGGATGGCGGCCGTCAGCTCGTCGGGGATGTCTCCGAACCGCCAACTGCCGGCGCTCGCGGACGGCGGCTGATCGATGCCCGCGTTGTTGACCAAGATCGAGGGATCGCCCAGTTGGGTACGGCAGGTGTCCAGGGCGGCCGTCAGGCTGTCCCGGTCCGTGATGTCCGCCTCGGCGAGGACGAACCGGTCGGCGTCGTGGCGGGACAGCACGTCGCTGAGCGGTGTTGACGGCGCGTCGGCGCCCCGACCGGGGCGGACGCGGTCCACACCGAATACCCGGGCACCGGCACCGAGCAGAGCATCGGTCCACACGGCACCGAGTTGTCCGAGCACGCCCGTCACGACGGCGATCCGGCTCTCCAAATCGACGGTCATCAGATGCTCACTCAGGCCAGCACGTTGGTGGTGATGTCGGCATCGACGGGTAGCGGCTGACGCAGCGACCGGCCGACGACTTCGGGCAGCAGGAAGGGCCGCATCCCACCCTCACCGGGCGACTTGATCGCGATGTCGTCGGCGGTCAGACGGTGGCCGCGCGGCAGGTCACGGGCCGCGACCAGTTTCTTACCCATCTTCCGCAGTGCCGGTGCCTCGTCCGGCAACGCGCACTTGTCGCAGCAGCCGAGCGATTCGCGGGTCCGCTGGAGTCCGGACACGAGCCGTCCCATACCGTCCGGCTCCAGCGAAAAGTGGTGATCGCTGCCCCGCAGAGTGCGGTCGAGGGTGAAATGCTTTTCGATCACCCGAGCGCCGAGCGCGTACGCGATGCAACTCAGTTCCGGACCGTCGTCGTGGCCGGAATATCCGACGACGACCTCGGGGAATTCTTCGCGGAACGTGCTGATGACCGAGAGATTCAGGTCTGCCGGCGCGGCCGGGTATACCGCCGTGCACTGCAGGAGCGCCACATGGGAATTGATCGGCAGGATCGTGTCGCATGCGCGCCGGACATCACACATATCGGCGCCACCGGTAGAGACAATGAGCGGCTTTCCGGTCTCCGCCGCATAGCTGAGCAGCGGAGTGTTCGTGATATCTGCCGACGCCATCTTGATCGCCGGCAGATCGAGTTCGGCAAGAAAGTCGACGCTGGCGAAATCGAACGCGGTGGAGATGAAGTCGATATTCAGATCCGCGGCGACCTTGGCCAGATGCTGGTACTCGTCGAGTTCGAATTCGAGTGCTTCACGGTGCTGGCCGTACGTGGCGCCGTAGCTGTTGCGGCCGGTGTACGGCTCGTCGTACATCGCCGCGGTGAAGAGCGAACGATTGTCGCGTTTCTGCAGCTTGGCCGCACTGGCGCCGGCCTCGGCGGCCGCCCGAAACAGTTTCTCGGCGGTGGCGAGATCGCCCTGATGGTTGTGACCGATCTCAGCGATCACATAGGCGTCGGTAGCATCAGAAATGGTACTGTCGCCGATCTCCAGTTCCCGTGCGGCAACCTCTCGTGAATCCATTCCCCAAGCCTCCCCGATCGTGGATTTCCCGATTGTCTTGGCGGTGCTGGACGCCGTTGTCCTCGACCAATGGATTTCGTTCCTATCAGCGTTTCGATGGCAACGTCAACGGATGTTCGTTAATTTTGACGGTTAGAAATTCTTACCCGTGTATTCCAATAACTCTTAACCGGTGCCTCGTTCGCAGGTCAGAGCCGCAGTAGAAGTGGCGCTCGACGACAATCGAGTTTGACAACGGCAAAGATTGGATAGAAGGTCGGGCAGCCGGGATGAATTCGGCATTCGTCAACTGCCGTTCAATTTCTAGACACATACAGCGGGTGACGTTTCGCAAAGGAGGCCTGACGCACATGAGTATTCTGATCGTGCACAAGACGAACCTGAGCCGGCGCCGCCACCTGGCCCGATCGCGGGAGTATGCCCGGAAGCACGGCGAGCGCCTCCTGATGATCATGAAGGATCCGACGTGGGAGTGCGAGTACATCGATCGCGTTGTGATCGCGGACACCACGAGCATCGCCGAGACCGTCGCCGCCGCCAGGCAACTGGCGGCCGACGAGAGCGAGCCGATCCGCGCCGTGACGACATTCGCCGAGGCGTGCGTGCCGACCATCGCTCAGGTCGCCGCCGAACTCGGCCTCCCCGGCATCAGCGAGCAGGCCGCCTACACCGCCCGGGACAAGTACGCGATGCGGGCAACGGTGGACGCCGCCGGCACTGTGTGTCAGCCCGCCTTCCGCCTCGCCACCACTTTTGACGAGGCTCGCGTCGCCGCTGCCGAGATCGGCTATCCCCTGATCCTCAAGCCGATCATCGGCACCGGCAGCATGTACGTGCGCAGCATCGCCGACGACGGTGAGCTGGCCGAGCACTTCGAATTCATCCGCAGCGGTTCATGGACCGGATTCGACTACGACCCGCTGCACCGCACCGCGCAGGAGCAGTACGCGGGTGCGCTACTGATGGAGCAGTTCGTCGCCGGCCCCGAGGTCAGCGTCGAGTCACTGATCATCGACGGTGAAACCCATTCGATCGCCGTGCACGACAAGCCATTGCCGACCGGACCCACGTTCGAAGAGGTCTACGCCTCCACCCCGACCCGGCTCCCGGGATCGATCGTGGCACGCCTCACCGACGCCACTATCGCCGTACACCGGGCGCTGGGGATCACCACCGGCGCTACGCACGTCGAATTCCGGCTGCGCGACGGGGTGGAGCCCGTCCTCCTCGAGGCGGCGGGCCGGATGGGTGGTGGCCCGATCTACCGTTCGGTCCAGCTCAGCACCGGCCTCGACATGGTCGAGGCGGTCCTGGACATGGCGACGGGTCGACGGCCGTGCATTGAGCCACCGAAGCATCCGACCCCGGTCGGATTCTGGAACATCTTCCCGCAGCGGGCCGGGATCCTCCGCGCCATACGTGGCCTGGAGGCCGCGGCCGCCGATCCCCGCGTCGACGAGATCGAGATCTACCGGCGCGAAGGCGACTTCCTACAGGTCCCGCCCCAGACGTTCCAGGGCCATGGGCACCTGATCTTCCAGGTCGACACCCCGGGCGACCTCGATGCCGCGTTCGACGGAATGGTCGCGACGGTCCGGTTGGAGACCGAACTCGTACCGGAAGAACGCTGAACGATGTTCCACGTCGCCGTGATCGGCGGGCAGCCCCATGCCGTGATGGCCGCCCTCGAATATGACATCGACGTCGTCCTCGTCCACGAAGAGGGTCAGTACGAGGACACATTCGCCCGATACTGCCAGTCGATTGTGCACGGTCCGATCACCGATGGACCGGCGTTGCTGGATATTCTGCGGCCGATGCACGCCCGCCGCCCGTTCGACCGCGTGCTGTCCACCAGCGAGGATGCGGCTGCGGCTACCGCCTACGTCGCAGCCGCGCTCGGCCTGCCCGGCAACTCGGTGAGGACTGCGCAGACGCTCAAAGATAAGGCGCTCACCAGGGCAGCCCTCGCCGAGCACGGTCTGAGCCCGGTTCGGCATCAGGTCATCCGGCAGCTCTCCGAGCTGATGTCGTTCTACGACGCGACCGGCAAGACCATCGTCATAAAACCTGTCGACGGTGTCGCCAGCGCCAACGTGTACGTGGTGAACTCGGTTGCTTCCGCAACCGCGGCGTGGACCGCGCTGACCGACGCCGGGCTGGTGCGGGCACTGGCCGAGGAGTACCTCGAAGGGCCGGCGGTGAGCGTGGAGACGTTCTCCAGCGAGGGTCGCCATGTCCCGCTGGCCATGACCGAATACCAGCTCAATGACTTCTTCGTCGAGGTCGGCATCAGCGTCCCGAGCCGGGTCACGGTCCCGCACACGGACGTGTTGCGCGATCTGACCGGTCGGCTGCTCGACGCGGTCGGCCTCGTCGAGGGTCCGTCGCACAGTGAATTCGTGCTGACGCCCGATGGTCCGCGGGTCCTGGAGTCGCACAACCGACTGGCCGGTGGGGGCGTCCCGGAACTCGTCCGCCGCGCGTACGGGATCAGTCCGTCGCGGATGTTCCTGACCGTCCCGCTGGGGCTGCAGAAACTACCCGACGAACCTCCCGAGCCGCGTGGCGGCGCCGCGATCAAGTTCTTCGCCCCGGACCCGGGCGTGCTCACCCGGATCGCGGGCCTGGACCGGCTAGAGGTACCGGTGCTGCGCCTGCGGCCGGGCGAGCGGATTCCGGGCATTCCCCGGCTGATGGATCTGATCGAGGCCGACGTCGGCGTGGTTGTCGCCGTCAATGAGGGCGACGTCGTGCCGCGGATCCGCGCCGGCTGGGACCGCCGGATGGGCTATGTGATCGCTAATGGCACCGACGGTGACGACGCAGTTGACCGCGCCGCGCACATCGCCGCCCAGATCCAGTTCGACTGCGCCTGAGCTGCGTGGACATCAACGAGAAGAGGGGCATCAGGGTGAGAACCGAACGAGTCGTCCTGCTGGGCGTCGCCGCGAGCGACGCGCACGCGGTCGCCAACCACTTAATCGCATACATGCTGCGAGTGCAGGGCTTCACGGTCGTCAATCTGGGCACCTGCACTCCGATCGCCGAGTTCTGCGACGCCTTCCGGGAGCACCCCGACGCCGAGGCGCTGATCATCGGTTCGCTCAACGGCCACGCGGCCGCCGACCTCGCTGACCTGTTGCAGGCCCGCGTGGACGGCCTGCTGCCGGACACGGTCATCGTCGGCGGGAACCTCTCCGTCGGTGCCTACAAGACTGATGACGAACAGGCCCGCCTGCGCCGTCTCGGCGTAGACCGGGTGGTGTCCGAGCCGGCGGCGCTACCCGCGATCCTCGACGAGATCCGCGCCCAGCGGTCGGCGGACCACGCCCGCGTGGCGCGCTGGGACCAGGCCAGGCTCGACCATGGGTAGTCCTGAATCCCCGGATAGCCTCCAAACGCGGCTACGTGATCTGCGGCTGCCCGGCGCACAGGACACAATCGACTACATTCGTTCCCTGGATAAACCCCGGGTGGTCGACGTGTTGCGCGGCGCACGCCAATGCGCTCAGGTTGCGATCCAACCCCGCTGCGGTGTCGGCGGCCACGACGAGATGCTGACGCTCCTCGATGAACTGGACCGGCAGGCCCACCCGGACGTGCTCACGCTGACGATCGACTCGCACACCCGACTGAACCACTTCGCCGAAGCACACCGGGTGTTGGCGTCCGCACCGGCCGAGCTCAACGGCTATCCATTGGTGACGCACGGCTGGCAACGCGGCCGCGAACTCAACCGTCACTGCCGCGTCCCACTGGAGATACGACACGGTTCACCCATGCCGTACGCCCTCTTCGAAGTGAGTGTCGCCTCCGGTGTCACATCCTTCGAAGGCGGGGGGATCTCGTATAACCTGCCGTACTCCAAAGACGTGTCGCTGACCGATTCCTTGGCCGCGTACCGCTATGTCGATGCACGCTGTGGTGAGCTGGCCGCCGCTGGGATCACAGTGGACCGCGAGGTGTTCGGCACTCTCACTGCCGTGCTGGTGCCACCGTCGATCAGTCTGGCGATCAGCGTCATCGAGGCCGTACTGGCTGCCCGAGAAGGGGTCCGCTGCGTCTCGGTAGCGTACCCGCAGGGCGGCAATCTGGTCCAGGACGTCGCTGCGCTGCGCTGCGTGGACACACTCGCCTCCCGCTACCTGCCGGGCGAGGTCGAGGTCTATCCGGTGCTGCACGAGTTCATGGGTGTCTTCCCGAAGAGCCGGACGCGCGCGGATCAGCTTATCTTCTACGGAGCGCTCGTCGCTCGCCTCGGCGGCGCCGCCAAAATCATTACCAAAACACACAAGGAGGCGTACGGGGTGCCGGACGCGGCCGCGAACATTGACGGCATTCGCGTCGCCCGGCTTGCGAATTCGCCGCTGCTCGGATTCGTGTCGGTGCCGGAGGACGAAGTCGCCACGGAGCAGGAGTGGATCGAGCGGGAGGTGGCCGATCTCGTCGATCCGCTGCTCGCACAACCCGACCTGAGCACAGCCGTTGTCAACGCATTCGATAACGGCCGGCTCGACATTCCGTTCAGTGCCAGCAAGCATGCCCACTCGGAAGTCATCCCACGCCGCGATCCAGCGGGTGCGATCCGCTACTACGACGCCGGCAACCTCCAGCTCTCCGCCGATGTCCTCCGCCGTAACGCCGCGCTCCTCGCGCATTGCCAGTCCACTGACGTCGACCAGCTCACCGAAGGTCTCACCAACGACATCAACTACTTTCTGGAACCACCGCACGAACGCGCCGTCGACTTCGTCTCCGGCATCACATGCTGACCCTGGGCTTCTCCACCCACGATCTCGCCCGGACCCGATTCGCGGCGTCACCGCTGCAGGAAGTCATCGCCAGCATCCGGGTTCTCAAGGAACCGGGTAGCCATGTGATCCACCAACCGTGGGTTCAGGACACCGCGCCACTGCTGCGCTCGTCGGGTCTCGACCTGAGTCCGCTCACCGACCTTGTCCCGGTGCCGAGCTACTACATCCCGGATTTCCTGACTCCGCCGCCGACGACGCCCACTCCGGACTTCCATGCCGAGATTGCGGCGCTCCGGCGGACAGCACCGGAGCAGATCCGGTCCGATCTCCACCGGATGGTCGACGGCCGATCGCCATCGGTGATCGGCCTCAACGACGATCCGGTCGCCGGCCTCGCCCGTCTCGTCGAAGTTATCGAAGGCTACTGGGACGTGGCGATCGCACCACACTGGCCACGCATCCATACGATCCAGCAGGGCGATGTCCTCTACCGCGCCCGGCGACTCGCCGACGGCGGCGCACCCAAGTTGTTCGACGATCTCGCGCCGATCGTGCGATGGCATCAGGAGCGGCTCTACATCGCCCACCCGCGTTACTCCGGCTCGTACCCTCTGGACGGCCGTGGCCTGCTGCTCATGCCGTCGGTCTTCGTGTGGCCGACCGTCTTCTCCAGCATCATCGAACCCTGGCAACCGACCCTGACGTACCCGGCCCGCGGCGTAGCGTCCCTGTGGCAACGCGGCAACCGGTCCACACCGGACGCGCTCGCCGCCGTCCTCGGCCGCACCCGTGCCCTACTGCTCACCGAACTGGATTTGCCGACACCCACCACCGAACTCGCCTACCGGACCGGGCTCGCGCTCGGCAGCGTGTCGGAACACCTCACCATGCTGCGGGCGGCTGGCCTCGTGACCGCACATCGAGCCGGGCGATTCGTCCTCTATTCGCGGACGACCGTCGCCGAATCTTTGCTGGCCGCGGCGGTCAGTCACGGCCTGCATCCCGATTGACGGGGCTTACGGAACGAGGAGGAGCTTGCCAGTGGTCCGGCGCCCTTCCAGATCATCGTGCGCCGCCGCGGCATCCTCCAGTCCGTACTTGCCACCGATCTTGATGTCGAGCGCGCCCTCCGCGACCCATGACAGGACGGCACCGGCCCGGCGCGCGAACTCCTCCGGGGCCACGATGAAGTGCGTGAGCGTCGGCCGGGTCACGTACACAGATCCGGCGCCCATCAAGCGCAGCGGATCAATCGGAGGTACCTTGCCGCTGGCCTGCCCGTAGGTCACCAGGACGCCGTGCGTGCGCAGGCTCGCGAGACTTGCATCGAAGGTCGCCTGCCCCACCCCGTCGTACGCCGCCGCGACACCCGCACCATGCGTCAGATCGCGGACCTGCTCGGCGATGTTGTCGTACTCGAGGACGTCCGTTGCCCCGGCCGCCCGAGCCAGATCGGCCTTCGCAGGTGTCGATGCCGTGCCGATGACCCGTGCACCCATCCTGGTCGCGAGTTGGGTGAGCAGGAGCCCCATGCCGCCTGCCGCGGCGTGGACGAGCACCGTGTCTCCGGCCCGGACGTGATAGCTGTCGTGCAGCAGGTAGTGCGCGGTCATGCCCTGCAAGAGCGAGGCTGCGGCCTTTTCGTCGCAGATCTCGGCCGGGACCACCGCTACGCGGCTGGCCGCGGCAGTCGCCAATTCGGCGTACGAACCGGCGAAGTTCGCCGACGCTACCCGCTGACCGACATGGATACCGTTGACGCCATCGCCGAGCGCGACCACCACTCCGGCTCCCTCTTCGCCGAGCGTCCCCGGCAGCTGCCGTGGATAGAGCCCGGTTCGGTGATAGACGTCGATGAAGTTGACGCCCGCGCCCGATAAGCGGACCAGCACCTCGCCGAATCCGGGAATCGGATCGGCGATGTCGTCAACGACCATCTCGTCGGAACCGCCCGTGCGGTGTATCCGGACTGCCCTCATCACTTGCCTCCAACAATCCTGGAGCAACCCGGCCGATCTGCCGCCTGAGAAAGATGTCAGCCGGAGATGCTTCCTTTGTCGATCATCCAGAGCCACGAGCCGTCCGGTTGCTGCCGCGCCACCTCGGCCGCCGCTCCACCATCGGCGAAGTACGTGCAGGTGAGCGCTATCTCACCATTGATCATTGCTGGCTGCTGCTCACCGAGGCTGAAGCGTGGCTTACGTGCCAGAACACTGAGGTACTTGCGCCTGATTTCGGCGTGACCGGATGCGTCGCCGTCGGGACTACTCACCAAAGCATCGGGCTCGAAGAGGACAATCAGACCTTCGAGGTCGCCGGCGTTGGCTCGTTCGATGAAGAGCCGGGCGAGGTCATTCGGCTCATGGGCGAGTTCGTAGCCTGTGCCGTCGAAATCGGCGACGTATGGCGACGGTGCCGGCCCCACGCTGTCACGGCGCGTGCGAATTGCGGCGCGCAACCTTCGGACCTCGGCGGCAAGATCGTCCAAGGACATGGAGTTCAAGTCGTTGTCCGTCACAGAATCAATATGTCATGAGCGTCGATGGGAGGCATCTGCAGGACGACCCTCGGCCCAGTCCGGGGGCAGCACGTTGCTCCGTATCAGCAAGATCAGCAGGATGCGAACAGCGTCGGCCGTAGCCAGGTGCGTGCCTGGCGGCTCACTGACCGATTGCTTGCTTCGGACAGGTGGCGCATGTGCTACTGCGACTTGTAGGGCTGCGCCCAGTCACTTAGGGCACTAAGGAATGCCGGGTCGAGCGGCGCGCCGTTGGGTTGGGTACCGGCCGGGTTCAGGTCGTGGTCGAGGCCGTCGAGTGTTTGCAGCCCCGGCCCGGTGGTGCCGGCGGCGGTCAGGCTGTCGATCAACGGTTGGATCGTGGACGGCGGTACGTTGGTATCCGCGGTGCCGTCGGTGACCAGGACCCGCGTACCGCTGGGAAGTTTCGCCGCGTAGGTCGGCACGTCGATCGCGTCATCAGTGCGTACATAGCTGGCGTTGGCCGACGACAGGATCAGTGGCGTCAATGCGGTCACCACCGACGGCAGCAGACCTGACGTGTCCACCGGCTGCCCGGCCCGAAAGTCGCTGATCACCCGCCGTACTCCCTGCACGTTCTCCGTTGCCGTGTCGGTCGTGATGGCGCCCCGGGATGCGGCCGCGTTGAGACTCTCCTCGAGCTGCAACCCGACGAGGTCGAGGATGCGCTCATCCTGCGGCTCGATCAGGGCAAGCCCGGTGGGGTGCGGCGAGACCGTCTCAGCGACGAGGATCGCGTACATGCCGCCTTCGCTGTGCCCGACGATGAGCATTCGCTTGGGGTCCGTCGAGGGCTGTGAATACAGCAGCTTGTACGCATCGTCGGCCTGCCGGATGAAGGCGTTCAGATCGATCGAGCCCGGATCCGACGCGTAGCTGCCAAAGCCGGTCTTGCCGGCGAAGTACTTGTCGAAGCGCAGGCTCATGATGCCCATCTTGTCCAGCGCTGCCGCGATCTGGCTGAGCGTGTTCGGGGCCAGGCTCGGCTCCTGGTTCCCGTTGCGGTCGGTCGCCCCGCTGCCGGCCAGGAGCAGCGCGGCGGCCAGGTGCTGGTTGGCGCGGTGGGCCGGCACATCGAGCGTCCCGTACGTCCTCGTGCCGTTGACGACGAACGAGACCTCCGTGGTGCTCGCCGTGACGGCAGTTGTTGACGACGAGCTTTCGCCGCCGCATCCGGTCAATCCGACGCAGATCACCGCTGCCATGGCGACGGCCACAAGAGTACGCATTGGTGTTCCTTCTGACGGCCCGAGAGATGGCGTATTCACGTTAGTCGACGGATGTCCGTTACCCGACCCGCACTGGGCGAGTTTGACCTCTCGGGCGCGCTGACCGTCATCGCCGGTCTCGCCGCTCTGATCCACGGTCTGGGTGGCACGCTCTGGGGGAGCGTACGGCGGTTGTCGTGGTCTTACACTGCGTGGCGTGACTCTGGATGCCTACGATCGTGGCGTTCTTGCGGTGCGACGTCGGTCGTTCGCGGAGGCGCGCGATCATTTGCTTGCCGCTGGTGAGGATGGCCGTGCGCTGCTCCTGTTAGGTCAGTTGGCGAGCAACGGCCATGGCGAGTCTGAGGATCCGGTTCGGGCGCGCGGCTTCTACGAGCGGTCGGCGGAGCAGGGCAACGCGGAAGCGGCCCACAACCTCGGGGTGTTGTCCGCGACGGGCCGCGGTGGTGCCCAGGATCTGGTGGCTGCGTTGCGGTGGTACGGCCGCTCATCCGACATGGGTGACATGCGGGCGACTCGGATGGTCGGCGTGATGTATGCCGCCGGGCAGGGCGTGCCGGTTGACGAGGTGCGGGCCGAGCAGTATTTGCGGGCGGCGGCTTCCGGCGGCGAAGCGCAGTCGTTCCACGATCTGGGGATCTTGTTCACCTACCACAAGGTGGATCTACCGGAGGGTGCGCATTGGTTTCTGTTGGCGGCTAAGGATGGCGTCCACGGTGCGGTGCGTGAGCTGACGTTGCTGGCTCCGAAGCTCCGCGCGTTGGCGGAGGGCGACCGGCGGGCGCGGACGATGCTGGGTGTGATTCTGGCGTTCTACCTCGATGACCCGGTGGGTGCTGTGACGCTGTTGACGGTTTCGGCTGAGGATGGCGATCCGGTCGCGCAACGCACGCTTGGATTTTTGGTGCAACGCGGCGTTGGCGTGGCGCGTGACGAGGTCCGCGCGACTGCGCTGTTTCGGGCAGCTGCCGAAGCCGGCGATGCGATCGGGGCATTCAATCTCGGGGTCCAGCTGGGCAAATCGCCGGAGGCGGTGCGTTGGCTGTGGATGGCTGCCGAGGCCGGAATCGTGGAGGCGTTCCCGGTGCTGGGCGATCGGCTTAGCGAGTTCGACCTCGACGTCGAGGCACTCAAGTGGTACCTGCGGGGCGCCGAGTCCGGCGATAAGGGGTGCATGTTCGCGGCGGCCTCGTGGTACCGCGACGGCTTCGGCGGTCCGGTGGACCGTGTTCAGGCGTTGCGGTGGTATCTCGCCATGCTGAACGGTGACAGCGGTGACGGCGTCCATCAGGCCGACGTGATCGCGGCGCAGATGACCGATGAGGAGATCCACGAAGCCGGTCGGCTATCCGGCCGGTTGCTTGAAGCGGATCTCCTCCTCATACAACGCCGATCGGACTGAGCTGCGGTCCTGTATGTGGTCGTCCGGGATTGTGATCAGCTCGGCTCTCAGCCCCTCGGCATGTGTCGTCTTTGACGACCAGCCTGTTGACAAGTCAGAAGTCCGAGAGAGCTTTGTTCGTCCGTCACCTGGGCGTCAGCGGCTGGTTCGGCGAGCTGTCCATGGTGGATGCACCCCTATCGCTCTCCGCAAAGGACACCCGACGTGCAGCACAGCCCAGATCAGACCCCCAGCAGGGGAACAACCCGCCGTAGACTGCTCGGTGGAGCCGCGGCCGCCGGACTGGGTGTGGCCTCACTGGCCCTCCCGCCCAACGTTCGCGACGCGATCGCCGCGACTCCGCAACATGGCGGCCACGGCAGCATCGAGGACATCAAGCACGTGGTCATGCTGATGCAGGAGAATCGCAGCTTCGACCACTACTTCGGCGCACTGTCCGGCGTGCGAGGCTTCGACGACCCGCACGCGATGCGTATCTCGACCGGCCGCTCGGTCTTTTTTCAGCCAGACCCCTTCAACTCCGACGGCTACCTGCTGCCATACCGGCTGAACACCAAGATCAGCGCAGCGCAGGCGATCCCGTCGACCAGCCACGCGTGGGAGGTGCAGCACGCGGCCTGGAACGGCGGCAAGATGGACAACTGGGTGCCGGCCCACGTCGCCGCAGACGGCGCGAGCAACGGCCCGTACACGATGGGCTACTTCACGCGCGAAGACATCCCATTCCAGTACGCGCTGGCCGACGCCTTCACCCTGCTGGACGCCTACCACTGCTCGGTGCTCGGACCCACTGCCCCTAACCGGCACATGTGGATGTCCGGCACGATCGACCCCAATGGCTTGGCCGGCGGTCCGTCGCTGACAACGGACGGCCCGGCGAACCAGTTCTCGTGGACGACCTACCCGAAGCGTCTTACCGACGCCGGTGTCAGCTGGAAGATCTATCGCCAGCCGGGTAGCCTCACCGGCGCAGCCGCGATCACCAAGTTCACCGAGTTCGGCGAGGCCCAGCCCGGCGACCCGATGTTCGACAACGGCATGGCGGTCCAGCCGCTGGGCCAATTCGAGTATGACTGTATGAACGATTCGCTGCCGACCGTCAGCTGGATCCTCCCGCCGTCCAACGCCGACGAGCACCCGGCGAACCTGCCAGCAACGGGGGCACAGTTCGTCGCCGGCAAGATCGACGCCATCGCCGCCAACCCCGAGGTGTGGGCCAAGACCGTCTTCATCCTCTCCTACGATGAGAACGACGGTTTGTTCGACCACGTCCTGCCGCCCACCCCGCCAGCCGGCATCCCGGACGAGTTTGTGTTCAATACCTCCAACACCGGCACCGTCGGCGGCGGTCTGCCCGTCGGTCTCGGCTTCCGCGTACCGTGCGTCATCGTCTCGCCGTGGACGGTGGGCGGCTTCGTCAACTCCGAGCTGTCCGACCACACCTCCCAGTTGAGGCTCCTTGAGCGCATCACCGGCGTCAAGGAGACCAACATCAGTGATTGGCGCCGCCGCAATGTCGGCGACCTGACCTCGGCGTTCCGCTTCAGCGGCTTCCAGGAACCGCCGACCCTGCCCGACACCCAGGGCGCCGTCAACCTGGCCCAGTACGAGGCCACCCAACTACCTCTGCCCACCGTGCCCATCGCCAACCAGTCCGTGCCGCGCCAGGAGCGTGGACACCGGCCCCGCGTCGGCTAGGCCAAGTCCCTTTGGATACGAGGAACGCTCGGTCACGGTTGCCGGCGGTGGCGTTGCTGTCACCGGCAACCACGAATGTGCTCGGGCCCATGGCACCTTTCCGTGCCTGACCACGCGGAGCGCTGTCCCAGTTCCTCACCGGCGCCGGCGGCAGGATGGGGTCGTCGATCGTCGGACCACATGTGGCGAGTGCAGTGTACGGGCGGCATCGGATGATCAGCCTCGTCGCGGACGTCAGCAATGCCTGTCGTGCCAGACAGCCAGGGCACGATCGGTCTGCCCGTCGCAGCTCACCTGCGGAAAACCCTGTCGGCGAGCGCCCTGATGCGGCTGGCCAACGCGGCTACCTCGCAACCCCTTTGCTCATGACGAGTAAATGCAGGGTAGTAGTGGTCGTGCTGCCGTATTACTGTACGTGCATGCGACATAACCACAGAGTTATAGCGGTCCGACAAACACCGTCATTACTCAGTGCGCATGCTCAATTGGCATAGCGTAATAGTGTCACGGCGGCCCACTGTGCCCAGGCCCGAAATTGCGCCGATCGAGCGGGCCGCAAATGGTTAGCACTATTGCGCCCACGCCGATATCCGGGCCGATCGCAGCCCACTCGGCGGTTACAAAGGGCGGCCGGACACTCACACACAGCTACCGTCGCCACGGGCGGTGAAACCTGCCCCCTACCGACTCGTTGAGCGGTATGCGCAGGCCATCCGGTCTCCTCGGAACGTCGGAAGGCAAAAAAGTTGAAGATCCACACCGCCGAAATGAGCCAATTCTTATACGTACAGTAATTACGTTAATACCCTCTGTCGACAATTCAAAGAATTGCGGAGACCGGTGCCATAAAACGGATATATCCGGTATGGCGGAACTGTCGGGAACGGTTATGCTTCCCGTACGTTCGCTAACCGAGAGGAATTCACCGTGGAAAGCACGACCCCCCGGGTAATCGACGACACGACCACCAACACCCTGTCGAGCCGTATCACCAGTCGCTTCATCCGCCGTACTACCGTCCTCGGCATGGGTATGGCGTTGATTGCCGGAATAGCCACCCCCGTATTCGCCGCCACTGCCAATTCGGCCGCCACTGCGGCGAAGCCCGCTGCCGTCGCTGCGGTCAACCCGAGTACTGCGTCCGCGCAGGCGCTGCTCAAGCTCACCGCACCGGCGACCATCAAGCCCGCCGCCAAGCCCGCAGCCAAGCCGGCTGCGCCGAGCGACAGCGCTCTGATGCCGCACGGCCGCCCGCACCACGGCCAGGTCTCGATCAAGACAAACGCCAGCCAGCTCGCCAACGCGAAAGCCATCGTGAAGGCCAGCAAGGAAATGAAGCTGCCGCCCCGCGCCGCCGTGATCGCCGTCGCCACCTCGCTGCAGGAATCCAAGCTGAAGAACTACGGCAACCTCGGCAAGAACAACGACCACGACTCACTCGGCCTGTTCCAGCAGCGCCCCTCCTGCGGCTGGGGCAGCCCGAAGCAGATCACCAACCCCGACCACGCCGCCAAAGCCTTCCTGAGCCGCCTGGTCAAGGTCCACGGCTGGAAGACCCTGCCACTGACCGTCGCCGCCCAAAAGGTCCAGGTCTCCGCATTCGGCGACCGCTACGCCCAGTGGGAGTCCCAGGCCGCCAACCTGGTCAAGGCCACCTACAACGCCTCCTGACCAGCACGTAGCACCACATAGCCACACCCCCCGGGAAGATGCCCGGCCCACGACGAAGACGTCGTGAGCCGGGCATCTTCATGACCACCGATCTCGGCTCAGTTCGGCAGCGGCACGTGGTGTGGAGGCGAGTTACGCCAGGGCGTTATGCGGCTGGCAAATACCGGACGATTCTCGAGTACTCGCGGAAGCCGAGCGCGCTATAGACCTGGCGAGGTACCGGATAGCCGTCGTCGCCTCGGGCGTAGACGAGTGCGTACTCGCCACCGAGATCGTGGAACGCGTGCAGTACCGAGTAGCCGAGTGCCCGGGACAGGCCTCGGCCACGGAACTCCTCCAGCGTGCCGACCGGTTCGAATTCACCGACGCGCGCCTGCTCGTCGTACCAGCCGTGCAGGTAGGCGACCATCTGCCCGTCCGGCGTGACGACGACCCGGTCGAGGTCGGCACGGTACGGCCAGCGACGAGTCATCGCCTCGTAGGCCGCCTCGGTAGGTCCGGCGCTGGACCAGACGAGGCGATGCAACTCGGCGCGGGCGGCGACATCGTCCGCGCCGATCGAACGGATCATGAATCCCTCGGGCAGAGCGGGGATCGGCGGAAGATCGGCGAGCGAACGCTGCATGTTGAGGAAGAACTGGTCACTCGGTGCGAGTGTGTATCCCCGGCGTACCAGGGCCCGAATATCTTGATCTTGAGTGGTCGCGACCGTGACCTCAACCGCCGCACCCGCGACCGCGAAGGCCCAATCCAGCATCTCGCCCATCAAAAAGAAGCACGGCTCGCCCGTCAGCTCAGCACCTGGTTCGCCTCGCAGACCCGCACGCGGATCGATGAGTACGCACAAGTGGGTACGGGCGAGCCACGCCCAACCCACGATCTGACCACCGCGCTCCCACAGCGCCATATGCCAGCCGGGCTCAAGGTCGGGCGAGTAGCCGAACTCCCAGCCGAGGTCGCCGACGTGCCAGCGAGAGTCGCGGGTGAAGACGCGCTGAACGAACCGCAAAAGCGGCTCGATGTCGGTGGGAAAGTTGAAATCGCGACGGTTCACCGCCCGACTATGCCTCGCCGACCGCCCTCGATGCCCACCGACCTGCCCACGGCGAGCGGACCGGGTCGTCTACCAGGCCACCCAGCCGGTGTAGGCGCTCAGCACGCGAATGTATGTTGTCCCGGAGCTCCGTCTTCGGTCGCATCGGCCGGCAGGCTGTGGCATCGGCCGCAGGATCGCAGCCTACGGCTGGAGTACCAGGTCGCGCTGATACCGGGTGCCTGGCTTACCGCCGATGTCGGCCGGGTCGGCCGGCCCGACCGGGACGAACCCGGCCTTGGTCAGCACCTTCTGGGACGCGACATTCTCCCGGGTGGTCGCTGCCCGAAGTGTGCGCAGCCCGTGCTGGCCGGCCGCCAGCCGGCACAGCTCCATGACGGTTGCGGTTGCGACGCCCTGGCCGGCAACGTGCTGCGCAACCCGGTAGCCGAGTTCGGCAGTGCCGTCTTCAAGGTCGTACAGGTTGAACCGGCCCAGAACCGAGCCATCCTCGGCGACGAGCACGTAGAAGGCGCACATGCCGGCCTCTTGCTCAGCCAGCAAGGCGTTGTACCGGTCGGTGAACTGGTCGAAGAAGTCGTCGCCTCGGTCGGAGATCGAGGCAGCGAAGTAGGCGCGGTTCGCCAACTCGAACGCCAGGACCGCTGGGGCATGACCGGCATGTAGCCGCTTCAACTCGGGCACCGCCCAACTCTACCGAGATGGTGCGCTGCGACCACGTGAGTTTTGCAGCGGCAGACAGCCACCCAAGCCGAGGCCGCGTCAGCCTCCCGGTGTGGCGGTGGCGAAGCGCAGGACGTCGGTGCCCTGATCGGCACCGACCCAGGCGTCTCCGTTCGCGTCGATGTTCAGGACGAACGGTCCCGCCAGGCCGCTGGACCAGGTGCTCACGCGCCCCTGCGCGTCGATCCGGTACACGTCGCCGTTGTGCAGGTCCGGGATCCAGGCGTACCCGTGCGCGGCCGCACCGTCGACCGGGGTTCCGCCGTCGATCGTGGCGGTCGCAATAACCGCACCGGATCGTTGGTCGAGCACCAGCACCTTGGACTCCAGCGGGTAGCTGACCCACAGGTACCGGTCGTCATAAGCCGTCCAGGCCGGTGAACCGCCGATCGTCAGGTGTCCGACGACGGCACCGGTGGCGGCGTCGACGCGGGTGAGCGTGCCGTCGCCGGAACAGACGACCCAGACCTGACCGCCAATCACGGCCAACCCCTTCGGACCCGGGCCGGTCGGTACCTGACGGATCTTTCCGGTGGCCGCGTCGATGCGAGTCACCGTGTTGTCCACGTAGTTGCTGATCCAGGCGGCGCCGCCGGTGAATGTCGCGTCGTAGGGCTGTCCGCCGGTCAGGTACGTCGCCAGTACCCGGCCGGTCAACGCATCGATGCGGGTGCTGGAGCCGCCCTGGTAGTCCGACGTCCAGACCGATCCGCCGCCGTAGGCCATGCCGCACGGCTGCCCGCCGGTGCGGATCGGGGCGCCGACGAGTGCGTTGGTGGCCGGGTCGATGCGCACGACGGTGGCGTCGGTGAAGTTCGAGATCCAGATGTACCCGGCGGCGACCAGCGTGCCGCACGGTGCGCCGCCGGCGTTGATCCGGGCGAGTGCGTGGATGGCCGGGACGGCGCCCGCCGCCGTTGCGGGCGAGATCCGCGCCGGCGTGCTCGAGGCGGCGGGATGGACCGGCGCCGAGGTACAGGCGCCGAGCAGCAGCGCGACGGCGAACAGCGCGACCGCACGTCGGGCGCGTCGGGTCCGGGGTACGTGCGGAGGCGTCGCCATGAAGCCAAAGTACTGCAATATTGCAGTACATTGGGACACAGTACGGCAACGACTGGGCCGCGATGCGCGATAGTGATCGGATGAGCGACCAGCCGCCGACGGCGGAGACCCTGCGAGTCGGCCTGTTCTACGCGGCGTGGCTGGCGTCGACTCAGGTCGGCTTGCTGCTGGACCAGGCGCTCGCCGCCAACGGCATGCCGCCGGGTGCGTTCGCGATGCACTCGACGATCGGATCGATGGGGCCGATGACACCGACCGAGATCGCCACGGTCACCGGGGTACCACTGTCCACGGTGGTATTCCAGGTCCGCAAGATGATCGCCCGGGGGCACGTCGAGCGGCGGCCGCACCCGACCGACCGCCGCTCGTACCAGGTCGCATTGTCGATCGAGGGACAGCGACTGTTCGACGCGGCCGGACCGGCGTTTCGGGCCGCTCTACACGCGGTGGCCGACCGGCTCGACGACCCGAACCGCGTCATCGCCGACGTCGTCGCGCTGGCCAACGCGGTCGCCGTGGAAAATTCTGCGCGAGCCGGTACGCCGCCGCCGCGCACCTGGATCCCGTTCGAGATGCCCAACGCCTGACCCGAACGGCCGCTGGGTGTTGTGCGGTATCAGCTCTTGCCGCCGTTGGTCGAGACGCCGGCCTATGTGAACGCGGAGGCGTGGTCGGTGGCCCGCTGGTGAGACGTGCGTGCCGGCGTTCCGAGAACATCGGAGACCGCAGAGGTTACGTAGGCGGGGCTCGCACGGGCACGCCTGCAACAAGCAGTTGATCAACCACCATTCGGCCGACGCGGCCGGTGCCGCCAGTGACCAGGACAGGTTTCGGCTCGCCTCGCGTCATGCCGCCTCCCGTGGAATTGGTACCGACCGACCCCAAGTCAGAATGAGGGTACGCGTTGCAGTGCGGGGCTATGCGGCTGATCTTGCGTACTTGGCGGCGTCCGAACCCCGTGATTGGTAACGTTGCGTAGTTTGACGCGCCCTTCGTTACGCCGAGGAGGACGAGCCACATGGCTCAATCGGTTGTCCATGCAGCCTCGCCGACGCCATCGATTCAAGGAGTGCACCATGCCGCACGCCGTGGACTTCAAAACCGTCACGACCGAGGGCCTGGAGTCGTCACCGGTCGCGGCAGCGCTCGCCGGCCTGCGGGCCAACGAAGCCCGTTACTTCAAGAACAAGTATGATCATGTCTTCACGGTCGAGCCGGCGAGCGATGCCTACGAGGCCGTCGACAGGGTGCACCGGATCCTCAAAGAGGAACGCGACATCGTCATCTCCTCCCGGCCCCTTGAGGCAACGGCTTTCCAGGTCGACAACATCCGAATGACCTACGTCTTCTACGAGAACGGTCTGTCGGTCAACGTGATGTACACCGTCGACGACCCGTCGAAGCGGGCGGTCGGGTTCAAGCTCTCCGACGGTATGGACATCCCTGCCGAACTCGCCTCGCGGTTCAAGTTCGCCAGGCAAAAGTCGAAGCTGGCCGGAACCATTCGCGGTTCCTATTTCACCTTCAAGAACGAGTACTGACCTCTCCGAAGCGGGATTGCACCGTCACTCCGTTGGTCACGGTCAGGTGCGCGTCCGGAACGGGGTGAGGGTCGCTCGGATCTGGTCGGCCGCACCCCAGTCGTCGTCGAACTGGGCCAGCACCGCGAGGTGTTGTCGCAGCTGGATAATCGCCATGCGGGTCGCGCCAGTCGTCATCAAGCGAGGTCAGCTCGGCATAGACCTCGAAGAACCGTTGCGCCTCGGGCGGGGGCGAGGTGGACCACACATGGGCGAGGTCGACCTCGGCCCACATGTAGGACACGGCCGGGTCGATCAGCGCGGGCCGGCCATCATCGGTGGCCAGGACGTTTTGTGCCCACAAGTCGCCGTGCGTCAGGCATGCCGGCCGGTCCGGCAGCAGGTCGGGCAGGCGGTGACACAGCCGCTCCAGCGCCGCCCGGTCTCCGGCGTCGAGCGCCGCCTCGACGCGGGGCTGCCCGAGCCACCGAAGCAGCCGGTGCTGCGCGAAGAATGCAAAGCCGTCGTCATCCCAAGTGTTGATCTGCCGGCGGCGGCCCAACCAGTTGTCGTGGTGCCATCCGAAGCGGGGATGGGTCGTGCTCATGTGCAGGCGGGCGAGCGCATGCGCGAGCTGCTCCCAGAAGATCTCGCTGCGCGGCCTCGGCTGCAGCACCGACAACACAAGCAGTTCTCGGTTCGCCAGGATCACCTCGGGTGTCGCCACGCCGCCGAGGTCGCGCAGGGCGGCCAGCCCTTCGGCCTCCGCGACGAAGACGTCGTCGGCCGGCGCCTCAACGAAGGCCTTGACGAACACCGAGGGCGCGTCCCGGCGGATGGCTATGCCCGCGAGCGCCGCGAGCCCGCCGGTCGCCGGCTCCACTGTGACGACATCGCTCATCCCGGCCCGGATCAGGCATTCCAGCAGGAACGTCGTCGAGCGCATCACGACGGGCTCCTCCTGTCCGGGGTGCTTGTTGGCCAGATCGTATGTGCACAGACGTTGACCGCCTCGCCGAGGCTCGACTTCCACGGCCTTTCAGCTTGACAGGACCAGCATAGGTTCCGCTAGAGTAACCGTTACCCATGAGGAACCAATTAGCTGCGGATGCCGTGTTCGATGCGCTCGGCGATCCGATGCGGCGCCGCATCGTGGAGTGCCTGCGTAGCGGGCCGATGCCGGTCGGCGCGATCGCCGAACAGCTTCCGGTCGGGCGGCCGGCGGTCAGCAAACACCTCCGCGTGCTGCAGGGTGCGGGCATCGTCGAGCACGAGAGCGTGGGCACGCGCAACCTGTACACGCTCGCCCCCGACGGGCTCGCGCCGCTGCAGCAGTGGCTCGTCGGCATGTGGGACGAGGCGCTGGGAGCGTTCGCGGCATACCTGAAAAAGAAAGGCGAAGACGATGACTGAGTACGAGCAACCCGCGCGCATCCCACCGGTACGCCGGCAAATCGTGGTACTAACGCCGCCAGCGGTCGCATTCGAAGCCTTCACCGCCCACATCGGCGCGTGGTGGCCGCTGGTCAGCCACTCGGTTCACGGAGCGCAGAGCACGGTCGACTTCGTCAGTGGCGTGCTCGTCGAAGATTCACCGGATGGGCGCTCGGTCTGGGGCAGTGTGGTGGAGTGGGTGCCGCCGCACCGGTTCCGGATGACCTGGCACCCGGGCGTTGACGTCAGCGAGGCGACCGATGTCTGCGTCCGCTTCGACGAGGTCGGTGACGGCTCTCAGACGCTCGTCACGCTCGAACACTCCAATTGGGAACGGCGGGCGACTCCGCTCGCGACTCGCAATGGTTACGTCAGTGGTTGGCTCGTGCCGCTGGGCTGCTACGAGTCGTACGCCAACGCGGTCGAGCCGGCACCGACCGACGCCAGCGAGGTCTGGCTTGCGCTGTCGCATGCGCCCGGCGCGGATGCTCCGGCCGACCGCGATGTGTACGCCCATCCCCGGTTCCGGGACCACTTCGGGTTCGTTTCCGAATTGCACGACGAGGGCGTACTGGTCGGTGCCGGGCCGCTGGAAGGCCACGCCGGTCATGGCATGACCGTCATCCGTACGACGGCGGTGCGCACAGCCGACTACGTACGGCGGGCGCAGGAAGACCCCAGCGTCGCCACCGGTTTGCTGCAGGTCGATATCAGCGTATGGGCGGTCCGGCTTAGCGCGTGACCTGGTCAACGAGGTTTGCTGCGAATGAGCGCGTGTGCTGCGGTGCACGCGCTCGTCGTCTGTTCGGGGCCGGTGGCTTCTCCTCCAGGACGACCGACGATGCCTCCACCTGCGCCGTGACCGCCGCTGGCTGACCTACCCCGCCAACGCACTGAAGTGATTACCATCGATCCCCTTGCCATGTCCGGCGAGCGGCTCTACGCTCCCTCTACCGAAATAGTTCAGTCAATTTACAAATCCTCAGTGAGCTGGCGCAGCGGTCTTCCGTCCCCCCGTGATGCTGATCGGCCGCGTCATCGCAAACCCCCTGCGTCGCACGACGCTCCCGTTCGGCGTTGTGCGGAAATGAGGCTCTCATGCATGTGCAACCGTCAATCCGGCAGTGGGCACGGCTCGCCGTCGCGTGCCTACTGGTCGCCGTCTGCGCTCTGACCGCGGTCACTGTCCATGCGAGCACCGCCGCCGCCGCGACCCCGTCCCTGCCGTGCGACATCTACGCCACCGGTGGCACGCCGTGCGTGACGGCGCATAGCACCACCCGGGCACTGTTCGCCTCCTACAACGGCCCGCTGTACCAAATCCAGCGCTCCTCCGACAGCACCTTCCTGAACATCAGCGTGCGCGCCGCCGGCGGGGTCGCCAACGCCGCGCCCCAGGTGTCGTTCTGCGCCGGCACCACCTGCACAATCACCAAGATCTACGACCAGACGGCCAACCACAACGATCTACCGATATCGCCCGGCGGCACCTTCGCCGGCCCTGGCCTGAACGGCGCGGACGTCGGCGCCAACGCCATGGCGCTTCCGGTGACCGTCGGCGGACAGACCGTGTACGGCGTACTGGTCACTCCCGGCACCGGCTACCGCACCGCTACCGCGAAGAACGTGGCCACCGGCTCCCAGCCCGAGGGCATCTACATGGTCACCTCGTCGAACGCGGTGAACGGCGTGTGCTGCTTCGACTACGGCTCGGGCGAGGTCGACGGTCACGACGACGGCAACGCCACGATGAACGCGATCTACTGGGGCCAGGCGTGCTGGACCGGCGGCTGCACCGGCAACGGCCCGTGGGTGGCGGGCGACCTGGAGAACGGCATGTACCTCAGCGCCGCCGGCCCGAACAACCCCAGCTTCACCGGTACGCACCTGCCGTTCGTCAGCGCCTGGGAGAAGAACAACGGCACCACCAACTTCACCCTCAAGGTCGGCGACGCCACCGCCAGCGGTCTGACCACCACATACTCCGGGGCGCTGCCCAACGGCTACTCGCCGATGAAGGTGCAGCCGTCGATCCTGCTCGGCACCGGCGGCGACAACAGCGACGGTGACATCGGCGAGTTCTTCGAAGGTGCGGTCACCTCCGGCTTCCCGAGCGACGCCACCGAGAACGCGGTACAGGCCTCGCTGGTCACCGCCGGCTACAGCGGCAACACCACCCTGTTCCCGACCACGGAGTCGGTGATCAGCCTGCGCGCGCACGCCAACAGCAAGTACGTGGATGCGGCCAACAACGGAGCCAGCGCACTGATCGCGGACGCGACCACGATCGGCAAGAACGAGACATTCGACCTGTTCGCCAGCCCGGGCGGCACGGTCAGCCTGCGCGCACACGCCAACGGCGACGTCGTCACCGCCGACAACGCCGGCGCATCTCCGCTCATCGCCAACCGCGGCTCGGCCGGGCCGTGGGAAACCTTCGACCTGATCAACAACCCCGACGGTACGGTGAGCCTGCGCGCGCACGCCAACGGCCAGATCGTGACCGCCGACAACGCCGGCGCCTCTCCGTTGATCGCCAACCGCACCGCGATCGGTACCTGGGAGAAGTTCGACCTCATCCACGACACGGTGCCGGTGAGCTTCCGTGCGCACGCGAACAGCCACATCGTGACCGCCGACAACGCCGGCGCCTCTGCGCTCATCGCCAACCGCACCGCAGTCGGCCCGTGGGAGACGTTCGACATGATCGGCAACAACGACGGCAGCGTGAGCTTCCGCGCACACGCGAACAACCAGATCGTCACGGCCGACAACTCCGGCAGCTCACCTCTGATCGCGAACCGTACCGCGATCGGCCCGTGGGAGGAGTTCGACCTCATCACGAACGCCGACGGCAGCGTAAGTCTCCGCGCGCACGCGAACAACCGGATCGTGACCGCCGCGAACGCCGGCGCCTCCCCGCTGATAGCCAGCAGCACCACAATCAGCCAGAGCGAGGAGTTCGACCTGATCAACGACTGATTTCCGGTCCCCAGCGCGTAACCGTCACCGGAAGGCCCAGCCGGGTCCTTCCGGTGACGCGCGCATCCATGCCGATGGCCCGGGGAACCGGTAAGCATCAGCTGAGCAAATGCCTCGCCCCACCCGATGCTTCGCCTCGCGGGTTCACGTTTCGGCCGTCGTTGACACCGGGGGGGCCGGACACACCAGATCTCCGCGCAAATTTAGTCCGCAGCGGGCGCTCGACGAACCGGAAGCTCGCCTCGGCCAGCACGACGAACATGGCAATCCAGGCGATATCACCGACTACCGTACGTCCGAGCGTATTGAGTATCGCGATTCGCGCCAGGATATTCCAGAGATAGATCGAATACGACCGCTCGCCCAGCCACCGCATCGGGCCGCTTGCCAGCAGCGATCCAACTGCCGATCGCGGCCGCGTCACGACACCGATCAACGTCACGAGCGTCAGTCCGGTCCCGGCGACGGTCACCAGGGAGGTGCGTTCGGTGTCGTTCCGATATGCCAGGACGGGCAGGAGGGCAACGGCTAGCAGCGCACAGGGCGCAAGATATCGAACCGTCCGAGACAGCCAATCGTTGTGAACAACAATCGCGAGCAATGAGCCGGCCAGGATAGGCAGCGCATTTGTGTCGCTCCCGACATACTCGTGCCGATCGAAGATCACCTCTCGACTCAGGCCGAGGTAGAGGTTAATCGCCAGGGTGATCCCGATGAGCGACACGGTGAGCGCGGCGAACAGCCGAGGATTGCGACGATAGCCCCAGAGCAGCGCGAACGGCCACAGCAGGTAGAACTGCTCTTCGATCGAGAGCGTCCACGTGTAGTTGAAGTAGTCCTGAGCAGCGAAAAAGTGGCCAGTCCAGTCAAAGAGGTTTGTTGTATATGCAACAGCTGCGCCGGCGGGTGCGAAAATCTGCCCGACACTGAGGTCTTGTCGGAAGCGAACTATGAGCAGCACCACGACCGTCACCGCTACGACCGTCATCAACGCCGGGACGAGGCGCGCCGCGCGTCGGCGATAGAACGCGCGCACATCGATGGTGCCGGTGTGGAGTTCGCGGACCAATAGGGTGGTGATGAGATACCCCGACAGGCAAAAGAACACGGTCACACCGACGAAGCCGTCGATGAGCGGCCTAGTCGGGGCGTGCTGGCCGAGGACCAGAAGAATTGCCACGGCACGGACGCCATCCAATCCAGGATGGTAACCACGGTCGCGCACGAGCCGACCCTAGCAAGGCAGGTGCCATCCGGCGGTCACTTCACCCCGGTTTGTGACCCCCAGCCTCCGATACCGAGACCTTGCGGACCGCGTTAAACGGCGTGTGTGCCGGGACGCACAATGGCGATAGGGCAGGTGGTTTTGTGCATCAGCGTCAGCCCGACAGAGCCCAGCAGCAGCTCTGTGAATCCGCCGTGTCCGCGAGCACCGACCACGAGCATCGACGCGCCGGCCGAGGCATCCGTGAGAACAGGTACCGCTCGGCCGCGAACCAGTGATCGCCGGACGGTGACGTCGGAGTACCTGCCGGTCCAGCCGCTGATTGCCTCGGCAAGTAGGCGGCCTTCCTGGGCTTCGACATCGGCATCCACGTAGAGAATCGGCAGCGAGTCGCCGGGACCGCGGGCGATCGGGTGGTGCCAGGCATGTACGGCATGGAGAGAGTCGCCGCGGAGTGCGGCTTCCTCGAACGCGAACGCGACCGTCGATGCCGATTTGGGTGATCCGTCGACGCCTAGGACGATCTCTTCGCCGGTGGCGGCTTGTCCGCGACAGATCAGAACCGGACAGGTTGCGTGCGTGGCGACCTGCACCGTGGTCGATCCGGCGACAAGCCCGATGACACCGGAGCGGCCGTGTACGCCGACGACAATGACAGCCGCGTATTCCGACGCGCGTACCAACGCGGCAGCCGCCGACGACACCACGATCGTGCTGCGAATGTCGATGTCGCCGGCGATCGGGCGTACGGCGGCGATCGCATCGGCGACCAGTCGCTCAGCCGCCTCGTATTGGTCGTGGCCGAGCTTGTCGTTGAGCTCGCCGGGCGGCACATCATCGGTCGGCCAGTCGATGGCGTGGAGGATCTCCAGCGGACGTGCCCGCATCACCGCCTCGCGAGTGGCGATCACGACCGACCCGAGCGAGGCCTCCGACCCGTCGAATCCGACGACGATGGCGGCACCGGCAAGATTGTCATGGGCCATCACGCACCACCGGCCGCGCTTGCGGGGTGGGCGCCGGGCGTGTCCTCGATCCGGGCATCAGGACCGGGAAACACCAGACCCTCGTGACCGTCATCGAGCCAGCGCACGACGTACGGTGGCGTACCGTCGTTGTGACGTAACTCGGTGATCACTCCGATCCGCTTGTGGTCACCGACGTGGGTTCCCTGCACGACGAGTTGATCGCCGATATGACCGATCATGGCTGCTCCCTCGATCCGGCGGCCGACAATGGTCGCTACTTCAAACTACGACGGCGTGGATGCCGACCAGGGCCTTTACACAGGTATCGGCAGAACTTCGGCCCGGTACAGATGGGCGGGCCGCGGGATGAGTCCGCCGCACTCGGTACCGCTCCCGACGCCTGTCCGCCCAGCCGTTCGCGTTCCGGTGGCGCTGGTCAATCGGCTAGGTGGGATGGTGCAGCGGTTCGGCACCGTCGGGCATCGTCATCGAGAGCGCGATCTTGCCGCGGGTGTGGCGGCGACCGAGTTCGACATACGCGTCGCGGATCCGGGCGAGCGGGTAGACCGCGGCGATAGGCATCACCAGGTCGCCCCACGCCACGAGGTCGACCACTCGTGCCAGGACATCGGCCGAGCTGGCCTGGGCGCTGCCGTCTCCGATGATGCCGAGCCGCGCGACCGCTTCATAGTCGATGATCGTGTCGATCCGGTCGGGCGGGACGCCGAGTGTGACGGCCAGGTCCGCGTACCCGTCGCCGTGGGTGTCGATGAACGCGGTGATCCCTCCCGGCGCGGCAGCATGCAGACGGTCGGCGAGACCGTCGCCGTAGGCCATGGGCTCGACGCCGACAGATCGCAACCAGCCCGCGTTGTCCGGGCCGGCAATGCCAATCACGCGAGCACCAGCCCGGCGGGCGAGTTGTACGGCGAGGGACCCGACACCGCCTGCCGCGCCGCTGACCGCGACGACGTCACCGGGCTGGATCGCGACCGCGCGTACTGCCGCGAACGCGGTCACACCGACGACGAACACCGACCCCGCTCGAATCCAGTCCAATGTCGGCGGCTTGGGCACCAGATGGTCGGCCTCGCTGACCACGAAGTCGGCCTGCGCGGCGCGCTGGTCGGACCATCCCACCACCTCGTCGCCGACCGCGAACCCGGTGACGTCGTCACCGACGGCGGCGACACGTCCGGCGAAGTCGGTGCCCTCGCCGGACGGGAACGTGGCCGGGAACCGCTCGGCCAGGGCGCCGCGCATGATCGCGATCTCGCCGGGATTCACGCTCGCCGCGACCACGTGCACGAGGATCTGCGTCGGCGCGGGATCGGGTCGCGGCACCTCAACGACGTGAAGGACATCGATATCGCCGTATGTTTCGAAGCGGACCGCGCGCGGCATCCAACACCTCCAGAAACTGGGAAGACGGACGCAGGGAAGCCCGAGGCCGAGTCTATTCGTACCGGTCAGCGATGTCCCGCAAACGGGAATCGGCCCGGATGGGCTTCGCAACGTCGGGATGATCCGGCGAGTGATGTCCGGGCTTTCAGAGGGTTGCGTAGCTGGATTCAGGTGGTGACGACGGGGTGGCGCACCGTCACGTCCTCAGTGTTTTGCACTCCGAATGTCTGCCACTGTGCCCCGGCAGCCGACAGCGATTTTATAGACGACGCAGCCTGAGTCTGGATCGGATGGCGGCTGATAAGGTTCCGAGCGGGAACGACGGTCGTGGCGGAGGGATCCGATGGACGAGACGTTGCGAGAGCGAAGCCAGATGCCGGCTACCGCGGCTCGGATTTATGACTACATGCTCGGCGGCACCCACAACTTCCCCGCCGACCAGGAGGCCGCCCGCCAGCTGATGGCGCAGTTCCCGGTCGTGCCATTGGCGGTGCGGGCGAACCGAGCCGTGCTTCGTCGGATGGTGTCATACCTGGCCGGGATCGGGGTACGCCAGTTCCTGGATATCGGCTCCGGCATGCCGACGCAGTCCAATGTGCACGAGGTCGCACATCATGTCGCGCCGGGTTCCCGGGTGGTCTATGTGGACATCGACCCGGTCGCGGTGGCCGAAAGCCTCGACATCCTCGAGGGGCATGAACACTCCACGGCGGTGATGGGTGATCTGCTTACCCCGCAGGCGATCTTGGATCATCCGGAGGTGCGCAAGGTACTGGATCTCAGCCAGCCGGTCGCGCTGCTGCTGATGGGGATCCTTCATTTCGTACCCGACGACACGCGCGCGCATGCGGCGGTCGCGCACCTGGTCGACGCGCTGCCATCCGGCAGCTATCTGGCCGTCTCGCATCTCGCGGCGGAGACCATGGAGGTCACCAGAACCCGTGAGGACAGCTATCAGATCGTCGAGGACATCTACCGGCAGAGGACGGCGACACCGCTAGGCGCGCGTAGCTGGGAGCAGACGAGCCAGTTCTTCGCGCAGTGCACGCTGGTGGAGCCCGGCCTGGTCTGGATGACCGAGTGGCGCCCCGCCCTCGACGACCCGCAAGATTTCGCCGACGACCCGCGACGCTGCGGATGGTGGGCGGGGCTCGGCAAGATCGATACCAATCGGTCTGATCGATAACCCGGACGAATTCAGGACAGACCGCCAACCCTGCTGTCGTCAGCTGAGAGGGGAGCGGGCTGTCCGGCGAGAAGGTCGATACCGTCCATGACAAAGTCGTCGCTGCCGGAGCCCTCGAAGATTCCGTCGTGCACGAGGCCCTCGATGGTCACGTCCGCGACCCTGTCGTCCAGGCGTAGCCCGACGGCCTCTCGCAACCAGGAGTGCTCGGGACCGAAGGTGACCGCCGGTCGGCACCCGTCGTCGCCGTCGCCGCGCCAGATGCGGAAGTATCCCTCATCCTCCAGGGCGACGTAGTGATCCTGCTGCACCGGTAAACCGCAGATCTGGCAGTACGTCGACAAGACGCCCATTGCGTAACCACCCAACCAGCTTGACGAACAACGATGGGGGAGTCGACCCCGCCGGGTAGCGTACGCGCGCCACATCACCGACCCTGCCACCGCAGCGTGTACCCGTGGTCTATTGCTCGCGTCAAACTCGGTATGCAGCAAGCCTGCCGATAGGCTGCGGAACATGTCTGTCGCTGATGATTTCGCCGAAGCGCAGGGCGCCGTCACGACGCTGCCCAGCCGCCCCGCCAATGATGTCCTGTTGCGTCTCTACGGCCTGTACAAGCAGGGCACCGTCGGTGACGCCACCGGCGCCCGGCCGGGCGTGCTCGACTTCGCCGGCCGAGCCAAATACGACGCCTGGAAAGCGCTCGCCGGTACTGCGCCGGACGATGCCCAGCAACGTTACGTCGCGCTCGTCAACGAACTGCTCGCCGGCTCGAACTGACGAGCGGAGACGCGGCACTGCCGGCTCGACGGACGTCGACGGCTACGGAAGGGCCCGGATGACATCGAGGTTGTGGAAGCGCGGCGGCCCGGTGGCCAACTCCATCATTTTCGCCGCGAACGCCTGCGTCTCGGGCGCTTTGCTGTTCTCCATCGCGACCTCGTAGGACGGGAACTCGACGATCGTGACGTACCCGTTCGACGTGTCACGATCCCTGGTTATGCGCAGGCTTGTGAAAAGGCGTGGGTTGTCGCTGGCCTCCATCTGCGCCCCGAGCGCGGCGATCTCGTCGGGATGATCCGTTTCGTACTCGATGATCTGAATGAAGCTCATGGGCGATCGTCTGAATCGAGAGCGGTGAGGTGTGCAGGGCGATGCCACCCGTACCGATGAAAAGTAACATTCCACTCGAAACCTTCGAATGTAATCGGAAAATCGGGCTGCTCACCCATCGTCGGTTAGCCGGTCAGAGTCGCGGCGTCGCTCCACGCGGATCAAGAGCATGGGTGACGGCGGTGAGATCCTGGATACCCGCGCGTAGAGCGCTGGTCGCCATGGCGTGGCCCATCACTCCGATGCCGAGCACGGCAACCGATTCGTACGTCGCTGCCATGGCTACCCCTTGCGACATGATTGCTCGACGGGAGATCTCATGAGGATTGCGTCGCCCCGCGGGTACTGTGCCGGCATGGACGGATCGGCGATCGTACGAGTGGTATTCGTGGATGTGGACGGCCGACCGTGAACATCGCCGAGGAGGCTCGGCCCGACATCGACGTGTCGATCCCGGCGCAGGCAAGCCACACCGAGACGCCGGTCGAGGCAGAGTAAGCCGGAGCAGCGTTCAACATCGGGGCACCCGCCGTTCGGCGGGTGCCCGCACGGCACTCGCCCGAAGTCCGGTACTGCGCTGCGCTCATGCGGATCGGCGGTGGTACTGCCGGCGGTACTCCGATGGTGTGACGCCGGTCGTGGTGACGAACAGCTGGCGGAACGTCGCGGCGTCGGTATATCCGACCTGCCCGGTGATGTCGTGGATGGTGCGGTCCGACCTCTCCAGGAGCCGCCTTGCCGCAGTCACACGAGCCGCTTGTAGGTAGGCGAGCGGGGACCTGCCGGTCGCCGACACGAAGCGGCGTAGCAGGGTACGGGTACTGACGTGGAACGTGGCCGCCAGTTTCGGCAGGTCGTACCGTTCGGCGAGGTGCGTGCGAAGCCATCGCTGGACGTCATCGACGAACGTCGTCGCCGTGACGGGGCGCAGTGCGTCGTCGACAAACGACGCTTGGCTGTGCCGGTTGTCGGGGACGAGCGTGACCTGCGATGTTGTGCGCGCGATGCGCTCACCGCCGTGGTGTCGGATGAGGTCGAGCGCGAGATCGTGTGCGGCGCTGAACGCACCCGTCGTCGCGACCCGGCCATCGCGCACGATCAACGCGGTCGCCTGCACATTGATGTGGGGGTAACGGCGGGCGAGTTCCGGAGCGAACAGCCAGGACGTCGTCGCGGTGTGACCGTCGAGGAGCCCGGCTGCGGCCAGGAGGAACGATCCGCCGCAGATGGCCGATACCCGGGTACCGGCAAGACCGCGCAGGTAGTCGACTTCGGTCGTCAGAGCGGCGACGCGATCGACGGTGGTGGTCGGGTCAACGCACATGAATCCCGGCACGACGAGTTCCCCGTGCGCCGGCATCGGACGTACCCGCTCCGTACGCAGTTCGCCCGACCCGGCCGGTCGGACCGAACCGGTGATCGAGACGACGCGGGTCCGGAACAGCGGCGGCGAACCGGGTCGCAGCGCATCCGCCACCTCATTGGCAATGGCGAGGAGGTCGACGAGGCCGTACACCTCGGCCGCAAAGCACCCGTCGAACGCGAGCACATCGATCGCCCAGAAGTCCATGTGGCGAGATTACCGCTGATTGGTGGCGATCTCGCCACTCGTGTGTTGCCGGGCCGCCGCCGACAGTGGATGCATGACGATCTCATCGCTCTCCGCCCGCGTCCCCGATACGCACCTTGCTTCGGCGGCCACCGATCTGCTGGTCGCATCGTCGACCGTGGTGATGGTGAATCACTGCTTCCGCACGTACCACTTTGGATTGGCGTTGGCCGACCGTGGCAGCTTCGCGCCGGACCGTGAGTTGTTGTTCATCGCGGCGATGCTGCACGATCTCGGTCTGACCGAGCGGTTCGACGGTCCGGAGCCGTTCGAGGAGATCAGCGCCGACACGGCATATACGTTTCTGGTGTCGCGCGGCGCCGACGGATCGCGTGCCGATGCCGTTGCGGAGGCGATCCGCTTGCATGTGTTCGCCGAGACGGCCAAGGACCCGCGGCCGGAGGTCGCGCTCGTCAGCATCGGCGCGGCCGTCGACGTGTTCGGGCTGCGCCTCGATCGGATCGAACCGGAGGTCACGAGGCGCATCGTCGATGTGCATCCCAGGCTCGGCTTCACTGCCGCCATTACCGCGATCGTCGCCGACCAGTCGGCCCGCAAGCCGGACAGCCCGCTTGCGCGACTCGATCGTGCCGGCGGCGCCCGGCTACTCAAGGAATCTCCGTTCGCCGATTAGATCGGTTTCGGAACGGCACTCTCATCGGGGTTGAGGACCGCGGTGTCGATGCGTTCGGGCCGGAAACCGTACCCGACCAGGCGGGCGGCCAGCGGACGCAGGACCACGAGAACGGACCGGACGAACGCCAGCTGTACGCGGGCCGGGCCGTTCTGGAACAGCCGCAGACCCGTTCCGTTGGCGATCGCGGCGTGCGCGCGTATCTGCAACCGCTGCATCCGGGCGGTCGGCCGGGCGCGCCGCTCCTCGATCCGCCGGTAGGCCTCGTCGATGCGCTCCGGCGTCGGCGGACCGGTTCGCAGCATCGGAACCAGGATGTTCGCCGCGGCTACCGCGTCCTGGACCGCGTAGTTGATGCCCACCCCGAACGCCGGGGACATCGCGTGCGCCGCGTCTCCGATACACAGCACGCCGTCGGTCGACCACCGGGGCAACCGGTTGATCTGCACGGACAGCAGTTTGACGTCGGCCCAATCGGTCAGGGTGCCGACGACGTCGCGCAGCGGCGGTGCGGTGTGGGCGATGCGCTCGCCGAAGGCGTCCATCCCGGCCGCGCGTACCTCCTCGAACGTGCCCTTCGGGATCAGCACCCCGCACTGCAGGTAGTCGGGGCGCGGAATGGTGACGATCATCGACTGGCCGCTGATGTAGGCGAGCGTGTCCGGCAGCGGCGCGCTCGGCTTCGGCATCCGCAGCCACAGTACGTCGATCGGTACGCCGTACTCCTGGGGTCGCATCCCGATCGCGTCGCGCACCGTCGAGGAGCGGCCATCGGCGGCGATCGTGAGCCCGGCGCGGACCGTGAGGTCACCGTCGTCCGTGCGGACGGTGGCGCCGGCGACCCGGCCTCGAGCGTCGCGATGCACACCGGTAGCTTCGGCGCCCATCAGTATGCGGAACGACGGCTGCCGGCGGCCTTCCGCGGTGAGCAGGTTGAGCAGGTCCCACTGCGGCATCAGCGCGATCTGGCGGTTCGGCTTGGGCAGCGACCGCAGGTCGACGCCGCGTAGGCGCACGCCGTTGATGACCACGTCGAGTGTGCTGACCCGGGTGTGCGGGATCTGCTCGAACGGTTCCCGGATACCGAGCTGGTCGATCAGGTTCAGGGTCGACGGGTGCACGGTGTCGCCGCGGAAGTCTCGGAAGAAGTCGACGTGCTTCTCCAGCACAACGACGCCGATCCCGGCCCGGGCCAGCAGCAGTCCGAGCATCACTCCACCCGGGCCACCGCCGACCACGCAGACGTCGGTGACGATTTCGTCGGTCATCGCCGCATCCTTGCGGATCGATGGTCCACCCGCAACGGCGGCCGGCGAGCACCCCGAAAATACCGGCCGCAGTCAACGGTAGCGCGAAACTACTCGCATGCGTATACTCGGGAGCGAGTATACGTGAGGAGAAAGTGATGGCGAAGCGGCGACCGGTGCGTAACCTGCTCGGCTTGGCCGTGCTGGCCTCGCTCTATCAGCGGCCGATGCACCCGTACGAGATCGCCAAGTCGCTGAAGGAGACCGGCAAGGAACACGACATGGCCCTCAAGTGGGGCTCGTTCTACACCGTCATCGGCAGCCTGGAGAAGTACCAGCTGATCGCCAAGCTCGAGTCATCCCGGGAGGGCAACCGCCCGGAGCGCACCACCTACCGGATCACCGACGACGGTCGAGCCGAACTGGTCGACTGGGTACGGGAACTGGTCTCCACACCCCGGCTCGAAGAGTCCGGCTTCCGCGCCGGTCTGTCGGTCCTGCCGGTGCTCCATCCTGACGAGGCGATCAGGCTGCTCCGCGAACGAGTGGATCGGCTGCGCGTCCGGTTCGATGCCGATCGGGCCTCGCTCAACGCCTACGCCGGGCAGGTTCCGCGGCTGTTCCTTATCGAAGCCGAGTACGACCTGGCCCTACTCGATGCCGAGATCGCACTGGACCGCGGCGCTGGCCGACGAATTCGCCACCGGCGTGTTCCCCGACCTCGACGGATGGCGCACCGTCCACGAGACCGGCGTCTTCCCGCCGGAGTTGATGCCCACACACGATCCGCCGGATCAACACGGCACCTGAAAAACCGGGCGGAGTGCGCCAACACCCCGCCCGGCCAGAAACCCCGAACCCACCCTCAGCGGGATCCGGCCCGAGGCCCACACGTCGAAGGATAGCCGCGGTGTCGCTGAGGTGGTCGAACACACACCCACGAAGGAGACACCATGAACGGCACACGTACGGCGATCATCATCGGCGGCGGCATCGCCGGCCCGGTCACGGCGCTCGCGCTGCAGAAGGCCGGGATCACGGCAGGCATTTATGAGGCGTACGACCGCATGACCCCGGCGCTCGGCGGCTCGTTGGCCATCGCACCCAACGGCATCGCCGCCCTGCGCGTCCTCGGCGCCGACGAGATCGTCGTCGCAGTCGCCACCCCGAGCGACCGCATGGCCATGTCGATCGACGGCGCGCACGTACCCATGCCGAGCGTTACCGGCGTCGGCCCGTACCAGTGCGTCGACCGCAACCATCTGCACCGCGCCCTGCACACGGAGGCCGAGCGGCGCGGACTGCGCATCGAGTACGGCAAACGCCTCGTCAACGTCGTCCAGACCGCCACGGACATCACCGCGATCTTCGACGACGGCAGCACCGCTACCGCCGACGTGCTCATCGGCGCGGACGGCGTACGGTCGACCGTCCGTGCGTTGATCGATCCGGCCAACCCGGGTCCGAACTACACGGGCCTGCTCGGCATCGAAGGGCTCGCGAAGCACACGGTCGACGAGCCACCGGGCACGATGACATTCGCGTTCGGCAGCCGCGCTTACTACCTCTACTGGCCTGAGCCCGACGGCGGCACGCGCTGGGGCGCGAACCTGCCCTACCTCAAGCCGATGAGCATCACCGAGGCACGCGCGATCCCGACCGACGAATGGATGCGCATCCTGCGCGAGACCTACCGCGACGACAATCCAGGCGCCGAACTGATACGCACCACCGACCCGACAACACTTCAGGTGACCGGCTCAGCGCACATCATGCCGCCGGTGCCGCACTGGTACCGCGGCCGGATGGTGCTGGTCGGCGACGCGGCGCATGCACCGTCCAACAGTTCCGGGCAGGGTGCGTCGCTGGCCATCGAAAGCGGCATTCAGCTGGCCCGATGCCTGCGCGACATCCCGGACGTAGCGGCGGCGTTCACCGCATACGTCGGGCTGCGCCGGACCCGAGTCGAGGGCATCGCCCGGCGGGCGGCCAAACTCAACCACGCCAAGGCGCCGGGTCTGGTCGCACGCCGGATCATGAAGACCGTCCTCCCGCTGGCTTTTCGGTTCATGAACCCGGAAAAGCAGCTGGGCCCGGAACTGCGCTACCGCATCGACTGGGATGCGCCGGCCGTGCCGATGGCATGACACATCGATCCTGGTGGGTGCATGCGAAGTGCGGGCGCGCTGAGCATGACAACGTGTTGGATGTGATAGCTAACAAATCTGCGTGAGGGGCCGTTGAGGCTCGGGCGTGACCGGTACGGATCGAGTCTCGATCACCACCAATGTGGCAGCGAACGTCGCCCTCGTCAATATGTCGAGCATTGTTATTTGTGAGCGCACTCATGGCCGTTGCGGGCTGAAACCGGTCGTCGTTTACGATGATCCGTGGGTCGATGTGCGGCTGTACGTGCCTAGATCGACGAGAACCAGTGTTTGGCCAGCCTCGATGTAAACGATCGATGTTTACGCTCACATGGTTGATCGGAAACCTTGACGTAACATGAGACGCCGCTCACAATGATTCCGGTTGCCCCGCTCATCTGCAGCTGTCCATCAGGACGGAAACCGGATCGCTCTAGCCGATAATGTTAGCGCTAACATAGATCGGAAGTGCGAGGAGTTTCGGCACGTGGCAGTGCACGGCCACGGTTCCTGGAGCATCGCCGAGCGGCGACCCGCCGCGGTCCACCGCAGGGTTCCCCGACCCTCGACCGCGGAACGAATCCTCGTAACACGATGGAGGTCAGTAATGATCGCTCGACAATGGACGACACGCTTCAGGCGCAGGCTGCTGGTTGTGGGTGCGACGATCGCGCTTGCCGTCGGCGGGGCCGTCATCATGGGGGCGCCCTCGCAGGCCGCCACGCAGGGGCCGTGTGACATTTATGCTGCGGCCAGCACGCCCTGCGTGGCCGCGCACAGCACCACCCGAGCGCTGTACGGCGCGTACAACGGATCGCTGTACCAGGTCAGGCGCTCGTCGGACAACACCACCCAGAACATCGGCGTGCTGAGCGCCGGCGGATACGCCAACGCAGCCGCGCAGGACTCGTTCTGTTCCGGCACGACCTGCGTCATCACCATCATTTACGACCAGTCCGGTCGGGGCAACAACCTCACGCAGGCGCCCGCGGGCGGTGCGGCCGGCGGGCCTGACAACCTCGCGAACGCGACCGCCGCGCCGACCACGCTCAACGGCCACAAGGCCTACGGCGTCTACGTGGCCGCCGGTACCGGTTACCGAAACGACCACACGTCGGGCATCGCGACCGGAGACCAGGCGCAGGGAATGTACGCGATCCTCGACGGCACGCACTACAACGGCGGCTGCTGCTTTGACTACGGCAACGCCGAGACGAGCAACAACGACACCGGCAACGGTCATATGGAAGCCATCTACTTCGGGAACATCAAGGTCTGGGGCTTCGGCTCCGGCAACGGCCCGTGGATCATGGCCGACCTCGAGAACGGCCTGTTCTCCGGCGTGAACCAGCACCTCAACTCGGGTGACCCGACCGTCAACAACCGGTACCTGACCGCCATGGTCAAGGGCGAGCCGAATCAGTGGGCCATCCGCGGCGGCAACGCGCAGTCGGGCAGCCTGTCGACGTTCTACAGCGGAGTGCGCCCCAACGTCTCGGGATACAACCCGATGCACAAGGAAGGCGCAATCATCCTCGGCATCGGCGGCGACAACAGCAAGGGTGCCGTCGGCACCTTCTACGAGGGCGTGATGACGTCCGGTTATCCGTCGGACGCCACCGAGAACTCGGTGCAGGCCAACATCGTCGCCGCCGGCTACGGCGCGGGCGGCACGACCAGCCCGTTCACGCCGGGAGCTCGGATGTCCCTGCAGGCCACGACCGCGTGCTGCACCTCGGACTACATCCAGCACGACGCCAGCGACACCAAGGTGGTCATCGCCCAGGTAACGTCGACGAGTTCGGCTGCCGTCAAGGCGGACGCCACCTGGGTGGTCACGGCCGGCCTGGCGAACAGTGCCTGCGTTTCGTTCCAGTCGGCCAATCTGTCCGGGCAATACCTGCGGCATTCCAATTTCGAGCTCTACGTGAATGCCAACGACGGCACGTCAGGGTTTGCTCAGGACGCCACGTTCTGCCCGCAAACAGGTAACAGCGGGCAGGGCTATTCGCTCCAGTCCGTGAACTACTCGAACAAGTACATCCGCCATTACAACTTCACGGTGTACATCGCGAGCAACGGCGGATCGAATGCCTGGGACAGCGCCACATCGTGGGCGCAGGACACCAGCTGGCTGGTCGCCTCGCCGTGGGCGTGATGCGGATCCGGTAACGGTCAGCCGTCACGCAGTCGGGTAACGCGTCTGTGCCGTCCGTGCATGCGGGCGGCACAGACACGCCGCGTACGACCAATGCTCTTGATCGATTGGGCCATCAGTGCTGAAAGGTGTGCACGCTGTTGCGGACGATCAACTGCGGCGCGAGTACGCGTCGCTCGCCCTGCCTCCGGCCGGTCTTGATCTGCGCCAGCAGCAGGTCGAGGCTGGCAGTCGCCACCGCACCGAAGTCGGGTCGAATCGTCGTGAGGGGTGGGATGAAGTACTCCGCCTCCGGAACGTCATCGAATCCGACCATGCTGATGTCCTCGGGCACGCGCCGGCCGCGCTCGTGCAGCGCGCGCAGGATGCCTAAGGCAAGGTGGTCGTTGGCGGCGAAGACGGCGGTGAGGTCGTTCATTCGGGCGAGGATCTGTCCGGTCTGGTAGCCGGACGCTGCCGACCAGTCCGCGGGCATCAGCGGTGGAATCTCCGCACCTGCCTCGGTCAGTGCGCGCCGCCAGCCGGCGATCCGGCCGCGGCTGTCGAACCAATCGCTGGGTCCGGAGACGTGCCAGACGGTCCGGTGCCCGGCCTCGAGTAGATGCTTGGTGGCGGCGTAACCGCCCGCTTCCTGGTCGACGGTGACCAGTTCCGTCGGCCGGTCGGGGTCGCCGTCGATGCTGACCAGGGGAACGTCGTCGGGGACCTCGTCCAGAGCTTCGTTGGCCGATTCGACCGGTGCGATGACCACGAGCCCGGCGACGCGCTGGTCCAGGTGGCGACCGATCGCGTCGGCAACCGGCCGCCGATCCAGGGTGCGCACGCTTTCCACATTGACGGTGAACCCATGCTGCAGCGCGGCCTCGGCGAGCGCGGCCAGGGTCGCGGCCGGACCGTACAGCGTTGATGATCGAGATACCACGCCGATGACGTTCGACGTGCCGGTAGCAAGGACGCGGGCGGCTCGGTTGGGTCGGTAGCCGAGTTCGGTGATCGCCGCGCGTACCCGGGCGCGGGTCTGTTCTTTGACGTTCGGATGGTCGTTGAGGACGCGGGAGACTGTCTGATGGGAGACGCCGGCCAGGGCCGCGACGTCCGTCATCGCCGCCTCGCGGGTGGGCTTAACCACGTATGTCCTCACTTACCACCGATGTGACGGATCAGAGGTCCGCCCCAGGATTGTAGTCACTGCGCCGTGACAGTCCGTGTCGCGGCCGACGGGCACTGACCCATGGATGCCGGCGAGGCGCACCGCTGACGGGGTAAGTATGAACGCTAACAATTTGATGGTCAACGTCGCGATCTAATATCGATCATGGTAGTTGTCACGTTGCGTATCTAGCCGCCCAGTCGCTGGTCGCGGCGATCTCGCGTATGGCCCAGCCCGCAGTCTCCGGGTACGACTGGCGGAAGCACGTTGCGGCAGCATCATCACAGACCCATTGCAGGTATTGACAGCACATCTTGTGCGCGTTAACAATCTGCCTCAACGTTAAACGGCTGTGATGTCGGCGATACGTGCTCGAAACGATCCGGTGGTGGCCGCATGATGGCTGCCGGCATCCGGGTCGAGTGCGTGGAACCGACAGGTCACGGCAGTGACGGGGACGCAATTGCACGATCGGCGCGTGCCGACGTTTCACCGGACGGCAGGCGGTTCAGATATGGGAGTCAATGTGATGGCTAACAGTGGTGAAGGCGCAGCGGATCGGTTCGTCGTCGGCGTCGACTTCGGCACCCTGTCCGCGCGTGCGGTCGTGGTCCGGGTCGCCGACGGTGAGGAGATGGGTACGTCCGTGTCCGCCTACCGGCACGCCGTCATCGAGCACGAACTCCCGGATTCCGGCCGAGCGCTGCCGCCGGACTGGGCGCTGCAGGATCCCGACGACTGGCGTACCGCGCTGGGGGAGGCGGTCCGCGGTGCGCTTGTCGACAGCGGTACCGATCCCGCTGCGGTGATCGGCGTGGGCATCGACTTCACCGCCTGCACCGTTCTTCCGGTCCTGGCCGACGGCACGCCGCTGTGCACGATAGCGGGACTGAAGGACCGGCCGCACGCATGGCCGAAGCTGTGGAAGCATCACGCCGCCCAACCACAAGCCGACCGGATCAACGCGCTTGCACACCAGCGTGGCGAAGCGTGGATCGGCCGTTACGGTGGCCGGATCTCCTCCGAGTGGGAGTTCGCCAAGGCGCTGCAGGTCCTGGAAGAGGACCCGGACATCTACGCCCGGACCGAGCGGTGGATCGAGGCGACCGACTGGATCGTCTGGCAGCTGTGTGGCGTGGAGACCCGCAATGCCTGCACCGCCGGGTACAAAGGAATCTTCCAGGACGGCAGCTACCCTTCCGCCGATTACCTCGCCGCCCTGCACCCGGACTTCGGTGACTTCGCCGAGACCCGCCTCGGCGGAATGCCGTTGTCGGCGCTGGGCGCCCGGGTCGGCAACCTCACGCCGGACGCCGCCGCGTTGACCGGTCTGCCCGCCGGTATCGCGGTCGCGACCGGGAACGTCGATGCTCACGTCACCGCTCCCGCGGCGCAGTCCGTACCGGCGGGTCACATGCTGGCGATCATGGGCACGTCGACCTGTCATGTGATGAACAGCGACGTCCTCGCCGACGTGCAGGGAATCTGTGGTGTGGTCGATGGCGGGATCACCGCCGGGACGTACGGGTACGAGGCCGGGCAGAGCGCGGTCGGCGACATCTTCGCCTGGTGGATCGACCAAGGTGTGCCAGCCGAATATGTGCAGGGCGCCGAGTTGCGTGGCGAGAACATCCACGAGTTTCTGTCAACGCTCTGCGCCGACCAGCCGGTCGGCCGGCACGGGCTGGTCGCGCTGGACTGGATGGGCGGCAATCGCTCCGTCCTGGTCGACCATCACCTCTCCGGTGTCATCGTCGGGCTGACCCTCACGACCCGGCCCGAGGATGTCTACCGTGCGTTGCTGGAGGCGACCGCGTTCGGCACCCGAATGATCATCGAGACGTTCGAGTCCGCCGGTGTGCCGGTCAAGGAATTCGTGGTCGCCGGCGGCCTCAAACGCAACCGGCTGCTGATGCAGATCTACGCCGACGTCCTACGCCGGCCGGTGTCGGTTTCCGGCTCCGATCAGGCGCCGGCGCTGGGATCGGCGATCCACGCGGCGGTCGCTGCCGCCGCGTACCCGGATGTCACGGCCGCCGCGGCGGCGATGGGCCGGATCGAGCGGGCCGCATTTGTCCCGGATCACCACCGCGCCGATACCTACGACGCCCTGTACGCCGAATACACGACACTGCACGACTACTTCTCCGGCCGGGGCGAGGCAGCCAACGGCGTGCTGCACCGGCTCCGCGAGCGCAGGAACGGGGCGATCACCGCATGAGTACCTTCACAACCGCGGTCACGGACACCGTGAGGACCGTACGTGCCCAGGTCAGTGCGCTGCACGCGGAGCTGGTTCGCTATCAGCTGGTGGTCTGGACCGCGGGCAACGTCTCCGCCCGCGTACCCGGCCACGATTTGCTCGTGATCAAGCCGAGCGGTGTCTCCTACGACGATCTGACGCCGGCATCGATGATCGTTTGTGACCTCGACGGCACGGTCGTCGACGGTGACCTCGCGCCGTCCAGTGACACCGCCGCACACGCCTACGTCTACCGGCACATGCCGCACGTCGGCGGAGTCGTGCACACCCACTCCACCTATGCCTGCGCGTGGGCGGCTCGCGGCGAACCGGTGCCGTGCGTGCTCACCGGGATGGCCGACGAGTTCGGAGCGGAGATCCCGATCGGACCGTTCGCGCTCGTCGGCGACGACTCCATCGGCCGCGGCATCGTCGAGACCCTCGACGGGCACCGCTCGCCGGCGGTGCTGATGCGCAACCACGGCGTGTTCGCCATTGGCGCCGACGCCCGGGCCGCGGTCAAAGCGGCGGTGATGTGCGAGGACGTGGCCCGCAGCATCCACATTTCCCGGCAGCTCGGCGAGCCGCTGCCGATCGCAGCCGCCGACATCGACCGGCTGCACGAGCGCTACCGCACCGTTTACGGCCAGCACTGACCACCAGAACCATCCGCGAACGGAGCCCGTACCCATGACACCCCCCGAAGCCCGCGAAGTCTGGTTCCTCACCGGGAGCCAGGGCATGTACGGCGAGGAGACGCTGCGCCAGGTAGCCGAGCAGTCCACCCGTATCGCCGACGCCCTGGGCACGGATGAGGACATCCCGGTCGACGTGGTGTGGAAGCCGGTGCTGACCAACGCCGACACGATCCGTCGGATGTGCCTGGATGCCAGCGCCGCAGACCGGTGCGTCGGCGTCATCGCCTGGATGCACACGTTCTCCCCGGCGAAGATGTGGATCGCGGGACTCGACGCGTTGACCAAGCCGCTGCTGCATCTGCACACCCAGGCCAATGTCGGGCTGCCGTGGGCGAGCATCGACATGGACTTCATGAACCTCAACCAGGCAGCGCACGGCGACCGCGAATTCGGCTATATCCAGACCCGCCTCGGTGTGGCCCGCAAGACGGTCGCCGGACACGTCAGTGATCCGTCGGTACGTGCTCGGATCGGGATCTGGGTCCGTGCCGCGATCGGGAACGCGGAGATGCGTACGTTGCGGGTGGCACGCTTCGGCGACAACATGCGCGACGTCGCCGTCACCGAAGGCGACAAGGTGGCCGCGCAGCTGAACTTCGGTGTCTCGGTCAACACGTACGGCGTCAACGACTTGGTCGCCGTCGTCGATTCGATCTCGTCGGAGCGGGTCACGGACCTGGTCAAGGAGTACGACGACACCTACCGCGTGGTCGCGGCGTTGCGCACCGGCGCAGACCGGCACGCCTCGCTGCGCTACGCCGCCCAGATCGAGCTGGGTCTGCGGGACTTCCTCACCGACGGCGGCTTCGGCGCGTTCACCACCAACTTCGAGGACCTCGGAGGCCTGCGCCAGCTGCCCGGGCTCGCGGTGCAGCGGCTGATGGCCGACGGCTACGGGTTCGGCGGCGAAGGCGACTGGAAGACCTCGATCCTGGTACGCGCGCTCAAGACGATGGCCGAAGGCCTGCCCGGCGGCACATCGTTCATGGAGGACTACACCTACCACCTCGAACCCGGTCGCGAAGTCGTCCTCGGCGCCCACATGCTCGAAGTCTGCCCGTCGATCGCGTCCGCCACACCGACCTGCGAAATCCATCCGTTGAGCATCGGCAGCCGGGAAGACCCGGTCCGGCTCGTGTTCGACGCCGCCCCCGGCCCGGCGACCATCGTCGGCCTGGCCGATCTCGGCGACCGGTTTCGGCTCGTCGCCAACGACATCGACGTGGTCGCACCGCTGGAACCCCTGCCGCAGCTCCCGGTGGCCCGGGCCGTCTGGCGTCCACGGCCCAGTCTGGCGACGTCCGCCGAAGGCTGGCTGATCGCCGGCGGCCCGCACCATACGGCCTTGACCAGCGCATTGACATCCGAACACCTCACCGACCTCGCCGAGATGACGGCAGTGGAGCTGCTGACCATCGACGCGGACACCACCGTGCGTCAGTTCGTCAAGGAGATTCGCTGGAACCAGGCCTACTACCGCCTCGCCAGAGGCTTCTGAGCGCGATGCGCCACCCGATGGCATCGCCCCTAGATTCCCGGCCGTGTTCATGTGCCGGGGTTACCGAAACACCCCCGAACCGCTACCCCACTCACCAAAGGACACAGTGATGAAGGCCAGAACCCGCTCCATCGCGGCGATATCCGCACTGGCGGTACTGATGCTCGGTTCCGCTGCCTGTTCCAAGAACGCGAGCGGCTCAAGCGCGGCTGCCCCGACCGCCACGAAGTCCGCCGTCACACTCAGCGGCTCCATCACGTTCAACCAGGACAAGCTGGCCCAGCTTGACGCGGCACTCAAGTCCGCGATCGCCGGCAAGGACCTGTCGTCGGTGAACATCGCCATGGTCGTCAACGTCGCCGCCGACTACTGGAACGCCGGCAAGGTCGGCTTTCTCAAGGGCTGCACCGACCTGGGTATCGCGAGCAACAAGTGCACGTACTTCGCACCACCCACGGGCAAGTTGACCGAGCAGACCTCGGAGCTGGAGACGCTGCGCTCGCAGGGCGTCACCGGCTACTCGATCTCCGCGATCGACCCGACCTCGGCGGCCGGAACCATCGCCAGTGACATGAAGGCCGGAATGTTCGTTCTGCCGATCGACTCGCCGCTGCCGGGCACCGCTGCGGCCGGTCTGTACCTCGGCACCCCGAACTACACCGCCGGATTCCAGGCCGGCACGGCGATGAAGCAGGTCCTCGGCGGCAAGGGCAAGGTCGCGGTTCTGGTCGGTTCGTTGACCGCCTCGAACGCGACCCAGCGGATCCAGGGCTTCGAGGACGCGATGAAGGGTACGTCCATCACCATCGCCCAGAAGGTCAACGACAACCTGCAGGCCGCCACCGCGACCTCGGACGCCGAGACGATCCTCGCCAACAACCCGGACATCAACGGCCTCTACGGCGTGTACTCCTACGACGGGCCGGCGCTCGCCCAGGCGGTCCAGTCGGCCGGAAAGTCCAGCCAGCGTCAGCATTGTGTGTGACGACTCGGATGCCCAGACGCTCGGCTTCATCAAGTCCGGCGTTATCAGCGGCACCGTGGTGCAGATGCCGTACCAGCAGGGCTACACCGGTGCTTACATCATGGCGGCGGAGAAGGTTCTCGGCAACGACGCCACGATGGCGATCATCAAGCCGTTCCTGGAGACCGACGGCTCCACGCTCAGCTCCGGTGTCGGCCTGGTGACCAACGCCGACCTGAACGACTACCAGTCGCTCGAGTCACAGCTGGGAATCAGCTGACGATGTCGGTGTCCGACGACACCCGCAGCCGCGCGGTCACCGCGCGGCTGCGGGGGGTCCACAAGTCCTATGGCCCGGTCCGCGTCCTGGACCTGCCCGAACTCGATCTCTATGCCGGTCAGGTCGTCGGCGTCGTCGGTGAGAACGGCGCCGGCAAGTCCACCCTGATGGGCTGCCTGTGCGGGTCGGTGAACCGCGATGGCGGAGATATCGACATCGACGGCGTACCGCTCACGCCCGGATCGACCGAGGCCGCCGGCCGACTCGGTATCGCTATGGTATCGCAGGAGTTCCCGCTCGTCGGACAGCTGTCCGTCGCGGAGAACCTGCTGCTCGGACGCCGGCCACGGCAGTCGCGGCGCCGGATCCTGGTCGACCGGGCCGCACAAGCAGGCCGAGGCCGCAGCAATGCTGGCCGAGATCGGACTATCGCCTGAGGCCATCGGCGTGCGTCGCGAGGTCCGCAGCCTACCGGTGCCGACCCGGCAGATGATCGAGATCGCGAAGGCGTGGGGTCGCGAGCCGAGGCTGCTGATCCTGGACGAACCGACCTCGTCCCTCGGACCCGTCGAGGCGGAGATGGTGCTCGGTCTCGCCCGGCAACTGGCGGCCCGCGGTGGCACCGTGCTGTTCATCGGTCACCGCCTCGACGAGGTACGCGCCGTCAGCGACCGGATCCTGGTACTGCGCAACGGCCGCCTCGTCGCCGACCTCAGCCCGGCCGAAGCCACCGAGGCCACGACTCATCCGAGAAATGGTCGGCGGCGAGATCACCCGCGGCGAGGCCCGCCACCTCGACGCGGATACGCCCATCTATCTGCAGATTCGTGAACTGACCGCGGACGGCCTCGGCCCGGTGGACCTCGACGTACGCGCCGGCGAGATCGTCGGCATCGCGGGGCTGATGGGCAGCGGCCGCAGCCGACTCATCCACACCGTCGCCGGCGCCCAACCCGCCACCGGCGGGCGGATGACTCTCGCCGGCAAGTCCTACACACCGCGTCATCCCGGTGACGGTACTGCGGCAGGTATCGGCATGATCGCCGAAGACCGCAAGGAACAATCACTGGTCCTGTTCGCCTCCATCAAGGCGAACGTCACCGTCTCCATCCTGCGGCAGCTCAGCAGCCACTGGTACCTGCGTCCCAAGCGCCAACGCGACGAGGCGCGGACGATCGCCGCCGGTGTCAATGTGCGGATGCAGTCGGTGGAACAGCCGATCGGATCCCTGTCCGGCGGCAACCAGCAACGGTCGATCTTCGGCCGAGTCTTCGCCACCGAGCCGAGGCTGCTGCTGCTCGACGAGCCGACGCGTGGCGTCGACGTCGGAGCGAAAGCCGAGATCTATGAACTCATCGAACGCGCGGCCCGCCAGGGCATGGGAGTGCTCGTCGCCTCCTCCGAACTGGAAGAGCTGCAGCGGATCTGTCACCGTATCGCCGTGATGAACCACGGCCGTGTGGTGACCGTCCTCGACCACGATGACGCCACCAAAGAACGAATCATGACGTCCGCTGCCGGCACCGGAACACCGCCACTCGACGATGACGCCGAGAACACGAATGGAGCACGCCCATGAGCGCACCCCATACGCTCGAGCAGACCACGATGCCGACACCGGCCCAGCCAACCCGGCCGGGCAGCCGGCTGCTGCGACGGCTCGCCGAAAGTCCCGAGGCCGGCGTCATCATCGCCTGCGTCGTCGTGTTCATCCTCATCGCGGTCAACGCCCCAACGTATTCCAGCGTCGGCAACCTGCAGGTGATGGGCCGTGACCTGGCCCAGGTCGGGATCCTCGCGATCGGGGAAGCCCTGGTCATCCTCACCGGCGGCATCGATCTGTCGGTCGGAGCACTCGCCGGTCTCGCCGGGATCCTCGCCGCCTGGTTCAACGTCCGCGAGGGCATGCCCGCACCGGTCGCGATCCTGCTGACCGTCCTGATCTGCGCCGGCGTCGGCTGCTGGCACGGCACCGTGATCACGCGGCTGAACGTGCCGCCATTCGTCATCACGCTGGTGACGTTCACCGCCGCGCAAGGCCTGGCCTTGGCCATCACCAGCGGCGCCCCGATCAACGGCATCGACCCGATCTTCAGCAACCTGAGCTCGTTCTACATCGAACGCATCCCCGTCCCGGCCTTGTTCTTCATCGGCGCCGCCGTCATCGCCTGGTTCGTCCTCGAACGGACGTACATCGGTCGGCAGATCTATGCTGTCGGCGGCAACAAGGAAGCCGCCCGCCTCGCCGGCATCCCCACCGCGCGACGCATCACCTCCACCTATATCGCCAGCTCCGTCCTCGCCTCCATCGTCGGGATGCTCGTCATCGGACGGATGAACGTCGCCGATCCATCGGTCGGCCCCGGCTGGGAACTGATCGCCATCGCCGCAGCCGTCGTCGGCGGCGTGTCGCTCTTTGGCGGCGAGGGCCGCATCGTGGGCATCGCCGCAGGCGCGATCCTGCTCGAATTCATCGCCAACGGCCTGCTCGCCCTGCACGTCAGCCCCTACTACCAGCAAGTCGTGCAGGGCGGCGTCCTCGGTGTCGCGATCCTGCTCGACCGCGTGCGCGCCAGCTACTTCGGACGCGGCCGCCGGTAGACGACTCGACGTGGTCGCCGATCACAGATGCCGGACGGCGCCGCGCCGGGGCACCGGGACACATCAGTGATCGGCCGCCGCGGCCGGGTGCGGGTCGGTGTCCAGCCGAGATCCACTGGTGTCAGCATCGGCGTGGCGGCCGGCTGCTCCGGCGTGACCCCACGGGCGGCTCGACGGTACTACCATCCACCGCGTGACCCCTCGCCTCGCGGCCCGCCGCCGGTGGATTTCGGCCGGCTTGGTTGCCGCCGCCGTCCTGCTCGTCGCCGCCTGCACTATCACCCACGTGAACGCGGCGCTGCCGGCCGCGGCGCCGGCTCCGTCGACGAGTTCCTTGGCGCCGCCGGCGCCAGCGGCCACGGTTGCCGCCACGACATCGACCCCTGCCACGCCGCCGCCGACGCCCACGGCGCACCGGCCCACGGCGACGCCGACGCACACCAAGCCGCCCGCGTCCACGGGCACGACTTGTCCGGCGTACAACGCGGCGATCAAGGGGCAGTTCGACGCCGGGAACGTGGTGACGGCCGGGAACGGGAACCCGACGGTGTTCACGCTGAACCCGAAGATCCTGGCGGCCTGCCCGACCCTTCAGCTCAAGCTCGCCCTCGCCACCTACACCGCACCCGGGGCCAGCCCACCTACGCTCACGCTGTTCAGCCAGAGCACGGCGATCCTGTCAGCCGCTCATCCGCACGCGACGCTGCCGGCGATCAAAACGCCGTTGCCGGGCTGCGCCAAGACCGTGTTGCTGACGATCATGCTCCCGGGGAACAAGTCCATGCCGCACCAGGTGCCGCGCAGCCCCGACCACATCCAGGACCCGTTCACGGCGCTCGGCGCACGGATGATCTTCAGCCCCAGCTGGGGTACGCCCGACTGCTAGCGCTTGGTCGTCATCTACCTGCTGCGCTGCCTGCGGCCGGCGGTGCGGTGGTGCCTCGGGGGATGAGGTGGGCCGGTTTGTCCTCGGTGGAGGTGGCGTCTTCGCCTTTAATGACGTCGAGAAGTTTCCGAGCGGCGAGCGCCCCGTAGGCGGGGATGTCGCGTGACATCGCCGTCAGCGCTGGGTGTACGAGTTGGCAGAGAACCGAGTCGTCCCAAGCGATCAGGGATACGTCGCCGGGTACGGAGAAGCCCATTTCGCGAGCGACGCCGAGACCCGCGATGGCCATCACGTCGTTGTCGTAGAGGATTGCGGTGGGCCGGTCGGGCGAACTGAGTAGCCGCCGTGTTGCCCGGGCGCCGTCCTCGCCGGAGTAGTCGGTCGGAATCGTGTCGGCGGGGGAGAGGCCTAGTCGCTGGCAGACCTTGGTGAATGCGGCGGTGCGCACGGCCGTATGCAGCAGTTCCGGTATACCGCCCACCCGGGCGATCCGCCGGTGGCCGAGTGTGGCCAGATATCCGACCGCTTCCTCGACGGCCGCGGCGTCGTCGGACCACACACTGACGAGACTGCCTGCCCCGGCCCGAGCGCCGACGACGACGGTTGCGAGTTCGAGTTCCTCGAGCACGGGGATGCGGGGATCGTTGACCCGCAGGTCGCAGACGAGCACGCCGTCTACGCGTCGCTCGCCCCACCAGCGTCGGTAGAGTGCGATTTCGGCTGCTTGGTCAGCGACAACTTGTAGAGACAATGCGTAGGATCCGGTCGACAGGGCCAGCTCGACACCGCTGATCAGCTCCATGTAGAACGGTTCCACGCCAAGGATGCGGGCAGGGCGGCGCAGCGCCATGCCGACGCTCTGGCTCGGTGCGCCGGTCAGCGCCCGGGCTGCGCCATTGGCGTTCCATCCGATCTCGCGGGCAATTTCCAGCACTCGCCGCCGCGTAGTGTCGGACACGCCGGGCTGACCATTGAGCGCGTAGGACACGGCGCCTTTGGACACGCCGGCGCGTTCGGCGATATCTGCGATCGTTGGACGTTTCACCATCACCCTCCCATGGAACGGTAAACTAACACGGTTAAGCGTTCGCGGCCACGGTCACCGGCTCGGACGGCCACGGTGGTACCGCCGCGACGTCTTCCATGGTCGCGGTAGTAATGCCAGGTAGACTGACGTCTCCGATGCACCGGCGTCCGGGCCGAAGGTTGACGGGTGTTTGCAGCGGCTCCTAGCGAGCAGTGACTTACACGGTTCAGTACCTGGCGCGGAGCTGGCCATGGCGTGGTTGTTGACCCGGACGGACCTGCGTGCTCTTGGGGCGGTCGCGGGTGCCGACCGGTGCGTGCCGACGGAGCGTCGGTAGTGTCGGACACGACGCGGACGGGGCCCGAGTCACCGACTCGGGCCCCGTCCGCTGTGCGCTCGGTCAGTCCGTGCGGACGTAGTCGAGGTCGGACGTCTGTCCGGCGCTGAGGAACACCCAGATCGCACGGACGTCGGTCAGAGTGGATACGTCACACGAGAAGCCGCTGCTGAGATCGGCGACGTAGGTGGCACTGGTACCAGCCGGAACCCAGGTGAACGAGCCCTGGCACCAGGTGAAGTCGGAGCTGTTCTGGATGGCGATGTCGACCGACGTACCGGCTGCGGCTCCGGTTTGGATGTCGACCTTGAGCTCCGTCTTCGCGGAGATGTCGATCGGTGTGGCGAGGTTGGTGCCGAACCAGCCACCGCCGTCGGACGCGATCTGCACTCCGGAATTCCCGTCGGTGGCGAAACTCGATTCCGGGCTGAGGGTGCCGGCGTCGGTCTGCCACGATGCGGGCGCCCACCCGTCGAGGTCGGCCGACTCGAACGAGGCGAACACGATCGCCGCGGTTGGGTCCGGCTTGACGGTCACGGTGATCGTCGCGGCGTTCGACATCGTGCCGAGCAGATCCTTGACCGTGTACGTCGCCGCGGCCTTGCCGTGGAACCCGGACGCCGGCGTGAACGTGACGCTTCCGCCGGTGCCGAGCGCAAACGTGCCGCCGGTGACGGTCAGGGTCTTCTGCTGCCCGGCGGTGGCGGGGTCGAGATCGATCGTGGACGGGCGGACCGCGCCGATGTAGGAGATGTCGTTCGCTGCAGGGGCAACGGTGGTGGCGGTCGCGAACGGTGTGGTTACCGAGTCGTCGTCGGCGACCGGCGCGAAATACCACTTCCCGGCGGACAGTTCCCGGCCCGCGTTGGTGATCGTCTGACACACCGGCGACGGGCAGTAGACGGTGTATCCGTCATAGTCGGGGTACCAGCTGCCGTCGTCCTGCTTGCCGGATAGCAGCCAGTAGGTGAAACCGGTGCCTCCGGACAGCGCGAATGCCTGGGTCCATTGCTGATAGACGGTGTTGCGGGTGGCTTTATTGAGGGAGCCGAATTCGCCCATGATAGATGGTTTGTGCAGGCGCAGCGCGTCGAGATTGTGCCGGACGATCCACTGGGTGCCCCAGGCTGTGGTCTCGCTCCAGCTGTCCGGGTAGAGGTGGTAGGACATGTAGTCGATGGTCGGTAGCGCGGACAGGGCGAGGGTGTCGTCACCGGAGGCGCAGTCGACCGTGTTGTCGGTGCTCGTCGGGTCGGTGCAGTAGAAACCCTCGTCACCGACGCCGACGAGGTGGTGGTGGTCGACCGACTTGACGTAGCCGGACACGTCGTCGGCCCAACTGGTCAGGGTGTTGGTGTTACAGCCGGCCGATGCCGGGTACAGGCCGGATCCGACACAGCGAGGCTCGTTCGCCAGTTCCCACGCCATGATGGTCGGGTCGTCCTTGTAGGCGAGCCCGGTTAGTGGGTTGACGTGGTTGAGCAGGTGGGAGATGTAGTCCTTGAACCAGGTACGGATCGTCGGGCTGGTGTAGAAGTCGTCGTGGTTGCTCCCGCCGGCCCATTTGACGTACTGATCCATGCCGCCGAAGTCGCTCCAGTTGTTGGTGAACGGGATGATCAGCTTGATGCCGTCCTGGCCCGCCTTCCAGACCACGTAGTCCAGGTGCGCCAGGCCCGTTGCACCGTCGTTGTAGGCCGGTGCAGTGCCGTTCCAGTACTGGAAGTAGACGCCGTTGGGTGGGCTGACCACGGCTCCGGTGCCGTCGAGGTTGCCGGTATCGCTCCAGCCCCACGTGCGTAGGACCGTGAGATCGGCTGCCTGGGTACGAGCGAACACGTCGTCGACCATGACCTGTGACTGATAAAACAGGTAGTAGTTGTTGGTTCCGGCGTACCGGAAGTCGTGTCCGGCGAGCTTCAGTTGCGCGCCGGATCGGGTCACGAACGGTGTGGACGTGGCGGACGCCGGTGCGCCGATGGCGATCATCCACGTCAGGATGCCGGCCACCGCCGCCCATATGGCGATGCGTCTTTTCATCGGTGAACTCTCCGTCATGCGAGAAGATTGCTGAACCGTATAAGCGCCTCAATGTAGATTCGTGTCTATGCGCTGTCAACCGCTCCGTCGGATGGGCGAGCGCGGATCGAGATCCGTCCGCCACCACCGGCGGAACGCCGCCCCGGTTCCCTGAGAAGCGCCAACATCTGGGCATTCAAGGGTGCGGATCGCCTCAGAACGGGCGCTATCGAGTGGCTGCGCCGGTACGACACCGAGGTCCGAGCCGGACGTCGCGTAACCGCAAATGTGACCATACGGATGACGGCGCTGTAACGAAACCGTATCAACCTCGGTGTTCGTGGTTGACCGTCAACCGCCGCTGCCCTACGGTTCGCTACACCGGCGACTTAATCGGTTAATAAGCTGCGGCGCAGTCACCGGGCATGAGCACTCGATTGCCACATCCCCCGAGACGGGAGACACATGAGAAATAATCGATGGTTGGCAGTGACGGCCGCGGCCGCGCTGTTGGCGTTGGCGGCATGCTCGAGTTCGGGCAAGGCCGGCGGCAGCGCCACGGCGTCGGCAGATCCGGCGAAGGTGTCCGGTGATATCACGGTTCTGACCAACCGCACCGACCTGGTCAGCGACGGCACGTTGAAGAAGTACGCCGCCCAGTTCAATCTGATCTATCCCAACGTCCACGTCACCTTCCAGGGCCTGACCGACTACGAAGGCGATACGAAGATCCGGATGAACACGTCGAACTACGGCGACGTGTTGCTCATCCCGAATGCGTTGCCGAAGTCGGAGTACTCGGAATTCTTCGCCCCGCTCGGCAGCTCGACCGACCTGAACGCCAAATACCGATTCATTGACAACGGCACGGTCAACGGTCAGGTGTACGGCATCGCCCAGAACGGCAACGCCAACGGCTTCGTCTACAACAAGAAGGTCTGGACGGCCGCGGGAATCACCGCATGGCCGACGACGCCGGACGAGTTCATCGCCGACCTGCAGGCGATCAAGGCAAAGACGCAGTCGACGCCGTACTACACCAACTACCACGACGGCTGGCCGATGACGAGCTGGGAAGGCGCGGTCGGTTCGGTGTCCTGCGATCCGAACGCAACGGACAACCTGGCCAGCAACGCCGCACCGTGGGCGGCCGGTCAAGAGCTCAACACGATCGACTCGACGCTGTACAACGTCGTGCACGACAAGCTGACCGAGGCTGATCCGACCACGACGAACTGGGAGAACTCCAAGACGCTGATCGGCACCGGCAAGGTTGCCACGATGTGGCTCGGATCCTGGGCAGTGTCGCAAATGCAGGCCGCGGCGACCACCGCCGGCGCCAGCGCCGACGACATCGGCTTCATGCCATGGCCGGCCCAGACCGCGGGCAAGTTCTGCTCCGTGGTCGGCCCCGACTACCTGCAGGGCGTCAGCGTCCACTCGGCCCACAAGGACGCCGCGCGGGCGTGGTTGGACTGGTTCACCGACAAGTCGACGTACGCGCAGGACCAGGGCGACGTACCGACGTTGAAGAGCGCACCGCTGCCGGCGTCGCTCAAGCCGTACCAGGACGCCGGGGTGCAGTTCATCGAGCTGTCCCAGGCGAAGTCGGTGACGGTCAACAACATCGACAAGGCCTCGGAGATCGGTTTGTCGAGCCCCGACTACCGCCAGCACATCGTCGATCTCGCCCGGGGTGCGGCGAAAGGCACATTGGACGATGACTTCGCCACCCTGAACAAAGAGTGGAGTGGCGCGATCGCGACCGCCGGTTCCTGATCGCGTGCACGACCGGTGACCATGGGCGGCAGCCAGCGCTATCATCGCCGTCCATGGTCGCGGTCATCGGATGTGTCCGCCCGCCGGCGTCGTCGCCATGCCGGCGGGCAGGTCGTCCGGAGAACTTCGATTGTCGCGGCCGTCGATGCCGTACCCGACGTCAGGGAGAAGACATGATCGACGCATTGAGTACGCCGGGGAGGGACCCGGTTCTCCTCGCGCCGGAGACCGCCGTCGCGCCGAACCGGCCGCACGGGCGCCGCGGAGGTCGTGGCCGCCAGCGTCTGGTCCCGTGGCTGTTCCTCGTCGTTCCCCTGGCGTTCCTGGTGACCTTCACCTACGTCCCGGTGGTGAACCTGGTGCACTACAGCCTCACCAACTGGGACGGCTTCAGCGCCCACGAAGACGTTCATCGGGCTGAGCAACTACGTCAGCATCTTCACCAAGCCGCAGCTGTTCCAGGTGTTCTACGTCAGCCTGTACTACTTGGCCGGCTCCGTGGTGCAGCTCGTGCTGGCGCTGTACTTCGCGACGATCCTGAGCTTCAAAACCCGGCTGCGCAACCTGTTCAAGGGCATCCTGTTCTTCCCCTCGCTGATCAACGGCGTGGCGATCGGGTTCGTGTTCCTGTACTTCTTCCAGCCCGGCGGCGTCCTCGACTCGGTCCTCGGCGTGTTCGGCTCGCACGGGCAGCATCTGTGGCTCGGCGATCCCGCGATCGGCGAACTGGTCACTGGCGTCGGTGTCGGTGTGGCGGTACATGGGCATTAACTTCGTGCTGTTTCTCGGCGCGATCCAGTCGATCCCGGCCGACATCTACGAGGCCGCCGAGATCGACGGCGCGAGCCGCTGGCAGCAGTTCCGGCACATCATCCTGCCCGGCATCCGCCCGATCATCGGGCTCAGCGCGATCCTCGCGATCTCCGGGTCACTGGCGGTCTTCGAGATCCCGTTCATCATGACCACCGGCGCCAGCGGCACCCAGACCTTCGTCATCCAGACCGTCAAGCAGGCGTTCGAGTTCAACCGCGTCGGTCTGGCCTCGGCCTCCGCCGTCGTACTGCTGCTCATCGTGCTGCTGGTCACCTTGATCCAGCGTCTGATCTTCCCGGACGAGAATGCGGACCTGGTATGAGCGCCTCCATCCCGGCTTCGAGCCGCCGCCGTCCCGCCATGCCGGACCGCAACCGTCGCGCCCGCGCAGCCGTCGCCGCCACCGGTAAGTACACCTCGCTGGTCGGGCGCATCGGCGATCATGCTGCTGCCGCTGGTCGTGGTGTTCCTGACCTCGTTGAAGACCAGTTCGGAGGCGACCTCGACCGGTCCGCTGACGCTGCCGCACAACTGGCTGAACTTCCACAACTACGTCACCGCGTTCCATGACGGCAACATGCTCACCGGCTTCCTGAACACCACGTTCATCCTGGTCATCTCGGTTACCGGCTCGGTCCTGATCGGGTCGATGACCGCCTACGCCATCGACCGGTTCACGTTCCGCTTCAAGAAACTGGTCGTCGCCGGGTTTCCTGATCGCGACCCTGGTCCCGAGCGTCACCACGCAGGTCGCGACGTTCCAGATCGTCAACGGACTGGGCCTGTTCGACACCCGGTGGGCGCCGATCGTCCTGTACATGGGTACCGACATCGTGTCGATCTACATCTTCCTGCAGTTCGTCCGCGCGATCCCGGTCTCTCTCGACGAAGCCGCTCGGCTCGACGGCGCCTCCTCCTGGAGCGATCTACTGGCGGGTGATCCTGCCGCTGCTGAAGCCGGCGATCGCGACCGTCGTCATCATCAAGGGCATCGCCGTCTACAACGACTTCTACATCCCGTTCCTGTACATGCCGGACGACAACCTCGGCACGATCTCGACGTCGCTGTTCCGGTTCAAGGGGCCGTTCGGAGCACACTGGGAGGACATCTCCGCCGGCGCGATCCTGGTCATCATCCCGACGCTGATCATCTTCCTGGCCCTGCAGCGCTTCATCTACAACGGTTTCACCTCCGGCGCGACGAAATGATCCGCTTGCTGCCCGCGCCGTGGACCGGCTTCTTCTAATCCTGGCTCCAGGCCGCGATCCAACCCTGGCCGACCCGCCCGCACGGCCGAACACGCGGGCACGCCGGCGGGTCTCTCGCGCCCCGAGCCATGTGCATCTGTTGAGTGAGACGACTGATTGAAGGGTTTTAGACCAATGCGTATTTCCGTGCACGACGGCTGGACCGTACGGGCCGTGGGCGGCGAGGTGCCCGCCCACATCGCGGGTGTTCTGATTCCCGCGACGGTTCCCGGCTGCGTTCACCTCGATCTGCTGGCCGCGGGTCTGATCCCCGATCCGTACCTGGACGTCAACGAGCCGCTGCAGGCCTGGATCGGCCGGGTCGACTGGACCTATGAAACCGCGTTCACATGGTCGGCCGCCGACGGCAGCGGCGACGTCGACCTGGTGGCGCAGGGCCTGGACACACACGCCACGGTCGTCCTCAACGGCACCGTGATCGGCCGGGTCGCGAACATGCACCGCACGCACCGATTCGCCGTCGCCGCGCTGCTGCGGGACGGCATCAATACGCTAGAGGTCGCCTTCGACGCGCCGCTGACGGCGGCCGAGCGAGACAGCGAGCTGCTGGGGCCGCGGCCGCAGGTGAACGCGCACCCGTTCAACGCGGTGCGGAAGATGGCCTCCAACTTCGGCTGGGACTGGGGCCCGGACCTGCCGACCGTAGGAATCTGGAAGCCGCTGCACCTGGAGACGTGGTCCCGGGCCCGGATCGCGTCGGTGCGACCGCTGGTCAACGTCCGTGGCGACGCCGGGGTGCTCGACGCGCACGTGAACATCGCGCGCGACGGTGTCGCCGACGGCGCCGTGACCGTGTCGGTCAGCGTGGCCGGTCAGACTGCCGAATGCGTGCTCGCGGGCGACTCGTGCGAGGCGGTTGTCACGATCGACCGTTCCCGATGTCGAGCGATGGTGGCCGCGCGGATACGGCCAGCAGCCGCTGTACGCGGTCGATGTCACCGTCACCGACGTAGCGGGGGAGTTGGGCCGGTGGCGGGGCGAGGTCGGGTTCCGGACCGTCGCGCTGGACACGGCACCGGACGAGTCCGGCACACCGTTCACGATCCGCGGTCAACGACGTGCCGATCTTCGCCCGCGGCGTCAACTGGATCCCGGACGACGCGTTCCCGTCGCGGATCGGCCGCAACCGCTACCTGGAGCGCATCTCGCAGGCCGTCGATGCGAACGTCAACCTGATCCGGGTCTGGGGCGGCGGCATCTACGAGAGCGAGGACTTCTACGAGATCTGCGATCGGCAGGGCGTGCTGGTGTGGCAGGACTTCCTGTTCGCGTGCGCCGCGTACGCCGAGGAGGAGCCGCTGCGCGGCGAGGTGATCGCCGAGGCTCGCGAGGCCGTCACCCGGCTGAGCCCGCATCCCAGCCTGGTGCTGTGGAACGGCTGCAACGAGAACATCTGGGGATTCGAGGACTGGGGCTGGCAAGACGGCCTGGCCGGGCGCAGCTGGGGCTGGGGTTACTACAGCGAGATCCTGCCCGCGATCGTCGCCGAACTCGACCCGACCCGCCCCTACAGCCCGGGCAGCCCGTACTCCTTCCGCCCCGACATTCATCCGAACGACCCCGCGCACGGCACGCTGCACATCTGGGACGTCTGGAACCAGGTCGACTACACCGCCTACCGCGACTATCGACCGCGATTCGTCGCCGAGTTCGGCTTCCAGGCGCCCCCGACCTGGGCCACCCTGACCCGCGCTATCCACGACGATCCTCGACGCCCGGACTCGCCGGCGATGCTGATCCACCAGAAGGCCGAGGACGGCAACGGCAAGCTGGACCGGGGCCTGGCCGGCCACCTGCCGGCGCCGGCGCACGTTCGACGACTGGCACTGGGCGACCTCCCTCAACCAGGCCCGGGCGCTGAGCCTGGGCATCGAGCACTTCCGGTCGCTGGCCCCGCTGTGCATGGGCACCGTCATGTGGCAGCTCAACGACATGTGGCCGGTGACGTCGTGGGCGGCGATCGACGGCGACGGCCGGCGCAAACCGCTGTGGTACGCGCTGCGGCACAGTTACGCCGAACGACTGTTGACGTTCCAGCCCCGCGAGGGCACAACGGTGCTCATCGCCATCAACGACTCGGATCTGCCGTGGCAGGACTCGGTGCAGGTGAGCCGCCGCAGTACCGACAATCAGATCTTGGCGACGCACACGGTCACGATCGACGCCTCCCCGCGTAGCGTGGTCACGCTGCCGCTTCCGACGACCATCACCGAGGCCGGCGATCCGCGCGGAGAGGCACTGTTCGCACGGAGTTCGCACCACAAGGCGTCGTGGTTTTTCGCCGAGGATGTCGACGGGTCGTTGCCGCAGCACAAGGTCGATGTCGATATGCGAAAGACACGGGGTGGCTACCGGCTGACCGTCACCGCCCGTACGGTGATCCGTGATCTCGCGATACTGGCCGATCGTATCGCGCCCGACGCAGAGGTCGACGACATGCTGATCACCCTGCTGCCCGAGGAGCAGGCATCGTTCATCGTGCGTACCGCGGCGGTCGTGGCGGAGTCGACATTCACCGATCCGTTCATCCTTCGCAGTGCGAACCAGCTCGTGAACCCGCCGCCGGTGGGACGGAAGCGTCAACGCCGCGCATACGACCAGATCGCCGATCGCGCCGGGCAAGCGGCGCCGTAGGTTACAGAGGCGGATTGTGCAGCGGGTTCGTCACCCATACCGCGTCGACCGTCCGAGGCTCCAACTGACAGATCACCCGTAACCGGTGCGGCGAATTCAGGAACACGAGGTCCAGACGCAGAGTATTGGTATCACTCCACCCACCACTGGCCGCGACCGGAACGGGCCCGCCGCGACCGGCCTGTGTGGAGACAACCCATCGGTCGCCGGGTACGTCGATGTCAACGTGCCCGGTCACCCCGCCGGCCGGATGCCCGGTGACGGTGATCCGCCACCGGCTATCGACGCGACTGAGCGCGATGGCTGCGACCGGCCCGCCAGCCGGTTCGAGTGTGCTGATGAGGTCCCAGTGCCGGCTGCTGTCCAGTGGTGGTGTCGCTGAACCGGAAACCGGCGGGAGGCTCAGGCCTCTCAACCGTTCGGCCAGCGCATGGTCGGCAGCACCGGCCCGCTTCGCGGTGGATCCGCAGGCCGGTAGCAGATGCGTCCAGACGGCGTCCAGCACGGCTTGCATGCGATCCGTCGCCGCCGTGAGCGCCACTACCAGATCACGGTCCGGCTCGACAATCAGAAACTGACCGTAGGCGCCATCGCCCCGGAAACCGTAGCGGCTCATCCAGAGCCCCAGCCCGTAGCCGCGCTGCCAGTCCGGTTCGTCGGACGGCTCACGTCCGCTCGTGTCGATGTGGCTGCGCGTCGCTTCCGCGACCCAGCCGGGCGGCAGTATCTGGCGGTCGCGCCAGCGCCCGCCCTGTAGATAGAGCAGGCCAAGACGGGCCACGGCGTCGGTACACGCGTGCAGGCCGGACCAGCCGAGCTCTTGGCCGGTCGGATCGTGTTGCCAGGAAACCTCGCCCACACCGATCGGATCCAGCAGGCGCGGCCGAAGATAGTCCACCAGCGTCCCACCGGTGAGGCGGGTGAGGACTGCGGCCAAGGTATAGGTGCACGGCTGGTTGTACGCGAAGACGCTGCCCGGTTCCCGCTCCGGCGGCGTGCGAAGGAATCCGCGGACCAGTTCATCCGGATCGATCCGCATCGCCGGCTCCAGGGTATCGACGGTGTGACCGCTGGCCATCGCGGCGAGATGGCGGATCCGAATCCGCCGGACACGGTCGTCGGTGACGTCGTCCTGATATTCCGGAAAGAATGGCAGGACCAGGTCGTCGAGGTTCAGCAATCCCTCACCGGCGGCGATACCCAGCGCAGTGACGGCAAAAGTTTTACTCAGTGAATAGAGCAACTGCGGCTGTTGCGGTTCGTACGGCGACCACCATCCCTGCGCCGCGATCCGGCCGTGACGCAGCAGTATCAGACTGTGCGGCTCGGTGGTCGGATCCGACTCCAACGCGTCCAGGAAGCCGGCGATCCCAGCTGGATCGATGCCCAGTTCAGACGGGTCGGCACAGGGAAGTGACACAACAGGCATGGTATCCCTTCGTGGACGTCGAGATCCCACGTCGAGATCCCACGTCTCGATCCGTTGTGATTGATGGATGACGATTGGCGTCGAGACGGTGGCCACGGCGAGTTGCGCCCGGCAACGACATCTGCCGGCAACGCACGATTAACGCAGGTGGGCTATCAACCGGTGGATGACGGGACTGGAAGTTACACGCGGCTGGTCGACCGGCGGATGCAGTCGCCGGAAATGGCGTGTGCGAGCGATCGCCGTCAAGATCAAGTGAGTCGGTTCCATGTAACTTACATTGCCGTCCGAATTGTTCACGTCGAACGATGAACGTGCACGACTGATGGCCGCCCGTACGAATCGGTCAAGGCATGGCTAACCGGGCCGCGCCGTCGGCCGTGAGCCGATTTTGCTTGTTGACAGGTCTTTGGGTCGCTTCGACACTGTGCCGTGGGAGCGTTCCCAAGGCGATTTCCGGTGCGGCTTGTCGACATCGGGAGCGCGGTTGGGTTACACGGTCGCTCAACTTAGGAGAGCACATGCGTTTGCGAATACCCCTACGGTTACTGCTGACGTCGGCCATGGTGGCCGGTCTCACCGTGGCGGCGATCGGTCCGGCCGCGGCGAGCACCCCGCCGGGCCGGACCTTGGCCGCCGACACGCGGTTCTACGTCGATCCCGGGAGCGAGGCCGCCCACCAGGCGGTCACCGACCTGCTCCATCACCAGATCGCCGGAGGCCGCGGCGATGGCGGCGCTGGCGAGTTGGCCCGAGGCGGCGTGGTTCACCAAGGGCACCCCGAGCCAGGTCAAGGGCCAGGTGAAGGCATTGGTAGCGTAAGGCCGCCGCTGAGCGCGCGGTACCGGTACTCGTCGCCTACGACATTCCGCTGCGGGACTGCTCGCAGTACTCGGCCGGCGGTGCCCAGTCCGACGCCGACTATCAGGCCTGGATCGCCGCCTTCGCTCAGGGGTCTCGGCAACCGAGCAAGGCGGTGGTCATCCTGGAACCGGACGCATTGGCGAACCTGCCCATCCGACTGCGGTCCGACCGACCGACCCGACCGGAGCCATCACGGCCGCGCGGATCGCCGACATCCAATACGCGATCGGAGCTCTCGAGTCGCAGCCGGGCACCTCGGTGTACCTCGACGCCGGGCACAGCCAATGGCATTCCACCGGCGACATGGCATCCCGGCTGATCCAGGCCGGTGTCGGCAAGGCCCAGGGATTCTTCCTTAACGTCTCGAATTTCCAGCCGACCGAACAAGTCCGACAAGTACGGCACCTGGATCTCAAAGTGCATCTGGTTCGCCACCCAGGGACCGGCCTGGGCGGCCGGCCACACCGACTACTGCGCCAGCCAGTACTACTCCGGTGCCGCTCCGAACGACGGCCTTCCCGGCGACGCGGTATCGCCGACCGACCCCAGCACCTGGCATTGGACCGATGCCTGGTTCGACCAGAACGTCGGCACGCCGCCGGTGGCACAAGTTGACCCACTTCGTCGTCGACACCAGCCGGAACGGGCAGGGCGCCTGGACCCCGCCCGCCGGTAAGTACACCGGCGATCCGCAGACCTGGTGCAACCCGCCGGGACGCGGTGTCGGTGCGCGCCCCACCGCGAATACCGGCGTCGCCCTTGTCGACGCCTACCTGTATGTCAAGACGATCGGCGAGTCCGACGGTCAGTGCAACCGCAGCATCCCCGGCGGGACCATCGACCCCGAATACGGCTCGGTCGACCCCGCCGCCGGTGGATGGTGGCCGGCGCAAGCGCTCACCCTCGCCCAAAACGCCAGTCCTGCCCTGACGTTCAACCCCAACCTGTTCTAACCCGACGCAGCGGCCGGCCACAACCGTGGCCGGCCGCTGCGTTGTATCAAGCAGACTTGCGTCTGATCAGGGTCGTCGGCAGGACGGTCGCCTCAAGCCCAAGATGTGGTACGCCGGATCCGGGCTCGATCATCGTGATGAGCTTCCGTGCGGCAAGCCCGCCACGGCGAGATGAGATGAACGCGTACCACCGGGCCGTGCCACTCTGCAAACGGGCAGACTGCAACCGATCCGCACGGGAGACGCCAACGCATGAATACGCCACAGTCGCCACCTGGAGCGGGACGGTCTGACGGATCATCCGTCCAGATCGGCGCTCTCGTTCCGCTGACTCGGCCCGGCTGGGTCGAGGCAGGCCGACACCTACTCGCCGGACTCGAACTGGCCGTTCGCGACGTCAATGACGCCGGCGGGATCGTCGGAAGACCACTCGACCTGGTGGTCCGAGACACCGCGGCTGATCCGCAGAGGGCTGCGGCGGCCGTCGATGAATTGGCTGACCTCGGCGTGGCTGCCTTGGCGGGCGAGTATCACAGCGTTGTCGCTCGTGCCGCCGCCGCCCGGGCCGATGCCCTCGGCCTGCCGTTCCTCTGCTCGTCAGCGGTTCTCGACGCGCTTACCGAACAGCCAACGGAATGGGTCGCGCGCCTTGCCTCGGCACAGTCCCACGGCTGGCGGATCTATGCAGACTTTCTCCTCAGCGCGGGCCACCGTCGCATCGCGTTAGCAGCCGAGCCGAGTGTCTACTGGGCATCCGGGGCCCGGATCCTGCGGGACTACCTCGCTCCACGCGGGGGCACCGTCATCAAACTCGACATGCGCTCGCTCACCCCCGAGGCCGTGTGCGACCAACTCGTCGGCAATCGCGCGACAGCCGTCCTTCTTCTGGTGGGCCACCCGGAGCCGGCAGTGCCGATCGTCAAGTCTGTCCGCCGCGACCGGCGCCTCGCCGAGATCATGATTGGTGCTCCGGCCGGCCAACCGGAGTTCGCCGAATGGGCGACGTTACTGGGCGACGACAGCACCGCGATTCCGTTCTTGCGCTACCTGCCCGAGCGCCTCGGCCCACTCGGCGCACGAGTCGAGACGGCCCTCCGCGAGCGCCTGGCCGAAGCGCCCTCCTTCGTCGCCTTCGAGGGCTACGACACCGTCGCCGTCCTCGCCGATGTGATGCGGTCGCACGGCGCGGACCGCGCGCGCATTGCCGAAGCCTGGCCGCGCGTTGCCGTCGAAGGCACGCGCGGGCAGATCCGGTTCTCCCGCGTGCCCGGCATCAGCGTGTGGCAATGGGCCTGGCCGCCCATCCACGTCGTTGATCGAGATCCGGCGGAACCCGATCGTTTTCGGATCCTGTACGCCGGCTGAAAACTCGACCAGGCCAGGATCTACGTGGTCATGTTCGGGTCTGATCAGGAGGCCGGATCGCTGCCGATACCCAGGACGTCAACGATCCACAGATCCGTCTCATCTGCGGATCCCATTGAGTCGATTGCGGGTCCCGGAAACATTCCGGAATTCACGATGAGGACAACGCGACTGCCTGCGCGCGCCCCGGACAGAAGGGCGTCCCAGTCGAGTAGCGACCCTGCGGGCAGCGTCACCTCGAGTGGCGGCGGTGCCCACGAAATGGCGAACGCCCTCTTCGTCGTCCAGGCAACGCCGACGTACCGGATCGTGATGGTCTGTCCCGGCCCTGCCGCGGCGCCCGTACCGTCCACGATGGACACACGCTGAAACGAGTTCGACTCGACGGTGCAATGATTCGGCGTGTAGGACACGGTCGGCACGCGACGGATATCGGTGGAGACCGAGACGCCGCAATTGCCAATGTGTGCGGTGGCCGTGGGTGCGAGGGTGGACGCCGGTTGCGCCGTGATCGCCGACGCGGACGAGGCTGCCGGTCCTGCGGCGATCGCCGGACCGGCAGCGGGGTGTGGTGTGCTGCAGGCCGTCATTTGTAGGGAGACGACTACGCCGATACTGGCGACAGCGATCCGAATCCCACGGGGCAGGCGCATGTCCGCACACTACTGTTGGCGCAGACATTGTGCTGCCCCCGAAACGGCGGGCCGGCCGGATCGTCTGCCTTGTAATCAGGACGCCGGGAGTCAGCGGTTCCCGGCCGACGGGCTGGCCAGGTCTGCTCGGAACACCGGGAAGACCGGCAGCCGGTCGCGGACCCCGGGAACGCGGCGTAGGACCGGTAGCACCGTGCCGAACAGCACCCCGTGCCCACGTGGCGGCGTTAGCTGGACGAGCGACCGGATGGCGGGCAGTGCGGCCAGGTCGCGGCGCTCCGGTGCCGACATGCCCCAGCGCCAGGCCGCCAGCGACGACGACCCGTCGGCCGTCGCCCGCCGTTCGCGGGCTCGGATCATCGGTTCGGGCACCGCGTCGAACAGCAGCGTCGCGGCGGGCAGCCTATCGGCGATCATCGCGATGGTGCGGTGCACCTCGGCGCGGTCGAAGTACATCAGCAGCCCCTGGGCCGTGACGATTACGGGTCGCGTCCGGTCGACCGCGTCCGTCCAGGCGTCGTCGGTCGCCGAGCCGATCACCATCGCCGCGCGGGGATGGTCGGGCAGCAATTGTCGGCGCAGCGCGATCGTCTCGGTCAGATCGACGCTCAACCATCGAACCCGGCCGTTGTCGACCCGCCAGAACTGAGTCTCCAGCCCTTCGCCGAGGCATACGACGGTCGCGTCGGGTGACCCCTGGAGAAGGCGGCGCAGCTCATCGTCGAACGTCCGTACCCGCAGCGCATGCCAGCGCGCCGCGAACGCATCATGGCCGGTGGCGACCCGCGAGGCGGCGTAATCGAGGCGTGTGATGATCTCGACGGCCATGGGGTCGCTCAGGCCGGAGCCCGGGTCGCGGGCGGCGAGAGCCCGATGGTGGAGATTCCACAGCAGCGTCTCCGGGACACCGGTGAGATCGAAAGCCACCCGGTCCGGTTCGCTATCGTCTGCCATCGAATGATGGTAACGAAGTCACCGCGCTCGGACTACGTGGACGCAACCGTCAGGCGAGGACTCCGGTGAACTCCTCGATCGCGTCCAGATAGGCGTCCACGTCCTCCGGTGCATGCGCGACGGAGACCGTCGGCCCGAGCCACCAGCCCGACTCCCATACGCCACGGTTGGCAAGGAACAGCCGGATTAGCGCACGCAGGTCGGGGTCGTCGGTGTCCCGAGCGCCGCGCGCATCGCGCGGGGGTTGTGGGCTGAAGAAGTAGTAGGCGTGCGAGCCGAGATGGTTGACCGACCACGGCAGGCCCGCCCGGTCGATGCGTGTACGCAGACCGGTTGCGAGCTGCTCGCCCAGCGTCGCCGTCGTGATGAACGCCGCCGGCGTCAGCACCTCGGTGAGCGCGGCGCGGGCAGCCGCCATGGACAGCGGGTTGGCGAACAGCGTCCCACCGGTGGCCACCTCGTCGTACGCGATCCCGGATACCACGGGTGAGGCGGCCGGCGGATGGAGTACCGCGGCCACGTCGTCCGTCATGCCGTACGCACCGAGTGGCACTCCGCCGGCGATCGACTTGCCGACGGTCACGAAGTCCGGTTGCAGACCCCACTCGGTGGTGAGCCCGCCGTACGCGGTGACCAACGTGTGTGTCTCGTCGATCCCCAGCAGCGTGCCGTGGCGGCGGGTCATCTCGCGCAACCCGTCGTGGAACCCCGGATCGGGCAGCAGGAACCCTGCGTTCGTCATGGCCGGCTCGGTCAGCAGCAGCGCCACGTCGCCGGGCGCGAGCGCTCGCTCGACCGCATCGAGATCGTTGAACGGCACGATGCGCAGGGTGGCCGCGATCTCGACCGGCAGGCCGGTGTATTCCGGCCGGACCTGGCCGTCCTCGAGGATCCCGAGCGTGGGATCGAGGTGGCCGTGGTACTTGCCGTCGAACACGACGATCTTCTCACGGCCGGTCCGGACGCGAGCAATCCGTACGATCTCGGTGTTCGCCTGCGTCGCCGACAAGGTGAACTGCCACTTGGCCATCCCGTAGCGCTGCGCGAGTTCCTCGGCCACGACCAGCGCGTCCTCGGAGGGCAGGAGAAACTGGTTGCCGGCCGCGATCCGCTCCGAGACGGCACGGACGACCGGTGCAGGGGCGTGCCCGCAGAAGGCGCTCATGTCCGCCACGTACATGTCTACGTACTCGTGGCCGTCAATATCCCAGAACCGGGATCCGGCCCCGTGCGAGACCCAGAGGGGCGGATGGTCGTACAGCTCGTCCATCCACGACATCGGGACGCCTCGCGGCATCGTACGAGTGGCGCGGGCAGTCGCTTGCATCGAACGAGGTCGATCATTGTCGAACCGCGCGCTCTCGGCGGCGGCAAGCGCTTGGGTCTTGGTCCGATCCATCGCAGGCTGACCCCCTGACAACCCCGGTCGACCACGAGCGGCTCGAAACACACGGCCTGGCACATGGACCGCAGCGCAGCCGCTAGCAGGCAGTTTATCACTGCCCGGCATGCCGGCCGTTCGGTCCGTGACGGTCAAATACGCCGGGCGTTGCGGAAGGCGAGCGCGAAATGACCGCTGCCGTCGAGGATCGCGGAGTACTTCGAGTCGCCCATGGTCGGCCCGTTCGCGAGTGTCCGGCTGGAGATGAACCGGTAGTGGCCCGAGTTGTCGATGCCGAGGAAGATGCCGGAGTGATCGACCTGCGGGCCGTCCGACGGATCGACGTTGAAGAAGACCAGGTCTCCGGGCTGCAGCGCGTCGTAGTCGCGGGCCGGTGCGCCGGTGTTGTGGATGACCTCGGTGCCCGGTCCGACGGTCGAGATCGAGACCGCGCGCCGGGGCAGGCCCGGACCGGCGGCGTTGCCACGACGCAGCGGGAAGCCCATCCGGTAGCCGTAGACGAGGCGGATGAACCCGGAGCAGTCGACGTCTCCGTAACGGTCCTTGTGCGGCGCGATCGGACCGAGATCGGAGAAGTTGTACGTGATACCGAGGTAGTCGTTGAAGTCGTTGTTCTCCGCGCGCCCGTCCGGATCGGTGGACGAGTACGGGCCGAACTGCGCATCGCCTGCATACCGGATGCCGTCCGCGTCATAGAGATCCGGCGCACCGTACGTGTACTGGAACGCGATCGCGAGCGCGTCCGGCGACGAGTCGGCCAGCTCCTTCGTGAGCCACGTGGTCGCCCACGCCTCCTTCTCGGCACCGGCGTGCCACGGCTGCGGCGCGAGCCGGACTGCCACGTCGACCGTGACGGTCGCCCGGGTGAACTTCGGCTCGCTGAACGTACGCTCCGGTGCGGCCACGTCGACCGTACGGGAGTTGTCGGTGAACGTCGCGACCACCGTGCCGGACCGGTCGTGCACGATGGTCCGGGCCGGTGCGTCGGCCCGCTCGTACGTCCAGTCCGCGGCCTTCCCGCCGGTCGGACCGACGCCGGTCGCGGCGACGGTCGGCGCTCCGCCGGCCGTGTGCCCGCCGAACTTCTCCACGACCACCGTGCCGACCGCGATACAGCCGAGTAGTGCGACGCCTGCGGCGATCAGGACCGAACGCTGCGACATGGTGTCTCCTCGAATAGGTGGTACGTCAGAGAGCGGGGACGACGCCGGCCAGGATGCCGCTGATCACGACGACGTACGTGGCCGCCGCGGCTGCGCTGGTGGCCAGCATCGTCGCGACCGGCGGCTGACGAACGAGCTGGTAGGTGATCAGGCCGGGTACGACGAAGCCCAGCGTCTCGTGCGTGAACAGGAACGGGAGTTCGCGCTGGACCAGGATGTAGAACGTCAGCACCAGAAACACGCCGATCAGCACGACTGCGGCAAACAGCCGCTTGCCGTACAGGATCACGATCCGACGCAGCAGCAGCGTCGCGAGGTACGTCAGCACGGTCGCGCCGAGCAGCACGAGGCCCTGCTCCGGTGCCTCGACCATCATCACGCCGATCCAGCCCGGCGTGATCATGCCACCGGGCGACAGGTTCGTCAGGAGATAGCAGGTCAGCGAGAAGATCAGACCGACGCCGAGCGCGAGCGTCGCGGTCTCCGGATTCAGATTGCCGATCGGCATCTCAGTTCACCCGTTCCATCTGGTAGCCGTCGTAGGGACGGCCATAGTCGTCGTAGCGCTCGTAGTCGAAGAAGGTCTCCGGTTCCGGCTCCGGCAGGTGCGCGACGGCCGTCCCGGTCGGCAGCTTCTCGATCTCCTCCAGCAGCAGTTCGCCCTGACCGTGGATGTTGCCGATCATCACCAGCGACGGGCTGCCGGATACTCCGTCGAGGATCTCGGTCAGCAGGCCCGATGCAGCGCGGTTGCCGCCGAGGTCGACGACGCGGGACGCAAGCGCAGCCGGTACCGCGGTGATCGCGCTGCGCGACGGCGTACCGATCACGATGATCCGATCCGGGTCGATGTCGCCGGTGATGGCGCCCATCTGGCGGTTCCGCTCGACCCGGTCGGGACGGCAGTTGATGACGAGATGCATCGGGCGGCCGATCGCGCCGCGCTCCTCCAGCAGGCGGATGTTCGCCATGGTGGACTCCGGGTCGTTCGCGGCGAAGATGTTCGCCACCGAGATCTGCTGGTCACCGGTCTCGTATGTGTGGACCGACAGCGCGCCCGGATCCGGCGGTGCCGCCCACATCCCAGCGACGGCCGCGGCCCGATCGACACCGGCCAACTCCGCCACGGCGATCGCGATCGCGACGTTCTCCTTGAACGTGATCCAGTCGAAGCCGGCCATCTCCTCGTCGGTGACCGAGTCCGGATCGACCTCGATCAGTTGGCAGTTGCGCTTCGCGGCCTCGGCCCGCAGCACGTCGATGTGCTCGCGCTCGGCGGTCACGCACACGCCGCCGACCGGCATGGCTCGGCTGAGCGACCGCGCGACGTCGGTCAGCGTCGGACCCATCTCCGCGAGGTGATCGGCGCGTACGTTGCACAGCACACCGATCGTCGACTGGATCAGCTTCTCCTGATTGATCTCCTGCAGCGCCGGCATCACCGCCATGCATTCGATGACCAGCGTGTCCGGATGGTAGGCGGCGGCTCGCCGGACGATGCCGATCTGCTCGACCACGTTGGGGATGCCGAACTTGCGGAACACCGGCTCCTCGGTGCCGTCCGGGAAGATGAACCGGGCCGCCGTACCGGTCGTCTTGCCGATCACGACCCGGTTGCCGCCGCGGATCGCGCCCGCGCAGAGCCGGGTGATCGAGCTCTTGCCGCGGATGCCGTTGACCAGGACCCGGGTCGGAATCGACCGCAGGCGCTGGAAATGGAAGCGCTGTTCGAGAACGCCGGCCACGAGCAGCACGGCGCACCAACCGGCGAACACGCAATACAGGTAAAGCATGATCACCTAGTCCTTGTTCTTCGCGCTCTTCGGGCCGCCGCTGCGGGCATCGGCGCCGATCTTCGGGATGACGAGCGTGTAGTCGGCGCCCGCGCCGCGCAGCCGGGGCGCACCGGCGAGACGTTCGGCCCCGTGCGCGTACGCCTGCCGGCACACCTCCAGACAGATCGCCAACGCACCGACCTCGTCGAAGCGGACCGGCGTGATGTGCGTACGGTGGTCGCCGGCCGCGACGCCCTCCGTCGCCTGGACCAGTGCACGCAGCGGTCGGGAGAACATCACGTACTGCCAGACCCAGCCGATCACCGCAATCGTGATCACCAGCACCATGAGCAGCCACGCAACGTGGAGTTGCCGGGTCGTCGGCAGATCGAGATCGCTGGCGTCGCGGGTGACGACGACGATCCAACCGAGCGCTGCGGACGGGCTGGTGGCCGCCGCGACCGGCATCGTCACGGCGACCGGACCCGCGGTCGACGACGGAGGAGCGCTCGGCGCCACGCTGGTGTCCGGCAGCCCGCCGACGACGCTCGCGACCACGATGCGCTGACGGACGTCGGTGGTCTTGGGCTGGGCCTCCATCGGATGGACGGCCGCAGTCGCGGCGCTGCGGACGGCCGCGTCGTTCTCCTGGTGGAACGCGATGAAGCCGCCGGTGTCGAGCACCGAGCGCATATCGGCATCGACGACGTGTACGTCACCGCGGACCCGATGCAGGACCGATCGCAGCGAGCGCTCGTCGAACTCGACCACGAGCTGGCCGGTACCGAAGGGCACATGCGCGATGACCAGCGGCACGGTCGTCTCGGCCGTGTCCACCAGCAGGCCGGGCGTGTGCGGATCCCAGTAGCCGTGCCGCATCGGCTTCGCACCGGCACGGGCGCCGAGCGTGCCGTCCGCCCGCATCGCGTACGCGGCCCGGAACCGCGGGTTCGCCGAGAGCAGGCCGGAGAGGACGTGACGGGTGGCCGTGGCATCGCCGACCGCATCCGGATGCGCCGTGGTCGCGCCCTGGAGGGCGGCCAGACCGGTGTCCAGGCTGTCGCGCAGCGCGTTGGCCGCGTCGTCGGCGTGGTTCTGGTAGTCGGTGACCACTTGATCCGGCAGGTCGACCTGATAGCGGACGACCGCGAACAGCCCGACCGACCAGCCGATCGCGAGCACACTCGTCACGCTGATCGCGGTGGTCACGCCGATCCCGAACCGGCGTGCACGCCGATGGGCAGCGGTCTTCTGCGCCGACAGATCGGCCAGCGCCACGCCGAGCCGGCGCGCCTCGCGCAGCCGCGACGTACGGGCGGCGCCGCCCACGTCTCCACAGGCCACTGCCTTGGCATCGTCGAGCAGACGGCGCAGCGGCCGGACGAACGCGAGCCGGGTGAACGCGAAACCGAGCAGACCGATCAGGACCAGGAGCGCGCCGAGGATCTCGCCGGCCGTCGAAGCGTCGGCACCGGTCCGGTGCACGTACGTGATCGAGGTGACCGCGAATCCGGTGCCGTCGACTGGCGACGCGGTCACCACCGGCACCCGCGAGACGCCGTTCTGGATCACCGACGTACCGGTCGATGTGTGTGTCTCGTGCGTGGCGACCGCGCGTGTGACCACTCCGCGCACCGGATCGGTGTCCCCGACCGGATGGCCCTGGCTGTAGATCAACGTCGTGCCGTCGAGTACCAGCAGCACCGACTGCGATGCGCTCGGATCGAGCTTCAGATCCCGGATGCCGACCGCGATCGAGACGCCGAGGACCGAGCCGTCCGGCAGACGGACCAGGTGGACCAGCCGGCCGCGCAGGTCGACGCCGATGAAGCCGACGTTCGCGGCCTTGCTCAGATCGGTGGCGAGCACCGCCGCCGGCAGCGTCTCGCCGCTGCTCGCAATGATCACGTGTGTGGTCGGATTCCAGATCGCAACCGAGTGCCAGTCCGGATGCGTCTTCGTCGCGCCGGAGACGAACGCCGCGGTCGGCACCGGCCCGGGCGTGTATCCGGCCGCGAACGCCGCGACGTCGGCCTGGTCGCGCTGGCCACCCACCGAGAGTCGATGCGCGACGTCGGTGACCAGATCCTTCTGCGACTCGGTGATCGCGTGCGGCACCGTCCGCGACACCGGCATCGCCGAGTAGACCGAGGTGATCGCACCCAGAACGACGAGGCAGAACAGCATGATCATCGACGGCACGCCGATACCGGCCGGGAATCGAGGCTGCGGAAGCTGGCGTTCCAGCTGGATCCGCCGCCACTCCGGGAGCGTTGCCTGGCCAGAGAGGATCGCCGTCGAATCATCCGGTACGGGGGGATTCGACACCTTGTTGGAGCGCTTCACTCGCCGACGCCGCCCGGATGGTCATGGAGGGCGTACCCGACGGGCGGGACGACGCTCGGGTGACAGGGCGGCACGGATTCCTCCTGGAGGCGGGATGCCGGTCGCATCACCGGACTGCATCAGCGCGGCGAGTCTAAGCGGCGTCTCAGCTTCCAGCAGGCCCCCGGGCAGCGGAAACGTGAAAACGTGAAACATCTCACGCATCGTGCGGGTGCGGAGATTCACCGACTTCGTGACCGCGGGCGACGCGGCGACGCGCAATCGACCGGGTCTAGGACAGGATCTGCGCGGCGATGGTGAGCTGGACCGGGCTGGCCGCGACGATGCGCAGGAACGCGTATCCGCCGGTGTGTGTGGCGAGGCAGAACTCGTCACCCGGGTAGACCGGTGCGAGATTCAGCTGCGGTGCGGGGTCGATCGTCTTCTGGCAGTCCGCGGCCGAGGGTGTGTGCGTGCTCTTCCATCGAGCCAGCACCGGAACCGGGCCCGGGCTGTACAGGTTGTTGAAGTGAAAGACCAGATCGGCTCCGAGCTGCGTCGCCGTCCGGTCGGTGCAGACCGGGACCGCCCGCAGCGGCGACGTGTAGAGATCAACGCCCTGGCAGTCGCCGACCGTCACCTGCCCGGACGGGAGTCCGCTGTCGCTGTTCGCCGCGACGGTCACTCCGGCCGCACCCGCGGCGACGGCAACAACGGTGGCCATGGCGACCACGGGATGCGCGAAGGCCATGGTCTTGATCCAGGTAAAGAGATGCCCAACGGAATTGAGCGGTACGCCGAAGATCTTGAAGGTCTTCCGCTTGTCGATGATGTGCGAATCGCGGCCGGCCGTCACGTGGTAGATCGACGAACCGTCCGATGCGACGTTGATCTGCCCTGAACCGGACACGGTCGTGGTCTGCACCTGTGGCGCAACCTCGGCGATCACCCGTCGCAGCTCGCCCAGACGATCCGGTTCGTCGTCAACGGAGTCGCGCAGCCGGCCGTTCCAGGACCGGACCTCGTCGGCCCGTACGCGTTCGAGATCGGACGGCTCCGCCGCGGTCAACTGTCGGTGCGTCGCCTCCAGCCGCTTCTCGTGGCCGCCGGCGACGGTAGCGAAACGCTGCTTGAACATCGCCCAACCGTCGGACGCCATCGCATTCACCAGAGTCTGCGCGCCGGTCAGAAGCACCTGTTCCAGGTCGCTGGGCGACTCTTCGGCCACGTATCGAGCCCTTCGCATATCAGAATATGATGCGCACAGCGTGTCATCGCGTCGTCGAGCGCGCCACCTTGGCCGTGTGTTCGGCCGTCGTCGTGGGGGTCTTGACGAGAGCGGGCAAAGCTTCTGGCGGGTCCGCCTCGTCCTCGTCCAGGGCACGTAGCTGGCCGTGCATGAAAACGCGCAGCCTCGTCCGATATTCGCGGTCGAACTGCTGCAGCCCGTCGATCTGCTGTTGCAGGTCGTCGATCTGCTGCTGCATGGCGGCCCGCTCTTTATCCAAGCTTCCGATCGCCGCCTCAAACCGTTGCTGCGCCTCACGTTGCAGGTCCGCGGCGACGGATTGGGCTTCGTTGATCGTTTCTGCCGCCGCTGCCTGCGCATCGGACAGAGCTTTTTCGGCATCGTGTCGGACGTTGTCGGCCTGGGCCAGAGCGTCGTCGATGATCTCCTCGGCCGTCGCTTGTGCTTGAGACGCCGCCTGCTCGGCCTCCTGCCGCACATGCTCCGCGTGCTCCTCGGCATCGTGGACGGTCCGCGCCGCGTGCTCCTCGGCCTCGTGGACGGTCCGCGCCGCATGCTCCTCGGCGTCACGGACAGTCTTCTCGGCGGCGGTGTGCGCATTGGCCCGGATGACGTCGGCCTGCTGCTGCGCGGCGGCAATGTGGTCGTCGGCCGTTCGCTGAGCCAGGGTCAACACCTGAAGTGCCTGCCGCTGCGCGTCCGGATCGGCCAGGTCAGGCATCCGGACCGGCAGGTTCAGTTGCTCCGGTTGAAACGGTTGCTCTGGCTGCGCTGCTTGTTTCGGGATCAGTCCGTCTGAGGAGGGCCCGGCGAGCAGTCCCTTGACCCGGCTCTTCATCCGACCGTCAGCCACACGATGACCTCCTTGCCTCAGTGGTCGGGTAGTTGGTGACAGCAGAACCCGAACTGCTGGACGTTACCAGGCTCGACCACGATTGGTCATCGGTGGCGAGGTCGCTTACTGAGCTGTTTCCATCACATGATCGCCATATATCGGGTCCCTGCGCAACGTCAGATCCGGTCATCGGCGGGAATGGGCGGGTAACCGGTCGGATACTCAGCTGCCTGAGTATCCGTGCTCATCCGGTAGGCCTCGGTCTCACTATTCGTTGCGTGCGGTTTCCGGGCCGGTCATCCGCCGCAACAACGGCAGCGTCGAGGCGATGATCGCGAGCGAGAGGATCAGACCGCCGGCCACGATGGCGTAGTAGGTAACCGGTGGTGCGATGAGCGATTCCTGGATCTGCGACGTGAGGAACATCTGTGCGGCCAGGAATCCGATCCCGATCGCGACGACCGCGGCGGTCAGCAGCGGCACCGCGCTCTCTAGCGCGACCACTCGACGCAGCACTCCCATCTCGACGCCGGACAGACGCAGCATGCTGAATGGGCGCTTACGGTCGCTCAGGCCACCGGCCACGCTCACTGCGAGGCTGCAGCCCGCGATCGGCAGGCTGACCAGGATCACCACGTTGGCCAGGCGCTGCCACTGGTTGAAGCGGCGCGAGCTGTCGGCCTGCGCTTCGGCGTCGACCTGCGGCGCGCGGCCGGCCGGGAACGCGACTACCAACGCGGTCTTGGCGCGCTCGAGCGCGGCGGCGGAGCCGTCGGTGTCGACGACCACGGATATCACCGGCAAGTGGGGGAGTTGGGCGAGATCGATCGGGTCAGCCGGCCAGAGTGACCGGTTCGGCGCCATCGGATCCCGGCCGGTGATCAGATCCGGGTCCACGCCGGCGACCGTCGCACCGTCCGGGCAGCGACCGAGCGCCGGGTCGCGCGCGAGTTCGGTACAGGCGATCACCCCCGGCTCCGACGGGATGCCGTTGATGACCTGCTGTCCAGCCGGATTGCGGTAGACCACGGTGACGCTGGTGACCCCGGGTATAGACCGCAAGCTGGTCGGGATTTGATCGGCGGTCGGCGCTGCTCGGCCCTTGCCGAGCTCGTCCGGAAAGAATGTCTTGGCAGCCGACGTCGCGGCGGCCGAGCCAGCTGGCGGCGCGTTCCTCCCGGATACATAAGTGGTGATCACACCGGTCGCCACGCTGGTGACGAACAGGGCGATGATCAGCCCGCTGACCGCCCGGAAGCCGGCCTTGGGATTGTCCGAGAGACGACGCCCGGCGATCAGAGTTGAGGTCGTGTTGGCATTCCTGGCCATGATTCGGGACCCGATCATGGTCAGCCAGGGTCCGGCGATGACCAGCCCGACCAGGATGATCACAAATGCGGACAGGTACGCGTTGATCTGGCCGTTCGTGGTCGGCGGCCGGCGGTCGACGAAGTATCCGAGTTCAGCGATGCCGGCGGCGAGCGGAATGATCCGCCACCATCGGGGCGGTGGCGGCGTGGTCCGCCGGGTGACGCCGAGCGGCGAGATCTGCACCCGCCGTAGTGCGAGCCGCGCGGTGACCACCGCGCCGAGCGGTATGCCGATCGCCACCACGAGGATGTCGGGGGGGTTCAGTGCGATGTCGCTCTCGAAGAACCGCGCTCCGGTGAACGGGATCGTCGCCAGTACGGGTCGCAGCAGGTAGAAGAGCGCGAACCCGAGGACGGTCCCGGCGATCGCGGCGACCGTCGATTCGACGGCCGAGATCACCGAGATCTGGCGGGGCGTCGCACCGAGTAGGCGCATCGCGGCGAATCGCTGCTCTCGGCGGGTCGCGGCGAGCCGGGTCGCGGTGCCGATGAAGATCAGCACCGGGAACAGCAGCGCGGTCGCGACCACACCGAGGATGACCTTGATGCCGGCATCCTGAATGCCGACGTAACACCCGTTGCAGTCGCTCGGATCGGTGGACATGAACCCGGTGACCTGGACGGCGCCCGGCATCGACGAGAGGTCGGCCGGGGCATGGCCGATGACGATGAGCAGGCTGTCCGGTGCGGGTAACGCGGACGGACCGATGATGCCGATCTGTCGTCCGGGGAAGCGGTCGCCGAGCTGGTCGGCGGGGGTGGATGCGAGCAGTGTGCTGAGCGCGGGGGATGCGTAGAACTCGCCCGGTCCGGGCAGCCGTGGAATGCCGGGCGGGACCGGCGAGGCTGCCCCGGTGGCGGCAACGTCGACCCGGCCGAGTGTGGCGCCATGGAAGTAGTCGCCGGTGAGGTCCCACCACAGTGGATCAGTGGTTGAGGCGCCCGGATTCGCTGTGGCTTCGACGCTGGTGTTCAGCCACGCGTACCGGGCGTTCTGGGAATTCACCGCGTTGATGCCGGCGAGTGTGGACAGGAGCAGACCCACACCGAGTGTCACCGCGACCGTGATGATGATCAGCCGGGTGACCGCTTCCCGACCACTGGCCAGCGCCAGGCGCAACCCGAACCGGATCATGACGGGATCCGCTCGGCGGCCAGCGAGTGCACGGTGCCGTCCCGGACGATGACCTCGCGTGTCGCGTACGCGGCGACTCGCGCCTCGTGGGTGACCAGGATGACGGTGGTGCCCTGCTCGCGGGCGGTGGCGACCAGCAGATCCATGACGTGTTCGCCGGTGAGCGAGTCGAGCGAGCCGGTCGGTTCGTCGGCGAACAGGACCTCGGGTCGGGCCACCAGACCACGAGCCAGGGCGACCCGCTGGGCCTGACCGCCGGACAACTCGCCGGATCGGCGCTGTTCAAGGCCGTCCAGGTCCAGCCGGCCGAACCACGGCCGCACCTCTTTGAGCGCGGCACTCCGGCGGACACCGCCGAGCAGCAGCGGCAGCGCGACGTTCTCCTCAGCGGTCAACTCGGGGACGAGCTGGCCGAACTGGAACACGAACCCGAAGTGGTCGCGGCGCAGCGCACTGCGGTCCGTCTCTCCCAAGGTGTCGACTCGGCGACCGTCAAAATGGATCTCGCCGGACCCTGGCACCAGGATCCCGGCCAGGCAGTGCAGGAGCGTCGACTTGCCCGAGCCGCTCGGGCCCATGATGGCGAGGATTTCGCCGGTCGCGACCGATACGGTCGCGCCGCGTAGTGCCGGGGTTTCGCCGAACGACAGTACGACGTCCCGTGCGCTGATGATGGCATCGGTCATTATTTGCGCACCTCGGTGGCCAGAACGTCGAGACGGGCAACGGTCAGGTCGATCCAGCGCAGGTCGGCTTCGAGGTGGAACAGCCCGTGATCGGCCAGGAGCGCGTCGACCAGGTTGCCGGTGCGTTTGATCTCGGTCAGCTCGCGCATTCGTTGCAGATGGGCGCCCCGCTGGGTGTCCAGGTACTCCTCGGCCGGTCGGTCCAGCATCAGGGCCAGCACCACCTTGGCGAAGAGCACGGTCTGCAGGTGCGGCTCGGCCTCGAGCGGTTCGACCAGCCACGTCTCGAACTCGGTGACCCCGAGGTCGGTGATGACGTAACGCTTGCGGTCGGGTCCGTCGCCCGGCTCCGCGTCGGCCATCATCACTTTGCCGTCCCGGTTGAGCCGGCTCAGGGTGGAGTACACCTGGCCGAACGGCAGCGGCTTGCCCCGGCCGAAGAAGGTGTCGTAATCGCGCTTCAGGTCGTAGCCATGGCTCGGCTCGCGCTCGAGCAGGCCGAGCAAGGTCAGCGGAACACTCATGCGGGCGACCATACACCAGAGGTATACACCGCGTATATACCCTCGGTGTATGGCCGTCTCCGATGGGTGTGTCTCGGCAGCACCAAATCTAACCGACGCGTTCGGACAGGAAGTCTTCCCAGGTCCGCTTGCCCACAGTGGCTCCCACGAGAGTCAGGTTCTCGCCGGCTCGGTACGACCGCCCGACCTTGCCCGGGATCCGGACCGGAAGCAACAGCCGGTGCTTGCCGCGCGCCGTCAAGTAGCCGCGGGTGAGCTCGCCCATCCGGTACACCGTCGGTCCGGCCAGGTCGGGCACCGGACCGGCGGGCTCGCCGAGCGTCAACTCCGCCAGCCGGGCCGCCACCTCACGGGAATCGACGGGCTGTATCCGCAGCCCGCCGGGGTTCGGGATCAGCGGCAGCCGCACCATCTTCTCCATCATGATCAGCGCTAGGTCGTGGAATTGGGCCGCGCGTAGCGTCGTGAACGGAATGCCGGACGCGGCGATCGCCTGCTCCGCGCTCAGCTTGGATTTCATCCAGCCCACCGGCACGGTGTCTGCGCCGATGACGGAGATGTACACGATGTGCTCGACGTCGCCGCGGTTCGCGGCGTTCACCAGGTTTGCCGTCGCCACGTCGTCACCCTTCGGACCGCCGGCCAGGTGCAGCACGGTCCGGACCCCGATCAGTGCGGCGTCGATGTTGTGACCCGTGAGCAGGTCGCAGGCCACGTACTCGACGCCGTCCGTGGGTTCATGGCTGTGCCGGCTCAGCACCCGCACGTCGCGGCCGGCCTCTCGCAGCAGTGGCACCACGAGGCGGCCTAGTGTGCCGGTGCCGCCGGTGACCAGGATGGGTGAAGTTGTCATGTCACATCTCCGTACTCGTTCGGTCCAGGAGCAGGTCTCCCGGACAGATCCGCTGGACCTACTCTTAAGACCCGCCGCGGGAGAGGAATGTGACACGGTGGACGAGCGCATCAGGCTGGCCGAGCGATTCGAGGAGCACCGACCTCGTCTGCGGGCCATGGCCTACCGGATGCTCGGCTCGCTTGCTGAGGCCGACGATGCGCTCCAAGACGCCTGGCTGCGCCTTGACCGTACGGACGCCGACGGCGTGGACAACCTCGAAGCGTGGCTCACCACGGTGCTGGCCCGTGTGTGCTTGAACATGTTGCGCGCTCGACAGTCGCGGCGTGAGGAACCTCTGGACGTCCACATCCCCGACCCGATCATCAGCCCCGAATCCGGTGTCGATCCCGAGCACGAAGTGTTGCTGGCCGACGCGGTCGGGCTCGCGCTGCTGGTGGTGCTCGAGACGCTGTCCCCGGCCGAGCGCCTCGCCTTCGTGCTGCACGACATGTTCGCCGTGCCGTTCGACGAGATCGCCGCGGTGACCGAGCGATCTCCGGCCGCCGTACGGCAGCTCGCGAGCCGCGCCCGCCGCCGCGTGCAAGGGCAGGCCCTGACTCCGGATCGTGATCTCCGGCGCCAGCGTGAAGCCGTCGACGCGTTCTTCGCGGCCGCTCGCGAAGGCGACCTCGACGCGCTGGTCGCAGTCCTCGACCCCGACGTCGTGTTCCGCGCCGACGGTGGCGCGACGCGTCCCGGATTCACACTGGCACTCGCAGGCGTACGGGCCGTGACCGAGCAAGCACTCACGTCCGCGTCCGAACGGCTCTTCCCGTTCGCCCGGCCGGTGCTGATCAACGGAGCGGCCGGAGTCGTGGTCGCTCCCCACGGACAGCCGCTGTTCGTCATGGCCTTCACGGTCACCAACGGGAAGATTGCCGCAATCGACGTGCTCGCGGACCCGGATCGCCTGCGCCGCCTCGATTTCGCTGCGCTCGACGCCTGACCGGAATTCGCGACCGTAGCGCGGGCGGCAGCGGGCTCGGCGCGCGTGCGAACATGCGTCCATGAGCAGCGACATCACCCTCGACGTGAGCGCCCTGGCGATCAACGTCACGATCCCGGAGGGGCTCCGTTGGACGGACACTCGACGCGGTGAGGAATTCACGCTGACCACACTCAACATCCGGCTCCTCCCGGACGGGCGCCTCGCGGCAAAGGCCTATGGCCGACCGACCAACGGCGGTCGCGGCACATACGTCTCGTTCCCCGTGCCCGACCGGCTCGAGCTGGTAGCGCTGGTCGACAAAGCTGCCAACCGCGCCGGCGCGCTGTGGGCCGGCCACCGCGGTCTCGGCTGATGCGGGCGATCAGCGTCCTGGTGAGGCTGGGACGCTGATCGCCCGCTGCGTTGAGCACGATCCGGTCGAAGACCGCAGCTAGTCGAGCAATTCGGTGACGGTGCCGGCGGCGACCGTACGGTTGCCCTCGCGTACGGCGAATCCGAGCCCGACGTCCATCGGGATCGGCTTGCCGAGCGTGACGGTCAGCGCGACGGTGTCGCCGGGCAGCACCATCGCACCGTCATTCAGATCCATCGCACCGACGACGTCGGTGGTCCGGAAGTAGAACTGCGGTCGGTAGTTCGCGTGGAACGGCGTGTGCCGTCCGCCCTCGTCGGTACGCAGCGCGTAGAGGTGCGCGGCGAACCTGCGGTGCGCGCCGATCGTGCCGGTGGCCGCGACGACCTGGCCCCGCTGGACCTGGCCGCGCTTGACGCCGCGCAGCAGGATCGCGGCGTTGTCGCCGGCTTCGGCCCGGGCCAGCGACTTGCCGAACGTCTCCAGCCCGGTCGCGACCGTCGTCAACGTCGGTACCGAGCCCGACGACGTCGACGCTCTCACCGAGCATCAAGCGCGCCGCGCTCGACCGCGCCGGTGACCACCGTCCCGCGCCCGGAGATGGTCAGCACACTCTCGATCGGCATCAGGAACGGCTCGCCCAGCTCCCGCGGCGGCACCGGGACGTACGCGTCGACCGCGTCGAGCAGTGCGACGACGGACGCGGTCCAGCGCGGGTCGCCGGCGAGCGCGCGCAGGCCCGGACACGCGTACGACCGGGACCTCGTCGCCCGGGTACCCGTACGCCGACAGCAGTTCCCGTACCTCGAGTCTCGACCAGGTCGAGAAGCTCCTGGTCGTCGACCGCGTCGGCCTTGTTGAGCGCCACCACCAGGTACGGCACTCCGACCCGCTGCGCGAGCAGCACGTGCTCGCGCGTCTGCGGCATCGCACCGTCCAGCGCCGACACGACCAGGATCGCGCCGTCGACCTGCGCCGCGCCGGTGATCATGTTCTTCACGTAGTCGGCGTGACCGGGCATGTCCACATGCGCGTAGTGGCGCGCTGCCGTCTCGTACTCGACATGCGCGATGTTGATGGTGATGCCGCGTGCGACCTCCTCCGGCGCCCGGTCGATGCCGTCGAACGCGACATAGCGGTTGACGGCCGGGTCGCGGTCGGCGAGCACCTTCGTGATCGCCGCGGTAAGGGTGGTCTTGCCGTGGTCGACGTGCCCGATCGTGCCGATATTGAGGTGCGGCTTGGTCCGGGCGAACGCTGTCTTGCCCATGGTGAAGTCCTTCGATGACGTGGGTGTGGCCGTGCATCGGTACGCGGACGGATGCCATTCCGCCACGCGCCAGAACCGCGCTGAGGCCGCCGCGAAAAAAAGGGCGGCCGGTAACGCCGGGCCACCCTCCTCCGCTGGTCCTGCTGCTTCGGGAGGAGGGTCAGCCTCGCGCGCCCGAAGCCCACCGGGCCGACGCGACAAGGCCGGCCAGGCTATTGCCTGCCGGCCGCACGTCAACCACGAAGAACATGGACCACACGGTACGGAACAGCCGTACCGCCGTCGATCGAATATCCGAGTGTCGGCGCTACCGTTTGCTGCGCCGACGCGCGAGATGGACGATGATGTCGGCGGCGATCTCGACCGTCTCCGGCAGAACCTGCATGATCCGGCGATATACCTGCTCTTGCACTGCGGTCGCCAAGCCGAGATACGCCGAGATGGTGGAGAGATGGCCAACGTACTCGCGAGCGCCCATGGTCAGGCGCCGCTCGATCACGGACTGCCGAACGTCGGAGAACCACTCAGATCGTTGGAGTTCCGTACCCGGCCACTGCATGGCATGGTCCGGCGGCGTTCCGTCCGGAGACGGAATCTCGTCGCTGTCCAGGAACGGTGCCCGGGCTGCGCGAACGGCCTCCTCCACCGCCGGGTCGGCCAGCCGGACCGGTCCACCGAAGCAGGCAAACACGCCACCAGGCTCCAACAGCGCGGCCATCCGCGGCCACCGACCCTCGGGCTTCGTCCAATGCAGCGCCGCTGCCGCATAGACCAGCCCGTAGCTTTCGCCGGACGGAAAGTCCTCGAACGCCGCTTGTACGGTCGTGACGTTGGCCGGCACGTGTTTGCGTAGCTCGGCCAGCATCGCGCCATCCGGCTCGGTCGCGGTGACCGTGATCCCCGGTTGAGCGAACAGGCGGGTTGCTTTGCCGGTCCCGGCGCCGATCTCGAGCGCCGTCCGAACCGGCTGACCCGCGTACGTCATGACCATGTCGAACAGTTCCACGGGGTAGCCCGGCCGGAACCGTTCGTACGCTTCCGCCATCACTCCGAAGCTCAATGCTCGACCAGACATGCCGAGCATCCTGACACGATCTACACCGTCCATGCTTGGGCTTTTCGCGCGACCCAACCCGGTGACGGAGCGGACCCCAACGTCCCGCGCGTCGCAGCGATGAGTTTCGGCGGCTCGATCGGTCAACGTAAGTAGCATCGAGACCAATCGGAGGTAGGGCGTGCGAAAGATCGTCGTGTACGAGTTGTTGTCCCTCGACGGGGTTGCCGAGGAACCAGACCGTTTCTTCACGGACTGGGACGACGCGATGGAGGCCAACCTGGCCGCTGTGATCGCGACACAGGACGCGGTCATCCTCGGCCGCCGTAGCTACACCGAGTGGGCGCAGTTCTGGCCGAGCAGCCAGATCGAGCCATTCGCGACATTCATCAACGGGGTCACGAAGTACGTCGCTACATCGACGCCTCTTGACCAGAATTGGGCCAATGCGACGGTGCTCAACGGCGGGCTGGTGGAATTCGTTCGGGATCTCAAGCAGCAGCGCGGAGGTGATATCGGCGTCCATGCAAGTATCTCCGTCACGCAGGCGCTGCTCGCCGCCGACGTGGTCGACGAAATCAGGCTCGTGATCGCACCGCGGATCGCCGGCCGCGGACGACGACTCCTCGATGGCTTACCACCGATTCAGCTCGAATCGATCCGAAGCGACGTCTCACCGACCGGCTATCTGCTCGTCGACTATCGCGTCATACGTTAGAGCGTCGAGGCGGCCAAGCGGGTACACGGTATTGAGCCGGCGCCCGGCGGCTCCGCGATGGTCCTCGTCGTGTGGACCGATTGTGAGACGGGGCATTCCATCTGAATGAGGTCAGCATCGCCCTGGTCCTGGGCAGTGTCGACATGCATCACCTGGGGTCTACGACAAACGAACCCGGCCACCGTTGTGTGGCCATAGCGCTGATATGGCGAGCACTACCGCCGCGCGGCTGGAACCGATAACGTTATCGAAATCCTGCTACGGGGGTGTCATGCCGGCTCTGGTCATCAGTGCGATGCGTGCGCGCCGTACGCAAACGATCGCTGTATTCGTGCTCACGACCCTCGCGGCGCTCAGCGCGTCCGCAGTGCCTTGGTTCCTCGCGTGGACGCACGACACGGTCGTGGCATCAGACGTCGCTGCGGCACCGATCGATGCGCGAGTGGTGCGTGTCTCGGGTACGGCCCTGTATCAGGCGGGTGAATCGTCACCGCTGCCACCGATGCGTGCTCAGGTCGAACAGTACATTCCGGCGCGGGACAGCACGGTGACGACCGGCGGCGTGATCATCGTGACCGTCACCTCGACGGCGACCGCGGGGACGCCCGGCGATGATCTGTTCCTCGGCGTCCGCGACCAGATCTGTGCGCAAGTCGTCATCGACGGCGCCTGCCCCACCGGATCTGACGAGGTCATCCTCGGTCAGTCGACCGCGCAGCGCCTGCACCTGCGCGTCGGCGACTCGGTCGCGGTCACGTCGACCCAGCTGAAGCATCCGGTGATGCTGCGGGTCAGCGGCGTCTACGCTCCGCGGGACCTGCTTAGCCCGTACTGGAATGGCACCAGCCTGCTGACCGGACCGGCCGGTGCGCTGGCCCAGCAGCCGGCGCCGACCGCGTTCGTCTCGCTGGAGACCCTGCTCGCCCTGAGCCCGGACCGGATCAGCGTGGACTACCACGCGGTGTTGTCACCAACGGCCTTCCAGGACGGCGGCGCGGCGCTCGCGCGGCAGCTTCAACGCGCCACCGATCAGCTGTCGCCCACCGGGTTCGCCATCTCCTCATCGGCATCCGTCCTAATCGATGCAATCGGAACCGACCGGCGGCTGGCCCGTGCCGGTGTCGACACCGCAGCGGTGGAACTCGTACTGCTGTCATGGTTCGTGCTGTTCATCGCGGTCCGGCACGCCTCAGTCCTGCGACGTGCGGACATCGGTCTACTGAAGCTGCGCGGCGGACCGCGCTGGCAATTTTGGACGCTCGCCGGACAGCAGAGCGCGATCCCCATGCTCGCCGGTGTTGTCGTCGGCGCGATGCTCGGCTACTTCGCCGCGGCCGGACCTGCACGATCGCGCGCCGCGCTGCATCCGCCGGCAAACATATCGACCCTCATCCTGTCGCTCCTGGCCGCCGTACTCGTCGGAGTCGGCGCGCTGGCTGCCGCGACCGCAGCCGAGGCGAGCGCGCTGCGTTCGCCGGTGGTCTCGCTCCTGCGCCGCGTGCCGGCCCGACGTTCGCGCTGGCGTGCGCCCGCCGCGGATCTCGCGGTCGTCGCGCTCGCGCTGTCCGGGGTGTACCAGGGTCATGCCGACTTGAGCACGGGCGGGGAGGCATCGCCGCTGGCGCTGGCAGCACCGGCTCTCGTGGGTCTGGCGATCGCGCTCGTCACAGCCCGTGCGCTGCCGTGGGCTGCTGCCCGAGCGGGAGCGCAGGCGTTGTCGACCGGCCGGGCCGGTGCCGCGCTCGGGGCCTTGCAACTGGCTCGCCGGCCCGGCACCGAGCGGGTCTTCCTCGTGGTAGCGGTCGCGGTGTCGGTCGCGTCGACGAGCATTTTCTTCGCCGCAGGCGCGCGTACTGCGTGGACCGCGCGAGCCGACCTCGAGCTCGGCGCGGCGCGGGTGCTGGTCGTGCACGCGCCGAGCAGCGCGGCGTTGCTCGCCGATGTCCGTGCCGCGGATCCGGCCGGCCGGTACGCGATGGCCGTCGCGTACGCCGCGTCCACGCAGACCCTCGCGGTCGACACGACCCGCCTCTCGGCGGTGGCGCTCCTGCCCCGGGACTACGGGCTGCCGGACGTCGCCAGCGTGGCACACCTGCTGCGACCGGTTGCCCCGGGATCGCTGCCGATCCGTGACGGCATGCTCCGACTCGACCTGGCCGTGACCGGCAGCGGAACCGGCCCGGTGACGCTCACCCTGGCGTACGAGGACGCGGCCGGCCAGCCGCACGCGATGCAGGTGGCGCTGCAGGACGGGCGGCACCAATACCAGGTGGTGATTTCTGGATGCACCGGCGGTTGCCGGTTGGTTTCGCTCGAACCGGCAACCTCCCGGCCACGGGCGACCGTCAGCGTCTACGCCATCGCGCAGGCCGCCGGCGGTGCGGACGGAGACGCTCTCGGAGATATCCGGCTGTGGCGCTCGCAGGTTGCGGCCGAGGGCGTCGGCCCGCTGATCGCGTCCGCCGACGGCAGGCTCGACATCACGGTCACGGCCGGACGGCCGACGGACGGGAAGTACCTGGATGATCACGCCTACTACGCGGGTGCCGCCGTACCGCTGCCGGTGGTGGCTGCTGGACTTGGCCCCGTCGAGGAACGTGCTGGCGATCCACGGGTCACCGTGCTGGGCGCCGTCGACGTGCCGTACCAACTCGTCGCTCATGGGATTGCACTGCCTCGCATCGGTTCCGCGGGCATGCTGATGGACCTGGAAGCCGCGCAGGACGCCATCGCTCTCGCGCAGGAATCGGTCTCATTGGAGATTTGGCTGGCCGCGGAGACTCCGCCGGCCATCGTGGCCGCGCTGCAGGCCACCGGGGTGGAGATCATCTCCGACACCACCGTCGCAGACCGTGTCGCCGAGCTGGGCGCGGAAGGGCCGGGTCTGGCGCTGCGGTTCCAGCTCCTCGTCGCGGCGGTGCTGTTGCTGCTCGCGGGAGGTTCGCTGATCGTGGCCGCGGGTGTCGAACGCCACGACCGCGCGACCGAGCTGCTCGCGCTGCGCCGCCAAGGCCTGTCGAGCCAAGCGATGCGTGTGGCCGCATACAGCGCTCCGCTGACTCTCGTCGTGGGCGCGATCGTGACCGGGATCGTCGCGGCGCTCGTGGCCCGCTCGTCGATCCCGTCGTCGTTCCCCGTCTTCTCCGACGGATGGGCGGTGCTTCCCCCGGGCGTCTTGACGGTGGCGACGCTTGGCATCGCCACCGGCCTTGCGGTGACGGTGCTCGTGCCGACGGCGATCTGGGGCGCGGCCCGCATCGTCCGCCTGGTCGGCCGGGGGTAGGGATGGTCACTCTCGTACCGTCGATGCTGCGTACCCGGCGTACCCAGGCGATCGCGGTCTTCCTGCTCTCTGCGGTCGCGACGGCGGCGGCCGTCGCCGGTCCGGTGGCGGCGAACTCTGTTGGCGCGGCTGTGGTACGCGGTGAACTCGCGAGGGCCGCCGCGCTGGACACGTCGGTCGCGGTCAGCCAGGACATCGATCCGAGCCAGCCTCTCTCCGCCCAGCAGTTCGCGGCGGAGACCGCCCCGATGGTGCTGCCGGGATTCGTCCGGGTATCCGGCGGGGAGTTCCTCGACTTCCCGCTACACGCGCCCGGAGTCGCGCCGAGTGTCGCGGGCAACACCCGCACCGTCTTCCGCGATGGTGCCTGCGCGCACATCGTCATCAGCAGCGGGCGGTGCTTCGCCGGTACGTATGAGGTCGTGGTCGACGAGACCACGGCAACGACATCCGGCTTGCGACTCGGCACCAGCGTGATCGCCCAGGCCATGACGTACGACCAGCACGGTCAACCGATCCCCGGCGGGCCGCCGACCCCGGTGACCGTGGTCGGCATCTACCATCCCCGCGATCCGAACGAGCGCTACTGGGGATCGCACAACTACTTCCCGGCCACCGCATCCGGCGAGCGCGCCGGGCCGATCCTCGTCGACCCGGCAACGTTCGACCTCATCACCCACGCCAACGCCGAAAGCGACCTGGATATGTTCGCGTCGGTGAGCGCGTTTGGCTCCACCCGCCTCGTGGGCACCAGCGACGAGGTCACCGCCGTCCTGGCGGCCACCGACACCAGCAACGGCCTGATGGTCAGCACATCGATCCCCGATCTCGTATCCCGGATCGAGGTGGGCCAGGCGCGCGCGCACGAGCTGGTCTCGGTCGCGTTCCTGCCGGTCGTCGGGCTCTGCTGGTTCGTCGTCTACCTGACCGTCGCGTATGGACTGGCCGGGCGACGCAACGAAATCGGTCTGATCAATCTGCGCGGACTCGGCCGGGCGCGGCGCGTGTGGATGGCGACCGGCGAGACGCTGACGATGATCGTGGCCGGCGCACCGGTCGGCTATCTGCTCGGGTACGCGGTCGTCGGACTGTTCGCCGCAGCCCGTCTCGGGAGCACAGCAGGCACCGAGCTGCGTACATCCACGCTGCCGTACGCGCTAGTCGCGCTCGCCGCCGCCCTGATCGTGGCCGTCGGCGGACAGTGGAGCGTGCTCCGGGCCGACGTGCTGGAACTCTTGCGCGGCGTACCCGGCCGGACCGCGGTGTGGCGAGCCATGACGGTCGAACTGCTGCTGGTCGCGCTCGCGATCGTAGGCGTCGTCGAGTTGCGCGGAGGCGGTGACCAGCTCGTGGGTGTCGGCATGGTCGTCCCCGGGCTTGTCGTGGCCACCGTTGCCGTACTCGCGGCGCGCCTGTTCACGCTGCTCGCCGACGGGTTCGCCCGTACGGCGCTGCGTCGTGGCCGCCTCGGCTTCGGGCTCGCCGCGATCCAGATCGCCCGGCGGCCCGGCAGCCAACGCCTCTTCGCGCTTCTCACCGCGGCCGTCGGCCTGCTCGCATTCGTCGCCACCGCCACCTCGGTCGCCTCCATCGCGCGCAATCAACGCGCGGCCGTAGTCCTGGGCGCGCCGTCGGTGGTGACCATCGAACGGCCCAGCGGACCCGCACTGCTCGCGGCGGTGCGGGCGGTCGATCCGGCCGGTACCTGGGCGATGGCCGTCCTTCCGGTAAACCAGCAGGACAGCGAGGCGCCGCCGGTGCTGGCCGTGGACGCCGCTCGGCTTCCGGCGGTCACGGATTGGGACGACACCCGGGTGTCAGCGGCGTCCGTCGCGGCGGCTCTGGCACCGCGACGCCAGGTGCCGATGGTGCTGCGGGACACCGCGTTCACCGTCGACGTCCAGGTCTCCAGCGACGGTCCGGGTAAGGCCACCGCGGTTCTTTTCACCTTCGTCTCTCTGCGCGGCGGCGCGATCGTCCGGGCATCGATCGAGGTGCCGGCCGGGCCGCGGGCGACGTACCCGGCTGATGTACCGCAATGCGCCGACGGCTGCCGGCTGACAGGATTCACCGTCGACGGCACGCCCGATACCCGCATCACCGTCAGCCTGTACGGCCTGCGTACGTCGTCTGCCGACCTCGTGGGCGCCGCCGATCTGGCGTCGGTGAGCCGATGGCACAGCCGGACCGGAGCCATCCTCACCTCGACCGACGGCAGCCTCCGGATCGAGTCGAGGCCGAGCCAGTACGCGCCACTCGCCGTCACGGTCGTTGCTCTGGCTGCGCCGTTGCCGCTTCCGGTGGTCTCCACTCAACCGGGGGTCCAGACAGTCACCGGCCTGGACGGTGAGTCGATCGACACGGTGTCTGCCGCCGTACATCCGGGCCTGCTGCCTCAACTCGGGACGACCGGAACCCTCGTCGATCTCGGCTACCTCGTTGACGTCGGAGCAGCCGTACCCGCGACCGGTGACGGAGAGGTGTGGTTAGGCCCGCGTGCTCCGGCCCAGGCCGTGGCGCGGCTGAGGGCTGCCGGGCTCGCGGTCAAGTCGGTCCGCACGATAGGCGACGTGCGCGCGGATCTCGCGGCCACCGGACCGGCGCTCGGGCTGCAGTTCTACCTGGCCGCTGCCGTACTCGGAATGCTGCTAGGCCTCGGCGGACTGGCGCTGGTCGTCACGGTAGACCGGCGCCGCCGAGCCGACGATCTGCGGGCGCTGCGCAACCAAGGGCTGCCGCGGCGCTTCGCGTACCGGGCGTCGTTGTGGGGATATCTGAGCCTGGTACTCGGCTCGGCCGTCGCGGGCCTGGTGGCCGCAGCGGTCACCTGGTACTTCACGGGACAGTCGCTGCCGGTCTTCATCGAGCAACTCGCCGACGTCCCGCCGGTGCGCTGGCCGCACCCGGCCGCGGTGCTGGTGCCGTGGACGGCAGCGACAGCGATTCTGGCGGTAGGAGCGGCGATCGCCGGCTGGACGCTGCGCCGCGCGATCAACACAACCGCCCGCCGCGACGTGACCGCCCACGGCGGAATCGCAGGCGCGCCGGTCCGGCGTACTCAGGCAGTGGTGCGGGAAGGAGATCACACAATGGGCGGTCTGGCCGTCAACTGCCGCCGGGTGGTGCAGATCTACCGCGGCGAGGCCGGGGACGTCGTAGCGCTCGCTGGCGTAGACCTGATCATCGCGCCCGGGGAGATGCTCGCTCTGGTCGGCCCGTCGGGTTCCGGCAAGTCCACGCTTATCGCGCTGCTGTCCGGCCTCATGCGTCCGTCGGCCGGTCGGATCAGCATCGGCAGCTACGATATCGGCAAACTCTCCGACACGGAGATCTCCCGGTTGCGCGGAACGGAGATCGGAGTGGTCCTGCAGGGTGCGGCCCGTAACCTGCTGCCCTATGCGACGCTCGCGAAGAACATCAAGGTCGCGCAGACCCGAGCCGCCCGTACTCGCGGAATCAAGCTGGACCACCCGGAGCGCATCCTTGACCTGGTCGGGCTCGGCGGGTACGGCCATCTGCACCTAACCGACCTCACAGCCGGTGCGCAGCAGCGCGCGGCGCTCGCCGTAGGGATCGCGACCGGTCCGGGTCTGCTGCTCGTCGATGAGCCGACCTCTCAGCTCGACACACACGGCCGCGACGAGGTCATCTCCGCCATGGAAATGGTCAATGCCGAGCGCGGTACGACGATCGTGGTCGTCACGCACGACGCGGAGGTCGGCAACCGGCTGAGCCGGGCGGTCACGATCCGCGACGGCCGGGTCGGTGCTGAAGGGCGCGGCGGGCAGGACTTCGCGGTAGTGGCAAGCGACGGGACGGTCCAGCTCCCTCCGGAGGTTCTGGGCGAGTTCCCGCCCGGCACGCTGTTCACTGTGGACCGTACGGAAAGTACGGTCTCGTTCGCGATCAACGGCGAGCAGAGGCGTGATTGAGCGCCCTGAATTGCTACGCCATCTGGGAGGATCGATGAGACAACGGAAGGCATTGATACGCCGAGCGTGGGTCGCGCTGGCCATTGGCTTGTCGTTGAGCGCGTGCGCCGACGTGCAACCGCGGCAGCCGTCGCAACCGGCCCCGGTCGAGCCGATCGCGGCGTGCGTTGACGAGGCCGACCAACGAGCCAACGGCGTCACCCTCACCCGCTCCGACGCCAGCACGGTCGAGGCCCTCGTACACGGAACGGGCAAGACCGCGATCGTCTTCGCCAACGAGTCCGATCTCGACCTGTGCGAATGGCAGCCGTTCGACGAGATTCTGGCCGAGAAGGGCTATGTCACCGTGGAGTTCGAGTACAGCGGTAGCCCGGGCGCCGAGCAGGACGTCCTTGCCGGCGTCGCGACCGCGCGGCAACGTGGGGCCACGTCGGTCCTATTGATCGGCGCTTCTAAGGGCGGCACCGCCGTACTCGCGGCCGCGGCGAAGGCCCAGCCGCCGGTGGCCGGCGTCGTGAGCCTGTCCGGACCGTCGACGTACCCGGGAATCGACACAGCGTCCATGGCCCAGTTCACCACCCCGGTGTTGTTCATCGCCGGCGACAACGATGGTGAGTTCACCGATGCGGCCCGGCAGATGTACGCCGCATGCGCGGCCAGGGACAAGAAGTTGGTGCTGCGACCCAGCGGCTCTCATGGGGTGGCCCTGCTCGATCCGACAGTCTTCAGCCTCGTACAGGACTTCCTGGCCAGCCACACATCGAGCTGAGCGAGGTTTCGTCAACAGGTCACCCGTCCTGCGGCCGCTACTCTCCATCGGTGCCGTCAGCAGAACGGCGCCACGGGAACCGTGCTGGACCGTTCCAGACCCGCGGGTACGCGTCCGGTCAGTGTGAGCAGCATGGTCGTGAAGAACTCGCGGCCGCACACCTGCTGCGGATCGCTGAGCGTCACCGACACCGGGACCTTCACGCTTGTGCCGACGGCGCAGTAGGGATCGCAGAGGTTGACCGTTGCGGTACCGGTGCCGGTCGCCCGCGTGTCCCACTGCGTCCAGGTCATGCCGTCCAGGAACAGCGATGAGTCCACGGAAATCGCGGCGTCCCGAGGCTCGACCGTGGCAGATCGGGGGTTCGCGCCGTTCACGGCAAGATACACATGCCGACCGGCGGCCGACGCAGGCGCGGACCACAGCCATCCGCCGAGTACGGCGACGCCTAGCGCCATGATCACCACTACGGCTCCGTGGATCAGTTTCCGCTGCATACTCGCCCCCATGTCTCGTCGTCCGACCGAACACGACGAGTATGCCAGCGGTTACTCTGCGTCGTCGACCTTTTCTGAACGCCTTGATCACCTAGGGCCGCGACTACACACCGTATCGCCTCGTTCGGGACATTAAGCGACGTATGGCCGTCTCATCAGTTGAACAGGCCGACGTGGGCGGCTCGGGCTCGCTCGGCCGCGTCGCGGAACGCGCTTTCGGCTTGTTGATCAAGCGAGGTCTGCATGACGTGTCCGCTGTGCTGACCGTGTAGCTCGTCGAGGACCTTCTCCGCATTTAACGACGACACGGTCATGATCAGCGCGACGTTCCCGGCATCGAGTTGAGCGCCGAGGTCGCGGGTGAAGTCCTCGTCGATCCCGGTACTGCCGGATTGTTCACTGGAGCCGGAGAACATGTGACCGATCATGCCGGCCCAGCCGGTTTTACCCTTGCCGGCCTGGTGCAGTTTCACCTTGTCGCCGCCCCGCCGTTCGACGATGACCGCGTCGTCCACGTCGATCATGTGTTGCGCCTGGAGTTTGGCGATCGTCTGGACAACCTCTTCGGCGGCGAGGAGGTTCGGATATCCGATTGCATAGAGATCACTCATATTCGTAGTCTATGCGGGCGTAAAAGACATAAAGCGTGAATCGGAATCCGCCCCCGGGACCGTCCGAGCCGGTCGTGGCTATCGGGCCGGTGGGTGCCACGCGGCATCGATCAGCGCGTCAGCTGTTCGTGGCACAAAAGAAGTCGCGCAGGGCCACGCCCACACGGTGCGGATCCCCGTCGTCGTCCGGGCCGGAATGCCCCAGGCCGCGGAAGGTGGTGCGTCGCGCACGCGGAAGCACGGCGGACAGTGCGCCCAGCGCAACGCCGAAGTACGCGGGGCTTCGTGAGCCGTCCAGCAGCAGCACGTGCGCGTCGAACGTTGCGTAGTCCGGTGCGGTGTCGGCCATCTCCCGGACCACCTGCAGGTCGAAGTGCTGTGTCGGGATCAGCGCCACGATCGGTACGTCATCGCCGGCGGCGTCGCGCTGCATGTGTGTGCCGATCGACAGGAGGGGGACGAGCACGAATCGTGGAATCCTTGCGAACAATGGCTCGGTGCCCATGCCCTTCAGGGCCGTGACCAGTGCGGCGGCGGTCTTGCCGGCGGCGATCTCGCGGTCGAAGCGCGGTACCCATGCCGTCGGCGCCGAGCCGGCCACGGACAGCGGCGGCTCGTAGAGGGCAACTCTCTCCAGCGCCGGGGTGGCCAGCGCCGTGCGCAGCACGACGAGCGCGCCCGAACTCAGGCCGAAGATCCGCGTTGCCCCCGTTGCCGTGACGAGCGCCTGCAGGTCTTCGACCTCCCGCATGACGCCGTAGTCGTCGCCATGGGGTCCGCTGAGCCCACGTCCACGCCGGTCGGGTACGTAGACGGTGAATTCGGCCGACAGGGCGGTCGCGAGCCTCATCAGGTGTTGGGAGGCCTGCATGCCGCCGTGCACCAGGAGAACTGCCGGGCCGCTGCCCAGTTGGCGGTATCCGATGACGGTTCCGTCCGCGGAGCAGACGGAACCTGTGCGGTACGCGCTCACAAGATCCCTCCAGGTCGAGCTTCGTCTCGGCCACTACCCGGGCACAGTGTTCGCATATCCTGGACCGTAGCTCACCGCGTACACTGTTCGCAATAAGATCTGGAAGGGTGATCCATGGCATCGGACGACAGGACGCCGACCGACGGTGCCGTGCGGCTGCCGATCTGGATGCGGCCCGAACGCGCGGCTCGCGGGCCACGCCCGGCCCATAGCCGAGCCGACATCGCGGCGGCCGCCATCCACGTCGCCGACGCCGAGGGCATCGAGGCGGTGTCCCTGCGTCGGGTCGCCGGCGAGATGGGAACCGGGACGACGACGCTCTACCGATACATCGTCAACAAGGACGAGCTCTTCGACCTGATGATCGACGGCGCCATGGGGGAGCATGCGCCACCGGTACGGACCGGAGACTGGCAGGCGGACTTACGGGCCATCGCCTACGCACACCGCGCCATGGCGCTGCGCCATCCGTGGCTGGCAACGCTGCCGGCAACCCGACCGACGCTCGGACCGAACAGCCTGGCCTGGCTGGAGGCGACATACGCGACCGTGGACGGGCTGGGTCTTGACCCCGACGAGGTACTTGGCCACGTCGGCACGCTGCTGACCTTCGTACGCGGGCACGTCATCGACGAGCGCGCCGATCAGGAGGCGGCTCGCCGGTCCGGAATGGACATGACGATGTGGCTGGCGGCGCAGGCGCAGTATGGCGAGATGATTATCGGCAGCGGCAGGTACCCGCACCTCAGCCGGATCATGGTCGAGGCGGAGGCGCCGCACTCCGATGACCGCTTCGAACGAGCATTCCACCATGGACTGGACCACATACTGGCCGGGCTCGCCTCCAGCGGATCGAGTGCCCAATGAACGACGAGCACCTCACACTCGGTTCGGAGCACGCTCAGACGGGCCGGGTGTACGCGCCGACGAGGCCGTGTCGCGTGGCGTAGAGAGTGGCCGCGGCTCGACTGGACACGTCGATCTTGGCGTAGATGTGCTCGACGTGATTGGCGGCGGTCTTCGGCGTGACCGCGAGCGTCCGGGCTATCTGCCGGGTGGTGTGGCCGCGGGCGAGTAAGCCGAGGACTTCGACCTCGCGTGCGGTCAGGCCGCCCGGTCGATCGCTTCGGGCCGGAGCCCGGTGCCCGGCTGCGGTCAGCACGGCCGCGACCGCCTCCCCGTCGAGCCGGCCGGCCGTGACCTCGGCCCGTACGGTTTGCGCCGCGGTGGCCGGGTCGAGTGGCGGCCGGTGGGCCCGGGGTTCGGTCATGGCGTGGTAGGCGTCTGCGGCGGCGAGCAGACGGTCCTCCACGGTGAGCGTCGCCGCGGTGAGACCGGCCGGGTAGCCGGAGCCGTCGAGGCGCTCGTGGTGGCGCGCGGCGATGTCGCGGACACCGCCGAGGCCGGTGACCCGGCCGAGCATCCGGTCGGTCAGGTACGGGTGCAGCCGCACCCGCTCCCGTTCGACCTCGGTGAGCGGTGCCGGCTTGTCCCAGATCGTGTTGGACACACCGAGCCGGCCGAGATCGTGCAGCAGCCCGGCGCGGCGCAGTGTGGCAACGTCCGCCCCGGCTAGCCGGCCCGCCTCGGCCACCAGGTCGGCCACGCCGCGAGAATGTCCGGCCAGCCACGGCGACTTCATGTCCACCAGATCGCCGACCGTCTCGAGTACCCGGTCGAGGTCGGTGCCGTCGACTCGGCGCGAGGACAGCCGCGGCTCGGCGGCGAGGATGGCGTCCCAACTCGCCGCGTCGTCCAACCCTTCGAGCACCGCCGGCGCGTGTGCACAGAACAGGTCCGCGACGGCCGGGTCGAACTGGTGGCCGGCATTGCGCCGGACGACATGGCAGGCCGCGTCGATGCCGCGCCGGCGGGCATACACCTCCGCCGCGCTGGCCACCTGGACGAGCCGTACCGGCAGCGAGATCTGCTCGCCGCGCAGCCGGTGCGGCTGGCCGCGGCCGTCCCATTGCTCGTACCCCTGGGAGACCGCGATGGCTACCGTGTCGTCGAGGCCGAGGCCGGTCACGAACTGCGCGCCGAGCGTCGAATGCGTGGCCGTGAACGCGACGATCTGGCGGAGCCCAGCGATCGGGAACGTCGCGACCCGCCGCGCCCGAGCCCGGGCCGGCCCGTGCGACGCGGCCCGGCGGAGCAGGAACGCCACCGTCTGCGCGGTGTTCATGTCATAGACGCCGACGCCGTCGCGCTTGAATGCGATATCGTCGCCGAACCACGCGGCCTGCTCGGCAGCGTCCGCATGGCAGTAGACGTTCAACAGCAGGCCGAGATAGTACGTCGCCTCCCGGTCGCCCTCATCGGCACCGGCCAGACCGGCCAGTCGCGAAGCGATCACCGTCTGGCGCATGCAGTGCTGCATCGGCTGACCCAGGCCGAGGTCGGCCGCGTAGGACAACGACGCGACCAACTCCGCTACCCTGACACCATCTGCCACATCCGCAGTCTAGAAGCCATGAGGCGTTCGCCTCACGCGCGCGTACCGTAGCCAGGGCTAACGTCACGGCTATGGCGACAGTTCACGCAAACGGGATCGACATCCACTACGTCGAGGCGGGCGACGGGCTACCGCTGCTGCTGCTCGACAACGCAATGGTCTCCACCAACCCGGTGTGGAAGAGCCACCCGTCGGCGTACATCGGACACCTCGACACGTTCGCCGCGCATTTCCGGACGATCATGCCGGATACCCGCGGCTCCGGCCGTACCCGGCACACTGGCGGTCCGATCAGCCACCAACTCCTCGCCGACGACGTACTGGCGATCGTCGACGCGCTCGGCCTCGACCAGCCCATGGTGTGCGGGTTCAGCGACGGCGGCGAGGTCGCCACGATTGCCGGCCTCCATCGCCCGACCACATTCCGGGCGGTCGTCAACCACGGCGGGTACGACCTGTTCGACCCCGACCCGCACGCGCCCGGCATCGCGATGACCCGGCAGATGCTCGGCGGCGCGCCGGACGCCACCGGCGTCGACTTCGCCGCGATCGACCGGCTCGCCGCGCAGGCTCCGCCGATGCGCGCGATGTTCGACCTGATGCGGGTCGACCACGACGCCGCCCAGGGCGATGACCACTGGCGCACGGTCATGGAGTGCACGTACGACCGGATCAGTCGCCCGCACGGGCACACCGCCGGCGACCTGGCCGCACTGACCGCGCCGACGCTCGTACTGGTCGGTGATCGGGATCCGTTCTGCCCGGTCGAGGACGGCGCTCGCCTGTACCGGGCACTGCCGGCCGGTGAGTTCGCCGTCCTGCCGGGCACCGGGCACCTCATCGACCCCGCGGCGGTCGCCGCCACGATCGCCTTCCTGCGTCGCTCCACCGCGACGTGACCCTCCCGGGCTTACCTCCAGAGGGCAGCCACTCCGGCGGCGTGCGCCGCACCAACGGCGCGACCGGCACGGGCGGACGGCGCCCGGGTCGTCGGGGACAGCGGGTTGGTCCCGAACGCGTCGACGGAGGCCTGGTCGGCGCTGATCACGTAGACGGCGGCCGGAGCCAAAGCGGCGACCTCGGCGTCGAGGCTGCCCGAGAGCTGCGGTGCGCCATCGAGCGCGGGCCGGATAATGAGTACGCGATCTGCCCCGGCGGCCAGGTCGGCGTTGGTCAACGATAGGACCCCACCGTCGATGTACGGGCGACCGCCGATCGTGACGGGCGGCCAGACACCGGGCACCGCGCCGCTGGCGGCGACGGCATCGAGCAGCGTGACGCCGGACTCCCGGGTGAACACGGTGAGCTCGCCGGTGCCGGCGTCCACTGCAGACAGCAGCATGCGCCGATCCGGCCACTGCTTGACCGGGAGCCTCGCGTCAATCGCGACGAGTCGCACGGCCAGATCCACGGTCGGCGCGGCCAGAGCGAACGCACCCATCCGGCGGCCGGCGTCGGCAGGGTCGGACGCATCGGCCATGATCGCGCCGTACCCGGCGAAGAGTTTGTCCCTGTCGACATCGACCTCGATCTCGGCGGTCTCCGGCCGCAGCTGAGCGGCGTACAGGTCGTCGAGGGCGACGCCGCTGGTGATCTGCGCCGCGACCGATGAGCCGGCCGAGGTGCCGATGATCAGGTCAGCGGCAAGGATCCGGTCGGCGAGCGCCGGGTCGACATCGGCGATTCCACGCAGAACCCCGAGTTCCCAGGCGATTCCGGCCACGCCGCCACCGGCGAGAACGAGTGCGCGGCCGGCGGAGCTTGGCTGGGCGTACGGCACAGTCATGGTTGGTCTCTTTCTCCATGTTTCATCAGGGCGCAGGTCCGCAGCGCTGTGCCGCGACCCCCAACCTATGTGATTCGGCCTGGTCGGGCGCCGACCGAGCATGGTCAACAGCGGGGAACGTACTCCGCTAGGATCGGATCGTGATCAGGCAGTGGATCAACGGCGACTCGCTCGCGGACGGGCAGTTCTGTCTGACGTTCGACGACGGCCCCGGAGAGTCGCCCTTACACGGGCCCGGACCTCGAACGGTCGAGCTGGCAGAGTACCTCGCCGACGAAGGGGTGCCCGCAACTTTCTTCCTGTGCGGCAAGTACATCCAAGAGCTGCCACACGTGCCCGCCCGACTTCGCGCGCTCGGCCACGTGGTTGGGAACCACACGACTACCCATCCCCACCTTCCCGACCTGGCCGCGTCCGGCGGAGACGTGGTCGGCGAGGTGGTCCGGACTGCGGACCTGCTCGGGGCGGCCGATGGTGAGAAGGTCTGGCTCCGGCCGCCGTACGGCCTATGGGATGAGCACGTTGCGGCGCTGCTGGACGCCGAGCCGGCATTGGCCGCCCACGCCGGGCCGGTGATGTGGAACGTCGGCGGCGACGACTGGAGTTTCTGGCGCGATCGGAAATCGCCTCAACAATGTGCCGACGAGTACCTCGCGAATGCCGAGCAGCGTGGACACGGGATTGTCCTCATGCACGATTGCACCGCGGACAGTGATCAGATCAAGGCCGCAAACCGTACATACGAAACGGTACGACTGCTCCTCCCGGCGCTGCGTCAGCAGGGTTACTCGTTCGTGACCTTGGATTCGGTCCCGTCTGAGCCCTGATCTGCGGTCGTACAGACCGGAGACGGGTGCGGTACCGTCTTGCTTCCGAACCGGGGGAGTGAGATGTCTGTGATTTCCGAGCGGCCACGGTCAATCCGCCGCGCGCGCACTCTGCTGATCACCTGCGCTACCGTGAGCGCCGCCGGCACGGCGCTCGATCTCATGGCGCTCGCTCGGTTACAGAACGCCACCCCAGGATTGATCCGGGCCGCGGTCAACACCGACGTTGACGTGTTCGATCCGCGTGAACTGATCCCGGAGATTCGCGGGATTCTTCATCTCAGTCTGGTCGTGGCCGTGCTCGGCGTTGCGCTGCTGTCCGGGTGCGCGTACGCGCTGCGTCGTCCCTCGCAGCCGGCGCGGTTCGCCACCCAGGCCATCGCCGTACTGATGATCGGGCTGGCGAGTGTGGCACTGACCGGCGAACCCGAGACTCTCGTGACGGCCGACGGTACGCTGCCCTCGGCGCTCAACGATGCGATCTCCCGGCTACTCCCCGGTTGGTATTCGAGCCTGGACAGCATCGTCACCGCGGTCCAGATCGTCGGCCTCGTCGCCGTTTTCGTGTACCTGCTGCGCACCGACGCGGGTGACTACTACGCCCAGGGCGACGGCCCGGTCGTACCAAATTTGTCCGAGGTCTTGGCTGCCCGACATGAACGCCTACGCGTTCCCGCAGATCCGCCGGACGCCGACATCGACGCCAACACCGACATCGACGCCAACACCGACCTCGGCGCCGACGCGAACATCGACCTCGACGCCAATACCGACCTCGGCGCCGACGCGAACATCGACCTCGACGCCGACAGGGACACCGAGCACGAGCTCGACGCCCCGGCCGCCGGCTGAATCCGCCTGAGCGGCCGGTGCGCGTCGATAACGCGGCCATGCTGGCACCCCGACCGGACCGTCACTGGCGTCGCTCATGGCTGGTCATCGCTTGACGCTTGCGCCGACCGGCGATCATGGTGCGATGCGCCGTGTCCGTTCCAGATTCGAGGTCATGCTCGGTCTTTTCGCTTACCTCGTCGCCGCCGTTGGAGCGTTGATCATGCTCTGGGCATCGGGGCACGCATCGGTCTCTCTGGAACCGGCGGCCGGCGGGATGCTGCCGGTGGTGACCGGCCTTTTCGTACTCGGCTGCCGCCGATGGGTCTATGAGGCGACCGGTGCGGCGCTTGGACGATTCTGGTCCGGTGTCCTCGCTATCCCGGTGCTGCTGGTAGCGACGGTGATACTCGGTACGTCCGGCGTCGCGCTGAACCTGCGCTGGCGCGCCAGCGAGTCGGCGTTCCAAGCGGAGGTGTCCGCGCTGCGACGAGGTGCGCCGGTGCCGAGTTCAGTGCAGATCGGCTCGTACGCGATCGATCGGGTCGACGCAGCGGGCTCGGGCTACCTGTTCGAGGACGCGCACGGCGGGGATCTGACCGACTGTGGTGGTGGTTTCGCGTTTCTTCCCGATGGGCCGTCGGCCGACACCGACGGTCAGGACACGTTCGGTCACCTCGATGGCGACTGGTACACGTGGACGTGTTCCTCCTAAGGACCTGGATGTGTACGTCCGCGGGCTGCGCGGGAAGGCCGTCCAAGAAATGAGTCCTCGGCCGGCCCTACCTCGCGCGGTACCCGGCCGTGCGCCGATCTGACGGCGCACCTTGACCTACCCGCGTGGCGCTGCTGTCCTGGATAGACGATGGCGCTGGCGGAACGCTCGACTCAGCTGGACGACCTCGCTCGCGCGCTGGACCAGGCGGTGCAGGGGCGCGGCCGGACCGTGCTGCTGTCCGGCGAGGCCGGGATCGGCAAGACCAGCGTGCTGCGGGCTTTCGTGGATGCCGCGGCGAGCCATGTCCGGGTATTCGAGGGACGCTGCGACGAACTCATCACGCCGCGCGTGCTCGGGCCGTTCCGCGACATGGCCCGCCACCACCGCGGCGTGTTCGCCGGTACGGCCGCCGACGATCGGGACGCCGTCATCGATGTCCTGATTGCCGAAATGAGTTTCCGGCAGCGGCCGGCCGTGGTGATCGTGGAGGATCTGCACTGGGCCGACCACGCCTCGCTCGACGTCGTCGGTGTGCTGGCCCGGCGGGTGCCCGACCTGCCGGCGGTGGTCATCGTCAGCTACCGCGATGCGGAGACACACGGCAACCGGCGGCTTCGGCAGCTGCTCGGATCGCTGGCCGGACCGGCCACCATCCGCATCCACCTCGACGGCCTGTCCGATGCGGCCGTGGCCGACCTGGCCGGAGCGGCCGGACTCGATGCGCCGGCGGTCGTCACGGCAGTCGGCGGCAACCCGTTCTATCTCAGTGAGGTGATCCTGGCCGGCGGCGAGGCCGTGCCCGCGTCGGTCCGCGACGCCGTCCTGGCCCGCGTGGACAGGCTGGCCGGGCCTACGCGGGCCGCGCTGGGCCGGCTCGCCGTCGTACCGGCCGAGGTTGACGCCTGGTTGGTGCCGGGGATCATCGACAACGCTGCGGATCTGGCGCCCGCCGAGCGGTGCGGCATCCTCCGGACCGCCGGCGGCGCCCTGCGGTTCCGACACGAGATCGCCCGGCAGGTCGTCGAGTCGGCGCTGTCGGAAGCCGAGCGGATCGCCGCCCACGCTCGGGTGCTGGCCGCGCTTCGCGCCGCGGACGCGGAGGCGTCACGCCTGGTCCACCATGCCAGCGGCGCCCATGACCATCGGGCCGCCGGCCAGTTCGCCGCCACGGCGGCGGACGATGCCGTACGCGTCGACAGCCATACGGAGGCGGTCACGTTCGCACGCCTGGCGCTGCGGTACGCACCCGATCCGTCGGCTGCCGATCGTGCGCGGCTGCATGGGATCGCGGCCGCCGGCCTGTACGCGATGAACCAATTCAGCGACGCCGTGGTGCACGCCGACCGAGCAGTCGACGCGTGGACGGTGCACGGATCGAACCCGACCGCGACGGCCGAGGCGCTGCTGCTCTCGGCCCGGCTGAGCACGCTACTGCCCGATCCACCGGCCGGCCGAGCCAAGGCACTTCGCGCCGTCGAGCTGCTCGAGCCGCTCGGGCCGAGCCGGACGCTGGCCCTCGCGTACAGCACCATGGCCGCCCAGGACACACTGCGCGGCCAGGTCGCCGACGCCGGGCCGTGGATCGAGCGCGCACTGGCACTCGCACGGTCGACCGACAGCGCCGACGTCGAGGCGCACGCCCTCGGATATCGCGGTGTGGGGCGCTGCCTGGTCGGCGACGATGCCGGGCTGACCGACCTGCGGGCGGCCGTCGAGATCGCACAGCGGATCGGCCATGCCGATTACGTGACGGTGGCCGCGCAAAACACCGCGGTCGTCCTGATGCGCTCGGGTCGGATGCTGGAGGCGGAGCCGTATCTCGATCTCGCCGACCGTACGGCGGTGGCCCACCGACTCGAGTCCGCGCACTTCCGCATCGCTGCCCAGCAGTGCTACGTGGCGTCGTGGCGCGGGCAGTGGGACGTTGCCGAGACCAGGCTCCGTGAGCTGCTCGACGCTGACGTCGACGCGGGCGCCAACGCGGTCAACCCGCTCGCCTTCCTCGGCCGGATCCTGGCCCGGCGTGGCGATCCAGCCGCCGGACCATTGATCGAGAGGGCCGAGCAGCTGGCCGCCGCCTGTGGCGAGGAACAGAAGCTCGCGGTCGCGCTCGCGGCGACAGTTGAGTGGCGGTGGCTGGCCGGTGACGCTGACGGCGTACGCGCGGCGGCCGAGCGATTCCGGTCCACCGCTGACGTCGCCCGCCACGGGTTGCTCCGCGCCGAGGTCCTCTGTCACCTGCGGCGGCTCGGCGAGACGGTCAGACCGTTCGAAGGCTGCTTCGCCGCCGTACGCCGCCAGCATCCGTGGAGACTGGGCCACCGCGGCGGCGCTGTGGCTGGAGGCCGGCAATCCGTACGAACGAGCCTGGGAACTCTGCGCCGCACCGGACCTCGACGTGGTCAGGCAGGGACTGGCCATCCTCGACCGACTGGGCGCCACGGCCGCGGCCACGATGATCCGCCGCCGGCTACGAGCCGCCGGCGTCCGCAATGTGCCGCGCGGCCCACGCGCTGCCACGCGAACGAACCTGGCCGGACTGACCGACCGGCAGCTCGACATCGTGGCGCTGCTGCGGGAGGGCTGCACGAACGGGGAGATCGCCCAGCGGCTCTACCTGTCGCAGCGCACGGTCGACAACCACGTCTCCGCCCTCCTGCGCAGGCTCGGCGTCAGTTCCCGCCGGCAGGTCCCCGATGCGCTCCGCGAAACGTAGGTATGCGACCCGGGTAAAGTGAGTAGCAGGAACTCACGCGCCGACCCGCGTATCGGGCCGACGATAACGGCCATGACGACCTATCCGCCCGACGAACTTGCAGCGCGCATTCGCGGTGCGGTTGATCGGCGACGGCGAACTGCTCGACGGCCCGTACGGACCGCGCCGTGTCACCTACGCCGACTACACCGCGTCCGGCCGCGCGCTCACCTTCGTCGAGGACTACATCCGCCGGACGGTGCTGCCGATGTACGCCAATACCCACTCGGAGAGCTCGGCCACCGGACGGCGGACGGCGGCGCTGCGCGAAGCAGCCCGCGCCACCATCCACCGCGCGGTCGGCGGCTCACCCGACCACGTGGTGATCTTCTGCGGCTCGGGTTCGACCGCCGCGATCGACAAACTCGCCCGGATACTCGTCCACGGCCCGGCCACTGCACGGCCGGTGGTCCTGGTCGGCCCGTACGAGCATCACTCCAACGAACTCCAGTGGCGTGAGTCGGTTGCCGATGTCGTCACCATCAGCGCGGACGACCACGGCGGTATCGACCTGACCGAGCTGCGGGAGCGGCTGGCTGCACTCGGTGGCCGCAGCACGGGTGATCGGCGCTTTCTCGGCCGCGTCCAACGTGACCGGAATCCTGTCCGACACCGCGTCGATCTCGTCGATCCTGCACGAGCACGGCGCGCTCGCGGTGTGGGACTACACCGCCGCGGCACCGTCCGTGCGCATCGCGATGGCCGACGGGATGGACGCGGTCGTGTTCTCGCCGCACAAATTCGTCGGCGGTCCGCAGACGCCGGGAGTCCTCGTCGTCCGCCGGGACTTGATCGGCAACGAGCGTACCGAGCACGCCAGGCGGTGGCACGATCGCGTTCGTCGATCCGGCCGGAGCGTTGTACGCCGCAGACCCGGTCGCCCGCGAGGAGGGCGGCACTCCGTCCATCGTCGAGTCGATCCGCGCCGGTGCCGCCGTCGCACTGCAGCAGGCCGTCGGCGCCGAATACATCCGGGACCGAGGCGAGCACTGGTGGCAGCAGGCCCGGCAACGCTGGAGCGCCAACCCGCACATGGAAATCCTCGGAAACCTCGACGCCCAACGGCTGCCGATCGTGTCGTTTCGCGTGCACCACGACGGCCGAGTGCTGCACCACAACTTCGTCGTCGCGCTGCTGAACGACCTGTTCGGCATCCAGGCGCGAGGCGGATGCTCGTGCGCCGGCCCGTACGGGCATCGGCTGTTGTGCATCACGCCACGCCGCTCGGCCGCACTGCGCGCGCAGGCGGCCCAGGGCTACCTGGGCGTCAAGCCCGGCTGGACGCGGATCAACTTCAGCTACTTCATCAGCGACATCGTCGGCGAGTACCTGATCGATGCGGTCGACCTCGTCGCTCGACACGGTCACCGCCTGCTCACCGACTACCAATTCGACCCGTGCCGCGGAGACTGGCGGCATCGCTCGCAGTGCGTACCGGCCGACCTCGACGTCGTACGGGCGATGCTCGACCCCGAGCCGCCCGGGCCGACCGTCCCGGAGAGCGTGCTGCCGTCGCACCTCGATGAGGCCCGCACGCTGCTGCTGACCCGCCCCAACCAGCATCGAGGACGGGCCGACCGGGCTACCCGACGCGTTCGAGGATCTGCGGGACTTCCACTTGCCACCGTCGTGCGTCACTGACCACCTAGGGAGACTGTCGTGACCAGCGAATACATCATGGGACACACCACCGAGGAGTATGAGCGGCTCCGCGCACAGGCCCGCATGTGGCAGCCGGCCACCGAGGCGCTCCTCGACCGTGCCGGGCTGGCCCCCGGTGCGTCGCTGCCTGGACGTGGGCTGCGGCCCGGGCGAGACCATGCGGCTGATGGCGGAACGGGTCGGCCCGCGCGGCCGGGTCGTCGGTCTGGACACCGACGCCGACCTGGGCGGAGTCGCGTTCGCGGCGCTGCGGGCGGCCGGGCACGACCAGTGCACGTACCTCGAGGGCGACGTGCGAGAGCACCGACGCCGTACCGGACCACAGCTTCGATCTTGTCTTCGGCCGCTTGATCCTGCTGCACGTGGCCGACCCGGTAGCCGCGCTGCGGCGGATGTGGCAATGGACCGCTCCCGGCGGCCACCTGATCGTCCAGGATTACGACATGTACAGCGCGGACAGCGACCGGCCGCTGCCGATGCTCGACGAATGGAGACGGGTCTTCCTCGGCACCTACGAGGCGCTCGGCCGACCGGTGCGCCTCGGCCTGCGGCTGCCCCGCCTGCTCGCCGAGGCCGGAATCGAGCCGCCGTACGACACCGAGGTCGCCGGTCGGCTGGAGCCGCTGGCCACGGCGGGCGCGATGCTCGCGGCGACGTACCGCAGCGTCGCACCCATCGCCATTCGCCTCGGCCTGGTCACCGAGGCGCAAAGCGACGCCTTGCTGAGCGACGTCGCGACCGCGATGCGCGACCACGGCGACGCCAGGCTTCTTGTGGCCGTTGCTGATCGGCGTTCACGTACGGCGGCCGCCGGCCTAATGGCGGTTCCCAGCCGTGTGCCCTGGTGAAGGTTGGGCTCAGCGTCCCTCGGCCGGTCAATTGGGCCAGGAGGCCGCCACCAGCACGACACGGAATCCGTCGGGATCGGTGATCGTCACGCCAATCTGATCCCAGTACGGATTCGAGCTCGGAATAGGCCGTGACTCCGGCGTGATCGACAAGGCGATCGACCTCGCGTCGATCGCCCACGTAGAGGACGAGCAGATCCTCGGCATGCGGACTCGGTGGAACGATGTGTTCGGTTGCGGTGAATTCCAGGTGGGCGCCGGTGCCCGGCAGGTCGAGCATCACGCCGCTATAACGGTCATGATCGGCGAATCGAGCGATCTCGGGCAGCCCAAGACCATCGCGGTAGAACGCGACCACGTCGTCCAAACGACCGGTTTGGCGAGCTATCCGTACCTGCATAGCGTTGATCCTCGACGACCGTCGGAGCACGTCCACGACGCCCTATGACGACCCCGGCTGCTATGACGCAGGTCCGGTCAGCGCTCCTCCGATCCACGTCGTGATCTTTCCCTGGCCTTTGCCGAACGACATCCGGATGGCGTTGACCAGGCCGAGCTGCGCCAGCGCGGTCGGTCGCATCGCGGCTTCGAACTCCTCGTCGGTTAACGCGTCCGTACGCGCATCGACGCTCGTCAGCTCCAGGAATCCGTTGATGGCGGTGCCGAAGTTCTCGATCTCGGTCGCCACGGCTGCCGGCGCCACCAGGCTGGCCGATATCAACGCCGCACTCCACACCGCCCAGTCGTAGTCCCAATGGGTCTTCAGCCAGTGGGCTCGTTTGAGGATCACGACGAACGTCGCGTACTGGGCGAGCATCTCCTGGTAGGCGACCAGCTGCTTGTCGCGCAGCCAATGCCGGTCCTGAGCCCGGCGGGTAAGAACAGCGCCGAGCGCCACGCCGACAACGACCGACAGCGCACCGCCCGCAGTGGTCAGAACCGTCTCGATCGCCGCCATCGATCTATCGTGGGCTATGCCAACCGTGAGTTCAACCCACTGGGATTCGATCTGAGCGAATTCGTCTCGGCCCGAACGTCGGCATGGGGGACTTCGTCGTGCGACTGTCGACTGTGTGACATGCCGGTACGTGGACGTACGGCCGGCACATAGTTTGTGTCTATGGCCCGTCACAGCGTCGCGGCCGCGTGTGTCCTGGTGATCGCGCTGTCCGCCTGCAGTAGCCAACCGCAGACCGGCAATGGGGCGCTGCAGGCTGCCTCGGCCGTACCTCAACCCGTACCAGCCCCGACAGATGCCGGCCCACTCCCGTCCGGGGCCACGACCTCCGGACCGACCCAGACCCGCACCGCGGCGACGTCCCCGAGCACACACAAGCCGGGCACGCATGCGCCCAAGCCGTCCGGCTCGTCCGCTCCGCCGGCGGCCGACTTCGCCTTCAGCTGGTCGAACGCCGAGTGTCAGTGGTTCCTCACCAGCAGCGGATCAGCCGACGTACGCATGACCGGGAACGTCGCTGCCAGCGCGGCAAACACCGGCATGATCGTGTTGACCGTGACGAGCAACGGCGGCGGCGTACCACCAGTCACGCAGTACTATCCTCCCGCGCACCTCAAGGCGGGCGACAACCGATACGTCGCGGACGTCATCGCACCGGCCGCGGACGTGGAGAGCCACACGATCACGTTCAAGGGAACGCTCGCGTTCAACGGCCAGCCCGACGACCTCAGCGGTGACGACGCCGCATCGCTCGCCGTCACCTTCCCGGCGACGTTCCAGGCCGCCGCGGGCGAGTCCGTCGAGTACCTCACCTGTAACCACGTGCCGAACTAAGCCCGCGTGACGACGGCCGACGCATGACTATTTGTCTACTGGAGCCAGCTCAGATCCCACAGGTACGCGTTTGCGTTGCCGTCGCCGACGGCGAGCGTACGTCCATCGGCGCTGAACGTGACCCGGAACGCACCGCCGGTGCCCGGATCGTGGAATGTGGCCACGAGCTTCCGGCTGGACAGGTCCCAGACCAGAATGCTGGACTCCTTGTGCTGGCCGGAGCTGATGAAGGCGGCGGCGATCAGATCGCCGGCCCGGCTGATCGCCACGCTATTCGCTGCTTGCGTGCTCGGTCCATCAAGGCGAGTGATCAACCTGCCGCTGGCCACGTCCCACAGGTAGACCCGGCCCCCGTCGTCGGCGCCGACCAGTGTCTTGCCGTCGGGAGTGAAGGCGACGGCATGCATGACAACCTTGGCCGTGCCGGCGAGCGCGTTCATCCGTTCACCGGTCGCGGCATTCCAGAGGTAGGCGTGCCCGTCGCCATCGGCTACGGCAAGTGTGTCGCCCGCTGGAGAAAACGCCACCCCGAAGGTGTCCTGGCCAGTCGCATCGTCCAGTTTCCGGGCGAGCTTGCCGGTCGCGAGATTCCACACGTACGTGATGTTGTTCGCGTCTGCCGCAGCGAGCAGGGCGCCGTCGGGGCTGATCGCGACGCCGCCGCCGACGCCGCGCCCGCCCGGATCGACGAGCGTGGTGACGACCTTTCCGGAGGCAACGTTCCACAGCACGATGCTGCCCGCGTTGTACGAGCTGTTCGACGTACCTGCCGCGAGCTCGGTGCCGTCCGAGCTGAACGCGATGCCGAAGATCTGTTGATGGCTCGGAACCGCCAGCTTCGCCGGGGATGTGGTAGTGCCGGCGGCCCAGAGATAAGCGGCGCCGTTGATGTCGCCGGAGGCGAGCAGACCGCCGTCAGGGCTATAGACAACGCTGCTCACGCCCTGACTGCCCGGGTTGGTGAGCGTCGCCTCCGGCGTGGTCGGCGGTGGACCGGCCGAGGAAGGGTTTGTGATCGTCGAGGCTGAGGCAACCGGCGACGAACTCGGGCAGGGACAGGAGGACGCGACGGCGGCCGGCCGAAGTGCGATGTGGTCGATGCCCGCACCGATGATCAGGAACAGCAGGGCGATGACGGCGACTGCCGAGACCGGCACCTTGCGCTCGCCGAAGACCCAGAGTGCGGCGCCCAGCGTGACGACGAGTCCGATGGCCGCGAGGGCACCAACGGTGATCGCGATCGTGCTGGATCTGGAATTCGCGATCAGTCCGGCCAAACCTGAGATGCTGGCCGCGAGGCTGACGACGCCGACCGCGCCGGCGAACGTCCTCTGCATGACCGAACTCATCGAACGGCCGTCGCGCCCGCCGTTATCGCTGGGCTGACCGTCTTCCACCAGGGCCTCCAGACATTGCGGGCATGTGTGAACTACCCCTGCAGCGCCGGCCAGAGGCTCATGCATTGATCCGCGTCAGGCTAACATCCGACGCCCAAGCATCGATGTCCTTCGTGCGAGCGAAATCATGACCGGACAACAACCCATTAGGCTGCGACCGTGGGCCAGATCGAGGACGAACTCCGGATCGACGCTGAGGACGCGCTGGCCGGACTCGACGGGCTGGACGTTCGTCGGATGTTCAGCGGCTGGGGCTTCTACCGCCACGGCATGTTGTTCGCCGCGTGCTGGGACGGCGAATTCCGGTGGCGTACCCGTCAGGGTGGTCATTGGATCTATCAGCCGGTGGATCAGTCGCTGCTACACCGCCCGGATGAGCTGATGGCCCGCGCCCACGAGGTGATCGCGGCACTTGAGGCGGAACCGGAAACGACCCGAAAACGCCGCCGCCCCGGGGCGGGATAGATCCCGACCCGAGGCGGTGTCCGTCGCGTTAACGGACGCGATTGAGCAGCGCCCAGGTGTCCGGTCCGATACGACCGTACGGTGGCAGCCCGTGCGCGCTCTGGAACGCGTCAGCCACCTTGAGCGTCAACGGACCGAACTCCCCGTCGATGGCGAGCGCCGCACCGTCGAGCGTCGAATGATGATCGCCGGCCGCGTAGTTGAGCCGGGCTTGGATCCATCTGATGTGGTCGGCCTTGTCGCTGCCCTCCACGATGGGATAACCCGGGTACGGGCGGTCGGCCACACCGGCGAGATCCGCGTTCGGCGTGACGCCGCCCCCGAGCCCGGCCCGGAATCCGAGCCCGCTCGCCACGTCGATCCAGTCTCCGGTGGAGAACACGCGATGGATCGGCTTGCCCTCGGCGGCGCAGATGATCGCCGAGACGAATCCGGAGCAGTCGCCACCGTGACTCGGCGCCGGTACGGCATCCCAGACGTACGGCTCGCCGATACAGCTGTCGGCATACCGTTTCGCCTGCTGGGCCCGGTCGTCGGGGAGCGCGGTGTAGTAGTGGTGCCGAAAGAGCGGGCTGGTCGCACCGCGGGCGGCGGATCCCTTCAGGCAACCGATGCCGCCACGGGATTCGTAGTTGATGCCGCCGAGCGTGCAGGCGACGTGGCCGATGCCACCGAGTTCCGCCGCGTAGGCGATGCCGATCTGCAGCAATGTCGTCATGTCAGCCTGCCTGGGCGGTGCCTGCGCTGGGACCTGCGGCGGCCTGGCTGGCTCGTACCGCCGCGATCTCGGCCGGCGTGAGCGCGGTGCCGTCGGGTGCGGGCGCGCCGCAACCATCCACGTCATCGCCGTCAAACAGGCGGACGTCGCTCAGGTCGATCTGGTCGCTGTTCTGCATGTCGTCCCTCCATTTCGTTATGGCCGGGTGTCCGGACCGAGCTGGCTCGGTCCGGACACGGTGGGGTGATGGTCAGCTGCTCGGGACGACGGGGGTCGGAGCGATCTGGCCGGCGCGCCACTGGACGAACGCCAGCGTGTTGAACAGCGTGTCGTAGTACAGGCCGGTCAGGTACGGCTGGTCGGCCGAGGCCGAGAAGAAGTACACGGTCAGGGACTGCTTGTGCTCGGTGGTGGTCTGCACCGTGGACGTGGTCGTGAGCGACAGCTGGTTCTCGACGGACTGGTTGTTGCCGAACAATGCGCTGAGCCATCCGGGCTTGGCGTCGGTGACGTGCGTCCAGATGGTGTTCCTTGTCGCGGTGTCGGTCGCCGTGATGTCGTGCGACACCGCGATCGCGTCGCCTCCGGTGCCGGTGTCGCCGCCGCCGACGCTGGCCGGATCGTTGATCTCGAACCGTGGCCCGTGCAGCGTCGGATTCGCGCTGCCGACGAACGGATCCAGGGCCAGCAGCGACGCCACCGTCGCCGCGTCCAGTCCGGTGAGCGGTCCGGTCGCCACCGCGGCGGAACCGGTCATCGCGGCGGCGTCCGAGCTGAGCTGCCGGGCGGTGAAGTCGCGGATGCCGTCGTCGCCGAGGACGTGGAATGACAGCTGGCCGTCGGCGATCAGCCAGGCCAGGCGGACGTTGCGGATGTAGACGAACCGATCGCCGATACCCGGTCCGGTGCCCGGAGGTGTCTGGTAGGTCGACGACCACGAGAGCGTCGTCTGGATGGCGTGATCCGCCGTCGTCGTCACCGTGTTCGTGGTGGCCTGCGTCGTGGAGTCGAGGACGCCGGCCAGGTCGGACAGGGCGGTGGTGATCGGGCCGAGGAACGTCTTGACCGCTGGGCCGACGCCCGCGAGGGTCCCGATCGACGAGGCCAGGCTGGCGATCTTGCTGATGAAGTCACCAGCCGTGTACGCCGTCGCAGTCTTCGTCGTCGTACCGCTGACGACCGAGGTCTGGATCTTCTGACCGATCGAGACGAGATCGGTGTAGGCCGCGTAGTTCTTGTTCTGGCTGCCGGGCGGCGGCGCGTAGATGAGCCCGACCGGTACGGCCGGCAGTGTCAGCACACCGGCGCCGAGCCGCGGCATGCTGAAGATCTGCAGCGACATGTTGATCTTTGTGGTCCCGGCAGTGAAGGACATCGCGGCGAACGAGTCCGACCCGGTGTCCGTCGGCTCGCTGACCCAGCCGCCGGAGTTCACCGCGACGCTGGTCTGTCCCGCGGCGGCGGTAGCGGTGTTGGTGCCGAACGTGAGGGTCACCGGGCCCTTCGAGTTCGCGATGTTGATCTGGAGCATCAGCGTGTCGGCGCTGTACGCGATCTCACCGGCGGTGACGTGCAGCGTGATCGGCTTGCCGATCGGCGCATGCGGCAGCGGGGCGGCGCTCTCGACGATGGAGAGCACCGACGTCGGGATCGCCCAGGTGAACCGCGACGTCGACGCGTCGAACGTGCCGACCACGACGGTCTGGACGCCGAGCGGGTGGATCTGCAGGTTGCCGAGCGCCTCGAGTTGCTTGATCGCCGAGTACGCCTGGTCGGGTGTGTAGGTCATGCGACTCTCCTTGCTGGGATCCAAATGGGACACCTGCAAGGTTCATCGATGGCGACGCCGCGGACATCGGATGCAATACGTACGCGGTGTTGCGAAAAATGACTACGCGGGTCGGCGTGGCCGATGCATGCGGCACCGGCCACGCCAACCGATCACGCGGACGGCAGCAGCGCTACCAGTGGCACCGTGGCGCCGTTGAGGACCAGAACATTCCCGGGCAGTCCGAGCAGCGGTACTCGGATCCGATGCCGCCCGTGCATCGCCGCCACCACCTCGTTTTCGAGGTTGTCGAGGTCGGTGCCGGCGGCGAGACGGTAGCCGAGGGCGGCATCGCTGATGCCGGTCGCCGATGGGAGGTACAGGTAGGCCGACGGCGCCGTGACATAGCTCGGCATCCAGTCGGTATCCGGCGGCACCGGTTGGACGGCGAGTGCGCCGAGCGCATGCGGCGAGACGATCAGCCGCGCAGTGACCGGCGCGGTGACCGCGACCACGACGGGTGCGGTGTGGTCGGCGGCATCGAGCAGCGTGGCCGCATCCGCGTCGGTGAGCGTCCACTCGGTGGCGTCGCCGAGAAGGTGCACTTTCGTATACATTACTGGCCTTTCGAGGTGGTGGTGGGTGGTGCCGAGGGCAGTGCCAGGTGGAGCTGTCCGGCGGCCGTCGCCGCTTCGGTCCGATTGCGTACGCCGAGCTTGTCCAGCACGCGCGAGACGTGTACGGCGACAGTGCGCTCGCTGATGAACAGTGTCCGGGCGATCAGCCGATTCGTATGCCCCGCGGCGAGCAGGGCCAGCACCTGCAGTTCGCGGTCGGTCAGATTCAAGCGTGCGACGGCCGCGTTGTCGGTGTCGCGTTCGGTGTCGCGACCGTCGTCGGTGGACAGCCGCGCTGCCGCCGCGAACCGGTCGGCCTGGCCGAGCAGGGGGAGCGCGCCGAGACTGCGCGCAGCGGCGAGGCATGCGTCGAGAGCGCGCTGAGCCTGATCACGGCGGCCCTTCCGAGCGGCGGCCTGTGCTTCCCGCAGACGCGCCCATGCTTCTCGGTACGGCTGGCCGGCCCGGCTCCACGCGTCCGCAACCGCTCGCCACATCGTGCGATCGTCGAGCCCGGTCGCGCGGGCCCATTCCGCCTCAGCCCACACAACGTAGGCCGCGGCCTCCGGGAGCGCTCCGTGTGGAGATCCGGAATGGGCGCGAACCCGCGTGATGAGCTGCGCAGACACGTCCGGCCACGCGGCGGCGAGTTGCGGTGGCCGGCCCGCCCAGGCCGCGATATCGGCGGCTGCCCGCAACCCGATCGTGAGCAGCCGAAGCTCTTGTTCGACGAGGGTATGCCCGTCCAGCGCGGCGAGTCCGGCCACCACATCACGGGTGGCGGCGCCGAGATCGGAAACGTGCAGGGCGTGCTCGGCGCTCCACGCGTACATCGGGGCGACGACTCGTGGGTCGCCTTTGACTAGCGACAAGGTCGCGTACAGATCGCGGACCCGGGTATCGTCGCCCTGCCCGACCGCAAGCTCCATCCGGACGAGCTGCAGAGGTGCCCCCGCCGCCGGATCCTCATCCACCAGGTCGGCCAGGAAGCCGGCGGCCTCACCCCACCGACCGGTCGCGACCAGCACCGCGGCCGCGTTGTTGTCGAGCATCGCGGTCGCCGACGGCGGCGCTCCGAGCGCTCGGGCAACGGTCCGACCGGCCCGCGCCACGTCGATCGCCTCATCGAATCGCCCGGCCGTGCACAGCAGGTAGACATGGTTCGCCGCGGCCCGGGTGACGTCCTCGACGCTGCGCGCCCGGTGCGCCGTTTCGAACGACCGGACCAGCACCGACAATCCCGCATCGAGTTGGCCGCTTCGAGCGAGCAGCACGCCGCGGGTCGCGAGCGCGTGCGCCTCCTGCGCATCCGCGCCCACCGCCTGCGCGGTCGCCACGGCTCGATCCGCGATCGGGAGCGCCGCGTCGAGATGGCCGAGCACCATCAGCCCGGTGGCGTGCGCGGCCAGGACCCGCGCCAGCAAGGGGGTCGGCGTCGCGTCGTCGACGAGATCCAGCGCGTCGGTGGTCGTACCGACTGCGGCGGTCGGGTCACCAGCCTGCCAGTGATAGCGACCGAGCCGCTCCAGCAGGTGTGCGCGCCGCGCCGGATCGTGGTCGATCTCGATCAGTGCTTGGCTCGCCCAGCCGACCGCGACGCTCGGGTGCCCGGCCCACGACGCGGCCTGGGCCGCCTCTTCCAGCAAGCCGCCGGGTTCGAGGTCATCAGTCAGCAGGCTGGCGAGGTCCACGGCCACCGCATAGGAACGATAAGCCTCCGGATAGGCCCGCGCCGTAACGGCCATCCGCGCCGCCAGCAGGGCGTGGGGCGCGGCCCGATCCGGTCGGTCGGCCGCCTGCCAGTGGTAGGCGAGCTGGGCGTGCGCCCGCTGCGTACCGGCGACGTTCGGGGCCGCGTCGATCTGTGCGGCGACCGCCTCGGCCAGCCGCCGATGACGCAGCCGGCGCTCGCCCGGAAGCAGGTCGCCGTAGACGACGTCACGGGTCAGCGCGTGCGGGAACGCGTACGCGTCACCGTCGACGACGATGAGGTTCAGCTCGACGGCGCGCCGGATCGCGATGAGCAGACGCGACTCCGCGAGGCCGACAGTGGCCGCGAGCAGTGAGTGTGGCAGCGCGCCGACGGCGATGGCGACCTGGTAGACGACGGCCAGAGCATCCGGGGGCATCATCCGCATGCGAGCGCCGATCGCTTCCTGCAGCGACGGCGGCGGCCAGTGCGGCGAAGAAAGTGCAAGTTCACGAGCATAAAGGGGTACGCCATCGGCCGCACCAACGATCGCCGTACGCAGATCGGGTCCGGATTCGGCCGGCAGAAGCGGCGTCACGAGCATGCCGATGTCGTCGTCGGACAGCCGGGGCAGCCGCAGCCTCGATACGCGAGGCAGGCGCTCGACGTCGCTCAGCCAGCGCCGAGCCGCCGTGTCGAGGTCGTCGTCGCGCAACGTCGCGATGACGAGGACGCGCTGCCCGCGAAGGCGTACGGCGAGGAAGCTGAGCAGCTGGCGGGACGACTCGTCGGCCCAGTGCATGTCCTCGATGACGAGGACCAGCAGTGCATCCGTCGATGCTCCGGTCAGGATGCGAAGCACCTCGATGAAGTGTGCGTGCCGTGCCGTCGTCTCACCGAGGTCGCCTTCGATCTGCGGCCAGCCGTCGATCTCGTCGAGCGCGGCGGCGAACGGCCCGTACGCGATCGTGTCGCCCGCGTGCGGAGCCGACTCCCCGATCACCACACGAGCACCGGTCAGCTCGGCGGAGAGAGCCTTCGCCTCGGCGATGAGCCGGGTCTTGCCGATCCCGGCCTCGCCCGTGACGAACAGGATGTGCGCCTGCCCGTCGGCCGCGTCGGCGAGATGAGCGCGCAACGCATCCCGTTCGTGGCGCCGCCCCACGAGCGCATCCAGCATGGCGCCCATTCTGGACTGGTCCGGCGGATCCTGTCAGCCGCCACTGCGACAGGATTTCGTACCCGTTATCTCGATCATGGTAGGCGCTAGCGGCGATCCGGCTTGCGGGCTCGCGCGTAGACGACGTTCACCTCCAACTCGCGGACCTCATGTGCGCGTAGCCACGCGATACCGTCGGCCCGTACGCGCGTCGCGGCGGCCGGATCGAGCCGTTCGACGGTGGCCCGGTATCCGGTGCCCAGCACGATCGTCCACCAGTCCTCCGGCTGGGCCAGCGGATGGGTGCCCGACTCGGCCTCTACGGTCGGGGTGGCCGCGCCGCCGTCGTGGAAGAGTTGGGACAGCGCGGCCGGGTCGGTGACTCGGGTCCAGGGGTGGAAGCCACCCACCAGCTCCGGGCGTTCGGCGGCGACGGCGGCCCAGAACGCGGTGGTTGCCGGTTCGAGGAACCCTGGGCCCCACACGGTGACGGCGAGTACGCCGCCGGGGCGGACCAGCCGCCACAGTTCGGCGACCGCGGCGGGCATGTCGGGCAGGAAGAAGATGCCGAAGACGCAGACGACCGCGTCGAACGACTCCGACGCCAGGCCGGTGTGTTCCACGTCTGCCGTGCGGAACTCGACGTTGGTCAAACCTTGGGCCTGCGCCTTGGCCCAGGCCAAACCGAGAGCGGGCTCGGCGAGGTCGAAGCCGATCACCTGGCCGGCGGCGCCCACCACGCGGGCCGCGGGCAGCGCGGAGGCGCCGGTACCGCAGCATGCGTCCAGAACCCGGTCGCCCGGGTGTAGGCCGATCCGGGCGATGGTCTGTCGGCCGAACCGGTCCCAGAACGACAATGCCGGGTCGTCGAAGTGATCGGCGGTGGCCGCGTAGGTGGCCGCCGACACCGCCTTGATGTCGGAGCCGCCGTCGGCGGCGTCACCGTTGCGCATGAACCTCATCATGCGCTCCCGGTCGGCTGCTGACTGGTCGACAACCCGACATCTACCTGTCCCGACGACGCAGAACTCGTCACTCGTAGTGGCGCAGCCGAGGCCAGAGTTGTGCCCACGGGGCCGTGAGCCCGGAGCACTGCAGTACCGGGTCGCCGTACTCGCCGTTGTCCAGTTTGAAGGGGTTGCTGATCTGGCCGACCACGCGGCAGCCGGTGAAGTACGGGGTGAGATCTTGCGGGTCGTAGCCGACGATGATCGTGGTGGTCTGGTCCGGCCGGGGTTGGGCCCACAGGCTGAACGCGTTGTGCCCCGAGAAGGCCTGCGGGAGCCCCTGGCCGGCACCGAGTAGGTCGATGGCGCTGGCTTCGCTGTAGCTCCCGGTGAAGATCACCGCGTGGGCTTGGGTCGCGGCCGGCAATGCGTGCCAGGCGGCGCTGATCGTGTCGATGAACTGGGGCCACCCGACCTCGTTACCGAGGTCGGGATTGAGCGCGATGGTGCCGCTGTTCGGCAGTTGGCGCTCCGGCAACAGGGGTAGCGCAACCACCGCGCTGATCGCCGCGGACAGGACAACAGCGGTGGCAAGCGATCCCCACCGCAGCCACGGTCTCGTGCCGCGCGCCAGCCAGGCGGCGGTCGGGATCGCACCGATGCCGATCACAGTCGGGTACATGCTCGCCAGGTAGTAGGCCTTGCCGTTGCCGATCAGGTACGCCACGGCGAGCAATCCGAACAAGGCCGGGACGAACCGCAACGCACGGAGTGCCAGGTTGCGCCATGCGCTGACCAGCCCGGCGATCCAGACCGGGACGAGCAGTGGCGAGACCATGACGAGCTGGAACGGGATGAAGCCCGCACGGCCGCCTTCCGCTGATCCGGCGACGTTGCCGGCGACCGTGAACTGCGGCCAGCCATGTCGCTGCTGCCAGATCAGGTACGGGGCACCGAGCACAATCACCGCGGCAACGCCGACCCACAGATGTCTCGATCGAAACACCCACCGAGGACCGGTGAGACCGAGCGCCACCAGCGCCATCGCGGCGACGAAGACGACCTGCGGCTTGGCCTCGAAACCGATGCCGACCACGATGCCCGCCCATACCAGTGATCGTGGATCGGGACGCATCAGAGCGCGTACCAGCAGCCAACCGAGCAGTGCGGTGGACAGCACGTCGAACGTGGTCGTGGTAACGAAATGGCCGGTGGCCAACGAGATCGCGGACACCGCGACGACACATGCGGCGATGATCTGGGCTCGCCGGCCGCCACCGGCATCCCGGGTGGTTGCCGCACACACGACGACCGTCGCTGCGGCCGCGATCGCTGACGGAAGCCTCAACAGGTACAGCGATCCGGACGCCGCATGCATCGACCAGGCCAGCAACGGTACGAGCGGCGGCTGGTCAGGATATCCGAACGCCGGATGTGCGCCGGCGACAATGAAATACATCTCGTCGCCGTGATAGCCGTACCGGCCGGCGAAGGCCATCAACTCGCCAAACAACACGGCGGCGACGAGCAGCACCCATCGGCTCAGACGCGTACGGTCGGGCGTTTCGGCAACGTCCGAAGGCGTGCGCCAGAGGCGAGTCACATGCACCCGTAACCGATATCACCTGCCGTCCGGAATGTCGACCGCCAGTTTGAGCCACGTTGCCAGGTCACGAATCTCGTGCCGGATCGCGGTACTCATCGCTGTGGTGAAGGGTTCGTCCTGGTGGATCGCGTTGATGCGGAGCACCCCGGCCTGGCGATCGGCGGCGGCGTCGATCTTGCCGACCAGCCGGTCGCCGTACAGGATGGGTAGCGCCCAGTAGCCCCACCGACGCTTCGCCGCCGGCTTGTACATCTCCAGCTGGTAGTCGTACTCGAAGAGCTCGGTCATCCGTTTGCGGTCGTAGACCAGGCGATCGAGCGGAGACAGTAGCGCGGCCCGACCGGAGAACGGCTGACCCAGCTGCGCCGGATCGACCCGCCAGGTGCCGCGTACGCCCTCCACCACGGCGGGTTCACCGGCTTGGCCGGCGTCCTGCGGCTCGACCGGAGATTCGCCGGCGCGGGCTCGCGCGATGCCCAGTGACTGCAGCCGCCGCTCGTCGCGGATCCGGCGAGCCTCGGCGGCGGGAACGGCGCGGTCGTGGGGGAACAGTCGCTCGGCCAGATCCCACAGCCGGTCGCGGCCCTGCCGCCCGGCGATGGCGACCTCGCCGCGCTCGGCCATCAATTCCAGCAACATGGTCACGTTGCGGTTGTTGTTCCAACCGCTGGACCGCCACGGTACGTCGCACGTATCCGGCAGCTCGCGCGCCGCCAGCGGGCCGTCCGCGCGGAGCCGGTCGAGAATGTCGATCCGGCACGCGTTGTTGGCCTGCACCCATTCGCGAAGATCCTCTTCCCACTCACGCAGCTCGCCGCGCCCGGGCCAATCGGCCATGTCCGCCCGGTACAGTGCCAGATCCTGGCCGGGCCGGATCATCCCGCGCAGCTCGATCAGGGTCTGGCTGGCCAGTGCGACCTCCAGTTCGGACGGCGCGTACGACGAGCCGAGCCGGCTCCACACGACGAGATCGGCGCTCGGTGCGACCGCCGCGGTCAGGTCGACCTGCAGCAGCGTCAGCCGGTGGACCAGATCGAGAAGCCCAGCGGGCCGGTCCCGGCCGAGCATCTGAGCCCGTACCGCGATGCGCCGCGCGTCGGCACGCGAAAGCTCGTGAACAGTCACCTTCGCCAGGCTAGATGTGCTGTCACGGCGCCGAGCCAACGGCTACCGCGTCCGGCGTACCGTGCCCCGGAATGCGGGCGGTACGCCGATGGGCGCCGGGCGCGACGCCGAAGGTGCGTTTGAACGCCTTGCTGAACGCGATGGCCGAGTCGTAGCCGACCGTCCGCGCGATCGCGTCGATGGTCAGGTCCGTGGTGCGCAGCAGCACGTCGGCTTTCTGCTGGCGCCAGCGGGTGAGGTACCGGATCGGGGTGTCGCCGACGAGTGCGGTGAACCGCGCGGCGAACGCGGACCGAGACATGCCGACCTGGCCGGCGAGTGCCGGTACGCTCCACGGCTGTCCGGGATCGGCGTGAATGAGCTGTAATGCCTCGCCGATCTGGGCGTCGCCGAGTGCACGCAGCCAGTTCGATGTGGTGTCCGGCAACGAGGCAAGGTGGCTGCGCAGCAGGTAGACGAAGAGCGCGTCGCACAGCCGGTTGACCACGGTGGCGTTGCCGGGCCGGTCAGCGAACGATTCATAGGTGAGCAGCTCCACGGTCTGCGCGAGCCACTGCCCGGCACCGGCATCCGCGGCGCGGACGTGCAGCACCGTTGGCAGTACCGAGGTCAGCAGGTGGCTGTGGGTGCCGTCGAAGCGGAACGAGCCGCAGACCAGGTGGGACGCGACCGCCGGGTTGGCCACCGGCCGGCACAGGCTGCCGTCGGCGATCAGCGTTTCGATGTCGTACGCGATCGCGTCGGGGCTGCTGCGCAGCGTGTGCGCTCGGCCGGGGGTGAGCACCACGACGTCGCCCGCGCCGATCGCGATCCGGTCGAGGCCGTCGACGTCCAGCCAGCATGCGCCGTGCGAGATGACGTGGAAGGCGAAGTGCTCGCGCGGTTTCGAACGGATGCCCCACGGTGGACTGATCTCGGTGCGTACGAACACGGTGCTGGACAGCCGGACGGTGTCGAGCACGTCGGAGAGCACGTCCATGCGATCCATCCTCTGGAGCATCGGACAGGAAATCCAGAGCTTTGCGCATAGAGAGTCCAACCGCGGCTGACTAGTGTCGGTACGGAGGAGGTCGTCGATGGCTGCAGTGGACGACGATATGACCGGCAAGGTGGCGGTGGTGACCGGTGCGACCGGCGGGATCGGCAAGGAGATCGCGCGCGGCCTGGTACGCCTGGGCGCAACCGTGGTCATCGGCGCACGCGACGATCGCCGTGGTGCGGCGGCTGCCGGTGAGTTGGGTGTCACCGCCTACCCGCTGGACGTCGCCGACCAGGCGTCGATCGCGGCATTCGCGGCCGCGGTGATCGCCGCTCACGCCAGCATCGACGTATTGGTCAACAACGCGGGTGCATGGTTCAGCGACCGGCGCGAGTCACCCGACGGCGTGGAGTTGACGTTCGCGACTAACGTGCTCGGTCCGTACCTGCTCACGAACGCGCTGCTCGCGCCGCTGCGGGCCGGGCACGCCCGAGTGGTCAACGTGGTGTCGTCGATCTCCGGCGACTACGACGCCGACGACCTGCAGTTCACGCGTCGCACGTACGACGGCTTCAAGGCGTACGCGCAGTCCAAGCAGGCGTTACGGATGATCACGTGGGGACAGGCGGCAGCCGCGGAAGGCACCGGCATGACCGCCAATGCCGTCGCGCCCGGGCTTCGTCCGCACCGACCTCAACCGCAACGCGAGCGGCATGCGGACGTCGCTGATCAACATGTCCGTCCGGCTGTTCGGATCGTCGCCGGAGAAGGGTGCCGACTCCCCGCTATGGGCGGCTGCCGCCACCGAACTCGACGGCGTGACCGGCCGATACCTGGACGCGCGTACCGACAAGGACGGCGGGCCGCGAGACCCCGAGGCGATCGCCGACCTGGAGCGCCGCTGCGCCGCGATGATCGCTGAGTAGCGCGTCGTCCGTGGGCGATCGGGTCGGCGTTCCTGCCATATCTGTGTGTCCGCTGTGTCGGAATATTCAGCGGCCTCAACCTGGGCGATAATGTCGTACGAGCGACATTTCAGACCCCGGGGCACAGATGACCACGGATCGTACGAGCACCACACCACAGCGGAGCACCGCCGGCTCCGCCACCAGCGCGTTCGGCTACCGGCCGGCCCTGGACGGTCTGCGCGCACTCGCCGTAACCGCAGTCGTGCTGTTCCACTGTGGGGTTGTCGGCCTCAACGGCGGCTTCCTCGGCGTCGACACCTTCTTCGTGCTGTCCGGATACCTGATCACGTCGCTGCTGCTGGCGGAGCATGCGGCCACCGGACATATCCGGCTGCGTGCCTTCTGGGCGCGTCGTGCCCGCCGGCTGCTGCCCGCGCTGCTGGCCATGCTCGTCGCCACCGTCATCGTCGGGCATGCCGTCCTCACCAGCGACGACCTCACCCTGCTGCGTACGGACGGGCTCGCCACCCTTGCCTATGTTGCCAACTGGCGGATGATCTGGCGCGGCACCGGGTACGCGGCTGCCACGGCAACCGCATCGCCACTCCAGCACACCTGGTCCCTCGGCATCGAAGAGCAGTTCTACCTCATCTGGCCGCTGATCATCGTGGCTCTGTGCACGTGGGTCGCGGCCCGCCGAACGCGTACCGCATTGTTGATCTTTTGCGGTAGTTGGAACGATCGCGTCCGCGGCTCTCGCCGCGGACCTCTACCGGCCGGACTGTCCTGGTCTCGCTCGTACTTCGGCACCGACACCCGCGCGCAGGCCCTCCTTATCGGTGCGGCGCTGGCGGCGATTCTGACCCCCGCCGCCGGCGTTCAGCAGCCACGGCACGCCGACCGCTCCAGGCATCTGCTGCTCGGCACCTTGGCGCTGGCCGGCGCCGGTACGACGGTCTGGCTGTGGCATGACGCGAGCGACGGCGCCGCATGGCTGTACGACGGCGGCCTGACTCTCGCGGCGGCGGCGACCGCGGCGATCATCGCGCACGCGATGGTCAGTCCACAATCGGTCACCGCTCGCGCTACTGGCACTCCCGCCGCTGGTATTCATCGGCCGAATCTCCTACGGCATCTATCTGTGGCACTGGCCGATCGTCGTGTTCGTCAACGCCGACAGCACCGGACTCGGCCGGTGGCCGCTGCTGGGCGCCCGACTTCTGCTCACGCTCGTCGTGTCGCTGATCAGCTTCTACGTGATCGAATTGCCGATCCGCCACGGCGCCCTCGGACGGCTCCGGCCGAGGAGGACACCGATCGCCGTCACGGCAGTCGCGTTCGGCGCGGTGATCATCACGGTGGTGCTGTCGACAGTGCCGCCGCCGGCATCGACGGCCGCCGCTCCACCGGTGATCATCTCCGCGGTCCGGCCACGCCCGTCGACCTCCGCCGGCCCGGCCATCCCGATGGATCGTCCCGGCCGAGCGAAAGGCACATCCGGATCCGCTCCGCGGGTGACGTTCTTCGGCGACTCCGTCTCCTGGGTCATCGGCACCTACTTGCCGAAACATCCCGGACTGTGGACGAGTACCCGGGCGATCGAGGGCTGTGGCATCGCCACCTTGCCGGACATTCTCGAACTGGGAACCCCACACACGAACTACCCCGGGTGTACGACGTGGTACATCCGCTGGCAACGCGGAGTCAACGCCGACGACCCCGATGTATCGGTGATCGAGCTCAATCGCTGGGAACTGATGGACCGCAAACTCAACGGCGTCTACCAGCACGTCGGTGAACCCGCATACAACGCGTACCTCGTGGCACAACTCGATCGGGCGATCGCCATCGTCGGATCGCACGGTGCCGCGGTCGTGCTGTTGACCGCCGCGTACACCCACCGGGCCGAGAAACCGGACGGCAGTCTCTATCCGGAAGACGACCCCACCCGCGTGAACGCCTGGAACAAGCTGCTCTACCAGGAGGCGGCCAAAGACCCGAGCCGGATCACGGTCCTCAACCTGAACGCCGTCGTATGCCCCCAGGGCAAGTTCACCTGGAACATCGGGAACCTGAGGATCCGCAGCGACGGGCTGCACTACACGCCGGCTGGCGTCCAGCGGATCATCGCCCCATGGCTGCTCCCGCGGCTGGCCGCCATCGCAACCGGCACCTGAACGGGCAGACCGGTCAGGGCAGTGACCCGCCGTCGATCCAGTCACTGAACATGGCGACTTTGTCTTCCGTCCACGAACCATCGCAGGGCATATTTCCCGAACGTACGCGATCCAGGATCTGGTCCTGGTTCGCGAGTACGTCTGCGTGCGACCACAGGTCGAACCGTTGCAGCATCGACGAACGGTCCTTCGCGCGGAACAGCGGCATGATGTCGCGTTCGAAGCCGGGTCGAGACGTCTCGTCAACTACGTCTGTCATGGAATTCCCGTCCACCTCTGTGACAGTGCGCCTCTGATACTTCCGGCGCAGCCGTCGCTTATTAGGGGCGGCTCATCACTCGATGCGCCTGGTTGTGGAGCCAGGAAAAAGCCTAGCGGCGGCACCTGCGCCTCGCCTTGTTTTGCTCGAATCAAGACCCTCCGTGCATCCCGGACCCTGGTCTCAATGTTTCCGGCGGCCAGACGGACACCGTACCCGGACTTATGCTGACATGATGACCACGACATCCGGCTTCCCGACCGCGCACGCGCCACAGCTGCTCGGACAGACCGTCGTCGTGATCGGCGGCAGTTCTGGCATCGGGCTCGAAACAGCCCGGCTGGCCCGATCCCAGGGGGCTAACGTCGTCCTCACCGGCCGCGATCCCGACCGTCTACAGCGCGCCGCGCTCGAACTCGATGCGCTGAGCAGCGTGGCCTTCGATGCCACCGACTCCGCTGCGCTGGCGCGATTCGTCGACGACCTGCCGGAACCGGTCGACCACGTGATGGTCACCGCCGGTAGCCCGTACTACGCCGGTCTCGCGGAACTGGATTTCGCGGAGGCGAACCGGCAGGTCGAGGAGCATCTGTGGATGCCGATTCACCTCGCCCGCGCGGCCGCCGACAAGGTGCGACCGGCCGGCACGTTGCTGTTCATGAGTGGCACCGGTGCCCGCCGGACAGGTCCGGGGCTTGCGATCGCATCAGCGATCACCGCGGCGAAGCCTGCTCTCATCGCCAGCATCGCACTTGAACTCGCGCCGATCCGCGTCAACCTCATCGCGGCCGGCTTCGTCGATACGCCTTTGTCAGCGCAACTGCTCGGCGATCAGCTCGAACAGCGCCGCGACCAGCTGCGCTCCACGCTCCCGATCGGACGCGTCGTCGAGCCGGCCGATGTCGCCGCGCTCGCCGTGCACCTGATGACGAATACCGCCCTCACCGGTGCGACCTACGACATCGACGGCGGCGAACAGATCGTCCCTTAGTAGGGTGCGGGGCCGTGGCACCGGGCGATCGGTGCCACGACCCCGCAGGTATCCGGTCGCTAGGAGCACGTACTCCCGTTGACCTTGAAGGTGGTCGGTGCGTTGTCGTTACTCGTCCAGGTGCCCTGGAAGCCGAGCGACGTGTTGCCACCCGCGGCGATCGTGGCGTTGTAGGACAGGTTGACCGCGCTCACGGCGGTGCCGCTCTGCGTGACGGTTGCGTTCCAACCGTTGGTGATCTTCTGATCGCCGGGGAACGTGAACGTCAGTGTCCAGCCGTTGATCGTCGAGGTGCCGGTGTTGTTAATGACGATCCCGGCGACGAACCCTCCGACCCACTCGCTCTGCGTGCTGTAGACGACGTGGCAGGTCGCGCCGCCACCGCCGGCCGACGCGATCGTCCAGGTGAACGTCGCGCTGCCCGATGCGCCGGTCGTGTCCCGGACGCTGACCGTGACCGTGGACGTCGCCGCGGTGGTCGGGGTGCCGGAGATCAGGCCGGCCGTGCTGATGGACAGACCCGCGGGAAGCCCGGTTGCCGAGTACGTCAACGTCTGACCGGACGCCGAGTCGGTGGCGTGGACCTGCACGCTGGCCGCGATGCCGACGGTGCCGGACTGCGTACCCGGGTTCGTCACCGTGACCGTGTTGCTGCCGGTACCGTTAATCGTCCAGGTCAGGGCCGCGGTGCCGGACGCGCCGGTGGTGTCGGTGGCCTTGATCGTGACGCTGGATGTAGCGGCCGTGGTCGGTGTGCCGGAAATCAGGCCGCTACTGGCGTTGATGGCCAGGCCGGCCGGTAGTCCGGTTGCCGAGTACGTCAGCGTCTGCCCCGTCGCCGAGTCGGTGGCGTGAACCTGCACGCTGGCCGCAGTGCCGACAGTGCCGGTCTGCGTGCCCGGGTTCGTCACCGTGACCGTGTTCCCGGTGCTGCTTCCGCCAAGAGCGGCCAACACCGAGGTGTACGCGGGCTTCGGCTGGTAGTTGTTGTCGTACATGGTGGCCGCACCGAAGCCGGAGAAGGCGCCGGGGATCCACGAGTCCGCGTCGCCGACACCCCACTGGGTAACGCCGACACACCGCGAAACGGCGAGGCAGTCATTTACCACGGCAGCGAATTCGGAAGCCTGCTGCGTCAGGTTCGCCGAGGTTGCCGGCAGCTGGATCCGATCGTCCAACTCGGTCACCGCGACGTCGAGGCCGAGCGCCGCGAAGCGAGCCATGTTGGACTGCATCGTCGACGGGACCTGCCCGAGGATGAAGTGGCTCTCGAAGCCGATGCCGTTGAGCGGTACTCCCGCCGCCAGCAGCGACTGGGCCAGACTGAACATCGCGTTGCTCTTCGCGCCGGTGGCTTCGATGTTGTAGTCGTTGAGGTAGAGCTTGGCGTTCGGATCGGCGGCGTGCGCCGTACGTAGGGCGTCGGCGATGTAGCCGGAGCCGCCGAAGGCGTTGTAGAACACGTCCTGGCGGAGCGTGCCGTCGTCGTTGAACGGTTCGTTGACGACGTCCCACGAGTAGACCTGACCCTTGTAGTGGGTCGCCTCGGTGGTGATGTGCGTTTCCATGGCCGCCTGCACCTGGTTCAGCGGCAGACTGGTCACCCACGACGGCAGTTGGCTGTGCCAGACCAGGTTGTGTCCGCGTACCCGGTCGCTGTGGGCCTGGGCGAAAGCGACGATCTGATCGCCCGGGCCGAAGTTGAACGTGCCGTTGGACGGCTCGGTGGTGTCCCACTTCATTTCGTTGCCCGGGGTCACCATGTCGAACTGGGCGCCTGCGACGGCGGTGAGTGTCGAATTGCTCAGGTTGCCCTGGGTGAGTGCGGTGCCGAAGTAGATGTTCTTCGCTTCGGCCGCCGCACGCAGCGTGGTCGCCGCGTTGGCCGGTGCCACAACGGCGGCCGAGATCCCGACCGTGAGCGCGACCATGATGCACGCTCGGCCGAGCAGGTAACGAGTGGAGCGTTTGCCTCGCATGATTGATCCCTTCCGGATATTTACGAGATATAGATATATGGAAGGAAATACAGTAAACTTATGGATGTCAATGAACGGCGCTGGCCTCGGCCTGCGGTGATGGCGCTCTAGCTCGGTAAACTGCTCTCGGCGGGGGAGCGCGGCGGTGAAACTTACATGGATGTTCCGGCTTTCGTTGCGCCGCCAATCACGTCCGGAAGCCAGGCCAGCTGAGCCGAGCGCTGGAACGCCTCGCCACCCTCGTGATCATTGAATTCGTACACGACGATGTCCTTGACGCCGCCGTAGGCGTGGTAGGCGCCGAAGACCGTGGACGGCGGGCAGGTCTCGTCCATCAGGGCGACGGAGAACAGCGCCGGCGCGGTCGCCTGCCGCGCCAAGACGGCACCGTCGAAGTAGCTGAGCGTGTGGAATACCTGCTCGTCGCGGCCTCGATGCGCCTTCAGATAGCGGGCGATCTCGGCGTACGGGTCGGCTGCCGCGATCCGCGCCGCTCTCGGAAAGTCGCACAGGAACGGCACGTCCGGCATGAGCCCGGCGATCTGATCGGCGAGGGCCGCGACCGCGATCGCGATGCCGCCGCCCTGACTCCCTCCGGTGACCGCGATGCGGTCGGCGTCGACCAGGGGGTGGGAACGCAGCACGTCGAGGGCGCGTACCGCGTCGACGTAGACACGGCGGTAGAAATAGTCGTGCGGATCGTCGATGCCACGGGTGAGAAAGCCGGCCTGGGACGGGCCGGCACCGACCGGGTCGCCGGTGTCTCCGACCGTCCATCCGCTGCCCTGGCCGCGGGTGTCGACGACCAGGTGGGCATAGCCGGCACAGGCCCAGAAGGTGTGTTCATGGGACAGGCCACGGCCGCCGTTGTATCCCTGGAACTGCACGACCGCAGGCAGCTTCCCACCGTCGCGTAGCCGCCGGGCCGGCAGATGTAGCCATCCTCGGATCGGATGCCCGCCGAAGCCACGGAACGTCAGGTCATATGTCTCGACCGCGATGAGACCCGACTGTACGGGGGTGAACGTGGGGTCGAGTTCGTACGCTCCTGCCTCGGCAAGTGTCGCGTGCCAAAACGTGTCCAGGTCCGATGGTGCTACGACATCGGATGTGTAGCTGCGCAGTTCGGCCAGCGAGAGATCCAGCTGTGGCATCAGCGAGGACCCCAGGACTCGACGGTGATCCCCGGGGCCAGGGTCCGATCGAATCCGATCTCCCGTCGTACGCCGACCAGCGACAGTTCGACCACCTCGCGGATGTCCGCGCTCGACGAGCCGATCCGCAGGTCGACGCGGCCGGGCTCGACGATCCGGGTTCCGGTGCGGCCGGTGAACGAGGTCAGGTCGGCATGCAGCACGAACGTCACTCGAGCGTGTTCGCCCGGTGCCAGATCGGTACGGGCCGCCGCGATCATCTGCTGCACCGGCCGGACGACCTCGGCGGCCGGGTCGTGCAGGTACACCTGGACGACCTCGCTGCTGGCGCGGTCCGTGTCGTTCCGGAGCGTCACCGTGATTTCGCAGGCGCCGTCCACCGGCCACTCGACTGGCGAGACCCGATCGACGCCGGACCAGGTCAGCGGCGCGTACGACAGCCCGTGTCCAAAGGGGAACAGCGGTGTCGGGTCGATCGAGCTGACGCCGCTGCGCTGCCCGAGCCGTGCGCCGAGGTACGTTCCGGGCTGGGTGGCACCGGCGGATGGAAAGCCGACCGGCAGCCGACCCGACGGGTTGATCCGGCCGGCCAGGATATCGGCGAGCGCCGGGCCGCCCTCTTCGCCCGGGAAGAAGCCGCATACGACGGCGGCCAGCCGGGACAGTTGGCGAGACAGCTCGTACGGTCGGCCGACGAGCAGGACGAGGACCACCGGCGTACCGGTCGCGATCAGGGCTTCGAGCAGTTCTTCCTGGCGACCCGGCAGCCGCAGGTCGGCCGCGTCGCACCCCTCGCCGGAGGTGCCGCCGCCGAACAGACCCGCCTGATCTCCGAGGACCGCGATACAGACATCGGCGGTGGCAGCTTGTTCGGCCGCGCCGGCGATGCCGGCGTCGTCGCCGCCGAGCACGGGACATCCCTGGGCGTAGCTGACCCGGTAGCCGGCCGGGTGGCTGCGCAACGCCTCGACCACGGTGGGGATATCGACGCCGATGGCAACGTCGGGATGATGGACACCGACGTGCATGGGGAACGAGTAGCAGCCGAGCATGGCGCGTGGATCATCGGCGCGCGGCCCGATCACCGCGACGCGCTGCCCGTCGGCCAGCGGCAGAACACCGTCGTTGGCCAGCAGGACGATTCCCCGTTGGGCCAGTTCGCGGGCGACCGTACGCGATTCGGCGTCGTCGAGGGTCAGGTGCACGTCGGTCAACGCCGCAGGCTCCGGCGACCACTGTGGATCGAGCATGCCCAGGTCGCACTTCTGCCGGAGAACCCGTTCCAGAGCGCGATCGACGTGCGCCTCGTCGATATCGCCGCGGAGGACCGCTTCGCGCAGCGGATCGCCGTAGCAGTTCACCGTCGGCAGTTCCACGTCGATGCCGGCTTCGAGTGCCGCGTGCGCGGATGCGGCGGGACTGTCGGCCACGCCGTGCAGCGTTTGCAGGAACGTCACGGCGAAGTAATCGGACACCACGGTGCCGGTGAACCCGAGCGATCCGCGGAGCAGCCCGGTCAGAATCTCCGGAGATCCGGCGACGGGTACCCCGTCGATGTCGGTGTAGGAGTTCATCACGGATCTGGCACCGGCTCGCAGGGCCATCTCGAACGGCGGCAGGAACACATCCGCCAGTTCCCGGGCGCCGATCGACACGGGCGCGAGGTTGCGGGCGCCGCGCGACGCGGAGTATCCGAAGAAGTGTTTCAGCGTGGCGACGATGCCGCTGGTCTCCAGCCCGCGCACGTACGCGCTGCCGATCGTGCCGACCAGGTACGGATCCTCACCCATGGTCTCCTCGACGCGGCCCCACCGCAGGTCGCGGACGACATCGAGGACCGGGGCGAGCCCCTGGTGCACACCGATGCTGCGCATCGCCGAGCCGATGGACCGGGTCATGCGCTCCACCAGCGCCGGGTCGAAGCTCGCGGCCCAGCACAACGGTGACGGAAAGGCGGTCGCGGTCCACGCGGCGAGACCGGTGAGGCACTCTTCGTGCACCAGCGCGGGGAGGCCGAATCGTCCGGCATCCATGATCTGGCGCTGCGTACGAGCCAGTCCTCGCGCCCCGGTCATCGGAGCGACCGGCACTGTCCCGAACGGTCGGGTGAGCTGGCCGATACCTGCTTTGACCAGTTCATTCCAGTCCAGCGACCCGACCAGTTCGTGTTGGTGCGGTGCCACCTCCCCGCCGGTGGCGTCCATGCCGACCCAGACGCCGTACAGCTGCGCGACCTTCTCGGCCAACGTCATCTGTCCGATCAGGTCGGCAACCCGCTCCGCCACCGGCCGCGCAGGGTCACGCCAAGGCTCTGTCGACGGGTCGGCATCAGGCTCCATGGTGTCCCCAATCGTCGTCACGATGCGGTGCGCCCGACGGCGCGAGTGGTCTGGCGTAGCACGAGCCGAGTGGCCAACCGGATGTGGTTGCTCTCCACCCGTTCATCGCGGATCAGGTGAATGAGGAGTTCCATCGCGCGCTGGCCCATCTGGCGGATGGGCTGTTCGACCGTGGTCAGTGGCGGCGTGGCGAGTGCCGACTCGGGTACGTTGTCGAAACCCACCAGCGACAGATCTTCGGGCACCCGGATCCCCAGATCAGCCGCTGCCTGCATGGCGGTGATCGCGGAGAGGTCGTTGGCGGCGAAGATCGCTGTGGGCCGGTCGGGCAGGGCCAGCAGGCGGTGGGCCGCGTGCCGAGCGACATCGGGGTCGAATGCACCGAACTGGATGAGTCCCTCATCAATGGCTATCCCAGCCGCGGTCAGGGCATCGCGGTAACCGCTCTCGCGCAACTGTGCGGACTGCAGGTCGGGGCGTCCGGTGATCATGCCGATCCGATGGTGTCCGAGGTCGAGTAGGTGACCGACGCCGAGGCGGGCGCCGTACCAGTTGTCGGAGTCGACGGTCGGCATCGCGGATGGCCCGGTGTGCGGGTCGACCGCCACGATCGGCGCACCATAGTTGACATCCGTGACCGTCGGCGTCACCAGCACGGCACCGTCGATGAGTGTGCCGGACAGTCGCGACAGGTAGCGCCGTTCCCAGCCGACGTGTTCGCCGACGCGACCACCGGCCGAGTAGACGACCAGTTCGAAGCCGGTGCCTCGGATGGCGTCGGCCGCTCCCTTGAGCACCTCGGTGCTGAACGGTTCGAAGTCCGCGACCAGCACACCGATCACGTTCGTCTGGTGATTACGCAGGCTCTGCGCGGCGAGGCTGGCTTCGTATCCGAGGTCGTCGATCGCGTGCTGAACCCGATGAATGGTCCCGACCGCGACCCCGTACCGCCCGTTGATGACCTTCGAGACGGTCGCGACCGAGACCTCAGCCTTGTCCGCCACGTCGCGGATGGTGACCCGGCGGAAAGGATTCATGTCGGTAGCGTAACGGTGGAAAACGTTATCGACAACGATTGACATGAGCCGGACACATGGGCGATGGTCGTCGTTGCTATGACATTGGCCACAACGGATGTGGACGCTAATGCGCGCATGGGACCCCACAGCACCCCACCGCTGGGACCGCCATCCTCGGACAGGGAGCGGACGAAATGCATAGAACCACGTGCTTGGCCGCGGTCGCGTGTCTGTTGATGGTCGCGTGATCCTGCGCCCGTTTTCCCGCTGGTTGTTCTTCGTCGCCGCGGAACGCCGCATCGTCGGTGCACTCTCCGGTGCCGTCAAGGGCTAGCAGCACATCCGAGTCGAGTCCACCGTCCCTCCGAAGGAGTCCTCTATGAAAGTCCGCCGTCTGATTATCACGAGCGTCGCGATCATGGCCGTCGTCTTGGCCGTCGGTGCCGCAGCAAACGCCGTCACATCCTCCGGATCCAGTGCAAATCACAAATTCCGGCCGCCGGCGAATTCACTCCGCTCGTTGGCGGCGCCGACCGGCCTCCGGATCGGTAGCGCGATCATTCCGTTCGACCTCGACACCCCCGCGTACGCCCAGGTGGCCGGCGACCAGTTCTCCGTGGTCACGCCCGGCAACGAGATGAAATGGCAGGTCGTCGAGCCCACTCAGGGAACCTACGACTGGTCCGGCGGCGACCGCCTGGTCGCGTTCGCCCAACAGCACGATCAGCTGGTACGCGGCCATACGCTGCTGTGGCACAACCAGCTGCCGACGTGGCTGACCGACGGCGTCACCAACGGCACCATCAACAACGCGCAACTACTGGCGCTGTTGCACAAGCACATCACCGACGAGGTCACCCACTTCAAAGGCAAGATCTGGCAGTGGGACGTCGCGAACGAGTTCTTCACCGACAGCGACCCGTCGACCATCAACCCGAACGACTTCTGGATCTCCCACCTGGGCACCGGCGTCATTGCCGACGCATTCCGCTGGGCCCACCAGGCCGACCCGAAGGCGCTGCTGTTCTACAACGACTACAACATCGCCGGCGAGGACGGCAACAACGCCAAGAGCGACGCGGTGTACGCCTTTGTGCAGCAGCTGATCGCACAGGGCGTGCCCATCAACGGTGTCGGCGACCAGGGACACCTCGACACCCAGTACGGCTTCTCCGGCGCCAGAATGGAACAGGACCTCGCACGCTACGCCGGCCTGGGCCTGAAGGTCGCCATCACCGAAGCCGACGTGCGTACGTTCGTCAACAACGCCACCGATCAGGTCCCGACCGACCAGCTGTCCACCTTCGCCCAGCCGTTCGAGTTCTCCGAAATGCTCCAGGCCTGCCTCGCCGTCCGAGCATGCATCTCCTTCACCGCATGGGGATTCGGCGACAGCGACTCCTGGGTTCCCGGGTTCTTCATCGGGGAGGGCTACGCAACGCTCTATGACGTCAACCTCAACCCGAAGCAGGCGTACACCACTCTGCAGGATGACCTGGCGCTCGCCGCGCATGGCGCGCCCAAGCGCAACTGAGCACGCGCTCGCTGATCGCGGCTTCACCACGAGTCCCGAGGGCTCCGCACTTGCGGAGCCCTCGGGCGGGTCGGAGGGCCACGGTCACGGCAGCGTCCTGGCGTAGGAGACGAACTCGGACACCACGCCGAATCCGGCGCGCTCGTAGATCGCCACCGCTCCGGTCGGATTGCTCGCATCGACGTTCAGCCGGGCCGAGGACCTGCCGGCCGCCCGACCGGCTGCGAGCACGTCGACCAGCAGCGCCGAGGCGAGCCCACACCCGCGCCAGGCCTGCCGGGTACCGACGACGTTCACGGACACGCTGTCCCCGGTCGGCTCGTCGTAGCACAGCACGAACGCGGCGATCTCCGCGCCGGCGTACGCGATCCGGGACAGATCCGGACGGAACATTTCCGAGTCCAGCGTGTGCTGCCGCCACCGCGCGAGGTCCTGCGGCTCGAAGCCGAAGTGCTGTGCGAATGATTCCTGGTGTGCCCGATGGAGCGCGGCCGGGTCGACGCCTGCCGCCGTGTCCACCCGGATGCCGTCCGGGTACTCCGCCACATCGGCACGGGCGCCGGCCGTGAGCGGAGCTTCCATCCCGAACCAGTGTCGGACCGGTGTGAAGCCGAACCTCCGGTAGAGGCGCTCGGCGGCGACGTCCCCGCGCAGCGCACCGACGCGGACCGTCCACGCGGTGTCCGGCGCGGTCCGCTCGTGGAGTTGCGCGATCCGCTCCGACTGCCAGGTCATGAACCCGCGGCCGATGCCACGGCCGCGCCAGTCCGGATGGACCGCACCATTCGTACGCGCATCGACACCACCAGCGGAAGGCGGGCAGACCAGCGCGTATCCGACCACCACGCCGTCGCCGTCGATCGCCAGGCGCGTTCCCAATGCCGGATCATCGACGTGGCGGATCCATTCCTCGATATCGTGGGCGCTGAACAGCGGCGGGCCACCGAAATGAACTTCGAGTTCGTTCGCGAGCGCCGCGACGGCCGCGGCGTCGGCGGGGACATAGGTGCGGAACGTAGCGGTCATTCCTCGACCCTAGGCGCGCCGTCGAGCCGTTTTCGCGCCGAAGGCACCGCGTGAATCACTGCGAGGTACGGCGAACCGCGCGCAGGACGGCGTCTCGGATCGTGATCGTCTGGCCATTGGGATCGATTACCTCGCGCTCGGGTGCGGTGGTGGTGATCGTGTCCCAGTCGTGCGGGTTCAGGACGGTTGCCATCTGGTCCGCGGTGAACATGAGGTCGGCGATGCGCGGACGCCCGATCGAGGTCTCCAGGTCCGACGGGTGGTGGCCGACGACCAGCAGCGTGCCACCGGGCCGGACGGCCGTGCCCAGCCGCCGGTGCAACGACTCCAGCGCCGGGCGGGGCAGATGCACGAACTGCGCTGACACCAGGTCGAACTGCTGCGGCGTCGGCTCCCAGGACAGTACGTCGGCGAACTGCCAGGTAATCCGTCCGGCGATATCGGCACCGATGTCGGCCGCCCGGGCCGCGGCTCGGTCGAGCGCCACCGTGGAGACGTCGATCCCGGTGACGTGCCAGCCGTGCTCGGCCAGCCAGATGGCGTCGCCACCCTCGCCGCAGCCGACATCGAGCGCGATTCCGGGGCGTAGCTCCGACGCGGTCGCGGCCAGGTGCGGGTTGACGTGGCCGCTCCAGATCATGTCGGCGGAGCGGTACCGGTCGTCCCAGAACTCCGGCGTGTACATGCTCGTGATGTCCGCGTCGTCGCCGATGGGGTGGTGGTGGACGTGACCGGCTGCGTGATCGTTGCTCATGTGCCCCACCCTGCGTCGGAAGTCCTGCGTTCCGCAAACGTTGTTGCCGTTCTGGCAATATCGAAGTCGTGGATGACGACCTGGACAGTGTGCTGACCGCCGTTGGACCCCGATTGCGGGCGCTGCGTCGCCGGAGGGGCACCACGCTCGCCGATCTGTCCGTCTCGACCGGGATCTCGATCTCCACGCTGTCGAGGCTGGAATCCGGACGACGCCGCCCCACCCTGGAACTGCTGTTGCCGCTGGCTCGCGCGTACGGGGTCCAGATCGACGAACTCGTCGGCGCACCACCGACCGGCGATCCGCGCGTCCATCTGCGCCCAGTGACTCGGCCCGGCATGACGTTGGTGCCGTTGACCCGGCGCCCGGGCGGCCTGCAGGCGTACAAATTGATCATCTCTCGTACGCAACAGACGGCCGCTCCCGATCTCAGGACGCATGAAGGCTACGACTGGGTGTATGTCCTCAGCGGGCGGCTCCGACTCGTGCTTGGCGACCAGGATCTCGTCCTCGACCCCGGCGAGGCGGCCGAATTCGACACCCGCGTGCCGCACTGGTTCGGCAGCATCGACGGCCAACCTGTGGAGATCCTCAGCCTGTTCGGTCAGCAAGGCGAACGCGCCCACCTCCGTGCGAAGTCCACGCCGAAGTCCGCATGACGGTCGCGCGGGAAACCTGATACGCCGGACGAGGCCGTGACGTCGCTGTTAATCTTGACGCCGGCAAAAGCGTCGATATCGGTCCGCGTACAAGCAGCGGAATCGGTCCCACCTCATGCCTACGCTGGAGGTTGCCGTGTCCGAGACGGAACGCAGTTGCACTGTTGACCTGTTCGCCGACGCCCCGCCCTTGCGGACCGTCGACCGGGCCTTGTCGAGAAAGGGCAGACCGGCACAGCCGGATCGAACGGTGACGTGGTGGGCGCTCGTCTGCTCCGGGTTGGCCCCGGTGGTGATGATCTCGGCGTGGACAGTAGCCGATGCGGAACAGCAGACGCCCTACAGCCCGATCCGCGAGACGGTCAGCATCCTGTCCGGATATGCCGCCACCGACCGATGGATCGTTACGGGTGCCCTTCTGGTTCTCGGGATTCTCTACGTCGTCACTGCGGCCGGTCTGGCTGCGCTTCGTCGGCGTGCCCGGATCGGCCTGGTCGTCGCCGGAGCAGCCTCGATCGGAGTTGCGGCCTGCCCTGAGCCGGTCGTTGGCAGTACCACAGAGCACATGGTGTTTACGTCCGTCGGTGCGGTCGCCATCGCGATATGGCCGGCCCTCACCGCGACCCGGGATGCTCCACCCTCGGTTCTCGTGAGTGTGCCGGTAGCCGCACTGGTGACCGGGGTCTTCGTCGTTCTGCTCGGGTGGATGGCGATCGAGACTCAGGGCGGGCATGAACTCGGTCTGGCGGAGCGAACGGATTCGTCGATCCAGATAGCGTGGCCGTTCATTGTTGCGTGGACCCTGCGCCGGGCGCCGAATCGAGCGCACTAGCGGCACAGGGATCGTGCCTCCACCATTCGGGTACCGCGGAGGTCGCATCCGACGGCAAGCCGGTACGGTCGACTGATCGCAACGCATCGGCGGCCTTGGATGATAGTGCACCATGGAGCCAGAGCAGATGACCCGACCGCCGGCGCAACCGTCGCCGGCGCCGACCACGATCGACGGCCGGATGGAGAAGCTGTCCGAAACGGCGCGTGGTTGGCACACCGTCCAGATGGCGGTGCTGGGCTTCGTCGGGATCTGCGGCATCCTGCACACCGCGGACAGTGCCGTACCACGCGGAATCCAAGTGATTGCCGCCGTTCTGGCCGCAGGTGCGTTCGTGCTGGGCCTGGCGGGCGTGTTGACGGTCGGCCGGGTCGCCTATCCGCTTGAGCCGGTGCGTACCGACGCCGACCTGGTGCACCGGGTTGCCCAACTGCGCGGCGGCATCCGTACGACCGTGGTCGCGCTGGCGCTGGTCGTTGTGGCCGCACTGTCCGGATGGTGGCCGCACCCCGGCGACGCCGGCGGCGCGGCGGCGTCCACGTCGGTCTCGGTGAGTGACACGAACGGCCGGACGTGGTGCGGCACACTGGTCGCCGGGCCGGACGGGGCGCTGAGCCTGCAGACCGCGAATGGCGTCGTCGCGGTGCCGTCCAACTCGATCGCCACGATCGCGACCGTGTCGACCTGCAACTGATCGCGGTTTCTCCGGGAGGGGCCGGCTCAGCCTGCCGACGTGTGCACCGGGATCTCGTCAACCAGGTCCAACGGAGCCCGAAGGAGAGCGAGTGGTTTGGCCACGTGCCCGGCGATGGCGAACGGCACGAGGATCGCGGCGAAACACAGTGCCGCGACAGATGCGCCCCACTCGTTGGCCAGCCAGCCGGCCAGCAGCACGCCGAGCCAGGTCAGCGACTGGGCGCAGAACGCGGAGGCCGCGCCGACCCGGCCGGTCAGCTGGTCCGGAACCAGGCGCGCGGTGTACGACTCCCATACCGTGACGGTCGGTACGGACGCGAACGTGAAGGCCGCGGTAGCCAGGCCGATTTGCCACGGCAGGGGCAGTATCGCCGCAAGTGCGAGGCTCACGACGTAGATCCAGCCGCCGAGTTGGAAGACGCGCAGGGCTCGCATCCTCCGCAGGATCGCACCGGCGAGCAGGGAACCGATGATGCCGCCGGCCAATACGCCGGCATTGGTCACACCGATCACCTTCGGTGTCGCGCCACGTGTGTACAGAAGGGCCACCAGAAGCAGCATGAAGCTGTTCCCGACCAGATTCGTGACCGCGACCCACGCGGTGGTGTAGCGCAGGAACTCGTTTCTGTCGATGATCCGGAAGCCGTCCCGGATATCGGATATGACGCTTTTTCGCTCGGGTCGACCGTCGGGAGCCGATTCCGCCGCCCGGCCACGCGGTACGGGATCCGGGCCTAGCGGATGCCGGATCAGGACCGCACCGATGGAGGCAAAGAAGAAGGACACCGCGTCAACACCGAACGGCAGCCACCTGGCCACGGTAAAGAGCAACGCCGCCAGCGGCGAACCGGCCAGTTGCGCCGCCATCGCCTGGCCCTGCTCCTGCGCCGCGCGGGCGGCGAACTGCTCGCGCGGCACGATCCGGCGCAGAGCCGGCAGCACTGCGCCTGACCTGACACCGCTAATCAGGCCGGAGAGCAGCGCCATCGTGGCCAGCACGTTGACATGCACAGGGCCGGTCAGCAATGACACGGTGACTAAACCCATCACCACGGCCTGCAGCGCAGGGGCGGTCACCAGGATCATCTTGCGGGAGCGCCGGTCCGCGAGCGCTCCGCCCCACAGCAGGGTCAGTAGGCCGCCTATCCGCCCGGCCGCGGCGATGATGCCCGCGTTGAGTACCGATCCGGTGCTGAACAGGGCCAACAGCGGAAACGCCATGTTCGAGACGTTGCTGCCGAGCAGTGACACGGCATTGCCGCTCCACCAGTACATGTAGTCGCGATTGCGCCACAACGACGGTGGCCGTGACGGTGACGCCGCCCCGTCTCGCGTCGGTGGCGCTGCCGACTCGTCCGGGGCGCTGTCCAGGGACTGCGGTGATGACATCGGCTATCCCTCGACATCGGGTTCAACACGTGGAGCACGGTTTCACCCAGCATTACCCGATGGCCAACGACGCCAATCGTCGAGTAGCCGCGGTGCTGCGCGTACACGTGCACTCCTCAGGGCTGGGGACCAGACCGGTTTCGCCCGGTCAGACAGAAATGCACGCAGGTTCCGCGGCCGCGGGACCTGCGTGCATTCCTCGTGCTGTGGCTCAGATCAGCCAGCGGTGACGCTGCCTGCGATTCAGATCAGCCAGCGGTGACGCTGCACGAATGGCAGTCGCGCCCAAACCCTGCCGAGACCCCATCGATGTCCGGCGTACGCGGCGGCAAGGACAACCAGGACGACGGCGTAGATGAAGTGGTAGTCGGTGATCGGATTGGTCGACGCGGACGGCGCACCGGCGCTGGTGTGCTGGGCGAACGGGAATTCGCCGAACCACATCATCGCCATGATGAGCACACCGGCGGCCGCGCCGACCCGTAGAGCGACACCGGCGATCAGCGCGAGGCCGACGCCGAGCATGCCGAGCATGAATAGCCAGTTGGCCCACCAGGTGCCGGCCATCGAGTGGTACATGGACTGGAACGGTCCGACGTCGACCGAGGACAGGAAGCCCTTGGTCGGGGATCCGCCGTGGATCCACGCCTTCGCCGACGGCGTCGAGTAGCCGAGTCCGAACATCTTGTCGAGGAACGCCCACAGGAACACAAACCCGGTCGCGATCCGCAGAACGGCGAGCACTTTCGCGGCCGTGTTGGTCAGCATCGATCCGGGCGCTTCGGCCTGCTCCAGGCTGCGGGCCGGTTGGAGATTGGTTCCTGCGGTCGTCATCATGTACTCCTCATTGGCGTTCGTTGATACATCCAGACTCGTCCACGAACTCCGACCGCACAGGGGCCTTCGTGCCCCACCTCGGCGGGACCAAGGTCCCATTCGCTACCGGGGGTGCTGGTACCGACGACCGCAACCACCCAAACGTGAACGCCGCGGTCCCGCAAGAGCACAAGGGATTAGGCCGTATCGAGCCGATGCCGCTGATCGGGGGTCAAGTCGAGTTCCACGGCGGCCAGACTCTCCTCGATCTGCGCCACCGAGGACGCTCCGACCAGCGGTAGCACCGGAATGTCGCCACCCATCAGCCAGGCCAGTACGACCTGGTTGGGGGTGGCGCCGGTGTCGCGTGCCACGTCATGCAGCGCCATCAACCGCGCGGTTGTCCCGGGATGGTCGAAGGCGTGCTCCGGCGGGCGGTCGTCGCGGGCGTAGCTGCCGCCGAGAAGCGGTGAGTAGGCGACGAGGGTGAGTCCGGGATCGGAGCGTATGTAGCTGAGGATGTCGCCACCGGCCACGCCTAGGTCGCCGTCGGGGGACAGGTCGCTCGCTCCATCCGTACGCGGTTGGAGGTAGCTGTACGAATACTGCAACAGCTCGTATCCGGGCCGGCCAGCGGCGGCGGCGATGCCTCGGGCTCGCTGCACCCGCCACGCCCACTGGTTACTCACACCCAACAGCCCGACCGTGCCCTCGGCGACCAGGCCGGCGAACGCTTCCACCGTCTCGTTCTGTGGCGTGTGCGGATCGTCGATGTGCGCGTACAACACATCGATTTTCTCGACCCCGAGTCGCTGCCGACTCTCGGCCGCCGACCTGCGGATCACCGGGTCGGACAATCCCTCCGCGTTGTCCAGGTAACTCGTACCAGGAGCCAGCGGCCGCGCGCCCAGCTTCGTCGCGATCACGACCTCGTTGCCGATCCCGCGACTCCGGAGCCACCGCCCGAGCAGGGCTTCGCTCTCGCCGCCCTGCGTGCCTTTGACCCAAAACGCGTAGTTGTTCGAGGTGTCGATGAAGGTCCCGCCGGCCTCGACGAACCGGTCGAGGACCGCGAACGCAGTCGGCTCATCGGTGGTCGTGCCGAAGCGCATGGCACCGAGACTGAGCACGCTGACGTCACGGCGAGTGGACGGGTCCTGACCAATCGTTCGATATCTCATCCGACCAGTCTCAACGAATTGATCCAAAGACGCACACCCGCCCACGCCACCGGCAACCATCCAACACCGTCAACGTTGTGGTCAGGGCACGAGGTATCGGCAATCCACAATGGCCCTTTTCTGTTAACACTCTTCACTGTATCGTTTGTGCATCCATAAATGTCTATGAGATGCGTGAGGCGAACGATGCGCAGAAACTCGTTCCGGCGGTGGCTCGCAGCTGCTGTCACCATGACCCTCACCGGCCTCGGCCTGGCTGTGGTCGCGTCGCCGGCGTACGCGGCGAACCTGGTCTCCAACCCCGGGTTCGAGAGCGGAAGCCTGAGTCCGTGGTCGTGCACGGGCGGTCTGGGAGCGGTACAGGCGACGACCGTCCACAGCGGCACCAAGGCACTCCAGGGCAACCCGTCCGGATCGGACGTCGCGAAGTGCACGCAGACCGTGGCGGTACAGGCGAATGCGGCGTACACGCTGACCGTGTGGGCGCGCGGCGGCGGAGGCTACGTCTACCTCGGCATCACCGGCGGCCCGTCAACCTGGTCCACGGCGACCGCCGCCAACTGGAATCAGCTGTCCGTCACCTACACCACCGGGCCGTCACAGACCTCGCTCGAGGTGTACGTCAACGGCTGGTACGGCCAGCCCACGTACTACGCCGACGATGTGGATCTGGAGGGGCCGGGCGGCTCGGCGGCACCCGGAACGCCCGGTAGCCCGACGGCCGGTGCGATCACCAACACGTCGATCGCCCTGTCCTGGGCGGCGTCGAGCGGGACGGTCACCGGATACCGGGTCTACGAGGGCACGACCGTGAAAGCAACCGTCACCGGAGCGTCGGCCACGATCTCCGGCTTGACCGCCTGCACCGCGCACACGTATACCGTGACCGGCTACAACAGCAGTGGCGAGAGCACGCACAGCGGCGGCGTCACCGCGACCACCGCCGGCTGCTCCGCACCCCCCGGTACGCCCGGCGTCCCGACCGCCACCACGGTGACCAGCAGCTCGATCGCGCTGTCGTGGACCGCGGCCTCCGGCACGGTCACCGGCTATCGCCTGTACGAGGGGTCGACCGTGGTCGCCACGGTGACCGCACCGTCGACGACGGTCACCGGGCTGGCCGCGTGTACCGGCCACACCTACAACGTGGCCGCCTACAACAGCGCCGGTACGAGCGCGCACAGCGGCAACGTGACCGTCACGACCACGGGCTGCGGCACCGGTGGCGGCGGCGGTTACCCGTTCGCGCCCTATGTGGACACTGATCAGCGTCAGGACATCGCCACGCTAGCTGCGGCAGGCAACACCAAGTACCTGACGCTCGCCTTCATGCTCGCCAACGGCAGCAGCTGCAGTGCGGCCTGGAACGGCGGCACCCGCGACCAGACCTGGTTGTCGGCGATCGCCGCCGGGATCGCGTCGCTACGCGCGTCCGGCGGCGACGTGATCGTGTCCTTCGGGGGTGCCAACGGCACGGAACTGGCGCAAGCGTGTACGAGCGTCGCGGCTCTGACCAGCGCCTACCAGTCGGTGGTGGACACCTACCAGCTCACCCACATCGACGTCGACATCGAAGGCGCGGCCGTCGCAGATCCGGCGTCCATCGACCGGCGCTCACAGGCGCTCGCGGCTCTCGAGCAGACGCACCCCGGCCTCAAGGTGTCGCTGACGCTGCCGGTACTGCCGACCGGCTTGGACGCCAACGGCCTGGCGGTCGTCCGTTCGGCGCACACCTACGGGCTCACCGTGTCCGTGGTCAATGTCATGGCGATGGACTACGGCCAGTGGGCCGCGCCGGACGGCAACCAGATGGGCGCCTATGCGCAGCAGGCGGCTCAGGCCACTCATGATCAACTGGCCACGATCTACACCGGCCTGACCGATGCCCAGCTGTGGGCGATGGTCGGTGTCACCCCGATGATCGGAGTCAACGACACCTGCTGGAGTACGTACTGCGAGCTGTTCACCGTCGCGGACGCGTCCGGACTGGTGGCGTTCGCTCGGCAGCATCACCTCGGCCGCCTCGCGATGTGGTCGATGACCCGCGATACGGAGTGCCACGACATCAACGGCAACCCCGTCACCCACACGTACGCAGATCCGTCGTGCAGCAGCATCCTGCAGAGCAACTACGCGTTCTCCCAGACGTTCGCGGGGTATACCGGCTGAGTGCTTCCTGGTCGAAGCGCCGTCCGGCTCCGGCCGGGCGGCGCTGACTACGTTTCCGGGTGCCCGTGGAACCTGGCGAGGACGCGGTCGGTCTGGCGGCCGGCATGACCGGCCGTATCGAGGGGAGTGGCCAGGACGATGGCCGCTGCTCCTTGCGCCCAGGCGGTGTCGTCCCACGGTTCGACCTCGATCGGAGGCCGCGGTGTCGGTGCGGGGATTGCGTCAGCCAGTTCGGTCCGGAACGGTTGGTCCCAGTGCTGCCACGCCGCGACACCTTCGCCCAGCACGATAACGATCTCCGGGTCGAGGACCATGACGAGCGCGGCGGTTGCTCGGGCGAGGGTGACGGCCGCGGTCGCGTAGATCTTTCGCGCGGTCGCGTTGCCACCGTCGGCGAGTTCTTGCAGGCGCTGAATGCCCTGGTTGCGGCGGAGGAGGCCGGCGGTTTGACCGGCGTGCACGAGCCCTGAGGCACTGACGATGGTTTCCAGACAGCCGCGCCGTCCGCAGGCGCAGGCGCGGCCGTCCGGATCGACCGGGAGGTGCCCGAGTTCGCCGGCACCGCCCCGCGAGCCGCGGTATACGGTCCCTCCGGTGACGATGGCGAGGCCTAAGCCGCTGCCGATGGTGATGACGAGGAAGTCACGGTGTCGCCGGCCACGGCCGAACAGTTGCTCGGCGACGGCGAGCGCCCTGACGTCGTTCTCGACCAGCACCGGCAGGCCGAATGCGCCCCGTAGGTGCCGGCCGAGGGGGACGTCGTGCCATCCGAGGACGGCGGCCTCGACCCGGCCGCTGTCCGGGCTGTCCACGATGCCGGGAACCCCGATGCCGAGGCCGAGCAGCGGAATGTCGGCCTGTTCCTGCAGGAACGGTTGGAGGACAGTCGCCAGGCGGCCCGGGATGTCCGGTGCCAGCGCATCGAAGCTCGCGGTGTGTGACGAGAGTATGGAGCCGTCGAGTCGAGCCTCCACGATGGCGACGTGGTCGGTGGCGACCTTGACTCCAACGGCCCGCGCCGACGTGCTGACCAGGCCGAGGAGTTGCCCGCGTCGGCCGCCGCGCGATGGGCCTTGGTCGAGTTCCTCCACCAGGCTTCGATCGAGCAGGCGTTTGACCACCTGCGTGACGGTGGGTGGGCTGATGTCGAGTTCGCGGGCGACGTCGGCGCGGGAGATGGGTCCGGCCCGCCCGAGGAGCGACAGGATCGCGGTTTGGGTGAGGTCGCGGCCCGCGGCCGATCGTCCGTTCACGGTGCCCCGCCCATCGTCTGCTGCCTCGGCGTCGCCTCCGGAGAACCGACATCGTGCGGATACTAAATTCAGCCACAAAATAATGTCAACGAAGACGGCACTGCCCGTAACACTTCCGCAACGCCATTGACACGTGGTCGCCGGGGTCACTACGGTCCCACTTACTTGTTGTACAGAGTCAAGTAAGAGGGTGTGGGCGTGACGACAAAAGGGTGACCAGGGCACGGTGCGTGCACTGAATCGGCGTCTTCTGCTGCGGCTGCTCCGCGAACAGGGCCCGACCAGCCGTACGGATCTGGCGGAGCCTCTCCGGCCTGAGCAACGGTGCGATCACCCGGATCGTCGGCGAACTGATCGACGAGGGCTTCCTCGTCGAGCGGTCGGTCGGCGCGTCGACCGGCGGCCGTCGGCCGGTGTTACTGGACCTGGACACCTCCGTGCGGGTCGTCGCCGGTCTCAAGTTGATGGACGACGAGATTCTGGCGGTTCTCGTCGACATCAAGGGTGCCGTCGTTGCCGACGCGCGGGTGCCGCTGGGCTCGCACGGGATCGACGCGGTGCTGGACCGAGCGGCCGGTCGACCGTCGACGACTTGCTCGCCGCTGCCGGTACGACCCGCGATCGCCTCGGCGGCATCGGCCTGTGCATGCCAGGTTCGATCGACTGGCGGGACGGGGTCTGCAAGCTCTCGCCGTTCTTCGGCTGGAGTGGATGTGCCGGTCGCGGAGAAGATGCGCGAGCGGATCGGCGTCCGGTCTCCGTCGACAACGACGTAAATGCGCTCGCGGTGGCGGAGAGCTCTGTTCGGCCCGAATCGGCAGTTCCGCGACTTCGCCGTCATCACCCTCGGCCGGGGCGTCGGCGCCGGACTGGTTGCCCGGCGGCCGCGTCAACCGCGGGTCGAGCGGTGGCGCGGCGAGTTCGGACACACCGTCAGCCAAGTCGGCGGACGCGGTGCGAATGCGGCAACGCCGGCTGCCTTGAGGCGTACGTCGGCGAGCACGCCTGCCGGACGGCTGCGCGCCTCGGCGAGTCGGTACGACGGTACGGCATCGACAGGTTCATCTCCCTCGCCCGCGATGGCGATAGCCGAAGCGGCGGATCGATCTACGCGAGGTGACACGAGCGACTCGGCGTCGCCATCGCCAACATGATCAACCTCTTCGATCCGGAACACGTCGTGCTCGGCGGCGAGGCGGCCTATCTGACCGAGGAGTTCGTCGCCGATGTCCGGCCGCACATCGACGCGCACACATTCGGCGGCTTGGACGAGTGTCGAGCTGCGGCTCGACACTGCCCGCGGCGAACGGACCGCGTGGTCCCGTGGCGCGGCCAGCCTCGCGATGGAGCACATGTTCGACCCGCTCATCAACGGCACGACCTGGCGATCGCTGAGCGGCACGTACGTCCGCACCCGACCTCAACCACATGAACCTTGGCCCCACGTTTCCGAGCACCACCACCCAAGGAGTCTTTGCATGGCACGCATCAAGGCACGACTGGCCATCCCGGTGGCCGCCGCGCTGTGCGCGGTGTTCGCGGTCGGCGCATGTTCCAGCTCAAGTCGGAGGCGCCGTCGATCCGCCGACAACTGCACCGGTGACCCTGACCTTCTGGGGCACTTACGGCAACGGCGGCAACAAGGCCCAGACCGACGTCGCTCAGCCGGCCAGCTCATCCCCGCCTTCGAAAAGCAGCACACCCAACATCAAGGTCAACTACGTCGACATCCCGTACGACTCGCTGCTGCAGAAGCTGACCACCAGCGTGGCCGGCGGCAAGCTGCCCGACCTGATCCGCTCGGACATCAGGCTGGGTGCCGAAGTTCGCCAGCTCTCGGGGTGTTCGCGCAGCTCGACGGCAAGATGCCGAACTTCGACGCGCTGTCCAAGGCGACTACCCCGGCACGCTGGCCACGAACAGCGTGGCACGGCCACTACTACGGACTGCCGCTGGACACCAACACCCGCGTCCTGATCACCAACCAGACCGCGCTGACCTCGGCTGGCATCACCGCGCCTCCGGCGACGTTCCGGATCTGCAGTCCGACGCGCCGAAGCTGGCCGCGAAGAAGATCTCCGTCTTCGCCGACGGCGGGCTGCAGGGCTGGAACATCCTGCCGTGGATCTGGTCCGGTGGTGGGGACATCGCCAACCCCGACCTGACCAAGGCGACCGGCTACCTCAACAGCCCGGCAGAACGTCGCGACCGTTCAGATGCTGGTCGACCTCTACAAGCAGGGCGCGATCCCCAACCTGCTCATCGGCAACAAGGGCGCCGTGCAGACTCCGGACGGCCTGCCGAAGGGCAACTACGCCGAACATCCTCGACGGTCCGTGGATGCCGGCATCTGGGCCGCGCAGTACGCGACTTCCAGCCGGACGTACTCGCCGGTGCCAGCCGGACCCGGCGGTTCGGTCAGCGTCGTCGGCGGCGAGGACATCGTGATGACGAGCAGCTCCAAGCACCAGGCCGGCGGCGGAGGAGTTCATCGCCTTCACACAGAGCCGACACGTAGCAGCTGGCCATGGCGAAGACCGGGCAGATGTCGGTGGTCGCGCGGCCTCGACGCGCAGGAGCAGCAGCTGGATGCCGTGCTTCGCGCCGTACATCACGGCGCTCGCAGACGGCGAAGTCCCGGCCGGCCGTGCCGGACGCGTCGCAAGATCGACACCGCACTGCAGGACGACCTGGTGCCCGCGTTCCAGGGCAAGGTGAGCGTGCAGGCAGCGCTGGACAAGGCGGCATCCGACATCGATCCGCTGCTCTCGGCAACGAAGTGAGATAACCGTGAAGCGTCCTGGCCTCGACCCCGTCGAACGGCCGCGACGAGCGACGCAACGGGTAAGGAGGCGCGCCCGGCCCCCGGGCGCGCCTCCCGGCGCCGGTCGGCCGTCCCGTACGCCTTCCTCGCACCCGGCTTCATGCTGTTCGCTCGCGCTGATCATCTACCCGATGATCCGGGCGTTCCAGATGAGCTTCTACGACTGGAACATCGTCGCCGGCGCCGCCAGCAAGTTCATCGGCTGGGACAACTACGTCAAGGCGTACCACGACCCGATCTTCTGGCGCGCGCTGGCCAACAGCGGCGTCTACATGGCGTTGAGCGTTCCACCGCAGATCGTCCTCGGACTTCTCGTCGCCATGCTGCTGCGCGCGAAGGCGCCCGGCACAGGGGCTCTACCGCGTCCTGTACTACCTGCCGGTGGTGACCAGCTGGGTGGTCGTCTCGCTGCTGTTCCAATACCTGTTCGCGGACAGCGGCCTGGTGAACGCCGCCTTGCACGGCGCCCACCTCACTAACGGGCACACGCGTGGCTGTCCAATCGCTGGACCGGCATGGTCGCGATCTCCGCGCTCGGCGCGTGGAAAGGCATCGGCTGGTCCATGATGATCTTCCTGGCCGCGCTGCAGGGTGTTAACCGCGATCTCGAGGAGGCCGCGGTCGTCGACGGCGCCGGGCGGTGGCGGCGGTTTACCACAGTCACGCTGCGAGCCATCTTCCGGCCGCGTTCTTCGTCACCGTCATGCTCGTCATCGGCGGATTCAACGTGTTCACCTCGGTGCTGCTGATGACGAACGGCGGCCCGGCGACCAGACCCAGGTGCTGCTGACCTTCATGTACGAGCAAGCGTTCAAGTACCTCGACTTCGGGTACGGTTCGGCCATCGCGGTGCTGCTGACGCTGCTGGTCTTCGTACTGTCGATGATCCAGCTCCGGTTGTTCCGCGGGCGGGCCGACTCATGACCACGATGACCCTCCTGGCAGCGGACCGGCCGGACTCTCGAGTGCTGCGGTACGTGCTGCTGACCGCGGGCCGATGATCATGATGCTGCCGTTCCGTACATGCTGTCCACCTCGTTCAAGAGCCAGCAGTACGTGCTGACCACGCCGCCGCAGTGGATACCGCATCCGGCCACGGTCAAGCAACTACGTGTCCGCATGGAACGACTCAATTCCCGCGGTTCTTCCTCAACTCGGTCATCGTGGCGGTCGCGAGCACCGTGCTGTCGCTGTTGCTGAGCTCGATGATGGCGTACGCGTTCGCGCGGTTCAGCTTCCCGGGCCGTGAGCTGTTCTTCAAGATTCTGCTGCTGGGTCTGATGATCCCGGCGATGATGCTGATCATCCCGCAGTTCATCCTCGCGAAGTATCTGGGCCTGCTGGACTCGCTGACCGGCCTGATGGTCTTCTACGTCGCGTCGTCGCTGTCGCTCAACACGTTCCTGTTGCGCGGTTTCTTCGAGGCGATCCCGGCCGAGCTTGGAACAGGCGATGGAGGTCGACGGCGCCGGGCCGGTCGCCCGCTACTGGCGGCTGATCCTGCCACTGGCCCGGCCCGCGCTCTGGCCACCGCGACGATCTTCACGTTCCTGGCCAGCTGGGACGAGTACCCGTGGGCGCTGACGATCATCAGCACGCCCACCAAACAGACACTGCCGCTGGGCATCGCGCTGTTCCAGGGTCAGAACTCGACACTGTGGGGACTGGTCTTCGCCGCCTCGATCGCCGCGATCGGACCGGTCATCGTCGTGTTCATCACCTTCCAACGCCACTTCGTCCAGGGCCTGACGAGCGGGGCGATCAAAGGATGACGTTCGAACTGCTGCCGGTACGCGCCGACGTATCGCGCCCGACGAGCCGCTCTGGTAGAGGTACGCGGTCTGCCCGACGCCGGGCGAGTTGCGAGTGTCCTGCACCTCGGCGACACTGGTCGCCGAGCATGCCGTGGACGCCGACGGTGTCGTGCAACTCGACGCGCTGCCGCCCGGCGGGTACGGCATCGAACTGCACTGCGGCGCGGGGCGGCGACGGCGTGGCACGAACCGCGATCGAAGTGCTCGGCGACGGCGTCGCCCCGGATGCGCTACGGATTCGTGGTCGACTACCGCCCGGACCGGGACGTCGCCGGCGTTCGGAGCAACATCCGCCGGCTGCACCTGACCGACGTCCAGTTCTACGACTGGGCGTACCGGCACGCCGATCTCCTCGGCGGCGGCGAGAGTCTATGCCGACGCGCTCGGGCAGCCGATCACGCTGGCCGTACGCGACCTGATCGCCACCGTCCAGGACGCAGGCGCCCGGGCGCTCGGCTACGCCGCGGTCTACGGGGTCGGCAACGCCGAGTGGCCGATGCTGGTCGCACCTGGCGCTGCTACGCCGACCGGCTGCCGTACAGCCTGGGCGACTTCCTGCAGCTGATCGACCCGGCCGACCCGGCTGGCTGGCGCACTTCACCGCCGACCTGCACGCCGCGGTCGACCAGGTCGGGTTCGACGGCTTCCACCTGGACCAGTACGGCTATCCGAAGCACGCGGCGCGCCCGGACGGCACCCGCGTCTCGGTCGAGGACTCGTTCGCGGCCGTCATCGCCGGCGCCCGCTCCGCGTTGCCGGGAGCCGGCTGGTCTTCAACAACGTCAACAACTTCCCGACCTGGCGTACCGGCGGACCGCGCAGGACGCCGTCTACATCGAGGTCTGGGCACCGCACACCACGCTCGGCCACCTGGCCGCCGTCGTGCGTGATGCGCACGAGCGGCCGGCGACGGCAAGCCCGTGGTCATCGCCGCATACCAGCACGTGTACGACACGGCGCCAGCGTCGAGCGAGGCCGATCGCGCCACCGCGTTCACCATGGCCACGCTGTTCTCCCACGGCGCGAGCCACCTGCTGTGCCGGCGAAGCCGACCGGATCCTCGTCGACCCGTACTACGTCCGTAACCACGCGATCGAACCGTCCACCGCCGACCTGCTCCGACGCTGGTACGACTTCCACGTCGAGCACGGCGAGCTGCTGACCGACGCGTCCCTGGCCGACATGACCGGGGCGCTGGCCGGCAACTACAACGACGACTGCGACGTGACCTACCCGGGCGTACGCGGTCGTCGGAGACCGCCACGCCCGGCGCGGTGTGGCGGCGCGTGCTCGGCACCGGTGACCGGCTGGTCGTCCACCTGATCAACCTGGCGGGCCAGGACGACGCCGAGTGGGACGCCCCCCGCAAACCAGTCGCCGACCTGCCCTGCGCGGCACGCTGCGACTGCGACGCGCCGGCGCCGACTTGCCCCGGGTACGCGTCGCCGACCCGGACCGCCAAGCCAGACTGCGCGACCTGACGGTCCTCGCGGACGGCGACTATGCCCAGGTCGAGCTGCCGCTCCGTACATCTGGCAAGTGCTTCTGATCGATCTGCATCCCTACTCCGTTAGGAGCCTCGTGATCGAAGCGCAGCCGACGTCGGCCGTCGCCACCGAATGGTGGCGGCACGCCGTCGTCTACCAGCTCTACCTGCGGTCATTTCACGACGCGGACGGTGACGGCATCGGTGATCTGCACGGCGTGGCCGACCGACTCGACTACATCGCGCAGCTCGGTGTCGATGCGATCTGGCTGAACCCGTGCTATCCGTCGCCGAACCGCGACGGCGGCTACGACGTGACCGACTACACCGACATCGATGCCGCCTATGGAGGCCTGCCGGCGTTCGAGAAGCTACTGACCGCCGCGCACGAGCAGAACCTTCGGGTGATCATGGATCTGGTACCCAATCACTGCTCGTCCAGCCATGCGTGGTTCCAGGAAGCGCTGGCTTCTCCGGCCGGCTCGGCGGCTCGAGCGCGGTTCCACTTCCGGGACGGCCGCGGCCCGGACGGCGCCGGACCGCCGAACAACTGGCGGTCGACGTTCGGCGGTCCGGCATGGACCCGGGTCGTCGGAGCAGGCCGGGCCGGAACAGTGGTATCTGCACAGCTTCGACTCCACCCAGCCCGACTTCAACTGGGACAACCCCGAGGTCCCGGCGATGTTCGACGACCGTTCTGCGTACGTGGTTCGACCGTGGCGTGGACGGCATCCGCATCGACGTCGCGTACGCCATGGTCAAACACCCCGGCCTGCCGGACACCGACGGTACGGACAACCCGTACTCGTGGAATCAGCCCGGCGTGCAGCCGATTCTCGAACACTGGCGGGCGATCGCCGACGAGTACGAGCGGGACATCCCGCTGATCGGCGAGGTGTGGCTGACGCCGGAGCAGACCACCGACTACATCCGGCCGGGCGGTTGAACCAGGCCTTCTACTTCGACCTGATGGGTCAGGCCATGGAGCGCAGCCGACTTCCACGCCTCGATCGACGCGACGCTCGCGAGCGTGCCGATCGGCGGCGGCGTGCCGGCCTGGACGCTGAACAACCATGACGTACACCGGTCGGTCAGCCGCTACGGCCTGGTGGAACGGGCGCCGATGTACACCGACGACGCCAACGCGCGGCGTACCCGTCCCCGCGGTCGCGTCGACGTGGACCTCGGTGTCGGCCGAGCCCGCGCCGCGGCACTCCTGCTGCTGGCACTCCCTGGCTCGATCTATCTCTATCAGGGTGAGGAGCTGGGCCTTCCGGAGGTCATGGAGCTACCCGATGGGGTGCGTCGGGATCCGATCTGGGCCCGGTCCAACGGTCGGGAGCACGGGCGCGACGGCTGTCGAATCCCGCTCCCGTGGCAGTCCGGCGAGCCGACGTTCGGGTTCTCGCCGCCCGGCGCGGCCGCGCCGTGGTTGCCACAGCCGGAGTGGTTCGCGCGATTCGCCGTCGATGTCGAGGATGCCGATCGAGCCTCGACACTCCATCTCTATCGCGCGGCGATCCGTGCACGACGCGGCGTCTTTGCGGGCGAGTCGATCGAGTGGCTCGACGCCGGCCGCGACGACCTCGTCGCGTTCCGGCGTGGCAGCGGCGTCTCGGTCACCGTCACGGGGGAGTCGGCGTTCGTTGTCCCACCCGGCTGGGGATCGATCGCCCTGCGCAGCGGAGCCGGGGATGTCGACGCCGTCGCGCCGGACGAAACCGTCTGGCTGACCCACTGACGGCTACCGTTGTGCGGTAACCACGGCGATCAGGTCGCCGTGTTCCTGGGCATCCATGCGTACGTCGAGTGCCGAGCACATCAGCTCGAGCTGCTCTGGCGTACGCGGACCGACGATCGCCGCCGCGACGCCCGGATCGTCGATCACCCATGCGAGTGCCATCGTGGGCAACGTGAGCCCGCGCCGTAGTGCCGCGGTGTCCAGCGCATCGATCACCGCGTACGTGACGTCGTTGGTAAATGACGTGTACGGATGCGGCAACAGCGTCATTCTGGACCCCTCCGGGTACGGCCGGCCGGCCCGGTACTTGCCCGACAGCCACCCACCGGCCAGCGGGCTGAACGCCGTGAAGCCGATCCCGTGCGACCGGCAGACACTCATGGCCTCGGCCGATGCACGGTCCAGCAGGCTGTAGCTCGACTGCAGATTCACCGGTACGGCGAAGCCGCCCGTGGTGGCCGCGCCGACCGCCTCCTCGACCTGCGTACCGGTGTAGTTCGACAGACCGACGTGGCGGATCTTGCCGGCCCGGATCAGCTCGTCGAACGCGCCGAGCGTCTCGTCGATCGGCGTGGCCGGGTCAGGTTCGTGGGCGAGGTAGAGATCGATGTGGTCGGTCCGCAGCCGGCGGAGGCTCGCCTCGATCTGGGTACGGATGTGCGCCGCGGACAGTCCCTCGTCCTCGGGGCCGGGGCCGACCCGGTTGCGTACCTTGGTGGTCAGCACGATCTCGTCCCGGGCACCGGGCCGGCTGCTCGAGCCACCGGCCGATCCACTCCTCGGAGCGCCCACCGGCGTAGGAGTTGGCGGTATCGAACAGCGTGATGCCACGGTCGCGGGCCGCGTCCATCAGCAGGTAGGCCGTCGCTTCGTCGTCGCCTTTGCCGTAGAGATCGGGTGCGGTTCCGATCCCGCCGAAGTTGCCGCACCCCAAACCGAGAATCGACACCTCCAGGTCCGTACGGCCAAGCCTGGTGTACCGCATAAACGCCTCTTCCTTCCGACGGTGTGTGCAGCGAATACAGTGTCACTGACACTCTGAGAGGATGGCCCGCGTGCTGCCGACCATGGACGACTTCGCATCGGCCCGCAACGCCCTGCGTGGCATCGCCATCCGTACGCCACTGATCCGCCTGAACGTGGACACCGGCCCGGCGATCTGGCTGAAGCTGGAGAATCTGCAGCCGACCGGCTCGTTCAAGCTTCGCGGTGCGGCCGCGGTGCTCGCCGGCGCGGACAAGGACGATGTGGCGGCCGGCATCGTGACCGCGTCGGCCGGCAACATGGGTCTGGGTGCGGCGTGGTTCGCGCGCCGGCTCGGCGTGCGCTGCACGGTGATCGTGCCTCCCACCGCGCCGGAGTCGAAGATCACGGCGATGGAGAGCCTGGGCGCGGACGTCATCCGCGTCTCCCACGACCAGTGGTGGACGGCATTCGTCGAGCGGCGGGTGGACGGTATCGACGGCGTGTTCATCCACGCGTTCGATGATCCGCAGGTGATGGCCGGCAACGGCACGATCGCGTTCGAGATCATCGAGGATCTGCCGCAGACGACGGCCGTCCTGGTGCCGTGGGGTGGTGGCGGGCTGACCTGCGGTATCGCGGCGGCCATGCGGACGCTGGCGCCGGCCGTCCGGATGTACGCGACGGAGGTGGCGAGCGCCGCTCCGCTGCGTGCTGCGCTGGCCGCCGGTGGTCCGGTGACCGTCGACATGGCGCCCTCGTTCGTGGATGGGATCGGCAGCCGTACGGTTCTGCCGTCGATGTACGACCGTGCCGTCGACCTCGGCATCGGCGCGCTCACGGCCAACGTCGACGATATCGCCGACACCGTCGTCATGCTGCTGGAACGCAACCACGTGCTGGCCGAGGGCGCCGGGGCAACGCCGGTCGCCTGCGCGATGCAGGCGGCCGGCTTCGATGCGTCCGACACGATCGTCTGCGTCGTATCGGGTGGCATGATCGGCCGCGAGACAGTGGCCGAGCTGCTGTCCCGCTAGCACACGGCTACGACCCGCGACGGCTACGACCCGCGACGGCTACGACCCGAGCACGCTGCGGACCGCATCGGCGAGGAGCGTCCGCGCTTCGTCCGGCGATGCTGGTGCGGTGCCGTGCCGGAACGCGACGTACAGATCCGGTCGCACCAGCAGCATGCCGCCGTCGGCGATCTCGTTGATGTCGGCCCAGGTGCCGTACGGGTCTTCGTAGTCCTCGCCGGGGCCGATCGACACGCCGCGCAGCACGAGGCCGGTGTCGCCCGCGATGGCGTCGGCCGCCTCCAGCCATGCCCGGCCGCCGATGCCGGTGAAGACCGAGAATTCGCCACGGCCGCCGAGGTCCAGCGTGGACACTCGGACGCCGCCTCGGGTCACCCACGCGTGTGGCAGTTTGGCGCCGGGCCAGGTGGTCGGATGAGCGTACAGCTCGGGATCGCGATGGAATTCCGGTTGCGGCGTGCCGTCCGGAATCACCGCTGCCGAGGCGTACCGATGGTTGTGCTCGACGCCGTGGGCATTGAATTCATAGGACTTGTACGCGATCGCCTCGCGCAGGGCCTGCCGGGTCTTATCGCCATCCGGGCCGGGTGCCTTCCGGACCGCCAGCCGTTCCTCGAGCCGCTCGACGTCGGAGGTATCGGTCAGGTCGAGCGCTGCCATGATCCGGCCGGTGTCCATGATGCTCTGGTTGGCGCGCTCGACGATCTGCTTCGCCACCGGCGCGCGCTCGGCCTGGAAGGTGTCGAGCAGTGACGGCGCGGCCGTGCCCCGGATGACATGGGCGAGCTTCCACGCGAGGTTGTAGGAGTCCTGGATGGACGTGTTCGAGCCGAGTCCGTTCGTCGGCGGGTGCCGGTGTACGGCGTCTCCGACGCAGAACACCCGACCCTGCGAGATCGTGGTCGCGTAGTGATGGTTCACCGTCCACGGCGAGGTCGAGGTCACCTTCATCTCGAAGTCTTCGGAGCCGACCAGCTTCACGGCCAGTTCGCGGACGAACTCCTCGGTGAACTCGGGCGGCCCCTCGGCGACGCCGTAACCCCACATCAGCATCCACTCGTGCCACGGCCTGATCATGCGGAGTACGCCGAGACCGACGCCCTCCTTCTCGGCGCCCGGCTGCAGCATCCAGTAGAGCACCGACGGCCGGTGTGCGACGAAGCGTGACAGGTCGGCCTCGAAGATGATGCCGAGCGCACCGCCGACCGCACCGGGACCTTCGAACGGCAGGTCAAGGTTCTCGGCGACCTTACTGCGAGCACCGTCCGCGCCGATGACGTACCGAGACCGAACCGGGTAGACGGTGCCGGTCAACCGATCGCGGACCTGCGTCGTCACGCCGTCGGCGTCCTGGGTGTGGCTCAGATATTCGGTGTCGAAGCGCACCTGCGCACCTCGTCGCTGGGCCTCGCCCACCAGGACCGGCTCCATGACGGTCTGTGGTGCGTCGACCATCGAGCACGGGCTCGCCGTCACATAGTCGGCATGCCGGCGCGGGTCGGTGCCCCAGGACGGCACCCGTCCCAACTCCTCACCGGCGAGGCTGGTGCAGAACGTGGTGTTGCTCATCAGCTCCCATGGCGTCGCCTCGCGCAGCAGCAGATCCTCGACGCCGACGTCGCGCAGCACCTCCATCGTGCGCTGGTTGGTGATGTGCGATCGCGGCGTGTCGGCGAGGCGCCCGTACTTCGTCACCAGGCGTACCCGCACGCCGTACGTCGCGAGCAGCAGCGCGGCGGCGCCGCCGGCCGGGCCGGAACCCACGACGAGGACATCGGTGTCGTACGGGCGGGAAGGGTCCGGAGTCTGTATTTCGGTGCTCACAGCGGCCTCGTCTCTGAGGAGATGCTCGCGGACAATCGTCCGTGGGGCGGACACGTGCAACTTCCCGTAACCATGAATCCGACCGGTCAAGCGTGTCAAGGGGGTACACGCAAGACATGTGCCGTTGTTCGACACGATCCGATCCTACGGACATCCGCCCGTTGGACGGACATCCTTCAGCTACGTCGGGTTGTCCTGGGTGGGGTCGATGTATTCGGCGTTGCGGTCGACCGCTAGGTAAATGGAGTTGGCGATCGGGCGCCGGATCTCCTCCGCGATGTGGCCCAGCAGGCCGGCGCAGCGAGCCAGGAGCACGGTGCCGCGGAGCAGGTCGAGCGGCAGGCCAAGGTCGGCCAGCGCGGCGCCACTGACGCCGGCGCCGTTGAGCGGTAGCCGCTTGCCGAGGATGGCCGGGTGCACACGGCCGATCGCCTCGAACAACGCCAGGTGAGAGCCGTAGAGGCCCTCCTCATGCGCGATGGCGATGAGCCGTGGGGTGCGGGGATCGCCATCCTTGTGCACCGGATGCCCGAGACCCGGCACGAATCGCCCGGCGGCTTTCTGCCCGGACACCGCGGTCACCGCCAGCGCGTCCCAGCCGGCCTCGTCGACCGGCAGCTCATCGACGGTAGCGAGGGTATGAGCGAGGAACCGTCCGGTGTCTTCGGTGACTCCCAGGAATCGAGACCCGCCGCCGAGAAGGCCCGCAGCGAGCGCGCCCTGGATGGCATCCGGTGCGCTCAGGTAGGTCAGGCGCGCCGCGATCGCGGTTGGGGTGAAGCCGTGATCGGCGAGTCCGATCAGCACAGCTTCGAACAGGCGGGCCTGCTGCGGCGTCGGCCGTTCGAGCGTGAGCAGCCAGTACGCGAGTTCGCCGAAGCTGATCTTGCCCATCAGGTCATCGGCGAGATTCTGGCCGAGCAGCGTGATCGTCGAGCCCTCGGAGGTGCCGAGCGAGGTCGGGAAGCTCGGGAAGCTGGTCATGTGCGTACTCCTCAGGCTTGATCTTCCTCGCGCCGTATTCGCCCGCGCTCTGTTGCCTCGCGCCGCGCAAAGCCCAGCCAGGCACGGATGTCGTCGCCGTCGGCGTCCATCGCGGGTGGGGCGAGGTGGTAACGCGCGGGCGTGGCCGACATCCGGATCGGGTTGCGGACGGTCGGCATGCCACCGGCCACCACGATCGGGTCGAGACCGAGCCGTTCGGCCAGTTCGACCCCGCCGCGTATGTCATTGATGGGTCCGCACGGCACTCCGGCCGCGGTCAGGATCTCGAACCACTCCTGCGCAGACCGGCCCGCGAGGCGATCGAGGAGCAGCGGTCGCAGCTCTTCGCGGTTGTCGTTGCGGGTCCCGACGGTCCGAAAACGCTCGTCGTCGGCGATATCGGGGATGCCCAGCGCGTCCGCGAACTTGCGAAACTGGGCATCGTTGCCGACCGCGACGATCAGCTCGCCGTCGCCGGTGGGCAACGGCTCGTAGGGGAAGAGGCTCAGATGCGCGTTGCCCATCCGGCTCGGTACGACACCACCGGCGACGTAGGCGGAGGTCTGGTTGACCAGGGCCGACAGCGCGCTGGAGAGCAGGTTCGTCTCGATGTGCTGGCCCTCGCCGGTCCGGTCGCGGTGGTGCAGCGCGGCCAGGATGCCGATGGCCGAGTGCAGCCCGGTCATCACGTCGAAAACGGCGACGCCGGCGCGGTAACCCGGGCCGTCCGGACTGCCGGTGAGACTCATCAGGCCGGACATGCCTTGAACGAGCAGGTCGTAGCCGGGTAATGACGCGCCGGCCGCCGAGCCGAATCCGCTGATCGAGCAGTAGATGCTGCGCGGGTTACGGGCGGCGACGGCGTCGTAGCCGAGCTCGAATCGATCGAGGCCCCCGGGCTTGAAGTTGTGGATGAACACGTCCGCGCGCTCGGACAAGGCATGCGCCACCGCGGCGTCACCGGGATCGCCGAGATCGAGGACGATGTCCCGCTTATTGCGGTTGATGGACAAATAGTATGTGCCGACGTCGTCGCGGGTCGGTGGAACCCAATGCCGGGTGTCGTCGCCGGTGGGGCCTTCCACCTTGATCACGTCGGCACCGAGATCGGCGAGCAGCATCGTGGCGTAGGGGCCGGCGAGCACCCGCGAGAAGTCGGCGATCAGCGATGCCGGACAGCGGCCCGGTCGCGGGGCCGTCCGTGTCAGCGCCGATTGGGGCTGTCATACACCCTCCTAGGCGCCGCTATGCGGACACTCGTCCGCAAATCCCCACTGTTGCCGCTGCCCGCCGCGTTGTCAAGGATGCCGGTCACGGGTCGAGGGACGTCACCGTGCCGCAGGTCGACCTCGTGGTTCAGGATCGGTGGTTCAGGATCGGTGGTCAGGACCGTCCGGCGGCGGTGTGGGCCTCGGAGACCTCGGCCGATGGTCGCGACTGCCACAGGGCCCAATCGGCCGAGACGTCGGCCGCCGCGTGCAGCAGCAGCGGCAGGTAGTCGCCGGTCAGGGTCGCGACGTCGGTCTCGGCCGCATGCACGGTGACGTTCATCGCCGCGAGTACGGCTCCGTCGCCATCACGAACCGGAACGGCGATCGACCGGATTCCAGGTGCGAGCTCCTCGTCCGCCAGTGCCCAGCCGCGCGCGCGGACGGTACGCAGCTGACGGTCGATCTCGGTGGCCGACATCGGCGGGAATGCGGGCAACCCGGATCGGCTGGGTTCGGCGAGGGTCAGCGCGAGCGCATCGGGCGTCATCGCGGCCAGCAGCACTTTCCCCTGGGACGTACGTATCGCCGGGAATCGGGTGCCGATCTGCACCCGGAGCGTAATGATCTTCGGGACCGCCACCCGGGCGACGTAGACGATGTCGGAGCCGTCCAGCTGCGCCATCGACGACGACTCGCCGGTCCGCGACACCAGATCTTCCAGGTGCGGCCGGGCGATATCCCAGAGGCCGAGCGAACCGACGTACGCCATGCCGAGCCGCATCACCCGGGGCGTCAGGACGAACATGTTGCCGTCGACCCGGACGTAGCCGAGCTCTTCCAGGGTGAGCAGGAGCCTCCGAGCGGTCGGTCGGGCCAAATCGGTCGCCGCCGCGATCTCGGTCAGGCTCATCCGGCGATGCCGGTCATCGAAGCAGCTCAGGACGTCGAGGCCGCGCGCCAGCGCCTCGACGAAGTCGGGGCCGGTGCCTCGCCCTGCCATCCCGGACCCTCCCCGTCATCTGGTGCGCGATGCTTGACACAGCCGTTACCGGAGGCGCATCGTTCCCGTGACGCCGCCTGACGGACGACTGTACGCGGCTTCGTGCACTCGCGATAGCTGCCCACGGAAGGAGGCGGGTGATGGCCGAGCTGGTTGCGATTCTCGCCACGACCCATCATCCGTTCTACTACCAGACCAGCCTGCTTCCGCCCGAGTCCGCGCCGCCGTTCGCCGCCGAGTGGGTCCGGAAGGTCGCGGCCTACCGTGAGACGCTGACGAAGGCCCGCCCGGACGTGCTGGTGATGGTCGGCTCCGATCATTTCCATCAACTGTGGCTCGACAACATGCCGCAGTTCCTGGTCGGCAAGGCGCCGTTCTACGACGCGAACTTCTATAACGAAGAACGCGAGTTCGGCCTGCCGAAGATGCTGCTCAGAGGCCACGAGGAGCTATCGGCCTACATCCTCCGAGAGGGCATCGATCGGGGATTCGATCTGGCGTTCTCCAACGAACTCCGGGTCGACCATTCGATCACGTGCCCCATCCTGACCGTACGCCCGCAGAACGATCTGCCGATCGTGCCGATCTACACGAACATCTTCGCGCCGCCGCTGCCGCGTCCCGAGCGCTTCGTGCACCTCGGCCGGACGATTCGGGAACTCATCGACGCATGGCCCAGCGACCTGCGGGTGGCCGTGATCGGCACCGGACATCTGTCACTCGAACTCGGCGGCCCCCGGCAATTCGGTCCGCACGGCCCCGATCCGGAATTCGACGCGAAAGCGGTGGAGTGGATCGCGAACGGTGACATCGACGCCTGCCTGGCCAATGTCACGCTGGACAGCCTGCACGAGCCCGGAAATGCGACGCACGGCTTCATGGACTTCATGTTGATGATGGGGATCGCCGGCTACCACAAGGCCGACTACGCCGACCACCTCGACCTGTTCCACACCATGGAGGCGTACTTCACCTGGTACCCGAACGGGGGCGGGCATGAGTAAGTATCTCGTGGACAAGTTTCTGTTCACCGTCGACCGCGACCCCATACTCGTCGAGCGGTATCGCGACGACCCGGTCGGCACCGTCGCGTGGTGGGAGGGCGAGAAGGCCAACGAGCTGCTCAACTGCATCAGCGGCGAGGCATCCACGTGGCTGCTGTTCACCGACGCCGAACGGCACGCGCTGGCCACCCACGACCACGTGACTCTGTTCGAGATGGGTGCGCATCCCTTCCTGACGCTGACGTTGTGGATTGCGATGTTCGAACGCGACTTCACCGAGCCGCTGGCGATGCAGCTCGATTACGCCGCGAAGCTGGCCCATGTACGCCGGCCGTACCCGGATATCAGCACCTGAATCGAGAATTGCACGTCTACGATCCGATGCTCGGCGACGCACCGTCGGCGAAGCTGTGCATCATCTCCTCCGTGAACACTTGGTAGCGCCCACGTCCGTTGCGCTTCGCCTGATACATCGCGACATCCGCGCGGCGCATGAGATCGGCCGGATCGGGTGAGGTCAGCGTGCTGAGCGCGATGCCGATGCTGACGTTGACCGTGAGGGTACGTCCGGCGATGGTCATCGGCTCGCCGAGCGCCAGCAGGACCCGGTCGGCGACGGCGGCCGCCTCGTCGACACCGTCCACATCGGACAGCATCAGCGCGAACTCGTCGCCTCCGAACCGCCCGGCCGCGTCGGTGATCCGCAGTACCGTACTGATGCGTGCGCCGACGATGGTGAGCATCTCGTCGCCGGCGGCATGACCGAGGGAATCGTTCACCGCCTTGAACCGGTCGAGATCGATGAAGAGTATGGCGGTCATGCGGGGCTTGTTGAGCTGCTCGGACAGCCGCTCCAGGAAGAGTCCGCGGCTGGCCAGGCCGGTCAGGGTGTCGTGGACGGCCTGGTTCATCCGGTCGAAGGTGTGCGCATCGGTCAGGGCGATGCTGACGTTCTGGGCGAGTGCCCGCAGGGTCTGCGTCTCCTCGGTCCGATAGACGCGATCCGGCCGGTCCGAGCCGACCATGAGGGCGCCGTATACCAGGCCGTTTTCGTGCACCGGTGCGGCCATCGACGCGCTCAGGTTGCCGTTCGTCAGGTCGTGGATCGAAGCCGCGGCGTGTTCGTACCCGGAGACGGTCACCAGATCATTGCGGCGGATCGCCTCGCCGGGCGCCCCGGCGTCGGTCAGCGCCACCGTGTACGCGCGGTCAACCGGCAGGCCCACCGACTGCCGCAGCGTAATCCGGCCGGGCGCCTCCAGGTCGCACACCCACAGTCCGACCATCGGATCGCCGATGAGGTCGTGCGTCGCCGCGAGGATCGTTTCGATGGTCTGGGGCAACGGATCGCGCCGGGAGATGGCTCGCTGGATGATCGACAGATGCTGGAGGAGCCGCTGCTGTTCGCTCAGCGACTCGAGGAGCCGGGCGTTCTCGGCGGCATCGCGCTCGCTGCGCTCGCGCAACCTGTGCTCGGCCTGCAGCGTATGCAGCATCGTGAGGGTCAGTTCCAGCAGCCGGGCCATGCCCCGGACCAGGCTGCGTTCCTCGACCGAGAACGCCTCGTCACCCCAGCGCGCGATGATGAGCTGACCGGGGTGTCCACCGCCCCAGTGCGCCGCGATCGCCTGGCACTTGCCGAGCCGCGGCACCTCGATCCAGTCGCGTTCGCGCGAGCCGACCGCCAGCAGGTCTTCGTCCGGTACGGCATGGGCCGGGAATCCGACCGCGGCCGCCACCGAACCATCGATGATCACGGCGGCGACCTCGGCTTCCAGGGCCTGGGCAGCGCGTTCCGCTGCGCCTCGGATCGCCGAGGACTCATCTTTGAAGGAGGTGACGACGGCGAGCAGTTCCAGCAGTTGTTGCACCTGAAGGGACCCCGCCGGATCGACCATCGCGATCAGCCCAGGGCCAGCACGGCGAGTGTCTGATTGTGAAACCCGTCGATACCCCGTACGCGTGCGATCTCTCCGTATGTGTAGAACCCGGCGAACGGTATGCCGTCGGCCCAGATGTCGAGGCGCTCGCCTTCCTTGCGGATGCCGCCGTCGCCCAGCACGGCCCGGAGTGCGGCGCAGCTGAACGTCAGCAGCCCCACCGGTGTCCCGCCGCCGAGACCGTCGAGTGCATCACGGCAGGCCGCGTCGGTGGCCTCGAGGATGGACGCCTCGTCGCCGGTCATCACCCAGGTGAGGCCGCCGTGATCGATCGCTCCACCGCCGCCGATCGAGCGGCCGGCCAGATCCACCTCGGTGCTGAGATTGCGGGCCTCGACGCCACGGCGCCGCTGGATACCGAGCGGCCGGGGCAACGCGAACGCGGTGAACGCCGCCGGATCCGTGTACGCCTCGGCGGGTGCGTCCAGGCGTTCCAGGTAAACATCCAGCGCCGGTCGGTCGTCGAGCGTGTAGACACGGCCGTTGCCGCTGCTCGTCACGATCATCGGCGGTCCGACCTTGCTCCACCCGTGCCGTGCCGCGATGGACAACGGCGCTTCCGAGGCGATGGTGACGCCGACGACGGCGTCAGTGAGCACGCGGTCATCGACGATGAGGTAGCCACCGGTCATCCGCCAGCCGTCCGCGCAGGCGCCGCCGAACAGCGGCACCTCGGCGCCGAGGACGCCGTAGACGCCGCGCAGGATCGACTCCTGGTCGCGGATCGCGCCGTCGGTGAGCAGCATGAGTACGCGGTGCGGCAGATCCGGGATGTCGGACACGCACGCAGCCACCTCGGTGCCGGCTTCCCGCTGACGGCCCGATGCGTGCTCGGCGACCGCGATGCTCACGCCGAATCCCGGGCCACCGATCGCCGCGACCATGACCGAACCGTCGGTCGGGCCGCCGGGGCCGATCTCGCCATGCGTCGTGCAGCCCACCACGGGTACGCCCGGCGCAGCTTTCCGCAGGCTCGCGACGACCGCGGCCGGATCATGGGTGATCGCGGCGAACGCTATCAGGAGTTTCGGCTCTTCTCCGCGGATCGCGGCATCGACCGCGGCGACCGCGGCCGCACATGAATCCTCGAGCTGCGACCGGCCGACTCCCATCCAGCGCCGAGCCATGTCGGGTGCATGCATCGGCACGACACACCTCCTCACGAAGAGTTCCATGCTATGGCACCGCAATTGGGCCCTGTCGAACGTGTCGTGACTGTGACAGCCACGGCGACCCGTACGCCTCAACGGCCCATCGAGCACCAGCAGCACCATGAAGGCGGTGCGTCCGCAGTTACACGGTGTCGAGAGGCACATCCGGATCGGCGAGCTTACCGAGATCGACCGGCGCTCCCGCCCGTACCAATGCTTGAATGTGATCTTGAACGTCCCAGACGTTCGCATTCATGCCCGCGAGCACGCGTCCGTCCTTGACCCAGAACGCGACGAACTCGTAGGTGGCCGGATCGCCGCGGAAGACGACCTGGTCGTAGCCGCCCGGTTCGACATAGCCGGCATACTCCATGCCGAGGTCGTACTGGTCGGAGTAGAAGTAGGGGACCTCGTCGTAGGAGATGTCCTGACCGAGCATCGACTTCGCCGCGGCCGGACCGCCTTTGAGCGCGTTTCCCCAGTGTTCCACCCGGATCGAGCGGCCGAGCAGCGGATTCACGGCGTTCGCGACATCGCCGGCGGCGAACACGCGGGGATCGGACGTGCGCAGCGCCGCGTCGACCGCGATGCCGTTGTCGACCACGAGGCCGGCTTGCTCGGCGAGTTCGACATTCGGCCGGATGCCGACGCCGACCACGACCACGTCGGCCGGCAGCTCGGTGCCGTCGCCGAGGACCACCGACGAGACCGATCCGTCGCCGCGTAGCTCTTGGACGGACGCGTTGAAGTGGAACGTCACGCCGTGTGCCTCGTGCAGCGCCGCGTAGACCCGTGCGACCTCGTCGCCGAGGACGCGCTGCAGTGGGAGCCCGGCCGTCTCGACCACGTCGACGGTCGCGCCGCGCGTGCGGGCCGCGGCGGCCACCTCCAGACCGATCCAGCCCGCGCCGATGACCACCACATGAGCGCCGTCGACGAGCGTCGCGGCCAGGCGGTCGGCGTCCGGGAGCGTCCGCAGATACAGCACACCACCAAGATCAGATCCGGGTACGTCGAGCAGGCGCGGCGATGATCCGGTCGCGATGAGCAGCCGGTCGTACGCGACCGTGCCGCCGTCGTGCAGCGTCACCGTCCCGCCGTCGCGATCGATCGACTCGGCGCGGGTGTCGGTCCGCAGATCGACGTCATGATCGGCGTACCACGACAGTTCGTGCACGAATGCGTCGTCCCGTGCACCCGTACCGAGCAGTTGAGCCTTGGACAGTGGCGGTCGCTCGTACGGCCGGTCCGGCTCCTGCCCGATCAGCACGATGCTGCCGGTGAAGCCTTCTTTCCGCATCGTCTCGGCCGCTTTGGCGCCGGCCAGTCCCGCGCCGATGATGACAAACTGGTCGGTCATGTCTCGAGTCTCCTCTGGAAGCAGTGGTTCAGCGCGGTCTTGCGCCGGTCAGGGCCAGAAATTCGGCCCGCGAACGCGGATCTTGGCGGAGCGTGCCGAGCAGTGTCGAGGTGAGCGTGCGGGTGCCGGTGGCCTGGACGCCGCGCAACGTCATGCAGAGGTGTTCCGCGTCGATGACGACGCCGACGCCGCGTGGATCCAACTGTGCTCCGAGCCAGTCCGCGATCTGTTTGGTCAGGCGCTCCTGGACCTGCGGGCCGTGTGCGAACAGCTCCACCACCCGGGCGAGCTTGGACAGGCCGATGATCCGAGCGCCGGGCAGGTAGCCCACGTGCGCGACGCCGACGAACGGCAGCAGGTGGTGTTCGCACACCGATCGGATCGGGATGTCGCGCACGAGGACGAGTTCGTCGTAGCCCTCGTCGTTCGGGAACGTCGTCACGCTGAAGTCGCGCGGTGTCAGCAGTTCCGCGTAGGCATGCGCCATCCGGCGGGGCGTGTCGCGCAGGCTCTCCGAGTCCAGCCGCAGGCCGAGCGCCTGCAGGAATTCGCCGGCCGCGCGCTCGGCCGCTTCAAGATCACGATCGGGCGCATCCGGTACGGCCCGCAGCGCGCCCGTAGTCCGCCGTGGCGTGGCCACAACTGCCGTCGCTGCTTGCTGCATCGTCTACCTCACAGATTTTCACTAACGATCGTCCTCGTTATTCTCATCCTGCAGTAGATTGTTCGGATTATCAACAGCAAGCGTTAGTGATAATATATTGATCATGACGGACGTACGGTGGCAGGCGGCCGCCGCGCTGGTCGACCCGGTGCGGCGCGCGCTCTACGATCACGTCCGGCGGCAGGACCATCCGGTCACGCGGGAGGAGGCTGCCGCCGCGGTGTCGATATCGCGCACCCTTGCAGCGTTCCACCTGGACAAGCTGGTCGAGGCCGGCCTGCTCGATGCGCGTTACGAATCGCCTGCGGACATCCAGCGCGGCCGTGGGCGTACGCCCAAGGTGTACGTAGCGGATCCGGAGGGTCTGACGCTCTCGGTGCCGGCCCGGCAGTACGAGCTGGTCGGCCGGATCCTGTCCGAAGCCGTCGCCGGCACCGAGGATGCCCGCACCACCGCGGTGCGACTCGCGCGCGAACACGGCCGGGCGGTTGGCGCCGCCCGTGCCGTTCCGCAGCCCGGCAACGATCCGGACGAGGAGATGGCTGCGGCCTGCGGCGCGCTCGCCGACCTTGGCTTCGAGCCGAGAGGCGAGGCCGAACTGACCCTCGGCAACTGCCCGTTCCACGCGTTGGCAGCCCAGCAACCGGAACTCATCTGCGGATTGAACGAGGCGTTCGTCGGCGGCCTGTTGACCGGCTTGGGAACGGAGACGCTCCGGGCGCGACTGCATCCGCAGCCGGGTTGCTGCTGCGTTGAGGTTGTTCGATCCCGGTAGCAGCTCCGGCGTCGCGGCGGGGCTCGCTCGCACCGAGTGATGCGAACGAGCCCCGAAACTCGGTGTCTACGTGCACCTGACTCCGTTGACCGTGAACGTCGTCGGTACGGCGTCGTTCGTGGCCCAGGTGCCTTGGAATCCGAATGCCTGATTGCCGCCGGGACTGATCGTCGCGTTGTAGCTCATGCTGGTCGCGATCACGGCCGTTCCGTTCTGCGCCGGGGTCGCGTTCCACATGTTCGTGATCTTCTGGTCGCCGGGGAAGGTCCATCCGACGACCCAACCGTTGATCGTTGACGTGCCGGTGTTGTTCACCGTGACGTTCGCGTTGAAGCCGCCGGCCCACTCGCTGGCCTTCGCGTAGACCACGTGGCAGCCGATCGCCGGAGGTGTGCCGGTCGGCGTGGGTGTCGGCGTGGGTGTCGGCGTTGGCGTGGGTGTCGGAGTAGGCGTGGGTGTCGGCGACGGTGACGCGCTGTGCGAGGCGCTGGGCGACGGGCTCGCCGAAGTGGCCGATGTGGTCGGACTCGGTGAGCCGGTCACCGGCCCGGAGATATCGCCGTAGATGATCCCGCGTCCGTTCGTGCCGACGTAGACCCGACCGTACGTCCGGGGATCGCCGGTGATCGCGGCGCCGATGTTGCCGTACTGGTGCTGTGCGTCGTTGATCCGGATCCAGGTCGTCCCGCCGTCATCGGACCGGAAGATGCCCTGGACGCCGCCGATCGTCGCGATGGTGTAGATCGCCACGTAGGTCTGGCCCGGTGCGGCCTTGCCGAAACCGACGTTGAGCCCCAAGGTAAGTCCGGCGACCTGGGTGAACGACGCACCGAAATTCGTCGAATGCCACAGACCCGAGACTCCGGTCGGTGCGCCACCGGACAGCCAGACATCGCCGGCGTGACCCGGCACGGCCTTGATGTGTACCGAAGCGGTCGGCAGGCCGGTCGCCGCGGTCGCCGTGAAGGTCACCCCGCCGTTGCTGCTGGCGTAGAACGTCCCGCCGGATGAGCCGTAGTACTCCTTGGCGTTCGCGCGGTCGGAGGCGACCACCGCACCGGCGGGGATCCCGGTCGACGCGGTCCACGAGCTGCCGAACGTCGTCGAGTAGTAGACGCCCGTACCGGCCGGGCTCCAGACCTCGGACGAGGCGTCCGCCGCAATGACCACCTGGCCACCGCCGGTCACGCCCGGAGGCTCGGCACTGGCCTGGAACCAGCTGGATCCGCCGTTCGTGGAGAACCCGACCCGGTTCACATTCGGGCTCGAGCTCTTGTCGATGTCGCCGGAGCGCACCAGCGTGGCCGGTTGGAGTTCCGCGTAGTCGACGCTGTCGCCGCTGGTGAGGGTGGGTGCGGTGAACATCGACGAGGGCACGGTGGTCAAGGACGTGTGGACGAAGCCGTCGACGTCGCCGAGCGCGGACACGAGCGGCGCCCCGGACGGTGGACTGATCAGGCCGTTGACGGCGGTCTCCTCAAGTCCGGTGACCATCGGCGCGATCGTGAATGTCGTACCCGCGTCCCAGTTCGTCAGGTTGGTCGTACCGAACAGGGTCGCGCCGGTCCCGTACATCATCCGGTTGGAGTTGAACGGATCGATCGCCAGGCCCTCCGTCATCCAACCGAGCTTCGGCGACTCGACCGGCTCCTGCGTGGCCGTGCCGAACGTCAACCACGGCACCGACGAGAAGTTCATCGTGTAGGCGTCCGTACGGCTCGGGTAGTTGTTGTCGTTCCAGGCCTGCTTCCAGGTCGTACCGCCGTCGGTGCTGCGCCAGATGAACGTGTCCGGCCACCATGAGCTGTATCCGGTCACCATGATCGTGCCCGGGTGCTGCGCATCGATCGCGAGGCCGCTGTAACCGAAGTAGTCGCTGCTGGTATTCGACGACGGGATCGGGCTGATCTGCGTCCAGACGCCGCTGCTGATGGTGTACTTCCAGACATCGCCCGAGGACCCGTCGTACGGGCCACCCTTGTTGCTGGTCGCGATGTAGAGGAACCCGCCGGTCGGATCGACGACGCCCTTGTGGGCCAGGAATCCGGTGGGCTGTCCGGCGATCCGCGACCACGTCACGCCGCCGTCGGCACTGTGGTAGACGGTGTTCTGGAGATCGGCGACCCCGACGTAGATGCTCTTCGTCGGCGATCCGGCCGTACCGCTGCTCTTGTCGAACGCCTCCCAGGTCACGCCCTGGTTGTCGCTCAGGTAGCCGGACGAATCGGTGGCGTCCTGCACGTAGTTGCCGACGTTGGGGAAGCCGGTGACCTGCGACCAGGTCACGCCGGCATCGGTCGAGCGCCAGAGGCCGTGGCCGCTGGGCATACCCATGTAGAGGATGTTGTCGTCGTTCGGGTCGACGGTCAGGCGTTCGCCCATGCCGCGGCCCGGCATGTTCCCGCCGAGCTTGAATGGCAACGCGGTGGACTGCCAGGTCGCCCCCTGGTCGCTGGAGCGCAGGATGGACCCGTTGTTCGGATCAAAGCTGTTGGTATACATGCCGACCGCGGCGAAGACCTTGTTCGCGTTCGTCGGGTCGGGCGCGATGGACACGATGCCCAGGTCGCCCCAGTTCGACTGTCCCACCCAGTCCATCAACGGTATCCATGCGCTGGTCGCCTGATTCCACCGGTATGCGCCGCCGATGTCCGTACGCGCGTAGATCAGGTTCTGTTGCGCCGGGCTGAATACGATGTCCGGAACGAATCCGCCGCCACCGATGGCGACGTTGTTCCAGCTGTAGGTCTGAGCGGCGGCGGCGGCTGCCGGGCTCGCACCGACCGACAGCAGAACCGGCAGTGCACACACCGTGGCGAGCACCATGGCGGTCGTTCCGCAGATGAGGGACTTGCGGATTCTCGCCGCGTGGGAACGCGGATTGCGCAGATTCATGAGGGGGCCTTCCGCTCCTGGGTCGAGGCGGCGTGAGCGTATGGCCCGGCAAAATAATCTGTCGACACGGTTGCGCCACTCCGACCCGCACATCCGCGACCAGCGGCAGTACAGAGCGGTCAAAACTCGGTTCAAATCTGTGAAACTTACAGTGATCGATGCTCCGGGGATCCGGAGCGTACGGTGGGGACAGGGGCAACCCATCCCCACCGTGCATCCGCAGCTCGCCACTGAGTTCCGTGTCGGGGCCGTGGCGGCCGCCGTTGCGTGAGCCGATGTTCGCGGTTGTCGGGCGACCACCTCCAAGCGCTGCTGGTAGGGATGGCCCGGTAGCGCGGCCGATCACGACCGCGCTACCGGCCCGCGTGTGGGTGGAACGATTGCCGCACGAGAGGCGGCTTCCGGCGGCGCAGGCCTCCCGCCGGAACAGTCGTGGGAGCGCTTCCATCGATCGTGGCTGTTGACAGTAGTACGGGTTACCGCATTGTTAAACCGCCGTCATCGATGCCTTGCCGTGGGAGCGCTTCCATGGAAATATGGCGATGTCGTCGACGCTCCGGCGTACGACGACATCGCGAGAGCCGAAACGCGGTTGATACCCGACGTCTGATGCGTGATCCATGGGCACCCGAACAGGGATGGACGCGCCGCGACGTTCCCAACCCGTCTCCCTGTTGAGGAGTGCTCTCATGTTCTCCCGCATGCGTCGTCAACCCCGACGTCGCGCGGTGACCGGCGCCCTGTGCGCGCTGGTCACCGCCGTCATGTCGGTCTTCTTCGTCTTCGTGGTCAACGCACCACCGGCGCACGCCGCCGGCGCGCCTGGCACCGGAGTCGGCTACCTGCACACCAACGGCAACCAGATCGTCGACTCCACCGGCGCCACCGTACGGCTGACCGGGGTGAACTGGTTCGGTATGGAGACCGACAACCACACGTTCCACGGCTTGTGGGCCAACGTGACCTGGAAGTCGATGATGGATCAGATGGCCTCGCTGGGCTTCAACACGATCCGGGTGCCGTTCGCCGGTGACGCGCTCGTCCCCGGCGCCCAGGCGAGCAGCATCAACACCAACACGAACCCGGACCTGGTCGGCCTGACGCCGATGCAGATCCTGGACAAGGTCGTCGCGTACGCCGGGCAGAAGGGGATGCGCATCATCCTCGATCGGCATCGGCCGTCCGCGGCCGGGCAGACGGCGCTGTGGTACACGCCGACGGTGTCCGAAGCGAGCGAGATCGCCGACTGGCAGATGCTCGCCGCACACTATGCCGGCAATCCGACCGTGATCGGTGCCGACCTGTTCAACGAGCCGCACGCCGACGGCACCGATCCGAACGGAACCGGTGCCTGTTGGGGGTGCGGTGACACCGCCCGGGACTGGCGGCTCGCCGCCGGCCGGATCGGCAACGCGGTGCTTGCCACGAACCCGAACTGGCTGATCCTCGTCGAGGGGGTGAGCTGCCCGAGCGGTGGCAACGTGAACGTGTGGGACAGCACGCCGGATGACCCGTTGGAGTGCGACTGGTGGGGTGGCAACCTCTCGCAAGCCGGTGCCTTCCCGGTCCAGCTCAATGTCGCGCATCGCCTGGTGTACTCCGCTCACGACTACGGCATCTCGGTCTTCGACCGGCAGTCGTGGTTCAACGATCCGAACTTCCCGAACAATCTGCCGGCCGTGTGGGACCACTTCTTCGGCTACTTGGCCGAGCAGAACATCGCACCGGTCCTGATCGGAGAGTTCGGCAGCACGCTGCAAAACCCGCTGGACGTGAGCTGGATGACGAAGCTCATGTCCTACATGAACACCAACGGGATGTCGTTCACGTACTGGTCCTGGAATCCGGACTCGGGCGATACCGGCGGGATCGTCGGTGATGACTGGGTCACGGTGAATCAGCAGAAGATGGCCATTGTCGGTCCGTACCTGGTCCCGCCGGTCGCGGCCGGCGCATCGCCGTCACCGACCGTGTCGCCGACCGGATCACCGTCGCCGTCCCGATCCGCCTCGCCGTCACCCTCGGCATCGCCTCCACCATCACCGTCTCGATCGCCCTCACCGCCACCGTCGCCGTCGCCCTCGGTGTCGCCGTCACCGAGCGCCGGGACCGGGCCATGTTCGGTCACGTACGCCATCCAAAGTTCGTGGGCGCAAGGGTTCACCACGAACGTGACGGTGAAGAACACCGGTACGGGTACCAGCGGCTGGACGGTGCGATGGACGGCGCCGTCCGGGGTCACGCTGGCCAACGGCTGGACCGCCACCTTCGCGATCAGTGGCAGCAGCTGGACGATGACGCCACCGAGCTACCAGCCCACGCTGGCGCCGGGTGCGTCGATCACCTATGGGTTCCAGGGCAACGGGCCGTCCAGCCCGATACCGGCCAACATCACCTGTTCCTGAGGATCGAGTAGACATCGGGCGGCCCACGGTCTCCGTGGGTCGCCCGATCGTCTGTCAGCTGGCGGTGCAGGAGGTCGTCACACCGCTGCCGGACCCGTTGGCCTGGAATCCGAACGGCGCTGACTGACCGGCTCCCAGCTGGCCGTTGTAGCTCGCGTTGGCCACTTGGACCGTACCGCTGGTGCCGGTGTTCACCCCGCTCCACAGGTTGGTGATCGCCGTGCCGCTGGGCAGGTTGAGCGTGACCCTCCACCCGGTGATCGCGGCTCCGGCCGTCACGGTGACCGTCGCTACGAAGCCACCTGACCAGGAACTCGCGATGCTGTAGCTCGCCGAGCAGGTCTTCGCTCCGCCGGTCGGGCTGGGTGTCACGGTCGGCGGAGGTGTGGTGGGCGGGGTCGTGGTGGGCGGTGCGGTCGTCGGCGGTGGTGTGGTCGGTGGTGCGGTGGTCGGTGGCGCCGTGGTCGGCGGTGCGGTCGTGGGTGGTGTCGTGGTCGGCGGAGTCGTCGGCGGGGTACCGCTCGCGCTGGTCAGCACGACGATCGACTCGGCCGGAATCGAGACCGAGGTGCCGGACAGGCTGCTCGAGGTGACCGAGGGGTGAGCATTGCTGTAGACGTACTCGGTCTGGTTCGCACCGGTGACGCCCAGGCTGGACGTGCTCAGCGTGTACGCGTTGGACGGGTCGGCGTTGACCAGCATGACCGCGTAGTTAGATCCCGGCAGGTTGGAGTAGTAGCCGTAGATATTGGGCGTCGAGACGGCCAGCGTGCCGACCTTGGCGCCCTTGACGGCCAGTTTCGACGCCAGTTGATAGCCGTAGTACGGCGGGTAGGGCGTATTCACCGCCGTCTCGCCGCTGCTTCCGGACGAAAGCAGGCCGAAGTCGGCGGTCGGCGTACCGTAGTTGTGCACGTCCCACCAGTCGACGCTCTGGGCACCGAAGGACAGCCACTCCATCGCATTGGCGGCCGCGAACAAGGCGCCGACCGGCTGCTGATTCCAGGCGTTCGCGGTCTGCGACATATTGGTCTCGCCGACCACGAAGTACGCGTGCGGGTCGTACGTGGCGAGTGCGGTCTTGACCTCCGCGGCCGCGGCCGGGATGTTGTCGACCAGTGCCATGATCGATTGGACACTCTCGGTCGGTACGCCGTTGATCGGGTACCAGTGGACGTCGGCGCAGTCGATGTCGGCGGCGTCCGCCTGGAGGATCGTGCTGTTCCAGGCCTGCCAGCCGTCCACCCCGGATCCGGGTGCCAGAGCGCCGTCCATCCCGTAGTCGTAACAGATGTTGGCGTTCGGATCGGCCGCCTTCATGGCCTGCATATACGGCAACGCGTTCGTCGCGTACGACGACGCGGTGTGCGGGTTGGTGTGGGTGTCGGTCTCCCACGACCCGTACAGTTCGTTGCCGATCTCCCAGAGCGTGGCACCTTGACCTGCGGTCGCCGATTGCCGAACCCAGGCCGCCGCGCTCTGTGCGGTGTCGGATCCGTAGTCGATGGTGACGAACTTCTGCCCGTTGGTAACCGCGTCAACCTGGCTGGAGTACTGGGCGTAGTTGACCGCTTGCGCGGCGCCGTTGACGGTGTTGGGTTGCCACAGGTACTGGTCGGCCCACGAGCCGCCCGGGTAGCGGATCAGCCCCAGATTGGCGGCGGACAGCTCGCCGGGTACCGCCGCGTCGGCAAAGTCGGTGTCCCACGCGGCCGTGTTCACGCCTAGCGGGTCCAGCGGACCGGAGAGCGTCGCACTCGAGGATCCCTGGCTCGGGCCCGAGCAGGTAAGTGTCGGGATGGGGTTGGACGTGCCGTTGTAGGTGGCATGGAAACCCCACGTGGCGCTGGCTCCCGGAGCCAGGTTCGCGTTGTAGGTGCCCCCGGGCGTGGCGGTCACCGCGGAACCGCTCTGGACCACGTTCGAGCTGTACGCGGATCCGGCGATGATCGCCTGTCCGGCGGTGTACGGCCACGTCACCGACCAGGTGCTGATGGCGTACGAGGCGTTGTTCGTCACGGTGACCGTCGCCCCGAAGTCGGGTGGGTTGTCGGACGGTGTTTGCCACGAGATGGTGTAGACCGCACTACACGCCGCTCCCGTATCTGCCGACGCAATGGTGCCGGCGGTGGCGACGACGGTGGCCGCGGTGGCGGCCAGGACGATCGCCAGGGCGGCTCGACCCCAACGTCTGTGGACAATGGTCATGGACACTCCTTCACACAAAGATGAAGGCCACTCCCATCGCCGTGTGTTCCGGCAGCTCGGCAGCCTCTGAGCCATTAAGGTGCATCACGGTACGTCGATGGAAGGTGTCGACCTGGGGACGGCCGGTTTGAGCACGTCAGCCGTGAAACTTTCAGTGTCCCGCGCGCGATGAAGTCACCGCGATGTGTCAGGACATGGCCTGGACGTTGCGGAGTTCGTGGGCCATCGAGTAGAGCCGCTGCGCCGCAACATACTGGCGGAGCCGGGGGAATTCGTCGCGTTCTTCGTGCGCGGCATGGTCGAGTAGATCCTGGTGAAACGCCTCGAATCCGGCGGCGAATGCCGGGTGCTCGACGCCGAGGGTTTGCAGCTCGGCGATTGCCCGCCCGGCCCGCTCCTCTTCCGCCGTGCACGCTTTCGCAACGGCATTACCGAGGCCGAGGGTCCGGTCGCGGGTGACCGGATGGACGACGGTCTGCTCGCCGAGTTCGTGCCGGTGGATCAGCGCGACCAGCTCGACGAACAGGCGTCGCTTGTGGCCACCGGTGGCAGCCTGCACGTCCGCACAGAGTTGTCGAAGCTCCCGGTGTTGATCCAGGAGTACGTCGACAATGTCCTCTTCGTTGTTCATCGCCGTGACCGGCGGCGGTCGGATCGCTGCCGGCCACCGTCGGACGGATCTTCGCGGATGATCGGCGGTGGCAGCTGTTCGGTGCCGTCGATGAGGGCCTGAGCGAGATCGGACATCCGCCGATTGCGGCTGCGGGCGGTCGTGCGGAGCAGGTCGAACGCATCGACGACGCTGACCTGAAGGCGCTCGGCGAGGAGCCCTTTGGCCTGTTCAATCAGGACGCGGCTGTTGAGCGCGGTCTGTAATTGCTCGGTGATGACGTCGCGGCGATGGATGGCGCGCTGCTGCATCAGACCGACGGTGGCGATGTCGGCGAGCGCCTGACCGACGCGGACGTTGTCGTCATCGAGGGCGCCAGGTTCGGTGTTGAACAGGTTGAGCGCGCCGATGACGTCAGTACGCAGCCGCATCGGGAGCGCGTGTACGGCGGCGAAGCCCACCTCGGCGGCGGCGGCGGTGAACCTGGGCCAGCGCCCGCCTACCTGCAGGCTCGCGACCGAGATGGACGTACCGGTGCGGAAGCAGTCCAGACACGGTCCCTCATCGGTCTGCAGTTGGAACAGCTCCAGGAGCCGCGTCCTTTCCGAGGACGCGGCGACCACCTGCAGGTTGCCCTGCCCGTCGGTGAGCAGCAGGCCGGCCGCTGATACGTCGAGGAGCTGCACGCATCGTTCGGTGAGCGTGTGCAGGAATTCGAGGAGGTCGAAATCGTCGACGAGTGTGTCGGCCATTTCGATGAATACGTCGGCTAGCAGGGGCTGGGCCATGTCACTCACCTTCAATACGGGGTAGATCGCTGTAGCTGTGGTCGGATGGATCGGATCGAGGTTTACACGGTGTCGTCGGTGCTGTCACGGTCCTCACCGTCCTCTGGGTCGGGATCGAACCGCAATTGACGGGCGACGACGCTGGCGGCCACATCACGGAGCCGCCGGTCGTGGGCGTAGGCATAGGCACGGAGCCGGATCAGTGCCACGGCCGCGGTCACTCCCACCTGGGCGATGATCATCCCGGTGGCCTGGTGTACCTCCGGATGTTGCAGACCCGCACCTTCGGGCTGGCGTCCGTTCTCGCTGTTGGCGCTGTCGAGAAGAAGCGCGCAGGCGGTGTCGGCCAGGACCAACGCGTCGGCCAGCTGCTCCTGACCGAGACGCCCCGGCCGGGCCCGGTACAGATCCATCACGCCGAGATGGATGCCGCCGACCTGCAATGGCAGCGCGAATACCGCTCGGACATCGACGTCGAGAGCAGCCGACGCGAAGACCGGCCAACGCCGTCGGCATCCCTCGTCGGCCAAGTTCGCAGCGAGCGCCGGACCGTCGGCCAACGCGTCCACGCCGGGACCTTCGCCGAGCGTCGTGGTCAGGTCTTCCATGTCGGCGGCGACCCGGTTGCTGGCGTACAGGGTCTCGCGTGGCGACGCAGCGAGAACCACGGCCACGGCAGCAGCGTCTACGCCGGCGGCGTCGATCACGGCCGCGCCGATGTGATTGACGGTCACGGGCACGCCGTGGGCCTTTTCCACCACGAGTGTCCAGAGGCGCATCCGGCGGTCAGGAGTCACGGTCGAGACACGTCTTCGGAGGCAACGCCGGTGTCGTCACGATCATTGGCGGCCCTTCCGGTATCGGGCGATCCGTGAGGCTTGTGGATCTCGCCACCGGGGGCATGGGTAACAACGCAACGCTACACCCGCGGCCGTCGGTCGATCGTTGTGTGGATGCCGACGGTCCGCGAGTACGGCGACCGCCTAGCTGTGGGAGACGTTCAGTGCATAGAACTTCACCTTCGCACCATTCGCCGTGCTGCTCGACGATGACTGGTTGTAATCGCCGGCCTTGAAGTACTGGTGGTACTGGTTGAAGGACGACGGGATCGAGTAGTTGGTCGTGGTTCCGTTGATGGTCAGGTGGATGCCGCCGCCGGAGATGGCGATCACGTAGCTCCACTGGGTGCCGAGCGCCACGTTCCCGACCGGGTGCAGGGTCTGCCCGCCGTCGGGGGAGTTCTCGGTGCCCAGGGTGATGTTGCCGTTAGGGGCGTAGTAGAGCTCAAGGAGCGGCTTGGTGGAGGTTCCGCCGGTGCCGAGGTGAACCTGTCCGACGCAGACGCTCTTGGTCACCGAGACGATCCGCAACGTCGCGCTCAACGTGTGTGTGCCGGCAATTGTCCAGTCGGCTGCGCTGCCGTTCGGATTCATCTCGCGGAGTTCGGTACGGGCGAAGTTCGAGTTCGGGGTGGTGACTCCGGATTCGGGGTCCCAGAAGGTCATCGAACCGTCGTTTTTGTCGGTCCAGAAATAGGTGGCGTTGGTATATCCGGTCGCTCCTTCGAGCTGCGCCGGCAGGATCGTAGTGGGCGAACCCGGCGACCCGATCGGCAACTGCAGTTCCCATCCGGACAGGTTGAAGTTGCCTCCGGGGGAGACGTTCGGGTTCAGCGCGGACGTCGGGGTGACAGCGACATCGATGTAGTCGATGTTGGGCGGGCCGTTGGCGGTGGTCCCGGTGATGCGCACCGTGCTGGTGCCGGCGTTGACCGACGTGGTGACCGTCGTGCTGGCCCAGGTATCCCAGTTGGCGGTGGCCGGGAAGGACAGCGCCGTGGCCACCGCGGTGCCGTTGACGGCTACGGTCGACGGTCGATCGACCGTGGTGCCGTTGGCATAGCGGATGGTGATGCCGGCCGTACCGGCGCTGGCAACCGTGATGGTGAACTCGACGTAGCTGCCCACCACGTTGTCGGCGTTGACGTAACCGGTGCCGGAGTAGCCGGTGTGCAGGGTCTCCAGGATGCCCTGGGAAATGGTCGCGTTCTCCGCCTCGTATCGGACGGTGGCCGCGTTGGCCGACGTCGCGGCCGCCATCGACGCGGCGATCACAACGACGAGACTCAAACCCCAGCGCCGCACCCGCCGATCACGTGATGTTCTGCGCTCTGATGGCAATGAGCTGCGTAACCTCATGGATCCTCCTCCTGCGCTAACAGATAGGAAAGTTACCTAACGAAGGAACAATGATCAGACCACCGGCTGGAAGGCCTGTCAAGGCTTCGGCATCCATCAATATCGTCCGGTGAGTTTGACGCCGATGCGATGCTGAAGTCCGACGAAACGTCCAGAGAAAGAGGTAGCGATGGGCGCGGACCGAGGCGACCGTCGTACCCGCGGGCTGGATCGGCTCATCACGTTCGCCGACGCGGTCGTGGCGATTGCCGCGACGTTGCTGGTCCTGCCGCTCGTCGACTCGGTTTCGCCGAGTGGCATCGGAACCGTCCACGAGTTGCTGACCAAAGACCGGCATGCGCTGATCGCCTTCGCGCTGAGCTTCGGAGTGATCTGGCGATTCTGGCTTGTGCATCATTCGATCTACGAGAACGTCATCGACTACAGCCGCCCGCTGGTCTGGTGCATCTACCTGTATCTTTTCGGCATCGTGTTCCTGCCGTACCCCACCGAGATCCTCGGTACGACCGACTCTGACAGCGTCGCGAGCCTGACGCTGTACATAGGGACGCTGTTCGTGATCATCGCGACAAATCTTGGCCAGCAGTGGATCATTACACGCACGCCCGCGCTCCAGGCTCCGGACGTGCGCGGGACGCTCACCGTCATTCCGGCCGCGACGACGACCGTGGCCATCGTCATCGCGTTCGTCGTCGCGGTGTCCGTGCCGGCGATCGGCCTCTGGTCGTTGCTGCTCCTCACGACTACGGGATTCGCAGATCGATGGTTGATGCGACGGCGACCGCCGGTCCGGACCGGGCCGAAGTCCGGTTCGGAAAGCTGACCGCCGCTATCCGGCGCCGCCGCCCCGGCAGCATTCGTGAGAGAGCCGAGCCCGGATATGATCGTTCGCCGAGGGCTTGAGGAGGTTTGGTGGGCGGTACGGACTGGCGTCCTCGGCGCTACCGCCGTCGGCATGACGTCGTGGCCATGCTGATCTCGCCCGACCTTCCCGATCGCGACCGAGGCAGCGTGGCAGCGCTCGAACCCTATTTCGAAAACGGTTGGACGCTGCCCCGCCGGCCCGGTTTCGGTGCCGAGGTCCGGCGACTGGCGCTGTATGCCTGGTGGACACCGCTGGTGGTCGGCGTGTCGGCGGCGGCGGTCAGTCAGGTGGTGATGAGTCAAGGGCTGTCGACGACGACCGCGGTCATCGCTGCGGCCTCCGTCGTCTTGGTACCGGCCGTCCTAGTCGGTGCCCGGGTAGCTCTCGCCCGGCGCCGGGACCGTAATCGAGCGCGCCAGATCGAGCGCTGGTCACACTATGTGATCACGGTAGGCCGGCAGCGAGACATCGCGGATGACTTTCCGGAGATCGGTGACCGGCTAAACCGGCTGTCCGGTTTGGTGATCCGCCTGCGCGATGTGCATGCCCCGGCGCTGGCACATGGCCTGCTGGGTGGCATGACGTCGGATCTGTTGGCGAGCCTGCACTACCGGATCGTGGCTCAGTTGCTGGCAACCGTGGACACCCGGGCCGCCGTACGTGCGGTGGGCCGTCAGGCATCGCTGGCGGATCGTGCCGACGCCGTACGACGCAGCATCGCAGCCGTCGACAGTGACGTTGACGCCCGCCTCGATCAGTTGCAGGAGCTGTGTGATCTCGCCGATCGCCAGCACGCCGACGAAGTGATGGCGCGTCTTGCCACGCGGCTCGACGTCGCTCTGCTGACCTCACCGATCGATCCGTTCGTCGAGGTGGATCTCGACGCGGTCCTCGCCGGTGCCCATACCTCGACCGATGTGATCCATCAGGCGACGCAGTTTGGTCTGCAGCCGCCCGGCCTCGACCAGGTGCGCTAACCGGGAACAGTGGCCGGCGTCAGCAGAACCATCCATTTTGGACCCAGCCGTGGCGGTTGATGTAGCCGTAGGCGAATCCGTAGATGTAGCCGTCGCTGCTCGGACCCTCGACGAGAAACGTCTGTCCCTGGTAGAGGGTGCCCATCCATGCGCCGCCTGCGGTCGTGCGGACGAACAGCGAGTCCGCGCACACCGTCTCGCGTACGCCGACCGTGCCGTTGGCCGCTGATGCCGGCACTGCCGTCGCCAGTAGCAGGATCGAGCATGCCGCAGCGACGATAGCGGCTCGGGCGTGGTTCACCATGAGTTGTAGCCCCCGATGCATTCGATCCGCATATATCCCCAGTCGTTGGGGCCGAAGTCGAACGTCGCCGCCCACCCGTTGTAGACCGGATGCACTCCGGGCGTATGGCCGACCTTGTTGCCGTACGCCAGCGTCCGGATCAAGCCCACCGGCCCGACACCGGAGTCGTAGTTGGCGTAGAAGCTCGCACTCTGGCACACCACGACCGCATGCGTCGGCACCACGACCGCTTGCGCCGCCGGTACGGCCAGCGGCGTCACTACGGCTGCGGCCGTGCAGACGACGGCCATCGTGATCCTGGCCATGATCTTCATCGGCATGCCTCCCGGTCCTGCGGATCGACCAGATGACATTAACAATCATGGATGAAATAAGTCCAGTAGGCGCCACATCCAGCAGGCTCAGACGGCCGTACGCCAGCCGAGTGCCGGGCCGAGCACGGTGGCGATGTCGGTGAGGATCTGGACGTAGTCGTCGTGCTCGAAGCTGAACGGCAGCGCGAACGCGACCTCGTCGATCTCCTGGAAGGCCGCGTGGGCGTAGAGCCGTTCGGCGATCTCCGCGGACGTCCCGACGAGGTCGAGCGCGAACATCATCCGCGCCGGCCCCTGCGGACGTGGCGGTACGCGGCGTCCGTTGCTGCGCGTACTGCCTCGTACTTCGTCGCGCTGCTCCGGCGAGGCGGTGTCGGTGGGGATGACGACGAGCCCCTGGGAGACGCGGGCGCGGTCGCCGTCGGGGTGGTGGGCGCGGAACGTGCGGATGTGCGAGAGCTGGATCTCGGCGAAGTCCTCGGACTCCTCTGCCTTCACGACGCTGCTGGTCAGGAAGTTCATGCCGTGCTCGCCGGCCCATTGCGCCGAACGCAGGCTGGCGCCGCCGTACCACATGCGGCCGGCCAGGCCGTCGGCGTGCGGCTGGACGCGGTCGGAGAACACCTCGAAGCCCTCGATGCCGCTGAAGTCGGTGGCCGGCTCGCCGCGGACGCAGGCGCAGCAGCCGTCGCACCCGCTCGTAGCTGAAGTCCTCGACGTCGGCGGTGTCCGGGTACAGCGCGTCCTTGACCTGGTCGTAGTGCATCGGCGGGCCGACGCTGACACCGGGATTGAGGCGTCCGCCGGACAGGATGTCGACCGTCGCCAGGTCCTCGGCCAGCCGCAGCGGATTCTCCCAGCCCAGCGGGATGACGGCGGTGCCCAGCTCGATGCGGCTGGTGCGCTGGGAGGCCGCGGCCAGGACGGCGATCGGAGAGGAGATGCCGTACTGCAGGTGGCGGTGGCGTACCCAGGCGCTGTCGAAGCCCAGCTGCTCGCCCAGTTCGATGATCTCGAGGGTCGACTCGTGGCCGCGCCGCGGGTCGGCACCGTCGAACAGGCCGATGGTCAGAAAGCCCAGCTTCCGCAAGGGCTTCGAGGGTACGGGCACAGCGGTTCTCCTTCGTCCGTTCCGTATTCTGCCGGATGTCGGAGATCGTCGTGACCGTGGTCACCGTGCCGCGAGTTCGACCAGGACCGGTTGTGCCGAACCCTGGACGTTATTCATGATCAGCCACAGCTGTCCCTGGTCGCCGGTCGTGGCCGCGACGGCATCGCCGGCGAGGTTGATGGATCCGCTCGGCGCGAGCGTGGTCGCGTTCAGCGGGGCCGCTGCGGAGTGGTCGATCTGAGTCAGGCCGGTCACGATCCAGTTCTCGTCGGTGCCGCCGGCGACCAGGCCGGTACGCGCGGGAACGGCGTGGCTGTCCGGGTTGCCGCTCGCCGACGTGACGTGGAACAGGTCAACGGTGTCCTCGGCGGTCTCCACCAGGAGCCCTGCGGATAGGCAGGCGAGGTGTGTGACACCGACGGCCGAGGTTGCACCGTACGGCGTCACCGTGCCGGCCGGCGACACCGAACTGATCAACATGCCGGCATCCGGGCCGGTAGTGGCCGCGAAGACCGTCTGCCCGCAGGCGACGACCGGTACGCTTCCGTCGGCCGATGTGCCGGGAAGCGTGACCTGCGGACCGACCTTCCCCCCTCCGACGTACGTGAGGATGCCGCGATCGCCGAGCGAACTGCCGATCCACGCACCGTTGCCGTCGGCCGCGACCGATACCGGGTTGGCGATCGGGTAGGTGTGGACGGTGTGGCCGGACAGATCGCTCTCGACCACCAGATTCGGCTCGAAGGCGTCCGGACCGGCCGCGTCGACGATCCAGATATGCCCGCCGGCGGCGGCAATGGCGGCCGGTTGGCTACCGACCCGCCAGGACCTGATCACCGTGCCGGTCGTGGCATCGATACCCTGCACGCGGCCGGGCTTGCTGGTGTCCGAGGCCTCGGCCACCCATACGACGCCGGGGGTCTGGGCGATCGCGAGCGGTTCGCCGTCGGCGGCGATCGTCCATCGGCCGACCATGTGTGCCGCCGGAGCCGATGTGCGATCGGTGGTCACCGGCGATGCGGTCGGTGGCAATGCGGTCGGCGCGGGATGTGTGGACGGCGCGCAGGCCGACGTCAATCCAAGAAACACGCAGGCCACGGCATAGTTGCGTACTCGCACGTCATTCCCGTCTCACGCAAAGGGGCCGGGTGCTCGGGGCATGCGCTCCGAGCACCCGGCCGTCGGGTTACTGATATTGCAGGGTGGTCAGGTCGAACGTTGTGGTCGTGCCGCTGTCGCTTACCAACGTCAACGTCGTTCCCTTGACCGATGCGACGTGCAGCGCGCCGACATTGGTCGGCGCCGAGTAGGCGCCGACGTATCCGTACACGCCGCCGTCCGGGATGGCGTAGACCCGCACCGCGGACTGCGGCTGGCTCAACGCACCGGTGGACTCACCGGCGAAGACGAACAGCCACCGGCCGCCGACGTGCGCCCGGTACATGTTGCGGCAGACGAACTCCGAGACCGAGAACGGGCCTTGCTTGACATCGACGATGCCGGCCGCGAACGTGTCGGTCTGCGGCGTCGTAGCCCCGGCTGCCTTGGCACCGGCTTGGGCGACACCGGCTTTGGCGGCCTTCGGCGCCGAGTTGGCGTTGTTGATTTCGGCCTGCACGCGGGCCGCTTTCGCGGACGGCATGCCCGGCGTCGCCTGGACGCCGGCGCTCGCGGCAGTGACACCGACGAATGAGGCGATCGCAGCGACCGCGGCCGCGGTGAGGATGATTGTCTTAGGACGGCTGATTCTCATTCGTACCGTATCTCCATCGAAAAGGGCGGGTCATAGGACGTCGTTGACGAGCCGTAAATCAACGAGACGAGCGCGTTCCACGCCTGCGTTGAGGTGAAGGTCGACGTGTCGGCCGGGTGTTCGTCCAGCGGCGCGGTGAACAGAATCGGAGCGCTCTGCGAGTTGTAGCCGTAGAGAGTCAGCTGATTCCACTGATTCGCCTGAGCCTGGAAGTAGATCTGAGGCGCACACAGTGCTGCGGTCATTCCCCAGGACAGCTTCCAGACGTCGAACTGGTTCCAGCCGTTGTTGCATCCGCCGTTGGTGTGGGTGGTCTGCGGGCAGCCGTCCGCCGATGCGGTGTTGACGTACTGCCTGCTCGTCGTGGCCTGGAACCCGGTGGCCCACGCCAGTGCGGAGCTGTAGCTGCTCCAGCTCGGTTCGATATCGTTCGCGCCGTTGACGATGACCTGGCTTGCGGTCCCGTTGTTGGTCCCCCAGGTCCCTACTGCGTCCACGATATGAGCCCAGGACACTCCGGCGGCATTGGTGACCGTCGAACCACTGGTGTTCGTACTCAGGTCCATGAACAGCAGCGAGCCGGTGTCCGCGCCGGTGCACGCGTAGTAACCCAACCCGAACTGCTCGGCGACCGCCTCCAGGCTGGCATTGGAGATGGACGTCGCCGTCGCCGGCAGAAGCGTGCCGGAGAAGTCCGACTTCTGCGCGCCGAAGGCGAGTACGACCCGACTGTCCTTGCTGGCGCCGATACCGGCGTCCTTCGTCCCCTGGCTGCAGCCGTCGTTGTAGGCCGTGGTGGTGTTCGACGTCGAGATGTAGTACGACGTGTCGGTTGTGCGCTTAGCCGGGTAGGCGAGCGCCGGGCTCGCCGATCCGCCGATCACGACCGACGTCGCGATCACGGCCAGCGCCAGTGCTTGTACGGTCACCGATTTGACCCGCCGGACGCTTGGTGCGTCGGTCGGGCCGTACTGGTCGCGGCGATGCGCGACGTCGTACTGCGGTATGTTGGTGATGGTCAAGGTTCCTCCACTGAAGAGCTACGTGGGCCAATGAGGACCCGGCGTGCGGCGCCGGGTCCTCATCATGTGAATTCCGAACGTGTGCATTGCGATACGTGTGCATTGGTACGTGTGAAATGCGCACGCGTGAATTGCGAAATCAGGTGGCGTCGTGCCGCCCGAAGCGGGTTCTTGGCTCGGTGTCAGGGATCCCTCCTTCCGTACGCTCGGCTGAATTGCTTTTGCAAAACAGTGGCACGGTGCCCTTCCGGTTTTCTTCTCGAATGGTTCTCGGGAGGACCGACGACGACGTTTCGGAGAGCCGCAGATCAACGGCGCACGATGGGCCTTCTCGTGCCAACTCCCGACCACTAACACCCGCAACCGCGGGCGCGCCGGCGGTCGCTCCGACCGGACGACCGGGATTACCGGGTTCACCGGCTTCAACCAGCCGATTGACCTCGCCGAGGACAACGCCACGGGTAACCTCGACGTCACCGAACTCGGCGCGAGCCGGATCACGCGCGCTGCGGCCGAGCTACGTCGGGTCGATTGCAGAGTCGTTGCAACCGGGCTGAAATGTCCCGCGCGACGATGGCTGCGTTGACCACGATGAGGAGCGGCCATGCGAGCGATAGAACCGGACGTCGAGGGCCTTCTTGACCGAGACGGTGTCAAAGTCGGGTATGCGATCTGGGGGAGCGGTCCGGCCACGATCGTGTTCGCACCGGCATGGCTGCCGGTGGACTCGCGGCTCTGGAAGGCGCAGGTGCCGTACCTCTCGCGGTACTTCCGGGTGATCACCGTCGAGCCGCGCGGCAACAGCCGGTCGGACCGGCCACTCGACCCGAGCGCGTACGCCGATGTCGACATGGCCGACGATCTCGTCGCCGCAATGGACGCCGCCGGTGTGGATCGTGCCATCGTGGTCGGACTGAGCCTTGGCGTGTGGCGTTCCCTGCTCGCGGTCACCCGGCACCCGCACCGGTTCGAGGGCATGGTGGCCATGTCGTCGACCATCCCGCACCTGCTGGATGCACCGCCGGACCCGGACGCGGTGGTCGATCCCGACGCCGTCAGCAGCTTCGAGGTCGAGCGAGAGAGCTACCACGGCTGGGAGAAGTTCAACCGCCACTACTGGCGTACGCAGTACCCGGATTTCCTGCGGTTCTTCTTCGGCACGGTGATCAGCGAGACGCACTCGACCAAGCAGATCGAGGACTGCGTCGAGTGGGGCCTCGGCACCGACGGCGACGTCCTGGCCACCGCGCAGGACGGTCCGATGTCCGTGTCGGACCGCGCCGGGGTCGAGGCACTGATCGCCCAGATCGAGTGCCCGCTGCTGGTCATCCACGGTGACGAGGACGCCTGCCAGCCGTACGCGGCCGGCCGGCGCCTCGCCGAGTTGGCCGGCGCGCCGCTGATCACGCTCGGCGGCGGCGGTCATGCGCTCGCCGGTCGGCATCCGGTCGCGGTGAATCGGTGGATCCGTGACTTCGTCCGGTCGATCCATCCGGCGCCGATCGAAACGACGTGGACCCGCAGCCTGGACCGTCGCCGCAAGGTTCTGTACCTGTCCTCACCGATCGGGCTCGGACACGCCCGTCGGGACGCGGCGATCGCGGCCGAGTTGCGTGCTTTGCGACCGGACCTGCAGATCGACTGGCTGGCCCAGCATCCGGTGACCGCGTTGCTTTCGGCCCGGGGCGAGACGGTCCATCCGGCGTCCCGGCTGCTCGCCAGCGAATCGGCGCACTGGGAGAGCGAGGCGGACGAGCACGACCTGCACGCGTTCCAGTCGCTGCGCCGGATGGACGAGATCCTGGTGGCGAACTTCATGGTCTTCGCCGACATCGTCGAGCGCGAACACTACGACCTGTGGGTGGGCGACGAGTCGTGGGAGGTCGACTACTTCCTGCACGAGAATCCGGAGCTGAAACGGACACCGTACGTCTGGATGACCGACTTCGTGGGCTTCCTGCCGATGCCGGATGGCGGTGATGCCGAGGCCGCGTTGACCGCCGACTACAACGCCGAGATGATCGAGCAGATTGCGCGATTCCCACGGGTACGCGACCGGGCGCTGTTCGTCGGCGATCCGCAGGACGTCGTACCGGAGCGGTTCGGAGCGTTCTTGCCGGCGATCCGGGAGTGGACCGATCAGCACTACGATTTCACCGGCTACATCACCGGATTCGATCCGGCCGAGATCGCCGACCGGGCCGCGCTGCGGGCCGGATTCGGGTGGGCACCGGACGAGCGTGTGTGCCTGGTGACGGTCGGCGGTACCGGCGTCGGCGAGCACCTGCTGCGGCGGGCGATCGCAGCGTTTCCGGTGGCGGCGGCGCGCGTACCGGGGCTGCGGATGATTGTGGTCACCGGCCCGCGGATCGATCCGGGGTCGCTTCCGGCGGTGGCCGGCCTGGAGTGCCATGCCTATTTGCCGGATCTGCACCGGCAGTTGGCGGCCTGCGATCTCGCCGTCGTCCAGGGTGGTCTGACCACGACGATGGAGCTGGCCGCGGCCGGGCGACCGTTCATCTACATACCGCTGCGCCACCATTTCGAGCAGCAGTTCCACGTACCGCATCGGCTGGCCCGCTACGGTGCGGGCCGCCGCATGGAGTACGAGGACACGACACCGGAGCACCTCGCCGCGGCAATCAGCGAAGAGATCTCTCGGACGGTCTCCTACCAGCCGGTCGAGAACGGCGGTGCGGCCCGGGCGGCGGCGTACCTGGCCGAACTGCTGTAGCTGGAATGCGACCGAGTCGATGACGACCGAGAGCCGGGACCTCGGATGAGGTCCCGGCTCGCTGGTGCGGGTGTTCGCTAGAGGATCGTGGTGAAGCTGCTCCAGTTGCTGCCGATCGTGCTCGAACCGGATTTGAAGCCGCCGGCGCCGTTGCCGCTGTAGAGCAGCAGGTTGCTGGTGCTGGTGACGTAGGCGACGAGGTCGTCGTTGCCGTCCCCGTCCACGTCGCCGACGCCGATGATGGTCTTCATGCCACTCCAGTTGGTGCCGGCCACGCTGCTTGAACCGAGGCCCGTACCGGTGCCCGGGTAGAGCAGCAGCTGACCGGTCGAGGCGGAGCGAGCCAGCACGTCCGGCCGACCGTCGCCGTTGAAGTCACCCGGCGACATGATCAGGTCCATGCCGGTCCAGCCGGTGCCGATGGTCGAGGTGCCGGCGAAGCCACCCGCTCCATTGCCGCGGTAGAGCATCAGGGCGCCGGTCGTGGTGTTGCGGGCGATCAGGTCGTTGTGTCCGTCGCCGTCGAAGTCACCCGGGGTGGACAGCTGGTCCATCGCCGACCAGTTATTGCTGATGTCGACACCACTGTGGACGGTGCCGGTACCCGTGCCGCTGAACAGGTACAGGTCGTGGTCGGTCTTGTTGCGGGCGAGGAGGTCCGGGATCCCGTCGCCGTCGAAGTCGCCCGGCCGGACGATCTCGTCGTAGTTGAAGAAGTTCGTGCCGACGGTGCTCGGGCCGGTGACCGTGCTCGTACCGTTGGTGGTGTACATCAGCAGGTTGTTCGTGCTGGTCTGCAGTCCGATGATGTCGGGCTTCCCGTCGCTGTCGAAGTCACCGATGTTCGAGGAGATCTTGTTGTACCGGATCGCGTGGAACCCGGACTGCGGCGAGCTGGCGTGCCCGGACTTGCCGACGTTGTTGAGGGCGTACGGGTTCTCGACGGTATAGCCGTTGCTGTTGAACGAGTACTTCTCGAGTCCCTTGCTGTGGTCGCTCGGGTCGACCCAGTTGACGAATAGCTCGATGTGGTCTTCGCTGCTGTCGTTGCGGACGTACGCGTCGCCGGGCTGCATGCTGTCCCACGGAATCGTGTGCCAGAGCGAATTGTCGACGTTGAAATCGGCGGTCGTGTAGGACGTGCTCAGATGCCACGCCTCCGAGACGAGGCCGGAGCAGTCGTCGCGGTAGCTCTTGCCGGAGGCGTCGTTGGAGTAGCTGTAGCTGGTGGGAGCGTTCGGGCTGTAGACGTAGCCCTGGTTGACCCAGTACTGGGCCCGCGCGAGGACTTCGGATGCGGAGATCGAGCCGCCGACCGTTGATGCGCTGGCGGCCAGTGGCGCGGCGACCACCGCGGAGGCGAGGCCGGCGGTGAGTCCGAACCCGGCCGCGATAGAGAGGCCGACGGTCGCGGTCGCGGCGCGCCGCAGGGTTTGACGAAACGTCATGATGTACTCCTTGAGTAGACATAGATGTGTATCGATGTATGACGGGCGGATGCCGGCGGTTGTCGGCATGGCGGGTTTTTTCGATCTGCGATGCGGCATTGCCTGCCGCTGAGAAAAGACTGTCAGTGCGGTGGGCCGAAGTCACGAGTTATGACCTGGCGCAAGGCCGCCTGTCGGAGTAATGCCATTCATGCACGCCGGATACGTGCAGGTCGAACCGGGTCACGTGCAGTGTCGGCGTGGGCGCCGCCCCGCCGACAATGGCCGACAATCGTGCTAGCGAAAATGATCGCCATCGGCAAATATAGAGGTTTATCGACGCGTTGCATCGGAGGGGGCGACCATGGTGATTCGGCGTACGGCTCAGTCGGGCGCCAACTCCGCGTTCGACGCGCTCTTGGCCGCTCGTGCGATTCAGTGCGTCTACCAGCCGATCGTCCGCCTCGACGGGCTCGCCACGGTTGGGTTTCGAAGCGCTGGCACGAGGCCCGATCGGCACCCGGTGGTCCAGCCCCGGTGATCTGCTCGCGTACGCGGCCGATGTCGGTCGATTACCCGAACTCGACTGGATCTGCCGGGCGGCGGCCTGCCGGGGCGCCTTCGATGCGCAGCTTCCGACCGACGTACCACTGTTTATCAATGTGGAACCCGCCAGTTCCCGATTTCCGTGCCCACCCGATCTGGATGCGGTTATCCAGGCCGGACACGCCCGGCTTCAAGTGGTCGCCGAGGTGACCGAGCGAGCCGTGGCCAGCGATCCGGCAGCATTGCTGATTCACGTCGATCAGCTGCGGCGGCAATCCGCCCGGATCGCCCTCGACGACGTCGGCGCCGATGCGGCCAGCCAGGCGATGATGTCGCTGATCCGTCCGGATGTGCTCAAACTCGATCTGTCGGTGATCCAGAATCCCGACACGCCGCCCGCGGTCTCCGCCATCAGAGCAGTACAGGTCGAGGCGATCCGCACCGGCGCGGTCATCCTGGCGGAGGGCATCGAGACGTCGCGTCACCTCGCTTTTGCGCGATCGATCGGCGCGACGCTGGGGCAGGGTTGGCTACTCGGGCGGCCCGGTCCGCTACCGCACGACGTCGAGCCACAGCCGCTGGCACTGCCCCGGATACCGGTACGCCCGGCGACCGGCGCCACCCCGTACGACGTCGCGATCGAGTGGGCCCGTCCGAGCCGCGTCAGCCGTCGCACGATTCTCGAGTTGAGTCATGCCCTGGAGGATCGGCGGGTCCAGGCCGCCGAGCCGACCGTCCTGCTCGGCACGTTCCAGCACATCGGGCACTTCGACGAGGCGACACGTCGCCGCTACGCGGACCTGGCCACGCGTACGGACCTGACCGCATGTTTTGCCCAGGGCATGCCGGAGACGCCGGCGCCCAACGTGCACGGCTGCGCGATCGAGGCGGACGATCCGCTGATCGGGGACTGGACGGTCATCGTGATCGGCAGCAACTTCGCCGAAGGACTGTTCGCGAGGGAGGTCGACGCGGCCGGCGGGCGTACGTTCGATGTGATCGCCAGCGTCGACCGCGACCTCGTCCTCGCCGCGGCGCGCCCGTTGCTCGAGCGGATGAAACCGGCCAGCCGTAGGCGCCATCAGGCGTTACGGCGCGGTGATCTCGATCAGGTCACGTAGCAGTTCGGACGCGGTCACGAGGTCAAGCTCGCCGAAGAGACGGTTGCCGGTCCGATGCCATTCGCCGTCCGCGTGGTGGCTCAACCAGATCGACTCGAGCGTCTGCTCCTCGGAGTACTCCATCGGAATACCGACCGCGATGCCCGGCTCCAGGCTGATGACGACCGATCCGCCGGCCGGGAGGGTCCGGTACATCCACGGTTGGACGCCCGCATCCTGCGGAGCGGCTCGTCGCCAGCCCCGCCGCTCCAGGCTCATCACGCGGCCGGTCGGCACGGTCGTGCCATCGAACCGCGCGAGTGATATGCCGGCCGCCTCGCCGTCGGAGAGCCGGTAGGAGGATCGGCCCAACTGTGCGAACGGCTGGAGGATGTCGTAGTCGGCGAACAGTTCCGACCATGCCGTCGTTTCGTCACCGAGAAGCAGCGGGTGAGCGATGCCGACGGTCGCGTCGCCGGGCAGGATGATCTCGACGTCCGTCGACGTTCGCGAACGTGCGGTCCTCGGCGACCCGGAAGGCAACGGAGCCGCTCACGTCGTACGTGCACCAGACGAGCCGCCGGACGATGTGCGACACGAGTGGATGCCGGACGAGCAGGCGCGTGAAGTCATCGGCCGACCAGCGGCGGGACGTGACCATTGCGAGTTCGAATCGGGCGATCTGGTCGGCGGCGAGCGTACGGACGTCCTTCTTGAGGTTCGCGAAATTCTGGAACGCGATCGTGGCCTTGGCCGGGTCGTCTCGTGCGCCGGGCTTGGGCAGCGTCTGCCGTCGCCCTGTGCTGTCGGCGACGTACGGCTTGAGTCGCTCATCGAATCCGACCGTGAATCGTCGACTTCCGTAGTCGAGCGTCATCGTCCCGTCCGCGTCGAGGCCGAGATCGGGGATCAACCGGTCGTTGAGCTGCTCGGCGGTCAGGCCGAGCGACGATGCGATGTCGGCGATCTTCGCCGCTGCCTGTGCCTTCAGTGCCGCGAACTTCACCCGTTGCGCGATCGAGTGCAGGTGCATCAGGGCCACCTCGGTGCCGATGCCGGCGTACACGTCGAGTCCGACGATGGCGCGTGCATGGCCGCCCACGCCGGGCCACGCGCGGACCAACGGTGTCAGGCGGCGGACCGTGTCGTCGTTGCCGAGGATGCCGAGCGCTCTGAGAGCCCAGATCTCCTTCGACGGCGAGCCGACCGCCTGCCAGGCTTCGAACAGCGCCCAGCCGAACTCGGCCAGCGAGGCCGGATCGCACGCGTCCACAACGCTGCGCAGCTCGGGCAGCGGCTGTGTCGGCGTACTCAACGTGAGCATAGTCAGAAACGTGGTCACGGCGTCGCTGGGCAACGCCGTGGACCGATCGCGCAGACGAACCGGCGGCAGCAGACCGGGATTGCACCAGGCCGGGAGCGGCGGTGGCTTGATCGGCAACGCCGGCACGGGTTCGACGGGCGAGCAGGTGCGCGGACCGCGGTACCGGCATCCGGCCCGTACGCGTCGGCGCAGGCCAGCACGGTGTCATGGTGATCTGCAGCGATAACGCGCAGAGTCTCCTCTGCGGCGCGCCGTTTCACGCCCGGTCGGCCGAGCGCGGCCGGGATGGCGGCACGGCTGCCGACGTCCGGGTGTCGGCGGAACCATGCGATTGCAGCGTCCCGAATGTTCTTGCGGCCGAGCCAGCCGGTCATCAGGTCGGCGACTTCGGTGGTCGCGAACGGTGCGAGCAGACCGGCGTTGGCAGGCGTTTTGGTCGCCAGATACATCGCCAGCGGGTATGCCGGCATACCGTGCCGTCCGATCAGGATACGCATCCAGCTCTTCGCACCCCACGAGTCCCGAGGTCGCCAGCCGTGGACGAGCGGCGCCGCCAGATCCATCGGCCCGCCGGTGAGCAGCGCGACCGCTTCGTAGTCGTTGAGCGTGTTGGCGGCCAGCGCTGTCGCTCGCGTCTCCCATCGGCTGCGGGGATCGTTTCGCCAATGGCCGGTCCAGTCCGATTCGGTGGCGATCCACTCCTCTTGTTCGCCGTCGAGGAAGCGGAGTTCGGATTCGTCCGCGCGGAGCAGCCCGGCCACGACGATCGTCGGTACGGCCGGACGCGGTGCCAGCCACGGTGGCGTGATCAGCGCCGGTGGCACGGCATCCGCAGCCGCCTCCGGGATGCCGGTGCCGTTGGCCGCGACGTTTGCGATCCGCGTACGGACCTGGTCGGTGACCTGTTCGGCAGCGGTCGCAGCCGCTTCCGGGTGGGCGAGGACGTGGGCACGCAGCAGCGGCGCGATGACAGCGACGGCCGGCGAGCCGTCGGCGGCCTGCGCGAGCACCCGGGTGGCCCGTACCGGAAAGCGTTCCGCGGCGGCGAGCAGCGCGGCCTGGGCGTACTTGTCGGCGGCCCGATCGACAAGTGCCCGCATGGCGTCGTCGGTCGGCAGCAGTGCCATGGCAGCCGCGGTACGTTGTCTGCTCGCGGCGACCAGGTAATGGTCGTACCACGTGACGAGCGTCGGGAGAAAGCCCGCACCCGCGCCGTCGATGACGGTGGCGACCTGCGTCACGAATCGCTGGGATACCCATGTCTCGAGGCCCGCCGCGAGGCGGTTCGCATCCGCGGCGTTACCGGCTGCAAGGAGCAGGAGCGTGGGATCCCACCCTGGCCGGCGTGGTACGCGTCGATATCGCTGCGTACCCACTCGGTTTCGGACGGGACGAGGAATGAGGTCGCGACGCGCTGGCTCGGCCGTACCGGTCCGGTAGGGCGTCAGGGCGGCGACGGCCGCGTCGGTAGTCGTCGTTGCGGGCGGCGGCCAAGTGTGCGCGAACCCGGTAGGCGATCAGATCCCAGCGCTGCGCGCGGTGACCGCGTTCGAGACTGGCGACGCTCTGCCGGCGTTCGCTGCTACCCCACGCACCCATATCGGCCAGTTCGATCGTGACAGCCGCGGCGTACGCAAGGCCGCCGGTGGCAACCCAGGCGTCGGCGAAGGTCGGGAGGCGGTCCGCTTGGCGATGATAGATCGCCGTCGTTGCGGCTGCGGCAACCGCGGCCGCCGCGACGACACCGGTCTCGGTGCCGGCGAGGTACGCCCGCGCCAAGCCAACGAGAGCGGGATCGCTGTACTCATTGACAAGGATCTTCTCCAGCTCCGCGTGGATCGATGTGATCAGCTCGACGAGTGTCGCCGGGCGCCGCGTTGACCTTCGGGAGAGCGGGTCCGGGCGTGCCGCCCCGGCGGGGAAGGATCGACCGCCGCGATCCGACCGGGATGGTCAGGGTGTCCTCGTCGGGAAATGGGGACGCGGCGGCTGCGGTCATCGGATCCTCCGGAGCGCGGCGGCTGGGGTGCGGAAACTGTAGCGATGGTCACCGACAGACGCGGCTATCGTCGTTCGGCCGTGGTGAGCAGCCGGATCGAGGCGTTGACCCACGACGTCACGGTCGCCGTACCGGGCGCCGGACCCAGCGTCGCGGCGAGCCCGGTCATGGCTTCCGCCGCCCGGGCGAGTCCGGCCGATGCGAGGTCGTGGCCCGGATCGGCGCAGCCGATCGCCGAACGCGGTGGACAGATGCCGGGCGCCGTGGTGCGTGACGTCGGCCAGCAGCGACAACGCACGATCCACGGCGGCGTGCGCCGGTTCGGCGGTCGCGGTATCGGGGTACGGCAGAGCCGCGGAACCGGCGTGCCCGGCCAGGTCGGGAACGATGACCCGGTCACCGGCGACCACCGCGATCGGGTCGATGATCAGGCCGCCGCGGCTTCGGTGGACGATGCCGCTGACGTACCGGGGGCCGGCGTCGAGCGTGGTCGCCAGTACGTCGAGCGCGGCGGGCGCGTCGCTGCGGTAGATCGGCGGAGATCGTCGCGACGGAGCCGTGGCGGTCGACCACCGAAGCGGTCAGCCGCTGCGCACCCGGGGAGTACGACACGTCTGCCACCTCGGCGATCTCGACCGCGTAGACGGACTCGGCATCGATGCGCGGCCGGATCATCCGTGGCGGCAGGTGCTCCATCGACTCGGAGAGTTGGGCCAGGTCGCGTACCAGCAGCGGTGACGGCAACGAGGACCACGCCCCGGCCGACGGCGAGATCGTGGTACGCGCGACGCGGCTGGACGCGAGCCGCAGGCGGCGACTGGCGCTGCGTACCGCCGATTCGGTGACCAGGTTGGCGGCGGCCAGGTCGCCGAGTGATCCCGGCCCGATCCGCCGACGGGACAGCACATCCGCGCGGACCGGCGGGGCGTCGACCTCGGCCGACCATCGGTGCCGCAGCACGAACACCATGCCGGAGCCGGCGTCGGCCAGGAACACGTCGACCGACTGCTCGTGCGGCCGGGACGTCACGCGTGCACCGAGAGACGTCAGCCGCAGCAGCCGCAGCGGAGTTTCGGGCGCTTCCGCAGTGCCGAGGACCTCGCTCGACGGGCTTGCGCCGTGCGAGGCGACCGCACGGTGGCGTGCGTACATCTCGGCGAGGAGTTCGGCCAGGCGCTCGGGACGGTAGCCGGCATGACGGTCGCGGTACGCGGAGAGCTGCTCGTCGATCTCGTCGAGCGTGAGCACGGGCCAGCGCAGATTCTCCGCCTCCATGGCCCGGCGGATGGCGGCGATGCGTGGTGTGAGACCGGCACCGATGTGCACCGCACCGTCGAGAATGACATCAGCCGCGAGATCGACCGCGTCGGCGAGCGCCGAGGCCGTCACATCCGTACGCGCTCCGACCTGGACCAGCACGCTCGGCTCGTCGGGCGCGGTGGCATCGGCGACGCGGAATGCCCAGACCGCCAACGCGACCGCCTCGTCGAGAACACCGGCGGCGGCATCGGACCGTGCAAAGGACAGCTGTCCCGGCACGAGGAAACGCACGGTACAGGCCGGCAGGTCCACCCGCGGCCCGGCTCCGTCGCTGCCGGCGCGCGTGACCCGGGCGGAGTATCCGGCGCCGAAGCGGCGTCGTGCGGCGTCCATCGCCCGGGCTCCGACATGCGCGGTCAGCTCATCGTCCGTGAACGCCGACGGGGACCACGCGGCGGCGGACGGCTCGACCTTCGGTGCCTGCTCCGCGCCCGGCGCCGAGGTCTCGGCCGCCTGGTAGGCGAGTACGGCGATCAGCACATGGCGGCAGGTGGTTGCCGCTCCGCAGGTAGCACGTTGCGGCCGCGATACCGGTCGTCGGCAGCCGCGTGACCGTGCCGTCGGCGAGCGTGGCGATCAGCGTGTCGTCGTCCTCGGTCGACCAATGCCGGCCGTTCGCCCGACGCGACCGCTGCGGTCGCGCGCTTGAGTAGACCGCGATTGGTCAGCGCGCTGAGCGCGTCCGGCGTCAGTATCAGCAGGTCGGCGCGGCTCATCGGCCGATCCGATCCGCGATGAACTCGGCCAGCCGGCCCGGAGTCATCGCGCCGACGTGCGCGCCGACGTCGGCGAGCCGCTGCGCCAGCGCTCGGTCGTAGACCGGGTTCGCCTCCTCGTCGAGCGCGGCGAGGCCGAGCACGTTGGTGCCCTGTTCGACGAGGCGCGCGACGGTGCGTACCAGCGCGTTCGGGTCTCCGCCCTCGAAGAAGTCGGTGATCAGCGCGACGATCGTCCGACGCGGATCCTCGACCAGCTGGGCACCGTAGCGCATCGCCCCGGCGATGTCCGTGCCGCCGCCGAGCTGCACCTTCATCAGCAACTCGACCGGGTCGTCGACATCGCGCGGTGAGATCGACGACCTTGGTGTCGAAATGCGACGAGGTGGGTGGCGACACCTGGCAGTCCCCACAGGCAGGCCGCCGTGACGGCCGAGTGGATCACCGAGTCGGTCATGGAGCCGGACTGGTCGACGAGGAGGATCACCTGCCACCGGTCCATGTGGCGGCGACTCCGGGAGAAGAAGTACGCATTCTGTACGGCGATCCGCCGGGTCTCCGGGTTGTAGTGGGCCAGGTTGCCGCGCAGCGTCCGGCGCATGTCGAAGTTGCGTGCCTGCCGGAAGCGGCTCGGGCGGCGGATGCGCGTACCGGAGAACGCATGCCGGACCTCGGCTGCCAGTCCGTTCCATCAGATCGCGGACCACGTCGGCGACGATGCGCCTGGCCAGCGCGAGGACGTCCGGGTTCATCAGGTGCTTCGTCCGCAGGACCGCCGTAGCAGCGTCTGGTTGGGCTCGATCCGGGCCAGCACGTCCGGGTTGGTGATCACTCGTGGATCTCGTAGCGCTCGACGGCGTCACGTCTCCAGGCGTTCGATCGTCTCCTTCGGAAACAGGCGGAAGATCTGATCGAGCCACTCCACCGTCGTGAGCTGCGAGGGTCCGGATCCGCCGGATCGGGCAGGCGAGCGTACGCCCCGGCCGTCGGCGTCGGCATCGCGCCCGTACAGCCAGTCGAGCGCGGCGTCCCGGCCGAGCGCATCGGGGCTCAGCCCGGCACCCATCGTCTGGTGTGCGGCTTCGCCGAGGATGAGACGCCAGCGGTCCCACGACTCGTCGGGCTCGGTCATGTCGCATCACGCCCCGGGATCAGGCCCTCCCGGGTCAGAAGTGTATCGACGAACGCGTCGAGTTCGCGGGCGCGGGCGACCGCGAGCGGATCCTCGCCGAGCCGGATCAGCGCGGATCCGGACGCGGTGACGCCGTGCCGCGCCAGGAGTCGCTGCGCGATCGTCTCGCGTTCCCGCGGCGGGAACCATGCGAACGCCTGCCGCAGCGACGGCAACGCGACGAGAAACTCGTGATCGGACATCCGGGCCACGAGCGCGTCGAGGACGCCGAGGAGGTCGGTGTCGTGGTCGAGGATCTCCTCGCGGGCGAGCGCGAACAGGCCCGCGAGCCAGTCGCCCAACGTGGTCGCGGTGGACGCTCCTCGTGCTGCGCGTACGAGTTCGTCCCGGCTCCCGTCCCCGGTGACCGGCTCGGCCGCCAACGACCCGGTGAATCCGACCGCAGCGCCGCGCAGGTCCGGCGGTACCGTCTGGTCGGCAGCGATCCGCACCATCACCGCGACCGCCGCGTCGGCGTCGATACCGTCGGCGGTGGCCGATGCCGCGTACCGGATCGTGTCCCGCGTGGCGACCAGTGTCCGCAGCCGAGCATTGTCCGCGGGCGCCGGGCCACCGTGGATGCCCTCCGCGAGCCATAGGACGCGTTGCACGCACGCGGCCATGACGATGGCGAGCGTGCCGCTGCGGGCGAGTCCGTAGAGCCGATCGTGGCGCCACAGGGCCAACACGACGGTGAGGACGCGACCGAGCGGAGCCAGCGTACCGGTGCCGGCGACGGTCGGTCGGATCGCCGCAAGGATCCGTTCCGGCGTCGCATCGATGCCGCACCGGGCCGCTTCGAGCAGCGCGACGGCGAGTTGCTCGAGGTCCTGCCCGGCGAAGCGCACCCGCTCGTCGAGCCGGGCCGCGGCGGCGGTGTCGAGCGTCGGCCCGTACGCGCCCGCCTCGATCAGCGCGACCAGCCGGTCGACTCGGGTGATCCGCCACCGCTCCTCGACATCGACACCCGGTGTCACGCCATGCGTGCAGTCGATGCCGGGAATCGCGAGGACCCGCAACCGATGCAGGAACGTGCTGCGGGTCCGTTGATCCGGTTTGGTCAGGTCGAGATTGAGCGTTGCATCACCGTCGAGGCCGAGGCGCTCCAGCGTCGCGGTGACGTCGTGGACGAGTGGCGGCAGCGGCGTCCCCGGATCGAGTGCGCCGACCCGGGCGCCACTCGAGGGCCGCGATCATCTCGACGATCACCGGATGGGTACCGGCTTCGAGGCGCCCCCGGCCGGTCCAGGGTGCGGGTCGGTCGAGGGCATCGCTCACGAGCGCCGAGACGAGGCCGTCGAGTACGTCGGTCCGGGTCGGGTGAGCGTGGCCGCGGACTCGGGCCAGTCCCAGAGCGGTGGCGTTCGCCGCGATCAGGTCGGCGGTCGAGACCGGATGGCGCCGTTCTCGCAGCCGGGTAGTGACCGACTCGACGAGATGGCGTGACGCCGCTGCGGCGCCGCCGGTCCAGAGTTGCTGGTAGTACTCGGGCGACGGCATGCCCGACTGGTAGCCGTCGAAAGCGTCGAGGCGTTTGAAGGAGAACGGGACCAGGAAACTGTCGTGACGGCCGGTTCGCTCCGGGAGCGCGGGCCAGGTGTCGGTCGATTCGGATGCCGCGGCGGCGGCGACGAGTGCCGGCTGGTGGAATCCGCCGCAGACGACCACGACGGGTCGGTCGCCGGCGTTTGCGGCGGCTGCTCGTACCCATTGGCCCATGTATGTTTCGCGCTCGACGTCGGAGGGTGACGCGTCGGCGTTACCGCGCACCGCGGCGAAGTAGACGTCGAGCCGTTCGGCGAGGTCCGAGCCGGGGTGAGTCTCCGACGCAGTCTCGGCGAGGTGATCCCAGAGCGCGTCGATGTTGTCGACGCCGAATTCGTGGCAGAGGTGCTCGACCGTATCGGCGTATCGGCGATCCGCGTCCGAGTAGCGATTGGTACGGTCGCGAAAGGCCGGATGCCACGCCGGTAGATCGATGAACCGGAACTCGGCGTCGACCTCGGCGGCGGTACGCAGCGCCACCCACTCCGGCGAATAGTCGCAGAACGGACTCCACGATCCGCCGGTCTCCTCCCCGTCGCTGGTACGACGTGAACACCGCGATCGGCAGCTGATGCGGCAGCCGCAGCTCGTCGAGGCGGTCGTTCATGTCGGCCGGGCCCTCGACGAGGACGTACGCCGGTCGCATATTCCTAATCGTGGTCTCGACCAGCCGCGCGCATGCGGGGCTGTGGTGACGGACGCCGACCACCGTCACCACCGCGCCGCCGATCCGTGTCGAGGTCATCCCGGCAGCAGGTGCCGTGCGTCATGCAGGCGCATGCCAGGTCTTGTCCCGGCGCCACGTCGTCTGCTGCTCCAGGTAGTGGCGCAAGCGAGCCAGGTCCTCCGGGTTGTCCTTCGCGGCGGTGCCGGCGAGGCACGCGACGATGTCCGCGGCGTCGCCGGACTCGCGTCGCAGGAACCAGCCGCGCAAACCGATCGCGTGCGCCACCGAGACGGCTTCGGCCGTGCTCATCACCCCGGAGATCCGGTCCATCGTGTCGCCGCGTTCGGTCTGCCCGGTACGCAGTTCGCGGAACACGGTGACCAGCACTTCCAGCACGTCCGACCGCTGGGGTGCCTCGACGCCGGATCGGTCGAGCAGCGCCCGGGACTCGGTTTCGACGAGGGTGAGTTCGGTGGCGAAGTCGGGGATGGGAAACACCGTCTCGAAGTTGAACCGCCGCTTGAGGGCCGCGCTCATCTCGTTGACCCCGCGGTCGCGGGTGTTCGCGGTCGCGATGATGTTGAAACCGTCCCGGGCGAAGACGAGAGCCTCGTCGCCGGACAGCTCCGGTACGGCCAGCACCCGGTCGGACAGCGGGGCGAGCAGGCAGTCCTGCACCTCCAGCGGGCAGCGGGTGATCTCCTCGAAGCGCACCACCCGACCATTGGCCATGCCGCGGAGCAGGGGAGCGGGGACGAGCGAACGCATGCTCGGGCCGTCGGAGACGAGCAGCGCGTAGTTCCACGAGTAGCGGATCTGGTCCTCGGTCGTCGCGGCTCCGCCCTGGATCGTCAGGGTGGACTCACCGCTGACCGCAGCCGCCAGCAGTTCGGAGAGCATCGACTTCGCGGTGCCGGGCTCGCCGACCAGCATCAGCCCGCGGCCGGTGGCGAGCGTGACAAGCGACCGGTCGATCAACGACGCGTCGCCGACGAACTTGCGGCTCACCCCAGCCTTGTCGTCGCCGAGGATGAAGCGCCGGGCGCTCTGCAGGCTCATCGACCATCCCGGCGGGCGGTCGCCGGTGTCCTGCGTACGCAGCCGGGCTAGCTCGTCGGCGTACCGGATCTCGGCCGGAGGTCGTTGGATCGGCGCGGCGGTGACATCGCCTGCGAGGTTCATGCGGCCGCCTCGGTCAGGTCGCGCAGCATCTCCGAGGCGGTAACCGCGTCGAGCTGCCCGAGCGTGAGCGTGCTGTTGAACGACCAACCGTCGGCCGGCTGGTCGGTGATCCGGACATGCGGAATACGTTGGTTGTCCCACATATCCACGTAGCCGACCGGAATACCGGGATCGAGGTCGATGACGATCGAGCGGTTGCCGCCGATCTGGGCGGTACATCCAGCCCTGCACGCCGCCGTCCTGCGCGGCACCTCGGCGCCAGCCCCGGCTCTCGAGCCCGAGGATCCGGACGGTCTCGTATTCGACGCCGGCGAATCGCTCCAATGTGGACGCTTGTCGCTCGGTGTCCGTCAGGGTATGGACGCTGCGGCCGAGCTGCGTGAATGGTTGCAGGATCTCGTAGTCGGCGAACACATCCGACCATGCCGCGACGCCGCTACCGAGATGTAGCGGGTGCGCGACACCGACGATCGCATCGTCACTCAGGCTCAGCGTCGCGTCGTCGACATCCGCGAACGTGCGATCCTCGGCGACCCGGAACGGCCGAGCGGTGCCATCGTCGTCGAACGTGGCCCAGACCAGGCGCCGGACGATGTGCGACAGCAGCGGGTGGCCGACGAGCAGCCCGCGGAAGTCGGTTGCGGACCAGCGCCGCCCGGAGACCATCGCGGCCTCGAGTCGATCGATCTGGTCGGTCGCCAGCGTGCGTACGTCCTTCTTCAAGGCCGTGAACCGAAGGTAGGACGCGGCGGCCACCTCCGGATCGTCCTTCGCACCCGGCTTCGGCAACGTCTTGCGGCGGCCGGCCTCATCTCTCACGTACGGCTTGAGCTGCTCGTCGAACCCGACCGTGAACGTCCGCGGGCCGTAGTCCAGCACCATCCGGCCGTCGCCGTCGAGCCCGAGATCCGGAACCAGCCGATCGGAGAGTTCGTCGGACGTGAGCTGGAGGTTGTCCGCGACCTCGGCGATCTTCTCGGTCGCGCGGTCCTTGAGCGCCTTGAACTTGACCTTCTGCGAGATCCGGTAGAGGTGCATGAGCGCGACGTCGGTGCCGATCTGGGCGAGCACGTCCAGTCCGGCGACCGCGCGGGCATGCCCACCCTCGCCCGGCCATACCCGGATCAGCGGCGACAGGCGGCGTACGGTCTCGTCGTTGCCGAACAGCCCGAGCGAGGCGAGCACCCAGCCTTCCTTCGCCGAGAATCCGGCCGCTCGCCACGACGTGAACAGCACCCACACGTACGCGGCGAGGTCGTCCGGATCGCAGGCCTGCGCGACGACGGCGATCCCGGCGTACGGCTCATCAGGCCGGGAGATCGACAGCATCGCGGTGACGTGACCGACCGCCTCCCGAGGGAGTGCGGCGCTCCGGTCGGACAGCCGGATCGCCGGCATCAGAGCGGCATCGGCCCACGCCGGAAGTGCGGGCATCTTCGTCGGCACCGCCTGCAACGGGTCGGCCGAGATGACCGTGTCGATCGCCGTCGCGGTCTCCGGCCCGTACGCCTTCGCGGCGGTGGTGACGGCGTCGATGTGGCCGCCGGTCGCGAGGATCCGGAGCGCCTGTTCGGCAGCGCGGCGCGCCGAACCGGCCTTCCCGACGGCGTCGGGGATCAGCGCGCGGGCGGCGACATCCGAATGGCGGAGCAGCCACGTGGCGGCGGGTTTGCGTACCGACTTGAGCCGCACCGACCAGTCCGCCATCAGAAGCGCGATGTCGCTACTGGCGTACGGCATCAGCAGCGGTACGGTGGCCGCGGCCTTGCGGCGGGCGTACCGGACGGCCGCCGGATGGGCGGCGAGGCCGTAACGCGCGATGATCGTCGCGAGCCAGTGCTCGTGATCCCAGACGTCACCCGGGGTCCAGTCGCCGATGAACGGCGTGGTGAGATCAAGGTCGCCCTGCGCGAAGAACATGACCTCCTCGTAACCGCCGAGCTTGCCGGCCCGCGCGAGTCCGGCCGCCTCGGCCCAGGTTCGATAGCTCCTCGGTTTCCAGTGATCGATGGAACCGACGCCGCCCGCTAGTGCCGATTCTCGCTCGCCATCGGACCAACGGATCTCGCACTCGTCGGGTCGGGTCAATCCTTCGATCGCCGACGGCGGCTTCACACGGTTCCGGGCCAGCCACGGCGGGGAGACGAGGATGGCCGGCATCTGCTCCGCTCCGGCCGGCTCGGCGCGGGAGTCGTCGAGCAGCACTTCGATCAGGGCGCGGCCCGCGTCATCGATCAGGCTCATGGCCTCCTGGGCGGCTGCGGTGTGGGTGAGTGCGTGTGCGCGCAGCATCTCCTCGGCGATCCGGCCGGTCGCCGAGCGGCGCGACGCATGGGTCGCGAGCAGCCGGGTGGCCCGCACCGGGAATCGCTTCGCCGCATCGAGGAACGCCGCCTGCACGTATTTCACGTCGAGCCGGTCGACGAGCAGCTGCATCGCCTCGTCGGTAGGCAGCAGCGCGACCGCCGAGAGCATGCGCTGCTTGGCAGCGGCACCGGCATAGCCGTTGTCGAACCAGTCCATCCATGCGGGAGCCACGCCCGGGCCGGTACCGTCGATGACGGTCGCGAACATGCCGATATCGTCGGCGGCGAGCCACGGCTGGAGCCTGGCGACCACCGGTCGCATCGCATCCGCCGGACCCCCGGACAGGTACAGCGAGAGGTCGTCGCCACGGCCGGTCGCGTAGTCGGCCAGGTCCGCGGCCACCCAGGCAGTGCTGAGTCGGCAGCAGGTAGGAGGTCGCGCAGCGGACCCATCCGCTCGCGCCGCGATATGCGGTCAGAGCATCACACACGCCCGTGTACGTCGCGTCGTCGGTGGTTGCCAGCAGTGCGCGGATCCGGCGCTGAAGCAGGATCCGTGGCCGGGACCAGCCCGATCCGCCGGTCCGGACCAGGCGGGGCGACGATCCGTGGTTGCTTCGGATCGACATGTCGCTGAGTTCGACCGCTGCCGCCGCCGCGAACTCCGGTCCGCGATCGGTCCACCACGCGTCTGCGACCACCGCGATCTGGTCGACGTGTTGCCAACTGAGCGCGAAGCCGAGCGCGGTCGCGAGCGCCGCGGCGCCCTCCGGATTTGCTTGGAGGAGGTCGTCGGCGGCCACTCGGGCCGCATCCGCCAGTCCCGGGTCGGCATCGGGATTGTCGAGGGCGGCGGTGAGAATCGATCGGTGCGAGTTGACCAGAGCTTTTGCGTCCGCGGTAGCGGTCGGCACGAGAACGACAGCCGCGGTGGACATGCCGCCGCGGTGGGGATGGATGGCACGACGCCATGCCGCCGGTAACACCACCGTGTCCTCGCCCTGAGGTATCGCTTCCTGCTCTGCGCGTCGTGTACTCGTCGGCACCGTAGTGTCTCCTCGGTCGTCCATGTTGTTGCGCGACACTGTAACGACGCCGACCGACAGCGGTGGGCCCGAGTGGCGATGACGGCGTTGTGTCACAGTTGACGGATGCCAACGAGGTTGTCGCCGACCGTCACGCACATCGAGTGGGGAAAGATCGAGGTGGACGGGCTCGGCGTGTTCAAGGACGCGAAGCTGTGGCCCGGTGGCGGCCGGGCGTGGGACTGGCGGGAAACCGGCACGCAGCACGTACCGGGCATCCAGGTCACCGACGTCGAGGAGCTGCTCGCGGCCGGTGCGACCACCGTCGTGCTGTCGCGGGGCATGGATCTCGTTCTGGAGGTGTCGGCTGCCACGGTGTCCGCGCTGGAAGCGCGCGGCATCACGGTGCTCGTCCTGGAGACACGCGAGGCAGTCCGCACGTACAACGAACTGGTCGCCACGACGCCGGTCGGAGCGCTGCTGCACTCGACGTGTTGACGACCGCCATGCCGCGGCGACGTCCGTTGCCCGGCTGTGGTGCTGCCGCACAACGGACGTCGCCCATCCGTGATCAGGGTTAGCTGATGCTGATGTCGTCGATGTAGCCGCGGTAGCCGCCGGTGGCGCCCGGCTGGTCGTACCCGATCAGAATGCGGTTGATCTGCTTGTTGCTGTTGTTCGTGGCGAGGTTGACGGTCACGTGGTTCCAGGCATCCAGCGTCAGATGACCGCACTGATGTGCGGGATGGATCTGATTGCCGGACTGGTCGACCGCGCCGGAATCGCGCAGCGTGCTGCCGTCGGTGAAGATCATGTCGATCGCGACGCACTCGCTGTTCGTCGAGCCGGCCGCGACATACGGCGTGGTCGCGTTGCTCTGCGGGTAGATCCAGTAGCTGAGGGTCTTCGCCGTGCCGATCGCCAGCGGGCTCCCGCTGAGGTCGAAGACCTTCATGTACGCGTGCGGGCTGCCACCCTGCGCCGATCCGGAGTACATGATCGATGCCGTGCCGGCGTGGGACGTCTCACCCGGTGCGCACACCGGATTCCGGTGCGGTGAGGCCGCAGCAGAGTCCGGTCGACGCTGACCAGACCGCCGCCGGTGGTGTCGACGGTGTCGGTCCACGATCGGCTGCCGGGTTGCCCGACTCGAAGCCGGTGCTGAACGAGCTGCTTGTGCCGCCGGTACCGGTCTGCAGTCGGTTGCGCGAGTTCGGTATTGATGGTCGCGAGCGACGTGCCGGCCGGAGCGAGGTCGAGCGTGTCGTTGGCCGACGTGGCGATGGTGATCTTCGTGCCGGAGACCGTGCCGGTGTCGGTGCCGTTGCGGTAGACCTCGACGTTCTGGCCGGGCCAGGGGTTGGTGAAGACGAAGTTGCCGCCGTTCTGGCTGACCGCCCGGACGTACTGCACGGCGTTGCCGGCCATGCTGCTGGAGAGCAGGAAGTCGCCGTAGGCGAGCAGGTCGCCGAACTTGCGCGTTGGTGCCGGCCGGCCAGTCCGCGAACACCTTGATGTCGTTCTGGAACGACTGCAGCAGCATCTCGTCCAGGCCGGACGTGGTCACGTTGAGGTTCTCGATGCCGCCGCCGTTGTGGTGGATGGCCATGTTGTTGAAGCTCTGGTTGGTCGCCTCGTCATGCAGGTTGGTGATGATCGTCGCCGGGTTGTAGCCGACCCGGGCCGCCGCTGCGTAGAACGTGGCCGGTGCGTTGCCGCCGTTCCAGGCGTTGGTCAGCGCGCCGATCGTGTTGCGGGCGGTCTGCAGCAGGGTCGACGTGCTGTCCAGGCCGACCAGGCTGCCCGGGTAGATCGACTGGCTGTCGATGTCGTTGCCGTCGTTGACGAAGTCGCTGCCGACCGACGGTCTCCCGCAGGATGGTCTGGCTGTTCAGCGTCATCGTCGGCAGCGGAGCGCAGGTGCGGCCAGGATGTTCTGCCAGGTGGTCCGAGTGCCGGCGTCGACTGGTTGAGCGCGGTGCTCATGTCGATCAGGCCCTGGAACAGCAGGTGCACCAGGCCGAGCGACATGCCGCTGTTGGTCTGCGGGTAGGCCTGGTCCTCATGCGGGTGCGTCGTTGGTGATGTCGTAGATGCCGCCGGAGTCCACGGTCAGGTAGTTCTGCCAGAACAGCGCCGACCTGCTTGAGCCACGGGTAGACGGTGTTCGCGTACGAGGTGTCGTCGGTGTACTCGAAGTGCATCACCATGTCGCTGGCCAGGTCGGCCGCGTTGGACTTCTGGTTGTGCAGGCTCGTGTCGGCGCTGGTGCCCTTCGGCGAGATGCCGACCGGGTAGAGCACGCCGGTGAAACCGTTCTGCGAGGCCAGTGTCTGTGCCGCGGACTGGTAGTCCAGGACCGGCTGGTCGTACGCCGACCATCTGCGCGATGTGGTTGGTGGACAGCGCCGGCGTAGAACGGCGGCCTCGTAGTTGTAGTTCGTGTGGTAGTCGCCGTTCCAGTTCATGCTGCTCCGGTGATCCAGTTGCCCCACAGCCCGGGCGCGTACTTGCCGGCCCGCGAAATGGAACCGAGCAGGTAGAGCGAGCCGTACCAGCTCTTCTCGATCGACTTGTCCGGGATCTCGACGTACGACTGCTGCCAGTACGTCTGCCACCAGCTGCGGTGCGACGTGTTGAGGTTGTTCACGTCGGTCTGCGCGAGGTGCCTGACCAGCGAGTCCGCGCTGCGACTGGTAGGACGAGCTGTCGATGCTGCTGAGGATGCCCGGCCACGAACGTGTACGCGGTGCCGGGCTGCAGCGTCACGTTGATCTTGTTGCCGGAGATGGATGGACGTACCGCCGATCGAGCCGGGACGCGATCCGGGCTTGCGGTCCGGCCGGTGTCGGCCGAGACGTCGGCGTTGAGAACGCTGCCGCTCGTTGACGTCGTGGGCGTGGCGCCGGTGCCGTTCTGCGATCGTGAAGCTGGCGGCCTGGCTTGCCGTACCGGTCAGCGATGAGCGAGGTGACGAACAGGTTCTCGGTCGCGGACACCCAGCTGGTCGTGGTGAGCGTCGGTGCCGCCGAGCGTGTACGTGCCCTGGACCTGGGCGTGCGCGATGTCCTGGGTGACGTGGTAGCTCGCGCCGGACAGGCCCGGAACGGCGAGCACGATCCGGCCCAAGCGGCTTGATCGCGTGGTTGTTGAGCGGAGAAGAAGTCGTTCTTGCCGATGTAGAACGTCTGGCTCGGTGATCGATCCGCCGACCGCGACGCCGACGTCACCGTTGCCCATCAGCGGGGCGTCGGTGGTCTCGCCGTTGGTCAGGACCGTGGGCGGCGTGGTCCAGACGCCCTGGTACTGCGGCGACGATGCGCATCGCCTGGGTCGCCGTGATGGTAGTCCGCCATTGCCGGGCTCGGCAACGTCACGATCAGCGCGGCGGACATCAGCAACGCTGCTGTCGCCGCGCAGACTGCGCGCCTGCCTGGGGGGCCAAGTCTCATGAGCACGTTTCCTTTACGGACGTGCTGCGGCCGTGCGTGCGGTGCATCGATCGCAGAAGCGAGTTGGTCACCTCGGATTCGCGCCACTGTCGACAAAACATAGGATGTTTGGTCAGACGGCACGCTTGTAGTCGGAGTGGCGGTTCGCATCATCGCGACGCACATTTTGAGGACAAATCACTGGTAGAACGCACACACGGCATCAGCGTCAAGGGGATGGATCGCGTTGCGAAGTGGTGGATCCCCCGCCTCGTCACGCGGTTCCTGGGCTAGACATTGGATGTCTGCGTCGTTTATAGATGACCGTGACGCGCTTGTAAAGAGCCGGTTACCGGACCGAAATGTGCTCAAGGGGCGATCTCGCCGGAGCCGCGCGGGATGAGCGTGGTCGGGACGGTGACGGTCTGGATCGGGCGGGACGGGTTCGCGAGGCGGGCCCGGAGCAGGTCGATCGTGGTTCGTCCGATCTCTGCGTCGCCCTGAGCCACCACCGTCAGGCCCGGAAGCAGCAGGTCGGCGAGCGGGAAGTCGTCGAAGCCGACCAGGGCGGTCCGGGCGAAGTCGGCGCCGAGGGCGCGGACGACGGCGATCGTGGTGTCCGACGTTGCCGGTGATGATCGCGGTCGCCGGATCCGGACCGACGCGCAGGCCGGCGAGTGCCGCGGCGATCCGGGCCGGCTCGATCGGCCCGGGGTGAACCATGCCGTCGAGCGAGCCGCCGTCCCGCGCAGCGCAGGCTCGGAACGCGGCGGCACGCTCGTGGCCGGTGTAGATCCGCTCGTCGTCGCCGATGTACGCGATCCGGCGGTGGCCGTGCCGGGCCAGGTGCTCGAACGCCGACGCGATGCCGCCGCGATTGTCGGTGAGCACGGTGTCCACCGAAACGCCGGTCGCCGGTCGGTCGAACGCGACCACCGGCAGGCCCGAGTCGATCTCCGGCTGGAGGTATTGATGGTTTTCGGCGATCGGCTCGATGATGAGCCCGTCCATCCGCCGCCCGCACATGGACATCACGGCTTCGCGCTCGCGCTTCTCGTCGTCGTCGGTGGACATCGCGACGACGGTCAGCCCGGCTGCGCGGCCGGCCTCGTCGACGGCACGCAGGACCGGGTGGGCGTCGGAGATGTTGCGGACCGCCGCACCGATCGTGCCGGTGACGCCGCTGCGCAGTTGCCGGGCGCGTTCGTCGGGCTGGAAGTCGAGGGTGGCGATCGCCTGCCGTACGCGTTCGGCCAGTGCCTCGCCGACGGTGGGGTCGCCGTTGACGAAGCGCGACACGGTCCGCAGCGCGACGCCCGCCTCGCGTGCGACATCCACCATCGTCGGACGCCGCGGACGGGGGACTCCCCGGCGCGTGTCGCCGCTCTGACCAGGCACAATGCCTCCTATCGCTCGATCGTTCAGGAACTTGCCCGCCAGACTCCGAGATCGGTTTGTAACCGACCAGGCTCTTGACACCGTCCCGCGAAACCCTACTGTAACTCTCTAGATAACGTTATCTCGAAATCGCGGCGAGGTAAATCCCCGCCGAATACGCGCTCCACGTCGAACCAGCACCCCGCACCACCCAACCGAACAACGATCCGCACTTACGAACCACTAACCCTGAATCCGAATCCAGAAAGGTCGGCCATGTATCGAAAGATGCTTGCCGTGGCGGCAGCCGCGAGCCTGCTCCTCCTCGCGGCGTGTTCCAGTTCGACAACGAAGGGTGGGGCGGCGGCGCCGAGCAAGACGACGCTGACCTACATGACCTTCAACACACCGTCCCTGACCCCCGCGTTCTGGCAGACGTCGATTGCCAACGCGCAGAAGACGGTTCCCGGTCTGACGATCAAGCAGCTGGTGGCACCGAGCACCGACCGTGACTCGTACGCGAAGCAGCTGGAAGCGTCCGGGCAGTTCCCGGACCTGCTGCAGTCGATCACCCCGTCCCAGTACACCGGTGCCGGCCTGCTCCAGCCGTACGACCAGTCGCTGGATCGACGCGAACTTCCTGCTCCCGCAGGGCAACGCGATCAAGGGCAAGGTCTACATCCCGCCGACCAACTCGCAGATCATCCCGTTGGTCTTCTACAACAAGAAGCTGTTCGCCCAGGCCGGCATCCAGCCGCCGACGACGTGGGCCGCGTTCCTGGACGACTGCGCCAAGCTGAAGGCAGCCGGGATCACCCCGATCGAACTCGGCGGCAACGACCCGTTCGCGGCGGCCATGCCGCTGACCGGTGCGCTCAGCGCCGACGTGCTCGGCAAGAACCCGCAGTGGCTGCAGCAGCGCTACGCCGGCAGCGTCAAGTTCGGTGACGCGGACGTGGTCGCCGCCGCACAGAAGATGCGCACGCTGGTCACGAACGGTGACTTCGAGAAGGGCGCGCTGAACGTCAGCTACGCCGACTCGATCACGCAGTTCAACGCCGGCAAGGCCGCTATGTACCCGATGGGCAGCTGGTACCTCGGCTCGGTGCCGAAGGACCAGTGGGACAACATCGGCGTGTTCCCGTGGCCGACCGACGACGGCTCGGTCGTCGTACCGTTCTCGGTCGGCGGCTCGATGGCCATCAACGCCAAGACCAAGGACATGAAGGACGCCACCGCGTTCGCCGAGGCCTGGTCGCTCGACCCGGCCAACCTCAAGGCACTCATCGAGGGCGACGGCGCGTTCCCGATGCTCAAGGGCAAGACGCTGACGGACTACAACGTCACGGTCAGCCCGGTGTTCACCGACTCGTTCACGTACGTCACGCGACCAGAACAACAAGGTCAGCTCGATCGGCTGGGCGACGAACGACGATGCGATGCCGGGCTCGCTCAACAACGACTTCTACGCCGCCGCCCAGGCGCTGTTCAACACGGGTGACGTGCAGGGTCAGATGAACAAGCTCGACGACGCGTGGTCCACCGCCACCAAGTGACGCCAGCTCGGATAGCCAACAAACGTCAGATGCCGGAGAGAGGCCTTCGCGGCCTCCCTCCGGCAGGGAGGGACGACAACCGTGCGGCCACGCTCGACCTGGCAACGCATCGCCAAACAGGACGGTGGACTCGGCGTACTCGCCGGGCTGGGCCTGATTCTCTACGTCGTCTTCATCATCATTCCGGTGCTGATGAGCCTGAAAAGCAGCTTCACCGAACGAGAATCCGCTCGAGTCGCATAGCTCGTTCGTCGGACTCGCCAACTACCGCGAGATGCTGCACGACAGCGAACTGCAAGCGAGCCTCGCCTTCACGCTGATCCTGGCGTTCGGGGTGACGATCGCGGCGAACACCATCGGCATCTGCGTTCGCGATGCTGCTCAACCGCACCAGCCTCAGCTACCGGGTGCTGCGGACCATCGCGTTCCTGCCGCAGGTGATCTCCGGCGTGATCGTCGGATTCGTCTGGAAGACCATCTTCATCGAGGACGGCCTCCTCAACGACGTTCTGCAGAAGGTCGGCCTGGTCAAGCAGCCGGTCGACTGGCTCGGTACGCCGCACATGGCGCAGCTGTCGGTCGGCATCGTGGTCGCCTGGGTGCTCTCCGGCTTCACCACGGTCGTCTACCTCGCCGCGCTGCAGAACATCCCGGCCGAGCTGTACGACGCGAGCTCGATCGACGGCGCGAACAGCCGCCAGCAGTTCCGGATGATCACGCTTCCGGATGGTCGCACCGGCAACCACGATCAGCGTCACGATCTCGCTGATCACGGTACTCAAGCTGTACGACATCATCACCGTTCTCACCTCCGGCGGACCGGCGTACGCGACCGAGTCCACCGCGCAGTACATCGTCAAGCATGGCGTTCACCAGCGACCGCTTCGGCTACGCATCCGCCATCGCGATGGGTCTGCTGCTGCTGTCCGCCGTCATCGCGCTGTCCGTCACCAGCCTGCTGCGCCGCCGGGAGGTCGACCTGTGAGCGCCCCGTCCATCTCGTCCACTGCGACCCGTTCGACGGTGTCCGCTCCACCGGCGCGTCCGGTGGCCCGCCGCAACCGTCGCCGGCTTCCCCGGCCGATCCGTCTGACGGTCGCGATCCTGGTGATCCTGGTGTTCGTCAGCCCGATCTACCTGACCATCGTCAACGCATTCAAGTCCGAGGACGCCATCGTCAGCCGACCCGGCGGCGCCGCCGCTGCACCCGACGCTGAGCAACCTCTCCACGGCGCTGAACCGCCCGGACCATCTGGTGCAGCTCGGCCTGCGCAACTCGCTGATCGTGGTGGTCTGCTCGGTGCTGCTGCTGATCCCGCTCGGGTCCGCGTTCAGCTTCTTCATCTCCCGCAAACGCACCCGCGTTCGCGCTGCGATCCTCGCCGTGCTGGCCGCCGGACTGATGATCCCGCCGCAGGTCGTCCTGCTGCCGACGATCCACATCCTGACGCTGATCGGCCTGGACCACACGTACCCGGGCCTGATCCTGTCCAACATCGGCGGCGGCTACCTCTCCTTCGCGGTCTTCGTCTACGTCGGCTTCATGCGGGCGATCCCCGGCGAGATCGTCGAGGCCGCCCGCATGGACGGCGCCAGCGGTCTGCGCATCTGGTGGACGATCATCATGCCGCTGGTCCGCCCGGCCACCGCCACCGTCGCGATCTTCCTGTCGCTGTGGATCTGGAACGACTTCCTCAACCCGCTGTTCATCCTCGGCCCGCTGACAGGGCCAGACCATCACCACCGGACTGTATTTATCAGTGGGGCAGTTCCAGATGAACTACGGGCAGCTGTTCGGCATCATGTTCCTCGCCGGCGATCATCCCGGTGGTCGGCTACCTGGCCATGCAGAAGCAGTTCGTCGCCGGCCTGACCGCGGGATCGACGAAGTGACCGATCACCTGACCGGCGTGCCCGACCTGGACGACGTCGCGGGGGAGTGGGTGGACGCGCGCGACCTCGCGCACCTGCCGTCGCTGCGCAACCAGTGGGGCCAGGGCCACGTCAACTACGACCTGGCGTCGATGTCGTGGCTGGCCGCGCCGCCGTACACGTTCGGCTATCACACCGGTGCCCTGCGCCTGAACGGTTCGGTGCCGCAGGCCCAGCGGTTCCGGTGGAAGCCCTGGGGCGTCCAGCGGTCGCACACCGGCTGACGGCGTCACGGTACGCACCGACACCCGGATGGTGCTCGCGCGACGACCGGCTGATGTGGCAGATCGAGGTCACGAACGACACCGACGCGCACGGTGGACTGCACGGTCTCGCAGGATCTGTTCGCGATGGTCGCGCATACCGAGATCGGCTGGGGCTGGCTCTACGACGTGCCCTGGACGGCGGGCAACTACCACGACTTCATGACGCTGGAGCGCATCCGCGCCTCCACTCGTCGCGACCAGCCGTACCTGCTCGGACCCGGCCCGCGGCGGCTGCGCCTGGGCAAGCCGCGGCTGCCCGGCATCCAGCGCGACGCGGACACCGAGATCGATGTCGCTGGCGTACGAACTGCCCCGGCACGTCAGCCCGGACACCGTCTACCCGTACCGGCGACAGTGCCGCCGCGACCGTACGGCGGATCTGCTGCCGGGACGGCGATCGACCGATCCTGTTCGCCACGGCCGAGATCGCGTTGGACCCGGCCAGCGAGGTGACGCTCGGCAGCTTCGAACTGCGCGCCGGCCAGGTCGTCGAGCTGGAACTTCGCCTCGACGACGTCGATCAGACCGGCGTCGTGCTCACCCACGGCAACCACCCGGACTCGCTGCAGCTCGGCGTCGACGCCGGGCGGCTGTGGTTCGGCATCGCCGGCGAGAAGGAGTACGCCGACCGCGACCTCGTGGCCGGCCGCTGGTACGCCGATCGCGCATCGCGCTCGGACGGCGATCGCGTCGCCATGTCGCTCGACGGCGAACCGGTTGCGGCGACCGGACACTGGTCTGCCTCGCCGCGGTGGAAGTCGCTGATCCGACGGCGCGCTGGTGAACATCGCGGACGGCTGCTCGCCGGCCCGTGCGTCAGCTACGCGTTCGACACCGAACCCGAGTCGCTCACCGAACTCGGCGCCGGTGCGCGGGCCACATGGTCGCTCCGGCTCGAGCCCGGCCAGACCCGCACGATCGGCGTGGTCTGCGCGTACGGCGACGACTGCTCCGACGTGGCCGCCGCCGCCAGCGCGGCCGCATCGCGACTTCGGCGCCACGCTCGCCGGATCCGAAGCACGGCTGGCGCGAGCTGTGGCGCAGCGCGTTCACGCCGGGGAATCCGCACTTCAGCGGCCACCTGCCGGTGCTCGAGGCGGCCGATCCGGGCGTCGCGAAGTCGTACTATATGGGCGTTGCTTCTGGCTCTCTATATGCGCAACACCCGGATCAGCGACACCGAGCCGATCTTCCTGACCGGTGGTCCGCGCCTCGGCGCCGACGACGACCTACTTCTGGGATCACACCGAGTGGAGCCGGCTCTACGCGCTGCTCGAACCGGTCGGTCTCCGGTCCTGGCTGCACCGGGCGCTGAGCAGCCCGTACGACGCGTCGTTCGGGTTCGATACGAAGAACGGCGGCCCGCTGGGCAACGACTACGTCTCGAACCACTACTCGTTGTTCCGGCTGGTCGAGCACTACGTCTGCATCACCGGCGACCTGGCGTTCCTGGACGAGCGGGCCGGGTCGTCGACCGTGTTCGAGCATCTCGGCCGGATGGCCCACGGCTGGCTCGGCAAGCGCACGCCGGCCACCGGCGGCATCCTCGCCGACTTCGGCGCGGACCCGTGGATGCTGCTGGAGTGCGTGCCGAACTACGTCAACGTGGTGGCCTCGTTCAACGCGGCCTACGTCGGCATGATGCGCTCGTTTGCCGGGCTGCTCGCGGCGGTCGGCCACGCTGAGCGACGCCGACGCCGCCCGAGCGAGCGCGGACCTGATGGCGAAGGCCGTCACCGAGATGTCGCTGCCGGGCGGGCGCTGGGAGATCCGGCATCCCGAGCACAGCGACACGATCGGGCACAGCCTGGATTTCGGGCTGGTCGCGGCATATCTGCACGGCGACCTCAGCGAGGCGCAGCGCGAGGAGATGATCCGGTTCGTGTCGGAGCATCTGCTGGCCGGGACGTGGATGCGGGCGCTGTCGCTCGACGATCCGGCGGCACCGCTGGCGAACCGGCCGGACCACGGGGCCGCCGGTGCGTTCTGCGCCTGGCCGGGCATGACCGCGTACGGGTTCGCGAAACTCGGCCGCAAGGACCTCGCGGTGCAGCTGCTCAGCGTGGTGCACGCGTCGGCGTCAGGTGGGTTGTGGGGTCAGGCGCAGGAGATCCAGACCGACGAGCGAGGGACATGGGTACGCGTTGCCGAAGACGGCGTCTCGAACCGTGACTCGGTCGGCGGCGTCGGCATCGCGGAGGCCGTACTGTCCGGGCTGTTCGGCTTCGAGCCGACGTTCCAGGGCTTGGCGGCGGGCGACCGTCTGCCCGCCGACGTTGAGGTGCCGGGGATCGGTGTGCTCTCGAACCTCAACATCGGACGCGCGGACTGATCTACTGATCTACGCGCGGCTGCTGGCCGTAGATGTGCACACCGGCGGTGGTGTCGAGGACGACCACGTCACCATCGCCGGCTTCGGCCTCCTCAGCTTCTTCGGCTTCCTCGGCCTCTTCAGCTTCTTCGGCCTCTTCAGCCTCGACGGCTTCCTGGCCCGGCGGTTTGCCGCGACGGCTTCTTCGGCCTCAACGGCTTCTTCGGCCTCGACGGTCTCGGCAACGTATACCGAGGCCGTCTTCATTGCCTTTGCCTCAGCTTTCGCGGCGTTCGCGGCCAATCGCGCGGCGTCGGCAGCGGCTGCGGCCGACTCGGCTGCCTCGGCGGCACGGCGCGCCCGCTTCTTCGCGATCTTCGCCTCGGCCTTCAGCCGGTCCTTGCGCACCTCGGCCATTGCCTGGTCGATCTCGGCAAGCCGTGCCGGACGGTTCTGCTTCTTGACCTCCCGCTTGCGCGCCCATTTCATCACGCGCTCGGCGAAGCCCATCGCGTTCTTCTCGATCTTGTCGTCTATCGACATGTCCGTCTCCTCCATCGCATCCGGCGTGCGCGATGGCCCATTGTCGATCCGCCGTCATCGGCGGGCAGCCCTCGATATCGAATCGTTACCGATGGATAGCGCTCTGAGCTGCACCGAGCCGGGTCGACAGGAATGATGCCATCGACCGGACCGCGACACCGATCGTCTGCTCGTCGGCCGCAAACTCCGGCGCGTGCGGCGATCGACTACGCTGCGCCGATTGGACAACAAGGGGAGGTAGCCGTGGGTGCGTCAGGGTGGGTCAGCAGAGTTACCTATCAGCCGGACATTGCTGCCGCGCTGGAAGCGGCGCGATGGGATGCCTTCCGAGCCGGCGACTTCTACCGCAGTCCGGATGAAATACCTGAGGCGCGCACCATGACCGAGGATGAGTTCGTCGCATGGTGCGTCGAGGAATACGGGCCGAACGCCGACAGTGAAGAGCCTCGCATCATGTGGCGGGCGGCCCGAACCGAGCCGGAGAACCCCGACATGTTGTTGGCGTCGCAGCCGTACTCAGGTACGCATTCGGTGATCGATATGACCACCGTCGCCGACACTCCCGACTTCTCTACGGTCGCGCCGGCATCCGATGAGGCACTCGACGCAATCTTCTCGACCCGCACCCCCGATACCGACGCCGTTGCGGCCGCAGTTGCCGACGGCAAGCTCGATCTCTACGAACGGTGGCACGGCACGTACGTGGTCGGATATCGGAACGACATACCCGAGGTGATCTTCTTCGTCGGTCACAGCGGCGACTGAGAGCAGCAATCCAGCAGATGGTCAGCCTCTGCTGACATGGCCGAGGCAGGAGACCTCAGACTGCTCGCGATCCTGCCCGGTGCGGCAGACCTCGCTGCCATCACCATCGGCCAGGATCCACAATCGGCGGCGCGTCGACGGCGCTGACGATCACGCTTGCCGTCCGGCTCGGCCTCCAGCGCGGACCAAGGGACTGATCGTGTGCTGGGCGCTGGTCATGGTGATGTCGGCCGAGATCTGCGTCGGAACGCAGGCCTCGGCGTTGGACAGCGACTTTGGGCCGCGCCACAAAACCGTAGTGGCAACGTCTGCGCATTTCAAACTTATGGAATACACCTATCCAGGCTTATTCGTCTCCGACGAGGTCCGTCTACGGATACAGTCGCGCGACGGGCTGCTCAGCCGGGAAGGCGCCAACGATGTCGCGTGTTCGCGGTGCCGTCGTCGGGGGCCGGGAGCGAATGGCTCTTGGGCACTGCCCGCTTCATTGACGGTCGAACGATCGACGTGGCCGCCAAGGACGGCACTCACTGGAGTGTGTCGTTCGATCCCGAGACGCTTGAGCCGAACTACATGATCGACCGCTGTACCGGTGCGCCGGATGTCATGGCGGACTGATGCCGGAGCGAACGGTGGTGCTGGCCGTCGTGCACGTATGCGATCGAGGCATCGAGCGTCCTCCGTATCGCAGCCTCGACACGTCGCCGCATCTACGGCCGCAGTTCCGAGGCCGGACGACTAGACGGTCAACCCAACAGTCCTAGTGTGACAACGGTCCTACACTCAGGCGAGTTCCCATCGCGATCGCGACTGACGGAGGCTACGTGAGACGGCTTTGGGCTGCATCAGCGATTGCCGTCGCTGCCCTGGTCTTGGCGTCATCGGTCGTGCTGGCGCTGACCTATCCGCGTCCGGACGACCTCGGATCACCGGCGACAAAGAGTGGCAACAGCGGTGCGGTTACGTGTACGGCGTTGACCCTGGCTTCTGCGCTCAGCTTCTCGCCTCGATCAACGGCCCGAACCCGTCCACGGAGTTCACCGAGCCGTGCGACCTGACGTGTGCAACCCAGCGTCTCGATCCCCATAGCAGTGTCGCCACACCACAACACCACGATGATGACGACGACGACGATGGGCGGATGGATACGGCTGGGCGCGGCTCCGAAAATAGTTATGCCTTTTCAGGCGGGCAACACTGTCGTTGATTCGTCCGCCAACAACGCAGCGGAGGATCTGCAGTTCGCCGCGGCCATTCGGGCCACATCCAGCGCCGACATTCGTGTTGTCCAGGAGAGCCATTTCCCGTCCGGCATCACAGTCACATCCACCAGCACCATTCCGGCGATCTACATCGGCTACCGCCTGTTCCCCATGATTGACGCTCAATGGGTCCGGATCAGAACCGAGACGTCCTGGGACGACGGACGCCACTCGCAGATGGTCTATAGCTGGCGGCTCAATGTCTCCGTCTACGGCTGGGGCGTCACGACTGTCAAGGCCAGCGATCCGCCGCCAACAGCGACGCCGGCGATCGATGCTTTGTTCAGCCGTCCGTAGATCAGTGCCCAGGCGGTCGAGGCTGAGCGATCAACTCTCGCCAGACCTAGATCAACTGTCAATTGCGTCGTGGACTATTCGTCAAGCATCAGGTAAGACGCGCCAGCGCCGGCTCGCGCGTCACTCGCAGCCGTTCTCGGACGCCGTCCCGGGACGGTGTCCCATCCGGCTGGGACGGTTATCGCCGGAGGATGGGCAGCCGGTGCATAATCCCGGACACCGCCGAAGACGAGGGGGCTCACGTGCAGGAACGGGACCGGTGGTCGGCCGTGACTCGCAGGGGTCGCCGTCGTGTGCTGGTCGCTCGGGCTCGGCGGACTCGCCGTCGCGCTGGCGGCCGGATCACCGGCCGTGTCGTGGCCGGATCTCGCGATCGCGCTGGCGTACCCGGCGGTCGCGCTGCTCGTGTCCCACGTACGGGAAGCCCGACGCTGGTCGGCTCTCACGTTGATGTCGGCGCTGTTCTCCGGGCTGAACGTCGCCTCATCGGCATGGGCGGACCGGCTCTACCGGCACCACCTCCACCCGACGCCGGGTGCCGGGTGGGCCGCGTGGCTGGCCGGGTGGACCTGGGTTGTCTCCGTCGTCGGATTCATCGCCATCGCGTACTTCCCGGACGGCCGGCTGCCTTCGCGCCGTTGGACGGCGGCACCGGCGGCGGTCGTCGTTGCCGGTGCGAGCATTGTGATCGGCAACGCGTTCTCGGCACGCATCGACGACTACCAGATCGCCTCGCCACTGCCCGGCCCGCACATCAGGTCGATCGGCAACGCGGTCCGGCATCGTCGAGGCGCTGGTGCTGGTCGGCATCATCGGCTGCCTGGCCAGCGTCGTCGTCAAGTTCCGCCGGTCCGGGCCGGTCGCGCGCCGCCAGATCGGCTGGTACGGGTACGGGTACGCGGATCACCGCAGTGGTGCTCGTCGCGGCCGTCACCACGAATCTGCCGTCGGCGCTGCTGGCGATCGGCCCGGTGACGGTCGCCGCCGGCGCCGCGATCGCGATCCTGAAGTTCCGTCTGTACGACATCGACCGGATCATCAACCGTACGCTCGCCTGGGGTCTGCTGACCGCGCTGGTCATCGCCCTGTACGTCATCAGCGTCGGCTTCTTCGAGCGCTCCTTCACCGGCGGCGGCTCGCTCGGCGGCCTGTTTGCCACCGCGATCGTGGCGGTCGCGTTCCAGCCACTGCGGGTCTCCGTGCAGCGCGCCGTCAACCAGCTCATCTACGGCAACCGGGATCAGCCCGAGGTGGTCTTCCGCGAACTCGCCGCCACGCTCGATCCCGAAACCGGCACGGCGGATCCGCTCGCCACGCTTGCCGGCACGCTGGCGCGGTCGTTGCGGCTGCCGGCCGTCGTGCTCGATGTGGACGGCGGTTCCGATCTTCAAGCCTCTTACTCGTCCGATGCCGCACAGGAGAACGGGCTGGTCGAGGTCGCGGCGGCACAGACCGGCGGCACCCGGGTACGGATACGGGTACGGCCACGCGGCCCCGGCGGCGTGTCCGCACGTGATCGGCAACTCCTGGCAAGCCTGGCGCCGTCGTTGGTCGCGGCCGCCGAGGCGTTACGGCTGCGGCATGCGCCTGGAAACCGCACGGGTACGGGCGATCAGCGCGCTCGCCGAGGAGCAACGCAGGATGCGGCGTGACCTGCACGATGGTCTGGGGCCGGTGCTGGCCGGCTTGCGCCTGACCATCGGGACCGCCCGTCGTCTCCTCGACGCCGACCCGGCCGAGGCGGACCGGATGCTCGCCGACGCGCAGTCCGACGCGTTGGCGGCGATGGATGACGTACGCCGGCTGTCGCACGACCTCCGGCCGCCGTCCCTTGACGAGCTGGGCCTGACCGAGGCGTTGCGGGACCGGCTCGACCGACTCGCGGAAGGCTCCTGTGAGCTGCGTTTCGACGCGGGCGAGATGCCCGATCCGCTGCCGGCCGCGGTGGAGGTCGCTGCGTACCGGATCGGTTGCGAGGCAGTCCTGAACGCGGTACGCCACGCGGCCGCCACCACCTGCACGGTGACAATGCGAGGCATCGATGGCGGTCTGGCCTTGACGGTGAGCGACGACGGCCGGGGTTTTCCCGAAAATGGCGGGGCACACGTCGGTCTCCGAGCGATGCGCGAGCGCGCCGAGGAACTCGGCGGGACGATCCGCATCAGCAGTTCGCACCACGGGACTGCGTACGGCAGCGGTACTCAGGGCAGCGGTACCACTGTCGGCGTCTGGCTGCCGTGCCTGGATGGGAGCCTCGCATGATCCGCGTCGTTATTGCCGATGATCATCCGGTGTTCCGCCGCGGCCTGGCTCGCACCATCGCCGCGACCGATGGGCTGGAGGTCGTCGCCGAGGCGGCGGACGGACGCGAGGCGTGTGACGCGGTCCGCCGGTTCAGCCCCGATGTCGCGATCGTGGACCTGCAGATGCCCGGCATGCACGGGCTGGACGTCGCCCGTACGCTCGCCCGGGACTGCCCGTCCGTCGGCATCCTCGTCCTCACGATGTCCGACGACGAGGCGACGATCTGGGCGGCGCTGCGGGCCGGAGCCCGAGGCTACCTGTTGAAGAGTGCGGACGAGGACGCGATCGTCCGTGCCGTGCACGCGATCGAGCAAGGCGAACTCGTCGTCGGCCCGGGCGTCGCGCGCCGCGTTCTCGGCTTCTTCGACCGGCCCGCTCCGTCCGTCACCGACGAGGCGTTTCCCGAACTCACGCAGCGCGAACGAGCCGTCCTCGAACAACTCGCGACGGGCATGCCCAACGCCGGCATCGCACATCAACTGGGCTTGACCACGAAGACGGTACGCAACTACGTCTCTGCGATCCTGTCGAAGCTCCAGGTCGCCGACCGGCGCGCCGCCATCGACCTCGCGCGCGAAGCGGGTATCGGGTCCCAGGCGGATTCCCGGCCGCCCGGGGCGCCCTGACACCTCCGGCAAGGACTGGCGCCACTCCATCCTGATCGGGCCAACACACCCCAGACCGGAGAGGCACAGCCATGAACACCACACTTGTTACCGAAGCGCCAGCGACCAGCGGATCGTACCGGCGTCGTACCTATCTCATCGGCGCCGCAGCGACCGCGATCGCTGTCGGCGGGACCCTCTGGGCGGTGCTCAAAGGCGGCACCGCCGACAAGAGTGAACTCGACTCGCTCGCCTACGTCGCGGGTGCCGCGCTGATCGTCGGCGTCGTCCTGTTCGCCTGGCTCGTTCCGTCCCGGATCGCGTCACGTGGCACCGGACTGCCGTTCGCGCTCGTCTCGATCCCGCTGCTGTACGCCTTCTGGAGCGGCATTCCGATCCTGGTCGGAGTCGCGGCGGTCTTGGTCGGCGTCGCCCATCGCGCGTCCGACGCGCCCAAGCGCGGACGGGCGCTGACCGCCATCGTGATCGGCGCGGCGGTCGCGCTGTTGAACACCGCCGCCATCCTGGTCGGCTGACGCTCCCGAGGGCTGTTACCGCCGCCGGCGCAGAAGAGACACGTATCAGTAAGGCGCAGCGGGCGGTGCCGTAACCGGCGACCGCCCGCTCGCTTCTGCGGTGAACAGCTCGCGGACCTGCTCCCGAGTCCACGTCAACCGCGACTCACGTTCGACCAATCACGGCGAGCCGAAACTCTGGTGGAATGTGCTCTGTTGACAGTTTGCCTGACAGCGTTCACTATTATTGATTATGTCAGTTCATCCTGTCAGAGATCGGCGCGCCGAACGCAACGCCGCCACCCGCGCCGAGATCCTCGACGCCGCGTGGGCTCTGGTGCGTGCAAACGGCCTGGCCTCACTGGCCATGCGTGAGCTCGGTGCGAGTGTCGGTATGAAGGCCCAGTCGCTGTATGTGTACTTTCCGTCGAAGCATGCGATCTACGACGCGATGTTCGGTGCTTCCAACCGGGAGATGCTTCGTCGGGTCGACGAACTCCCCGTTACTTCGGACCCGGTAGATCATCTGCGTGCCTTCGCTCACATGTTTCTCGGGTTCTGTGTCGAGGACCCGGTGCGCTACCAGCTCATGTTCCAACGCACGATCCCCGGGTTCGAGCCGAGCCCGGAGTCCTACGCACCGGCGATCGAAGGCCTCGAACGCGTCCGCTCCGCGGTGCGCGCGTGCGGCATCACCGACGCCCGCGCGTTCGACGCGTGGATCGCCGTCACCAGCGGCCTGGCCGCGCAGCAAAACTCCAACGAGCCGGGCGGTGACCGTTGGCTGCGCCTCGTCGATGACGTCACGGACATGTACCTGGCCCACTACGCACCAGCCAATCTAAGGCGGACGACGCGATGACCACAGCAAGTATTTCAGCGGATGCCATCCCCGAGATCGGTCACGACGAGGCCATGGACCTCGCCGCCGCCGAGTACGACCGGGTCCTGCGGCTCACCGATGAACTGACCGACGGTGACTGGACACGGCAGACCGACTGCACCGACTGGGACGTTCGGGCGACGCTCGGGCACATGCTCGGCCACCTCGAACTGCAGGCCGACGTCGAGGAACGGATGCGGGTGATCAAGACCGCCGGCGAGCTCGCCAAGCAATCCGGACGTCTGCGCCTTGACGAGATGACCGCGTTGCAGGTGCGCGAACACGCGCATCTGACGCACAGGAGTTGACGCGTGCCCTGCATGACGCGACCCCACGTGGACTGGCCGCCCGTACGGCGATGACGCCCGAGCAGCGTGCCACGCCGTACGTCGACCGGATTGCCCGGTGAGGAACCGTGGACCGTCGGATACCTCTTCGACATCATCCACACCCGCGATCCGTGGATGCACCGCATCGACATCACCCGCGCCACCGGGAGACACCTGGAACTGTCCGCGACGCACGACGGGCGGATCGTCGCCGACGTCGTCGCGGAGTGGGCTCGCCGGCACGGGCAGCCGTTCACGCTCACGCTCGCCGGGCCGGCCGGCGGCTCGTACCACGCCGGCGACGGCGGTGTGCATCTTGCCTTCGATGCCGTCGAGTTCTGCCGCACCCTGTCCGGCCGTGGAGCCGGCGAAGGCCTGCTGCGCACCACAGTCCCGTTCTAAACGACAGCGAACAGGAGACGTCGATGCATACCTACCGAACGGGCGAGCACGTCACCGTCCTCAACGACCAGATTGAAGTGCCCGGTATTGGATTCCTGCCGGTGAACGCGTTCGTGCTGCACGCGAAGCAGCCCGTGGTGATCGACACCGGGCTCAGCCTGCCCGATCGAGACTTTGTCGGCACGCTGCGTACCGTCATCGACCCGGCGGACGTCCGGTGGATCTGGCTCACTCACCCCGACCGCGATCACACGGGTGGCCTGTTCGATCTGCTCGATGCCGCACCGCACGCGCGCGTCATCACCACGTTCCTTGGTGTCGGCCTCATGTCCACCGAGCGCCCGCTGCCACTGGATCGCGTCTACCTGCTCAATCCGGGCCAGAGCCTGAACATCGGCGACCGCACCCTGTACGCATTCCGGCCGCCACTGTTCGACAGCCCGGCCACCGTCGGCTTCTACGACGACAGGTCCCGCGTCAGCTTCACCTCCGACTGCTTCGGCGCCGCACTACCTACCGCCGATCTGGCCGGCGGCTCCGACATCCGGGATCTGCCGCCGGACGATCTCCGCGCAGCGCAACTGCTGTGGGCTGCGGTCGACAGTCCATGGATCCACACGGTCAACGGCGGCAAATACATGGCAACCGTCCGAAACATGAAGGCCATGGCCGCGGAAGCCATCTACAGCACCCACCTGCCACCGGCGATCGGACTCGAGGACCAGCTCTACGGCATGCTCGCCGCCGCACCCGACTGCAACCCATTCGTCGGACCCGGACCAGCACGCGCTGGAGATGATGCTCGCCAGCTTCGAGCCCACACCCGCCTGAATCACAGGCGCGGACGACCCGGCCGTCAGAAGACGGCCGGGTCAGCCGAGACGCGGACCCCGGCGAACGAGCCGCGGCCACCCTCAGCACGTGCTCGACCGCTGTACCGATGCACTGGACACCACGAACGACTGACGCGCGTCACCCGCCTCGACGGCGTTCGACAAGTACGAAGTCCAGGAGCGCCGGCCAGTTGATGTGTTCGTGCGCGACCCGCGACGCATCCATACCGGCCGGGATATCCGGCAGATCCTGATGGACCTCAACGCGCCCACCGGCTGCTGCCAGGTCCCGAGCCAGCGCCTGCCCCTGAGTCGACGCGACCACGAGCCGATCCACCTCGTTCAGTCGCATGTGGACTGGGATCCGAGCGAGTTCCGCCAGGTAGCGTGCGGCACCACGCTCCCGATAACGCGATGGCTGCCTCAACGGGCTGCCGCCGAGTTCGGTCTCCACCAGACCACGGGTCTCCACATCTGCGACATCGTGCAAGGCGACGAGGTCGACCAGCGAGTTCTGTACGGCGACCGCGCGAACCACCGGCGCGAGACGACCGGCCAGCAGCAGACTCTCCAACCCGCCCATGGAGATCCCGCATGCGACGATCCTGGCGTCGTCGATCGGCGCCAGCGCCCGTACGTGCTCGATCGCGGCGGCGTACGCGTCGAGATGTGCCGGCCAGCCGAGAGATGGCGCGACACCGTTGGCACCGACCGGATCCAGGCTCACCACGGCGGCGCCGCGTTCCCGGGCACTCGGCCAGATCCCCGGAAACTCGAGCGCGGTGCGTTCACCGGCGGGTGACCCGAATATCGTGTCGGCGGCCGAGAATCCCATCGGCGCAGGACACAGCACGAGTGGAGCCGGCCCGCTGCCGCCCGGATGAGCCAGGATAGCGGCGCGCTCCCGGCCGTCGGTCGCCCGTACGGTAAAGGTCGTGATCATTCGTCCACCTCCGCCGCGGTGGGCGGGTCGGCGCCGCGGCGACCGCAGGTGATCGCGGCGACCGCGTTCGCGTGATCCAGGGCCGCGACCCACTGGTCGTCGGTGACCCGCGACAGTCGGGCGCCCGGATCGCTGCCCAGTGCGTCGATCCGGGCGAGCGCGTCGAGCAGGCCGGCGGTGAACGCGTCCCCGGCGCCGACCGTGTCGACCACCGTCACCGACCGCCCGCTGCGCCGAAAGACGCTGACGTCGGTGGCCTGAGAACTTGGCCAGCGATAATGTGACGCATCCTTGATAACGTTATCCACAGCGAGTGACTATGGCACTGCCCCGTGGGACCGTCAAGATAGTCGTAGGATGTTTGACCCGTGCTCATTCCTCCTCGCCTTGCTTCTCGAGCCCATCTCGCGTATACATCCTACCTATCAGTGAGGTTGGAACGGGAGCGGCGATGCAGGCGATGACACGGTTGACGGACGTCGGAATTGACGGCGCGCGGGTGGTCGCGTTGGACTGCTTCGACGTGCGGTTTCCGACATCGCTCGACCTGGACGGATCCGACGCGATGAACCCGGATCCGGACTATTCGGCCGCGTACGCCGTGCTCCGCACCGACCGGGACGGTTTGTCCGGCCACGGGTTGTGCTTCACGATCGGACGCGGCAACGATGTCGTGGTCGCCGCGATCGACGCCCTCCGCCCGTACGTTATCGGACGTTCCGTCGCCGGCATCGTCGGTGATCTCGGTACGTTCAGCCGGGATCTGATCGCGGACAGCCAGCTGCGGTGGCTGGGCCCGGAGAAGGGCGTCATGCACATGGCCATCGGGGCCATCGTCAACGCCGCCTGGGACCTGGCCGGGAAGCTCGCCGGTAAGCCGGTCTGGCGGCTGCTTGCCGACATGACGCCGGAACAGATCGTCGACCTGGTCGACTTCCGCTACATCGACGACGCGCTCACCCGCGACGAGGCGCTCGACATCCTGCGGCGCGCCCGTACCGGCCGCGACGACCGGATCTCGGAGCTGCTGGCCGAGGGCTATCCCGCGTACACGACGACGCCCGGCTGGCTCGGCTACTCCGACGACAAGATGGTCCGTCTCGCCCGCGAGGCGGTCGAGGACGGGTTCACCCAGATCAAGCTGAAGGTCGGTGCGGATGCCGGCGACGACGCCCGGCGGATGGCACTCGCCCGCGAGGCGGTCGGCCCGGACGTACGCATCGCCGTCGACGCCAACCAGCGGTGGAGCGTCCCGCAGGCGATCGACGCGATCGAAGCGCTGGCGCCGTGGGACCCGTACTGGGTGGAGGAGCCGACCAGCCCGGACGAGATCGTCGGACTCGCCACGATCAAGGCCGCCGTCGCCCCGATCCGGATCGCGACCGGCGAGCACGTCGCGAACCGGGTCATCTTCAAGCAGTTACTGCAGGCCGGCGCGATCGACTTCGTGCAGATCGACGCGGCCCGGGTGGCCGGCGTCAATGAGAACGTGGCCATCCTGCTGCTCGCGGCGAAGTTCGGCATACCGGTCTGTCCGCACGCCGGTGGCGTCGGCCTTTGTGAGATGGTGCAGCATCTGTCCATGTTCGACTTTGTCGCGGTCTCCGGTACGGTGACCGATCGGGTCATCGAGTACGTCGACCACCTGCACGAACACTTCATCGACCCGGTACGCGTCGCACGTGGCCGCTACCTGGCCCCGATGACGCCCGGACTCTCCTCCACCCTGCGCGAGTCGTCGCTGCGGGACCATCTCTACCCGCACGGACAGGTGTGGCAGAACCTCGAAGGACATGTCTCATGAAGCTTCTCCGGGTCGGACCCTCCGGCCACGAACGCGCCGCCGTCCTCGGTGACGGCGGCCAACTCCTGGATGTCTCGACGATCGCGGTCGACTTCGATCGTGCCTTCTTCGCGGGCGACGGCATGAGCCGGGTCGCATCCGCCGTGGCGGCCGGCGGTCTGCCGGAGATCGAACGCGACGGTGATCTGAGGATCGGGGCGCCGATCGCCCGGCCGGGCAAGGTCGTCTGCATCGGCCTCAACTATCGCGACCACGCGGCAGAGACCGGCCAGGCCGTGCCCGAGCGCCCGGTCGTGTTCATGAAGGATCCGTCCACCGTCATCGGCCCGTACGACGGCGTGCTCATCCCGCGCGGCTCGACGAAGACCGACTGGGAGGTGGAACTCGGCGTCGTGATCGGCCGCAAGGCCCGTTACCTGGCCTCGCCGGACGATGCCCTGGCCACCATCGCCGGGTACGCGGTCAGCAACGACGTCTCCGAGCGCGCGTTCCAGCTCGAACTGTCCCACCAGTGGGATATCGGCAAGTCGTGCGAGACGTTCAACCCGCTCGGACCGTGGCTGGTCACCGCCGACGAGGTGCCCGATCCGCAGAACCTCGGGCTGCGCCTGTCCGTCAACGGGCAGACCCGTCAGAACGGCAGCACCGCGAACATGGTGTTCCCGGTCGCGTACCTGATCTGGTACTTGAGCCAGTACATGGTGCTCGAACCCGGCGATCTGATCAACACCGGTACGCCCGCCGGTGTCGCACTCGGCCTGCCCGACAAGCCGTACCTGCGCGCCGGCGACCGGGTGGAACTGGACATCGACGGCCTGGGCAGCGCAGCTCAGACTTTTACGGAGGCATGATGAGCGAGGAGTTCAACGGGCTACGCGCCCTGGTTACCGGCGGTGCCTCCGGGATCGGCCTGGCCACGGCCCGGCTGCTGGCCGCTCGGGGTGCCGCAGTTGCGATCCTGGACCTCGACCCGAGCGGCAGCGAGTTCCACGGCGTACGCGCGGATGTCAGCGATGACGCGAGCGTCCGGGCGGCGGTCGACGATGCCGTGGCGCACCTCGGCGGCCTCGACGTCCTGGTCAACAACGCGGGCATCGGTGCGGTCGGTACCGTCGCCGACAACCCGGACGAGCAGTGGCATCGCGTGTTCGACGTGAACGTGGTCGGCATCGTCCGGGTCACCCGGGCCGCGCTGCCGCACCTCCGAACGTCCGCGCACGCGGCGATCGTGAACACCTGCTCGATCGCGGCGACCGCCGGCCTGCCGCAGCGAGCGCTCTACTCGGCGACCAAGGGCGCGGTGCTGTCGCTGACACTGGCGATGGCCGCCGACCACATCCACGACGGCATCCGCGTCAACTGCGTCAATCCCGGTACCGCCGACACGCCGTGGGTCGGGCGCCTGCTCGACCAGGCCACCGACCCGGCCGCGGAACGGGCAGCGTTGGAGGCCCGGCAGCCGATGGGCCGGTTGGTCAGCGCCGACGAGGTCGCGGCCGGGATCGCGTACCTGGCGAGTCCGGCCGCGGCATCGGTAACGGGGACGGCGCTGGCCATCGACGGCGGCATGGCCGGGCTGCGGCTGCGACCCCGGTCGTGAGCGCGTCCCTCGCCCGGCACCGGCTCGGCGGCACCGACGTCGAGGTGACCGAGCTGTCGCTCGGGTGGTGCGGCGTTCGGCAACCTCTATACCGCGATGGACGACGAGACCGCCGCGGCGACCGTGCAGGCGGCGTGGGACGGCGGCATCCGTACGTTCGACACCGCACCGCACTACGGGCTCGGCCTGTCCGAACGGCGGCTCGGCGCGGTACTGCGGGACCGGCCGCGTGGCGAGTACACGATCTCCACGAAGGTCGGCCGGCTGCTGGAGCCGGTCCCGGCGCCGCACGGCATGGACACCCAGGGTTTCGCGGTGCCGGCCACGCACGTACGGCGGTTCGACTTCAGCGCCGACGGCGTACGACGGAGCCTCGACGAGAGCCTCGAACGGCTCGGGCGTCGACCACGTCGACATCGTCTACCTGCACGATCCGGACGACCACGGCGATCAGGCGATCCGGGAGGCGTACCCGGAGCTGGCGAAGCTTCGGGCCGAGGGTGTGATCGGTGCGATCGGCGTCGGCATGAACCAGGCCGAGATGCTCACCCGGTTCATCCGCGAGACCGATATCGACGTCGTCCTGGTCGCCGGCCGCTACACGCTCCTCGACCGGCGCGCCGAAGAGGCGTTGCTGCCGGCCGCCGAGGAACGCGGTGTGAGCGTGGTGGTCGGCGGCGTCTTCAACTCGGGCCTGCTCGCCGATCCCGAGCGCAACACCCGGTTCGACTACCTCGAAGCGGCGGCGCCGCTGGTCGCGCGGGCGCGGACGATGGCCGAGGTGTGTGCGCGCTTCGACGTGCCGCTGCGCGCCGCTGCCGTCCGGTTCCCGCTCGGCCATCCGGCGGTCGCGAGCGTGCTGATCGGTGCCAGCTCGACGTACGAGATCAACGATGCACTGGAGCTGCGCGGCCGTGACATTCCGGCGGACCTGTGGGACGCGCTCACGGCTCTGGCGGGCTGAGCCGTGCGAGTCGCGCTGTTCCTCACCTGCATCAACGATGCGATGTATCCGGGCACCGGCAAGTCCGTCGTCAGCCTGCTGCGCCACCTCGGATGCGACGTCGAGTTCCCGGAAGCGCAGACGTGCTGCGGCCAGATGCACTTCAACACCGGCTACCGGGCCGATGCGGCGACGCTGGCCCGCCGTCACGTCGAGGTGTTCGCCGGGCTACGACGCGGTCGTCTCGCCGTCGCCGTCCTGCGTGGGCATGGTCCGGGACCACTACGCGACGCTCGGCGTCGACGGCGCGCACGCCTACGAGCTGAGCGAATTCCTGGTCGACGTGCTCGGCGTGACCGATGTCGGCGCGGTCTTCCCGCACCGGGTGACCTACCACCCGACCTGCCATTCGCTGCGCGGCTTGCGGGTCGGTGACCGGCCGTTGCAACTGCTGCGCGCGGTCGCCGGTCTCGAACTCGTCGAGCTGCCGGCGGCCGACTCGTGCTGCGGCTTCGGCGGCACGTTCGCGCTGAAGAACGCGGACGTCTCCGCCGCGATGCTCGGCGACAAGACCGCCGCGGCCGCGACGACCGGCGCGGATGTGCTGTGCGCGCTGGACAACTCCTGCCTGATGCACATCGGCGGCGGCCTGTCCCGCGACGGCTCGCCGATCCGGGTCGCGCACCTGGCCGAGATCCTGGCCAGCCGATGAGCAATCCGACTGGTCAACGGCGTCGTCTGGCTCGGCTCGCCGGCGTTCCCGGCGGCGGCGAAGACCGCGCTCGCCGACGGGCAGCTCCGCGGAAACCTGCGGCACGCGACCACCACGATCCGGGACAAGAGGGTACGCGTCACCGCCGAGCTCGACGACTGGGAGCAGCTGCGCGACGCCGGAGCGGCGATCAAACGCCGCGTGGCCCGGCACCTCGACCGCTACCTGATCGACCTCGAAGCGTCGGTGACCGCGGCCGGTGGCGTCGTGCACTGGGCTCGGGACGCCGACGAGGCCAACGCGATCGTCGGCGATCTCGTCGCGGCGACCGGCGCCGACGAGGTCATCAAGGTCAAGTCGATGGTCACGCAGGAGATCGACCTCAACGGTGCGCTGGCCGCACGCGGCATCCGCGCGTACGAGACGGACCTCGCCGAACTCATCGTCCAACTCGGCGACGATCGGCCGTCGCACATCCTGGTACCGGCGATCCACCGCAACCGTACCGAGATCCGCGACATCTTCGTCGACCAGATGGGGGAGTGGGGGCGCCCGGCACCGGACGGGTTGACCGACGATCCGGCCGCGCTCGCCGAAGCCGCGCGGCTGCACCTGCGCGAGAAGTTCCTGCGGGCCACGGTCGCGGTCTCCGGCGCGAACTTCGCGATCGCCGAAACCGGCACGGTCGGTGTGGTGGAGTCCGAGGGCAACGGCCGGATGTGCCTCACGCTGCCCCGGACGCTGATCACCGTGATGGGGATCGAGAAGGTCCTGCCGACCTTCACCGACCTCGAAGTGTTCCTGCAGCTGCTGCCGCGATCGTCGACCGGCGAGCGGATGAACCCGTACACGTCGATGTGGACCGGCGCGACCGAAGGCCAGGCGTTCCATCTGGTGCTGCTGGACAACGGCCGGACGGCGACGCTCGCCGACACGGTCGGTCGCGAGGCGCTCGCATGCATCCGGTGCTCGGCCTGCCTGAACGTGTGCCCGGTCTACGAGCGCACCGGCGGACACGCGTACGGGTCGGTCTATCCCGGCCCGATCGGTGCCGTGCTGACGCCACAGCTCGTCGGCGTCGAGCACGCGGCCACGCTGCCGTTCGCGTCCACGCTCTGCGGCGCCTGCTACGACGCGTGCCCGGTGAAGATCAACATTCCGGACATCCTGACCCACCTGCGTGCCGCCGTCGTGGAGTCGCGGAGGTCACCGCGCCGAAGCCGCCGGCATGCGGACGATGGCCGCGGTGTTCGCGTCGCCGCGGCGGTTCCGGGCGGCCGAGTGGTTCGGGTTCGTCGGCGGGCGGCTGATCTCGCGCCGCGGCCGGATCAGACGCATGCCGCCGCCGCTGAACGGATGGACCGCCAGCCGAGACCTGCCGGCGCTGCCGCGTGAGCCGTTCCGTGCCTGGTGGAAGCGCGTGGGGAGGAGCGGGCATGAGTGACCGGCAGAAAACGGAAGCGTCGAGCCGGGACGAGATCCTGCGCCGGGTCCGGGTCGCGCTCGTCGATGTCCCGGCCGACGAGACGCCCGACGACGTACCGGTGCCGCGCGACTACCGGCGCTCGCACGTCACCGGTGACGTCGTCGCGCTGTTCGCCGAGCGCGTCGCCGACTACCGCGCCACCGTCGTGCGGGCTCGCGTCCGCGCGACGTGGCGGCCGAGATCGCGCGTGCCTGCCAGGGGCTCGACGCGGTGGTCGCGCCCGGATTCCCGGCCGAGTGGCTGGCCGGCGTGGCGTCGCGGGTCCGACGACCCGTCGGAGGCGGCCACGGATCTCGACCGCGCCGGCGCCGCGATCACGACCGCCGCGGTCGGCATCGCGCTGACCGGCACGATCGTGCTGGACACCGGCCCCGGCCAGGGTCGCCGAGCATTGACGCTGGTACCCGACATGCACGTGTGCGTCATCCGCGAGGATCAGATCGCCGGCGACGTACCGGAGGCGCTGGAGCGTCTCGACCCGCGGCGCCCGCTGACGTTCATCTCCGGGCCGTCCGCGACCAGCGACATCGAATTGAACCGGGTCGAGGGCGTGCACGGCCCGCGTACGTTGCACGTGATCATCGTTGGAGGGGTCGGATGAGAGTCGCACTGCACACCCGCGTACGGGCGGATGCGATCGACGCGTACGAGCAGGCTCATCGCGAGGTGCCGCCCGAGTTGACCGCGGCGATCCGGGCGGGCGGCGCGACCGAGTGGACGATCTGGCGCAGCGGCGTCGACCTGTTCCATCTGATCGAGTGCGACGACTATGCGGCGCTGCTCGCGAGCCTGGAGACGCTGCCGGTCAACGTGGTCTGGCAGGCCCGGATGGCCGGGCTGCTGGACGTCGTGCACGACTACTCCGGCGCCCGATGCCGGCCTGCCGGTGGTGTGGCGGCTGTGATCGTCGACGCCCACCACCACGTCTGGGACCTGTCCGTACGGGCTCAGGACTGGCTCGCCGCCGACGGCATGGACCCGATCCGCCGCAGCTTCTCGGTCGACGACCTCCGTCCGGCCGCCGATGCCGCCGGCGTCTCCGCGACCGTCCTCGTGCAGACCGTCACCGTCGCCGAGGAGACGCCGGAGATGCTCGCGACGGCCGCCGCCGAGCCGCTGATCGCCGGGGTGGTCGGCTGGACCGATCTCACGTCGCCGGCGATCGGTGACGTGCTCGCGGCGTTGCGTGCCGGGCCGGGTGGCGAGTTCCTGGTCGGCATCCGGCACCAGGTGCAGCAGGAGGCCGATCCGGACTGGCTGCGCCGCCCCGACGTGATCCGGGGACTCCGCGCGGTCGCCGCCGCCGGTCTCGCGTACGACCTGGTGGTGACGCCGAATCAGCTGCCCGCGTCGGCGTACGCGGCGACGGCCGTACCGGATCTGCGGTTCGTTCTCGATCATGCCGGAAAGCCGGCGATCGCGAGCGGCGGCCTGGATGCATGGGCCGGGCCGCTCCGGGATCTGGCTCGACGGCCGAACGTGTCGTGCAAACTGTCCGGGCTTGTCACCGAGGCCGCACCGGACGCGCAACCGGCGGATTTCGCGCCCTACGCGGATGTCGTTGCTGGCGTCGTTCGGCCCGGATCGGCTGATGTTCGGTTCGGACTGGCCGGTCTGCCTTCTGGTTGCCGGTTACGCGGAGGTGGTCGAACCTCGCTCGGGCGCTAACATCCGAAGTCAGCGACAACGAACGGGCGGCGATCTTCGGAACGACCGCAGCACGTGTCTACACCCTAGGAGACGCGCGGTGGCACTGACCGACGAGGCGATCGGCAAGATCAAGGAGATGATCCTCTCCGGGCGGGTACGCCCCGGGGAGAAGCTCCCGCGCGAAGCCGATCTGGCCGCCGAGCTGGGCCTGTCGCGCAATTCGCTGCGCGAAGCGGTCCGGGCACTGGCGCTGATCAACGTCCTCGACGTACGCCAGGGCGACGGCACGTACGCGACGAGCCTCGAGCCGTCGCTGCTGCTGGAGGCGTTGAGCTTCATCGTCGACTTCCACCGCGACGACACCGTGCTGGACTTCCTGGAGGTACGCCGGATCCTGGAACCGGCCGCCACCGCGCTCGCCGCCGTCCGGATGTCCGACGAGCGACCGGATCGAACTCGGCAAGGTGCTGAGCACCGCCGATATCGACACGCCGGTGGAGGATCTGGTCTCGGCGGACATGGAGTTTCACCGGCAGATCGCGCTCGGCGCCGGCAACCCGGTGCTCGCGTCGCTGGTGGACAACATGTCTGCACCGACCGCACGGGCGCGGATCTGGCGCGGCATGACCGAACCGCACGCGCTGGAACGGACGCTGGCCGAGCATCGCGCGATCTACGACGCCATCATCGCCCGGGACGCGCGAACTCGCCCGGTCATGGGCGACCGTCCACATCTCCGGCATCGAATCCTGGCTGCGCACGTCGCTGGACCGGATCTGACGGCTCGACCGGATCTGACCACCGGTCGGCCGGCTGTTACATCCGGCTGATCCGCAGGTACCGCTGCAGGTCCGGCAGGGCCACGACAACGATGCCGGCGGCGGCGATGCCGACCACCAGTCGAACGAGACTCCATCGGGTCATGTCACGTACCTCGATCCGGCAACGGTAGGGCTCCTGGAAAGCTCTGTCAGCGTACAACGTGCACTGATTCGATGTGTTTTGTTCGGTTGGCATCGTGTCGTACCGCTAAATCCGGCGATGAGCCGGTATAGCTGATAAGACAGACATGATGATTCCTCCGCAAACGTCGACCGTCGGTGCACTCTTCGAGCGAAGAGTGTCGCCGCTAGAAGACCTCGCCGGGCAGGCGGGCGCGATCGCGGACGCGTGCCACGCCATGGCCGCCCGGTTCGAGGCCGGCGGCACGCTGCTCGTCTTCGGCAACGGCGGCCCGAGCACCGACGCGCAGCACGTCGCGGTCGAGTTCGTGCACCCGGTCATCATCGGCAAGCGGGCGCTGCCGGCGCTGTCGCTGACCGGCGACGTCGCGACCGTGACCGGCGTGGCGAACGCGAGCCGGCATGCCGAGGTGTTCGCGCACCAGGTACGCGTTCTCGGCCGCCCGGGCGACATCGCGCTCGGCATCTCCACCGACGGCAACTGCGTCAACGTCGCCGCGGGCTGCGGGCGGCCCGCCGCAGCCGGGCTGCTGACGATCGCGCTCGTGGGCGGCGACGGCGGTGTGATCGTCCGCGACACGGTGGCCGATCACGTCGATCATCGCCGCCTCCGACGATCCGCAGGTGGTAAAAGAAGTCCATGTCACCGCGTATCACCTGCTTGTGGGAGCTGGTGCACGTGTTTCTCGAGCGCCCCGGCGCGCTGACCGCGGCTGGCGTCGCGATGACCGTGACGTCTGCATCGAGTCCGGCGGCCCGGCATGTGCCACCGACGGCTGCATCACCTGCGGTGACGTGGCCGTCGAGGTCACCGTCGTCCGGCTGCTGCCGCGCGCCATGGCGGTCGTCGACACGGGATCCGGCGAGGAAGAGGTCAGCGTCGCGCTCGTCGAGGCGGGTCGTCGGCGACGTGATCCTGGTGCACGCGGGCGAGGCGATAGCGACTATCCGGAGGTGAACCGTGCGCCAGTGACACCCCACCGGATCTCGCCTCGCTCTATCCGTTCCTGTACGCCGACGACCGGCGACCAGACGTCGGTCGACCGCTCGACGCGTCAAGGCGCGAGGTCCGGGCCTCGTCGCTCGCGAAGATCCGCGAGATCGTCGACACTGCGGCGCCGGGTGCGTCGCGGCCGACGCGGACCGGCTGGTGGCGTGCGCGGACGGCGATGGCGGAGCGGTTCGCCGCGGGCGGCCGCCTGATCGCGTTCGGCAACGGCGGCAGCTCCACCGACGCGCAGGATCTGGCGCGTCTGTTCCTGTGTCCGGGCCCGGACGGCACCGCCGCTGCCGGCGCTCGGCCTGACCAACGACGTCGCCGTCGATGACGGCGCTGACCAACGACGTCGGGTTCGATGTCGTATTCGCACGCCAAATCGGCGCGTTCTGGGCGTTCTTGCGACATTGCGGTGGGATTATCCACAAGTGGCGAATTCGGCCGAATCTACTGCGCGCGTTCGATGAAGCCCATCGGCTCGGCATGCTGACCGTCGGGCTGGCCGGTTACGACGGCGGCAAGATGGCCGATCTTGACCAGCGTCGACCACCTGTTTGTCGTGTCATCGCCTTCGGTTCACCGGGTGCAGGAGGCGCAAACCACCATCTACCACGTGCTGTGGGAGCTGACCGTCGACGCTCTGCGCGAGCGCGGCACCGGGCTCGCATGACTGCGGCCCGTGACGATTCGGGAGGTGAACTACGTGACGGTGAGCGAAGCCGCAGACCGAAGAAGAACCGTTGCTCCACATCCTCTGGATCAACGCCGGGCTCAGTCCTGCGACGGCGACTCCGTGGCGCTGACGGCGGCCACCCAGCCCAGCATCGAGGAGATCGCGCTGTCAGCGCGCTGCCGGGCCTGCCGAAAGTGGCGGTGCACTGGCCGCTGATCGACTTCGAGTGCGGCCCGGAGACCGGCGCCGACACGTTCATCGAGTGGTTCCACAAGGCCGACCGCGGCGAGCTGGAACCGTTCGTGCTGGTCGTCGAGGGCTCGATCCCGGACGAGTCGCTGCACAACGGCAGCGGCGGCTACTGGTGCGGCTTCGGCAACAACCCGGCCACCGGCCAGCCGATGACGACCAGCGAGTGGCTCGACCGGCTCGCGCCGAAGGCGACCGCGGTGCTCGCCGTCGGCACCTGCGCGACGTACGGCGGCATCCACGGCATGGAGGGCAACGTCACCGGTGCCATGGGCGTGCCCGACTACCTCGGCTGGAGACTGGAAGTCCAAGGCCGGGCTGCCGATCGTGTGCGTGCCGGGCTGCCCGATCCAGCCGGACAACCTCTCCGAGACCATCCTCTACCTGCTGTACCAGGTCGCCGGCCAGGCGCCGATGATCCCGCTGGACGACCAGCTGCGCCCGCAGTGGCTGTTCGGCGCGACCGTCCACGAGGGCTGCGACCGCGGCGGCTACTACGAGCAGGGCCAGTTCGCCACCGAGTACGGCTCGCCGAAGTGCCTGGTCAAGCTCGGCTGCTGGGGTCCGGTCGTGAAGTGCAACGTGCCCAAACGCGGCTGGATCAACGGCATCGGCGGCTGCCCGAACGTCGGCGGCATCTGCATCGGCTGCACCATGCCCGGCTTCCCGGACAAGTTCATGCCGTTCATGGACGAGCCGCCCGGCGCGAAGCTGTCGACGCTCGGCGAGCGGCGTCGTACGGCGTCGCGATCCGGCGGCTGCGCACGATCACGCATGGACACGCTCGACAAGGAGCCGCGCTGGCGCGGCCGAACCGGAAGGCCGCTGGTCCGATGACGCTCACCGAAACACAACCCGAGCACGAAGGCCGGACAAGCGGACCGACCTGGTCGAGATGGCCTGGGACCCGATCACCCGCATCGTCGGCAGCCTCGGCATCTACACGAAGATCGACTGGGACGCCAAGGAGGTCGTCGAGTGCTACAGCACCTCGTCGATCTTCCGCGGCTACAGCATCTTCATGAAGGGCAAGGACCCGCGCGACGCGCACTTCATCACCAGCCGGATCTGCGGCATCTGCGGCGACAACCACGCCACCTGCTCGGTGTACACGCAGAACATGGCGTACGGCGTGAAGCCACCGACACCTCGGCGAGTGGATCATCAACCTCGGTGAGGCCGCCGAGTACATGTTCGACCACAACATCTTCCAGGAGAACCTGGTCGGGGTGGACTACTGCGAACGGATGGTCAAGGAGACCAACCCGGGCGTGCTGGAACTGGCCAACCGCACCGAGGCGCCGCACGCCGGCGACCACGGCTACAAGACCATCGGCGACATCATGCGCGCGCTCAACCCGCTCGAAGGCGACTTCTACCGCGAGGCGCTGCAGGTCTCCCGCTACACGCGGGAGATGTTCTGCCTGATGGAGGGCGCACGTCCACCCGTCCACGCTCTACCCGGGCGGCGTCGGCACGGTCGCCACGGTGCAGCTGTTCACCGACTACCTGACCCGGCTGATGCGCTACGTCGAGTTCATGAAGCGCTGCGTACCGCTGCACGACGATCTGTTCGACTTCTTCTACGAGGCGCTCCCGGGCTACGAGAAGGTCGGCCAGCGGCGGGTCCTGCTCGGCTGCTGGGGCAGCCTGAACGACCCGGAGTACTGCGACTTCACCTACCAGAACATGGCCGACTGGGGCCGCAAGATGTTCGTCACGCCGGGCGTCGTCGTGGACGGCAAGCTCGTCACGAACAACCTGGTCGACATCAACCTCGGCATCCGGATCCTGCTCGGCTCCTCGTTCTACGAGGACTGGGACGACAAGGAGATGTTCGTGACGCACGACCCGCTGGGCAACCCGGTCGACCGCCGGCACCCGTGGAACCAGCACACCGATGCCGCGGCCGGCCAAGCGCGACTTCGACAACCAGTACAGCTGGGTGATGTCGCCGCGCTGGTTCGACGGCAAGGACCACCTCGCGCTCGACACCGGCGGCGGCCCGCTCGCCCGGCTCTGGTCGACCGCGCTGTCCGGCCTCGTCGACATCGGCGGCTACGTCAAGGCGACCGGGCACAGCGTGCAGATCAACCTGCCGAAGACCATGCTCAAGCCGGCCAATGACGCTCGAGTGGAAGATCCCGCAGTGGTCCAACGCGCTGGAGCGCAACCGGGCCCGCACCTACTTCCAGGCGTACTGCGCCGCGGCGGCGCTGCACTTCGTCGACAAGGCGCTCGGCGAGGTGCGCGGCGGCAAGACGAAGACGTGGGAGAAGTTCGAGGTGCCGAAGGACGGCGGTCGGCGTCGGCTTCACCGAGGCGGTCCGCGGCGTGCTCTCCCACCACATGGTGATCCGGGACGGGAAGATCGCGAACTACCACCCGTACCCGCCGACGCCGTGGAACGGCAGCGTCCGCGACACCTACGGCACGCCCGGCCCCTACGAGGACGCGGTGCAGAACACGCCGATCTTCGAGGAGAACACCAAGGAGAACTTCAAGGGCATCGACATCATGCGCGCGGTACGCAGCTTCGACCCGTGCCTGCCCTGCGGCGTGCACATGTACCTCGGCGACGGCAACACCGTGGAGAAGCTGCACACTCCGCACGCGTTCGGCTCCGAACTCTAGGTTCGACGTCACCTCGATCCTGGGCGGCACATGCGATGTACCGCCCAGGATCGACCGCATCCCCCGGAAGGACGGCAATGCCACACGTCGACACGACCAGTGCGGCCGCGCGCATCGACAGCCTGCTGCGGCTCGTTCGCGGCCGACCCGGTGATGGCCGGACGGGCCGAAGGATCTGGTACGCACGCTGGTCGAGTTCTACGACGACGGTCTCGGCCGGCTGGTGGAACTCCTGACCGAACGGCCCGGACGGCGACGACATCCTGCGATGGTCGCCGACCGACAAGGTCGTGGCCGGCCTGCTCGTCCTGCACGATCTGCATCCGGCCAGCACGTTCGAGCGGGTCTCGGCGGCGCTGGAACGGGTACGGCCCTATCTCGGCTCGCACGCCGGCGACGTCGACCTGCTCGGGTGTCGACGACGACGGGGTGGTGCGGCTGCGGCTCGCCGGCAGCTGCAACGGCTGCCCGTCCTCGTCGGTCACGGTCAAGCTCGCGATCGAGCAGGCCATCGAGGAGGCCGCGCCGGAGGTGGTCCGGGTCGAGGTCGAGGGCGTCGCCGCGCCACCGCTGCCGCGAGGCGTCGGCGGTCCGGGCGGCCGCACGCTGCTGCCGATGCTCGGCACGCCGGCCAGCGCGCCGTCCGGACCGACGCGGACCTGGGTCTCGCTGGCGACTCGCGACGCGGTCGCGCTCCGGTCGCTGACGCCGGGGACGCTCGCCCAGATGGCGATCGGCGGTGCCAACGCGATCCTCGCGAACATCGACGGCTCCCTGTACGCGTACCGGGACTACTGCCCGGGCTGCTCGGCAACTCGGTGCACACCGGCGCGATGCGACGGCGACCTCCTGCGGTGCGCCGGACTGCGCGCGAGCGCTTCGACCTGCGCCGAGCCGGTGCCGGGTCGGGATCCGCGCTCGACCTGCATCTCGAACCGCTGCCGCTGCTGGCCGAAGAGGGCACCGTCAGAGTCGCGGTCCCGGTCGGTCTGTCGTGAGCGAGCGTCAGCGAGCGGGCTATGTCGCAGCATGTGTGCCTCCTGCGAAGCGGAGGCAGACATGAGCACCGGGCTGCGGCGGTTCCGGGACCCGAAGCCGGTGGTGCGCGCGGGGGAGCGCTGCGAGATGTGCGCCGCGCCGATCGGCGACGAGCACTCGCACGTCGTCAACATCGAGACCCGCGCGCTGCAGTGCACGCTGCCGCCCGTGCTACCTGCTGTTCACCTCGCGTGGCGGCGGCGCACGGCAAGCAGGTCGCGGTGCCCGAGCGCTACCGGCACGACCCGCAGTTCGCGCTCGCCGACGACGGTCTGGGACGTCGGCCGGCATCCCGGTCAGCATGGCGTTCCTGTTCGTGAACTCGGCGCAGGGCGACGACGGTCGCGTTCTACCCGAGCCCGGCCGGCGCGACCGAGTCGATGCTGCCCGGCGATGCCTGGGCGGAGCTGCTCGCCGACAACCCGGCGCTTCGCCGACATCGAGCCCGACGTCGAGGCGCTGCTGCTCATGCGCGGCGAGGACGGGTTCGAGGCGTTCCTGGTGCCGATCGACGCCTGCTACGAGCTGGTCGGCCACGTACGGCTGCACTGGAAGGGCTTCGACGGCGGTCAGGAGGCGTGGACGGTGATCAACGGATTCTTCGACGAGCTCCGTGCGCGCAGCGAGAAGGTCGGGGCCGGCCATGGCTGAGCTCGCGTTCGAGTGCGTCGACGCGGTCCCGGAGCGGTACGGCGCGGGCCCGACGCTGCTGTTCAGGCTGCGCGTCAGCGAGCTGACCGGGCAGCGGATCCACGCGATCGCGCTGCGCTGCCAGATCCGCATCGAGCCGGCCCGGCGCGTCGTACACCGACGACGAGGCGGCGCTGCTGCTCGACGTGTTCGGCGACCGCTCCCGCTGGGGCGACACGCTCAAGCCGATGCAGTTCGCGCACGCCTCGGTGATGGTGCCGAGCTTCGACGGGCTCGGTCGACGTCGACGTGCCGGTGCCGGTCAGCTACGACCTCGAGGTCGCGACCGGGAAGTACCTGCACGCGTTGACCGGCGCGCCGGTGCCGATGATGATGATGTTCAGCGGCACCGTGTTCGGCACGGTCCGACAACGGGGATTCTGGGTCGAGCAGGTGCCGTGGCATCTGGAGGCGACGGTACCGGCCTGCCGGTCGACGGTGTGGCGGGACCTGATGGACGCGTACTTCCCGGACGAGCGGCTGGCTGCGGCTGCGACCGCGAGACGCTCGACACGCTGCTCCGATACAAGGCCGCCCGGGGCCTCGCGACCTGGGACGACGTCATGACGTCGCTGGTCGTCGGAGGTGAGCCGACGTGACCGACCTGTTCGACCGAGGCGACGGCCGGTCGCCGACGCCGTGCTGTACGAGGGCTACCTGCTCTACCCGTACCGGGCGTCGTCCGACAAGAACCGGATGCGGTGGCAGTTCGGCGTGCTCGTGCCGCCGGGCGCGACCGACGCGACCGGCGAGCATCCTGGTCGCGGACGCGAGTGCCTGTGCGAGCCGCGGCCGGCGCGACGCTGCGCGTGCGGCTGCGGTTCCTGCACGTGCAGGCCCGCACGGTCGAGATCCGCCGACGGTGCCGGCTTCCGGGCGGTCGAACGGCTGACCGATCGGCGACGAGGAGTACACGACCTGGGAAGAGGCGGTCGAGCGGGAGATCGACGCGGCCGAACTGCCGATGGCCGACCTGCTCGCCGGCGAGCGTCGTGGTGCCGTTCGAGGTCCCGGCGACCACGCGAATGCGAGCCGTTGCCCGACGGCTCGGGCGCATCGTGCGCCGCGTGCGCCGCGCTGCCCGGCGAGATCCGGGTCGCCGCGACCGAACTGGTCGGGCCGTTCGGCGGCGTGCGGCTGCGCGTCGACGTGCGCGAACGACCGAGGTCGACGAGCCCGTACCCGGCGACAAGAACGCCGCGATCTGCGCTCTTCCGCACGCGTTCATCGGCGCGCACACGCTGCTCGCGCTCGCCGACGGCGGCTTCCTGTCGCTGACCGAACCGCCGGAGTGGGCCGCGGCCGCGCGACCGAGACTGCGTCAACACGCGCACGTGGCCGGTGCTGGTCGGCGACGAGCGACGCCGGCACGATGCTGAGCGCGCCGATCATCCTCTACGACTACCCGTCGATCGCGCCGGAGAGCCCGGGCGCGCTGTTCGACGGCCGGAGATCGACGAGATCCTGACGCTGCGCACGATGACGCTGACCGACGAGGAGAAGCGGCAGGCGCGCGCGACCGACGGCCGGGCCCGCGAGATCCTCGATCGGGTCGACGCATGCCGCCGGAGCTGCTGGATCGGCTGCACGGCACGGTCCGCTACCTGCGGCAGGTGACCGGCTATCACCGCCGAACCGGCGGCCGATCCGATGAGCCCGCGGCGCCGTGGTGGGATCCGGCCGCGGACGCGTCGGTCGACCCGGAGACCGACAGCGTCGTCATCGGCGGCGTCACGATCGCGAAGGGCAGCCGGGTGCGGCTCGCGCCACGGCTGTCCGGGACCGACGCGCAGGACATGTTCCTGGCCGGCATGAGCGCGACCGTGCAGGCGGTGGTGTCCGACGTGGACGGCTCGCAGCACATGGCGGTCACCGATCGACGAGGATCCGGCCGCCGAGCTGCAGCATCTCCAGGGCCGCTTCCGCTACTTCGCCCCGACCGAGTTGGAGCCGATCGAGCGGCTGTCGACGACGTCGCCGCGGTGAGCGCGATGATGATCCTGGTGGCCGGCATCGGCAACATCTTCTTCGCCGACGACGGGTTCGGCGTCGAGGTCGCGCAACGGCTCGCTCGCCGAGCCCGCTGCCGCGACGGTGTCAAGGTGGTCGACTACGGCATCCGGGGCATGCACCTCGCCTACGACATGCTCGCCGGCTACGACGTGACGATCCTGGTCGACGCCGTCCCGCGGGGCGACGAGCCGGGCACGGTCTACGTCATCGACGTCACCGCGGCCGGCACCGACGCGCTCGGCCGCCCCGCCAACTCGACCCGCACGGCATGACGCCGGACGCCGTCCTGGACCTGGTCGGCACGCTCGGCGGCGACCCCGGCCAGGTGTTCGTCGTCGGCTGCGAACCGGCCGACGCGACGAGCGCGATCGGGCTCAGCCCGGTCGTGGCCGCCGCGATCGAGACCGCGGTCACCGCGGTCCTCGAACTCGTCGGACGATCGCTGGTCGCCGCCTCCGGAGAGGCATGACATGAACGGATGGGGCATCACCGGAATCGTCGTTGCGGCGCTCGTCGTGATCGTCGTCCTGCTCGCACTCCCGGACCTGATGCGCTACCTGCGCATTCGCCGCATGTAACGTCCGCTCCGCAAAGACAAGGTGGTCTGCATATGTGCCTCGGCATCCCCGGCGAGGTGGTGGAGATCCTCACCGATCGCCCGGACCTCGCCATGGTCGACGTCAGCGGCGTGAAGCGGGCGATCAACATCGGCCTGCTCGACGAGGACCCGGTCAAGGTCGGCGACTGGATCCTGATCCACGTCGGCTTCGCTCTGTCCAAGATCGACGAGAAGCGAGGCGAAGGCCGCGCTGGAGTTCCTCGAAAGCATCGGCCAGGCGTACGCGGACGAGATCGCCGCGCTCCAAGCGTCCGCGATCGAGTAGGAGCCTCACGATGAAATACGTGGATGAGTTCCGGGACGCGGAGAAGGCGCGCGCGCTCGCGGCCCGCATCGCGGCGCTGGCCGAGCCGGGCCGCGAATACAAGTTCATGGAGGTGTGCGGCGGCCACACGCACACCATCTACAAGCACGGCTCGAGGACTATCTGCCGGAGAACGTGCAGCTGGTACACGGTCCGGGCTGCCCGGTCTGCGTGATCCCGATGGGCCGGGTCGACGACGCCATCCACATCGCGCGGCAGCCCGACGTGCTGATGACGTCGTTCGGCGACATGATGCGCGTACCCGGCGGGGACGGTTCGTTCTTCGATTCCAACGCCGAGGGTACGAACATCCGGATGGTCTACTCGCCGCTGGACTCGCTGAAGATCGCCCGGCAGAACCCGGACCAGCAGGTCGTGTTCATGGCGATCGGGTTCGAGACGACCGCGCCGTCGACCGCGATGACGGTGCTGCGGGCGGCCGAGGAGGGCTTGGACAACTTCTCGATCTTCTGCAACCACGTCACGATCATTCCGGCGATCAAGGCCATCCTCGACTCGCCGGACCTGCGGCTGGACGGGTTCCTCGGCCCCGGCCACGTCTCCACGGTGATCGGCTGCCGCCGTACGAGTTCATCTCCTCGCACTACCGCAAGCCGATCTGGTCGTGGCCGGCTTCGAGCCGCTGGACATCCTGCAGTCGATCTACATGCTGATGCTGCAGCTGTCCGAGGGGCGGTGCGAGGTCGAGAACCAGTACAACCGGGTGGTGCCGTGGGACGGCAACCCGGTCGCGATGCGGGTCATCAACGAGGTGATGGAGCCGCGGACCTTCTTCGAGTGGCGCGGCCTCGGCTTCATCAACTACTCGGCGCTGCGGGTGCGCGACGCGTACGCGCGGTTCGACGCCGAGAAGATCTTCGAGGTGCCCGGGCTGCGGGTCGCCGATCCGAAGTCGTGCCAGTGCGGCGAGGTGCTCAAGGGCGTGCTGAAACCGTGGGAGTGCAAGGTGTTCGGCACCGCGTGCACGCCGGAGACGCCGATCGGCACCTGCATGGTCTCGCCCGAGGGCGCGTGCGCGGCGTACTACAACTTCGGCCGGTTCACCCGGCAGCGGGTGCGGGAGGCGAGCGCGCGGTATGACGCATCGACGATCGACTACCGCCGGGGACTCCGCACAAGACCCGCGAGCAGCAGGTTCTCGACCGCATCGAGCGCGCCCGGCGCGGCCCGACCCGCGGGTCAAGGAGGAGCGGATCACGCTCGCTCACGGCGCCGGCGGCAAGGCGACGCAGACGCTGATCGAGGCGATCTTCCTGGAGCAGTTCCGCAGCCCGGAGCTGGAACCGCTGGAGGACGCGGCCCGGCTGACGATCGACGGCGCGCGGCTCGCGTTCACCACCGACTCGTACGTGGTGTCGCCGATCTTCTTCCCCGGCGGCAACATCGGCGACCTCGCGATCAACGGCACCGTCAACGACCTGGCCGTCTCCGGCGCGACGCCGCTCTACCTGTCGGTCGGCATGATCCTCGAAGAGGGCTTCCCGGTCGCGGATCTGCAGCGGATCGCGGCCTCGATGAGTGCCGCCGCGGACGCGGCCGGCGTCCACATCGTCACCGGCGACACGAAGGTCGTCCAGCGCGGCAAGGCCGACGGCTGCTACATCAACACCGCCGGCGTCGGCGTCGATCCGGCACCCGGTCGAGCTGGGCGTCGCGACCGTCAAGCCCGGCGACGCGGTCCTGGTCTCCGGCCCGATCGGCGACCACGGCATCACCGTCATGCTCGCGCGCGGCGAACTCGACATCGCCGTCCGACCTGCGGTCGGACACCGCGCCGCTGCACGACATCATCGCGTCGCTGCTGGCCGCGGTGCCCGGCGTCCGCGCGATGCGCGACGCGACCCGGGGCGGTGTCGCGACGATCCTCAACGAGGTCGCGCGCGCGGCCGACGTCGCGGTCGTGGTCAACGAGGACGCCGTGCCGGTGCGCGCCGAGGTGCGCGGGGCCTGCGAGATCCTCGGCATCGATCCGCTCTACGTCGCGTGCGAGGGCCGGTTCGTCGCGGTCGTCGACGGCGCCTAGGCCGACGCGGCGCTGGCGGCGCTGCGCGCGCATCCGCTCGGCGCCGGCGCCGCGATCATCGGCCGGATCGCCGACGACCCGCCCGGGCTGGTGCTGCTCAACACGGCGTTCGGCGGCACGCGGATCGTCGACCTGCTGGTCGGCGACCCGCTGCCCCGGATCTGCTGAGCGGGCATGCACGAGTTGTCGATCGCGGAAGCGGTGATCGAGCAGATCGCCGACGCGGCTCCGGGACACGCCGATCGCGCTCGTACTGCCTCGAGATCGGCGAGCTGTCCGGCGTCGAACCGGACGCGATCAGGTTCTGCTTCGATCTGGCCGCCGAGGGCACGCCCGTGGCCGGCGCGGACTTGGAGATCGTCGAGGTGGCCGGCGTGCGTGCCGTGCCGGACTGCGGCGCCGGGTTCCGGCCGGCCGACCAGCTGCTGCTGTGCGGGTGCGGCAGCGCGGACGTGGCGATCGTGGCCGGCGAAGAGTTGCGGATCGCGATCGGTAGGGGTGAGCGAGCATGTGTAAGACCTGCGGCTGCGACGACGACGCCGGCGTCCGGGTGATCGACCTCGATGACGCGCACGACCCGGACCGACCATCACGCACCGGCACACTCCGCACGCGCACGCCGGCTGCGGATGGTCGCCGCTCGAACAGCGCGTGCTCGCGAAGAACGACGACCTCGCCGACCGCAACCGGCGCTGGTTCGCCGCGCGGGGCATCGTCGCGCTCAACCTGATGAGTTCGCCCGGGCTCGGGCAAGACGACGCTGCTGGAGCGCACGGTCCGCGATCTCGCCGCCACGATGCCGGTCTCGGTGATCGAGGGCGATCAGGAGACGGTCTTCGACGCCGAACGGATCCGGGCCACCGGCTGCCGGGTCGTGCAGATCAACACCGGGGCCGGGCTGCCACCTCGACGCGACGATGCTCGCCGACGGGCTGACGCGCGCTCGCGCCGCCGGACGGTTCGCTCGTGTTCATCGAGAACGTCGGCAACCTGGTCTGCCCGGCGCTGTTCGACCTGGGCGAGGCGGCCCGCGTCGTGATCATGTCGGTGACCGAGGGCGCCGACAAGCCGCTGAAATATCCGCACATGTTCCGGAGCGCCGATCTCGTGCGTGATCAACAAGATCGACCTGCTGCCCGTACGTCGACTTCGACGTCGCGAGTGCCGTCGCGCGCGGCCCGGCAGGTGAATCCGCGACTGGAATTCCTGAGATGTCCGCGACCACAGGCGAAGGACTCGACCGAGTGGTACGCCTGGCTGCCCGCTCGCCGCCCATGATCGCGATTCTTGGACGCTGAGCCGGGTCGGATGTCCATGATCGTCGGGTTGGTGTCCAAGAATCGCGATCATGACGTCCTGCTGGGCCGCCCTTAGGGCTTTCGGGAGGACAGGATGCAGAACTCGTTGCCCTCCGGATCCACGAGGACGACCCAGGACTGGTCGCCGTGCTCGAAGTCGGCCTTCGCGGCGCCGAGTGCGATCAGGCGCGCCACCTCGGCATCCCGGTCGTCCGGGCGGAAGTCGAGGTGCAGGCGGTTCGGGGTCGTCTTCGGTTCGGGCACCGGCACGAAGAGCAGCCCGGGCATGCGGTCGACCGCGGGGCGGATCTCGTACCAGCGGGGATCCTCGTCGACGACCACCCACCCGAGCGCTTCACGCCACCAGCGGCCGAGCGCGACCGGGTCGTGTGCCTTCACGATCGTCTGTTCCCATTCCAATGCCATCGGAGCAGCCTAGCCGCCCTGGATCTCGGTCGCCTGCGACCAGATCACCCGCCACGGCTCATCGGCGCCGCCGCGACGGTAGGTGTCAGCGTGCCAGCAGTCGAGCGTGCCCGGTTCGTGCGCGCCGACCGAGATCTCGATGGCCGATCGATAGCGCATGACGGCAAGATCGCCATCGACCAGGACCTCGATCTCGGAGACCGGCTCGAATCTCCGGTAGTCGATGTGGCCGGAGATCACGCCGCCGACGTACTCCTCCTTCGTCCACACCCCGCCGCTGGGGTGGACCAACCGGAACGCCGGCGCGTGCAGCGCATCGAGGACGTCGGCATCCACACCGACCAATGCCCGGAGCCGTCGGTGCTCGATTCTGCCGGATGATCTGCGTCGTCGTCTCGGGCATGTACGGAGGATAGCGGTCCATGTGACCATGGACGGATGCCGGAGCTTCTGCTGATCTCGGGAAGTACGCGTCCCGCGTCGTCCAACACCGCGGTCCTCCGGACGGCGGGCCACCTCGCCCCGGACTCGGTCACGACCACGCTCTACACCGGTCTGGTGGAGTTGCCGGCGTTCGTACCGGAGACGCCGGCAACCCCGCCGGCCGTGTCGGAGCTGTGCGCCGCGATCGCCCGGGCGGATCTCGTCGTGTTCTGCACTCCCGAATACGCCGGTACCCTGCCGGGCAGCCTCAAGAACCTGCTCGACTGGACGGTCGGCACGGCCGATCTCTACGAGAAGCCGGTCGCCTGGATCAACGCCGCCGCGCATCGGCCGTGGTGACGGCGCCGAGGCGACGCTGCGCCTGGTCCTCGGATACGTCGGCGCCGTCGATCGTCGACTACGCTGTCGAATCGAGATGCCGAGCGGTTCCGTCGGGCCCGACGGCCTGATCACCGGCGAGCACGAGCGCGCCGCGATCGCGTCGTTCGTCGCGGCCCTGACTCACGTCGCTGACATGAAGATCGTCGCCACTGTCGACGCTACGGCGGTCATTCACTGCCACATAACAGCCATACCGTGTCGGCCATCCTGAGCAACTTCACGGATGTTGTCGGGTTGGGGTGGCCCGGACCGCGCGACTACGGTGTGGTTGCGGAGAGGGTGGCGGCTATGGCGGCCTGGCCCAGGCTGATGCCGCCGTCGTTCGGGGGGACCCTTGAGTGGGTCAGGACCTTGAAGTCGTCCGCGCTCCAGAGCGGTTACCAGGCGGGTCGTCAGCAGGGTGTTCTGGAAGACGCCGCCGGAGAGCGCCACCGTCGTCACGCCGGTCCGGGATCCGGATCTCGGTGCACAGGCGCGCGGTCACCTCCACGAGTCCATTGTGGAATCGTGCGGCGATCGTACTGGTGGGCGTACCGCTGAGGAGGTCTGCGGCACGCGGATCGGACCAGGTCCGCGCCGCGGACCGTGCCGTCGTCGATGGCCGCGCGGGTAGGTCCCGGCCTCGTCCCGATCCGCCAGCTGCTCCAACTCGATCGCGGCCTGGCCCTCGTAGTTGACGTCGTCGCGCAGGTCGAGCAGCGCGGCGACCGCGTCGAACAGGCGGCCGGCGCTCGACGTCAGCGGCGCGTTCACGACCGGCGGCCCATCGGGCACGATCGCCGGCCACGTGTCGGCGTGCCGCCGGAGCACGGGCAGGTCGGGCAGGTCGTCGCCGTAGGCGGCATCGAGGTAGGCGACCGCCATGCGCCACGGCTGCCGGATCGCGGCCGCGCCGCCCGGGAGCGGCACCGGCGCGAGGTGCCCGAGCGCGATCGAAGCCGGCCAGGTCGGCCAGCAGGAACTCGCCGCCCCAGATCGTGCCGTCGGTGCCGAAGCCGGTGCCGTCGAAGGCGACCCCGATCACCGGCCCGTCCACGCCGTTGTCGGCCAGGCAGGACGCGATGTGCGCGTGGTGGTGCTGGACGCCGATCGCGATCGAAGCGTCGGCCCGGTCCAGCGCGTATTTCGTGGAGAGGTACTCCGGATGCAGGTCGTACGCGATCAGCTGCGGCGAGATGTCGAAGAGCCGGGCGAGATGGTCGATCCCGTCGGCGTACGAGCGCATGGTCGGGTAGTTCTCGAGGTCGCCGATGTGCTGCGACATCACCGCCCGATCGCCTTTGAGCAGGCAGAACGTGTTCTTCAGCTCGGCACCGCAGGCGAGGATCGGCCGGGCGCGCGTGATGCCGAGGCGCAGCGGCTCGGGTGCGTACCCGCGCGCTCGCCGGAGCAGCATCGGCCGCCCGCGCTGGATCCGCGCGACCGAATCGTCGACCCGGGTGTGGATCGGCCGGTCGTGGGTCAGGTACGCGTCGGCGATGCCGGCCAGGCGGGTGGCCGCGTCGTCGTCGGCGTACGCGATCGGCTCGTCCGACACGTTGCCGCTGGTCAGCACGATCGGGCCGGCGAACGCCGCGAGCAGCAGATGGTGCACCGGCGCGTACGGGAGCATCAGCCCCAGATCCCGGTTGCCGGGCGCGACGCGGCCGCCAGCGGGGCCGACGCGTGGCGGCGGCGAGCAGCACGATCGGGCGCCGCCGATCGGTGAGCAGCGCTGCGGCCGGGGCGTCGACCGTGCAGAGCGCGCGGGCCGCAGCGAGCGAGGCGACCATGACCGCGAACGGCTTGTCCTCGCGATGCTTGCGGGTGCGCAACCGGCCGGTCGCGGTCTCGCTCGATCGCGTCGGCGGCGAGGTGATAGCCGCCGATGCCCTTCACGGCGACCACGGCACCGGCCCGGAGCAGCGCGGCGGTATGGCCGATCGGGTCGTCGCCGGAGCCGTCGAGCGCGAGCCCGGCCCGCAGGCCGGGCAGCAGACCGGCTGCGCGTGGAAGCGCCGATCGGCCGGATCGTGATACTCGGCCGAGCACGCCGCGCACATCGCGAACGCGGACATCGTCGTGTACGGCCGGTCGTACGGAACATCCCGGGTGATCGTGTAGCGCGGACCGCAGTTGGTGCAGTTGATGAACGGGTAGCCGAAGCGGCGATCGGTGGGGATCGGCATCTCCCGCAGGCAGTCGTCGCAGGTCGCCGAGTCGGCCGAGACACCGGTCCGGCGCTCGCCACCGGCTGGGCTGTCGACGATCCGGAAGCCGGTGGCACCGGTCGGGTCCAGGACGGCCGTCGTCACCGCGTCGATGGTCGCGAGCGGCGGGGCTTCGGCCCGCAGCGCGGAGAGGAACGCGTCGAGGCCGGCCGGACCGCCTTCGACCTCGATGAACACGCCGTCGCTGTCGTTGCCGACGAGGCCTGCGAGCGCGTGCCGGTGCGCGATCGCGTGGACGAACGGGCGGAACCCGACTCCCTGCACGATCCCTTCGACCCGCACCCGCATCCTCGCCGCCTCTTCCACATCTACGAGCCTTCACCGAACCAGGCTGCTGGTAAAGCAACCATGCCGTTCGCGGTCATACGGTCGGCCGTTGCCGCCTCTTCGCCGACCGCCACGAATACCCGACGCAGATCGCCACGATCGAGCCCATGCCGACCACGGTGCCCGGCCACTCGGCGGTGAGTCGACCGTCCGGCGCGAGCGCGAGGATCAGCGACCACCCGAGCAGCGGCAGGCCGAGGGCGACCAGCAGGCCGCCGGTCGCAAGCCCGTCCGGCCATGACTGCCCGGCCCGTGTCAGGTGAATCGGCGGATAGCGCCGGGTTACGAGACCGAATAGCCCGTACGACTCGACGGCCACGCCGATCGATGCGAGATCCCACCAATGATGGTTCGGGGTGGGCTGCGCCAGATGGTGCAAGCGACCTCGGCGGCGAGGGTGGCGACAATCGGCGACGTCGATGACCTCGGCCTGCCGGGGGAACACCTTCTCGGTGAGCACCCGATGTACTTCCGGATCGGCGTCCCCGCATGTGTCGGGAGCACGACGAACCGGTAGTGGATCGGCCGCCTGCCGCAGCGTGGACAGCACCACGCCGGAGTGGTGATGCCCGTGAGGACCAGCGTGTCAATGCCGCTACCGCGCAAGACTTCGGCCAGGTCGCTGCCGGAGAACGCGCTGACCCGTCGCTTGATCACAACGGCCTCGGACGCCAACGGCGCGACGCGTTCGTGCACCTGCGTCGCCTCATCGTCGACGCCCAGGCCACCCTGATCTTTGAGCAGGGAGAACGTCTTATTGCTGGCCGAGACCTCGGGCGCGCCCGGTCGAAACCCAATCCGAACAAAGATGACGGGTACCCCAGCCGAGCGCGCAGCGGTGACAGCGGCTTCGATCGGCGGAAGGATGGTGTCACCGAACGGGCGACAATCCCGTTCTGGACGTCCATCACGAGCAGGGCAGCGGTCATGGCCGCAGTCATGGCGGGTCGTGGCCGTCACTGATCCGGATCGGGATCGCCGTGCGCTCGGCGGATCACCTCGTCCGGCGTCAGCGGGCTTCTCGGGTGGTAGGACAGGCACATCGGCGCGTCGATCCGCTCGAACGGATGGCCTTCCCGGGCCGCGTAGAACTGGCCGGCCCGCAGCAAACCGATGTCCGGCACGTCACCGCCCTTGGCCTCCGCCATCTCGCGGGCCGCCTCGATCTGAGATCGGACGTTCAGCAGGCCGAAGAACTGGGTGGCCGCGTTGCCCGGGATGTGGTTGTGCAGCCCCTCGGGGGGCCTGGGTGGCGAAGACCAGGCCGAGGCCGTACTTGCGGGCCTGCGACGCCAGCGCCAGCGTGCTCGCGTGCAGGCGGTCATCGCCCCCGACGGCGCGAACGTCTGCGCCTCGTCCATCACAACAGGCCGCCGAGCGGACGGTCGCCGGCCGGATGCTTTTTGATCCAGGCGAACAACGCCATCTGCAGCTGGTTGACGAAGCCCTGCCGTGCTCGTCGCTGGTCAGGCCGATAAAGCTGATGACCGAGATCCGGGCGCGCTTCCCCGGCGGCGGCGTCAGCAGGATGCCGGGATCGACGGGGTACCGGCGCCGCCGAACAACGGGTCGTTGACCATGGTGGCGGTCAGCGTCTCGGCGAGTCCGGCCGCGATCTTGGGGCCGGCAGAGAGCGTACTCAGCCCGTCCGGCAGGTCGGCGAGGACGTCGATGAAGGCGCGCAGATTCCGCCCGCGCCGTCGACCGAAGTACTCCAGCGCCCCACGCAGCACCGCCTGGCCGAGATGCGCCTTCACGGTCGTGTTGTCGTCCGAGCCCGGGGCGCGAGCGCTGCCACGGCGGCCTCGATCGCGTCGCCGAACTCGTCGGGATCGTCGCGTCCGGCGCGAAGTCCGGCAGCGGCTGGAACGCCAGCGGTCGTGCCGGCTTGGCGCCGTGGCGTCCATACCACGACGTCGGTGTCGCCAGGTACTCCGCGGCGGGCCACGGTCCGCGGCGCCCACTCCTTCGGCGCCTCGGGCCAACCGTCGCCGAGCCGGGCCAGGTCGTTGTTGGGGTCGAGCACGATCGACGAGACTCCGCGTAGCGCGCACTCCTCGACGAACCGGCGGATCAGCACGGTCTTGCCGGAGCCGGAACCGGCGAAGATGGTCATGTGCTTGCGCAGCGACTCCAGCCCCAGGGTGAGTGGCTGGCCGGAGCCGGCGACCATGCCGAGCGGCATCTCGTTGTCGCTGATCTCGGCCGCATGGATCTCGTTGCCGCCGGCCGACGGTGGCCGGGCGTCGGCCAGCGTGTACGCTGGCGCGTACTGGTCTGTCGGCTATCGCGAGCGGGAGCCGCTGCGCGGGTAATTAGCCCGCGTCGGAGATCGAGTCCCCACCGGAGGTCAAGCCGGAAGCGGAGGTCGAGTCGGAATTCGAGGCGTCGGAGTCGGACGGAGTCTTCCGCGGATTGACGGCACCGGCGGGCGGTTCGTCGGTGCGCCGGACCGGCGAGATCGGCGTACCACATCGGGGTTCTTCGGTCGTGGAGCCAGCCGTCACATCGACCACCGCAACCGCACCGTTACCGCCGATATCGAGGCTCTGCAACAGCGTGGACGTGCTGGCCGCGCAGCATGAACGAGCCACGCCGCGAACGCCGATGGCCTCGGCGGCCAGGACGCGCAGCGCATCAAACGTGGCGATGTCGTCGTCAGTGATCGTCGCGGTACGCCCGCCGGCGGCGGTGAACGCGGCGACCACCTCGATCGTCTTCGGACCCAGCCCCCAGGACGATCGGCGCAGAAGGATCAGCCGTCGACCCGGTGACGCGGGATCTATGCCGGACATCGTCGATGCGGTCCGGATACGGCTGATCACCGCGACCGCGCTGGTGCTCGCGATCGCCCGGAACCCCCAGTGCGATTCGTCTTCGGTCGCCTCGTCGAGGACGAGCCGGAGCCGGGCGTGGAGTGCGGGTTTCGCGGCCGGTGGCGGGTCGATCTTGTAGCGTCCGCCGGTCTCGGCGTTCTCGATCCAGGCCTGGAGCCCGGCGGCGAGCAGCGCGGGCATCAGCGCGTCCTCGCGGGCCGGATCGAGCGGCCCGGTCACATCGGCCGCCGCGTAGAGTTGGTGAACGGGGCGTCGAGCGCCGCGAGACGGTCGTCGGTGGCCTGTTGTTGGGCCGGCGTCGGGGGCTCCGCGGGTGCTTCGGCGGCGTTGTCAGGCCGGGCACCATCGTCGGAACGGCCGCCGCCACCGGAGCGACCGCCGTCGTCCGGCCGGGCGCCGTCGTCGAGGTGCGCAAGTTCGCTGAGCCGGTCGTTGCTCACGCAGCATTGGACGTGCCGCTCGACCCGCTTGAGAGCCGCGTGGCGTGTAGTCCGTGGTATCGGTAAATGCCGCCGGCAGGATCGGCCAGGTCGGGTACGCCGGCGTCAGGCCGACATCGGCGTAGTGCAGCGCGAGCCGTTTTGCGATGATTGCCTGCCCGATCGCGGCGGTCGGGATGCGGTGCAGGATCGATAGTTCGCGGAAGCGGTCGGCACCGGCGAGGCGGCACGGCGTTTGATGAGTTCCCAGGTGACCGGCAGGCAGGCGACGACCGTGAGGGTACGCCGGGCGGTTTGCCGAGTCCATCAAACCGTCGGCGACCTGGCCGAGCAGGATCAGCGACTGGGCCGAGTCCGCCGCGTCACCGAACATGCCGGTGGCGCCGCCGATCGTCTGCGCGAACAGCGGTCCAGCTGATCGATGGCGATGACGGTCGGGCCGGTCAACGCGAGCAGCCGGGTGATGTCGCGGACGATCAGCTGGGGTACGGATACCGCGGCTGATGCCCCACGGCCGATCGGCCGATCGCCAGCCTGACCGATGAGGTGAGGACGCGTACCCATGTCCTGTGCTCGAAGTCGTCCGAGCCGTAGAGGACCATCGACCGTGCGGTGTCCTGTGCTTCCTGGCCACATCGCGGCTGTGGTGACGCAGTGCCGTGATGAACGCGTTCATGTCCGCCGGCGTGAGCGGACGAGCACCGGCGATCGCGTCGCGGACATCGGCATCGAGGCCGATAGTCGACGTCAGACGGCGCAGGAACGCGGTGAGCTGTGTGCCCCATCCACCACCGTCATGCAGCAGGCCTTCGACCGTGGCGATCGCGACGCTCTCCCAGAACATCTTGCCGTTGAGCAGGCTGACCAGGAAGAAGTATCGGTTTCTCGGTGGATGCGTCGCGGACCATGCCGAGCATGTGCGTCTTACCGGATCCGCTCTGCCCACGTACGACAACGCCGAGCGGCTCGAATCGTCGCTGCGCCGGGCCGCGCCGACGCCCTCGAAGATCCCGTCGACGACGGTCTTGTGGAGCTCTTCCACGTGGAACGGCGACGGTTTCCACACATCGTCGGGCGTAGGCGCCGAATTGAATCGCAGTCCGACGAGCGCACCGAGCAGCGCGTCGGTCACGAATTCTCGATCGCGAGGATATGCGTGTCCTCGCCGCCGAGGTGCATGGCTGCGTCGCGCTCACGTTCATCCAGCGCCTTGAGGTTCGCGGCCGGCTGCAGGTGTACGTCGGGCTCGCGATTCATCCCACGCAGCGCGTCGTCGAAGTCCTCCCGGCTGATGTCGGCCAGCCGATCACGCAGGTCAGCGAGCGTGACGAAACCGCCGGATCGCCCGGCGAGTACGACATAGGCCGCCCGGATCTGTGATGGCGCGTCGGCCGCCGGGCTCGTCTCGCTGGCCGTTGGCTTCGTTTCGCGGTGGAAGAAGTCCCCTGACTGATATGCCGCTGGTCCAGCCCGCGCTGTACGCCGCCGAGCAGTGCCATCAGCGCACCAACGGCCGACTTTGCACCGGCCGGACGCGGCACCGTCGACAACTGGCGGCACTCGGCCCACCCTTGTCAGTGAGCGTGTGGAAGTACGCGCCGCGGTGCCCTTTCCGGCTGTCGATCAGACCGGCGTTGGCGAGGTTGATGCGAGGTGTGCCGGTAAGGCGAACCCGACCAGCTCGATCATCTCCGGGTTGGACAGCTCGCGGTCCTCGGACATGAGCACGATCAGTGCGGCGAGTTCAGGCAGGCTGAACTTCGAGGGGTCACGACTGGGCATCGGGCGGGCCTTCCCGGGGGGTTCTGAGACGAAGGAATTGCTCGATCTGTGATGCTACCGTGCGCGCGTCGGAAAGGACCTGGGCGTTTGTGAATCGTAGGACGGCGTACCCGTCGAGGAGTAATCGCATGTCACGGCGCCGATCAGCCTCGTATTCGGCGGCGCCAGATGGTCCGGACCGTCGATTTCCACAACACACCGGTACGCCTCCCAGACCAGATCCAGCCGGTACGGCTCGGCCAACGGATGTGACTGGTAGGTCTGGTCCAGGCGCGTCCGGCCGCCCACGTCGTGGTCCGCAGCGTCGCTTCGAGCGCGTTCTCGGCCGGACTCGCCGGGTGCGGCCGACCGATCGGTGGGGATAGTCGACCGACGGCCGGGTGGGCAGCTCGGCCGGCTCCGGAGCCATGGGCACCTGGGGCAGGCGGATCGTCACGGTATCGACCGTGTCGAGCGACATCGGTGCCGCGCCGGTGAGCCAGATGCCGAAGCCGCCATGGTGGGCAAGCCAGCCGGCGGCCGAGACGATCGCTCGTTCCTGCGCTTCGGACAGCCCTTCAGGCAGGTCGAACACGAGGGCGGCAGCCGGGCGCCCATAGCTTGCGGCCAGCACCCGGGCGAGCCCGGCAGCCCATATCTCGGCCGGAAATGTTTTCGCCGGTGGTGGCCCGTTGGGAGAGGATCCCGTTCGGCGAGATTCGCCAGGAACAGGCCGAAGTGGGCGCCAACCGGGACGCCAGCGTGAGCGCCAGCGAGCGCACGGCGGCGATGCCCGGCGCCTTCGGGGCCGGGAATGTCCGCCGCTCCGGGCAGCCAGTCCGGGAACAGTGCTGCGGCTGCATGGTCGAGCGCATCCACGCACGTACGCAACGTGGTCGCCGGCTGGGTGGCATCGGCCGGCCGCCGGGGCGTACCGCAGCACGGCGGGCGCGTCTCTGCGGGGAGTGGTTCGAGTGCCACCGAAAGATCGTCCGCGGTCACACCGGGTCGAGGCGCGTCTGACGTGCGCCGCCGGAAGGTGGTGGTGCCACCACGGATTCGCCATAGGGGCATTGTTCCGGCATTCGGCCGCGACGCCACATCTCGGCCGGACCGATCATTCGCCTGCCGATCGTTTCGGCCACGCCGATCGTCAGACCCGCCGCTGGCCGGGTCGCCGTGTCCGGTAACCCGGCGCACCGCTGCTCCGGCCGGCAACGTATGGCGTACAGCGGTGTGCCGGCCTCGGCTCGGGCGGGGGCACGCCGTCGCCGTTGTGGTCCTGATCCGCGGACGGCGGATCAATGGGCTCTGATGGGCTCGGGTCGAGGGGGAGCCCGCGGAACGAGACGACGATGGCGGTGATAGATGTCGTGAGCAGGCCCAGCAGCCACATGGCGATTCACCTGGTTCGGTCGGGGGTGCGGACGATGTGCCGATCCGAGCCGCCGACGTATCTGTCCGATCGTGATCCTGCTGATGGCGGCGCCACGATACTACAAGCTGTAGGGGATCGAGGCTAGATCGCGGCGAAATAGTGCAGTTGATTTCCGGCATATGCCACAGGATGTCACTGATCGTGGCCGAAGCTGAGAGCGGCTTGTGATCATCGAGGTGACTCTGGGAGGAGCAATGCCCAAAGGCGTGCTGTGCTGCCCTGGCGACGATCGCCGTGGCGACGACACTGACCTGGCGACAACGCTGACCGGGGCATCGACGACCGCCGCATAGGCGTCGGCACCCGCCTAGGCGAAGGTGCTGGTGATTGCCGGGGAGAACGAGACGTACAGCCAGGTCATCGGCGGTAAAGCTTCGCCGTATCTCACGAAGCTCGCGGCCACCTACGCAGCGACGGCGTGTTCCTCGCTCGGCACACACCGGCTCCGTACTACACCAGCGAAGCCAGCCAGTGCACCGCCGACGACATCGCGCTCGGTACGTTAACCAGCGGAGCCCTGCACACCGCCATCTCCAACGGCACCCTGCCGGCGTACGCATTCGTCACCCCGGACGCGTGCGACGACATGCACGGCGCCCCGTCGTGCTCGTCCGGGCGGGTGGCCGCCGGCGATGCCTGGCTGTCGCGCTGGATGCCACAGCTCACCGGTGGCACGGACTTCCGCGCCGGACATCTCGTGATCATCATTACCTGGGACGAAGGCTCCGACACCAGCAATCACATCCCGACGCTGGTCATCTCGCCCAGCACCCGTGGGGTCCGCTCGACGACTGCGTACACGCATTGTTCGACGCTGCGTACGGCCGAGGACATCCTGCACCTGGCGCCGACCATCGATGCGCCTCGTCCGCCGCATCGATGGTCGGCGCGTTCCATCTCTAGAAAGCTGACATCGCACGGTCGACGTCGGTCGACGATAGGCCCGTTCATCAGTCCGTTTGACGCTGATTACACTCCCCGTACGATGGCGAAGCTGTATTTCTATTACTCGGCGATGAACGCCGGCAAGACGACGACTCTGCTGCAGAGCGCGTACAACTATCGCGAACGCGGTATGCGTACGTTGATCCTCACGCCGAGGCTCGACGACCGCTCGGGGGAGGGCGTCGTCGCGTCACGGATCGGGCTCCAGGCGCAGGGCCGCGTCTTCGATCGCGACGACGACCTACTGGCGATCGTCGGCACCGAGATGGCGTCCGATGGGCAGGTGCACTGCGTGCTGGTCGACGAGGCGCAGTTCCTGACGAAGACGCAGGTCTGGCAGATCACCGAGGTCGTCGACGCACTCGGTGTGCCGGTGCTCGCGTACGGCCTGCGTACCGACTTTATGGGCGAGTTGTTTGAGGGCAGCCAATATCTGCTCGCCTGGGCCGATTCGATCAGCGAGATCAAGACCATCTGCCACACCGGCAAGAAGGCCACGATGGTGGTCCGGGTCGACGACGACGGTCGGGCGGTGGTCCAGGGTCCTCAGGTGCAGATCGGCGGCAACGAGCGGTACGTGTCGGTCAGCCGCAGCGAGTTCAAGAAGATCATCCGCGGCGAGGGCCGCATCGAGCTGCCGCAGCAGTCCGACGACCTCTAATCGGCCATGATCAGGGAGTTCGCGCGGGATACCGGCCACAACTCGCGATCGTCAGCGGCGGCCGGGAGACGATGATTCAGGCCCCGCGGCACCGGTGGAAGCGAGTCCAAGTGCCGATACACGACCATGACAATCGTGTCGATCGTGTCCGGGTCGGTACCGGGAAAATGCAGGGCGAGTGTCTCGCGAGCCGCGGCGGCCCTGGGATCGTCCATCTACGCTCCTCTGGAGAGTTGACGGCCAATGCCCACGACCGGCGCGTGGTAAACCCGAGTCAGCCGTCTACTTTCCCGGGCACGCAGCTACCACATCAACGAGGTTGCGCCGTCCAGGGACACGGACTACAGGCGCGGATCGACGGGTTCCGATTCCATCGCGAGCACCGCGAACACCGCCTCGTGCACCCGCCACAGTGGTTCACCGCTGACGAACCGATCCAGCGACTCAAGGCCCAGCGCATACTCGCGCAGCGCGAGCGCACGCTTGCGGCCGAGCCCACGTTCCCGCAGCCGGTCGAGGTTGCCGGGTTCGGCATAATCCGGGCCGTAGATGATCCGCAGGTAGTCGCGTCCGCGGCACTTCACACCGGGTTGCACCAGGCCGTGACCGCCGCGGACGAGCCCGGCGTACGGCTTCACGACCATGCCCTCGCCACCACGGCCGGTCAGCGATTCCCACCAGTCGACGCCGGCCGCGACCGAGTCGGCTGCGTTCACGTCCACGATCAGGCGGCCGGTCGGCGTGAACCGGTCCGGCGCCGCGTCGACCAGCCGATCGATCGCCTCCAGATGCCAGCCGTGGTCCCGGGTCGCGGCGAAGTTCTCGCCGTCACCGGCCAGTACCTGGAACGGCGCGATCCGGACACCGTCCAGGCCCTCGGTCGGCCAGCAATAGCGCCCATACGCCTCGGTGAACTTCACCGCGTTCGCGGCCCGGCTCGACACCCGCTCCAGCAGCGCCGACACGTCCTGGCCGCGTCCGGCCGCGGCGCTCAGAAGATCGACGGCATCCGGGAGTACGGCGCGAGCCGCGGCACCGACCGACGCGTACTGGTTCCGAAGCAGCGCACCGGCCTTCGCCGACCACGGCAAGAGTTCGGCATCGAGCGCCAGCCAGTCCGTACCCCATGCGTTCCATCCATCGGCGGCGGTGACCGCGGCGCGGACCTCGGCCAGCAGCGTGGCCGTCGCTGCGGGCGCGAAGAACGGCCGTCCGGTACGCGTGTAGATCGCACCCGCCGTCCCATCGGAGACCTGGAATCGACGCGCGGCGACGTCGGCGGACGCGGTCACCACGATGATCGCGCGGGAGCCCATGTGCTTCTCCTCGCACACGACCCGCTCGACGCCTTCGCCGCGGAAGTAGGCGAACGCCTCGGTCGGATATTCCAGCGCATCCGGCCGCTGCGAGGTGGCCGGCGGCGACATCGTCGGCGGCAGATAGACCAGCCAGCGCGGATCGACCGCGAACCGGCTCATCACCTCGATAGCTGCCGCCGCGTTCTCCTCGCGGACCGAGATCCGCCCGTGGTAGCCGGTCTCGACGATCCGCTTGCCGAGCACGTCGTCGATGTCGAGGACCGTGCCCGCACGCTGGGCGACCGGTGCCACCAGCGGCTTCACCGGTTCGTACCAGACCTTCTCGGCCGGCACCGACACGACCGCACGCTCGGGATAGCGCAGCGCGGTCAGCTGACCGCCGAACACGCAGCCGGTGTCCAGGCACATCGTGTTGTTGATCCACTCGGGTGCCACGATCGGCGTGTGTCCATAGAGGACCATGGCGGCGCCGCGATATTCGTTCGCCCACGGGTAGCGGACCGGCAGCCCGTACTCGTCGGTTTCGCCGGTCGTCTCGCCGTAGAGCGCGAAGTCGCGGACGCGACCGGATGCGCGGCCGTGGTAGGCCTCCTTCAACCCGGCATGCGCAATCACCAGCCGGCCGCCGTCGAGCACGTAGTGGCTGATCAGCCCGTCCAGGAACGCATCGACGGCGTCGCCGAACTCGGATGTCTCCGCGGCCAGCTGCTCCAGCGATTCGGCCAGGCCGTGGGTGATCTGGACCTTACGGCCACGCCGGGCCCGCAGCAGCTTGTTCTCGTGATTGCCGGACACGCACAGCGCGTGTCCGGCCGAAACCATGCCCATCACCAGGCGGAGCACGCCGGGAGTGTCCGGGCCGCGGTCCACAAGGTCTCCGACGAACGCAGCGGTACGCCCAGCCGGATGCTCGGCGTCCACCGCGTGACCGGCATCATCCCGGACGACGGCATAGCCCAGCTCGCCGAGCAGCGTCTCCAACTCGGCGCGGCAGCCGTGCACGTCCCCGATCACGTCGAACGGTCCGGTCAGATCTCGGCGGTCGTTGAACAGCCGTTCGTAGGTGATCGTTGCGGCGTCGATCTCGTCGACGCCGCGCAGGATGTGCACCTTTCGGAAGCCTTCGCGCTCCAGCCCCCGCAGGCTCCGCCGGAGATCCTTCGCCATCCGCGGGATGACGTGCGCCGGCATGTTCCGGTCCGGCCGGGCGGCGTTGCGCTCCACGCAAATGCTCTCCGGCACGTCCAGGACGATCGCGGTCGGCAGCACGTCATGCTCGCGGGCCAGCGCGATCAGTTTGCGGCGATCCTCGACGCGGAGGTTCGTCGCGTCCACGACCGTACGGCGGCCGGCGGCCAGCCGCTTCGCGGCCACGTAGAACAGCGCGTCGAACGCGTCCCGGCTGGCCGACTGGTCGTTCTCGTCATCGCTGACCAGGCCGCGGAAGAAGTCCGACGACATCACCTCGGTCGGCCGGAAATGCGTACGGGCGAACGACGACTTGCCGGATCCGGAGATACCGATCAGCGCGATCAGGCTCAGATCCGGAATGCTCAGCGCGCTGATGGCACTACCTCCTGCGGCGATTCGACGCGGGTGAAGACCGCCATCTGGGTCGGCGGGCCGACCTCGGGATCGTCGTCACCCACCGGTGCATAGCGGACCGCATACCCGTACGCGGACGCGACGCCGTCGGCCCAGGCCGCGAACTCGGCGCGGGTCCACTCGAACCGATGGTCGGTGTGGCGCATCGTGCCGGCCGCCAGCCCCTCGTAGCGGACGTTGTGCTCGACATTCGGCGTGGTCACGACCACGACCCGCGGTACGGCGTCGCCGAAGACCGACTGCTCGAGCGCCGGCAATCGCGGCGGATCGATGTGCTCGACGACCTCCATCAACACCGCCGCGTCATAGCCGCGCAGGCGAGCATCGCGGTAGGTGACCGAACTCTGCAGCAGCGTGATCCGTTCGCGCTGCCGGTCCGGGCGGCGGTCCAGGCGCAGCTTGCGGGCGGCCATCTCCAACGACCGGTGGGAGACGTCGGTACCGACGATCTCGGTGAACCGGCTGTCCTTGATCAGCTCGGCCAGCAGCGCTCCCGGTCCGCACCCGAGATCCAGGACCCGGCTCACGCCCTCGGCGCGCAGCACCTCCACGATCGCGATCCGGCGTGCCTCGGCCAGCGGGACCGATGCCGACGGCGCGGATGCCAGCGGGATGGATGCCTGCGCGACCGGCTCCTCCGCGGCATTGTCGAACGACTCCGGCTCGACGTCGTCGACCTCGGCCAACCGGGCCATCGCGCTGCGCGCCAGATCTGCCCTGATGCGCCAGGTAGCGGCGGGTGATCAGATCGCGCATCGGATGCGTACCGAGCCAGCCGTCTCCGGCCCGGATCAGCTTGTCGATCTCGTCGTTCGAGACCCAGTAATGCTTCGCATCGTCGAGCACCGGAAGTAGTACGTACACGTGGTTCAGCGCGTCCGCGAGACGCATCGTGCCGGACAGCGTCAGCCGCACGTACCGGCTGTCGCCCCACTGTGGAAACGCCGGATCCAGCGGCACCGGTACGGCGTCGACGGTCCAGCCGAGCGGCGCGAACAGGCCGGTCGCGAGGTCGGCGCCGCCGCGGCACGGCAGCGCCGGGATCGAGATCTCCAGCGGAATCGCGGCGGCGGCGAGATCCGGCCGGGCCTTGCACTCGCCGCGCATCGCGGTGCGGAACACCTGGCCGAGCGCGACGGCGAGCAGCGACGAGGCCGCGTACGGGCGGTCGTTGACGTAGCTGCCCAACGCGAAATCCGGGGTCGACCGGGCTCCGGGACGGCCGGACCGCGGCCGCGTACCAGGTCAATGGGGTCGATTTCCAGCAGCAGTGCGGCCGTGCAGCGCTCCGGCGCGGCCTCGGGGTAGAAGACGTGCGCCTGACCGTACGACTGGGCGAACGCCTGGGCGTGCTGCGGATTCTTGTGCAGCAGGAAGCCGAGATCGGTGGCCGGTCATGAGTCGTGGTGACGGTCAGGAGCATCCGTGCAGTATGGCCCAGGTGGCCGCCGGACTCGACCGATATCCGGCGGCCGGAAGGGTGAGGATCACTCGTCTATCACGATAGAGTCACTCCGCGTGACGGCGGACTGTCTGCGTCGAGATTTTCCGTACAATGCACATGGAGATCGTCAATACGAACGGCCTGACCTCCCCAGGAGTCCGATGAATTGCCCGGTCTGTGCGACCGATGTGTCCGTCGGCGCACGCGCTTGCCCGCGCTGCAACTACCAATTCCCAACGTCGGCGCAAGCGTCGCAGCCGGAGGCGCCGGCGATCTCCGATCTGTGGCCCGCATACGTCTCAGGTGCGTGGCCGGAGGTTCCGGTCACACCCAGGGTCGCCGCGGCCACCGATCCGGTGGAACCGGCCGCAGGGACGCGCGAGCGAGGCTTCGGTTACCAGAGCGACTCGTGGCCGCAGGTTCCGACGAGCCGTGCGCCGGCGAGGGACGGATTCGTGGTCCCGCCACCCGCGCCGCCCTTCGATGCCAGCCGGCGCGACCGAGGATCCCGCAACGGGCTCGTGATCGGTGCCATCGTGGTGTGCATTCTGGTCGGCGCGGCGGCCTTCTGGGAGGTGGAGGTCCGCGGTCACGGTGGGTCCCAGGCGGCCCCGGCAACCACACCGACGGCGGTCGGACAGACCCTCCCGGTCAACGGCGGCACGAACGCGCAGACCCCCGCTACCCCGACGCCGGACACGACCACGCCGGATACTCAGCAGCCCGATGGCTCGGCGGAATATACGCAGGTCGCAGTGATCGAGGCGATCCTGACGCGGAGTACGAACAGTCGCAACCAACTGCACCGCGCGCTGCAGCAGCCCTGCTCGCACGTCCGATCCGGTGAGACGTCGATGCGGCAGGTGCTGACTCAACGCCAGCAGGAGATCGCCGCGGCCAACGCGTTGGATGTCTCGCTGATCCCGAACGGCGGCGAGTTGAAGGGGGATCTCGTCCGCATGCTGACGTACTCGCTCCAGGCGGACCAGGCCTATCACCAGGGCGATCTCGACGTGATCAACAACGGGTGCGGAGCCGGCAAGGGCGAATACCAGCAGGGCGACGACATCTCCCTCGACCGGGCGCAACCGGCGAAGGTGCAGTTCTTCAACCTGTGGACACCGCTCGCCGAGAGCGACAACATCACGCCCGTCCACACCGCGGCGGACGCCTGATGTGGATCGTCGCTCACTGAAGGGCCTTTGCGATCAGCCAGCCGGCCAGCCCGAATCCCATCAGGGCAGCCACCGTACGGATCACCGTATGCGGTGCATGTCGGGTGACGATCGGCCCGATCAGCCCGCCGATGCTCGCACCGGCGGCCAGCGGAATCGCAGCCCGCCACGACACCGGGCCGGCCAACGCGAACATGATTCCGGGACAGATGTCGGCGATCGTCAGCACCGCGTTCTTCAGCGCGTTCGCCCGCGCCAGATGCGCATCGACGAGCACCATCAGGACCGCCAGGATCAGCATGCCGGCGCCGGCCCCGAAGTATCCGCTGTAGAGACTCACCGCGACGACGGTCGCGTTGACGAGCATCGGCCGTGCGGCCGGCTCACCGACGCGTTCACCGGCCCGCCGAAGCTTCGTGATCCGCGGTTGCAGGAGAAGCAGCACCGACGCAGATGCCACGAGGATCGGCACGATCCAGCCGAACAGGTCCGGCGGGGTGACGAGGAGCAGTCCGGCACCGATGATCCCGCCCGCGGCGGCATAACCGGCCCAGGATCGCAGCGTGGCCCGGTGCTCGCGCAATTCCGGCCGGGACGACAGCGAGGAGGTCAGGCCGCTGCCGATGAGCGAGACCGCGTTCGTCACGTTGGCCGCGAACGGACCGATCCCGACCACCAGCAGTGCCGGGTAGGACACGAGCGAGGTAATGCCGCCGGCGGTCCCGATGATGCCGGCGGCGACACCGGCGCAGAGGAGAAACGCGGCAACGCCGATCGCGTTCACGGATGATCGGCCGTGATCACGGCCGCCTCGGCACCGATGTTCTGCATCCGGCCTTCGTACCAGAAGCGAGCGTGTTCAGTAACTACCGGTGCTTCACGCTTCGCCCCAGGTCAGCGCGATCCAGGCATCCTCCATCGTGTTGTCGTCGAAGTACCAGGTGACCGGACCGACCGCCGGAGGCAGTACGACCGACGGCGGCACCGTGCCGAACGCGAGTCCGGCAGGTGCCCCGGCCGTGGTCAGCGTGACGACCGGCTGCGTACCGGCTGCGTCGGCGGTCGCGGTGATCGTCGTCTTGCTCCCGGGCGCCGCGAAGAGCTGGATTTTGCGGAGCTTCATGGTCTTGGGGACCGCCCAGAACGGATAGTGCTCCTCGCGCAGCGTCAGCGTGTAGGGCGCACGCGGGTTCGCCGTGAGGTCGGTCGCGGCGAACTTTGCCCAGTCGGTCGGGAAGTCGCGGCGCAGCGACAGCAGCCGTACCGAACCGATCGTGGTCGCGGCCTTGATCTGCGCCAGCAACGACTTCTCGGCCGCGGCTCGCAGCGGTGCGCCACCCTCCCGGGCCGTGTAGCGCACGTGCAGCACGACATCCGAGATCGAGGCGTAGTCGAACTGCCGGATGTTCGCGGGCAGCTGCAGCGTCCACTGGCTGACCGCGCCGGATCCCTCGAACGGCAGGTAGCGCTCGTCGTGCAGGTTCGTCTCAAACAGGCCACTGTCGTTCGTGCCGCTGCTCGTGACGATCGACTCGATCCGACCGAAGTAGTCGCTGAAGCGGCCGGCGTCGTCGCCGTTGCGGTCGTACGCGCCGTTGGTCAGCTGCGGGCTCGTCCGTACGCTGCTGCGTTGCAACGTCAGCGTGCAGTTCAGCCCGGAGTACGGTCCGACCACGCTCGGGATGCTGACCGCGACCGACTTGATCCGGCGGAAGTAGTGCCCGGGGCAGTCCAGGTCGAACAGGCCCTCCGGCAACGTGACCGAGCAGGTGCCGGTGGCCCGCAGCGTCAGCAGTGCCACCGGGTCGACCTGGCGCAGGCTCACATGCTTGGTCAGCTCGTACTCGCGCTGGTTGAGGTCCAGGTACGCGGACTCCATCCGTTTGACGTCGAGCATCAGACCCTCGCCGGCCAGCAGACCTTCGCGGCCGGACGTGTATCCGGTCTGCAGGAACGACTGGCTCGGATCGCCGATCTCGAACTGCAAGGCCCGCTCGGCTTTCCGGGCGACGTCGTACGCGAGCTGGAAGCTCTGGTTGTAGAGGCCCCGGACCTGGCGGGCCAGCCACGCGTACAGGTCGGCGGTGGTTGTCTTGGTGAGCCCGGTCGTGGTCTTCTCGCCGCTCAGGTAGGTGTCGATCTGCTGCGCGGAGGTGATCTGGGCCTGCACGTTGAGGTACTCCTGCTGAGCCATGGCCGCGTGGATCTGGGCGGCCCGCCACTGCTTGAGCGTCTGCCCGATCTCGGCGAGCGCGGCGTTGCTCTGGAACGCCGATTCGATGTCGCGGCGGGCGTACGAGCCGACCCGCGACGCCTGTACGGCCGACGTGTTGTCGGACTCCGCGTCGGCCCGGTAGAAGGCGCCGGTGAGATTCGCGCCGGCGGCCAGGTTGCCACCGCCGAACGAGATCGTGCCGCCGGTGCCGAATGGCTGGAAGCGGGCACCGAACGTGGGGACCAGGGCGAGCCCGGCACCGGTCTTCTCGGCACTGGACGCACTGCCGTGATTGGACTGCGCGTCGGCGATGAAGCCGAGTTCGGACTTCTCGTAGCTGGAGATGTTCTTGCCATCGGCGCTGGTCAGGTCCGAGGCGATGTCGACGGTGATGGTCCGCGGCTTCGGGGTGGACTCGTCCGAGTTGTAGGAGTACTTCGCCATTGCGGCCATGTCGACCGCGTCGAGCCCCGGGACGGTGATGTCCGATGCGCTGCGACCGAGCTGCTGCTCGTAGTAGGTGTATCGGGCGACCGCACCGCCGAACGTCGCCTCGATCGCGTCGGTCGCCTTGATCGCCTCCTGCCAGGCGCCGTACTTGATCAGCTCGGTGGCCTGGAGCGTGGCCGTCTCGTACTGGGATCGCAGCACGCCGAGCGTCTCCGCGTCCTGCCGCTCGATCGCGGTAAGCATCTGGGTGCCCAGTGAGATGACGTGCTGGCAGATCTCCGTCGCCTTCTGCGTGAGCACGGCGAAGCGCACGAGCGGTAGCGGCTGGTTCAGCCCGGCGATCGCGGCACCGATGTCGAGGCCGGCCGCGACCGCCTTCGCCAGCAGCGCCGGGTCGATCGGCGGCTCGAACAGCGGGAGTTGGCGGAAGACACCCTGGAAGTTGAGGCTGTTGCGGATCTTGAACAGCCGGTCGGCGACCGTGTCCCAGTAGGCGAGCAGCACGTCGTTGCGCGGTACGCAGAAGTAGAGCGCGGAGCCGATGCTGGCGATCGAGTTCAGCGCCCCGCCATCGGTGCCGGCGGTCGGTGAAGGGAGCAGGTTGAACGGCACGTCGAGTTCGAGTTCGGTCAGCCCGTTGCTGAATGCGTCCAGATCGGGTCGCAGGCTCTCGTAGGACTGGGCACGCTGCCAGCCCTTGCTCGGCACCTCCTGCGGTCGTGGACCGAGGATGTGGGCGGCGAGCACGTACATCTGGGTGGCTTCGTTGATCGCCTCGCCGGTGTCCAGCATGAAGCTTGCGTCACCCCAGGCGATGCAGTTGTCCAGGTAGGCCATCACCGCCTTGTACATGTACGCGGACTGCCGGTACCGCGCGACCAGGTGCGGCCGGAACGGGCTGGCCTTCCACGCCTCGATGCTCGCGATCGTGTCCGCGAGCAGCTGCGGATCGGCCTGGGTGGAGAGGTTGGTGAGGATGTCCTCGATCGTGCGGATCGTCATGTCCGAGAACGGGCGCACCTTCCAGTACTTCATCGGGGCCGGGTCGGCACTCGAGTCGGTCGGGTCGAAGATGTAGCGCAGCCAGCGTTCGGCGTCCTCGAACTGCCCGTTCTGGGTCAGGTGGATCGCGATCGTGATCGGCACGTGGTAGAAGAGTTCCCAGTTGTAGACCGAGTACGCGCCACCGGACGAGAAGTCGAGATCCTTGACCGGATACGGTTTGTCGACCAGGTTCGTGGGGTGGTAGCTCGCGGTCGTGAACAGCTGGTCGTAGAGCGTCGGGTACGGCCGGCCGTCCGGCGCGGGCAGCGTCTCGATCACATCGGCGGCGGTTCGCCGGTAGTCGGTGTCGGCCGCTTCGAGCCCGTCCACCGAACCCTCCACGAGCGCGTGGATCAGCTGCCCCACGTACGGGTGGAGATGCGGCGAGAACCGGTACGCCAGCGTGCGATCCACCGTCGTGGTGTGCTGCGCCGCCGCCTGCCCCATGTATGCCGGGACGTAGCTGTGGAATTGCTCGGTGGCCCTCTGCGCGATGATCTCGGCCATCAGATCTGTCCCTTCACGACGGTGTCTTCTGCGACGGTGGCCTTGGCGCTGGTGGCGCCGGATTCGCCGATCGTGGTCTCGCCGAACGCGATCGTGGTATTGCCCTGGGTCGCCCAGTCGCGCGGCGGATCGATGGCGTACGTCGCCTCCGGCGCGATCTCCTCGATCGGCGGTCCGGGCGGCGTGTAGTTCGCGACGATCACCTGGTTGATATAGCTCGGCGTGTAGTGCGCCGAGATGATCGGATTCTTGAAGATCAGCGTGTCGCCGTCGGTGATCGTCGTCTCGGTCAGTGTCGGCTCGACGTAGAACGTGTTCTGCTCGTCGGCGAAGAAGAACGGCGTCACCAGGCGACCGACGCCCGTTGGCACGCCGCGCAGCGGGGCGGCGTTGACCACGAGGTCATAGCCGGTCGCCTGCACCAGGATCGGTTGGAAGATCGTGCAGCCGTCCTTCGTCACGCCGTTGGTCGTGGTGATCTGCTCGACGTACGTGTTCCACAGGCCGGGCACCAGGCCGTCCCACAGATAGCGCCCGCCGCCGATCGGGCCGACGGGCGCGAACGGTGGTGGCGTCGGTGCTGCGGTTGACTGGATCGTCGGGTCGGCATTGCGACTGACCAGCCGCAGTTTCGTGTTGAGCTGGTTGCTCAAGTGGATCCAGGCGGCGCCGTCGTCGGTGATCGACACCCGGATGAACTCGCTGCTGGGGTCGAACGCGGTCGCGCTCGCGGGCAGCAGTGACGTGAGCGTCCCGCTGGTGACCGCCGGTGACCACTTGCCCTGGAACAGTTCGGACCAGCTCAGCGTCAGATGAATCTTGATGGTCGAGCTGAGCGCGGCCAGCGCGCCCATCGACAGGCCCGCCGCCTTCGTATCTTTGTCCGCCGTCACGTCCGGCTTGCCGGCCTCCTGGATGAAGTTCACCCAGAACACGTGGACGCGATCTCGCCACGGCGCCACCACGACGTGGTCACCGCTGATCGCGGCGCCGATCGGCAGCCAGTTCGTCCACATCTGGTGCGCGTAGCTGCGATAGAAGTACTTGTCGCCGGCGAACGTACGCGCGACCACGTGCACGATGTTGTCCTGCGGATCGGGCTGCTCCTCGACGTAGACCGCCCGGATGTCCAGGCGCGCCATCACATCGAGGCCCTGCAGGTAGGCGAAGAGCGCGTCCTCGGCGTCGTCGTTGGTCAGGTTGCTCTGCATCAACGTGCCTTCGAGCGCGCTGAACAGGTCCGTCTTGTCGTCGCGGAACTCAGGCTCCAGCCAGTTCTCCGGCCACAGGAAGATCTCGCGGTTTGCCTCCCAGACTCGGTAGAGGCGCATCCATTCCCAATATTCGCCGTTGATCGCGGACGGGCTGACCTTCGTCTCCAGGTTCAGCTGGCACCGCTGGATGAACAGCTGCACCGCGGAGAGCGCCAGACGCAGCCGTGACGTCTGCACGACCGGCTCGGTGCCGGGATCGATCAGGAAGTACTCGTAGAGCTGGTCTTCGTCGGTGAACCCGTCGGTGAAGCAGATGTAGTCGACCAGCGCATCGCGGCGCAGCTGCCGCTGGCGGTCGGCGATCGGCTGGACGACCGCCTGCCAGACATCCGGCGGGTAGAGCGCCCGGACCGTGTCGCGCAGGTCGCGCGCGACGAGTGCGTCCGGCGCCGGCGTCGCCCACCGGCCCACGGCGCTCGGTCCGACACCGAGCTTCCCGGCCAGTGCCAGCACGTCCCACAGCCGTCCGACGCCGATCTCCTGGGCCAGGTCGGCGACCACCACCGGGTACGGGTCGGATCCGGTCGTCGCGACCGGCGCGAATCCGAGCAGCGTCAAGGCATCGAGGATGATCTGCGGATCGCGCCGGGTCATCGTCGCGATCCCGGCCACCACCGCGGTCAGCGTCGCCGACTGGGCATCGGCCGCGCTTACGTCGGCCGGGAAGGCCCGGCGCGCGCTCGCGAACAACGCGACGAGATCGGTGCCGGCGGAGAGCTGATCGCGCAGGGAGGCGTACGCGACGAGGCGCAGGAACTGCGCGAACAGCGTCTGAGCCCGGGTGTCGGTGTCGTCCGCGCTCTGCGTCGGCAGCGCACCGAGATTGAGGCCGTCGAAGTCGCCCGGATTCGTCAACAGGTAGCGCAGCTCGACCAGGGTCAGGTTCAGCGTGCTCGCCAGCAGCAGGACTTTCGCCAGCAGGAGATGGTCGCGCTGGACGTCGTCCACGGCCGCCCGCGGGTAGGTGATGAGCCCGTCGACCGGCGCCTTCGGCAGCGTCTCGCCCTGGACCTGAAGAACCGGATCCGGACCGCCGGGCGACGTCCACACCAGCGTGAACCCGTACGCGACACCGGCCGACAGAGTCGTGAACGCGGACGGTTCCAGCTCCGCCGAGGTGGTGGTGGTGTGCAGGAGCGGGTCGGTCAACTGGTCGAAGCGGAGGTCGACCGCGGTGCCGGCCGTGGTGGTCGTGACGAAGAAGCGGTATGCACCGGTGGCCGGCACCTCGAGGTAGCCGGAGATCTGCTTGTTGTCCGGGCCGAGCGTGGTGCTGGTCAGGCCGCCTTGCCCAATCGCCGCGTACGCCGGCAGCAGCGGCTGCCCAGGGTTCGTCGGATCGGTGAGCAGGCTCGCGTCGGTGAGCAGCGCTTCGGTCGTGGCCGGGTCGGCGCCGAGGTCGGCATTGACGGTCGCCACGATCATCGCCCGGATCAGCTGATCCTGCAGGTACGGCAGGAAGGCCGCGCCCATCGTCGCCCGGCGAGTGCGGTCGGCGTCCTGGTCCAGCGGCGGCGTCGCGAAGAGGACCGCGAAGTCGCCGGCGGCCAGGAAACCGACGTCGCCGACGCCCGGCACGTTCGTCCGCAGCAGCTGCTTGTCGAAGAAGGCGAGCGGCTGCTGCTGGATCGAGTCGAGCAGCGTTGCGAGGTAGGCGGGCTGCGTACCGGTGATCTGGGTGAGCAGCGTGGCCCGGGCCGGATCGAGCAGGACGCCGCGATAGGTGAGGCTCTGCTGCTGGGTGACCGCGTCGTAGCTGACCTGGATCGCGCCGACCGCGGTGAAGTCGTCCGGATCCAGCTGGTCGGCCGGTGCGACCGCCGCCTGTACGGCCGTGTACGGCACCGTGCCGGACCACATCGCCATGATGGTGTCGGTGACCGCGGACGGGAATACCAGCGCGAGCTTCTGGCGGAGGATGTTGTCGGTGAACGTCAGCGGATCGGTCGGGATCGCGTCCTGGGTACGGATCGCACGGATCTGTGCCGCGATCGAGCGGACCAGCGGCAGTGGCGGCGTCGCGGCACTGCGGTGCACGCCGACCGGGTCGTAGCGGTGCCGCAACAGGTAGGAGAGGTCGTCGATCTCCAGGCCGCTGCCGGTGACCGCGGTCGCCATGTTCACGAATACCAGCGTTTGCGTGTACGCGTGGTCGTCCGCGAGCGTCGTCAGCGGGGCCGCCGGGACCGCCGTGAACGGATCGAGGCCGGACATGCCCTTGAGGGCGATCAGATCCGTGACGCTCAACGACAGCAGCGTCGACAGCAGCGCATATCGGTAGAGTGCCGAGAGAATCGGCATGGTCAGCGGCGCGGTCGCGACCGTATAGGGGCCGGACGGCCCGGCGATCGCGGCGTCGGCCAGGATCTGGGTCACGTCGCCGGCGTCCAGCTGCAACGCCGCCTGTACGGCCGGCAGATGGTCGGCCAGCAGCACGGTGTCGTCGCTGAGGTAGTGGCCGAGCACGTCGTCGAACGCGGGATCCCGGGTCGGTACGGTGCCGGTCAGGAACAGCTCGACGTACCGGATGCCGTCCAGCGGAGCCCACAGGCCCAGCAGGTCGAGGCGGTTCTCGTCCGGCACGTTGAGCAGCGTGCACAGCGCTTCGAGATGGGCCAGGCCGAGCACCGCGCTGGCGACCGCCGGTCCGACCCCGGCGTCGGTACGCGGGTCGGGCGTCGTCGGCAGGAACGTCAGCAGGGCGCGATCGGTGTCCGGGATCGACCAGCCGAGCCGGCGTACCAGCCGGACGAATACGTTGATCAGCACGAACACGATCGGATCCGCGGCCGTGCCGTCGGCGTACTGCAGCACGGTGCTGTCGAAACCGCAGTCCGCCGCAGGATCGGCGAGCACCAGGATCTTCGCGATCGTGCTGAGGTCGAGGGCCTTCACCCAGGCCAGCGCCTCCGGTCCGAGCTTCGCCTCCAGCGCCGCCTGGTCGGCCGCCGCGTACGGCGGATAGCCGGTCGCCTGCCGGTAGCGCATCAAGCTGTCTACATCGAGGTCGATCGTGCGGAGCGTGGCGAGCACATCCAGGTGCGGGTTGAGGAAACCGGTCTTCACCAGGTCGACCAGCTCGATGTAGCTGACGCCGAGGCGCTGCGACAGCGCCGGAGCCTGCTGCAGAGTGCTGAGCGCCTGCGCCTCGGTGACCGTGGTCGGGTCGTACCCGTAGAGGTCACGCCAGTGCGACAGCGGCGCCGGATCGGCGAGGATCGCCTGCTCGGTCGGCGGGATGCCGAGCTGCTCCAGGAAGATGGCGGCCCGCCCGTACGCGGCCGTGCCGCTCGGGTACAGGTCGTCGGTCGGACGCAGCGTCTCCAGAATCGTCCACAGTGGAGCCTGGAAGTGATCGCAGTATCCGCGGACCTGCTCCAGCCAGGCATCGAACGGCAGCGTCATCGGATACTTCGCGGCCCGCAGGATGTCGTACGCGGCCGGGGTCACGTTCGCCGGTTCGGCGATCAGGTCGGCGCTGGCGGCGTCGCCGGTGTCGTAGACCGGCATCGTGCCGAGTGTCGTGTAGGCCGCGTAATATTCCAGGATCTCGTTGACGATGTCCACGTACGGCATGACCGTGTTAGTGTTCTCGCAGGTCAACGGCAGTCTCGGTAGGTCGGGACGGCGCTCGCGGAGCACCTCGTAGGGTGTCATCGGCGCGGGCTTGCCGGCCGCCGTCCAGGACGCCATGTCGGCCCACGGATAGGCGGCACCGCCGTGCGCGGTCTGCCACGCGGCGATGTCGCCGCTCCATACGGTCGGATCCGGGTCCAGGAACTTCAGGATGTCGACCAGGTACGCGGCCGGGCTGAGCACCGACCGGCAGTCGTCGCACTCGCAGAAGTCCATCGATCCGAACAGCGACTCCAGCGTCGGGAATGCCTTGACGAGATTGTTCTGCGCGGCCGTCACGACCGCGGCGGGCGGCGATACGACCGGCAGCGGGACTGCGACGGCGGCCTGCTTGGCGGCGCCGAGAACGGTGTAGACGACGGTCGTCACCTGCTGGGCCTTGCGGTAGATCTGCTGAGCCCGCCACGGTTCCAGGTAGGCGGAGGCGTACCGGTCGACGAACTTCTGCTGTGGCATGGCCACGATGTCCCGCGCGGACGTGAAGCCCTGGCCCATCAGCACCTTCATCGACTCGTCGTCCGGGCTGACCTGGTAGATCCGGGTGAGGCTGCCGAGCGCCGCGGTGGTCGCGGCGATCCGGTCCGCGGTCATGCCCTGGAACAGCTCCTCCGAGTTCGCGGCCAGCAGCGCGGGCAGAGAACTGCGGCCGATGACGAAGCCGGGTCCGGCCGCGGCGCGGTCCAGGACCGTCGTGACGTCGGTCTTGAGCGTGTCGTGCTGTGCGCCGAGCGAGAGCTGGTCGGTCGCGATCATGTTGCTGATCACCTGAGTGGGATAGCTGAGCCGGACCTTGCGGGCCAGATCGATGCTGTACGCGTCCAGCCGGGTCGCCGTGTCGTCGCCCTGGTACGCCGGCGGGATCATCGCCGCCAGCGCCGCATCGCCGGTGCCGGCCAGCGCCGTGATCCGGTCCTTCCACGTCTGTGGCTGGTAGAGACCCTGCGTGACGAGGTTCGCACCGATCGCGTCCGGACTTTCGATGCCGGGCAGGAGATGGCCGATCAGCGTCGCGTTGTTGAGCGTCAGCAGGCCGAGCCGCGCACTCGTCTGCAACTGCGGGACCGGCAGCCCGGCCTGGCCGGCCGCGGCCCACAGCGCGGTGACCCGATCCTGGTCGGTGGTCTCGCCGCCGTTCGCCTGGTCGCCGGTTGCATTGGCGGTTGACGTGCCGGTCGAATCGCTGTTCGGGTCGCCGAACTTCGCGATCAGGCCGGCGAACGTGTCCTGCGCGGCGGCGGCCAGGCCGGTCGCGCCGAGCAGCGCGCCGAGGCTGGACTGCGTGCCGCCGACTACGAGTTCGCGGCGTGCCGTCGTGGCGTACGTGCTCAACGCCGTACGGGCCGCGGTCATCTGGTCGGCGGTCATCGTGACGATGCCGGCGTCGTGCGCCTTCGTCAACGCCGCCGCGACCGTGTCATCGCTGACCCGGACGAGCTGCGCCGGATCACTCGGCAGGCCGGCCCGCATCAGCGCGTACAGCGCGTCGGGTGCCACGCCGGTGACGCGAGTCAGCCGTGCCGCGGTCGCGGCGAGGGCGATCAGCCGGGCATCCCAGCCGCTGGCCCGGTTGAGCAGCGTCAGATCGTTGGTGGTGCCGTCTTCACGCGCTCGCACGAGCGTGCCGGAGCCGAGGTACGGGCTGACATCACCGGTCAACCGGGTGTACTCGGCGGCCAGCGGTGCGTGGCTCGCCGGTACCACCAGGTTGATCACGGTCTGCTCGTCGACCCCGGTCGGTACCGCGTAGCGCACCGCGGTCAGCGCGATCTCCGCGACCGGCACGCGGACGCCGCCGGGCGGCGCCTGCACGCCCCCCGGCGGTGTCGTGCCGGCCGGTGGCGTCGTGCTTCCCGGAGGTGGTGTGCTGCTGGGCCGCGGCGGCGTGCCGGCCGGCGGGGTCGAGGTTGCCGGCGATCCTGCGGCTGCCGCGGCGTTGAGCTGGGCGCGAGCCAGGGCGGGGTCGATCCGGATGGTCGTGTCGTCCGCGGCCGGTGCGGACGGAAGCGACAGCGTCGTGGTTCGATCGGGATCGGCGGCCGTCGACCCGACCGCGGGTACATCAATGACGTCGCCGGGCGGCAAGGACAGCCCGGTGGTGGTCGACGTCTCCGGACCGGCGAGGCGGACCTGCAGGTTGAGCGGCGTGATGTCGGTCGTGAAGGTCGCGGAGTACGTGCCGTCGGCGCCGGTCTCGGCCGTCGCCAGTGTCGTGCTCGTGCCGCCGAAGCCGACGTGGACGAAGAGCAGAGCCACCTGTCCGGCCGCCCGCCCGTCGTCGAAGTATGCCCGTCCGGTGATTTGCATGCGTTCTCCCGCGTTACTTCGGTGGTACCTGTGTGAGGTTCATCTCTGCCGTCGTGACGCCGTAGACCCAGACCTTCACGCCGACCTGCTTGCCGTACTCCACGATCTGCTTGAGATTGGCCGCGTACTCCGCTTCCCGACCGGCCGGTCCGGCGAATCCGGCGGGCGTCGCGATGTCGAGTTCGACCGCGCGGAGCACCTTGCCTTCGATCTGACCGGCCGCCTTCGCGGTCACCAGCTTGTCGATGAAGCCCTTGTACGTGGCGACGGTCGGCACCGCGTTGAGCGTCTTGAGCTGGATGCCGATGCCGTTGGTGATGAAGTCGATGGTGGGGAACATGCCGCCCTTGAGTCGTCCGACCCACTGGTAGAGCTTGTACTTGGTTGCGCCGAGGACGCCCTCGAAGATTTCGCCGCGGAGCCGGGCCAGGCCGGATTTGTCGAGTTCCCAGGTCTCCTTGACGGCGGCCTCGAGTTCGGCGGGCTTCATCATGGAGGTCGACTTGGCGACCAGCTCTTCGGTGGTGAGCATCGAGGCCGCCGTGCGCACTTCGGCCCCGAGCGCGTTGCCGGCGCCGTACATGGGACCGCTCTCCAACGGCGAGAAGCCGGGCGGATGCGGATCAACCATACCGATCCCGAAGTGCAGGAGCGCCTGGGCCAGCGCCATGCGCGCCGGGTTGGCCAGCGCATAGATCGCCGCCTGCTCGGACGCGGTCAGGGCCAGTTCGCCGACTGCTGCGCCGCCGTAGACCAGCGTGAACGCGATCGCGGGCGCGGCCACGATCCCGATCGCACCGGCCGCCGTCATCTGGTGGTGGAACTGCGCCGCGGCGAGACCGGCTTTCCGCTCGGTCTGCGCGTGCCACTCCTGCCACCCGGGGTGCCCGTCGAGGCACGGATTGAGCTGCGGGCGGACCGCATATCCGATGCCGGGCATCAACGCCGCGAGGATCGGCGTGCTGCTGTGCATGCCCTCGCTGCAATCGGCGCCGTCCGGGTCGAGGAACCGTACTGGATTCGCCTTCACGTACAGGTAGAGGCTCTCGCCGTCGCGTACGCCGGCCGGATCGCAGGAGGTCCAGCGGGCCAGCCACGGCATGTAGTAGCGGGCGCCGTGATAGTAGAGCCCGGTCTCGTCGTCGCGTTCCTTGCCGGTATACCGGTACCGCTTCACGCTGACCTCTGCCGCATCGGTGGCGAGCCACAGCGACGTCGTGCCGTACGGGTGGTACTCCTCGTACGTGATGACGGCCGCGTTCTCGTCCGTCTCCAGCCGGGCCGAGCTGATGTTGTCGTCGTACTGGTAGCGGACTCGCCGCTGGCCTTGATTCGCGGGCGTCTGCGTGTCCAGCGTGGTCAGCTCGATCAACGCGAGGCGCCGCTGCTCGTCGAGGACGTGCACGGTCTGGCGCTCGAAGATCGGCGTGCCGTTCATCCGCCGCCGGTAGATCTCGAGGCCGCCGAGGTAGATGCGCTCCTCGACCAGGCCGCCCTGGTGCTCGATTACCCGCCGGATACGCAGTCCACCGCCGTCGTACGTGTAGTAGGCGTTGCCGCCGCCGGAACCGAGGTCGACCGCGACCATCTGGTTCTGGTGGTCGTACGTGATCGGGCCGAGATGCGGCATCGTGGTCATGTTGCCGTGGGCATCGTGCGCGAACGCCACCGTGCCCGAGCCGCCCGGCACGCTGTGCGACAGCAGCCGATTCGCGTCCGGCGTGTACTGGTACGTGCGGGTCCAGCTGCCGACCCCGGCGACGTGCGCCATCGACAGGATGTTTCCGGCCGCGTCGTACGCGTACCGCTCGGTGTAGTTGCGCATCGCCTGCGCATCGTTCGGATGCGGGATCGGCTCGCGGGTCGGGTCGGCGCCGTCCGGCTGGACGCCGAGGCTCGAATGCTCCCGTCCGCTCGCTTCGATCAGCCGGTACATCGCGTCGTAGACGTAGCTCGTCGACGGCGAGACGACCTGCCCGGCGAAGAATACGGTCTGTGCGGCCGCGTCGGCGACGCCGGTGATGTTGCCGGAGGGATCGTGCGCGTACGCGAGATCCTGCAGCGCATCGGTGCCGCGTCGGGTCGTGAGGGCGAGCAGCCGCTGCGTCTCCGGATCGTACGTGCGATCGGTCGTGATGCCGTTCGCGTACGACGTCCGGATCCGGTGCCCGTACGCGTCGTAGTCGAGGCCGGTCAGGAACGGCGTCTCGCCGACCGTACCGGGCAGCCGCGCCGACACCGTCTCCAGCAGACCGGCCTCGTTGTAGCGGGGGAGCAGCACGGTCGTGTCCGCGAGCACCTGAATGATCGGCCGGTTGAGCGCGTCGAAGTCGGCGGCCGTCGTGAACACGTCATCTTCCAGCAGCGGCTTCGCCGCCGTCTCGATCGTTGCCTGGTCGACGCCGGCCAGCGTCGACCAGTCCGGCACGGTCTGGTACGCCTTCGCGAGCTGCCGCCGCCCGGCCAGCAGGTTGCCCTTGAAGTCGAACCGCATCGCGGTGGTGAGCCCGGCGCCGTCGAACGTGAATCGCGGGCGGCTGCGCAAGTTGTTCGCGACGCCGAGAGGATCGCCTTCGCCGTAGACGGTCAAGGCGACCAGCGTCTCCGTCGCGGCACCCGGTGCGGTGATCCACATCTGCACCGGCCGTTGGATCGCGTCGAACAGGTGCCGGGACCGGTACCCGCGACTGTCCCAGCGCAGCATCGGCGTGCCGTTGACGTCCGGCACGTACCAGTGATCGCCCGCGTCCGGGCTGTGCGTACGAATGGCTCGGCCGGCAATGTCGAATGTGGATCGCAGCACCGACACGCCGCGGGCATCGATCGTCTCCAGCTTCGCGCCCTCGATGTCGAACACCATCCGTACCGGCAGATATTCGTCGATCGGCGTCGACGATCCCGACAGGACGTAGCGGTTGTGCGCGACCGTCACGACGGTCCGGCCGAGCGCGTCGGCATACCCGGTGCCGGGCGTGGCCGCGTGCGGCTCCGCACCGGCGGCGGCCTGCTGCTCGGCGGCCCCCAACGCACCGGAGACTCGCTGCTGGTGCCACGTCTGCCAGGTCGACGGCTGGACCGCGAAATAGCCGGCGAGCAGCCCGGCCACATCCGGATCGGTACGCGGGTCGAGCAGCACCGTGTCGTTGCCGTCCCAGGTTGCGTGCTGCCACGGGTCGAACACCGTCTTCGCGTACGTATGGTCCGGCGCCAGCGTCGCGACCACGCGACCCATCGGGTCGTAGCACACCAGCGCGGAGACGCCGACCGTGTTCGCGAACTCGAATCCGGGCGTCGTGCTGAAGAACGGCTCGTACTTGCGGACCGGCTGGCCCTTGTTGTCGAAGATCGTCCAGCCGCTGCCGAGCCACCGTGGCGACACCATGGGACCACCGTCGACGACCGCGCCCGGCTTGGCGACGATCTTTGCTTGGATCTCCCGTCCGTAGCCGTCCGAGTAGGACAGCCGGTGCTGGAATCGGGTGGTCTGCTGCGCGGTGAGCGCGCTGACGTGGGTCTCGCGGCCCAGCGCGTACGTGACCACCGGCTGCGGCTGGGCATCGGTGCGGGTGCGGTAGAACGCGAAGAAGTCGTAGATCAGGCGCTGCGACGCCGTGCCGAGCAGCGGCGCCGGGTTGGCCAGCGGATCGGCCAGTGCCGCGGCCACCACGGCATCGGACAGATCGGCCGCGAGCCCGCCGATCGTGTCACCGACCGACTCCTCGGGCTTGCCCATGTACGCGCTCGCGACGACCAGCCCGAGCGCGTCGAACAGGACGGCGGACCGGTTGCGGTTGCCGTCGCTGACCATCGATGCCGCGAGCACGCGATAGTCCACGCTGGCCGTGAGCACTTCCAGGTCGGGCGTTGCCGCGGCGGCTCGCGATCCGGCCGATACCCGGGTGCCGACCGCGTCGGTCGTGTCCTGCATCAGCAGGTCGTAGCGGTCGAAGTCGATCAGGGTAACCCCGCCGTACGGGTCGACGTGCCGCCGGACCAGGAAGAAGTGGGCGCGCGCGTTGGCGAGTTCGGCTGCCGGCGGATCGGTCCTGCCGGGGGAGTAGAACACCTGCCCGGACGGGATCCACCAGTCGCCGTCCTGCTGCACGTACCCGCCGGTCGGCCCGAGCAGCGTCGCCGGCGTCGGCAGCAGATTCTCGGTCGGCTGCCCGTCGAGGGTGCGCTGGTAGACGGCGGTGAGCAGGGTCGGGGTGAACGCGAGCCGGTAGCTCTCGTACGGCAGGGCCATCGACTCCAGGACGCCCGGCGGCAGTTCTCCGCTCAGGTCGTCGGCGCGGTAGCGAATGCGGGAGTGTTCCAACAGGCGGAGGTACGGCGCCGGGGTCACCGCTCCGGCCGCGGCGACGTCCTCGGTCGGCAGGTCGTGCCCGCCGTCACCGGCCGCATCGACCAGCGGCCGGAGCGTGTCGATCCGGAACAGGTCGGTCCCGCCGGTCTCGGGTGTGGTGTCGACGTGGATCAGCTCGTACAGGCTGGTGTCGCTCGGTCCCGGGCCGCGATAGTTGACGCCGTCGTCGATCGCGTTGGTGAACGCGTTCGCGGTGAGCGTTGCCTGGAGCGTGGTCTGCCCGAGCGTGATCGCGGTGTGCACATCCGCGGTGAGCAGCGGGTTGATGTCGGCGTCCGGCCACCGCCGCCCGTACGCGATGTGTGCCGAGCGCAGCACGTTGCCCCACGCGTCGATGTCGAGCGTCAGCTCGTGCGTCACGCGCGGATCGAAACGCATGGTCGTGGAGCCGTCGACCTCGATCGCGTACTGGGCGCGTTCGTAGTGCACGTCGAGCATCTCGCGAGTCGAGGCGAAGCAGACGGCGTGCCGGTCGGCGCCCATCGGCTGCAGCAGATCGATCGTGTAGCTCTGCTCGGTGATGCTGTACGGCAGCTCGGCCTGCGGAGATCCGTCCGCGGCGTAGATCTCCTGGCGAAGTTGGCAGCTCTTCAGCGTGCGGCTGGCCTCCCGGAGTTCGTCGGCGGTGACCGCGTACGGCGTGATCGTGCCGTCCGCCATCCGCAGCCCGGTCGGCCAGGCGCTGTCCTGAGGCTGCATCGCGGCGTATTCCGCGTCGGTGAGCCCCGGCTCGCGCCAGTAGTCCAGCGCGAACTGGCGGGACACACTCGCCGCGACATCGACGAAAACGCCGGTGTGAAACCACGTCTTCGTGTACATCGGCGGCTGGATCGAGGGTGGAATCCCGTCGGGATCGTTCGGTACCGGTTCGGCGCCGACCGTTCCCATCTCCTCGGTGTCCCACTGCTCGACCATTCCGAAGCCGCGGAACTCGCGCTCCGCGCCGTCGAAGTAGCCGTGGTGGTAGGCGTAGCGGGTGACGAATCGGTTGTGCGCGATCAGGTCGGTGGTCTCGACGCGCTCGACGACGTTGACCGGGAACGGCAGGCGGGTCAGCCACGGCTGTCCGGCCGCCTTGTCGGCGAGGTAGAACGTGGTCGACGAGGCGTAGCGGATGGTGGTCTCGCCGCCGAGGTTGTTCGTCACGTACGTCAGCAGGTGCGGCTTCTGCCCGCCGTACAGGTCGAGGTAGCGCAGGCTGCGGCGAGCCTCGCCGGGGCGGGACGTGGACCAGACCAGGCAGGCCGTGCCGGTGCCGAACAGATCCGCGACGGTCACCGTGGTGTGGTCGTCGACCTCCGGAGTCGCCGCGAGCGAGGTGCCCGGCGCCCAGCCGTTTCCGGATTGGTTGAGGTAGATCTGCGGCTTCTGTGGACCGAAGTAGATCAGGTCGGTGACGCCGGAGCCGTCCACATCGGCCATCGTCAGCCGGCGCGGATCGAACAGTTCGTCGCGGTCGAACCACGGCGCATCATCCATGGTGATCTTGCGACCGAACCGGCCGTAGCCGAGGTTCGGCCAGTAGCAGACCTCGCCGTTGCGGACCCGGACCAGGTCGGTCAGCCCGTCGCCACTCATGTCGGCCAGCAGCACCGAATCGGTACCGTCGGCGATGATCAGCCGTGGCCCGTCGTCGTCCAGGCGTGGCGTGATGACCCGCTGCGCGGCCGAGAAACCGTCCTCGGCCAGCGACGGGTACCACACGATCGCGTCGTCCTCGGTGATCAGGACGTCGGCGTGGCCGTCGCCGTCCAGGTCGATCATCCGCAGGTTGGGGTCGTCCCAGTCCACGATCGGCAGCGAGGAGAACGTCTGCAGCGGCGTCCACGCGGCGTCGGCCGTACGCCCGAAGAAGCCCGGAGCGTCGCCGTCGAACGCGACGAGGTCGAGCCGGCCGTCGCCGGCCAGGTCGACCAGGCGGGCCCGGCCGCCGGCGCTCGTCGGCAGCGACGGTACCGGTTCGGCCGGCGCAAACCGTGCCTGCCCGAGATTCGCCTTGTAGTACCAGGCGCCGTCCGAGGCAACAAGCATCCCGGCGACGCCCTCCCCGTCGAGGTCCACCCACTGGCAGCCCGGTCCGGTCAGACCGGCGGGCAGGTTCATCAGGCTGTCCGCGTCGACCTCGTAGACGTCGTCGCGCAGGATCGCCTCGCTGTAGCCGAACTCGACCGGGGGCATCGCAGCCGTTACGTAGGTATCGCCGTCCTTCCGGTAGCCGCGCGCGATCGCGGAGGTCAACACGCTGCCGCCCGCGTCGCCGGTGTGGTAGGTCAGGTCGGTCGACCGCACCAGGCAGTCCGCGCCGACCGCCGCCTCGTCCGGGAAGTGGTGGAACATCAGGATGCGCTCGCACAGCCGGTAGGTCCGGACCTCGTACGCCGCGCGGTAGACCGAGAACGGATCGTCCCGACAGGTCCACGGCTGCGACGGAGCCGGCGCCGGCGTGGTCGGGTCGTGGTCGCCGTAGTCGAAGACGACCTCGAACATCCAGCCGGGCGCGGTGAGCGCCGGTTCGGTCAGATGGGAGACCCGGTTGCCGTAGTGGATCCGCTTGAGGTGCCGGCCGGTGCCGCGCTGGGCCGCGCTGCGGGTGCTCTCGTGCGCGGCGCCGGTGTCCACGCCCACCGCGTCCTCCGGCACGTATTCGTAGACGATCGCGTTGCCCTTGTCGTCCTGGCTGCGGCTGATCAGCCAGCTGAAGATGTGGGTCGCGTCGCCGGGATCGGTGATCCGGCTCGCGGCGGTCTCGCCGTACCAGGTGGTGACGTTGTCCTTGGTCGTCGACCGCCAGTGCGCGTCGCCGTCGGCGAGCCGGGTCCACCGCTCGATCCGGGCGAACAGCGACTCCACTCGCGGCCGGTAGCGGTCGATCCGGTAGCCGGGCGCATAGGCGGGTCCGACGATCGGCGTGCGGGTCCACCCGCGATCAGGATCAAGAAGGGGTACGAGATCCTCGGCATCCGAGATCAGGAAGACGTCGGACTCTCGGGCGTCGTCGTAGGTCGGCAGACCCTTGTCGGTCCGCCGGGTGATCATCGGCAGCGACAGGCTCCAGCCGAGGCCGAACAGGCCGTTGCCGCGACCGGAGTCGTAGGTCAACGAGAGCGCCGGCCCGAATCCGTCCCGCGCCTTACTGACGGCGACCGGTACGGACATCGAACCGGTGCCGGTGGCCGCGTTCGCGGTGAACTTTTCGCCGATCCCGTGCATTGCACCGCCGCCCTTGGGCAGCGCGATCGTCGGTGCCGACGAGGTGGCGACGGGAGTCTTGGCAGCGCCGGACCCGTCATCGGCCGATGTGCCGTTCGCCCTGTTGTCGGCGACCGCACCGGTGACCTCGGCTGATCCATCATCGCGCACGCCCCGGAGCGTATCGACGGATGTCAGTCGGCAGCACCCATGTGTCGATCATCTGATATGCCGAGGTGAGTTCACAGGTTCTGAGCTGGGCGTTTACCCGAATCGACGGAAGCTGTGAAGGTTACCCGGAAATCGTTACCTGGGAAGTTGTATCAACCGACCGGCTCGAATCCCGCTCGGCCGTACTCGGACCGGCGGTAGAGTGGCGGCGACGATCGAGGAGTCGTGTGTGGCGAAGCCGGTGGAATCACAGCCCGTTCTCACGCCGCTGACCGAGGCGGCGATCTTTCTGGTGCTGACCGTCCGCGACGGTGCCGAGGACGACGTACGGGACCTGCTCGGCGATGTCGCCGGTCTCAGCCGATCGGTCGGCTTCCGCGTCCCGGACGGTGAGCTGCGGTGCGTCGTCGGCATCGGCGCCACGCTGTGGGACCGGCTGTTCGCCGGCCCGCGCCCGAGCAGCCTGCACCCGTTCGCCGAGATCGCCGGGGCCCGGCACACCGCCGTGGCGACCGACGGCGATCTGCTCTTCCATCTCCGTGCCCGGCAGATGGATCTGTGCTTCGCGCTGGCGGCTCAGCTGATGAAACGCCTGACCGGACGCGCCGATGTGGTCGACGAGACGCACGGCTTCAAATACTTCGACGAGCGCGACCTGCTCGGCTTCGTCGACGGCACGGAGAATCCGATCGGCGCCGCGGCGTACGAGGCGGCGTTGATCGGCGACGAGGATCCCGACTTCATCGGCGGCAGCTACGTGATCGTGCAGAAGTACCTGCACGACATGGCGGCGTGGGACACGATCTCGGTGGAGGAGCAGGAACGCGTGATCGGCCGGACCAAGCTGGACGACATCGAGATGTCGGACGAGGTGAAGCCCGCCAACTCGCACGTCGCGTTGAACACGATCGTCGACGACGACGGGACGGAACGCCAGATCGTCCGGGACAACATGCCGTTCGGCACGATCGGCACCGGCGAGTTCGGCACGTACTTCATCGGTTACGCCTCCGACCCGAGCGTGACCGAGCAGATGCTTACGAACATGTTCATCGGGCGCCCCCCGGGCACGTACGACCGGATCCTGGACTTCTCCACGGCGGTCACCGGCAGCCTGTTCTTCGTACCGTCCTCGGACCTGCTGGACGACCTTCCGCCGCTGGTCGGCACGGTCGTCACCGACGCGGTCGCCACCGTTACGCCGCCACCGGCCGCGGGTATACCGAACCACACCGGATCGCTCGGCATCGGCAGCCTGGTAAGGAGCCCGACACCATGAACAACCTGCATCGCGAACTCGCCCCGATATCGGATGTCGCGTGGGCGGATCTCGAGGCGGAGGCGACCCGGACCTTCTCCCGCTACGTCGCCGGCCGGCGCGTCGTCGACCTGATCACGGTCGGCGAGACCGTGCCGTCGATCGGGACCGGGCACCTGCGCGAGCTCGCGTCGCCGGCGCCGGGCGTACGCGCTCGAGGCCGCGATTCGCTGCCGGTGGTGGAATTGCGGGTGCCGTTCACGGTGGCCCGGCAGACCGTCGACGACGTCGAGCGCGGCGCGAAGGACGCGAACTGGCAGCCGGTCAAGGATGCGGCGATGCAGGTCGCGTACGCCGAGGATCGGGCGATCTTCGACGGCTTCCCGGCGGCGGGTATCGTCGGCGTCGGCCCGGCATCGTCGAACGCGCCGGTTCCACTCCCCGCCGACGTGCTCGAATATCCCACCGCGGTGGCCCAGGCGCTCACCCGGCTGCGGCTCGCCGGCGTCGACGGCCCGTACCGGCTGCTGCTGTCCGCGGATGCATTCACGGCGCTCGCCGAGACGACCGATCACGGATATCCGATCCGCGACCACGTGTCCCGCGTGCTCGGCAGCGAGGGCGAGGTGATCTGGGCACCGGCCATCTCCGGTGCTTATCTGCTATCCGCCCGCGGCGGCGACTACGAGCTGTACGTCGGCCAGGACCTGTCGATCGGATATCTCAGCCACGACGCCACGTCGATCGAACTGTATTTTCAGGAGGCGCTGACGTTCGTCGTGCAGACCGCCGAAGCCGGCGTCTCGCTCGGCAATCGAGCATGACCGACGGCGCAACCGTCGCTCCGGCCGCCGAACCGCTAGCCGATGTCGCCGGAGTCCTCGACCGCGAGCAGTTGACGCAGCTGCACGCGTGGTGGCGGGCGGCGAACTACCTGTCGGTCGGCCAGATCTATCTCCTCGACAATCCGCTGCTGCGCGAGCCGCTGCGCCCGGAACACATCAAACCGCGGCTGCTCGGCCACTGGGGTACGACGCCGGGCCTCAACCTGGTCTGGGCACACGCGACGCGGCTGATCCGCGAACGCGACCTGGACGCGGTGTTCGTCGCCGGCCCCGGCCATGGTGGTCCCGGACCCAACGCGGCCGCGTGGCTCGAGGGCACCTACAGCGAGCTGTACAGCTCGATCGGCCAGGACGAGACCGGTATGCAGCGGTTCTTCCGGCAGTTCTCGTTCCCGGGCGGCGTGCCGAGCCACTGTGCGCCGGAGACGCCCGGCTCGTTCCACGAGGGCGGTGAACTGGGATATTCGCTGGTCCACGCGTTCGGCGCGGTGCTCGACAACCCGGACGCGGTGGCGTTCTGCGTGGTCGGCGACGGCGAGGCGGAGACCGGTCCGCTCGCGGCGAGCTGGCACGTCGGAAAGCTGCTGGATCCGGCGCGCGACGGTGCGGTCATCCCGATCCTCGCGCTGAACGGTTTCAAGATCGCAAACCCGACGATGCTCGCGCGGATCCCGGAAGCCGATCTCGTCGCGCTGCTGCGCGGCTACGGCTACGACCCGATCATCGTCTCGGGCTCCGACCCGGCCGATGTGCATCAACAGCTCGCGGCCGCGTTCGACCGGGCCATAGACACGATCATGGCGGTACGCGCATCCGCGCGCGACGGCAGCATCGAGCTACCGGTCCGGTGGCCGATGGTGGTACTGCGGACGCCGAAGGGCTGGACCGGTCCGATCACGGTCGACGGCGAGAAGGTCGAGGGTACGTTCCGCGCACATCAGGTCCCGATGGCCGGCGTGCGGGAGAATCCGGCGCATCTGGCCGCGCTCGAAGCCTGGATGCGCAGCTACCTACCGGACGAACTGTTCGACTCCGACGGCCGTCCGGTGCCGGAGCTGCTGGCCTGCGCGCCCAAGGGCGAACGACGAATGAGCGCGAACCCACATGCCAACGGCGGCATCCTGCTGCGCGATCTGGAGCTGCCAGACTGGCGTGACTACGCGATCGATGTGCCGTCGCCGGGCACTGGCGCGCACGAGGCGACGAAGGTACTCGGCGGATGGCTGCGCGACATCGTCCGGACCAATCCGTCGTCGTTCCTGATCACCGCGCCGGACGAACTGGCCAGCAATCGGCTGCAGGACGTCCTGGACGTCACCGGGCGCCGGTGGGATGCGCTCGAGGGTCCCGATGACGATCGCCTGGATCGGGCCGGCCGCGTCGTTGAGCTGCTGTCCGAGCACATCTGTGAGGGCCTGCTCGAAGGCTATCTGCTCTCCGGACGGCACGGCCTGTTCACGTGCTACGAGGCGTTCATCCACATCGTCGACTCGATGATGAACCAGCACGCGAAGTGGCTGGAGTCGGCCGCCCATATCGTGTGGCGCCCGCCGATCGCGTCGTTGAACTACCTGCTGTCGTCGCACGTCTGGCGGCAGGATCACAACGGGTTCAGCCATCAGGATCCCGGGTTCCTGGACGTCGTGATGAACAAGAAGCCCGGTGTCGTCCGGGTCTACCTGCCGCCGGACGCGAACACGCTGCTGTCCACCATGGATCACTGCCTGCGCAGCCGCCAGTACATCAACGTCGTGGTGGCCGGCAAGCAACCGGCGTTGTCCTACCTGACCGGGCCGGAAGCCGACCTGCACTGTACCCGCGGCCTCGGCATCTGGGCCTGGGCCGGCACCGAGATCGAAGGCACCGATCCGGACGTGGTACTCGCGTGCGCCGGCGACATCCCGACGCTGGAGACGCTCGCGGCCGCGTCGCTGCTGCGCACACACCTGCCGGCGCTGCGGGTACGGGTGATCAACGTGGTCGATCTAATGCGGCTGCTGCCGGACTCCAAGCATCCACACGGGTTGCCGGACACCGAGTTCGACGCGATCTTCACGACCGACCGGCCGATCATCTTCGCGTTCCACGGCTACCCGTACCTGGTGCACCGGCTGACGTACAACCGCAGCAATCACGCGCAGATGCACGTGCACGGGTATCAGGAGAACGGGACCACGACCACCCCGTTCGACATGGTGATGCTCAACCATCTCGACCGGTACTCGTTGGTCCTCGACGTCATCGACCGCGTCCCGGGGCTGGCCGGCCGTGCCGCCGGGCTGCGTCAGGAGATGGTTGACGCCCGGTTGTCGGCTCGTGCGTACACCCGCGAGCACGGCGAAGACATCCCCGAGGTCGCCGAGTGGGCCTGGCCTGGTTAGGACGTATGCTTGCCGGTCCGCGGAGCTGGGTACGGGAGTGCCCACCATCGTGTTCGATCCGGTTTCGCACACTGACAGGCGAGGGCACTGCATCTCATGACTGCTACCTTGACCGCCGAGCCGCGTACCCGCCCGGCGTCGTCGCCGGACGTACCGCGCCGATGGTCGCTGCGCCGATGGGCGCAGTGGACCGTCGTCCTTGCGATCGTCGTCTCGCTCGTCGCGATCGGAGCCGGCGGGTACGCGATCGTGCGATTGTCCGACGCTCGGGAAAAGGTCGTCGACCAGCTGGATCCGGCCGCGTCGGACGTGCTGAGCCTCACCAACGCGTTGATCAACCAGGAGACCGGAGTCCGTGGCTTCGCCCTGAGCGCCCAGGATGACTTCCTCGCGCCGTATACCCAGGGTCGGCAGGATGAGTCGGCCGCCGTAGCGGCGCTTCGGGCCAGTCTCGGCGGCGCGTTTCCGCAGGCCACGGCGGACCTGAACGTGGCGTTGCAGGCAGCGCGCGCCTGGCAGGCCGGGTACGCCGAACCGACGATCGCCGCGGTCCGGGCCTCGGGGGCACCGCTGCCGACCGGCAACGTCGGTAGCACCGTCGATCAGGGCAAGGCGCTGTTCGATCAGGTTCGCAGCTCGCTGGCCACGATCAGCACGTACCTCGGCGAGCAGCGGGCGACCGCCCGGCGCGACCTGGCGGCGGACGCCAGCCTCCTGCAGTGGACGTTCACGATCGTCGCGGCGGCGCTGCTCGGCGCCGCGATCATGCTGACGGTCGGTTTGACCCGCGGTGTGATCCGCCCGATCACCGGCCTCACCCGCCAGGTTCGTCAGGTCGCCGGCGGTGACTTCGCCCATCCGGTCGAGCCCGCCGGGCCGGACGAGATCCATCAGCTCGGCGCGGATGTCGAGTCGATGCGAGTCCGGATCCTCACCGAGCTGTCCGCACTGCAGGAGGCGAACGACACGCTCGACGCCCAGAGTTTCGATCTGCGGCGCTCGAACGCCGAGCTGGAGCAGTTCGCCTATGTCGCGTCCCACGACCTGCAGGAACCTCTGCGGAAGGTGGCGAGCTTCTGCGAACTGCTCGAGTCGCGATACACCGACGAACTCGATGAGCGGGGCCGGATGTACATCGGATTCGCGGTCGACGGCGCCACCCGGATGCAGCACCTGATCAACGACCTGCTCGCGTTCTCCCGGGTCGGCCGGACCGGCGGAGACCATGTCCTGGTCGACGGTGGCGCGGTCGTCGATCAGGCGCTCGGCAACCTGTCCACCGTGATCGAGAACACCGGCGCCACCGTCACGGTCCCCGAGATGCCGCCCCTGTACGGCGACGCGGCGCTGCTGACCGCGGTGTTCCAGAACCTGATCAGCAACGCGATCAAGTTCCGGCGTCCCGATACCGCACCGGTCGTCGCGATCACCATCGAAGACGCCGGCGACGAGTGGCTGTTCACCTGTACGGACGACGGCATCGGCATCGAGCCCGAGTACGCCGAACGGATCTTCGTAATCTTCCAGCGACTGCACGCCAAGTCGAGCTATCCGGGGACCGGGATCGGCCTCGCCATGTGCCGCAAGATTGTCGAGTACCATGGCGGCCGGATCTGGCTGGACACCACCCGGGCGGCCACCGAGGGCACGAGGATCCGCTTCACGCTGCCCGCCGCCACCGCGGAAAGTAGGCTCACGCCATGACGGACGCACTACTCCACGTCATCGACGTTCTGCTCGTCGAGGACGATCCGGGCGACGTCCTGATGACCCAGGAAGCATTCGAGCACCACAAGCTCGTCAACCGGCTGCACGTGGTCGACGACGGCGTCAAGGCGGTGGAGTTCCTGCGCCGGCAGGGTTCCTTTGCCGACGCGCCGCGCCCCGATCTGATCCTGCTCGACCTCAACCTGCCGCGCAAAGACGGCCGGGAGGTCCTCGCGGACATCAAGTCCGATCCCGATCTGTGCGATATTCCGGTCGTCGTCCTGACGACCTCGGCCGCCGAGCAGGACGTGTTGCGCAGTTACAAGCTGCACGCCAACGCGTACGTCACGAAGCCGGTGAACTTCACCCGGTTCGTCGAGGTGATCCGGCAGATCGACCACTTCTTCGTCACCATCGTCACGCTGCCGAAGGCGCAGCGCCCAGGCGGCGGAGAGTAAAAGCCGGGCGTTGGCACGCCCACGCCCGGGCCGCTGTTTGACCGTGCGGCTGTGACCACCGCCCGTTGAGACGGTTGACGCAGGATGTTCATCGGCACTACCCACAGGAGAAACATTTTTCTTCCAGGGAGATGCCCACGTGGATATCAGTCTTGCCCGGCTCGCCGAGTCCACACTCGACCGATTCGGCGACTACCCGTCGCTGCACTTCGAAGGCGCGTGGCATTCGTCCGCAACGACGTACGACCGAGGTACGCGAGTGGCCGCCGGTTTGCGGCAGGCCGGCGTACGGCCGGGCGACCGCGTCATCGTGATGATGGCGAACTGCGTCGAGGTCTTCGTCACCTACACCGCGATCTGGCGGATCGGCGCGGTCGTCACGCCGGTCGTGTTCCTGGTGACCGCAGCGGAACTACGACACATCCTGAACGATTCCGGCGCGGTCGCCATCGTCACGACGCCCGAACTCCTCGGCAAGATCGCTGAGGCGCAGTCCGGATCACCGGCTCGTCCGGTCTTCGTGGTCGGCGACACCTTCGCTGCGCTGGAGGCGTGCGATCCGGAGCCGATCGCCGACCGTGGCCCGGACGACCTGGCGGCGCTCCTCTACACCGGCGGCACCACCGGTGCCAGCCGCGGGGTCGCACTCAGTCACGCGAACCTGTCGAACGCGGGCGTGGCGTCGCGGGCCGTCAGCCACATCCCGGGCCAGAACCGCGGCATCACCGCGCTGCCGCTGTCGCACTCGTTCGGCCTGCTCGTCACGGTCGGCAGCCTGCACGCATCGGAGCCGTCCCAGGCCATCCTGCAACGCTGGTTCGAGCCGACCCAGTGGCTGCGCCTCGCCGCCGAGCACCAGGCTCAGACCACGGCCGTCGTACCGTCGATGCTCGCGATCCTGCTGCGCCAGCCGGTGGAGGATTACGACCTGTCCGCGCTGCGGTCGGTCTACTCGGGTGGGGCGCCGCTGCCGGAGGTGGTCGCGGTCGAATTCGCGCGGCGCGTGCCGTCGGCCAGGGTCCTTGAAGGATACGGGTGTACGGAGACCGCCGGCATCATCTCTGCCATGCCACCGGCGGCACCCCGGCTCGGGACGGTCGGTCGGGCGGTTCCGGGTGTCGAGATCCGGATCGTCGGCCCGGAGGGCAGCGACGTCCCGGCCGGCGGCGCGGGCGAGATCGTGGTGCACGGCAAGAACGTCATGATCGGCTACTGGGGTTCCGAGCCGCTGGCCGGCGGCTGGTTCCCGACCGGCGACGTCGGGCACGTCGACGGGGACGGCTACCTCACGATCATCGACCGGATCAAGGACGTCATCCTCCGTGGCGGGTTCAACGTCTACCCGCGCGACGTCGAAGACGTGCTGGTCACGCATCCGTCAGTCGCGATGTCGGCGGTGATCGGCCGGCGGGACGTGCGTCTGGGTGAGGAAATCGTCGCGTACGTGCAGCTCAAACCCGGTACGCAGGCGGAGGCACACGAACTGATCGCGTACGCGCGGGAACGTCTCGGCGCCCACAAGTACCCGCGCGAGGTGCACATCATCGACGAGATTCCGTTGACCTCGGTGGGCAAACTCGACCGCAAACGCCTGCGTACGACCAGCGTCGCCGGTGCCGTGTGGCTGCGGCGTCCGGTCGCCGGTCAGAAGGGTCCGGAATCGCGGACCAGCCGACCGTAGAGTTCGATCGCGGCATCGACGGTCTCGCGTTCGCCGGTGAGTAGCAGATCGAGCAGCAGGCCACGGGTGACGGCGAGGCTGAGGCGCGCGTACGCCCTCGCCTCGCCGCCCGCGCCGGCGAACATCTCCAGCAGCGGCGCCTCCCATGCGGCGATGACCGAGTCCCGGAACGTTGAGGTCCACTGCCGTCCGCGCAGCGCTTGCGCGTACACCTCGAAGAACAGGCGTTCCGCGGGCGCGAGTGACGGATCGCTGACCCGCAACCAGAACGCGCGCGACGCCTCGACCAGGTCGCCGCTCGCGGCACTGAGCCCGGCCAGCGCGGCCCGCTGCTCGGCCTCGATCCGCGCGACCACCTCGGCCAGCAGGCCGTCCCGCGTGCCGAAGTGGTAGATCAGCATGCGGTGACTCGTGCCGACCGCGGTGGCGATCTCGCGCAGGCTCAGATCGCTGAACCCGTCCCGGGCCAGCGCCTCGACGCAGCGATCCAGTAGCAGATCGCGCGCGCTCACCGCGCCGCTGCGGCTTCGCTGGCCGCTTTCAGGCCCGCGGCCTCCAACGCCAAATACGCACGGGTACGTTGAGCCGTCAGCGCGCCGAAGATCCACGCCAGAAACCCGGTCTGATTCATTTCGAGCGTGATCCGGGTCGTGCCGTCGGCCGTGCGGGACAGCATGTGCCGCCCGACGCTGCGGACCGCTCGTCCGCCGGTCACCCAGCTGAACTCTTCATGATCCCGCAACTCGGTCACCTCCCAGACGACCGTCGGGAAGTTCGGCTGGTCGATCCGGGCCCGGCTGCCGATCCGCAGCGGCCCGTCGTCGAGGCGCTCGAGCGACGTGATCGATGCGGTCCAGCGCGGCCAGGTGGTGACGTCGATCAGCGCGGACCAGGCACTGTCCAGATCCGCCGACGTCTCGATGCTGATGTCCATCTTCATGTACCAAATGGTACACCGCTATGTCAGTTGCGTCCCGACGGCCGTCACGAACAGGGCGAACGCCAGGATCGCCACCCACGTACGGACGGTGTTCAGTCGTTCCCACCGGTCGACCAGCGCCTTCCAGTCGGTCGGTGGCGCATCCGGCTGCCACTCGATCGCGGCCTCGTTGATGGGAACGGTGCCGAAGATCGTGACGAGGAGCCAGACGAGCAGCGCGCCGACGCCCGCCCACCGGAAGCCGTTGCCGTCCAGGATTGCCGCGGCGATCCCGACAAGGAAGGCCGGCAGCGCGATCGACGGCACGAGTATCCGCAGCGTGTGGATCAGGCCGACCCGGAACCGGATGTGCGCCGCGTCGTCCAGGGCGGCCAGCGGTCCGCGTACGCCGTATCGGATGACGAACTCCTCGCCGGCCAGCATCCCGGCAAGCAATAGGCCGATGCAGTCGAGGACCGTGTGAAACATGGGTGGCTCCTGCCTATGTCGCCCGAGAGCCACACCTTGCCGCCTGAAGGACCGGTACGTCCAGTGGCTCCCTGTGCGCCTCGTCACAGGCGGTTCTTAGCATCCGTCTAGTAAAGTGCGCGCGATGACGGGGGCGGTTGGGCGAAGCATGGGGATTTCCGGGGCGCGAGACGCTCTGGCGCAGCGATGGCGCGACCTGTCGCTGCGATCGGCGGTGGTGATATCCACCCTGATCGCCGCCGTGACCTACGGGACTCGCCTCAACACGCAGCCGCTGTCCTGGGACGAAGCCGTCAGCGCGATGTCGGCCTCGCGTACGACGCCGGATCTCATGCGGCTGCTTCAGCACACCGACGCGCCGCTGGGCGCCTACTACTTCCTCCTGGACGGCTGGACCCACCTGCTCGAGGCCGTACACATCGTGCCGACCGAGGCATGGCTGCGGCTCCCGTCGGCGATGGCCGGGATCGGCGCGGTTGCCCTGACGGCGATGCTGGCCGGCCGCTGGTTCGACCCGCGCATCGGAGTGCTGGCCGGTTGCGTACTCGCGGTCCACCCGCTGGCCGTCTTCTACGCGCACGATGCGCGCCCGTACACGCTGGCCGTGTTCTTCCTGCTCGCGGCGACCGCGATGCTCGGCCCGACGCTGGCCCGGCCGACCGTACTCCGGCTGACCGCGTACGGGCTCCTGCTGACGCTCGGCATCTACGCGCACATGTTCGCCATCCTTGCGATCGCCGGTCACATCGTCGCGATCGTCCGCCACCGTGGCGGCGGCCGGTGGCGATTCGCCGTGGTCGGCGCGTTCGTCTTTGCCGCGATCATGCCGCTGCTGCTGATCGCCCGGCACGAAACCGGCGAGATCGGGTGGATTCCGAAGCCGTCGATCGAAGCCGTGGCCAGCTTTACCGATCGGCTCGCCGGTGGCCCGATGGCGATCGTCGTGCTGCTCGTCGCGATCGCGGCGGCGTACGCGGTGTGGCAGTCGCGGCACGTCGAGAAGATCCCGCCACGGTCCTCTCGGGCGCCGCTGGTCGCGTGGGCGCTCGTCCCGCCGCTCGCGCTCGTCGTCGTCGACCTCGTCCAGCCGGTGCTGATCGTGCGGTACGCGCTCGTCGCCGTACCGGCTATCGCCGTACTGGTGGCGCTCGGCGCCCGTCGGATCGGTGGGCGACTCGGTGCCGCACTGATCGCAGCCGTGCTCCTCGCCGGCGCGGTGACCAGCGTGATTCAGCAGGCTCAGCCGTACAAGTACGAGGACTTCCGGGCAGCGACCGAGCGCATCCTCGATGCCGGGCAGCCGGAGGACGGCGTGCTGTTCGTGCCGGCGTCGATGCGGATCGGCTACGACCACTACGCGGCGGGGACCGGCGGCCCGCAGGCGATAGATCTCGCACTCGTCGCGGACGACGGTCCGACCGTCTCCCGGTCGATCAGCGGATCGGAGATCTCCGCGGATGCGATCGGCAGCGCTATCGCGGTGCACCCGCGCATCTACCTGGTCGCAGCCACCGACGACAATCTGAATCCGACCGACAGCGCCAAGTTTGCCGAGCTGGACGCCGACTACACGCGCGCGTGGACGCAGGCGTACGGCAGCATCTCGGTCACGCTCTACGTCCGAGTCGATCCGCGCTAGCCAAAGCACCATGGGTGCCGCGCATGTGCGCGACACCCACGGTTGCTGTTACGACGTCAGAGCAGGTTGCTCAGACGGTCTGAGGTGCGTCGCTGCCCGCAAGTGCAGCCAGCTCACGGCTGACCGCCTCGTCGTGCGCCTTCGCGTCCTCACGTGCCTTGGCCGGGCTCCAACGTCCGGTCATCAGCCAGATGAACGGCAGGAACAGGATCTGACCGGCGAAGCAGATCCACCACCAGCGCTGCCACTGACCGGGCGCATCCTTCTGCGCTTTCTGAACGCCAGGGGCTTCCTTCGACAGGTAGGTGAGCTGCGCGACGACCTTCGGGTCCTGCAGGCTCGGGCCGTATGTGCCGACGAGCTTGAGCGTGTCGGCCGGAACCGCATTGAGCGCAGTGAGCTGCGTGACGGCCGTAGCGACTGCCGGGCCGCTGGCACCGAGGACGACAAGGTCCGCCGTCGGCACCGCAGCCAGTGCCTGGAGCTTGGCCGCTGCTGCCGCTGCACTGATCTGCAGACCGGACGCGATCTCGCCGACCGCCTTGGCCTGAGTGGCCGGATCGGTCGGGTTGGTAACCAGCGCCGTCTGGGTTGCCGGGTCGAGCGTCTGGGCGGTGGCGAGCTGGTCCTTGAACTGCGTGCTCAGCGTAAGGATCTGGCCGACGGTAGCGACCGGAACGCCGGAGATCTCGCTGAGCGCCTCGGCCAGCGTGGCCGGGTCAGGCGTGGCACCGGCAGGCGTAGCGGCGAGCGCGGCCTGCGTGGCCGGCGTGAGCTTCTGCGCCGTGGCGAGCTGGTCCTTGTACTGTGCGGCTGCCGCCTGCGACCTTGGGCACGATCGTCTGGTCGGCCGCAACGGCCTTGACGGTCGCGTTCTCCGACGCGGACAGCTTCGGGTCGGCGCCGGCCGCTGCGGCCTGTACCTGCGGACCCTTGTCGACCAACGTGCTGGCGGCCGGGATCGCGAAGATCAGACCGATCAGTGCGACCACGACGATCGTCCGGAGCGTGGAGCCCCAGACGGCCAGACCGGTCGCGGTACCGGCCGGGTTGTGCTTCTCCACGGTCTCGGTGAACGCGGCCATCCAGGCCGCGAACGTGATCGCGCCGCCGATCGAGATCAGCAGGATGATGTTGCGGAAGTGGTCGTACGTCGTGTCCGGATGCGTCGTGGCCATCGCGAACAGTGCCACGCCGACGGCGCTGATGACGCCGCCGATGATCATGAACGGCTTGCGGACCTTCAGCCAGTCCGACAGCAGACCGGTGATGATGAGCGCGATGGTCTGGACACTCCAGTACCAGTTGCCCAGGCCGTTCGCCTTGGCCAGGCTGTAGCCGAAGATGGTCGCGAAGAACACCACGAACAGGCCGACCGCGATGTAGTAGAACAGCAGGAAGATGCTGATCGCGAACGATGGGCCGATGACGTCGAGGCGCAGCATCTGGCGCCAGTGGCCCTTGAGGGCCGCGTCGGGGTCGATGCCGCGGGCGCGGGCTTCGATCAGTGCGCGGTCGCGGGCGCTGACCATCAGCTGGTCGCGGAGCTGGGGGGCCAACTCGCGCAGGCCGAAGAACGCGAGCACGAAGACGACCAGGCCGACGATGCCGCAGATCCGGAACTGGTACTGCCAGTCCGGGTGGGCGTCCAGCGTGTGGTTGGCCACCTCGCTGACGACCAGGCTGCCGACGACCGGGCCGAGCGTCCAGAAGCCCATCGCGGAGGCGCGGCCGAGCTGCGGCGAGAAGTCGCGGATCAGGGCTGGCGTCGCGACCAGGATCATGCCCTCGACGAAGCTGACGACCGCGAACAGGACCAGGTAGACGGTCTTGCTGTGTGCGTTGGCCAGGCCGAACAGCACCAGCACGCCGGTCACCGCCAAGCCGTAGACGACCAGGTTCGCGCGACCCCAACGGTCGGCCAGACCGGCCGCCACGGAGGCGAGCGCGCCCACGGCGTTGCCGACGATCGAAACCGTGATGAGGTACGCCAGTCCCATGTGCAGGTTCGCACTGATCTGGGTCGCGACCGAGCCCTGAACGTACAGCTCGTAGTACAGAACGATCGTGGCGATGACCACGATGCCCAGGTAGAAGGCGCGCGGCGCGGTCGCTGGGTACAGGCCGAGCTGGCGGCCCCAGATACCTCTCTTCGCAGCAATGGGTGGTGGGACTGAGAAATCAGCCGTGGGGCTTGACGTCATTGTCGATCCGTTTCTCGTGAGGGGTGCGGATTGTTTCTACTGTGATACGGCTAGATGGCGATGTCACTCGTCCTTACCGGGGTGCCGAAAGCGTCGGTCATGCCGTGCCCCGCCCGGCCGCGGTTGCGGTCGCACGGAATTCCAAGGCGCCGTCGTCGACCGGACCTCGGAACAGTCCAGCGTCGCGGCGGTAGTGCTGCTCGAGCCGCCAGGGCGCCTGATCGCCCTGGAGCGGCAGGTCGGCTCGTGAACGCTCGAAGTAACCGGACGTCATCTCGATGAACGGCGACGTGTCCATCGGCGTCGACGGCAGTTTCGGCGTGACGACCGCGTACCCGTGCTCGCGCATGTGGTTGAGCAGCCGGGTGAGGAACGACGAGACGAGGTCGACCTTGAGCGTCCAGGATGCATTCGTGTAGCCGAGCGCGAACGCGAGGTTCGGGACGCCGTCGAGCATCATCGCCTTGTAGGCGACATGGTCCGGGCCGTGTACGGCCTCGCCGTCGACGGTCAGCTCGATGCCGCCGAGCATCAGCAGATTCAGGCCCGTCGCCGTAACGATCACGTCCGCGTCGAGGGTCGCGCCGGACCGCAGGCGCAGGCCGGTGGCGGTGAACGCCTCGATGTGATCGGTGACCACGTCGGCCTTGCCGGATTCGATCGACGCGAACAGGTCGCCGTCGGGCACCAGGCACATGCGCTGGTCCCACGGCTCGTACGCCGGGTTGAAGTGGGTGTCCACGTCGTAGCCGGCCGGCAGGCGCTTGATCGCACCCTTGCGCAGCAGTGCGCGCATCCGGGCCGGGTACCGGCGGCACATCCGGTAGAGCGTGGTCGCGATCCGGATGTTCTTCCACCGCACCGCTGCGTATGCACGGTTTGCCGGGAGGATCTTGCGCAGCAGTCCGGCGATCGGGTCGCTGCCGGGCAGCGACAGCACATAGGACGGCGAGCGCTGCAGCATGGTCACCTCGGGCGGCGCTCTCGGCCAGCGCCGGTACGAGCGTCGACGGCGGTCGCACCGCTGCCGATGACGACAACGCGCTTGCCGGTGACGTCGAGGTCGGTCGGCCACTGTTGCGGGTGGACCACGGTGCCGGTGAACTCGTCCCGGCCGGGCCAGGTCGGCGTGTAGCCCTCGTCGTAGCGGTAGTAGCCGGAGCAGACGTACAGGAAGCTGCACGTCCGAGTGGTACGCGTGCCGGACTCGGTGTCCTCGACGGTCACCGTCCAGCGCGCCTCCTCGCTGTGCCAGTCGGCGCCGCAACACGCGGGTGTGGTACCGGATCTGCTTGTCGACGCCGTACGCCGTCGCGGTCTCCCGGAGATATTTGAGGATCTTGCCGCCGCCGGCGATCGATTCGGCCGCCGTCCAGGGGCGGAACGCGTACCCGAGGGTGAACATGTCGGAGTCGGATCGCACTCCCGGATAGCGGAACAGGTCCCACGTTCCGCCGCTCGTACCACGGGCCTCGACGATCGCGTACGACGTCTCGGGCGCCTCTCGTTGCAGGTGACAGGCGGCGCCGATGCCGGACAGGCCGGCGCCCACGATCAGAACGTCCACGTGGTCTGGTGCGGTCGCACTCGGGGTCACGGCGCTCCCTCTCAGGTGTGGCTCAGACATGGCAGTCGGCGTATGCGTCAGGATGGCACCGAGAAGGTGATCTGTGCAACACTTTCGAAATATGTTTCACCGGTCCGGTATGCGGCCGAGCCGGAAGGTCCGAGCTGGGACAACGCCGTCTCTCACTCGTCAGGAGAGCTCATGACAACGTTCGTCGCCGCCCGTACCGGCACCGACCTCGATCCGGCGGACACCTTCCGGCCGCCGTACGGTTCGCCGGCCCCGGCTATCGTGGGCAGCGTGTTCGGGGCAGCCACACAGACCGAGGCCGACCCGGCCGGAAGCGTCTGACAGCGGGTATACGGTGCAATCCGATGATGTACCGGGCCTTGCTGGGCTCACGGCCACCCGGAACAGTGCGGCGTCCACGCGCATCGTGAACCGTGCCGTCCGGTGGCTGCACGAAGGTAAACGCCTGGACATGCAGGGTCTCGCCGACGAGATGGGCGTGTCGCGCGCAACGCTGTTCCGCCGGGTCGGTGGCCGCGAGGAGCTGCTCGAGCGGGCGTTGTGGGCGCTCACCGAACGCACCCTGGAGGCGGCCGCCGATCAGTGGGAGGCGGTACGTCCACCGGGCGAACTCCACGGCCCCGGCACCGGACGCCGGCTCAACGCGATCGTGTCCCAGTCGCCCGCACTCAAGCGACTGCTCGACGACGAGCCGGCACTGACTCTGCGCGTACTCACCGATCCGCGCGGGCGGGTCCAGACCGGCATCGTGGCCTTCGTCGAGGCGCTGCTCCGCCGGGACATGGCCGAGTTCGGGCTGGTCACGCTGATCGAGCCGGACGCCCTCGCGTACGCGCTGGTGCGCCTGGGGGAGTCGTTCCTCTACGCGGACGCGCTCGCCGCCCGCCAACCCGACGTCGCCACCGCCGACCGGCTGCAGCAGGCCCTCGTCGAGGGTGTGACGACGCGGTCGAGCGGGCCGGTCCCCGCCGCGGCTCCACCCCGGTTCTTTCCCGCCAAAGGCTGACCTCGGGCCTACTCCCGGGGGAGTACGCGGGCGGCCGGAAGAGACGCGCGTCGGCGTAGAGCGGTTGCTGTCTCCGGCGGACGCCATCCCCGTCCGGATTCGCGACCATGAACGGTATGAATGCCACCACGTTTCCGGTCATTGCCCCGGTGCCGGCCGGACCTGGTCCCACCGGCGCGATTTCGATCCGCGGCGTCGCCAAGTCCTTCGGCTCGGTACGCGCCGTCGCGACCCTCGATCTGGACATCGAACCCGGCGCCATGGTCGCGTTGCTCGGCCCGAACGGCGCCGGGAAATCCACCACGGTCTCCATGCTGCTCGGCCTGATCACGCCGGACACCGGGACGATCGCGATCTGCGGCCAGCCGCCCGCGCCGGCCGTTCGCTCCGGCCGGATCGCGGCGATGCTGCAGACCGCCGGCCTGATGCCCGGCGTCACCGTGGCGGAGCTGCTCGGCCTCGTCGCCCGGCTCTACCCGCACCCGCTGCCGGTCGATGCGGCACTGGAGATGGCCGGACTGGCGACGCTCGCCCGGCGCCGAGTCGACAAGCTCTCCGGTGGTCAGGCACAGCGTGTCCGGTTCGCGATGGCGGCGGTCGGCAACCCGGACATCCTGGTCCTGGATGAGCCGACCACGGCGCTGGACGTCGCCGGTCGCCAGGCGTTCTGGGAGTCGATGCGGACCTACGCCCGATCCGGTCACACCGTGGTCTTCGCCACCCACTACCTCGACGAGGTCAGCGAGAACGCCGATCGCGTCGTCGTGATGGTGCGCGGCCGGGTCGTCGCGGACGGCACACCAGCGTCGATCCGTACGCTCGCCGGCGCCAGTACGGTCCGATTCGAGATCGCGCCCGGCAGCGCCGCGTTGCCGTCGATGCCCTCCTCCGCCGAGGTCGAGGTCCGCGGCTCGCACGTCACGGTCCGCACGACCGATCCCGATGCGGTGGTACGTGCCCTGGCCGCCAGTACCGTGGCCTGGCGCGATATCGCGGTCGCACCGGCCAGCCTGGACGATTCGTTCCTCAAGCTCACTCGGGAAGCCGGAGAGACATCATGATCCGCTACTACCTGCGCCTCGAACTGCTGCGCGTCCTGCGTGACGCGCGCTACCTCGCGCTGGCGGTCGGTGCGCCGATCGGGTTCTACCTGCTGTTCGCGACGCTCTTCGGGGATCAGCCGGTGCCGGCCGGCCAGCTGCCCGGCACCGTCGGCATCATGGTGGCGATGGCCGCGTACGGCGCGATCTGGGCGGTGCTGTCCGCCACCGGGCCACGCGTCTCCCAGGAACGTGAGATCGGATGGTTCGACCAGCTCCGGGCCATGCCAGTCCGCGCGTACCAGGTGCTGACCGCCAAGATCACCGCGAGTCTCATGCTGGCCCTACCCGCCCTCATCCTGGTGTGCCTGACCGCCGCGCTCGCCAAGGGGGTACGCCTGGACGCGTGGCAGTGGGTCGCGATCGTCGCGACGATGTGGCTCGGCAGCCTCCCGTTCGCCGCACTCGGTCTCGCGATCGGCTACACGGTCAGCGCGGATGCTTCGTTTGCGCTGAGCTACGGCATCTACGTCGCGATGTCCGCGATCGGCGGCCTCTGGGTGCCACCGACCCAGCTTCCGGCCGGCATGCAGTCGGTGGCCCACGCGCTGCCGTCCTATCAGCTCGCCGAACTCGGCTGGCGGATCGCGGCCGGCCACGCACCGCAGATCGGCGGTGTCCTCGTGCTGATCGCGTGGACCGCCGGCGCGACCGGAATCGCGCTGCTCGGATACCGCCGGCCAAGCCTGCGCCGGCGTGCCCGGATAGCTTCGGCCCCGTCCGCTGCGTGAGGATGGACGTCATGACCGCCGCTCCTGCGTCGAACCGCCTGGCTTGGCCGGGCGGTACGCCTGCGGACACGCTGCTGGTCGTGTTCCTCGCCGCCGGGTCCGCGATCGGCGTCGCGGCCGAGATGGCCAACGCACCCGATCCGTACCCGGCGGCGCTCGGCGGCTATCTCCTGGCGGTCGCCGCCGCACTGCCGCTGCTGTTCCGGCGCCGGGCACCGGTTGCGTCGACCGCCGGCGTCGTCGCCGTCGTTCTCGCCTATCACCTGCTCGGCTATCCCGGTCTGGCACCGGCGCTGTGCCTGTTCGTCGCGGTCTACTCGGCCGCTGCGTACGCACGCAGTCGCTGGGGCTGGCTGTACGGTCTCGCCGCGGTCATCGCCGGGCACGTCATCCCGGTCCTGCCACCGCACAGCGTCCCGTGGGACTCGTACTCGGTCACCGGCCCCGCCATCGGTTTGGCATCGGTCCTGGTCGTCGGCATCGCCGCCCGGGTCCGCCGGTTGGACAACGACGCTCGGATCCGGGCCGCCACCGCGATGGCCGATGCGCACCTGCGCCAGCGGCTCGCCGAAGACCGGCTGGCCATTGCCCGCGAACTGCACGACGTGCTGGCGCACTCGATGTCCATCATCGCGGTGCAGAGCGGCGCCGCACTGGATGCGATCGACACCGACGTCGTCGCGGCGAAGCAGGCCATGCTCGCCGTCCGCGACGTGGCGAAGCGGGCCATGCCGGATCTGCGCGGCGCGCTGGCCCTCCTGCGCAGCGGCACCGATCCGGCCACCGATCTGCGATCCCAGCCACGCCTGTCCGACATCGCCGATCTGGTCGGCAGCGTACGGTCGACGGGCCTTGCGGTGATCCTCACGATGGATACCGGTGACGAGGAGTTCGCACCGCTGACCGAACTCGCGGCCTACCGGATCGTGCAGGAGGCGCTGACCAACGTGGTCCGCCATGCCGGGGCGCGATCGGCCCTGGTGAGGCTGTACCGCGACGCCGGTGCGCTCGTCATCGACGTGAGCGACGACGGGCGCGGCCTCGGCGACGCAATCCCCGGTGGCCTGGGCCTGGTCGGCATGGCCGAACGAGCCGCCCTGGTCGGCGGTACGGTACGGATCGGCGCCGCGCCGACGGGTTCGGGTGTGGCTGTGCACGCGTCCCTGCCGGTCAGTCCCGACGCGACACCCGTGGAGGCCTGACGTGACGATCCGTGTCCTGCTCGCCGACGATCAGGCTCTGATCCGGGCCGGATTCCGGTCCATCCTGGACCGGGACGGTTCCGTCGAGGTCGTTGCCGAGGCCGCGGACGGGCACGAAGCGCTCGCCGCGGTCCGGCGTACGCACGTCGATGTCGTCCTGATGGACATCCGCATGCCGAAACTCGACGGGCTCGCGGCGACATCGGCGATCACCGCCGATCCGCACCTGGGCCACGTCAAGGTGATCGTCGTGACCACCTACGAACTCGACGAGTACGTCTTCGGTGCGCTCCGCGCCGGGGCCAGCGGCTTCCTCCTGAAGGATCTCGAGCCGGACGACCTGCGCAAAGCCGTCCGTACGGTGGCCGAAGGGCACGCGCTGCTGGCACCTGCGGTGACGAGGCGGCTGATCGAGGCGTTCGCGGCCCGCCCGGAACGCAATCCAGCGATCGGCACTCGTCTCGCCCTACTGACCGAGCGCGAGCGGGAGATCGTCGCGTTGGTCGGCGCGGGTTTGAGCAACGACGACATCGCCGCACGGCTGGTGATCAGCCCGTTGACGGCGAAGACGCACGTGTCCCGTGCGATGATCAAGATCGATGCCCGGGATCGGGCTCAGCTGGTCGTGTTCGCCTACGAGTCCGGCCTGGTCACGCCCGCAATCGGATAGTTCCGGGCCGCAGATCGGTCGATGACCGGCGTGATAGCCGGGTCGCCGACCTCGCGGAAACCGGCGTGACGTGCCGAGTCACCGCTGCCAGACTGCGACGTGTGCGAAACATGGAGCAGTTCCGTGCGGCGATGATCGCATGGGCCGCGGACGGCGACGACGCTGCCGCGGCGGCGATGTCAGCACGCGAACTAGCGGGCCGCGGCCTGCGGTCGGTGGTGCTCGTCGAAGGAGTCAGCGACCAGTATGCGGTCGAGGTTCTGGCCACCCGCCGGAGTCGGGATCTTGCAGCGGAGGGTGTGTGCGTGGTGCCGATCGGCGGTGCAATGAGCATCGGGCGATTCCTGAAGCTGCTCGACACCCTCGGGATCGATGTCCGGCTGCGCGGACTCTGCGATACCGGCGAGGAGGGCTACTTTCGTCGTGCCCTGGAACAGGCCGGGCGCGGCTCCGACCTGACGCTGGACTCGATGGAGGCGCTGGGCTTCTACGTGTGCGTCGCGGATCTCGAAGACGAGTTGATCCGGTCGCTCGGTACCGCATCGGTCGAGCGAGTCGTCGCTGATCAGGGCGATCTACGCCGGCTCCGGACGTTCCAGAACCAGCCCGCCCAGCGCGGCCGGCCGGTGGAGCGGCAGCTCCGGCGGTTCATGGGGACCACGAGCGGCCGGAAGGCCCAATATGCACGCTCTCTCGTCCTCGCACTGGAACCGACGCGAGTCCCGCAACCCCTGGAACTTCTGCTCGCGAACGTCTGACCCGGCCGCGCGTTAGCCGCGGTTCATCAGCGTGACGATGTCGGCGGTCTTCGGCGTTTTGAAACGCAGCTCGACCCGGCCGGACTTCTGCGGATTGAAGAGCTCCGGATCATAGGCGATGCACACCTTTTCCGGACTCTCGGCGACGACCTCCAACCCGTGCACACGATCGTCCGCGAACGGAACATCCAGGTGCTTGCCCTTGTCCATCGGCTTGCCCCGGCCGATCCAGACCACCACGCGCAGCGAGCTGATCGCGATCGCGCCGTTGATGGCGGTCTTCTCAAGACTCGACCTGCGGCCGGGTCCGCGAAAGCCACGGTAGGTGATGGAGCCGGACAGCTCCTCGTCGATCAGCACCAGGTTCTCGGCGGAGAGTTGAGCACGTAGGTCGTCGGGCAGACGACCGTCGCCGAGCAGGGCGGTAAGAAGTCCCATCGCGCCATCCTACGGCAGCGACACAATGGACAGAGCGACCGCGCCGGTGTGCCCCCGCGACACCGACGCGGCCTCCCTGCCACGATCAGGCCGCCGGCTCGGCGACCCATCGCATCGGATCGCCGGCACCGAGATCCGTGATCCCGGCGTCGGCCAATGCCCCGCACACCAGCACCCGCCGATGGGCGGCGAACGTCAACACGTGTGCGATCATCCCGCCGTACGTGAAGACCTGCGGATCGTCACAGATGGCGTCGACGAACGTCTCGTCGAGCCGGCCGTCATCGACGACCGACCGCACCTGCGTGAGGAACGCCGGCCCGGCCTCGGCCAACTTCGTACGCATCTGGGCGATCGTCTCGTGGCGTTCGGTCTCCATGTCGTAGGGCACGTCGTTCATCGCGGCGTCCCACATCGCGAGCTGGCCGACCAGGCGGGCCAACAGCGATCGGAGCGTCGGATCGTCATCGATGCCGTCGACCGAGATCGTCACGGGAGCGTCGAGCTGGTCGTCGGTGAGCTGGCCGGCTCGGGTGAGCATCTCGCCCACGAGCCAGACGTGGTGTTCGACCATGCGGGTGAGCAGATCCATGGCGGTTACCTTTCGAGACGAGGGGACGCGCAGGCCCCCGGGCGGATGGAAGTGCACCTGGCTCGGAGCATCGATCCGGAATCCGGTCGGCGCGCGTCGCCACTGTGACGGCGCCCGGCCGTACGCCTTCGTGAACGCCCGCGTGAACGCTTCATGGCTGCCGTACCCGGCGTCGATCGCGACCCGGAGGATGTCCTGGTCGGTCGTCAGCAGCCGGAACGCGGCACGTTCGAGGAGGATCCGCCGCCGCAGTGCCGCAGGCGGCTCACCGCTCGCGGCGCTGACCAGTCGATCGAAGTAGAACCGTGACAGGTGTACGCGCGACGCCACCGAGGCGGGCGAGATCTCGTGATCGTCCATCGTCTCCGCGAGGACGTCGAGAAACCTGGCAAACGTGTCCGTTGTCGCCGTCATGATTCGATCGTGTCAGGACGAGGGCCGGGTCGGCTTGACCGTCGTTGCCGACTTCGTCGAGGTCTCATCGCATCCGTCATTTCACCAGGCAGAACGGATGCCCGGCCGGGTCGGCGAAGACCCGCGAGCCGGTCGACGGCTGATCGTGAAACCGGGTCGCGCCGAGCGCCTCGACCGCCGAGGATGCCGCATCCAGATCGGCGACCCGGACATGCAGGTGGAATTGCATCGACGACGCGGGATCGGGCCAGACCGGCGGCCGGTGGCCGGGAGATCGCTGGAACGACAGGTGCCACGCGGCGTCGAGGCGGTCGCCGATCGAAACCCACTCGTCGGTGGCGTACACGACCGGCCAGCCGGTCAGCGCGGTGTAGAACGTGGCGAGCGCGACCGGATCGACGCACTCCAGCGCGACGCCGCTGAACCGGCCGATGCCGGTCACGTCAGATCCTCGCCGGCAAGGTAGGCGGCCAGCGCGCGCTGGTTCGCGACCCGGATCGGCACGATCGCGGGCAGTGCATCGATGGCGTACGAGCGGGCCGGGCCCTCGGGTCCGTCCGTGCGGAGATTGCCGCCGGCGTCGCGGGCGACGAACGCGTACATCGGGATGGTTCCGGCGGGCGTGCCCTCCTGGATGAAACTGCCCAGGTCGCGGACGATCACCACGTCGAGGCCGGTCTGCTCGTGCACGATCCGGACGGCGATGTCGGCCGGCCGATCCGATGCCGGCACGATCGCGCTGGGCAGGGAGGCGGGCGCGTACGCGGGCGATCCCGGAGGATGGGTCAGGACGATCCCGTCGTCGGTCTCCACCACGACGAGTACGCCCATGCCGGCGGTAGCCTGGGCCGTTGCGCTATCTCGGTCGGGTTCCATACCATGAAACGTATACGTTGCATTGATCACCATCAAGTGCGTTTTCAAAAGGACTTTAGTGTCATCAGTGCAACACGATCGTTTCAATCACGAAGGGCCTCGGATGACATCGTCCACGACTCTGCGGCGCGAACTCGGTGTGGGCGACGCGGTCGTCGTGGGCCTCGGCTCGATGATCGGCGCGGGAATCTTCGTCGCGCTCGCACCGGCGGCCCGCGCGGCCGGCTCCGGGCTGCTGCTCGGGCTCGGGCTTGCGGCGGTCGTCGCGTACTGCAACGCCACATCCTCGGCCCGGCTCGCAGCGCTCTACCCGACGTCCGGCGGCACCTATGTCTACGGCCGCGAGCGCCTCGGCGAGTTTTGGGGATATCTCGCCGGATTCGGTTTCGTGGTCGGCAAGACCGCGTCGTGCGCCGCGATGGCGTTGACCGTCGGCTCCTACGCCTGGCCGCAGCACGCCCATGCGATCGCGGTGCTCGCGGTCGTCGCGCTGACCGCGGTCAACTATGTCGGCGTACAGAAGTCGGCCTGGGCGACGCGGACGATCGTCGCGGTCGTGCTCGCCGTACTCGTCGCCGTCGTGGTCGTCTGCCTGACCGGTTCGGCCGCCGATCCGCATCGGCTCGCCGTCTCGGCCGCTCATCCGGCCGGTATCCTGCAGGCCGCCGGCCTGCTGTTCTTCGCGTTCGCGGGTTACGCGCGGATCGCGACGCTGGGCGAGGAGGTGCGCGATCCGGCGCGCACGATCCGCCGGGCGATCCCGCTCGCGCTCGCGATCACGCTGCTGACCTACCTGGCGGTCGCGGTCGCGGTGCTCGCGGTGCTGGGCCCGGCAGGGCTGGCGTCCGCGCCGGCGCCCTTGGCCGATGCGGTCCGGGCCGCCGGTGCCGACGCCATGACCCCGGTGGTACGGGTTGCCGCCACGATCGCCTCGGTCGGATCACTGCTCGCACTCATGCTCGGCGTGTCCCGCACGACGCTGGCGATGGCCCGGGACCGGCACCTGCCACACGCACTCGCGGCCGTACATCCTCGGTTCGGCGTACCTTATCGGGCTGAACTTGCCGTGGGTTGCGTGGTCGCGGTGGTCGCGGCGTTCGCGGACGTCCGCGCGGTGATCGGGTTTTCGTCGTTCGCCGTCCTCGTCTACTACGCGATAGCAAACGCGAGCGCGTCCACGCTGTCGGCGGCCGAGGGGCGTCCGAACCGCGCGATTCCGGCGGTCGGGTTTGTCGGATGTGTCGCGCTGGCGCTCGCGTTGCCGTGGCCTTCGCTCGTCGCCGGAGCCGGTGTCCTGGCGATCGGCGCAACCATTTTTGCGATACGCGTGGCATTACTACGTCGCGCGTAGTACGGTTGGCGATATAGCAGCCGATGAAGTAGCGGGAGTGGTGTGGTGAGCATGGATGAACTCGGACGATGGGCGGAGCCGGCGTTGCTGGTGCTGGCGAGCCTTGCCGACGGTGACAAGCACGGCTATGCGATCACGCAGGACATCACCGACCACATCGGAGTGACGCTCGGTCCGGGCACGCTCTACGGCGTGATCGCCCGGATGGAAGAGCGCGGCCTGATCGAGGGCCTGCCGGTCGACGGGCGCCGCCGCCCCTATCGGATCACCGCCGCCGGCGCACGGGAGCTGTCCGCGCAGGCGTCGAGGATGCGCGACCTGGCCACACTGAGCCTGCGACGGCTGCAGGTAGGCACCGCATGAGCGACGACCCAACCCTGGTACGCACGCTGCTGGCCTGCTATCCGTCCCGGTGGCGCAGCCGATACGGCGACGAGTACTCCGCACTTCTCCATGACCATCTCACCTCCGGATCCCGGCGCTCGGCGTTGATCGTCGATGCTCTCCGCGGGGCGATCGATGCCCGCTTGCACCCGAAGGGGTGGTCCATGTCTCGTACCCCGATAACCACTGCGATCTGGGCGACCGGCGTGTTCACCGTCGCCGGCATCGGCTTCCAGAAGCTGACCGAAGACCAGGGGTTCGCGACCGCCGGCGACCGGCACCCGGCCGTCGGCTGGTCGTTCAACGTGCTGGTGATCGCTTCGCTGATCGCGCTTGCCGCGATCGTCATCGCGGCGCTTCCCACCGCGGCCGCGATGGTACGTGGCCGGGCGAACGGCGCCTGGCCGTACGTCGCCGTCCCGTTCGTCGGCGTTCGCGGCCTGGTACGGCGTGCTGCGACTGGCATTCCTCCTGGCCGCGCATCACAGCGTGCACTCGGCACCGAACATCATCGCCGCGCTGATCGTGATCGTGGCCGGTCTCGGTGTGGTCGCGGCGACCGCGTGGGCCGTCAGCACCGTGGTGGCACGTGTCCCGGCGACCGCATCACCCCGGCTGCGCCGCGCGGCTATCCGGGCTCTCGCCGCTGCGATGGCCGCGACCACGGCTGCCGCCATCGTGTGGGGAATCGCGGTACACGCGGCGGACCCGTCCCGATTCGCATCCCGCGACGGGATCCTCGCTTCGCCGTTCATCCCATCGTGGATCGCCATACTCGTGATCATGGCGGTGGCGACGGCGCTGTCCGTGCGCGCGGCCCGGCGGGAGTCGCCGTCGGTTCTCGCCACCGGCTGACGGTGAGAGCGGTCGGTCGCATTTGTACGTTTGGCTCCGGCGCCCGCCGCCCTGTGCGTAGCGTCGAGGGATGGACGAGCACAGCATGGAACGTTGGTGGAGCCACGGACTGTCCGGCGAAGACCGCGACGAGTGGTGTGCGGCGCTCGACACCGGCGTGATCAGCGAGGACCTGTTGATCACGCTCACCAACGAGCAACGCCGATGGTTGGTCGAGTCCGGCACGTCGCAGCCCTCGATGGCGCCGGACCTGCAGGCATTCATCGCGGAGGAGTGCTCGAAACGGCTGCGGTAAGAGACCTATGGTTCAGCCCGCGTCGGGAGCCGCCGACGTGGGCAGCGTGATGGTGAACGTCGCGCCGTGACCCGGAACGGCGGTCGCGACGATCGTGCCGTGATGAGCCTGGATCACCTCGCGGACGAGCGCGAGGCCCAGCCCGAACCGTCGAGCGTCGCCGTGATTTCCGCGAGCGAACCGTTCGAACATCGTGTCGGCGTCCTGCGGGTCGAAGCCGTGCCCGTCGTCGGTGACGGAACACATCACGGTCGTCGAGTCCCGGCCGCGCCGCTCGACCGCGACGGTGATGTGGCCACCCGCGTCGACATGGCCGAATGCGTTGTCGATCAACGAGTTGAGGACTCGTCGAAGCGCGGTCGGCGACCCGGGAACGACATGCGGTCCGGCGTCCTGAGTGACGGTGATCGTGATGTTGCGGGTCTCCGCGCGGTCGGCTTCCGCCGCGACGGCTTCGGCCGCGACGGCGCCGAGGTCGACCGGACTGACCGATGCCGGGTCGGCGCTCAGCTGGGCCGAGAGCAGCAGTTCCTCGATGATGTCGCCGAGTTGGCGGGTACTGCGGACGATGCGTCCGGCCTCGTCCACCAGGTCGGTGTGCGTACCGGATGCGGCGAGCGAGCGTTGGAGCATCTGAGCGCGGGTGTGCGCCTGCGTGAGCGGGGTCCGGAGTTCGTGACTCGCGTCGGCGACAAAGCGCCGCTGTCGCTCGCTGGCGAGTTCGAGTGGCCGGACCGCCCGGCGTGCGATGTAGGACCCGATCGCCAGTGCGGCCAGCAGCCCGATGACGCTCGCCACCAGCAGTGCTTCGATGAGGCGCCGCCGCTCGCGGTTCTGGTCGGTGAGATCGAGCCCGGCCTGTACGGTGACGTCGCCGCGCCGGGCGGTACGCAGCTGATACTCCCGCCCACCCGACGTGACCTTGCCGGTCATGACGGAATGCCCCGCCTGTACGGCAGCGAACGCGCCCGGATCCAGCGGCGCACCGTGCAGCGCGGGTGAGGATCGGGTCAGATCGCCTTCGGCCTGGTAGATGACGATGCCGGACGGGGGATCGGTGACCGCGTCCTCGTCGGAGACGGCCGCGCTGAGAAGGCGTTGACCGTCGGCGGTCTGCGCTCGCAGGATGAAGACGGCGGCGAGGCCGGCGAGCGTGAGAAGACAGACGGTGAACAAGGCGGCGGTCTGCAGCGTGATGCGCCGGGCAGTACGCCGGATCAGCGCCTGTTCGGGTGTCGGCGACGTCGTCACATTGTGCCGATCCGGTACCCGCGACCACGTGCCGTACTGATCACGGCCTTGCCGAGTTTGCGGCGCAGATAGTGGACGTACGTGTCGACGATGGATTCGGAGTCGGCATTGTCGAACACCTGTTGCCGGAGTTCGTCGCGGGTGAAGACACGGCCGGGGCGAGCCGCCAGCACCCGGATGAACGCGCACTCCCGGCCGGACAGTTCCACCTCGATGCCGTCGCTGCGGCGCGCCATCCGCGAGGTGAGGTCGACGACGCCGGTGCCGATGCGGGCCGTACCGCCGGCACTGGTATGGCGGCGCAGCAGCGCCCGTACGCGGGCGAGCAACTCGTCGAGGTCGAACGGCTTGACGAGATAGTCCTCCGCGCCGGCATCGAGGCCCGCCACACGGTCGGCGACCGACCCGTACGCGGTGAGGATCATGACCGGCGTGGTGATGCCCTGGTTGCGGATGCGGCCGGTCAGCTCAAGGCCGTCGATGGCGGGCAGACCGCGGTCGATCACCATCGCGTCGTACTGGTCGACGAGCGATCGGTGCAGCCCGGCCTGCCCGTCCGCGGCCACGTCGACGTGGTAGCCCTCGGCGGACAGGATGCGATGCAGGAGCGTACGGAGTTCCGCGTCGTCCTCGACGAGCAGGATTCGCGGCGCATCCAGGATCGTCTCGATGTCGTCAGATCGCGCCACGTGCCCGGTTCACCTGCCCGTTAACTGAAGTGCGCGGCATCGAGCGCCGCCTGCAGCGACTCGCGGTATCCGTCGCTGGTGACGGTGGCGCCGCTGACCCCGTCTATTTGTGCGCTTTGCGCCGACAGTACCTGTTGCCGCAGCTGCGGCAGGGCGTAGGCGTTGATCGAGTGATCACGGTCGTTGCCGGACGGGTACACGATCGCGGTGACGTCGACGATGCGGTGACCGTCCAGCGTCACCTGCACCTGGACCGGTCCCCATCGGGTCTGCGCGACGCTGCCGTTGACGACCGTCGTGCCGGTCTTGGCCGCGCTACCACCGCCGGCAGTCGGCGACACGGATGGACCCGGCGTGGGCGACTGGACACCGACGACGCCGGGCGCTTGGGCGCCGGTCGCGGCCGAAACGGTCGTCGGGCCACTCGTGCTGGTCCGGTAACTGAACAGCAGGATGACGACCGCGATCGTCGAGGCCAGCCAGAGAGTTATCCGTCGCACCGGTACCTCCTCTCGGCCCGCGTCACCACAGGAACCGCTCGCTGTGCACGTTGTCCTCCGGTACGCCGACGCGGGCGAGCGTGTCCGCGACGGCATCCATCCACGGTCCCGGCCCGCACACGTACACGGCGCTGCGTGCGACATTCGGCGCCAGCCGATGAAGTGCCGTGATGTCGTCCGGAAACCCGTCCGGCAGCCACGACGTCGCACGACGGCGCCGTCCCACGAGGTAGTGAACCGTCAGTCCGCGCGTTTGGACGAGCCACTCGATCTCCCGGTGGAACGTGACATCCTCCGGCCGGCCGGCGCGATAGATCAGCACCGCCTCGCCGGGCCGGTACGGCTCCGATTCGAGCAGCGCGCGCAGCGGAGTGATGCCAATGCCGCAGGCGAAGAACGTCAGGTGCCGTTGCCGCCGGAGACTGCCGGTCAACCTGCCGTACGGGCCCTCCACCATCGCGCGCATGCCGGGCCGGAGTGCGGACACGTCGGTACTGCCGTCACCCAGCGCCTTCACGGTGATCCGGAGAAGATCCGGCCGCGGTGCCGCGGACAGCGAATAAGGATGCCCGCGCGTCCAGCCGCGAACGCCGAGAAAGCGCCAGGTGAAGAACTGGCCCGCTTCGACCCGCAGCCGGTCCAGGCCACGTCCACGCAGGTAGATCGATGTCACACCGGGCGACTCCGGAACGATCTTGACGATCCGCAGGTCATGTCGGACGGTCCGCCAGAGCGGCAGGCCGATCCGGCAGACCACGACGCAGCTGGCCGTGACGATGTACGCGGTCCACCAGTAGGCACGTGCGAGCGGCGTGGCCAGGAAGTCCGCGCCGGTCCACAGTTCGTGCGGCAGGGACAGACCGACCCCGAGATAGGCGTACAGGTGCAGGAGGTGCCACGACTCGTAGCGCAGCTTGGCCCGGGCGGCGCGTACGGACGTGGCCGCCACCAGGACCAACGCTGCGGTACCGGCGACGGCGAGGAGCATGCCCGGGTAGGTCGTGGTCAGTTGCCACGCCTCGTAGACGAGCCCGCTGTGATCGGCGGCGGCGTATCCGAGCGTGATCAGGACCACGTGGACCAGCATCAGATTGATCGAGGTGAACCCGACGAGGCGATGCCATCGAGCCAGGCGATCCTGGCCGTAGCAGCGCTCGATCCACGGCACCCGGGCCATCAGGATGACCTGGATCAGCAGCAGGTCGGCGGCGACGAGACCGGTCAGGCGCCCGATCGCCGTCATCGCGTCGGCGCCGCTGATCCCGAGCGCCTGCAGGTTGCCGCCGTGCAGCCACAGGGCAACGACGATCACGAGCGAGCCGATGGCGGCCGACCCGATCAGGTCCGGCCGCCAGCTGCGCCCGGCCGGACGGCGGGCGATCGGGCGGACCAGCGCCGGTCGCGTCGACGTGGTCGTCATGGGATTCCTACGGTCTCGTCCATCGCACTCAGTGCAGCCGTGCACCGGCGGGATGCCGGTCCCGATGAGCGAATGGTTGATCGGTACGCCACGGTCCGGCCAGCGACAGTGCCAGCGCGGCGACGACGGCCGCAATCACCAGCGTGGCCGTCAAGGCGACCGTGCGCTGTAGCCGGCCCGGAATCCTCCGGCTGACAGCCGGTACGACGGTCAGCCGCAGCGCGGGGATCAGCCGGCCGAGCGTGTGGATGCCGGTCGCGGCGGCCCAGAGGATGAACGACGCCTTGTGGATGTTGAGCACGCTGAGCCCGAGAGGCCCGGCGAACAGGTTCTGCCGGGCGCTCTCCGGACTGATCAGGATCAGCCAGACGCCGGAACCGAGGACGGCCAGAGTGGAAAAGATCACCAACGGTCCCAGGATCCGCAGCACCAGCGGCGGCGGTCCGGCGACCCGGTACGGCCGATTGCCGGCGTAGTAGCGGACGATCCGCCACCCGGTCGTCGCGGTCTTGAGCAGCGCCGGTGGGATCAGCAGCACGCCGATCACGACGTGCCAGCTCAGCAGACCGCGGACGTCGAGGACGGTGACGAGTTCGGCGAGGAATAGCAGGAGCAGCAGCAGGCCGGTCCACGCGGTCAGCCGAGCGTTGCCGGCCGGTCCGCCGGTGCCCTCGAGGACGGCATCGTCGCGGTGTGATCGACCGATCGCCTCGGTGACGAAGTCGTCGGCCGCATCGCGCAGCACCATGCGTACCCCCGCGTCTGTATGTGTTCGGTGTTGACCGGGCTCGACTATGGCTGACGATTCTTAACGTTGTCTAAGAACGACGGCCGTGGCCTGAAAGCCACCTGAGGGACAAACGTTCTCAATCCGTTTCTTAGAAGGCTCTGCAGTTTGCCTGCCACGGTTGATGGCACACGCACTGATCATGGGAGGCCACGATGCATCGAGATGACGCGCTCGTCCGCGCAAGATCGGTAACTGCCGGACTGGCCGGCATCAGCCTGGTGGGCGTCGTCGCCGTCGCTGGACTCGCTCACGCCGCGACAGCCGCACATCGGTCGGCCGGCCCGGCACCGGCGGCGCCGAACCCGCCGGTCAACGCGCCAGCGGCCACGCCGACACATGCCAGCCCCGGGCGAACCGCTACCGTCCACCCGTCGCCGACCCCACGTCCCCACCACACGAGGACCCAACCGCCGGTCGCGACCTCGGGAGGCTCGTGAGCGATGCCACTCGTGGAAACCCTGCCGGTCGGGGACGGCTGCGCCCAATGGGACGTATGGGGCACGGTTGCTCGGATCGTGGTGACCGACCCAGCCAAGCTGCCTGCCGCGACCGAGTTGGTCCGCGCGGAACTGGCCGCCGTCGATGCCGCTTGCAGCCGGTTTCGACCCGATTCGGAACTCGTACGCGCCTGTGCCGCGTCCGGTCGACCGATCCGGATCAGCCCGCTGCTCGCCGAACTGATCACCGTCGCGCTGTCCGCCGCAGAGGCGACGGACGGTGATGTCGATCCGACGCTCGGCAGTTCGCTGGCCGCGCTCGGCTACGACCGGGACTTCGCGGCGCTGGCCGGGCGAGTGGACGCCGCCGGGGAAATCCTCGTCCGGCCCACCGTCGACTGGCGCCGGATCGCGCTCGACGGGACGCGGTTGACCGTGCCCGCCGGGACGCTTATCGATCTCGGTGCCACCGCTAAGGCATGGGCCGCCGATCGGTGTGCCGAAATCGTCGCTCGACAATGCGGGATCGGCGCGCTGGTCGCACTCGGAGGGGACATCGCCACCGCCGGTTCGGCGCCGGATGGATGGGACATCCTGGTCCAGGACGGTACGGGCGAGCCGGCCTGCACCGTGACGCTGCCCGCCGGCTGCGCGATCGCCACATCCAGCACGATCAGCCGCAACTGGCAGCGTGCCACGCGGACCATGCACCACATTCTCGACCCGCGGACCGGCTATCCGGCCATCCCGATATGGCGAACCGCAACGGCCGTGGCATACCGGTGCGTGGATGCGAACACGGTGACGACCGCGGCCGTCGTGCGCGGTCCGCGGACGCCGGCGTGGCTACGGCAGCTGGGCGTGGCAGCCCGACTGGTCGCCGCGGACGGGTCCGTGGTCACGTTCGGAGGCTGGTCGTCACCGTGACCAACGCAGCCTGGTACGTCGCCCGCGGCACCGGCGTCGTGTCGCTCGTCCTGTTGACCGTCGTGATGGTCCTCGGCGTCGGCAGCCGATCCGGCCGGCCGGTCTTCGGACTGCCCCGGTTCGCGGTCAGCCTCGTTCATCGCAACGCATCGCTGCTCGCGACGGTGCTCGTCGCCCTGCACGTCGGCACACTGTTGATCGACCCGTACGCGCAGCTGCGACTCGTCGACATCGTGATCCCGTTCGCCGCGCCCTACCGGACCGCCTGGGTCGGACTCGGCACGATCACGTTGGATCTCATCGTGGCGCTCGTCGTCACGAGTCTGCTTCGGCAACGGATCGGGCCGCGCGCGTGGCGAGCCGTGCATTGGCTGGCGTACGCGGCGTGGCCGATCGCGTGGCTGCATGGCATCGGTACTGGAACCGATCGTGGTACGGCCTGGTACTTCTGGATCGCGATCGCCACCGCAGCCATCGTCGTGGCGGCGGTCGGCTGGCGCCTGGCCGGTGGGTTCACCACGCTGGGCGGCCGTCGTGAGCCGAAACGGATCCCGGACGTGCTGAACCCGGACGCGCGACCACAGACAACCACCTACCGCGGAGGTACCCGGTGATCAGCACGGCCGACAGTGTCTTTGCCGCTCCACGCCCCGGCGCCACTGGTCGTCATCGCGTGCTCATCGACGGAACGACGTCGATCGGATCGCACCTCCATCGGCATGGGCCGCTTCCCACCACGTCCGGGCCGGAGATCCGTGCGATGGTGACCGCATCCGGCCTTACCGGCCGGGGTGGCGCCGGCTTCCCCACCGGTCGCAAACTCGATGCGGTGGCCGCCGGAGAACGCCCGGTTGTGATAGCGAACGCGGCCGAGGGCGAGCCGGCGAGCAGCAAGGATCGCAATCTGCTCACGTACGTTCCGCACCTCGTGATCGACGGTCTGGTGCTTGCCGCCCGCGCGGTCGGTGCCGACGAGGCTCATATCTACCTCCCGGCGTCGCTGGCCGACGCCGTCCATCGTGCGTTTGCCGAACGGCGGGATCGGGTGCCGGTGACGGTTCACATCGCACCGGACGCATTCGTCGTCGGCGAGGAGTCCGCGGTCGTGTCCGCTGTCGGCGGCGGCAGACCGATACCGCAGGACAAGGCCGTACGGATCGTGGAACGCGGTCTGCACGGCCGGCCGACGCTCGTCCAGAACGTCGAGACGCTCGCGCACCTCGCGTTGATCGTCCGGTACGGCCCGGCCTGGTTCCGGAGCCAGGGCACGGCGGCGGAACCCGGAACGTTCCTGGCCACGATCAGCGGAGTGGTCACCGATCCCGGCGTGTACGAGTTCCCGTACGGCGTACGGCTCGCGGATCTCCTCGCCACGGCTGGCGGCGTGACGGATCGGCTTCGCGCCGTCTTGATCGGCGGCTATCACGGTGCGTGGATCCCGCCCGATCCCGATCTCGCCGTCAGCCGTGCCGGACTCGGCCGGTACGACGCGACGCCCGGCGCAGGCATCGTCCACGCCCTGCCGTACGGCTCGTGTGGCCTGCTCGCCACAGCCGGCGTCGTGTCGTATCTAGCGGCCGAGAGCGCTGGGCAGTGCGGACCGTGTATCAATGGGATGCCCCGGATCGCCGAGACGTTCCAGGTACTCGCCCGCCGCGACGCGGATCCACATCTGGTGGCCGATCTCGAGCGTCTCGGCCGGTTGGTGAGCGGTCGTGGTGCCTGCAAGCATCCGGACGGCACCGTGCGGCTCGTCCGGAGCAGCCTGTGGATGTTCGCCGACGAGGTGCGAGATCACATTGCCGGTCGATGCGTCGAGGACGGGGGAGATCGATGAGGCTGCACATCGACTGGACGCTGTGTGACGGTCGGGGCCTCTGCGTCGAGCTCCTGCCCGAAGTCCTCACCGAGGACGACTGGGGCTATCCGGCCGCGTACGCCGGGGACGGCAACGACTCCGGGAACGGCAACGACTCCGGGAACGGCAATGACATCACGTTGCCACGTGACATCGTCGCCCATGCCCAACGCGCGATCGCTCAGTGCCCGAGGTCGGCGCTGCGGATGACGCGCTGAGAGCACAACGCAATCTTAAATTCGTCTAAGAGTTGCCTGGAAGGATCCTGTGCACGATTCGTTCGCGTACTACGTGGTCGGCGGAAGCAGGTGCCATGTCAGACCCAGGTCCGATGCAGACGGGCCGTGCGCGTACGCCTCCTTGGGGGAGGCGAAACGGGGTGCTCGGGTTCGCCGGGCACCCCGTTTCATATGCCTCTGGTGCGGCTAGACCAGATGGGGGCGGATCAGGTGACGATCGCGTGCGAGTTCTCGCAAGCGCTGTTCAGGTTCGACCAGGTGCCCTGCATCGCGAACGAGCCGGTCGAGAACGCGACGTCCCTGGCGCCGCCGGTGCCGCCGACGCCGACCCACGCGCACTTGTCGGCGTTCTCCTCACCGGTGCTGTCCGTCCAGCCACCGGCGGGGTTCTGGTCGGTGATGGTCTCCGAGTACTCGTGGCCCATCACGATCGTGACGCCGTCGAGCGTGCCGGCCGAGCCCGCGTTGACGTAGTTCTGGCCGCAGCTCGTGCCCATGTCCGTGACGTAGGGCGCGTTGGTGAACGCGATGTCGCCGTACGGCGAGGTGACACCGACGTACGGGTCGCCGTTGTAGTCGTGCCAGGCGCAGAAGCCGCCGTTGGGTGTGTTGAAGCCGTCCGGGTGAGTGCCGGTCGGGGACACGACAACATACTGCGAGTCGCGGTTCGAGGCGGCGGTCGTGTTGCCGAAGTGGCCGGCTGCCTTGACTGCCTCGGTGCCGAGCTGGAACGCGGTCGCGTTGCTCGGAGACGCAGCGGACGTGTCCTCCCAGACACCGGCAAGCACGACACCGCTCGGGTACGCCACGTGCGGATTAGCGGCCGGACAGGTCGTCGCACCGACGGCAACACCCTCGCAGTACTGCGTCATGACGCCGGACCACAGCTCGCCGTTGGTGCCGAGGCCCTTGTACATCGCCTGCAGGCGTGCAGCCATGCCCTTCGAGTCGCCGCTGAAGGTGGCGTAGCCGTTGCCATCGGTGCTCTGCGTGCCCCACTGGGAGCCGTAGAACACGACGTAGACCTTCTCCGTGGCGGTGGTGACACCGATGCCGTCGACCCCTCCGCCGTACTTCAGCTGCCTCGTGCGGGCCAGCGGCTTGACGGCAGCGCCCTTGGCGCTGTGGGTCGACATCATCACGCGGTGCGAGACGACAGGTGCCTTGACGGCGGCCGCGGCCGGGGGTGCCGACACGAGCGCCGTGAATGTCGCGGCGGTGGCCGCGGCAAGGATCGCGAAGCCGGTTCGGGCGACGCGACGGTGAGCGAAGTGCATTTCTGTTCCCTTCATGGGGGTCAAGGCGAGCAGGGGCCGGGAAAGCCGCCCAGAGATCGCCTGGTCTGAGGGCGGCTCCACTAAGGCGTCGACATCTGTCGATGTCATTCTTAATGTTGAAATACCGTAAATGGCAGGAGTCTATTTTGATAGATCGAAATATGTGGATGTATTGACTATGCGTGAACACTCATATGAGGAATGTCAGGTATTACCGAAACGCTGGCGAAGAACCCACAGCAAAGAGCGACCACCTACCGGATAGGTGGTCGCTCTGGTGGGTTAGCCGGTGCGGATTACCGGACGATGACCGTCATCGTGAAGACGCCGGACGGGCAGGATGCCGTCGTTCCGGACGCGCAGCCCGGTCCGGTCGATGACAGGACCGCGGTTCCGGGCTCGGCCGCGGCAAAGAACCCGGCGGTGACGCCGCGTGCCAGCGTCCCCTTACCGTTGGGTACAGAATGCAACGCCGAGCCGGATGCGAGGACGGGCGACCAGAGCGTGTCACCGGCGCCGTGCAGGAAAACGTCGAGTCTGGTGCCCTGGGTGAGACACAGCGTTGCGCCGCTGTCCGCCTGCGACACCGAGACCTCGGAGCCGGAGGGCGTGGTGCAGGCGGGTGTGGTGCTCGGACGCGACGGGTCGTTCGCCTGCGCAGATGCGCTGCAGCCGGTCAGAGACAGCGTCGCGAGCAGGAGCGCTGTTCCAACGCCGGACAGTCGAATATGCATATCAGTTGGACGCGTGCCGGCCGGAGCCGGTTCCGGCCGAATGCATCTTCTGGCTACCTCAGGACGCCGGTGTGGCCGAGCGAGTACCGGCCGGGCTGCGGCCAGACACACAGCCCGTGCGGCTCCACCCCGACCGCGATCTTCGTATGGATGAGCTTGCCGGTGCTGGTCGAGATCGCGTACACGACGTGGTCGTAACGGCCGGACAGCCACAGAGTCTTGCCGTCCGCCGAAATGCCGCCCATGTCCGGCGAGCCGCCGCCGGGAATGTGCCACTTCGCAATCAACGCACCGGTGGCGAAGTCGAGGACCGAGATCGATCCTTCGCCACGGTTCGTGATGTAGAGATCCTTTGAGTCGCGGCTGACGTACAGACCGTGCGCACCGGCGCCGGTCGGCAGGAACGTCGGGTTGGCGAACACGTCGTTGTGCAGGATCCACAGGCCGGAGTTCTGCATGTCGGCGATGTACCACGTACGGCCGTCCGGCGAGACCTTCACGTCCTGCGGCATCGAACCGGACTTCGGCAGGTGCAGCTGTCCGACCACGCGCTGGGTCTCGGTGTCGACCTTCAGGAGGTCGCCGGAGAACTCGCAGCTCACGATGAAGTATCGGCCGTCGGCGGAGAAGTCGGCGTGGTTGACGCCACCGCACTGCACCGGCACGATCTTGCGGATCGCCATCGTGTGCGGGTCGCGGAAGACGATCTGGTGGGCGGCCTCGGCCATCACGATCGCGTAGCGGCCGTCCGGGGTGAAATACAGGTTGTACGGGTCGTCGACCGGGATCGGCCTGCCGAATCGGCCGGTTGCCGCGTCGATCGGGGTGAGCGCGTTGCCGGTATCGCTGTTGACCCAGAGCGTCTTGAGGTCATAGGACGGTACGACGTGTTCCGGGCCGGCGGGCACTCGGACTGTGCGTACCACCTGAAAGGTTTTGGGGTTGATCACCGAGACGGTGTTGCTGGTGTGGTTGGGGACGTAGATCTGGGCGATATCGCCGGTCACCGCGGGGGACATCGCGTTCGGCCGGTCAGCGGCGTAGATGTCGTTGGCGACCAGCGGCGGCGGCATGCCGGGCAGGGGATCTGACGTGAGGTCCGGCGTCGCGGGCGCGATGGGCACCGAAGACATGCCAGGCATGTCCGGCATGGCCGGCATCCCTGGCATCGCAACGGGGTGCCGCGCGGGCGGTGCCGTGTCCGTGGCGCAGCTACCGGTGCCCAGCACGACGGCGACCGCGACCGCCGTCGCAAACCCGTGGCGCCAGCTCATGTGCCTCCGCTCGGTCATGCCGCGACCAGCTCGGACACGGTCGCGGTGTGCAGGCCGCGGCTACGGAGTCCGTCGAGAAGCGGGCCGATCGCCGCGATCGTGGTGGCGTGGCCGAAGTGCAGGCTGACGATCGAGCCGTTGGTGACCCGGGACAGGACGGTCCGGACGACCACCGCGGGCGGCGGATCGGTGTAGTCGAGCGAGTCGACGTCGTAGGACAGGCACGTGGGGTATCCGCTCCGGCGCGCCTGCGCGCGGATCAGCGCGGTGGAGTGCTGGGTCTGGGACGGTCGAAACCATCGCCCGATCGTGCCGGTCAGCCGTTCCAGCGTCTGCGCGCACTCGCTGATCTCGGCAAACGCCGCGCCGGCGGTCATCTGTGCGATGGCGAGGTGATGCTGGGTGTGATTGCCGAGTTCGTGGCCGCCGTCCAGGACTCGCCGCGCCATCGTCGGCTCGGTCGCGAGCCACGTACCGACCGCCAACACGGTCGTACGAGCGCCGGCCCTCTCCAACTCGGTGAGCAGCTGGGTGACCAGGGCGGGTTCGCCCTGCCCGTGGAACGTCAGCGCCACCGCAGGCCGATCGCGAGGACCATGAGTGATCTCGGCCGGTAGAGCTGGACTCGGCGATGCCGGTGTTCCGCCGGCGATCGGCCGTCGGGCCGCGGTCGTCGTCGTGCTGGCGGTGCAGCCTGCCGTACCGGCCAGCCCGGCCCCGGCCACGATCGCCGCCCGCAACGCCTGTCGCCGGTTCATCGCCTGCTCCATCGTCAGTGACCTGCGGGTCAGCCGGATACCTGAGACCGATTTCTCACGCTAGCGACCGAAAGCGCGGTCGGAGGCGATACGCGAGGACCGGTCGGATCCCTCAGCGCCGTCACAGCGCGGCCGCCGCCATGCGACCTGCGGCGTAGCCGGGTACGCCGCAGGTCGCGGATACCGCCGCCCGAACTTCGCTCTTGCGGCGGTCGAGGACGAACAGCCCGCACACGTAGCGTCGATCGTGCACATATACGTGGAGGAGTAACCATGATCGAAGCGCGTGGCTTGACCAAGCGCTACGGCGAGAAGATCGCCGTCGATGACCTGAGTTTCACCATCAAGCCGGGAATCGTGACCGGGTTTCTAGGGCCGAACGGCGCCGGAAAGTCCACCACGATGCGGATGATCTTGGCACTGGACGCTCCGACGTCGGGTTCGGTGACCGTCAACGGCCGCCCGTACCCGCAGCACCGGGCGCCGATGCGCGAGGTCGGTGCGTTGCTGGAGGCGAAGGCCATCCACACCGGCCGGACCGCCTACAACCACCTGCTCGCGCTCGCCGCCACGACCGGCATCAGCCGGCGCCGGGTGGACGAGGTGATCGATCTGGTCGGGCTGCCGGACGTCGCGCGCAAGCGCGCCGGCGGCTTCTCCCTCGGCATGGGTCAGCGGCTCGGTATCGCATCCGCGCTGCTCGGCGACCCGTCAACGCTGATCCTGGACGAGCCGGTCAACGGCCTCGATCCCGAGGGCATCCTCTGGATCCGCAACCTGCTCAAGGCGCTCGCGGCCGAAGGTCGCACGATCTTCGTCTCGTCGCACCTGATGAGCGAGATGGCACTCACCGCCGAGCAGCTGATCATCATCGGTCGGGGACGGTTGATCGCGGACGTTTCGGTCGCCGAGTTCACCCGGAATTCGTCCCGGCAGAGCGTACGCGTCCGGTCGCCGCACGCGGCCACGCTGCGTGACCTGCTGGTCGGTCCGGACGTGACGATCACGAGTACCGAGACGGGCGTACTGGAGATCGACGGGCTGGACAGTGACGCGGTGGGTCTGGTCGCCGCCGAGCACGGGCTGACGCTGTTCGAGCTGGTACCGCACAAGGCCTCGCTGGAAGACGCGTTTATGGACCTGACCCGCGACGAGGTCGAGTTTCACGGGCACACGGCCACGGCCGGCCACGCTGGTCGGCGCCGGAAGGAGCGCGGCATGAGCGCCGCGACGTCGAACGGGCGCAACGCCCGCGACGGCCGACCTCAAGGTCACCCAGGCGCGGGTCGTGCGTCTCCGAGTGGATCAAGATGCGATCGTTGCGGTCCACGGTGTGGACGTTGTTCGTCACGATCGGCATCGACGATCGGGTCGGCATCCTGGTCGGATTGATCTTCCAGACGAACTGGTCGCACATGCGTCCCCAGGGGCGAAGCTGCGATTCGATCCGGCCGAGGACACGCTGCGCGGGGTGCTTTCTCGCCCAACTGGCCGATCGGCGTCCTCGGCGTCCTGATGATCACCGGCGAGTACTCCACTGGCATGATCCGCGCCACCATGTCCGCCGTGCCGAAGCGGCTGCCGGTCCTGTGGGCGAAGCTGGGAGTATTTACCGTGGTCGCCGCGGTCACGATGCTGATCTCGACGTTCGCGGCATTCCTGATCGGGCAGGCGCTCCTCGCCCCGATCGCACCGCACACGACGCTCTCCGCGCCGCACGTCCTGCGTGTGGTGATCGGAGCCGGTCTGTACCTGACCGTCGTCGCCGTCCTCGGGCTGGCGATCGGGTTCATCGTCCGCAACACCGCCGGCGCGATCTCGGCGCTGTTCGGCATCATGCTGATCTTGCCGATCATCGGTGAGCTGCTGCCGCCGGATTGGTGGTCGGCGCATTTCGTCGGCTGGCTGCCGAGCAATGCCGGGCAGCAGCTGATGACGCTGCACCCGGACCCGCACATGCTGGCACCGTGGAATGGATTTGCGCTGTTCGTGGGCTATACGGTGGCTGCAGTCATCATCGCCGCCGTGGTCGTCAAACGCCGCGACGCGTAGCCGGACTCCGGTCGCCCCGGCCCGTGCCTATCGGGTCGGGGCGACCGGTCCATCACAGTCAGGATTCCCGATGAACGACCCATCGATGTGGCGGGATCGTGCCAACGCGGCGCTTCGGCGCTATCCGCTGGCCGTCGACGCCGCACTCGTGGCCTTCATCGCGTTGATCGCGGCGCCGCGCGGGAGCAGCCACGACCGAGCCGACAACGGCGGCTGGTTGTCGATCGTCCTGCTCGCCGCGCTGCTGGCGCCGCTGGTGTGGCGGCGCAAGGCACCCACGGTCGTGTTCGCGATCATTTCCGTGGTCGCGTTCGTCCAGTGGAATGTCCGGCACCTGTCGGCCGCCGATCTGGCCCTGCTCGTCGCGTTCTATACCGTCGCCGCGTACGCGCCGTGGCGCAGGGTCCTCGCCGCGGCCACCGTCATGGAGGTCGGCGCCGTGCTGGCTGCCGTGCGGTTCGCTCCGCCGGGTACCGGCCAGTGGGCGTGGATCCTCATCTCCGGCATGATCACCGCGGCCGGAGTAATCGGCTACAACATCCGTACGCGCCGGGCGTACCTGGCGGCGTTGGAGGATCGCGCCGATCGGGCCGAACGGGAACGCGATCAGCAGGCCCAGATCGCAGCGGCCGCCGAGCGCGCCCGGATCGCCCGGGAGATGCACGACGTCGTCGCGCACAACATCGCCGTGATGATCGCGCTCAGCGACGGGGCCGCGTACACGACCGAGCGCGATCCGGCGCAGGCCACGGCGATCATGGGACAGGTCTCCGACGCCGGCCGGTCCGCACTCGCGGAGATGCGCCGGCTGCTCGGCGTCATGCGGGACTCGGCCCAGACCGCGGAGCACACGCCGCAGCCGGCCATGTCCGACCTGGACGACCTGCTGACCGCGGTCCGGTCGGCGGGCGTGCTCGCGCGGCTGACCGTGTCCGGATCGGCGTTCCCGCTGCCGCCCAGTGCCCAACTGGCCGTGTACCGGATCGTGCAGGAGGCGCTGACGAATACGCTCAAACACGCCCGCGCCACGACCGCCCAGGTGCGCCTCCGGTACGGCGCCGGCACGCTCGACCTCGAGATCGTCGACAACGGCACGTCCACCGATGCCGGATCGGCCTCCGGTGGCCACGGCATCACCGGCATGCGGGAACGCGCCGCGGTGTTCGGTGGCGAGATCGAAGCCGGCCCGTACGCCGGCGGCGGTTGGCGGATCCGTACCACTCTGCGCGTGTCCGGTCTTGATCTGTCGATGAACGTCGAGCCCGGCGCGGTGGTGGCGGCGTGACCATCAGCATCCTGCTCGTTGACGACCAGCCGCTGCTGCGCCTCGGATTCCGACTGGTGCTGGATGCGCAGGCCGACATGGCCGTGGTCGGCGAGGCGGCGGACGGGGCCGAAGCGGTGGCGCTCGCGCACGGCCTGCGGCCCGACGTCGTGTTGATGGACGTACGGATGCCCGGCATGGACGGCATCGAGGCGACCCGGCGGATCACCGGCGCCGCCGAGACGACCCGCGTACTGATCCTGACCACGTTCGACCTCGACGAGTACGCCTACGCCGGACTGCGCGCCGGTGCGAGCGGATTCCTGCTGAAAGACGTGCCGCCGCCCGACCTGCTCACCGCGATCCGTGCCGTGGCCAGCGGCGATGCCGTGGTGGCCCCGAGCGTGACCCGTCGCCTGATCGACACGTTCCTGCCCCACTTGCCCGATCCGGGCGCCGCCGGCCGGGTCGTGCCGGACGTGGCCACGGCGTTGACACCGCGGGAACGGGAGATCCTGATCGAGGTGGCCGGCGGCTATTCGAACGCCGAGATCGCGGCCCGGCTGTGCCTGTCCGAGGCCACCGTGAAGACCCACGTCGGGCGGATGCTCAACAAGCTGCATCTCCGCGATCGGGTCCAGGCCGTCGTGTTCGCCTATGAGCACGGGCTCGTGCGGCCCGGCCCGCCGGCGTAGGCGCTCATCCGTAGGCGATCGGCCGCACCGGCGTGAGCGATCAGCCGCGCGGCCGCCGGGCGGCCAGCAACTCCCGGATGTTCGTCCGCGTGACCGATGCCGCGTGATACGCGATCCACACGCACACCGCCGCCAGGGACAACTCCACGATCGACGTCACGAGTGCCTGGACCAGATCGACGTGCCGCCGGCTGGTCGTGATGTCGAACCAGGCGTCCACGATCAGCATGGTCGCGGTCGAGGTCGCCGCGAACGACACGCGAGGACTTCCGCGCCACGCAAGGAACGCGGTCAGCGCGAGCATGATCATCAAGCCGATGTCGAAGCCGACCCAGGGGGTACGGTCATAGAGGCGGGCCGTGTTCGGAAGCGTCGTGGCGAGATAGCCGATCCACGGTACGAGCAGGACGGCGCAGACCGCGAACGTGGGCGCCACCCACCACGGCACCGCGCCGCGGGAGACGATCCGGGTGACCGTCGCCCGATCGGTATCCTCCGTGCTCATCCCGCAACCGCACACCGCGAGGCAGATCGTGTCAAGACTGCGGCTCCGGTCAAGACTCCGCCACGATCGGCGCCGCCGATGCGGACAGGGCCAGCGTCGCGCGCCCCGGCGACGGCTTGCCGAGCGTACGACGGGTCAGTGTCGGGAGCCGATGAACGGTCCGGAATCCGCAGGTGTCGACGACTGAGTAGCGTTCCCACCGCCTGGACACCAGGGCCTGTGCCTCCTGCCACGTGAGGACCATGCTCGCCATGAACCGCGGCGTGACGTACCCGGATTCGGGCGGCCCGGCGGGCTTCATCGACTCGACATCTACGACGCCCTGGATCCGGATGGTGTCGCCGGTTTCCCGGCGCCGCAACAAAAGGAACGTCTGCGTGCGGGGGAGTTCGGCGGTGACGTCGGTAACGTTACGCAGGCTCCCGACCGCACCGGTGCTGACCAATCGCAGGATGTCGTCGGGCAGGGTGCGCGACACACGACCATCGGCTGCCTCGAACAGGACCGGTTGACGGCGGCCCAGCCGGCCGGAGAGATACAGCTCGAGCGAGAGTTCCACCCGCAGGTGGATGCCGGTCCACGTGGACGAGAGCAGCACCGCATGGTGGCGCGTACGGTCGTCGTACCGCTCGAGCCGCTGGATCAGCTTCTCGTTGCCGGTCAGAAACACCAACGCACGCGTACGTTCGGCCGACGGGGCCTGTTCGAACTGTTGCGCCGGATATGCCGCGAGATCAATTAGGTCTTTCACGAGTAGCACCCTCCAGCAGGCACAATAGCTGGCGGTTGCTGAGAATTTGATGAATCCATGTGTCCGATTCGTTTCATCGCCGCTCACTGGGCGGTGACGCGGTTGAGCCGCGCCGATTCACCTTGCCCGGAGTTTCAGGTACAAAAGGCATAATTAGGGCGAAAGTTCGCCTATGCGTCTGGAGACTCCATGAGAATCGCTAACAAGTCGCTGCTGGCCGGGGCGTTCGGCGCGGTCGTCGCCGCGGGCCTGCTCGGATCGGCATCATTCGCTGCAACGCCCGGTGCCGCCACGACATCCGGACATGCATATCCGACGAAGATCGCCAATGTGCACGTCCGTAACCAGCCGACCAACGCTCAGGGCTCGAAGATCGTGGCCACCCTCGCCACGGCCGGTACGCCGGTCACCGTCACCTGCTACGTCCACGTCACGTCGGCCGGGATCGTCCACACCTGGTACCGGACCGCAAAGACGAGCGGTTACGTGGCCGGCCGCAACCTCAGCCTGCCCCGGCACCAAGCGACCGGTCTGCCGGCCTGCAAAGGTGGCCGCGTCGTGGCGTACCGGACCGATGGTCGTTCCGCGTGGACGTTCACGACCGACGGCGATGTCCAGGCGCTGACGTACCTGGGCGGGATCGTCTACCTCGGCGGCCACTTCGATCACGCCTGTACGTCTGCGGTCACCGGTGCGCACGGATTCTGCGTCAACGGATCCGTACCGCGGATCAAGCTTGCCGCTGCGGACGCGAGTACGGGCGCGCTGCAGACGTGGACCCCGGCGGGCAACGGAATTCACGGCGTGTTCACGATGACCTCCAACGCCGGCCTGGGTACGGTCGATGCCGGCGGCGAGTTCACCACGCTTGGTGGCGTCTCCCACGGTCGATTCGGCCAGTTCCATTAGGAGCCGACATAGGCGGCGCAGCACCGAACATATGGCACCAAACGTACGGGACCGACCGGGCAGAACCGGTCGGTCCCGTTTCGCTTGTCACGGGGTCTGGTGCCGCCGCGTTTTAAGCTGTAGGTTCAAAACGTTCTGAACGTAGTGGGAGGCGCGATGGACGACCAGCGGCGTCGCTATGCCGACGAGGTCGGGCTGCTTTCGTCGCGGATGGGCATGCCGCCGGCGTACGGCAAATTATTGGGCTGGCTCCTGATCTGTGATCCTCCCGCGCAGACCAGCACCGATCTGGGGGCAGCCCTCGGGCTGTCCAAGGGTTCGGTGTCGACCGGCATGAGGATGCTGGAGCGTTCCGGGCTGGTCCGTCGGGTGGCGATCCCGGGACGCAACGGCCACGCCTACGAGATGCTGCCGGACGCGATGATCACGGCGACCACCGGTGCGGTCGCTCATTATCGGCTGATGGCCGAGCTGATGGCCCGCGGCGTCGTGGTGGTCGGTGACGACACCGCGCCACAGGCCCAGCGGCTCCGGATGACCCGGGAGTTCTTCGACTTCATCGCCGTGAAGATCCCGGACATGATCGCCGAATTCAAACGCGAGAACGACCTCTAAGCATGAGGAAAGGTGGGCGATGGCCGATCATGCCATCGAGGCGGTAGGCCTGGTCAAACGTTACGGCCGTGGACACGATGCCACGACCGCGCTGACCGGCCTTGACCTGACGGTCGACCGAGGCGAGGTGTTCGGCTTCCTCGGTCCGAACGGTGCCGGCAAGACCACTACGATCCGCCTCGTCATGGATCTGATCCGTCCGACCTCCGGAAGTTTGCGGGTGCTCGGCACGGATCCCCGCGGCGCTGCGGCGACGCGCGCGCGGATCGGCTATCTCGCCGGCGACTTCGTGGTCAACGGTCGCCAGACCGGCCGCGAGCTACTGGCATACCTCGGCGCGTTGCGCGGCGGCGTACCGGCGGCGCGGATCGACGCGCTCGCCGAACGCCTCGATCTCGATCCGACCCGCCGGATCGGCACGCTGTCGAAGGGCAACCGGCAGAAGGTCGGCGTGATCCAGGCCTTCATGCACGAACCTGACCTGCTGGTATTGGACGAACCGACCAGCGGACTGGATCCGTTCCTGCAGCAGCAGTTCGTGGAGCTGGTCCAGGAGGCCAGCCGCAACGGTCAGACCGTATTCATGTCGTCGCACGTGCTCAGCGAGGTCCAGCAGACCTGCCACCGGGTCGGCATCGTCCGGGACGGTGCGCTGGTCACGGTCGCGGACGTCGACGACCTGAGAGCACAGGCACAACGGAAGATCACGATCACGTTCGCACAGCCGGTACGCGATGCCGAGTTCACCGCGATCGACGAGCTCCGGAACGTGGTCCTGACGGAGGCTCCGGCCGGCGGGACGATCGTCACCGCGACGCTGTCCGGCAGCCCGGATGCACTGATCAAGGCGGCGGCCCGCCACGAGGTGACCAGCCTGCTCGCCGAGGAGCCCGAACTCGAGGAGCTGTTCTTCACGTTCTACGAGCGGAAGGCCCAGTCATGACCGTGTTCGCTGCGCAGCTGCGCGACAATCGCCGCGGCTACCTCGGGTGGGCGGTCGCGATCACCGCCGTCGCCGCGATGTACTCGGCGTTCTGGCCGGTCTTCGGCAACAACAAGAGTCTGGCCTCGGCCATCGACGCATTCCCGGCGTCGGTCAAGGACGCGTTCCACATGCAGGACTACTCGACCGCGTACGGCTACTTCGGCTCCACGGTCTTCGGCCTGCTCGTACCGATTCTGATGGCGGTCTTCGCGATCGCGGTCGGCGTCCGGGCGATCGCCGGCGACGAGCAGGCCGGCACACTCGATCTGATCCTGGCGCATCCGGTCGGCCGGGTCCGGCTCGCGCTCGAGCGTTACGCCGCGATCGTCGCCGCCATTGTTGGTGCCGGTGTGCTCCTGCTGCTGGTGATGCTCGCGCTGCGCGTACCGGCGAAGTTCACCGAGCTGTCCGTGGGCCATCTCGCCGCGATCTGCTTCCAGCTGGTCCTGTTCGGGATCTGCTTCGCCTCGATCGCGTTCGGCATCGGCGCGTACAGCGGCAAGCGGGTGATCGCGCTCGGCGCCGCCGCGTACGTTGCCGTCGCGGGCTATCTCGCCGACTCGTTCCTACCGCAGATCAACGGCCTGCACTGGATCCAGAGGTTCTCGCCGTTCGGCTGGTACCTCAATGGGGAGCCGCTGCGCAATGGCATTCAGTGGGGAAACTCGGCGCTGCTGCTCGGCGTCGGCCTCGTGTTCGCTGCGGCCGGCATCTGGCAATTCCGCGCACGTGACCTCACCGCCTGACTACGGGCAGTTGACCCACTCGTCGGTGCCGTCGTCGAACAGCTGCCGTTTCCAGATCGGCAGCCGAGCCTTGGCCTCGTCGACCAACCGCCCGCACAGCGTGAACGCCTCGTGCCGGTGTGCCGTCGCGACCGCGGCGACGATCGCGATATCGCCGATCTCCATCGGCCCGACGCGGTGCGAGACCGCGAGTCCGAGGACATCCGGATCGGCCGCGATCTCGTCGGCCACCTCGCGGAGCACACGCAGCGCGTCCGGGTGCGCCTCGTAGTCGAGTTTGTCCACGCCTCGACCATGATCATGGTTGCGAACCGTGCCCTGGAAGACGACGACCGCGCCGGCCGCCGGATGCGCAGCCGCGACTTCGTGCGCGGCGACGTCCAGAGGTTGGTCGGTGATCTCCACGAGCGTGACGCGGGATCCTGACGTACGAGCGTCTATCACCGGGTCAGCCTATCTCGGTCGAGGTGTTCGCCGATCCAAGCCGACCGGAGTGACAGATCATTGATTCCGGGTTTTCGATACGCCCACGATATGGGGCGGCTCGTACCATTATGAGCGTGCGGGTGTTGGTGGTCGAGGACGAGCCCTACATGGCCGAGGCCATCCGCGATGGGCTGCGTCTGGAGGCGATCGCGGCCGACATCGCCGGTGACGGCGACGCCGCTCTGGAGCTGTTGAGCGTCAACGCCTACGACATCGCCGTCCTCGACCGCGACATTCCCGGACCTTCCGGTGACGAGATCGCCGAACGCATCGTCGCCTCCGGCAGTGGTATGCCGATCCTCATGCTGACCGCTGCCGACCGGCTTGACGACAAGGCCTCCGGGTTCGGGCTCGGCGCCGACGACTACCTCACCAAGCCGTTCGCACTGCAGGAGTTGGTGCTGCGGCTCAGGGCGCTCGACCGCAGGCGCGCCTACAACCGGCCGCCGGTACGGGAGATCGCCGGCTTGCGTCTGGATCCGTTCCGCCGCGAGGTCTACCGCGACGGCCGCTACGTCGCGCTCACCCGCAAGCAGTTCGCCGTGCTCGAAGTTCTCGTCGCGGCCGAAGGCGGTGTCCTCAGCGCCGAAGAGCTCTTGGAGCGAGCATGGGACGAGAACGCCGATCCCTTCACCAACGCCGTGCGCATCACCGTTTCGGCATTGCGCAAACGCCTCGGCGAACCCTGGATCATCGCCACCGTTGCCGGCGTCGGCTACCGCATAGACACCGGAGCAGACGCCGCCGGGCGGAGGGGACGCGTGGATAGGGCGCCGGGGTTGAGTGTTCGCCTCAAACTCACCCTCAGCTACGCCGGGTTCCTCATGGTGGCAGGTGCCTTGCTGCTCGCCGTGGTGTGGGTGTTCCTGCTGCGATACGTACCCGATGTGATTTTCACCCCTCGGGTCTGCCTGTGCCCGACCGCTCCGACCTGGTGCGCGCGTTCGCGCCGAAGGCAGCCGCAATGCTGGTGTTCCTCCTGGTGTTCGGGCTGCTGGGAGGGTGGCTCCTGGCCGGCCGCATGCTCGCGCCGCTGACCCGCATCACGCACGCCACCCGCCTGGCCGCGGACGGATCACTGTCCCACCGGATCCGGTTGGAGGGCCGCAACGATGAATTCCGCGAACTCGCCGACGCGTTCGATACCATGCTCGCGCGGCTGGAAGCACACGTCGCCGAACAGCAGAGATTCGCCGCCAACGCCTCGCACGAGCTGCGTACCCCGCTGGCGATCACCCAGACTCTTCTCGACGTGGCCCGCAACGATCCGAAACGGGACCACGGCGACCTTGTCGACCGCCTCTATTTCGTCAACACCCGGGCGATCGACCTCACCGAGGCGCTGCTCCTGCTCAGCCGTGCCGACCAACGCTCCTTCACCCGCGAACACGTCGACCTGTCCCTGCTAGCCGAAGAGGCCACCGAAACGCTCCTGCCGCTGCCGAAAAACGCGGCCTGACCATCGAGACCTCCGGCGACATCACCCCCACGATCGGCTCACACGCGCTGCTCCTGCAGATGACGACCAACCTCGTGCACAACGCGATCGTCCACAACCTGCCCGAACAGGGCACCGTATGGGTCACGACCAGCGTTCACCCCAGGACCGTGGCGCTCATTGTCGAGAACACCGGCGAGAAGCTCACCCCACAATTGGTTTCCACGCTTGGCGAACCGTTTCAACGCGGCACGGGACGCATCCGTGGCGGCCACGCTGGCGCCGGCCTCGGCCTGGCCATCGTGAAGAGCATCGCCCGAGCACACGACGGAGACCTCATCCTCAGCCCACGGCCCGATGGCGGGCTCCGCGTCACGGTGCAGCTACCCGCCGCGCCACCGCACGCCGGCTGATGACGATGGGGGAGCCGGCCGTATCGCGGGCGTATCGAAAATCGCATACGCCGCGGCAACAACGTTCCGTGTTCAATGGCGGCATGGACGACAGCGGATCACTATCAGCCCCAGACCGTCGTACGCGCAGGATCGTGATCATGATCATCAGTCTGGCGATCGTGGGTGTAGCGATCGTCGAGTTCCGCTCGGCCGCCACGGCACTGAGGATCATGTCCATGCCGTTACACCGGCCGACGTGGTACGGCTGGTTCGAGACGGTCAACGGTGCGGCGCTCATCACGGTGCTCGCGTTGCCGTTGGCCGCGCTGGCGGTGTGGGCTCTGGCACGCCGTCGCAGCGGCGCCCCGTCGGCGTGGCGGATGTCGCTGGCCGAGGTGGGCATGGTTTACGGGACGCTGCCGTGGCTTTGGCTGATCATGTTGACGGGCGGCCGAGTCAGCGCCGTGAACCTGGTCCCGCTGCGGGACCTGGCCACGATGCCGACGGGCCAGGTCATCGGCAACCTTCTGCCGTTCGCGGCGCTGGGATTCTTCGCCCCGCTTCGGTTCGCGGCGCTGGCCTCGTTACCGCGGATCCTCGCGCTCGCGGCGGCCTGCTCGGTCCTCGTCGAGACGGCCCAGTACTTCATGCCGGACCGGGTGTCCTCCGTGGACGACGTACTGCTCAACGCCGCCGGCGCCGGGCTGGCCGCTCTGGCGTCGCGCCCCTGGTGGCACGCTACGGCCAGGGCGCCGTCAGACCGACCCGGCCCCGTCATGTCTATCTAGATCGGCGTGGTCCACGCTTCGTCCGCGGCGCCGTTGCAGGCGGCGACGTCGAGGCGGGTACCCCATTGCTGGTTGCCGCCCGGATCCTCGAGGCACAGCCCGGAGGAGATCTGGACCAGCGAATTCGACGGGCCTCGGCGCCAGGACTGGCCGGTGTCGCCGTCGCAGTCCCACACCTCGGCCTGGCCGCCCGGGGCCGGCTTGGTCATCTGCAGACACTTGCCCAGCACCCGCACGGTGGAGTCCGGCTCGAACGTCCAGTCCTGCGCCGGCGTGCCGTTGCAGCCGTACACCTGGATTGCGTTGCCGTTGTCGGGGATCCGGCCGTTGTCGTCGACGCACAGGCCGCCGATGCCGGTGATCTGGCCGGTCACCGGCGACGCGGGTGGCGGCGAGAACGACGGGACCGGCGACGGCGTGACCGGCGCGACGCCGCCGGCGAACGAGATCGACGGCGACGGGCCGGACGGTGTCGGGCGCGTGCTCCGGACCACGTTGTGCGGACGGGATTCGGTGGACGGCGACGGTGACGGGGATGCCGCCGCGGTCCGGGCCGGCGGCGACACGGCGGGGATCGCGATCGCAGGTGCGACCGGCAACGCCGCGTTGCGGGGATTGTTTGCCGAGCTGAGGAAGTAGGCGACGGCTGCACCGGTGATGAGCACAATCGCAAAGATCAACGTCAGTGGTACGGCCCGCCACCGCGTCGTGAGCGCAACCTCCGGCGCGTACGCGAAGTCCGGGCTCCAGACCTTCACCGCACTGAGTTCCTGGGTGGAATCGACCGAATCCGCGGTGACGAGGGACCGACGGCGGCCACGGATGTGCTGGCCGGGGATGCGCGGGACGCCGATGGACGCGACGAATGGGCGTACCAATTCGAAGTCAGGTGGTGGACCTGCGTCGCGCCGCAGCGCGTCCGACGGACCGTTGGACTGGTCACCCTCGTCTTCCATCGGAGGCGTCAATCCTTTCGCGCGGAGTCGTGGGCGTCCCGTGACCGTACCGATGCTAATGGTGACCGGGCGGTTACCGACATGGGCCATTCGTGGCTGAGTAAATCCCGGCCGTACGGGAACGGGCGGCGGCTGCCGAACGTCCAACGTGTATGGCCAGATTGCTGCGCAGTTCCGCTCTTGTCGTCGCCGTCACCCTCGCCCTTGCCGTCGTGGGTACGGCATGCGCATCGCCCGGTACGCCCGTTCCACGGTCCACATCATCGGCGGGTGCGTCGGCGAGTCCGGCCGCGCTCGCGGTCACGATGACCCGCACCGGCGGGCTCGTCGGCTCGCGCGATCGGGTCGTGATAGCCCCGGACGGATCGTGGACCCGGACCGACAAGACCGGCAAACTGACCCACGGCCAGCTCACGCCGGATCAGGTCGCCAAGCTCCAGCAAATGGCGAGCGAGCCGGCGCTGGCCGGCGAGACGACGCCGCCGGCCGGCAATGCGAAGTGCGCGGACGGCTTCGTCTACGCGGTCAACGTCGGAACCATCACCGTCTCCTACACCGACTGCGGCGCCGACCGGCCGCCGGCCGCCGCGCAGATGGTGTCGATGATCTCGGGGTGGACGCTGAAGTAACAACCGAACATAGGCACAGCGGGTACCGGCCACTCGGCCGGTACCCGCTGTTCAGCCGGCGTCAGGACGCCGGTGTGCCGTAGACCTCCAGCTCCGACATGTCCATGAAGTCGCAGCCCGAGAAGTTACCCGGGCATGCCGCCAGGCCACCCGGGACCTGGGTGCCGGCCATGGTGAAGCGGACGTACTGGATGTTGGCCGTCGAACCGGACAGCGGGACCGAGTTGAGGATGCCTCGGTTGGCCACGCCGAACGTGCCGGACGACACCGCCGTGAACGTGACGCCGTCGGTCGACACCGACACCGAGTAGTCACCCGTCGATGCGCTGCCGCCGTCCCCACACGTGTTGCTGGGGTCGACCGCGATCTCGTCGATGTTCACCGCCGCCGGCAGCTTCACCGTGACGTACTTCGGTGATGCGACGTTGTCGACCGGGTCGACGGTGCTGCCCCAGCCCAATCCGAGCGACTGGTCGATCGCCGAGGACGGACCGCAACCGAAGTCGGTGAAGTCGGGACCCGTGAAGTCGGCAACGGAGCCGCCTCCCGCGAGTGCCGCCCAGTCCCGGCGCATCGTCCAGTTCTTCGAGTTCGTCCCGGACGAGACGCTCACCGTGGAGACGACCCGGTCATATCCGGCGGCCTTCGAGAAGACCGACGGGTACGTGCCGGGCAGGACGCCGGTGATCGTGTAGTTGCCGGACGCGTCGGTGATCGCCGCGTAGTCGTTCGGGAATCCGGACGCGTGTCCGCCGAAGCCGACGACCGCGCCGGCGACCGGTGCGAGCGAGTCCTGGTCGGTGACCGTGCCGGAGATCGAGCCGGTGGGCGTACCCGGCGCGGGCGGCATCGAGAAGTCCTCGACCGGCGACGTGTCGTCACCGTCGGTGGCACCAGCGAAGTAGCCCATGCCGCGGTGAGCGAACACGGTCCAGATCTTCTTGTTCGCCTTGCCGTGGTTGACGACCTGGTCGGCCATTAGGATCGCGTTGCGCTCGTCCAGGTAGGACGGATTCGCCGGCGACAGTTCCATGGCCCGCGTGACGAGCGACTCGGTCAGCTTCGAGCCGAGCGCCGTACGCAGATCCCAGAGCGTCTCGCCCCAGATCTCGCCGTCGGCGTGCACCTCGGGCTGGCCGATGATCTTGCCGAAGTCGCCGTACGTGTAGCCGCCCGGACCTGCGCCCGGCGTACCGGGGCACTTCGCCGACGTGCTGCCGACCGGGCAGTCCATCGGCTGCGTACGGATCAGGTCCTGGCCTGCGCCGACATAGTTGCCGATCCGGACGTCGCCATCTGCCTTGCCGTCCTTCTGGAAGCCCTCGTTGACGAGGAAGTCCATCGCGTACCAGTCACTCCAGGCCTCGCCCATGGATCCGGCCTGGATGCTACCGAGCGTCGAGTTGCCCATCGCGTCGATGACGAGACGGTTCGACAAGCCGTGCGTGTACTCGTGGTAGACGATGTCCGCCTCGTCGCCGCCGTCGCTCGGCAGGAACGGGTCGTCGACCGCCGGCTGCGGGAACAGGTACATCTGCATGCGCGGCGACTGGCCGTCCGGGGGAGTGGACATGTTCGCGTTGTCGACGTGGTTCGGGTCCGGCAGACCGTTGTCGGTGTTCGCACCGTCCATCGTCTCGGCCTGCAGCTGGTCGCCACCCTTGAGCTCGAAGTTACCGGCCGCCGGCGTGAAGCCGATCGGCGCCGCGACCAGGTGGTCGTGGTAGTTGCCGAGGTAGTAGAAGACCTGTACGGCGTTCTGCGAGCGGTTCGTCTGCCAGGAGAACGGCGTGTTCGGGTCCCAGGTGCAGACGAACTGTGCCGAACACGATCCGCCGAGCGAGTTGAAGCTCGTCAGCGGGTAGTTGAACGTGTCCTTGCTGCTCGGTACGACCTCTTCGGTCGGCTCGGCCGTGTTGTCGTCGTTCACGTCGCTGTAGACGTGGCCGACGTTGCCGTTGAGGTCGGGGGAGTTCTTCGGCAGCCAGCCCGGGGCGGTGAAGTTCCGGGTCTGCTGCGAGCTGCCCTTGGGCGCACCCGGGTAGTAGTCCCAGGCCTTGCCGCTGTCGCTGTCGGTCAGGCTCTGCCGGTAGAGCACCCGGCCGGTCGCTGCATCGACGATGTGCGTGTAGAGCGTGTTGCTGCTCGGCGCGGTCAGCGTCTGCCAGGCGAGCCGAGGACCGCCGGCCGTCATGAAGTACGACAGCGAGGCGGTGTCGCCATTGCTGAAGTCGGTCGTCTGGCGTACGCCGCCCTTTGCCTGCGCGGTTGCGCTCTTGACGGTCTTCGCGATGTCCGAGACGGCGTCGGTACGCGCCTGCGCTGCGGAGATGCCCGGCGCCGCGGCGACCGTCGGCAGGCTCGCCACCGGTGAGCCGACCACGTTGATGAGCTGGCCGGTCTTCGTGACGTTGGCCTGCACACCGTTGCCGAACAGCGGCACGCCGCCGATCGACTGCTCGAAGCTCAGGTGGTGGGTGCCGGCAATGTCCACATAGTCCTGCCGCAGCACGAGGCGGCCGATGCCGCTCGCGTCGAGGCCGAACACGTCCGGGTGGCTGGTGAGGTAGGCGAGTGCGATCTTCTTCGCCGGTTGCCTGCTCGGGGCGGTCAGGAAGCCGTCCAGCCGTGACACGTTTCGAGCTGTCCCGGTCAGCGGGTCGATCGAGATGACACCCTGCTGTCCGAGCTGCTTGCGCAGTGACGTGACGCCGCTCTTCGGCCGGGCGGCCAGGTCGGCGGCGCGATTCTGCAGCACCTTGGCGACCGCTGGATCCTGCCGCGAGTCGTAGAACGTTGCCTTGTCGCTGATGCTGCCCGCGCCGGCGGCGCCGGGGCCGCTCGGCTTGGCCGCGTTGGCGGGGGAATTCGGCTTGGCGAGCGCCGGGCCCGCCGTGATGGCCACGGCAGCCAGGGACAGGGCAACCGCACCGAGAAATATTCGTTTCCTAGCAGATGTAGGGCCGAACCGACTGGAGCGCAACGGCATTGTTCCTCCCATATCGATACATCAAAATATCGGCATAGAGAATCCGCGCCGCGACTAGTCGTAGCACGTATTTATCCATGCCTATTTGCCGGACGGCTCAGGATAAGACGCGATTCACAGGCAGGGCACAGCCGAGCCGGAGTTAAAGGGTTTCGGTAGGGTGTCCTATGACCCATGCAACGATCTATTCGGCCGCGGGTGGCGAATCCGCATTTATTGCGCTGGCGACCGCGCACCACGCCCGCTGCCTGGCGGATCCGGTGCTGAACCATCCGTTCTCGCACCCCGGGCACCCTGATCATGTGGTGCGACTCGCACACTATTGGGCCGAAGTGCTCGGCGGTCCGCCGTTGTTCTCGGGCTCGTGCGGCGGCCACTCCGCGATGCTGACGATGCATGCCGGACAGGGTATGGACGACGATCTGGGTGAGCGATTCGTCCGATGCTTCGTGCAGGCGGCGGATGACGCCGGATTGCCCGAGGATCCCGATCTCCGTAACGCACTCCGTGCATATATGGAGTGGGCCGTGGGCGAAGTGATGTCGTACGACGCGATCGCCGCTTCCGACGTCCCGTCCGACCTGGTGATGCCGAAATGGTCGTGGGACGGCCTTCAAGCCGGCTGACCGCCGCCGCCGGAGGCAGATCAGGCCGGCGGTTGCCCGAACCCGGTGGAAGCTCCGCGCATAGCCGGCTTGCGCTGCTTCGGCGCCGGACTCCTGGGCCGCCGGCCGCTGCCGTCACCCCCGCCGGTGCGTCGGTGCTTCCGGCGGCGCGCCGCCCACCAGCCGCCCACAGCGACGATCGTGCCGCCGATCGCCGACCACGTACCCCAGCTGTTGAAGATCTCGCGCACCGTGTAGCTGATCGTCCGGGACACCGAGATGTCCAGCGGAAGGTCGCGCGTCAGATCATGGCCGTCCGCGAGCGGAATCTCGAGGTGGACGGTCAGCAGCAGATCCGTCGAGGGATGCTTGGCGCGGACCGTCCAGGTCCAGAGGAGTTCCACGTCGCTGCCGGTGGATGCGTCCACCGCGACCGACGGCGTGATGGTGGCATCGTCGGCGTCGGCCTCGAGCGTGGCGGTCACGGTCGCGCCGATTTGGACCGTACCGGCGTCCCGCGGGTCGTCGCTCTGGACGAGCGCGTTCACCTCGTTGGAGATCTGGGTGCCGGTGCCGATGGACAGACCGACCCGGGTGGGCGTGTCCACCAGAAGATGTGTCGGCGCGTGCCATGTCGCCACACGGTCGACGAGTTGCTGAGCGTCCGCATCGATTTGCTCGAACGAATTCTCCGGATCTCCGGTCGCCGTTGCCGTCGGCGACGGATCCGGCCTCGTGGTCGGCCTGGTGCTTGCCCGTGGCTTGGGTTCGGTCGCGCACGAGGCGACTGCGAGGGCGACGGCCAGCACTGCGGTCAGGGCGGCCAGGGTCCGGGCGACGCGATGCGGGCCACTGATCACGGGACAATCTCCTCTGTGGAGGGGCGCCGCAAGACGCCAGGCCACATCGTGCCATGAACGGCCCGGCCCGGGCACCTCCGGTTGACCAGCACCACTGACCATGAGTACCGTCCGGGACCTATGCGGACGCTGACGGCAGTTCTCCTGGTTCTCGTGCTGAGCGGATGCGGATCACCATCGGCCGCGACCTGGTCGGCACCCGGCTCCTCGGTACCGGCCGCCGCGCCGGGTGCGACGACGCCAGGCGGGTCTGCATCACCGCTCGCGCCGCCTTTATCGCCAAGCCCGTCACCCCACAGCACCGCATCACCGTCGCCCAGCACGTCGGCGCGGCCTCCGGCGGCGGCATCCCCGGTGCACTTTTCCACGCTGCCACCGGGTGCGAAGCTGCCGAGCGATGCGCAGTGCGCGGCCTGGGTGCGGGCCCGGCCGGAGAAGGAGAACAAAGGCTCCAACAAGGCCGCGAACGCCCGGACCGGTCAGCACGTGGACGGATCGCTCTTCTCCGGCGACGCCGCGAAGGCCGCCAGCACGATCGCGCCGCGGATCGACGGCGCGTTCACCGGCACGACCCAGGAGATCCTGCGGTGGACGGCCTGCAAGTGGGGGATCGACGAAAATATCGTGTACGCCCAGGCCGCGGTCGAGAGCTGGTGGCGCCAGGACACGCTCGGTGACTGGGGTACCGATGCCACCGCCTGCCCGCCCGGCCACGGTTTCGGTGCCGACGGCAAGGCCGGCCAGTGCCCACAGAGCTACGGCGTGCTGCAGGACCGCTGGCCGTACATGAAGTCGGGCTGGCCGGGCTACGGACAGTCGACGGCGATGGACGCCGACGTCGCGTACGGCATCTGGCGCGCCTGCTACGACGGGTACGAGACGTGGCTCAACACCGTCGATCACGGCCAGCCGTACACGGCGGGCGACGTGTGGGGCTGCGTCGGCCGGTGGTTCGCCGGGCGGTGGCACACGTCGGCGAGCGACGGCTACGTGACGAAGGTCAAGCAGTACGAGTCCGAGGCGATCTGGCGTACGCCCGATTTCCAGCAGCCGTAGCCTTGGCGAAATGACCTACGAGATCCGGGCCCTGACGGCCGAAGACGCGCCGGCCTCATACCGGATGGGCGCAGTCGCGTTCGGCTACGCCAACGAGCCGGTGCCACCGATGCCCGAGCCCGGTACGCCGCCTCCGCCCGGGCGCCACGCCTGGGGTGCGTTCGCCCCGGACGGCCGGCTGCTCGCGAAGGCCATCGACCTCGAACACCACAACTGGTACGGCGGCCGGCTCGTGCCCGCCGCCGGCATCGCCGGTGTCGCGGTGGCCGTCGAAGCCCGCGGGCAGGGCCTGGCCCAGACCGTCCTGACCCACCTGCTGGGAGCGGCCCGCACCCGCGGCGCCGTGATCAGCACGCTCTACGGCACCACCCCGGTACCGTACCGGCGACTCGGCTGGGAGGAGGTCGGCGCGCTGCACACCTGGTCGCTGCCGACGACGGCGTTGGCCGCGATGCGCGTACCGGCGGGTTACACCACGCGGGGCGCGACCGAGGGCGACGTACCCGCAATCTTTGATCTTTACCGTCGAGTGGCGGCTGCGGGCAACGGCGTGAAGGACCGGGCCGAGGACCCGGACGTCCTGACCGACTACCACGGAACCAGCCTCGCGCTCGACGGCGACGGCATGCTTCAGGGCTTCTGCACCTGGGACCGATCCGACGGCTACGGCCGGGACGGCAAGCTCGCGGTCGACGACCTGGTCGCGCTCACCGAGCCGGCACTGACCACGCTGCTCGCCATGATCGGCAGCTGGGCGCAGGTGGCACCGCATCTCACGCTGAGCCTGCCGCCGCATGATCCGGCGTTCTCGATCATGCCGCTGTCGGTCGGTACGGTGTCGTCCCGCCGCCCCTGGATGCTGCGCGTGATCGACGCTCCGGCCGGGATCGCGGCGCGCGGCTGGCCGACCTGGATCGACGGCAGCGTGGATCTGCACATCGACGATTCCGTCTGCCCGTGGAACGCCGGTGCGTTCCGTCTGATCGTGAGCGACGGCAGCGGTCGGTTGGAGGCGGGCGGGACCGGTGCCGTGCGGCTCGGTGCGCGCGGGCTCGCCGCCCTGTACGCCGGCGCCGCCTCGATCGATGTGCTGCGCCGTGCCGGGCTGATCGCCGGCGGAGACCCCTCCACGGACGGATTCCTGCAGGCCGCGACCGCAGGCCCGGCACCAACGCTGCGCGACTACTTTTAGCTACAGTATCGGCGTGCTGAAACTGCGTACCGCCGGGTTGTTCGGGATCTTCGCTCTGATCGCGGCCGTCGCCGCGTGTACCAGCCCGGCGCCGGTACGCTCGACCGCCCTTCCGTCGTCGCTCCAGACGGCGACCCAGCCGGAGGTCACCGGTGACCCGTCGACCGGCACGGTCACGCTGGAGTTCGCCGGCGACGTGAACTTCGCCGGCCGTGACCTCAAGCTCCTGAACAATCCGTCCACCACGTTCGGCTCGATCTCCTCGGTGCTGTCGGCCGCGGATGTCACGGCGCTGAATCTGGAAACGCCCGTGACCGACCATCTCGGTGCACCGCAGCCCAAGACGTTCCATTTCCACGCGCCGCCGACCGCGTTCGACGCCGTGCGCGCGGCCGGCGTGGACCTGGTCACGCTCGCGAACAACCACGTCGAGGACTACGGCCGGGTCGGCCTGAGCGACACGCTCGCCGCCGTGAAGGCATCGCAATTCCCCTACGTCGGCATCGGCAACAACGCCGCCGAGGCGTGGGCGCCGTGGATCACGACCGTCCGCGGTACCCGGATCGCGTACCTCGGCATCTCGAACGTGCAGGAGCTCGAATCGGGCTGGATCGCGACGCCGACCCGCTCGGGCGAGGCGATCGCGGACGATCTGACCCGCACGCTCGACGCGATCAAGGCCGCGAAGAAGCAGGCTGACGTCGTGATCGTGTTCATGCACTGGGGTACCGAGGGCGACTCGTGCCCGGACGGCACCCAGAAGAAGCTCGCCGGTGAGATGGCGAAGGCCGGTGCGGACATCATCATCGGCTCGCACGTACACACGCTGCAGGGCAACGGCTGGCTCGGGCACACGTTCGTGGCCTACGGCATGGGTAACTTCCTCTGGTACATCCCGTCCTGGAGCACCGAGACCGGCGTACTGCGGCTCACCCTCAACACCACGCCGACGGGTGCGCTCAGCAGCACACCGCTGACGGCCCAGCTGATCCCCGCGATCGTGTCCGGCACCGGCCAGCCCGTGGTCCAAACCGGATCAAGTGCCAAGAAAATTCTGGACAGGTACGCCGGCCTGCGTACCTGCGCCGGTCTGACCGCGGCGCCGACCGGCTGATCGTGACCGGCGGTTCGCGGCCGCGCATACTGGCGGCATGGCTACCACGAACCGTTGGACCGTCGAGCGCATCCCGGACCTGGCCGGCCGTACGTTCGTGGTCACCGGTGCGAACAGCGGCCTGGGCCGTTTCACCACGGCCGAGCTGGCCCGTCACGGTGCCCACGTGATCATGGCGGTACGCGATCCGCGCAAGGGTGCCGACGAGGCGCGCGACATCATCGCGGCGAACCCGAGTGCGTCGCTGGACGTGCGTACCCTCGATCTTGCTGATCTTGACTCGGTCCGGTCTTTCGCCGATGAGCTGGTGTCCGAGGGCATCGACGTCGATGTGCTCATCAACAACGCGGGCATCATGATGCCGCCCCGATCGCTGACGCCGCAGGGCAACGAGTTGCAGTTCGGCACGAATCACCTCGGCCACTTCGCGCTGACCGGGCTGCTGCTGGACACGATCGCGACCGGCCGGGATCCGCGTGTCGTCACCGTCTCCTCGACACTGCACCGGGGCGGCCGCATCCACTTCGACGACCTGACCGGCGCGACCTCCTATTCGCCGACCTCGTTCTACGCGCAATCGAAGTATGCGAACGTGCTGTTCGGGCTCGAACTCGACCGCCGACTCCGCGCGGCCGGGTCGCCGGTGCGCAGCATCCTCGCGCATCCGGGCTACAGCGCCACGAACCTCCAGACCACCGGTCCGACCGGTTTCATGAAGCAAGCCATGAAGGTCGGCAACGTGCTGATGGCACAGCATGTGTCGAAGGGTGCACTCAATCAGCTGTACGCCGCCGTCGACCCGGGCGCTCAGGGCGGTCAGTTCATCGGCCCGGACGGCATGGGCGAGAACCGGGGGTATCCGAAGGTCGTGCAGCCGGTCACGTCGGCTCTCGATCCCGCGCTCGCGCAACGCCTCTGGGACGTGTCCGAGGCGCTCACCGGCGTGACGTACGGGCTGCCCAAGCCCTAGCCGTCACCGGGTCGTACGGGTAGCTCGTCGCTGCTACCGTCTGTGCCCATGGGGTTTCACTTAAACATCAGTTGGTCCTGCTGCTGCCTGCTCGTCGTCATCGGTGTCGTGATCTGGCTCGTCTCCCGAGGCCGTAACAAGTAGTCGGAGCGCAGTCCTGGCCCCGAACGTCGGGCCGGTCGGAAGTCCGACCGGTTCTGGCATTCTCCGAAGGCCTCGCGCCGTCATAGTCTGATCGCGGTTCGTCATTGACCCGTCACGGGATGGCTCGATGACCGGAAAAGCGGAGGAATCAGGCATGTACGGCAACGGTGAGCCGGACGACCGGACCGTACGGTTCGAGGGCGACCAGGCCGACGTCACGCGAGCGGACCTGACAGTTCGCGCGGATCCGGCCGACGTCACGCGAGCGGATCCGACCGTCCGTACGGATCCCGCCGACGTCACGCGTGCGGACCTGACAGTTCGCATCGATCCACGCGACGATCCCACCGGATATACGGAGCCGCAATATCAGCGGACCACCGTCGACCCGGGGGGCGTCGACCGTACGACGGTTGATCCGGGGATGTCACTGCCGACCGCGTACGTGCCCGTTCCCGTGCAGCCCGGACCGACACCGTTGCCATCCGTCTCGGTGCCGCCGACGTCGGTGCCAGCCCAATCCGTGGCAGCCCACTCGGTGCCGCCGACATCGGTGTCAGGCCGCTCGGTGCCGGCTCAATCTGTGCAGCCTCAATCGTTGCCGCCGACGTCGTTGGCGCCGGCGCCGTTGCCGCAGCGTGTTCCGGGGAGGGTCGAGACGCCGCCGACCGGGAGTGGTGGCGGCAGCGGTGGCTCGGGCACCGGCAGCCGTACCGGAACGTCGATCCGGATCGGCAAGGGTGTCGTACCGACCGCGCTGCCTCGTACCGGTGACCGCACGTCACGTACGCGCATCTTCCTGGGCCGTGCGACGCGGGTACTCAGCGCGATCGCGACGCTCGTTCTGATCGCGGCGGCCGTCTGGACCGGCTGGCAATGGTGGGAGCGGTTGCACAACAAGGTGATGGTCTCCAGCGTCGCCGTGGCGCCGGCGCAGCTCTTCGACGGCAAGTGCAACGTTCAGTTCGACATCGTCGGAACGATCACCACCAACGGCAAGGCCGGTACGATTTCGTACCAGTGGTTGCGCAGCGACGGCCAGAACTCCGGCACGCTGACGCAGACCGTGGCGTCCGGGCAGACCAGCACGGCCGTTCACCTGTACTGGAAGTTCACCGGCGAAGGCAGCATGAACGCATCCGCGACGCTGCACGTCCTGACGCCGACCGTGACCGACGGCTCGACCAGGTTCCGCTACTCCTGCGCCTGACCTGAGAATGTGGATAACCGAAAAGATCTTGAAGGGAAACGGCTCCCACGAAGCACTTTTCCCTCAACATCTTGTGAGTTATCCACAACTCCCCGAAGCGCCTTCACCCGTTCTGGACGGTCGGTGGCGCTACTGGAGCGGAGGGAAGCAGTTTACCGTCGTTGAGCGGGTGTCCAGCGTCGTTTTGCCGGCCATGACCGTGCCGACGATTTCGACGGTTGAAAAGTCGCCGCAGGCGATATCGCCGGTCGCCGATCGCTTTGCGGTATACGCCCACGTTTTCTCGGTGTCCGTCGTGACGATGAACGGGATCGTCCAGGTCGCCGTCGGTTTGCCGGCGGGTGCACCCGTCACGCTGATCGGATAGAACTTGATGATCAACGTCGCCGCACCGGTGCCGCTCGGCACGCCCAACGCCTGCCATTCGAGGCGGCAGTCGACGGTGTCACAGGGCTGCGGAACGAACATGCCACTCACGGTGCGGAACGTGAACTTGGGCAGCGGCGGCGGTGGGGGTGGTGTCGTTGGTGGTGGGGGCGGGGGTGGCGGCTTCTTCGTCTTAGTCTTCGTCGGGGTTGGCGTCGGAGTCGGCGTTGGCGGGCTGACGGTCGCCGCAGCGACGGACGGCGACGGTGACGGTGACGGCGCCGGTGGCGGCAGAGTCGGATCCGTCGTTACCACGGTTGCCGGAAGGGTGGCCGATACGTCGTGCACGACCGTCGGGGCGAACAGCGGATCGCCGAGCGCGGCCCGGGCCACGATGATGCCGGCCAGCAGGATGACCAGCGCCATCAGCGCCGCCGATCCCCGCCCGAGCCGGGTCCAGGCGAACGTCGACGCCGCGGCCGGCTGCTGCGGCGGCACCGGCCGTGGCAAGAGCAGTGCGAGCAGCAGTACGCGGCGGGCGAGCTTGCGTCGGCCTTCGGCTTCCCACTCGGGGCCGTACGCGTCGCTGGCGACGATCTCGAGTTCGCGCAGGAACGTGGCGGCATCGCGGGGCCGCTCGGTCGGGCTCTTCGCGAGGCCGCGCCGGAGCAGGCCGTGCACCGGCGGGGGAGCCAATTCGACCGGGATCGGTGCCTGCTCGTGCTCGACGCGCAGCAGCCCACGGTTGCCGGTCACGACGAATGGCGGCCGTCCGGTCATCGCCTCGAAGAACGTCGCGGTCGCGGCGTAGATGTCGGTCTGCGGGGTCGCGTTCGCGCCGGCCCACTGTTCGGGTGCCATGTAGCTGGGCGTACCGGCCAGAATGCCTTGCTTTCCGGTCCGGACCGCGAGGCCGAAGTCCGCGAGTTTGCTGCGGCCATGCGTGTCGACCAGCACGTTTGCGGGCTTGTAGTCGCGGTGGACGACGTTGCGACCGTGCGCGGCGGCCAAGCCTCGCAGGGAACCCTTCAGCACGACGAGCGCGGCCTCGGGTTCGACCGGACCCAGCTCGCGAATCATCGATCGCATCGATACGCCGTCGACGAGTTCCATCACGATCGCGGCATGGCCCTCGGATTCGAGGTACTCGTAGAGCCGCGTCACGTACGGGCTGTCCAGCTCGGCGAGGATCTGCGCCTCGGCCCGGAAGTCACCGACGAAGCTGCTCTCGTGCGTCAGGTTGTCCGCGAGGTATTTGATCGCGACCATCGTGCCGGTCTCGTCATGCGATGCGAGCATGACACGACCGGAGCCGCCGACACCGAGTTCTCGGATCTCGGTGTATCCCGGAACCATCCACGCGCCGTTCGTCACGGTGTGCACGGTACTGCGTCCGCGCCCGTTGGAGAATGGCCCGGTGAGCTTCGGAATCCTGGCACTGATCTCGGCCGTCGCGGTCCTCGGTCCGGTGTTGGCGCTGCCCAAACGGTGGCACCTTCCGGTCTTGCTGGGGGAGTTGGTGGCCGGCATCCTGCTCGGGAGGACCGGCGTCGGCGTCCTGGATGCCGGCAATCCGACATTTGCCTTCCTGGCTAATGTCGGATTCGCGCTAGTGATGTTCGTCGCCGGGTCGCACGTGCCGATGCGGGATGCCCGGTTGCGTGGTGCGCTCCGGATCGGAGCGCTGCGGGTGCTCGCGGTCGCGGCGTTGGCCGTACCCGTTGGATTTGGTATTTCTCGGCTGTTCCACACCGGACACACCCCGCTGTACGCGGTGCTGCTGGCATCGTCCTCGGCGGCGCTCGTCCTGCCGATCGTCGACCAGCTCGGTCTCGACGGTCCGGCGCTGCTGCAGCTGCTGCCGCAGGTCGCGATCGCGGATGCGGTCTGCATTGTGGCGCTGCCGCTGGCGATCGATCCGGGGCATGCGGGCCGGGCCGCGCTCGGTGCGCTCGCGGTGATCGCGTGCTCCGCCATCCTGTACGTGTGGCTCAGCTACCTTGAGCGAAGCGGCATCCGGCAGCGGCTGCACCGGGTATCCGAGGACCGGAAGTTCGCGTTGGAGATGCGGATCAACCTGGTCATCCTGTTCGCACTCGCGGCGCTGGCCGTTGCGACGCACGTGTCGGTCCTGCTGGCCGGATTCTCGTTCGGACTCGTGGTCTCCGCCGTCGGTCAGCCACGGCGGCTGGCCCGCCAGCTGTTCGCGCTGTCGGAAGGGTTTCTCGGTCCGCTGTTCTTCGTCTGGCTCGGTGCCTCGCTGGACATTCGTGAGCTGGCTCATCATCCGTCGTTCATCCTGCTCGGCGTCGTGCTCGGCGCCGCTGCCGTGGCGGTACACCTCGCGATGCGGGTGACCGGGCAGCCGATGGCGTACGGCGGGCTGGCAGCGGCGCAGCTGGGCGTACCGGTGGCGGCAGCGACCGTGGGCTCGCAGTTGCACCTGCTGGCACCCGGGGAGTCGGCGGCACTCATTCTCGGCGCGCTGATCACCGTCGGTGCCGCGGTCGGAAGCGGTGCGTGGGCGGCCCGCGCTCCGGCCACCCCGGTACGGTGATCCAGTGGCGCGAACCGTGTACGTGACTGGCCTCGAACCCGGCGGTGGCCGATCGACGGTGGCACTCGGCGTGACCGAACTGCTGTCCCGCCGCGTACGCCGGCTCGGTGCCTTCCGGCCGCTGGTCCGCGCCGATCCGGATCCGATCCTGGAACTGCTGCGCCGTCGCTACCAGTTGAGCGCGGTCGGGTTCGGAGCGACGTACGCCGACGCGATGGATCTGATCGCGGCCGGGCACCTGGACCAGCTGGTGGAGCGGGTCGTCGATGCCTACCGCGCGGTCGACGAGCAGGCCGACGCGGCCGTTGTGATCGGCACCGACTTCGGCGACGACGGCGGCGACGGGCACGACGTGAACGGGTTGCCGGATGAGCTGGCGCTCAACGCGCGGCTGGCGACCGAGATGCGGGCCACGGTGATCGCGGTCGTGGATGCCCTGAATCGGCGGGACTCCGACGTCGGCGCGGCCGTACGCAGCGCGTTCCATACGCTGACCGACTTGCATACGACACAGGTGGCGATCGTGGTGAACCGGGCTGCGGCGGCGGTACTCTCCGCGGTCGGTGACCTGCCCGTTCCGGTGTACGCGATCCCCGAAGTCCCGGCCGTCTCGGCACCGACCGTCGCCGAGGTCAGCGACGCGCTGGGCGCCCGGCGGCTGCTGGGCGGCACGGAGGCGTACACCCGGGATGTGCTCTCGATCGTGGTCGGCGGCGCGACCGTCCCGACGTTCCTCGGCCACCTCCACGACGGCGCGCTGGTGATCGCGCCGGGTGATCGGGCGGATCTGATCGTCGCGGCCTACAGCGTTCACGTCGCCGGGCAGGTCACGCTGGCCGGCATCCTGCTGACGCTCGGCATCGAACCGGACCATCGGGTCCTGGACTTGGTACGGCGCCTCGGCGACAACCTGCCGGTCAGCCTGGTCGAGTCGGACACGTTCGAGACCGTGTCGCGCGTCGTCGACGTGGAGGGCCGCCTGTCGGTCGCGAACCCGCGGAAGGCCGAGGCCGCGCTCGGCGCGTTCGAGGCCGCGGTGGACACGCATGATCTCGCGGCGCGGCTCGACATCGCGCGATCGGCGCGGGTCACGCCGTTGATGTTCGAGTACGAGTTGATCTCGCGCGCGCGGGCGCTGCACCGCCACGTCGTGCTGCCCGAGGGGGCCGAGGAGCGCATCCTGCGCGCGGCCGAGATCCTGCTGCGACGCGGTGTCTGCGAGCTGACGCTGCTCGGGCCGGTCGACGACATCCGGCGGCGGATCCGCGAGCTGGGCCTCTCACTCGACGGCGCCGCTCTGGTCGATCCGGCGACCTCCGATCTGCGGTCCGCGTTTTCCGAGGCTTATGCGCAGCTGAGAGCGGCCAAGGGTGTCACGCTGGACGCCGCTCGCGACATGATGCGCGACGCGAACTATTTCGGCACGATGATGGTGCACCTCGGGCACGCCGACGCGATGGTCTCCGGCGCCGTACATCCGACCGCCGACACGATCCGGCCGGCCTTCGAGATCATCAAGACCGTCCCGGGTGTCACGGTCGCGTCGTCGGTGTTCTTCATGTGCCTCGCCGATCACGTGCTCGTCTACGGTGACTGCGCGATCAACCCGGACCCCGATCCGCAGCAGCTCGCGGACATCGCGATCTCGTCCGCGGCCACGGCCGCCGCGTTCGGCGTGGAGCCGCGGATCGCGATGCTGTCGTACTCGACCGGCATCTCCGGGCACGGCGCCGACGTCGAGAAGGTCGCCGCGGCCACCGCGCTGGTCCGGGCGCGGCGGCCGGACCTGGTGATCGACGGTCCGATCCAGTACGACGCGGCAGTCGACCCGACGGTGGCCGCGGCGAAGGCACCGGACAGCCCGGTCGCCGGGCACGCAACCGTGCTGATCTTCCCGGATCTGAATACCGGCAACAACACGTACAAGGCGGTACAGCGGTCGGCCGGCGCGGTTGCGGTCGGACCGGTCATGCAGGGCCTGCGGAAGCCGGTCAACGATCTGTCCCGAGGAGCGACCGTGCCCGACATCGTCAACACCGTGGCGATCACCGCGATCCAGGCCGGCACCCCGTGATCCTCGTCCTGAACTGCGGTTCTTCGTCGATCAAATACCATCTCTTTACCGGATCGTTGGTGCCGGTGTCCGGTGGCCTGATCGAGAAGATCGGGGAGCCGGGCGGTCCGGCGTCGCACGCGTCCGCGCTCGCCGACGCGGCGGCCGACCTGCATCTGGACTCGCCCGACCTGACCGCGATCGGTCATCGCGTCGTACACGGCGGCGCCCGGTTCGTTGAGCCGACACTGATCGACGACGGTGTCATCGCCGCGATCGAGCTGCTCACGCCGCTGGCGCCGCTGCACAACCCGCCCGCGCTCGCGTGCATCGCGGTCACCCGTGACCGGCGTCCCGACCTTCCGCAGGTGGCGGTGTTCGATACCGCGTTCCACGCGACATTGCCGCCGGCCGCGTACACCTACGCTCTGGACGCGGCGGTCGCTGCGCAGTGGGAGATCAGGAGGTACGGGTTCCACGGCACGTCGTACGCGTACGTGTCACGGCAGGTCGCCGCACTGCTCGGCCGCCCGCTGGCCGACGTGAACACGATCGTGCTGCACCTCGGCAACGGCGCGTCCGCGTGTGCCATCGCGGGTGGCCGGTCGGTGGAGACGTCGATGGGACTGACGCCGCTGGAGGGCCTGGTGATGGGCAACCGGTCCGGCGATCTCGACCCGGGCGTCGTCTTCCACCTGCACCGGGTCGGCGGCTACTCGTTCGACGACATCGACGCGCTGCTCAACCGGGACAGCGGCATGCGAGGGCTGACCGGCGACAACGACATGCGTACGGTGGTCGCCCGGCGCGCCGCCGGTGATCCGGCCGCCACGCTCGCGTTCGACGTCTACTGCCACCGGCTGCGCAAATACATCGGCGCGTACGCGGCCGTGCTCGGGCGGGTCGACGCGATCGCGTTCACCGGCGGCGTCGGCGAGAACTCGGTCGAGGTGCGTGCCGCGACGCTCGACCGGCTCGACGCCCTCGGCGTGCAGCTGGATCCGGCCCGGAACGCTGCGCCGACGCCGTACATCTCGCCGGATGGCGCGCCGGTGGCGATCTGCGTCATCCGGACCGACGAGGAGTTGGAGATCGCGACGCAGACCGGCCGGGTGCCTGTTCACGGGTAATCCGCGTGCCGCTACCACTCTGCACTCACAATCGGTGCAGAGTGGTAGCGCCCGGCAAGAGGGCCCGGCAGAAGCGCCCGGCAGGAGGGTCCGGCAGGAGGGTCCGGCCTGCGCAATCCGATGTGCGCCATTCGCCACGACCGCCATTGGACCGGCGGTTACCGGAAGGTAAGTTAGTGGGGACTAACTGGGCGGGAAGGATCGCGACGTGACAAGTGAAGCGTTCATCTACGAGGCGATCCGGACGCCTCGCGGCAAGGGCAAGCGCGGCTCGCTGCATGCCACGAAGCCGATCGACCTGGTCGTCGGCCTGATCGACGAGGTTCGCGTACGGTATCCCGATCTTGATCCGACCGCGATCGACGACGTCATCCTCGGCGTCGTCTCGCCGATCGGCGAGCAGGGCGGCGACATCGCACGCGCCGCCGCGATCGCCGCAGGCCTGCCGGACACGGTCGCCGGTGTGCAGGTGAACCGGTTCTGCGCATCCGGCCTGGAGGCGGTGAACCAGGCCGCCCAGAAGGTACGCGCCGGATGGGACCGTCTGCTGATCGCCGGCGGCGTCGAGTCGATGTCACGCAACCCGATGGGCTCCGACGGCGGCGCGATGTTCCTCGACCCGACCACCAACTACGACGCCTACTTCGTGCCCCAGGGCATCGGCGCGGACCTGATCGCGACGATCGAGGGCTTCTCCCGCGACGACGTGGACGCATTCGCGGTCGAGTCGCAGCGCAAAGCGGAAGCGGCCTGGTCGGCCGGTTACTTCGCGAAGGCGATCGTGCCGGTCCGGGACATGAACGGCGTCGTCGTGCTCGACCATGACGAGCACCGGCGGGCCGAGTCGACGGTGCTGTCGCTCGGCAAGCTGCCGCCGTCGTTCGCCGGGATCGGCGAGATGGGCGGGTTCGACGCGGTCGCGCTGCAGAAGTACCACGCGGTCGAGCGGATCGACCACGTGCACACGGCCGCGAACTCGTCCGGCATCGTCGACGGCGCGGCCCTCGTCCTGGTCGGCAACGAGCAGGTCGGCCGGGACTTCGGCCTGACGCCGCGAGCCCGGATCGTCGCGACCGCGGTCAGCGGCGCCGACCCGACGATCATGCTGACCGGCCCGACGCCGGCCACCCGCAAGGTCCTCGCCACGGCCGGGCTGACCGTGGACGACATCGACCTGTTCGAGCTGAACGAGGCGTTCGCCGCCGTCGTCCTCAAATGGATGAAGGACCTGCACATCCCGGCCGAGAAGGTCAACGTCAACGGTGGCGCGATCGCGATGGGCCACCCGCTCGGCGCGACCGGCGCGATGCTCGTCGGCACGGTCGTCGACGAGCTGGAACGACGCGGCGAACGCCGCGCCCTGGTCACGTTGTGCATCGGCGGCGGCATGGGCCTCGCCACGATCATCGAGAGGGTCTGACGGTGTCCCAAACCATTCGCTGGGAGCACGACGCGGACGGCATCGTCGTCCTCACCCTCGACGACCCGGACCAGTCCGCGAACACCATGAACCGTGCGTACGCGGAGTCCATGCACGCGACCGTCGACCGGCTCGAAGCCGAACTCGCCGACATCACCGGTGTCGTGATCACGTCCGCGAAGAAGACGTTCTTCGCCGGTGGCGACCTCAACGACCTGATCGCAGCCGAGCCGTCCCAGGCGGCGGAACTCACCACGAACATCAACGCCATCAAAGCCGACCTCCGCCGGCTGGAGACACTGGGCCGGCCGGTGGTGGCCGCGATCAACGGCGCCGCGCTCGGTGGCGGTCTGGAGATCGCGCTCGCCTGCCACCGCCGGATCGTCGCGGACGTGAAAGGTGTCCAGATCGGCTTTCCGGAGGTCACGCTCGGCCTGCTGCCGGGCGCCGGCGGCGTGACCCGGACGGTCCGGATGCTCGGCGTGCAGACCGCGTTGCTGCAGGTGCTGCTGCAGGGCCAGCGGCACTCGCCGGCAAAGGCGCTGGAGATCGGCCTGGTCGACGAGGTCGTCGACTCGGTCGACGACCTGCTTCCGACCGCAAAGGCGTGGATCACCGCGAACCCGATGGCGTCGGTCGCGCCGTGGGATCAGCCCGGATACAAGATCCCCGGCGGTACGCCCTCGCATCCGGCGTTCGCCGCGAACCTCCCGGCCATGCCCGCGCTGCTGCGCCAGCAGCTCAAGGGTGCCCCGATGCCGGCGCCTCGCGCGATTCTCGCCGCGGCCATCGAAGGCGCGCAGGTCGACATCGACAACGCGTTCCTGATCGAGACGCGGTACATGGTCAGCCTGATGACCGGGCAGGTCGCGAAGAACATGATCAAGGCGTTCTTCTTCGACCTGCAGCACATCAACGCAGGTGGCAGCCGTCCGGCCGGATTCGAGCGGTTCTCCGCGCGCAAGGTCGGCGTTCTGGGCGCCGGCATGATGGGCGCCGCGATCGCGTATGTCTCCGCGAAGGCCGGCATCGACGTCGTGCTCAAGGACGTGACGCTCGATGCCGCGGTGAGCGGGAAGGCGTACTCGGAGAAGCTCGAAGCGAAGGCGCTGTCGCGCGGCAAGACCACGGCCGAGAAGTCCGCGCAGCTGCTCGGCCGGATCACACCGACCGCCGATCCGGCCGACTTCGCCGGTGTCGACTTCGTGATCGAGGCGGTGTTCGAAAGCCCGGCGCTGAAGCATCAGGTGTTCGCCGAGATCCAGGACATCGTGAACCCGGACGCCGTACTCGGATCGAACACGTCAACGCTGCCGATCACCGGCCTGGCCGAGGGCGTACACCGTCCGGCCGACTTCATCGGCATCCACTTCTTCTCACCGGTCGACAAGATGCCGCTGGTCGAGATCATCCGCGGCGAGCAGACGTCCGATCAGGTGCTGGCGAAGGTCTTCGACTACGTCCTGCAGATCCGCAAGACGCCGATCGTGGTCAACGACAGCCGCGGCTTCTTCACCAGCCGCGTGATCGGCACGTTCCTGAACGAAGCCGTGGCCGCGCTCGGCGAGGGCGTCGAGCCGTCCTCCATCGAGCAGGCCGGTATGCAGGCCGGATATCCGGCACCGCCGCTGCAGCTGATGGACGAACTGACGCTCACGCTGCCGCGCAAGATTCGGGAAGCGACCCGCGCCGCGGTCGAAGCGGCCGGCGGGACGTGGCGGGAACACGGTGCCGACCGGGTGATCGACGCGATGATCGACAAGTACGACCGGAAGGGCCGCTCGACCGGCGCCGGCTTCTACGACTACGACGACGCGGGCAAGCGGACCGGGCTCTGGTCCGGCCTGCGGGACGCGTTCGATGCCGGTTCGGCCGAGGTCCCGTTCGTCGACCTGCAGGAACGGATGCTGTTCGCCGAGGCGCTCGAGACGGTGAAGTGCTTCGACGAAGGCGTGCTGACGTCGGTGCCGGACGCGAACATCGGTTCGATCTTCGGCATCGGCTTCCCGGCCTGGACCGGCGGCGTCGTGCAGTACATGACCGGCTACCCCGGCGGGCTGCCCGGGTTCGTCGCGCGCGCCCGTGAGCTGGCCGCCCGGTACGGTGATCGGTTCACGCCACCGGCGTCGCTGGTCGCGAAGGCCGGGTCCGGCGGTGCGTTCTGAGCACGCGTACTCAGGAGTAACCCGCCAACGTGAGTACGGCGGCGGATATGCCTGCGCCGCCGGACACGAATACTTCTCCCATGACTGACACGCAGCTGGCGGCTACCGCCCGGACCCCGAAACTTCTGTCGCACCGCGCGAGCATCATCGAGGTGATCATCGTGGCCGCGATCGCGGTCGGCGCGCTGCGGTTCTTCATGGGATGGGACTGGTCCAACGTCGCCCCGAACGGTGTCGACCCGGGCCCGTTCGCCGACTCCTCGGTCGACACCCGGCATGGGCTGGGTGTCGGCATCGTCGCCGCGCTCGGGATCGTGTGGCTTGCGCTGCGCGGCCGGGCAGTGTTCGGTGCGATCGCGGTGTTCGCGCCGATCATCGTGGTCAGCGGCTGGCGGATGGCGGACGGCCGGGCGATCGGCGCGAACATGTGGCCGATCGGCCTCGGCATCCTGATCTTCTTCGGCGCGATCGGCTGCGCGGTCTTCGGCGCGATCGGGACAGCTATCCGCCGCCGCCTGCTCGGTGCCCGGGCAACCGTCTGACGCTGGCAGCGCGGACGCGTTTCCCGTCGTCCACCCTGACCTGACGAACCCGGACGGGCATCGAGTCCGTCCGGGTTCGTCATGCCTAGCTTCCTAGGATGCGATAAGCGCTGTGCCACGACGCACAAGAACCACAACGCCGCTTCGCGACTCACCGATAAAAAGAGTCCAGTCTTTGATCCACCGGTACGGCCGTCGCAGCGCCCCGACGTGCGGGTGGCAGCATGAACACCATGCCCGCAAGCCCCCAGGATTTCGTCAACCAGCTGCGCCGCGCAGGCCTCGCGGAGGTGGACGACTCACCGCGCCGCCGTGCCGAGTACTCCACCGACGCATCGCTCTACCGCGTGGTGCCGCAGGTCGTGGCGTTCCCACGGTCGGTGGACGAGGTCATCGGGGCACTCTCGGTGTGCCGTGACTTGAAGGTGCCGCTGACCGCCCGCGGCGCCGGTACGTCGATCGCCGGCAACTCCATCGGCACGGGCCTCGTTCTGGACTTCTCCCGTCACCTCAACCGGGTCATCTCCGTGGACCAGGATGCCGCCACCGCCGTGATCGAGCCCGGCATCGTGCTCGCCGACCTGCAGAAGGCGATGAAACCGTACGGGCTGCGGTTCGGCCCGGATCCGTCCACGCACAACCGCTGCACGCTCGGCGGCATGATCGGCAACAACTCCTGCGGCTCGCGTGCGCTCGGCTACGGCCGGACCTCGGACAATGTCACGGCACTCGACGTGATCACGGGCACCGGCGAGCGCCTGGCGCTGCCCGACGGTACCGGCGCGACCCAGACGTCGCTGCGCGATGTCGTCGGTCAGCATCTGGCCACGATCCGCACCGAGTTCGGCCGTTTCGGCCGGCAGGTCTCCGGCTACTCGCTCGAACACCTACTGCCCGAGCGCGGCTTCGACGTCACGAAGGCCCTCGTCGGCACCGAAGGCACGCTGGCCGTCGTGCTCGGCGCCACGGTCCGACTCGTCCGTACGCCACCAGTCGCGCTCCTCGTCGCGCTCGGCTATCCGGACATGGCGAGCGCCGCCGATGCCGTACCGGCGCTGCTGCCGTACCGGCCGATCGCCGTGGAGGGCCTGGACAAACGGATCGTCGACGTGCTCGTGGCACGTCGCGGCCCGGGCGCGGTCCCGCCGCTGCCGATCGGCACCGGCTGGCTGTTCGTCGAGTTGGCCGGCGATACGCAGGGCGACGTGAACGCGACCGCTGCGAAGGTGATCGCCGATGCCGGTGCGCTCGATGCCCGGATCGTCACCGACGCGGCCGAAGCCGCGACGCTCTGGCGGATCCGGGAGGACGGCGCCGGTCTGGCATCGCGACCGACGAGTGGCAAGCGGTCATATTCCGGCTGGGAGGACGCCGCGGTCCCACCCGAGAAGCTCGGCGCCTACCTGCGCGAGTTCGAGGCGTTGATGACGAGTCACGGGGTGTCCGGCCTCCCGTACGGGCATTTCGGCGACGGCTGCGTACACGTCCGGATCGACTTCCCGCTCGATCGACCGGACGGGCACACGGTGTTCCGGGCGTTCCTGCTCGATGCGGCGAAGCTGGTCGCGTCGTACGGCGGGTCGATGTCCGGCGAGCACGGCGACGGTCGCGCACGTGGCGAGTTGCTGCCCCTGATGTACTCGTCCGACGCGATCGCCGCGTTCGCCGCCGTCAAGGACGTCTTCGACCCCGAGGATCTGCTCAACCCGGGTGTCATCGTCCGGCCGAACGCGCTCGACGCGGACATGCGCCTGCCCGCGAAGCATGTCCGGAAGCAGCTGGCGTTCGCGTACGCCGACGACGGCGGCGACTTCTCCGCGGCCGTCCACCGCTGCACCGGCGTCGGCAAGTGCCGGGCCGATACGACCGACAGCGGCGGCGTGATGTGCCCGTCCTACCTGGCCACCCGCAACGAGACCGACAGCACCCGGGGACGAGCCCGAGTGCTCCAGGAGATGGTGAACGGAACGCTGGTCAAGGGCGGTTGGCGCGCACCCGAAGTCCGCGAGGCGCTCGACCTGTGCCTGTCCTGCAAGGGTTGCTCGTCGGACTGCCCGACCGGTGTGGACATGGCAACGTACAAGTCCGAAGTTCTGCATCAGGCCTACCGCCGGCGGATCCGGCCGGTGGCGCACTACAGCCTCGGCTGGCTGCCGCGCTGGGCGAGGATGGCCGCGCACGCGCCGACGTTCGCGAACGCGATGCTCGCCGGGCCGTTTGCGCGGATCGGCAAGCGGCTCGCCGGCATCGACGCGCGCCGCACGCCGCCGGCCTTCGCGGCGTCGACGTTCCGGGCGTGGTTCGCCGGTCATCCGGCGGCCACCGGCGATCCGGTGATGCTCTGGGTCGACACGTTCACGAACCACTTCACCCCCGAGGTCGGCGTCGCGGCCGTCGAGGTGCTCGAACGCGCGGGCTTCTCGGTCCGCGTACCCGCTGATGAATTGTGCTGTGGGTTGACCTGGATCAGCACCGGACAGCTCGACGCCGCGCGGAAGATCCTGCGTCGCAGCATCGCGGCTCTGGCGCCCGTTGCCGGCGCCGGCGTGCCGATCGTGGGCCTCGAACCGTCCTGCACGGCGGTCTTCCGCGGCGACGCCGAGCACCTGTTCACCGACCCCGAGGACCGCTCGCGCGCGGCGGCGGTCGGGTCCGCGACGCGCACGCTCGCGGAGTTGCTCACGGATCGCGACGCGAAACTTCCGGACCTCCAAGGGGTACGCGCCGTTGCCCAGCCGCACTGCCACCACCATGCCGTGATGGGCTGGTCGGTCGATGCGGCGCTGCTGAAGCGGGCCGGTGCCGACGTGCAGGCGGTCGGCGGGTGCTGCGGCCTGGCCGGCAACTTCGGGGTCGAGCGCGGGCATCACGACGTGTCGGTGGCGGTCGCCGAGACGGCACTGCTCCCGGCGGTACGAGCGGCTGCCGACGGCACGGTGGTGCTCGCCGACGGCTTCTCATGCCGGACCCAGCTCGAATCGCTCGGCGCGACGCCAGGCATCCACCTGGCACAGCTGCTCGCCGATTCGTAGCGCCGCATCGGATCCTGGCGCCGGGCTTGCGGCTGAAGGCAGCGTGCATGATCGGAGATCTTGGCTGGAGTGGAGGGCGACGGTCATGATCATGGGGAAATAGGAGCCGTGGGCAGCCAAGATCTGTGATGTTCCGGTGTGGGGTCGCACGGTCGCGCGACGTCGTCGAGAATTTCGGGATGGAGATATCGGAGGCAACCGCTCGTGCGATGCAGATTCACGCGTTGTACGACGACCTCAACATGCGCGTCCGGGAACGGGTCTGGACGCGCGAGGAGTTCATGCTCGGCTTCATGGGCGACGTGGGTGATCTCGCCAAGCTGGTGATGGCCGAGGAGGGCGTACGGTCGATTCCGGACAGCCGTGCGGCACTCGAGCACGAACTGGCCGACTGTCTCTGGTCGGTCCTCGTTCTCGCCCGGCTGTACGAGGTCGACCTTTCCGCGGTATTCGACCGGACCATGAACGATTTGGCCGAGCACATCCGGGAGCAGCTGGAGTCTCCGCTTACGGGGTGATCGAGGGGCTGGTGTTCGCTGCCATCGGCGTACCCATGTTGATGCCCGGTCCGAGGCCTGTCTGCGTCCACAGGATCCCGGTGTTGGCCTGGTACGCGGCTTGGAACGGGAATCCGACCAACGGCATGATGCTCGGGCTGGTGCCGGACCGCATGGGCAACGCGGTGTCGGCATTGCGGTACGTGCCGGCCTCCCAGAGATGGCCGTTGCTGCCTTGGAAGGCGATCTGATAGCCGTTGCTGGGCAGCACGGCGATCGCCGGACTGGTGCCGGCCATCTCGGCATATCCGGTCGAGACGCCGCCGCCGGACAGCGTTTGCGTCCAGAGCACGCCGGTGTTGGCTTGGAACGCGATCCGGAACGTGACGTTCGGGATCGCTGCGATGCTCGGACTCGTGCCGGCCATCATGCCCAGTCGGGTGTCGAAGTTGATGGAGCTGCCGACCTCCCACAGATCGGCGTTGCTGCCCTGGAACGCAGTCTCGAACCCGCCGCCGGGCAGAGCGACGATGCTCGGGCTGGTGCCGGCCTTCATCGCGTACCCGGTGGAGGCGCCGCCGGACGCGAGCGTGAAGTTGTACAGGATCCCGCTGTTGGCCTGGAACGCGACCTGGAACGTGCCGGTCGACGACGCCGCGATGCTCGGACTCGTGCCGGCCATCATGCCCAGCTGGGTGTTGAACGTGAATTGCGTACCGTAGATCATCAACAGCCCGGTGGTCGCCTGATAGGCGCCCTCGAAGCCGTTGTTGGGCAGCGTGGTGATGGCCGGGCTGGTGCCGGCCATCACGTTCTGGCCCAGGTAGCCGGACCCGGACGGGGTGGTCTGCCAGAGCGAGCCGCCGACGTTGCTGCTCTGTACCGCGATCTTCGCGCTGCCGGCGATGTTGAAGCCGTTGCCGAACGAGACCGGGAACGCGCTCGTCGAGGCGTCGATCGGACCGGTGGTGGCGTAACCGCCGCCGACCGGGTCGGACAGATCCACCGGCGCGACGCCCGCGGTCGCGAGCGGACCGCCGTTGATCGACGAACTGCGGAAGCCGACGAAGCCGAAATTCGACAGCGGGGCCTCCCCGCTGGTGGTCGTCGGCGCCGCCACGACGATCTCCGCGCTCGAGTTCTGGCTGAACGGTACGCCGAGGAGGGTGTGATTCTCCGTCCAGTGCTGGGTGCCGTCGCTGAGAATGAACGTGTACGACGTGCCGGATCGCGTGACGGTCGCGGCCAGATTGTCGCCGGGGCGGAGCACGTCGGTGTAGTAGGTCGCCGGCGACGGATAAAGCTCGTACCAGGCGCGATAGGTTGCGGCGCCGCCGGAGCAATCCACCTCAGTGCCGGTCTGCTCGGCGGTCCCGTTGGTGGATCCGTCGAAGCCGACGAGGGTGCCCTGCTCGCCATTGGTGGCACAGGACGCCGCTGGCTGCACCCAGCTGGAGCTGACGCTGGTGAACTGCCCGGGCAACCCGTTGGCAACGTACCCGCCCCATTGTTGGCTGGTCGGATTCGGGTCGAATGGCCTGACCCCTTGCGGCGACACCGCGGCTTGGCCCGTTTCCGGCCCCATATACGTGCCGAGCTGGGCAGACGAATGAGGGTTTGGCGTCGCGGACGCGGCGGTCGGGGTGCCGGTGACCGCCACAACGACGGCTATCGCGGTGACGGACAGGGTACGGAAGATGTGCACCGGACACTCCTTGTCGGAGGGCAGCCCAAACGATGTCGTCCCCGACGATAATCACAACATCGGCAACGGTCAATGCGTGGCCGGGACCGGCAGGTCGAAATCGCCACCATCCGTCCGGGAAGTTCCGCGTCAACGCCAACGGCAAGCTTCGTCCTTGACACGCGGCGCATCATGATCTCGTGACTCGCTACCACCGCTCGTACGCGCACGTCGTGATCGCGTTCCTCGTTTCGCCCAGCTGGGCATCGTTTTACTCGGAAGACAGCATGCCGCGGCGCCGCGATCGGCCGCAGTCGGCCGCCCCGGTGGTGATGACCGACGCGGACATCAGCGCCGCCTCGCACGTGCTCTCCCGGAAGCACCAGCGCGGCGAGCTGACCGACGACGAGTTCGCGGCGCTCGACAGCGCGTTGCGGCGAGAACACAGTCGCGGCTGATCGACCAGGCGCACCTGAACGACGACCACGGGGGGCAACGGGAACGGCGCCGCTGGGCTGACGGACGATCCGTCAGCCCAGGGGAACCGGGCGGTCAGCCGATCGAGAACGCGTACAGGTCGCCGCCGGTGACATCGAACTTGAGCCGGAATTGCCCGGTGGGCAGCGTCGTGGTGGAGCCCCACGTCACGGTCACACCGGGCGCGGTCGCGTTGGTCGTGATCGCGGTCGCGTTCGCGGCGCCATAGCCCGGCAGCGGATTACCGTTCACGTCCAGAACCTCGACCTTGAGCGATCCTGACACGCCGGGGTCGTAATTGACGGTCAGCTTGTTGTGGCCGGCCGTGTACGAGAGCGGACGCGTCGTGACACTGCCGACGCCACCGGAGTGGAACGATTCGAGCCGGTCCTTGGGCCATTCGACCACTCCGATGCCCGATGTCGAACCGGGCATGGAGTGCGGCTGCGAGAATCCGCCGTAGTAGAGCCACGTCTCCTGCGCGGTACCGACGGTCATGTCGATCAGCGTCGTGCCGGTCACCTGGTAGCCCCAGTCCCACGGCGTCGGGGACGCCGACAAGAGCTGGGTCATCACGTTGTCGCGATCGGGGCGGCTCCAATTCGTCCCGTCGGTCGAGGCCGCGATTTCGATGTGGATGTGCCCCGTGTCGCCGCCGACGCTGGTCTTGTTGACGCTGGCGATGTCGAAGACCCAGGGCAGGCCGACGTACTGGTCGCCGTAGCGGATCGCGGGCATGCCGTAGATCTCCGTGGGGCCGGCGGTGCCGTTCGGGTTGTTCGCGTTGTCCAGGACATCACCGGCGAATGCCGGCTGCGGTGCGGTCCAGGTCAGGAAGTCGGTGCTCGTCGATTCCCAGACCGTGCGCGGACCCGGTGACGTACCGGTGACGTAGTCGGTCGGATACTGCTTCGACATCGCCACGTACTTGCCGATCGTCGGGTCGATACGGTACGCGAGCCGTTCGGTTAACTCTCTACGGGGGGCCGGTTCGGCGTGGCTGACGGTATCGGCGGTGGTCGGTGCAGGACAGGCGTTGGCCCCTACGGGCCAGCGGTTCCGTGCTACCGTCCGTGCGTCGGGTCGAGTCCAGGACTCACGTGGAGACGGAGAGGGGGCGAGTTGATGGCCGCGGTCGTTGGCGCATCTGCGCCGTGCTGCACGCTGTCCGTCCTCACCTCCACGACCTCGACCGCCTGACGTTTCCGTCGCGGTGCGGGGTTTCGACTCCGACCAAAGGAATCTCTGTCATGACAATCGCCTCTGACCAGGTGCGTACGCTGCTGCGTGCGGCCGGACCACTGCCCGGCGAACCTCGCGTCCTGTGCCTCGGCGCCGGATCGCTGGCCGATGCACTACCCGCGTGCGGGGCACAGGTCGACACCGAAGCGGTGCCCGGTGTCGCGTACCACATGATTTGCGGCATCGACGCGGGCCGCGACCACCTTCCGCGCCTTGCGCCCGGCGGCGTTGTGGTCACGACCGCCGGTACGCCGATCCGGCGCGACGACGACGAGCAGCTGCGCCGCCGGCTCGCCGTGCCCGGCTATGACCGCGCGGCCGGATATCCGCCGCACTGGCTGCTGGATCACGAAATGGGTCCGAATCCGTTGTGGCTCACCGAATCGCTGATGTCGGTGATGGATCTCAAGCCCGGCATGCGAGTGCTGGATCTCGGCTGCGGCAGAGCGTTGACGTCGATATTCCTCGCCCGGGAATACGGCGTCACGGTTTGGGCGGCCGACCTGTGGATCGATCCGGCGCCGAACTGGAGCCGGATCCGTGCCGCCGGCGTCGACGATGTGGTGTTCCCGCTGAAGGCGGAGGCGCACGCGTTGCCGTTCGCGGACGGGTTCTTCGACGCGATCGTGGCCGTCGACTCGTACGAGTACTTCGGGTCCGACGATCGCTACATTGCCGTGCTGAGCAGGTTTGTGAAGCCCGGTGGGCAGATCGGCGTTGCGCAGCCGATCACGTTCATCGAGATGGACGGCGAGGAACCGGAGCACCTCCGCGACGTGTGGAACTGGGAGTTCCATACGTGGCACACCTCGTCCTGGTGGCGCAAGCACTGGGCGAAGACCGGCAAGGTACGCGTCGACGTGGCCGAGGAGATCCCGGACTCGGCACGGACCTGGCGCGACTGGGAAGACACGATGGTCGCCGAGCGCGCCCACGATCCGGCGATCGCCGCGGTGATGGCCGAGGACGCCGGGCGTACGTTCGGCTTCGGCCGTCTCGTCGCTCGACGCGTCTAGATCCGACGAGCCGGGTCGTCGTCAACGGCGACCCGGCTCACGGTCACGACAACCGGATGAGCGGCGTCATTCGGCGGCAATACCGTCGAAGAAATCGACCTTGAACGTGTTGTCGGTGAAGACGACCGGCTGCGAGGTGATGGCGTCGGAGCCGTTCACCATCGTGATGAGATCCCCGGACTTGGGTGTGATGGCGCGGCCGCTGCGCAGCTTGGCAGTGCAGTTGTCGAACAACACCGAGACGTATCGCCCGAGTGAGTTACGTCGGCCGCCCGGGGCGGCCTCCGGAAGCTCGACGATCCATTCGGCGGTGGCGCCGTTCGCCGCCACGTTGGCCGGAGCGTTCCACGTGAACGACGTCATCGCCGTGCTGGTCCGGTTGAACAGGTGGAAGGAGGCTTCGACCGGGGAGAGCAGGACGATGTCGCAATGGACGTTGTCGCCGGGCGACACCGGGAAGTTCTCGATCATGCGTGGTCCCTGGGGCACCCACTCGAACCAGGCGTAGGTGAGGTCCGCCCAGGGAAGTGTGGAGATCAGCCGGGTCGTTCCGGCCTGGACGAGACTGATCGGCGTGGGGTTGTCCCGGTACGTGAATCCGTCGATCCCTATCCATGACGCGCAGATGAACGGTGGCTGCTGGCCGGCGACGGTGCCCATGTTCGGAACAATCCAGCTTCCGGACACCGCAGTCACCGTGTTGTTCGGCTCGTGGAACGCGACGCAGCCGGCCCAGTTGCCCTCCGTGCCGAAGCTCGGCAGCGGAGTGGGATCGATGTCGGGTCCGGTCTCATTGACGCTGGTCACCTGATCGGCCGGCAGGGGGCCGAATACCGGCGAGATGACCGTCGTCACCTCGGACACCAGGGCCCGCCAGTGCCGGAGCCCCGCGGCATCCTCAACGGCGTGGGGCCGTCGCGGAAACCCGTAGCGTTGCAGATCCTCATCGCTCGCCCGGACCGGATCGAAGCCGGGCGGCGGTGGCGGGAATAGCCTGGGGCCGAGTTGCTCATGGGACCTGCGAATGTCGACCACGCGCTACCTCCATACGTACGCCACCGAAACGGATCTCGATCACGGTAACGGCGCAGGCCGCACGAGCGGATCGGGACCGTTACCCATATCCGCTCGGCGGCCACCTCACATCTGCCCTACAGCGTGCGTGCGAGCCGTTCGGCGAGCAGCCGTGTGAACCGGGACGGATCGGCCAGTTCGCCACCCTCGGCCAGCAGCGCCATGCCGTAGACGAGCTCCGCGGTCTCGGCCAGCGTACGGGCGTCGCGGCCCTGCTCCTGCGCCTCCCGCATGCCGGTGACCAGGGGATGCCCCGGATTCAGTTCCAGGATTCGCTTGACCGTCGGGACGTCCTGGCCCATCGCCCGGTACATCTTCTCCAGGGTCGGCGTCATGTCGTGCGAGTCGCCGACGAGGCAGGCCGGTGAGGTGGTCAGGCGCGCCGAGAGGCGTACCTCTTTCACTTCGTCCTGGAGCTTTTCGGTCATCCACGTAAGCAGGGCCGCGAAGCGTTCGCGCTCGCCCTCGGCGGTCGCCTTGTCCTCCTCGGTCTCCAGGTCGACCTGCCCCTTGGCGATCGACTGCAGGGGCCTCCCGTCGAACTGGGCGACCTGCTCGACCCACACCTCGTCGACCGGGTCGGTGAGCAGCAGCACCTCGTAGCCCTTGGTCAGGAACGCCTCCATATGCGGCGACTTCTCGATCATCGATCGGGACTCGCCGGTCATGTAGTAGATGTCCTTCTGGCCGTCCTTCATCCGCTCGACGTACTGCGCCAGCGTTGTGGTCTGCGCCGCGTCGTTCGTCGAGGCCAGCGACATGACCTCGAGGATCAGGTCCTGGTTGTCGGAGTCCTCGAGCAGGCCCTCCTTGAGCGCTCGCCCGAACTCACCCCAGAACGTGTGGTAGCGCTCCGGATTGCCGGTCATCATGTCCTTGACCGTGGTGAGGACCTTCTTGACCAGCCGGCGGCGGACGTTCTGGATCTGGCGGTCCTGCTGGAGGATCTCGCGGGAGATGTTCAGCGAGAGGTCGTGCGCGTCCACGACACCCTTGACGAATCGCAGGTAGTTGGGCATCAGCGCGTCGCAGTCGTCCATGATGAAAACACGCTTCACGTACAGCTGTACGCCCCGCGAAGCCTCCCGCATGAACAGGTCGAACGGCGCCCGTGCCGGGATGAACAGCAGTGCCTCGTATTCGAACGTGCCTTCCGCTTTCATGTGGATGATGTCCAGCGGATCGGTCCAGTCGTGGCTGATGTGCTTGTAGAACTCGTTGTATTCGGCTTCGTCGACGTCGCTGCGCGTGCGCGCCCAGAGCGCCTTCATCGAGTTGAGCGTCGTGACTTCCGGGCCGCTGTCGCCGGTGCCGGCCACCTCCATCCGGATCGGCCAGGCGATGAAGTCGGAGTAGCGCTTGACGATCTCGCGGATCTTCCGCTCGGCCGTGTAGTCGAACAGCTTGTCGTCGCTGTCCTCCGGCTTCAGGTGCACGGTGACCGCGGTGCCCATGCGGCAGATCGTCGACCGTCTCGATGACGTACGTGCCTTCGCCGGTCGACTCCCACCGGGTGCCTTCGGTCTCGCCGGCTTTGCGGCTCACCAGCGTCACCGTGTCGGCCACCATGAACGCGGAGTAGAAGCCGACGCCGAACTGCCCGATCAACTCGGTCGCGGCCGCTTCCTTCGACTCCTTCAGCTTCCGCAGCAGCTCGGCCGTGCCGGACTTGGCGATCGTGCCGATCAACTCGATGACCTCGGTCGCGGGACATACCGATGCCGTTGTCGCGGATCGTGACGGTCCGCTGCTCCTTGTCGACGTCGATCTCGATGTGGAGATCGGACGTGTCGACATCGAGATCCTTGTCGACCATCGACTGGAGGCGGAGTTTGTCCAGCGCGTCCGAGGCGTTGGAAATCAGCTCGCGCAGGAAAATGTCCTTGTTCGAATAGATCGAATGGACCATCAACTGCAGCAGCTGGCGCGCTTCGGCCTGGAACTCCAACGTTTCGGTGCGATCGCTCACGGGACACCTTTCGGCGTATCTCAGGGATGGCGGGAATCTCCGCCCCACAGGATAAGTCGCCGTCGTCCCGATGGCATACCGCGGAGGGTTCGCCGGTACCTGGACACTGACGTCCGTCCGACTTGCGTCGAACGCCGTCTGGCAGCATGGTGGGATCTGTGGGGAACAGTCCGTTTCGACTGTTCCCGTCGATCGACGAACACGAAGGATGTCATCATGCAGGGAGTCGAGCCCAAGTTGGACAAGGCGTGGCACGGCAAGACGGCCCAGGAACTGGCCGACGCGCCGGTCTCCGCGCTCAAGGGCGTGTCCGAAGGTGACGCGGAGCTGCTGCTCAAGGCGTTCAACATCAAGACCGTCAAGGATATGGGTACGAACAAGTTCTTCCTGGCCGCGCAGGCGATCGCCCACCTCGCGAGCTAGTTCGTAGCCGGATGACCTGATCCGCTCGGATCGGGTCATCCGGCCTCGTGAGCTGCCTAGATGTGGCGAATCACCTGGGCTGGAATGGGGAGGTCGGCAGCGGCGGCCGGATCGGCCGATGACCGGAGTGGTCAGCAGCGACGATCCCCGCCAAACCGATGAGCCTGGTGGCGGCCGTGCCGAGCGCCCAGCCGATCGACCCGCTGACCAGGATCGCGATCAACGACAGCAGCACGAGTCTGCGATCGAACGGGCGCAGCTCCGGCCCACGTCGTCGGTCCTGGCGGTCCATCTGGCTCATACCTGGGAGAGCACCTCCTCGGCCAGCGATTGCAGTGCATCGCGAGCGCTGTCGACGGTCAGACCCGGTCCGGCGTAGCCACCGAGGAACAGGTACGTGCCGACCCGGGCGTCGAACCATACTTCGACTCTCGTGTCGTTGCGGACGACATCGAAGGCGGCCTCGTCGCCCACCTGGGCCGACCTCGGCGGACCGAACGGGTTGCGGATGAACGCCAGTGACTGGGCGAACACCGCCCTGGTCTGCGTCACCGGGTCGCCGGCCGGACCGCGTCCGATGTGCCACAGCTGGAAGTTGAGATACATCGCGTCGGTGGTGACCACGCACGTGCTGGCCCGGTAGTAGGCGGTGGAACTCCGCCCGGCCACCGGCTCGCCGTGGCCGGGCGCCAACACGTCGATGAACTGCGACCGGACGAGACTGCACGCGGCGGGCGGTGCGGCCGGCGCGACGTGAGTGGTCGACACCGCGAGAAGCCCGCCGGCCGCCAGGGCCAGTACACAGAGGACGGTCACCGAGATGGTACGAGCAGTCCACCGGAGCCGTGGCTTGAACACGTCGATGTTGTAACACACGCGGACGCACTTGGATGCCCTGTCCTATTCGACGATGTGCTGAAGTTTCGCATATCAGCACGTCAGACTGCATCCTTCGGTATGTTTTTCAGGTCGCGGCGGCACGTGTACGCGCGAATCCGAGCCACGGGCCGGCTTCTCGATGCGGTTCGCGGAGACCGTGTCGAGCGCCGCTTCCCATCCCATTGACCGAACTTCCGCGCTATCGGAGGCAGCTATGACCACGGGGCATGTGTCGATCAAAGACGGCATGGAGATCTTCTTCAAAGACTGGGGTCGGGGACAGCCGGTCGTGTTCAGCCACGGGTGGCCGCTGACCGCGGACGCGTGGGACGACCAGTTGCAGTTCGTCGCCGACAACGGATTCCGGGCGATTGCCCACGATCGACGCGGCGGCGGCCGTTCCGGACAGTCGTGGGACGGGAACGATCTCGACACGTACGCCGATGATCTGTCGCAGGTGCTCGAGACGCTCGACATCACCGACGCGGTCCTGGTCGGGCACTCGACCGGTGGTGGAGAGGTGACCCGCTATATCGGTCGTCACGGTACGTCGCGAGTCTCGAAGGTGGTGCTGGTGGGTGCGATCCCGCCGCTCATGCTCAAGACCGCCGCGAACCCGGAGGGACTTCCGGTCGCGGTCTTCGACGAGATCCGCGACGGCATCAAGAAGGACAGGTCGCAGTATTACAAGGACCTGAGCGCCCCGTTCTACGGCGCGAACCGCGCTGGATCGCAGGTGTCTCAGGGACTGCGCGACCAGTTCTGGCTGCAGAGCATGACGGTCGGCATCAAGGGCGCGTACGACTGCGTCAAGGCGTTCTCGGAGACCGACCTGACTATGGATCTTGAGGGCATTGACGTGCCGACGCTGATCATCCACGGCGATGACGACCAGATCGTACCGATCGGGGACTCTGCGATGAAGTCGTCGAAGATCGTCAAGGATGCGCAGCTGAAGATCTATCCCGGCGCACCGCACGGGTTGATGAGCACGCACAAGGATCAGTTCAACGCCGATCTGCTGGCGTTCCTGAAGTCCTGACGTTACGGAACGGCTTGGTCGGACGGCGGCGCAGACGACATCGGCGCCGCTTTTCGACGCGCCCGGCACCGCACTTGGCGCACGCTGGGGATCGCGTGCACGCTGGTTTGTCACACCGTGTCGGGTGCGCACGTCTGCTCTCTCAACGGAGATGTACGGTAGGCGCCGTCGGCCCGACCCGGTCCGCATTCCGCGGTGCACCGTTCCAGGAGAAGATCTGCAGACATGTGCGTTGCCTGCGGCATTGCCACCCACATCCCGGAACCGGAGGCCGCAGCGGTCGTCGCACAGCCGGTCGCCACCGCGCTCGTTGCGTCGCCCCGCAAGTTCGCCGCTCTACGCAACCGTGACTGCCGGCCGTACCTGTTCGGTGCGGCGCTGGCCATGATGGCGGACAACATCGAACACGTCATCACGTACTGGGTTCTGTGGCAGAAATTCCACTCTCCGGCGCTGACCGGGTTCGAGGTGATCAGCCACTGGGTACCGTTCCTGCTGTTCTCGGTGTATTTCGGCTCCCTCGCCGATCGCTACGACTGCCGCCGGGTCATCCAGGCCGCTCAGGTGCTCTTCATGGCGGTGTCCGCGACCTGGGGAATCCTGTTCATCACCGGCTCGCTGCACATCTGGGAAGCGAGCGTGCTCCTGGTCCTGCACGGCATGGCCGGGTCGCTGTGGACACCGGGCGAGCAGTTGATGCTGCACGACTTCGTCGGTACGGCCGACCTGCCGAGCGCCGTACGTCTGAACGCCACGTTCCGCAGTCTCGGCATCCTGTTCGGCCCCGTCGTCGGATCGGTCCTGCTGCTGGGCCTCGGCCCGACCGTCGGCATCTTCGTCAACATCGCGTTCTATCTTCCGCTGACGTTGTACTTGTTCCGGACGAAGTTCACCGGCCACACCCGCGACGGCGGCGTACGTCGGGTGCGGGTCGGCATCCTCGACTCGGTACGCGTACTGCGTCAGGTCGGCTCGAATCACACCCTGGTCAGCATGATCATCTTGGCCGGGCTGGGATCGTTCTTCGTCGGCGCCTCGCTGCAGTCGTCGATGCCGATCTTCGCCACCGACCTGGGCGGCCACAGTGCCGGCTTCGCGTACGGTGTGCTGCTGTTCGCCACCGGCGCCGGCGGCGTGATCGGCGGCATCCTGCTCGAGGCCACCGGCCGGATCACGCCCAACGTGCGAGCCGCAGTCGCCAGTACCGCCGTCTACGGCGTGGCCACGCTGCTGTTCGCCGTCACGACCAGCTATCCGCTCGCCGTGATCATGTTGATCGTGGGCGGCGTCGCCAACCTGGCATCGATGTCGATCGGGCAAACCGTCGTCCAACTCCTCGCACCACCCGCCGACCGGGGCCGTGTCATCGGCGTGTACGGCATGTCCGCCAACGGACTCCGCGCCGGCAGCGGCTTCACCGTCGGCCTGCTCGGCGCCGCCATCGGCGTGCACTGGTCACTCGGTCTCAGCGCCACCGCACTCTGCCTGGGCACCGCCGCGGCCGGGATCTATGCCCTCGGCGGCTCCCGCAACAGTGGCTCCGGCGACACCGTTCACCTCAACGGCGATCGGACCGCTGCGCTCCGATGAGGTGAGGTGATGTCGGAGTTGCGACATCCGCGAGCTTCCGCCCGGCGCGTCCGGTTAGGTTGGCTGCATGGTCCGCCATCGTGCCGCAACCATGTTTCTTGCCGTCGTCCTGGTCGCTGCGCCGGCCGCTTGCACGCACTCGAGCCCGCCCGGCAAGGCCGGACTGGCTGCCGCCGGCAGCACATCGCCCACGCTCGCACCGGCGCCGACAGCCCCGGCACCGACCGGAGCATCAGCGCCGTCAACACCAGGGACGTCGGGAGCGACCAACACGACCGCGCACGGCACGTCGTCGTCGACGAGTTCGCACGGTACGTCGCACAGCAGCAGTTCACCGTCGCCGAGTGGCGATCCGGTCGCGAGTGACTACAGCGTGGCGTGGTCGAACGCCGAATGCTCCTGGTACGTCTACGCCGACGGCAGTGGATTCCTTTCCGCGAACTACGCGATCAGCGCGTCCGTCCTCAACCAGACGGGCACGGTCAAGGTGACGGTCACCACTCCGAGCCCCTACCTGAAGACCACGTCCGAGACGTATCAGGCGTACCAGCTCAAGCCCGGCACGACGCCCAACGGCATCGTGGATCGCTTCACCGACCAGTCGCTGGTCGCCGGCGCGACGTTCACGTTCACCGCGACCGTCTCCTTCACCGGCGGCGTGCCCGACGAGCTTGCCGACGACAACGTCTCGGTCTTAGCGTTCCGCGTCCCGAACACGTTCCAGCCGGGCCCGAGTGGCGATCAGACCGCGTTCTGCGCGCACGTCAATCCCTGACGGCGGCGAAGAGTCCGGATCCGAACATGTCGTGCGCATCCCGTACGCCGGGCAGCGCGAAGAAGTAGCCGCCGCCGGTCGGCTGGACGTAGTCGACCAGCGGCTCGTCGGCCAACCGTTCCTGCACCGCCTGGAACTGCCGTACGACATCGCGCTGATAGCAGCAGAACAGCAGGCCGACGTCCAGGTTTCCGTTGACGTCGACGCCGCGATCGTAGTTGTAACCGCGACGGAAGATCTGCTGCGGATCCGTCTCCGGCGTCCGTGGATTCGCGACCCGGATGTGCGCCGACAGCGGGATGCCGATGCCGTTCGGATCGTTGTCGTAATCGGGCTTGTCGGTCTCCGAGGCCATGTTCAGCGGTGCGCCGGAGTCCCGCCGCCGCCCGATCATCGTCTCCTGCTCGTGTAGCGACACGCGATCCCAGAATTCCACCAGCATCCGGATGATCCGGATGACCTGGTAGCTGCCGCCCGATGCCCAGGCCGGCTCGCCGTTGACACCACCGCGCGTCCAGAGCAGGTCGCGAGCGACCGCCGGATCGGTGACCTCGGGGTGTGCGATGCCGTCCTTGAATCCGAGCTGGTTGCGCGGTGCGCCGCTCGGCCGCGGCGCGGCCCGGAAACCGTCCGCCTTCCAGTTGAGCTGCATCCCCGACCGCGTGTGCTTCGCGATGTCCCGCAGCGCATGCATCACCGTGTCCCGGGAGTCGGCGCAGATCTGCAGCGAGATATCGCCGTGCAGTTCGGCGGAGCCGTCGAGGTGGTCGTTCGCGAAGACCGGCATCGGGGTCAGCATGGCGGGCTTGCCCGAACCGAGACCGTAGCGGTCATCGAAGAGTGAGGCGCCGACGCCGACGGTCACGGTCAGACCATCAGCCGGTACGACCGGGCCGAGCGTCTCGCTGTCCGGCGGTCCGGAAGCAACGCTGACGTCCGGCGGGGCGCCGCCACCGGTCAGGAACCGGGCGCGCTCGGTCAGTGCGGCGAACAGATCCTGCAGGTCGGCACGGCTCGACGCGGTGGCGTTGAACGACACGAACGTACCGGCGGCCTGCTGCGGCGTAACGATGCCGGCCTGCTGTACGCCGTGGAATTCGATCCGCCGGTCGTCGTCGCCGCCGGATGCGAACGCACTGGCGCCGAATGCACCCGCGCCCAGAGCGGCGGCTCCGAGAGCCGTTCCACGCAGTAGCGAGCGGCGAGTCGTCATGCGGATGTCCGTTCTGCCAGCAGGTTGGGGACGACGGCGAGCTGTTCGAGCAGCGCGTCGGTGTCCGCGTCGAGCTTCTGGCGCTGGTCCCGGGAGATCTGCGCGACCGCGATCCAGGCGCCGGATCGCCGGCCGGCGATCAGGTCAGCCTGCACGGTGGCGATGCCCTGGTCGATAGCGGTCAGCAGCGCGGGTTGTCGGGATTCGATCAGCGGTCGGATCGTGGCCAGGACGCCGAGGGTGCCTTCGGTGTTCGCGTACGCGGTGGCGAGCGACGTGCCGCTGCCGTAGTCGTCGGCGCCACTGATCTGGAACTGCAGCGCGTTCTCGAGGATTTCGTGCGTGCGCAGCGGCAGGTCGAACGGGTCGATGTCCTCGCTCGGGAAGTCGTCGAACAGACCGTCCACATCGGACTGGAGCTGGTCGGTCAGCGGCCGGAGCGTGGTCGCCGATTCGTCGTGCCAGAGACCGTACTCGATCCGGAAGAAACCGGTCCACGACGTGTCGTGCACGCCGGTCAGCCCTTCGGTCGTGCCGTTGATCGCGCCGTCGAAGTCGCCGAACGAGTTGTAGGCCGCGCCGAGTCGCTCGTACGCGAGGTGGGCGGGCAGCCAATCGGTGCGCGCTTTGTCCAGGTTGCCGCCGGCGACGTCCGCGGCGAGTCGACGAACTGCGGCTTGCAACGGCGGCAGGCCAGCCTTCACATAGGCCCGATACGCCACGACCGAAGGATCAAGATCAAGGTCAGGCATAGGAGGTACGCCCTCGACGGCGCCGGCCACGTTCCCGTCCACCGCGTACGCCTTCGAGGTCAGCACGGTCCCGTTGCTGAATACGCAGCGCAGGGCATAGCGGCCGGTGCCGAGCGTGGTGTCGAGGTTGCGGATGCTGCCCGCGTTGACGTCGCGAGCCTCCGCGTACACGAGGTGTTTCGTCGGGTCGATCAGATAGACCTGCGCGGTGTCCGGCGACGTGTCGTGGAGCACGATCGTCTGGTGACCGGTGTTCGGCCCGGACCAGTCCGCGCCGCAGTTGGTCTCGCTGACCGTGACGTCGTCATTCGCGAACGCGACGTAGATTCCGACGGCCGCGGCGGCGACGACCACGATCGCGCCGAGCGCGATGAACATCCAGCGCCGGGCGGCCGATCGACTGTGCACGGCGGCGGCGGTCTCCAATGGTGGCCTGCTTCCCGGTCGGTGGCAGCGGATCCATGATGTGCCTGGATTTTCGGATGGCGGGGTTGCGCGCTGACGTCGCCCGCACAGCGTTGAGGTGAACGGGCGACGCCAGCTGAGGAGATCAGGACCAGATGTCGGTGATCGGGGTCGCGGTGGCGCTCGAACCGACCTTGGTCAGGCCGTACATCTGCTCCAGCGTGGCCAGCAGGTTGTAGTGGTTGATCTGCTCGTTGAAGTGCCCGACGGTGACGTGCTGGCCGACCAGGATGGTCGGGATCTGGTTGTTCTCGGTGGAGTCGTCCTCGTCCCACTGCACGATCAGCAGGCTGTTGTGCGTCGTGGCCCACGTCGCGTACGCCGAGAGGTTCGTGTTCAACCACGTGTCGGCGGCCTTGATCGTGCCGTCGTGCATGTCGTCGTTGAGGTTCGGGATCACGAACGACAGCGTCGGCAGGCTCGCATAGTTCGAGCTGGACGGGAAGCTGGTGAACTTCAGCGAGTCGGACGTCGGGACGTTGCTGAAGTTGATCCACGGCGAGTGCTTCCGGGCGTACTTGCCGGACGTGCAGGTCGTCGAGCCGTTGGACGGCAGGCCTTCGGAGTAGCCGAGGAACGTCTTGCCGGAGGCGAGCAGCTCGGAGCCGAGGTTGGCGGTGGTGCCCTCGCTGACCGGGCACTTGTCGCTGCTGAGACCGAACGTGCTGCCGGCGAACAGCGCCATGTAGTTCGGTTCGCTCGGGTGTGTGACGGCGAACGACTTCGTCATCAGCGCACCCTGACCGGCAAGCGTGTTCATGTACGGCGCGTTGGACGTGTTGCCGATGATGTCGGCGTACGAATGGTTCTCCTCCATCACGATCACGACGTGGTCGTAGACCGGAATGGTGGCGGCGGCGAGCTGGACGGCCGGAGCCTTGGCGTACGCGTGGGTCGCGAGCAGTCCGCTGGCGGAAAGCGCGACGGCGGCGGCCACGGCCACCAGTGCACGGGATCGGAGACGCATGGGGGTTCCTCCAACGAACGGGGGCGGGTGATGCCCGCAGTCTCAGTTCGTCAGATGACCGGGAGTTGTCCGGCGAGCCCTGTGCCGATGAACCGTCCGGAGCGTCTCCACGACTGTTCGTCGATAGACATTGACCGATCGACTCGACCCGATCGACGTCATCCGAACGGCGCCGCCCGAAAGGCGCTATCGGCAGGACGGCGCTTAACTGTTGGCCGGTTCGCTGTCCGCGCTGCGCTGCGATCGGATTGCCCGGACGAGCTGCGGGGGGATCCGGGGCCGGATCAGCCGGGTCGGCACCGCGGCCCCGATCGGCAGCCAGAACAGCAGACCGAGGCAGATGAACACGTAGAGGTTGCTCCCGACGAAGCCGATCACGCCCCCGTCGTGCTTCCACCAGATCCACACGACGTCGCTGCAGAGCAGGAGGTACGCGGTGAACGCGAACCACAGCCGTCGGCGGCGCTGCCGGTCGTAGGGCAGGAACGGTGCGGCCGTCGAGATCAGCTCGACCAGGCCCGGGATCAGCCAGACCAGGTGATGCACCCAGGTGATCGGGCTGATCAGGCAGGCGGTCAGGCCGGTGAGTGCAAAGCCGATGCGGTCATTCCGCCGATTGGCCGTGAGTCCGTCAGCACCGCGTCCGGCGCCGAGTCCGCTGGCGGCAAGTCCGCTGGCAATGCTTCCTGCAGCGCTGCGTCCGGCGGCGACCACGCGGACCCGCCAGGCCCAGGCGCCCATCACGACCGCCACGAGCGCGATCCACAGCAGGTGGTTCGGGTGCGCCGGATTCAAGCGGGCAACGACGCCCATCAGGGACTGGTTCGACACGTACGACGCGACGCCGATTCGGTTCGTGTCCCAGAGCGCCTTCGTGAAGTAGGTGAGCGTCGCGCCCGGCGCCAGGATGGCGGCCACAGCGGTGGCAGTGATCATGGTGCCGGCCGAGAACGCGGCCGCCCGCCAGCGACCGGTCAGGACGAAGTACAGGATGAAGATGCCCGGCGTGAGTTTGATCGCCGCGGCGATGCCCGTCCCGACGCCGGTGAATCCGCTCCACTTGCTGTTCATCAGCAACAGATCGGTGTAGACGAGGGCGACCAGCACGAGGTTGATCTGCCCGTACCCGATGGTGTCCCGAACCGGCTCGATCAGCGAGAACAGGCAGGCCGCGACGCCGAACGCGTACCAGCGGTTCCAGCCTTCACGGCGGGCGATCGGGTCGACCAGCACATAGAGCAGGAATGCCGATGCGACCGCGCTCACCACGATGTTCAGCGCGATCGTGGTGTGCCAGCCGAACAACGACATCGGGAGCATGCAGACCGCGGCGAACGGCGGGTAGGTGAACCCGTACGGCGTACCGGGGCTGATGAAGTCGTACAGGTGCCCGGGTGCCTTCACCCAATAGGTGACCGCGTCGTGGTAGACGCCGATGTCGAACCAGCCTTTGCGGCCCGGAATCGCGAAGAGCAACGCGAGGACGATGGCGGCGAGCGTCGCGAGTTGGCGCTTCTGCCGGCGAGTGACGCGCACCACATCGCCTGATCGGGATGGTACGGCGGTTCGGGCAGTGCCACTCGGGTCGACGTCGGTCCCGGCGTCAAGGATCATCGCGGCAGCCTGCCAGGTGTTAGTGGATGGCCGACGACGACGAGGTGAGTCACCGGTTGCCAGAACATGGAGGAGTTGCGTGTTGTATGACCGGCACAGCGATGAATCATAGAGGAATCATGCAATAACGGTGTACCCCCGAATTCGTCACACCGTTGCCGGAAATCGGCTCAGCTTTGCGGTATCCCGAATCGGTTTGTGCCCGGAAAAAGGTTTATGCGTCCTCGGCCCAGAATCTATGCGCCCTGGGCCCAGAATAGGTATTTGACCGATCCGGGTAGCACGGCGAGTTCGTAGCCGCGATCGGTCGACGTGCACGGTACGACGACCGCGGCCGGCGGCAGCAGGAACCGCATCAGGCCGACCGGATGGTGCGACATGCCGAAGCCGACGCCGCCGAGCACGAATTCACGGCTCCACGGGGCCCTCGGCGTCCAGACGATGCGGTCGCGGTGGATGTTGACTGAGCCGTGGCGCCAGAGCCGGCGCTCGGATGCCCGCAGCGACGCGGGCACGCTGACCGGCCGTCCGGCGACCGCGTCACGGTCGGCTCGGGCGTGCTGCCACCGGACGATCAAGCCGGCGAGGAACACGCCGAGGATCGAGCTGATGGCGGAAGTCACAATCTGGCTGATGCCCACAATCTGGCCCTTCGAGGTCGGGAGGGCCTTAGTGTGCCAACGAAGGACATGTCAGTACAAGCGACGATCAACCATTCGTTGGCATCCGATCTTCCCATGTGACCGGTCAGCGGTGCAGCCACGCGAGTAGATCGGCCGGCGCCAGCTGCGCCGCTCGCCGGTAGTAATGCGCCTGCTCGGCCTCGCGCGGGCGAACGGATAGGCTCCGCCGGTGACCCAAGCCGCGCCGCACACCGTCGAGTCGATCGCCGCCGACCTGCGGACCCTCGGTGTCGCCGGTGGGGATGTGCTGATGATGCACTCGTCCAAGCGCAGTCTCGGCTTCGTCGCCGGCGGTACGCAGGCCGTGATCCAGGCCATCCTGGACGTGCTCGGTCCGGATGGGACGCTCGTCGTACCCGCACATACGCCGGACAATTCGGATCCGGCCACGTGGCAGAATCCACCGGTCCCGGAGGCCTGGTGGGCGGCGATCCGCCATCAGGTGCCCGGGTTCGATCCGGCCCGTACGCCGACGAACCGCTGGATGGGCACGATCGCCGAGAACGTCCGTACGTGGCCGGGTGCGTTACGCAGCGATCACCCGCAGGTGTCGTTCGCGGCGCTCGGCCGGCACGCCGCCGAAATCCTCGACGACCACCTGCTCGACGACGGCCTGGGGGAGCATTCGCCGCTCGGCGCGGTCAACCGGCTCGACGGCAAGGTCCTGCTGCTCGGCTGCGGATACGACACGAACACGTCGCTGCACCTCGCCGAGTGCCGCCAGGCCGCGCCGCCGCATACGGCGTTCGGCTCGTCCGTACGCCGACCGGACGGCACCGCGGAATGGATCACCTGGACCGACGTGGAGACCAGCGAGGACGACTTCGAGGACGTCGGCGCCGCATTCGAGGCGGCCGGCGGTGCCGTCGTCGGGCCGGTGGGCGAGGCGACGGCCCGCCTGATGTCGCAGCGGGCGCTCGTCGACTTCGCCACCGCCTGGTTCGCCGGGCACCGTACGCGCTGAGATTGGCGCTTCGCGGCGTCGGGTATGGCATCGGTACCCCGATTCCGACATCCCGATGAGGCGACCCGTGGAACTCAACGACAAGGCGCAGATCGATGCGAGCCAGATCGACGACGTACGCGGCAGTGGCGGTGGTGGCGGCGGCCTGGGCCGGCTGGGTGGCATCCCGATCCCGACCAGCAAGGGCGGCCTGATCGTGACGGTCGTCTTCGTGCTGCTCGCGTTGGCCGGCGGCGGCCTCGGCATCAACGCACTCGGCGGCAGTAGCACCGATCCGAGCACGACCGGCAGTGTCGCGTCCGACTGCGCGAGCAGTAATCCGAACAAGGATCAGGAGACCGACTGCCGCAACGCGCTCTACGTCGAGTCGATCCAGAACTTCTGGCAGAAGGAGACGCCGGACGTTTTCGGCAAGGCGTATACGACGGCGAAGACCGAGTTCTTCAGCGGCTCGACCCAGACCGGTTGCGGGCCGGCGGACACCGGCGTCGGGCCGTTCTACTGCCCGGACGACAACCGGGTCTACATCGATCTCAGCTTCTACGACCAGCTGGCGTCGGAGTTCGGCGCGAAGGGCGCGTTCGCCCAGCCGTACGTGCTGGCCCACGAGTACGGCCATCACATCCAGGACATCATCGGCACCGAGGCGGCCGAGCAGCAGGCGGTGCAGCGGGACCCGAGCAAAGCAAACCAGTATTCGGTCATGCTCGAACTCCAGGCTGACTGCTACGCGGGCGTCTGGGCCAAGCATGCGGAGTCGACCACCGACACGCACGGCACCCCGATCTTCACCAGCATCACGTCGCAGGACATCAGCGACGCGGTGACCGCCGCCGGCGCGGTCGGTGACGACACGATCCAGAAGAAGATGGGCGGGAAGGTCGACGAATCGGCGTTCACGCACGGCTCGTCCGCCCAGCGCGAGCAGTGGTTGGAGACCGGCTACCACAGCGGCGACCCGAAGTCGTGCAACACGTTCGGCAACGCGCTCGACGCCTGACCGGTCAGCGACCGCTCTTAGGTGCGCGGGTTCAGGCGGCGGGTCGGCGGCGCCGCGGTCGGGTCCTCCGGCCACGCGTGCCGCGGATATCGGCCTCGCAACTCCGCTCGTACCTGCGGGTATCCGTTACGCCAGAACGACGGCAGGTCGCTGGTGATCGCAGCCGGCCGCCCGGCCGGGGACAGCAGATGCAACACGAGCGTGACTCGCCCGTCCGCGATCGTCGGGGCGCGCGGCCAGCCGTACGCTTCCTGGATCCGTACCGCCAGCACGGGTGCGGCCGGGTCGCCGTAGTCGATCCGGATGTGCGAACCGCTCGGCACGGTCACGCGTTCCGGTGCGACCTCGTCGAACCGTGCCGCCTGCCGCCAGTCGAGCAGCCGCCGCAGTGCCGTGCCGACATTGATCCGGGCCAGGTCTCCGCGGTGACGAGCCCGAGCCAGATCGGGACCAAGCCAATCCGGTACGCGTTCCAGCAGCCCCTCGTCGTCCACCCGCGGCCACGGCTCACCGAACACCTGACGGCAGAACGCCATCCGTTCGCGCAGCGCGGTGGCCTCCTTCGACCAGGTGAGCAGCCGCAGCCCTTCGCGGCGCAGCCCGGTCGCGACGGCCGCCGCGACGAGCGCCGGATCCGGGCGGGTCAGGCGGCTTTCGGACAGCGTGATCGCGCCCAGCCGCTCGATCCGGCGCGCGATCACGTCGCCGTCCCGCCATTCGACCTCGTCCCCGTCGGTACGCAGCGCGGCGGCCGCTTCCCGGGCGGTGGCCTCGTCGATCGCGGCCGCCAGCCGGATGCGTGCCGACACGGCGCCGGGCGCTCGATCGGCGGTCGCGATGGCGAGCCATACCGCGCCGGGCAGCGTCGAGCCGGGCCGAAGCTCCGCCGCCGTGCCGCCGGTCATCAGGTAGGTCTTCGAGTCCGCGGATCGGACCTTCGCGATCCGCTCCGGGAACGCCAGCCCGACGATCAGCCCGGCTGCCAGATCGTCCGGCAGCGTGCGAATCAGCGGGCGTACGACTGCGCGTACCACTGTCTGTGCGAGTCTTTTGACTTCGTCCCGCCATCGTCCGGTCGCGCCGCGGTCGGTGTTGGCGCGCAGCCGGCGCCATACCGCGGCCAGGTCGTCGTCGGAACCGGCCGGGCCGTCACCGGCGAGGATCGCGACCACCTCGGCCGCGCGGTCCGGGCCGATCGTCCGGGCGCCGTCGATCAGCGCGCGGGCCAGACGGGGGTGCGCGCCGACCGCGCTGATCTCCCGACCGCGGGCGGTGACCCGGCCGTCGGCGTCGACCGCGCCGAGCCCATGCAGCGTCGCGCGGGCGACCTGCATCGCCGCGGCCGGCGGCGGATCGAGGAGTTGCAGGCCGGCGCCGTCCGGATGGCCCCAGCAGGCGAGTTCGAGGGCGAATCCGGTGAGGTCGGCGACCGCGATCTCCGGCTGGCCGTGCGGGGGCAGGCGATCGTGGTCCGCCTGTGACCAGCAGCGATAGACGTGACCGGGGCCTTCGCGGCCGGCCCGACCGGCGCGTTGGGTTGCGGTCGCCAACGACTCGCGCACGGTGACCAGCGACCCGAGGCCGCGTGCGTAATCGGTACGCGGCTCGCGTGCCAGACCGGCATCGACGACGATCCGTACGCCCGGCACGGTCAGGCTGCTCTCCGCGACGCTCGTGGCGAGCACGACCCGACGCCGTACGCCCGGCGCCAGCGCGGCATCCTGCACCTGTGACGGCTGTCGGCCGTGCAACGCGAGCACGTCCACGCGGCCGACGAGATCCGAGAGCCGGGCGGCCACTGCGTTGATCTCCCAGACGCCGGGCAGGAACACGAGCACGTCACCGGACGCCTCGGCCAGCGCGCGGCGGACCGTTGCGGCGACGTGGTCGAGCAGGCGTGGATCGACCTGCAGCCCGTACGCGGGGGTCGTCGGCACCGGCGGCGGTGCCCAGACGACATCGGTCGGGAACAGCGCCACCGGCGTCGAGATCACCGGCACGGCCGTACCGGAGCCGAGGCATCGGGCCAGCCGGTCGGCGTCGATCGTGGCGGACGTGGCGAGCAGCGCGAGATCGGAGCGCAGCGTCGCGTGTACGTCGACCAGGAACGCGAGCGCGAGATCGGTGTCGGCGTGCCGCTCGTGGCACTCGTCCAGGATGACCGCGCCGACCCCCGGCAGATCCGGATCGCGCTGCATCCGACGCAGCAGAATGCCGGTCGTCACGACCTCGATCCGGGTCTGCCGGCCGACGCGTGACTCGCCGCGGACCGAGAAGCCGACCTGTTCGCCGACTCGGCTGTCGAGCATGGCCGCCATCCGACGTGCGGCCGCACGTGCTGCGACCCGACGTGGCTCGGCGACGATGATCCGGCCGGTGAACGCGTCGGCCAGCGCGAGCGGTACGAGCGTCGTCTTGCCGGCACCCGGCGGCGCGACCAGCACCGCCGACCCGCCACCGGACATCGCACCGACGACGTCGGGCAGCACGGCGCTCACCGGCAATCCGTGGTACGGCGTGAGATTCAGGGCCGGTGGCATGGCCCCAGTCTGCCCGGTGGCGGATACCGGATCTTGTCGGCCCGCATCGGCCCTTATACTTCCCGTCGTGCCGGCCGCTAATGTGAACAAGATTCTGAAGCTGCCGCTTCGTTGGCTGGGCGCAGCGCTTGCCGTGGTCGTACTCGCGATATCGGCGCTGTTCCACGGTTTATCTCCGGTGCCGTCGAGCAATGATGCGACGACCGCGGTCGGAACGGTCGTGCACGGCGGTCCGTGGGACGTCACGATCGTCGGTGGCCGAATCCTGAACAGTCAGCCGAATCTCACCACCGCGAACCCCGCCGACCGGTGGTTCGGCGTCGTCGCCATCGTCGATGTCACGGCGAACGACAGCATCGGCAACGTGTCGAACCTCGTACGGGTGTCGGGCGTCGCCGGTCTGCAGTCGGCGGAGCCGGCGCACACCGTTCTCGTGCGGGACGGTGGCAACGCGGACCTCCCCGACGTGGGATTCCTCAACCCCGGTATGCCGGAGTCGGTCGAGTTCCTGTGGGAGCAGACCGCGTCGGCGCCGATCCCGTCCACTGTGGACGTCACGGTAAACAGCATGAAGCTGGTGCCGGACACCCTCAACGGCAACGTGTTGACCTGGATGGATCTCGGTCCGCCGACAGTCGTGACCGCACCGGTCGTGGACAAGCGAATAGGCACGGGTACGGCGAAATGAGCATCGACTACACCCTCGTCCGCGGGCATCGGGCACCGAGCCGCGCCGCGCGGATCGGGCGCATCCTGGGTGCGATCGTCCTGGTACTGGCGACGCTCGCGATCGGACAGCTGATCGCAGCGCATACGCCGGATGCCACGGCACAGGAGCGGCCGTTCGTCCGCACAGGTGCGATCGGATCGGTCATCGACGCGCGTACGTTCGACGTGAAAGTCCTGGGCGTACGCGGCGGCGCGCTGCTCACGGACGGAACGTCCACTTACGACACGAGCGGCGTCTGGGTGATCGTCGACGTGCAACTGACCGCACTGGGCAATCCGGCGATGCTCGGGTATGCCGCGCTGCTCGACGGCGACGCGCGGACGTACCGAGCGACGGAACGGTTCGATCAACCACTGCTGACGGGCCGGGAGCTGCAGCCCGGTCTTCCGGTGACCGGCGAGATCGCGTTCGAGGTGCCGGTGTCGGTGACCGGAGATCTGACCATCCAGCTCTCCCCGGCAACGGATGGAGTACTGGCGACGGACGCGGTGGCGCAGATCCGGTTGCCGATCGACCGTGCGTCGGTCGATCAATGGCGGACGGCGAAGAAGCCTGTCGTGCTCGCGAATCCGAAGGCGGTGTCATGACACGCGGTTGGTGGCGGCGGAATCGATGGGGCGTGCTGCTGCTCGTACCGGTGATGGGTCTCGGTGTAGCCGAGCCGATCCACGACCAATGGCACGTGTTCTGGGACACCGCACCGCGGACGCCGGTCAGCGGAGCCGCGGGCGGCTGGGTGACGTTCGCCGGTGCCGACTTCCGGCTGGACTCGCTCGCACCGGTCACGACGTTCACCAACGACTTCGGTAAGCCGGTCGCGCTGCCGACCGGCATGTCGGTGTGGCGCGCGTCGATCGCCGTCAAGCCCGGGCAGCACGCCGAGTTGGACCGGTGTGACATCCGGATGGTCGACACGGCGGGCACCACGTTTGACGACAATCCGTCCGAGCTGGCAGACGCCGGCATCTTCCCCGCATACACATCGTGCAATCCGCCCGGCGACGCCGCGACGCCACCGGCGAGCTGGACCGACGTCGCCTACTTCGTCGCACCGATCGGCGTACATCCGACCGCGGTACGCGTGCTGATCGATCCTGAGCTGCCGACCTACGCGCTGCTCACCCGATAGCAACCGGCTACGCGCCAGCGGCCGTCTACTCGATGGCGACCGGAACTCGCTCGTCCTCCCGCTGGGCCGGGATCGGCGACTCCACGGTTGGCGGCGCCTCAGCTATTGGCGGTGTGGCCGTTGACGTCGGTGTCGTCCCGGCCGATGCGCGGAGGACCCGGTCGGTCGCCGCGCCGAGCAGGCAGATCAGGAGCACCCAGCTGATCCCATCGTTGAAGACGCTCAACGGATCGGAGACCGGCATCCAGAAGGTGAAGACGTCGTGTGGGCCGAGGATCGACCGCTCCACCATGAACATCCACGCGCCAGCCGTTTGGGCCACCACGAACAGTAGGCAGAACGCGAGCATCGACACTAGGCCCGCGCGGAATATCACGCGCAGCCCGTCGAGGAGGTCACCGAACCGCTCATCGAGGCTGTCGCGGATCGCGGCGATGATGCGCTGGCCGAGCTTGGGGAGCCGGACCCAGCGGCGCGACACGGCCCGGGCCAATGCGCGGTTGTGGGCGCGCCGCCCCGTCGCGATCTCCCGGCCGTAGATGACCGCGCCGACCGCCAGCCACGCTACCGGCGTCGCGATCACCGCCTCGGCCGAACCGAGCAGGCCGGCGACCCAGTCGAGCGCGCCGTGCACGTGCTGCCCGGCCTGCCCGAGTTCGTCGAGGCGGGTGAACGTCCCGTGCACGATCCGGCGATCGTTCAGCCAGGACCACGCGGCCTCGCGCAACGGCTCGATCACGCCGGCCAGCGTCGCGATCCACACGATCTCCAGGTACGCGCGAATGATGCCCATCCACCGATGTTCGCGTGCCCAGGTCCAGCGGCCGAGTAGCGCACGGGCACCGACAGCGACGACGACCACGACGATCAGCAGCACCGTCAACTTCGTCGGGATGCGGGACGTGCTGAACTGATCGGCGTTCCACGTGTCGCCGTAGTACGTGCTCTTGTCGGCCTGGAGGTAGCCGTAGGAGGCGTACACGGCGAGGAACGGGATCAGTACGCTGCCGATGGCATCGAGCGACCGGACCGGCGCTGCGTCGCCGGACACCGACGGCAGCGACTCCCGGAGAACGCGCAGCATCAGCGTCAGCGCCGCCAGCGTCACCAGCGGCACGAACATGAATACGAGGAGCCCGGCAACGCTGTTGTGTCCGCTGACGTGGACCGCCGCGTACGTCGCGATGCCGCGGGCCGCCATGCCGGCAAAGCTCAGCACGACCAGCACCGGCCAATGCCGCCACAGCAGGCGGAGCGCCGATCGGATGACGTCGGTCAGGTCGCCGAATCCGTTGCGCCACACCGGAACGCGCCCGGGTCGGCGCAGTGGCGTCTCGTCCAGAGCAGGCGACTCGTCCAGAACATTGGTAGCAGCATCCCCGATCATGTCCGACAGGCTACCGAGGCGCCGGATCGGGTCGTGCAGGAGCTGACCGTTGCGGGGTACCGCCGTCCGGCACCCCGCAACGGGGACATCAGGCTACGGCGACGTCATCGACGTAGATCGTGCCTTGCCCGTACCAGCCGTGGACCCAGATCTGCATCGTGGTCGCGGAGCCGGCGGTGAACGCGACCGACAGCTTCGTGTAGCTGGTGGACGTCGTCCACGTGCTCACATCGCTGGCCGCGCCGGTCGTGCCGATGAACGCAAAGCTGCCGTCCACGTACGCCGACAGCGTGTACGCCTTGCCCGGCGTCACCGTGATCGTCTCGGTGCACTGTGCGTCGTCGGAGCTGGTCGCGGCGGCCTTGAGTGCGTGCGTGCCGGTGTGTACCGGCGTCGTCACGACGCTGCCGGTGGTGCCGGTGCACGTCCACGGCGACAGCGAGCCGGTCTCAAATCCGCCGTTCACCACGCCGCCGCCGGGCGGAGGCGTTGGGGTCGGGGTCGGCGTTGGGGTCGGGGTTGGCGTCGGGGTGTGCGTCGGTGTCGGTGACGGCGTCGCGCTGTGCGTCGGTGACGGCGTTGGCGATGACGTGGATCCGCCGCTGGTGAACGCCTCCCAGACGTGGCTGAACTGCCACGTCGACTGGGCGATGCCGGAGCAGCTGTCGCTGGCACCGCTGCCCGGGCAACCACCGTTGTCACGCTGCAGCGCCCAGAACGAGATCTCGGCGATGCCCTTGCTGACTGCCCAGTTCTCCACCGTCGGTGCGTCGGCCGTGGTCAGCGTCTCGGCGGCGCCGAAGTCGTCGATGCCGGGCATTTCGGTGACGCCGATCATGTTCCAGATCTGCGTCGACGATTTGCTCGGGTAGAGCGTCTGCAGCTGGCTGTGCAGGCCGGCGGCGGCGTTCTCGGTGTCCGTGGCCATCTCGTGTGAGGCGCCGTCGTAGTAGTCGAACGTCATGATGTTGACGATGCTGATCGCGGCGTTGTTGCTGACCGCGTTCTGCAGTACGGCGAGGCCACTCGAGGCGAGGCCGCTCGTCGTGGTCGGCAGCGTGTAGACGAATTGAACGGTGCGGCCTTGCGTCGTCGCCCAGTCCTCGACCATCTTGATGGCCTTGTTGCGGCGGTCGATGCCGGCCGTGTTCGTCAGCGAGTTGTCCTCGGTGTCCAGGTCGATCCGGCTCACGTTGTAGGTCGTGATGACGTTCTCGTACGCGGCGGCGATCGAGCTGACGTTCGTGCAGCTGTCCGCGATCTCGGTGCTGGTGTCGTCGGCGGCGAAGCCACCGAACGACGGCACCACATCGCCGCCGGCCGCCCGGATCGTGGAGATCTGGCTGCCGAACTGGGCCGACGAGATCGGCTCGCTCGAGTCGCCGTTCCAGTAAACCGTGCAGGATCCCTGGGCCGCGGTCTGGATGAACGCCATCGTCAGGTACTTCGCGCCGGACTGGCTGGACAGTGTGGCCGCATTGTCGCCGTTGTAGGCCTCGAAGTACGGCGCGAAAACGTGGGCGGGGAGCGCGGCGCCACCGGCCGCACTTGCCGGACCGCTGAGACTCAGCGACAGCGCCCCGGCGAACAGAGTGGCTGCGACGGCGGCCGCAGCGACGGTACGTGGACGAAGCATGGAACCCACTTCCTGTTTGGGGGATGGTTAGGAAGCTTTCCTAATAAAGGCAAGATGAACATACGTCGATGCCGAAAAAACTGTCAAGGGTTCGACTGTTGCGGGCTCGTCCGCAGTGGACGAGCCCGCAACGATGCGTTCTAGACCGAGACCGTCAGACGCCGAGTCCCAGCGGCGCGGCGACGCGATTGATGAGCGTGGCATACGACGCGATCATCCGGGTGTGACTGAATCGCGGCCGGCTGAGCAGCAACGACTGGGTGAATTCGGCACGCCGGACGATCGCCTCGATCCACGCCGCACTCATCGCATCGGGACACGGCGATGCGATCAGGCCGTGTCCGGCGACGATCGCCGCGCAGTCGCCGACATCGGTGGCAACCGGGATCGCCCCGCACATCATGCCCTCGATCAGGCACAGCGGCGCCGCCTCGCCGTTCGACGAGGTGAGCGCGACGACGTCGGCCGCTGCGTAGACCGTCTGCATGTCGTGGCGCAGACCTAGGAGATGCAGGCGATGGCGCAGCGCGGGCGCGTCGGCAAACGTCGCCGCGATCGCGAGTGCCAGGTCAGCATTGGCCTTACGCATACCGGGTCCGCACATCAGGATCTGGCCACGCGGCACCCGCCGCAGAAACGCAAGGGCAGAACTCAGGAACAGGGGTACGTTCTTCATCGCGTCGTAGCGAGCCGCGAATACGACGACGGCATCGACCGGCGACACCCCGAGAGACCGTCGCAACTGGGCCCGGACGCCGTTCGACACCGGCCGGAATCGAGCCAGGTCAACGCCGTTCGGGATGACGCGCAGTAGCCCGGCCGGAATCCCTGCGGCCCGATACGCGTCCAGCGTCGAATCCGCGCAGCAGACGGCGGCCGCCAGACGCCCGTACGCGACGGCGGTCTTGAGTTCGTCGAGTGCTTCGCCCTGATTCTCCGGGTCGGAACGGTGCAGGCAGGCCACGACCGGCTTCGATGCGCCGGCGATCAGGTTGAGCAGTCGCAGCGGCTGCTCCTTGAGGGAGAGCACGATGTCCGCGCGCCTCACGTGCGCGGCTGCAGTGGCAAGCTGGCGCGGGCTGAACGCAGGCGCCTCGACCTCGCCGTCGTACGTCCGGTTCAGCGACGCGACCCGTACGCCCTTCGCGTTCAGCAGCCGGAAGCTGTGATCGTCCTCCATTCGCTGGCGTATCGTCTCGCGCCGCATCTCCCGGTGGATGCTCAGGACCGAGTGGACCTGGCTGCCGTCCTCGTGCAGACCGGCCACGACATTGCTGTGCACGATCCGGGCTCCGCCGGAGAAGAAGCCTTCGTAGATCGACAGCGCACGGAATCCCCCGCTCATCACCACATGATCACCCCGCGTCTAGGCGTATCGGTTGCGCGCTGGTGAACATTTGGTTTGCTGATCATGCATTTCGGTCGAGGCACAGCTGTCTAAACGGTCGAGTCGGACGTTGACGTCAAGATCGTTCACCAATACGCGTGCTGTCCTGTACCCACGCGATCGAGAAACTAACCTCCGAACGAACTGGAAAACACGAACGCCGGCTCCTCGCGGTGATCATCGATGGAGATCGGTTCCAGGACCACGACAACGGGTGCATTGAACATCGCGCCGGTGGTCAGATCTGCGATCGCGGCACCGTCATCGAGGTAGGTCTGCGCGGTCGCCACGATCAGGCTCGCCGAGGCGGACGCGGTGACCAGTGCGGCCGTTGCGGTACCCGGGAAGATCGCGGTCGTGATCGCGAGCGTCGGGAACGCTTCCGCCGCACGGGCGGTCACGTCGTCGAGGATCTGGCACGCGAGCGGCCACGGCGGCAGATCGACATGCCCGTACACGAGACGTAGTTCGACCTGTCGGCGGACTGCTTCGCGTGCGGCCAGATCGATCGCGGCCTGCACCACGGCGGTCTCACTTGCGGCGATGTCCATGCCGACGACGACCGGGCCTCGGGGATTGCTCATTGCTGCCTCTCTTCTCGGGCTGGTGGTTGCGTGACCGCGGGGCCGTCGGTACGACGGCCCCGCGGTCACGCCCGGCTCAGGTGGCGAACGTGAACCAGTTGACGTTGGCGAAGTCGGCCGGTTGGCCGGAGACGAACTTCAGATAGACCGTGTGCGTACCGGTGGTCCGGGTGATGTTGGCCGGAACCGTTATCCAGCTCTGCCAACCGCCCGTATTGGCGACCGCGAAGCTGCCGATCGACGGGTTGCTGAGACTGTCGAGATGGACCTCGACCAGGCCGCTGACGCCGCCCGCCGCACCGGATGCCACGCGCGCCTTGAACTGACTCAACCCGGCGGTGCCGAAGTTGATGTTGTTGAACTGCAGCCAGTCGCCGTTCGCGATGACATCGACGTCCTTACCGCCACCGGTGTCCGTCGTGGTCTCGGTACCCGTGCCGCTCTGCGCGTTGTACGCCTCGGCCTGGATCGTGCTGGTCGCGCTCGTGCCACCGCCGGGCGGCGGCGTGGTCGGCGGGGGAGTGGTCGGCGGCGTGGTGGTCGGCGGTGTGGTCGTGGGTGGCGTGGTGGTCGGCGGGGTCGTGCTGCCGCTGCCCTTCGTCATGACCTGCACGTAGTCGATGCTCATCGCTGCGCCGGACGACGTCGCCGTCGACGGTGACGTGCAGCCGCAGATCGCGTTCGGATAGGCGCCGCCGATCGCGACGTTCAGGATCGCGAAGAACCCGTGGTCCACCGCGGCCTGCCAGGTAGCCGTACCGACCTGGCTCTCGTTCACGGTCAGCTGCAACGCGCCGTCGGTGTAGAAGCGCAGCTGCTCGGCACTGGTATTCGTCCGGTCGACGATCACCGAGTACGTGTGGTACGCGGTCTGGCAGCCAGAGCAACCGAGCAGGCCGCTGCCGATGCCGGTGGTCTCATTGCACGGTCCGCCCGGATCGACTCCACAGTGGAACGTGTGCGACACGTTGGACAGCGCGTTGACGTCCTCCATCACATCGAGTTCGCCGATGCTCGGCCAGTTGGTCGCGCCGACCGGCCGTGCTGCCGCACCCATCGCCCAGAAGGCCGGCCAGTAGCCGAGTCCGGTGCCCGGGTTCGGCTGCTCGATCGAGGCGGTAATCTCCAGCTCCCCGCCGGCCGGCGCCGCGAAGTCGGTACGCGCGGTCTCGATGCGTCCGGACGTCCAACTGCCGTTCGCCGCTTTGATTGGCTTGATCTGCAGGTGGCCGTTGCCGTCCAGGAAGACGTTGGCGGTGCTGTTCGTGTTCGTCTCGACCTCACCGGTGCCCCAGTTGCCGGCGCCGCCCGGATAGCTCGTACCGAGGTCGTAGATCCAGTTCGCGGACGACGGCGCCGTGTTGGCGGTGCCGTTGAAGTCGTCGCTGAAGACGGTGGTCCAGCCGGCCGGCGGAGCCGGCACTGTCGCACTCGCGCCCATCGGCACGAAGAACAGAACGGCGGCGACCGGCAGGACGCCGGCCATCATTGCCAGTAAGCGTCGTCTTTTCGTCGCGTTGGTCATCGCATCAGGCCTCCGAATTTCGTTACGGTGCCGTCCGACGTGTGCGGACGGCTGGTCGGATGTCCCCCGTCGCGTTCCGGAAACGTTTCCGGTGCCGCGAGTTTTGCGCCGGTGTTTCGTTTGGATTGAATCGAAGTATCTTCGCGTGTTCGAGGCCTGTCAAGACATCGACCGTGGCGCCTATACCGCTCTCCGGCGGTGTCCGGATACGTTTACGGTCCGTGCCTCGCCGGTTACATCTGGAATGGCTTAGAGTGGCCAGCAATGGAGACGGTAGATGCGCAGGGTGTCCTGGGCTGCGGAACACGGGACATCACGGTCGGCTCCGCCGACCTGCCGGGCGGAGGAGTTGACCATGAGGGGTTCCATGCGCGGCCTCGACCACGCCGCGAGTCGCCAGCGAGGGCGCGGCTCGTGCCCTCCGGCCGCCATCGCCGGTCACTCCTAAACTGGCGACCACATGATTGACATCCGAGAGCTTGCCCGTCGCAGCGGCGTATCCGCTGCGACGGTGTCGCGTGCGCTCAACGATCGCGCCGACGTCAGCCCGCAGACGCGTGCGCGGATCCTCGAACTCGCCGCCGAGTTGGGCTATTCACCCAGCCAGCCGGCGCGCACGCTGGTCCGCAAACGGTCGGACACGATCGGCCTGATCTGGGACACCGGGTACGAGCAGGACGGCAGCCGCAGCCCGTTCCTGCAGGATCTGCTCGTCGCGCTGAAGCGACCGCTGAGCGATGCCGGTTACCACCTGATGCTGCTCGCCACAGCCGAGTCCGAAGCGGCCGTCGACACTTACCTGCGAGCAGCCCGCCAGCACAGCCTCGACGGCGTCATCCTGATGGGCGTCGACGAACGGCACCCGGCGATCACGGCCCTGATCGAGGCCGCCGTGCCGTGCGTCGCGGTCGACCTGCCGCTGCGGGGGGCCCGGGCGACGTACGTGAGTTCGGACAACCGGACCGGCGCCGCGTCGGCCGTTAGCCATCTGCACGCGCTGGGCCGGCGCCGGATCGCGATCATCAACGGTCCGCTGAGCCTGATGCCGGCCTCGGAGCGTCTGGCCGGGTATCGCTACCAGAGCGCGATGCTCGGCCTGCCGTACCGTCCGGAGTACGTCGCCCACGGAGACTTCTTCCTGGCCAGCGGCTACGAAGCGACACGTCGGCTGCTCGCGCTCCCCGAGCCGCCGGATGCGATCTTCGCGGCTGGAGACGAGATGGCGATCGGTGCCATGCACGCGATCTTCGATGGCGGCCTCTCCGTACCGGCCGACATCGCCGTCGTCGGCTTCGACGACATCGAAACCGCGTCGCTGGTCCGGCCGGCGCTGACGACGGTCGCCCAGGCGCCGGTCGACCTCTGCACATCCGCGGTGGATGCGCTGATGACGATCATCGGTGGCGGCGAAAGCCAGCCGCGGATCCTGCCGACGCGCCTGGTCGTCCGCGCGTCCTGTGGCGCGTCCGTCGCACACACGTAGGGCCTAGATGAACGGGCGCCGGGCGTCCTGTGCCTGGCCGAGCCGAGTCACCACGACCGCAGCGAGCGCGGCGGCGGCCGCGGTGACCACGTTGCTCAGCGTCGTACCGCCGAGCGTCAGCGACCACCCGGTATTCGTGGTCTCCACGCCGTACTGGCCGACGGTGTGTGTTTCCACCGTGTGCAAACCGGTGAACCAGGCCAGCAGCCAGCACGCCCACCAGGCGTTGACGACGGCGAGCCCGCTGTTGCGTTGACCGACCGGCATCGACGTCCGCCACGCGGCCGCGGCGATCCGGTACGGGAACCACAGCAGGACCGGCGGCAGGAACCAGGCGCCGATCGACCATCCCTGCTTGAACGGCTGCCCGGCCCAGAGTCCGGCGTTCTTTCGGATCTTGAAGAACCACACCAGGAAGAGCGGAATGACGGCGACCATCGAGAGGCCCGCGATGATCGTGACGCCGGACGAATAGCCGTCGTTTCCGGTGAGTCGCAGTACCGCCGTCACGACATTGACCAGCGCCACGATGCCGAAGACGATCGCCGTGATCCGGGAGAGGCTGCCGACCGCGCTCGGCATCGCCACCGGTACGCCGAACCCGGGCGGTACGCCGAACCCAGGTGCTGCGGGGTACCCGGGCGCTACGCCGTATCCGGGCGGTACGCCATATCCCGGCGGAACGCCGAAACCGGTCATCGGGGGTCCGGACAGCGTCGGAGCTGCGGGCGGCGCCGGGGACACGGGCGGTGGTGGTGCCACGACGAGTACGTTGCCGCAGTACTGGCAGGTGATCTGGCCGGTTTCGACCGGATATGAGCAACGGGGGCACGTCACGGGGTCCTCCTGGGATCGTTCGGCGCTGAGCGTAGCCGGTATCGTCACTCAACGGCCGCCCGGTCGACGTCCGGAGAATCAGCTGCTCGCCTCGTCGTACGTCCGGCAGAAGTGCAGGTAGTTCTCCGCGATCACGGCCGTCGCCGCGGTTTCGTTGAGGACGCCCGCCACGTGATCCGACAGCGGCTTCTCCCAGATGCTGCGGCCGATCGCGAATCCGATGAATCCGTCGGTGACCGCGGCGATCCGAAGCCAATGATCCAGTTTGTCGGTGGGCGCGTCGCGTCCCAGAACGATGCAGCGGACGGTGTCCCGGCCGTTCCGTCGAGCGCAGGCCACCACGTCGGCGGCCGCCTCGGTGGTCTCCAGGCCCTCGATCTTCCAGATATCCGGCTCGACGCCGGCCTCCTGCATCTCGGTCATCACCTGGACGGTCAACCGCGGTCGCAGATCACGGTCGTAGGTGTCGGACTCCTGGTCGCCGGTCGCCGGCACCAGAAGTTCGAACAGGAATCCCCGTTCGGCCTCGTGCAGCCGGGCCGATACCGTGGCGAGATCGTCCCACTGCTTCCGCCGGCTCGCCGGATCGAACTCGGGATTGTCGTGGACCAGGACCTTCACGAAGTCCGGTGCCAGCCCTTCCATGGTCAGCAGCCAGTCGTCCGCGTACTCCGGGGTGAAGAACTCCTGGCCGGACCGTTCGATCGGCATCGCCAGCGCGACCCCCACCTCGCGGGCGCTGCGGGCCACCGCCAGGCCGTAGCGCTCGTCGACGAGGACGCCGGCGGACGCGAGATCGGCACCACGTTCGAGGGCCACCACAAGCCCGTTGAAGACGAGCCGTTTACCGTCGGCGATCGCCTGGGCTTGATCGGCGTCGACCGGACCGTCGATCCCGTACACATCGCGGGCGAGCGAGTCGCGGTGATCCATCGCCAAGAGATACATGCCACGACCATATCGCCGCGCGCACATCGGGACGGCAAGTCGGGACTAAGGCCTCTGACCGGATGGACGGCGATGGCGGAGAGTGAACGGATGGAAAAGAATGCGAACCGCGCGTGAGCAGTCTGAATATGGCCCGATGAGCGAGGCTCTCAACGCGGGTGAGTCGGTCGTCATCGGTGGATCCAGCGGCGTTGTCACGGTGATCGAAGGCACCACGTTCTGCCTGTCGTCTCGGGACGGCGATATCACGCCCGGAGGGGCGAGCGGTCTGTTCGTCGACGATGCGCGGGTCCTGTCCCGCCTCTCGCTGCTCCTGGACGGGCAGCGGTGCGATCATCTGTCCACTCGTGCGGCCACCGCTGACCAGGCCGACTTCGTGCTTCGCCGCCGGCCGGGCAGCGGCCAGGCGGACAGCACGATGCTGGTCGTACGTGCGCGTACCGTCGATCGCGGATTGCACGAGACGATCACGCTCGAAAACGTCGGTCGTGAAGCCACCACCACGATCATGTCGGTCCAGGTGGACGCCGACTTCGCGGACCTTTTCACGGTGAAGAACGGCGGGGCGACCACCGGGCGGAGCGTCGCGACCGTGACCAGCGACGAGCTGACGATGCGCAGTACGCAGGAGATCGGCCGATCGGTTCGGATCCGGGCGACCGGCGAGCCGGTTGTCTCTCATTCGGCATTGACCTGGCGGATCGTCATCCCGGCTCGCGGCAGCTGGCGGACGACGATCAGCGTGGACGCGTCCAGCGACGGCGAACCGCCGGCGCAGCTCGAACCGATGGACCAGGACATCGCGGAGGCACAACGGCACGGGCACGAGACCGTCCTCGACGTCGCCAATCCGGACATTGCCGCCGTACTGGGCCGTACCATCGCCGATCTGGACTCGCTCCGCATGATCGATGAGCGGACCGGACACACGTACGTCGCGGCCGGCGCACCCTGGTTCATGACACTGTTCGGGCGGGACAGCCTGCTCACCGCGTGGATGGCGCTGCCGCTCGAGGTCGGCCTCGCGGTCGGCACGCTGCAGACTCTGGCGTCGCTTCAGGGCACAGTCGTGAACCCGATGACCGAGGAGCAGCCCGGGCGGATCCTGCACGAGCAGCGACGCGGCCCGGACAGCGACCTGGCGCTCGGCGGCCAGCGCTACTACGGCTCGGTCGACGCGACGCCGCTGTTCGTCATGCTGCTCGCCGAGGCCGCCCGGTGGGGCGCCGACCTCGAGACGATCCGAGGACTGCTGCCGAACGCGGATGCCGCGCTCGGTTGGCTCGACGACTACGGCGACCGTGACGGCGACGGTTTCGTGGAATATCAGCGTGCCACCGATCGAGGATTGATCAATCAGGGCTGGAAGGACAGCTTCGACGGCATCAACAATGCCGACGGCCAGCTCGCGATCGCGCCGATCGCGCTCTGCGAGGTGCAGGGGTACGCGTACGCAGCCCGGGTGTCCCGCGCCTACTTGGCCGATCTGTTCGGCGACGCTGAGGCGGCCGCATACTGGCGGGAACGGGCGGCGAAGCTCAAGATGGCGTTCGCGGATGCGTTCTGGCTGCCCGAATCGGGTTATCTCGCGGTGGCTCTCGATGGACGTAAGACGCCGATGGATGCGCTGACCAGCAATATCGGGCACTGTCTCTGGACCGGCATCGTCTCCGACGAACACGCCACCCAGATCGTCGCGGCGCTGGCAACCGAGAGCATGAACACCGGGTACGGGCTGCGTACGCTCTCCGCCGAGATGGGCGCCTACAACCCGATGAGCTACCACAACGGCTCGGTCTGGCCGCACGACACCGCGATCTGCATTGCCGGCCTGATGAACTACCGGCGCATTCCGGGCGCCGTGGATCTCGCACACCGCCTGGCCGCCGGTCTGTTCGAAGCCGCGACCGCGTTCGACGATCGGCTGCCGGAGCTGTTCTGCGGCTTCGCGCGTACCACGTTCGCGCCGCCGATCCCGTACCCGACATCGTGTTCGCCGCAGGCGTGGGCGAGCGCGGCACCGCTGCTCGTCCTGCGGGCGTTCCTCGGGCTCGCTCCGGACATGCCGGCCGGCCGGATCGACATCCACCCGGACCTGCCGGTGGCCTGGGGCGAGGTCGCGCTCGGACACGTCCATCTCGGCGCGACGACCGCGGCGATCACGGCGACCGGCGCGATGGGTTCGGTCGCCACCCACCGGAGCTGATCCTGGAGTCGGTCGCCGCGACACAGCGGCAACCAACTCCAGGATCTCCCGGCTCAGGTGGTTACGGGATGGTCCACTGCTGAGCGGCGGTGGCGTTGCAGTCGTAGATCTGGAGCTGCGTGCCGTTCGTCGTGCTGCTGCCCGGGTCGTCGAGGCACCGGCCGGACTCCGGGTTCGTCAGCGCCTTCGTGCGACGCGTTGTACGTCCACGTCTGCGCCCCGGTGCCGTTGCACGTCCACAGCTGCACCATGGTGCCGTTGGCGGTCCCGCTGTTGGAGACGTCCATGCACTTGCCGAGCGCCTGGAGCGTGCCCGTCGGCGGCGACGGTCCACGACTGCGCGGTGCTGCCGTTGCAGTCGTAGATCTGGATCGGCGTGCCGTCGGCGGTGCCGGCACTGCGTACGTCGACGCACTTGCCGGCGATGCCGGACGTGATCGGCCCGGCCGGCGCCGCCGCGGCAGCGTCCACTGCTGGTTCGCGCCGGCGTTGCAGTCGTAGATGACCAGCTGGCTGCCGTCGGTGGCACTGCCCGGATCGTCGAGGCACCGGCCGGACTCCGGGTTGCACGAACTCCTTGTTGGTGGCGTTGTACGTCCAGCGCTGGGCGCCGGAACCGTTGCACGTCCAGAGCTGCACGATGGTGTCGTTCGCGGTGCCGCTCTGGTTGACGTCGGCACACTTGCCGAGCGCCTGGAGGCTGCCGTCGCCGGGGATGGTCCACGTCTGGCCGGTGGCCGTGGTTGCATGCCGCGATGTCGCAGCTTCGTGCCGTCGGCGGTGCGCGTTGCCGGCGACGTCGAGGCAGTCGCCGGCGATGCCGGACTTGATCGGCCCGGTCGGACCGGGCGTCGACCGGCCGGCGGCTGCGCGCCGCCGTTGCCGGCGTAGGACGGCGGTGCCGCCGACGCGGCCGAGGCCCAACTCGTGTTCGCGCGTCGTGCCGAGCGTGAACGCGAGCGTGCCGCCGCCGGTGGCGAACGTCGCCGGCAGGTAGGCGTTGTTCCAGGCCGCGCCGTTGAGCGTCATGCTCTGCACGTACGGCGCGTTGTCCGCCGCTGCCGGTGCGGTGTCGGTGATGGTGCCGCCGCCACCGAGCGTGACGGTGACGTTGGTGAACATCGGGCTGCCGAGCGCGAGGTCGGAGGTGCCCGGGGTCTCCGGGAAGAAGCCGAGCGCGGACCAGACGTACCAGGCGCTCATCGTGCCGAGGTCGTCGTTGCCGACGCCCCAGCTGGCCGGCGTAGTTCGGCCACAGCTGGTCCTGCACCTGCCGGACGACCTGCTGCGTCTTGTACGGCTGGCCGACGTAGTCGTACTCCCACGGCAGTTCGACCGACGGCTCGTTGCCGAGGTCGGCCACTGCGCCGCCGGCGCCGTGGAAGCGTGGCGAGCACGCTGTTCAGGTAGGACTGCATGGCGCGTTGCCGCCCTTGGCGGTGGCGAGGCCACCGACGTTGAACGGCACCATGCCGGTGTACTGGTCGGACGTGCCCTCGACGAAGTCGTCGCCGGCTGGTCGCGCTGAAGCCGGCTCTTCCACGCGCCGCTGGCGAGCTTCGGCTGCATCAGCCCGCTGCTCGTGTTGAGCAGGTTCTTCCAGTCCTGCGCGCGGTTCGCGAACTGCGCTCTGCGTCGTGGTGTCGCCGAGCGCGCCGGCGAACGCGGAGATCGCGAAGTCGGCGGTGTCGTACTCGAGCGTCGTGGACACGTCGCCGTAGTAGTTGCAGCAGCCGTAGGTGCCGTCGGACGGCAGGTAACCGTTGTTGGCCAGGTAGTTCAGGCCCGGCCGGATGTTGTTGGTGACCGTGGCCTCGTGGATCATGTCGGCCTTCGCGGTGGCGGTGTCGAAGTTGCGGGCGCCGAACGCGTAGTAGTCGGCGATGATCGAGTCGGCCGGGTCGCCGACCATCACGTACGTCTCGCCGTTGTTCGACGCCCACTTCGGGAACTGGCCGCTCTGCGCGTAGTCGTTGACCATCGACTGCGCGCTGTCACTGGCCTGAGCCGGTGCGACGAGCGCTTCGAGCTGCGCCTGGGCCCGGTAGATGTCCCAGCCGGAGTAGTTCGCGTACTGCGCGCCCTGCCCGGCGACGACGGTGTGCACCTGGTTGTCGAAGCCGCGGTACTGGCCGTTGGTGTCGCTTTCCACGTTCGGGTGCAGCAGCGCGTGGTACATCGACGTGTAGAAGACGGTCTGCTGGCGGTCGTACCGCCGGTGATCGAGATCTTGCCGAGTACGTTGTTCCACGCCGTGTGCGCGGCCGTCTGGGTCGCGTGCTGAAGTTCCAGTTCGGGTTCTCCGCGGTGCGGTTCGCGGCGGCGTTCGCGATCGACACGTAGGACAGGCCGACCTTGGCCTGCAACACCGTCGCGCTGGTCGTGTTGAAGGTCAGCGAGTCACCGCCGGTGAACGTGCCGTTGCTGGTGAACGGGTGGTCGAAGACCATATCGAAGTACAGCGTGTACGTCGCCGACGGCGCCGCAGAAGTGTCCGCCGACGACCGAGCCGCTGACACCTCGCTGCTGTTGACCACGGTGAACGTCGTCGCGCCGGCGTTGTCGCCGGTGGACAGCTTGAACAGCAGGTTGGCCTGGGTGGTGGACGGGTAGGTGAACTTCGCCATGCCGCTGCGCGTGGTCGCGGTCAACTCGGTCGTGACGCCGTTGCCGAGCAGAACCTTGTAGTAGCCGGCGTTCGCCGACTCGTTGGCGTGCGAGAACGTCGAGGTCGCGGTGCCGCTGACCGCACCCGTCGTCGGCATGATCGGGATGTCGCTGGCGCCGCCGTTGCAGCCCGGGCCGTCCATGTGCGTCAGCGGGAAGCTGGTGATGGTGCCGTCGGAGTAGGCGTATCCGCCGCCGTCCGGCCGGGAGTTGGTGTCCGGGCTCCACTGGACCATGCCGAACGGCACATCCGCGCCGGGGAACGTGTTGCCGCCGTTGCTGCGTGCCGAGGAACGGATTGACCACGGAGGCCGGGTCGGTGACCGCCGCAGATGCCGGCGATGCTGCCGATGAATACCGCGATCGGCGCTGCCGACGAGCAGCACCGCAGCCGTGTGAGCGGCAAGACGTCTTTGTCTGGACATTGTGTGCCTTTCGGGGGGTGGGCGTGAGCGTGACAACGTTGTCGCGTCCATTCAGTCAGAAGAAACCAGTACATGTCCATGTGTCAATGGTGTTACCGGAAAAACTTCTTACGCGTGACTCTCCGCGAAATTCGGCCGAACATCGGCCACGGCGTAGACTTGACATTGAGGTCAGGGCGCGTCATCGTGTGATCCCAGTGCCCGACAACGTTGTCAAGTCGAAGGAGATGCGACGTACCACCGTTGCTCGAGAGACCTCGTCGACAGCCGCCGGACGTGGATCGCCCAGTCCCACCGGCGAGTGGCTCGACGACCAGGCCCGCGCGCTGAGCCGACTTCGCCCGGCCGTCCTTGCGTGCCGAGGGCGGCTTCTGCTGGCTCGACCACGACGGCCGTCCCGATCCGGACGAGCCGATCCAGACCTGGATCACCTGCCGCATGACCTACGTGTTCGCGCTGGCCTACCTGCGCGGCGACGAAGCCGCCGCGGCGCTCGTCGACCACGGCGTCGCGGCGCTCGCCGGCCCGCTGCGCGACCTGACCAACGACGGCTGGTACGCGAGCATCGACAACGACGAATCGAGCCGGTCGACGACACGAAGGCGGCGTACCCGCACGCCTTCGTGGTCTTGGCCCTGAGCGCGGCGACCTCGCCGGGCGGCCGGGCGCGCGCGCACCTGCTCGACGAAGCGCTCGCCGTGATCACCGCGCACTTCTGGGACGACGAGGCGGGCCGCACGCACGAGTCGCTCGTCGCGTGACTGGAGCGTCGAGGAGCGTACCGCGGCGCGAACTCAGCATGCACATGGTCGAGGCGTTCCTCGCCGCGGCCGACGCGACCGGCGACCCGGCGCTGGGCCGAGCGCGCCGAGCGCATCGCCGCGCACCTGATCCACGAGGTCGCCGCCGGCCACGACTGGCGCCTGCCCGAGCACTTCACGCCCGACTGGGAGCCGCTGCTCGAATACAACGCAGACGCACCCGGACGACCCGTTCCGGCCCTACGGCTCGACGATCGGGCACTGGCTGGAGTGGTCGCGGCTGCTGCTGCACATCGAGGCCGCGCTCGGCGATGCCGCGCCGTCATGGCTGCTGCACCGACGCGATCGCGCTGTTCGAGGCCGCGGTCCGACGCGGCTGGGCGTCGACGGCGCCGACGGGTTCGTCTACACGCATCGCACTGGGACGACAAACCGGTGGTACGCGACCCGGATGCACTGGGTGGTCGCCGAGGCGATCGCCGCCGCCGCGGTCCTCGGCGAGCGCACCGGCGACCGGCATACGACGCGTGGTACCGCACGTTCTGGGACTACGCCGAGCGCTACCTGATCGACGCCGAGCACGGCGGTTGGCACCACGAACTCGATCCGACCAACCGTCCCGGCGCCCGCGACCTGGCTCGGCAAGCCCGATGTCTACCACGCTTACCAGGCGACGCTCATTCCGCAGATGCCGTTGCGGCCGAGCCTTGCGCGGGCGGTGATCGATGCCTCGGACGGCGGCGTCGCATGATCGTCGTTGCCGGTAAGGCCCTGATCGATCTGGTCGGCTCGGTGCCTGCGGTCGGCGGTTCGACGGCTACGGTCGCGGTCCCGCTCGGGCGGCCGCCGCTCAGGCCGCCGGGCCGTTACAGTGTCGCCCATGACCGGACCTGTGCACGTGGCGCCGATCAGCGAGGCCGATTTCGACGGCTGGTCGGAGGGCGTTCGGCGGCGGTTCGCCGAGCCGCGGGTGGCGGCACGGACCTGGGCGCCCGACGAGGCACCAGCTCACGCCGTACGGCTGCTCGCCGCACTGCTCCCGAACGGTCTTGCCACCGATGGTCACCACGTTGTCGAGATCACGCGGGAACACACGCGGATAGGGCATGCCTGGCTGCGCGTACGCGGCCCGGAGGCGTTCATCTTCGACCTGACCGTGACCGAGCAGGCGCTCGACCGCGACCTGGCGCATGCCGCGCTGCACGGTGTGCACGAGGTTGCCGCCGGACTCGGTGCGTCGCTCAGCCGCATCAACGTCTTTCGCAGCGATAGCGTGTTGAGCCGGATCGTCGAGTCCGAAGGTTTTCACGTGACGAACGACCAGATGCGTCTGCACCTGGATCGGATCGAACCCGATCGCCACGGCTCCGTCGGGGCGGAGGTCGATCTCCGAGCGATGTCCGAAGCGGAGTTCGCCGCTTTCGTGACGATCCAGGCGGCCGGCTACGCGGCCGGTCTCGTACGGTCTCGGCAGGCGTCCTCCATCGAGGACGCGCTCGTCCTGGCCGAGGAGGAGAACACGGAGTCGTTTCCGAACGGCGCGGCATCGGCGGATCAGATCCTGATGACCGCATACACCCGAGACACCGCCGTCGGCACGCTTTGGATGGAGCTCGTCGACGACTTCGACGGCCCGCGAGCCTATATCAGCGATCTGTATGTCAAGCCCGAGTTCCGGCGCCGGGGATACGGGCGCGCGATCATGGCGGCCGCCGAACGCAAGGCTCGTGACTGCGGTGCCGTCGTCGTCGCGTTGTCGGTGTTCGGGTTCAACCACGGCGCCCGGGCGCTGTACGAGCAGGCCGGCTTCGTGACCACCGAGCAGATGCTGTGGAAGGATCTGCCCGACGTTCGGTGAGCCCGTTTGCCGGTGCTCGTCGGCGGGCAGATTCTGGGCACCCATCGGACTTGGAGACGGAATGACCACGCAGGCACCCAGCGAGATCCAGCACCACCCGATCGTCCTCGCCCATCAAGCGAAGCTGGCTGCGCATCTTCAGCTGCGCGTCGCGGACGCGATCACGAAGTTCGCGGGGTCGATGCTGTTCGTCTATCTCCACGTGTTCGCGTTCGCGGTCTGGATGCTGCTCTTCGAGAAGAGCCCGTGGCCGACGCTGACCCTGATCGTGTCGCTCGAGGCGATCTTCCTGTCCACGTTCGTCATGATCGGCCAGAACCGGCAGGCAGCGTTCCAGCAGGCGAAAGCGGATCACGACTTCGTCGAGCAGGAACTGGAACTCAAGACGAATACCGATTTGACGCGCCAGATCCATACGCTGACCACGGAGTTGCACCGGCGCCTGGTGGCCGGCGGGGCGGACGTTCCGGCGGCTCGCCAGCGCCCGGAGTGATCATCGGATCTTGCCACCGAATCATTAAATAGTTTACCTTCCTAAGAGTTAACGGGGAGGGTGACTATATGTGGATCAAGAGACATCGTCTGATGCTGGTGGGCGCCGTGATCGTGGTGTGCGCGGCCGCGTGGGTGGGCATCGAGGCGATCGGGAATGCGAGTACGCCGAAGGCGGCGCCGGCGGCGTACGCGAACACCGTCATTCCCGCGCCGGTCAGCGCGGTCCCGGCGAAGGGCGTCACGTTCACGCTTGCCGGGAGCGCCACGATCTCGTCGGACACCAAGGCCCAGGCGGTCGCGGCCTATCTGGCCGGCATCCTGCGTGCGTCGACCGGATTTGCGCTGCCCACGAAGACCGGCGCGAGCGGCACGATCCAGCTGCTGCTGTCCGGCGCTCCGGACGGCGTCGGCGACGAGGGCTACGGCCTGACGGTCACCACCGACCACGTCGTGATCCGGGCGGGTACGGCGGCCGGGCTCTTCGAGGGCGTACAGACGTTGGTGCAACTGCTGCCGGCGGCGGTGCAGAGCCCGACCGTGGTCGCCGGGGCGTGGACGGTGCCCGGCCAGACCATCGTCGATTACCCGCGATTTGCCTACCGTGGCGCGATGCTCGACGTGGCCCGGCACTTCTTCACGGTGGAGCAGGTCGAGCGGTACGTCGACGAGGTCTCGCACTATAAGATCAACTACCTGCACCTGCACCTCTCCGATGACCAGGGCTGGCGGATCGCGATCAACGGCTGGCCGGATCTGACCACCCACGGCGGTTCGACCGAGGTCGGCGGCACACCGGGCGGCTACTACACACAGGCCGACTACTCGGCGATCATCGCGTACGCCGCCTCCCGGTTCATCACGGTGATCCCCGAGATCGACATGCCGAGCCACACGAACGCCGTGCTGGCGTCGGAGCCGCAGCTGAACTGCGACGGTAAGGCACCCGACCTGTACACCGGCATCAACGTCGGGATCGGCACGCTGTGCGTCGCGTTGGACGCCACGTACGCGTTCATCGACCAGGTGATCGGGCAGCTGGCGGCGCTGACGCCGGGTCCGTACATCCACATCGGCGGCGACGAGTCCGGCCTATCGACGGCCGACTACGACACGTTCATCGACCGTCTCCAGGACGTCGTCGCGAAGCACGGCAAGACCGTGATCGGCTGGCACAACATCGAGACCGCGAAGCTCCTGCCGTCAACGGTCGCGGAGTTCTGGGACACGTCCATCGCGGACGCCTACCTCGCCGGCCAGGTCGCTAACGGTACGAAGGTCATCATGGCGCCGGCGAGCCATGCCTACCTGGACATGAAGTACACCGATTCGACGAATCTCGGGCAGACCTGGGCCGGCCTCAACGACGTCAACGGCGCGTACGACTGGAACCCTGCCTCCTACCTGGCCGGCGTACGCGAGAAGTCGGTGCTCGGCGTCGAGGCGGCGCTGTGGACCGAGACGCTCGTGACCCCGACCGACCTCGACTACATGCTGTTCCCGCGGCTGCCGGCCATTGCCGAGTTGGGCTGGTCGCCGTGGAGCACCCACGACGACGTTTCGTTCGACGCACGGTTGGCGGCGCAGGGTCCGCGGTGGAAGGCGATGGGCATCGTCTACTACCACTCCGACCAGGTGCACTGGCCGACCGGCGCGTAGCCGAAGCGTGCAGCACGGCCGCGGCGGCGAGACAGCGGCGCAGCGCGACAGACAGCGGTGCCGGGACCCACGCGCGGATCCCGGCACCGGTAGAACGGACTACCTCACGGACAAGCCGCTCAGCTCGCCGTCAACGCCGTGTCGTCGATGACGAACGATGTCTGCAGCGACGAGTCCTCGGTCGCCGAGAACTTGAGCGTGACGGTCGTCCCGGCGAGCGCCGAGACGTCGAACGACTTCTGTACGTAGCCGGTCGCCTTGTTCAGGTTGGACAGCACCGGGATCGACGTCGAACCGAACGTGACCGTCAGCTTGTCGAACGCCGTGGTCGTAGTCGTTTCGGAGGTGTCGATGTGCACCCAGTACGACAGCACCGCATGGCAGCCGGCCGGAATGGTGACCGCTTGCGTCAGTGTGTCGGTGTGGGTGGTGCCGTAACCATCCATCCACGCGTTCCACGTGCCGGAGTGCGTCGGCTGGCCGCTGGAACCGTTCTGGCCGATCACGCCGGCCGTCGCGGTCCAGGATGCGGAGCCCGATTCGAAGCCCGGGTTCAGGATCTTCTGACCGGCACCGGCACAGCCCGTCGGCGGGGTTGTGGTCGGCGGGGTGGTGGTCGGCGTCGCGCTCGGCGACGTGGTGCCGGTGGTGCAGGTCGCCTCGCCGGACTGGGCCGGCACGCTGACCGCGGTCCACGCGGCCTTGACCGCGTTGAAGTCGGTGCAGTCACCCGGGGTCAGGTTCTTGGCCGACTGGAGCGTCCAGACGCGGTACTTCAGGTACGACGATGCGGTCGTCTTCAACAGCATCGCGTTGTACATGATCTTCTCGGCGGTCTGGATGCCGACACCGGTGACCGAGGAGCTGTTGCAGGTCGGGCTGGTGGGCTGCCCGTTGGTCGGGTTGGTGCCCTCGGCCAGCAGGTAGAACCAGTGGTTGCCCGGTCCGGCGGCCGCGTGTACCTCTTCGCTCGGGATGCTGCTGGAGTAGCAGTTGTCGTCGCCGGCGAGGGACGGGTTGTACATGTAACGGATCGGTCCGCTGCCGACGAGGTTGATCTGCTCGCCGACGGTGAAGTCCGGCGTGTCGAACGGGGACGGCTCGTTGGCGAACCACTCGGTGGCCGCTCCGAACGTGTCCGCGACGAACTCCTGCGTACCGTTGCCGGACAGGCTGCCCGGGGTGTGGTCGTCGACGCCGTGACCCATTTCGTGGCCCACCACGTCCATCGAACCGATCCACTGGTTGGCCGTGTTGTGGCCGACCTGGACCTGCGTACCGTCGTAGAAGGCGTTCTCGTCGGCGAGACCGACCCGGATCGGCCAGGCGCCGCCGGCACCGTCCATGCCGCTACGACCGTCCCAGGCGGCGAGCATCTTGAACTCGGTCTGCGCGACGAACAGCGCATCGACGCAGCCGGTCTCCTTGCTGGTGGCGTTGCCGTTGCCCCAGACGTCGTCCGGGCCACTGAACGTGGTGTTGTTCGCCGCGTCCTGGCAGCTCAGATTCGTGATCGTCGGGTCCTTCATGGTGAAGGTGCTGCCGGTGTGCGTCGTGTTGATGGTGACCGGGTTCGGGCCGTCCCACGCCGCCGTACCGGTGCCGTAGAGGACATGCTCGCGACTGCCCAGAACGGCGCCGGTGAGCGCGTCGACATCGACGCTGAGCCGGCTCGGACCATCGGCGGTCTTACCGTCGACCATGGTCTCCCACGCGAGGCGCGGCGCGCCGGCGAGTGCGTACACGATCAGGTTGGTGCCCTCGACCGTGGTCTTGCCGGCCAGCTGCGTCTGGGCCTTTGCCTGCGCGGCGGCCTTCGTCAGCGTCGGTGTCAGGGCGAGGTTGCCGATCGCCGCGGTCTGTGCGACCGAGTTGTAGACGACGTTGCCTGCGGCGTCGACGACGACGACGAAGTCACCGCCGACGACGGGAAGACCCTTGAAGGTCCGGTCGTACGGGATGTACTGCAGGCCGGCCGACGCGATGGCCGGGTGCGCGATGTATGCGTCGCCGGTGCTCGCCTTCAGGACGCTCGGACGGTTGGCGACAAAGGAGGCCGCCGACTTGACGGCGTTCGCCTGGATCGCGGAGGGTGAAAGCGCTGCGGGGGATGCTGCCTGCACTGCGACGGCAGCGCCGGCGAAGACCAAGGCGGAGGCGAAGGCCGTGGCTAACGCCGCACGAGTTGAATTTTTCAAGGGCTCCTCTTTCGAAAACGATGCGCGTCCCGCGGTGGCGGCGACGTCGCATCGGACGTTGGATGGAACGACCGATATCGATGGATTCAACATAGGGACGTGCGCGCGTAGTACGTTCGTATGTTGATCATCGACGAAAGTCGATTGCACTACGATCACACAGGCAATTCTCAGAAACAAGAGTCCGGACCCCTTTAATCGAGGTCGGCCCGACCCTCTCTGTGTTTTCGCAGCACGGTGACCAGCGACAACATGACGCGCCGAGAAATTGGCCGAAGCCGCGGCGCGGCAGCGCTACGGCGTCGTGCCGAACGTGATCCGGTAGCCGCACTCGCCCGCGCAGGTAAACGTACTGGTCGCGTCATCGTCCGAATAGGAGTAGGCGTACGGCTCAGCGGTCTTGAACACCGCCGCGTAGTCGACCGGCCACTTCGCCGGATTGCACATCGACCGAGGCGCCCAGGTGCCGCGGCAGCAGTACTGATCGCCGCCGAGCCGCGCGCACGCACTGATGCAGCCGACCACTGTGGACCCGGACGTGACCTGGATCGCCGGCGGACAGACGACCGGCTTCGTGCAGCCGGCCGCGATGCATCCGGTCGAACTGATCTTGTCCTTCGTCTTACCGTGCGTGATGTTGATGTACATCGGCAGATTCGACCCGTCGACCATGCTGACGTCGTAGAAGTCAAGGTTGTCGTACGCGTTCAGGTTGTACTCGGCGAGCGTCGCCGGGATCGCCCCGTAGCCGTGACACTGGAACACGCCACCGCAGTCACCGGTCTGGCAATGGCCCTTGCCGCTCGCGTTGAACGTGCAACCGGTCCGCCCCCAGAACCGGCCGTTCCAGTGATCCGGGATGGTGATCGTGAGACTGTGACCGGCCGGCAGTACCCACCCGGTCGTGGTCAGTGCGGGCTTCGCGGTCTGCTGCCAGCCGGCCACCCAGATCGTCTGGTGCACGGCGTTGACGAACGTCACGCTCCTCGCACCCGCGGCCGGTGGCTTCGACGTCGGGTGCGGCTTGGCCGACGGGCTCGGCGACGGAATCGGCGACGGTGCGGCGCTCGGCGTCGGTGACGGGTGCGCCGATGGTGACGGCGAAGAACTCACGGCATGACGTGGTACGCCATCGGCCGCATCGCCGTGGTGCCCGCCGAACCGCCCGAGTCCCCAGGCGACGGCGAGTGCACCGAGGAGCAGCACCACAACCGCGCCCGCAATCGCGATCGATGACCGTGACGAGATGCTACGCATGAGCGAGACACTAGGGTGTTGCGACGTCACGTGGAAACGCGGACCCGGGCCGGCGAACCGGCCCGGGTCGCAGTGCTACGGCACCGGCACGCCCCGGACGACGACCGGACCCAGCGTCGGATCGAGTTCGGTGTCCTGGTCGACACCGCTTGGCGTGATCACGTCCATCGCCTTCGCGACCGTACCCGGATCGACCTGGCAGATCGGCGACAGACCACCCGGCTCGCAGACGCCGAACGCGAAGTCGGCCGGTACGGCGTTGAACGCCCGTGCCTGGTCCCCGCTGAAACCGTCCTGACCGGTCAGCACGACCGCGAACGACCATCCCGAACCCGGCGTGCCGAACTGCGCCTCCGGAACGGCAATGGTGATCGTGTTCGTCACGGTCGACGACACCACCGCGGTGACCGACCCGACACCGTTGCCGCCGGCGTCCACCCAGACCGGTGACGCGAAGCCCTGCACCTCGAGCCGCTGACTCCAGGCATCCTGGCTCGCGATCGTGTAGTTACGGCTCGGGAACGGTGCCGCGGTCGACGTCGTCGCCGCACCTGTCGTATGCACGAACACGTCGAGCAACTGCGCACCGATCGTGTTGCCGAACGTCGGCGTCAGCTGCCGTACGGTCGTCCGCAGGTAGACCACGCCGTCCTTGGTCAGTACCTGGAACCGGGTGATGTCGAACGATCCCGCGGTGAAGTTCGACGACGTCGGGTACGCGTACGTGCCCGGGCCGTTGTCGTCGTTTGCCGGATCGGCGGTGTCCAGCACCGTGACGCCACCGACGAGGTCGCCGACGACCGATGTCCGCGCGACACCGGTGCCGGTCGCGGTCGTCGCGGTGACCGTGATGACGTTGGCACCGAAGCCGACCGGCACCGTTGCCGTGAACGCACCGGTGCCGTCCGCGGTCGTCGTCACCGTCGCGGACACGCCGGCCACGTCCTCGTCGATCGAGCTGATCGCGACCGCCGCGTTCGGCGCCGTGGTGCCGGTGACGGCGGTGGAGCTGCCGCCGGCCGAGCTGCCGGGAGCGGGGGCCGAGATCGTGGTCGGCACGTTGACCGGCGCCGGGTGCTTGACGTAGCGGTCGGCGGTGATCGCCGGCTGATCGACGAGCCTTCCCTGCCCGATATCCGTGATCAGACGGAGCTCCTGTGCCTGCGCCCAGGTCAGCGGCGCGGCGGAACCGGCCGGCTGCCCGTCGGTGAAGCCGATCGACGCGGTGGTCGGGTCGGTCCCGTACGGCGACGCAGCCAGCGCCGGGTCCTCCCAGACCTGCTCCGGCACGAGGCCCTCGCCGGATGCGGACGTCACCATGAACGACAGCTGCGCGCCCGCGGCGGCAGGGGAGCCGGTCAGCAGATCGGATTCGGCCCGTTCACCGGAGAGCACCGGCCACAGGTGACCCGTGCCGACGTCGGTGGTCGGCCACGGCTGACCCGAATTCGTACAGCTGGATTGGCTCGGCTGGAAGCAGTCACCGTAACCGTCCGCGCTGCCGTCCGCGGCCGATGTGCCGTAGCGGTAGTAGCCGGTGCCGCTCGGTGTCGTCACCGCGATCTGGTGATCCACGACGGCGAGCGAGTTGAGGTAGTCCGGGTCGGTCGGCGACAGTTCGCCGAGCCGGAACAGCTCCTGGAAACCACCGTCGACCACGGCGCGTTGATCCTGATCCGGCTGCACGCCGTTGCCGAGGCTGTAGCTGATCGCGGCGTTCGGATCGCCGGTCTTCGACAGGCGGATGAAGTACGGCGACGTCGAGTACGGGCCGGTCGACGTGACCGTCTCGGCCTTGATGTTGCGCTGGAAGTCGTCCGCGACCGCCTGGTAGACCTGTGCATCGGCGGCGTCGCCCTGAATCGTCGCGATCTTCGACGCCGCGGTCAGGCCGGCGATCTCGGCCGCGATCGTGGACGGCGAGAAGCCGCTCTGCTCCTCCCAGCGCTCGTTGCCGAACGACGGGCCGTGCGCGATGACGTAGTCCGCGGCCGGTTTGATGTGGTCGGTCCACAGTGCCGCGTCGCCGCTGAGCCCGGACAGGTACGCCATCAGGATCGGGTACGACGACTCGTCCAGCTGATCGCCGCCGGTGTCCGGTGCGCTCTTGCCGTTGACCAGCGAGTTGCGCGGGATCTCGCCGGTCGGCGAGCTGCTGCTTGTCGAACAGGAACCGGGTCGCGGCCTGCGCGGTCGCGACGTCACCGTCGGCCAGGAAGCCGGTGAACGCCTCGTAGAGGTCGCGGGCGAACACCTCGCGGTAGGAGCCGTAGTAGACCGGCAAGCCGCCGACCAGCGCGCCCGCGCTGACCGCCTGCCCCCACGGGCTGGCCAGCGATGCGACCACGGCACCCGGGAACGTCTTGTCCTCGCTCGCCTTCAGCACGTTCGCGCTGAGGTAGTAGCTGGTCAGCGTCTGTGCCGTGGTGACGCCGGGGATGTGCAGCGGTGGCCGCGTGAGGCCGGCGTCGTACTTCACCCAGCCGGCTACGTAGGAGACGAGCGCCTTTGCGAACGACGACGAGCGTGCGGTCGCGACGGCCGCCGACTGCGTCCGGCCGAAGCCGAGACTCAAGTCGAATGTGCTGCCCTTACGCAGCTTCTCAGTCAGCACGACGTGGCCGGCCGGCGCACTCGTGTACGCCGCCGACAGCGCGTGACCCGCGTCGAGCTGGATCAGCCCGTCCGAGGCGCTGCCGGCATAGCCGACCGATGCCTGCTGCAACTGCGGCGAGGCCAGCGCCTCGTACGTCGGCACCGCGTAGTCGCGGTTCGTCGCCTGGCTGACCGTCGCGGCATCCCCGACCGTACCGACGCCGGAGGCGTCCACGACACCGGTGTCCGCACCGCCGTTGTCGGTCCCGCCACCACCATTGCCGTTCACGTGAGCGTCCAGATAGGCGTACACCTGGAGCTTTTTGGAGGTCTTGAGGGTGGTGTGCATGAGTACCGCGTCGCGGGCCGGATCGGCGATGTACGTGGTGGTCAGCTGGTATCCGTGTGCCTTGCTGGTGGATGTGATCGTGCAGGTCATGCCGGTCGGGTCGGTCTTCACCGTGTACGTCGTGTCGCGCGACTGCAGATCGGTGAACGTCGTGCCGTCGGTGACCACGTACTGCAGCGATTTGACGTTCGTGTTGTCGATCGTCGGCTCGTAGACGTCGGACAGGACGCCGTCGGCGACCGTGAACCACACCTTCGACGTCGTGTTGCGGGCCGTGCCGACGCAGTCCTTGCGGGCCAGATCGAAGTAGGAGGTCGCGCCGGGGGCGCCGGGCGCGGTCGAGGCCGCAGTGGCGCTCGACGGGGCAGCACTCGATGCGGCCGGCAGGGCGACCACGCCGATCGCCAATAATCCGGCGAGCGCGAGTTTGGGCACGAACGACATCGTTGTCGACTCCTTACGAGGGGATAATCGAGAACCCTGAATCGAATTCAATTCGATTCTTCGCAGAAGACAACAAAGACGTCAAGCGTCACACGACGGCGATTTGCTTCGTGGTGAGCCATTCGGTGAGTTCGGCGGCGGGCATCGGATGCGCGGTCAGCCATCCTTGTGCGAGCGTGCAACCGGCCTCGACCAGCAGCTGCCGGGTGTATTCGGTCTCCACACCCTCGGCGACCGTACGGATGCCGAGCGATCGTGCCAACTCCACGATGGAGCGGACGATCGCGGCGTCGTCGTGATTGTTCGCCATTCCGGCGACGAATGACCGATCGATCTTGATCTCGCTGATCGGCATCTTCCGCAGATGTTGCAGCGACGAATAGCCGGTGCCGAAGTCGTCGAGCGAGATCGCGATGCCGAGCGCGTTGATCCGGTTGATCGTACCCATCGCCCGATTCGGGTCGCCGAGCAGCGCGCCCTCGGTGATCTCGATCTGGATCTGGCTCGGATCGACGCCGTGCTCGACCAGCCGCTCGGACAGCCGCGGCACGATGTCGTCGCCGTACAGGTCGCGGGCGCTGACGTTGATCGAGGCGCGGATCCGGATGCCGTCCGCGGCCCACGCTCCGACCTGCGCGATCACGTCGTCGATCACTCGCATGGTGAGCAGATGCATGATCGAGCTGTGCTCGGCCATCGCGATCAGGTCCTGCGTGTTGATCGCGCCGAGTTCCGGGTGCCGCCAGCGCAGCAGCGCCTCGACGCATTCGACGTCGCCGGTCACGAGGCAGACCTGCGGCTGGTAGTGCATCTCGATCTGGGTCCGGTCACCCGCCTCCAGCGTGCGCCGGAGATCGGTCAGCAGCGCGAGCCGCGCATGACTGTCCTGATGCGCACCCGGCTCGTATGCGGCGACCGCACCACCGCTCTGCTTCGCGTCGTACATCGCGATGTCCGCGTGCCGCATGAGCGTTGCGAAGTCCTCGTCGTCGGTGTGGATCGCGACGCCGATCGACGCGGCGATGTCGACGCTCAGGCCGTCCAGAGTCACCGGTGCGAGCAGCGCCGCGACGATCGCGTCCGCCACATCCGTCGGCCTCGGCCGCATCCGCCACCGACGTCACGCACCGCGAACTCGTCGCCGCCGAGTCGCGCGACCGCCCCGTCCGCGCAGGACCAGCCCGGCGAACCGGTTCGCGACCGCAACCAGCAACTGGTCACCGACCTCGTGCCCGAGCGCGTCGTTGACGTGCTTGAACTCGTCCAGATCGGCGAGCAGCAGAGCCGGTCGGCGGGCCGTCCCCGCGGTGGCGACGGTGAGGTCGTGAAACGCGACCTTCAGCCCGGCGCGGTTCGCGAGGCTGCTCAGCGGATCGACGCGTACCGCCCGGTCCCGCTGCGCGGACAGCTTGGCCATCCGCTGCACGGCATAGAGCGGCACAAAGATGAGGGGTACGAAGCCGATGTTCATGTGTGCCGAAATCGCGAGCATCGGCGCGAGCAGCAGCAACGCCGCCTTGAACAGCACCTGATGGCTGGATGATGTCGCGGGCCGGCATCGATCTCGGGCCGGTTCGCAGCAGCCGGGCCAGCACGATCGCCAGGATCCCGTACGTGACGAGCCACGCCGCAACCGCTCCGACGACGGTCAGCGCGTCCGTTGCGACGTGCAGTGGCTGCCGGTGGATGGTGGGATGCGGCTTGCCGATCCACAGGACGGCCTCGGCGGCGATGAACGACAGCGTGTACTGCCCCATCGCGGCGACCGCCTCGCGGACCGGGCGCCGGAGCCGCCACGCGACCACGACGACCGCGATGGCCTGTGTGACCAGCGCCGGTCCCAAGCCCCAGCAGAGCAGGATCGCGAACGTGAAGCAGATGGTCGGGCAGACGATCACCGGCACGACGCCCACCGATGGAGTGGTCGAGATGAACGCCTGCGTGCCGGCGAACGCCGCGAGAGCCGTCATGATCCCGAGTTCCGCGTACTCGAACTCGACGCCGATCGTGTGAGCGTCGATCACGATCACGACGACGACCAGGATCAGAACCGCGACGTTGAAGCCGGCGGCGATGCGTCGCCGTCCGACCAGGGATGGCGCGAAAGCGCCCATTGTTCCCCCTTTAGCCGACGCGGCAAAAGCCGCACAAGCCACGAAGATACCGCGCGGTATGCCCGACGGGTAGCCCCTTGTTGCGCTTTGGAGTTGTTCCGTTACCCCATGCGACCCATGCGTCACACCGGTCCCATCCGATCGCCCGATGCCGCGAAATATCCCCTGCGACATATCCTCCGCGACACCGATTAAGGTCACGGTCATGCCCCGTCGCCGTTACGAGCTGCTGTTCCTGCCCGGGCTGGACGACTTCGTCGCCAACGAATGCCGGTCGGCGCTCAACGCGACACCGATCGCGGTGCCCGGGCGGGACGACTCGGCCACGGTCGAGTTCGACGGCGGCTGGGCGAAGCTCTTGAGCCTGCGTACGCCGATTGCGGTGTCGGCGGTGTTGACGTTCGCGGTGCCACGTCCGAAATCGCTGCTGAGCGGCGAATACCTGCCGGTGATCGCGGAGCAGATGACCCGGGTACGGTCCGCCACGTCGTTTCGGTTCGAGGCGGCCGGCGCGGACTCGTCGGTGTTCGGGCGCCTCGCGGTCGAGTTGGCCCGCGCCACCCGTTTGCGGCACGATCCGGACGAGGGCGACATCGCGGTGCGGTTCCGCCGATCCGTGACGGTGGACGGCTGGGACGTCCTCGTGCGGATCTCGCCCCGGCCGCTGTCGGACCGGGCGTGGCGAGTCCGCAACTTTCCCGGCGCGGTCAACGCAACGATCGCCGCCGCCGTTGCGATCGCGACCCGACCGAAGCCGTCGGATCGTGTCGTCAACCTGATGTGCGGCTCCGGCACGCTGCTGGTCGAACGCATGCTGGCCGCTCCGGTGCGGTCCGCGACCGGTGTCGAGATCGACGCGTCCGCGCTCGAGGCCGCGCGGGCGAACCTGTCCGCGGCCGGTCTGTCCGGCCGGACGAAGCTGGTACGCGCAGACGTGACCGAGACCGGCTGGCTGGCCGGCGGGCCGTACGACGTGATCCTCGCCGACCCGCCGTGGGGCGGCCTGGTCGGCGAGCACCGGACGAACGAGGCTCTGCACCTTCGGTTGTTGCAGCGAGCCCGGGAGGCGGCGGCCGCGGACGCGCGAGTGGCGATCCTCACCCATGAGATCCGGCAGATGGAACGCTGCCTGCGCGAGACCGCGGCGCTCTGGCGGACGGAGAGCGTCACCCGGGTGTTTCAGAAGGGCCACCATCCTCGGATTTACGTGCTACGACCGATCTGAGACGGCACCCAACCCCGCGGACCGAAATACTTGCCGCGTCAAGTATGTTCGCTGGAGTAACAACTAGTAGGGACATCTGGGGGGCGACGACATGCAGCTCGGGATCTTTACCGTGGGCGACGTGACCACCGATCCGACGACCGGCCGTACCGTGACCGAGCACGAGCGGATCACAGCGATGATGACGATCGCGCTCAAGGCCGAAGAGGTCGGTCTCGACGTGTTCGCGACCGGAGAGCATCACAATCCGCCGTTCGTACCCTCGTCGCCGACGACGATGCTCGGCTACATCGCCGCGCGTACGTCGCGGCTGCTGCTGTCCACCGCGACCACGCTGATCACCACGAACGACCCGGTCAAGATCGCCGAGGACTACGCGATGCTGCAGCATCTCGCGGACGGTCGCGTCGACCTGATGATGGGCCGCGGCAATACCGGCCCGGTCTATCCCTGGTTCGGCCAGGACATCAGCAACGGCATCGCGCTCGCGGTCGAGCACTATGCGCTGCTGCGCCGGCTCTGGCGCGAGGACGTGGTGGACTGGTCCGGCAAGCTCCGCACGCCGCTGCAGTCGTTCACGTCGACGCCGCGACCGCTCGACGGCGTACCGCCGTTCGTGTGGCACGGCTCGATCCGCAGTCCGGAGATCGCCGAGCAGGCTGCCTACTACGGTGACGGGTACTTTGCGAACCACATCTTCTGGCCGAAGGAGCACACCCAGCGCATGGTCGGTCTGTACCGTCGGCGCTTCGAGCACTACGGTCACGGCTCCGCCGACCAGGCCATCGTCGGTCTGGGCGGCCAGGTCTTCATGCGCCGGAACTCGCAGGATGCGGTACGCGAATTCCGCCCGTACTTCGACAACGCACCGGTCTACGGGCACGGCCCGTCGCTGGAGGAGTTCACGTCTCAGACGCCGTTGACGGTCGGCAGCCCGCAGCAGGTCATCGACCGGACCCTCGGCTTCCGCGAATACGCCGGCGACTACCAGCGGCAACTGTTCCTGGTCGACCACGCCGGACTGCCGCTGAAGACCGTCCTCGAGCAGCTTGATCTGCTCGGCGAGGAGGTCGTGCCGGTGCTCCGGCGCGAATTCGACGCGTTGCGCCCGGCGCACGTACCGGAGGCGCCGACGCACGCATCGCTGGTCGCCGCCGCGGCCCTGCAATCCGAGCAGGTCGCGGCAGGGGAGCGGTGACCCGCCGTACGCTCGCGGTGGTCAGCGCCGGGCTGAGCCAGCCGTCATCGACCCGGCTCCTGGCCGACCAACTGTCCGCTGCCACGGTACGGACTCTCGAAGCGTCCGGCGCCGAGGTGGACGTCCATGTCATCGAGGTTCGCGAATATGCTCGGGACATCGCGAACAACCTGGTCGCCGGGTTCCCGTCGCCGGCGTTGAAGAGTGCCGTCGACGCGGTCGCGGGCGCGGACGGGCTGATCGCGGTGGCGCCGACGTTCCGCGCATCGTTCAGCGGACTGTTCAAGTCGTTCATCGACGTGCTCGAGGACGGTGCACTGGACGGTAAGCCGGTACTGCTCGGTGCGACCGGCGGCTCGTCCCGGCACTCGCTGATGCTGGAGCACGCGATGCGGCCGGTGTTCACGTTCATGCACGCGACCGTCGTACCCACGTCGGTGTTTGCGTCGACCGACGACTGGGCCGGCGCGGCCGAGCTGGCGCCGCTGCGGGCCCGGATCGAGCGCGCAGCACGCGAGCTGGCCGCGGAGATCGATCGGCGCGGACCGGCGGAGGTCGTGGATCCGTTCGAGCTGACCACGTCGTTCGACCAGTTGCTGCCGGGCGAATAACCGCTTCTATCGGCGCTTGTCGTCGGTCACGTCGCCGCCAACCAGGTGGCGATGTCATCGACGACGGCCGGGTCCACGTGCTGTGCCCGCTCATACTCGGCCGGAGTGGACGGTCCGGTGCCGGACAGGAACAGATGATTGTCGGCGTCGTAGACGTGCACGGTCACGTCCGTACGGCCGGCCAGACCCGCTTGCCATTCCGTGAGGTCGTCCGCGACCGTGGCCTGATAATCGCGCCCGCCCTGGAGCAGCAGGATCGGTTTGTCCAGCGTGGCCGCGACCGCGACCGGGTGGTAACTGCGCAGATCGAGCCAGTACGCCGCCGGTACGTTGAACGGCAGTTCGCTGTTCGGTGTGGAGGTGGACAGATCCGGGCTGTCGACCGTGTCGGCTTGCCGGGTCATCGCCTCGAGCACCGGGGCTGCGGCCGCGGCCGTGGCCGGGTCCAGCGACGCGAGGTAGCGGACCTGCCGGACTGCGGCGTGATGCAGCGGCTGTACGCCTCCGGCCATGATGACGAGGCCGGCGACGGACGGTTCGGCCGCTGCGACCCGGGGCGCGATCGTGCCGCCGAGGCTGTGACCGAGGACGAAGATCCGCGCCGGGTCGACATCCGGCGTCCGGCGTAGCAGGTCGACGGCGGCCACCGCATCCGGCAGGTACTCGTCGGCGACCGTGAAGTCGGCAACGTCGGCGAGCTGATCGCGGTGGACGTACGTGACCTTGTCGTACCGCAGCACGGCCACGCCGCGGGTGGCCAGGCCCCAGGCGATGTCCTTGAGCGGCTTGTTCCGCCCGATCGTCGAGTCGCGATCATTCGGACCTGAGCCGACGAGCATCACCACTGCGGGCCACGGCCCCGGACGGCTCGGCAGCGTCAACGTGCCGGGCACCGCGAGCGGTCCCGAGCCGACGGTCACGTCCTGCTCGTGGAACGATGCCGGATCGGCGTACGCCGGCGGCTCCCACGGCGCGGCGGGTGCTGCGGACTCGGGTGGAGCGAGTTGCAGGCCGGTCAGCGACCCGTCGCCGGCCACCGAGATCAGTACGGCGATCTGGCCGTGTTCGAGTGTCACCGGTACCCGCACGGTGACCATCCCGGCAGTGGCCGGTTCCGTTACGGCGGCGCCGACGGCCGTGACCGCGCCCAGCCGGGAGACCTCGCCATCCCACCCGAGCTGAATCGCTTCGGCCGACACCATCGTGCGCAGGGATGCAGCGAACATCTCTCGGATTTCCGCGAAGCGTCCTGCTCCGGCCATCTCGACGACAGTGGTGGCGATCTGCGCCGGGTCGATCGATGTCATGGTGTCTCGCTTTCTCGCTGCCGCCTCGACGTGGCTGCCGAGTCAACGTAACACCCGCACCGGCGACCTCCGAGAGCGTCCAACGTGGACACATTCACGGGTATTGACATCTCGTCGCGCGCGTACGACGATGGCGGGCATTAGTTAGGCAAGTTACCTAACAATTACGGAAAGGTCACGCATGCCCAGACTCTCCCGCATCGCTGCCGCCGGTATTGCCACGCTGCTCGCCACCGCGGCGTACCTCTCGATGTCAGCGCTTCCGGCTCAGGCGGCCGGATTCCCCACACACTTCGCCGCGCCGTACCTCCAGATCGGCAGCGAGTCGAAGAACGACATGGCCTCGGATCTGGCCGCCAGCGGACTGAAGTACTACACGCTCGCGTTCCTCATCCCCAAGTCGAGTTCCAGCTGTACGCCGATGTGGGAGGACGGCAACAACGCGATGAACACGTACGTCTCCCAGGTGCAGGCGATCGAAAACGCGGGCGGGCGGGTCGCTATCTCCTCCGGCGGTGCCGAGGGCGGCGAGCTGGCCGAGACGTGCACATCGGTGTCGAGCCTGGTCAGCGCGTACGAAAGCATCGTCACGACGTACGGCTGCTACCGGCTGGACTTCGACATCGAGGGCGACGACCTGAACAACACGACCGCGAACGCCCGCCGCGACTCCGCGCTCGCTCAAGTGCAGGCGTGGAACTCGTCGGTGCAGGTCGACTACACGCTGCCGGTCGACCCGACCGGCCTGGAGTCGAACGCGAAGAACCTGCTCAAGGACGCGAAGAGCAAGGGCGTCACGGTCTCCATCGTGAACATCATGACGATGGACTTCGGTGACGGGCAGAACGCGCTCAACGACGCCGAATCCGCCGCGAACGCCACGAACGGCCAGCTCGACACGATCTGGGGCACCACGTCGGCCTGGGGCAAGATGGGCCTGACGCCGATCGCCGGCCACAACGACGACAACGAGAACTTCACCCAGGGCAACGCATCCACGCTGGAGACGTTCGCGGCCGGCAAGGGCATCCGGGAACTCGCGTTCTGGGAGGTCGACGGCTACGACAAGCCGCTCGGCTACGCGTACTCGAAGATCTTCAACAAGATCACCGGCTAGGTGACGGTTGGGCGCGGCGCTCTCGCCGCGCCCAGCCGTGTGTCCGCGCTGATGTCAGCCCATCAGAGCCTTGAGGGCACGGCCCAACTGGGCGCAGCACCAGGCCACCAGGAGGACGAAGCCGACGAACACTGCGGTGGCAAGCCAGTTGGTCGGGTCGAACCGGAGCCCGGACAGCACGATCCGGGAGTGCAGCCCGTGATGGAGAAGGCCGTACCAGATCGCGCCCAGCACGCTCGTACCGACGTCGATCACCACCAGAATCCACCAGAGGGCCAGCAGGCCCACCGAGTTTCCCCGCGCGATGGGCGCGAGGACGGCGAACGCGGTCAGTCCGAAGCCGATGCCGGCGGCCACCGTCACGCCGATCGCATTGGTGGGATTGACGATCCCGAACATGGATTGAATGGACAGCCAGCAGTCGATCACCGAGATGGTCAGCCCGGGGATCAGCCAGATCACGGCCGCTCTGCGCGTCATGTCGACCTCGTAAACAAGTAGATGGTGATGAACAGTGCGACAGCGGCGATGCCGAGCCCGATTAGCACTTCGGCGAGCCGGCTGCTCGAATCCTTGGGTTCCGGTGGGCGGAACACGTGCGACCACAGCTGTCCGACGTCGCTGCGCAACGATTCGACCAGCGCGCGGAGATCCGCCGTCTCCTGGCGGGCGGCCTGCAGTTCTCGACGGAGATGGAATGCGGCGAAATCCTGGCGTGTGACGATCCCCTGTTCGTCCTCGGGCGCCGCCGGCATCGACGGCGCGCCGGTCATCGGGATCGCCGACTCGGCTCGCGACGTGCCGGGTCCCGGATCGTACGGAACGGTCATGATGGTCTCCCTCAGCGAGTGATCGCGACAAGGACGATGGCCGACAGTCCGATCAGGACAATGAGCACCCCGATCCTGGTGGCGTCCAGGCGTTCACCGTTGATCACCCGGCGAAGGAAGTCTCCGACCGAGGCGACCAGGGCGAACACGGCTCCGATTGCGGCAATCAGTTCGAGGACAGAGGCGACCGACTGCATGTGTCCGATCGCCACGGTGCCTCCTGAACGTCTGACGCGACTGGCTGACGAGCGCCGGTGCGCGCCTCGTGCGGCGATCCTATGAGCCGATCGAGGCCTAATCTTGAACTCTTCTTTAATCAACGTTCATGGATATCTTGCTCGAGATGACATAGCTTGTTCCCTATGTCTATGCGGAGCGCAATGCCGATCGCCATCCTCATGATCGCCGCGGTCTCGTCCGGAGCGGTCGTACCGTCGCCCGCGATGGGCGCCTCGACGCCTCGTCGGGTCATACCTGCGGCCACGACCGTTCATCGGGTCCTCTTCGACGACACCCTGGCCGAGACGGCCGGCAATGCCGACTGGATCATCAGCACGAGCATGCCGGACCCGCTCGCCCAGAATCCGAACCCGACCACCGAGACGTCCTGGACCGGCGCGCTCTCCGCCTGGGGCGTCGCATTGCAGAAGACCGGCCAGTACAGCCTGAAGACGCAGTCCACCGGCACGATCACGGACGGCGGAACCGGCGCGCTCGACCTGACCAACTTCGACGAACTCGTACTGCCGGAACCCAACGTGAAGCTCACCGCGGCCGAGAAGACCGCGATCATGCACTTCGTGCAGGCCGGCGGCGGACTGTTCCTGGTCGTCGACCACAACGGCAGCGACCGCAACAACGACGGCTGCGATTCGGTCTGCGTCGCCAACGACCTGATGACGAACAACACGGTCGACTCGACCGACCCGTTCGGGTTCAGCGAGGACGTCGTCGACATCAGCACGAACAATCCGGTCGCCATCTCCGACTCGACCAACGCCGTACTGAACGGCTCGTTCGGCCACGTGACCGGCAGCATCCTGCGCGACGGCAGCACCCAGACGCTGCACCCGGCCGACAACGCGAACGTCAAGGGCCTGGTCTACGTCACCACCGCGGCGCTCGGCGGCAACACCGGCGCGTTCTTCACGACCAGCACGTTCGGATCCGGTCGCGTCGCGATCTGGGGCGACAGCTCGACCATCGACGACGGCACCGGGCAGTCCGGCAACACGCTCTTCGACGGCTGGGACGATCCGGCGGGCACCGACGCGGCGCTCGCGCTGAACGCAACCGCCTGGCTCGCGGGCGCGGGCACCACGGGCGGTGGCGGTGGGGGAGGCGGCACCGGCTGCACCGCGGGCCAACTGCTCGGAAACCCCGGATTTGAAACGGGTACGGCGTCGCCGTGGACCGCCAGCACGAACGTGATCGCCGACTCCACCAAGGAACCCGCCCGTACCGGCAGCTGGGACGCCTGGCTCGACGGCTACGGCACGGCCACGACCGACACGCTCAGCCAGTCGGTGACGATCCCGTCCACGTGCACGTCCGCGACGCTGACCTACTGGCTGCACGTCGACACCGCGGAGACGACCACCACGAAGAAGTACGACACGCTGACCGTCAAATCCGGGTCCACGACGCTGGCCAGCTATTCGAATCTGGACCACAACACGGGGTACGCGTCGCACAGCGTGAGCCTGAACGCGTACATCGGGCAGACGGTGACGCTGACGTTCACCGGCGTGGAGGATTCGCTGGACCAGACCAGTTTCGTCCTGGACGACACCGCGGTCGCCGTGGGCTGACCACCGGAAACCAGTTCCGCCGCGATCGTGGCAGCCGCTACGATCGCGGCATGACTGGTACGGACCGAAGTGCGCCTCCGGTGGTTACCCAGGTCGGATTCCGGTCCGAGCGCGGTCCGATCCTGATCTCGCTGATGCTCGCCGCCAGCGTGGTCGCGATCGACTCCACGATCATCGCGACGGCCGTACCATCGGTGGTTAAAGATCTTGGTGGGTTTTCGCAGTTTCCCTGGTTGTTCTCGGTCTATCTGCTCGCGCAGGCCGTCTCCACGCCGATCTACGGCAAGCTTGCCGACCTGTTCGGCCGCAAACCGATCATGCTGTTCGGCATCGGACTGTTCCTGGCCGGCTCGGTGCTCTGCGGCGTCGCATGGTCGATGCCCGCGCTGATCGCGTTCCGGGCGCTGCAGGGGCTCGGTGCGGGCGCCGTACAGCCGATGAGCATGACGATCGCCGGCGACATCTACACGACCGTCGAGCGCGGCAAGGTGCAGGGCTATCTGGCGAGCGTGTGGGGCATCTCGGCGGTCGTCGGTCCGACCCTGGGCGGGGTGTTCTCGGAATATCTCACATGGCGCTGGATCTTCTTCGTGAACGTACCTCTGTGCCTGATCGCGGCATGGATGCTCACCCGCAGCTTCCGCGAAAAGATCACTCGGCGGCCGCACACGCTCGATTACACCGGCGCCGCGCTGCTGACCGCAGGCTGCACGCTGCTCATCCTGGGTCTGCTCGAAGGCGGTGAGGCGTGGGCGTGGCGGTCCGTGCCCGGCATCGGCGTACTGCTGGCCGGAGCAGCGCTGATCGTCGTGTTCGTCCTGGTCGAGCAGCGGGTCGCCGAACCCGTGCTGCCGCTCTGGGTGTTCCGTCGCCGGACGTTGCTGACCAGCAGCCTGGTCGGGGTCGGCGTGGGCGCGGGGCTGATCGGGCTCACCTCCTACGTTCCGACCTACGTACAGATCGTGATCGGCACCGGTCCACTGGTGGCGGGCTTCGCACTGGCCACGTTGACGCTCGGGTGGCCGCTGACGGCGGCCCAGTCGAGCAAGGTCTACCTGCGGATCGGCTTCCGGTCGACCGCGTTGATCGGCAGCGCGGTGACGATCCTCGGCACCGTGCTCATGGTGGTCTTCACCGCGAACCCATCGGTCCTGCTGGTCGGCACGGCATGCTTCGTGGTCGGCGCCGGACTCGGATTCGTGGCCGCACCGACGCTGATCCTGGCGCAGTCCACGGTCGGCTGGGCCGAGCGAGGCGTGGTCACGGCCAACAATCTGTTCAGCCGGTCGATCGGCAGCGCGGTCGGCGTCGCGCTGTTCGGCGCGATCGCGAACAGCACGCTGCACGGCGGCGGCTCGATCAACCGGGCGTCGCAGCACGTGTTCGTCGCCGGCGTGGTCGTCACGATTGGCATGGGCGTCGCCGTCCTCGCGATGCCCAAGCGAAGCGGTGAGGCCGACACGCTTCGGGACACGGTCGAGGTCGTGTCGCAGGCGGCCTGAGCGACGCCGATACTGTCCGGTATGCGCTTCCTCAACCAGCCACCCGCGTACGACCTCACATATGACGACGTATTCATGGTGCCGTCCCGATCCGAGGTCGGCTCACGCCTGGACGTCGATCTTGCGGCGATGGACGGAACCGGCACCACGATCCCGATCGTGGTCGCGAACATGACCGCCGTCGCCGGTCGCCGGATGGCCGAGACCGTCGCGCGCCGCGGCGGCATCGCGGTGATTCCGCAGGACATCCCGGTCGACGTCGTCGCCGAGGTGATCTCGTGGGTCAAGGCCCGCCATACGATCTACGAGACGCCGATCACACTCAGCCCGACCGACACCGTCGGCGATGCGCTGCTGCTGCTGTCGAAGCGCGCCCACCGTGCCGTCATCGTCGTGGACGAGGGCCGGCCGGTGGGCATCGTGACCGAGACCGACTGCGCCGAGATCGATCGGTTCACGCAGGTCGGCGCCGTGATGTCCGGCGATCTGCTGACCGTTCCCGCCGGTACCGCGCCGGAGGCCTCGTACGAGATGCTGGCCGGAGCACATCGGCGTCTCGCACCGGTCGTCGACGACCACGGCCTGCTGGTCGGCGTGATCACCGGCCGCAGCGCGGTACGGGCGACGCTCTACCGGCCCGCGGTCGACGATGCCGGTCGGCTGCGGATCGCGGCCGCCACCGGCATCAACGGCGACGTCACGGGCCGGGCCGACAAGCTGCTGGCCGCCGGTGTCGACGTGCTCGTGTTGGACACCGCGCACGGTCACCAGGAGACGATGCTGCGAGCGCTGGCCGCCGTACGCGCCCTGAAACCCACCGTCCCGATCGTGGCCGGCAACGTGGTCACCGCCGACGGCGTCCGCGACCTGGTCGCCGCCGGTGCCGACATCATCAAGGTCGGCGTCGGCCCCGGTGCGATGTGCACCACCCGGATGATGACCGGCGTCGGGCGCCCGCAGTTCTCGGCCGTGCACGAGTGCGCCACCGAGGCCGCAGCGCTCGGCGCGCACGTGTGGGCCGACGGCGGCGTACGCCATCCGCGCGACGTCGCGCTCGCGATCGCCGCCGGTGCCTCGAACGTGATGATCGGCTCGTGGTTCGCCGGCACCTACGAGTCGCCGGGCGAGGTGCACCGGGACTCGCAGGGACGGATGTTCAAGGAGAACTTCGGGATGGCGTCGAAGCGGGCGGTGACCCGGCGTACGGCCGGGCAGTCGCCGTTCGAGCGAGCCCGCAAGGCGCTGTTCGAGGAGGGCATCTCGACCTCCCAGATGTACGTCGATCCGGCCCGCCCCGGTGTCGAGGACATCATCGACGAGATCGTCGCCGGTCTGCGCTCGGCCTGCACGTACGCGGGCGCGGCGAATCTGGCCGAGTTCCGCGATCGCGCCACCGTCGGCGTACAGAGCGCGTCGGGCTACCAGGAGGGCAAGCCGCTGCACGCCAGCTGGTAGCCGAATCTCACCAGGAGAGACGGAATGGCCCCTTCGGGCCGCATGGTGGCGATGATCTTCGCGGGTGCTAGCTTCGCCACGTGTCCGTGACAGTTCGATGGTATCTGCGCTTTACGCCGGCTCCGGGTGGAGCCGGAGGTCGACTGCGCTGACCAACGAGCCACCCGGAGCCTGCACGGCAGAGACGATCTCGTCTCTGCCGTTTTCTATGCGGGCACGCCGGATCCGGGGTTCCCGCCTGAGAAGAGACGGGAACGAGACCATGACCACAACTCACGACCTGCGCATCACCGGATTTCAGCCGCTCATGTCGCCGGCCGCGCTGCGCGCCGACGCTCCCGCTGGGTGAAGAGCGCGCCTCACTCGTCCAAGACTCGCGCACCGCGGTGAGACGCGTGCTCACCGGCGTCGACGATCGGCTCTTCGTCGTCGTCGGCCCGTGCTCCGTGCACGATCCGGCGGCCGCGCTGGACTACGCCCGACGGCTGGCCCGCGATCGAGCCGCTCCGCGACGACCTGGTCGTCGTCATGCGGGTGTACTTCGAGAAGCCCCGCACGACGCTGGGCTGGAAGGGCCTGATCAACGATCCCGACATGAACGGCACCTACGACGTCCAGCGCGGCCTGCAGATCGCGCCGCCGGGTGCTGCTCGACGTGCTCGACGCCGGCCTGCCGACCGCCTGCGAGTTCCTGGAGCCGACCAGCCCGCAGTACATCGCGGACACCATCACGTGGGGCGCGATCGGTGCCCGTACGCCGGAGAGCCAGGTCCACCGCCAGCTCGCCTCGGGTCTGTCGATGCCGGTCGGATTCAAGAACGCGACCGACGGCGACGTACAGACCGCGATCGACGGCTGCACGACGGCGGCCGGCAGCCACGTGTTCTTCGGCATCGACGAGGCCGGACAGGCGCGGTCGTCTCGACCGCCGGCAACCCCGACTGCCACATCGTGCTGCGCGGCGGCCGCGGCGGACCGAACTACGGTCCGGACGACGTCCGCGACGCGCTCGCGCTGCTGGCGAAGGCGGAGATGCCGCCGCGACTGGTGATCGACGCCAGCCACGGCAACAGCGGCAAGGACCACATCCGCCAGGCCGCGGTCGTCCGCGAGATCGCCGCGCAGATCGCGGCCGGGGAAACCGGCATCGCCGGGCTCATGCTGGAGAGCAACCTCGTCGCCGGCCGCCAGGAGCCCGGACCCCGGGAGACCCTGGTGTACGGGCAGAGCGTCACCGATGCCTGTGTCGGCTGGGACGAGTCCGTACGTCTCCTGGCGGAACTGGCCGCCGCGGTTCGCTCCCGCCGGGCCGACCGCCGGTAGGCACCTGACCTGCGCGTCGACCTGCCGTGCCCTGGCGGTCAGGATGGCCTGTTCCGCGCGCTACCGCTCTGCACCGTCCATGAGTGCAGAGCGGTAGCGCCGCGAAACGAGACACGGAACCAATCGGACACGCAACCAATGAGGCACGGCCGATGTGTGACGGCGGTCGGACATGGGAACTATCGTGCGATTGATCTTTCGCCTCGGTTTGGGAGCCCCCGTGTCCAATCTTCAGCTCGTATCCGCGTTCGTCGGTCTCGTCATGCCGCTCGTCGTCTCCGTGATCAACCAGGCGCATTGGAGTTCACCGGTCAAAGGGTTCGTCGCCGTGCTGGTCTCGTTCGTCGCCGCCGCCGTCACGACGTGGGCGAACGGTGGAGTTCACGGGCACTCGCTGGCGTCGAGCTTCCTGATCGTGTTCGGTGCGACGCTCGCCACGTACCGCGTCTTCTGGAAGCCGACCGGCATCTCCGACAAGGTGGAGGCAGCCACCACCGTGAAGAAGACCACGGCGCCCGCGCCGGCTCAGTAACCGCACGCAACAGCGCCGGCATCGTCATCCGATGCCGGCGCTGTTGGCGTATCGACTACTTGCCTGCGCCGGCGGCGTTGTTGCGAACCGCCTCTTCGACCCTCTTGCCGAGTTCGGCATCGACGTTCGTCCAGTACTCGAAGACCCGCGACAGCACCGGCTCGACCACGCCGGCCGACACGTGCCCGGCGATGTTCGCGACCAGGCGGTCCTTCGCGTCCTGCGTCAGCACCTCGCGGTAGAGCGTGCCCGGCTGGACGAAGTCGCCGTCCTCGGCGTGCTTGTCGTAGACGGCGCGCAGCTGCGGCCCGGACGAGTCCCAGCCGGCCGGGTTGCCGTAGCGCTCCTCGTCGGCGTGCGGACCACCGTACGAGTTCGGGGCGTACACCGGCGTGGCCGCCGAGTTGTAGGAGTACCGCATCGCGCCCTCCTTCGAGTACGAGTTGACCTGCGTTCTTCGGCTGGTTGACCGGCAGGTGCGCGTAGTTCGTGCCGACCCGGTAGCGGTGCGCGTCGGCGTAGGAGAAGATCCGGCCGAGCAGCATCTTGTCCGGCGAGGTCTCGATGCCGGGCACGAAGTTGGACGGCTCGAACGTCGCCTGCTCGATCTGGGCGAAGAAGTTCTCCGGGTTGCGGTTCAGCGTCATCGTGCCGACCTTGATCCGCGGGTAGTCCTTCTGCGACCACACCTTCGTCAGGTCGAACGGGTTGAAGCGGTACGCGTCGGCGTCCGCGTACGGCATGATCTGCACTTCCAGCGTCCAGGACGGGTAATCGCCGCGCGTCGATCGACTCGTAGAGGTCCTGGCGGTGGACATCGGGGTCCGAGCCGGCCAGCTCGTCGGCCTCGGCCTGGGTGAGGAACTCGATTCCCTGGTTGGTCTTGAAGTGGTACTTCACCCAGAAGCGTTCGCCGCTCGCGTTCACCCACATGTAGGTGTGCGAGCCGAAGCCGTCCATGTGCCGGTACGACTTCGGGATGCCGCGGTCGCCCATCAGCCAGGTGACCTGGTGTGCCGACTCCGGGCGCAGCGTCCAGAAGTCCCACTGCATGTTGTGGTCGCGCAGGCCCGAGCCGGGCAGGCGCTTCTGCGAGCGGATGAAGTCCGGGAACTTGATCGGGTCCTGGATGAAGAAGACCGGCGTGTTGTTGCCGACCAGGTCGTAGTTGCCCTCTTCGGTGTAGAACTTCAGCGCGAAGCCGCGCGGGTCGCGCCAGGTGTCCGGGCTGCCCTGCTCGCCGGCGACGGTGGAGAAGCGCGCGAGGATCTCGGTCTTCTTGCCCGGCTGCAGGAAGTTGGCGCTGGTGTAGCGGCTGACGTCCTCGGTGATCACGAGTTCGCCGAACGCGCCCGCGCCCTTGGCGTGCACCACGCGCTCCGGCACGCGCTCGCGGTTGAACTGCGCGAGCTTCTCGATGAGGTAGTGGTCGTGCAGCAGGATCGGTCCGCCGGTGCCCTGCGTCAGCGAGTTGTTGTCGCTGCCGGCCGGTGTGCCGGCATTCGTCGTGGTGATCGGGCCTTGCTCAGTCATTGCCTTACCTCCAGGTTTTCCAACTCATGCACGGCAGTCTGCGCAGATACCCCAGAAGACGATCTCCGCCTCGTCGATCGCGAACCCGCCGAGATCGGCCGGATCCAGGCACGGCGCCGCGCCGACGACGCAATCCACATCCGCGACCGCGCCGCACCTGCGGCACACGAGGTGATGATGGTTGTCGCGGACGCGCGCCTCGAAGATCGCCGGTGATCCGGCCGGTTCTATGCGACGCACGAGCCCGGCGGTTTCCAGGGCCTCGAGTACGTCATAGACGGCCTGCGTCGAGATGGGGACAAAGGCCTCACGGACGTACTTCTCAATCATATCTGCCGTCGAATGCGGACGTGCTCGAAGGACCTCCAGCACCGTGACGCGCTGCTTCGTGACCCGTAAACCGCGATCGCGAAGCAGGTCACCCGGCGTGGAGGTGTCGGTCATCCTTCGACCATGCACCCTTTTCTGGGATGAGTCAAGTTTAGCGGGGCGTCTACGGCACCAGGTCGACCGTGCCGAACGGTACCGACCGCTTGCAGCGCCGGATCCGTCCGGCGGTCAGTCGGGTGCCGGTGACGAGTCCATAGCGGCGTACCGCATCGATGCCGTAACTGCTGCACGTCGGCGTGTGCCTGCAGGCCGTCGGCAGACGCGGCGAGAGAGCTTTCTGGTACGCCCGGATCGCCACCACACCCAGTGCGGCCGGCCTCGACGTACGCCGCCGCGGCGGCCGGGACGGCGACCGGATCGCCAGCGCGCTCAGCAGACCGAAGCCGATCAGCAGGTCGCACGGCAGATCGCAGCCGTCACAGCCCGGCAGGTCACAGCCGTCGAGGCAGCCGTTCCACGTGTCGTCGCCCTGGCCACCGCCGGTCTGCGATCGGAAACGTCGGCGCTTGCCACCGATCAGGGACGGGTCGACCATGATGGACCTCCGGGGGTGAGGTGCGAGGCTCGCTCATGGTCGCACGGTGCGGCGGCACGTTGCTGTCGCTGATCCGACGCACTCCAGGCTGGTCGCCATGACCTACGTGGCAGCCGACAAGGGCTATGACTCGATCACCTCATACTGCCCGACGGCCGTCTGTTCGAGACGGAGCAGGCGATCTGCCCCGCGCGTTCGACCTCGGCATCACACACTTCGATCTGGCGAACAACTATGGCGCCAAATTGAACGTTGGTGAAAATATCTCTACGATCTTGGTCCGTGGAGAGAGTGCTAGGTGTGGTCCGCGTGAGCGTCTTGACGGATGAGTCAACGTCCCCTGAGCGTCAACGTGTGTTCATCGAGAACGCCGCGAAAGCCCGCAGTGCCGAGGTGGTCGACTGGGCCATCGACCTCGACGTCTCAGCGTCCAACGTCCGGCCGGCAGACCGCCCTGAGCTGGGCAAGCGTATGGCCGACCCTGTCGGTTTCGATACAGCCTGAACGGGAAGGCCGTGAACGGGAAGGTCATCCCGCAGCCGCGTCGCGACCGGCGCGAGGACGGCATGGTCCAGCGCTCGTTGATCAGGAGACGTTCGACCTGCTCCAAGCCGCGATCACCGCGCGGAAGCAGAGCCCCCGCAAGCAGTACGCGGTGTCCCAGCTCAGCGGCTCAATCTGGTGCCCGTGCGGCCAGCGGCTGTACCGCAAGAAGTCGACATACAAGGCCGCGGCAAAGACCTACTGGCACTACTCGTGCTCATCCGGCCACGGACCCAACCGGCAGACGTTCTTCTGCGGACACAAGAGCGTGCGGGCGGGGCCGATCGAGGTGGAGGTTCGCAAGATATTCCTGCGCGCGCTGGGTGGCGTCGAGGTGCTCGAACGCGTTGCCAACCGGACCGTTCAGAGGCAGAGGAGAGTGATCAGATCAAGCGGGTCATGCGCGATCTCGGGGAGGAGCAGGATCTCGGCCTGTTCGACTACCCGGGTGGCCGCGAGCGGTACCTGGAGCGGATGCGCAATCTCAAGGGTCGCCTGGACGAGCTGACGCTCATCGCCGAGGCGCCGCAGGTGCTGTGGCGGTCGACCGGCAAGACGTACGGCGACCTCATGACCGAGGCCGGAGATGACGCTACGGCGATCCGAGACCTGTATGCGAAGGCCGGGATCAAGGTCGTCGTGGCGGTGGGTTTGCTGAACGTGGAGTGGCCGGAGAACTTGGTCGAGCGAATGAAGAAAGTCCCTCAGGCCGCGAAAAGCACCACCTGAGGCCCCGGGCGTTGCGCGTCCGGCGCAAGCACCAGCGCAACGTTGTCACGGACATCTGCGACGCCTGCAGGGTCAAACCGGCCAAGTGAGAGGCTGCAGTGGCGATCTTCTCCACGTACATGAGCGACCTAGTGATCGTGCGCCCGACATCAAGGCGTGACGGCCACCGACTCCGACTCGGACGTCTCTGGACGCTAGCCCGTTGGGTGGGTGGTCGTCCGGGTGGTCCATACAGAATGGCCGTCGCCCCGTGTAGGAACCAGAAGCCGGTCTTCTGCGTCTCTGGCTCACCCCCGCCCAGGCTCGACGCCTAGCATGACGACGTGACCTTTCTACCTTCTGAACAGCGGTACGACTCGATGACCTACCGGCGGAGCGGACGCAGCGGCATTCAGCTGCCCGCGGTCTCGCTCGGCCTCTGGCACAACTTCGGCAACGACCGCCCGTATCGAGACCCAGCGAGCAATGCTCGCCGGGCCTTCGACCTCGGCATCACGCACTTCGACCTGGCGAACAACTACGGCCCGCCGTACGGCTCGCGCGGAGGAGATCAACTTCGGCAGAGATCATGAGCTGACCGACTTCATGCCGTACCGGGACGAGCTGATCATCTCGACCAAGGCCGGCTATGACATGTGGCCCGGCCCGTACGGTGACCGGGGTTCCCGCAAATACCTGCTCGCCTCGCTGGACCAGTCGCTGGGCGGATGGGCCTGGACTACGTGGACATCTTCTACTCGCACCGGCTCGACCCGGAGACGCCGCTCGAGGAGACGATCGGCGCGCTGGACACGCGCGGTGCGGTCGGGCCGCGCGCTCTACGCCGGCATCTCGTCCTACTCGGCCGAGAAGACCGCCGAGGCCGCGGCGATCATGCGGGACATGGGTATGCCGTTGCTGATCCACCAGCCGTCGTACTCGATGATCAACCGCTGGACCGAGGAGCAGGAGCTGCTCGACACGCTGGACGGACGTCGGCGCCGGCTGCATCGCGTTCTCGCCGCTCGCGCAGGGCCTGCTCACCGACCGCTACCTCGGCGGCATCCCGGCGGATTCGCGCGTCGCGACCGGCGGTGCGATGGACAAGGGCATGCTGAAGGAGGAGAACCTCGCTCGCGTACGCGCCCTCAACGAGATCGCGCAGCGCCGCGGCCAGTCGCTTGCCCAGATGGCGCTCGCCTGGTGCCTGCGCGACCCGCGGATGACGTCGGTGCTGATCGGTGCAAGCAGCGTCGCGCAGCTCGAGGACAACGTCGGCGCACTGGCGAACCTGTCGTTCTCGCACGACGAGCTGGTCGAGATCGACACGTACGCCGTCCCGGACGCCGGTATCAACCTGTGGGCCGCATCCAGCGCCGAGTAACGCCGTGTCTGCGCGACCATTGCTGAACCGTCGCCTGGACGGCATGGGCACGACGATCTTCGCCGAGATGTCGGCGCTCGCCGTCGCGACCGGCTCGATCAACCTCGGCCAGGGCTTCCCGGACACCGACGGTCCGGCCGAGATCGCCGAGGCGGCGGTCGCGCGATCCGGGACGGGCGCGGCAACCAGTACCCGCCGGGCCCCGGCGTCCCCGAGCTGCGCGACGCCGATCGCCGAGCACCAGCAGCGGTTCTACGGACTGGACTTACGACCCGGACACCGAGGTGCTGGTCACCGCGGGCGCGACCGAGGCGATCGCGGCGGCGATGCTCGCGCTGCTCGAGCCGGGCGACGAGGTGATCGCGTTCGAGCCGTTCTACGACTCCTACGCCGCGTGCATCGCGATGGCCGGCGGCGACCCGGGTGCCGGTGACGCTGCGCGCCCCCGACTTCCGCCCCGACCTCGACGCGCTGCGCGCCGCGATCACCCCGCGCACCCGCCTGCTGCTGCTCAACTCCCCGCACAACCCGACCGGCATGGTGCTCACCGCGCGACGAGCTGGCCGCGATCGCCGCGCTGGCCGTCGAGCACGACCTGCTCGTCGTCACCGACGAGGTGTACGAGCACCTGGTCTTCGACCGGCGAGCACATCCCGATCGCGACGCTCCCCGGCATGCGCGACCGCACCGTGTCCATCTCGCTCGGCCGGCAAGACGTTCTCGTTCACCGGCTGGAAGGTCGGCTGGGTGACCGGCGCCGCCGAGCTGGTCGCCGCCGTACGGACCGCCAAGCAGTTCCTGACCTACGTCAGCGCCGGCCCGTTCCAGTACGCCATCGCCGAGGCGCTGCGCCTGCCGGACGCGTACTTCACCGAGATTCCGCGCCGACCTGCAGCGCAAGCGCGACCTGCTGGCGGCCGGCCTGACCGCAGGCCGGCTTCGACGTCTACCCGCCCGAGGGCACCTACTTCATCACGACCGACATCGCCGGTCTGGGCGTCGAAGGACGGCCTCGACTTCTGCCGCGACCTGCCCGAACGCTGCGGCGTCGTCGCCGTCCCGAACTCCGTCTTCTACGACGACCCCGACGCCGGCCGCAGCCAGGTCCGCTTCGCCTTCTGCAAGAAGATCGAAGTGCTCGAAGAAGCCGTCGTTCGGCTTGGGCGGTTATAGACCTTCACCCATATGGGTACGACGAACCTCCGGAACTTCTTAATCGTTCGGCGACATCGACGATATGGAATCTCGACGCGCCGAGGATGTACAGTTCGGAGGTTGGTTTCTCATCGAGGGTCATCATTGCCGTGCCGTCATTTCCGCAATGTTTCGGCAACGCGTCGGGCTCTCGCATCGTCGCCCATCTGGCGGGAAAGGTGCTGTGATGGGAGCCGTCATCGCGCCGGATTTGCGAAATAGACTGATTGTCCCGAACAATATTGATATGCCACTTATCACCAATGTCGGTGCGGCGCGAAACGGCCAGGTCGACTGGAGCAGGTTCGACTCCGAGAGCTACTGCGACCACCACTACGGCTCGGTCCGCGACGACGATCATGACATAGTGGTGACGATTCGCGACTTCTTCGCCGACAATCGCCCCAAACGCGACCGCATCCCCTATCGTGCGATCGACGTCGGGCCCGGCGCCAACCTCTATCCGACACTCGCGATGCTTCCGTTCGCCCACCGGATCGACCTGGTCGAGCACGCCACGTCCAACGTGAACTGGCTTCGCCGACAACGGAAGACCGGCTTCGGCACCAACTGGGACTCGTTCTGGGACATATATCAGGGCAACGCCGCCTACCGCGACGGCTACTCGACGATGTCCGATGTCCGGGCGGATTTTCGCCGCAAGACCAAGGTGCGATCGGGCAGCGTCTTCGGCCTCCCGGCGAACCGCTGGCACCTGGGGGCCATGTTCTTCGTGGCCTGCTCGCTCTCCTCCGACCTCAACGAGTTCGTACAGGCCACGCGCTCGTTCGTCCGCGCGCTCAAGCCGGGCGCACCGTTTGCGATCGCCTTCATGACCAACTCGAAGGGCTACGACGTTGCCGGGCGCTGGTTCCCCGCGGTCGCGGTCGACAAGCCCGATATCGAAGCGGCCCTCCTGCCCGTCGCCGCTCGCCGCGGGCTTGCGCTGCGGCCGATTGCCAGTCTCGACCCGGTGCGTCCGGAGGTCGGGATGTTCCTGGCGACCGGGTTCGCGGCCTGATCTGATCGTTGCAGCGTTACCGGGCGGAGGTCCACCGGATGAGAATCCAACCCCGGCAACAGCTGCTGGAGATCTGGCGGGCCACGGCCCGCAACTCCTACCACGACGGTGCATGGGTCTGGGGCGGTCGCCACGAGCGTAGTTCGATCGGCGACGCCGAACAGCTGCTGTGCGTGATGCTGCCGGCGACGGAGACGCTCCGCTTCCGGCTCGACCGCCCGGACGAGACGGATGCGGATATCCGGGCCGCGCTACGGCCGCTCGGCGACAGCGCCGCCATCCCTCGGCGCCTGATCGCAGCGCTCACCGAATACATGGACCGCTATGTCGACGAGGAGGGGCTCGCCGGCATTTCCGGGCGGCTCCTACCTGTCGGCCGCAGACCCTGCCACCGACGTGGACGAAGAATATCGTCAACTCGACATCGTCGAGTCGCTGGCCGCATCGGTCAAACTCACGCTCGCGACGATCGGCTTCTGCCGGACGTTCCGGTCGGTCCTGACCCGCAGTGACCTCATCGAGCAGACGCGATATCTGGAGGCCGCGGCGAGCAACCGGTTGACCGCCGCCATGGTCGGGCTCCTGCGGAGCTTCTCGATCAACGTGTTCGAGTCGACTCGGACTACGGCGCGAACTCATCCGTACGTCAATCAGGAGCTCCGCCCCCAGCGCGAAGTGCCGACGAGTTCCAACGCGACTGCGACGAGATCCGCGCCGGCCGCGCGACTACGTGACGTCGGCAGCGGCCAGAACGTCGACTCGCCTCCGGCCGGCTCTTCGAGTGCGGATGGACCTGGGGCGTCATCCAGGCGCACCGAGGTGCAGCTCGTCGAAGGACAGAAGCAACAGGAAGGCTACGCGCTCGACTCGCCCTACCTTTACTTCACGGTAGTGGCGCTGGACGGCATCACCGATCTGTTCTCCCAGCGCACCCGGCGCCTGGGCCTTCTCGACGAGGAGCAGCAGCGGCTGTCCCGCGCGCTGCAGGTCGCGCTGGGACCTGACGCCAGAACTACTGGGGCACGATCGCGAGCTTCGGGACCGCCGATGGCCGCTGGAGGACATCCCGTGGCAAACCACCGACGGCGGTCGAGTCCGACTACTTCAGCCTGCTGGTGACCTCGATCGCGGCACGGTAGCTGGCCGATCGGAGCGACGAGAACGACGCCGATCTGACCGCCTGGGACTTATCCTGGCCGAACTCGCGAACCGCGGCCGGATGACCCGGCGCCCGTTCGTCGGCGATCCGGCCATCGGGATCCACTCCCCGGGCGTCGCGGTCACTCTGGAATCGGCCGTAAAGGCAGCCCGGCCGAGATCTCCGACGCCGAACGTAACCCGATCTACGAAGCGACCGACTTCTCGGCGTTGCTGCTCAAGCGCGTGATCGCGGTCGCCGGCTTGATGAACAACATCGAGGGCCGCGGCGAGATGCTCGAACTCGCCGACCAGATCTGGGACCATGTCGTCCGCCGGAAACTGTCCGACGGGGTCGGAAGCGATCTGTGGGATCAACCGTCTCAGATCTACGGTTCGATCGGGACATCGTACGACCGGCCGACCTGGCACCACACGCTGCGCGTGGTGGAGAGCCTCGTCCTCGCGGCCGAGCTGACGAACACTCCACCGCTGCGTAGCGACCGACTCGTCTCGGTCGCCCACGATCTATTGGCCGAAGCGGAGCACCTCTTCGACAAGGAGCAGATGCCGGGTACGACGGACGGGCGCGACATTGCACGAGCGGATCGAGAGGCCGGCAGGGCCTGGTCGGGCCCGGACAGATCATCCCGAACGGCCGGGCAGCGCGGCGGCCGGCTGCAGATCGTGCTCGGCCGAACTCGAGGTCGGCCGCGGCCCGGCAGGACTCCGGACGGGCTACCGGGGCGCCGAGCTGTGTTCGTCTTCGCCACATCGGATAAGGGCGGGACAGGTCGCTCGGTGACGAGCGCCAACGTGATGTACCGGCGGGCGCTGCAAGCCAGCGACGTGGCCTATCTGGATTTCGACTTCGGGTCGCCGACGGCTGGGGCGATCTTCCGGTCGAGTCGGCGCAGCGGGGGACGGCCGACGGCGGACTGCACTCGTACCTGACACGGTCGGGTGGTGGCGCCGCAGCGGCTGGACATGTGGAAGTGATCCGACCGGGCCAGCCTGCGAGGCCGGCCCGACGGTGCCGGTCAGCTCGTACTGTTCCCGGGCGACGTCGGGGGTGGCGAATTCGCGCAGCGATCCGAAGATGTCTGGGCGCTGCGTCAAACTCCTGCCACGGCTGGAGGAGGAGTTCGAGCTCATCCTGGTCGATCTCAGCGCCGGGCGCTCGTACGCCACCGAGATGGTCCTCGGGCGCACTGCCGCCCGGCCGATCGCGAGGTCCCGAGCCGGTGGCTGGTCTTCCACCGCTGGACCCGCCAGCACATCATCGCGGCCCCGGCCTCGTGTACGGCGGCGCGGCATCATCGAGACGGGCCCCTCGGTACGGGCACGACCGGGAGGCTCAGAGCGCGCGCGATTCGGTTCGTCCATACGGCGGTGGTCGACCCGATGCCGAGGAGCTCTCCGGCCTGCGGACCGAACAGGCGCCTGGCTGCGCGAGTGCCACGACGAACTGCTGCGGCTGGCCGGCGCCTGAGGGTGGGGCGCACCGCGATGTCGGGGGGGTGCCGCTCGACCCGGTGCTGCAGTGGCGCGAACAGCTCATCTCCGACAACGACACGATGACCCGCAGATCGCAAATCGCTCCACAGTGGACGCGTTCGAGACCATCGCCAAGCAGCTGACGACGACAGCGCCTGGGTCGGCATATGATGGCGGTCGTGGCCCAGTTCACCGAACGCGCAGGCCGGCAGGTGCCGTTGGCCCACCTCTCGGTCGAGCTGGGCCACCTCTACCGGGAAGACTTCGAACAGGGTCCGGACCGCATCAATGCGCTGCTCCGCGACGCGGCGCCGTGGGAACGGCGGGCCCGGGAGCACCTGGCCGATGTGCTGGCGCCGCAGACCGCCCGGATCAGCACGTGCCTACTCGTGGACGACTACTTCACGGCGGTGGGATCGCCCCGGAAGGTCGTACCGGAGATCATCACCGCAGCAGAGGCGGCCGGTGTCCGGATCGACTATCTCGCGCGGGAAGCGTGCTGCGCGACCAGCGACAAGGTCGATCTTGCCCGGCTCGTCCTGGGCCGGATCGTGCCCGATCCACCGAGGGGCGAGAACGGCCGCCGGCCGGACGTATTCGCATCGGGCTGGCTGTGTAACGGTGAGCGCAACAACGACCCGACCGTCACCGAGGCGATGCGTGGCGTGCATGCCGGGTGGCGGCCGCCGGTCGAGAACGCGGCGAACCGTCACTCGATCTTCCTTGACGTCCAGCTGTGGAGCGACGACGGCGAGACACGGACGTGGTCATGCCCGTACCTCGCAGCGATCTGGCAGCTCCTGCGGCTCGGGCAGCTGCGGCATCTGGGTGCCGCGGTGGTTCAGCCGCAGGTGTGGACCGGCTCCGAGCTGCCCGAACGGTGGCGCGACATGCCGGCCGTGACGCAGTTGACCCCGCGGGCCGCGCCGTTCAGCGCGTACCGGACGTTCTCCGTCCTCGATGTCCGCTACCTGCACATCGAGGCCGCAGTCCGGACCATCCTGAGCCAGGTCGACGTGGGTGCGGAGATGCGGGCGCAGAGCATCGCACGGGCCGCGGCCGAGCAGATCCCCATCGACGTGCCGGCCGAAATCGTCGACCGCATCTCGTACGCGTTCACCGGTCCCGTCTGGCGATGAGCTAGTGCAGGCCCGCACAAGTCCTTCGATGGGTTTGAGGTGTTAGTCGGTGGTGTCGGCGAGATGGATCCGGCCGGCGCAGTCGAGGGCTTCTTGGACGGTGCCGACGTTGTCGCCGCTGGGTAGGAGGGTGTCCTGGTAGGTGTCGGTGGCGGGGTCGTAGATCGCGAATTCCCAGACGTCGTCGAAGCCGAGGTAGCCGAGGCGGCAGAGCGGGATTTTTTCGTCGGTCTCGAGGTGGGCGGTGACGTAGCCGTAGCTGCCGCGCCAGCGGATGGTGACCTCGTCGAGGTCGGGCCAGGCGGTTTCGGCGTGGTGGTCGATGTCGGACTCGGTGTCGTCTTTGAGACGTCGGCTGGGCAGTGTGGGCACGGGTCCAGTGTGCCGTGGCCGGTGCCGGCCGGTGTCGCGGCGGGTGAAATCCTCGGACGGTCCGATGTGGACCTGCGGTCCGGGGAGTTGTGTTGTGCCATGGCTTGCCAGTAACGATGTCATTCGGCTGTCCCGGGGTCGTCGGCGGCGCCTCGTGCGGCTGTCGCGGCGCTCGACCGCGCCGTGGCAGCAGGTCCAGCGGGCGAAGATCATCCTGCTGGCCGCGCGGAAGGTCCCGAACGCGCAGATCGCCCGGCAGATGGGCTGCTGTGTGGACACGGTCCGAGCGGCCCGCCGCCGCTACCTGACGTGGGGGATGCGCGGGATGCGCGACCGGCCACGCTCGGGCCGGCCGCTGACCTACGACATTGATGTGCGGCTGGCGATCGTCGCGACCGCGACCAGCACACCCCCGGAGCCGGACTCGCAGTGGACGCACCGCTCGATCGCCGAGCACCTGGCCGATGCCGACGGCAACGGAATCTCGGCGAGCCAGGTCGGCCGGATCCTGACCGAGGCGGACCTGAAACCGCACAAGATCCGCGGCTGGCTCAACCGCCCCGATGACCCACAGTTTTTCACCCGCGCCGCCCAGATCTGCGACCTCTACCAGCATCCGCCCGACGACACGGTCCTGCTGTCCATCGATGAGAAGACCGCCATCCAGGCCAAACACCGCAAACACCCGACCCGTCCGGCCCGCCGCCGCCGACCCGGTCGCCGCGAGTTCGAATACGTCCGCCACGGCACCGTGTCCCTGATCGCCGCCCTGAACGTGGTCAACGGCTTCGTTCACCCGAAGATCATCGACAAGAACAACTCGGTCACGTTCATTGAGTTCCTGACCGAACTCGACCAGCTCATCGACGCCGACAAGAACATTCACCTGATCATGGACAACGGCTCCAGCCACACCTCGAAAGCCACCCGCGCCTGGCTCGCCGCCCACCCCCGGATCACGGTCACCTTCACCCCGAAACACGCGTCCTGGTTAAACGTGATCGAGATCTTCTTCTCGATCCTGACCCGTCGAGTCCTTCAGAACGGAGAGTTCACCTCACAAGCCCAGCTCGCGAAACGGATCCTCACGTTCATCACCCACTACGACCGCACCGCCAAACCCTTCCGATGGACCTACGACGGCCGACCACTCACCGCCACATAAACCCATCGAAGGACTTGTGCGGGCCTGCACTAGTCGCTGCTCACGTCCCACAGGGTCGCGAAGCGCTGGACCCGTGCGGCGACAATCTGCGGCCGGGTGACCAGCTGCGTCTGTACGATCACCGGGCGCCCCTGATCGACGATCCGGGACGCGGGAGTCGACTGGTAGCTGAGCACGCCGTCGAAGACCACGAAGTCGAACATGCCCTCGCGCCGTACGCGCGATCACCTTGGACGGATCGAGGATGCGCACCTGGATGCCGATCGCCTTGTGCTGGTTGCATGCGCTGAGGAAGTCCGGGTCGTCGATCATGTCGGCCCGATCCATGATGAACACCCGCCGGATCATGACGCCGCGGCGGATCGCATCGCTCTGCGTGTCCAGGTAGCGCTGGCCGAGATCGCTGGCCCAGAGGCCGCCGTCCCGAATCCCACCCCGCCGGCATCGACGCTGTTCAGGCTGGTGGCGTCGATCGATGCTTGGTGGCCCGGGTCAGCCCGAGCATCCAGTCGCGATCCTCGCCCTCGTAGCTCAGGTCGGCGCCGTCGCTCAGCGTCTTGAGCATGTCCGAGAGTCGGATGATCTCGGACTGGGCGAAGTCGAACAGAAGCGTCGGGACTCGGTTCGAGCCGAGTGGAGTTGCGGACCAGTTGGGTCATCATGTCGGTCCGAACCGCGGACCCTCGACAGCCGAGTACAGCTCGGTCGCTTCGTTGACTTCTTGAATCCTTCGGTGATGCCCTGGATGGTCTCGGCGGCCTGATTGCGTAGGCGTCCTCCATCTGTTCGAGCCGCCGCTCGACCTCGTAGAGGAACTGCACCACGAACGCGATGCCGGCGATGAACAGCGAGACCGAGAGTCCGAATACCACCTTTGACTCGCGTTGCCGACGGCCGAGCCGCCGTACCCGATGGCGCCGAGCAGCTGGAGATCATCAGGTTGGTCGGAATGCGGGTTTATGTCCCGTTCTTTCGTGCCATGTCAGCTCCCTGGCAGGGGCGCCGTCACCTGAGCTTCGTCTGTGCCACGCTCGCAATCACGAACTGGTCCCGGATCCGGCTCACGGTGGTGCGCCACTGCTTGTCCAGGCCGGCATGGTCGTCCAGTTCGGCCCAGAACTGGTAGAGCATGGGATCGATCTGGACGGCCGGCATCCACAGGTGGACGAGATAGTCAAGCGCAGGTCGGACCGCCTCGATCACCGCGCCGCGGTCACCGGATCCGATCCGCGCTCGGCTGATCATCGACAGCACCGTCGTGAGCAGCCAGTCATGGAGGGCAAGGTCTTCACACAGCCGGGCGTACGCCGAGACGTCAGCATCACGCGCCGGCAGCCGTACGCTTCGTTCGCCGGCATCGTCGCCGTTGAAGCGGAACAGTCATCGGCCGATCCGCCGCCGGGTCCGCGATCGACCGCCCATTGAGACGCGGGTCGCTGGCTGCGGAACGCCATTCTGGTCCAGGCCGGGTTGGTCCTGGACGATGTCGAGCGCACCCGAACTGACCGCGGCCATGTCCAATGCGGCGACGTCGGGTGGCTTGAACGCGAGATGCCCGTCGGCGATCTGATCCAGGTCGAGTTTGCCGATCGGCTCGACCACGCCGGGTCGGGCCAGGTAGTGCGACCAGGGCAGGCGGCGCTCGGCCGGGACCGGAGCGACCCGCGTGTACGCGGAGCCCTGCACGACGTGGCCGCCGCTGATGATGCTGCGGGAGATGACCGTCCCGATGCCGCGCGGACATGCCGCCGGACGCGTGCGGCAGGACGGTATCCACGCCGGTCAGGCGCTCCGGCGAGACCGCCCGCGCCACCGGCCGGGTGAACAGCCGGATGCGTTCCCCGGTCACGGACGTGAGGAGATCGCGCGTCAGGACCGGCGATGCCGCCGCAGAGTTGCGGAGAAGTCCAGTATGGACTTCGCCCATCATCAGCATGTGCGCTCCGGTCGGTGTGGTCGGGGTTCTATTCCATCGCATACCGTGGTCTCTATACAACGGCGCGTGACGATTGGTTTCATCGATGAAGCCATATATTCCAGATGATGAGAACATTGACGGTATCCGTTGCGTGCAAGCGTCGGCGCGACGTAAATCTTCGCCAAACGGCGCCTGTCCTCGCCAAAAGGTGCCTGTAAAAGTTAATGTTTATCAATGTTCACCGGGGACGTACTTGTGATCGGAGCCGGGCTCTCCGGCCTCACCACGGCCGTATGTCTGGCCGAGGCGGGACATCGGGTGCGCGTGGTCGCGGCGAATCCGCCGTCGATGACGACATCGGCGGTCGCGGGTGCGAGTTGGGGCCCCTACATGGTGAGCGACGATCGCATCATGGAATGGAGCCGGCTGACCCGGTTCGTTCTCCAGGACATCGCAAGGACGCCCGGCACCGGGATCCGGATGGTCAACGGGCTGGAGACCGAGGTCGAGGACGTCGATGCGCCGTCCTGGGCGAAAGAGGTCGACGACTTCCGGATGTGTACGGCCGACGAATTGCCGCCCCGGACCCTAGGCCCCGCGTACAAGGTGGGATGGCGTTACACCATCCCGATCGGTGATACGCCGACATACCTCACCTACCTGTCCGAGCGGTTTGCGCGCCGCGGTGCCGGCATCACGTTCGGGGTTGTCGTCACGTCCCTCGCGGATCTCGCCGGCACCGCCGACGTGATCGTCAACTGCACCGGGCTCGGCGCGCGTGATCTCGTGCCGGATGACGAGATGTACCCGACCCGTGGCCAACTGGTCGTGGTCGAGAACAACGGTGTCGACTGGTTCTTCCAGGACAATGTCGAAGGCCAGGATCTGACGTATTTCCTACCGCACGGCGACCATGTCGTGCTGGGCGGCCAGAAGATCGAATACGCGTCGCACATGGAACCGGACCCGGTGACGACGGCCGCGATCGTGGCCCGATGCGCGGAGATCGAACCGAAGATCGGCGCCGCGAAGATCATCATGAGCCGGGTCGGGCTCAGGCCGATGCGCAGCGTCGTGCGGACCGAGCGCGACGACATCGGCGACCAGGTGGTCATCCACAACTACGGTCACGGCGGCGGTGGCTTCACGCTGTCCTGGGGCTGCGCCCAAGAGGTTCTGCGCCTGGTGCAGGCGGCGTAGACCCCTTGGGCGCCCGGCGTCAGGACTTCTTCTCGTCGTGACCGCCGAACTGCTTACGTTGCGCCGACTGCACCTTGAACGCGAAGTCGCCGAGGCCACGGGACAGGAACCGGGAGTAGAGCGCCTCGGTGAGCAGCGGCGCCGGTACGCCCTCCTCGATCGCCGCGATCGACGTCCAGCGTCCTTCGCCGGAGTCGGAGACCTTGCCCGCGAACGAATTCAGCGTCGGGTCCTCGCGCAACGCGATCGCGGTCAGGTCGAGCAGCCACGAACCGACGACGGAACCGCGACGCCAGACCTCGGCGACGTCGGCCGTGTCGATGTCGTACTGGTAGTACTCCGGATTGCGTACCGGTGCCGTCTCGGCGTCGATTTCGTGCTGGTGCTTGCCGATGTTCGCGCCGGCGAGGATGTTGAGACCCTCGGCGTACGCGCCCATGATGGCGTACTCGATGCCGTTGTGGACCATCTTGACGAAGTGGCCGGCGCCGTTCGGGCCGCAGTGCAGATAGCCGTTCTCGGCCTGGCTCGGCTCGCCGGACGTGCCGGGCGTGCGTTCCGCCGTGCCGACGCCGGGCGCGAGCGCCGCGAAGATCGGATCGAGCCGCGCGACCGCGGTGTCGTCACCACCGATCATCAGGCAGTAGCCGCGCTCGAGGCCGAAGACACCGCCGGACGTGCCGACATCGACGTAGTGAATGCCCTTCGGCTTCAACTCCGCCGCGATATCGATGTCGTCGCGGTAGTAGGAGTTGCCGCCGTCGATGATGGTGTCGTCGGCGTCGAAGAGGGCGGCCAGCTTCCGTACGGTGTCGGCGGTGTATCCGGCCGGCACCATCACCCACGCCGCCCGTGGTGCGGTCAGCTTGGCGGCGAAGTCCTCCAGAGACGTGGCGCCGGTCGCGCCTTCGGCTTCGAGTGCCTTGACGGCGTCCGGCGACACGTCGAACACGACGAGATCGTGTCCGGCCTTCGTCAGTCGGCGCACCATGTTCGCGCCCATCCGGCCGAGCCCGATCATTCCCAGCTGCATAGCTCTCCTCCTGGACAGCGAATCTGCGATCCCACGTTCATGGTTGTCCGCTGACGCGCTGCGGGTACGGCGTCCACGGAGAACACCGTTGAGCCTAATCCCTTCGGTCATTTCGCCACCAAGCTGTCCGACGAGAAGTCGTACATTCGCCGGAACTTGAGAGGTATTCGCAGGCCGGAGTGCCCGTCCGAAATTCGCCGCGAAGTGCTGCAACGGGGCGTGCCACCGTGAACGTAGGAACGGATGACAACGAAGGGAGTGCACATGATCGACGACTCGTTTGACGAGTTCGTTCGGGGGCAGATCGCGTCGTTGACGCGGTATGCGATCGCACTCACCGGAAACCGTCACGCGGCCGAAGACCTTGTTCAGGAAACCCTGATCAAAGTGATGGGTGCGTGGAAGCGCATCCGCGCCGACGGTAACCCGGCTGGGTACGCCACCACAGTCATGTTCCGCACGCACGTGAGCATCTGGCGCCGCAGTCCGAAGCCGCAGCAGCAACTGGAACTGACCGTTGATCCACGGACCGAGTCAGACGCGTACGCCGACGTCGACGCCCGGCTCGCGCTCGATCGGCGGCTCCAGGAGTTGCCGAAACTGCAACGAGCCGTACTGGTCGCATCGTTCCTCGACGATCACGGCGACGCCGAGATCGCTCAGATGATCGGCCGCAGCGCCGCCACCGTACGGTCTCTGCGGCACCGTGCGCTCAAGACGCTGCGGGCCGGCCTGACCGGCAGCACCGAGCACCTGGACTCCAACATCATCACGGGGGTGACTGATGGAAACTCTCGAATCGCTGCTGCGTGAGAAGTTCGAGCAGCCGGTCGATATCGACAGCGGGTGGGTCGGCGGACTGATCGCGAACACCGGTCGCCTGCACCGTCGGCGTACGCTCCGCCAGGCGGCGCTCACGACGTTGGCCGCGGCGGTCGCTGCGGTGGTGGCCGCGGTCGGCCTGTCCGGCCTGGGCGGGGGCGCGCCGCACTCGGTCGAGCCGGCCGGACCGATCTTCCCGATCCCGGCCAGCATCGATCCGAACCTGATGACGTCGATCGATATCGACAACCTGACGCTGACCGGCGCGCTCAGCGATCTGGAGTTGGCCGACGGAGTGCACGGGTTCGGCCGATTCCTGATCTGCCCCGGCGGCCGACTGGGCATAGCCTGTTCGGAGCAGTTCCGGGCCACGTCCGATGGTGGCCGGACGTTCACGGTGCGGACCGCGCCGCCCGGCTGGTCCTCGGACAGCGATGCGAAGTTGTTCGTATTCGACGCCGACCACGTGCTCCTGGAGCCGAAGGCGACGCTAATCGCAGGGGATCGGCCGCCGGCTACGAATCCGTCCGGCTGGGTCAGCACCGACGGCGCCCGTACGTGGCACAAAATCGTGCAGGCACCGATCGACACCGCCGACCGGGTGCCCGCCGGGGACCAGCTGACCTGGGCCGACCCGGGGCCGACGTCCGGCACGTCGCGGCTGCTGGCGATCGGATCGGACGGCAGGCTGACCGACATCTCGTCGACCCCGGTCGACGCAGTTCCGTGGATGCGTGCGCCGATCGACGGCACGCTTCTCGCGGACTCGCCCAGCGGGTTCTTCACCAGCCGCGACGACGGTCACACGTGGCAGCAGTCGACCATCCCGGAGGATCTGAGCCAGGTGGAGTTCGACCCGATCGGCACCGACGGGAGCCGGATCTACGGTCTGGTGGACTACGGCACGCCGGACGCCCGGGGAGGCGACCGACAGGAGATCCTGGTCAGCGATGATCATGGTGTGACCTGGCAGAACGTACCGCTGCCGGCGTTGACGCCGCTGATCGCGCCCAGCCCGTCGCCGGATGGCAACCTCACCGCGGTCGACCAGGTATCGGCCGCGGCGACGGCATCGGGTGGCCTCGTCATCAACGACCTGGCCAGAACGTGGCGGCTTGCACCCGGTGCCTCCGCGTTCGTCGCGGACGACCAGGCGTTCCCGATCACGAACGTGTCATCGGTCGGTGGCCTGATGTTCGCGGTCAGCCTCGATGTCCGGGACGCGCATGCGACCCTGGCGCACTACCAGTCCGCCGACGGGGTGCACTGGGACGCGGTCGCGTTCTGACGGATCGGCCGGCGGCGGGCACCGAAGCGCTCGCAGCCGGCCGATAATCAGGTGCCCTGGTGATCGGCCGACCGTAGAGTGGTCGGCCGGTCGACAACCTGGGGGAATCGTGAAGTTTCTCGTGCTCGGCGGCACGAAGTTCATCGGACGGCAGGTCGTTACCACGGCGCTCGCGGACGGCCACGACGTCACGCTCTTCAACCGGGGTCGGACAAATCCGGAACTGTTCCCCGGCGTACCGCGGCTGGTCGGTGACCGGGGCGGTGACCTCGGCGCGCTGGAGACCGGCGAGTGGGATGCGGTGTTCGACTTCTGCGGATATACGCCCGACCACGTGGCCCGTACCGCGGGTCTGCTGCGCGATCGGGCCGGTCACTACACGTTCATGTCGTCCATCGCGGTCTACCGCGACAAGCACGTTCCGGGCGTCGATGAGGACGGCCGGATGATGGAGATGCCGCCGGACCCGCCGGAGGGGTTCAGCTGGGACACGTACGGACCGTTGAAAGTGCTCTGCGAGCAAGTCGTAGCGGGCTCGTTTCCGGGACGGTTCACGGCGATCCGGACCGGATTCGTCAGCGGTCCCGGCGATACCGGCCCGGACCTGGTTGATTGGGGCCGTGCGATGGCCCATGACGACATCGTCGCCTGCGCGGCGAAGCCGGACCAGGCCGTTCAGGTGATCGATGTCCGTGACCTCGCCGACTTCATCCTGCTCGCGACCGTGAAACCGTTGACCGGTGCGTACACGGTCGTCGGGCCGGAGGAGCCGCTCACGTTCGCACGCATGCTCGAGACCTGCCGCGAGGTGACCGGCGGCCATGCCACGGTCGACTGGGGCGGCGATCGCACCGGCTTCATCGTCCAGCCCGATGACGGCAGCCACGACGGCACGTTCCAGCTGTCGTTCGCCCGCGCGGTCGCCGCAGGGCTGCGGCTGCGCCCGTTCGCAGAGACCGCCCGCGACACGATGGCCTGTCTCGATGTCCGCTGAGCGGCCCGACTGGCTCGGCCTCGTGGCAGGTGACTGCGTCGCGCTCGGCGGTGACAAACTGCGGCACTGGGGAGGCAGCGAGACCTGGCGCATCCGCTGGGCGGACGGCTCGACGGCGATCGTCAAGCGCGCGGACGGCACGAGCGCCGCCGAACTCGACGTCTACCAGCGGCTGCTGATCCCGTTCGGCATCACCGCGCCGCAGTTGCTGGCATCGCATCGGGGCGACGGGTTCGCAGTACTCGTGCTCGAAGACCTCGGCCGGTATTCGCTCGAAGAGCGACTGTCGCCGGGCGATGCGCAGGCGGCCGCACGCCTGCTCGCGCGCATGCGGCACGAGGCCGCGGGGCGGTTGGCCGCCGCCGGCAGGTTCCGGTTCGCCGCCGAGGAGATCACCGACCAGTGGGTACGCGCAACCGCCGCGCTCGCCGCCGTCCGCCCGGACCTGGCGGGTGCTCTGGACGCATGCGAACCGCTGCTCGCGCCGAATCTCCGCAGGCTGGCCGAGACGGTGCCCGAGACGATCCTGCACGGCGACTTCGAGCCGAAGAACATCGTGCTGACCGGCTCCGGTCCGCGGGCGATCGACTGGTCCGACGCGCGTGTCGGGGCTCACCTCGGTGATCTCTACAGTCTGATCCGGGGCATCGGTGAGGTCGGTGCCCGAACGGACGGGATCGCCGCCGCGTACGCGGACGAGTGGGCGCTGCTCGGTCAGCCGATCACCGACCTGGATTGGCAACTGGCCCTCGGCGGGGTGGTGTGGACGCTGAAGGCGCTGCGGTGGGTGCTGGAAGAGGGCATCCACGCCGTGCCGGAGGCGATCACCTGGATCGACGAACTGGTCGAGCGCGCCGGCAACGTGACGAAGACACTGGCCGACGCCGACGGCTCTTGAGCGGCGGTGTCGATCCGGGGCGGCGCCGATCGTATAGAGGGTGAGAGACACCTACGTACGAGGAGGATGAGTGCCATGACGCAGTATCTGATGAGCGTGATGCAGCCCGAGGGAACGCCGCCACCCACGGACGTGCTCGACAAGATCATGAGTGATCTGGCCACCCTGAACGACGAGATGAAGGCGGCCGGCGCCTGGGTTTTCACCGGCGGCCTGGCCGCGCCGAGTTCGGCGACCGTACTGCGGGCGAAGGGCGACGACGTGCTGATGACCGACGGGCCGTACGCGGAGGGCAAGGAGTATCTCGGCGGCTTCACGGTGATCGAGGCGCCGGATCTCGACGCAGCGCTGGCCTGGGGAAGCCGCCTCGCGGTGATCACCACGCTGCCGATCGAAGTCCGGCCGTTCGCCCGCTAGCGGGTCTGTGCCGATCGACATGCTGACCGATATCGAGCAGGTGTTTCGTGCCGAGCACGGTCGTACGGTGGCGGTCCTGGTCCGCGTGTTCGGCGACATCGACATCGCCGAGGACGCGGTCCAGGACGCCTTCGTGATCGCGGTCGAGCGCTGGCCGCTGACCGGCATCCCGCCGAGCCCGGCCGGGTGGATCATCACGACCGCTCGGAACCGCGCGATCGATCGGCTCCGCCGCGAGTCCTCCCGGGACGATCGGGAGGCCGCATCCGCGCTGCTGACCATGGCCGACGAGCCGATCGAGGAGGGCGCCGTGCAGGATGACCGGCTGCGCCTGATCTTCACCTGCTGCCATCCGGCGCTGGCCGGATCGGTGCAGGTCGCGCTCACACTCCGGCTGCTCGGCGGCTTGACGACCGCCGAGATCGCGCGCGCGTTCCTGGTGCCCGAGGCCACCATGGCGCAGCGGATCGTGCGAGCCAAAGGCAAGATCAAGGACGCGCGCATCCCGTACCGCGTACCGCGTGAATCTGATCTTCCGGATCGTGTGCGCGGCGTGCTCGCGGTGATTTACCTGATCTTCAATGAGGGGTATGCCGCGACGTCCGGTGATCAGTTGTCGCGCGCGGACCTGTGCGCCGAGGCGATCCGACTCGGCCGGCTGCTGCTGGAGTTGATGCCGGACGAGCCGGAAGCCGCCGGTCTGCTGGCGTTGATGCTGCTCACCGAGGCACGGCGAGGTGCGCGGGTGACGTCCGGAGGCGATCTCGTGCCGCTGGACGAGCAGGATCGGGACGCGTGGGATCGGGTACTGATCGCCGAAGGGCATGACCTCGTGCGGCGCTGCCTGCGGCGTAACCGGCCGGGGCCGTACCAGATCCAGGCCGCGATCGCCGCGGTGCACACCGACGGTCCGGGCACCGACTGGTGGCAGATCCTCGCCCTGTACGACCAGCTCATGGCCGTGGCGCCGAGTCCGATCGTGGCGCTGAACCGGGCCGTGGCGATCGCCGAGGTCGACGGGCCGGAGGTCGCGCTCGCGATCGTGGACACTTTGGCGCGCGACGGCCCGTTGCTGACCTATCACGTGTTCTATGCGATCCGGGCGGATCTCCTCCGGCGGCTGGGCCGCAATCAGGAGGCAGCCGCTGCGTACGAGGCGGCGATCGACACTGACGTCCAACCCGGCCGAGCGCGCGTTTATGCAGCGCCGGCGGGATGGGCTCGACGTCGGGTCGGAGGATTAGGAAACCGCGCATACGGGTATCCCGGGCGAAGACAACACATCGCCAAGGAGGCGTACGCCATGTTCGGCAGAAATTCATCGACGGCAACAGCACCGGTAGTCGACGAGAGTGGCACGCCCGTCGTGGAGACGGTCACGCCCGAGGCAGAAGAGGGTACGCAGCGGATCATGACGCGGCGGGCTGTCGACGCATGATTCGTTCGCCGACGACGAGCCGGTCGTGGCTCCGGAGCCGGTGGTCGCACCGGAGACCGTAGTGACCGAGCCGGTGGCCGTCCCGGACGCGGACGTCAAGCGCTGGGTGCACGTCAGCTTCTCCGGTGTGCTCAGCATCATCGTCGGTACGCTCGCGCTCGCCGCGACGTTCACCGGGATCCTCGCACCGCTCGGCTTCGCGGCCGGCATCCTGGCAATTATCTTTGCCATGATCGCATTGGTATCGGTCTCCCGCCCGCACGTCACCGGCCACGGCCTGCTCATCTTCGGCGCCCTGTTCGGCCTCGTCGCGGTCGTGCTGAGCATGCTGGTGATGAGCAATGACCTGTCGTGGCTCTCGAAGGACACCAACGAGGTCACCGTCGTGCACAACTGGCTCAACGACCACATGCACTGGCTGCGCCGCTTCTAACCGTTCGCAGATCACCGAAGCGGCGCCCGCCTGCGGCTGCCGCTTCCGTCGTATCGGTGGCCGACGGGCTAGGCCGCGGTCTCCTGCCAGGCGGCCGGTTGCCGACTCGACTGCGCGGCGGCTACCGCCACGACCGCGACCAGCAGCGCCGCCAGCCCGATCGCGACCGCGGCATGGACGTGCAGCACCAGGACGGCGCCGATGGCCGCGCCGGCGAACATACTCAGTACGGCCAGCGACCGGCGCAGTGCGACGGCGTAGCTCGCGTGCCGGATGTCGGCCGCGATGCCGGTCAGCGTCATAGTCAGAACGGTCGTCGTGAGGTCCGGGACGGCGAGGGAGCGTACCGAGGCGTTCTGTATGCCCATCGCGATCGCGATCAGAAACGCGACGGTATCGCGTACCACGGTGTTTGCGTCATTGGCCGCGAGCAGCGTGACCAGCGCGACCACCAGCAGTACCAATTCTGCGATGGCGGTATCGCGCAGCAACCGGCCGCGGTGGTGCGTCCGGCCGACCAGCCGGCCACCGGCTGCGGCGCCGAGCAGGAAGCCGACCAGCGCGGCGAGCGACGCGGACAGTGAGAAGCCGGGCGCACCGGCCAGCGCGAAGCGATGAACACCACGTTGCCGGTCATGTTCGCGACGAAGACGCGGCCGAGCGCGAGGATGCTGACCGCGTCGACGAGGCCGGTCACGATCGTGAGCAGAAGCAGCAGCGCGGGCAGCGGCCCGTGCTTCGGGTGCGCGAGGTAGTCGCTGCGGAGCCCCATTGCATCGATCTTAGTGGACTTCGGGCCGGCATGGCTGGACCGATCATGTGACGATGGCGACATGGAACGCGTACCCGTGTCGATCACGCTGCGCGCGCTCGTGGCGGTCGGTCTGCTGGTCGCGTTCTACGCGTCCGGGTTCGCGATCCTGGCCGTGCTGGTCTGGTTGACGTTCGCGCTGTCGCATATCCCCGGCGCGCTGCAGGAGCTCGCCGGTGCGACCGTGGTGACCGCGATCGCCTTAGGGCCTCCGCTGTGGCAGATCCTGCGGGCCGGGCCGGAACCGCCGCCCGGCGTGGCCGTCGCCGAAGACGACCGCCCGGCCTGTGGATGCTCGTCCGTGACGTCGCCGAAGCCGTCGGCACCCGCGCGCCGGACGAGATCCGGCTCGATGCCGAGGTCAACGCGGCCGTGTGGGAGGACGCCGGCCGTTTAGGACTCCGGCGCGGCCGTCGCTGCCTCTACCTCGGCGTGCCTCTGCTGTACGCGATCGACGCGAATCAGCTCCGAGCGGTCGTGGCACACGAGATGGGTCACTACGTCGGCGGTCACACCGTCTTCGGGGCGGTCGTCTACCGCGGTGGTACGAGCATCGCGCGCGACCATCACCCGGATCGGCCGTCGGCAGATCGGCGGCCTGGTCCTTACCGGTTTCGCGGCGGTCTACTTCCTGGTCGCGCTGAAGGTCATGCGTGCCATGGAGTTCGAAGCCGATCAGGCGGCGGCCCGGATCGCCGGCGCTACACCGACGCGAGAGGTGCTGGCAGCTTCCCGGTGCTAGCCGCGACCTGGGAGGACGCGCTTCGGCGATACATCGTGAGCGCCGAGGATCGACGGATATCGTCCGGCCGATCTGCTCGACACGTTCATGCTCCTGGAGCGGTCCGCGGCGCCGGTACGCGGACCGGACGCCGTGGGATTCCCATCCGCCGATGGACGAGCGGATCGCCGCGATCATCGCGCTCGAATCCGCGACCGTCCGTGGATGATCGCCCGAGCGGTCGACCTGTTCAGCGACCGTGACATCCTCACGGCCGCGCTGGACACCGACGCGGTCGCGGACCGGATCGAGGCGACGGCGCGGTCGGAGGCAAAGATCCGCGCGCAGGATCTGTACCGGGCCGCCGACCGCATGAACGACCGGGCGCGATGGGGGCTCGGGACCGTGCTCGACATCCTCGCCGCCGGTCGCGCGCACGTGCTTGCTGCGCACCTGGCGAGCCCGGACCGGCTGGCCGACTACGTGATCGCCGCGATCAGTACGAAGCTGGTCGAGGATGCCGGCGCGCGCTGGGTTCACGTCTGGGACGAGCCGCTGACCCTGCGGTCCGCGGACGACGAGGTGATCGAGCTGCGTACGCTGGTCGCGGCCGCGTGTGCCGATCCGGCTGCGCGTTGCCGAGCTGCGCGCGCGGCTGGATGATCTCGGTCTTGCCGACGGAACGATCGCGGCATCGTCGGTGCCCGGAGTCACCGGGTTCGATCCGGGTCTCCTGTTCCATACGCTGCCCGGCACGACGCCGTCCGAGCCGCTGACCCTGCTGCTGCCGGACCGCCTGTACCTGCTCGCGCGGCGACGTGGACGGGCGGATCCCGTCCGAAGGCATCGAGGTCGCGACCGGCCGCCGCGGCACTGGCCGAGCTACGCCGCCGCGGCGCGATCGATCTGGCCGACGGCGACGTCGGTACGGTACGGGTGGTGGACATCGCGCCGACCGGCGACCGATTCCTGGACAGCGTGCTCGCCCGCCTGATCCGAGGCGGGTCGCAGCCCGCCTACCAGTGGCTGTCGGCAATCGGGCCGGATGTCGCGGCCACCGTCCGTCATCGGCTCGGCATGGCCGACTACCTCGCGAACGACGGCGCGTTGACGGCGACCGGTGACACGACGGTCGCGGGCATCCGGGCCGGCGTTGTCGCGGCGCTTCGTGCTCCGGATGCCGACGGGGGAGATCCTGCTCGCGATGCTGCTGTGGGCGGCGGCTGACGAAGCCGGTACTCGGGTGGACGGCCCCCGCGCCACGGTTCTTCGCCGGTCGCCTCGCCGCCCGGGATCCGCTGATGATGGCGGTACGCATCGCGATCGGGCTGACCGTCACGATGCCGGTGCCGGAACGAGGCAGCGGAGGCTGATGGTCGCTGCCGATAATGGTCGCCATGGCCGGTGACGACGTGTACGAGCGGATCGAGGCCGACCTGCGGGCCGGGCATACGTTCATGGCCGCAAACCGGCTGGCCAGCCTGGCCGCTGCCGATCCGGGGAACCTCGAGATCCGGGCCCGCCGCGCGACTCTCTACCGATCCGTGGGCGATCGCGTTTCGGCCGGCCGCTGGGGTTTTCTGACCGAGACCGCGACGTCCGAGGAGATCGCCGCGTTCGAGCGCGTCCAGCAGTCGCCCGGCACGCGGCTGCGCATGCTGCGCCTGCCGGCCGATCCGACCGCCGACCTCGGGCCGATCGCGGCCGGTCGGATGGCGGCGCTGCGGGCGGCGGCCGAGGACGAGGGGCCGATCTCGTGGCACTGGGAGAAGCCGCGGACCCGCACCGGCGTGCTGGACGTACTCCTGCCGCTGGGCTGCCTGCTGGTCGTCCTCACGATCGTGGCGCTCGCGATCTTCGGGGCCACGCAGCTGTAGTGCCGTCGGACAAACGAACGTGGCACAATCTCGGTCGACAATGACAAACCTCGACCTGAACACACGGCTCGATCTCTGTTACGACAGCCTTGCCGGGCTGTCCGTGGGCGACGCGCTCGGCGCCCAATTCTTCATGGCGGGACGCAGGCCCGCCGATCTGGCGGCCGGAACCCCGCCACCCGGTCCCTGGGAATGGACCGACGACACCGAAATGGCCTGCTCGGTCGTTGCCGAGCTGCGTATGCGTGGCGGTATCGACCAGGACGTGCTCGCCGACGTGTTCGCGGACCGGTGCGAGCCGTACCGCGGGTACGGCGGTGGTGCGGTCGTCGTCATGCACGCGATCCGCGAGGGCCGGCCGTGGTGGGAAGCGACCCGAACCCTGTTCGACGAAGGGTCGATGGGCAACGGCGCGGCCATGCGCGTCGCGCCGCTCGGTGCGTACTTCGCCGACTCCCCGATCGACCGCCGCTGACCAGGCGATCCGTTCGGCCGAAGTGACGCACGCCCATCCCGAGGGCATCATCGGCGCGGTCGCCGTCGCGGTGGCGGCATCGCTCGCGGCGCAGGCCCGGATATCGGGGCGGCGTCTGACGCCGGCGCGGTTGCTCGACGAGGTGATGCCGTTCGTGATCGACGGCCAGGTCCGTCGCGGCATCAGCCGGGCCCGCACGCTGTTGGCGGCGAGTGTGGCCGAGGCGGCGTACGAGCTGGGCAATGGATCGTTGGTGATCGCGGGGGACACGGTCCCGTTCACGCTGTGGTGCGCCGCGCGGTTCCTGGACGACTATCCGGCCGCGATCACCGCGTGCATTCAGGCCGGTGGCGACGTCGACACGACGGCCGCCATCGTCGGCGGCATCGTCGCGGCGCACACCGGGGTGGACGGGATCCCGGCCGGGTGGCTCGCATCCCGCGAGCCGCTGCCCGACTGGGTCGCCCGCTGAAGCAAACGATCTAGGGGTTGCTGCTGCTATCCGGCCCGCGATAACAGCAACAACCCCTAGATCGTTGTGGGTGGCAGGCCGACCTCTAGAGTGGTTCCGGCAAATCGAGGAGGTGTCCCGTGCTCGCTGTCCACGCCCTGTGGACCGCTTCCGGGCGCCTCGCGATCTGGGGTGAGCACGCGACGCCGGCGGCGGCACCGCGGCGCGCCGGACGCCCGGCCCGGGAGCGGGCACATCCGTTCGCCGCCTCGTCTTCATCACTGGGTACGCTCGCCGGCACCATCGTGGCGCACGCCGGTACGCGGCGGCTGTGGCTCCCGACCCGGGGCAGCGTGCCGATGGACTCGCCGGAGCTGGTCCGCACCGATGCATCCGCGGATCCGAAGTACGCGACGGTTCCCGAACTCGCCGCCTGGCGGGTGGAGACGCTGGAATTCGACGCCGACGACGCGCTGGCGCTGCTGCGCGGGCCGATCGCCGACGACGTCACGCCCGGATCGACGCTGCTCCACCCGATCGAATTGGCCGCGTTCGCCGTCGACCTCGCGTCCCGCGGCCGGGTCCTGCCGACCGTGATCCGGCGGGCCGGAGCCGGCGGCGCCGAAGCGGTCTGGCGACCGTTGCTGACCGGCGCGGACGCCGTACGGGCTCGGGATCTGGCGTCGGCGTTGCCGCCGGTCGGACGAGCGGAGTGCCGACGCCGGTACGGCACCGACCGGCACTACATCGGCCGGGATCGTGGCCGCGGCCATCGATGCGCTCACCGATGCCGCGGTCCGGGACGCACTCGGCGCGACGGTGCTCGCATCCGGCCGGCGTACGGGCGGGATTCCGGCCGTGACCTGGTCGTGGCTGGCGGCGCTGAGCGGGCGGGAGCGGACGTTCGACGCCGACGCCCGCGGACTCGACGAGCTGACGTCTCAGCTGGCCGCCTGGCAGAGCGACGCCGTCGGCGGCCCGGTCCGGGCCTGCTTCCGTCTGGTCGAGCCGCTGTTTGCCGACGGCGAAGGGGACGGCTTCGGGGACCAGGAGAAAGACGGGTGGCGGGTCGAGTTCGCGCTGCAGGCGACCGACGAACCCAGCCTGATCGTCGATGCCGACGCGTCTGGCAGACGAAGGGTGAGCTGACCGCGCTCGCCCGGCATATCGACGAGCCGCAGGAGACGATGCTCGCCGAACTCGGCCGGGCGAGCCGGCTCTGGCCCGAGATCGACACCGCGCTGGCCACCGCGACACCGTCGGAACTCGATCTCGACGCCGAGGGCGCGCACCGGTTCCTGCGCGAGGGCGCGCCGATGCTGCATGCGGCCGGGTTCGGCGTGCTGCTGCCGTCCTGGTGGTCGAAGCCTGCGGCCCGGCTCGGCGCCCGGCTGCACGCGACGTCGCGTACTGCGCCGGGCCGGTCGCCGGGCAGAGCGGCTTCGGGCTCGACTCGATCCTCGACTACAAGTGGGAGATCGCGCTCGGCGACGATCCGCTCACCGAGGCCGAGTTGAAGTCGCTGGCGAAGCTGAAGACGCCGCTCGTACGCATCCGGGGCCAATGGGTCGAGCTGGACGCGAAACGTCTCGCCTCGGCGCTGAAGCTGATGAAGTCCGGCGGCCAGATGAGCGTCGGCGAGCTGCTGCACGCCGGTCTGGCGAGCGACGAGGGCCCGGCCGGGCTTCCGATCATCGCGGTCACCGCGGACGGCGCGCTCGGCGATCTGCTGGCCGGCACCGCGGAACGGCACCTCGAACCGGTCGATGCGCCGCTCGGGTTCCGGGGCGCGCTCCGCCCGTACCAGCAAAGGGGTTTGGCCTGGCTTTCGTTCCTGGAATCGCTCGGCATCGGCGGCGTCCTCGCCGACGACATGGGCCTGGGCAAGACCGTGCAGCTGCTGGCGCTGATCGCGGGCGACCCCGCGGAGGCCGGTCCGACGCTGCTGGTCTGCCCGATGTCGCTGGTCGGCAACTGGCAGCGTGAGGCCGCGAAGTTCACGCCGGACCTGCGGGTGCACGTGCACCACGGCGCCGAGCGCGCACGCGGTGACGCGTTCTCCGATGCGGTCTACGGCGCCGACATCGTCGTCACCACCTATGCGCTGGCGGCCCGCGACGCGGCCGAGCTGAGCCGGATCACCTGGCACCGGGTGGTCGTCGACGAGGCACAGGCGATCAAGAACGCGGCCACCCGCCAGGCCGCCGCGGTCCGCGCACTGCCCGCACGGGCCCGCTTCGCGGTCACCGGTACGCCGGTCGAGAACCGCCTCGCCGATCTGTGGTCCATCATGGAGTTCGCATCTCCGGGCCTGCTCGGGACGGCGGCGACGTTCAAGAAGGCGTACGCCGAGCCGATCGAACGCCATGGCGACGATGAAGCCGCCGCCCGGCTGCGCCGCATCACCGGACCGTTCGTCCTGCGGCGGGTGAAGACCGACAAGTCGATCATCTCGGACCTGCCGGAGAAGCTGGAGATGGACGTGCTGTGCAACCTGACCGCCGAGCAGGCCAGCCTCTACCAGGCCGTGGTCGACGACATGATGCTCAAGATCGAGATGAGTACGGGCATCGAGCGCCGCGGTCTCGTGCTCGCCACGATGACCAAGCTCAAGCAGGTCTGCAACCACCCGGCGCAGCTGCTGCACGACGATTCCCGGCTGGCCGGGCGGTCGGGCAAGCTCGCGCGGCTCGAGGAGATCCTGGAGGAGGTGCTGGCCGCGGGCGAGAAGGCGCTGCTGTTCACGCAGTACGCGACGTTCGGCGGCATGCTCCGAGCGCACCTCGGTGCCCGGTTCGGACGCGAGGTGCTGTTCCTGCACGGCGGCATCGGGCAGCAGGAACGCGACGCGATGGTGGCCCGGTTCCAGGCCGACGCCGCCGGTACGCCGCCGCTGTTCGTCCTGTCGCTGAAGGCCGGCGGTACCGGGCTCACGCTGACCGCGGCGAACCACGTCGTACACGTCGACCGGTGGTGGAACCCGGCCGTCGAGGACCAGGCCACCGATCGTGCGTTCCGGATCGGGCAGCGCCGCGCCGTGCAGGTCCGCAAGTTCGTCTGCGCCGGCACGGTCGAGGAGAAGATCGCCGGCATGATCGCGGACAAGCGCGGACTGGCTGCGAAGATCGTCGGCACCGGCGAGGGCTGGCTGACCGAGCTGTCCACGTCGGATCTGCGTTCACTGTTCGCGCTGGAGGCCGGGGCGGTGGTCGAGTGACCGACTTTCACGACTATCGGCCGGCGATCTCGGTGGAGAACGGTCTGAAGGCGCGGAGCGCCCGCGGTGCGATCGGCGAGTCGTGGTGGGCTCGCCGCTTCATCGACGTTCTGGAGTCGTTCGCGCTCGGCACCCGGATGACCCGCGGCCGGGCGTACGCGCGGAAGGGTCAGGTTATCTCGCTGGAGATCACATCAGGTCAGGTCGCCGCCGATGTGCAGGGATCGCGACCGATCCCGTATCGCGTGTCCATCACGCTGAAGCCGTTTCCGGAGCTGGTCTGGGCGAAGGTCGAGATCGCGCTCGCCGAGCAGGCGCTATTCAGCGCGAAGCTGCTCAGCGGCGAGATGCCGCCCGGCATCGAGGCGGTCTTCGCCGGCGCCGGTGCGCCGCTGTTCCCGACGTCGATCCGCGATCTCGGCATGCGGTGCTCGTGCCCGGACAGCGCGGTGCCGTGCAAGCATCTCGCGGCGACGTTCTACCTGCTGGCGGAGGCGTTCGACGCCGATCCGTTCCAGATCCTCGCGTGGCGCGGTCGGAGTCGCGATGTTCTGCTCGGCCGGTTGCGTACGTTGCGTGGCGGTGCCTCCGCAGCCGTTTCTTCGGCTATCTCCCGGACGGCCGGTTCCTCGCCTGGGTTTTCGTCGCAGCAGGGACCGCTCGGTGCCGCGATTGCGCTGGCCGATGTCGTGTCGACGCCGCTCGCCGACAGCGTTGATCGATTCTGGACGTCACCGGTGCCGCTGCCGTCCCAGCCACCGACGCTCAGCTCGGATTCGGATCTGCTGCTGCGACAGCTGCCGCTGCCGAGCGTGACCATTGGGGGAGAACTGCTGGTCGGGCGGCTCCGGATCGCGTACGAGCAGCTGGGCAGAGTTGGTGACGGAGAAGATCGGACGTCACCGGGTCGCACATGACCGCCGGTCGGCCGCCTACCTGCTCTCCGGGTCAAATGTGATGGAAGTCCGCAAACACCACCGGAACAGGTAAGTATCCGGCGTACGGCATCTCTCCCGGCCGAACACCCAGGTTAGCTGGGCGTGGCGGCGAGGGTCGGGGGGCCTGCGTGGGTGCGGTGTGGACAAGGATTCGTCTTCGGGATGCCGTAGCGGTCTGTCTGTCGGCGATCGGGATGCTGCAGGTCGTGTCCGTGACGCCGGCCGGGTCGTACGACCCACCGGCCGCCATCCAGGCCGGCAGCCACACCAGCGGTTCCTGGACGTACGCCCTGGCGATGAATCGATCGCCGATCCAGCTCATCGGTGCGCCGCTGCGGATCGTCCGGTCGCTTGCCACGGTTCGCCTCCGGTTCACAGCACGTGTTGTCGACGACGCCGGCGACTCCGCGGCCGGCGTACCGGTCACGTTCACGACGGCGACGCTGCCCAGCGGTTCGGTCGGCTGTACCGCGACGACCGGTCCGAGCGGTGAGGTCACCTGTACGGCGACGGCGCCAATACCGACCATCGCACTCGTACGAGCGCCCACCTACCGGATCGAAGCGCGCCAGAGCAACTTCTACCTGGCCGGCGAGGACGAGGGCCGGATCATCTGGCGGTGACCATGCGACGTGCCCGAATTGCCGGACTGGCCGGTCAGTACAGATGTCTGCGCATCTCACGGAGCGGCAACCGGCCGGATGTCGCTGATCGGGCGTGATCGTAGAGGGCTAACGTGATCGCTCGTGGACAACATCATCTCCGAGACGCAGGCGCCGTGGCCGGCCCGCGATGGTCTCCGGATTACCGCGCGTACGCGCGATCGTGACCGCACCCGAAGGCCTGCCGGTCGTCGTCGTGCGGGTCGACACGAATGAGCCCGGACTGCGTGGACTCGGCTGCGCCACCTTCACCCAGCGTTTCCGCGCGGTCGTCACGGCCGTGGACGAGCACGTCGCACCGCTGATCATCGGCCGGCATCCGGCCGACATCGAGGACATCACCCGGATGATCCACCTCGGCTCGTACTGGCGCGGCGGCCCGGTGCTCAACAGTGCGCTGTCCGGCGTCGACCAGGCGCTCTGGGACATCGCCGGCAAGCGTGCGAACATGCCGATCTACGAGCTGCTCGGCGGCCGGGTACGCGGCGGCGCCGCGGTTTACCTGCATGCCGGCGGCTCCACGATCGACGAAACGGTCGCCGAGGCGGCGCAGATCCTGTCCGACGGCTACCGGCACGTACGGCTGCAGGTCGGTACGCGCGGCCGGGGCTCGTACGGGGGCCGGGGGACCAACGGGGGCTTTCCCGGCGCGCCGCACCCGGACGGCTGGGACGTGCAGGACTACCTGCGCATCACGCCGAAGCTGTTCGCGAAGGCGCGTGAGGTGCTCGGCGAGGAGCCGAACTTCCTGCACGACGTGCATCACCGGCTCACCGTGAAGCAGGCGATCGGGATGGCCCGCGAGCTGGAGCCGTACCGGCTGTTCTTCCTGGAGGACCCGATCCCGCTGGAGCTCTACGATCGGCTGCCCGAGATCCGGGCCGCAGTGTCGATGCCACTCGCGGTCGGCGAGCAGGTCGCCTCGGTGCCCGACGCGGCTCGGCTGATCACCGGCGGCGGCGTGGATCTGCTGCGCGTACACGTGTCCGCGATCGGGGGGTTGACCCCGGCGCGCAAGCTCGTCGCGCTGTGCGAGCTGTTCGGTGTGCAGACCGCGTGGCATGCGCCGGCCGACGTGTCACCGGTCGGCGCCGCCGCGAACGTGACGCTCGACGTGAGTACGCCGGCGTTCGGCATCCAGGAGGGTCACGTCTGGAACGAGGCCGCTCAGGAGGTGTTCCGCGGGTGCGTTGATGCCGGTCAACGGTTATCTGTATCCGAACGACGCGCCCGGCTGGGGGATCGAGATCGACGAGAAAGAGGCGGCGAAATATCCGCCGCAGGCGCATCTGTTCGAACGATGGGCCGGCCATGTCCGCCGGCCCGACGGGGGGATCGAAGCACCGTGACCGCCACCGTGAACCGTGTTCTGGTCACCGGCGCGGCCGGGCGTCTCGGGCGGGCATCGCTGCGTGTCCTCGCTGCCGCGGGCATCGCCGTGACCGGCCTCGACCGCGTCCCGGTGGAGGGTGCGCCGGTCGACCGGATGGTCCTCGGCGAGGTCACCGATCGGGCAACCGTCCGTGACGCGATGGCGCGGCGCCGACGCGGTGCTGCACCTCGCCGCCATTCCCGCACCGATGCTCGATCAGCCCGAGCGGGTGTTCGGCGTCAACACGCTCGCCACGTTCGTCGTGATGGAGGAGGCCGGGCAGGCGGGCGTCGCGCGCGTGGCGTTCGCGAGCAGCCAGTCGATCCTCGGCGTCTCGTTCGGCCGGGGCAAGGTCCTGCCGATGTACGCGCCGATCGACGCGGATCATCCGCTGCAGTGCGCCGAGCCGTACTCGCTCAGCAAGCAGACCGACGAGGCGACCGCCGTGATGATGAACCGTCAGTACGGAATGACGATCGTGGCGCTGCGCTACCCGTTCCTGGGTGGCCTCGACGATCGGCTGTCGGTGATGGCGGAGGCCTGTCGCACCGAACCGATCAAGGGCGCTGGTACGTTCTGGTCATATCTGGAGGATCGGGACGCGGCAACCGTGGCGTGGCTCGCGTTGACCGTACCGTTGCAGGGCTATCACATGTTCAACATCGCCGCGCCGCAGACGTTCGCTGCTCAGCCGACCGAGGAGCTGTTCGCACAGTTCTTCCCGAGTACACCGATCCGCACGCCGCTTCCGGGTCGCACCTCGCCGATCGACACCACCCCCGCGACGAAGGCACTCGGCTTCACACCGGAGTATCTCTACCCATGAGCTCACTGATGATCGGTTGTTACACCCCCGATCGAGGACGTGGTACGGGCATCACGACGCCCGACGGCCGGATCGTGCCGACCCCCTCGCCATCCTTCGTCATCGTGCACCCGAGGCTGCCGGTCGTCTACGCCGTCGGCGAGGAGACCCACGGCACCGTGGCGGCGTGGTCACTCGACGACTGGTCGCCGCTCGGCACCGGCGAGACCGGGGGAGCCGACCCGTGTCACCTGCTCGTCGACGGGGATTCCCTGGTCACGGTGAATTACTCGGGCGGCAGCATCGCCGTACACGCGCTGGACGCGGACGGTCGGATCGGTCGGCGTACCGACCTGGTCGTGCACACGCGGCACGGCGAGCACCCACGCCAGGACGGTCCGCACCCGCACATGCTCTCGGCCACGCCGGACGGGTTCCTCGTCACCGATCTCGGTGGCGACGCGATCTACCACTATCACGTCGAGGACGGCCGGCTCTTCCGTGATCGGATCGTCGAGGCGCCGACCGGATCGGGTCCGCGGCACGTACTACGGCTCGGCGACCGCTGGATGGTGACGGCCGAGTTGAGTGGCGAGGTGCTGGTCTACGACGCGGACTGGACGCTGCTGGGCCGGGTCGCCGCGCGCGGATCCACCGAGCCCAACGATGTCTCCGAATTGGCGGCGAGCGCGGACCATCTCTACGTTGCGAACCGAGGCCCGGACACCGTCAGCGTGTTCTCGCTAGGCGGTGACCTGCCGGTGTACGTCACCGAGGTGCCGGTCGCGGCGAACCCGCGGCACATCGCGCTGGACGGCGACACGCTCTACATCGCGAGCCAGGACGATGACGTGGTCCAGGTCATGCGGATCACCGACGGCGTACCGGTGCTGGTGGACACGATCGCGACGCCGAGCCCGACGTGCGTCGTGGTGCTGTAGTGCCGGCTGCCGACGGTTTCGCGGTCGATGGTCTCGTGGTGGACGTGCTCACGATCGGCGAGGCGATGGCGGTGCTCTGCCCCGATCCGCCCGGGCCGCTGCGGCACGCGACGACGCTGTCGATGTCGGTGGCCGGCGCCGAGGCGAACGTCGCGGTCCACCTCGCCGCGCTCGGACTGCGTACGGTGTTCGCCAGCCGGGTCGGCGATGACCCGTTCGGTGAGATGATCCGTGGTCGGCTCGAGGATGCCGGCGTACAGGCGCTGCTGGAGACGTCGGCGGATGCACCGACCGGCGTCTACTTCAAGGACCCCGGCGCCACCGGGACCCGGGTGCACTACTACCGCGCCGGATCGGCCGCATCGACGATGGACGAGTCGATCTGGGCGGCGGCTCCGGCCGCGCGGCTCGTCCACCTGTCCGGCATCACGCCGGCGCTGTCCCCGTCGTGTGCGGGCCTGCTCTCGGCGGCGCTGTCACGGCGGCCGGCGACGATCAGTTTCGACGTCAACTACCGGGCGCGCCTCTGGCCGACCGAGATCGCCGCGCCTGCGCTGGCCGAGGCGGCGAATCAGGCGGACATCGTGTTCGTCGGCCAGGACGAGGCCGAGACGCTCTGGGGTACGCCGACGCCGGCCGCGGTCCGTGCACTTCTGCCGGAGCCGAAGATCCTGGTGATCAAGGACGGTGGCATCGGGGTGACCGCGTTCGAATCCGGCGACGTCACGTTTGAGCCGGCCGTACCGGTGGAGATCGTGGAGTCGGTCGGCGCCGGTGACGCGTTCGCGGCCGGCTACCTGTACGGGTTCCTGACCGGGCGGCCGCAGGCCGAGCGCCTCCGGATCGGGCACCGGTTGGCGGCGAATGCACTGCGTACGGCGGCCGACGTCGGGGCACCGATCACCGCTGACGACTTGAAGGATGTGTTCTCATGACGTTTGACACGATTTTCACCGGCCGCATCATGGCGATCCTGCGGGGCCTGCCGGCCGAGGAGACCGTACGGCTGTCGCAGCTCGCCTGGTCGCTGGGGATCGACGCGGTCGAGGTGCCGATCGGCCGCCCCGAGCAGGTGGCCGCGCTCCGGGCTGCGGTCGAGGCCGGCACGGCGGCCGGGAAGCTGGTCGGCGCCGGGACCGTGGTCTCGGCCGCTCAGGTGTTGGCGGCCGCGGAGGCCGGCGCCGCGTACACCGTGGCACCCGGACTTGATCTTGACGTTCTTCATGCCAGCACCAGTGTCGGCCTGCCACACCTGCCCGGCATCGCGACGCCGACCGAGCTGCAGCGCGCGATCAGCGTCGGGTGCACCTGGGTGAAGGCGTTTCCGGCCAGCGCCCTCGGCCCGTCATGGTTCCGGGACATTCGCGGCCCGTTTCCGGAGATCAACCTCGTCGCGACCGGCGGTCTGACCGCGGAGACCGCGCCGCTGTTCCTGGCCGCCGGTGCCCGGGTCGCGGCGGTGGGCTCGGCGCTGTCCGACCCGGCCCAGCTCCCGGACCTGGCTCGGCTCGCCGCGGCTGCGTGAGTCGCCCGCTACCACTCTGCACCGTATGTGCGTGCAGAGTGGTAGCGGCTCCGAAACGACGGTCGCATGCCGCCTGAGCACGTCGCGAGGGATCCAGGCTAATGCCGTATATAGCCGTTTTACCCTGATATCGTCTCATCTTGTGGCATTGCGGCGATCGAACTCGAATGCGCCGCGATGCGATGCCGGATGCGTCCGGGCGAAATGTCGCGATCGTCGGAAACGGAGCCTGCCATGCAGCCAGCGATGCCGAAGCCGGCCACCCTCACGCCCTCCCTCGACCACATCGCCCGGATCGGCGTGGCGATCCACGCGGTACCGGCCGACGTCGTCGGTTGGCCGGTCGGCCTGGCCGGCGACGCGCCGGCCGACCTGCACCTCGACCGCTCGGCGCTGACGTCGTCGGGGTTTACCGGCGCCGTCGGTCAGGCGCTGGTGGTGCCGAACCGGGACGGGACGGCCACGGTCGCCTTCGGCATCGGTGACGCCGCCGGGCTGACCGCGGCGGCGTTGCGGGATGCGGGAGCTGCCTTCGCGCAGGCCGTGTCGAACCGATCCAACCTCACGGTGGTCCTGCCGACCGCCGCCGACCTGCCACCGGCCGCCGCCGCACAGGTGGTCGTGGAGGGTGTGCTGCTGGCCCGCTATCGCTACGAGAACCTCAAGCACGCCGCGTCGGCCACCGCGGTGGCATCGCTGACCATCGTCACGACGCCGGACCAGCGTGCCGAGGTGGAGCGCGGCGCGGCTCGCGGTGCGCTCTATGCGAAGGCAACCGCGCTGGCCAGGGATCTAGCGAACTCGCCGCCCGGCCTGCTGACCGCGGAGCGCATGTCCGAGATCGCGACCGTGATCGCGGCCGGCGCCGGCCTGCACGTGCAGGTGTTCGGCAAGCAGGCGCTTGCCGACCTCGGCTGCGGTGGACTGCTCGGCGTCAACGCGGGCAGCGTCGATCCGCCGGCGATGGTGAAGCTGACCTACCGGCCCGAGGGAGAATCGACCGGCCATCTCAGCCTGGTCGGCAAGGGCATCATGTACGACTCCGGTGGCATCAGCCTGAAGCCGGGCGACGAGATGCACGCGCAGATGAAGAACGACATGTCCGGTGCGGGCGCGATCCTGGCCGCGATGTCGGTCATGCGCGAGCTGGGTTCGCCAACGGCGGTCACCGGGTTCCTGATGTGCACCGACAACATGCCGTCGGGCTCGGCGATGAAGCTCGGCGATGTGCTCCGCGTACGCGGCGGCACCACGGTCGAGGTGCTGAACACTGATGCCGAGGGCCGGCTCGTGATGTGCGATGCGCTCGTACTGGCGACCGAGGAGCCGACCGACGCGATCGTCGACATCGCGACGCTGACCGGCGCATGCCTACGGGCGCTCGGCCCGGACGTGGCCGGCGTCATGGGCACCGACCAGGGCCTGATCGACCAGATCCTCACCGCGTCGGGCGCGACCGGCGAACCGGCGTGGCAACTCCCGCTCGACCGGCGCTATCGCAAGTGGCTCGATTCGCCGATCGCCGACATCCGCAACGTCGGCGGTTCGAACGCCGGTGCGATCACGGCGGCGTTGTTCCTCGCCGAATTCGTCGGCAGTACGCCGTGGGCACACATCGACATCGCCGGTACGGCGCAGAACGACGTCGCGACCGCCTGGCGACCCGCGGGCTGCACCGGATACGGCGCCCGCCTGCTGCTGGAGACGGCGCAGGGATTCAGCCGCTCGAAGCTCGGCGCCGATCGCAGTACGGTCGCGAACTATGCGCTGACCGGGGTGAGCCCTTCATGACCGCGGCGGCTCTGCCCGCGAAAGCGGCGAAGCGCGGCTTCACGCAGAAGCTGCTCGACGGCATCGAGAAGGCTGGCAACAAGGTGCCGCACCCCGCGGTGATCTTCCTGGCCCTGTGCGCGTTCGTCATCATCCTGTCGGCGATCCTGTCGGCGTTCAACATCCGGGCGACGTACGAGGTATCCGAGCCGACTATCGTCACCACGCAGACGTACGCCGGCGGCACCGACAATCCGTCCACTGTAGAGCCCCCGAAGGATCTCTACGCGCCGAACTACACCACGCACGTCGAGACCACGAAGGTGAAGAGTCTGCTCGACGGCAACGGGATTCGGTTCCTGTTCACATCGCCGGTCAGCAACTTCAACGACTTCGGCGTGGTCGGCGTCATCCTGGTCGCGATGATCGGCGTCGGCGTCGCGGAGGAGGCGGGGCTGATCGGATCGCTGATCAGAAAGCTGGTGAAGGTCTCGCCGAAACGTGCGCTGACCTTCATCATCGTGCTGGTCGGCATCCTGTCCAGCGTCGCCTCGGACGCCGGCTACCTCGTCCTGATCCCGCTCGGCGCGATCGCGTTCCGCAGCGTCGGGCGAAATCCGGTGGCCGGCATCGCGGCCGCATTCGCCGGCGTCAGCGCGGCATTCGCGGTCAATATCCTGATCACGCCGGTCGACGGCATCGTCACCGAGATCACGAACGAGACGATCCACCTGATCGACCCGAACCGGTCGATCAACCTGACCGCGAACCTCTACTTCAGCATCGCCTCGACCATCGCCATGGCGGTGGTCATCACGTTCGTCACCGAGAAGATGATCGAACCGCGGCTCGGAACGTGGAACCCCGCCGACGCCGACCCGAACGCGACCGAGGAGGCGCCGCCGCCGGAGGCGTCGGTCGAGCAGCGCGGACTGCGCGCGGCGCTGTGGGGAGCGATCGCCGTCGTAGTCGTGGTCTGCCTGCTGACGCTGATCCCGGGCGCCCCGCTGCGGAACCCGATCACCGGCAGCATCATCGACGATTCGCCGTTCATGGCATCACTGCTGGTCATCATCATGCTGATCTTCCTGGTTGCGGGCCTGTGTTACGGCCACGCAACCAAGTCACTGCGCGGATCGCCCGCGATCATGGGTGCGATCACGAAGACGTTCGCGAGCCTCGGCGGCCTGATCCTAATGCTCTTGATCATCGCCCAGTTCATCGCGTACTTCAACTACAGCAACATGGCCACCATCGCCGCGGTGAAGCTCGCCGACCAGCTGGAAACCGCGAGCATCGGCCCGATCTGGCTGCTGATCGGGTTCATCGTGGTCATCATGATCCTCGACCTCATCATCCCGGGCGTCATCCCGAAGTGGGCGATCTTCGCGCCGATCTTCGTGCCGCTGTTCCTGCGGCTCGGCGTCGCACCGCAGACCGTCCTGGCCGCCTACCGGGTCGGTGACTCGCCGATGAACGTGATCACGCCGCTGATGGTGTACCTGCCGTTCATCGTGCTGTGCGTCCAGCGCTACAAGAAGGCGTCCGGCCTCGGTACGGTCGTCGCGATGATGCTGCCGTACACGATCGTCGTCGCGATCACCTGGACCATCTTCTTCGTCGCCTGGTACGCGCTGCACATTCCGTGGGGCCCCGGCGCGCCGGTCCACATCCATTGACCACGCCAACGCCCACCATGTCATCGACCTTGTTTCGGAACGTGCGGCTGTTCGACAGCGTCGCCGGCGTGCGGACCGATCTCTGCGACGTATCGGTCGTCGGCAACACGATCGGCGCGATCGGTGCCGCGCTGCCGGTCGACGAGACGACGCTCGTCATCGACGGCGCCGGCCGTACGCTGATGCCGGGCCTGATTGACGCGCACTGGCACTGCGCATTCGCAGCGTTGCCGTTCGTGGCCGCGGCGACCGCGGATCCCGGCTATATCCACCAGGTCGCGGGCCGGGCGGCGACGGCAACGCTGCATCGCGGCTTCACGTCCGTACGCGACGCCGGCGGCCCGGTCTTCGGTTTGAAACGGGCGATCGACGAGGGAATTCTCGACGGTCCGCGGATCTGGCCGTCCGGAGCATTCATCTCGCAGACCGGTGGACACGGCGACTTCCGGCTGCCGTACGAGATCCCGCGCGGCGTGCACGGCCACCTGACCCGATCCGAGCTTCTCGGCGCTGCCGCCGTGGCCGATGGCGTCGATGCGGTTTTGCAGGCCGCCCGGGAGCAGCTCATGCTCGGCGCGAGCCAGCTCAAGGTGATGGCCGGCGGCGGCGTCGCGTCGGCGTTCGATCCGCTGGACGTCACCCAGTACACCGAGGCGGAACTGCGGGCGGCCGTCGACTGCGCGGCGGATTGGGGCACGTACGTGCTGGTCCACGCGTACACGTCGCGGGCGGTGCAGCGAGCCATCGGTGTCGGCGTGAAATGCATCGACCACGGGCATCTGCTGGACGAGCCGACCGTGGCGATGATCGCGCATAACGACGTGTGGTGGAGCATGCAACCGTTCCTCGACGACGAGGACGCGATCCCGACCACCGGATCCCAGCGCGCCGATCAGCTGCAGTTGATCGCGGGCACCGACCGCGCGTACGAGCTGGGCCGCAAGCACGGCGTGAAGTTCGCCTGGGGTACCGACACGCTGTTCGACGCACGCCTGGCCGATCGGCAGGGCGCTCAGCTGGCGAAGATGGTCCGCTGGTTCACGCCGGCCGAGACGCTGACCATGGCCACCGCCGGCAACGCGGAGCTGCTCGCGCTGTCCGGTCCCCGGAACCCGTACCCGGGGCGGCTCGGGGTGGTCGCCGAGGGCGCGCTGGCCGACCTGCTTCTCGTTGACGGCGATCCGATCGTGGACATCACGCTGCTGGCCAGGCCCGAGGTCGCGTTGTCGGTGATCATGAAAGACGGGAAGATCGTGAAGAACGTTCTACGATAAATGCGGGCAAAACTCCCTAGCATTCAGGACATGACCGCTCTTCTCCATTCGTTGACCGAAGCCGAAATGATGCTGGTACGCGAGACCGAGCCGCCCCGGCTCGCGGACCTCGACGAGGATGGCCTGGCGGCGTTGCACACCCGGATCCGGCGGGCCCGGGACAAGTACGTCAAGCTCTACCGCCGGGAAGCCAGCGCCCGGGTCGTCGAGATCGGCGCCCGTGGCCAGGCCCGCCCGAAGAATCGGCGGAACGCCGGAAAGGCCGAGATCTTCGAGGACGCGCTGGCCCGGGTGAGCCGGGCACTGGCCGTGGCGGCGAAGCGCAGCGCGACCGAGCTGAAGTCCGAACGGCTGGCCGCAGCACGAGCGGAACGGAACACGACGCCGCCCCGCGCCGCCACCCGACCGCGATCCGTGCCGGTCACGCCGCAGCGACCCCGCCGTACGCCGTCGTCGGCACCCGCGGTCCGCAAGCGGCAGGCGTCGTCACAGGCCGCCGGTGCTCGCCGTCAGGCCCGCAAGGACAGCAGGTAGTGCCGGACGGTCCACCGTTAATGGCCGGCCCGTACGTCTCGACCGGCACCCTGCCGTCCCCGGAGATCGTCGCCGACCTGGTCACCGAGGCTCACCGGCGATATGCGGGGACCACCGGCGGGGAGGTCTCCCGGGTCTATCCCGCGCTCGAAGCGGTGCCGGCCGGACTGTTCGGCATCTGCATCGTCAACACACGCGGTGCCGCATTTTCGGCCGGGGACGCCGAGGTCGAGTTCACCATCATGAGCGTCGCGAAGCCGTTCGTGTTCGCGCTGGTGTGCGACGCGATCGGCACGCATCGGACGCAGGACGTGATCGGCGTGGACGCCACCGGTCTGCCGTTCAACTCGCTGGCAGCGGTGGAGCGCGGAGGTGGGCGTACCAATCCGATGGTGAACGCCGGTGCGATCGCGACCGCGAGTCTCGCACCGGGCACGACCGCCGCGGACCGGTGGGCGTTCATCCGCGAAGGCCTGTCCGCGTTCGCCGGCCGGACGCTCGCGGTCGACGGCGGCGTCTACGCATCCGCCTCCGCGACGAACCAGCGCAACCAGGCGATCGCGCGCCTGCTGCACAGCTATCGCGGCCTCGGCTGCGACCCGGACGAGGCGACCGATCGCTACACCCGGCAGAGCTGCCTGCGGGTCACCGCGCGGGATCTCGCCGTGATGGGCGCGACGCTGGCCGACGGCGGAGTCAATCCGATCACCGGGGTCCAGGTGGTCACACCGCTGAGCGCTCGCTGCACGCTCGCGGTCATGACCACGGCAGGGTTGTACGAGACGTCCGGCGCCTGGCTGTTCGACGTCGGACTGCCCGGCAAGAGCGGAATCGGCGGCGGCATCGTGACCGTCTCCCCGGGCAAAGGCGGCCTGGGCACGTTCGCGCCGCCGCTGGACGCCGCCGGCAACAGCGTGCGAGGCCAGCAGGCGGCCCGTTTCCTGGCGCAAAACCTGGGCCTGGACCTCTTCCGCTCCGTGGCCGAGACCGGGTCCTAGGAGCCGGAGATGATCGCGTTCTGTGCGGCGGCGGTGTCGGTCGGTCCGGCCGGTGTGCGACGTCCGGCAGCGATGTTGTATCCGAGCACGCCGATCCCGGCCACCGTGATCAGGCCACCGACGATCAGAATGATCTTGTTGCTGTTCTTCTGAGCCGCCTTCTCCTGCTCGTACGTGTTGGTGCCGCGCGTGATGCCATCGGTCGTGTGGGCGCAGGTGTCGCCCGGCTGCATCACGTTGTTGCCACACGTGACCTGGCTGCTACTGGGGATCAGTCCGATGCCTATAACGAACAAGCCGATGACGAGAACCGCGTACTTGTTGCGAGTGAACTTTGAGGCCATCTGCGGAATCCCGGATGTAGTGGGTGGACAGTGCCGCCAAAGGCTAAGCGGCCGGGTCAGCCCGCAACATCAACTGTCCGGATGAGATCGGAAGGCCACGTCGTGATCACGAAGATCTGGCCGTGCAATCGCACGTCTAATCCTTCGTGATCAATGCGAGTTCGCGGAGGTAGGCGAGGTTTTCGGCGGTTCGCTGGGCCAGCGGCAGTGCGGTCGAGAAGTCTTCGACCGTGACCCAGCCGTCGTAGCCGTACTCGCGCAGCGCCGCGAAGTAGGCCGGCAGGTCCGCCTGTCCCTCGCGCAGCGGGGCCCAATCCTCGGCCCACGCGGTCGAGCCGTCCGGGCGGCTGCCGGTCGGACGCCATGCCACGTTCTTCACGTGTACGTGCGCCAGATACGGCCCGAGCATCTGGAAGCCGGCGAGCGCGTTCTCCTGGCCCTCGATCATCAGATTGCCGATGTCGTGGATTACGCCGACGTGCGCCGGATCGAGTCCTTCGACGAGCCGCATCGCGGCCGATGCCGACGCGGTGATCGTCTTGTGATGCAGCTCGACGAGTGCCGTGACGCCATGATGCGCGGCTCGGGAAGCGACCCACCGCATGTCGGCCCGTGCGGATTCGAGCAGGTCACGGTAGTCGCCGTCGCCGATCGCGGGCATCGTGACGCGTACCCGTTGGGCGTCGAGGGCGGCGGTGGCCGCGAGCATGCGTTCGACCCCGACGTGGTCGGTGCAGCGGACGTAGCCACCGATCGCCGACATCGCGAGCCCGGCCTCGGCGGTGATCCGCGCGATCTCCGGCAGCGACTCCTCGAGCCCGGTGAGCGGCCAGGTCGCGCGGTTCCCGGCCCAGAATCCGGGCGCGGGCGCGGATTCCTGGTCGGTGACGCGCCACTCGACGCCGTCCCAACCCTGCTCGGCAAGGTGCGCGACGGCCTCGCTGGGTGACCAGTCCGGAGTGGACGCAGTGAATACAGAGAACTTCATGCTTAGACTTTCTCCACTTCCTCCAGTACGGCGTCGAGATCGCCGTCCAGGACCGCGTCGATGCTCACCGGCGCGTGCAGGTGCGCGGACAGGTAGATGGCCTTGACCGTGGCGAGCGCGAGCAGCGCATCGTCGGCCGTGACGCCCGGCCAGCGCTGCTTGTCGATCGCGTCCACGATGTCGTCGTACTGCCGGAGGTGCCCGACCACGAACCAGTCCGCGTCCTTCGGGTCGCCGTGGCGCTCACCCTGCGGGACCAACTCAGCGGCGCGGTTGCCGTCCGGCCCGTTCGTGGCGTGGAAGTACTGGAGCTGGTCGTCCTGGATCACCGCCGAGCCGGTGCTGCCGTGCACCTGGATCCGTACGTCCAGGCCGGGATAGGCGGCGGTGGTGGCGTGGATGACCGCGAGCGCGCCGGAGGTGAACCGGATCGTGGCCACCGAGACGTCTTCGACCTCGATGCGCTCGTGTGCCAGCGTGCCGGTCTGAGCGAACACCTCGACCGGCTTGCCGAGAAACCACAGCAGCAGATCGACGGTGTGAATGCCCTGGTTGCATGTGGCGCCGCCGCCGTCCTGCGCCCACGTGCCACGCCAGCCGGCCGAGTCGTAGTAGGCCTGGCTGCGCCACCACGCGACCGAGGCGACGGCCGACGTGATCCGCCCGAAGTCGCCGGCGTCGATCGCGCGCTCGACCACGATGCTGGACGGGTCGAAGCGGTGCTGGCTGATCACGGACACCGTGGTCGGGCTCTCCAGGGCCAGCTTGGCGAGCCGACGGCCGGCGGCCAGGGACGCGTCGATCGGCTTCTCGATCACGACGTGCACACCGGCCGCGATCGCCGCCTCGGCGAGCTCGGTATGCGTACCGCTCGGGCTCGTGATCACGGCGATGTCGAAGCCGCCGGCGGCGAGCGCCGCGTCGAGTGAGTCGTACTTCGTGACCGGGTTCTCGATCAGCTTTTCCAGGGTGTCGTTGGCTGCTGGGATCGGGTCGACCAGCGTGGTGACCTCGAGGTGCGGGTGGCGGGCGATCGCGGCGACATGGTTGCGGGCGATCACGCCGCTACCGACGATCGCAACGCGGTAGCCGGCCGTACGAGAGGCGGTCATATGAGTTCTACTCCGATGTCTGCGGTGAGTGCCGCGAATGCGCGCGCGGCACGTCCGAACGCCTCGGGGCCTGAGAATCCGCCGAGGCCGTGCTGGATGGCGAGGTGTGGTTCGAGCGACGCGAATCCGGTGTAGCCGTCGTCGCGCAGTGCGGTCAGTGTCTCGCGAAGCTGCCCGTCGCCGTGACCGGCGGGCACGACCTCGTCGGTCCCGGCGATGGCGTCCTTGACCTGGAGATATTCGAGGTACGGCCGGAGCATCGCGTATCCGTCGTCGTACGGCCGGACGCCGCACTGCACGTAGTTCGCGTTGTCCCAGGCGACTCGCAGCGCATCCGAGCCGACCGATTCGACGATGTCGAGCACGCGTGCCGGCAGGTCGCCGTAGATGTCCTTCTCGTTCTCGTGCACGAGCACGACACCGTTGCGCTCGGCCAGGTCGGCGAAGGCCCGCATCCGTGTGATGACCTCGTCGCGGATGTCCTCGGCGGTCCGATCAGGCGCTCGATAGAAGGAAAATATCCTGATATAGCGGGTATCAAGGCGGTGCGCGGCGTTGATGGCCCGCTGCAGCCGGGCGAGTTCGGCGGCGGCATCGCCGGCAATGTCGACCTTGCCGATCGGCGATGCGATCGCGGAGACCGCCATCCCGCGCTCGTCGAGCAGCTTCGCGAACGCGTCGATCTGCTCATCGGACATGTCGACGATGTTCGTGTTCCACGCGCTGCGTACCTCGATGTGGTTCGCACCGAGCGCTTGAAGCACGGCGATCTGCACGTTCGGGTCGGCGTCGATCTCGTCGCCGAATCCGGACAGGGTCCAGGAGGTCTTGGTCATGTGGCTCCGGATGTTCATCACGCTGCAGGGGGTCTGTCGCAAGTCTGCCAGTACGCGGCCCCGAAAAGGAGAGTAGATTCGGATCAGATTCATATTTCTGTTCGTGATTCACATATATGAACGGCTCACAGATGAACGGGATCTCATGACGTTGTCGCTCGACGGATTGCTCTTCTTTCCGGTCACGCCGTTCGCACCGGACGGTTCGGTGAACCTGGACGCGTTCCGACAACACATCCGGGCGCGGCTCGAGGTCGGTCCCGGTGCGGTGTTCGCGTGCTGCGGCACGGGCGAGTTCTGGTCGCTCGGGTCGGCCGAGTATGAGGCGTGCATCCGGGTCGCGGTCGAGGAGACGGCCGGTCGCGTACCGGTGGTCGCCGGTACCGGCTACGGGCTCCCGCTGGCGACCGAGTTCGCCGCGGCGGCGAGCCGTGCCGGCGCCGATGCGCTGCTCGCGATGCCGCCCTACCTCGTGGTCGGCGGCCAGGCCGGTCTCCGGGACCACTACTGGCAACTCGCCGAACGCACCGAGCTGGACGTCATCGTCTACCAGCGGGACAACGCCGTGTTCACGCCGGCGACCGTCGCCGCGCTCGCCGAGCACCCGCGGATCGTCGGGCTCAAGGACGGCGTCGGCGACCTCGATCTGATGCGGCGCATCGTCGGGACGGTCGGCAACCGGCTGATGTACTTCAACGGCATGCCGACGGCCGAGATGACGCAGCAGGCGTATCGGGGGATCGGTGTCCCGATGTACTCGTCCGCGGTGTTCTGCTTCGCCCCCGATCTGGCGATGGGCTTCTACGAGTCGTACGCGTCCGGTGACGAGGAGACCGTGAACCGGCTGCTCGACGGATTCTGGGTGCCGTACGTGCAGCTGCGACAATCCGGTGCGGGCTACGCGGTCTCGCTGGTCAAGGCCGGAGTCCGGCTCGACGGGCTGGACGTCGGATCGGTCCGGGCGCCGCTGTCCGAGCCGGCCCGGGAGCACATCGTTGCGCTGGCGGCGTTGATCGAGACCGGACGGAAGTTGTTGGGATGACGGTCATTACGAGCGTGGAGATCACGCCGATCGCGGTTGTCGATCCGCCGCTGCTCAACTCGATCGGCGTCCACCAGCCGTACGCGCTCCGGGCGATCGTCCAGGTGCACACCGCCGACGGGCTGGTCGGCATCTCCGAGGCGTACGGCGACGATCCCACGCTGGCCCGCCTGCGTCTCGCCGCCACCGGCCTCACCGGCCTGTCCATCTGGGACTTCAACGGACTGACCCGCCGGGTCGCGATCACGCTCGGCGAGGTGAATCCGGACAGTGCGACCGAATTGATCGGCAAGCCGAGCGTTGCGAAGGCGATCGGCTCGACCGTCTCCGCGTTCGAGGTCGCGCTCTACGACCTGCAGGGCAAGGCATCCGGCCTGCGGGTCTGCGATCTGCTCGGCGGCGCGATCCGGGATGCGGTGCCGTTCTCGGCGTACCTCTTCTATAAATGGGCCGGCCATCCCGGTGAGGAGCCGGACGGCTTCGGTGCGGCGCTCGACCCCGACGGCATCGTTGCGCAGGCACGCACGCTGGTCGACCGCTACGGGTTCGGGTCGCTCAAGCTCAAGGGAGGGGTGTTCTCGCCGGACGAGGAGATCGCCGCGATCCGTGCGCTGCGTGCGGCGTTCCCGGACCATCCGCTGCGCCTCGACCCGAACGCCAACTGGACGCCGGGGACCAGCGACTACGTCGCTTCGCAGCTGGAAGGCGTGCTCGAATACCTGGAGGATCCGACCGACGGGCTGGAAGGCATGGCCGCCGTCGCGGCCGCGACCGACCTTCCGCTCGCGACGAACATGTGCGTGACGACGTTCGAGGACATCCCGGAAGCGGTACGCCGCAACTCGGTCCAGATCATCCTCAGCGATCACCACTTCTGGGGCGGGTTCCGGGCGTCCCAGAAGCTCGCGGGCATCTGCGAAACGTTCGGGCTCGGCCTGTCGATGCACTCGAACACGCACCTCGGCATCAGCCTGGCCGCGATGACGCATCTCGCCGCCGCGATCCCCAACCTGACGTACGCGTGCGACACGCACTCGGTCTGGCAGGTGCAGGACGTGATCGTGCCGGGTTCGATCGCGATCCGGGACGGCGCGGCGGCGGTGCCGTCCGGTCCGGGCCTCGGCGTGACGATCGATCAGGAAGCGCTGGCCGTGCTGCACGAGCAGTATCTGACCTGCGGCATCCGGATGCGCGACGACATCACGCCGATGCGCGTACGCCATCCGGGCTGGACCGGCGCTCGGCCGAGGTTCTGATGCCGGTCAAGTCATCCCTGCGTACGGTCGAGCTGCTCGAATTCTTCGCGAACCATCGAGGCCTGCACACCCTCGGCGATCTGCAGCAGCAGCTCGGATATCCGAAGAGTTCGCTCTACATGCTGCTGCGTACGCTCGCCGACATCGGCTGGGTGGAGACCGATCAGACCGGCACGATGTACGGCATCGGGCTGCGAGCGCTGCTCGTCGGTACGTCCTACCTGGACGGCGACGACGTCGTGGCGGCCGCGCGACCGGTGATGGACTGGCTGGTCGAGACGACCACCGAGACCGTCCACCTGGCCCGGTTGGACGGCGCCGACATCGTCTACCTCGCGACCCGCGAGTCACAGCACTACCTGCGGCCGATGTCGCGGGTCGGCCGCCGCCTTCCGGCCTATGCCACGTCGCTCGGCAAGGCGCTGCTGGCCGACCGCTCGGACGCCGATGTGCTCGCCGCGCTGCCAGCGACGCTGTCGCCGATCACGTCGCACACGCTGCGTACGCCGGCCGAGCTGATCGCCGATCTCGCATCCACCCGGCGGCGCGGTTACGCGGTGGACAACGAGGAGAACGTGATCGGGCTGCGGTGTTTCGGCGCCGCGGTGCGTTCGCAGCGACCGGCACGCGACGCGATCAGCTGCTCGGTGCCGTTGGCCCGTCTGACGAAGGGGCGCGGTGCCGAGATCGTGGCCGCGCTGATGGAGGCCCGCAACCAGCTGGAACGGGCGATGCTGGCTTGATCGCCCGGAATGACCGGAACGCCCTGAACGCACGAAACGGGCGCCGCACCTGTAAAAGGTGCGGCGCCCGTCCGGCTGTTGGCGCTACTACGGCGTGAGTGCCGCCACCTGGCGCTGGATGTCCGCCAACTCGCTCGGCCGGTCCAGCTGACCCGGCGTGAAGATGAACATCACGATCACGATATTGCCCACCGCGCAGCTGAGAATCGCGCCCCGGTTCCCGTACTTGTCCAGTGCCGGGCGCTCGTACCCGTAGCCGTTGGTCAGACCCGGCAGCGCGTACGTGGCGGTGATGGTCTTGTCATCGGCGTAGGCACCGTGCTGGCCGACAACGTGGCTGACCGCACCGTCGGCGTCCTTGAACTGGATCAGTTGCGTGTTCACCGAGACACCGTTGGTCCCGCGCCAGTTGTTCTCCGCGACGACCTCGAAACCACGGGTCTGGAGGATGCCCTTCTCGTCCGGCGAGTCCGGGAACGAGTTCTTGACGAACTGGTCCAGCGTCTCGACGCCGGCGGTGCTGTTGTCGATCGTGAAGCTCTTCGCTCCGGTCGGCGGCTTGGCCAGGTGCGACTTGAGCGCGGTGCCGTCGCCGAGCGGAATCGAGACCACGGCCGGCGGGGCCGTCGTCGGCGTGGTCGTCGGCGCCTTGGAGCCCTTCGTCGACGTGCCGTTGTTGTCGGACGCGCCGATCGCGACCAGGCCGCCGATGCAGAGTACGACGACCACGGCGATCACGATGCCGATGATCATCCCGGTGCGGCGCTTCGGCGGGGTGGGCGGCACGCCCCACCCGCTGGCCTGCGGCGGGTAGGTCTGGTATGTCGGCGCGGCACCGTACGGCGACTGCTGGTACGGCGGCTGGCTGGTACGGCTGACCGGGCTGGTACGGCGTCGCCGGCTGCTGGAAAGGCTGCGTCGGCTGCTGATAGGGCTGAGTCGACGGGTACGGCTGCCCAGGCGTGGTCGCCTGGTACGGCGGGGTGTAGGGCGGCGGGGCCTGCCACGTTCCGTCCGAGGCCGGCGGGTACTGGTTCGAAGGGTCTGAGGTTGGGCCTTCACTCATGATTAACTCCGCTATTCACGCCCGGGGGGCACACTTTCCGAATGCGCCTCACAGATAGCGTGCGCGCCAGGCAGGTTACCGCACCGACGACCCGGAGCGGTACTCGAAAGCAACGCTCTGTCGGACATTTAACTACAAACGAGCACTCGTCAGGCGGCCAGCGCTGCGTATCGACCATTGTCGAGGACAAGACTGGCATGCGTCCCGGACTCGATCACGCGGCCCTGATCGATCACCACGATCTGGTCGGCGTTGCGTACGGTCGACAGGCGGTGCGCGATCGTGATCGTGGTCCGGCCCTCGGCGAGCGTGTCGAAGGCCCGCTGGACGGCGCGTTCGGTCTCGGTGTCCAGCGCGCTTGTCGCCTCGTCCAGAACCAGGACGCGCGGGTTGCGCAGCAGCGTCCGGGCGATCGCGATCCGCTGCTTCTCGCCACCGGAGAACCGGTGCCCGCGGGAGCCCACGACCGTGTCGTAGCCGTCCGGCAGTGATGAGATCAGCTCGTGCACCTGGGCGGCCTTTGCCGCGGTCTCGATGTCGGCATCGGTCGCGTCCGGCTTCGCGTACCGAAGATTCTCCCGGACCGTCGTATGCAGCAGGTATGTCTCCTGGCTCACCACACCGACGATGCTCGCGAGGTCGGCCAGCCGGATGTCGCGGATATCGATGCCGTCGACCGTGATGCGGCCGCCGGACGGGTCGTAGAGCCGGGCGACCAGCGAGGCGAGCGTGCTCTTGCCGGAGCCGGTCTCGCCGACCAGCGCGAGCGTCGTCCCGGCCGGAATGTCCAGGCTGATCCCGGCGAGGGCGGCCGTGTCGCTGCCGCCGTAGCTGAACGTGACGTCCTCCAGGCGGACGTGACCCTGCACCCGAGAGGTGTCCACGTCGAGCGGCGTGATCGGGTCGTCGACCTCGACCGGGAGATCGAGGTATTCGAAGATGCGAGCGAACAGCGCGAGCGAGCTGGTCAGCGACACACCGACGCCGAGCAGCCCCATCAACGGCCGGAACAGGCCGGATTGCAGCGCCGTGAACGCGACGAGCGTGCCGATGGTCATCGTGCCGGCGGTCATCGGGAGGCCGGCGCTCAGGTAGATGATCGCCGGGATCGCGGCGAAGATGATGCTCATCGACGCCATCCGCCAGCGACCGGCGAGTTCGGATTTGAGTTCCAGGTCGATCAGGCGCTTCGAGGACTCGGTGAACCGGCGGACCAGCGCGGAGCCGGTGCCCATGGTCTTGCTGAGCTGCACGCCGCTGATCGACAGGCCTTCCTCGATCGTGACGTTGAGGTCGGCGAGTTCGCGCTGGCGCTCGGCCGTGATGGTCCGGCGCATCCGGGCGACCTTGCGGGTCAAGTAGATCGCCGGCGGGAGCACGATGAGCGAGACGAGGGACAGCCGCCACGAGAGTGCGGCCATCGCAACGGCGGTCGCGATCGCGGTGGTGAGGTTCGACGCGATCGACGTCGCGGTGGACGTGACCACGGACTCCATGCCGCCGATGTCGTTGGTGATCCGGGACTGGACCTCGCCGGTCCGCGTACGGGTGAAGAACGCGATCGACTGCCGGTGCAGGTGCGTGAACACGTCGGTCCGGAGCCGGTGCATGACCTGCTGACCGACCTTCGTGGAGATCCACGTCTGGATCACACCGAACGCGGATGTGATGGCGGCGACCGCGACCATGCCGGCGACGAGCCAGACGAGCAGGCCGACGTTACGGTCCGGCAGCGCGCGGTCGATCACGGCGCGGAGCAGGAACGGCGAGGCCATCGCCACGATCGACGACGCCACGATGATCAGAGTGACGATCGCGAGCTGCGATCGATGTCGGGTGAACAGCTGACCGATCCGGCGCAGGGAGACGGACTTGGCCTGTGCCTTTTCGGCTGCGGTGACGGATTTCGATCCGCCTCTGCGCCCGCTGCGCTGTGGTTGATTCGGTTCCAAGGTCATTGCCCCTTACGTCGGAGGTATGCACGTTGACGATATGCTGAGGTTACCTCAACATGAGGGTACAACATGATCCGGTGCTAACCTATTCCGGTGCGGGCTGAAGAATCGGACGAAAGCCTCTCCGAGGCGTTTTGGGGCGTGGCGCGGGCGTTACGGCACACCGGCCGGGTCACGCTCGAACCGTGGGACATCACGCCCTCGCACTCCCGCGCGCTCGGCGTGCTCATGCATCACGGCGTCATGCGCCTGTCCGAACTCTCCGATCACCTGCGGATCGCGCCGAGGTCGACGACCGAGGTGGTGGACGCGCTGGAGGAGCGAGGGCTGGTCGAGCGCAGGGCCGACCCGAACGATCGGCGCGCGACGCTGGTCGCACTGACCGATTCCGGAACATCAACGGGTACGGCCATCCAGGTCGCCCGGACCGCGGAGGCCGAGCGCTTCTTCGGCGGCCTGACCGCATCGGAGCAGGCCACGCTCGCCACCATCCTGCGCAAACTCCGTACCGCGGCGGAGACCGGCGAGCCGTAGCCCGCCGGCCCCCGCGCCGATCAGATTTCCCGAAGCCGGAGGATCGGTGACGGGAGGAGGAACAGCACGCCGAGGCAGGCCCCGACCGCGCCGACCCAGAGTGCCGCGTGTACGCCGATCGCCGTACCGAGGAAGCCGCCGATCAACGCTCCGATCGGTCGGATGCCGTAGTTGATGGTCCGGTGCGCGCCGCCCACCCGAGCCCGCAGCTGATCGGGGATGACCGCGGTCATCAGCGATCCGGCCGCGATGTCGAGCACCATCACGCCGGCGCCGGACAGGAACTCCGCCGCGAACAGCAGCGACAGAATGACGCCGCGGCCGCCGCCGGCCAGTGGCACGAGGATCATCGGCGCCGGGAACAGGATCTGACCGATCACGAACGCCTTGCCGATGCCCAGATTGCGTACGAGTTTGCCGGTGATGAACGCACCGCCGAGCGCGCCCACCGACGCCGTGCCGAGCACGAGGCCGAGCGCGCCCGGGCTGACACCTAGATACCGCGTCGCGTACAGCACGAACAGCGCGGAGTAGATGAAGTTGAACAGGTTGAGCGTGGTGACCGCGGCGAGCAGCGGCCGCATCACCTTGTCATGCCAGATGAACCGCAGCCCCTCGGCGAGACCCCACCCCTCACCGGTCGCGCCGGCCGGCTCGACCGGGCGGATCCGGCCGAGGAAGAACGCGGAGAACAGGTAGGACAACGCGTCGGTGAGGATCGCGAGTGGCGCGTTGAGCAGCTGGACGAGCAGGCCGGCGGTGCTCGGTCCGGCGACGAACGTCATCGCTCGGGAGCCGTTGAGCAGCGTGTTCGCCGACACGTACTCGTCCTTCTCGACCAGCGCCGCGAATACCGTGTTGTCGCACACCTCGAACAGCACGCTGAGCGTACCGACCAGGAACGCGACGACGTAAAGCATCGGGAGGGTCAAGGCACCGAACGCGTACAGCACCGGGACCGCGATCAACGCGACCGCGCGCCCGAGATCCGCCACGATCATGATGCGTCGCTTGTCCGATCGCCGGTCCGCCCACGCGCCGACGATCAGCGAGAACAGCAGGTACGGGATGAGCCCGGCGGCGGTCAGGTAGCCCATCTGCGCTGCGCTGGCGTGTGCCGTCAGCACCGCGAGCAGCGGGATGGCGAGCGTCGAGATCTGGTCGCCGAAGAGCGAGATCGTGTGTCCGGACCAGTATCGGCGGAATTCACGTCGGGCGAGCAGTGGTGGTACGAATCGACGTGGGGGAGCGTCGACGAGGGTCATGCCTTCTCCTCCCATGGCATCGCGATCTGGATGAGGTTGATCGAGCGTGAGCCGTCAGGTCGCAGCGCCGGATTCGTTTGGCGTTCGCGCAACGGTTCGAGAATCTCTTCGATCCGGCGCTCCACCTCGGCCAACTCGTCCGGTGTGACGTGCAGCAGCTCGTCGCCGATCCCGGTCACGCGCCGCCACTCGGTCGACTCCTGATCGCGTTCCCGCAGCCAGGACTGGGCCATCTCGAAGTAGAGATTGAGAATCGTGCCGGTCAGATGGTCGGCCGCGGCCCGCAGTTCCGGTTGGGCGCTGTCGTCATTCCACGACGTCGACATGGCCGACGCCTTCCACGGCCGTTCCCGGAGGTCGGCGCCTTCGATCCGCTCGACCAGGCCGTACTTCGCGAGTTGGCGCAGATGGAACGAACAGTTCGGCACGTTGTCGCCGAGCGCAGCGGCGGCCTGGGTCGCCGTGTGCGGCCCTTTCCGGCGCAGCAGTCCGACAAGTTTGAGGCGGAGAGGGTGGGCGTAGGCGCGCATGGCCAGTGCGTCGCGCAGCTCGATTCGGCTGGAAGGCTCGGTCATATCCTAAAGATAACTCTAGAGAGATATCTCTACAATATCGGGCTTGCATAATCTTCTATGCATAATTTATTGTGTATGCATGGCGTACACCATGAACCAGGAAACCGTGGTGCTCCGCGCGCTCGGAAGCCCGATCCGCCAGGACATCCTGGAGCATCTCGGCCGTGCCCCGGCCACGTCGGCGATGCTGGCGCGAACGCTTCGGTCGAACACCGGGGTCACGTCCTACCACCTGCGCGAACTCGGGAAAGCCGGCCTGATCGAGCCGGACGTACTCCAGGGCCGGGCACGTTACTGGCGGCTCACCCACGCGGATGTGCGATACGACGATCCTTCGATCTCGGCACAACCGGCGCTCGCCCAGGCCGCCGTCGACCTGACGCTGGCACGGTTCAACACGTCCGTCCGGGCTTACCTCGCGCGTGGCGACCTCGATCCGTCGTGGCGAGACGCAGCGTTGTTCGGCCAGTCCACGGTCGCCCTTACCCAGACCGAATTGGCCGAGTTCGCGGAGGCCTACCTGAGCCTGGTCCGGCGCTGGAGCGCGCCGCGACCGGTGCCCGCCGGAGCGTTGCCGGTACGCCTAGCTCTCTTCGCCTACCCCGACAGTGAACCGTCACTCCCGAAAGGTGCCAGCGATGACAATGTGGATCGCTAACGACTCGACCGGTGTTGTGATCGTCCGCCAGAACGCCCAGGCCGGCGCGGAGGCCGCCGTCCTGATCGATCGACCCTGGACAGGCGTGTTCGCCGTCCCGGGCGAGGTGGAGATCGACGATGGAGTCGTCCGCCTGAGCGGAGTGCCGCTGCAGCCGGTGCTCGGCCTACCGTCGAATCTTCACGCGATGACCGGCTGGTACGACAACGGTGACCGCAGCGTCCTGCTGACGCAGTTTGCCGAGGACTACTTCGGAGAGCCGATGGTATTGCTGGGCGATGGGCTGCACGTTTACCGCGCACACCCGGTTTCGGAGACCGAGCTGATCGTCGAGAACGGTACGCGGATCGTCCTGGCGGGGGATCGGATCACGCTGGCCACCGATGCCGGTACGACGACGTGGACGCGGACCGACCGTTTCCACGAGCAGCAGGTCACGTTCACCGCCGACGGCACCGAGCTCTCCGGCACGTTGATCATGCCTAGCACTGCCGGTCCACATCCGGCCGCGGTGATCGTTCACGGTGCGGCCGGCGGGCAACGAGACTTCTACCGTCTGCTCATCACTCCGGTGCTCGACGCCGGCGTGGCCGCGCTGATCTACGACAAGGCCGGCCACGGGCGATCCGGAGGCGAGCCCCCGTCCATCTTCGATCAGGCGACCGCGGCCCAGGCCGGGCTCGACCTGCTGGCCACGATGCCCGGGATCGACGTCCGTCGGCGGGGGCTGGTCGGATTCTCGAACGGCATGTGGGCCGTGCCCATGGTCGCGGCGCGGTGCCCCGATGTGGGGTTCATTGCGGGCATCGGTGCACCGGGGGTGTCGATGGGCGACGCCGAGGTTCACCGGCGGACCAAGCTGCTGCGGGATGCCGGTGTGAGCGCCGGTACGGTGGCCGCGGTGGACGCCGCGTGGCGGTGCATCTTCACGATCCTCGGCACCGGTGCCGCCGCCGACGAACTGTGCGGCGACCTGGATGCGGCGCTGCGCTCGATCGAGGCGGCCGACGACCTGAGCCGCTATGAGATGCCGGAGTACGTGCGCAACAATCCGATGCTGTCGCCCATCCCACCGCTGATGCCGATCGCCGAGCTGCTCTCACTCCTGCTGGCCGAGCAGGATCGGGAGCTCGGCTATGACCCGGCCGTCGACTACGCCGTTGCCCGGTGTCCGGTGTTCCTTCAGTACGGCGCGCATGACACAAGCGTTCCGGTGCAACCATCGATCGACCGGATCCGTGCCGCGGCGCCGGATGCGACCATCCTCGTCTACCCCGATCTGGAACACATGCTCAACACGCTGCCCGAGGGCGTCGTCGGCCTGCCTCGGAGACCGCGATGTACGGATTTCACAGCTTCGAGTTCGGCCCGACGGTCGCCCGCGATCTGACCGCCTGGCTGAGGATGAATGTGGTCAATCCGGCGCCCGACAACAGCGGCGCTCAGCGGACCGCCTGATGCTGCTTGTCGCGCGGCGAGTAACTGATCGCCTGGAAGGGCCAGACCCGGCCAAGCGACTCGCGGACGGCCTGGTAGAGGGGGACGTCGAGGTGGTGATGGTCGGCGCGGACCCAGGACCGCACGACTGCCGCGTACGCGGAGCCGCGCGGATAGATGTAGACGCAGCCGAGGACGTCATCGCGAGAGACGACCGAGTAGGTAAACCCCGTCCGGCGGGCGAAATCGTCGGCATGCTTCTGAAGGTCGCGCAGGTTGTCCTCTGGCGACATCGGATGCGGCCAGCTGTACGTTTCGAAGCCCGGCGTCCGGCGGATGTGATCCATGCTGCTCGTCCACGCGCGGTAGTCGCGATCGTTGTGTATGGGCCCCAGCGGCACGAGACGAAAATCTGGATGATCGAGCGCGTGCGGGACCTCGAAGCCCGGTGGCACGAATGGGTCGGCGTCGCCCTGATCATCAACGGTGTGGTGCGCGCTGGAACTCATGTCCGACGATCCAATCGACGAGGCGCTCTCGCAACACCGGTCCAGGCATTCCCGGGTGCGTCCGGACCTATGTCAGGTTCACGCACACTATACCGTCGCGGCGAAAGGAGCTGGACGGACAAGCTCTTTCGGGTGTAGGGACCGATCGATCGGATGGACCTGTGGTTGTCGGCCTGGCTGAGATCGGTTTGGCGCTCGCCCAGTCGCGGCTGAATTGGCGCAGCGCGGACTCCAGGTAAAGCGGCTCCAACGTGATGCCGCCTTGTGCGTCCGATCGCTCGATCGACAGGTACGCCCATACGCCGTCGGATGGAATGTTGTCGCGATGCCGCTCCCAGAGAATAGGCTCGCGCCTTTCGACAAGCGTCATATCAAGATCGAGAATACACAACGATGTCAGCAGCTCTTGCGGAAGCCATTTGAATCGCAGATATTCGTGCGACGTCTCGGCCGACACGCCACTGAGCTCGACGAGACGCCGGAATGTCTCGACCTCCGGTAACCATGTTGATTTGTCACCATATAGCAGGTATTGATAAGGCGTTCCACGCTGCAGATTCGCCGACACGACGCTCAGAAACGCGCCCGGTACGCCGTTGACCGTGTCGGATTGGAAGGCCCGGGTCATGATGCGCATTCCGGTTATGCACGCTTCCATCCCGATCGCCTCCGCGTCCGTGACGAATCCGACCGGCCCATGATGGTTGCCGCGTTGGGCGAGTTCGCGAGCGGCCTCTTCGACACTGGACTGGAGGCGGCGGCTGATCCGGGCGACCATGTCGAGGTGCCGACCGCCCAGATCGCTTGCTTCGACGACGGCGCGTCGGATCTGGGCTCCGATGGCCGCCGAGTCGTCCTGGACGGGCAGTGGTGATCGTTCGCCGAACACGAGGTAGTCGAGGCTGACGTTGAAGAAGTCGGCAATGCCGATCAAGGAATCGAAGCTCGGCTTTGTCCGACCGTGCAGGTAGTGCGAGATCGTCGCCTCGTTGACGCCGAGTGCGCGTGCCAGCTTTTTTCTGTTTCCGACTATGGCGGGACCATCCAGGAGCTTTCGCAGAGTTGCGTCGAACTCAATGTTTCGCGGCTTCGAAACCATCACGCATACCTCCACGCAGGATTGGTGGAGAGCCTCCGAGTCCGTGATTAGCGTGACTAATAAGGCCCGACTCCACACTAACGCGGCTCCTTGTCATTCCAAATGTTCGCTCCTACCGTTTAGCGAAGTCGACGAGCAAATCTCATCGAATACGCGATGTGAGAATCGAGATCACTATGACGGTCACGGCGGGCCTGGCCAATCTCACCCAATATGAGCGAGTCGGCATCGGCGAAGTCTTCAACCTGACCGATGGACATGCGCATCAATTCCAAGATTCGATGCAGCAGTGCATCGTTCATCAGCTGCCGGAGCTTTATGCGATCAGTGAGCAGACGTCGCAGCCGATCCTGGAGAAGCAATTCCAAAACGCCTTCTTCTCGGTAGCGGGCCAGGCGAGCGCGGCCCGCATGGACCGGACGCTGCTGTGCTACTCGGCCTCGCAGTCCATCGACATAGCCGCCGTCGTCCTGAGCGAAGCGGGCACAACCGTCGCGCTGCTGCAGCCGTGTTTCGACAATCTCGCCGACATCCTCCGGCGGCACGGTGCGTCGCTGGTGCCGCTGTCCGAAGCGGAGATGACGCCGCCGCGACTCGCGCAGACGATCGCCGGTCTCGCCGCCGACGCGGTCTTCTTAACGCTGCCGAACAACCCGACCGGTTTCGCTCTCGACCGCGCTTCGTTCGAACGCCTGGCGTTCCTCTGCGCCGCCCACGGAAAGACGTTGATCATCGACTGGACCTTCCGGTTCTTCGACGAGCAGCCCACATGGGACCAGTACGAAGTGCTTGAGCGCTCCGCGGTCAGCTACATCTGCATCGAGGACTCGGGCAAGACCTGGCCAACGCTGGAACTGAAGTGCAGCATCCTGGTCGCCAGCCCGGACATGTACCGGCCGCTGGCCGCATCGCACAGTGACCTGCTCCTGAACGTCAGTCCGTTCACTCTCTGCCTGCTTACCCAATATCTCGCGGACACGGCACGGCGAGGCCTCGAGGCATCCGTCCGGCGGCACATACGCGCGAACCGGCTCGCCCTGCGACGCGCGCTCACCGGATCCGTCCTCACGCCGGCGGCGAACGCGGCGACGGTGAGCGTCGAATGGCTGCGGATCGATCCGGACGGCCCGCCCGGCATCTGGATCGTCGAGACCCTTCGCATGTCCGGCATCGCAATCCTCCCGGGCGACCAGTTCTACTGGCACAACCCGGACATCGGATCGGCATTCGTACGCGTTGCGCTGGCACGGGATCAGGCGATGTTCGCCGAGCGCATGCCACGCGTTGCGTATCGTGATCGCCGGCGAGCCGGAACTCCAGCACCAGGGTTCCCGATGAGAATCACCTGCATAGACGAGCCGACGTACCTCTCCGACGAGTTCGTGTCGTGGATGGAATCGATCGGCGAGTTCGTCGTGTACGACGATCGCCCGGATCCGGACACGGCCATTGCGCGGCTGAGCAACACCGATCTGGCGATCGTCGAGTGGACCGGCCTGACGGCGGACGTGTTTGCCAGCGTGTCCCGCGTGCGCTATCTGACGCTTGTCACATCGAGCTTCGATTTCGTTGATGTCCATGCCGCGTCAGCCGCCGGCGTTACGGTCGCGTACTGCCCGGATTACGCCGCCCGCGCGGTCGCCGAGCACGTGTTCGCGCTGCTGCTTGCGGTCGGCCGCCGTCTGTTGTCGGCCGACGCTGCGGTGCGGGCCGGCGCCAGCCACTGCTACCCGCCGTTTCTCGGGATCGAGCTGCACGGTCGCACACTCGGACTGGTAGGCACGGGACGGATCGCCCGGCTGGTCGCCACAATCGCGCACGGCTTCGGCATGCGTGTGATCGCGGCGAACCGTCGTGGCATCGGGATCCCAGGGGTCACGTTGATGCCGCTCGACGACGTACTCCGAGCGAGCGACGTCGTCTCGGTGCACGTACCGATGGACGCGAGAACCCAGTGCCTGCTCGACGCCGACAGGCTGCGCCTGCTGAAACCGTCGGCCATAGTGATCAACACGAGCCGCGGTGGCGTGATCGACCAGCCAGCGCTCGGCGACGCGCTAGCGACCGGTCGGCTGGCCGGTGCGGGCCTGGACGACCTGGTCGAAGCCGGCGCCGCTCGGCTGCGCGGACTGGACAGCGTGGTTCTGACGCCGGGTATCGGCTGGTACACCGACGTTGCCCGTACCTCGAATCTCGTCGAGGTCCGAGCGAATATCGCGAGCTACCTGGCCGGTGCGCCGGCCAACACGCTGGCCTGATGCGTTACGACGCGCGCCGGCAGCGACTGAGCTGCCCATGCGTGACGAAGACCATGATCACCACGTGACGATCGCCGCGCTTCGTCCGGGCAGCAGCAGCGTGCCGTGCCCGAGTTCCACGCCGTCGGCCGTCGCGAGCAGCAGGCGTGACGCGTCCACGTCGACGCTCATCGCGGACGCGGCCAGGTTCGCGACGACCGTGAGTGTCGCCACGCCGGATCACGACATGTTCCACGCCGTGGCGTACCTCGACCCGGTCGAGGCGTGGATCGGACAGGTCGGGGTGGGCCTTCCGCAGCGCGATCATCTCGCGGTAGAACGCCAGCATGCTGCGGTGATCGGACTTCTCGAGTTCGTCCCAGTCCAGCTTGGATCGGCGGAACGTATCCGGATCCTGCGGCTCCGGGACGTCATCGGCCGGCCACCCGTGTCGCGCGAACTCCGCTTTCCGGCCCGCGCCGACGGCGGCGGCCAACTCCGGCTCGGGATGGCTGGTGAAGAACTGCCAGGGGGTCTCGGCCGCCCACTCTTCACCCATGAAGATCATCGGGGTGTACGGGCTGGTGAACAGCAGGACCGCACCGATCCGCAGCAGCTCATGCGGCACCGTGGCGGAGAGCCGGTCGCCACGCGCCCGGTTGCCGATCTGATCGTGGTCCTGCAGGAATCCGACGAACCGGTACCCGTAGGTGCGGTGCCGGTCGACCGGCCGCCCGTGTACGCGTTCGCGGAACGACGAGTACGTACCGGCGTGCACGAACGCGCCGGTCAGCACCTGCTCGAGACCGTCGAGCGTGCCGAAGTCGCCGTAGTAGCCGTCTCGCTCACCGGAGATGAGTCCGTGCAGCGTGTGGTGGATGTCGTCGTCCCACTGGGCGTCCAGCCCGTACCCGCCGGCCTCTCTCGGCGTGATCAGTCGCGGGTCATTGAGGTCCGACTCGGCGATCAGCGTCAGCGGCCGCCCGAGGTGCGTGGCGAGCACCGCGACATCGACGGCCAGGTCCTCCAGCAGGTGGATCGCCCGATGGTCGACGAGCGCGTGTACGGCATCGAGCCGCAGCCCGTCGATGTGGTAGTCGCGCAGCCACATCAGCGCGCTGTCGATGATGTATCGGCGTACGCCGTCGGAGAGTGGCCCGTCGAGGTTCAGTGACCGGCCCCACGTGTTGGCGCCCTCGGTGAGGTAGGGCGCGAACATCGGCGCGTACGCACCGGACGGTCCGAAATGGTTGTAGACGACGTCGAGCAATCACGCCCAGTCCGCGGCGGTGGCACGCGTCGACGAAGCGTTTCAGGCCGTCCGGGCCGCCGTAGAGTTCATGCGGGGCGTACCAGCAGACGCCGTCGTAGCCCCAGTTGTGCTCGCCGTTGAACGCGTTGACCGGCAGCACTTCGACCAGGTCGACGCCGAGTTCGACGAGGTGATCGAGGCGATCGATCGCGGCGTCGAACGTACCGGCCGCGGTGTACGTGCCGATGTGCATCTCGTAGATCACCGCGCCCGGCAGGGCCCGGCCGGTCCAGGACTGATCCGTCCACGCGTACGCCGACGTGGTCGTAGACCCGGCTCGCACCGTGGACGCCGTCCGGCTGCCGCAACGATCGCGGGTCGGGTCGCGGTGTGTCGTCGTCGCCGATCAGGTACGCGTAATCGGCGCCGTCGCCGGCCGCCGGTACGTCGGCCCGCCACCACCCGTCCCGATCCCGCGCCAGGTCCAGCGTCACATCGTCGAGTTTCAGCCGCATACGTTCCTGGGTCGGCGCCCAGACCGCGAATGACGTCACACCGATCTCCCCTCACCCACGTTAGCGGCGATTGCGGTCATGACGCGACCAGGAGCGCGACCGGGTAGGTCGAGAGCAACTCGGCCAGCGTACCGTCCGCCGGGCGGCCGGTGAGGACGTCGAGCCAGTCGCCGTCCGGCAGGTCCAGCGCGTCATCGGCGCCGAACCCGCCGTGCCGGGCGAGCGTCGCGGGCAGCCGGGTGGCGACCGTGATCGCGCCGCCGCGGTCGAACGCGACGACGTGCCGGTGGTCGAGTCCCAGTGGCTGGTAGCCGGTGAACAGCTCGGGACGATCCCGCCGCAGCCGGAGGGCACGGCTCGTGACCAGCAGTTTCGCCGCGCCGGTCGGATCGATCGGCGGGATCCGGCCAGCGTCGAGCTGTGCGAGCAGCGTCCGGCGCTCGGCGAAATCGACCGGGCGACGGTTGTCCGGGTCGACCAGCGAGTTGTCCCAGAGTTCGGTGCCCTGATAGGTGTCCGGTACGCCCGGCATGGTCAACTGGATCAGCTTCTGCCCGAGCGCGTTGCTCCACCCGTACCCCTGGATCGTGGCGACGAACGCGGACAGTGAGCTGCGGACGGCCTCGTCGTCATAGATGCGGTCGACGACCGCGTGCATCGCGGTCTCGAACGCGGTCGACGGCCGTGACCACCCGGTCGACGTGTTCGCCTCGCGGGCGGCCTTCTCCGCATAGGCGTGCAGGCGCTCGCGTTCGATCGGCCAGGTGCCGACCGCGCTCTGCCACAGCAGGCTCGCCATCGCGTCGTCGTCCAGCGGCGCGGCGGACATCCACGACGACAGGGCGTCGTGCCACTCCGACCGGGATCTCGGACAGTACGGCCAGCCGAGCGCGCACGTCCTCGCCGCGCTTGGTGTCGTGGGTGGACAGCGTGGTCATGTCCCGGTCATGGCGCAGCGCCATCGCGGTATGGAACTCCTCCAGCGGTACGCCGAAGCGGTCCGGCGCGCCGCCGACCTCGTTCAGCGCGACGAACCTGGTCCACCGGTAGAACGCGGTGTCCTCGACGCCCTTGCCCATGTCCGCGCCGGTGAACTGCTGGAAGCGCTGGGCCACCTCGCCGTCCGGGTCGCGGAGCAGGTCGGCGAGGCCGGTCGTGGCGTCCGGGCCGGTGCCGTCGGCGGCCAGCGCGACGCGCGCGGCGTTGATCGCGCCGTCGAGATGCTCCTGACCGTCGGGCAGGTACGTCCGGTAGACCGGCATGTGCGCCGCGATCTCGACCAGCGCCTCGGAGACGGCGCGCTCGGTCGGTGTGGTCGTGGACCCGCGGCCGGTCGTGCGGTGGCGAGTCGCTGCGCTCGCTCGCGGCATGCGTGGCCGCGTCGACCAGCCGGGTCAGCCGCGCGAGTTCGGCACCGAGCAGCCGCACGGCGGCGTCACGCTTGCCGGCGAGCGCGACGTCGTGGAACGGGACGTCCGCCGGGAACGCCTCGACCGCGTCCGCATCGATGAACACGCCGCACACGTACCGCAGAGCGTCGTAGCCGGTCGTACCGTCGACCGGCCAGTCGATCGGCAGCGTCTCGCCGTACTCGAGGATCTTCTCCACCACGAGCCAGGTGTCCGGTGCCAGTTTCCGCAGCCGCCGCAGGTAGCGGCCGGGATCGCGCAGGCCGTCCGGGTGATCGACGCGGATGCCGTCGACCAGCCCTTCGCGAATCCAGCGCAGGATCTCCACGTGCGTCTCGGCGAACACGGCCGGATTCTCCACGCGTACGCCGGCCAGGTCGGAGACTGCGAAGAATCGCCGGTACGTCAACTCGGCATCGCCGCGCCGCCAATCGATCAGGCGGTAGTGCTGTCGGGCATGGGTTTCGAGCGCGCTGCCGAACGTATCGGGCGCGATCGGATAATGGTGGTCGTAGTAGACCAGCTCGTCACCGTTGATCTTGATATCCCGGACGGCGGCATCGTCGGCGAGCACCGGGATCAGGATCGGGCCCCGCGACCAGTCGATGTCGAACCACCGCGCGTACGGCGAGGCCTGCCCGTCCCGCAGCACCGACCACCAGGCCGGATTCTGTTTCGGGACGGCAACGCCGACGTGATTGGGCACGATGTCGACGACCAGGCCCATGTCGGCCGTACGCAGAGCCGCGACCAGCCGGTCGAGTGCCTCGGGGCCGCCGAGCGCCGGATTGACGCGGGTCGGATCGGCGACGTCGTAGCCGTGCTCGGAGCCGGCGACCGAGGTCAGGATCGGCGCGGAGTAGAGGTGGGTCGCACCGAGCGCCTGCAGGTATCCGACCAGGTCAGCCGCGGTGTCGAGATCGAAGCCCGGCCGGATCTGGATGCGATAGGTACTGGTGACCGACTTACTCATGGCTCTCCAGCACGACCAGGCTGCGATCCGGGATCCACAGGCTGGTGCCGGCCTTCGCTTCGACGGTCTCCTCCGGATTCGGCTGGCTCGTGTCGATCACGCGGACCCAGCCGGGCGCGTACTCGGCGGTCGGCAGCTCAATCTTGATCCACTCGTCGTTCGCGTTGAAACAGAGCAGGAACGAGCTGTCGATGTGTCGTTCGCCCCGCCGGCCTGGTTCGCGGATGCCCTGCCCGTTGATATACAGCGCGACCGCACGGTTGAGTTCGGTGTTCCAGTCGTCCTCGGTCATCGCGTTGCCGTCCGGCGTGAACCAGGCGACGTCGGGAAGCGTGTTGTCGGCGCGTTTGGCCGGCCGGCCGGTGAAGAACCGGCGGCGCATGAACGCCCGATGCCGGCGCCGGAAGTCGATCAGCATGCGGGTGAACGCGAGCATCGTCTGGTCGACGTTGGCCCAGTCGATCCAGGTCAACGGGGAGTCGTGGCTGTAGCCGTTGTTGTTGCCGAGCTGCGTACGGCCGAGTTCGTCGCCGTGCCCGAGCATCGGTACGCCCTGGGACAGCATCAACGTGGCCATGAAGTTCCGGCGCTGACGGGCACGGATCTCTAGGATGCCGACGTCGTCGGTCGGTCCCTCGACGCCCATGTTCCACGAGCGGTTGTACGACTCGCCGTCCTGGTTCTCCTCGCCGTTGTCCAGGTTGTGCTTCTCGTTGTAGGACACCAGATCGGTCAGCGTGAACCCGTCGTGGCAGGTCACGAAGTTGATACTCGACACCGGCCGGCGGCCGTCGCTTTGGTAGAGGTCGGCCGAGCCGCAGAGCCGGTCGGCGAACTCGGACAGCGTCTCCGGCTCGCCGCGCCAGAAGTCGCGGGTGGTGTCGCGGTACTTCCCGTTCCACTCGGTCCACAGCGCCGGGAAGTTGCCGACCTGGTAGCCGCCGGGTCCGATGTCCCACGGTTCGGCGATCAGTTTCACGGCCGACACGATCGGGTCCTGCTGGACCACTTCGAAGAACGTGGACAGGCGGTCCACCTCGTAGAACTCGCGGGCGAGAGTGGCTGCGAGGTCAAACCGGAAGCCGTCGACGTGCATCTCGGTGACCCAGTACCGCAGCGAATCCATGATCAGCTGCAGCGTCTGCGGCGACCGGGCGTTCAGGCTGTTTCCGCAGCCGGTGTAGTCCATGTAGTACTGCGGGTCGTCATCGGTGAGCCGGTAGTAGGCCGCGTTGTCGATGCCGCGGAACGACAGCGTCGGGCCGAGTTCGTTGCCCTCGGCGGTGTGGTTGTAGACCACGTCCAGGATGACCTCGATGCCCGCCTCGTGCAGCGCCTTGACCATCGCACGGAACTCCTGGACCTGCTGGCCGAGGTTGCCGCCGGATGAATAGTCGTTGTGCGGTGCGAAATACCCGATCGTGTTGTAGCCCCAGTAGTTCGTGCGGCCCGCTTCGACCAAAAACTGATCATGAACAAACTGGTGTACGGGCATCAGCTCGAGCGACGTGATACCGAGCGAGGTCAGGTAGTCGATGATCACCGGATGACCGATGCCCGCGTACGTGCCGCGTAGCTCTTCGGGCAGGTCAGGGTGGGTCATCGTCAGGCCCTTGACGTGCGCTTCGTAGATCACGCAGTGGTGGTACGGCACGGTCGGCCGCCGATCGTTGCCCCATTCGAAGAACGGGTTGACGACCACTGCCTTGGGCATGAACGGCGCGGAATCGGTCTCGGACATCCGGTCCGGATCGCCCCATTCGTAGCCGTAGAGCGACTGGTCCCAGATGAGATCGCCGTCGACCGCCTTCGCGTACGGGTCGAGGAGCAGTTTGTTCGGGTTGCAGCGCAGTCCGTTGGCCGGGTCATACGGGCCGTGCACCCGGTATCCGTACCGCTGACCAGGCTCGATGCCGGGCAGGAAGCAGTGCCACACGTACGCGTCGACCTCTTTCAGATTGACGCGCTGCTCGTTGCCGTCCCGGTCGAAGAGGCATAGTTCCACCCGAGTGGCGATCTCTGAGAATAATGCGAAATTAGTGCCTGTTCCGTCATAATTTGTGCCTAGAGGGTATTGGCGACCGGGCCACACCTGCATACCGTCCCACCTTTGCGTTAGCTCCAGATGACCGTGCCCGGATCGGCCGGTTCAGAAACGTGACCGTCCTGGCTATCGAGCGGATGACAGCTACAGGAGTTAGGCTAACCAGCCGGCGAAGCCCGATCTCGGAGGTGCACGCGTGGTGGATGTGCGGGTCGAGATAGTTGACCCTTGCGAGGCCGTGGTACGCGTCGCCGGTGAACTCGATCTCGCGAGCGCCGGTGACCTGCGCCAAGCGGTAACTGACCTGCTCAATGCCGGTGCCACCAAGATCATTGGACTCGATCTGCGCGAACTCACGTTCATCGACTCCACCGGCATCGGCACGCTGGTCGTGGCGCTGCGCATCTGCGACCAGGTCGGTGTCGCGTTCTCGCTGGTGGCGGTGAGCCCGTTCGTCGCGCACGTCTTGACGGTCGCCGGTGTCCACGACGCGCTCGGCGTCGCCGAGGCGGTCCGGGCGACGATCCCGCAGTCCTGATCAACATTCGTGCGGGTAGTGCTCGACCCCGGATACCACGACCACATGGGTGATCTTTGTGGTGTCCATCACCACGGCGGCGGCGGTCGAGAACACGGCCATGACCTGGTCGCTACCCAACGTCTTTCCCAGCGCGGGCGACGTGAAGTCGACAATCTCGCACTTCGTGCCCTCGACGCCGACGGCCAGCACGGCCGGTCCGGCGGTTGCATCCGCGGGTAGCTCCCGGCGGATCAGAGCCTCGGCATCGGCGAGCGAGCGCGGCGACATTGTCACATTAAATCCGGTCACTCGATCGTGTTCGTCCACCAACACGTCGGTGTACCCGTCGGCGTGGTGGGCGCTCCAGTCCGCCTTCGCCGCGCCGAGCCCGGTGGCGGTCGGAGTCGACGCGCCGCAGGCGGCGAGCGTTAGTAGGCCGATCAGCACGACGAGGCGACGCATCATGCCTCCATTCTGCGACGAGCAGCGCGGACTCAGTCAGATGTCGGACATATAAGGCGCACCGTCAATCCGATCGCGAGACGCATATCAACTGAAATTTGCGATATGTCCTTAGTGGTCAGTCGAGTTTGACCGGAAATGTGACTGATCTCCCGAGCCGGTTGTCCGAACGGTGGACATTGCTCGGGCGGTTGGTCGGTGTCGCGATCGTGCCGCTTGCGCAACAGTTGGCTGAATTTGGCTTGCAACAGGGACTTGTCTTTGCAATACGGGGATAGCCGATGGGATCCGTCAGGTCGGCACGTAACTTGTCGCCCGTTTGTGTGCGCCCCGCCCGGACCCGGAGGCTACAGCAATGCGTTTTAGATTCACCAAGACCAGTTTGACGATCTCGGCGGCCGCGCTGCTGGTCACCGTGGCCGGCGCCGCGTACGCGGTCGGGGCCGACCAGTCCACATTGGTCAGTCCGACGCCGGCCACCACGACGCCGAATATCAACAACGGCAATATCTATTCGATCGTGCAGATCGGCACCCGGATCATCGTCGGCGGCGACTTCTCGAACGCGAATCCGCCCGGCGATACGAATTCGGCCCACGCGGTCACCCGCAATTCCATTCTGGCGTTCAGCGCGGCCACCGGACAGATCGATACCGGTTTCGCCCCGGCGCTCAACGGCCAGGTCAAGTCCCTGATCCCCGGCCCTTCGGCGGACACGGTCTACGTCGGCGGCTTCTTCAGCACCGTCAACGGCGTGGCCTCGAAGGGATTGACGCTGCTGTCGACCGTGACCGGTCAGATCGTGCCCGGATTCGCTCCGTCGAGCATCGCGGGCGGCGTGTGGGCGATCCAGCACGTCGGCACGCGGCTGATCATCGCCGGCCAGTTCACCGCGGTCGGCGGCGTCACCCATGACGGCATCGCGGCGGTCAACGCGACCACCGGTGCGGTCGATAACGCATACATCAACGTCCAGTACACCGGCCACCACAACTACAACGGCACGAGCGGTGCCAACGGCGCGGTCGGCCCGCACGAGATGGATCTCTCGCCGGACGGCACGCGCCTCGTGGTGATCGGCAACTTCAAGAACGCGAACGGCGCCCTGCACGATCAGATCACCATGATCGACGTCGGCGCCTCGTCGGCGGTCCTCGACCCGAACTGGAACACAGCCGGCTACTCCGCGACGTGTTCGTCCAGCGCGTACGACACGTACATGCGGGGCGTGAGCTTCTCGCCGGACGGCTCCTACTTCGTCGTCGTGGCGACCGGCGGTGGCACGACCACGCACAACACCGACGGCACGCGCGCGCTCTGCGACACCGCCGCCCGGTGGACGACGACCGACACCGGTACGAACGTCAAGCCGGTCTGGATCGACTACAGCGGCAACGACTCGTTCGAGTCGGTCACCATCACGACGACCGCGATCTACGCCGGCGGCCACTTCCGCTGGGTCAACAACTCGAACTGCTCGGACAGCGCCGGTTCGGGTGCGGTCCCGCGGCCCGGCATCGCGGCGCTCGACCCGGCCAACGGCATGCCGTACGCGTGGAACCCCGGCCGCAACCCGCGTGGTGCCGGCGCGTACACGGTCTACACCACGCCCAACGGTCTCTACGTCGGCGGTGACACCGACTTCATCGGCACCGGCGCCACGTACACCGAGCGCAACCGCATCTCGTTCTTCCCGCTGGCCGGCGGCGAGGCGGTGCCGACGTACGTGCCGGCGGCGCTTCCGGCAAACATCTACCTGGCCGGCAAGACGAGTGGCACCAGCCCGGACATCCTCTCGCAGGTCGCCGTTCACCGGCACGTCGACGAGCCCCAAGACGACCGTACCGACCTCGGGTATTGCCTGGTCGAACGTCCGGGGTGCGTTCATGGCCGGCAACAAGCTGTTCTACGGCTACAGCGACGGCAAGCTCTACGTTGCCAACTTCGACGGTACGACGGTCGGGGCGGCCAGCCTGGTCGACCCGTACGACGATCCGATCTGGTCGAACGTCGACACCGGCTCCGGGCAGACGTTCCGTGGCAAGGTGCCGACGCTCTACGGCACCGAGATGACGACGGTCCAGGGCATGATCCTGACGAACGGCCGCCTCTACTACTCGGTCGCCGGGCAGACCGCGCTGCGCTACCGCTACTTCGAGCCGGACGACGGCATCGTCGGTTCGGACGAGTTCACGGCCAGCGCCGGTACGGTCAACTTCGCGAACATCGCCGGCATGTTCATCTCCGGCTCGACAGCTCTACTACGCCGACAAGACCGATCGGCAACCTGCACTCGGTGGCGTGGAACAACGGTGCGCCGACGGCCGCCAGCGACACCGTGGTCAGCGGCCCCGGCATCGACGGCATCGACTGGCGTACCCGCGGGATGTTCGCGCTGACCGCCACGATCAGCCAGCCGACGGCTTCGTTCACCTCGTCGTGCACCGATCTGACCTGCACGTTCGACGCCAGCGCGTCGACCGCACCGGGTTCGACGATCACGTCGTACGACTGGGACTTCGGCGACGGTACGCAGGGCAGCGGCGCAGACGCCGAGCCACCAGTACGGCGGTGCGGGCACGTTCAACGTCAAGCTGACCGTGACGACCGCGCAGGCGACCCAGGCGACGAAGACGCAGTCCGTGTCGCCGAGTCAGCCCGGCGGTACGCCGATCTCGTTCGTGGCGTCGGCGCAGACCAACGCGAACGCCGCCACCGAGACGGTGACCGTTCCGGCCGGTGTCGCGGCCGGCGACGACATGCTGCTCGTCGCGTCGGTCGCCTCGGCGAACCAGCCGACCGCTCCGGCCGGATGGACGCTCGTCGGCCGATCGCCGACCGGTACCACGTCGACCACCTCGGTGGTCTACAGCAAGGTGGCCACCGCAGGTGACGCGGGCAGCTCGGTGAGCGTCACGTACGGCGGGACGGTCCACGGCACGCTGCAGATCGTCGACTACCGCGGCACGAACGCGACCAGCCCGATCCAGCAGGCGGTGTCCGGCGGCTCCGGGGCCGCGACGTCGATCACGTCGCCGACGGTCGCGATCGGCGGCAGCGGCAACTGGGTCGTCACGATCTGGTCCACGAAGTCGGCGGCGATCACGACGCTGAGCACGCCGGCCGGTCAGACCAGCCGGAGTGCGGACAACGGCAGCGGCGGCGGTCACATCAACACGCTCATCGTGGACAGCGGTGCGCCGGTGACCGGCAACGCCGGTGGCCTGACGTCCACCGCGGATCAGGCGCCCGGTGCGGCCACCACGTGGACGATCGTGCTGACGCAGTAGCCGACACCCTAGGTTGGTTTCAGCAGCTCACAGGCCCCGGCGAACGATGCCGGGGCCTGCGCTGTCTGTCACGGGCAGTGACCGTCTCGGCACGCAGAAAATTCGGCACTCGCACGTGTCGATTGACTGCGGTGTCGGCGTGAACCGGCGTGTTCGCGGGGCTAGGGTAGGGGTTCGCGACTCGTGTGAGGAGACCGGCCTACCGTGCCCGACAACTTCGTTCACCTGCATGTTCACACCGAATATTCGATGCTGGACGGTGCGGCGAAGAACGGCAAGTTGATCGCCGAGGTGGAGCGGCAGGGCATGCCGGCGGTGGCGATGTCCGACCACGGCAACATGTTCGGCGCGTACGAGTTCCATCAGCTCGCGAGCGAGCACGGCGGTGCAAGCCGATCATCGGCATCGAGGCGTACGTCGCTCCCGACTCCCGGTTACGACAAGAAGCAGGTCTTCTGGGCGCCCGGCGGCGCAGCGCAGCGCGAATCACCGACGGCGAAGGCGGCAAGGACGTCTCCGGCGGCGGCCGCTACACGCACATGACGATGTGGGCGCAGAACGTCACCGGCCTGCGGAACCTGTTCCGGCTCTCGTCGCTCGCGTCGATCGAGGGCTACTACATGAAGCCCCGGATGGACCGCGACCTGATCGCCGAGCACGCCGAGCGGCATCATCGCGACGACCGGCTGCCCGTCCGGCGAGGTGCAGACCCGGCTGCGGCTCGGGCAGTACGACGAGGCGGTCAAGGCCGCCGGCGCGTACCAGGACATCTTCGGCCGGGAGAACTACTTCCTGGAGCTGATGGACCACGGCCTGAGCATCGAGCGCGAGGTCCGCGACGACCTGCTGCGGCTCGCCAAGCAGCTGCAGATCCCGCTGCTCGCCACGAACGACTCGCACTACGTCACGGCCGACCAGGCCGACGCGCACGACAACCTGCTGTGCATCGGCGTCGGCAAGAACAAGGACGACCCGAACCGGTTCAGGTTCCACGGCACCGGCTACTACATCAAGACCGCCGACGAGATGCGAGAGCTGTTCCGCGAGCTGCCGGAGGCCTGCGACAACACGCTGCTGATCGCGGAGCGCGTCGAGCAGCTACAACGAGGTGTTCGACTTACGTCGACCGGATGCCGCAGTTCGACGTGCCCGGAGGGCGAGGACCAGGAGTCGTGGCTGCGCAAAGAGGTCGATGCGCGGCCTGGTGATGCGCTACGGCGACCCGATCCCGGTCGAGGTGATGGAGCGCTACGAGACCGAGATGAAGGTCATCGGTCCGATGGGCTTCTCCAGCTACTTCCTGATCGTCGCCGACATCTGCAAATACGCGCGCGACAACGGCATCCCGGTCGGTCCCGGCCGTGGCTCGGCGACCGGCTCGATCGTCGCGTACGCGACCCGCATCACCGAACTCGATCCGCTGGAGCACGGCCTGCTGTTCGAGCGGTTCCTCAACCCGGAGCGCATCAACCCGCCCGACGTCGACCTCGACTTCGACGACCGTCAGCGCGACCAGATGGTCCGCTACGTCACCGACAAGTACGGCGCCGCGTACACCGCGCAGGTCAACACGTTCGGCACGATCAAGGCGAAGGCCGCGGTCAAGGACTCCAGCCGGATCCTGGGCTACCCGTTCGCGATGGGCGACCGGATCACGAAGGCGATGCCGCCGGACGTGATGGGCAAGGGCGTGCCGCTCTACGCGCTGCACGACGAGAACCACGCCCGCTACGCAGGAGGGCGGCGAGATCCGGGCGCTCTACGACAGCGACCCGGACGTCCGCAAGATCATCGACACCGGCCGCGGCATCGAGGGTCTGATCCGCGGCACCGGCGTGCACGCGGCCGCGGTGATCCTGTCGTCCGAGCCGCTGCTCGACCTGATCCCGCTGCACATGCGGGACAAGGACGGCACCATCATCACCGGCTTCGACTACCCGTCGTGCGAAGCCATGGGCCTGATGAAGATGGACTTCCTGGGCCTGCGCAACCTGGGCATCATCGACCACGCGATCGAGGTGATCAAGGAGAACCGGGGCATCGAAATCACCACCGAGAAGCATCCCGCTCGACGACGAGACCACCTACCAGCTGATGGCCCGCGGTGACACGCTCGGCGTCTTCCAGCTCGACGGCGGGCCGATGCGCGCGCTGCTGCGGCTGATGGAGCCGAGCCGATTCGAGGACATCGCCGCCGTGCTCGCGCTCTACCGGCCCGGCCCGATGGCGGCCAACGCGCACACGAACTACGCGCACCGCAAGAACGGCCGGCAGGAGATCGAGCCGATCCACCCGGAGCTCAAAGAGGCGCTCGAGCCGATCCTCGGCACCACCTTCCATCTCCTGGTCTACCAGGAGCAGATCATGGCGATCGCCCGCGAGCTGGCCGGTTACTCGCTCGGCGGCGCCGACCTGCTGCGCCGGGCGATGGGCAAGAAGAAGAAGGAGATCCTCGACAAGGAGTTCGACAACTTCCAGAAGGGCATGCGCGGCAACGGCTACAGCGACGAGTCGATCAAGGCGCTGTGGGACGTCATGCTGCCGTTCTCCGGCTACGCGTTCAACAAGTCGCACACCGCCGGCTACGGGCTCGTCTCCTACTGGACGGCGTACCTCAAGGCGAACTTCCCGGCCGAGTACGTCGCCGCGCTGCTGACCTCGGTCGGCGACGACAAGGACAAGATGGCGGTCTACCTCGCCGACGCCCGGGCGGCCGGGATCAAGGTGCTGCCGCCGGACGTCAACGAGTCGGTGGCCCAGTTCGCCGCGGTCGGCACCGACATCCGGTTCGGCATGGCCGCCGTCCGCAACGTCGGCGTGAACGTCGTCGACGCGATCGTCCGGGCCCGCCGGGAGAAGGGCGCGTTCACCGACTTCTACGACTTCCTGCGCAAGGTCGACGCGGTCGTCTGCAACAAGCGAGCCGATCGAATCGCTGATCAAGGCCGGCGCGTTCGACTCGCTCAGGCACCCGCGCCGCGGCCTGCTCGCGGTGCACGCCGAAGCGGTCGACGTCGTTCGTCGACGTGAAGAAGAACGAGGCGATCGGCCAGTTCGACCTGTTCGGCAGCGCGTTCGGCGACGACATCCGTCGGTGACGCCTGACGCGTGACGCCGCCGATCCCGGAGGGCGAGTGGGACAAGAAGGACAAGCTCACGTTCGAACGCGAGATGCTCGGCCTCTACGTCTCCGACCACCCGCTGTCCGGCCTGGAACGCCTGCTGCAGGCGTCGGCCGATACGCCGATCGCGGCGCTCGCCGAGGAGGGCTCGGTGCCGGACGGGCAGATCGTCACGCTCGCCGGCATCCTCTCCGGCGTCCAGCGGCGCGTCACGAAGCAGGGCCGGGCGTGGGCGTCGGCCAGCCTGGAAGACCTCGACGGCGCGGTCGAGGTGATGTTCTTCCCGAACACGTACGAGCTGATCGGGCAGTACATCGCCGAGGACGCGATCGTGACGGTCAAGGGCCGGGTCGACCGCCGCGACGAGCAGGCGCGCCTGATGGCGATGGACATGTCGCTGATCGACGTGAGCACCACGAGCGACGAGGTGCCGGTGCTGATCAGCATGCCGACGTCGCGCTGCACGCCGCCGATGGTCAACGGGCTCAAGGACGTGCTGACCGCGCATCCGGGCAAGGCCGAGGTGCGCGTGAAGCTCGTCGAGGGCCAGCAAGGCGACGACTGCTGCGCCTGGAACGGCCGGGTGACGGCGACGCCGGCGCTGATGGCCGACCTGAAGGCGCTGCTCGGCCCGGCCGCGATCACCGTCGGCCGGTAGCGCGATCAGTTCATCGACACGCAGTACTCGTTTCCGGTCCGGTTGTCGCTCAGCAGGACGTCGTCGTCGGCGCACTGCGATGAGCTGGTCACCTGCGCGGTGACCACGCCGGTGTGCGGATCGTTGCAGCTGACCTGGGTCGCCTGGGTCACCGTCACATGCACGTCGCCGAGGTCTCCGCTGTGCGGGTTGGAGAATCGGATGCACGACCCGACGTCCAGCTGATTACTGCGGTAGTGCACGGCGGCGTTGGTGCCGAAGACCACGGCGGCGATGACCACGACGATCGGGACGAGCACCGACGCGGTACGCCTCCGCTGCCACATCGGACGGCCGGGCGGCATCGTGGCTCGCGCCTCGCCGGCCGGCGCACTCAGCTTGCGGATGCTCCGGCGAGCGCTGAGATTCTCCAGCACTGTGAACAGCGCGGGGATCGAGCACCAGCTGCGCCCGAGGTGCCACTCGGTGGTCCGGCGAAACGTCGCCTCGCCGCACTCACGGCAGAACGGGCCGATCACGGCATGCGGCCATTCGGTATCCGGAATGCCATGCGGGCCTTGGAATCGCACGTCGGCCGTTGGCGTCCGGCCGCAGACCAGGCACGGCGCGGACGTGTCCGCCGGACGGACGGTCGTGGGATCGGCTGAGGAGGTCATCGTGCGCTCCGATGGTCAGGCTTCCGGTCGTTGTGCACGCTCGGGTGCGCGAGCAGGTTAACCGATCGCGACATCCCACGTGGTCCGGTGGAGGACGTCCGACATCGATGAGGGCCGCGTTTGAGTTTCGCCGCAGCGGGCATAACACCATCACTCGACGCCCAGTTCTTCGGAGACAGATGTGACCCAAACGACGGCAAGGCCTCAGGCCCGCAAGACCCACGACATGTTGGTCGCGCGCCAGGCGGATACGTACACGCTCTGGCGCAGAGAAGATGCTCTGGTGTCCGCGGTCCGGCAGAACATGGACGAGGGACCGGGCGACGAAGTCGACCACGCCATGATGCGCGGCCAACTGGACGAGCAGGTGATGCTCTCCGCATCGCTGCGCGCCCAGTTGGACGACCTTGAGGTCGCGATACAGCGCAGTGAGGCCGGCACCTACGGAGTCTGCGAGCGCTGCGGCGATCGCATTCCGGACGAGCGGTTAGCCGTCTTCCCGGCGACTACTCACTGCGTGGCCTGTAAAGGCTGGATGGAACGGCACTAGCAACACCAACCCAAATGGAGGCACCACCATGATCGTTCTCGGTTTGATCGTCCTCGTCATCGGCTGGCTCGCCAGCATTCCGATCCTCACCACGATCGGGGCCATCGTGCTCGTCATCGGCTTGGTGCTGCTGGTCCTCGGACAGACCGGGCGGGCCGTCGGCGGTCGCCGCCACTACTGGTAACCAACCCGCTTAAGGGGTGACACCCAGCCCCGCTCAACCGACGGATGCCGCGGCCCTTGGGGCCCGCGGCATCCGCGCGTTTGGCGACCGGGGCACACTGGGTATACGCGGCGTGGAGGCCCACGATGTCCGACAGAAACCAGCAAGATCAAAATCCCAACCAGATGGTACGCCCGGAGCCCGCCCCGCCTGCCGTCGCCAAACCCGCCATTCGGGACGATGTTGCCGTTTCGCAGCCGGACGCGACAGTGCAGCCGGACGTGACAGCGCAGCCCGACATGACAGCGCAGCCGGACATGGCACCACCGGCGGACACCGCACCGCAGCCGGATACGGCACCGCAGCCGGTCAAGCGCCGGCTTCCGCATACTCGCGTCGGAGCGACCTGGGTCGGCCTGTGCGCGCTCGCGATCGTCGCCATCGCGTTCATCATCTTCATGCTGCAGAACACCGGCCGCGTCCGGGTGACGTTCCTGTCGATGCACGCGTCGTTGCCGCTGGCAATCGCGCTGCTCATCGCTGCGGTCGCCGGGGTGCTGGTGGTGCTGTGTGTGGGCACGATCCGCATCACGCAACTCCGGCGGATGGCCCGGCGTACCGACAAGGCTCAACTGGCTCCGCCACCGCAGTAGCGCGCGGCAGCGCCTGAGTACTCGTACTCAGGCGACGCCACGATAGATGAGCATCGCTGCGGATGACCGCGCCGGCACCGGCGACGATGCTCGGCACCATGAACGAGACTCCCGCGACACCGCTTGCCCCGTCCGGCGTGGTGCCGTGCCCGGCCTGCGGCACGCCGATGGCCGCCACCGAGGCGTGCCCGAACTGCGGTCACGCACCGGATCCCCGCGCTGCACGGCTGGTCGCCGTGGACCGCGAACTGGCCGGCACCGCCGCACGGCTGGAGACCACCCGCAGGCAGTTCGACGACCTCTCCCGGCAGTGGAATCGGCTCAGCGCGGAACGCCATGAACTGGTCGGGCAGATGCGGGCGGCGGCCACCGCAACGCGTACGCGGCAGGCACCGCCGGTCCCGTTCGCGCCGGTCGCATCGCCGCCGGTGCGGTCGAAGCGGACAGCCGACGAGCAACGGGAACCGCAGACCATCCAGAACCTGCTGTTCATCATCGGCGGCATCCTGCTGGGGGTCGGTGCGATCGTGTTCACGATCGTCGCCTGGTCCCGTTACGGTATGGCCGGCCGGATCGCGATCCTGGCCGCCGCGACCCTGATCGCACTCGCGATTCCGCTGGTTGCGATGCGCAACCGGCTGCAGGCTACGGCCGAGACGTTCACCGCGATCGGGCTGCTGCTCCTCGGGCTCGACGGGTTCGGGCTCTGGCGCCTCGACGCGTTCGGCATCCGGGATCGGTGTGCCGGTTCGACGTACGCGGCGGGTGTTCTCGCCGTGGTGGCGGCAGTGGCGTTCGGGTACGGCCGGGCGGTCCGGCTGACCGGTCCACGGTTCGTCGCCATCGTCATCGCGCAGCCGGTACTCCCGCTGCTGACCGTCGTGCATCATCCGGATGCGACGTTCGTGGCCGCCGTCCTGACGGTCGTGGCGACGCTGGACTTCCTGGTCGCCGCGTATTACCGGACGCGAGCGCCGGCGACCATGGTGGTGTCGGCGGCCATTGCCGGCCTCACGCTCGCCGCCGGTTCGCTGACCGCCTTCGTCGTGCTGCTCGGAACCGGCATTGACGGGCCGCTCGGGATAGCCGCCGCCGGACGGGCGGCGGCGGTCATCGCCGGTGCCGCGACCGTCCTGCTCCTCGTCGGAGTGCGAGCCGGAGACCGGAACGCCCGCAATGCCATGGTCGCCGCCGCTGTTCTGGAAGTCATCGCCGCGGCCGGACAGACCGCGAGGATCGGATGGCACGGTCACGCGCTCTCCATTGTCGCCGCCCTCACGGTAGCCGCGGTCGCGTGCGCGCTCGGCCTGCGATCCCGGGAACGATTCGCCGGCGGTACGGCCGCCGCGGCCTGGGCCGTCGCCGGCGTGACCGCCCTGGTCGCCGCCGTGATCGCGCTCGGCACCGCGGTCGACCGGGTGACCCGGCTGCACCCGACGTGGCACACGGACCTGCGCGGCCTGACGCATGCGACACTCGATCCGAGCGTGCCGGTGGCGATCACGGTCGGATTCCTCGGCTGCGCGTTGCTCGCCGGTCGGGGACATCGCCGGTGGGTCACGCTGCTCGGTGCGGTGCCGTTGGTTCTCGCGGTCGGAGCGCTGGACGTTGCCCGCTGGTGGATGCCGCCGGTCGTGGACGAACTCGGTGTCGCCGCGCTCGTCGCGCTCGCGGCGGTGCATCTGGGCTCCCGCTTCGTCGGACCATCGAGTCCGGGCACGCCACCGATGTCGCGACCCGCGACCGTAGCCGCGATCGGTGCTGCTGTTCTTGCGTTGCATGCCGTGATCAGTTCGTTGGCCCGCGCGGATCTCACCGGCGGGATCCTCACCGGCATCGTCGCGATCGGCATCGCCGCCACGGTCGCGTTGCGCCGCAACGAGATCATGGCGGGCTGCGCGTTCGCCACGGCCATGGTCGCGATGCCGTGGGCGGCCGCGTCCTTCTCGGCTGCACACACGCTCGGCCCGGTCGTGGCAATGCGGGTCGGCCTGTGCGCCGTCGCGGTCGAGGTGGTGGCGATGCTCGCGATCCGGCGCTTCACCTTCCTGCATCGGTACGCCACCGTCGCGATCAGCATCGTTGCGATCCTGGTGTCGCTGACCCCTCTCGCGGTCACGTCCACCGAACGACTCAACCTCTACGCCATGACCGGCCGCCTTCTGATCACGCTCGCCGTTCTCGCCATCGGCATGCGCGGCCGTCGAGCACGTCTCGCGATGCTCCCGGGCGACGTGCTCGGGCTGCTCGCGATCGGCCGCATCCTGCCGGTCGCGGCGACCGTGCTGATCCAGCCGTACGCGTGGGTGGGCTACGTCTGGCACGGCAATCCATCGGGCACCGGCATCACGCCGTTGGCGTACCAGTGGCGCCTGGACACACTCGACATCCTCACGGCGGTGCTGTTCGCGGCGTCGCTGACCCTGAGCGCAGTGGCGATGCGGGGCCGTCGCGGCGGGTACGAGTTCGGGTTGCCCGCCGGCAGCCTTGCGCTGCTGGTCGTGCTCGCCGCGACCGGGGCGAGTTGGCCGGCCGTACCCGTGGCTTCGCTCGTTCTTGGTCTGGCGGCCGTGCTCGGCGGCCTCGGACCGGTCAAGGCCGCGCGGTCCGCGGCCGTTGCATCGTGCGGCGTGCTCTTCGTCGGTGCGGGCCTGGCCGGCCTGCTGGCCACGAAGGCTTCGACGATGGCCGGGCTCGGCGCGATCGTCGTCACAGCGCTCGTGATCGGTGCGGTCGGGCGCAGTACCGGCGTCCGCGCGTGCGGATGGGTCGCAGCGGTCGTCTTCGCGGACCTGCTCGCGATCGCGGCGATCCGCAGTGGTGGCGCCGGCTTGGATGACGTCTCGTTCGGCGTGCTCGGTGCGTCCGCGCTCGCGTCGCTGCTCAGTCCGTTGATCCGTGGCTACGGCCGGTCGGAGACCGAGATGAAGGCGCTCGATGCAATCGTGCACGGGGGAGTATTCGTGGCCCTGACGATGTCCGGCTCGCTGGCGCACGCCGCGATCATCGCGTGCGGCTGGGGCGTGCTGGTCGGCGTGCGAGCGCGATCGGCGCTACTCGTCTGGACCCAACGGCAGCTGACGATCGTGGCCTGCGGACTGGAGATCCTCGCGTGGTGGCTGCTCGCCGCAGACCGGGGTACGTACACCGTCGAGCTCTATAGCGTGCCGTTCGCCATGTACGCGTACCTCACCGGCGCGTACGTGCATCGGCGCCTTCCGGCCCTGGGAAGCTGGATCACCTACGCGCCCGGCCTGCTGGCGGGTTTCCTTCCGAGCCTGGTGCTCGCGCTCGCGCCGGACCCGTCGGTGGTACGGCGGCTGATCCTCGGCGGTGCCGCCGTGGCGGTCGTGCTGTTCGGTGCCCGGTACAAGCTGCACGCACACGTGATCATCGGTGGCTGGGTGGCCGTCATTCTCGCCCTGCGCGAGATCGTGCTGGTCTGGCAGCACCTGTCCGCCTGGATCCCGCTGACCGTCGCAGGTCTGCTGCTCATCACGGTGGCGATCACGTACGAGCGGCGGCGGCGCGACTGGGCCCGGCTCAGGGCATCGCTGAAGGAGATGGCCTGACGGGATGGCCACGATGAGTGAGGCGGCAGCCGGTTATCGGGGGGCTGCCGCCTCATCGTCGTCTATCGGGCGGCGGCCTTCCGGTATTTCGAGACCGACAGCGGGATGAAGACCACCAGGATTGCCGCAATCCACAGCAGCGCCAGCAGCAGTGGATGGTCGGCCGGGAAGCCCTTGCCGCGCGCAACGCCGGTCGGTGCGTTTCCCCACAGATCGCGCAGTGCGAGAACGACCGAACTAATCGGGTTCCAGTCGGCGATCGGTTGTAGGCCGCCGGGCAGTGTATTGGTCGCCACGAACGCGTTCGACAGGAAGGTCAGCGGGAACAGCCAGATGAAACCGGCGCTCTGCGCGACCTCGACCGACCGAACTGACAGTCCGATGGTGGCCGCGATCCAGCTCATCGCATAGGCGAACAGGAACAGCAGCAGGAAGCCGAGGATGCCCTTACCCAGGCCGGTGTGGATACGCCAGCCGACGATCAGGCCGGTGGCGGACATGACCACGACGGTCAGGCCGTTGTTCATCAGATCCGACGTCGTACGCCCGACCAGCACCGCCGCCCGTGACATCGGCAGCGACCGGAACCGGTCGACGATGCCTTTCTGCAGATCGTCGGCGAGGCCGATCGCGGTGACGATGCTGCCGAACGCGACCGTCTGCACGAAGATGCCCGGCATCAGGTAATCCCGGTAGGCCACGCCGCTCACGGCGATCGCGCCTCCGAACACGTACACGAAGAGCAGCACGAACATGATCGGCTGGATCGTCGAGAAGATGATCAGATCCGGCACGCGCTTGATTTTGATCAGGTTGCGCTTCGCTACGACCCAACCGTCGTGCAGCGCGCCGACGTTACTCATGGCCTTCTCCTTCGGCAGGCTGACCGGTCAGCGTCAGGAACACGTCGTCGAGGCTGGCTCGCTGGATGCCGATGTCGAGCGGCTCAATGCTCTGGGCGTCCATCCGCCGGACCACCTCCATCAGCGCTTTTGCCCCGGTCGTGATCGGTGCCGAGACGATGAATCCATCCACGGTGGACTTCTCCGCGCAGACCTCGTCGAGAATCTGCCGCGCCTCCTCGACGTGGGTCGCGTTCGGAAACGTCACCTCCAGCCGCTCGCCGCTGACCTGCAGCTTCAGCTCCTCGGGCGTACCGTGGGCGATCTCGCGACCCTTGTCGATGACGACGATGTCGTCGCAGAGTTGGTCGGCTTCCTCGAGATATTGGGTGGTGAGCAGGATCGTCGTACCGGCGCGGACCCGTTCGTTGATCACGTCCCACATCCCTAAACGCGAGCGCGGGTCGAGACCCGTGGTCGGCTCGTCCAGGAAGATGATCGGCGGCGACACGACCAGCGCGCCGGCGAGGTCGAGCCGGCGGCGCATGCCGCCCGAGTAGGTCTTCACCGGACGGTTGGCGGCGTCCGCGAGCTCAAAGCGTTCCAGTAGGTCGTTGGCGCGTGCGCGGGCCTCACGCTTTCCCAAGTGGTACAGGCGGCCGAACATTTCCAGGTTCTCGTAGCCGGTCAGGTATTCGTCGACCGCGGCGTTCTGCCCGGACAAGCCGATGATCTCGCGCGCCTTGCCGGGCTCCTTGATCACGTCGATCCCGCCGACGTAAGCCTTGCCGGCGTCCGGTTTCAGAAGCGTGGTCAGGATGCGTACAGATGTGGTCTTCCCCGCGCCGTTCGGCCCGAGCAGCCCGAGCACCGTGCCAACGGGTACGCGGAGATCGAGCGTCTCCAGCGCGTGCACGGAACCGTACCGCTTAACGAGGCCCTCGGCGATGATCGCGTCTGCCATGCGCTGGACCCTACCGGTTGCGTATGACGCCCGGCTCGCTCCGATCGTTCGTGCCGCGCATTGGGAAATATCGCACGAATTCACTGGCGTGACTGAAGTGGTGGTTTATGGTCAAAACTACATTTGTGTAGTTTTGCTATCACATGGAAGGTTTCTCGTGATCAAAAGGCGTCAGATCGCGGGCGTGGTCGCCGGCTTCGTCGTAGTGGCAGCGGTATCCACCGCGTTTGCGTTCGCTCCGGGCTCCGCATCGGGTAGCCCACTGTCCATCAGTCCGTTCGGAGCCGCCGGCGGCACCGAGCCGGCTGCGACGGTCGGGGTCGGTGACGTCGCGTTCTTCGATGCGAACGCCAACGGGATCCAGGACGCGGGCGACGGCTTCATCGGCGGCGCCGTGGTCACGGTTACCGATGCGAACGGATCGGTCGCCGGTACCGCGACGACCGACTCGAACGGCAGCTATCTGGTGACCGGCCTGACCCCGTCCACGCCGTACGTGGTGTGCTTCGACCTCACCGCCGCCGATGGCCTGCCGACCGGTCTGAGCACGGCGGATCTGCTGCCGGCGCCGACCTTCGCGGGCCCCGACCCGACGACCGATTCGGACATCGACGCGACGGGCTGCACCTCGATTACGTCGCCGTCCATGGGTCAGGACCTGACGATCGACGCCGGTTATGTGGCTTCGCAAGCGAGGCCGACCCCAACGCCGACGCCAACGCCGATCCCAACACTCACACCGATCCCAACACCGGGACCGACGACTGTATCTATCGGGGATCTGGTTTTCTACGATGCCACCGGCAACGGAACCCAGGACGCCGCTGACCCGCCGATCGCCGGGGTCACCGTGACGGTTCAGGACAACCTGGGCAACGTCGTGGCGTCCACGACGACCGATGCGACCGGCGACCACGCGGTCAAGATCTGACCATCGACGCCGGCGATGACGTGGCACCGCAATCGGCGCCAACGCCCACGCCGACCTCGACGCTGATCGGCAACGCAGACGATTGGTTGGCAGATGCCCGAACCTCCTAGGGCACCGAGCTGTGCCCTTATACAATATGTAGCACATGTGCTATCTTCCGTTGCATGGATGATGTGCTGGATGTCTGCGATCTGCGGATGCGGTACGGCAAAACCGATGTGCTCACCGGTGTCAGCTTCACGGCGCGCCAGGGGGAGGTGCTTGCCCTGCTCGGGCCCGAACGGCGCGGGCAAGACCACGACGATCGAGATCCTTGAGGGGTTTCGGATGCGCTCGGCGGGCGATGTCACCGTACTCGGCACCGACCCTGCGCACGGCGGTGAGGCGTGGCGGGCGAGGACCGGCGTGGTGCTCCAGTCCTGGCGTGACCACGCGAAGTGGCGGGTCCGCGAACTGCTCGCGCAGCTGGGCCGCTACTACCTGCCGTACTCGACGCCGAGCGTCACCCGCCCCTGGGACGTGGATGATCTGATCGAGACGGTCGGGCTGACCCCGCACGCGGGCAAGCGGGTACGTCACCTTTCCGGCGGGCAGCGACGCCGTCTGGACGTGGCGATCGGCATCGTGGGCCGTCCCGAGTTGTTGTTCCTCGACGAGCCGACGGCCGGCTTCGACCCCGAGGCCAGACGCGACTTCCATGACCTCGTGCACCGGCTCACCGATCGGGAACAGACCACGATCCTGCTCACCACGCACGACCTGGACGAGGCGGAACGGCTCGCAGACCGCATCCTCATCCTGGCCGGCGGCACTATCATCGCGGACGGTTCGGCCGATGAACTGTCGCGCGCGATGTCGGGTCAGTCCGAGGTGCGATGGAGCCGCGACGGCCAGCGGTTCGTGCACGCGACGGCCGACGCGACAACATTCGTCAGGGGGTTGTTCCGACAGTTCGGCGAATCGGTCGAGGATCTGGAGGTGCACCGGGCCAGCCTCGAAGACACGTACATGGCGATGGTCCGCCAGGCCGAGCGCGGTGAACCGGGCAGGTTGACGGCGGTGGCAGCATGAATCCCACGCTGGTAGCGGCGCGAGCAGGACTATCCCGTGGCTGGATCGAACTCAAGCAGACGCTCGCCACGGATAGCAGCTTCCTGATCGTGACCGTCGGCTTCCTCACCGCGATGATCTGGACCCGGCACGCGGACGTGCCAGGAACGCACTCCTCGCTTGGCACCACCATGCTGGCCAGCGTGCTCGGCCTGAACATCGGGCTATATGGAGTCATCTCCATGGCCGACCTGCTCGTCAAAGAGCGCGAGGACGGCACACTGCTGCGGGCCAAGGCCATCCCGAACGGCATGCTCGGCTACCTGCTCGGCAAGGTCGTCAACATCTCCGGGCAGATAGCGCTCGCTGTCGCGATCACGCTGATCGTCGGCGCGTTCCTATTCACCGGCCTGACGATCGGCAGCCCCGGCAGCTGGCTGACGCTGGCCTGGGTCCTCGTGCTCGGGCTGCTCGCCACGTTGCCGCTGGGCGCCATGCTCGGATCGCTGTTTTCCAGCCAGCGCAGCGCCGGGGCGCCGATGGTGCTGCTGCTGGTCGGGGTCGCCGCCATCTCCGGTATCTTCTACCCGATCACCCACCTGCCGGTGTTCCTGCAGTGGATCGGGCAGGTGTTCCCGATGTACTGGCTGGGCCTCGGCATGCGTTCCGCGCTGCTACCCCACACCATGGCCACCGTGGAAATCGGACACTCGTGGCGGCACCTGACCACCGTCGGCATCCTGTCCACGTGGGCGCTCGCAGGCCTCGTGCTGGCGCCGATAGTGCTACGGCGGATGGCGCGCCGCGAGTCCGGCTCAAGCGTCGCGGCCCGCCGCGAGAAAGCGATCCGGGAATGAGCAGCGAGACCATCTACAACCGGATCGCGATGCTGCGGGCCGAGCGCGGGATCTCCCGTCGCGAACTGGCCGAGAAGCTCGGCGTGCACTATCAGACAATCGGTTACTTGGAGCGCGGCGAGTTCAGCCCGAGCCTGTACCTGGCGCTACGGATCGCCGCATACTTCGAGGTCCAGGTCGAGGTGATCTTCTCCACCCAGCCGTTCCCTCGGCTCGGTAGGGCTGCGACCGCCTGAGAGCACGACAGGCGCGTACGCCGGAGTAGCCGTGTCCTCGACGGTGTGGCGCGGTTGAGGGAGCGGACGATGAGTTTCGGCTACCAGGCCGGTCTACCTATCGACAGAAGAGGAGATCCTGATGATCCAGATCAGTTCGGTGTCGACGGTGGGCATTCCGCTCGCCGACCAGGAGCGTGCGCTCGACTTCTACGTCGGCGTACTGGGGTTCGAAAAGCGGATGGATGCACCATTCGGTCCTGGTCTGCGGTGGATCGAAGTGGCACCGCCGGGCGCGGCGACAACGGTGGCGTTGTGCCCGGTGCCGGAGGGTGGGAAGACCGGCGTGGACACCGGAATCCGGTTGCGTACCGCGGATGCGGCGGCCGATCACGCGGAACTTCTCGGCAAGGGTGTCGATGTCGACGACCTGATGAGCTGGCCCGGCGTACCGCCGATGTTCAGTCTTCGTGACCCGGAGGGCAATACGTTGTATCTCGTGGAATCAATGAGCTGAGCTGCGACGACAGCTCTGAGCGAGCGTCGATGGCGTGATGCGGCACGGCCGGCGGGTGGCCGGGTCGCATCCGCTCGACGAACGCCTGGTAGCTCGCGAGTTTCGCCGTATCTCGATACGACCCGCGGGCAACGAGTCGGGCGTGGAGCGTGTCCGCGTCGATATCGAGCCAGACCAGCCGGACGGTCGGGCCGCCGAACGCGTCGACCAGCTCCGCCCACAGTCCGGCGTCGTGGATCTGGCCCGTGTACGGCGCGACGACCACGACCGGGCAGCCCGATGCCCGGATGTCGCGGACGGTGGCGGACAGGCCGGCGTACTCGTGCGCTTTGATGTTCTGGTCGTACCACCCGCCCTCGCGCAACCCGTCCGGCCGGCCTGCGGCCGCGAGCGTTGAAGTCACGAACGAGCCGTAGACGGTGTCCTTGTCGAGCAGCGCGCCCGGCGGATCGAGGCGGGCCGCGAGCAGTCGTGCGACCGTGGTCTTACCGGCGCCGGGTGGTCCGGCCACCACCCACACATCCCCCAACGGCACCGGTTGAGCCTAGCGCCAACCGATCGCGAGCAGCAGCTTCATGAACGCGCCGAGCGTGTACCGTCCCGCGGTCAGCCGGAAATCCAGATCATCGCAGGTCCAGCGGGCGTCGAACCGGCCGTCTCCGCAGTCCGCGATCGAGATCCGGTGCGGCCCGATCGTCACGAGCGCGACCAGCCGCCCGGCCGGATCCGGCGCCCCGGCCCGGATCGCCTGCACGGTGACAATGGCGTCGCCGTTCGCGTAGGCGGCAAAGCGTTCGCCGGCCGACGCCGACTCGCTGCCGGACACGACCGTCCAGGCCGTCGGCAGGTGCGGCCACGGCACAGACTCCGGCAGATCATCCGGTACGAGTAACCGCCGCCCCGATCCGATCGCGGTGACGATCCGATCGACATACGTGTACGCGGGATGGGAGACGCGGGGCGAGGCTTGCATCGGGGACTCCATCGGACCTGGTCACGTCCGGTAGGACGGGATCACTGGGTGCGGTGAGGGTGATACCGCGGTAAGCCCGACGCTGCGCTCGCATACACAATGCACCCTCGGCGCCGTCCTCGGGAGCACTGCCCACGTTTCGGGACGCGGATCCCGTCCACCCTAATCCCGAGCACCCGGATCCCGAGCGGCTGATGTCAGAACGCCGAGACCGAACCGGCCGTACGTTCGTGCCGCGCGAGTGCCCGTACCAGCGCGGTCGTGCCGTGGCGGCGGCGGGCGATCGCGGCCAGCGTGCAGACGGCGAGGTCGGCAGCCGGGTCGGCGAACGCAGGCGTCGGCAGCCCGAGGCTGATCGCGAGATCGTCTGCGTGCACGACGAGCTCCACCACGCGCGTACGCAGGACCTCGTCCAGCGGCAGCACGTACCGGTCGAACATCAGCGTCGGCCGATCGCCGGCCAGCGGCGGCAGGCGGTCCCCGAGCCGGGCCCGGGCCGCGTCGAACCGGTCGGCGAGATCGTCCGCGCCGGTGCCGGCGTCCTGCTCGCCCCGCTCCCGGATCACGCGGTTCGCATGCAGATCCCGGTCGCCGGGCGTGGGGCCACCGACGCCGACGAAGTAGGAGACGGCGTCCATCGATGGGATGCCCGTCGGCACGGCCGCATCGAGGTAGCGCTCGACGTTGAGCACCGCGCGGGCCAGATGCCCGGCGAGGCCGCTGGTCCGGAAGTCGGCCAGGGCACTCGGGTCATGCCAGCGCGCGGCGAGTTCCGGCGTACGGAACAGCGGCGCGACCGCGGCTGCCGTGGCGAGAAACGTCGCGCCGGTCACGATCGCGGGCCGCCGCACCACGGCGGCATCGGCCTCGACGGCATGTCGGCGGCCAGCGCGATCGCATCGAATGTGACGTCCGGATGGCCGCGTAGTCCGAGGTGTTGGAAGCCTTCCCGGCCGGCGGCCGGGAAGCACAATTCGGCGCCTTCCACGCTGTGAGCTGCGATGCCGAGATGCTGCATCACGACAGCATATCGACGGTTGCCCGATGGCGTGATTGGTGCCAACCTGAAAAAATATGCGCTCCGATGTAACGCGATTCGATCGATAGATTTGCTTGATTCCGCAGGTCAGCGTCGACCAATGTGGAGCTGATCACGCAACGTAGTCGTACCGTTATTTATTTGAGACTTTTTATGCTCATCCGATCGTCGTTACACTCAGCCGTTTACTTGATCTATTCAGCCAAGTGGAGAATCGCCCGTGACGGCATGGCGTGACGTACCGATCTCCATCGCGGATGACCTGTTCCTCGTTGCCCTCGACGAACGGACCGGGAAGCCGCGATTGCACCCGAGAGCGTTGAGCATCGGGCTCGCCGGCGCGCTGCTCGCCGAGCTCAACCTTCTCGACCACATCGTGTTCATGGGCGGCCAGATCAAGGTTCCGTCCGACGCGAACGTTCCGGTTGCGGTTCACCATCGGCAAATGGTGGACCAACTCGCTGCTGAGCCGGAGCACCCGATCCCCACATGGTTGGCGTTCTTCGCGCAGACCGCACCGGATGTGGTCGGCGCACGCCTTGTCGCACGTGGCTTCCTGCGCACCGAGACCGCCCGTGGCGTGCTTCGCTCGAAGCAGACCTACGTGTCGACGGACGAGTCGGCGCTCACGTGGCGGACGTTGCGGCTCGCGAACGTCATCGCGAAACGCGACGTCCGGAGCTGGGAGGACGGCTTCCTCGTGGGATTGCTCGATGCGACCGGACTCGTCGATCACGTGATGTGGCATGGTTCGCACGAGGATCTCGGCAACGTACCGGACATCGTCGAATCGGTTGCCGCCGATCCGTTCTTCCACGCGCTCTTGACCCAGGTTTCTGCGCTTATCGCCGCCGGCGTGATAACGCAGCGAAAGTAGCTGTACCCAACCCCCCCAACAGGAGTTCATTCATGTCCACCTCAGGTAAAACGCCGAGTGTTGTGGCGGCGTCGTTGGCCAAGGATCGCCTCGGCGTGTTCTCGGTCATCATGTTCTCGATGACCGCGGCGGCACCGCTGCTCGTTGTCGGCGGTCTGGTGACGGCCGGTTGGGCCGCCACCGGTATTACCGGCCTGCCGCTCGCGTTCATCGTGCTCGGCATCGTGCTCGCGGTCTTCAGCGTCGGTTACGTCGCGATGGCCCGGCACCTGACGAACGCCGGCGCGTTCTACAGCTACATCGCACGCGGCGGTTCGAAGCCGCTCGGTGTCGGCGCGTCGTTCGTCGCCCTGCTCGGCTACAACATGCTGCAGATTGGTCTGTACGGCGCGTTCGGCGTGTTCACGGCCCAGTACTTCGGGTCGCAACTCAACTGGACTTTGCACTGGTGGGCGTACGCGCTGATCGCGTGGGTTCTGGTTGCGATCATGGGTGCGCTGCGGGTCGACATCAACAGCCGGATCCTCGCGATCCTGCTCGCGGTCGAGGTTGCCGTCGTTATCGTGCTCGACGTCGTCGACTTCGCGCACCCGCACAACGGTCACGTCAGCGTGACCACACTCGCGCCGCACAGCCTGTTCGTCACCGGTGTCGGTGCCGCGTTCGCGATCGCGGTCACGGCGTTCACCGGCTTCGAGGCCGCACCGGTCTTCTCCGAGGAGTCGCGTCACGCCCGCCGTACCGTTCCGACATCGACGTACCTCGCGGTCGCGGTGATGGGCATCATCTACGCAGTGACCTCCTGGGCGATCGCAGTGGCCGACGGTGCGCAGGGTGTCATCGACGACTCACGCAACAATCCAGAGCCGCCGATCTTCTCGGTCGCCGCCCGGTTCCTCGGCGACAACTCGGCGATCATCAACATCGGCAACGTCCTGCTGCTCACGAGCGTGTTCGCCGCGCTGGTCAGCTTCCACAACTCGGTCACGCGCTACTCGTTCGCGCTCGGCCGTGAGCGGGTCCTCCCGTCGATTCTCGGCCGCACCCGGCCGCGTACCGGCGCCCCGCTGGTCGCCTCGATCGTCCAGAGCGTGCTCGCCCTCGCCGTGATCCTGATGTTCTCGCTCAACGGCTGGGACCCGTACGGCAAGCTGTTCTTCTGGCTCGGCACGACCGGCGGCTTCGGCATCCTGATCCTGCTGGTCGGCACGTCCCTCGCGGTGATCAAGTTCTTCGCCCGCGACCACATGGGCGAGTCGTTCTTCACCCGGATCATCGCGCCGATCCTGGCCACGGCTGCGCTTGGCTACATCCTCTACGAAACGATCCACGGCTACGGCGACCTGCTCGGTACGAACGGCCCCGCGAAGTACATCTTCCCGTTGTCGTACGTGCTCGTGGCCGTCATCGGCATCGTCTGGGCGCTCATCCTCAAGTCCAGCCAGCCCGATGTCTACAACGCGATCGGCCTCGGCGCGACCGCGAACACGGCCATCGCGGGACCGCGTACGTCCTACGACGCAAGCGTTTCGGACTCGGTCTCGGCGTGACGCTCGCGACCGACGATCCCACGATTCGTCGGGCACAGGCTGCCGAGGCCGCGCGCCTCGGCAGCCTGATCGCCGGCGAATTCCATCACCTCGACGTCGCGCACTGGCTCGTTGCGGATCCGCTGGAACGGCGGATCGCGATGGCGGGTCAGTTCGAGATCCTGGTCGGGCACGCCATCGAGCACGGCGATGTGTTCGTCGTCGACGGTTCGGACGGTGAGCCGGACGGTGTTGCCGTGTGGTTCCGGCCGGGCGAAATCCCGGACATCAAGGACTACGACGAGCGGCTCGCGGTCGCGTGCGGCACGCACACGGCACAGTTTGCAAAGCTCGACGACGTGATGCACGCGGCCCATCCGGACGGGTCGCCGCACGCCTACCTCGCGTTCCTGGCGGTCCGCGCGGCCGCACAGAGCCGAGGAGTCGGGTCCACGCTCCTACGGACCTACCACGAACGACTCGACGCGGACGGTACGCCGGCCTACCTCGAGGCGAGCGGCCTCCGCAGCCGCGGACTCTACCTGCGCCACGGGTACGTCGACCTCGGCGCGCCCTACGGCGTCGTGGACGGTGCCGAGCACTTCTGGCCGATGTGGCGGTCCTGAGCGGCCTGACGATGCGGCGGGCTCGTTCAACGAGCCCGCCGCACCGTGCCTGCCGCTAGGCCAGCAGTTGAGCCACCTTCTCGACGTCCCCGGACCGGTGTGCGGCCAGGAGTTCGGCGAAGCGCTCGGCCGGCATGATCGCAATCCCGAGTTCGGCCGCCTTGTCGGCCTTCGAGCCGGCGTTGTCGCCGACCACCACCAGGTCCGTACGGGTCGACACCGAACCCGACGACCGGCCACCGAGCTCTTCGACCGCTTCGTTGCCCTCGTTGCGCGTGAGTCCCGGTACGGCGCCGGTCACGACGACGGTCCGCGCCGATCCGTCGGCATTCTGCAGCGGCAACCTGAGTCCGTCGTCGTCGGCCGCGTCCGTCGCGCTGAGACCCCCGCCGGGCTCGGTCATGTTGACGCCGTGCGTTGCGAGCTTCGCAATCACCGGGGCCAGATCGATCAGCTCGGCCGCGATCGTGGCGGCGCGCTCCGGACCGACCGCCTCGACGTCCTGCAACTGGTCGATCGTGGCCGCCTGCAACGCTTCCATGGTGCCGAAATGCTGCGCCAGGCGGCGGGACATGGATCGGCCCGTCATGCGTACGCCGAGGCTGGTCAGCACGCGTCCGAGCGGGCGCGCCTTGGAGCCTTCGATGTTCGTGACGAGCTTCGTGGCCGAAATGGTGCCCATCCGGTCGAGTGCGGCGAGCGTCGGCACATCCAGCGCGTACAGGTCGGCGGGGTCGGTCACGTGACCGGCCGCGATCAACGCGTCCAGGATCTTGTCGCCGAGACCCTCGATGTCCATCGCGTCGCGGCTGGTGAAGTAGGCGAGCGCCTCACGGGCACCGCAGGAACGCCCGTTCATGCAGCGCCAGCGCTTCTGTGAACGGTCGATCTCGCCGCCGCAGCGCGGGCACATCGTCGGTGCCTCGAATGCCTGAGCGTCGTCGGCGCGCTCGTCGAGCTTCGCGCCGGTGATCTCCGGAATCACCTCGCCGGCTCGGCGAACGAACACGGTGTCGCCGACCCGGACGTCGCGGATCACCAGGTCGGTGAAGTTGTGCAGCGTCGCGGACGTCACCGTGACGCCGCCGACCTGCACCGGCGCCAGAATGGCGACCGGCGTGATCACGCCGGTCCGGCCGACCTGCACTTCGATGCCGATCAGCTTCGTCGTCCGGGTATCGGCCGGGAATTTGTAGGCGATGCCCCATCGCGGAGCCTTCGTGCCCGCGCCGGCCGCGTCTCGATCGGCTGCGAGGTCGGCCTTCACGACCGCACCATCGATGCCGAATCCCAGGTCACCACGGGTTGCGCCGAGTCGCGCCACGGCCGCGAAGACCGCGTCGATGTCGGCGCAGACCGCGAGACCGGCCGACGACTGTGCGGTCGTGGCCACACCCAACCGCCCGAGGTACTCGATCGCGCCCGAGTGCGTCTCCTCGGTCAGGCCGTGGGTCGCGTAGGCGAAGAACGACAGCGGTACGTCGTAGACCCGCTGTGCCCGCAGTGATCCGGCGGCGGCGCTGCGCGGGTTCGCGAACGCCGGCTCGCCGTGCTCGAGGCGCAGCTCGTTCGCGCGTGCGAAGTCGGCGTCGGTCATGAACACCTCGCCCCGGATCTCCACCGTGATCGGTTCGGCGAGGTGGTCCGGCAGGCCGGAGACCAGCCGCGTCTGGCTCGACACGTCCTCGCCGGTACGGCCGTCGCCGCGGGTCGCGACGCGCTGCAGCGTGCCGTCGACGTAGAGCGCCGAAATCGCGAGCCCGTCGATCTTCGGCTCCACGCAGAACTGCGTCACCGGGTGGCCGACGAGCCGCTCCAGCCGGGCCGCCCAGGCGCGCAGCCCGTCCTCGTCGAACACGTTGTCGATGCTGAGCATCGGCGAGGTGTGCTCGACGTCGCCCTGCACGCCCATGCCGGCCGCGACCGTGCCGGTGGGGGAGTCGGCCGCACGCCACTCCGGGCGGGCCGCCTCGGTGGCCGACAGTCGGGCGATCAACGCGTCATAGGTGGCGTCATCGAGGACGAGATCACTGCCGGCGAAGTAGGCGGCGGCCGCGGTGCGGACCTGCTCGATCCCGTCGGCGTACGCCTCCGGAGTGGCGAACGGCTCCGCACGCAGTGCATCTACGACCGGTGCATCCACCACCGGCGCATCCGCGGCTGGATCGATCATCGTGCTACCGCTGTCGCGCATGGTCACTCTCCCGTTTCGTCGTCCTCTTCGCTGCTCAGGCTAGTCCGGGGGTACGACACGATGATCGCCACGCGTCGGCAGGCAGGGGGCGTCAGGAACGCCACGCCGGCGCGAGCGGCAACGGATGCTCTCCCCAGGCGGTCACGGTCGCTGCTCGCGCCGCGAGCACAAGCCGCCGCAGGTCGCCGTCGGGCAGATTCGCGGCGGCGACACCCAAGCGATGTTGAACGAGCAGCCGTAACGCCGGGCGAGGGCCGTTATCGATGCCGGTACCGTCGATCGCGGCGTCCAGCTGCCACCCGGTGGTGATCAGAGTCCACAGCGCGGTCGCCGCGCGTACGGCGTCGTCAAGACTGCTCGATGACGTGCGGCGCGAGCGCCGGCTCGATGGTCGCCCGCCAGCGGGCCACCGCCTCGTCGGTCACCTCGGACGGCAGGCGCCAACTGCACCAGCACGTCGGCCACGGCTCGGTCAGGTAGGCCGCGTCCCAGGCAACGTGGCGGAAGTCGGCGACCTCGAAATCGATGAGGACGAGGCCGTCCGGCGTCTCGATGTTGTTGTCGGGGCAGGCGTCCCCCGGCGTGAGCGCCCCCGGACCGTCGAGTGGCGTCAACATCGACGCGAAGGGTCGTGTCCAGCGCGCGCATCTCGTCGGCGGCGTCCGGGCAGAGGCTCACCCCGAGCTTCGGTAGGTGCTCGGTCAGCCGGGTGATCGCGTCGTCGACGATAGCGCTCATCGTGTCGACGCGCGTACCCAACGCGAACGGCTCGAATGCGGCATCAACGCCGGCGGTCGATGTTGCGGCCAGCCGCTGCCAGAACGCCGGCCCGGCGCCGAGCGTCGCCGCCTGCAGGCGTCCGATCGCCTCGGCCCAGCCGTAGACGCCCTCGGCGGCCGCCTCCGGATCCGTGCCGAGCAGGCGGTCGGCGAGCGAACCGGCGCTGCCGAGATCCTCGATCACCAGCATCGGCGGATCATCGTGCGTGCCCAGCACCACCGGAACCCCGGGAACACCGAGGTCGCGCAGGACCTCCAGGGCGGCTCGTTCGCGTACCCCTGAGGTTTTGGCGGTCTTCACCACGACGGAACGCGCACCGACGTCGGTGATCAGGACGAGGCGGGCGACCACCGCACGATCGCTGCCCTGCAGCACGGTCTCGGCGATGATCCCGACGTCGCCGAAGACGGGACGCAGCGCGTCGAGCGCGGCTCGGGTGAGTTCGGCGTCCACCGGAACATGATCGCAGGTGGCGTCGACCGAGGACCCCGGTAGGCTGATCGTTATGGACGTCCACGTCGTCAATAACGCCGAGGCCAGCAGATATGAGGCCTATATCGGCGTCGAGCTGGCCGGTTTCTCCGACTATCGGATCCGGCCCGATGTCATCGTGTTCACGCATACCGAGGTCGACGACGCGTTCGAGGGCAAGGGCGTGGGTAGCGCTCTCGCCAGGGGCGCGCTCGAGGACGTCCGCGCGCACGGTGGCCAGATCGTGCCTCTGTGTCCCTTCATCGCCGCCTATATCCGCCGCCATGAGGAGTTTCGCGACCTGATCGCGGAGCAGTACCGGAAGGATTTCGACGCCGCGACCGCGGGCGACGGCGGATGAGTCGGCGTGCGAGACGGCTCGCGACGCTGCTCGCGATCGCCGGCACGACGCACTTCCTCGCGCCCGATCCCTATGACGCGATCGTGCCGCGCTCGCTGCCCGGCTCACCGCGCTTCTGGACCTACGCGAGCGGTGCCGCGGAGCTCGCGACGGCAGTAGCCCTGGCGAATCCGCGTACCCGCAGGATCGGCGGACTCGCTGCGGCAGCGCTCTTCGTCGCGGTCTTGCCGGCCAACGTCAAGATGGCGCGTGACTGGGACACCAAGCCTGCACGGATGCGTGCGCTGGCCTACGCCCGATTGCCGCTGCAGGCGCCCCTGATCTGGTCCGGAATCAGGGTGGCGCGGGGCGGGTGACCGCGCGCGCCGGACGCCAGGCCAGGAGAGCACAAGCGACAACCCATAGCAGTACGCCGGCCAGCCCGAGTCGTTCGAGTACCGCCGTGAGGGTACTGCGGCCGATGGCGAGCAACGCGATCGCGAGCGCGACCAGGACCGGCAGGCAGATCGCGGCGGCGGTCGCGTGCCACGTGCACCTGCCGGCGATCGGTGGCGGACGCGGCGACGGCCAGCATCGCGAGGGAGGTCAGCCCGATCGCGGCGATGCTCGTACCGGCATGGACGAGATCCTGGACGGTGCTGTGCTCGTACGGCGGGAGCGGGCAGTTCGCCGTACACGAGACGCGGCTCGATACGGCGGTCAGCGCACCGGCCGCGACCAGCAGGATGCCGGTGATCCCCAGCCCCATCGCCGGCGTCGTGACACCACGTTGCCGAGCAGGAGCAGCGCGATCGCGAGCAGCAGCAGGCCGATCCGGTAGGTGCCGGCGTGCGCGGCGCCCGGCGCGCCTGCCTCGCTGACGTACCCGGTGGTCCACGGATGCGGCATGGCGGCGACCGCGATCGCGAGAGTACGCCGCCGGGCAGCCCGGTCAGCGCGGATGTCAGCGCCGCGACGCGCCGGATCTGTCCCATTGTCCTGACATCGTAGGCCGACACGCCGTCGAATCCTCGACTAGCTCCAGGATTTACCGGGAAAGTGCGAGCATTCCGGGTGGAACTGGATTCGGTCGTCGGGAGGACATGGATGAAGGTCACGTCGTACAAGGCGGGTACGCCCTGCTGGGTCGACCTCGGGGTCGCCGATGTCATGGCAGCGGTCGCGTTCTATGGCGACCTTCTCGGCTGGACCGGCGAGCCCGGCCCGCCGGAGACCGGTGGATACGTGCTGTGCCAACTCTCCGGCGTACCGGTGGCCGGCATCGGTCCGCTGATGATGGAGGGCCAGCCGGCGGCCTGGACGACCTATCTCGCCTCGGACGACATGGACGACACCGCGATCCGGGTGACGGCGGCCGGTGGCCAGTCGCTCTCGCCGATCATGGACATCATGACGCTCGGCCGGATGTCGGTGTTCCTGGACTCCACCGGTGCCGCGTTCGGCTCCTGGCAGAAGGGCGACTTCGTCGGTGCCGGCGTCGTCAACGAGCCCGGCAGCACTGGCCTGGAACGAGCTGCTGACGCGGGATGTGGACGGCGCGATGCGGTTCTACGGAGCCGTGTTCGGCCTCGATGCGGTCGGAAAGCGACGCATCCGGCGAGGTCGCGTACACGGAGTGGCAGGTGGACGGCAAGACCGTCGGCGGGATGATGTCGTTGGACATGCCGCAGTTCCCGCCGGACATCCCGGCGCACTGGATGACGTATTTCGCGACCGACGATATCGAGGCGTCGGTGGCGAGGGTGACGGCGCTCGGCGGTTCGGTGAGCGTACCGCCGACCGAGATCCCGGTCGGCAAGTTCGCGGTCGTCGCCGACCCGGAGGGTGCGTTCTTCTCACTCGTCCAGATGTCCGCTGCCTGATCGGGCGCCCGCCGGTGGCGTTCGCGGTGCAGGGCGCGACGACGAAACAGTGCGACGGGCGACCACTTCGGCGGCGATCAGCAGGCCGAGGCAGGTCGCCCAGAGAGGCGTACGCCCTGCACCGGCTCGGTGGTCTTGTAGTCCTGGATCGGCCACGTCGCAACGTCGACGAGCACGCGCGGAGATCGCGATCCACCAGAACAACCGCGGCCGCAGCGTGACGGCCGGCGCGGCCCGTCCCATTCCCGGACCATGCGGCGTCCTCCGATGCGAGCGAACAACGCGATCGCCACCACCCCTCCGACCACACTGGAGACGACCTCGCCGTGGCGCCACCACCACCAGTCGCGGATCGACGGCTGATTCAGGAACGGCATCAGGTTGTTGGCCCATCCCGGCGCTCCCGGAGGATGTGCCAATCCGTCCCAGATCAGGTGCGTCAGGCCGCCGAGCAGTGCCGATGATGCGATCAGGTACCAGCGGTGCCGGCGTTGCCGCAGCGCGCCGTAGTCGCCGATCGCGAACACCCGCAGCCAGGTCAGCGCTGCGACATGGGCCGCGACGACCGGTGCGGCCCGACGGCACAGCCACGTCTCGACCATCGTGACCGGCAGAACGAACCAGAGCAGCCCGTACCACTGGTGGGTCGCCGGGATGTGCCACCAGCCGTAGACCGCGTACGCCTGATCCGGAGCCGTCGACCCGATCACGAGCGCGACCCCGTCGAACGCCCGTGGCCAGCGCATCTTCAGCGGCAGTACGGCGGCCGCGTGCGCCGGAAACGTGGCGGGCATGCCGGTTACAGCGTCAACGTCTCGCCAACGGCCAGCCGTGGCGCTTGCCGTTGCCCAGAATCCACGCGGACTGGTGACCGGCGACGGTGAAGGTGTCCGGCCCGCCGACGAGTGCCGTCTCCTCGTCCACGCCGACCAGCGTGACGCCGTCGTGGGCGGGCAGGAACGGCCGGGTGAGGATGTCCGGGATGCGGCCGAGCATCCGGTCGAAGTGCGGGATGACCTGCAACTTCGGGAGCAGCCCAAGGCCCGGGCGGCCGTTGCCGCTGGGGTTGCGCAGGTTCGGACGTGCGACGCCATCGCCATCGCGCCCGCGCTGCATCCGGCCAGGGCCGCACCGCCTCCCCACGCCGCAACGATGCGCGCCAGAGTGCGGTGTCCCGCAGGACATCGGCGAGCAGCCCGGGATCGCCGCCGGACAGGTAGATCAGGCCGGCACCGGCGACCTGGTCGACGAAGGCCGGATCCTCGGCCTCGTCGCGGTCGGTGACGACCAGCGGCACGGCCTCCACACCCATCCGCTTCGCCTGTGCCTGACCGAGCTCCACCCAGTACGCGAGCCGGGCCGTTCCCTCGCGTGACGCGGCCGTGGGTATCTGTACGTACCGCGGCGGACGGCCGTCGATCAGCGCCTGCTCGACCGACAGCATCGACGGCAGATATTCGCCGGATCCGACAAGTGCGAGCGGGCCATGTCCCATGGCGCATAAGCGTAGAGGCCGTGGCCGAGCGGCCGTACGGGCGGCTTCCGGACGTGTGTTTGTGCTGGTCCACCGGTGGAGTGGCAGTGTCGGCACCGGCCGGTACATTTGTTCGAGCACAATCTACTTCACGAAGGCGATTGAACTCGATGATTGACAAGACGACCGAAGGCTATAGCGCGACGACCGAAGAGATCGAAGGGATGCTGCGAAACCTCTGCGCGTACGCGTTGAGCGATCCCGAGCCGTTGCAGCGCTATATCGACCTGACCCACCAGCAGGTCCTGTTCGAGGGCGTGGTCGCGGCGATCCGGCGGGAGCGAGGCAAGGCGCTCGGCGACCTGGCCGCGATGGGCGTTCCGCTCGGGAAAGTCGCCGAACTTGCCAAGCTGGAGCTGCCGCAGCATGTGAAAGTCGCTGATGACCGGAGCCGGCGTCCCGATCCCGAGGCAGCGGAAGGCGCCCGGGTCCAAGGCACTGCCGGCATCCCAACGTGCGTTGCCGGCGGCCGCGCCCGAGCGGGCCGGGGCACCGATGCTGCCGGCCACGATCGTCCCGGCCGACAAGCGCACGCTCACGCCGCACGAGCGGCGAGCGCTCGGCCTACCGGATCCGGTTCCGATCACACGCAAGCCGTCGATGGCCGGGTGACGGCGAGATGACAGGCGAAAAACAGCCGAAAGAATGACTAAGTAGGGCATAGGCTAACTCGTACGTTATGGGCATATTGTGCCGGTTACCGTACGCGGAGGAGCACGATGTCGGACGATGTGACGGAAGCGCCGGCCAGCACGAAACGTGCCCGCCTCCCGAGCGGTGCCTGGGGCGGCATCGTCAAGCGGACGTTGCGGGAGTTCCAACGCGACAACCTGACGGACGTGGCGGCGGCACTGACGTACTACGGCGTTCTTTCGATTTTCCCCGCTCTGCTCGTCCTGGTCTCCGCGTTGCGCGTGTTCGGCGCCGACACATCGAGCACGGTGGTCAAGAACATCGTCGCGATCGCACCGGGCGGCGTCGGCACCACCTTGAAAAGTGCGGTGAATACGCTGCAGCAGGGCGGCCAGAATACGGCCACGCTGCTCGTCATCGTCGGCATCCTCGGCGCGCTCTGGTCGGCGTCAGGGTACGTCGGTGCGTTCATGCGGGCGTCGAACACGATCTATGCGGTGCCGGAAGGCGGCCGTTCTGGAAGCTCGCGCCGATGCGGCTGTTGCTGACGGTGCTGACCGGGGTGATCCTGACCGCCGCCGCGCTGAGCGTCGCACTCACCGGCAAGCTGGCGACTGCGGTCGGCGACGCGATCGGCCTCGGCGATCAGGCCGTCACCGTGTGGAACATCGCGAAGTGGCCGGTGCTCCTCATCATCGTCAGCCTGCTGTTCGCGATGCTCTATTGGGCGTCACCGAACGCCCGGACCGGTCGGTTCCGCTGGATCAGTGCCGGCAGCCTGCTCGCCGTGGGGGTGTGGCTGATCGCCTCCGGCGGATTCGCGCTCTACGTGTCGAATTTCGGGAGCTACAACCGCGTGTACGGGAGCCTGGCGACCATCATCGTGTTCCTGGTCTGGCTGTGGATTTCCAACCTCGCGCTGCTGCTGGGCGCCGAACTGGATTCGGAGGTCCAGCGGGCGCGCGCGATCGCCGCCGGCTCGGGCGTCCATCAGGAGCCCTATCTGCCGCTGCGTGACACGACCAAGCTGCAACCGGAGACCACCCGCCCGTAGCGGGCTGCGCGGCTGCCGCCGGAGTTCCAGCGTTCCGGTCGCGGCGGCGCTATCGGACGCCGGCCGTGCGGAACTGGATGCTGATCCGGGGGCCGGTCGGTCGTGCGGTCTTCGGGATCGCGTGCTCCCACGTGCGCTGGCAGCTGCCGCCCATCACCAGCAGGTCGCCGTGGCCGACCTCGTAGCGCAGCGTCTCGCCACCGCCGCCGCGCGGCCGCAGCAGCAGCGCGCGAGGCGTGCCGACCGAGACGATCGCGACCATCGTGTCGTCGGTGGCGCCGCGCCCGATCGTGTCGCCGTGCCACGCGACGCTGTCCTGGCCGTCGCGGTAGAGGCACAGGCCCGCGGTCACGAACGGTTCGCCGAGTTCGCGACCGTAATGCGCATCGAGCGCGTCACGCGCGGTCTCGAGCGCGGGGTGCGGCAGCGGCGCATGCTCGCCGTAGAAGCAGAGCAGGCGGGGTACGTCGACAACGCGCTCATACATCTGCCGGCGCTCGGCTCGCCACGGGACGCCGACGACCAGCTCTTCGAAGAGCGTGTCGGCACCGCGGACCCAGTCGCGACGGATGTCGACCCATGCGCCGCGCGACAGCTGGGTCCGCTCCACCGACGCGCCGAGCGGGCCGCAGGTCGATGTCGTTGTCGGCGGTGAGCAGAGATGCCTGGTAGACTGGAGTCATGCCGACAGCGTATCGCACACCTGTGCTATTCGGCGGCGCATCCCCGGGCGCCGATGTGCTGATGCTCCTGGTGACGCGGATCCGTCGGCTCGGCGATGCCGGCCGGCGGACCCCGTCAACCTATTCCGAGGAGCTACGCCGGCAGGTTCCACTGCTGGTTGGCGCCGCCACCGCAGGCCCAGATCTGCAGTGGTGTGCCGTCCGCCGATGATGGCCCGGTGGCGTCGAGACACTTCCCGGAGCTCGGGTTGATCAGCTGCGTACCGCTGGCCTGCCAGACTTGCGCGGCGGTGCCGTTGCAGTCGTACAGCTGGACCTTCGTGCCGTTCGCGGTGCCGGCCGCGGCCACGTCCATGCACTTGCCGAGCGCCCGGATGGTGCCGTCGGTGCCGACCGTCCAGGACTGCGCGGTCGTGCCGTTGCAGGTGTAGAGCTGGATCTGCGTGCCGTTCGTGGTGCTGCCCGGACGCGACGTCGACGCACTTGCCGCCGTATCCGGTGATCGCGCCGGTGTGCGCGGTGCCGCCACCGCCGGAGCCCGGCGTGCCGGACCAGGTGAACGTCGCCGACGTCGCGGCCGGGATGCTGTACGTGAACGACTCGTTGCCCCAGACCACCTTGACCGACTGGGCGCTCGACGTGCCGTTGTAGGCGACCAGTGCCTTCGAGCCGTCCGGGTTCTTCCAGGCGACGTCCGGCACGTTCGTGGTCGTGTTCGAATCGATCCGGAACGCGCCCGGCTTCACGAACTTCGTCAGCTGGCCCATGTCGTAGTACTCGACCGTGTAGTCGACCTGGCCGGAGCGGCTGTCCCCGTTGTGTACGGTGATCAGCCCGGTACACGTACCGCAGCCGCCGTTGTGCGGGCCCATGTTCTGGTCGACCGCGAGGCTCCACTTCGTGACCGTGGTACCCCAGTTCCGGGTGTAGCTGATGATGTTGTTCATGTCCTCGTTCTGCTGGTTCGCGATCCAGGTGCCGCCGGAGTGCTCGGTGTCGAAGGCGATCGTCGACGGGAACTGGTTGTGCACGGTGGTCTGCTCGGAGACGTCACCTTCGTAGCCGTGCCACGCGATGCCGCCGAACAGCGAGTCGTTGCGGATCGCGGTGTCGTTCATGAGCTGGGACGCCCACGAGTCGTACGCGTCCCAGTTCCAGTCGTTGATCAGCACCTTCGTGGTCAGACCGGCGGCGTGCAGTGCCGGTAGCAGATCGGTGCCGACGAAGAAGTCGAGACCGCTCTCGGTCCACTGCATCGACGGATATCCGGCGCAGCAACCGGGCTCGTTCTGCGGTGCCACGTAGTCGATGTGGATGCCCTGCGCCGCGTACGCCTGGATGTACTTGACGAAGTACTGCGCGTACGCGCCGTAGTACTGGGCCTGCAGATAGCCCTGCGAATAGGCGCCGCTGTCCTTCATCCACGGCGGCGCGGTCCACGGTACCGCCATGATCTTCACGTTCGGGTTCAGCTGCTGCGCCTGCTTCGTGAGCGGCGCGACGTCCGCGAGGTCGTGGCTGATCGAGAACCGTGACAGGCTGGTGTCCACCGCGCCGTCGTCGTAGGTGTAGTTCGAGCGGGCCAGGTCGGACGCGCCCATCGGGTTGCGCAGGAAGTCCAGGCCGATGCCGCTGGTGGGGGAGAAGAGCGCGGTCATCACCGAACTCCGCGTGCTCGCGGACAGCGCTCCGCTGGAGTTCATCAGCCAGGCGGCGGTGTCGGTGAAGGACGCGCCGGCGCCGATGAACTGCTGGTACGTCGTGTTTTCGTTGACCGTGATGGTCTGGCTCGCCGAGCCGCTGGTGGATGCGAAGCTGATCGGCGTCTGCTGCTGCAGGCCGCGCGTGACGTTACGGCCGGCGGAGTCGTTCGTCGTGGTGAGCCAGACGTTGACGGCTTCGTTAGCCGCGCTGGCCGGCGAGGCCGCCGCGATGCCGACCGAAGCCGCGACGGCGATGGTCGCCGCCCAGATCATGATGGAACGTGTCATTGCGATCCCCTTGGGGCAGGAAGATGCGCGAACACGGGTGTGTCCACGATGGATCGCCAGGCGCCCACCGTCAGGTCCGCCCGGATGACCATTGACGGTTAGGTTTATTTACAGCAGGAAACACCCACGTAACGTCGACTGTCAATAGGTTGCCGGTCGTATACGGCCCGACCAGCCAACATTGGCGCTGGTCAGAATTTTTTCGGGTCTTAATTTGAGTCGCGCGCGAATGTGGCCCGACACATCTATTGACTGCTATGTAACCAGGGCGCAACACTCGGGGAATGGGAGAGCGCTCTCCGATCGATGTTCCCATCCCATCCCCTGAGGGAGAACCGATGAGTCCAGGCTCCTTAGTTCCACGCGGTCACAGAAGACGGCGGATTGCCGGTCTGATGGCGCTCACGCTGGCTGCATCATTCGCCACGATCGTCGCCTCGGCCGCTCCGGCCAGCGCGACCGATCCGCTGATCTCGCTGGAGAAGCCGGCCGCGGCATCATCCGTGGAGAACGGCGGCACGCTCGCCGTCGCGGTCGACGACGGCAACAGTACGACGCGTTGGGCGAGCGTCGGCCAGAGCGATCCACAGTGGATCCAGATCGATCTCGGCGCCACCGCCACGATCAGTCAGGTGACGCTGCAATGGGAGGTCGCGTACGCGAAGGCGTTCCAGATCCAGACATCGCCCGACGGCACCACGTGGACGAGCATCTACTCGACCACGACCGGCACCGGTGGCACGCAGACGCTCGCGGTGACCGGGTCCGGCCGCTACGTCCGGATGTACGGCACGCAGCGCGGCACCCAGTACGGCTACTCGCTGTACGAGTTCTCGATCTACGGCGTCCTGCCACCGCCGAGCGGCGTCTACATCCTGGCCAACCCGCAGGTCACCGGGCAGACGCCGGCGACGGGTCAGCCGACGCCGACCGGCTTCCACGAGTTCCAGGCCAACTGCTCGGCCAACCACGAACTCCCGGACGACCCGATCGTGTTCCCGAACCAGCCGGGTGCCTCGCACATGCACACGTTCCTCGGCAACACCGCGACCACCGCCAACACCACGACGGTGCCGCAGTTCGAGGCCGGTGGCACGACATGCCTCGCACCGGGTGACAAGTCGGGCTACTGGATGCCGACGATGTACAACGGCACGCAGATGATCCTGCCGACCGGCGTACAGGTCATCTACTACAAGACCGGCATCACCGACTACACCGCCGTCCGGCCGTTCCCGCCTGGCCTGCGGTTCCTGGTCGGCAGCCCGACGCAGAGCGAGGCGCAGTTCCAGAACCTGCCCGGTGCGATCGAGGGCTGGGAGTGCGGCAACAGCTACTTCAACTGGGACTTCCCGGCGACCTGCCCGGCCGGCTCCCAGCTGAACATCCGGCTGCAGTCGCCGAGTTGCTGGAACGGCCTCTATCTGGACACGCCGGACCACAAGAGCCACATGGCGTACCCGGTGAACGGTGTCTGCCCGGCCGACCACCCGATCGCGCTTCCGTTGATCGAGTTCAAGATGGCGTTCCCGGTCAGCGGCGACCTGTCGCAGCTGCGGTTGTCGAGTGGGCGAGGTTACTCGTTCCACTTCGACTTCTTCAACGATTGGGACCCGGCGACGCTGGCCGCGATGGTCACGCACTGCGTCAACGGTGGCCTGCAGTGTGACGCGCACGGCTACGACCAGAACCAGCCGTCGAAGGGCGCCGTGCTCGACTCGAACTACCTGCTCATTCACTAACATCTCGCCGCGAGCCGGCTCGGCCTTCCCCGGGCCGGCCCGCATCCTTTCGGGAGCACGCACATGATGAAGAAGCTCGCGCTGGTTGCGCTCGCATCCGCGCTCGCGCTCGCCGCCTGCGCACATGGGGGTACGGCCGACCAAGCGTCCGTGCCGTCCGCGGCGGCGAAGCTCGTCTGCAGCAGCGATGCCGTCGGCGACGTCGCGACGAGCCTCGGTATCGGGGTCACCACGCCGGTCACGTCGACGTGGTCACACAGCGTCTACAGCTGCCGGTACGTGTTCGTGGCCGGCGTCATGGTGCTTTCCGTCGAAGATCATCCGGACAGTGCGTCGGCAACGACGGCATTCATGTCCGGTGAGCCGTCCGGCGCGACCGTAGTTCCTGGTCTGGGGCAGCAGGCCTACGCTCGCGCCGACGGTTCGGCGGTGGTCCGCAAGGACGCATCGGTATTGACGGTGGATGTCAGCGGCTTACCGGCAACGTTCGGCGTGCCACCGCACCCGCGCAACATCAACGCGATCACCGTGGCCGGCGCGATACTCGCCTGCTGGACCGAGGACCAGTAGTTCAGGCCATTAGTTCAGGCCGGCTCAGGCATTCGGCCCGACGCCGCGACCGGGACCGGATCGCTGGTCGGCGCGTCGTCGCGTGGCAGCGCCACCAGCATGTAGAGCGCCGCGATCACGATGAGCAATCCGCTGGCGGTGAAGATCGTGTCGTACGGCCCAATCGTGATACCGGCGACATGTGCGTGCAGTGAGCGCAGGGCCGTGCTCGCGAGCAGGCCGCTGACCAGGACTGACGTGATCGAGGCAAGCTGAAGGACCGGCATCAGGACGGACTGCATCCGGCCGAGGTACTCCTTCGGCGTGTGCTTGAGCAGGACCGGCGTGAGTGCCGTGTTGTACGCGATCGTCGGCACCGAGATCGCGGCGAACAGGACGGCGCCGCCGACGAACGTGGTCTGCCGCGCGAGGATGAGGACGAACGCACCGCCGATCAACATCCCCAGCCAGATCATGCGGCGCGCACCCATCATCCGGACCAATCGCGCGGACACGAGAGCACCGGCAATCGCGCCGATGCCGAAGCACATGTCGACGAATCCGAGCAACTTCGCCGGCGAGTGGAGATTGTTCGTGAGGAAGAAGACCATCACCGACGTGAGCGAGCCCGCGCCGAGGCTGGCGATCACGAAGCCGTACAGGATCCGCTTCATGTACCGGTTTCCGGCGAACCACCGCAGACCCCGGCGGAAGTCCTGCCACGGTCCGGGCCGGTCGCCGGACTCCGGTGCGGCGGCGCCCTCGGGCAGGTTGACCGACCGGATCATGACGTACGAAACGACGTACGTCAGCGCGTTGAACAGGAGTGCCCACTGCAGGCCGATCGTGATCAGGAGCGGTGCGGCCAGCGGCGGGCCGATGATCGAGACGGCACCCGCTGTGGCCTGACCGATGCCCGCCGCACGAGCACGATCCTCCGGGCTGTCGACGACGTCGCCGATCACGACGAAACGCGACTGGTTGAAGAACTGGCCGGCGCCGTTGACCGCGAATACGACCACGTAGATGCAGCCCAGCCAAGCGGCGACCGGCAGGCTCCGCACCGGAAGGAAGGACAGAACGGCCAGCGCACCGACGATGACGATGCGCACCACCTCGGTACGCAGCATCGTGGTGCGCCGGTTCCACCGGTCTACGAACACGCCGGACAGCGGGCCGACGAGCAGGACGGCGGCGCTCATGACGGTCATCACGGCGCCGACCGCGATCGGTGCCCAGGTCGTCGGGTGTCCGCGTCGATCGACCGCGAGGATGGTGACGATCCACAGGACGAGTGTTATGTCGAATGCGGCGTCGCCGAGCATGGACGTTGTCTGGCCGACCCACAGCTTGGCGTACCGCTTGTTGATCAAGAAGCGATCGATCATCCGGAATGTTTATCACATTTCGGGCGCGCGCACTGTCCTGACTGGCGAGGGTGGCCGGTCAGCCCATCGTCTTCGCGCCGTCGATCGCCTCGCGGATGATGTCCGCGTGCCCGGCGTGCTGGGATGTCTCGGCGATGATGTGCAGCACCGCGCGCCGGACCGACCAGCTCTTACCCTTCTCGAACCAGGGCGCCACCGGCAGCGGGTGCGACGCGTCCAGGTCGAGCGTCGAGACCAGCTCGTCGGTGTGCGCGGCCACGGCGCTGTAGCCGTCGAGCAGGCTGTCGAGCGTCTCGCCGTCGGTCATCCGGAACCCGTTTTCCCAGTCCTGCGGCACGCTCTCCATCGCGGTAGCACCGCCGATCGCGAAGCGCATCCAGCCGGCCTCGACGTTCGCCACGTGCTTGATCAGGCCGCCGAGGCAGAGCACGCTCACCGTGGTCGGTTTGGACGCCTGCTCATCGGTCAGCCCGCGGGTCGTGTATCGCAGGAAGTCGCGGTGCTTCCGCAGCGTCTCCAGCATGTCGAGACGTTCCTGATCGAGGGCGATGTCGGTGGAGGTCATGTCGTATCTCATTTCCGGGCAAACTGCACGTTCTTATCGGTCGGCCCAGCTTAGAACGTGCCCCCGACAGAAACGCGCCGGTCCCCGGATCGTCTGCAGAGCGGCATAATGGCGGCGGCCATCCCTGCGACGTTCGGAGCGACGTGCAAACCATCCCCACCGCTGACGAAATCCGTGCGTACCCCGCCTTCGGCCGGGTGAAGGCCGCCGCGACCTGGAACGGCCCGGTGGCCGAGCTGGCTCTGGTGCTCTTCCTCGTCGCCGCGGGATACGGCGTGTACGCGCGGCACATGTGGGCGATCGTGGTGGCCGGCGTCATCTCGCTGGCCGGCGTCGGTGTCCAGCTGTACGGGTTCCGGAAGGGCCGTGAGCCGCTTCTGGAGATCTCGGAGGACGACAAGGTGCGCGCCGCGGTGTGGAAGCTGGCCGCCCGCGACGTGGCCGTGCGGCCCTGGCGGCGATGACCGGGACCGGTGCGCCCGGGCGGGCGGTGTCAGGCCGACTGGCGACGGATCAGCGTTGACTCGAAGATGGTTGAGGTCACCGGTCGCGGACCCTCGTCGATCCTGGACAGTAGGAGCCGCGCCATTTCCGCGGCCATGTCCTCGACGGGTTGCCGCACCGTGGTGAGTTCGGGCCGGGACGCGAGCGCGGCCCGGCTGTCGTCGAAGCCGATCACCGCGACGTCGTTCGGGACCCGCAGCCCGCGGTCGCGGAGCACGTGTACGGCGCCCAGTGCCATCAGATCGTTCGCGGCGAACACGCCGTCCAGCCCGGGCACCTCCGCGAGCAGCCGCGTCATCGCGATCTCACCGCCCACCTGGGTGAAGTTGCCCTCGACCGACGGCACGTAGGCGACGCCGAGGCGGGCCATCGCATCCCGGAAACCGGCCAACCGATCCTGGCCGCCGGGCGTGTCCAGCGGCCCGTTGATCGTCACGATCGAGCGGCATCCGCGGGCGATCAGGTGCTCGGCCGCGAGCGCGGCGCCGGCCTGCTGGTGTACGTCGACGTAGCAGATCGGCAGCGGTGAGGCCGGCCGCGCGAACAGCACCGCGGCAACGCCTGCCTCGACGAGCATCGTCGGCAGCGGATCGGTCGAGTACATCGAGACGAGCATGACGCCGTCGATGTCACCCTGGCGAAGATAGGCCATCAGGCGGTCGCGAGCAGCCCCACTGTTGATGTGCATCAGCACCATGCGCACGTCGGTCTCGCCGAGGTGGCTCAGCGCGCCGCTGGCGATGCGGCCGAAGAACGGATCGTCGAACGCGTGCCCGGGGAACGGATCGCCGAACGCGTCCACCGCGGAGACGACCAGCGCAACGGAGTGCGTACGGCCGGTGACCAGTGATCGAGCCGCTCGGTTCGGCACGTATCCGGTCTCGGCCACGGCTCGCTGTACCGATTCGGCGATCACCGGATCGACGTTGCGGACACCGTTGATCACCCGGGACACGGTCGCCCGGGACACTCCGGCGGCGCGGGCAACGTGTTCCAGCGTCGGAGGTTGCCCGTCCTGCAGGGGTCGCGAAGTCATAGACGCCATTAAAACATGGCCCGGGAGAGCGATTTCCCAGTTGCGGTACCGGTTCCGCGACAGTTGCGGAACCGGTACCACCTGGTCTTACGTGCTTAGCTGTATACGCCGAACTCGTACAACGAATATCCAAAAGTCGTTGCACGCACTGTGCCGTTCATCCGTACATACCGCCCGGAAACGTTCAGATCGATGTCGTCGAAGCCGCCGTCACCGGTCGTCGTCGAGTACACCGTCGTCCAGTTCGTGCCGTCGGTCGACGTCTGGATCTGGTACGCCTTCCCGTACGCCGACTCCCACGCGAGCTGCACGTGGTGGATCGCCGTCACGGCGCCGAGATCGACCTGGATCCACTGCGGATCGGCCCAGGCACTCGCCCAGCGGGTGGTGAAGTTGCCGTCGGTCGCATTACCCGGCGTGTAGGTCGCGCTGTCCGCAGCCTGGAACGTCGATGCGGTGGTCGGCTTGCCCTTCGACACGTTGGTGCCGCTGACCGGCGGCGGGACCACGTTGAACGACCGGGTCTCGATGCCGACGTTGCCCTGGCCGTCGTAGGCGTACACGTAGACCTTCCACACGCCCATGGTCTGGGGCGCGGTCACCGTGAACGTACCGTTGCCGGTCTGGGTGAACGCGGCCCAAGACAGGCCGGTTCCGCCACCGCTGACGTACTTGTTGGAGTACATCAGGTTGTAGTGGATCGGATCGCCGTTCGGGTCGGAGGCGGCGACCGAGACCGGGAACGTCCCGCCGGCCGGCACGTTCTGGCCCGCGGTCATCGACGTGATGACCGGCGGCGTGTTCGTGCCGGGGTGGCCGCCGTACATGCCGGCGACCGAGTAGTAGGTCAGCCGCTTCCAGCCGCCCGAGTAGGTGTTCAGCCACACGCCACCGAAGTCGTTCTCGGTGCCGAAGTGGAAGAACGTTCCACCCAGGAAGTCGCCGTGATCCGCGGTGAGGCAGTTCCACTCGGCCGGGTAGGCCGCCTGCTTCTGCTGATCGGTCGGCTCGGTCGGTACGCCGTTCGCGTCGTTCGGGACCTCCCACTCACCGGCGGCGCCGCCTTCGGTGAGGATGTACGGCTTGGTGTAGCCGCCGGCCGCGTAGTCGCCCGGCACATTGCAGCCGGCACCGTACGAGTTGACCGCCATCAGATCCAGATCCGGCGTGTACTGCTTGTAGTACGGCCATGCACCCGTCCACGCATCCGTCGACGTGACCGGGTGGTTCGGGTCGGCCGCGTGGATCGCGTCGACCACCTGGTTCACGTACTGCGCGTACGCGATCCGCTCGGTCTCGATCTGCGCGCCGGTGAAGTGGTCCTGGGTGGTGAGGATGACCTCGTTGCCCACGTCCCACATCAGCACGCCGGGATTGTTCTTGTACTGGTTGACCGTCGCCACGATCGAATTGAGCGTCGTGGTCTTGTAGTTCGTGTCGTTCGCATAGTCGGCGCCCTGGTTGAGCCAGAATCCGTTGATCACGTGGATGCCGTACGCGGCCGCCGTGTTCAGCAGTGGCAGGGACGTCGAGTCCGTACCCCAGGTGCGGATCGTGTTGACACCCATCTTCACCAGGTTCGGCATGTACGCGTTGGCCGCCGAGGCCGGCGGGCCGTACGTCATGCCCTTGATGGTGTACGGGGCACCGTTGAGCGTGAGGCCCCAGTTGCCCTTCGTGCCGGTGACCTTGACGACCGTCCCGCCGGTCGGCGTCGACGGCGTGGTGTAGGCCGGCGGCACCGCGACGTTCTGCGTCGCAACGGTGACCGAATCCACGGTCATGGCGCCACCGGACGACGTCGCGGCCGTCGGCGACGTGCAGCCGCAGACCGAGTTCGCGAACGAGGTGCCGATGCCGAGGTCCAGCATCAGGAAGAAGCCGTGGTCGACGGCGGCAGACCAGGCGGCCTGGCCGACGTCACTCTCGTGCACGACCCAGATCTGGTCGTTGTCGAGGAAGAACTTGACCGACTCGTCGGTCGTGCTCCGGTCCACGATCTCGGAGTACGTGTGCAGCGCCGTCTGGCAGCCCTGGCAGGTGACCAGCGCGCTGTTGCGCCCGTTGTACTCGTTGCACGCACCGTCCGGCGCGACGTCGCACTGCAGGTTCGCCGTCACCTGGCTCTTGGCGTCGACGTCCTGCATGATGTCCATCTCGCCGCTGCCCGGCCACGAGGCCAGGTTGGTCCGGTAGCCCGCACCCATCGCGACGAATGCCGGCGCGTAGCCGATGCCGTTCGCCGGGTTCGGCTGCTGGATGACGGCGCTGATCCGCAGCATGCCGCCGGCCGGAGCCGCGAAGTCACTGCGCTGCGTCTCGATCCGGCCCGAGGTCCAGGCGCCGCCCGAGTTGACCGCGGTGATCTTCAAGTGCCCGCCGCCGTCGAGCGCGACGTTGTTCGTCGAGTTCGTCATCGTCTCGACTTCGCCGGTGCCCCAGTTCGCGGGTCCGCCGGCGTACGCCGTACCGGTGTCGTAGAGCCAGTTGCCGGTATTGACGCCGGTGTTCGCGGTGCCGTTGAAGTCGTCGTTCCAGATGGTCGTCCAGTTGCCGGGCGGCGGAGTGGTCGGCGGCGGTGACGTCGGCGGGGGAGACGTCGGCGGTGCCGTGGTGGAGCCGCCGCCGCCGGTGAAGACGGAGAACTCCCACAGCGAGTAGCCGTAGCCGCCGACCCGGACAGTGCCGTACATCCGGACGTAGCGCCCGGTGCCGGACAGGCCGGTCAGGTTCTGTACGCCGCCGGTACCGGTCGTGGTCGAGTAGATACTCGTCCACGTGGCCGCGTCGGATGAGACCTGGATCTGGAAGCCGGTCGCGTACGCCGCCTCCCAGTTGAGCGTCACCGCGCAGATCGACTGCGAGCTGCCCAGATCGACCTGGATCCACTGCGGGTCGCTGAACGCGCTGGACCACCGCGTGCCGGTGTTGCCGTCGAACGCCGCGGACGCCGCTTCGGTGCCCACGTTCTCGGTCGACGATGCGGTGGCCGGCTTGTTCAGGGCCGCGTTCGTGGTACCGCAGCCGGTCGGCGGTGTGGTCGGCGGAGGTGACGACGGCGGCGTTCCGCCGGTGCTGCCGTAGACCTGGAACTCCCATAGCGAGTAGCCGTAGCCGCCGACCCGGACGGTGCCGTACATCCGGACGTAGCGACCGCTGCCGGCGATGTTCAGCGTGACGTTGCCGCCCGCGCCGGTGGTCGTCGAGTAGATGCTCGTCCACGTGGCATTGTCGTTCGACGTCTGGATTTGGAAGCCCGTCGCGTACGCCGTCTCCCAGTCCAACGTGACCGAGCTGATCGTGTCGGTGGCGCCGAGGTCGACCTCGAGCCACTGTGGGTCGCTGAACGCGCTCGACCAGCGAGTGGTGAGGCTGCCGTCGGTCGCGGCCGAGGCCGGCGTACCGGCGCCCTCGCTCGACGATGCCGTGGTCGGCTTGCCCTGTGACAGCAGCGTTCCGGCGGCATGGGCCATCGATATCGGGATGATCACCAGGAACGCCGCGATCACGGCGATCACCGCGACCAGGACGGCCTGCCGGTGTTTGGACTCATGGCGCCATCGGACGCCTCGTAAGACAAGTGAAGACATGGAGACACTCCTGCCGGGGGTGGCCGGGGCGCGCAGGCGTGCACGACCCGGTTGTTACGGCACCCTGCGTAAACGGCCATGAGTCCACAGGGGAGAGCGCTCTCCGAGCACCACTAACAATGTCGTCCGGGTTTCACGCTGTCAAGCCCTAAGTTTCGTCCCGGCTACGGCTGGGGGACCGGACACCTGAGCACACCCGACCGGTATTTACTGTCCAGCACGAGCGTCACGGCCTTGTTCACCTGCTTGGTGAAGGCCGTGGATCCGCGTGCCTTCGTCAGCAGTGCGGCCGCCATCGTACCGGCGTCGGACGTGTTCACACTGAGCGCGATATCCCCGCCGGCCTGGATGAACCGGACTGCGCGGTCGCCAACCGGGACCGACTTCACCGCGACCGCATTGCCGAGGTCGTCGGACAGAATGATGCCGGTGAATCCGAGCCGGCCGCGCAGCAGTCCGGTCACGATCGCGGTGGAGAACACCGCGATCGAATGGGCGTCGAGCTTCGGATAGGACGCCGACGACACCATCACGGCCACCGCGCCGGCCGTGATGCCGCTCGCGAACGGCCCGAGGTACGCGTCCGTTGAGGTGGTCGTCGCGTCGACCGCTTTCGTGGACGTGTCCGTGTTCGCCAGCACGCGACCGAGGCCGGGAAAGTGCTTGAGGGTCACCAGGAGGCCGGTGGACTGGGCCGCGGTCACCACGGTCGCAATGTCGTGCGCGACCGCGGCCGGATCCGACCCGTATTCGCGGTGGTACGCGCCGATCGGCGGGTTCGCCGTCCCGATGCTGCTCGGTACGGTGTCCGCGACCGGCGCCAGATCCAGCGTCACGCCGATCGACACGAGCGGCCGGGACCAGTCGATCGTCTGGGTATGCAGCTTCGACGTGCTCCACGTGCCCTGGGTCTGCGCGCTCGGGAACACCGGGAAGCCGGAGCCCTTCAGGGTCTGCACCTCGCCACCCTCTTGATCGAGGGAGATCTGCAGCTTGATGCCGGTGGTACGCAGCGACAGGGCCTGCAGGCTGCCGATCGCCGACTTCAGCGTGCCGGACGAGTGCGTACTGCGTCCGGACAGGAACACGTTGCCGATCTCGTACTTCGTCAGCGTCGCGTCGACCGAGGCCGGACTGTTCACCGACGTGCCGACCATGATGAGCTGCCCGACCCGTTCCTTGAGCGAGAGGCCGGCCATTGTCGAGGCCACGCATGTGCTCTCGGACGGCGCCTTCGCGGTCGGCGTCGGACTCGGGGTCGGTACCGGAACCGGTGCGAGCGGCGGTGTCGTGGTCGGCGTGATCGTCACCGAAATCGAGATGTCGGGTGATGCGTCGGGTGCCGCGATCGGCGTCGACGGAGGTGGTGGCAGGCAGGCGGTCAGGCCGGCCGCACCGACCAGGGCCACACTCACGAGGAGTGCACCCAACGGCGAGCGGCGAGCAGACAACGGGGTCCCTTCGACTCGTCCTGCGTGCACCCCCGTGTGATTCGACTCTCGCCCCAAACCGCGGACGCGTCAATGACCTGGCATCGGAGATATTTCCGGTTCGCCATGGCCGCGTACGGCTGCGATGCTGGCTCCGTGCGCATCACCTCGACGTTCGACCCGGTCCTCCTCGGTCTGCCGTGGGATACCCAGCTCATTGACTGGCCGGCCGACCAACTCGTCAGCCTGCCGCAAGGCATTTCCCGACATGTCGTGCGATTCGTGCAGATCGAAGGCATGGTCTACGCGGTCAAGGAGACTGACGAACGCATCGCCCAACGCGAATACGACCTGCTCAAGGCGCTTGAGCGGATCGACGCACCGAGTGTCGAGGCGATCGCGATCGTCGCCGATCGGCGCGATGCCGACGGTGAGCCGCTGGAATCCGCGCTGGTCACCCGGCACTTGCAGTTCTCGTTGCCGTACCGGGCACTGTTCTCCAACACGCTACGGCCGGACACGGTCACCCGTCTCCTCGACGCGCTCGCGGCGCTGCTCGTACGCATGCACCTCAGTGGTTTTTTCTGGGGCGATGTCTCGCTGTCGAACACGCTGTTCCGGCGCGATGCCGGTGCGTTCGCGGCCTATCTCGTCGATGCCGAGACCGGTGCGCTGCACCCGCAGCTATCCCGAGGCCAGCGCGCCGAGGACATCGAGATCGCCCGGGTGAACATCTTCGGCGAGATGCTGGACCTGCAGGCGGGCGGCGTCCTGCACGAGTCGATCGATCCGGAGACGGTCGCCGACGACGTCGTCCGCCGCTACGAGGCGCTCTGGTATGAGGTCACCTACGAGCAGTGTTTCGGCTCCCAGGACGCCAACCATGAGATGCGGGCCCGGATCCGGCGCCTCAACGACCTCGGGTTCGACGTCGAGGAGCTGTCGCTCTCGTCGGACGAGGGCATTTACCGGATGCGGCCGAAGGTCGTCGACGCCGGCCACCACACCCGACGCCTGTTGCGCCTAACCGGCCTCGACGTCGAGGAGAACCAGGCCCGGATCCTGCTCAACGACCTCGATACGTACTGCGCCGAGCACCGCCTGACCGATGAGGAGACGGCCGCGCACCGGTGGGTCACCGAGTCGTTCGAGCCGGTGGTACGAGCCGTCCCGGTCGAGCTGCGCGGCAAGCTCGAGCCCGCCGAGGTCTACGTGCAGATCCTCGATCACCGTTGGTACCTCTCCGAGAACGCGAAACGCGATGTCGGCGCGGCGTTCGCGGTCTCCAGCTACCTGGTCGAGGTGCTCGCACTGCGCCCGGACGAGCGCGCGGTACTCGGCGTCTCGGTCGACGACCTGTCCGAGGACAGTGAGATCATGGAAGAAAACCTGACAAAATAGGGGGTACGCCCATGAAGGCGGTACGCGTTCATGAGGTTGGTGGACCGGAGGCGATGGTCGTCGACGACGTACCGCGGCCGGACCCGGGCGCCGGTGAGGTGCTCGTCCGGATCGCCGGTGCCGGCGTCAACTTCGTCGAGATCTACCAGCGCACCGGCCTGTACCCGGCGCCGCTGCCGATGACGCTGGGTGCCGAGGGCGCGGGCGAGATCGTGGCGGTCGGCGACGGCGTGGACTCCTCGCTCATCGGCACCCGCGTGGCCTCGGTGAACCTCTCCGGCTCGTACGCGGAGTTCGCGACCGTGGCGGCCGAGCGCGTGGTGATCGTGCCGGACGGTCTGGACGACGCCACCGCGGCCGGTGCGCTGCTGCAGGGCATGACGACCCACTATCTGCTGCACGACTCGTATCCGGCACGCGAGGGCGACACCGTGCTCGTCCACGCCGGCGCCGGTGGCATGGGACTCCTGCTGACGCAGTGGGCGACCCGGATGGGCGTACGGGTGATCACGACCGCATCGACGCCGGAGAAGGCTGCGCTGTCCCGGGCCGCCGGTGCGACCGATGTGCTGGGCTACGACGACGTGGCGGCACAGGTCCGGGAACTGACCGGTGGCGAGGGCGTCGCGGCGGTCTACGACGGTGTGGGCCGGTCCACGTTCGATGCCAGCCTCGCGAGCTTGCGGCGCCGCGGCGTGTTCGTCAGCTTCGGCAACGCGAGCGGCAAGGTCGATCCGGTCGATCCACTGCGGCTGATGGCCGCCGGGTCGGTCTACCTGATCCGGCCGACGCTCGGGCATTACGTCGTGACGCCGGAGGAGTTCCAACGCCGGGCCGACGCAGTGTTCGCGCTGGTCGCCGAGGGCGCATTGGACATCCGGATCGGTGGGACATACCCGCTCGCGGACGCCGGCCAGGCACACGAGGACCTGGCGGCCCGGCGTACCACCGGAAAGTTGATCTTAATCCCTTAGAGCCTGGTAAATAACTGTTTAGGCGGCCATTGCGGTTGGTTGTGGTCGGGTGGTGTGGCGGGCGAGTCGCCTGGTCATGATGATGATCATCGCCCATTGGACCATCGCTGCGTGGTGTTGGGGCAGGCGTTCGTAGTCGCGGACGGTGCGTCGGCAGCGGTTGATCCAGGAGAACGTGCGCTCGACGGCCCACCGGCGGTGGAGGACGACGAAGCCGACTTGTTCGGCGAGTTTGCGGACGACCTGGATGGTGAGGTTCAGGGTGGTGGCGGCCCAGTCGACCAGGGTTCCGGTGTAGCCCTGGTCGGCCCAGATGAGTCGGATGCTGGGGAAACACATGCGGAGTGCTTGGAGGAGGATGCGGGCGCCGTCGCGGTCTTGGACGTGGGCGCCGGTGACGAGGATGGCCAGGAGCAGGCCGGTGGTGTCGACGATGATGTGGCGTTTGCGGCCGTTGATCTTTTTCCCGGCGTCGTAGCCGCGGCTGGGACGGCCGACGGTTTCGGCGCCGCGCAGGGACTGGGCGTCGATCAGGCCGGCGGTCGGCGCGGGTTGGCGGCCTTCGGCGACACGGACCGCTTCGCGGAGGGTGTCGTGGATGCGGGCCAGGGTGCCGTCGGCGGTCCAGGTGGTGAAGTAGTGGTAGACGAGTTTGGGGTGGGGGAAGTCGACGGGTAGCGCCCGCCAGACGCAGCCGTTGTGGGCGAGGTAGCGGATCGCGTCGACGATGTCGCGGCGGGAGTACGTCACGGGTCGTCCGCCGCGGCCGGGGCGGGGGCCACCGACCGGGACCAGGGCGGCGATCAGCCGCCACTCGATGTCGCTGGTATCGGACGGGTAGTGCCTCGGCCTGTCAGTGGGTAGGTGGCCGGTCTGGGATGGCGTGTCGGCGGATGCGCCGTTGCCGGCGACAAGGTAGAAAGACATGGTTGGGCCTTCGGGGCTACGGGCAGAGGTTTCGTCACCAGTGCTCGTACCGAAGGCCCATCCTCAGGTCACGACACCACGCCCCACAGACCCCAAACCGTTATTTCCCAGGCTCTTAAGGACCGAAGCGGTCGCCGCACAAAAAGCGGCGACCGTACACATGGCCGCCGCACAAAAGCGGCGACCGTACACATGGCCGCCGCACAAAAAGCGGCGACCGTACACATGGCCGCCGCACAAAAGCGGCGACCGTACACATGGCCGCCGCACAAAAAGCGGCGGCGGACACTTTCATGCCCGCCGCCGTGATTTTTACCTTACTCCTCAATGTCCATTACGGGAAATTGAGGACCGCCGACGGGGTCGTGTTCGTCGGTGTCTGTGCGCCAGTGTCGTTGACGACGTGCTGGATCAGGCCGACATCGCCGAGCGAGATGGTGAGCAGGTCGGTCAGGTGGATACCGGAGCCGGTAGGCACGCTGAACGAGTGGTACGCGACGATCGACGGGGTCACGTTGAAGTAGCAGTAGCTACCCCAGCCGTAGCCGGTGAAGTTCGTCACGGTGGATGCGACTTGGATCGCAGGGAAGCCGACCTGGGAACCGTTCATCCAGGCCGCGGCACTCGGCGGGTCGTACGGCAACTCGTTCTGGAAGAATGAGAAGAAGCCGTTGTTCCCGTTCCACTGCACCTCGGTGCCTTGGTAGTGCTCGACGAAGATGCCGTACGCGTCCACGTTGTTGCCGTTGACGGTCAGGCCGTTCTGCGCCGTGTTCACCGTCCACCCGACCGTGCCCGCGTTGCCGTGGTCGGCCCGCCATGCCCAGATGTGGTCGATGATCGCGTTGTTCTGGTTGACGACGAGGCTGTTCGTGGCCTTGCCGGCGATGTCGCCACCGATCCGGAAGAACACGTCCTGGATCGTCGACGGGTCGGCCGAGTGGTCCGCGCCGGCTCCGTTGACTCCGACGGTCAGCAGTGCGTTGGAGTTCGTCGTGCCGGCATCGAAGAGCATGCCGGACAGGCGAACGCCGCTGACGTCGGCGACGTGCATCGTGTCGACGCCGTTCTGCGGGATGAGCGTCGGGAAGCCGATGCCCATCACGACCGCGTCGGCACGGTTCACGTTGATCGTCTGATCGATGTTGTAGACACCCGGCGTGAACAGCAGGTTCAGGCCCTGTGCCAGCGCCTGGTTCAGCGTTGCGGCGGTGACACCGGGCTGGGCGACGTAGAAGCTGGACAGCGGCTTCGAGACGCCCGGGGTGTTGCCGCCGATCCACGACGCACCGCTCGTGTTCGTCTGCTTGGACGGCACGAACACGTTGTAGTTACCCGACGCGTCGAGGTACAGGTACGGCTCGTCGATGCTGACCGGAGTGGTGGCGACGTTGGTGTACGCCGGGAACGCGGTCGCCGGCGCACCGACGACACCCTGGTTCACCATGTTCCAGACGCCGTTCAGGTATCCGCCGATGTTGCTGTTGCGGATGAAGAACTGCTGCTGGGAGTACGGCTGCACGGTGCCGGTGATCCGGCTGTCCGCGATGTAACCGCCACTGGCGTAGCCGTAGCCGTTCGGAGCCAGGTTCAGGTCACCCTGGATGTCCATCCGGCGGAACGGACCCGCCTGCGCGACCGCCCACCGGGTGAAGCCGGCCGACGGGAACACCTCCATGTTGCCGGCCGAACGCCAGAAGTTCTGCGTCGCGTTTCCGGCCGACCAACCCGCGTCGACGGTGATGTCGCCGTGGAGCTGGACCTGGTCGGGGTTCAGGCCGAGGCCCATGACCGACGTGTAGAAGCCGATCTGGTCGTTGATGCCACCGCTGTAGCTACCCGGCTTGAACAGCTCCGCGTAGCGCTGCGTGCCGAACTGGTTCGACTGCTGCGTGTTGAAGATGGAGTCCATCGACGCCTGGATCGTCGCGGCCGACATGCTCGGGTCGTAGACGATCACGTTCGGGCCGAGTGAGCCGCCGCCCGGCAGCGTGCCGCCGCTGGCGGTGGTTGCGCTGGCCGTGTTCGACGACGCGGAGAGGTTGCCCGCCGCGTCGTTGGCCTTGACCGTGTAGCTGTACGTGGTCGATGCGGTCAGGCCGGAGTCCGTGAAGGACGTGCCGGTCGACGTGCCGACCTGCGTACCGTTGCGGTAGATGTGGTAACCGGTGACGCCGACGTTGTCCGTGGACGCGGTCCAGGTCAACGGCACGGTCGTCGAGCTGGTCGTACCGGCCGCGAGGTTCGTCGGCGCGGACGGAGCCGTGGTGTCGCCGCCACCGCCACCGCCGGTGCCGAGGTAGACGCCCATCTCGTAGAGCGAGTAGCCGTACTGCGTGCCACGGACGGTGCCGTTCATGCGCACGTAGCGGCCGGTGCCGGACAGGCCGGTGAGCGTCTGGATGCCGCCGGCGCCGGTCGTCGTCGTGAAGATCGACGTCCAGTTCGTGTTGTCGGTCGACGTCTGGATCTGGAACGACTTGCCGTACGCCGCCTCCCAGTTCAGCGTGACCTGGCAGATGCTCTGCGAGGTGCCGAGGTCGACCTCGAGCCACTGCGGGTCGCTGAACGCGCTGGACCAGCGGGTGCCGGTGTTGCCGTCGAACGCCATGGCCGCAGATTCGGTGGTCGCGTTCTCCGTCGACGATGCGGTCGCGGTCTTGTTCAGCGCCGCGTTCGTCCCGGTGTTACAGGTCCCGCCGCCCCCGCCGGCCGCCGTACCGTAGACCTGGAACTCCCAGAGCGAGTAGCCGTAGCCGGTGGCGCGCGCGGTGCCGTTCATCCGCACGTAGCGGCCGGTGCCGCTGATGTTCAGCGTCTGAATGCCACCGGTGCCGGTCGTCGTGGAGTAGATGTTCGTCCACGTCGTGCCGTCGGTGGACGTCTGGATCTGGAATGCCGTCGCGTACGCGGTCTCCCAGTTGAGCACGACCTGGCTGATCGTGTCGGTGGCGCCCAGGTCAACCTGGATCCACTGCGGGTCGCTGAACGCGCTCGACCAGCGGGTGCCGGTGTTACCGTCGGTCGCGTCTGCGGCCGGCGTACCGGCGTTTTCTGTGGATGACGCGGTCGTCGGCTGTCCTTGCGACAGCAGCGTCCCGGCGCGCACTCGCCGGATCGGTGGCGACGAGGGCGCTGACAACCAGCGCGAGCGCCGCTACCGCCGTAACGAGTATTCGAGTTCGTGGTTTTAATGATCGGAGCCTTGACGTGCTGGGTGACATGACCTCTCCCTGAGGTAGGGGGCGCCCTGAGAAGGGCGGGCGGGAGTGGCGTGACGCGTCGATGGCCGATTCGACAGCGTCACGCCGGGTCCGAGAGCCGCTTGATAAACGGCGGATTTCGGTGGTGTTTCGCCGGAGCGCTCTGGGGAGAGATTCATCCGTTTCGCTACCTACTGTCAATAGGACAAAATGGGCAGGCTGCGATCGACGATCGTGGAGATGTGTCCGGAACCGCAATGGCCTGCGCATTGTTGGAAAAGAGTTTGTGTGCCATTTTTCGCGACTTAATAAAAGTCGCGATGTTTCTCCGCCCCGAGCGTGGGACGGTCTTCCGTATAATGAGATTGAGCGTCCGCATTGCAGGACGCAGGGCGTACCGTCAGGGCATGGCGACCTACACGCACGGCCATCACGAAAGTGTCCTTCGTTCGCATCGGTGGCGAACCGCAGAGAATTCCGCGGCGTATCTGCTGCCGCACCTCCGCTCCGGCGCCTCGCTGCTGGACGTCGGGTCGGGCCCGGGCACGATCACGGCCGACCTCGCGGAGCTGGTGGCACCGGGTCGCGTGACCGCGCTCGAAGCCACGACCGAGGCGATTGCGTTGACGCGGGCCGAGATCGAGCGCCGTGGCCTCGACAACGTCACGTACGTGGTCGGCGACGTGCACGCGCTCGATCTGCCGGCCGACACGTTCGACGTCGTCCACGCGCACCAGGTCCTGCAGCACGTGGCCGATCCGGTGAAGGCGCTGGGCGAGATGCGTCGGGTCGCGAAGCCGGGCGGCGTGGTCGCGGCGCGCGACGGCGACTACGCCGCGTTCACGTGGTTTCCGCAGCTGCCCGAGCTGGACGAGTGGCTGGCGCTCTATCGGCGGGTGGCCCGGATCAACGGCGGCGAGCCGGACGCGGGACGACGGCTGCTGTCGTGGGCGTACGCGGCCGGATTCACCGACGTCACGCCGACCGTGTCCACCTGGCTGTTCGCGACGCCGGACGACCGGACCTACTGGGGTGGCATGTGGGCCGATCGGATCCTCGCCTCCGACCTGGCTCGGCAGGCCGTCGAGATCGGCGAAGCGACGTCGGGCGACCTGACGCGCATCTCCGAGGCCTGGCGTTCGTGGACCGCCGCCCGGGACGGCTGGTTCGCCGTCCCGCACGGCGAAATCGTCGCCACGGCATGACCGTTGATCCCGGCGTCGGTAGCCGCATCGATCGTCGACTCCAGGATCGCTTCGTCCGACACGACGGATCCGTGCAGCTGTGACAGGATGATCGCGTGACGAGCGGTCCGGTCGCGTACGTGCTCGGCGGCGGCGGTGTCCTCGGCGCCGTCGAAGTCGGCATGGTGCGCGCGCTCCTCGAAGCCGGCGCAAAACCCGACATCGTCGTCGGTACGTCAGTCGGTGCGATCAACGGCGTCCTCGTCGCATCCGATCCGACCGAGTCGGTCGTCGACCGTCTCACGTCGCTGTGGGCGTCGCCGCAGGCCCGCGAGGTCTTCGGCGCATCGGTGCCGCGGCAGGTCGCGCGGATCGCCCGAGACCGTACGCACCTGCACACGCCCGCGCCGCTGCGCCGGATGCTGACCCGCGAGCTGGGCGGCGCGAACGCGTTCGAAGACCTGCCGGTCCGGTTCGAATGCTGCGCGGCCAGCATCGAACGCGCCGCCGAGCACTGGTTCAGGACCGGGCCGGTGGTCGAGGCGGTGCTCGCCTCGTCGGCCGTACCGGGGCTGCTGCCGCCGATCGCGATCGACGGCGAGCACTACATCGACGGCGGCATCGTCAACTCGATTCCGGTCGGCCGCGCCGTCGCGCTGGGCGCACAGACCGTGTTCGTCCTGCAGGTCGGACGGGTCGATCGGCCGCTGTCGCCGCCCCGGAGCGTCGTCGATGTGGCCCGGGTCGCGTTCGAGATCTCCCGGCGGCACCGGTATGCACGCGAACTCGCGGACGTTCCGCCCACGGTTGCCGTGTACGTGCTCCCGACCGGTGGCGGCTCGGCTCGTGACGATTCGCCGCTGGCGTACCGGGATCTCAAGTCCGCGATGGCACGGATCAATCGGGCGTACGACGCGTCGGCCGCGTACCTGGCGGAAAACCTGTGAGAGCGGACAACCGGTGAGACCACCGCCACGCTGGGTCCGACGGCTCGTGCTGGCGCCGCTCGTACTGGTCTTCGCGCTGGTCGTGATCCTGTGTTCGCCGATCTGGCTGCTCGTCGCCGGCGTCTGCTCGCCGTTCGTCGCGGGATGGCTGCGCCCGGTCCGGGTGCTGTGGATGATCACCGCGTACCTCCTGGTCGAAGCGGTGGCGATCACCACGATGTTCGGCATGTGGCTGGCCTCCGGCTTCGGCTGGAAGGTGCGCGGGCCGGCGTTCCAGCGGGCGCACTACCGGCTCTGCGGATGGCTGCTGCGGATGCTCTACCGCCAGGCCAAGTGGGTGTTGCGCCTGACCGTCGAGATCGAGGGCGCCACGCCGGATCTGCTGCCGGTCGGCAAGCCGCTGCTGGTCCTGTCCCGGCACGCCGGTCCGGGCGACTCGTTCCTGCTGATCCACGCCCTGATCAACTGGTACGGCCGGGAACCCCGGATCGTGCTGAAGCGCAGCCTGCAGTGGGATCCCACGATCGACATCCTGCTCAACCGGCTCCCGAGCCGCTTCATCGTGCCGGGCCACGAGGCCGAGGCGCAGATCCGCGATCTCGCGACCGGGCTCGACGAGGACGATGCGCTGGTGATTTTTCCGGAGGGTGGCAACTTCACGCCGGAGCGCTGGCGCCGCGCCATCGAACGGCTGCACCGGATGGGTCTGCACCGGATGGCCCGGCGTGCCGAAGGGATGGAGAACGTACTTCCGCCGCGACCGGGCGGCGTGATCGCCGCGCTGCACGCCAGCCCGCGGGCGAACGTCGCGCTGGTCGGCCACACCGGCGTCGATCACCTGCGGACGGTCGGCGACGTCTGGCGCGAACTGCCGATGGACAAGATCATCATGATGCAGTGGTGGCTCGAGGCCCCGGAGGACGTCCCGGTGACATCCGAGGGACGGATCGAATGGTTGTACGCGTGGTGGGCCCGTATCGACGAGTGGATCTCGGATAACCGTCCGGCACCGACCGCGCCCGTCCTGGGACATGCGGTGTCCGAGTAACAGCGCAGACGATCGGACCCCGAGGGATCGTGGGATCGCCGCGTCAAGCGCTAGAGTGCCCCCTCATGGAGACCGGACCTTTGGCGAAACAGCAGCTCACATCACGGGTCCGTGTCGGATACTCGCTCGGATCGTTGGCCACCGGCGCCTTCGGTACGGTGCCGGGGCTGCTCCTGCTGCCCTATCTCGACCGACGCGCTCGGGGTGGCCGCCGGTGTCGCCGGAATCCTGGTGCTGGCGCCGAAGGCGTGGGACGTGTTGATCAATCCGGCGGTCGGTCGGATCTCCGATCGCACGACGACCCGGATCGGTGCCCGTAGGCCGTACCTCCTGGGTGGTGGTCTTGCTCTGGCCGTGCTTTTTGCCCTGATGTTCGCGGGTCCGTTCGGTACGTCCGCGGCTGCGCCCTACTACGTGACCGTGATGTTCCTGCTGGCCGCGAGCGCCTACGCGGTCTTCCAGGTGCCGTATATCGCGATGCCGGCCGAGATGACCGACGACTACACCGAGCGCACCCGCTTGATGACCTGGCGGATCGCCGTCCTCGCGGTGGCCATTCTGATCTCCGGCGCGGTGGCGCCGGCGATCGCGAACGCGGCCGAGGACGCGATCACCGGACACCGGATCATGGGCATCTTCTTCGGCGGGCTGATCGCGGTCGGAGCGGTCGGAGCGTTCGTCGGGACCCGGCGCGCGTCGATCGGCGAGGTAACGGAGAGTGAGCCGACGCTGCGCGCGCAACTCGCCGTCGCGACCCGCAACCGGCCGTTTCGCGCGCTGCTGATCTGCTTCGTGATCCAGGCGGCCGGGATCGCCACGATGCTGGCCGGCGTCAAGTACTTCGCCGATCACGTGCTGAACGACTCGAAGGGCGGTCCGACCTATCTGTTCGCCGCATTCGTCGGACCCGCGCTGCTGGTCATGCCGTTGTGGTCGCGCGTCGGGTCCCGGCTGGGAAAGATCCGGGGGTACGTCGTGGCGTCCGTACTCTTCGCGCTCGGCGGCATCCTGATCGGCGTGGTGGCCTGGGCCGGTCTGCCGTCGGTCGCCGCCTACGTCTGTACCGCGATCGTCGGCGCCGGCTACGCCGGCCAGCAGGTGTTCGGCCTGGCCATGTTGCCGGACTGCATCGCGTACGACGCGGCCCGGACCGGAAAGCGCCAGGCCGGCGTGTTCACCGGACTTTGGACGGCGGGGGAGACGTTGGGGCTCGCGCTCGGTCCGGGCATCTTCGCGATCCTGTTGCAGCTCACCGGCTATGTCTCGGCGAAGGGCGATGCGGTGGTGGCGCAGCCGTCGAGTGCTCGAACCGGCATCATCCTCGGCTTCACCGTGATCCCGGCGCTGGTCGTGGTGGCCGGGCTGTGGTTCATGCGCCACTACGACCTGACGCCGGAACGCCTGGCCCAGGCCGGTCGGGAGCCATCGGCTGACGTCAGTCACGTAGCGTGACCGGCATGGTCAACGCGTTGCCTGCCGAGGGTGTCCCCGCTGCCGACGTACTCGCCGAGATCGCGGCGATGCGCTCGCTCGATCTTCCGACGCACGGCGGCACGCTGTTCGCCTACGTGTACGACCCGGCCGTACCGGGCCTGGACGATCTCGCCTCGGCCGCGCACCGGCTCGCGTCGCACGTGAACGGGCTCGATCCGACCGCGTTCCCGTCCCTGCTCGCGATGGAGAACGCCCTGGTCGGCGCGGCGGCGCGGCTACTCAACGGACCCGCGTCGACGGTGGGCAGCGTGACCAGCGGCGGGACGGAGTCGCTCATTCTCGCGGTCAAGGCCGCACGGGACGCGCATCCGGGGATCGAGCGGCCCCGGTTGGTGCTCCCGGCCAGTGCGCACGCCGCGTTCGCGAAGGCCGCGCACTACCTGCGGGTGGCCCTCGACATCGTGCCGATCGATCCGGTAACGCTGCGCCCGGATCCGGCCGAGATGATCGCCGCGATTGGACCGGACACCGTGCTGGTCGCGGCCTCGGCACCCTCGTACGCGCACGGGGTCATCGATCCGATCCCGCCGATCGCCGCGGCCGCTGCCGAGCGAGGCGTCCGATTCCACGTCGACGGCTGCTTCGGTGGCTGGATCCTGCCGTACCTGCGGCGTCTCGGCATGCCGGTGCCGCCGTTCGACTTCGGCGTCGACGGCGTCACGTCGATCTCCGTCGACCTGCACAAGTATGCGTACACGCCGAAGGGCGTATCGATCCTGCTGCATCGCGACGCGGCGTTGCGCGCAGCGCAGTACTTCGCCTGGGCGGACTGGCCCGGCTATACGATGATCAACCCGGTGATCGCATCCACCCGGTCCGGCGGTCCGATCGCCGCTGCGTACGCCACGCTGCGGTTCATCGGCGACGACGGCTACCTGGCGACTCGCTCGGGCGACCAGGGATGCGGTGGCCGGCCTCGCCGCAATCGTGGCGGCGACGGACGGGCTGCGGCTGATGGCCGAGCCGGAGGCGTCGGTCGTCGCGTTCCGGTCGGACGACCTGGCTCTCGATCTGTTCGTGCTCGCCGACGAACTGGCCGCGCGCGGCTGGCATACCCAGCCGCAGATGGCGTACGGGCAACTGCCGGTGAGCATCCATCTGTCCGTAACCGCGTCGGTCGCGCCTCGCGTGCTGGAGTTCGCGGATGTGCTGACCGACGCGGTCGCCGCGGCTCGGGCGACTGGGCCTGCGCTGGTGCCGCCGGAGATCGTCACGATGGCATCGATGTTGACGCCGGATCAGCTGACGTCCGAGATGGTGGAGGGGCTGGCATCGTCACTCGGTCTGGGCGGAGAGGATGCCCATCCGCCGATGGCGCCGGTGAACGCGATCCTCAATATCGCACCGGCGCCGTTGCGGGAGAAACTGCTGATGGAGTTCCTCAGTCTGCTGCAACGGCCTTAGAGACCGCCCTGGTTGCTGAAGTTAATGCCCCAACCGAAGCCATCGGCAACGGATGATGCGTGTCCGTGCGTGAGTGCGGCGATGGCGGCCAGCGCGACGGCGGCGATGATCAGAGCGGTAACGCGAAAAAGGCTCGAGGTCATGGTGGTGACTCCTTCGAAATCGACCGGGGCTGGTAAAACCCAGCCTGTCGATCCGCGGAATCGAAGTCACTACGTCTGACCTGGCGTAACGCCGTCTGGCGGGATCCCGCCAGCGGTCAGGAGATGTCGATCGTGCCCTGTACCTGCAGATATTGACCCAGGTGCTTTGCGAGTCCCAACGGCAGGACGGTCTCGATCGTCTCGCGCTCGGCCAGTTCATCGACCGTGAACCAATGGTGACCGCGCGCGTTCGCCCGCTCGTGATCGGTGGTCCCTCGGCTGTCGATCTCGATGCCGAACGGCACCCGGACCACGAAGAACCGATCATGGCTGTAGACCTCGCGATCGTCGACCAGGTGCACCCGATCGCGTACGAAGGCCAGCGGCCCCAGCGGTACGCCCTCGATCCCGGTCTCCTCGCGCAACTCGCGCAGGGCGGCCTGTTCATAGCTCTCGCCCGCCTCGACGCCGCCACCCGGCAGCAGCCAGATGTCGTCACCGCTGTCCGGCAGCTTGATCCGGTCGATGTGCACGGCGTGGATGCGCAGCAGCAGGATCGAATCGTCCGGGTCCAGGAGAAGGACGCGGGACTTGTTCCGGATCGGTCGCATCAACGAATCTTAGTGACTGCGGGCAAGAATGTCGGACCACCGGGGGATCATGTCGAAGGTACGTTGTCTCGACAGCTGGGAGAGTCTCATATGATCGGCACATTGAAGACCGTCGTCTTCGACGCTCCGGACCACCGGGCGCTCGCGCAGTTCTACGTGGACCTGTTCGGCGGTGAGCAGCGCTACGTCGATGACGAGTGGGCCACCGTGTTCACGCCGGACGGCTGGCGCCTCGGATTCCAGGCCGCACCGAACCACATCGCGCCGCACTGGCCGGATCCGGCCGGGCCGCAGCAGATGCACCTCGACATTCAGGTGCCCGACATCGACGTTGCCGCAGCGCGTGCCGAAACGCTCGGGGCCACCAAGATCGGCGGCGGTGAGCGCTGGCACGTGATGGCCGATCCGGCCGGCCACCCGTTCTGCCTGTCCCGTAACGACCAGACCGAGCCGATCCGGATGTTTGCGGTGAATATCGACACCGAGGACACGAAGGCGCTGGCCACGTTCTACGGCGAGATGCTCGGCATGACCACGAAATACGACGGCGACGAGGCAATGTGGATCGGCGGCGAGCCGGGGCCGATGGGCGACATCCTGTTCCAGGGCGTCGCCGAGCATCGCGCACCGCGGTGGCCGGACCCGGCGTACCCGCAGCAGCTGCACCTCGACATCAAGGTTGACGACATCGATACAGCCGAGCCGCTCGCACTCGCGCTCGGCGCCACGCGGCTGCCCGGCGAAGGCGACAACTGGCGGGTCTACGCCGATCCGGCCGGGCACCCGTTCTGCCTGATCTGGTAGGTCCCTGATCTGGTAGGTCCCCGATCTGGTATGCGTCAGCCTTCGGCGCGCTCGGCCTGCTTGGCCGCGATGTCCTGATCGAGCGCGTCCATGCGCTCCCGGTGGACGTCGGCGATCGCCTCGTCGATCTTGGCGAGCTTATCGACGTCCTCCGGGTGCTTCCTGGCTTCCCGCTTGCGACCCCACATGAGCATCCGCTCGACAAATTTCATCACGCTGATTTCAAATGACATCGTGCGCTCCCGTTTTGTCGTGCCGTCGTCCGGCTATCGAGCTTTATGATCTGCGTGGCTGATTTTCGCGGCAGGACGCCGATGGCGGCTGACCTCGTGGCCCAATCGTTATCCGAGATCAACAGGCGTTATCCGTGATCAACAGGAAAGTGCAGCGGACTACCATGGTGACGATGAGCGGACGCTTCCCGATCGAGGACATCACGCCGGTCGTGCATGCCGGTCAGTACGCCGCGAAGGCCGTGGTCGGCGAGCACGTACCGATCAGTGCCGTGGCGTATCGCGAAGGGCATGACGCGCTCGGTGCGATGGTGGTGTGGCGAGGTCCGGACGGCGAACGCGTACCGGTCCGGATGACGTCCACCGGCGAGGACGTCTGGCATGCGGCGATCACGCCGGACGCGGTCGGGCCGTGGGAGTTCGCGATCGAGGCGTTCAGCGATCCGTACCTCACCTGGCACCACGCCATGACGGCGAAGGTCGATGCCGGTCAGGGCGTCGAGGATCTCGCGAACGATCTGGCGAAGGGCGCCGCGATCTTCGATCTGGCGGTCAAGGGCGCGCCGGACGAATTCGCGGCTGAGCTGATCGCCGCCGCCGATGCGTTGCGGGACGACGACGCCACGCTGGCCGACCGGATCGAGCCCGCGCTGGAACTCGACGCGGTGCTCTGGGACTACCCGGTCCGCGAACTCGTGACCACATCCGCGTGGCAGCCACTGTGGGTCGACCGTACCCGCGCGCTGTTCTCTGCTTGGTATGAGATGTTTCCCCGATCCGAGGCGCCGCTGGGAGCGAAGGGCAAGCCGAAGCACGGCACGTTCGCGACCGCCGCCGCGCGGCTGCCACGGATCGCCGAGATGGGCTTCGACATCGTCTACCTGCCGCCGATCCACCCGATCGGCGAGGTGAACCGTAAGGGCCGCAACAACGCGCTGCGGGCGCGCAAGGACGATGTCGGCTCGCCGTGGGCGATCGGCTCGGCCGCCGGCGGGCACGATGCGATCCATCCCGAACTCGGCACCGAGGACGACTTCCGGGCGTTCGTGAAGCAGGCCGAGTCGGTCGGCCTCGAGGTCGCGCTCGACCTCGCGCTGCAGTGCGCGCCAGACCACCCGTGGGTGAAGACCCATCCGGAGTGGTTCACCACGCTCGCGGACGGCACGATCGCCTACGCGGAGAACCCGCCGAAGAAGTACCAGGACATCTACCCGCTCAACTTCGACAACGATCCCGAGGGCATCCGCGCCGAGATCCTGCGGATCGTGCTGCACTGGGTATCGCTGGGCGTCAAGGTGTTCCGGGTCGACAACCCGCACACGAAGCCGGTGCCGTTCTGGCACTGGCTGATCTGGCAGTCAAGGCGGTCGATCCGGACGTGCTGTTCCTCGCCGAGGCGTTCACCGTGCCGGCCATGATGAAGGGTCTCGGCAGCATCGGCTTCACCCAGTCGCTACACCTACTTCACGTGGCGCACCAAGGGCTATGAACTGCGCGAATACTGCGAGGAACTGGTCGCCACCGCGGACCGGATGCGTCCGAACTTCTGGCCGACGACGCCCGACATCATGCCGGAGCATCTGCAGGCCGGGCAGCCGCCGATGTTCAAGATCAGAGCGATCCTGGCGGCGATGCTGTCTCCGTCGTGGGGCATCTACTCCGGTTACGAACTCTTCGAACACGAGCCGCGGCCCGGCGTCGAGGAACTGAAGGACAACGAGAAATATGAGCTGAAGCCGCGCCCGTGGGCGGCCAGGGAGGCGGCCGGTGAGTCACTCGCGCCGCTATCTCGGCAAGCTCAACAAGATCCGGCGCGCGCATCCGGCGCTGCACTGGCTGCGCAACCTCCGGTTCCACGACAGTGACAACGATCAGATCCTCTGCTTCTCGAAGCGCGACGAGCAGACCGGCGACATCGTCATCTGTGTCGTCACGCTCGACCCGATCCACGTGCAGTGGGCCAATATCGACCTGAACATGCCGGCGCTCGGCTTCGAGTGGCAGCACCGGTTCGCGGTCGCCGATCAGTTGTCCGGCGTGAAGTTCAACTGGGGTCAGCACAATGCGGTCAAGCTCGATCCGCAACTGGAACCGGCGCACGTCCTGGTCGTCACGGGCTGATCCACGTCGGAACACTTCTTCCGAAGGTATCGGCACGAATATCGCGCAGTTGCCATCGGGCCGGTTGCGGATCTACCGGGGCCTGACCGATCCGGCGTCAGTTTCAGCGCGCGACGCTCCGGCCAGGTCGGATCGCACGGTCCAGCCGAGCGAGAGATACAGCGCCCGGCCGTCCGCGCTGGCCGACAGGATCCCGTTGGTCAGACCCGCCGCGACGGCGCGATCCCCGAGGATCCGCATCATCACCGTGCCCAGACCGCGCCGCTGGTGCGGCGGACGGGTCCACACCTGGTCCACGACGCCGTACGCGCCGCTCGGGGCCAGCCGTGCCCAGGCGGCGATCTCGCCGTCCGCGTCGAGCATGTGTACGACATGCGTTGCGCCTTCCATCGCGACGCGTGCCGTGTACGGCGCGACCGGTACGGCCGTCCCGGCGTGGAAGGTCGCTGTCATCAGGTAGCCCGGCTCATCCATCGTCCAGGCCTCGGGCAGTGCGGCGCGCAGGTCGGCCGCGGTCCCGCAGATCTTGATCCAGGTACCGGGCTCCGTCAGTTCGCGACCGAGCCGCCGCAGCGTGGCTTCATCCCAGGTGTGCAGCACGTGCCGGAAGCATCGGCCGGGTCGCTGTGCGTGCACCATGAATCCGCCGGGGATCGGCGTCGGCGCGGGCGACTGCCGCGAAACGGCCCACCCGCGACCCCAGACCGTCATCAGTTCGGTCAGGTCGGTCATCGGGGCATCCTGCCCGAATCCCGGCGCGGCCGGCAAGCCGATAACACCACAGCTCGCCGCCGCGGCGCCGGGTAATGATCAAAATGGGACACCGCATCGTCGCGACGCCGCCGAGGGCGAGAATAGGTGCAGATCGACCTCACGTTTCCAGCGCGCGGAAAGAGGGGAGTGACAAACGTGGACCCGGTACATGCCGAAGATTTCGAGGAAGGCAGTCACGCGGTCGATGGTGTCGTCGAGCACCCGACCGCGAGCGACTACCTGCACGCCCGCTCACTGCCGCCGGACGACACGTGGTTCAAGCGGGCGGTCTTCTACGAGGCGCTCGCCCGGGCGTTCAACGACTCCAACGGCGACGGCCAGGGCGACCTCCAAGGCCTGATTCAACGCCTCGACTACCTCGAGTGGCTCGGCATCGACTGCATCTGGCTGCCCCCGTTCTATGACTCGCCGCTGCGCGACGGCGGTTACGACATCAGCGACTTCTACAAGGTCCTACCCGATTTCGGTACGGTCGACGACTTCGTCGAGTTGCTCGACGCGGCGCACCGGCGCGGCATCCGGGTGATCACCGACCTCGTCATGAATCACACGTCCGACGCGCACCCGTGGTTTCAGGAATCACGACGAGAGCCGGACGGCCCGTACGGCGACTACTACGTGTGGAGCGACACCGACGAGCGCTATGTCGACGCCCGGGTGATCTTCGTGGATACCGAGGAGTCGAACTGGACGTACGACTCGGTTCGCAAGCAGTTCTTCTGGCACCGATTCTTCTCGCACCAGCCGGACCTCAACTACGAGAACCCGGATGTCGTCCGGGACATGATGAACGTGATTCGCTTCTGGCTGGACCTCGGTATCGACGGATTTCGGCTGGACGCCGTGCCGTACCTGTTCGAGGAGGAGGGTACGAACTGCGAAAACCTGCCCGCGACGCACGACTTCCTGCGCCAGGTTCGCAAGGTCGTCGATGACGAGTTCCCGGGTCGGGTGCTGCTCGCCGAGGCCAATCAGTGGCCGGCTGACGTGGTCGAATACTTCGGCAATGCCGACGTCGGCGGCGACGAGTGCCACATGGCGTTCCACTTCCCGCTGATGCCGCGCCTGTTCATGGCCGTCCGGCGGGAGTCCCGGTTCCCGATCTCGGAGATCCTCGCGTCCACGCCGAAGATCCCGGACGGCTGCCAGTGGGGCATCTTCCTGCGCAACCACGACGAGCTGACGCTGGAGATGGTGACCGACGAGGAACGCGACTACATGTACTCGGAGTACGCGAAGGACCCTCGCATGCGCGCGAACGTCGGCATCCGTCGCCGCCTGGCATCGTTGCTCGAGAACGACCGCAACCAGGTGGAGTTGTTCACCGCCATGCTGCTGTCGCTGCCCGGATCGCCGGTCATCTACTACGGCGACGAGATCGGCATGGGCGACAACATCTGGCTCGGCGACCGTGACGGCGTACGCACGCCGATGCAGTGGACGCCGGACCGCAACGCCGGCTTCTCGAGTGCGACACCGGGACGTCTGTTTCTGCCGGTGAACCAGGACCCGGTCTACGGGTACCAGGCGATCAACGTGGAAGCGCAACGCGACAACTCGGCGTCGCTCCTGAACTGGACCAGGACCATGCTCGCCGTTCGGCGCCGGCACGAGGCGTTCGCGCTCGGTGACTTCCTGGACCTGGGCGGATCCAACCCGTCGGTCCTCGCGTACGTGCGCGAATACCACGGCGACACCGTGCTGTCAGTGAACAATTTGTCCAGGTTCCCGCAGCCGATCGAACTCAATCTGCAAAGGTGGGTGGGCTACACACCGATCGAGTTGACCGGACGTGTGAAATTTCCGGATGTTGGGCAACTACCGTATTTGCTCACGCTGCCCGGGCACGCGTTTTACTGGCTGGAGCTGGTCGCGCCGCCCGAGCCGACTGAGATGGAGGCTTCATGATGGTGCTGCCGTTTGCCGACTGGATCCCGCATCAGCGGTGGTACGCCGGACGCGGTCGCATGATCAGATCGGCCGAACCCGTCGCGGTCACGCCGCTGGACGAGACACTCGACCACGTGCTGGTGCACGTCGAGTACGAAGACGGCGCACCGGACACCTATCAACTGATCGTCGGCTGGGACCGGCCGCCGGCGGGCGAATACGCCGCGACCGCGCGGATCGGCGAGAGCGACGGCCGTACCGGATATGACGCGCTCTACAACGAGGACGCCTGCCGGGCACTGCTGGCCCTGATCCTCGGCGGTGCCGAGCGCGGTGACCTGTCCTTCATCCCCGAACCGGGCACGGACCTGCCGACCGATCCGGGCGTACGGGTGATGGACGTCGAGCAGAGCAACACCAGCGTGGTGTTCGACACGTCCGCGATACTGAAACTGTTCCGTCGAGTTGTCCCGGGTATGAACCCTGACCTGGAACTTGGCCGTGCGCTGGGGCGTGCCGGCAGCCAGCACGTCGCGCACCTGCTGGGCGCGATCGAGACGCCGCAGGCATCGCTTGCCACGTTGACCGAGTTCGCCGCGAGCGCCGCCGACGGCTGGGCGATGGCCGTCGCGAGTACGCGCGACCTGATCTCCATCCCGTACGTGCCGCCCGAGGACTCCGGCGGGGACTTCGCCGGTGAGGCTTACCGTCTCGGTGAAGCGGTCGCCTCGGTGCATGCGACGCTCGGCGACGCGCTCGGTCGCGATGTCGCGCAGCCGGACGTCGAGCACCTCATGACGAGGCTGCGGGAGTCGATCGCGGCAGCACCCGAGTTGGCACCGTACGAGGACCTGGCGGCGGCCGTCCTCGCCAAGGCCGGTCTCCCGACCATCGTGCAGCGGGTGCACGGCGATCTCCACCTGGGTCAGGTGCTGCGGACACCGGAGAACTGGATCCTGATCGACTTCGAGGGCGAGCCCGGCCAGCCGATCCCCGATCGCCGCCGCCCGGACTCGCCGATGCGCGACGTCGCCGGCATGATGCGGTCGTTCGACTACGCCGCCCACCAGTTGCTGGTCGACCGGGCCGACGACGAGGATCTGACCGCGCTCGCCACCGCGTGGGGCGTCCGCAATCAGGCCGCGTTCTGCGATGGTTATGCGGCGACCGCCGGCACCGATCCCCGCGAGCATGCCGACCTGCTGGCAGCCTACGAGCTGGACAAGGCGCTCTACGAGGTCGCGTACGAGACGAAGTTCCGGCCGAACTGGCGCTGGATCCCGATGCACGCCGTGCAGCGTCTGCTTGGCGTCGAGGCACCCTTGGATGAGAGAGTCCACTGATGGACAGCCTGATTGTCGGCAACGAGCACGACCCGCACTCGATGCTCGGCGCGCATCCGCATGCGAACGGCACGACGATCCGAACCCTGCGGCGCGGGGCGCAGGACGTGCGCGTCGTGGTCGACGGCGTGGAAACGCCGATGCAGCGCGTACACGACGAGGGCGTGTTCGAGGTCGATCTGGCGGACACGGTGACCGACTACCGCGTCTATGTGGACGGAAACCGGGTCGACGACCCGTACCGGCACCTGCCGACGCTCGGCGAACTCGATCTGCACCTGCTGATCGAGGGGCGGCACGAGCGGCTCTGGACGGTCCTCGGCGCACAGCCGAAAGGCGACGGCACGGCGTTCGCGGTGTGGGCGCCGAACGCGCTCGGCGTACGCGTGGTCGGCGACTTCAGCGGCTGGGGCATGCACGAGGGCTGGCCGATGCGATCGCTGGGCAAGAGCGGAGTCTGGGAGCTGTACGTGCCCGGAGCGACCGCCGGCCAGCGGTACAAGTACCGCATCCTCGGCCGCGACGGCGTGTGGCGGGAGAAGGCCGATCCGATGGCCCGACAGGCCGAGGTGTCGCCGTCCACCGCGTCCGTGATCGAGTCGTCCTCCTACGTGTGGCAGGACGACGCCTGGATGGCGAAGCGCGCCGGGTCGGCGCTGCATCGCGCGCCGATGAGCTGCTACGAGGTCCATCTGGGATCGTGGCGTCCGGGGCTGTCCTACCAGGGCCTGGCCGACTTTCTGGTCGGCTACGTCAAGTGGATGGGCTTCACGCACGTCGAACTCATGCCGGTGATGGAACACCCGTACGGCGGGTCGTGGGGGTATCAGGTCTCCGGCTATTACGCACCGACGTCGCGGTGGGGCGACCCCGACGGGCTGCGGCTGCTGATCGATCGGCTGCACCAGGCCGGGATCGGCGTGATCCTGGATTGGGTGCCGGCGCACTTCCCGAAAGACGACTGGGCGCTGGCCCGTTTCGATGGCACCGCGCTCTACGAGAACGCCGACCCGAGCCGTGGCGAGCACCCCGACTGGGGTACGTACATCTTCGATTACGCCCGTCCCGAGGTCCGGAACTTCCTGGTCGCGAACGCGCTCTACTGGTGCGAGGAGTTCCACGCCGACGGCCTGCGGGTGGACGCGGTCGCCTCGATGCTCTACCTCGACTATTCGCGCGAGGCCGGCGAATGGACCCCGAACCAGTACGGTGGCCGGGAGAATCTGGACGCGATCTCGTTCCTGCAGGAGATGAACGCGACCGTCTACAGGTACCACCCCGGCGTGACGACGATTGCCGAGGAGTCGACGGCCTACCCGGGTGTGACCCAGCCGACCAGCCATGACGGGCTGGGTTTCGGTTTCAAGTGGAACATGGGCTGGATGCACGACACGCTCGACTACGTCGAGCACGAGGGCATTCACCGCCAGTACCACCACGGCGAGATGACGTTCGCGGCGGTGTACGCGTGGAGCGAGAACTACGTGCTCCCGATCAGCCACGACGAGGTCGTGCACGGGAAGCGTTCGCTGGCCGCGAAGATGCCCGGCGATACGTGGCAGCGGCTGGCCACACTGCGTGCGCTGTACGGCTACATGTGGGCGTTCCCCGGCAAGCAGCTGCTGTTCATGGGCAGCGAACTGGCCGACGATCGCGAGTGGAGCGAGTCCCGCGGACTCGACTGGCAGCTGGAGAGCGTGCCCGAGCGGGCCGGCGTCCAGCGGGTCGTCAAGGATCTCAACGAGGTGTACGCGCGAACGCCCGCTCTCTGGACGCAGGACACCGTCGGCGCCGGCTTCCGCTGGATCGAGCCGAACGACACGGGCGGCAACACGTTCTCGTTCGTCCGCTACGGCGACCATGGCGAACTGCTCGTGTGCGTCGTGAACTTCTCCACTCAGCCGCACGAGGGTTACCGGCTCGGCATGCCACATGCCGGTCGCTGGCTGGAGATCATGAACACCGACGCGGAGATGTACGGCGGCTCCGGCGTCGGCAATCTCGGCGCCGTCACCGCGGACGAGATCCCAGCGCACGGCCTGCCGGCGTCGGTGATGCTGCGCGTGCCGCCGCTGGGCGCGCTCTGGCTGCGCCCCGAGTAGCGGTGCGTTGGGACGTCGGACGCAGCGTGTTCGCTCCTGCGGCAGTCGCCGCGACCGGACATAAAAACGGATAAACGCTGATAATTAGCTGATAGGCTGCATCTTCTCAGAAACGTATTTGGGCAGGTGCAGACGTGGGCAAAGAAACCGCGAAGTCGATCGTCGGGCAGATTCCGACATTCCTCGCACTCCTCGCGGCGGCGACGCTCGTGTTCACGCCCCAGCGCTCCACCGGCCTGACGTTGACCGCGCTTGCGCTCGCCGGAGTCGCCTGGAAGGCGTTGACCACCACGTTCGCCACGACGACCGTGGCGCAGTTGATGCTCGTGTTCGGCGTACTCGCGAGCGGGGTCACGACCGACATCGACAGCCGTACGAACGTGGTGATAGCCGCCGCCGGGGGCACGTTGATGCTGCTCATCGTCGTCCAGCCGACGATCGACGGCCTGCTGAAGCGGCCCGCGCTGGGGGTTCGGAACCTGCCGGGCTACCGCCGAGCCCGCATGATCAAGCCGCGGGTTCTGTTCGGCACGAATCTCGCCGCGGTCGGGCTGCTCACGCTGCTGGTCGGGGTGCACCGATCCACGTGGCCGGTCGCGATCGTGGGGCTGGCGAACCTGGCCGCCTGTGCCGTAGCCGTTGTGCAGTCGGTCTCGGCGACGGCGCATGCACGGCTACCATCTGCGGGCGTTCCGCGCGGCACTCGAGCGCTATCAGCCCGCGTTCGCGGTCTACTTCAGCGCACCGCCGAACACGGAGTTCCACGTCGATATGTGGTTGCCGTACCTGGAACGGATCGGGCGACCCTTCGTGATCATCGTGCGGGAGCCCGGCGCGCTGCGCAGGCTCGGCGCGACCGCGGACGTCCCGGTCGTGTACTGCCCGACCGTCCCGTTCGTCGACCAGGCCGTCACGCCGAGCATGGGGGTGTGCTTCTACGTGAACAACGGCGCGAAGAACAGCCACATGGTCCGGTTCAACGAGATGACCCATATCCAGCTGCTGCACGGCGACAGCGACAAGGCGTCCAGTTTCAATCCGGTGACCGCGATGTTCGATCGGATCTTCGTGGCTGGTCAGGCCGGCATCGACCGGTACGGCGCGAACGGTGTCCACATTGCGCGCAGCAAGTTCGACATCGTCGGCCGGCCGCAGGTCGAGGCGATCGAGGTGGCCCACGAGCCGGTCCGCGACGTCGCCGACCAGGTCGTCCTGTACGCGACGACCTGGGTCGGCATCTACACCGACGCGAACTACTGCTCGCTGCCGATCGGCGAGAAGATCGTCCGGCAACTGCTGGAACGCCGGGCGACGGTGATCCTGCGCTCGCATCCGTACGCGTACAAGGATGCGGTCAGCGTTCGGCACATCGCCCATCTGCACGAGATCCTCGCCGAGGATCGGGAGCGGACCGGCCGGCAGCACGTGTTCGGTGCAGCCGCGCAGATCGGGATGTCGGTGTTTGAATGCGTGAACCTGGCCGACGCGATGATCTCCGACGTGTCCGGCGTCGCGTCCGATTTCCTTTACTCCGGCAAGCCGTTCGCGTTGACGAACATGCTGGCCGAGTCCGCGGACGAATTCGTACGATCGTTTCCGCTGGCCCGGGCCGCGTACGTCATCGACGAGCACGCGGGGAACCTGGACGGCGTACTCGATGATCTTTTGGATGGTGATCCTCTGGAGGCGGTCCGGGGTGAGGTGCGGACCTACTACCTCGGCGAGTTCGCCGAGGACGGCTACGCGGACGGTTTCGTGCAGATCGCCCGGTCCTATGTTGATCAGGGTGCTGTAACGCTGATCACCGAGCGTTCGGCGGGCGTTTCGGCGTAGGTTTCAAGCCATGACCAACCACGTTGATGTGCTCGTGCTCGGTGCCGGACCCGGCGGCTACGTCGCCGCGATTCGAGCGGCTCAACTGGGCCGTTCGGTGGCCATCGTGGAGGAGAAATACTGGGGTGGCGTCTGCCTGAACGTCGGCTGCATCCCGTCGAAGGCACTGCTGCGCAACGCCGAGCTGGCGCACATCTTCACCGCCGAGAAGAAGACGTTCGGGATCTCCGGCGACGTCACGTTCGACTACGGCGTCGCGTTCTCGCGCAGCCGCACGGTCGCCGACGGCCGGGCCAAGGGCGTGCGGTTCCTGATGAAGAAGAACAAGATCACCGAGTACGAGGGCCGGGGTACGTTCACCGGCGCGAACGCCATGTCGATTGCGAAGGCCGACGGCTCGTCCGAGACGGTGACGTTCGACCACGCGATCATCGCGACCGGCGCGAAAGCGCGGCTGCTGCCCGGCACGTCGCTGAGCGAGCGGGTGGTGACCTACGAGGAGCAGATCCTCTCCGACACGCTGCCGAAGAGCATCATCATCGCCGGTGCCGGCGCGATCGGCGTCGAGTTCGCGTACGTGCTGCACAACTTCGGCGTGCAGGTGACCATCGTGGAGTACCTCGATCGGATGGTGCCGCTGGAGGACGAGGCGGTCAGCGCGGAGCTGGCGAAGCGGTACCGGCGGCTCGGCGTCGAGGTGCTGACCGGCGCGCGGGTCGCCTCGGTCGTGGAGAACGGCGACGGCGTCGACGTCACCTACGTACGCGACGGCGTGACCGAGACCCGCCGCGCCGACAAGGTGCTGCAGGCGATCGGCTTCGCACCGAACGTGACCGGCTACGGCCTGGAGGCGACCGGGGTCGAGCTGACCGAACGCGGTGCGATCGAGGTGGACCGCCGTGGCCGTACGAACGTGCCGCACATCTTCGCGATCGGCGACGTGACCGCGCAACTGATGCTCGCGCACGCGGCCGAGGCGATGGGCGTGGTGGCGGCCGAGACGATCGCCGGGGTCGAGACGATGGAACTCGACTTCGTGATGATCCCGCGGGCGACGTTCTGCCAGCCACAGATCGCCAGCTTCGGCTTCACCGAGAAGCAGGCGTACGAGCTGGAGTACGACGTGAAGGTCGCAACGTTCCCGTTCACCGCGAACGGCAAGGCGCACGGCATCGGCGACACCGCGGGCTTCGTCAAGCTGCTGTCCGATCGGGCTACCGGCGAGCTGCTCGGCGGCCATCTGATCGGCCCGGACGTCACCGAGTTGCTGCCGGAACTCACGCTCGCGCAGCGCTTCGAACTCCGCGACATCGATCTGGCCCGCAACGTCCACGCCCATCCAACCCTCGGTGAAGCCCTACAGGAGTCGATCCATGGGCTCGCTGGGCACATGATCAACTTCTAGAAAGCTTCACGCACTGATTACGTGCGCTCCAGATCACGGACACTGGCGCGGCGTGTCGGTAGGTGCTACTTGCTTCATGGACACCCTGCAGCTCAAGGCACCGATCGTAGCCACGCCGCAGTACACGTTGCGGCTTGCGGCATCGCCCGATGACATCGCGGCCGCACAACGCCTCCGCTACCGCGTGTTCACCGACGAACTCGGTGCCACGCTTCGCACCCCCGTCCCAGGTCACGACGTTGACGCGTTCGACTCGGTCTGCGACCACCTGATCGTGATCGACGAGCGTGACGGCGCCGTCGTGGCCACCTACCGCCTGCTCCCGCCGGGCCGCTCCGACATTCGCTACGCCGACTCCGAGTTCGACCTCGCACCGCTCGCCGCGATCGGCAGCCAGCTCGTCGAGACCGGCCGTTCCTGCGTGCACCCGGACCACCGCGACGGCGCCGCGATCAACCTGCTCTGGGCCGGCATGGCTCGGTACATGCACCTGCACGGCCTGCGCTACCTGGGCGGTTGTGCATCCGTGGGGCTGGCCGACGGCGGTGTGACGGCGGCCGGGTTCCGGTCGCTGGCATTCACGAAGCACCTGGCGCCGTCGGCGTGGCAGGTCACGCCCCGCCGGCCGTGGACCTCTCCGGAAGGCCTGACGGCCGGTCGCCCGAAGATCCCGGCGTTGCTGCGCGGATATCTGCGGCTCGGCGCATGGATCGGTGGCGAGCCGGCATTCGACCCCGATTTCGACTGCGCGGACTTCTACGTCCTGCTCGACGTCGAGCGGATCGACCCCCGTTACATGCGGCACTTCCTGGGCGAGACGCCATGACCACCGGGACACTGTTCCGGCCGATGTCCCAGTGCAGCGCCGCGTGCGTGTCACCGTCGGCCGAGGCTATAGATCAACTTCATCAAACGGTACGCGCAACGCTCGCCACTCTGGTCGTCTTCTCGGCAGCGGTCGCCGGTGTGCTGATCGGTGTGCTTCCGCGATCGTGGCAGGCGCGGATCGCGCCCCGGCTGCTCCGGGGCACCGCGCGCCGGCTGTTGCGGGTGCTCGGTATCCACGTCAACCACACCGGCGCGGTGCTGCCGACCACCCGTGCACTGGTGGTCGCGAACCACATCTCCTGGCTCGACATCATCGCGATGCTCGCGACCGCCGATGCCCGCCTGCTGGCGAAGGCTGAGGTGGGCACGTGGCCGATCGTCGGTCGCCTGGCTCGGTTGTCCGGCGCCATCTTCATCGACCGGGAACGGCCGCGCCTGCTGACCGGCACGATCGCCGAGATTCGCGATGCGCTGATCGCAGGCGACGTGGTCGCGGCGTTCCCGGAGGGCACGACGAGCTGCGGCGGCCACCACGGCGTGCCGTACCGGCCGGCGGTGTTCCAGGCGGCGATCGACGCCGGCGTACGGGTCGTACCGCTGGCGTTCCACTACCGGACTGCCGACGGCGCCCTGACGCCGCAGCCGGCCTTTATCGGGGACGAAACACTCATAACATCACTTCGCCGGGTAATCAGGATGCCGTCGTTGACCGTCGACGTACACGTCTCAGGAAGCCTCTTTCCACAGCTCGGAGTGGATCGCGGCGCCCTGGTACGCATCGTTCAAGGATCCGTACCGCCTGGCCAGCCTTTGGGATCGCCGCAATAACTCAGTGTGACGGGCGAGCGCGTCCGAGCGTTACCGCCGGTGAGCTTGCGTGATCAATGGGTCGGATCGATCAGCCGACCTATGATCGGTTGCATGATGCGCCGAGTCAGGTGGATCTACCCGGCGCTCGTGTGCGTCATGATCGCGTTGTATTACGCGGTCTCGTCGGCGCGCGTCACCGTCGTCGTCACCGTCGGCCTGCTGTCGTTCGCCACCATCATGTTCGCGGTCTTTACCGGGCGTCCGGCGCGGCGAACCGCATGGTTGCTGATCGCGGTCGGGGTGTTGATCGTCGCGGCCGGTCGAGATGAGCTACAACGTGCTGGCCGTCGGTGGCCGGATCGACAACTTTCCGTCCAGCGCGGATTGGTTCTACGTTGCCGCTTATCCGCCGCTCGCGGTCGGCCTGCTCTGGCTGGCCCTGCCTCGGGCACCGAAGCGCGACTGGTCCGGCATGATCGAGACGGTCGCATTGACTCTGGCGGGTTCGCTGATCGTGTGGATCACGCTGGTGTTGCCGACGATCAACAGCGACCGGGTGGCCGGCTTCGGCGAGGCGGTGCTGGTCGCCGGCTGGATCGGTGACATCATCGTCGTGGTTGCGGCGGTCCGGCTCGTCGTGGTCTGGCCTCGAAAGGCTGCCAGCTGGATTCTTGCCACGGCCATCCTGGCGCTGTTTGTCGGCGATCTCAGGTACGGCAACGACATCCTGCACGGAACGTGGCGCAGCGGCGGTCAGGTGGACGGATCCATCCTGCTGTTTGCCGGTCTGGTCGGTGTAGCCGCCTTGACACCGTCGATGGCCAAGATCGGTTCGGTCCGTGCCGAGGCCCACCGGGACGCGTTCAGCGGCCTCGCCGGACTTGCCATCGCACTCATGGTTGCGCCGACCGTGCTACTGACCGGGATGCAAGCCGGCCCGATCGTCGTACCGGTCGCGATCATCAGTGCGACCATCGGGATGCTGGTCATCCTGCGCCTGTCCGTCGCGATATCGACGCATCGCAGGACGATCGCCCGGGATAAGGTGCTCCGGACGGCCACCCACAACGTCGGGCTGGCAATGACCATCCGCGATGTGACCGGGAGCCTGGCCTCGGCGCTCGCGGCACTGGCGCCGGCAGCGGATTCGTCGGTACGTCTGATGCCGGCTCCAGGGCCGGCGCCGCACGCTGACAACGAGCTACGCGTCCTGGTGCCCGACGCGGTTTCGTCCGAACCGACCCGGGACATCGTCTACACCGCGCGCGAAGCCGTCCTGATCGAGTTCGAGGACGAGTTGGTCGGGCTCGGCGGACCGGCCGTCACTGCGTTGCAGAGGATCCAGCTGGCCGAACGCGTACGCGTCGGAGAGCGGGAGCAGCACGTTCTCGCCTACCGAGCCTCGCACGACGGCCTGACCGGTCTCGCCAACGCGGAGCTGTTCCGGAGCGAGTTGCGCAACGCCGGTCACACCGTCGAGCCGGGCCGGATGACGGCGGTGCTCTTCATCGACCTCGACGATTTCAAGAACATCAACGACACGCTCGGGCATGAGGCCGGCGACTCGGTGCTGGCCACGACCGCGCAGCGGATCCAATCCTGCCTGCGCCAGGGCGACCTCGGCGCCCGGCTCGGCGGCGACGAGTTCGCGGTGCTGCTGCGCGACATCGCCGACGAGGCGGCGGCTTATGTGGTGGCCCGCCGGCTGACCGATGCGCTGTCGCAGCCGACGATGGTCGGCGGCATCCCGGTGATGTGCCGGGCGAGCGTGGGCCTCGCGGTCGCGGGCGAGCCCGGCCAGTACGACGCGCTGCTCCGACGGGCGGATACCGCGCTGTACGCCGCCAAAGCCGCCGGAAAAGGCCGCTGGCGCCCGTACGACGAGACGATGCAGAGCCCGCTGCGGCGCGGCACCGACCTGCGCATCGAACTCGAGCGGGCGCTGCGCGTCGGACGGCGGCGCACCGAGCGGGCTGGCCATGCACTATCAGCCGATCGTCGAGCTGACGAACGGCCGGACCGTCGGCTTCGAGGCGCTCATCCGCTGGGAGCACCCGGAGCGTGGCACCATCAAGGTGTCGGAGCTGATCGCGGTCGCCGAGCACACCGGGCTGATCGCGCCGCTCGGCGAATGGGTGATCACGTCGTCGTTCCACGACGGTGTCGAGCTGACCAACGACGGCTGCTACGTGAGCGTCAACGTGTCGGTCGCGCAGTTGCGATTGTCCGGCTTCATCGACCACGTACGCGCTCAGCTGCGCGCATCCGCGATCGATCCGGAACGAGTCGTGGTCGAGATCACCGAGAGCCAGCTGCTGCAGGATGACGAGACGATCTGGAACGATCTGGCCAACCTGCGTACGTCGGGCGTACGGGTGGCGATCGACGACTACGGCACCGGGTACGCCTCCCTCAGCTACCTCCGCCATCCGGTGGTCGACATCGTCAAGCTCGACCGGCGATTTCTGGACGGCATCGGCGTCGCGGCAGCCAACAGCGCTCGAGCACGGGCTCTGCTGCGCGCGGTCCTCGGCCTCACGCATGATCTGAAGCTGCCGTTGATCGCCGAAGGGATCGAGGATGAGCCGACCCGGGAGGCGTTGATCGAACTCGGTTGCGAGTTCGGCCAGGGCCACCTGTTCGCGTCCGCGATGCCGCTCGCGGACGCGCTGGTATGGCGGCGGGACGACGAGACTGACGCTCAGGTGATCTCCGGGTGAACACTTCATGAACATGGCTCGGCCGTCGCCGACAACGATGGCCACCCGTGTTCTGCGGCCATACCGTGACTCTATGCATGCGATCGAGGCGACTCGGCAGATCTCCCTGGCCCGTTCGGTGGCGAAGGACCAGCTCATCGATCGCGAAGATCGCTGGCGGCACACCATCGGCGTCGCGGCCCGAGCCGCCGAACTCGCTCCGACCGTCCCGGCCGCGGACCGCGAACTGCTGGTCGCGGCCGCCTGGCTGCACGACATCGGCTACGCCGACGCGCTCGTCACGACCGGATTCCACGGACTCGACGGCGCCGAGTATCTCGAGCAGACCGGCTGGTCGACGCGTCTGGCCGCGCTCGTCGCCCACCATTCCGGCGCGGTGTTCGTCGCCGAGTTCAACGGGCTGCGGCACGCGCTCGCCCCGTACCGGCGGGAGGTCAGCGCGGTCGCGGATGCGCTCACCTACGCCGATCAGACCACGGGTCCGCTGGGCCAGCGCGTCGATGTGCGGTCGCGGATCGCCGAGGTTCTCCAGCGGCACGGTCCGCAGTCCGTGCAGGCCAGGGCTCATGTGGTACGCGGGCCGTACCTTCTGTCGGTCGCCGAACGCGTCGAAGCTCGACTCGCCACGGTGGCCATCGCCGCCTAGGTGCGCTGCACGGCTCGGTCGATCCGGGCTCGCCAGCCACGGTCGGGGGAGAACGGGTGCAGGTCGACCAGCGCCGCGACCGTACCGGACACCACCTCGGCCGCGGCCTCGGCCGGATCGAAATCGAGTCCCGCTCCCCGTTTCAGCATGATGATCGCCTCGCCGGCCACGTGCGGATGTGCCGGTACGGTCGACGGCGGCGCGCTGACCAGCCGCATCGACGTCACGCTGGTCGCCCAGTTGTCGCGGCGGTCAACCTTCCCGGCGGCATCGGAGCCGAACCCGCTGACCAGCCGTACGTGCATCGGGTAGCCGGTGACACCGTGCGGCCCGGTCACCGCGATCCGGGCCTGATTGCGTTCGGACCGGTCGAAGATCCGGCTCCACCAGCGCCGGCGGGGTGATTCGACGACGACCTCGACACCGTGCCCGTACGCGCCCGCGTCGCCCGATTCGGCGACCTCACGGACGACGCGGACGATCCCGGAGAGGTCGCGACGCCGAAACGTCACCCATGCTGCAGCTGGCATGCGCTCATGGTGCCACCTCTCGCCCTACCTGCACCATCTCCAGAAACGTCGGGAGATCCACCACCGGAATGCCGAGTGTCATGGCCTTACGTGCCTTGACAGACATCGTGTCGACGTCGGCTGCGACAAGAAGCCGCGTATCCGGCGTGACCGCCGCTCCGACGACCAGACCAACGTCGATCGCTCGCCGCTCCAGCTCGTCTCGCGGTGGCACCGAGTCGCCGGTGAACACGACGGTGTCACCGGTGGCGAGCCGGAACCGTTCGCGCTGGCGGGGAATCCGGGCGCTGCCGGCGGTCGCGAGCGCGGCGTCGATGCTGGCCGGCGGGAGGCCGAGCAGCGTGGCCACCTCGTCGAGTTCGCGGCGGTCGGCGTCGGACAGGATGCCGTCGGCGAGTGCGGCCGATGCGATGTCGGCCAGGTACGCGCTGTGCAGGTCGATGACCTCGGTCCGTCCGAGATGCAGCGCTCCGGCCGCGGCGACCAGCGCGTCCGACTCGGTCGCCGAGATCCGATGATCGACCAGGACCCGGTCGAGCATCGCCAGGTAGGCGTCGGCCTGGTGGGGTGCATGGACGCGGGGGAGCCGGTCGACCAGGCGGGACAGGAAGTGCTCCTCGGGCGCGTCGGTCGTCCGGCGGCGTACCTCTGGAAGGTCGGGATTGTGCATCGCGGGCCACGCCGCACGCGTCGCCTCCGCGAGCATGTCCGCCCACGGCGGTGGCGTCCCGGCCGTGCGCACGTAGTAGCTGAGCAGCAGCGCCGCTGCGCGCGTGTCGTCGAGTGCGCTGTGTGCGTTTTCGAGCGTGACGCCGGCGGTGGCGCAGCAGGCCGCCAGGCTGCGACCGGATTCGGGCAGGTAGGTCCGGGCAAGCTCCATTGTGCACAGCCGGGTGTCGCGCCGGATCGGCACCGGCTGCCCGATCAGGCGGAACTGGTGGGCCAGGAACGGTGCGTCGAACGACGCGTTGTGCGCGACCAGCAGCCGACCGCGTAGGAGCGCGGCAATCTGCGGTGCGAGCTGCGCGAATGTCGGCGCGCGCCGGGCATCGGCGGCGCGGATACCGTGAATGCGCTGGGGCCCGAGATCGCGCTGCGGGTTGACCAGCGTGCACCACTCGTCGGTGATGGTGCCGTCGGCGTCCACATGAACGATGGCTATTTCGGCAATCCGGTCGTGCCGCCACGGATTGAGGCCGGTGGTTTCGAGGTCGATCACGGCATACACGGACTACAGGGTACGGTCTGGTACCGTCGGTTACGTGGAGTTGAACGTGTTCAGGTCAGAGAGCCTTACCTACGCCGAGGTCGGAGCAACCGAGTTCCTTCCGTTGCCGTCCGGCTACAGCCATCTTCGCTACCGTCTCGCCCTCGGCGTGATCGCGTTCGAGGCGGCGGCCGAGGCGATCGAGACGTTCGCGGTGCACCGTGCCGCAGGTGTCCGCATGCTGACCGACGCCGAGCGAGCCGACCCGGGCGTACGCGTGACCGCGTGCATCGGCATCGGCCGGCTGCGCCTGCGGGCGCCGTGCGAGATCGTTGCGGTGTATGCAGATCCGGATCGCCGCGGATTCGCCTACGGCACGCTGGCCGGGCATCCCGAGCGTGGCGAAGAGGCGTTCATCCTGACCCGCGCCGACGACGGGTCGGTGACGTTCGAGGTACGGGCGTTCAGCACGCCCTCGACGTGGTTGGCGAAGCTCGGTCGGCCGATGGTGCCGCTGTTCCAGCGACTCTATGCGTGGAATCTCGGCCGGACACTGCGCCGGATGGTGCGGTAGAGATGTGGGAAAGGCGGCCGCTGATCGGCGACCGCCTTCCCCTATGGGCTGAGCGCCAGCCGAAACGTCTTATCGCGCTGCGTAGTACGCGATCGAGATGACACCGCAGACGATCGTCAATACGAGACCGACGATGCCCAGAGTCTTCGGCTTGCCTGCACTACCGGCTGCGTTCATTGCGAGAATCGAGAAGACCAGGCCGGCCGGCCACAGGCAGAACGCGAAAACGATGCCCAGGACGCCGAACAGCGTGGTCCTGTCGCTCTTCACTGGTTGAGTGGGGTATGCCATGTTTCCTCCGTGTGTTATGCGATCCATGGGGGAGCCGCATGACACTAAGGTTCACCGTATTCGACGGTCAATAGCCTTTATAGGTCATCGTTCTGGCGCACTCGGAACCCCGATGACCTCGGTACGGTCTCCGGCGCTTTCGATCCGGTCCGCGCGATCCGATCGGCCAACTCGCTCAGGTCGGCAACGTCCTGCTCGGACGGCGAGTTGAGCATCGCGTACCCGAGGGCGACCGCGACCAGGACCACGAACACGAAGATCGGCACGAGCAGTCCGAGAGGTTGAGTGCCGGACAGTGGATGTCCGGTCGGATCCAGCTGAACGTGCATCGCTGCCATGCCGGTGTAGTGCATGCTGCAGACCGCGATCGCCATGATCGCCGCCGCGATGACGACCGCGAAACCGCGGCGGATCACCACGGTGAACCAGAGCGCCACGATCGCGGCCACGATCGCGATCGCGATCGACGCTTCGACCAGCCGCGGGTTGTACGTCACGACGCCGTTCACATGCATGGCGTCCATGCCGCTGTAGTGCATGCCAGCCACTCCGACACCGGCGAACAGGCCGGCGGCGATGATCTTGATGGCGGACGGTCGGCCGTACCCGACGATGAACAGGCCGATTCCCACCACGATCACGGCGGTCAACCAGCTCGCGATCGTCAGCGGCAGGTCGTAGTTGACGTCCGTGCCGTTCACGCTGAAGCCGAGCATCGCCACGAAGTGCATGACCCAGATGCCCGTGCCGCCGATGGCCCAGGCGGCCAGGACCAGCCAGCGGGCTCGCGCCACACCGTCGACTCGGCGGGCGCGCGACGTTGCCTTCAGACCGAGCAGGCAGCCGAGGAATGAGAAGATCAGGGCCAGAACCGGCGTGGTCCAGCCATAGGTGAGTTCGTTCAGGTGTGCCGACACCCGCATATGCTCACTTATATTTGCTTGTCAGCGCAAGTTTGAGTATCTGAACGACGTCGTCCTGGCACGTCACTTGTGTGAGTGAGTACTCGCTCACTATGCTGGGCCCATGCGAGAAGGAACGAGTACCCGGCGGCGGGTGGCGCCGATGTCGCCGGACGACCGTCGGGCGGCGCTGGTCGAGGCGACCCTGCCGCTGCTCTGCGAACTGGGGCCTGCGGTCACCACCCGGCAGATCGCGGACGCCGCGGGAGTAGCCGAGGGCACCATCTTCCGGGTTTTTCCCGACAAGAATGCCCTCTTCGCGGCCACGGTCATCCGCGGCATGGCGATCGATCCGGACCGGTCGCCACTCGACCGGATCGACCGGAGGCTCGATCTCCGCGGGCGGTTGACCGACGTCGTCGGAGCGATGACCGCGGCGATGAACCGGTTGGGTCGACTGCCCGAGGTGATGCGCACTCTCCTGCAGAATCCGGACACGCACGACGAGGTCGGTGCACAGATGGATGTGAACCGTCGCCGTACGCACGAGGCGCTGATCGAACTGCTCGAGCCGGAGCGGCACCGGCTCCGGGTCAATCCGAACCATGCCGCACGGATCATCATGATGATGATCTTCAGCTCGAACGGCATGTTCGACAAATCCGACGTACTCACCGCCGACGAAATCGTGGCCGTCGTGCTTGACGGCCTGTTGATCCCGACCACCGACACTGGGGAACCCGAGTGCTGATCAAACTCCTCCGTACGTATCTCAAGCCGTACCAACGACCTATTACCCACGTGATCGTGCTGCAACTCATCGCCACGATCAGCGTGCTCTACCTGCCGACGCTGAATGCGGACATCATCAATAACGGCGTCCTGGCCGGCAATACCGGCTACATCATGCGCGTCGGCGGCGTGATGCTGGCCATCTCACTGGTCCAGCTGATCGCGAGCATTGGCGGCGTCTACTACGGCTCGCGTACGGCGATGGCGGTGGGTCGCGACATCCGCGCCGCGGTCTTCGGCCGGGTGCAGACGTTCTCCGCCCGCGAGGTCGGCCAGTTCGGTGCGCCGAGCCTGATCACCCGGACCACGAACGACGTTCAGCAGGTGCAGATGCTCGCACTGATGACGTTCACACTGATGGTGATGGCTCCGATCATGTGCGTCGGCGGCATCATCATGGCACTCCGCCAGGACGTCCAGCTGTCGTTGCTGCTGGTCATCGTCGTTCCGGTACTCGTCGTCTGCGTCACCCTGATCATCCGCAAGATGCGACCGCTGTTCCGCAGCATGCAGGTCCGGATCGACAAGATCAACCGAATCCTGCGCGAGCAGATCACCGGCATCCGAGTGATCCGTGCGTTCGTCCGCGACGGCTACGAAGCCGAGCGCTTCGCATCCGCGAACGAGGACCTCCGGACCGTAGGCCTCGGCACCGGTCGCCTGATGGCGTTGATGGGCCCAACCGTCATGATGGTCATCAACATCTCCAGCGTCGCCGTGCTGTGGTTCGGCGGGCATCGGGTCGAGCACGGCATGTCGATCGGCGCGCTCACCGCGTTCCTGAGCTATCTGATGCAGATCCTGATGGCGGTCATGATGGCGACGTTCATGTTCATCATGGTGCCGCGCGCCGAGGTCTGCGCCGAGCGGATCCAGGAAGTCCTCGCGACCGACACCAGCGTCGTCGTCGCCGCGAATCCGATCACTTCGATGGCCACCCGAGGTGAACTGGAGTTGCGGGACGCGAGCTTCGCGTACCCGGGTGCGCAGGATGCCGTACTGCACGGCGTGCACCTGGTCGCTTGGCCGGGCCAGACCACGGCGATCATCGGGAGTACCGGCTCCGGAAAGACCACGCTGCTGAACCTGATTCCGCGACTGTTCGACGCGACCGAGGGTGAGGTGCTCGTCAACCACGTTGATGTGCGCGAACTTGATCCGGGTCTGCTCTCCCGAACGGTCGGACTCGTGCCGCAGAAGCCGTACCTGTTCTCCGGCACGGTCGCGTCCAACCTGCGCTACGGCAATCCGGCCGCCACCGACGAGGAACTCTGGCAGGCCCTGACGATCGCTCAGGCCACCGACTTCGTCTCGGCGATGCCGACCGGCCTGGAATCGCCGATCGCACAGGGCGGCTCGAACGTCTCCGGCGGACAGCGTCAGCGACTCGCGATCGCACGCATGCTCGTCGCGAAGCCGGAGATCTACTTGTTCGACGATTCGTTCTCGGCGCTCGACTACGCGACCGATGCCGCCTTGCGGGCCGCGCTCGCCGACGCCACGTCCGACGCGACCGTCGTCATCGTCGCGCAGCGCGTCTCCACCATCCGGGACGCCGACCGGATCGTCGTACTCGACGAGGGTCGGGTCGTCGGCACGGGCACCCACACCGAACTCATGTCCACCAACGAAACGTACCGGGAGATCGTGTTGTCCCAGCTGACTGAAGCGGAGGCCACCGCATGAGCGCGAGGAGTGAGCTTGCGGGCCCCGCAGTCGCCATGCCGGAGGTGTCAGCATGACCGCTTCTGGTGGAAAGCCCGGAATGAACGGCAAACCCGTTGAGGGTACGAACGGCAGTGCGCCCGCCGCGGCCGTGACCACGGTCGGCGGCCGTGACCTCGACACCAAGGCCAACGCGATGTCCCGCCCGACCGGCCAACGGTTCGGGCCGGGCATGATGGCCGGCGGCCCCGCGGCGAAGGCGCTGGACTTCAAGAATTCCAGCCGCCGCCTGCTCGGGATGATGATGCCGCAGCGGCCGCTGCTGATCACGTTGCTGTTCCTCGGCCTCACCAGCGTCACGCTGTCGGTGATCGGCCCGAAGATTCTGGCGAACGCGACGAACCTGATCGTGGCCGGCTTCGTCGGTAGTCACTATCCGGCCGGCATGACGAAGGCCCAGGCGATCGCGGTGTCCGGCAACGGACCGAGCACCCGGTTCCTGAAGTCGCTCGACTTCACGCCCGGGCAGGGCATCGACTTCGATGCGGTCGGCCGCGTACTGCTGATCGCGCTCGTACTGTATGTCCTTGCTTCGATCTTCATGTATCTGCAGGGCCGGCTCGTGTCGATCGTCGTGCAACGCACCGTGTACCGGATGCGTGAGCAGGTCGAGGAGAAGCTGTCCCGGCTGCCCTTGGTCTACTTCGACCGCCAGCCGCGCGGCGAGCTGCTCTCGCGGGTCACCAACGACATCGACAACATCGCGCAGACGTTGCAGCAGTCGATGAGCCAGCTGCTCACGTCGGTGCTGACCGTCGTCGGTGTGCTCATCGTGATGTTCTGGATCTCGCCGTTGCTTGCGGTGATCGCGCTGGTGACCGTGCCGGCCTCGATTTACACGGCGATGCGGATCGGTAAGAAGGCGCAGCCGCAGTTCATTCAGCAGTGGTCGTCGACCGGCAAGCTGAACGGGCACATCGAGGAGATGTACACCGGACACTCGCTGGTCAAGGTGTTCGGCCGGCAGGACGAATCGGCGGAGATCTTCGAGCAGCACAACACGAAGTTGTTCAATGCGTCCTACCGCGCGCAGTTCGTGTCCGGGCTGATCCAGCCGGCCATGGGCTTCATCGGCAACATCAACTACGTGCTGGTGGCGGTCGTCGGCGGCCTGCGGGTCGCGTCGGGTGCCCTGTCGATCGGTGACATCCAGGCGTTCATCCAGTACTCGCGACAGTTCAGCCAGCCGATCACGCAGGTCGCATCGATGGCGAACCTGCTGCAGTCCGGTGTGGCATCGGCCGAGCGGGTGTTCGAGCTGCTGGACGCGCCGGAGCAGTCGGCGGATCCCGAGTCGCCGGCATCGCCGGGCACGATCCGGGGTGCGGTCACGTTCCAGGACGTGGCGTTCCGCTACCTGCCGGACCGGCCGCTGATCGACGACCTGTCGTTGAGCGTCGAACCGGGGCAGACGGTGGCGATCGTCGGACCGACCGGCGCGGGCAAGACCACACTGGTCAACCTCGTGATGCGGTTCTACGAGGTGACCGGCGGCCGGATCACGCTGGACGGCGTCGACATCGCGACCATGTCCCGCGACGAACTGCGGGAGGCGATGGGCATGGTGCTGCAGGACACCTGGCTGTTCGGCGGCACGATCGCGGACAACATCGCCTACGGCGCGGACAATCCGACCCGCGAGAAGATCATCGAGGCCGCGGTGGCGACGCACGTCGACCACTTCGTCCGTACGCTGCCGGACGGCTACGACACGGTGATCGACGACGAAGGTTCGAGCCTGTCGGCAGGGGAGAAGCAGCTGATCACGATCGCCCGGGCGTTCCTGTCCGAGCCGGTGATCCTGATCCTGGACGAGGCCACGAGTTCCGTGGACACCCGCACCGAGGTGCTGATCCAGCGCGCGATGTCCTCGCTCCGGGCTGGGCGTACCAGCTTCGTCATCGCGCACCGACTGTCCACCATCCGGGACGCCGACGTCATCCTCGTGATGGAGAACGGCAGCATCGTCGAGTACGGCAACCACGACGAGTTGATCGCCGCGAACGGCGCGTACGCCCGACTGTACGCGGCACAGTTCTCGAGCGCGGTGACCGAGATCGATTAGCACGCACGGCCGCCCGCCACGAGAGGCGATTCCGGTTCTCGTGGCGGGCTTTCGGCGATTTGCATGCCCGGGACGCGTCAGGGCGTCACACTTATTCGACCACGTTGCCATCCCGGCAGCGCGGTGACCACTGTGGGGCGATCATCGTGGCGGGTCCGCTGAATGCCGGTTCACCTGTGACAGCTCGCGGCGAAGGCTCGGTCGTCACGCTCATCAACGGCACCACCTTCTGCCTGTCGACGGCGGCCGGCGAGATCTTGTCCGGCGAGCCGCACGGGCTCTTCTTCCGCGACGCCCGGCTGCTGTCGGCGTGGTCGATGCTGCTGGACGGGCATCACGCGCAGCCGCTGTCGGTGGACGTCGGCCAGGCCGACCACGCACGGTTCGTGCTGCGTCGGCGCCCGGCGCCGGGCCGCGCCGACAGTACCGTTCTGCTGGTCCGGGAACGCAGTGTCGGCTCCGGACTGGTCGAGACGATCACCATCGACAACATGGGGCGCGAGAGCACGTCCCTGGAGCTCACCATCAAGTTCGAAGCCGACTTCGCCGATCTGTTCGCGGTGAAGGAGGGGCACCTGAACCATGCGGGTACCACCGCGTCGATCACGTCGATGGACGTGACGCTGCACAGCGCGATCGACCCGAGCCGGGGGATCCGGCTGACCGCGTCGGCCCAGCCGGAGTTCGCCGAGGACACGGTGACCTGGCACGTCGTCGTCCCGGCACGTCAGCGCTGGCAGACCACGATCGTGGTGCAACCGATCGTCGGCAACCAGTGGGTCGAACCGGAGTCGACGATGGTCGACGCCCAGGACACCTGGATGGCGCGTACCACCAAGATCTCGGTGGAGAGCCCGACCGTCGCGGCGGTGGTGCAGCGCAGCAAGCTGGACCTCGACGCGCTTCGAATGAACGACAGCGACGGGCGGGCGTTCCTGGCCGCGGGCGCACCCTGGTTCATGACCCTGTTCGGCCGAGACAGCCTGTTCACGGCCTGGATGTGCCTGCCGCTGGACGTCAACGTCGCGGTCGGCACGCTGGAGCTGCTCGCGTCGATGCAGGGTACGAAGACCGATCCGATGACCGAGGAGCAGCCCGGCCGCATCCTGCACGAGCTGCGCCTGGGCCCGGACAACGCCCGGACGATCGGCGGTCGGGAGTACTACGGCACGGTCGACGCCACCCCGCTGTTCGTCATGCTGCTGGGCGAGGCGTGGCGCTGGGGTGCCGATCCGGCCACGATCCGCAGTCTGCTGCCGGCCGCCGATGCCGGCCTCGCGTGGATCGCCGATATTGCGGACGCCGATCACGACGGTTTCGTGGAATATCGCCGCGCGACCGACCGCGGCCTGATCAACCAGGGGTGGAAGGACAGCTTCGACGGGATCAACGATGCCGCCGGCGGCCTGGCCGAGCCGCCGATCGCGCTGTGCGAGGTGCAGGGGTACGTCTACGCGGCGCTGATCAATCGCGCGATACTCGCGGACGCGTTCGGTGACGCTCCGACCGCGACCACGTGTCGTGCCAAGGCGCAGCGGCTTCGCGAGAATTTCGCGAAAGCGTTCTGGATGCCGGACGAGGGCTGGTACGCGGTCGCGCTGGACGGACATCACCGGCAGGTCGACTCGTTGACGAGCAACGTGGCGCACTGCCTCTGGACCGGGATCGCGACCGACGAACATGCGGCCCAGATCGTCGCAGCACTCGCCACACCGGCGATGAACTCGGGCTACGGCCTGCGTACTCTCTCCGCGGACATGGGCGCCTACAACCCGATGAGCTACCACAATGGATCGGTATGGCCGCACGACACCGCGATCGCGATCGCCGGTCTGATGCGCTACCAGCACATCCCCGGTGCAACGGAACTGGCACAGCAACTCGCATCCGGGCTGTTCAGCGCCGCGACCACGTTCAACGGGCGGCTACCGGAGCTGTTCTGCGGGTTCGCGCGCAAGGAGTTCACGCCACCGATCCCGTACCCGACGTCGTGTTCCCCGCAGGCCTGGGCGAGCGCGGCGCCGCTGTTGGTCCTCCGCTCGCTGCTCGGGCTGGAGCCGGACGAGCCGCAGCAGCGGCTACGCGTACGGGCGAGCGTGCCACCCGAGTGGGGCATGGTGACCCTGGACGGTCTGCGGCTCGGCACCGAGACCGCGCGGATCCGAGTCCATCGTGGGGAGATCACCGTGGACGGTCTGTCGCCGTCCTGGGCGATCGATGTCACGACATAATACGAAATATTGTTTAAAGAGTCTTCTGCGCGGGTATATAACATCCTTCGGCGCGTCTGCGCCTGAGGTGGTTATTTTCATGATTGTCGTAACGACGGAAACGATTCCCGGTAGAACGATCTACCAGGTCATCGGTGAGGTCATGGGTGTGACGGTGCGCGCGGCGAATGCGTTCACCGAGGGCATCAAGGTGTTGAGCGGTCCGGCCCGACCGCCGATGCCGTCCCTGGTCCGGTGGCGCCGCGATGCGATCCGGGAAATGATCGCCGAGGCCACCCGGCTGGGAGCCGACGCGATCATCGGGATGAAGTTCGATACCCGCCAGATCACGTCAGCGTGGTCGGAGATCTGCGCGTACGGGACCGCGGTGCGGTTGACCGATTCGCCGTCGCAGCAGCACTCTGCGCTCCATGTCGGGCGGGTCCCGCGTCATCACGTGACATGAGTTCTCGCAGCGTGGCCATCGCGTCGGCCAAGATGCGCGAGACGTGCATCTGCGACAGGCCGACCGCAGCCGCGATCTGCGCCTGGGTCATCTCGTGGCGGAATCGCAGCCCGACGATGTGCCGGACGCGTTTCGGCAGCGCGCGCATCGCCTGCCGTACGGTCTGCTCGATGTCGACGTGTTCGTAGCCCTCCTCGTGTACGGCGATATGGTCGGCGAGCACGCTGCTGTCGAGCACCGGCGCGTACAGCGACATCGGCGCGTACGACCGGCTGGCCAGCCGGGCCTCGACGATCAGGGACTCGTCCATGTCGAGGATCTCGGCGAGGTCGCCGGCGGTGACCGGGCGTCCGAGGCGCTGGGTCAGACCGTCGGCCTCGCCGCGGATCTGCAGCCAGACGTCCTGCAGCCGCCGTGGTACGCGGATGCTCCAACCCTTGTCGCGGAAGTGTTTGCGCAGTTCACCGAGGATCGTCGGAGCCGCGTACGGCCAGAATCCGGCCGGCTCGCGTGGATCGTAGCGGTCGACCGCGTGGATCAGACCCATCACGGCGACCTGGGCCAGATCGTCGACCGGTTCGCCTCGTCCGGAGAAGCGTTTCGCGATTCGGCGGGCGGGGTCGATGCCCATCTCGATGGCATCGTGGCGGAGTTGTGCGCGCCGCGGATCCGTTCGCGGCAGCGCGTACGCCTCCCGGAGCAGATCGGCGATCGGATCATCGTCAGTGACAACTGCTGGCGTGAACACCGGAGACCATCACTTCCTGGCGGGACTCCCGACGGCGATGCCCACACGGGCTGTGTGGCATCGGTCATGGCGGAGCCGCCAGTAGGAGACGCTAGCAACGGTTTGCGGCAAAAGTGAGAAAACTGATGTTTGGCTGACCCTACCGATGGGTATTCAACCTTGACATGGAACTTGTCAGTCCGCGCCTACGAATTGCCCTCGTCACGCCGCCGTACTACCAGGTCCCGCCCGCCGCTTACGGCGGAATCGAAGCGGTCGTTGCCGATCTTGCAGATGCTCTGGTCGATGACGGACACTCGGTGACCATCATCGGCGCCGGCGTACCAGGGACCACCGCTGAATTCGTCCGAACCTGGGACCGTCTCGTGCCGGAACGGCTCGGTGAGCCGTACCCCGAGATCATGAATGCGCTGCTCACAAGGCATGCGGTCGGGAAGCTCGTCGGTCACATTGACGTCGTACACGATCACACCACGTCGGGTCCGCTGAATGCCGAAATCTATGCCCGCTGGGGGCTGCCGACCGTGGTCACCATGCACGGTCCGGCCGACGATCCGGATCTGCTCGCCTACTACGGCTCGCTCGGATCCTCGATCCAGATGGTCGCGATCAGCCACCGGCAACGCGTCCTTGCGCCGCACCTCAACTGGATCGGCACCGTGCACAACGCGGTCCACATCGACCAGTGGCCGTTCCAGGACACCAAGGGCGACTACGCGCTGTTCCTCGGTCGGTTCAGTGCAGACAAGGGCGCTCACACCGCGCTGGATGCCGCCCACGAAGCCGGCATACCGCTGGTCCTCGCGGGCAAGTGCAGCGAACCGTCGGAGCAGGCGTACTTCGCCGCCGAGGTGCAGCCGCGGATCGGTCCGGACGATGTGGTGTTCGGACTCGCCGACGCGCGGGAGAAGCGGCTGCTGCTCGCGAACGCACGATGCCTGCTCTTCCCGGTCCAGTGGGAGGAGCCGTTCGGCATGGTGATGATCGAGGCGATGGCCTGCGGTACGCCGGTCGTTGCCCTGAGCGCCGGAGCGGTTCCGGAGATCGTGATCGACGGCGTCACCGGCATCCTGTGCGACAAGCGAGACCAGCTGGCTGCGGCGATGCACGCCGTCACCGGCATCGACCCGGTCGCCTGCCGGGCACATGTGGCCTCGCGCTTCAGCGCCGCCGAGTTGGCCCACGGCTACACCGACGCCTACCGTCGCGCGATAGCCGCCATGCCACGACGGATGGGCTCCGGCCGCCGCCGCCCGGCGCACGCCCGCAAGGTCTCCTGGTAGTCCCACTACCACGCTGGCCGGTCTCCTGGTCATGGGGCCGGCCGGTCGGCCGGTACGGTCTGCGGATGGAGACCTTCCGCGTGGTCAGCTGGAATCTGTGGTGGCGCTTCGGTGACTGGGAGCGCCGGCTGGATGCAATCCGTTCGGTGCTGACCGAGCTGCAGCCGGACATCTGCGGCTTCCAGGAGGTGTGGACCGAGCCGGGGCGCAATCAGGCCGAGATACTGGCGGCCGAGTTCGGCATGTACGGCGCGTTCGCACCGGCGCCGGTACTGGCCAGGTGGCGGCGGGACGTACCGGATCGGACGATCGGCACCGGTAACGCTGTGATCAGCCGCTGGCCGATCAAGTCCGGTATCTGCCAGCTGCCCGGTGACGACGGGCGCAACATGCTGCACGCCGCGATCGACGCGCCGGCCGGCCGGATCGACTTCTTCACGACTCAGCTCACCTCGGAGATCGGCCGGTCCGCCGAGCGCCGGGACCAGGTCGCGGACGTCGCGAAGTACATCCGTGACAAGCGCAACGGCCTCTACCCGCCGATCCTGACCGGCGACCTCAACGCCGAGCCGGACTCGGACGAGATGCGGCAGCTGGGCGGCCACCTAGTGAAGAGCCCGATCAAGGATCTCGTCCTCATCGACGCGTGGCGCTATGCCGATCCATCCGCACCCGGCTTTACCTGGGATCGCCGGAATCCGTACGTCCGCGACAGCCTCGAACCGAGTGCGCGGATCGACTACATCATGGTCGCGCCGCCGACCGCCGCCGGGCGTGGCCACGTCGAATACGTCCGCGTGTTCGGTGACGCCCCGGTCGGTGACGTATGGCCGTCTGATCATGCTGGCGTCGTGGCCGACCTGCGGGTCTGACAAGATCTCGCGGTATGGGGAACGGTGACGCACAGCTGGATTACTGGAACGGGCCGGGCACCACGAAGACGTACGGCCATCCGCTCGCCGCATCGTGGTTGGATCAGCTGGATCCCGGCGCCGAGATCCTCGATCTGGGCTGCGGGTACGGGCGGCTGTCCGCGCTCCTGTGCGCCGCCGGGTTCGACCGCGTCACCGGCGTGGACTTCGCACCGGCATTGATTGACCGGGCCCGCGTCGAGCATCCGGGTATCCGGTTCGAGGTGCAGGACGCGCCGCCTGCGCTCGCGTTCCCGGACCGGAGCTTCGATGCGATCATGCTGTTCGCGGTGCTCACCTGCATCCCCGGTGACGACGCTCAGCGGGCGTGCATCGCGGAGATCAGGCGGGTGCTGCGGCCGGGCGGGCTGCTCTACGTGAGTGACCTGTGCCTGCAGGACGATGCACGAAATCTAGCTCGTTACGAACAATTTGCCGAAAAATACGGAACGTACGGCATCTTCGAGACCGGCGACGGTGCCGTCTGCCGCCATCACCGGCTCGCCTGGCTGCGTGACCTGCTCGGCGATTTCGAGCCGCTGGAGACACGCGAGATCCCGGTCGCCACCATGAACGGCAACTCCGCGCTGGCCACCCAGCTGCTGGTGGCGCTGGCATAGCGTCGGTAAATGACGCGACACCGGGCCGGTCTTACCCGATGATCGACCGATGGAACTCGACGCTGTGATCGCCGTCGGTGGGAACCGCCTGACCTGGCCGGAGCTGCCGGCAGACGTCCGCGCGGCGCTCGAATCGCAGTTCGGCGCCCGGGTCGTCGCCGCGTCCAGCAAGATCGGCGGCTTCTCGCCGGCGCTCGCGTCCGTCCTGACCCTCGACGACGGCCGTGAGGTGTTCGCCAAGGCGGTCAGCATGGCCCGCAACGACTTCACCGCGGCGGCCATCCGGCGGGAGACGGACGTACTGGCCGGGCTGCCCGGCGTCGTACCGGCGCCGCGCCTCCTGCACTCCTACGATGACGGCGAGTGGGTCGCGCTCGTCACCGAGTCGGTGAACGGCTGGAATCCGGTGCAGCCGTGGGACCGCGCCGAGCTGGACCGATTCCTGGCTGCGACGACCGTCCTCGCCGCCTCGCTGACGCCGAGCCCGATCGCCGCCGAGCCGTTCGTGGAGCAGGCCGAGGAGTTCAACCAGTGGGTACGGATGGATCCTGGACGGTTGGACGCGGCGTTCCTCGGCCGCCTTGACGACCTGATCCACTGCGAGCGCGGATGGGCTGCGGCCATCGGCGGCACGTCGTTGGTCCACGGCGACCTGCGCGCGGATAATTTCGTGCTGACGCCGGATTCGTTCGCCGTGGTCGACTGGCCGTCGGTCGCGCTCGCGGCGCCGTGGCTCGATCTCCTGTACGCGCTGCCGAGCGTCGCCATGCACGGCGGCGGTGACGTGGACGTGCTCTGGCGAGCGCATCCGCTGAGCACCGGTGTCGACGATGACGCGGTCAACGCCGCGCTCGCGGGCGCGGCCGGGTTCTTCATCGCTCGGTCGTTGCAGCCGCCGGTACCGCTGTTGCCGACGATCCGGCAGTTCCAGCGTGCCCAGGGCATCGCCACGTTCCGCTGGTTGGCCGGTCGATTGCGCTGGTGACGGCTTACGGACGTGCGGTGATCAGCAGCGTCCGTCCCGGTGGCGCCGCGGGCTCCAACGATGCGGCGTCGGCGCATCGGTCCACGGTCCAGCCGCAGCTCTCGATCGCCGCCCGATAGACGTCCGCCGGCAGGATCGTGCGCCACGGCTCGTCGGATGCATTGCGACGGCGCGCGTTCGCCACCTCGACCGCCCGTGCCGAATCCACGCCGGGCGGATGCAGGGCAAGGCTGGCCACGAGCACGCTGCCGGCCGCGGCGCGCGATCGGAGGCCGGTCAGCAGGGCATCGCCGGTCGCTCGGTCGAGGTAGACCAGCAACCCCTCGCAGACAAACAGCGTCGGGATCGTTGCATCGTGGCCACCGCGATCGAGCGCCGCGGCCACGTCACCGTCGCCGAAGTCCGCCGGGATCATCAGCAGATCGGTAGTATCGGCCTGCATCGCCCGCAGCCGGTCGAGCTTGTCGGCCTGCGTGATCGGATGATCCAGCTCGATGTAGCGCACGCCGGGGGAGCGGTATCGGATCGCCCGATCGTCGTACCCGGCGCCGCAGATCACGATCTGCCGGATGCCGGTGCGCAATGCGGTGAGCAGCTGATCGTCGACGAAGTGCGTACGCGCGAGGATGCCCGGGTGGTGCGCGTCGGTGGGCGCCATGCCGGCGCAGAGCCGCCGCTGCGCGTCCGGATCGCCGTCCGGGGTGTGCGCCCGCGTCATGTCGGCACGCATCAACGCCACTACCTGGCCGGTGCGGGAAGGTCCGATCCACATGCACATATGCTACGCACTATCTTACTAGATTGTCATCTTCAGCCATCGCTCAACGCTCTCCATGTAGGCCGGCACGAGGATCGCCTCCGCACGCGAGTCCAGGATCAGCTGGCCGGCATCCGCCGGTGCGTGCCCACGCAGCCGCAGAACCGCGTACGCCATCAGTACGGATCGCCGCCGCCCCTGCTGGCAGTGGATGAAGACGCGCGTACCGCTGTCGCGATCGAGCGCCGTGACCGCGAACCGTGCCGCCGCCGCCCAGCGCCGAGCCGGTTGCGGTTGCCCGAAGTCCCACATCGGCGCGTACGCCACCCGATCGGACCCGAACACCTCGCGCTCGACCGCAAGATCTTGCGACAACCACGTCTGTACGCGTGCCCGGCAATTCACGACGTGCGTGATCCCGGCCTCGGTCAGCAGCGGCAGCGTGACCCCGGTCGGGAGATTGCCGACGGCGATCCGTTCGTCCCCGATCCAGCTGAACGCGACCGCGTGTGCTTCCGGCCGGTAGATCCGGGTACTTGCCCGGTGGATGCTTCGTCGCCAGGTGGACACACATCCGACTGTACGGAGTGCGCGAGCGACTCGATGTGCTCCGAGCGGGAATCGAACCCGCTTCCAGCCGCTTTAGAGGCGGATGCTCACCCAATGAGCTTTCGGAGCGCGTGGACGGACGCGACCGGCGCGCCCGTCCGTGAGCATCTCAGATCGCGTCAATGCGATCGCGAAGCTGCTCGTTCGCCACTGCGGCGCGGGCCGCGCGGTACTCGTCCGCGCTCAACGAGCGGCCGAGCCCGTCGAGCGTACGCAGGACGAAGCGCTGCGAGACGACCCGACGGTTGAGCGCATCGAGCGCCGCCGCCTGCCGCAGCACCTTGCGCTGCAGCCAACGAGTCGCGGTCGGGACGTCGCCGTCGAGCAGGGCGCGCAGAGCGTCCCGTTCGGCGATGACGTCGAGAAGTTCTTCCGGGGTTTCGGTCATGATTTCACCTCCCTCCGCTGTGCGAGAGCGAGAGGAAGGCGAGCCAGCATGCGTGCTGCGGCCGGCTCGAATGCGGCCGAGGTCAGTGCGCCGTCAAGATCCGGTTCATGGAATCGTACGACGCGGAGTCCGGCCGTGGTCGCGTCGGCGCACAGCCGGCTGAGGCTGAGTTCGTCCGGGACAGCCAGCAACGCCAACGTATTGGATGATGCGTGCCACGCGGAGGCCAGCTACGGAAACGCGAATGCGAACTCGATCGCTGCATGCAAGCTTTGACAGGCCTGGGTCCCCGGCGGCAGGTCAGCGCGGGTGACGACATATAGGCGATGGTGACCGAGGTGATGAGGGCCCTACCGGAATGGCATAGCGATACGGTACAGGTGCATCGCGTCCGGTTCAAGGGCGATCAACGGCTCCGCCACCACGCGGGTGACGGAGCCGTTGGCCGATCGTTACGGCAGGATCCAGGCCTGGTTCGCCGAGCCGCCGCAGGTCCAGATCTGCGACTGCGTGCCCGGTGTGGTCGAGACGTTCGTGTCGTCCAGACACTTACCGGATTGCGGGTTCACCAGCGAGTTGTTCGCGCCCGGTTGCCAGACCTGGGCACCCGTCCCGTTGCAGGTGTAGAGCTGGACGAGCGTGCCGTTGGCCGTACCCCCGGCTTTGATGTCCAGGCACTTTCCGAGCGCCTGCAGCGTGCTGTTGGTCGCCACCGTCCACTGCTGCGCAGCCGTGCCGTTGCATGTGTACACCTGCACCGGCGTGCCGTCCGCGTTCGATGCCGATCGCACGTCGAGGCAGAGGCCGACATAGCCGGTGATCGGGCCGGTCGGGGCGCCGGTCGTGCCGTTGCCGGCCGGTGACGCCCATACCTGGTTCGCGCCGCCGGAGCAGGTGGCGATGTCGACCTGCGTCTGCAGTGTGGTGGACGAACCCGGGTCGTCGAGGCATTTGCCGGTCGCCGGGTTGACGAGCGACGTGTTCGCGCCGGCCTGCCAGACCTCGGCCGTGCTGGTCGAGCACGTATCGACGTCGACGAGCGTGCCGGTCACCTCGAGGCACTTGCCGGCGACGCGGATCGTGCCGTCCGGCTCCGGTGTCCACTGCTGGCCGTTCGTGCCGTTACACGTGTAGATCTCGACCTTCGTGCCGTTCGTGTTGTTGTCGGCGGCCAGATCGAGGCACAGACCGGAGAAGCCGACCAGCGGCGTGGCCGGTATACCGGAGCCGGCCGGGGCGACGGTCCAGACGAACGACGTCTGGGCGTACGCGCCGTTGGCGTCCTTCGCGGTGACCATGACCGTGGTCGTTCCCGCTGTGGTCGGCGTACCGGTGATCGTGCCGGTACCGGAGATGGACGTCCCGGCCGGCAGGCCGGTCGCGGTGAACGCGGGTGTCTGCCCGGTCGTGCTGTCGTGGGCGGTCACCGACACCGACACGGACGTGCCGGCGATGCCATCCTGCGGGCCCGGTGCGGTGATCGTGACCGGTTGGCCGACCTGCGCCGCGGCCACCGCCAGCGAGCCGGTCAGCGGCAGGTTCGCCGCCGAGTCACCGACGTGGATGGTGTACGTGCCGGTATCGGTCGTCCACGCGTTCGTGCTCGAGTTCCAGTGACGCAGGTTGGTCTGCGTGACCGGGAACGTCACCGTCGTGCTGGCGCCGGCGGCGAGATTGACGCGGGCGAAGCCTTCCAGGTTTTTCGGTGGCTCACCCGACGATGCCGGATCGGAGATGTACAACTGCGCGACGTCGGCTCCGGCACGGGTGCCGGTGTTCGTCACGGTCGCCGTCACGGTCGACGCTCCACCCGCGGCGAGCGTACCGACCGAGAGATTCGAGAAGGCGAACGACGTGTACGACAGGCCGAACCCGAACGGGAACAGCGGCGTCAAACCGTGTGCGTCGTAGTAGCGGTAGCCGACGTCCAGTCCTTCGGAGTACTGGACCGTGCCGCCGGTACCGGGCCACTGTGCCGCCGTGTTCGCCGGCACCTGCGACAGGGACGTCGGGAACGTCACCGGCAGATGCCCGGATGGGTTCACGTCACCGTAGAGCAGGGCGGCGATCGCGTTGCCGTCCTCTTGACCCGGATACCACGCCTCGAACACCCCGGCGACCGACGACAGCCACGGCATGGTCACCGCCGACCCCGAGTTGACCACTACGATCGTGTGCGCGTTGGCCGCGGCAACCGCCGAGATCAGCGAGTTGTTGGCGCTGGACAGGTCGATGTTGGCGAGGTCGCTGCCTTCGCTTTCGAAGTTGCTGACGAACACGACGGCAACGTTCGCCGCTGCCGCCGCCGTGGCGGCCGAACTGGTCGACGAGCCGTTGTTGTACGTGACCGTGACGCCACTGCCCGCGCGGGACGTGATCCCGGTGAGCGGAGTGACCGTGCCGCTGGAGTTCACGCCCGCGCTGCCGCCGCCGTCACTCTGCACGCTCGTGGAGGCGTCCGCGCCGATCACCGCGATCGAGTGTGTCGCCGTGGTCAGCGGCAGCACGCTGCCGGAGTTCTTCAGCAGGACGGTGCCCTCCTCGGCGATCTGCCGGGCCGTGGTGACGTGCGCGGACGACGTCGCGGCCTGCGCCGGGGAGCCCTGCGGCGCCTTGTCGAACACGCCGAACGCGAACAGTTCGGTCAGGATCCGCGACGCCATCGCGTCCAGCGTCGCCTTCGATACGCTGCCGGCCGAGACCGCGCTCGCGAGCGCCGACCCGTAGAAGCCATCGTTGCCGGGCATGTCCTGATCCAGACCGGAGTTCGCCGACGCGACGGTGGAGTGGGTCGCGCCCCAGTCCGACGTCACGAAGCCGGTGAAGCCGAGCTGCGTCCGCAGGTCCGAGTTCAGGACGGTCGGGTTCTGGCAGGCGTACGTGCCGTTGATCGTGCTGTAGGAGCACATCACCGACGACGCCGCACCGGCACCCACCGACTGGGTAAACGCCGGGAGGTAGATCTCCTGCAGCGTGCGGGTGTCCACGATCGCGTTGTCCGACGGCGTATTGCGGTTCGTCTCCTGGTTGTAGACGCCCAGGTGCTTGACCTGCGCCATCACACCGGTCGACTGGACGCCCTGAATGTTCGCCGCGCCGAGTACCCCGTTCAGGTACGGGTCCTCGCCGATCGACTCGAAGGCGCGTCCCCAGCGCGGGTCCCGCACGATGTTGATCGTCGGCCCGAGATCGATGGTCGAACCCTTCGACGCCTGCTCGGCACCGATGACCTGCCCGTACTGTGTCTCCGCGGTGGTGTCCCAGGTCGCCGCCGCGGACACCGGGGCGGGCAGCTGCGTCACACCGGTCATGCCGTCGCCGACACCGGCCGGCCCGTCCTCGAGGTTGATCGCCGGGATGCACAGCGACCCGATCGCCGGGATGAAGCCGACATAGCTCGACCCACTTGCACCGGTCGCGAGTGCGACCTCTTGATTGACCGACATCTTGGCGAGCACCTGACTCACCCGGGTCGGGATCGGTGCGGTCGAACCGACCCACGGACAGGCGGCCGAAGCGGCCGAGGCCGGTGCCGAGGCCGCGCCGGTCACGACGGCCGCGGCGGCCGTCAGGAGGAGCGCGGCGGCGCCGAAGCGAGCGAATGACATCAGGGAAGACCTCCGGTGCGATGTGGACCGTGCCTGAGGGCCATCACATACCGCCAAGACATCGTTGTCAATGACTACGTAACTGTGTGGTAACAGTGACGTTCGTCGTTTCGTCTATATCCGACAAGATGTCGATTTGCGTTCGCTGAACGCACCTTTTCGGATGAAGCGGGCGGCGGCACGAAGTACAGAGAGGGGCTTTCACCAGGGCAGATGCATCTCTAGGATGTCCGGGTGCTGCTCAACGATCATGCGATCCCCTCGGTACGACGCCGACGCTGGACCCTGCCCGTCACGATCATCGTGCTGCTCGCCCTCGGTGCCGGCGTCGCCTGGCAGGTGGGTGGGGCGCTCGGATTGACGTTCACGCCCGTGGTGGTCGCGGCCGAGCACCCGATCGTGAGCGCGGCACAACCACTGGTGGCGCCGCCCGCGTTCGCCGAGATCGTCGTGCCGCCCGGGAACCGGCGCCTCGTCCTGGCCGGCCAGGCGGTCTCGGCGGCGCTGGTCGGCAGAGGTCTGCCAGCGCCCGCCATCGTCGCGACGGCGACACGCGGATCGGTGCTGTCGCTCACGCCGGCACCGGGTATCGGCAACGGTGAGGCATTCGCACTATCTCGGTCCGGGACCGGCATCGATGTGGCGGCCGGCTCCGACGCCGGCTACGCCAACGGCCTCTACGCGATCGCGGACCGGATCCGATCCGGCGTCGCGGTGCTGCCGACGGGTGACGACGGCCGTACGGTCGAGCCGCGGCTCGGCCTCCGGCTGACCGACGTCGGAGCGGTGGGCCTGGACACGGATCCGGCCGCGTTCGCCGCCGGTACCGACTACTCGCTGAACACCGACGTCGTCGGCGACGCGCTACTGCCGCACGCACCGTGGGTCGACCGGACGGCGGTTGCCACGATCTCGGCACAGTTCCACCAGTTCGTCGATCACGCATTGGTCGAGGGCTACAACGGCGTCGTCCTGCCCGGCTTCCTCGAGTACGTGACGTTCGACGGCCTCGACGTCTACCCGGCCGGCGACCCGCACATCGCGCGCGCCGAAGCAATGAGGGCGGCGTTCGGACCGATTTGGCAGTACGCGCACGACATGGGGATGAAGGTCTACTTCCAGACCGACATGCTTGCCCTATCGCCGCCAGCTCAAGGCATATCTCGAGCGATCGATACGGACGAGAATCTCAGAGCGATCGATACGGCGAGCCCGAAACTCTGGTCGGTCTACCGGACCGGGCTGCACGAACTGTTCACGACGATGCCGTACGTGGACGGGTTGATGATCCGCATCGGCGAGGGCGGCAGCGACTACAAGCTCGCCGGCTGGGACTACTACTCGGACATCGACGTGACCACGCCCGCCGACGTGCACGCGATGCTGGATGCGTTCCTGGCAACGGCCGACCAGGACAACAAGGACATCATCTTCCGGACCTGGAGTGTCGGCGTCGGTGCCGTCGGCGATATGCATACGAATCCGGCATCGTACGAGAAGGTGCTGGCCGGCATCGATAACCCGCACCTGATCGTGTCGACCAAGTATTCGGCCGGCGACTTCTACAGCCACCTGCCGCTCAATCCAACGCTCGCTGCCGGGTCGCAGAAGCGGATCATCGAATTTCAGTCCCGCCGCGAGTTCGAGGGCTTCGGCTCGCTCCCGAACGACCTCGGCGACCTGGAGCAGCAGGCGCTGCAGACGTTCCTGGCGGAGAACCCGAACATCGTCGGCGTGTGGGACTGGACGCAGGACGGCGGCCCGCTGCGGGCCGGACCGATGACGCTCTACCTCCGCGACGGCTTCTGGCAGATGTGGGATCTCGACGTCTACCTGACCGCCCGGCTCGCCTGGGATCCGGACGTCGATGTGGCCGCGGCGACGACCGACTGGGTCCGACAGACCTTCTCCGACGATCCGGCGACGATCGACCGGATCACGCAGGCGCTGGCTCTGTCGCGGACCGCGATCAACGACGGCCTCTACATCGGCCCGTACGCGAATGACTCGGTCAAGGCACTCGGCCTCGCCCCGCCGCCGATGATGTGGATCTTCGAGTGGGACATCGTCACCGGCGACAGCGCCGCGCTCGACTCGATCTACCAGGTCAGCGCTCGTCAACTCGACACCGCGATCGCGCAGGGTGACGACGCCATCGCGGCCGCGACGAAGATGCAGGCGCTGATCGACTCCACTGCGCCGTCGACCTGGCGGGATCCGGCACTGCGTACGCACTTGACGGACACCGTGGCCTACGAGGTGAACCTGCTGCAGACGCTCGGCGCCTACCGGACGATGTTCCTGCGTCATGTCGAGTGGCTCGACACCGGCTCGTCGACCGCGAAGGCGCAGTGGCGTGCTGCCGAGACCCGCTACGAGCAGGCGCGCGCGGATCACGTCCGGCGCTATGGCGGCGATGTCGACCTCCCGGCGTACAACTTCACCGCGGCCGACATCGGCGTCGCGCGCGCGGACCGCGACGTGACCATGGCCTGGCTCGCGCGAGTGCTGCTGGCACTAGTGATCATCGCGTTCGCGCTCGGTACGTCGCCGGGTCAACGCCTCGTCGGCGGTCGGCCCGGCGCGGCGGCGCTGCGGGCGCTGTGGCTCGGTGCCACGCGGCCGTGGCGGATGGGCTCGGTGACGGCGCTCGGTCGGACCGATCGGGTGCTGGTCTGGCTGATCCCGGCGGTGGTTCTCGGACTCAGCCGAGCGATCTACACCTGGTTCCTGGCGCCGGCGCATCTCGTGCTCGTACTCGGAGCGTGGTTGATCTTTGGTCTGGCATTGCGGTGGCTCGTGCGTGGCGCGGACCCGTTCGCGCTCTGGGCGGCGGTCGGCGGTGCCGCTCTGGTCCGCACGGTGATCCTGCTGCTCGCGCTGGTCAATCGGGGTCCCGGTCGTTACTGGTACGACTTCTGGACCGACCCGGGCCTGCGCTTCTTCTACATCACCGTGGCGTTCGCGGCGTTCGGCTGGGTCTTTGTCGTGGCCTACCTGACGCTGCGGGACCGGTACGGGCTGCGGCGACGCCGGGCGGTCGGTCGGGTCATGATCGGCCTCGGCGCCCCACTGTCGCTGCTGGGCGCGCTGATCAGCGTGATCGGCCTGGAAAAGGCGCTGACCACGTGGAACGACCAGATGGCACTGCTTCCGTGGGGTCTGTCCAGGATTCTAGGGATTACCACCTACCTGGGCATTCCAGTGGTGCTCCCGGAGGCCGCCGCCGTGCTCGGTGCCGTGCTGCTGGTGATCGGCGTCGCGCTATCTCGGCGCCGCTGGTCGTGGCGCCGCTCGCCGGCCGTGTGATCCGGAGCCACGATCGGGGTACACCGCCGGGGCACACACAGGAGACACACAGGTTGAGCGCAGAATGATTTCAGGCAAAAGGTCGAAGATCGGGGGATGGCAAGTGTGAACACTACCTATCCACATGGTCAGACCGCGGGCTATCCGGGGCCGAACGCCTCCATGCCGCAAGCCGGACGGTCGCTGCTGCGGCGCGCCGACGGCCAACCGGTCCGGGTGCTCGTCGTGGACGACGAATCCACCCTGACTGAACTTCTTTCGATGGCCCTGCGTTATGAAGGGTGGCAGGTCAAAGGCGCCGGTGACGGTGCCGCCGCGGTGTCGATCGCGAAAACGTTCGAACCCGATGCGGTCGTCCTCGACATGATGCTGCCGGACATGGACGGCCTGGACGTGCTGCGCGGACTCCGCGGGCAGTTCCCGGACGTACCGGTCCTGTTCCTGACCGCAAAGGACGCGGTCGAAGATCGGATCGCCGGGCTCACAGCCGGCGGCGATGACTACGTGACGAAGCCGTTTAGCCTGGAAGAGCTGGTCGCACGGCTCCGGGCGCTACTCCGGAGGGCTGGAATGACCGCTGTACGCGACGATGCCGTTCTTACCGTTGGCGATCTGCAGATGGATGAGGACAGCCATGAGGTCCGCCGCGCCGGTCAGGTGATCGACCTGACCGCCACCGAATACGAACTGCTGCGCTATCTGATGCGTAATGCGCGCCGGGTGCTTTCCAAGGCGCAGATCCTCGACCGAGTCTGGAAGTACGACTTCGGCGGCCAGGCGAACGTCGTCGAGCTGTACATTTCGTACCTGCGCAAGAAGATCGACGCCGGCCGTACGCCGATGATCCACACGATGCGTGGCGTGGGATATGTCCTGAAGCCGGCGGCCTGACCGGTGGCGTTTGCGAGCGCGCAGCGGGTCGCAGCTCGGTGGTTCGCCGGCTGGACGCTGCGCGCTCGGTTGCTGGCCGCGCTGATCGCGCTGCTTGCGATGATCTGCCTGATCGTCTGCGCGGTCACCCAGTTCGTTGCGAACCACAATCTGGTCAATCAGATCGACGCCCGACTCGTCACGATTGCAAGCCATGCCTCGAGCAATCCACCGGACCTGTCCAACCATCCGTATGTGAACCAGCCGGGTATGGCCGCCGCCGTCATCGACGAGCACGGCGTGGTTCGCGGCGACGTGATGGCCGAGCCGGGCTTCGGCGGTGCCGTCTCGACCGACAAAAACCAGGACAAAACGCTCGCTGCGGTACCGAAGGACGGGCGCGGGCACACCGTCACGGTGCCCGGACTCGGCCGGTACCGGGCCATTGCGGTGCCCTACCACCAGAGCCTCTACCAGCACGAGAGCGTCGTGATCGCGCTCCCGCTGGACACCGTCGATGCCGCGCTCGCGAACCTGCGCCTCACCGAGATCAGTGTGACGATCGCCGGGTTGATCGCGGTCGGCTTGATCGGCGAGACGATCATCCGCCGTACGCTGCGACCGCTGAACCGCGTCGCCTCGATCGCGACCCGCGTCTCGGAGATGGAACTCGACCGTGGCGAAGTGGCGCTGAAGATGCGCGTACCGGCTCGGGACACCGATCCGCGTACCGAGATCGGTCAGGTCGGCGGCGCGCTCAACGGCATGCTGAACCACGTCTCGAACGCGCTCGCCGCCCGCCAGGCCAGCGAGGTACGGGTTCGGAAGTTCGTCGCCGACGCCAGCCACGAGTTGCGTACGCCACTGGCCGCGATCCGTGGCTACGCCGAGTTGACCCGCCACGTCGATGCCGGGACCGTCTCGCCCGACGTCGCGTACGCCATGCAGCGCGTCGAATCCGAGTCCGCGCGCATGACGACGTTGGTCGAGGACCTGCTGCTGCTTGCCCGGATCGACGCCGGGCGGCCGCTGGACCGGTCGACGGTCGACCTGTCGATGCTGGTCGTGAACGTCCTCAGCGATGCGCACGTGGCCGGTCGTGACCACGACTGGAATCTCGAACTCCCCGATGAGGCGGTGACTGTCGTCGGCGACGGCCCGCGGCTGCATCAGGTGGTCGCGAACCTACTGACGAACGCACGCGTGCACACGCCGGCCGGCACGAAGGTGACGCTGGCGCTGTCCGCGAACGACGACGGTGACAGCGGCGCCACGATCACGGTCGTCGACAATGGACCCGGCATCCCGGAGACGCTGTTGCCGGACGTGTTCGAGCGGTTCGCGCGCGGTGACTCGTCCCGGTCGCGGGCCGGTGGCAGCACCGGCCTCGGCCTCGCGATCGTGGCCGCGGTGGTGGACGCGCACGGTGGCTCGGTCACGGTCACGAGCGTGCCGGGGGAGACGGTGGTCACGGTGATGCTGCCGCCGCAGCCGCCCTCCGATCACGACGACTCCAATCTCCGCAACGCCGATCTCCGCAACGCCGATCTGCCGTAATGCCGATCTCAGCACCGCCGACGAGGTCCCGGTATCGTCGTCGGCATGAAGATCGTGTTGTTCGGCGCGTCCGGCATGGTCGGTCAGGGCGTGCTGCGCGAATGCCTGCTCGACCCGCAGGTGACCGAGATCGTCTCGGTGGTCCGTACGCCGACCGGCGCCGGCGATCCGAAGCTCACCGAGGTCGTTCACGCCGACTTCACCGACTTCAGCTCGATCATGCCCGACTTCGCCGGCGCCGACGCCTGCTTCTTCTGCCTCGGCGTCAGCGCGGTCGGCCTGGACGAGGCCGGCTACCGGCGGATCTCCTACGACATCACGATGGCCGCGGCCGCAGCCGATGATCACGCAGGATCCGGCGATCACGTTCATCTACGTATCCGGTGCCGGTACGAACGCGAACGGGCGCCAGATGTGGGCACGGGTCAAGGGCGAGACCGAGAATGCGCTGCTCGCGCTGTCGGACCACACGTACATGTTCCGTCCGGGGTTCATCCGTCCGGTCCACGGCGTACGGTCGAAGACGCGCCTCTACCGGGCCATCTACACCGTCACGACGCCGCTCGGACCGCTGATGATGCGCCTGCCGATCGTCACCGACACCGAGAAGGTCGGCCGGGCGATGCTGTCGGTCGCGCGCAACGGATATCCGAAGCGGATTCTGGAGAACAAGGACATCAACGCCGCCTCGAAGGACTAGCAGCGTTCGTCGAGGTTTTGCCCACGTACGTCCTACCTGGAGCGCCCATGCTTCCCGCATGACATCGACCAGCCTCGCCGCGCCACCACTGCTCGAATCGGCGCCGGTCGCGACGCCACCGGCCAGATGGGTACGCCCAGCCGTCTGCCTGCTCCTCGCCGGCACGGCGGTCCTCTACCTCTGGGGCCTGGCCGCGTCCGGCTGGGCGAACGCGTTCTACTCGGCCGCGGTCCAGGCCGGCGCGACCAGCTGGAAGGCGTTCTTCTACGGCTCGTCGGACGCGTCGAACTTCATCACCGTCGACAAGCCGCCGGCCGCCCTCTGGGTGATGGACATCTCGGCCCGGATCTTCGGCGTGAACGCGTGGAGCATCCTGGTCCCGCAGGCGCTGGAGGGCGTCGCCGGCGTCGGCGTGCTCTACCTGACGGTCCGGCGTTGGTTCGGCCCGATCGCCGGCCTCATCGCCGGCTTCGCGCTGGCGGTCACGCCGGTCGCGGTGCTCATGTTCCGGTTCAACAACCCGGATGCGCTGCTGGTGCTGCTGATGATCGCGGCGGCGTACGCGGTGACGCGGGCACTTGAGCACGCGAGCGCACGATGGCTCGCGTTCGCCGGCGCGTTGCTCGGATTCGCGTTCCTGACGAAGTCGTTGCAGGCGCTGCTGGTCGTACCCGGCTTCGCGGCCACCTATCTGCTCGCGGCGCCGACGTCGTGGCGCAAGCGCATCCTGCACGTCCTGGCGGCTGGCGGTGCCCTGCTGGTCGCGGCCGGTTGGTGGGTCGCGATCGTGTCGCTGGTCCCGGCGTCGAGCCGCCCGTACATCGGTGGGTCGCAGCACAACAGCGAACTCGAACTGATCTTCGGCTACAACGGCTTCGGCCGCCTGACCGGCAACGAGACCGGCAGCGTCACGCCCGGCGGCGTCAGCCAGTGGGGCGCGACCGGCTGGACCCGGCTGTTCGGCTCGGAGTTCGGCGGTCAGGCCGTCGTGGCTGCTGCCGGCCGCGTTCGTCGCGCTCGTCGCCGGAGCGTGGCTGACGCTGGCGATCGCCGCGGACCGATCGCAGCCGGGCCGCGATCCTGCTGTGGGGCGGCTGGCTGCTCGCCACGTTCCTGACGTTCAGCTTCATGAAGGGCATCTTCCACCCGTACTACCTGGTCGCGCTCGCGCCGCCGATGGCCGCGCTGGTCGCGATCGGTGGCACGCTCGCCTGGCGCCGCCGTCGCGAACCGCTGGCCGGCGTCGCGCTCGCGGCCGGTACCGCGCTGACCACCTACACGGCCTACGTGATGCTCGGCCGCGCATCGAGCTGGCACCCGTGGCTGGCCGCCGCGATCGTGCTGGTCGGCACGGTGGCGACGGTCGCTCTGCTGGGCGTGTCCCGGCTGCCGCTGCGGCTGGCCACCGGTCTGGCCGCGACCGCGCTGGTGGTCGCGCTCGCCGGTCCGACGGCGTACGCGCTGAACACGGCGGCCACGGCGCACACCGGTTCGATCCCGTCCGCCGGTCCGGCCGTCGCCGGGGGCGGCTCGGCGGCTTCGGCGGCGGAGGCCCGGGCGGTGGTGGCGGTCGCGGCTTCGGCGGCCGGGTCAAACCTTTGGTGGTACGGGCAACCAGGGCGGGTTCGGCGCGCGGTGGCTTCCGTGGCGGCGGCGGTGCCGGCTTCGGTGGCGGCGGTTCGGTGGCGGCGGCTTCGGTGGCGGCGGTGGCCTGCTCGACGCCAGCACGCCCAGCGCCGCACTGACCTCGGCGTTGCAGGCGAACGCGGGCCGGTACCGCTGGGTGGCGGCCGCGATCGGCTCGCAGAACGCGTCCGGATACCAGCTGGCTTCGGGGCGGCCGGTGATGGCGATCGGCGGGTTCAACGGCTCGGACGCCGCGCCCACGCTGGCGCAGTTCGAGGCGTACGTCGCGGCCGGCGACATCCACTACTTCATCGGCGGCGACGCGAGCGGCCGGAGCAACGGCGGCAGCTCGGACAGCCAGGCGATCGCGAGCTGGGTCGCGGCGCACTTCACCGCACAGACCATCGGCGGTACGACCGTCTACGACCTGACCTCGGGAGCGACGTCATGACACTTCACAGCGAACTCATAGCCTCAATCGACCATTCCACGAGCTGTGACATGAATAGTGACGATATGACCCGGATTGTGGGCCTGGAATCTGTGGCGCTCGAATCTTCGACGTCCCGATCCGCGGCGCCCGCGAGCCGACGCGACCGAAGGCCGTCCTCGACGTCGTCATCCCGGTCTACAACGAGCAGGTCGACTCGACGCTGCGTACGCCGGCTGCACGAGCACCTCACCACGACGTTCCCGTACCCGTTCCGGATCACCGATCGCCGACAACGCCAGCACCGACGCGACGCCGGCGATCGCGGCCGGGCTCGCCGAAAGCTGCCCGGCGTCCGTCGCTGTCCGGCTCGAGCAGAAGGGCCGCGGCCGCGCGCTGCACGCGGTCTGGTCGGCGTCGCGACGCCGCCGTGCTCGCCTACATGGACGTCGACCTGTCCACCGATCTCGCCGCGCTGCTGCCGCTGGTCGCGCCGCTGATCTCCGGGCACTCCGACCTGGCCATCGGCACCCGGCTGTCGCGCGGCTCCCGGGTGGTCCGCGGCGCCGAAGCGCGAGGTGATCTCCCGCTGCTACAACCTGCTGCTGCGCGGCACGCTGGCGGCCCGGTTCTCCGACGCGCAGTGCGGGTTCAAGGCGATCCGCGCGCGACGTCGCCGCGCGCCTGCTGCCGCTGGTCGAGGACACCGGCTGGTTCTTCGACACCGAGCTGCTGGTCCTCGCCGAGCGCGCCGGCCTGCGCATCCACGAGGTGCCGGTGGACTGGGTCGACGACCCGGACAGCCGGGTCGACATCGTCGCCGACCGCGCTCGCCGACCTGCAGGGCATCTGCGCGGCTGGGCACCGGCCTCGCCACCGGCGCGAGTGCCGATCCGGCAGACTGCGCGCCGAGCTCGGCCGGGACGCCGACGGCGATCCGGCCGGGCTGCGGGCGGCAGCTGACCAGCTTCGGTCGCGCATCGGCGTGCGTCAGCACGCTCGCGTACCTGCTGCTGTACGCTGCTGCTGCGCGGGCGTGCTCGAGCGCGCAGGCGCGCGAACCTGGTCGCGCTGCTGGTCACCGCGATCGCGCAACACGGCCGCGAACCGGCGGCTGACGTTCGGGGTCCGCGGCCGCCGGGCGCGCCGTACGCCATCAGCTGCAGGGGCTGGTCGATCTTCGCGCATCGGGCTCGGCGCTGACCAGCGGCGCGCTGCGCGCTGCTGACCACCGCGGACGCGCACCCGAGCCGCGCTCGCGGAGCTGTCCGTGCTGGTCGTCGCGAACCTGGTCGCGACGGTGGTCCGGTTCCTGCTGTTCCGGGCCTGGGTCTTCGCGCACGCCCGCGCTGCCGCCATCGACATCCAGGAGACGCCTCGACATGACGACTATCGTCCGCGCGTCCTGCCGAGACGTCGCAAGCGCCGTCCGCCGAGCGCCGACAGACCCCTCGCGTGCGGTACGCCCGACCTGTGCGCCGCGCTGCTGGTCGCTGACCGCCGGCGCTCTACCTGTGGGGCCTGGGCGCCTCGGGCTACGGCGAACGACTTCTACGCGGCCGCGGTGCAGGCCGGCACGAAGAGCTGGAAGGCGTTGCTTCTTGGATCGTTCGACGCGTCGAACCTCATCACCGTGGACAAGCCGCCCGCATCGCTCTGGGTGATGGAACTGTCCGGCGCGGATCTTCGGGTTCAACTACCTGGAGCATGCTGGTGCCCGCAGGCGCTCGAGGGCGTCGCCGCGGTCTGGCTGCTGTACCTGACCGTCCGCCGGTGGTCGCGGGCCCGGCGCCGGGCCTGCTCGCCGGTGCGGTCCTGGCGCTGACGCCGGTCGCCGTGCTGATGTTCCGGTTCAACAACCCGGACGCGCTGCTGGTGCTGCTGCTGCGTCGGCCGGCGCGTACGCCATCGTCCGGGCGATCGAGGTCGCAGCGTGGCGTGGCTGCTTCGCCGGTGCCCTGATCGGCTTCGGGTTCCTGACAAAGATGCTGCAGGCGTTCCTGGTCGTGCCGGCCTTCGGGCTCGCCTACCTGGTCGGCGGCGCCGACCTCGATCGGCCGCGGCATCGTGCATCTCGCCGGTCGGCCGGCGTCGCGATCGTCGTCGCGGCCGGCTGGTGGGTCGCGATCGTCGCGCTGTGGCCGGCGTCGTCCCGGCCGTACATCGGCGGTTCGACCACGAACAGCGTGCTCAAGCTGGCGTTCGGGTACAACGGCTTCGGTCGGTTGACCGGCAACGAACGCACCGGTGGCGGCGCGCGATTCGGCGCCGGCGGATTCGGCAATCGCGGCGGCTTCGGCGGCGCGTTGCCCGGACGGCCGGGTGGCGGCGGCGGCGGTCGAGGATTCGGCGGGGGGACCGGGATCACCCGCCTGTTCGGTGCCGACATGGGTACGCAGATTTCCTGGCTGCTGCCGGCCGCGCTGGTCGGGCTTGTCGCCGGCGCTCTGGCTGACGTGGCGAGCGCCCCGGACCGACCGTACGCGCGCGTTGCTGATCCTGTTCGGAGGATGGCTGGTCGGTGCCGGGCTGGTGCTCTCCTACATGCAGGGCATCGTGCACCCGTACTACACGCTGCAGCTCGCGCCACCGATCGTTGCGCTGGTCGCGATCGTCGGCACCATGCTGTGGCAGCGACGGGCGGACGCAGCTGCGCGCGCCCTGCTGGCCGCGATGGTGGTCGTGACCGCGGTGTGGGACGTCGTCCTGCTGCACCGGATGCCCGCGTGGCAGCCGTGGATTCCGTACGCGGTGCTGGTGGCGGCCGTGATCGCGATCGTCTGGTTGCTCGTACCCGCTGGTCTTGGCGGTCGGTTCGGTTACGCGGGTGTGACCGCTGTGGCGCTGGCGGGCCTGTTGGGGTCCGGAGCCTACGCGTTCGCGACCGTGTCGCACGCGCAGAACGGTGCACTGCCGTCGGCCGGTCCGTCGGTGACCGCGGGTGGTTTCGGCCGGCGTGGACTGCCGGGCGGCGGTGCGTTCGGTGGTGGCTTCGGCGGGGTTCGGACCGGTGGCGGAGCCGATGCGTCGCTGGTCGCGCTGCTCAGATCGGCGGGTACGACGTGGTCGGCGGCGACCGTCGGATCGCAGAGCGCGGCGCCGTTGGAGTTGCGATCCGGCACCGCGGTCATGTCTATCGGCGGATTCAGCGGTACCGACCCGGCGCCGACGCTCGCGCGGTTTGAAGCATATGTACGGGCCGGCGAGGTCCGGTACTTCATCGCCGCCGGCCGGGGTGGCTTCGGCGGCAACAGCGCGATCGGATCCTGGGTCGCGTCCACATTCGCCGCGACGTCGGCCGGCGGTCAAACCGTCTACGACCTGTCCGAACCGGCGTCGTGACCTCGGAGTGTCGTCCCGAGCCGGATTCTTGATGGTCGGACGGATACCCGACACGGATACTCAGCGAGATGTTACATAACTGCGCCTCTTGAACCCTGTACAGGCGGATATTCGCAGCTGTCAGTGCTTTTGTCGCCGACGAACGGATCGGCTGGCGACGCGTTTTCCATGTCCGCGTGTGGGTTTGTACCGATCCGGCGGTCTTGTGTGCCGGTCTGGGCGCTTGCCGATTACCACCGTTGAAGTGCACTATCTCATCGTTCACCTGTACGTATTCGTTTACGGGAGCGTGTGATGGCGTGGAGACTGGCGGGCTTCGATCCGTTGAACCATTTGGGTTCCGGTTCGACCGGCGCGGTCATGAAGGCTCGCGACTGGACAAGCGGCCTGCCCGTGACCATCAAGTACCTGTCGAAGGACGTCGCCGGGGCGCCGGGATTCGCGGACCAGTTCCGCACGGATGCGGCGGCCCTGGTTCGGATCGACAACCAGCACGTCGCACAGGTTTACGGCTATATCGAGGAGTCGCAGGGTTCGGCGGTGGTCACCGAGTTCGTTGACGGCCTGTCACTGCGCACCATCCTGGACAGTGGCCCGCTCGAGCCGACCGCCGCGCTGTACGTCGTCAAGGGTGCGCTGGCCGGCCTCGCGGAAGCCCACCGTCGTGGCGTCACGCACCGCGACGTCAAACCGGGGAACCTCCTGATCGACAAGTCCGGCGTGACCAAGGTGGTCGACTTCGGGGTCGTGGCCAGATACAAGCGCAACGCCCCGGCACCCGGAAACCCTCGGTACCTGGCACCGGAACTGTGGGTCGGCCGTCCCGCGACCCCAGCGTCCGATGTGTTCGCCGCGGCGGCGGTGCTGTTCGAGGCGCTGACCGGCGCGCCGCCGAAGGGCGGCGGCGGCGACTATCCTCGGCCGGGACGGACTCTCCGCGACCGACGACTCGGTCACCACCCCGATCGCGAATCTGCCGGAACGCGTCCGCGCGCTGGTCAGCCGCGGGCTCTCCGCGCAACCGTCGACCCGATTCACGAACGCCGACGACATGCTCGACACGCTCGACCTCGCCGCCCTCGCGGGCTACGGCAGCGACTGGGAGGACGTCGGGAAGGCCGCATTGCTGGCCCGGATGGTGCCGCTGTTCTCGCGTCGGCCGGCCGGTGTCGGTTCGGCCCGGCGCGCCGCCGGTGCGATGTCGCGCGGTGCCGCTTCGGTGAACAAGGGCGTCGTCGCCGGCGCGATCGCGACGCTCGTCGTCGCGGCCGCCGTCGTGTACGTCATCTCGGCCGGTACGTTCTCCGAGACCGATGCCCCGCGGCCGGTCTCGCTGCCGATCTCGCACACGCCGGTACCGCAGATCGGGCCGATCATCCCGACGCTGTCGCCGACGCCGGGCCCGAATCCGGATCGGACGAAACCGTCCCGGCCCACCGGCCTGCACGTCACCGGACGTTCGCAGACCGCCGTCTCGCTCGACTGGAACGCATCGACCGACAACATCAAGGTCGTCGGGTACGCCATCTCCCGCAACAACCACCGCGTCGGCACGAGCTACACGCCCGGATACACCGCCGCGGAGTTGACCGCGGATACCGCGTACCAGTTCTCGGTCCTCGCGTTCGACGCCTTCGGCAATCTCTCGCCGTCCAGCACGACGGTCACCGCGTTGACGCTCAGGGAGAGGGACACGTCGCCGCCGTCGACCCCGACCGGCCTGCACGCCGTCGGCATTACCACGACCTCGATCGCGTTGGATTGGAACCCGTCGCACGATGACGTCGGTGTTGCGGGATACGACGTGTTCCGCGACGGCTCGAGGATTGCGACCGTGCCGCGGAGTGCGTTCACCGACACCGGGCTGAGCCCGAACACGAAGCACACGTACATGGTCCGGGCGTACGACACGACCAATAACGCGTCATCGAACTCGGGCTCGTACTCCGTGACGACATCCGCCGTCGTGGACAAGACGCCACCGACGACGCCGAGCGCGCTCATCGTGACCGGCACGTCGACGACGTCGGTGACCCTGAGTTGGGGTCCGTCCACCGATCCGAACGGTTCGGTGGCCGGCTACAACGTCTATGAGACTGGCGTCGCCGGGCCTCTCCTCTCCCTGGTTAGCGGCACCTCCACGACGGTGACCGGCCTGACGCCCAAGACGACCTACACGTTCTGGGTCAAGGCGCAGGACAAGGCGACGAACGAGTCCGGCGCCAGCAATACGGTCTCGCCGACCACCGACACCCCACCAGTTCAACCGGCGGTCACCGACGTGTCGCTGTCCAAATCAGGGGTCTCGTCCACATGCACCACCCAGGTGACCGCAACGATCACCGCGGTCGGTGGTCTGGCGTCGACCGATGTCACGTTCAGCGGCAGCGGGTTTACCACCGTGACCGTCCAGAACGTTGACGTCAGCGGTGGAACGGGCACGGCCACCGTCAACGGCGACGAGACCGGGGCAGTGAGCGGGCTTACCGCGACCACATCGGTGGGCAGCGTGACATCCGGCTCGGTGAGCTGGTCAGTGCCGTCGGAATGCGTAGCCGAGGTCAAGACGGTCGACCCGTTCGACGCGTCGGACATCACGGCGCCGGACTGCACGACCACGCTGACGACGACCGTCCACGCGGGCTTCAACCTCGACCACGCGACGCTGACGTTCACCGGGGACTCCGACCTCACCGGCACGATCCCGACGACCGTCTCGTTCGACTCCAGCGGCGACGGCACTGTGACCCTTGTCGGTGACGGTAACGCCGACGGCGACGTCACGATGACGGCCACCGGCGGCGGGAACAGTGTGTCCCGTGAGGTCACCTGGAGCCAGGGGGCGGGCTGCCCGGTCGGGCCGTAAGCGCGCACGACGAAGCGCCCCGGTTACGCGTACCCGGGGCGCTTCGTCGTAGTGAGGGTCAGCCGCTGCGACGGTTGGCGTACGAGCGCGGGCCGTGGTTCAGGTTGGTCTTGCCCGGCTGGATCTTGCCGACGATCGGTGGCTTCGCGGTGGACTTGCCCTTCGCGCGGCGCTCGGCCCGGTTCAGCGGCGCTTCCGCGGCCTCGTCGTCACCGTCCGTGGCGGCGTCGATGTCGGGGCTTGCCGGCTCGTCGCCGGGCTCGGACTTCTTGGGCTTGGCAGGCATGGTGATCTCCCTAGGACGTGAGCAGGTGAGCGATGTGCAGGAGGGGCGCACCGGCTGGCCGCACGCGGACGTGGGCGGGGGCGCGTGGAGATCCTAGGAGTACATGGTCGACACCATAACGCATCACCTGCATCACCTGCATCGCAGTTTACGCCACGGGCCGGTACGGCGAAATTTTATGAGGATATTTCAGAAAATTCGGTACGCCCGCCTCGAACCGGCGTAGCGTCAGTCCTGAGACGAGAAGAAATACAATGAATCACTTTGAATTACTGTATTTCAACAAGTCTCAAAGAGAGCGCTTCGGTTCCATAGGGGCGCTCTCACCTATGTCCGGAGATCGTTCATGACGGTTGAGCTTCTCCCGGCGATCTCGCGGATCGCGACACCGTGGCGCAACGGCGGCGGCTGGACGCGTGAGGTCGCAGCATCTCGCTCGGGGGAGTCCGCATTCCGGTGGCGGGTCAGCATCGCCGACGTCGCGACCGCCGGGCCGTTCTCGGCGTTTCCCGGCTATCACCGCGTCATCATGATGGTCCAGGGCGCCGGTATGGCGCTCACCGTCGACGGCGCCACGACGGTGATCGACCGGTGCTATCAACCGTTCGGCTTTCCGGGCAGCGCGGAGACCACGTGCCGGCTTCTGGACGGCCCGATCGTCGACTTCAACGTCATCTACGCGCTGGATGAGCGCGTCAGCATCGAGGTCTTGCGCGGCCCGATCACGCTGGTCGGTGTCGGTTTGGCCATCGTGGTCGCACTCGATCTGACCGCCGACGTCGCCGGATTAACGCTCGGGCCGCTCGACGCTCTGCGGGTCGCCGACGAGCCGGCCGTGTCGATCAACGGCGGGCCGGTCGCCGTTGTCCGGTTCCAGAGCCCGGACCGTTAGTCTGCGACCATGTTGAGCGAACCGCGCTGGGATGTCGCCGTCGTCGGAGCCGGACCGGCCGGCCTCGCCGCCGCGCGGGTGGCCGCGCAGACCGGCGCCCGGACGATCGTGATCGAGCGCGCGACGCATCCCCGCTACAAGACGTGCGGCGGTGGCCTGATCGGCGTCTCGCTCGCCGCCGCGGCACCGTACATCGACATTCCCTCGCGGGCCGACATCACCTCGGTCACGTTCACGCACAACGGCCGTTTCGGCTACACCCGACGGAACAACCGCCCGCAGCCGCTGCTCCGGCTCGTACAGCGGGCCGAGTTCGACGATGCGTTGCGATCCGCGGCGGTCGCGGCCGGAGCCGTCGTGCGCGAGCGTTCACCGGTCCGCGGCATCGCCGCGCACGAAGATCATGCAGAGGTACGCCTGGCCGACGGCTCGACCATCGAAGCGTCCGTCGTCGTCGGCGCGGACGGATCCTCCGGCGTGACCGGACGGCACGTCGGCGTCGAATGCGGGCAGGTCGACCTCGGACTGGAGCTGGAGATCCCGGTCCCACCGCACATCGCCCGCCGCTGGACGCATCGCCTGCTGCTCGACTGGGGGCCGATTCCGGGCTCGTACGCCTGGGTCTTCCCGAAGGGCGACACGCTGACCGTCGGCGTGATCGCGTCGCGCGGCCATGGCGAGGCGACCCGTGCCTACCTGCGGGGGTTCGTGCACCGGCTCGGTCTCACCGGCATCGAGCCCGCCCACGACTCCGGGCATCTGACCCGGTGCCGGACGGATGCGTCACCGCTGCGGCTGGGCCGGGTCATCGTCGCCGGTGACGCGGCCGGGCTGCTGGAACCGTGGACCCGCGAGGGGATCAGCTTCGCGCTGCGGTCCGGTGCGCTGGCCGGCGCCGCCGCGGCCAGCGGCGATCTGGACGGCTACGTGGCCGCGGTGACGGAGTCGCTCGTACCCGAGATGCGGGCCGGCGCCACGCTGCTGGCGACGTTCGAGGTACGGCCGTCGCTGTTCCATCTCGCCGTCGCCACACCGCCGGGCTGGGCGGCCTTCGCCCGGTTCTGCCGAGGTGAGATGTCGTTTGCGAATGCGATGGCGCACGCTCCGATCCGCGCCCTCGCCGCGATCGCGCGCTGACCCCGCTGATCGCCTGTCCGCCGGTCCCGACGCCGTGGCGCCCGACTAACCTCGCAATCAACGGCGAGATTGTTTCTCCCAGGCACTAAGACGATCGCGCAGAGATTCCGTCGGACCGCTACGGTCTCATAACCTGGCGAGTCCGGCAGGATGGACGTGATCGGAGAGCGCCGGATACGCAGCCGGCACGAGTCAAGGAGAGGTACGCACCTGATGGCGGTGAAGGTAGCGGCAGTAAAGGAGTCCGCGCCCGGCGAGCGCCGGGTCGCGCTCGTCCCCGAGGCGGTTGCACGACTCACGGCGCTCGGCGTGGAGACGATCATCGAGACCGGTGCCGGCGAGGCCGCGTGGTACTCGGACGAGGCCTACGTCGCAGCTGGCGCGACCGTGCTCGATCGCGACGCTGTTCGCAAGGTTGCCGACGTCATCGTCACGCTGACCCGGCCGAACGACGAGGACCTGGCCCTTCTCCGGCCCGGGCAGGTCCTGATCGGGCTGCTCCGGCCGCTGACCGATCCCGGGTTCGCCGCCGAGCTTGCCTCCTCCGGCGTGACCGCGATCAGCCTCGATGCCCTGCCCCGGACGATCAGCCGGGCCCAGTCGATGGACGTGCTGTCGTCACAGGCGAGCGTCGCCGGTTACCGGGCGGCACTGCTGGCCGCGACCACGTACGACCGGTACTTTCCGCTCCTCGTCACGGCCGCCGGTACCGCTCGCCCGGCCGAGGTGCTCGTCCTCGGCGCCGGCGTCGCCGGTCTGCAGGCCATCGCCACGGCACGGCGTCTCGGTGCGCTGGTGAAGGCGTACGACGTTCGGCCCGACTCGGCGAACGAGGTCAAGTCGCTCGGTGCCACGTTCCTCAAGCTGACGTCGGTCGCGTCCGCCGCCGGTGAAGGCGGCTATGCCCGCGCCCTGACGCCGGAAGAGCAGCAGGCGCAGCAGGACGAGCTGGCCGACCACATCGGCAAGCACAACGTCGTCATCACGACCGCGCAGGTGCCGGGCCGGCGTCCGCCGCTGCTCGTGACCGAGGCCGCGATCGCGAAGATGGCGCCGGGTTCGGTCATCGTCGACATCGCGGCCAGCCCGCTCGGTGGCAACGTCGCGTTGTCCGTACCGGATCAGACGATCGTGACACCCGGCGGCGTCACCATCATCGGCGCACCGAACCTGCCGTCGGATGCCGCCGCGGCGGCGTCCGCGGCGTTCAGCCGCAACATCTGCGCGGTCCTGGCTCACCTGGTCACCGGCGGCGAGATCGCCATCGACCTGACCGACGACATCCAGGCCGGCATCGTCATCGCCCACGACGGCGCCGTCGTGCACCCCGCTACGGCAGCACTCCTGGACAGGGGAGATAACGAAGTGAGCTCGGAGTTGTTCGGGAATCTGAGTCTGTTCGTGCTCAGTCTGCTGGTCGGATTCGAGGTGATCAGCAAGGTTCCGGCGACGTTGCACACGCCGCTGATGTCCGCCGCGAACTCGATCCACGGTGTCGTGCTGGTCGGCGCGATGCTGATCGCGGTCAGTGCGGACACGGCGCTCGGATACGTCCTCGGATTCATCGCCGCGGCATTCGCCGGCATGAACGTCGTCGGCGGCTACGTCGTCACGGATCGCATGCTCGGCATGTTCCGCAAGCGTCCGACCCCGGCCGCCGTCCCTGACCAGCGCGACGCAGAAGGGCAAGAATGAACCTGACTGCGTTCCAGACCGTCACCGAGACGGTCTACCTGCTCGCGGCCGTCTGCTTCGTGCTCGGCCTGCACCTGATGAACTCGCCCGGCTCCGCGCGGCGTGGCAACCAGGTCTCCGCCGCCGGCATGATCGCCGCGGTCCTGATGGCGTTCGTGTACGTCGATCCACGCCGGTACGGTGAAGCCGATCGGCTGGGTCGTGTTGATCGCCGGTGCATTGATCGGCGGCGGTTACGGCCTGTTCAGCGCTCGCCGCGTCGCGATGACCGCGATTCCGCAGCTGGTCAGCCTGTTCAATGCGGTCGGCGGTGGCGCGGCGGCGATCATCGCGCTGTACGAGTTCACCGAACTCGTCCACGCGCCCTCGATCGGCGCCAGTCTCTCGGTGCCGACCGTGCTCGACGTGATCATCGGTGCGGTCACGTTCGCCGGCTCGCTGATCGCGTCCGGCAAGCTGCAGGGGCTCATCTCCGGCAGCCCGATCGTGTTCACCGGCGTACGCATCCTCAACGTCCTGCTGGTCGTCGTGATGCTCGGCGGCAGCGTCTGGCTGATCGGCGACTTCTCGACGTCGAGCGCGGCCCGCCTCGGCATCCTGTTCGCGGTGCTGGTCGCGGCGTTGCTCTTCGGCGTCACGATGGTGCTGCCGATCGGCGGCGCCGACATGCCGGTCGTGATCTCGCTGCTCAACGCGTTCACCGGTACGGCCGTCGCGATGGCCGGTTTCGTCCTCTCCAACTCCGTGCTGATCATCGCCGGTGCGCTGGTCGGAGCGTCGGGCGGCATCCTGACGAAGCTGATGGCCGATGCGATGAACCGTTCGATCGTGAACATCATCATCGGTGGCTTCGGCACCGGCGACAACGCCGTGGACGCGGGCGGTCCGACCGGTGGCTCGGTCCGTGAGGTCAAGGCCGACGACGCCGCGATCCAGTTGGCGTACGCCAGCAAGGTCATCATCGTGCCCGGGTACGGTCTCGCCGCTGCCCAGGCGCAACATGAGGTACGCGAACTCGCCGACCTTCTGGAGTCCCGTGGCGTCGACGTGAACTACGCGATCCACCCGGTCGCCGGCCGTATGCCCGGCCACATGAACGTACTGCTCGCCGAGGCGAATGTGCCGTACGCCCTGCTCCGCGAGATGGAGGAGATCAACCCGGACTTCGCCCGTGCCGACGTCGCGTTGGTGATCGGCGCGAACGACGTCGTCAACCCGGCCGCGCGCCGGTCCGGCAATCCGGTCTCCGGGATGCCGATCCTCGACGTCGATCACGCGAAGAGCGTCATCGTGATCAAGCGATCGATGGGCCACGGATATGCCGGTATCGACAACGAGCTCTACGCGGACCCGAAGACCGGCATGTACTTCGCCGATGCTAAAAAGGGTCTCGCTGAGCTCACCGCGGCGGTCAAGACGCTCGTCGCCTAGGACCGTCGTTCGATAGTCAGGAGTCTCCGGAGGCCGCGCGGCGGGGAAGCCGCACGGCCTCCGGTTGTGCGTCGCCGGACGTTGCGGCCAGCATGGCGAGCAGCCGGGCGGCCCGCGTCGGATGGTGGTACCCGATCCACGCGATGCGTCCGCGCAGGAAGCCGTCGAAGTCCGGGTGCCCGTCGCGGTTCTGCTCGGCCAGGCCGGTACGTGTCGCGTTGTGCAGCAGTGCGCGCATCGCGTCGTACTCGGTGCGGGGCACCGCGGGTCGCTCGTTCACGACGAGTCCGGCCAGGTACTGCCGGTCGGCGCGGCCGCGGATGCGCGTCTTGCGCGCGTTGACGCGGAACCCTTCGTCGGCAGCGATCGCGGTGACCGCTGCGACCAGCACGGTCGATCCACGCGGCGTCAGGTCGCCGGAGAACGCCAGGTCGTCGGCGTACCGGGTGTATACCGCTCCGAACCGTGCGGCGAGGCCGCAGAGCCTGCGGTCGAGCCGGAAACCGCAGAGGTTCGCGAGCGCCGGCGACGTGGGTGCCCCTTGCGGTAGGTGGGCTGCGCGCAGCAGCGCGAGGCGGTACGCCCGTTCCGGCACATCGCGGTCGACCGCCGTCAATACCGGAGCGGGGGTACGCGTGGTGCAGAGCCCGGTGACGGTGTGTGCGACCGGTTCGGGGTAGCCGGCCGTACGCAGGAGGCCGTAGATCCGAGGTGCGGTCACCGCTGCGAAGAACGACGTGATGTCCAGCCGGATCACGACCGGGCGGCCGGCATGCGGCGCCGCGAACGTGTGCGGCGACCGACCGGTGACGAACCCGTGCACGGCCGGGTGCGTCGGGATCGGACCGATCACCTCGCGCAGCAGTTGCCGCTGGATGGCGCGCAGCCGGTCTTTCGGCGCCTCGATCAGACGCCCGTTCAGCCACAGGTACCGGTAGTGGCGCAGGCGCCGGTCGGTCGCGTGGCGGTTGATGTCGCTCCGGTCGGCGTACCACTCGAGATCGGAGTCGGTGAGCGCGAGCCAGGCGGCGAGTGCGCCGACGTCATCGATCGCGGTGGTGTGGAACGGTCGGCGGACCATCCGGGTGGGCGTGGCCAGCCAGACGCGGACCTGGTCTCGGCGCTTGCCCATCGCAGCGGAGCGGAGCGCCGCACGGAAGGTAACGTTGCCGGCCACTGCGGCGGCGAGTTCGCGCGGCCGGTCGGTCGGCGGGTGCGGATATCCGGTAAGAACGTCGTCGACCAGGCGGTACAGCCATTGGCGGCGGACCCCGAGGACGGTGCCGGCGGCCCGCACCAGATCCGGTCGGCGCCACTGCGCGGCGGACAGGAAGGCGAGCGCGAGCGCGCGGCTGATCTGGCGGCCATGGGCGTCCGGCCGATAGCGTTCGTCTGCCATCCGGGCCAGGACCCACTGCCACCGCCACGAGTTCGGCCGGACGCCCTCGAGCGCGGCGCGGCGCGACCGACGTAGCTCGTCACGCGCGGGATCGGGGTCGCCGGACGCGTGAAAGGTCACCGTCGAGAGCGGCCGCGGCCTCATCCGGCGTCGGCAACCGGCGTGGCGTTGGGCAGCGTGTCCCGACGAGTCCCCGTCGTGCGTGCAATGACCAGCGCGCAGCGCTGCCGCCTGCATGCGGTGCCATGTGGTGATACCTGGTGCGCCCCCGGGGTTACCCCGGAGAGACCATGCCCACGCCGCGAACGGGGTGGGCGGGTCGGCTCGGGACACGCTGCCACGTCGATATTCTACGGCCGATGATTCGGACAGTGGGTCCGTGCACAGGGCAAGATAGATGTATGACGGACAGCTCTACGGGTGGCCTGATCGCGGTGACCGCAGCGACCGGCGCGCTCGGCGGCCGGGTCGCGGCCCGGTTGGCCGCCGCCGGCGTGCCACAGCGTCTCATCGTTCGCGACGCATCTCGCGCACCGGCTCTGGAAGGCGCGCAGACGGTGACGACCGGCGGCTATCAGGACGCAGCCGGCATGCGGTCCGCGCTGGAGGGCGTTCACACCCTGTTCCTGGTGTCCGCGACCGAAGCCGCCGATCGCGTGTCGCTGCACACCGCCGCGGTCGATGCCGCGCGCGGCCGCCGGCGTGTCACGGATCGTCTACGTGTCGTTCGTCGGCGCCGGACCGTACGCGACGTTCACGTTCGCTCGGGACCACTGGCATACCGAGGAACACATCCGCAACTCAGGGATCACGCATACCGTGCTGCGGAACAATCTGTATCTCGACGCGCTGCCGCACTTCGCGGGCGCCGACGGCGTGCTTCGCGGTCCGGCCGGGAACGGCAAGTTCGGCGGCATCGCGCGCGACGACAGCGCCGATGCCATCGTCGGAGCGCTCACGTCGACCGGCCACGACAACGTGACGTACGACCTGACCGGCCCGGCCGCGATCACGATGGAGGAGGTGGCAGCGGAGTTGACTCGCGCCACCGGCAGCCTGGTGACCTACGATGCCGAGACGATCGACCAGGCGTACGCGTCCCGTGCCGGGTACGGTGCACCGCACTGGGAGGTCGCCGGCTGGGTCACGTCGTACGCCGCGATCGCCGTCGGTGAGCTGGACGTCGTGAGTACGGCCGTCCAGGACCTGGCCGGTCATGCACCGATGTCGTTTCGGGATTACCTGGCACGTCGCGCCTGAGTCGCGGCCAGTCACCAGATCGTTATCCACTTTCGTATACATGCTTTTTGCGCCGCCGTAGTGGCCTGATTCAGACTGTATCGGCCCTCTGACAGGAGAGAAGGACACCGGTATGAGATTGAATCGCCAGGTAAATCTGCTGACCGAGCTGGTCACGGACCTGGTCACCGCCCGACGTGAGGACGGTGCGCGACACGAGATGGTGATGGGCGCGATCGAGCGCCTGGATGGTCGGGTCGACGGTTTGGCCTCAGGACGTGAAGCGTCTGGACGGCCGGATCGATGGTGTGGTCGTAGAGATGCGCCATGGGTTTGAGCGTCTCGACGGCCGGATCGATGGACTGACCGTGGAGATGCACAGCGGGTTCGAGCGTTTGGACGCCCGGATCGACGTGCTGAGTGACGATGTTCGCAAGAACACCGCGGGCATCGAGCAGATGCGTGGTTGGATCGCCGACGATGAGGCGAGGCGGGCGGCGTAGCCCGACGCTGATCCTGGAGTTGTTCCTGCGCCAACTCCAGGATCACCAGCGGTACCGGTAGGTTGGTGGGCCTATGAGCGCCACACTTGTCGCCAAGGGCCTGGAGGCTTCGCACGGCGACCGTACCCTCTTCTCCGGTTGTGATCTTGTTGTTGGTCCGGGTGACGTGATCGGCCTGGTCGGCGTGAACGGCGCCGGCAAGTCCACGTTGATGCGTATGCTCGCCGGTCTCGAGACTCCCCAGGCCGGCACGATTTCATTGAACCCGCCGACCGCTGCCGTCGGTCACCTGCCGCAGGAGCCGGAGCGCCGCGACGGCGAGACGGTCGCTGCGTTTCTGGCCCGCCGGACCGGTGTAGCGGCCGCCCAGGACGCGATGGATGCGGCGGCGGATGCGCTCGGCGCGGGCGCGGCCGGAGCCGACGATGCCTACTCCGAGGCGCTCGACCGATGGCTCGCGCTCGGCGGCGCCGACCTTGACGGGCGGGCCGAGACGGTCGCCAAGGATCTCGGTCTCGCGGTCGATCTCGATGCGCCGATGGCCGGACTGTCCGGCGGTCAGGCGGCGCGAGCCGGACTGGCGTCGCTGCTGCTCTCGCGGTACGACATCTTCCTGCTCGACGAGCCGACGAACGATCTCGACCTGGACGGCCTGGCCCGGCTGGAGTCGTTCGTGAGCGGGCTGCGGGCCGGTACCGTCGTCGTCAGCCACGACCGGGAGTTCCTCACCCGGACCGTTACCCGCGTGCTCGAACTCGACCTGGCCCAGCAGCAGATCCGTACGTACGGGGGCGGCTACGCGGCCTACATCGAGGAGCGCGAGGTTGCCCGCCGACATGCCCGGGAGGAGTTCGAGGAGTACGCCGACACGCTGTCGAGTCTCGAGGAGCGCGGCCGGCATGCAGCGCGCGTGGATGGACAAGGGTGTTCGCAATGCCCGCCGGAAGGCGCCGGACAACGACAAGCTGGCCAAGTCGGCACGCGGTGAGACGAGCGAGAAGCAGGCGTCGAAGGCCCGGCAGACCGAGCGGATGATCGAGCGGCTCGATGTCGTGGATGAGCCGCGCAAGGAGTGGGAACTCCGGATGGAGATCGCCGTGGCACCGCGTGCCGGTGCGGTCGTCGCGTCTCTGAACGGCGCGGTCGTCCGCCGCGGACCGTTCGTCACTCGGGCCGGTCACACTGCAGATCGACTGGGCGGATCGGATCGCGATCACCGGTCCTAACGGCTCCGGCAAGACGACGCTGCTGCGCGCGCTGCTCGGCACGATCGCGCTGGACGCAGGCTCCGGCAAGGCTCGGTTCGGGCGTCATCGTCGGCGAGGTGGATCAGGCTCGGGGTCTGTTCCTCGGCAACGAGCCGCTGGCCGGGGCCTTCGGCAGAGTTGTTCCGGAGATGACGGACGCCGATGTCCGTACGCTGCTGGCGAAGTTCGGGCTGAAGAGCGCTCACGTCGAAGCGCTCCGCGGCCACGCTGTCGCCCGGAGAGCGTACGCGTGCGGCACTCGCTCTGCTCCAGGCGCGTGGCGTGAACCTGCTGGTGCTGGACGAGCCGACGAACCACCTCGACCTACCCGCGATCGAGCAGCTGGAATCGGCGCTGGAAACCTACCCGGGCACGTTGCTGCTGGTCACGCACGATCGTCGGATGCTCGATGCGATCACCACGAACCGTCACATCAGCGTCGATGCCGGGGTCGTGTCGGCGGTCTGAGCCGAGCATGCGCCACGTCGCGGCGCCGGCGATCAGCAGCGCGACGCCGGTCAGTCCGAAGCTCGCGCGGGCGCCCGCGACCTGACCGACGAACGCCGCGATCAGGCCGGTCACGGGTATGGAGCCCGGCAGAGCCATCGTCCACACGCCCATGATCAGGCCGCGCATGTCCGGTCGCGAACGCAGCTGCACCAGCGTGTTCGCGATCGCGATCAGCCAGATCGAGCAGAAGCCGGACAGCCCGATCCCGACGAACGCGAGGACCGTGTACGGCGAGACCGCGGTCAGAAGACCGGCAACCGCGGTGAGTACGGTCAGCCGGCGGATGGTCGTACCGGTCGGATGCCCGGACGTGCTCGCCGCCGCGATCGCACCCGGGACGGCGCCGATGCCGAACGCGGCCATCAGCGCGCCGTAGCCGCCACCGCCCAGATGGAACGCCTGGCTGGCCAGCAGCGGGACCGAGACGCCGAGGTTGAACAGCATGCCGGCGGCGATCGCGATCAGCATGCACGCGGTGATCGCCGGATCGCCGGCAACGGCTCGCAGCCCGCTCGAGCACACTCGACCGGCGTTTCGCGGGCCCGGTGTCGAGCGGCCTCGGCGTGTAGCTGGCCAGCAGGAACAGCACCGGCAGGTAGGTCAGCGCGTTGAAGGCGAAGCACGTGCCGACGCCGACCGTGGCCAGCAGTACGCCGCCGACCGCCGGTCCGAAGACTGCGTGCCGCGTTGATGACGACCTCGTTCAGGCCGACCGCGCTGGCGAGGTGTTCTCGACCGACCAGTTCCAGCACGTAGACCTGGCGGGCCGGCGCATCGATCGCGGTCACGACACCGGTCATGAAGCCCGAACACGTAGATCATCCAGACGTGCATCTCGCCGGTGCCGATGAGCACCGCCTGCGCGACGCAGAGGACGACGAACGCGCATCTGGGTGGTGGCGAGCAGGCGCCGGCGGTCGATCCGGTCCACCAGGCCGCCGGCCAGGGCGCCGCCGAGCAGGACCGGCGCCCAGGTGACGGCGCTGAGCAGGCCGAGGTCGATGGCGCGGCCGGTCATCTGCAGGATCAGCCACGACTGTGCGACGCCCTGCGTCATCGATCCCGACGACGAGAGCACCTGGCTGCCGAACCACCAGCGGTACGCCGGCTCGTGCAATGCTCGCCCGGCCCGCCGGAGTGGATGCGTAGTAAGTTCGGATTCGGTCTTATCGTGCTCCTGCGTCAACTGCCGTCACACCAGCATTATTAAGGGTTATCGACTCGTGTCGCCATAGGTGACAAAAAACCGGATTCGGTTTAAACGAATCGGCTGTCTATCATCGATAGATGCATGATGTCCGGATGCGGTCGAATACCCAGATGCGGCCGAACCAACAGCGCATCCTCGGCCTGCTGGCCCGGGATGACGGACTCAGCCGGGCCGCCCTCGCGCGCCGCTTGGCGCTGCCGAAGGCGACCGTGACGGATCTGGTGAACGACCTGATCGCGCGCGGCATCGTGGTCGAGACCGATGGCCGTCCGGCGTCGGTACGCGGCAGTGCCGGCCGTCCCGCCCGTACGCTCGCGTTGACCGGCCCGCCGCCCGCGATCGGGATCGCCGTCTGGTCGACCGGACTGCTCCGGGTCGCGATCGCGACGCTGAGCGGCCGGATCCTGACCGACGATCTGACCGTGCTGGACCCGGTACGCCGCGCGGCGCGCTGCTGGAGCCGGCGATCGACATGGTCGAGCGCGGCCGCGGACGCCGCCGGATACGACGTCGAGCGCGCTGGACGCGGTCGTGCTGGGCGTACCGGCGCCGTTCCAGCGTGGCGTCGGGCATGCCGGTACGGCGGCCGGCGGACGGGTCGCCCGGCGTGTTCGCGAGCTGGCTGCACGACGATCCGGCGAGCGACGCTCGAGCGCACGTCTCGGGACGCCGGTGCTGGTCGAGAACGACGCGAATCTCGGCGCGCTCGGCGAGTACGTGTTCGGCGCCGGCCGCGACCGCAGCAGCCTGATCTACGTCAAGCTCGGCGAGCACAGCGTCGGCGCCGGCCTGATCGTCAACGGCTGGCTGCACCGAGGCGTCGAGCGGCTTCGCCGGCGAACTCGCGCACATCCAGGTCGACGACGGACGGCCCGCTCTGCGCTGCGGCGGCCGCGGCTGCCTGATCCAGGTCATCGGCACCGGCCTGATCGAAGCCGTGCAGCCCGCGTACGAGCAGACGTTGACGTATCCCCGGATGTTGCGCTGGCGGCGGACGGTGACACCGGTATGCGCCGCATTCTCGGCGACCTCGGTCGGAGCATCGGCCGGCCGCTCGCGGACGTGACCACCATGCTGAATCCGGCCGCGATCGTCGATGGACGGCACGGTCGGCGCGGCCGGCGCGCACATCATCGACGGCATGGCGGACGCGATCAGCCGGCACGCATCGCCGGCGGCGGCCGAGGCCGTCGACCATCGTCGCCGGATCGCTGGGGGAGCGGGCCGATCTGCTCGGTGCGGTCGCGTTGATGCAGCGCGAAATCTCCTGAACAGGCTCGCCCACACGCATGGACTGCGTCGGATCACTCGCGAGCGGCGGCTTCCTGTCGCGGCGTGGTGCTCGCGGGTTTCGATGCGGGCCGCCAGACCAGCACGAGCATGACGCCGAGCGACGTGACGATCGTCGATCCGATGACGATGTGCGCCGCGGTCAGATACTCGTATCCCAGCTTGATCTGAACGCCTTCGGTGACCAGCAACGCGCCGCACGCGATCGCCGGCCATCGGGCGCCGTCGCCGAGGCGCCACGTCAGTATTGCGGCGATCATGCTCAGGAGCGTGGCCGTGGTGATCAGGAACGCGTTCATCTTGTGCAGGTTCAGCGCGCCGAACTGTCCGGACAGATAAGAGCCGGCGAGGAACGGCTGCAGCAAACGCGAGCAGGGCCGCGATCGTGATCAGGGCCCGGAACAGGATCCTCGCCCATCGGAGACGACCCAACTCACCGGCCGGCATCTGGTCTGGTTGTGCCATGCCGGACAGCGTAGGGGTTAACGCTGTCCGTGGTAATACGGCGAATGTTGCAACTATCGGTGTGCCGATTCGGGCTCGGGTTCGCGCTGCGCGACCAGCAAGATCGTCAATGCGACCGCGATAAACGCCGGAACCAACAGGAACGCGTACCGGATGCTGGACACGTCGGCGAGGAATCCGAGCGCGAAGGGTGCCAATCCGATCGCGACACCGGTGCCGAGGGACACCAGCGCGCTGGCGGCGTTCGCGGCCGCGCTCGATCCGCCGACCGCCCGGATCGCGCGGCCGACGCCGAGCGGGTACTGCATCGACATGCCGAGTCCTCCGATCGCGAGGCCGGCAAACGACAGCCACGCGATATCAGCGAGCCAGAACAGCACGAATCCGACCGCGTTCAGCGCGAACGCCCAGGCCAGTACCGCGTCGACCGGGTAGCGGACGGCCAGCCGTACGCCGATCAGCCGCCCGATCGCGAGCCCGGCCACGATCGCGGTCACGCCGGTCGCAGCAGCGGCCTTGTCGAGCCCGTCGTGATCACGCAGCAGCTGGGCGCTCCAGAGCGTCATGCAGAACTCGATGCACACCGCGAGCACGACGATCGTCCAACTCAGCCAGAACTGCCGGCCGAGGGAGTCCCGGTCGGCGGTGGTGGTCTCCAGCACCGACGTGTCCAGGCCCGGCCCGAAGCGGTTGCGCAGCAGGAACAGCATCGCGATCACCGGGATCGGGATCAACAGGGCGATCCGCCAGCCGTACCCCAAGGCCACGCACGCACCGACCGCGAGCGGTGCGAGCAGCCCGACGCAGGCGGACACGGCGTTCGCCTCGGTGATTGCGGCCGGTCCACGTGTTCCGTGGTGGTCGGAGAGCGCGGCGCTGGCGGTCGTGAGCAGGCCGGATCCGGAGGCGCCCGCGATCGCGGCACCGATCAGCGTCAACCAGACGTGCGGGGTGGCGACGTAGGCACCGATCCCGACCGCGAGTCCCCACGTGAACAGCCAGAAGCCGCGGTTGCGTCCGGTGATAGCGAGGATGCGGGCCGCGAACGCACCCACGATCACCACACCTATGGCGTACGCGGTGCTGTGCAGCCCGGCGACCGCGTTGCTGATGTGCTCGTCGTCGCGGAGCAGCGTGACGCTGGGCGTGAACGCGTACAGGAAGAAGCCGAAGACGGCGAACTGGCAGTAGATCAGCCGGGTCAGACCGTCCCGGTGCAGCCGATCGGGATTAATAGCCGGCTACCTCGGGGATGACCTCCTGGCCGATGATCTCCAACGGCGTGATCGACCATACGTCGCGGACGACGCCGAGCGCGGCCTGGAAACCGAGGTCGGCGAGGCGCTTGAGGTCGTCGATCATCTTCGCCGTGCCGGCCGCCGTGTCGAACTGGTAGTACGCCGTCTTGAGGATGGTGTCGTAGTTGCGGCCTTCACGCTCGCAGTGCTCCTTGAGGATGTCGAGCTTGCGGCCGACGTCCGGCGTCGCGAACAGATTGCAGGCGTCGGCGTACTTCGCGACCATCCGCAGCGTCTTCTTCTCCCCTCCGCCACCGATCAGGATCGGCGGGTGCGGCTTCGTCAGCGCCTGCGGCGAGTTGAGCGGTCGGTGTAGCTGGAAGTGTTTTCCTTCGAACGGGACATCGTCGCCGCGCCACATCTGCAGGCAGATCTGCAGCGTCTCTTCGAGCAGCTCGAAGCGCTCGGCGACCGGTGGGAAACCGAGTCCGAGGCCGAGCGACTCCTCCTCGTTCCAGCCGGCGCCGATACCGAGCCAGGCGCGGCCCTCGGACAGCACATCCAGGGTCGTGATGATCTTCGCGAGCAGGCCGGCGCTGCGGTAGTGCACGCCGGTCACGATCGTCATCAGCTTCGCCCGGGTCGTGTTCGCGGCCAGGAAACCCAGCGTCGTGTACGCCTCGAGCATGTCGTTCTCGGTGGGCCCGACCGCGGCGATCTGGAAGAAGTGATCCATCACCGCGACGTACTCGAACCCCTGTTCATCGGCGATGCGGGCGACGCGAGCGAGCGCCGGCCCGAGCGAGGCGGGCCCTTCCGGGCGGGTGAAGTCCGGGATTTGGATTCCGATGTGCATCTGTGTCCCCCAATATCGAATCCGGGTCAGCGCCGGCGAGCCCGCATCCGCATACTAGTGCCGTGCATCCAGCCGACTACCTCAACGGTCTCTTTGCCCGCTTGGCCGCCGACGGCAGCAACCCGGTGGTCCAGCAGTGGGGAGGCCAGAGCGTCCTGGTCGCCCACCGAGCGGAATTCAAGCTCCGGTGGATGGCCACCAAACTGCATCTCTTCGTGATCGCGTGCGAGATGCCAGAGGTCAGCGTCGACCACATCATCGCGTTCGACCAGACCGCGGCGCAGTTTGCGCGGGACAACAAGGGCGGCATGCCGCTCGGATTCCAGACCGGCGTCGCGGTGTTCCCGGCGCTCGTCAGTGCGCGCGTCGACCCCAACGCCGGATTGTGGGCGGCCGAGCGGCAGCGGGTTAACTTCGCGTGCATGTCGCGCCCGGTCGTGGTCGACACGAGCAGGGCGACGGTCAGCCAGTTCCGTGGCAGCGTGGCGCTCGGCGCCGTCTACTCGGGCTACCTCAAGGCCAAGAGCGCCCAGTACTTCCCGCTCCTCACGATGCCGATCGGCGACGTCCTAGGGCGGTAGCCAGGGCGCCCAGCGCCACGAGCAGCAGACCGGCCGCGGCGGCCGGCGCCGCGGCATTTCCGGTCACAGCCAATTGAGGCGGTACGACCAGCGAAAACGTACCCTTCGGGATTTTCGGCGAGCCTTTGGTGACATCAACCGTGAACGGGATCTTCGTCGGTCCGACCGGGCGTACGTGCGGCGGCGGCTTGATCTCCAGGACGTAGTCGCCGTCGACGACGGCCGGGAAGTCGACGACGCCGCTCGGGTCTGCGGTCTCGGTGACCGGCTTTCCGTCCGGATCGGTGACCGGTGTCGTGCCGTCCTTCTCGAGCAGATCCACGACGACACCCGGATCCGGGACCGGATTGTCCGGTGTGATGCCGCCGATCGTGGTCTCGACCGGCACCGCCAGCGTGGTCAGCCACAGCTGGTAGATCGGGAACCCGATCAGCGCGGTGAACCGGAACGTCAGCGACGCGACCGCGACTTTCGGCTGGAACCAGCCGCTCGAGCCGAACGTGTCCGGCCCGTTGCCGACCAGGCGAGCCGAGCCGGGATGCCACGTCGGCACGTCGGTGAACGGTCCGGGTCCGGTGCAGCTGCTCGGTTTCGGGGAGACCGCGCAGTAGTTGAACGTACCGGCGAAGCCGAGGTCGTCGGCCGAGATCGGGTTTCCGCCGGCATCGACGCCGGAGATCGTGACCTCGTCCGCATCGATGTCACCGAGCACGAATGCCCAGGTGGCGGCCGGCGTCGGCGAGGCGAAGTCGAGCGTCGTCGTGGATGTCGTGATGCCTTTGGCAGTGGAGACGTTCAGGTACGACATCTGCTTCGAACTGCCGTACACCGCGCCGACCGGCGTGTCCGGCCCCAGGAATGCCGAGGCACCGGACGGCGTCTGCGTCGTGGTCGCGTCCGAGGTGACGGCTGCGGCCGGGAAGCCGGCTGCCGCGGGGGCCGCACTGCCGGTGAACGCACCGGCGGCACCGGCGATCGACCAGGCGGCGTACTCGCCGGTGGCAGCGGCGGCCGATGCGGGGGCGGCGAACGACAGAGTCACGAGCGTTGCCATGGCAGCGATGATGCCGAGCTGTCGTACGTACATCGCGCATACTCCCATAAAAGCCGCATTCGTTGTTATTCGGACAACGAGCAGCGTGACAAGGAGTGACGCGGGTTAGTAGCCGTTGCGCCAATCGGAGACGGCCTTCTCGACATCGACCGTTTTCACGACGACCGGCGGACCCTCGACCGGTGCCCGGTGGATCGCCAGGATGCGGTCGTTGAGCTTCGCCAGGTATTCCCGGACCAGCTTCTCGTTGCGTTTCTTCGCGAGGATGCGGGGGAGTTCCTCGATCTCGCGGAGGACGGCGAGCGCCGGCGGCAATGCGGCACTGAGGTTCTCGCGCTCGGCGAGGTCCCGAATCCACCAGTCGTCGTGGTAGAGATCCGACGTCGACTTCAGCGGCTTACCGGTGCCGGGCAGGTTGTCGAAGTCGCCACGTTCTTGTGCTTCTCGGATCTGGCGGTCGATCCGGGACTCGTACCACGTCGGCATCGGCTCTCTCCTTCACGCCGGAATATGGCGAGTCTATCCGAGCATCTCTCGCAGCCGTGCCAGGCCGATGGCCACCGCGGATGCCGTCGGGCCGTAGGAAAACCGTACCCATTGATCGAAACGGTCCAAGCTGGCGCGGCGGTGACCTGGATCGATGTCGAAGGCGTGCCCGGGCACCGTGATGACCTTGTGCGTGAGCGCCTCGGTGAAGAACGCGTCTGCGGACCGCAACCGCTCCGGGAGGTCGGCGAGCGAGCCCCACACGTAGAACGTGCCGCGCGGGCTCGGCATCGACCCGGATACCGGCCGCGCGCAGCCCGGCGACGGTCAGATTGCGCTTCTCCGCGAACGCGGCGCGGACCGCGGACGTCTCGGCGTCCATCACGGACGGTTCGAGCGCGGCCAGCGCCGCGCGCTGTACGACCTGGGATGCGCCGCCGTCCATCGCCTGGCCGACCCGCTCGATCACCGAGATCGCTTCGCGCGGTCCGACCACCCAGCCGAGGCGCCAGCCGGGATAGCGGCTGTTCTTGGTCAGGCCGTCGAAGATCAGGACCTGATCGCGGTCCACGTCCTCGACGTGCTCGGCCGCGCTGACCGGCCGGTCGGCCGGGCCGAAGATGCCGACCGCATCGGGCGCGTAGATGTAGTGGCTGTAGAACTCGTCGATCAACAGTGCGGCGTTGCGCTCACGGAACGCGCTGACCAACGCGCGCAGGTCGTCGCCGGCGATCACCTCACCGGTCGGGTTGCGCGGGTTCGACATCAGCAGGGCGGTCAGCCCGGCGTCGGCGACCGCCGCCGCAATCGCGTCGCCGCCGGTGCCGGCGACCGCGACCGGTGTGATCCGCGGTGCGTTGCGGTCCAGGATGTCCTCGTAGGCGGCGTAATCCGGCAGCATGTAGCCGACGTCGATCGCGCCGAGCGCGGCGACCGCCCGGTTCAGCGCGAGCCGCCCACCGGCGACGATCGCGACGTTCGCGGCGGTATACCGGCTCGCCTGGTCGCCGCGGTATGTCCGGTTGTAGTAGTCCGCGACCGCGGTGCGGAGCGCGAGCGTGCCGTTGACCGGCCCGTAGGCGTGGTCGCCCGGCTCCAGCGTCACGGTCGTGATCCGCGCGGGCGCGCCGGGCAGCGGCCCGATCTCCGGCTGGCCCTGGCCCAGGTTGATCCACTCCGGATCGCCGGGCGTGAAACCGTGGGCGGCGGCGCCGGCCAGCACGAAGTTCATGCCGGCCAGGGGGACGTCTCGGAGATGGGTCACGCAGACATGATGCCATCGCTCGCACTTGTGAAAGCAAGACGTCAATAACTTTCCAAAACCAAAAGATCTGGTTATGGTACGAGGATGATAGACAGCCGCCAGCTGGAGATGTTTCAGCAGGTCATCGACGCTGGATCGTTCTCCGCCGCGGCGCGGGAGCTGCACTGCTCGCAGCCCGCGATCAGCCAGCAAATGCGTACGCTCGAGCGTGCCATGGGCGGCCCGCTGTTCATCCGGGTCGGGCGCGGCCTGCAGCTGACCGAAGCCGGAAAGGTGCTGGCCCGGCATTCGGCCACCATCCTCAACGATCTCGCGGTTGCCCGGCTGCAGGTGCAGGCGGTGTCCGCGCTCGATCTCGGTACCGTGCGGATCTGCGCGTTTCCGAGCGCGAACGCGTTCCTGGTTCCGCAGGCCGCCGCGGCATTGCGGGCAGTCGCGCCGCACATGCGACTCGAGCTGATCGAGGAGGAGCCACCCGCCTCGTACGCGATGTTGCGCCGCGCCGAGTGTGACATCGTCGTCGCGTTCTCCTACGACGGAGACGACTCCGAGGAACTCTCGCTCGGCATGTCCCGTACGCCGCTGCTGGACGAGCCGTTGGAGTTGCTCGTACCGGTCGGGCACGAACTCGCGTCGCACGTCCGGCTGGAGACAGGCTCGTCGGTGGCACCGGTGGCGCTGGCCGATCTCGCCGATGAGAACTGGATCGCCGGGTGTCCCAAGTGCCGGGTGACGTTCACTGCGGCCTGCGAATCCGTCGGCTTCGAGCCCGACATCGTCTGCTCGACCGATGACAACATGGCGCTGCAGAGCCTGGTCGCGGCCGGGTTGGGCGTCGCACTGGTACCTCGGATGGTGCTCTCGTTCCTGCATCACCCGGCGATCGCGGCCGTACCGGTCGAACCGGTCACCTGGCGGCGGGTCGCGGCGTACACGTGGCCGGATCTCGCCAAGGTCGAGGCGATTTCCCGCACCCTGGACGCGTTGACCGAGGTGTCCAAGCTCCCCAAGATCAGCGCGACGGCACGGAGCTTATCCGGCTGGGAACGATTCCGCACCACCAGGACCGCGAAAGTGCGCTGATCATGAGGGGTATCCGTTCGGGCGGTGGCCTGGTGGGCAGACAACTCGTAGCGTCAGCGGGGTGACCACCTACACCGCTCAAGTCGGTCCGGACAACGCTTCGACGCTGGAAGCACTCGGTCCGTTCATGAAGGACATCGGCGAAGGCACCGTGGAGATCAGCGACCTCGAACCGCTCCGCGCACTCGGCGACGGTGTCGATGGCAGCCTCACCGACGATGAGGACGGCCTGCAGATCTGGATCGGCGGCGAGGGATATCCGCTGTTCGGCGCCATCGATGCCGCGGTCGCGGATGCCGCTGGCAAGCAGGTGCAGTGGGTGGAGGCGAAACGCATGTACGACCGGGCCACCGGGATCCGCGACGACGCCGTCCGTACCGTCGTCGAGCTGGCCGGTTCGCCCGAAGCCGCGGCGCCGCTGCTCGAGATGGAACCGGCCGACGTGATCGCGATCGTCGGCGAGCCGGCACCGGTCGATGTGACCGCGGTCGTCGGCGAGCCGGCACCGGCCGATGTGACCGCGGTCGTCGGCGAGCCGGCACCGTAGCCGAGGTGCCGGTGTCGGAGCGCGAACATAGACTTCCCGGGTGACCGAATCTCCCCAGGCCGTCCTGCAGCGCGTTTTCGGCTACGACGCGTTCCGCGGCGAGCAGCAGGAGATCATCGAACACGTCGTCGCCGGTGGTGACGCGCTCGTTCTGATGCCGACCGGCGGCGGCAAGTCGCTCTGCTACCAGATCCCGGCGCTGGTCCGGCCCGGCGTCGGCGTGGTCATCTCGCCGCTGATCGCGCTGATGCAGGACCAGGTCGACGCGCTCACCGCGCTCGGCGTCCGGGCCGGGTTCCTCAACTCGACCCAGGACCCGTCCGAGCGTCGTCGGGTCGAGACCGCATTCCTCGCCGGCGAGCTCGATCTGATCTATCTCGCTCCGGAAGGCCTCCCGGCCAGCCGTCGGCTGCTCGAGCGCGGCACGATCTCGGTCTTCGCGATCGACGAGGCACACTGCGTGTCGCAGTGGGGCCACGATTTCCGGCCCGACTATCTCGCGCTGTCGGTGCTGCACGAGGCCTGGCCGGACGTACCGCGGATCGCGCTGACCGCAACCGCGACCCGGGCCACGCACGCCGAGATCGCGACACGCCTCAACCTCGGCGAAGCCCGGCACTTCGTCGCGAGCTTCGATCGTCCGAACATCACCTACCGGATCGCGCCGAAGAACGAACCGCGCCGGCAGCTGCTCGACCTGCTCCGCACCGAGCACGCCGGGCGATGCCGGGATCGTCTACTGCCTGTCCCGGGCGTCGGTGGAGAAGACCGCGGATTTCCTGGTGGCGAACGGGATTCCGGCGCTGCCGTACCATGCCGGCCTCGACAACCGGACGCGTGCGGCCAACCAGTCCCGGTTCCTGCGCGAAGACGGCCTGGTGATGGTCGCGACGATCGCGTTCGGCATGGGTATCGACAAACCCGACGTCCGCTTCGTCGCCCATCTCGACCTGCCGAAGTCGGTGGAGGGCTACTACCAGGAGACCGGTCGCGCCGGCCGAGACGGGCTGCCGTCGACCGCCTGGCTGGCGTACGGGCTGCAGGACGTGGTGCAGCAGCGCAAGATGATCGACGGCTCGGACGGCAGCCCGGCACACCGGCGGCAGCTCGGCGCGCATCTTGACGCGATGCTGGCGCTGTGCGAGACGGTCAGCTGCCGGCGTACCCAGCTGCTCGCATACTTCGGCGAGACGAGCACGGCCTGCGGCAACTGCGACACCTGCCTGTCACCGGCGGAGTCGTGGGACGGCACCGTACCGGCCCAGAAGCTGCTGTCCACGGTGTTCCGGCTGCAGCGTGAGCGCAATCAGCGGTTCGGCGCCGGCCAGTCGATCGACATCCTGCTCGGCAAGAAGACCGAGAAGGTCTCGCAGTACGACCACGCGACGCTGAGCGTGTTCGGCATCGGCACCGAGTTGCGCGAGACCGAGTGGCGCGGCGTCGTCCGGCAATTGCTTGCTCAGGGGCTGCTTGCGGTCGAGGGTGACTACGGCACGCTCGTGCTGACCGAAGCCAGCAGCGAGGTCATGCGCGGCGGCCGAGCGGTGCTGTTACGCCGTGAACCCGAACGCGCGGCCAGGTCTGCGAAGGCGGAGCGGGCCGCGAGGTCGACGGCCGGCACGATCGAACTCGACGCCGCCGCGAAGGACGTGTTCGAGCAGCTGCGTACGTGGCGGGCGGCGGCCGCCAAGGAGCAGGGCGTCCCGGCGTACGTCATCTTCCACGACGCCACGCTGCGTCAGATCGCGACGGTCACGCCGACGACGCTCGCCCAACTCGGCACGATCAGCGGCGTCGGCGAAACCAAACTCGCCCGGTACGGCCAGCAGATCCTGGACACACTCGCGGCTCCGTAGGATCAGCGTATGCGAGCAGTCGTCTACACCGAGTCCGGCGATCCCACGGTTCTGCGCGTCGTAGAGCGGCCCGTGCCGGAGCCGGGACCGGGCGACGTACGCGTGGCGGTTCACGTGTCCGGCGTCAACCCCACCGACTGGAAGTCCCGCCGTGGTCAGATGCGGTTTCCCGAGCAGGTACCGAATCATGACGGCGCGGGCGTGATCGACGCGGTCGGGTCGGGCGTCGATCCGGCCCGGGTGGGCGAGCGCGTCTGGCTCTGGGAGGCGGCTTGGCAACGGGCCGACGGTACGGCCCAGGAGATGGTCGTCCTACCGGCCCGGCAGGCGGTTGCGCTGCCCGACGACGCGTCCTTCGAGCTGGGCGCGAGCCTCGGCATCACGGTACTCACCGCCCATCGGTGTCTGACCGTGGCCGAGGGCGGTCCGGCACGTCTCGCGGCGGGCGCGCTGACCGGAGCGACCGTGTTGGTGGCCGGCGGTGCCGGTGCAGTAGGCAATGCTGCGATCCAGCTCGCACGCTGGGCCGGTGCGACCGTTATCACGACCGTCAGCAGCCCGGAGAAGGCGGCGCTCGCCACTGCGGCCGGCGCGCATTTCGTGATCAATTACCGCGACGACGATCCGATGCCGGCGATCCGTACGTTTGCGCCGCATGGCGTCTCGATCGTGGTCGAGGTGTCACCGGCCGCAAACGCGGCGCTCGACGGCGACGTGCTCGCGCCGAACGGCGTCGTCGCGATGTACGCCACCGACGCCGGCGGCGACCCCGTGATGCCGCTCGGTCGCGTGTTCTCGTTGAACGCGCGGTGGCAGGGCGTGCTCGTCTACACCGTTCCGACGGCGGCGAAGGATCACGCGGTAGCCGCCGTCACCGCCGCGCTCGCCGATCGGGCGTTGCGCGTCGGCGAGGACGCCGGCCTGCCGGTGCACATGTTTGCGCTGGACCGCACCGGTGACGCGCACGCGGCGGTCGAGGCGGGGGCGATCGGGAAGGTCCTGATCGGACTCACCGGACCGTGAGCGCTCAGGAGTCCTGGGTGACGACGTAGATGCCGTACACGACGCCGGGAATGTGGCCGAGGATCTGGAACAGGATCGCCCACAGCACCCTGCGGGTCAGTCCTTCGTGGATCAGCACGGCCAGGAACGGCAGGAACAGGCAGAGAATGATGAGAAGTATCTTGCGCATGCGGTGATGGTGCCCGATCGTCGCAAGCCGCAAACGCGCGTCCTAAGCCGGTCACCTCTGCGTCGATGAAGAGTCGGCCGCCGCTTAGCCCATGAAGAGTCGGCCGCCTCAGCCCATGAACATCAGTACGACGACGCCCACCCCGACGAGGCCGAACCAGGCAACGGCCGCGATCGTATTCACGCGATTGCGCTTGCCGGTAGTCTTGTTGAACGTCGCGCCGCATTCGCGGCACCGCACGTTGCGGGGGAACAACAGCGGCCCGATGAACCCACCCAAGAACGTCCAGATGACGCGTCCGCGATTGTCCAGGTCGCCACAGCCAGGGCACGGTACCGGCGTCGCGGGTACGGTCCACTCGGATAGCTCGGTCACACGGCAAGTATGCGGTTGCCGTCAAGCCGTCCGAGACGCTGACCCGCGAGACCCGTTGCCCAGCCCGGTTTTCGAAACGGCGGACCGGGCAACGGTGTCTCGGGTCGACGCTCTAAGCGGCCATACCGATGCCGGTGTCGGCCTCGTTGCCGGCGTTGATCATCGACTCGGCTGCGAACGTATACGCGTGCACCCAGGCGGTCTCCAGCTCCGGCGTCCATGCCGGGCCGGCGAACGAACTCAGTGTTGAGAGGAGCGTGGCGCCGACCGCGTCGAAGTGCTCCGGCCGTACGCGGTAGTCGGCGTGGCGTCGGCCCATCGCGGTCAGTGCGGGCAGCAGCTGCTAGGGCTGGTCGTAGTGCGTGACGAGCGCGATGATCGCCTTGAGCAGTCGTTCCCGCTGGACGTCCATGACCGCCGGAGACATCGGTCGGACCTGGGGGTAGTCCCGGAATAGCTGGTCGTAAAAGGCTGTGATCACGTCGTCGGCCACCGGCGCGATGAGCGCCAGGCTCTCCTGGAGCATGCAAAACTGAGCTATGTCGGTTGAGGGTGTTACAGGTGAGTTGCTGGTTCGGTACCTCGACACCTGGGTGCCGACCGCGCTGCACGCTTCCAAGCGGCTCACGTTCGTACAGGCCTGGCCGGGTGACGCCGATGTCGATGCGGCCGAGTCGGTGCTGCGGGTGTTCGCCGAATTCGCCGACCGCTTCGGCGGCCACCGCGTGTCGCTGGTGTTCGTCGCGCCATCGCCCGGAGACATCGCCGCACGGCTCGCGGCGGTCCAGGCCGAGCTCCGGACGCCGGCCGCGCTCTCGGTCCATCCGGTCGCCGGGCAGGCCGAGAGCCATCTGCCCGCGGTGCTCACGGCCGCGCAGGCCGCGGGTGCGCCGATCTTCGCCTACGTGCACACGGACGACGATCTGCCGGTACGCGCAGTAGCCGCCGGCAAGCCGGCCGAGTTTCTCGCGCTCACCGGCATCGGTCGCCACGACGACGATGCGGCAGCGCTGCGTGCGGCCGGTTTCCCGCTGGTGTCCATGGTGGAACTGGTGACCGACGACGAGGCGAAGCTGCTGATCTTCGGGACCGGATCGGTCCGGAGCCTGGAGGCGTTCAAGAACGCGCTCTGGCAACTGGACGAGTGGGCCGGCGTACGGATTCGGGATCCGCACGACGCCGACGGCCACCTTCTGGACATCTCGCTGCACCCGCATCCCGGGCCGCTGCGACGGCAGATCCTCGCGTACCTTCGGGCCGATGGCGCGCACACGGTGACCGAGATCCGGCGATTCGCGCTGACCGACACCGTCTATCGGGTCGCGGACGTGACCGACGTGCTGACCGCCCTGGTTACCAGCGGTTCGGCGAAACGGGAACCGCCGACCGGTCGCCTGGCGGGGGACACGGTCGTCGGCGTTTAGGGCATCTCCATGGTCTCGCTGCGGACGATCTCCTCGAACGCGCCGTCGAGATGCCGGGACAGCACCGACGTGCGACCGTCGATCATGTCGGCGATCAGCAACGGCGCATGCCACGCGTACGCGGTGGTGGTCGGCGCCTTGCGCGGCACTTCCTGATCGTCGAACGGGTCTCGCCACTCGTCGCCGGTCGGGGCGGGCGCGCCGATCTCGTCGTACGTGATGCCGGCTTCGTGTACGCCGAGCGCACTCGCGAGCACGGCCACCAACGTGTCGACATCGATCCGTTCGGGTGGCAGCCAGGTGAGCGCACCGCGGTAGCACCGGCCGAGGATGAGCTGGATGTCGTCGCTATCGAGGCCGTCGGTGTGCTGCGACTCCAGCACCGACCGCACGACCGCGGACAGCACGATGCCGGTCGCATCGGTCGGTAGCGCGAGCAGTTCGGCCGCCGCCTCCTCGTACGCGTCCCGGTTGCCGTCACCGGCCGCAGTGACCGCACGGGTGATCGCGGCTCCGATGGCCCGTGCCGGACCGGGGAGATCACTCCAACTCATGCGGTGAAGGTTACTGGGCGGCGTTCACGATCACGGGTGCGTCCCAGTCGATCGCGACGTGGGATGGATTGGCGGAGTCGACCCGTACGGCGACAAGTGTCTGACCTGGCTCGATCTCGCTGAGACGCAGCTGGGGAAAGCGTTGCCGCGTGGTCGCGTGATAGGGAGCCGACTTCGGGTGGCGTACCTCCAGGATGAAGATGCAGATCGCCTCGTCAACGCCGTCATCGGACGCGATCGTCGTACCCGTGGGTGTCACATCGAGGATGAGGCCCCGCCCCGGCCGTCCGCGGTCCAGAAGCCGCGCATCCGGCACACCCGTCAAATTTGACAAGAAGCCCATAACTCACGGTATGGCGGGCATAGACGGAGAGCAAAGACCGCCACTCCACTGTCAGATATCGGACGGGACCGTCACTTTTCGGCGCATCAACCTTCCGACATGTCGGCCAATCGCGTCACGGTGTTCCAGTTGCGGGCTGACGCGACGACGCCGAACCGGCGATCCCAATTGATGGTGTTCATCTTCGCGTCTCGGATGCCGTCCGGATGCCACAGGTAGACCTCGCGCTCGGCCACGCGGAACAACTCCGGCGCGTATGCCGCGGGGTCGAGGCCGGCGACGAGTGTCGCGTCGAGCGGCTTCGACAGGAACAGCACGATGTATTTCGAGCCGTCCGTCGCCACCTCCGCGAACGGGTTGGCGTCAACGACGCTCCGCATCTCGGCCGCCGTCCGGACCAGCACCGACACCGACATCGCGAGTTCCGCGACAATCTGCTTCTCAAGCTTCGCGATGAGTTGGGCCGGCCTCTCCGACGCAGTCAGCACCGCGTTGCCGCTCTGCAGATGCGTACGGACATCGTCATAGCCGAGGTTGGTCAGCAGCGCTCGGAGATCGGCCATCGAAATCCTCTTCTGCCGGCCGACATTGATGCCACGTAGCAGAACGACGTAACGGGTCATGCCGTCTATCTAACGCTGCCTACTTCTCACGCTGCTTGCCGAACCAACGCTTCTCCTTGGCCTCTTCCACGACGTGCGACGCCTCCGCCATCGATGCGGTCGTCGTCATCGGCTGCCAGGCCGGGAACTCGGGCACCGTCGGGATGTAGGGCGCGGGCGCGTCGCTCTGAATCACCGACGACAGATCCGCGCTCGGACGTGCCTGCTGCGGCACCGTCGGGGCGCCGGGCTGCTGAGGAACCGTTGGCACGCCAGGCTGCTGGAGAGCCGTTGGCACGCCGGGCTGCTGCGGCATCGTCGGAAAGCCCGGACCGGGCTGCGGCCGGTAGGCGGCGGCTCGTGCGTAGACCTGCATGGTCCGGTAGCGCCGCGCCCGCCTGGCGGCCACGATCGGCGCGATGATGAACACGATCAGGAGCACCGCACCCGGACCGACCCAAGCGGATAGGTGCGGCAGTGAGATGCCCGTGCTGAGGTCGGTGCCGTCCGCACTCGCCGGTTTGCCGATGACACCGGTGGTGTTGGTGCCGACCATCGTCGCCTGGTCGAAATCGGCCCCGGTGAGAATGGCGTTGGAGAGATCGGCGCCGGTCAGGTCGGCCTGGCTGAGGTAGGCGTCGGTCAGATTTGCCCCGGTCAGCGTGGCATCGATGAGCATCGCCTGTCCGAGCTTCGCATGCGTGAACGATGCGCCGGCCGCATTCACCTTCTTCAGGGTCGCCTGCGTCATGGTGGCGCCGTCGAACTTCGCGCCGGTCAGCGTTGCGCCGGTCAGATCGGCCTGCAGGAGGTCCGCGTTGACGAGCGTGGCGCCGGTCAGATTCGCATTCTGCAGGTTGAACTGTTCGAGATCGAGACCGTCCAGCTTCGCACCGGCCAGGTTGGCGCACTGCAGCACGTCGTCATCGGCGTCGGCGGCGATATGCACGGTCTTCCCGACGAACTGTGCCGGATGGGCCGGACATCCCGCAGGTGCCGCCTGCGCCGGCGTCGTCCACAGCACGAGACCGGCGGCGCCCAGCGCGATCGCTGCCACCCACCGACCGACGTTTCCGAACACCGGACCTCCAGACAAGCCTGCCGACGTTGAGTGACCACAGTCTATGCGGGCCGTGCGACACTGTCCGTCACCCGTTCGGCGATCACACCGCCGGTCGGCGGAGCGCGACGGCGAGCAGGTCGCGTGCCGGTCCGGTCAGCGTCCGCCCGTCCCGCCAGACCGCGCGCAGCTTGCGGTTCACATCAAAACCATTGACCGGTACGGCCACCAGCGCGCCCGTGCTGATCTCGGGTGCGACCGCCAGCGAGCTGAGTACGGCGGCACCCAGACCCGCCATGACGGCCGACTTGATCGCGGTCGTCGAGGACAACTCGACCAGCGGTTCGGCGATCGGCACTCCGCCCGGTGACGCCTGACCCACCGCCACTCTCCCCACCGGCACTCGGCCGTCCGCCCGGCTGCCTGTCGGCGTTGGGCGATCCGGTTGGCTGCCCGTCGGGATGCCGGACACCGACTTGTGGCGGCGCAGCGCATGTTCGAGCGCCGCCCGAGTGCCCGAGCCCTGTTCCCGACTGATCAGCGCGGTGGCGGCGAGTTCGGCCGGATCGATGCCGGACCGGCGCCGCGCCCACGGATGTTTCGGCGCGACCACGAGCCGCAGCACGTCGCGGCCGACGATCCGGCTGGTCAGGCCTTCCGGAACGGTCGGACCCTCGATGAACCCGAGATCGGCTTCGTCGGCGACCACCGCCGCAGTCACGTCGGCGGAGTTGCCGACCTTCAGCGCCACCGCGGTCTGCGTCGCGTTGTTCACGGCGACGAGCCACGCGGGTAGCGCGTACTCGGCGATCGTCATGCTGGCGTACACCCGCAGTCTGCCGTGGTGACGGCTGCGTAACGCGCTGATCGCGGCCTCGAGTGCGTCGGCGGCCGCGATCGCCTCGCCGGCCCAGTCGGCGACCAGCGCGCCGTCCGGCGTCAGGCGCGAGCCGCGCGGCGTCCGTTCCAGCAGCGCGACGCCGATCCGCGACTCGAGCAGCGCGAGTCGAGCGCTGGCGGCCGGCTGGGAGATGCCGTGCTCGGTCGCGGCCCGGCCGATGCTCCCGAACCGGGCGACGCTCAGCAGCAGGTCATAGCTGGCGAGGTCGGCTACCCGCGGTGCCAGAGTCATAGGTTAACCCTATGGGTCGTCGGGCAGCCGGTGGCTACCGGGTCGTTCCGGGAGAATCGACGCTGGGGGTATGACGTTTCTTGGCGCACTTGCCCGCCCGCGTGACGCGTTCGCGAATCTCGGGCCGAACTGGTTCGCGTCGGTCATGGGAACGGGCATCGTCGCGAACGCGGCCGCCACACTGCCGGTGCAGGTCGCCGGCGAGCGGACGGTCGCGACGCTGATCTGGCTGCTGTCCGCCACGATGCTGGTGGCGCTGTCGATCGCGTGGGCCGTGCACTGGACGAAGTTCCGGGACACGGCACGGGGGCACGCGGCCGACCCGGTAATGGCGCAGTTCTGGGGCGCGCCGCCGATGGCACTGATGACGGTCGGTGCCGGTACGCTGCTGCTCGGCCGGGACTGGATCGGGCTGGCCGCCGCGGTCCGGATCGACGCGGTGCTGTGCATCGCCGGAACCGTGCTCGGGCTCGTCACGGCGGCGTGGATCCCGTACGCGATGATGACGCGTCACGTTGCCAGTCCGGCGTTCGGGGGCTGGCTGATGCCGGTTGTTCCACCGATGGTGTCGGCCGCCACGGGTGCGCTGCTCGTCCCGTACGCGCCGGCGGGCGTACGGGTCAACCTCGCGTACGGGCTGGTCGCGTTGTTCGGCATGAGCCTGCTGGCGACGCTGATCCTGCTGCCGCAGATCTGGTCCCGATTGGTGACCGAGAAGGTCGGTCCGGCCCGCCTCGTCCCGACTGTCTGGATCGTGCTCGGCCCGCTCGGCCAGTCCGTCACGGCGGCCGGAACGCTCAGCGCGCTCTTCGGCCATCCGGGGTTGGGCGTGCTGTACGGCGTCCCGGTGCTGGGCTTCGGCCTGCTGTGGATGGCGATCGCCGCCGCGATCACGGTCCGATCGCTCCGGGAGGGCATGCCGTTCGCGCTGACGTGGTGGAGCTTCACGTTCCCGGTGGGCACGATGGTCACCGGCGCGTCGCAGCTCGCACACCACACCGGGGCGTCCCTGTTCCGCACGCTGGCGGTCCTCCTGTACGCGTTCCTGGCGATCGCGTGGTCCGTGGTGGCCACCCGTACCGCGCGAGGCCTGTACGCAGGCACCCTGCTGGCACAGTGATCGTGTGACCAAAACGTTGATCGACTGGGGCCTCGACCAGCAGTTTGGTCACAAGATCGGATAACTCCCGCTTATGGGGTTGGGTGAAGTTGGCGTCTGGTGCAATAGGTGGCTCGCTGGCAGGGTTTAAGCTATGACAACTCGGACACAGATCAGGCTCAGCCCGGCGATCACGCGTCTGGCCGGGGAGATCACGACGATCGTCTCGGGTGACGCGGCCCCGCGATCGACACGGCACGGCGGGTGGCTGGTGCGCTGGGTGGCGTACTCCGTGAATCTGATCTTCTGCTCGCTGACCAGCAGACCGCGGACCCGGAGTGTTACTGCCAGCACGTCCTGTACGCGGACCCGGCCGGCTCGTTCTCGATCGTTGCCGTGGTGTGGTTGCCCGGGCAGCGGACGTGCATCCACGACCACGTCTCGTGGTGCGTGGTCGGCGTCTACCAGGGTGCCGAGGAGTCCAACCTGTACCGCCTCGTCGAGAACGGCGTCGACGAGCCCTATCTCACGAAGACCGGCCACATGATCGACGAAGCCGGTTCGACCAGCTACTTCGTGCCGCCGGGCGACATCCACGAGGTCGCGAACACCAGCGACCAAAAGGTCATTTCGATCCACGTGTACGGCGCCGACATCTCCGTGCTCGGCTCGAGCATCCGGCGCCGGTACGAACTGCCGATCCGGTAAGCGCGGCCGGAACGTAGACGGTCCGGAAAAGGGTAGCGGGGGACCGGCAGAGAAGGCACGATGTGCCGATGCTCGGTGACGCATTCGGAGACATGATCGCCCGCTGTTGGGCCGCAGGTGTCACACCTGGTTCGTCCTATGAAATTGTCGAGCGCGAGGACGGCTTCATCGCCGCCATGGACGCGTCGAGATACTTCCGACCACGCTCGGAATGGCCGGTCGAAGAGGTCTGGGCTTGTGACGACGCCAAGGGCCGGGTGCTTGATATCGGCTGCGGCGCGGGCCGGCACGCGCTGGATCTCTGGGAGCGCGGCATCGATGTGGTCGGCCTGGAACCGTCTCGCGGCGCCGCCGACGTGGCCCGCGATCGTGGCATTCCGGTGATCGACGGAACCATCGAGACACTCTCCGGGGATCACGGAACGTGGGATACGTTCCTGATGCTCGGTAACAATCTGGGTCTGCTGGCGAGCCGCGACCAGTCGGAGTTCGTGTTCGAGCGCCTCGCTGACGTCTCCCGCTCCGGCGCCCGGATCCTCGCGTCCGGCAACGACCCCTACCGGACGGAGTCGCCGGAACACCTGGCGTACCACGAACGCAATCGATCCGCCGGCCGGATGGGCGGCCAGTTGCGGCTGCGCATTCGGGACCGGCACGTGGCCACGGATTGGTTCGACTATCTGATGCTGACACCGGATGAGCTGGCGGACCTCGTCGAGCCGACATCGTGGCGGCTGGATGAGGTCCGGGCCGGTGACGGTGCCGGCTATCTGGCGGTCATCACGCTGCCGTGACCGTGGCGTAGAACGACATGACCCGGTCCGCGATCACGTCCGGGATCTCCATCATCGGGATGTGTCCGACGTCCGCGAACGTCTCGAACGTCCAATGTGGAGTGTTCAAGGCCGCCGCACGCGCGGACTGTACCGGCACCAGGCGATCCTTCTCGCCGTGCAGCAGCATGACCGGCATCGGCAGCGCGCGCATCATCGCGTTGAACCTCTTCGTGCGCGCACCGAAGCGCAGCAGGGACCGCGCCGCCTGCAGGTAGGCGCGATCGATGCCGGGCGCGTCCCGGCGTGCATCGATGAGCGCGACGGCGGCATCGAACGCCTCGGCCGGCACCGCCTCCGGATGCGGGCTGCACAGCGCGAGCGTGTCCGACACCAGTTGGCCCGCCGGAATCGACGTGCGCCGCTTCGCCAGCAGGCGCTCGCCCAGGCCGGGGATCGCGTACTGCAGCGAATGTCGCCGCCACCTTCGCGTCGTGTCGGTGCGTTCTTCGCGCGCGGCAGCACCGGATCCAGCAGGACGAGCCCGACGACCGCGTCCGGTTCGATCGAGGCCAGCATCATCGAGATCAGGCCGCCCATCGAGTTGCCGACCAGGACCGCCGGCGCGCCCACGACCGTACTCAGGAACGACCGCAGCAGCTCGGCGTTGGCCTGCACCGATCCGCTGCGACCGGCCGGATAGGTCAAGCCGAAACCAACAAGATCAACAGCATAAACCCGCGCGTGTACGGCCAGCAGCGGTCCCAGCTGCCCCAGTTCGCGTGTGATCCGCCCAGCCCGTGTACGAGCACGATCGGCGTCGATTCGTCCGGCGGCCGCCGAAGTCCAGGTAGTGCACTTCGCCACCGAGATCGACGGTGTGGCTGGTCGCGTTCCAGGGTGCGGGGATCGTCGACGACGTGGGCATGCGTCCTCCAGGCACAAGTGCGTAACGGCACGGTTGGATCGAGTATTGACGGGGACCTCGAGATTAGTACACTCCCGATGTAATTAGTTATCTGCGTCACTGGGACTGAGGCTGACGATGACGTCGCTATCGGATGGTTTGACCCTTTCCGCCGTCGGTGTACGCTTCGGCGGCCTGGTCGCCCTCGATGACGTCTCGCTCTCCGTCGAACCCGGCCGGATCATGGGCGTGATCGGCCCGAACGGCGCCGGAAAGACGACGCTCTTCAACGTGATCTGCGGCTTCGTCGGTTCGCAGACCGGCTCGATGACGTGGCTGGGCGAACCGCTCCACGCCCGCCCGCACCAGCTCATGAAGCTCGGCATCGCCCGGACCCAGCAGTCCGTCGGCCTGTTCGAAGGCATGACCGTGCTGGAGAACGTGATGGCCGGCCTGCCGACGACCGTCGCCGCGGCCCGAGCCGGCTTCGTCAGCCAGATGCTCGGCCTGCCGCGCTCCGATCGGCGCGACCGCGCGGCCAAGGACGCCGCGATGGCGCATCTGCAGGCGCTCGGTGCCGCCCGATACGCACACAACCTGCCCGCCTCGCTGCCGTTTGCGGTGCAGAAACGGGTCGCACTGGCGCGGGCGCTGATCGCCGAACCGCGGCTGCTGCTGCTCGACGAACCGGCATCCGGCCTCGGGGCGGACGAGGTCACGGAACTCGCGACGCTGATCCGTGGCCTGCCTCGCCGGCGCGGCCGCGAGTGCTCGGTGATGCTGGTCGAGCACCACATGGACCTCGTGATGGAGGTCTGCGACGAGATCACGGTGCTCAACTTCGGTCGCGTCATCGCCCGCGGTACGCCCGCGGAGATCCGCGCCTCGGACGCGGTCACCGACGCCTACCTCGGCTCGGAGGTGACCGAGTGACGCTTGATGTGACCGGACTGGTGGCCGGCTACGGTGCCGAGCCGGTGCTGCACGGGATCGATCTGTCGGTGCCGGACGGTTCGATCGTGGCGATCCTCGGCGCGAACGGTGCCGGTAAGACCACCCTCCTGCGTACGCTGTCCGGGCTGATCCGACCGAGCGCGGGGTCGATCGTCCTCGATGGCGAGGATCTGGCCGCCGGCCGGGTCAGTGTCGAGGGCCGGGCGCACCGGGGGATGGCACACGTCCCGGAGACCGGCGGGGTGATCGCCGAACTGACCGTCGATGAGAATCTTCGCCTCGGCGGGCTGTGGCGCAAGGACCGTGCGGACGCCGCGGCCGCGGTCACCGAGGCCTACCAGCTGTTCGAACCGCTCGCGGCGCGGCGCAACGCGCTCGGGCAGCAGCTGTCCGGCGGTGAGCGGCAGATGCTCGCGATCGGCCGCGCGCTCGTCGCCCGACCGAAAGTCCTGCTGCTGGACGAGCCCTCGCTCGGTCTCGCGCCCCGGATCACGACGCAGATCATGTCGATGCTCCGGCATCTACGCGACGAGACCGGACTGTCGGTCGTCGTCGTGGAACAGAACGTCCGGGCCGCGCTGTCGATCGCGGACGAGGGCATCGTGATCGCGCTCGGCCGCATCGTCGCCCGCAACGCCGCTTCCGAGCTCATCGGTGACGACCGCATGCGGCACGCCTACTTAGGTTTCTAGATCGCTCCCAGGTAAGGAGGTTCGGTTGGACCGGTTCCTGTTCCTGACCGTCGCCGGTTTGTCCCGCGGCGCGATCCTGGCAGCCTTCGCGCTCGCGCTCGTGCTGATCTGGCGCGGCGCGCGGATCGTCAACTTCGCGCAGGGCACGATGGCCGTGGCCGCCGCATATATCGCGTACAGCGTGACGAGCGCGACCGGGTCCTACTGGCTCGGTGCGCTCGCCGCGATCGCGGCCGGCTTCCTCCTCGGCATCATCGTCGAGCGCGGCGTGATGCGGTTCGTGCCGCACACCGCGCCGCTGTCCGCGATCGCGGTCGCGCTCGGGCTCAGCCTGGTCATCGAGGCGATCCTCGGCATGATCTACGGCGTCAACTACCGGCCGTTCCCGCCGCCGTTCAGCCGTACGTCGTACATCGTCGGCGGCGTACCGCTGATCTCGCCGTACGACATCTTCGTGTTCATCAGTGTGATCGTGGTGATGGTCGCGATCGGCCTCCTGTTCACGCGCACCGCGATCGGGCTGCGGATGCGGGCCGCGGCGTTCGCACCGGAGACCGCGCGCCTGGTCGGCGTGAACGTGCCCCGCGTGCTGACGTTCGGGTGGGCGCTGGCGTCCGCGGTCGGCGCGATCGCGGGCCTGCTGGTGCTGCCGGCCACCGGTCCGGGACTCGTGCCGTCGGCGATGGATCTCGTGTTCGTCTCCGCGTTCACCGCGGCTGTGATCGGCGGCCTGGACAGCCCGCCCGGCGCGGTTGTCGGAGGCCTCGTGCTCGGACTCGTCCTGTCCTACACAACCGGTTACATCGGCGGCAACGTCAGCTCGATCGCGGTGCTGATCCTTCTTGCGGTCGTGCTGCTGCTGCGGCCGGGCGGCCTGTTCACCTCGACTCAGGGCAGGCGGGTATGACGTCCTTCTTCGCGCGTTTGAGGGAACTGGGCCGCTTGGTGGTCGCGTTCTTCGCGCGCTCGACACTGCTACGCCATTTCGTGCTCGCCGTGGTGGGTGTGGCCGTACTGATCGGCTTCACCGACCTGATCGATCCGTTCTGGGACTACCAGATCGCGCTGATCGGCGCGTACCTCTGCGCGGTCGCCGGCCTTACCGTCCTCACCGGGCTGAACGGCCAGGTAAGCCTCGGACAGAGCGCGATGATGGCGTGCGGTGCCTACTCGGCCGCGTTCACGCTGCAGTGGTTCTCCAATCACAACGTGGTGACGCAGTGGGGGCTGGCGGTCGCGCTGGTGGTCGCCGCGGCCATCACCGCGGTGCTGGGCCTCGTCATCGGGTTGGCGGCGGCGCGCCTGCGCGGGCCGTACCTGGCCGGACTCACGCTCGCGGTCGCGGTCGCGGTGCCCGCGATCACCAGCGCGTTCAATGGCGTCTTCAACGGCGACCAAGGCATACCGGCGCCGATGCAACCGGCTCCGGCGAGCCTCGGCGAGACGTTCTCCTTCGAGCAGTGGGAGGCGTGGTTCTCGATCATCGCCGCCGCGGTCGTCCTGTTTCTGCTCGCAAACCTGGTCCGCAGCGGATTCGGGCACCGGATGCGGGCGGTCCGGGACAACGAGGTGGCCGCGCAGCTCGCGGGCGTGAACGTCGCCCGTACCCAGGTCATCACGTTCGTCGTCAGCGCAGCCGCGGCCGGCGTCGGCGGCGGCGTGCTCGCAGCGATCAACCAGAGCGTGTCCCCGGACGGGTTCTCGTTGACGTTGGGCCTTTATCTCCTGCTCGCCATCGTGCTCGGTGGCCTCGGGAGCCTGATCGGTGCGGTATGGGGCGCGATCGCGATCGCCATCCTGCCGTACGAGACGAATCAGCTGATGGACAGGTTCACGCTGTCACCGGCCGAGTCGTTGAAGTTCCAGAACAACGTCCCACTGGCGATATTCGGTCTCGCCTTGATCGTTATCGCGATCGCCCTTCCCGGTGGTCTGCAGGGCCTGCTACGGCGGCTCGGCCGGCTCATCCGGGGCAGGCGTTCCTCTGCCGCTCCACACCCAACCTCCTGACATCTTCTCCAAGAAGGGTCGGTTCGCATGTACATCAAGTCCCGCGCTCTGGCGGTTATCGCCACCAGCGCCGTCCTCCTCACCTCCGCCGTCGCCTGCAGTAGCAGTGGCAGTGGCGGTACGGCTGCTGCCGCGGTCCCCGGCGTCACGGCGACCACGATCACGGTCGGTACGCACCAGCCGCTGACCGGACCGGCCGCACCCGGCTACTCGAAGATCTCCGCCGCGACGAAGGCGTACTTCGACTACGTCAACGCGAACGGCGGCGTGAACGGCCGCAAGATCGTCTACAACATCATGGACGACGGCTACAACCCGCAGACCACCCAGACCGACGTACACAAGCTCGTGCTCGACGACAAGGTGTTCGCGATCCTGAACGGTCTCGGTACGCCGACGCACACCGGCGTGCTCGACTTCCTGAAGACGAACAAGGTCCCGGACCTGTTCGTCGCGTCCGGCAGCAGCACCTGGAACCAGCCGACGAAGTACCCGGACACGTTCGGCTACCAGCCGGACTACACGGTCGAAGGCAAGATCCTCGGCAGCTACGTGATGTCGAACATGACCGGTCAGAAGGTCTGCTTCTTCGGCCAGGGCGACGACTTCGGTGCGGACATGCTCGCCGGTGTCACGCAGGAACTCGGCGCCGCCGCGATCGTGGCCAAGCAGACGTACGACCCGACCGTCGCGCCTGACGTCACCGCGCAGATGGGTGCGCTGAAGGCGGCCGGCTGCCAGGTCGTCGTCGCAGCCACCATCCCGGGATTCACGGCGCTCGCGCTCGGCACATCGGCGCAACTCGGCTTCCATGCGCAGTGGATCGTCTCGAACGTCGGCAGCGACTACAACACCGTCGCCGGCCTGCTCACCGCGAAGGGTGCGCCACTGCTGGAAGGCGTGATCAGCGACGGCTACCTGCCGCTGTCCAACGACGCGACCAACCCGTGGATCACGTTGTTCCAGAAGGTGAACACGACGTACAACAGCAACGCGCCGTTCGACGGCAACGTCGAGTACGGCATGGCGGTCGGCTACACGTTCGTCCAGGCGTTGCTGGCGGCCGGCAAGAACCCGACGCGCGCGTCGATCCTGGCGGCGGTCGAGAAGGGCATGTCGCCGGGTCCGGGCCTGACGCCGTTCAACTTCTCCGCGACGAACCACTCCGGCTACTCCGGCGTGCAGCTCGCGAAGATCAGCGGCGGTGCTCCGGCGTTCTTCGGTCCGGTCTACACCACCGATGACGGTAGTGGTCCGGTGACCCCGTACACCACTGCGCCGGCGACACCGCCGGCCAACGGCATCCCGACAAGCTGATCTCCTATGTAAGCGGGTGCGTCTCTATGTAGTGTGTGCGCGGCGCCATGCCTTGTGCGTGGCGCCGCGCATTGACATGAGGGAGGTGTCATGTCCGACGAAGCGCCGCCGATCCGCGTGGACGGCCGTACGGCTCGCGCCCAACGGACCCGGGTCGCGATCGTGGACGCCCACCTGGCCCTGCTTCACGACGGTGATCTTCGCCCGACCGGCGAACGGATCGCCGAGCGCGCCGGTGTCTCACTGCGCACGCTCTGGACGAACTTCAAGGACATGGAGACGCTGTTCGCCGCCGCCGGCGAGCGCCTGCACGAGATCCAGCTCGAGGCGTACCGCCCTATCCCGGCCGGACTTCCGCTTGCCGAACGGATCGCAGCGTTCTGCCGGCAGCGCGCACAGATGCTGGAGATCCTGGCCCCGGCCGCGCGGGCCGCGGTCACCCGGGAGCCGTTCTCCCCGGCCTTGCGCCGCAACCGGGCGACCGAAATTGCCCGGGTACGGGAGGAGATCACCACGTTGTTCGCGCCCGAACTGGCAACCGCCGGACCCGGTCGTGACGAGCTGCGCTACGCGATCGTGACCGCGGTCACCTACGCATCGTGGTCGGTCCTGCGCGAGCAGTTAACGCTCGACGTCGGACCGGCGACGAGCGTGATGACCCGGACTGTGAAGGCATTGTTACAAAACTGACCCGCAGGGCACACTGTTGCCGTGGGACTTCACGGCGACGGCCCGAGCGCGATTCTGGTGGCGGTAGATGGTTCGGACACGTCGATGCGTGCCGGTGCCTATGCGGCCGGGCTTGCCCGGCGTCAGCACGCACAACTCATCTGTCTCTACGTCCGTGTGCCGAGCGCGCTGGTCGGCATGAACATCGGCCTCGCCGCGCCGCTGCGCCAGACCCAGGACGAAATCGCGCGCGAGATCCGCGACACCGTGACCATCGGCATGCAGCGGATCGGTCTCGAGGTGGCGTTCCTCGAGCGGGCCGGCAGCCCGGTCGCCGAAATTGCGCGTGCGGCCGACGAGCTACAGGTTGACGCGGTGGTGGTGGGCGCCTCGACACAGGCCGGCCATCGGTTCGTCGGGTCGATCGCGGCCCACCTCGTCCGCATAGCCAGATGGCCAGTGACAGTCGTCCCATAAGCCAGTTCATCGCGCTGTTACAAAGGCGCAACTCCCGGGAAACTGCCCGTTGCGAAGATTCGTCGACATCACGACCACCAGTCGAAGGACGCAACGCCCATGGCATTTAAAGCGGAGTACATCTGGGTCGATGGCACCCAACCCACCGCGAAGTTGCGATCGAAGACCCGGATCCTCCCCGATGGCGCGGAGCTCCCGATTTGGGGATTCGACGGTTCAAGCACCAACCAGGCACCGGGCGACAAGTCGGACTGCGTTCTGCAGCCGGTCTACAGCTGTCCGGACCCGATCCGCGGCGGTGACAACGTCCTCGTCATGTGCGAGGTCCTGCTCATCGACATGACGCCGCACCCGACGAATCACCGCGCTGCGTGCCGCGAGGTCGCCGCGAAGTACGCGGACCAGGAAGCGATCTTCGGCATCGAGCAGGAGTACACGTTCTTCAAGGACGGTCGCCCGTACGGCTTCCCGCCCTTCGGCTTCCCGGCACCGCAGGGCGGCTACTACTGTGGCGTCGGCGCGGACGAGGTCTTCGGGCGCGACGTGGTCGAGGCACACATGGATGCCTGCATGCGGGCCGGCCTCAACATCTGCGGCATCAACGCCGAGGTCATGCCGGGCCAGTGGGAGTTCCAGATCGGCCCGGTCGGCTCACCGCAGGTCGCCGACGAGCTGTGGCTCGCCCGCTGGCTGCTCTACCGCATCGCCGAGGACTTCGGTGTCTCGGCGACGCTCGACGCGAAGCCGGTCAAGGGTGACTGGAACGGCGCCGGTGCGCACACGAACTTCTCCACGAATGCGATGCGCGACAACTACGAGGCGATCATCACGGCGTGCGAGGCGCTCGGCACCCGGGTCGACGAGCACGTCTCCAACTACGGTTACGGCATTGAAACCCGCCTGACCGGGCAGCACGAAACCGCGCCGTACAACAAGTACAGCTACGGCGTCTCCGACCGTGGTGCGTCGGTACGTATCCCGTGGCAGGTCGCCATCGACGGCAAGGGCTACATCGAGGACCGTCGTCCGAACGCGAACTGCGACCCGTACATCACCACGCGCCTGATCATCGAAACCTGCTGCTCGGCGCTTGCCGGCGAGTAGCACAGCGGTCGTAACGAGGGGCGGCTACTCCTGGCGGGACCGCCCCTCGTTGCTCCGTGGACCTTAGTTCGAACCCATCGTGACGCCGCCGCCCTGCGGCGTCACGACCTGTTTGATCGTCGCCACCGCGAACGGGATGCCCTGCTGGCAGTGCGTCATGACGCCGTGCTCGACGTGGCCCGGTGACGACCACACTCGCGCCGATCGGCGGCATCGTCACGCTATCGTCCGCGAGCAGCAGATACTCCACCTTGTCGTCGGTGACCAGCTTGCATGACGGTTCGACGCCCTGCGTCATCTGCCCGTGCACCGTGGTGACGCCGTTGCTCGGATCGTCGCTCGGGCCGGGCGGGTTAACGGTGGACGTCGGTGCGCCGGGGGTGCCCGACGGCGCCGGGGACGGCCCGGTGGCGACGCTGCTCGTGAGGTTGCCCGGGCTGGTGCTGCCCGGCGCGGCGCTGTTCGTACCGTTGGGGTTCGCGCATCCGGCCAGGACTCCGATACCGAGCACGGCGATGCACGCGGTCGCGATGTGACGTCTCATATCCACTACGACGTGCGCAGGTCTCATTCGGTTCCCCACTCTAGAACACGATCAGCGAGCGTGCGCCGGCTCCGCGCGCCATCCGGTCCAGTGCATCCGGTACGCCGTCGAGCGTGATCCGGTCGGAGATCAGCGCACCGAGATCGAGCCGCCCGGCGGTCACGTGGTCGGCGAGGATCGGCAGGTCGGTACGCGGCGTCGCCGTTGCCGTACACGCAACCGCGCAGCGTACGGGCGAAGTGGAACAGCTCCAGCGCGGAGAACTCGACCTTGTCCTGGGCGCCGCCGATGCCGACCACCGTGGTGCTGCCGCCGCGCCGGGTGGACGACCACGCGGTCCGGATCGTGGCCGCCCGCCCGACGCACTCGAACGCGTGATCCGCGCCGAATCCGCCGGTCAGGCCCCGGATCGTCTTCGCGATGCCGTCGTCGGCCAGCAGGAAATGCGTCGCGCCCTGCGCCAGCGCGAGCGACTCCTTTGTCGTCGCGTACGTCGACCGCGATGATCGTGGTCGCGCCGGCGATCCGGGCCGCCTGGATCGTCGCGAGGCCGACGCCGCCGAGCCCGTACACGACGACGGATTCACCCGGCTGGACCTGCGCGGCATGGGTCACGGCGCCGAAGCCGGTCAGCACCGCGCAGCCGAGCAGCGCGGCCTCGATCAGCGGTACGCCATCCGGCAGCGGCAGCACGCCGCCCTCCGGGACGACCGTCTCCTCCGCGAATGCCGCGGTGCCGAGGCCGGCGTACAGGGGTTCGCCGTGGAACGTCGCGTACGGGACCGTGGTCGCGTCACCGGAGTGCAGGCACAGATAGGGCTCGCCGATCGTGCAGAAGTGGCACGTTCCGCAGGACGGCGACCAGTTCAGCACGACGTCGTCGCCGACCGCGACGCTGGTGACGCCGTCGCCGACCGCGGTCACCGTACCGGCGCCCTCGTGACCGAGCACGGCCGGCACCGGCTGCCGCAGTACGCCGCCGGCGAGCGAGAGATCCGAGTGGCAGACGCCGGCGGCGGCCAGCCGGACGCGGACCATGCCCGGGCCGGGTTCGGGCAGGTCGATCTCCTCGACCCGCATCGGTTCACCGATCGATGCCAGCACGACCGCGCGGACCATGGGCGACTCCCTGAGGCTAGGAAAAACGACTAGAACTGCTGCGACTGGAACTGCAGGAACTCGGCTAGGCCGTGATGGCCCAGCTCGCGACCGAGCCCGGACGCCTTGAAGCCGCCGAACGGCGCGGACGGGTTGAACGCGCCGCCGTTGATGTCGACCTGACCGGTACGGATCCGGCGGGCGAACGCCGCGGCGGTCTCGGTGTCGGCCGCCCATACGCCGCCGGACAGCCCGTACGCGGTGCCGTTCGCGATCGCGACCGCCTCGTCCTCGTCGTGGAAGCGCAGCATCGACAGCACCGGGCCGAAGATCTCCTCCTGCGCGATCGTCATCGACGGTGTGACCTCGGCGAACACGGTCGGGGCGACGAAGTAGCCGACCTCGTGCGGCGCCTCGGCACCACCGGTCGCAACCTGCGCACCCTCGGCCACGCCGGCCGCGATGTAGCCGCGGACCCGGGTACGTTGCCGGTCGGCGACGAGTGGCCCGAGCCGCGTCGCGTCGTCGAGCGGGTCTCCGGTCGCGTACTTCGCCGCGGCCGCGGTAGCCAGTGCGACCGCCTCGTCGTACACGTCGGCGTGCACCAGCATGCGGGTCCATGCGCTGCAGGTCTGGCCCGAGTTGAGCATCACGTTGCCGACACCGACCTTGACCGCCTTGCCCAGATCGGCGCCGGGCAGGATCACGTTCGCGGATTTGCCGCCGAGTTCCAGCGCGACCCGCTTCAGTGCGCCGGATGCGGTCGCGCCGATCTGCCGGCCGACCGCGGTCGAGCCGGTGAACGAGATCATGTCCACGTCCGGGTGCGCGACGAGTGCGCTGCCGGCCACCGGGCCGCGGCCGGAGACGACGTTGAGGACGCCCGCTGGCAGACCGGCCGCCGCGCAGACCTCGGCGAACAGGTACGCGATCAGCGGCGTGTCCTCGGCCGGCTTGAGAACGACCGTACAGCCGGCGGCGAGCGCGGCGGCGACCTTCGCGACGACCTGGTGCAGCGGATAGTTCCACGGCGTGATCGCACCGACCACGCCGACCGGCATGCCGTGGATGACCGAGTTGCCGACCTCTTCGCGGAACGGGTACGAGCCGAGCAGATCGACGTACGTGCCGAGAACGGTCTGCGGCAGCGCGATGTGCAGCCGTTTCGCCAGCGTCAGCGGCGCGCCCAGCTCCGCAGTGACGAGGTGCGCGGCCTCGTCGGCCCGGGCGGCCAGACCGTCCCGGATGGAGGCAAGGTAACCGGCTCGCTCGGCCGGCGTGGTCGCCGCCCAGCCGTCGAACGCGGTCCGGGCGGCGGCGACGGCCGTGTCGATGTCCTGCGACGAGCCGGCCGGAACCGTACCGATCACGTCTTCGGTGGCCGGATTCACGACGTCGATGACATCGGTGCTGGCCGGCACCGTCCACCGACCTCCGGTGAAGATGGTCTCGCGGGTGGTGGCGTTCATCGCACTAGCCTACCGGCTGGTATGTCGCGCTGCGCTCAACGGCTGTCGCCTCATCGGTGTCATGCCGAGGGCGGGCTCGGCAAGCCGATCGGGTTGTCGGACGGCAACGCCGCATACGCCGCTTGCGCCATCGGCATCAGGAGCTCATCCAGGCGCGCGGTCGCGACCGGCCCCAGGTCCTCCCAGACCTGCGCGGCGGCACGGTCGGTCGCGGCTTCAACCGCGTCATAGGCGGCGGTACCGGCGGCGGTATGCGCGCCGTCCGCGTCGAGCCAGCCACGTTCGGTCAGCCGCCGTACGCCTTCGGCCCAATGCTCCGGCGTCCAGCCGCGGTATCCCTGCATGTCCACGTCGTGGCCGGGCTTGGTCCGCCAGATGGTCGACTCGAGGCCGTTGAATCCCTCGGTGAGCAGAGCCGCGCAGTGACCGTCACCGCGGTGTTCGCGGAACGTGGCCGTGGTCTGCCAGAGCCGGGCCAGCATCGATGCACTCGGATCGATGGGAAGAGCGGCATTCGCAGCGCCGAGTGCACGTCCGGCGGGATCCAGCAGGACAACGGCCCGCTCGGCGATCTCGGTCGCTTCGGCCACGTCGTCCGCGGAGATGTGGCCGAACATCCGGGTCATCGCGGCGCCGGCGCCGACCGTACGGGCGTGCAGCGTCTCCGACGGCGAGGCGAGCGACCAGACCGACGGGATTGCGCGGGCCACCATCGACGGCGCGAACTGGTAGAACGTCGCGATCACCGGGGCTGCGTCGACGCGGCCCAGCGGGGCGGCGCGGCCGGCGAAGTATCCCCGCCAGTAACCGCGGATGCCGGCCGCCTCGTACGCGGTCCGCGCTTCCGGTGTGAAATAGGTCAGCGCGTGGATCGGCTCGAACAGCTTCCACATCCGGCGTGCATCCATCGGACCGTCCTCCGTCGTCGTTGACGTCCTTGCCAACGGAGAGTCTCACACTTGTGTGATAGAGATGACGGATGGGATCAGCGGTACGCGCAGTCATCGCCCGAACCAAGGACGCGCCGGTCGAGATCGTGACGATCCACGTACCGGATCCAGGCCCCGGCGAAGCCGTCGTCGCCATCCAGGCATGCGGCGTCTGCCACACCGACCTGCACTATCGCGAGGGCGGCATCGGCGACGAATTCCCGTACCTCCTGGGCCATGAGGCGGCCGGCGTCGTCGAAGCCGTCGGTCCAGGCGTGACCGACGTCACGCCTGGCGACTTCGTGATTTTGAACTGGCGGGCGGTCTGCGGCCAGTGCCGGTCGTGCCGCCGCGGCCGCCCGCAATACTGCTTCGCGACGCACAACGCGACCCAGAAGATGACGCTGGACGATGGGACGCCGCTGTCGCCGGCGCTCGGCATCGGTGCGTTCGCCGAGAAGACGCTGGTCGCAGCCGGTCAGTGTACGAAGGTCGACGCGGGTATCCCGGCTACCGTCGCCGGACTGCTCGGCTGCGGCGTGATGGCCGGCCTCGGCGCCGCAATGAATACCGGCAACGTCGGGCGCGGTGATTCGGTCGCAGTCTTCGGCTGCGGCGGGGTCGGCGACGCGGCCATCGCGGGTGCGATTCTGGCGGGCGCGACCACCGTCATCGCGGTCGACGTCGACGATCGCAAACTCGCATGGGCGCGCGAGTTCGGCGCAACCCACACGATCAACTCGCGGACCGCCGACGCGGTCGCGGAAATCCGGCTGCTGACCGGCGGATTCGGGGTCGACGTCGCGATCGACGCGGTCGGACTGCCGGAAGTGTTCACGTCCGCGTTCTACGCCCGAGACCACGCCGGCACGGTCGTGCTGGTCGGCGTACCGAGGCCGGATATGCAGCTGACGCTGCCGATGCTCGACCTGTTCGGACGCGGCGGCGCTCTCAAGAGTTCCTGGTACGGCGACTGCCTCCCGTCCCGCGACTTCCCGACGCTGGTGGCGCTGTATCGGCAGGGCCGGCTGCCGCTCGACAGGTTCGTCAGCGAGACGATCGCGCTGGACGACGTCGAAGCGGCGTTCGGGCGGATGGCACACGGAGACGTGCTGCGCAGCGTCGTCGTTCTTTAAAAGGGACCGGCAGCTCAGTCGACGAGATCGGCAATGACGAGCCGATATCCGACGTCGATCGCATCGCGGTCGAGAAGGTCGGCGTACCGCTCGTGCCATCGGCCGGTGGACAGGTCGTCGGCGAGCCGGCTGATCCCGGTCCGGACCGCGTCCGCGTCGGTCTGAACGAGCAGGGAGATGCCGGCCCGCGCGACCGGATCGAGGTAGATCTCGGGCCGTCGCCAGTACGCGGCGGCGAACCCGTCGGTGCAGTCGTGCGGCACCGGTACGGCCTCGACGCGCGCGCCCGGCAACAGTTCCACCAGGTGCTCGATCGCGACCGCGCGCCGGTCGTCGAATGCGGCCGCCGCCGGCAGGTAGTCGCTGACCAGCCAGAACCGCTCACGGAACACGCTCTGGTCCCACGTGAAGATCACGACACGACGCCGAGCGATCCGGCGCAGTTCGTCGATGCCGGCTTCCAGATCTGTCCAGTGGTGGACGGTCAGCAGCGCCATCACGGCGTCGGCCGCGCCGTCCGCAATCGGGATTGACTCCGCGCGGGCCTGCACGGCCGGCGCCGAACCGGCCGGTCGTTGCGCGATCATCACCGCGCTGGGCTCGACGGCGAGCACCGTGTGCGGAGGCTCGTACGAGCCCGCGCCGGCGCCGACGTTGATCACCGTCGCGGCGCCTGCGAGGTGCCGTTCGAACTGCGCGGCGATCCGCGGATCGGGGCGCCGTGTGGTGCTGTACGTCCTGCCGATGGTGTCGTAGATCGTCACAGCCGCAGTATGCCAGCGTGACCTCGACCGCTGCGGCCGCAAACTGAACGCTTCGCGATGCAACCGATCGCGGGTCCGGGGGAGTGCAAGGGGGTGTGACCGTGTCCCACGACGACGAGTACGTCGAGTTCGTCACGCCGCGACTCGCGGCGCTGCGGAGGCTGGCGTATCAGTTCAGCGGCGACTGGCATCGGGCCGATGACCTGGTGCAGACGACGCTGACCAAGGTTCTGCTGCACTGGAAACGGGTCCGCGCCACCGCCGACATGGACCAGTACGTCCGTGCCATCCTGGTCAAGACGTTCCTCACCGAACGTAGCCGGGCCTGGTCGCGGGTGCGCCTGGTGGACGCCGTGCCGGATCGCCCTGCAGCGGCCCCGCACGACACCGAGGAGCGTGAGGTCCTCCGCTACGCCCTGTCCCGCCTGCCGAAACGACAGCGCGCCGCAGTGGTGCTGCGTTACCTGTGCGACCTGTCGGTGATCGAGACCGCGCAGCTGCTGCGGTGCTCGCCCGGGACGGTCAAGAGCCAGACCCACCACGCCCTCGCTGCGCTGCGCGCGGACTTGGGCGCCCCTGTCACCACGAGAACGGAGAGCTGACATGCCGGATGACACCGACGGGCCCATCCTGCTGGCGCCGCTGCGCGAGACCGAATCCGCGCCACCGCCCGCGTTCAGCGTTGACACCGCCGTCGGGCAGGTACGGACTATCCGCCGCCGCCGTACGGTGTTGGCCGGCCTCGCCGCGGTAGCCGTCGTCGCGGCAGCCATCGTCGTCCCGCCGCACGTCGGGTGGCCCGGACCGGCCACCGGCTACACGGCGGCGGCCGCGCACGTCACCGCATCGATGCGCGAGGTCCGCTTCTCCGAGACCGACACGATCATGCCGGGGGTCAACAACCTGTACCGGCTGGATCCCGGTTTTGCGCCCTGGTCAGTTCCGAGCGGTGGCGGTGAACTGGTGACCGGCACGGTGAACTGGACTCCTCCGCCCGCCGCATCGGGGATGTACATCACCGTGTTCCTGTTCGACAAAGACACCGGCAAGGCGCCGATCTACTGGGACGCGACCAACACCAAGGTCGCTATCCGCGCCGACTCCGCCGATGGCCGGCTCGTAGACCGCTACGACTGGCTGTCGCCGATCGCATCGGTGCCCGACGGATGGACCAACTTCGGTGCACCCCTGACCGTCTCGCCGTCGCTCGGATCCATCACGTTCGCCGCGGTGTTCCAGGTCGCCGCCTCCCAGACGCCAGCGGTGGCGGGCCGTTTCCAGCTCGCGCCGGTTGACGTGAAGGACCTGACCCTCGCCGTCGTCTACCACGATAAGGTCGGTAATGGCGGCTGGGCCCAAACGGCGGCGGGTTGATCACGGAGATCTGGTGCCTCCCGATTTCGTCGGAAGGCACCAGAATCCGGACTGCTACCGGGCGGATCAGAACGCGGACACCGGGCCCCAGTCGGCCTGGTATCCCTTGTAGAGGTACGTGTGGTGGTTCGTCGCCGACACCTTCGTGATCCACTGCGTACCGCCGTGATCAGCGGTGACGATCATGGATCCGTCGGCCGCCGGTGACGGTGCCGAGATGGAGTCGCCGTTCGAGCCGACCTGATGCTTGTCCGCGCCCCACGGGTCCGTCTCCCAGATCTGCTTCGGACCGATCGGCGCGTTCGCCTCGCCGCCCTCCACCTGCTGCGTCCACAGCAGATGCGCCGAGTCGGCGGTCCACGCCGGTACGGTGTCGAAGCCGATGTCGGTGTTGCCGGCACCGCTGAAGCCGGTGATCCAGCGCTGGACGTTCGTCGCGACATCCACGACGCTCAGACACTCGTCCTGGATGCCGGAGCAGTCACCACCGGGGAATGCGATCCATTCCCCGTTCGGCGACCACGCGACGGCGGTCGCGGCCCACAGCGACGAGAATCCGGCCGGCACGAAGGCCGTCGCCGGCTTCACCGCCGCGCCGACCCGCTTCGACGTGACCGAGGCGACCTTCAGCGCGCCCTCGACCTTCAGCGCGCTCTTGACGGCCAGCGGCTCGCTGCCGCTCAGGTGCGCGATGTTGAGGACCGGAAAGGTCAGCGTCTGGATGTACGCCAACTGCGTGCCATCCGGTGACCACGACGCAGCACCGACGTTGCCGCCGACCGTGAGCCGCTGCTCGGAATAGAGCGTGTTGTCGAACACAAAGCCGATGTAGAGGTCGGCCTTGTAGAGGTAGGCCAGCTCGCCGCCGTTCGGCGCCCACCGCGGCCAGAGATACTTTCCACCGGTCGTGACCTGCACCGGTGCGGCGCTGCCCGCGGCGATGAAAATGTTGCCGCCGCGTACGAAGGCCACCGACCCGGGCGTACCCGGATAGGCGGCCTGCGCCGGCGTAGTGACGGTGAATAGCGCCGCCACCATGGCGAGTGCGAGTAGTCCCGCAAAGCGTAATGCGCGCATAGACAACTCCCCGTTATCGATCGATTGGATAGATCGGACGCTATCGAATTGCTCGACGGTCCGCCCTCCCTTGCCGAGTCGGATTCGCGTCAGTACCGACGGCAGTAGGGTGACGGGGTGGATCTCACTCTGGCGGACTACCGCGAACGCGTCGCCCGGATGTACCTCGCCGACACCGACCTTGCCGAATTCCGCCGGCAGCGCAACCAGTTGTTCCTGACCCACCCCCAGTCCGCGATCCCGCCCGCCGAGAAGGCCGAGGGCAAGGGGCCTCGCTACTTCCCGGAGAACCCGAGCGCCCGGATCACGGTCCCGTTCACGGCAGCCGAAACGGCCGAGGACGCCGAAGGAGCGGAGGCCGCCGAGGACGGGATCGAGATCGACACCGGCGGCCCGGACGGCGTACTGCAGTACCGCCGGATGGGCACGCTCCACACGCCCTGGGGGCCGCTGGCGCTGTGGTGGCTCGACGCGTACGGAGGGGGCATGTTCCTGCCGCTGCGCGACGGCACCAGCGGGCACGGCGGCACCTACGGCGGCGGCCGCTACCTCACCGACACGGTCAAGGGCACCTTCGGACGCGGTTTGGTCGTCGAGCACAATGACCAGGTCACGCTCGACTTCAATTACCTCTACAACCCGTCCTGTGCGTACGACGATCGGTGGGCGTGTCCGCTCGCACCGGCCGAAAATCGCATCACCGAGCCGATCGAGGCCGGCGAACTGACCTATCACGAGTTTTAGGAGAGCCAGGCCACATGGACGCCACCGACGAGGTCGTCGAGATCTGCCGCGACCTGATCCGGATCGACACCTCGAACACCGGTGAGCTCGAAACGAGCAAGGGCGAGCGGAAAGCCGCCGAGTACGTCGCGGAGAAGCTCGCCGACGTCGGCTTCGAGCCGACCATCATTGAGCCCGCGGCCGGGCGTACCAATGTGGTTGTCCGGTTTGCCGGCGCGGACCCGTCACGCGACGCGTTGCTCGTGCACGGGCACCTGGACGTGGTCCCCGCGGACGCCGCGGAATGGTCGGTCGATCCGTTCTCCGGCGAGATCAAGGACGGCTACGTCTGGGGCCGCGGCGCGATCGACATGAAGGACTTCGACGCCATGACGGTCGCGGTGATCCGCGACTGGAAGCGGAGCGGTTATGTGCCGCCGCGCGACATCGTCTTCGCCTACACCGCCGACGAGGAGGCTGGCAGCACCTACGGGGCGGACCCGCTGGTCGACGACCATCCTGAGCTGTTCGAAGGCTGCACCGAGGCGGTCGGGGAGGTCGGCGGATTCTCCGTGTCGGTCGGCAACGACCTGCGCCTCTACCTGATCCAGACGGCCGAGAAGGGCATCGACTGGCTGCGCCTGCAGGCGAAGGGCCGCCCCGGTCACGGCTCGATGATCAATCACGACAACGCGGTCACCGCGCTGGCCGAGGCCGTGGCGCGGGTCGGGCAGCACACGTTCCCGCTGCAGGTCACCCCAACGGTACGGGACTTCCTGGAGCAGATCTCCGATGTCCTCGGCATCGAACTGGACCCGAACGATCCGGAACTCGCGATCGCGAAGCTCGGCCCGATCGCGAACCTGATCGGCGCGACCATCCGGGACACCGCGAACCCGACCGGCCTGACCGCCGGCTACAAGCACAACGTGATCCCGTCCCGGGCGTCCGCGACGATCGACTGCCGTACGCTGCCCGGCCGCGACCGGGCGTTCCTGGAGGAGCTGCAGCAGCTCGTCGGCGAGGACATCGGCGTCGAGTACGTGCAGCACAAGCCGGCGCTGGAGACCACGTTCGACGGCGCGCTGGTCGATGCGATGGCGGCCGCGCTACGGGCCGAGGACGCGGGCGCCCGGCCGGTGCCCTATATGCTTTCCGGCGGCACCGACGCGAAGGCGTTCGCCCGCCTCGGTATGCGCTGCTTCGGCTTCTCGCCGCTGCAACTGCCCGCCGACCTGAACTTCGCCGCGTTATTCCACGGCATTGACGAGCGCGTGCCGGTCGAGGGGTTAAAGTTCGGCGTGCGGGTGCTCGACCGGTTCCTGCGGCAGTCGTGACAGTTTGATGGAAGAAAACATTAGGAGCGGTTGTGACTGAGCACCACGTAGATCTGGACGCAGCGCTGGACCGGGTGGTCGCGGCGATGCGCGGGCACCTTGCCGCGGTGAAGGCCGCCGACGGGCGCATCGACGACGACGAGGTCTGGCGGAACTACGTCGAGTTGAACAACGCATCGTTCGCGTACGACGACCTGCTGCTCGACGCGTACGGCGAGGTCACGCCGTGGGACGTCGACCTGATCGACCCGGAACTCGCGGACGAGAAGCTCGGCGCGATGGCCGATCTGGCGAGCGCGACCGACGCGCACACGCACATCGTCTCGGTACGCCAGCGCCGCGACTACCGCGTGCCGAGCGTTGCCGCGCTGCTGAAGGCGGCGACCGTGGCCCGCAAGGAGGCGATGGCCGACGAGGAGGGCGCCGACGACCCGGTCGAGTCCGTCGGCGAGGCAGTGCTGGAGCTGCTGCAGTCCGGCGACGGATCGCTGGCCGCGCTCGACGTACCGGAGTTGGAGCCGCTCGACGGCCTCGTCGCGGTCGCGGAGGTCGAGGACCCGCTGGATCTCGCCGCGTTCGACGAGGCCGACGGCGCCGGTCCGTTCACGCTCGAATCGCCGGCTCGGATCGTCGGGCGCCTGGACGAGCACCCGTACGCCGACCTGGACGACGAAGACGACGAGTAGTACCGAACCACATGTAGTTAGCCAGGACTGACCGGCGCCGCGGCCCTCGGGTCGCGGCGCCGTCTGCGCTCCACGCTCTACGGCACCAGGGCCGGCAGCGGCTCGCCGGTCAACCGGCGGCGGAGCATGACCTTGCGAGTGCCGTCCTTGAAGATCCGCACCCGGGCCAGCTCCCAACCGGAGAACTCGGCGGCGATGGTCAGCTGCGCCGCTGCGGTGGCGCTATCGGTGTTCGTAGCGATCCGCAGCGGCGCGTATTCGTAGTCCATACCCGTTATCCTGCTCGTCCTCTCCCGTGTTTTCCAGCGACGCCGCGTATTTACCTTGTGCGCGGCCACGCGATTCGCCCGGTCGGGCTACCCCTGCCGCTCCGGCTGTGCTGGCTTGCCGGAGCGGCCTACCCCTGCCGCTCCGGATAGCCGTAACCGATCGCGGACACGTCGTCGAGCGCTCGGCCGATCTCGGCGGGCAGCGTGACGTCCTCGGACGCGAGCGCGCCGAGCAGCTGCCCGACGGTCCGGGCGCCCAGGATCGGGGCCACCACGCCGGGCCGGTCGCGGACCCAGGCGAGCGCGATCTCGACCGGTGAGACGCCGAGACCGGACGAAGCGGTCATCACCGACTCGACAATCGACGAGCAGCGCGGATCCAGATACGGGCTGACGAACGGCTCGAAGTGCGCCGACGCGCCCCGCGAGTCGGCCGGCCGCCCGTGCCGGTACTTGCCGGTCAGTACGCCGCGGCCGAGCGGCGACCACGGCAGAACCCCGAGGCCGAACGCGGCGGCCGCCGGGATCACCTCGCGCTCGACACCGCGTTCCAAGAGCGAATACTCCACTTGTACGGACGCGATCGGCGCCCGTCCGGGCCAGGCACCCTGCCAGGTTGCGGCCTGTGCGGTCTGCCAGCCGCAGAAGTTCGCGACGCCGGCGTAGCGCACCCGGCCGGACATGACCGCATAGTCGAGCGCCGACAGCGTCTCGTCCAGCGGCGTGTCGTAGTCGTACCCGTGGATCTGCCAGATGTCGATGTGATCCGTGCCGAGGCGCCGCAGCGATGCGTCCAGCACGCTGAGTAGGTGACCGCGGGACCCGTCGCGCCGGCGGTCCCGGCCCGGCCGGAGTCCGGCTTTCGTCGCGATCAATACGTCGTCGCGGGAGATCAGCGATGACAGCAGCGATCCGAGAACCTCTTCGGACTCGCCGTCGGCGTACACGTCGGCGGTGTCGATCAGGTTTCCGCCGGCCTCCACATACGTCTTGAGCTGGGCGGCGGCGTCATCCGCATCGGTCTCGCGGCCCCAGGTCATGGTGCCCAGCGCCAGGCGCGAGACCATCAGTCCCGCCCGCCCGAGTGGTCGCTGCCGCATGTCTGGTGAAACTACCTGTGATTACGGCTACGCCGACGGAGGCTGTGCCGGACCGATGCCGATACCCTCTAGGCGCGTACTCGTGCGTGAGGCGCTCGACGGAAGGGCAGCGGCGTGCGTCTCGGACTCAATCTCGGCTACCTTGCGGCGTGGAGTACGCCCGCGGACCATCTCGCGCTCGCGCAGGAGGCCGATCGGCTCGGCTTCTCCGTGGTCTGGGCGGCCGAGGCGTACGGCTCCGATTCGCCGACGCATGCTCGCGTGGATTGCCGGGCAGACCGAGCGGATCGACGTCGGTGCCGCGGTCATGCAGATCCCGGCGCGTACGCCGGCGATGACCGCGATGACGGCCGCGACGATCGACACGATCACCGGTGGCCGGTTCCGGCTCGGACTCGGCGTCTCCGGGCCGCAGGTGTCCGAGGGTTGGCACGGCGTGCCGTTCGCGAAGCCACTCGGGCGTACCCGTGAGTACGTCGACATCGTGAAGAAAGCGCTGGCCCGGGAGCCGGTCGCGTACGACGGCGAGCACTTCCAGCTGCCGCTGCCGGGCGGTGCCGGCAAGGCGCTTCGGCTGACCGTGCACCCGGTCCGCGACCACATCCCGATCTATCTGGCGTCGGTCGGCCCGAAGAACCTCGAGCTGGCCGGCGAGATCGCGGACGGCTGGCTCGCGATCTTCTTCGCACCGGAGCATGCCGACGAGCTTCTCGCCACGATCTCCGCCGGTCGGGCCAAAGTCGGTAAGACGCTCGACGGCTTCGACATCGCGCCGACCGCACCGCTGGTGATCGGCGACGACATCGACGACTGCGCCGCGCTGGTCCGCTTCTACGCCGCGCTCTACATCGGCGGGATGGGCAGCCGGGAACAGAACTTCTACAACCAGCTCGCGACCCGGATGGGATACGGCGACGCGGCGAAGGAGATCCAGGACCTCTACCTGGCGAAACGGCAGGCCGACGCGGCTGCCGCGGTGCCACTGGAGTTCATCGACCGGACCAGCCTCCTCGGCCCGGTCGAGCGGGTCGCCGAGCGCATGCGCGCGTACGCCGAAGCCGGTGTCACCACGCTGTCGGTCTCCTTGTTCGTCGCGGACGCCGAGAGCGGCATTCGTACGCTTCGTGCCGCAGCGCAGGCGCTGGAACTATCCGGAGTAGGGGAGTAACGCGTGCATATCGCGCTGTGGCAGGCCATCGTTCTGGGCGTGGTCGAGGGCCTGACCGAATTCCTTCCGGTGTCGTCGACCGGGCACCTCACCATCGCCGAACAGCTCATGAATCTCAACATCTCCGGCCCCGGACCGACCGCATTCACCGCGATCATCCAGGTCGGTGCGATCATCGCGGCGATCATCTACTTCTGGAAGGACATCTGGCGGATCATCGCCGGATTCGTCAAGGGACTCTTCTCCTCGGCGGCGCGCCAGGAAGAGGCCTGGCGGCTCGCCTGGTTCATCATCATCGGCTCGATCCCGATCGCGGTCGTCGGCCTGGCCGCGAAATCGTTCATCGAAGGACCGCTGCGTAATCTATGGGTGGTCGCCGCCGGGCTGATCCTGTGGAGCGCGGTGATGGCCTTCGCCGAGCATGCCGCGACGCAGACGAAGCGTGAGGGCGGCCTGCGGATCCGCGACGCCGTCTTCATCGGCGCGTTCCAGGTGATCGCGCTGATTCCCGGCGTTTCCCGCTCCGGCGCCACGATCAGCGCCGGCCTCCTGCGCGATCTCGACCGGCTCACCGCGACCCGGATATCGTTCCTGCTCGGCATCCCGGCGCTGGTCGCGGCCGGTGGTTTGGAAGCCGTCAAGGACCAGAAGGACATCGCGAACACGGTCGGCTGGACGCCGACGCTGGTCGCGCTCGCGGTCAGTTTCGTGGTCGGCTACATCTCGATCGCCTGGTTGCTGCGGTTCGTGGTGAAGCACCCGATCACCTGGTTCATCCCGTACCGCATCGCGGCCGGGATTGCGGTGATCGCGATGATTGTCACCGGCGTCGTGACCGCGACGTAGTCTTCACCCCGTGGCAACTGTCATCCTGCTCCGGCACGGCCGGACGACGTCGAACGCCAGCGGGACGCTCGCCGGCCACCAGCCGACCGAGCTCGACGACGTCGGCCGGGCGCAGGCGGTCGCGGTCGGTGCACGCCTCGCGGCGGCCGGCATCGTGCCGCAGCTGGTGATCTCGTCGCCGCTGATCCGGTGCCGGCAGACGATCGCGGCGGCACTGCCGGGCGCAACCGTGGTCGAGGAGCCGGACCTGGTCGAGTGCGACTACGGCGACTGGTCGGGCAAGACGTTGAAGGCGCTCGCCAAGGAGCCGCTGTGGAAGGTCGTACAGGCGCATCCATCCGCGGCCGTGTTCCCGGGCGGCGAGGCGATGGCCGCGATGTCGGCGCGCGCGGTCGCCGCAATCCGGACGGCCGACGCGCGGGCGACCGCGGAGCACGGTGACGGCGCCGTTGTGCTGGCGTGCAGCCACGGTGACGTGATCAAGGCGATCGTGGCCGATGCGATGGGCGTACATCTGGATCTTTTTCAACGGATCGCGATCGATCCGGCATCGCTGACCGTTATCCGATATACGCCACTACGTCCGTTTCTGATTCGCGCGAACGACATCGGCGGCGATCTGTCCGGACTCAAACCACCGCCACGTCGCGGTCGCCGGAAGCCACCGTCATCCGACGCGGCGGTGGGCGGTGGTGCCGGTGGACCCGCGACGGGCATCGGCGGTCACAACCAGTTAAGGTCAAGACCGTGACGGAGCGCAGCGGAGGCACGGTAGGTGCTTGCTTTGTGCGCCTCCGCGCAGCGGAGGTGCACGAAGTGACGGAGCGCAGCGGAGGCATTGTGGGCGTTGAGTCTGTGAGCCTGCGCGGAGCGGAGGCGCTGAGATGACGCATCAGGTGTACGAGTTCGAGCCGCCGGAGCGGTTCGTCGCCGGAACCGTCGGTTCGCCCGGCGAGCGTACGTTCTACCTTCAGGCCCGGGGTGGCGGCCGCCTGGTCAGCGTGGCGTTGGAAAAGGTGCAGGTCAGTCTACTGGCGGAGAAGCTCGATGAGTTGCTCGTGGAGGCGAACCGCCGATTCGGGCTGGTCCTGCCGCCGCTGGACCTGAGCGCACCGGACAACGACCCGCTGGAAGCACCGATCGATGAGGAGTTCCGGGTCGGTACGCTCGGTCTCGCGTACGACGTGGACACCTCGACCGTCGTCATCGAGGCGATCGCGGTCGGTGAGGCCGAGGAAGAGACCGAGGCCGTCGAGGTCGAGGAGGACGAGACCGATGAGGACGACTACGACATCGTCACGGCCGACCTGGACCGCTTGCGCGTCCGGTTGACGCCGGAGGAGACGCGGGCCTTCATCGAGCGGGCGAAGCGGGTCGTCGGCGCGGGCCGTCCGCCGTGCCCGCTCTGTGGCCAGCCATTGGATCCGGCGGGGCACCGCTGCCCCCGGCACAACGGTTACCACCGGTAGCCGCGTTGCTCTCCGAATCCGATGCCCTGGAGCTTCTCCGTAACGGTGAACTCGACATTGAAGGGCGGCTCGTCGACGCATCGAATACCACGCTGCGGTGTGCGATCACACTGAACGGCGTCGAGGCCCGGTGCGTCTACAAGCCGGTGCGCGGCGAACGTCCACTGTGGGACTTCCCGGACGGTACGCTGGCCGGCCGCGAAGTGTCGGCATACCTGGTTGGTGCCGCGACCGGTTGGTCGCCGGTGCCGCCGACCGTGCTGCGGGACGGCCCTCTCGGACCGGGCGCGTGCCAGCTGTGGATCGACACGGTCGACGCGGACGATGACGAAGCGGAGTCGCCGCTCCTCGGCTTCGTCCCGTCCGGTCACGTGCCGTTCGGCTGGCACCGGATCGCGAAGGCCGAGGACGACGACGGCAAGCCGTACGTGCTGGCACACTCCGACGACGAGCGCCTCGCCCGCCTGGCCGTGTTCGACGTCGTTATCAACAACGCCGACCGCAAGGGCGGGCACATCCTGCTGACGCCGGCCGGCGCGGTCTTCGGCGTCGATCACGGCGTGAGCTTCCACATGCAGAACAAGCTGCGCACGATCCTCTGGGGCTGGATCGGCGATGCGCTCGCGCCGGAGACGTTGGATGTGCTCGCGAAGCTGCGCGTGGATCTCGATGGCGAACTCGGCGAATCACTGCACGAACACCTGACGATCAGCGAGGTACGCAAGGTCCGTACGCGAATCGACCGGCTGATCAAGGCCGGCATCTATCCGGACCCACCGACCGACTGGCCGGCCGTGCCCTGGCCGCCGATCTAATCTGAGAGTGTTCACAGGTTTTCACAGCAGTTCCTCAGGTTCGGCAAAGGTTGCTGCTGGGACGGTCTGCGAGCGTCGCCCGGGTGAAGGTGCTCTATATCGCCGGTTGGGGTCGCAGCGGTACCACGATTCTCGACAACGTCCTGGGCTCGTACACCGGCGTGTTCTCGGTCGGCGAACTCTACTTCCTGTGGAAGCGGGGTCTCAGTCAGAACCGGCACTGCGGGTGTGGCCAGCCGCTGCCGAAATGCCCGCTCTGGCGGGAGGTGCTCGACCTGGCGTACCAGGGCCGTGAGCTGCGCCCGGCCGAGACGAACGACCGGCAGCAGCGGTCCGTTCGGATCCGCCACACCCGCCGGCTCGCGCACGGGCATTTCGACGAGGACGCGATGCGCTACCGCGAGGAGTTGGGCCGGCTCTACGCGGCGCTCGCCACGGTAACCGGCGCCGAACTCATCGTCGACTCGTCGAAGGTGCCGTCCGGTGCCGCGGTGGCGGCTCAGATCAGCGGGGTCGACACGTACCTGGTGCAGGTGGTCCGGGATCCGCGTGCGGTCGCCTATTCGTGGATGCGGCCGAAGCTGCAAACCGATCGTCCGGTACCCACGACCATGGTCCGGCATACCGCCACCGACAGCGGGCTGAGCTGGGTGGCGTGGAATCTGCTCATCGAGGACGTGGCGCGGTTGAACTACCGCGACCGGCATCTGCGACTGCGCTACGAAGATTTCGTCGCCGATCCGCAGGCCACGACGGCGAGCGTGTTCGAGCTCGTGGGCCTCGATCCGCTCGGTACGCCGTTCGTCGGCAGAGCGACCGTCGAACTCGGCCGTAACCACACGGTCTCGGGCAACCCGTCGCGGTTCTCGGTCGGCCAGGTGTCCGTCCGTTCCGACGACGCCTGGCGAGGCGAGCAGTCTCGGCGAGACCGGCTCGTGAGTACGGCGACGACCCTGCCTCTGCTGCACCGGTACGGATATCGCGTCGTGCCCCGAGGCAGAATGGGCCGATGATCAGCTCTGCCCACTGGATCGCCGCGGCTCGCGCCCGTGAGTCGTCCCGCGACGACAGGCTCTTCGACGATCCATGGGCGGCTGCCCTCGCCGGCGAGCGCGGTGTGACGATGCTCGCCGCATCCGAGCGCGCCAGCGGCGGCGAGAACGCCTACCTGCCGGTTCGGACGCGCTATTTCGACGAGCAGGTCGCCGCACTGGTCCAGCACGGAATCGACCAGGTCGTGGTGCTCGGCGCCGGACTCGACACGCGCCCGTTCCGGATGGCGCTGCCCCGCGACCTGACGTGGTTCGAGGTGGACCGGCCGGAGCTGTTCGCGACGAAGGAGCCGATCCTTGCGGACGCCGTCGCGTCCTGCACCCGGTTGGCCGTACCCGCTGATCTTTCCGGGGAATGGCTGCCGGCGCTGCGTGCCGCCGGCTTTGACGCGGCCCTGCCCACCGCGTGGCTGGGTGAAGGGTTGTTGTTCTACCTTGCGCCGGAGGCCGTGGATGCGCTGTTGACGTCTGCGGCGGCCGAGTCGGCGCCGGGCAGCCGGTTTCTGGCCGATGTGATGCCCCCCGACGTGCCGGGCATGGACACCTACCGCGCGTACTGCGCCGCAAACGGACAACCTGGCCCTTACGGGCACGATGACCCGGCCGCGCTGTTCGCCGCGAACGGCTGGATGATCGAGCACGTGACCTGGGCCGGCGCACCGGACGCGAACTATGGCCGGTTTGTCCGGCGGGTCGCCTCGCCGACGGCCCGGACCGGCCGTGCCCACCTGGTGACCGGCGTTCGGCGCGCGCCGGCTGCTGGATAGGCTGGGCGGCATGGATTCGTGGTCATCTCCGGTCGTTCCCACGCTGCCAGGCACGCCGACGCCGCTCGCGCTCTACGATTCGGCCCGCCGGGAGGTGCACCCGAGCGGCACCGACACCGAGGCCGCGACGATGTACGTCTGCGGCATCACGCCCTATGACGCGACGCATCTCGGGCACGCGGCGACGATGCTCACATTTGACCTGATCAACCGGGTGTGGCGGGACAACGGCCTGGACGTCACGTACGTCCAGAACGTCACCGACATCGACGACCCGCTGCTGGAACGCGCGACCCGCGACGGGGAGGACTGGATCGTGCTCGCGATGCGCGAGACCGCCCTGTTCCGGGAGGACATGGAGGCTCTGCGGATCATCCCGCCGGAGCACTACGTGGGCGCGGTCGAGTCGATCCCGACGATCGTGGAGACGGTCGGCGCGCTCGTGGACGACGGCGTCGCGTACCGGCTCGAGGACGGTACCGGCGACGTCTACTTCGACGTCGCCCAGGACCCGAGGTTCGGCTACGAGTCGAACCTCGGCCGGGACGAGATGGTGCCGATCTTCGGCGAGCGCGGCGGCGACCCGGATCGCGCCGGAAAGCGAGACGCCCTCGACCCGCTGCTGTGGCGCGGTGCCCGCGACGGCGAACCGGCGTGGCCCGGCGGCCCGCTCGGCCCCGGACGCCCCGGCTGGCACATCGAATGCGCGGTGATCGCGCTCGGCCTGATCGGACCGCAGATCAGCGTCCAGGGCGGCGGTAACGACCTGCTGTTCCCGCACCACGAGATGTCGGCCGCGCACGCCGAGATCATCACCGGCACGGCGCCGTTCGCGGCGCACTACAGCCACGCCGGCATGATCGGCCTGCACGGCGAGAAGATGAGCAAGAGCAAGGGAAACCTGGTGTTCGTGTCCCGGCTCCGGGCCGACCACGTCGACTCGATGGCGGTCCGGCTCGCGCTCTTCGCCGATCACTACCGCACCGATCGTCAGTGGACGGACGAGTTGCAGAAGACCGCCGAGCAGCGGCTGGCACGGTGGCGTGCGGCCGCCGCGATGCCGTCCGGGCCGTCCGGGCACGAGCTTTTGGCAGGCGTACGCGCAGCCTTGTCCGACGACCTCGATACGCCGACGGCACTGTCCCTTGTGGATACGTGGGCCGATACTGCCCTATCCCACGAGGGCACCGACACGGCCGCCCCGTCCCTGATGGCCGCAACGGTCGATGCGTTGCTAGGCATCGCCCTATAGGCAGTTGGCGCCGTCCCGTACGCTCTCGGCGTGACCCAGAAGCGGATCTTGTTCGGCGCGTTCGGGCTCGTCATCGTGCTGGTCGGAGCGGTCGCGTTCGCTGTGTTACGCCCGGGCGGGCCGGAGAATGCGCCGCGCAGCCAGGTGCCCGCGTCGCTCCAGAAGCTGCTGGACGTCGTGGTATCGACCATGATGACGGGGCATGGATCGTTGCAGTGCAGTGAGTCGATCTACGGTCCGTCCTGCGTGACGCACTGCACGGCGTCCGTGTTCGCCATGGACCCGCGGAACGCGACCACCGTCGGGCAGGTCACGGCGGCATACGCGAACGTGGCCTGCTCAACCGTTGATTCCGCAGACATCGACGACTCGTCGATCAACGTGTACGCCGTGCGGATGACGACCCCGCCGGCGTTTGTGGAAGCGCCGGATGACGCGCTGAAGTCCGACATCGCGAAGATCTTCCCACCGTATGCCGTCAACGCGGCGTGGTGGTACTACACGCATCCGACGCCGTCAGGCTGATCACCAGCCTAGCCATTAGCCCAGGTAGAAGTCGGGGCCGTCCTCGGTCTGCGGCTCGCGCTGGGCCGGGATCGCGTACTCCTCGGTGAGCGCCGTCATCGGGCCGGGCCACGTCGCCACGGCCACCTCGATCGGGCGGTGCTCCGCGTCGTACGCGATGTGCAGCAGGTGCAGCACCGGGGTGTCCGGGCGGATCTGCAGGATCTCCGCCTCCTCCCGGGTGGGCAGGCGTGCGGTGACCTGGTCGGTCGCGCTCGCGTACATCCGGCCGGTGACGTCCTCGACCTCCTGGTAGAGCGGCCGGCCGAAGGCCTCGGCGCGCGCGAGCGACGTGCCGTCGGCATCGGTTGGGCGCAGCCAACTCGCGCCCACCTCGACCGGAGCATCCTGGGTACGCACGAGGTGTCGCCGCACGATCAAGTCGGTGCCGGCCGGTACGCCGAACACGTCCGCGATCTCGCCCGGTGCGGGGGAGCGGCCGACTTCGAGGAGCTGCTGCCGGTATCGCGTGGCCAGGTCGGCGTGGTAGCCGCGACGCATGCCGTACCGGCCGCGGGACAGCCGGTTGAGCTTCCGTCGGGTCCCGCGGACGAACGTGCCGGAGCCGGGCTTCGTGATCAGGATGCCTTCGATGCGCAGCTGGTCGATCGTCCGCTGGACGGTCTGCTTGGCGACACCGTACTGGGCGGCGATGCTCGGAATCGATGGCAGGCGCTCGCCCGGCGCCCAGTCTCCGCGCCGGATTTGTGCCCGGATCTGTGCCGCGATCTGGCGGTGGGGGTGTTCCGCCGCTCCTGGGTTGATCGTCACGCGCGTACCTGCCTTGTCTCCTCTCGATCATGATGCCACCTGCTGTCCGTTATTACCTAGCTTCCTAGGACGGCGTGTCGCGTGTGACGTAGTCAGCACAAGGACAAAAAGGCCGCTACGCGGCTCACCAATAGACCCGATCTTGGGTAGTTACCAGGTGCCGGCGGTGGGCGGGTTCGGGTTGCCCCGCCGGCGGAGGTACTTCTCGAACTCCTGGGCGATCTCGTCGCCGGACGTCGTCTGCAGGCCTTCGTCGACGCTGCGTTCTTCCAGCTCGCGTACGTACTCGGCCAGCTCGGCATCCTGCTCGGCGGCGGCTCGGAGCTTCTGCTCCCACTCGGCCGACTCCTCGGCCAGGTCCTTCATCGGAACCGGCAGGTCGAGCACCTCTTCGACCCGGTGCAGCAGCGCCTGCGTCGCCTTCGGGCACGGCGGATTGTTTGCGTAGTGCGGCACGTGCACCCAGAACGACAGCGCGTCAAGTTCGGCCTTCACGCAGGCGTCGTGCAGGATGCCGACGATGCCGGTCGCACCCTCGTAGCGGGTCGGCGTCAGGTTGAAACGGTCCGCGGTGTCCTTCGTCCCGGCGCTGCCGCTGATCGGCAACGGCCGGCTGAACGCGACGTCGGCGAGCAGCGCGCCGAGCACGACGACACGCTCGACTTCGAGGCTGTGGCACATCTCCAGCACCTCGGCGCAGAACGTACGCCAGCGCATGCTCGGCTCGATGCCCCGGATCAGCACGACATCGCGGTCGGTGCCGGGCGGTGTCGCGACCGAGAAACGCGTGGTCGGCCAGTCGATCGACCGGGTCTCGCCGTCGATCAGCGACACCACCGGACGGTTCACCTGGAAGTCGTAGTATTCCTCAGGGTCTATCGACGCGATGTGCCGCGCGCCCCAGACCTGCTCGAGGTGCTCGACGGCGGCGGTCGACGAGTCGGCGGCGTCATTCCACCCCTCGAACGCAGCGATCGCTACGGGGTTGCGCAGCACGGGAAGTCCGTCGAACTCACTCACACTCCTACCCTACGTGGTGAGCGCCGATTGAGCCCGGATGGATCCGCCGGTGCGCCGCGTCGGCGATAATGGCGAGCGGCGGAACGCGTACGTTGTGGATGATGTGTCGATGTACGTAGGTGTCGATCTTCTCGACGAACCGCTGCCGTTGCCGCAGATGGTGATCGCGTGGATGGTGCTCGGGTGCATCGAGATCGAGCGCGTCCCGTGGTGGGCGGCCGAGCTTCTGGTCCGCGGTCACGATGGTGAAGCATTACGCGAACTGGCCGGTCTCGGCGCGCGATACCGACGAGATCCGCGCGCTTCTGCCGGTGGTCGCAGGGGAGATGCGGTGTGCCGTTCCGGAGACGGTGACCGAGGCCGCTCAGGTGATCTTCGACGCGCTGGCGTCCGAGTGGTCGGCCAACGCCATCAGCGACAGCGACGTCGCGGCATATGCGGATCGGGTGGTATTTCTGTCCTGGGAGTCGCCCTCGGTTCTGGAGATGCCGCTCGGCGCCATCTACGGCGTCGCCGATTTCCTGCACGCCGACTGGGGTCCGCCGAAGTCCGAGCTGATGGCGAAGGTCCGTCAGGCGTGCGCAGATCAACTGGCGGCGACCGCCTGATCTCACCGGAACTGGAAGGGACGCGGATGCGGATCACCACGGTCCTGGGTGACATCACCGAGCAGCACGTCGATGCGATCGTCAACGCGGCGAACTCCTCGCTGCTCGGCGGCGGGGGTGTCGACGGCTCGATCCATCGCCGGGGCGGCCCGGAGATCCTCGCGGCATGCCGAGCGCTGCGGGCATCGCACTACGGCAAAGGTCTCAAGACCGGGCAGGCAGTCGCAACGACGGCCGGCAATCTCCCCGCACGCTGGGTGATCCACACGGTCGGTCCGGTGTACGCGCACGCCGACGACCGGTCCGAACTGCTCGCATCCTGTTACCACGAGTCGCTGCGCGTCGCCGACGAGTTGGGTGCCGTAACCGTCGCGTTTCCGGCGGTCTCGACCGGCATCTTCGGCTGGCCGCTCGATGATGCGGCCGCGATCGCGGTACGCGCCCTGCGTGCGACCGCGACGAACGTCGTCGAGGCACGGTTTGTCCTGTTCACGTCGGACGCGCTCGACATCTTCACGGCGGCCCTCGTCTAACCTGAGCGCATGGGGGACGCCGTACCTGATTTAGCCGGATTCCGGGAACGGTACGAGCGCTGGCGGGAGCTTAAGCTTCCGCGCGGTGGCGGCGGTCCGGCGCTGCCGGAGATCTGGACGTGCTTCGTCGAGATCGACATGTACGTGACCGGCTACATCGATCGGTTCCTCCGGGACAACGTCTTCCGCGTGTACCGTTCCGGCACGCTCGAATTCATCGAGCACCAGCTCGCCGAACTCGACGACTATCTGATGTGGACATCGGATTGGCGTGACGATCACCGACACGGCAATGCGAGCCGCCGCCGAGTTGGAGATGGATGTGCAGATCACCGGCTTGCTCGGCGTCTACTCCGACCCGGGTACGGTCTCGGCTCACCGGGACGGCGAGGTGCGGCAGGAGTTCATCGTCTGCTTCCGGGGCGAGGGCTTTCCGGAGCGCGGGGTGGACGAATCGTGATCGACGAGGCCCTGATGCTGGCTACGAAGAGGTTGTAGCGAAGCGATACGGCCGGTCAGGATGTGTGGCGGGCGCCACAGAGCGGTCTCACTCGAATATGAAACCGTCAGAGCCACACAACGGTGTGTAGTTGCACAACTACTTGACGTATAAATCAGATCCGAATGCGGTCACGGTTCTGTTACGTCGGCCGCGCGGCGCCGGATTGTCGCGGATGGTCATAGGCATGGACATGTTCGATCAGCGTACGGACGCAGCCACGGATTCACATTCTCCGATCGCTCCCACACCGATCGTCCGCCAGCGCGGTGCCAACAATGCCGTACGGCGGCGCAGGTCGCTCGGCGACACCTGCCGGCGCCTTGGCGTCAGCTGCGGCCGGCCGGCGGTCTTCATGCCGATGCGTGCGTTCGAGGAGCGTCCGTTCCCGCAGGCGACGTGCCCCCGGCGGTGATCGGCCGGCCACCACGGCGACCGGCCGATCACGGGATCAGCGCCCTCGGTTGCTGAAGCGGAGATAGTCGTCCTCGGCGCTCGTCGGATCGCTATACCGCACCAGGCGGGCGTGGCGGCGAGATGCCAGGTGTGCCTTCGGTTGCGCGTACCGGATCGTGATGTTTTTTCTCATGAATGAAACGGTAGGGCGGATCGGACTGCCACTACGATCCATTGCTGTGGCGGAATCACAGACCAATCTTGGCTGGGATGTCCTCCTCGACCTGACCGCCTACCGCGGTGCGCTGAGCGACCGTCTGACCGTCGCCATTCGCGCGGCGATCCGCGACGGGCGGCTGCCGCATCACACGGCACTGCCGCCGAGCCGGACGCTGGCCGCCGAGTTGGGCATGTCCCGCTGGACCGTCACTCGGGCGTACGGGCAGCTGATCGCCGAGTGCTACCTCGAGGCGCGGACCGGCTCGGCCACGCGGGTCAGCTGGGTCCCGGAACAGACCGGCGAACGTCCGCAACCCGTTCGCAAGCCTGCGATCGCGCGCCGATACGACATGGAGCCCGGACAGCCGGATCTGCGCGCGTTTCCACGCCGCCGCTGGCTGCAGGCGTTGGCTACGGCGGCGCAGACCGCGTCCTACGCGGATCTCGACTATCCGGAGCCGGGTGGCACCGAGCGCCTCCGGACGGTCCTGTCGGCGTACCTGAATCGTGTCCGCGGCGCCGCTGCCACGCCCGGGCAGGTGAATGTGTGTTTCGGTGCCGGGCAGGCGATGCTGCGCATCGCAACGGCGCTGCGGGCCGACGGCCATACCTCGATCGCGGTCGAGGACCCCGGTCCTACCCGGTTGTGGCAGGCGGCGACGCTGGCCGGTCTGACGCTCGTACCGATCCCGGTGGACGAGCATGGCATGGTCGTGTCGATGCTGGCCGATCACCCGGACGTCCGGGCGGTGTGCGTCGGTGCTGCGCACCACTATCCGCTGGGCGCCGTCCTCGCGCCGGCGCGCCGGGCCGCGCTGTTGGACTGGGTACGGCGGGTGGACGGGCTGATCGTCGAGGACGATTACGACGCGGAATTTCGCTACAACCGGCCGCCGACCGCGACGATCCAGGGGATGGAGCCGCGCCGGGTCGCGCTGCTGGGTTCGGTCACGAAGACGATCGGCCCGACCGTCGGGATCGGCTGGGCGGTCACGCCTCCACAGTGGACGGATACGCTGCGGACCGATGACCGACTGCAGATCATGCCGTCATCGTTGACGCAGCTCGCCTTCGCCGAGTTCATCGAGGCTGGCGCGTACGACCGGCATCTGCGCGCGTCACGGGTGCGATTCCGGGCTCGTCGCGACACGCTGATCGCGGCGCTGCAGCGGATTCCGGGTTGCCGGATCCACGGCGCCGAGGCCGGCGTACACGTGCTTCTTGATCTTCCGGCCGGGTGTGATGCGGCCGCCGTGATGTGGGCCGGGCGGCGGCGGGGCCTGTTCGTCTACGACATCGCCGGTGCGCGGATCCGACCGGAGTCCTATCCAGGGCCGACGCTGATGCTGGGGTACGCGAATCTCGCCGACCATCTCGTCGAGGAGGCCGTGACATTGCTCGCTGGGATCATCGAGGCCGAGACGCCGTGAGTTTGGCAGCGCGCGGGTCAGCGGTAGCGGAATCCGTCGAACATTCGGCGGAAGAAGCCACCCTCGACCGGAAGCGCCGGCTCCGGCGGAGGCGCGGTCGTGCGGAGCCGGCCGACCGGCTTGTCGTAGTCGGCTCGAGCGATCGCGTCGACGACCTCGTCGTCGGTGAAGTTTTCCGAGTCGGGTACGTCCTCGACCAGCCCGACCAGCATGCCGTCACGCATGATCTGCGCGTCCAGCGCCGCTGCGCCGTCGGCGTCCCAGATCGCCTGCCGGCCGTCGGGAAGATCCACCCGTACGCCGAACCGGGACGCCTGGCCCATGAACAGGTGCGCCGGGACGCCACGCTCCCGGAGCCGATCAACCACCCGCCGTGCCCGCAGTTCCAACATCGCCCAAATTTAGCCGAGATTCCTGGGAGAACGCCGACAACAAGCCGTACGGCGAATCGGACGCTTCCAAGATCGCCATCTCGTAGACATCTGCTGGTCATAGCGGCGTGCCGGCCGGCGGTTACGCTGGCGATCGTGACCGATACCGCGCCTGCCGTCAAAACACTTCAAGCCGTCCTCTTCGACATGGACGGGACGCTGGTGGACAGCGAGAAGGTGTGGCAGGCGGCGCTGGACGAACTCGCCGAGCGGCACGGTGCGCGCCTGTCCGACGAGACGAGGCTGGCGATGCTCGGTACCACGACATCCGACGCGATGCGGATCCTCTACGCCGATATCGAGCAGCCGTGGCAGGACCACGACGAGGGCGGCCGGTGGCTCGAAGATCGCGTGATGGCGCTGTTCGCCGGCGGTGTCATGTGGCGCCCCGGGGCGCTGGAGCTGCTCGTCGCGGTCAAAGCGGCCGGCATCAAGACCGCGCTGGTCACGGCGACCGCGCGGCACATCACCGAGGCGATGCTGGACACGATGGGCCGTGACAACTTCGACATCGTGATCACCGACGACGACGTCACGAACGGCAAACCGAATCCCGAACCTTACGAATGCGCGGCCGCAGCGCTCGACGTACAGACGGATCACTGCGTCGCGATCGAGGATTCGCCGACCGGCTGCGCGGCAGCGCTCGCGGCCGGTTGTGCCGTGCTGGCCGTACCGGCTGAGGTTGATCTTTCGCATCTGACGGCTGTGACGCACGCGCGCAGCCTGCTCGACGTCGACGTCGCGTTCCTGCGCCGGTTGATCCGGGAAACGTCAGCGGGCCGATAGGGTCCCCGCACCCCATCGGCCCACCCCCGTTGGTCACTCGTAGCTGATCGCTCCGAGGACGTTTGTGCGGGCCGCGCGGATCGCCGGCAGGATCGCCGCGACCACGCCGACAATCGCGGCCAGGATCAAGAACACGACCATCTGCCCGTACGGGAGGGTCAGATCCTTGATGCCCTTGTCCTTGAGTGCCCGTACGACCGACGCGCCCAGCCCGGTGCCGACCGCGATGCCGAGGACCGCGCCGAATACCGAGATCACCACGGATTCGACCGTGACCATGTACATCGTGCTGGCCCGGGACAGGCCGATCGCCCGGAGCAGACCGATCTCCCGGGTGCGTTCCAGCACCGACAGCGCCAGCGTGTTGATCACGCCGAGGATGGCGATCACGATGGCCAGCGCAAGCAGGGTCTGGATGATCGTCAGCACCGTGTCGATGCTGTTGGCCTGCTGGGTGACGTAGTCGCTGAAGTCATTGACGCTCGCCTCCGGGCTGTTCGCCAGCAGCGCGTTGACCTTGGCCTGGATCGGTTTGACGGCGGCGCCGCTGTCCAGCTGGATGTAGGCCTGCACCGGCTGGAGCGGTCCGGAGGTTGCGGGTCACCGCGGTGTTGAAGAACCAGCCATTGATCAGCTGGCTCTTCGCGAAGATGCCGGAGACGGTAGAACGTCTGCGGGCGACCCTGCGTGAACTGCACGGTGATCGTGCTGCCCACGTGCAGACCGGCCTTCGATGCCGTCGGTGCGTCGACGACTACCTGATTCGGTGCGATCGACGTGATCGAGCCACTCGCCGCGGTCAGCGAGAACACGTCGGTCAACGTACGCGGATCGCTGATCGCCGCGATCCCGGTGGCGTGACCGTTGAGCCGCGCCGTGTCCTCGAAGAGGCCGCCGACCTCGTGAACGCCGGGGATCGCCGCGGCCTGTGTCAGCACGGCCGGGTCGAAGCCGGTCAAACCGTCATCCGAGCCGGAGACGACCAACTGCGCCTGGATCGTCGAGGTGGCGGCGCTGGTCACGCTCGTCTTCACCGAATCGAGGACGACCGTGATGCCGACCACCAGCGCGATGCCGATCATCAGCGCGGCCGCCGTGATCGCGGTACGGCGCGGGTTTCGGGCCGAGTTGCGCTTGCCGAGCATGCCCGGCACCGACCGGCTGAACAGCATTCCGAGCACGCCGACGATCGGTCCGCTGATGGCGGGCGTCAGGACGGCGATACCGAAGAAGCACAGCAGTACGCCGACCACGATCAAGGTCAGCGTCGAACCGCCGGCTCCGGCCAGACCGGTGCCGAGTAACGCGCCGCCGACCGCAAAGATCACCGCGCCGACGATCGTCATTCTGGTCAGCGGACGATCCGGAGTGGCCGCCTCGCGCATCGCCGCGATCGGCGCGATCCGGGCGGCCCGCAGCGCCGGAAGCAGCGCGGCGATCATGGTGATCGTGATGCCGACCGCATACGACGCGATGATCGCACTCGCCGGGATGGCCAGCCCGGTAATCTGCAACGCACCGCCGCCGACGTGCGAGAACACGTAGGCGAGCACCGCACCGACACCGATGCCGGCGCCGATTCCGATGGTGGATGCGACCACTCCGATGGCGAGCGCTTCGGTGAGCACCGATCCGATCATCTGGTTCCGGCTGCCGCCGAGCGCCCGGAGCAACGCGAGTTCCTTCGTACGCTGCGCGACGATGATCGAGAACGTGTTCAGGATCAGGAAGATGCCGACGAACAGCGCGACGCCGGCGAAGCCGAGGAAGATGTCGTTGACGAACGACAGCGCCGTGGTCAGCGTTGCGGTCTGCTGCGCGGCGAGCTGCGCACCGGTCTGCACGACGTAGTCGCCGCCCAACGCGTTCTTCACCGCATCCCGCAACTGGGTGTCGCTCTCGCCCGCGGTCGGTTTGACGTCGACGGCAGTGAATACGCCGGTGTTGTGCAGCATCAACTGCTGCGCCACCGGTGTGGTGAACGCGACCGTCTGCTCGCCGCCGAGGGAGTCGCGGTTACCGCTGAAGACGAACGTGCCCACCAGCGTGTACGTGTGCTCGAACCGTACACGGACACCCCGACCTGCTGGCCGACCGTGAAACCGCCCTGCTTGGCGACGCCCTCGTTGACCGCGATCTCGGAGTCCGCCTGCGGCCCGCGACCGTCGTTGATGGACACCAGGTCGCTGGTACCGGTCCAGTTGATGCCGAATCGCGGTGCGCCGGCGGTCTTGAGCACCTTCCCGTCCGGCCCGACCACGTGGGCGCCATCGGCCTGGACGAGGCCGGTGGCCCCGGACACGCCCGGAATGGCCTTGATCCGGTCGACGAGGCTCACCGGAATGTTCTCCGGGATCGACTGGCCGCCGTTCTGCTGGCTGGCCGGTGCCGGTTGGCCGGTCACCTGCACGGCGGTGTGTGAGTAGGCGTTGGCGAACAGACTGTTGAACGAGTTGCTCAACGTGCTGGTGAGCACGAACGAGCCGGCCACGAACATCACGCCGAGCACGACCGCAAGCCCGGAGAGGATCAGCCGGAGCTTGCGGGAGAGCAGACTCTTGAACGTCGCGCGGAGCATCAGGAGACACCGACCGCGAACGTGTCGAGCCGTTTCATCATGTCGAGGACGGCGTCCGCGGTCGGTGACCGGAGTTCGGTGACGATCGCGCCGTCGGCCAGGAAGATCACCCGGTCGGCGTACGCGGCGGCGTTGGGGTCGTGGGTGACCATGACGATGGTCTGGCCGAACTCCCGGACCGAATTTCGGAGGAAGCCGAGGACCTCGGCGCCGGACCGGGAGTCCAGGTTGCCGGTCGGCTCGTCCGCGAAGATCACCTCTGGGCGGGACACGAGCGCCCGGGCGCACGCGACCCGCTGCTGCTGGCCGCCGGACAGCTGGGTCGGGCGGTGCCCGAGCCGGTCACGGAGACCGACGGCGTCGATAACCCGGTCGTACCACTCCTGGTTCGGCTTCATCCCGGCGATCGCGAGGGGGAGCAGGATGTTCTCCGCGGCGGTCAGCGTCGGCAGGAGGTTGAACTGCTGGAAGATGAATCCGACCTGCTCACGTCGCAGTTTCGTGAGGGCCGCGTCATTGAGGCCGGTGAGCCGCGTCTCGCCGACGAACACATCACCACGGGTGACGGTGTCGAGGCCGGCGAGACAGTGCATGAGCGTCGACTTGCCGGAGCCGGATGGCCCCATGATCGCCGTATATTCGGCCCGGCGAAGGTCGACGGTTACTCCGCGCAACGCGGTGACCTGGGCTTCGCCTGATCCGTACACCTTCCACACGTCGTCAGCGCGGGTGGCGGCCGTGGGTGTCACTGGGTATGCCTCCTGGGTAGACCTCGCGCCGGAGTCCCGGCGCAACTCACCCATGGTGACGGGTCCACGCACCGATTGCGTCGGCCGCAGGTCGCATGTTTTGTGTCGTCTTCCCGGAGATCGGCCTCAGGGTCGGGCATCAGGGTAAGCCCCGGTCCGGCACCACATAACGAATAAATCGGAAATGTCGTCGCGATGAGAGTGCGCACGATCAGGCGCAGGCGGCCAGCCACGAGCGCGTCGCATCGGTCAGGCGAGCGTGCCGCTCGGCATCGTGGGTGTCCCAGGTCAGGAACGCCGCCGCGTGCACGGCCGAGTACAGCGCCAGGTTTGCCCGCTCGACGTCGCTCGGACCCCAGAGACGGATGAGTTCGTCCACATAGAACCGTCCCGGCTCGCCGACGTCGCTGAGCATCGCGACCTGCGTCAGAGCGAGCCAGTACATCGGATCGCCGTAACACACGACGTCGAAGTCGACGACGCCCTGCAGCGCACCGCGGTAGATGATCACGTTCTTGATGGTCAGGTCGTCCAGAAAGCAGACCGGTTCGACGGCGGCCAGCCGGGGTGCGGCGCCGATCAAGCGCGGCGGCGATCTCCGGTGGCACGCCGGTACGGTCGGCGCGAACGGCATCGATCCAGGTGTCATGGTGACCGTGCCCGCCGATCGGCAGGAATCCGTAACTGTGGCCGGGCGGCAACGTCGCAGCGAGGCGCTCGTACGTCGACGATCTGCCCGGCCAGCCGGGACATCTGCGCCCGGGTCATCGATACCGCCTCGAATCGCAGATCCCGGCCGGGAAACGCGTCGGTCACCATCAGCGCGAGCGGTGACCGGGCACGGGTGAGATCGACGCCGAGCACCTGCGGGACCGGTAGTCCCAATCGCCGCAGCGTCTCCAGGTTGGCGAGCGCCCCGGAGTAGAGCGCGGGATCGGGGTGGCCGCGGACGATGACGTAGCGATGGTCGAGGCGTACCCGGTAGACGACGCTGCCGTGCCCGAACGTCATCCGTTCCAGCGATTGCACGGTTCCGCCGACAGCCTCGACGGCGATGCGCCGGATGTCCTCCTCGATGCCGTCGGGCGCAGGAACGGTACCGCTCATCCGCCGAACCTACGTGCGCAAAGCCGCCGGCCGCACGCGATTATTCGACGTCGCGGCTGTCTACCGGCTGGACCGGCAGGATCGGGCCGATCTCGGTCGGGTACGGCGGGGGAGTGCCACCGAACGCCGGGCACAGCGCCTGGTGCGCACACCAGTCGCACAGGCGCCCCGGCGTCGGCGGGAACTCGCGTGCCTCGCGAGCCCGGTTGATCGCCGCCCACAGCGCGATCACGGTCTTCTCGAACCGGGCCAGTTCCTCGACATCGGGGGTGAAGTCGCAGATCTCGCGATCCTTCAGGTAGATCAGGCGCAGCACCGACGGGACGACACCACGGGTGCGCCAGAGCACGAGCGCGTAGAACTTCAGCTGGAACAGTGCGCGCGCCTCGAACGCCTCGCGCGGGGCGCCACCGGTCTTGTAGTCGACCACCCGGATCGCGCCGCCGGGCGCCACGTCGAGCCGATCGATGTAACCGCGCAGCTGCAATTGACCGTCGTCGACGTCGGCCGAGACCAGGAACTCGCGCTCGGCCGGAGCCAGCCGGGTCGGGTCCTCCATCTCGAAGTAGCCGTCGAGCAGGTGACCGGCGGAGGCAAGGAAGGCCGGGAGGCCGTCGGCCGTGACGACCTCGTTGAGTTCGGATGCTTCGGCGAGCAGCCGCTGCCACTGCGGCTCGATCAGCGCGGCCGCGGCGGCCGGGGTGCGCTCGGCCGCGTCGAGGTCGAACAACTTCTCCAACACCGCGTGGACGAGCGTGCCGCGGGCCTGGTCGGCGGTTGCCGGCTCGGGGATCCGGTCGATGCTGCGCAGGCGGTAGAGCAGCGGGCAGGTCTTGAAATCGCCGGCCCGGGATGGCGACAGTGACGCTCGGAAACGGGAATCGCTGAGTTCGGCGGGTGCATGCCTGGGAAACGTCCGATGCCGTCATGTCTGGAGCGTAAAGCACCCGACCGACAGAACGCGCGGGCGGTGATCATGAAGTTGCGCCGGCGCGGGTACGATGAGCGACAGATGGACGCCGACGCGAACTCCGAGCAGCCGCCGCGCAGCAGGCGCCCCGGCGCGCTTCAGGTCGCCCGGATCGGCGGCATCCCGATCTACCTGACCGCATCGTGGATCCTGCTGGCACTGATCCTGATCGTCGGATACGGGCCGTACGTCGGCGGCGGGCACACCGGGATCACCGCGTACCTGCTGGGTTTCAGCATCGTGGTGAGCCTGATGCTGACCGTACTGCTGCATGAACTTGGTCATGCGGCCGCGGCCCGGCGCTATGCGGTCGGCGTTCGTGGCATCACGCTCGAACTTCTCGGCGGCTTCACCGAGTTGGAGCGGGAGGCGCCGACGCCGCGTGCCGAGGCGGTGATCGCGCTGTCCGGACCGGCGGTGTCGTTCGTGCTCGCGTTCGCTGCCGGTGCGCTGCTGTTCGTGACCGACCGTGGCACGATCCTGGGCGGCTTGATGTTCCAGATCGCCGCGACGAACGCGATCGTGGCCGTGTTCAACGTGCTGCCGGGGCTGCCGCTCGACGGCGGGCGGGCGTTGCGGGCCGGTGTCTGGCAGATCACTCGGGATCCGCACCGAGCCGAGATCGTCGCGAGCTGGGGCGGCCGGGTGATCGCGATCGTCACGATCGTGGTCGGCCTGGTGCTGTACGGGCGCAACCGGGCCGGTCTGGGCGTCGTCGGTCTGCTGTTCTTCGGGCTGGTCGCGATGACGATGTGGCGCGGCGCGAACCAGTCGATGCGGTACGCGCTGCTCAAGCAGCGCTTGCCGGCCATGAACGCCGGTGCGATGGCCCGGCCGCTGCATCCTGGTGTCTTCGGGGACACCGCTCGCCGAGGCGCTGCGCCAGCGCGACCAGGCGCAGCCGACGCAGACGGTGCTCGGCATCTCCGATTCCGCCGGGCGAGTGATCGGGCTGGTCAACCCGCGTGCGGTCGCCGCGGTGCCGCTGGAGCGCCGGCCGTGGATCGACGTGGACGCGGTCGCCCGGACGGTGACGCCGGCGCAGCGCATCCCGGCCGCGGCGACCGGCCCGGACGTCCTCGCGGCGGTTCAGGCCAACCCGGACGGCGACCTGCTCGTGACCGTGGGCGAGGATGTCGTAGGCGTCCTGCTGGTGACGGACGTGATCACGATGCTCAACACGTGAGCTAAAACCGTCGAGGAGTGTTCTGTCATGTCTGACCACAAGGCTCCCGGTCCCATGGCAACTGCCACGGGACCGGAGCCGGCGTGCGGATACCCGCCGAAACGATCGTGGGACACGCGCACAGCGGTCCGTTCCGGATCGGCGACCGCGTGCAGCTGACCGATCCCAAGGGGCGGCGCAACACGTTGACGCTGGAGGCCGGGCAAGGTCTACCACACGCACCGGGGTCTGCTGCCGCACGACGATCTGATCGGTCTGCCGGACGGCAGCGTGGTCACGTCGTCCGGCGGCACGGCCTATCTGGCGCTGCGCCCGCTGCTGGCCGACTACGTGCTGTCGATGCCGCGCGGTGCGCAGGTCATCTACCCGAAGGACGCCGCGCAGATCGTCGCGATGGGCGATATCTTCCCGGGCGCGAAGGTGCTCGAGGCGGGCGCCGGCTCGGGCGCGCTGAGCTGCTCGCTGCTGCGAGCCGTCGGCGCGCACGGACAGCTGCATAGCTATGAGGTGCGCGATGACTTCGCGAAGATCGCCGTCCGCAACGTCGAGGCGTTCTTCGGCGCACCGCACCCGGCCTGGACGCTGCACGTCGGCGACGTCGCGGACTGCACCGAGGTCGGCTACGACCGGATCATCCTGGACATGCTCGCCCCCTGGGAGATGATGGACCTGCTGGAGCGGGCGCTGGTGCCGGGCGGTGTGTTCATCGGCTACGTGGCGACCACGCCCCAGCTGTCCGAGCTGATGGAGACGTTGCGGGAGCGCGGCGGCTTCACCGAGCCGCGGGCCTGGGAGACGCTGGTGCGCGACTGGCATGCGGACGGGCTCGCGGTCCGGCCGGACCATCGCATGATCGCCCATACCGCGTTCCTGATCACGTCCCGTAAGCTCGCACCCGGAGTGGTGGCGCCGATGCGGCGCCGCAAGCCGAGCACGGGCGCGGCGGCGTACGCGAAGCGTAGGGCCGCACAGACCGGCGCGGCCGAGCTGGCTGCCGACGCGTTGGCGCTGCGACGCGGCGGAGCAGGACATATCGGCGGATGAGATGGATCGATGACGATGGCGTCGTTCGGAAGTGAGCTGCCCGCGGTTTTTCCGGACTGGTCGCCGTATCCGGATCTCGACTCGGCTGCTCGGGCCTACCTGCGCGACCCCGAGGTGGCGCTGGACGCGCTGATCGGCGTGCTGGGCGGCGCCACCGTGCTCGGCTTCACGCTGGAGCGGTTCGTCAACGAGGTCAACGGCGTCTGGCAGGAGGTCGTCATCTGCGACGGCACCCGGCTGATCCTGTGGCACGGCGAGGACGTACCGCCCGGCGACGGCCCGGCCGGCTCGATGACGTCGTCGCTGCGGGTGGTGCCGCTGTCGGCGGTCACCGAGGTCGGCTGCCGGCGGCGGTTGACCCGGCTGAACGGCTCGGCCGTCCGGGTCGACAGCGCGGACGTCTACTTGCTGCTCAGCTCGCTCGACGAGGCGGGCTTCAGCGGCGTTGGACGACGCCGGGACCGTGCTGCGCCACGACGCGCTGCGTTTCGGCAAGACGCTGGACGACGGCGGTCCCGGACAGATCGCCCGGCTTGAGGAGTTTGCCCGGCTTGTCGCCTCGATGGTCGGGCGTCCGTTGATGTAACGCCGGCGTGCAGGCGGCTCGCGGGCCGGCGACCTCGACGTCGTCGGACGAGCGCGACCACGTGGATACAGTCGCCGGGGCACTCCTTGGCCGCGTCGATGACCTCCAGCCGCAGGTGCGCCGGCACATCCGTACGCGGCGCCGGGTGCCAGCATCAGCTCGCCGTCGCCGTCCTTCACGTAGGCCAGGCCGTCGATGTCGAACTCGAAGACCTCCGGCGCATACTGGACGCACAGGCCGTCGCCGGTACACAGGTCCTGGTCGACCCAGACCCGCAGGTCGTCCGTATCGACGCTTGCTGTCTTCTCCTCGACCGTCACACCACGACGCTACCCGACCGTGCTTCCGCCGTATCACAGTGTCTGGCAAGCCGGCGGCGATTTGGGAATGCCGACGGCGATCCGATTTTCGGGAAAGTCGTGCGTGACGTGAGTGCCGCGAGGGGTCAGACGGGGCCACGAGCAGTTAGTGTAGAGACCAGCGCGGCACAGGTTTGCTCACCCGTATCGCAGGACGCACTAGCCCCCGGGGAGGTGGGACGTGGCACGTAGCGACGACGCGGAGACGCGCGCCGCGCGGTGGGAGAAGGAAGCCCATGATCTCTCCACCCAGGTCGCGTTCCTTCAAGAGGAACTCGCCCTGGCTCGGCGCAAGTTGACCGAAAGCCCTCGACACGTACGTCAGCTGGAGGAGCGACTCGCGGCGACCCAGGCGCAGACTGGCCCGGCTGACCGAAAACAACGAGCGCCTGGTCGCCACGCTCAAGGAGGCGCGCGGCCAGATCGTCACGCTCAAGGAGGAGATCGACCGGCTCGCCCAGCCGCCCAGCGGCTACGGCGTGTTCCTCGCCAAGCACGAGGACGGCACGGTCGACATCTTCACCGGCGGCCGCAAGCTGCGGGTGGCCGTGTCGCCGTCGATCGACATCGAGACGCTCAGCCGCGGCCAGGAGGTCCTGCTCAACGATGCGCTGAACATCGTCGACGCGTTCGGGTTCGAGCGCTCCGGCGAGGTCGTCATGCTCAAGGAGATCCTCGAGGGCGGCGACCGGGCCCTCGTCATCTCGCACGCCGACGAGGAGCGCATCGTCTACCTCGCCGACACGCTGGTCGGATCGCGCGCTGCGCGCCGGCGACTCGCTGATGATCGAGCCGCGCTCGGCGTACGCCTACGAGCGGATCCCGAAGAGCGAGGTCGAGGAGCTCGTCCTCGAAGAGGTCCCCGACATCGACTACACCGACATCGGCGGCCTCGACCGGCAGATCGAGCAGATCCGCGACGCCGTCGAGCTGCCGTTCCTGCACGCCGACCTGTTCCGCGAGCACCAGCTGCGTCCGCCGAAGGGCATCCTGCTCTACGGCCCGCCCGGCTGCGGCAAGACGCTGATCGCCAAGGCGGTCGCCAACTCGCTGGCCAAGAAGATCGCCGAGCGGCGCGGCGAGAAGACGCACACCAGCTACTTCCTCAACATCAAGGGCCCGGAGCTGCTCAACAAGTACGTCGGCGAGACCGAGCGGCACATCCGGCTGATCTTCCAGCGGGCTCGGGAGAAGGCCGGCGAGGGCACGCCGGTCATCGTGTTCTTCGACGAGATGGACTCGGTCTTCCGCACCCGCGGCTCGGGCGTCTCCTCCGACGTGGAGAACACGATCGTTCCGCAGCTGCTCTAGCGAGATCGACGGCGTCGAGGGCCTGGAGAACGTCATCGTGATCGGCGCGTCCAACCGCGAGGACATGATCGACCCGGCCATCCTGCGCCCCGGCCGGCTCGACGTGAAGATCAAGATCGAGCGTCCGGACGCCGAGGCGGCGAAGGACATCTTCTCCAAGTACATCCTGACCGGGCTGCCGCTGCACGCCGACGACCTGGCCGAGCACGGCAACGACCGGGACGCCTGCGTGGCCGCGATGATCCAGGCGACCGTGCTGCGGATGTACTCCGAGACCGAGGAGAACCGGTTCCTCGAGGTCACCTACGCCAACGGTGACAAGGAGGTCCTGTACTTCAAGGACTTCAACTCCGGCGCCATGATCCAGAACATCGTCGACCGCGGCAAGAAGATGGCGATCAAGGAGTTCCTGTCCTCCGGGCGCAAGGGTCTGCGGCTGCAGCACCTGCTGGACGCGTGCGTCGACGAGTTCCGGGAGAACGAGGACCTGCCGAACACCACCAACCCGGACGACTGGGCCCGGATCTCCGGCAAGAAGGGCGAGCGGATCGTCTACATCCGCACGCTCGTCTCCGGCGGCAAGGGCGCCGAGGCCGGCCGCGCGATCGACACGGTCAGCAACACCGGTCAGTACCTGTAAAAGATCCTAAAAGTTCACTAACGCGGTACGGGTGTCGCACGTGAGTGTGGCACCCGTACGCGTTTCCGGGCTGTTGCGCATTCCGCTCGCGGCAGAAGGACTGGTGCGGCAATTGACGCACCGACGCTCTAGGCTCGGTACGTACCGCTGGCTTACGTGCACGACAGGGCAGAGGCGAAGACATGACAGTACGGCGGATCATGGGCACCGAGGTCGAGTACGGCATCGCCGTGCCCGGCCAGCCCGGCGCGAACCCGATGGTGACGTCGTCCCAGATCGTGAACGCCTACGCGGCCCGTCCGGAGCTGGCCAAGGGTGGCCGCGCACGGTGGGACTACGAAGAGGAGTCGCCGCTGCGCGACGCCCGCGGATTCAGCTACTCCGGCGCCCTCTACGACCCGGCCGAGGCGCTCGCGGACGAGGACGTCGGCCTGGCCAACGTGATCCTGACCAACGGCGCCCGGCTCTACGTCGACCACGCCCACCCGGAGTACTCGACGCCCGAGTGCACGAACCCGCGCGACATCGTGCTGTGGGACAAGGCCGGCGAGCGGGTCATGCACGAGGCGGCGAAACGGGCCGCCAGCGTGCCGACGCTGCCCCCGATCAACCTCTACAAGAACAACACCGACAACAAGGGCGCCTCGTACGGCACCCACGAGAACTATCTGATGGCCCGCTCGACGCCGTTCGCGGACATCGTCGCGCAGCTGACGCCGTTCTTCGTGACCCGGCAGATCATCTGCGGCGCCGGCCGGGTCGGCATCGGCCAGGACGGCTCGACCGCCGGCTTCCAGCTCTCGCAGCGCGCCGACTTCTTCGAGGTCGAGGTCGGCCTCGAGACGACGTTGAAACGGCCGATCATCAACACCCGCGACGAGCCGCACTCCGACGCCGACAAGTACCGCCGGCTGCACGTCATCATCGGCGACGCCAACCTGTCCGAGATCTCGACGCTGATGAAGGTCGGCACGACCTCGCTCATCCTCGCGATGATCGAGGCGAAGGCGCTGACCAACGAGCTGTCGATCGCCGATCCGGTCGGCGAGCTGAAGAACATCAGCCACGATCCGACGCTGAGCCACCGGGTCCGGATGCGCGACGGGCGCCGCCTGACCGCGCTCGACGTGCAGTGGGCGTTCTTCGAGCGGGCATCGTCGTTTGTGGAGGATCGCGGCGGCGCGGACGAGGCGACCGCCGAGATCCTGCAGCGCTGGGAGGCGATCCTGGACCAGCTCGGCCGCGACCCGATGGGCCTCGCCGACCAGCTCGACTGGGTGGCCAAACTGCGCCTGCTGGAGGGCTACCGCGATCGCGAGGATCTCGGCTGGGCGTCGCCGAAGCTGCAACTCGTCGACCTGCAATACTCCGACGTACGGCCGGAGAAGGGCCTCTATCACCGGCTGGTCGCACGCGGCTCGATGCAGACGCTGTTCACGCCGGAGGAGATCCGGACCGCGATGGTCGAGCCGCCGGCCGACACGCGGGCCTATTTCCGCGGCCGCTGCCTGGCGCAGTACAGCTCCGAAGTGGTCGCGGCGAGCTGGGATTCGGTCATTTTCGACGTCGGCCGGGACTCGCTGGTCCGGGTTCCGATGATGGAACCCGAGCGGGGCACAAAAGCGCACGTCGGACACCTTTTCGACCGGTGCGCGACCGCGAAAGATCTGCTGGAAGCGATCACGTCCAACCCAACGCCGTAGCGGCGAGGTAGGTTTTTACTAGATTCAATGCTGAGGGAGGCATCTGATGGCTACCCGCGACACCGGCGGTCAGTCGCAGTCGGGCAAGGCCCGGCGCGACTCCGAGGTCGAAGACGAGGCCGCACCGGCCGTCAACCCTGAGGTTGCCGAGCGGCAGGAGAAGCTCACCGAGGACGTCGACGATCTGCTCGACGAGATCGACTCGGTGCTGGAGGAGAACGCCGAAGAGTTCGTGCGTGGATATGTGCAAAAGGGTGGCCAGTGAGCGAGCGAGCGAACGAAGGTTGCAGGATCTGACGATGCGGAACGCTAGAGGGAGCGTCACGATGACCGACCGCCTAACTGAGGACCGCCCGGGCACCTGCCGGACGCGTACCGACCGCGGGTGTCTCGTCGTTCACCGATTTCCTCGGCCGGACGTCGCCGCATCTGCTGCCGGGCAATCGGCCGCTGCCGTCGGGCACGGCCGCCGACCTCGCGCCGCACGCGACCACGATCGTGGCGATCAGCTGCGTCGACGGCGTGGTGATGGCCGGTGACCGGCGCGCGACCATGGGCAACCTGGTGGCCAGCCGCGATATCGAGAAGGTGCACACCGCCGACGCCTACTCGTGCATCGGGATCGCCGGCACCGCGGGCGTCGGTCTCGAGCTGATGCGGCTGTTCAAGGTCGAACTCGAGCACTACGAGAAGATCGAGGGCACGGTGCTCTCGCTCGACGGCAAGGCGAACCGGCTCGCCACGATGGTCCGCAACAACCTGCCGGCGGCGATGCAGGGTCTGGCGGTGATCCCGCTGTTCGCGGGCTTCGACCTCGATGCGACCGACCCGGCGAAGGTCGGCCGGATCTTCAGCTTCGACGTGGCCGGCGGCATCTACGAGGAGACCGGATACGACGCGATCGGCTCCGGCTCGCTGTTCGCGAAGTCGTCGCTGAAGAAGCGGTGGCGGCACGGCGTCACGACCGCCGAGGCGACCCGGCTCGCGGTCGAGGCGCTCTACGACGCGGCCGACGACGACACCGCGACCGGCGGCCCGGACCTGATCCGCAAGATCTTCCCGGTGGTGATGACCGCGACCGCACAGGGCACGCACAAGCTCTCCGACAGCGAGACCAGCGCGTTCGCCGAGGCCGTCGTCGCCGAGCGCACGGCCGCGCCCACACCGTAGTTTCCGCAACCTTTCGACTTCCCGACCGTTCCGACCGCGAGGAGAACGTACGCCGTGGCCATGCAGTTCTACGCGTCACCCGAGCAGATCATGCGCGACCGATCGGAGTTCGCCCGCAAGGGCATCACCCGCGGCCGGAGCGTCGTGGTGATGAGCTACGCCGACGGCGTGCTGTTCGTCGCGGAGAACCACTCCAAGGCGCTTCACAAGGTCAGTGAGATCTACGACCGGATCGGCTTCGCCGCGGTCGGCAAGTACAACGAGTTCGAGAACCTGCGCGCGGCCGGCATCCGAATGGCCGACCTGCGCGGATACTCCTACGACCGGCGGGACGTGACCGGCCGGGCGATCGCCACCGCGTACACGCAGACGCTCGGCTCGATCTTCATCGAGTCGACGAAGCCGTACGAGGTGGAGATCTGCATCGCCGAGGTCGGCACCACGCCGGCCTCCGACGAGCTGTACCGGATCACGTACGACGGGCAGGCGCAGGACGAGCCCGGCTTCCTCGCGATGGGCGGCCAGGCCGACGCGGTCTCCGCCGTCGTCAAGGCGAAGCACAGCGTCGACATGACGCTGACCGCCGCGCTGCATCTGGCGGTCGAGGCGCTCGCGTCGATCGGCGGCGAGGGTGGCAAGCCACGTGACCTGGAGGCCAACCAGCTCGAGGTCGCGGTGCTCGACCGCGCTCGCAAGGGCCGCAAGTTCCGCCGGATCGCCGGCAACGCGCTGACGCCGCTGCTCGAGGCACGCAAGGCGTCGACGCCGCCGGTCGGCGACGCGGCTCCGGCGGCCGATGAGCCGCCGGCCGACAGCGGTTCGGCCGTTCCGACGCCTACGAAGCCGGCCACCGACGTCAAGCCGGACAGCGGCGCGCCGGACACGATCGAGCCGGAAGAGCCGCTGCGACCGGTCGAGCCCGCCAGCCGGCGCGTCCGGCCGAGCCCGAGGGCGGCACGGTGCCCGACGTCGAACCCACCGGTCGCCCCGGTTCCGGCAATCCGGATGCGGATCCGTCGCCGACCCCCGAGGTGCCACCGGTGCCCGGCGGCAAGAAAAAGTAACCCTCGATCTTTTGCGGACTCTGCTGATCACCGATTCGTAACCGATTGTCACTGATCGATTATTGAGAGTGAATCTCGGCCGGTCACGGCGCTGTACACCCTTGACATCGGGCGCCGTGGCCGCGCGTACGCGGGGGCTAGAGGTTGGACACGGGTTCGGCGGATCTTTCCCGTTCAGAGCGTTTGCGACTACTGTCTGCTTATGGACCGGCGCATCTTCGGGCTCGAAACGGAATACGGCGTAACGTGCACGTACCGAGGGCAGCGACGATTGTCGCCCGATGAGGTCGCGCGTTACCTGTTCCGCCGCGTCGTGTCGTGGGGCCGTTCGAGCAACGTCTTCCTGCGCAACGGCGCCCGGCTCTACCTCGATGTCGGCTCGCACCCGGAATATGCGACACCGGAGTGTGACTCGCTGATCGATCTCGTCACGCACGACCGCGCCGGCGAGCGGATCCTCGAAGGTCTGCTGATCGACGCCGAGAAGCGGCTGCACGACGAGGGCATCGCCGGCGAGATCTACCTGTTCAAGAACAACACCGACTCGGCCGGCAACTCGTACGGGTGCCACGAGAACTATCTGGTGTCACGGCACGGCGAGTTCGGCCGCGTCGCGGACGTGCTGATCCCGTTCCTGGTCACCCGGCAGCTGATCTGCGGCGCCGGCAAGGTGCTGCAGACGCCGCGCGGTGCCGTGTTCTGCCTCTCGCAGCGCGCCGAGCACATCTGGGAGGGCGTCTCCAGCGCGACCACCCGGTCCCGTCCGATCATCAACACCCGCGACGAGCCGCACGCCGACGCCGAGCGCTACCGGCGCCTGCACGTGATCGTCGGCGACTCGAACATGAACGAGGTCACGACGCTGCTGAAGGTCGGCAGCGCGGATCTGGTCCTGCGCATGATCGAAGCGGGCGTGGTGATCAAGGACCTGTCGCTGGAGAACCCGATCCGGGCGATCCGCGAGGTCTCGCACGACACCACCGGCCGCCGCAAGGTCCGGCTCGCGAACGGCAAGGAAGCCAGCGCGCTGGAGATCCAGCAGGAATACTTCGCCAAGGCCAGCGACTTCGTCGAGCGCCGCGGCGGGGACCAGACCGCGAAGCGAGTCGTCGAGCTGTGGGGCCGCGTGCTCAACGCGATCGAGGCGGACAATCTCGAGCCGGTCGTCGCGCGAGATCGACTGGGTGTCGAAGCTGCGCCTGATCGAGGCGTACCAGGCGCGGCACGACCTGACCATGGCGCACCCGCGGATCTCGCAGCTCGACCTGGCGTACCACGACATCCGCCGCAACCGTGGCCTCTACGCGGTGATGGAGAAGCGCAAGCAGGTCGACCGCGTCTCCGGTGAGCTGGAGATCTTCGAGGCGAAGGAGACGCCGCCGCAGACGACGCGGGCGCGCCTTCGGGGCGAGTTCATCAAGCACGCTCAGGAGAAGCGGCGCGACTTCACCGTCGACTGGGTGCACTTGAAGCTCAATGACCAGGCGCAGCGTACGGTGCTGTGCAAGGACCCGTTCCGCGCGTACGACGAGCGGGTCGACCGGTTGATCGCGAGCATGTAGGGGTTTCGTCCATGGCCGAATCTGGCGACAAACCACGCTGGACGTCGTACGACGCTCATGCGAGCCGGATGAACCGCCGACGTGATCGGATCGTGGCGGAGATCGAGCGCAACCGCCGGGGCGAGAACAAGGTGCCCACGTGGGCGCTGGCGGTCATCCTGCTGGTCCTGGTGGGCGGCATCGCCTCCCTGATCATCTTCAGCTGATCGCCGTCAACTGACACGTCGAGGTGGCTCAGCCGCCGATCGCGTCGGCGATCGTGGTCAGGAACCGGCGGATCGTCGTCGGCCTCCGGCTCGGAGAACTCCTCCATCGCGGTGATGATCCGGCCGATCAGCGGGCCGAAGAACGCCAGTCCCAGCTGCTTCGCCGTGAGCGTGACGGCCAGGTGAACGCGGCGGCGATCCGCGGTGTCCCGCGAGCGTTGCACGTGGCCCATGCGTTCCAGGCGGTCGATCAACGCGGTGACCGACGCCGAGTTGAGCCGGAGCCGGTCGGCGAGCCAGGTCGGGGTGGCCACGATGCCGGCCCGCTCGGCGTCGAGCAGTTCGATGATCGCGCGCAGATCGGTCACGTGCAGGTCGTGCGCGAGCGCGAATTCGGTGCCGACCAGGTTCAGTTGCATCGTGACCGCACGCAGCAGCAGTACGACTTGCGCTTCGGGCTCGGAGTTGGGTGTCATGCACATTCCCTTGACGGTGAGGTATCTTGACAATCAAGATACCTGACTATCGAGGGGTAATCATGGCGATCGACCCGGGTTTCCGCGACAGGTACGACGCGGTGATGGCCAAGTGGCCCGTACCGTATGAAGGTGTTGATCTTGAATCTCGATTCGGGACGACCCACATCAACGTCTGCGGCGCACCGGGCGCACCGCCGGTCGTCCTGCTGCCCGGCGGCCGGTCGACCTCCGCGGTCTGGTACGCGACCGTCGGCGCGCTCGCACAGGATCACCGGGTCTACGCGATCGACACGCTCGGCGACGCCGGTCTCAGCGTGCGATCCGACGAGCCGATGAGGACCCTCGACGCGGTGGTGCAATGGCTGGACGCGACGTTCGACGGCCTCGGCCTCGCCACGGCCGCACTCGCCGGTCACTCGCTCGGCGCCCACTTCGCCATGCGGTACGCGATCCATGCACCCGAGCGCATCAGCCGACTGGTGCTGTTCGATCCGACCGACTGCCTCAGCGCGACGCCGATGCGCTACTACCTCCGGGCGGTGCCGCTGTTCGTCGGCCGAAATCCGGGACGTTGGCGCTCTTTCAACGTGTGGGAGTCGCGCGGCCGGGTCGATCCGGTGTTCCTGGATCTGTGGGCCGGCGCATGGGGCGGATCGTCCGGGGGCGCGATGGCCGAGGCGACCGACCGCGCCGGAATTGGCCCGGCTGACGATGCCGGTGCTCGTGTTCGTAGCCGCGGAATCGCGCCAGAACCACCCGCGCGCGCTCGCGGCCGGCGCGGCCCGACTTCCGGACGCCACGGTGGTATGGATCGACGGCGCGGCGCATTTCATGCTCCCGCAGGAGTGCCCGGACGAGATCAACCCACCGCTGGCGGCGTTTCTGGCGTAGCCGCCGCGTGACGACCGGCCGCTGCCGCGGACAGGAAGTAGGGATGGTCATCGTCGAGTGAGCGGCCCATGGTGGACAGCTTCACCGGGGATGCGCGCAGCGCTGCGTCCAAGCCGGCAGTCGGAACCGTGACGATGTCGTGCTTCGCGTGCAGCGGCTTCAGCGCCTCGCTGACGTACCCGGCCAGCGGCTCCGGGAGGCCGTCAGGGACGACGAGTTCGGCCCGTACGAGCGCGACCAGCCCGTACGCGGTGAGGCTGTGATGCGACACGCCCCGGTGACGGCCACGTGCATCGGCATCGGAGATCCGCAACGACCCGATCGGCCGCCCGCCGAGCGTTGCCGCCGCGTTGACCGCTTCGCCGACGGCGGTGCCGGAGAACCCCCAGCGCGTACCGGTGCCCAGGTTCCCCGGGCCCTGGGCGACGATCGTCACATCGGCCTGCAGCACGTGCCGGGCGGCGAGCAGGCCGCCGTGGATGTTCGTGGCCTCGAGGTCGCCGCCGAACGCCTGCCCGATCGTGACCGTACCGGCGAGGTGGTCACGCAACTCGGCGAGGGATCGGGAGAACCAGGCCGGGAGCGCGCCGCCGTCGGTCATCACGTACGCGATCGCCGCGCCCGGCCGGTCGGCGTGGATGCCGGCGATGATCGCGGGCAGCGCCGAGTGCAGATCGGCCACGACCACCGGCATCCCGTCCAGGCGGTCGCTCGCGATCATCGCGGCGCGATGCGGCGAGGCGTCCTCGTCGACGCCAAGCACGATCGTCTGCAGCGGCGTGTAGCGGGCCTTCACCACGTGGCCGTCGTCGCGGGTCGCCGGCGCGTCCGGGTCCGGCGGGAGCCGGTCGGGGAGTGCGACGACGAGCGCGTACCCGCCGGTGCCGAGTCCGAGGGCGAGCGCGCTGACGTTCAGGAGCACCCGGTCGCCGATGATAGGTTCGCCGACCAGGTCGGGATAGGCCAGCGCCCGTACGGTTTCCGGATCCTGGGCGTCGCGAGCGGTGACGGCGACATCGAGTTCGCGGGCGCCTCGCCACGAGCGCCTGATCCCGGTGACCACACCCTCACGCCAGCGCACCATTGCGATCACGATACGGGTTTGGACTTGGGCGGCCCGGCAGGACCCGATCAAGAACGGGTTTTGCTAGCGTCGACACGTGTCCCGGACCCGAACAGAGCGCCTCGTCAACCTGGTGATCTGCCTGCTGTCGACGCGACGGTTCCTGACCGCCGCGCAGATCGCCGCGACGGTCTCGGGCTACGAGCACAATCAGAACGATCTCAAGGAGCACGAGGCGTTCCAACGCAAGTTCGAACGCGACAAGGCCGAGCTGCGCGACCTCGGTGTTCCGCTGGAAACCGGCACGTCCAGCGCGTTTGACGCCGAGCCCGGCTACCGGATCACGCGGCGGGACTACGCCCTGCCGGACATCATTCTCGAACCGGACGAAGCGGCTGCGGTCGGCATCGCCGCGCGGCTCTGGCAGCACGCCGGCATGGCCGAAGCGGCATCGTCCGGGCTCGCGAAGCTGCGCGCCGCCGGCGTCGAGGTCGACACCCAGGCGACGCTCGGCGTCGAGCCGGTGGTGACGGTCGACGCTCAGTTCAGCCCGCTGACGACGGCCAGCCGGCTGCGCCAGGCGGTCACGTTCTCCTACCGGGTGCCGGAGAACGACGCCCCGAGCACGCGCCGGCTGGAGCCGTGGGGCGTGGTGTGCTGGCGAGGTCGGTGGTACGTGGTGGGTCACGACCTCGATCGGGATGCCGAGCGCTGCTTCCGGCTGTCGCGGATCGTCGGCGCGGTCCGGCCGATCGGTCCGGAGCAGGCCTACCAGCCGCCGGGTGACGTGGATTTGATCTCCTACGTCGCGCACTTCTCCGGCCCGGTCGAGCACAAGCTGCGTACGACGCTGGTCATCAAACCGGGGCGGGCCGCCGGCATCCGGCGATGGGCCGAGCCGGTGGGCTCCGGACCCGATGGCGACCGGTTCCGGTTGAGCTACTCGGATGCGCGCGGGATTGCCGGCTGGATCGTCCGCTACGGCGCAGACGTGATGGTGGTCGAGCCGGAGGAGGTCCGGTCCGCGGTGATCGAGCGGTTGCAGGAGATCACCAAGATCCACGGCGATACCACGGCTGGAGTGCGCTGATGGCGACCGGAACCGCGACCGACCGGCTGGCGCGCCTGCTCAACCTCGTGCCGTACCTGCTGGCTCGGCCGGGCATCGAGGTCGTCGAGGCCGCGGCGGATCTCGGCGTCAGCGAGAAGCAGCTGCGCGACGACCTGGAACTCCTGTGGGTCTGCGGACTGCCCGGCTACGGCCCAGGCGACCTGATCGACATGTCGTTCGACGGCGAGCACGTCACGGTCACCTACGACGCCGGCATCGACCGGCCGTTGCGTCTGACCCCGGACGAGGCGACCGCGCTGGTGGTGGCGCTGCGGATGCTCGCGGAGACGCCCGGCACCGACGGGCGGGACGCGATCGAGCGGGCGCTCGCCAAGATCGAAACCGCCGCCGGCGATCTCGCCGATGCTCCGGTTGCGGTGCGGATGAACGCCGACGCCACGAGCGACCGGCTGGCCGACGTACGGCGGGCGGTGGAGCACCGACGGGCACTGATGATCACGTATTACACGGCGACCCGCGACGCGACGAGCGAGCGGATCGTCGACCCGATGCGGGTTTTGATCGCCGACGGCCGGGCATATCTCGAGGCATGGTGTCGCCAGGCCGAGTCCGTCCGGCTGTTCCGGGTCGATCGCATCGACGCGCTCGTCGAACTCGACGAGCCGGCGACGCTGCCGCGCCAGGCGCGCCACAGCGACCTTTCGGACGGCGTGTTCCGGGCCGGTGCCGATCTGCCGTCGGTGACGTTGCGGGTCGGGCGGTGGGCGCGGTGGATCACCGAGTACTACCCGTGCGAGAAGGTCGAGGAGTGCGCGGACGACGACTGGCTGGTGACGATGCGCGTGAGTGATCTCGCCTGGGCCCGACGGCTCGTGCTCGGGCTCGGCTCGGATGTGTCGGTCGTGACGCCGCCGGAGCTCGCCAAGGCCGTACACGACGAGGCCAGGGGTGCCTTGGCCGCCTACGGGGTGGAGACGCCATGAGTATCTGGGGTTGGGTCGCGATCGGCGTCGTCGTCCTTGCGTTGATTCTCTTCGCGATCGTTGCGCTCGGCACGGTACGCCATCTGATGTCGCTCAAGTCGGCGATCGAGGTGAATACGGCCGAGATCAACGCGAACGCCATGACGCTGCAGCGGAAGATCGCCGGGATGCAGGGAGATCTGGACGCCATGCAGCAAAGGGTGCAAATAACGCAGGAGCGCATCGCACACGTCAAGGGGTAGGCGCCTTTTGTACATCCGGCCGTAGTAGTGGCTTCCGGGCTGGTGGACGTAGGATGGGCACCGAGTCTTTCCCGTTCCTCTAGAGAGGTGGCATGGCATGGGTGGTGCCCTGAAGCCATGGCACATTTCGGTGCTCGTCGTCGTCCTGGTCCTGCTATTCGGCGCGAAGCGGTTGCCGGCTGCCTCCCGTTCGCTGGGACAGTCGCTACGGATCCTCAAGTCCGAGGTCAAGGGCCTCCAGGAGGACGACCTCGCCAGTAAGGCGCAAGCACAGTCGGGCCGTTCACCGCTGGAGGCACAGCCGCTGGACAGCCAGGCGTCGCCGCGACCGATCGTTGATCCGGTCGAGCGCGTCCGCGACAACATCTAGCGCGCACGCCATCCGTGGCTCTTCTCCGACGAGGTCGCGTCAGTAGCTTCGAGCGCGCCTCGGATGGCTCGATGACGCTGTTCGAGCACCTACGCGAACTGCGTGGGCGCTTGTTCAAGGCGTCCCTGGGCGTCGTCATCGGTGCGGTCGCCGGTTACATCGTTTCCACTCCGGTCATCGACTATTTGAAGCGTCCGTACTGTAACTTTCAGCTGGCGCACAACCACGCGCTCGCTTGTACGTTCGTTTCGAGCAACGGCCCGCTGGACGCGTTCCTGCTGCAGCTGAAGGTCGCGATGTACATCGGGCTGGTGCTCGGTGCGCCGATCTGGCTCTACCAGCTGTGGGCGTTCATCGCGCCGGGCCTGCACCGCCGGGAACGTCGCTACACGTACGTGTTCGCCGCGATCGCGGCGCCGCTGTTCGCCGCCGGCGTGGTGCTTGCGAACATCGTGGTGAACAAGAGCCTGCACCTGTTCCTCGGCGCGGCCGGCCTGCAACTCGTTCGTCGCCATCGACGGCTACTTCGGGTTCGTCACGAAGATGATGCTGCTGTTCGGCGTCGCGTTCGAGTTCCCGCTGCTGATCGCGATGATGAACGCGGTCGGCATGGTCAGCGGGAAGCGCCTGCTCAGCTGGTGGCGACCGGCGGTGTTCCTGATGTTCGTGTTCGGTGCCGTGGTCACCCCGACACCCGATCCGTTCAGCATGAGCATCCTGGCCGGGTGCATGGCCTTCCTCTACTTCGGAGCGGTCGCATTCGCGCTGCTCAACGACCGGCGCAGGCGCCGGGCATCGCCGTACGCGAACCTCGCCGACGACGAGATTTCCTCACTCGACGATCTCGAATCCGGTGACCCGATCGCCGCCGGCGAACCGATCGGCGCACCCGAACCGGTCGGCGCACCCGAACCGATCGAGCGCCCGCAGCCGATCGAACGCCTCTACGACGACTTCACCTAGGCCCAGCGATGACCATTGCCGTCCTCGCCAATCCAAGCGCCGGGCGAGGACGACACCGTGACGAGGTGCCGCTCGCGCTGCAGCGGCTGCGCGACACCGGACGAGACGTGACCGTGCTGACCGCCGCCACGATCGAGGAGGCGCTCGCGTCCTGCCATGGCGCGGTCGCCGCAGGTGCCGAGGCGCTCGTCGCGATCGGCGGTGACGGCACCGTGAACCTCGGCATGCAGGCGGTTGCCGGTACCGGCGTCGGTTTCGGCGCGATCCCGGCCGGTACCGGCAACGATTTCGTCCGCGAGATCGGCCTTCCGGTCGACGTCGTCAAGGCAGCGGACGTGATCGCCGCGGCGATCGCATCCGGTCATCGCCGCAGTGTCGATCTCGCCCACATGATCCCGGCCGTCGGCCCCGAGCGCTGGTTCGGTGCCGTCCTCGGCGCCGGATTCGACGCGATCGTCAACGAGCGGGCGAACGCGATGCGATTCCCGCGCGGCCCTCGGCGCTACGACATCGCGATCGTCGCCGAACTGATGCGGCTGCGCCCGCGCCGGTACACCGTCCGGATCGACGGCGAGGCGCACGATCTCGATGCGGTGCTGGTCGCGGTCGGCAACACGCCGAGCTACGGCGGCGGCATGCGGATCTGCCCGGCTGCGGTCGCCACCGACGGCCTGCTCGACATCGTCATCGTCGGTTCGATCAGCCGGACCACGTTCGTGCGGATCAAGCCCCAGGTGTACGCGGGGACCCACATCAACCATCCGGCCGTACAGTCGTTCCGGGCCAAGACCGTCGAGATCGAGGCGGACGGCATCGTCGCCTACGTCGACGGAGAGCGCTCGTCCCCGCTGCCGGTCACGGTGCACGCCGTGTCCGGAGCATTGTCTCTGCTCGCCTAAGCCTTCTTCGGCGCCAACCCGCTGACCAGGGCGGCGACCGCGCCGAGACCGTTGGACGGCGCCCGGCGAGGCGGCCGGAACCACGTACGCGGCGCAGCCGATCATCACGGCAGCCGCATCCGACGGCGTATCGCCGACCATCAGCGTGTGCTCCGGTTCGGAGCCCAACTCCAGGCAGGCCGCCCGGAAGATGGCCGGGTCCGGCTTGAGCCGGCCGAACTCGAACGACAGCACGTACGCGTCGAACATTCCGCCCATGCCCATCGCGTCGAGCAGCGGCCGGATGTCGAAGCCGACGTTGCTGACGATCGCCGTGCGGACGCCTGCGGCCCGTAGCGCCGTCAGCGTCGCCACGGCGTCCGCATATGCCAGCCAGCCGTCCGGGGTCAGCAGGCGCTCGTACAGGGCGTCCGGAAGGCCGTCGACGTGCGCGGCCACGGTCGCGGCCAGGCCGGTGAACGCGGCCCGGTGCGCGTGCGCATACAGGTCACGCTCCGCCCACACTTCAATCAAGTGCGGGGGTACACGCGCCGGCAACGGCCCGCCTGCGCGCCCGGCCGTCACGAGACGATCCGCGAGAACCGTGGCCGTGCCCGCATCGAGGGTCAGCATCGCAGGACGCAGCGGCGGCGCAGACCCACGAAACCGGGTCCTCGACCTGGGCCAGCGTGCCGTGGAAGTCGAACAGGACCGCCTCCACCCGGCGCATCGGGACGTTTCCGTTGCTCGCGGGGGCATCACCGACCTGGCCAGCTGGCTGGCGAGGACTCGGCGGTTCGGCTTGGTCCGGCACGCCAGCACGATACGCCAGCCGCCCACTCGGGTTGCGCGACGCACCGCGGTTTGTCCATTGCAACCTTTTCACCGCCCTTCGCGTCATGTCTAGGATCGCAGGCCAGAGGTGCTGCGTCATGGGTGGGAGGCCGGATGGACCCCGATTGGGAAGAGATATACGCGGCCCGCTACCAGCGCCTGGTCGCGCTCGTCGCGGTGCTGGCCGGCTCGCTCGGCGAAGCCGAAGAGGCGGTGCAGGAAGCGTTCGTCCGAGCCCTCGGCCGGCGTTCCACGAGCATCCACGATCCGGAGGCGTGGCTCTATCGGGTCGCCGTCAATCAGGTGCGCTCCCGGTGGCGCCGGCTCGTGGTCGCCCGCCGTCATGCCGCCGAGATCGCCGACCAGCCGGTCGACGGTTCGCACGCGATGTTCGACGAGCGGGCAACGCTGATCGCGGCCCTGCGCCGGCTCCCGTTCGGCCAGCGCGAGGCGCTCGCGTTGCACTACATGGCCGATCTGTCGATCGCCGAGATCGCGGGACGTCTTGACGTACCCGCGGGGACCGTCAAGGCCCGTCTGTCGCGGGGTCGCGAGGCACTCAAGCAGATGCTGATCGCCGACGGTGAAGACCGCACCGCCCGCCGGCTCGACCTGGAACGGAGCTTTCATGCCTGACACCGACTTCGACACGCTGCGCCAGGACCTGGAGCTCGCGTCGTACCAGCCGCCGTTTGCGGCCATCCGAGCCCGGCGGACCCGGCGGATCCGACGCCATGCGGTCCTCGGCGTCACCTCGGCGGCCGTGGCCGCGGCCGTGATCGCCGGGGTGGCCGTGTGGGGTAGCCCGCCGCCGCGCCGTGACCCACTGGCCGTAGCCGCGCCCGCATTCGGCACCGTTGTTGATCGGGTTGCCATTGCTCTGGAATCCGACGAGGTCTATGTTCTGCGCGGCCGGTGCGCGGCAGTGTGTCCGGCCGATCAGGTCGACACGTTCAGCCTGGTGGAGCAGCCCTCGGGCGATGGCGTCGGCGCTTCGGAGAATCTGCCGTCGCACGGTCCGGTCGTAGCTCCTCAGGTCGGCCCGCTGCTGGCGCAGCACGGGACCTACTTCTGGTATTCGATCGGCAACACGATCTACAGCTCCGACGACGGTGCGCGGACGTGGCACTCGGACCAGGTAGATGTCGGCGCCGGCGAGTTGCCCGGGCCGGCCTCGGCCAGCGGGAACATCGCGCTGCTGACCATCGGTGGCAAGCTCTTCGAGGTCGTCGCGGGTCAGCGCCCGACGCCGGTCGAGTTGCCGGCCGGTACGGACGTCGTCGCCTCGGTGTCCGCGATCTCCGGCGCCGACCAGGAGCACTTCTTCGTCGCGATCTCGGCGGTGGTGAACGGCGACTCCAAGGTCTTCCTGCATGAAGGTGACAGGTGGGTGGTCGATCGCGCCGATCCGTGCCCGGGCGAGGCTATCGTCGAGTCGGTCGACACGATCGACGTCATCGACACCTCGTTCGAGACCGGAATTCCGCAGTACGTCGTCTGCAATGACGTTGACGACGCCACGACCTACCGCACCTCGCTCGACGGTGGTGGCACATGGTCGGCGCCTGCGTCGCTCGGTGGAACGCCGGCCGGCTGGACCGCCGTCATCAACGACTCCGAGCCGGGCGTATTCGCCGCATGGCTGGCCGGCACGAACGGCACGATCCTGCGCGTACAGCACGGCGCCGCCGGGGTCAGCGTGACGCCGCCGGCGGTCGTCGGCCATGTCCTCGATTCATTCGTCGCCCAGGGCAGCTTCGCCGCGTTCGCCGACGTCACGGCGGCGCGGGTCTATGTCACGGCCGACGGTGGCAGATCGTGGCGATTCTACGAAGGCTGATCGCCGGTCCGCCGGGCCCGCGGGCGTCCCCACGAGCCCGGCGGCAATGCTGTCGCCGCTGGTGGGCACCGTCCATAGCCTTGGGGTATGACCAGCCCCGCCGAGCGGTACGCCGCTTCCCGTCGGCGGGCCGCCGAAGAAGCACGCTATCCCGCGTTGATCGAATTCGTCGCCGGCCTCGACTTCGAACTCGACGACTTCCAGCGCGAGGCCTGCGAGGCGCTGGAATCCGGCGGTGGCGTGCTGGTCTGCGCTCCGACCGGCGCCGGTAAGACCGTCGTCGGGGAGTTCGCCGTACACCTCGCGCTGCGTGCGGGCGCGACCGGAGCCCGGCGGAAGTGCTTCTACACGACACCGATCAAGGCGCTGTCCAATCAGAAGTTCCACGACCTGATCGAGCGCTACGGCGCCGACCAGGTCGGACTCCTCACCGGCGACAACGCGATCAACGGTGACGCACCGGTCGTCGTGATGACCACCGAGGTCCTACGTAACATGCTCTACGCCGGATCATCCACATTGGACGGTCTCGGCTACGTCGTGATGGACGAGGTGCACTACCTCGCCGACCGGTTCCGCGGCGCGGTCTGGGAAGAGGTCATCATCCATCTGCCGGCCAGCGTCACGCTGGTTTCGTTGTCGGCGACCGTCTCCAACGCGGAGGAGTTCGCCGACTGGCTGACCACCGTACGCGGCGAGACCACGGTGATCGTCAGCGAGCATCGTCCGGTGCCGCTGTGGCAGCACATGCTCGTCGGCAAGCGCATGTTCGACCTGTTCCACGACGCGAACGCGGCCAAGCAGCACGAAGTACACCCGGAACTGCTGCGCTACACCCGTGAGCAGACTCGACGGATGGACGGCGAAGCCGGTGGCCGCGGCCGCAGCGGCCGCCGCCGGTACCCGCCGCCGCTGCGCGCCGACTACATCGAGCGCCTCGACCGGGACGGCCTGCTGCCGGCGATCGTGTTCATCTTCAGCCGGGCCGCCTGCGACGCCGCCGTCCAGCAGTGCCTGCAGGCCGGGCTCCGGCTGACCGGTCCGGACGTGCGCGCCGAGATCCGGGAGATCGCACAGAGCCGTACGGCGCACATCGCCTCGGAAGACCTGCAGGTCCTCGGCTACTGGGAGTGGCTGGACGGTCTCGAGCGCGGCCTCGCCGCCCACCACGCCGGTCTGCTGCCGGTCTTCAAGGAAGTCGTCGAGGAGCTGTTCGTACGCGGCCTGGTCAAGGCCGTGTTCGCGACCGAGACGCTGTCACTCGGCATCAACATGCCGGCGCGCTGCGTCGTCCTGGAGAAGCTCGTCAAGTTCAACGGCGAGGCGCACGTCGACCTGACCGCGGGGGAGTACACCCAGCTCACCGGCCGGGCCGGGCGCCGTGGCATCGACGTGGAAGGTCACGCCGTCGTGGTGTGGGGACCCGATCTCGATCCACGCCACGTCGCCGGGCTCGCGTCCACCCGGACCTATCCGCTGCGTTCGTCGTTCCGGCCGTCGTACAACATGGCGGTGAATCTTGTCGGCTCGGTCGGCGTGAGCCGCGCTCGCGACCTGTTGGAGTCGTCGTTCGCGCAGTTCCAGGCGGACCGCTCGGTGGTCGGCATCGCCAGCCAGGTTCACCGCAACCAGGAGACCGCCGACATCTACGAGGTCGAGATGGGCTGCGACCGAGGCGACTTCGCGGAGTATTTCGCGCTGCGGATCGCGATCGCCGACCGGGAGAAGTCGATGGCGCGGCACAGCGTGTCGCAGCGGCGTGCGGCCGCGCTCTCGGCGCTGGAGAAACTCAAGATCGGCGACGTGATCCGGGTCCCGGCCGGCAAGCACTCCGGGCTCGCCGTCGTGCTCGATCCCGGCGTCGGCGGGTTCGCCGAGCCGCGTCCGATGGTGCTCACCGAGGACCGCTGGGCCGGCCGGATTTCGATCGACCGACTTCACCGCGCCGGTCGAGGCGCTCGGCCGGGTCCGCGTACCCAAGCATTTCAATCAGCGCTCGCCCGCCGAGCGCCGTGACCTCGCGGCGACACTGCGGAACGCGGACCTGCACGGTGACGTGCGCCGGCCGCCGCGTGCGCGCAGTGCCGCCGCGGACGACCGGGAACTCGAGCGGCTGCGGCATGACATGCGCAAACACCCGTGCCACGCTTGTCCGGACCGGGAGGATCACGCGCGCTGGGCGGAGCGGCGCTACCGGCTCGACGAAGGACAACGAGCAGTTGCGGTCGAAGGTCGCGTCGCGGACCGGGTCGCTTGCGCGCATGTTCGATCAGGTATGCGCGATGCTGCGTTCGCGTGGCTATCTGGACGGTTCGGGTGTGACCGAGGCGGGCACGATGCTGTCGCGGATCTGGACCGAATCGGATCTGCTCGTGGCGGAGTGCATCCGGTCCGGCAGTCTGGAATGCGTTGGAGCCGGCCGAACTCGCCGGGGTCGTGTCGATCGTGCTGTTCGAGGCGCGCCGCGAAGGCGAGGAGCGGGCTTCGGTGCCGTACGGTAAGGTCAGCGACGCGGTCGAGGAGACGCGGCGGTTGTGGGTCGTCGATCGCGGGTGACGAATCTGCGCACGGACTTGAGCTGACCCGGGAACCGGATCTGGGCTTCGTCTGGCCGATGTACCGGTGGGCCCGCGGCGAACCGCTGTCCAAGGTGCTGGCCAGCGCGAACACCGAGAACGGCGAGATGCCGGCCGGCGATTTCGTGCGATGGGCGCGTCAGGTCATCGATCTGCTGGGACAGATCGCAGAGGCATCGCCACAGCTGCGGACGAACGCGCGGCAGGCGAGCCAACTGATCAACCGTGGCATCCTGTCGATCTTCTGATCTCCTCATCAGTCCAGGCGATCGACGTACTGCGCGCGTACCTGGCCGCCGAACAGCTTCCAGTACAGGCTGTTGAGCCGGGCCGCGTCGCCAGCGTGCCGGTCGAGGATCGCAGCGACGCTCGGTGGTACGCCATCGGGTCTGTCCCCGGCTGCGCATCGGCGTACGAATTCGTTGCGCTCGACGGGACCGCCTTGGGTGGACGCCGGGACGCCACAGACGGCATTGGCCAGCCAGTTGACGAGCACCATCGCGGCGTAGCCGGCGTCGTGCGTCGCATTGCGCTCGACGTAGTCGCGTTCGGCCGGCGACAGGTCGAAATGCGGTGACGTGGCAAGTCCGAAATCGACCAGGTAGACACGCTCCCCGTCGGTCCGCATGTTCTCGACGTGGCCGTCCATGTGTAGAAGTTCTCGGTCGCGGAGAAACGCCACGATCTCGAACAGCTGTTTCTCCAGCATTTCCGCCGTGCCCATCGGATCCGCGCGTAGCCAGGGGCGCAGTGCATACGGGATGTATTCGAGAAACAGCACGAGGCTGTGTGAGGCGGTGGCCAGCGCTTCCAGGCGGGAGCGGACGGCAGGAGAGCCGTCCATCGCGGTGACGGCCGCATCGATATCCGCGTGCTCGGCTGCTATCGGCGGCCGGCCAGGCAGTACGCGCCAGTGGTAGAGCAGCGGAAACGACTCGGTCGCGCCGGCCAGGACGCCGTCGGTGACAATCCCGTTCGCGGCCAGTTCGCGCCACGCGCCGAAGCCCGGTCCGCCAACACCGTACTGGCAGTATGTCGGCAAGTCGAAGAGGTTCGCCGTCGATTGGGGGTGGGCCAGCTCCCGGTCGGTCAACGGGATCTGCTTGGCGAACACCGTCACGCCGTTGACGTCGAGCAGGACGGAGCCGCCGCCAATACCCGCGTCGCCGACGGTCCCTGCGCTCATTCTGGCAGCCAGTTCATCGTCGCTACAACCGGCGAGGTACGCCGACGTGCTGTCGTACGCCGTTCGTCTGGCCGCCATCACCGGCCCATCATGCCAGCGGCTCCAGATGCGGCACCGTGCGAACCGGCGGTTCGCGTACCCTGGCAGCCGGACGACGTGACGGTCATCCAGGTAAGTGATGGGGAGAGTTCTCGCTATCCGGATAACGCAGACTACGGTTGTCCGTGTGGATGAGCGTGCTCCGGCGAGGCCGTACCGGCCGTTGACCTTGGTCAGATTGGCTGGCTTGCTGACGTCAGCCGATGATTCCTTGCGGCGGCGCCTGTTGGCGGAATTTCTCGAGGAGTACCGCTGGGAAACTCCTGGTTCGCGACTGATGCTCTTGGAGACTGAACCTGCGGAGACCGGCGACGAGCACTGGGATGTTTTGCTGGCTGCCGTGGCAGAACATCTGGCCGCTCGAGACGGTCGTGCCGGGCCGTCGTGGACCGAGACACGATCGCTACGACGATTTTGGTTCCCGTTTAACTCGAAGGCCGCTCGAGTCGATGCAGTCGTACATGCGCCCGCTGCGTTCCGCCGCCGTGGTGTATTTATCGCGGCCCACGAATTGGAGGTCGCGTGAGCGCCGAGGATCCGTTGCTCGATCGTACGCTGATCGAAGATGCCTTTCGGCGCCTCGGCGACCGACTGGTCAAGCGAGGCGTCGTTGGTGATCTCTACATTTTCGGCGGCGCGGCTATGGCCTTGGCCCACGTCGCGCCCGGCGGTGACGCAGCGGCGCCTCGCGTGTTTGACCACCCCGGCCTGCGCGTATCGGCTGCCTCGCCGGAGCATCTGTTGGCGATGAAGGTGTTCGCGGCGCGACGTCGGGACGCGGAAGATTCGATTCTTGGTAGCGCACCTTCATCTGACGACTGCGGACGAGGTACTCGCACTTTGTGCTGAGATTTTCGTCGATGAGGAGGTGCCACCCCGCGCTCGGCTAGTCCTCGAGGACGTATTCGGTGAGCGGTAGGCAACGATCATCCGGCTGCCGGACGCTACTACGTTGTGCCGAGGCCCGCTGCGCGGCCCTTGAGCGCGGCGGCGGTCCGGTCCGGAACGTGCAACTTGACCAGGATCGACGACACATGGTTGCGGACGGTCTTGTCGGTGAGGCCGAGCGCTCGTGCGATCTCGGAGTTGCGGGCGCCCGCCGATAGCAGGCTCAGAACGTCGCGTTCGCGCGGTGTGAGCTGGGGAAAGGCCGGCGCCGCCGAGACCGTGCGATCGCCGGTGAAGGACTCGACGATCCGTTCGGCGATGGTCGCGCCATAGATTGCCTGACCCGCCGCGACGGCGAGGATTCCTCGTACCAGCTCCGCTTTTTCGGCTCCTTTGAGCAGGTAACCACGTGCACCCGCACGCAACGCGGCGAAGACGGACTCGTCGTCGGCGTGCATCGTCAAGACGAGTACGCCGATATGCGGGTGCCGGGCCAGGAGCGAACGGGTGGCCGACGCACCGTCGAGATCGGGCATGGCGAGGTCGGTCAGGACGACGTCCGGCGCGGTCTGATCGACGATCGCCAACAGTTCCACGCCGGTCGCCGCCTCGCCGACGACAGTGACCTCGGACGCGGTCGCCAGCGCGGCGACAACGCCGTAGCGAAACATCGGATGGTCATCGGCGATGACGACCCGGATCGGGTCACTCACGGTGTCTCCACCATCATGTTGCCTCCAGCGGAATGCGGGCGATCACGGTGGTACCCGATGCGTTTGTGGTGTCCGCGATGTGGAAGCTACCGCCGAGTTCCTCGGAGCGCTGGCGCATCGACGTCAGCCCGACGCCGTCCGCGCCGAGTTGGAGCGGAAGTCCGCGTCCGTTGTCGCGAACCTCGATGGTCAGATCCCCGTCGAACCGGAAGCTGACCATACACACGCTGGCGCCGGCGTGACGGACGACGTTGGTGATCGCCTCGTCGGCGATCCGGTACGCGGCGACCTCGACCGCGCCCGGCAACTCCGGCATCGACTCCGGCGCGTCGACCCGGACCGACAGTCGACGACCGGCCCGGTCGCTGACTGCTGCGGCCCGTTCCCGCAATGCCGCGACGAGCCCGTGCTCGTCCAGCGCGGTCGGGCGGAGCGCGTCGATGATCCGCCGTACCTCCTCGACCGATCGATGGACCTCTTCGCGCAGCCGCTCGATGATTGCGGCCGCACGCTCCGGATCCTCCCGCAACGATGCCTCGACCGCCTCCAGCCCGAGGGCCGTGCCGGACAGCGACGGTCCGAGGCCGTCGTGCAGGTCGCGCCGGATCCGTTGCCGTTCGGTCATGGTCACCGCGACCAGGCGTTCCCGGGCGATCGTGATCTGCCGGTTGAGCCGCCCGGCGTGTACGACCACGGCAACCGGTACGGCGAGCGCTTCGATGATCCGGTGATCCGCCGGAGCGAGCGTCGCCTCGCCGGCGTGCGGGGATACCACGAGATCGGCGACGTGGTCTCCGTTGAAGGAGAGCGCAAGTGCATGGCGAGGCTCGGTGGGGGACCCGGTCTCGGCGAGCAGTGTGCCGTCGATGTCGACGACCGCGGCATATCCGGCCCGTACGGAGGCGGCCACGGCCTGGACGACCGCGAGGAGTGGATCCGGTGTCGTGGCGGCAAGATGCGCACCCATGCCCCGAACGGCGCGGAGCGGATCGTGGCGGGCGCCGTAGACGAGACGATCGACGCCGCGCTGCATCCGGTCGCGTACCGGCACGAGCAGTACGGCGACGGTGGCCGCGCTCGCGATACCGGCGATCGGCCCCGACGGTACGAGCGCCGCCACGGCCTCGTTGACGACGGTGTAGACGACGATGACCAGGACGGTCAGGGAACCGTACAGGATCGTGCGGCGGACGATCAGTTCCACGCCGAGCAGCCGATACCGCAGGACACCGACGACGATCGCTGCCGGGATCGCGACGAGTCCGAGGTCGAAGATCCACGCCGGCAGCGACAGGAACGCCACCGCTACCGCCAACGCGGCCGTGGTCAGCAGCCACAGCAGCTGCTGGCGCTGCGGAAACTCGGCGCGCCACGCACGGAGCACCGCGTTGCCGATGCTCGCGACCATCGCCGCCACGACGATGACTCCACCGGCGACGCCGAGCGCCAGCGAGATCGCGTGCGGAAGCGCGGCAACCGGCCGTTCACCACGGACGTCACCCTCAACGGCACCGGGCGCGAGGCCGATCGCGACGGTCAACAGCGCCATCCCGACCACTGCTGCCACGTTGACCCATCGCCACCAGCGGGCCGGCAGTCGCCCGTCCGGATACAGCACGACGAGCACGGTGACCGGGATGAAGAGCGCGGGGATCCACAGGGACGCACCGAGTGACAGCGCCAGCGGGCCGAGCGGCAGGTGGTCGCCGGCCGACACGATGGTTCGGATGCCGTACACGTTGGCCGCGTTCTGAGTGGCGCCGAGCAGCGCGAACACGAGCATCAGCCAGCCGATCGGGTTGCGCGGACGAACCGTCGTCAGCAGCACCCCAGCGCCGACGATGCCGACGTCCACGATCAGATCGCTATACGGCACCGGCTGACCGGTCACGCCGGGCCGGCCCGCGAGCCCGTGGCCGACCAGGACGGTGGAGATCAACTCCAGCACGATCAAGACCGCGACAACCCAGCCGGTACGGCGGGCGGTCGTCTCACTCCAGCATCGGCGGTCCGGCATGGCGCCAAGTATCGCTGCCAGTCACGTTCGTGTCAGTGGCCAATTGTCCTGGGTAGCCGGGAGATTCTCCTGATCGACCCGGGACGGTCGACACTGCCTGGACACGGTGGCGTACCGCGAGTCTGAGTGCATTCGTCGACTGCTTCGATCAAGGAGATTCTGTGACTCAGACAACGCTTCCCACGGTTGCCGCCGTGGAGACGGACGCACGCAATTCGTCGTTTCGCCGTACGGCGGCCGGTCTCGGCCTGATCGTCGGCCCGCTACTGCTGGTGGCCGCAAACGTGGCCAGTACGCAGGCCGACTCCGACACGGCCGCCGGCCTGACAACGCTCGCACACCACGGCGGCCGCGAGCAGCTCTCCATCGTCCTGTTCCTGCTCGGCTTCACGCTGATCATCCCCGGCGCCTTCGGCATGCTGTCGCTGATCCGAAACCGGGGCCGGATCGTCGGCAACATCGGGATTTGCCTCGCCATTCCGGGCTTGATGGCCTTCGCCGGCCTGGTCAGCAGCGGCATCGCGAACGTCGGCATCGCACGCGCGGTACCGCCGAGTCAGGGTCTGATCATCATGAAGTCGGTCGAGGCCGGTGGCGGCGCGGCTGCGCTCGGCGTCATCGGTTTGCTCGCACTCCCGTTGGGCCTGATCCTGCTCAGCTTCGGCGTGTGGCGGGCGCGGCGGGTCCCGATCTGGTCGCCGCTCCTGGTGCTCGTCGGATTCGTCGCGGTCACCGTCGGCGAAGGGCTGATCGGCGGCGTGGTCGGGGACCTGCTGATGCTGGCCGGCTTGGGCTGGGCGGGTCTGGCGATCCTCCGGTCGGCCGACTGATTCGTCGCGGCACGAACGACACCACGGTGCACGCATGATGCGTGCACCGTGGTGACAGGTCAGGCGCCGGGCTCCCGACGGCTCATCCGGTCGTCGTCGGCGCGCGGGTGAACAATCGCCCGGCGAGGTCGACACCGACGACCGCGCCGCTGCGGTCGCGCGTGAAGAAGCCACGCTGGCCCTTCATACCGCCCTCGGTGAGGATGTACTCGTCGCCGTCGCCGGGCAACAGGCCGATGGCGGCCGGCGCATAGTCCGGGGGCAGTTCGGTGTCGGACGCTGCGCGGATCTCCGGTTTGATCCCGACCGCGAGCGTGAGCCCGGCATCGCCCGCGGCGATGGTGAGCGTCATGGCGTCGATGTCGTAGCCCCCGACGATCTGCGCGGCCTGCGCCGGATCGTGTGGCAGCGGTTGCGGGTCGCGGTCGACCACGCCCAGGTAGTGCTCCAGCGCCCAACGGACGACGGCCTGGTTGAAGGGGATACCGTCCGGACCGGCGTTGGACATCGAGACGACGGCGAAGCCTCGCTCGGGAACGGTGAGCGAGCTCTGCGAACTGGCCGTTGGCCGACCCGCCGTGCCCGACGGTGCGTACGCCGTCCACGTCGCGCAGGAACCAGCAGATGCCGATGCCGTCGCCGAGCGTACTAGCCCGCAACGCGACGGTCTGCTCCTTCATCCGGTGCAGCAGGTCGGCCGGCAGGACCCGCTCGCCACTGTCCGCACGACCGTCGCCGAGATGGAACCGGGCCCAGCGAAGCTGGTCGGCCACCGAGGAGGCCACGCCCCCGCCTGGGTTGCGGCTGCGCGGGCCTCGCCACAGGCGCGCGACCGACAGCGTTCCGTCATCGCCGGGGTTGTGACCGACGGCGAACCGCCGGGTCATGACATCTTCGGGCGCGAAGAAGCTGTGTGACAGGCCCAGCGGTTCGAATAGAAGTGAGGCAACGGCTTTCTCGTACGGCGTGCCGGTGACGTTCTCGATTACCCGCCCGAGCAGGCTGTAGGCCGCTTGGCTGTAGGAGGCCCGGACGCCCGGCGGCGCGATCTGCTCCAACTCGGCCAGCCTCGCCACGAAGCCGGCCAACGCGTCGTCCCCCTCGCCGGTGTCGACGAGGAGATCCCACCCGAGGCCTGCGGTGTGGTTGAGCAGGTTCAGCACGGTGATCTCCGCCGCGGCGCGCTCGTCCGCGAGTACGAGTTCGGGAACGAAGCGGCGTACCGGTGCGTCCAGCTCGACCCGGCCGTCCGCGACCAGGCGCATCAGCGCGGTCGCCGTGTACGTCTTCGTGATCGATCCCTGCACGAACAGTGTGTCCCGGTCGACCGGCAGCGGGTTGTCGATGCTCGTCACGCCGTGACACGCGTAGATCTCCCGACCGTCCATCAGCACCCCGACCGCCACGCCCGGGATCCCGAACTCCGTGGCCGTCGCCTCGACGAACTCGGCCAGCTTGTGCTGTGACATGTCCGTTCCTCTCGTTTCTGTTCGCGCCGGACCGCGATGACTTGCACAATGTTCAAGTGAACCCTAAAGCATGACTTGAACGGCGTGCAAGTCGTTTCTTGAACCGTGTTCAAGCGGCCGTTATCGTGGGTGCATGCCGCGTGACACGCTGACCCGCGAACAGATCGTCCAGAGCGCCATGGACCTGCTGGACACCGAAGGTCTGGAAGGCCTGAACATGCGGGCGCTGGGCGACCGGCTGGGCTCCGCGGCCACCGCGGTCTACTGGCATGTGGGCAGCAAGGGCAATCTCATCGCGCTCGCCGGCGACCAGGCATGGAACGAGATCGCGCTGCCCGACCTGACCTCGATCGACTGGCGTACGGCGGCCACCTCCATGGCCACCGACCTGTACGGCATGCTCACCCGCCACTCCTGGCTGGTGCAGGCCTTCGGCTCCTTCCTGGTATTCGGCGCCGGGTAAGGCCCGCCACGATGACCACAGCCTCGCCATCTACGAGGCGGCCGGCTTCCTCGGCGCGCAGGCGGACCAGGCGTCGGCGGCCGTCTTCACCTATGTGCTCGGCAACGCGCTCGGCTCCGCCGCGGCGGCGTCGCTGACCAGGAAGCTCAGCCGCGATGGCGGTGACGCCGAGGTGCTGATGCGCGACGGCATGGCGAAAGCCGCCGAGGTTGCATCGCAGTTCCCGCGGCTGCGCGTCCGCCTCGAAACAGCGGCCGCCACCGATTACGCGGCGGCGCCCGACCACAGCTTCGAGTTCGGCCTCGATGCCATCCTCGACGGTCTGCAGGCGCAACTCGTCGCCCACCGTACGGCCGCCGACCGGAACACCCGCAAGCCATAGCGGCAGCGATGGTCCCGCGATCAGAGGGTCGCGTCCGACATCCCTTGGCGTGCCGGCGTTCCCGAGGTTTCGCCGTCGCGGCGGACGGCACCGGCGAAGAGCCGCGCGACGAGCACGACGGCCATCGGGACCACGGCGCCTACCACGAGACCGGTTCGCAGACCGGTGCCGCCGTCGTACGGGAGCAGGCGAGCCAGATCATGCAGGAGGCCGCCGGTGCTCGTAGCGGTCTCGGCGACGGCACCGGTGATCCACGGCCCGCCCGCGCCCCCGGCGTCGCCGAAGACGGCCAAAATGCCGAACATCGCCGCTCCGCCGAGCGGGAAGTGTGCGGCGGTCAGGCTGAACGTGCCGGGCCACAGCAGGCTTACCGCGAGGCCGCACAGCGCGCACCCGAAGAGACTGACTATTGGATTGGCCGCCAGCGCCGCAACCAGATAGCAGGCGGTCGCGAGGCCGCCGCAGCAGATCAGGGCCGGTACTAGTGGGACCTTCGCACCCCACAGCCCGTACGCGATCCGGCCGATGCCCATGAGCACTGCGAACAGGCACGGCCCGGCGAGGTCGCCCCAGACCTTGGACAGCCCGAGGCCTTCCTGAGCGAACAACGACGACCATTGCGACATGGTCAGTTCGGCAGCGCCGGCGCACAGCATGAGGACCATCGCGGCCGCGAACGCAGGCGCGCGAAAGAGGGCCCGGAGCGGCGTGCGGTGCTCATCCGCGACAGTGGCCGGTATCGGCACTCGAAGAAGCAGAAGCATGTTGACCATCGGTACGAGCGCCCAGATGAGTGGCAGCACGTACCACGATGCCGGCCCGAACACGGCGAGCATCAGCGTGGTACCGGCGACCACGGCAACCTGACCCCAGCAGTAGAACGAGTGGAGCAGGCTCATCCGGGCCGCCTTCCCGCCCGACGCGATCGGCAGCGCGTCAACGACCGGGCTGACGAGCACCTCGATCAGGCCGCCGCCGATTGCGTACACCACCACCGCGAGGGTGAGACCGGCATAGGGCGAGGGCAGCATGAAGGGGGCACCGGCGAGCAGCACCAAACCCAGCACGCACAGCAGGTGGGCGAGGACCAATGGCCTGCGGAAACCCATCCGGTCGACGATCCGGACGGCGACGATGTCGGTCAGCAGCTGCGTCGCGAAGTTCAGCAATACCAGCCGACCCAGCATCTCCAGCGGCACGTGATAGCGCGTCTGGAACACGATGAAGAGCACCGGCGCCAGGTTGTTGACGATCGCCTGAGTGACAAAGCCCAGGTAGCAGGCACGGCGGGTCGAATCGTACGTCACGCCGCCTCCCGCCGGTCCGTCGCCGCAGCGCGGCCGTCGCAGGCCCGGAGCCTACCGCCGGTCGTACGTGCGCCGGTCCCCGCAGGCAGGCCAACTGCCGTACCGTCTGCCCATGCGCGTTGGATTCGTACTGCCTATGGGCGATGTGACCCTGCCCGACGTCCCGGTCACCGGGCCTGAGATCTTCCAGATGGCCCGCGAGGTCGAGGCGGCCGGCTTCGACTCGTTGTGGATCTTCGACCACCTGCAGTCGTCCGAGGACGACGCCACCGAACCGACCGGCAGCTGGGAACCGTGGACGCTGCTGGCCGGTCTGGCCGCGGTCACCGAGCGGGCCAAGCTCGGCACGATCGTTACCTGCACCAGCTTCCGGCCGCCGGCGCTGTTGGCCCGGATGGCCCACTCGGTTCACGAGATCAGCGGCGGCCGGCTCATTCTGGGCCTGGGCGCGGGCTGGCACGAACCGGAGTACATCGCGTTCGGATACCCCTTCGACCACCGATACAGCCGGTTTGTCGAGGCGTTGACGATCATCCGGGACATGCTGGTCGACGGCTCGTCGACGTTCTCCGGGACGTACTACGAGACGGTCGACGCGCGCCTGCTGCCGCCTCCGACCCAAGCAACGCCACCGATCCTGATCGGCACCCACGGACCGAAGATGCTGACGCTCACCGCGCAGCACGCGCAGGCGTACAACACCGCCTGGCACGCGTTGCCGGGCCCGCGCTGGATGAAGGCCCGCGACGCCATGCGGGCGGCCTGCGACGCGGCCGGCCGCGACTCGACGACCTTGACCACGACGGTCGGTCTGCTGGTCAAGCCCGACGACGCAGCCGAGGATTCGTTCGGGTTGGCGTGCGATCCGCAGGTGTTGGCGGACGCATTCCGGGCCTGGGAAGCCGAGGGCGTGGACGACGTGATCCTGTTGCTCGACCCGGTGAGCCGGTCGCGGGCGGAGCGGGTGACGCAGGCGTTGAGGCTTTATCGTGAGGTCACATGACGCGCAATCAGCGCTAGACTCAGCGACGGATTCCGGTCCGGGAGCATGACCCGGTCTCCGCGCTCTGCGCTGGAGAGAAGCAGCCCGTCGAACGCGCGTTCACCCGCAGCGACGACGCGAGGTCTGACGCCGTATGGCTTGGTACGTTGCCGGCATGCCTTTCACCGTTGACGTCGCCGGGCTCGACGACTTTCCGGCGTTCCTCGCGTCGGCCGAAGCGTTGGTAGCGACCGACGCCGGACGATTCGACGCGGACGCAACCGATCTCGGCTGGGCGGCCACGACCGGCGTCGCGTACGGCACCGCACTCCTTGCCGGTGACGACAACCTCGTGCTTCTGGCCCGAGACGAGGGCAGCGAGCGGGTTCTCGGCCATCTGGTCGCCCGGTTGAGCGGTCCCGGCAGCGTCCATCCGATCGTCGTTGCCGAGTTGGAGAGCATCCACGTCTACCCGGATCATCGTGGCCAAGGCATCGGCGATCGGCTGATGACGGCATTTCTGGCGTGGGCCGTGGAGAAAGGCGCGCAGCGAGTGTCGGTGACCGCGTACGCCGCCAATGACGGCGCCCAACGCTTCTATGCGCGGCACGGATTCGGTCCCCGATCGGTCGTCCTCGATCGGGACATATCGCGCCGGGATCAATAGTCGGTCAGGCGACCCCGGCGATCGCATCGACGAGGCGTTTCGTGGCACCGGCGAGGTTGTAGGACTCGGCCAGCTTCATCAGAGCATCGGCATCGCGAGGACCGGACGTCGACAGCGCCATGTCGCAGCTCGGGCAGCGCCACATCGCGGGCGACCTCGACAACCTTGGGAGCGACCGCGAGATAGTCGGCCGCCGCGATCAGCTTCGTACGCAGGCCGGGTGCGAAACCGGCGGCCGGATCGTCGAGCGCGGCGACGATTGCGGCGAGGCTGCCGTACGTCGTGATCAGCCGTGCCGCGGTCTTCTCGCCGACGCCCGGTACGCCCGGCAGGCCGTCGCTCGGATCGCCGCGCAGTGCCGCAAAGTCCGCGTATTGTGCCGCCGCCACGCCGTATTTGGCCTGGACGAATGCGTTGTCGCAGACGTCCAGGTTGGCGATGCCCTTGCCGCAGTAGAGCAGCCGGATCGGTTTCGTGTCGTCAATCAACTGGAACAGGTCACGGTCGCCGGACACCACCTCGACGGGTGCCGGCTGGGTCGTTGCCAGCGTGCCGAGGACATCGTCGGCCTCGAAGCCGGTCGCGCCGACGGCCGGGATGCCGAACGCGGCCAGGACGTCCAGAATGATCGGCACCTGCGGCGACAGGTTGTCCGGAATCACTTCGCCACCCGCCGGTGCGACCCGATGCAGCTTGTACGTGCTGATCAGGTCGACTCGCCAGGCCGGCCGCCAATCGTGGTCGAACGCGCAGACCAGCCGATCCGGCTTCCGCGTTTTGATCAGCGTGGCGAGCATGTCGAGCAGGCCGCGTACCGCATTGACGGATTGCCCGTCGGGCGCTCGCGCCGCCGATTCGGGGATGCCGAAGAACGCGCGAAAGTAGAGGCTCGGCGTGTCGACGAGGAGCAGGGGTCGGTCCACCCTCGGAGCGTAGCGCGTGCCGCTTCACGACACGCGCTGCGATCTTTTGGCGGCGAAGTTCCGGCGCCTGGTGAACGAACGTTAAGCTAGCCGGGTGGCGACGATTGCAGATCTCTTCACGCCGGCCAGGCTGGACGCGGCCCAGAGCGCCGTAGCGGCGGCCGACCTGGACGCTATTCTCCTGACCCCGAGTGCCGATCTGCGCTACCTGACCGGCTATGCGGCCCATCCGCTGGAACGCCTCACCTGCCTGGTCGTACCGGCCGAGGGTGAAGTCACGCTGATCGTGCCGAAGCTGGAACGCCCCGCCGCCGAGGCGTCGCCTGCGCTCGGCACCGGTGTGCGGATCGTCGACCACGCCGACGGCACCGACCCGTACCCGCTGGTTGTCGGCGCGCTCGGCCAGCCGGCCCGGATCGGTCTCGGCAACCGGATGTGGGCCGAGCATGCGCTGGCCATCCGTCATGCGCTGCCCGGCGCTGAGCAGTATCTCGCCGGTGACGTGATGCGGGAACTGCGGATGCGCAAGTCCGAGGTCGAGGTCGAGGCGCTCGCGTCGGCGGGTTCGGCGATCGACACCGTACATGCGCAGATGGGCGACTGGCTGTTCGTCGGCCGTACGGAGGCGGAGGTCGGCGCGGACATCGCGGACGCGATCCGGATGTCGGGCCACGCGAGCGTGGACTTCGTGATCGTGGCGAGCGGCCCGAATGCGGCCAGCCCGCATCACGAGACGTCGCACCGGGTGATCATGAGCGGGGATCCGGTCGTGGTGGATATCGGCGGCACGATGCCGTCCGGTTACTGCTCCGATTCGACCCGGACCTACGTCGTCGGCAGCCCGCACGATGACTTCGTGTCCTACTACCGGGTGCTGCACGAGGCGCAACAGGCGTCGGTCGACGCGGTACGGCCCGGTGTCACCTGCGAATCCGTGGACGCCGCGGCACGCGACATCATCGCCGCCGCCGGATTCGGAGACGCGTTTCTGCACCGGACCGGTCACGGTATCGGCATGGACGGGCACGAGGAGCCGTACATCGTTGCCGGCAACACGTTGCCGCTGGAAAACGGGATGGCCTTCTCCATCGAACCGGGTATATACCTAGCCGGGCGCCACGGTGCTCGGATCGAAGACATCGTCGTGTGCACCGATGCGGGCGTACGGCGGCTCAACATCCTCTCGACGGAATTGGTGCAGCTGTGACTGTGGAGAGAATCCTGCCGAATGACGAGTCCGCCGCGTTGATGGAGCTCGCGACCGATCTCGCCGACCGCGAACTCGCGCCGCGCGTCGATGATTTCGAGACCCGCGGCGAGTTTCCCCGCGACATCATCCGCACGCTGGGCCGTTCCGGTCTGCTCGGCCTGCCGTACAGCGAGGAGTACGGGGGCGGCGGCCAGCCGTACGAGATCTATCTGCAGGTTCTGGAGGTTCTGGCCAGTCGCTGGGCGGCGGTCGCCGAGGCGGTGTCGGTGCACACGCTGGCGTGCTACCCGGTGGCCACCTTCGGGTCCGATGAGCAGCGCGCCGCGCACCTGCCGGACATGCTCGGCGGCGACCTGCTCGGTGCGTACTGCCTCTCCGAGCCGCAGGGCGGTTCGGACGCGGCCGCGCTGACCACGAAGGCCGTCCGCGACGGCGACGATTACGTGCTCTCCGGGACGAAGGCGTGGATCACGCACGCCGGCGTCGCCGACTTCTACAACGTGTTCGCCCGGACCGGCGGCCCCGGTGCGGCGGGCATCTCGTGCCTGCTCGCGGACGCGACGACGCCGGGGATCAATCCGCTGGCCCGGGAACGCACGATGGGTCTGAGGTCGTCACCGATCGCGCAGATCGCGTTCGACGACGCGCGCGTACCGGCCGACCGGCTGATCGGCGAGGCCGGCACCGGTTTCCGGATCGCGATGAGCGCGCTCGACTCCGGCCGACTGGGCATCGCGGCCTGCGCGGTCGGTCTGGCGCAGGCGGCGCTCGACTACGCGGTCGACTATGCCAGCGAGCGGGAGCAGTTCGGCAAGCCGATCGCGTCGTTCCAGGGCATCGGGTTCATGTTGGCCGACGCGGCGACGCAGATCTCGGCCGCGCGAGCGCTGTTGCTGTCGGCCGCGCGGCTGCGCGACGCCGGGCGGCCGTATTCGATCGAGGCGGCGAAGGCGAAGCTGTTCGCGACGGATACCGCGATGAAGGTCACCACGGACGCGGTGCAGGTGCTGGGCGGTTACGGCTACGTCGCGGACCACCCGGTCGAGCGCTACATGCGCGAGGCGAAGGTGCTGCAGATCGTCGAGGGCACGAATCAGATCCAGCGTCTCGTGATCGCCCGGTCGCTGAGCAAGCGGCCGTAACGACCGCTTGCTCAGCCTGGGATCAGCGGCTCTCCAGCCGGTCCAGGCGGTCCACGATCGGCGCGAGTTCGGTGCGGATCACCGACGACAGCATCGCGGCGACGGCGGGGGATCCGACCAGGTCTTTGCGGCCGAGTTCGCCTGGAGGCTGGCATATCCGGCGATTGCCCCGGCGACGGCTCGGCGGGTCAGCCGCAGCTCGGCGCCCAGCCCTCGGAGCACCTGGCCGGCTAGGCCGTCCGGCTCGGCGACGAGTCCGAGCAGGAGATGTTCGGTGCCGACGTAGTTGTGCCCGAGGCTTGCCGATTCGGTCATGGTCAACCGCAGCGCCTCCTGCGCAGTCGCGTCGAACGACGCGGCGCCGACGGCGGCGGCGTACGGCGGATCGCCGTGACGCCAGGACCGCTGCGACCTCCTGCGGCTCGATCTCCATCGACAGCGAGGACGGACAGCGCAAGACCGGCGCCTTCGGCCAGCATGCCGGCGAGCAGGTGTTCGGTTGACGTCGGCACGCCCGTTTGGGCCGCGTCGTTCATCGCGAGCGCGACGACCGTGCGGGCCCGGTCGGTGAACCGGCTGAACTGCCCACTGGGGGCGTCGAGGTCGCGATCGCAGGACGGCGCCGTCGCCGACCATGGACTCCCGGATCGCCGTGATCCTGGAGACCGCCTGTTCGAGTGCGCGCTGGCAGATTGCGGAGACCGGGATGCCGGCGTCCCGGACGGCTTCGGAGAGTTCATCGGAGAGATACACGTTGATCTTCGGCATCCTGCAACTCCATCGGGGTTATGAACGGGTTATGGACTAGGTATACCCCCTCGATAACCCCATGGCAATGGGGTTATACATACGAGGCGATCGTTTCGACAGGTGGTCGGCATGAACGTCCGGTAGCGGCGATGTTTGACCGGACCGGTAGTTTCGTGCACGTGATGGAAGACACCGACCGACAGATCATCGCCGCACTGGCCGTGGACGGCCGGATGTCCTATACCGATCTCGCCGAGCGGGTGGGCCTGTCGGTTTCCGCGGTTCACCAGCGGGTCCGACGGTTGGAGCAGCGCGGCGTCATCAAGGGCTACGTCGCGCGCGTCGACCACGACGCGCTCGACATGCCGCTCACGGCGTTGATCGCGATCCGGCCGATCGACGCGGCGGCGCCGGACGATGCCCCTGAGCGGCTCGCACACCTTGCGGAGATCGAGGCGTGCTACTCCGTCGCCGGTGACGACTTTTACATGCTGCTGGTACGGGTGGCCAGCCCGATCGGTCTCGAACGCCTGCTCCAGGAGATTCGCACCGCGGCAAACGTCACGACGCGCTCGACCGTCGTGCTGTCCACGCCGTTCGAAGGGCGCCCTCCGAAGCTCAATATTTAGAGTGATTCGACCGCCGGTTCGATGATGCTCACGGGTTCGAGCGGATCCGCCTGCGCCGGGATGGCCGGTACGGAACTGCCGGCGGACGGGTTCGGCAGCGTGAACGCGCCGTAGGTGCCGGCGATCACGATGAGCATCCCGGCCACCGTGAAGATCGTGTCGATCCGGCCGAAGTGGATGCCGCCGATGGTGGTGTGGAAGTGTCGCATCGCGGTACTTGCGAGCACCCCGGCGGTGAGGACCGAGACGGTCGACGCAGCCTGGTTGATGGGCTGGAAGACGGCGCTCATTCGGCCGAGAAACTCCCTCGGCGTGACGGCGATCATCAACGGGCTGATGCCGCTGTTGAGGGCCGCAATGGGTACGGCGATCAGGAAGTACACGAGGAGGCCGAAGCCGAACGCGGTCTGTCGCGAGTACAGGACGACCATGACGCCACCGGCGATCAGCCCTAACCACACGCTGTTACGGGCTCCGAGGATCTTGACGATCGATCCGGAAAGCAACGCACCGGTGATGGCGCCGATCCCGAACGCCGCCGACATGAAGCCGTACAGGCTGGGATTGACGTGCAGGTTCTCGGTGACGAAGTAGATGTCGAGCGCGTTCATCGCGCCGGTGCCGAGCTGCGCCATGACCGCGATCGTCAGCAGGGCCACGAGGAACCTGTTGCCGGCGAACATGCGCAGCCCGGCGACGAACTCGGTGATCCACTTCGGTCGTGGGCCGGACGGGTCCGATGCGGTGCGGTTGTCGCGGTCGGGGAAGTGGACGGAGCGGATGGCGATATAGGACACGACGTAGGACAGCGCGTTGAGCAGCAGCGCCCATTCGACGCTGAATACAAACAGGAGAGGCGCGGCCAGCGGCGGGCCGATGATGCCCGCGGTCGCCTGGGTGGCCTGCCCGAGCCCGAACGCCTTGGCCCGGTCGGCTTCGTCGGGCACGATGTCTGCGATCGCGGTGAACCGCGCGGGGTTGAAGAACTGTCCGGTCGCGTTGACCGCGAAAACGATCGTATAGATGACCGCGAGCCAGGCCCAGGTCGGCATGGAGTGCTGTGGCAGCAGCATGACCATTATGAGGACGGCCACGAGCGCTCCGCGGATGACTTCGCTGCCGAGCATCGTGCGGCGGCGGTTCCAGCGGTCGACGAACACGCCGGCGACGGGGCCGACGAACACAATCGCGAGGAGAGCACTGAGTCCGACGCCGCTGACGGCGGCGGGGCCGGCAGGATTGCCGGCCATCAGGACCTTGGCTACCCACACCAGGATGGTCGTGTCGAAGACGAAATCGCCGACGGTGGAGATCGCCTGTCCGTACCACAACCGGGCGAAGTCGCGGTTGATCAAGAATCTCAGCACGTGAACTTTCTACCAGATGTGCCCGTCAGGCGGGACCCGCTGCGGTGGCGGCGTTCCAGCCGGTCAGGACTTCGCGGCCGTGCTCGAATCCGAGCGTCGACAGCGTGGCCGTGTCGAGCAGGAACAGTGCACCGTCGGCGGGCGGCAGCCCGAGCCAGCGCGCGGTGGCAACCCGCAGCGAATGCCCGTGGGCGACCAGAGCGACGTCGCCGCGGGTGAGCGCCTCTCGGGCCCGGTCAAGGACCCGGTCGAGGCGTACCCCGACTTCGGCCGGCGATTCGCCGCCCGGGCAACCGTCCCGCCACAGGTCCCAGCCGGGATTTCGGTCCCGGATTTCGGTCGTCGTGATGCCCTCGTACTCGCCGTAGTTCCACTCGGCCAGGTCGTCGTCGATGCCGTCGACGGTCAACCCCGCGAGCGCAGCGGTACGCACGGCACGCAGCCGTGGACTCGTCAGCACGAGCGCAAACGTGCGCCCGGCCAGCGTCGAGCGCAGGGACGCCGCCTGTTTTTCGCCGTCGTCGGTGAGCGGGAGATCGGTGATCGACGTGTGCCGACCTGCCGCGCTCCACGTCGTCTGACCGTGCCGGATGACCACAACTTCCGCCATGAACATCATTCTGCCGTACGCCGCCGAGCCTTCGGAGTGGCTCGCGCGTTAGACCGTCGGGTGGGTGATATGTCCCTACTCGTCGGATCATCGCGGTGAAGAGGTCTCATGACACGTACGTTTTCCCGGCGGGCCGTCGGACTGGCCGCATCGGTCCTGGTAGGGGCCGCATTGATGCTGGTCACGCCGCCGGCCGGCGCGGCCAGTACGACGGTGTCGTTCACCGGTTCCAGCCCGCTGGGCCTGGCCGCCCTGGCCTGCAACGCGACGCCGGACCGGTCGTCCGTGACGCTCACCGCGGCGGACACGCTCAATGTGCAGAACCTGACCGGGCACAGCGCGTCGATCTTCGTCAACGGGACGAAGTCCGGCAGCGTGGTCGGCGCAGACCAGAGCGTGCCGATCACGTCCGCCAAGGACTACACCGTCTCAGTGGTGCCGAGCTGCCTGCTCAACCTGAGCGACGCGGGTTCGGTCAGCGTCACGATCGTCGAGCCCGTCCCGGCCGCGGTACCCGTACCGGTGCCGATGACCGCCCCGGTAACGGCGACGAGTACGCCGTCGACGAAGGCGGCGAGCCCACGATCGGACCCGACGTCGACCGCCACCACGACGCACAAGCACGCGTCCGCCGGGCCGCGTACGGCGGCGTCCGCCCTGTCCGGGACAACGCCGTCGGTGGCCTCCTCCGGCTCGGCCAAGCGCACCGATACGGCCAAGGCGGGCTCGTCCGGCACCGGTTCCGGAGGCTCGTCGACCCCGGATACGTCCGGCCGCGATGTCACGGGCACGACCACCCAAGCGGGCGGCTCGACCGACGGGGTCAGCATCGGCGACGCTCAGACGCTGCCGGCTGCCGATATCGTCCCGGCGACGCCGAGCTATCTGCTCGTGGTGACCGCGTTCATCCTCGTGTTGGGGGTCGGCTGGGCATCGGTGCGGGCCGTGTTCACGCAGCGCCGGGCTCGCCGGGCCGCCGCATAGGGTCGACGGCAAACGCCCTCCCGGATCACCGGGAGGGCATTTCGCGTACGTCTATTTAGACGGTGGCGGCCGCAGCCACTTCGGCCTGGATCTTCTTGCGCCACCAGTCCTGGCCGGACTCCGGCAGGGTGTCGATCGGGTCGTAGAACTCGTACCGGCGGGACAGGGCATCGACGTCGTCGTGCTCGATCGAGGTGCGGTAGTTCTTCGTCCAGTAGGAGATGCCGCGCTCGGTGTCGTACTCGTTGAGCATGTGCACCCAGCGCTTGCCGACGAACGGCACGTCGCAGATGATCCGCGGGGTCGCGTAGCCGGGCAGGTAGCCCATCATGTCGTGCTGCAGCTTCTGCGCGTGCGCGACCGAGACCCGCCAGTGCTCGGCGTTGGGGATCATGTCGCACATGTAGAAGTAGTACGGCAGGATCGACGCCTCGCCCTGCAGCGCGAAGCACAGGTCGAGCAGGTCGGGCGTGGTCGCGTTGACGCCGCGCATCAGGACGCCCTGGTTGCGGACGTCGCGTACGCCGACGTCCAGCGCCGTACGGGCGGCCTTGGCGACCAGCGGCGTGACCGAGTTCGCGTGGTTGACGTGCGTGTGGATGGCGAGGTTGACGCCCTGCGAGCGGGCGCGCGTGGCGACCCGGCCGAGACCGTCGACGACGTCGGGGGGCAGCCAGTGCTGCGGCATCGCGGCGAGCGCCTTCGTGGCCAGGCGGATGTCGCGGATGTTGTCGATCTCCAGCAGCCGCATGAGGAACGACTCGAGCTGCTTCCACGGCACGTTGGCGACGTCGCCGCCGGAGACGACCACGTCGCGTACGCCGGGGGAGCGCCGCAGGTAGGAGATCATCGAGTCGTACCGGTCGACCGGCTTGAGGATGAGTTTGAGCTTGTCGACCTGGGGCGTCGAGTTGCCGACGAGGTCCATGCGGGTGCAGTGGCCGCAGTACTGCGGGCAGGTCGAGATCAGCTCGGCGAGCACCTTGGTCGGGTAGCGGTGGGTGAGGCCTTCGGCGACCCACATGTCGTGCTCGTGCAGAGAGTCCCGCGAGGCGTACGGGTGCGAGGTCCACTCGGTCAGCCGGTCGGACTTCACCGGGATCATGTAGCGGCGGATCGGGTCGGCGTAGAACGCCTCGGTGGTCGGCACGGCGTCCGGGACCATCGTGTTCATCATCTGCGGCGGGATCAGCATCGACATCGTCGCGAACTCCTGCTGGTCGGCTTCGAGGTCGGCGTAGAAGTCCTCGCTGAGCAGGTCGCCCATCAGCGCGCGCAGCTGCTTGATGTTCTTGACGCAGTTGACCCGCTGCCATTGCGCGGACTCCCACTGCTCCGGAGTAACGTCACGCCAACCGGGCAAACGGGTCCAATCCGGCTCAACGAGTTCGCGTCGGCGGTACTCGTGGGGCTGCCCGGCCAATATGTCGCTCAACGGATCCTCCTTGATCGAGCCAGATGAATCATCTCGGTACATCTCGCTTAGGTACCAGATTAGTGGAGGATTTTCGGTTTGAAAACTATGATGCCGTAAGTTTTCCTGGTCAGAGTTAATCTGGCGGGAGATTTCAATGCGGGAGGTTATACGTGACGTCACCGGTCGGTCTACACAGGGTGATCGAGCCACAGGGCGTATTGCCCCAGGCCGCCACGAGGTTGGACAATACGCCCGGAAATCGGTCACGACGAGGTCCGCATCTCGATCGAACGTCTCAATCTGGACGCGGCCAGCTTCCGGCAGCTCGCGACGAAGCACGCGGGGACGGCGCCGACGTCAAGGCCGAGGTCCGCTCGATCATCGAGACCCGCGGCAAGATGCAGAACCCGGTCACCGGCTCGGGCGGCATGCTGATCGGCACCGTCGACGCGGTCGGCCCCGATTCGCCGCTCGGGCCTCGCGGTCGGCGACCGGGTCGCCACGCTGGTCTCGCTCACGCTGACGCCGCTGGCGATCACCGACGGGCTGGCCCGCTGGGACGGGATGAGCGAGCAGGTGCCGGCCGCCGGTCACGCGATCCTGTTCGCTCGGTCGATCGCCGCCGTACTGCCCGATGATCTTGACCCGGAGCTGTCGCTGGCGGTCCTGGACGTGTGCGGCGCGCCCGCACTGACCGCGCGCGTCGTCGCACGGATACGCCGCGCCCACGGTGGCGGTGATCGGCGGCGCCGGCAAGTCCGGCTCGCTGTCGCTCGCCGCCGCGCGCCGGGCCGGCGCGCCGAAGACCGTCGGCATCGTGCCGGTGCAGCACGAAGCCGACCGGCTGCGCGAGCCGGCCTCGCCGACGTCGGTCGCGCTCGCCGACGCCCGGGACCCGGTCGCGCTCGCCGACGCGGTCACCGCCGCGCTCGGCGGTCCGGCCGACATCACGGTCGTCTGCGTGGACGTCCCGGGCTGCGAGCACGGCGCGATCCTCGCGACCGCGAACGGCGGCACGGTCATCTTCTTCTCGATGGCGACATCGTTCGCGGCGGCCGCGCTCGGCGCCGAAGGCCTCGCCGCCGACGTCACCATGCTGATCGGCAACGGGTACGTGCCGGGCCACGCCGACTACGCGATGGAACTGCTGCGGTCCGACCCAGCGTCCGCGCGCTGTTCGACGCGCGGCTCGCGGCCGAAGGCGCAAACTGATCATATGAGGACCCCCTCCACCCTGTATCACAACGGGCGTATCTACAGCGCCGCCGATCCCCACGGCCACGGCGTTACTGGTACGCGACGCAGCGATCGCCTGGCTCGGCAACGGCGCCGACGCCCCGGCCGCCGACGTGACCGTCGACCTGGACGGCGCCCTCGTGACGCCGGCGTTCGTCGATGCGCACATCCACGCGACCGATACCGGCATCGTGCTGCTCGGGCTCGATCTCGCCGGTACGCGATCGGCCGCCGACGTCCTCGATCGGGTCGCGTCGCATGCCGCCGATCTCCCGGCCGATGCGGTCGTCGTCGGGCACGGATGGGACGAGTCGAGCTGGTCCGAGCAGACGCCGCCGAGCGCGGCCGAACTCGATCGGGCCGGCGGCGGCCGATCGGTGTACCTGTCGCAGGTCAGCGTGCACTCGGCGGTCGTCTCGACGGCACTGCTCGAGCGCGCGCCGGCGTCCACGCCCGGCTGGGACGGCGGCGGCTGGCTGCGCCGGGACGCACATCACGTGGTCCGCGAAATCGCGATGGGTGCGATCTCCACGGCGCAGCGGCGCCTGGCCCAACGGGCGGCGCTGCAGCCGCGCCGCATCGCTCGGCATCGCCGCGGTGCACGAGTGCGGCGGCCCAGGCACGTCCAGCGAGGACGACTTCACGCAGCGTCCTGGCGCTCGGGACGCGAGCCCGGACATGCCCGACGTGTACGGCTTCTGGGGCGAGCTCGGCGGCGCCGCGAAGGCACGGGAGCTGGGTGCCGTCGGTGCCGGCGGCGACCTGTACGCCGACGGGGCGCTCGGCTCGCAGACCGCGCATCTCCGCAGCCCGTACCTCGATCGCGACGATGCTGGCTGCGGGCACGGCTACGTGACCGCGGCGCAGGTCGGAGCGCACCTGATCGACTGCGCGGCGCACGGCATGCAGGGCGGATTCCACGCGATCGGCGACGCCGCGATCGCCACCGTGATGGACGGGTTCGCGATCGCGGCCGAGAAGCTGGGCGTGGAACGCGTACGCGCGGCTCGGCACCGCATCGAGCACGCCGAGATTGCTGGACAAGGCGCTGATCGCCGCGTTCGTCGAGTACGGCATCGTGGCCAGCGTCCAGCCCGCGTTCGACCGGCTGTGGGGCGGCGAGCACGCCATGTACGCCCAGCGGCTCGGCGTCGACCGATCGCTGGCGAGCAACCCGATCGGATCGCTCGCCGGGGTCGGCGTCACGCTCGCGTTCGGCTCGGACTCGCCGGTCACGCCGCTGGATCCGTGGGGCACGATCCGGGCCGCGATGAACCACCACAACCCGGTGCAGCGCATCGGCGTGAAGGCCGGATTCGCGGCGCACACCCGCGGCGGCTGGCGGGCGGTCCGGCACGACGATCGCGGCGTACTCGTGCCCGGTGCGCCGGCCACGTTCGCAGTGTGGTCGGTGCCGGCCCAGTCCGAAGTGGTGGATCCGGCCGGGCGTACCCGATTGCCTTCATTGGAACTGACCGCACCCACCTGCGTGCGCACCGTTGCGCACGGCAGTGACCTCTTTATCGCTTAGGAGTATTGGACATGGCAAGCCGTCGGCAGACCAGGCTGGATCTCGATCCGGCGCTGGTTCGTAGGGCCCGCGCACTGGCGCGCAAGGCCGGTAAGCCGGTTGTGGACATCGCCCGGTCGCACACCACCGTGTCGGTCGAGCGTGCGGTGCTGCGACTGGCCGGCGTGACCGGCGCCGATACCGACGGCATCCCGTGGGTCAACCGGCTCGTCGACCAGGTACGCGGCGACATCGGTCTGGGCGGCGGTATCGCGCTGCCGGTGTTCCACGCGATGGCGCGGGAGGGCATCGACGACCTGACCGTGCTGGCGCAGAAGGCCGCGGCCGGGTCGATCCGGTTCGACCTGCCGGACGGCAAGGCGCGCGGTCGCCGCACGAAAGGCGGCACGCAAGCGGGTCGGGGCCGGCATCAAGCAGATCGACAAGCGTCGCATCGAGCGTGAGCGCCTGGTGCTGCGGCACGGCGATCCCAAGCAGCGGCCGTGGATCTACCTGATCGTCGCGACCGGCGACATCTACGAGGACATCCCGCAGGCGCAGGCGGCGGCGCGCGCGGGTGCGGACGTGATCGCGGTGATCCGATCGACCGGGCAGTCGCTGCTCGACTACGTGCCCGAAGGCGCGACCCGGGAGGGCTTCGCCGGGACGTACGCGACGCAGGAGAACTTCCGCCTGATGCGCGCAGCGCTGGACGAGTCCTCGAAGGAACTCCGCCGGTACGTGCGCCTGACGAACTACGCGTCCGGACTGTGCATGCCGGAGATCGCGACGCTGGCCGGGCTGGAACGGCTCGACATGATGCTCAACGACTCCATGTACGGCATCCTGTTCCGTGATATCAACCCGATCCGTACGTTTGTCGACCAGCGGTTCTCCCGCCAGATCCATGCGCGCGCCGGCATCATCATCAACACCGGTGAGGACAACTACCTGACCACCGCGGACGCCGTCGAAGCCGCGCATACCGTGACGGTTTCGCAGCTGCTCAACGAATATTTCGCGCACGAGGCCGGGTTGGAGACTGGCAGCTCGGCATCGGGCACGCGTTCGAGATCAACCCGGACCTGCACGAGTCGTTCCGGCTGGAACTCGCGCATGCGCTGCTGGCCCGCGAACTGTTCCCGGATGCGCCGCTGAAATGGATGCCGCCGACCAAGCACATGACCGGCGATGTGTTCCGCGGCAACCTCCTCGATGGGTTCTTCAACCTCGTCGGCACGCTTACCGGCCAGGGCATCCTGCTGGTCGGCATGATGACCGAGGCGGTCGTCACGCCGTGGCTGTCCGATCGCGACATCGCGCTGCAGAACGTCCGGTACGTGCTGAACGCATGCGGCGGGCTGCACGAGGACTTCGTACCGGCGCCGGGCGGGTTCATCCAGTCCCGCGCGAACGTGGTCCTGAACGAGGCGATCGAACTGCTCGAACGCATCGTCGACGACAAGCTGCTGAACGCGATTGCGGATGGCACGTTCGGCATCATGAAACGGCCCGCGGACCGGGGCAAGGGCCTCGACGGCGTCGCCAAGCAGGAAGACGGCTACTACAACCCCGCGACCGAGATTCTTGAAGAGGACCAGGCAGCATGAGCGAGCGCCAGCGAGCGACCCGGGTAGCAGCATTGTTGGGTCCTGCGAAGCGGAGCCAACAATGACGATTGTTCGGCCTTATGGGGACACCACCGGCGACGGCATGGTGCAGTTGAGTTTCACGCTTCCGGTCGAGACCGACAAGCGGGCCGAAGGCGCCGCGCTGCAGCTCGCCGCGAAGATGGGCATGGACCCGGCGATGGTCGTGCACGCGAAGCCGATGGGCGACGGGTTCACGTTCTTCGTCGTCTACGGCACGGTCCACCACCTCGTCGACACCGACCAGGTCGTGGTCGCCGAGCGCGACTTCCCGCTGCTCGCGGCGAAGGAGATCAACACGCTGGTCAAGCAGAAGATGCGGCGCAAGCTCGTGGTCGTCGGCGCGTGTATCGGCACGGATGCGCACACGGTCGGGATCGACGCGATCCTCAACGTCAAGGGCATTGCCGGCGAGAAGGGCCTGGAGTACTACCGGGAACTGCGGGTGGTGAACATGGGTGCGCAGGTCGGCGTACCGGAGTTGGTCGAAGCCGCGCGCGCGGAGAAGGCCGATGCCGTGCTGGTCAGCCAGGTTGTCACGCAGCGCGATGCGCACCTGCACAACACCCGGGAGATGTCGGCCGCGTTCCGTGAGGCGATGCCGGCGGACAAGCGGCCGCTGCTTGTCGTCGGCGGGCCGCGCTTCGACGAGATGATGACCTCCGAACTCGGCGTCGACCGGATCTTCGGTCGCGGTACGACGCCGCGCGAAGTTGCTTCGTACCTGGTGGACGCGCTCATTTCGAAGAAGGCTGCGTAGACATGTCGGTTGGACTCGTGGTCACCCATCGCCGTTACGTGCCGTATTCGCACGCGCACTATGCCGGCAACCTGGTCGACGGCGCGTACGCGCTCGGGCTGTTCGGCGACGTCGCGACCGAGGCGAGCATCCGCATCGATGGCGACGAGGGACTGTTCGCGTCCTATTCGGACGTTCAGTTCAGGGCGCCGATGCGGGCCGGCGACGTCCTGGAGATCACCGCGACGGTGGCTCGGATGGGCACCCGCAGTCGGGTGATGGACTTCGCGTGCGTGGTGATCTGTCGCGGTAACCCGTCAGTGGGGGAATCGGCCGCAGAGGTGTTGGACCCGCCGATCGTCGCGGTGACGGCGACCGGAACGATCGTCGTTCCGGCGAAGTGAACCGGTCTCGACGCGGACATCGGGGCATCGGCCTCTGCGCTTCGCCATGCGCCGAAGCGCCTGGTCGGGTGTTGTTTGCTGGCGCCTACCGGTCTGCACCGTTTGTGAGTGCAGAGTGGTAGGGGCGTGCACGAGGGCCCCGGCTGCGACGCCGAAAGCAACCGTGGTCGGCGTGCGCGGCGCTGCGTGTGACGCGGCGCCAGGTCAGGTGTTGTTTGTTGGTGCCTACCACTCTGCACTGTCTGTGAGTGCAGAGTGGTAGGGACGTGCACGAGTACCCCGGCCGCGGCGCCGAGGGCGGCGGTGGCGCTCGCCACCGTCCGGACTCCGAGCGGTGAGCAGCCGTGGTAGGTGTGCCGACCGCGGATCGGACCCGAATCCGGTGCGCCGTATGTGCCGATGTGGGCAGTACGTTTACGAAGGTCGCGGTCGTTGACCTGACCGACGGCAGGCTGCTCGCCACGGCGTCACGACCGACGACGGTCGCCACGGACGTCCTAGAAGGACTTGACGCCGCGATCGGCGATGTCGCCGTACAGCTGCCAGGTGTTGATCTGTCTCGGGTTTATCTCTGTTCTAGCGCCGGTGGGGGCCTGCGCCTGGCGGTCGTCGGCTACGAGTCGCTGGTCACCGCGGAGGCCGGGCACCGCGTCGGATTGAGCGCCGGCGCGAAGGTGGTGCACGTCGCGACCGGCAAGCTCACTACGGCCAGCCTGGCGGCGCTGAAGGCGTCCCGGCCCGACGTGATCCTGCTGGTCGGCGGTACCGATGGCGGCGACGCAGAGGTGCTGCGGCACAACGCGCACCGATTGGCGACCGCCCGGACACGTATCCCGGTCGTGGTCGCGGGCAACGCCGATGCACGTGAGGACGTGTGCGCGTCGCTAGCGGCTCGCGGCGTTCCGCACGTCGCCACCGAGAACGTCCTGCCGCGCATCGGCGTCCTGAACCCGGCTCCGGCGCGGGCCGCGATCCGCGACGTGTTCCTGCGCCACGTAATCGGCGGCAAGAAGCTGTCGAAAGGTCCGCGCTTCGTCGATCTCGTCCGGGGTGCGACACCCGATCTCGTCCTCACCGCCGTCGAGCTGCTTGCCGATCACGCCGGCTTCGACCTGCTCGTGGTCGACATCGGCGGCGCCACGACCGATGTCTACTCGGTACTCACGCCCGATCCGGAGCAGCGCAGCGGGCCGCGTGCCGAGGTGGCCGGCACGATGTGGCGTAGCCGGACCGTCGAGGGCGACCTGGGCATGCGGTGGAGTGCGACCGGCGTGATCGATGCGGCAAGCGCCGAAAAGCTGGGCGTACCACATGATCTGGCAATGTCTGCGACCGTGCGGACCGCGGACCCAGACTTCCTGCCAACATCCGTCGCCGAACGGGCCGCGGACCGTGACATTGCCGCGCTCGCCGCAGTGGTCGCGCTCCGCCGGCACGCGCGCGGTGAGCCGGGCGGGGCAGCCCGAAAAGATCTCAGAGAGGTACGCCTAGCCATCGGCTCCGGTGGCGTCCTTCGCCATGCGGACCCGGCTGAAGCGGCGAAAGTGCTGGCTGCGCCGTTAGGTGACCTCGCCGGGGGATGGCCGTTGCCGCGACACGCCGAGGCGGTCGTTGATTCGCAGTATGTGCTCGCCGCGGCAGGCCTATTGGCATCCGATTTTCCCGAAATAGCTATTCAATTGTTACGGAATCAGCTACTGAACGTGTTCAATAGATAACCTTCCGGTCACTGTCGCAACACGCCGGGCCGACACGCCGGAGAAGGCACGATGGATATCGGCGTAACCGTTGACAGACAACGGGTGTGGGCGCGTACCGTTCGTAGGTCCAGCTTCGACAAGAGTCTGTCGTTCGCTTCATCTCATCGCTAGCTGTTTCATCGACGATCATCCTGACGCCGACGAGACAGTGCCAGCGGGCAGGGGTCGGCGAGACGAGCGGTGCGATCGGACTCAGGCGGTGGTTGGCGCACGACACGCGGGGCCAGTAGACAACGGCCGGACGCGGACAGCCAGTCCGCGACGAGTCGGTCCGAGGGTCACCGGGCGTACGTGCTCCACACCGCGTCGAAGAGGGCCTGGGAGTTCGGGGCGCGGCCGGTGGCCGTGCCCCGATTCCATCTCGCCTCCTTGCCGCACTGATACGCTTTCGGCCGGTCGACGGCCGTATGACGTGCGAAAAGGGAAGGTTCACGCGATGGACACCGGCAGCTATCTCCCCACCATCATCGAGCCGGAACGCACGATTGGCGCACGATCGTTCGACTTCTCGCGCCAGGTCGCCGTGATGGCGATCGTGAATCGGACTCCCGATTCCTTCCATGACCAGGGCCGCACGTACGCGCTGGATCGCGCGGTCGAGGCCGTCACCACCGCCGCCGCTGACGGCGCCGACTGGGTCGACATCGGTGGTGTCCCGTTCGGACTGCACGCCGGCGAGGTCACGGAATCTGAAGAGATTGACCGGGTCGTGCCGGTGGTCGAGGCCGCCCGTGCCGCGTCCGACGTGGTGATCTCCGTCGACACGTACCGAGCGGGGGTGGCCCGCCAGGCGATCGCGGCCGGCGCGGACGTCATCAACGACACCTCCGGCCTGCACGACCCCGAACTCGCCGACCTCGTCGCCTCGACCGGCGTCACGCTGGTCATCACGCACAGCCTGGCCCGGCCGCCGCGTACGCCGGTCGTGCGGCCCGCCTACAACGACGTCGTCGCAGATGTGGCCGCGTTTCTGTCGGACCGGGTCAGCCTCGCGCTGTCCCGTGGCGTACGGCCGGGGCAGATCATCATCGACCCGGGCCACGATCTGAACAAGAACACCTATCACTCGCTCGAGTTGACGCGCCGCCTGCCGGAGATCACCCGCCTCGGATATCCGACGCTCGTGGCACTGTCCAACAAGGACTTCATCGGCGAGACGCTCGATGCGCCGCAGCGGGAACGGCTGGAAGGAACGATCGCCGCGAATGTGATCAGCATCCTCGGCGGCGCTCGGCTGATACGCGTACACGACGTGCGAGCAGCCGTCGCCACGGTACGGATGACCGAGGCCATCATGGGCTGGCGTGCTCCGGCGGTGGCGCGCCACAATCTCGCGTGAACAACCGGAGCTGTCGGGTCAACGGCGCCTTGCACCCGTTGACCCGACAGCTCCGGTTCCCTGCTATGAAATGTTATGTCCGGTGGCATCGTAGGTCAGGTCGCCGTCGCCGATGGAGTGGAAGTTCTGTGCGGACCCGATGACGGCGAGCCGGTGCATGTCTTCGCCGGTGACCGCAATGGTGACCGGACCGATCTGCTTCCCGAAATCGGTGCCGGGCGAGAACTGGTAGTAGCTGGTGAGCTGCAGGTCTACCGCCCACTCGCCGTTGGCCTGCAACGTGCCGACGACGCGGTAGTAGCCGTGCCCGAACGCGAACTGCCAGTCCGTGTTCGCCCACGCAGTGGTCGCCGTGCCCTGGTCCGGAAAGTCGACCCAACCGGAGTCGAACCTCGTCGCACCGGTGGCGACCCAGCCGATGCGCTGCTGAACGGTCGCGTCGACCGCCGCGGCGAACCCGGTCCGGCATGGTACGCGGCGGTCGAATCGAAGTCGTAGTCAGTGCCCGACGCGTCCATGTAGTGGGTGAAGAACGCGTTCGCGGCCGGCAATTGGGCGACCGCGAACGCCGCCTCCAACGCGTAGGCGAGCGTTCGAGTCTTCACCTCGTCCGCACCCGGGCACTGCGCCTTCGGATCGATCTCGGTGGGGCACGAGAACCAGAAGTCGCCGGTCTGGGTGTTGAAGTCGTCGTGGCCGACCTGCGCCACCGACCACTCCTCCTGAAACGCGCCGAGCGTGGTGCAGGTCGGGAAAGTAGCGTCGAGGACGGGACACCACGGCGGGTCGGCGGTGGTGGTGCACGCGTACGGCGACCACGGCGTCTGCTGCCCCGACTGTTTGGCGGCCACGGTGAAGCACATGTGGGTGTGCGGCTGCAGCCCGGTCCAGGTGTAATTCGTGGTACCGGCCGGGATGTCGGGGGACGACACGGTGCCGTTGCTCACCACGTACGCGGCGGTGGCATTCGTGGTGTCGGCCCAGTTGATGTTGATGCTGGACGTACCCAGAACGGTTGCGGTCACGCTCGGCGGCGTGGTCAGCGCCCAGGTCGTCGCGCACGCGTACGGCGACCACGGTGACTGCTGCCCGTTCTTCTTGGCGGTGACCGTGAAGCACATGTACGTGTTCGGCGCGAGACCGGCCCATCCGTAACTGTGCGTGCCCGCGGCGAGCACCGGCGACGAGACGTTGCCGTTGCTGACCACATATTGTGCGGCGCCGGCGTTCGTGTCGGTCCAGCTGACATAGATGCGCCCGGTACTGGTCGCGCTGGCGGTGATGTTTGTCGGGATGGTCAGCGGGATGGATCCGCAGTTGCCCGTCGCCGCACTGTTGACCTGCTGGTAGATGTTGCCGCCGGTGTACAGGTACGGGTCGTAGACCCAGCCCGAGCGGCCGAGGTGGGTGTCGTACAACCAGTCCCAGTAACTGCCGTCGGAAGCCTGCGTGTAGCAGTCGACGATGTTGCTGTACCCGTTGGGCAGGTTGTCGATCACCGTTCCCCAGGGCGTCGTCCGCACGTTCAGGTTCGTCGTGGTGACGGTGCCGGTCACGAATCGGTAGCAGCCACCGGTCGGCCCGACCAGGCAGGCCTGTGCTGTGGTGGCAGCACCGAAGACGACGATGCTGGTGGCGATGAGAGTGGCGGCGGCAGCGGCGATGAACCGCCGGAATCGATGTCGAGACATCATGATGCGTACTTTCTTGGTCGAGTCGGTCGGCCGGCATCACCGGTCAGCGGTTGGTTTATATCGTCACTCATCGAATTCTCGTGGGCCATCGGCCGACCGTGTCCTGAGTGGACTGGATCTTATGAAGCCCGTGGCAGGCGAGTGAACAAAAACGATTTGACAGCCGCGATAGGTTTATCCTCCGTGCTTCCGAACGGGTGGGGATGCCCCCACTCACGTTAGGAAGCTCGACCATGCGACGTACGCCTGCATTGGCGTTTCTGCTTGTCACCGTCTTCATCGACATGCTCGGCCTCGGCATCGTCGTGCCGATTGCGCCGGCGCTGATGACCTCAATTACTGGACACGCGGGCAGCGCCGCCCGCTGGGCCGGCGCCGTCGACGCCAGCTTCGCCGTCATGTTGTTCCTCACGGCGCCACTCCTGGGCCGCCTGGCCGACCGGTACGGCCGGCGGCCGATCCTGGTCACCGCGCTGGCGGTCCTGAGCATCATGTTCGCAGTCCACGGGCTGGCCCGGGCACCGTGGCAGATCCTGCTCGTACACGCCGCGGCCGGCGCGTTCGCCGCCAGTGGCACCGTGGTCAACGCGTACGTCGCCGATATCACGCCCCCGCAGGGGCGGCCGAAGGCCTTCGGATATGTCGGCGCGGCGATGGGATTCGGCATCGTCATTGGTCCGGTCATCGGCGGCCTGCTCGGTGGCATCGATATCCGGCTGCCGTTCTACGTGACCGCTGGGCTGGCGGGGCTCAATGCGCTCTACGGTGCGGCGATCCTGCCCGAATCCCGGCCCGGTGATCGCACCACCAGCCTGCACTGGCGCCTCGCGAACCCGGTCACGTCGCTGGTCGATCTGCTCCGCCGGGCGCCACTGCGACCGCTCATCGTGGCCCGTACGCTCAGCGACCTCGCCCGGGTCATCAATCAGGCGATCTGGGTCTTCGCCATGATGGCCCGGTTCAGCTGGTCAACCACGTACATCGGCGTCGTACTCGGCATTAGTGCGGTGGTCGGCGCGTTCGTGCAAGCACGGCTGTCCGCGCCGTTCATCGCGGCGCTCGGCGTGCGCCGCGCGGCCGTCGTATGCGCCGTCGCGGGCACGGTCAGCCTGGGCGGATACGCGCTGGTGCCGGATGGGTGGTACATCATCCTGCCGCTGGTGGCCGGCTCGATTGCGTCGATCGGCAACACGGCCGTGCAGTCCTGGGTTGCCGATCTGACCGGCGACGACGAGCAGGGCGCGGTGCAGGGTGCGTTGTCCAGCATCACGTCGCTGGCCGAGATCGTGGCGACGGTCGCCGCGACGGCGGCGTTCGCGTGGTCCCTGACGATCCATCTGCCCGGGTTCACGCTGCTGATCGGCGCGGCGCTGGCGCTCGGCAGTGCGTTCGTACTGGCGAGGGCTAGTGACCGCGGGACGCCTCACCCGGCCGTCCGGATTCCGGCTCGCCGGTAACCCTGGCGTCGATCACCAGTGCCCGATCTCGCGGTCCGTTCGGATAACCCTGGACGGATCGCGGGTCGGATGCTGTTGCGCTCTTGGCTGGTCAGTTGACCGCCCGGTTGCTGCTGCAGGCGTAGCGGAGAAACAATTCGTCGGCGTCGGACTTGAGGACGTGCTCCAGGCCTAGGTCGCGCAGCTCGGTCTGCGGACCGGCGATGATCCGACCGGCACCGGCGCCCGCCAACCGTGCGGCCAGCGTCAGGCACATCTCGTCGACCACGTCCGCAGCAGCGAGCGCCCCGAAGAGATGCGGACCGCCTTCACACAGCACGTGACGGAGTCCGGCGCCGGTGAGCGCGTCGAGCGCCGTACGCTGGTGCACGGCCGACTCTCCGGCGACGAGCACCGTCGCGACCGCGCCGAGCGCCTCGCGCCGTTCAGGCGGTGAGCCAGCGTGGGTGATCACCCAGGGCCGGACCGGTGCATCGGTCAGCATCCGGTGCTTCGGGTCGAGATCGAGCGTGTTCGAGACGATCACCAGCGTCGGATTCGGTGCGCGACCTGCCGCGCGCCGTAGGGCTTGATGATCCTCGTTGAGCACGATCGGCCCGTAGCCCTCGTTGCGGAGGGTGCCGGCACCGACCATGAGCGCATCGCAGGCGACGCGAAGCAGGTCGAAGATCCGTTTGTCGGCCGGTCCGCCCAGCCCGCCGGATTTGCCGTCCACGGTCACCGCACCGTCGGCGCTCTCCACGAAGTTGACGCGCAGCGCGGGGTGGTCCGGCATCGCGTACGCAGCGAGGATCGCCTCGTCATCGAGCGGGGATGTGCCGGCCCGCGGCCACAGTTGGACAACGTCGGATGAGTCTGCGCGAAGCGACATTCCCCTAGTCTGCCTTGTCGATCGAGGGAATCGAGGGATGAGCCTGCCCCGGTCGATCGAGGGATGAGATCGCGGATCTTGGCTGCAGAGTGTTGGCAAACGTCATGATCACGTCAGTCAGCCGCCCAAGCTTCCAAAACTCGAGATCTTGGCGTCCACGCGAGCAGCTCGACAAGCCACGCGAGCAGCTGGACATGACATACGAGGGCGACGCGACCAGCTGGACAAGATCGGTGACCAGCCCGGGGGGCCGATTCCCAGGCGGATGCGGCACAGTAGACCGGTGACCGCCGCATGAACCCTGCAACGAATCTGGTGGACGAGCCCGTCGCCACGCCCGAACCGGCCGCGCCGGCGCCCGTACGGCCGCTACTGAGCCTTCCGTGGGCGGTTGTCGCCGCGCTCGCGGGTGGCGTCGCGATGCTCGTCGCCTTCCCGAACTACAACCTGTGGTGGCTCGCCCCGGTCGGCGTCGCGTTGATCGCGCTCGCTGTGCACCGCCGGCGGATGCGCAGCGGTTTCTGGCTCGGTGCGCTCGCCGGCCTGACCACGTTCCTGCCGATGCTGCACTGGACGAACATCGTCGGGGGTGCCGCGCCGTGGCTGCTCCTCGCGGTGTTGCAGGCGCTGTATATCGGGCTGCTCGGTGCGGCGTCGGCCTACGTGAGTCCGCTGGTCGATCGAGTCCGCTGGTCGTGGCCGCTGGTGACCGGCGTGCTGTGGGTCGGGCAGGAGGCGCTGCGAGACCGTACGCCGTTCGGTGGTTTCCCGTGGGGCCGGCTCGCGTTCAGCCAGGCGGATTCGCCGCTGCTGCGGTACGCCGTCCTCGGCGGCGCGCCGCTCGTCACGTTCGTCACCGCCGTCTCCGGCGGATTCCTGGCGCTCGGCGTGATCCGTGCGATGAACGGGCGCGTAAATGTCCGTACCATTGCGGTTTTCTGCGGCGCAGCCGCGATCTTCGTTCTGGGGTTGGCCGTCCCGACCAGCGCACCCACCGGCACGCCGATCGAGGTCGCGATCATCCAGGGCAACGTGCCGCGGCTCGGGCTGGAGTTCAACGCGCAGCGACGTGCGGTGCTCGACAATCACGTTTTGCAGACCGAGCAGCTCGCGGTCGCCGTGCGCAACGGCACGGTAAAGCAGCCGGACATCGTGATCTGGCCGGAGAACGCGAGCGATATCGACCCGCTTGTCACCGATGACCCGAATGACAGCGATGCAGCGGCCGAAATCTCCGGTGCCGCGAACCTGATCGACGCGCCGATCCTGGTCGGTGCGGTGCTGGAAGGCCCGGGTACGCATGCCCGCAACGCCGCGATCGTCTGGACACCGACCACCACGGTGAGTTCCGGGCCGCAATCGGGTCCGCACGGGATGTATATCAAGCAGCATCCGGTGCCGTTCGCCGAATATGTGCCGCTGCGCAGCATCGCCCGGATGGTGTCGAAGAAGGTCGACCTGATCCGCAACGACTTCGTCGCCGGTACGACCCCGGGTGTGCTCTATATGCCGACGGTCTCGAAGGGCCGGGTCACGCTCGGTGACGCGATCTGTTTCGAGGTGGCGTACGACAACATCGTGCGCAACACGGTCACCGGCGGCGCGCAGATCCTGACCGTGCAGACCAACAATGCGGACTTCAACCCGGCCGAGGCGCGTCAGCAGCTGGCGATGGTCCGGCTGCGGGCGGTCGAGTCGGGCCGGGACGCGTTGATGATCTCCACCGTGGGTATCTCCGCGTTCGTGGATTCCAGTGGCGGAGAACACAACACCACTGGTTTCAACGTTGCCGCAGCTGAAGTACGGGAGCTGCGCTTGGGGAACCAACGTACGCTTGCTACAGAGCTGGGCGAAGTTCCCGAGTTCGTGCTGTGTGCGGTGGCGCTGGCGGCGCTCATCGGCGCCGGAGTGATCCGGCGGTCGCAGCGGATCGGGAAGGCAAGCGCTCCGGCGGACGTTGCTTAAGGCAACACAGGGAGGTCGCAGTGGTCATGTCAACCGAGCGGGGCGTACGCCCGCCGACGATGGGGCGACGATTCAGCGTCGTAGGTCTGTCGTTCGTGCTGGCCGTGCTCGCGGAGATCTTCGCGTTCGTCGGTGTGGCACACCTGATCGGCCTCGGCTGGGCGTTCCTGCTGCTGTTCGCGGTGTCGGCGAGCGGCCTATTCTTGCTGCGGCACGAGGGTCCACGAGCGTGGCGGCAGGTGCGCGACTACGCGCAGTCCCCGGAACGCCCCGGTTCGAAGCTCACCAAACATCTGACCGGCGTGTTCGCGTCGATCCTGATTGCGTTGCCGGGTTTCCTGACGGCGATCGTCGGCGCATTGCTGTTCGTGCCGCCGGTTCGCACGCTGGCCGGCCGGGCGACGGCCGGATTCGCGACGAAGCGCGTGTCATCGTCGATGGCCGGTGACTTGTTCGGCCCGCGTCGGGTGAAGGTCAAGGTCGGTAAGCCGACGACGCCATCGGACGACACACCGATCGAGGGCGAGATCGTCTGAGCCGGAACGTCCAAACAGCATAAGAAAAAGCCCCGACGCCGTGACGGCGCCGGGGCTTTGTGCTTGGTGTTATGCGCGACCCCGCAGCGTGCGGACTTCCTGGAGTCGCTCGGCCAGGATGTCATCCAGCTCGGCCATGCTGCGACGTTCGAGCAGCATGTCCCAGTGCGTACGCGGCGGCTTCGCCTTCTTCTGCTCGGGTTCGTTGCCGTCGACGAGCCGCGCGATGCTGCCGTCGAACTTGCACTCCCAGGTGATCGGAACCTCGGCGTCGACAGCGAACGGGACCTCGAACTGGTGTCCCTTGGCGCAGAGGTATTCGCGAGTCTGGCGCGGCGCCAACTCGGTGTTGCGGTCGGACTCGTAGCTAACGGCTCCGAGGCGGCTTCCACGCAGCATGCGCTCGCCCATGATCGGCAATCCCCTCCGGGTCGTCGGGTGGTTCGTCTGTGTAACGACACAACACGCGCAACGATTCCCGCGCGAGCCGGTCAACATGCGAAGAGTAGCCGGGAAACCTGCGAACCTGCCAACCTATCGGCGAGATTACGAAACATCTTATTGGTGTCAAATATTGGATAAAACGGACAGTCGATCTAGTGTGATTTCTGTGAACAGACGCGCGATTGTTTTGGCACTGGCGGCCTTCGCCGCGGTACTCGCGCCCGCCACGGAGAGTCACGCGAGCGGACTCAGCTTTGCATTCGCAACTCCACCGCAGGTCACGACCCCAGGTACGTTCTCCAGCGCGATCACGGCGCTGGCGTCCGTCGATGGCAACATGACGATCGACGTCACCGCGCTGCAGCTCCACCGCCGTACCAGGGTGGTCGACCTCACCAACGCCCAGCGAGCGGCGAGCGGGCTCGGTGCTTTAACGGTCAACGCCGACCTGCAGCGCTCAGCGCAGCGCTACGTCAACCACCTGGCCGCCGACGGTGCGTTCTCGCACACCGACGGTTCGGTGTTGGGCACGCGCGTGACCCAGGCGGGTTACGTGTACACGTTCGTCGGCGAGAACCTCGCGCTCGGTCAGACGTCGCCGCGCGGCGTGGTGGCCGCCTGGATGGCGAGCCCCGAGCACCGTGCGAACATGCTCGACGGCCGGTTCACCGAGATGGGCGTCGGTGTCGCACGACGGTCCGACGGCCGCATCCTGTGGTGCATCGACTTCGGCTGGCCCAAGGCTTAATCCGCGCGGTCGACCACTACCGGGAACGCCGCCGCGGCCGCGTCGCCGATGTCCCGGCGGGACAGGCGGTTCGCGATCCACAAGCCGGCCACGTGGGACGCGTGCTCGTCACCGCGCGCGCTCTCGAACGCGGCCTGCTCGACCAGCAACGCCGCGGTCAACACATCGGCCGCGCGCAACGAAAGGTCGCGTGCGCCGGCCGCGGTCACGGTCGCCAACGATTCCACCAATGAGGTACGGGCAACCGCCAGCCCGTCCGCCATCGTCCCGGCCGGCGCGACATCCAGAGCGGCGTCGACGCGCTCCAGCAGCTGCTTGACGCCCTCGTCCCGGCCGATCGCCCGGGCGACGTCGGTGGACAGCACGTTCGACGTACCCTCCCAGATCGGCAGCACCTGAGCGTCGCGCAGCAGCCGGGGAATGCCGGTCTCCTCTACGTACCCGGCGCCGCCGAAGCACTCCAGATATTCGGAAGCGCTCGCCACGGCCCACCGGCCGGTTGCGATCTTCGCCAGCGGTGCGACCAGCCGCAGCGCCGCCGCCGCGTCCACCGACTCGTCGACCTCGACCGCGCCGAGGAGCGAGAACGCATACGCGGTCAGCGCGAACGCCGCCTCCGCATCCACGGCGAGCCGGGTCAGCGTTGCCCGGTGCAGCGGATTCGCGTCCAGCCGGCCGCCCGCGACGGTGCGCACGGACGCGTACGCGCGGGAGTAGTCGAGGCCTCGGCGCATGCCTCCCGCTGCGGCCGCCGCGTTGTGCAGCCGCGTGATCACGACGAGCGTCATCATCCGGGCCAGCCCACCGTGCTCCGGATCGCCGACCGGCTGCGCATAGGCGCCGTCGAGGCCGATCTCGGCAGTCGGTACGGCGCGCGTACCGAGTTTGTCCTTCAGCCGATGCAACGTCAGACCGGCGGCGGGGGAGAAGCCGTCGTCGGCGTACCGGGGAACCACGAACGGCGCGAGCGTACGGCTGCCGTCCGGCGCGCCCTCGGGCCGGGCCAGGGCGACCGCCATCGCCGCATCGGCGGCCGAGCAGAACCACTTCTCGCCGGTCAGCCGCCAGCCGTCACCGTCGCGGCGGGCAATCGTCGTGGAACGCGAGATATCGGATCCACCCTGCGACTCGGTCATCCACTGGCCGCTGGTGATCGCGGTGTCCGGATCCGTCGAGATCAGGCGAGGCAGCCACGCGTCGCGAACCGAACCGTCCACATCGGATCGGGACAGCACGGCGGCGGCACCGTCGCTCATCGCCACCGGGCACGAGAACGTCGCCGACTCAGGCCCGTACACGTGCAGTAATGCGTGTTGGACCACGCGTGCGGTGGACCCGAACGCCGATCGCGCATCGGCGAGGTAGGGCAGTGCGACCACCGCATGTCGCGCCGCCGCCCGGCGCTGGATCTCCCAGCCCGGCGCGCTTTCCACCCGGTCGATCCGCGCTCCCCAGGCGTTGAACGACCGCAACGTCGGCGGATGCGCCTCCGCGTCATTATGCGCGTCGCGCAGCGAGCCGGTAACATCGCGGCCGAGCGCGGTCAGCCGGTGCTCGGCCGCCGTGGCACGCTCGGAGCCGAGATAGCGGTCCAGATACGAGCGAAGGACATGATCAGACGTGTACGGGTCGGTAAGCACCGGAGCGGTCTGCACGAAACGAGCCATGCAGCCCAGTCTGCCATTCTCTATTACCCGTGAGTAGGTAGTGGCGACCTGCGGTTTTTCCGGCTGTATACCCGTTCGTCCCTCGGCGTTAACCAGCGGGTCGCGCGGCTTCCATAGGGTTGCCGCGGTCCCCGTTCCCGTCGCCGAGTTGGCAGGTCACCATGGTCTCGACACCTGACGTCAGCGTCGTCATCCCGACTCTCGCCCGGCCGGACCTGGTGATGCGCGCGGTCCGCAGTGCCCTGGCCCAGACCCTCGACACGATCGAGGTGATCGTCGTGATCGACGGCCCGGACAACGAGACCCGCAGCACGCTCGACGCGGTCGACGATCCGCGCCTGCGAATCATCGGTCTGCCCGAGTGCGGCGGCGCGCCGAACGCTCGCAATGTCGGCGTCGCCGAGGCACGCGCACCCTGGACCGCGATGCTCGACGATGACGACGAATGGCTCCCGGAGAAACTGGCCGTCCAGCTCGGCCTGGCCCACGATGCGCAGGTACCGATGCCGATCATCGCGTGCCGGCTGTTCAACCGGACGCCGCGGGCCGAACTCGTAATGCCGCGCCGCCTGCCGGAGCCGGGCGAGGAGCTGAGCGAATACCTCACCGTCCGGCGCGGGCTGTTCCACGGTGAGGGCTTCATCCAGACCTCCACGATCATGGCACCGACCGAGCTGCTGCGCCGGGTCACGTTCACCGTCGGCCTGCGCCGCCAGCAGGAACTCGACTGGACGTTGCGGGCGCTGAGCCAGGACGGCGTCGGCCTGATCTACGCGGCCGAACCGCTGGTGATCTGGTACACCGACGAGGATCGGCCACGGGTCAGCCTCCAATCGCCGTGGGAGTCGCAGCTCGAATGGCTCCAGCGCAGCCGGCCGCTGATGACGCCGCGCGCGTACTCGGCGATCATGATGAGTGTGATCAGTTCGATGGCGGCACCGACGCACAGCCTGAAGGTCTTCGGGACCCTGCTGCGCGATGCCCGACGCAATGGCAAACCGGGCGCGCTGGACTACCTCACGTTCCTACAGATCTGGCTGATCCCGACATCCCCGCGGGCCGCGCTGCGGGACCGCATTCTGAGCCGGCGCAACCGCAGCGCGCCCTCGGCGAACATCGACGGTGAGGTCCATCTCGCGCAGGTACGCCGGACCCCGCCGCTAGCCGTACCGAAGGATGGCGATGTCCGGCGGTAAGCGCGTCGTCATCTGGCGGAGCCTGCTGCTGCCGGGCTCGGAGACGTTCATCCGCAATCAGGGCAACGCCTTGACCCGATGGCAGCCGACGTTCATCGGCGCGCTCAAGGTCCGGTCGGTGATGGCGCGGGACACCGATGTCATCGCGTACCCCGACGGCCTCGCCGGTCGGGTCGCATTCTTCCGGCTCCGGATGACCGGAGGCTCGCGTCGGCTGCGGCGCCTCGTCCGCGACGTACGCCCCGCGGTCGTGCACGCGCACCTGGCCGGCGACGGATGGCTGATCAGTCGGACCGCGGAGCGCCTCGGCATTCCGCTGGTCATCACGTGCCACGGCCGCGACGTGACGGTGCAGGCGGATGCGCCCGGCCGGCGGGGTGTGCGGTACCGCCGGAACCTGCGTACCGCGTTCGACCGTGCCGCGGTGATCCTCGCGGTCTCGGAATTCCTGCGCGCCACGGCGATCGACCTCGGTGCCGACCCGGCGAAGGTACGGGTGCACCACACCGGCGTACCGATTCCGGTGCTGCCGTCGCCGACGCCGGACCCGCAGTGGGACGCCATCTTCGTCGGCCGGTTCGTCGCCAAGAAGGGCCTCGACGATCTGATCGAGGCGCTCGGTACGCTGCCTGACCTGCGCCCGCGGACGCTGTTCATCGGCGACGGCCCGCTGCTGGAACCGATCCGGGCCCGGGCCGCCGAGCTGGGCCTGGACGCGACGTTCCTGGGCGTTCAGGAGCCGGCTGCGGTGGCGCGCTGCATGTCCGAGTCGAAGATCTTCGTGTCGCCGTCGAAGACCGCACCGGACGGTGATGCCGAAGGGCTGCCGACGACGATTCTGGAGGCGGCGAGCTGGGGCCTGCCGACCGTTTCGACGTACCACAGCGGCATTCCGGAAGCGGTCGTGCACGGCGAGACCGGCCTGCTCGGTGCCGAAGGCGATCGGACCGTGCTCGCGGAGAGCATCCGGGCGCTGCTCGAGGACGACGATCTGCGTACGCGCCTGGGCCGCCAAGCTCGGCTGCTGATGGAGGAGAATTTCGATCTGCAGAAGCAGACCGACCTGCTCGGCGAGGTCTACGACGGTGTGGTCGCCGGAACGGTCGAGCAGGCGGCGGGTCGGCGGTAGCCCTCAGAACAGCGCGAGCTGCCCCGGCATCGGGTCCCACCGGCCGCGTTTCGGTGCCCACTGCCTGGGCGGCCGGGCGACGTCGCGGTCGTGTCGCGGTGGTACGCCGCCGGTGAGCGCCCACAGCGACGGGCCGAGGATGATGCCGCGGCCGGCCAGAACGCGTCGCATCACGCCACGGTCGAGCGGTAGCCGGGCGGTGTCCAGATGCGGCAGCGGGAGGTCGTCGCGCATCGACATGATCCGGCGGTTGCGGTTCACAGTGTTCCGGGCAGCGGCCGATCCGAGCTGCTCACCGCACCGATCCCCGACGACCGCGCGGACCGCCTGTTCGTCGCCGCTGTCCCACGCCGACCAGGCGGCGTCCACGCTGCCGAACGCGGCCAGGAGCCGGGCCGCGGTGGCGGAGCCGAAGCCGGGCACGCCACGGAGGTTGTCGGACGGATCTCCGCGCAGGGCGGCGTAGTCGCGGTACTGCGTCGGGTCGACGCCGTAGCCGTCGGCGAGTGCCGCGGGCGTGACCAGCACGGCCTGATCGAAGCCGCCGTTGCGGATCCGCAGCACCGAGGTGGTCGCGTCGATGAGTGCGAACGCGTCCCGGTCGCTCGTCATCAGCACCGACCGCCAACCGCTGCGGCGAGCCTGTTCGGCCGAGCTGGCGAGGACGTCGTCGGCTTCGTACGCGGCCGGGACCACCGTAGCGATCCCGGCGGCACGCAGCAGGTCGGGGGCGATGCCGATCTGTTCGGCGAGGTCGCCGGGTTTCGCCGGCCGATGTGCCTTGTATGCCGGATAGTCTTCCCGGCGGGCCGAGTGGTCCGGGCAGTCGAACCCGACCAGTACCGCGTCCGGACGCAGCCGGGCCGCGGCCCGGGCCACGTAGCCGACGAGCCCTTTCAGCGCCCAGACCGGCAGCCCGGCGTCGTCGCGCAGCTCGCCGGTGGCCGCCGCGTGATACGCGCGATGCAGCAGGCTGTTGCCATCGAGCACGAGAAGAAGCGGCACCCGATCAGCTTAGAGGCACGCCTCTAGGTGCGCGGCTTGACTTTGCGGACCACCAACCGGGCGGTCCGCCGCGCTGCTTTGGCGCCGCCCATCAGCGCCTTGCCGGCCTTGGCCGGTCCCGACGCGCTGAGCAGCTCGATCACGCGCTGGGCACGTTTCAGGGCATCGTCGCGAGCGGTCAGCGTCTTCTCGTACCACAGCGCCTTGGCCCGCGCCTCGGCCAGTTCCTGGGCCAGGCGTTCGCGCGCGGCGACCAGTTCGGCATAGGTGGCCCGGTCAGGTTCGGGATCGGGCGCCGGATCGAGGGCCACGCCGGCCATCAGGGCGAGCGCTGCGGCGAGATCTGCCTCGCCGACGGTGGCCGCGAACGGGTGCGCGAACCCGCCGCGGATCAGCGCCGCCGCGAACGCCCGGATCGCCGCGGCCGACCCGACCGGATCGACCAGCGCGGTCGACGTCCCGTCGGGCCCGACGACGACCTGGTCGGCCGGGACACCGGCGGCCGCACCGGACTGCCAGGATCCGAGCAGGTCGCGCAGCGCGGGAAGGTCGCGCTGCAACGCGGCGGAGATCAAAAGGTCTTCGAGGGTACGACCGTCCGGCAGCGGCCGGTCGACGCCGTTGCTGCGGAGCGTCCACCCCTCGTGGATCGTGCCGCCGACGACGATCGCGACCGGAAGTGCACTGGTGAACATCTCGCCGGCCGGTTCGCGTTGGGCCAGCAGGATCCAGGCCGGTGCCAGCTCGGTGGCGGCACCGTTGCGCACCGCGCGTACGGCCAGCCGGGCCGGGTCGGTCAGCGTCGCGTCCAGCGGTATGCAGGCCCGCCCGACGGTGGCCTCCAGGAAGCCGTGCACGTCCTCGTCGGCCAGGATCTCCGGGCCGACCAGCGCGGTCGGCGCGCTCGGGTCCGGGAACGCGGCGTAGACGCGCCCGACGGCGAGACCGGCGACGTTCAGACGAGCGCGTACCCGGGGGAGGCCGGCCGGTCGGGTCGGGTCGGATGCGTCGGAGGGCGTCCAATCCGCGTCGGTCAGGGCCGGTGGCAGCGCGACGAGCCGGTGCAGGCCGAGGAGGTTCTCCACCGAGATCAGCAGGCGCCCGCCCGGCCGCAGCGCGCCGATCAGCAGTTCGAGGGCGCCGGACCAGGACAGCTGAACGCCCTCGACGGAGGAGAGCCGGGCCAGCCCGTCGAGCGCGATCACGGTGTCGAACGGCGGTTCCCCGGCGAGCTTCTCCGGACTGCCGCACCACACGGCCACACCGGGCCGGTCGGCGTATCGGGCGGCGAGCGCCTCGGCGTCCGGTACCCCGCGTACCAGCAGGGTGAGATCGGTGACCTCGAGCGCGTCGATCAGTGCCGGGTCGTGCGGACCGGCGACCAGCGTGCGACCGTGTGCCGTGCCGAGCAGCGGCGCCAGCACCGACCCGCGCACCGGGCCCGGCCCGTGGCCGCCGTCGAGATCCGACCAGGCCAACATCTCGCCACCGATCAGTCGAATGGTCACCGGCCGACCTCCTGCAGCAGTACGTCGTCGGGCAGGTAGGGCACCTGGAACCGGTTCGGCCACCCGAACAGCGCGCGCAGCTCGGCCGGCGGGAGCAGCCGGTCGGCACCGAGTTCGGCGGTGGCGATCTCCCGCGCGACGGTCGGATCGACCTGCTCGCCGTGCATCTGCGGCCACTGGCGGCGGATGAACTGCTGGCCGCCGAAGGTCGGGCTTTCCCGTTCCAGCTGCATCGGGTCGCCGTAGACCGCCGGTTCGCAGCCGGCCAGCGTGCCGTAGAAGACCGCGCTGCTCAACCGGTTGGACGCCACCCGCAGGTGGCGGCGCTGCTCGCCGAGTTGGCGGGCGAGGAAGCCGGGATCGGCGTTCTCCCACCAGCCGCCCCGGTAACCGTGGCAGATTACCCGGAAACCGGCCCGCTCATAGCGGCGGACCAGGCGGGTCGACTGATACTCCTGCCAGTACAGGCAGATCGTGACCGGGCCCGGCTCGACCTCGCGGATGGTGTCGATCAATCGGCCGTGATCGCCGACGACGTGCTGGCCCTCCCAGCCGTGGAACGGGTACCAGATGGTGCCCTCGCGCTCGGCGCCGGCGTCGGGCTCCATCGCGACCAGGTAGGCCCAGGGTGCGCCGATCGCGTAGGTCTCGCGGCGCCCCATCGACCAGGCTCGCCGCCGGGTCCGCTCGGACCAGAGAAACAGCGGGGCTCCGGCGACGTACTCGTGGTCGGCGGCCATCCCGTCGCCGATGTTCCAGCCGTGCTGGAGGTAGCCGTGGATGCGAGGCGGTTCGCGCTCGTCGAGTCCGCAGTAGCGGGCCAGCACGTGCGAGTGACCGTAGTAGTGGTTGGCGTGGTGCACGGGTCTCGCTTCCGCCGGTGGGGGCCGCGGTGCAGTATATCCGGGCTCCGATCCGGCCGGTCCCCAGCGGTTGCGGCGCTTTGGCAGAATCGTCCGGATGGACGTGCGCGGCTATCTCAGCAGGCTCGGCGTCACCCATGTCGGCCCGCCGTCGGTGGACGGTCTGTTCGCGATCCATCGGGCACATGTGTCCGTCGTGCCGTACGAGAACTTGGAGATCCATCTCGGGCGTCCGACGACGATCGATCCGGAGGAGTCGGCGCAGCGGATCATCGCCGGCCGTGGCGGCTACTGCTTCCATCTCAACGGGGCGCTCGCGCTGCTGCTGGACACGCTGGGATATGACGTCACGCGGCACTACGGCGGCGTGTTCAGCCGCTCCCGTCCGCAACTCGGCGCGACCGGCAACCACGTCGCGTTGACGGTCCGCGTCGGCGGCGCCCGATGGTTCGTCGACGCCGGACTCGGCGACGCGCTCTACGAGCCGATGCCGCTACGCGCCGGGATCGTCACCCAGGGCCCGTACGCGTACGGGCTGGAACGGTCACCGGCCGTCGACGGCGGGTGGCGCTTCGTGCACGACGAGAAGGCCGGATCGTTCGCCGGTATGGATTTCGCCGCGGACGCCGTCACGATGGACGCGTTCGCCGATCGGCACGTCGAGCTGACCACCTCGCCGGATTCGTCTTTCGTCGCATTTCCGCAGGTGGGACGGCGTACGGCCGACGGGGCGGACTTCATCCGGGGCTGTGTCCTGTCCGAGACCGGACGGCCGCGCCGGGTGCTGGCCAGCGCCGATGAGTGGTTCGGTGTGGTGTCCGACGTGTTCGGCATGCCGCTGCCGGACGTCGGCGCGCAGCAGCGAGCGGCGATGTTCGCCGGGTTCTGGGCGGCGCACGAACGCTTCGCGGCCGGGCTGCCGGTCCTGCGGTAGCGCCCGCTCGCCAGCGCGGCCGGGCTGCCGGCCCTGCGGTAGCGGCCTTTGGCAGCGCCACCGGGCTGAGGTAGCGCCCGTCCGGCATAAAACGGGCCGCCGAGCCGCCGTTTTTGTCGGTGTGCGTCGTTAGGTTCTCCGGAGAGACCGATCACGCATGCGCGAATGAGGTGGCCGCCAATGAAGCTGCAGGTCGAACGGGACGCGCTCGCCGAAGCCGTGGCATGGACTGCGCGGACACTGCCGGGCCGATCGGCGCAGCCGATCCTCAACGGCATGCTGATCGAGGCGGACGCCGACGCCGGGACGGTCACGCTGTCCAGCTTCGACTTCGAGGTGGCCGGCCGTACCGCGATCGCCGCCGACGTGTCCGCGAGCGGCCGGGCGCTGGTCTCCGGGCGCCTGCTCACCGAGATCACCCGAGCGCTGCCGTCGCAGCCGGTGGACGTCTCGATGGACGGTGCGAAGGTGCTGCTGCGCTGCGGCGGCAGCCGGTTCACGCTGCAGCCGATGCCGGTCGAGGACTATCCGACGCTGCCCGCACTGCCACCGCTGGCCGGCACGATCGGCAGCGACCTGTTCGCCGCCGCGGTCGCCCAGGTCACGATCGCGGCCGCCCGGGATGCGACGGTGCCGATCCTGTCCGGCGTCCGGGTCCAGATCACCGGCGACCGGCTGCGCCTGGCCTGCATCGACCGGTTCCGGATTGCGGTCCGCGATCTGGAGTGGCAGCCGGTCCGCGCGGATCTCGAGGCGGTCGCGCTCGTTCCGGCCCGGGCCGTGGCGACGATGGCCAAGTCGTGGAACAGCGGGGCCGAGGCACGGCTCTATCTGGCCGGTGACGGCGCCGACAACCTGATCGGCTTCGAGTGCGGCGGCCGTCGCAGCACCAGCCGGCTGCTGGAGAACCAGATGCTCGACTACCTATCGAGGTTCCCGACCGCGCACGTGTCGAGTGCCGAGGTCTCCACGTCGGCGCTGATCGACGCGGTCAAGCGAGTCGCACTGGTCGCCGAACGTACCGCGCCGACCCGGCTGTCGTTCGCCGCGAACCAGCTGGTCCTGGAGGCGGCGACGGGTGAGGAGGCGCACGCGATCGAGGAGCTGCCGGTGGAGTTCACCGGGGAGCCGATCCGGATCGCGTTCAACGCGAGCTACCTGCTTGACGGCTTGGCGGCACTGGACTGCGACACCGCCCGGCTGTCCTTCACGAGTCCGACCCAGCCGGTGCTGCTGACCGGCAAGCCGGATGGCGAGGCGACCGGCGGCGACTACCGCTACCTGGTCATGCCGCTGCGGTTCACCTGATCGGCGCCGCGCCGCACGCTATGACCGTGGCGGGTCGGCGGCGACCGGCGACCGGTCGCCGAGTCCGGCCGCCATCGCAGCGAGCTGTGACGATTGGGCCGACGCGAGATCCCGGACGGACGCGATCTCGGCCTGCGCCGCATTCAGCGCGCCGCGCAGTTCCGCCGACTCGGTGACCAGCCGCAGGTTCTCCGTCCGCAGCTCGGCAACCGTCGCCTGCGCGGTGGTCGCGTCACGCAGCGCAGCGTCGCGTTCCCATGCCGTCCGGCGATGCGCGTCGCGTTCCGCCGTGGCGGCCGATTCGGTGGCGATCCGTGCCGCCGTTCCGGTCGCGAGTTCGGTACGCAGATCGGCCAGCGCGGTATGCGCATCGTCGCGCTCGCGGGTAATCCGTTCGCTGGTGGCGAGCGACTCGCGCGCATTTGCCAGGGCGGTCTGCGCGGCCGCGCGGGCGGTGTCGGCATCGGCGACCGCGGCGGTCACCTGACGAACCGCGTGATCGGTCTCGGCCCGGTGCCGTTCGGCCGTGGCCCGATGTTCGTCGGCGAGAACGACCGCCCGGTCTCGAGCGGCGACCGCTTCGATGCGCAGCGCCGCGTCGGTGGTCGCCGCCGTCCGGGCCTCGTCCCGAGCCTGGATCGCGTCGGTGACCGTCGCTGCCAGGCGCTGTGCTTCGGCGCGTACCTGGGCGAGATCGTGCTCTTGGTCGGCGGCCGCAGCGGTGATCGCGGTGAGCGCATCGGTGAGCCGGGCCACCTCGGCACGTGCCGCTTCGGCCTCACGGCGGGCCTCATCGCGCTCGGTGTGCGCACCCGCCACGTGCGTCGCGGCTTCGGCCCGCACGGTCGCGGTCTGGCGCTCGACGCCGGCCGGGCTGAGCTCCGCGTGCAGCGCGTCGGCGAGCGTGCCGGTGACGAGTTCGAGCCGTTCGACGAGTTCCCAGGAGCGCGCCACCTGGCCGGCGAGGCCGGGAGAGTTGCGCTCGCGCATCCGTCCGTTGCGCGCGTTGCGTTGGCAGGCGCCGTCGTTGTCCCGGCAGTACCGAAACGGACGGCCGGCCGCGCCGCTCTGCTCGACCGGACGGCCGCAGTAGACGCACGGCCGGACGGCGTCGGTCTCCGACGAAACGCTCATGGATCCAGAGCCTAACCGGGGCAGGCGACAGCCGCGCGATCGTGCAACCATAGTCGCGTTCCGTCGGGGGATGGGTCAGGTCGAGGAGGTGCGCGCGGTGGGGTCCGAAGAGCTGCCGTGGCGGCCGATGACCATCGGCGAGCTGCTCGACGCCGCAATCGCGGTGTTCCAGCGCCGCCCGATCCGCATCCTCGCCGTCGCCATCGTGCTGGCCGCGCTCGAACAGCTCGCGCTGTATCCGGTGCGCCATACCGTGTTCGCCCAGCCGCATGCCTATCAGGGAGTTTTCTCCGAAGGTGTGACCGCCGCGATGTGGACGCTGATCGCGTACGGGATCGGGACCGAAGCCATGGTGATCGGGCTACTCGGCGCGGTCACGGCCGGTCCGGCGCGGCAGCTCCTGCTCGCTCGAACGCCCGGCGCGTGCCCGCGGATGTCCATGAGGCCGGTCGGCGCGATCCTGCTCAGCGCGATCGTGGGCATCGGCGCGTTCGCGACGTTCTGGGCCGGTGTCGTCCCGTGGGTGTTCTGGTTCATGTTCACCGGGCTCGTGATGCCGGTGCTGGTCAACGACGCCCGGTTGGGTGCGAAGGGTCACGGTCTGCCGGGGCGGAAGCTGTCCGTACCAGGCGCGTTTCTGCGCTCGTTTGCGCTGGTGGGCCGGTCCGGTCTGCGTCCCGGCGGGATCCGGCTGATGGCGTACGTGCCGTTCACCCTGCTGCGCCTGCTGCTCGCCTGGGGCGGTGTGGCCGAACTCGCCAAGTTCATTCACGTCCCGCTACCTCTCGACTACGCGATCTGGATCATCGTGAACGCGACCGCTTACGCCTGCATGGCCGCCGTCGACGCGACCGCGCACCTGGAGACGCGGATGCGGCTCGAAGGACTCGACATGGAACTCAACCGGGCGGTGCGGGGCGGAACCTCGGTGCCGGAAGCGCTGGCTGTTCCGCGATGACCCAGTTCTGGAACGAGCGGGCCGGGGCCGTCATCGATGCGATCAGCGTGGGCTGGTTCGTGCTGATCACCGTTCTGGTCGCCGGCCTCGTCGCCGCCGCATGGCAGCTCTATCCACGCTGGCTGCCACGCCGTTCATGGTTCCGACTACCGGCACGAACCCGCCGCCAGCGCCGCAGATTCAGGTTCAGGTTCAGGTTCAGGTTGCGCAGCCTGCTGCCTCCCTGGCGGCGGCGCAAGCGGGAGCGCATATTGCTGGACGAGCCCGTCGTGGTGGACGTGATCGCCCCAGACGCGCTGCCCAATGTGCGCGGCGCGGTGCTGCGGAGCCGTGCCGACGCATTCGCGGCGGAGGGACGCTACGCCGAAGCCGTCCGCGAACGGCTCCGCGCGATCGTCCGCGATCTGGTCGACGGCTCGGTGATCCCGCAACACCCGGATTGGACGGTCACCGAACTCGCCGGGGCCGCCGCCGAGGTCAACCGTGCGCTCGAACCCGCGCTCTCCGGCGCGGCCACCACATTCTCCGATATCTGGTACGGCGAGCGGCCGGCCGTTGTCGACTCGGACCGCCAGATGCGCCGGTATGAGACGGAGATCCACGCGATCGTCGCCGGCCGGTCGATGGTGACCCGATGACGGCGACGACCGAGCGGCCGGTGACGTCGCCGCCGGCACCGACGCGATCGAGGCGACCCGGCCGGATCACCCGATTCCGGCGAGCGTTCCGGACGTGGTTCGGCCGCACGTACAAGGTTGTGATTCCGCTGGGAATCGCGGTGTTGCTCCTGCTCGTCACGTTCATCGTGCACGCCATTGAATCGGTGGACGTCAAGAATCCCGACTATCTGAACCCGACCAGCTCCGCGTCGATCGGCAGCCTTACGCTCGCGAACGCGCTGGCGGCCAAGGGCATCACGGTCGACCGGGTGACGAACGATTTCGATGCGTTCACCCAGGCGCAGTCCACGACGTCGCCGGTCACGCTGTTTATTCCGTCGCTCGAGTTGATGCGACAGCAGTTCACGCATGCGCTGCAGGGGCTGCCCAGCGGCACCCGAGTCGTGATCGTCGCGCCGCAGCAGTCCACGCTGAACGGCACGTTTGCCCCGATGTCGGTCGTCGGCACGCATTGGACGGCAATCTCCGTCCAACCTGCGTGCACGATGCCCGAGGCGGTTGCGGCCGGTGCGGCCGCCGCCGACGGCATCGAATACCGCCCCATCCTGGCGACGTACACGTGCTACCACGGTGGGCTCGTCGACGTCGACGACCCGATTGACGGCGTGGACGAGATCGTCATCGGTACGAGCGACCCGTTCCGCAACGACCGGATCAACGAGGGCGGCAACGAAGCGCTGGCGGTCGGCCTTCTGTCCGCGCACAACCGGGTGATCTGGCTCGATACGCACACCAATCCGCCGCTACCGCCGCCCGACCCGACGTTCACGTACGGCTCCAATCCGGGCGACAGCGGTGTCCCCAACGGCGACGGCGGCAACAGCGGTGGCACCACCAGCGACGGCGGCAACGGTGGCAACGACAATGGCACCAACAGCGACGGCGGGAACAGTGGCAACGACGGCTCGTCGAGCGACAATCAGCCCAAGCCGCTCAGCGATCTGCTGCCGCCCTGGGTATGGGCCGGTATCGGACTGCTCGTACTCGCCGGCATCGCGCTCGCCCTGGCCGCCGGTCGACGCATGGGTAGTCCCATCAACGAACCGCTTCCGGTGGCCGCGCGGGTCAACGAGACGATCGAAGGACGTGGCCGCCTCTACCGCCGGACGCGTAACCGAAGAGCCGTCCTTCGTGTCCTGCAAGGAGCGGCGATCGAGCGGATCCGGGTCGCCACCGGCCTGGCGTCGACCGCAACACCCGCCGAGATCGTGGCCGTGACTTCGGCCTATCTAGACTTGCCAGCCGACGAGGTCGACCGGATCCTGTACGGCGCCGACGCCAAGGACGACAACGAACTCATGTTCGCCGTAGCATCGCTCGACGCGATCACGGCGTTCGCCGGCGGCGGCGATCCGGGTACGTCCGCAGTCGGCGCCGTCCGACCGGGCAGCTCCGACTCGGGGGTTTCCGCGCGGGGTGTCAACGGAGCGGTCAAGCCTGATCACAACAATGAGGGAGAGTCATGACCGAGGCGATGGTCGCGGATTACCGGTCCAGCGAAGCGGACCAGGCGCGAGCCGCGCTGACCCGGCTCCGGACCGAGGTGGCGAAGGTCGTCGTCGGCCAGGACGCCATCGTGTCCGGACTCGTGGTCGCATTGCTGTGCCGGGGTCACGTGCTGCTCGAAGGCGTACCCGGGGTGGCGAAGACGCTGATGATCCGCACCTTCGGTGCCGCGCTGGACCTGCAAACCAAGCGCGTCCAGTTCACCGCCGACCTGATGCCCGGCGACGTCACCGGCTCGTTGATCTACGACAACCGGACGGCCGAGTTCACGTTCCGGCCCGGTCCGGTGTTCACGAACATCATGCTTGCCGACGAGATCAACCGTACGCCGCCGAAGACGCAGGCATCGCTGCTCGAGGCGATGGAGGAGCGGCAGGTCTCCATCGACGGTGTGTCGCGTCCGCTGCCGGAACCGTTCATGGTCGCCGCTACGCAGAACCCGATCGAGTACGAAGGCACCTATCCGCTGCCGGAGGCGCAACTCGACCGGTTCCTGCTCAAGCTCACCGTGCCGTTGCCGAACCGGGACGAGGAACTCGGCGTCCTCCGGGCGCACCACGCCGGTTTCGACCCGCGCGATCTGGTCGCCGCCGGCGTACGGAAGGTTGCGTCGGCCGCCGATCTCGCCGCCGGCCGGGCCGCGGTCACCCGGGTCGGTGTCGCGGACGGCGTCCTCGCCTACATCGTCGACATCTGCCGGGCGACGCGTACCGCACCGTCGTTCGAACTCGGGGCGTCTCCCCGCGGTGCCACCGCGTTGTTGCACTGCGCGAAGGCGTGGGCCTGGCTGCAGGGCCGCGACTACGTCACACCGGACGACGTGAAAGCGCTGGTCATCCCGACGTTGCGGCATCGCGTACGGCTGCGCCCGGAAGCGTCGCTCGACGGCGTCGCGATCGACAGCGTGCTCCATTCGGTGCTGGCCACCGTGCCGACGCCACGGTAGTCACGTGTTGACCAGAAGCGCGGCGGGCATCATCGTCGTCGGCGCGGTTCTCACGTTCCTGCTCGGCAACGGCGTGTACGGGCTGATCTTCGTGGCCATCGCCACGATCGGTGCCGGTCTGGATCTCGCGCTCGCCGGTGCCATTCGCGACGTCACGCTGCACCGGGACGGCGATCGGCAGATCCGGCTCGGTGACACGGCGACCGTGGGGCTCACGATCACGAACACCGGCGCCCGTACCGTCATCGCCGACATCCGTGATGCCTGGGTGCCGTCGGCCGGCGCTCGCTTCGCCGGCGCAGCCGTCACCGGCGAGCCGTCCAGCGCTGTCGATCGGTCCAGCGCCGAGCCTTACAGTGCCGCCCTGATCGGTCGGGTCCGGCTGGAACCCGGCGCGGCATCGCGGGGCGAGACGGTGCTGACGCCGACACGACGCGGTGACCGGCCCGCCGTCCGGGTCACGCTCCGCTCGTACGGGCCGATGCGCCTCGCGTACCGGCAGACCAGCGAAGCCCGATCGTCGGCCGCGACGCCGCCGTGGACGCTGCGAGTGCTGCCCCGGTTCGACTCGCGCCGATTCCTGGCCGAGAAGGTCGCGAAGCTCCGCGTCTTCGACGGTTCGGTCGTCACCCGAGGACGCGGCCAGGGCACCGAATTCGACTCGTTGCGCGAGTACGTGATCGGCGATGACGTACGGTCGATCGACTGGCGCGGCACGGCACGGCGATCCGACGTCGTCGTACGGACCTGGCGCCCGGAACGTGACCGGCGGGTCGTCTGCGTGATCGACACCGGCCGGACCAGCGCCGTACGGGTCGGCAACACCGCTGTCGGCGCCGATGCCGAACGATTCGGGGCCGAACCCCGCCTGGACGCGGCCATCGATGCCGTCCTGCTGCTCGGCGAGCTCGCCAGCCGCGCCGGTGATCTGGTCGACGTGCTCGCCGCTGATTCCGTGATCCGTGCCGCGATCACCGGCAGCACCAGCCGTACGCTGCTCACCCGTACGGTCAACGCGCTCGCACCGCTGCAGCCGGCATTGGTGGAGACGGACTTCACGCTCCTCGTCGGCGAGGTGCTCCGCCGGGAACGCAAGCGCTCGTTGGTCGTGCTGTTCACGGCGCTCGAACCAGGATCGCTCGGTGAAGGGCTGCTGCCGGTGCTGTCGCAGCTGACCGTGCGGCACAAGGTGCTGATCGCCGCGGTCGGTGATCCGGAACTCGAGATGCTGGCCCGGCGCCGCGGCACGGTCGGTGATGTCTACACCTCGGCGGCCGCCCACAAGACGATCGCTGAGCGCAACCGCGTGCTTGCCGCGCTCAACCGGCACGGCGTCGAGGTCGTCGATGCACCGGTCGGCCGCTACGCCTCGGCCGTCGCCGATGCATATCTCGCGTTGAAGGCGAGCGGCAAGCTCTAGACGTGGTCCGACGTCGGCGTTACATCGATCGTCGTGCCGACGTTCGGCACGGCGGTCGCGCTCGGCCGCGCCAGCAGGATGACGACGACCACGAGCAGTGCCGCGCTCACGAACGCACCGCCAGTGGTCAGAATGACCGACCACCACGGTAGCGAATGCGCCGATTGCTGCGCCGCGATCGTGACCTCGTCGCCGGGAGCGCCGTTGAAGCCGAAGAAGTCCGGGCTCAGCACGCCGGCCGTGGCGATGACGATCATGCCGATCACCGACATCGTGATCGCCACGATTCGGGCCGCGGCCGAACCCCTGCGCAGCCACAGCGCCACGACCAGGGCGCCGATCGCGGTCAGCGCGTCGAGGACCATGTGGGCATGCATGAGGAATCGGAACAGGTTCGGGTTCTCGATGCCGTCCGAGGTGTTCGCGTAGGCCAGGTCGGCCGCCCGCGCGGCGTGACCGTAGTTCACCGACATATTGATGACGTTGAGCAGCGCGATCACGGCGACAGCGAGCAGCACCGGGACCGCGATTCGGCGGGTCTGGGACGGGTTCACGCGGCCAGCGTAGAGTCCGCGCGAAGATCTGTCTCTCCCGCTTTTAGAGCTCTTCAGAGCTGCTTAGAGAGCCATGTCGCGCTCGCCCATGATCCGGTCGATGTGAAGCCGGACGAGAAGTTCGCCGTCGACCGCGTTGCGCTTGCCGAACGCCTCGGCCTGACCGGCCGGCACGTAGCGCTCCGCGATCTTCGTCGCCCAGTGCAGCAGGTCGGGTGCGTGCGCGTCGATCACAATCGAACCACGGACAATGACGAAGCTGTACGGGTAGACGTCAACATCGACGGTCAACGCGGCCCGTGGATTGGCGGCTAGATGCCGACCCTTGACCGTGCCTTCACCGGTGGTGAACACGAGGCTGTCGCCGTCGACGACGAACCAGATCGGTGCGACGTGTGGTGCGCCGGTCGGTGACGACGTACCCAGCCTGCCGGTGCGCGTACCGGTCGAGAGGAACTCGATTGCTTCAGCCTCTGCTCATAGTGGTCATGGAGTAAGCCTGCATGACCCGGTCGTGAGCGCCGGTAGGTAGGGGTGGCCTCTCACCGACTGAGCTACTACCCGCCACGATCACGGTAGACGCCGAGGCGGCTTCGGTACAGCTACCCGTACAGCCGCCTCAGTGAGGGTTGATAGGCATTTTATGGCCTAGAACGGCAGGTTGCTGGCAATACATGTCAAACCGGATCACCGCCGAGGGTCGCAGGGTACGTTCGCGAACGAGGGCCCATCGTTTGCTCATCGCGAAGGACGGCTTGCCATGATGGTGTGGAACCGGCGGCGAATGTGCGCTTCGGGTGTGTTGGCCGTGGCCTCACGTCGTGTGGGCCTGCCTCCATCGTGGCCGGGACGGGCGTTGCCCGAGAGACGTCCTCGCCGACCGTGCTCGGTCCAGAGGAACATCTATGACCTCGAGAAGTGCCGTCAACTCAACAACTTCGCCACCTACGGTCTCGGACTCTGGATATCGGGTGACTGGTACTTCCAGAACCGTGTTCTACGGGTACGCAGCCGTGAACGCGTACCTGCCGTCGCAGAAGATCGCGATCGCGGTGGCCGTCACCTACCAGCCGGGTGCGTTCAACAACGAGGGCCAGTACTCGAACGGTGGGGATGCCCTGTTCCGCAAGATCGGTGCCACCTCGCGCCGAAGAGCCCACCGACGAATCCGGGGCAGTGAATGGCCGACTGGGATGGTGCCGGTTACGCGCGCATCAGCGGGTTACAGCGCGCGATGGCGACGGCCTCGCTCGAGGATGTCGCGGTCGCCGGCGCGGAGCGGGTGCTCGACGTGGGCTGCGGCGACGGATACGTGACGCGAGAGATCGCGTCGCGTGTGCCGCACGGTTCCGTCCTCGGCGTGGACCCGTCACAGCGAATGATTGAGGCGGCCCGCACTGCCGATGATCAGCTGGCGAACGTGTCGTTCCAGGTCGGCGACGTCACCACCATGTCGTTCGGACCCGACTTCGACCTCGTGGTCTCCTTCAACGCGCTGCACTGGGTAGCCGAACAGGAGACCGCCTACCGGAACATCGCTGCGGCGCTCAAACCCACCGGACGAGCGCTCGTGCAGTTCGTCTGCCACGGTCCCCGCCCGAGCGTGGAGCGAGTGGCCATGGATGTGACGGCCGATCCGCGCTGGGCGTCGGCCTTCGACGGCTTTCAGCAACCATATGTGCATATCGATCCGGACGATCTCACCTCGATCGCGGGCAGTGCCGGTCTGGACGTCACGCAGCAATCGGTGGTCGACCGCGAATGGGATTTCGGCTCGCGCGATCGGTTCGCGCAGTGGTGCACGGTCGGCTCCTCGGATTGGACGTCGCAACTGCCCGCCGCGGATCGTCCCGCATTCGTGGATGCCGTCGTCGAACGCTACGAAGCGGTCGTCGGCCGGCCGGGAGTGTTCCGGTTCCTGCAGTTGCGGGCCGAACTGCAGCCGAGTCCCGCCTCACTCAGCGGGTGAACGTACGGCCAAGACGCCGGCCACGCATAGATTGCGATACCGCCGACCGTGGGTCGCGGCAAACCGCGAACCTGACGGCAAGTACTTCATGAGGGTCCCGTGTCCTTACGTCGCATCAGCATGATCCTAATATCCGTCATTTAGGCTATAAATGACTTACCGGACTTCTCAGAACCCGTGGTCATAACCGCTCGCGGCCGATCGGCCGTAGCTTCTCCGCCCCGTTCGTCGATGCCGCCGACTCGGGTAGGTCACGATGCTAGGGTCGGAACGCGAACAATTGTCACGAATTGAGCGATCACGAAACCGCGCATTTCTGGATCAGGGGGAAGATTTCCGTGACTGGGTCAGCTAGCCAAGGTGCACCGGCCGTCGTACTTGTCCACGGTGGCTTCGTGGACGGTTCCGGTTGGGAGGGCGTGTACAAGATTCTCAAGGAGCACGGCCACGATGTCAGTGTCGTGCAGAATCCGACGACGTCGTTGGCCGATGATGTCGCGGCGACCAAGCTCGTGATTGCCGCGCAGGACGGCCCGGTGACGCTGGTCGGTCACTCGTACGGGGGCGCGGTGATAACTGAGGCGGGCAACGATCCCAAGGTCGACAAGCTCGTCTATATCGCGGCGTTCGCACCTGACAAGGGTGAGTCGGTCAATACACTCCTCGCCGACCCACCGCCCGGCGCGCCGGTCCCGCCGATACTTCCGCCGCAGGACGGCTACCTGTTCCTCGACAAGACAAAGTTCCCGGCTTCCTTCGCGGGTGATGTCGAGCCCGGACGTGCCGCGTTCATGGCCGACTCGCAAGTCCCGTGGAGCGTGGAAGCGCTCGGTGGCGCGATCAGCCAGCCGGCATGGAAGAACAAGCCAAGCTGGTACATGGTCACCAATGACGACAAGATGATCCCACCGCCGGCACAGCAGTTCATGTCCATGCGTGCTGGTTCGAAAGTCGTTGAGGTACCAGGCAGTCACTCGATCTACGTATCGCGTCCGGACGCTGTAGCGGCGCTGATCGAGCAGGCCCTAGCCGAATAGCTTCTGTTGCTCTCATCCGTCGCGATGGGGGCTGCTCCGCGCGACACGGAGCAGCCCCCATCGACGCTACGATCCGGCCGGCCAGGTGATCTGGGTGGAGTGGTAGTAGTTGACGCCCATGATCTTCCAGCGCGGTCCTTGGGCGCCGAGGCGGGTGTCGAACGCGGTCTGGTCGTGGGTGGTCCACGGTGACCAGCCGAGTTCGGCGATCGCGGGCAGGCGCGGGAACGCCATGTAGTCGATGTCGGCCGAGGTGACGATGCGTTTCGGTCCACAGTGGTGCTTCGACGCCGAGGACCGAGGTCTCGCCGACGCCGGTGAGGTACGCGCCGGGATTCCAGCCGTAGGCGGTGTTGACGTCGATGAGTCCGGCCCAGGTCTGCCCGAGCTTGATCTTGCGGGTGTACTTCATGTCGAGATAGGCGTGGTTGGCCGGCGACATGATGACCTTGGTGCCGGTCGCGACCGCGGCGGCGAGTGGCGCGTTGGTGGTGGTCGTGTCCCAGAACTGGGCCACGGTCGACGGCAGCAGCGTCGCTTTGGCGATGTCGTGCCAGCCGATGACGGTCTTGCCGTGCGCGGCCACGATCGGCTGCACCCGGTTGATGAACGCGGCGTAGTCGGCGGCGGTGGTGGAGCTGGCTTCGTCGCCGCCGATGTGGATGTACGGGCCCTGGCGTCAGCGCGGCGATCTCGCCGATGACCTGGTCGATGAACGTGTACGTCAGATCCAGCGACGTGCACAGGGAACTGAACCCGACGTTCGTGCCGGTGTACAGCTTGGGGGCGACGCCGTTGCAGTTGAGCTGGGCGTACGAGGCGAGCGCGGCGTTGGTGTGCCCGGGCATGTCGATCTCGGGCACCACGGTGATGTAGCGGGAGGCCGCGTAGGCGACGATCGCGGAGTAGTCGGCCTGGGTGTAGTAGCCGCCGGGGCCGCCGCCGACCTCGGTGCTGCCGCCGTAGACGGCGAGGTTGGGCCAGCTGTTGATCGCGATCCGCCAGCCCTGGTCGTCGGACAGGTGCAGGTGCAGATAGTTGATCTTGTAGAGGGCGAGCTCGTCGAGGTACCGCTCGACCTGGGCGACAGTGAAGAAATGCCGGGCGACGTCGAGCATCGCACCGCGGTAGGCGAAGCGCGGGTAGTCGACGATGGTGCCGCCGGTCGCGGTCCACGGGTCCGGCCGCGACAGACGGGCTCATGACGGCCGGCGGCAAGCAATTGCAGCAGCGTCTGAACGCCGGCGAACAGTCCGGCGGCCTGGTTGGCCTGGATCAGCACCGTGGTGGCGGTGACGGTCAGCTGGTATCCCTGCGCGCCGACGGCTGCTCGGCGCGCCGGACAGCGACAGCGTGATGGTCCCGGTGCCGCCGGTGGTGACCGGGATCGCGTACCCGGTCGAGGCGCGCAGGATCCCGGCGAGGTAGCTGCCGATGTTCGCGACGTCGGTGGCGACGGTCGCGGTCGAGGCGAGGTGAACGTCGCACCGCTGGCCACCTCACTGACCGGTACCGGGACGATCACGTTCGGGAAGGTCGGCGTCGCGGCGCTCGCGTCCTCGAGCCGAGACGGTGTTCGCCGAGACGGCGACGCCGGCCAGCAGCGCGGCGGACAGGAGGATCCGGCGCGAGCCGGATGCGTGACGGGAGTTGCGGAAGTTGCCGGGTGATGCCGGGTTTCGGTTCACGGCGGTTCCCTTTCGGACGGTGTGCGCCGGTCGGGCATCCGGGGTCTACCGGCACCCGACCGCGACCGATGGGTTCAGTTGGCGAGGATGTCGATCTTCGGCATGTTCCAGCCGGAGACGCTGACCACCGGTGTCGCGCCCTGCAGGTCGGCCGACTGCCACGTCGACCGTGATCGGTCTGCGACTCACCGGGCCACAGCGTGATGTCGTTGCCGCCCCAGATCGAGGACTGCAGTTCGTTGTCGCCGGCCAGTTCGGCGCCGCCGGCGGTACCCCGGCGGATGTCGGCCCGCAGGAAGAAGCCGACGGTCGGCGTGCTCGAGTTGTTGGTGATGGTGACCGTGGTCAGCCGGTCGGCGCCGTTCGGGCCGGCCTGGTTGACCGTGGTCGCGGTGGCGCCGATGGTCGCCGCGGCAGGCTCTGCAGGGCGTTCATGTTCGCGTAGGAGGACATCGACGCCTGCGGGCTGCCGGTGGTCTTGTTCCAGTTGATGACGTCGCCGGTGGTCGGTTCCCAGTAGACGTTGCGGTCGACGAGCGTGCCGTTCTGCTTGAGCAGCAGCTCCACGAAGTACGTGGTGTTCGCCGTCGTCGGCAGCGTCGGGGTCAGGACGTTGTTCGCGACCTGCTGCGAGGCGAGCGTCATCGTCGCCGATGTCGGTCGTCGAGCAGCGTGCCCGCGGTGTTGTAGACCTTCGACTCGACGGTCAGCCCGGTCTGGCTGGCGCCGCCGAGGTTGTCGAGGGTGACGGTGTGGTTGTCGAGGGTGAAGATCGCGTGCAGGGTCTTGTTGGCAGTCTGCGCGCCGAAGTAGGCGCCGGCCTGGTCGCCGTCGTTGTTGTACAGCGACCACAGCAGCGTCGGCCAGCCCTTGTTGAGCTGCCAGTAGATCGTGCCGGTCGACGGCGCCGCGGTGTTGGTCGAGTGGTCGATGAACGCCTCGAACTGCGCCCGGGTGTTCTCGTAGTTGGCGACCTGCGCCTCCTCGACGTACTGGGCGAGGCTGGTCCAGGCGCCGTACCGGTTGGTGATCGAGGTGTCGAGGTTGTAGAGCGTGCCGAACGCGTACCCGGTGTGTTTCGTGCCTTCGTAGTTGTTGTGGTACTGGTTCGCGCCCGGCGTCTGCCACAGCGTCGACTGGTCGGACGCGGACAGGAACCGGTTGAGCGAGTCGAGCGTCGGGACGGTGTTGCCGCCGGACTCCTCGCTGTCGAAGCCCCACGAGCCGCCGGAGTTGGTATCGTCGCCGCCCGCGGAGTGGGTGGTGTCGTACCAGTAGGTCGGCGGGACCCAGTCGTACGGGCCTTCCTTCTCACCGGACGCGCCGAGCTGGGTGCTGCGACTTGTACTCGGCCGAGGAGATGAACGGGCCGGTGTAGTCGGCGGCCGCGAATCCGTTGAGGGCCAGGGTCTCCTGGGTGGTGGTCGGGTTGTTGTCCGACCACTGGAAGCTGAACACGGCCGGGTGATTGCGCAGGCTCTGCCCGATGCTCTGCGCGGACAGCTGGTAGGTGGCCTGGTCGGCGCTGCTGTAGGTGGTCGCCTCCCAGAAGTCGCAGCACTGGTAGCCGGCGTTGATCAGGATGCCGGCGGCGTCCATCTGCTGGTAGAAGTCGTCCGGCATCAGGTGGCCCTCGAGCCGGATCGTGTTGACGCCGAGGGACTTCATCAGCGCGATCTGCTTGGCGGTGTCGGCGGCCGAGTAGCGCAGGAACAGGTCCGGGTCGAAACCGCCACCGCGGATCACGATCGGCACATTGTTGATTTTGAACGCGCGGACTCCGCTGGGGGCGATCGACGAAACACCGGTGAGGTACGACGTCACCGTACGGATGCCGAACGTCTCCGCTGGTCGAGTTCAGTACGGTGCTGCCCTGGGCGACCGAGGTGGCCGAGGGTGTAGAGCGGCTGGGCGCCGAGCTGGTACGGCCACCAGATCGCCGGGCTCGCGATCGTCAGGCTCGGGTACGAGGCCGGCGCGAACGTCACGGTCGATGTCGTGTTCGCCGCCACGGTCACGTCTGCGTCACGACGATCGGCGACCCGGCCGGCGGGGTGACGGTCGCGGTGACCGTGCCGGTCTGCGACGTGGCCGAGGTGTTGGTGACGTCGGCCTTCACGGTCAGCGCCGAGCTGCTGACAGGTTGGCGGCGGTGTTCTGGTTGACGTGGGCGTTGCCGACGATCAGCGGGCCGCCGGTCTGCAGCTGGACCGGGAACTGGATGCCGGTGTTGTTGTCCGGCGGGATCTGGGTCCAGTCGACGTTGTCGAGCGTCAGCATCGTGCTCGGGTTGTTCGGGTACATCTCGATCGCGAGCGAGTTCGTCCCGTCCGCAGCAGGCTGGTGATGTCGAAGACGCGCTTCGCGTAGTCGCCGGCGACGGTCGCTGAGGTGGCGACCTCGGTGCCGTCGACCCAGACGTCGGCCTTGCCGACCACGCCGTTGACGATGATCTTCGCGTTCTGGCCGGCGGCGGGTGCGGTGAAGTCGGTCCGGTACCACCACGGCACGTCGAACTGCGCGATCGTGTCGGCGCCGACCTTCGTCATCTGGCCGAAGCAGGTCTTCATGTTCGTCGAGACGTAGACGTTGGGGCAGGTGCCGTTCTGCAGCAGCGCGGCGATCTCGGTGCCGGGCGCGCCGCCGTCGTCGTTGGCGACGGTCAGCCAGCCGCTGGTGGAGAAGCCGGGTGTGGAGATCTGCGCGCCGGTCTGGGTGGCCGTCGCGCTGGTCAGGACCTTCCAGCCGGCGGCGGCGCCGAGGTCGGTGATGGCGCTCGAACCGGTGGACGGCGCCGAGCCGGCGGCCAGGACGACCGTCGATTGTGGATGGTGCGGCGGTGCGGCGGCGCCGCCGGCGGCGAGCAGCGCGGCCACGCCGAGTACGGCCGTAGCCGCGTACAACCTCGATCTGTGCGTTGTTCTCATTGCCGTGCGCTCCTTGATAGGGGTGGGGGAGCGGGACGAGCGGTCGAGACGGGTGGTGCCTGCAGCGATTCGACAGCTCCTGGCCGCGTTCGGGTACGAGGTACGGATCGGTCGACGGGACCAGGTGCCGGCCGAATCGGCCCTGCAATGGTGGTTAGGAAAGTAGACTAACTATCTATGGGTATGCAAGAGATCGATGGCCGTCGGCAGATTGCGGATCGGTAACGGGCGATACGGCGGCCGGCCGCCGTTCGGGATCGCCGTGTGCACCGTCCGTTGAGCAGCGGCTTTGGTGGCGCTACGGGCTGACAGTCGCCGGGTCGCTGAGAGGTCGATGTCGAGCCGAATGCTGGGGGAACGCCCGAAGACGCTGGCGCAGCGTGGCCAGCGGCACGCAGATGTCGCGGTGCTCGCGGGCGATGCCGAGGTGATCGATGCGCACGCCGCCGACGAGAGCCCAGCCGGTCGGAGCGCAGCACGGTGACTCGTTCCACCCGCAGGCGCAGTGTGCCGAACCCGTAGAGGTACTCGTCCTCGGTGAAGGTGACGACGGTGGTCCCCGGCCGGCACCTGCCGCTCGAGGCCTTCATCGACGACCTGCCGGCTCGGCCCAGCGGGCCGGCCGGAGCCGATCGTCGACGTACGCACCGATGGACTTCGTCCGGCATGCCGGGCGGAAGTCCATCGATGCATGTCGCCGGCACGGTCAGCTCTGGCGTAGTGGCGTCATCGGGACCGGGATGGCGAAGGTGGTGGCGCCGACGCCGACGCCGCCGAGGCAGGTGTTGGGCGGGTCGGTGGTGACGCCGCTGGTCGACGGCATTCTCCGCGGCCCAGAACATGAATCCGAGCATGCCGGCGGTGGTGCCGGCGCCGTTGGGGGCGGCGGTCTGGACCCAGGTGCCGGTCGCGGACTGGACGGACGTGGCGAAGTTGGTGCATTCGGGCCGGACCTGGTGGCCTTCGGCGATGAACAGGCTGCCGGTGAACTTCGCCGGGGCCAGGGGTGGGATCGGCGGGTTGTAGTTGGACTTGCCGGTGATGTGTTCCTGCCAGTTCGACTCCGCCGACGACGCGGACGGCTGCTTGGACGGCACCATCGCGTTGGCGTAGTCGAGGACCGGGTTCGCCGTGGTCAGCCAGGACGACGTCGCCTTCTGGGTGAGGCCGATCAGGTAGCGGTCGCCGGCGGCGAGGTCGATGGTCAGCCGGGCGGCCGGGTTCGCGCCGGTCGCGTCGTAGGGCTCGAGATCGACCGGTAGGTGGTGATGAACGTCTGCAGGCCGGTCGAGGTTGGGGCGACGAGCTGTTCTCGTAGTCGATCTCGATGCCGACGCCGAGTTGCTGGGCGACGGCGGCGGCGTTGCGGGCCAGTTGGGCGGGGTTGGTGGACAGGGCGGTGTCCCAGTCGTCGGTGTAGGTGATGCCGCCGATGGAGAGCATGACCCGGATGCCGTGGCTGGTGAAGTACGAGACGACCGCGGAGGTCATGCCGCGGGGTACGCCGTTGACGTCGCCGGCGTCGTTGGTCTCGTTGAGCAGCCGCAGCGGGTTGACGAAGCTGAGGACGACGAGGTTGACCGACGGGTGGCCGTCGCCGCGGTCGATGAGCCAGTGGTTGTTGGTGTCGAAGTTGGTCATGTCGCGGACGGTGGCCCAGGTGCAGGCGTCGTTACCGCAGTGCCAGGCGCCGTAGATCTGGATCGGCGTCGCCGCCGCGGCCTGACGGCGACGCCCGCCGCGGCCGGGACGGCCTGCGCGGACGGTGCCGCGACCACCATCCCGACGAGGAGGGCGAGCGGTGGCGAGGATCGTTGAGCGTGTTCGCATGTGTGTCCGTTCCGAACGTCGGTGTTAAAAGGAAGGACTCCTTACTGATTGATCGGCAAGTTAACACGCATATGTGAATATTACAATATATAGCTTGATTTGTCGTTGACTCTGTCGCTGCGTTGGACACTCCTCCGGGCCTGCCGGGCCCCCCGACAGGCCCGGAGTCGCCCCGCCATCTGTGTAAGCGCCGACCGTGGCGGGAACGTCACACCGGCACGTCATTGCGGGTCGCATGATCGGAGATCTTGGCTGGGGTGGAGCGCTGAGGTTGGGATCATGGCGAAATGACCACCGTGACCAGCCAAGATCCGCGATCTTCCGACACTCCAGGCGCCGGTTAGACGCGATGGCCGCCACGGGGCATGATGGCGCGGATGGATCGACGGCCGGGTTTACCAACGACGGGCGATGCGGCCGAATCTGACGGTCCGCCGCGTCCGCGCGAAGCCCGCCGCGATGGCGTACCCGATCTGTCGGCTTTGGTATTGTCCGCTCGGGCCGGCGACGAGCAGGCGTTCCGCGGCCTGTACCGGGCAATCCAGCCGGGTCTTCTGCGCTACCTACGGGCGCTGGTCGGTCAGGATGCGGACGACGTCGCGTCCGAGGCGTGGCTGCAGATCGTCCGCGACCTTGCCACCTTCGTCGGCAACGGGGACGAGTTCCGAGCCTGGTCGGCGACGATTGCGCGACATCGTGCGCTGGATCACCTGCGGGCGCGCAGCCGTCCGCCACAGGTGTCGACGCCGGTCGAGGCACTCGCCGACCGCCCGGTGACGCCGACACGGCCGCGGGTGCGATCGAGGCCATCTCGACGGAGGCCGCGATCGCGCTGATTGCGAGCCTGCCGCGCGAACAGGCCGAAGCGGTGCTGTTACGGGTTGTGGTCGGGTTGGACGCCGACGGCGCCGGGCGTGTGCTCGGTAAGCGCGGCGGTGCGGTACGCACTCCGCCTACCGCGGGCTGCGGCGTCTTGCCGAGATCGTGGACCAGCGGCGGTCACCCACGACGAGGAGCGCTCCGCGCCGCCGTGATCGCCGGGTGTGACATGCCGGACGGTTTCGACGCTGAGGACAGGTGATGGGTACCAAGGACAAACGACGGATCAACCGGGCGTACGCCGAGCGGATCCTCGCCGGCAAGGCGCCGCCGTCGGCGAACTCGCCGATGTGCTGGCCGCTGCTGGCAGGTCCGGCGGCAACCGGCACGAACTGCGCGGCGAAGACGCGGCGGTGGCGATGTTCGACGTGCCCGCGCCGAACCTGCATCCTCACCGCACCGACCCCCGGTTCGTCGGAGCGCGGTCAGAGGGCTCCTGACCGCGAAACTGACCGCTGTCATCGTGGTGATCGGGGTCGGTCTCGGCGGTGTGGCCGTCGCGGCGTCGAACGGAATTCTGCCCACCATTCCGCATCGCCACGGATCGCCGACCAACCAATGCGACAGGTGCGGTACGCCGCGCCTTCCGGCATCGTCGCCGACGACGCCGGGATCAGACTCCGATCCGACATCATCGGCCTCGGCGTCGCCGTCGCCGTCTCTGCGGGGGCTGTGCCACGCGTACACGGCGATGGTCGACGCCGGTCATACCCCCCACGCGGACAATCCGGCGTTCGCCCGCCTCGTCGCCGCGGCCGGCGGCCCAGCCGAGGTGGTCTCGCCTACTGCCAGACGCTGCTCGCTGGTAAACCCCACGGGAACGGCTCCGGCGCAACGCCCGTACCGCACCCGAACGGTCATTCCAGCAGTCATCCCGGCGGGACGCCGAATTCTCACGCCACGCATTAGCGGCGGTTTCCCCCGTACGCGGGCTGGTCGTCCGGCCGAGCCCGCTACTAACCGGCGCGATAGCTGGCGATCCCACGAAGTCTTCAGGATGAGGTCGACGACCGGCTGCCGGAGGTTTCGCGGGCGTGTTCGGTGGCGGCGCCGATGCGGGTCATCCGGTGCCAGCGCAGCCGTCCGCCGACCAGCGCCATGATCGTGGACTGGACGACGACGAGGTACATGAGCTGCCGGTAGACGAACTGCTGCAGGCCGAGGCTCCACAGCGGCCCGTACTTCTCGCGGTCGAGGTGCAGGGCGTACGCGGCGGTCAGCGGTCTGTGCGGCGAGGAGCCCGAACCAGACGGCGGCGACCTTTGCGACCGGGCAGGAAGACGAGGCCGTAGAGGCCGAACACGTCGACCATCGGTGCGCACAGCGGCAGCAGCACCTGGAATACCAGCAGGTAGAGCAGGCCGCGCCGGCCGAGGCGTCCGCCGGGACCGGATTCGATGACCGAGTGGCGGTGTTTCCACATCGCCTGCATGGTGCCGTAGCACCAGCGGTAGCGCTGCCGCCACAGCTGCCGCAGGCTGGCCGGGGCTTCGGTCCAGGCGACCGCGTCGGGGGCGTAGACGACCCGCCAGCCGGCGCGGATGATCGACATGGTCAGGTCGGTGTCCTCGGCGAGGGTCTCGGCGGAGACGCCGCCGACGTCGTGGAGGGTTTCGCGGCGGAACGCGCCGATCGCGCCGGGGATCGTCGGCATGCACGCGCCGAGGTCGAACGTGCGCCGGTCGAGGTTGAAGCCGATGACGTACTCGAGGTGCTGCCAGCGGCCGAGCAGGCCGCGACGGTTGGCGACCTTGGTGTTGCCGGACACGGCACCGACCGCGGGGTCGCGCAGCGGCTGGACGAGCCGGCCGATCGCTTCGGGCTCGAAGATGGTGTCGCCGTCGACCAGGACCAGGATGTCGCCGCGGGCGCGGCGGATGCCGGTGTTGAGCGCGGCGGGTTTGCCGGCGTTGGCCTGCTCGATCACGGTGACGTCGGGCAGCCGCAGGCCAGCGGACGATGTCGGCGGTCCCGTCGGTGGATCCGTCGTCGACGACGATGACATCGACGTGCGGGTAGTCGCGAGCCGAGCAGCGAGACCGACGCTGGCGGCGATGTTCGCCGACTCGTTGAACGCCGGCACGATCACGGTCACCGACCCGAGATACCGCGGCCGACGGCGATCGCGCCGGCACGGCCCGGTCGTGGCGTCGGGCGCACCAGAGCTGCACGGCGAGGCGCAGCCCGGACAGGACGAGGGCGACGGCCATCATCGCGGTCAGCGCGATGGCGAGCCACCGGCCGGCGGTCTGGGCCCAGGCGAGGAGGTCGCCGCGGATGCGTTCGCCGGTGGACGCGGCGCTCGCCCCGGACAGTCCGAGACCTTGCGAGACGGTGACGAACCGGTAGCCCTGCGGCCTGCAGCCGCGGGATCAGCTCGGCGACGGCGGCGACGGTCTGGCTGCGGTCGCCGCCGGAGTCGTGCATCATCACCACCGCGCCGGCGCCGTGCGCCGGGCAGTGGCGGCGTCGACGATCGCGGCCACGCCGGGACGCTGCCAGTCGTTGGTGTCGTGGTCGGCGACCACGACGAGGTAACCGGCCGCGCCGATCTGCCGCATCGCGGCGAGGTCGGCGCCGGTGATCGCGTCGGGGGTCGACGAGTACGGCGGGCGGAGCAGCACCGGGGTGGTGCCGGTGGCGCCGGCGATGGCGTTCGCGGTCCAGGTCAGCTCGAGGCTGCGTTGCCAGGCCGGGGTGGTGGCGAGGTCGGCGTGGGTGAAGGTGTGCGAGCCGATCTCGTTGCCGCCCGCGACCACCTGCCGGGACAGCTGCGGGTATTGGTCGACCCGGGAGCCGACCTCGAAGAACGTCGCGTGCGCGTGGTAGCGGGCCAGGATCGCCAGGATCTGCGGCGTCCAGGTGGGGTCGGGACCGTCGTCGAAGGTCAGCGCGATCGTCTTGGCCGGCATGGCTCGGCTGGTGACGGTGCCGTCCGGGGCGACCCGCAGGATCGGACCGCCGCCGGTCACCGAAGCGGGCACGGCGCCACCGGTGACGACGGCCGGCGGGATTGCCGTTGCCTTCATCGCCGACGTGGGAGACGTAGCCGTTGAGGCACAGCAGCGCGAACGCGACCGCCGCGAACAGGTACAGCAGGATCCAGTGGGCGCGCGGTTCCCGCCGCGAGAGGTGGCTGGCCATCGACTACTTCTTGTGACTCGGGGTCTGCGTGGGAACGTGGCGATGCGGATTCGACGCCGATGGCGACGGTGCCGGTGACGCGACGCGGTCGAGCCGGCGGTCGGGTTCGGCGCGGGCGACGGCTGCGGTGCCATCGTCCCGCCCCGGTGGATCCGGACCCGGCCACGCCCCGTCGGTGGTGCGGAGGTGCGGCGCGGATCCGGGCTGTACCGCGTGGCCGGGCCCGCTGCCGGGGGTGCGGGCCGCACCGGGCAGGCCCGGCAGGAGATCCGTGGCCGCTGCCGGTGGCGGCCAGGACCAGGCCGACGGCGACGGCGATGAGCAGCACCACGGCGGCGAGGCCGGCGACCGCAAGCAGCCGCCGCCGCCGGCCGGTGCGGTCGACGAAGATCGGTACGTGCCGAGCCGGGTCCGGTGGTGTCGTCCGCGGTTCGGGGGACCGCTGTGGCCTCGAGGAACTGGCAGGTCGGCGGGCTTGCCCTCGCGCTGATGTGGGCGTAGGTGTCGTGGTCATCGCTAACAGAAGCGCCGGACGACCGCTTCATGTCACACCCGTCGCAACGCGGTGGCAAATCGTCCTGGGGGGGCGATATTTCCGCCTACGCTGGTCTGATGGCACAGCGTGACGGTACGGTCAGCACCGCCGAGTTCCGGTCCCTCTACGCCGAGGTGTCGACCTGGGCGCGCTGGCCGGCGCGCGCCGAGCACGGCTCGCTCAACCACCTGACCCCGGACCGGCTGATCGCCGCGGCCCGCCTGGTCCGCGACGGGGTGACGGTGAGCCTGAGCAGGCCGCTGGATACCGAGTCGCGGCTGGACAATCCGGAGCCCGCCGAGCACCGGATGACGCAGATGCCCGCGGACGACATCGGATCCGGCACGGTGCGCTTCGCCAAGGACTACATCGGCATCGACTTCCACAACCACGGGCACAGCCACATCGACGCATTCAGTCACGTCGTCTTCGACAACTCGCTCTACGGCGGCATCCCCGACGACCCATCACCGCGGCGGGCGCCGATCCGCCTCGATCGACCTGCTCCGCGACGGCCTGGTCGGCCGCGGCGTGCTGCTCGACATACCCGCGCTGCGGGAAGTCGACTGGCTCGAGCCGGGGAACAGGTGCGGCCGGACGGGACCTGGAGGCGGCCGAGGCCCGCCAGGGCGTACGGGTCGGGCCCGGGCGACACCTTGCTCGTGCGTACCGGTCACACCCGGCGGCTGGCCGAATTGACGCCCTGGGATCCCGAGGACCACAAGGCCGGGCTGCACCCGACCGCCGTACGGTTCCTGGCCGAGCGGCAGGTCACCGCCCTCGGCTCGGACAGCAACAGCGACGCCGTGCCGAGCACCACCGAGGGCATCGCGTTCCCCGTCCACGTGCTCGCGGTCCACGCGATGGGCGTCTACCTGATGGACTACCTCGACCTCGAACGGCTGGCGACGGTGTGCGCGGCGGCCGGCCGGTGGGAGTTCCTGTTCGTGGTGGCGCCGCTACGGATCACCGGAGGCACCGGCTCGCCCGTCAACCCGATCGCGATCTTCTGAATTCGGTCGGTCAGACCGCTGGGAGCGTCGCGTCCAGCAGATTGGCGTCGACATCGGCGCTCTCGTGGTCGGCCTCGGCCCGGGCGCCGAACACGAACACGTAGGTCAGGAATGCGCCCCAGACCAGCACGCCGATCGCGATCCGGGCGGGGGTCGGCAGCGGCGACGGCGTGACGAACGCTTCGATCAGCCCGCTGACGCCGAGCACGATGACGAGGCCGAGCGCGACGAGCATCGCGGCGCGGGCCGCCTCGGCGACCGAGCGCGTCCGGGTCAGGCCGGCCCGCGGCGCGATCCAGGACCAGCCGATGCGCATGCCGACGCCGGCCGAGATGAACACCGCGGTCAGCTCCAGGAAGCCGTGCGGCGCGATCAGGCCCCAGAATTCGCCCGACTGTCCGGACGCGGTCATGAATCCGCCGTCCACGCCGACGTTCATCGCGTTCTGCGCGAGCAGGTAGATCACCGGCACGATCAGGATGCCGGCGGCCAGGCACTGCGCGGTCAGCCAGGCGTTGTTCGTCCAGACCTGGAGCGCGAAGTGCTGCGGCGGATATTGCTTGTAGTAGTTGGCGAAGTCGGCTGCTGGTCAGCTGGCTTCGCCTCGTCCGACGGCAGCAGCTGGTTCTGCACCGCCGGGTTGGCGGCGATGTAGTAGATCAGCCCGATCGACAGCGCCATGAATCCCGCGGCGACCGAAATCCACCAGCGCCGGGCCTGGTAGACCGCGAGCGGGAAGCCGACGATGAAGAATCGGCCGACCGCCCGCCAGCTGAAGGCGGGGCCGCCGGTGAGCGCGCCGCGGGCGCCGAGCACGATCCGCGACAGCAGCGCGACGAGCGCCGGATCGGGGGAGTTCGTCCGGATTGTCGAGAGGTGCGCACCGGTCCGCTGATAGAGCGACATCATCTCGTCGACCTCCGGAACGGTCAGCCTCCGGCGCCGTGACGAGTGATCCAGCCGCTGCCACTCGGCCGAGTGTTCGGCAACGAATGCATCCAGGTCCACGTAACCCCTCCCGAGTCGTGTTCACTGTACGGGTGAGCCTCGACTTCGTCCGTCCCCCGTTGTATCTGCCCGCCGACCCGGACGGGCCGGTCGGCACCCGTCTGGTGACCGGCGAAGCGGTCGCCATGGACATCCGCATCGCGCGTCTGGGCTCGCGGATGCTCGCCCGCATGCTCGACTTCTGCATCGAGATCGCGATCGGCTCCGTCTTGGGCTCCCTGCTCGGCCTCATTGTCCGGAGCGCCGGCGACGTTGATCAGGCAGTTACTCAGGCCACCACGGTCGTCGTGGTGATCATCACGCTGATCGGCTATCCGGTCCTGATGGAGACGTTCGCGCGCGGCCGGACCGTCGGAAAGCTCGCGATGGGACTGCGGGTGGTCCGGGACGACGGCGGGCCGATCCGGTTCCGGCAGGCGCTGAGCCGCACGCTTGGTCGGCTTCGGCGCCGAGTTTCCCGGCCTGCTGCCGCCGTTGACCTGGTTCGTATGTATCGGCACGATGCTGACGAACCCGCAGGGCAAGCGGCTCGGCGACATCGCGGCCGGCACGATCGTGATCCACGAGCGCACGCCGGAGACCTGGGGCTGGGTGCCGGCGATGCCGCCCGAGCTGACCGGATGGGCCGCGACCCTCGATCTGACCGCGCTCGGCGACCAGTTGCCGCTGGCGGTCCGGAACTATCTCGCCCGCAACCGAAGACTGCGCGAGCCCGCGCGGACCAGGCTGGGTGCGCAACTCGCGGCCGAAGTCGCCGCCTGCGTTACCCCGCCACCCCCACCGGGTACGGCCGGCTGGGCGTACCTGGCTGCCGTGATTGCTGAGCGGCACCGGCGGTCGGTGGCGCGGATCGGGTCGGCTCGAGCAGCGACCGCCTCGGTCTGGCCCGAGCTGTCGCGGCTGACCGGCTCGCAGACGTGGGTCCAGCCTGGCGGATCGCCCGAAGGCTATAGCTCTATGGTTGGTCATATGCACCGCACTCGCGCCTACCGTGCCGGCGTCCTCGTCGCGGAGAACTTCGCACCGGCTGATATCTCCGACTACCTCGAGGAGCCGGACACGATCGTCTGGTTCGATCTGTGCGCGCCGGACGAGGCGGATCTCGCGACGATCAGCGAGGAACTCGGACTGCACCCGCTCGCGGTCGAGGACGCCGTCCACGAACATCAGCGCCCGAAGGTCGACCACTACGCGAGTCACCTGTTCCTGACCGCCTACTCGGCGACGCTCAACACCGTCACGGCGACGCTGACGACCGACGAGATCAGCGCGTTCATCACGAAGAATGCGCTCGTCACGGTCCGCAAGAGTCAAAACTTCGACATCGACGCGGTGGCGGAGCGGTGGGACGGTGCGAGCAGCGACATGGTCAAGACCGGTGTCGCGTTCCTGCTGCACGGGCTGCTCGACTACGTCGTGGACACCCAGTTCGATGCGATCCAGACGCTGGACACCGAGATCGAAGGTCTCGAGGACCAGTTGTTCGCCGAGACCGTACAGGACACGACGATGCAACGTCGCACGTACGAGCTGCGCAAGTCGCTGGTCGTGCTGCGCCGCGTCGTCCTGCCGATGCGTGAGGTCGTGAACACGCTGCTCCGCCGGGATCTGCGAATCATCGACCAGACGATGATGCCGTACTTCCAGGATGTCTACGACCATGTCCTGCGGGCCAGCGAGTGGACCGAGTCGCTGCGCGAACTCATCACGAACATCTACGAGACGCACCTGAACCTGCGCGGCAATCGGCTCAACGTGATCATGAAGCAGGTCACGAGCTGGGCCGCGATCATCGCGGTGCCGACCGCGGTCACCGGCTGGTACGGCCAGAACATCCCCTACCCCGGATTTGGTCACACGTCCGGCCTGTGGGCCTCGATCATCGTGACGCTCACGTTGTCCGGACTCCTCTACGTGCTGTTCCGCCGGAAAGGCTGGCTGTAGCGCCGGTCAATCGTCCACAAAAGACGGTCTGACCGGCCCCGATCAGCTCGGCTCGTACGCGATCCGCTCGTTGATCAGCCAGGCGGTGACGTCGTCGGCCGGCATCGGAGAGGCGGTCAGCCAGCCTTGGATCAGCGTGCAGTTCGCCTCGATCAGCAGAGTTCGGGTGTATTCGTTTTCCACGCCCTCGGCGACCGTGCGGATGCCGAGAGACCGGGCCAGGCCGATGGTGGAGCGGACGATTGTGGCGTCGTCGTGGTTGTCGGCCATCCCCGCGACGAATGATCGATCGATCTTGATCTCGCTGATCGGCATCTTTCGGAGATGCTGCAGGGACGAGTAGCCGGTACCGAAGTCGTCGAGCGAGATCGCGATGCCGAGTGCGCTGATCCGTTGGACCGTACCCATGGCCCGGTTGGGGTCGCCCATCAGCGCGCTTTCGGTGATCTCGATCTGGATCCGGCTCGGCTCGACCCCGTACCGCGACATGAGGCCGGCGAGGCGGGGGACGATGTCGTCGCCGTACAGGTCGCGGGCGCTGACGTTGATCGAGGCGCGGATGTGGATGCCGTGTGCCGACCAGAGACCGACCTGTGCGACGACATCGTCGATGATGCGCGATGTGAGTAGATGCATGATCGAACTGTGCTCGGCCATGCCGATCAGAGTTTCCGTGTCGATCAGGCCGTGGACCGGGTGCAGCCAGCGTAGAAGCGCCTCGACGCCGTCGACCCGGCCTGTCGTCAGGTCGATCTGCGGCTGGTAGTGCAGGGCGATCTGGGTGTCGTCGAGGTCCTCCAGCGCGAGCCGCAGATCGGTGAGGAGTGCGAGCCGCGCGATGCTGTCCTGGTGCCGGCCGGGCAGGTAGGCGGCGACCGCCCCGCCGCTGTGCTTCGCGTCGTACATGGCGATGTCGGCGTGGCGCATGACCGCGGCGAAGTCCTCGTCGTCGGTGTGCAGAGCGGTGCCGATCGAGGCGGTGATGTCGACGCGGAGGCCGTCGAGGGATATCGGCTCGCTGAGCGCGGCGATGACATCGTTGGCGAGGTCACCGGCCTGAGCCGGCGTGTGCACGATGGTCAGCAGCGCGAACTCGTCACCGCCGAGGCGTGCGATGGTGCCACCGGGCAGCGGCAACCGGGCCAGCCGCTGTGCCACGGCGACCAGGAGTTGATCGCCGACTTCATGGCCGAGCGCGTCGTTGACGTGCTTGAATTCGTCAAGATCCGCGAGCAGGATGGCGGCTCGGCCGGTGGAGTCGGCGTCGTAGGCTGCGGTCATCGTGTGGAACGCCACCTTTAGCCCGTCCCGGTTCGCGAGCCCGGTCAGCGGGTCTTGGCGCGCTGCCAGGTCACGTTGTGCCGACAGCTTTGCCATGCGCTGTACGGCGTAGAGCGGAATGAACACGAGGAACACGAAACCGACGTTCATGTGTACGGCAATCGCGAGCAGCGGACTGAGCAGCAGCAGCGCCGCCCGGAACAGCACATGATGGATGATGATGTCGCGGGGTGGCATCGTCTGTGGGCCTGGACGCAACAGCCGTCCGACCACGATCGCGAACAGTGAATAGACGACCAGCCACGCGATAGCCGCGCCGAGCACGGTCACGGCGTCGGACGTGACGCGGACCGCGCCGTGATGATGAGCCGGATCGGGCTTTCCCAGCTGCAGGATCGCCTCGGCCGCGATGAACGACAGCGAATAGCCGCCGAGAGCGGCGACCATCTCGAGAATCGGTCGGTGCAGTCGCCACGTCACCACGGCCATGGCGAGCGTCTGCGCCACGATCGCGGGTCCGAGCCCCCACGACAGCAGGATCGCGAACGTGAAACAGACGGATGGGCCGAGAATGACCGGCATGACGCCGTTCGGTGGCGTGGACGAGATGAACGCCTGCGTGCCCGCGAGAGCGGCGAGCGCGGTCGTGATCCAGAGTTCCGGGGACGCGTACACGTTGCGGGTTGTGCTCTCCGGGCCGAGCGTGACCACCACGATACCGATCACGGTGGCCGCACCCAGTGCGGCGACCACACGCCGCCGCCACGCCAGGTTGAGCGTTGCTGCGACCACGCTGTGCCCCCTGGAGGATGCGTCCCGAAGGCGCCTGAATCCACGAAACGTACCGTCTGCTATGTGTATATTATTCCACTTATATATATATGAGTAAGATACGAAAAAACGCCGACCTCGATAGTCCCATTCGTATCTCTGCGATACAGCCGTCCCACGGCCGACCGGCAGTCCACCGTTCAACCGATCCGACGTTCGGCACAGACCGTGGTCGGATCGGCTGCAGATAGCCGGCGAAGTTACGTAGTTCCACTGATGCGGGACAGCGATGTCGGCACCTAGTGTCGCCCTTGATGATGTGACCGCGGTCGATCGGACTCCGTCGACCTGGACAGTTAGGGGCTTCCATGACGCTCGTCGTGTCACTGGCCGGGAAAACGGTGTTACCGGTCACCGGATCCGGGCCGACCTATGCCGTCTGGTCGTATGCGGTCGCACCCGGGGACGCAGGGGACTCGTCGTGGGTCAGCGGATCGCCTTGGCCGTCCCCAGTGACATCGCGATCCAGAACCCGCAGCTGTATCCGGCTGCCGCGACCGCCTCGCCGGGATGTTCGTCCAGCAGGATGCGGCATCGAGCCGACAGTACGTCGGCCGGATCGTCGCCGTCACGGGTACGCAGACGCTGTCGTTCATCGCGCCGGAGGCGCCAGGCGACGTGCGAGATGTGGCTACTGACCGGGCGACCGGTCAGCGTGGGAGACGGTCGCGTTCGCGCAGGATCGGCCACCGCGCCGACCATCGTCCAGGCATTGACCGGGCCCGGCTGCACGGATCGGGCCGGCCGTCGTTCCGGCTGCACGAGCGGTACGCGTGGCCGCAGCGATTTCTCCGGGACACTTCCGTACGCGAGTGAACTGTTCGGCGTCTATCAGCCGCTGGCGGGTTGGCTGGGTCGTCAGGCCGTCGATCGGGCCGCGCGTGTCCGCACGCGCTCGGGCGACGGCTCGCCGGAAGACGTTGACCGAGTGCGAGCCGGTCCGGGCAAGGACGGTTCACCGGTCGCCGCCGTCGGCATGTACGTACGTCGTCGTCCGTTGGCGACGTTCATGCGCGCCGGTCTGCGGGGTGGCTGTCGCCGATCGGGCTGATCAATCTATTCCGGCAGTACTTCTTCGAGTTCGACAATGTTTCTCGGCTCGCCATCCGGGCACGTGTGGATCAGTCCGGGCGGCACCGTCGAGGTGATCGAGACCAGCACCCGTCGGACCATGATCGAGAAGACGGCTGAACAGTCCGAGCAGACCTCCCGCAAGGTCGAGGAGGATCTGACCAGCCAGGATGACATCGCCGACGCGGTAAAGGAGGAGAACGCCAACGACACCAAGCTGGGCGTCAGCGCCGGCCGGCGGCGCGAACACGCCGGTTTATCACGCCGAGGGCAGTGCCAGCCTCAATGTGGCGACACATCGGTGAAGAAGTCGGCTGAGGACACGCACAAGCGGTCCCGGACGCAGAGCTCGAAGGTGACGCAGCGAGATCACCCGGAACTTCAAGACGACGTTCAAGACCGTCACCGACACCACCGACACCACGCAGCCGGCGCTACGTCGTCCAGAACACCACGGACGAGCTCGTCAACTACGAGCTGCGGCGCAAGATGCGCAAGGTCGGGGTCCAGGTCCAGCACATCGGCACCCGGCTGAGCTGGCAGGTGAATCTCGACGCCCCGGGCCGGAGGCTTGGGCTCGGTGATCTCGTCCACGTCGATGGCACCGCCGGACCTGTCGTCGCTTCGCAAAGCCGGAGCCGCCGTCGCTCGAGCAGCAGGTGGCCACGTTGGCGGCTGTGTTCCCGATCCGAAGGTGGCCCGGCGTGCCGATGGTCCCGCGCGAGCGAGACGAAGTGACGTTCTCGACCGGACTCCGCCGATCCAACAGATCGTAATCGACGACGGCAACAACGTCTGGCTGTACGCGGACTATCGTTTACACCCCGGCCCGCCGGCGTCGGGATACTGACCCTGAGCCAGGGTGGCGTTGAACGGTCACGGCCGGCGGATCCACGGTGCCCTACATGGCCGACCCGATCACCATCGACGCCCGGCGGGACCAGATTCCCGTGATGTTCAACGAGTTCAACAGCGGCAACACCCAGACCGCTCCAACTCGACTTCTCGCTGGCCTGGCGCCGCCGACGTCCGGGCCTGCGTGGGATGCGTACCACGAGGACATGGCGGACTATGCCGAGGCGGTCGCGGAAGCGAAACGGGTCGCGTACGCCGACGCCATCCGTGACCGGCTGAAACTCGTCAGCGGTATCCGCCCCGGCCCTCCGACGATCTTCGCGACGAAGAGCGCCAAACCGTCTACGGCAGCCTGATCCGCAGCTCCAACTGACCAGCGACCCGCACATCGACGCCGAACTCATCCGGCAGATCTTCGACGTCGACGAGATGCTCTACTTCGCCGTCCCCGAATACTGGAACCTCCCCGCCGTCCCACGGCCGGCCGGCACCCCGTACACGACGCCGCCGGTCAGCGCCAAAGCCGTCGGCCGCTACCCGGTACCGGACCCGAATGCGCCCGCGGCCGCCGCGCCTCTGGCCGACGACACGGTTGTCAGCTGGTACTCGCAGAACGCCGTCGACAACCTGCCCGCCGCCGACGGCAGCGGCGTGAACATGCCCGAACACCGCATCGACTATCTGATCACCGAGGACAGCCAGCCCGCACCCATGGGCAGTTCGCTGGGGTGGCTCATCCAGATCGACGGCGATGAACGCCGCAACGAGTTCCTCAACGCCGCGTGGGTCAAGGCCGTCCTGCCGGTACGTCCCGGCCACGAACTCGACGCGCTGCAGTGGCTCCAGGCCGCGGATGTCGAAGGTGAAGCCGCCCTGGACACCGGCTACCCGTACCAGCCCGGCGATCCGGTCGAGTGGCAGGGGCTCAATCTCGGCCAGGTCCTCACTGCGCTCGCCACCGACCTGCAGGCCGCCAACACCGACATCACCAACACGCTCGCTACCGAAACCGTCTACGAACACGGCTTCGACCCGCTATCGGGTGGATTCCGGCCCGCGGAGCCGTACCAGGTCTTCGACCAATGGTTGGAGGTCCTGCCGACCGATCAGGTCGTCGCCGTGCAGGTCACCTATGACCCGAAGACCGGCCAACAACTCTAGTGCCGGTGATCCGGTGACGACGGAAAGAGACCGGCTGCCGTGGACACATTCGATGCGTTGATCATCAAACCCCCGACGCTGCCGACGGTCACCCCAGCACCGATTGCGACGGCGCCGTCGTCGGCACCGGTTGCGGACACGCAACCGAGATCACTCCGACGACGGTTCCCACCTGATGTGACCGGATTCTGGGAGGCCGCGGGATCCGGTGACAACGTCAACCCGGCGATCCTCGTCCAGATCAACCAGGCCGGTGCGGCGGTTGTCCTCTGGTTCACGCGGCCGCCGGTCAACTGGGCCGTCGATCCGTTGCCGCTGATCGACGGTACGGGAACCAAGCACGACACGTGGGTCCACGGAACGGCCAGTGGATACCTCGTGGACAAGGATGTCCGCGACGCCACCGACTCGACGTTGCTGAACAGCCGTGACGGCGTCCGACTGACGTGGCGGGCGGCCGACGCCGCCCCCGGTGACGACGCATTCAACCCCTTCGACCCGTCCGGGCCGCCGCAAGCCCGTGAATTCCACGGTTCCGGCACGCTCACGCTGGCCACCGGCGCCGCCGACGCGCTGTACCTCGCCTTCAGCGCCCAAGGCCGGCCGGCCGTCAAGCTGCTCCGCTACCGCGCCGGAGCCCGCCTGCCGCGCAGCGTGATCAACCTGATCGCCGAGCCGCTACGCACGCAGATACTCATCGACCAGGTCCGCTGGATTCCGTCGCGGGTCCAGACGACGATGCTGGCCCTGTTCGCACCCGAATTCAACGGCGGTCGCGAGCCGAAGCTCGCCGCCCGGTTGCGTGCCTGGAAGGATGCCGAGGGCAAGCAGCAGAAAGCCCTGCGGCGCCAGGAGATCAGCCACGAACTCGCGTTCGCGCTCGCCGATCCGTGGCGCGCCCGCTTGGTGGATCAGATCCGCGCGTACGCGACCACGAGATCACTGCCGATCGGTGACGTCACCCGGACGTACGCGGGATGGCTGCTGGAAGTCCTCGCCGAGGAGCGCAACGACGGTACGTCCGGCCCGATCCGCAGCGGCGACAACCAGGAGTCGATCGAACGGCTCGGCATCGGTGAGGCGGACTTCGCCTACGCCCTGGCGTTCTCCGAGATCGGCGTGAAGACTCCCGGGTCGGGTCTAGGGGTCGGCTTGTAGGCGTGCTCGTCACGGTCACCAAGTACCGCCTGGTCTTCAAGCGCGACCTGCTCGGCGCGATCGTTCGCGACGCCGCCGGCCGGCCCGTGGTCGAGCGCCGCGTGGGCGCTCCGTGGGACAACCGCCCGCTCCTCCTCGGTCTGTTCAGCCGTCTCGACGCGAGCCTCGGCTTCACGTTCAACCGCGGCGGGGTGAGTGCCGAAAAGACCGAGACCACCGAGGCGACCGGGGATCTCGGTACGGTGGAGTTCCGGTCCACGCTGGATCTCAAGGGCAACGCGGAACTCGCCGGCGCCTGGTTCGTGGTCTCCTCGGTGGTGCTCGGCAAGGACAAGTTCGGGAACTGGGCCAGCGCCACCGTGATCGACAGCGCCCTGTGGGAACTCCACCTGCCCAGACACGAGACGGGCATGACCGCCATCGTCGAGGGTGACGCGCTTAAGGGGCCGAAGGTCAGTAACTGGGGCTCATTCGCCACCCGCTCCTGGTACAAGAACTGGGTGCCGGAGTCCATCAGCGTCACCATCGCCCGGATCGGCCTCGGTGCCGGCGTGCTCATGACCTACGGCGCCGATCCGCCCACGACCCGCGACGGGCAGATCGTCCGCGAGGTCAGCACCGCGCTGGTGGGAACGGGCGCGGCACTGTTCGGATACAACTCCGCCGACCTCGACGTGCCCGATCCGTTCAGCGACTCGACCGGACGAGCGCGGTGCGAAATGGCGCTCGCCGAACTGCGCGGTCTGCTGACCGCCGGTGGAACACAGACCAAGATCATCGGCTTGACGTCGCCCGAAGGCACGACGGCGCACAACGCGGTGCTGTCCCAGAACCGGGCCCGCGCCGTACGTCAGGCGATGTTCGATGCGTTCGGACCCTTGCTCACATCGATACCGTCGATGGACGGGTACGGCGAGTTCCCGTCCCGGACAGCGGGGCTTTACCCGGCTGACGACGTCATGTTGCTGGGCGGTGGCCTGCCGGATCCGGAGGACACGAAGTATCCGAACCGGGCCGCATTCCTCGCCTCAAAAGATGGTGCTACCAGGGCGAAGTGGCCGGCGTGGCGACGGGTCGACATCATCGCCGACGGTACTCTCGCGATTAGATACACCGTCAAGAATGATCCGACCGTCGACGGGTGATCGCCTGGACGACCAGTCGTAGGCCGCCGCCCCCGTCGCCCCGGACGACACCCGACACGGATCAGGTCCCGCCGTACGACCGGCGGCCATGCCGACATGGTCAACCTCGTGGTACCCAGTCGACGATACGGCCGCGGTCACCGTACTGACCGGTCCAATCCGCAGGTATCCGGTCCGGGCCAATGACGGGTGATCACGGGTGCATCCGAGCACCTTTGGTGATTTTGTCGACCGCGTTGCGCGGCCCGTAGACGCCGATCCCGACGAGGTCCAGAGCGCCCGTCGGGACGACCCGGACAGCGGCCCGGTTGTCCGCGTCGTTGCCGGTCGCGAACAGCTCCGAGGTGAACACGGAGATCGGAAGGCTCCGGCCGATCGCCCTCGCATGCGCCGCCGTCAGCGTCTCCTTCGTGGCCTCCAGCACGAGTACGGGCTGGCGGAACATCGGCCGGTAGACGACGCCGTCGACGTCCACGTAGGGTTCCCCAATCACCTCCGGATCCGCCGAACCGATCGCGCTGACCAGGAAGGCGGTCACGTTCAGGCGCTGCCAGGTCGCCAGATCATCGCGCAGTATCACGGCTGCCTTGGTGTCGAAGCGTTCCATGGGATCAGTCTCGGCCGGGCGTACCCTGCCTGTCTTGTACGCTCTTGACATGGTTGCCGCGTCTGCCGTCAAGGCTTGGCGCCCCGCGGTCCCGGGCGTCGTGGAGATCTTCCACGCCCACTTCACCGACCATGCCTACCCGATGCACGCGCACGACAGCTGGACGCTGCTGATCGTCGACGACGGCGCGGTCCGGTACGACCTCGACCGGCACGAGCGCGGTGCGCTGACCGGCCTGGTCACCCTGCTGCCGCCGCACGTGCCGCATAACGGACGCTCGGCGACGCCACACGGATTCCGCAAGCGCGTCGTCTACCTGGACGCGCTCGGCGCCGATCTGATCGGTGCGTCCGTGGACACCCCCGGCCTGACCGACCCGGCGCTGCGCCGGCGAATCCACCAGCTGCACGTCGCGGTGGCGGCGCCCGGCGATGAGTTTGAGGCGGAGAGCCGACTCGCGCTGATCCTGGATCGATTGCGCTGGCACTACGGTCGTGCGGAGTCCACACCGGACAGTGGTGGGCTCGCGGATACGACGATGGATCTCCTCAATGCGCACGTCGTCGACGGGGTCACGCTCCGCGATGCGGCAGCAGCTCTGCACGCCCATCCCACCCATGTGGTACGCGCATTCAGCCGGCGTTTCGGCATGGCTCCGCATCAGTACGTGACATCCCGTCGGGTGGATCTCGCCCGGCGGATGCTGCTGGACGGGCGGCCGGCCGGCGAGGTGGCGGTCGATGCCGGTTTCTACGATCAGTCGCATCTGAACCGGCACTTCACGCGGATCGTCGGCACCAGCCCGGGCCGCTTCGCAGCGTCACAGCGAGACGTGTGAGCATCGGTGCCGGTCGTCGACTCAGGCTCAGGTGTACTGCTGAAGCCCGAGGCGGATCGCGAGCCCGACACCGGCCAGCGCGATCAGCCACCGCAGCGGCCGGACCGGTGCACGCCGGACCACCGTGGCGCCGGCCAGTCCGCCGACGAGCAGGCCGAGTGCCAATGGCGGTACGGCAACCCAATCGATGTGCGTCGTCAGTACGAACAACACGGCCGCGATGCCGTTGGAGACGCCGAGCACCAGATTCTTCATGGCGTTGCAGATCGGAAGCGAGTCCGAGCTGGCCGCCAGATACACCGCGAGCAGCAGCACTCCGGCCGCCGCGCCGAAGTAGCCGCTGTAGATGCCGACTCCGAAGATGACCGGCAGCAGCCACCGCGGATCGGCGGCACGTTGACCGTCGTGACCGAGCCTCCGGCGCGGCAGCAGCATGCTTGCCGCGCCGAGCCCGATCAGCACGGGGACAACCTTCTCGAACGCACCGGCCGGAGTCAGGATCAGCAGCAGGCCACCGGTCAATCCACCGGCGGTAGCGACGAGAAGGTGTCGGGTGGTACGC
>CAWCQQ010000003.1:0-269939 GCA_963797675.1 uncultured Actinomycetota bacterium
CACGCCGATATAACCAGACAACTTGGTTGCACCGCGGCACGAACCTCCAGGAGCACGCTGCCCGCGGACGTCTGAACCACATCACGCAGGTCCGCCCACTGTCATGCCGGCAGACCGGTATTTTCGGCACATCTCCAATCGTTCGCGGTGATCGCGAACTGACGGTAATAGGTGGGCTGGTCGAGGAATACGCCGTCGTCGCCCCTGCCGGTTTCTAAGAAGCCGAGGCGTTGAAGGACGCGAACCGAGCGCTCGTTGGCATCGGGGGCCTCCGCCCAGATCACCTGCAGACCGAGCCGGTCGAAGCCAAAGTCAAGGCCGGCCGCCCCGGCCAGGCGCCCGAGGCCTTGACTCCATCGGCATCGTTCGCCAATGACGAACCCGAGTTCGCGTCGGTAAGGCTCGTCACCGTGGAGGTCGACGTAGCCGACCAGTACGTGCTCGTGGATCGCCCCTAACCTGATGAGGTCAGCGGGCGGAGACTCGATCAGTGTCTGGTGGAAGTGTCGGTGCTTGGTGAAGGGCAGATCGACGGTCCAGTCGGCCGCTCGACAGAACTCCGGATCCGCCGCCCATGAGGCGATCACGTCGGCGTCCGGCAGACCAAGGCGCCTCAAGGTCACAGTGTCTGCCGGTCTCTCCATACCATGAGCCTAGGAGGGTTCGTACCGATCATGAAACTGATCCACGGCACGCGATACTACGGATAGATGAGTTCCCGCCGTTCCTTCATGCCGTGCATAGCCCACAGCAGGTCGGCGAGGTGTTCGGGGTCGACGGTAGGCATTTCCCAGACCGGGTCGCCCGCAGCTTTGGCCTTCTCCATCTCGACGTGAAAGGCACTGTTCTTGATGGCTGCACCGATGTAGAGCATGCCGACGTAGACGCCTTTCTCCGCCACCTCCGCGTGCAGGGCTTGCAAGTAGTTGCGCTGGGCGGCTTGGGCCGGACTGGGGCCGCTCATGTTCGGCAAGCCATGCACGGTGCTGCCGCCCTGCGCGGTCAGGATTGCGCCGCCCCCCTGCTCGATCATGTGCGGCAGGAACTCCTGCACGAGTGCAACCATCGTGTAGAAGATCAGCGGCATGAAGGTCTGGGCGTGCTGTGGGGTCAGCTTGGCTGCCGAAACGAACCCGGTGTCCGGGGTGGGTGCATAGTAAAAGGCGTCGAGGTCGCCGGCCTTAGCGCGAATCTGCTCGGCCAGTCGGGGCGTGGCACCGGTGTCGGATAGGTCGGCTGTCACGATGTGCGTGGTTGCCCCGGCGCTGGTCAGGTCCTTCGCCAGACGGTCAAGTGGCTCCGAGCGGCGACCCACCAACGTGACCGCGTAACCCTCTCGGGCGTAGCGACGGGCGACAGCCTGGCCGAGGCCGGGCCCTGCTCCGAACACCGCGATTGATTTGGACATGAGAATGCTCCGATGAGGTGGGCCGACTACTACGCCGAAGTATCCAAGGCCACATCAACCTAAGCTACGCGGCGATTGGCCCCCACCGAGGGAGAGTCCCCTCGAGCCGATCGGACACGCACGTGGTTGAGTGAGGGTATGAAACGACAGATTCTGGGCGCTACCGGCATGTCCGTCAGCGAACTGGCGCTCGGCGCGATGATGTTCGGCGCGATGGGCAACCCCGATCACGACGAGTCGGTACGCATGATCCACGCCGCGTTGGACGCCGGCATCAATCTCGTCGACACCGCCGACGTGTACTCCCAGGGCGAATCCGAGGAGATCGTCGGCAAGGCCCTCAAGGGTCGCCGCGACGACGTCATCCTCGCCACGAAATTCGGGCTGCCGACGGGTCCGGACGCGAACCTGCGCGGTGGATCACCGCGCTACATCCACCGCGCCGTCGAGGACAGCCTCCGCCGGTTGGGCACCGACCACATTGACCTCTACCAGATGCACCGGCCGGATTACGACACCGACACCGGCGAGACCCTCGGCGCGCTGTCCGACCTCGTAACGGCGGGCAAGGTCCGCGCGTTCGGTGCGTCCACATTCCCGGCCGACCTCATCGTCTCCGCACAGTGGGCAGCCGAGAAGGGCGGGCACCGGCGGTTCCTCACCGAACAGCCCCGATACTCGATCTTCAATCGCACCATCGAGACCGCCGTGCTGCCGGCCGCACAGGCATACCGCATGGGCGTCCTGACGTACGGGCCGCTGGGCAGTGGCTGGCTGTCCGGTCGAGCTGACCCCACGCGGGGACACCGCGCCATCACCGCAGCTCAGGGCTTCGACGTCAGCATTGCCGGCAATCAGGCCAAGCTCGCCGCGGTCGAACAGCTCACCCAGGTCGCCACCGACGCGGGCCTGCCGCTGAGCCATCTCGCGATCGCCTGGGTTCGGGCTCACCCGGCCGTGACCTCGGTGCTGATCGGCCCTCGTACCCCGGAGCAGCTCGCCGACCTGATCGCCGGCGCCGAGGTCGAGTTGGACGGCGACATCCTCGATCGGATCGACGAGATCGTCGCTCCCGGGACCGAACTCAACCCGGCCGACAACTATCTCGCCGACCCGCCTGCCATCACCGACAAGCGCCTCCGCCGCCGACGCTAGCGGCGTCTACGATGGCGCGGTGGCGGACACCAACGACCAGGTGGATCGTGCGGTGCCGCTGGTCGCCGTCCAGAACGCGTTCGCTGCGTACCGCGGCCGCTACTGGGTTGCCGGCGGGTGGGCCGTCGACCTGCACGTCGGTCGCATCCGGCGCGTTCATTCGGACGTCGACGTGCTCATCCTCGCTCGGGACCTAGAGCATTTCGATGCCGTCTTCGGCGCCGGCGGGATCACGCTGCACGACCATCAGACCGGTACGGACACAGCTTGGGCATTCCCTCAGGACGTCATCCCCGGCCGTCATGTCTTCCGGTTTGCCGATGCAATCGATCCGCTTGCGATCGAGGTCGTGATCGGACTCGCCGACGGCGAGGATTGGCTGTTCCACCGTGGCCGGACCACCCGCCGTCCGTTGGCGGCCATGACGCACGTGAGTCCGGGCGGAGTTCCCTACCTCGGACCCGAGGTCGTTCTGATGTTCAAAGCCCGCGAACCGCGCCCCAAGGATGAGGAGGACTTCGCCGACCTCCAGCCGCTATTGACCCGCGAGCAGGCGAGCTGGTTAGCACCGCGGCTGGCACCGCCGGGTGATACCGACCATCCGTGGCTGTCCGGCCTGTCTGGTAGGAACTGACCATGACGTTTCCTCGCGACAATGCCGAAACGCAAGGATTCTCGCTCGGACGGGCCGCGAAGGTCATGGTCAGCCCGGACGGCGCGCGGGTCGCGTTCGTCCGGACACGCGGCGGGCGCGACCGGGTGCGGTGCCTCTACACCTACGACGTCTCGTCCGAATCCGAGCGGCTGATCGTCGATCCGAACGCCCTGGTGGACGATGACGGCACGATGTCGCCGGAGGAGCGCACCCGCCGTGAGCGGGCCCGCGACCGGTCCGCCGGGGTCAGCGACTACGCCACGGACGAGGAGGTACGGACGGCCGCGTTCGCCCTCGCCGGCCACGTCTGGGTCGCCGATCTCGACTCGGGTGACGTCCGGTCGCTGCCCGCGGCGACGCCGGCGATCGACATCCGGCCGAATCCGGCGGGCAGCGCCATCGCGTACGTGTCCGACGGCTCGCTGCGGGTGATCGGACGCGACGGCAGCGGCGACCGGGCACTGGCCGAGCCGGACGGTCCGGAGGTCACGTTCGGGCTGGCCGAGCACGAAGCGGCCGAGTCGATGGGGCGGGCGCGCGGCTACTGGTGGGCACCCGACGGCGACCGGCTGCTCGTGGCCCGGGTCGACAACAGCGCGGTGGACATCTGGTACCTCGCGGATCCGACCGAGCCGACCGCGCCGCCGACCGCCATGCGCTACGCGAGCGCCGGCAGGGCGAACGCCGACGTACGGCTGCGGATCATCGGTCTCGACGGCGGCTCGGTCGACGTCGACTGGGACCGGACCGCGTACGAGTACGTGACCGCCGTGTGCTGGGATCGGACCGCGCTGCTGGTGTGCGTACAGAGCCGGGCGCAGGATCGGGTTCTGACGCTGACCGTCGATCCGGACACCGGCCGGACCGTGGTACTCCGGGAGGACACCGACCCGCACTGGGTGACGATCGTGCCCGGCGTACCCGCGCATACCGCCTCCGGTGCGCTGATCTCGACCGCGGACATCGAGGACACCCGGCACCTGACCGTCGACGGCGTCGCGGTGACGCCGGTCGGGCTCGAGGTACGCGAGGTCGTCGACACCGATCGCGAGTCGGTGCTGTTCCTGGCGTCGACCGAGCCCGCGGATATTCAACTGTGGGCGTGGAGTCCGGCCGGGCTGGTCCGGCTGTCCGACCGTCCCGGCTTCCACGACGGGAAACGCGGTGCCGGCACGACCGTCGTCCTCGGACTCAACCTCGACCAGGCCAGCGCCCGGGTCACCGTGCACGCCGACGGCCGACCTCCACGCGAACTGGTCAACCACGCGGAGACGCCGTCGATCACACCGCGGGTCGTCTTCTTGAGGGCCGGTGAGCGGGAACTCCGGAGTGCGGTGCTCTACCCCACCGGTCACACGCCCGGCGAGGCGCAGTTGCCCGTACTCATGGATCCGTACGGTGGAACGGCGGCGCAGCGCGTGCTGTATACGCAGAGTGCGTACCTCGTCTCCCAATGGTTTGCTGATCAGGGTTTTATCGTGGTGGTGGCGGACGGACGCGGCACACCCGGACGTGGCCCGCGCTGGGAGCGCAGCATCTACGACTCCTCGGTCGACGTGCGGGTCGAGGACCAGGTGGACGCATTGCACGCGGCGGCGCTCGAGCATCCGGACATGGACCTGTCCCGGGTCGGAATCCGCGGGTGGTCGGCTGGCGGGACGCTGGCCGCGGCCGCGGTCCTGCGGCGACCGGACGTCTTCCATGCCGCCGCCGCGGGCGCAGCGGTCACCGATTTCCGGCTCTACAGCAGCCACTGGCAGGAGCAGTACTACGGGAATCCGGACGAGCGGCCGGACGTCTATGACCGCAACTCGCTGATCGCCGATGCCCCCAACCTGCGACGGCCGCTCATGCTGATCCACGGCATGCTCGACGACAACGTCCATCCGGCGCACACGATGCGGCTGTCCGCCGCGCTGTTCGCCGCCGGACGTCCGCACACGGTGCTGCCGTTGCCGGCAGCGAGCCACATGACGTCGGCGACGGCCGCCGAGAACCTGCTGCTGATCCAGGCACGGTTCCTGCTGGACTCGCTGACGCCGGTCCGCGACCTGGCCTGACCCGACCGTGCGGCGGTGACTTCCCGCGCTAGGCCGACGTGAGCGCGGGACGCTTCGGCTACGAGCTGATCGCGGTCGCTGTGACGGTCATCCGTCGCCGGCCGGGATCGGGGTGAGCCGGATCGTCGCGACGTGCGCGACGACGACAGCGACGATCACCAGCGGCATGATCGTCAGTCCGTCGCTCCCCAGAAACAGGGTGGTCAACAGCACGGCGGTGAACGGCAGGCGCAGCATGGCCACCGTCATCGCGCCGATACCCATGCCGGCCCCTGCAATGAGCGCGAGCCCCGGTAGGTGCGACAAGGCGATGCCGCCGACCGCACCGAGAAACATCGCCGGAAATGTGGGACCACCACGAAACGCGACGATGCTGCCCGCGTACCCGATGCCTTTGCAGGCCAGCAGCAGCAGCAAGGTACCGACCGAGAACGCGGACGCGTGCTCGAGCAGCGACGGCAGCTGATTCTGGCCGGAGAACAGCACGTCGGTGTAGCTCTGGCCGGTCGCTTCGGCATACCCGATCGCGAGCCCGGCGATCGCCAGGCCGACGACGATCGTGCTGATGACGATCCACCGCTGGACCGTGCCACGGATGGCGGTGGCACCTTTCCGGAGTAGCCAGCACGCCGCCGCGGCCAGCAGGCCGATCGCCAGCGACCAGGCGAATTCGGCGATCGTCGGCCGACCGACTGTTGGTAGGTCCGGGATCGTCAGCGAGAACGTACCGTGTCCGGTCAGCTGACCGAGGCCGGTGAAGATCAATGCTCCGATGCCGGCGCCCAGGAGCCCGGGTACGAGCACCGCTGTGGCCATGGCGCCGGCCAGGCCGACGACCTCCATCAGCAGAAATGCGCCGACGAGCGGCGAGCCGAGCAGCGTGCTGATGGCGGCGAAGCTGCCGGCGGCGGCCATGATCGCGAGGCCCTGTTCGGGCATGTCCCGCTTGATCAGCCGGACGCCGAAGATGGCAAGCCCGCCACCCAACGCGATCAGCGGTGCTTCGGGACCCACGACCGGGCCGAGGCCGACGCTGGCGATCGCCGCGATGGCAATGCCGGGGATGGTCGCCGAGTCCTGCGTACCTCCTGCCTTGAGTCCTTCCAGCGGCATTTCGCCACCGGTGCCCGGCAGGAATCGGACGGTCAGGCCGACGATCACGCCGGCCAGCGCCAGCGGTACGAGCGGCCACCAGGCCGGCGGTGACCCGAACCCGAGACCGTGCGGCAGGTCGGTGAACAACCAGCGCTGCAGCGAGCTGACGAGTTGCAGGAAGCCGAACGCGATGCCGGAGATGATTGCGCCGAGGATCCCGGCGACGATCAGCAGCCCGATGAACCGCCGGGACCGAACGAGCGCCTCGACCTCGGCCGCGGGCGGGGTGCTAGGCCGCGACAAAGCCCGAACCAGGCGTGATCATGCGCGCGCTCCTCACATCCATCTTATGCGGCATAACAGTATAAACATGAAGTATGGTCTTGGTTCGGACATAAACGGATGCTTCGCCTATCACTGTGGTCCGACGCCGGGTCGACGAGGGGCGGAGCCGCCGGCGCCCGGGTCGTTCACCATCCGCACGTTTCCCTTCATTCGCGACAATTCGATCGAGAACCGAGTAGCGTTTTCCCAGTTGGCGAGGTGTGTCCAGGAAGCCCTGTGGCGAGCACCAGAGTCGACGAGATGACCGGCCTAGCGGGGTCACGGCCAGGCGGCGGATCTTCGGATCCGTCGCATCGTTGACCCCGGGCGGCGCGATCGGGCACGCGTGGCGTGCCACCCGGCCGAGGACGCGAGAGGTGAGCGGATGGCGTCAGAAACGCCCATTACGGCGGCCGGCGAACCGGTCGTCGCGTGGCTGGCGCGTCGGGCCGGAAAACTACAACAGTCGGCCGTCGAGTTCGACGATCCACGACTGGAATACCGACGACTGTTCAGCGAGGCTTGGGGGACGTTCCTGCTGGTTCTTGTCGCTGCCGGCGGAGGTGTCATCGGCGCGACCGTGTTCGGCGGCGCCCTGACGCTGGCGATGAAGGCGCTCGCCCCGGGCATCATGGTGATGGGCATCATCTTCTTCATGGGCACGATCTCGGGCGCCCATCTCAATCCCGCGGTCACCATCGCCTTCGCCGTACGGGGAAACTTTCCCTGGGTGCGCGTGCCCGGGTATATCCTCGCGCAGCTGGTCGGGGCGGTCCTCGCGTCGCTGACGCTGCAGTGGCTCTACGGCGGCATCATCAACGGGGCCACCGAGCCGACCCCGCATGTCGGCATCTGGGTGGCCATGGTGACCGAGGCGCTGCTGACGCTCGGCCTGCTCAGCGTCATCCTCGGCACCGCCTCGGGCGCCCGGAACATCGGCGTCAACGGCGCGCTGGCCATCGGCGGCTACATCGGCCTGGTCTCGGTATGGGGGGCACCGGTGACCGGTGCGTCGATGAACCCGGCTCGATCGTTCGGACCGATGCTGGTCGCCGGGAATCTCACGCACTACTGGATCTACCTGGTCGGCCCGATCCTCGGAGCGCTGCTGGCGGTCGTCTTCGAGTGGATCCTGCGCGGCCGAGCCACCGAATCCGGTGCGGCCGCAGCCCAGGGCATCCTCGGCGTCGAAGATCCATCCGCGTTGTAATGCGAACTGTTGAAGGGGGACGCGATGGACGGGCCGTACCACCGAGGAACGGAGGTTGATGTAGCCGTGCGCACTCCCCCGGAATCGACGCCGGTTACTACGACGTTTACGCAGCTCACCGTCGGTCGGGTCGGCACGCTCGTACGCGCCGGATGCGTTGCCGCCGGGATCGCGCCACGCGATGTCGAGGATCTGCTGATCGCGGTCAACGAGATCGTCACGAACGCGATCCGCTATGCCGGTGGCGGTTCGATCACGGTGCGGCGCGTCGCCGACGGACTGCTCACCGAGGTCTCCGACACCGGCCCCGGCCTGCCGGACAGCGTGACGATCGGAGCGCCCGCGAGCGACGCCACCGAGTGGCCCGGCTTGTGGCTCGCCCGATTGATGTGCAAGGAGTTCGACATCGCCAGCAGTTCCAGCGGTGTCACCGTACGGATGTTCACGCCGTGCCGGTCGGCGAACCGATCGCCGGGCCGTGGTGCACGCCGGATGCACGCCGACATGACGGAGGCGGTGCCGGTCTTTGACGTGCCGGCCGTGGTGGCCGACTCGGTCTGACGTCAACGCGATGCGCGCGGCCAGGCGCGGCGTTCTGGAGAGAGGTCGATCCGTGATGACGACGACGAACGATAGTTACCGGGAAACGTTCGCGATCGACAAACTGCGCGAGCGCCTGTCCGACGGAGACGCGTTCGATCGCGACGAGGTCGATGCAGCGGTCGAACGCGCGATCGCGCAGTTCGCCGGCGCACCCGTGCGGACCTTCGTCCCGATCCTGGTGGAGCGCCTCGTCCGGGACGACTTGAGAGCCGCGGCAGACGGTCGGAAGCCGAGGTGAGAGCGGTGGGAAACGTGGAATCCGGACGGGTCATCGTCGGTATCGGTCGGTCGCCCGGCGGATACCAGGCGTTGCGTTATGCGCTGGCCGAAGCGCGGCGACGCCGTACTGCACTGATCGCCGTACGCGCGTTCCGGTTGGCTACCTACGACCAGATGTTGAGCATCGGCTTGCACATGGAATCAGCCACAGCGCAGGCCGGTATCGCCGCAGCCGAGGCTCTTGGCGGCTGGCCGGAGGATGTGGCGGTCGACGTCCTGGTACGCGAGGGCGATACGGCGTGCATTCTCGTGTCGATCGCCAACCGGGAGGCGGACCTCCTGGTGATCGGTGGCTGCGGGGTGCGACGCCCGTGGCACGTACGCAGTACGGCAGTGGCGCGCTTCTGCGCCCGATCAGCCGTCTGCCCGGTGGTCATCGTCCCGCCGAACTCCCTGGCGCGGTCGGCCAATGCCGATCGCCTGGCCCATGACACGGCGCACGACGTCGAGGAGTACCTCTCCAGCCAGGCGGCTCGGTAGGAAACGCAACGTGAGGCCGCTCAAGGTCGGTACCGGCTCGCGGTATCACCGTCGACGGCCCGGAAGGATAGTCATGACGACAGCAACTGATCGGGCACACCGGGGCCGGACTGCGCGACCGGCGACGGAGCATCTGAGCCGTGCGGACAGCGTGGCCCGCGGTCGGGATGCCCGCTCTGTGACCCCGCTGGAATCCCACGCGGAGTTCGCGCCTGCGGGCAAGAGGGATCCGGTGAAACTCCTGCTGGATCAGGCGACCTCACGTGTGCCCGAACTAATCCCGATCCGGCATGGCCGGATGCTGGTGTCCCCGTTCACGTTCTATCGAGGCGCTGCGCTGCCGATGACCGCAGATCTGTCCACGACACACGTGTCCGGGCTCAGGGCGCAGCTGTGCGGCGACGCGCACCTGTCGAACTTCGGTGCGTTCGGTTCGCCGTCGCGGGAGCTGGTCTTCGACGTGAACGACTTCGACGAGACACTGCCCGGCCCGTTCGAGTGGGATGTCAAGCGGCTCGCCGCGAGCTTCGAAATCGCCGGACGCGAGAACGGATACGCGGAGAAGGTACGCGGGAAGATCAACCTCCTCGTCGGCAAGGCCTATCGCAAGGCTATGCGCGCGTTCGCCGATCAGCCCCGCATGGACGTCTGGTACTCGCACCTGAACGTCGACCGGGCGATCGCCGACTTCCGGTCCAGCATCAAGACGAAGCGCGCCAAGATGGTGGACGTGATGGTGGCAAAGGCCACCACCCACGACAGCATGCAGGCGCTGAGCAAGCTCACCACCATGATCGACGGCGAGCGGCACTTCATCAGCGATCCGCCCACGATCGTGCCGATCGAAGAAGTGTTCAGCGATGTCGAGGCCGGCGCGATCTATGACCAGATCCGTGAGGTGCTGGCGCGCTACCGTCGCAGCCTGCAGTCCGACCGGCGTGAGCTGCTGGATCAGTTCCGGCTGGAGAAGGTGGCCCGCAAGGTGGTCGGTGTCGGCAGTGTCGGCACCCGGGCCTGGATCTTCCTGATGGACGGTGGAGACGGCGACGAGCCGCTGATCCTGCAGGCCAAGGAGGCCCAGGCATCGGTGTTGGCCGACTACTGCGGGCGCAGCCAGTACGCCAACGAGGGCGAGCGCGTCGTCGCCGGCCAGCACCTGATGCAGGCGCAGAGCGACATCTTCCTGGGCTGGACGCGTGTGCCCGGACCGGACAAGGTCGAGCGCGACTTCTACGTGCGCCAACTACGCGACTGGAAGTTCTCCTTCCCGATCGAAATGATGCGGCCCGAAGGCATGGCCATCTACGCGCAGTTGTGCGGATGGACGCTGGCACGGGCGCACGCGCGCTCGGGCGACCGCATCGCCATGGCTGCGTACCTGGGCGGATCAGGCACGTTCGACCACGCACTGGCCGAATTCGCCGCCGTGTACGGCGACCAGAACGAGAACGACTACGCCGCATTCCGGGACGCCGTCAAGCACGGTCGTGCGACCGCCATCAGCGGCATCTAGCCGGACGGATTCCCATGTCGACAAGTCCGCGTTCTACTAAGGAGCATGCATGAGCCAGCCAGTTTTCCACGGCGTCGTCAACGTCGATGTCCGGGACTCCATCCCCGATTGGGCGCCGTTCCAGCCGCCCGTCGCGCCGGCGGACTCCACCAACGTGGTGTACATCGTGCTCGACGACGTCGGCTTCGGCGCCCTGGGTTGCTACGGCGGCCCGATCGACACCCCGAACATCGACCGCGTCGCCGCGGAAGGCGTCCGTTACACGCAGTGGCACACGACGGCACTGTGCTCGCCGACCCGATCGTGCCTGTTGACCGGCCGTAACCACACCCGCAACAGCATGGCCTGCATCACCGAGGCGGCGATCGGCTTCCCGAATGCCAGCGGCACGATCCCGCCCGAGAACGGGATGCTCTCGGAGATCCTCGGCGACCACGGATGGAACACGTACGCGGTCGGGAAGTGGCACCTGTGCCCGGATGCGGAGATGAACCTGGCCGCGTCCCGGCGGAACTGGCCGGTCGGGCGCGGATTCGAACGGTTCTACGGCTTCCTCGGGTGCCGAGACCAATCAGTGGTATCCCGATCTGGTCCACGACAACCACCCGGTCGAGCAGCCGAAGTCGCCGGAGGACGGCTACCACTTCACCGACGACATCACCGACAAGGCGCTGCAGTTCATCAGGGACGCGAAGGCGGTCGCGCCGGACAAGCCGTTCTTCCTCTACTACGCGCCGGGTGCTGCGCACGCGCCGCACCATGCGCCGAAGGAGTGGATCGAGCGTTACCGCGGCCGATTCGACATGGGGTACGAGGCGATCCGCGCATCAGATCCTGGCCCGGCAGAAGGAGCTGGGCATCGTCCCGGCGAACACCGAAGTTCCCGATATCAATCCCGATCGGTACGCCACAGACCCGTACCGGTCCGGACGGCAAGCCGTTCCCGATCATGGACTTCACCAAGCCGTGGGACTCACTCGGTGCCGACGAGCAGCACTTGTTCGCCCGGATGGCCGAGGTGTACGCCGGCTTCCTGTCGCACGCCGACCACCACATCGGACGCGCTGCTCGACCACCTCGAAGAGGCCGGGCTGCGGGAGAACACCATGGTGATCATCGTCTCCGACAACGGCGCCAGCGGCGAGGGCGGCCCGGACGGCTCGGTCAACGAGATGAAGTTCGCCAACGGCATCCCGGACGACCTCAACGAGAACCTGTCGAAACTTGACGATCTCGGCGGCCCGGACACGTACAACCACTACCCGAACGGTTGGGCGATGGCCTTCAACACGCCGTTCAAGATGTGGAAGCGCTACGAGTTCAACGGCGGCACCAGCGACCCGTGCATCATCTCCTGGCCGGCCGGCATGAAGGCCCGCGGCGAGATCCGGCACCAGTACCACCACGCGGTTGACCTGGTCCCCACGATCCTGGACGTCCTAGACGTCGACGCACCCGCGACGATCAAGGGGTATACCCAGAGCGCGTTCGACGGCGTCAGCATGCGCTACAGCTTCGATGACGCGTCCGCGACCAGCGCCCGCAAGACGCAGTTCTACTCGATGCTCGGCTCGCGGGCGGTCTGGCACGAAGGCTGGAAGGCCGTGACCAACCACCCGGCGATCAGCGGATGGGGGCACTTCGACGAGGACGAATGGGAGCTGTACCACACCGAGGTGGACCGGTCCGAGCTGCACAACCTCGCCGCCGAGAACCCCGACATGCTGCATTCGCTGATCAACCTGTGGTTCGCCGAGGCCGGCGCCAACAATGCGTTCCCGCTGGACGACCGTACGGCGTTCGAGATCATGACGGTGGATCGACCGCGCCTGACGCCGCCACGGAACCGCTACGTGTACTTCCCGGAGACCGCCGAGGTGCCCGAGTCTCAGTCGGTCAACATCCGCAACCGCTCGTATTCCATCGGTGCCCTGGTGGACATCCCGAAGCCGGGCGCCGAAGGGGTGATCTTCGCCCACGGCGCCCAGTTCGGCGGCCACGCCCTGTACGTCAAGAACAACCGGCTGCACTACACGTACAGCTTCGTCGGCAGCGCGAAGCAGACGGTGACCGCGGATCGCGATCTGCCCACCGGCGAGAACATGATCCTGTCGGCCTCCTTCGACAAGCTGAAGGAGGATCCGCCCGGCGTGGCGAACGGTGTCCTGTCGCTGTATTACGGGGACACCAAGGTCGGCGAATCGATGATCATGACGCAGCCCGGCAAGTTCTCCATCGCCGGCGAGGGGTTGTGCGTCGGCCGGGACGGCGGCGCGGGCGTGGTCAACGACTATCCGGGCGAGATGCCCTGGCGATTCACCGGCGGAACGATCCATCGCGTCGCGGTCGACGTCAGCGGCGAACCGTACCTCGACCTCGAACGCGAAGCCGAAGCCATGCTGATGCGCGAGTAGCCGGCATCACGTGGCACACCGGAGCGACCGGACCGGTTCGACATCCTCCGCAGGATGCCGAACCGGTCCGCGCCCGGATGCACTCGCGCGGGCGACGAGGACGGAGCACGGCGGACAACGGAGGCAACAATGAAACATCAGCGGCTCGTCGTCGGAATGGACGGTTCCAAAGGTGCTCGGGCGGCGCTCCGGTGGGCCGTCGCCAGTACCGCGGATCAGGACGGCGACAGCGTCCACGCGATCGCCGCATGGGACCGCCTATCTGCCGCCGCATCGGCGTCGAAGCACGATGACGCACCGAAAGATCGGCTCGCGGAAATGCTCGCCGCCGAGATCGAGGCCATTCCGGCCGATCAGAGATCCCACGTGAAGATCACGACCGCGGTGAGCGAAGGCTCGCCCGGTGATGTCCTCGCCGAGGCCTGCCAGGACGCCGACCTGCTCGTCTTGGGCCGAAAAGGGCACGGGAAGGCCTGGTACATGCTGTTCGGCTCGATGAGCGAAGAGTGCGTCCGCAAGGTCGACTGCCCCGTGGTGATCGTGTCGCCGTCGTCGAAGATCCCGTAGAGGTCCTACTGCTCCTCCGGGCCGAGTATTCGAGGAACCGGATCGCGTGCCGGCGCGTCATACCGGCATGGACTCGCGTCAGGTCTCTCGCCGCACGCTGCTCGCCGGCCTCGCCGCGCTCGCTGCCGCCCCGCTCGCCGCCTGCGGATCGTCGTCGAGCCAGGTGCCCGGGCTGCTGACCGCGAAAGACGTGGCGTGGGAGGTCCCGCAAAAGGGCGCGCCGGTCGACGCGATCACTGCCGGGATGGCCGCCTTCGCGCACGCCATGTGCCGCGCGACCTCGTCCGGCAAGAACTGGGTCGCATCGCCGGTGTCGATCGCTACTGCGTTCGCGATGGCCCGCGTCGGCGCGATCGGCGCGACCGCGGCATCGCTCGACACGTTTTTCGGGTTCCCGGCGGCCGGCCGCGACGAGGCGTTCAATGCGTTGATCCGCGCCGTCCAGACGGTCACCGTGCCACCGAAGCCGTCCGATAAGCCACGCGATGCGGCGAAGCCGCCGGCGCCGCCGATCGTCTCGATCGGCGATGCGCTGTTCCCGGCCGAGCACCTCGCGCTCGACCCGCGTTCCTGCACACGCTCGCGGCTCAGTACGGCGCCGGCGTTCGGCCGGTCGACTTCGGTTCGCCCCGGCGCGTCGCGGAGATCAACGCGTGGGTGGACGCACAGACCGCCGGCCGGATCACCAAGGTGTGGGACACACTCGACCCGTCGACGACGCTCGCACTCGTCAACACGGTCTACCTGAAGGCCGACTGGCTGAACTACTTCCTCGAGGACCCGGTCACGCAGGATCCGTTCACGCGGACCGGCGGCTCGGCGGTGACCGTGTCGATGATGCACCAGTCGCGCATGTCCACCCGCTACTGGGCCGGACCAGGCGGGTGGCTGCGCTGGAGTTGCCGTTCGCGGACAAGGACGGTGCCGCGGACGTGTCGATGTGGATCATCCTGCCGCCGGCCGGTGGTGACCCAGTGGACATGCTCGATCCAGCGACCCTAGCCCAGGTCGCGGGCAGCCTCGCCACGACCGACGTGGCGGTATCGGTGCCGAAGTGGAACTTCGCCACCGAACTCGATCTGGGCACGGTGATGCCGGCCATGGGCATGAAGGACGTATTCGGCACCGGCGACTTCTCCGGCATTGCCCGGACATCGGCACCCTGTCATCGGCGATCCACAAGGCGAACATCACCGTCGACGAGTACGGCACCGAAGCCGCGGCCGTTACCGGCATGGCGTTCGCGTCGGCCGCACATATGCCGCCGTCGATCTCGTTCGTCGCCAACCGGCCGTTCGCGTTCAGCGTCGTCGCCGGCGCTTCGCACGCTCCGCTGTTCTGCGGCGTGGTGACCGACCCGTCGCAGGGCTAACGCGACCGGGTCGGCCGTTCGCCTCATCCGCGCGGGGCTCTGGTCAGGCAGAATCGGACCGTGGATGAGATCGGGAGGGGCGTCCGCGAGGTGTGCCCTTACGGCATGATCGGCGTGTGCTGGGCGCCGTGAACGCATCGATCGTAGGACGCGAGCGCGAACTGGCCGCGGCGCGACAATTCGGCGCGGACATCGGTCTCGGCCCGGCCGCCCTGATTTTCGAGGGCGTGGCGGGTATCGGCAAGACGGCGATCTGGGCCGAAGCGGTACGCGAGGCTCGGGCCGACGGCATCGCCGTACGGACCTGCCGATGCAGTGAATCCGATGCGGCCTGGGCATTTGCCGGGCTGGGCGACATCCTGGAAGGCCTGGACACGGCGATTCTGTCGGCGCTCCCCGACGTCCAGCATCGAGCGCTGTCCGCCGCGCTGCTGCTGTCCGACGATGCCGAGAGTATTCCGGGCCATCGCGTCGTCGGTGTCGCCGTGCTCGCCGTGCTGCGTCTGTTGGCACGATCCGGGCCGGTGTTGTTGGCGGTCGATGATGTCCAGTGGCTGGACACGAGCTCCCGCAATGTCCTGTCATTCGCGTTGAGACGGCTGGTGGACGAGCCGGTACGGCTGATCGCCTCCTGCCGTACGGGGGTGCTCGCCGACGCGGTCGCGGCAGCCGATCTGGGCCTGCCCGGCCAGCGGATAACCGTCGGCCCGGTGAGCATGGGGGTGCTGCAGCGGATCGTCGCGACGCAGATCGGCCGGAGCTTCTCCCGTCCGACGCTGACCCGCCTGCACCAGGCGACTGGCGGCAATCCGATGGTCTGCCTGGAGATGGCACGCGCCCTGCAGCGGCGCGGGCGGGAGCCGGCCGTCGACGAACCGCTTCCGGTCCCGGCCGACCTCGGCGTGCTCGTCACCGAGCGGCTGCACGGCCTCACCGAGCAAGCGCGGGAGTTGCTCCTGATCGCCGGAGCGCTCGCCCGGCCGACGATCGCAGCCGTCACCGCGGCAGCACACGATCCCGCCACGACGGCATCGGCGCTGACCGCGGTGACCCGAGCCGGGCTCCTCGAATTCGACGGCGAACGCATTCACTTCACGCACCCCCTGATCGCATCGATCCCGTACGCGGGCCTGCACCCGGTCGATCGTCGCCGCCTGCACGAACGGCTCGCAGCGTCGGTGACCGATCCGGAGGAGCACGCCCGGCACGCGGCGCTGGGCTCGCTCGAGCGGTCCGCATCCGTCGCCGATGCGCTCGATGTCGCCGCCGGGCATGCACGTGCCCGTGGCAGCATCGATGCGGCCGCCGAACTGGCCGAGCTTTCGGTCGGGCGGACGCCCACCGACGACCGCGACTCGTTGCTGCGCCGGACCGTCGACACGGCGGAGTATCTGTTTCTGCTCGGCGATACGGCGAGAGCACGTACGGTTCTGCATGACGGTCTCGACGCCGTACCGGCCGGGCCGTTGCGCGTACGCGGGCTGCTGCTGGCGGCAGTGATCGCGTCGTGGGGGTTCGGCGATGCAACCGTCGTCCAGTGGTGCCGGCAGGCGATGATCGAAGCCGGTGACGACGCGCTGCTGTTGGCCCGCTGCCACGTCACTCTCGCGGACACCAGCCCGTCCGGTGCGATCGAGGATCTGTTCCACGCGCAGCGTGCGATGGACCTGCTGGAATCCATGGACGATGCGCCGGCCGATCTGCTGGCGAACGCGATCACCAACGTGGCCAGCCACGAGTGCCGGCTGGGGCGTGGGCTCGCCGTGGCGATGCTGGAACGTGCCGTCGTCCTCCAAACCGATGGGCCGCCCGTCCCGGTGAACGAACGTGCGGCCTTGGGCCTGGGCATGTATTTGAAGATCGTGGACCGGTTCGACGATTCCCGGATGTGGCTCGAAAAGGTGCGCACCGCGGCCGTCGACGAGGGGGACGACAGCGCGCTGCCGAATATCCTCGGCCACCTGGCCACACTCGAATGCTGGGTCGGGCACTACGAATGCGGGATGGCGTACGCGATCGACGGCCGTGAGCGCGCCGTCCGAAGCGGTCAGCGGTCTCCGATGGCCGCGTCCGCTCATGTCCTCGCGCTCGCTCATCTCGGCCGGCTGGACGAAGCCCGCGAGCTGGGCGTGGCCGATCTTGCCGAAGATGAGTCGCTGGGCTTCCATTCGGCGAATGCGCTCCATCGTCGCAGCCTCGGCGTCACCGAATTGATGGCCGGCAACCTCACGGCGGCCGCCGGTCATCTGGTGCAGGCGCTGGTGATTTCGGTCGATGACGTGGGCATCAGGGAACCGGCGATACTTCGTGCGCATCCGGACGCGGTCACCGCGCTGCTCGCGCTCGGGCGGATCGATGAGGCTCAGCGGCTAATCGAGCAGCTCGATACCAGCTCCGCCGCCAATCATCTGCCGTGGTCGACGGCGCTCGCCGCTCGGTGTCACAGCCAGCTCAGCGCCGCGGTCGGTGACGCGCCCGCCGCCCTCGAACGGATCGAGTGGGCGCTCACCGAGCATCGCCGGCTGCCGATGCCGTTCGAAGAGGCGCAAACCCGCATGCTGTACGCCGGGATGCTGCGCCGTGCCGGGCATCGCACCGATGCGCGCCGCGAGTTCGAGGCCGCCCGCGACGTATTCGTACACCTCGGTACGCCGCTGCAGGCCGAACAGGCGGCCGTAGAGTTGGCCGGGATCGGTGGCCGAGCGGCGGCTACCGAGCTGACCGGCGTCGAGCGACGCGTCGCCGCACTGGTCGGCGCGGGACAGACCAATCGTGAGGTCGCCGCGACTCTGTTCGTCAGCGTACGCACCGTCGAAAGCCATCTGATCCGGATCTACCGCAAACTCGGCCTGCGGTCGCGTACCGAGCTGTCCCGGCACTCCACTACGCAGCCGGGTACGTCGGAGTCCTGAGCACAGTTACGTAGTTCCACCGACGCGCCACGGTAGGGCCGACTCCTAGCGTCCGTTGCATGACATGGCCGCAGGCATCCCAGCACGCCGGCCCCCGACGTGCCTTCCTGGTGGAGCGGTATCTGTCGCCGACCGCGGCCGTCGATCTCGGTTCGTTGACGGCGGGTGTGGCACGTCTGTGCGCCGCCTCGGATACCAGCGCTACGCCGGTGCGTTACCTGTACTCGGTCTATCTGCCGACCGAAGACACCTGCTTCTGCCTGTTCTGGGCGCCGTCCGCCGACGCCGTCCGAGCGATCAACAACGAGCGTGGCTTTGCCCTCGACCGCGTCATCGACGCCGTCCTGCTTCAAGGAGACCACCATGATCACATCTAACATCCGTCGAGCGGCCCTGGTCGTCGTGATCGCCGCCGCCAGCGCCGGTCTTCTGGCCGGATGCGGGCCGGCCAAACCAGGCGTCGGCGGCGGCGCGCCGGCGGGCAACGGGCCGGCCGCGGCTGCCGGAAGCGGTTCTAGGGCCGCGCCGGCCGCCGGTGGCCGCCTCCCGGACCCGTGTGGCCTGATCACCGATGACGTTGCTACCACCGCGGTCGGCAAGCCGGCCGGGCCGGGCGTTCAGGGCGGCACCGCGGACGCACCACAGTGCTTGTACGGCAACGGCGCACTCATCATTGCCGTCGACAACACCGGCAAGGCCGGCTACGACTCGAATCACTCGTCGCTGACGCTCGGACCGCCCGGGACCTGGCAGGACGTGAGCGGCATCGGTGACGGTGGTGGCTTCGAGGTCAGCGGCGGCCCGACGGCGCTGGTCTATTTCTACAAGGGAAGCGCCCTGATCGAGATCATGCTCCAGGGCGATCTCACCGCGCCGGCCGATGCGGCAATCGTCGTCGCGCACGCCGCCTCCGTACACGCGTAGCCATCCAGCAACTCTAGGGAGATCATCGTGAACCGAACTCGTACCAGATGTGCCGTCCTTGCCGCTGCTTGCTGCTTCCTTCTCACCGGCTGCGGTCCGGCCAAGCAGGCGGCGTCCGGTGGCGCGACAACGCCCGCCGCCGGTACGACCACCGCCGCGGGAGTAAAGGCGGCCGCCGCCCCGGACGGCGGCGGCGACCTGATGGCGTGCGGACTGATCACCGAGCAGGACGCAACCACGGCGATCGGCAGCCCAGCCGGCCCCGGTACGTCGGGTGGCACCCCGGCCCTGTCGGAGTGCGTCTTCGACGACGGTGCCCTCATCATCAGCATGAAGACGCAGGCCAAGGCGTTGTATGACACATCACGCGCGAAACTTCCGGCGGGCCGGTTCACCGACGTGCCCGGCGTCGGTGACGGCGCGTTCGAAACGGGTGGCGGCAAGGCCCCACTTGTCACGCTGGAGTTCTACAAAGGAACGACGCTCGTCAGCATCCTCTTCACACCGGACGACGGATCACCGGCGGATGCGGTCATCACGATCGCCAAGATCGCCGCTTCGCACATATAGGTACCGAACCCGTCGTCGCTGCGATTCAGGATTGGACGCCACATGCCTAGATCCATCCGTGCTGCCGGGCGCCCGTGCCGCCGCCGCGGCCGGTTGTGGTCGGCCGCCGTGGCACTTGCACTCGTCGCGACGCTGGCCACCGGCTGCAGGAAGGACGCACCGTCGCCCGTCGCAACCGCCGCCCCGGCACGGGTTGCACCGGTCGGAGCGGCGGCTCCGGTCGATCCGGCGGCCTGGGCGTTAGCGGCACGGCTGACCGCACCGGCCTACTCCGCGGACACGACCGCCGCGCTGGTGGCCGGATTGGCCCACTCGGGCATCGGGGTGTTCGCCGATCCCAGCGCCGCACAGCCGGACCGGCCGGTCACCGGTACGGCCAGCCCACTGCGACTCCTCGACTTCCAGGCGCACGCACTCGCGGTCGGCGTCTGGGCCGGAGCCGGCTTCACCGGAGCCGAACTCGACACCGTCCTGCCCCGCCCGGACGATCTCGCCGGGACTCCGACGACCTCGGAGTTGCTCGCCGGCTACGTCGCTGCGGCGGACTCGCCCGGCGGCGCCTTGTCACGCGCGCTGATGGCCGGCCAGAATCTGCTCGCGCCGCAGGCACTCCGCTTCCCCGCTGTCGTTCTGGTCCTGTTCGCATCTGACCTGGCCGGACCTGCGAGTGCCGCTGCGCACCCGGCGGCCGCGGCAGCCGCCAGCAGCGTCGCGATCGACGTCGCGCAGCGGGCCTCGGGTGGCATCTGCTCAGACACCGCGAACTGGATCAACAACGCGATCGTCAGCCTGTTCAACGCCCTCAAGCTCGCCACACCCGACAATCTGCCCGGCGCCATCGCAGTCACGATCTGGAACTGGCTGGTCGACGCCGGTCAGGCATTCGTCCAGAACCTGATCAGTACGGTGACCGATGCGGTACTGGGCACGATCCGCAGCATCGCGGCATCGGTCGCCGCCGTCGCCGAGCAGATCGCGTCCTTCCTGCCGTACGCCGTCAAGGTGGTGGCGAGCGGAGACGGCGGCGGTGCCACGTTCACACTCGGATCGGATCCGCTACCCGGCACGTTCACCGCCTCGGTGACCGCGGGCGATCTGCCCGACTGGCCGGCCGTACTGACCGACTGTGCCGCGGTGGCGAAGGTCCAGTTGGCCGACTTTCACGCCAAGGGTGCTCCCCTGACGTGGGGACCGCTCGAACCGGCCGCGGAGCCACTTCTTGGACCAACCGAGTCGGCGCACACGACCGATGTCACGGACGCGGATGGGCGTGCGACGTGGGGGTTCCGGACCAGTACCGATCCCGGTGACCCGAACGGCGAGCAGCGCAATCAGATCGACTACATGGCCGTCGCCGTACACCGGCCGGAGATCGACCGGGCCAGAGCGCGCCTCACGGATGCGTTGCTGGGCTTCATTCCCGGTCTGTTGAGACCGTTCGTGGCGAACCTGTTCAAGCCGTACATCGACGGTCTGCAGGCCAGGCTGAACGTCCTTCTGGACGCCCGCGGACGTGGCGCCGCGGTCCTGATCTTCCACGACGGGGTACGGCCGACGCCGACCCCGACGCCGACCCCGACGCCGACGCACCCCACGCCCTCGGGCTCATGCGCCGCTTCGGTACCTCCGGGCACCTACATCGGAACGAACACCAACGTGTTCGCCGACCGGATCCCGATGACCGGCGGCGCGATGGTCGACGACAACAACGCGACCGGCCCGCTCGCGCTGACCGTGGCCGCAGCCGGCTCCCTCACCGGCACCTGGACGTTCCAATCGCGGGAGGTCACCGACGAAAGCATGGTGATATCCGGCGTCTCCGCGCGGTACCACAGCGTGTCGACCTGGGGAATGACGACCGGCACGATTAGCGGTACGGTCTGCCACCTCTCCCTTAACTCCGGCATCGTGCAGCGCCTGTCCTGCGTCGGGACCTGTGGCGACGACCCTCCGCCCGCGGCCCAGGCGGGTTCGCGGGACTTCGGCGCCCCGGTGTCGGACACGCCCGGCCACCTGTCGTGGACATGGGTGGGCAACGCCGCCGACGGCACCTACACCGACACGTTCACCATCGCGGTGACCGGCCCGCAATGATCGCGACCGGACGACACGGCACCCGGCCACGGCGCTCACGGCACAAGCCCTGCCTGGTACGCGGTGATGACCGCGTGCACACGGTCACGGAGGTCCAGTTTGGCGAAGATATGGCCGACATGCGTCTTCACAGTGGCTTCACCGAGGACGAGTCGGTCGGCAATCTCGGTGTTCGACAACCCTTCACCGATCAGTGTGAGGACTTCACGCTCGCGCGACGTCAACCGGCGAACGGCCGGCGGCACGGTGGTCGGCGGCCGTACGTGCCGGGCCACGAGCCGGGTCGTGATGGTCGGCGCGATCAGCAGATCCCCGGTCAGGACATGGCGAACCGCCGAGATGAGTCGTTCCGGAGGAATGTCTTTGAGGAGGAATCCGCTGGCGCCGGCCTGCAGGGCCGCGTACACGTAGTCATCGAGGTCAAATGTGGTCAGCATGATGATCTTCCACGGTGCGTGGTCGATCATCAGGGTTCGGGTGGCCTCGATTCCATCGACACCGGGCATCCGGATATCGAGCAGAACCACATCGGGCCGCTCGCGGCGAACGACGGCCACACCGGCCGCGCCGTCCTCGGCGACCGCGACCACGCTGAGATCGGCGGCGCTGCCGAGAATGATGCCCAGACCGGTGCGTACCAGCGGGTCATCGTCGACGATGACGATCCGGATCATGACAACTCCACCGCGGGGTCCGCGGGAATCATCATCTGGACAGCCATCGCAAAGGGGCTGCCGGGGCGGTCGACGACGGTGACCGACCCGCCGTAGAAGGCCGCCCTTTCCTGGATACCGATCAGACCACGCCCGCCCCCGACGGCCCGATCGTTCGCGACGGACCGACGCGACGTGTCGGCGACGCGGATCGTCAGCGCATCGTCCGCGTATTCGACCGCGACTCGGGTACCGGCACCGTCGGAATGGCGTAACGAGTTCGTCAGCGCCTCCTGCACGATGCGGAATGCAGCGAGATCCAGTCCGACGGGAATATGCCGTACGTGTCCGGAAACGAGGTACGTGACCGGAAGGCCGGCTTCGTTGACCCGCTCAATCAGGGCCGGGATCGCGGCAAGGCCGGGTTGCGGGTGGAGATCGGCGTCCTCGTCGGCGGATGTGGCAAGGAGGTTGAGCAGGCCGCGGAGTTCGGCAAGCGCTTCGCGGCCACCGGACTCGACAGTTCGGAGTTGTTCGACGGCTCGTGTCGCGTCGCCCGGTAGCAACAGCCGCGCCGCGCCGGCTCCGATCACCATGACGCTGACGCGGTGCGCGATGATGTCGTGGAGTTCGCGGGCAATCCGAGACCGCTCGTCACGGACCGCGTTACGGTATGCGTCCTCCCGATCCGCCGCCGCCTGCGCAGCCTTGGCGCGCCATGTGTCGGCGCGGTGTGCACGCGCGCGGACAGCGACACCGGCGAACCAGGCGCTTCCCAGGATGAGAAACGGAATGGCGACGGCCGGGACCGGCAGCCGGCTGCCATGCGCCCACGGCGCGACCGTCAGTGCCAGCAGTGCCGGCCCGAACCAGGGATAGCGGGCATATACCGCCGCCGCGTAGCCGGACAGGACGAGCACGCATGCGACGACCAGCAAGACCCCATCGGCGATCGGCTGCGGGAAGGCCAGCACCGCGCCGGCCGCGACCGCAATACACACCGCGGTCGGCCACCGGCTCCGCCAGATAAGAGCCACGGCCATCACGACGACGCCGTACGGGAACGGATCGGTCACCGACACCGATACGGCAACCACGAAGCCACACAGGATCAGGCCCGTGACCGCGTCCAACAGTCGGGGCCTGATACGTGCTGCGAGCTGCGACAACGATCCCATCGGCGCGAGCATAACGTGATCAGCGCACACGCCGGTTGACGCGGACCGCGGCGATCGCGAGCAGGATGACGGCGAGTGCGGCGAACACGGACACGTCGAGCATCTGGAGGTGCCAGAAGCGGCTGGCGGGCTCGTACCAGTCGACCTGCTGAACACCGCGAGCGGAGAGACAGTCCGCCATCCCACTGCCCTTGGACCCGCTGTCTGCTGCACCGGCGCACCACTGGCCGACCTGTGACTGGGAGACCGTCTGCCCCGCGTGGTCGATCAGGCTGGTGGCAGTGTCGAGGCGCCAGTCCTGGCGGCCGACCCCGGGCGCACGGGCCGCGGTCAGCGGATACGCGACCGGCACCGGGGACAGCAGGTGGTAGCGCTGCTGTTCCCAGATCACCCGGACCGGCACGAAGATCGCCAGCGTGATCATCATCGCCGGCAGGACCCGGCGTGCGACGGTTCCGACCACCGTTCCGAGAGCAAAGGCGAACACGGCGTACGCGGCCGGGGCGAAACCCAGCAGGCCGACATAGTTCGGCGCGACCGGGCTGACCGCGCCGGCCATGACATAGGGGTCCAGAAACCATCGATCGAGCCCACCGACGAGCACGCCGAAGGCCGCGCATCCGGCGGCGAGCAGCGCGACCTTCGTCCACAACCACCGGGTGCGGCTGACCGCCTGGGTCCAGACGAGCCGGTGCGTGCCGTGCTCCACCTCGCCGGCGACCAAGGGCGCTCCCCAGAAGAGTCCTGCTGCGATGGGAGCAAGATTCAGGTACGGCAACGCATCCAGCGCCGACGGATATTGTGCCCGCAGCCCGGCGATGAGGTTTCCACATCCTTCGTCCGGTTGTGCGAGGCACGCGGACAGGCCACTGTGATGCAGGTAGTACTCGAGGCCGCCACGCATCGATGCGTAAACGGCGGCGAGGGCCGCCACCGCGGCGAATGCGGCCAGCAGATGGTGGCGATGCTGCCGCCACGCCAACCAGGTCATGCCGCCCACCCCAACGCAGCCTCGCCGCTGAGCGTCGCGAAAATGAGGCCCTCGAGAGTCTGATCGTCCGCCAGCAGATCGGCGATGGCTCCGGCGACCACGACTGCGCCGGACGCGACGATCACCAGAAAGTCGCAGGCCCGGTCCAGTTCGCCGATGTCGTGCGACGAGTGGACGACGGTGATGCCGCGCTCGTGTGCTTCGCGTGCGATCGACGTCAGAAACGACCGCCGGGCCAGCGGATCAAGCGCTGCGGCCGGCTCGTCCAACAACAACAGCCTCGGCCGTTTCGCCAATGCGAGCGTCAGCGCGACCTGGGCCTGGGCGCCGCCGGACAAGGCGCCCGCGCGCTGTCGCAGGTCGATACCGAGCGCGGTCAGCCGCTCGACGGCGTACGCCTGGTCCCAGCGCGCGTTGAGTCGAGCCCCCATCATCAACAGTTCACCGACCCGGAACCGACGATAGAGCGGCTTGTCTTGGGCGACAAACCCGACATCGCCCCGAATGGTCGCCGAACGCGGATCGGCGCCGAAGACCGCCAGGTAACCGGCATCCGGGACGATCAGGCCAACCGCCAGGTGCAGGAGCGTGGTCTTTCCGGCGCCGTTCGGGCCGACCAAAGCCACCACACTGCCAGCCGGCACGTCAACTGTCGCCCCAGCCAGAGCCCGCCGACGCCCGTACCGCTTGCCGACGTCGTGATAGCGCAGTGCCATCCGGGCATCAGACTGATTCATGCCGTCTCCTACGTCGGTGATATCCACCTGCACGACGCTAGATTTCGAGGGCCGTCGACCGCGTCGGACCGCGGCCTGATCCGCATCCCACCGTGGGCGGAGATCCGACCACCGCGTCCACCCACCGGCGGACGAACGGCGGCACATCATCGTCAGACCACGCCGAGCGTGAGGACACCTGCGCATCGAGCGGAAATCTCGGCCGTTTCGGGTCAGGATGGGATTGTGTCCGCGCTGGCCTGCGCAGACCGTCCGTTCCGGATCTGACAGGAGACCGCAGATGGCGACGCAAGCGACTGCTGAGATCGGTGTGACCGGACTGTCGGTGATGGGCCGCAATCTCGCTCGCAATCTGGCGCGTCACGGATATCCGACGGCGGTACACAACCGCAGCGTCGAGCGCACCCGCAGCCTGATCGACGACCACGGCACCGAGGGCACATTCGTGCCGAGCGAGTCGATGGCGGATTTCGTGGCGTCGCTGATCAAGCCGCGAGCGATCATCATCATGGTCAAAGCCGGCGACGCCACCGACGCCGTGATCGACGAACTCGTCCCGCTGCTCGATCGCGATGACATCGTCATCGACGCCGGCAACGCCCACTTCGTCGACACGCTGCGCCGGGAGAAAGCGCTCGCCGGCTTGGGCCTGCACTTCGTCGGCACCGGCGTCTCCGGCGGCGAGGAGGGCGCGCTCAACGGGCCCAGCATCATGCCGGGCGGCTCGGACGAGGCGTACCAGAAATTGGGTCCGATCTTCGAGAAGATCGCCGCGAGTGTCGACGGCGTGCCGTGCACCACGCACGTCGGACCGGATGCGGCCGGGCATTTCGTCAAGATGGTCCACAACGGCATCGAGTACGCCGACATGCAGCTCATCGCCGAGGCGTACGACCTGCTCCGCACCGGCTTGGACGCGAGCCCGACCGAGATCGCCGGCATCTTCCGGGACTGGAACACCGGCGACCTCGACTCGTTCCTGATCCAGATCACCGCCGACGTTCTCGCGCATACCGACGCGGAGACCGGTCGACCGTTCATCGACATCGTCGCCGACCGGGCCGAGCAGAAGGGCACCGGCCGGTGGACCGTGCAGAGCGCGCTCGACCTCGGCATCCCGATCACCGGCATTGCCGAGGCGACGTTCGCCCGGTCCCTGTCAGGCCACGTCGGCCAGCGTGAGGCGGCCCAGCGCACCTACGAAGGGCGTGCCGGAGAGACGGATCTGGCGAAACTGATCGAGGACCGCAACCAGTTTATCGAGGACGTCCGCAACGCCCTGTACGCGTCGAAGATCGTCGCCTATGCGCAGGGATTCGATCACATCGTCGCCGGCAGCAACGAGTACGGCTGGAATATCGACCTCGGTGCGATGGCGACGATCTGGCGCGGGGGCTGCATCATCCGGGCGAAGTTTCTCGACCGCATGCGAGAGGCGTACGCCGACCACGCCGATCTGGAAAGCCTGTTGGTGGCGCCGTACTTCGCCGACGCCGTCGCGAACGGCATCGACAGCTGGCGCCGGGTCCTCGGACTCGCCATTTCGGGCGGCGTTCCGACACCGACGTTCTCCTCGTCGCTGGCCTACCTGGATGCTCTGCGCCGCAAGCGGTTGCCGGCCGCGCTGATCCAAGGACTGCGCGACAACTTCGGCGCCCACACCTACCAGCGCGTCGACAAGGACGGCAGCTTCCACACCATGTGGGCCGACGACCAGCGCGAAGTCAGCGCCTAGCCGCGCTGCTTGGTCAGGACTGGACCCGCAGCGCCTGGACGCACTCGTCCGCCGTCAACGGCGGGGCGAGCAGGTATCCCTGCCCGTACTCGCAGCCCAGGTCGAGCAGGGCGTCAAACTGCTCCTGCGTCTCGATCCCTTCGGCGATCACGTTGACCGACAGCGACTCCCCCAGCGCGAGGATCGCCCGGACAATGCCGTGCTGCGTCTCACCGTCGGTCATCGGACGGACGAACGTCCGGTCGATCTTGATGCCCTCAACCGGGAACTGTGTCAGATAGGTCAGGCTCGAGTACGACATGCCGAAGTCGTCGAGCACGAAGTGGGCACCCGCTTCGCGCAATGCGTTGACCTGGTCGCCGATGTCTCCACGGGTGTCCATCCGCTCGGTGACTTCCAGCCAGACGTCATGCGGATCGGCGCCGGCCGAGGTGATCACGTCGACCAGGTCCGGATTGGACCGCTCCAATTGGACCGCGGAAATGTTGACCCCCATGGTCAGTTGGGCCGCGGGGTAGAGCCGTTGCCATTCGGCGAGCCGCGCACACGACTCCGCAAGAACCCAGGCACCGATCGAAACGATCTCACCGGTCTCCTCGGCCATCGGGATGAACACGTCGGGCGACACCACTCCTCGTTCCGGATGCGTCCACCGCGCGAGCGCCTCGAACGATCGGATCGCCGTCGTCTTCAGCTCGACCAGCGGCTGGTACTTGACGGAGAGCTGTCCACGTTCGAGTGCCCGTCCGAGTTCGGCGCGCAGGTCGAGCCGGTCGAGCGAACGGTGTGACGCCGCATCGTCGAACACCTCGATCCGGCCGGGCCCTTTGGCCTTGGCCTCATACATCGCCGCGTCGGCGTTGCGGAGCATGACACTTGCCGTCGTACCGTTGCGGCCGAGCACCGCGCCGATGCTCGCCGTCACCGGGATGCGCTCGCCACGCAGGAGAATCGGATCGGTGAGAGCGAGTTGGACGCGGCGTCCGGCCTCGGTGAGGTCGGTCAGGTCGCGTACGCCGTTGAGCAGGAACACGAACTCGTCGCCCCCGAACCGGGCCAGCAGGTCGCCGGGGCGTACCGACATGTCGAGACGCTGCGCTACCTGCTGGATCAGTTCGTCACCGGCCTCATGCCCGAGTCGGTCGTTGATCGACTTGAACTTGTCGATATCGCAGAACATCAGGCCGACCGTCCCGGTGGGCGAGCGGACCAGCGCCTCGTCGATGCGCTGTCCGGCCTCGGTACGGTTGGCCAGTCCGGTCAGCGGATCGTGTGCCGCACGATGCCTCAGTTCCTGCTCACGTTCGATCAGCGCCCCGTACAGCTCGGCGTTGGTAATGGCCACGCTCAGGTAGTTGGCCATGATGATCGCGACATCGACGCCGGTCTTGCCGAACGAGCGCGCCCGATGTCCGGTCGCACCGAGCAGGGCAATCGCGGCGCCGTTACGCATCACCGGCACGCACAGCACGGTGGGTGAGGCGTGCGTCTCGTCGGGACGGTCGCGGATCATCTCGCGTGGTCCGACGTAGGGCCGTCCGGCCGAGAACAGCTCCCAATTCGGCATCGTCTGCTTCGTCCGCGGCCACCGACGCGGGATGCTTTCGTCGGTGCCGGTGTAGGCCGCGAGGTCGAGGACATCATCGGAGATGGTCACGATGAACGACGAGTCCGTCTCGGTGATGTCCCGAAACAGGACGACGGCATCATCGAGAAGGGATTCGAGGTCGGTATGCCGGGCGAGACCAGGTCCGGCCTGAGCCAGCCGTTCGATCGCGGCGCCGCGCTCCAGTGCCTCCAGCGCCGAGACCATCCGCAGAGCCGCGACGGTCAGCACCTGAACATCGCGTTCGGAGAACGGATCGGTGTCGTCCCGAAGAAGGATCAGCAGATTCCCGGCGGATTCGGACCCGATCGCCAGCGGGATCCAGGCGCCCGGGCCGCCGGCACGGTCTCGCAGCGTGGCCGGCAGATCCGATTCGTCGACGGCGACGTGGGTGGTGGCGGTCGCCGTCGCGATCACTCCCCGCGCGGTAGGCCCCATCGGCCACGCGCCAGTGGACGCGAACGACAGGCCGTACGCATTGGTCAGAACGAGCCCGTCGCGGCCGATCTCCACCACGCAGACCACGTCGCACCGGAGAACCTCGGCCAGCGCGGCCAGCGTGTGTTCGACCATCTCGCCGGGTGGCGCGGGCGTCCCAATCGCCGTGAGGAGCCGGATGAGCCCCGGCTTGTCCGATTCCGCTACACCTCCATGGGCAAGATCGTCATAGCGGATGTGATCTTCGGTCATTGCCGGACGACCGGTGCCACAAGGCTGGACAGACCAACCACCTCCGGTGTGCTCGCCGATCTCGCCCATTCTAATGGAGTTCGGCTACGCCGAAGCGGCTACGCCGAACAACGGCGGCGGGACGGTCGTGACGCATAAGTAGTGGTCAGAACGGGTACACGTGGGTTATGGCGAAACTCTATGCGGGCCCAGCGATCTTCTCGTTTCCGGACGGTCCAACCGTCGATGCAACAGTTGATCTTTCGCAAGACGACGATCCGGTGCTGGTCACCTGGACCGGCATCGCGGAGAGCCCGGAGGAAGGCAGCCTGTGGAACGGCGGCCAGCGGGCGTGCACGCTCCGGATCGGGGAGGTGGAAACGGGCTATCGCGTCGGCGAGTGCATGGTCACTGACCTGGAACCGGCCGACGGCGTCGAGCGAGTCACTATCCACGGATCGGGCGAATTCGCCGTGGTCGAGACCTGAGCGCTGCCGATCAGCGGTCGCGCGGGGTTTCGACGATCACATTCGTGGACTTGATGATCGCTACCGCGACCGAACCGACTTCCAGCTGCAGATCGTCGACCGCTTCGCGGCTCATCAGCGAAACGATCCGATGCGGCCCGGCCTGTATCTCCACCTGCGCCATCACCGTGTCCTTCAAGACGGCGGTGACCAGGCCGGTCAACCGGTTGCGCGCCGATGATGTCGAGGCCGCCTCGTCCGTACGCCCGTGCGTCGCCAGAAATGCGGCCAGATCCGCGCCCTCGACCAGCCGGTAGCCGTTCGCTTCCCGGGTGGCCGGCAGCTTGCCGGAGTCGGCCCACCGGCGCACGGTGTCGGTACTCACGCCGAGCAGCTCGGCCGCCTCGCTGATTCGGAACTGTGTCACGACGGTCATCGTAAGTGTCCGTCGCCGCCGCGCGATCGGCCGCGGTCGGGAATCGCGGTTCGCCACCTACTCCGGCGGGCCGACGCGGCCTACCGGACGGGCGCCGGACCGCCGATCGCGCGCCAGACCAGTGCGGCGGTGCGCTGCGGCCAATCGGTCGGCGGCGGGTCACCGGCGAGTGCTCGGCCGTACCAGCTGCCGGTACACATCGTGATCGCTATCTCCAGGTCGGCGTCGCGATCGACCAGGTCGAGTTGCTGCGCCTCCCGCAGGATCCCGGCAATGCGCTGCCGTCGCGGTGCGATCACGCGCTCCCGATAGCGCGCGACGACGCCGGGATCCGCGGTGTCCTGCAGCATCGCGCCGACCAGCGACATTCGCCCCGGCATGGATACACCGCGGGCAAAATCGCCGAGTTCGGCGACCAGAGCCTCGAACGGGCCCAGCCGCCCGGCGGCCGGGCCCGGGTGGATGTCGCCGGTGGACGTGTCCTCGATCGTTCCGACCACCGCGTCGGCAAGATCGGCCTTGGTCGGCCACCGCCGGTAGAGCGCCTGCCGGGTGGTCCCGGCCTCCTGAGCGACTGCGGCGATTGACATGCCCTCGTACCCGTACCGCGACAGGTGCCGCCTGGCCACGGCGAGGACGCGCTCGTCGATCGCGACATCACGGGTACGTCCCACACGGGCTTTTAAATCCACATCTGTATTGTATTGTAAGAAGCATGAATCTTGAAGACTCCGTGCCCAGTCTGTACGAGTGGGCCGGCGGCACACCGGCGCTGGAGCGGCTCACGGATGCGTTCTATCGCGAGGTGCTCAAGGATGATCTGCTCGAGCCGCTGTTCGGGCAGATGTCGCCGGATCACCCGAGGTTCGTCGCCATGTGGCTGGCCGAGGTGTTCGGCGGCCCGAATACCTACACGACCGAGCGGGGCGGCTATCCGAACATGCTCGCCCACCATCTCGGCAAGGCGATCACCGAACCGCAGCGCCGCCGATGGATCAGCCTCCTGACCGACGCCGCCGACGAGGTCGGGTTGCCGGACGATCCGGAGTTCCGGGCCGCGTTCATGAGTTACATCGAGTGGGGTACGCGACTCGCGAAGGCCAACTCGCAGCCGGATGCCGCGCCGTTCCCGCAGGCGCCCGTACCACATTGGGGTTGGGGTGTTGCTCCGCCTTATCGTGGTTGACGTTTTTCCGACACTCTATGACCAGCAGTTCCGCCGTATCGTGTCGCGATATGCGGTACACATCGATGGTCGGCTCATTCATGCTCATCGGGGTGTTGGCTGTCGCGGGCTGCGGCAGTAACACGCCCAGCAACGGCAACGGCGCGCTCAGCGGTCCGCAGTCGCAAACCGTCACGTCACCACCGGCGACCGCGCATACGACTGCGCCGACCACCACGCCGGCGACGAAGAAGACCACGAAGCCGACGGCTACCTGGCCGAGCCCGGAAGACTGCGTCTCCTACGACCCGTCGCAGCTGACCGTCGACGGCAGCGGCGCGAGCGGAACGTTCGTCGTCAGCTCCGGCTCGACCGTCGTCATGCGGTTGCACGGTCAGGAGGACCAGGTCGGGCAGCAAGCGCTTGCGCTGGCGCAGCGGTACACGAAGCACTGCTACATCGGCCGCAACAACACCCGGAGCCCTCAAGGCGACTACATCTTCGACTACTGGCGCGACCCGTCCGGCCAGACGCCGACGATCCCCGGCCTCGACGACGCCTGCTCGCCCTACAACAACCACAACCTGACGGTGGAGGATATGGGCGACAACGACGGCTGGCGGGTCAAGGACCACGACGACGTCCTGCACGTCTTCGACAACGGTACGGATGCCAACAACGCCGACATCGTCTTCCTCAAATACACCCGGTCCTGCTCGATCGGCGAAACCCAGGACAGCGACAACGACCTGGGTGCGGTGACGTTCCAGCTGTCCTGACCTGTTCCCGAGTGCCCGGCACGCGCTACGGTCGAGGAGAGAGATCGCGAACGCGGTCCTCATCCGCAGCGCCGATGCTGCGGGGCGAAGGGACGCACATGGCCAACGGTGGTCTCGTCGACCGGTACGGGCGGACGGCTGTCGATCTCCGCGTCTCGCTGACCGACAAATGCAACCTGCGGTGTACGTACTGCATGCCGGCCGAGGGGCTGGAGTGGCTGGCCGGGCCTGATCTGTTGACCGACGAGGAGATCATCCGGCTGGTCGACATCGGCGTCACGCGCCTGGGCATCCGCGAGGTGCGGTTCACCGGCGGGGAGCCGCTGATCCGCCGTGGCCTGCTCCCGATCGTCGCGGCGACGACCGCGCTCGTCCCTCGGCCGTCCGTCTCGGTCACGACCAACGGCATCGGCCTGGCCAAACTCGCCCGGCCGCTGGCCGACGCCGGTCTCGACCGCGTCAACGTCTCCCTCGACACCCTCGACCCGGCCCGTTTCCTCGAACTCACCCGCCGCGACCGTCACCGCGATGTGATCGCCGGTCTCGAAGCCGCCGTCGACGCCGGTTTGACGCCGGTCAAGGTGAACGCCGTCTTGATGCGTGGCGTCAACGATGACGAGGCCGTCGCGCTGCTGCGGTTTGCGCTGGATCACGGCTACGAAATGCGGTTCATCGAACAGATGCCGCTGGATGCCGAGCACCTCTGGACCCGCGCCGAGATGGTGACCGCCGACGAGATCCTCGCCGACGTACGGACCGCATTCGACCTCGTGCCCGATCCGGCGCATCGAGGTGCGTCGCCCGCCGAGACCTGGGTTGTCGCCGGCTACGACGGTGCGAAGGTCGGCATCATCGGCAGCGTCACCCGACCGTTCTGCGGCGACTGCGACCGTACTCGGCTGACCGCCGACGGTCAGATCCGATCGTGCTTGTTCAGCCGAGACGAATCAGACCTGCGGTCGGCGCTGCGGGCCGGGTGCACCGACGCCGAGATCGCCGACCGGTGGCGGATCGCGATGGCCGCGAAGCTGCCCGGACATGCGATCAACGACCCGGCGTTCCTGCAGCCGTCGCGTCCGATGTCGGCGATCGGCGGCTGAGCGTGCGCCGGATTGCAGGACTCCTGCTGGCCGCCGGCGGTGGCCGCCGCTACGGCATGCCGAAGGCGCTCGCCCGCGTGGACGGCCGATCGATGCCGGAACTCGCGCTCGAAACGCTGCGCAACGGAGGAGCCGACCCGATCATCGCGGTCATCGGCGCAGCCGCAGCCGACGTACGCGCGACCGTGACCTGGGGTGATGCCACTGTGGTCGAAAACGAGCAGTGGGAAACCGGAATGGGCTCGTCGCTTCGCGCGGGGCTCGCCGCACTCGACGAGCAGGATGCCGACGCTGCGCTCATCCTGCTCGTCGATACGCCAGGCATCACCGCTGCGGCGATCGAACGGGTGGCCGACGCCGCTCGGGCCGGAGACGCGCGCCGAGCGCTCCTCGCCGCCTCGTACGCCGGCCGGCAGGGTCACCCGGTGTTGATCGGTCGGGAGCACTGGGCCGGTGTCGCGGCCGGCGCGATCGGTGACACCGGCGCCAAGCCGTATCTGCAGGCGCACTCCGACGAACTACGGCTTATCGCCTGTGACGACATCGCCGACGGAACGGACATCGATACTCCTACCGCCGCGGTTTGAGCGCTGGCCGGCGGGCACGGCGGGCGCGTCCACGCTGAAGTGCTGGCGTTTTCACGACCGGCGACGGCATAGTTTGGTCATGGGCCCGTCATCTGCGCGAAACATCGACTCGCCGGCGGCGCTGGCCGAAGCGCTGGCCGAAGCCGGATACCTGGCCGACGACGGTCTCGCCACGGCCGGATATCTGGCGATGCGGCTGGGGCGCCCGCTGTTCCTGGAAGGCGACGCGGGCGTCGGCAAGACCGCATTCGCCCAGGCCATGGCCGTCGCGACGGGATCGGCGTTCATCCGGCTGCAGTGCTACGAGGGCCTCGACGTCACGCAGGCCCTCTACGACTGGGACTTTCCGCGCCAGATCCTGCACCTGCGGGCGCTGGAGGCGGCCGGGGAGAAGATCGACGAAGCCGGCCTGTACGACCGGCGGTTCCTGATCGCCCGGCCGCTACTCCAAGCACTGGAGACCAGCCCGTGCGTGTTGCTCGTCGACGAGATCGATCGGGCCGACGACGAGTTCGAGGCGTTTCTGCTGGAGATCCTGTCCGAATCCGCGATCACGATCCCGGAACTCGGCCGGATCGCGGCGCCGACTCCGCCGCTCGCCGTCCTGACCAGCAACCGGACCCGTGAGGTGCACGACGCGCTCAAGCGCCGATGCCTGTACCACTGGGTGGAGCATCCGTCGTTCGATCGCGAGGTCGAGATCCTGCACCTGCGGCTGCCGGACATCACGGCGCGGCTGGCGACGGACGTGGCCACCGCGGTAGCTCGGATGCGGGAACTCGACCTGCTCAAACCGCCCGGTGTCGCGGAGTCGATCGACTGGGCGGCAGCGCTGGCCGTACTCGGTGCGCGTTCCCTTGATCCTGATCGGGCCGCCGCAACACTCGGATCGGTGCTGAAATACCGCGAGGACGCCGACCGGATCCGCGCCAAAGGCCTCGCCGCTCTGATCGGCGCATGATGGCCCGCGACGTGACCGGAGTCCTCGTCGAGTTCGCGCGCACGCTGCGCAGCGCGGGTGTCGAGGCATCTCCGGACCGCGTCGCGATGATGCTCACCGCGGTGGACGCGCTCGGCGTGCACCAGCCGCGGGACATGTTCTGGGCCGGGCGGATGACGCTGTGCGCGACCGCCGACGACCTGGCCGTCTACGACGCGGCGTTCGCTGCGTACTTCGGTGGATACGCGCCGGTCCGCGGTCTGCCGCTGCCGGTACCGCCGACGATGCCCCGGGCCGCGATTCCCTTCGGAAACCACGGGGGTACGGGCGACGGCGACGACGCCGACGGTATCCAGATCTCGATGACTGCCAGCGACACCGAACTGCTGCGCCATCGCGACGTGGCGCACCTGTCCGCAGTGGAGCGCGACGACGTCCGGCGGATGATCTCGATGCTCGCGGTCGGCACCGCCACGCGACCGAGCCGGCGACGTGCACCGGCGAATCGCGGCCAGGTCGATGTCGCGCGGACCGTCCGGCAGATGCTGCGCGACGGTGGTGAGCCGGGCCGGCTGCTGCGGCGCGCACGCCGGTCGAAGCCTCGCAAGCTCGTCCTGCTGCTGGACGTGTCCGGGTCGATGTCGCCGTACGCGGACGCGCTGCTCTGTTTCGGCCACGCCGCCGTACGCCGCCGGCCCACGTCGACCGAGGTGTTCACGATCGGCACCCGGCTGACCCGGGTGACTCGGGCCCTGCGGCTGCGAGATCCGGACGACGCGCTGAAGACGGCCGGCGAGACGATCCCGGATTGGCACGGCGGGACGCGACTGGCGGAGTCGCTGACCGCGTTCCTGAACCGGTGGGGTCAGCGCGGTACGGCTCGCGGCGCGATCGTGGTGCTGTGCAGCGACGGGTGGGAACGTGGTGATCCACGGCCGCTCGGCGAGGCGGTCGCGCGGCTGTCCCGGCTCGCGTACCGGCTGGTGTGGGTGAACCCGCACTCCGGCCGGGACGGCTATGAACCACTGGCCGGAGGTATGGCAGCGGCACTGCCCTACCTCGATGAATTCGTCTGCGGACACAGCGTCTCGGCGCTGGAGGAGTTGGTACAGGTGATCTCCCATGCGTGATGTTCTCGACGACCTGGCTCGCTGGTGGACGGCGGGCCAGCCGGTGGGCATGGCGACGGTCGTGGCGACTTGGCGCTCGGCGCCCCGCCCACCGGGGGCGACGATGCTGGTCGGCGCGGACGGGACGGCGGTCGGCAGTGTCTCCGGCGGTTGCGTCGAGGGCGCGGTCTACGAGCTGGCGACGTCCGTGGTCGAATCCGGCGCGCCGGTGCTGCAGCGGTACGGCGTCAGCGACGACGACGCGTTTGCGGTCGGGCTGACCTGCGGCGGGATCCTGGACGTTTACGTCGAGAAGATCTCCCCCGAGACGTTCCCGCAGTTCGCGACGGTCGTGGACGCGATCCGTTCCTCGACGCCGGTGGCGGTCGTGACGTGTGTGGCCGCGGCCAGGGCCGCCGCCGTCGTCGCGGCCGGAGCGCCGGCGATCGACGGTGCAATCCCGGACCCGGACCCCGCGACCGGTGATCCCGCCGACCGGCTGGGACGGCGCCTGATCGTGTTCGAGGACCACGTCGAGGGCACGCTCGGCAACGACCGGATCGACGATGCGGTCGCCGACGACGCGCGCGGCCTGCTCGCGACCGGCAAGACCGGGACGTTGAAGTACGGGTACGACGGCGAGCGCCGCGGCGATGAGCTGACGCTGTTCGTCGCGTCGTATCACGCGCAGCCTCGGATGATCGTCTTCGGTGCGATCGACTTCGCCGCCGCGGTGGCCCGGATGGGTGCGTTTCTCGGGTATCGGGTGACGGTCTGTGACGCGCGTCCGGTGTTCGCTACCAAGCGCCGGTTCCCGGACGCGGACGAGGTCATCGTCGCCTGGCCGCACCGATATCTGAAGGCCGAGTCCGATGCGGGCCGCCTCGACGAGCGTACGGTCGTCTGCGTCCTGACCCACGATCCGAAGTTCGATGCGCCGGTGCTCGAGGTGGCGCTGCGGCTGCCGCTCGCGTACGTCGGGGCGATGGGTTCCCGCCGTACGCACGATGATCGGCTGAAGCGGCTTCGGGAGGCCGGCCTGACCGAGGACGAAATGTCTCGTCTGGCGTCACCGGTCGGATTGGACCTGGGAGCCCGTACGCCGGAGGAGACGGCGGTAAGTGTCGCAGCTGAGATCATTTCGGCGCGTTGGGGTGGCAGCGGCGAACGTTTGACAGCTCGAGAGGGTCGCATCCACCACGAAGTATGAGTCCTCGATTCCTGGAAGATTTCCGGTGGGAACGTCGCGGCTACTTGCGGTGATCGCCGGGAAGCAATTGACTGACATAGAGCGCGCACGTGACCGTCGGACGCCGACGTGAACCTGCCAGCCGAACGGCACAGATGCCGGTCGGCGATGTGATCGACGGCGCCTTGGCCGACGCGCACGCGAGTCCACTCCGGCGCGCGTTGTGCCGGACCACCTCGATGCCGGAGGCCGGCTTTATGGCGTCAATCAGCATCACCGTGGACGGCGTACGTTACGACGACGACGTCGCTCCACGCACCCTTCTGGTACACCACCTGCGTAACGCGCTGGGCAAGGTCGGTACGGTCGTCGGTTGCGACACGAGCAACTGCGGCGCCTGTACGGTCCTGCTGGACGGCGTCAGCGTGAAGAGCTGCTCCGTGCTCGCGGTCCAGGCCGACGGCTCCGACGTGACCACCATCGAGGGCCTCGCCGCGGCGGACGGCACGCTGCACCCGGTGCAGCAGGCGTTCCACGAGCGGCACGCCCTGCAGTGCGGGTTCTGTACGCCCGGCATGATCCTGTCGGCGGTCGACCTGCTTCGGGAGAACCCCGACCCGAGCGAGACCGAGATCCGCGAAGGGATCGAGGGCAACCTCTGCCGGTGCACCGGCTACCAGAACATCGTCAGCGCCGTGAAGGACGCGGCGACCGCGATGCGCGGGGCCGGGGTGACGTCATGACGATGGCTCCCGAACGGCCCGCGGTCGAGGTCGGCGCACCACGCCGGCGCAAGGAGGACGCCCGCCTCATCACCGGCCGGACCAACTGGACCGACAACATCGTCCTGCCGGGCCTGCTGCACCTGGCGATCCTGCGCAGCCCGGTCGCGCACGCTCGCATTACCCACATCGACGCCTCGGCAGCGCTCCAGCGCTCCGGCGTGGTGGCCGTGTTCACCGGTGCCGATATCGCCGATACCCAGGGCACGCTGCCCTGCGCTTGGCCGGTCACCGAGGACATGGTCCACCCGAACCATCCGCCGCTCGCCGTCGACGAGGTACGCCACGCCGGTGAGCCGGTCGCGGTCATCGTCGCCCGCAGCGCTGTCGCCGCCGTGGACGCGCTCGACGCGATCGACGTCGACTACGAGGATCTGCCGGTCGTCCTGGACATGGACGCCGCGATCCTGGACGGCTCGCCGCTCGTGCACGCCGACAAGGGCACGAACAAGAGCTACACCTGGGTCTTCGACTCCGCCGCAGCCGGCACCGGCGGCGACACCGCCGACGCGTTCGCGAACGCCGAGGTGATCGTCAGTCGCCGGTACAAGCAACAGCGTTTGATCCCCGCCTTCATGGAACCTCGCAGCGTGATCGTGGATCCGTCCGGCGACCAGGTGACCATCTGGTCATCCACCCAGATCCCGCACATCCTGCGCTTCCTGATGGCGCTGCTGACCGGGACGCCGGAGCAGAAGGTCCGGGTCATCGCCCCCGACGTCGGTGGCGGATTCGGCGGAAAGCTGCAGGTCACCGGCGAGGAGATGCTGACGTTCATCGCCGCGAAGCGGGTCGGTAAGCCGGTCAAGTACACCGAGACCCGATCGGACAGCATCCTGACCGCGCATCACGGCCGCGACCAGCTGCAGGACATCTCCATCGCAGCGAAGCGGGACGGCACGGTGCTGGGACTGCGGGTGAACCTGCTCGCGAACATGGGTGCCTACCTGGGCCTGGTCACGCCGGGCGTGCCGCTGCTGGGTGCGTTCATGTACAACGCGATCTACAAGTTCCCGGCGCTGCGGTTCGAGTGCACCGGCGTGTTCACGAACACCACGTTCACCGACGCCTACCGGGGCGCCGGCCGGCCGGAGGCGACGTACGCGATCGAGCGGATCATGGACGAACTCGCCATCGAGGTCGGTCTCGACCCGATCGAGGTACGCCGGAAGAACTGGATCAATCACGAGGAGTTCCCGTTCACCACGGTGGCCGGCCTGACGTACGACTCCGGGAACTACGACGCCGCCACGAACCGCGCCCTCGAACTGTTCGGTTACGACGAACTCCGCCGCGAGCAGGCGCAGCGCCGGGCGTCGAACGATCCGATCCAGCTCGGCATCGGCATCTCCACGTTCACCGAGATGTGCGGCCTCGCGCCGTCGCGCGTTCTCGGTGCGTTGCGTTACGGTGCCGGCGGCTGGGAGCACGCGGCGGTACGGATGCTGCCGACCGGCAAGGTCGAGGTGATCACAGGCTCGTCCGCGCACGGTCAGGGGCACGAGACGGCGTGGAGCCAGATCGTCGCCGACCAGCTCGGCGTCCCGTTCGCCGATATCGAAGTCCTGCACGGTGATACGCGCACGTCGCACAAGGGCCTCGACACGTACGGGTCCCGGTCGCTCGCGGTCGGCGGCATCGCGCTGTTCAACGCGTGTCAGAAGGTCATCGAGAAGGCAAAGCCGGTCGCCGCGCACATGCTCGAATGCGATCCGAACGACCTCGAATTCACCAACGGTGTCTTCCAGGTCCGCGGCACACCCGGCGCGACGAAGACGATGGCCGACTGCGCGCTCGCCGTGTTCGCCGCGCACGATCTGCCCGACGGCATCGAGCCGACGCTCGACGCGGATGCGGTCTACGACCCGGACAACTTCTCGTTCCCGCACGGCACGCACCTGTGCGCCGTGGATGTGGACACCGAGACCGGCAAGGTCGCGATGCGTAAGTACGTCGCGGTCGACGACATCGGCAACGTCGTCAACCCGCTGATCGTCGAAGGTCAGGTGCACGGCGGCATCGCACAGGGCATCGCACAGGCGCTGTTCGAAGAGGCGGTCTACGACGAGAACGGCACGTTGATCACGGGCTCGTTCGTCGACTACACCATCCCGTCGGCCGCCGACCTGATCAACTTCACCACCGACCGTACCGTCTCCCCCGCGCCGGGCCATCCGCTCGGCACGAAGGGCGTCGGCGAGGCCGGCACGATCGCGTCCACGCCCGCGGTGGTCAATGCGGTCGTCGATGCGCTGCGTCCGCGAGGAGTCAACGACATCGATATGCCGTGTACGCCGGAGCGCGTCTGGCGCGCGGCCAACCACCAGGCCGGCTCCGGCGAGGACACCGCCACGAGTACGGTTGCCCACGCCCCGACCCAGCCCGGAGGTTCCGCATGATCCCGGCCGTATTCGACTACGTCAAAGTGTCCGGCGTGGACGAGGCGCTCCAGGCACTCACGTCCGGTGGCGAGGATGCGAAGATCCTCGCCGGTGGTCAGAGCCTGGTTCCGCTGCTCCGGCTCCGGCTGGCCGCACCGGCGCTGCTGATCGACCTCAACGGTGTCGACGAGTTGCGTGGCGTCCGTGATGACGGCGACGCACTGGTCGTCGGCGCGATGACGACCCATTCGGCCGTCCTGAACGATCCACTGATCGCGCAGTACGCCAGCCTTGTCCACCAGGCCACCGCCACGGTCGCGGATCGGCAGGTCCGGCACCGCGGCACGTTCGGCGGCTCGCTCGCGCATGCCGACCCGGCCGGTGACCTGCCCGCGGTTGCCATCGCGTCGGGGGCAGTCTTCGAGATCGCCGGACCGGGCGGGCGTCGCAGCGTACCGGCGACGGAGTTCTTCCGGGACTACCTGACCACGGCGATCGGGCCGGACGAGATCCTCACCGCGGTCCGGCTGCCGAAACGCGAGGGCTGGGGCACGCACTACGAGAAGTTCCAGCGGATGGCTCAGGCGTGGGCGATCGTGGGCGTCGCCGCCGCGGTACGGCGGGAGAACGGCTCGATCGCGGAGGCGGCGATCGCGCTCACCAACATGGGGTCGACACCGATCCATGCGGCAGCGGTCGAGCAGGCGCTGATCGGCAGCGACGGGTCGCTGGAGGCGATCACCGCCGCGGCCGCACATGCCGTCGACGGGACCAGCCCAACCGGCGACGTGAACGCGTCCGCCGACTACCGGCGGCACCTCGCCGGTGTTTTGACCAGGCGAGCGATCCAGACCGCGCTCGCCGCCTAGCCCACCACGGGAAGGGTGTCGACGGCTGCCATCACCGGCAGTTGTCGACACCCTTCCCGTTTGTGCGGAACGGACCGCGACAACCTATAGCGGCGGGGCCCTCGGATCCATTGTAGACGATCGGGGCTCGATACGATCTGCGGTTAGATGGGCGTCTGCACGGCAACCACCAGACAGCGACGAACAAATCACCTAGTATTGAGGGTCTCTTACGGCATAGTTTGCGAGGATTTCTGCGGGCTCCGACTCGGAGGATCAAACTCGGCAACTCAGACTCGGCGGCACGCCCCGACCGGATCGCGGTGCGACCGAATCCCGGTGCGACCGCGGCATGCGAACTCAGGACACCGACCGGGCAATCGTCGGCGCGAGCGTCGCTGCCGTCTCGACCATCGAGATCGGACATGTCAATGGACGCGAGGAGTTAGTCATGGAGACAGGTCGTTCCGCCGCGGTGACCGTGGCGGACCGTACGGCGGTCGTACGTGGACCGGCGGCGACACCGGTCGCGTTGACCGTGAACGGATCCACCTACGCGGTCGTTCTGGAACCGCGGGTGAGCCTGCTCGACGCGCTCCGCGAACACCTGGACCTCACCGGCTCGAAGAAGGGATGCGACCAGGGCACCTGCGGCGCTTGCACGGTGTGGGTCGACGGTCGCCGCGTGCTGTCCTGCCTGACGCTCGCAGTCACATGCGAGGGGCATGAGGTGACGACCATCGAAGGCCTGGCGGTCGACGGCGGATCTGCATCCGATGCAGAAAGCGTTCATCGAACACGACGCGTTCCAGTGTGGTTATTGCACATCCGGCCAGATCATGTCGGCGGTGGCGTTGATCGAGGAGGGGAACGCGGCTCCGACGAGGACATCTCCGAGTTCATGAGCGGCAACATCTGCCGATGCGCGGCGTACCCGAATATCCGCGACGGCGATCCGTGAGGTCGCCGGAGCGCGAGGGAGGCCGGTGACCATGCGACCGATCAGCTACCTACGAGTCGCGGACGTCGACGAGGCGGTCGCCACGGTGGCCGGCGGCGCCGGGCAGTGCATTCCTGGCCGGTGGCACCACCGAGATCGATCTGCTCCGCCTCGGCGTGACGCGTCCCGATCTGCTTGTCGACGTGAACGACCTGCCGCTCGCCGAACTCGAGGACCTGCCGAGCGGCGGGGTTCGCATCGGCTCGATGGCGCGGATGACCGATGTGGCCCGGGCCCGGAGCGTCGTCGATCGGTATCCGGGCATGTCCAGGCGCTGTTGCTCGGCGCCTCCGAGCAGCTGCGCAACATGGCTTCGATGGGTGGCAACCTGTGCCAGCGAGTGCGCTGCGCGTACTTCCGCGACGGCGTTTCGCCGTGCAATAAGCGCGAGCCAGGCAGCGGATGCTCGGCGATCGGACGGCGTCAACCGCGGCCACGCCATCCTCGGCACGAGCGACAGCTGCATCGCCACCCACCCATCCGACGTCGCGGTCGCGCTCGTCGCGCTCGACGCGGTGGTCCACACGGTCGGGCCGGACCGGCGCCCGGTCGATTCCGATCGACGACTTCTACCTCTGGCCCGGGTGACACGCCCGAGCTCGAGCACCCGCTGCACACGGCGAGCTGATCGTCGCCATCGAGGTGCCCGCGGCGCCGGTCGCCGCGACACTCGCTCCTACTCAAGTTCCGCGACCGGCAGTCGTACGAGTTCGCTTTGGTCTCGATCTTCGCCGCGATCGAAGTGCGAGGCGGGCAAGGTCGCCGAGGTGCGCCTCGCGCTCGGCGGCGTCGGCACGAAACCGTGGCGCGCCCGCCGCGCCGAGGAGCGGCTGATCGGCGCGCCGGCGACCGCCGAATCGTTCGCCGCCGCCGCGGACGAGGAGCTGAGCGCCGCGGTCACCCGCCGAGATAACGCGTTCAAGGTGGCGTTTGCGAAGACGGGTCATCATTCGCGGCCTCACGGCGGCGATGAACGAAGGTGCGCGATGAGCCCCGTGATCGGACACGCCGATCAACCGGGTCGACGGTGTCGGAGAAGGTCACCGGCGTGCGCCCGGTACACCGCCGAGATCCTGCTGCCGAACATGGCGTACGCGGCGATCGTCGGAGCCACCGTGCCGAGCGGGCGGGTGACGCGATCAAGACCGACGCCGCCGTCGCCTGCGATGGGGTGCTTGGCATCCTGACTCATGACAATCGTGCCCGAAGGTGGCGCAGCCCGCCGCATCTGCTGCCGTCGCTGGTCGGTCAGGCTGCGCCGGGGGAGAGCTTCTTCCCGATGCAGGACGAGGTCGTCCACTACGTACGGGCAGCCGGTTGCGGTGGTGATCGCCGACAGCCATGAACGCGCACAGTACGCGCCTCACTGGTCGAGTCGCGTACGAACGCACGCCGTCGGTGACGACGATCGAGGAGGGGCGTGCGACAGGCGTACGAAGCCGAGCGTCTGTTCGGTGGTCTGGCCCCCGGTCGCAACGAACGCGGCGACGTCGAGGCCGCGCTGGCCACCGCGCCGATGTGCGGGTCGATGTGGCGTATCGGTTCGCCGCGAACCATCACAACACGCTCGAGCCGTCGGCCACCACTGCCGTGTGGGACGGCGGCCGGCTCACTCTGTACGACTCGACCATGGGCGTACGCGCAAGCCAGCTCACCGTGGCGCAGTTGCTCGGCATCCCGCTGGCCGACGTCCGAGTGATCACGCATTTCGTCGGCGGCGGCTTCGGCGGCAAGGCGATGGTGTGGCCGCACGTCACGCTCGCCGCGATGGCCGCCCGGCACGTCGGCCGGCCGGTGAAACTGTCGCTCACCCGGCCGCAGACGTACACCTCGCACGGTCACCGTGAGGAGCAGGAGCAGAGCATGTCGCTGGGCGCCGGGCCGGACGGGCGGCTGACCGCGATCCGCCACGAGAAGCTGTCCATCACGTCGCCGTTCGACGACTGGGCCGAGCCCGCCACCGGTGTCTCATCGCAGCTGTACGGATGCGCGAACTACCTGGGCGTGCACCGGCTGATCAGGGGCAACACGATGACGCCGACGTTCACTCGCGGCCCGGGCGAGACGGTCGGCGTGTTCACCCTCGAGACGGCGATGGACGAACTCGCGTACCAGATCGGGATCGACCCGGTGGAGCTGCGCCTCCTCAACCACACGCCGACCGATCCCATCGGCAACCCATGGTCGAGCGACGGCCTGGTCGAGTGCCTGCGCCTCGGCGCGGAGCGATTCGGATGGCCGGACCGCGATCCGCGACCCCGGACCCGTCGCGACGGCGACTGGCTGATCGGCACCGGTATGGCCTCGGCCGGTTACCCCGTGGCGTTCTTCATGCCGGTGCAGAATGCCCGCGCGCGGGTGTTCGCCGACGGCAGCGCGGTCGTGGTCCAGACGAGCGCGCAGGAGTTCGGCACCGGCGTGACCACCGCGATGACCCAGGTCGCCGCGGACGGGCTGGGAATCGGCATGGACCGGGTGCGGTTCGAGGCCGGCGACACCGATCTGCCGAACACCTCGTCCGCGGTGGGGTCGGCCGGGCCGTGATGGTCAGCGCCGCCGTGCACAACGCCGCGATCGCGTTGCGCGATCAGATGATCGCGATGGCGGTCGCCGACGAGAAGTCGCCCCTGCACGGCGCCGAGCCGGCCAAGGTCGAGGTCAGGACGGGCGATGGTTCTGAACGGCTCGGGCGCAGCGACGCATACGCGGACTGCTGCAGCGCAATCGCCGGCTCGACGCCGAGGCACTCGGCAGCTGGACGCCGCCGCCGCTGGACACGCCGCATGGGCTGCTCACGTTCGGCGCCCAGTTTGCCGAGGTCGCCGTGGACCCGGATCTCGGGTTGGTCCGCGTCCGCCGGATGCTCGGCGTGTTCGCACCCGGCCGCGTGCTCAATCCGAAGCTCGCGCGCAGCCAGCTGATGGGCGGCATGCTCTGGGGATGGGTCAGGCGCTCCTGGAGGGCAACCAGATGGATCCACGCTCTGGCAGTGGGCGTCAACAACCTGGGCGAATATCTGGTCGCGGTGAACGCGGACGCGCCCGAGGTCACGGTCGAGTTCGTCGACGTCCCGATGACGTGGTCGGCCCGCTCGGCGTCAAAGGCGTCGGCGAGATCGGTCAGGTCGGTGCCGCGGCGTCGATCGCCAACGCGGTATTCCACGCGACCGGCCGCCGAATCCGTGAACTGCCGATGGCGGCCGAATTGGTGATGGACCCGGTCGGCGTACCGGCATGACCTCGTCGTCGCTGCCCGAACGGCCGGCGATCAGTACTCCCGAACAACTCCAGCAGCCATCGGCCGTCGGTCGCTCAACGGCGCCGTTTCGCCCGCCAGCCGTTGCTGGGACTCGCCGGGCTGCTGCTCGTCATCCCGATCGCGGCATTGCTGGCATTCGGTGCGGGCGGTCCGGAACGGTCGGTGCTGGTGCTCGGGCCGCTGGTGACGTTCGCGTTGCCGGCGGTCGCGATGATCGCGTTCTGGTGGGACGACTGGCCTGGCACGACGTTGCGACCGAAGTGGTGGTCGGGGTGGTTCGACACGCTCGTCATCGCGGTCATCGCGGTCGTGCTGACCGTGCTCGGTCAGATCGTGGTCGGCAGCGCCGATCTGCGCGGCATCTTCGAGCCGTTTCCCGGGCCCGGGCACTCTCCGACGTTCCCGGCCGTGATGCCTCTGGCCGGTGCCGCGTTCGCGGCGATGCTGCAGCTCACGCTGGTCACCGAGGGGTGGCCGTTGCGGCTGCTCCCCCGCATTCCGGCCGGGCTGGCGGCCCTTGGCGTGTCCTGGCTCGTTGCCCTCGGCGTCTACGTCGGGCTCATCGACTATCACCCGCCGGCGGACTCGGGCCTGACCGCTCGCGACGGCGTCATCGGCGGAGCCGAGCTGGGCGCCTTGCTCACCGTGATCGGCGTGTGGCAGGTATGGCTCTATCTCGCGTGGCACGGATGGCCGTTCGCATCGCTGCAACAGCGGTGGATCCGGCTGCTGTCTGCGAATGTCGTCACGATCGGTGGAGGCTTGCTCACCTACCTGGCGATAACCGGGATCAGCGGCGTGGACCCGGCCGAGATCACCGCGGGAGCCGGCTCCCTGATCGCCGCCGGCCTGATCGTGTCGATGCTGTTCGAAGGCGCGATCCGCTCGCATCTCACGGCCGTCTGGGATCGCGTCGTGTCGGTTACGGTCATCGTCATCCTCGCCGCGGCGCTGTTCGCCAGCCTGAGCGCGCTCGCCGACACGTTCACGTTCACCCGGGCCACGAGCGCCGCGTGGGTCGCCCAGGCAACGCTCAACGCGATCAGCGTCTCGGTCATCCTGCACGTCGCGATCGGGCGCCGTTGGCCGTTCGGCGACAGCGCCACGAATCCGGGTGCCGCCTGAGCCCAAACGATCGGGTCGACTCGGCCAGCAGCACCGGCCGGATCGATCTCAACAGCCGCCGGCCACGCTCGGAATGACCTGGACCTCCGCGCCATCCGCAACCGGCGTATTCACACCGGCACAACGGCGGACATCTTCGCCGTCGACATAGACGTTGACGAACTTGCGGATCTCGCCACGCTCGTCGCAGAGCCGGCGACCGAGCCGCGGCCAACGGGCAACGATCTCCCGCAGGACAGCGTCGAGCGACCCGGTCGACTCCACGGTCAGCCGCGAAGCACCGTCAATCTCGCCTCTCAGCGCACCCGGAATGAGCACGCTCACCGGCATATCGGGGTGCTCCTCACAGCTCCACCGCTCGCAGACACAGGACGTCGGGCAGGCCGGATGCGACGAGCTGCCACGTGTCACCTTCGTCGCGACTGGCATACACATCGCCCGTACGGCTACCGAAGTAGACGCCAGCCACCTGCGCATCGTCGACACACAACGCGTCCCGCAGGACGATGCCGTAGTACGGATGTTGTGGCAGGCCCAGGTCGAGCGCCTCCCAGCTCTTCCCGGCATCCGTGGACCGGAAGACGCGACACCGAGCCTCCGGTGGGAAGCGCTCGCCGTCCGCGGTGATCGGGAATGACCAGATCGTGCCGGCCCGGTGCGGGTGCGCGACGATCGCGAAGCCGAAGTCGGTCGGCAGATCATCGGCGATCGACTCCCAGTGGTCACCCGCGTCGTCGGACCGGTAGACGCCGTGGTGATTCTGCGCGTACAGCCTCGAGGGATCGGTCGCATCCCGGGCGACCTTGTGGACGCACTGGCCGAACTCGGGCCACGGATCCGGCAGGAAGTAGGCCTTGATACCGGCGTTGCGGGCCGTCCACGTCCGGCCGTCGTCGTCGGTGCGGTAGACGCCACCGGTGGACATCGCGACGACGAGCGCATCCGGGTCGGTCGGGTGCGGCAGGACGGTGTGAATCGCCTGGCCGCCGAAGCCCTCACCCCACTGCTCGCGATGCGGGTGATCCCACAGCGCCCGGACCATCTCGAACGTCGATCCGCCGTCATCGGAACGGAACAGCGCCGACGGCTCGGTGCCCGCGTAGACGCGGTCGGGCTGGTCGGTCGGGCCGGGAGCGATCGACCACACCCGTCGCAGCGCCTCGCCGGTATCCTGCGGAAACGCGATCGGTGCGTGATCCGGTTCGTGCCAGGTCGCGCCGAGGTCGTCGCTGGTCGCGAGACTCGGGCCGAAATGTGAGCTGGTGAAGCTCGCCAACAGGCGCGGAGGCGCATGGCGCTTGTCGACCGCGACCGCGTAGATGCCGGTCATCGGGAACTCCGGCGGCTCGCTGACCGACCAGGTGCGGCGGTCGTCATCGCTCGACGCTACGAACAGCCCTTTAGCGGTACCGATCATGAGAAGATGGGACATACCAGCAGTATGCCCAATGCCACCGACAACTTTTTGCTCGGTGGCTGGTGTTCAACCCGGCGAGCTTCAATAGCGAACGTCCGACCAAGGAACCACGTTCCACCGAGGATGAGTGGGCGCATCCAGAGACGCGAAAAATTGCCGCCAGCCAGCAGCCGCCACGCTGTGACCACGCGCGGTCAACCGGCTACAACTACCGGCTCATCGGGCGGCCCATCGGCGAGCAGACGCTCAACCAAGCCAGCGAGCCCGGCCGGTCGCAGTAGATCGCTCGTCTCCATCAATTCCGCGACGGTCCACCAACGGAAGCCGGTGATAGCAGTCCTCTCCATGTCTTCGAAGCCTGACGTATCTATGTCAAACACCGGCACACGAGCCAAGAAGTACCGTTGCTGAACCTCGTACTCGATACCGTCGCGGACCGCGATCCACGGGCGACCACGCCATACCTCACCGCTCAACGTGACATCAGCCAGGCCCGTTTCTTCACGGATCTCCCGCAACGCGGCCTGCTCATAGCTCTCACCCGGCTCGACGCCGCCACCGGCCGCGAACCACCGAACAGATCCGTCAGCCGGCTGCCCCGCCGAGAACAGAAGCAACCGGTCAGCGTCATCGATCATCAGTACCCGCACGCTCGGACGTGAGATGGGACGTCGACTCAATGGCATTCAACCGACCTTAGACACCTACGTCGCAACGCTGTCTTCCACAACAAGATCACCTCAAGCGACGCTGCCCGACCTAGGGACAATTGACCCACTCGTCGGTGCCGTCGTCGAACAGCTGACGCTTCCAGATCGGCAGCCGTGCCTTCGCCTCGTCGACGAGCCGGGCACACAGCACGAACGCTTCGCGCCGGTGTGCGGTCGCGACCGCCGCGACGATCGCCACGTCGCCGATCTCCATCGGGCCGATGCGGTGCGAGACCGCGATCGCGAGTACGTCCGGATCAGCGGCAATCTCCTCGGCCACCTCACGGAGGATCCGCAACGCCTCGGGATGACCTTCGTAGTCAAGTTTTGCCACACCGCGACCGTGGTCATGGTTGCGTACGGTGCCCTGGAACACGACCACGGCGCCGGCTGCCGGGTCGGCCGCGGCAGCCTCGTGGGCGGCCACGTCGAGCGGCTGGTCGGTGACCGCGACGAGCTTGATGCGAGGGCTCGACTTCACAACGTCCGTCACGTCGGCTGCCTATCTCCGGCCGTCGGCCGGGTCAGCGGTGGAACATCCCACCAGATTGTCACGAGTTCCCGCAGTGACGGGCCGAGGTACGGCCGGTCGCGGCTCACACCCAGGTCGCGCAGCGCCGCCTCCACGTCGCCCACGCGCTCGGGGCCTAGGCACAGGCGCCGGACGGTCGAGGCGATGAGTTCGTCGTAGTCCGTGCCGTCCTGCGTGATCGGCCGTCGCCACGACTGCTGGTGCGGATCCACGCCGGTCGAAGCGATCACCTCGACCGCGTCGGCGGCGGTGGGACCGTCCGGCCGATCGATGCCGTGCAGTGCGCTCCACACCGGATTGAGCAGCGCCGCCGGGTGCCGGTTGGTGATCTCGACGACGACTCGATGCCGCGCATGCGCTGTCAATGCGTTCACGAAGGGCACCAGATCCGCGACGTTGTAGAGCACGTGATGGCACACCACCACGTCGGCGGTGGGAACGATCGTGGCGATCGCCGGCCAGGTGCCCACGATCGTCCGGGCTGCCACCGACGCGGCGGTGGCGAGATCCGTGAACGTCGCCAGCATGGCTTCGCTCTCGTCCACGGCCGTCAACACGCCGGCGACGCCCCGCAGCGACAGCGACGCCGCGCCCGCACCGGCTCCGACATCGAGTACGGTGCCGCCGAGCGGGAGTGCCTCGACCGCGACGTCGTACGAGAGACCGGACGGCTCATCCACCTGCTTGCGAGCCCGGCCGGCAAACACGTTCACTGGCAGCGTCCACGGCGATGCGACCGCACCGGCAAGGATCTCCGGCGGTATCCGCCAGGCGTCGAGGCCAGCGCGCCAGCGTTCGGCTGCCGGGAAGGCGAGCCGCACGGTCAGGTGAGCCAGACGATCACGATGACGATCACCGCGATCAAAATGACGAGCGGGATCACGCGCTTGAGGATCGGCCACGCCGCAACCTTGAGGAGATTCACCTCGGCGGCCGGTGCCGGTGCCGCACGCGTCGGCGAGGCAGCCGCAGCACCGGACGGCGCTGCCGGTGGAGGAGTCGTTGCCGGTGGAGGAGTCGTTGCCGGGACCGGCGCGGCGGTCGGACGCATCGTCGCCGGAGCGACCCCGTTGACGCTGCTCACGTCGGCCGCCGGCGGCTCGAACGGCGGTGCGGTGACCGGCGTCGCTTGGGCCTCGGTGGCGAGGGCGCTGCCGGATGGTGCGGCGGCGTCCGGTTGGTGCGCGGGCGCAGCCGCCGGCGGAGGCGCCGAGACCGGTGTTTCCGGGCTGTCGGCCAGCACCGTCTCCTTCAGATTGGCGACGAACTGGTTGAGCAGCCTGGTCGACACCTCGGCGATCGCGCCGCGCCCGAACTGCGCCAGCGGCCCGGAGATCGTCAGGTCCGTCGTCACCTTCACGCGGGTCTCCGCGCCGTCGGCAACCAGGTCCGCCGTGACGACCGCGGCCGCTCGGCCACGGCCGCTGCTCTCCTTGCCGGTCGCGTCCAGCACCATATGGTGGTTGACCGCGTCCTGCTCGCGGAACGACGCGACACCGGCGTACGCGGCGGTCACCGGTCCGACCTTGATCTTGACCTTGCCGTTGTACTTGCCGTCCTCAACGCCGGTGAGTTCGGCTCCGGGCATGGCCGGTGCGATGCGTTCTACGTCGGTCAGCACGGCCCACGTCTCATCGATGCCGCGCGGGACCACGAATTCGTTGACGAGTTGCATATTTCATGCCTCCTGTAGACGGTGCGACGCGAGGAACGGCGTACGGATGTGGTTCGTATCGGCCAGGGCCACCACCAGCTCGTCGAGCGCGTCGATGCGGTGGGCGCTCACGATCGCGTCGCAGTACGGCCAGGCCGCTGCCATGCCGCCGACCAGAGGCCGGTAGCGGGGGCTTTGCGTGCGCGGATTCACCCAGACGATGCGGTACGCCAGCCGGGACAATCGTGCCATCGCCCGGCCGAGTTCCGATGCGTCCCCGGTCTCCCAGCCGTCCGAGATGATCAGCACGACCGCGCCGCGGGCCATGCCCCGCCGGCCGTACCGGTCGAGAAACGCGGTCACGGCGGCGCCGATGCGCGTACCGCCGGACCAGTCCGGGGCCGCCGCACCAGCACCCGCCAGCGCCGGACCGGGCAGGCTACGGGCGAGGATCGGGGTCAGCCGGGTCAGCTGGGTGGCGAACACGAACACCTCGGCGCGTGATGCGCCGGCAGCACAGTAGAGCAGTTGGAGCATGGCTCGCGCGTACGGTTCCATGGATCCGGAGATGTCGCACAACGCGACCAGCCGGCGCGGCCGGGCCTTGCGCTTCTTACGGATCAGCCGGATCGGATCGCCGCCGCTGCGGTACGCGATCCGCAGCGACGCCCGCATGTCGACGCTGCGTCCGGATGGCGAGCGGCGGGTCCGGCGCGAGTGGCGCGACGGTGTCGCGATGCGCAGCGCGGCCATCACGTCGGCGAGCGCGGCGAGTTCATCCGGCGCCAACTCGCTGAATTCGCGATGCCGAAGGCGTTCCACATCGGCGCCGACGCTCGCGATCTCGAACGCGGAATCCTCGTCCTGCTCACCGTCGCGCCGGAGCGACGTGCCGGTCGCGCCCGCCGGCGGCGGTTCTGCCGTGACCGATGGATGCTGCGGCGGGATCGTGCTCGACGAGGGGCTACGCCGGCCGTCGATCGGCGGCGCGTTCGGGTCGCCGCGGTGATCGGCCGGGTCGGCCATCCCGCCGAAGACGATGTCGAACACGCTGTCGATGACTGGGTCGTCGTCGTGGGTCAGCGACAGCGTCGCATGTGCGCAGGCGCGCAGCGCAGTAAGCGTGGTCGGCGACGCAATCGTGATCGCGCGGCTGAAGCGAACGGCGCGATCGGGACCGACCGGCAGGCCGGCCGCGTGCAGAGCGGTGGTGAACCGGGCGACGAGGTCGGACAGGTCACTCATAAATGCCGACCAACGACGGGAGCCCGGAAGCGCGTACCACATCATGATCTTCAGCGTGTTTGACCACGGCGCCGAGCGTCGCGTCGGCGCTGACCGCGTCGAGCGCGGACAATCCCAGCGTGCGCACCGCGGACGTCCAGTTGATCGCCTCGGCGATGCCCGGCGGCTTCGTCAGTGGCAGCGTGCGCAGCCGCGCGACCGTGTCGGCGACCTGGCGGGCCAGGTAGTCGGAGGCGTCCGGCACACGGCGGCGAATGATCTCCGCGACCCGGGCCGCGTTCGGATAGTCGATCCAGTGGTAGAGACACCGCCGGCGCAGCGCGTCGTGCAAGTCGCGGGTGCGGTTGGAGGTCAGGACCACGATCGGCGGTGCGGTCGCGCGCAGGGTGCCGATCTCCGGGATGGTGACGCTCGCCTCCGCGAGCATCTCGAACAGGAACGCCTCGAACTCATCGTCGGCACGATCAACTTCATCGATCAGGAGTACGGCCGGCCGCGGCCCCGGATGTTCGATCGCCGCGAGCAACGGCCGGGCCAGCAGATACTCGGCGCCGAAGAGGTCTTCGTCGCGCAGGTGCTCACCGCGGGATTCGGCCAGCCGGATGCCGAGCAACTGGCGTGGATAGTTCCACTCGTAGAGCGCTTCGGCGGCGGTGAGTCCTTCGTAGCACTGCAGCCGGATCAGCGGCGTGTCAAGAACCGTCGACAGTGCCTTGGCAGCCTCGGTCTTGCCGACGCCCGGCTCGCCTTCGAGCAGGATCGGCTGACCCATCCGCACCGACAGAAACAGCGCGGTGGTCAGCGGTTCCGCGGCAAGGTAGCCGGTACCGGCGAGCGCGGCCGCGAGCGCGGCGACGTCCGGCAGGCGAGCGGCGACCTCGGCGGACTCAGCCATGGGCCAGGTACCGGTGCGGGTCGTCGGTGAACGCAACCTTGCAGCCGGAGCCGCAGAAGTAGTACATCTGCCCTGCATGCTCCGCCGCCAGAGCGTCCGGTGTGACGGTCACAGTCATGCCGCAGACCGGATCGAGCGCGGTCGTGCCGAGCGGGGCCGGTTCGGCGGCGATCTCCGTCTCGACGACCGCGTGCGGCTCGCCGGGCGGTGTCCGTACCGCAATGATCTCGGCCAGGATCGAGATGGCGACCTCCGATGCGGTACGGGCACCGATGTCGAGTCCGGCCGGTGACTTCACCCGATCGGCTTCAACGCCGACGCTGCGCAGCACGACCTCGCCGCGTTTCCGGCTGGCCACCAGCGCGATGTACGGCACGCCGGCCCGGACCGCGGCGCCGATCGCGGCCTCCTCGCCCCGGCCGTGCGACGCCACCACGACCGCTGCCGTGTCCGGCGGGATGGCGGTCGACGGGTCGGCCGCGACCATGTCGTACCCGGCCGCCGCACCGACCCGGACGAGCGCTCGGGCGACCGGTGCGTCCCCGTGCACGTGGATCAGCGGGGCCGGCATCATCGCCTCCAGGAAGATCTCCAGGCTGCCCCCCGACAGGCACGGATTGTTGACCACGATCATGCCTTCGGCCTCACCGATCGGACGGTCGACCTGCCGGGAGACGTCGTCGTCCGGGGTGATCCGCAGGAGTGTCGACAGGCCGGTCTGCAGGAGCCGGAGACCCTGCAGACGGACGGTCGACTCCGCACAGGTACCGCCGACGAACCCGTCCAGCGTGCCGTCGGCCAGGATCAACGCACTGTCCCCTGCTTTGGCGCTGGTCGGGCGTTCGGCGCGGACGACCGTGGCAAGCACGTACGGGGTACGTGCTTGCCGCAGCGTCTCGGCTTTCGCCAGAAGATCCGTCCTCATGCTTCTACCCTACGACCGCTCATTGAATGGCTAGATCCGTCCGGATCGGCCGTCCCTGGATCGCCCGCCACACGTTCGACGGTGTCAGCGGCATGTCGGCGTGGATCACGCCGTACGGCTTCAGCGCGTCCATCACGGCGTTGACGACCGCGGCCGGGGACCCGACCGTCGCGGACTCACCGACACCCTTGGCCCCGATCGGGTGGTGCGGTGACGGCGTGACCGTCTCCCCCAGCTCCCAGGACGGGCACTCCATCGACGTCGGCAGCAGGTAGTCCATGAACGATCCGCCGAGGCAGTTGCCCTCCTCGTCGAACGCCATCAGCTCCATCAGCGCCATCCCGATGCCGTCGGCGAGACCGCCGTGCACCTGGCCCTCCACGATCATCGGGTTGATCCGTACGCCGCAGTCGTCGACCGCGATGAACCGCCGTACCTTGACCTGCCCGGTACCGGTGTCCACGTCGGCGACGCAGATGTACGCGCCGAACGGGAACGTCAGGTTCGGCGGGTTGTAGACGGTCGTCGCGTCCAGATGACCCTCGACGCCTTCGGGCAGCTCAAGCGAGCCGTGGGCGGCCATCGCGATCTCCTGGATCGTCTTGCCCTTCTCCGGGTCGCCCTTGACGAACCAGCGACCCTTCTCCCACTCCAGGTCGTCCACGGACACCTCGAGCATCGCCGAGGCGACGATCTTCGCCCGGTCGCGGACCTTCCTGGCGACGACCGCCGTTGCCGCACCGGAGACCGGCGTCGAGCGGGAGCCGTAGGTGCCGAGGCCGAACGGGGTCTGGTCGGTGTCGCCGTGTACGACGTCGATGTCGTCCGGCGAGATGCCCAGCTCCTCGGCCACGATCTGCGCGAACGTGGTCTCGTGGCCCTGGCCCTGCGACTGCACCGAGATCCGGAGCACCGCCTTGCCGGTCGGGTGGACGCGCAGTTCGGCACCGTCGGCCATACCGAGACCGAGGATGTCCATGTGCTTGCGCGGACCCGCGCCGACCGCCTCGGTGAAGAAGCTCAGGCCGATGCCGGTGAGCACGCCACCCTTGACCGGGATCGAACGTGCGGCGCTGTTCGGCCTGCACGCGGCGGAGTTCGTCGTAGCCGGCCATCTCCAGTGCGAGCTTGAGCGTGCGCGGATAGTCGCCGGAGTCGTACTCCCAGCCGGTCGGGCTGTTGTACGGGAACTGCTCCGGTTGCAGCAGATTCTTCATCCGCAGCTCGGCCGGGTCCGCCTTCAACTCATAGGCGAGGACGTCGATCATGCGCTCGATCACGTACGCGGCCTCGGTGACCCGGAACGAGCACGCGTACGCGACGCCGCCCGGTGCCTTGTTCGTATAGACGCCCTTGACCGTGCAGTGCGCGGCTTCCAGGTCGTAGGAGCCGGAGAACACGTGGAAGAAGCCGGCCGGGAAGTTCGTCGGCTGGGCGGTGCCGTTGAAGGCGCCGTGGTCGGCGAGCACGTTCACCCGTACCGCCTGGATCTTGCCGTCCTTCGTGGACGCGACCTCGGCGTGCATGTGGTAGTCGCGGGCGAAGCCGGTACTCATCAAGTTCTCGGATCGGTCTTCCATCCATTTGACCGGCTTGCCGGTCACGATCGATCCGACGATCGAGCACACGTATCCCGGGTAGACCGGGACCTTGTTGCCGAAGCCGCCGCCGATATCCGGCGAGATCACCTGGATCTTGTGCTCCGGAAGGCCCGCGACCAGGGCGTAGACGGTCCGGTGCGCGTGCGGCGCCTGGGTGTTGCACCACAGCGTGAGCTTGCCGGTGATCGGGTTCATGTCCGCGACCGAGCCGCAGGTCTCCAGCGGCGCCGGGTGTACGCGCGGGTAGAGGATGTCCTGCGAGACGACGACTTCGGCGTTCGCGAACACCTCGTCGGTCTTCGCCTTGTCGCCGGACTCCCAGTCGAAGATGTGGTTGTCCGTCTTGCCTTCCTTATCGTCGCGGATCAGCGCGGCGTCGGCGGCCATCGCCTGCTTCGCGTCGAAGACCGCAGGAAGGACCTCGTATTCGACGTCGATGAGTTCGAGCGCATCCCGTGCCGAGTAACGGTCCTCAGCAACGACGAACGCGACCTCCTGGCCCTGGAACCGGACCTTGTCGGTGGCCAGCACGGCCTGCGTGTCGTAGGACAACGTCGGCATCCAGGCGAGGCCGAGCGTCTCCAGGACCGCGCCGGTGATGACGGCCTTGACCTTCGGATGTGCTTCGGCGGCTTTCGTGTCGATCGAGATGATCCGGGCGTGCGCGAACGGACTGCGCAGGACCGCGCCGTGCAGCATGCCGGGCAGCTGGACGTCATCGACGTAGTTGCCGGCGCCGCGGGTGAACCGTGCGTCTTCCTTGCGGGCCATCCGACCGTAGCCCATCGGCGTGGTTGCGTCCGCCGTCTTCGACGGTGTCGTGGTCTGCGGCTCAATCGTGCTGGTCACGCTTTCGCCCCCTCGGGCTCACTTGCGGCGGCGTCCCGTGCGGCGGCCTCATGGTCGGCGGCCCAGCGGATCGATTTCACGATGTTTTCGTATCCGGTACACCGGCAGAGCTGGCCGGAGATCGTCTCGCGGATCTCCGTGTCCGACGGGTTCGGATGTTCGTTGAGCAGCCACCGCGCGGTCAGCATCATGCCCGGGGTGCAGAAACCGCACTGCAGGCCGTGGCAGGCGACGAAGCCCTGCTGGATCGGGTCGAGTTGGGCACCCTGAGCGAGGCCTTCGACGGTCCGGATCCGGTGGCCGTCGGCCATCACCGCAAAGACCGTGCAGGATTTCACCGGTATCTCGTCGAGCCAGACCGTACAGACACCGCAGTTCGACGTGTCGCAGCCCCAGTGGGTGCCGGTCAGGCCCAGATCGTCGCGGAGGAAATGCACGAGCAGGGTCCGGTTGGCGACCTCGCGCGTGTAGTCCTCGCCGTTGACATTCACCGTGATCTGCATGTCAGGCCCCCTGTCCCTGGGCGCGGGCCGCGGCCCGACGCAACGCCCGCGTGGTGAGTTCGCCAGCCAGGTGGCGCTTGTAGTCGACCGGGCCTCGCTGGTCGGCGTTCGGTTCGCAGTGCTCTCCGGCCAGTTGTCCGGCCGCCGCAAAGTTCTCCTCGGTCGGGGACTTGCCGCGCAGGAAGTCCTCGGCCTCGCGAGCGTGGAAGTGTTCCGCGCCGACCGCGGTCAGACCGATGCCGACCTCGGTGATCGTGGTGCCGTCGAGCCACAGTGCCGCACCGGCCGCGGCGACCGCCCAGTCTCCGACGCGACGCTCTACCTTCTCGTACGCGCTGCCGCCGCCGGGACGGATCGCCACCCGGATCTCGATCAGCAACTCGGCCGGGCCGACCACGGTCTCGTAGGGGCCGGTGTGGAAGTCCCGGACCGGCACCGTACGGGTACCGTCGGCTCCCCTGATGACCGCCGTCGCGTCGACCGCGGCGAACGCGGCGGACAGATCCTCGGACGGATCGGCCTGGCAGAGCGAGCCGCCGATGGTGCCACGGTTGCGCACGATCGGATCGGCAATCACCCGCTCGGCGTCCCGGAAGATCGGATAGTGCTCGGCGACGACGGCCGAATGCAGCAGATCCCGATGTCGGGTCATCGCGCCGATGGCCAGCTCGCCGCCGTCCATCCGGATGTAGTCCAACTCGGTCAGATCGTTGATGTCGATCAGCGCCTCCGGCCGGGCCAGACGCAGCTTCATCATGGGGATCAGCGAATGGCCGCCGGCCACGACGCGCGCTTCGCTCCCCCATCGGTTGAGCAGGTCGAGCGCATGATCAACGCTGGTCGCCTTTTCGTACTCGAAATGTGCTGGTACTTGCATCACGCCTCCGCACTGAGGACGCACCCCCGGCTCAAGATCGGCCGTGGCGCGTGTGATCGCCCTGTAATCCCATCCTCATCCTGATCCGTGGCCTCTACCGCCACAATGAGCGGTTAACCGAACGGTTAGCACTTGATCGCTCCGCTGCTGGCAATCTATCCGCAACAGTGCCAATGTGGGCCTGTGACACTTACGCAGCTCGGCGCGTTTGTGCTCGTCGCGCGGCTGGGATCGGTCCGTGCCGCGGCCGATGTGCTGGGCGTCAGCGAGCCTGCCGTTTCGAAGGCGATCGCCTCGCTCCGCGTCCATCTCGATGATCAACTTGTGGTCCGGGACGGCAACGCGATGTCCCTGACCCGGGTGGCACGCGGCTGCTGTCGATCGCGTCCCAGATGGTGAGCCTCGGTGCCGATGCCGAGGCCGCGGTCCGTGCCGCTCGCGGCGCGCCGGCCCAGCTACGCCTGCTGGTCACGCCGACGATCGCCGAATTCATCGCCGCACCGCTGGTCGAATCGTTCGCCCGAAGGTGCTCGAACACCATCGAGACCACCTCCGGCGTGGCCACCGCAGCGGAAATGCGGGAGCTTCTCAGTGCCCGGATCGCCGATGTCGCGCTCGGGCCGCCTATCGCTGCCGATGCCGATCATCCGCTGGTCTGCGAGGCGGTCCTGCGCTACCGGATCATGCTGGTAGCGTCCCCCTCCGCTCGCTACCCCGGATCGCCGTCGAAATGGCCGTGGCTGGTCGGGCCGAGCGGCACCGATCCGGACAGCGAGGTCGGCCGGCTGCTCAAGGCACACCGGGTGCCGGATCGGCAGATCAGCGTCTTCCCGAGCGAGACCGCGGCGTGGGCGGCCGCCGCGAACGGCGCCGGGGTCGCGCCCGCACATTCATCGTTGGTCGCACCGCAGATGAAGCGGAACGCACTGCAGGTCATCACGACCGACATCACACCGATCAACGGCTGCTGGTACGTCACGACGCTGCGCCCCGACCGGCGTACGGAGGGCGTCGCCTACCTGCGCAACTTCCTGTCCACGCCGGATGCGATGCAGCTGATGTGCACACCCGGCGCCGGCGTGCCGCCCTCGCGGTTCCGGCCGCCGGTTTACGTCACAATCTGGAGCTAACCTACGCCTCAGGCATCGAGGAGGTCCGGATGGCAGACATGCCCTTGGTCGTGAGGCTTGCCCTGACGGCAATCTTCGCGGGTACGGGCTGGTACTGCCTGCGTCGATGCGTCGGGCCGGCAGCCGCCGCGGCCGACTGGACGACCCGCGTCAACTACACCGCACATCTCGCCATGGGCACCGCGATGACGGCCATGATCTGGACGCCGCCGCGATTCGTACCGTGGCAGATGGCGTTCTTCGGAGTCGCCTGCGCCTGGTTCGCGGCACAGGCGATCGGCGTTCAACTGTCCGTTGCGTCGAACTGGGTCGCCGTTGACGGAGGCGTGGCGATGCGAGCCTCTCGTGCATCCCACGGCGCCGCCGACCGGATGCACTGCCTCGCGCACGCAGCCGTGATGGCCGGCATGGTGTGGATGCTCGCGGTCATGTCGCCGACCCATGACGGCATGATCGGACGACCGATGGGCGGCGCCGCATGGGCGGCTCGGCCGAGTGAATCCTGGGTGGCCGGCAGCTGCTGTATAGCGGCCGGACTGCTCCTGGTCGTACTCGGACGGGTCATCCCACGAACGTCGTCGAGTCGGTGCCGCGTGACCGAGGATCTGAATCACGCGGTCATGACGGCCGGGATGGGCATCATGGCGCTGGCGATGGCATAGCCAGTCTTCGACGACGACCGATAGGGTGCCCGCATGGGGTACGACGTCTGGGCAGCCGGCGACGCGTACGAGGCGTACGTGGGTCGATGGAGTCGCCGCGTGGCGGTCGCATTCCTGGACTGGCTGGACGTGCCGGGTGGGCAGCGATGGCTGGATGTGGGCTGTGGCACCGGTGCACTGTCCGAGACGGTGCTGATCGAGTCGGATCCGGCAGAGGTGATCGGCATCGATACGTCCGAGGGCTTCATCGCCAGCGCTCGTGGTCGAATCGGCGACCCGCGGGCGACGTTCTACGTCGGCGATGCACAGGTGCTGCCGTTGCCCGACCGCAGCGTCGACATCGTCGTCAGTGGCCTGGCCCTCAACTTCGTCCCCGATCCGGCTCGGGCGCTGGCCGAATTCACCCGGGTGACCGGGCCGGGCGGCATCGTCGCCGCGTACGTCTGGGATTACGCCGAGGGCATGGCGATGCTGCGGTACTTCTGGGATGCCGCGGTGGCCCTCGACCCGGCCGCAGGCGAGCTGGACGAGGGTATCCGCTTCTCGTTGTGCCGGCCGGAACCACTGCGTGCGTTGTGGACCGATGCCGGTCTGCGCGATGTGTCCGTCGGGGCGATCGACGTACCGACCGTGTTCGTCGACTTCGACGACTACTGGTCACCGTTCCTGGGCGGTCAAGGCCCGGCACCGGGCTACGTTGCGTCGCTCACCGACGAGCACCGGCGTGCACTGGGCGACCTCCTGCGTACGCGCTTGTCCCAGGCCGACACGTCCATCCGGCTGACCGCGAATGCGTGGGCCGTGCGGGGCTCTTGTTCCTAACGGCTTCGGGCCGGCGTACCGTTCGGCCGAGCCCGATCAGGAGTAGGGTCACCTTGTCGCCCATGACCCCGGTGGCCGTCAGCGAGCCCTCACGCGGAAAGTCCCGGGCGGAGTCATCGATGTGATCACCATCAGGCGAGGTCACGCGTCACCCACGCCGATCCGTACACTGCCTGCCCGACTCGGCAGGTGACGTGATGGCGGGGCGCGAAATGCTGTCACCGCTGCTGCGGGCCGTCGTCGGCATCAGTAGCGACCTTGACCTGCGTACCACGTTGTCCGGGATCGTGGTGTCGGCCTGCCAGGTCGCCGACGCGCGCTACGGTGCGCTCGGCATCATCGGCCCGGACCGAAGTCTCGTGGAGTTCATCACCGACGGAATGACGGTGACCGAACACCAGAATATCGGTGATCTTCCGACCGGACGTGGCGTCCTCGGGCTGCTCATCGATGATCCGCGGCCGGTGCGCCTGGACGACATCAGCGAACATCCACGTTCCCTCGGGTTCCCGGCCGGCCACCCGGTCATGCGCAGCTTCCTCGGTGTTCCGGTCCGGATCCGCGACCAGGTGTACGGCAATCTGTACTTGGCCGAGAAACGCGGTGCCGGACAGTTCAGCGCCGAAGACGAAGAGATCGTGATCGCCCTGGCGGCGGCGGCCGGAATCGCGATCGACAATGCCCGCCTGTACGCGGCGTCCGGCCGACGGCAGCGGTGGCTGGAGGCGACCGCGGACATCACCAGCAATCTCGTCGGCCAGGTCGATCGTGCCGACGTCCTGCGGCTGGTCGCCGACCACGCCCGCGACGTCGCCGAGGCCGCGTTCGTCGCGATCCTGCTCTACGACGAAATGACCGGTGAACTGCGGGTCGAAGTCACCGCGCCGCACGTCCCCGACCTCGACCGGATCGCGATCCCGCTGATCGGCACACCGTTCGAAAAGATCATCGCGGGCGGCCGGCACATCCTCGTCGATGACCTGAACGCCGCCGCGGCGTGGCCGGCACCCGTGCCGGCCGGTCCCGCGCTGCTGGCACCGCTCGCCATGACCGGCAGCGTACAGGGTGTGCTGGTGGTCGGCCTGGCCGCCGACGGGATCGGTTTCGACGCGGACACCGACATCAACATGATCACCACGTTCGCGGCACAGGCTGCGCTGGCGTTGGAACGTGCGCGCGCCCAGGAGGAGCGCGAACTGCTGATGGTCCTCGCCGATCGCGAACGCATCGCCCGCGACCTGCACGACGTCGTCATCCAACGACTGTTCGCGACCGGCCTGGGACTGCAGGGCCTGACCCGCATGACCCGCCGCGATGACGTCCGTGACCGCCTCGATCAGGCCATCGACGAACTCGACGCCACCATTCGCGATATCCGCACTGCGATCTTCGGACTGCACCGACCAGCCGCCGCCTCGGTACGAGCAGCGCTGAAGACCGCCATCGACGACTCGGCGCAGACTCTCGGGTTCACGCCGAAACTGACCGTCACCGGCCCGATCGACCTCGGCATCTCCGACCCGCTGCGCTCCGACCTCCTCGCCGTCGTCGGGGAAGCGCTGTCCAATGTGGTCAAGCACGCACGCGCGTCCACCGTCGCAATCGACGTCAGCATTGCCTCCGGACGGCTGACACTGCGTGTGGCCGACGACGGTGTGGGCATGCACCAGGCCGGGGTCGGTCACGGCATGGTGAATCTGCGCCGCCGTGCCGAGGATCGCGGCGGAGAGTTCACTGTCGCGAACGCCCTACCGCGCGGCACCGTGGTGACCTGGACCGTCCCCCTGGACAGCTGACCGGCAGCAGTCCGCCGGCGCCGCAACGAGGGTCCAAAGGCCCGCCGTGCTCGGGCGTCTCGGCCCTGTTCGACGTGCCCTCCCGAAGCGATGCTGGTCGCAGACAGGAGGCGCGTGATGACATACACCGACGGTGCCGTCGTGGTCGGCATGGAGCGGCGAGAGATCGAGAATCTGGCCGCCCAACCGGCGCTCGGCGAGAGTGCAGCCCTCGACCTCGGCGTATGGGAGGCAGCACGACGCCACGTCGGCTTGCACCTCGTGTACGGACATCAGCCCGTGCCGTCCTGGGCGAGGCCCGGCCACGACACCGGCGACGAACCGCTGCAACTCGCCCGGCAGATGCTCGGCCGGGTCGTCGAACGTGTCGCCCACGCCCATCCGGGGCTCGCCGTCAGCGGCGCAGTGTCCGACGGCAGCCCCGCGAACGCCCTCATCAGCGCGTCCGACACGGCCGGACTCGTCGTTGTCTCGGCCGACAGCCGCGTGCACTACGGCGGCTTACTCGCCGGACTCGTCAGCATCCAGGTCGCTGCGCATGCCCGGACGTCCGTGATCGTCGTACCCGCCGACGACCGCCGGCCGCGTCCGACCGCAGGTGCGCGGGTCGTTGTCGGCGTCGATGGATCACCGGGATCCGCGGACGCGGTCGAGTTCGCCATCGAGGAGGCCCGGGCGCGGGGCGCGACGCTGCACGCCGTGTACGTCTGGGAGTCCCCGACCCGACACGGCTTCCGCCCGCTGTTCGAACACGCGGCCGACACCGTCATCCGGCGGTCAGCCGCCGATCGGATGCTTCGCGAGATCACCGCGCCGTGGGAGGAGAAGTACCCGGATGTCGTCGTTGTCCGGGAAGCGGTCCACGGCGACAATCCGATCCGCGTTCTCAACGACGCCGGTAACGGCGCAGACCTCATCGTTGTCGGACCCCGCGGGCACGGTGGATTCGCCACCCTGGTCCTCGGCTCCGTCGCCGACGGATTGGTCCGCTATACCGGCCACACCGTCGCCATCGCCCGTACTGGAAGCGCGGTGCGCGCGTCGATGATGCGGCCGGGTTTGAGGTCTTGTGGCCCTGTCGACCACTCCGACGCACGGCACACGCTCAATCGGACAGCAGGAGGCTGAGATGGACACCACGACCACTATCGACCGGGCAACCGCGACGCGAGCCCTGGTCACCGCCGCTACCGATGCGGCGTTTGCCCCATCGATCCACAACACGCAACCATGGCGCTGGCGGATCGACGGTGCTGTCGCCGACCTCTACGCCGACAGCCGCCGGCAGCTGCGGGAAGCCGACCCGGACCGTCGTCTGCTGGCACTCAGCTGCGGTGCGGCGCTCCACCAGGCATGCATCTCGCTCGCCGCAGCCGGCTTCGCGATCGATGTCGCCCGGTTGGCGAATCCGGACGACGCGGACCACACCGTCGCAGCGCCAGCGGTCGGCCAGCATCCGGACTTCCTTGCCAGCATCACCGTCACGGGCCGCACCGCAGTCACCGACGAGGCGGTACGTCTACGCCACGCGGCCGAGACCCGGCACACCGACCGCCGGCCGCTTCTCGATCAGCAACTCTCGGACGCTGCGATCACTGCGCTCCGCGCGACCGCGTCCACGTTGGGCATCGGTCTGCACCAACTCACCGGCGACCAGAAAATCGCACTCGCATCGGCGATGTCGCGGGCGCAGGACGGCGAGATCGACGATGCGTTGGCGCACGCTGAACTCGACACCTGGACGGATCCTCGACGACCCGCCGGCGCCGGCGTACCCGACGCGAACATCCCCGACGAGACGGTGCCGACCACGGTGCCGATGCGCGACTTCGGCCACGTCGGTACGCTCCCCGTCACCGAGGGGCACGACAACGCGGCGACGTACGTCATCCTGTACGGCCTCGCCGAACAACCCCGCAGCTGGCTGCGTGCCGGCGAAGCGCTGTCGGCGATCTGGCTGACCGCGACCGAACTCGGGATCGCGCTACTGCCGATGTCCGCGGCCGTCGAGTCGCCGGTCACCCGGCAGGACCTGCACCGCATCCTCGCCGGTCTCGGCTATCCGTACCTGGCGTTGCGGCTGGGGATCGCGGACCCGAACTTGCCGACCGCTCCTCGCACGCCTCGCCTACCGGCCGAGGCGAACATCGAAGTCCGTTCCTGAGGGAGCCCCATCCCCGGCGCCATAGTCACCTAACAGATCTTGGCTGTGGACTCGCGACGTCACGATCACCACCGGCCTGGTCGACACCTATTCGACGCCCACGCTGCTGAAGCTACTGACCAGTCACCAGATCGACGCGCAACGGTTCGTCACTCACCGTTTCGGTTTCGACGAATTCATGCACGCGTACGACGTGTTCGCCAACGCCGCCGAAACGGGCGCGCTCAAGGTTGTCCTCAGCCGAAACAACTAAACGATCACCAAGCACGGTGCCCGCCAGGATGAGTTCGCCCGGGCGGGCGACGTGGTTTCAGCAGACCGGAGTGGTCGGAGGGGCCGAAAGCCTCTTTCGGGCGTTTCGACCCGGGCGCACCGTGGAGACATGACGCACGTTGGGCATACCACGGATCACGAACTGAAGACCGCCATTCTCGACGAACTGGCCTCGACCCCCAGCGTCGACGCGGACGCGATCCGCGTATCCCTGCGCTCAGGCGCGGTGACGTTGTCGGGCCAGGTGGCAACTTTTCCGGAGAAGCATGAAGCCGTCCGGGCCGCCCTGCGGGTACGCGGCGTGACCGCGGTCGCGGACGAGATCACGGTCCGGAATGGCTGGGCCGCTCGCAATGACACCGACATCGCCATCAAGGCGACCGAGGCGCTCGACCGGATGGTGTCCGTCCCCGCCGGATCGGTGCAGGCCACCGTCCACGACCATGTCGTCCGGCTGTCCGGCACCGTGGACTGGGACTACCAGCGTGATGCGGCGCACCGCGCCATGGCAGCGTTGCGCGGCGTGAGCGCGGTCGTCACCACGATCACGCTCACATCCGCGCCGACGGCCTCCGGCCTCGACGCATCCGGCCAAGGGCCACCGTTCGGGCCTAAAGGCCCTGGTCAGCGTTCTCCCCCAAGCGGGGCAGTGAGGTTATGACGCAGACGATTCGCACAACAGACCACCAGATCAAGACCGCGATCGTGTACGAGTTGGGCTGGACCCGTATCGATATCGTCGGCAGTCGAATTGCCCTGACCGGCATGGTGGCATCGTGGGCGGCCCGCCGCCAAGCCGAACACGCGGCCTTGTCCGCCTCCGGCGTCACCGACGTCGACAATCGGCTCCGCGTCGTCTCCTGACGGCCTGGCCGGGACGTCCCTGCCTCAGCGGATCCACCCGAGGAGCCGGGCGAGCGCCGGCAACCGCGTTCGGCGCGGGTGCGACCCACGCGCTCTCCGCCCGTCGACCGTTCGATCGCGGAGTTGTGGATCGCGGAGTCGGGTTGCGGCCGGGACGTCGAACACGGCCGGCAGGTCCTCGCACACCGCCGCAATGGTGTCCAGCGATGAAAGTTCCAGAAGATGTCTCGTCATTCGGCCCGGGCGGCACAGCAACACCTGTGTGTCGATCGGGACGACATTGATGACGCGGACCAGAAACGTCAGCAGGGAGGTGCCAGCGAACCCGACGCCGCCGAGGTCCACACACAGCCGCACGCAGTGCAAGCTGCGTAAATCCTCGAGCGCCGAGGCGAATTGCTGCTCGGCCTCGAGATCGACATCGCCGTTGATACGCACACATGCAAACTCGTCAGCGTCGTTCGCCACGACCACCCGGATACTCACCGAATCGCTCATTGCGTCGTATCACCCGCCGCATAACGCTGCCGCATTGGGAGCGCTGCGATCAAGCGCCTACCACTGAGTCCACGGAGAGAATGCGTCGCAGTCTTCATCGTGATACCTCACGGGTGGCGTCAAATCCGTGTTACTACTCAGGATTGACCGCCGGGGACCCGGGCGACAATCTCACTGTACACCCGGGTCGGCCGGGGCTTGGTCAAGATATGTTGACCAAACGGCAGGTCCACTCCAGCTACGCCGGAGTGGACCTGCCGCATCAGCTGGCTAGAACGTGCACTGGTTCGGGCCGGCACCGCACCCGCCGCCGGACGGCGTATTGAAGTACGCCAGGCTGGCCGGCGGGGTATCGCCCGGCACACCGTAGACCGTGCCGGTGCCGGAGATGTCGTTGTCCGCGGTGGTGCGCAAGTACCACACGCCCGTCGACGGCCGCCAGACCGCCAGGTCGAACTTTCCGTCGCCGTTGTAGTCCCCCGGCACCGGGATGTCGCCCTCCAGGCCCCACGAGGTGCTGGTGCCGCTGATCGCGACGTTGCTCGTGGTGTGCAGGTACCACATACCGGTCGAGGGGCGCCAGAGCGCGAGATCGTACGAGCCGTCGCCGTTGTAGTCCCCCGGCACCGGAATGTCGCCCGCCAAGCCCCAGCTGACGCCGTTGCCGGTGAGGGTTGCGCCGGACGTCGAACGGATCAGCCAGACACCGGTGGACGGGTTCCAGAGTGCGAGATCCGCCTTGCCGTCACCGTTGTAGTCACCGGGTACCGGGACGTCGCCGGCCGCGCCCATAACCGTGTCGGTTCCGGTGATCGAGGTACCGCTGGTGGTCCGGAGGTACCAGGTGTTGTTCGACGGCCGGTAGACCGCCTGATCGGCTTTGCCGTCGCCGTTGTAGTCACCGGGCACCGGAATGTCGCCGGGCACGCCCCACGTCGTGCCGCTGCCGGTGATCGCACTGCCGCCGGTGGTGTGCAGCCACCAGGTGGCATCCGACGGACGGTACAGCGCAAGGTCGGTCTCGCCGTCGCCGTTGTAGTCACCGGGCACCGGAATGTCTCCTTCGTTGCCGTAGACGCTGCTGGTACCGGTGATCGCCGTATTGAATGTGGTGCGCAGGAACCACGTCCCCGTTGATCCGCGGTAGAGCGCGAGGTCGGACTGGCTGTCGGCGTCGTAGTCGGTCGGCGTCATATTCCTGATCTTTTTGTAACGGTAGGCCTCGTAGTCCGTGGTCGGGTGGCCCGACAGCGACGACTGGCTGAACGTCGCGGTCCCGTGCGCGATCGGCGTCGAGCCGAAGCTGTAGTAGGTGAAGTGGACGTGGTCGGCCTGCCAGGCCTCGAACAGGATCACGTGGTGGTCGGCGTGCGCTCCGACCCTGTTGTCCAGGAGATCGCCGGGGCGCAGGTCGGTGCTGGACGACGGGTTCGCCGCGATCAGCGTGGTGTAGGTGGACGTCGCGAGCGCGTCGGTGTCGGGTGCGCTGGAGCCGCTCGGCGTGATGTGGAGCGCCATCGATACGAAGCCGGAGCAGTCGGTACGGTACGTCGTACCGTCGACGTCCGGGTGAGTTGCGCCCTGGTTGTACGTGATCGAACTGCCCTGGTTGTACCAGTAGACGGCGCGGGCCAGAACCTCGGTCGGCGAAATCGTGCCGCCGATGGTCGATTCGGCCTGTGCGGGTGCGGCCGTGGCGACCGCGAATCCGGTGGCGATAGCGGTGGCGCCGAGAAGGGCCACGACGGATCGGCTGATCGTTGCGAACCTCAGCGATCTCAGTTTCATGAGTGGAGTCCGTTCTATATATCGCCATCTATCAATGTCTTATGATGAAGTGATGGCGTGAAATATTTCCTGATTTATCGCGATCGGTGAGATTACCGATGCACTGAGATTCGCAGACGAAATCCCGGACGTCACTACCTTGCGGCTGACCCTTAGACGCCACTTTTGCCGGTGCCACACGCGCAACTCGAGCACGCGTGTGGCTTTCACGGTGGTCGTCGATGTCGCGATCGGCATCGATGAAATCGGGAGTCGAGTCCGGTTTACTGGGCGCACAGCGCTGGTCAACAGCCGTGCCGAGGACCTATTCGGCGAGGCCCTCGGGAGGGTCGGTTATCTGAACCCGGTGCGCCTATCGGCGCTCAGTGCCGACGTGGAGTCGGTCTCGTCGGCGTCACGTGTTGTTGAAGTACCACAACGCCGAGGTGAGCCACAACGACACCAGCACAGCGAACACGAGCCCGCCGAGCAGCGGCAGTACCCACGCTGCGACGCCGCGCTTGGTCAGTACCAGCATCTTGATCGTGAAGAAGCCGAAGAAGAGGCAGCCGAGCACGGAATGCACGAGCACCCGGGTGTCGAAGTGCTGGAAGCCGATACCGTACAGGCAGAACACCGCGACCGGCACCACAACGAAGAACGCGATCCGGCCCGACCAGCGGTGCAGCGCGCCGATCCACGGCGGTGCCGTGATCGCCTTGATCCGGCCGTACATGACCAGCGCGGAGCCGAGCTGAATCAGCGCGAACGCCGTGGCGATCGTGGCGAGCCAACTCTTGACCAACGCGAGCTTGGGGAAGCCGCTGATGTCGATGACGATGCTGTTGCCCGTGTGTACGCCGCCGTAGACGCCGAGCACGACCGACACGAGGCAGCCGATCAGTACGGGTACCAGCAGGCGGCCATTCCTGGCCGGAGCCGGGGTTATGGTCTCGGTCATCGCGTCACCACCGCGGGCATCGCGCCGTACGGCTTGGTGGGATGGTTCGAGTTGATGCTGAGGATCAGGATGATCACGCCAATCAGCAGGCCGACCAGCAGCGTTACGATCGGTGACTTGATCTTCATAGGTTGCGGCTCCGGTCCTGGACACGACGAACGTCGATCCATTATGCGACCGGCCGCGCTGCTGCGGGGCCTGTACGAACGGATCGGCACATCGACCCCCGTACCGGGCGTTCAGGCCCGAGACGACGTGTCGCACTCGTCCGGCCAGGCCCCGCATGCTTGATCTCCAGATCCTCGCGGATCGCCGTACGCTCAGCCGCGCCGAGTCAGGCCGCGACCGCCGAGTGAGCCAAGTCGGCCGCCCAGAACGAGCCGTCCGGGTAGGTGTAGGCCGCGATGGTGGCCGGGTGCATCTGGGCCGAGAAGCCCGGTGCGGTAGGCGCCGCGTAGCGGCCCGCGCGGATATGGACCGGCTCGAGGAAGTGTTCGTGCAGGTGATCGACGAACTCGATGACCCGGTCCTCGGTGGTGCCGGTCAGCGCGACGTAGTCGAACATCGACAGATGCTGGACCAGCTCACAGAGGCCGACGCCGCCCGCGTGCGGGCACACCGGGACGCCGAACTTGGCCGCCAGCAACAGGATCGCGAGGTTCTCGTTGACACCGCCGACCCGTACGGAGTCCAGCTGCAGGATGTCGATCGCCTCCGCCTGGAGCAATTGCTTGAACACGATCCGGTTCTGGACGTGCTCGCCCGTCGCCACCTTCACCGGAGCTACGGCGCGTCGTACCGTGGCGTGGCCCAGTACATCGTCCGGGCTGGTCGGTTCCTCGATCCAGTACGGGTCGAACTCGCTGAGAGCGTTCGTCCATTCGATCGCCTCCTGCACGTCCCACCGTTGGTTCGCGTCGATCGCGACCCGGATGTGCGGTCCGACCGCGGTGCGGGCCGCGCGCATCCGGCGTACGTCATCAGCCAGATCGGCGCCGACCTTGAGCTTGATCTGGGTGAAGCCGTCGGCGATGGCCTGGCGGGCCAGCCGGGTCAACTTCTCGTCGGAGTACCCGAGCCAGCCCGGCGAGGTGGTGTACGCCGGATATCCGACGTCCATCAATGCCGCCTCGCGCTCCTGCTTGCCCCGCTGCCCCGTCGACAGCAGGGCCAGCGCGTCCTGCGGCGTCAACACGTCCGCGATGTAGCGGAAGTCCACTTGCGACACCAGCCAGGCGGGGTCGGCGTCGGCGAGCAGCTTCCACAGCGGTTTCCCCGCACGTTTGGACGCTAGGTCCCATACGGCGTTGACAACCGCGCCGATCGCCATGTGCATGACGCCTTTCTCCGGACCTAGCCAGCGCAACTGGCTGTCGCCGACCAGAGCGCGGTTAAGCTCGCCCGGGTCCTGGCAGAGTGCGGCGACGTCGCGGCCGATGACGTGGTCGCGCAGCGCATTGATCGCCGCGACCTGGACGTCGTTGCCACGCCCGATAGTGAACGTGAAGCCGTGGCCTTCCAGGCCGTCGGCGGAGTCCGTACGCAGCACCAGGTAGGCGGCCGAGTAGTCGGGGTCGGGGTTCATCGCGTCCGAACCGTCGAGCTCGCGCGACGTGGGGAACCGGATGTCATAGGTGTCCAGGGCGATGACACGGGAAGCGGCGGTCATGGTTTCCTCTCGCTGGGGAGAGCCCGCCGCTCGGCGAAAGCCGGACCGACGCGAAGCAACTTCATCTCTGCGATCCTCCTCAATGCGCATCAGTACGAGTCAGTACGGAGCGGCGCGAGTTCCACGCGAACCACGGTGCACAGGTCGTCGAGATCGGCCTGTTCGATCGCGATGTGCAATTCGCCGTGCGGATCCGCGGTCCCGGTGTGGATGTCCTTGAGACGCGGATGAACGCTGAAGGTCAGCGGCCGTCCGCCGTCGACCAGGCAGACCGCTGAGATGCGCCCGACCGGCAACCCCCGGACCACGACGCGCTCGTACGGGCGCGACACCAGGTGCAGATACAGAACGGTGCCCCCGTCCGGGGTCGTCCGCTGGGTGGACGGGCCGTGGAACTGCCAGAGGTCCAGCCCTGGCAACACATCGTGGACGCTGTCCCCGTTGCGCTCGAGCCAGGATGCGAGTACCTCGAGCCGCTCCACCGCCTGGAGCGGGAGCGCACCCTCGCCGGTGGGTCCGACGTTGAGCAGCAGGTTGCCGCCCATCGAGACCGCCTCGATCAGGGTATGCAGCAGGACGACCGGCGACTTCCAGGTGTCATCGGACGGCACGTAACCCCAGGTCGTGTTCATCGTCATGCAGACTTCCCAGGGCCGGTCCGGGGCGACGACGGGCAGCTGCTGCTCGGGGGTGACGAAGTCGCCGTACCCGAGGCAGCGGTCGTTGACCAGCGCATCGGGTTGGTGTTCGTGGATCAGGGCACGGATCTCATCGAAGCGCCACTCGTCGGAGGTGTGCTCGAATTCGCCGTCGAGCCAGACGATGTCGAGGTTGCCGTACCCGGTGAGCAACTCGGTGAGCTGGCCGAGCATGAACGTGCGGTACCGCTCCCACTTGGCCGGCGTCACCCGGGGGTAACTGCCCACGATGTACGGCTTCGTGACCGTCTCGTCGGTGTAGCGGGGATAGTCGGCGTGGTGCCAGTCGATGATGGAGAAGTAGAGACCGATCCGGAAGCCCTGTGCCCGGAACGCCTCGACGATCTCGGCCGTGGCATCGCGTCCGAACGGCGCCTCTTTGGTGATGGAATAGTCCGACAGGCCGGTATCGAACATGGCGAACCCGTCGTGGTGCTTGGCCGTGAACACGACGTATCGTGCACCGGCCCGCCAGGCGAGATCCGCCCATGCGGCCGGGTCGAAGGCGGTCGGATTGAACTGCGCGGCGTTGTCGAAGTACTCATTGCAGCCCACCGGGTCCAACCGCGGTTCCTGGTTGAGTACGCCGCCGGTCATCTGCCAGGACAGTTCCCAGCCACGGGTGCTCGCGTGACCCCAGTGGATGAACACCCCGAGTCCCAGTCCGCGAAACCACGAGGGGTCGGATGCGGTAGTGACTGTCATTCCTTGACTCCCCCGGCGGTGATGCCTTGCGTGATGTATTTGAGCCCGAGCACGACGATGACGATCGCCGGCACCGCCAGCAGCATGAGCGCGGCGAAGTACTGCGATGTCTGGATCGGAGTCGGCCCGAACGCGGCCTTGATGGTCTGCACAGCCTGCGCGGCCGTCGTCGCGTTCGACGAGTTGAGCAGCATGGACGGGAAGATGAAGTCCTGTACCGACCACACGACGCACAATGCGCTGAGGTTGATGAGCGCCGGACGTGCCAGCGGAAGGAACACGTGCCGGAAGATCTTGCCGTGCCCGGCACCGTCGATGAGCGCGGCCTCGACCAGCTCATGCGGAATCCCGTCGGCGTAGTTGCGCAGCATCAGGACGGCGAACGGCAACGTCAGGACAACCTCGGGCAGCGCCACACCGAACGGCGAGTTGAAAAGGCCGAGGTTTCCGGTGATCCAGTAGACCGGGACGATGATGGCCACGGCCGGCACGGCCAACAGCAGCAGAGTCAGGTGATAGACCGCCTCCCGGCCACGGAACGCGATCTTTGAGAATGCGTACGCCGCGAGCGCGCCGATCCCGCAGGTGAGCATCGTGGTGATCGCTGCGATCACCAGGCTGTTGCCGAACGCCCGGATCAGGTTGACGCCGTTGTAGCTGTTCGTCAGGACGGTGACGTAGTTGCCGAACCCGCCTACCTTGACCGATTCACGGACCATCGTGACGAGCGGGAAGACCCACAGCGCCGCGCCGACGACGAGCACCGTGTAGACGAACGCGCTGTCGCGGGGCCGCTGGCGCAGCCGCGCGAGCGGGCCCACATCAGTGGATGGAGATGACATCAGCGCCTCCGCTGCACGAGGACATTGACGGCGGAGATGGCGATCGCCACCACCAGGACGACCAGTGAGGCCGCGGCGGCGTACCCGATCTGCCCGCCGCCGGCGGACGGAAACATCTCGTTGTAGATATAGGTGCCGGTGATGCCGGTACGCCCACCGGGTTCGGTCTGGGTGGAGAAGTAGACCACCTCGAAGGCGCGGAAGCTGCCGAGGAGCACCCACAGGATGACGGTCTTGTGCGTGCCTTTGAGCATCGGGAACAGGATCAGCCGGTAGAGCTGCGGCGTGGACGCACCGTCGATCATCGCGGCTTCCAGGCTTGACATGTTCGCCGTGGCGAGATCCGAGGTGTAGTACATGATCGGGAGGCCGATGAGGTAGGTCAGCAGAATGAACAGCGCCGCGTAGGCCGACGGCTCGTTGCCCAGCCAGTCCTGGGCGAGCGCGCCGAGGCCGACCGAGCGCAGAGTCTGGTTGATCGCGCCGTCATCGGTCTGCAGCATCTGGCCGAACACCGTCGCGAACAAGGCGAGCGGGATCAATGACGGCAGCAGGAACACGATGTGGAAGAACCGGCGGAACCGTACGCCGCTGGCCAGACTGACCGCCAGGATGAACCCGAGGGTGAGCGCAAGGACGATCTGTACGGCGCCGAAGATCATGTTGTTGCCGAGCGCGTGCCAGAACAGCGGGTCGGTGAGCACCAGGCGGAAGTTGCGGTACCCGACGCTGGTCGCACCGGAGAACGACAGGTCGACGTTCTTCGTACTCATCTGGCCGAGGAAGACGAAGGCGTACACGTAGTAGATGCCGTACAGCACGAGCATCGGTGCGAGGAAGAGCGCGGCGGTCGCCAGCGCTCGGCGGTACGCGCGCCGTTCGCCACGGCGGCGCGCAACCGGACGAGATCGGTCGGGCGGTGCGGGGCGCGGGCCGTGAAGGCCCGCGCCCGGCAGAGCCACGTCGGTGCGTGAGGTCACTGAACCGGGTACCGTCCGCTGCTCCACTGCTGCTGCAGCTTGGTGGCCAGGGCCTGCGGCGTGATGGTGCCGCGGGCCAGGTCCAGCAGAGAGTTGTCCAGGACCGTCGAGGTGAAGGTGGTGTTGTAGGCGCCGCGGCCGGAGCCCGGAGCGGTCATCACCTGCTGGATCGCCGCGAAGCCCTGCTGTGCTTCGGGCGTCGTGAGCACGGACTGGTCGATCGTGTAGCCGGTCTCCGAGGGGACGAGAACCAGGTCCTGTGCCCAGGTGGGCACACCGGCGCCCATCGTCATGAACTGGATGAACTTCGCGGCCTGGGTCACGTACTTGGAGCTCTTCGGAATCGCGAGTCCGCCCTCGGCGTAGGTACGCGCGGCCGGCTGGCCGCCGTCCACGACGACCGGGAGCGCGCCGGCGCCGACGTTGCCGACGGTGATCTTGTTAGCCGTACGGTAGGAGGACGACAGTACCGAGCTGTCCCACGAGCCCTCGACGAGGAATGCCGCCTTGCCTGCGTTGAACTGGTCATCGCCGGCGCTGCCCTTGAGGCTCAGCGTGGCGGTGTCGAATACGCCGCTCTTGTACAGGTTCTGGTACGCGGTCAACGCCTTGACCATCTTGGGGTCGTTCCAGGCGACCTTGTTCGTGTACAGCTCGTCGGACAGGAACGGGTCGATCTGGTCGGCAACGGTCAGGAACATCTCGTCCTGGAACCAGGAGTCGCCGGTGAACACGATCGGGCTGACGCCGTCCTTGGCCGCCTTGACCTTCGCGACGTCGGTGGTCAGATCGGCCAGCGTCGTCGGGAAAGACAGTCCGAGCTTCGCCAGCTCGTCGGCGTTGGAGTAGACGACCGCACTGCCGATCGAGCCCATCGGGATCGAGTAAAGGACGGCATCCTTGGAGATGTTCTTCGTCTGGTCCAACATGCCGCTATTGATCTTGCTCTGCCAGTCGGCGGGCAGGTTCGACTGCCAGTCGGAGACCGGCCGGAGCTGGGTACGGACCGTGTTGGTCATCGCCGAGATCTGCACGCCGACGACGTCGAGGGACTGGCCGCCGTTGAGTGCCAGCGGCAGCTCCTTCTGGTAGTCCGTGTTGGAGAACTCACGCAGGTTGATCTTGATAGTAGGGTTGGCGGCCTCGAAGGCGGCGATCGACTTCTCCACCGTCGCTTGAGCCGGGAACCAGGTCCAGTAGTTCAGGGTGACGGTCTGGCCGGTTCCGACGCTCGCCTGTCCGGCACTCTTCGCTCCGCCGACACCGCCGCTGTTGCCGCACGCGGCCACGGCGAGGCCGAACACTAGGGTGACCGCGGCGATAGCCGTACCGCGACGCGCCCGATTATGGTTGCCCATACTTGCCTCCGAGGGTGATTGGGTGTGCCCGCTATTAACGTCTAACATGGCGACATAAAACAAGACCCCGTTACAACCTTGTTACTTCGACCGCGGCCTGACACCGTGACCTGCATCCTTTCCGCTCACCCCGACCACCCGAACAGCTGAAGGAGAAACCCGTGGCCACCGGCGACACCGACACGACCGCGCTGGCCGTGTTCCGCCACCTGATCGACCACGCCCCAATCAGCCGCCCCGACCTCGGAGCGGGCACCGGGCTGGCACGTGCGACCACGTCTGCGGTGATCAATGACCTGATGCGGCGCGGACTGATCGCCGAGATGGACGCCGTCCAGCAGGGCGGGCGTGGACGCCCGGTCCGGCTGCTGGACCTGGACGATCAGCGCTACGCCATTACCGGACTGGAGATCGGCTTCGGCCGGGTCACGGCCGCGGTCTACAGCCTGCGTGGCCGTTCGCTGTTCCGGGTCGAACGCGCGGTGCAGGTCGAGGCGACCAATCCGCGCGCCCTGCTGCGCCAGGCCGCCGGAGTCCTCTACGAGGCATTGGACCTGGTGGAGGACGACAACCGCAGGCTGCTGGGCGTCGGGGTGAGCGTCGCCGGACTCGTCGACGCCTCCAGCGGAACGATCAAGTACGCGCCCAGTCTCGGCTGGCGCGACGTCGCGCTGAGCGCCGGGGTCATCGAGGCAGTCGGCGGCCGCGCACCCGTCCTGCTCGATAGCACCGCGAACTTCGCCGCGCTGGCCGAGCGGCGCCACCGCGGGCGCAACGGCGCGCGCCTCGACAGCCTGGTGTACCTGACCGGCACGTATGGCATCAGCGCCGGAATCATTACCGGCGGACGCCTATGGCGCGGCGAGCGGGGAGCGGCCGGCGAGGTCGGCCACCTGATCGTCGATCCCGACGGGCAACGCTGCGTCTGCGGGCGGCGCGGCTGCTTCGACACCCGCGCCGGAATGTCGGCCATCGTCGACTCCGCGCTGGCAGCGGCGAAGCGACCGCGCCGGGCCGGGCGGGAACCGGCCGCCCTGTCGTCGGCCGTCGACGAACTCGTCGCGCTCGCCGCCAGCGGCGACCCCGGCGTCATCGCGGCACTCGCGGAAGCCGGCACCTGGCTCGGCCGAGGTGCGGCGCTGATCTGCGCGATCCTCGACCCCCGTACGGTCGTGCTGGGTGGCGACTACGCCCGGCTGGCGCCCTGGCTGCTCGCACCGGCCCAGGAGGCGTTCGCCGAAGCACTCCTGATGCCGGCCCCCGACCAGGACCAACTCGATGTGTCCGTGCTCGACTCCTGGGCCCCGGCCGAGGGCGCGGCGCTCGCGATCCTGTTGTCGGTGGCCGACGGGACGGCCGACCTTCCCGACTGAATTTTTGTCGCAGATACCGACAGAAATTGCGGACCCGCGTTCTGTCGCCGCGCCGGACTACAGCGACCAGACGACCGGGAGACCGGTGGCCTCACCGTCGGCCGACAGGCCGTCCGATTCGTCGACGAGTACGGCCATCCGCGCGGCCCAGGCGATCTGCGCCGGAAGCCCTGCCAGGCTCTCGAACAACGCCGCCGGATCGTCGCATTCCAGAAGGTGGAACAGTTCGACGCCGCTTCGCCAGATGGTCCAGGAGGTTGCACCGCCGGCTCTGATCGCAGCCACGAGTTCGGGCGGCACCTCGCGATGGGCCGCCTCGTAGTCGGCTACCCGGTCGGGCCTGAGGCGGGTGTGCATGGCGATGCGCACGTCACGCCTCCCGAGGTGGAGATGCACAAAGGATGGACCGGGTCTCGTCAATTAATATCCATACCTACGACAAAAACAAGGTCTCGTAGCTAACGCGTTGGATTCACGCGCCGGACACGATGGCCAGGTTTGGACTCCTAGCAGGTCACGATGGACGTCGATCGCCGCGGCGTGACGGTTCCGAAATAATTATGACTCATGTGACGACAAAACTATTGACTGGATTAATTATTTCGGCGTAGTTTCACGCTCCGACAGGGCGACCTTCACACCCCCACACCAACTGGTACCAAAGCCGACGGACCGCAGACCTCCCGGCGTCGGCCAGGCACCGCCGCGTCCGTCGCGGTTTCTGCAGACAGCGTGTCCCACCTGGAGCAAGGAGACTGTCATGCCGCACGCCCGAAATACCGACCCACCGACGCCGTCAGCTCTGGGCTTCTCCCGCCGCAGCGCGTTACGCATGCTCGGCGTCGCCGCCGGTGCCGCCATGCTGGACCTGGGCCGGGACGCACTAGCACCCGCCGCCGCGTCCGCCGCCACGGTCGTCCCGCAGGCCGGGGCGAATCCCGTGGTCGTGAACCAGACGACGACGACGGACAACATCACCGTCCTGATGGCCGCGGCGGCCGAGCGAATGTCGGACATGACCGTCATGGGCGGTGACACCCGCAAGAACTGGTGGGTCCAGAGCTTCGAGACCTCCTCGGACTACCTCGCGTGGACCGTGTCAGCAGCCAGCAGCGGCACCTACCAGATCACCCTTCTGGCGAACACGAACGCCGGGGAACAGTTCAACCTCGCGTTGCGGGGCACCACGTCATCGATCAACTTTACCGCTCCCGGCGGGTGGAATCGGGTCGTCGCCGGCACCCTTACCCTGCCGGCCGGCACCAGCACGATCGTGCTCAAGCGCAACACTCTGTCCGGCGATATCGACGTCAAGTCGATCGAGTTGCTGCGCTCGTCCGACGTGGCGGCGTACAACGCGAGGGTGGTGGCGGCGCGCGCCGATACCACATGGTTCAGCAAGTCTGGCTACGGCCTGATGTTCCAGTACGGTTCCTGGGGTTTCCCGGCCGGCGGCGGTGCGGCGAAACCGCTGAACCAGCAGGCTGCGGACTTCAACGTACCGGCGTTCGTGTCGATGGTGCAGGGCACCGGCGCGTCGTACGTGATCTGGTCGATCAGTTGGTGGGGGTACCACCTCGACGCGGCACTGTCCTCGCCGAACTCGATCGTCACCGCCGAGGGCGGTCCGGCCAGCCCGGGGTTGACCTCGACTCGGGACCTGATCGGTGAGATCGCTGCGGCCTGCCAGGCCGCCGGTATCCGGTTCCTGATGTACTACCACACCGGCGACGAGGACCAGGCGTGGTGGCCGTACCAGAAGTGGCCGGCCAGCTTCGCCCCGACCGGTACCGGCGACCGCAGCACCTTCATGGCCAACTGGACGACGGTGATCACCGAGATCGGCCAGCGCTACGGCACCAACCTCGACGGGTTCTTCTTCGATGACGGCATGGTGCTCTACTACCCGGCATCGTTCGAGGCGCTGCACGCCGCCGCACGTACAGGCAACCCCAGCCGACTGATCTCCTTCAATGACTACGTCTTCCCCCGCGTCACCGACTTCCAGGACGTGTGGTTCGGCGAGGGCAGCCACGGCCAGAGCCAGAGCGGAAGTGCCGCGGCCGGCGGGAACGGCATCTTCACGTCCGGCCCCTACCAGGGGATGCTGCAGCACGGCATGTCCACCTTGGACAACGACTGGGGCGTGCACGGCCAGGGTCAGGTGATCGGGAGCAACAACATCTCGGCCACGACACTGATCGGCTGGATCACCGACGCCACCTCCCGTCGGGTGCCGGTCAGCCTCGACATGATGATGTACGAGGACGGCACGGTCTCGGCCACCGACCTCGCCACCCTCGCCCAGGTCAAGCAGCAGTTCCACCCGGGCGGCTCGGCGCTCGTGGACGACACCGACGCGCGGATCGTCTACGCCGGGTCGTGGACGGCCAGCATCAACCGCGGCTTCGGCGACATCAACGACAACGTGCACTACACGACCACCAACGGCGACTCGGCGAGCCTCACGTTCACCGGTACCGGGATCGACCTGATCAGCGAGAAATTCTCCGACGAAGGCACCTTCGACGTCTACATCGACGGCACGCTCGTACAGACGGTGAACGCCGTCAACAGCACCCGTTTGGTCCAACAGACCCTGTTCTCGCAGACCTGGGCCACGTCGGGCACCCACACCATCAAGGCCGTCAAGCGCACCGGCCAGTACCTGCTGATCGACGCCTTCCGGATCCACGCGGCCACGTTCGTGGACGACACCGACTCGCGGATCACCTATGCCGGGACCTGGATGACGAGCTCCGGCCGGGGCGTCGGAGACTACAACGACGGGGTGCACTACACCGCCACCAACGGCGACTCCGCCAGCCTCACCTTCACCGGTACCGCGATCGACCTGATCAGCGAGAAGTACTCCGACGAGGGCACTATCGACGTCTACATCGACGGCACCCTCGTACAGACCGTGAACGCCGCCAACAGCACCCGCCTGGTCCAACAGACGCTCTTCACCCAGGCGTGGTCCAGCTCCGGCACCCACACCATCAAGGCCGTCAAACGCACCGGCACCTTCATGCTCATCGACGCCTTCCGGGTATCGGCCTGAGCCACGGATGTTGACCGTCTCAGGTCCGCGGGTTCGAGGTCGAACCCGCGGACCTGATGCTGTTTCAGGCCGCCGAGAATCAGGACGGACGTGGCGTTACGGGAGTGCGTTGAGGTAGGGCTCCAGGTTGTTCATGAAGTCCCAGTTGAAATAGTGATCCCAGTTGATCGACCAGGTCATCACGCCCCGGAGGCCGGGGTTGACGCCGCCGCGCAGCGTGTACCCGCCGCAGGTGATGCCCTTGGTCAGGCAGTCGAGCGCCTGCTCGACGACGGCCGGTGCGGTGTAACCGTTGCCGGCGCTGGATTCGGACGGCGTGCCGAAGGCGATCTGATCCGGGCGAAGCGCCGGGAACGTGATGCCGGTGTTCGCGACGGTGAAGCCAGCGGTGAGCATGTCGGTCATCGCGATGTTGAAGTCCGCTCCGCCCATCGTGTGGTACGCGTTGTCCAGGCCCATGATCGGCCCGGAGTTGTAGTCCTGCACGGTCAGTGCGGTGAGGCTGTTGCGCATCGCATAGATGACCGGCAGGAAGGCGCCGGCCCGGGTGTCGCAGCCGGAGCACGTGCCGCCGTAGAACTGGTAGCCGAGCTGCACGAAGAACGTCTCCGGCGCCATCGTCAGAACGAAGTTGGCACCGTAGTGCGCCCTCAGGGTCGTCAGCGCGGAGATCAGGTTGACGATCGTCGGCGTGGTCGGGTTGCCGGAAGTCCGAGTCACCCGGGTTCAGGATCAGCGACTGATTCTCGAAGTCGACGTCGAGTCCGTCGAGTCCGTACCGGTCGATAATCGCCTCGACCGAGCTCACGAACGTGTCCCGGGCGGTCGTCGTGGTCAGCTGGACCTCGCCGTTCGCGCCGCCGATGGAGATCAGGACCTTCTTGCCCTGCGCCTGCTTGGCCTGAATCGCCGCCTTGAACTGTGCGTCGGTTTCGACGGTCGGGCAGTCCGCCACCGGGCACAGCGTGAACTGGATGTTGCCGCTGGTCACCGACGTCGGCTCACCGAATGCGAGGTCGATGATGTCCCAGGCGGCCGGTACGTCGGCCATCTTCATGTAGCCGGAGCCGTTGGCGAAGCTCGCGTGGAGATAGCCGATGAGCGCGTGCTTCGGCAGGCCCGGGTTGGTGCACCCGGTCGTGGTACCGCCCACCGCGGCGGACTTCGCCGACTCGCCGTTGGCGTTGAAGGCGGTCACCGTGTAGCTGTGCGAGGCGCAGGCGGCCAGGCCGCTGATCGTCGCCGACGTGCCGGTCGGCGACGCGACGACGGTGGAGCCCTCGTACACCCGGTATCCGGTCGCGCCGGCAGATGCGGACCAGCCCAGCGAGATCGAGGTGCCGGTCGTACCGGTGACAGTGAGGCCGCCGGGCGTCGGTGGAGCGGTGACACAGCCGGTCGTGGTGACCGTGACTCCCCCGGACGCGGCGGACTCGCCGGCCGAGTTGTACGCGGTCACCGTGTACGTATGGGTCGAGCAGGTGGCGAGGCTGGCGATCGTCGCCGAGGCGCCGGTCGGCGAGGCAACAACCGTGCTGCCCTCACGCACGTGATAGCCGGTCACCGTGCCGGTGGATGCGGCCCAGGACAGCGCGATCGACGAGTTGGTCACGGTGCCCGCGACCGGGTTGCCGGGCGTACCCGGGGCGGTCGGTCCACCGGCCGGTCCGGACAGCGACAGGTCGTCGGCGAAGTAGGTGCCCTGGCCGTACCAGCCGTGGACATACACCTGAACGGACGTCTGCGAGGCGCCGGTGGTGAACGGCACGGTCAGTTGCGTGTACGCCGCGGCGCTCGGTGTCCAGGTGGAGGCGCCGCTGGTCACGCCGAGGTAGACGTAGGCGCCGCGCACCCAGCCGGAGAGCGTGTACGCGGTAGTCGGCAGCACCGTGACGGTCTCGGTGCACTGGGCGTCGTCGGAGGCGGATGCCGCGCCCTGCAACGCCTTCGCGCCGGAGTGAACCGGGGTGGACACCACCGAACCGAGTCCGCCGGAGCAGGTCCACGGGGATAGCGTCCCGGACTCGAAGCCCGGGTTGCCGAGCAGCTCGGCCGCTTGCGCGGCGGGCGCCGCGACCAGCGAGCCGGCCGCCACGACCAGCAGCGCGGTGAACAGCAATCGAAGTTTGGTCATATTTAATTATTAGGAAACTTTACTTCCGTGTCTAGAGTCCGGAATGGAGGCGCCGGGATCATCGATGTCTACCGAACCGTGGCACTCCATGTTGCAACCGCCTAACGGTCAGCTGTGAAAGAACAGCTCAACCGGAAGCGTTTCCGGACATCTGTCCAATCCAGACCTGATCTGCCCCGAAATCGTGGCTGCGGAGGACCGCACCGGCCGCCAGGCGCGTCCTTGACACTCCTAATTCGGCGGGAAGATACTTCGCTTCAATCAACCGGAAACAGCATGGCAACTGAACAAAGGTCCCGGAAACGTTTCCGGGGCCTCACGGGGAGCCACAGGGCCGGCCGGAACGCCGACCCGTTCGCTGAACGGAGACTGTTCACTCATGCTCACAACACTGCGTACGCGGTGGAGACGTGGCGTTCTCGTCGCATCCGCTGCAGCCCTACCGGTCGTCGCACTGCTCGCCGTACCTCTGATGGCCAGCGCCACCGCACCGCCCGCCCAACCGGGCTGGACGACGGTGTTCAGCGACGACTTCAACGGCACGGCGGGCACGGCACCGTCATCGGCCAACTGGATCTACGACCTGGGTACGAGCTACCCCGGCGGCGCCGGCAACTGGGGCACCGGTGAGGTCGAGACCGTCACCAACAGCACGAACAACGTATTCCTCGATGGCAGCGGGCACCTGGAGATCAAGCCGATCAAGGATGCCAGCGGCAACTGGACGTCCGGCCGGATCGAGACGGCGCGCACCGACTTCGCCGCACCCGTCGGTGGTGAAATGCAGATCTCGGCATCCATCATGCAGCCCAATCCGACCGGAGGTCTCGGATATTGGCCGGCATTCTGGGCGATGGGCGCGGCCGCCCGCCCAGTCGGAGCGACCAACTGGCCGAGCATCGGTGAGCTGGACATCATGGAGGACGTCAACGCTCTCTCCTCGGTGTCGCACACGTTCCACTGTGGCGTCGACCCCGGCGGCCCCTGCAACGAGACCACCGGCATCAGCAGCGGTCTGATCGGCTGCGGCGACTGCCAGACGGCGTACCACACGTACTCGGTGATCGTGGATCGCACCAACGCCGCCGCCGAGCAGCTGCGCTTCTACACCGACGGGGTGCTGCAACTGACCGTCAACCAGAGCCAGGTTGACGCCACCACCTGGACGAACGCGGTCGACCACGGATTCTTCGCGATCCTGAACCTCGCCATCGGCGGCGCGTACCCGAACCCGATCTGCGGCTGCACGACGCCGCAGGCCTCGACGACCTCGGGCTCGGCAATGAGCGTCGACTACGTCCAGATCCAGACGACGACCGGAACCGGAACTCCGACCCCGACCCCGACGCCGACGGCCACTCCGACACCAACACCGACACCCACGCCGACCCCGACCCCAACACCGACTCCGACGCCCACCCCGACCGGACCGACTACCGGCATCGGCGCTGGCTCGACGATCCAGGCCGAGGCGTACAACGCGCAGAGCGGCTCGACCACGGAGACCACGACCGATACCGGTGGCGGCCAGGACGTGGCGAACCTGAGCAACGGTGACTGGCTGCAGTACAACAACGTGAACTTCGGCAGCACCGGGCTGTCGCAGTTCGTGGCCAGGGTCGCCTCGGGCGCAACCGGCGGCGCGAGCGGCCTCGTCGAAGTCCACCTGGACAGCCGCACCAACCCGTCGATCGGCAGCTTCGCGGTCGCCAACACCGGCGGCGCGCAGACGTGGATAACGGTGCCGGGGAACATCGCCCCGACGACCGGCGTGCACACCGTGTACCTCGAGTTCACCTCCGGCCAACCGGCCACCTTCACCAGCATCAACTGGTTCACGTTCCCCGGCGGCCCGACCGGCGGCGGTAACCCGACACCGACCCCGACGCCCACGCCAACACCCACCCCGACCCCGACCCCGACCGGCGGAAGCGTCAGCGCCACCTCGACGATTCAGGCCGAGGCCAACAACGCCCAATCGGGTACGACGACGGAGACCACCACCGACACCGGTGGTGGCCAGGACGTGACGAACATCAACAACGGTGACTGGCTGCAGTTCAACAACGTGAACTTCGGCACGGCCGGACTCAGCCAGTTCAAGGCTCGGGTCGCGTCCGGCGCGACCGGCGGCGCGAGCGGCCTGGTCGAGGTTCACCTGGACAGCCGGACCAACCCGTCGATCGGCAGCTTCGCGGTCGGCAACACCGGCGGTGCGCAGACCTGGATAACGGTCCCCGCGAACATCACCAGGACCACCGGTACGCACACGGTCTATTTGGTGTTCACGTCCGGCCAGCCGGCCAACTACGTCAACGTCAACTGGTTCACGTTCGCGAGCTAAGGCATTCGACATCGTGACGGCGGGACCGCCGTACCCGTCGGTGGTCCCGCCGTCACCACGCCAGCACGAGATTGGGAAGGCACGCCATGAAGTCGCTCAAGATCCGTCCGAACGCCAACCCGCCGAGCGCCGTGACCATAGGCGTGGGTTGGTGATCGGCGTGGTCATGGGCGGAGTGCATATGGACGTTGACGAACTCGTCGAGGTGGACGGCCTGCACGGCACGATCGTGGTTCGGGTCCGACGCAACCCGGACGCCACCCACCTGGCCGTCATCGCTCACGGTTACGGCGAGCACAGCGGCCGGTACGGGCAGGTCGCCGATCGACTCGCCGCCGACGGAGCCACCGTGATCACACCCGATCACCACGGGCACGGTCTGTCCGACGGCGAACGTGTCCCCGTCCGGGACGGCGAAGGATACGTCACCGACCTGCATACCGTCATGGCCTGGGCAACCGAGACGTTCGCCGACCTTCCGGTCGTGCTGATCGGCCACCTGATGGGCGGACTCATCGCGAGCCGGTACGCGCAGCAGCACTCCGAGCAGCTCGCCGCTCTCGTCCTGTCCGGCCCGATCATCGGTGGTGACCCGACGTTCGCGGCCCTCGCAGCGACGGACGTGACCCCGGACGGACCGGCGACGCGGTCCCGCGATCCCGCGGTGCACGGGACCCGACCGGTGTGGCACGGCCCGTTCAATCCGGTGACGCTGCGGGCCGTACTCCGGACGGTCGATTCGATCACCGCCGGACCCGGCTTCGGCACCATCCCCACGCTGTGGCTGCACGGCGAGACCGACCCGTTGGCGCCGTTGGAGGTCACTCGCATCCGGATGCGCGGACTGCGCGGAGATGTGTTCGAAGAGCGCGTCTACGCAGGCGCCGCGTACGAGATCTTCCAGGAGGCCAACCGGAGTGCGGTCCTCTCGGACGTCGCCACTTTCATCGCCGACACGGTCGGTATCGGCGCGGCACATTCGTGAACCGAAACCCTACCGAACAGCGATGCAAGGGTGTCGAGACATGGACATGGGTCGTTGGCTGAGCAAGGATCCGAAGATATGGAGCAATCAACTGACAAGACCGACGTACGCATGAAATCCACGCGGCGAACGTTCCTGTCCGCCGGAGCCGTGGCCGCAGCAGCCGTCACGGCCGGGCCCCTGATCGCTGGTCCGGCGTTCGCCAGCAGTGGCGGAGCTGCACCAGGACCGGGCGGTCCGCTGCACGCGCAGAAGCCCGATCGCGAGCTGCGCACGCTACTTGCCGAGATCGACCACCGCCGGCTCGAGGCCACCGTCAACCGCCTCGTCGCGTTCGGCACCCGCCACACCGCGTCCTCGCAGACCGATCCCGTTCGCGGTATCGGCGCGGCCACGATCTGGGTCACCCAGCAGATGCAGGCGTCCGCTGCCGCGTCCGGTGGCCGGATGACCGTCGAGACGCAGACCTTCACCCAGCCGGTCTCGCCGCAGATTCCGGTGCCGACACAGATCACCAACATCATCACCACGTTGCGCGGTGACGTCACGCCGGACCGGATCTACGTGGTGACGGCACACCTGGATTCGAGGGTGACGAACGTCCTGAACTTCACCGACGACGCACCCGGTGCCGATGACGACGGATCGGGCGTGGCCGTGCTGATCGAGTTGACCCGGCTGATGGCGACGCGGCACTTCGAAGCGACCATCGTGTTCGGCATCGTCGCCGGCGAGGAACAGGGCATCTACGGATCCGCGTTCATGGCGCAGCAGATGAAGGCGGCCGGTGCCGACATCCAGGCCATGTTCAGCAACGACATCGTCGGAGCGAGCAGCGCGTTCGACGGCACCAAACCGGACCCGCACACGCTGCGGCTGTTTGTCGAAGGCGTACCGACGTCGGAGACGCCGAACCAGACCGCGCTCCGCCAGGCGGTCGGCGGCGAGAACGACGGGCCGTCCCGCCAACTCGGCCGGTTCGTCAGCAGCGTCGCCGACAACAGCGACACGGACATGCACATCCGCGTGATCTGGCGGCGCGACCGCTACCTGCGCGGCAGCGACCACATCTCGTTCCTCGATCAGGGTTACCCGGCGGCCCGATTCACCGAGCCGCGGGAGAACTTCGACCATGAGCACAACGACGTCGGCGTGGTCGACGGCGTGCAGCATGGTGATCTGGCCGAGTTCTGCGACTTCGAGTACATGGCGCGGGTGGCAAAGGTCAACGCGACCACGCTGTGGTCACTGGCGCAGGCACCCGGAACGCCGAAGAACTCGCTGCTGCTGACCGAGTCGCTTACCAACCTGTCGACATTGAGCTGGGACCGGGGGTCCGAGCCCGATCTGGCCGGCTACGAAGTTGTCTGGCGCGAGACGACCGACCCGGACTGGACGAACGTCATCTCGGTCGGTGACGTCACCACGGTGACGATCGACCTGTCCAAAGACAACGTCTTCTTCGGCGTACGCGCGGTCGACCAAGGCGGTCACCGCAGTCCCGTCGCGTCGCCGCAGCCCGGCTGACGCCGACAATCCTGGAGTGCAGACGGATCCTGGAGTTGCGAGAGTGACTCCAGGATCCGCTTCAACCGCCTACCACACTCCCGGGACGAGGCGACGCGTCGACCGCTGGTAGGTGCGGTACTGCTCGCCGAGCACCAGTACCAGCTCGGACTCCTCGACCGCGATGCGCGGCACCAGCCCCAACGCCACGATCACGGCGCAGGCCAGCAGCGACAGCCAGTTGCCGGCGCCAAGACCGAACCCCAGGGCGATCAACAGCAGACCGGTGTACGACGGGTGCCGCACCCACCGGTACGGGCCACGCGTGACGACGGCCTGGTCCGCCCCGACCTGGATGAATGTGCTGAACGACCGGCCGAGCGTCACGACCGCCCAGACCCGTACGGCGAGACCCACCCAGATCACGACGAGTCCTGCGACCGCGAACGCATCCGTCGCCGGTGTGTCCAACGCCGGTACCCATCCCCTCATCAGCGCGCTGATCACGATCGCGGCACCCAGGGACAGTGACACGATTACGCGTGTCCCCCGGTCCCGACCACGGCGGCCCTTCCGCCGGACCAGATCGCGGATAAGCAGGCCCACCTCCAACGCGAACCAGCAAAAGATCGACACTTGAAACGGCGTGGACAAGGCGGGCACGCCTCGGAATGTAATCCGCCGGCTGGTCCGACGCGACCCAGCGTCCGCACCGGTCAAATTCGGTTGACTTCGCCGGCTCGCCGCTTAGGCTCGCGGCCATGATCTGAGTGTGTCGGCCCTCGCTTGCTGCGTGATGTGGATTCGTCCACGCGCGGCGGCTTGAGCGTGCCATCACGATCCCCCACACCCACATCACAGAGAGCCTCCTCTTGCATGTCATCCTCAGCTGAACTGCACGTCATCCACCAGCACCCCCTGGCGTACCTCCTGGGTCTCGAAGGAGTCGCCCTGCTACGGGCGTTCGCCGGCGAGTACGACCGCGACTTCACCCGAGCCCGGATCGCCGACATCCGCGACCTCCTCGGCCGCGCCGACGAATTCGGACCCGGCAGCGACGTCTCGGTCATGTCGACCGCACGCGGGTACGACGGCTGGGCCGCGACCTACGACGGCGAGCCCAACGGTGCCTTCCCGATCCAGGACACCGTCCTGCTTCCCATCCTGGACGAACTCAAGCCGGGAGTGACCATCGACGCCGCGTGCGGAACCGGCCGAATCAGTCGCGAACTCGTGGCACGAGGCCATCGAGTACTCGGGTTCGACATCTCACCGGGCATGCTGGCGCTCGCATACGACAACGTTCCCGACGCCGAATTCGCCGAGGCATCGTTTACGTCGCTGCCGGTCGACGACGCGAGCGCCGACCACGTCGTGTGCACGCTCGCACTGTCCCACCTGGAAGACCCGGGGTTGTTCTTTGCCGAGGCGGCGCGTGTGCTCAAGCCGGGCGGACACCTGATCATCTCCGCCATGCGGGGACACTTCTTCGGCTCGCCGCTCTATCCCCTGGTCAAGGAGGACGTCGATGGCACCATCGGCTACGTGCGGCAATGGGTCCACTCGACCGGTGAACACCTGCGTGCCGCGCTCCGGCACGGATTCGCGGTCCGCGCCTGCGAGGAGCCCAGCCGGCCGAACCTGACCGTCGAACCGGACGAGGTGCCCGAACCGCTCGACCTCAGCGAGCCGCCGGACATCTGGGCCCTGCATCCCTGGATCGCGGACGCCGCGAACGCCGCACGCGCCGGCATGACGGCACTGGTCATCTGGCACTTCCAACTCGCCGAGTGACGCCGGTCGGCACCGGCTGAACACACACATCGGTTCGAAAGCGCCCAGGTCGACCCCGCCTGCGACGGGCGGGGCCGACCTGGGGCAGGGAGCTACCGTGGCGGCACGCGGGCAGCTACGATCGCCAGACTTCTCATCAACCTGGAGCCACTGGTGTCTCACGATCGTTTCCGCTGGGGTGTGTCCACCGCCGCCTACCAGATCGAAGGCGCCGTGCACGAAGGCGGCCGCGGGGTGTCGATCTGGGACACGTTCAGCCACGAACCCGGCCGGATCGCCGACGGCGAGACCGGCGACGTCGCCTGCGATCACTTCCACCGGTACCGCGAGGACGTCGAGCTGATCGCCGAGCTCGGCGCGGACTCGTACCGGTTCTCGATCGCCTGGCCCCGCATCCAGCCGACCGGCAGCGGCCCGGCGAACCCGGCCGGGCTCGACTTCTACGACCGGCTGGTCGACGCGCTGCTCGAACGCGGCATCGACCCGGTCGCCACGCTGTTCCACTGGGACCTGCCGCAGGCGCTGCAGGACCACGGCGGCTGGTTCAACCGCGACACCGCCTACCGGTTCGCCGAGTACGCCGACCTGGCCGCGACCGCGCTCGGCGACCGGGTGAAGATGTGGATCACGCTGAACGAGCCGTTCGTGCACACCGTGTTCGGGCACGCCTTCGGCATCCACGCCCCCGGTGAGGCGCGCATGTTCGACGCGCTGCCGACCGCCCACCACCAGCTGCTCGGCCACGGTCTCGCGGTCACGGCGCTGCGGGCCCGGACGTCATCGCCGATCGCGATCGCGAACAACTACGCGCCGGTCTGGGTGATCGGCGACACCGAAGCCGATCATGCGGCCGGCGCCGCGTACGACGCGCTGCACAACCGGCTGTTCACCGATCCCGCTGCTCGGCCGGGGATACCCGGACGGGTTTCGACCTGCCCGTTCTCGACGGCGACCTGGACGATCATCGCCGCACCGATCGACGCGCTGGGCGTCAACTACTACAACCCGACCGGGATCCGCGCACCCGCCGACCCGGACAGCCCGATGCCGTTCGAGATCGTGGCGCTCGAGGGCTATCCGACCACCGACTTCGACTGGCCGGTCGTCCCCGCCGGGCTCACCGAACTGCTGAACCGGCTGCACACCGACTACGGCCTGCCGATCTACGTCACCGAGAACGGCTGCGCCTACGCGACCAGCCCGGACGACCAGGAGCGGATCGCCTACCTGGCCGGTCACATCGGCGCCCTCGAGGCGGCCCGATCGGCCGGTGCCGACGTCCGCGGCTACTTCGTCTGGTCGATCCTGGACAACTTCGAGTGGGCCGAGGGCTTCAGCAAGCGGTTCGGCCTGGTCCACGTCGACTTCGAAACCCAGGTCCGCACGCCGAAGGCGTCGTACCACTGGCTGCGCGAGCACATCGCCGCGTCCCGCGCATGAGCACGACCGATGCCGCCCCCGCCACGCGGCTACCGCGGCACCGGAGCAGTCCGGTGCGCTCGCCGAGCCGGTCCGGCCGGTACGCGGCCGGCTGGGTCAGCCTGCTCGTGGTGGCGAACCTCGCCGTCTGGATGGGCTTCTTCACGCCGATCCAGGTGCTGCTGCCGGAGCAGTTGCAGGCCATCGACCGGCGCACAAAGCGGCGCTGCTCGGCTGGGTCACCGGCGCCGGGGCGCTGGCCGCCGTACTGGTCAATCCGCTTGCCGGTGCGCTGTCCGACCGTACCTCCGGACGCTTCGGGCGCCGCCACCCGTGGACGCTCGGCGGCGGCCTCGTCGGCGCGCTCGCGCTGTGCGCCCTGGGTACCCAGCACTCGGTCCTCGGCATCACGCTGTGCTGGGTCGCCGCCCAGATCTGCTTCAACGCGATGCTCGCCTCGCTCACGGCGGCCGTGCCGGACCGGGTACCGGTCGCACAGCGCGGCGCGGTGTCGGGCTGGATCGGCATGCCCCAGGTCATCGGGGTGGTTCTCGGCACCGTGCTGGTCACCGTGTTCGTCACCGGGATCCGCAGCGGCTACCTCGCCGTCGCCGTTGCCGTCGTCCTGTTCACGCTGCCGTTCCCGCTGATGACTCGCGACGATCCGCTGACCCGAGCCGACCGGCCGGCACTCGCGCTCCGGACGTTCTGGGTCAGCCCCCGCCGGCACCCGGACTTCGCCTGGGCCTTCGGCACCCGCTTCCTGGTCCAGCTCGGCAACGCGCTCGGCACCCTGTACCTGCTGTACTTCCTCACCGACAAGGTCCGCTACCACGACCCGGAGACCGGCCTGCTCATCCTGATCCTGATCTACACGGCCGGCCTGATCTCGACGACGGTGATCGCCGGGCGCCGGTCGGACCGGTCCGGGCGGCGCAAGCCACACGTGATCGTCTCGGGCGTCGTGATGGCCGTCGCGGCGCTGATGCTCGCGATCTGGCCGCAGTGGCCGGTCGTGATGGCGGCCGCCGCGGTGCTCGGCGGCGGGTACGGCATCTACCTCGCGGTCGACGCCGCCCTGATCACCCAGGTGCTACCGACGGCCGGCGGCCGGGCCAAGGATCTCGGGCTGATCAACATCGCGAACTCGGCTCCGCAGGTGCTCGCCCCGGCGATCGCTGCACCGATCGTGTCGTCGCTCGGCGGCTACCCGGTCCTCTACGTCCTGACGGCCGTCGTAACGCTTCTCGGCGGCGTGTTCGTCTACCGGATCCGATCGGTCAACTGAACCCATCGGCACGACGGGATCGATCAGTGGCTCCACTCGCGGCCGAACCAGCGCCGGACCCGGTCCGTCCCGAACTGGGTCTTGTCGTCGGCGAGCTCCTCCGACGGCCCGTACAGGCGGCCGTTCGGCGTCTGTCCTTTGAGGAATGTCACGTCCACCTTGCCGACGTTACGGTGCCCGAATTCGACGTAGCAGACGCCACGCCCGTCGTACACGTCCGCCGCCGGTACGCCTCGGACCCGCGCGATGATCGCGGCGGCGACGACTCCAGCCTGGCCTTCCGCGAAAACGCCGGCTTTCGGTGTGCCCACGCTGGTGACGTCGCCAACGGCGTACACGCCGGGGTGGGCCGTTTCGAGGGTGAGCGAGTCGACCGGGACCCAACCGTTCACACACATGCCCGACTCCTGCACGACCGCCGGCGCCCGGTGCACGGGTACGCCGAGGAACAGGTCGTACGGCAGTTCGGTGCCATCAGCGCAGATTGCCAGATGCCGGTCCGGGTCAAGCCGGACGATCTGCTGGTTCGGCAGCCAGGCGATTCCCCGCTCGCGGAATGCGTCGAGCAGTGCCGCCGAGGCGTCCGGGGACGGCGGGATGGGTGCACCCATCGGCATCACCAGCGATATCTCCGACGATTCCCGCAGCCCACGTGCGACCAGTAGATCGTGGACGAGCAGTGCCGTTTCGCTCGGCGCCGGCGGGCACTTGAACGGCGTCGACGTGACGCCGACGATCACCCTCCCACCATTGAATCCGGCAAGCACATCGCGCGCCGCGAACGCGCCGGCGCACGGTGTAGAACTCGTAGCCGTCCTCGACCAGGCCCGGGGTCGCCTCGGGGTGCAGGTCCGCACCGAGCGCCACGACCATGACGTCGGCCTCGTACGAGGCGGCCTCGGTCGTCACCCGACGCGCCACCGGATCGATCGCAGTGATCTCGGCGTGCACGAAGCGGACCCCAAGGTGGTCGAGGTCGCCGTACCGGTGCACGGCTTCCTCGGCGCTGATCCGCCCGAACATCACGTCCAGCTTGGAGAACCCGAAGACGAAGCCGTCGCTCTTGTCGATCAGCGTCACCTCAGCGTCGGTGCCGAGCGCTTCGGAAAGCCTCGCCGCCAACTCCAACCCGCCGAATCCGGCCCCGAGAATGAGTATGCGCACGATATCTCTCCACTGTGGCCGCGGTTGTCGCGGTCAATCGACCGGTCGGGGAGCGCCGCGCGCCACCAGCCTGGGGTACGGCCTCTTGATCACCCTCAGCGTATCAAGTCAGGACGTCGGCGCGGCGTCTTCGGCCCGTGCGGTGTGCCGGTTCTCGCTGCCCGTGAACTCGGTGTACGTGTAGGGGTTCGGAATGCGCTCGTCGGGCGGCAGCTCCGGCGTCATGGCTTCGCGCCATGCCTGCTCCCCCATCGTGGCCCGCGCGTAGTCGACGGTCTCGGCCACCGCGTCCCTCGCCCCGCGCAGGTCCGCGCCGACCAGGGCGTGTGCGTGCTTGACCACCTGCCCGTTCACCAGAACCGTGTGGACGTCGCCGCGGCCGGCCTGGAACGCGACCGTGCCGTACGGGTGCAGGATCGGGTACATCGCCGGCGAGTTCTCGTTCTTCAGCAGCACCAGGTCCGCTCGCTTGCCCGGAGTCACCGAGCCGATCCGATCGGCCAGGCCGAGCGCGGTCGCGCCGCCCATCGTGGCCCAACGGACCACGTCCTCGGCGCGCAGCTTGTTGTGCACGACGGTCTCGCCGCGGGCATGCGCTTCGAGGTGTTCGCGCGATCGGTCGGCCGACAGCGTCGCCCGCATCGCCGCGAACAGGTCGGCGCTCCACCACACGCTGGTGTCCATCGACAGCGACACCGGGATACCGTGCTTGCGCAGCGCCCAGGTGGGCGGGTACCCCTGTCCGGCGCTCTGCTCGCTCTCGGTGGACACCGACGCGGTACCGCCGGTCGCGGCGATGCGCTGGTAGGAGTCCTCGGTGAGGGTGGCGGCGTGCACGTAGGTGACGCCCGGCGTCATGAAGCCGTTCTCCCACATCAGCCGGATGCTGTCGTCGTTGGTCGCGCCCCACACCCCGGCGTGCGTGGTGACCCGCAGGCCCAGCTCGCGGGCGGCTTCGAAGGCGCCCTTCTCCGGGAACGCGGGGTCGCCGGTCACGTCGAAGGCAAGTTGCAGGCCCTGCATGTCGTCGGTGGCGGTACGCGCGACGAACGAGCGGAAGTCGGCGCTGTTGGTCCACTCCCACGGCGCGCCGAGCAGGTTGCCGTAGGCGAGCACGGACCGGCCGGGCGAGCCGCGCAGTGCGTCGAGTGCAGCCTCACCGTGCCCGATCGTCTGCAGCCCGTGCGACCAGTCCACCGAGGTGGTGACGCCGGCGTCGACCGCCTCGATCGCAGCGAGCCGGTTGCCGGCGGCGATGTCCTGGGGCCGGAAGATCTTGCCCCAGTTGAGGTAGTAGAAGACAAAGTACTGGGTGAGCGTCCAGTCGGCGCCGAGCCCGCGCAGCGCGGTCTGCCACATGTGGCGATGTGTGTCGATCATGCCGGGCATCAGGATGCCGCCGGCGGCGTCGATTTCGACCGTGCCGTCCGGCACCACGAGACCGGATCCCACCGCGGCGATGGTGTCGCCGGTGACCAGGACGTCGCCGGACTCGATGATGCCGGCATCGACGGTAAGCACGGTCGCATTGCGGAACACCACAGGGCGGCCGCCGTTGACGGCCGTGATCTCGTCCGGGTTCATCTGGTGACCTCTTTGTCGTTGGGGAGGAGCGCCGCGCGGCGGCGCAGGAGCATGGGTACGGCGGCGAGGACGCCGACGGCAACCGCCGCCACGGACCAGCCGACGCCGGACAGGGCGGTGAAACCGAACGCATGGTCGAGGCTGTAGCGGCCGGGACCGGTGAAGGCGACGACGGTGGCGAGGAACGCGTACACGACGGGCACCTCGTTGCCGCCGAGGTGCGCCCACAGGCCGTTGCTCGCGGCCGGCGATGACGCGACGATCATGGTCCCGATCAGCAGCGCACAGCCACCGGTGGTGAGCAGGCCGGTAGCGATCGAGGCGGCTGCGGCCAGCTCGCACGAGCCGGCGACCACCGCGAGTGCCGGGCCGGGGCGGAATCCCCAGGTCTCGAACAGCGCACCGGCGCCGGCCGGGCCGCCGCCGCGGAACCAGCCGAACAGCTTCTGCGTCGCGTGCCCGAACAGCAACCCGGCGAAGCCGAGCCGCAACACCAGCAGGCCGATGTCGAGGCCGGTCACGTCGAGATGTCCGGGTGCGGCATTGCGAGGTCCGTGGTGGCCACGATCGTGACGAGTTTGGCCATGGGCGCGGTCCCTTCGCTCGAGTGGCCGTTCGCGTACAGTTGTCCGCCTAGCGGTCGTAACTGACGATGCACCGTCCGCCTGAGGGTGTCAAGACCGCTGTGTTCACGGTGAAGATCGTGGCGAAACTTGAAACTTACAGCGCGTGTACGCGCTCGTCATCGACGTGTAACGATCTCTTGTCTCGTCGAGGTGCCGGCTCGCCACGGCGGCCTGCCTGCGCATGCGGCCCGCGTGGCCGATCGGGCATCGCCGAACTGGAGCATTCGCGGCTAACGTGCCCGGTTACCACTGGATCTTCTTTATTGACCTATATATATCAGGCTCATTAACGTCCCGAGCCAGAGAACGTGGGCTCCGGCGCGACGTTTGGCCTCCTGGCCGCCTACGGCGGCACGAACTCCGCACCCGCGCTCACCGTCCAGGCCCGCCGACCAATTGCACAGGTGAAAGGAGTACCCGTGTCACCCATTTCCAGAAGGTCATTCATGACCGCCGCTGCCGGCGTCGCTGTCGGCGCCGCCGTCGGCCCGGAGCTTGCCCAGGCTGCCGGCGCTTCCAGCGCTGCGGAGCCGGAAGCACAGGCGAGTCAAGCACTGGTAGTGAAACCCAACGCCACGCCCACCGATCCGTACACGCAGGCGTTCCTCACGCAGTACAACAAGATGAAGGCGGCGGCCAGCGGCTACTTCAGCTCCACTGGCGTGCCGTACCACTCGGTGGAGACGCTGATGGTCGAGGCACCCGACCACGGCCACGAGACGACGTCCGAGGCGTTCAGCTACTGGATGTGGTTGGAAGCGACCTACGGGCGGATCACCGGCGACTGGGCCCCGTTCAACAACGCCTGGGTGGTCGCCGAGTCGACCATCATCCCGTCGCACACCGACCAGCCGACCAACGACTCGTACAACCCATCGGCGCCGGCCACCTACGCACCGGAGTGGCCGGATCCGTCCGGCTACCCGAGCCCGCTCGACACATCGGTCTCGGTCGGAAGCGACCCGATCGCGGCCGAGCTCAAAACGGCCTACGGCGTCTCCGATATCTACGGCATGCACTGGCTGATGGACGTCGACAACGTCTACGGCTACGGCAACAAGGTCGGCACCGGCGCGGAGAGCGGCCCGACCGCGACCGGCCCGTGCTTCATCAACACCTACCAGCGCGGATCGCAGGAGTCGGTCTGGGAAACCATCCCGCAGCCGACCACGGATCTATTCACGTACGGCGGTCCGAACGGCTACCTGGACCTGTTCGTCAAGCAGAGCGGCGCCTACGCCAAGCAGTGGAAGTACACCAACGCGCCGGATGCCGATGCCCGTGCCATCCAGGCGGCGTACTGGGCGTTCCGGTGGGCCACCGCGCAGGGTAACGCCGCCGCGATCTCGGCGTCGGTCACCCGTGCGGCCAAGATGGGCGACTACCTGCGCTACGCGATGTTCGACAAGTACTTCAAGACGATCGGCAACTGCGTCAGCCCGACCAGCTGCGCGGCCGGCAGCGGCAGCAGCTCACAGCACTACCTGCTCGGTTGGTACTACGCATGGGGCGGCGCCGAGCCGGGCGGCGGCTGGGCATGGCGGATCGGCGACGGCGCGGCGCACCACGGCTACCAGAACCCGGTCGCCGCGTACGCGCTGTCGTCGGTGAGTGCGCTCGCTCCCAAGTCGACGAATGGTAAGTCGGACTGGACCAAGAGCCTCGCCCGCCAGATCGAGTTCCTGCGGTGGTTGCAGTCCGCCGAGGGCGCGATCGCCGGTGGCTGCACCAACAGCTGGAACGGCGCGTACGGTACGCCACCGAGCGGCGACTCGACGTTCTACGGAATGGCGTACGACTTCGAGCCGGTCTACCACGACCCGCCGAGCAACAACTGGTTCGGCATGCAGGTCTGGGGCATGGAGCGCTGGGCCGAGTACTTCTACCTGACCGGTGACGCATCGATCAAGCCCGTCCTGGACAAGTGGGTCACGTGGGCCGCGAGCGTCACCACCGTCGGCCCCGCCAGCGGCGTCTTCTCGATTCCGTCGAACCTGACCTGGAGCGGCCAGCCGGACACCTGGGTTCCCGCGAGCCCGGGTTCCAACGCCAGCCTGCACGCCACGGTCGCCAGTTCCGGCCAGGACGTCGGCGTCGCGGCCGGGCTCGCCAAGGCGTTCACCTACTACGCCAAGGCCACCAACAACGCAACGATCCAGGCGCTGGCCAAGGGCCTGCTCGACGCCTTGTCCGTACACACCGACACCCTCGGCGTCGGGATCGCCGAGACGCGCACCGACTACAGCCGGTTCGCCGACCCGGTCTTCGTACCGACCGGCTGGTCCGGCACGATGCCCAACGGCAACAAGGTCCAACCGGGCAGCACCTTCAGCTCGATCCGGACCTTCTACCAGAACGACCCGGCCTGGCCCAAAGTGCAGGCATTCCTCAACGGTGGCGCCGCGCCGGCGTTCACGTACCACCGGTTCTGGGCGCAGGCCGACATGGCGATGGCGTTCGCCGTCTACGCCGAGTTGTTCGAGGCCACCACGAGTACCGACACCACGCCGCCGAGCACGCCGACCGCGGTCACCGTCACCGCCAAGACGTCCACCAGTGTCAGTCTCAGCTGGACGGCCTCCACCGACAACGTCGGAGTCACCGGCTACCAGGTGTTCCGCAACGGAACTCAGGTCGGAACACCCGTGACCACGACGTTCACGGACACCGGTCTGACGGCCAGCACCACGTACGCGTACACGGTCAAAGCTCGGGATGCGGCCGGCAACGTGTCGGCCGCATCGACCGCGGTCAGTGCAACCACGACCGCGGCCGGCGACACCACGCCGCCGAGCGCACCGAGTGCCGTCCACACCACCGCCACCACGTCCACCAGCGTCAGCCTCGCCTGGACGGCCTCCACCGACAACGTCGGAGTCACCGGCTACCAGGTGTTCCGCAACGGAACTCAGGTCGGGACGGCCACCGCCACGACGTTCACGGACACCGGTCTGACGGCCAGCACCACGTACGCGTACACGGTCAAGGCTCAGGATGCGGCCGGCAACCTGTCCACCGCCTCGACCGCGGTCAACGCCACCACCAGCGCCGCCTCCGGCGGCGGCGGATCGGTGACCGCGGCGTACTCGATCCAGAGCGATTGGGGCGCAGGCTTCGTCGCCAACATCACCGTCACCAACAACGGAAGTACCGCGATCAGCGCCTGGGAGGTGGACTGGACGTTCGGCGGCAACCAGGTGATCACGAACTTCTGGAGCTCCACGCTGACGCAGTCCGGTACCCATATTGCCGCGAAGAACGCCAGCTACAACGGCAGCATTCCGGCGCACGGGTCGACGACGTTCGGCTTCCAGGCGACGTATAGCGGGAGCAACGCGATCCCGACGCTCACCGTTACCGGTTCATAGGGCGCTGTACGCGATTGTTTTCCCCGCCGATCTCACCGTCGGCGGGGGAAACGTCTTTCCAGGTACGGGGATGTCAGATCATGAACGACCGCCGGGCGGCGGCGGCGGCCCGTTCTATGCTCCGGTCCGGACGTCATCGCTGGATGTCGATGGTGTGGGTAACGTCGGCATCGTCGATGCATAGCGGACGGACGGTCACACCGGGTTTTGTCAGACCTACCGGGCACGCTGGCGGCATGGGACACGAGGAGACCGCGCTGGCGTACTGGAATTCGTGCGAGGCGCGGGATTGGGATCGTTTCGGTGCGCTGCTCGCCGACGACGTCGTCTATGAATGTCCACAGACGCGCGAGCGGGTTCGCGGACGTGACGCCTACGTCCGGTTCAACCGGGAGTTCCCGGGTGACTGGCACATGTCTATTGAACGCATCGTGGCGTCGGCGACCGGTGCGGTGACCTGGGCGTCGTTTCGCCTCGACGGCGAAGTGATGACCGGGATCGCGTTCCTCACGTTCGACGACACCGGCAGGATCACGACGGTGACCGATTTCTGGCCGGATCCGTACGAGCCGCCGGCAAACCGCGCCCACCTGGTGGAACGCTATTAACGCGTCACGGGCTGCGGATCGGAGGCTCGTCCGCGGCCCAATGCGGCGGGGCGACGTTGGCTGGAAAAGGCCATGCTGCTGGGTCGCCGAGGCCGCCGGCGGCGCTGAATGCCTGCCGACAGGTGGCGGTGTCGGCGCCGGCAGCAAGTAGCGTGTAGAGCAGAATCCGGGCTTTGAGCGGGTGAAGCAGACCGGCCGGGATGAGTCCGCGGCGGATCAGGTCACGTTCGGATCCGCTGAATCCATAGGTATCCGACAGGACCGATCCGGCACCGGTACGCGAGGCGAGGATGACGGGAATCCGGGCGGCGATCTTCGTCAACGGTTGCACCCACGACTCGGGGACGTGACCGGCCCCGAACGCGGCGACGATCAGACCGTCGAGGCCGGCGGCGGTCGCGGTGAGGGACTGGCCGTCATCGCCGAAGACCGCGGTGGTCAACCCGACGCGCAACTGTCGGGTTTGGACGTGGCCGGTCACGGAGTATCGGCAGACCGAGGTTTGGAGCATCCGGGGCGTGCCTTCGATGACGTACCCGATTGGGCCGCCGTTGGGCGAAGCGAAGGTCGCGACGTCCGTCGCATGGGTTTTGCGGACTCTGGCGGCGGCATGGATCTCGTCGTTGAGTACGACGAGACACCCGAATCCGACGGTCGAGGTACTGGCCGCGACACGGATGGCGGCCAGCAGGTTGGCCGGGCCGTCGGCGCCGGCAAGGGTCGGGTTCCGCATGGCTCCGGTGACCACCAGCGGCTGCGGCTGGTGGTGGAGGACGTCGAGGAAGTAGGACGTCTCCTCGATGGTGTCGGTGCCCTGCGTGATCACCACGCCGTGGGCGCCGCCGGCCAGAAAGGTGCGGATCGTGGCGGCGAGTTCGCTCAGGTCATCGAAGGTCAGCGACGCGCCGGGGCGGCTGCGGAAGTTGACGACGTCGATTTCGAGATCCAGGTCCGCGAGACCGGGTACCGCTTCGAGAAGCTGCTCGATGCTCAGACCGGGTACCACCCCGCCGCTCGGAGCGGTGGTCATGGCGATAGTTCCGCCGAGACCACAGACGACGACACGGCGTCTACCAGCAGGATCAGACACGGTAAGGCTCCTCGACTGACGTGGAACGCGAACCGGCTGAGCCTAGACCGTGCGTGATCGGCGACCGACCTGCCGTGGCAACCCGATGACGACGACCCGGACAACCCGCTCGCGACGAATCACGACGCAGCGACCGTCTTCGCGTTCTACCGCGATCACATCGAGCGGTCCAATGCCGTACTCGCGACGACGTCGCCGCCACTCGGACACCACGACACGGATATCGATGACGACATCGCCGATGTGCGGTGGATCGCGCTGCACATGATCGAGGAGACCGCCCGCCACGCGGAACATCTGGACATTGTGCGGGAAATCCACGATGGACAGACCGGCCGCGGGCCGCGCTGACCCGCCGCAGATCCTACGGTCGGTGGACGTCGTCCCGGCCATTTCCGTCCGGTTTCGTCGCTGGTAGCGATCTAAGTTTTGACTTGTCTTAAGACATGAGCGAAGTGCCCGTAACCCTTGACACAGTGGCGCACATCGATGATTGTTCATCGTAAGAGAGCGCTTTCCAGCCCCGAATGAGCACACCCCTCTCCGAACCGCACGACCGGCAAACGTCCGCCGCCGGACCCCTTACCCTCGCCTGGCGCCGTTCCGGCGGCCCGTCCGGGCCTCTCGGTGGCCCGAGCGTTCCCGCGTAGCGGAGCGCCGCGCCGCCAGGAACGGAGCACACGTCGATGAAAGCATCGCCCAGAAAGAGTCCACGCCGGCGCCTCGCCATGGCGGCCGTACTCGCGTTGATGTTGGGGACCGGCATTGTCGTCGGTACGCAGCAGGCGAGCGCCGCCGACCAGCCCTGGATGAACACGGCACAGACGCCCGGCGACCGCGCCAATGAGCTGCTGGCCGCGATGACTCAGGCGGAGAAGCTGACCATGATGCACGGTGGCGCCGGCTGCGGTTACGTCGGCTGCGTGGACGGCAACACCCGGCTGGGGATCCCGGCACTGCACCTGCAGGACGGGCCGGTCGGTGCCGGCGACGGCTTCACCGGCGTCACGCAGCTGCCGGCACCGGTCGCCGGTGCGGCGAGCTGGGACACGGCGCTGATGAACCAGTACGGCCAGGTGCTGGGATCCGAGCAGTGGGGCAAGGGCACCAACGTGGTGCTCGCCCCGACCATCAACATCGTGCGGAACCCGCAGTGGGGACGGGCGTTCGAGTCCTTCGGCGAGGACCCCTACCTCACCGGGCAGATCGCGGCCGCCGACATCCAGGGCATCCAGAGTCAGGGGCCGATGGCGCAGGTCAAGCACTACGCCGTGTACAACCAGGAGACCAACCGCAACAACATCAGCGACAACGCGATCGTCTCCGACCGTACCGAGCGGGAGATCTACCTGCCGGCGTTCCAGACAGCAGTGCAGCAGGGTGGCGCAGACTCGGTGATGTGCTCCTACTCGGCCATCAACGGGGCCTTCGCCTGCGAGAACGGGCCGTTGCAGAACACCGCGCTGAAGGGTGACATGGGCTTCACCGGATTCGTCACGTCGGACTGGGGTGCGACCCACTCGACCGTGGCGTCGGCAAACAACGGGCTCGACATGGAGATGCCCGGCAGCGACTTCTACGGCACCGCGCTCACGACCGCGGTCGGTAATGGGCAGGTGTCCCAGGCGACCATCGACGATCACGTACGTCGGATCCTGACCTCGATGTTCAAGGCCGGCCTCTTCGATCACGCGCAGACCGGCACCACCACCTCGGTCGTGACCAGCACGGCCCATAACGCCACGGCAAAGCAGGTGGCGCTGGAAGGTTCGGTGCTGCTGAAGAACACCGGGCCGGTCCTGCCGATCGGTACCGGTACCAGCTCGATCGCGGTCATCGGCGACGACGCCGGCACCGACGCGATGGCGCAGGGCGGCGGCAGCGCGGCGGTGAACGCGCCGTACCTGGTGACGCCGTACCAGGGCATCAAGACGCGTGCCGGCGCCGGCGTGAACGTCACCTACTCGCAGGGCGTCTCCGGCTCCAACGGAGCGCTTCCGCCGCTGGCCAGCACCTACCTGACGCCGAGCACCGGCACCGGCAGCGGTCTGACGGCGTCGTACTACAACAACACCGGGCTCACCGGTACGCCGGTCGTGACCCGCAACGAGGCCAACGTCGACTATGTCTGGGGCGGTGCCTCGCCTGTGGCCGGCGTCACCGCCACCAACTGGTCGGCGAAGTGGACTGGCACTCTGCACCCGCCGACCACCGGCACGTACCAGATGTCGTTGACCAGCGACGATGGCTCCCGGGTCTACGTCAACGGGCAGCTGATCATCAACAACTGGTTCAACCAGGGCAGCACCACCCGCACCGGCAGCGTGGCGCTGACCGCAGGGCAGGCCGTGAGCATCGAGGTCGACTACTACAACGCCGGTGGTGCCAGCAACGCGACGCTCGGCTGGAGCATCCCCGGCCAGTCCGTCCACGACCAGGCGGTTGCGGCCGCCCGGGCGGCAAACCTCGCCGTGGTGTTCGTGTCGAACTTCGAGTCCGAGGGCGGCGACCTGAACGGCATCGACCTGTCGGCGGCGCAGAACACGCTGGTCACCGATGTCGCCGCGGCCAATCCCAACACGGTCGTCGTGGTGAACAGCGGCTCCGCGGTCACGATGCCGTGGGTCAACGCGGTGAAGGGCGTGATCGAGGCCTGGTACCCGGGGCAGGAGGACGGTAACGCGATCGCGTCGCTGCTCTACGGCGATACGAACTTCAGCGGCAAGCTGCCGGTGACGTTCCCGACCGCGCTGTCTCAGGGTCCGACCAACACCACGGCGCAGTGGCCCGGCCAGAACGGCACGGTGCAGTATTCCGAAGGACTCAAGGTCGGCTACCGCTGGTACGACAGCCAGAATCTCACTCCGCTGTTCCCGTTCGGGTTCGGGCTGTCGTACACGTCGTTCGCGTACGCCAACCTGACCGTCGGACAGCCGGACGCGAACGGCAATGTGGCGGTCGGGTTCGACGTGACCAACAGCGGCACCCGTGCCGGTGCCGAAGTTCCCCAGGTGTACGTCGGCCAGCCGAGCGCCGTCGGCGAACCACCGAAGAACCTGCGGGGATTCACCCGGATCAGCCTCAACGCGGGCCAGACCCAGCACGTCGCACTGACCCTGGACGCGCGCAGCTTCCAGTACTGGAACAACGGCTGGACCAACGCGACCGGCACCAACACGATCTACGTCGGTTCGTCGTCGCGCGATATCCGGCTGACCGGCACCACCACGATCGGCGGCAGCACCGGCGGGGGTGGCGGGACGCAGACCGTACTGCCGCGTACCGGCTGGTCCGTGACCGCCTCGGCCACCGGCGGCGGTGACGTCCCGGCGAACATGATCGACGGCAACACCGCGACCCGCTGGTCGACCGGGACGCCGATGGCGAACGGACAGTCGTTCACGCTCGACATGGGCTCGGCGCAGAGCATCGACCAGGTCGTGATGGACTCCGGCGGCAGCGCCGGTGACTACGCCCGCGGCTACCAGGTGTTCACGTCCACCGACGGGACCACCTTCGGCACGGCCGTGGCCACCGGCGCCGGTACGGCGGCCGTCGTGACGGCGACGTTCCCCGCGACCACGGCCCGGTACGTCAAGGTCGTGCAGACCGGCAGCTCGACGAGCTGGTGGTCGATCGCGGAACTGAACGTGTACACGAACGGCAGCACCGGCGGTGGCGGCTCCGGAACGGTGCTCCCCCGCACCGGCTGGATCGCTTCCGCCTCGGCCACCGGCGGCGGGGACGTGCCGGCGAACGCGCTCGACGGCAACACCGGCACCCGCTGGAGCACCGGGACCCCGATGGTGAACGGCCAGACGTTCACGCTCGACCTGGGCTCGGCAAAGTCCTTCTCCAAGCTCACCATGGACTCGGCCGGCAGCACGAGCGACTACGCCCACGGCTACCAGGTATTCGTATCCACCGACGGCACGAATTTCGGGAATGCGATCGCCACCGGTACGCCGACGGCGGCCCTGGTCACGGTTACCTTCCCGACGGCGACGGCCCGGTACGTCAAGATCGTGCAGACCGGCGCATCGAGCAGCTGGTGGTCGATCGCCGAGATCAATCTGTACAGCTGACGTCTCCTCATGAAGGACGGGTCCGGTCGGATATCGGCCGGGCCCGTCATCCATCCGGCATCGCACGGCATGTCCGACAGCCGATGACGACGGACCTGACTCCCCGTATGGTCACGTCACTATCCAGTGACCGAGGAGACCGATGTGACATCCGATCCATATCCGGCAGCAGTCGACGCACCGTCGTCCGGCTGGGCTCCCGCAGCGCAGTACGCCGTTGCCGGTGCCGTCATGCCGCCAAGCCCGTACGGCTATCCGCCGCAGCGGACCGGATCTGGTGCGACCGCGACGTTGTGCATCGCGGCCGGCGTTCTCCTGGCTGTCTCCGCAGTGCTGTCGCTGATCGTGGGCGGCGTGAACGGCAGCGCATCCGGCTCGGCATGGGCGACGCTCATCCTGCCCGCGGTCGCGTCGACGGCCATCGCTGTGCTGCTATTCGTCCCGGCCAGTCGCCCGCTCGGCCAGGGTATGGCGGTGGGATATGCGTTCTGGGCGATACCCCAGGCCTTCTATTTCGCGCCGCTGGTCAGCGTGACCGGCATGAAGGTCGACGAGGTCAGCGTCGTGGTCGCCGGCATCGCTGCGATCGTTGCGGCGAGTGGTTGGCGCCGCTCGCCGCGTTCCGGCACGCGCCTCATCGCGATCATCGGCGCCGCGGTCACCGCCGTCCTCGCCATCGTCGGCCTGAACATCGCCTGGTTCACGGTCACGGCCTACAACTACACGTATACGTGCTGCCCACCGTACCTCGACCGATCCTGGCTCCTGGTGGGCGACGTCTTCGAACACGTCATCCTCGTCGGCATCCTGGTTTGGGCCGTGATCGGCGCTTCGAGTCGCCGCTCCGCGGGTCAGTTCCTCGGCCTGGGCGTCGGTCTCGGCGTCGCGGTCGTCACGACCGTGACGGTCTATTCGTCCGAGAGTTCTGTGTCCCTCAACTCCGGCCTGTATGTCATGGTGGTCGCGGTCATCGTGTGCGTGGCTACTGCGGTCGTCGGTCTTGTCGGCGGTGGCCAACCGGTCGCCCGCATCACACCTACCGGACCTGCTGTGATATCACCGACGATGCCGCACCCGCTGATGCCGTACCCCGACGCCCAGGCATTCCTGGCCACTCAGACCAATACGATGGCCATCCTTGCGATCATCTTCGCCTTCGTCTTCTCGCCGCTCGGGATCGTCTTCGGGCATCTGGGTCGCAGTCAGATCCGTCGAACCGGCGAGCAGGGCAGCGGATTGGCGCTGGCCGGATTGATTCTCGGCTACATCTTCACCAGCATCTCCGTGCTATACGTGCTGTTTGCCGTGATCCTGCTGACATCTGTCGCCGGGAACGGATGACCCCGGGCCGCTTCGTCATCGTCGACCGCACCGGCCATGGCACGGCCGGTGCTCGGGCGGTAATCCGGTTGCCATGATCACGGCGATCTGTTGTCCTGTGACGACAGGCCGCCAACAGGATTACGAGGAGCGTTCATGTCGATATTCGACGACCCGGGACTCTTCGGCCGGCTGTGGGCCGCCGACTATGACGGCAACGCCGGCACCAACCCGGACCCCGGCCCGGCCGTCGACTTCCTCGCCGACATCGCGGCGGATGGCCCGGTGCTCGAACTGGCCATCGGCACCGGCCGGGTCGCGTTACCGCTGGCGGCACGCGGTCTGGTCGTCGAAGGTGTGGAAGCATCGGAGGAGATGGTCGCGCGGATGCGCGCCAAGCCGGGCGGCGCCGACATCGCGGTCGCCATGGGTGACATGGCGGACGTGCGGTGACCGGCCCGTTCAGCCTGGTCTATCTGGTGTTCAACACGCTGTTCAACCTGGTCGACGCCGAGCGCCAGGCGGACTGCTTCCGCAACGTGGCGCGGGTCCTGGCGCCGGGTGGTGCGTTCGTCATCGAGACGTTCGTCCCGGACCCGGCCGACTTCGACCGCGACGAACAACTCCAGGTGCGTGCCGTCACCGAGGACTCCGTCACTCTCCGGATCCACGGCTACGACCGACCGGCTCAGCGCTTCATCCGGCAGACCATCAGGATCGACAACGACGGCGTACACCTCAAGCCGTTCGCCATGCGATACATGTGGCCGGATCAGATCGACGAGATGGCGGCGCGGGGCGGCCTCCGCCTGGCCGAGCGCTATGCCGATTGGGATCGAGGACCGTTCGACGCCGACAGCGTGAGTCACATCTCGGTCTACCGCGCGGCGTAGCCGATCGGCGCGATCCTCTCGCATTCGCCGATGGGGCGGTCCGGAGCTCGATGTCTATAGTCGGCTCATGCCCAGCATCGCCACCACCACGCGCGTCGACCGCGACCACCTGCTCGAATTCGCGCGGACCCGCCACCAGATCACGCTGCTCACCACCCGTCGCGACGGCAGCCCACAGATGTCGCCGGTGACCGGCGGCATCGACGATCAGGGACGCATCGTGATCTCGACGTATCCCGATCGGGCGAAGGCCGTCAACCTCCGGCGCAACCGGGCCGCAACCGTGCTCGTCCACTCCGATGATTGGGGCGGACCCTACGTGCAGATCGACGGCACGGCCGAGGTGCTGGACATGCCGGACGCCGACACGGAGGACGCACTCGTCGAATACTTCCGGTGCATCGCGGGCGAGCACTCCGACTGGGACGAATACCGCGCGGCCATGCGACGCCAAGGCAAGTCACTGATCCGAATCACCATCGACGGGTGGGGCCCGATCGCGACCGGAGGTTTCCCGGCGGATCGCGCGCCGACCGGCTGACAAGAGGCCGATGTCCGACGAGTTGTCGAGGGAAAACGCTGCGTGAAGGACTGCCGAACACGACCAATTAATTCATGAATCACTATTGACGTGAGATGTCCCGATTGGTGAGAGTAAATGTCATGCTCACAACCGGCTCACAGCCGCGGGCGCTGGCGTAGGGTGTGCATCCCGTGACGGCGTACCGCTGGTTTCGGGAAGGAAAGCTGCCTGTTCCGGCTCGCCGTGCCGGTCGTCTGATCCTGGTTGGTCCGGACGTGAAGCCGACCGGGGCGGGTTTGGTGGTGGCGTATTGCCGGGTTTCCTCGGCTGAGCTGAAAGATGACCTGGAGCGGCAGGTGGGCCGAGTGGTCGTCGGGGCGACTGGCCTGGGTTTGGCGGTGGGCCGGGTGGTCAGCGAGGTCGGGTCGGGTATGAACGGGCACCGGCGCAAGCTGACGCGGTTGTTGTCGGATCCGGCCGCAACGGTCATCGTCGTGGAGCATCGGGATCGGTTGACCCGGTTCGGGTTTGACCATCTGGCGGCGAGCCTGGCCTCCTCTGGCCGGCGGATCGTGGTGCTAGACGAAACCGAGACTGTCGATGATCTGGTTCGTGATGTCACCGAGGTGCTCACCGTGTTGTGCGCCCGCTTGTACGGACGCCGTTCGGCGTCACGACGTGCGGCGGAGGCGGTCGCCGTGGCCACCGGTGGTGAGCCGGTATGAGCACCACAACGGTGATGCAGGCGTACCGGTTCGCGTTGGACCCGACACCCGCGAAGTCGCGGGACCTGGAACGACATGCCGGGGCGGCCCGGTTCGCGTTCAACTGGGCGCTGGCGCAGGTGAAGGCGAATATCGGCCAGCGCACGGCCGAACGTTCCTACGGTTTGGACGGTGAGGACCTCACTGACTCGCTCGGGTGGAACCTGCCTGCGTTGCGGCGCGCTTGGAACGCCGCCAAGTCCGAGGTGGCGCCGTGGTGGAGCGAATGCTCCAAGGAGGCGTTCAACACCGGCCTGGACGGTGTGTCCAGGGCGCTGCGCAACTGGGGCGAGTCCAAGTCCGGTAAACGCAAAGGCCGCAAGACCGGGTTTCCTCGGTTCAAAGCCCGCCGCCGCGTAGCCCCAAGCGTGCGGTTCACCACCGGGGTGATCCGCGTTGACGCCGACCGCAAGCATGTGACCTTGCCCAGGGTCGGCACGATCAAGACGCACGAGTCGACCCGCAAGCTGGCCCGCCGGCTGGAGGCGGGCACCGCCCGGATCCTGTCGGCGACGGTGCGCCGTGAGTCCGGCCGCTGGTTGTGCGCGTTCACCGTTGAAGTTCAACGCCAAGTGCGGGCCCCGGCCCGGCCGGACGCGGTCGTCGGGGTGGACCTGGGCATCATCACCCTGGCCGTGCTGTCCACTGGCGAGCCAGTGGGAAATCCACGACACCTGAACAAGGCCCTGAAGACACTGCGCACCGCCTCCCGGACACTGTCGCGGCGAGTCGGCCCGGACCGGCGTACCGGTCAGCGGCCCTCCAAGCGTTGGGAAACCGCCCGCCGTGACGTCACCCGCATCCACCACCGGGTCGCGAACCTACGCAAAGACGCGATCCACAAGCTGACCACCGATCTGGCCGCCACCTATGGCACGGTCGTCGTGGAAGATCTCAACGTCGCCGGGATGCTCAAAAACCGCGCCCTGGCCCGGCACGTCGCGGATGCGTCCTTCGCCGAGATCCGCCGGCAACTCGACTACAAGACCGGGTGGAACGGTGGACAACTCTGCGTCGCCGACCGGTGGTTCCCCTCCTCGAAAACCTGCTCCGGCTGCGGCACAGTGAAACCCAAACTGAGCCTGCGAGAGCGGATCTTCACCTGCGAGCACTGCGGCCTGGCCTTGGATCGAGACCACAACGCCGCGATCAACCTCAAGCAGTACGTCGACCTGGAGTGGCCGGGCGACGCTAAAACAGGGCGTGGAGCCGACCAGAAGACCGGGCCTGGCCCGGCAGGTGGCTGTGAAACGCCAACCCCGCACCACCTCGGTGGGCAAGACGGGAACCGCCAACTGGCAACAGTCGGCGGCGAGCAATGAACTCACTAGAGTTCACTCACTCGCAACGGTGGTACACGATGGCGACCGGCGCGTGGCCGGGTGTGCACGGCAGCACCAACAACACGTTCTTCGACACCCGCCAGCCGTTCACCAGCTCCACATCGTTCTCGTTCCACGGCAACGGCGCGAGCCCGGGAACCGATCCGACGAGCGTGCTGGAAGCGCAGTCCGTGGCATCCTCGGCGGAACTGGCCGGCAAGACCGTGGCGCAGCTGGAATGGACCGGCGGCCTCAACGCCAACATCAACGGGCCTACGGTCGACTACGCCACGTTCTACTCGCAGCGCGGTGTGCTGGACTTCCCGGCCGATGCGACCAAGCAGTCGTCGGCGGCGACATTCGGACTGTCCTACCAGGTCGCGGCGTTCACACCGGCCGACGGCTGGACTAACGTACCCGCCAGTCATGGACCGGCAGCGCAGCAGACCGTCCTCACCGTGACCTCGACCTTCACAAGTCAGAATCCGACCCGCACCTACGACCTGTACGTGTATGCCAGCGGCACGCACGGCTACGACCGGGTGGTGATGGTGCCGACCGCGGCCGCGAAGGACGGTCATCCACGAGGGCGGTGTCCAATCGACCTATCCGGTCGGGACGGTCGGCGATCGCATCAACACGATCGCCGCGAACCTCGATCCGGCGGTGTCCGTGCTGATCAGCGGCCACAGCCATACCGTGGTCGACACCCGGGTCGGGCACGCGCTGGTGATCCAGGCGTCCTCCTTCAGCCGCGCGTACGACGACATCCACCTCCTGATGGACCGGTCCCACGGGACGATCGCCGCAACCTGGGCGAGCGTGCAGCCGGTGTGGGAGAACACGGTGCCGCTGTCGAGCGACCCGTCGGCACCCGCGATCGCACAAGACCCGACGGTCGGGGCGATCGTGGACGCGGCGGTGACCGCGACGAACCCGGTGACGCAGCAGGTGATCAACACTGCTGCGGCGGACATACCGTCGCAGCGGGACGGCGGTTCCACACCGGTCGGTGAATCGCCGGCAGGCGACCTGATCGCCGACTCGCAACGCGCGTACGTGCACACCGATCTCGCGTTCGTGAACACCGGCAGCGTCCGGGCTGGTCTACTGGCCGGGCCGGTGACCTACGGGGCGCTGTTCACCATGCAGCCGTTCCAGGACGACTACGTCGACACGTTCACGCTGACCGGCGCGCAGGTATGGGCACTACTGCAACGGCAGCTGGCCGCGGGTACCGGTGGGATCATGCAGGTTTCCGGCCTGCACTTCACCTATACCGGCAGCCAGGGATCCGGCACGATCACCGGAGTCTGGCTCGGTGCGGCCGGGGACAACGGCACACCGATCGCCAACGACGCCTCGACGACCTACACCGGCACCGCGAACTCCTTCATGATCGGCGGCGGTGACGGATTCACCGTCCTGGAAGGCGCCGGCAACATCGTGCAGACCGCGGATGCCGAACTGGTGCCGCTCGTCGCGTACGTCGGGACGCTGCCGAACCCGTTCACGTACGACACCGACGGCCGGATCGCCGTCGGCTGATCGCTGAGATGGTCACCCCGGACAGGCCGATGCCGGTCCGGGGTGACCATCCGCGATAGCGTGGGCGGTATCCACATCCGTCCGACGATCGGATCCCTATGGCCCAGCTCGACGACATTGCCGACCAGGACGGTTGGCGCTGTTGGGTGTGTGACGAGCCGGTCGACAGGTCGACCTCGGTGAACGATCCTCGCGGGCCTAGCGTCGACAGCCGTACGACCGGGTCGAAGTCGGCCAAGAAGAGCGCCACCGACTTCGCCGGCGGCGAGCGCCTGGCCCACCGCGGCTGCAATACCCGCAAGGGTGCGGTCACGCCGGTGATCCCGTGGCCGACGTACCCCCTGGTCGTTGACCCTGCTCCCCTACTTGCGGTCGCGGAGCGGCTGGACCGCAAGGGCGGCCGGGAAGTGGTGGTCCGGTGTACCGACCGCGCCGATGCGCAGCGGACGGCGGACTGGCTGGTGGACCGCTTTTCCCGGCTGGCACCGGCACTGTCGGTCGCCGCGAGCATCGACCCCGGCGGCGGCCAGTTCTTGGTCGCGTTGACCGCAGACCGACGGCGCTGATGCGTGATCGGTGATCATGTGGCCTGACATCGGGCGCCCAGCGGTGTACGCTGCCGTCGATGATTACCAACTCGCACGGATCGGGGGTCCCCGCCGCAAAAGGTGAGTGCTGATGCACTCCTGGACTGCGAATCGGGATTCCCGCCTTCTGTTCTGGCAGCGCGTGCGCGAGTTCGCCGTGCCGCCGCCGATGATCGAGACAGCGACCGCTCGCCGCGCGGTCGGCGACTGGGCCGGGGCATGTGCCGCCGCCCGCGTCGACGTCGATCTGAACCTGCCGACCGTGTCCCGGACATACGGCCGCGAGTTCGCCGCCACGATCCGCGCCGATCTCCGCCATCTGGCGCCTGACCTCCTGCGCTGGCATATGCCGAGGATCGCGCCGGACGGACTGCTGCGCCCGGGCCTGACCGTGTCGCTGGCCCGCTACCGTCCGGCCGGGCCGGATCGCAGCGGCACGGTGCATCTCGTGGCTCGGACGCCGCCGGCCTGGGCGGACGCCGGTCAGCGGATCAGCCTGGCCCTGTGGGACGCGGACGAACCGGGACGTGCAGGGCGCGGACATCCGCACCCACGCCCGGATCGGCGCTTCCGCCTCGACCTGCATCGCCATCTGTGGGATGCACGCAGGGTCGGCGAGCTGCGACGAACGAGCCTCGAGTCGACGGACGGCCACGGCTGCCGCGGGAGACGGCCACGCCGTGGACCGGTGGGCCGCCGAGGCCGCGATACTGCTCGACGCCGAGGGGCGGCCCGGCGGCAGCGTCGCCGTACGCCTCGGGACGGGCCGGCGAGCTGCGTGCTCAACGATGGGCTCGGCCGGGGTCGGCGCGGGCTCCTTGCCCGTTCCTGCCGTACGCGGCCACCTGGGTGCTGCCCGATCTGGAACTGCTCGCGCGCCGGGCTGATCGATGCCGATCGGCTGCACCCGCTGATCGCGCCGGTGCTGGTACCCGGTTATCGGCCGTCCGGCGAGCCGCGAGGTACCGACGAGCGAGACGGTCCGCGTCTCGTCGAGTGCCGCGGCGAGCAGCACCGGATCGGTGTCGTGCAGGGGACGCTGGTCGCCCTGGATCACGATCCGGACCAGCTCCGTCGTGAGGAGTTGCTGGCCGCGTTGGGCGGCACTCCGCTGCCGTGTCTGCGCGCGATCGACGAGGCGCACCGCCATCCGGAATCCCTCGTCGATGTCCGCGCCCGCCTGGACCACGGCGACGCCGCCGGGGCCCTGGCAGCCGTCGAGAGCCTGCTCGGACCCGATGTGCTGCTGCGCAGCGGCGCATTGCGGGACGAGCTGGAAACGGCGCGCTCCGGCGGATCGACGTACGGGCTGTTCCGGGCCGGACTGATCGAGTCGGGACCGCCTCCGCTCGCTCAGGACCGTCGCCGCCGCCACGGTTACCGAACGCATCCGCGTCACGCGTCATCGCGCTGACCCATCCCACTCTTTCCACTTCCGGGCCATCGCACGGCCCCACCACGACACAAGAGGTGATCACAACATGCCCATGTCCATGCCTTCCGTCCGCGACCACGCCCTGCACCTGGACGTCGCCGCCGATCTGCTCGCACTGCTCCACGACACCGCCACCGAACCGCGTACCGATGCGCAGCTGGAAGCGCTGACCCTGGCGGTCTCCGCCGACCTGCCGGTACTGCTGTGGGGCGAGCCCGGGATCGGCAAGACCGCCGCCCTGAACCAGCTCGCCGAAGCGCTCGACCTGCCGTTGACCACGGTGATCGCCAGCGTGCACGAACCGTCCGACTTCTCCGGCCTGCCGGTGGTCGGTGACGATCCGGCCGTCAAGGTGTGCCGATGGCGCCGCCGGACTGGGCCGTACGCCTCGTCCAGGCCGGTCGTGGGCTGCTCTTCCTGGACGAGTTGTCCACCGCTCCGCCGGCGGTCCAGGCCGCCCTGCTCCGGCTCGTCCTCGAGCGCCGGGTCGGCGCGCTGCGACTGCCGCCCGGCGTGCGGATCGTGGCCGCGGCCAACCCGCGCTCGTCGGCGGCCGACGGGTGGGAGCTCAGCGCGCCGCTGGCCAACCGCTTCGTCCACCTACAGTGGACATACGACCACGAGATAGTGGTGCGCGGCCTCGGCGGCACCTGGCCGCTCGCCACGCTGCCGCAGCTCGACCCGGCGCGACTGCCGGATGCCGTGACGTTCGCCCGCCGCGCGGTGTGCGGGCTGCTCGCCGCCCGACCGGCGCTCGTGCATCGGCTGCCGAACAGCGAGACTCGCCGCGGTGGCGCCGTGGCCCTCGCCGCGGAGCTGGGACATGACCCTGCGCCTGATCGCCTTCGCGACCGCGGCCGGCACCTCCCGCGACGTGCTGTCCATGCTGGTCCGCGGCACCGTCGGCGACGGCCCGGGGCTGGAACTGCTGGCCAGTCTGGACCGGATGGACCTGCCGGACCCGGAGACGCTGCTGGCGGATCCGGCGTCGGCCGTGCTGCCCGAGCGTGGCGACCTGCGCCAGGCGGTGCTCGACGGTGTGGTCGAGGCGGTCCGGAAGCGGCCGGAGCGGTCCCGCTGGGACGCGGCCTGGGCGCTGCTGGTGCTGGCCCTGGAGACCGGCGCGCCGGACCTCGTGGTCGTACCGGCGGCGACGCTCGCCTCGCTGCGCCGCGACGACTGGGAGGTCCCGGCGGAGATCGAGCGGCTGGCCGGAGCGGTGACCCTGTCGCAGCGGGCCGATCAGGCCGCCGAACGGAGTCCGGTCGGCGCGGGGAGCAGCCGATGACGACGATGCCCCTGGATCTCGAGAAGCTCTACGCCGCCCGCCTGCACGCCGCCCGGGTCCGGCCGTACCTGGCGACCGCCCTGTTCGCACTGCACATCGTCGAGTCGCGGCACGTGCCGACGATGGCCGTGGACCGGCACTGGCGATGCTATGTCTCCCCCGCGTTCGTGGATCGGACCCCGCTGGAGGAACTGGCCGGCGTCTGGGTGCACGAGGTCTCCCACCTGCTGCGCGACCATCACGGGCGCGGCGACCGGTTCGCGCTGGCGACACGGGCTGACCGGCCCGGGCGAACGGCTGCGGATGAACATCGCCGCCGACTGCGAGATCAACGACGACGTGTTCGGCGACGGGCTGCCCAGCCGAAGGGCGCCGTCCTGCCCGGACGACTCGGGCTGGCCCGAGGGCCAGCTGATGGAGGAGTACCTGCTGCGGTTCCGGCTCGGGCGCGTACACGCAGGACTGGGCCTGGCTGGACTGCGGCAGTGGCGCCGACGGTCTGGAACGCGAGTGGGATCTGGGCCCGGACGGCGCGCACGGGCTCAGCGAGCAGGAACGCGACGCGGTCCGGTTCCGGGTCGCGCAGGGCATCACCGGCCATCCGGGAACCGTCCCGCAGGGCTGGCGGCGGTGGGCGGAGGAGGCGTTCCACCCGCCGCAGCCGTGGCGGGAGCTGCTGGGAGCGGCGGTCCGGTCGGCGGTCTCCGGCCCCGGCGCGGGCGAGGACTACACATACGGCCGGCCGTCGCGCCGATCCGCCGGCCTGCCCGGCGTCGTCCTGCCGAGCCTGCGACGCACGCCGCCGCGGGTCTGCGTCGTCATCGACACGTCCGGGTCGGTGAGCGACGCCGAACTGGGCAGCGCGATCCTCGAAGTCGCCGCGATCGCACGGGCCGTCGGCGGCCGGCGCGACCTGGTCACCGTGCGTGCCGTGCGACGTCGCTGCCCAGGTCGCGTACCCGTTGTGCCGGGCCGAGGGGATACCGCTGATCGGCGGCGGTGGCACGGATCTGCGTACCGGGTTCGCCACCGCGCTGCGGACCAGCCCTCGCCCGGACGTCATCGTCGTGCTGACCGACGGGCAGACACCCTGGCCCGCCGCGCGGCCGCCGTGCCGGACCGTCGTCGGGCTGTTCGCTCGCACTGTGGCGGCCGACCGAGATCCGACGTACCGGCCGGAGCCGCCGCCCGATTGGACACGGGTGGTCTCCATCGGCGGGTGACCGTCAGCTGAGCGTGTCCATCATCGCCTTGCAGCGATCCGAGATCCGCATGCGTACGTCGGGACCGTCGATGACCGCGTTGATGGACTCGAACCGACCGCCGTGCCACCAAAGAACGTCGGTACGCCAGGGGAATCCGTCGGCCGCGAGCAGATTGTCGGTGACCTCGATCAGCCGCCGGACCGCATCGAACGACGTCCGGGATCGGACCGGGACGGCGCAGACTGCATTGGACGACGGAAACGTCACCAGGGCGCCGTGCGGTAGCGGATCGCCCAGAGCCTCGGCGAGACGGAGGACCTGTGCGGCGCCATGCCAACTGCCACCCATCAGGACTCGGAGCCGGTCACCGCTCGCGAAATCAAATACCTGCTCGCTCGTTGTCTCGTTGCGGAGGTTGCGGATCGCGAGGTCCCACAGATCGACGTCGGCCAGTCCCCAGAGGTGCGCGGTATGCCGCGGAACCACAAGGACGTCGCGCGTACCGGCCGCATCCGTGAGGCCGCCGACCACGAGCAGTGCGGACAGGTCGGCGTTGATCGGCCGAGCCATGACATCCGCGGGCAGGCCGGTCGGCGGGACCAGGATCGGGCGTAGACCCGCTCGGAGTTCCGCGACCGACATGCGGGCGAACGTCCGGCATGGTTCGGCGGCATGGCCGCACGTTGCCACAGATTGCTCCGGAACCGTCACGTCGCCCCCACAGTCGCCCCGGAGCCCGCCCGGCTGCGACCTACCTTAAACGGACGGTGGACGACGTTGCTCAGCGTCCCCGGCGGGGAGGTGGCTTGCGTTGTTTCGGGCTGCCGGTGCGACCGGATGTGGGCGCAGAACGAGCGGTGCGGCTCCCGGCCGGCGCCCGCGGGGTCGCGGGGGCGGACACTGCCGGCGCCGGGCCTCGCCCACGGGTGCTGTTCGCGGTCCGACCACGGACGATCCCGATCATCTCCTCGACCAGGGCGGTATACCGGTCGCCCATCCAGGCGAGCGCGACCGATGACGTCGGGGCGTCGGTGACTACGCGGTGAGTCAGGTCTCGGCGGTGGTACAAGCGGGCCAGCGACTGCGGAACGACGAGAATGCCGACGCCCGCGGCCACGAGTTCGACCGCGTCGGCGGTCGTGGCGGGACGATCCGCCTCGGCGCGGGAACGGCCGATGCGCCGGTCCAGTCGAGCACGTCGTCGAGCGGCCGCAGCAGCGTCTCGTCGGCAAGATCCGCGACCGTCAGCTCGTCGGCTGCGGCGAACAGGTGATCGCGCGGCACCACAACGACCGTCACCTCGGTGTACAGCGAGATGGCGTTGAAGATGTCCCGGTCGACGGGCAGCCGGACGAGGCCGGCGTCGGCCTCAGCCGTCAGGAGCGTGGCAGCCTCGAGCGACCTCAGCCGGTACCACCCGCAACTCCACCTCCGGCAACCGCTCGGACCACATGCGGCTCCACTTGTCCACCGTGACACCGGGGACGACCAGCAGACGGAAGGTCGGTGCGGGAAGGGACACGGTGCCTCTCAATCGTCGACCGCCATAACGACGCGGTACCCGGTCACGGTACCCGGGAGCCCGCGGCTGACCGGCAATGGCCGCTCGGCCGGGCCATGTGCCCCGCTGGTTGCCGGGTCGCTACCCTGACGCTGTGAGCAAGCCGAAGAAGTCCCAGGTGATGAAGCCGTCCACGGCGGCGCTGAAGCTCGACGTGTACCTGCCGGCCACGCCTCCAGAATTCCAAGAAGGCGTGGTGTCCCGCGAGGAACTCGACGAACTCCAGCGCAACCCCCCGCAGTGGCTTGCCGACCTGCGGCGCGACGGTCCCCACCCGCGGAGTGTCGTGGCCGCGCGCCTGCGGGTGTCCAACAGCGGGCTGGCCCGCGCAGGGATCACCGAAGCGCTCACGACCGCGCAGATCGCGGCCCTCATCGCGGACCCACCGCCGTGGCTCAGGCGTGAGCGCGCGACGCACGCCGACGTGCAGCGCGAGCAGCGGCGATTGCGGGAACGCCGGGAGGAGACCGACTAGTCTCACGCAATCGCGCGGCGCCGCACCCACCACACGCAGAACGCGCCGAGCAGTACGGCAGCGGTGCCGTACATCGCGAGTTCGTCCCACTGGAAGGTCCAGTAGCGGCTGGCCGGCTGGTAGGTCACCAGCTCGTGGTACGTCGCACCGACCTTGGACACGCAGGCCTGCATCGTCTGCTGTACCGACTGGGGCACCTCGGTATGTCCGGGCACGGTCGGCGTGCCGCCGCCTCTACCCGATGCCAGGCTCGGGCAGTCGGCGTTGAGCACCGCGTTGGTCAGGTCGTGACCGGAGGCGTCGACGACCCGGGTCGAGTAGATCCACGCGTTCGGGATGACCGGTGTCGCCGGTTCCAGCGCGCTCGACGGCCCGCCGTTGAACAACGAGTTCAGCATGATGCCCGGTGACGTCTCGGAGCCGAAGCCGGTCGAGGCCGGGATCGAGCGCGAGAACCGATGCGCCGGGCCGATCAGGCGCGGCCGGATCCCGTACGTCGTGCCGACCCGAGCCACCACGAACACGAACAGCGTGACCGCCATCGCCGGCACCGTACGGCGGATCAGCATGCCGGCCGTGACACCGAGCGCGAACGCCAGCGCCGCGTAGCCGATCGGGGCGAGGTCGCGTCGAGCGAACGTGCCGTACGACGGCTGCGCCGGCACGATCGAGCGGATGCGCCCACCACGTGACGATGAGGCTCAGCAGCCCGGCGACGAGCATGCCGGCCAGCCCCGACGACGGCGAGCTTGACCACGAGCCACCGGGTCCGGGTCACGCTCTGCGTCCACACCAGCGGAAACGTCCCGGCCTCGATCTCGCGGGCGACCAGCGGCGCACCCCAGAACAGCGCCGAGCAGGCCGGGCACGACCGTGACCAGCGTGCCGAACGCGTGCTCAGCGCGCTGTCGGTATGCGGGAACGACGCCGTCGCCGACGAGCAGTCGCCGCCGGGCCGGCACGCGGCCATCGCGGTGGCGTACAGCATGCGCCAGGCCAGGGCCGGTCAGCGCCGCGAGGGCGGCGACCAGCGAGGACGAGCGCGCCCACGTGCCGCGTGCCGGAACTGCCGCCAGGTGAGTCGGATCATGACAGGCCTCCGTGCCCATGTGAGTCGAGAACGACGTCTTCCAGGTCACCGGCTCGACCAGATCGGCTCATCGATGCGCCGAGCAACGACGTGCTGTCCCGCGCCTCGATGACCTCACCGGAGGCCGGTCCGGAGTCCGACAGACGGTGATGGGTGGCAGCAGGTCCTCGATCGGCCCGGCCACCCGCACCCGGGAGGCGACCAGCACGATCACGTAGTCGCAGACCCGCTCCAGATCGGCGACGAGGTGCGAGGAGAGCACGACGCTGACACCGTGCTCGGCGACGACGTCGCTGATGGCCTGCATGAACTCGCGCCGGGCCAGCGGATCGAGGCTGGCCACCGGCTCATCCAGCACGAGGAGCTCCGGCCGCTTCGCGACGGCCAGGGTGAGCGCGAGTTGGGCGCGCTGGCCGCCGGAGAGCCGGCCGGCCCGCTGACGAGGGTCGAGGCCGAGCTGCGTCGATGCGGCGTTCGAGCGAGGCCGCGATCCCAGCGCGGGTTGAGCCAGGCCGCCGAGGCGGAGGTGGTCGGCGACGGTCAGGTTCGCGTACGTCGGGGTGTCCTGGGCGACGAACCCGACCCGGCCGAGCTGGGCCGGGTCGCCGCCGGGCGGCCGCCGAGCACCTCGACCGTGCCCGACGCTCGGCGCCAGCAGCCCGACCGCGAGGCGCATCAGGGTCGTCTTGCCGGCGCCGTTCGGGCCGACCAGCCCGACCACCCGCCCGGCCGGAACGGCCAGCGTGCAGTCGGACAGCGCCCATCGCCGGCCGATATCGTTTGCCGAGGCCGTCGGGCCGCCAGCACGGTGTCGTGAGTCATGGTCGGTGGTTCTATCGCGACCGGCGGTCACAGCCCGGTTACAACAGCTGTGACCCCGCGGTGACCTGCGGCCTGGCATCCTTGTGCACCATGAGGGTGCTGGTCGTCGAAGATCACGAGGTGCTGGCCCGGACGCTGGGGACCGGGCTGCGCCGCGAGGGCATGGCGGTCGACGTCGTGCTGGACGGCGACGACGCGCTCGAACACGCTCGCGATCACCCGGTACGACGTGATCGTCCTCGATCGTGATCTGCCCGGTGTGCACGGTGACGAGGTGTGCCGCCGGCTGGTCGCGCAGCGATCGACCGACGCGGGTGCTGATGTTGACGGCCGCCAGCACGGTGAAGGATCGGGTCACCGGCCTCGAGCCTGGGCGCCGACGACTACCTGCCGAAGCCGTTCGACTTCGCCGAGCTGGTGGCCCGGGTCCGGGCGCTCGGCCGGCGCGCCACCGCGCCGCTGCCACCGACGCTGGAGTGCGGCGACGTGACCGCTCGATCCGAGCCAGCCGGGCGGCGTTCCGGGACGGCCGGCGGCTCGCGCTGAGCCCGAAGGAGCTGGCGGTCCTGGAGTGCCTGCTCCGCCACGCCGGCGCGGTGGTATCGACCGAGGAGCTGCTGGAGCGGGTCTGGGACGAGGCGGCGAATCCGTTCACGAACACGGTCAAGACGACGATCGGCCGGCTGCGGGCCAAGCTCGGCGAGCCGCCGGTGATCGAGACCGTCCGCGAGGGCGGCTACCGGATCGCGGCGCCGTGATGCGCCGTACGCTGCGGATGCGGCTGGCCTTCCTGTACGGCGGCGTGTTCTTCGCCTCCGGCACCGTCCTGCTCGGCATTCGTCTATGCCGGCGTTCTGGACCGGACAAGTCCGTACCGCGAGACGGTGCCGGTGCCGGCGGTCAGGGTCTACCTGGCGGCGTGTCCATCGCCGGCAGCAGCACGGCACCGATCTGCACGTGCTGCTGATCTCGTCGGTGATCGGGCTGCTGTCATGGTCGTCGTCTCGTGCCGTGCTCGGCTGGATCATCGCCGGTCGAGCGCTGCGACCGCTGCGCACGATGATGTCGACGGCTCGGGCGATCTCGGCCAGACAACCTGCACTCGCGGATCGGTCTGGACAGCCCGTACGAGGAGTTCAAGGAACTCGGCGCGACCCTCGACGACCTGTTCGGGCGCCTGGACGCGGCGTTCCAGTCGCAGCGGCACTTCGTCGCGAACGCCTCGCACGAACTCCGCACACCGCTGACCGCCGAGCGCGCGCTGTTGCAGGTCGCGCTCGCCGATCCGGACGCGAGCGCGGAGACGCTGCGGTCGGCCTGCGAGGAGCTGCTGACGCTCGGCGCCGGCCAGGAGCGCCTGATCGAGTCACTGCTGACGCTGGCCAGCAGCGAGCAGGGCGTGGACGAGTGGGAGCCGCTCGACCTCGGCGCGATCACGGCCGAGGTGATCCTGGTCCGCCAGGCCGAGGCGCCGCGGCGCGACGTCCGAGATCGACGCGGCGCTCGCCGAGGCGCCGGCGGCCGGGCGATCCACGACTGGTCGAGAGCCTGGTCGCCAATCTGATCGACAACGCGATCCGGCACAACGTGGCCGGCGGCCGCGTGACGTCACGACGCGGTGTCCGACGGCCGGTACGCAGCATCACCGTCCGCAACACCGGCCGGTCGATCCCGGCCGGCGAGGTCGATCGGCTGTTCGTGCCGTTCCAGCGGCTGCGCCGCCGAACGCGCCCGTCACCCGGACGGGCATGGGCTCGGGCTGGCCATCGTACGGGCCATCGCCACCGCGCACGGCGCGACCATCACCACCCGGGCGCCGATTGCCGGTGGTCTCGACATCGAGGTCGCCTTCCCCGCGTTGCGTTCCTGAGCACAGTCACTGGTCGGCGTCCAACCCTGGTCGATCAGGAGACTCCCCCGCACTGGTCCCGTCGTTGCGAGACTCGATGGCCTTGACGGTCTTGCCGAACTCCTTTTCCAGGACGCGCTTACCGACCGTCCCGACGACGGCACCGAGGGCCTTGCCCTTGAAGTTCTTACCGTCTCGCACCACAACGACGTCGATGTCGGTCGTGCCGTCGGGCTGCTGCCTGAGGTTGTAGGTATGGCCGGAAGCGCCGCCCCAGATGTTGGAGTCGGTGGTCTTCAGGACGATGTGGTTGGGATCGGACCAGTCGTAATCCAGGCGTTCCCAGATGCCGCCCGAGCCCTCCTTGACGTCGGCGTGGCCGGGACGCTGGTCGTAGACCTTGAGATAATCGTCGGCGCTGTTGCCGAACACCTCCGAGCGGCGGGGGCCGAAGTCGGTGAGTGCGGCAACAAACTGTTGAGGTGTCGCGGTAGTCGTCTGGTGGAAGTGGATCGTCGACACGCTTACTCCTTCCATCGAGGTGACGTATTGTGCGGTGTTGGTGTCCTAGTCGCCGGCCTCGTCCGCCATGAAGCGTGCGTACCACTCCGGCCAGTCCGGGTCGGACTGCCCCGCATCTGCTTCGTGCCGACCGTGTGCTTCCGACGCCCGACGAAGCGCGTCGGCCAGGCCTGCCTCGGAGCCGTAGATCGCCAGCGGCGAGGTGGTCCGGCCGGGCAGGCGGTTGGTGACCTCCTGTAGCAGCCACGCGTTGCCATCCGGGTCCTTGAACGAGGCGTACGAGTTGTAACTCTTGTGGCCCGGGTCCGGACCCGCAGCCAGCTTCGCGCCTTCCCGGTGGAACGTGTTGCCGACGTCGACACCGCGTTCGGCCAAATCCGCCCGAGCCGCATCAATGTCATCGACCACGAGTTCCATACCCGGGTTGATGCCGAGGCCGGAACCGAAGCTGACCGAACAGGCCGACCCTGGCGGGGTCAACTGCACCACCCGTGCGCCGTCACCGAGCGGAAAGTCTGCGTCCAGCCGCCATCCCAAGCCCGCGTAGAACTCCTTGGCCTTATCCACATCGGAAACGGGGATCATCGCAACCTCAAGCCTCGTGTCCACAGTTCCTTGCTCCCTTCGCGATACCGTCGGCGACCCAACCGCCCCGACAATGCACTTCACTCCAGGGTGGCGCCCGATGGCCTCGGGTGTCGGACCAATCGACAATTTGAGGGTCGCGGCGAAGCCGCTTCCGGCCCGCCTGCGATGTTTGCGACGAGTGCGCACAACAAGCGAGGTGCAGCTTCCGGCACATACGGAGCCGAGTCAGCGTACGTTTGCGGACGGGACGCGACGCGAGAGCGGCGCCCAGACATCGCCGTCGACCCTTCCCGCGTACCGGCATCGACGCGACCCCAAGATCCAAAAGAATCGAAGCAGATTCCTGGAAGGCCGATGCAATCGTGAACTCGACCGAGAACCTCATGTATGACGTGTTCGTCAACGATCCGCCGCCGCGGGACAACGGTCTCCTCCCTAACGGAGAGCCGAAGCTGTTCTCTCCCACGGCCAGTACGTTGATCTACGGGAACGAGGATGCGGTGCTCACCGACCCCGGTCTCACGACGCAGCAGGCGCATGTGCTCGGCGACTGGGTCGCCGCAAAGGGCCGCAACGTCACGGACATCTTCGTGACCCACGGCCACGGCGATCACTGGTTCGCCGCGGGTCTTCTGGCAGACCGGTTCGGGGCACGCGTCGTCGCCGCCCGGGGAACGATCGCCCAGATGCACGCCAGCGTCGCGTCGCGACCGTTGCTCTGGGACAAGCTGTACACGGACATCCCGCCTACGGACGTCACCGCAGTGACGGTTCCGGACAACCGCTTCACGCTCGAAGGACACGACGTTGTCATCGTCGAGGTCGGCAATACCGACGCCGCCGATACCACCGTCCTGCACGTCCCGGACCTCGGGTTGGTTGTTTCCGGCGATGTGATCTACAACGGCGTTCACATGTACCTTGCCCAGCCCGTCGCCGTCGACGGCGGCTTCGGCTCGTGGCGAGCGGCGATCGACACGGTCGAGGCCCTTGAGCCCCGACATATTGTGGCCGGTCACCAGAACAAGCGCCTCGACGACGACGCCGGGCGAACGATCAGGGAGACCCGGCAGTACCTGGACGATGCCGACGAACTCCTGCAGACGGCGAGCACTGCGGTGGACTTCTTCAACGCCAAGATCGAGAGGTACCCCAACCACCTCGGTCGCATGGTGCTCTGGGTGAGCGCCTCGGCAATCTACGGCGTACGCGACAACCCGGGCGAGGACGTCCGCCGGATCCTCGTTGCCAGCTGGCTGTGAGCGTCGCTCTCCACTGACGTTGTGCAACGATGCCCCGATCATGGGTGTCAACTTCGGTTGACGAACGAGAAGGTGTCAACTAACATTGACGCTCATCGGGTTGCCGTACGAAGTGGCGAGGAGCCAACACAGGTGTGGGAGCAGGGGACGGTGACGTCGGCCGACGGCACGGCTATCGGATTCCGCCGCTACGGCAGCGGCGCGCCGGCCGTGATCCTCGTACACGGCGGCGCGCAGGCCGCCCAGAACTTCGGCCGACTCGCGGAGGGTCTCGCCGGTGACTTCACGGTGTACGTGCCGGACCGCCGCGGCCGGGGCGCCAGCGGAGAGCCCGGCGAGCGCTACGGACTGTCGACCGAGCGTGACGACCTGGCGGCGCTGATGCGCCACAGCGGCGCGCAATACCTGTTCGGGTTGAGTTCCGGCGGCTTGATCGTGCTCAACGCCGCCCGCACGCTGCCCGGAATCCACAGTATTGCGGTCTACGAACCGCCGCTGTCCATCGACGGGTCGACTCCGCTGGACTGGGTACCGCGCTACGAACGGGAACTCGCCGCGGGCGATCTCGCCGCCGCGATGGTCACGGCAATGCGTGGCACCCGCACCGCCGGCCCGCTCCTGCGGTTGATCCCACGTCCGCTGCTGACGGCCATGCTGTCGCTGGCCACTCGGAGGACGCCGACGACGGCAACGGCGACGCCGGACCAGCCTGCCACCCGACGATTGCTCAAACGGGTCCTGCTGTGGCCGCTGCGCCGGGCGAGCCGTGGTGCACAGACACGACAGCCCGATGATCAGACCGTTCCACTGCGCGATCTCGTACCGACCATGCACTACGACGCACTACTGGTCGCGGAGAGCGAAGGGACCTTCGCCGGCTACGCGGACCTGACCGTACCGGTGCTGCTCCTCGGCGGGGCGCGGAGTGCCCCGTATCTGCGCCGCACCCTGGAACGGCTCGGCGGCGTGCTGCCACACTCGACCACCGTCGTGCTGGCCGGCACCGATCATCTCGCCGCGGACAACAGCGGGCAGCCGCAACGGGTTGCGGACGTGTTGCGTCGCTTCTTCCATTCGTGACATTGCGCTTTATCGACCGATGTCTCAGAGTTAACGGCGCGGGTCCGTCCACAGTGACGAGAGGTTGCGCCGAGTGGCCGTGCAGATGCAGCACGTCGAGATGGCTGCACCATCCGGTCACGACGTGCGGACCCTCGTGGTCGCCATCGCAATCACGCTGGTCGGTGCGTGGTCGGGGCTGAGGTTGATCCGCGGGCGCCGGCGAATGGGACTCTACCTGCGCAAGTTCGGCTACGCCGCGACCACCCGCACGGTCAGCCAGGCGCTGCGCGCCTCCACCGGGCGATCGATGCGACTGGTCACACTGGACGATTCGATGGTGGCACCGATCGGTGCCGGTGCGGGACGGCGTCGCCTGGCCGGGATCAGCTGGCTGGTCGCCAGCATCGCAAGCCTGCTGCTGCTCTACTACATCTTCGGCGGAGGCTACGACGCGGACACACTCCGCACGAAACAGGACGCGCTGGACAACGCGACGAACGAGACGCAGGTCATCTTCGCGCCGGTCGGGGCCGCTTTCATCAGTGGCCTCATCCTGATTGTCGTCGTCATCCTGATCTGCATCCTGGCGGTGATCATGATGGTCGGGCTGAACTCACACCGAGCGGTGCGTCGCGCCGAGCGAGATGCAAGCCAGGCCCTGCAGCACGAGAAACAGGTCGCGGGCGTGGCCCAACGGCTCGGTCGGGTCTCCCGGCGCATTTTGGCGCCCCGTCTGATGGTCGTCACGGTACCGACCGCCTTCTGGCAACAGGCGATCCGAGGCCTGGCCGGCGCGTGCGACGTCATCATCATCGACGTCTCCCAACCGACCGACGCTCTCCTGTGGGAGGTCAACAACATCAAGCCGATGTTCAACGGTCGCTGGGTCATGGTCGGTGCACAAGAGCACGTGGCGGCGCTGGCCGACCCGGTCACAGCTCGCAGTGGTACGCCGTTGGGCCTGCTCGCCCGCCTGATCGACGGAGAACGCGTCATCGCCTACGGGCCGACCGACGCTGACCGGGCCGTGTTCACACGCGCGTTGCGGTACGAGATCGCGCACCTGCCCCTCCGCTAACTGTCACGCCCTTGCGTCAAGCGGTCCAAGTCCGTCCCGTGGCCCTGGTCGACGAAACCATCGGTTGGCAAGTTCTCTAGCATGTGCTAACTTTCCTTGGCATGTGCACGATTTGGTTTCACCTATGAGTGCGCCGACCGGGGACCACCTGGTGCAGATACTTGCCGCACTGGCCAACCCGCACCGGTTGCGGGTCGTCGCGGCGCTGACGCGCGAACGCACCTACGTGAGCCAGTTGGCCCGCGAACTACACATCAGTCGCGCGCTGCTGCAGGTCCATCTCCGCAAGTTGGAGACGGTGGGCCTGGTGACGGCGCACCTAGAGCTGTCCGAGGAAGGAAAGGCGATGAAGTTCTACGAGGTGAGTCCGTTTGCCCTCACGCTCACGCCGGATGTGATCGCCACCGCGACGCAGACGTTGACGATCCCGGGCGAAGCGGATCAGGTCGACGAAGAAGGAGCGTTGCGGTCATGAACGGACGGGACTGGTCCGACGTGGTCGGTGCCATCGGGGTGTTCACATTGCTCACCGTTGTGATCAGCGTGACCGTCGTGCAGCTGGCGACGACCTGGCGCGCGAAGGCCGCATTGGCGCGCGAGAGCGAGTACCGCACGCTCGCGGACGCAGCGGTGCGCGTCCAGGAGACTACCGAACGGATGCTGGCGGCGCTCGGCGAGCAGTCCGGGCAGATGCAGGCCCAGCTCGCCTCGATTCAAGACATTCTCAAGCAGGTCGAGTAGATGGACGAGGCGGTGACGGCCGATGTCGGACAGCTCACCTCCGGCGGCGAACGCACGCCGGGCGCCGGCATCCCAGCGCCACCAGTCCGGTCCCCCGATCGCCTGATTCGCTTCAGCTGCCTGACGGCACCCGCATTGCTCCTGGCCTACGGGGTGACCCGGCTGATCGACGGCCTGGATGACAGCTACGGCCCAGGTCCGGCATGGACAATCGGTCATCTGTTCTTCCTGGCCGGCATGGTTCTCTTCGGGGTCGTTCTCGTCGGGCTGTGCCGTCAGACGCCGCGGTTACGGGTCATCGCCATCGGAGCGGCCATCGTCGGTGTCGTCGGTCTGCTCGCGTTTGTCCGCGGCATCATGATCGACCTGATCGTCGGATTCCGCGGCATCGATCGGGCCGACATGGACCGGATCTATCCGCGCTACGACGGCTGGCCCGGTGGGATGCCCACCGCATTCACCGCAGTCTTCGACAATGTCGGGCCGGCGTTATTCATTGTCGGGCTGCTGGCGTTGACCCTCCAGCTCGCGATCGTACGGCCGCGACGCCTCCCGTGGTGGAGTCCGCTGCTGGTCGCGCTCGGGTTCGCTCTGATCACCGTCGATCTGGATCTGATGCCCGTCGCCGGCGCGGTGCTGCTGCTCGCGCTGCTGCCGATGGCGCGGCGATCGCAGCGCGACGATCAGCCCGCGGTCGGCCGGTAATCTGTTCATCTGCGAACAGGTAGACCTCACCGCATAGCGGGTGTTGGCTGAAGGTATGAGCGCAGCCCCGCATATCGCAGATGAGTCCGACGACGATCGCGTGGTCGACGAGGTCGTCGACAGTTTGAGCAAGAAGTTTCCGGACGTGGCGGAATCTGTGATCACCGCGCACGTCGAAGAGGCTCTGGCGCCGATGGTCGACGCGCCGATCCAGGAATACGTGTCGGTCCTGGTCGAGCACCAGGTTCAGACCCATCTGATCGAAAGCCACCAAGACGCCGAAGCCGGCTCGGACCCGGCGGATGACGTGCCTCCCGACCACGTCGCGTGAACAATCCGGCCGGCCGATCTCCGATTACCGCTCGGTCCAGGTTTCGCTCGGACTGCCGTTGCACGTGTAGATGTCGGCGGCGGCACCGTTCGCGGTCGACGCCCCGGTGACGCTCAGGCACTTCCCCGACGGCGTACCGACGATCGTGCCGCCGCTGCTCACGGTCCACAACTGGCTGGTTGCGCCGCTGCAGGTGGCGATGGTGACACCGGCGAGATTGGCCGTCGAGCCGCCGCTGACCTGCAGGCACTTGCCGGATAGGCCACCGACGATGGTGTGGGCCGGGGTGATCGTCCAGTTCTGGCTGGCGCTGCCGTCACAGGTGTAGATGTCGGCGACGGCGCCGTCGGTGGTCGAGCCTCCCGTCACGCTGAGGCATTTGCCGGACAAGCCACCGACGAACGTGGTGGTCGAGGCCGTGGCTCCGCCGAGGGTCAGGAGCGCGGCACTGCCGGCGGCCACGGTCACGGTCAGCGTGTTGCCGTTGACGGTGACGCCGGTCGATGTCGGCGCCGGCAGGGTGCCGTCGGCGTGAACCGTCTGCCCGCCGAGGGTGATGCCGGCGGTGGCGGTCAGGCTGCCGCCGGTGAGGTCGATCCGCTGCCCGGATGTGTAAGACGCGTCAAGATCCAGTTGTACGGTGGTCGCACCGGCACTCGCCGGGTCCTGCACGTTGTCCAACACGACGGTCATCGTCCCGTCCGCGTGCTTGACCGCGTAGGCACGTACGGTGGCCCAGGCCGGGTTGGTGACGGTGAGGAAGTGGCCGGTGCCGATCTCGTGCACGGCGGCCAGCCCGTAGTACTCCGGCTGTGCGGCCAGATTGCCGGCGGTCGCGTCGGCCGCGGTCGGAGCGCACAGCGGCGTGTAGTACATGAACAGCGGCTTCGGAGCGTCGCACTGGATCACGGTGCCGTGCATGTAGTCGCCGGCCACTCCCTCGCGGGCCAGGGCCAGCTGCTCGTCGATTTCCCACAGTGCCGACGCGAATACGTCGCTGACGCCTTGCTGGCCCTCGCAGACCACCGAGTTGCCCTCGTCGACCACCGCCGGTACGCCGAGCCGGGCCGCCTGGGTGACGGCATTGTCGGCCATGGTCGTTTCCGCGCTTCGTACCGTCGTGCCGAGAAGGTCCGGGATCGTCGGGCTGCCGCCGCAGGTGCTGGAGGTGAGCGGGTAGTAGTGGCTGGTCAGCTCCGCGATGGTGGGGTGGGCGGCCTCGTAGGCGACGAAGGCATTTTGGAACGATCCGGTCGGCCCGGTGGCCGCATCCGATCCTTCGATCGGTACGCCGGGCACGGCCGCGCGGATCGCCGTGACGTAACTCTGGAAGTCGGTCAGGTATTGCGCGGTGTTGTTGGCGTACTGCGAGTAGAGATCGGGTTCGTTGCCGATCTCGATGGCCTGCAGGTAGGTGCCGAGGGCGCTGGCTGCGTGCGCGGCTTCGTCGGCCGCGCTCGCCGGATTGTTGTGCTCGAGATTGACGCCGAGGATCACCTTCCAGCCACTGGCCCGGGCGAGAGTGCCCAGGGCGGTCAGGTCGGCCGGTGTGATGGTGGCCGTGGACCACGACGGCGGCGTCTGGTTGGTCGAGGTCCAGAAGGTCTGGTCGACGGTATTGCCGCCGATGCGCATCACCGAGGTGCCGAGCGTCTTGAGATAGGCGGCCAGATTTCCGGACGTGAAGCCGGGCAGGGCGAGGTCGGACGCTTCGAAGGACAGGCCGGCCGAACCGGCGGTCAGCGACGTGCTCAGCAGAGGTGCCGCGATCGTGATCACCGGCGGACTCGCCGAGGCGGGTGTCGCGGATGCCACCGCCGCTGTCGTCGCGATGAGAACGATCGCGGCACTGAGCAGGTCGAATCTCCCATTGCGCCGTCTCAATGCGTACACAGGCTTCTCTCGATTCCTACCGGGGATCGCGACATCGATGTGGGTGAGTTTATCGGGTGGTTCGCGCAATGACACCCGCGCCTCGGCCATCCTGCGCCCGACCGGCGCGGTTAGAGTCTGGCTATGCCTGGGCATCTAAGCCACCTCGAGTGCCCGCGGTGCGGGCTGACCTACGACGCGGACCGCCTCCACAACCTGTGTACCTGCGGCTCCCCGCTGCTGGCCCGCTACGATCTCGCGGCGGTCCGGGCCGCGGTGACGCCGGCCGACATCGCGCGGCGCCCGGCGACCCTGTGGCGGTACCGGGAGCTGCTGCCGGTACGCGACGACGCAAACGTCATCTCGCTCGGCGAGGGCTGGACCCCATTGATCCCCGCGGCCCGCTACGGCGCGACGATCGGCGTGCCCGGCCTCGTCGTCAAGGACGAGGGTCCGCTGCCGACCGGCAGCTTCAAGGCCCGCGGTGCGGCGGTCGGCGTGTCGCGAGCCCTCGAACTCGGGGTACGCCACGTCGCGATGCCCAGCAACGGCAATGCGGCCGCGGCCTGGGCGACGTACGCGACCCGGGCCGGCATCCGCGCCACGGTCGCCATGCCGGTCGCGGCGCCGACGATCACCAGAAACGAGTGCCTCGCGGCCGGCGCGACGCTGCACCTGGTCGACGGGCTCATCAGTGACGCGGGTGCGATGATCCGGGACCTGGTCGCGGCGCGCGGCGGGGAGATATTCGATGCGTCGACGCTCAAGGAGCCGTACCGCATCGAAGGCAAGAAGACGATGGGACTGGAGCTGGTGGAGCAGCTCGGCTGGCGTACGCCGGACGTGATCGTCTACCCGACCGGCGGCGGCGTCGGGCTGATCGGCATTCACAAGGCGATCCTGGAGCTGCGCGAGCTCGGTTGGCTGCCGGACGACCGTCCGCTCCCCCGCCTCGTCGCGGCACAGGCAACCGGCTGCGCCCCGATCGTCACCGCATTCCGGGCCGGCGCACGCCGGGCGACACCAGTACGCGACAGCCACACCGTCGCGTTCGGCATCAACGTTCCCGGTCCGCTCGGCGACGAGCTGATCCTCGACGCCCTGTACGCCACCGCCGGCACCGCGGTCGCCGTCGACGACACCGCGATCCTTGCCGAGCTGGCCGCGTTCGCCGCGACGGAAGGCCTGCTGCTGTGCCCCGAGGGCGCGGCCGGCCTCGCCGCGGTCCGACAGCTCGCCGCGACCGGCTGGCTCGCCGCCACCGACGAAGTCGTCGTGCTCAACACCGGCGCCGGCATCAAGTACCCAAACACCGTCGTCGCCGACGACCTGCCGGTCCTCGCCGTGGGCGCCAGCCTGAGCTGACATGCCGATGTTGGTCAGCAGCCTGTCCAGGCTGTTGACAGCGTCGACCGGGCGTCGCTACGGTCGGATAGTTAGTCAGTCTTCCTAACTATGCCCCCGACCTCACCCCCGGCTCAGGGAGTTACCTCGATGCCTCGAACGCGTTCACTTCGCCCCCGACTGATTGGTGTGCTGGCCGCAGCGGCGGTCATCCTCGTCGCGGCCGCCGTACCGGCCTCCAGTGCGTTTGCCGGCGGTCCCCGGCGCGCGAGCCTGCCGGCGCACCTGTTCACGCCCTATTTCCAGGCCTACACCGACGCCAGTCCCGCTCAGCAGAGCAAAGCGTCCGGCGCCAAATTCCTCACCATGGCGTTCCTGCAGACCGCGCAGACCGGCTCCTGCGACATCCTCTGGAACGGTGATCCGACCAAGCCGGTCGCATCCTCGGTCTTCGGAGCCGACATCGCAAAAATCCGGGCGCGCGGCGGCGATGTCATTCCGTCGTTCGGCGGATTCAGCGCCGATGACACGGCCACCGAGATCGCCGACAGCTGCACCAGCGTCAACAAGATCGCGGCGGCCTACGAGAAGGTCATCACGACCTACAACGTGACCCGGCTGGACCTGGACGTCGAAGACAACTCGCTCACCAACACGGCCGGGATCGACCGCCGCAACAAGGCGATCCACCAGGTCGAGCAGTGGGCTCAGCACGCCGGCCGTACGGTCCAGTTCGTGTACACAATCCCGACCGGCCCGGATGGTCTGGAGTCCACCGGCGTGGATGTGCTCGCCAACGCCGTCGCCAATGCCGCTCGCATCGACATCGTCAACATCATGACGTTCGACTACTACGACGACCAGGCACACGAGATGGCCGCGGACACCAAGACCGCAGCCGCGAGCCTCGTCGCGACGCTGCACACCCTGTATCCGCACCGGTCCACCGGACAGTTGTGGCAGATGGTCGGCATCACCGAGATGAACGGCATCGACGACTACGGTTCCGGTGGCGAGACCGGGCCACTGGAGATCTTCACCCTCGCCGACGCGAAGAACATCACCGCGTGGGCGGCGAGCAAGAACATCGCCGAGCTGTCATTCTGGGCGCTCGGCCGGGACAACGGCGCGTGCCCGGGCGTGCCCGGCAGCGACGACTGCTCCGGCATCAGCCAGTCAATGTGGCAGTTCACCCACATCATGACGCCGTTCACCCACGGCAGTCACGCCCGAGGCTGACCGACAGCCCCAACGGCCCGGGTCGGCACGGTCGCCGACCCGGGGCCGTTGTGCCGCCGGTCGAAGTCACCAGGCCTTGCCGGCCTGCTCCCGGATCGTTCGGTTGATCCGGTTGAAGAAGTTGGTCAGTGCGATCTCCAGGGTGATCGCGGACAGCTGCTTCTCGTCGAAGTGGGCGGCAGCGGCGTCCCAGATCTCGTCGGTCACGCCCGGCGCGCCGTCCTGGATCCGGGTGGCGGCCTCGGTCAGCGCGAGCGCGGCCCGCTCCTGCTCGGTGAAGAACGGCGTCTCACGCCACGTGACCACATTGTGCAGCCGCTCCTCGGTCTCCCCCTGCTTCTTCGCCGACTCAACCCCGGCGAATACACACGGGCTGCAGCCGTTGATCTGGCTGGCCCGCAGGTGGACCAGCTCGATCAGGAGCGGGTCGACGCCGCCGGCGTGAATCGCTTGTTGAGGTTCTGGATCGCGGTGATCACGTCGGGATTCGCCCGGCTTTTCATGCGTGCTTCCATCGGTCGTGCTCCTTCGATCGGTTACCTTGGCCCGTCCGGGCCCGTCATCACCTATGACGGAGCAGATCGGCGGAGGGTAACCACCATGTCCGACACCAACCCGACAGACCCGGTGGCCGAGGCGTTCGAGAGCCAGCGCGACCGGCTGCGCGCGGTCGCCTATCGCATGCTCGGCTCGCACGCCGACGCCGAGGACGTGGTCCAGGAGGCATGGCTGCGGCTGTCCCGCCAGGACACGGCGACGATCCACAACCTCGCCGGCTGGCTGACCACGGTGGTCGGCCGGATCAGCCTCGACGTACTGCGGTCGCGGCAGGCCCACCCGGAGACGTCCTACGACGACCGGCTGCCCGAGTTCGTCGTGACGGTCGACGACAGCGCCACGCCAGAGGACGACGTGGCGCTCGCCGACTCGGTCGGGCTCGCGCTCCTCGTCGTCCTCGAGTCGCTGGGGCCGGAGCGAGCGGCTGGCATTCGTCTGCACGACCTGTTCGCGGTGCCGTTCGACGAGATCGGCCAGATCCTCGGCAAGTCCACCGACGCCACCAAGATGCTCGCCAGCCGCGCCCGCCGGAAGGTGCAGGCGACCGACCCGCCGACGGCTGTCGGCCGTGAGCAGCGCGCTGTGGTCCAGGCCTTCCTGGCCGCAGCTCGCGACGGCGACTTCGAGGGGCTGCTGCGCGTACTCGACCCCGAGGTCAGGCTGACCGTCGACGGCCCCGACGGCGTCGTCGTCACCCTCGGCGCCACCAAGGTCGCCGCCGGCGCGCAACTGGGCGCAGGCGCCGCCGCGCGCGGACGAGCCGTGCTCGTCAACGGTCTTCCCGGCATCGTGTCGTGGCGCGCGGACGGCGCTCCGCTGTCGGTCATGGCGTTCACCGTCGCCGACGGCCGGATCACCGGCATCGCGGCGCTCGTCGACCCGGCCAGGCTCGCGTCGATGGACCTGCCGGATCCGGCATAACTCATCGGAGATGGGAGGCCACATTCGTCGCGCCGGGGTGATCGTCGCCGGCGATGATGGCCGCGAGAATCTCGGCGCCGTCGATCACCCGGGGTCCGGGCCGGTTGAAGTAGGCCGGCCCGTCGACGATCCAGACCTGACCGGCGCGTACCGCGGGCAGCTCTGACCAGCCCGGCCAGGTGCGCGCGACATCCAGCTCGGCACGGGTGCGCTCGGGGGTGAACCCGCACGGGCCGAATACGACAATATGCGGCGCCGCGTCGGCGACGCGCTCGGCGCGTTGCGGAACGCTGTGTGCACCGGCGTCCAGGAAGACTGATCGTCCGCCTGCGTAGCCGATTTGTTCGGGCACCCAGTGACCGCCCGGCATCAACGGGTCCAGCCATTCCACGAACAGCAGCCGCGGTCCGTCAGCGTCCGCGCCCGGCAGCCTGGCCAGGCGTTCTTCGGCATCGGCGCGGATGCGAGCGGCAGCCGCCCCGGCATCGATCAGCTCGGCTACCGTGTCGACCGCGGTGAGGATTCCACCGATGGTACGAGGCTCGAGGGACACGACCTGGGTCGGCAGGTCCAACAGTCGAACCGCCTCGTTGACCGTCTGATAGGACACGGCACACGCGGCGCATAGGTCCTGCGTCAGGATCACGTCGGGCCGCAGGCGCGCCAGAAGCTCATGGTCGATGCGGTAAATCGACGACCCCTGATGCGATCCGCCGAGCGCCTCGGAGATCTCACGACTGCTCAGCTCACCGGACAGCGATGTGTCGGTGACGATCGGGATCCGGTCGAGTTCGCCGGGTGGCCAATCGCATTCGTGCGTACGCCCGACCAGCAAACGCGTCGCACCGAGCGCGGCCACGATGTCGGTCGCGGCCGGAAGCAAGGATACGATCCGCATACCCGAATCCTCCCCTACGCGCACCGGGCCCGGTCAGGCGGAGCCCCTCGCGTGACCGTCAGCCCCGGATCGCCGCGACCACGCTAACCGTTGCCAACACCACCATGATCAACGCCGCGACCCGGATGATCAGCTTCATCGGCACGACCTTCAGCAGGCCCTGACCGCCGAGAATCGCGAGGCCGCCGACGGCCCACAGGCCAAGCACGGCGCCGATACCAACCGAGATCGGGTTGTCGTACTTCGCCGCCAGATTCGCCGTCACGATCTGGGTGAGATCACCGAACTCGGCAACCAGGATCACCAGGAACGCCATCGTCGACACGCGCCAGAACCCGACCTTGTCCCGCTTCTCGGCCAGATCCTCCTCGTCGTGCCGGCCGCGCAGCAGCAGGACGGCGCCGAGGAGGAACACCGCCCCGACGACCGCCTCCAGGATCCGATGAGGCAGCAGACTCAGCAGCGCACCGAGCGACACCGCCAGGACCACATGGACGAGGAACGCCGCCGCCATTCCCGAAAACACCCACGACGCGCGATAGCGGGTGCCCAGGACGAGGCTGGCGAGAGCGGTTTTGTCGGGAAGCTCGGCAATGAAGATGATCGGGAACACGGTCGCGATCACGGCCAGGTTGAACAACACAGCACCTCTACGGCAGCGGCCACAACCCGTTGGGTCTTGCCGCTGGTGGGCACCCCTTCGGACCGTGACCTGGGTCAACGGATTCCGAAGGTCTCGCCCAGCCCCGCATCCACGAGGCCCCGGTCGCCGGGCGCAAGCGCCAGCATGTCGACGAACCAGCGAAAGGACTACTCCCCTTCGACTCAGACTCTAGCTGCCGGCTGGCGGTTAGAGGTACGTGAGCTTCCTCTCGCCGGCTGACGCCGTCGCCGTCACGCCGCCGATCAGGACATGTGGATCAGCCCGGTGATTCCGTCGCGGAGGAGCGCCGCAGCGAGCAATATCATGATCCCGGCCGCGATCAACCTGGCGTTGCCCAGCAGCCAGTCGCGGACGTGCTGGAGATGCCGCGCAGCCCATTCCGGTGACACGGCCAGCATGATGAGCGCGACGCCGAGGGGCAGCAACGACACGACCGTGAAGAATAACCACTCGACGATGTACTTGCTTGTGCTCGGATTCGTCTCGGAGATGGCCTTCATCGCGATCGGAATGAACCCACCCGGATTCGCCAGCGTTGCGCCGGCCGCGACGACCGCGATCCACGGCGACGAGGCGATCCTGCTCATCTGGTCGATCATGCGTTGCGCACGTTTCGGATCGCGCGGCCGACGAAGGAACCGCACGACAAAGAACACCAGGGAAAGAGCTGCGACGATATCGATGACCGCGACCCACGGTTTCGGATACGACGTGGTCGAAGCGGCCTTATTACCGAGGACGAAGGCGGCCAGGACCCCGATCGCGAGCGTGATGCCAAACGCCCCGAGATAGAACCATGCACCCGTACGCAAGGGCCGCTTGCCGAGGACGAGTACGAGCACGGAGAACGACAGGGTCGTCGGGGACAACATCGCAGCAACGGCAGTCAACGCCAGCTGAGCGTCGATCCACCCCATGGACGTAGCGTATGCGGGCGGGGCCCGGCGACGAGCGAACACCCACAAATCGCCTCGGGTGTCGGGCTGGTCGGCCGCCGCCGGTGCTGCCGCTGATCGGGGTGGGCATGGTCGCCGTCAGTCTGCTGGCGCCTGGCCGAATCCGACTGTGGACAAGCCCGGGACGCCGGTGTTAGGCCCTCCGCTCCTTCTCCGGATCCTTGGGCCGAGTCCGCCGGACAACCGCCATCATGCGCCCGAGCAGCCCGGACCTCAGCGCCCACCACACCCACGTCACCAACACAACGATGGGCACCATGCCCGCCACATACGTCCATACGTCATACGGAGGCTCGCTGGTCACCAACCTAGCGACGCAGACCGTGAGGAGGGCAACCACGCTGAGGAATACGCGGATCGCCCGGGCCTTCGCAGCGAAGCTTCTACGGGTCACATTCTCATCCAACACGTTCGGTCCGCATACCTCGATACCGCGACAATTGGAGCCCGGCCACCATCCGGCGATCGGGCCGCCCCGCAACTATCGGTCGAAGCACTCAGGTCCGCAACGGCGCTGGCCGCCCGATTACGTACTCTGGCGGCATGACGCAGCTGCCGCCGAACACATCGATCCGGTTGGGACAGTGATGCCGTGAACCGCCGGATGCCTGATGGCACACCAGCGCCGGACGCGCTACGGGAACGAGCCACGTTTCCATATGGCGGGCTGCGCGTCGCCGACGCGGACGGCGTTGTTCAGGCCGTACCGATGATCGAGGTGCTGCGGTACGTATGCCGGGACAGCATCATCGACGAGTTGGACGGCGACGAGGAGACGCTGGCGTACCTGGATGAACTGATCGACGGGTTCGCTGCGGAATTCCCCGGCTGGGGTGTCGCGCTCGACCCGGATACGTTCCCCGATCCGGTGCTGTGGATCGCACCCGACGGTACGACGACGGTCCTGTTCTACGAGCACGACGCGTTCGATCGCCGCGAACCGCTGGCATAGCGGAGGGCGACAACCGCGACCCGGCCAGCGTGCATCGCCGCTACGACCTGCCCGGCGCCAGCCCGCTACGCCCGCTCCGGTTCGCAGGTAGCCGTAGAGTTGACCAACCAACGGAACTATCTGCGAGGACCACGTATGACGCGCGTTGCGGTGAACCAGTCCCCACCACGTCGACCTACCATGGTCGACGTCGCGCGGCACGCTGGTGTGAGCCTCAAAACCGTCTCCCGGGTGGTCAACAACGAGCCCGCGGTCGCACCACCGCTCCTCGATCGGGTCCTCCAAGCGATCGCCGATCTGGGCTTCCGCCGCAACGACATCGCACGCAACCTTCGCTCGCCCCGGACGAACGCGACTATCGGTCTCCTGATCGAGGAGATCGCCAACCCGTTCTACGCCGCGATCGCCAGCGTCGCCGCGGAGACCGCCGCCGCCCACGAAAGCGTGCTCCTCACCGCCTCCTCGGAGGAGGACCCGGACCGCGAGCGGGAACTGCTCCTCGACTTCGCATCCCGCCGGGTCGACGGCCTCCTGGTCGTCCCCGCCGGTCAGGACCACTCGTTCCTGCGCGGTGAGATCGAGATGGGTACGCCGGTGGTCTTCCTCGATCGACCGCCGGGGCGTCTGCTGGCGGATACGGTGTTGCTGGACAATCAGGGCGGAAGCCGCGACGGCATCAAGCGTCTCCTCGTGGCCGGGCATCGCCGGATCGGCGTGCTCATCGACTCGCTCAACGTCTACACCATGCACGAACGCCTGACCGGTGCGCTGGCCGAGTTCAGCGCGGCCGGCGTGCGCTACGACGAGGCGCTCGTCCGGGACGCGGTCAAAGGGCCGGACGACGCGGCGCGGGTCATCGCGGAGATGCTCGTTCTTGCCGACCCGCCGACCGCGTTCTTCTGCACCAACAACCGGATCACCGTCGGCGCGCTGCAGGAGCTGTACCGGCGGGGCAGCGACGCGGCACTGCTCGGGTTCGATGACTTCGAGCTGTCGCATCTGATGCCGCGACCGCTGACCGTCATCGCCTACGACGCCCGGGAACTGGGCCGGATCGCCGCCGAACTGCTGTTCAAGCGGATCGGCGGCGACGCGTCCTGGCCGACGACCACGATCGTGCCGACCCATCTGGTCGAACGCGGTATCCGCTGACCTGCCCGGCTGCGGTTCGGCGGCGCATCTCATCGGATGCGCCGCCGAGCCATTTCGCCGGCGGTTGGCTCGTGAGCCGCCCAGCCGGTGTCGCGATGTTAGGAAACGTTCCAGTGTTGGTTGGTTCCGTTGTTGCAGTCCCAGATCGCGAGTTGGGTGCCGTTGGTGGTGTTGAAGCCCGGGTCGTCGAGGCATCGGCCGGATTGCGGGTTGACCAGGGTGCCGTTCTGCAGGGTCCAGTTCTGGTTCCCGCCACCGTTGCAGTCCCAGAGTTCAACAAGGGCGCCGTTGGCGGTGGAGTTTCCGGTGATGTCCATGCACTTTCCGTTGATCTGGATGGTGCCGTTGGTGGCACGGGTCCAGCTCTGGTTGGCGCCACCGTTGCAGTCCCAGATCTCCACCTTGGTGCCGTTGGTGCTGGAGCTGTTGGCATCGTCCACACACTTCGCGGTGTTGACGCCCGATGTGATCGGTCCGCCCGGCGCTCCGATACCGCCACTGCCCGGCGTGATGGTCAGGTTGTCGAACTGGTCGGTCTGGTAGCCGACCACACCGATGCCGACCTGGCCGCGGGCGTACGAACTGTCATTGACCGATCCGACCGTGGTGCCGTCGATCGACGCGCTGATCGTCGAGCCTTGCATCGACAGTGCCAAGGTATGCCAACTGCCGGTACCGAGTGCTTTCGTGCCGCTGGTGAGCGTCGTGATGGTGCCGTTGGTGTCGCTCTTGGCGATCGACCACGCACCGCCGCTGGACGCCCGGAACAGATAGGCATTCTGATGTGACTGCGGCCGCTGCTGGGTGTTGGCCCGGCCGTACAGCTCGACCGTCCCGGCCTGGTTGAGGTACACGTCGGAGCTGACCGTGTAATTCGCCCAGCTGGTATCGCCGAGCAGCGCGTACGCGTCGGAGTCGTTCTGCCACTCGATCGGGATAACCGGTGTGGTCTGCTGAACGCACTGGCCCGAGCGTCCGCCGAGACACGGTTCGACCTCGTAGGAGCCCTGCATCGCGGCGAGGTACTACGGCTCGCTGTTGGTCGGAGCCGGATCGAATGTGTCGGTGTACGGAACCGCGAGCGGGGCCGCTGCGGGGCTGGTGGCGGTGCCTTTGCCTTGGCCGGTGGTGGTGGTCAGGGTGTAGATGTAACCCGGCTGGACGGTCAGGGAGTAGGAGCCGTTGGACGGGGTGATGTCCTGGCTGTGCACCAATGAGGTGGACAGGTTCGGGAGTGTTGACCGCGGTGGTCCAGACGTGGACGGCGCCGGTCGACAGGCCGCCGGACACGTTGACGTTGACGGTCTGTGCGGCCGATGCCGTTGTGGTCTCGATGATCGTCGAGTAGTCGGTGTTGTTCGTCGATTTCAGAGTGACGTAGCTGCCGTTGGATTCGGATCCGCCGAGGTAACCGGAGCCGGTGTTGAGGAACTTCCAGCCAGGCGCGGTGAACTGCGTGACCTGCGCGGTCGCCCAGGTGCTCTCGCCGATGCTGTAGTTGCCCGACCACGGCTGGGCGGCCGTCATCAGCCCGACCGTCGCGTACGGCAGGTTGGGGTAGATCGCGGCGAGCAGCGGCCAGTTGATGTACGCGGTCATCTGCGCGTCGGTGTACCCGCGGGTGATCGAACGGATCAGCGCCGGAGACCCGGTGGTCTGGTCCTGCGATCCGTTCTCGCTGGCCCACAACGGTTTGCCGGTGTTCTCCGCAGTCGTGTTCCCCGGGCAGCTGGTCGCGGCACCGCCGTCACCACCGCACGGATAGTGCGTGCCGATGATCTGCACCGCGCTCGCGAACGTCGAGTTGCTCGCGATGTCGTTGGCGACACTCCAGTCACTGTCCGCGCCGACGATCTGCACACTGCCGTAGCCGGCGTTGTTCAACGCGGTACGCAGCTGCTCGTACCAGGAGATGTTGTAGCCGCGCTCGTTCCAACCACCGAGATAGTTGATCGTCAGACCGTCGGACTTGGCACAGCCGAGCCACGAGATCAGGTAGTTGATCGTATCCGTCGACCAGAACCCGCCGCTGATCCAGCCCGGAGCGGCCCACGCCAGTCCGTACAACTTGATGTTGGCGTTGCGGGCCTTGGCCTGTTGCATCAACCAGAACTCGTAACCCGCGTTGCAGTTGATGACGCCGCGCGTATGTTCGATCGACGGCTCCGCGCCGTCGGTCGAGTTCGCGTCGCCCCCGATCTCGACCTTGAGGATCTGCAGGTTGGCGCCGTAGTCCGGCTTGAACAGGTAGTCGAGGATCTGACCCTGCTGCGTAGCCGGATAGTCCTTGAGCAGCCGCGAGTTACCGCCACCGCCGCTGATCGCGCCGATGCCGTCGAACACGCGACCGGCGCTGCTGCCGTTGACAGCAATCGTCGTGGTGGTCGCCGCATCGGCCGGCGACGCTCCGGCACTGTAAAACGCTGTGGCGACCAACGTCAGCGTCGCCAGCATGACGAGGCTGCGGAAGGTTCGTTTCCGCGGAACTGGTTGCATCGGGTTTCCCTTCGATGTCTGCTTCGGAGGACGGGCTGTCCACCGTTCGTGAACGCAGTGCGAAGACTGATGAACGTCACCGTCTTCGGTCGACAGCTAGTCGACGCGGATCGGTCCGGTATCCATGGCAGGCCGTATTCGGCGGTGAACACGAGATCACCAGACGGTCAGAGCACGGACATACGGGTCCGGCGGAAGCGACGACGGAGTGGTTTCGCCCTTGTTTCATCGGAGATCTCCGGGATCGGATCAGCACGACGGTTTGACATCTGTTAGCAAAGATGGCGATCGATCAAATGTCAACGTTGTCATCTCCGGTTGGCATGCGGATCGACTGGATCAACTCGGGCCGCTAGTTCCGGCGTCTGGGCGGCGGACTCGCATCGGATCGCGCCGCAAGATTGCGAGAGACTGATATGTGCACGTCACATGGCATATCTCATCGACCAAACGCCGCCGATTTCAGTGCTATCGGGCTGGCTGCGCATGGTGCAATGGCGGTCGCCAACATGCCGAGCGACCGGCCAGACTTTCGGAACACGCTGACAACGTTATCCAGACGCCGAAGCGTTGAACTCCCTCCAGCACCCACATCTCAAATGTCCTTTGGAGACCCCGCGACGGCGTGGCGGGGTCTCCCGAGCTTCTGCACATCATAGGGGCTCACTCGCTTGTAGACAGACAAACCCGTGTGCCATTTCGGTGAGTTCTGAGTAAATCTGTTGGGAAGTCATTGACCTCGCTCGGCAAGTTCGTTAACTTCCTGGAAACAACGAACATGAATATAGACAGTTGGTCAGCCGGCCACAGTTCGGCTCATCGTCGGAGCATCCGGCACCCCACCTCGAATAAGACCACTAGAGGCACTGCTTACCGCCGGCGACGGCCGCCATCGGGGTCTGCCTGCCGCCGGATCGGCGGCGACAGACCGCCGAAGCCACTAGCCGTGCCACCCGCACAGAACGGCACATCGCTGTCGACCGTGCCGGGTGGAGCAGCGGCACTAGCCGCGCGCCCAGGCCCTGACGACCTCAACGCACGGGGCTCAGACCGACGCTGACAAAGTATTGACGAAGTCCGATTGCCATCGTTACAGTCCTGCGCTAACAGAGTGACAACGTTGTCAGCACCGATCGCCGCGAAACGCAGGTCGGGCGCTGTCCAGAAGGGATCCAGTTATGCGGTACGCAAAGATAGGACTTGGCGTAGTGGCCGTAGCCTTGGTGCTGGCCGGAGCCCCGATTGGCCCGGCCGCTGCGGCGTCAGCGGCGCTCGTCACCGATCCGGCATCCGTGGTCAACACCACGGTGATGACCACCGGCGGTGGTAACGACTTTCCGGGCGTGGACGTGCCATTCGGCATGGTCCAGTGGAGCCCCGACACCAGCCCCAATCGGAACGCCGGCGGCGGCTACAGCTTCACCGACACCACGTTGCGCGGATTCAGCCTCACGCACATCGCGGGCCCCGGCTGTGGCGCGATGGGTGACCTGCCCGTCCTGCCCATGACGGGAGCGCTGCCGTCCGGCGACCCCGGCGTGCACGACGAGCCGTTCACGCACACCGGCGAGGTCGCGCAGGCCGGCTACTACTCGGTGATGAGCGGCGCCGGTTCGAGTATCAAGACCGAACTGACCGCGACCACCCGCAGCGGCATGGCTCGGTGGACCTACCCCAGCACGACCCAGGCGGACATCCTGATCAAGCTGCGCGACAGCCAGAACGGCACGAACTCCAGCTCGGTCAATGTGGTCAGCAACACCGAGGTGTCCGGCTCGGCGACCAGCGGCGGCTTCTGCGGCAACTCGGACAGCTACACCGTCTACTTCGATATGGTGTTCGACCAGCCGTTCGCGGCCAATCCACCGATCCAGTCCGGTCCGAACACGATCTTCCTGACCTTCAACACGACCTCGAATCACGTCGTACAGGCGAAGGTGGGCATCTCGTTCGTCAGCGTCGCCAACGCCAAGGCGAACTGGCAGGCTGAGAACGGAACCGGCTTCGCCTTCGATACGGTCCACACCAACGCACACAACGCGTGGAACGGCATGCTGAACCAGATTCAGATCGCCGGCGGCACGAGCACCCAGCAGCAGATGTTCTACACCTCGCTCTACCACGCGCTGCAGCACCCCAACGTGGTCAGCGACACCAACGGCCAGTACACCGGCTTCGACGACGCGGTCCACACCGTCGCGGCCGGCCATGCCCAGTACGACAACTACTCCGGCTGGGACACCTTCCACGGGCAGGATCAGCTCAGCGCGCTGGTCGCGCCGGCGCAGACCAGCGACATCGGACAATCCCTGCTCAACGACGCGGCCCAAGGCTCGAGCGGCTTGATGCCGCAGTGGGGCTACATGAACTCCTACAACTACGTCATGGCCGGCGACCCGGCCGAGATCGCACTCGCCGACTACTACGCGTTCGGAGCGCGGAGCTTCGACACCGCGACCGCGAAGACGGTGATGGTCCGCCAGTCGACCACCACCAACAACGTGCGTCCGGAGACCGCACTCGAGAACCAGTACGGCTATATCCCCAGTGACGGCAGCTACGGCTGCTGCAACGCCCACGGTTACCTGTCCAGCCAACTGGAGTACGACCAGGCCGACTTCGCGCTGTCCCGGTTCCTGCTCAGCGCGCCGAACCCGAGTGCGAGCGACACGTCCCAGGCGGCAGCCATGGTGAGCCGCGCCAACAACTGGAAGAACGTCTACGACTCGGCCAACAAGTTGCTCACCCCGAAGCAGCTGAACGGCGCGTTCGTCGGCGGCATCACCAACACCAGCACGAACCAGTACATCGAGGGATCGGCCGCTCAGTACCGCTTCGTGGTGCCGTTCAACCAGTCGGCGCTCGCATCGCTGCTCGGCGGCAACGCCACGACCAACTCGATGCTGGACAGCTTCTTCACCGTCCTGGACGGCTCGAACGGCAACGATGCGTTCCTGTCCAATGAATTCGACCTCGGCACCCCGTGGTTCTACAACTGGACCGGCGCACCCTCGCACACGCAGTCGGTGGTCAACCGGATGCTCAACCAGTTCTACCACGACACGCCGAGCGGCTTCCCGAACAACGATGACCTCGGCACGATGAGCTCGAACTATGTCTGGGGTGCGCTCGGCCTCTACCCGGTCACGCCGGGCAGTGCCGATCTCGTCTTCAACAGCCCCGAATTCACCCAGGAGATCATTCACCTGCCCGGCGGCGCGACCATGACCGTGAACGCGCCGCAGGCATCCGCCAGCAACTTCTACGTGCAGTCCCTGAACGTCAACGGTACGGCCTCGACCCGTAACTGGATCCCGGCCAGTTCGTGGCAGAACGGCGTGACGCTGGACTTCACGCTTGGCGCGTCGGCCACGTCGTGGGGCAGTGGCACCGCGGACGCCCCGCCGTCGTACGACGCGGGTGCCACGCCGCCGCCGACCAACACCGGCGTCCTGCGCGGCCAGCAATCCGCCCGGTGCGTCGACGTTCCGAACAACACCCAGACCAACGGCACCGGCGTCACGCTCTGGGACTGCAACGGCGGCGCCAACCAGAGCTGGACGTTGACATCATCCAAGCAGCTCATGGTCTACGGGACCAAGTGCCTGGATGTCCACGGTGCGGGTACGGCCGACGGAACCGCAGTCGAGATCTTCGACTGCAACGGCGGTACCAACCAGCAGTGGACGCTCAACTCCGACGGCTCGATCGTCGGCGTCGGATCCGGTAAATGCCTGGACGCCAAGGGTCAAGGCACCGCCAACGGCACCCTCATCCAGATCTGGACCTGTAACGGCGGCGCCAACCAGAAGTGGTCACGCAGCTGACCCGCACTGACTGACGCTGCACACCGGATACCTCAGTGGCAGGTTCGCTACGCATCCGCGGACGCGGACCTGCCACTGCTTTGGTACCTCCGTACTCGGCTCGCTAGTAGCAAAGGAAGCCACATGCAGAGAAAACTCTTCAGGCGGGGTATGGCAACTGCGGCCGCCACGATCCTAGGGCTGGGAATGCTCGTCGGACCTGCGGATACCGCGGGCGCGGCGACGAGCCCGGCCGCCGCAAGCATCGCGACGTTGATGCAGTCCTACGACTCCGGCTCCGGACTCATCGGCGGCGGTTGGTGGACCGGCGCGGTCGCGCTCAGCACGGTGATGACCTACCACCAGGCGACCGGCGACGCACAGTACGACTACGCCATCTCCGGAGCATTCGCCAAGAACAAGTCCGGGAACTTCGAGAACGAATACCTCGACGACACCGGGTGGTGGGCGCTCGCCTGGCTTCAGGCGTACGACATCACCGGCAACGCAACGTATCTGCAGATGGCCGAGACCGACGCCGGCTACATTCACGGCTACTGGGATTCCCAGTGCGGCGGCGGCGTCTACTGGAGTACCCAGAAGACGTACAAGGCCTCGATCGCCAACGAACTGTTCCTCGCGCTCACCGCCGGCCTGCACAACCGGGTACCCGGTGACACCACCTACCTCGGCTGGGCCAACGCCGAGTGGAACTGGTTCAACGGCAGCGGCCTGATCAGCTCGAACCTGGTCATGGACGGGATCAACGTCAGCGGCTGCTGCATTCAGCACGGCGGACTACAGCTACAACCAGGGCGTCGTCCTGCAAGGCCTGGCTGAACTGTCGAAGGCCACCGGCAATGCCGGCCTGCTGACCACGGCCACGTCGATCGCCACCGCCGCGACGCAGAGGTTCGCCAAGTTCGGCGTCCTCTACGACGGCTGCGAGCCGAACTGCAGCGGTGACGGCGCATCGTTCAAGGGCATCTTCGCCCGATACCTGCGGGCGCTCGCCACGGCGGCGAACACCACCCAGTACAACGGATTCCTGACCACCACGGCCAACTCGATCCTGGCGAACGATACGAACAGCGCCGGCCAGCAGGGCAACTCATTCGTCGGACCGTTCGCGCTCTGGACGGCCAACACACAGGCCAGTGCCGCCGAAGCCCTGGTTGCCGCACTGGGCTCCACCACTGCGCCACCGCCGCCCAATATCGGTGTGCTCCGCGGGCAGGAATCCGGGCGGTGCATCGACGTCCCGAACAACACCCAGGTCAACAGCACCAGGGTCGCCCTCTGGGACTGCAACGGTGGCGGCAACCAGACATGGACGGCCACGTCGTCCAAGCAGCTGACGGTCTACGGCACCAAGTGTCTGGATGCTCACGGCGCCGGTACGGTCGACGGAACCGCGGTCGAGATCTACGACTGCAACGGCGGCACCAATCAGCAGTGGACCCTCAACTCCGACGGCACCGTTGTCGGCGTCGGATCCGACAAGTGCCTCGACGCCACCGCACACGGCACCGCCAACGGGACGCTCCTCGAGATCTGGACCTGCAACGGCGGCACCAACCAGAAGTGGGCGCGGACCTGACCACTCCCCCGAACGTGCCATGACACCGTGTGCAGCGAGCGAATCGTGATCTGATTCCGAGGAATCACCGTTACGTTGGGGCGGTGGACCGACACCGGGCGGTGGTAGGTGGCGCCGCAGTCGTGGTGTTCATCCTCGTCGCGACGCTCTTCTACCACTGGGGCTCGTCCGGGTCGGTCCGCGCACAGCAGACGCCGCAGCCCGCGCCGAGCCCGTCGGCGAGCGGAACGCCGAGCACCGCCCAGATCTACCAGACGGTCGCGCCGTCGATTGTCTTCATCGTTGCCGTTCCGTCGGGCCAATCCCGCGTTGAGGACACCGGCACCGGCGTCATCGTCAACGCAGACGGCACGATCCTGACCGCGCTGCACGTCGTCAAGGGCGCCGGAGCCATCCACGTGACCTATGCCGACGGGACCTCGTCTGCCGCGACGATCTCCGCGAGCGACCCGACGATGGACATCGCTACGCTCGCGCCCGCGACGCTGCCGTCGATTGTCGTGCCGGCCGTACTCGGCAGTTCCACGCGACTGGCCGTGGGCGACAACGTGATTGCCATCGGCAACCCGCTCGGCCTGACCGATACCACGACCGAAGGCATCGTCTCCGGCCTCAGCCGGCCCGCCGTGGAACCCGGCAATGTGCACCTGTCCGGGCTGATCCAGTTCGACGCCGCGGTCAATCCCGGCAGTTCCGGTGGTCCACTGCTCAACAGCAAGGGCGAGACGATCGGCATCGTCGTCGCACTCGCCAACCCAACGTCGGCCGACACGTTCATCGGCATCGGCTTCGCCGTCCCCATCGGTTCGGCGGTCGCGGCGCGGTGGCGGTCTCCCGAAGGACTGCCCCGAACAGTGAGGACGGCAGCCCGAAGGTGCACGGCAGCACGCCCAACCCCATGGAGCAGGTGCTGTACGAGGTCAAGAGGACCATCGTGGGCCAGGATGCCCTGCTGGAGCGGCTTCTCGTCGCCCTGCTGTCGCACGGGCACCTGCTCGTCGAGGGTGTTCCCGGGCTGGCCAAGACCCTGGCCGTGAAGTCACTCGCCGCCGCCATCGGCGGACAGTTCCACCGAGTGCAGTTCACCCCGGACCTGGTGCCGGCCGACATCGTCGGTACCCGCGTCTACCACCAGCGCAGCGGCGAGTTCCAGGTATCGCTCGGTCCGGTCTTCACCAACCTGCTGCTGGCCGACGAGATCAACCGGGCACCGGCGAAGGTACAGAGCGCGCTGCTGGAGGTGATGCAGGAGCAGCAGGTCACCATCGGCCGGGAGACCTACCTTGTGCCGCGGCCGTTCCTGGTGATGGCCACGCAGAACCCGATCGAGTCGGAGGGCACCTATCCGCTGCCGGAGGCGCGGTCGACCGCTTCATGATGAAGGTGCTGGTCGACTACCCGAGCGCGACCGAGGAGTTCGTGATCGTCGAGCGGGCGATCGCGCCCGCACCGACCGGCCGTACCATCATCGAACTCGACCAGTTGGGCGCGATGCAGGCCCAGGTCGAACAGGTGTACGTCGATCCGGCGCTGATCGAGTACTCGGTCCGGCTGGCCGATGCCACCCGCCGCCCGGACGAGGTCGGGCTGGCCAAACTCGCGCGCTACGTGACATTCGGTGCCAGCCCTCGCGCCTCGATCAACCTGGTGCTGGCCGCCCGGGCGCTCGCGTTCATCCGGGGCCGCGACTACACGCTGCCGCGCGACCTCACCGACCTGGCGCTGGACGTGCTGCGGCATCGCCTCGTGCTGTCCTACGAGGCGCTCGGCCGAGGACGTCACCGCCGATACCGTGCTCAACCAGGTGATGGATGCGCTGCCGGTGCCGGACGTCCGGCCGGGAAGGCCGCAGACGGTGACCGGCCGCGGCCGACCGCCTGCTGCGGCGCCTGGAGTGGCAGGTCGTCCGTCGCCTCGACGGGCAGTTGCAGGGCTGCGTACCGCACGGTGTTCCGCGGTACCGGGATCGACTTCGCCGACCTGCGCACGTACACGCCCGAGGACGACGTGCGGCACATCGACTGGAACGTGACCGCCCGGACTGGACGAGCCGTACGTCCGCCAGTACACGAGGACCGCGAGCTGACCGCATGGCTGGTGCTCGACCGGTCGGCGTCGATGCGGTTCGGCGGCGGCCGGGCACGGCAAGGACTCCGTCGTCACCGAGCTCGCGATCTGCCTCGCCCGGCTGTTCGCCGCAGGCCGGCAACCGAGTCGGCGCCATCCTGTACGACAACCGCTCCCAGCGGATCATCCCGCCGCGGACCGGACGCAATCACGTCCTGCGCCTGACCCACGAGCTGACCCAGCGCCGCGACGGTCGCCGGCGGACGGGCGCCGCACCGATCTGGACGCCATGCTGCGACCTGGCCGCGTCCACCGCCCGCCGGCGCAGCCTGGTCTTCGTCATCTCCGACTTCATCGGCGACGTCGACTGGGAGCCGGCGCTCGAGCCGGCTCGGCGCACCGGCACGAGGTGGTCGCCGTCCGCGTCGTCGACCCGATCGAGGTCGACCTGCCCGACCTCGGCCTGGTCCTGATCGAGGACGCCGAGACCGGCGAGCAACTGTTCGCCGACACCGGCGACCCGTTCTTCCAGCAGCGGCTACGCGCCGAGGTGGAGGCCCGCGAACTGGCCGTGACGTCGTCGATGCGCCGGGCCGGGGCGAACGCGTACCGCGATCGGCACCGACGAGGACCTGATCGCGACGCTGATCGACATGGTGCGCCGGTCGAAACGCAGGCGGGCATGAGCGAGCCTGCTGGTCCGAGGCGGCGGCGGAGATGAGCTTCCGGTACCCCGCTCTGCTCGTCGTCGCTGCTGTGGTCTGCGTCGGCTTGGTGCTGGCGTACCGCCGGCTGCACCGTGAACGCGCCACGGCGCTGGCCGCCGCCGGGCTGAGTACGGCCGGGCCGGGCCTGCTGCGCCGGCACGTGCCCGCCGCTCGCTTTCCTGGTCGCTCTGGCGCTGCTGCTGCTCGCGCTGGCGCGACCTCAGGCGACCGTGTCCCGTGCCGCGTGTGTCCGGGACCGTGATCCTCGCCGTTCGACGTGTCGAACAGCATGACCGCCGCGGACGTGAAACCCAGCCGGCTGGCCGCCGCCCAGGCGCGGCGGACCGGTTCGTCGCGGCACAACCCGACACCGTCGACATCGGTGTGGTCGCCTTCGACCAGGGCGCGCTGACCGCCCACCGCCCGACCAACGACCACGACCAGGCCATCGCCGCGATCAACGGGCTGCACCCCGCCGGCGGCACCTCGCTGGGCCAGGCGATCCTCGCCGCGCTGAGCACCATCGTCGGCCACCCGGTCAGCCTGCCCGAGTCCGACCGACGCGCCGCCGCCGAACCTGGGCTACTGGGGATCGGCGACGATCGTGCTCTTCTCCGACGGCGAGGACACCGGCGGCCCGGACGCCGTGTCCGCGGCTCAACTGGCCGCCGACGCCGGCGTGCACATCGACACGATCGGCATCGGCACCGCCGCCGGCACCACGATCCAGGTCGACGGGTACCAGGTGGCCACCGCCCTGAACCAGGACCTGCTGACCCAGATCGCACAGACCACCACCGGCTCCTACCATCCGGCCGGCGACGCCCAGGCCCTCGACGGCGTCTACCACACCTTGGATCTGCGGATCACCACCGAAGCCGGAGCTGGTCGAACTCACCGGGGTCGGTAATCGTGGCTCGCGCTGCTGCTTCTCACCATCGGCGGGCTCCTGATGATCAGCTGGTTCGGACGGATCGTCTGATGTCCCTGAACTGGCCGTGGGCCTTGATCGCGCTGCTGGCGTTCCCGCTGCTGCTGGCGGCGCGCTGGTGGATGCGCCGGCGCCGCCGCCGTGCGGCGTTGCGGATGTCCAGCATCACGCTGATCCGGGCGGCGCTGCCCAACCGGTCGCCGTGGCGGCGTCGCATCCCGCTCTGGCTGTTCGCGGCCGGCCTGGTGGTGCTCGGCGTCGGCGCGGCCCGGCCGCAGGCGAGCGTGCTGGTGCCCTCGGACGCCTCGTCGATCCTGCTGGCCATCGACGAGTCCGGTTCGATGTGCTCGACCGATGTCGCGCCGAACCGTCTGACCGCCGCCGAGAAGGCAGCCAGCGACTTCATCCAGGCCCAGCACAACGGTACGAAGATCGGCCTGGTCGCGTTCTCCGGTGTCGCCGTGCGTCCTGGTCCCGCCGACGGCGGACAAAGGCAAGCTACTGGCGGCGATCGGTACGTTGAGCACGTCCCGCGGCACCGCGATCGGTCTGGGCATCCTCAGTTCCCTCGACGCGATCGCCCAGATCAACCCGGACGTCCCCGGAACCGGCGTGACGCTGCCCGATCCCGGCGCCCTGCGGCTCGTTCGAACCCGACACGATCGTCGTGCTCACCGACGGCGCGAACACTCAGGGCGTCGATCCGATCATCGCGGCGAAGCAGGCCGCGGCCCGGCATATCAGGATCTACACGATCGGCTTCGGCACGACCGAACCCGCCCCGTTCGTGTGTGCACCGAACCAGGTCAGCAACGGCAGCTTCGGCGGCGGCGGTTTTCGCGGACCCGGTGGCGGGGGCGGCGCGTTCGGCGGTGGGGGCGGCGGCGGCGGCCGCAACGTCCAGGATCTCAACTCGAACGAATTGCAGCAGGTAGCCGCCATCACCGGCGGCAAGTACTTCCAGGCCAAGGACGCCAAGGCCCTCTCCGACACGCTGATGAACCTGCCCAGCGCCATCACGCTGCAACACCGGCGCGAGGAACTCACCGTGTGGTTCGCGCTGGCCGGTGCCCTGCTGGTACTGGCTGCGGTGGGTCTGACCCAATGGTGGAGCCGCCCACGGCCGCCGAGCGCCGTCCCGGGGTAAGTCGCACTGCGGTGACACCGCCAACGCCGGCCGTCCCGGCGATGAGGGCGCGGCGCGTACGCGATCGGCATTGCGCTGCCGATGCGTACGCGCCGCTTCTGATCGCGATCAGCTCGGCAGGTTCCAGTGCTGGGCGCCGGTGCCGTTGCAGTCCCAGATCTGGACCTGGGTTCCCGGGGTCGTCGATGCACTGGGGTCGTCCAGACACCGGTTGGACTGCGGGTTGTAGAGCGATCCGTTGGACTGCGGGATCCAGACCTGCGCGCCGGTGTTGTTGCAGTCGTAGAGCTGGACCTTGGTGCCGTTGGCGGTGCCGCCGCCGGTGATGTCCATGCACTTGCCCAGGACGTGCAGCGTGCTGCCCGCCTGACCACGGTCCACTGCTGCGCACCGGTGCCGTTGCAGGTGTAGATCTGGATCGGGTTGCCGTTGGCCGTACTCGACGAGCGGTCATCGAGGCACAGGCCGTTGGCGTTGGTGATCGGCCGAACCACCCGGCGGCGGCGGAGGCGGCGGGGCGGGCTGCCACCGCCACCGGTGGTGTACGCGGCAACGTAGTCGACCAGCATCGGTACGCCGGATGCGGTGGAGCCGGTCGGGCCGCCACCGAACGCGGCCGGGAAGCCGCCGCCGATCGCCACGTTGAGGATCATGAAGAATCCGTGGTGCGTCGCGTTGTTCCAGGTGGTCGCGTCGACCTGGTTGGCGTTGACCGTGAAGAAGTTGTTGCCGTCCAGGTACCACCGGATCTGCTCCGGCGAGACGCTGCGGTCGTAGATGACGGTGTAGGTGTGGAATCCGGTCTGACAGCCGCTGCACGCCCGCTGACCGCTGCCGATGCCGGTGGTCTCGTTGCACGGTCCGCCGGGTGATGTGCCGCAGTGCAGCGTGCCGAACTCGGAGCTGAGACCGTTGATGTCCTCCATCGTGTCGATCTCGCCGATGCCCGGCCAGCCGCTGGCACCGGTCCCTCGGGCCGCTGCCCCGAGCGCCCAGAACGCCGGCCAGTAGCCGGCCGCCGCCGCACCGCTGACGTTCGGTTGCTGAAGTGAGGCGGTCAGCTCCAACTGGCCGCCGGCCGGGGCGGCGAAGGAGGTGTTCTGGGTCTCGACCCGGCCGCTGGTCCACGAGCCGTTAGCGGCGCGGATCGGCTTGATCACCAGGTGGCCGCTGCCGTCCTGATAGACGTTCTGCGGTGCTGGTGGTCATCGACTCGACCTCGCCGGTGCCCCAGTTCGCGGCGCCGCCGGGGTAGCCGGTGCCGGTGTCGTAGAGCCAGTTCGAGGTGTTCAGACCGGTGTTGGCGGCGCCGTTGAAGTCGTCGGCGAACACCTGGGTCCAGCCGGACGGCGGCGCCGGAAGCGATGCCTGGGCCGGCGTGGCGGCGGCGGCAGTCGAGATCGCCACGGCGACCAGGACGGCCAGGGATGCGCGGCGTAGTCGTACGCCGCCGGATTGCGTTCGAGCACGGTGATTCCGGGTAGTGAGAGTCATGCGCGCCTCATCTCCGAGTAGACGTCAGACGTTCCGGAAACGTTTCCGGTAGCGCCTGACACGATGATGAGCTACCGAAAAGATTGTTGTCAATACTTAACAATGTAGATATCTGCCGGACTCAATCCGAGGTCCTGCGGTAAACGATCACGAAATCCATCTTGTGCTGGACATGTGAAGGAAGTAAATATTTAATTAACCTTCCTTATAGATCCGTCCGAATCCCCCCGAGGAGCTGCGATGAGTCGACTCCGTACCGCGCTCGCCGCCACCGTCACCGCCCTACTATGTACGCTTGCCGTCGCCGCCACCCCGGCCACCGCGGCCGAGGTGCTGACCAACGGCGGCTTCGAGACCGGAACACTCGCGCCATGGTCATGCTCCGGCGGCCTGGGCAGCGTCGTGTCCACCCCGGTGCGCACCGGCACCCATGCTCTGCACGGCGCGGCCAGCACATCCGACAACGCCCAATGCACGCAGACCGTGCTCGGTGGTGTCCGGCACCTCGTACACGTTGACCGCCTGGGTCCGCGGCAGCTACGTGTACCTCGGCGTGACCGGCGGCGCGTCGAACTGGACGCCGTCGGCGACCGACTGGACCCAGCTGACCGTCACGTTCACCGCGACCAGCTCCAGCGTCCAGGTCTACCTGCACGGCTGGTACGGCACCGGCGACTACTACGCCGACGACGTATCGCTGCAGGGCCAGGGCGGTACCGGCACGACCGTGCCCGGGACGCCCGGCACCCCCACCGCATCGAACATCACCAACAGCGCCGTGACGCTGTCGTGGGCCGCATCGACCGGCACCGTCACCGGTTACCGGGTCTATGAAGGCACCACGGTCGCGGCGACCACCACCGCCACCAGCGCCACCATCAGCGGCCTGGCCGCCTGCTCCATCGCACACCTACGCGGTCCGCGCCTACAACAGCGCCGGCGAATCGGGCTCGGCGACGATCACCGTGACCACCACCGGCTGCACCACCGGCGTACCCGGCACTCCGGCCAACGTCCAGGTCAGCGGCGTGACCGGCACCTCGATCTCGCTGTCCTGGACGGCATCCACCGGCACGGTCACCGGATACCACGTCTACGAGGGCAGCACCCTGAGGCCACGGTGACCGCGACGAGCGCGACGATCAGCGGACTGGCCGCCTGTGCGACGCACACGTACACCGTGCGGGCGTACAACGGCACCGGCGAGTCCGGCTCGGCGAGCGCGACCGGGACGACCAGCGGCTGCACCACCACCGGCACGCTGCCCAAGCACATGCTGACCGGGTACTGGCAGGACTTCGTCAACAGCGCCGTCCCCCTGAAGCTCGCGGCGGTGCCGACCACGTACGACATGGTCGCGGTCGCCTTCGCCAACGCCGACCCGAACAACGCCGGCGGTGTCACGTTCTCGCTCGACTCGCGGCCTGTCCTCGGCGCTCGGCGGCTACACCGACGCGCAGTTCAAAGCGGACATCGCCACGCTGCACTCGCGTGGCCAGAAGGTCGATCCTGTCCGTCGGCGGCCAGAACGGCTCGATCTCGGTCAGCAGCTCGGCGTCGGCAACGAACTTCGCCAACAGCATGCACACCATCATCAGCAACTACGGCTTCGACGGCGTCGACATCGACCTCGAGAACGGCGTCAACGCCACCTATATGGAGCAGGCGCTGCGATCACTGCGCTCGCAGGTCGGGTCCAGCCTCATCATCACGTTGGCGCCGCAGACGATCGACATGCAGTCGACCGGTACGGCCTACTTCACGCTGGCCCTCAACATCCGTGACATCCTGACCATCGTCTACACCCAGTACTACAACTCGGGCAGCATGCTCGGATGTGACCAGCAGTTCGCCTACAGCCAGGGCACCGAGAACTTCATGACCGCCCTGGCCTGCATCCAGCTGCAGAGCGCACTGCGGCCGGACCAGATCGCGCTCGGCCTGCCGGCGTCGAACTCGGCCGCCGGCGGTGGCTTCGTCAGCCCGTCGTTGGTCAACAACGCGCTGGACTGCCTGGCCGCCGGTACCAACTGCGGTTCGTTCGTGCCGCCGACCAAGTGGCCGACCATTCGCGGTGCGATGACATGGTCGATCAACTGGGATGCCAGCAGCGGCTGGGCCTTCGCCAACACGGTCCACCCGCACCTGGCGGGCATGCCGTAACCGACCGGACCACTCGCGCCGGTCCCGGCGGGGTCGGCGCGAGTGGTCGCCCGTAATTCGGTCGACGGCGACGTCGCCCGCGTGTTTAGCTGCAGGTCTGCCGCCGGAACCTAAAGGCCGCCCGAGACCGAGGAGTACGAATGCGAGCTCAGCTCATCACTCTCGAATACCCTGTCCCTTGGTTCGAAGGATGTAGCTGTTGTCACGCACGCTCAATCTCGGCATTCTGGCGCATGTCGACGCCGGTAAGACGACCCTGACCGAACGCCTGCTCTTCGAGGCCGGCGCGATCGGTGCGATCGGGCGCGTCGATGACGGCACGACGCTGACCGACTCGCTCGACCTGGAACGCCAGCGTGGCATCACGATCCGCTCGGCGGTCGCCGCACTGACGATCGGCGACGTGTCGGTCAACATCATCGACACACCCGGCCACCCCGATTTCATCGCGGAGGTGGATCGGGTCCTCGGCGTACTCGACGGCGCCGTTCTGGTGATCTCCGCCGTCGAAGGCGTTCAGCCGCAGACCCGCGTGCTGATGCGGGCGCTGCGGCGGCTGCGCGTACCGACGCTGATCTTCATCAACAAGATCGACCGCGGCGGCGCCGACGTCGATGCGGTGCTGCGCGGGATCGAACGCCGGATGGCCGTCCGTGCGGTGCCCATGACCACCGCCGCCATGGCCGGAACGCGCGCCGCGACCGCGGTCGAACCCGACCCGGGCGAACTCCGCGCCGCGCTGCTCGACGCCCTCGTCGATCACGACGACGCGCTGTTCGAGGCGTACGTCGACGACGAAGCCCGGGTCACGTCGCAGCGGCTGCGATCACGCGCTTGCCGCGCAGACGAAGACGACCCTCGTATGCCCGGTCTACGTCGGCTCGGCCATGACCGGCACCGGCGTGGCCGCGCTGATGGGCGGGCTGGTCGACCTGCTGCCGATCGCCGACGGCGATGATGACGAGCCCTGCAGTGGCAGCATCTTCAAGATCGAGCGCGGCGATGCGGGCGAGAAGATCGCGTACGTCCGGATGTTCGCCGGCACAGCGCACGTCCGCGACCGCGTACACGCACGACGGAGCCGACAAGATCACCGGGATCAGCGTCTTCGAACGCGGCGCGTGGGTGCGCCGGGACGCCGTACGAGCCGGTGAGATCGGCAAGCTGTGGGGTCTCACCCAGGTCAAGGTCGGTGAGCCGATCGGCGCCCGGAGCAGCGACGCGCAACCGCATCACTTCGCGCCGCCGACGCTCGAAGCCCGGGTCGCGCCGGATCGCCACGAGGATCACGTCGCGTTGCGAGCCGCGCTGGCCCAACTCGTCGAGCAGGATCCGCTGATCAACGTCCGCGCCGAGGACTCCGGCGAGCTGGCCGTCTCGCTCTACGGCGAGGTGCAGAAGGAGGTCATCGAGGCGACGCTCGCCGCCGACTACGGCATCGCGGTCAGCTTCCGCGAGACCACGCCGCTGTACATCGAGCGTCCGGCCGGCACGGGCGAGGCGGAGGAGATCCTCAACACGCCGGACAACCCGTTCCACGCGACGATCGGTCTGCGCATCCAGCCGGCCGCGGCCGGTATCACGTTCCGCCTCGCCGTCGACTACCAGTCGGTGCCGTTGTACGTCTATCGCAACATCGACGAGTTCGCGAACGCGATGGAGCAGTACGTCCGCGACGTCCTGCAGGAGGGCCTGTACGGCTGGTCGGTGACCGACTGCGAGGTCACGATGTTCAGCAGCAGCTACAGCGTGGCCGATGGTCCGCCGTCGCGGCGTGGACCGACGAGCACCGCCGCCGACTTCCGCAAGCTCACGCCGCTGGTCCTGATGCAGGCGCTGCAGCGTGCCGGTACGCGGGTGTGCGAACCGATCTCGCGGGTACGGATCGATGCGCCGTCGACCAGCATGGGCAGCATCCTCGGCGCGCTCGCGCCAGTCGAGCCGCGGTCCACGCGCAGACCGTACGCGGTGACGACGTCAGCATCGAGGCCGACCTGCCGGCCGCGGCGGTGCAGGCACTGCATCGCACGCTGCCGGCGCTCACGAACGGCGACGGTGTGCTGGAGTCGACGTTCGCCGGCTATCAACCGGTGCGTGGCGAACCGCCGGTACGGCGGCGTACGACCGCGAATCCGTTGAACCGGCCGGAATACCTGGCGGCGCTCAGCGGCCAGGCACCGCAACTGCACCATGCGTAATAGCCCGCCGACCCGTCCGATACGGAGGATCATGCCGTGTGGGATGCGTCGCCGCGGGCCGTATGTCTCGAATGGACTGGTGCCGGGGTCATCCCCGCAGCGCAGGCGCCTGGTCAGGGGTGCCGCTCGAACCGGCCGACCGGCGGCGGCGGACCAGTGCGACCACGATGACGGCGGCACCCGCCGCGAGGACGCCGGTGCCGCCGATGGTGAAGACATAACCTTCGATCGCCTGGTCGGTCTTCATGCTCTCGTAGTTTTCCTTGGTGGGGCTGCCGTTCTCGTCGGGAAACGTGCAGGTGTCGCCGGGCTTCATCGTGTGCTCCCCGCACGTGACCCGCGTATCGCGCAGGCGATTGACACCGTGGTCGAGCATGACGGAGCCGGCCGCCAGGCCCACAACAGCGGCCGCGACCACCCTGATGACCACCGATGTCAGCATTCTCACGCGGCCCACGGTAACCGGCTACCGCCCGTCAGGCCAGATGGGCTTGACGTTATCGGCGGCCGGTCGAGTAGCGTCGCGGTCATGGCACGCAACGTCCCGATCTGCCCGTACGGGCATCTCACCCGCCGCGAGCCACCCGTCGTCGTCTTGACCGTCAGCAACCGTGGACAGGAACGCCGGATCGGCGGCTACCGGATGAAGCCCCAGACGCGAGCCGGGGTCGACGTGCACTGCACCGAATGTCACCTCGAAGGCTGGATCAGCGTCGGACCGGACTGGAATCCGGACACGTGGAACGGACCGACGCAGTGCTCCTGCGGCGTGTCCAGCAACCAGCGCTAATCCCGCAACCGGTCGGCACGGCCTGATCACCAGCAGCCTCCTTGTCCTCGCTATGCCCGCGGGCGACCGGATCGAGCCAGATCATTGATGGGCGTGTATCGGTTTTCGTATCTGTGGCGGTGTCGCCAGCTCACCTATTAACCGTGCGTGTTGGCCCCTGTAATGAATTCGCAACAAACCACAGGCCATCCATAGCACGGCCGCTGTGGGCCGGCCGGATCAGAACGCGATACCGCTACCGGGCTCAGGAATGGGCCGAGGGAGGAATCAGTGACCATGCCACGAAGACACCTCAAGAGAATCGTTTTCACCGTCGCTGTCGTAATGGTCGGCGCGACCGGCTTCATCGCGTCGGGGACTGCGCAAGCCGCACCCGACGACACGTCGTTCTCACAGACCGAGGCGCGGCATGGGCGGCACGACCCCGGCGTACACCGGTGCCGGCGCGAACGCCAACGACGTCACGAAGGACGCCGACAGGCTGACATCGAGCACTCCAACAGATGCAAACCAGGGCAGCTTCCTCAATGCGGCCATTCCCGGAGCGACACTGACGGCCGTCGGCGGTCGGTACCGGACCATGACCAACTTCTGGAACACCGATGTCAGCTGGAGCTGTCCGACGGTTCGGACGAAATTCGGCGCCACCTCCGCGGCGGCCGCCAACTGCACGACCGCGACCGGCGACGCCGACCTCACCACCAAGACGCTCGGGATGACTCTGGACAGCCAGAACCCCGAGTTCAAGATTAACAACTTTACCGGCGATACCTTCTTTCCCAACGGTCGCACCGGCGTGCCGAACGCACAGGACGCCACCGGGACCTGCACGAATGCCGTACCGACCGACCGGTGCCACTGGACGCCGAACAACGCCCACTTCCCGTCCTCATATCCGGCTAGTTACAAGGGGTGCAACTTCGGTCAGTGCTCGGGCGAACTGACCAACACCGCAGGAGTCGCTGCGAGTGCCGGCCTGCCCACACCGGTGTCCTCGCTCGTCAGCATGCCGTCCACCTGGAACTACACGCTGCCGGCCGGAACCGTTCCGGGCAGCGGCGTATTCGACGTCGCCTACGACATCTGGTTGGACACGAACGCCGCCGGCACCATGCCGGCTACCGCGAATTCGCTGAACCAGAATGACGGCGCGGAAATCATGATCTGGGCGAACAACCACGGCTACCAGCCGAACGGCGCCCTGGACAGCACGCACTTGATCACTCCGGCCGGTCTCAAGGTCGAGAGTCAGGTCACCATCCCCGGTGCGCCCGCAGGCTCCACCTGGGATGTCTGGATCAACCGGCAGAACACGGACGTCACCGGTGGGACGCAGTGGAACATCGTGTCGTTCGTGGCAAACCCGGCGCTGCCGTCGTTCTCCGCGGACACCCGGGCGTTCATCGACCGCGCCATGACCTACAACGCGGGCGACCGACCGGACGTCGTGGCCCAACTCGACGCCTCCACCCAGGCATCGGTCCGGGCTGCCTGCCCGACCATCGCCGGTCCGGCCGGCATGGTCAACGGCATCGCGGTTCCGCGTGCGTGTGCCCTGCCGAGCTGGTGGCTCACGTCCGTACAGGCCGGTTTCGAGATCTGGAGCCTGCCCACCAACGGCGGCGGGCTGAGCAGCACCTCGTTCTCGGTCAACCCGTTGACGATCCTCGGTGACCCGGCATTCGCTGCGACGAACACCGGTATCACCGGAAACACGCTGTTCTCGAACGGCGACGGGACGACCAAGCCGATCCTGCACTGGAACGACAATGCACGGTTGTCGTACTCGGGCTGTGCCTCGGCCACCACCACGACGGCCACGGCGACGATCACTTACGGCAACAACGCCGTACTTCCTCAGCAGGTCACCCTGACTCAACAGGCAGGCACGGGGATCTGGGACGGCCCAATACTTCCATCCGACCCAGGACACGACCAGACGATGATCTCGTTCACGCTGCCGTGTGGCGACACGGTCGCCGGCGCTCCGATCTTTGTTGACCCGAGCGGCAAAGTGACCGACCAGGAAGGTCTACCGATCAACGGGGCGACGGTAACACTGGGGCTGTGCGCGAGTGCCACGTCGCCACTGCCCTGCCCGGCGATCGCCGCCAACTCGCCACTGATCACACCGAACCGGAACTCGGAGACGACCCCGGATGCCGGTACCGGCGATTCCGGGGCGGGCGCCTTCCGATGGGACGTATCCGGTACCAACAACTGGAGCGTGACCGCTTCGGCACCGGGCTGTACCACCAGGACGATCGGCCCGCTACTGGTACCGCCGCCGCGCGTGGATCTGCTGATCAAGCTGAACTGCGCGACGAATGCACCGGGCATCGTCGAGGTCGGCGGTCACGTCCGACCCGTGACGAACACGACCGGTCCGACGTTGCCGACCACGGTCGTCGTACGTCCGCCGGGTGTCGGCCCATTCGGGTACTGCGCCGATGTCTTCGTCACCAACAACACCAGTGCACCCGTGGTATGGAGCACCAGCTTCACCGTGCCGGGCAACCAACACATCAACCAGCAGTGGAACATGGTGCTGACGCAGGGTGGTAGCCCGAACGTCGCCACGAATGTCCACGCCGATCCGGCCAACCCATGGAACAAGACCCTTCAACCGGGTCAGACGACCTCGAGCGTCGGATTCTGCGCCGTTCCGTAGTCGATCACCCCGGCGGCGGGCTGCCATGCGCGGCCCGTCGCCGGGAGGTCAGCAGGATGCCAGGGCGAGTTCCAGCAGCTGATTCATGCTCATGCTGCGGGCGGTCGTTCTCGCCCGCTCGATGACATCCAGGTCGAGTTCGGATCGGGTCGTGGCGCTGTCCCGCTCGTACAACAATCGTGCGAACGGATCCATGTCGATGCCGGCGCCTTCGGCCATCGCCTCGGCGGCGCCGAACAGGCGGGCCGCCGGCTCTGGGCTTCGTCGGCGGACAGCGACGCTGGCCAGGCCGGTCAGCGAGCGGGCGAAGCCGTCACGATCCTGGTCCGAATGGTTGCGCAACAAGGCCGTGACGAAATGCTCGCGAGCCTGCAGATGATCATTTCGTAGCAGTGCCGCATATCCGAGATGGTCGAAGGACGTCGCGACGCCCCACGTATTGTCGAGCTCCTGGAACAGCGCCAGGCTCTCGTGCAGGCGGTCGTCGGCCAGCGCGGCATCCTGGCGGGCGAGCGCCGCCAGGCCCTGGTGGTGCAGTGAAATGGCCATGCCCCAGGTGTGTTGCAGACGGCGGAAGATGGCCAGGCTCTCGCCGAACATCGCATCGGCTTCCCGGTAGTCGGCCATGTTCAGGGTGGTGTCACCGAGATGGTCCAGCGACCAGGCCACGCCCTCGTCGTTGTGCAGGCGCCGATAGAGCTGCAGGCTCTCGCGGAACAGCACCGCAGCCGTCGTATGTTCACCGCGAGCCTGCGCGCAGATTCCGACACCGTGTAACGCCTCCGCGATGCCCGGTGAATCCTTCAGTCGGCGGAAGATGGCAAGGCTCTCCTCGAAGTACGTGCGGGCGTGCGTGAGGTCGCGGCGATCCAGGGCGATCCAGCCCGCGCCGTGCAGCGCATGCGCGCGCAGGTCGTCCCGGTGCGGTGCGTCCGGATCCAGGACCGAGGTAATCCAGCGTTGACCCTCGGTCTGCCGGGAACGGATATGCCAGAACCTCCACAGCGCCGCGACCAGGCGGAGGCTTGAGTCGGTGGCACCATTCTGGATGAACCACTCCATCGCGGCGCGGAGATTGTCCCGAGCGACCTCCAGCCGATCCAGGTCGTGGCTCGTCAGGTCGCTATTGGCATCCTCGGCGAGACGCAGATAGCAGGCCGCGTGTCGATCTCGGACCTCCCATTCCTCTCCGCGGGCGGTCAGTCGTTCGAGCGCGTACTCCCGGATCGTCTCCAGCAGCACGTAGTGGCCGTCACCGTCGATCCGCCGCTCCTGCCCGATCAGGTTCTTTGTGACGAGCGCAGAGAGGCCGTCGAGGACCGGCACCGGAAGGTCATCGTGCAGGTTGGTGACCTCCTCGGCGGCACGCAGCGAACATCCTCCGATGAACACCGAGAGCCGGGCGAACAGCGTACGGCTGGCCGGGTCCAGCAGGTCGTAGCTCCAGTCGATGGTGCTCCGCATGGTCTGGTGCCGGGCCGGCAGGTCGAGGGGGCCGTCGGTCAGCAGCGCAAGGCGGTGACCGATCCTCGCGACCAGGTCGGCCGGTGTCATCAGCCGGGTACGGGCCGCGACCAACTCGATCGCGAGCGGCAGCCCATCGAGGTGGGTGCAGAGCGCGGCCACGTCGGCCGCGTTGGCGTCCGAGAGCGAAAAATAAGGATCGGCGTCCTGCGCTCGTTCGAGAAACAACTCCACGGCCGGATACTTCAACGCGTGCTCGGCGTCCATATCGCCGACCGGGCTGGGCAGATCGAGCGGCGGGACGCCAAACAGCCGCTCTCCGCGCAGGTGCAGAGGAGACCGGCTGGTGGCGAGGACCTTGGGTCCGGGGCACGCGGTCAGCAGCTCCGCCACGAACGGAGCGGCGCCGAGCATGTGATCGAAGTCGTCCAACAGGAGCAGGACTCGCCGGTCGCGTAAGTAGTCGACCAGGCGCTCCATCAGCGATCGTCCCGCGGACTCCTTGACATCCAGCACCTTGGCGATGGTCGGCGCGATGAGCATCGGATCACCGATCGGTGCCAACGGCACGAAGAAGACGCCGTCAGGAAAGTTGTCAACCACCGAGCCGGCCACCCGTACGCCGAGCCGGCTCTTGCCGATTCCGGGCGGACCAACCAGCGTGACCAGGCGTACGGCGTCCTGAAGCAGGATGCTCTGGATCGACTTCGTCTCACCGTCTCGGCCGATCAGCCTGGTCAGTGGCGTCGGGAGGTTGGCACGGGTACGCGAATTGTCAGACCGTGGCGGCTGGATCCGGTACGGCCTCGACGCCGCCTGCCAACCCGGCTCGGCACGGGCGCTGGCGACGAATGCGGGCCGTTCGTCGGTCGGGATGTCGAGTACGACGGCGAGTTGCTCGGCCAGTTGCCGCGACGGCCGGCGTTCGTCCGCTTCGACCTTGCGGATCGTGATCACCGAGTACCGGACCCGCTTCGCCAGCTCCTGCTGTGTCAGGTCGAGCGCTCGCCGTCGAGCCCTGAGTAGGCGCCCGAATGAGGTGCCATCAGTCATCGACTCCTCCGCTCGCCCGCGCAACAGCTCGGATCCCTCCCGTATCGCTAACCGTCTATTCACCCCAGTTAGATCGTACGGCCAAGACATCGATGTGGTTCATCTGTGGCGCACGGATAAGCGGGGCATTGTTCCTGTGTGATTACGTACCGTGACGACGGCTTCATGCCTCCCGACGTGCTGCATGCGCGGTAGACGCGATCCAGATGGCCGGCGGATGATGTGCTGATGCCGTTCGCACAGTTGGCCGATGTGTCGCTCTACTACGAGGTGCAGGGACCGATCGACGCGCCGCCGCTGGTGCTCATCTGCGGCCTCGCGCTGGATGTCTCCGAGATCGCACCGATCATCGCCGGTCTGGCGGCCGGCTACCGGGTGTTGGCCTTCGACAACCGGGGCGCCGGACGGTCGGATAAACCTGACGTGGCGTACACGATCGAGATGATGGCGGCCGACACCGCCGGCGTGATGCGCGCCGTCGGGATCACCTCGGCCACGGTGCTGGGTATCTCGATGGGCGGCCGGATCGCGCTGGCCTTAGCGCTCGCCGAGCCGGAGATGGTCACCGGGTTGATCCTGGTGTCGACCGGCGCGCGAGCCGTGCGATCCTGGCGGCGCCGGTTGCTGGGGCTGGCGGCCCGGCTACCGATAGGGCGAGGCCGGTATCCGCAGCCGGCGTACGCGTTCCGGCGGCAACGCGCCGCTTCCGGGAGTTTCGATGCCACGGCCCGTCTCGGCGACATCCACGTCCCGACACTGATCTTGCACGGACGGCGCGACAGGTTAGCGCCGCTGTGGCTGGCCGAACAGATGTGCGCGGCCATCCCCGGCGCCACGATGCGCACGTTCTCCGGAGGTCACATATTCATGTTGATGGGTCAGCGGCAGCCGTTCCTCGCCGCGGTGCTTGACCAGGCGGCCTGATGCGGGCCGCCGGGCGAGAATCGCCCAACGACCCGCGCCCGGCAACCGCTGTGTTCGGGTCTTGCTCCGGCGAGCGATCCTCCTGTACCCTGCCACCGCAGATCGGCGTCGATGCGTGTCCGCAATCCGATCCGGTCCCCACGGGGAAGGAACGAACATGAACGCGCGCGCAATCCTGGCCGCCGTCGGCCTGCTGACCGTGATCGGCGGAATTCTGCCGGGCACGGCCGCCTCGGCGGCGAACGGCAGCTTCCCGGCCGAGTCCTTTGCCTGGACCCTCCCCGCGGTCGGCGGAAGCACGGTCTCCGGATGGATTGAGATGAACGGCACTGCGCCGATCGTCAACGCCACCGTCACGGTCAATACCGCGGCGCTCGCGGGCATTGCGACTCTCACCACGTTCGGCAACTCCGGGCCTTGCCCGATTGCGGGCAGCATCCAGACGTGCCCGGAGGGGACCAAGGACGTCGGCGATATGGGCGCGTTCTGGCGCGCCGAACTCTTCATTACGATCAAACCGTTGGCCGGAGCCGTGAACGGCACGGTCGTCAAGGTACCCGTGACCACCGGCGGGGATGGGCTCACGCCGCAGACCGGCTACCTCACGATGACCTTCAGCAGTCAGCCGATCCTGGCCACCGTCTTTCCGGACCACAGCCCGGTCGCGGCGGCGCTCGGCGACCACGTGACGCTCGCACCGATCGTCACGAACGCCGGCGCATCGGCAGCCGGCACCGTCGTCGCCACGTTCGAGCTGACGCACGGGCTCGCGGCCGAGTCCTACGACAACTGCGTCTACGCGCCCTACCCGGCCGGCGACGGCGAATTCGTCCGGTGCACCGTGCCGGGTCCGCTTGCACCCGGCGCCACCGAGGCGCTGACCGGCTTCACCGCGCTGATCCAGCCGGACGCACCGGCGACGGCCGTCGCCCGAGTGGTGATCGATCCGTCCGTCGCGGCGCCCACCGATCCGTTCCCGGGGCCGTCGGTCCAGTTCACGGCACGCCCGGCATCGGGGCAAACCGTCACGCTCACGCCCTCCGACGGAGGTGCGAACCCTCCCACGTACGACCCGCAGCGCAACCCGGCCGACGAGTCGACTCAGGTCAACATCAGCGGCGGTACGGTGGATCTCGCCGTGGCACCGATCGTGCTGCATGCCGCAGTGGGTGCGACCGTGACGGCGACCGTCGTCGTGACCAATCACGGGCCGAACGAGATCAGCGTGAACGCGTCCGGAGGGAATCCGGTGGCGGGCGTCGAGGTACGCATCCCGACCTGGGCGACCGCGACGGCCGTACCGGCGGATTGCAAGGCCGCCGACAGGGATTCCGGCCCCGATCCCGGGATCACACACGGCGCCGCACCCGGTTATCCGTACTACTACTGCGCGTCGCCCGAGCTGTTCCTACCGGTCGGCTCGACGGTGACGTTCGCATTCCAGCTGAAGATCACCAAAACTTCCGCCGATGCAGGCGCGAACGGCGACGGCGCAGCCTGGCTCTGGCGGCCCGCCCAGCAGACCGACACGAGCAACGACAGCGGAGCGATCACGCTCATCGACGCCCCACCGCCGAGCCCCTCGCCGTCCGCATCGCCGCCACCGTCGAGCCCCGCATCGTCACCACCGTCGGACGCGACGTCGACCCCGCCGACCGGCGACACTTCCGGCCCGGGACACCTGCCGAAGACAGGCCAAGACTTCAGCCTGATCGGGCTCGGCGGCATCGTGATCGTGCTGGTCGGCCTCAGCCTGCTGCTGGTCTCACGCCTACGCCGTGACTAATGATCCGCGGAGCAGTACGGCGACACGAACACCGGCGTCCTCAGACTCGACCGGGGTCGACGGTGCCACGCAGGCGGAGTTGATCGCCGTCATGCGGACGGTGATCTCGATCCACCCGCAGTTCAGCGTCGTCGCCAGCGACTGAACGCTGCGGGCCTGGAGTCTGCGGGTCCTGGCCCAAGCCCACCTCGGTGCGGGAGACCCCGCGTTGGCGCGGACGGCGCTCGACGAGGCTCGTACGATCCGGACCCGGTTGGCGGACGCTGCCGAGGACGCCGTGGTCGCGGAGCTTCAGGCCCGTATCGACGCAGCATGAGGTTCATCCGCTTTCGGGACTGCCGGGCAACTGACGGCTACCGTCGTGGCGTGCCACGATGCTGGTATGGCATACGACGAGGAACTGGCTGAACGCGTCCGAGACGTACTCGCCGGCGAAGCCGACATCACCGAGAAGAAGATGTTCGGCGGCCTGGCCATGCTGCGCGGCGGCAACATGGCCGTCGCGATCCGTGGCGGCGGAGGTCTCATGGTCCGCGTGGACCCGGCCGATGAAGACAAGGCTCTGTCCGAGCGCGGTGCGACCCTCGCGGTGATGCAGGGACGCCCGATGACCGGGTGGGTCGTCGTGGAGACCGCCGGTGTCACCCGGGCGGCGGATCTGAAGCGATGGGTCATGCGTGGGATCACGTATGCGGCGACCCTGCCACCCAAGTAGTCCACCGGACCGCCTCGATGAGCGCCGGTTCGGGAGCGGAGGACGTCGCGATCGTGAGATGCGTTTGGCAGTGACGCTCGTCGGGCACGGTCATGGTCGACGGCTCGTCGGGCCGCCGTTCGTCAGCGACCCGTGATCGGCGGTGTCGTCCATGTGAGGAGTTGCCATGGCCAGCGACATCCGCAGGAAACCTGCCAAGCCGGCCGCCGCTGCGGCCGCGCACATGCCCAGCGATGTCAGCCCGGACCTTGGTTTCTTCGACCGGTTCGCCGGTCACGCGGCGATCTTTGCCTCCAAAGCGTGGTTCTTCGCGATCTGCGTGATCCTGGTCATCGTGTGGGCGCCGTCCTACTTCGCCATCGGGAACCTCGACACCTGGCAGTTGATCATCAACACCGCCACGACGATCGTCACGTTCCTGCTCGTTGCGTTGCTGCAGAACACACAGAGCCGTGGTGAGATGGCCATGCAGGACAAACTCAACGCCATCGCCAAAGGGCTGGCCGATCTGATGACCGCACTCGCCGAAGACAAACCTGACCTGCGGAACGACGTCGTGGAGCTCACCGACGCCGTCGGGCTGGAAACCCGCGAGAGCGCATAGGCCCGAAAGAACAGATCAGCGGGCCGTATCCTGCCGAGTGATCAGCCGCCGCCCGAGGCGGACCAGGCTGCGGAGCAGACCCGACAGGACGAAGCCGGTCGAGGCAACGGCGAGGATGAACGCCACCGCACCGGCCGCACCGGCCGGACTGAGCAGGCCGTCGGTGAACACCGCGTGCAGCGACGTGGCCAGGATCCGGTGCAACGCCGGCAGCCCGAAGCTCAGGAAATACCATCCGGTCCACAGTGCACCGGGCACGTACAGGCACAGGAAGATCTTGGCCCAGCGAATCTCCGGACCGCCGATGGTGTCCAGCAGGGCGACGTCTTCGTCCGTCGCTCGGCGCATCGCCCGGCGGACCACCGCGCCCTTGGTGCCCCACAGGTTCTTGCAGCCGGTCGCGAGCACGAAGAGCGCGTACACGTCGGTGCGCAGGAAGATCAGGAACTGGAAGACAATGGCGCTGACGTTCAGGAAAGCGATCAACCGGATCACTTCGATGACCAAGGATGGGGCGCGGCCACCGACGGCCAGTTCCAGCAGGTTGCAGACGCCGATGGTGGCGCCGTCGAAGACCAGGCCGGCCAGCAGCGGCACGATCCGGGCCCGCCGAGGCACGCTCCACAGCCGGGTGAGGTCGGTCTGATAGACGAGGGTAACCATCCGTCGGCTGATCGAGACCCGACTGGACACACCGGCCGCCCATGCGGCCAGCACGTGCGCGAACTCGTGGGCCAGCCCCAGCGCCGTTCCGAGGACTGCGATGAGGACGATGCTGGCCAGCGGCGTGTGCGTCACGACCGCATCGGTGTACGCCGGCCGTATCCGCGGTACGGCGACGATGGTGGCGACGGCGGCCGCGGTGAGCGACCCCTGCACGGCGAGGCCGACCGGCCCGAACAGAGTACGGCCGAGAGCGCGTTTCCACGAGGCCACACCGGCGGCGCGATCGGCTTGCACGGTGTCCTCGACCGTCAGCAGTCCTGCCTGGGTCAGCCCGTCGAGGAAACCGGCCACATCGACCGGCTCACCGACGAGTTCGGCGGCGCGACGTGCGCACTCGTCGATGCCGTTACCGTCTTGCAGCCAGTGGATGACCTGCCCACCCACCTCGGGTACGGCGACGAAGCTCGCCGAGCGGACGCTGCCGAGCACGTACCCGTCGCCGTCACGTACGACGGTGAGTGAGGCGTACCGGTCGACCGTCGTACGCGCGGCGACCTGCTCCAGAGCGGTCACGTGGCGACGCCCGGGACGAGCCCGCTGGTCGTTGCGCACAGCGGGCAGTCCGGATGACGTGCCCATGCGGCCGTGCTCGTCACCATCGCGTCGGCAAGTTCGATCACGTGATAGGTGGCCGCGGCCACCGGCGGATCGGTCCGCGTCACGTAGCGCATCACCTCCATCGACATGAGGCCCGATATCACCTGAACGATCGGTCCGGTGGCGCGGTTGACCGCAGCAGGTTCGATCAGCGGCGTCCGCTGCAGCACCGCGGGCAGCGTCTGCGTCTCGTCGTCATGGTGTAGCTCCAGGCACAGGCGGCACGGCGTCCGGCCGGGCTCCACCGACCAGTAGGACAGGGTCGAGTAGCTGAGCCCGCCCGCCACGAACGGCACGCCGAGCGCGAAGCATGCCGCGTTGACGATCAGCTGTACGTCGTCCGGCGAATCGATCGCGCACACCACGACGTCCGCACCGGCACCCACCTCGACAATCGACGCCGCGTCAGTGATCCGGCGGTGCACCGGCGTCACCTGCGTGCCGTGGGAATAGGAGGCGGCCCAGTCGCGGGCCGCCGCCGCCTTCGGCCGGCCGATCGCGTCGAGGCCGTAGACGAACTGCCGTGCGAGGTTCTTCATCTCCACCACATCGGTGTCGACGAGCGTCACCTCACCCACCCCGATGCCCACCAGAGCCTGCAGGATTCCCGAGCCGAGCCCGCCGGCACCGAGCAGGAGCACGCGTGACCGCGCCGCAGCCAGGTGGAACGACGCGCTGGTACGGCCCAGCCGGGAAAAGACATCGTAGAAACGCAGATTGCTGTGGTGGCGCTCACGGGTCGCGTCGCTCAACACGCCGTCACCGTCCGCGTCCTCGAGCACGCCCAGGTCATCGAGTGCCGCCAGCACGGCGGTGATCTCCTCGTCGGTGACCTCGTGACCGTTGTCGGCCATCGCCTGGCGCAGTTCGACGGCGGGATACTTGCCGGTCTCGAGGATCTGCAGCATAGCGGCGAGGCTGCCGGACGGGTCGTCGAGAAAGATGCGCCTCAACGCCCGCTGCCAGACGATCGTCTGGCCGTCGTAGCTGTGAACCGTTATCGACTTCAGTCGCGGCCGTTCCGACACGTTCCCACTCGCCTCTCCTGCGCACCGAGCGCCTCCTGGGTGGTGCTAGCACCCCGAGTCGCCTCGGGGTGCTAGCGGGCACTACGCGAGCTGGGTCGGGTCCGTGTGGATCCGCGTTGCCTCGATCGTCTCAACCTTCGTGATCGTGATCACCATCGTCATTCACCTCCTCCACACCTGCTCGGAGCGCATCCAACAGCTGCCGCATATAGATGACGAGCTACGTCGGCTGCACCCCGTCAGCATCGGCGACGGCTCTTGTTTCCGCCTTGTCGGCTTCTTTGCACTTTCTTTGTATGGGGTCGAACTACGCGTATCCAGGGTGTGTCGGTCGGTTACCTTGCTGTGGTAACACGCGACGCTCCAGAGGGGATCGGATGGGCATCGGGGAGGCATCGGGCGTCAGCGTCGCCGTACTCGGCCGAGTGCAGGCCTGGCGCGACGGCCGAGCGTTGATCGTCGGGCCGCCCCTGCGCCAAGCGGTCCTCGCCGTCCTGGCACTCAATGCCAACCGCACGGTGACTCGTGACGAGATCATCGACGCAGTCTGGGGCGAGAAGTCGCCGGCGAGTGCGGTGAACGGAGTTCAGGTGCACGTGGCCGGTCTGCGACGGATCCTGGAGCCGCACGGCACCCGCAGCCGTACGGCCGAGGTGCTGGTCAGCGGCGCTCGCGGCTATACCCTGCGGCTGGCAGACGGCGATCTCGATGTCGACGTGTGCGCCGGGCATCTGCGTCGCGGCCGAAGCCTGTCCGCTGCCGGCGACCCCGTCGGCGCCGTCGCCGCGTTCGATGCCGCGCTGGGGCTGTGGCAGGGCAGTGCGCTCGCCGGCGTACCGGGTACGTTCGCCGACGCGCACCGCAAGCGCCTATCGGAGCTGCGTCTGCTGGCGAGCCAGGAGCGGGCCGAGGCGATGCTCGCCATGGGCGGTCACGTCGATGCCGTGGGCGATTTGACCGTGCTGGCCGCCGATCACCCGTTGCGCGAACAGATGCAGGTGCTGTTGATGACCGCGCTGCACCGCAGCGGCCGGCAGGCCGAAGCGTTGGCGGTCTACACCGACACCCGTCGGCTATTGGTCGAGGAGTTGGGCGTCGAGCCCAGCCCCGGGTTGCAACGCCTGCATCGCGATATCCTCGCCAGCGACCGTGTCCCTACCAACGACCGTGTCCCTACCAGCGACCGTGGAGTGGATCCGGGCGCCGGTCACTCGGCAGCACGTGTCGCCAAGCCGGTGCCGCCACGACAATTGCCGGCGCCACTGCCGCATTTCGCCGGCCGCGACCTCGATCTCGCCGCCCTCACCGAGCTGATCGAGGCGTCGCCGCCCGCGGGCGCGGAAATGCCGCTGGCCGAGCCCTCCGATGGCGGATCGGTGGTGATCGCCGCGATCGACGGCACCGCAGGCGTCGGGAAGACCACACTCGCGGTGCGTTGGGCACACCAGGTCGCCGACCGGTTCCCCGACGGTCAGCTGTACGTCAACCTGCGCGGATTCGACCCCGGTGGCGCCCCGGTGACAGCAGCCGAAGCCCTCCGCGGATTCCTCGACGCGTTCGCCGTACCACCGGAACGGATCCCGGCCGGACTGTCGGCCCAATCGGCTCTCTACCGGAGCCTGATGTCCGGCAGACGCGTGCTCGTCGTGCTCGACAACGCCGCCACCGTCGACCAGATCCGGCCGCTCTTACCCTCCAGCCCGGGCTGCCTGACCGTGGTGACCAGCCGCAACAAGCTGACCAGTCTGGTCGCGACGGACGGCGCCCATCCGCTCACCCTCGATCTGCTCACGCCCTCCGAAGCACGCCAGGTTCTCGAGTCCCGTCTCGGCACCGGCCGCGTCGCCGCCGAGCCCGTCGCGATCGACGAGATCGTCGCGCTGTGCGCCCGGCTGCCGCTGGCACTGGCCATCACCGCCGCCCGCGCCACGCACAACCCCCAGTTCCCGCTGGCCGCACTCGCCGCCGAGCTCCACGACGAACGCGAACGCCTCGATGCCCTCGACGCCGGCGAGCCCGCGACCCGGGCGCGGACCGTGTTCTCCTGGTCGTACCAGCGGCTCAGCAGTGACGCCGCCAGCCTGTTCCGGTTGCTCAGCCTGCATCCCGGGCCGAGCATCGGCATCCTCGCCGCCGCCAGCCTGGTCGGCCGATCGGCCCGGGAAGTGCGGCCGCTGCTCGCCGAGTTGAACCGTGCCGGAGTCCTGTCCGAGCACTCCCCCGGTCGGTACGGATTCCATGATCTGCTCCGCGCGTACGCCGGCGAACTCGCGTACGCCACCGACAGCGACACCATCCGGCACGCGGCGTTGCATCGAGTGCTCGACCACTACGTGCACACCGGCCGCGCGGCGGCGATGCTGCTGCGTCCGGCCCGTGAGCCGATCATCCTCGGCACGCCACAGCCCGGCGCGACCGTTGGCGAAATTCTCGACGACGACGGCGCACTGACCTGGTTCGCGGTCGAGCATCCGGCGTTGCTGGCCGCCGTCGATGTCGCGGCACATCAGGGATTCGAGCGCCACACCTGGCAGCTGGCCTGGACGTTCGTGAGCTACCTCGATCGCGACGGGCAATGGGACGAGCTGATCGCCGTCCACGAGACCGCCCTGACGGCAGCCCAGCGCGCCGGGGACCGGGTCGGGCAGGCGTACGTCCACCGAGTCCTCGGGATGCAGTATCCGCTCATGGACCGGGAGGGCGATGCCGACGCTCATCTGCTGCACGCGCTCGGCCTGTACCAGGAACTCGACGACCGGGCCGGGCAGGCCAACATCCTGTCCGATCTCGCCGTCCAATATGGGCGCCAGGGGCGATTCGAGGCGGCGCGCAACCGGGCGCAGCAGGCACTCGACCTCTACCGGATGATCGGACACCGGGCCGGAACGGGCCGTGCCCTGAACCAATTGGGCTGGTACGAGGCTCGACTCGGGGCCTTTCGTACCGCCGAAGTCTACTGCCGGGATGCGGTCGCGATCCTGTCCGACACCGGCGACGCCGACATGGAGGCCGGCGCCTGGGACAGCCTCGGCTACGTCCATCAGCACCTGTTCGACTACGCCGAGGCGATCACGTGCTACCAGCGCGCTCTGGGCTTACGGCGTGCGCTCGGCAGCCGCTATTACCAGGCTGACACGCTGGTACACCTCGGCGACGCGTACGACGCCGCAGGCTTTACGGGCGCGGCCCGAGACGTGTGGGAACAGGCCCTGGCCACGTTCGAGCAGCTCGATCATCCCAGCGCGGACGATCTCCGCGACCGGCTCGCTCGGACGACCTGACGGGTGGGGCGACCGCCCCACCGCTCACAATCACCATCGACTACAGGATGCAGAGCAGCGAGCACGCCGTCGCCGAGGACGGATTCGACGTCGTCGGCGGCGTACCGGCCGGCGAGTTGGCCGCGGAGAACGTGACGCTCGCCGTATTCGTCAGCGGCAGTGCCAGCAGCAGTGACGAACAGTAGAACTGGCGCCTAATGGGGTGGTGGCCGCCGGGCGGGGTCTGCTCGGCGGCCACCCGTTGGTTAGGTGTTCCAGATTTGGTATTCGGAGATTTGGGCGGCGGGCCAGCCGGTGTTCGCGGTGATGGTGATCCGCCAGTAGCGTTGGCTGGTGGTGGTGAACGTGATCGTGACGGTGTTACCGGTCGACGGGTCGAAGGTGTAGACGGCTGAGGCGACGATGGTGGTGAAGGTGACGCCGTCGGTGGAGCCGGAGATGGTCAGGGTCTGGTTGCGGGCGCCCCAGGTGGTGGGGAGTTGCAGCACGATGCGGTGGGCGGCCTGGCTGGTGCCGAGGTCGACCTGGACCCATTGCGGGAAGGCGTTGTTCGCCGATTCCCAGTAGCTGCCCTGGTTGCCGTCGGTGACGTTCGACGACGCGTACACGTCGGTGTGGCTGGACTCGCTGGTCGCCTTCCCCGCGGCGAGGTTGGTGGATGTGGTACCCGTCCCGGTACCGGTCAACGCGACGGTGGTCGGACTGTTGGTCGCGCTGCTGGTCACGGTCAGGGTGCCGGTGCGGCTGCCGGTGGTGGTCGGGGTGAACGTCACCGCTACCGTGCAGGAGCCGCCGGCCGTGATCGAGGTGCCGCAGGTGTTCGTCTGCCCGAAGTCCCCGGAGGCGGCGATCGCGGTCACCGACGCGGCCACGGTACCGGTGTTGTGGACCGTGACCTGCTGGACGGTACTGGTGCTGCCGACGTTCTGGCTCGCGAATGTCAGCGAGGTCGGACTCGCCGTCAACGACGCACTCCCACCACCGGAGGTCGCGAACTGCAGCCAGTTGATGTTCCAGTTCGGGTTGTCCTCGGCCAGGGTCAACACCTGCAGGCCGGCGGGCAGCGTGACGGTCGCGGTGACCGTCGCCCACGCCTGGTAGCCGCCGGTCGCCGCCACGGTGACGTTACCGGACAGGTTCGCCCCCGCCGCGTTGGCCAGATGGAACCCGTCGGTCACCGCGGCCGGCGCCGCCGTCCGGAAACTGACCGTATACGTGCCGGCGGCGGCGACGTTGACGGTGTACCGCAACCACTGACCCGCCGCCGTCCAGCCCACATTGTCCCCGCCACCGGTATCGGTGGTCGCCTCCAAATCGACACCGTCAGCCCGGTAGCCGTTACCGGTCCCGTTGACCGAGGCGACACTGTAACCAACCCCCTGACCACCGGTGTCATAGTTTTCTGCCTGCACCGTGCCCGGCACGGCCGCGGCCGTGCCACCGAACGGACCCTCGACCGAACCCGTCGCGGCGAACTGCACACTGTTGACATTCCAGCCACCGTTATCCTCAACCAACGTCAACACCTGCACACCGGCCGGCAACGTCACCGACGCCGACACCGTCCCCCACGTCTGCCAACCACCCGACGCCGCGATGTTGACATTCCCCGACAGATTCGTACCGGCCGCATTCGCAATATGGAACCCGTCCGACACCGCAGCCGGCGCCGCCACCCGCACACTCAGCGTGTACGTACCAGCCGTCGCAACACTCACCGAATACCGGAACCACTGACCCGAACTCGTCCACCCCAGATCATCACCGCCACCGGTATCCGACGTGGACTCCAGATCCACACCATCGGCCCGATACGCAGTCCCGTTACCGTTGACCGAGGACACCGTGTAGCCCACGCCCTGACCACCAGTGTCATAGTTCTCCGCCTGCACCGTGCCGGGCACCGCCGCCGGCGTGCCGCCGTACGGGCCCTCGGGCGAACCGCCGCCGGTTCCGATGCTGACCAGGCCGAGGTGCTTCGCCGTGGTCGCCGGTACGCCGGTGACCTGCGCGTACGGCAGGGTCGTGAACGGTGCGGCGGTCTGCTCGATCAGGTAGTCGTGACCGGCCGTAGTCGGGATTGTGAACGTGGCCGCAGTCGTCGAGGACACCGCCGTCGTCCCGGCCGTCGCGTCGAGCACCTGGACGGCCTGCCCGGACCACGGCGAGCGTACGGTCATCGCAGCGTTCGCGCCGGCCTCCAGGACGACCGTTGACGGCACACCATTGCGTACCTGCACATCGACCTTGCTGTTGTTCTGGATCGAAACCTGGCCGTCCACGTCCCAGTTCGACGGCCAGGCGGGCGCGACGCGCAGCAGTCCGTCGTAATCCTGGGCGAGCGCTTCGTCGAGCGTGGCCGCGACGATGCCGGACTCCTCGTTGTACGGTTCGTTGCTGTTCGCCTGGCCGAATAAACTGGCCATGCCGCTCGGCAGCAGCTGGTACTTCTCGGTCGTCGCGATCAGGTCGGCGGAGACCTCGCTGGACAGGCCGAGCCGGGCTGCGTAGAGCGAGTCGTAGTCCCAGTCGGCGTCATTGCGGTAGACCCGGTTGGTGTAGGTCCGCTTCTCCAGGTCGGTGAGCGTGCCGGAGTTGTCGCCGATCAGCCCGTACGGGTACGTGGCCTCCAGGTCGAGGTTCTCGGTGTTGTGCGTCGTCGCGGCCGGACTCGCCGAGATCGCCATGACGTCCTGGCCGCCCGCGTCAGAGGACGCCGTCAGCAGCTGGGTGTGGGTAGCGGCGTCGGTACGCGGCCAGTCACGCGTCTCGGCGATCGCGGTCGTCAGCTGGGTCTGGAGCGTCGTGTCCAGCCCGAGGACCTGCGCGGCGGAACGCACGGCCGGGAACAGTGCCTTCATTGCGTCCACGTCGGTCACCGGATCCGAGACCGCCCACTGCGTCTCGTGCGCGTTCGCCGTCTCGTGCAGCTTTCCGTCCCCGCCGAGGGTCGCATAGGAGAGCAGGAACTGCGCGGCCGCCTTCATCAACGGGTACGCGCCGGACAGGAATGACGTGTCGCCCGTCATCTGGTACTGCTGCCACATGGAGAGCGCGACCTCGGCGCCCGTGGTGATGGTCTGCGAGTTGTAGGACGGCGATGTGGTCGTATCGCACGAGTCGTTGTTGCTGCTGGACCCGTCGCCGTAGAAGCCGTTGCCGTTGAAGCGCATCGTCTCCGGCACGCACGCGCCGGTCTTACCCGGCACCTTCGACGTCGTCCAGGCCTCGATCGAGGCGAGGTTGGCGGTATAGAGGTTGAACCAGCGTGTGTTCAGCGCCGTCGCCCCGGCGGACATGTTCGCATCGACCTGCATGCGTGCGTTCCACCACCACACGTCCGACGGCACCCAGTCGTGATTGTCCTGGCTGTAGGAGTACATGTCGGCCACGCCGGCCTGCGAGCCCGGCACGTTGCCGGAGCCCCGGTTGAGTCCGGCCTCCTGGTAGAGGTAGAACGTGCGCAGGTTCTCCAGGTACTGGCCGGAGCCGTCGGTCGATGTCAGCTTCATCATGTCGGTGGTCGACCAGAAGGTGTGCCACCAGGACAGGCTCGCTGCCTGAAGGCTCGACGAGGAGACGGTTGCCGACGATCCGAACAGCGCCGTCGCGGTCGCAGCGGCGTTCCCGCCGGTCCACGTCGGCGCACCGATGAGCACCCGGAACGAGCCGTCGGTGTTCGGATTGAAGGTCACCCGCACCGTCCGGCTGTCAACGACCGTTGCGACGACGTTGCGACCGCCGGCGGTGACCGCGGCGAGCGACCCGTACGTGGCGCCGGTGCCGCCTGGGCTCGAATCCGTCCAGGTTTCGGCGAGCGTGCCGACCGCACCGGAGGCGGCGGCCGCGGGGTTGCGTGGCGACCACAGGCCGACCTGTGCGGTCTGCATGCTGTTCGGATCGGCGCCGGTGACATCCACGACGAGCATGTCGGCGTCCGCGCGCACGTAGATCTGCGCAGTCAGACCGCCGCCGGTCTCGGTGAGCACCCCGTCGTACAGATCGAGGTGGGCCGCGAAGTTGGCCGCGTTCGTGATCGCCGATAGCCCCGGGATCGTCACCTGCCCCGGCGAGAGGCGGTTGGGCAAAGTATCGCTGCGGTTGAGCTGTGCGGTGAAGCCGCCCGCGTCCCACACGGCGACGCCGAGGCTGCCGTTGCCCAGCGGCATCGATGCCTGCGGTGTCGTGTTCGGACTGCCCAGGACGATGGTGGATTCGCGTACCAGGTCTGGTCGATCGAGATTGAACGCACCGTTGTTCCACGCGGTACTGGTGGCCGCGGCGGCCTGCGCGGCCGGTGCGACGGCGGCGGCCAGCGCGACGACCACGGCGAGCGTGGTGCCGGCGGCTACCGAACGCAAACGACTCAACCTTGATACGTACACGAGTTCCTCCGGTGTGGGAGGGGCGCGTCCGTGACGTGAGCGGTCGTGCGCGGAGATTCGGCCCAGCGGTGATCGATGCATCGAACCACGCCGATCGGCAGAGTTCAACCCCGGATGGCAGAGCGTAGGTGCCACAGTGGATGCAAGCGACTTGCATGAATTAATCGAGGACTTGACTGTGTGATTGCAGTGGCGTTTCATGTCGGTTAATCAATGCCGATTAAGTTCGCGCTCCCGTTCTTCGACTCGCGCCGATCGACGCATCCGCTCGTGGCTGTCGTGCGCAGGTGGAACCACTGCGTCCGCAGAAGTCTTGCAGACGCCCGGTCGCCACTGTGTACGGCACCATGCGCGTCGGTGTGACTCCCACAGCTCCGAGGAGGGGCTTTATGAGACACACCCCATGGGCGACCCCACATCGTCTGATCGGCGCAGCCGTGGCGACACTGTTGGTCGCCTTCGCGTTCGTCGCCGTCGGCGGGCTTCCGGCCGTCGCTGCTACCACGGCCGGGGCCACCTTGCCGTTCAGCGACTATGAGGCCGAAGCCGGGACCCTCGCCGGTGGTGCGGGGATCGTGTCGTTGACCTCGGCACCGACCACTCAGTACTCCAGCGCCACGCTGGAGGCGTCGGGCATGCGTACGTTCAGCTCACCGGCCTCGGCCAGAGCGTGCAGTGGACGAACAACACCGGATCACCGATCAGCGCGATCAACGTCCGCGTGAGCACCCCGGACTCCGCGTCCGGTAGTGGCAACACCTCCACCTTGGACCTGTACGTCAACGGCACGTTCCGGCAGACGCTGAACCTCAACTCGATCCAGAGCTGGTTCTACGAGGGTACGAACTACAACGGCAGCGACCAGACCCCGTCCGAAGGCGACCCGCGCGACTTCTTCGACGAGTCGCACACGTTCGTCACCGGTGCTCCGATCGCCGCGGGTAGCACGTTCATGCTCAAGCGAGACTCGTCGAACACGGCGACGTTCTACGACATTGACGTCGTCGACGTGGAGAACCCGCCGGCCGCGCTCACCCAGCCAGCGAACTCGATCTCCATCACCAGCTGCGGTGCGGTCGCGGACAACAACCCGACCAACGGTACGGCCGACGCCGGTGCCGTGGACGACACGTCGGCGATCCAGACCTGCATCAATCAGGCCGAGTCGCAAAGCAAGATCCTGTGGATCCCCGCCGGGACGTACTACCTGAAGGGTACGACCGGGCTGACCGCGCAGGGCATCACGATCGCGGGTGCCGGCATGTGGTACAGCACGATCTACCGCGACGTACCGCTGCCTAACAACACGCCCTTGGCAGCCCTGTTCGATCTCACCTCCTGCACCGTGCAGAACTTCCACCTCGACTCGGACTCGACCAGCCGCGCGATGGTCGACGGCGGCGGTGGCGCGATGGACACCAGCGGTACGAACTGGGTCGCCAACGGCATCTGGAGCCAGCACGTCGAATCCGGCTTCTGGGCCTCGGGGACCGGCGGCACCGTGGAGAACAGTCGCCTGACCGCGGTCTGGGCCGACGGCATCAACCTCAACAACGTCTCCCTGAACAACTCCGTCGGCAACAATCTGACCGCGACGAACAACTTCGTCCGCGGTACCGGCGACGACGGCATGGCGATCAACTCGGTCAACTACAACACCGACGGCAACGGCAACAAGACGTTCTACACCGCCATGTCGGGCATCACCATGACCCACAACACGATCATCGCGCCGTGGGGCGGCAAGGGTATCGGCATCTACGGCGGCAGCAGCCAGGACGTCGAGTTCAACTACATCTCCGACACCGCCCGGTACATCGGTCTGGGCGCGGGGCGTTTCGGCGTCAACGGCAGCGACCTGACCTCGGCAACCGTCAACGGCAACGTCGTGGTGCGATCCGGCGGCAACGCGTACAACCAGGGCCAGCCCGCGCTGCACATCGGCAACGGTGGTGACGGCCAAAACGTCGGCGTGGTCAGCAACGTAACGGTCACCAACAACACGGTGACCAACTCGGTCTACGACGGCATCGCGTTCTCCACATCGACCGGCACGCTGCTGCAGAACAACACGGTCACCTCACCGTGGCGCAACGGTGTGGTGATCTCCCCGCCGTTCTATCCGGCGCCGACCGGCTCGGCGTCGATCACCGGCAACACCGTCACCGGCCTGGCCGCCGGGGCTACCGCGTACATCAACAACTCCGGTGGATTCACCGCCAGCCTGAGCGGCAACAGCTGGCAGGGTGGCACCGGACCGACCGAAGGCCCGTACGGCGGGACGCCGGCGGCGGTGCCCGGCACGGTGCAGGCGGAGAACTATGACACCGGTGGCCAGGGCCTCGGCTACAGCGTCAGCTCGATCAACGGCAGCGGCAACGCCTACCGCGCCGACGGTGTCGACCTAGAAGCGACCAGCGACGCCGGCGGCGGGTACGACGTGGGCTGGACGGCGTCCGCCCAGTGGTTCCGGTATTCGGTGAGTGTTGCGACGGCTGGTACGTACACGCTGAGTGTGCGGGTGGCGGCGCCGGCTGCGGTGTCGGACGGGTTCCATATTGCGAATGCGGCCGGTACGAATCTGTCGGGGAATGTCAACATCGCGGCGTCGGGTGGTTGGCAGACGTGGGGGACGGTGTCGGCGTCGGTGACGTTGCCGGCCGGTGTGCAGGTGTTGACGTTGGTTGAGGATAACGGTGGCTGGAATGTCAACAGTGTGCAGTTCGCCGCGACGGGTTCGGTCGAGGGTCCGTTCGGTGGCACGGCCGCGGCCGTGCCGGGCACGGTGCAGGCAGAAAACTATGACACCGGTGGTCAGGGGGTTGGTTACAGTGTCGCCTCGGTCAACGGGACCGGTAACGGCTACCGGGCTGACGGTGTCGATTTGGAGGCGACCACCGATACCGGTGGCGGGGACAATGTGGGCTGGACGGCGGCGGGTCAGTGGTTGCGGTACACCGTCAACGTCGCCGCCGCCGGCACGTATACGGTCAGTTTCCGGACGGCGGCGCCGGCCGCGGTGACCGACGGGTTCCATCTGGCCAACACGGCGGGGGCGAACCTGTCCGGTAACGTCACCGTGGCGGCGACCGGCGGCTACCAGGCGTGGGCGACGGTCACCGCGGCCGTCACGCTGCCCGCCGGCCTGCAGGTGTTGACCCTGGCCGAGGACAACCCGAACTGGAACATCAACTGGCTGCAGTTCGCGACCTCCGGTGGTGGGAGTGCGTCGTTGACGGCGAGTCCGACCTCGCTGACATTCGCGAGCCAGAACGTCGGCAGCACCAGTACCGTCCAGCAGGTCACGGTCCACAACACCGGTACCGTGGCCGCGTCGGTGACCGCGATCGCCGCCTCCGGGGACTTCGGGCAGACGAACACCTGCGGCACCTCGATCACGGCCGGCGGCTCCTGCACGGTGGCGTGACGTTCACCCCGACCACCACCGGCAGCCGCACCGGCACCCTGACCGTGACCAGCAGCGCGACCAACAGCCCGACCACCGTCGCGTTGACCGGTACCGGGACGGGTACCACATCCACCAACCTCGCCGCGGGGAAGGCGACCAGCGAGTCCAGCCACACCGACGTGTACGCGTCGTCGAACGTCACCGACGGCAACCAGGGCAGCTACTGGGAATCGGCGAACAACGCCTTCCCGCAATGGGTCCAGGTCGACCTCGGCACCAGCCAGGCCGCCCACCGCATCGTGCTGCAACTCCCCACCACCTGGGGCGCCCGCAACCAGACCCTGACCATCTCCGGCTCCACCGACGGCGTCACCTTCACCACCATCGTCGCCTCAGCCGTCTACACCTTCGACCCGTCGACCGGAAACACCGTCACGATCACGTTCACCACCACCAGCCAACGCTACTGGCGGATCACCATCACCGCGAACACCGGCTGGCCCGCCGCCCAAATCTCCGAATACCAAATCTGGAACACCTAACCAACGAGTGGCCGCCGAACCCCAACCAGGCTCGGCGGCCACCACCAACCCGGGGACAATCAGTTCATGATCACGCGGGCGACCCGATGGCCACCCGACCGTGCTTCGGCGAACACGCGTGCCGTTACGATCCTCAGACGCCCAAGCTGTGTCTGGGTCGCCGCCACTGCCGCCATTGCTCGATGACCAGCCACGCCATGAACGCTGCGATGGCGAGTGGCATCGTGGCGATGAGCGTAAGGGCCAACCACTGTGCGGACCCAGGGAGGGCGTACGCCGTGCCGGAGCGGTACGCAGCCGGAACGGTCCCTCGACCGTGGGCGGGATCTACGTAGCCTTCCATCGGCACGTTGTGTCGGACCGGACCGCCATTGGCTGGATTGAAATCGCCGTACCACCGAATCGTCTTGGACCCGGTGTCCTCACGCGTCGCGGTCCACGTACCCGGCGTGCCGTGTCCGTGGGTGGCCGCCCAGATGTCGCTAGCCCGCCAGAGCAGTGCGGTCGTGCCCGCGATCGCGATCAGGAATACCACAGTGAACCCTGCGACTGTCTGGCGTGCGTCCCGCCGGGACGGTCCGCGGTTCGCCGACTGGCTTCTGAGCACGCCGCGATGCTACAACGCCGGCACCACCTAGGAGTGTCACGCATTCCGAGTCAATCTGGTACGCCTCGGGCTGTAGCCGTAGCGGTCCAGGAGTGGCTGCTTCGTGCGCGGTCTATGTCACGTCCTCGAACGTCTCTTCCCCCGGCCGCCAGCACATCCATCGGTTGTCCGTGAATCCGCTCAGCAGGGCAATCTCGGGTCCCTCCACTTCGCTCAAGCTGGGATGGATGCTGAGCGTTGTCCGATCGAACTCAATCCGCAAGCCACGGCCGGTCTCTTCGACGGTAGCGACTACGACCTGGAATATGTGTGCGACCAACGCGTCGGCGTACCCGAGCTGCGTCGGTATGACCTGACCTGCTGGTGTCTCGACGGTCGGCAAGACGTCGCAGTTCAGGACGGGCCTGTCCTCGGTGGGTCCGTCGAAGCGGAGCTGGACATAGTCGGCGACGAACCCAACGGAATACAGCCGGAAGCCGACGAGACGGCCCAGCAACTGGTTTGGCACGTAGTTGGCGCCGTCTGACCACATCGGGCTATTCTGCCCGATCGTCATCGCCATCGCCATCGCTCGACGTACAGACGTCAACTACGGCAAGGACATCAGGAAGGACACCGACCGCATGAGCTTCGTCCTGGAAGGTCCGGTGCTGACCGGCGAGCTGGTCCGCCTCGAACCACTGGAGCGTCGGCACGCGGACGAGCTGGCCATCGCCGCCGAGGCGGATCGAGGGACCTACGAGTTCACCTGGGTGCCGACGGCGTCCGAGGTCGGGGCGTACATCGATGCGCAGCTGGCCCGAGCGGAGGCAGGTCGGTTGGCGCCGTACGCCCAAGTGTCGCTGGCCACCGGCCGCGCTGTCGGAGCGACCGCGTTCTGGGACCCACGGCTATGGCCCGGTGGCACGGAGTTGTCCGCCATCGAGATCGGCTTCACCTGGCTGGGTGGGCCGGCTCAGGGTACGGGCATCAACGCCGAAGCCAAGCTGCTGCTGTTCCGGCATGCCTTCGAGGTCTGGTCGGCCGCCCGTGTCGACCTGAAGACCGACGCTCGTAACCTGCGCTCGCGGGCAGCGATCGAGCGCGCCGGGGCGCGCTTCGAAGGCGTACTGCGGAGCTGGTCGCAGTCCTGGGCACCAGGGGAAAACGGCAAGCTGCGTGACTCGGCGATATTCTCGGTCGTCGCCGCCGAGTGGCCGGAGGTTCGCGTTCATCTTGAGGTACGCGTGGCCGCCGCCGTGGCCCGATCCTGCGGCCCGATCCCGTCCCGGACGCCGTGACGTCTGACCTGTTCACGGCGGAGCCGGAGGACCTGCTCCAAACGGACTCCGCGACTCGTAGCCGAGCCGAGCGGTGGTCGCTCAGCTGATGAATGGGCGCGACGCGGACAGTGTCCGCGCCGCGCCCGCTGGTGCTCAGTCCGCCGCGGCCACGGAGTGGCCACGGAGCGCACCCGATTCGCTGACTACGACGAGGATCGTGGCCACGACGCTGACGCCGAGACCGATCGTCCAGCCGTCCCAGCCGGCGATCCCCCCGATCACGGCCGAGATGACGTTCGCGACGGCGAAGGCGATACCGGCCGCCGGGCCCCAGGCCTTCCGGTTATCTATGACCGCCGTCGCCGTTCCGGCCGCCCGCCCGCGCCATGCCGACATATGGGCGGCTGTGACCGTCGTGCTCACCGGGCTCGGGCCGGCCGGAACATCCTGACCAAACTGCACCTCGCCGAGCGCAGCCAGGCCATCGTCGTCGCCCGCGAAGCCGGCCTGGGCCGCGATCCCCAGCCACCCCAGACGTCCGCCGGGTAGCGGCGCCGGCCAGCGCGTCAAGGACTCGGGTCGGACCGTTGGATCACCATCAACGAGTTCAGCATCGTGGTCCAACTCAAACGTCTGGTGCAGATGTGCCGGCAGACGGCGGCATGCTGACTTCCAGGTGGGCCCGCGGTTACGATCGCGGACCCACCTGGAATCGGCTCAACTGAGCAATTGCCAGAGGGCCGGTACTGCGGGTGGTGTCCAGTCGGACTGTGACGTGTGTGCCTGGAGGCACTGGTAGTTGTGGCCGGCGTAGGAGACCCGGTCGCCGACTTTGTAGGCATGGCCGACCACCCAGGCCGGGAAGGCCCCGGTGGGAGTTGGCGTCGGGGTTGCGGTGTGGGTGGGCGTCGGAGTCGGTGTGGTACCGGTCGGCGTCGGCACCGGACTGCCGACGGTGGAACCGTTGAAGATGCCGGTGAACTGCAGGCTGCTCTGGCTGATGCTGGAGCAGTTGGGGCTCGCGCTGCCACCCGCGCCGCCGGGGCACGGCTGGTCACGTCCGATGGACCAGAAGGCCAGCCGGCCGACTCCGTTGCTGTTGGCGAAGCTCACCACGCTCTGTGCGTTGGCGATGGTGAAGATCTCGCCGGACTGATCGTTCTGTCCGATCATCGGGGTGATGCCGAGGTTGCCGTAACCGAAGCTTGGCCAGATGGTCCGCGCGATCGAAAGTGTGCCCTGCGCGGCACTGATCGCGGCGGCACCCATGTTGGACACCGCGCCGCCATAGTCCATCGTCATGATGTTGACCAGGTCGATGCGGGTGCCATTGGTTTTGGCGGCCTGAAGGAATGCGGTGCCGTTGTTGTCCGGTCCGCTCTGTAGCACCGGGATGGTCACCGAGATGACTAGCCCCGCATTGTTCGCCTCCAGGGTCTTGATGGCCTGGTAGCGGCGATTGATCGAGGCCGGTGTCGGCAATGGCAGCGCCCTCCACGTCGAAGTCCAGGTGAGTGACGTGGTACTTGTTGATCACGCTCTGGTAGGCCGTGGTGAGCGACGCGGTGTTCGTGCAGGACTGGGCCAGTTCTACGCCGCCCGCCCCGCCGAACGAGATGATCGTCTGAGCGCCCTCGCTCTGTGCCTGGGCGATCTTCGCGTTGGCACCGGAGTTGTTGATGTCCAGCGTGTCGCCCCAGATCGGCGTGCAGCCGCTGCCGATGATGAAAGCTGCGGTGTACGCCTTGAGGTGGGCCTGCGTGATCGCGCTGTCGAGCATCCCCGAACTGTTAGCGGACAAGTCGACGTAGGGCGCGACGCCGAACCCCGTCGCGGCCGACGCGGAGTTGGCGCCGAAGACGAGCGCCCCGCATCCCATCGCGAGCACGGCCGCGGACCATAGCGCCATTACAGCGGAACGTCTTCTCATGGCGAAGAGCACTCTCCTCTCGTTGGCCCAGCGCAGGAGTCAGCGGCGGCGCTGCCTGCCGGCAATGTCGCGATCAACTACTGTTAAGGGTCTTTACTAATTGATTTATGACGATAGAAGTCACATCGATATCTGTCAAGACCATCGGACGTACGCGTTCCGCTGGTAGGGGCGGCGGCGGGCCGCTCACCGTCACGGCTTCGCCGGCACGGCATCTCCGCACCGCCGGTGCGTTCATCGAACTGATGGCGATCTGACCGGCAGGTGCCCCGACACCTACAAGCACGCGGGGAAACGGCCTACCGTTGAGTGGTGATGTTCAGTGCGGACCTGCGCGAGCGAGTGGCGAGTGGCGAGATCACGGTGTCGATCCGACTCTGGAGCCGCCCGCAAGTGAAACTCGGCGGTCACTACACGACCGCAGGCGTCGTCATCGAGATCGACGCGATTGAGCTTCTACCGTTCTCCGCCGTGAGCACGGCCGACATGCGCCACACGGGCGAGCGCGACCGAGAATCGCTTCGGCGTCGGGCCGCCCACGCAGGTCCGATCGTTGACGACACGCTCGTATACCGGATCGAGTTTCACGTCGTGTAGCGGCATGCGTTGACCCTGAACGACTTTCCCGAACGTCTTGATCACAACGGCGACCGTTACGCGATCCCGGCGACGCCTATCAGAGTGCCTTCGGGATCGGTGAAGTGACCGACGACCAGGCCGCTTGGGGATGTGGCCGGGCCCATCACCCGTGTGCCTCCGAGGTCCACGGCTCGCTGCAACGCCGCCTCGACGTTCGGGACGCCGACGTAGAAGACGGCATGGCTCGCGTAACCCGGTCCGCCGCCGACGCCGCCTCGAATACCGGACCCGTCCTCGGCGGTGACGAGGTCGAGGAAGCCGTAGCTCCCTGGTTCCGATACCTCCCGCGCGACTGGCGAGGGCGTGTCAAATTCCCAGCCGAACAGGTCGCTGAAGTACGTGCGGAGCCGCGCCGGATCCTTACCGATGACCTCAAAATGCACAACCGGCTGCGACACGCGATCCTCCTTGGCTTGGACGGTGGCGGTTAACTCTAACGAGTGTTCGGTCTCGGGAACTTCTGAGCGGTCGACCAGCCGACCTTGCCGACGTGGATCGCTGCTGCCAGGGCGCTTGGTCAGACCGGCTCGGGCGGTGTTGCCTGCAACGCCCGACCCATCTCTTCGACGAGCCGGCTCAGTGCACGCAGCGGTCGGACCATCACGGTGAATTCGACAATGCGGCCGTCGGCATCGAAGCGCATCAGGTCGACGCCGTGCACGAGCAGGCCGTCGAGGTCGGCGTGGAACTCGAGGACCGCGCCATCCGGGGCGTACCACTCGCGGTCATACCGGATTGACGGTCCGAGCACCGCGAGCGCCGCGGTGAGGTAGGCCTGCGCAAGCGCGCGACCTTCCTGCGGCGTGTGTACGGCCGGCGATCGGAATACCACGTCGTCGGCGAGCAGCGTCGCCAGACCGGTCGGATCGTGTGCGTCGACGATGCGGTGCCACGCGGCCACCGGCGCCGGGATCTGTTCCGTCATTCACTGAGCGTACGACTGCGCTCCGGCTCATCCGAGCAGCCGCGCCTTGATCTTGTTCTTGAGCACCCTGCCACCTCGTCGTGGCCGTTGACATCGCCGGGTTGCCCAGCGGACGGACGTCAGCATGCGGTAAAGTCATCAGGACCCTGTCGAATATCCAAGGAGCCTTGCGACATGGCGACAGCGATCGGTGACGGATTTCGTGGCCCGGGCGGCCGCGTTGGCTACCTGCTGCGCCAAGCGCACCAGGCATTCCGCGCTGCCGCGCAGGCCGAGTTGGGGTCATTGGGACTGACCTTGCCGCAGTATTCGATCCTCAGCGTCGCCGACGCCGAACCGGGGCTGTCCGGGGCCGAGTTGGCCCGCGACAGCATGCTGACCCCGCAGACCACGAACGAGATCGTCACATTGCTGGTCAAGGCGGATCTACTCGAACGTCGGCCGGACCCGCGCGACAAGCGGCTGCGCCGGATGTTCGTGACCACGGCCGGCCGCGATCTCGTGGTTCGAGCCCGGCCGGTCGTACACGCCGTCGAACGACGCATGACCGCCTCCCTCGACGACGACAACCTCGCTCGCCTGCGTACCTGGCTGAGCGATTGTGCCCTCAACCTGTCGGCCGATGCGGCCGACGCATAGGAGAAAACACCATGTCCACACTCGCCTTCACCCGTTCCGGATCCGGCGATCCGCTCGTGCTGTTACATGGAATCGGCATGTCACGCCATGTCTGGGATGCGGTCATTCCCGGCCTTGCCGAGCACTTTGACGTGATCGCCGTCGACCTTCCGGGCTTCGGCGACTCCGCGCCCGTGCCCTCTCGGATCGAGGCGACACCAGCGGCCCTGGCCGCATCCGTCGCCGATCTCATCGACGAACTCGGTATCACCACACCGCACGTAGCGGGCAACTCGCTCGGCGGCTGGGTGGCACTCGAGCTTGCCGCCATCCGTACCGTTGCGTCCGTTGCCCTGCTCTCCCCCGCCGGGTTCTGGCGGGGCGACACACCGCTGTACTGCCGGATCAGCCTGCGGGCATCTCGATGGCTCGCGCGGTACGCCGCTCGACCCCTGTCTCGCCTGGTCAACTACCGCCTGGGACGGATCCTCGTCCTTGGCCAGACACACGCCAGACCGGGTGGCCTCTCGGCCGATTACGCCCGGCACGCAATCCGCGACCTCGGCACCTGCTCAGGTTTCGAAGACACTCTCAACGCCACCGCCGCCCGACGGTATCTATCCCGGCCCGTTGCGGCTCCGGTGACCATCGCCTTCGGCTCCCACGACATCCTGCTGCTGCGACGCCAGTCCCGTCATCTCGACCAGCTCCCCGCCGGATTCCACGTCGGCGAGCTTCCGCACTGCGGTCACGTCCCGATGAGCGACAACCCCGCGGCCGTCACAGCGCTCATCACTGCATCCGCCGAAGGCGGCATACTGTCACCTGCTCGTCCGCATCCAGCACAACGGTCGGCTTCGGCGTGATCGCACAGAGGGCCTGAGCGCCATCGCCACCCACGTTGGAGGCTCACCGCATGATCGTCGTCAGCGATCACGAAACCTGGACCGCGCCCGTGGGCCAACGACGTGCGCGCACGCCACCATGGCCGTACGCTGACCGTCGTGGATCAAGAAGAGCGCATTGCCCTGTTCCTGGACTACGAGAACCTGGCGATCGGCGCGCGGGAACACCTCGGCGGCTCGGCGTTCGACCTGAAACCGATCGCCGACGCGCTGGCCGAGCGCGGTCGGGTCGTTGTGCGGCGGGCGTACGCCGATTGGTCGTACTTCGACGAGGACCGCCGGATGCTCACCCGCTCGCACGTGGAACTCATCGACATTCCGCAGCGCATGGGTGCCTCACGGAAGAACTCCGCCGACATCAAGATGGCCGTCGATGCTATGGAGTTGGCGTTCGAGCGCGACTACATCTCCACGTTCGTCTTCGGCACCGGCGACAGCGATTTCACGCCGCTCGTGCACAAGCTGCGCGAACTTAACAAACGCGTGATCGGCGTCGGCGTCGAAGGGTCGACCTCGGCCCTGCTCCCGCCGGCCTGCGACGAGTTCCTCTACTACGACCGGCTGGAAGGTGTCGACATCCGGTCGCCGCGAACCCGTGGCAGCCGGACGGCCAAGCCGGCGGAGACCACGCCGCCACCGGCGACGGCACCGGAGCCCGAACCTCAGACTTCTACCGATACGTCCGCCCGCGAGATCGACGCGCTCGCCGTATTGGTCGCCCAGACCGTTGCCGGCCTGCAGGGCAGCTCCAGCGGCACGGTCACCGCATCGACGCTCAAGCGCACGTTGCTGCGCAAGGACCCGACCTTCAACGAGGCCGACTACGGATTCCGCGCATTCGGAGAACTACTGCGTTACCTCGCCGAACGCAACGTCGTCGAACTCGTTGCCGGCCCGGCCAACGGCGACCCTGAGGTGACACTGCCCGAATACGGCGACCGGGAGGCGGCGTTCGCCTTACTCCGCTCGGTCGTCACCGATCTGAGTCGCAGCGACGGCGCAGTAGCGTTGTCCGGTCTGAAGGACCAGCTTCGCCGGGTACAGCCCGACTTCAGCGAGAAGAAGCTCGGCTACCGTAGCTTCCTGCAGTTCTGCAAGGCAGCGGCAACCAGCGGCGTCGTCGATCTCCGTTGGGACGGCGATAGCGACGATTACCTGGTCACCGCCACCACCCCCTCCTGATTCCGGCCCGCACGCCTCGCGCCGTCGCACAGACGGAACCGAACGCGGCTTCGAACCGTCTCAATGGGGACGGGGAGGTCACATGCGTACGATCGTCAGGGGTTTCGTTGCCGTAGTAGCTGCCATCACGCTGGCCGCATGCGCGAGTGCGTCCGGCACAGTCGCCGACACTCCGACAGGTACTCCATCCGTCCGGCCGCAGTGGACCTCGTGCGCCGCCGACGCTCCCCCGCCGTCGTTCGCCGGTGGCGATGATGCGCTGACGCTGCCGCGCCTCGGTGGCGACTTCGTACCCACCGCCGTGATCGTCTGCACCGAGGAGGTCCAGCAACGCGCCGACGGTGGACAGGATCTCGTCGCGACCGAGAGCCGAGCCGACGACGTCACAGCGCTGCTGGCCGCGCTGCACCTACCTGACGAACAGCCCGTCGACGGTGCGTGCACCGCCGATCTGCCGACCGTTCCGTGGTTCGTGCTCCTCGATGCGCAGGGTCGCTGGATCCGGCCGGGAGTGGCGAGGGACGGGTGCGGCAAGGTCCGCGTCGAGGTGCGCAACGCGGTAGCCGCGTTGCAGCTGACCCGCGTGGCGACCCGAGTTCTGCGCGAGATCACGTCGGGCGCGGCCGCGGCCTCCGGCTGCAGTCAGACATGGGCCGACATGGTCTCGGTCGAGACGAAACAGGGCGACCCGACGAGCGCCGCCGTCGGTTCTGATCCGTTCCCGCCGACGGAGCAGGTCCGTCTCTGCGTCTACCGCGTACAGGCGAGCGAACAGGGCACGGCCAAGCCCGCCGGGGACTTCCAGTACGGCGTGGTCCTGTCGCCGCAACGTCAGGCCTCGATTGATAGATCCCTGCTGACGGCTGGAGCCGCCCGGGCATGCTCGACGCCGGCCGGCCTGTTCGCGCTGCTGCTATCGGTCGACGGCAGCGGTGCCACGGTCTACGTCGAACTTGACGGGTGCCGGCGGATCATGGTCGATACCGGCGATGGCGGACCGATCCTGGCGCAGGCAGATCTGTCACTGGTCGAGCTACTTGACCAGTAGTGAGCGCGTTGTACATCGGCCTCCATCGATCAACAAAGCGGTGCACGCGGCTCGGCAATCCAACGTTGACTATCGATGCGTGTCGGATTAGCATCCATCAATTAGATCGTTAACTTTACTAACTGATGGGCATGGAGGCCTCATGATCCGACGTATCGGTGTTGCCGCAACCGCAGCCGCGGTTCTGATGGCTTCGCTCATCTTCGGCGCGGCCGCCCCGGCCAGGGCCGCCACCACACAGAACTTCGAAGTCACACTGTACGGCTGGCCGGACAACTCGCCTCCGGGAGACGGGACAGCGTTCGGATCGGGGCACGCCGGCGGCACCGGCACCTTCGCCAACCCGGTCACCTTCGCCACCGATCAGAGCGAACTCGCCCCGGGCACCGTCGTCTACTACCCATTCCTGCACCGTTACTTCGTCATGCAGGACGAGTGCGCACAGTGCGACACCGACTGGAACAACGGCAAGTTCCATATCGACCTTTGGGTCGGCGGCCAGAACGGCAACGTCAACGCCGTCATCAACTGCGAGGACGCACTCACCCAGGGGTCGGCGGCGGTGATCCTCAGCCCGCCCTCCAACGAGGCGGTCGACACCACGCCGTTGTTCAACTCCAGCACCAACAGTTGCTACAACCCGAGCAGCTTCCCCGGCGGCGGCGGCGGGAGCGGCACCGGCGGTCCGATCCACGGATACGGCGGCAAGTGTGTGGATGTCGCCGGTGCCAATCCGGCCAACGGCACTGCAGTCCAGCTCTACACCTGCAACGGCACGACCGCGCAGAACTGGACGCATAGCGGCAACACGCTGCAGGCACTGGGCAAGTGCATGGATGTGGCCTCGGCCGGTACGGCCAACGGCACGAAGGTCCAGCTGTACGACTGCAACGGCACCGGCGCGCAAGCGTGGACAGTCGGCGCGAGCGGCAGCCTGGTCAATACCGGCTCCGGCAAGTGTCTCGACGCCACCGGACCCAGCTCTGCCAACGGCACCCGCCTGCAGATCTGGTCCTGCAGCGGCGCCGCGAACCAGACCTGGACGCTGTCGAGCTGACCGATGCGGCACACCCGGTCCGGGTGTGCCGCATCGCCGGTCGGCCGCAGTGGATCTGGAAACCGCATGGTCGACGGCCCGGCGAGGCCGACGACGTAATACACGAGAGCGGACGTGGAGTCGGATTGCGCCCATTCGGGCCCAAACGACATCGAAGCGGCACTTGACGCCTCCCCCTGCACCCTTCGGACTCATCGAATTCTTCCGCGGCACCCTGGATGATGAGCACGACCGATGAGAAATGCGGCTGCGCCACGTCTGTATCGGTGAGAACAGAGTGGAGAGGCCGGGGTCGGCCGCACGAGAGGGAGCACTGATGGCACGGGTTATCTGCGACATGTCCATGTCGCTCGACGGGTACGTCACCGGCCCGAACGACAGCCGCGAGAACCCGTTCGGCGATGGAGCCGGCATGCTGCACGACTGGATCTGGGACGCGGCAACCGACGACGACCGGGCCATCCTGCAGGAGATGATCGACAATGTCGGCGCCATCGTGATGGGTCGCAGGTCATTCGACAAGAACGAGGGCGATGGCGGTTGGGGCGACGGTGGCCCGCTCGGTAACGCGCCGTGCTTCGTGGTCACCCACAACAACCCGACCGCGTCCTATCCATCCGTGTACACATTCGTCACCGACGGAGTGCTCAGCGCGATCGAGCAGGCCAAGCAGTCGGCGGGTGACAAGGTGGTGGGCCTGCATGGTGCGACCGTCATGCAGCAGGCCCTTCCGCTCGGCCTGGTCGACGAGATCCGCGTGCATGTGATCCCAGTCCTGCTCGGTGGCGGCACTCCCCTGTTCAGCACGCTGGATTCGGCGATCACCCTCGAACGCACGAACGTGCAGGTGACCCCTGCCGCGACGCATCTCGGATTTCGGGCGGTGCGGTAGCGGTTCAGCGCGACCCCACGGCCTATTCCAAGCAAGTACTTGACATAGGTGCGACCCGGCCGCCACTATTCCAAGCATGTCCTTGGAATCAGATCGGCCAACCGGTCAGCGGCGGCGTCTGCTCGACGATCCACGGGCGATCCGTGCTCTCGCCCACCCGATCCGGCTCGACCTGCAGGCACTCATCGGCCGGGCCGGCCGGGTCACGGCTGCCGACGCGGCGCGCGAGCTCGGGATCAGCCATGCGCTGGCATCACACCACCTGCGACAACTGGAGAAGTACGGCTTCGTCGAGCAGGTGACCGGCGCCGACAACCGCGAGCGGCCGTGGCGGCTCGTGCATACGTCGATCAGCTTCGACGGCGTGCAGGACCAGCCGGGCGGAAACGACGCGTTGACCGTCCTGGAGCAGGTCGTCGCGGAGCGGGCACTGGAGGCGCTGCTGCGCTGGCAGGAGCAGAAGGCATCGATGCCGGCCGGCTGGCGGGACAACACCGGCATCGGTCGTAGCACCGTCTACCTCACCGTGGATGAACTCGCCGGCGTGGCCGCGGCGTTCGAGCGGACCCTCGCCGAATACATCGAGCAACGGCCGCTCGACGATGTGGCCTCCCGGCCGGAAGGCTCCCTGCCGGTGTCCTTCACCATGATCGTCGTACCAGAGACCGTGATCCCCGAGACGGAGGGCTGACATGCGCGCCATCGGCATCGCGTTGCGCCACCGCGGGCTGCGGCTACTGCTCACCGCGGGACTCATTTCGCTGACCGGCGACTGGGTACTGCGCGTCGGTCTCGCGTACTTCGTCTACGCGCTGACCGGCTCCACGCTCGCGTCGGCGGTGATGCTGCTCGCGTCGTTCGTCCCGCAGATCCTGCTCAGCTCGGTCGCCGGCGTGTTCGTCGATCGCTGGCACCTCAAGCCGACGATGGTTGTCACGAACCTCCTGCTCGCCGTCGGCCTGCTGCCACTGCTGGCGGTCCGGCACTCGAGCCAGATCTGGATCGTGTACGCCGTCGTGGCCTTCGAAGGCTGTATCGCGCAATTCTTCGCACCGGCCGAGCAGAGCGTCGTACCACAGATCGTCGACGACGAACACCTCGTCACCGCGAACGCGCTCAGCGGACAAAACAGCGGCCTGTCCCGCCTGATCGGCTCGGCCGTCGGCGGCGTCGTGGCCGCGACCGGCGGCATCACCGGCTTGGCCGTCGTCGACGCCGCCAGTTTCCTCGTCGCTGCCGCGCTGATCGCACGGATCCCGCTGCCGCGACGCGCGGCGCGCACGCCGGCCGAGTCCGACGAACCCGCGACCGCCGGACTCGCGGGAGTCACACGCGAGTGGCGCGAGGGCATCCGCGCCATCCGCGCATCAGCCGTGCTCCGATTCCTCGCGATCTTCCTGCTCATCGCGAGCCTGGGTGAAGGCGTGATGGGCACGCTGTTCGCGCCGTTCGTGCGATCGGTACTGCATGGCAGCGTCACCGACTACGGCCTGATCGTCGCGGCACAGGCGATCGGCGGGATCGGCGGCGGACTCGTCGCCGCCTCGATCGGCAACCGCCCGGCCGCCCGGCGCGTCCTCGGCTGGAGTGCGGTCGCGTTCGGCCTGATCGACCTCGCGATCTTCCTCTACCCGTTGATATGGGTGACGGTCTGGCCCGCGATCGCCCTGATGATCGTCGTCGGCGTACCCGGATCCCTGCTGCTCGCGGCCGCTATGACGCTGCTGCAGCGCAACACCTCCGATGCGCTACGCGGGCGCGTCTTCGGATCACTCGGCGCGGTCGAAGGCGTCGCGATCGTGACCGGTACGGTCGCGGCCGGACTCCTGGGTCAATCGCTGGGGATCGTGGCGACACTCTGCGCGCAGGGCGCCGGCTACGTCGCGGCCGGCGCAATGATCCTGATCACCCTGCGTGGGTCGGTGCCGGCGGCTGCACCCGACACCATCGCCCACACGGAGACCGCCGACCCGATCGCAGAGCTTTCACTCGGGCAATGATCCGGGGTCGGCGAATCGGTACTCTCGCGCGGCCTCGTCGAGCTGGGCGACAATCTCCTCGGCGATATCCATCGCGGCAGCGTACGGCACTGGCCGCGGCCGTCAAGCTGCCCGTCGCCGTCTGACGAACCCGGCCCCACCGCGCTGGCGGTGGGGCCGGGACCCGTGATGGGTTTGTCGGTCGGCTTGCCTAATGGCCCGGCGTGGCGAAGCCGTCGAGGGTGGTGTACTGCCCGGACAGTTTGGTGACCACGATCGTGTGTGTACCCGAGGACAGGGTGCCGGAGGTGTACACCGCGACGTTCGAGTGCCGGGCACCATCGCTGGACAGCGTGCTGACCACCTGTTGCGTTCCGCCGTCGATGCTGATGCCGATGTTTCCCTCGTCGGTATATTGCTCGCCGTAGACCTGGATCCCGGTGCCGGTGAAGGTCAGCGATGCCGTCGATCCGTTGGCCGTCGCGTAGTGAATGTCATCCTGGTAGTCACCGAGTCCGCGATTGCTGGCATACGAGAAGCCGCTGTAGGAGATCGTGCTATCGGTGTCATTGAGCCGGGTCGGGGTGAGCGGGGCGAAGCCGTCGAGGGTGGTGTACTGCCCGGACAGTTTGGTGACCACGATCGTGTGTGTACCCGAGGACAGGGTGCCGGAGGTGTACACCGCGACGTTCGAGTGCCGGGCACCATCGCTGGACAGCGTGCTGACCACCTGTTGCGTTCCGCCGTCGATGCTGATGCCGATGTTTCCCTCGTCGGTATATTGCTCGCCGTAGACCTGGATCCCGGTGCCGGTGAAGGTCAGCGACGCCGTCGATCCGTTGGCCGTCGCGTAGTGAATGTCGTCCTGGTAGTCACCGAACCCGCGGCCGCTGGAGTACGAGAAGCCGCTGTACGTGATCGTGCTATCAGTGTCGTTGATTCGACCCCCCGCAGATCCTTGCGGGCTGACGGAGATCTGCCCGGCCGTGGTGCCGGCCGGAATCGGCACGATCATGAACCCGCTGGACAGATGGGTCACGCCGCTCACCTGAGTCGTACCGATATACACCGGCGTTGTTGCGTTGAACCCTTCACCGGCGATGAGGACCTGGGTTGCGCTTGCCGTCGGCGATACGTAGTAAATGCTCGGGCTGACGGAGAGGACCGGCACGAAGGAGCCGGAGCCCGCACCCGCGGCGCTCAGTAGGGCGTTGGGAATCGTGGTCGGCCCGGGAGTGGCGGAAATAGTGGTGTTTCCGCTTGCGTTCGAATCGACCGGCTGAGCACAAGGGTATGACTGGGTTCCGGCGGAGAAGTAGTTGCCGGTGATCCAGAAGTGGCCCGTTGGGCTGCAGCCGCCTTGCGAGGACCCGCCGGCATTGAATGCGACGTTACCCTGCCAGTTGATCCATTCCGAACCGGCATCGTCGTAGTAGGTGAAGTTGGTCGTCTGGCCGTTGTAGGCGATGTTGCCGGTGACCTGCAGGCCTTTCGCCAGTGTCTGCACAGGGTCGATGGTTGTCCCATTGGCCTGATACACGTACTGAGCCTGATGTCCCTCCACATAGATGGCGCCGCCGTCGCTGCGGACCGACAGGTAATTGTGGAAGATGTTGTCGCTGATCGTGTTGGATGCGTTGATGTTCGTACTGTTCTGGGGGGTGCTCGCCTGGTCGACGTGTCCCTGGATGACACCGGCTGTGATGCCGGTGTACGGCAGGTTGTACAGGTTGTTGCGGGTAATGGTGGTGTGCTGCGAGAACAGCAGAGTGATTCCGGTGGCCGAGGAGTAGTCGGTGCCGATGTGGTGGATGACGTTGTCCGACACCGTGGTGCCGGTGAGGATCTCGTTGGTGCCGATCGTGTCGCCGCTGACCGCGGTGGCGTTCGGCGTGCAGTTCTGCTTGATTCCCGCAGCCTCGGACGAGTCGGTGGGCAGCGGGTCGTACGTGCAGCCGAGGAGGATCGCGGTCGAGGCGATATCGGTGAACTCATTACCCTGAATCAGGGTGTTGCTCGACCCATACATCACGCTCAGACCGGCGCCGCCGAGTTCGGCGAACCGGTTTCCGGTGAGTGTGATGTTCTTCGAGGCGGTGAACGCGACGTTCGCCAGCGGCTGGGTCAGCGCACCCCAGGGGCAGCTTCCCGCAGGCGTGGAGAAGGTACACATGCCCTGGTTGTTCGCGCCGGTTATCCGCAGATTGCTTTGCACGTCGGCGAATCCGGCGCTCGTGGAGGGCGAGTTCCAGGTTGCGTACGAGAACTGCAGGCCGCTGAAGGTGACGTCGTGGAAGGGGGCGGCAAGCGTTCCGGCGCCTTGGACCAGCGACTCCAAGTGCGGCAGTTCTACATCCAAGCTGGTCACCACCTGGCCGGACTGCGGCTTGTAGTACAGCTTGCTGCCGGCCGTGTCCAAGAACCACTGTCCCGAGCCGAGCAGAGTCTGTGCGTTTTCGATCAGTGTGGGCATGTGGCTGGTCGACATGGACGGCAGCCCGCCGCTGCCTTGTGCGAAGGACGCCCTGGCCGTCACGTCGGTCCAGCACGGCTGGCTCATCGTCAACGTTTTGGCCGTCGCGGAAAAGCTCGCCACTCGGCATCGCGACTCAGTCCATGCTCCGTTGCCACCGGGGTAGTCGAACTCGACTCCGGCGACCTGGCTCGCGGTCAGTGATCCGAACCACGTCAGCGCCGCCGCGTCGGCAGAGATCGAGTAGCCCGTGGACGATCCCGTCCAGGAACCCGTGAATCCCAGGCTCGCGGGGGTCGCCATCGCCACCGGCGCCTCTTGGCCGTTGACGTACAGTTGCCGGCTGTTGCTTCCGGCCGGAACCGTAGCGGACCACACCCCGCTCGTTCCGACTTGTGCCCACCCGGTGACCTGGGAGGCTCCCGAGATCACCGGATGAGCCCCGGCCGCGGCCTGCCACACCACGGGATGGCCGGCGGTACCCGAATCCGCAGCACTGAAGCTCCAGGTGCTCGACAACCGGTACGTACCGTCGGCCAGCAGCACATTGACGCTTGCCCCGCTGTTCGCCGCCAGTTGCGTACGCACCGCGCTCTGGGCGCCGGTCAGCGAGCACGGTGCCGAGGCTGAGCACGCCGAACCTGCGCCGGACGGCGACGCGAAGAGCGTTATGGCCGTCGCCGCGTCGGCGGACGGAACCGCGAAAGGTACGGACGCCATCGCGACGATCAGCCCGACCGATCCACCGCCGCGTAGCACCCTTCGAATGAACGAGCCGGGTTTTGGCATGAGTGTGCCCTTTCCTGGTATGGAGATTCGGTTTCTACAGAGGACGGTGGATGATCGCAGCAGGCGTGGGGGGATGAGTCAGCGCAATGTTCGATGTCAGCCACACCGTCGATACATCCTATGTATCCACGGTGTTGCGAGTTGATTACGTCACGGCTTCTGGTGCTGGACGGTACAACTGGCGAAGAGGACTGTCAATACATGGGATGACTGTGCTGACGACGTCCTGGTAACCGTCGATCTCCCACGAGGGGCGGGTATTCTCGTGCACCACGACGCGAGTGCTGGTCAGGGGCACATCGGAGTCGGCAAGTCCGCACTCCTGAACGAATTCGCCGCTGGGGCTACCGGACCGTCGACACCGACTACGGCGGCACCGAGCGCGGCCACGGCACGGCCGCATCCCTCGACGGCATAACTCAGGAAGGGCAGCATGAAACTTCTTCTCACGTCCTCGGGCATCAGTAACCCGAGCATCGCCGACGCGCTGGTCGAGCTGCTGGGCAAGCCGATTGCCGAGTCCAGCGCCCTGTTCATTCCGACCGCCATCTACCCGTTCCCCGGCGGTGCCGGCAAGGCGTGGCAGGCGATCTCCGGAAAGGCTCGAAGCCCGTTGTGCGAGCTGGGTTGGAAATCATTGGGAGTGCTGGAACTCACCGCGCTGCCGACCATCCGAGAAGAGAATTGGGTCCCCATGGTCCGCGAGACTGACGCCCTGCTCGTCTGGGGCGGCGATGTGCTGTATCTGACCTACTGGATGCGCCGGTCTGGCCTGGCAGACCTCTTGCCGTCGCTGAGCGAATCGGTCTACGTGGGGGTGAGCGCCGGGAGCATCGTGATGACCCCCTACAACTGCGACGCAGAATTCGACTTGGACTTTGTACCGACCGGCAGTGACATGGCACAGGGAGCCGACCGGGCGCTAGGACTGGTCGATTTCACGCTGTACCCGCACCTCGATCACGAGGACATGCCGGACACGTCCCTGGCCAACATAGAAAAGTGGGCATCCGGGATCCCCGTCCCGACGTACGCAATAGACGATCAGACGGCCATCAAAGTGACCGACGGAAACGTCGAAGTCATCTCCGAAGGGCACTGGAAACGTTTCGGGCGTCGAGATCACCTCGATGGCGGCTGACCAGGGATTTTCTGGTTCTTATGGAAGATCGGCATCGCCGTGTGACAGATCATCGACGACCTCCGACCTGGCCAAACGATGCCCGCATCGCGACATGACCGGCGCTCGTAGCCGTCGGGCTCGTGCAGTTCACAGCCGGGATCTGAGCACGGCGACCTCGGGGAAGTCGTCCGGCGAGCCGTAGCCGTGCTCGGCCAGCCAGCGGACGTTAGTCAGGCATCGCAACGACCACCATGCGTGGATTACGTCGAGGTCGACGTCGGTGCCGTAGCCGGCGACGACGTCGCCCAGGTGCTCCTCGTGTCCGAGCGTGAGGACGGCGAGGTCGTACAAGGCATCGCCCTGGGCCGCCTCGGACCAGTCGATCACGCCGGTGATCTCGTCACCGTCGACAAACACGTGGTCGACCTGCAGGTCGCCGTGGATGAACACCGGTGTCCACGGCCGCAGCGCAGCCTCGGCGATCCGGCGGTTGCGCGCCACCAGGTCGGTGGGTAGGACGCCGCTCGACACGAGCCACTCGCATTCGCTGTCGAGCTCCGATGCGATCTCCTCGATGCTCGGGCCGGGCCATGGCGGCAGCGGCGCGTCGTGCAGCATCCGTACGGCGGCTCCCGCCGCGGCCCACGCCGCCGGCGACGCGGTCGACGGCTCGCCGAGGCGGCCGAGTGCCGTCCCAGGGACGGCGGCGAGCGCGAGCACGGGCGGCTTGCGCCACAGGATCTCCGGAGTCGGGATCGGCGCCATAGCCATCGCCTCGACCTCGACCTCGGTATTCGTCTGATCGGCGTCGATCTTCAGGAACACGTTACCGACGCGCAGGGTCGCGCGCTCGGAATGGGCGACGACGACCTTGACCTCTTCCACATCGGCCATTATCGCTGGCACGACCACCGACGTCACCGGATTATCGCGTGCGGCTGCCTCGGCGCGACCGAATCGGCGAGACGGCCCTCGGCCGGCCCGGCGACGCAGAGGAGTCGGCCTGGGCCGCCGTGTCCATTTTCCGCGCCAGGAAATCCGGCGACATTGTCGCCCGTGGTAGCTATCGTGCCGAGCATGGGCACCGTCCACACAACCACTCCGGCCCGCCAGGTCCGCGCGCTCCACGACGCCGAAACCATCACGGTCTATCAGGCGTACGGGCAACTGATCGCCGAGCCGGCGGCGCACGACGGACGGTTCTCCACCGGCTTCAGCCGTACCCGGATGACCTGGATCAAGCCGTCGTTCTGCTGGATGATGTACCGCTCCGGTTGGGCCACCAAGCCTGGCCAAGACCGAGTTCTCGCCATCCGGATCCGGCGCGACGGCTTCGACTGGGCGCTGGCCAACGCCGCGCTCAGCAGCTACGAACCCGGCGTCCACGCGGATCGCCGGGCGTGGCAAGAGTCGTTGCGGTCGCCCGTACGGGTGCAGTGGGATCCGGAACGGGATCTGAACCTGCAGCCGCTGCCGTATCGGGCCGTCCAAATCGGCCTGAGCGGCCCGGCGGTCGCCCGCTATGCCGACGAATGGATCGTCGGCATCGACGACGTCACCGAGCGCTGCCACCGCATCCACGAGCTGGTCACGGCACGTGATCTGGATGGCGCGGCGGCAATGCTGCCCCTGGAGACCCTCTACGGAAACGAGTCCGGATGACCAAACGGCATCGACTCCTGGTCCACGTTTACCCGGATCGGGACGCGACCTCGACCGCACCCAGCTACCGGCCGCACGAGGCGATGTGGCACCCGCCACAGCGACTCGACCAGCGCGTACGCAGCCGCTGGCATCGTCGCCGCTAGCCGTCCCCGCGGCCCCCGCACGTATCGGTCGGTATCGCTGACCCGAACTCAAAAACAACGGTTCGACCAAACGACGAGTCAAGCCTGGGTGGATGTGCCACGCGGGGATCGTGGTGTGATGCGGTCGATCAACTGGCGGGCGGCGGCCAGGACAAGATCGCGGTCATCGCTGACGATCACATCGAAGGTACGCGGACGTTCGGTAGCCGACTCCCGTGCGAACACGCCTCGGGTGAGGCTGCTGCCGATGGTGATGACGGTCCAATCGGTGATCAGGGGATCGTCCGGGGCTAGGGCGTAGCCGCGGACATTGGGCGCCGGGTCCGGGTCCATGTCCGTGCCGAAGACCACGGTCAGGACGGTGTTGGCGGCCAGGTCGCCGTAGCGCCGGCGGGTAGCGGCGTTGAAGCGGTGCGCCTGCTGGAACGTGGCCAGGAGAATAATCGGCTCGCTGGCATGGAGCCCACGATCCTCCATGGTTCGACTCAGGGCCAGCATCGTGTGGATGGACACTCGGGTGGGCCGTCCTCGAGTCAGCACCGTGTCGAACGGTGTCGCTCCGGTCGCGTACATCGATCTACGTTGCGGGAAGAAGATGTCGGCCGTACGTACACGGGTCGGCAGGGGTCCGGGGCGGCCGAGGTACCAGCCCTGGCCGAGGGTCGCGCCGATCGACTGTGCGAACGCCAGATGCCGGCGGGTTTCGATGCCTTCGGCGAGGATGACGGCGCCGTTGCGCAGGGCCTCGGCCTGGACGGCGGCAATGACGTCAGCCGCCCGCACGGTGTCCGGTTCCTGGACGATACTGCGGTCGATCTTGATCACATCCGGGGCGACGAGCGGCATGATGGCCTGGCTGGCCCGATCGGTACCGACATCATCGAGGCCGATGAGGATCGATTCACGACGCAGTAGGTCGGTAGTGGCCAGCAGCGTGGCAGGGTCGTCGGTGATCGCCCGTTCGGTAACTTCGGCGACGATGCGCAGCTTGTTCATGGCCGCATGGACGATCTCATTGAGATCGTCAGGGCACGCCATCGGCGAGGTCGCCGGTTCGATGTTGACGAACAACGGGGTGTTCGATGACAGTCCGGCGTCGAGCGCGCCGCGGCACGCGGCGGCGCGGCAGATCCAGTCGAGTTCCGGCAGCCGCCCGGCCGCCACGGCGGCCGCGATCAGAGCCGTCGGATTCTGCCACGGCGTGCCGACCGGCCCCCTGGCCAAGGCCTCGAACCCGACCGTGGCGCCATCGCTCAGGTTGATGATCGGCTGATAGACACAGTGGACGGCCCGCTTATCCAACAGCGTGCCGAACTCCGGTGTCGCCTCCTGCGGGGAGTGCGAAAGCATCTGGCCAGGCACCTAAACCGGGCGGTTGGGTGTCAGTGGGTGATCGGCCCTCGGAGGCTTTGCACGGCAAGCGGCCTCAGGACCTTGCGGGCACTGCAAATTCCGCGCTCTGATTGTCATTCGGGCTACCTCGAGGGTCAACAATTCCGGGCAGAAAAGCACGCACCGCCAGGGCCTCGGCAGCACAAGCAACGTACCACGCACGGATGATCGCGTCCTGCCGGACAAGGGCTTGTCCGGACCTACGACAGCTGAACGCCGTGAGGCATCAGTGATCTGGACGAATCAGTGTGGTGCGAGAATCCCGGTATGCCGAACTGGGATGAGCAGGTCGTTGAGGAGTTCCGCGCCAACGAGGGCCGCGTTGGCGGTCACTTCGACGGCATACCGCTGATCCTGCTGCACCATGTGGGCCGGCGCAGCGGCGTGGCACGGATCAGCCCGCTGTCGTACATGCGCGGGCCGGGCGCCCGTATCTACCTGTTCGCAGCTGCCGGCGGCGCACCGGCGCATCCGGGCTGGTACCACAACCTCGTCGCCGTCGGTGGCGCAACCGTGGAGTTCCCGACCGAGACGGTCCGCATGAGCGTCACCGATATCGTCGGCGAGGAGCGTGAGCGTGTCTTCGCCGATTTGCTGCGGCAGCGTCCGGACATCGCGACCTACGAGCAGCGCACCGCAGGCGTACGTACGATCCCGGTGCTTGCACTCGATCCGGTCTGACCGTCACCCGCGTGGCGACGGCGTGATCCCGGTGATGAAGGCGAGCATCGCCGGCCACAGCTGTTCGCGGGCACGTTCGTCGGCGGCCGGGGTGACGCCGAGACTGGTTTCCACGCCGGCCAGGACGTTACCGGCCTCGTACGGCCAGGTCGCGCCGATCTCGTGCCCGACGCCGGCGAACGCGAAGTAGACATCGCCGGGGCGTTTCGGCCGACGCAGCAGCAGGTTCTGCTGGTAGGCGCAGGAGTTCCATTCGCCGTCGGCGAATCCGCAGACGTCCAGGAGGCGGCCGCCGATCCGGATGACCGGGATGTACGCGGCCGGGTCGTTGTTCGGCTGGCCGGAGCGGGCGTCGAACGCCGGGAGCGGTCGCCCGGCGAGCGACCACGCCGAGCCGACGCATCCGGGGAGTCCGCAGACCACCGAGTCGTTGCCGACGATCGAGATGACCCCGGCCACCCGCGGGTCGTACGCGGAGGTGAGGAGCGCGGCTTCGGCGCCGCGGGAGATGCCGTCGACGATGATGCGCTGCGGGTCGACGCCCGGTTGACGGCCGATCCAGGCGACGGCCTTCTCGAAGTACTCGATCGGGATGTCGGTCATCCCGGCCGGCAGGCCCGGCTCTCCGAAATAGGCGAGTGCCAGTGTGGGAATGCCGTGGGCGGCAAGGAGTTCCGCGTCGGCCGTGGTGGACAGGCCGCCTTCCGAGCCGCCCCAGATGACGACCGCCGGACTCGATCCGGCGGTCAGTGCGGATGGAGCGGCATAGACGCCGTACAGGCCGTCGGTGGCGACCGTCACCGGCTGAACGTGCACCGTGGCGGGGGCGACCGTCCGGGCGATCGTGGTGGTCGCGGACCGACCACCGCTGTCGGCGGTGAAGACGACCTCCTGACCTCCGGACGACGGTACGGCGAGCATGGCGTCCGGCTGTCCGGACGCCGGCGTCATCGACCAGAGCAGGCCACCGCCGTCGACCCCGTGGTACGAGCCGTGCAGCGGCGCCGCGTGATCGACGTCCAGCCGGCCGTGGCCGTCAGCGCGAAACGTTGCCGTCGATGTCCAAGCGGTGTCGGACGCGTCGGTCACGGATGCGGTCACGAGGACGGTCGCACCCGGAACGAGCCCGGCGACGGTGATGTGGGCGCGCTGATCGTCCAGGATCCGGTCGGGAGTCGCCGCGATGGTCATCCGCCCCGCCACGCCGCCGCAGGCGGCCAGACCGCCGCCCGCGAGCGCGGCGGCCAGCACCAGGGCAAGGATTCGCCGGGGTCGGGGCATGGACGCACGGTATACGCCAGGCGCTCCGGCCGCCGCCCCGCCCGGCTCAAGGGACGTCAGCAACAAACGTGTCAGCTGCACGACCGGATGGGTACCTGCTGTCGCAGATCGACGTCTCGCGCCGCTGCGCGCCCGCACAGGCGTGCGTGACCGGCATACCATGCGGCGTGACGTTCACACCTCGGGCCGCGTGGGCCGACACGCCAGAGCCGGTGCGGACGGCCGTCGCTGAGGCTCTGGGTACCGCGATCGTCGGTCATACGGATCTGCACGGGGGCATGTCGCCCGGTCCGGCTGCGGGGTTGCGGCTGGCCGACGGGCGACAGGTATTCGTCAAGGCGATGTCCGCTGAGGTCCGAGCGCACAATCACGCGATGGTCCTGCAGGAATCTGCGATCCTGGACGCCTTGCCGGCGTCGGTGCCGGCGCCTCGACGCCTCGCCACCGTCGCATACGGGCCGTGGATTGCGCTGGCCACCACCTGGGCCGCCGGCGCAACCGCGGCGGCGTGGACCGATGCGTCGATCGCGGCTGTCGCGCAGGCATGCCGGACCGCCAGCGGGCACCGGGCACCGCAGACCCTCCCGCCGGTCGCCAAACGCATCTTCGACTTCGACGGTTGGCTGCGCGTGCTGGAGATCGGTTCGGGCGACGACTGGGAGATGGCCTACGCGGGGCCGGCGGCTGATGTGGTGGCTGGGTGGGAACGCTGGACGGCCGGCGATGCATTGGTCCATCGCGACATTCGCCTCGACAACACGGCGGTCGATGCGGACCAAGGATCGGCGGTACTGCTCGACTGGGCGTACGCGGCCGCCGGTGCCCCCTGGATCGACCTGGCCCAGTTAGCCGCGGATGTGGTCGCTACCGGACATGCCCTCGGTCAGCACGCGGCGACGGACCGGGCGTATCGGCTGTTGCGGACCTTGCCGCCGGAGGCATCGCGTTTTGTGGTGGGCTTGGCCGGGATGTGGTGCATCCGTGCGGCGACGGTTCCGGACACCGTCGTCATGCCTCAAATCTCCGCTTGGCGCCGCGCACGGTCGGCCGCGTTGCGTCCCTTGGTGGCCCGCCTGATCGCCGACCTTCACGTCTCGATCCCCGACCGTGCTGAGGAAGCCGCTCGGCCGCTTCGCTGCCCGTTCGGGCGTTGATGCCACTGGAGGTGAGCAGGTCCGACATGTGGGCCGAGTTGACGGACAGGACGCCGAGGTGGCCCGGTGGCCGAGGTGGCGAACTCACGGCGATGTTGCACGGAACGATGGTTCATCACGGTGTCCGGCTGTTGAGGGTGCGGTCTTCGCGTAGTGCTTCCTCGGCCAGGATGGCCTCCGAAGGCAGTCCGGGCATGTCAAACACGGCGGCTTCGGCGCCTTGGCGCTGACGGGACGGGCCGGGCCGTACCTCCTCAGAATCGGCGTCGGTCAGCGCCTTGTGGACGGTGCTGAGCACCACAGCCGCCGCGATCACGGTGACCGCGCCGAGGATGAACGGCACGTGTGTGTTGTAGTGCTCGACAAGCTTTCCCGCGACGTAGGGAGCAAGGCCACCACCGATGAACCTCACGAAGCCGTCTGCTCAGGTTTCCAACGTGGTACTTCCCTGGTTCAAGCTAGACGATATATGTGATAACGGCAAGCAACCCATCCCCCATCGGTGACCGAGGAACGGGCCCATACATAGCCGATCGCCAATGTCTCCGGGGCACCCATCGCGGGTGGACTGCTGGAATCTGGCCGACCCGGCTGCGGCCCACGGCGGCTCTGTCGGGAACGGCTTCGCATAGGCCTAGCGTCGACGGCTAGTGTCAGCAACCATGACGCGCACACTGATATCGGGTGGCCAGATCTTCGATGGCACCGGTGCCGCTCCGGTCGCCAGCGACGTCGTGATCGCCGACGGCCGGATCGTAGCGGTGGGTCCTGGACTCGACGGCGACGTCGTCATCGACGCGACCGGTGCCACTCTGACGCCCGGGCTCTTCGACTGCCACACCCACGTGATGATGTCCGGAGTCGACTTGCTCAAGGCGCTGCACGCGCCGTTCTCGCTGGCGTTCTACGAGGCGATCGGCAACCTTCGTACGACCGTCGAGTGCGGCATCACCTCCGTACGCGATGCCGGCGGCGCTGACCTCGGTGTGGCCGAGGCGGTCCGGCGCGGTCTGATCGTCGGTCCGCGCATGCAGATCTCGATCTCGCCGCTGTCCCAGACCGGTGGCCACGGTGACGGCTGGATGGTCTGCGGAGTCGACCTGGACATCGCATATCCGGGCTCGCCGTCGGGCGTTGTGGACGGCCCCGAGGAGGTCCGGAAGAAGGTCCGCGAGGTGATCCGGGCCGGCGCCGACGTGATCAAGGTGATGACCTCAGGTGGCGTACTCTCCCCGCGCGACGATCCGCGGCACGGGCACTTCCGGGACGACGAGATCGCGATGATGGTCGCGGAGGCGTCCGCGGCCGGCATCCATGTCATGTCGCACGCGCAGGGGGCCGACGGCATCAAGGCGGCCGTCCGCAACGGTGTGCGCTCCATCGAGCACGGCATCTACCTCGACGACGAGGGCATCGAGCTGATGCTCGACCGGGGCGCGTGGCTGGTGCCGACTCTGGTCGCGCCGCGTGCGGTGCTGGACTTCGCGGATGCCGGCGGCGGCATTGCGCCGGAGGTGGTGGCCAAGGCTCGCATGGTGATCGATGTACACGCGGACGCAGTGCGTCGCGCGGTCGTCGCCGGAGTCAAGATCGCGATGGGTACGGATTCGGGCGTCGGTCCGCACGGCAACAACCTCGATGAGCTGCGCCTCATGGTGGAGTGCGGGATGACCCCACTGGCTGCACTGCAGGCGGCGACCGGTTCGGCCGCGGCCCTGTGTGGCGTCGCGGACGAACTGGGCACGATCGAGGTGGGCAAGCGCGCCGACCTGGCACTGTTCGACGGTGACCTGACGGATCTCATCCCCAAGGGCGGTCGGGCCATGCGAGATGCGGTACGGCAGGTCTGGATCGACGGGCGCTCGGTCCACGAACGCCCGTCGGTCGCACAACGTTGACTGACTTGCGAAGATCTCCGGTGAAGACCGCGATCCGCTGGCGCTTCGAGCGCTGACGCCGCGGGTTCCCACGGTACCGACGGCTGGTCACCGGTTCGCAACCGGCTCTTGCGCTATTCCCTGGTACAGCGTAGACACAAGCGATGGGAAGACAGACGACCGCGTTGTTCTACGTGCTGGCGATGGTGGTCGTCATCGTCGGCGTGGACGTTCTGTTCTTCCGGCACCATCTCTGGCTGCGGCTGCTGGTCAATATCGGAATCGTGCTGGTGTTCGGGGCGTTCTACCTACGGTTCCTGAGGCACTCCTGAGCGCGGCCGCCGCCGTGCGGCAGGGCATGCCGAACGCGTGATCCGACGACTGTGGACGAGGCTCACAGCGGTTTCACCAGGATCAGCGCCGGGTTTTGGTCCCACAGTTCGAGCATCTCCTCCAGACGCAGGAAGCCGATCGAGAGGTAGAACGCGCGAGTCTTGTCATATCCGGCGTCGGGTCGGGTCGGTCCGAGCGTTTTGACCTGCAACAGTCGTACGCCATCGGCTCGCGCATCGGCCTCAGCCGCCGCGACCAGCGCTGTTCCGATGCCCCGGCGATGCCGATCGGGCGCCACCGCGATCAGGTGCAGCTCGGCCGCTTCCGGAAAGTGCCGGTGCAACAACAGGACGCCCGCCACCTCGTCGCCGGAGCGTGCCACGTAGCCGGGGAGTCGCGTAGCCGATTCGACATACGATGCATTCGCCTCGTCGATCCCAAACCACTCCGGCAGCCGGGCCAGCAGGTCCCGGGTCACCGTCGCAAGATCGTCCGACGGAGGTACGCGCACGATTTCCACCACCGGAGCATCGTGGCATGCAGCCGCAGGCCTTGCACGCCCATGTGCTCGGCCTATCCGGTTGACCCGCGGCGAATTGTCCGTCTGCCGGCTCAGCCGCCCGCAGCCCGCTCGTCCAGGAAGCGGCGGACCTGGCTGCTGGACCGTTGCTGCACGTAACTCCCGTCGGCCAGTCCGACTGCGGCGGCCCCCGCCGCGGAGACCGCGCGCAGCACGCTCGAGATGCGGATGACCTGCTCAGAAGGTGTTGGGGTGTAACGGTTCCATGCCCATCTCACGCGTCGGCCGGTTGGCGCAGGGCGATCTGAAGCCGGTCGGGATCGGTGAAGTGATGGCCTCGCATGCCGATCGCCTCGGCCGCGGCGACGTTCTCGGCCCGATCGTCGACGAACAGGACGCGTGACGGTTCGACGTCGAGCGCCCGGCAGCACCAGCGGAACACCTCGGGGTCCGGTTTGGCCAGGTGGATCCGGCACGAGAACCCACGTACCGCGAACAGCCGCATCCAGCTGTGGTGTTCCTCGTAATAGGCGGCCAGTTCCTCGGGAATGTTGGAGAGCAGCGCAATCCTTCGGCCCGACGCCACCACGGATTCGAGCAGAGCGACCATGTCGGCGTCGACGGTCCGCCAGCTGTCGAGGTCGGCCGTGATCAGGCGGTCGATCTGCCCGGGATCCACCGTGCAGTCGAGGATGCGCATGACCGCGCGCCAGTACTCGGGGCCGGTCATCCCGCCACGGTCGTACGCAGGGCGCAGCGCCCAGTAGGCGTCCCGGAACTCCGGGGCGGCGACGCCGGCGATGGCGGCCAACCGCTCTTTACCGGCGTCCGACTGATCGCGGGCGATCACGCCGAAGAGATCGAAGACGACGATCGCGTCCACCGACACCGTCATACCTTCCGCACGGTCACGCCGGCCGCCGCCAGCGCGTCGGTCTCGTCGCCGGGCGCGGACTCCTCGGTGACGATCGCGTCGAATGCGCTCGGCGGTGCGACGAAGGCCAGGCCGGTACGGCTGAATTTCGTCGCGTCGGCGACCGCGATCACCCGGTGGGCGGAGCCGATCGCGGCGCGTTTGATCGCGGCGTCGGCGAGGTCGTACGCGGTCAGGCCGTTCGCGGCGTTGATTCCGCAACAGCCGATGACGGCAGTGTCGAACCGCAGCGCCGCCAGGGACGCCTCGGTCAGTGGGCCGGTCAGGGCAAGCTCTCCAGCACGCGGTTCGCCGCCGGGTACCAGCAGTTTGAGTTGGGATGCACCGGTCAGCGCGTTCGCGGCATGCAGGGACAGCGGCATGACGGTGAGCCTCCGATGCGCCAGCGCGCGGGCGACCTCAAGACAGGTCGTACCGCTGTCGATGAGCACCGCCTCACCATCGGTGATCAATGCGGCGACCTCGGCGGCGATCCGGCGTTTGACGTCCAGGCCCTCGAGCACTCGTATTGCGAACGGCGGCTCGTCGCCGCGCAGGGTAACGCTGCGGGCGCCGCCTCGGTACCGCTCGATCATGCCTTGCTCGGCCAGGACCTCCAGATCGCGGCGGATCGTCATGTCCGAGGCGCCGGTGATCTCGGCCAGGTCGGCCACGCTTACCTGCCCGCTGCCCCGGACCGTGTCGGTGATCAGCTTCAGCCGATCAGTGCTCGCCATACCCTCCATTCAACAGCGTGGTCGCGCATAGAGCAAACATTTCAAACAGAAATATTGTTTGGTATGTTCGATAGCATGAGCACAGTCCTCCGCCGGGCACGGCTGGCCACGTTTGCGTTCTTCATCCTCTGCGGGTTCAGCCTGGGCATGTGGATCGTGCATATCCCCACCATCGAGCACCGGGTCGGCGTCAGCAATGCCGTGTTCGGCTGGCTCTTGCTCCTGCTCGGTGCCGGGGCGTTCGCCGGGATGCAGGTGATCGGACCACTCAACGACCGCTTCGGGGCCCGGCGGATCGTACCGATCAGCGCCGCCCTGACAGGCGCGGCGGTAGTCCTGCCCGGACTGGCGATCAACGCCTGGACGCTCGGGACGGCGCTGCTGATCTTCGGATTCTGCAACGGCTGCCTCGACGTCAGCATGAATGTGCACGCCGTCCAGGTCGAGCGGGCCTACCACCGGCCGGTCATGTCCGCGTTTCACGCCGCGTTCTCCATCGGCGGCGTCCTCGCAGCCCTCGTCGGTGCCCGTACCCTCAGCTGGGGCTGGAGCCCGGCCGTGACGCTGGTGGGGGTAGCCGTCATCGGCCTGGTCGTCACCGCGGTGGCCGCGCCCGCTCTCCTTCCACCCGAGCCCGCCGCCGTGCACAAGGCGCCCGTCGCGCCACGACGCCGGATGCCTCGATACATCTGGGCGCTCGCCCTGCTCGCCCTCATGTTGATGCTCAGCGAAGGCGTCGCCAACGACTGGAGCACGTTGGAGGCGCGGGACGTCCTCGACACCGCGCCCGCGACGGCGGCGCTGGCCTACGGAGCGTTCGCGACCGCTATGACGATCGGACGGCTGCTGACCGACCGTGTGGCAGCTCGGTTCGGGCCGGTCGCGATCGTGCGGTACGGGGCCGGCCTGGCCGCGGTCGCGCTCGCCGCAGTCGCTGTGTCTCCGTGGCTGCCGCTGACGCTGGTCGGGTGGGCGGTGTACGGCATCGGGCTGTCCGGCTGCATCCCCCAGCTCTTCAGCGCGGCCGGCCACGCCGATCGGGACGCCGCCGGGGTGAACGTCGCGCGCGTATCGGGGCTCGGATACCTGGGCATGCTCGCCGGGCCGGCCATCGTCGGGCCGCTGACCCGCGTGGTCGCGCTGAACTACGCGTTCTTCTTACCCGTCGTCCTGTGCGCAATCGCCGCATTCAGCGCCCACGTCGTGCGGCCCAAGCACGACATGGGTGGAGCCTCGGACAGCGACGTGCGTCCACGGGCAACGACGGATGTCGCAGTGTGACGGGCCGTCATCTGTGTTTTCTCATACCGCTCAGGATCGGTCTCGCGAACCTCCGGTCCGCTGTCCAAGCGCACATGTAGCCGCTTCATAATTCGATGCGCCGGGCATGGTGAGCGGTTAGCCTCGCCCGGTGAGTTTCGGAGGCGACGTACGGAAGGTTCGAGACGCCGGCTTGCCGTTCGGGCGTCGAGCGGCCGCGTTGCGTTCCTGCGTCGCGCGGTACCACCCGATCGGGTTTCACAACAGCTTGAGTTTCCTGGAAGAAATCGCCGGCCCGTTCCGCACCGATGAGGATGCACTGTTGCGGGCCTTGGATGCGTTGATCGCCAGCCGTGCCGAACGGGCCGTCGTGGCCGCCGCATATGCGGGTAGTCGGCGGGAGGCGAAGCGACGAGGCGAACGCCGTCCCCGGCCGGACGCGCCCGACCCGGCACATCAGATGGTCTGGTACGGCGATATTCGTCGAGCCGCGGTGCACGTCATGCGAGGCGAACAAGCCGAACTGGGTCGGCTTGGTCGGGCCTGCGGCGCGGGCAGCGTGGAAGCGAAGTTGAGTGAGTTGACCGACCGGGCGGTCGCGTCGGCAGGTGCGCTGTCCGGGGACCATCTGACCGTACTTGCCGAGATCATCGACGTACTGCACTCCCGCCTGACACATCTGACGCTCGCCGACGCGCAGTCGTACTTCCACGTCCGGAGGCTATCGCGCTTCGCGAAGTTGATCGAGGATACGGCGGCTGCCCCGAATGACCATCTAGCCAGATCGTCCGGCACGATATCCCCGATGGGTTCGTGGCGTGGCTGTCAGTTTGTGGGCTAGTCAGGCGTGGCAGCGCACGATGGCCAGCATGGTGTCGTCGGGTACGCCGTCGAGGTAGGCGTTCATCTCGCGTACGTAGGCGTCGGTCGGGAAGCCCATGGCTGTGCTGCCACACCAGGCTCCGTCGAGGGTGACGTAGGCGGCGGTGGCGAATGCGTGGTCGCGGGCGCGTTGGATGAATTCGTTCCGGTCGTTGCCGAAGTGCGCGATCGGGTCGGCAATCAGGATCGACAGGGTGAAGTAGGGGTGTGTCTGCGTCACCGCGAGTTGCGCGAACGCTTGGACCAGCGGTTGTGCGAGATGGGTAGTTTGCGCGTCGGCGGGTTCGAGGCCGGCGAAGGCGGTCAGTGGCTGTGCCGGTGGATGGGCGGCGGCGAGGGCGTGCCATGCGTCCCATTGCGCAGCCGCATGGGCGGCTGGCCGGTCTCGCATCGCGGCAAAGTCGATCATAAATCTTGGTACAGCTACCAGAGAATTGTGGTCAGTCGGCAGGTTGTCAGGTGCGTATTGTGGTTTGAGCTGGAAGTGTCCGTCGGGTGCGATCAACCGCCACGAGTCCCATTCCCAGTCGTCGCTGTAGATTTCCCGGTTGAGGTCATACGGTGCCATGGCAGTCGTGACCGCATCGACGAGCGCCTCCGATGCGGTCGGTGGGAGGAAGACGGTCGCGTAGAAGTTCGTCACGGCCAGGGACTGTACCGCCGGAGAACAGACTGTTGGATCCAGGATCCAGTGGAGGCCAGATCCGCGCCGATGCCCGCCCGGGCAAGGCTGACCGGTATGGTCAAGCGTCGCAGATGGCGATAGCGATGATCGCCCACGGCAGGGGTTGGCCGTATTCGTCGGCGTATCCGCGGATGGTTTCTGCGGTCAGGTTTCTGTTCGGCACCACCACGTTCAGCGTCTCGTGAGCGATGTCCTGGTCGATCCGGCCACCGAGGCCGTGAATGTAGGTACCGGCCGGGCAACTCGCCGAAACCGTCTTCGGGGTCGACGCGTCGCTCACCGACTCTGCATCCACCTCGCTGATCTGCGAGGACCACGGGACGCAGACCGCGAAAGCGCGAATGCTCCAGAGTCCCTCGTAGCCGTTCAACACCTCAACGCCGATGGCGCCACCGCCGCTCAGAACCCCTGGCGGATATACGTCATTCAGATAAACCTGCCCGGCGCCGCTGTTGATCCAGCCACCCACGCCGATCGATTCATCACCTTCCGGACACGCGACGCTCGCGACTTTATAGTCGTCCGAGGTGGCAGAAGTCGCCGCGCTCACGATGACGATCGCCGGGTTCATCGTGACGCAGAACGCGTACACGGTCAGACTCCAGTTACCGGCGTAGCCGGTGACATCCTCATTCGCCTCGGCGATCGCATAGTCGGAAGATCCGTGCACCGGCGCGTAGCCTTCGAGAACCACGTCACCGGCGCCGCCGGTGATCGCGGCACCGACACCGGTAATCGACTTGCCGGCCGGGCAGTAGGCGACCACGGTCCGGAAGCTGGTCGAGTCCGTGGAACTGGTCGCGCTCACCATGCCCAGACCAGGCATCGCCGATGCCGCGCCCACACCAACCGCCTGAACCACGCCGACAGTCAGAAGGACCGCTGCCAGACCAATGATGAATCTTCGCATTACAGCCCCCAAAGTCAACGCCGACGGTTGAGTGTGGGCTCGACCGGCCACGGTCGCAATCGTTGGTCTGCAATGCGACACCTGACCCCGTTTCGGGGACGACACGAAGGTACGACCTCGCAGATGAACGTTCGTGACGACTGACCAGCGAAAGAACGACGACTCCGAACTACCCACGGCATTGCAGCGGAGTCGATCGCTGCAGGCGGTAATGCGCCGGAACGTCAGGCGACCGCGGCGGGGCCGCTGGTGCCGGTAACCATCCAGCCGTTAGCGTCGGCCGTGACGAGGTAGGTCAGCCAGGTCGCGCCGAGACACGCCACGAACCCGTTGATGCTCACCCGGGTGGTGCCGGCGACAGTCGTCGCCGGTCCGAGCAGGATCAGGATCCCGTTGTCGCGAACGACGCTGCAGCCCTGCCGGTGGATGATGACCTGGTCGCGGGAGGTGACGAACCGCAGCGGGACGAGGTCGTGCAGGGCAGCGACAATCGTGCGCTGGTCAGTGGCCGAGATCGGTGTGGTGGTCGTTGACGGTGCTGTGCGCATCGGGTCGGCTGCGCTGGCGTCGGTGTAGTCCAGGACGAAGACGGTCGCGAAGGGCAGGTTCGAATTCTCCTGCGGCGTGGTCAGATACCGGCGCAGGACCGCCGCGTAGATCTGCGCGTCGCGGCTTGCGCCGGTGGTGGCAGCCCCCGCCGCCGACGGTCGCGCCGCCCGGGTGATGTTGCCAGCGGTGGGGGCACACGCCGCCACAAACAGCAGCAACAACGTTCCCAGCACCAGTAGTCGACGCATCGGCCCACCCCCCATTTCCTATAGGACGCGACACGACTCATTTTGGTTCCCACCCGGAACTCTCGGTGTCGAGGAGTGCTGGCGGAACGCGGCGTCGAGGTAGAGCACGTCACCCGTCATCCAAGCATGGTCGCCGGTCCGCTGGTGCCCTGATGCCAGCGAGCTTCAACGGCACTGCCGGCTTACCCGGACCGCGTGGCGCACGACGTGCAGACCGTCGCGTCCGCGCTGCCCCGCGCCGACAGTGAACCGATGGACGGGTTCACCGTCCTGGTCGACTGGCAGGCCGTCACGATTCCCTATCGGACGTATCACGACGAGCCGGTAGCGGCTTGCTGGGCGGCGCTCACACCGACCCAGCAGCTGATTGCCCATTGCTGGTACACCCGCGACAGCAACGGGTTCGTCCGCGGGCGGCATCTGCGTAGCGTGATCGGCAGTTCTGAACCGTGGGTGATGCCGTTCGTTGTTGCATTGATCGGCGAGTACGTGCTGCCGATCGTGCGCGCCATTCACACCGAGTTGTACGCCGACCGCGACGGTTCGCCGCGGCAACGCGCCTACGGGCGGTTCACGGCCGACAATCCCGGGTATGTCGCGCTCACGGCGTCTCGGGTCGCGTCGTACTGGGGTGCATACTCTCGTGACCGTCAGGGATTCCACCATCACGTCGGCGTTGCCGTGATCGACTGGCTGCACTGGGCGGCCAGCGGACCGCAGGCCAAGCCGACCGTGGATCCGCCCCACCGGCGCAGGAACTTCGCCGGACCTGCCGGTATCAAAAATCGTCCACCGATCGATTAGCCCGAACGCCACCTACGAACACCGCTAGATTCGTGTCACGGGTGCATCGATCCCGTTCAGCGGCCGTGTCTCGAAGTCACGCGCGTACGCGAACGATCTTGTGGTTCTAAGAGCCTGGGAAATAACGGTTTGGGGTCTGTGGGGCGTGGTGTCGTGACCTGAGGATGGGCCTTCGGTACGAGCACTGGTGACGAAACCTCTGCCCGTAGCCCCGAAGGCCCAACCATGTCTTTCTACCTTGTCGCCGGCAACGGCGCATCCGCCGACACGCCATCCCAGACCGGCCACCTACCCACTGACAGGCCGAGGCACTACCCGTCCGATACCAGCGACATCGAGTGGCGGCTGATCGCCGCCCTGGTCCCGGTCGGTGGCCCCCGCCCCGGCCGCGGCGGACGACCCGTGACGTACTCCCGCCGCGACATCGTCGACGCGATCCGCTACCTCGCCCACAACGGCTGCGTCTGGCGGGCGCTACCCGTCGACTTCCCCCACCCCAAACTCGTCTACCACTACTTCACCACCTGGACCGCCGACGGCACCCTGGCCCGCATCCACGACACCCTCCGCGAAGCGGTCCGTGTCGCCGAAGGCCGCCAACCCGCGCCGACCGCCGGCCTGATCGACGCCCAGTCCCTGCGCGGCGCCGAAACCGTCGGCCGTCCCAGCCGCGGCTACGACGCCGGGAAAAAGATCAACGGCCGCAAACGCCACATCATCGTCGACACCACCGGCCTGCTCCTGGCCATCCTCGTCACCGGCGCCCACGTCCAAGACCGCGACGGCGCCCGCATCCTCCTCCAAGCACTCCGCATGTGTTTCCCCAGCATCCGACTCATCTGGGCCGACCAGGGCTACACCGGAACCCTGGTCGACTGGGCCGCCACCACCCTGAACCTCACCATCCAGGTCGTCCGCAAACTCGCCGAACAAGTCGGCTTCGTCGTCCTCCACCGCCGGTGGGCCGTCGAGCGCACGTTCTCCTGGATCAACCGCTGCCGACGCACCGTCCGCGACTACGAACGCCTGCCCCAACACCACGCAGCGATGGTCCAATGGGCGATGATCATCATCATGACCAGGCGACTCGCCCGCCACACCACCCGACCACAACCAACCGCAATGGCCGCCTAAACAGTTATTTACCAGGCTCTAAGGGTGCGACCCGATCTGTAGCTCGGTCGGTCCGGTCTGGTCATCGTCCATCAGTGGCAACTCCGCGGGTCCCGCGTCCAGTTCGGCATCCGTCTGCTCCGACGCGTGACCTGTCGGTTGCTTGCGCCGCATCTGTGGCAGCATGCGCTGGCCACGGTCGAGCGCCGAGGTTCCCCTCTCCCGGAACGAGCCGAGCAAAGGACCGGCCGAACCCTTGACCTTGTCGACGTAGAGGCCCGCCGTCTCGCGCGCCTCCTTCGTGAACGAGGCCGTCGAGTCGTCGGCCCGCAGTGGATAGTCGCCGCAGAGGATGTCCTCGTACTCGTCGCTCAATGCCCAGCGGTGCAGCTCACCTACCCGCACCACCACCAGCGGATGGCTTTGATCACGAATGAGCATGAAGCGGATGACGTTGTCACGCAGATCGCCGATCTGGCCGAACTCTTCGGCTTGGGCGAGAAACTCCGCCACGTTCATCTCGTGCAGATGTGCACCGCCAGCCAACTTCATCAGGGCACGTAGGCTCGCGCCCGGGTCCTGGGACACCAGGAGGCCGGCCCGGTCGCTCGACAGCTCCGACTTACGGAACCATTCGTCGAGTGCGGCCTGGAGAGCCTGCATCGTGAGGCCGCCGAGCGGCACTGCGGCGACCATCGCACCGATCACCACGAGCATCTGGGCCATCGTGTGGTAGACCGAGTGGGCGCTCATCGCGTGGCCCACTTCGTGACCGATCACGAACTGCAGCTCGTCGGCGTCCATCATGTCAACGAGACCGGTAGTGAGCACGATGAACGGCTCGTTCGAGCCGAAGGTGAACGCGTTGGCGTCGGGGCTCCGACGGATGTACATCTCCGGCAGGCGATCGAGGTCGAGCGTGTCCACGGCGTGGCGCAGGATGTCGTGTAGCGGAGCGAACTGGCGCTGGCTGGTACGGACGGCCGATGCGAGGTACTCCATGCGGAAGGCGCGGTCGGAGTACATGCCGTAGAGCTTCTTGATCGCAGTGTCGACGCCGGGCAGCTTCCGCAGCGCGAGGATAGCGGCGGTGTCGGCGGGGTGTTCGTACGCCCGCGACGAGATCCCGGGGAACCGCAGAACCCGCGTGGCGAGTGCCGGGAGATTACCGTGTGCCGCCGATTGATCACCCATACGCGAGACCCTAGCCGCGACGAAGAGCGACAGAATCCACCGAACGCGTCATCGCCGCATCCATCGGGGTACCGGGCTGCGCCGCCCGGTTGTCAGCGCGATCGCGCGGCCGAGCAACAGGCCTTTACAAAGCGTTCCGGCGGTCGTACCGCTGGATCATGGTGGTGGCACGTCGGCACGGGAACTGGTCACCCGAAAGGATTTCACAAACGTGGCGGCAGCATGGACAGGCATAGGGGCCGCCATCTGGTCGCCGGACACCTACGAGGCGATCGGTCAGGAGCCGTCTGCGAGGTGGATGGCGTTGTCCAGCCCACGCAACTTCTCGGCAGACAGCACACCCACCCGCTCGATCAGGTAGGCGGCGGAGATCGTCAGCATCCACGTACAAAAGATCACTCCGGCTTTGGGAAACGCGACCCGCACGACGCCCTCACGCGCAAGCCCTTCCTCAATCCCGATCGACACCTCGACACCGATCGCAGCAACGGCAGGGCCGGCCGCGTCGATAAGCCGGCGCCGTTGTTCCACGTCGATCGCATCCTCGCCGGACATCACCAAGAATCCACGCTTCTGCGCGGAAGTAGCCGGAACAACGATCTCCACGGCTTGAAAATCCGGCCCCGCACCACCGGACAAGAGGACGACCGGCCGCTTCTCGTCGATCTGAGCCCACCAGACTTCGCCGCGCTCCATATCTTCCCCAACACTGTCGATCCGCGAATGTATGGAATCAGGGTGGCACAAGGCGTGTTCCGTGACGGGTGAACGGTCGCTACCACCAGCAGATCTGGGCGGCCGATCAGACACTGTCCGACTCACCTTGACGCTCGTATCCAACCATCGGTCTGGAACGGGGTGGACAGGCCGGTGACTTGGCCCGACACTGCGTAGGTGATCGACGTGACCTCGGCATCTGTGACAGTAGTGGCCTGTCCCACCTGTGGTGATCGGGAGCATCGCCAGCGGCCGGTCTGGACGAGAACCGGCGGGCTCGGCGGGCCGCTGCTGTACCGCCGACAGGTGCGCTGCCAGGAGTGCCGTACGGTCTTCGACTCCGGTACCGGCCAGGTAGCTCGCCGCAGTGCCCTGATCGCAGCGCTGAGCCTCGGCACGGTGCTCCTCATATTTGTGCTGGCGCTGGCGTTCCTCCCCTGAGCCTCGGATTACCGAGCCTCGTCCTTGCCACCTTCAACTTTCGAGGAATCCCTTGTCTATTCCGCCGTTCCCATCGCCCGTCGCCGAGCCGTCGCGACCGGGCGGCACCGGTCCCGTGTGGAACACCGCCGCCGCAGCCGGAGTCGGCGTGCTCGTGATCGCGTTTATCGCGGCCGCGGTCGGCCAGATCTTCTGGCTGCGCCAGGGCGCCGCGGACGCAACCACGCTCGGCACACTCATCTCCGGATCGCCCTCGCCCGACGCGCTGGCCACGTTCCGCACGACACTCGAGGCGCACCTCACGGCCATGCACACGATGTCCGTGCTCTACCAGGCCGCGTTCTGGGTCATGTTCATCGCGTTCTTCGGCTGGCAGGCCATTCTCCGTTCCCACCTCAGGGCGATGGGCCGGTCATTCGACCGGCGCAGCACGAAAGCCTGGCTGGTGTGGCGCGTCGGTATGGTCATCTCGATCGTCATGATTTTCGTGGCCCAAGACGGCGTCGCCACCATCCCGGACGCGATCGCATCGACCTATCACAGGCTGATGGCCTACTACGCGGTGCGGGCCCTGGTCGGCGCCGCCTACCTGTGGGTCGTCTACAGCGTCTGGCGCTCGGCCGGCGCAGAGTTCGCGACCCTGCCGGCTACGTCGGTCGGGCGCGTGTCGGTCGCGGACCGCCCACCGATCCCCATGAGATACCCGCTGGCACCGCAGGGCTATCCGGCTGTTCAGCCGCCGAATCCGAACGAGCCGAGCCCATGGTCGGCGCCCGCGTCAACGACCGCTGAATCCCCGCAAGCCTGACCGTCGCCACGGCCCGGTACGGCAGCCGAAGGCTGACCGTGGTTAGCCGTCGTTGACGCTGGCACGGGCACCCTCAGCGAACGGCTCGCGGTGGGATGGATATCCGGTCGACGTGAACAATCAAAGGATCTTGGTTGCGGTCGTTGACGGGCCATCCTCATCAAGGCGTTTCTCACCGAGAAGCGGCGGGGTTGGTCGCGGGTTCGCCTGGTTGCCGAAATGCCCGACTCGCCGGCGGCCGGGTCGGTCGACATCGCCGCGAGGCTCACCGTACGGAACGCGCTCGACGCGGTGCCGAAACGGCAGCGAGCCGCCCTCGTCCTGCGATTCCTGCATGACCTGCCGGTGCCCGAGGTGGCCGCCATTCTGGGCTGCACGGAAGGCACGGTCAAGAGCCAGACATTCCACGGCCTGGCCACCATGCGTCGCCTGCTCGGCGAGTTCGCTCCGAGGACACGGACGGCGACGACGAGGACCGTGATGACCGGCTCGGACAGTGATGACGGACATGGAGAGCGATGACTGACATGGAGTTCGATGTGCAAGCCGCTCAGCTGCTCGAGCCCCTCCAGGATGACGATCGGCCAGCGCCGCCGCCGGCGTACGACATGGCGGTCGCGATCCGCTCCGGCTCACGGATCCGCACAATGCACGTGTTAGCCGCGTCGGTCGCCGCGCTCGTCGTCGTGGCTATAGCCGCCACGGCCGCCATGCTGGGCGGCCAGTCGCATGATGGACGAGTGCCCGCTGCGGCCACGGAAACGATGATTCCGAACCCGACCTCCACCATCACGACCTCCGATCTGCCGATGGCGCCGTGCACCCTCACGACCCTTCCGCTCCCGGCCACGATGGGCAAGTTCACCGCCCTCGGGCAGGCCACCACGGATCCGACCGGGAAGTATGTCCTCGAAAGCTTCTTCGACGAGAACACAACCGGACCCGTTCAGGTTCGGATTGTGCTCTGGCATGACGGCATCGCCCAGGTGCTGCCGGTCCCCACCGGTGGCGCCGGCGGGATCGCCGTTAACTCATCCGGAACCGTTATCGGCGGCGAGGGCTTTTCGCCCGGTCATGTTCCGTTCCAACCGCCGTGGATGTACGCGGACGGGCAACTGACCTACCTCGATGACACCGGCCTGGTCGAGGCGACGCCGGATGCGATCAACTCTGTTGGCGATATCGCCGGAACCGCAACCGACGCGACCGGTAGCTTGACGGCCGTCATATGGCCGGGCGGGCAACCGAACCATTTCATCGCCGTGCCCGGTTCCCGCAACGGATTCATCTTCGCGATCACCGATGACCGCACTCTCGTCGGCCACCTACCCGCCGGACCGACCGTATGGCGTCCGACCGGATCCACCTGGACGCACCAGACCCTGCGTAGCGGCACACCCGATCCGGATGCCGAGATTCTCGCCATTCAGGGCGATCACATGGTCGGAGTTGCGAACTACTACGGCTACACATTCGCGGTGGCGTGGACCGCGGGAGCGACCACACCGTCCTACGTCGGTCCGGCTACGGTGGCCACCGAGCTGAGCGGGGTCGCGGTGGACGGCGACGCGGTCGGCTACTTCAGCGACAACGTAGACAACCAAATGAGCGGCATCCGGCTCCACGACGGCAAGATCGAGCGGTTGCCGGACCCGGCCGATCGCATGAACACGGACGCCGTTGCGATCTCGACCGACGGGCACACGATCGTCGGCACCAACTCCACTCACGCACTCGAATGGCACTGCTGAACCGCACGTCCGTCCAGCCCCACGCCCGACACCTGCTTCATTGCACGGCACCGGGACGTCAACGCCGGGCCACCGCCATCACCGTACGGACGTCGAGACCGGCGCCCATCCGCCCAGATCCAGCAAGGCGCTGCGGCCGCATCGAGTTCAGACTCAGCCGGATGAGAAGGCGACGCCGCCGGCCGTACTGGCTGATCATGGCGCGCCGGATGGACTCGACGCCGGCCCAGTACGCCCGGACGTCGCCGTCGGACGGATCATCCGGCCCGTACACGGCGAGGTCGGCGGCATCGGCCAGCGCTCGGATCCGCATCTCCGTGTCGGGCGAGTACGCCTGCCGGGCCGGTCCGAGCGCCGGCGGCGTACCGGCGGGCAGGGCAACCGTCACCCCGACGTCGGCCGGCGCCGTACCCCGGCGCAGCAGCCGGAACGTCGTGCCCCGATGCCGACCGGGCGCGTCGCTGCGGCCGGCGACCGGCGGCGCGTTGCCGACGCCCAGCAGCAGATCGGCCTGCTGCTGGCGGGTACGCCCGGGCGGCAGTTCGAGGCCGGAGTCGCGCGCCAGGTCGACGAGTTCCCGCCATCCGCCGGCGTACCGATTGGCGGGCGATCCGGTGGTCCGCCGCAGCCTGCGTCGGCGCCGTTTCCAGCCCAGGACGGCGCCCGCCAGCAACACGACCAAGGCGATCGGTGGACCGGCCCAGATCGCGATCGGCGCCAGGACGGCCCAGATCCGGGCTAGCAGCGACGGTTTTCCGGGACGCTTCGGCGGCAGTACGGTCTCGTTGGACTGCTGATCGGGGGCGGACGTCGGACGGTGTACGGCGTTCGGCGGCGGTACGACCGCGGCGTTGACGTTCTGCGTCTCCTGCGGTGGCTGCTGATCGGGCTTCTTCGACTGATCCGGCATGAAGTCGGTCTCCGGTATCGGCACCCAGGAACCGTCCGCGACGTGTACCTCCACCCAGGCGTGGATATCCTGGCCGCGGACGCTGCCGTCGGCCTCCGGACGGGCACCGAACACGACCCGGGCCGGAATGCCGAGATTGTTGGCGACCAGTGCGTAGACGGCGGCGTACTGCTCGTCGTCGCCGACCGGCTGTGGGCCGTTGACGAATGACGACAGCCGGCCGAGGCTGTGGCCGGGTAGGAACTGCGTCTCGTTGACGCCGCCGTCGCTGTACGCCCCGGTATTGCGCAGGAAGTCGCCGACCGCCTTCAGCTGCGCCGTCAATCCCGTCGCCGCGGTGGTCCACGTTGCGATGTGCGCACCGAGCAGCGACTGCGCGTTCTCGGTCAGCGCCGGCTCGCTGTACGGCTGCGCGTCGGCGGGCATCGTCGGTGTAGACAGCACGGTCGCGAACGTGTAGCGGTCGCCGGTGCGCAACCGGCCGGTGACGATGCCGTCCTCGCCGGCCCGGTTGAAGTGCAGCGTGCCGCCGGCTGCCGCATGCCCGAGGTCGACATCGACGACCGTGCCGGCGTCCGGCAGCCACGCGCTCAGGTCGGGCTGCGCCGCATAGGCCGGTGCGATCGTGACGCTGACGGTGACCTCGCCACCGGTGGGGGTCGAGATCTGCGTACCGACGCGTTGGAACTGGTCACCGGCCGCACCGTTGGCGGCCCGCCAGACCAGTCCGTCGTAGTCGTCCAGCGAGGCGATCCGGACCGTGGCACCCGCCGGCAGACCGTGCACGGTGAACAGCGTCTGGTCGTACAGGCTGTTCGCGGCCTTCGTGTATTTACGGAACCCGACGAGCGGGCTCGGATATTCGTTGATGTCGAACGGCGGCACGATCTGATCGCGCAGTACCGTCCGGCCGACCGCATGCGCGCCCGGCAGCACCGGACCGAGCGCCGCGGCACCGAGCGCGGCGAGGAGCAGCAAGGAGCCGGCGGTCGCGAACCGCGCCAGCCGACGGGTGCCGCGGACGGCCAGCGGCCGCGTCCGGTGTCGCCGGATCGCGATCCAGCACAGCGACAGGACCGCGAACGCCACACCGTCGGGCAGTTCGGCGCCGGGCGTGTCGGTACCGAATGCGATGGTGGCCCCGAGTACCGCGATCGGCACTACGACCGGCGCGGTTGCCAGCGCGAGCGCCTTCGGACCGGTGGATCGTTTCGCCGCCGGCAGCGCCTGGGCCAGCAGATATCCGACGCTGCCGCAGAGCAGGCCGAGGATGAACGGGATGACCACCAGCGGGTCGCCGACCGCAACCGGAGGCAGCGTGGTGAGCAGCTGCTTCCAGCCGAACACGGCGCTGATCGACAGCGCGTGCACGGTCGACGGTGCAAACGGCGATTGACCAGGCAGCACCACCAGGTCACCGACGAGCAGGAACGCGATCATCACGGCCGCGGCCACCACAATCACCGGCTGGCGCAGCGCGCGCAGCGCCAGGCTGATCACCAGACCGATCAACAGACCCAAACCTCCGATCAGGAGGTACGCGTTACCGGAGAACGTGTTCCGGAAGCCGAGCAGTGCCAGCATGCCGAGCACCGCCACTGCACCGGCGTCCACGAGCGCCGCATTCGATAGGTGCAGCCGGTTCATCCGTGCACTCTCGCTCTTACTCACGCCACATCTCCTCGCGCGAGCAGCCCACGGAGATCCTCGAGTCGGGCCAGGGTGAGTGCGGTCGGATGGGACACCGACACGACCGCGGAGCTGGCGACCGGATCGACGCGCAGGATGGTCACCCGGACGGCCGGTGAGAGCTGAGTCGCCGCTCGGCGGAGCGCGTGGAACGTGCGGTTCGCGCCGGTGATGATGATCGCGTACGTCGCGTCCGGTGCGGTACGCCCGGCCAGCGCAACCTGTGCGGCGAGGCGACGGTTGCCGGTCTCGGCGCGGGCGAAGACGTCGAGGATGCGGTTGGAGACCGCCTCCCGGCTGCGAATCCGGCGGGTCGGCTGGTCGGCGATGAGAAGCGAGACGTCGAGTTCGTCGATGGTGGCCTGCAGTGCCACCGAGGCACCGACCGAGATGGCGGTCTCGAACTCGTCGTCGTCCACGTAGGACGATGCGCTGCCGTCGACGATCACCAGCAGATGCGTACGCCGGGTGTCTCGGAATTGGCGTACCAGGAACTTTCCGCCCGGCACGGCCGAGCCGACCTTCGCCGACGACCGCCAGTGGATGTAGCGGCGGTCGTCGCCGGGCACGTATTCGCGCAACGCGTGGAACGCGAGGTCGCTCATGGACACGTCCTCGGTGGTCCGGCCTTCCAGGTCACGCAGCAGCCCGGAGCCGAACGGCTGCAGCCGCGTGGTGCGCGGGTGGACGAACACCTCGGTCTGCTCGGCCCAGGAGACCTGGCGGCGGACCAGGCCGATGGGGTCGCCGCGGACCGAGGTCGCGGGACCGATCGGGATGACACCGCGCCGGCGGCCCGCGACGGTGAGCCCGGTCTCGAACGTCGCACCGGCCACCATCGCGTTCGGCAGCGCGACCGGTACGAGCGCCGGACCGACCACGATCTCCATGGTCAGCATCAGCAGCCGCCGGGCGGACAGGTTGGTGACCCGGACGCCGACCTGGATGGACTCGCCGACCACCATGCGTCGCCGCGATGGGTCGATGTCGATCCGCAGTGCGGTGCGGCCGATCGCCAGCAGCGTACAGAACACGAGGGTGAGCAGGCCGGTGACGGCGGACAGGGTCAACTCGATCCAGCCGAGACGCGCGCCGACGAGCCACGCCGCGACCGAGCCGATCAGCACCAGCCAGCCGAGGCCGGTGACGGCGGACAGCAGCCCGAGACGGCTGGTCACGGTACGGACTCGGTCGGCGAGCGCGACCGGGCCGGGGACGGTGGGTACGGGCAGGGTGGCGGGTCCGGGCATGGCGGTCGCTCCGATCAGGCGGCCCGGTCGAGCGGCGGCTCGATCGCGCCGAAGATCTCGTCGAGCACCTGGTCGACCGTGACGCCGTCGAACTGCGCGTCCGGCGTGAGCAGGACGCGGTGGGCTAGGATCGGCCGGCGCAGCGTCTGGATGTCGTCGGGGCGGACCCAGGTGCGCCCGTGTGCCAGCGCCCAGGTCTTGGCGCACCGCACGTAGGCCAGGCAGCCACGAGCGGATACCCCGAGCTTGACGTGCTTGTGCTGGCGCGATGCCTCGGCGATCCGACTCACGTACGCGAGCGTCTCGACCCGTACGTCGACGCGGTCGGCGAGCCGGCTCAACGGTTCGATGGCGCCGCCGACGATGGCCGGCTCGATCATTGCGGCCCGGTCGCGTCGGGCCGAATCCTGCAGCAGAGCAACCATCGACTGATGATCCGGATAGTCGATGCTGGTCTTCATCAGGAACCGGTCGAGTTGCGCCTCCGGCAGCGGATACGTACCGGCCTGCTCGATCGGGTTCTGGGTAGCGATCACCATGAACGGCGTACCGACCGGATGTTCCACGCCATCAACGGTCACATGGCCCTCGTCCATCACCTCGAGCAGCGCCGACTGGGTCTTCGGCGAAGCGCGGTTGATCTCGTCGGCGAGCACGATGGAATGGAAGATCGGGCCGGGCAGGAACTCGAACCGGTGGGTCACCTGGTCGTAGATCTGCACGCCGGTGACGTCCGACGGCAACAGGTCGGGGGTGAACTGGATGCGTGCGTTGCTGCCGACGATCGAGTTCGCGAGCGCCCGGGCCAGCGACGTCTTTCCGGTACCGGGAAAGTCTTCGAGCAGCAGATGCCCCTCGGACAGCAGGCACGTCACGGCCAGTTCGATGACATGACGTTTGCCCAGGATCGCCTGGCCGACGTTGCCGACGATGTGATCGAACGTCTCCTGGAACAGCGCGGCCTGTTCGCCGGTGACGGTCATGCGGTGCCTCGTTTCTGTGAGTAGTTCTCGAAAGGGGCCGTTAGTACCAGGTCATCGTGGAGGATGCGCTCTGGCTGGAGTTCTTGCACGTGACCGACGCGGAGAAGCCGGGCGCGCCGAGCCAGTTGTTGGAGTCCCGGTTGACGTTGGTGGTGTAGGTCTCCACGCCGAACTGCCCGGGCAAGCCGTCGTTGAAGTTCGTGGAGAACGTGCACTTGTACGTCGCCGTGAAGTTCGACGTGGCGATGTGCATGTACGCGCACGACGGGTTGACACAACTGCCGCCGCTGCACGGGGTGGTGTTGTCGTTGCAGGCGCGACCCTTGGAGATCACCACGGTCGCCGGTGGTGAACTGGTGGTGGCACTCCCCTGCGCGCTGACCGTGGCCCGCCCGGACGCCGTCACGGTGATCTTGATGGTGTCCGTCGCGCTGTAGCCCATGTTGTCCGAGCTGCTCCAGCTCCACGCACCGGTGCCGGTGGTGAACGTCTGACTCTGCTTGCTCGACTGCACGTGCACGGATGCGGTGGCACCGTTCGGGTTGACCGACACGGTGAAGTTGACCGTGGTGCCGCTCGCCGACGCGCTGACCGCCGGGCTCTTCAGCGGGCCGTACGTCGTGACGCTCACGGTCGTGGCCGAGTCGCATGCGCTGCCCGATCCGGCGATCCCCTTGCTGCCGTTGCAGTCCTTCAGGCTGATCGTGGTCGCCTGACCGTTGGACAGGCCGTTGATCGTCTCGGAGACGCCGTTCTGGCCACCGGTTGAGAACGTCCACGTGCCGCAACTGCTGCCGCCGGCCGTACAGCTGATGGTCGAACTGGCGCCGTGCGAAGCCGGTGCGTCGAACGTGATTGTCGCCTGCCCGTCCGCGCCGGTCGCGGTCGCCTTGAGCTGCTTGACCGGATCGGGCGTCGCGCTCGCCTCCATCTGCGCGGCCGGGCCCTGCTTGGACGTGTGGGTGCTGGGCGCGGCCGGTGCGTCCGCGTTCGCGGCGATCAGCGAGTACGCGTACACCGTGCCGTCATTGGCCAGGCCGTCATCCGGGCAGGATGTGGCGGTGACATCCGCGCACACGGTCTTCGGTGTGCCGCCGGTGCGCTTCAACGTGTACGTCGTCGGCCCCGGACCGTTCGGGTCGACCGCCGGCCACGACACCGTGACCGCTCGCGACGACGAATCCGCCGAATTGCTGGACGTGAACGTCGGTGCAGGCGGTGTCGGCGGTGCGCCGCCGGACTGTCCGTCGACTGTCACGGCCGGTCCTGGACCGTCGAGGTTCACCGCGATCACCCGGAACGTGTACTCGGTGTCGTTATCCAACCCGGTCGCGACGAAGCTGGTTGCGGGAGCATTGACCGGCCTCGACCCGCCGCCACTCCAGGTGACGTCGTAGTGCAGGACCGGTGTGCCTTCGTTCGGCGGCGCGTTCCAGCTCACGTTGAGCGTGTGATCCTGCGGGTTCGCGACGACGAGTGCAGTGACCGCCCCGGGTACCGTGTTCGGCTTCGCGCCGGGCGAGTCACCGCTGTACGTGCCCCAGCCGACCACGTTGTGCGCCCGGACCTTGAACGTGTACGTGACACCGTTGGTCAGGCCCGTGATCAGGCATGGTGATGCGGCACAGATCTGAGTCCCGCCCGCGTACGCCACCTGGAACTCGTCGATCGGAGCGCCGTTGTTGGCGGGCTGCGACCAGGACAACTGGACCGACTTGTTCAGCGTGATCCGGCCGACCGCGGGCGTACCCGGGGGGTCCGGCACGCCCAGCACGTTGAGCGTGATCCGCGCGTTGACGATCCGGTCGGCCCGGGTCAGGTCGGCGACGTCGGAGACGCTCACCACGAAACTCATCGCGCCGTGCGCCTTCGGGTCCGGCGTGATCTGTACGACCGCGCCGGACGTGTGGGTGACCGCGGCCGGGCCGTAGGACTGGCTCACGTCGACCACCGAGATCACGGGATCGCGCAGCTCCGAGGTGACCAGGCTGGACATATCGACGGTCACGGTACGGCCGGCGTTGGTGGTTCGGTGGACGTCCTCCACCGATGGGCGTTTCGCCGCCCGTACCAGCACCGGCAGGGTTGCCGTCACGCCGTCGTAGCCGGCGACGCCGATCGTCAGCGTGCCGGTCGCCCCGGGTACGGCGGCCGAATCGGCGGTGATCCGCAGCGTGTGCGTACCGGATCCGGCCACCTCCACGCTCGCCGGCGCGGCCTGCCACGATGCGGTGTACTGCAGCCCGGGAAGCGTACCGGCGTCGGCCGCCCAGACGTGGCAGATCGACGTCACGTCCAGCGTCACCGGGTCGCCGCCCTCGACCACAGTCAGCGGCTGCGACGGGCAGCGCAGCACGGGCACCGCCGCACCGATCTGCACCGGAATGTTGAGATCCACGACGTGACCGTTCGGGTCGGTGAGCGACACGCCGTCGGTGACCTGGATCGTCACCGCCGCCGGACCGGTGTAGTCGCCCGCGGTCAGCACGATCGACGTATCGGCCTGGTTCGTGATCCGCAGATCCTCCGCCGGTGCCGCGCTCATCTCGTCGGTCGTGGTCAACCGCACCGGCTTGCCGCCCGGATCGACGACGACGCTGGACAGCGCGACCGTCCGGGAGCCGTTGCGCGGCACGTCGATGGTGGTGCCCGGTTGCACGTACGGGTAGCCGACGCCGAGCGCAGGCACGTGGATGAGACCGACGGCCGTCGCGCCGCCGCCGTCGACGACCTCGTAGGAGACCGTCCGCGGCGCCGTTGCGGCGGTCACCGTCACCGATGTCGCCGTCGAGGTGGCCTGGTCGTCGAAGACCTTGTCGACCTTCACGTCGCCGACGTTGCTGTCCGGATCCTCGACGTACTTGGTGATGTCCACGGTGACCGATTTCGTCGACGCGTTGACGCTCGGATAGGCGTCGGCAGCGACCGGCGGGATATCCGCGCCGGTGTCGCTGCGGACGGTCAGCGCGGCCTCGGACGGCGGATTGATGCCGTCCGAGATCCGGTAGCGGATGACCAGCGGCACGCCGTTGGCCGGCGGTGCGACGGCTTCGACGTATCCAGCTCCGACCGACGCGGAGTCGAGGTCGAGATATCCGGCGAGGCTCGCGTCGGCGGCGGTGAGCGGCTGAACGGTCACGGTGTCACCGGTCGCCACCAGATCGTTCGCGAGCACGTTCACGCGGACGTGTGCGCCGGGTGCGGCGGACACGTCGTCGTCGACGGCGACCGGCGGCTGCGGTACGTCCGGCGCGACGATGCCGATCCGTACCGTGGCCTGGCCCTGCTGGCCGTACCGGTCGATGACCACGTAACTGAACGACTCGGTACCGGCGCTGTCGGGATAGGCCTGGTAGGTCAGCGATGTCGCGTTGAAACGCAGCACCCGGCCGAGCGTCGGCGCACTGGCGACGCCCGCGACCGCGACCGTGTCACCGTCCGGATCCACGCCGGTCGTCGGCACCTGCACGGTGATCGTCTGACCGGCGACCGCGCGGGCGTCAATCGGCTGCGGCTGCGGCGGCCGGTCCGGGTTCGTCGTACCGGGCAGCGGCACGATCGTGACGTGCAGCTTCCCGTCGGTACGGTTGCCGGATGCGTCGGAGGCGACGTAGTCGACGATGATCTGCCGGGCTGCCGGTACGGCCGGCGGGGCAACGAAGCGGACCGCGTTGCCGCTGACGTACGCGGCGCCGGTCGGAGGCGAGCCGGCCGCGCCGCTGACCACGAGCCGGCCTGCTCCAGGCGCACCCGGCACGTTCGGCACCAGCGTCATCGGGGCGCCGGCCGGGTTGGTGTCGTTGTCCAGTACTGCGACGGTGACCTCGTCGCCGGCCCGTACGGTCGCGTAGTCGTCGGTGGTGACCGGGGTCGTACTGGCCTCGGCCGGCAGTTCGGCGACCGTGACCTCGCCGGTGACCGGGCTGGTCTGGCCATCGCTGATGGTGTAGTCGACGACCTGCGCCGCGGCGGTGATCGAGCCGTCTGATGTGTTGATCCGCAGCCAGTGTCCACCGACGATGGCGACCTGGAGGTTGGAATCGGCGGCGCGCGGGGCCGCGTGCGTGACGACCAGGACGCCACCGGCCGGGTCGAAGTCGTTCGCCAGCACATCAACCGTGGCGGGCTGCTGGCCGTGCAGTACGGCGGCGTCCGGCATCGCGACCGGTGGCTGCGCCGACCCGGGATCGGCGACCACATCGACGCGGATCGCACCGTTCGCGAACGCGGCGTTGCCGAACGCCGCCCGGTACGCGAGGTGGTAGGCGCCCGGACGGGCCGCGGTGACGACGACGTCGCCGGTCTCCCGGTCGGTGGTGACGGTCGTACCGGCGGGGCTGGCCAGGTCTCCGGCGAGTTCGAGCTTTGCCGCCGGGTCGGACGGATCCGAGCCGGGCAGGTCGTTGTCCAGCGGTCGGATCACGATCGGTTCGCCGACCTGGCCGCGGGCCATATCCGGCTGGGTGACGGCGGCGACCGCGTTCGTCGCCGTCGGCGGCTGCACCGCGATGGACACCTTGCCGGTCACGCCGGGCGCGATACCGTCGGTCACCGTGTACGCGATGGTCTGATTGCCGCCGGTAGCGGGCGCAATGTAGTCGAGGGCGCCGTCCGGGGTGGTCGCCACCGATCCGCCCTTCACGGTCGCACCGACCAGGCCGATCGGGTCACCGTCGTAATCCCGCCAATCGGACAGCACTGGAATGTCGAGGTGACCGCCGGCCGGCACCGTCCAGGTTCGCGGACGGTAGCCCGGATAGAGCGCGGGTGGCTTGTTGTCGTCGGGTCCGCGGATCTGCACCGTGACGTCCGCAAACGCGGTCAGCTTGCCGTCGCTGACGGTGTACTTGAAGTGCACCGATCCGCTGGACTCCGGGATCGACACGGCCACGGTCTGCCCGTCCGGGGCGATCGCGACGCGTGCGTGCGGATTGTCGGGTGCGCTCACTCCGGAGATCGCCAGGATCGCTCCGGACGGATCGGAGTCGTTGTCCAGGACGTGTAGCAGCGTGGTCCGACCGGGACGGGCGCCCAGCGTGTCGTCAACCGCTTTCGGCGGCAGCGTACGCCCGTCCTGAGAGATGTTGGCGTCGTTCTTGGTGCCTTTCGCGACGTCGATCGGCGGCGGGCGGACCGACAGCCAGTCGTCGACCCGGCGCTGGTTGGACAGATCCCAGATGGCACCGGTCTGCAGGTCGTTGAGCACGATGGCGTCCCGGTTGACCCGGAACTCGGGCTGCACGAGCTGGATGTTGCCGCTGAGCGGCACCGGCACCGCCGCGCCGCCGTCGCAGGACCGCACGTAGCCGCCGCTGGCTCCGCCCCATGCGGCGTGGACGCAGTTGTCCAGCCGCACCGGCGCTGCCGGCGTGCCGGTCCGCGCGGTGGTCAGCACGGTCACCTGACCGCTGGACAGGTCCACCGAGACCAGCGCCGTGGGCGTCGCCAGGATGACGTCGTTCGCGGCCGCACCCGGCGCCTGCGGGACGACGGTGGCGTCCGCGGTCATCCGTCCGGTCGAGGCGCCGAGCGACGCGACCGGGCCGCCCACGACGATCACGGTGCCGGTGGTCGGGTCGATCACCACGAGCCGGTCACCGACCGCGGTCGCCTCGACCGCCTGAACACCGTGTGTCAGCTGCGAATACTGCGGCCGGCCGAAGCCGGTGGCGGTCGGCTCGATGGTCGCGACCCGGCCGGCCGCGGACACCGCGTACACGGCGCCGTCGACGCCGACCGCGAGCGCAGCGTTTGCGGGTACGCCTTTGATGCCGACGGTCGCGATACTCTTGGAGGCCGGGTCCACGGCACTGAGCGAGGAGATGCCGGAGACGGTGTCGACGCGGCCGGCCCACACCGTACCGGTGTCCGGGTCGAGGACCGCGATCGTGCCGCCGGCCAGCTCCACCTGGTCGGTGGCGGCAATCGGCAGGCCGTCGTCGCCGGCCGGGACACCGCGGCTCACATCGACCGGGTAGAGCACGCCGGACGCCTGGTCCCACGCCGCGACCGCCGAACCCTGCTGAATGATGTCCAGTGTGGACGAACTCTGCGCGCCTCCGGGCGGGAAGAAGGCGGCGTCGATCTGCCCGGCCGGCTTGTTCAACCGGCCGAACATGTGATCCGCGCTGCTGGTGACCCAGATACCGCCATCGTCCAGGGTGACGTGCTCGACCGGGAACCCGGCCGCGAACACCGCCGAAACCACCAGGATCACCGCACCGGCGAACAGCACCAGGGCCGATGTCGCCGTCGTCGTCCGCCGTCCGCGCCTCATATCCCGCACCCTTCCGGAGACCAGTCCGGGTTGCCCTGGCCGTCATCCCGGATGACCTCGACCTGGATGCACAGCTGCTTGCCGGGCTCGTCCACGACGGTGACACTCGGCTGGTCGGCCGTGACCAGCGTGGTGCTGCCGGCGACGCGCCAGAAGAACGTGTCGGACGCCTCCGCGCCGTCGTACGTCCATCGGAACGTGATCCCTGCTCCGGTCCGCGTCGCGGTGATCGAGACCACGCCGAGCGGCAGATCGCCGCTGTCGGCGTTCTGGCTGCTCCCCTGCGTCGGGCTCGGGGTCGGCCGCGGTGATCCGTGCGCGGACCACGCGATGCCCGCGACCACCGCCGCGCACACGACGGTCGCGGCTAGACCCACCACCCATCCGGACACCCGGGTACGCCGGACCTCGGGCGTCGCGTCGGAACCGCTCCAATTCGTGCTGGTACGCATGACCGTTGCATCGGTGACCGCAGTGGCCGGTGCAGCCGTGCCCGGGAGCCGGATCTGTGCCCGGCCGGCCGGCCACTCGACCGGCTCCGGTGCCTTCGGCGGCGCCGGGCGCGGCGATGTCTCGACGAATCGCGGCGGCAGCGCGGCGACCTCCGCCGCACCGTGCCACGGCGCATCGGCCGGCGCCGGCCCGCCCAGCGACGCCTCGATGTCCCGCAGTTCCGCCGCGACCATCGACGCCGACTCGGGCCGGCGTTCCGGCGTCTGGGCCAGCATCCGGGACAGCAGATTCTCGAACGCGGCCGGCACATCGGCCCGGCCGGTCGCGGGTGCGGTGGTGTTCTGGATCCGCCACTCGAGCGCTTCGCGGGTGTCGGCCGTCCGCGCGTACGGCGGTCGGCCGGTGAGCAGGTGGAACAGCGTGGCACCGAGGGAGTACACATCGGAGGATCGCCGGCTGTCGCCGCCCGTGATCACCTCCGCCGGCGACCAGGGTAGCGAGAGTCCACCGGCATCCGAGCGCTGATCGGGTCCGACCCAACCGGCGATGCCGAAGTCGGTCAGCCGCGGTGTGCCGTACTCGTCGATCAGGATGTTCGCCGGTTTGATGTCACGATGCAGCAGTCCCAGCCGGTGCGCGGCATCGAGGGCTCCGGCGATCTGTACGCCGACCCGCAGCACCTTGCCGACCGCGAGCGGGCTGTCGGAGACCAGTTCGGCCAGGCTGCGGCCCGGGTAGTACGGCATGATGATGTAGTGACGGCCGTCCGGCGCGACATCGGCCACGATCACCTGGACGATGTTCGGGTGGTTGCCGAGCTTGGCCATCATGTCCGCTTCGGCGTCGCGCTGCTCCGGCGCGACGTCGGCGCCGAGCCCGGTGAGCACCTTCACCGCGACATCACGGCGCGGGCTGCGCTGCCGGTAGCGGTGGACGACCGAGTAGCCGCCGGTGGCGATGTCGGCAACGTACTGGTAGCCGGCGATCTGCGGTGGGCGCGGCCCGGCGGCGGTGGGCGTCACGGTGTCACCTCATAGACGAACGAGATTGTGTCGGATAGATGCACGACCGTACCCGGGATCAGCTGCCGCCGCGCCCCGCCGGGGATCACCTCCGGTACGCCGCCCGGCATCGTGATCGCGCTTCCGTTGCTGGAGTGCAGGTCAACGACGAGAACGTCCCAACCGTCGAGGACGACTTCCAGATGCCGTCGCGAGATGTCCTTGTCCGCGAGCATGACGAAGTACGGCTGATCGCGCCGGTTCGCATCCGGCGATCCGGGATCCCGGCCGAAGACGATGCCGTGGTCCAGGCGGATCGTGTCCGACGTGGACATCCGGACGATGCCCAGCGGCGGGCGGCTGACGATAATCGATTCCTGTGGCGGCACCAGTTTTGCGCAGACCCGGCACGAGTTCGCGATCAGCGGGTTGAGGTGGCCGTCGATGCAGCGTACGGCCGCGACCGTACTGCCGCTGCCGGTCATCACCGATGATTCGGCAATCGGCCGCCAGATCGTGATGTCGAGATCCTGCCGGGCCGTTGCTCCACCGAACGTATCCGCGGTCGGCGGTCCGGACGCCGACGGTGCCGCAGGTTCGGCGGCGGCCGGGCGGTAGGCCGGTACGGATACCGGTGGTGGCGAGTCGGCTGCCTGAGAGGCCCAGAGCGCCTGCTCGGGTGCCCGGGCCGGGGGCGCGAGGTTGGCCGTCGGCGAACCGTCATCCGGCGTTGATCTGGGCGTCGCAGGGGCGCCGAGGTCGGCGGCCCATGACACGTCGGAGATCAGGCCGGCCGGTCGTTGATGCGGCGGTAGTGGCGTCGGTTCGGACGGCGCCCGAACCGACTCCGGCGACGGGGGCCTCGATGCCGACGGGATGTTCGCGTTCGCCGGCGGGATAGGTGGCCACCGTGGCGGCTCGGACACTGCCGGCGCAGGCGGTACCCCCAACGGCGCGGCCGGAGGAGCCGGCGCGGGCGGGGGTTTTACCTCCAACGCGGCGGCCGGCGCGGGCGGGGACGGCGCTAACGGCCCTACCGACGGACCAGACGACGGCACGACCGGAGGGCCAGACGGTGTCGCGGAGGGCGCAAGCGGTATTGCTGATGACCCGGAGGACGGCGACGGCGATCCGGCCGGCGGAGTCAGCGGCGGCGGAGGTGGCGCGAGCGGCGATTCGGACGATGTCGGCGTCGGCGTCGGCGTCGGCGTCGGCGTCGGCGTCGGCGGAGAAGGATGCCGCAGCCCAGAGGGTTCGCGCGGTGACATCAAAGGCGGCGGTGGCGGTGCGAGCACGGCATCGGACGCATCCGGCCGGGCCGCCTCGCGCAGCGCCGGTGACGGCGTGATGACCGGCGGCTGTGGCACGGCCGGTGGCGGCGATACTGGCGGCGCCACCGATGCCGCCGGTATCGCCGGCACACGTGGCGGCTCTGACGCGCGGGGCGGCTCAGGCACACGGGGCGGCTCCGGCACACGCTGGTCCGGCGTACGACGTGGCGCGGCACTCTCCGACACAGCGGAGACCGATGCCGGATGCCCACCCTCCGCGGCGGCAACGAGCGTGACACTGAGGATCGGGTCGCTGATCATGTGCCCGGACCAGTCGCCACCGGCCGGAGCACCGCTCAGCACCACGGTCTCCGCGGCCGTCGCCAACTCGGCGCGGACCGGGCCGCGCACGACGACCTGGGTCACGTCGCCGACCGAACCGACGAGCGCGTAACCGAGGTCGGTACGGGCGATGAACATCGCCGTCAATTGATGGAGTTCCACACCGTCACGGATCAGGGCTCGGCTGCGTTGCACCACGGCGTCGTCGAGCGCGGCATCGGTGAGCAGCCAGATCCCGTTGCCGGACATCGCGAGCCAGCCGCCGGACTGGTAGCAGGTCAACGGCGCCGTGGCGGTCATCCGGCACGCTCCGTACGCCGTACCCGCGGCGCCGTGTCGTCGATCGTCGCACCCGGGGATGCCACGTGATCCAGGACGATCACGGTGACGTCATCCCGGCCGCCGTACGCGATCGCACGCCGGACCAACTCGTCGGCTGCCCGCTGCGGCACGGCTTCGCTCCGGAGAACCTCGGTGACCTCGGCATCCGCCAACTCGAGTGACAGGCCGTCGGAGCAGATCAGGAACCGTTCACCGGCCGCCGGTGGGAACACCCACACATCCGGTTCCGGCGCCGGATCGGATCCCAAGGCACGGGTGACGATGTGGCGGCGCGGATGTGCACCGGCATCGGCGGCGGCGAGCGTGCCGGCCGCGACGAGTTCGGCGACCTCGGTATGGTCGACCGTCACCTGAACGAGCGTGTCCTCCATGAAGCGGTACACGCGCGAGTCCCCGACGTTGAATACCACCCAATGATCGGTACCGGCGATACACACCAGGCCGGCGCCGGCGATGGTCGTACCCATGCCTTGTCGTTCCGGGTGTTCGTCGGCGGAGGCGAGGATATCGCCGTTGGCAACACCCAATTCGGCCCGGACATCGTCGGGCGTGAACGTACGCCGTTCGCCGAGCCGACGCAGCCGAGCGACGGCCAGGCTACTGGCCACTTCGCCGGCCGCATGGCCGCCCATCCCGTCGGCGACCGCGAACATGCCGTCGGACACCAGCACGCTGTCCTGGTTGACGTGCCGGAACTGCCCGATGGCGCTGGCGAATCCAGACTGGACCGTGAGCATTATCGGACCACCATCAACCGCACTCCTTGCACAAACCGGAGGAAGCCAAACACCGGGCGAAGCATACGTAGCCCATCCATTCGAGCTGACGAATAACTCTTCGCGCTGTCGACCATAGCCTGTATGGCCGCCTCGCGCGTTCCCGGATGCGACGCGAAGACGAGTCAACCATGGACGGATCCAGTCCCTATGATGGGTCGAGCAGAAGGACCGGGCAGGGATTACGGGGGTCGAGGCGAGCATGACCGAAACGCCGGTACACGTTCGTGCCACCGCCCGCGTCGGTGCTGCGCTGCCTCGCGCCGCAGGTACGGCGACCGTTGTGCCACGACGCCGGCCCGGCCATCTCGGGCCGTTCCACGTGATCCAGCTCATGCTCGTCGAGGTGGCGATCGTCGCGATCCTGCTCGCCCTCGGCCGCGGACCGGTCGCGCTGATCGCCGGCGTACTGGTCGGTCCGCTCCTGTTGATCGTCACGCTCGGTCGGCGGCGCGGCCGGTGGTGGCTCGAACGGCAGATGATGAGCTGGCAGTTCCGGCGACGCAGCCGTGCTCAGCCACAGCATCAGCTCGGCGATCCGCGGCTGGCCGCGATGCGATTCCTGGCACCCGGCCTGATCGTGGAGGACGTCGCCGCACCCGACGGATCACAGATCGGTGTCGCCGCCGACGATGCCGGCTGGTACGCGGTTGCCGCACTACCCGCGGCCGGGACGCTGCACGACGACACGCAACCGCCGGTGCCGCTGGACGTCCTCGTCTCCGCGCTCGCCGAAGCCGACCCGTCCGGGCGCGCCGTCCTGCAGGTCGTCACGCATACCGTGCCACCGCCGGAGCTCGGCGGCGCGGCCGGTGAGTCCTACCGTGCCGTGGTACGCCGGCACGACCCGGTGTCGATTCCGGCCGATCGAGCGATCTGGATCGCGGTACGGCTGGATGCGCGGGCGCTCGCCGAAATGGGCGCCGAACTGCCTGAGCAGGCTCCGATCATGGTGGCGGCGCTGATGCGGCACCTGGTGAAGACGTTGCGCCGCCGCACGATCACGGCCCGGGCGCTGGATCGCGAGGCGCTGTTGGACGCGCTCGACCGCTCCTGCGACCTGGCCACACCGACGGGTGCCGCGCCGGTCCACCCGTACGAAGACTGGAATGCTTGGCGTTCCGGGCGGCTGGCGCACCGCACGTACTGGTTGGCGGACTGGCCGCCGGTGGCTCAGGCCGGTGCGCTACTCGATCGACTGGCCACCGCGCCGGCCGTGCTGACCAGCATCGCCGTGATTCTCGCGCCGAGCGGCGGCGAGGTCGACATCCGCTGTCTCGCGCGGATCGCCACCACACCGGACCGGCTGGCGTCCGCAGGTGCCGCGATGCGGGAACGTGCTCACCTCGCCCATGCACGGCTGCTCGAACTCGACGGCGAGCAGGGACCGGCGGTCTACGCGACGGCACCGACCGGAGGTGGCCCACGATGACCCGCCCCGACTACAGCGGCACGCTCTATCACGCCCAGCCGCCGGCGCCCGCGCAGCCGCAGGACGCCGCGGTCGCGGCCGAGCAGGTCGCCGACGGCGCCCGCCAACCCGAGCCGGCCATCGGATCACCCGCGGATCTGTGGTCGACCCGGGCCAGCACCTCACGCGGCATGATCGGACGCCCGGCCAGCCGGGCCGCCGCCACCGCCGCGGCCACCACGCAGGTCGCCGCCCTCAGCGCCGGGGCCATTCCGGACAGTGCCACCCGATCGGTCGAGATCGTGCCCGATCCGCCGCGCACCGGGACGGTGTACGGTCGCCGGCCCGGTGATCGCGGTGCCGGTACGGTGTTGTCCGCCCGCCTCCCCCGCCTGCGCATCGGCTGGCATTCGGCATCGCCGGCCGCACTCGCGATGATCGGCGTCTCCACGCCGGGCATCGGTCTCATCCTCGGCGTCGACCACCGTCGGCAGCCCGTACCGATCCGGTTCTTCCGGCCGGAGCCGACGCGGATCACGCTGGTCGGCGGCGCGTGGGCCGCCCAGCTGGTGCTGTTCCGAGCGTTGGCACTCGGCGCGAACGCGATCGTGCGCACCGATGATCCGGCCGCCTGGCAGGGCGTCGGCGAGCGGGCAACCGGCGTACGCGACCGGGTGACCGTCAACGTCGACCATCCGGTACGGCCGTCGGGCACCGCCCAGCAGCCGGCGCTGTTCATCAACGACGGCGATCTCATCGATGCCGGCGCAGCCGCCGACCTCGGCGCGTGGCAGACCCAGATGACCATCCTGCACGAGTTCGACGAGCGCGGCGTACCGGCCGTCCAGGACAGCGATCTGGTCATCATGCAGCGGCTCGGGCCGGGCGAGGCGGCGCTCGCCGCAACCGCGCTGCGGCTCGGCGGTCACAGTGTCCAGACTCTCCAGCAGCTCGACGACGATGTCGTGGCGCTGCTCGGATCCGACGCTCCGCAGTACGCGCGGATCGGCCCGACCGACATCGAACGCAGCTACGCCGGCAGCCCGCGTCGCTGACTACTGTGCCGGCGGCGTCCACGGAAGTTGCACGAGGCGAGCGCCTTCCCGGCGGGTGACCAGCCAGGCCCGGCCGGGCGGCAGAACCTGCGGCTTGACCGCACCGAACAGCGGCCCTTCCTCCTTCGGCGTGGACATCATGATGCCGGGCGAGGCCAGTTCGCGGATCCGTGCGATCACCGGATCGAACAGTGCGCGGGCGGCACCGCCGGACCGGCGCGTGATGATCACATGCAGCCCGATGTCGCGACCCTGCGCGAGAAATTCGAGCAGCGGTGCCAGCGGATTGGTGGCCGCACCGGTCACCAGGTCGTAGTCGTCGACCAGGACGAACAGCTCCGGGCCGCGCCACCAGCTGCGAGAGCGCAGCTGTTCCGGTGTGACCTCGGGCCCGGGCAGCCGTTCCTTCATGACCGCGGCCGCATCCGCGATCAGGTCATTGGTGACCTGCAGCGACGTGCCGTACCCGATCAGGTGGCCGGTCGTGACGGTGCCGAGGAGGCTGCGCCGGTAGTCGACCAGAATGATCTTCGCTTGGTCCGGCTCGTAGCTCTCGGTGATGCCGCGTGCGAGCCCGCGCAGGAACGAACTCTTGCCCGACTCGATGTCGCCGAACAGGAGCGCGTGCGGCTCAGCCCGAAAATCAAGGTGTACGGGCAGCAGATCGTTCTCCGCGAGGCCGACCGGCAACCGGCCGGGGCTCTGCGGATCCGGCGCGGGCAGCGCCGAGTACGGCAACTCGTCGGGCAGCAGCCGGACTGGCGGCGCCGGTGGCAGCATCCAACCGCCGCGGGCCTGCTTGACCAGCGCGGCCACCGCGTCGGCCAGATCCTCGATCTGCTGTCCTCCGTCGATCCGGGGCAGGCCGGTCAGGAAGTGCAGACCGTCGGTGGTGAGGCCGTGGCCGGGCGAGCGCTCCGGAACGTTGACCGCGGCCCGCCGGTTGATCACCGAATCACTGGGTTCGCCGAGGCGTAGCTCGACCTTCGTCCCGAACATGTCGCGCAGCGCCGGGCGGATGTCCATCCACCGATTGCCGCTGGCCAGGATGTGCACGCCGAAGCCGAGGCCGCGGTTGGCCAGCTCCGAGACGACCGGTTCCAGATCTTCGAAGTCGGTACGCAGCGTCGCCCAGCCGTCGACGACCAGGAAGACGTCTCCGAATGGATCGTCGGCGAACTGGCCGGCGCGCTTGGCCCGGCGGTAGGTGGCGATACCGTCCACACCGGCCGCGGCGAAGCGCTGTTCCCGGTCCTGGAGAAGTCCGCGCAGTTCGGCGATGGTCCGGCGGACCCGGCTGACGTCGCGCCGCCCGGCAACGCCGCTGGTGTGCGGCAGATCGCGCAGCGCGGTGAGTCCGCCGCCGCCGAAGTCCAGCCCGAAGAACTGTGCCTCGACCGGAGTATGGGTCAGGGCCAGCGAGGCCAGAAGCGTACGCAGGAAGGTGGTCTTGCCGCTCTGCGGGCCGCCGACCACGATGACGTTGCCGGCCGCGCCGGACAGATCCAGCCACATCGGTTCGCGGCGCTGCTCGAACGGCTTGTCGATGATGCCGACCACGCCGCGCAGAGCGCCCAGCACGGACGGGTCGTGCACGCCGAGTCCACGCTGGCCGGTGTGGTTGATCGGCGGCAGCAGCTGATCCAGTGTCGGTGGCTCGGCCAGTGGCGGCAGCCAGACCTGATGCGCCGGCAGACCTCGACCTTCCATCCGTCGGACCAGCACGTCCAGCAACGTGTCGCCGGTGGCGGTCTCGGCCGGGGCCTCCTCCTCGATCAGCTGCGGTGCCGGTGCGGCCAGGTAGTGGGTGGTGAACGGGCGTACCACGTCGGCCGAGCGCAGTTCCACCGCACGCCGTTCCTCGCCGCGGCGGTAGCTGCCGGACACGTACGCCGCCCGGAATCGGATCAGACCGTCGGTGCCGGTCTTGATGAAGCCGTGCCCGGGCGAGCGCGGCAACTCGTACGCGTCCGGCACGCCGAGCACCGCGCGGCTGTCCATCGAGGAGAATGTCCGCAGGCCGATCCGGTAGGACAGGTGCGTCTCCAGCCCGCGCAGCCGGCCCTCCTCCAGCCGCTGCGAAGCCAGCAGAAGGTGTACGCCCAGCGACCGGCCGACCCGGCCGATCTGCACGAACATCTCGATGAAGTCCGGCCGGGCGCTGAGCAGCTCGCTGAACTCGTCGACGATGATGAGCAGGCTCGGCAGCGGCGCCAGCGGTACGCCCGCCGCCCGGGCTCGCTCGTAGTCGCGTTGCGACGCATAGTTGCCGGCGTAGCGCAGCAGCTCCTGACGGCGGGTCAGCTCGCCCTGGATGGCGCCGAGCATGCGGTCGACCAGCGACAGCTCCTCTTCCAGGTTGGTGATCACGGCGCTGGTGTGCGGCAGGCGATCCAGGGCGGTGAACGTCGCGCCGCCCTTGAAGTCGACCAGCACGAAGTTCAGGATCTCCGAGCTGTGCGTGACCGCGAGCGCGAGCACGAGCGTACGCAGCAGCTCGCTCTTGCCGGAGCCGGTCGCGCCGACCAGCAGTCCGTGCGGTCCCATGCCCTCCTGAGCCGATTCCTTCAGATCGAGTTCGATCGGGCGGCCGTCCGCGCTGACCCCGATCGGCACCCGCAGCCGGTCGCGGTTCGGCCGGCTCGCCCAGCCACGATCGAGTTCGAACGTGTACGGGTCGCCGAGCCCGAGCAGGTCGGCGAGGCCGGTGTCACCGGTGGCGGCCTGGTCGGCGTACGACATCGCGGACAGCCGCATCGGGGACATGGCGCGGGCCAGCGACTCGGCCTCCTCCGCCGCCATCTCGTCGGCCCGGCCTACCTCGTTCGTGCCGTCCATCGTGCTGCCGGACACGGTGCCGTCGGCGTCGATGTCCAGCACCACGGAGGAGTCGTCGAGCAGCCGCGGCGGCGGGTTGGACAGATCCAGGATCGTCACGCCCTCCACGCCACCGTCGGTCATCAAGTGATCGGAGCCGACGGTCGAGCCGCCGTCGATGATGACCACCAGGTGTGGTCCGGCGGCTGCGGTCGGTGTCGTCGTGAACCGGGTACGGCCGGCCAGCACGTCGTCCAGGATCGCCTCCAGCGACGTGATCGACGACGAGTAGAGGCGGATCTGACCGGCGGCGTCGGTCTTCGTCGGGTGTACCGCGTGCGGCAACCACTTCGCCCACTCCCAGCGCGGAAGCGCGGCATCCGACAGGCACAGGCCGATGAGCAGGTCGTCGGGGGCGTGGAACGTGGACAGTTGGGCGACCAGCGCGCGGACCAGCCCGCTGACGGCGGTCTCCGCACCGCGGACGTAGACGTGCGTGAAGTCCCGCAGCGCGATCGCCACCGGCAGGTCGGGCACGATCGAATACGTCGCGACGAACTGGCGCAGCGCGACCGCGCACAGCGGTTCGAGTTCGTCGATCGGGCGGGTCTGCGGCGGGATCAACGCCGTCGCGATCTCCTGCGGCCCGAGGCCGATCCGCACCACGCCGAAGTCCGCGTCGGTACGGCGACGTTCCCACAGCCGGACGCTGGCCGACGTCGACCACAGTGCCTGCGGATCGGGGTGCCGGTAGTGAATCGCCTCGCGCTGGCGGCGGATGGTGTTGCGGACCTGGGCACGCAGCTGGCTGAGGCGCCGCATGTACTGTCGCCGCGCGTCGATCATGTCGCGTTTGTTCTGCCCACCGACCTGACCGGCGACCTGCATCGCGATCATGCCGAGGGTCGATACGCCGTACATCCCACCGGCCACATAGGTCAGTGCACCGCCGCGCTGCGTGCCCATCATCAATCCCATGGCGGCGGCGCCCGCGGCCATCGGCATGATGGTGAGCATCCGGCCCCAGCCCTTGCCGGACGTGGCGGGAATCTCCGGCGGCGGCTCCAGGACCACCTCGCCGGTCGGTAGCGCTGGAGCGGATCGCCGCGGCGGTCGGCTGACGATCACCAGTCCCACGCGTCGTACCTCCCGATCACCCCCGGCGAATGCACGTATCGTAGACCAGTCGACCGACCATGTCGGGGCCCGGAAATCTCGGTCTGCGCGGACTACGGGGTGTTCGCGTACATGTTAGGTTGACCCCCGGTGCGGCCGAGCCGGGTGCGGCACTCCGTTGGTTGTTTCCGCAATTCCGGGGAGATGATGGGTGTGACCGCTGCCGCTGGCTCCGATCTTGCCCGGGTGACCGTCGCAACGCCAAAACGGCGCATCGATGTGGCACTGCCCGGAAACGTGCTGGTCACCGAGCTACTTCCGCATCTGCTGCGGTTCGCCGGCGACGAACTCGCCGACGACGGCGAATACCACAGTGGATGGACGTTGCGCCGGGTCACCGGCGTCGAACTCGATCCGGTCCGCAGCCTGTCGGTGCAGGGCGTACGCGACGGTGAGGTCCTCAACCTCGTGCCGCGTCGACTCGACTGGCCGGAGCTGGCCTATGACGACATCGTCGAGGTGATCGCGAGCGGCGCGCGCCGGACCGGCCGATCCTGGGGCGCCGCGGCCACTCGTCGCTGCGGTCTGACCGTCGCCGCGGCCGCGTTCGTGACCGGCCTGTTCGTCATCGGTCTGTCCGGACCGCCGTGGCCGCTGCCCGCAGGCGTCGCACTCGCAGTTGCCTGCCTGCTCACCCTGTTCGGCGTGGTTCTGTCGCGGGTCGCGTCGGATGCCTCGGCCGGCGGCGTGGTGGCCTGCTGCGCACTGCCGTACGCGTTCGCCGGCGGCCTGCTCGTGGTCGCCCCGGCCGGCACGTCCATCCGCCATCTGGGCGCGCCCAGCGTGCTGCTCGCGTCGGCGGCGCTGCTCGCTTTCGGCCTGGTCGGCTTCGTCGCCGTGGCGGCAACATTGCGCGTCTTCATCGCCGCGATCGGCAGCGGTGTCGCCGGCCTGCTCGCCGCCGTGCTGAGCTTCGCCGGCCTGCCACCGGCCGGTTCGGTGGCGATCGTGCTGACGGTGGCGATCGGCATGCTTCCCGGATATCCGATGCTGGCGACGTGGCTGGGCCGGCTTCCGATTCCGGTGCTGCCCGGACGTGCCGAAGAGATCCTCGATGATCGTCCGATGCCGCGCCGCGACGACGTGTTCGCCGCCGTGGCCCGGACGTACGAACTACTCACCGGCGCGCTCCTGGCCGCTGCGCTGGTCAGCGTGGGCTGCGCGGCGATCCTCGCGGCGACCGGTCGTACCTCGGCCGAACTGCTCGCGGTCACCGCCGCCGCCGGGCTGCTGCTGCGCGGCCGGCTCTTCGCGTCGCCACAGCAACGCATTCCGCTGCTCGCCGGTGGCGTGACCGTGCTGATCGCGATGGTCGTCGCGCTGACGCTGCACGCGTCGTCGACCGGCGTACGGCTGTTGATACTCCTCGCGGTGCTGTTCATCGCCGGGCTGGTACTCGCCGCCGGGTTGGTCTACAGCAAACGCTCGCCGTCGCCCCGGATCGGCCGCATCGCGGACATCGTCGACGTGCTGGCCATCATGGCTCTGGTGCCGCTGGCCTGCGGCGTGGCCGGCGTCTTCCACACCATCGCGGGACTCTTCGCGTCGGTCGGGTGAGGTGAGGACAGGCAGATGGCATCGCGCCGGGATCAGTTGCAGTCCCATCAGTTCCTCACTCAGCGGGTCATCTCCGCGCTCGTCATGCGGGAGACCGATCCGGCTCAGTCACCGCTGCGTCGCGGCATCGGCGCGGTCTTCGCCGGTCTGATGATCGCGGTCATGGTCGGCGCCGGCTTCGGCGTGTACGGCCTGCTCACCAAGACCGGCAGCAGCGGCTGGAAGACCGACGGCGCGGTCATCATCGAGAAGGAGACCGGCGCGCCCTACGTCTATCAGGGCGGCGAGCTGCATCCGATGCTCAACTATGCATCGGCCCTGCTCGCCACCGGTGGCGCCGCCCGCGCGGTGTACAACGAACCGGCCGACGCGCTGAGCGGTGTGCCCCGGGGCGTGATGCTCGGCATCCCGTACGCGCCGGATTCGGTCCCCGATGCCGCGCACACCGTCCGTGCACCGTGGACACTGTGCACCGCCGCGACCGTGGACGGATCCGGCTCGCAGAGCCTCACCACGACGCTCGCCCTGGCCCGTACGCCGTCCGGATCGGTCCCGCTCGGCGATCAGGGCCTTCTCGTCCGTGATCCGGCCACCTCCCTGACGTATCTCGTCTGGCACGGCGCCCGGTACGCCGTCGCGGCGAGTGTCCTGCCGGCCCTGTTCGGCGCTCCGACCCCGATTCCGGCCGGCACCGCCTGGCTCAACGGCCTGCCCCGCGGCGCCGACATCGCACCGCTGACGATCACCGGCAACGGATCGCCGTCGCCGGCTGCCGGCGCGTACGACATCGGCGCCGTACTGTCCACACAGGTCGGCACCGGCGGTGTCCAGTACTGGCTCGTGCTGTCGGACGGTCTTGCCCCCATCACCGAGTTGCAGGAGGACATCGTGGTCAGCCAGGGCGCCGCGGCACCCCGGACGATCAGCGCGGTGGACGCGGCGGCGATCCATCGCAGCGACCAGCTGGCGGCCGACACCACGATTGCCGCAACCGGCCCGGCCGCCCAAGCTGGCCCAACTGCCGGCCGTGTCCAGCCCGATGTGTGCCGTTTTCCAGGATGCGACGAACCCGCCGACCGTCACGATCGGCGGCATCCCGCCGGCCGGCGGTGCCGGTACGCCGACCGGATCGCGTACCGCCGACGGCGCGGTCCTGGCCGATCGCATCCTGGTACCGGCCGGCCGCGCGGCAGTTGTGCGCGTGATGGCGTCGGCCACCAGCCCGGCCGGCGGCTATGACCTGGTCACCGACCTCGGCATTCGGTACGCGGTGGCATCCGACGCCGTCCTGAAACTGCTCGGATATCAGCCGAGCAACGCGGTTGCCATGCAGGCCGGCCTGGTGCAACTCATCCCGGCCGGACCGGCGCTCGATCCGGTCGCGGCGGGTGCGCCCGCGGCCGTCGGGACGAGCGGTGGCTAATTTGGGCCTCGGGTCGGGTGGCCCGGTGGGATATTCATTGATAGCGTTTTTTGCTGTCGGCACGCCAACGCCGCCGGCTCGGACTGTCCCGACATTTCTCGGGAGAAGGCCGCCTCTCACGGGGGCACAAACAGAATTGAGGTGATCGCATCGTGGCTAGTACGACACGGGCAACGCCAGAGATGCTGAACAATGCGGCGCAGGTCGCATCGCAGGCGGGTGAGGACATCACGCTCAGCCTGACCCGTCTGCTCAACGAGATCGAGCAGACGGCCGCCACCTTCAAGGGGCAGGCCGGCAGCAGCTTTCAGCAGGTCTCCAGTGATCTGGGCCAGGAGCTGCGGACGCTGCTGGATGCGCTCAACGAGATGGCCGGCAACGTCAGCCAGTCGGGTCAGGCGTTCGGCTCGACCGACGCCGACGCGAGCAGCGAGATCGCCAAGGTGACGGCCGAGTTCGTGCCGGGTGCCGGTAGCGTCGCGAACTCTTTGCGGGGATGAGGCAGACATGAGCGAAGACATCGTTTACGACTTCGGCGGCATCGACACGATTTCCGGGTCGATCACCGCGTTCGTCAACCACATGAACGAGAAGCTCGACGAGGTCGACCGTACGTTCAAGAACCTTCTCGCCAACGGCTGGCAGGGTGCGGGTGCTGACGCATTCAACGGCTGCAGCGCCAAGTGGCACGGCAGCGCCGGTCAGATGGCGTCCACGCTGCACCAGCTCAGCGCCAAGGTAGGAAAGGCCGGTGCCGACATGGCGGCGGCCGACGCGGCTGCGGCCGCACGCTTCTAGAAACACTCGTTTCACCCGTACTCGGGCGCCGGTCGACCGGCGCCCGAGTACATTCACGTCTCCAGCCAGAGACTCCGACTCCCTGTGGACCCGCTGACACACGGGCCACCACCGATAGCTCTCGGCCGGTACAGTCGCTTCGCGCCGGCGCAGCGGGTGCGATCCGGTCCGTTCCCTACCGACGCAAAGGTCAGTATGAAGAAGTCGGCGGTTGCGCCGTTGCTGGTAGCGATGGCCGTGTTCGGCACGATCCTGTGCGCCGGATCCCAGGCCGCCGTCGGCGGTGCGCGGTCCTACGGTTCGTCGTCGGCGCAGACCGTTCCCATCCGGCTGGAGCCGCTCGGTGACTCGATCACGTACGGCATGAAGAGCACCGACGGAAACGGCTATCGCGAGGCGCTCTGGAACAAGCTGACCAGTGAAGGCCATCCCCTCACCTTCGTCGGCTCGATGCGGGCGGGCACGATGCCGGATCCCGACAACGAAGGACATCCGGGGCTGCGGATCGACGAAATAGCTGCGCGGACCGATGCGTCGCTGACCACCTACCGTCCGAACGTCGTGACGCTGATGGCCGGTACAAACGATCTCGTCCAGAAATATCACGTATCGACCGCTCCGGCACGGCTGCATGCGCTCGTCACCCGGATCCTCGCGGACGATCCGACCGCAACCGTGCTCGTCGCCGGCCTGCCGGTGGGCACCAAACGCAGCATCGTCACGGCCGAGCCCGCGTACAACACGAAGATCCGCGCCATGATCGGGGCGCTGCGGGCGGCCGGAAAGCATGTCGCATTCGTCGACATGAGCGCGCTGACCAGGGCCGACCTTGCTCCCGACGGTGTGCACCCGGTCGACAGCGGATATCGGAAGATGGCCGACGCCTGGAACACCGCCATCCAGGCCGCGGCTGCCGCCGGTTGGATCGAACCGCCGATCCGTCTCGGCGGCCCACCGACCGGGGACCCGGCCGGATCGGTCTTGTCCGGCATTGCCGGCAAATGCCTCGACGTCCGCGAGAGTAGGACTGCGAACGGTACGCCGGTCCAGCTGTGGACCTGCGATCACACCGCGGCGCAGACCTGGACGGCGTACTCCGACGGCACGTTGCGAGCGCTCGGCAAATGTCTCGACGCCACCAACGGGGGCGTCACCAACGGAACGCGCGTACAGCTCTACGACTGCAACGGCACCGACGCGCAGATATGGCAGTCGTACGGCGTTGGTTACCGCAACCTGATCTCCGGCCGATGCCTCGACGATCCGGGCACCTCCGCCACCGACGGCACGCAGCTCGATCTCTGGGACTGCAACGACCGGACCGGCCAGGCGTGGACACCGCACGCGACGTGATGCGCGATATCGCGCTGTCGCCGCGTCAGGAGACGTTGGACGGATCCTCGAACAGCAGCGCCAGCGGCGCCGGCTCATCGGGTTCGAAGCGTTCACGCAGCGGCGCGGCGTAGTTCGCGGTCCAGGCCCGCCGCCGAGCACGCGGTACGCCGACCGCGATCACGATGACGATCAGCAGTGCGCCGAGGCCGCCCGCGGTCAGGTCGACTGCGAGGGTACGGCTTCGCCGCCCTGCCGCGGCCCGCGCCAGCTGCGCCTGGTCGGGCACCTTCGGTACCAGTCCCGACAGTGGCACCGGTGCGGTGGCGACCCGGTCGGTGGCGACCGCCAGGTACGGGTTGACGAGCCCGTGCCCGTAGTACGGTCCACCGGCCGTCGGTGACGCCGTCGCGAGCAGCTGGTCGACGATCTGCGCGCCGTGGAGCCCCGGATGCCGCGCCCGGACCAAGGCTGCCGTTCCACTGACGAAACCGGCCGCGATCGCGGTGCCGGTCGCGTCGACCAGCCCGCGTACCCGTTGCAGCGCCGGCACGTTGACGCCCGGTGCGACCAGGTCGACGTAGTTGCCGTGTTCGGAATCGGGCCACGCCAGCCCGGTCGAGTCGACCGCGGCCACCCCGATCACGCCCGGATAGGCCGCCGGGTACGTCGTCGGATTGCCGCCGTCGGGCGTACCACTATCGCCTGCGGCAGCGACTACCGTGATGCCGGCCGCGACCGCGGCGGCGACCGCCTGCCGCACTGCGGGATCGTCGACCGTCAACCACACCGATACGTCGATCACATCGACCCGGCCGTCGACCGCCCGGTTGATGCCGGCGGCCAGCACCGCGGGTGTCGGCGTGGCGGTGTTGTTCGACCCGGGTTCGCCGACGACCCGCACCGGTACGATCGTCACCTGCGGTGCCACGCCGTAAATCCCGGTCGCGCTCGTCCTCGCGGCCGCGATCGCGCCGGCGACCTCGGTTCCGGTGCCGATGCAGTCGGTGTTCGCCACGTCGGTGTCGGTGATCGCGTCGTAACCGTTGTCCACCTGACCGTGCAGTTGTGGCTGATCGGCATCGACGCCGGAATCGACGACCGCGACCCTCTCGCCGGCGCCGTGCGTGAACGGCCACACGGTCTGCGGTGCCAGCAGCTGCTGCGCCCACAGGTCCGGGGCCACGGTCGGTACGACGGCCGTGCACTCGTTGTCGGCCGCCTCCGCGCCGGTAGCCGCAACTCCGAAGGCGGATACCGACATCACGCCGACCACGACGACGGCCGCTAAGCGGCGGTAACCGCTCACGGCGCGGCAGGTCCGGCGAAGAAGGTGGCGTCCACGACCGGGGACTTCGCCATCATGGTGATCGAACGTTCCTTGTGCGCCCACGCAGCGTCGATGCGATGGCCGTTGCTGGTGGCCGTCACGACGGTGCCGCTGCGCTCGGTGACCGGCTCGTCAACGTCCCAGCCGGCGTCGCGGAGCCAGCCGGAGATCGCCGCGAGTGCCTCCGGGACCGGCCGGCCGGCCGGCGGTACGACGAGAAGTACGGTGTCGACCCGATACGTCTCCTCGGTCGGAGCGAGGCTCGACGCTGGCCCGACCCGACCGGGACCGCGGTCCGAGATGACCGAGGTCGTCGCGCCGGCCACCGCCGATGCCGCGGCGACCATCTGATCACGCAGCCATCGATGCGACAGCTCGAGCCACTCGTGCATCTCGGTCCAGCCGGCCGGCGCCTCCCAGCGGACGGTGACGGGACGTACGCCGATCGGTTCGCCGCCGACGATGTGCCGTTCCCGCCACAGTGCCCAGGACGGCAGTACCGATCGGGGTGCGCCCGGGCCGCCGTTCACGGTTTCCCGGCCGTTGATCAGGTGCATCTCGTCGAGGGCCGCTTCGGCATCCTGCAGATCGCCGCGCAGTAGGTCGATGTCGGTGTAGTCGCGGCCGTCGATCGCGAACACCGGCTGGAGTTCGAGTGGCGACTCGCCGATCAAGAACCGGAAGATGCTGCCGAACTCGTCCGGTTCAGTCATTCTCGGTCTCCAACTGGTCGAGCGCCGCCGCTTCCCGGAATGCCCGCCAGACGGCGAGTTCTTCGAGGGGCGACAGAGGAACGTACGGCTTGTAGATCGAATTATGCTCGATGTCGGCGGCGACCGAGGCGCGCAGGGTGGTCAGCTGCAGCTCGAACGAGTACGGGCGACCGCCGACCTCGATCGCCACGACCATCGGAATCACGCGGTACTCCGGGCTCTTCGACTTCGGTGACGCGTACATGTTGTCGATCTCCACGATTCGGCCACCATCGCCGGTGCCGAACCGATCGACCACGGCCGCGAGCGCCCGCTCCAGCGTCCGCATATCGGGCACCGTGATCCGTGCACCCACCGCGTCGATCGCGTCACCGACCCGGTAGTGCGGCCGTCCGGGCGAATTCTCCCGCCCGGCCGCCATCCGCTGCACCTTGTCGATCAGGTCGCCGGTCTTCTTGGAACGGCTGTTGACGTCGATCCACCCGTCCGCGTCCGCCTGGATCTCGGCCACGATCGCGAGGATCTCCCGCCGTACGGCCGGCTCGACCTGGGTCTTCAATCGTTCCGCGTACTCCTTGACCAAGGCGGTCTGCTCCGACGACGGATCCGGCCCGACGGTCAGCGCGGGGTCGCCGGCCTTCATCTTCGCGACGTAGACGTCGAGCCTGGTGCGGTCGACGCCGTCGTCACCGACCACGCGGTTGATCTCGGATCGCACCGGCTCGAACATGGGGCCATGCCCGGGATGCTCGGCCAGGAACTCCGGCAGCTGACCCTCGTACGGCTCCAGCGCCTCGCCCGTGGCCAGATCCTCGAGCACCTTCAGCACCTGCTCCTGCCGCTCGGGCGAGCGCAGCGATTCGGTGAGGTTCAATGCATGTGCCTCGTCGCCCAGTAGTTTGGCCACGACCGAACCCAGTTCGGGCGAGTCGTGATCGAGCCGTTCGAGTACGGCGTGCTGCGCATCCGCGACGCCGATCCGGTCGTCCGCCGGCGGGAGCTGCGATGGCGCGCCGTCATCATGCCCTCCCGAAGCATCATGCACCGCGGTCTCATCATGTGGTGCGGTCTCATCGTGCGCTGCCGCCTGGTCAATCGGGCCGGGCCCGCCATGCGGGTCGGTCGGGCCGGTCGGCTCGGCCCCGCCGGTTGGATCTGTCGGCTCGTCCGACTCCGGCTCGACGGGCGGCTGGATCCGGTCCGCGTCGTCGAGCGCGGTCTCGGCCGGCGCTTCCGGGTGCTCGTGCGACACCGGATCGTCAGCGTGATCGGCCAGTCCGATGTCGCCGGCGCGCGGTATGTCCCGCGGCGTGAGATCGTATCTGGCCAGGACCTGCTCGAACGTCACGCCCTCGGGCAGGCTGTCCAGATATCTGCGCCACTCGCCGGGGAACTTCTCCACCCAGTCGGCGAAGCCGACCCGCTTCGCTTCCGGTAAACGGAGTTCGCCGCGTGTCTCCTCCGGCAGACCGGACAGATCCGGCAGGTGTTCGGCCAGCTTCTCGGCCTTGTTGATCTGGAGAATTGTCAAATGGGCATCGAGCCGCTCCTCGAAGTCAATGCCCGGCTGGCGAACGGTCTCGTACAGCACGTGGGTCTGTTTGCCCGCATGCCGTGACAGCTCGGTCGGAAACTGCAGCTCGATCAGGTGATGCGCGGTGCTCGGTTCCCGGAGAGTCATGTTGAGCCCGTAGAAACGGTTGCCCGGTCGCCAGAAATTCGCCGCGCCGTCCGTGTCGATGAGATCGCTGCCGTCCGCCTTGCGGAAGCCTGCCATCTGCAGCTCAGCGAGGACCGAATGGATGTCGTACCGGTTCTCGGGCAGCTCCATCGAGAATCGGATCAGGTCGTTGACCGAACCGAGGAACTCCCCAACCGTGTACGAATCCTCGACCTCGAGGTATTTCCGGGCAACCGATTCGGCACTCTTGAGGCGAAATTTAGTGTCGACCATCTCGCCGTGGACAGCGCCGGCAATCGTGTCGAGCTTGACCAACGTCTCGTCGGCCAGTCTGCGGGCGCCGTCACCGACCGCGTCCGCGATCTCCTGCCGCTGGTCATCGGTCAGCCGGCCGGGCGCCAGCCGTTCGAGCCGCTGTGCATCGGTCTCGCCGGTGTGATCGGCCGGACCGTCATTGCTCGCGACATCGCCGCTTGCGACGTCAGGTGTTACTCGGTCGCGCCCGTCTCCGTCTGCTCCGCTTCCGCGATCAGGATCCGCCGGTGCAGCTCCGTCTCGCTCGGCAGCCGGGTCCCCAAGTCCAGCGCGATCCGTTCCGCCTCGGTCCGCGTGATCAGCTTCGATTCCTCCGGGTACGTCAGGTCGAAGAGGTACCGCACCCCCGCCGCCCGGTTGAACCTCCACTCCTTCCGGGCCAGGTTGAACAGCATCGTCCTCGGCGGGCCGAGCGTCACCTCGCTGCACATCACGGTCCGTACCGTCGGCGTCTCCCCCGGCGCCACCGTCCCGGTCATCGGGTAGATCGCGTAGTACTCGTACTCCAGCGGTTCGGTCGGAATCTCCTCGATCACCAGTACCGTCCCCTCGCTCACCGGGCTCGGCGTGGTCCGAGCCAGCAGCAGTGTCGTCTGGCCGGTCCTGCGGTCCTCCGGGCTCTCGAACTCGACCGTCAGCACCGTGGTCTGGGCTCCCGTCCCGTCCCCCAGGGTCATCCCGGGTCTGATCACGCCGCCCAGGATCCAGCCCGCCACCAGGAGGCCCCCCTCGCCCTTCAGGTCGAAGATCGTCTCCACTGAGAACCGGATCGTCATGTGTGCCATCCTCCCCTCCCGCACGGAGCCGCTCCAGTGCAGGCTGCTCGCTCGCGTCCGCCTCGTGTTCCAGTGCGGCCCGGTTCTCGTCGGACGTGAATTCGGCGCCGCGCCGCAGCTGCTCGACGTGCTGGTACTCGTGCGCCACCGTGGCGGCCAGTGTCTCCCGGTCGGCAAAGGCGGCCGGACCGAGGCGTACCACTCGTCCGCCGTCCTTGAGGGGCGTGACGGCGGAGAGTCCGCGCCGGTCCATGGCGGCGATCGCCACCGGGTCCGTCACCAGGTCGACCCGGATGCCGGTGAGGTCGATACCGATCAGATCGGCGACTCGCCGGACCTCGTCGAGCGTCTGCGGTACGTCGCCGCCGTGCTCCAGGACGTCGGCATTGCTGCGCCCGTCGCCGAAGTGCCGCGGCAGGTGCTCGTGGTCGTGCAGGGCAGTGTCGGCCGGCCCGCCGTGCGTCAGACGGCCGGTGAGTCCGGCCGGGTCCTCGTAGCCGTCGACACGCACGCGCAGCTCGTAACGGTCGGCGCCGAGCCGGGTCAGGTCGACGACCCGCAGGTCGGTGCCGGCCGCAAGCAACAGGTCGCCGGCCCGGTCACCGTCCGCGGCGCGCATCCACACCGCGTGGGTACCGGCGGGAGCGTCGATGTCGATGCGTACGTCACCATGGACCGCGGAGCCGAACTCCTCGCCGGAGACGCGCAGGAATCCTTTCACCGTAATGCTCGTGCCGACCAGATCGGCGAGACCGCCGTGGTCGTGCACCCCGAGATCGCGCAGATCGAGGCCACCATGGAGACGCAGGTCGACGTCGGTCGGCCGCATCGCCGACTGAATCTTGAAGGCATCGGCGCGACCCGATCCGCTCTCCTGCCCGTCCGTCCGCAGATATCGGTCGACCGTGTGCGACCCGGGTCCCGCGTACCGGTCCAGGGCATCGCGTTGGGCCGGCGACCGATCCGCAAACTGCCCGGCCACGGCCTCCGCTGCGGTCTCGTCAGATGGCTCGTGGAACCGGACGCCGTCCGGCTCGGGATGCGGGCCGTGCGCGGTCGCCAGATCGAGATGGACCAGGTCCTCGTGGTACGCCCGGCCTTCCGGCGAATTCAGGAAGTCGTCGAGTCGGCCGGCATAACCGCCCGGCTCACCGTGGACGGCGGCCGCGTCATCGAGTGCCCGAGCCGCCTCGTGCACGGTCAGGCCGGTGGAGAAGTCCGCGGTCTTGCGGTGCGACTCTTCGCGCAGCACGTCGTACAGATCGCGGCCGGACGTCTCGGGACGCACGTACATGCGGGCCGCGTCGGTCATCCGCCGGACTTCCTCCGGGTTCGGCGGCCGTTCATGCTGCCGGATCACCGCGTCCCGCCGGTCTATCAGCGAGGCCTTCAGCGCGTCCGCCTGCTCTACGGGCAGCCCGGCGGCGTCCACATCGGCGTGGATCTGGGCGTCGGAGACGGCGCGGACCGCACTCACGACGGCGTCCGGATTCGGCGGCGGCTCGACGGCTCGTCCGTCGGCGTCCAGCAACGGTGGTTCGCCGAGCCGACCGGCCAGCGCGCGATCGAGATCGGCCAACGCCCGTGGCGGCCGCGTCGGCTCGGTCAGGACCGGCTCCGACGGCCGATCCGCGTCCAGCGCACCTTCGATCCGCGATCGCAGCAGGTCGGCACCCTGATGGGCGAGGTCCGCGTCCGGCGTGGACAGGCGGCGGTCGGCCGCGAACCGATCGATGTCCGGGCCGTCCGGGCGGGTGGCGCTGAGGTAGTCGCGGACTCGGGTCGCGTTGATCTCGAGCACGCGTCCGTCGGTCGTCGTCACCCGAACGGTCGCGTCGGCACCGGCGGCGGCATCGCGGCCCATCGGCGCCGACTCGACCCGGCGTACACCGTCGATCTCGCCGGGGCGGCCCAGCTCATCCACGGCACGGCGGAACGACGCGTCGCCACGCGACCGGCTGAACGGCGTACGGTCCGGGCCGACCACGCGAATATGGGCACCGGACAGATCCGCACCTTTGGCCGCCAGTACATCCCGTTGCGCAAAGATGTGATCGGCGGTCGGCACGTAGTGGCCACTGTTGTTGTCGAGTTCGGTCACGTGTCCGTGCTCGATCCGCATTTCACCGGCGGATTCCACATCGCCGCCGGCGAGCAGCGACGAGTGTTTGGCGCCGAGCCGACCCTCCTCGCCCCACTCCATCGCGTATGCGCGGTGGGTGCCGGGCTCGGTGACGTACACGTAGTGGCCGTGCAACGGGACGTCGTCCTGGTCGTAGAGGCGGCCGTCGACGATCCGTACCTCGTAGCGGGCCCTCGCCTGGGCGTCCAGGTACGGGACCCGGTCACGAGCATCCTGCTCACGGATCTCGTCGGACAGGTGCATCGGCTCGCCATGCGTACGCTGCCCGACCACGGTGACGCGCGGTCTGCGTACCGGGGTGCCGTCCGGATTGCGTTGGTCGAAGTCGCTGCGCAGATGTTCGATATGGCGGGCCAGTTGCGCGTCGATGCCGCCGTCGACCCGCAGCTCGATCTGCGGCGGCTGCCCATCCACCCAGGTGTGCGGTTCGCCCGCCGCGCGCAGGAGTCCGCCGACGTGGTCATCGGCCGAGATCGCGAGATCGGTCGGCAACTCGGATCGCCAGACCCTGCCGCCGTCGGCCACGTCCACCGGTGGCAGGGCGGGTGCGACGGGTTGGCGTACCACCTCAGGGGTATCGCCAACCGCGTGCGTGCCGTCGGCGCCGTGATGGCCTGCGGCGTGGTCGTGGATGCCGGCCGGCGGGTCGGCGTATCGCACCCGGGAGGGGTCGAGTTCGGTCACGGAGTGGTCAGTTCGGGCGACGTGATCACCGATCTGCGGTCCGTCGCCGTGGCTGGCTTCGGTCATGCGGCCCGCGGGCAATTCGGACGGCGAACGGCCGCCAGCCTCCGATGCACCCGAGGCACTCGGCCGGTCGGTATCGGTCGGCGGCGCTACATCCCGGTGCGGATCTCCGGTGTCGGACCGGGACGGACTTCCGGCATCGGCATGGCCCGGACTTGCCGCGTCCGCGTGGCGCGGATCCGATGGATCGGTGCGCCCCGGATCCGCAGCCTCGGTGTGACGAGGGCCGGCGGCGTCGGCGCGACCCGGACCGGCGGTGTCAGCATGACCCGATCCCGCGGTATCCGCGTGACTCAGATCGGCCGTATCGGCGCGACCCGGTCCGGCCGCGTCGGTAACGCCCGATTCCGGGGCCGATCGGTCGTCTGCGGCCCGCCCGCCGGGCTCGGTGGCCGTGACTCGATCACGGCGAATGGGATCGCCGGACGGTCGATTCGACGTGGTGGCGCCGGTTTCCCGCGCCGCCGTACCGCCGGATGCGCTCGTCGTCGGCCGGTCCGCGACCGTCGGACCGCCGCCTCCGCCACCGCCGCCCTGGTAACCGAGATCCATCGCTCGAGCCTCGGTGATCGATGCGCCTCCCGCGTCGTAGAAGGTGGTCTTCCCGCCCTGTTCGACGACGCTGACGCCACCGAGCTGCCGGTCGATGTGCAGATCGCCGGACCGGATGTCGAGCGAGATGGCGCCGGTCTCGGGATCGATCAGGACATGCGTCTCCTGGCCGATCCGGTTGTTGGCGGCGATCGACAGGTTCTCGCCGAACGCGTCCACGCCGTGCTGCACATGGAAGAAGCCGGCCATCGCCGCGCCGCTGCCCGCGCCCTGTTCCAGATCGGCCTTCCAGTGAACGTCGTCGGCGTTCCCGCTCCAGACCGCCAGGCCATCCCCGATCGCCGCCGTCGCGAGCCCGGCCGTGGCGCCGGACGCCATCTGTCCGAGGTACGAGCGACCACCCATCAGCCCGCCCATCACGGCGCCCTGAAGTGCCGCGGTGCCGGCCTCACGGCCGTCGATACCGGACCGATCTCCGGCCAGCATCTCCATGGACTGGACGAAGAGATCCTGGCCACCCATGAACTTCGCGCCCTGCCACAGCTTCGGAGCGAGGTACTTCGTGAACTCCTTGCCGAACGTACTCTCCGCACCGTCCGAAATGATCTTGTTCAGTGCCTCGTCGCTGATACCTTCCAGTCCTTTGGCCGCGGCGTCCTCCGCGACCTTTCCGGTCCACTTCTCGGTGAGGTCGGCGGTGATCTTGTCGGCGAGTTCCTTGCGCATCTGATACGCGCCGCGGATCAGGGCCTTCCGCGCACCTGCATCGACCGTCTTGGTGAGCGCCTGACGCATCTCCTTGCGGATCACGTCCTTGAAGAACTGACCGGCCAGCTTGTCCGCAACGCTGCGGGCGGTGATGTTCTTCAGCACATCCTTGGTGAGGAGGCGGGCACCGAGGCTGCCGATCTTCTCGAGGGCCTCTCGAGCAGCGACGGCGATCGCCTCGCGGGCAACCGCGAACGCTCCCGGCGCGGCCAGTGCCGAACTGCCGAATGAGATCGCGAGCGTAGCGATGATCATGATCAGCGAGCCGATGAGGAAGCACAGATTCAGCGCGGTCATGAACTTTTCGGTCTCGACCTCGAGCGCGAAGCCGGAGGTCAGATCGGCCATGCCGGAGTAGAGCGAGACGGCCTGTTCGACCTGTTCCAGATATTGCTGCCAGTTCTGCTGGAACTGCATCGCCGCGCCGTCGCCACCCCAGCCCTGCAGAATCGGGTCGGCTGCGCGGTAGATATCCGCGGCGAACGCGTTGACCTGGTCGCGCGCCGCAGCCCAGGCATCGGCCAGGTCATGGAGGCGCTCGTCGTTGGCCTGCGGGACCTTGCCGTAGAGGAATTCGCCGACGATGGTCTTGGAACCCGGAAGATATTGGTCGATCTGGTCGAAGACGTCGAGGACCTCGGCCAGCCAGTGGTCGGCAGGCACGACTTACGCGGCGGTTCCGTCGATGTCCGAGGCGCTGCCGGCATCGGTGTCGGCATAGTTGAACATCGTGTTGACCACGACGTTGCCGATGTTCTGGGTGGTCGCTCCGATGCTCTTCGAACCGTCCATGAGCGTTTTCACCGACTCGCTGGTGTTGTCGTCACCGTGATAGTTGCCCAGAAACTTTCCGCTGAACTCGTCGTTGCCCCAGATCGCGGTGCCCTCGCTGCGGGTGATGTCGGCCAGCAGTGGCGCCATCGCCGACTGCAGCTCGGCCCCCTTGAGCACCAGGTCGTTGGCGGCCGACAGGATTTCGGGGATGCTCGTGTTGATGCTGACGTATTCACTCATCGTCGGCACTCACTTCCTTGAGGACATCGGCATCGTGCTGTCGGGCCATCCGCATGGCGGGCGAATCAGCCCCCAGCCCGAGGCCCGCATCACGCGGAATGTTCTGGTCGAGGATCTCGGCGCCGTCCCGGATCACGTTGTCCACGGCCGCGTGCACGGTCGCGATGATCGAGGCCGCCAACGCTTTGGAGTTCGGTTTGCGATAGACGCGCGGGTCGATGTCGAGTTCGATGAGCTGTCCGCGCGGACCGACGACGGCCTTCACCATCCGGTCCTCCGACCAGGCGGTGCCGGTCACCCGCATCAGCGCTCGCTGCATGCTGCCCACCCGGTCCAACGAGCGTCGGAGATCGCCGACCATGGATTCGATGGCCGTCCAGTTCGGACGTTGCCGATCCATCGCACACCCCCCGCGTCTCTGATCTGCTGATGCTATTACCCGGGCCCGAACCGGGCCACCCCGTGCGTCTGCGGACGCGAAGCGTCGCAGTATTCGCATAGGATGGCCGGTGCATCGGCTCGTACGATCCACGTCGATGTCGAGCCACACGAGCTGTCCACGCGGCCTGATCACGGGAGGACCAGGGCCATGACACACGACGACGACCGTGATAACGGGCCCTACCAGAGCGATACCGACCAGAACACGTCGAAGGCCTGGCTCGGAGACTTCACGAAGATCGACGCGAAGCTTTCCGGCATGTCCGACTACGCCAAGGCGTTGATGACCATCTCCGACAACCTGCAGACCCACCGGATCCGGGTCACCCAGCAGATCGGTTCGGTGCTCACCGATGGCGCATTCCTCGGCGGGTTTCCCGAGGTGAGCTACGCCGCGACGTTGCACGGGCAGAACTTCTCCGAGTTCAACCAATATCTGCAGAACCTCTACGACGGTCTGCAGCACAGCGGCAACGCAGCGCAGGCCATTGCCGACTCCTACGGCGACAAGGATGGTTTCTCCGCCGTCTCGCTCAACGACGTGCGTTTCGCGTTCGCCGAGCCGGGAGCGACGCGGCCGGCCGGGCTGCCGTCGTTCTATGGCGAGACGTTCTCGCAGCAGCAGGCCAAGGCGCAGGCCGCGGCGGCGAAGGACGGCAAGACGGCCGCTCATCCGGACGCCATCTGGGCGCTCACCACGTCGTCCACCGACGATGCGGGCAACACCTACTCGACCTACACCGATCAGTACGGTGACGTTCGCAGTATCTCGGTGGTGATCGATGCCACGGGTCACAAGATCACGACGATGACCGGCCCGGAAGGAAAGACGGTCACCGACGAGATGACCTACAGCTTCGAATTCGGCAGCTACACCACCACGACTTCCACCGACCCGACCGGCAAGGTCAGCACCGCGGAGACGAATACGACGTACGCCGGGAACACCACTACCACAGAGTCGGCCAGTGACGGTAAGACGCACTCGGTGACCACCGTGACGTATAACGCGAACGGCAGCCAGACCACGTCAACGTACTCGGTGGACGCCTCGGGCAGCCGCACGCTCACCCAGCAGGTCACGGTCGGCCAGGACAATACCGTTCAACTCGGTGCGCCGGATTCGCCGTCGAACGACGCTCTCGCCGCCGACAACGCCGTGGCGCAGAAGGGCGACGACGCTCAACGCACGCACATCGTTGCGCCTGGTCCGCCGAACACCCGCGTCGCCGACCTGGGCGGCGGCTCGGGTCAGGATGCCGGTGCCAACGGCTCCGCCGGCACGACGACGGCCTGACGACTCACGACGCAACGACGACCCACGACGACGGCTCACGACGCAACGGGGATGTGATGGTGGACTACTGGGGAGCTTCGGCCAACTACTACTCGAACGGCCCGGAGGGGTTCGGTTCGTGGTACACGCAGCCGGACCGCGACGCCGAGGTCACGTTCACGCCGGCCGTCAGCCTGGACAAGAACGGCAACCCGGTCGACTCCGGCACCTCGATCGATGCGTTCCATCAACAGTTGCAGAACTCGCAACCGGCCCACCTTCAAGCGCTGGCCGATCAGTGGCAGAACATGTACTACCTGCTGTACGCGATCCGCACGCAGATCTTCGACGAGAGCACCACGCTGGCCGAGGAGAAGTGGAAGTCGGGCGCCGCACGCGACGCGTTCCTGAAGGCCGGGCCGGGCGCGGCGCTGGCCTATCTGGATCCCTGGATGGACGCGGCACTGGCCAACCAGAGTGCGCTGAGCGCGATCGTGAACATCGTCCTGGAATATCAGGCGAAGATCGAACCGCTCTGGGCCGAATACAAACAGGCCGTCCAGGACGCACAGAACGTTTCGGGGTGGCATCAGTTCGACGCGTGGTGGGTGAGCTACGACGTGTTCGGCGGCAGCGACCAGCACGACCTCGACGCCAACCTCGCCACTGACCGGGCCAACGCGACGAAGGATGTGCAGACGAAGTACAACATCAAGGCGCAGGCCATGGCGTGGAGCATGGCGCAGGAGATGTTCGACTCATACTCGTTGTTCAGCGGTGGCCACGGTCCGGTCTACGAGGCGCCGGATGCCGTGGTGGACAGCCCCAACGGGCCGAGATTCCCCGGCGGTATTCCGGGCGGCGTCGGCGGCACCCCGCAGCTCCCTGGCGTACCGGTTCCGCCGCCGATGCCCGCTCTGCCGACGCCGCCGCCAGGGCTCACGCCGCCGCTCGGCACGCCGACGCCACCGACGCTCCCTACGGTGCCAGCGGCACCCGCGGCGCCGACCGTACCGGTCGCCGGCACCGGGCTGTCGGTCCCCGGGATCGGCGTCGGCCTTGCCGGGTTGGGCCTTGCCGGTGTCGGTCTGCCTCCGGCCGAACCGACGGCTGTACCGGGCGGTCTGACGAATCCATTTCAGGCGCCGAAGCTGCCCGGCAGCAGCGGACTCATCTCCCGATCGGCCGGCGATCTTGAGGCGGACGCCCGGCTGAGTGCGTCATCGCTGCCCGCCAGCGCTCTGTCCAAGGGTCTGCGCAATCTCACCCGCCGCCCGCAGGGCGAGCCGGAGACGCCGGCCGGCAGCCGCCGCTCGGGCCGTCGCAACGCCGACAATGCCGTCGCCGCGCGCGATCCGGGCCAGGAAGACCTGTTCGGCGGCAACGGTGCCCGGGTGACGCCACCGGTTCTCAACAATCGGCGGCGCGGGCGCTCGACGACGTCCACACCACCGGGCGTCCTGAGCGACGAACTGAGCACCGACCTGCCGGGGCGCAGCGACGCCGTACGCTCCGTGCTCGGCCGTCTGAGCCGGACCGGCGGTGCGGAAGCCGGCGAGGTCGACACGACGATGCCGGCCCTGCGCGCGCCCGGCCCGGCCACGGGTGGCGGGACGGTGTCCGGGCTCGAGGAGGTGCCGCGTGGTCTCCGCGCCGCCCCGGTCCAACGTGGACAGTCGACGATCGGGCGGGCGCCGCAGACCACGCCGGACAATCACCGAAGCGACGCCCGCAGGATGACGTCGCAGCGGCCCGGAGAGCTTCCCGATTCTGCCGTGATCGCGGACGAGCAGGCGTTCATCGTTGAAACGCCGGGCGGCAGCGTCCTTGCTGCCCGTACGGATGACGCCGGGCCGGTGCCGGATGCCAAGGCCCAGGTGCGGGGGAACTAGGTCAGGTCGACGCCGACGGTGACGGCGAGCGCGGACAGGTACGCCCCCGGCACGGTCACGACTCGGCCGCCGGTCGTCACGGCCAGATCGTAGGTCGGGTCGGGCCACGCGACGGCGAGCGCCGTGAACGGTACGACGATGCCGTACGCGCTCTCCGGCGGCCGCCCCGGCATCGTCGCCACCTCGATCGTCGTCCGTACGGTCGGCTCGCCGGGCGCCGGACGATCGACCTCCACCTGCGTCAGGCACCACGGAAAGTCCGTGCCGAGCAGCTCATCGGTTCGGACCGGGCGCCGAGCCGGCAGGAACACGTCGCAGTCCACCAGCGCGTCCAGGTAACCGTTGCCGTCTCCGCCGGCCGCGGCCACGATGACCGCTTCGGCCCGCCCTTCGGCCATCAACTCGGCGGCGGTGGCAATCGTGATGGCACCACCTGCCGCGTCGGCGACCGCGTCGATGGTCAGGTAGGCGTCGATCGGGCTGCCCGGATTGATCGCGAGCCGCCACGTCGGAGACGGCCACTTCTGCAGCAGTTCGGCGTACGTCGTGATGGTGTACGCACCGATCGCACGCCCGAGTGCCCGCTGAGACCGTCCGGCGACGTGAACACCGGCAGATAGACGTGCCCGAACAGATCCATGGTCAAGAACCGTTGCCGGGCCTGCGGATCCGTCTCGACGAACGCCGGCAGGATCAGGTCGGCATCGACGATGAGCTGGAAGAATCCGCTCCGATCCGAGCCGGTAATGGCCGCGGCGAGAGCTTGTTCCCGATCGTTCGCCGAAGCCCAGGAACCGGCGGTCACGATGCCGCTACCGCGGGTGCGCGGCGGGCGACCGGCAGCGCGTCGCCCATCCGAGGCAGTGAGACCGGCCATGCGGTCCCGTCCGCCGCAGCGAACGCGCGCGATCGTAGCCGGGCCGGGATCGCTCGCAAACCGGCCCAGAACGCGTCGAAGTCGTCCGCGCAGCGGTGCAACAGCCGGTCGCAGATGTCGGCGGCGGTGAGATCGTCACGGTCGCGACGGTCGTCGCTGTCGTAGAACCAGATCGATCCGGCGTCCGCGCCACGCATCCGGATCGCGAGCAGGCCACCGTGCACGTACCCGATCGGCAGGTAGTCAGCGGTCAGCCGATCACGGAACGCGGCATAGACAAATCCCAGGTCGGTCATCCGGTCGCGTCGCGCAAACCCGAACAACGGCTGATCAAGAACAAATCCACACCCCGGGTGTACGGCCGGCCATGCGCTCCCGGCACCGTTGGTCTCGGCCAGGAACCGCCGGTACGCAGCGGGCAATTCGCCCAGCCGCCGATCCGCATCGGCCAGGGTCTCCTCGGCCAGCCGCTGGTCGAATACGCGGTCCGGCGGCGGGCCGACGCATCCGGCGATGCCACGGTCGTCATGCTCGGCGGCGCCGGTCGCGACCCCACCCCGGTGCCGGCTCGCCAGATAGAGCTCGATCGGGACGAGCACGATCGTCCGGCACATCTCCAGATGCGCCCAGGTCCAGCCGGGCGGCGTACGCAGGGCGGCCAGACCGGTCCAGAGCGGATCACCGGTGCCGTCCATCACCGCGTTGGCGGTCAGCACGTCGTGCACCCGCGCCTCGTCGACGCCCTGCCCCGGCGCGACCAGCGGCAACCGTACGGCAGCCCGCGCGTACGGCAGCCAGTCCGGGAATCCGTGTGCACCGATGGCGAGCCCGTCCCGGTATCGGACCCGCAGCGTCGGCGCCTCGAACTCAACGATCACGACTTCGCCTCCGACGCCACGCCTCGCACGAGTGCGACCAGCGCACTGTCGATATCGCGGCCGAGGAAGCGGTCGACATCGCCGACGGCGACGATCCCGTGGTCCGGGTGCAGCACGATCTCGGATCGCCAGTCGTAGACCGACCCGAGAGGGAAGAACGGGCCGCCGAGCCGGACCGTGGCGGCCGTCAGCCGTACCGGGTCGGTCGGTGCTCCGGATGGCAGCATCTGGAATCCGACGACCGGCCAGTCCGGGCCGTATCCGTAGACGGGGTAGCTGAGACCGCCGAACTCGGACAGGATCGACCGCCCGGCCGCGGCCAGGTCATCGGGAACGCCCGGAAGCCCAGGGGCGGCACCGGCCCACCAGGTATCGACATCCGAACGGGCATCACGTCCCGGTGCCCATCCGTACGTGACGAGCACGTCGTACACGTCTGCGGGGAACCGGTTCTGCTCCGGTGCGGCCGGCTCGAACGGTCCGATGCCCTGCCGGGCGATCGCGAGCCGGGCCTGCCCGACCCGGCCGGCGCTGACCAGCGGACTCCAGTACGCGCGTTCCGCCATCACGTCGACGAACCCGGACGCCGGTGCGACGCCGTAGCGTTCCAGGTAGTAGTGCAGCGCTTCGGGCCAGATCCAGTCGCCGTCGGTGCGGTACCCCCGCGGTACGGTCATCGGCCGCGCCGGATCCAGCGTGATCGACGCCGTGACACGTGTCGGGTCGCGCAGGACCACCGTGGCGCTGCTCAGATAGCGCAGCATCCGGGACTTCCGCCGATCGTCGGGCGCGATGCCGGTGATCAGCTCGCCGGTGCCGTCGGCGACGATCACGAACCGGAACTCCTGATCGGACTCGTACTCCCCCACACCCGCTCCCCACCCTCGATCCGCAACCCGCCGTCGAGCCTATCCATGCCGTCGCCGAGGCGCTGCCCGCATGCCCATGCCGTCCTCAATGGACCGCGCCCATGACGGCCCGACGCAGCGGTGCCGCTCCGGGTAAAGTGTGCCGGTGGCACGCACATTAGTGGTCTCCTCCTCGACGCTCGGGGCGTTTCCCACCATCCGTGACGCGCTCGAAGTGGCGTCCGACGACACGGTCATCGCGATCGCACCGGGCCCTACACCGAGGCGCTGCGGATCGACGGGCGGAAACTGAGCCTGACCGCCAGCGGTGAAGCCGGTAGCGTGATCATCGACGCCGAAGCGTACGGCCAACCGGCGGTCGCCTGCCGCGACAGCGACGTGACGTTGCAGGGTCTGACCTTGCGGGCCGGTGACTCGGCCGCGGTCAGCGTGTCCGGTACGCGCCTGCAGATCCGCCAGTGCGACGCCAGCGCCCGATCCGGAGCCGGGATCAGCATCGCGCACGGCACGACGATCCAGGCCAGTGAGGTGACCGTCGCCGGCGGCCAATTCGGATTCCTGATCGACGACTCCGGCGGCGTGATCGAGCGATGCACCGTCCGCGACGTGGCCGAGGACGGCATCATCGTCCGGCTCGGCGCCGACCCGACGATCCGCGACACCACGATCAGCGGCAGCGGATACCGAGGCGTGTACGTCTATCAGGCCGGCCGACCGACGATGGACCACTGCGAGATCGCCGGCTCCGGCGACGTCGGGATCTCGATCGCCCACCAGAGCGCGCCGACCATCCGCAGCTGCCACGTGCACGAAGCCCGCGGTGTCGGCATCATGGTCGGCCGAGGCTGCCGCGCGATCATCGACGGATGCACGGTCGAACAGACCGCCGTACCCGGTATCCATGTGGACGAAGGCGCGACCGCGGAGATCGTGGAGGCCCGCACCGGTACGGTCGGGCCGCGCGCCGAGGCCGGCAAGTCCACCAGCGCCGGCCCGCAGGATGCGCAGGTGGTGGAGCGGCTGCTCGCCCAGCTGGACGCCATGGTCGGGCTTGCCGGCGTGAAGTCCGAGGTACGAGCACTGATCGACGAGATCCAGGTCAACGAGTGGCGACGCGACGCCGGGCTGGCCGTCGGCGCGGTGAGCCACCACCTCATCTTCACCGGCGCGCCCGGCACCGGAAAGACCACCGTGGCCCGGCTCTACGGCGAGCTGCTCCGGGCTCTGGGCGTGCTGCCGGACGGAAAATTCAAGGAAGTGGCCCGACGCGACCTGGTCGGCCAGTACATCGGCCACACCGCGGAGAAGACCAACGCGGTGTTCGAAGAGGCGCTCGGCGGTGTGCTGTTCATCGACGAGGCGTACACGCTGTCGCGATCCAGCGGCGGCGGCGCCGACTTCGGCCGCGAGGCCATCGACACGCTGGTCAAGCTGATGGAGGACCATCGCGACGCGATCGCGGTGATCGTCGCCGGATACACCGATGAGATGCTGGAGTTCCTCGATGCGAACGCCGGTCTGGCCTCGCGCTTCGCGAAGACCCTCGAATTCGAGAACTACACGCCGGACGAACTCGTGTTGATCGTCAGCCGCATCGCGCACAACGACGACTACCTGCTCGGACCGGGCCTCGACGACGCCCTGCGCGAGTGGTTCGACCAGGTCGAACGTGATCGGAACTTCGGCAACGCACGCGAGGCGCGCAGGCTCCTGGAGGGCATGCGCAAGGTCCAATCCGGACGGCTCCGCGCGCTCGGCCGCAAACCCGACCGCGACGACCTGCGTACGCTCGTCGTCGACGACCTGCTCACCGCCACCCGGTAACTTAACAACCTTGTGCGTCATAGTTGGCGGCTTGACCGGACGGAACGTGATGGCATCGACCGACATCGGTCCTTGACCGTCGGCGCTAGTGTGCGTCCATGAAAACCGCGCACCAGACCCAAGTGCCCGCGGTGCACGGCGTGATCAAGGGACGCCCGCATCAAAAGACGTCGGAGAAGACTTCCTTCGATGCATGGGTTAAAGAGTTCGTGCAGAACAACACGCTCGACTCCGGAACGGAAGTGTGGTTTAGACACCGTTTCTGCGAGGGGACGGATCGGTTACGTAGCCTCGAGAACAAGTGGAGAAAAATCTTCTGGTCGACCCGCTATCTGATACTCAGCGGATCACTTACCTTGCCGGTCCTCATTACGGCAAGCCGGTCTATCCAGTGGCTGAACCCGGTTGGCGTTGTTGTCAGTGTCCTCGTGGCGCTCGCGACGGGTGCGGAGGTTCTGCTTGGGACAGGCCCAAAGTGGCGGCTGTATCGGCAAGGCGCGGACCGGATGTCGGAAGAGGGAGCGGCGTTCTTCACGCAGCTGGGCATCTATGCGGTGCCTGATCCCGTGGAGCGGCTGCACTTATTTCAGGAACAGACAGAGAGCCACATCCACGAATTTCATGGTTCCTACCTGGCAGATGTGGATGCATTGGTTTCGCACAAAGACGTTCTGGGCTCGCCCGGGTGACCCGCAAAGCCCAATTCACAACGGGTCCCCGTCGAACACGCCATCGCCGAACTGAAAGGTGGCGCGTCCTGCAACGCTTCACCGGCCGCCGCGACATCCTCACCGAAACCATCACACCGCGGTCGCTGGCCTCGTTCACGAACACTACGGGTTAATCATCTGCGACCCCTAGGCGGGCGCGATGTTCGCGTTGTGACGGAAGACGTTGTCCGGATCCCACACGGCCTTGATGGCGGCCAGGCGGTCGTACTTCGCCGGCCCGTACGATTGCCGGACGCGCTCGTTGTCCTTGTCGTTCAGGAAGTTCACGTACGTCCCGGCCGATGCGAACGGCGCGAGCGCGTCGTAGAGACCGGCGACCCACGGACGTTCGGCGACCAGCAGATCGGGCGTTGGAGCCATCGCCGCCATGTTGTAGACCCAGCGCATGCTTCGCCGCCCGCCGAACGCCGTGGCATCCTCCGATACGCGGGCGAATTCGCCGCCGGTGGCGAAGATCGGCGTGATCGACATCGGCGACTTGCGGTTCGGCAGCGCCGCAACGCTCAGGTCGATCACCAGGTCGGACAGGTCGTCGAAGTAGAGCGCCTTCTCATACGCGTACGTGCCCCAGGGCGCCGCGTCATCGAGCATCTGCTGCAACGCGACGTGCGGGATCGGCGATATGAACTCGAACAACGGTCCAAGGGCGCGCAACGGTGCCACCGTCGTCATGTGTTCTTCGGGCGATTCCCAGTTCACCACGACGACGGCGTAGCCCGGCTTACCCACATGTTCGGGCGGGACGAACGGTGCCGGCGGCGCGGACATGCCCGCGATCATCGACCCGTACGCATCCGGCAACTCCTGCACGTAGGTATTGGCGAACCGAAGCGCGTCGGCGGCCCGCGGCGTGTCGAAGAAGAACAGGCCAACGTTCGCCATCGGTCCGACCTCGTGCAGCGCGAATTCGAACGTCGTCACGATGCCGAAGTTGCCGCCACCGCCACGCAACGCCCACCACAGGTCGGGATTCTCGTGAGCGGACGCGGTCACGATCCGCCCGTCGGCCGTGACGACCTCGGCCGAGACCAGGTTGTCGCAGGTCAGACCGGCACGGCGGGTGAGCCATCCAAATCCGCCGCCGAGCGTGAGTCCACCCACGCCGGTATGACTGATCGTGCCGCCGGGGACCGCCAGCCCGTACGCAGCCGTTGCCGCGTCGAGCTGTGCCCAGGTCGTACCGCCGCCGCACCGAGCCCGGTTGGTAGCCGGGTCGACCATGACGCCGTCCAGACCGCCCAGGTCGATCATCACGCCGCCGTCGGCGACAGCGTGGCCGGCAAAGCTGTGACCGCCTCCCCGTACCGTAATGTCCATTTCGGCCGCCCGCGCACCGCGGACCGCGGTCGAGACGTCAGCCGTGCTGTGCGTCCGCACGATCGCGGCCGGATGCCGATCGATGTCACCGTTCCAGATCGTTGCAAGACAGGCGTCCGTGTAGCCCGGGTCGCTGGGTCGCAACACGCTGAGTTCAAGCAGATCAAGCTCGCTCATGATGCCCTCCGGAAAGAGACATTTGCCGTGTCAATGACTTATCCCGCTAAATAGCGATATCCATCATCCAGGACACCGGTGAGAGCCGTCAGCAGAGTCCGGCTATTCGGCGGCCGAGACGCGATCGAGCGCCGGCAGGTACGCCCGCCACGGCCCGACGGCATCCCGGTAGCGTCGCGCCAGCACCTCACCGACCTGGGCGAGATGGGTAAGGTCGTGCGCCACCCACGTCGACAGGAGTTGAGCAAGCGTCACCTCGCCGAGTTCCGGATGCAGACCGCGCCGATCCAGATCGGCGGCGCCGAGATCCATCGCCGACAACTCCCCGAGACTCGCCCGCCGGGCCGACTCGAACCGGGCGAGCAAGGCCGGCCCGCTCTCCGGCGCCGCATCGAGCATCGCGTTCCGGTCGAACGGCTCGAACGGCCGGTCCGTACCGTCGCGGAGGATCATCCGGGCCCGGGGCACCCAGTCGGTCGCCTCGCCGTGCAACAGGTGACCGACGATGTCGTACGCGCTCCAGGTATCCGGGCCGTCATTGCGATGGACCCACTCCGCGGGCAGATCGACGAGCAGGCGGCCGAGGACGTCCGGCGTACGTGCGAGCATCGAGGTGGCAACGGCAAGATCCATCCCCGAATCGTACGGCGCCGGTCGCGGCCGGTTGCGTCAGCTACCCGCCAGCTTCAGCGCAGCGTTCGAATCGCCGCCGTCCGCGGCCCGCTGGTACCAGGCGTGTGCCTGCACGAGATCGTGCTGCATCTCGTAGGTGTAGCCGATGTTGTACATGGCCAGTGGCAAACCCCGGGCCGCGGCATCGTGCCACCATCGCATGGCCTCCGCCGGATGGTCCCGATCGCTCCACATCTTCCCGAGATTGCACATCGCGCCCAGATCACCGCGGGCGGCGGCTCGCTGCCACAGATCCTCGGCCTCGCCTGGCCGGCCGAGGGCGAGAAGCAGCAGGCCCGCCGACGCCGTCGCGTCCGCATCGCCGGCCGCGGCGGCGATGCCGTACCAATCCAGTGCCTCATCGAACGCGCCGCGGTCGCGGCTGATATTGCCCATCACCGCCACAGCCTTGATGTCGCCGCCGGCGGCCAGCGGGCGCAGCACCACCGACGCACCGTCCAGATCGCCGCGTTCGGCGAGCACGAGAGCCAGGTTCGCGGCGGCCGCGCCCATACCTGCCTGGACCGCCGACCGGAAATGGCGCTCAGCGGTGTCACGGTCACCGGCCTCATACGCGAGCGCGCCGAGATTGGACAGCGCCCGAGCGTCTCCCCCATCGGCGGCCCGGTTGAACATCGCCTTTGCCTCGATCAACTGGCCGGCCCCGTGTAGGAGCACACCCGACTCGAACGCCGCCCGGGTGTTACCCAAGGCCGCCGCCCGCCGATACCAGCCAGATTGCCTCAGCAGTCTCGCCGCGCTGCCGCATGCCATCCGCGTAGTAGGTCATCGCCCATGCATCACCTCGCTCGGCAGCTACGGCGAATGTCCGGTAGGCGGACTCGTCGTCACCCGCGTCCCGTTGCGCGACACCGAGGCGTACCAGGATCTCGGTGTCCTGTGCCTCGATGATCTGCGGGTACCAACGTGCCGCACCTGCCCGGTCACCGTCCGCGAGCATCAGCCGGACCAAGCCGAGCATGGCGTCAGCGTCGCCGGCGGCAGCACCTCGCCGCCACGCCGCCGCCGCGGCAACCAGGTCACCGCGCATCTCGTGACACGCTCCCAGGTTGTAGACGGTATTCACGGATCCGGCAACATCGGCTCGGCTCAGCCACGCCAAGGCATCGTCGAAATTACCCAACATCATCTGCCGTACGCCGTGGAGCCCCATCGCATCCGGCTCACCCAGCCGGGCATGTCCGCAATCGTCCGCCACGACGCCTCCGTCAACTGGCCGTCGGCGCCCAGTTCCAGAGCGGATTCCTCAAGTGGCATAGCGATCCCCCAACGCCGAAGCGGACATATGCGCCGAGCTCCTCGGCGACCGCCGCGTCCACGCGATGAGAGAGTACGTGCTGGCCTCGACTCAGACGTTGACGGCCAGGCGGACCGTCACGGCGTCGCCCAGCTCCAGTCCTTCGGCTTTGCGTACGGACGCCTTCATCGGAACGATGTAGCGCCCGTCTTTCGGGAACAGCGACGTCTTCCAGCCGGTTCCCCCGACCTGCGCGGTGACCGGAATCATGCCCCAGCCGTAGGTCACCAACGCGGATGCCGCTTCCAGCTCACCGCACTCATCGTCCGGCACGGTAATGAAGTACCACGGCGCCGGGCCTTTCCAGAACCACATCTCGCCGCTGAATTCAAGGTCCATGCGATGAGGATACGGATTCCAGCTCAGCCGGACGTCGGCCAAAAGCCCTGCCGCACCAGGCGATCGAGGCGGCGCCACAGCTCGCTGTACATGCCATCCGGCCGGAGGGTCCTCACCGACCAGTCCGTCGACCGCCTCGCGGAGCAGGTCGGCGTGCCCGGTGTGCCGGCCGTACTCCTCGATGAGGTCGCAGACAAGCCGGCGCAGGCTGGCATGGCTGCCCGTCGGGCATGGAGACGTGGACGAGCTGATCGAGGCCACCGTCGGCCAAGGCCGCGTCGAGCCTCGCCCGGGACCGCTCGACGGCGCCGTCCCACAGCGCGTAGAGCTGTTCGGGGGTGTCGTCGGCGGCGGAGGTGAACTCCCAGTCGCGGTCGCCGTCCCAGTCGGTGGCGTCCCACGGCGCGCCGATCGGCTCTCCGCTCAGCTTGGTGGTGAAGATCGTAGTCCTCCGCGCGCGAGGTGCTTGAGCAGGCCGCCGAGGGTCAACGAGGAGGCGCCGATGCGGGTCTGCAGCCCGGCCGCGTCGAGGCGTCCGGCCTTCCAGCGGAACGTCGTCCGCAGGCGGTCGAGCGCACCGACGAGGTGCTCGACCTCGGTGCCGGCGAGCGGCGGTTCCCACGGGTAGTCATCAGTCATCGAGCCCACCGTACGACCGGGGTGCGTCACTATCGGTCCTGCGTTCGTACGTCACTGTCGGCGGCCGGGGTAGTCGCCGAGCGTGATGTGGTCGTACGGTGCCGCCTGTGTCCTGGGCAATGGTCGTATTGCTGTTCGCGGCCGGCGTCGGGGCCGGTCTCGCCGGCAGCATCGCCGGTCTCGCCTCGCTCTTCAGCTATCCCGCACTGTTGATCGTCGGGTTGCCGGCGTTGACCGCGAACGTCACCAATACCGTCGCGTTGGTCTTCAGCAGCCTCGGATCGGTGCTCGGCTCGAGACCCGAGCTGCGCGGTCGTGACCGGCGGCGTACCACCCGACACCTTCTCGTCGCTACCGCCGGTGGATTGACCGGCGGCCTGCTGCTGATCCTGACTCCGGCCGGTGCGTTCGAGAAGGTCGTCCCCGTGCTGATCGGGCTCGGCGCGGCAAGCATGCTGCTGCCGCGCCGGAGGCTCGTCACGACGGTCAACGTGCCGCCGATCCGCGGTGGCTGCTGCCGGTCATCTTCGGAGTCGGCATCTACAGCGGCTACTTCGGCGCCGCGGCCGGAGTGCTGCTGCTCGCGGTGTATCTGGCGGCCAGCTCGGACTCGCTTCCGATCTGCAACGCCATGAAGAATCTGGTGCTCGGCGTCTCCAACGGCATCGCGGCCGTGTTGTTCGTACTGACGACGCACATCGATTGGGTTGCCGTACCGGCATTCGCACTCGGCCTGCTCGTCGGCGGACTGGCCGGCGCCACGGTGGTCCGGCGTGCACCGGTCCGGCCGCTGCGGTGGCTGATCGCGCTGGCCGGTGTCGGGCTCGCGATCCGCCTCGGGCTTCGAGCAGTACACCTGAGCCTGAGTCGACGACCGGCACCGATGCCGCGACACGTCTCGCTGTGACGCTGCGAAGCGGCCCGGGCTGGTGCCGACGATCCGCGTGAAGTGCCGGTTCAGATGCGACTGATCGTAGAAACCGGCATCAA
>CAWCQQ010000004.1:0-110535 GCA_963797675.1 uncultured Actinomycetota bacterium
ACGCCATCGCCGGCGGACTCCGCGTCAGCGACGGGTTCATCAGCCCACTGGACCTGATTGAAATCGGCGTCCTCTCCGCCGAGGAAGCCAACGAGCTCGACAACCTGGAAACCGCCGCCGCAGCACACTGAACTGCGGGGGGCGAGGAGGGCACCCCATCAAGTGAGGGAGGCGATCATATGTTCGGATCTCGACGAGTCGCGCGACGTACAGGGCGGCGCACCGCACGACGGGTATCTCGCCGTCGTCGATAGGTCGGCATGGCCATCGACGTAGCGCTCCCGACGAGGAGGGTGTGTCCGGAACGGACATGACCCTCCTCGCTCTGCGAAGGACGGCTAGGACAGCCGGCCGCACAGACCACCCGGCCCGCGACGCATCGATCGTTCCGAAGTCACCGACATGACGGGGAGCATCGCCGTCGAGCGTTTCTGGTGATCGGGCACGCCAAACCTCTGGAACATCTAGCGTGGATCGTCGGGGCCGCGTCTGTCTTGGGCCCGTCTCGAGATCCGAAGATCTCAAACAATGGGAGCTGGGATGTCAACTCGCGTGGACCGAACCAGGCTACCGATCCGTCGTCCGCCGTTCGGAGGGCGAATCGACAAGACGTTGGACGGATCAGAGCCCGACTGGGCGACGATCGCGCCGATCCCAGCGCCGGAAGGCTCGCCGAATGTGCTGTTGGTGCTCATCGACGACGCCGGGTTCGGTAATCCGGCAACGTTCGGGGGGCCGATCGCGACGCCGAACTACACCCGGCTCGCGGAGGGTGGACTTCGGTACAACCGGTTCCATGTCACGGCCTTGTGCTCTCCGACGAGGGCGGCTCTGTTGAGCGGCCGCAACAGTCATACGGTCGGGTTCGGCTCGATCGCCGAGTTCTCGAATGGTTTTCCCGGCTATACGGCCATGCTGCCGCGGGACTGCGCGCCGCTGCCGCGGATCCTGCGCGACAACGGATACAGCACGGCGGCGTTCGGTAAGTGGCACCTGACTCCGGACGGCCAGCAGGGGCCGGCCGGGCCGTTCGATCGGTGGCCGAACAGCTGGGGGTTTGACTATTTCTGGGGAATTCTCGGCGGCGGTGCCAGTCAATGGGACACCTGCCTCGCCGAGAACCAGAAGATCATCGGCACCCCGCCGGACTTCTACGACGAGCGGGAACCGTTCTATCTGCCGGACGCGATGGCCGATCACACCATCGACTGGCTGCACGGAGTGCGCGCCCAGGATAGCCAGAAACCGTTCTTCGCCTACTTCTCCACCGGCTGCGCGCACGCGCCGCACCACGTATCTCGCGCCTGGTCGGACAAGTATCGGGGGCAGTTCGACATGGGCTGGGACCAGCTGCGCGAGGAGGTCTTCGCCCGCCAGAAGCAGCTCGGCGTGATACCGGCCGACGCCGAACTGACACCGCGCGACGATGCCTTCCCGGCATGGGACGACCTGCCCGACAACCTCAAATCCTTCTACGCGAGACAGATGGAGATCTACGCCGGCTTCTGCGAGAACGCCGACCACAACGTCGGCCGGGTCATCGACGCCATCGATGAGCTCGGAGAACTCGACAACACTCTGATCATCTGGATCTTCGGCGACAACGGCGCCAGCATGGAGGGGACCACCACCGGCTCGTTCAATGAGCTGACGATGCAGAACGGCATACCACTGTCGGAGGAGATGCAGCTGCAACTGGCCGAGCGCTACGGCGGCATCGAAGCGTGGGGCACCCAGATCGTGGCGCCGCACTACTCGGCGGCATGGGCGTGGGCCGGCAACACGCCGTTTCAATGGGGCAAGCAGGTCGGCTCGCACCTCGGCGGCGTCCGCAACCCCATGGTCGTCCACTGGCCACAACAGACCACCGGCACAAACCAGCTGCGATCGCAGTTCACACACATCACCGACATCGCACCCACGGTGCTCGACGTGGCCGGCATTCCGGCGCCCACCCATGTCGACGGCATCAAGCAGCAGCCGATGCACGGCTTCACCTTCGCCGACTCCTTCGCCGACCCCGACGCCGTCGAGCGGCACACCCAGCAATACTTCGAATCGGTCGGCAATCGGGCCATGTACAAGGACGGTTGGTGGCTGGCGGTCAAGACCCGCCGTATCCCGTGGGTCCTCACACCGGATGCACTCGAGCCGTACCGCCCGGGGGTGTGGAACCCCGACGATGATCCGGCCGAGCTGTACTACCTACCCGACGATTTCAGCCAGGCCAGGGACCTCGCCGCCGAGCACCCCGAGAAGGTCAAGGAGCTGACGAAGCTGTTCTGGGCCGAGGCCGACAAGTACCAGGTGCTCCCGCTGCTGGCGGCGCTGGGAACATTCTTCGGCCGGGTACCTCCGCTGCCGCCGATCACCACGTTCGAATTCCGTTCGGGTGTGCAGAACATCATGCCGGGCATGATCCCGCGCATCTACAACCACTCCTACACCATCAGCGCCGACCTGGTCGTACCGCCGCAAGGAGTCCAAGGAGTGATCGTGGCCGAAGCCGACCACCTCGGCGGGTTCTCGCTCTTCGTCGACGGCGACCGGCTGACCCACACCTACTCGATGATGGGTGTGTTCATCTACCGGCAACAGGCCACCGAACCGCTGCCGGCGGGCACCGTCAACGTACGGATGGAATTCGCCGCCGACGCACCGAAACCCGCCACCGGCGGGCAGGTGACCCTGTTCATCAACGACAAACCCGTCGGCGGCGGCCGCATCGACCACACCGTGCCCGTGCGCTTCTCCGGATATGCCGGCATGGACATCGGCGCCGACAACGGCGGTGTTGTCGATCTGAGCTACGACGACCGCAAACCGTTCGCGTTCACCGGAACCATCAAGAAGGTCGTCTTCGACATCAAGCCCCACCTGTCGCCCGACGACGAGCAGGTCCTGCACGAGGCGGCTCACACCGGCCACGCGGCACACGCGCTCGCCGAATAAGGTCGCACGACCTTCGAGGAGGAACGACAATGGTCTTCGACGATGAGACGATCGAGGTCCTGATCGCCGGCTACCTTTCGCGCGACGCAGCCCACGAGGACTTCGAGTCCGTCCAGCGTGATGGTGGCTTTCTCCACGGCGCCACGGTGATCGGCAAGGACCTCGAAGGCAATCTCTCCGCAGAGCAGACCGACCACCTGGTGCGTGAGAGCGCCAAAGGAATGGGTACCGCCGGATTTCTCATGGGCCTGGTCGTGCCGCCACTGCTGCCGACCACAACCGCCCTCGGAGCGGGGATGGGTGCCGGCTTGGGGATGCTGCTGCATCACTTCACCACCAACGAACTGAAGGAGCGTGCAGGTACCGGGATTCCCATCGGTGGGGCCGCCCTGATCGTCGCGTACCCGACCTCGTCGGCGGACGAGGTCCGGCCAGCCGTGAAGCGCGCCATCAGCACCACCATCGGCCACGCCGAGGGATTCCGCCCGAAGGCACTGGCCGGGGCACTTGCCGACGCACAACGCAACATGGCCACCACCGACGACTGAATCGAAGCCGTCACCACCTCAACGAACCCGACTCGACACCCGAGCAGGACCAGCCTTGCAGCGCCTTCACGTCACTCGCTGTGATCGCACGCTGACGCTGACTGCGAAGGCCTTGGCAGAAATGGCCCGGACTGGTCCGGGCCATTTCTGGTCCGCTGTGCGGCTGGAAGGCGGATGTCGACCGGTCAGTGCCGGCCGGTCACCCGCATCGTGGCGGCGAGCGCCGGGACGGCGTACGGCGAGTCGGTGCCGATCGTCAGCGCGCTCGTATAGGTGCCCGCTTGGTCGACCTCGTCCGCGTCAAAGGTGACCCGCACCTTCACGGCGGCTCCCGGAGCCACGGTGACGGTATGCGGCGCCGACAGCCAGGTGGCGGCACCCGAGCTGCCACAGTCGCCGTACCCGGGCAACTGCTCGACGCCGGTGACCGGTTCGGTGGCACCGTCCGAGCCGCCGACGATATAGAGTCCGCAGGCGCCGCCGCCCCGGTAGACCAACGCGTTGGCTGCCGGCAGTGCCGACCAGGAATCGGTCGCCGGGTCGTACTCCTCGGCCTGGTTGGTGAGCTGTCCGTCGGTGACGCCACCGACCAACTGCAGCCGCCCGCCGGAGTAGGCGGAGGCCATCCCCCAGTTCGGGTACGGCAGGTCGGCCCGCTGAGTCCACCCGCCGGTGACCGGGTCGAAGGCGAACGTCGCCGCCGTTTCCGCGCCGGTGAGCGGATCGGTCCCGCCGGCACATACGACCTGGCCGTCGATGCCGGCGCAGGCAAGCCACGAGTCGGTGATCGGGTAGTCGGCCACCCGGCTCCAGGCGTCGGCCTGCGGGTCGTAGACGTAGGTCGCCGGCGAGGCCGGGCTGCAGTTGCCCCCGCAGCCGGCGACTACGTAGAGCCGACCGCCAAGGACCGCTGTACCGCCGGCGACGACGCCCGCGGGCAGCGGCGCCACCGAGGACCACGAGTCGTTCCTCGGGTCGTAGCGGTATGTCGCGACCGAGGCGCTGCCGGTGCTGTCCCAGCCGCCGACAACGTAGATCTCCCCGCCGACCGCGTCCACACTGGGCTTCTCCAGGCCCTCCGGCATGTTCGCCAGTCGCTGCCATCCACCGGTGACCGGGTCGTGGACGAAGGCCTTGAAGAGCAGGTTCGGCCCGTCGGTCCCGCCGAACGCGTAGATCTTCCCGTCCAACGTCACCGTGCCGCTGTCCATCACCGGCGTCGGTAGGGCGTCGATGATCGTCCAGGCGGTCGCACCCGCCACTGTGGCCGCGTCGGTCGAGCCCGTTGGCAGCCCAGCCCCGTGCGTCTTGCCGCCCAGGAGCGACCCACGGGTGAAGGTACCGCCGACGTGCCGGACCGGGGCGCCGTTGCCGGGCTTCCCCGGGTGCGAGCCCGGCGTGTACGAGCCGTCCTGCGGGTCGAGGACGACGTCAACGGGCGCGGTGCCGGTGTTGCGGAGCGTCACGGTCACGGTCGTCGACCGGCCCAGCGGCTGGGTGATCCGCAGCGGCCCGCCGGAGACGCTGATCCGGCCGGCGCCGAGGCGCCAGTCTTCCCGGGTGACCTGATCGCGGCCGACGGTGACCTTCGTGGTCGTGGCCGTGTAGGCGCCGTCGACGACCCCCAGTGTCGTGCGGCCGGAGCCGTCGGCGGCCGACGCCGGCGCGAAGAGCTCGTAGCCGCCGCTGGTCGTCATGGTTGTCGAGATGCCAGCCACGCTCACGGTGGCACCGGAGAGTGGCTTGCCGGTGTTGGCGTCGTCGACGGTGCCGGCCACCAGCCCGCCGGCGGCGGGATTGCAGGAGCGGTTGCCGATGAAGACGTTGTCGACCTTCCAGAACCACGAGTGGACCGCCTCGTAGCGGAACCGGACCTGCACGTCGCTCTTACCGGCGGCCTGCGGGATCGCAACGACCTCGGGGCCGTAGGAGATCGTGCGGGACATGTGCCAGACCGAGGTCCAGGTCTGGCCGCCGTCGACGCTGACGTCCACGTAGGCGTTGGAGTTATAGATGGGAGACACGAAGGAGCTGTCAAAGGACACGATCGGCGTCGCGTCGCCACTGAAGTCGAGCACCGGCGAGACCAGGCTGGTCATCTCGTAAGTGTCGGTGCCGCCGTTGCGTGAGTCGACCTCGGCGAACTGGCCGGTACCGCCCGTGTCGTTGCCGTAGTCGCCCGGATCGTCGAAGCGCCAGGTGACCCCGGAGCCGTTGTCGTCGGTGACGGTCCAGCCATCCTGCGGCATGGCGCCGGCCCAGCCCTCGAAGTCCGTCGTGGTGCCGTCATACCCGAAGCCGTAGCCGAGTGCCGTGCAGGCGCTCGCGTCCACGGACAGCGACATGTCGTGACGTACATTGCTCGTGCCGACGGCGACGGTGTCGTGAGCTGTCTGATAGCCCGGCAGGGTCGCGGCGACGCCCAGCGTGTAGTCCCCGCGGTCGGGCAGCCGGACGGCGTACCGGCCGGTGGCCGGGTCGGTGGTGACCGTGCCGCCGGGGTAGCCATCAACGGTGATCGTCGCGGCGAGCGGCCAGCCGTGGCCAGAGGCGTCGGTGACGATGCCGGAGACGACGTGGCTGGGCAGGATGTGCAGCGTGAAGGACTCTTTCACCGTGCGCGATTCGATGACGTTCACGCTGGTGGTGGCCGTCGCGTAGCCGAACTCCGCGACGGTCAGGCTGTAGGTGCCCGGGGCCGGGGCGAGGGTGAAGCCGCCCGATGCGTCGGTTGTGGCGGCGTAGCTGCGGCCGTTCGCGTCGGTGGCGGTGACGGAGGCGCCCGAGATCGCACCGGAGGCCATCGTCGAGCCGGTGCCGCGTGCCGTGCCGGTGACCAGACCGTGCGGACCCTCGCGCAGTGCGCCGATGCCGGCAGGCGTGCCGAGTCCGGTCGGGCCGTCCCAGCCCTGGCGGGCGTTGCAGAGCTGGTCGCCACATTGGCCGTCCGAACCGGTGGTGACGTCGGTGAGGTCGCCGACGTTCGTGTCGGCGTACGGATAGGTCACTGGGTAGGTGCCGGGTGTCGGGGTGCCCGCGAGAGCGTACATAGCCGCGACGAGTGGCGACGACAGCGACGTGCCGCCGTACTGAGCCCAGCCGCCGACCGCGGTCGAGTTGTAGACGCCGAGCCCGGTGGCCGGGTCGGCGTCGGCGGAGATGTCGGCGATCGCGCGGTTGCCGCAGTCGGTGTCGATGCCCTGCTGGTATCCGGGCTTCGGCTCGACGCTCGAGCAGCCCGAGCCCCCCGATCCCCAGGCCGCCTCGGTCCAGCGGCGGGCACTGGAGTTGTCCGGACTCAGCGTCGTCCCGCCGACGGCGACGACGTTCCCGTTCGACGCCGGCCAGTTGACGACGTTGCCGTAGTCGCCGGTGGACGCGGTGACCGCTATGCCGGGGTGGTCGTAGTAGTGGTCGTACGCTGCCGCATCACTCAAGTCGCCGGGGATGCCGTAGGAGTTGGAGATGGCCGCGGGGTGGTGCGAGGCGGCGGTGTCGACGGCCTGGCCGAGGTCCTCGATGCCGGGCGAGTCGGCCTCGACGAGCAGGATGCGGCAGTTCGGGCAGGCGGCGGAGACGGCGTCGAGGTCGAGCGCGGTCTCGATCGACCAGTTGGCGTTCTCGGCCGGGAGGTTGTGGCCTCCGTTCTGATCGAGCTTGGTAAAGCAGCCGTTCGCCGTCGTACACGCGGGAAGGCGGTAGGTGGTGCGGAAGACGGCCAGGTCGGCCTCGGCGGTCGCGTAGCCGCCGACGTCGACGATGGCAACCGTCTGGCCCGAGCCGCCCGAGGGCAGGTCGTAGGCCGTCCTCAGGTCGCTCGGGGTGAGGGCGGTGGCGGGCGGAGCAGAAGAGCCTGCGGGCAGATCGCCGTGGGCGTCGGTCGCGCCCATGAGCGCGCAGGTGGCGTACGGCGCGTCACCTGTCTGTTCGGAGGCGGGTAGGGGGATGGCGCATGCGGCGGGTTTGTAGCCCGCGGCGTTCTGCAGGGTGCCGCTGCTCGCAGTGGGTGCTGCCTGCGCCGGGACGACGGCCATCAGGCCGGACGTCACGGCAAGGGCGACCGCCGCAGCAGCGGCCCACGTGCGTGGTTGTGCGTGCATCGCTCTCCTCGGGGGGTGTGTCGGCCGGGCCGACGCGGATGGGGGTGCGGGTCAGACCGGCCGGTACTGCACGCCGACCTTCCGCCGGCGCTCACTCGGTCGGTCAGGGCTCACCGGCGGCGCCGGCTCGACGGCGGTGCGCTCGCAGTCGTCGGAACCGTCAGCGGAATCGTCGCTGGAGCCACTGGTGGGGCCGACCGTCCGCGCTTCGCCGGACCATTCGGCGCCGTTCCCAGAGGTCATCGCGGCTGCTCCGTTCGATCTCCGAGCAAGCTGCTCGATGTCTAACTCCGAGCAAGCCGCTCGGAGATCTATCTCTGAGCAAGCAGTGAACGCCGCACGTAGAAGCTGCGGCAATGCGCAGAACTACCCGGAAAACTCCGTGGGTGTCCGACGACTAGTCAGTTAAGGACGGAGTCGCGCCGCCACTGCGCGGCGGCGGGACGTCACCGGACTCCACGGCGGCGACGGCGAGCGCGGTGCGCGAGGGCGCATCCCGTTTGCGCATGGCGGAATGGACGTGCTTCTCGACGGTGCGGGGCGAGAGCCCGAGGACTCGGGCGATTTGTGCGCTGGTCCCACCCTCGACCAGCAGGCGCACCACGTCGAGTTCGCGCGGCGAGAACTGGTCTCCATAGCGGGGCCGACCCACCCGTGCTCCGACCCGGACCCCTTCGCCCGCGAGAGTCTGCCGTACTCGGTCGGCATCCGCGGTCGCGCCGAGGGCGGTGAGGAGGCCGAAGACCTCACGGAGTGCGCCGACCGCCCGGTCCCCCTCGCCCGCCGCGAGGCGACATGCGGCCGCCGCCTCGCGGGCCAGCAGGGCATCGTACGGCCTCGGGAGGTCGTTCCAGGCGGCACTCGCCTCGTCGAAGAGGTTGGCGGCGCCGGTGAGGTCACCGGCGGCGCGGGCGAGCAGGGCCGCGGTCAACCTGCGGGCCGCCGTCGCCGCTGGAGCGTCCAGGCCGCGCGTGCCCGCCGCGAAGGCCTCGGCGGCGCTGGCGGCATCATCGACGCGCCCGCCTTCGAGCAGGGCGCGAACGCGCAACGGCGCGATCTCGGCGGCCCAGAGCCAAAGTCCCTTGGCCTCGACCAGCTGCCAGGCGGCGTCGGCGACGACCAGTGCTTCTCCGGGCCGGCCGGCGGCGATCGCCAGCCGCGCAACCACGGCCGCCGGGTCCCGAGATCCGTCGGCGGGACCGCGCGGACGACCGACCGCTATCGCGCTGCGGAGCCGCTCCTGCGCCCGCCGGTGATCGCCGTGGGCTGCGTCGAGGAGACCGGCCAGCAGTAGCGCGTCGACGCGCAGCATGGGTTCGTCGGCGTCAAGAGCCGAGACCCACCACTGCGCGGGGCCGCTCCAGCTGCCGGTGAGCCAGTCGAGATGAGCGAGGGTAGCGCCAACAAGATCGCGCAGGCGCAGGTACTGGTGCTTGTCTGCCAGGGCGGCGGCCGCGTCAAGCCAGCGGCGGGCGTCGTCATAGCGGCCCCACAGCATCGCCGCCTCGCCGAAGTTCGCGAACCCGCGGGCGCGCTGCAGCAACTCGCCGGGGGTATCCCCCTCGGTCGGCAGTTCGCGGGCTGCCGCCCAACCGGTGGGGTCGCCGAGCATCAGGAGCGTTGCAGCGCGGTCCGCGAGGAACGCGAGCCGGGCGTCGGGCGACGGGCCGGGCCTGGCATCGATGAGACGCCCGGCGCGCTCCAGCCAGGCCCGGTGATGCGCTGCGGGGCGCGGGGTACCGAGCGGACGAGCAAGCATCAACATCGCCTGCACAGCGGCCGCAGGCCGGTCCTGGACCAGCCCCGCTACGGCCCGCTCCATCTCGACCGAGGCGGCCTCCACATCGCCGACGTGGAACATCAGCCGTGCCAGCTGCCAGCTGGCCTCCGTCCGCTCCTGCCGCGTGAGCTCGTCGGCGGCGGACTGGCGCAGAACGCCGACGATCTCGCACAGCGGTCCGTTACCGGGTGCGGCATACAGCGGCATGCGCTGCACCAGACGAGAGACCGCTGCGCCCCGGACGGCACCGCCGGTCAGGAGATCAAGGAGCATGCGAAACGCCGTACGCGGGTCGCCCGACGCGATCGCGTGGCCCGCCGCCTGCTCGGCGTACGCTGCCCACCGACCCGGATCACCCCCCTCCCGGAAATGTCGGGCCAGCTCGGCGACGTGGGGTGCCGGCTCCCGCTCGAGGGCCTCCCCTGCCCGGCGGTGAAGGCGAGTGCGCTCCATCGCGCCGAGGGCCTGGTAGACACTTCGCGCGGCCAGGACATGACGAAATGCCACCCGGCCGTCGTGTTCCTCGTGCAGCAGCCCGCCGGCGAGCGCCGCCACAAGGCCGTCCTCCGCCTCATCCCTGGGCTACGCCGGCCACGTCGGCGACCATGCCCGGTGCCCGCTCGCCGTCGAGTACGGCGAGCGCGGTCAGTACCGCGCTGGCCGTCGGCCCGAGGCGGGCGACCCGCTCGAGCACGGCGTCACGGATGCTGTGCGGTACATCGAGCTCCGCCACGTCGCGCCGCAGCCAGGAGCCGCCCTCACAGACCAGGTCTGCACGGTCGTAGAGCAGACGGACGGACTCCTCGATCGCGAGCGGCACCCCGTCGGTGTGGCCGAACAAGAACTCCGCGAACTCCACGGAGACCGGCTCTCCGCCGAGCATCGAGGACACCAGATCCGCTGTCCCTGCGATGTCGAGCGGGCCCGGTTCGAGCCGGGTGACACCGGCCTGCGCAACCAGCCGACGTATCAGTGAATCTCGGCGGACGTCTTCGGGCCGGTAGGTGAGGACGAGCCGCGGGCCTCGCTCCCGCCGGGCTTGAAGGAACAGCAGCAACTCGAGTGTGGTCTCGTCGGCCCAGTGAGCGTCCTCGACCACGAGCAGCCCGACGTCGAGGGCGTCGATGAGCTCGGCGAACGCGCGGAGCAGGCGATAACGGGCGGCCGCGGCGTCGGGCAAGGGCTCGGGCGCAGGCGGCAGGTGCTCGGCCCACTCCGGGAAGAGCGGCCGCAGCGCCCCCGCCAGCCCGGTGAGCGGCAGGCCTGCGATGCGGTCGGCCAGCCGGCGTACGGCGTCGACGACGGATCCGAGCGTGTACGGCTCCCGGAAGGGCGGGCACACTGCGACCAGCACCGTCTCCCGACGCCGTGGCAGGAGCTCGTGGAGGAGCCGTGTCTTCCCGATCCCCGCCTCGCCCGCGACCACGATAAGGCCCGGGCGCTCGTCGAGCGCCCGGTCGAGGATTGCGAGGTCGCGATCACGGCCGACCATCCGGGGCACGGCGAGGTCGGGTCGGCGGACCTGCGCGCCCGCGCTCCAAGGCACACTCATCTCCGCCTCCGATCCGACCTAGTGGAGTCATTCTGCCGGTAGAGGCGCTAGGCACTGCCGGTCGACTTCGTCGAAGCTACTGCTTTGTTCGCCATACGCGCTCGAAACTCCCGCGCCGGCCATCAGAAGCGTTCACGGAATCCATGACTCGGTTGTTCCAGGTGGGATCGTGGCTTACATGCTCTGCCGGGAAGTTGAGTCACAATTGCGGCGGTTCGGCGACCGTGTCCGCTACCGCTGTGACCCGCTGCACCTGAAGTCGGCGTGCCGCCGTGGGAGCCCGCCGCACAATCCGGTGTTCGACGGCGTTGCCGGCTGATCCGGCATTAGCATTGTTCGGTCTCCCCGCTGGCAGGACTGGTGAAAACCCTAGTTCCCAAGGAGCGATGATGATCGACGGATTTAGCGAACTTCGTGAGGGCTATGCCGAGATCGGCGATGTTCGACTGCATTACGTCGAGGCCGGCGATGGGCCGTTGGTCGTTCTGCTGCATGGTTTCCCCGAGTTCTGGTACGGCTGGCGGCTGCAGATCCAACCGCTCGCGGCGGCGGGATTCCGCGTCGTCGCGCCGGACATGCGCGGTTACAACCTGTCGTCGTGCCCGGACGGCGTCGCCGCCTACGCCGGCGACCTACTGGCCGCCGACATCCGCGGTCTCATCCACGAACGCGGTGCAGAGTCCGCGATGCTGGTCGGGCACGACTGGGGCGGAAGCGTCGCCTGGGCCACCGCGATGAACCACCCCGAGGTCGTTGACCGGCTGGCCATCCTCAACGCGGCCCATCCCCGCAAGCTAACGCAGGGATTGCACCACCCGGGCCAGCTCAAGAAGTCGTGGTACTTCTTCTTCTTCGATCTCCCGGACGTGCCCGAAAGCGTCGTGCACGCCAACAACTGGCATTTCTACCGACATTTCCTGCGCGACGCCCAACCGGCCTACACACCGGAGGAGATCGACCGGTACGTCGAGGCGTGGTCGCAGCCGGGCGCGGCCAGCGGAATGATCAACTACTACCGGTCCTCGGTCCGGCAGTCACCCAAGAAGGCCGAAGCGGCCCTTCGGCCCATTCAGGCGCCCACACTGGTCATTTGGGGTGAAGAGGATCGTTACCTCGGCCAAGAACTCGCCGAGCCCGATCATGACGACGTGCCCAACCTCGATCGTGTCGAGCGCCTAGCGGGCGCGTCGCATTGGGTGCATCACGACGCGGCCGAGCGCGTGACAACACTGCTCACCGGCTTTTTCGCGCCAGCGCTAGCGACCAGCAGCCGCTGAACCTGACAATCGAGATCGTCACCGACAGCCGGGGATCCTCGTGACCAGACGGGCATGCCGGACTCGAGCGGAAGCGGGGGCGAACATGCAGTTCGTCTTGATCGACACCCGGCCGACGGTAACGAAGCCGCGGTAGTCGGCGCGACACAGGCCGACTGCCGACGTTGTGCGGCCGGTTCATCGACCTCACAACTCTTGAACCGAGGGCCCCCTAAAGGATGCGTCTTGACCATCACCGTTGTCGGTGCCACCGGACGGGTCGGCAGCGCCGTCGTCCGGCAGCTGGTCACAGCCGACACAGCAGTGCGTGTGCTAGTGCGCGATCCCGGAAAAGCCCAGCGGCTCTTCGGCGACCGGCCGCGCCTGGAGACCATCCGCATTCGCCTGGATGAGCCCGCGGCCGTGGCCGCCGGGCTCGCCGGATCTGACGCCGTCTTTCTGGCCATGGGCTCGGTCGGTCTGGAAGCCGGCCTGCAGCGGATCGTCATTCAGGCCGCCGCGGCCACCGCAGGACTCCGGCAGCTGGTCCGCATGTCCGTGTTGAATGCAGGACCCGACTCACTGGGCATCAACCAGCGGGCGCACTGGAGCCTCGACGTCACAGCTCAGGTCGCTGGTGTGCCGTACACCACGATCCGACCTGCCGTTTTCTCCGCTTCGGTACTGGCCGGGGCACCAGAGATCAAGGCCTCCCGGACGTGGACCGGACTGGCCAGCACCGGGCGGGTTGCCCTCATCGACCACCGGGACACTGCGGATGCCGCCGCCCACGTGCTGACCGAACCGTCCACCTGGGGACGCCACCACGACCTCACCGGCCCGCGCCAGGTCAGCTGGCCCGAGGCTCTCGAGGCCCTATCCGCGGAACTCGGCGAAACGATCACCTTCCGCACCACCACCGCGATCGAACTGATAGCGCAGCTCATCCGAGCCGGGGTAACACCTGGGAACGCAGAACTGCTGGTGACACGGGAATGGGCGATCCTTGCCGGGGAGAACGAGCGAACCACCGCCACGGTGCGCCAGCTGACCGGGCATGAGCCGCGTGCGATCGAAGAATTCTTCCACGAGAACCGCGAACTGTTTCGCTGAGCTGCTGCTGCCGGCCCTGTTAGCCGTACGACCTTGGAATTGCACGCCGATCCAATACGGGCGCACCGAGGGGCGCAGGATCGACTCCGCCACCGGCAGAGCGTTTGATCGCTGTTGGATGGCCACGTCCAGCGGCGGCATGTTGGCCAGCCAATCGTGGAAAGTGTCTGTCCCGGGGCCCGGCTCAGTCGGCGCGCGGCGGCAGTTCGGACTGCTCTGTGCCACTGCCGGTAAGTGCCGTGCGGGCGGCCTGCAGCAGTTCCTCGGACAGCGAGTCGCCCTGGGTGGCCCGGGCAAGGACGAGGGCACCGACCATGGTGCACAGCTGGGCCATGCCGTCATCGTCGCCGGTGGCGAGCCGAGCGGCGAGGTTCCGTACCCCGTTGATGTAAACGCGGTGGGCGTGGGCGGCCTGGTCCGGCTCACGTCCCAGGTCAGCGGCGAATCCGGAGACGGGACAGCCGTCGGCGGGGTGATCGCGGTGCCACGTCGAGAGGTAGTGCTCGATCAGTGTCCGGCGGCCGGTCTCGGGCTGCCCGGCGTCCTCCTCGCGCGCCGCCGAGTAGACGGCGGGCTTGGCGAAGGCGTGGGCGGCGGCCTCGTCGATCAGGTCCTCCTTGGAGGAGAACTGCTTGTAAAACCCGCCGTGAGTGAGGCCGGCGGCGTTCATCACCTCGGCGACGCTGACCGCGGTGCCTCTGTCGCGGAACATCCGGGAGGCGGCGGCTACGACGCGCTGCCGGTTCTCCTGTGCTTGCGCCTGGGACACACGACCCACGGAATCACTCTCCTCGGAGATGGATGTCACTTGCCATCTATCCTACCTCCGGTTTAGATTACCGACGACATCTACTGAACGATAACGGGATCACTCGGCAGGTCGAGCGGAGTTCGGCGCTGCCTCGCACCGTCTACGGCCGGCAGCGTCCCCCGGCAACCACAGAACCTGGACAGCATTGGAGACCCCTGTGACACCCTCACCTGAGCCCACCCAGTCCTCGACGACCTCGACGACCACGCCACCGACGCCATCCACGCCAAAAGGTGCTAAATCCAGCGCAAACGGAAGACAAGCCAGCCGTCAGGCCCACTACGCTGGGCCGGTGAGCCAGCTGGCTGAAGCCCCGGCGACGTCATCGCGGCAGCGGTGGACACTGGTGCTGGTCTGCACGGCGGCATTCATGCTGCTGCTCGACATCACCGTGGTGAGCGTGGCGCTGCCGTCGATTCAGCGAGATCTACACGCGAGCCTGTCAGGCCTGCAGTGGGTGAGCGCCGCGTACTCCTTGGTACTGGCGGTGCTCCTACTGCCGGCAGCGACTCTGGGCGACCGGCTGGGCCGGCGTCGGTTGTTCCTGGTCGGCATGGTCATCTTTACCCTCGGGTCGCTGGCCTGCGCGCTGGCCCCCACCGCGCTGGCGCTCGACCTATTCCGCGCCCTCCAAGGAGTCGGCGGCGCGGTGCTGTTCGCCACCGCCACGCCGCTGCTACGGGCGGAGTTCTCCGGCGCCGCCCTGGCCCGCGCCCTGGGCGCCTTCGGCGCCACGCTCGGCGGCGCCACGGCCATCGGGCCGCTGGCCGGCGGGCTGCTGACCGACACGCTGGGCTGGCGGTTCATCTTCTTCATCAACCTGCCCATCGGCGTGGCGGCGTTCGTGGCCGGGGCGACCCGGTTGCGCGAGTCTCGCAACCCGGCGGGCGGCCGCGCCGACTGGGTGGGCACGGCCCTGATCACCGGGGCGCTGACCGCGCTGATGTTCGCACTGATCCGCGGCAACTCGCTGGGCTGGACGAGCCCGGTGATCGTGACCCTGTTCGCGGCCGCAGGCGTGGCCTTTGCCGGGTTCGTGATCTACGAACTGCGCATCGCCACCACGCCCATGGCCGACCTGCGCCTGTTCCGGCGGCGTAGCTTCGCCGCGACCGGGTTCGTGGCATTCGCCATCTCGGTGACCGTCATCGGAATGATCATCTACCTGTCGCTGTACGTGCAAAACACCCTCGGCTACTCCCCGGTCCAGGCCGGACTCCGGTTCCTGCCCCTGTCGCTGGCCTCCTTCGCGGCCGCTCTGCTGACCGGCCGGCTGATCGGCAAGGTGCCGATGCGAGTACTGCTCGGTGTGGCCATGGTCGCGGCTGCTGCCGGGCTGGCTTCCATGGCCCACCTCACCGCCACTTCCACCTGGCTGGTGCTTCTGCCCGGCTACATCCTGGCCGGGATCGGTCTGGGCATCACCTCCACCAGCCTGGCGTCGGCAGCGCTGGCCGCGGTGGAGCCGGCCCGAGCCGGGATGGCTGCCGGCCTGGTGAACACGCTCCGCCAGGTCGGCACCGCCACCGGCGTGGCCGTGATCGGCGCCCTCTACTCCTCCCGCGTCAACACCGCCACCCAAAACGCCCTAGCGGGATTTCCCATCCCGACCAGCGCCACCCAACGACTAGCCACCGCTGTCGCCTCCGGTGCCGGCGCCACGGTCGCCAATCTTGTCCCGCCCGCCGTCCGCACGGCCGTCGCCCACGCCGCCCGCGCCGGCACCGCCAGCGGGCTCAACGACGTCCTGCTCGCCGCGGCCGCGTTCGCCGCGATCGGCGCGATAGCCGGCTTCGCCTTCGGACCCGACCGAGCCAAGCAGCCGCAGCCACGCCCAGCCGCCAGCGAGCAGCAAACTCAGGCTGGGCCTGCCGAGCACCAGGCGCCGAGACCGGCCGGGCCCGCAACGCCGGGCCAATAGACGACATCGGTAACAGGCGCCGGGATGGCCCGGGTACAGCTTCGTACCCGGGGCCGCGCGTTCCCGAATTCATCAACGCTACGTCCCTGAGCAGGTAAAATCGGTTGGTTGCGAACGGAGATGCGGCGTCTGAGGCACGCCCGAGCGGTTTCGCGGAGAACCGGATCGGTGAAGGCGACTATCAAGGTTGTGGGGTTTAGCCGTGGCCAAGATCCACTTTCATCAGTCGACGACTTCAACACCGGAGCAGTTCATCGCCGGGCTCACCGACTTCGGGCCGGGCCGCGAGAAGGTGTTCGGCAAGAGCGCCGACGCCGACCTCAAGGTCTACGACAAGAGCCCCGGTCACGCCGACGTCAAGGAGGGCTCGGGCGGCGTCTGGGAACGCCTCGACTACGACTGGACCGATCCGCACCACATCGTGATGAAGACCGTCGACTCCAACACCTGGGGCGGCCCGTCCGGCTACAGCTACACCCTCACCGAACAGCAGAACGGGACGACCGACATCGACGTCGTCATCGTGCGCGACGGCAAGAACCTCAAGGGCAAGGCGCTCGGCGCCGTGCTCGGCACGGTCGGCAAGAGCGTGCTCGTCAAGGGGTTCGACAAATCCGTCAAGGCCATCGAAGCTCGCAACTACCCGGCGAGCCCCACCGAGCCACGCGATCGGCCGGCCGGGTCAGCCGAGCAGTGACCGTCACGCGTACAGCTGCGGTACCGGGAGGCCGTCCTCCTCCCTCGATCTGACGAGGGAGGACTGGCGCGGAGGTCCGCTGTCTGGTCGCCGCCGGTGGAGGCACGTTGCTAGCCGCCCGGGCCGCCGCGACCACGCCGGGCCCCGGTTCCAGCTCCGTCCCGAGCGTTACGCCCCAGGACGGCTCCATCCGTGGCCTCGCAGTACAGGCGGGCTATGCCTTGCGCGGGATCCCTAACGCCGCTCCGCCCACGGGCAACCTGCGCCACCAAGTACCACTGCGCGTTCTGGGCAGCCAAGTAGCTGAGGGGGTCACGTATGGCGAGTTCGTTGTCGATCGATGTATTCAACAGCGGCTACCTGCCGATACCCGGCGGCCCGGGGTGGGATGAACGCACTCCGGCGACCTGGCCGGCGTGCACCTCGACGCTCATCTCCGGCGAGCATGACGCCGTCCTCGTCGACGCGCCGATCACCACGGACGCGGCCGAGCGGCTGGCGGCCTGGGTGCGCGACAGCGGCAAGCGACCACGGGCGGTCTTCGTGACCCACGGTCACGCCGATCACTTCTTCGGAGCCGGGGCGGTGCTGTCCGCCTTCCCCTCCGCCGAGCTGATCGCCTGCGATCAGGCGGTCGTCGACGTGGCCCGGACCCAGACCGAACACCTCGAGGTCTGGGACAAGTGGTTCGGTGGGCGGTACGACCGGTCTCCGGCCGTGCCCGTGCTGGCCGGTCCGGAGTTTGATCTGGAGGGACGACCCGTCCGGTTCCGGGCGATCGGTGGCGCCGACGGCGCGCTCAACACCATCGTGGAGGTGCCCGAGGCGCGGGTCGTCTGCTCCGGCGACATCGCCTACAACAACATCCACATGTGGCTGTCGACATCGACGCCCGACTCGCGGGCGGCGTGGCTCGCCTCGCTGGACGCGGTGGCCGCCCTCAACCCGACCACCATCATCACCGGCCACAAGGATCCCGGCGCGCCCGACGACGACGCGAACCGCGTGCTCGACCAGTCACGCCGCTACCTGCAGGACTTCGACGACACGGTTGCGAAGTCGAGCACGCCGGCCGAGGTGTTCGGCGAGATGGTCGCGAAGTACCCCGACTACGGCAACCGGTACACCCTGTTCACCGCGGCGCACTCCCAGTTCCCGTCCTGAACGGGTGAGCTTTGGTGGCGTACACCGGTGTTGCGATCGATCAAGGAGTGGCTATGACAGAGTTGAGTTACTCGGTCCACGTGGCACCGTCGAAGCCGGCGGTGTCCGACGATCTTCCCCCGGGTGAGGATCGACGGATGTGGTCCCCGACCGCCTCGACGCTCATCCACGGCGTGCGGGACGCGGTACTGGTGGACGCGCTCATGACGACCGACGAGTCGCAGGCCTTGGCCGACTGGGTGGCCACGACCGGCAAGAACGTGACCGCCATCTTCGTCACCCACGCGCACGGCGACCACTTCTTCGGCGCCCCCGCGGTGCTCGAACGCTTCCCGCACGCCCGGGTGGTCGCCGTGCCGGGTGTTGTGTCGCACATGGACGCCCAGTACGGGCCGCAGTGGTTCGGCGGATTCTGGAACCCACGCTTTCCCGGCCAGATCTCCGATCAGCAGGTAACCGCGGAGCCATTGATCGATGGCGTGCTCGAGGTGGAGGGACAACAACTCCACGCGATCGAGCTGGGCCACACCGACACCGATGGCACGAGTGCCTTGCACGTTCCCTCGATCGGACTGGTCGCCGCCGGCGACGCGGTCTACGGCGACGTGCACCTCTACCTCGGCGAAGCGAAAGGAAGCGGCACCCGGGACTGGCTCGCCGCCCTGGACACCATCGAGAAGCTCGATCCCGTCGCGGTCGTCGCCGGCCACAAACGCGACGGCGACGCCGACAGCCCGGACGATATCGGCCGGACCCGCCGCTACCTCGAGGACTTCACCGCAGCGGCCGAGAGGGCCGACGATTTCACCGACCTGTACCAGGCGATGGTCACCCTCTACCCCGACCGCGTGAACCGCGGTGTCCTCTGGAACTCGGCGAAGTCCTTCATGGCCTGAACGGCCCGATCAGGAGGTCAACATGAACAGCACCGACATGAGCACCGAAACCTCGAGCCAGACACCGCGACCGGCGACCATCGACATGAGGTTCGAGTTCGTGACGCTGCCGGTCGCCGACGTCGACCGGGCCAAGGCTTTCTACCAGAGCCTCGGCTGGCGAACGGACGCCGACATCGTCGCCGGCGACGATTTCCGGGTGGTCCAGCTGACCCCGCTGCACTCGCAGTGCTCGATCCACTTCGGTAAGGGTCTCACCGCCGCCGAACCCGGCTCGGTGAAGCGCCTGGGCCTGGTCGTCGCCGACATCGAGGCGGCCCGCGCAGACCTCATCGCCCGCGGCGCCGAGGTCAGCGAGGTGTTCCACGGGGACAACGTCCCAGGCCCGGATCCGCAACGCGGCTCATACATGAGCTACGCCACGTTCAGCGATCCGGACGGCAACGCGTGGCTGCTCCAGGAGATCACGACGCGGCTTCCCGGGCGCGAGTGGGAAGACTGACGGAAATCCGGTGGTCACGGCTGGCGGGACTCCGCAGCAGGACGGGAGCCGGCGGCCAGCGCGCCGGCCGCGACGATCGCGCTGAACAGGCACGATGGCGACCTTCGAGCTGGACTACCGCGTACGCGACCGTGGCAAGCGAGGACAAGTTCGTCCCGTTGCCGGTAGAGGCCGTGCAGCTGGCCCGGCCTGGTCGGCAGCGCTGTGGGGACGATGAACGCCATGCCGACGCCCCGAATCCCGCCCGCCGCGACAGGTGCCGTGTGGCTGGCGCGACAGCCTTGCCACGGTGAGCAGAGGAGCTGGCGATGACCCGGACGTACCGCACGCTGCGCGTCAGTGAAAGCGACAAAAGTGTGCTGAGTGTCGCGATCGACGCGCCGCCGATGAACCTGATCGGGCCTGAACTGGTACGCGACCTGGTCGGACTGTTCACCGAGTTGGAGTCCGATGAGGACATTCATGTCATGGTGCTGGAGAGTGCCGACCCCGAGTACTTCGTGCCGCACGTCGATCTGACCAAGGTCGCGGAGTACACCGCCGAGGCGGCCAAGGCAGGCGGCCCGGACGACGCGTCGCTGGGCATGTTGTGGCACAAACTCAGTGAGCTGCCGATCGTGACGATCGCGAAGCTCCGAGGGCGCGCTCGCGGCGCGGGAAGCGAACTGGCGCTGGCATGCGACATGCGGTTCGCCGCGCGGGAGAACGCCATATTCGGGCAGATCGAGGTCGGTTTTGGCGCGTCGCCCGGCGCGGGTGGCGTGCAGCACCTGGCGCGGCTGCTGGGGCGGGGCCGGGCGATGGAGGCGATTCTCGGCGCAGCCGACTTCGACGCCGACGAAGCCGAACGCTACGGCTGGATCAACCGGGCATTGCCCGACGACGAGCTGGACGCGTTCGTGGCCCGACTCGCGCGACGCATCGCGTCGTTCCCCGCCGATGCGGTGCGATCCACCAAGCAGGTGCTCAACCAACTGACGCTGCCGGGCGCGGATGCGATTCGCGCCGATGCTCGGCGGTTCCGGCAGCTCGTCGTCTCGGACACGGCCCAGGCCCGCACGGCAGCTCTGTTCGCCCAGGGCTTGCAGACCCGTGGCCCGGTTGAACTCGAACTCGGCAACCGGATCGGATCCCTGTGAAAGGAGTTTGGTGCTAGACCGTTCCGCAAATACCAACGAATCCGGTACACGCCGCTCGCACGTGTGATCGCCGCGCACCCGCCAGCAGCACGAACTGCTCGCAATCCAGGCGTCGAACGGCGAGGGTAGCGCGTCGAGTCAGGCACGGTACAGCCCGACGAACACGGAGGTACTCACATGACCACCAGCGCCCCCGACACGGCACACCGGGACAGCCCGTACGCCGGACTGCCGAACAAGCGAGTACGGGCCGCGAACGGCATCGACTACGCCTACCGCGACACCGGCGCAGCCGCCAGCGTGCCACTCGTCGTCTTCCAGCACTTCCGCGGAAACCTCGACAACTGGGACCCGGCGCTCATCGACGCGCTGGCGCCGGGCCGCCGTGTCATCACATTCGACAACACCGGCGTCGCCGGCTCCAGCGGGACAACGCCGAACACGGTCGAGCAGATGGCATACGACGCCATCTCCTTCATCACCGCCATGGACATCGGCCAGGTCGATCTCCTGGGATTCTCCATCGGCAGCTTCATCGCGCAGCAGGCCGCACTGACCAGGCCAGCGATCGTGAGACGCCTGATCCTCGCGTCCGCCGCGCCGCAGGGCGCCGACGGCATGCACGGCTGGGCTCCCGACGTCATCGACGCCATCGGCACCCCCGAGACCAGCCCCGATGAGTACCTCGACGTCTTTTTCACCCGATCCGCGTCAAGCCGCAAGGCCGGCCAGGAAGCGATGCAGCGCATGTACGCCCGCACCGAGGACCGGGATACGGCCACCACCTGGGCAACCCGGGAAGCACAGTATGACGCGGTATGCACATGGGGAATCCCCGACCAGGCGAAGCTGCAGCGCGTCAGCTGCCTGGAGATGCCGGTGTTCGTGGCGAACGGCGACAGCGACCCGATGATCCTGCCGCGCTACTCCCACCTGCTCGCCGGCCTGATTCCGCAGGCCCGGGTGAAGATCTATCCGGACTCGGCGCACGGGTTCCTCTTTCAGCACCATACGGAGTTTGCCGCCGACGTCGAGGCCTTCCTCAGCGACCCTCGTTAGCCACTGATCGCGCGCTTTTCGGAGACCGCTACACGCATGAACATCTTGGCCGGTGGCGGGTATGCAGAACACGCTGCGCACCAATGACCTTGTGGACGATAGGTGAGGGGTGATCACCAGGTGATGGTCCGAACCGCCCGGCCACATCCGGCGGGATCGGTAGCCTTAGAGGGACGCCCCGACCGGGACGCCCCGACGAAGCTGGTCACCGTGCCGCCGGGCGGTCGATCACCGTGCCTACCGCGCGCTCACGCCGGATCCTGCCGTCGGACCAACGGACGAGCGGAGGACGACCCATGGACGTCACGACCCTGACCGGGCTGCTGCGCGAGGCCGAGGAGCACCACGGCGCGTACGAGGCGGTCGCCCCGCCGCACCACTGGTCCGACTGGTACGCCGCCTACATCGTCGCCCGCGAGAACGGCCACCCGGCCGACGAGGCGATCCGCGATGCCGGCAGGCACATGGAAGAGCTCGCGCGATGAGCCACCATCATCGTGTACTCCCCGGCCTGGTGATCAACAAGTCCATACTCGCCCGGCACGCACGGTCCGCGGTCTCCGCAACCTGACTGCAGTCAGGTTGCCGATACCCGGGCACCTGCCCGTCGATACGCTGGAGATCACGATGAGCACAGACAGTGACGACCGCCTGATCTCCCAGCCGGGACGGTCTCCGGTGCTGGACGACGCACAACTCCAGGTGCTGCGCGGGTACGGCAGCGAGCGCGAAATGGCCGTCGGCGACGTGCTGTTCGCCGACGGTGATGAGACCTACGACCTGATCGTGCTGCTTGCCGGGACGGCCGATATCGTCGAGAGCCGTGGCCGTCCGCAGGCGCGGGTTGTCGCCAGCTTCGGTCCGTCGGAGTTCCTCGGAGAGATCGGCATCTTCACCGGCCAGCGCGCCTTCCTCGGCGCCGTGGCCACCTCGGCCGGGCGGCTCCTGGCGGTCCCGGTGGCGCAGCTGCGCCGGGTTATGGCGAACGAACCGGCGCTCAGCGACCTCATCCTGCGGACTTTCCTGCTGCGCCACTCCATCCTGATGAGCCGCGGCGTTGGCCTGACTCTGATCGGGTCGCGGTTCGGCGCTGACACGCGGCGGCTGCTGGAGGTCCTGGCACGTAACCGGCTGGTCTGGACCTGGCTGGACCTGGAGACGTCGCTCGAGGCGGAGGGAATCCTGCGGGGCCTCGACATCCCGGTCGACGAGCTGCCGATCATCATCGTGCCCGGCGGGCCGGTGCTGCGAAACCCCGACAGCCGCACGCTGCTCGACGCCCTGGTCATTACCGGAGATGCCGGCTCGGATCCGCAGGACGCGTGCGACCTGCTGGTCGTGGGGGCCGGACCGGCCGGGCTCGCCGCCGCCGTCTACGGCGCCTCGGAGGGCATGGCCACGACCCTCGCCGAGGACACCGCCCTCGGCGGCCAGGCGGGTACCTCGTCGCGGATCGAGAATTACCTCGGTTTTCCGGCGGGCCTGTCCGGCGAGGAGCTCGCGGCCCGCGGCGCGTTGCAGGCGCAGAAGTTCGGCGTACGGATAAAGCTGGCCGCGAAGGCTTCGTCGCTGGCGTACCACAGTGGCCTGCACCGGGTCGCGTTCGACGACGGCGAGGAGGTCACGGCGCGGTCGGTCATCATCGCGACCGGCGCCCGGTACAACCGGCTCCCGCTCGAGCGCCTGAGCGAGTTCGAGGGCGTCGGGGTGTACTACGCGGCGACCCAGGCCGAAGCCATGGCCTGCGGATCCGGGTCGGTCGCCGTCGTCGGCGGCGGCAACTCCGCCGGGCAGGCGGCGCTGTTCCTCAGCCGCTCCTGCACCGAGGTGCACATATTAATCCGCCGGGACACGTTGGACGCCACGATGTCGCGTTACCTGGTGGACCGGATCGTCGGCAACCCGCGCATCGTCGTCTGGCCGTCCACCGAGGTCACGGCCCTGACCGGAATGAGTCAACTGGAGGCGGTCCGGCTGCGCCGCGCGCACCTTCAGGACGAGCCGGAGCTGGCGGTAACGGGGCTGTTCGTGTTCATCGGCGCGGCGCCGGGAACCGGGTGGCTGGGCGACCAACTGGCCGTCGACCGGCACGGATTCCTGTTGACCGGCCGCGATGTCCCGGCGAACCGGTTCGAGGACGCCAATCTGAGCCCGTTGTTCATGGAGACGAGCCGGCCCGGCATCTTCGCCGTCGGCGACGTGCGCAGCGGCTCCGTCAAGCGGGTCGCCACAGCCATCGGTGAGGGCTCGATGGCGGTCCGGCTCGTCTACGAACGCCTTGAGGCGGTCCGCAGCGCCGCCCCGGCCGCCCCATAGGCGCAGCCAGGCTGCGATGGTCGTGACATTAGTGTGTCGCGCGGCTCCCGCTGGTCCACGGATGCGACGGACCGGTCGCGCAGTGGGGTGCGACCGGTCCGTCGATGAGGCTGCTCGTGTGCGTCAGCAGGTCAGATTGGCACCCGCGGGTGCACCGAGGATTCCGACGAACTGGTTGTAGAGGTTCACCCGATCCTGCATCTCGGCGGTGTTCCCGCCGTTGCACTCGATGCCGTTGATCGCCCGGATCGTGGTGCCGAAGCCTTGCCCGTTGACCATCGCGTTGTGTGACGTCGTACCCGCGTTGCCGGTACCTGTCATCCAGTACCACAGCCCGGTCTGCCAGGAGATCGACGCGTTGGTCGAGACCAGGTTCGGGTTGGTCAGCAGCGGCTGGCCGATCGCGTTACCGGCGGCGTTGTAGTTGAAGTTCCAGCTCAACTGGAGCGGCCCGCGGCCGTAGTAGGCAAACGTACCGGCCGGGCAGCCGTAGGACTGGCTGGTGTCACAGTAGTTGCCGGACTTGTCGATCTCCTCGATGTACACCAGACCACCGGTCTCGTGGCTGACGTTGGCCAGGAACGCCGCCGCCTCCTGCCGCTTGACCGTGTCGCTGCCGGTCGTGGCGAACGCGGGGAACGTGTTCATCGCGGCGGTCAGCCCGGCGTAGGTGTAGAACGAGTTCCGGTTCGGGAACATCTGGTTGAACTGGGCCTGGCTGACCACGAAGCCGCTTGGCGACCCGCCGCCACCCGGGACCGTCCACTTTTGGTTGGCGCCGCCGCCGCAGGACCAGATCTGCAACGGCGTGCCATCGGCCGAACTGGGACCGGTGGCGTCCAGGCACTTGTTGGCCTGGGGGTTGACGATATCTTGAGCGGCGTTGGCGACCCACTGCTGGGCGCCGGTGCCGTTGCAGTCCCACAGCTGGACCTTGGCCCCGTCGGCGGTCGAGCCGGCGGAGACGTCCAGGCACTTGCCGAGGGCCCGGATCGTGCCGTCGGTGCCCACGGTCCAGGTCTGCGCGTTGGTGCCGTTGCACGTCCAGAGCTGGACCTTGGTGCCGTTGGCGGTGTTGGCGCCGGAGACATCGACGCATTTGCCCCCGTAGCCGGTGATCGCGCCGGTGCCCGCGGCGGAAGCGGTGCCCGGGATGAGGATAAAGGTGCCGAGGACGGCGGCGGCTGCCGCGACGAGCACCCGGCGCAGGCGCGCCGAACGTGGTTTATCCATGTGATGCTCCTGGGTGAGGGCGTGGACGGAACATTGACTCTGATCTCTTGATGACATACTTCATACCGCACATTCAGATAACTGTAAAGAGTCTTTCCTTTTATGGGATGCGTTGCGGCCGGCTCCGGAGACGTCCCACCCACGGCACGTCGACTCGGAGACTCGCAGGCCGCCGCCACTGCCGGCGTGCACATGCCGCGGCTCACCGTCGTCACGACCACACTCCGTACCGCGTCAGCCTTCCGCGACGTCCAGGTCGCCACCCGTCGCGCTGATCGCAAACGACGAGGTACGACGACCGCGCTCGCATACATGACCTCCGGGACGCGAGCGGCTCTGCCGATGTGTGTGTATGCGGTCATGCCGAGGGCAATCGCGTCCGGCCGGGTGGCCCGAGGTACGCGAGGCCCTCGCCGCCAGCCTGAACGCTGCCGGCTACCAACAGACCCCGCCAGCAAGCGGCGCGCGGCGAAGGACCGTTCCAGAGCGCTGACTGCGGAGGCGAAATCGACCGCATCGACCGGTGCACCCGATGGAGCAACGTCACCGCCGCACCGCCATGGCCGGTATCGCGCTGGTAGAACGGATATCCGACCTCCGCGGCACCGTCGAATCGGAGCGGCCTCACGATGAACCGCGACGCCGTATTAGGGTTGACCATGACCGTTGACGCCCATCGCCTATCCTTCGGCGCCGCCGCCGCCTACTACGACCGTGCCCGGCCGACCTACCCGGTGGCCGCGTTGAACTGGACGCTCGCCCCGTTGGGCGCCGGGCGGCTGCGGGTCATCGACCTGGGTGCGGGTACGGGGCTGCTGAGCCGGGTGGTGGCCGCCGCGGGCCATGAGGTGATTCCCGTCGAGCCCGATCCGGGCATGCGGGCACAGCTCGACGCCGTCACGCCGGGCGTCCGCGCGCTCGCCGGGTCCGCCGAGGCCATACCGGTGCCCGATGCCAGCGTGGATGCGGTGCTCGCGGGGACCGCCTACCACTGGTTCGATCCGGAGTTGGCCCACCCGGAGATGGCCAGGGTGCTGCGGCCCGGCGGCGTCCTTGCCGCGATCTGGAACGATCGGGATCGGGCCACGGCGTGGGTCGCGGAGCTGGCCCGGCTCATGGGAGTCCACCAGTCTGTGTCCGGCCGGCGCGCTGAACTGGACACGTCGCGCAGCTTCGGTCCGCTTTTCGGCGACGTCACCAAGCACCAGTTCCCGCATATCGTGCCGCAGAGTCCGCACGGCATCGCCGACCTGGCCGCCTCCCGGTCCAACTACCTGACCGCGACGCCCGCCCAGCAGCGCCTGATCCTTGACCAGATCAGCGAACTCTGCGCCACCCACCCCGAACTCGCCGGCCGCGAGGCCTTCGACCTGCCCTACCTGACCACCGTCTATCGCGCGATCAGGGTCTAATTCCTGAGCTAGACCGTATGGAGTGACCGGCAACGCCGGTCACTCCATACGGTCTAGACCTCAGCGTTTTGGGCTGTCCCTGTTGTTGCACTACCCAACAACGGACCTGTCGTCGCGAACTTCTCGACCGGACCCTGGTCTGGAACGAAGGTCACCTGCGCCACCGCATGCGCCAGTTCGAGCTTCACTACAACCAGCACCCACCAGGCGATACGTCAGGCCGCCCGGCGACCCGCTAGGCCTCGTTCGCGGAGGCGGGGTTACTCGTTGGGTTGGGGGGCGCGGCTGGTCTGCTCGAAGCCGTAGTACAGCGCGATGATCAGATGCAATGTCAGGCAAGCGATGGCACTGATCAAGGCGACAACGATCGTCAACCCGTACAACGTAAGACCGATAACCGTGAACCTTATAAGCGAACGACGCACCACGACCGGGTCGACCTCCTGGGCCAGCAACGCCGGACGGCGGGCCACATATCCATAGAGCGCCGAGAAACACAACGCCATCGCGAGCATGACCAACGAGTAGATCAGAGCCGCGGTCCGGCCGTCCGGCCCTCCCGCGGTCAGGTACTCCGATAACAGTGCCGTGGTGAAAGGTATCGCGGCGACGCACATCAATAGCAGAAGGTTCAGGAACATCACCAGCCGGTCGACGACGCCGATCAGGGCGAAGACGGCGTGGTGATTGACCCAAATGATGCCGATGGCCAGAAAGCTCGCGACGTAAGCGAACAGTGCTGGCCACTCGTGTCCGAGCGCGTGTGCAAGTGAACCCTTGAGTGTGTCTCGCGCCGGCACAACCAGGTCCAGCACGAGCAACGTGATTGCGATGGAGAGCACGCCGTCACTGAAGGCTTCGGTACGGTTCGTCTTGTTCATGCCAGGCAGTACCTCCCCGCTCCAATGTCCAGTTGTGGATCCAGCGGGACGGCGTCGGCGCCCGCTTTCCAGGTAGCGAGCAAACCCACGACGAATTCAGGCCGGTTGTCACTCAAGATGGCGACTCGGTCGCCGGCACCGATCCCGGCGTCGCCGAACCGGCGGGCAAACATGTCGGCCCGCTCGGCGAGATCGCGATAGGTGAAGCGGTCACCGCCACCCGCGACAGCGAGGGCGAGGTGGTCGGGGGTGCGCTGCATGTTGAGCTCGATCATCCGCTCGACACTGCACCGGCTGCCCGTGCTTGCAATGTGGGTCGTCATCCTGCCCCCCATCGTTGATCGTCGAGCACATGCCTCGCGATCGGATCTCCCCACCGCAGTCCGGACCTGATCACACATTTGTCCGTCGCGCGGGAGTCGTCAGCCTCCTCGGAAGCGGAGGCCATCCCCCTATTCGTCGTCAGCGAAACCGGCAGATCGGAGACTTGGACACATATAACTTATGTGCATATACCGCGGCTTCTACGTCATTTGCCCGCTCAGTGCGCCTGGTCGGCTTTCCGCTGGTAAATTTACTTGCGGTCCCGTCGTCGAACGGAGGTACCAGCGATGTCTCATCACCTCGACACCCCACTCGCGCGTCAAAACGGGCGGCTCTACCTTGACGATCTTTATGTTTTCAACGGGGACGACGCTACGGTCCTCGTGATGGACGTCAACTCCACGATCACCGGTCCGGACATTCAAGCGGGGCTACATCCAGAAGCTCGTTATGAGTTCAAGATCCATGTGGACGGCCAGCAGTTTGAGACCTTGACGCTGCGCGTTGCCGCTGACCGCGAGCCTGGAACCGATGGCACACAGGAAATCACTTTGCACAGCCTCGAGGGCGACGACGCTCGCGACGACACCGCAACCGGCAGACTAGTCGCCCGCGGTCGAGCCGGCGAGGACCTGGTTGGCGATGGTGTGCGAGTGTGGACCGACCGGGTTATCGACCCGTTCTACATTGACCTCGGCCAATTGGCGACGATCAACTCGGCCGTGGCGAAGGGCGGCAAAGTTGACCGCTCTGCTTGGGACCCGCAGCACGCAACGAACTCGTTCGCGAACACGACCGTGCAAGCGATCGTAGTCGAGGTCCCGCACCAACACCCTCTCATGCGACCAGGAACTCCGGTAAGCGTGTGGGCCGCGACGAAGTTGGCCACCGACGCGGGCGGATGGCGTCAGATCAACCGCTTCGGGCATCCAATGATGTGGCCCATCTTCTGGCCTACCGATACGGACTTCTCCAACCCGGCCAACGACCGCCATCCATCCGACGACCTGGACGCCGCAGGCAAGTACATAGCCGACCAGATCAGCGCATTCGTGGCGGCCAACGGAAACTCGGCGGATCCGCAGGGCTACGGCTGGACGGTCGCCCAGCGCCTGCTGCCGGACGTAATGCCCTATCAGATCGGGACTCCGGCGACATTCGGGTTCGCCGGGATCAATGGTCGCACGCTAGCTGACAACGCCCCCGAGGTTATGTTCTCCCTCGTGCTGGGCACGGCGACACCGGACGCGTTCAAACCATCCGTCAACGAGTCACTGCACACGTCCGCGTTCCCTTACGTCGTCCGGCACTGATTTTGATGCTTCGCAAGCTGAGCGCTGGAGCGCTGCTGGTGGCTAACCACTCTTGTGTAAGTCGTGGTGCGGGGACTGATCGTCACGGTTGCCGGTACCGGCGCGGCGGCTACCGGCACGGGTATCGCAATGACAGCCGCGACCCGTCGCCATCTTCATCACCATCGTCGCGGTCCCCGTCCTCGTCATCACCAGTACGCGTGCGAAGAGTACGGGATCCGCGTCCGCGCTCGGTGCTGACCGGTGGCTTGCCGCTGGCTCCCGAGTGGATCGTCGGATCGAGGGGTCGCCGCCCAGTCCTGACCGTCAGCGGGCGGTCCAGCCGCCGTCGACGAGCACCGTCTCGCCGGTAATCAGAGACGCGGCCGGGGACGCGAGGAACACCACGACGCCGGCCACCTCGATCGGCTCGCCCACGCGGTGCAGGGCGGCGATCCGCTCAACCACGTCGGCGTGGAACTCCGGGTCGGCCAGCACGTCGGCCGTGCCGGGCGTACGCACGAATGTCGGCGCGACCGCGTTGACCGTGATCCCGTGCCGCCCCCACTCGACCGCCAGACACTTCGTCAGGTGCGCGAGCGCGGCCTTTGTCATGCAGTAGACCGACTCGCCGGGCAACGCGATCGCGCCGGCCTGGGAGCCGAGGTTCACGATCCGGCCGTACCCCTGGGCGATCATCACCCGCGCGGCGGCCTGGCTGGCGAAGAACGTGCCCTTGATGTTGACCGCGAGCATCCGGTCGAAGTCGGTCTCAGTGACGTCCTCGGCGGCCGCGCCCAACGCGATGCCGGCGTTGTTGACCAGGATGTCGAGCCGCCCGAACGTGTCGGTCACCGCGTCAATGGCCGGGCCGATCTGCTCCGTGCGGGCCACGTCCAACTGCAGCGGCAGCACGCGACGGCCGCGCGCCGCGATCTCCGCTGCCACACCGCCGTCCGCGTCGATGTCCCGTAGGCCGAGCGCGACGTCGGCGCCGGCCTCGGCCAACGCCAGCGCGATGGCGCGGCCCAGGCCGCGGGCCGCGCCGGTCACCAGGGCGATCCGGTCCCTCACGTCGAACCTGGGCAGTGCCGCCTCGAAAGTCATGCGACGCAGCCTATGCGCAACGACCGGTCCAGCGTGAACGCCAGGTACATGGCGGCCCATTGGTTGCGGCGACCTGCCGATGCTAGGCGCGTCCGCTCGACCTGCCGTCGGATGCGGGACCGGTCGAATCGCGCACGGTCAGATGGGTAGGCAGCAGAACCTGTTTGCGCATGCCGGGTGCCGATCCGTCGTTGAGCCTGTCCAGCAGCATCGCGACGGCGACCTGGCCCGCGCGCTCGATCGGCGCGGTGATCGTTGTCAGTGGTGGATGGCAGAAATCGGCGCCGAAGATGTCGTCACATCCGACGATGCTGACCTCGGCCGGGACGCGGATGCCTCGCTCATGCAGCCGGGTGAGCATGCCGATGGCGAGCAGGTCGTTGAACGCAACGCACGCGGTCGCGCCGGTGTTGATGAGGTAGTCGGCGGCCGCGGACCCCGAGGACAGCGATGCGCGGAACGGACCGATTTTCGTGGTGGGCAGGTCGTGGCGCGTCATCGCCGAGCGCATGGCGCGCCAGCGTGCCTCGTTGGCCCAGGAGGTCACCGGTCCGGAAACGTAGACGATGTCTCGATGTCCTAAAGACAACAGGTGCTCGACTGCCTGCGTGACGCCGTCGGGACTGTCGATGACGACGCTCTGCACGTTGCTGACGTTGCGGTTGACGGTGACGATCGGCAACTCGATCGGCGACCTGCGCAAGCATCGCCTCCGATAGTCGCGACGCAGCCAGGATGGCGCCGTCGATCGAATGGCGCATCTTGTGCAGGAGGCTCACTTCGAGCTCGGGTGAGTCTTCAGTGTCGATCAGCAACTGGGCGTAGCCGCCGGCTCGGAGCTGATGCTGGGTGCCGCGGATCAGGCCGAAATAGAACGGGTTCGTCACGCCCGACACCAGCACGGCGATTATTTCGGTCCGTCCTGAGGCCAGCGCCCGTGCCTGCGGGTTGGGTGCGTAGTTGAGTTCGCGCGCGGCGGTCTGGATCCGGTCGCGAGTAACGGGGTTGACCCGGCCCGGCCGGCTCAGCGCACGGGACACGGTCGAGGCGGCGACACCGGTCAGGGCCGCAATGTCGTTGATGGTGACGCGCTTCGTCGGACTACTCGGCGCTCCGCTGGACTCATGCACGAGTTCAAGAAGACCAAATGTGACAACACATGGCAATCGGTTGCCGCAACGTTTCCGCTGTTGATCCGGTCGGCTTCGGGCGCATCGTGGCGACGCCTCGATCGCGCGTGTCGACTGGCGCTTGGCACTGTCGACGACTTTTTCGGCGCCGCCACTGGCCGGCGCACCCGCGTACGCCCGGCGTACCTGTCGTCGATCGGAGGCGACCCCGCGCCGCGCCGGCGGACCGTCGATCCGATGGAGTTCCTCCGGTTGCACCCCGAGGTCCGGTCTGTTTCACCTTTGGCAAATAGATGGCAATCTCTTGACGGCTTTGTCACGCGAGCGTTAAGTCAGCTCCTAACAACGGCTTACACGCAGGCATAAGAGCAACTCAGGCCCTGCTCACGCCGTTCATCTCGCTGGCCGCGCGACGCTTCTGGCCGCCCTGATTCGCGCCCTTGCACGCCTGGATCTTTTGCGATAGATCGATCGATGGGAGCTCACATGAGTAAGGCGCATCGACACGTACTAGCGACCGGAGCAGCCATGCTGATCCTCGGTTCGCTCGGCATTGTCGGCACACCGGCGACAGCGTCGCCTGCGAGCGGTCGGACATCGGCAATTGCGGCCGCGGCGGTGCCGCCGGCGCCGGCCGGTGACGAACTCACCGCCAACCCGGATTCCTCGATTACGATCACGTGGCCCGCCAGCCCGGGCGCGACCAGCTACAACCTCTACCGGGGCACGGCCTCGGGCGGCGAAGGCAACACGCCGATCGCGACGACGACCCAGACGACGTACACGGACAAGAATCTCAGTCCGACCCCGATCTACTTCTATGAGATCAGTGCGGTCAACGCCTCCGGCGAATCGGCCCGGACGCCTGAGGATGCATCAAAAACGCCGCCGCCCATCAGCACCGGCGGCAACGTCGCCGGCGTTCCGTCCGGCAACGGTGAGGTCTACTACGCCAAGGACGCGCTCCTCGGCGGATTCGACTGGTTCCAGACGCTCACCGGTTGGTTCCCGGAGGTCCTCGGTTCCTCGGCCGCCGCATCGCCCGGCGGGCGGGTCGTGGACATGGCCTACGCGGATGAAGGCACCATGACCTTCAACAATGTGGTCGTACCATCCAGCGGCCTGTACACGATCGACTGGCGGTATGCATTCCAGGGCGGCCTGTTCCCGGCGGTCAAGAACCGGCAGATGGGATTGGAGGTCAACGGCACCGTCATCACGACCACCGAGCGGTTCCCGATCACCGGCAGCTTCGAGACCTACGAGGACTCGTTCCTGCAGGCGCACCTGAACGCGGGCGTGAACTCCGTCAGCCTGCTGGCGGTCAGCGACCACGGCGTGTCCCGGGCCGATGAGCTGACCGTCACACCGGCCGGCGCATCGGTTCCGGCCGGGCCGACCAACCTGGCCGTCGAGCCGGGCGACACCACCGCGACCCTGACCTGGACGGCAGCGACCAGCGGCGCGCCGACGTCGTACACCATCTACCGGGGAACGGTCTCCGACGGCGAGGCCAACGCACCGGTCGGCACCACGAGCGGCAACACCACCACGTTCACCGACAGCGGCCTGAAGGACGGCACCACCTACTTCTACAACGTGGCCGCCAACAACGCCGTCGGGGTGTCCCCGGACTCCAACGAGGTCACCGTGACACCGGCGAAAACCGGCACCGCTCCCCCGACGCCAGCCGGTCTGGCCGCCACGGCCGGCAACGGTTCGGCCGCACTGACCTGGACCGCCAGCACCGGGGCGACCGGCTACAGCATCTACCGCGGGACCGCACCCGGCGCCGAGGCCGCGACCGCGATCGCAACCGCCACATCGACGACATTCACCGACGTCGGGCTGGTCAACGGCACCACCTACTACTACAAGGTCGCCGCGAGTAACGCAAGCGGCACCTCGGGCACGTCGAACGAGGCCAGCGCCACGCCGTCCGGTTCGGGTGGCGGCGGAGGCGGCCTGCTCTCACAAGGTCATCCCGCCACCGCCTCATCACTGGAAAACTCCGGCCACCCGGCGTCGTACGCCGTCGACGGCGACACCACCACCCGCTGGTCCAGCGCGTACAGCGATCCGCAATGGCTCGAGGTGGACCTTGGCGCCACGCACGCCATCAGCCAGGTCACCATCGACTGGCAGACCGCCTACGCGACGGCCTTCCAGATCCAGACGTCCACCGACGGAACCACCTGGACCACGATCTATTCCACCACGACAAGCAGCGGCGGCATCCAGACCCTGCCGGTCACCGGCAGCGGCCGCTACATCCGGATGTACGGCACCCATCGGGCCACCGGATACGGCTATTCGATCTGGGAGTTCCAGGTCTTCGGCATCTGATGTGTCAGGCCGCGAGCGCCCGCGCTCGCGGCCTGACACACGGGCGACAAACCGATCCGGCAATCGACGCCGCCGGCCAACAGCACACCGAAGGACACGAGCATGGACGTAGAAGACCTTAAAGGCGTCGTCATGAGTCGGCGGTCGGCTCTCAAACGAACCGCCGCCGGCGCATTCCTCATTTCCCAGGCCTCGCGCCTCGAACAACTCGCGACGCCGGTCGTGCGACCGGCGGTCGCGGCCGCGGCGTTCTCCGACATCCAGTTCGCCATGGGCAACCTGATCAACCCGGCCCAAGTCGCCAACGATGGTGCCGGCCCGGTCACGGTACAGTTCCCGCCGGTCTACGCCCTCCTGCTCCCGGCCAAGCTGACCCGGACCCCGACCGTCACCGAAAAACACTTGCTGGGCCACGTCCTCTACACCATCGAGGACAACTTCGCCGCCGACCCGTCCGGGGTACTCATCTTCTCGGTCTCCTACGGACTGCCGTACTTCAACCGGCTGCCGCAATCGGTGGTCCGCTCCCACATCCCCCGGCTGCTCTCCGATCCGAGCCGGTTCGCGCTGGAGGAGGCCGTCCCGTCGCCGACCGATGTCGTCCGCGGTCAGGTCGGTGGCCCGAACGCGCTGAATCCGGGCATCACCAAGGATCGGTTCAACGTCAACGTCGCGATCGAGAACAACGACATGCTGTTCCACTTCCGCAGTGACTCGATCGCCAACCTGACGTCCGTGAGCCTCTGGCTCCAGGGAAGCAACAACCTCAACGGCAAGAAGGTATCCTCCCCCAACTTCAGCGGGCTGATCACCTACGGCACGTCGCGCCTGCAATTCGTCCAGGCCGGCCTGCCGCGTAAGTTGGCCGACCAGTCCGGGTTCGAGTTCGCGACGCGGATGAACCCGCATTCGTCGATGGCCATGGGCTTTGTCGACCAACAGGTCAACGCGGCCGGGCCGGCCGAGATCTGCACGTTCGCCGGGAACTCGTCGGCCATGCTGACCGATGCCGATGCCGGCGACTACTTCGACAACGGATCCATTGCCCACTTCTCGCACAACATCGAGGACCTGTACCAGTTCTACAGCACCCCGGGCCAGGATCCCCGACGACCCGAAGGTGAACCGTTCACCGAGAGATGCCAGTACATGTTCCGGTCCAATCAGCTGGGAACCAGCAATGGAATCCCGGCCGCGGGCAACGCCGATCAGTACACCGACGGCGGAGGCCCCGCGTACATCAACAACGTCTTCCAGGGGACCACCGCGGCCGCGGCCGGTGCCCAGGACAGTGCCGGGGCGTTCACGCCGACCAACGCGACGATCAACGCCACCTTCGCCGGCGAACCCCGCATCGGCCATGAAGCCGCCCTGCAACAGATCTCGCGCGCGCCCGACGGCACCCCGATGCACATCCGTGCCGACGGTCCCGGCCTCGATGGCATGGACGTGCCCTCCTTCGCGACCTACCCCGGCAAAACCGTGCTCCCGGCAGGTAGCCCACAGTTCAAACTGCAGTTCCTGATCTACGTGCCCACCGCCGACTTCTTCGCCCGGATGCGCGGCGCCCAAGCCGCGCAGAATCTGCAGAAGCAGTATCTCCAGGGCTCGGATAGCGATAACGGTCTCGAACGATTCATCACTGCGACCCGGCGGCAGAACTTCCTCGTCCCACCTCGCCGAAACCGGGCATTCCCGCTCACTGAACTGTCCTGACCACCCGACCGTGCACAATCACTCTCGGCTGCTGCGACACGAACTCACCAGCCCAGGACAGCGCACGACCGAGATCACCTACGTGGCTCCACGGACCCAGCGCACCGCAACCCCGATGGACGGCGCAGCCTTGTACACCGTCGCTGCTCGCGCGCACGCCCGCGCGGGTCAGGGACAGAGTCGCTGGACGGCCCAGGAATCATTGTCGAGTTCGTAGCGCAGCCGACGGTGCAGGCGATCCGGGCTGCCGTACCAAAATTCCACCGACGTCGGCACCAGCCGATATCCCGTCCACTCGGGGGTCGCGCGATCGGGTCACCGCTTTCGGCAAGGGCCCGAGACGCAGCACGCAGACCTTCCTCGTCGGTGAGGGGACGGCTCTGCGCAGACACCGCAGTCGTGGCCTGCGCGGCCCGCGGCCGCTCGGCGAACAGGGCATCGGCCACGTGGTCGTCGACGGTCGCCACCGGACCGGATACGTTGATCTGCTGCAGCGTCTCCCGCCAGTAGAAGGTGACCGCCGCCCACGGCCGCACCGCCAGATCCGCACCCTTGCGGCTGCCCGGAAGCTGGTGAACACCAGCGCCTCACCGTCGAATTCCTTGACCGCCACCGTCCGCGCCGACACCCGACCCGCGGCGTCGGCGGTCGCCAGCGACACCGCTAACGGCTCCCGCACACCACGCTCCACCGCACCGTCAAGCCACTCGCGCAGCAGCGGCAACGGATCCGCCGGTGGTGTGTCGAACTCCGGCAGGACCAGGGTCGGGTCACCGCTGAGCGTCTGAGCGTGCGTCACCCTGACGGTCTCCGATCGGATCGAACGTGAATCATCGGCCGAGAGGCGCGTTGATAGGTTGCCCAACCACGATGTCACGGGGCCGGGCCGCGCATGCGCTCGCAGCCGCCGGCGGACAATGACGGGATGGATACGCGAGACCTCACCGGCATGGTCGTCATCGTCACCGGCGCCTCGGCCGGCATCGGCGCGTCCACCGCCCGGACCCTCCACCGGGCCGGTGCGCTACCGGTTCTGGCCGCCCGCCGCGCCGACCGACTCACGGAGCTGAGCACCGAACTCGACGGAGCACTGGCGGTAACCACCGATATCACCAGCGCCGCCGACATCGCCCGACTGGTCAAACAGACCACCGACCGTCACGGCCGGATCGACGGGCTGGTCAACAACGCCGGCATCAGCCTGCATCACCGACTGGACGTCCTCGACCTCGACGAATTCGCCCGGGTGCTCGCGATCAACGTGGTCGGGGTGGTCGCGATGACCCAGGCCGTCCTCCCGGCCATGCGCGCCCAAGGCTCGGGCCGGATCGTCAACATCAGCTCCGGCACCACCCGTACCGTCCTGCCGGGCGTCGGCGGATACGCGGCATCGAAATCCGCGCTCAACATGCTGACCGCGGTCGCCCGCGCCGAACTCGAACCCGACGGCATCACCGTCTCCCTCGTGCTGCCGTCGATCACCGCGACCGAGTTCGGCGGCGGACGCTACCAACCCGGCCGGGAGATCCGCCTCGGGATGATCGCCCATAGCCCGGACTACGTCGCACACGTCATCCTCCGCGCATTGCGTACCGGCGAGGAGCGTATCGACATCCCGCACGGCCCCGAGCAGCCGGATCTCACCGCCGTACCCGCCGACGGCGCCGAACGCCGCACAGATCCGGTATCGGAACGCTGACCGGCGGCACGTCTCGCCGCACCCCGGTCCGGTCGGTGGGCTCCACGGCCGGGCCGCGGGCTTGTGCCGACACGGGGTCAACGATCGCGGCATCGGCAAGCCCCCGATGGAGTCGATCCACGGCCCGCCCGGCGCCACCGATACGAGTCGTCACTCCGCGTTATGAGCAGCCGAGCAACTTTCCGGCCGCGACGCAGATTGCCTGGTCGTTGTCGAATGCCCGCCAGTTCGGCGCATGCCGGACCCGATGTGGGCTGGCGAGTATGTCCCGGGCCAGGTCGAGGTCCGGGTCAACGTAGAGCCGGTGTTCCCACTCCTCCTGGAACAGCTGGCGTAGCAGACTTTGCAATAGGCGAGCACGGGTCTCCGGCTCGAGGGAACGGTCATCGGCGGTGCGCAGCACAGCATCTCGGCACCTCACACGCCGACGCCCATAAACGCCTGGAATTTACTGCAATCAGTGCTGTCACGTACACGGATCACGTGTTGGCGCCGACGCGCTACCGCCGGGATCGCCGGAAGTTCGAGTAGGCACGGTATTTGCCCATACTCGATCAGGCGGGAGCCCTGCTATGACCGCGATATCCGACGTCAACATGCCATCGGAGTTGAGCACGCTCGGCGGTACCGCACGATTCCGGCGGACCGCGATGGCGATCGCGATGTTCGTCGCGCCCTGGGGGACCGTCCTCGACAACGCCGTCTACAGCTTGAGCCGCCGGCGACTGTGACTGCGCGCAGCAACGGGATCACGCACGTGTCGGCTGGTCGTGCCATCATGTCCCCCAGCGATCGCAGCGAAATGGAGAGCCTCGATGAGCACGTACACCGACCCACTCGTTGACGTCGCGACCTCGATGAGCGCGTACGAGGGGCAGGTATGGGACGCGCTCAACGAGCACTGGCAGCGCCGCAACAACCGCCGTGGTCTGCCGAACTGGGCGAGCGCCGCGCTCGATCGCACCGGTGAGGTCGCGCGAAACGCCGTGAGCCGGGCTACGGAGGCTGTGCCGGATGGCGGTCATGGAACCGATCCGTCGCGCCGGCGACGCAGTTGCCGGCATGGCCCTGCGACCGGCGGTCGAAGCCGCGACAGCGCTGCTCGAGCTCGTCAATGCTTGGGCCATGGAGCTCAACGACCCGACGGGTGTCGAGAAGCTCGCCCGTAAGCGTGGCCTCGAACTCAGCAGTTTCACCGAACTGCGCCAGCAGGATCTCAAGGTTTGCGACCGGCTCCTGACCCTCAACACCCTCAAGTGGCGGACTGCCGGCGCGTTCGAAGGTGGCGCCATGGGTCTGCTGGCACTGGTCCCCGTCGCTGGGATCCCCGTCGCGATGACAGCCGACATCCTCGTCATCCAGGTCCTGAGCACGTCGATCGCATCGCGCATCGCATACTCCTACGGCTACGACGCCCACGACCCCGGCGAGCAACTCTTCATTGAACGCCTGCTACACCGGTCCTTCATGGCGCAGGCGGCCAAAGTCGAGCCGTTGCGTGAGGCCGCACGAGCGGCGGCCGCAGCCAAGGGACGCATCAATTGGTCGGCCAAGCTCCGCACGGACCATCGCCTCCTGGCCGCCCTTGAGAAGTTGATGCAGCATCTGGGCCCGGCCGGCTCCAGGGTCGCGGTTAAAGACGTCGCCAAGGTCGTGCCGTTCGTGGGGGTCCTCATCGGCGCCGGGGTGAATTCCGCGATCCTCGGCAGCGTGGCCGCCGACGCCCAGCGGTACTGCCAGACCCGATTCCTGTGCGAAAAGTACGGGCTGCCGCTGCCGGCCGCACTGGCCACCTACCGGGACGACGTCGACCTCCAGGCCGACGCCACGTAAGTGATGGCCGCCCGGAAGTCTTGGGAAGGCACCAATCTCAAAGGCTGTGAGGAATCGCTGGCCTGCCCCGTTGACCTTCAACCTGCATGAAGGTCGATGATCTGTCCGTGACGGTTCCGGACAGGTTGCTGACGATCAGCGTGTACGCCCAGCGTGTGGGCTTAACTCCGAGTGCTCTGCGGTTTTATGACGACTGCGGCCTCCTCACGCCGGCGCACGTCGACGCCGGATCCGGATACCGCTACTACGCCGTTGATCAGGAGCCTCGTGGGGCGATGTTGCGGAGCCTTCGCGACGTTGATCTTCCGTTGGCCGATGTGCGCGCGGTACTGGACGGTGCTCCGGAGGACGCGGCGCGGGTGTTGCTGGCGCATATCCGGGCGCTGGAGGCAAAGGTCGAGCCGGCGAGGCGGGTGGCCGCCGGCATCCTGGAATCGCTGCCCCGTGCGGGGCGTGAGTGCCGGGTGACACTGTCCGGGGCTGAGTTCGCTAGTGCCGCGCGTCAGGTGGTCCCGGCGGCCGCGACGACGGATGATGATCCGGCCTTGGCGTGCGTGCTTCTCGATCTCGGCGCCGACGAGGCATCGTTCGTGGCCACCGACCGGTACCGGCTGGCCGTACGCGTGCTCAAGCCTCGCCGGTTCGACGGGGTTCCGCGGCAGATCCTCATTCCCGCGGCAGTCCTGTCTGACCTCGCCCGGTGGGCGGCTCGGGGCGAGGAGGTTCGGATCGAGGTCGGCGCCAACGGGAACGCGCTGATCATCGGTGATGAGCGTCGCGAGGTGACCGCTGTCCCGGCGGAGTTCCCCGACTACCGGGCGATCCTCGTCAATGTCGGAACGCCGACCACCCGAGTGATCGTGGACCGGATGGCGTTGTTGAACCATCTGCTCGACGGAGACCCGGCGCCGGTGATCCAGCTCGCGATTGGTGACGACCACATCGTGGTGTCGACTGCGGCCGCCGTCGGTCCCACATTCGATGCGATCTGCACCGGCCCGGCCATGACGGTCGCCTTCGGCACGGGGCTACTCGGCGCCGCGCTCAGCGCGAGCGTCGGTCCTGACGTGCTTCTGGAACTGGTCGCGCCGAACCGGCCGGCCGTCGTGAGGTCCGCTGATCAAGGCACGTTCACGACCCTCGCGATGCCGGTCCGGCTGGACCCGCAACGCTGAGGACCGCGGACGTGACGATCGCTGAACCGCAGTGCTCCGAACGACAACCGCCGGTGGGCGCTTGCCTCTCGGAACCCGTCCTCGAGCGGTACCGAGGTCCGGCCGACGGGGCCTCGCGCTCGGATGCGGCGTGCCTCAGATGGACGAGATCAGTGAGAGGCATGGCATGACGGCAACGGTCGAAACGAGGAGCGCCGAGTCCGTGGCGGCGATGCCGCGTCGGATTCCGCGGTCGTATTGGTGGTGGCTGGCCGGGATCATCGTGTCGCTGCTGGGCTCCCAGGTACAGGCGTTCGCGCTCGGTTGGACGGCGACGGCAGCGGGCGGCTCACTCGCCGGACTGGTGCTGACCGCCGGTGTGGTGCCGCAGTTGATCCTGATGCTCATCGGCGGAGCCGTCTCGGATCGTCGAGGACCGTGGGACGTGATGATCTGGTCCGATGCGTTCATGTTCGTCGCGACCGCTGGCTTAGCCCTCGCGATCGTCGCATTCGGTACGCCGTCCTGGCTCCTTCTCGTCGCGGCGCTCCTGGTCGGTACGTCGGCCGCGTTCTACACGCCGGCCTCGGGTTCGGTCCCTCGACTCCTGGTCGATGGCCCGGCACTGGGCCGGGCAACGGCCGCCCGCCAGACCGCCGGGCAGATCGTCAGTTCGGTTGCTCCGCCGCTCGGCGGCCTGGTCGTGGTGTGGATCGGCCTCGGCGGCGGCGCACTCCTCAACGCGGTCACGTTCCTGCTGATGTTCGGCGTCCTGATCGTCATGCGCCGCCGGGTACACCAGCCCACGGCCCCGGCCACGCCGGGTAGCAGCCAGCTGCGACGCGCAGGCGAAGGTGTCCGCCTGGCCGCCCGCGACAGCCTGTTGCGACCGCTTCTGCTCCTGACCTGCGTCGCAGCCGCGTTCCTGCTGCCCGTAACGGTTCTGCTGGTCCCGCTCCTCGTCCGGTCTCACCACTGGCCGATCCACGTCGCCGGTCAGATCATCGCAGCCCAGTCGACCGGCGCCGGTGCCGTCGTGGTCACGACGATGATCCGTAACATCCACCGCAGGCCGGGGATCGTCGCTCCGCTGGGCATCCTGGTCGCCGGCCTGGCCACGCTATCGCTGGCGCTCGTACACGCTCCGGTGTTCCTGCCCGTGATCTCTATTTTCACTGGGATCGGCACCGGCATATTTGGCACCCATCTCGCCCCAATCATCCTCACCGCAACGCCGGCGTCGCACCTGTCGCGTATCCAGGCCGTCTTGGCGCTTACGCAGTCCGTCCCACTGATCATCACGTTGAATGTCACCGGCGCGGTAGCCAACCGGTTCAGTCCTGCGGCGACGATCGCCGCGTGCGGGCTCGTCGCTGCCACGGCCGGGGCGGCGGGCCTGCTCAGCCGACGAGTTCGCTCGGCAACCTTGGGAGTCGGCGAGTGACATCACCGCTCGTTGTGTTGTCACGCGGCGAGCGGGTGCGACTGTCCGGTCACGGCCGCCGGGTCCACGTCGGCGGCGTTCGGCTTTCCAGAGGTCCGAGGCGGCCCGGGTCTGAAGCAGCGAGGATGTGCCCTTCTAAGCGACGTCCCTGCCGGTGGGGGCAGTCGGCGGCAGCGATGGTCGTCCTCGTCCCGGTCAATGCCGGACCAAGCAGAACGGATGCCCGGCGGGATCGGCGTAGACACGCCATCCTCGCGTACCGTCGAGCAGCGTCGCGCCCGCGGCCAAGGCGTGCTCTTCGGCCGAATCCAGATCCGCTACCCCGAAGTCCAGATGGAACTGTTGCGGTCGGGTCGGATCCGGCCACTGCGGTGCCCGGAAGTCGGGTACGCGCTGAAAGGCGAGGACGAAGCCGGTCGGTGTATGCAGGGTTGCCCAGCCGTCGCCGAGAGCCCACCGGCGATCCGGACGATTGACGGCGCCTCCGAGCAGCGATCGGTAAAACTCGGCGAGGAGCGCGGGCTCGGGACAATCGAGGACGATGCACTGGAGTTCGGCGATCACGATCGCACAGCCTAGTCCGGCGGCGCATCCGATCCTATGAATCGTGTCCGGCGTACTCGGCCCAGCCACCACCCGTTCTTGCGCTCCAACAGCGAACCGCTCGATTGGCGCAAGCGCCCCGTTGGCCGACTCTGGGCGCGGCCCGTCCTGGCCGCGCCCAGAGTCGTGACTCGTCGCCGATCTTTGCCACGTCAACGGGACAGGTGCTCCCGTTGGGGCCGATACCGCAGTAGCCGTTGGGTGCTTCTCCGAATACAGCTGGCAGTAGTTCCGCGAACGGGTATCAGCGGCATCGCCCAGGTCGGCCACGCCGTGGCTCAACCCTCAGTTGACACGTGGCGATCTCATGCTTGAGCGTCCCGCCGTGGCACCGGCTTGAATCGGCGAACCTCCTGGGGCCAGCCGCACGCTTCCGCGATCTTGCCAGCCCACACTCTGGCCGCCTCCTCGTCGGCGACGTCCACCACGGTTAGTCCACCCAGGAACTCCTTGCTCTCGACGTAGGGCCCGTCGGTGAACAACACTGTGCCGCTGGTGGCGTCGGCATTGAAGACCGGGCCGTCCTCTTCCTCCAGACCCCCGGCGAAGACGTACGCCCCGGCGGCCTTGATCTCCTCAACGACCGCCATGGCGAGTGGCCCGCGCCCGCGGAACCACTCCTCGGTGTGGTCACCAACCCACTGCTGATTGAAGTAGATGAGGTACTCGGGCATATCTGCTCCCTCTGCTCGGCCGGACCCGGTGTCCGCCTCCACCTACCCTACGAACGGCGTCCGGCGGATCCGACACCCTCAGGTTGGAAATCTTCGCAGCCGTGACCAGCCGTCGATCTTCGCGACGCCGACAGGACACGCCATTCCGCTCGGGATAAATAGCCCAGTGAACGACGGCGTTATCAGTCCGTGATCCGAGCTAGTAAAGGTGGCCGTACCCGGCCGGCGTCTATCGGGTACAACTACCGACTACCTGTTCAGATGGAGCATCGTGAACGACTTCGCCGAGTTCTTTGGTGCGCGACGCGATATCGCGTTTCGCGCCGTACTCGTCGCCGTGGGTGATCGAGCTGCCGCAGAGGACGCCGTTGCCGAGGCCTTTGCCCGGGCGTACCAACGATGGTCGTCCGTGTCCGAGCATCCGAACCCGACCGCGTGGGTGATCCGCACCGCGTTGAACGTGTCGCACTCGTGGTGGCGTCGCCGGCGACGGGAGGTACTGACCGCCGATCAGGCCGAGCCCCGGTCCTACGTGGCGCCGGCATCGGATCGGATCGACGAGACGCTCACCGCGGCGATCCAGGCGCTGCCGCGCCGCCAACGCGAGGTGGTCGCGCTGCGGATCCTCGCCGACCTGTCCGCCGACGAGACCGGGCAACTGCTCGGCATCGCGGCGGCGACGGTACACGTACACCTGCATCGTGGTCTTGATGCGCTCCGCCGCGACCTGGCGAACGCCACCCCGGCCGCCGCGGACCTCCTGAACGTGACCTCCATCCAGCACGACCGGACGGGAAAATGATCATGCTGACCGATGACGAACTCACCACACTTATTTCCGGTCGCTACGCCGACGCCGCGCTGAAGACCTCGCTCGATACCGTGCAGCGCCGCGCCGACCAGCGCCGGCGTAACGGCCGGATCGCGCTCGGCGCATCGCTGGCCGTGGTCGCGGTGCTCGCCGGAGGTGCGGCGGCGGTCGCGCTGGGCAAGCCCGCGAAGACCGTGACACCGGCGGCGGCCTTCACCCGCAGTTGCGCGGACCGCTACCAGGAGATGATCTCCGGGCGCTCGGACCTCGTCCAACTCCCCCGAAAACTGCCCGTCCCGGTCATCGACCTGCACCACGACGCCCGCGAACTTCAGCTCTACGCAACGCCGTCCGGCGGTGCCCTCAAGCAGATCATCGTCGACTGCGAAGGCACCGTGGGCGGCGACATCACCGCGCACGTCACCGCCGCGACCGGCACGGATGCCAATGCGGGCGCGATCGGCGAACCGACCGACTACAGCGACTACGCGGCGAGCTTCACCGACGGGTCCGGCGCGCTGATCGGTGCCATGCCGTCCGCCGTCACGGCGGTCACGGTCACGGATGCAGGCGGAACACCGGTGCCGGTCACGCTCGCCGGCGACTTCTTCGTCGCCTGGACGCAGAACGGTGACCTGACCGATGCCGAGGTGATGATCACGCCGCTCACCGGTGAACCGATCCAACTCGACAGCCCGACGGCGCTGCCCGCAACATTCGACCCGGCAAGCTTCGGCGCCGCGTGCGCCGCGAAACTCAGCGATCCGAGCCTGGGGTACGCCGGTCCGCTGGATCCGGTGTTGCAGACCACCTACCTCGGCGATATCTACTGGATCTACGGCGGCAGCCAGGCCCCGGTCACCGCCGGCTGTGTGTTCACGTCGACCGCGACACAGCACGGGCTGACGCTCTACACCGCCAAGGCTCCGCCGAGCAGCGCACCGGTGTACGGATTCCGGGCCGCATACTTCAACACCGACGCCGGCGCCGGCCTCGTCGTCGGCGTCGTCCCCGACGATACGACGAGCGTGCAGATCGTGACGCCGGACGGCCAGTCCGTCGACGCCCTCACCGCACTTGGGCTGTTCGTCGTACCGCTCCCCGCACACGTCTTCGGCAACAAGGCCGCAAAGATCATCGCGACCTCGCCGAGCGGCACGCACACCTACACCGGCTAGGCGGCTCGCTCCCGCCGGTCGGGACACCATCGCACGGGGGTCAGCCACGGAAGCCGGTCCATGCACAGGTCGGGCCTTCATCCGCCGGTCGGCGCGGCGATGCTGGCGACGCGGAGCCGGCGATGGAGAGCCACCGAGGTGTGACTGGGCTCAGCACCGACCGATTGTGCTGAGCCCAGTCGTAGGGTCTCTCACTCCGGGCGCGTTGTCACAGCGCCTTCGGCTTGGACGTCTCGCAGCTGTTGTTCTTGATGATGTTGGTGGTGCTCCCGCTGTTGTCGATCACATTCGCAGGCCGATTGTTCTTGATCACGTTGCCGATGACCGTGTTGTGTTCGGCCGGGTTCCCGGCGATGCCGGGTTCGAGGACGACACCGCCGGCGAAGGGTGTATGTCCACGGTTACCGACGATCACGTTGCTGCGGATACTGTCACGCTCGCCACCAAGGATGACGACCCCCGTCCCACCCAGTTCGGGGTGGTCCTCATCGGCGGGGCAGGTCGCGTTGTTGTCGCTGATGATGTTGCGGCTCACGCGTGTATCGCCCTGACCGCCCGCCTGCCCATCATCGACGAGAGCCACGCCCGCACAGTTGTGAGCGAAGATGTTGCCCGTGACATTGACGTTGTGTGCGTGCCGAACGAGGATGCCGAGCGCGTTGGCGACCGAGATGTTGTCCTTGACGATCGTGCCGTGCGCGTTGGCGATGTCGCCGACGTACAGCCCTGCCTCGCCAGAACTGCCGGTGACGTAGTTGCCGATGAAGGCTCCACGGGTGGAGCTGAATTCGGTGATGCCGTAGTCGGCGTTATCGATCGCGGCGACGTGCTCGACGGTGAGTCGGTCGGTGCCGAAACCGAAAACGCCGAAGCCCGCGAAGCCTCGTACCGTCAGACTCGTGATCGTGACCGACTTGACGATCGCACCGCCGGGTGATGCGACGCAGATCCCGGTAGGTCCGGCGACGTTCAGACAGTGGTTCGTGCCGGTGTCACGCAGCACGGTTTGGCGGCCGGCGCCACGAATCGTGATGCGGTTTGTCGAAATGAGAATGCCGCCGGCGTAGCTGCCTTTCCGCAGAACGATGGTATCGCCGGGGCGCGCGGCATTGACCGCGGCTTGGATCGAGTGGCCCGGAGCGACGACGTGCACCTTGCTCCTGCCGTCGCTCGCGCTGGCAGGCGCCGCCGCGAACGCAAGTACTCCCATGGCGGCGATACCCGCCAACCCGATCCGTTGAAGAACTTTCATATGTTCCTGGCCTCCACATCATCTGGACAGACTGTGACTTACATCACGATTCGTTCTATCAGGCGTGAAAGGTGAATTAGAGGTGAAATGTAAACCAACCACTGTTTGGCCGACGAGCTTGGCACACGTACCGGTCCCGGCCCATCGCCGCGCGGCGCTCCACGCGAACCGAGTCAGAAGTCGACCCGGACCGACACGATCGAGTGGTTCGTTGTGGCTCTCATCAGCACGACCATGTGCGATCCGGCCGAGGGATGCGCTCGGCAAACTGATCGTCGCGCAGATGCGACAGGCCGAGATGTGCGTGTCCGACCGCCGGCCGGACCGGAAGGCCCGTGAGAACTCCGCACCAATCGCGCCCAAGCTCGTCGCCTCGTTCGCAACGTGCCATCTGCGGCCGACCGTGCCAGGCATTTCTTCTCACCGACCGGTCCGGCACGTCAAACGACGACGACGTGAAGTCGCGCTCGGACACGCCGAAAGGTTCACGTTTCGGAGATAACCCCCGTGTCACCATTTGGGGTGGTTGCCTGCCGGTGACTATTTTGTCTATATCGATGGAGTCGGTATGAAACGAATCTCGCGTTCACTGATCGCTAGTTGCGCAGTACTGGCGGTGCTGGCCACCGCAGCTCCCGCCTCGGCGGCGAGTTCGCCATTTCTCAATTCCCTCAGTCGGATCAAGGTGCTCGCCTCGACCGTCCCCAGCAATGGCGACGTGAATCCCTACGGAGTCGCCGTCGTGCAGCACAGCATCGGCCGACTGCACAAGAACTCGGTGCTGGTCAGTAACTTCAACGCGACCTCCAACCTCCAAGGCACCGGCACCACCATCGTGCAGATCTCTCCCCGCGGCTCGGTATCGTTGTTTGCCCAGATCAACGCGAAGCATCTGCCCGGCCGCTGCCCCGGCGGCGTCGGTCTGACCACCGCGCTGGCGGTGCTGTCGACCGGCTGGGTCATTGTCGGCAGCCTGCCGACGACCGACGGTACCGCGGCCACCGCGAAGGCCGGCTGCCTGCTAATACTCGACAACCGCGGGCGGGTCCGGGAAACCATCGCCAACTCGCTCATCAACGGCCCATGGGACATGACCGCCTCCGAACACGGCAACACCACCGATCTGTTCGTCACCAACGTCTTGAACGGCACCGTCGCCGCCAACGGCCAGGTAGTCAACCGGGGCACCGTCGTGCGCATCCGGCTGCGCACGCCGGACGGCAGCTATGGCCTGCCGGTGGCATCGACTCCGATCGTGATCGGATCGGGCTTCGCCCAGCGCACCGACCCGGCTGCGCTGGTCGTCGGCCCCACCGGCCTCGGACTCGGCCGTGATGACACGCTCTACGTCGCCGACACCGCGTCCAACCGCATCAGTGCCATCCCGAGCGCCTCCCACCGCACCCGCACCGCATTCACCGGCGCAGATCTCACCGCAGGCGGTTCACTCAACGGCCCACTCGGTATAGCCATCGCTCCGAACGGCGATGTCCTATCAGTCAACGCCGGTGATGGCCTGATCGTGGAAACCACGCCCGGCGGCAACCAGGTCGCTACCGCTACCCTCGACTCAAGCGGCAACCCACCCGGCGCAGGCGCACTCTTCGGGCTGGCCATCGCACCCAACCAGCGAGGCATCTACTTCGTTGACGACGCCACCAACACCCTCAACCTGCTGCACTGACATTGCTGGGCAGGATCGACCTTCGATTGCGAGCCGGTCCAGTGATAGCCGGGGACAACCGTGCCCCCGGCTATCACGACCCCGACGGGTGACCACGCGGCGCGCGCCGGAGGTGCTGTCAATGCCCGGACATCATCTCGCCGAAGTTGCGCGCCGCCGTGGAGTCGCTGAACAGCGCGTTGAGCCGGGTCAGGGCCAGCCGCTGCCGGAACATACCAACCCGCGAGGCGTCGCCCGCGTCGTGCGTCATCTCCAGCATCCAGCGGGAGAACTCCTGGTATCGCCATGCCCGCTCGAGGCACACGTCGCTGTAGCCGCGCAGCCCCGTCTCGTCACCGTCGCGTACGGCCGCGCGGAAGGCCAGCGCGAGCGTCTCCGCGTCGAGCACGGCCAGGTTCATCCCCTTGCCGCCCATCGGCGTCATCACATGCGCAGCATCGCCGGCCAGGTACAGGCTCCCGTAGCTCATCGGCTCGCACATCTCGCTGCGCATGTCCACGCGGCGTACCTCGGCGATCGGACCGTCAACAAGGCCTTCGTCGCCCAGCCGGGCGCGCAGCTCCCGCCAGATCCGCTCGGCCGGCCAGTCCACCGGCTCGTCCGGCCCGGCGCACTGGATGTAGTACCGGCTGGCCTGCGGTCCTCGGTAGAAGTGCGCCGCGTACCCATGCCGGCTGACCGCGAGCAGCGGGTGCAGCGGCGGCGGTGCGGTGGCCAGGATCGTCATCCAGCTGACCTGATGGTCGTAGGTGTACGTGCTCACCGCTCCCGGAGGCAGGCCGGCCCGGCTGGCCCCGCGCGCCCCGTCGCAGCCGGCCACGTACCGGCCGGCGATGGCGATGCGCTCGCCCGCCGCGTCGAGGTATGTCACCCGAGGGTGCTCGCCGGTCAGGTCGTCCACGGCAACGACATCGGCCTCGAACCGTAGATCGCCGCCTGCTGCGAGGAAGCTCGCGATCAGGCCGCGCACCAGCACCTGTTGCGGGCACAGTCGGCCATACCGACCGCCAGAGAGGATACCGTGGTTGACCAGGTGCGATTCGCCGTTCACCCGGAACTCCAGGCACCCACTATCCGGCGGGCCGCCGAGCGCGTCGGACAGACCCCAGTCGCGGTACATCTCCACCACGCGGTTGTCCACGATGCCGGCCCGCTGCCGGTTTTCCACGAATTCTCGTTCGCGCCGCTCCAGCAGTACGCACCCAATGCCGTCGTGCTGCAGCATGTTGGCCAGGGTCAAACCGGTCGGCCCGGCCCCGATGACGACAACGGTGGTCTCTGCGCTCCCCGCACTCAAATCCATCCATCCAAATTAAGGCATGTGGCGATCACCGCTCAACCGTCACCGGAAGGGCACAGCTCTGGCCCTGCCGGTGACGGTTGTCCGCTGGGAACTGGGTCAGTCGAAGAGCAGGTCGAACTCCTCGCCCTTGGTTGACCATGGTGCTGCTGGCTATCAACAGGCAGGCGCCGCGTTGGCGGCGGTCACAATCCGGCTGTTCGCGTGCGCTCGGACCTCACGGTGCCGTCGACGTTCGCGATGAGGTCGAACGAAGGCGGGCGAAGCTGATCTCGCCAGCGCGTGAAGCGTAGGCCAATCCGCGCTCCCGCCGCTGTCCCGTCACTGTGCGCGGAGATCAACGGCGGCAGGTTGCAAAATTTATTCTGCAGAATTATCTTTGCGATATGACGGAATCCGATCCAACGGCGAAACAGGTCAATCTGGCCGGACAGGTGCTCAAAGCGGTCGCCAATCCGCTGCGTGTGCGCATGTTCAACCTGCTGCGCTCCGGCGGCCCGTCCACCGCCACCCGCCTCGGCCAGCAGCTCGGCGAGTCCAGCGGCGTCACCAGCTATCACCTGCGCCAGCTGGAGGCGGCCGGCCTGGTCGTTGACGACGTCGAGCGCAGCGACGGGCGGGAACGCTGGTGGCGGGTGGCCTTCGCGAAGTTGAGCCTGGACGCGCCCGCGATGCGAGCGTCGATGGAGGATGCGCAGGCCTACATGTACGCCGTCGCCGCCGAGGAAGCGGTCCGGGTGACCCGTTGGATCGACGGCCTTTCCCGGATGCCGGACGCGTGGGAGCGCAGCGGCGACATGAGTTCCTTCGGCTACCGGCTGACCGCCGAGCAAGCGGCCGAGTTGGTCGTACGACTTCGTACCATCGCCGAGGACCTCCAACGGGAACAGCCGGACGAGCCACCGGCCGGCGCGGAACGGGTGGTCCTGCAGTTCCAGGTCATGCCGTTCCTCGATCAGGCCGCCTCATGAGGCGCCGGACCGGACTGATCGCGCTGCTCACCGCGACCACGATCTCGGTGCTCGGGAGCCGGATGACCGCGGTGGCACTGCCGTGGCTGGTGCTCTCCAGCACCGGCAGCGCCGCTCGCACGGGTGTGACGGCGGCGGTCGGGCTCCTGCCGTACGCGATCGCCAGCGGTCTGATCGGTCCTCTCGTCGACCGGATCGGCAGCCGTCGCGTCTCCGTGGCGGCCGACGCGGCCAGTGCCGTCGTCGTCGGCGCCATCCCGGTCATGCACGCCACCGGGCACCTGCCGTTCGGAGTCCTGCTCGTGCTCGTCGGGGTCGCCGGGGTGCTGCGCGGCTGCGGTGACACCGCCAAGAACGGCGCGATCCTGCCGCAGAGCATCGCCGAATCCGGCATGGACACAACCCGCGTGACCAGCCTCGATGACGGTCTCACCCGAGCCGGCAGCATGCTCGGTACGATCGGCGCCGGTGGCCTCATCGTGTGGCTCGGCGGCGCGAGCGACGTGATCGTGGTGGATGCCCTCTCGTTCGCGATCTGCGCGCTGATGGTGGCGACCCTGGTGCGCGTCGGCGGCCCGATCGAGACCCACGACGAGGAGCCGGAGCGCTACGTGTCGGCGCTGCGTGCCGGGCTGGCCTACGTCCGCTCCGATCGGCTGGCACTCGGCATCATCCTGATGCTGTTCGTGACGAATCTGCTCGACCAGGCCTACAGCGCGGTGCTGGTCCCCCTCTGGGCGCACGACATCTACCGCTCCCCCGTCGGGATCGGGCTGATCAGCGCCTCGGCCGGGATCGGTGCCCTGGTCGGCAGCGTCGTCTACACCGCGCTCGCGCCGCGGCTGCCGAGGTGGGCGCCGTTCACGATCGGGTTCATCGTGGCCGGTGCGCCGAAATTTCTGGTGCTGGGGCTCGGAGCATCGGCCGGAGCGATCGTCGCGGTCGGGTTCTTCAGCGGCGTCGCGGTCTGCGTCCTCAATCCGATCCTCGGCGCGGTCATCCTGGAGCGGGTGCCGGGCCGAATGCTCGCTCGCGTCAACGGGCTGGGCATCGCGGTCTCCATCGCAGGTACTCCGGTCGGAGCACTGCTCGGCGGTTGGCTCGGCGGTTACGGCGCCCGGCCCGCGTTGCTGATCGTCGGCGGGATCTACGCGCTGGCCACGTTGACGCCGTTCTTCGGCCGGTTCTGGCGGCAGATGGACGAGCGACCACCTCAGGTCGCGCCCGTGCCCGAGCTGGTCAGTGAGGCTGGATAGGATCACCGGTGACGCTGCCGTCGCGAAGGAGCCGCATATGCAACCGGTGCACTGGGGAATCCTCTCCACCGCCTCGATCGGCGTACACAAGGTCATTCCCGGGATGCTGAAAAGCTCCGCGCTGGAGGTTTCGGCAATCGCCTCCCGTGATGAAGGACGGGCACGCCGGGCCGCGGACGCTCTCGGCATCCCGATAGCGTACGGGTCCTACGAGGAGCTTTTCGCCGATCCGTCCATCGAGGCGATCTACAACCCGCTGCCGAACGATCTGCACGTGCCGATGACGCTGGCGGCCGTGCAGGCGGGTAAGCACGTGCTGTGCGAGAAGCCGATGTCGATGACCGCGGGCGAGTTGGAGGTGCTCCGGCCGTACGCCGAGCGGGTGCACATCCGAGAGGCGTTCATGGTGCGATTCCATCCACAGTGGATCGACGTCCGCGAGCACGTGCGCCGCGGCGCTATCGGCGATCTGCGGTATGCGCAGGTCCCGTTCAGCTACTACAACGTCGACCCGACCAACATCCGCAACCGGCCCGAGAACGGCGGCGGCGCGCTGTACGACATCGGCTGTTACGCCATCGCCGCCGGCCGCTGGTTCTTCGAGGGCGAGCCCGAACGCGTGGCCGCGACGATCGACCGTGACCCGGCGTTCGGCACCGACCGTACGACCAGCGGCGTTCTCGATTTCGGATCCGGACGACACCTCACATTCGCCGTTTCCACCCAATCGGCGCACCACCAACGGATCCAGCTCGTCGGCACGACGGGGCGGATCGAGATCGAGATCCCGTTCAACGCGCCGCCGGATCGCGGTTGCCGGTACTGGATTGACGACGGCGGCGGCACCCGGCTGGTCGAACTCGCGGTTGCCGATCAGTACCAGCTGCAGGCCGAGGCGTTCTCGCACGCCGTCCGGAATGAGCAGCCGAGCTCGGCCGGGCTGGACGAGGCGGTCGGGCAGATGCGGGTGATCGATGCGGTCTTCGAGGCCGCCGCGACCGGCCGTTTCGTCGACGTCGGCTGAGGCACACTGCACGGCGGACTGCCGGACGACAACGTTACCGCGGACGGTGCCCAGGCCGGCTCCATTTCGCTGCGCCGTGATGGCCCTGTCGGGGTCCGCCGGAGTTAGTTGATCTCGATGTGGCCGCCGACCCACACCCGAGCTTGCCTCGCCCGGACTGCACCCGATTGATACGCCACACTGGCCCTTGGCTTACCCGCACGCGAGATGGACGGTGATACTTCCAGGGCGATACCTGGCCTGAGGCGGAGGCATCGTGGCGAGAGCGAGCGCGTGCCGTTCGCCGATCAGTCGCATCATCGATCCGATAGGCACCTGTTGTCCATCAACGCGCGGTACGAGACTGGCGACTGCCCACTCCAGCTGGAAGGACCTCCGGATATGCCGCACAGATTGGGATGGATCGCCACAACAGCAGTAGGTGTCGTGGCGCTCGCGGCTGTCATCGCCTACGTCACGCCGTCCGCCAGAACGCCGCGGCCGACAGCCGGCGGTCCCACCCATGTCACCGTCCGACCGGCCGCGAACGTCGATCGGATCAGCAGCCAACCGGACGGCACGCAGGCGACGTCGGGCCTGAGCGTGATCGAGTCGAACGCAGCCGATGGCACCGCCGTGAACATGCGAAATAGACCCTTCGCAACGTCGAAGAACATTGACGTGTTGGAGTCCGGCGACCATGTCACGATGACGTGCTGGATCAGCTCGAAGGCACCGGGATCGGGACTGTCCGCCAAATGGTTTCTGGTGACCGAGTCGGAGCCGCACAATCCCGTCCGAGGCTGGATCTCGGCCGATCTGGTCTGGGAGCAGATCCAGGTCCCGGAATGCGACAACGCAGACCTGAACACCGACATCAGCAATCCCGACTTCCTCCGCAACAGCGACATCCTTCTGGGGCGGGGAAATATCGCGCCGTCGGGCGGCTACTACTACGCGGTGCGACTCACCGGATTCCCGGCGGGATGGCGCATGTCCGTGACGTGTGACGGTGTCATGGGGGCCCACTACGGACCGGTCGGTACCATCACCCTGATCGTTGACAAGTCCGGCAATGCCAGCAACTCCGATGGATGCCAGGAGAGCCCGGATGCGGCGGTCGCCGACAACGGCGGTGGCACGACGCACGAGGTCATCGTGAACGGGCCTTGGCTCGGTGACGAGCAGATGGTCTCCGCCGACATCACCTGGAGTGCGGTGGCGAACCCGCCGAACGCCCCGACGCCGAACCCGCCGCCAACGACCGCACACACGCAGCCACCGCCGGCTAAGACGAGTTCTCCGACGTCCACCCTGGCGCGCGGCGACGGCCGGATCATCAGTGCCCCGTGTGCGAGCGAGGTGGCCGGCCCGAATACGGGCGCCGGGTCGGTCGCGTGCATACCGAAGGATGCGGTCATCCACATCGACTGCACCGTCCACGGCAGCTCGGTGACCGGGCAGTACGGTGCGACAACGCTGTGGGACCAGACCACCTATCAAGGTGTCAGCGGGTACGTGAGCGATGCGTGGGTCTACACCGGCACGTCGGGCGCTGTGGCCGGTGCGTGTACCCCGCCGAGCCGCACCGGACTGGTCATGATCAGTCCGTGCCTCAACCTCCGCGCCGGCCCGAACGGCGGCACCGCACTCGCTGGCTGTGTCCCCATCAACACGAGAATCTCCATCAACTGCACGGCCGCGGGTGACTCGGTCTCCGGGCCGTTCGGCGCGACGACCCTCTGGGATCACACGACGTACCAGGGTGTCAGCGGATATGTCAGCGACGCATGGGTTTACACCGGTAAGTCCGGAGCCGTCGCCGGCGCGTGCGCGCCACCGGGCGGTACCGGCACAATCATGATCAGTCCGTGCCTCAATCTCCGAGCCGGCCCGAACGGAAGCAGCACGCTGGTCGGCTGCGTCCCGGACAAGACGACGATCACCATCGACTGCACCGCCCAGGGAAACTCGGTGACCGGCCCGTACGGTGCGACGACGCTGTGGGATCACACGACGTACCAGAATGTCAGCGGCTACGTCAGTGACGCCTACGTCTATACCGGCAAGTCCGGACCGGTGGCAGGACCTTGCTGATGTCAGCGACTCGACGAGGTATGCGGTGCCTGGCAGTCGTCGCCGGAGCCGTCCTCCTGCTCGGATTAGCGGGTTGCGGTGATTCCGGTTCGGCTACCGAGACCACCTCGACCAGTTCCGGTACGAGCACGACCGCTCCGACGGTGGCACCGTCACTCCCACCGCCGTCGCCCAGCCCCTCCCATGCGGGCGTCGCGACCCAACCACCGGTCAAGGCCGGCACCGGCCGGATCCTGAGTTCGCCGTGCGCCGATCTGCGCTCTGCCGCGCGGACCAGCTCGTCGCCGATCGGCTGCGTCCCGCACGGCACCATCGTGACCATCGGGTGCACCGCCACCGGCACGTCCGTGACCGGCCCGTACGGCGCCACCGCGATCTGGGACCACACCACCTACCAGGGCAAGTCCGGCTACCTCAGTGACGCGGACGTGTTCACTGGAAAGTCCGGGCCGGCTGCGGATAAGTGCCGGGGCTCGACGCCAGCGACGGGTAGTGGATGGATCAACCAGACACCCTGCCTCGACCTGCACACCGGCCCGAATATCGTCGCCGTCGTGGTCACGTGCGTGCCGCACAAGGTGGTGATCCAAATCAACTGCACGGTACGCGGGACCTCGGTGTCCGGCCCGTACGGCGCGAGCACGATCTGGGACCACACCACCTACCATGGAAAATCCGGCTACGTCAGCGACGCGTACGTTTACACGGGCAAGTCCGGACCGGTGGCGGCAGCCTGCCCCGGCGTCAAAGCCGACCTCGGAAACGGCCGGGTCAACATGTCTCCCTGCCTGGACATGCGCACGTCGCCGAGTACCGGTGCAGCCGTGGTCCAGTGCGTCCCGGACAACGTCCTGATACGGGTCAACTGCACGGCCAGCGGGACATCGGTAACCGGACCATACGGCGCCAGCACGATCTGGGACCACACGACGTACAAGGGAAAATCCGGCTACCTCAGCGACGCATACGTCTACACCGGCGTATCCGGCACGGTTGCGAAGGCGTGCTGATCTCTGGCGCCTTCACGTTTCACCCGTACAAATAAATGTTCTTCGCCAACCGACCGTGTACGGTGATGGCGCCGATGCCTGAAAGCGGCGGATGACAGCGCGAGGAGCGCCCGTGCACCCCCAACTCGAACACCACACCATCATCGAACTGGACGTGGTCGGATCGGGTTCCCGGTCACCCCGCCGTTCGCGGGAACTACGTAGCGACCTTCGAGGCATCGTCCGCGACGTGCTCCGTCGGCAAGGCATCTCGTTCGACGACATAGAACGTAAGGACCAGGGAGACGGAACGCGGCTCCTGTTTCCGGCCAAATATCCGCCGACCCAGATCGTCGGACCGTTCATCAGCGATCTCGGTACTCTCTTGCGCGAGCACCGTCGACGGGCGGCACCGGAAGCCCGCATTCGCCTACGCGTCGCGGCACACCATGGCGCCATCTACCGCGATGAGGAGGGCTGGGACGGCGAGCCGCTCAGGGTGGTGGCTCGACTGCTGGAGGCGGATCCGCTCCGGCAGGCCGTCGCCGATCACGCTGAGGCCGACTTTGCCCTTCTCATCTCGCAGGAGATGCATCGCGAGGTGATCCTCGACGGATACGGGCCGCGTCCAGAGGAATTCCAACCTGTTCGCGCCGACGTGAAGGAGATGGGCGCCCGGCGTGGCTCTACGTTGCCGGAGTGATTCCGGCCCAGGGCGAAGCGGCGCCCATTCCGCCGGCGACGACGCCGGAGCCGTCCGCGAAAGCTCCGACCGATCGGCCGAATCGTGGAAGATGGCGTGACCGAACCGGGCTGATCATCGGGCTCGCAACGTTGATCGTGGGAATGGCAACGGTGGTCGTCACCGTCGCCAATCCTGAGGCGCGATGCTTCATTGGCCTTGACCACTGTTCGGCTGCACCCCGCGAGTCGGGGTCCGCGGCGCCCGACCCGCGGCTGAGAGGTCCCGTCCTTTGGGCACCGGACGCGTCCTCGTTCCCTGCTTGATCATTCACGACAGTCCCGGGGCCGAGGCGCCGGTCCTTCTCGAGTGCATCCCGCAAAGCACGGTCCTCACGATTCAGTGCACGACGTCGGGGCCATGGATCGCCGGTCTCATTCCCATCGAGTCGTCAACGATCTGGGATTGGGTGACCTACGACGGCAAGACGGGATATGTCACCGACGCATACGTTTTCACCGGTCATTCGGCGGCGGTCGCCGGCGCCTGCTGATGGAGTTCCGGTTACGCATTGACGCTCGGCGAAGCACTCACAGCATGCTGGCGCATGACGTCCATGCGGCTCGCCAGGGAGTGTGGTCCGCCGGGTGATCACTGACCGTCGACCGCGGCTTTCACCGCCTCGGCGGCACGTCGCGCCACCGGCTGTGCGTGTTCGCCGGCCACGACCGCCGCCTGGGCGTCGCCCAGGATCCGCCACACCCGTTCCATGGCCGGGATCGACGGCATGAGATCGCCGAGCGCGCACAGGCGTTGGTACTCGCCGATCGCGGCGTCCTGGACGGCGTCGGTGATGAGGGCGACCGGGCTGACCGAGCCCTTGGAGATTACCGACATCATGTGGCTGTGGGTCAGGTAGTCGGCGAACAGGTCGTTGGCGATCGCCTTGTTGCTGCCGCGGGCGGCGACGAACAGCCCGTGGACGGCGGTGAATGTGCGCGGGAGTTGTCCCCCCTTGAAAGGCGGGACGGCGCTGACCGCCAGCGGGATCTCGGCGCGCCGGGCCGTCCGGAGGCCTTCGGACGTGCTGATGAGGAACGGACTGCGCCCGGCAGCGAAGCATTCATCGGATGCGGTCGGGTCCATCTCGCGGCGGAGGACCCCCCTGCCAGTCTCGCCGAGCCTACGGAAGCGCTCGAACGCGGCGATCGAGCCGGCGGTGCCGAGCCCGACGCGGCTGGGGTCCCAGCGACCGTCCGCGGTGCGCTCGAACAGCGAGCCGCCGGCGCTGGTGAACAACGGCCAGGTCTGGAACGGATCGCCGTGCTCGCCGATGCAAACGGCGAGAATCTCGCTTACCCGGCCGACATCGCGCAGCGCCTGCCCGATGTCGAGCAAATCGTCGAACGTTGCCGGCGCGTCGGGCACCATCTGAGTATTGCGGATGAGCGCGACGGTGTTGGTCGTCATCGGAACCGCATAGAGGCGGTTGTCGATCGTCAGCGCCTCCAGCGCCCAGGCCGGGAACGCCGAGCGCTGGTCGGGCGAGAGGATCATCGGCTCGACCATGCCGTCGCGCACGAGGGCGCCGGTCCAGTCGTGCGGGCAGACGACCGCATCGGTCAGATCGGGTTTGCGCAGGTCGGCCATGAACGCGACCTGCGGGTAGCGCTCAGGGTCGGTCTGGAACTCCATCGTCACGCCGTACGTAGCCAGAAAGCTGTCTTCGAACTGCGTCAGCACGTCGGCGCGTTCGGGGTCGGTCTTGACGCGCAGCTTCGACTCCAGCTCGACCAGCCGCCCGTACTGGTTGCGGAGCCAGCGCACGCCGGCGGCGTCGGTGAAACTGATCTTCACCCGGCGCATCAGGTATTCGGCGTTGACGCGCTGGTCGTGGACGCCGAAGTCGATGGGGGAGAATTGTGCGACGTCGCTTGGCGGCACGACCGGCGAGTGGATCTTTTTGTCGTCGGAATTGTCGTCGGGTCCGAGGACCGTGGAGTACACCTGGTAGATCGGTGCCCCGGAGGCGTTGCGGACATGAGCGCCCCACTCGCCTTTGACATGTGCGGACTCGCCCCACCAGGCGGAGACCAGCGCGGCCTGTGCTCGCCGAGCGAACGCGTCCTGCGCCAAGCGGGCCTCGTCGTTGACCTGGTCGCGGTGGGACTCGATGCGGTGCGTGCGCCGAGCCGCCACGGCTGCGACCGCGGCGAACATCAATGCGAATGTCGTGGCGACCGACGACACCCAGCTCGGGACGTCGCCCCAGATCCCGCGTACGGACGTGAGTCCATCGACCAGCTGCATATCGACGAGAGTATCGAGATCACGCTATGACGTGCCCCGGCGACCGTCGCCTGTGGAGGCTCGCACCAGGTGACGGTCGCCGCGGCGCGGCCCGTTCACGCGATGGCGGTCGTCGCCGGCGTCCCGGTGCTGTTGACGTCGACGACGGTTTTCGTCGTGTCGGCATCGGTGAGCCGGCCGCCGTGCTGAGACAGGGCAGGTCGACGACGCCGTTGACCACCCACCGGTTGCACGCCGGTCAATGCCGTTGACGCCGCCGACGGGTCGGTCAGTCCGGTCGTAGGCAGTGCCGGAGTGCAAGCGAACGGTTGAATCCGCCAGGGTTGCAGATCGCATTGCCGCTCGGCTAAGCCGAGTCGGAGATCGAGGAAATGGCCGAACCGTAGTTCGTGCTGGCGAACACCGCGAAGAGATCCTGCGGCTACGGCTCCGAGCACGGTCCCAGTGTTCGTCGCGGTGTCCGGTGGCCTGCCCATCGACGGACAGCACGACATCATGATCCGCGGCTTTGGCGTCGCACAGGCCCAGGCCGAGCGGCGGCGACCTCTGTTCTCGGCTTTCCAGTACAAGGAAGACTCCCCGGCCAGCGCCAGCACTACCGCACTACGACCGGCACCGTCTTTGCCTTACGAATTCGCTGATCAGTGTGTATGCTCCAATGACTCTGTTGGGCCGATGCCGTCCCGCCAACTCATGATCACAACATGCTGGCGCATGACGTCCATCCGGAGCCCGACACGTGACGTTCTCCGCATCCCCATATGCCCAGGTTCTTTATGACCCCGCCGACGAACACGACTCCTGCGGGGTCGCCTTCGTCGTTGACGCACGCGGCCGACGCGCGCACGCGATAGTCGAGGCGGGCATGACCGCGGTGCGCAATCTGGAGCATCGGCTCTTCGACTACTTCAGCCCCTCGGCGGCATTCTCGACGATCATGCCGCGTGACTGTAAGCGTGTACTTCAAGCAGGTCGTATGGCCGAACTGTCCGGTCGCGACGTAGATGATGCGATCATGGAGGCGGCTCGTGGCTGATCCAACTGGCTTTCTGAAACACAGTCGGGAGTTGCCCAAACGCCGCCCGGTGGAGGTCCGGATCTCCGACTGGCGAGAGGTCTACGAGCCGTTCGCGCCCGGTCAGATCCAGATCCAGGCAAGCCGCTGTATGGACTGCGGGATCCCGTACTGTCACAACGGTTGTCCGCTCGGAAACATCATTCCGGAGTGGAACGACCTGGTCCGCACCGACAGGTGGCAAGCCGCCACCGACCGGCTCCACGCGACCAACAATTTTCCGGAGTTCACCGGGCGGCTCTGCCCCGCTCCCTGCGAAGCCGCCTGTGTAGTTGGCATCCACTCGGACGCGGTGGCTATCAAGCAGGTCGAGGTCGAGATCATCGATCGAGCGTGGGCCGAGGGCTGGGTCGCTCCGGAGATTCCGGAGCAGCTCACCGGGAAGAACGTTGCGGTGATCGGCTCCGGCCCCGCCGGGTTGGCCGCCGCTCAGCAGCTCACCCGCGCCGGCCACACAGTGACCGTGTACGAATCCGCCGACCGTATTGGCGGGCTGCTGCGCTACGGCATCCCGGAATTCAAGATGGAGAAGCGGCACATCGATCGGCGGCTGGCGCAGATGGAAGCCGAGGGCACCCGGTTCGTCACCGGCGTCCATGTCGGTACCGACCTGCCCGTCGAGCAACTGCGTTCGAACTTCGACGCAACCGTGATCGCCACCGGGGCAACGGTTCCGCGGGATCTTCCGCTACCAGGCCGCGACCTGACAGGCATCTATTCGGCAATGGAGTATCTGGTCCCGGCCAACCGCGTACAGCTCGGCGACTTGGACTCGTCGCCGATCGACGCGGCAGACCAACACGTGGTGATCATCGGTGGCGGTGACACCGGAGCTGACTGCCTCGGAACCGCGCACCGCCAAGGCGCTAAGAGCGTGACCCAGCTGGAGATCATGCCTCGGCCAGCCGACGTGCGCCCCGATTACACCCCGTGGCCGACCTGGCCGTTGATCTACCGCACGTCCAGCGCTCACGAGGAGGGCGGCGAGCGACTGTTCGCTGTCAATACCGAGAGGTTCGTGGGCGACGAGAACGGCAGAGTGCGGGCACTCGCGCTGCACGAGGTCCAGATGGTCGATGGCCGCTTCTCCAGAATCGAGGGAACCGAACGCGAGATCCCGGCCGATCTGGTGTTCCTGGCGATGGGTTTCGTGTCTGTTGACGACGCAGCCAAGGGTGGATTCCTAGACACGCTCGGCGTTCAGGTCGATTCGCGCGGTCGCGCGATCCGTGACGCTGGTTGGAAATCCACAGCCGACGGCGTATTCGTAGCTGGTGACGCCGGACGCGGGCAGTCATTGATCGTGTGGGCCATCGCCGAGGGTCGGGCTGCCGCTGCGGCGGTGGACGCGTACCTGTCGGGGTCGTCGACTCTGCCGTCCCCGATCCGTCCGGACACCCTCGCCCTGGCCGTACGCTAAGCCCATCCCGGTCCGTTGCGTTGACGGATCGGCTCCGCACATACGACCAGAACGCAGTCCGCCACCGAACCAATCGCCGGAGGTCGATGTCGTCACCCGTCAAGGATGGTGAGTCTGTCGGTACGACGCGGGCTGTAGAAGCGCCGGTCGACGGTGCGGGATGCGTGTCGTTCGCCAAGGCGAATTTTGCCTGAGCGAGACTGTGCTTTCGCCTTCCATCACGCGGACTCGCAGATGCAGAGTTGAAGCGGCGCATCCACGGCAAATGGCCGACCGGACCAGTCGCCGAAGCGCTCGACGAGCCGGAGGCCGCCGAGCGAGACGAGTAGCGGCAGCTCCTGCGGGAAGATGCTCCTGATTTCGAGCGGTGCGACGACGAAGTCGGGCTCGGACTTAGTCGAGAGGTGCCACGTCCCGCGGGTAACTTGCGCGGGCGCATCGTAGATCTCAGCGACATCGACGCTAACGTTGCCACGGTCAGGATCCATGAACGACAACGACTTCCGGGTGCGCCGCACGCCATCGGCTTCGGCAAGTAGGCGCACGCTCGGATTGAATACATCGAAGACGAACCGTGCTCCAGGTGCCAGATGTCTTCGAACCGACCGGAAGCAGCTCACCAGATCCTCAGCCTCATGCAGATGCAGGAGGGAATTGGCTGTGATGAACACGAAGTCGAATGTGCGGCCCAGATCGAATGCCCGCATGTCGCCCTGCATCCACTCGACCGCTACACCGCGCTCGTTCGCCTTACGCCCAGCCTCAGCCAGCATGTCTGACGAGAAGTCCAAGCCGACGCACGGATGCCCGTCGGACGCGATGGGGATCAGCTTGTGCCCGGTGCCGCACCCGAGTTCCAATACGCGCCCGCCTTGCCGATTGGCGTCGGTCCGGTAGAAGTCGACTGCGGGCCCGCCGCCCGGGAACATGAGGTCGTACAGCCTCGCGTGCGAGTAGAACGCTTCACTCATTAAGCGCCTCCTCCCTTCCGATCATCCGCAGTTGGCCGTGGTGGCCTGCTGCCTCAAGCGTGCGCGCCGCCGGCGTGTCTCACGGTGGCTGCGTAGCAGGATACGGGCCTGGTCGTGCCGGTGGTTGTGTAGCCGCGTCCGGTTCGCCTGATCGCGGTGTTCGCGGCCTCGGTACGGGCGTTGGTGACCCGGGTTTCGATGAAGGATCAAAATTGGGCCGGCGGCGACCGGTCGTCCAGCCATTGCGCGGTGCGGCGATGGCGCGGCAGGCCAACGGCGGCGAACCCGTCGACGTGGCATGCGGACGTGGCTCCCAGGCGGCGTAGCGCCCGGGAGATAAGACTGCCACCGGCCGGGAACGGATCGTCACCGGCGCAGGTCAGCGGGCCGAGGACCAGAACACCGTGATCCCAGGCGGCGCGCCGCGCGCTGCTCACCGACACCGCCGAAGTATTCAGCCTCGGAGCGAGACATCCGGTGGTTGGTAGTTGTCCGGCCGGGGCCCGGAGTCCGGCACCCCCGCGTAGTCGGGCAGCTCGACGCCGTTGATCGCGCGCTCGATCAGGTCGGCGGGCCACTCCTGCGGGCTGGGCGCGGCGTCCGGCCCGCCGACGTCGAGGCTACGGGCGTGCGCCCGGCCGATCTCCTGGTTGGCCTCGACGAACGAGCGCATCCGTCGCTCGTAGGCGGCGAACCCGGCCTGCGGGTCCCACCCGGCGGCGGCCAGCTCTCCGGCCAGCAGGTAGGCGCCGACCAGGGCCAACCCGGTGCCCGCCCCGGACAGCGGCGACGAGCTGAACGCCGCGTCCCCGAGCAGCCCGACCCGTCCGCTCGACCAGCGGTCCATCACCACCTGGGCGACCTGGTCCAGGTAGAAGTCCGGGGTGTCGTCCACGTGCGTGAGGATGCGCGGAGTCAACCAGCCCAGGTCGGCCATGCGCTCGCGCAGCAGGCGTTTCTGGGCCGCGACGTCGCGGTAATCGATGTCGAGGTCGGCGGCGAGGAAAGAGAACATGGCCATCGCCCGGGTGGCGTCCTGGATGGGCCGCAGGCCGGCGGAGCGTCCGGTCCCGGATTCCTGGTAGTCGATCAGCCAGCGGTCCAGCCCGAACTCGTTGGGCACAGTGTAGAAGGCCATCATGCGCCCGAGGTGGCGCACGTACCGCTCGCGTGGCCCGAAGACCATGCCACGCAGCGCCGAATGCAGCCCGTCCGCGCCGACCACCAGATCGAAGCGCCGCCGATCACCGCCCGCGAAGGCCACGTCGACCCCGGCCGCGTCCTGGGCAAGCTCGACGATCCGGTCGCCGAAGATGTACTCGACACCGTCGCGGGTGTCGTCGTACAGCACCCGAGACAGATCCCCGCGCAGGATCTCGATCTCCGCGATATACCCGTCGCCGCCATCGTCGTCCGCGCGGAAAGTCTCCAGCACGTTCCCGTCCACGTCGACGTTGTACGCGCCGGCGGTGTCGGTGCGGGCCGCGCGTACCGCCGCGTCCAGACCCATCCGCCGGATGACCTCCTTGGCCACCCCGCGCGCGTCCACCGCCTGCCCACCAGGGCGCAGCTCCGGTGCCCGCTCCACCACGGTCACCTCGGCCCCGCGCCGGTGCAGCCAGTGGGCCAGCGCCGGCCCGGCGATGCTCGCCCCCGTCACCAACACCCTGGTGCTGCTCACAACGCCCCCCGCTCGCACATCCCGACCACTGCCCCGATCGTAAGGTCGCCAGCGGCACCGACCGGCCAGCGGTGCCGGCTCGCCGTGCAACGGCCGGCAGGTCGACCCCTCGGCCGGGATCCACCGCGAACCACTCCTCGAGCCTCGACGTCTCAGCCGTGAACATCATGTTCTCCTGTCGTCAAAGAGGTAGACAGGCTCGGGGCAGGAAACTCATCGGCCGACGGCGAAATCGTCGCGGGGATCGGGCACTACGCTCTACTCGCACCCCATGTTCGCCGCGATCCGTTCTGCCGCCTGCCTGGCAGTGATTGCGCTGACGTCTATCTTCATGGTGTCAAGAGCGTCGTACAGCCGCAGCCGTTCGATGGCACGCGACACAACGTCCGAATCACGAAGGCCCGCTTCGACGTCACGGTTGAGTCGGTCGGCCAGCGATGTCTCGTTGCTGATGAGCGTGAACCTGTAGACCGCGTGGCCGTCGAGGTTCAGAGCGCCGAGTAGCTCGTCCAGGATCTCCTGAGAGTGCATGACCCAGCAGAAGATGACGTGTTCGAACTCCGAGCAGGCGAGAAAGCTGTTCAGCAAGTGGATGATGTTGCCGCGCACCATCGCCGTCGTCTCCTCGGTGACGACGAACGGGCGCATCTCCCAACACCAGTCACCGTCGAGAAACACGTTGCGCGGCAGGAGCTTGCGCAGTTCCCGGCTCGTTGCCGTCTTGCCGACCCCCATGGTGCCATTGATGAACACGACCTTCTTCACAGGGCTCCCATGTCGTCATTCTCCAGAGTCAGCCGTTTGGTGCTGACGCGGATCTTAAGACGGCCACTCGAACCCGTGCTCGCCCACAGCAAGTCCTCACGATCGCGGGCGGTTTCCTCATGCCGCTCGGGGCATCGCGGTCATCGGCATCGACTGGTACGGCACGGCCCACACCGGCCACGTTGTTCGAGCAGGTCCCGTACCTGGTCTCCGCAGGGTTGTTCGGGCTCGGGCTGACGATCAGCGGCGCGCTGATCTTCTTCAGCTCGTGGCTGGCCCGGCTCATCCAGCTCCCGCGCGAGCAGGCGGAGCTGACCCGCCGCCTGCTCGACCGGACCCCGGCCCCGACCCCGACCCGGCTGATCCCCGTCGCCGACCGAGGATCGTGATCAGGGCGCCTGCACGGGCACGGCCGGGGTACGGGATAGCGTGGGCGGATGAGTGTTGATCCAGTGGCGCACAACCGCGTGGCCTGGGACCGGCAGGTCGACCAGGGCAACGAGTGGTCGCGGCCGATCTCCGCGGAGACGGTCGCCAGGGCGCGGGCCGGTGACTGGTCGGTCGTGCTTATCGGCTACCAACCCGTAGACCGCTCCTGGTTCCCCGCCGACCTGGCCGGCGCGGACGTGCTGTGCCTGGCCTCCGGCGGCGGCCAGCAGGGGCCGACGCTCGCAGCGGCCGGCGCCCGGGTCACCGTGCTGGACAATTCGCCGCGCCAGCTCGAGCAGGACGAGCTGGTCGCCCAGCGGGACGACCTGCCGCTGCGGACGATGCTCGGCGACATGCGCGACCTGTCCGCGTTCGCCGACTCCTCGTTCGACCTCGTCTTCAACCCGGTCTCGAACCTGTTCATCCCCGAGCTCGCCTCGGTGTGGCGGGAGTCCTTCCGGGTGCTGCGACCGGGCGGGGCGCTGCTGTGCGGCTTCCTCAACCCGGACGTCTATCTGTTCGACCACGAGGCGCTGGACCAGCGCGGCGAGCTGGTGGTCCGGCACAAGCTGCCGTACAGCGACGTCACGCATGTACCGGCCGAGGAACGCGAGCGGCTCTTCGGCGCGGACGCGCCGCTGGAGTACAGCCACAGCATGGCCGAGCAGCTCGGCGGCCAGCTCGCCGCGGGCTTCGTCATCACCGGGTTCGAGGAGGCACCGCACCACTCGGATGCCACCGCGGGCTGGCTGCCCGGCTACTTCGCGACCCGCGCCGTCAAACCATGATCGAACTCGACGACAGGAGCGTGACAGCCGACGAGCTGGCCCGGCCGGCGCTCTACAACTACGGCGGCCACTTCACCACGATGCGCCTCGATGCCGGGCGGGTGCGGGGCTGAAGGTTTCGGACATCGACTGTCCCGACCAGTTGCTCGCAGTGTAGGTGCGGACGGTTCGAGGCCAGGTTGTCCGGACCTACATTGCGGTTTTCGCGTGTATGGCCCAGGACGGCCTGCGGGGCGAGCGTTGTGGCTTCGCGACGTTGTTTACTGGGTGGATGCACTCGAAGAGCCCGGCCGAGGCGTCCATGGATCCGGTTCTGACGGCGCGACTGGTCCTGACGCCGGTCGGTCCAGGCGATCTCGGTGACCTGATCGTCTTGTATAGCGATCCGGTAGTCGCCTATTGGACCGGCCCCTGGACCCCCGCGGCTGTGGAGGCGTGGACGGCGGACATGGCGGTCCGGTGGACGGCGGGCGGGGTCGGCAAGTGGATGGCACGTGATCGATTTGACGGTTCGCTCATCGGGCGTGGTGGCTTCACGCGTTCGACCTCGACGGCGAAACGGTGCTCGAACTCGGTTGGGTAGTGCGCGATGCTCGCGTTGGCCACGGGTATGCGACGGAGCTTGGCCGGGCAGCGCTCGCATGGGCCGCGACGCACCAGCCGGACCTGCCGGTCGTGTCGTTCACTGAGGTGCACAACCGTGCCTCCCGGGCGGTCATGGAGCGGCTCGGGATGCAGTGGGTGGGCATCATCCGACGTGAGGGGCTCATTGAGGGTCAGGCCGGTGTGCTCCCCGACGCCCCCTTCGCCCTTTATCGACTGTGAGTCCTGCCGATCAGGTCGAGATGATCACCCACACTCGCAAGGCCTTATCGGGGACGAGGTCGCGTCCGGGTGTCCGGAGCGGTCCGTTAGAAATTCAGTACAGAACCCCGGATCCCGGATTCCCTTGGATCGCAGCTCTTGAAGCGGTCTCTACGCCGAAGTGACCGGTGCCGGTCGGCCTGCTGTGCCAGCGGCTCATCCTCGGGGGTCTGCGGAAAGGGGCGTATCCGCAGGCCCCCGTGGCGTGAACCATGATCTCGAACACTGCGGCAGGGCCCCGGCACGTCCGAATGAAAAGTTCAGCGGACGCGAGAATGACGTCGATACTCTGACCCCGTTCACTGCCAGCGCTGCACGACCGAATCCCACGACGGTTGGTCGGACCCCAATGCTGCCGATGAGCGCCGACGGCATCGAGGTCCGGCATCCCGTCGCTGGACGGACGCCCCCCACGAGAGATGGCGTACGCGTCACGGTTCGCCCGATGTCGCCCTTCCGCGAAGATCAGAAAGGACGACGGGTCATCCGAGCGTCCACCGCTGATTGGACCCGCCATTGCATGTCCACAGCTCAACGAGGGCGCCATTGGCGGTGGAGGCACCGGTGACATCCAGGCAAAGGCCGGATTGCACGCCCGTGATGGTCCCGTTGCTGTTCAGCAGCCATTGCTGGTTTGCGCCGCCGTTGCAGCCCCATATCTCCACCTTAGTGCCGGCGGTGGTCTGGTGGTTGTAGGCATCCAGGCACATCAGTGAACTGCCGCTGTACACGGTCAACTGGTTTGTTGACGTGTGGGTCCAGGTCTGATTGGCGGCACCGCTGCAGTCCCAGATCTGCAGTTGGGTACCTGGGGTGGTAGTTGCGTTCGGTACGTCCAGGCACTTACCGGCGCCTACGGCGTGAACTGCGCCGGTGCTTGTCCCACCGCCGGAGGAGCCGCCGAGCGCGGTGGCGGTGGAGTTGTATGCGGGCTTCGGCTGGTAGTTGGCGTCGTACATGGTTGCGGCGCCGTAGCCGGGGAAGGTCCCGGGGATCCAGGAGTGGCCGTCGTCGACGCCCCATTGGGAGACGCCCACGCAGCGGGCGACTGACAGACAGTCGTTGACGACCGTCGCGTAGTCATTGGCCTGCTGTTGCAAGTTTGCACTGGTGGCCGGCAGCTGGATGCGGTCGTCGAGTTCGGTGACCGCCACGTCCAGGCCGAGGTTGGCGAACCGCTGCATGTTCGACAGCATGGACGAGGGCACCTGGCCGAGGATGAAGTGGCTCTCCAGCCCGATCCCGTTCAGCGGCACGCCCTGGGACAGCAGCGTCTGGGCGAGAGAGTACAACCCGTTGCTCTTCGAGTTCACGCCCTCGATGTTGTAGTCGTTGAGGTACAGCTTGGCATTGGGGTCGGCGGCGTGCGCGGTACGCAGCGCGTCGGCGATGTAGCCGCTGCCCATCGCCTGGTAGAACACGTCCTGACGCAGCGTGCCGTCCTCGTTGAACGGTTCGTTGACCACGTCCCACGCGTAGACCTTGCCCTTGTAGTGGGTGGCCTCGGTCGTGATGTGCGCTTCCATCACGCTCTGCACCTGGTTGAGCGGCAGGCTGGTGACCCAGGACGGCAGCTGAGAGTGCCACACCAGGTTGTGCCCGCGTACCCGCAGGCTGTGACTCTGGGCGAACGACACGATCTGGTCGCCGGGGCCGAAGTTGTACGAACCGTTCGACGGCTCGGTGGTGTCCCATTTCATCTCGTTGCCCGGAGTGACCATGTCGAACTGGGCCGCCGCGATCCCCGTCTCGCTGCTGTTGCCCAGGTCCCCCTGCGTCAGCTCGGTGCCGATGTAGCGGGCCTTCGCTTCGGCGAGGCTCCGCAGCGTCGTCGCTGCCTGCGCAGGAGTGGCCGTACTGACCGTGGCCACCAAGGCGATGGATGCTGCGGCCATCGCCTTGGCGATCGTCAACGTACGGCCTGCTCGCGGCCGTTGTCTGACCGCACTTCGATCGGATCTCATTCTCGACTCCAATGCTCGATTTGGACTCAACATCTCGGCAATCCACGTTGTGTCTGCTCACTTCGCCGATCGGCTCGGTCGCCGTCGTCTCGGACGTCGAGGCGGGGCGTTTGCCCGCGACGGTCGGCCCGATCACGTGGGCCTGGGTGGTGGGCGGGTCCTGGACGAAACCGCGCTTTCCGTGTGCCAAGAACGGGCTTGCGCCATGGTGCGGTGGACCCGACCGCCGCCCAGTGACACGACTGAGCATTCGAACCGGCGAGCACGACAGGGACGCCCACACACCGCGGCGGTGGTCTGCCTTGAATCGACACCCAACGACGTTATCGCTAACATCTTGGATCAAGGCGTAATCGAACCGATTCGACGTCACGGACTATGGCACCGAGCAATGGTTACGTCAATGTTGCGGGCGCGATACCAGCTGGCCCCTACGCCGTCGGCCGAGAGCTCGAAAAGCGTTCGTGTGAGGTCGATGCTCACAGCACGCATCGCAGGTAGACGTAGCCCGGCAGCCCCATCGGTACGCGCGTGGAACCGGGCCGGACGAGGGACAAACTCACCTATAGTCGGCAGCAAACCAGCTAAAATCGCGTGAAAATTACATGCCCGTCCGTGCTTGCCGGGAGAGGAAGCAACGCCGCTAAGGCACTCGCCGTCGACAACGCACGGACCGGTTCATTGCCGGCCCCCGAGACGCTGTTGCCGACGGCGGTAGCCGCAACCACCGACTATGTCCATGATGGATGGCGGGCGGCACCACGAGTTGACCAACGTCGTGGCGAGGGCAAAACCAACGGGCATTGTTAGCGTCAACACGGGTGACGGCGCGTCGGGATTGGAGGGTGGTGTCTGCAGCGGCGTCAATGCTGGGCGAATCGGACCCGGTGGACTGCGCGACGTTGGGCGACAGCGAGATCCCATTGATGATGAGTTGTTGTCGATAGATGTCGGTGACCCTGATCGCGCCGCCGCATCCGGTGACGTGGGCGGAGATGAAGCTGAGGTTGCTGAAGACCGGGTCGATGCCGTTGATCGGGACGCCGCTGGTGATGGCGAGCGCGAGGCCCTGGGCGGCGGTGAACGTGACCAGCGCGATGACAGTGCCGTGCCAGAAGCCGACGGCTGCGCAGATCACAATGGCGAGCAGGATCGCGAGCGGGGGCGGACATGCCCTCGCGGACATTGAACCAGGCGGCGAGGATCCCGGCGAGACCGGCAAGAGCGCCGCCGGACAGGTCGATGCCGCCGGTGAGGATGACCAGCGATTCGCCGATCGCGATGATGCCGACCTGGGCTAGGTCGCGGCCCATGACCTGCAGGTTGCCGACGCTGGAGTAGGTCGGGGCGTTGACGGCGATCAACAGGAAGACGACGACGCAGGCGATGATGACGCCGGCCCTCGTCGCGTTGACGCTTCGGATTCAGCAGCCCATGGCTCCAGAGACGGTCAGTGCTCGGCCGCACGTTGGCCAGACGCTTCAGGGTTTCGTCTGGCCAACGTGGACTACGGTCCAAAGATTCCGCAGTGACCGGTCAATCGGTCATCGGATCAGCTGTGTGTCCATCGCTGGTTACTTCCGCCGTTGCAGGTCCACAGCTCGATAGCCGTGCCGTTCGCGGTTCCGGCGCCGGAGGCATCCAAGCAGAGACCGGACTGGACTCCGGTAATCGTGCCGTCGGCGTTGAGGTTCCACTTCTGGTTGGATCCGCCGTTGCAGGTCCAAATATCGACCTTGGTGCCGGGCGACGTGCCCTGACCGTTGGCATCCAGACAGTCACCGCCGTAGACCCGCAACTCGCCTGCTGTGGTAGGCGTCCACTGCTGGTTGACCCCGGCGTTGCAGTCCCACAGCTGTACCTGAGTGCCGTTCGTCTGCGTCGAGCCCGGTACGTCCACGCACCGCCCCGACCCGACCCCTACGATCGCCGAACTCGTGCCGCCGGTGCCGCCGCTGCCCGGTGTGATGGACAGGTTATCGAACTGTGCCGTCTCACCTTGGCTGGTTGCGTAGCCGATCTGGCCTGTTGGCCACGTGTGGTCACTGGCCGAACCGACTGTCGAGCCGTCGATGCCGGCGGTTATGGTAGCGCCGGCGAAGGTGAGCGAGAGCGTGTGCCAGCGGCCCGTTCCGAGCGCCGCGGTCGTACCTTGAGCGAGCGTCGTGACGTTGCCGTTGATATTGCTGTTGAGGATCGACCAGGCCCCGCTGTCGCTCACGCGCAGGTGGTAGGCGTTGAGTCCGGCGGCTCCAGAGTATCCCTGTCCGCCCGCCCGGCCGATCAGTTCGACGTAGCCGGACTTTTCCAGCATCACGTCGGACGAGACGGTGTAGTTGCTCCAGCTCAGGTCTCCGAGCAGGGCATGTGGGTCGGACAGCGTGTCCCAGGTGATCGGTGTTTGCGCGCTCATCTGGCGCACGCACTGACCGGTCCGACCGCCGCCGCAGCCGGCTACCTCGAAGGCGCCCTGCCAGTCCATCAGGTATTTCGCCTCCGTGCCGACGGCGTCGCTGTTGAAGGAGTCGCTGTACGGCAGGCTCATCGAGCCCTGCGCCGGACCGGTGGCGGTGCCTTTGCCCTGTCCCGTTGTGGTGGTCACCGTATAGACCCGCCCCGGCTGCACCGTCAGGCTGTAGCTGCCGCCGGACGGGGTGATATCGCCGCCGCGCACGAAGTAGTCCGATGGATTGTTGGAGCTGAGGTTGGTGGACCATACGTGCACCGTGCCGGCGGATAGGCCGCCGGTCACGGTGAAGTTCAGCGTCTGGGCCGCGCCCGCGTCCACCGTTTCGATGATGGTGCTGTAGTCGCTGTTGTTCGTGGACTTCAGCGAGACATAGCTGCCGTTGTTCCGGCTGCCGCCGATGTAGCCGCTGGATGCGTCGAGGTACTGCCATCCGGGGGCGGTGAACTGGCTGGTCTGCGCCATTACCCAGGCACTCTTGCCGATGCCATAGTTGCCGGACCACGGCTGCGAGGCCAAGGCGAGACCCATGGTCGGGTACGGCAGGTTGGGGGTGATCGCGGCTACCACCGGCCAGTTGATGTATGCGGTCATCTTCCCGTCGATGTATCCGCGGTTGATGCCGCGCGCCATTGCCTGTGCGCCTGCGTTGTAGTCGTCTGAGCCGTTTTCGCTCGCCCATAGTTGCTTGCCGGACGACAGGGCGGCCGACGGTACCGCGCAGTTCGACTGGGACGAGCGGTAACCGCAGGGGTAGTGTGCGCCGATGATGCTGACGGCGGAGGCAAAGGCCGGATCAGAGTCGATGTCATTGGCGATCGACCAGTCCGAGTCGGCCCCCACGATCTTCACCGCTGAGTAGCCGGTGGAGTTCAGCGTGGAGCGAAGGCTCTCGTACCAGGTTTTGTCGTAGCCGCGTTCGTTCCATCCGCCGAGGTAGTCCATCGTCAGGTTGTGCTGCTTGGCGCAGCCGAGCCATGAGACCAGATAGTTGATCATATCGGTGGACCAGAAGTTGCCTCCGCCGATCCAGCCGGGTGCGCCCCAGGCCAGACCGTAAAGCTTGATCGCGGGGTTGCGAGCCTTTGCCTGTTGGGCCAGCCAGAACTCGTAGCCGACGTTGCAGTCGATGGTGCCGCGCGTGTGCTCGATGCTCGGCTCGGCGCCGGAGGTGGAGTTCGTGTCGCCGCCGACCTCGATCTTGAGGATCTGAAGCGAGGCGCCGTAGCCGGGCTTGAAGAGGTAGTCGAGTATCTGGCTACGCTCGGGTTCCGGGTAATCGATCAGCAGCCGGGAGTTGCCGCCCCCGCCGCTGATCGCTCCGACCCCGTCGAACGTCCGCCCGGCTGACGAGCCGTTGATCGTGATCGAGGTAGCGGCATGGGCGGGTACGGCAGCGATTACCACGGCGCCTACTGCCAGCGTGAGTATGGCCACCGGGGTCAGCGAGCGTCGGAGTAGTTGGCTGAGTTTCCACATGACGACAATTCCTTTCGCAGGATGCGGGGGGTTACGGTCGATCAGCTGTGTTGGCTCCACTGCTGGTTGGTCTGGCCGTTGCATGCCCACAGGATGATCTTCGTGCCGTTGGCAATGGCGGCTCCGTTGGCGTCGACGCACAAGCCGGATTGCACGCCGGTGATGGTGCCGTTGGAGTTGACGTTCCACTGCTGGTTCGTCTGGCCGTTGCAGTCCCAGATGATGACCGCGGTGCCGTTGCTGGTTCCCTGGCCGGAGGCGTCCAGGCACTTGTTCCCGTACACCTGCAGCTGCTTGCCCGAGGTGTAGGTGAAACGCTGATTGCTCGCACCGCTGCAGTCCCACAACTGCGCCTGGGTGCCGTTGGTCGTGCTGGAGTTGGGAATATCCACACACCGGCCGGATTGGCCACCCACGATCTCAGAAGCCGACCCATCGCCGCCGGAGGATTGGACACCGGCCGATGCCATGACCGCTTGAGCGCCGGCGGGCCAGTTTCCGTTCGTGACGGTGGTGTTGTTGTTGACCACGTTGCCGCGGGAACCGTCACCGACGTTGGTCGTGCCGTTGGTCGTCCAGTTGTTGGTCAGAGTCAGGTTGCCGGTGTTGTTGTTGGCATTGGCGTTAGCCGTCGACCAGACGCCGGTGGATGAGAAAACATTGTCGGTGGCGGTGAAATACCGCGATCCCTCGTCGAAGTACAGGCCGAAGAAGCCGTTGGTCCGCAGGCAGTAGTTGCCGTTGATGACGGCGTTCGGATTGGCCGACAGGGTGTAGATGCAGCCGCCGTCATTCATCTGCTGCATGATGTCGTGTACGTAGTTGTCGATGACCTGGTTGTTCGATGCGGTCGTCGCTGTGGAGTAGCGCGGCTGGTAGTTGTACAGGCCACGGTTCGCGTAGTCGTTGCTGCCGCCGGCGTCGTTGGCGCCCCATCCGAACCCGACGGATATGCCGGAGTACGGCATGTTGTAGACCTCGTTGTGGGCGATGGTGGCGTTGGTGACGTAGGTCGGCAGGAAGGAGGTAATGCCTCGGTAGTCCAGACCCATATCGTGCACCCGGTTGTTGCTCATGGTGATGTTCTGGTTGATCATCCGCGAGTCGCTCGGATGGTGCGCGTCGGCCCGTACGCCGCCGGCCACGATCGCGCCGGCCGAGTCGAGATCGAACGTGGACTGGGTGACGGTGATCGAGCTGGCGCCTAGACCGACGCCGCTGGCATGGGCGTTGGCGTCGTTGCCGATACCCATCGCGGTCTGACCGAGATTGACGAACTGGTCGCCGCTGAAGGTGATGGTGTTGGCCGCCGAAACCTGCACGGCGGCGGGCATCTGCGACCAGGACGGCCGGGTCGCCTCGAACTGCTGGCAGCCGGACTGACAGGACGTCAGGGCATCACTCGGCCGTGCCCAGGTGCCCGACAGGTAGGCGCCGGTCTGCTGGTCGGCGTAGCCCTGGTTGCTGCTGGGACCCAACCAGCTGGTACCGGTGAAGGTGATGCCGGAGAACGTGATGTTGTGCGCCGGGCTGGCGTACGTTCCGGCGACATCCAGGAGCGACTGGACGACCGGAAACTCGACGTCAGCGCTGCTCATGCTCTGTCCGGACAACGGGATGTAGTAAAGGTTTCCGGTGGAGGTGTTCACATACCACTCGCCCGGCGAGTCGAGGAACTCGTACGCATTCTCCACGTACATCGGACCGGCTCGAAACGGGCTGGTGAGCGTGTCGTATCCGAACGTGTTGTTGTTCCATGCCGGCTGCTGCATCGTCAGGAGGTTGCCGGTGATGCTCTGCACCGGCGAGTAGCGGTCGGTGAAGGAGTTGATGGCCTCCACCTCGACACGGTTCTGGTTGGCGACGTTGTTCAGATAGGCCAGCGCACTGTTGGTGAATTTCAGACCGCTGGTGGTCGCGGTGAAGTCCGACCGGTTCACCGCCGTGCGTGCGCGGGTCGCCTCCGCCCCGTTGACGTACAGCTGCCGGGTGTCCAGACCGGCACCGACGCTCGCCCGCCAGATGTTCTTCGACGAGTCCGCGAGGGTCCATCCGGTGACGGGCTTCGCTCCACTGATCACCGGGTGTGCCGACGAAGCGGCCTGCCACACCACCGTGTGGCCGCCGGTTCCGGAGTCGGCCGCGGTAAACGTCAGTGGTGCCGTCAGCCGGTACACCCCGTCGGCCAGCTGAACCACGATGTCTGCCGGACATCGAGCCGACCATCGAACGCACCGCCGTCTGCGCTCCGGTGACCGAGCACGGCTGGCTGGCTGAGCAGGTGCTGCCGCTGCCCGACGGGGAGGCATAGAGAGTCGTGGTGGCCGCGAATGCGGGGGAGGCCGCTGCCAGAATCATGGTCGCGGCGCCGATGACGGCGACACCGAGGCCGGCCATGACCGGCCTTCGCGACATAAGCCATGAGGATCGGTGCATCGAATCTCCTAGTGTGAGAGTCCAGCCGTGCTCCGCTGCCCGAGGCGCGGCTGGCGAGCGAAATTGCCGGTGAGGTTGAGGTCAGCGGACGTGGCCCGGTCGCGCGCTGTGCGGACCGGGCCACTCACGAAAGGCAGGCTTTGCGTGATCAGTTCAGCGCGAAGTCTTGGGGTGCCATCGCGCGGCGCTGCGAGCGTTAACCCGCCTCCGGCTGGTCAGCTGCGCTGGGTCCATTGCTGGTTGGTCTGGCCGTTGCAGGCCCAGATGATGATCTTTGTGCCGTTGGCGGTCGCGGCGCCGTTCGCGTCGAGGCACAGCCCGGACTGGACGCCGGTGATGGTGCCGTTGGAGTTGACGTTCCACTGCTGGTTCGCCTGGCCGTTGCAGTCCCAGATGATCACCGCAGTGCCGTTGGTGGTGCCCTGACCGGAAGCGTCCAGGCACTTGCCGAGCACCGTCAGCTGCTTGCCGGCGGTTACCGTCCAGCGCTGGTTGGACTGGCCGCTGCAGTCCCAGATCTGCATCTGGGTGCCGTTGGTGGTCGAGGAGTTCGGGTCGTCCAGACACCGACTCGACTGCCCACCCACGATCGCCGACCCGACTGGCCGCCGGCCGGCGGTGCCGTAGCCGGCGGCGACGAGGTTGGCCTGCACCGCGTTCTCGGTGGCGTCGCTGGGGTAGCCGGCGGTGACGGCACCTTCGAAGAACTCGCCCTGGCCACTGACGCTGTTGTCGCCGCCGGTGCCGAGCAGAATCGAGCTCTGCAGCTTCATCGGCGAGTACCCGTTCGGCAGCGGACCGGAGAACGGGGTGGTCAGGCCGCCGCTGGTGGCATTGCCGTACTTGAGGGTGAAGTTGGACGTGCCGTTGTTCTTCTCCCAGGCGCTGACGAACGGGAAATGCACGCCCGAGTTGTTCGGGTCCTTGTTGGAGCCGGTATTAGTGCTGTACATGCCGTTCTCCAGATCGGCCTCGACCCAAGGGCCAGTGCCCGTGCATCCGCCGAACCAGCAGGCGGTGCCCCACTCGATCGCGTTCATGGTCGCGTTGCCGGTGTCGGTGTGGGAGTTTTCGCCGCTGCCGTAGTCGAAGCAGCACCACTGGTCGACGTAGTTCGACGACGTCACCATGTAGATGCCCTCCGGCTGGGATCCGGTCGGCGCCGCCTTGGCATTGTCGATCCGGTACCCCACGCCGGGGGTGACCTTGATTCCGTAGGCCGGGTGCCCGGCGATGGTGATCGGCAGCGCCATCGCATCGGCGCCGACGTCTGCCCCGTTGGCGCCAGGGCCGTTCCAGTAACCCGCCCCAGGAGATCGGCAAGTCGTTGTGGTTGGACGTCTGATCGTAAATCTTCGTCACGGTGCACGTGGTGCCCGCGCAGAATGACTGCTGCGGCGCCGCGTTGACGTCGCCGCCGGCGGCGAGCAGGCCGACGTCGAGGTAGCCGTGATCGGACGCGCGTTGGATCTGGTACAGCGGCCCGCTGTAGGAGGCGAACAGCGCGCGGGTGGTGCTGTGCGCGGCCACGCACGGCGTGCCGCCGGCGGCGTAGATGTCACACGCCTGTGATGCGGCGGCGCTGGCTGGAGCGACGCCGACGAGGACGCCGACGATGAGCGCTGCAGCAGCAGCGCCGGCCAGCAACGCCTTTCGGAGATGACGAATATGCATGATTTGACCTCATATAGGAGTGGTGGAACACGGTCGGTATCGCGAGCATCGCGTTTGCGCAGTTGGCCACCTAGAGATAGATATCGATGTCCGATCGCCTGGACGACCGGATGTCCGATCTCTGGGCGAGGTAGGCACAAGTCGACCGAATGCGCGACGCGTTCATCTGGTCAACGGGCGCCGGTCCAGGGTCGCGGGTACACGATCCCGGACCGGGCTTTCGGTCAGCTGTGCTGGCTCCATTGCTGGTTGGTCTGGCCGTTGCACGCCCAGATGATGATCTTCGTTCCGTTGGCCGTCACGGCACCGTTCGCATCGAGGCACAGCCCGGACTGGACACCGGTGATGGTGCCGTTGGAGTTGACGTTCCACTGCTGGTTCGCCTGGCCGTTGCAGTCCCAGATGATCACCGCGGTGCCGTTGGTGGTGCCCTGACCGGAGGCGTCCAGGCACTTGCCGAGCACCGTCAGCTGCTTGCTGGCGGTTACCGTCCAGCGCTGGTTGGACTGCGCCGCTGCAGTCCCAGATCTGCATCTGGGTGCCGTTGGTCGTCGTCGAGTTCGGGTCATCCAGACACCGACCCGACTGACCACCGACGAGCTCCACCCCGCTGGCCGTCGTACCGCCGGTGCCGTATCCGGCGGCGACGATGTTGGCCTGGACGGCGTTGTCGGTGGCGTCGGAGGGGTAGCCGGAGGTCATGACGCCTTCGTAGAAGGTGCCGGCGGCGCCTTTGCTGTTGTCGCCGCCGATGCCGAGGATGATGGCGCCCTGCTTTTTCATCGGGTTGTAGCCGGAGACGTTGGGCCGGGCGCCGTTGTAGAAGGTGGACAGGCTGCCGGACTGGGCGTTGCCGCCGTTGATCGCCCACAGGTTGGCGCCGCCCTTGATCATGGCGGTGGTGTAGCGGTAGTTGATCGTCGGGTCGGCGGAGTTGAGGCCGGCGTTGACGCCGGAGTACAGGCCGTTCTCCATGTCGGCCATGATCCAGGGGCCGTTGCCGCGAGCCGTAGCCCCAGACCTTGATGTTGCCGAAGTAGATGGCCTCCATGGTGCCGTTGCCGTCGTCGTTGCTGTCGGTCTCGGCGTTGCCGTAGTCGAAGCAGCAGCCGCCGTTGTAGTGGGTGCCGTCGAAGATCGCGTACTCGCCTTCGGGGTTGTTGCCGGTGGCGATGCCGTTGGTGGAGTTGTCGCGGTAGCCGGTGCCGGCGGCGACGTAGACGCCGTAGGCTTCGTGGCCGTTGAGGGTGGTCGGTGCGGCGGTGGCGTTGGCGAGGTTGTCCGGGCCGCCTGCCGCGCCGCCGGCGGGCGCGTCGGTGAGGTTGTTGCCGCGCCCGGACTGGTCGTAGATGACGGTGATGACGCAGGTCGTGCCGGAGCAGAAGGAGTCCTGGGCGGCGGCGTTGGCGTATCCGCCGGCGCTGAGGACGCCGATGTTGAGGGTGCCGTTGTCGGATGAGCGCCGCACCTGGTACAGGCTGCCGTTGTAGGCCCCGTAGAGGGCGCGGGTGGTGCTGTGCGCGGCCACGCACGGCGTACCGCCCGAGGCGTAGATGTCACACGGACCCTGCGTGGCCGCCTGTGACGGCGACGCAGGGCCGATGACGACGAACGTCAACGTCACCAGAGCGAGCGTGCAAGCGACGAATGCTGTCCTGCGGGGGCGGTGAGTCCAGGATCTGATGATCATGCGTGTACTCCAATTTCACTCAATCGAGGCGGTATGGAACAGCGCGTGTCGATCGACCGTCTTCGCCCTCACGTTGAATGCAGAATTACACAACGTCACATAGATGTATGTCGATGTTATGGCTAACAACATGCTGATGTGAGCCTGCAACCCGCCCCGGGCGATTCCAGTGGCGCTCAGGTACGCGACTGCGACCAATGTGGCAGCGATGTGAAGTTACGTCAAGGTTTCGACCGTGACAAATGTGAGCGCACACATTGCTGGCGTCGCCTCGGAAAGCGGTGGCTGGGTCGATCGCGACTGGGTTGACCTCGCGGATTTCCGGTTGAACCGTGGCGAAAGAGGGGGGTCGATGCCACATATTCGCGCCGCGGATGGATCTGCCGGCGCCGCCGCTGCATGAAGGTTTCATCGAATCGATTCCGCGCTGAGCGCGGGACCCCGCTGTACGCCGGCGCGGGTTTGCTCGCTCGACGCGCAACCGGGAGCGCATGGCCGCCCGGACTTTGACGCGGCCATCGGTCGCGAGCCGCATCGCCGCGACGGACGGTTCTTGCTCGCTACGGATGGCGCCGGTTCAGTCTTTGACGGCTCCGCCGGTCAGCCCGGCAGAGATGTAGCGCTGCGCGATAACAAGCAGGACGGTGGCCGGTATCGACGCCACGACGGCGGTAGCCATGACGGCGTTCCATTGCTGATTGTTGTTGCCGATGTAGTGGTAGATGCCGAGCGTGATCGGCTGGTGGCTGCCGCCTTGATCCAGCGTGGTTGCAAACAGGAAGTCCGACCACGCCCACAGGAACGCGAACAGCGACACCGTCAGCAACGCGTTGCGGCTGATCGGCAGCACGATCGACCAGAACGTACGGCCGGTGGAGGCGCCGTCAGCGTTGGCCGCCTGGAGAAGTTCGGTGGGCACAGTGGACATGAACGCCGTGAAGATCATTACGCCGAACGGGACCGCGATGGTGGAATCCGCGACGATCAGCCCGGGTATCGTGTTGATCAGCCCGATCTTGAGGTAGATCGCGTAGAACCCCATCGCCATGATGATGCCGGGGATCATCTGGGCGATGAGCATGACGAAGCTGATCGCCGTACCACCGCGGGGGCGCAGCTTGGCCAGGGCGTAGCCGGCCGGGGCGGACAGGGCCAGGGTTACCAGGACCGTGCCGAGGCCCACGATCAGGCTAGTGAGCAGGAACGGCAACTGCTGACTGAGCACCGCGTGGTAGCCGTCGATCGTCGGGTGGGTGGGAAACAGGTCGGGTGGTGTTTTCCGCAGGTCGCGGTCGCGGGTGAACGAGACGTTGACCATCCAGTAGACCGGGAACAGCATCACTGCCGTAAGCAGTACGCCGATCGTCGTCTTCCACCATGTTCTGCGGGGTGTCATGCGAGGTTCTGCTTTCGCTGCAGGCGGATGTAGATCAGGCCGAACACTAACGCGACGAGGATCAGCAGGTCGCCGATCGCGGCAGCCGGGCTGAACTCCGGCACCATGTTGGCGAACCCGAGTTGGTAGGACCAGGTGGCAAGGGTGCCGGAGGCACCGGCAGGACCGCCACGGGTCATGATCCAGATGATGTCGAAGACTTTGAGGGTGTAGATCAGGCCGAGGAGCAAGGTGATCGCGATGACCGGACGAAGCTGCGGCAGGGTGATACGCCAGAACGTCTGCCAAGCGTTGGCTCCGTCAATGGCGGCGGCCTCATACAGATTCTGCGGGATGCCCTGCAGTCCGCTGTAGGTCAGTGCCAGGTTGAACGGGATGCCGACCCAGATGTTGGCGATGGTCACCGAGGCCAGCGACCACCCGGGGGCCGTCAGCCAGTTGACCATGGGGAGGCCGGCGGCGTGCAGGGTCGCGTTGACGATGCCGGAGTCGCTGTCGAACATCCATGCCCAGGTGGACGCGGACACGATCAGCGGAAGCAGCCACGGGACCAGGAACAGCGCCCGCAGCAGACGTGACAGCGGGAAGTTGCGGTAGAAGAACACGGCCAGGGCCAGTCCGATCGTGAACTGGGCCGCGATCGAGCCCACGGTAAAGATCACGGTGTGCCACATCGCCGGGGCGAAGTCTGGTGCGGTGATTACCGTGCGAAAGTTCGCCAGCCCGGCGAACGGGGCATCGCCCGCGACGAACGAGCGCACGGTGTAGTCGCGAAAGCTGAGGTCGAGGTTGCGGTAGAGGGGGTAGGCGTAGAAGGCCAGGAGGTAGCACACCGCTGGGGCGAGGAATCCCCAGGCCGCCCACTGGGAGCTTTCGGCTCGCCTGCGGCGCGGCCGAGGTGCCGGGGCGGCGAGTGCCGCCCCGGCCCGGTCGCGCACAGACCTCATCGATGCCATCTGTGCGGCGTCGTTCATGGTTCCTTCAATCACTCGGGTACCGGCGGCGGGCCGCCGGTCCTACTGGGTGGCGGCGGCTGCCGCTTGCTGCGCTGCGCTCATCGCTGCCTGCGGGGTCTGTGAGCCGCTCAGCGACGCCTGGACTGCGGTCCACATTTGCTGGGAGATCTTCGGGTACTTGACGCCGAGGTTGTCGCTGGTACGGCCCTTGGCCGCGCCGACCGCCTGGATCCACACCGTCAGATCCGGGTTGGACTGCTGCTTGGCCTGCACCGCCTGGGTCGCCCCGATGTAGCCGAGCGTCGTGTCGGTGTTGTACGCGTTGTCGGCGCTGGTCAGGCAGCTGACCAGTTTCTCGGTGGTGGTGTAGCGGGCGGTCTTGGACTGCACCGGCATGGTCACGAACTCGCCGCCGGTCGGTGCGGGCGCGGTGCCGCCGGCCTGGCTCGGGATCGCGATGATGCCGTAGTCGAATCCGGCCGACTTCGCGTTGGACAGCTGCCAGGTGCCGTTTTCGGCGAAGGCGGTCTTGCCGGCCGCGAACTCCTGCCAGCTCGTCGTCTGTGTGTCGTTAATGACCGAGTTCGGCGCGTAACCGTCCTTGAGCCACGTGGTCCACAGGTTCGCCGCGGCCACGCCCTGCGCCGAGTCGAGCGCGGTCAGGTTGGCGCCAGCGCCCCAGAACCACGGCAGGAACTGGAAGCTGCCCTCCTCGGTACCGATAGCGGAGAAGGTGATACCGGTCTTGCCGGTCGCCTTCACTTTCGCCAACGCCGCGGTGAGCGTGTCCCAGCTGGTAATCGTCGACGGGTCGACACCTGCGGCGGTCAGGATCGCCTTGTTGTAGTACAGGGCCAGGGTGTTCGCGCCAATCGGCACCCCGTATGTTTTGCCGCCGATCTGGCCGGCGGCGAGAAGGTTCGGCAGGAACGCCGACGTGTCGGCCTTCGTGTCCTCGGTGGTGGTGAGCACACCGGCGGACGCCAGCGTGGACACCACTGGATTGTCGACGATCAGGACGTCGGGGGCCGCGTTTTGCTGGGCGGCGAGCAGCGCCTTGTTGGTCAGGTCGGTGGTGTCGTAGGCGGTCCGCTTGACCGTGACCCCGGCGCTGGTGCCGCACTGGTCGAGCAGCTTCACCCAGGCCGAGTTGTTGTCGAACTGGGGGTACGGGTCCCAGACGGCATAGGTGCTGCTGCCCGCGTCGCTGCTGTTCTTCGTGGAGGAGCTCGACGAGCACGCGGTGACCGCCAGCGCCGTGGTGACGGCTACGCACAGGGCGGTGAAGCGCTGTGCATGCTGTGATCTCATGACTGTGTGTCCTTTCCGATTCTCACTGTGAAGGGTTGTCCGGGTGGGACGGAAACCCGCGTCCACCAGGGGGTGTGCTCGTCGTCGCGACAGTATGGCCCGGTTCGCCAGGTGGGCGGAAGGCATTCGGTCGGGCGGTGAGCGTTCGGGTGGTGCGATGGTCCTGGATCCGCGCCGATCTCCAGCCGGGGCCGGAGGTGACAGCACGGTCCAGGTCCAGTCCTGCTGCCGTAGTGGCAGATCTGGCCGGCGTCTCCCCAGATGCCGGTGGCGGCGCGGGTCGCAGCCCGGCCATGCCGCCGTGGCGGTCGTGCATCGTGGTACGGGCGAAACAGCCGCGCGGCGACTGCCCCGGGTACGGTGGGCGCGGGCCGGTCATGACCGCCCTCGTTCGGGATCCCGGGGTCCACCGGTGGTGGTCGCGGGAATCCAGACCCGCATCGGGCCGGGCCGCCGGTTCCCCCACAGGAAGTACGGCACAGTGGACACCTGCACCGGCGGCGCCGCGGGCGCTGTGGTGGCTTCGGTGTACGGCTGGTACAGCCGGTCGGCCGAGTGGTCGTGGATGTGGCCGGCAGCGGTGAGTGTCACCGGAATGTCGGCCGCGATGCCGTGGTGACGGATCTCGATCGGGACAGCCGGGTCGAGGCTTACGTCCTCGAGGACGGTGCCGACGGGTAGGTCGACCTGTTCGATCGTGTACACCAGAGGCCCCCGGGCGAGGGCAAGACAGCCGCGTACGGCGTCGATACGAGGGTGCGGCGCGATCATCCGGGCCGGCATCGCCAGCCGCAATTCGACATGCTGTCCCGCCCAGACCCGGGTCAGGCGCAGGTAGCCGTCGACAGTGGTGCTGGTGTCGGGGACGCCGTCGATCAGCACCTCGTATGCGTCGCACCAGCCAGGCACGCGCAGTGACAGCGTCCACGGCCGGTCGTCGGACGACCGCACCCGCAGCGCGATATCACCGTGCCATGGGTAGTCGCCGGTCATGTCGACGTGGTGCCGGCCGGTCCGGATCGCGCCGGTGGTGTACTGGTGGATCTGCAACCCGTCATCATCGGTAGTGGCGAGGTAACAGTGCAAGGACGCCATCAGCCGGGCCAGGTTCGGCGGGCAGCACGCGCAGGTGTACCAGGCCAGCCGCTGCGACGGGGCCTCTTCACCGCCGTTGTCGTGGCCGGTACGCAGGTGCAGCGGGTTGGCGTAGAAGAAGTGCCGGCCGTCCAGGGCGGTGGCGCCGGCCACCGCGTTGTAGAGCACGCGCTCCATCTCGTGCGCGTAGCGGGAGGCGCCGGTGGCCAACAGCATCCGCCAGTTCCACTGGAAGCTGCCGATGGACGCGCACGTCTCCGCGTACGCGCGGTCCGAGGGCAGCTCGAACGGATCCCCCACCGACTCGTCCCGGTGCCGGGACCCGTGCGCTCCGGTGACATAGGTTTTGCTGCCGAACGCCGAGTCCCAAAGCCGCTCAGCGGCGGCCAGCAGCGCGTCGTCGACGGTCTCCACCGCGACATCGACCACCCCGGCCAGCAGGTACAGCTGCCGGACCGCGTGTCCGGTGAACTCGCTCGCCTCGGCGACCGGGAGATGGTCCTGGAAGTACGCCGCCCCGAATTGGCCTTCGCCGAGCAATCCGCGCCCGCGCCGCAGAATGAATTCACGAGCCGTGTCGAGGTACGCGCGATGTCCCGTTTCCCGGTACAGCTCGACCAGCGCAGTCTCGATCTGCGGATGGCCGCATACCGCCCGTCGCCCGGTAGGCCCGAACTCGTCGACGATCAGATCAGCGAATCGGCGGGCGATCGGCATCAGCCGGTCCCCTTGGCCGGCGCGCTGCGCTGCCACGGCCGCCTGGATCAGGTGCCCGGCGCAGTACAGCTCGTGACTGGTCGACAGCTCCTGCCAGCGGCGCGACGGATCGACATGTTGGAAAAACGAGTTGATGTAGCCGTCGGCATCCTGCGCCGTGGCAATGACATCGACGATCCCGTCAAAGACCGCGACTAGATCCTCGTCAGCCGCCGCCGTCAACCGCCATGCCATCGCCTCAAGCGTCTTGTACACGTCAGAGTCGGAAAACCACATGCCGACATGAGCACGATCGTCGGTCGCCGAACGCTGCAGATTCCCTAGACCTCCGGCTTGCGTGAGCTGGTCGATGCAGTGCGGCAGCGTGCTCACAGCGTTCCGTCGCTGCCAGCCACCCAGTACGCCGTTCGCAGACAGCGTCACCGCATCGCTGCCCAACGGACGCAACGCCTGCCGTGCCGCCGCGCTCGGCGCGACCGGACCGTGCGGCAGTGCAGCCTGCGCGACGGTCACCCGTAGCGCAGGCTGCACTGCCGTCATGGCCGGCGTACGCAGCTCCCCCATCACAGTCCCCATCTCTCGCAACCCGTTTCGGGCCCCGAAACCGCCTGTCACCAGCATTAAGAAGGTGACGGGCGTCACAGAGCGAAAAGCTTTTCGGAACTGTATCCAGCACGTTTCCGGGCTGTCAATAGCCCGTACGCTTATGGATTTCGAGGAGTGGTCCGCTACAGTCGACGTGTGCGACCGGCCCATCGGGGTGCTTCGCATGGCCAGGCGCGGACGCGGATGTCGCCACCCGGAAAATCGTGAACGGAAAGGCTTTCGGTGACCAGTACACGACGTCGCGCCGCCACACTGACCGACGTGGCGGAGCGCGCCGGGGTGTCCATCGCCACCGCATCCAAGGCTCTCAACCAGCGCGGTGATGTCGCTGCGGACACCCGCCGCCGAGTTCTGGCCGCCGCCGAGGAGCTCGCCTTCCAGCCCAATGTGCTCGCCCGCGGCCTCCTGTCCGGTCGCACCCGCACCGTAGGACTTCTCACCGACGAACTCGGCGGCAGGTTCGCCATCCCCATCCTGCTCGGCGTCGAGAACACCCTCGGCAGCCAGCAGATGTCGGTTCTGTTGTGCGACGCACGCGGTGACGCGATCCGCCGCGAGCACTACATCCGCACGCTGCTCTCACGCCAGATCGACGGCTTGATCGTCGTCGGCGAAACCAATGACATCCGCCCGTCGCTGACCATCGACATCCCGGTACCCGTGATCTACGTATACGGCCAATCGGACAATCCCGCCGACGTATCGATCCTCGCCGACGACCACGGCGGCGGCCGTCTCGCCGCCGAACACCTGATCGGACACGGCCGTACCGCCATCGCCCACATCTCCGGCGAGCAGATCTATCGCGCCGCGCTCGACCGCGCCGCCGGATTCACCGAAGCCCTCGAAGAAGCCGGCCAAACGCTGGTCGGTGGCGCTCCCATGTACGGCGATTGGACCCAACGCTGGGGGCGCCACGCCGCCCGGATCCTGCTCGCCGCCCACCCGCAGACAGATGCGATCTTCTGCGCCAGCGACCAGATCGCCACCGGCGTCCTCGACACACTGCACGACCTCGGCCGGCGCATCCCCGACGACATCGCCCTGGTTGGATACGACAATTGGGAAGTGTTCGCCGCCGAATCCCGCCCGCCGCTGACCACTGTCGATCTCAACTTGCAGAGCATCGGGGCCGCGGCGGTCGAACACCTCTTCGCCGCACTCGACGGCCATCCTGGTCAAGGCGTGGTCCGCTGCCCCACCCGACTCGTCGTCCGCGAATCCACCGGGCCGCGCATCAGCCGGTAGCCGACAGAAGTCCGGGCCGGCTTCTGCGCCTACGGCTCAATCCGCCATTCGCCGACCTCATCACCTCGGCATGCGGCAGTCGGAGCCAACATCGCTGCCCCCTCGGGAGACATCTCGGTCGAGCGGCGGGTGATCAGGCTGCACGGCAGCAATTGCACGCCGTGTTCGGGCCGATAACCGTCAATGGCCTGGAGCAGCTTCGTCGCTGCCGTGCGGCCCAACTCCCTCAGGTTGGGGTCGATGGTGCTCAGCGGCGGCCGGGTAGCCGTGGCCAGCGCCTCCCAATTGTCGAAGCCCACGATGCCGACCTCGTCGGGCACCAACCGACCCGCCTCGCGCAACGCGTCGGCAACGCCTCGGGCGATCTGGTCACTCCCACAGAAGACGCCGTCGAAGGCGGCGCCACGGCTGAGCAGGGCAGTGATAGCTTCGCGCCCCCATCGTTCACTCCATTCGCCCATCAGTGGCTTGTCGCCAACCAGGCCGATGCCCGCGGCCGCCAACGCGAATACGGCCCCTTCCGCCCGCTCCCGGACGGCCAACTGCCGCTCCGGACCGGTGACGTGGACGATGCGCAACCGGCCACTGGCCAGCAGGTGATCGATCGCCAGTTGGGCACCGTGCCGTTCATCGTGCAGGAGCGAGAGGTCGCCGGCGTGAGTGGAGCGCGCCCGGGCATAGACGGTGGGAATCGGCAGATCGGCCCGGAGCGATGGCAGGAAGTTGGTAGTGCGCCCGATCACGATAACGCCGTCAACACCCCTGGCGAGCATGATGCGCACGTAGTGCTGCTCCCGGATGGGATCACCGCGCCCATCGCAGAGCATCACGGCAATCTGGCTCGCGCTAAGTACGTTCTCGGCACCAAGCATGACCGCATTGGTGACACGGTCGGCACCATCGCTGACAAGTACGCCAACCGTATTGGTTCGACCGCGGGCAGGCCCGGGATCAAGAGCTTTGGCGTGGAAGCCGAGTTCCTGCGCGGCGAACGAAACCCTACGTCGGGTTTCCGTGCTCAGCTGGCCTCGGCCGTTGAGAGCCTTGGAGACAGTCCCGGTCGAAACGCCGGCCCGGGCAGCCACGTCCCCGATCGTCGGCACTCCCGCGTCACGTTTACGAACCACCTGCATCCCACCCTTTTCCGCCAACCCACACTCAGACATAACACGGAAGTGATCCTGAAATGACGTGGTCGAACGCGCTAGCGGAAGTGCCTACGGCTACACCTCTCATCGCCCGCTCTGCCGATGACTACACACCACAGAAACCCTTTTCGCAATGAAGGGATCCTCGATGCAGGACCTGAACCGCTCACCTTAACCACAGGCGCGTCGCGGCGGCGAAGAAGCCCGGCAGAGCGACTCCTGCTCCTTCGAAGCGGCCAATCCCCCACATCAGAGCACGTCTGATCCGTGCGCCAGCGTCTCGATCTTGCTGCAGGCCAACGAAACCACGGGACGCATGTCGCTCGTACGTCCCTGCGGTCCCCCGGGTTTAGGTTTACATGCTTCGCCCGGCCGCGGATCGCATCGCCAACGAACCGCCTCTTGACACGCTCGAAATCGTCTCTTTACAATCCCGAAAAGGATTTCGGGATCCGGCTCGGCTCTCCCACGGCGGATCTCTGCCAGCAACGGCCAGAGGTCGGCAGCGACGTACGCACGGATCCTGATGGCTCGACATTCGCCCGGCAGGGAAGTCAGCGATCACGTTGTGACCCACCGTCGTTCAGCCGTCTCCCAGCCGAGGACCTGCGTCTCGGCCACACCATCCCCGCAGACAACGGGTTCCATGCATCGCCGCACGAAGCTCGGCTCGACGGGAGCGATCGGTTGACGTCGCACCGTGGCGCGCCGCGGCAGTGCACCAGCTTCGTCCCTACGGACGGATGCGCATTGCAATGACACGACGGGGGCCCATCGAAGGCAACGGAGGACGACAGCAATGAACCGACATGTCGGAAAAGGAGAACACCGAGGAAACCGCCGCGCGTGGCTGGCTGCATCAGCCGCGCTCGTCATCGCGGGCACGATCTGCACCGGGTTGACCGCAGCACCCGCCGCAGCGGCGACCGCCTCGAACACCCTGACCGTGAACGCCAACCAGGTGCTGCGTCCGGTGACACACGTCGCGACCGGCAGTCTCTACGGCCTCGCGAATGCCACGCAGCCGACGGTTGCGCTCGCCCAGGCGATCAAACCGAACACCTTCGTTCAGATGCCGGCGGGCGGCAAGCAACAACCCACCGGCGACATCTCCGTCGTGGCACCGACCGCAGTCAGCGTCGGCGCGAAGCTGGTCAACCGCCTGGCGGACTACTACGCCGGCTGGCCCTACCAGTTCAGCTGGAGCACCTGGACGCCCTTCATCAACTCGCAGATCCCGGCGATGAAGGCTTCCTCCTATTACGGCAGCATCACCTCGTACGAGCTGTGGAACGAACCAGACGGCACATGGCAGTCAGCCAACGGCACCTTCGAGTCGTTCTGGACCACGACCTTCCGACAGGTTCGATCGCTCGACGCGACCAAGTCGATCCAGGGCCCCAGCTTCTCGGACAACATCAGTGACATGCGGAACTTCCTACAGAACGCCGTCGCCACAAACACCGTGCCCGACATTCTCGCCTGGCACGAACTGGAGGCGTCGTCGAAAATCGCCGGTGACGTGGCGACGGTCCAGGGGCTCGAGGATCAGCTCGGGATCACCCGGCGGCCGATCGCGATCGAGGAATACGCCGCACCGAGCGAGGTCGGTCTTCCCGGTCCGCTGGTGGGCTACATCGCGAAGTTCGAGCGACTGGGCATTCACGACGCAGAACTGGCCTTCTGGAACCAGTCCGGCGCACTCGGCGATCTGCTGACCGCGAGGGGTGGCAGCCCGAACGCCGCGTACTGGCTCTACACGTGGTACGCCGCGATGAGCGGGAACATGGTCGTCACAACCCCGCCAGCACAGACTGGCATCGATGGATTCGCGTCCGTGCCCTCAGCCAACAATCAGGTCAGCATCATCGTCGGCCACTGCTCCGGGTCCTGCGCGGTGACGGTCAACGGGCTCAGTTCCTTGAGCCTCGGCAGCACGGTGAGCGTCAAAGTCGAGCAAACGGTGTCCCAGGGACGTACTGTCGCATCCTCCGGACCAGGTACGGTCTCCACCGCGACATACACACCGTCGAACGGTTCGATCTCGGTCCCGATCACGATGGCTACCAACGACGCGTACCGCATCACGATCACGCCAGGATCAGGATCGTCGACCCTGGCCGGCAATTACCGGATCACCAACGTCAACAGCGGCTTGCGCCTCGACACGCTGAATTCAGGCACCGCATGGGGCACCTCTGCCGTCCAGGCGACGGCCGGTGGCAGCAACTCGCAGGTGTGGTCACTGGTCTCCGCCGGCAACGGCCAATACAAGATCGTCAACCAACTGAGCGGTCTCGTCCTCGGTATTCAAAGCGCCTCCACGAGTGCCGGCGCGTCCGCGCTCGTCTGGGGCGATACGGGGACGCTTGACCACTTGTGGACCGTGGTGTCCGACGGTGCGGGACACTACAAGATCTGGAACGTCAACAGCAACTTGCTGCTCGGTGTCACCAATATGAGCACAGCGTCGGGTGCACAGGTGCTCCAGTGGAGCGACAACGGGACAGCGGACCATCTTTGGACGCTGGCCAGCGCTTAACACGCGCCGATGAGTGGAACTGCGATGCCCATCATCTGACGATTCATCACGCCGCGAGGGCCACCACGGATGGCCCTCGCGGCCGCGGATCCTTCACACTATGCAGACCCGATTTCGCCGATCTGACGGCCGCATCTGGCGACCATCCTGACCAGCCCTATGGGCGGGGTTCGGCGCTGCGGCGTGACCAAGTCGGTCCCTGCACCCCGTGGCGCGGACGCTGCTGCGACGAAACCGGTGGCAGCCAGCCAGGATGATCCGGTCCAGGGGCATGGTAAGCGATCCCGGACCGGGTCCCCAGTCAGCTGTGCCTGCTCCATTGCTGGTTGGAGCCACCGTTGCAGGCCCAGATGATGATCTTTGTGCCGTTGGCGGTGACGGCGCCGTTCGCGTCGAGGCACAACCCGGACTGGACGCCGGTGATGGTGCCGTTGGAGTTGACGTTCCACTGCTGGTTGGTCTGGCCGTTGCAGTCCCAGATGATCACCGCAGTGCCGTTGGTGGTGCCCTGACCGGAAGCGTCGAGGCACTTACCGAGCACCGTCAGCTGCTTGCCGGCGGTTACCGTCCAGCGCTGGTTGGACTGGCCGCTGCAGTCCCAGATCTGCATCTGGGTGCCGTTGGTGGTGGTCGAGTTCGGATCATCGATACACCGACCCGACTGAGCGCCGACGAGCTCCACCCCACTGGCCGTCGTACCGCCCGTGCCGTACCCGGCCGCGACGATATTCGCCTGTACGGAACTATCGGTCGCATCGGACGGGTAACCCGCCACAACGGCTCCCTCGTAGAACGTGCCCGCGCTCTGATTGGTGTTGGTGGCACAGCAGTCGCCGCCGCTACCGAGAACGATGGCCCCCTGCTGCTTCATCGGGTTGTAGCCGCTGGGCAACGACCCGCTGTAGAGCGTCGTCAGGCCGCCGGACTGGGCGTTGCCGCCCTTGAGCGCGAAAAGCGTCGATCCGTTGTTCTTGAGCATCGCCGTGACGTAGGTGTTCCGGAAGGCTACCTGGTTGGCGTTCCAGGATGAGCTGCCGCCGGGAAAGAGCCCGAATTCCAGATCGGCCTGCACCCATGGCCCGGTTCCGGTACAGCCGCCGAACCAGCAGCTGGTGCCGAAGTAGATCGCGTCCATGGCTCCAGCGCCGTCGGCTTTGCGGTCTGTCTCGCTGTTGCCATAGTCGAAGCAGCAGCCGCTGTTGACATGCGCTCCGCTGGTCACCATGTACGCACCTTGGGGTGCACTGCCGGTCGGTACGCCAGACGACGATCCGTTGCGCCAGTAACTGTTGCCAGGATTGATGTACAGCGAGTAAACCTTGCTCCCGGCAACGGTCAGAGCCTCTGACGTGGCGCTCGATGCGGTGTCGTCGCCGCCGGCTCCACCGGATCCCTGGTAGGCCAAATTGTTGCCGTGTCCGGACTGGTCGTAGATGACCGTGATGACGCAGGTCGTGTTCGCGCAGAACGTGTCCTGCGTCGCCGCGTTGGCGGTACCCCCCGCGGCCAGGACGCCGATGTCTTTCGTCGTGCCATCGGAGGCGCGCCTGACCTGATAGAGGTTGCCGTTGTAGGCGCCGTACAGCGCTCGTACCGTGCTGTGCGCCGCCACGCAAGGCGTGCCACCGGCGGCGTATAGGTCACAGGGTTCTTGCGTGGCCGCGTGTGATGGCGTGGCGGGGGCGATCACCAGTGCAAGGAGCGAGATAGTGACGATCGCTCCTACGTGGACAACGACCCTTCGCGTTCGACGGATCCCGGATCTGAGTCTCATTCGACCAACTCCCAGCTCGTTGTTCGGAGTCAGGTGCCCCGCCGAACGGACCTGAGGCGATGTCGTAGCGGCAGGGACAGCATCCGGCGATGTTATCGATAACATCGCTCTTCTCCGAATAGACCAATGCCTTGGTGACGACAGTCCGGGACATCTGGCTCTATCGGATGCCATCGATGTTACAGCGGCTATACACTACGTCAAGGTTTCGAAGCTACTCGATGTGAACGTGCACAAAGGTTTCGCGATCGATTCGGCAGGTGGTCCAGTCAGGCGGCATCCTGGCCGATCGCGAACTCCTTCGGCGGCCGCGGGGATACCACGCCATCGTCATCGGCGTCGCGGTCGTGGCGTTCCTCGTGGGCGCGGGCAAGAACCAGGTACGTGCTCGCCGTCCAGGTATACGCGCGGTCGCGGAGGCCGAGACCAGTCTTCGCGTCGAAGTTCTCGGCGAACCCGGAGCGTTCGCACAGCGCCCGGAACCGGCGGGCTACCTCGTCGGCGAGTTCGACGAATCCCGATCGGCGCAGCCCATCCTCAATCAGTGCGGTCGACGGCGCCCACACGGGTCCGCGCCAGTAGCCGTCGTCCTCATACTTCGGGCTCGAGGGAAGCTCGGTGGCGAGGCCGTGCTCGGTGAGGTGTTCGCCGATCCGGCCGGCAACGACGGCCCTGATCTCCTCGGGTAGTTCATCGCCCAAGACGATCGGCATGAGGTCCAACAGGCTGGCGCTGGTCCACGTCGTGCCGGTGTGAGCATCCCTGGCGGGGAAGGCGTGGCCGTTCCAAGTCGCGATGATCGCTTCGATCAGATGGTCAGCCCTATCGGTCCAGTGGCGGGCTGCACCGGGATCATCGAGTTCGTCGGCCATCGCCGCGAGTTCACGGATCTGCAGGACGAGGAACGCGGCCAGATCGACGGTTTCGGTGACGTGGTGCGGATCGAAGGTCGTCGCGTTGTCCCATCCGCTGTCGTTGCCGTGCTGATAGTGCGGCAGGTCATGACCTGGCACACGCCGGACGGTCAGCCAGAAGTCGGTCCAGTCGCAGAGTTTGCGGTAGAGCGCGCGCAGTTCCTCGCGGCCGATGGCATCGGGCATTCGGCTGCGGATCTGCCGGATCGCCCAGCCGTGGATCGGCGGCTTGACGAAGTTGTAGAGCACCTCCGAATGGGTCACGGAGTCGGGCAGGCCGCCGGCCTCGTCCTGGTGGTCGAATGGCAACAGGAACTGGTCCCAAGCGAGGTCCGGTGCACCGCCGGCCAAGGCGATGGCGTTGAAACAGTGATCCCAGCTCCAGACCTTGTCCATCCAGTGTTTGGACATGAGGACCGCCGGCCGCGTGAGCATTCCGGCCGGGCTGACCGTCGCCGACCAGAGCACGTAGACCGCTAGATCCGCCGCCGGCGTCCGCGAACTGCGCCACGGGGCGATGGCCTGCAGAAATGCATCGAACGCGTGCCCGGCCGCGGTGATGACCGACTCGAAGTCGCTACGGGCGTGATACGGCCGGCGAGCGCTCTCGAACTCCTCGATGACGACCTCCCAGCCTTCGGTGTCGTTCATGACGACGCCCCGGACGCTGCGGCCGAGGGCTTCCACGCCGAGAACCTGGCTCGGCGTACCGGCCAGGATGGTGATCCGGTAGCGGCGGCCGGTCTCGTAGACGGTGATGACGGATGACCCGTCGACCGGGTCGACGAACATGTACGGCCCGCTGAACGGGGTCAGGTCCGGTTGCGCGGCAAGAATCGCGAGGCCGAGGCCCGTACCCCTGATCCGCAGAGTGTCGGGCCGTTCGAACGCGGCCTCGATCCGCCCGTCGTCGTGCTGCCAGGTCAGATGGCTGGGTCGGGCCACGGTCGAGGTGTGAATGTAGTCGCCGCCGCTGACCGGCCGTAAGCGCAGCACCGGGTGCAGGCCGGTCTGGTGTGACACCAGGTGCAGGTCGTCGGCGTACACGTTCTCGGCGATCACCGGCGAGATGTCCAACCATGATCCTGCGTAGCTGAAGGGAATCTCGCGGATGGAAAACACCGGACCCGTGCGGGCGAAGGGCATGAACAGTCCTCTCGAAAATGACAAAGAGTGGCAGAGCGTCGGCTCGTGATCCTGTTTCAGGACGCGATGGGCCGCCGCGGCATCGCATCGGTGCGGCGCCCCAGAGGTTCGTGCGGGTCGGGAGGTCAGTCTTTGACAGCCCCGGCGGTCAGTCCGGCGGCGATGTAGCGCTGGGCGATAACGAGCAGAACCGTCGCCGGTATCGACGCGACGACGGCGGTGGCCATGATCGCGTTCCATTGCTGATTGTTGTTGCCGATGTAGTGGTAGATGCCCAGGGTGATCGGCTGGTGGTCACCGCCCTGGTCGAGGGTGGTGGCGAAGATGAAGTCCGACCAGGACCACAGGAACGCGAACAGGGATACCGTCAGGATCGAGTTGCGGCTGACCGGCAGAACTATTGACCAAAACGTCCGCCGGACGCCGGCACCGTCGGTCTTGGCGGCTTGCATCAGGTCCTCGGGAATCCCGGACATGAATGCGCCGAAGACCAGTACGCCGAACGGGACCGCGATCGTGGAGTCGGCAATGATCAGGCCGGGGATCGAGTTGATCAGGCCGATCTTGAGGTAGATGGCGTAGAACCCCATCGCCATGATGATGCCGGGGATCATCTGGGCCATCAGCATCGCGAAACCGATCGCCGACCCACCGCGAGGCCGCAGTTTCGCGAGCGCAAATCCGGCCGGCGCGGCCAGGGCCACAGTCAGGACGACCGTGCCGAGACCGATGATGAGGCTGATCCCGAGGTACGGCAGCTGCTGCGACAAGACCGCGTGGTAGCCGGCCAGGGTGGGATGGACCGGGAACCAATCCGGAGGGCTTCTGCGCAGGTCCTGGTCGCGCGTAAGCGACACGTTGATCATCCAGTAGACGGGGAAGAGCATCATGGCGATCAGCACCAGGCCGATTCCGGTTCTCCACCAGGTGCGACGGGCGGTCATGCTTCGTTCTGCTTTCGTTGCAAGCGGATGTAGATCAGACCGAAGATCAGCGCGACCAGGATGAGCAGGTCACCGATGGCGGCGGCCGGGCTGAAATCGGGCACCATGTTGCCGAAGCCGAGCCGGTACGACCAGGTCGACAGGGTCGACGATGCATTCGCCGGGCCACCCCGTGTCATGATCCAGATAACATCGAAGACCTTCAGGGTATAGATCAGGCCGAGCAGGAGCGTGATCGCGCTGACTTGGCGCAGCAGCGGGAACGTGACGCGCCAGAACCGCTGCCATCCGTTGGCGCCGTCGATCGCAGCCGCCTCATACAGATTCTCTGGGATGCTCTGCAGGCCGCTGTAGAGCAGGACGAGATTGAATGGGATGCCGATCCAGATGTTGGCGATCGTGACCGACACAAGGGACCAGCCAGGTGCGGTCAGCCAGTTGACCGGCGACATGCCGACGGCTCGCAGCATGGCGTTGACAACGCCCGAGTCGCTGTCGAACATCCAGGCCCAGGTCGACGCGGACACGATCAGCGGCAGCAGCCAGGGCACCAGGAATAAGGCCCGCAGCAGCCGGGACAGCCGGAAGTGCCGGTAGAAGAACACCGCTAGGCCCATACCGACCACGAACTGGAACGCGATCGATCCGAACGTGAAGATGATCGTGTGCCACAGCGCCGGCATGAAATTCGGGTCGGCGAGCACTGTGCGGAAGTTGTGCAGTCCGGCGAACGGGGCGTTGCCCTCGACGAATGACCGGACCGTGTAGTCGCGCAGGCTCAGATCCAGATTGCGGTAGAGCGGATAGGCGTAGAACGCGATCAGATAGATCACAACCGGAGCGAGAAAGGCCCAGGCAACCCACTGTTGGCCGCTCCGCCGTGCTGCCTTGGCATGCCCACGTGGACCGGATGCCGGGGCGGTGGTTGCCGCCCCGGCACGGTCACGCACAGACACCCTGTTCACTGTCCGTGCAATGTCGTTCATCGCGTCCTTCGTTCGGTGGAACTGGCAATTGCGTACCGGTTGGCTCCTACTGTGTCGCCGCAGCAGCGGCAGTCTGCGCCGTGCTCATCGCCGCCTGCGGTGTCTGAGATCCGCTCAACGCCGCCTGGACGGCAGTCCAGAGCTGCTGGGAGATCTTGGGGTACTTGGTGCCGAGGTTGTCGGAGGTCCGGCCCTTCGCCGCGCCGACCGCCTGGATCCAGACCGTCAGATCCGGGTTGGTGGCCTGCTTCGCCTGAACGGCTGCGGTGGGACCGACGTAGCCCAGGGTGCTGTCGGTGTTGAACGCGTTGTCCGGGCTGCCGAGGCAGGTGACCAGTTTCTCCGAGGTGGCGTACCGGGCGGTCTTCGACTGGACTGGCATGGTCACGAACTCGCCGCCGGTCGGCGCCGGAGCGCTGCCGCCGGCCTGGCTCGGGATCGGGATGATGCCGTATTCGAATCCGGCCGCTTTGGCGTTGCCCAGCTGCCATGTGCCGTTCTCCGCGAACGCCGTCTTCCCGGCCGCGAACTCCTGCCAGCTCGTCGTCTGGGTGTCGTTGATGACCGAGTTGGGGGCGTAACCGGATTTGAGCCAGCCGGTCCATAGCGCGAGCGCGGCCACGCCCTGCGCCGAGTCGAGCTTCGTCAGGTCCGCACCCGATCCCCAGAACCAGGGCAGAAACTGGAAGCTGCCCTCCTCGGTGCCGATCGCCGAGAACGTGATGCCGGTCTTGCCGATCGCCTTGACCTTCCCCAGCGCGGCGGTCAGCGAGTCCCAGGTCGTGATGGTCGCCGGGTCGACACCGGCGGCGGCCAGGATCGCTTTGTTGTAGTAAAGCGCGAGGGTGTTCGCCCCGATCGGAACGCCGTAGGTCTTGCCGCCGGAGACACCGGCGGCGACGAGGTTCGGCAGGTACGCCGACGTGTCGATCTTCGTCTCGTCCGTCGATGCCAGGACACCGGCCTCGGCCAGCGTGGACACGACGGGGTTGTCGACGATCAGCACATCCGGGGCGGCGCCCTGCTGCGCGGCCAGAAGTGCCTTGTTGGTCAGATCCGTCGTGTCGTAGGCGGTCCGCTTGATCGTGACGCCGGCACTCGTGCCGCACGCGTCGAGCAGCTTGGCCCAGGCCGACGCCGCGTCGAACTGCGGATATGGATCCCAGATCGTGTACGTGCTGCTCCCTGAGCCGGTGGCGGCGCTGCCGCTACCGGATGAGGAACACGCTCCTGCCGTGCTGACGATGGCGAGCGCCACCAGGCCGGCGCCCGCCAGGCGCCACCGACTTGCAGAGCTTTTCACAACGACTCCCATACATGTGGATTCATCGCCGCTCATCCAGCGGCCGAGGCAGGCCCACCGGCGCGGGCCGGCCGGGCAGTCCGTCGAACGGCGATGCCAATACACGACATCGTGTAGCCGATCGTCGGAACGCAGGCGTTCATCTCCGTGTTCTGTCGAACCGATTCCGCGAATCGGTTCGACAGAACGTAAGCCCGACCAGGCGTCGCGGTCAATAACCGTTCGGGCGATGTGTCGAAGATCGATCTTGCATGGTTTCGCACCACTGATGTGCGTCAGAAGGCACTCATATCCGTGATCTATGACCGGCTTTGGGGTCTCTAGGGAGATCAGCCCTGGAACATTCCAGCAATCCCTCGGACATCCCGTTGACACATACGGTTAGCCGTCGCTATCGTTCAGCGAACCGATTCGACAGATGTTTCGCAGCGTCGACGACAGCTGCACGACCGGATCACGGACGCGGGTACGGTTTCTGCACATCGTGTCGAGAGGGAGTCCGATGAACATCGGCGAGATTGCCAAGCGCGCAGGCGTATCACGCAGTACGGTCTCGTACGCTCTGAGCGGCAAACGGACCGTCTCTGAGGCGACCCGTCAACGCGTCCAGCAGGTCATCGACGAACTCGACTACCGACCCAACGCCAACGCCCGCGCCCTCAAAGAAGGCCGTACCCGGACGCTCGGTCTGGTCATTCCCCCGGCGAGCCAGCAACTCACGGACATGCAACTGGGATTCGTCGCCAGCGTCGTTCAGGCGGCCAGCCGAGCCGATCTCGATATCCTGCTGTCACCCTCCGGCGGAGAACACGACCGATCGTTCGAACGCGTGGTGACCGGGCAGCGTGTCGACGGTGTGATCCTCATGGAAATCCGCCTGGAAGACGCTCGCGTCACCCGGCTGCAACAGACCGGCCTGCCGTTCGTCACGATCGGGCGGACCGCCGATCCCCGCGGGATCTGCTGGGTCGACGTGGACTACACGACCCTGATGAATCGCTGCGTCCATCACCTGGCCGACCTCGGACACCAATACGTCGCATTGATCAACAGGTCCACCGAACTCGCGGCATCCGGGTACGGTCCAGCCCACCGGGCACATACCGGCTTCTACGACGCCATCACCGAACGTCGGATCACCGGCATCGACGTGTGCTGCGACGACGACGCGGCCGCGGGTGAGATGTGTGTCGAGCAGCTCCTTGACGCCCACCCCGAGCTCACAGCCATCGCCACCGTCAACGAGGCTGCGCTGCTCGGCATCCAACGCGGACTCGAACAAGGCGGCCACACCATTCCGGGCAGCTTCTCTGTGGTCGGCGTCGCCGCACGCCACTGGGCCGAAGATTGCCGTCCACAACTCACCGCCGCCGATGTCCCGGCCGCCGAACTCGGCACCGAGGCCGTCCGTCTGCTCCTGGAACGTATCAGCGCACCCCAGACACAGCTGAAACACCTGCTCGTCGCCCCGCCGATCTCACTACGGGCGAGTACCGGCCCGGCTCGGCGAACCAGCTAACTGCATTCGACCCTCACCCGTGCGGCACCGATGGTGCCACGCGCCGCTTCCGCACGCCCCGCCAAGGGAGGCAGCGAATTGCAAGGGTGCCGCGAACTTCGCTCGGCGCAACCGGTTGCGGCGGACGAGGAGGCAGCACGGCAACGGCACGAAGATCATCGTTTGGTCCAGCAACGGCCAGACCTACCAACAGTGGAACCTGCACAGCTGTCCAGCTGGTCGGCGACCGGCCGACCGCAGGTCATTTGTCCAGAGCGCCGCGCGTGGCGCCCCAGAGTGGAGGATTGATGGGAAGAAAACGAAGGCTCGGTCACGTGGCGACGGTAGTCGGTGCGGTGCTGGCGCTGGCGGTGCCGTTGGTGGCCGCCGATGCCGCGCACGCGGCCGCGTCGGAGTCGTTGAGCGTGAATCTGGCCTCGACACGTGGGCCGGCGACCGGCGTCGGTGAGGGCTTCCTGTACGGCGTGAGCCAGGACGGCACACAGCCGGCGGATCAGTTCCTGCAACCGTTGCGGTTGAACGCATTCCGCGGCGGCGGCCACGTCACTCGAGGGTGGATCGGCGACGGCTACCAGTACGGCACCGGCACCAAGACCGATGTCAACACGGTGATCGCCCAGGCGAACCGCATCACCCGGGCGCCGTACAACGCCCAGTACCAGGTCATCCTCAGTGACCTATACGGCAATGACGGCGGCCAACCGTCGAACACGGTGTATCCGTGCGCCAACGGGGACTGCTCCAACTGGATTGCGTTCATCGATGCGGTTGTCGGTGCGCTACAGGGTTCCGGGCTCACGTTCGCTTACGACATCTACAACGAGCCGGATATCTCCGTATTCTGGCCGAACGGGAGCGTGAACAGCACGCAGTACTTCCAGATGTGGGACTCCGCGTACAAGGAGCTGCGGCGCATCGCACCGAACGCACTCATCGTCGGACCGTCGTTCGCCTACACCCCGCTGTCGCGGGCGTCGCAATGGCAGACCTTCCTGACCCACGTCAAATCGGCCGGTACGGTGCCGGACTGGATCACCAACCACGACGAGGGAGACGTGGACGACCCCGTCGCGTGTGTCGCAGGCGCTGAACAGCGCGCTGACGTCCGCCGGCATCTCCCTGCGTCCGCTGTCGGCCAACGAGTACCAGCCGGCCGACCGGCAGACCGCCGGAGTAACCGCATGGTATCTGGCGCGGTTCGCCCAGTCCGGCTACAGCAACGCGATGCGCGGCAACTGGGTGTGCTGCCTGACGCCGAACCTGACCGGTGTCCTGACCCAGACCAACGGGGTCTGGGCCGCAAACGGCAACTGGTGGGCGCTGCGCACGTATGCCGACATGACCGGAACACTGGTCAACACGTCCGGGCAGGTCGGTTCGACCGCGATCTCAGCGTCCGAAGACTCCTCGGCGCACCGGGCAGTGGCCATCCTCGGCGACTCCAACGGATACACCGGCACCGCGACGGTCACCTTCAGCGGACTGTCGTCGACGCCGTGGCTGTCCAACGGCGGCAACGTCAACGTAGTGGTAGACCGGATCCCGGACCAGTCAACGCTCGCCGCACCGCAGGTTGTCCTCAACCAGAACATGAGCACGTCCAGCGGCTCCATCTCGGTGCCCATCACCTTCCAGGCATCGCACGACGCGTTCGCCGTCTACCTCACGCCGGCCACATCGGGCACAGGCGGGGTTCCGACCGGGTACCACCGATTCACGGTCGCGAACAACGGCCTGTGCCTGGATGTCTACGGCAACACCGGTGCGGCCGGCGCGGCGATCGATCAGTGGACGTGCAACGGTCAGAGCAACCAGCAATTCCAGTTCGTCGCCGTCTCGGGTGGCTACGGAGAGCTACAGGCGCAGAATTCCGGACTGGACGTGGCGGTGGCCAACAGCTCGACAGTCGCCGGCACGCCCGACATCGTCCAGCAGACGCCGAATGCGGCGGCCAACAGCCTGTGGCTACCCGTACAGCAGTCTGACGGCTCGTACCAGTTCCAGAACAAGAACAGCAACCTGTGCCTGGACGTGTACGGCGCCAACAGCACCCTCGGACAGCAGCTCGACCAGTGGACCTGCAAGAACGCCCCGGGCACCAACCAGGACTTCGTACTGAGCTGATCCACGCGCGAAGTCCCACCTGAGCCGGCGTGGCCCGGTCAAGTACTTTCTGACCGGGCCACGCCGGCGGCCCCATGCCGCCGGCATTGTCCGCCACCGAACGGACCGGGAGCGTCCGTCGCTCGGCAGGACCGCTCCCCTGGCCCGGGCGTGGTTGCTAGATCCGCAGTCCGCTGTCCCCGTCTTCCGGCCCGCCACAGAGGCCGGGAGAGCGGCGTTTCGATCGTCCACGACGGACTGTCGCACTGACGGCCTATCCTGTCCGGGCACACCGGAATGAGGAGAGTCGATGCGACGGACACGCGCTTGGGTCACACTGCTCGGCGTCGCGCTGGGCGGCCTGCTGTCCGCTGCACCGGCCGCCGCCGCACCGGCCTCCGTGTCGGCTCCGGCGCTGACGCTCACCGCGACGAGCAAGCAGGCCAGGTACACGACCGCGCAGGGGATCGCGGTGACGCTGCACATCACCAACAGCGGCACGTCGCCGTGCGCGATCACCACCATGGCCGACGACGCAATGCTCATCCTGTCCGGGACGCGCGACGGTGCGGCCCTGACGCCCGACTTCGCGAGCGCCGACACCGTCGAGGGTTGCCAACCGTTGTCCTGTGAGTAGGCGATAGTAGGTATTGGTGAGCTTGAAGGAGTTGGCGTTGGCGCAGGGTGCACCCCGTGACGGCGTTCCGCTGGTTCCGGGAGCGGGAATCTGCCGTTTCCCGCTCGCCGTGCGGGTCGCCTGATTGTGGTGGACCTGGATCTGGAACCGGCCGGGACCGGTGTGGTGGCAGCGTAGTGCCGGGTCTGTGGGGCTGACCGGAAAGACGACCTGGAGCGGCAGGTGGGCCGGGTGGTGGTCGGTGCGACCGGCCTGGGGTCGGCGGTGGTCCGCGAGTGAGGTTTCCGCGTTTTTTCGGAGATCTTGTGTTGGTTTGATCTTGTTGGTGTTGGCCGATGGTGGCTCGGGTTGGAACGTTCGCTGGTGGTGATTGTGCCTATGCCGTCGGTTGTGACGATCCCTGTTTGAAGCGGCTTCGCCGCTGCTGTGCTGTCCTGGGTGGGCCTGGCGCAGTGTGCGGGGCCGTTCCTCACTCCTCAAGGGTCTCACGATCGCTGCGTGACGGCCTGGGGCCGCCCTTGACCTGTGAGCCTCGACGGCCCCTGGTGCAGGAGGCGCGGGCAGGCGGTGGCCTGCCCCCAGTGACGACGCGCAGGCCCACCACGCGCGTGGGTCAGGTCGGGCTGGGCGGGACGCCGGCGTCGAGTTCTCCGGCCCAGTAGGCTGCGCTCGTACTCGTCAGGGCTGCGCCAGCCCAACCGTTTCTGGATGCGGGTCGGGTTGTACCAGCCGTCGATCCAGTCGAACAGAGCGTTCTCGGCCTCGGTCTGAGTGGCCCAGGTGTTGTCGAAGACCAGCTCGATCTTCAACGTCGACCAGAAATTCTCCATCAGCGCATTGTCATACGAGTCCCCGTGGATCCCATGGATGCCCGGATCCCGTTGAGGCGCAGGTGTTTACCGAACTCGAACGAGGTGTAGTTGGCGCCCCGGTCGGAATGGTGGATCAGATCGTCCTGGGTGTAGTCGCGGTGCCAGGCGGCGTAGGACAACGCGGCCAGGATCAGGTCGGTGTCGTTGCTCGTGGACGTAGCCCAGCCCACAATCTTGTTGGCGAACGCGTCCCGCACCGCGGCCAGGTAAAACTTGCCACCCAGGTAGACGATCTCGCTCACATCGGCTACCCACAACGCATTCGGGCCAGAGGCGGTGAAGTCACGGTTGACCAGATCCGGTGCCGGCGTGTGCGTCGGGTCCTGCACCGTGGTGGCATGGGTGAACGTGCGGCGCCGAAACGCCCCCTGCCAACCCTGGGACCGCATCAACCGCTCCACCCGTGTCTTACTCACCCGCAAACCTCTACGCCGCAACGTTTCCTGCACCCGCGGCGACCCGTACGCCGCGGCCTTCCCGTCACCGCCGGCACGGATGTCGGCGATCTCAGACAACAACCCCCCGATCCATCTCCTCGTGCTCACTCGGCGGCGGCTGGCTCAACCAGCCGTAGAACGTCGAAGACGGTATACCGAAGACCCGGCGGATACGCTCGACCCCCAGACCGTGATGCTCGCTAACGAACCTCACGACCAACGCCGGGTCTGGTCGAGTTCCGAGGCGAAAAAACTTGACGCCAATCGCAAAATCTCATTGACCCGCTTAAGATCCTCATTCTCCCGCCGAAGCTGCCGCACCACCTCACGCTCCGCACTGGTCGGCAGATCATCACGCACCCCACGATCCGCCTCATCCTGCTTGATCCAGTTCCGCAGCGTCTCCGCCCCGATACCCAACTTGCGGGCCACCGACGCCACCGTCGGCTGCGGGCTGGTCTCCCGATACAAACGCACTGCGCGTTCACGCAGCTCAGCGGGATACTTCTTCATAACCATAACGATGAACCCCCTTCAGACCCCGTAAGGCCTGATCAGAGATCTCCGTCAAATCAGGGGAGCTTCACGAGGTCGGGTCGGGTATGAACGGGGACCGCCGCAAGGTCGCCGAGTTTCTGTCCGACCCCAGGGTTACGGTCATCGTCGTGGAGGATCGTGATCGGCTGACCCGGTTCGGGTTCGAGGACTTGGCCGCGTGCTGGGTTCGTGTGGCCGGCAGGTTGTGGTGCTGGAGGCGGTCACGGTCGCCACCGGCGGGCGGCCGGTATGACGACCGTGACGGTGGTGCAGGCGTACCGGTTCGCCCTGGACCTGACCCCGGCCCAGGAACGGGATCTGCTGCGTCATGCGGGGGCGGCCCGGGTGGCGTTCAACTGGGCGCTGGCCGCGGGTGCAAGGCGGTTCTGGACCAGCGGGCGGCGGAGCGCACCTACGGCCTCGTCGGTGACGAGCTCACCCCGACGTCTGGGTTGGACTCTGCCGGCGCTGCGGCAAGGCGTGGAACGCGGCCAAGCCCGAGGTGGCGCCGTGGTGGGCGGAGTGCTCGAAGGAGGCGTTCAACACCGGCCTGGACGCCCTGGCCCGCGCGCTTGAAGAACTGGTCGCGACTCCCGCATCGGGTAAGCGTCGGGGTCGCAAGGTGGGTTTCCCCCGGTTCAAGTCCCGCCGCCGCACGACACCCAGCGTGCGGTTCACCACCGGGGCCATCCGCGTCGAGCCCGACCGCAAGCATGTCGATGCTGCCGCGGCTGGGCCGGTTGAAGACTGCACGAGTCGGCCCGTAAACTGGCCCGCCGGCTGGAGGCGGGCACCGCCCGGATCATGTCCGCGACGGTGCGCCGCGACGGCCGGACGCTGGCACGTGCGCGTTCACCGTCGAGGTCGACCGCGCCGAGCCGGACCCCGGCCCGGCCGGAGCGGTGGTCGGTGTCGACGTCGGCATCACGCACCTGGCCGTGCTGTCCACCGGCGAGCTGGTCGCCGAACCCGCGCCACCTGGCCGCCGCGCAGCCGCCGGCTGCGGCGGCTGGGCCGGCCGCTGTCGCGCAAGACCGGCCCGGACCGGCGCACCGGCCGGCGCCCGTCGAAGCGGTGGCAGCGCGCCGCCGCGCCGGCTGGGCCGGGCGCACGCCCGGGTGGCGAACCTGCGCCGCGACGGCCTGCACAAACTCACCACCCGGCTGGCCCGCGAGCTACGGCACGGTCGTGGTCGAAGACCTCAACGTCGCCGGGATGCTCGCGCAACCGGCGCCTGGCCCGGCACATCGCCGATGCCGGGCTTCGCCGAGATCCGCCGGCAACTCGGCGTACAAGACCGCCTGGAACGGCGGCCAGCTGCATCGTCGCCGACCGGTGGTACCCGTCCTCCAAAACCTGCTCGGGCTGCGGCGCTGGTGAAACCCAAACTAGCCCTGGCCGTCCGAACCTACACCTGCGAGCACTGCGGCCTGAGTCCTCGACCGGGACCTCAACGCCGCACTCAACCTCGCCGCCCTCGCGACGTCGACGCCGGAGTGGCCCGGCGACGCTAAAACAGGACGTGGAGCCGACCAGAAGACCAAGCCCAGCTTGGCAGGCGGCCGTGAAACGTCAACCCGGCACCGCCCCGGTGGACAAGACCGGGACCGTCGGCCGGCAACAGCCGACTGCAGGTAGAAGCACACTCATGCTCACTGACCTGCAACGGTACGTATGAGCTGATCACCGGACATCTGGCCACGCTGGCTCCTGGTGCGAGTGGCGATGCGACCACATCGGTGCCGGCCGGGGACGGGCTGACCGCGTTCGCCGTACGGCCGGGGCACGACGAGATCGCGGCGACCTGGCCGACGACGGATGCCGGGACCTATCGTTTCCAGGTCGCGTACGCCGTCCCGACCCTCGCCGGCCCAACCACGTGCGCCGGTGTCACCAACACCGCCATGCTGACTTTCACGGTCGGCGCCGCGGCGGCGTCCCACCACGGCATACCGGCCTGGGTCATCGTCGCCGCAGCCACCGTCGTTGTCGTCATCGTGCTCGTGGTCGTCGTGCTGCTCCTCCGGCGGCGTAAACCGGCCGCGGCGGCCGCAGTCCTGTTGCTGGCCGCGGCGGTCCTGGCACCGACGGCCCACCCGATGCCGGCGCAGGCGCTGGTGCAGTGGCTGGGCACCAACAGCGGCGAAGCGGCGCAGCACTACGGCCCGTGCGTTGACGAGATGAAGAACTACAACGGTGGTCAGCTGTGGAACTACGTGAACGGACCGGGCTCGGACATCCTCATCGAGGAGACGTACGGCGAATCGCAGACCAAGATGTTCAAGCGCAAGGACGGGACAGTCCTCGCGAAGATCTGGTGGGACCCGTTCGATGATCTGCCGATCGGCGGCGATCCCGGCGTCGACATGGATCCGTGCTCGGCCCTCTTCCACGAACTGACCCACGTCGCGTCGCTGATGGACGGCAGCAGCACCAACGCGTATTGCGGGAACACCGGCGTGCTGATGGACGAGCTGCCGACGACCATGAAGGAGAACGCGTTCCGGGTCTTCCTCGGCCACCACGACCTGCGGACCAACTACGAGGGCGTGCCGCTGTCAACGAACTGCGTGCCGACCGCCGGCCCGGATCCCGACGGCATGCGGCACTGCGGTGCCACCTCCTGCGCACTCTCCAACGGCGATCCGCACCTGACCACGTTCGACGGCCGGCGGTACGACTTCCAGGCGGTCGGCGAGTTCACCGCCGTCGCCACCACTGCCGGGGACCTCGACATCCAGACGCGGCAGTCGCCGTTCGGCACCTCCCGTACGGTGGCCGTCAACACCGCCATCGCGATGCTCGCCGGCAGCACGAAGCTCGGCTTCTACCTGGAGGCCGGCACGCTCGTGGTCCACCGGGACAGCGCCGCGACCACTGTCGCGACCGGCAGCACGAGTCTCCCAGGCGGCGTCACGCTGGAGCACTCGCTCGATCCGTCCTACGGCGATACATACACGGTGACCTGGCCCGACGGCACGGCGGCGTCGGTCTGGCGGGCGAGCGTCTGGGGCCTGGTCGTGGCCGTCTCGGCCGCCCCGGCCCGGGCCGGAACACTCTCCGGCCTGCTCGGCGACTTCGACGGGCACCAGGACAACGATGTCGCTCCGCGCGGCGGTACTCCGATCGCGGACCCGTCGTTCGCGACGCTCTACCCGGCGTTCGCCGACTCGTGGCGGATCACGGATGCGACCAGCCTGTTCGACTATCCGGCCCGGCAGAACACGGCCACGTACACCGACCGGTCCTTCCCACATGCCGCACAGACCGCCGCCGACCTGCCCGCCGACGTCCGTACGTCGGCCGACGCCGCGTGCGCTGCGGCCGGCGTAACCGATCCGGGCGCGCTCGCCGACTGCGAACTCGACACGGCCGTCACCGGGCAGCCGGACTTCGCGATCGCCGCGGCCGCCGTCGCACCTGCTGCCGCCACCGGAGTGAGCCCGACCGGTGGCACGGCGGGCACGTCCCACACGATCGGTGTGACGCAGCCCGGCGGCACCGCCAAGGTCACGTTCAGCGCGACGGCCGGTCAGCACGTCTACGTAGCGATCACGAAGACCTCCCTGCCGGACGACTGCGGCGACGTACGCCTGGTCGACCCAACCGGCGCGACGGTCACGATCGGCTGCGTCCGTACGGGCACCGGCTCGATCGAATCGACGGCGCTGGCCGCCGCCGGGACGTATGGCATCCAGGTGACGGCACCGGCCGGGAAGACAGCCGAAACGACCGCCGTCGTCTACCTCTCGACCGACGTGACCGTCCCGATGACCGCCGACGGCCCGCCGGTGACCGTCGCGGTCACCACTCCCGGCGCACAACCACGCGCGACATTCGCGGCAACGGCCGGCGAGAAGGTGTTCGTCGCGATGACGGTCGCGACGATCCCCAACCAGTGCGGCGGCGTCAGACTCGTCGACTCGGCCGGTAACACGATCCGCATCGGCTGCCTCACCCAGGGCGACGGTGACATCGACGAGACGCCGCTGCCGACCACCGGCACGTACGCCGTCGTCGTCCACCCGGCCGATACCGGCACCGGTACGGTGTCGATCCGGATCATCGTCGACCACGACCAGCAGCAGAGCACCGCGATCGGCGGTGCCCCGGTGACCGCGACGATCGCCCAGCCGGGCGCGACGTCCCGGGTGACGTTCGCCGGGACAGCCGGGCAGAAGGTAACGCTCACGCTCGGCGCGTCCACGCTGCCGGACGGCTGCGGTCTGGTCCACCTGCGTTCGCCCGCCGACGGGGATCTCGCCAGCACCTGCGTCGTCACCGGAACAGGGACGCTCACCGAGACGCTGGCGAGCACCGGGACGTACAGCGTCGTGGTCGACCCGGATGGCGACACCATCGGATCGATCTCGGTCTCGGTCGCGACCGGCTGACCGCGGACCAGTAGCGTTCAAGAACACAATCGGACCGCACTGAGATAGCGCGGTCGGATTGGCTTGGTGCTCTCATCCTGGCCCAGCCAATGAGTAGAGGGGCGCCGTCGGGACGTCGGGACGTCGGCCGCAGGGCAGCGGTCAGGTGTGGCCTCTCACCACCGTGGCTTTGATCTTGGCAAAACCTCACTGTTGTCCTCCGGAAAAGCTGCGGACCAGTAGCCGCCAGGCGCGACGGCACCGCATCATCGCGATGTCCATGGTCGAACCCGGCGGCCTGCCATACCGCGCGCGCAGCCGCTTCGTACACGTCCCCGACACCTGTATCGGCGATAGTCGCCAGGATTCTCGTGACCGACAGCCGATACGTCCCCGGCAAGGCACGCAGCACCCGCGAGGCGCCCAACGCGGCCTCCCGCCGCGAAGCAGTATCGCCCGTAGCGGCCGCAGCCACTTCCACCGACGCGGCGGCGGACTCGCTCACAGCCACCGATACCCGGGCGAATCGGCAGGAGCGCGATGTCTGCCTCGCGACGCGAAATGTCGCTTCCACGGTGTGCTCGCCCTTCCCAGCCGGTACGCCGCAGATCGCCAACGTTCGCACGCCGGAACGCAACCCGATTCAGTGTCCCGATCCCGATCCCGGCTCCGGCCTGTCCGCGTCACCGGCGGCCATAGACCTACGATCGCCATACGCACAATTCGCTATTCGCAAACCGCGCTCACCGTCGCTTATCTACTCGGGCGCGGCACGACAAAATGAGATCATCTAGTTCAGTCTTGAGGAGGTCATACCAGCGCCATACCGTAGTGTTGCGCTGATCTGAGCTGCGTCGACGAATGAAGCTATTCATGCGCCGAGCCGCGCCGTCTTGCTCAATGACGGTGCTCCGGATGCGGGCTAGAAGCCAATGACCGGGATTTCGGGTGACATCACGCGGTATAGGTTCGGCTGCCGGGTAAGGACGGTGGCGCTGTAGTCTACGGCGACCAATGCGGCCGAAGCCGCGTCGATCCGGCCACCGGCGTCAGCGAACGTGGCGACGGCAGGCCAGTCGTCTGGCTCGATGGTCAGCGTGATCGTGGCGAGGTGCTTGACCAAGACCATGAGCCGATCGTGATCGGCGACGACCCGATGCGCTTCCAGAAGGCAGAGGACCGGTAGGGCTACGGCAGCGTACTCATCGTCGATTTCAGCAACGGTTTCGCCGACATCGATAGATCCGTGGGTGTACGCGATGATCGAGGAAGTGTCCAGGACGAGCCGGACGGGCCGGTCGCTCACGCGGCCCGGCGTGCCGGGCGTCCGAGTTCCTCGCGCAGTGCGGCTCGGCGCTCCGCTGGCCATTCCGCATCGGCATCCGCGAGCCGTACCCGGGCGCGGGCTTTGCCTTCGTCTGTGACGACGATCCCGACGCGGGCGAGCGCTTCAGTGAGGCTCTCTTCCACGCTGTGATCAGGTGTTGACGTCATGGGACCACAATAGCTCAGAAGCGCGCTTCGGGTCCCGGTCATCCGACACCCGTTCGAATGAATTCTCGCTCAATTGATCGCCTGCGGCTTGGCGCAGCCGGACCGAACTCAACACTGACTCGGCTGGTCGGCCGACGCATCGCAACCCATCGCGCTGCGTCAGCGAGCGGTCAACCCGCCGCCGGCCGATCATGACCGCCGGTATCGCCAGGAGCGACGTCGACGCGAATGCGACTCCCCGGCTGAAAGTCGACAGCAGCGGGTACACGATGATCAGCACGGGCAAGGCGACTGCGAACGCCCAACGCACGCGCCTGTCAGCTACAGCCACCTGCGTGCCTCCCCCAAAAGCCTAGCGGCCCCAGCGGGCGCGGTGCTCAGTTAGGTCAGCCCGGTCAACAAGCCGCAGGATGCGACGACCAACTGATCGTGCTCGATTAACAGACCGAAACCGCGCGCTCCGGCGAAGCCCGCCTGCCGCCGCTCACGCAGAGGGATCCGTCCTCATCTCGACGGTGACTGCAGCTTCAGCTACGGGCTGCTGCTTACCGGTCAATCTGCGGCGCGATAGTCGCTCGGCGACCCGATCGCGGCGCGGAACGCGGCCGAGCGGTCTTCGATCAGCCGCAGGACTCGGGGAACTCCACAATGTTTTGCACCTCGGATGTGTATCACTGCGCTCCGGTCGTCGGGTAGCGAATTTGTCGGACGAACGCGTCGACAGCCGGGCGGAGCGCCGGCACCGAGTCTCGCGTCGGTTCGGCCGCGTCGGAGACGACGATAAGGCAGATTGAATGGACAGGGCATCGCTTGAGGCTGCCGCCGTCGAATCCCGGCAGCCAACGTTGCTGATCGTCGGCTGATACGAGGAGAAAACCATGCGGGTTGTGGTCGTCGGTGGCAGCGCCGCCGGCCTGTTCACATCGCTGCTGCTCGCGCGGAACGGTCATGAGGTGGTTGTGCTGGACCGGGACCCGCTCGATCCCGCGCCCGATGTGGAGGCCGCGGCCCAGTCGGCGTTCCGCGCGGCCGCACCGCAGACCGTACAACCGCACGTGGTGCTGTCGCGCTGCCGGGAGCTCCTGCTGGAGCGGCTACCCGATGTCTACGAGAACCTGATCACGGCCGGTGTGATGGAGGCACCGTTGTCGAGCCAGATGCCACCATCGCTGCCCGACCGCAGCACTTGGCCGGGTGACGAACAACTTGCCCTGCTGATGACCCGGCGATCAACGCTGGACTGGGTGTTGCGCCGTACCACCATGGCGCAACCGGGCGTTACCGTACGTGGCGGTGTGCCGGTGACCGGCCTGCTGGCCAAGCCCGGACGGCCTCCGCACGTGACCGGTGTCCGCACCGACGACGGCGACCTGAACGCCGATCTCGTGATCGATGCCACCGGTCGGCGCTCGAGGATCGACCAGTGGCTCACGGCGATCGATGCACGACCGACCTACACCTCCGCCGCGGAGTGCGGCCTTGCCTACTACAGCCGCCACTACCGGCTGCGTACGAAAGTGGACCTCCCCGGGCTGCCCACGACGCGGATCGTTGCCGGACTCGACGAATTCACCGTCGGCATTTGGGGCGAAGACAACGACACCATGGTGGTGCTCCTCGCGCCACTGGCCGAGGACAAACGCTTCCGCGGCGTACACGACCCAGACGTGTTCACCGCAGTACTACGCACCATCCCGGTCTACTCCGGATGGCTCGACGCGCTCGAACCCATCAGCCCGATCTACCCGATGGGCGGCCTGCACAACACGCTCCGCCGCCTCGTCGTCGACGGATCCCCGGTCGCGCTCGGACTCCACGCGCTCGGCGACACGGTGTGTACGACCAACCCGACCCTGGGCCGCGGGCTCAGCCTCGCGCTGCACCAAGCGGCAGACCTCATCGACGCCCTCAACAACGGGTACGAGCAGCTAGATGACCTGGCGATGGCACTGAATGAGCGTATTGAGAACCACGTGGCGCCGTTCTACGCCGACCAGGCGAACATCGACGCAACGCGGCTCACGGAAGTACGACACCGGATATTCGGCAGTCCGGCACCCCACACGCCCGAGACCGACGACAGGGTCACGTACGCGCAACTCCGCAACGCGGCGCCGTTCGACCCAACGGTCTTTCGGGCGTTCTGGAAGGTCATGGGAATGGTCTGCCTCCCGGACGCCGTCTACACCGACCCGACGATCGTGGCACGGACCCGCGACGTCATCCGCAACCGAGGTGGTGGCCCTCCGATCACCCAACCCACCCGGGAACAGCTGCTCGCGGCGCTGCGGCGTGCCCCCGACGCGTAGGACGGGTGCGCCTCATGCATGCCGATGCAGACCCTCGTCTGCTTAACCGTGCGCTGCTAGCGCACTCACGCATGCGGCGACACCGCCTGTCCCGGTAGATGCTTGACCTTACTGTCCCACCTGATGCTTGACGGGTGTCGACCGCGTGATCGCGTCACGACAGCATGGTGAAATACGGAATTGGCCTTGTCAGACTTTGCATAACAGACGGGCCGCCTTACCTGGGTACGCGACTGGTTCGGCCCGCAGCGGCGCTGCGTGCTCTGCGTGGACGACCA
>CAWCQQ010000005.1:0-21048 GCA_963797675.1 uncultured Actinomycetota bacterium
TGCCACGATCTATCTGCCACGATCTATCTGCCACGATCCTTTGACCGTGGTCTGTGTACGAGCGGATCAGTTCAAGTACGCCAGGAAGTCGACGCGACGGTTCATGCCACGGTGCCCGGTGTGTCATTCGGGACCAGCGGCTTCGACTCGCCGTTCGCGACGATCGTCATCCGGCTGGTCGCCACGCCGAGCGCGTGCAGAGCGTTCGCGACGACCTGGGCACGGGTGCGGCTCACGGCACGGTTGGCCGCGGCCGATCCGATCGAATCGGTGTTGCCCTGGACCCGGATCGAGACCGTGGGATTCGCCGCAAGCACCGCGGCGACCCGGGCGACGATCTGCTTGTCGGCGCTGGTCAGCGTTGTGCTGCCGGATGCGAATGTGATGTCCCCGAGCGCGTTGAGCTGTGCCTGGACCTGCGCGAGCGTCTGGCCGGCCGGACCAGTTGGTGACGGTGACGGCGTGGGCGTAGGCGGGCTCGACGGTGATGCTGCAGGCGCCGACGGGGTCGGGGACGATGCTGCGGTCGCGGGTGCGGTAGAGGGGCCGGCCGGCTCGGACGGCTCCACGGTCAGCGAGACCGACGGTGCGGGCGTCGCGGAGTCCGACGGTGCGACGGTGGGCGTGGAGGCCGGCGGATTCGAGCCGGTCGTGAGGATCACGTGCACGACCCGTACGCCGTCGACGGTGCGGACGACGGCAAGCGCACGGTTACCATCGGCGGCCGAATCCACGCGAATCGTGCCGTCGCGGCCGGTGAAGTTCACGCCGTCGACCGGCACGCCGGCCTTGGCCAGCGCAGCGGTCGACGCGGCGGTGAGTTTCTGCTCGATCGAATGGCGTACCGGGATCTCTTCGACGACACCGATCGCCGCGAGCCCGAGAATCGTCACCGCGATCGGCAGCATGATGCCTCGGCGGCGGTCGGGTGTGGCCATCAGGCGCGTCCCTCGTCACGTCCGGCGACGAGACGGCGCGTCAGGTCGGCAAATCCTTCTTCGTCGCCGTCGGCGAGCAGTCGGGCCTGGCGGGCCCAGGTGACGATGCTCGGCGCGAATTTCAGGCCGGATCCGGAGATCGCGTTGCGCAGCCGGGTATCGGAGCTGTCGGCGAGCGCGCGGTAGGTCCGGATGCCGGAGGCCTGCAGCGCGGCGGCCATCTGCGGACCGACGCCTTCGATCCGTTCGAGGTCGTCGTCGGGCCGCCGTCCGGCGATCAACCGCGCGGTCAGCACCGCGAACGCGTCCTCGTCGCCGTCGGCGAGCAGCTTTGCCTGCTCGGACCAGGTCGCCAGGCTCGGCGCGAACGAGATGCCGGCATCCTTGATCGCCTTCGTGAGCGTCGCCTGGTCGGCCTCGGCGAGCTGCCGGAACGTACGGACGTCGGCGGTGACCAGCGCGGCCGCGATCTTCGGGCCGATGCCCTCGATCCGTGCGAGATCGTCCGGCGGCGGGGGTGGCACGTCGTCGCCCTTCGCGGTCTTCGACACGTCACGTCCCGCGATCAGCCGGTCGGTCAGCGCCGCGAACGCGTCCTCGTCGCCGTCGGCGAGCAGCTGCGCTTGATCGGCCCACGTGACGAGACTCGGCGCGAAGCGGATGCCGGCGTTGTGGATCGCGGACGTGAGCGTGCCGGTGTCCGCCGCCGCCAGCTGCCGGTACGTCCGGATGTTCGCAGCGACGAGGGCGGCCGCGATCTTCGGGCCGATGCCCTCGATCCGGACGAGATCGTCGACCGGCTGGACGCCGGCGACCGCGGTCTCGACCGTGACGACCGGCCGGGAGTCGTCGTGCTTTTCGTAGAGGTCGATTGCATCGAGTTCGGCAATCGTGATGTCGGTGTCATGGAGTTCGCTCGCGTCGACGTCAATACCGACCTCGTCAATACCGAACTCATCGGTCTCGAAGTCGTCCGTCTCGAACGTGTCCACGTCCCTATCCAGGCCACCGGAATGGCTGCCCGATGACGTGTCCAATGCAGCCGCGTCGGCCACCTCGGCTCGTGGTGAGGGAATGTGCACCGATGCCGGCCGATCGGCGGGCACGGCGTCGCCTCGGTCGGCGTCGGCCTGCTTCGCGGCGCCGTGGTTCGCTTCGCACGCCTCGACGGACGCGCGCAGCGCGCGGATCTCGATGAGCAGTCCACCGACACGGCGGCCCCAGATAATCCAACCGACGAGCAGACCCAGCAGGATGGCGAGCACAATCATCACGAACGATTGCCAGATGAACCACGCCACGTGTACCTCCGAAAGCGTCGCGCGAATGCGCCGTGAAATCCCCGGCAGCGTGTCACATTAGAGTGCGTTGCCGCAGTCGCCTAATCGGTTAGTACAACGCGATTTCGCCGTTGCGGATATTGCCGTGGCGCCCGTTCCGGCGTTATTCGTGAATTCGCCTCGGATCCTTCCGGGACGACCCCGCCGGACGTAGTAAAAGCCCTGCTCAAGATGCATCCAGGTGATCCGACGGGTGAGTGCGGAACGGGCCATTGCACGGACGTCGTGTGGCGTACGACACTAATGCGTCGTACACCGGGTCCGCCGTAAGTAGGGCCATACATGTCCATTGGCATTAAATACCTTAAGTCCGGAATCCTTATTATTGCCGGCATACTTCTCGTGACGATCGTCGCGGGCCGTCAGGCACACGGCGGCGGCCAGGTCGCCGGCGCGAATCCGCTCGTCCTGTACGCATCGCCGGCGACCGAAGCCGGCGTCTATGCGGGCCGTTTCTATCTGGCGTTTCCGCTGGAGGCTCCGGGCGTCGACCTGGCCTGGACGACGCCGACGATCGCGCCGCTGTCCGGGCTGACCGGCCTCGACGTCTATGTCGTGCCGCCGGGGACACCCGCGGCCGAGCCGGACACGGCGTTGGCGAAGCGGCAGTTGGACACCATCCCGGCAGAGGCGCCGACGTTGATCGTGATCACGGGGGCATGCACCGCTCCTCCGCCCCCGGAGCAGACCGTACGCGTCACGATCCAGGCACGGTTCGGCGCGACGATCGCCGACGTCCCGATCGTCCATGATCCGACCATCGGCGGCGCGGATCTTGCCGTCGCATGCCTGACCGCGTTCGGCGGGCAGCCTCCGGCAAAGGCATAATCAACACGGCCACGAGCAGGCAAGAGTTCCAGCTCAACGACGAGTGGAGTGCACCGGATGACGATGACCAGCGAGCCGACACCGCCGGCCGGGTTCCCCAGCCGTGCCCGCGTCGTGGTGATCGGCGGTGGCGTGATCGGCACATCGGTGGCGTACCACCTGGGTCATCTCGGCGTGCGGGACGTCGTCCTGCTCGAACGTGATCAGCTCACGTCCGGTACGACGTGGCACGCGGCCGGATTGATGGTCACATTCGGATCCACGTCCGAGACGTCGACCGAGATGCGCAAGTACACCCGGGACCTGTACAGCCGGCTCGAAGCCGAGACCGGCCTCGCGACCGGGCTCAAGCAGTGCGGCTTCGTCCAGGTCACCACCGATCCGGACCGGCTGGAGGAGTACCGCCGGGTGTCCGCGTTCAACCGCTACTGCGGCGTGGACGTGCACGAGGTGTCCCCGGACGAGGTCGCGAAGATGTGGCCGCTGGCCCGCGTCGACGACGTACTCGGCGGGTTCTACGTCGCCGAGGACGGTCGCGCGAACCCGGTCGACGTCACGATGTCGCTGGCCAAGGGCGCTCGCCTGCAGGGTGTGAAGATCTTCGAAGGCGTACCCGCAACGGGTTTGGTCGTGCGCAACAAGGCCGTCGCCGGCGTGCGGACCGCACACGGTGACATCGAGGCGGACGTGGTCGTGAACTGTGCCGGCATGTGGGCCCGGCAGATCGGCGAAGCGGCCGGCGTGAACATCCCGCTGCAGGCGGCCGAGCACTACTACCTGATCACCGAGCCGTTCGAGGGCATGCACGGCGACCTCCCTGTGCTGGAGGACCCGTCGAGCTACGGCTACTTCCGCGAAGAGGGCGCCGGCCTGATGATCGGCCTGTTCGAGGCGGTCTGCGCACCCTGGCACGTGGACGGCATCCCGTCGAACTTCTCGTTCGGCGAACTCCCGCCGGACTGGGAGCGGATGGGGCCTTACCTGGAGAAGGCGATGGCCCGCGTGCCGATCTCGGCCGATCGAGGCGTGAAGAAATTCTTCTGCGGTCCGGAGAGCTTCACGCCCGATCTGCTGCCGGTCGTCGGTGAGGCGCCGGAGGTCAAGAACTATTTTGTGGCCGCCGGCCTGAACTCGATCGGCATCCTGACCGGCGGCGGCATCGGCCGCGCGATGGCGCACTGGATCGTCGACGGCACACCGGACATCGACATCACCGGCATCAACATCGATCGGCTGCACCGCTATCAGTCCAATCCGGACTATCGGGCGTCGCGGACCGTCGAGTCGCTCGGCATGGTCTACGCCTGCCACTACCCGGGCAAGTCGATGCAGACCGCGCGCAATGCGAAGCTCTCGCCGTTGCATGCTCAGTTGACCGCCCAGCGTGCGTACTTCAAGGACGTCTCCGGCTGGGAGGGCCCGGACTGGTACGCACCGGTCGGCGTCGAACCGGTCGTGGGCAAGCTCAGCTGGGGCCGTCAGGACTGGTTCGACTACTGGGCGGCCGAGCACCACGCGGCCCGCGACGGCGTGATCCTGATGGACATGTCGTTCATGTCGAAGTTCCTGGTCCAAGGCCGGGATGCGGGTGCGCAGCTGGACTACCTGTCGGCGGGCGCGGTGGACGGCGAGATCGGCCGGATCACGTACACGCAGTGGCTCAACGAGCGCGGATTGCTCGAAGCCGACCTGACGGTCACGAAGCTGGCCGACGACCGGTTCTGGGTGGTCGCATCGGACACCGCACATCGCCACGTCGAGACGCGCATGCGCCGCCAGTTCGAGGCATCCGGCGCGCACGCGTTCGCGACCGATGTGACCGGCGGCTACGCCCAGATCAACATCCAGGGTCCGCGCTCGCGTGAACTGATGTCGCTGGTCACCGATGAGGACATGGGCGGCGATGCGTTCGCGTTCCGGGACGCCAAGGAGATCGCGATCGGCTTCGCTCGCGCGCTCTGCATCCGGATCACGTACCTCGGCGAACTCGGCTACGAACTCTACGTCCCGGCGGAGCAGGCGGTGCACGTCTACCAGCACCTGGTCGAGGCGGGCACCCAGGTCGGCCTGGTGCACGCCGGCCTGAAGGCGCTGGCCAGCCTCCGGATGGAGAAGGGCTACCGCGACTACGGCCACGACATCGACAACACCGACACCGTTCTGGAAGCCGGCCTCGGGTTCGCGGTCACCTGGGACAAGCCGGGCGGCTTCATCGGTCGGGACGCAGCGCTCGCACAGAAGGCGCTGGGCGTGCCGACGAAACGCCTGGTCCAGGTACTCGTCCTGGATCCCGAGCCGATGATGTTCCACGCCGAGCCGGTCCGCCGCGACGGCCTCATGGTCGGCTACATCCGCGCCGCGTCCTATGGCCACACGCTCGGCGGCGCGGTCGGACTCGCGATGGTGGAGACCGGTGGCGAGCCGCTCACGCAGGCCTGGATCGACGCCGGGGAGTGGACGGTCGAGATCGCCGCCGGCACCCACCCGGTCAAGGTCTCCCTGCGTCCGCTCTTCGACCCTACGAACGAGAAGATCAAAGTCTGACACGGGTACGCGAGCCCGGACCCTACGTGCGGCGCGCTACCACTCTGCACTGTATGTGAGTGCAGAGTGGTAGGCGCCGCAACGGTGCCGTACCGATCAGCCGACCGTGGCCTGCTTGCGATAGCTCGCACGATGCCGTCCGATCGGGATGTCCGACGTCATCGCCTGTTCCGGCGGGCGAGGCGCGCCAACCGACGCGTCGGCCAGCGAGGCCAGTTCGGCGCCGTCGAGGGAGACCGCCGGGATCATGCGGTCCAGGAACTCCATCGTCACCGTGTGATCGTCGCCGACGGTCAGTGGCCAGCGACCCCGGTTTAAGCGGGCGTTGCGCGGCCGGGTCTCCAGGCGTTCCGTCGCCGCGATCGCGAGCTGGCCACGGCCGCGGCCCTCGAGGTAGGCATCGACGCGTTCGAGGCGTTCCAGATCGTCCGGGCCCGGACCCGCGATCAGCAGCGCGTACGGCGAGAGTCGCCGCGCCTCGGCCGGCGTGGCATTGACGCGTCCACTGAGCACGTTGCGTACGCCGAGTCCGGCCAGCCGTTCGTGTGCTTCGTTGATCCACCGGCCGGCATCGTCCAGCGCGTCCGCGATCGAGTCGTTCGCCCGTACGCGTCCGCGGCCGAGCGTCGTCAGCCGGCGCGTGTCGTCCTCGCTGAATCCGGCGATGCCGATCGTCACGTCATCGCTCCAGATGCCGTGGGTGAGTTCCGCCCCGACGTGGCGCAGCAGGTCGGCCGCACCGGCCTGGTCGCCACCGATCGTGACGACGCCGAGCCGTTCGAGATCGAGCAGCACCCGTCGGTGGTCGCCGCCGCCGACCGTGACAAGCGCCGGCAGCGGTGGTGTCGTACCGGCGAAGTACGTGTTCGTCGGTACGTGTGCCGGCAGCGTCCACATCAGGCCGCGGGCGATCCACGGTGCCGGTGGCTCCTCGCACGGCTCGGTCAGCATCAGATGCACGTTGCCGTCGGCAATCCACGATCCCATGATGTCCGGCATCACCCGGCCTTCGCGTTCGCCGAGCAGGCTGGCCAGATCACGCAGCGCGAGATCCAGGCGGTTTAGCTCGATCGACTCGTGCGTGTCGCGGTCGAACGCGGTCTCCGGATCGGGTCCGGACGCGGGTGTGCCATAGACCTGACCGACCGCGTCCCGGGCCGATGCGCGGCGGCGCCGTCGCCACAGCAGCATGTGCGCGCCGAGGATGCCGGTGGTCAGCCCGAGCGCGCTCATCACGAGCAGCGGCGATGCCCCGGTGGACGGCGCATCCGCGGCGCTTCGGTCGGTGTCAGTGGGCGCGGCTGACCGAACGAGACGAGTTGGGCCGGGTTGGTGGTGCCGTCCACACTGGCGACGCCGACCGCCTTGGTCGAGCCGCCGATCGTGGTCACGGTCGAGGCGCCGTCGGCGGCCGTTGCGGACGGGGTCGGGTCCAGGAGGACCGGCGTACCGATGGTGACCGAGACGGTTCCGGTCGTCGACGCGGTCGGTGTGCCGGCGGACGCACCGGGCACGGTCAGCGTCGACGACAGGACGCCGGTCGCGTGGGCCAGCGGACCGCGGTCCCGAGAGTCCGAGGGTAGGTGCAGCGTCCAACCCGGCTGGATGTTGTCCGGGCCGTTCGCGATCAGATCGTGGTTCGCTGCGACCAGCCGGTGGTACGCGTCGAACGAGCCGAGGAATCGCTGGGCGATGCCGCCCAACGTGTCGCCGTGCTGGACGTGGTAGACGAGCGTGCTCGAAATACCGGACGGACCGTCCAGGGCGACCGGGTTGCCGATCACGACGACCGCCGCCGGTGGCACCGGCGCGTCCGCCGCGAATGCGGTCGCACCGATCCCGCCGCTGCCCACCATGATCGCCACGGCGGCGAACAGGCCGGCCGCTGCTCTGCGCGGGACGGCGAACCCGGGGATCCGGATCGCCGGGCGAGATTGCAGACGCCCGACGATCTCGAGCAGCACCGACAGCGCGAACGCGGCCCAGGCGACCCACGCGACGAGCAGTGCGAACCCGAGGAACAGGTGCCCGCTGGTGTCCGTACTGGTGAGATCGTGTGCCATCCGGGACAGAGATGCGATGTGGTCCGGGATCGGGTCGCCGCCCGCGGATAGCAGTACCGCGGGCACGCCGACAAGCAACCCGACCAGTGTGCCGAGAGCCGCGATACCACGCCTCAGACGGCTCCCCCGGGTGGATGCCAGCAGTTGGTCGGACATGTCGTTCTCCGTCTCTTAGGCAAGTACTAGTGCGGCTGTGCCAGAACCACTGGCCGGAAGATCATTGATTCCCATAAATCCGAGTATTGCGGTGTGGTACTGCAGCTTGACCGTGACGGCGATGTGCACGGTGTCGGGAAACGTCACGGTGTAGCCGGCCAGCGTCAAGCCGGCAGCCGCGGTGGCCTGGTCGAGGTACGCCTTCACCGCGGTCCGGGCGTTGGTCTGGTTGAGTACGGTCGGATTGCCGGCGATCGCGTCCGAGACGTTGATCTGCTGGCCGCCGGCCCGGGCTGCCTCGGCGGCGATGTCGTTCGCACGCTGCGACGCGCGGATCTGGCCGCCGCCGTCGACGGACAGGCCGAGGATCATCAGGACTGCGGTCATCCCGACCGCGAACAAGATACTGACGCCGCCATGATCCCTGTGACATCTGCGCGTTCCTCGCGCGTCGCCGGGGTGCAACGTCTGCACCGAGCCTCGCGCAGCGACTGCGTCGATGCACTCCGATCGGCGCAGACGTCGCAGGCGCCGCTGACGGAACGCGCCGGTCATGTGCGCCCCCGGTAGACGTCGATCGGGCTGGTGAAGACGGATGTCAAGACGCGCTGACCGGGCAGGCCGAGGACGGTCAGGTCGGCCAGTGAGATCGTGCAGTCGACTCTGATCGTGATCGAGGCGGCCTGGCCGACCGGCACCGTGAACGGGTTGGTGCCGACCGGCGTGGCCGTCACCGAGGTGCAGGTGGTCGATGACGCACCGAGCGTGGTGATCGCGGCGTCGCGTGCGGCCGCCGTGGCGTCGGTCAGGTTGCGCGTCAACGATGCCGCGCGGGCGGCGTCGTGCGCGGCGAGGTCGACGGCGGTCTGCGCCACGGTCTGGCGGCCCAGCAATGTCGCGAGCAACGCCAACGATAGGAACGCGGGCAGCAGGATGGCCAGCTCGAGCGAGATCGAGCCGGCGTCGTAGGAGCGCTTGCGCCGAGGGATCACGGGGCCGCCGGATGCGTGATGCGTTCGATCGTGCCGTGGGCGGATTGGGTGACGGTCATGGTCCAGCCCGGTACCAGCGACAACGCGGTACCGGTGACGGTGATCGTGACGCCGGTCGACGCCGCCGTGCACGCGGTCGTCGTACTGGACGATCCGGGCGCCGGGCAGCTCACGGTGGATATCTCGCCGGTCAGCCAACCGTCGCCGTGCGCGACGAACTCATTCGCGATCGCCGTACCGCTGCCGGCGTGTGCCAGGTAGGCACGCTGCGCCGTGACACCCTGCTGAGCCGCGCCGAGCGCCTCCGAGCGGGCCAGGAAATACAGCGACACCTGGATCGACGCCAGCAGCGCAAACGTGATCACCGGCAGCAGGATCGCCAGCTCGATCGGGTTCGCGCCGCGGTCCGACCGCAGGGCGCGGCGCCGAACCGCAGGTGCGACCGGTTCGCCGGCCGTACCTGCGGTGTATCGCCTCATGCGTCGATCGACCATGGGGGCTGGTTACGGCGTGTAGCTCGGCGGAGTGCTGACCGCGGAGTGGGTGAAGTTGCTGACGTAGCCGGACGCCCAAGCGACCAGGCCGATCGCGACCACGGCGATGCCGACCCAGATGATGACGGTCGGGACCGGGGAGTCGCCGCGGTCGCTCTCGTCGGTGTTGGTCAGGTCGTGCCAGCGGTTCATCGCAGCGAGAGAAAGGCGGAGCAACATCGGGGTGGATCTCCTTCCAATAGGGACTTACCTGTTCGGGTGGGTCACCCGAGCCTGGCCATCAACGGAAAGATCATGAAGACAGCCAGGACGATCACCAGCAACGCGGCGGGCATCTCGAGGCGCGCGCTGATCGCCTCTGCGCGTCCCAAGGCGTCCGTACGTTGCCGGTCTCGCTGTGATTCGGCCTGTTCGTGCAGCGTGGTCTGTACATGTGCGCCCGAATCGCCGGCCGATCGCATGATCGCGGCGAAGTCGTGCAACTCGGTGACGCCGATCTCCTCGGCGAGCGTGCGCAGCTGGTCCCAGGGGAACGTCATCTGCATCTGTGCCTGCATCAATGCGCCGTCGATCCGTTCGAAAACCCAGCCGTGGCAGATCTTCGCGGCCCTCTCCAGCGCCTGCACCGGCCCGGCCGCGGTCAATTCCAGAACCACGAGATCGAGGTACGTGCAGAATGTGCGCGAGAATTCGCGACGCGCGACCTTCGCTTTGTTCAGCACGTCACGATGGGCGAGAAACGCGAACAGCGCCGCGCAGACCGGTCCGAGCAGGGCCGGCAGCACGAAGTGCGGCGAGATCCGGCCGAGCGACAGCGCGAACACCAGGACGGTCGGCGCGACCGGGCCGGCAATCGCCGACGTACCGAGCGAGGTCAGGTAGGCGTCCGCACCTTTGCCGAGGATCGCCAGGTCCTTCGCCGGTACGGTGACGTACTTCGCGAGCCATCCCCAACTGCCGAGCGCCGCCTCGAACCGGGCCGCCACCGGTGCCTCGCCACCCGGCTGCAGCCGGGCCAGCGTCGGACCGAGCGACGGGGTTGCCGGAAGGAGTTCGCGCACGATCAGGAAGACCGCTGATCCGGCGATCGCACCGCCGATCACGGCGACCGGCAACTCCCAGGTCCCGATCATCCGGACACCTCCACCGACTCCGGCGGTGCGGCCGTCGAGTTCAGGAAGCGCATCGTGCGTTCGGGCTGGCTCATAGAGCGGACCCAGAGCAGGATCCCGACGAACGCCGTCCCCAGGAGTGCCATCACGAGTTGGCCGAGCGGCGTCCCGTACGGCTTCATGTAGTCGGGCCGGATCGCGCCGTACGCGAGCGTCAACACCGTCGCGATGGTCAGGAACTTCACCGCGAACCGCGACTGGGTCCGCTTGGCATCCACTTCACGGCGCGTCGCCACCTCGGCACTCGCCGCCTGGGCAATCGAGGTCAGCACCTCGCCGAGCCGGTCACCCCGATCGCTCAGGTGCATGGTGAGCGCGGCGACGACCTGATCGCAGACGGCGTCCGCGATGTCGTCGGCGAACAGCAGCAGCGCGCGCCTGGGATCGAGACCGGCCTGCAGGCGTACGGCCAGATCGCGTACCTCTTCGGCGATGTCGGCCGGAGCCGTGCCGGCGCTCGCGACGATCGCCTGCTGCAGGCCCATCCCGATGACGGAGACGTCCTTCAACCGTCGCGCCCATTCGCCGACCGCTTCGATCCGGGTGATCGCGGCGTGCTCCGCCTTGCCGACGTTGAAGATCCACGGCGCACCCGGTACGGCCAGCATGACCAGGATGCCGATGATCGGCAGGCCGGTGAACAGCCAGGCCAGTAGCCCGGCGACGAGCGCGGCGACCAGTGTCGCACGGTGCTCCCGGCGGGCCTTGGCACTGCGGCCGGAGCCGTTCCACAGGCCGCGCAGCCTCCGGTCCAGTGTGGACGGCGGTCCGACCGGCTTTCGGGTACCGACGAATCCGACCACCATCGCGGCGGCCGCGCCGATCCACAGCACCGCGCCGACGAGCGCGAGAAGTTTGAGGTTCATCAGCGGCGTACCCCGGTGATCCGGTCTGAGCGCGTGGACCATGCGCCGTGACCGGCCTCGATCCAGCGCGTGAGGATGCGCGCGTCATAACCGATCGCGTACAGATCGCCACGGACACGTTCGGGCAGGTGCATCGGTGCGGCCCGGCCATCCGGACTCGGCCCGAACACGGTGGTGTGCGCGATCCGGCCGCCCTCGGCGGTGCCGGTGACCTCCTGGATCGACGAAACGTAGCGGTGTTTGCGGCCGCCGATGCCGGTTTCGTCCGCGAGGTTCACGTAGACGATCAGGTCGAGGCCGTTCGCGGCAGTCCGCTGGGCCAGGTCGGCGGTCATCGACGGGCCGTAGGACAGCGCGAGCTGGATGATGCGGTCGCCGACCGACGCGGGCGTACGTGCATGGATCGTGCACATTGAGCCGCGGCTGGTCGTCATCGCTTCCAGCATCGGGACGATCTCGCGGGACCGGACCTCGCCGACGATGATGCGTTGAGCACCCATCCGCAGCGATACCGGGATCAGTTCGGCGATCGTGATCTCGCCGGCCGGTCGCCCGTCGGCGCCGCGCTCGCCGTGGCCGTCGCGGGACTCGAAGCTCATCACCCACTGGTGGCGGGGATTGCGGTGCAGGCCGAGTTCGCGTGACTCCTCCAGCAGGATGAACGGCTCCTCCGCCGGGATCTCGCTCGCCAGCGCGCGCAGCATCGTGGTCTTCCCGGCGCCCGCACGGCCGGCGACCATGATGTTCAGCCCGGCCGCCACCGAGGCACGCAGGAAATCGCGCATCAGCGGATCGATCATCTCTTCGAGCTCGGCCCGACCGCCGGCGATGTCGTCGAGCGTCACGTCGAGGGTGTTGTGCTGCCGGATCACCGCGTACGGGCGGTGGCTGACCTGGTACGTCGCCGCCAGCCGCTCGCCGCCGGGCAGCTGCAGGTCGAGGATCGGCTGCGACGTGGACAGTGATCGCTCGGTCGCACCGGCCCGGCGGGCCAGCATCTGCAGCACCTCGACCATCTCTTCGTCGCTGTCCGCGATCGGGTCGCCGAGGTCGATGGCGCCGTTGCGGCGGGTGATCCGGACCCGGTCGCAGCCGAGGATGTGGACTTCCTCGATTGTGGTGTCGGTCAGCAGCGCCTGGAGGCGGCCGAGCCCGACCATGTCCGCCCGGACCGCGATCAGCAGCGCGTACTCGTCGTCACCGGTCAGCGGCGTGCCACCGCGGCGCAGCGTGTCGGCGTAGCGGGCGACCACCTCGGTCGAGATCGCTTCGCGTTCGGCGTCGATCTCCTCCTCGGTCGGTTCCGTCCGGGTACGCAGCCAGCGGGTGAGCGCCTCACCGATCTGCCCGCGCAGGAGCCGTACGGCTTCGTAGTCGATCCGCGGGGTGGGCGGGCGACCGGCGACCGGCCCCACCGAGGTGGCACCGAGATTCGTCACCGTCCGATCGTCGACGTCCCAGGTGTTGGCATCCCACGTGTCGGCCTCCGTCTGATGCCACGCCCGATCGGTCTCGATCCGGGTCTGCGCCAGCCGGTTCTGATCCGGCCGGTGCTGATCCGGTCGGCCCTCGTCGACGGGTCGTGCGAGCGGTCGCACGATCTGCAGGTCGGTGCGGGTGGCGTCGTCGAAATCGCGGTGCGCGCCACGGCGCAGCGGCGGCATGCCGGGGGAGACCGGCGCGTTCGCCTCGGCGCCGAACATGTCCGGTGCGATCGCGAGAATCGGCTCGCTCGTGCGGTAGGACATCGGCGGCGCGGTCGTGACGGTCATCCCGTACGGGATCGGCTCCTTATCGAACGGCACGGGAGACCTCCGTCTCGGTCGGCAGTGCGTGCGGCCGGCGGCGGCGCGAGATCGCCGCACGCAGCTCCGGTTCGGCCCGCGTGGTCCGCTTGAGCAGCGGCCACGCGTGTCGCACGGTCCCGCCGAGCGTCAGCGCGCGTGCGCTGCGGTCATCGAACGGAAGATCCAACATCACCGGTACGGCCAGCTGCTTGCCGATCTCGCCGGCCGAGTAGGTGCCCTCGCCGACCACCGCGAGTCCGAGTGTTTCCGGTCCGGTGCCGTGCTCGGACAGCATCGTTCGCAGGCTCCGCAGTGCCGCGGCCGCCGCCGAGATCGACGGCAGCTCCGGCCGTACGGCCAGCAGAACGATGTCGGCCGCGTGCAGGACCGGCGTCGGCGGGTGCACCGTGGACAGCCGCCCGCAGTCGGCGATCACGTCGTAGTTGTGCCGGATCGCGAGTCCGGTGAAGAACGTCGCGAGCCGAGCCCAGATCGGTGCCAGGCTGCCGGCCTGCGCCGGCTCGGAGATGCCGGGCAGGAGCAGCCGCTGCTGACCGGGCGGGTCGAAGTCGACCAGGTGCCGCCAGAAGTCGGTCGCGAGGCTCTCGGTACGCAACTCGGCGGCGGCGAGCGGCATCAAGCCGCGATCGGAGCCGAGCTGGCCGCGCAGGAATCCGGGCAGGACCGAGCCGCCGGACGTGTCGCACTCCGCGACGATCACCGGGGACGACCAGGTCAGCGTCAGCGCGAGGGCGGTCGTGGTGACGCCGGGCGAGCCTTTCGCCGAGGCCAGGGCGATGATTGCCATCGTCAGTTACCCGGTTTCAGGACGATCGCGAGACCGCCGGAGGCGTTCAGCGCGACGATCGTCGGCGCGAGGTCCGCGCTGATCGCGATGTGCAGGATGATCGAACCGTCGCCGCCCACGGCGCTCACGTCGACCACGGTCGCGTCATACTCCCGAGGTGTGTCCGGGCTCGCGGCCGACGGCGCGGACAGCGGTACGAGCACGATCGGCTCGCCCGGTGCCAGCGTCGCGGCCGGTAGGTTCCGTGCGGCCACGGCGATGCCGACCTGCGCCTGATCCGAGCCGACCAGCGGCTTGTCGGTGAGCTGATTCGGCGAGAGCAGCGTGCCCGGAACGAGCGACACCGCCGCGTGGCGTCCGACCACCGAGGTCAGATTGACCGCGGGGATCAGCGTGAGGCCGCCGCCGCCGGACAGCTGGACCGTGGTCAGGTCGGTCGCGGCGATCGTCGATCCGACCGCGACCGGCTTCGCGACCGCCAGATAGGCCGACGTCTTCGCGACCGAGACCAGCGCGATGCCGCTCAACGCCGCACCGAACGCGAGCAGCATGGTCGCGAGCGCGATCCCGCCGGTACGGATGCGGCGGTTGCCGACGACGCGGGGCATCGGCATCGGGCCACCGGCCGGGGATCCGTTGATCCGGCTGGCGGGCACCTTCGTGGAGACAGCAGTCATTGGTTAACCACCTGAAGCTCGTCGATCGTGAGGGGAATTGTGGTTGCGCGAACGATGGTCAGCGATCCGGAGACGAGCCCGACCTGCCATGTCACGTTCCACGTGGCCGCGGCGGTGACGGTGTAGACGCCGCCGGGCTGGGTGGAGCTTGGCGCCGGATAGACGTAACCGCAGGTCGGCGACGTCGTACGGCCGTCGGCCTTTGCGTAGGCCGTACCGATCCCGCAGACCACGTCGGAGCCGTCGCCCATGTACCAGTCGACCTTGGCGCCGAGTGCGTTGACGCCGACGCCGAGCGGGCCGAGTCCGAGGCCGAGCCCGATCGGGCCCCAGGTCAGCAGGGTCGGCGTCTGCCACATCCAGACCGGCAGGCCGACCAGGCCGTGGCCGCCGGCGGCCGGAGCGGTGCCGACGATCGGGCCGAGGATGCCGAGCGAGACGATCGCCTGCAGTGCGAGCAGTTGAGCGACGGTCCCGGCGATGCCCTTGTATCCGGGCGGCGGGTCGGAGGAGAACGCGACCGAATTTCCGAGTACGCCGATGCCGAGGCCGCCATCGGTCTCGCAGGTGCGGTTGTAGAGGCTGCCGTCGGCCGGGAGGTTGCCGAGCCACAGCGGCGAACCGGCCGGCGGCTGCGGCGAGATCAGGTTCCAGTAGCAGCTGTCGGTGCTGTTCCACCAGCCGAGCGCCGGATCGTTGCAGGCGATCGTCGTGGTCCGGTAGCTGCACGTCGTCGACGAGCCGAGGATTCCGTCGCGGTACGCGCTCACGTTGTGACCGTGGCCCGGCGTTGTCGCACTGACGGCTGCCCGTACCACGGTGGTGTGCTCCTGGACGCTGTGGTGACTGCGGACGGATGGGAGTGCTGCGATCACGACGAGCGCGGCGACCGCGGCGCCGAGCGCTGCGATCCGGGCATGAGCCATCAGCGCGCACCTCGAGAGGTGTGCGTTACGTCGATGGCATGTGACGCGTTGAGCACCACGGGATCCTGCACAGTCGAGACGATCCCAGGTTGCGGTTCGGCGAGAAACCGGTTATCTAGCGCTAATTCGGTGTACGCACGAACTAACTCCTATGGGGGGAAATTTCGTGCCCCCTGCGTGCCCCCTTGGTCCGGCGCACTTCATGTGCGATGGGCTCCGCTACCCGGCTGGTACTCATGAACCATGCAAACCCGGACCCGCCTGGACACCCTGATCCGCCAGCGATTACTCACTCGCAACGAAGCGCGAGAAGTTCTCGTACGGCGGGCCGTCGCGATGGGCGTGAGCGAACGAAAGTTCGCGTTGTCCGAGCGGCAGCTCTACCGGCTGCTGCTCGGTGAGGTGAAGACGAGACCGCATCCGGTCGTCTGTCGCGTGATCGAGGCCGAGTTCGGCTGTTCGATCGGCGAGCTACTCGCCCCGGACGTGCCGGAACTCCAGGCCGCGTAGTCCGGCCGCCAGGCTCACCGCTACGCGATCGATCTGCTCCGGCGGGCGAGATTGGCTGAATCCGCGGTCGGTAGCAGCGTCGCCACCGCATCGCACAGCGTACGGACCTCACGCGCGACCCGTCGCGATGCCAGTCCCGGCTCAGATCCAGTACGTCCGAGGCCACCGACGCGGCCTCGTCCAGCGCGCCGACGCCGAGATGAGCCCGGGCGACCGCGGTCGCGAGCAGCGCCGTCCGACGCTCCGACTTACCGGTCGCCGACATCGGCGTGACCGCGAACCGCAGCGTCTCGACGTGCCGGCCGCCGGCCGCCGCCACGTGCGCGAACTCGCCGGACATTTGAGCCGGCGTGAAGTAGCGGACCCAGGCCGGCGCGGCACCATAGTCCACCGTGGACAGAATGCGCTCGGCGGTGACCATTGCGTGTGCGCTCTCGCGGACCATCCCGAGCAATGCCAGTCACCCGGGCCTCCAGGCAGGCGTTGCGGGCCTGATCCGCCGATGATCCGCCGCTGTGCGCGGCGTGCTGACCGGCGCGCGCCAGCGCGAGCGCCTCCCGCAGGTCTCCGATGTGGATCGCATGTCGGGCCATGTCGCCGAAGATGTGCGCGGCCAGCGCATCGTCGCCGGATGCACGGGCGAGACGCAACGACTGGATGAAGCAGCGCTGCGCCATCCCGTCGTCCAGGCCGTCGTAGGCGGCGTACCCCAAAATATCCGTGAGCCTGGCCGCGACGGCCAGTAACCGGCGGCCGACGTCGTCGGTGAAGCGGGCCCGCAGCATCGGCGAGACCACGTCGGTGAGCAGCGCGCGGGCGGTTGCGCGGACGCTGCCCGGCGCCGAGTTGGCGCTCCATGTCCTGGTACGTCTCGCATGCGTGCCCAGAGCGTGTCGACCTCGGCCCGGCTGACGCTGCGCCCGGTCGTCGGGCGCGTCGTGGCGATCGGTGCCTGCGGCCATGCGAGCAGCCAGTCGCGGGTCGGGCCGGTGTAGGCGCCGTGCGTCAACGGGTACGCGCTCGGATCGGCGGCCCGCCACAGCGTTGCAGACTCGTCGAGCGTGGTGCCCAGGCTTTCGTGCCAGGCGAGTCCGGTACGCGGGTCGTCGGTGCCGGCGAATCCCAGATCCGCCTGCGTCACCCGGCGACCGAGCGCGCCGGACAGCAGGAACGCGATGACCTCCCGGGTCAGCGGATCCGGCACGACGCCGCGGAGCCAGCCACGAACGTTGGCGCCGCCGTAGCCGGTCGGACGCCCGCGGCGCAGCCGTTCCTCGTTGACCCGGCGTGCGGTGCCCTTGTCGGACCAGGCGCCTCGCGCAGGTGCCGTTCCAGTGCCGTGTTCGGATCGCGTTCCATCGGGGGCCGTCCTTGTGATCGCGGAGGTGATCACAAGGACTATCGATCCGGGACGCGGTTGGTTTCCTGTCACGGATCTGCCATCTCTCTGCCGTATCGCGGTCCGATACTCGATCGAGCGGTACGCCGGTGCTGACCTACCATGGCCTCGTGAGCCTCACCCGGACCGAAACGATCGACGGTGCTGACTCCGGCTACCGCGGCGGCGCGGTGGACGTGCAGTACCCGGACTCGGGCGGAGCACGTGCGGCGGTGGTGGTCGCGTCGGACCGTCGCTTTGCGACGATCGTGGACGAACGCGTCGCGTGGCTGGATGACGTCGACGCCGTACGTGCCGGGCAACTTCTTCGTCCGTGAACTGCCGTGCCTGCGTGCCGTCCTGGCCGGGATCGCGCGACTGGATCTGCTGATCGTCGACGGCTATGTCGACCTCGACCCGTCCGGGCGTCCCGGGCTCGGCGCGCATGTGCGTGCGGAGGTGGACGTGCCGATCATCGGCGTCGCCAAGACCGCGTTCCTGGCCGCGACGCACGCGATCGAGGTCCGCCGCGGTACGGCGACCCGCCCGCTGTATGTGACGTCCGCGGGGATGCCGATTGCCGAGGCGGCCGCGCTTGTGGCGGACATGTCCGGGCCGTACCGGCTGCCGGATGCGCTCCGGCGCGTCGATGCACTGGCGCGCGGCCGTTCCTAGCCGGCCTTCGGTTGCCAACGCTTCGGAGTGTGACGATAAGCACGGTGGTCGCGTGACGCTGCGTTCACGCATTCGCAACGTGGGCGAGAGACGGTGTAGTCATGACGAATAACCGATATCCGGCCCCACGTCGTGACATCAGTGCTCCGAAGACCAACCGGGCGCTGCACGATCACTACGTACGGGCGATCAACGGGGCACTTGAGGCCGGCCGCGACAACGACGCGTACGAGCTTGCCGACGCGTACGCCAAGGACCTCGGCGCACCCGAAACCCGAGCACCGCAGCCGGTGAACTGACCAATCGTCACCCGTCACCGGACAGGGCCGTCCTGGTGCGGGTGACCTTCGCGGTCAGACCGTGGCGAGAATGATCGCGGCCAGTGCTCCCAGCAGCATGAACGGCCCGTGCGGGAGCCGATCCGTGCGGCTCACCCGCCGGAGCATCAGCAGCACGATCGCGGTCACGCCGGCGAACAGCAGGCCCGCGAACGATCGCGAACACCGCCGTCCGTACGCCGAACCAGCCACTCGCGAGCCCGATCAGGACCGCGAGCTTCGCGTCGCCGAGCCCCATGCCGCGCGGCGACGCGAACACGATCAGGAAGTAGAGCGCGCCGCAGCCGAGCCCGCACAGCACCGCGATGCCGAGCCGCGGGAAGTCGCCGGTCGCCGCGAAGACGACCAGCGTGCCGGCCAGCGCGGCCAGGATCAGCCGATCCGGCAGCCGATGTACGGAGACGTCGACCAGCGCCAGCACGACCGCGACCAGCGCCGCCCAGAGCAGCCCGATCGTGGCGACCGCCGACCCCGGTCCGCCAGGCGAGCACCGCCAGCGTCGCCGGCGCCGAGCAGCTCGACCACGGCGACCGGCGGCCCGACCGGCGTCGAGCAGTGCCGGCATCGCCCGGTGGGCGCAGGACGCTCGCCGAGCAGGCCCCAGCCCGATCGGACCAGCGACGCCATCGCAGCTCGGGACACGACGTCCGCCACGGCTCGCCGGATCGCCACCGCGTGGTGGAACACGGCCGCCCGTACGGTCGCTGCCGGCGGTGCCGCCGACGATCAGGGCGGCGACGATCCACACCCACAGCAAGCCGGTCACCCATGCATGAATCGCCGATGCCGATGCGATGTCCGGAAGCGAGCGGCACGCGTGCGATCGGATCGGGTAGGCTACTGGCGATGGTGCTGATCCTGCTGCCGCCGTCGGAAGGCAAGACCGGTGGCGGCCGTGGGCGCCCGGTCGATCTCGGCGTCGCTCAGCTTTCCCGGAGCTCACCGGCGCGCGCGAACGCGTCCTCGATGCGCTCGTCGATCTGTGCGCGCGTGCCGGGTGCCGCCGCCGTGCTCGGGCTCGGACCGACGCAGGCCGGCGAGGTCGCGCTGAACGCGGCGATCCGCTCGGCACCGACCCGGCCGGCATCCGCGCTCTACACCGGCGTGATCTACGAGGCGCTCGGCATCGAGACGCTGCCGGCGGCGGCGAAGGGCTGGCTGCGGCGTACCACGGTGATCTTCTCGGGGTTGTGGGGCGCGGTGCGGCTCGGGGATCGCATCCCGGCGTACCGCTGCGCGGTCGGGGTCAACCTGCCCGGCCTCGGCGGGCTCGGCACCTACTGGCGGCGCGCGATGTCCGACGCGCTTACCGAGGCGGCGGGTGACGGGCTCGTCGTCGATCTTCGCTCCGGCGCCTACGCGGCGATGTGGGCGCCGCAGCGCAACGTCGTCGGCGTCCGGGTGCTGCACGAGCGCGTCGTCGACGGCAGTCCTGAAACGCCAGGTCGTGAGCCATTTCAACAAGGCGACGAAGGGCCGGATCGTGCGCGATCTCGCGCTCGCCGGTGCCCGGCCGCGACCGTCGGCGCGCTGGCGTCCGCGTTGCGGGACCTGAAGTACACGGTCGAGGTCGCGCCGGGTCAGCTGGACGTCGTCGTCACCGAGCTCTGAGCGCGTTGCCGCAGCGCCCAGACCGCAGCGTCGGTCCGTGACCGCGAGCGCGTCTTGCGCAGCAGGTTCGAGACGTGCACGGTCACGGTCCGGATCGAAATGCCCAGGTGCGACGCGACCTGCTGGTTCGACATGCCGTCCGCGATGCAGGCGAGCACATCGCGCTCGCGCGCGGTGAGATCGTCGGTCGGCTCGGCCCGGAACGCGTCCAGCGATCGCGTCGTGGCCAGCAACTCGGTGAGCCGGAACGGATTGCCGCCGGTCCGCTGCAGCACCGCATCGGCGACGGCGCGTCGACCTCGCCGTACGCGCCTGCAGTGCGGCCGCACGGCGCGGCGTCCAGCGGCGCGAGATGCTGGCGGATCGCGTCCGGCGTGCCCGGTGAGCCGGGCCAGGACGTCCGCGACCAGCGGCGCGTGCGGCTGCCGCGCGAGCGTCACCAGTCAGCAGGGCCGGCATCGGCGTCGTGGCCAGGGCCGCGATCAGGTTCAGGCTGGCCGGATCGAGAGCATGCAGATCTTCCACCACGAGTACGGCCGGCCGTGCCCCGACCAGCGCCCGGACGACGCGGACCGCGATCCGGAGCAGGGCATCCGGCGCGTAGCGTTCGCGCGGCACGTCGACGTCCTGCCGGAGCCACGCGAGCGCGTCCGCCGGCACCGCGATCTCGAGCTGCTCGTCGCGCCGGCGGCCGGTGGCTGAGCACGGCGGCCAGCCAGTCGTACGGTGCCGGGGAGTGCAGCCGGGCGGCGCCGACGTGGATTCGGCATCGATGGCCGGCAGTGCGGCGCGACCAGCCGGCTCTTGCCGATCCCGGCCGGCCCGGTGATCACCGCGACGCGGGGCCCGGTATGATCGCGCCGCAGCCGCTGCCACGCACGGTCGAGTTCGCCGAGTTCCTCGGCGCGACCGACCATCGCGAGCGGTTCCATGGACACACGATAC
>CAWCQQ010000006.1:0-786525 GCA_963797675.1 uncultured Actinomycetota bacterium
CGTCGTCTCGACCAGCCTGCTCAGCATCGTGGTGGTCCATACCCCGCGGAATCGGTTGACCTATCTCGTGGCCGGCCTCGTCCAGCCGGATGTGCTGATCGCCGCCGCCAAGCAGCTCGCGATGTTCGACCTATGACGAGGGCGCCGATGATCGCGACGAGGGGCTTGACGAAGCGGTTCGGTTCGGTGCTCGCCGTGGACGGCGTCGATCTGGAGGTCCGGGAAGGCGACCGGTACGGCCTGCTCGGCCCGAACGGATCCGGCAAGACCACGCTGCTGCGGATGGTGCTCGGGCTGGTGTTCGCGACGAAGGGCGAGATCGACGTGCTCGGCTTCGCGATGCCGAAGCACACCCGGAAGGCGCTCAACGACGTCGGGGCGCTGGTCGAGTCGCCGGCGGGCTATCCGCACCTGGCCGGGCGTACCAATTTGATGTTATTGGACGCGGCGGGCCGATCGTCTCGGCGCACCCGTAAGCACCGCGTGGATGACGCTCTCGCGCGGGTCGGCCTGGCCGGTGTCGACGGCCGGCCCGATTCGCGCCTACTCGCTCGGCATGCGGCAACGGCTCGGCATCGCGGCCGCGCTGCTGCAGAAGCCCCGGCTGCTGATCCTCGACGAACCGACGAACGGCCTCGATCCGCGTGGCATCCGCGACATCCGGGATCTGCTGCTCGAACTCGCCGCCGACGGCGTCACGCTGCTGGTCTCCAGCCACCTGCTGTCGGAGGTGGAGCAGATCGGCACCCGGGTCGGGATCATGGACGCCGGCCGGCTCGTGCTGCAGGACGATCTCGCGAACCTGCAGGCGCCGACCGGGCACGTGATCGTCGAGACGCCCGATGCGGTCGCCGCGCTCGCCCTGTTGGACGGCCGTGTCGTCACACAGGATCAAACCCGCCTGCTGGTGCGCGGTCCGGACGTGGCTGCGCTCAATGCAGATCTGGTACGAGCAGGAGTACGGGTGACCGAGATCGTGGCGGAACGACGCACGCTGGAACGGGTCGTGCTCGAGATGACCGGCCTCGGTTCGGATCGGGTGGATCCGGTGGCATCGTCGTGATCGTCGTCGAGCTGCGGAAACTCGTGAGCCGCCCGCGGGCGTGGGTCTCCATCGGTCTGCTGTGCCTGCTGCCGATCATCGTGGCGATCCTGATCGACTCGACGAAGATCGCGCCGCCGCCGGGGCAGGGTGGCGCGTTCCTGTCGGCCGTACTCGCCAACGGCGAACTCTATCCGGCCGCAGCAATGGCGATGATCGTGCCGATCTTCCTGCCGATCGCGACCGCGGTGTTCGCCGGCGATGCGATTGCCGGCGAGGCATCCGTCGGCATGCTGCGCTACCTGCTCGTCCGTCCGGTCGGCCGGACCCGTCTGCTGCTCGCGAAGGTGATCGCGCTCAGCACGTACGTGCTGGCTGCCGTACTGGCCGTGCTCGGCACCTCATGGTTGACCGGCAAGGTGCTGTTCGGCGCCGGTGCGGTGGCGGAGGCCGGCACCGTCACGTCGCTGTCCGGAACGACGCTGACGCCGATTCAGATCGCGTTGCGGCTCGCAGCATCGCTGCTGTTCATCACGGTGTCGATGCTGGGCGTCGGCGCGATCGCGCTGTTCCTGTCGACCGTCATGGATTCGCCGCTCGGTGCGACGCTCGGAGCGCTGGCTGCGCTCGTCGGCAGCGAACTGCTGGTCACGTTGGGTGCGGCGAAGTCCATCTCGCCCTATCTGCCGACTCGGTACTGGCTGGCCTGGACCGACTTCTTCCGCCAGCCGATCCTGTGGCGGGACATCGATCGCGGCATCGCGTTGCAGGCCGTCTACGTCGTGGTGTTCGTCGGCGCGGCGTGGGCGAACTTCATGACGAAGGACATCAAGTCCTGACCGAGCTCGGTATCGACGTCCGAAGGGGACAGTGCGCAGCGTGTCCCGTTGTCGTTATGCGTTTTCGCCGGTCGGCCGATCGTGCGGGTCAAGTCCATGACACGGCTCCGTTCTGCACGCTGTTGCGCGCAGATCTGTCGGTCGGTGCCGGCGTCGGATCCGGCGAGCGCGCCGTCAGCGCGCTCAGAACCAGGCCGGTGTACCAGCGGATCGGTCGGCAGGCCGCCGTGCGAGATGACGATACCCGGGCAGATCTCCTGAGCGACCACGTTGATCGCGCCGGCCAGCCTGGCCGAGTCGGGTGGATTGACGGTCTGGTCGTCGGTCGTCCAGATCGACATCCAGCCAACGCCGGCCGGCAGCGATGTCGCGTTGAGCCGGTTCAGCAGGCTGCTGCCGGGAACGAGTTGCTGGCACGCGACCGGACACTCACCCGGGACGAACGCCTGCCCGACCGCCGCGATATTCGCGCCGTGCAACGGAGATCCGAGCGTCACGACGTGCCGGGCTTCGTTCGCGCCGCCGTCGTCCGCGAGCCACAGCCGGACCACGACACCACCGGCGGAGTAGCCGATCACGTCCACCGAGTTCGCGTGCTGGAGTTCCCGCCGTACGGTCGTCTGCAGTGCCCGGGCCTGCGCACTCAGGTCGCCGGTCCCGTCACCGGGCAGTGTCAGCACGACGGCTTCGCGGCCGGTTGCGCGGATCCGGGCCGCGAGACGATCGAGGGCGCCTTTGCTGCCGCCATAGCCCGGAACCAGAATCACCGGCCCGGGCGTCTTGGCCTGTCCGGGCGGCGGCGGAGTAGCGTCACGATGCGTCGAGATCGCAGCCGCACCGGCGCCAACTCCGGCGATCAGGACGAGCGCGAGAAGCGCACCGACCAGCGCGCGCCGACGCGGCGCGAGGCCCGACCACCATGCGTGCATGGCGCAAGACTAATCGGGCCGGCTGTCCGCGGTGTTGCTCTGGAACCCTATGCTCGACGATCGTGGGATACACCTTTACGATCGGTCTCCGCGGCTACGACCGCACCGAAGTCGACGCACTCATCGCGCGAGCCGAAGCCGCGATCGCCTCCGGCTCGTCCGAGGAGCGCGCCGAGGTCAAAGCCGCGGTAGAGCGTGGGCTCAAGGTTGCGCTTCGTGGGTACGACCGCCAGCAGGTCGACGATTTCCTCAGCCGTGTCATCGCGACGATGTCGGTCTGACCCTCAGCCTTCCGTCGCGTACGCCCAGAAGTCGCGCATGATGCCGGGCGCCGTCGGTCCGCCCATGGCGGTCTGGGTGAGCAGGATGGCGATCGTGCCGGTCGACGGCGTGATGTGTGCGGCCGTTCCGGTGCCGCCGACCCAGCCGTACCGTCCGGGTATGTTCCAGGGGTCGATCGCCGCGACGTCGACCGAACCGCCGAACCCCCAGCCTTGACCCTCCAGGAACAGTTCGCCGTCGGCACGCTGGGCCGGGGTCAGGTGATCGGTCGTCATCAGCCGGATCGACTCCGGTGAAAGCAGCCGCCGTCCGCCGATGGTGCCGCCGGCCAGCAGCATCCGGGCGAACGCGTACCAGTCGTCGACGGTCGAGACGAGGCCGCCTGCTCCGGACGGGAACGCCGGTGGGTTGGTCCACTGCCCGTCGGCGGCATCCACCAGTTCGAGCGCCCCGGACTCACCGGTCTGGTAGTAGCTGGTGAACCGGTCGAGCAGCGCCGGCGGTACGTCGAATCCGGTGTCCACCATGCCGAGCGGCTCGAACAGACGCTCGGCCAGGAATTCCGGCATCGGTCGGCCCGTCACCCGGGCGATCAGCACGCCTTGCAGGTCGGAGCAGGTGTTGTAGAGCCAGGCCTCGCCCGGCTGATGCAGCAGCGGGATGCCGGACAGAGCCGCCATCCAGGCGTCCGGGGCCGGCAGCGCGGCCGGCAGCGGACCCTGCTGCACGGTGAACAGCCGCTCGGTCGCCGGAGCGGTGAAGTCCGAGGAGAAGCCGTACCCGGCGCGGGAGGTCAGCAGGTCGAATACGGTGATCGGTCGGATCGCCGGGACCACGTCGTCGATCGGACCCGTCGGCGTACGGACGACCGTCGGCGCCGCCAGCTCCGGCAGCCACTGCTCGACCGTGTCGTCCAGCGTCAAGCGCCCGTCCTCGATCAGCATCATGACGGCCGCGGCGACGATCGGTTTCGTGATCGAGGCGATGCGGAAGATCGAATCTCGCGCCATCGGGGCAGTGCCTTCGACATCGACCGAGCCGGCCAGCGCCACGTCGATGCGGTCACCGCGGGCCACCAGAGCGACCGCTCCCGCCACCGAGCCGTTCGCGACATGAGCTTCCAGGACATCCTGCAGGCTGGTCATCGATCCACCTTCTCACGTGTGTGTTTCGACGGTTGTGACCCGCACCGGATCGGAAAATCATCGGCGTTTCCGGCCCGACTCGACTAGGGTCGGCCAGCGTGACTCTTGTTTATGACATGGCCGGTGACGGCCCGAACGTCCTGTTGCTGCACTCCGCGGTCTGTGATCGGCGGATGTGGGATCCGCAGTGGCAGGTGCTGCAGGATGCCGGCTACCGCGTGATCCGGTGCGACTTCCGTGGCCACGGTGACATGCCGGCGCCGACCGAGCCGTTCAACGCCGCCGAGGACGTGATCGAGCTGCTCGACACGCTCGGGATGCCGACCGCGGCCGTGGTCGGATCGTCGTACGGCGGCCGGGTCGCCCAGGAGGTCGCGGCGCGCTGGCCGACCCGTGTCTCGACGCTGATCCTGCTGTGCGCGGCGACCCGGCTGCACCCGCCGACCGACGCGATCAGGGCATTCAGCGATCGCGAGGACGAGCTGCTCGAGGCCGGCGACATCGAGGGCGCGACCGCGTTGAACGTCGCCACGTTCCTCGGCCCGGCCGCTTCGGCCGCGACACGGGCGGCGCTGACCGTTATGCAACGGCGGGCGTTCGAGGTCCAGATCGCGGCCGACGAAGCGGGGCCCGTGCCCTACCAGGACCTCGTTCGCAACGGTGACTTCGACCTCGGTGCCGTCACCGCTCGTACCGTGGTCGTCTCCGGTGCCCAGGACGTCGACTACTTCCAGTCCACGGCCGTTTTTCTGGCGGACGCGATCCCCGGCGCGCAGTTCCTGGAGCTGCCGTGGGCCGGTCACCTGCCGTCTTTGGAAGATCCGGACGCGATGAATCCGCTACTGACCGACCTGCTGGCCGGTCGCTGACGGTTGTTTCGTTGAGCGTGGAGTGTTGGACGCGTGATAGCGCGTCTGGCACTCCACGCTCACGAGCTGGCGGCGCTTCGTGGCTGCAATGCGGCTGCAATCGCGTCGAACACGCTGTCCTCGCATGTTTTCGACAGACGAGGAGATCTCCATGTACGGCACGATTGCTCGATGCACGATCAAGCCCGGTCACTTCGCTGAGGCGAAGCAGGAACTGGAGGCGTGGGGCACCACGGTTCGGCCGCTCCACAAAGGAGTGGTCGCCGCGTACACGTTCCAGACCGACGCCGATCCCGATGTCGCCTTCATCGTGGCGATCTGCGATGACAAAGCGGCCTATCAGGCGCAGGGTGGTGTCCCCGAGCAGGGCGCCTGGTACGAGCGGCTGCGTGCACACCTCACCGACGATCCACAGTGGAACGACGGCGAGGTTCTCACGTCAGCGTAGAGCCGAATAGACCATCTGGCGCAGCTGCGTCCTGATCGGGTACACGCTCGACGGGACCAGCTGCGTGAAGAAGCTCACGGTCAGCTCCTCGGCGGGATCGATCCAGAACGCCGTACTCGCCAGGCCACCCCAGTAGTACGAGCCCGGGCTGATCGGCACCTTCCCCGGCACCGGATCGAGCACGACGGCGAAGCCGAGCCCGAAGCCGACGCCTTCGTTGATCGACTCGGCGAAGCCGCCGCTACCGTACGTGTCGAGGTCGACGTTTCCGGGCAGATGATTGCGCGTCATGAACCGGACGGTGCGGTTGCCGAGCAGGCGTACGCCGTCCAGCTCACCCTCGCGCAGCAGCATCTGGGTGAACCGGTGGTAATCGTCGGCGGTGCAGATCAGTCCGGCGCCGCCGGAGTACATGTTCGGCTTCGATCGAGCAAAATGATCCATCGACGTGAGCTGCGTAGCCCGTCCGGTGGCCGGGTGCGCCGAGTACAGTCCGGCCAGCCGACCGGCGTCGACGTCGTCCACCCACCAGCGGGCATCGGACATGCCGAGCGGTTCGAAGATCCGGTTCGCGAAGAAGTCCGGCAAGGCTCTGCCCGGAGATGACCTCGACCAGCCGGCCGAGCACATCGGTCGAAACGCCGTAGCCCCACCGCGATCCGGGATTGAAGAGCAGCGGCAGTTTCGCCCATTTGCGGCACTGGTCTTCGAGGACGTTCGTGGTGAACGAGTCCATGTTCTCGCCGTTCGCGCGATAGATCGCATCGACCGTGGAGTTCATCAGGAACCCGTACGTGAGGCCGGACGTGTGGGTCATCAGGTGCCAGATCCGGATCGGTTCGGTCGCCGGGACCGTGAACGGGCTGAGGATCGAGCCCTTGTCGAACACTCGCACGTCGGCGAACTCGGGCAGCCAGCGGCTGATCGGATCGGTCAGCTCGAACCGGCCCTCTTCCCACAGCATCATCGCGGCGACCGACGTGATCGGCTTCGTCATCGAATAGATCCGCCACAGTGTGTCGGCCGTGACCGGCGCACCCGACTCGAGGTCGGCGAGCCCGTACGTCGAGGTGTGCGCGATTTCGCCCTTGCGGGATACCACCACTTGCCATCCGGCGAGCCGGCCGTCGTCGACGTATGCCGCGAAATGACGGTCGAGGCGGGCGAGTTGCTGTGCGTCGAGTCCGACCGATGCCGGTTCCACCGTGCGTTCCATGCCCGTGATCCTGACATCTTCCCTGGTCGCAACGGAAGAGCCGGATGCCGAACTCACAGCACGCCGCGACGGCCGGTCGGGGAGGACCGGGCCGTCGCGGCGTGAGCGGCTACGGCGTTGTCGCCGCGTAGTCGTCGGCGCGAACCTCGGCCGCCTGCCGTTCCGCGCGCGCGACGCCGAGCTTGTCGTTCACCGCGGCACGGCCGTTCGCGTAGATCTTCTCGGCCTGGTTCTGTACGATCTCCAGCGCGTTGGCGACGGCGGGATCGTCCTTGACCTTGCGAACCGTGTCGGTGATCTGGTCGTAGCGTGCACGTCCGGCGCGCGTGCCGAGTACGTACCCGGCTGCCAATCCGCCGGCCAACCACAGCTTGCCTGACATGTTGGTCTCACTTCCCTGGTCTGACACGTTCATCGGACATCGGTGGCATACCCAGAATCGGCCGCGGCGAATCCGGGGGTCCGGGACTTCTCCGGTCCGAGCACGTCCGGCGCCGGCCGGAGGATGTCTGCATCGAACGCTCCTCGTCACCACGATGACGTACCGCAGCCTGCACAGATCCGTATTCGAAACATATAGTTATCGCGTCGAACGGGTATTGGACATATGGCTGGCACTAGCGCAGGGTGAGGCTATGCGGGTTGTCTTCGGTGCCGGCCTGGCCACGACCGCGTTGGCCGATGAGGTCGACCGGCTCGGAGCCGCGCGCGTCATGATCATCGCGACCACCGGTGAACAGGCCCGGCGACGAGCGATCATCGACGCGATCCGTCCCGTCGCCACGTTCACCGGGGTCCGCCCGCACGTACCGGTCGAGGTTGCCGAGGCGGCTCGGTCCGTCGCCGATGACGCGGACGTCGATCTGCTGGTCGCGATCGGTGGCGGCTCGACCATCGGCACGGCGAAGGCGATCGCGCTCACCAGCGGGCGTCCGATTCTGGCGATCCCCACCACCTACGCCGGATCCGAGGTGACGCCGGTCTGGGGGCTCACCGAAGCGGGCGTGAAGCGCACCGGTACCGACGAGCGGGTCCGTCCGGCCACCGTGATCTACGATCCTGATCTCACGCTCACGCTGCCGATCGGCGAATCCATGGCGAGTGGTGTGAACGCGCTCGCACACGCGGTCGACGCGTTCTGGGCCCCGAAGACCACAAACCCGGTGGAGGTACGCGCAGCCGAAGCGATCCGTACGCTGGTGGCCGGTCTCGGCGCGATCCGCTACGACGGCCAGAGTCGCACCGGGCGAGAGTCTGCGCTGCGGGGCGCGATGCTCGCCGGGCAGGTCTTCGCCGACGCCGGCTCCGGGTTGCATCACAAGATCTGCCACGTGCTCGGCGGCCGCTACGACCTGCCACATGCGCAGACGCACGCGGTGATCCTGCCGCACGTCCTCGCGTTCAACGCCCCGGCCGCGCCGGCCGCTGCCGAGGCGATCGGTATCGCGCTCGGTGGGCACGGCGCCGGCAATGCGGTCGTCACGCTCGTCGCGTTCCGGGCGCGGTTGGGCGTACCAACGCGGTTGCGAGACCTTGATTTTGATCGTGCCGAGATACCCGCGGCGGCGGATGCGATCCTGCCGAGCGTGCCGGCGTCGAACCCGCGACCGGTGACGCGCGACGACCTGATGGAGATGCTGACCGATGCCTACTGAGAATGCCGGACTGGCGCAGCTCACCGCGACAGTCACGGAGAGCTTCGCGGGCGCGTCGTCGCCGCGCACCCGGATCGTGATGCAGAGCCTCGTACGGCATCTGCACGCGTTCATCGAGGATGTCGACGCTGACCGAGGCCGAGTGGGCGTATGCGATCGACTTCCTGACCCGGACCGGGCAGCTCTGTGACGACAAGCGGCAGGAGTTCGTGCTGCTGTCGGATGTGCTCGGCGCATCGATGGCGACGGTTGCGGTGAACGAGCCGGCCGAGCCGGACGCAACCGAATCGACCGTGCTGGGGCCGTTCTTCGTCGCGGGCGCGCCGCTGATCGCGCTCGGTGAGCGACCTCTCCGGCGGCGCGGCCGGGCAGCCGTGTCACGTGTCCGGCACGGTACGCGAACACCGGCGGAGATCCGGTCGCGGGCGCCCGGCTCGAGATCTGGGAGTCCGACGAGGACGGCTTCTACGACGTGCAGTACGAGGGCGCGACGGTGGCGAACCGTGGCCACCTGTTCACCGATGACTCCGGTGGCTACCGGTTCTGGTCGGTGAAGCCGGCGCCCTATCCGATCCCGAACGACGGACCGGTCGGCGAACTACTGGCCGCGGCCGGACGCGGCCCGATGCGGCCGGCGCACATTCACTTCATGGTCAGCGCGCCCGGCATGCGCACGTTGACCACGCACATCTTCGTCGACGGTGGCGACGTACCTGCACAACGACGCCGTGTTCGGCGTCAAGGAGTCGCTGATCAAGTCGTTCGTCGACCGAGCCCGCCGGGCCTCGCGCCGGACGGCCGCCGAATGGACGTGCCATGGTCCCAGGTCGTCTTCGACATCGTCCTCGCCATCTGCCACCGAAATGGACTGACGATGGAACCACCTCACCACCGATGTACTGGTCATCGGCAGCGGTCCGGCCGGAGCGTCGGCCGCGCTGTTCCTCGCGACGTACGGCGTCGAGCACCTGGTCATCACGAAGTACCGCTGGACCGCGAACACGCCCCGATCGCACATCACCAACCAGCGGACCGTCGAGATCTTCCGCGACATGGGGATCGAGGACGACATCCTCGCGCAGGCCACGCCGCATCACCTGATGGGTGACACGGTGTTCTGCACCAGCCTGGCGGGCGACGAGATCGGCCGGATCCGCACCTGGGGTACGCATCCCGCACGCGAAGCCGACTACCGCCTCGCGAGCCCGTCGCTCAACTGCGACCTGCCGCAGACGCTGCTCGAACCGATCCTGATCGGCCACGCGGCATCGCGGGGCAGCCGGATCCGGTTCGACACCGAATACGTCGGCATGGTCCAGGACGACGACGGCGTGACGGTGACCGCGCTGGACCGTGCCACCGGTACGGAGTATCTGATCCGGGCGAAGTACGTGATCGGCGCCGACGGCGGTCGCAGCCGGGTGGCGGCCGACCTGAACCTGCCGACCGAGGGTCGGATGGACGTCGCCGGCAGCATGAACATCGTGTTCGACGCCGATCTGTCGCACCTGGTCGGTCACCGGCCCGAGCGTCCTGTACTGGGTACTGCAGCCGGGCGCGGACATCGGTGGCATCGGCCTCGGCCTGGTCCGGATGGTCCGGCCGTGGAACGAATGGCTTGTCGTCTGGGGATACGACATCAACGAGCCGCCACCGGACGTGGACGACGCGATGGCGATCCGGATCGTGCACAACCTGGTCGGCGAGGACGTACCCGTGACGATCCGGTCGACGTCGCTGTGGGGCAACAACAAGCTGTACGCCACGCGCTATCGCGACCGCCGCGTCTTCTGCATGGGCGACGCCGTGCACCGGCATCCGCCGTCGAACGGGCTCGGCTCGAACACATCGGTGCAGGACGCCTACAACCTGGCCTGGAAACTCGCCTACGTGCTGCGCGGCGTGGCCGGTCCGGCGCTGCTGGACACGTACGACCCGGAACGTACGCCGATCGGCCGGCAGATCGTGCTGCGCGCGAACAAGAGCATCGAAGAGTTCGGGCCGATCTTCGCCGCGCTCGGGCTCGACGACACCAGCGATCCCGAAGTGCTGAACAAGCGGATGGCCGCACGGGCCGACAACACGGCAGCCGCCGCGATCCAGCGGGCCGAGCTGCGAGCCGCCCTGGAGTTGAAGAACTACGAGTTCAACGCGCACGGCGTCGAGATGGGCCAGCGGTACACGTCCTCGGCGATCGTGCCGGACGGGTCGCCCGAGCCCGCGTACGAGCGCGATCCCGAGCTGTACTACCACCCGACCACGTGGCCGGGTGCCCGCTTGCCGCACTGCTGGCTCGGGCGCGACGGGCACAAAGTGAGCACGCTGGACCTGGCCGGCAAGGGACGTTTCGCGCTGCTCACCGGCGTCTCGGGGGAGGCGTGGGCGGATGCGGCACTTAGCGTCTCGGAGGCGTTCGGCATCGAGATCGCCGGGCACGTGATCGGGCCCGGTCGCACGTACACCGATCTCTACGAGGACTGGGCGCGGCTGCGGGAGGTGGGCGAGGACGGCTGTGTGCTGGTCCGCCCGGACGGTCACGTGGCGTGGCGTTCCGCGTCGTTGACCGATCAGCCGGCCGAGGAGCTGACCGCGGTGCTGCGGCGGATTCTGGCGCTCTAACGCAGCATGGCCCGCCTCGGCTCTCACGCAGCATGGCCCGCCTCGGCTCTCACGCAGCATGGCCCGCCTCGGTGGGAGGCGGGCCATGCTGCGGAATGTGCGATCAGGCGGTCGAGCGGCCGGACACGAGTCGGCCCAGGAAGATCAGGATCAGTGCGCCGACGATGGCCGTGATCCACGTACGGATCTCGAAGAACGAGCCGATGCCGTTGATGTGGAAGAGGACCTTGCCGAGCCATCCGCCGAGCAGGGCGCCGACGATGCCGATCACGATCGACAGCAGGATGCCCGAGCGGCCACCCAGCATGCGGTCGGCGGCGAAACCACAAAGGCCGCCGAGAACGATCCAGGCAATGATGCCCATGGGTAACTCCTCAACTAGTGCACGCGAGGGGTGGACGCGTGTCGGCAACTGTGTTTCCCATTGCTGTGCGCGGTAAACCCGGCTCGATCAGACGGCGTCCGGCATGGCACAGTCGACGACATGACCGATCTCGAGTGGGCTGACCGCGTACGGCGGCTGGAGGCCGAGGTCGCCGGCCTGCGGCGGGCGATGGCCACCCGAGGCGTGATCGAACAGGCCAAGGGCCTGCTCGCCGCGCAGCTGGGCGTCGATCCCGAGCAGGCGTTCGTGCACCTGTCGCGGATGTCGCAGGAGACGAACGTCCGGCTGGCCGATGTCGCCGCCGACCTGATCGCGGCGGCCGCACCGGTAGCGGTAGCCGCTACCGACAAACCGGACCATAAACCCTCCAAGGTACGAGCGGCCAAGGCCAAGCTTGCGATCCCGATACCCGCCGCCGGTGTGCTGGAACGGTCGTACCGCAAGACGGTGTCGGCCGTGTCGGTTGCCCGTTCGCTTGACGATCTTGTGGAAACGTTGCAGGTCAACGGTCTCGAGCCGGTCTCCGCGACGGTGACCGCCATCTTCGACGTCGAACCGGACGGCGCGACCCGGCTGCTGGCCTCGCACGGATGGTCGGCGCAGGTGCGCAGCGACTGGCGGCGTACGCCGTCGGCCGTCCCCACGATCGTGTCGGCCGCGCTACACGACCGCGCTCCGCACCTCGCCGACGGTCTCGGATCGGCATCCCCGATCCTGGTCGGTCCGTCCCGACGCCAGGCCGCATACCCGCTGTCCGTGGACGGCTCCGTGGTCGCCGCGGTGGTGTTCGGGTGGGCCGCACCGGCGGCCTTCGACGCCGACGAGGCGCGCTATCTGCAACGCCTCGCCGACCTGGTGGCGACGCACGCGCCGGCGCACTGGGCATCGGCCGACGCGGTCGAGGCGGGCGTCGAACCGATCCTGGAGAGCATGTTCGATCCGGCGTTCCTGCTCGCGCCGGTGCGGGACGAGGCCGGCCGCATCGTCGACTTCACGATCGCGTACGCGTCGGTCGCCGTCCCCGAAGCACCCGCGCTGTCCAGGTCCGATCTCGTCGGCCGCCGGCTGCTCGATGTGTTCCCGGACATCGCGGCCGGCGAGCCGGACGACAGCGTGCTGGCGCGCTACGTCGCCGTGGCCGAGACGGGTTCCCCGTTCGTGACGGACAGCTCCCACGAGTTGATCACGGTGGATGGCGTACCGCAGGTGCTGACCGTGAGCCGCCGCGCGGTCCGGCTCGGCCCGCACGTCCTGGTGAACTGGCGGCGTCATGACGAGACGCTGCGCCTCGAGCGGCAGTTGCAGCAGATCGAGACGCTGGGCAAGTCCGGATGGGCCGAGTGGGACCGGACCGGCCGGCAGGCGTACTGGTCGGACGGGTTCTATCGGGTGCTCGGCCGGGATCCGGCACGCGGGCCGGTCACGCTGGCGACGCTGCCGGATCTCGTGCATCCCGAGGACCGCGACGTACTCGCGGACACGATCGCGACGGTACGCGACGCAGCGGCGGCACAGATCGAGTTCCGGCTGGCCCGCGGCGGTGCCGACGTCCTGCTGCGGATGAGCGCCGAACCACGCCTTGATGATGAGGGCGAGGTGATCGGTGTCGTCGCGGTGCTCGCCGATGTGACCGAGACATGGCTCGTGGACCGGCGGGCGCAGCGGGTCACGGCACAACTCGCCGAGCAACGCATGCGGCTCGCCGCCGAGCAGCATCTCTCCCGTGAGCTGCGGCGGGTGCTCTTCCCGACGTCGTTGCGCGAGACCAGCACCGACACCGTACGGGTCGGTGCCCGCCATGTCGCGCCGTCCGATGACCGCCAGTTCCGTGGCGACTTCTGCGATGCCACCGCGTTGTCCGACGGACATGTGCTGCTGGTGATCGGGGACAGCTTCGGCGTCGGCGTACAGGCGGCCGATGCGCTGGCCCGGCTGCTTCACCCGGTACGCGCACTCGGCCAGTCGGGTGTCGCGCCCGAGGAGATCCTGCGGGTCCTCAACGCCGACTTCGCCAGCGCGGATGTGGCACCGCTGGCCAGCGTGATCGTCGGCCGCTACTGCCCGGTCGACGACGTGCTGATCTGGGCACAGGCCGGGCATCTGCCGCCGGTACGGCTGCGGAACGGCCGGACCGAGCTGCTGCCCCGGCCGGTCGGGCCGTTGCTGGGTCTGATCCCGGGCGTGGCCTACGCCCAAACCCGTACGCCGGTCGACGCCGACGACATGATCGTCTGGTACACCGACGGCGTCGCGAACGAACGCGACGATCCGGACAGCGATGCGATGCCGCTGCTCCGACGGCGCCTCAACACCGCCCGTACGGCCGGCGGGATGGCGGCCGTACTCGCCGAATGCGCCGCACCCGACGACGGATCAGGCGTTGATGAGGCCTGCGTGCTGGTGCTGGAGGTCGCTCGTACCGGTGGCGGTTCCGGGTCGTGCACGTCGCCCGGCTGCGTCCGTTAGGGACCGACACGCCGACAGTTTCGAGTGTCTTGACAAGAAAAGTTGTCGGTGGAATGCTGGGTTCACGGCCGCAGAGAGCGGCGAAACCTGGAGGGACACGATCATGCGGAAGATCATCGTTTCGCAGTTCATGAGCATCGACGGCGTCATCGAGGGTCCGGGCGGCGAGCCCGACTACGACCGCAACATGTGGGCATTCAAGTTCAACCGCGGACCGGAGGGCGATGCGTTCAAGCTCGAGGAACTCCGGTCCTGCGACGCACTGCTGCTCGGCCGGGTCACCTACCAGGGATTCGCGGCCGCCTGGCCGACGGTCACCGACGAGGAGGGCTTCGCCAACAAGATCAACACCATGCAGAAGTACGTGGTTTCGTCGACCCTGGAGAGCGCCGATTGGACGAACTCCACGATCGTCCGCGGCGACGTGGCGACGGAGATCGCGAAGCTCAAGGACACCGACGGCGGCGACATCCTGGTCAACGGCAGTGCAACGCTCGTACATGCGCTGGCCGAGCACGATCTGGTCGACCAGTACAACCTGATGGTGTTCCCGATCATCCTCGGTGCCGGAAAGCGTTTCGTCGACGCCACGAGCCACAGCACGACGCTGCGGTTGGTCGATTCGAAGCCGGTCGGCCCGGACGGCATCCTCGTGCTGACGTACCAGCCGACTTCGATCGGGTGAGCGCGGCTCGGACGCGTGCGGGAGCGGATTTCGGTAAGGTGCGGCCATGGCATCCCCGCGGGAAGTCCTCGACATCGGCGGCTACGAAGTCACCGTCACCAACCCGCAGAAGGTCTATTTTCCGGCCAGCGGGCTGACCAAGGGCGAGGTCATCCGCTATTACCAGAAGGTGGCCGACGGTGCCCTGCGCGGCGTCGTCGGCCGGCCGATGGCGCTGAAACGGTTCGTCAACGGCATCGACAAGCAAGCGTTTTACCAGAAGCGCGCGCCCGACGGCCGGCCCGAGTGGATCGACACGGTGGAGCTCAAATATCCGTCCGGGCGCAGCGCGCACGAGATCGTCCTGCACGATGCTGCGCAGCTTGCCTGGGTCGGCAACCTCGGCTGCATCGACCTGCATCCGCACCTGGTCCGTGCCGATGATCTCGAGCACCCCGACGAGCTGAGGATCGACCTTGATCCGATCCCGGGCGTCGGATGGGACGCGGTCCGGCGGGTGGCGCTCGCGGTCGGTGACGTACTGACCGACTACGGTCTGGTCGGTTGGCCGAAAACATCCGGTTCACGCGGTTTCCACATCTACGTCCGAGTGCACCGGCGATGGACGTTTGCGCAGGTGCGCAAGGCCGGCATCGCGGTCGCCCGGGAGGTCGAGTCGCGCGTACCGGAGCTGGCGACGAGTCGCTGGTGGAAGGAGGAGCGCCACGGCGTCTTCATCGACTACAACCAGAATGCGAAGGACCGCACGACCGCGTCCGCCTATTCGATCCGTCCGACGCCGGACGCTCGGGTGTCGACGCCGCTGCGATGGGACGAGGTTGCCGACTGCGACCCGGCGAGTTACACGATTGCGACAGTGCTCGAGCGCTACCAGCGGCTGGGTGATCTATCCGAGGGGATCGACGAGAGCGCCGGCGACATCACGGCACTGCTCGAGCTCGCCGCCGTGCAGACCGAGGCCGGCGCGGAAGAAGGCCCGGATGCACCGGCCGGCGGCGATGACGAGCCGAAGCCGGCCGGACGCCGCAAGTCGACGATGCCGATGATCGAGATCGCCCGCGCCGAGACGGTCGATGAGGCGAACGCCGGTCTCGAGCGCTGGAAGCTGCGGCATCCGGACATTTGGCCGCTGCTGGAGCCGGCCGACGTACTCCTCGATTCGATGCGCGGCCGCAGCAGCACGTGGTCCCGGATCCGGATCAACCTTCAGCACGTACCTGTTGATCAACGTCCTCCGCAGGAGGCGTTGGAGGTTGACTTTGACCCTTGGCATGGGCAACAGCGCCCGTAGACCCAAAGCGGCCCGGTAGCGCAGGAGCGCTACCGGGCCGCTTACACCAGGGGAAGGTGCTGGTTACTTCACTGCTACGGGTACGGACAGGCTCACGCCGCCCTCTTCGGTAACGGAGCCGACCTTCGTGCCGTGCGTCGCGTTCGGGGGAACGGTGGCCTTGACCGTACGGGTGTAGTGCATGCCGCCCCATCCGATGACCTGGGCGTCCTCGGTCGCGACCAGCTGACCCTTACCGTCCGGCAGATCGGCGACAACGTCGCCCTTGCGCAGTACGCGCTGCGCGCCGAGCGCGTGGTTCATCGCCACGACCAGCGACTTGCTGGACACGAATGCCTGGTGCAGATCACCGATCGCGCCGCTGCGCTGGCCCATGACCGTGCCGAGGATCCACACGTTCGTGCCGTTGACGTTGTGCTTCGCAGCGAACATCAGGCAACCGCCGGCAGCGCTCATCGAACCGGTCTTGATGCCGACGATGCCGGCCTGGCCCAGGAGCGGGTTGACGTTCTTGATACGGCCTTCGATCGGGACGATCGCGCTCTTGGTGTCCACGACCCGGGCGAAGTCCGAGCGCTGCATCGCGGTCTCGGCCAGCTTGATCTGGTCCGTCGTGGTGGAACGGGTGTGCGCGTCCCAGCCGGACGGGTCGGTGTAGTGCGTCGCCGACATGCCGAGCGTCTTGGCGTTCGCGTTCATCTTGTCGAGGAACGCGGGGATCGAGCCTGCATCCCAGCGGGCCAGGATGCGGGCGACGTTGTTCGCCGACTTCAGCATCAGCGCGTTCAGCGCCTGCTTCTCGGTCAGGGCCTCGCCCGAATGGACGGTCAGGACCTGCTGGGCCTGACGGATGTCGAGGCCGACCGCGGCCGCCTCGGCCCGCGTGACGTGGATCGTCGGGCCGTTCTGGCCGGCCTTCAGTGGGTGGTCCTTGAGCACGATGTATGCGGTCATCGCCTTCGCCATGCTCGCGGTCGGCGCGGATCCCTGCTTGCCGGAGACGCCCAGGACGTGACCGTTGCCGATCGCGATCGCGGACTGGCCGGTGTGCGGCCACGAGATGCGCGGCTTCGAGCCCGGCACGGTCTGCGTGGTCGTGGCGTTGACCGTCACGGTGCCGTAGGGCGCGGCGGCCGGCTGCTGCGACGGCGTGGTGGCGGCGGCCGAGGGCCGTCCGCTGAGCTGGCTGGTCAGCTGACCGGATGCCGAGCTGATGGTGGTCGTACCGGTGGTCTCGGGGGTGGCGTGGTGCTGCCACGGCTGAGCGAATGCAGTCACTGTCAGTAACGAAGCGGTTACCAATGCCGTCGGGCGCCAGGTGCGACGCAAGGCGGATGTCATTCGCTGGACTGTGAGGTGAGTGATCGGCTGCATGGCGATAAGAGTAATCGAGAATTACTCGGTTTTGCCCGCATTCATCGTGACTTAATGCGATTTCGTGACCGCGTTCACCGCTATGACCTGCATTTATTGCATAGCGTAGTCAGTCAATTACTAAGAGTGTCCAAATTCGTCGTGGCGCGGGCATCCTATGGCCGTTGATCGAGGCTAACCGGGTAGTGTCGCGCTCAGGACGGCCGCCGGGCTGGGTATCTTCGGCGGCCGACAATGGTGGACGATCGGGCATCGGGGAGTGGAAGTGGCGATTCGCGAGACTATTGGCGGCCTTGGCGGCAATTCACCGGCGCCGTCGCTCGACGCGTTTCTCGTCGCATTCCTCGGAGCGTGGCCGGAGGCGCCGGGGCTGCATATTGTCGGCTCCGATGAGCGCACTCAGCCGGGATGGGACGGCTCTATTCGCCGAATTGTTGGTGTAGGCAATCCGTCACACTCCGTGATTTCGGTGCCGCCAGCCCTCGTGGATGCCGTCCGGACGAGCGTTCCGACCTGGGCAGATATCCCTGGTGCGCTGCCCGCGGCGGTGGGACAGCCGGCCGGCCGTACGTTCTTCGGGAAGTTCCGCTGGACCACGGCGCCCACCGACCTGCCGGACGCGGGCGTATGGGTCCCGACCACTGATCCGCGCGTACCCGAGTGGCTGCTGCCCTTCAACGGCGATGTCCTGATTGCGTTCATCGACGGCGTGTATGCGGCCGGTGTCGGAATCAAGCGGCACAACGCCGCCGGCCTGGAATTGTCGGTCGGCACCGACGAGGCGCACCGGGGCAAGGGTCTGGCCAGTCGGCTCGTCGCTCAGGCCGCGCGATGGGTGCTGGCGCAGGGGGCCGTACCCATTTATCTGCACGACCCGGCGAACACCGCGTCTGACCGCACCGCACTAGCGGCCGGCTTCCCGGACGAGGGCTGGAAGATCATCGGAGTCTGGGGCGGCGAGTAGCAGTTGCGCGGTGTCCGCTCACGGCGAACACCGGACCGCCCGGGAACACATTCGGTCGGGAGAAAGTTGAGCCTGGATGACTCAAGGAATACCGAGCATCGAGGTGAAATGTGACTACCCTTCCGGTTCTGCCACTAACTGATCAAGTTCTGCTGCCCGGCATGGTCATCCCGGTGACTCTGGACGCCGAGACGCAGGCCGCCGTTGACGCAGCTCGCGCCTCCGGCGGCGATAAGACCGTGCTCGCCGTTCCGCGCCTGGACGGCGTGTTCGGCCCGGTCGGTACGGTCGCCCAGATCGAACAGGTCGGCCGACTGGCCAGCGGCGAACCCGCCGCGGTCCTCCGTGGCGTCTCGCGCGCGAAGATCGGCTCCGGCGTCCCCGGCGCCGGTGCGGCTCTGTGGGTCGAGTTCACCGTCGTCGAGGACGACGCGCCGACCGGCAAGTCCCGCGAGCTTGCCCGCGAATACAAGACCCTGGTCAAGGCACTGCTCCAGAAGCGCGGCGCTTGGCAGGTCATCGACGCGGTTGAGCGGATGACCGATGTCGGCGAACTGGCCGATTCGGCCGGCTACGCGCCGTGGCTCACACTGCCCCAGAAGGCCGAGCTGCTCGCCACGACCGATCTCACCGAACGTCTGGAAAACCTGCTGACCTGGGTGCGTGAGCACCTGGCTGAGCAGGAGGTGACCGACAAGATCACCGAGGACGTCCGCGAAGGCCTGGAGAAGACGCAGCGCGACTTCCTGCTGCGCCAGCAGCTCGCCGCGATCCGTAAGGAACTCGGCGAGGACGAGCCGGACGGCGCCGGTGACTACCGGACCCGGGTCGAAGAAGCGACACTGCCGGACAACGTACGCGAAGCTGCGATGCGTGAGGTCGGCCGGCTGGAGCGCGCCTCTGACCAGTCGCCCGAGTCCGGATGGATCCGGACCTGGCTCGACACGGTGCTGGAGATGCCGTGGTCGACGACGACCGAGGACAACACGGATCTCGTCGAGGCTCGCCGGATTCTCGACGAGGACCACGCCGGACTCGACGACGTCAAGGACCGGATCGGCGAATACCTCGCCGTACGCAACCGGCGGACCACTCGTGGCCTGACCGTCGTCGGCGGTCGTGGCTCCGGTGCCGTCCTCGCGCTGGCCGGCCCGCCCGGTGTCGGCAAGACAAGCCTCGGCGAGTCGGTCGCGCGTGCGCTGGGACGGAAGTTCGTCCGGGTGTCGCTCGGCGGCGTCCGTGATGAGGCCGAGATCCGGGGCCACCGTCGCACGTACGTCGGTGCCCTGCCCGGTCGCATCGTCCGCGCGATCCGCGAGGCCGGTTCGATGAACCCGGTCGTGCTGCTCGACGAGGTCGACAAGCTGAGCACCGGATTCTCCGGTGACCCGGCCGCGGCCCTGCTCGAGGTGCTCGACCCGGCGCAGAACCACACGTTCCGCGACCACTACCTCGAGGTCGACCTCGACCTGTCCAACGTCCTGTTCCTGGCGACCGCGAACGTGGTGGAGAACATCCCCGGCCCGCTGCTGGACCGGATGGAACTGGTCATGCTCGACGGCTACACCGAGGCCGAGAAGGTCGCGATCGCTCGCGACCACCTGCTGCCTCGCCAGCTGTCCCGGGCCGGCCTGGACGACGCCGAGGTCACCGTGGACGACGAGGCGTTGCGCCAGATCGCCGGTGAATACACCCGAGAAGCAGGGGTACGCCAACTGGAGCGCGGCCTGGCAAAGGTGCTCCGGAAGGTTGCCGTGACGCTGGCAACGTCGGGCGAGCCGGTCCACATCGGACAGGCCGACCTGGTGAAGTACCTCGGTCACCCGCGGTTCACGTTCGAATCGGCGGAACGGACGGCCGTACCCGGTGTCGCCACCGGACTTGCGGTCACCGGCGCCGGGGGAGACGTGCTCTTCATCGAGGCGACCGCGATGGACGGCGACTCCGGACTCGTGCTCACCGGTCAACTCGGCGACGTGATGAAGGAGTCGGCGCAGATCGCGCTGTCCTACCTGCGCTCGCACGGAGACCAGCTGGGCATCGACGGCAACGCACTCGCGGCACGGCGGCTGCACCTGCACGTACCCGCTGGTGCGGTGCCGAAGGACGGCCCGTCGGCCGGCATCACGATGGTGACGGCGCTCGCGTCGCTCGCCTCGGGCCGACCGGTCAAGCCTGAGGTCGGCATGACCGGCGAGGTCACGCTCGCCGGACGGGTCCTGCCGATCGGCGGGGTCAAGCAGAAACTGCTCGCCGCGCACCGGGCCGGTCTCACCGAGATCATCATCCCGAAGCGCAACGAGCACGACCTGGATGACCTGCCGGCCGACGTACGGGAGCAGCTGACCATCCACGCGGTCGCGGACGTGGCCGACGTACTGGCGCTCGCTCTGCGTGCGGCCGACACTCCGGCGGAGCTGTTCGTCGCGGCGTAGCGCTAGCGGTAAAGAAAGGAGCTGCGGGCCATCTGCCCGCAGCTCCTTTCTTTTGTCAGATGCCGTCGCTCGTCGCTACGCGGGTACGGGGTACGACGATTCAGCCACGAACGGTGCCAGTCTCCCGACCGCCTCCGGAGTCGACGTGAACCACGGCTGGCTGAAGATGTTGTTCACCCGGTTGGGGTCGGAGATTTGATACTCCGCGTCCACCAGGTAGTCGATCCGGTACCGGGCGGAGGGATTCTCGTCGCCGTAGTACAGCGGGAGTTCCATCGGCGCGGCCAGGTACGTGTTGGACATCGGATTGTGGACGACGACTCCGCTTCGGTCCAACATGTGCATCGTGACGGACAGATCCGGCTCGGCCAGCGCCCGCCGTCCGCCGAGCGTCACGCCGGCCGGTACGAGAAAGGTCTGGAAATACGACGTGGTTACACCGCCCCGGTACAAGGTGACGGCCATGTCGATTTCGAATGGACCGCTGGCGGTGCCCAGCCCGACGTTCTGGATCAATGCGGCGAACTTCACGGTTCGTGCGATGTGATCAACGGAGATGACCACGGTATTGGCGGCCAGATCCGGACTGTAGGGAATTGCTGCTTGGTGCGATACCACCGGTTGTGACATGGCACATTCCTCTCCGAGTTCGAAATACGGTGCCGTCGTAGGGGGACGGCATCGGCGGATCTGGCCGAAAGGGTGACGGCTGCTGGGATGCCGGTCAAGCGATGTGCATGAATCCCGACAGTCGGTCCGGTCAACGCGGCCGTCACGTGATGCGGTAGGTAGTTTTCGCATCTTGCCGCGCGACGCGCGTACATCCCGGGAAAATGGGGTATGGGCAGTTCGCGATGACGACGGCGTGGATCTTGTCAGGCGGGGCGAGCTTCGGCGCCATCCAGGTGGGCATCGCGGCTGCGCTCGTGGAGCGTCGCGGAGCACCGGACCTGATCGTCGGTACGTCGATCGGCGCGCTGAACGCCGCGATCCTCGCCGCCGATCCGTCCACCGCCGGTGTGGCCCGCCTTCGACGGCGGTGGCTCGAATTCCGGCGCCGGGACGTGCTGAAACTGCAGCCGACCAAGTTTGTCGCCGGCCTTCTCGGGCGGTCGAATCACCTGATCGGCAACGAGACGTTCGGTCGATGGATTCGCGACATCGTCCCGTACGAGCTGATCGAAGACGCGCCGATCCGGTTGATGGTGACCGCGAGCGATCTCGTGGCGGCGGAGCCGGTGTATCTCGAGCGTGGAGACGTCGCCCAGTCATTGCTGGCCTCATGTGCCGCACCGGGTGTGCTGCCACCGGTGCGGATCGCAGGTCGTTGGCTCGTCGACGGCTGGGTGCTCAACAACGCGCCGGTCGGGTGGACGGCACGGCAGGGCATCGACCGGATCTATGTGCTGCCGTGCGGCGGTACGGCGGCGTACGCCCCGACCACGAGGGCATCCGTGCTGCGACGATTCGGACCGTCCAGCCGGGCCCGATTCCAGACGATGGTCGACCGCGGTCTGCCCCGCGGCGGTACGGCGATCAACCAGGAACTGGTCGCCGCGCTGATCGCGAGGACCGTCCGCCAGGAATTCATCGAGTGGAGCAGCCGCGTCGACCTGTTTCTGCCACCCGCGCCGGACGTGACCGGCCTGTCCATGTTCGAGTTCGCCGAGTCACCGGGCCTGATCGAGAAGGCGTACGAGTATGCGAGCGCCTGGCTTCCCTCCGCTCGACCGTTGACGGCTGAGGAACTCGCACGTCCGCGGGCGCTCGCCGGCGTCGACGAGTGACCTCATTCGGCCTCACTTCTGCGTGACCACGCCGACCGCGACCGCGAGGACGGCGCTGTTGTAGAAGAAGCTGGCCACGCTGTGTACGAGGACGTGCCACCGAGTGGTCCGGCGGATGATCTCCACATCGGACACCGCGAACGAGACACCGAGCGTCAGCGCGAAGTAGAGGTAGTCGAGCAGCAGCGGCTCGATGTTGTCGGGAAACCGCAGGCCCGGGCTGCCGTCGGCGGCATCGAGGCTCCGGTAGAATTTCGCGTACCCGACGTGCAGCAGCAGCCATGCGCAGATGACCGCGATCACGCCGAGCACCTTGATCGCGGTTCCCTGCTCGTCCGGTGTGCCGTGGAACAGCACGTCCAGTGCGGCTGCAATACCGGTGACGCTGGCGACCGCGGCCAGGATGAAGCTGAATTGGCGGCGCAGCCGACGTGCCCACGGTGGCAGTTCGACGACCGGCGCCGGCGGTCCGGAGGTGCGGTGCCGGTGCTGCCGGACCACGAAGAAGCCGACGATCAGGTAGATCAGCGCGATCAGGTCGAACAAGAAGAGGGACTGGGTTTCGCGCGCGGCCGTGTTCGGGGCCCGGACATAGTTGATGCCGATGACGGCGAGGGCGATCTCGAACAGACGCGTGACGCCCGCCTGGATCATGTGTCGGATCAGCGTGAAGCGGGAGAGCCGCTCACGCGCCTGATCGGACATATCACCTATTAAGACATAGAGAGCCCCGCCGGCGCTGGCACATCGGCGGGGCTCGTGACCTCCCGGATGAGATGTCGTCTCGGACGCTATCCCGGGTGATCGGTTCGCGACAGGATGTCTCAGCCGCGCCTCAGGCGGTGGGTGTCCGCGGTTGGGGTATGCGTAGATTTGGCGTCTCTGCTGGGGATGGCTCCGCCGGCGTCGGCCAGCCGAGCGTTTCCCGGCACCGTTGCAGATATCGGTAGCTGAACGAGTCGACTTCGAGGTGCCACTCCTCGATCAGGTCGCCGTCGCCGCTGTACTTCGTCCGGTGTGTCGTAACGCCACATTCGTCGGTCTGTTGGGCGATCAGGTGCCCGTATTCGTCATATTCACGCTGGATGCCATGGCCGACGCCGCGACGGAACCACGCCTCGGACCGCAGTCCGCCGCTCGCAAACCAATCACGAGCCGGACCATCCTGTACGCCATCGACAAACGTCACTTCCGAACGTCGCGGCTCGTCCTCGAACGCCACACCGGTGAACGGCGCCCCATTCAGGTGCATCACCTGATCTGAGTCGGCGTCCACGCCATCGTCTACTACGCGGTCGACCACACGCAGATGCTGGCACAGGTCGAGGAAAGCCTCAACCGGTGGACAGGCTGCATCACCGGTCAGGGGACATCTCGGCACTGCACCGCGGACCGTTATCCACATGCCTCCCGGACGTGCGGCACGCGCGGCCGGACGATGCGAAGGTCCGAGGTCACGGCCGACGCCTACGAGGAGGCCGCGATCTCCGACGTCGGGGTCGGTTGTGCATCGGCCCGGCGCGTCGCGAGCACCGTCCCGACCAGGACGATCGCGACCAGCGCGCCGGCCATGAGGACGGCAACGTAGGGGTCATCCAGCTCGGTCCGCGATTGAGCGACGCGTGCCGCCGGCGTGATCGGGCCTGCGCCCGCCGGGAGCAGCGGAATGAACCGCACCGGCGCCAGTACCGCGATGAACCGCACCGCAAGCCCGATGACCAGTGCACACGTCGCGGCCGCCATCAGCGCGAAGCGGGCGGGCAACGCCGGGCCGTCGGTCCGGCGCAGCGCGATCGCGATCGCAACGACCGCCGCGATCGCGATCGACAGGAGTGCCGTCGCGACTCCGGCCGGCACCGGCGGGAACAGCAGCACGCCGGCCGTCCACAGCAGGCCCGCCGTGACACCGGAGGCGGCGCCGACCAGTGCAGCGCGATCTGCTCCGCGGCGATCTGCTCCCCGGTCTCCGGCGGTGGCCAGGACGACGGCAAGGAGATAGCAGCCGGACAGCACGGCGAAGATCGGCACACCGGTGGTGACGCGTTCGAACGGATTGCCACCGCCGTCCAGCCCGGTGACCACGCTCGCGGCGAGCAGGCTGACGAGCACGACGCCGGCGAACCGGACACGTCCTGCCCGCGGACCGGCCGGTGCCAGCCACGGCAGGCGAGCCGACCAGGCGATCGCAACGAGCAGCGCCACGTATGCGATGAGCGTCCAGCGAAGCGGCACGTAGCCGGTCCGGGCAGTCACGACGACCACTCCACCGATCGCCGCCGCACTCGCGACAACTCCACCCGTCACCTGCGGCGACGTCTGCGCCACCGTCGCCCGCAGGCAACTGAGGACGAACGACCAGCGCGCGGATCTGCCGTCCACGGTGGCGAGTTCGGCCCGCATCGCACGGCCCCACTCGCGCCGCCGCGGCGGCAGAAGTGCAACGACGAGGCGCAGCACGATCTCCGGGGGCGTCATCGCACGCCTCCAGCCGCAATGCGAGCCGCCGTCGCGCCCAGGATCCGAGCGCTCGTCGTGCTCACGATGCGAGCCGAAGGCCGGACGGTGCGTTGCCGATCCGGGGCGTCCTCAATCGCGTATTCGGCGGCGTACGCGATGCCGTCGGTGGTCAGACGATAGAGGTGCCGCGGCGGGCGGCCGGACGTCATCTCCCGCTCCCAGGTGCTCTCCAGCAGGCCTCGATCGCTCAGCCGCATCAGAATCGGATAGAGCGATCCGGCCTTCAGCCCGATCTCCTGCCCGAGTTCGTATCCGTGCCGCCACACCGCCGCGTCGGCGGCCAATGCCTGCAGGACGGACATGGTCTGCGCCGAAGGTCGTCTCGCCATAGTGCAGAACTCTATCTAGATCGAGTTCCGTTGTATACATCGGGCAGGCGACGACTTGCGGAGCTGTGGCAGACTCCGTCCGCATGTATGCCCAAGCCTTCGACCGGCTCTTTCTTCGCGGTCGGGACGCTGTACTCGCCGGCACCCACGAGATCTGCGAGCCGCCCTTGGACGGTCAGCCACGGTTTGGCATTTCGATCATCGTACGGCCGGATCCGGCGATCGCTGCCGTCCTGGCGACCGTTACCGCCGACGTCATGGCGATCAGCGGTTCGGCGCATTGGCCGACCGGCGCAGCAGTCGCTTCTCACTTCACGATCCGGTCGCTGGAGCCGCATCGGGAGCCGATCGCCGACGACGATGCGGCGGTGCGTCGGTACGCTGATGCGCTCGCCCGTACGTCTGCCCGCCGGCCCGGACCCATCCGGTTCGCGATGACCGGGCTGACGTTGACGCCGACGAGCGTCATGTACTGCGCCGAACCACTCGATGATGCGGCCGGAGAGCTCGTCGCCGTGCTCGACGACGAATTAGGTGCGGACTGCTGGTTCGAGGCCGACGTCACGCGCGATATCTGGTATGCGAACGTCGTGCACTTCGCCGGTCCGATCGCTGACCCGACCGGTCTTGTCGACTGGGTTGCCTCGCACCGTGGCCACCGCATCGGCGAGACGAAGATCGCCGAGATCGAGTTGGTCCGCTGGGCGTACGACGGGCGTCAGGCCGTACCGGTCACGCTGGCTCGATCCGCGCTGTAGCCGGAGGCGGGCACGCGACGATCGTGACGACCAGCCCGACGACGGCGTACGCGACGAGGAGCCAGACGGACACGGCGATGCTCGCAGCCGGGAAGTAGACGATGCTGCGTACCGCATCCGTGCCTGCTCCGGGCGGCAGCCACCGGCCGATCGTCGCCCAGAACGGCGGAAGCAGCACCGACGGGTAGGCGCCGCCGGCGCTCGGATTGCCGAGGACCACGAAGAGCAGGATGGCCACGCCGATCCCCATCGTGCCGAACAGCACCTGCAACGCCATCGTGAACGCACCGACCGCGAACACCAGCAGCGTCCCGAACACGCCCAGCGGCAGGAAGTGCCCGGACAGCGCGGACAGGATGGTCTCGGCGATCAGCGCGCCACCGAAGCCGGATGCGATCGCGTAGACCGCCAGCGCGCCGAGACGGATGACGGCGCGGTTGCGGTTCGCCGGCCGGGCGCCCCCGGCCATCGCCAGCAGCGCCGCAACCAAGTAGCCACCGACGACCCAGCCGACGACGAGGTAGAACGCGGACAGCCCGCGTGCGTCACCCCGGCCGGCCGGGATCGTGTCGACGACCGTCACGGTGCGGTTCTGCTGCCGGTCAACGGTGGTGACGATGGTCTCGAGCGCAGTACTCACGGCGGCACCGGCCGCGGTCGTGACCATCAACGTGTCCGGGCCGCTCGCGGCGAGGTCGAGGACGCCGTACACGCTGCGGTTTTCCAGGAGCGCACGCCCGGCGGACGACGATTCGGCCGCGCGGGCCTGGACCGGGCGGCCTGGCAGGGCGTTGAGCTGCGCGACGACCTGGTCCGCGGTGCCGGCCGGCGCACCCGCCGGAGCAACGACGGCGATCGAAATCTTTCGTGGTACCGGATTGTGAAACGCACCGAGGTAGCTCGCAATAAAACCGAGTTGCAGAAGCAACACCCCGAGTACGAGCATCGCGGACCGTCGGGTAACCGCGTCCCGAACCTCGCCGATGAATCCACTGGATCGAGCGGTCTCGTGGGTGTCGCCTGCTTTGTCCGCCGCCATCCACTCATCATCCGCACTCTCAATGCCCGCGGCTTCGCTTTCGCCCCGTTTGACGGGTATCTCGGTCCGTGTCTTCGGCACCGTCGGTCATCAGCGGTTCGGTGGACACCGTGAACGACGGGTCGCCGGACGACCTGAGCGGCGATTCGATGGAGGAGTCGCCGTCGTCCAACGGGAGTGGCACCGTTGTGGCGCCGGTGCGGATGGGGGAGAAGACCAGCAGCAGCGGTGACAATGCCAATCCGGCGGCACCGATCCAGAGCGCGTTGCGCACGCCGACCTGGTCGGCGACGGCGCCCGCGGCCAGTGCGCCGACCGGCAGCGCACCCCACGAGACGAACACCATGGTTGCGCCCATCCGGCCCCGAAGGGAGTCGGGGCAGCGCAGCTGCGAGACCGCGCCGGCCACGACGTTGTACGCGACGATCCCGCACGACGCCATCGCGGTGCCGATGGCGAACAGTGCGATCCGGATGCCGTGCTGCGTCAACGGTACGAGCAGGACGAATGCGTCACCGATGACCGGAGCGACGAGCAGGGTCCGGATATCGCCGAGTCGCCGGCTCAACGGTGTGCCGAGGAACGCGCCGAGCACGGATCCGAGACTCGAGACGCTGAACAGGATGCCGATCGCGTACGCCGGGACGCCGACCGTACGGACCAGGAAGACGACCTCGATCGCGTTGAGGAACACGATGAACGTCGACGAAGCCGTGCCGTAGAGCGCCATCGCACGCAGCACGCCGTCGCCGAACACGAGCCGGAATCCGGCGCCGATCTCGTGGCGCAGGTGGCGTGGCGCGGGAACCGGCGCCGGTTCACGGTGGCGGATCGCGGTGACGTACACGGCGGACGACAGGTAGCTGGCCGCGTCGACCAGGACCGCGACCGGTGCGGTGAGTACGCCGACCAGCCAGCCGCCGAGTGCCGGACCGATCGCCCGGGAGACCGAACTGCTGGCGGACAGCCGCGTGTTGGCCTCGACGAGATGATCGCGCCCGACCAGCGACGGTAGGAAGGCGCGCTCGGCAAGATCGAAGAGGACCGAGCAGGCGCCGACCCCTAGTGCGACCGCAGAGAGCAGCGGGAGCGTCAGCGCATCGAAGGCGAAGGCGATCGGCAGTCCCAGCAGGAGCGCGGCGCGGAGAAGGTCGGTGATGATCATGATCGGACGGCGGCGTAACCGATCGATCCACGCTCCGGCGGGGAGGCCGATCAGCAGGTAGGGGGCGTAGCTCAACGCGGTCAGTGCGCCGACGACGAACACCGACGCGTGCAGAGTCAGAACAGCGATCAGCGGTACGGCCAGCGAACTGACTTGAGTGCCGACGTTGCTGATCGTGGCGCCCAGCCAGAGTCGCCGGAAATCGGCATGCTCGGTCAACAATCCCGTGCGCATGGTGCCTCCGAAACTTGAGTAGCATTCGCTCAAGACTGTGGAGGGCGCGTGCGGGATGTGTCAACCCTTTCTTTAGCCGTTGACGCTCAAGTTTGCGATTGCGGCCTCGATCAATCGGGCGGGAACGGCGACGTCGCGAAGATCGTCGAGGGCCAGGCGGACCAGGTCGACGAGTGCGCCCGGTGGTGCCGCGGCGGCCATGTCGAGCGTCGTTCGGGCGAGCCTGACCTGCGGCGATACGTGCTCGGTGGCATCGAGCCAGGTGGCCAGATCGGCTGCCGCGGCGCGGAGCACGATGATGCTCGTACCCGCTTGGGTGTCAATGGTTTGTTGACGTTTGCGGGTTGAGCGTGCGGTGTCGACGTGTGCATCACCGCCGTGCAGGCGCAGGCTGCGCTGCTCGGCTGCCTGGCGGGAACGCAGGCCGAGCGCGCCGGCAATGTCACCCAGCTCGCGCCGGCCCGCCGTGCGGCGTCGATCAGGGATCGTTCGAGCGTGTCCAGGTCGGCCCGCAGGTCGGGGAGTGCGGCCAGCGCCGACACCACGCGTTCCTGGCCCGCATCAGAGTTCAGGGCGGCAATAATTTCGGCGTAGTGTTGTGTGCGCTGCGTCCCGTTCACGCCTCATTGTCGTGAATCGTGGCTCTGATTGTCAACGGATCGTTGACACCGAAGCCATCCCACGAAGGGTGAGATTCCGGTGAATCACCGCACAAACGGACTTCTGGTTTTCTTTCGTTCAACAAACGTTCACCATTGCGGCTCTCGCGCGGCGTGGTGTCGTTGTTCGCGGCGTTGATAGACAAACTGTCATGCGATTGATGGCAAACCACAAACATCGTGTGCGTCTGGCCCAAGCAGCAGCCTTGGCCGGATTGCTGGTGGCTGGTCTCGTTACCGCCACGTCCACAGGAGCGTCGGCGGATTCGAAACAGGCCGGCACCACCATCACGAGTACCGGCCTGCAGTCCGGACAGATTAAGCACGTTTGGCTGATCATCCTGGAGAACAAGTCCTACGACGCCACGTTCACCGGACTCAACCAGAACAGCTATCTGTGGAAGACGCTTCCCTCTCAGGGCGTCCTGCTCAAGAACTACTACGGCACCGGCCACTCCAGTCAGGACAACTACCTGTCCATGGTCTCCGGCCAGGCACCACAGGAAGACGTCCAGTCCGACTGCAGCGTGGAGGATTACAACTTCGGCAGCAATACGTCGATCGTGAAGACCGGCGTCAACAAGGGCCAGGTCGCGTCGTTGGCCAACGCCGCCCAGGCCAGCGGTGCCAACGCGCCGAACGGTGCCAACGGCTGCACGTACCCGACGGATGCACCGACGCTGTTCAACCAGCTCGACGCGGCCGGAAAGTCGTGGAAGGGGTATGCGCAGGATCTCGGCGCCCAGCCCGGCCGGGACGACGCGGTCTGCGGCGGACCGGGTACGTCGGCCAACAACCCCGACACGAACCCGACGTTCATGAGCGCCACCGCGGCGCACCCGTTCCCGCCGGGCGTCACGAGCTTCACCGGCGCGCAGCCGAACGACCAATATGTCGCGAAGCACTTCCCGCTGCCCTGGTTCCACGCGGTGACCGGCACGACCAACCCCGACGGTACGACGACGCCGGGTCTCACGACACCGGCCGGCGGCGGCACCGACTGCGATGCCAACCACTCGGCGAACCTCGACAGCTCGACCGAGGGTCTGTTCCACGACCTGCAGCACGAGTCGACGACGCCGGCGTTCAGCTGGATCTCGCCGAACAACTGCAGCGACGCGCACGACGCCATCTGCAAGGGCAACAACCTGTCGGGCTCGTTCGACGCGAGTGGCGCTCCGATCTACCAGTCGCCGACCCCGAACCCGCAGTCGGTGGCGCCGAAGAACTTCACCGGCGGCCTCTACGCGTCGGACCTGTTCCTCGAGTACTACATCCCGATGATCGAGAAGTCGGCCGCGTTCAAGGACGGTGGCCTGATCGACGTCACGTTCGACGAGGGCAACCCGCCGTTCACGTACTCCGGCAACAGCTTCAACAACGCGAACGCGTACGGGCCGACGCTCGGCGACAAGCCGAACGCCCGCGCCGGCATCAGCGCCGACGCGGCCGGTGAGAACCTGTTCGGTCACAACGTCGCATGGGAGCCGACCGGCCCGAACTCGACCCTCGGTACGGACGCGTCCGGCAACCAGCTCTATCCCGGGCCGGGCAACAACGCGTTCATCGACCGGCCGCCGGTCTGTACGCAGACCACCCCGGTGCTCGTACCGGCGAACTGCGTACCGAACATCGTCCGCGGCGGCTCGGGCAACTCGCCGGGCGCCCGGAACGACGCGGCCGTCGGATCGGCATCCTCGACGTACGTCCTGGACGCCTCGATCCTGGCCGACGACACCGGCCGCATGGTGACCGACACCGTGGACACGACCGGTCCCGGTGGCACGAGCCCGATCCCGCCGAACACCTTCGTCGGTACGGTCAGCGACACCGGCCCGCAGTTCGCGACGTCGGCGACCGGTTCGGTGATCGACGGTTCGTTCCAGCTGGTCGACCAGAGCGGCACGCCGGTCAACCCGACCGGTGCGGTCACCGGCCTCACCATGAGCGCCGAAGGTGCACCGGGCTTCCTGGCACCGGGCCAGACCGCCGACCCGCTGTACGACGCCGACTGACGCCACGCCCGGCGGCGGCGACACCGGCAGCGTGCTGATCAGCCCCCTGATCAAGCCGGGTACCACGTCGACCGTCTTCTACAACCACTACAGCTGGCTGCGGACGATGGAAGACATCTTCAAGGTGGGCAACGGCCACGACTGGGCCACGCTCCCGGTCGGCACCGTCTCCGGTGGCATCGACGGCAACGGGCACCTCGGCTTCGCCGCGCAGCCCGGACTGGCACCGTTCGGTCCGGACGTGTTCAACAACGCCAAGGGCCACGGTGGACATTAGTGACAGTCGTTCCGGCGCCGGGCCTCGTGCCCGGCGCCGGGCACGGCGTCTGCTCATCCTGTCCGGACTGCTCCTGGCCCTGGCCGGGTGCACGGCCGGACCGAAGCCGGTCGCGGCGGCATCGGAGCCGTCCTACGGCGACCTGCCGATCATTCCTGCCGACCACGTCCATCCAGCCGGACAGCGTACTGACCGGCACGGTCGATCGTCCGGCGCTCACGACCGAAGGCGACAGCGTCACGGTCGCGATTACCGGCGGGACCGGTGCTCGCCACGGTGTCCGGCCCGGAGGTGCCCGGCGAAGGCCTGCCCTACCAGGCACCGAGCACGACCTGCACCTGGACGCTCACGTTGACCGGTGCGACCGCGACGGTGCCACTCGCCGTCACGGACTTCACCACGATCGACCACCTCGGCCACGTGTATCACCCGACGCTCGGTCGCCGGGCAGCCCGCTCTGCCGGCGTCGCTGGCTCCCGGTCAAACCGTCACGGTCAAACTTCGTACCGTGATGATGGTCGGCGAAGGACTCATGCGGTGGGCGCCGGACGGCACGCACATCGTCGCGTCCTGGGATTTCGAAGTCGAAAACGATTAAGAGACGGGGTACGGGTCACCCGTACCCCGGCATCTTCAGGCTCTTGCCTCGGCTGCCGTTCGTGCGCTGACCGCGCGCGCAGCGGCGGCCCGGCACTCCTCGTAGGTCACGCTCGGCCAGCGCCGCGCGCACGTCGGCGATCGCGGCCGGAGCCATCGACAGGCTGGTGACGCCGAGGCCGACCAGCACGCAGGCGAGCGCAGGGTCGGCCGCGGCCTCACCGCACACGCCGACCGGCCGGCCGGATGCGCGTTCCGGCGCGACCGATCACCTCGACCAGCCGTAGCAGGCCCGGATGCCACGGATCCTGCAGTTCGCCGAGGCCGCCGATCTGCCGGTCGACGGCGAGGCCGTACTGCGCGAGGTCGTTCGTGCCGATGCTCGCGAACGCGGCCACCTCGAGGATCTGGTCGGCCAGCATCGCCGCCGACGGCACCTCGATCATCACGCCGACCGTGGTCAGGCCGTGCGCGGCCGCCTGCTCGACGAACCACGCCGCCTCGGCCGCGTCCGCGACCATCGGCGCCATCACCCAGACGTCCGCGCCGGTCTCGCGCTGCGCCGCGGCGATCGACGCCAATTGGGTACGCAGCACCGTCGGCCGCTTCCGGAGTGCCCGCAGGCCCCGGATGCCGAGCGCCGGGTTGGCTTCCGGCTCCTGTGCCAGGAATGCGAGCGGCTTGTCGGCGCCGGCGTCGAGCACCCGGACGACGACGCGTCCGTGCGGGAACGCGGCGAACACGTCGGCGTAGGCGGCGACCTGGGTCGCTTCGGACGGCTCGGTCTCGGCGTCGAGGAACAGCAGTTCGGTGCGGTAGAGACCGACGCCTTCGGCACCCGCGTGCACGGCCGCGGCGACATCGGTCGGACCGCCGACGTTCGCGAGCAGCGCGACCATGCGGCCGTCCTTGGTACGTCCCGGCCCGGTAGCCGCGTGCTCGGCGATATCGGACGGCGCCTCGTCGGCGGTGGGCCGGACCACGATCCGGTTGCGCGCCGGGTCGACCAGCACCGGAGTGCCATCGGGGATCTCGGTGGCGCCGGTACAGCCGACGACGGCCGGGATGCCGCGCGATCGGGCCAGCACGGCGGTGTGACTGGTCGGGCCGCCGTCGGAGGTGACCAGTGCGAGGACGGTCGACAGATCGAGCCCGGCCGTGTCGGCGGGCGCGAGATCGCGGGCGACGAGCACGTACGGGTAGCCCGGGTCGGGATGCCGGGCACCGGCACGCCGAGGCAGGCGGCGACCGCCCGCTGCCGTACGTCGTCGAGGTCGGCGACGCGTTCGGCCAGGTAGGGACCGGCCGCGGCGAGTGCGGCCCGGAAGCCATCGAACGCTTCGTAGACCGCCCGGGCGGCCGTCCTGCCGTCGTTCACCGCGGCCGCGACCGCATCGTCGATCGACGGATCGGTTGCCATCAACGCCTGCGCGTCGAGCACATCGCGGGCGTCGCCCCCGGCCGAGGCGCCGCGTTCCCGCAGCGCCTCGGCCACCCCCCGGAGCGCGGTGCGGGCTCTGGATCAGCTCAGTGGCGGGGTCGTCGACGCTCGGTGCCGCCGACGGTTCCGGCAGTGGCGGAGCCATCCGGATCACGGGGCCCTGCGCTGCGCGGCGGCCGATGCCGATGCCGGTCAGCTCAGGTCGCTCGTCGCTCGGACCTCATCGTCTGGCGCCGCTGCCGCCGCGCGTCATGCGGCGGCATCGGCGTCCTCACCGAGCATCGCGGCGAGCCGGTCGAGCGCCTCGTCGGCACCGTCGCCGTCGCCGGACAGCACGACGTCATCCCCGTGCCGGACGTCCAGCGCGAGTACGGCGAGGATGCTGCGAGCGTCCGCGTTCGCGCCGGTGGCCACTTTGGAGATCCGGACCGTGACGCCGGACTCGGTCGCCGCCTTCACGAACAGGGCGGCCGGTCGGGCGTGCAAGCCGTCGGCGGTGGCGACCGATACGCGGCGTTCTGCCATGGTGCTTCTCCTAGCGAGATGTCGATCCGGGTGAGACGATCCGGCGGTTCGGTCCGGCGTGAGTCAGACCCAGGTGAAGATGGACTCGCCGCGCGCGATCGGCCCGGTGACGGTGTCGGCCAGAGTGGTCGCCTCAAGTGCGACGATCGGGCAGATCGCGGAGAGCCCTGCGGCAACGACGGCGTCCGGATCCCACTCGATCACCGCGTCGCCGATCGCGACGGTGTCGCCTTCGGCCGCGCGGATCGTGAATCCGTTGCCGTCCAGCGAGACCGTGTCGATGCCGAGATGGACGAGCACCGCGCGGCCCTCCGGCGAGACCACCACGAACGCGTGCGGCTTCACCTTGAGCAGGACGCCCGCGATCGGCGCGGTCACGGTCCGAGCCGATCGGAGCCGGCTGGATCGCGACGCCGGGGCCGACGATCTCACCGGCGAACACCGGATCGGGCACCTCGGACAGCGGCACGGCGGTGCCGGCCAGGGGTGCGGTCACGTTCACTAGAGGAGGTCCTCGATGTCGCTGGCGAGCACGTCCGCTTCCGGACCGACGATGACCTGCACGATGTTTCCGGCCTTGAGGACGCCGTGCGCACCGGCCGCCTTGAGGGCTTCTTCGTTCGACGAGGGCGCCGTTGCTGACCTCGGTCCGGAGTCGCGTGATGCACGGCTCGATCTCGACGATGTTGTCGGCACCGCCTAGATCCGGCGATGATCCGTTCCGCTTTGCTGGCCATGAGGCTCCTTTGCGTACTGGCTCTGTAAGGGTTGACAACAGTTAACTACATCTGGTCTAGTCCGGTCTAGACGTGATGGCCATCACGATTTTGAAAAAGTTTTGACGACGAAGAAGGCCGGATGAGTCTCGATCAGCACGGTCCGGTCCCGAAGCACCAGCAGCTTCGCGAGATCCTGCTGGACCTGATCGAGGTGTCCGGCGCAGACGCTCCGATCCCGAGCGAGCGGGACCTTGCCAAGCGCTACGGCGTCGCCCGGATGACCGTGCGTCAGGCGGTCGAGTCGCTGGTGGCCGAAGGCCGGCTGTTCAAGGTCGCCGGCAAGGGCACGTTCGTCGCCCGGCCGAAGGTCGATCTGCAGGCGCGGCTCACCTCCTTCGGGGAGGAGATGACCCGGCGTGGCATGGCGCCCAGCTCGACCGTGCTGACGTTCGGGCGGGTCACCGCGACGGTCCACCTGGGACGGGAACTCGCGACCGAGGCGGGCAGCCCGCTCGTCTATCTCAAGCGTCTACGGCTCGCGGACGGCACGCCGATGTCGGTCGAGCGGCTCTGGCTGCCGGAGCGGCTGGTTCCCGGGCTCGCCGACGGCCCGGCACCGGAGTCCGTCTACACCACGCTGAGCCTCAAGTTCGGTCTGTCGCCGGACTGGGGCGAAGACGTGATCGAGGCCGCCGTCGCCGATCCCGAAATCGGCGCCGCGCTGCAGGTGAAGGCCGGGCAGTCCGGTACTGCGGATCGAGCGCCGGTCGTACGCCGGCGGAGCTCGTGTCGCGTACTCCGTCTCGATCTACCGAGCCGACCGCTACCAGCTCTGGGTGCCGCTGGCCCGGCCACTCCCTCCGATTACCAACCCCCATAAGTAATCGAACCCCACCCCTGGAGGAATACATGACCGCAGAAGCGGTTACCCCCACCGCGCAGACTCGCGGTGGCGCAACACTGGGCATCCTGCAACGCATCGGGCGCAGCCTGATGATGCCGATCGCCGTGCTGCCGATCGCCGGCCTGCTGCTGCGGTTCGGGCAGGCCGACGTCGCGACGTGGCTGGGCGCGTCGCCGACGAACATCGTCTCGCAGGTGCTCGCGAACGCCGGCAACGCGATCTTCGACAACCTGTCGATCCTGTTCGCGGTCGGTGTCGCGATCGGATTCGCTACGCCGCTCGGACGGCATGACCGCGCTGTCGGCCGTGGTCGGCTACCTCATCTTCAACAACGTCTACACGACGATCGCGAGCCAGAAGAGCCTCCAGGTCGCCGGCGCGCCGGTGCCGCATGGGCGTGCTCGACGGCATCATCGTCGGTATCACGGCCGCACTGCTCTACCAGCGGTTCTACCGGATCAAGCTGCCGGACTACCTCGCGTTCTTCGGCGGTCGACGGTTCGTACCGATCATCACCGGCCTGGCCACCACCGTGCTCGGCGTCATCTTCGGTCTGATCTGGCCGTACATCGGGCGGGTGTTCAACTCTCTCGGCAACTGGATCGTCGACCACCAGCACGATCGGTGCCGGCGTGTACGGCGTGCGTCAACCGGCTGCTGCATCCCGACCGGCCTGCACCACATCCCGAACTCGCTGCTGTGGTTCCAGTTCGGCTCCTACACGGAGCGGCCGGCAAGGTCACGCACGGCGACCTCAACCGGTTCTTCGCCGGCGACCCGACACGCCGGCGGCTTCATGACCGGCTTCTTCCCGATCATGATGTTCGCGCTGCCCGCGGCCTGTCTCGCGATGATCCACACGGCCCGTCCGGACCGTCGCAAGGCGGTCGCCGGCATCCTCGGCGCGGCCGCGCTGACGTCGTTCCTGACCGGCGTCACCGAGCCGATCGAGTTCGCGTTCGTGTTCGTGGCGCCGTCGCTGTTCGCCGTGCACGCGGTCCTGACCGGCACGGCATGCTCGTGACGAACGCGCTGCACATCCGCGAAGGCTTCACGTTCTCCGGCGGCTTCACCGACTGGGCGCTGAACTTCCTCGGCCACGATGCGGCGAAGCCGTGGCTGATCATCCCGGTCGGCCTGGTCTACGCGGTCATCTACTACGTCGTGTTCCGGTTCATGATCATGAAGTTCAACCTCAAGACGCCCGGTCGGGAGCCCGAGGGCGAGGACGGCAGCAACTCGATGCTGGCGCTGATCATCGACCAGCCGATCGGTCGCGAACGCGACGCGCTCCGGCCGCGGTCGAGGCGGACGCGGCGCCCGCTGCGGATCCGGTAGCGATCCGGTGGCATCCATTCCCGCGCAAGATGAGGGCACGAAGACCTCAGCAGTGATGATCTGACCCACCAACTGACGCGGGATTTCCCCGTGATCGCGTAGCCGGGTCCGGCGGCTCCTCACTTGTCGAGGGCGAGAGCCGCCGGACCCGGCGTGCGATAGGTCTCCGGCCGTGGCCAGGATACCTGGACGGAATTTTCGGGTTGAATCATTTCCCGGGTTGAAGCGATCGTGCCGGTACGAGAGTCTTGATCGTGCTCGGAATGCGCCGGATGCCGGCCCTCACGTCGGTCGTGTTCGTGGTCACTGCGGCGGTGAACGTCGTCCAGTTGATCGTGCCGGGACTGCTCACCGATCTGGAACGTACCCTCGAGGGCCAGCACGGCGACTGGTGGCGGACCGCGACCACGCTGTTCGTCCAGGACGGCGGCATCGCCGGCATGGTGTCGAACCTGCTCTTCCTGCTGGTCTTGGGCGCGGCGGCCGAGCAGGTCGCATCCCGCGGACGCTGGATTGCCGGCTATCTCGGTGCAGCACTCGCCGGTGAACTCGCCGGTTATGCGTGGCAGCCGGTCGGCGGTGGCAACTCCGTTGCGAACTGTGGTCTCGCCGCGATCCTCATCATCGCGATGCTCCGTGATGACGCTCGGATGGCGCCTTTTGGGCCGCCGGCCGCGCTGCTGTGGGCCGGCGTACTGCTCGCGACGTGGTGGTATCCGCTGGTCGTGGTCGGCATCGTCGCGGCCGGCGCAGGTCGGGCGAAGGCGGAGTGGTCGAATCCGTGGCACGGCCGAGCGGCGCTCGGATTCGTCGCGGCGATCGGTGTGTTCCTGTGTGCGGTGCGCAACATCCATGGTGCGGCGATGCTGGCCGGCCTGGTGATCGCGGTGATTCCCGGCCGGCGCCGCGGTGACCGACTCCGCCGTCTAAGGGGCGACGTTCATCAGGTCGAGCGCGCTCTGCTGGCGGGCGGCGTCGGTCGCGTCGACCGGTCCGGCCCAGTGCAGCCCGTACTTGTCGAGGGTGTTGCGGTCGCCGTCGTACGCGGACGTCGGCCTGCCGGCTGAGATACGCGTTGTACGGCTGGCCGGACAGCACGCCGTTCAGCGCGCCGAGTCCGCGCACGTAGGCGCCCTTGAACGACGGGCCGTCGCCGCCGCAGTCGCCGGTTTCGCACGGATCGCTTGAGGATGCCGTCGGGGTTGAGGGCCGCGTTGGTGGTTGACGCGTTCGCCAGGTGCTGCGCGGTGGTCAGGAAGCTCTGGTTGCCGGTCGCCTTGTACATCGCGACCAGGCCGCCGAGCGGAACGCCCTGGTTGTACGACCAGACCGGCTGGCCGTTGTTGTGGCAGGTGCTCAGGTCGAGCCCGTCGTTGACCAGGTGGGAGCTGTTGATCATCCCGGTGGCGGAGAACCAGCGTCCACTCGGCGTTGGCCCGGGCCAGGTACGTGGTGTCGCCGGCGATCCGGTTGTGCAGCGCCGCGTTCAGCTCCAGGAACAGGCTGTTGGCGATCGCGTTCTTGTCGGTCTTCGCGGTGCTCCACCAGATGCCGCCGCCGCAGGTGCCGTCCCAGTATTGGTCCATGTAGTCGGCGTCGGCCCGGGCGGTGGTCAGGTAGCGGCCGTCGCCGGTCAGGTCGTACGCGTCCACCCAGGCCAGACCCCACCAGCCGGTGTCGTCGAGGTACGTCGTTGCGGAAGTTGCCGCTCTGCGCGTTGACGCTGGTCGTTGTACGTGCTCGCGATGGCGTACTCGTAACTGCCCATGCCGGTGACCCGCGACGTTGTCGATGATCGCGGTCAGCGCGTTGGCCGAGTTCCACCAGCCGGTCGTGTCGAACAGGCCGGTGCCGAGGTCGTAGAACTCCATCAGCGCGGTGGCCGCCGCGGTCTGCCGGTTGCCGGCGTTCCAGGTGGTGCGGGACCAGGTCGTACAGGCGATGTCCGGCCGGTTGCCGGCCTTGCCGCAGGCGCGCAGCGCGCCGACGCCGAGGTTGTTCCAGTCGTCGACGTTGTACATCAGCGGTACGCCAGCCGGTGTTCCCGGTCGGGATCGTGGTGTCGCCGAGTTTGCTGCCCGACGGCCCAGGTCCGGCCGCCGTCGAAGGACCGGTCGAGCCAGACCTCGTCGGTCGGGCTGCCGTTGGTGATCGATGCCCAGCCCATCGCGTCGGCGTCGTCGTAGTGGATGGTGATGACGCGTCCGAAGATCGAGGTGGTCGACCGGCTGCCGATCGCCGGGTGACAGCGCCGGATCGCGCCCGTCGCAGTACTTGTTGCAGATCGTTGTGGCGGCACTGGCCGGCGCGGCGACGGCGGTCGGCGCGATCACGATCGCGGTCAGCAGGAGCGCGGCACCGACGACGGCGGTCGCGCGACGGGTAAGCGGCATGGCAGCTCCAGGTGGACGTCTGCGTGCACGGCATGTTTCCCGCACGTTAACGAATGCAGAGATGGACGTCAATATAATCGGACAACGTTGTCACGCTCGCCTGTCTGATTCACTGTGAGCCGCACCGCGGACGACGGCTCGGCGTAGCGGTGAGCCGGTACCGTGGTCGGAGCTGTCCACGGGCTGTGCGCAGGTGGCCATAGAATCAGACATTCATTGGACTGACCCTGCGAGGGCAATGTATGACGCGCCAGACGGTGAACCGGTCCACACCCCGCCGACCCACCATGGTCGACGTGGCGCGGAGCGCCGGCGTGAGCCTCAAAACGGTCTCCCGGGTGGTCAACAACGAGCCGGCGGTCGCGCCGCCGCTCGTCGATCGCGTGCTCGCGGCCATCGCCGAGCTGGGTTTCCGCCGCAACGACATCGCACGCAACCTGCGCTCACCTCGGATGAACGCGACCATCGGGCTGCTGATCGAGGAGATCGCCAACCCGTTCTACGCCGCGATCGCGAGCGTCGCCGCGGAGACCGCCGCGGCCCATGACAGCGTGCTGATCACGGCATCCTCGGAGGAGGATCCGGAGCGGGAGCGCGAGCTGCTTCTCGACTTCGCCTCGCGGCGGGTGGACGGTCTCCTGGTCGTCCCGGCCGGCCAGGATCACTCGTTTCTGCGTGGCGAGATCGAGATGGGTACGCCGGTGGTCTTCCTCGACCGGCCGCCGGGCCGGCTGCTCGCCGACACCGTACTGCTCGACAACCAGGGTGGCAGTCGGCTGGGCGTCGGCCGCCTGCTGGCCGCCGGGCATCGACGGATCGGCGTCCTGCTCGATTCGCTGAGTGTCTACACCATGCACGAGCGCCTGACCGGTGCACTCGCCGAGTTCAGCGCCGCCGGGGTCCGCTACGACGAGGCGTTGATCCGCGACGGGGTGAAGGGGCCGGAGGATGCGGCACGGGTCATCTCCGAAATGCTCAGCCTGGCCGATCCGCCGACCGCGTTCTTCTGCACGAACAACCGGATCACCGTCGGTGCGCTGCAGGAGCTGTACCGGCGTGGCAGCGACGCCGCACTGCTCGGATTCGATGACTTCGAGCTGTCGCATCTGATGCCGCGACCGCTGACCGTGATCGCCTACGATGCGCGCGAACTCGGCCGGATCGCCGCCGAATTGCTGTTCAAGCGGATCGGCGGCGACGAGTCCTGGCCGACCACGACGATCGTGCCGACGCATCTGATCGAACGCGGAATGGGCTGACGTCTCCCGTCGCGGGCGGGGTGTTCGCAGCCACCCCACCCGCGACGAGGGCGTTGTCAGCTCAACGCGAACTTCTGGGCGGCGGTGCCGTTGCAGTCATAGATCTGCAGGCGGGTGCCGTTGGCGGTGGCGCCGCTGGGTGAGTCCAGGCACCGGCCGGACTGCGGGTTGAGCAACGAACCGTTGGTCTGCTGCGTCCAGACCTGACCACCGACGCCGTTGCAGTCCCACAGTTCGACCTGGGTGCCGTTGGCCGTACCGTTGCCGATGATGTCGAGGCACCGGCCGAGCGTACGCAGCGAGCCGTTCGCATTGTGGTACCAGTGCTGGTCGACGGCGTACGACTGGCAGTCCCACAACTGCACCGCGGTGCCGTTGACGCCGGTGTCATCGGCCGCGACGTCGACGCATTTGCCACCCGGCCCGATGATCGGGCCGCCGCCGTTGACCGAGAATTTCTGCGCCGCGGTGCCGTTGCAGTCATAGATCTGCAGGCGGGTGCCGTTTGCCGTCGCGCCGCTCGGCGAGTCGAGGCACCGGCCGGACTGCGGGTTGCGGAGTGAACCGTCCGCCTGCTGCACCCACTTCTGGCCGCCGACGCCGTTGCAGTCCCACAGTTCGACGGGAGTGCCGTTGGCGGTGCTGTTGCCGTTGATGTCCAGGCACCGACCGAGCGTGGTGAGCGAATTGTCGGCATTATGAGTCCAGTGCTGGTCGGCGGCGTACGACTGGCAGTCCCACAACTGCACCGCGGTACCGTCTCCGCCGGTGTCGTCGCCGGCGACGTCGACGCATTTGCTGCCGGGCCCGGTGATCGTGGCGGCGGTCGGGGATCCGCCGGTCGAGCCGGAATAGCCGACCGAGACGATATTGGCCTGCACCGCGTTGTCGGCCGCGTCCGTGGGATACCCCGAGGTCATCAGACCTTCGAAGAACGATCCGATGGATGCGTTGCTGTTGTCACCGCCGGTACCGAGAACGATCGAGCCTTCCTGGTGCATGGGGGAGTAGCCGCCGGCGGGTTCCGCGCCGTTGTACCAGGTGCTCAGGCCGCCCGATTGCGAGTTACCGCCCTTGAGCGCGAACGTGTTCTGGCCGTTGTTCTTGAGCAGGGCCGTGACGAACGGAGTGGCGTTGCCCAGGTTCGCGGGGTTGGCGCCGTTGCCCTGGAAGAGCCCGTTCTCGAGGTCGCCCGCGACCCACGGTCCGACGCCGGTGCACGGCGCGAAGAAGCAGGTCGTACCGAGGTTGACCGCGTCCATGTGACCGTTGCCGGTATCGGCGATGGTGGCCTCGACGTTCCCGTAATCGAAGCAGCACCCGCTGTTGACGTGGGTGCCGCTGGCCACCATGTACATCCCTTCCGGCTGTCCGTTGACGGCGACGCCGGCACCGACGTGGTGCCGATAGCCGGTCTGGCCGGCGATGTAGACGCCGTAGACCTTGTGGCCGCCTGCGGTGACCGGCAGCGCAGCCGCGTTCGCGCCGACGTCCTGCCCTCCGGCCGCACCGGGCCCCTCAATGGTCAAGTCGTTGTGCTGGGGTGACTGGTCGTAGATGATCGTGATGATGCAGGTGGTGCTCGCGCAGAACGAATCCTGCGCTGCGGCGTTGGCGTAGCCACCGGCCGCCAGCAGGCCGATGTTGGTCGTGGCGTTGTCCGACGAACGTTTCACCTGGTACAGGCTGCCGTTGTAGGCGGAGTAGAGCGCCCGTACGGTGCTGTGTGCGGCGACGCAGGGTGTACCCGCGGCACCGTAGAGGTCGCACGGGAGGGTGCCGGCGGCCTGCGCGGTGGCGGGCAGACCGACCAGCGCTGCGAGGACGAGTGCCAGCGTCGCACCGGCGGAGAGCAGGGTCTTTCTCAGGGAGAAGCGATGTCTGCGCATAACGAGTACTCCTCGGTCGCGTTTGTTCTGGTTGGATCAGTGAACCAGGTATTACGACGTTCGTGAATGTCTGCAGGTCATCGGGGGTGCGGTCGGCGGTGAGCCGGAACGCGGTGCGAGCGGGGTACCGGTCTTCCTGAAACACGTTCGTAACCCCATAATGTGACAGTCGAGAAAAGGGGCTCCACATGACGGATGCGATCGAAGGCCTGCTGCAGAAGCTTGACCTAGCCACAAAGGTACGGATGCTGTCCGGGCAGGACATGTGGTCGCTGCCGGCGGTGCCGGACATCGGTCTCGCGTCCCTGGTGATGTCGGACGGCCCGGTCGGCGTACGCGGAGTGCACTGGAGCGCATCGGATCCATCGATCGCCGTGCCCAGCCCGACCGCGCTCGCCGCGACCTGGGATCCCGCGCTCGCACATCGGGTCGGGCAGCTGCTCGGGCAGGAGGCGCGGCGCAAACGCGTGCACGTGCTGCTCGCCCCCACGGTCAACCTGCATCGCAGCCCGCTCGGCGGCCGTCACTTCGAGGCGTACTCGGAGGATCCGCTGCTCACCGGCGAGATTGGCGCCGGATACGTGGCCGGTGTGCAGAGCCAGGGCGTCGGTACGACGGTCAAGCACTTCGTCGCGAACGACTACGAGACCGAGCGCTTCACGGCGAGTTCCGACGTCAGCGAGCGCGCGTTGCGGGAGCTGTACCTCGCGCCGTTCGAGACGATCGTGGCGAAGGCCCGCCCGTGGGGCGTGATGTCGGCGTACAACGCGGTCAACGGCGTCACGATGAGCCAACATCCGATGCTCCTCGACGTGCTCAAGGCGGAGTGGGGCTTCGATGGCGCCGTCGTGTCCGACTGGCTCGCCGCGCACGACACCGTCGAGACCGGACGCGGTGGCCTCGACATCGTGATGCCGAACGCCGGCAGCCCGTGGGGCGATGCACTGCTCGCCGCGGTCCGCGCCGGCACGGTCGCCGAGTCCGACATCGACGCCAAGATCCGGCGCCTGCTGCTGCTGGCCGCGCGTACCGGTGCGATCGACTCGATCCCGGCGGCGGTATCGCCGCTGGACTGGCCCGCCCGGATCGACGGGCCGGCGCTCGCCCGCGAGGTCGCCGCCCGCTCGTTCGTCCTCGCAGCCAACCGCGACGGCGCGCTTCCGCTCGACGCGAGCGCGGTGCGCAGCGTCGCGTTGATCGGCGCGGCGGCGAAGGAGGCTCGTGTGCTCGGCGGCGGCAGCGCGATGGTGTTCCCGGCGCACGTCGTCTCGCCGCTGGAAGGACTACGCGCCGCGCTGCCCGACGATGTCGACCTGCGCTACGTCGTCGGCGCCGACCCGAGGGTCAAGTTCGCACCCGCCGCCGCTCCCCAGTGGACCGGCCTGACCGCGACGTTCCGCGATGCCGACGGCCGTGAGCTGCACCGGACCGACCTGCCGAACGGCGCCGGGCGATGGATGGAGATGCCGCCCGGTGTCACAAAGGCCGAGCTGGCCACTGTCGAGATCACCGGGCGGCTGCACGCCGATGTGAGCGGCGAGCACCAGCTCGCGTTCCGTGGCATCGGCGAGTTCACGCTGACCGCCGGCGGCGTGGCGCTCTTCGACGACGCGGTCTGGCCGGAGTCGGGCGACCTCGCGGTCATCTTCTTGGCGCCGCCGGAACACCGCTTCTCGATCGATCTCGAAGCCGGTCAGGACGTCGAGGTGTCGCTGCTGCACAAGGTCGCGATGCCGGAGGAGTTCGCGGTGGTGACGCTGACGCTCGCCTATCGCGAACCGCAGGCGACCGCGGACGAACTCATCGCCGAAGCCGAACGGGTGGCCGCAGCGAGCGATGTCGCGATCGTCGTGGTCGGCACGACCGAGGAGGTCGAGTCCGAGGGCTTCGACCGGACCACGCTGGTGCTCCCGGGCCGCCAGGATGAGTTGGTCCGCCGAGTGGCGGCGGCGAATCCACGAACGATCGTGGTGGTGAACGCCGGCTCGCCGGTCGAGCTGCCCTGGGTGGACGAGGTGTCGGCCGTCCTGCTGGTGTGGTTCCCTGGCCAGGAAGCCGGGCACGCGCTCGCCGACGTACTGCTCGGCCTGGTCGAGCCGGGCGGCCGGCTCCCGACGACGTGGCCGGTGCGGACCGAGGATTGTCCGGTGCTGTCGACGACGCCGGTCGACGGGCGGCTCGCCTACGACGAGGGCGTGTTCATCGGCTATCGGGCGTGGGACCGGTCCGATGTCGAGCCGCGGTACGCGTTCGGTCACGGTCAGGGCTACACGACATGGGCGTACGAGCGGATGGCCGTCGACGGTCGTCGCGTCTCGGTGACGGTACGCAACACCGGCGACCGTACCGGGCGGGAAATCGTCCAGATTTACGCTGGTCCGGTGGCCTCCGATCCGGAGCGTCCGGTGCGGTGGCTGGTCGGATTCGCGGATGCCGTCGCGGCACCCGGCGAGGAGGTCACGGTGTCGGTCGATCTGCCGCAGCGCGCCTTCGAGATCTGGGACGGCGGATGGCGTACGCCACCCGGCGACTACACCATCGAAGCCGCTCACAGCGTCGCCGATCGGCGCCTCACCGAGGTGGTCGCGGTCATGGCTCCCTAGTGGACGATGATGCTGGCGTCACGCGGACGTGAGCACCACCGGTCCGGCTGGGGTGATCGCGATGGTGTGCTCGACATGAGCGGCACGGCTGCCGTCCCTGGTGGCGACGGTCCAGCCGTCCCGCCGGGTGACGGCCCGGTCGCTGCCGCTCTCGATCAGCATCGGCTCGATCGCGATCACCAGGCCCTCTCGGAGCGGCATACCGCGGCCCGGCCGACCGGTGTTCGGCACGCTCGGGTCCTCGTGCATCGCGGTACCGACACCGTGGCCGCCCAGGCCGGGTGGTAGCCCGTACCCGGCGCCGCGGGCGACCGACTCGATCGCGGCCGAGATGTCGCCGATGCGTGCCCCGACCTGTGCGGCAGCGATGCCGGCCGATAGCGCCCGGGATGTGGTCTCGGTCAGGCGGCGGGCGCTGTCGTCGATCGCGCCGATCGGCACCGTGATCGCGGCGTCGCCGTGCAGGCCGTCCACGTACGCGCCGCAGTCGATCGACAGCAGATCACCGTCGGCCAGCGCGTACGCGTCCGGGATGCCGTGCACGATCGCGTCGTTGACCGACAGGCAGAGCACCGCCGGGTACGGCGTCGGCGCCCAGCTCGGGTGATAGGCCAGGAACGACGGCTTCGCACCGGCACCGGCGATCATCTCGGCGGCCAGCGCATCCAGGTCGACCAGGCGGACGCCGGGGCGCGCGGCGTCGGCCACCGCGGCCAGCGTACGGGCGACGATGCGGCCTGCCTCGCGCATCGTCTCAATCTCGGATTCGGATTTCAGGACAACCATGCCTGGTATTGTAATACCAGGATTATTATCGACACTATGGTACGGACTCCCTTGACGCATGACGAGCGTGCACGTGGACTGGCGCTCGGCCGGACGCTCCAACGTGCCCGTGGCACCCGCAGTGCCGCCGAGGTCGCGCTCCGCGCCGGCATCTCGCTGGACACCCTCCGCAAGATCGAGCGAGGTGCCATTGCCACGCCGGCATTCTTCACGGTTGCGGCCCTCGCGAGGGTGCTTGACCTGGACCTATCCGGCCTCGCGGAACAACTGACCGAGCCGGTCCCGCTCGCCTCGTAGAGCCTCTACACTCCATCCGATGACTGATACGGCACCGTCCGCCGAGCAGATGCAGGGCCGGACATCGTGGACGCGCGGCGTTGCCGCACCGTTGCGCTCGTTTCTCCGGACCGAATCGGGAAGCGCCGGCGTGCTGGTTGCGGCGATCGTCGTCGCGTTGGTGTGGGCCAACATCGATGCGGCGTCGTACGAGCATGTGTGGCGTACCCACTTGTCCATCCGGCTCGGCGACGTCGGTGTGACCCGTGACCTGCGGACCTGGATCAACAGCGGCCTGATGACCCTGTTCTTCCTGGTGGTGGGTCTGGAGGCGCGCCGGGAGTTCGATCTCGGGGATCTCCGCGACCGCAGCCGGTTCGTGCTGCCCGCTACCGCGGGCGTGGTCGGTCTGCTCATTCCGGTACTGATCTACCTGGCCGTGAACCACGGCGGACCGGGCGCGCACGGCTGGGGAGCGGCGATGTCGACCGACACCGCGCTCGCACTCGGCCTGCTCACCCTGATCGGCCGCAACGTCCCGGACCGGGTACGCGTCTTCCTGCTGACCGTGTTCGTCGTCGATGACCTGGTATCGCTGGTCGTCATCGCGGTCGCCTACAGCGAGCGGATCCGGATCATGCCGCTGGTCCTGGCGATCGCGGTGTTCGCCCTGTTCGTCGCCGCCTCGATCGTGCATGTGCGATATTCGCTGGTCTACATGATCCTCGGCGTCGTGCTCTGGGCGGCGCTGCTGGACAGCGGCGTCGACCCGGTGGTGGCCGGGCTGGCGATGGGTCTGACCGCGACCGCCTACTCGCCGTCCCGCAACGATCTCGAACAGGCAACCGGGCTGTTCCGGCTGTTCCGCGAACAGCCCACGCCGGAACTCGCCCGGTCCGCGAGTGTCGGTCTGACCGCCACGCTGTCGCCGAATGCGCGGCTGCAACGGGTCTACCACCCGTGGACGAGCTATGTCATCGTGCCGCTGTTCGGCCTGGCGAACGTCGGTATCGCGATCAACGGCGGTTTCCTGCTGCACGCGTACACCACGCCGATCACGCTGGGCATCCTGCTCGGATACGTGGTGGGCAAACCGATCGCGATCCTGGGTACATCCTTTCTGCTGACCCGACTCAGCCACGGCCGGTTCCGCCCGAACGTCGGATGGGCCTCGGTGGCCGGCAGCGGCACGCTCGCCGGCATCGGGTTCACGGTCGCACTGCTCATCGCGACGCTCGCCTTCCGCGGTCCGGAATTGGACGAGGCGAAGCTGGGCGTCCTGTCGGCGGCCATCGTCGCGTCGGCGGTCACCTGGGTGGTCTACCGGATCACCGCGAGGCTGTCGCCGGTACGCAGGGCCCGCGCACTCCTCGGTGAGGCCGAGCAACTCGTCGACCTGATCGAACCGGTGGATCCCGACCGCGACCACATCCGCGGACCCGAGGACGCATCGGTCACCGTCGTCGAGTACGGCGACTTCCAGTGCCCGTACTGTGGTCAGGCCGAACCCGCCGTACGCGACCTGCTCTCCGACGACGACATCCGGTACGTGTGGCGGCATCTGCCGCTGACCGACGTCCATCCGCAGGCGCAACTCGCGGCCGAAGCAGCCGAGGGGGCGGCGGCACAGGGCGCGTTCTGGGCGATGCATGACCTGCTGCTGGATCGCCAGCAACATCTGCGCCTCGCCGATCTGCTGTCCTACGCCGACGAACTCGGACTTGATCGGGAACGCTTGCAGGAGGATCTGACCCGGCGCGCGTACGAATCCCGGATCGCCGGCGACGTCGAGTCGGCCGACCTGAGCGGCGTCTCCGGTACGCCGACGTTCTTCATCAACGGGCAGCGTCACTACGGCGCATACGACATCGAGACGCTGACGAAGGCGGTCAAGATCGCGCGGGCCCGAGCGTCCATCGCCGCCTGAAAAGGTGTCCGAGGTGGCGCGTCAGGCCTGCCGGCGGCGTAGGACGACGTAGCCGACGCCGGCGACGAGTGCCCAGCCGAGCGTCCAGGCGCTCAAGCCGATGACCGCGTCGATCCGGAATGCCGATCGCGCCGTCTTCGTGATGTCGATCAGCGGCGGTACCAGCCAGCGCACCGGCGACCGTGGCAGGCCGGCCACGACCACGCAGATCCATCCGCCGACCAGCGCCATCGCCCCGGCTCCAGCGGACCGCGTGATGACCCGGCTGGCCAGCGCGCCGAGCGCGATCGACGGCGGCACGATGAGGACCAGCGCCCACGGACCGAGGGCGAACCCGTCGAGCAGCGGCGGGTCACCGGCCTGCGGGTGCACCGAGATGCCCAGGAACGTCCACGGCAGCACGATCGCGATCACGATCGTCATCACGGCTGCGACCGCCGCCGCGATCAGGCCGGCGGTCAACTCTCGGCGGCGCCCGATGGTGACCATCGCGAGCCGCCGGGCGACGTCGGGCTCGGTGTCCAGCAGGAGTTTCGTCTGCCACGCGATCACCGGCAGCAGCACGTAGGCGGAGAATCCGTACCCGTCGCCGGCCAGCTGCGCGCCACCGCCGTAGAGCAGCCCGACGATCGCCATCGTGGTCACCAGCGGTGCCACGATGCGTCCCGAGCGCCAGAATGCGTGCAGCCGCATCCGTACCAGGCTGGCGATCATGAGGTTGCCCGTACCCTCACGTCGTGGTGGCCGGCGGCCCGCAACAGCGCGACGGCCGCCGGCGCAGCGGTCGCGGCCATCGCGACCTCGACCAGGCACCGCTCGTCGGCGGCGGCGGCGACCGTGGTGAACCCTTCGTCGGTCAGCCGCCAGGTGGCAGCGCCCGGCAGCCGGCCCGCCTCGCCGCGGTGGTCGCTCACGATCGCGGTCCCACCGTCCGCGAGGACCTCCGCGATCAACGTCGGCACGAGTTCCCGCGATGCGGCGTCCAGGCCCTCCCACGGTTCATCAAGAACCAAAAGCTCAGGGGGTACGAGCAAAGCCTGCGCCAGACCGACTTTCTGGGCGGTGCCTTTCGACAGGTCCGGGAGTCGTGTGGCAGCGAACGCGCCGATGCCGAGGCGTTCGGTCCAGCGATGGACGGCGGCGGTGGCTGCAGGCCCGGTCAGCCCGCGCATGCCGGCGACGCCGTGCAGGTATTGGCCCAGCGTGAACGCCTGGTCGGCCGGGAAGCGTTCGGGCACCCAGGCGACGCGTGCCGGTCGGCCGGTGATCGTGCCACGCGACGGTCGGAGCACATCCACGATGAGCTGCAGCAGCGTCGATTTGCCGACACCGTTGCGGCCTTCGAGCACGATCGTGGTGCCCGGCGCCACGTCAACGGTGATGTCCGAGAGCACCCACGGTGTCCGCGAGCCGTAGCGGAATCCGACGTCGGTCAGCTGCACGTCGGTCAGTCTGCCACGTCGAGCCGCCGTCTGAGCGCCCACTAAAGTGGTACCCATGGAGTATGCACGGCTCGGTAAAACCGGCCTCGAAGTCTCGCGGATCACGTTGGGCTGTATGAGCTTCGGCGCCGCCACGCAAGGTAATCACGCCTGGACGCTGGACGAGGACACCAGCCGAGGATTGATCCGGCAGGCGCTCGACGCCGGGATCACCTGCTGGGACACGGCCAATACCTACTCGGACGGCGACAGCGAGGAGATCGTCGGCCGCGCGCTCAAGGACTTCGCGAAACGCGACGAGATCGTGCTGGCCACGAAGGTGTTCAGCCGCATGCGGCCGGGCCCGAACGGCGCCGGCCTGTCCCGCAAGGCGATCTTCGACGAGGTCGACAACAGCCTGCGCCGTCTGCAGACCGACTACATCGACCTCTACCAGATCCACCGCTGGGATTACGACACGCCGATCGAGGAGACGCTCGAGGCGCTGCACGACGTGGTGAGGTCCGGCAAGGTGCGCTACCTCGGCGCTTCGTCGATGCACGCGTGGCAGTTCTCGAAGGCCCTCCACCTGGCCGACCGGCACGGGTGGACGCGGTTCGTGTCGATGCAGGACCACTACAACCTGATCTACCGCGAAGAGGAGCGCGAGATGCTGCCGCTCTGCGCCGATCAGGGCATCGGCGTGATTCCGTGGAGTCCGCTGGCCCGCGGACGGCTCACGCGGCCGTGGAACACCGCGACGGCACGGTCCGAGACGGACACGTTCGGCCAGTCGCTGTACCGCGCCGAGGACGCGGACATCGTGTCCCGGGTCGCCGATCTGGCCGGAAAGCGCGGTGTGTCGCCGGCTCAGATCGCGCTCGCGTGGCTGCTGCGCAATCCGGTCGTGACGTCGCCGATCGTCGGCGCGACGAAGCCGCTGCACCTGACGGATGCGGTCGCGGCGCTGGACATCACGCTCTCCGACGACGAGGCGGCGTACCTGGAGGAGCCGTACGAGCCGCACCGGGTGGCCGGCTTCAAGTAGCTGTCGATGATGTTCGGCGTCAGCGCCGGCGCCGCAGTCGCGGAGGTGGCGGCGGGCCGGTCGTCGGCGTGGCGGTGACCGCGGGGGTCGCGGCGGCTCGCCGCCGTGACCGGAGGAACAGGTAGATGCACAGCACGACCAACGCAAGGCCGACGAGGAACGTGAGGAGCGCGACCCACAGCGGTGCCGGAAGGAGGGCGTTGTCGCCGTTGACCTTCAACTGGACGGTCTGGCCGTTGGCCGCGCTCTTCGTACCGAAGTTGACGTTGAGCTTGTGCGCGACGCCGCCCTCGGTCCACGTCACGTCGCAGGACTTCTGGAGCTGCCGGGACGAGCCGCTGCCGGTGTAGCTGGAGGTGCAGGACTGCACCGTGCCGGTCGCGCTCGTCCAGCCCTGGGTCGCGAGCAGGTTGAAGCCGACCAGCAGGAAGATGAGGCCCACCGTGGCGGCGGCCACGCTGCCGATCAGCCGGAGGAAACGAGCGACGGTGACCGGCGAGGGCGCGGGCGAGTTGAGCGTCACGACGGCGACTGTACGGGGTGGCCCGGCATGACCGGAATCACCCGGCAGCCCGACGGCGATAATCATTCGATCGAACGCGGATTCGCGCATACCGTTCGCGCCATGAGCGTACGGATCACGAAGTTTGCGGGGGAGTACGCCGCGTTGGCGGCCTGGACCGGGGAGTCCGAGGCGCAACTGCGCGCCGAAGAGGACTATCACGCGGAAGATCGCGACCATTGGCTCGCCTGGGACGGCGATCTTGTCGTCGGCGCGCTGCATCCGTGGCGCGCGCCGGACGGCCGGCACCGCCTCTTCTTCGACAAGTGCCGACCGGACGCGTGGGCGCCGCTGGCCGGCGCGATCACCGGTGAGTGCTATGCGTCGGTCGACGTCGCGGATCACGTGGCGATCGAGGCGCTGGCCGGCGCCGGCTTCGCCGAGAATCGGCGCGAGCACAACTACACCATCCCGGTCGCATCGATCGACGGGCCGGTCCCGGCCGGGCTGCGGATCATCACGGCCGATCGGACCGACCTCGAATCGCTGATGATGCTCGACTGCGCGCTGCGTCAGGACATACCGGGATCGGACGGCTGGCAGCCGGATCCGGTCTGGTTCCGCGAGGAGACGTACGACTCGCCGTTCTTCGACCCGATGACCTACCGGGTCGCGCTCGACGGCGATGACTACGTCGGTCTGGCCCGGATCTGGAACGGCCCGGCGCCACATCCGGACCTGGGTTCGATCGGCGTACTGGCACCCTACCGGCGCCGAGGGCTGGCCCGTGCGTTGATCGCACAGGCGTTCGCGCCGCTGGTCGAGCGCGGGGAGCCGGTGGTGACCGCCGAGGTGGACGCCGCGAATGTTGAGTCCAACGCGCTGATGGCCTCACTCGGCGGCTCGGTGACCGGCGGCACCGTCGAACTCCACCGGCCCTGAGGTACTTGCGGTCGCGCGCTGGCCGAGCATCATGTACACATGATCGAGCGCCAGCGAGAGTTCAATGTCATCGCATCTGTGACCTCTGCGAAGCGAGGTCACAGATGATCGATCTGATCCTTCGGAACGCGTACCTCGTCGGCACGGACGGCCTCACCGATCTCGGGATCGAGGACGGCCGGATTGTCGAGGTCGCCGCCGACACCGAGGCTCGCGAGGTGATCGATCTCGCCGGTCGGCTGGTCACGCCGCCGCTGGTCGAGCCGCACATCCACCTCGACGCGGTACTGACGGTCGGCCAGCCGCGCCCGAACGTGTCCGGATCGCTGTTCGAGGGCATCGCGGTGTGGGCCGAACGCGTCGCCGACCTGACCTACGAGGACGTGCAGTCGCGCGTACGGAAGATCCTGCGCTGGCAGCTTGCGAACGGCGTCCAGCACGTCCGCAGCCATGTCGATGTCTGCGATCCGAAGCTGCGGGCGCTGCGCGCACTCGTGGATCTGCGCGAGGAGGTACGCGGCCTGATCGACCTGCAGCTCGTCGCGTTCCCGCAGCAGGGCATCCTCGGCTTCGAGGGCGGCCGGGAGCTGATGCGCAAGGCGGTCGAGATCGGGGCCGACGTGGTCGGCGGCATCCCGCACTACGAGCTGACCCGGGAGGACGGCGTCGAGTCGGTGAAGTTCGCGATGGCGCTCGCCGACGAGTACGGGCTCCAGGTCGACATCCACTGCGACGAGACCGACGACGAGCATTCCCGCTTCGTCGAGGTGATGGCCGCGGAGACGATCCGCCGGGGCATGTCGGGGCGGGTCACCGCGAGCCACACGACCGCGATGCACTCCTACAACAACGCGTACGCGTACCGCCTGATCAACAACATCGCGCGAGCCGGCCTGCACATGGTGACGAATCCGCTGGACAACGCGGTGCTGCAGGGACGCTTCGACACCGGTCCGATCCGCCGTGGCCACACCCGGGTGAAGCAGTTGCAGGAGGCCGGTGTGAACGTCTGCATCGGCCACGACTCGGTGATGGACCCGTGGTACCCGCTCGGCTACGGCGATCCGTTGCAAGCCGCGTTCGTGTTGGTCCACTTGGGACAGATGTCCGGTGACGCGGAACTCAAGCGCCTGATCGACATGATCACTACGAATCCGGCGGCGGCTCTCGGCGTACCCCGTTATGGTCTGCGGTTGGGTGGACCCGCGGACCTGGTCGTTTTCGACGCGCCGTCGGAGGCGGATGCGCTGCGCCTGGTGGCTCCGCGCACGCTCGTGCTGCGCGGCGGCAAGGTGGTCGCGCGGGCGACGCCGGCGCAGCACACGGTCGTCTGGGACGGTGTCGAGGAGCAGGTGACGTTCCTGCGGTGAGCCCGATTCATACGAACGCCCGCCGGTGGAGTGCCGGCGGGCGTTTGTGCGTATCGGGCTACTCGGCTGGAACGGCCAGCGCGTCGGGCGGGACGGGCAGTGCCTCTGGCAGTGCCTCCTCCGGGATGGACAGTGCTTCCTCGCGGTCCTTGCCGCCCTGGACCTGGAACAGCACCGCGTAGAGCAGGGCCGCCAGGACGAAGCCGACCTCGAATGTCAGATCGCCGAACTTCGGGTGGTTGGTCGGGACCGATGCCACGTACATCGGGTACTGGTCAGCGAAGAAGTAGATCGAGACGGCACCGGCGACGGCCATCGCGACGAATCCGGCCCACGGGTTGTGCCGGCGGTCGAAGAGGAACCCGCCGACCTGCTTCCCGCGCCGCAGGAACTGGTCGGTGAAGTAGACACCGAGCCACGGCCCGATCCAGTACGCGATGATGAGCAGGAAGTTGGTGTACTTCTCGCCGGCGTCCTTGAGACCCGACCAGGCCACGAAGAACCCGGCGACGCCGAACACGATCGCGACGATGGCCCGACGTAGGCCGAGCGGGATCTTGATGCCGAGCGCGAGGAACGACATCGAACCGGAGTACACGTTCAGCGCGTTCGCGCAGACCGCGCCGAGCGCGATCGCGACCAGGGTGGCGTCCGCGACGCCCTTCGGCATGATGCCGACGAACGCCTGGGTCGGATTGTCGGTGCTCGGCGTCGCTACCGTCGCCGAGGCGGCGCCGATGACCTCGAGGAAGACGCAGGAGACGAAGACGCCCAGGCCGGCCCAGAGGCCCGCCGACGTCCGGTTGCTCTCCCGCGGCAGGTAGCGCGTGTAGTCGCTGGCGTACGGGTTCCAGCCGGCCGCGTAGCCGAAGGAGGCGCCGAACAGCACGAGCCATCCACCGATGCCACCGGTCTCGTGCGCGCCGTGGATCGTGCCGTGCGCCTTCGACAGGATGGCGATTGCGGCGATGATGAAGATGACCGCGAGGATCGGGAAGCTCATCCGCTCGAAGACGTGCACCAGGTTGTGCCCGAAGAACGCGACCGCGATCTGCACCAGCACGATGATCGCCAGGCAGAGCTTCGCGTTCCAGCCGAACAGCGCGTTCAGTGCGAACGCTCCGCTGACGCTGTTGACCGCGAACCAGCCGACGCCCGCGACGAGCGCGTTGATACCGGCCGGCAGGATGTTGCCGAGGAAACCGAAGCCGATCCGCGACAGCACCATCTGCGGGACGCCGAACAGCGGCCCACGCGAGGCGAGCACGCCCATGGCCAGCGAGCCCAGGCCGGTGCCGAGCACGATCGCGAGCGTGGCCATCCAGAACGACTGGCCGAAGACCGCCACGCCGAGCACGCCGACGAAGATGGTCGCGAATTCCATATTGGGAGAAACCCAGGTCCAGAACTGGTTGTACGGTTTGCCGTGGCGTTCGGACAGCGAGATGAACTCGGCGCCCCCGGGTTCGATTGCTGCTACTTTGTCGCCGTACGTGCCTTCGCGTACGTCGGCCTCGATGAGCGCGGTTGCCCCCGCGCCACTGGATTCGGTCACTTGCGGTACACCCCTTAATTGAATGTAAGCGCGTGCGTGTTAACCGTTTAGCAAGATGTAGGCGCCTGCATGGTAGCCGTCATGGCGGCCGGATTGATCTCCCCGCCGGAGGCTTTGCGCTGGCCGTTACGTCCGACCGCGCTCGCCTGATCGGTCGGCCGCGCTATCGGCCAGTGTGGACCATGATTGTTTCGAATCGGCTACCGAGCGCCGGATTCCGGTTCGGCCGGACCAGCCAGGTAACGCAGCGACACGGCATGCACGGTCGCCGGCGACTCTCGCATCTGCCGGCCGATGCCGGCACGATGACGGGCGGTGTGGTCCCTGGCCCGAGAGCCGGAAACCACACCGCCCGCAATGATTCGTGGACTACAGAGCCGTGACGAACGTACGGATATCCGCGACCAGCAGATCGGTCGCCTCGTGGGCCGCGTAGTGCCCGGACGCGTCGCGCGGGCCGCCGGCCGGGAGGCCGGCATCGTAGGAGTTCCAGCTGACGATGTTCTTGTGGTCGCGCTCGGCCAGCGGTCGGATCGACTGGAAGTCGTGCGCGAACATGGCGAGACCGGTCGGCGTCGTGGTCGGCTCGGCCGCCGGCGCCGCATGGGCGTTCTCGTAGTAGAAGCGCATCGCCGATCCGGCGGTGCCGGTGAGCCAGTAGATCGCGACGTTCGCGATCACGAATTCGTCGTCCAGGCCCTCGCCCATCAGCTGTGCGTTCCACGCAAGCAGGCCGGTGGGGGAGTCGCTGATCGCGAATGCGAGGGACTGCGGCTGCTGGCTCTGCACCGCGTTGAACGAGAACATGTTCTCGTAGAACCACTGCAGCTTCTGCAGGGCCGCGTAATCGGTCGGCGTGAACGTCGCGAACTCCGCCGGATCGCCGGACGGGAACGAGAAGAGCTGCGTGACGTGTACGCCCGCGACATGCTCCGGATCGACCCGGCCGACCTCCGGCGAGACCATCGATCCGGCGTCGTTGCCGGCCGCGATGTAACGCTCGTAGCCCAGCCGGCTCATCAACTCGGCCCAGGCGCTCGCGACCCGCTGGGTGTTCCAGCCGGCGCTGCGGGTCGGGCCGGAGAAGCCGTACCCGGGGAGCGACGGGATGACCAGGTGGAACGCGGGCTGGTCGGGCGCCGGGTTGGTCAGCGGCTCGATCAGGTCGAGGAATTCCACGATCGATCCGGGCCATCCGTGGGTCAGGATCATCGGCGTCGCATCCGCACGGTCCGACCGGACGTGCAGGAAGTGGATGTCCTCGCCGTCCAGGTCGATAACGAACTGCGGGTACGCGTTCAGCTGCGCCTCGAGTGCCCGCCAGTCGAACGTGTGCCGCCAGTAGTCGGCCAGGTGGCGTACCCGCTGGTTGGTCATGCCGTAGGACCCGTCGGCGCCGGGCAGTTCATCCGGCCAGATCGTCGCGTCCAGGCGGGCGGCCAGATCGTCGAGTTTCGCCTGCGAGACCTCGATGCGGTACGGGTTCATGATCTGCTCCTAGCTAATTTTGGACCGGAATGCTTCGTTCCGTTTTAGCATAACAGAGCGGAACGATCCGTTCCAGTGATATCGTGAACTCATGTCAGAAACTTCCGGACTCCCCGGCCGCCGTGGTCAAGCCGCCCGCAACGATGGCGTGATTCTGGCCGCCGCCCGTGACGTTTTCCTGGGTGATGCGAAGGCACCGATCTCGGCGGTCGCGGATCGGGCGGGCGTCGGGATCAGCGCGCTCTACCGCCGGTACGCCGGGAAGGAGGACCTGCTCCGCCGGCTGTGCCACGACGGGCTGCTGCGTTATATCGCCGAAGCGGAGGCGGCCGCAGCCGACGTCGACGGATGGGACGCGTTCTGCGGATTCCTGCGCCGAATCGTCGATGCCGACGTGCATTCGCTGACCGTACATCTGGCCGGCACGTTCACGCCGACCCCCGAGATGTACGCCGACACCACCCGCGCGAACGTGCTCGCCGGCGGCATCTTCGATCGCGCTCGGGCGAGCGGCCGCCTGCGGACGGACGCCGTCTTCGAGGACATCGGGCAGATCCTGGAGGCCTGCGCGGCGATCCGGGTGCCGGACGGCGATCGGACGAAACAGTTACGGCAACGGCATCTGGCACTGCAACTCGACGGACTGAGCCAGAAGCACGGCACGGACCTGCCTGGTCCGCCACCGAACGCGGCCGACATGAGCTGGCGTTGGAGCAGCGCTGATCCAGGACGCTAACATCTCGCCATGGTGACCACATTCGGCATTGTCGGCTCCGGCTGGCGCTCGGAGTTCTTCTGCCGCATCGCGCGTACGGTGCCCGACCAGATGCGTGTCGCCGGCGTCGTGACCCGGTCGGCCACGCGCGCCGCACGGATCGAGGACGAGTGGGACGTCACAGCGTTCACGTCGATCGACGCGTTGCTCCTGCACGAGCGCCCCGACTTCGTGATCGTGTCGGTGCCGTGGGACGCATCGCCGGGTGTGATCGCCGATCTGGTCGCCAACGGCGTGAAGGTGCTCGGCGAAACGCCGCCCGCGCCGGACGCCGATGGCCTGCGCAAGCTCTGGTCGGAGGTCGGTACGAGCGGCCTCGTGCAGGTCGCGGAGCAGTATCTGCTGATGCCCGGCCACGCGGCTCGCCTGCGGATCGTCCAGGACGGCGTCATCGGCACGCCGACGTCCGTGCAGGTGTCCTCTACGCACATGTACCACGCGACGTCGCTGATCCGCGGTCTCCTCGACGTCGGATACGATCCGGCGACCGTCAACGCGCACGCGTTCACGGCGCCGCTCGCGGATCCGTTGTCGCCGCGCGGTTGGAGCGGCGACGACACCCCGAAGCCGGCCGCCACAACGCTCGCGACGATCGATTTCGACGGCCGGATGGGTCTCTACGACTTCACCGACAACCAGTGGTGGAATCCGTTGCGTGCCCGCCGGATCGTGGTCCGGGGCAGCCGCGGCGAGATTGTGGACGACACCGTGACCCGGCTGCTCGACCCGGAGACGCCGATCTCATCGACGCTCACCCGCCGCCAGACCGGCCACGACCTCAACCTCGAAGGCTTGGACCTCAAGCACATCAGCTTCGACGGAACGATCGTCTACCGCAATCCGTTCCGCGGCAGCGGCATGTCCGACGACGACATCGCGGTCGCGGCGATCGTGGCGGAGACCGGTGCGTGGGCCCGTGATGAGGCTCCGGCACCGTACCCCCTCGCCTCTGCCTGCCAGGACCACCTGCTCGCGCTCGCGATCGACGCATCCGTGCGCAGCGGCGGACCGGTGGTTACCGCGCGTGAGGCGTGGGCACGCTGACCCCGCTGTTGGTCGCGCGGCGATCGGCGGCCTGCCGGGTCGCGGCCGACAGCGGCAGGTATTCGCCGGCCTTCGCGAGCCCGAACTGCGGCATGTTGCCGTAGAGCACCTCGTAGGCACCGTCGCGCACGACGTAGGTCTCGTGCCAGATTCCGACATCGCCGCCATCGCCGACGCTCTTGTAGAAGGCCTTCCACGCCGGCCGGTGGGTCAGCGCCGGGTCCTTCGCGAACGCTTCCAACTGCTCGACGCTGCGCCAATACTGCACGACCAGCGGCCCGCTCGGCCCCACCCAGGTGTGGAAGCCGAGGAGTCCCAGCTCCTTGCGCTTGGAGAGTTCGCGCAGCATCGGGCCCATCGCGGCCGCGATCGGGATCCACTTGTGCAGCTTCCAGGGCTTGTTGATGCGCATACCGATCAGGAAGACCACGAAGTCGCCGTCGATGTGCGAGGTCATGCGGCCCGGTGTCACGTGTGCCATGTCCGACTCCCAGTGCTCAGTTATGGATAGTTACGCTATCCATTAGTAGATAGCTACACTATCCATCTAACCTGGAAAGATCACAACCCAGATCGAGAGGTACGCCGCGATGCGCATCGGTGAACTCAGTCAGCGCAGCGGCGTGCCCATCCCCACCATCAAGTACTACCTGCGCGAACGTCTCCTCGCGCCCGGAACGGCCACGGCCGCGAATCAGGCCGACTACGGCGAAGATCACATCCGACGGCTGCGCCTGATCCGCGCGCTGATCGATGTTGGCGGCGTCTCGGTCGCGTCCGCCCGCGACGTCGTCGATGCGCTCGGGCGCAGCGACGTCGAGCCGCATGATCTGCTCGGCATCGCTCATCACGCCGTCACGCCGTCCCGTCAGCCGGACCGTGGCACGCCCGCGTGGGGGCAAGCCCGGGCCGAGGCGGAGCGGCTCATCGCGTCCCGCGGCTGGCACGTGGATCCGAACGCAATCGCGCTCAATCAGCTCGCCGACGTGCTGTACGCGCTGCGGTCCCTCGACGTCACCGAGGTCCTCGGTAGCCTCGACGCGTACGCCGACAGTGCTCAGCAGGTGGCGCGGTTCGAAGTCGAGAGCGTGATCGCACGTCGTGACCCGGTCCGCATGCTCGAACTCGTCGTGCTCGGCACGGTGCTGGGGGAGGCCCTGTTCGGCGCGCTGCGGCTGCTGGCCCACGAGCACGAGAGCGCGATCCAACTGGGCGCCGACCGCTGATCGGTGCGACCGACGGGCAGCGGGCCTCTCAACCGGCCGTGAACTGCCGCCGCAGCCAGTAGAGGTCGTTCGCCCGTGCGGCGTCGCTGGCGGACTCGTCGAGGATGCTCGCGATGGAGAGCGTGGCATCGTCCAGCGTACGTTCGTGGACGTAGTAGGACAGAACGTCGGCGTTGATCGTATGCGGGCCGTACCCGGCGAGGAATCGGGACCGTCGGTGGTCGGTGAACGGCTGGTCACCGAAGCCGGGGCTGAGCACGAACATCAGGTCGCGCTCCGGCGGCGCCAGCATCGGTGCATCCCAGTCCACGACCGACAGCGAGCCGTCCGGCCCGACCATCACGTTGCCCGGATGGATGTCGGTATGGCAGACCACGACGGGCAGGTCCGCGTCGATGGCGCGTTGTGCCAGGTCGAGCGTACGGGCGGCCATCTCGTCGATGGTGGCGCGGTGCTGGTCCACGAAACGGGCCAGGGCTCGGCCGATCTCGTCCGTACCGGCCGGGACGCTGATGCCGGCCGCCGCACGATGAGCCGCATCGGCGGCGTACGACTCGGTCGGGAGCAGGCCGTCCGGGACCGTCGACGCGTGCAGCCGTCGCAGAAACGTCCCGTGCTCGAACCACTGCCGATCGGTGAAGCCGGACGCCCATGCGCTGGTGCCCTCCACGTACGGGTAGAGGAGCAGGTGGAATCCGTCCGCCTCGCGCCACGGCCGCTGGTCGTGCGGCGGGATCGGTGCGACCACCTCGCGGAGGCCCTGATCGTGCAGGAGCTGTGGCAGCCGGATCGACGCGAGGGCCGGCCTACCCCGCCGTACCTTCAGGAAGAATTGTTCGCCGGTATCGGCGTCGGCCCGGTATGCCCATGCCTGAACATCGAGTCCGAGGGGCAGGAACGTGACGCTGGCCAGCGCGACACCCCAGCCGGTCCGGACGGCGTCGATCAGCACGGTGTCGTCGATCGTCGGCTTGTCCAGCACGCCACGAGCGTGCCAGAGGCGGCAGCCGACGATCAAGCGAGTTCTAGACTCTCGGTCATGAGTCGAGTCGTGGTCACCGGTGGCAGTGGAAAGCTGGGCGGTGCGGTCCTCACCGACCTCGTCGCGCATGGATGGGACGTACACAACGTCGATCTCCTGCCGCCACGGGACCCGAGTGGTCTGGGGCCGGTCTGCCCGTACACCCAGATTGATCTGACCGACTACGGGCAGACGCTGGAAGCGCTGATGGGCATCGACGCGCGGTACGCCGGCGTGGACGCGGTCGTGCATCTGGCGGCGATCCCGGCACCGGGACTGACCGCGAACGCGGCCGTCTTCGACAACAACATGGTCTCGACCTACAACGTGTTCGCGGCCGCGCGTGCGGCGGGCATCCGCAACGTGGTCTGGGCGTCCAGCGAGACCGTGCTCGGGTTGCCGTTCGAGACGCCGCCGCCGTACGCGCCGGTGGACGAGGGCTACGAGGGCCGCCCGGAGACGTCGTACTCGCTCAGCAAGTATCTCGGCGAGAAGCTGGCCGAGCAGGTCTGCCGCCAGGTGCCGGGCATGAAGATCTACGGGCTGCGGTTCTCGAACGTGATGCTGCCGTCGGACTATGCGGCATTTCCCGGATACAACGCCGATCCGAGTTCGCGATCGTGGAACCTGTGGGGTTACATCGACGCGCGCGACGGCGCACAGGCCGTGCGCAAAGCGTTGGAGCACAACGGAACCGGCGCGGACGTGTTCGTCATCGCGAACGCGGACACCGTGATGTCGACGCCGTCCGCGCAGTTGATGGCCGAGTTGTTCCCCGGCGTACCGGTGACGAAGGACCTGGGAAAGCACGAGACGTTGCTGTCGATCGACAAGGCTCGGCGCGTGCTCGGCTACGAACCGGAGTTCAGCTGGCGCTGAGCTGCGACGGCCGGGCGGCGGATGGTTTCAGGGCCGCAACGGCAGGCCGGCGGCGGTGTACGCGGCGTCGATCACCGACATGGTCGCGACCGAATCGGCCGGCGGCGTGAGATTCGTCGGCTCGCCGCGGGTCGCGGCCAGGAAGGCGCGCATCTGATGCGTGTACGAGCTGCCGCCGGCCACCTTCTCGGTCCGCCGTACGCCGTCGACCCGAACGGACAGCCGGTGGTAATACTGCGGCGCGACGAAGTTGAGGACGCGCATCACGCCCCGATCACCGACGACGCGGACGGACACGTTGAGCAGCGATGCCGACCACATCGACGCGCGTACGCGGCCGGTCGCACCGCCCGGATAGGCGAGTTCGATCGTCATCGCTCGATCGACCCGGGAATCGCGGCGCAGCGGCAATGCGTTGGCGCCGGTAACCTCCGGTTCACCCGGCCCGAACGTACGCGCGGCGTGCACTGCGTAGCAGCCGGCGTCCATCAGCGCGCCGCCGGCCAGGTCGTACTGGTAGCGGATGTCGGAGAACCGTGGCAGCGGGATGCACATCGCGGTCTCGACGTGCCGGATCGTACCCAGCTCGGACCGGACGATCTCGATCATCCGAGCCGCCAGCGGGTGATAGCGGTAGTGGAACGCCTCCATCACGGTCACCGGCGTCGCCGTATCGGCGATGATCGCGGCCTGCGCGGCGTTCGCGGTGAACGGCTTCTCGCACAGCACGTGCTTGCCGGCGCCGATCGCGGCCAGAACCCACGGCGAGTGCAGCCCGTTCGGCAGCGGGATGTAGACCGCGTCGATGTCGGGATCGTTGATGATCGCGCCATAGTCGTCGAGGACGCGGGGGATCCCGTGCGTGGCCGCGAACCGGGCCGCCCTCGCCGGCGATCGGGCGGCTACCGCGGTCACCGTCACACCGTCGACGGCGCGGGCCGGTTTGATGAGCGCGTTCGGTGCGATCCGGGCGGCGCCGAGGCATCCGATCCGGAGTTCGCCGGTGCTCAATGCCACCCGTACCCGCCGCGCAGTGTCGCTGCGATGCCGTCGAACCGGGCGCGATCGAGGATCGCGCCCTCACGGCGGACCAGCTCCTCGTGCACCTCCAGGACGCGATCGAGCCGCAGCCAGCTCGGCCGGTGCTGGCCGTCCCAGTCGCCGGACCCGAGCGCGAGCCAGTTGTGCTGGCCGTCGCGCTTCGATTCGCTGGACAGCATCAAGCCGAGCAGCAGCTTGCCATCGCGGCCGACGACCAACACCGGCCGGTCCTTGCCCTGGCCGTCGTTCTCCTCGAACGGAACCCAGGTCCACACGATCTCGCCGGGATCGGCTTGTCCGTCGAGTTTCGGCGCGTACTCGAGGTGCTTGCCGCGAGGCGCGGGCACGTTCAGCTGCCTCGCCGGCGGCTTTCCGCTCGGATGCGGCGGCGCCGGTACGCCGGCCGGTGCGGTCGACGGCCGTGCCGGTGCGGTCGATGGACGTGCCGGTGCGGGTGCGTTGCCGAGGCGGGAAAGCCAGGCCTTGAAGCGGTTCACCATGGATGCCACGAGACGACACGCTACTCGATGGCGGGCGCGTACCGATCGACGTACGCGTTTCCGAATTTGCCGCCCGGATCCTGTTTTCCGCGCAGACGCCGGAATTCCGGCGATGCGAGCGGCGACAGGGCGAATACCTTGCCCCAGTGCGGCCGTGGCGAGAACGGCGCAAGTGCCGCCTCGATCGACGGCAGGAGCGCAGTGACAGCGGCGACGTCCAGATGCCAGGTGAAGTGGATTGCCATGCTGTCCCGGCCGTACGCCGGGCTGAGCAGCAGATGGTCGGCGGCGATCGTACGCAGCTCGGTGACGGCGAGCAGCGGCGCGATCCGTCCGGCGAGCGGCGCCAGTGCGGCGAGCGCGGCCGGGCCGTCCGAGCGGGCGACGAAGTATTCGGTCTGCAGCTCCTCGCCGACGCTCGGCGTGAAGTCGAGCCGGAAGTGCGGCAACCGTTCGTGCCACGGTCCGGGGATGCCCATCTGGGTCGTGGCGGGGTCGGCCGGCAGGCTCGCGATCGGGTGCCGCGGCCCGTCGGCACGGGTGCCGCCACGCCACGTCTCGGGCGCTTCCCACGTGCCGCGCCGCTTTACCCACACCTGGTTGAACCGGTCGGAGGTCCAGTCGGTGAACAGGCTGACGCTGTAGCCGTCACTGAACCAGTCGAGATCGAACGGCGCGTCCTCGAAGACCCACTGGGATACCTCGTACGTCGGCTCGATGTCGAGCGTCACGTGCGTGACGATGCCGAGTGCGCCGAGCGCGACCACGCTCGCGTCGAACTCCGGATCGCCGCGCTGTAGCCGGACGATGTCTCCGTTCGCGTCGATGACGTCAAGCGCGGCGACGGCGGTCGCGAGGTTGCCGTTCGTGTTGCCGGAGCCGTGTGTGCCGGTCGCGATGGCGCCGGCGACCGAGATGTGGGGGAGCGATCCGAGGTTGTGCAGTGCGTATCCGGCCCGCTGCAACGCGACTGCTACGTCGCCGTAGCGCATGGCCGAGGCGACCGTCACCGTCCGGCCGTCGGGCGCGATCTCCACGGTCGCCGGCAGCTCTGCGAGTGACACGAGATCGGCAGTAGTGTCCGCGACCGTGCTGAACGAGTGCCGGGTGCCGAGCGCCCTGATCCGCGAGGCCGAGCCGACCACCCGACGCAACTCCTCGATCGAGGTCGGATGGAGGATCCGTGCCGCAGCGTAGGTGACATTTCCCGACCAGTTGCGCATCAGCGAATAGCTCCTTCAGGCACGTCCATGTCCACGGCGGCGACCGCGGGTTCGCTGTGAACGTAGCGCTTCCCGCGCAGCGCCGACGCCAGCGCCGCGCACAGTGCCATCGCGGCGGCAGCCGAGAACACGATCACCAGGCCGTTGTGGAACGGCCCGCTGATCAGGCTCGGGAAGAACTCGTGGCCGGTCAGCTTCGCGGCGTTCGCCGGCGGCAGCGACTGTAGCACCTGCGGACCGGCCAGGTGCTGGACCGGGTTTGCACCCAGGAACGCCGCGAACAGCGTACTGACCGGTGGCAGTGCGGCGATGTGTGCGGCAACCGGACCGGGTACGCCCTGGGCCGTCAGGCCGGAGGTCAGCGTCGTCGGCAGCGAGCGGGCCAGCCCGGCGATCATGAGCGAGAAGAAGATGCCGATGGACAGCGACGTGCCGGCGTTCTGGCAGGTCGCGCGCATCCCGGACGAGACGCCGCGGTCCGACGCGGGCACGCTGCTCATGATGGCCGACGTGTTCGGTGCCGAGAACATGCCCTGACCGATGCCGCTGAGCAGCAGCAGCGCGCCGAACGCGGGATAGGAGAAGTCGACCGGCAGCAGCATCAGCCCGATGAACGATGCGGCGACGATCAGCAGGCCGCCGGTCGCGAACAGCCGCGAGCCGAAACGGTCCGACAGGTAGCCGGAGGTCGGCCCGGCGATCAGGAATCCGGCGGTCAGCGGCAGCATGTAGATGCCGGCCCACAGCGGGGTGTCGGTGAACGCGTACCCGTGCAGGGGCAGCCAGATGCCCTGCAACCAGATGATGAGCATGAACTGCAGGCCGCCACGCGCGATCGCGGTGAGCAGCGCGGCAAGCAGACCGGCTGAGAATGCACGGATCTTGAACAGTGCGATCTGGAACATCGGCTCGGCCACGCGTTTCTCGATGATCACGAACGCGACCAGCAGCGCGATGCCGGTGAGGATCCCGCCGTACACCTTCGGGTTGGTCCATCCGGTCGGGTGGCCGCCGTAGGGCTGGATCCCGTAGGTCATTGCCGCCAGAATCAGCGCCGCGCCCAGCGCGAACGTGACGTTGCCGGCCCAGTCGATGCGTGCGCGGTGGCCACCGGTCGTCTCCCGGAGGCTCCGGTAGGACCAGATCGTGCCGATCACGCCGACCGGCACGCTGACCCAGAACACCGCCCGCCAGTCGATCGATGCGAGCAGGCCGCCGAGCAGCAGGCCGAGGAATTGCCCGGCCAGAGCGGTGATCTGGTTGACGCCGAGTGCCATCCCGCGCTGCGAGGTCGGGAACGCGTCGGTCAGGATCGCGGCCGAATTCGCCATCAGCATCGCGCCGCCGATCGCCTGGACCACCCGCCAGAGGATCAGCCACATCGCCCCGGCCTGCGCGTGGAACGGGTCCACGGACAGCGCGAGCGACGCGATCGTGAAGATCACAAAACCCAGGTTGTACGTGCGGACGCGCCCGAACATGTCGCCGAGGCGGCCGAGCGCAACCACGAGGACGGCGGAGACCAGCAGGTATCCGAGGATCATCCACAGCAGGTAGCCGATGTTCTCGGGCGCGAGCGGATCGAGTCCGATGCCCCGGAAGATGGCCGGCAGCGAGATGATCACGATCGAGCCGTCGATGGCGGCCATGCCCGTACCCAATGTGGTGTTGGACAGAGCCACCCACTTGTACGCGAAACGGCCGGTCGTCGGCTGACTCCGCTCGCTCACAGCGCATCCGCCAGGCGCTCGAGCAGCGGCACCGCTTCGGCGAGCCGGCGGATTTCGGCCGGCGTGAAACTACTCGCCAGCGCCCCGGTCATCCGCTCGGCCTTCGCACCGCGCCGATCGACCAGCAGTTGCCGGCCCGCGTCGGTGATCGACATCAGCACGCGGCGACCGTCGTCCGGATCGCCGGTCCGGCTGACCAGAGCGCGCTCGGTGAGCTGAGCGAGCGTCACGCCCATCGCCTGGGGTCGGACGCGTTCGTCGGCGGCCAGTTCGCCGGGGGTCGCGGGCCCGCCGCGATCGAGGCGGGCGAGGGCGGACACTTCCGACAGCGTGAGATCACCGGGTACGTGTCCCTGGCGCAGCCGTCGCACCACTCGACCCAGCGCGATCTGCAGTTGGGAGCCGACGATCATGACATCGGTAGAAGTACTTAGCACAGGTAATAAATCTAGATTGATAAAGCAATATTGACAACTTCTTCTGACGTCGGGCGCGTGGAACATCGCGGATCTTGGCTGCGTGCGGTGGTCATTTCGCTCGGATGACAACGCTGACCCTCCACCGCAGCCAAGATCTCCGATCATGCGGACGTTCCACCGTTGGCGCCGCCCGGCTATCCCGCGATGCTCGTCGATCCACGGATCAGCGATACCCCGATGCTGATCGGCACGGCCGTGGCGACCCCGAAGCGCGGGCGGCAGTCGTCCTCCGCCGCATCACGCCGCGCCGTGGGCCGTCACGGAGGCGTGCTGCTCGGTGCGGACCGCGCCGGACGGCTCGGCGTGCACGATCGCCGATGTCAGCCGCGGCACCTCGTGGATCAGCCGATGTTCGGCATCGTGGGCGATCGCGTGTGCGGCGACGACCGTACTGTCACCGTCGACCACGATCTCGCACTCCGCGCGCAGCTGATGCCCGATCCAGCGCATGCGGGCTGTGCCGATGTCCAGCACGCCGGGCGTCTCCCGCAGCACCGCCTCGACCCGATCGAGCAACTCCGGATCGACCGCGTCCATTAGCCGCCGGTAGACCTGGACCGCGGCGTCCTTGAGCACGAACGCGATCGCGACGGTGATGGCGAGGCCCACCACCGGGTCCGCCCACCACCAGCCGATCGCGACGCCGCCGGCGCCGATCAACACGGCCAATGAGGTGAACCCATCGGTACGCGCGTGCAGCCCATCGGCGACGAGCGCGGCCGAGCCGATCCGGCGGCCGACGCCGATTCGATATCGGGCCACGATCTCGTTGCCCGCGAACCCGACCAGCGCCGCGACCGCGACCGCCCACAGGTGGTGTACGTCCTGCGGATGGGCCAGGCGACGGATCGCGACGTACGCGGCGAGCACCGACGACGCCGCGATGACCAGCACGATCACGATGCCGGCGAGGTCTTCGGCCCGCCCGTACCCGTAGGTGTATCGCCGAGTCGGCGGACGGCGACCGATCAGGAACGCGAACCCGAGCGGCACCGCGGTCAGCGCGTCCGCGACGTTGTGCAGCGTGTCGCCGAGGAGTGCGACGCTGCCGGACAGCGCCACGACCACGGCCTGGATCGCGGCCGTGATGCCGAGCACGATCAGGCTGATCCACAGTGCTCGGAGACCGTCGGAGCTGGCCTCCATGGCCGAGTCGACCTTGTCGGCGGCGTCGTGCGAGTGCGGCGTGATCAGGTGTGTGAGCCGATGCCACCACGACTCGCCGTCGTGGTCATGCCCGTGCTCGCCATGATGATCGTGGCCGTGGTCATCGTGGTCGTGCTGGTCGTGATCATGCTGGTCGTGATCATGCAGGTCGTCGTCGTGATCATGGTGCTCATGATCGTCGGGTGCGTGGTCGCGATCATCGTGCGCGTGGTCGCCGGTCATGACCACATCCTTGCGCGGATGGCGTCAGACCGCTGCCATCAGCGTGAGCGCGCGCTCCAGATCCGCCGCGAAGTCCACCTCGACGCAGCCGAACGCGGAGATGTCGACGGCGCGGACCCGCATGCCGTCCTCGCTGATCGCGGTCTCGAGGCCGCGCTCGAAGTAGTCGCCGTCGTTGCAGGCCGTGAGGTGCCGGATCAGGGCTGCCCGGTCCGCGGCGGCGACGAAGTTGATGCCGACCGCCTCGCCGAGGCCGTTCTGCACCACCTTCGACAGTTCATCGATGTAACCGTCACCGTCCAGCGTGTACTTGACCTCTTCCGCGCCGACCACGGCCCGGTTGACCGCCACGAACGACACGTCGTCGGCGATGTGCGGCCGCAGCGACTCGAGCAGGCCCGGCGCGAACACGACGTCGCCGTTGAGCCAGAGCACACCGCCCGCCGGTGCCAGCTGCAGCGATTTGAGCAGGCTCTTGGACGTATTGGTCTGGTCGAACACCTCGTTGTAGACGAAGCTCGCGTCACCGGCCGCGGCCTCCATGATGACGTCCATCTTGAAGCCCACCACGATGCTCACGCGGACATCCTCGCCGAACGCCTCCACCACATGATCCAGCTGATGGCGCATGATCGTGCGTCCGTCGGCCAGCGGCGTCAACGGCTTCGGGTGCGGACGTGCGAGACGGGTACCGAGGCCGGCGGCGAGAATGACAACGTGAGGGGGCATGGAGGCGTCCTTCTACAGATCCGGATGGCTAAGCTTTGTCGCCGAGAGCGTCGAGATGCGCCCGCGCGTACGGCCGGCGTACCGCCGACTGTGCGAGGCGCCGGGCGCGGGCGGTGACGACATATCCGTCGCGCAGCGTCCGATAGGTGGGCCAGTTGCCGAGCGCGATCAGCTGATGGCGGATCTTCGACGCGCCGGACGGCATCACGTAGTCGCCGCCGGGAGGCAGGTGCCGGCGCCGGAATTCCACAATCTCGGCGAAGAATCGCGGCTTCGCCGTGGCGGACAGGCGTCCGGGATGGCCGAGGACGACGATGCAGTGTTCGATCGCCAGACCGAGCACCCGGCTGCGGATCGCGGCACCGTCGGCGCCGGCCGTGGCCAGCCGCGTGAACACGAGATCGTACTGGCCGATCAGTTCGAAGTGACGATCGCTCGTGGTGCTGAGAATCGCGCCGTCGCGGGTCTGACGGTAGTGGTAGCAGACGTGGTCGAGCACGCTGATTCGCGCGGCCGTGGCCAGCAGCGGGTACGTGAACGCGAGATCCTCGTACCAGCCGGCCGGGAACGTGAGTCCGGCATCGACCATGAACCGGCGGCGTACCACCTTGTTCCACGCCGTCGGGAACGCCTGCAACAGCTCGGGGCGCTCCGAGATCCGGAACACGTCGGGCGCACCGGGCGTCGAGAGCAACCGCTGCAGCGCGTCCCGGGTCGGGATGCCGGTCCCGTCGGTACGTGCGTAGCCGATCAGCATGACATCCGGTGTGGTCGCCCGGATCCGGTCGGCGATCAGCGCCAGCGAGCCGTCGGTGATCGTGTCGTCGCTGTCGACGAACCACACGTATTCGCCGGTCGCCTCCGCCAGACCCGCGTTGCGGGCGCCGCCGAGGCCGACATTCCTGGACAAATGAACGGGACGAATTCGACTGTCGTTACGCGCGTATTCGTCGATGATCTGCCCGCATTCGTCCGGCGAACAATCGTCGACCGCAACGAGTTCGATATCGCGGAAATCCTGATCGAGAATCGAGTCGAGACACGCGCGCAGATAGGACTTAACGTTGTAAACGGGCACGATGATGCTGATCAGAGCCACTTCACTCCCATCCTCGTGTACGGCTGCGACGCTAGCAACGAAGATGACGAAGGTGCAAGGGCACGGTGAACAATGGACAATCGATAGATATACGGAAGGTGCGTTCCGCGCTATCCACGGCCTTTGTCCGCATCGTTCCTAGCGCTCCGTAGCCAAACGGTGACAGTGCTCACCGCTGCAGGGCGGATAGATTATGACGATGCAGCTCGGCGCCCTGAGGCAGGACGTGGTCGACCATGCCCGGCGGATGGTCGCGGACCGCCTGGTCGTCGGCACGTCCGGGAACGTCTCGGCCCGCCACGATGACCTGATCGCGGTCACCCCGAGCGGCGTCGACTACGACGATCTGACCCCCGACATGATCGGCATCCACCGGCTGGACGGCACGCCGGTGGACGCACCGCTGCCGCCGACCACCGAGCTGGCAATGCACCTCCTCGCGTACGAGCAGAGCGGCGCTCAGGCGGTCGTACACACGCATTCGGTGGCGGCGACCGCCGTATCGGCGCTCGTCGACGAGCTACCGTCCGTGCACTACTTGGTCGCGTTGTTCGGCGGTCCGGTGCGCGTTGCGCCGTACGCCACCTACGGCACGCCGGAACTCGCCCGCAACATGGCATCGGCGCTCGCCGGGCGAACCGGATGCCTGCTGGGCAACCACGGCACGCTCACCGTGGGCACAACGTTGAAGCAGGCCTACGCGCGCGCTCAATATCTGGAATGGCTCTGCGACGTGTGGCTACGGGCATCGGCCGCCGGTACGCCGCGACTGCTCGACGACGCGGAGATCGGCCGCGTGGCCGAGAAACTATCGGGCTACGGCGTCACATCGCCGGGCGCCACACCCGCGCCTCGGTGACGATCGCGGTCACCAGGTCGGCCGGCGTCACGTCGAACGCCGGATTGAACACGCCCGCTCCGGCCGGCGCGATCGGATGCCCGGCGAAGTGCGTGACCTCCATCGGATCGCGCTGCTCGATGCGGATCTCGCGGCCGTCGGCGATGGACAGATCAACCGTGGATTCCGGTGCCACGACGATGAACGGGATGCCGTGGCGGGCGGCGGCGAGCGCGACCGAGAACGTGCCGATCTTGTTCGCCACATCACCCGAGCGCGCGATCCGGTCCGCACCGACGATCACACAGTCGATCATGCCGAGCGACATCGCCGCGGCGGCCGCGGAATCCGGACAGATCCGGTACGGGATGCCGAGCTCATCCAGCTCGAACGCCGTCAACCGGGCACCCTGGAGCAGTGGCCGGGTCTCGTCGGCGAGGACGGACTCGACGTCGCCGGCCTCGAACAGGCTGCGTACCGCCCCGAGCGCGGTGCCCCAGGCGACCGTCGCGAGCCGCCCCGCGTTGCAGTGCGTCAGGATTCGCAGCGGTCGCCGCTCGCACAGCGACCGGATCAGATCGGCGGCCCGGTCGGATGCCGCCCGGTTGGCCTGTTCGTCCTCGACGAGCACCAGCAGCGCCTCCGCCAGTACCGCGTCCGGACCCTCGTCCAGCCGGGCCAGCGCGCGCTGCACGCCCCAGCGCAGGTTGGCCGCGGTCGGCCGGGCGGTGGCGAGGCGTTCGGCGACCGCCGGGACCTCGCCGGCCGGGTATTGCCGGGCGATCAGCGCCACGCCGAGCGCACCGGCACCACCGAGCGCCGGAGCGCCCCGAACGGCGAGCCGTACGATCGCGTCGATCAGCTCGTCGACGCTGGTCAGGCGCAGCTCGCGAACCTCGTGCGGGAGGGCCACCTGGTCGATCGCGATGATCGCGTCGTAATCCCAGTCGATCGTGCGCTGCATGGTCGTACGGTAAACCACATGGATGCAGACGTCGCGCTTGTCCTTGATTGCTACGCCGCGTACGCGCTCGGTGATATCGACGCCGCGGTCGCACCGCTGTCGCCCGATGTCGTGTGGATCGAGCCGGACGAGTTCCCGAACGGCGGCGAGCGCCACGGCCGGGCCGCCGTGCACGACTATCTCAGCCGGTCGTACGCCGGCTGGGCACATCTGACGTCGATCACGACTGCCCGCCGACGCGGCGACGACATTGTGATCGTGCACCAGGTCGGTGGCGCGCTGCAGGACGGCACCTACCAGAGCGCTCAAGTCGCCGACGTGTTCACGGTCGTCGACGGTGCGGTCGTTCGCATGCAGGCGTACGCCGATCCGGCGCAGGTGCTCAGCTGAGCTTCTGCGCCTCGATCAGGAACCGGCGCGCGTACGAGACGAAGGAACCGTCATGCTCGATCACGTCGTGCATCGCGGCCAGGCGGTCCCGGTAGCGGTCGACATCGAAGTCGTGCACGGTCCAGATCACCTTCCGGAGGAACACGATCACGGCCGCGATGTCGAAGAACTCCACGCGCAGTTCGGCTTCCCGCAGGTCGACCACGTCCAGGCCGGCCGTTCGGGCCTGATCGACCCGGTAGGCCGTACGCCATTCGTCGGCGATCTCGCCCGGGCCCAGGAAGAACTCGGTCAGTTCGCGATTCGTACCGGCGCCGATCTGCTGCGACAAGTACGTGCCGCCGACGGCCAGGACGCGCGCGATTTCGTCGAAGCGGGTCACCGTCGGATGCCGGCTGATTACCAGGTCGAACGTGCCGTCGGCGTACGGGAGATCGTCGGCGTCACCGGTCTCGGTCACGGTCGCGCCGAGGTGGGCCAGGTTGCGCCGGGCGATCGCGATGTTCGGGGGCCACGACTCGGTCGCAGCGAGAACCGGCGGCGCCATCGGGATCTTCGCGGTCACCTCGCCGCCGCCGGTCTGGATGTCCAGCGCGGCCTGCGCGTACGCCATCCGATCCGAGACGAGTCCGAGATAGCTCCACGGCGGTCGCTCTTCGGTGGCGCGCCCGTCGAACCAGGAGAAATCCCAGCCCTCGACGGGTACGGAGTTGCCTTCGGCTACGAGATCGTCAAACGTCGTCACGGTCGCCGAGCCTGTCACGCCGTCGGGGTCCGCGGCAATGGCAATACGCTCAGGCGGGCGAGACCTCGGGCGAGTCCTTCTGCTTCGGCGGCCACGGGATCTGAGCCGATGTCGTTGCCTGGTACGTGGCGTACTCCGGATATTTGGACTTTGAAATGCTCTCGGTGAACCGGGTCGAGCCGACGAACAGCAGCGTGAGCAGCACCGCACCCAGGATCGTCGGCTGCAGCACGGAGCCCGCGGCGATCGCGCCGAAGCAGAACACGACCCACCACTGACCCTGCTCGCAGAAGAAGTTCGGGTGCCGAGAGAACCGCCACAATCCGCTCTGGTTGAACTGCGGGTCCGGCGTGCGTCCGGCCTCGATCTCGGCCCGCTTCCACGCATGGAAGTTCCATTGCTGCTGGTCCGCGATGGTCTCGCCGACCAGCAGGACCAGGAACACGAGCGTTGCGAGTACGTCCGGCAGCCCGAACCCGCCCCGATGGTTGAGCGCTGTCCAGGCCGGCAGCGTGATCAGCAGCAGCAGAAGGTTCTGGTAGATCGTGATGAAGAACAGGTTGAACAGCTGGAACTGCCACTTCGGCATGCGGCTGCGCAGGACCTCCCAGCGGTAGTCCTCGCCACCCGGCGCGTAGCCGCCCTTCCGAGCGAAGTTGAAGGTCAGCCGGGCGCCCCAGAGCACGACGAGCGCGAGCATCACGTCGAGACGAGCGTCCCGGAACCCGGCGTGGCCGGCGAACACCGCGACGTACGGGATCGGGATGATCGACCAGATCCGGTCCACCCACGAGTGCTCGTTCGTGATGAGGGACGTGACCCAGACGACGGCACACGTGCCGGCGAAGATCCATATGCAGACCTGAAGCGCGCTCATGTGCGCACTCTAGCGCTGATCATGGGCGGTCCGGCAAGCACCTATGACCGGCGTACGTAGTCACTACCGATGCGGTCGATGGGATCGCGCCGTGATGCTTCCGGTGACCGGAGTTCCGAGATCGGATGGTGTGTGGTGAAAATATCTCGCCGTGGCGGGTTCGTGGCTGTGGTAACGATCTCGGTGGTGGTCGCGTCGGGCGGTCGACGCGGCCACGAATGGCTATTACTTCCAGGCGTTTGGGTTCAGTGACCCGTACGACCAGGAGCCCGGCACGATCGCGTCGCTGGTCCTCCCGCACCTGACCGCCGCGGGCTAGCTCTGCCGGGTCTTGCCTGCGATCTCGTCGATCAACCCGTACTCCTTCGCCTCCGGCGCGGACAGGAACCGCCCCGCGGCCAGGTCGGTCTCGATCCGGCTGCGGGTCTGCCCGGTGACCGCGGCCAGCCGCACGATCAGCTCGTCCAACTCGCGGAGGTGCTCGCCGGCCGCGGCGGTCACCTGATCGGCCGTACCGGACACCGACGTGGATCGTGGCTCGGTCAGCCGGATGCGCGCGTGCGCGTAGGCGAGGCGGCGTTCGGCGGCGGCCAGCACGAGAACGGCGGCACCACCGGCCATCCCCGGCACGATCGCGTGCACCGGCGCCCGCATCGCCTCGATCGCGTCCACCATCGCGAACGCGGCCGCCAACTCGCCGTCCACCGAGGAGACGTGCAGCTCCACCGGTTCGGGGGAGAGTGCATCGAGGGTGAGCAGCGCGGCTGCGGCCAGGTTGGCGCTCGGGTGGCTCAGGACGCCGGACAGCATCACCACCCGACGTTCGAAGAGACGCTCCTCCAACCAGGGCGAGACGCTGCCGTGGTTCGGTGCGCCGATGCGATCCGGTGCCGGTTCGCCGTACGGGAAACGTGCGCTCATCACGAGGAACCCTTCTGTAGCCCGAAATCCAGCCGTACGCCGACCGCGTCCGCGTAGCGCTGGAGCGTGGACATCCGCGCATCGACGCCGCCGGCCTCTAGTCGGGCGACGGCCGGCTGCGATGTGCCCATCCGTGCGGCGATCTCGTTCTGCGACAGCCCGAGTTCGCGCCGCCGCGCAACCAGGTCGTTGACCAGGGATTGCTGACGCTGCGCCATCTCGCGGAAGCCCGGAAGGAGGGGAAGGTCATCGTCGCCCATACCGCCGATGATATAACGGTTCACTGGAATCCGTACCGGGAGAGCGGCCCGATGAGCTGGGTTTCCTCGTACGACAGGTGTGACAGGAGCGTGTCGGACAGCTCATCCACGGCCTCGCGCAGCGCCTTGACGTCGCCCCCGCCGACCAGGCCGACGAGCGCCCGATCGACGTCTTCGAGCACGCCGTGGATGACGTGGTGCTCCTCTTTCAGGCGGTCCAGGACCGGTCCGAGCTGCGGATCCGCCCGTCGCAGGTGCGGGAAGACACTGATGTCCTCGATCGTGTGATGCGTCGTGACGACCCTGCAGTACGACTCGCAGTACGTCCCGAGCGTCCAGTTGTTCTGCCGCATCGTCATCTCGTTGATGTGCGATCGGGCCGAGCCGATGCCCATGTGCCCGGCCGCGACCTGATCCACCAGGTCGTAGATCTGCGCCAGCTCCTGTCGCAGATGGTCGTGCACGGCCACCAGGTCGCGTCCGGCTGCATTCGGGCCGGGACCGCCGCTGGCTGCATCGGAGGGTACGGACGGTCGCAGGGACTCGTCCCACCGGGCGACCTGGCTGCGGCGTACCCCGTCGTCCGTGGTGGCGGTGATCGTCGTCGCGGACCGCGGCGCTGCGGGCGTCGGGTCTCCGGCACGCGCCGCCGCGACCAGTGCGCGGACCGCGGGCGCGACCTCCTCGCCGAAGCGCCGGATGTCCGCCGGATCGTCGCTGGCCAGGATGTAGGCGCTTATGCCCTCGCGCAACGTCAGGTCGGCGAGCTGCTCGGCCCACTCGGTCGCCGGACCCTGCAGCAGGCCGCCGCCCCGCCCGAACGTGCCGTTGATGTTGTACAGCCGTCGGATCGCGGACGGTTCGCGGCCCGCGTTGGAGGCGGCGGTATCGATGATCCGGTTCAGGTCGGTCAGCGTGTCGACCCCGGCGTAGGCGAGGCTCGGCAGCCAGCCGTCTGCCAGCCGCCCGGTCAGTGCCAGCATGCGTGGCTTGTAGGCGCCGACCCAGATGCCGACGTCGTGCGCCGGCACCGGGCCCGCTTTGGCGCCGACGACCTGGTAGTGCTCGCCGTTGACGCGAACGGACGTGTCGCCGGCCCAGATCGCCCGGATGATTGCGATGGCCTCCTCGAGTGCGGCGATCGACGCACCCGCGTCGCGTTTCGGGCCGCCGTTGGCGACGACCGCCGCGTTGAACGCGCCCGCACCGAGGCCGAGTTCGACCCGGCCGTCACTGAGCCGATCCAGGCTCGCGACGCTGCGGGCGAGCACGGCCGGAGGCCGCATCGCAAGGTTCGTCACGTTGGCGAAGACCCGGACCGTCGTGGTCGAGGCCGCGATCACCGACAGCAGCGTCCACGCATCCAGAAATGCCGGCTGGTACGGGTGGTCCTGCACGCTGACCAGGTCGAGACCGGCCTGCTCGGTGGCCTGGGCGAGCGCGACGACGCGGGCGGGATCGCTGGCTGCGGGGGTGATGAACGTTCCGAATAGCAGCTCATGGCCGTAGTCGGTCACAGCGGTCACCTCTCCAGTTTTTGTCCGGTTGACGGCCGCCGGTGACCTGCTGGTGGCGGCTCAGCGTGGCAGTGTCGGCCACCGTTCGCTGGCCCACTGTTGCCAACTCTCGCACCCGGACGGCGGTGCTGGTATTGGAGCGTAGGAAAGCTCGTCTGCCGTCGGCGGCTGACACAGCTCCAGGAACTGATCATGGTCTGCGTCGGTCATCAGGAACGTCGTCTCCGGGTACTCGTGCCAACGGCGAGTTGCTCGCGCTCGACGTTCCGGCTCGGCGATCGTGACGTACCTCAGCTCGAAACCCGCACCCGTGGACTCGGCGATCGTCCGGATCGCGTACCGCTCGTCGCTTGACCAGCACCCGAAGTCGAGGATGACGGAGGCCCCACTTCGAAGTACCTCGTGGGCGGTCCAGATCATCCTGCCCTCAAGGATGTCGCGACGGCCAGCCGCGTCGCTGTGTCCGAACAACGGAGCCATCCAGTCATCAGGAGTGAGCCGCAGAATGCGTCGCTCCTCCGCGAGTTGCCGCGCCAGCGTTGTCTTTCCCGCACCGGGTAGGCCGACCGTCAGAAACAGCGTGGGCTGCACAAGCACGTGTGCAGAGTGCCATCTACCGCCGGGACGAGCAACGGATTTAGCCGGCCCGTACGGGCCGGAAGCGGACGTCGCCCTCGGCTATGGATGCAACGACGGATACTGTGCCGGGTGCAACGGAGTCGACGATCGGAGGTCTCGTCCATGAGACCGACGAAGGCGGATCTGCTCGCGGCGAACAACCGAACCATTCCCGATGTCATCGCTCCGGACCTGCGGGTGCTGTTCTGCGGCATCAACCCCGGACTGTGGTCGGCCGCGACCGGGCACCACTTCGCGCGGCCGGGCAACCGGTTCTGGCCGGCGCTGCATCGCGGCGGATTCACGCCGTACCAATTCGACCCGGCCGAGCAGGATCAGTTGCCTGCGCTCGGCCTCGGCATCACGAACGTGGTCGCGCGAGGGAGTGCGCGCGCCGATGAGCTGTCGACCGCGGAGTTGGTCGCGGGCGGTGCGCTGCTGCGCGAGCGGGTCGTCGCGTTTCGTCCGGCGTGGTTGGCCGTACTCGGAGTGGTTGCCTACCGCAGTGCATTCCCGCGACCGAAGGCGGTGGTCGGACCGCAACCGGATCGCATCGCGGACACCTCGGTCTGGGTCCTGCCGAACCCGAGCGGCCTGAACGCCCACTACTCGCTGGACCGGCTGGCCGAGGAGTTCGCGGCCCTGCACGCCGCGGCCGTCTCGGCGGGTGGCAATCGGTAACCGGCCGGCGCCGTGGTCGAGGAGATTGACGGCGAGGCCGCCTGCCACCTGTCCGATGAGTGACCGTCGTTGTCGCCGCGCCAGAAATGCGGTGACAATGTGTCCATGCTGCTGGAACGGGAATCCTCGCTCGGCTCGCTCGGTCAATACGCAACCGAGGCGCGCCGGGGGGAGGGTCGCCTGGTCCTGGTCTCCGGCGAGGCCGGCGTCGGCAAATCGGCCCTGGTCGAACAGCTCGAAGAGGACACGTCGGACGCACGTTGGCTGTGGGGTGCGTGTGACGGCCTGTTCACGCCGAGACCGCTCGGTCCGCTCTTCGACATCGCCGAGCACCTCGGCGGCGAGTTGCTCGATCTCTGCCGCGCTCACGCTCCGCGCGACGATCTGTTCGCCGCACTCCTTCGCCAGGCGAATGATCCGGCGACGCTGAGCGTCCTCGTCTTCGAGGATGTGCACTGGGCCGACGAGGCAACTGTCGACCTGCTGCGATTTCTCGGTCGCCGGTTACGGAATACGGCCGTCCTGCTGATCGCGACCTATCGTGACGATGCTTGGAGCGCGAGCGATCCGCTGCGCCTCGCACTCGGCGAGCTGGCCACCCAGCGATCGACCCGCCGGATCGGGCTCGGACCGCTGTCCGCCGGGGCGATCGCGACCCTGGCCACCGGGAGCGGCCTGGACGCCGCCGAGCTGCACCGGCTGACGAACGGCAACCCGTTCTATGCGACCGAAGCACTCCGCGGTGGCGCCGACGTGGTCCCGCCGTCGGCCCGCGACGCCGTCCTCGCGCGCGGAGCGAGACTGCGCGGCACGGCCCGCGAGCTGCTCGACGTCGCCGCGCTCACCGGCACCCGGGTCGAGGTGCGGCTGTTGGAAGCGGTGACCGTATGCCCGCCGGACGCGATCGACGAACTGCTCACGTCGGGCCTGCTCACCGGCGACGGCGAGTGGCTCCGGTTCCGGCACGAGATCGCCCGCCTCGCGGTCGAGCAGGCGGTTGCCGCGCACCGTCGGGTCGCGATCCACGCGCGGGTGCTCGCCGCGCTCGGCGTGCTCGGATGCGACGAGGACGCCCGGATGGCGTTCCACGCCGAGGCGGCCGGCGACGGCCCGGCCGTCTTTGCACACGCGGCCCGCGCCGCGCAGAGATCCGCCGAACTCGGATCGCATCGAGAGGCGGCGGCCCAGTTCGAACGGGCCCTCCGACACACCGCGGGCGCCGACGATGCAATGCTCGCCTCGCTGTACGAGGGGTACGCCTCCGAGGTATCCGTCCTGGACCGGTGGACCGAGGCGGCGGACGCGGACACGCAGGCACTCGCACTGTGGCGCGCGTCCGGCAACCGGCTGCGGGAGGGTGACACGCTCCGGCGGCTGTCCCGGACGATGTGGCGGTTGTGCCGCAGCGACGAGGCGTTCACCGCGGCGGAAGCCGCCGTCGACGTCCTCGAACCGCTCGGCGACGGGGCAGAGCTGGCCTCCGCGTACGCGAACCTGGCCGGGCACCACATGCAGGCGCGCCACGCCGACATCGCGATCGAGCTGGCCCGCCGCGCGCAGGAGCTGGCCGGACCGATGAACCTCCCGGCGGTACGCAGCGATGCGGCGAACACGATGGCGATGGCGATGGCGGACGCCGGTCGTGAATGGGCCGCCGGGCTGCAGGAGGCGCTCGACATCGCGACCGCCCACCGCTTGCCGTCGCAGGTCGGTCGCGCGTACTCGAACCTGTATGCCACGTACGCCGAGCACCGGCGATTCGAGGAGGCCGAACGGTACTTCGTCGAAGGATTCGCGTACACCGACGAGCGGGACATGGGGGTGTACACGACGTGCCTGCTCGGTGAGCGGTCCAGCGTGATGGAGAAGACCGGCCGGTGGGATGAGGCTCTGGCGCTCGGCACCGATCTGCTGCGACGGGTCGCGTCACCGGTCAACCGGATCAATCCGCTGATGAGCGTCGGTACGGTCCGGGCGCGCCGCGGCGACAGCGGCGTCTGGGAGTGCCTCGACGAGGCGGCCGCGGCGGCGGACGGATCGCGGGAGCCGGAGTGGATCGCAGCGGTACGAATCGCGCGAACCGAGGCATTCTGGCTGGAAGGGCACGTCGAGGCGGCGCTACAGGAAGTCGGCCTGGTCGCCGACCTGGCGGCTCGATGCGATCCGTGGGAACGCGGTACGGCCGCGGTGTGGCTGCGTCGACTCGGCTCGGACCGGCGGATCGAGGGCGCGGTGGCTGAGCCGTACCGGTTGATGATCGACGGTGACGGCGTGCTGGCCGCACGCCGCTGGACAGACCTGGGCTGCGTCTACGATGCGGCACTGGCCCTGTTCGACGTCGCGGACGAGGCGGCGCTCCGGGAGGCGCTCAGCCTGTTCGACAGCCTTGGCGCCGCGCCCGCGGCCCGGCTCACGCGGCACCGGATGCGGCAGGTCGGCATCCGGTCGATTCCGAGCGGGGCACAGAGCGCGACCCGCTCGCATCCGGCCGGGCTGACCCGGCGTGAGCACGAGGTCCTCGACCTGATCTGCGCCGGGCACACCAACGCCGAGATTGCGACACTCCTGTTCATCTCGGCCAAGACGGTCGATCATCACGTGTCCGCCGTGCTGGCGAAGCTCGGCACCCCGACCCGGACCGCGGCGGCGTCCGAGGCCGCCCGCCTGGGACTGGTCGGGGCCGCAAAGTAGGGGGCGCTCAGGCGGGATCTGGGTAGTCGTTCCCGATCCGGGCGTCGGCGCGGCGCCGTAGCGTCATCCTTGACAGGTTATCCAGCTGATGATCGAGGTGGGAGGCGTTATGCCGCTCTACATGGACGTACACAACATCGACGGCGGAGTGTCCGTGAAGGACGTGGCCCAGGCGCACGTTGCCGATCTGCAGACGCAGACCAAGCACGATGTGAACTATCTCCGCTACTGGGTGGACGAGCAGCAGGGCAAGATCTTCTGCCTGGTCGAAGCCCCGTCCGCGGATGCGGCGTCGGCGGTACATCGCGAGGCGCACGGACTGGTTGCCGACCAGGTGTTCGAAGTGCAGGAAGGCAGCTGACCCGGGATTCGCAGGGATCTTGGACTCGAATGGCTGTCCGTGAGCCGACATGACAACCATTTGCGTCCAAGATCCCGGACTCACGCGGGCTATCCGATCGGCGCGTGCGGCGCCAGGAACTCCGCCGATTCGAGCAGCTCTTTCACGCCGCGAAGCAGAGCGCCCGTGTGGCTGCCGTTGACGATGCGGTGATCGAACGCGACGCCGAGGTGGACGATCTGCCGCCACCGGAAGCCGTCACCGTCCGGCACGGCCACAGCGCGCGGCGCGGCGAGCGAGAGTGCGCACGCCTGACCGGGAAACACGATCGGCATCGCGAATACGATGCCGGGTTCGGTGTGCAGCGTGAGCGTGATGTTTGCGCCCTGCAGGTCGTGCTCGCGGAACGTCCCGCGTAGCGCCGCCAAACGGTGCTCGGTCAGCGTTCGGGCCAGATTCGTCAGGCCGATCGTGTCCGCGTCACGGATCACCGGTGCGAACAGCCCCGCCCCGAGATCGAACGTCACACCGATATGCGCGCCCGGCCGCAGTTCGGTGGAGCGCCCGTCCGGTGCGAGTGCCGCGAAGCACACGGCGTCGGCGTGGCGGCGAGCGGCGATCGCCGCCACGGTGAGTTCGGCCAGGCCGATCAGCGTGCGATGCGCCTTGGTCAGCGTTCGCGCCGCGGCCAACGCATCGGTCACATCGACCTCCGCGACGGTGAAGGCCGCCGGAATCTCGCGGTGCGACAGACTGACGGCGTTCGCCACCCCACGTTGTACGCGCGGCAGTGCGCTCGTGACCGTTTCCGCATCGGCCATCGACGCCGCCGCGACATCGACAACAACAATCGTGTTGCCGTTCGGGGGAGCGGCCAGCCTTTCCACGTCGTCGCGGCGGACGACGGCGAGGCCCCAACTCCGTACCGTCTCGTCCGGCAGGTTCCACTCGGCGATCAGGGCGGCGGCCGGTGCGGTCACCATCGGACCATCCGTCGTCGGCGACGTCGCGGCGCCATTCAACGTACCGCCGGCGGTCGGCGCATCGTGCGCCGCGAGGAAGCTGGTCTCGTCGGCGTGCAGTCGCGCGATCAGCTGACCCGGTACGCACTCCTCGCCCGCGGCGGCCAGCGGTTCCAGCACGCCGGTACCGGTCGCGAGCAGCTCCTCGACCGCCTTCGACGTCTCCGCCTCGGCCATCGGGTCGCCGGCGCTGACCGTACGCCCACCCGGCACGAGCCAGGCGAGCAGCACGTACGCGGCGTCGTTGTTGTTCAGTTTCGGCATGCGGACTTCGATCACGCCCAGGCCCTTCGATGATCAAGCGGTTTCGGATGTCACTGCCGGTACCGCGGCCGGCCGGCGCGCGGCCAGGATCCGGATCGCGGCATCCCGGTTGAACGGCAGGTCGGTGAGGTAACGCTCCAGCTCACCGGCGTCGAGACCACCGGCGAACGAGGTCGAGGCGGCACGTGACGATGCGGCGTTGTCGGCGTAGTAGGCCTCGTCGGTGCGGAGCCGATCGAGGGCCGCCGCCCACGGGCCGAGATCCTGCGCCGGAATCGTCGGAACCGGCCGATCCTGGCGCAGGTCGGAGGTGTAACCGGTGATCGCCCGTACCGGCAGCGAGCCGGGTACGCCGAGCTTCGCCTCGACCAGCCCGGCGACCGACGAGGCGAGCACCGGAATTCCGCGCAGCATCGCCTCGACGCACGTATATCCGAACGTCTCACCCCACAACGACGGCATCAGCAGCACGCCGGTACGGGCGAAGATGTCATCGATGTCGTCGACCGGTTCGGCCAGCGTGATGTTCGGCCGGCGCGTCAATTCGACCAGGTCCTCGGGCACGGCCCCCCACGTCGGTACGGCGAGGAACGGCACGTCCGGGCGGAGATCCGCCAGGCCGAGCAGGATCGGCAGACCCTTGTAGCCGCACGGATTGATCATCGTCACGGCGCCGTGGCCGAACCGCCCGTACGCCGGGTGCGGCAGGTGCCCGTACACCTGGGGGTAGATCACGTGTGCCTCGATGCCGGCGTGTTCCCGGACGTATCGGCGGGCGGCCTGGCTGACCGCGATCGTGCCCGCCGCCTCCCGGAGCAGCGCAACCCCGGTGGCGCTGGGGTAGAACGCCTCCGGCCCGTAGGGCAGTTGTTGCAGCGTGTGGACCATGTGGACGACCCGCCCGGGTGATGCGTGCAGCGCCGCGCTCATCACGATGTGACCGGGGTCGTCGGACGGTACGAGCGTGCGGTCGGGCCGGATCCGGTCGGCAACGGCCCGGATCGTCGGCGCGAGTCGGGATGCGGAGCGGACGGCATGGACGGTCACGTCACGGTACGTGTAGACGACGGTCTCGTCGGTGATCTCCTCGATCACCGCACCGCGCGACCGCAGCGCCTCGACCTGCCGATCCACGTCGTTCACCGCGACGGCGGTGGTCGCCAGCGCGCCGCTGAGCGGGGTGACCGCATGGCAGGCGTGACCGCGTGCGGCCAGCTGCTCCAGCATCAGCCGGTTGGACCGGTTCGCACCGCCGTGCGACGGCAGATGGATCAGGTTCTGCGCGAGCAGGATCTTCATGGCGTCGAACCGCCCTGCGGTGGTTGGGAGCGGACACGCATGCCCAGCCGGACGCGCAATCGATCGAGGTCGGCGGCGCTGAGCGCACCGATCCGGGCGGAGAGGTTGCGGGAATCGCGCAGCGCTTCCAGGCGATCGGCCGTCTCGGCCACGCCGTTCGCGCGTTTACCGCCGGTGACGTCCATCGCGCGGGACCGGTATTCGGCATCCTCGCCGGCGGCGACAATCTGCGCCGCGATCGCGTCCGGATCCCAGTCCGGTGCGCCGACCACCCGGGCGAGACCAAGGTGGGCCAGCCGGGCGGCGTTGTCCGGCCGGTCCACGCCGTCCGGCAGCAGCACCTGCGGCGTACCCGCGGCGAGCCCGCGAATGCAGGTGCCGATCCCGCCGTGGTGCACGATCGCGGCCACCCGCGGCATCACGTGCGGGAACGACAGCCGCGGGTACCAGGTGATGTTCGACGGCAGTTTCGGTGGAAGCAGGTCCCGATGGCGTACGACCAGCAGCGTCGGCAGGCCGGAGCGGACAGCCGCGGCGATCAGCTGGGGATAGTAGTCGGGGTGCAGCATCCGGCCGGTGCCGCCGGTGGCCAGGATGGTCTGCGACGAGTACGGCCGGGCGGGCAGGTCGCCCGGCGTACGCTCGTCGCCGAGCGGAAATCCGGTCAGCGTCATCCGCGGCGGCGACCGGTATCCGGCCCGATCGAACCAGGCCGGCCACAGCCCGAACTCGGCCGTGGAATGGGTGAACCAGGCGTGCCAGTCGGTCATCGGTGACAGTCCGAAGCCTTCGCGGATGCGGTCAAAGTCGGTCGCCAGCTCGGTGCCGTAGACGTGGGCGGCGATCGGTGCGGCCATCACCTGTGACGGCGAGACGGCGATCCAGGCGACCGGCGCGTTCACGATCTCGGCGACGAACCGGACCGACACCGCCGACGTATGCCGTCCGACGAGCACGGTATCGCCTGGCCGGTGCAAGCGCATCAGCACCTCGCACTCGCGCCGGATCTGGTCGAACAGGCCGTTGCCCCGGTAGAAGTCCTGCCAGGACATCGTCCGGTCGCCGAGCATCGCCGGCGTGGTCGCCAGCATGCGTTCGAACTCTTCGGCACCGTCGATGGGAACGAAGTCGAGACCGGCGGCCGCGGCAGCCTTGCGGTGCGGAGCGTGGGTCAGCAGAGCCACGCGATGCCCGCGGCCGACGAGTTCCCCACCGACGCGTACGAACGGCAGGACGTCACCGTCGCTGCCATGCGTGACCAGCAGGAACGTGGACATGGAGGTTAGGCTCCGTCGGCCAGCAGCGCACGCAACTCATCGTCGCTGAGCTGCTCCAACTCCATCACGAGCGCGTCGTGCTCGTCGGCGGTCGCGCCGGCCGCCAGGGTCCGGTCGATCGCGGCCGTCGCGCTGGCCACCGTGAATCCCTCCGCGAACAATTCATGGATCGGAAGCTCGATGCCGTACGTGTCCTGGACGGCGGCCAGGAAGCGGATCAGGCCGAGAGACTGGCCGCCCGCGTCGAAGAAGTCCGTCTCGTCGGTCTCCGGCGGTGCACCCAGAGCCTCGGTCCAGATGCGACGGACACCCGTCTCGGTAGCGCTCACGGCATGGACTCCTAGCTCGTCGAAATGGTGGACAGTGGACGATCGGTGGCCGTCACCAGCGAAGCGCACAGCTGGGCGTACCGGTCGGCCAGCTGCGCGATCGTGGCCTGGTCGAACAGGTCCAGGTCGTAGCCGAACTGGAGCGAGAATCCGTCGCGGTCCCGCCAGGCGTCCAGCATCAGGTCGAACTTCGCCTGCTGCAGCTGGGCATCGACGATCTCCGTCTCCAGATCGGCGAAGCCGCCGGTCGCCGCGTCGCGATCCTGGCTGTGCAGGATGAACATGGTGCGAAACAGCGGTGTGTCGAAGCGCGTACGGCCTGGGTCGAGCGCGACGAGCAGCCGCTCGTACGGCATCTGCGGGTGGGCCATCGCACCGAGCACCGAATCCCGGGTGCGCTCGATCAGCTCACCGGCGGTCGGATCGCCGGACAGGTCGCCGCGCAGCACAACCGTACTGGCGAAGTAGCCGATGACCGGCTCGTACTCCGCTCGGTCGCGCCCGGCGAAGACCGAGCCGACCAGGATGTCGCGTTGGCCGCTGCACCGCGACAGCAGGAGCTGGTAGGCCGCGAGCAGCACGGTGAACGCGGTCGTGCGGTGCCCGGTCGCGACGCGTTCGACCGCGTCCGCGATGTGCGCGTCGAGGCGGACGGTGTGGAACGCGCCGCGCCGGGTCGGGCGCTCCGAACGCGCCCGGTCGACCGGCAGTACCAGCGCCGTCGGCTCGGCGAGCCGCTCGCGCCAGTAGGCGAAGTCGTCGTCGTCAGCGGCGTGGGCCTGGTGGTGGGCGACGTCGGCGAATCGGACCGCCGGTGGTGACAGATCCGGCTCGGCATCGGCGCGGCGAGCCGCGTACAGCGCGGCCAGGTCGGCCCGCAGCACGTTGAGTGACCAGCCGTCGCCGGCGATGTGGTGCAGCACCACACACAGCAGGTGGTCGTCGTCGGCGAGCCGGATCAGGCTCACCCGCAGCGGCGCTGCGGCGGTCAGATCGAACGGCCCGTTCGTCCGTGCGGCGACCAGGCGCGCGGCGTCGGCTTCGGTCTCCGCATCGATGTGCTCGACAACGGTCCCCTCGACGGACTGCTCGGTCACCGGTTGACCGTCGACCGCCGGGTAGCGGGTCCTCAGCGTCTCATGCCGCGCGACCAGGTCGCCGACGGCCTGGTCGAGCGCGACCGGGTCGAGCTTCCCGCGAAGCCGAAGAACGGTGAACATGTTGTACGAGGAGTCGGCCGCATCGAGGCTCTGCAGGTACCAGAGGCGTCGCTGCGCCGGCGACAGGACCGCCGGCTCGTCGACCGGCCGGGTCGCGATCGGTGCCGTGTCCCGACGGTCGGCAGCCCGCAGACGCTCGGCGAATCCGGCCACGGTCGGATGGTCGAAGAGTTCCCGGACGGCGATGTCGCCGAGCCGGGCGAGCACCTTCGCAGCCAGCAGCGAGTGGCCGCCGAGCGCGAAGAAGTCGTCGTAGGCGCCGACCCGCTCGACGCCGAGCACCTCCGCGAAGACCGCCGCGACCCGCTGCTCGCCGGGCGTACGGGGCGCCACGTAGGCATCGGTGCGACGATGCCCGACGGCCGGAAGTGCGGTCCGGTCCACCTTGCCGTTGGGCGTCAGCGGCAGCGCGTCCAGGATCACGACGGCGCCCGGCACCATGTACGGCGGCAGCGCGGCCCGGGCATGGGCGATCAGGTCATCCGCCGTCGCATCGGTCTCGGCGTACGCGACCAGCGTCTCCTCGCGGACCGCCACGACCGCCGCCCGTACGCCGGGATGGGCGGCGAGCACCGCCTCGATCTCGCCCAGCTCGATGCGGTGGCCACGCAGCTTGATCTGGTTGTCGGTGCGTCCGAGAAACTCGATGCGACCGTCGCCGAGGCGTCGTGCCCGGTCGCCGGTGCGGTAGAGCCGGGAGCCGGCCGGGCCGTACGGATCCGGGACGAACCGTTCGGCGGTGAGCGCCGGCCGCCCGAGATAGCCGTGGGCCACGCCGTCGCCGGCAATGCACAGCTCGCCCGGTACGCCGATCGGTGCGAGCCCGCCGTCGGCGTCGAGGATGTGCAGCCGGGTGCCGGGGATCGGGCTGCCGATCGACACATCCCGAGGCCGCGCCGGCACGGTCCAGTACGCCGACCAGATCGTCGTCTCGGTCGGCCCGTACACGTTGATCAGGCGCCGGACGCGCGTACGCAGTTCGGTGGCGAGCGGCAGCGGCAGCGCTTCGCCGCCGACCAGTGCATCCACCGACGGAGACGCGAAGCCCCACTCCAGCAGCATCCGCCAACCGGACGGTGTGGCCTGCACGTCGGTGACACCGGCCACGTCGATCAGCCGGACCAGCGCGGCGCCGTCGCGCGTCTCCTCGTCGCCAGCGATCACGACGCGCCCGCCGCGGGTCAGCGGCAGATACAGCTCGAGGCCGGAGATGTCGAACGACAGCGACGTCATGGCGAGCCAGTGGCGTTCGCTCTGCGGGCCGAGGATCGTCGCCATCGCATGCAGGAACGCGGCCAGCGCCCGGTGCGGGACCGCAACGCCCTTGGGGCGCCCGGTAGAGCCGGAGGTGTAGAGCACGTACGCCACATCCTCGGCCAGCCGGATCGGCGGCGGTGTGGATTGCGACGGGACCTCGTCGATCAGCACCGACCGGTCGCCGAACCGGCCGGCGAGATCGCGCGAGGTCAGCACCGCATCGGCGCCGGAATCGGCGACGATCAGCGCGATCCGGTCGGCCGGATAGTCGGGGTCCAGCGGCAGGTACGCGGCCCCGGCGCGCCAGACGCCGAGCAGTGCGGCCACCATGTCCGGACCGCGGTGCAGGCTGACCGCGATCAGGGGTCCTCGGCCTCGCAGCAGCGACGCCACCCGGTCGACCTCGGCATCCAGCTCACGATAGGTCACGTCGCGGCCCTCGAACGTGACCGCGATCGCGTCCGGGGTGGCGCGGACCTGTGCCGCGAAGAGATCCGGCGCGAGGCCCGGCGGCTCGGCAATCGCGGTGTTGTTCCATCGCCCGAGCAGGTCGGCGTGCTCGGCGTCGTCGATCAGCCGCAGCTCGCTCAGCCGGGCGCCCGGTCGGGCCAGCACGTCGGAGAGCAGGACGATCAGGCGCCGGGCGAGCCGGTCGATCGTTGCGCCGGTGAACAGCGCGCTGTCGTAGGTGAAGACGCCGGTGACCTTCGCCGGGCCCTCGAAGATGTTGAGTTCGATGTCGGTCTTCGCAAAGTGACGCTGGTCGTCGAAGGATTCGATGTCGAGATCGCCGAGCCGGAGTCGGTCGTCGTCCACGCGCAGGTGCATCAGCAGCGCCTGGAACAGCGGTGTCCGGCTGCGATCTCGGTCGGTGCCGGCGGTGCTGCCGGCGAGGATGTCCTCGAACGGCACCGCGCCGCGCGCGAACCCGCCGAGCAGTCGTGACCAGGTGGCGCGCAACAGCCCCCGGAACGTCGGATCGCCGGACAGGTCACCGCGCAGGACCAGCGTCTCCGCGAAGTAGCCGACGACGCCCTCGGTGGCCGGATCGTCCCGGCCGAGGACGGGCACACCGACGCAGATGTCCCGCTGTCCGCTGTGCCGGCTGAGCAGCACCTGATAGGCCGCGAGCAGGACCGTGAACGGCGTGCAGCGCTCGGCTCGGGCGAGGTCGCCGAGCTGGTCGAGCAGCGTCCGCGGAACGTCGAACACGTACGATTCGCCGCGCGCCGGTACGCACGGCCGGACGGGGCCGGTCGGTCGGCAGCTCCAGCGCCGGTACGCCGGCGAGCGACGTCTGCCAGTAGGCGAGCGCGGCTTCGTCCCGCGGTAGATCGCGCCGGCGGCGGACATGGTCGGCGTACGTCATCGGCAGTGGTCCGAGCGGCGAGTCCTGACCGGTGTCGAAGGCCTCGTAGAGCGCGGTCAGCTCGCGCTGGACGATCTGCAGGGACCAGCCGTCCGCGGCGATGTGGTGCAGCGACGATGCTGAGCAGATGGTCGTCGTCGCCCAACCGGATCAGCGTGACCCGGATCATCGGTCCGGTGGTGAGGTCGAACGGACGGTCGGCGAGTTCCTCGGTGACCGCGGCGACCTCCTCGATGCTCGCGCAGTCCAGCTCGTCCAGGCGGGCCTCGCCGAGCGCGGGCCGGATCGCCGGTTCGCCGTCGACCGCGACGATCCGGCTGTTCGAGCGCCGCGTGCCGGTGCACCAGCTCGGTCACCGCCCGGCGCAGTGCCGCGAGGTTGAGCGGCCCGCGGATATACCACGCGACCGGCAGATGGTAGGACGCGTCGCCGGGGTCCAGCTGGTGCAGGAACCACAGTCGGGTCTGGGCGGCGGACAGCGCGGTGTCAGCCATGCAGGGCCGCCGCGATCGTGTCGTGGATCGTTGCCCCGCTGACCAGCATCTCGTCTTCGAGATGGCCGGCGGTGGGCACGATGCTGTCACGGGAGTGGATGAGCGTGACCGGGCGCCGCAGGCGCGACCACCGCTCGGTGTGCAGCCGGTGCGCGACCTCGGAGCCCCAGGTGCCGCCGGCGGTACTCTCCTCGACCACGAAGATCGCGCCGACGTCCGGCACGTCCACGTCGAACGGGTACAGCCGTGACGGCACCACCAGCAGGCAGTTGATCTCGCGATCCAGCATCAGCGACCGCATCGCGGCCATCGCCCGATGCGCCACCCCACCCGGCGCGATGATCACGCAGTCCGGCGTACCGCCCCACCCGACCTGGGCAACATTGCCGTCGCAGGTCCACTGCAACGGTTCCGGCACCTCGAACATCGCGCGCGTGTAGAGCACCTTGTCCTCGAAGAACACGCAGGGTTCGCCGCGGTGGAGCATGTCCGTGAAGACGGCCGCCGCGTCATGGAACGGCGACATCTCATACAGCGCAAGATGCGGTACGCCGATGAAGTGCTTCATCAGGCTCTGGCTGTGCGTCGGGCCGTACCCGCGGCCGCCGCCGGACGGGCATCGGACCACCAGACGCATCGGCACCGTCGTGCCGTACATCGCGACGGACTTGCTGGCGAAGTTGACGATCTGGTCGAACGCGAGCGCGACGAAGTCCCCGAACATGATCTCGACGATCGCGGTGTCACCGGCGAGGGCGAGGCCGGCGGCCACACCGGTGATCGCGTTCTCGCTGATCGGAGTGGACAGCACCCGGCCGGGAAATCGGGTGGACAGGCCGCGGGTCACCTTGAATGCGCCGCCGTACGGGTCGGTGATGTCCTCGCCGAGCAGGTAGGCGCGCGGATCGTCGGCGAGCACGCCGGCCAGCGCGGCATTGAGGTTCTCGCCGGCTCTCACGGCGAGCCCCACCGGGACGGTGGTCGGCTGCTGACCTCGGTGACAACCGCGGCGATGTGATCACGTTGGGCGGCGTCCAGCTCGTCGAAACGGTCGCCGGTTCGGGCGGCGTACCAATCGTGGTCGTACGCGTCCCGGATCGCCTCGGCCGATCTGGTGTCGTCACCCTTGCTGTGCGGCCCGAGCCGGTGCGTACCGAACTCGGCGACCAGCGGCGCACCGGCGCGTACGCCGTCCAGCGCCGGGCCGAGCAGGGCGCGGATCGCCGGCACGTCGCCGGTGTCGATGCCAATGTGCCGGATCCCGAACGCCGCCGCGCGGCCCGCGATCGTGCCGGCCATCTGCGCCGATGTCGGCGTCGATTGGGCGATGCCGTTGTTCTCGACCACCACCAGCAGCGGGAGCCGCCACAGTGCGGCGAGGTTGAGCGCCTCGTAGACGGCGCCCTCGCCCCACGTCCCGTCGCCGATATACGCGCAGACCAGCGCCCCGGGTGCGGTACGCGCGAGATGCAGCGCGGTGCCGACCGCGACCGGCAGGCTCTCGCCCTGCACACCGGTGGACAGGTATCCCGGCCGCCGGATGTGCTGGCTGCCGCCGACACCGCCGCAGATCGCGCCGGCCCGGCCCATGATCTCGGCGAGCAGACCTTCCGGGTCCTGGAACCGGGCCAGGTAATGCCCGTGGCCGCGATGGTTGGAGAACACGTGATCGTCGTCGCGGAGCAGGCCGCTGACCGCCACCGGCACGGCCTCCTGGCCGAGACAGGTGTGGGTGGTGCCGTTGAGTGCACCGCGTCCGAACAGATCGAGCAGGGCGAGCTCGAAGTGGCGGATGAGCAGCATCAGCTCCAGATCCTGAGCGGCCAGGATATCGGGATCACTGGTGGCTAAGGACTGCATGGGCCGGTCCGGCACGGGTAGGGCCGTCTGATCGACGATTCACGATGTGAGCCTGGCATGTCGAGGCCGGTTTCTGCAATGTCGACAATCGCAAATGTACGAATATTCAAGCACTTCACTTCGCGACGGTCCGGGAGCTACGCTGCGACCTGAACCGCCCTGCGCCGGCAGGGCCGTGACGTCGAGGGAAACCGATGCCGAGCCCCGCTGTGCCGATCGCCGCCTCACCGGTGACCGCGACCGACTTCGCCGCTCCGGCGCACGCGCTGCTGCCCGGGCCGGTGTGGGATTACGTCGAGGGCGGCAGCGGCGACGAGCTGACCGTGACCGCGAACCGTCGCGCGTACGACGACTTTTACATCGCGCCACGGCACCTGGTCGACGTGTCCGCGGCAACGGCCGCGACCGTGCTTCTCGGTCAATCGCTGTCCACACCGATCGGCGTCGCACCCACCGCCTATCAGCAGCTGATCCATCCGACCGCCGAGATCGGCATGGTCGAGGGCGCCGGTGCCGCCGGCGCATTGTGCGTGCTCAGCATGTTCGCCACGCGTACCGTCGAAGACGTCGCGCGGGTCGCGACCGGCCCGCTCTGGCTGCAGCTCTACTGGCTTCGGCGGCGCGGAGCCGTCGCGGACCTGGCCCGTCGCGCCGCGGACTCGGGCTTCCAGGCGCTGGTCCTGACCGTGGACGCGCCGCGGATCGGGCAGCGGTACCGGGACATGCGCAACGGATTCGCGGTGCCGACCACGATGCGCGCGGTCAACCTCGACGCGTCCCTGACCGGCGCCCTGCACGAGTCGCGGGCCGGTGCGTCCGCGCTGGCCGACCACGCCGACGCGACGTTCGACACCACTGTCACCTGGGCCGATTTCGAGTGGCTGTGCGAGCTGACCGAGTTGCCCGTCCTCGTCAAGGGCATCCTCACCGCCGCCGATGCGGAGCGTGCGGTCGCCCACGGCGCCGCCGGCGTGATCGTCTCCAACCACGGCGGGCGCCAGATCGATGGCGCCGTGCCGAGTCTGCGGGCGCTGCCGTCGATCGTCGCCGCGGTCGGCGACCGGACCACCGTGGTGCTCGACGGCGGCATCCGCCGCGGGCGGGACGCGTTCATCGCGCTCGCGCTCGGTGCCGATGCAGTACTGATGGGCCGGCCGCCACTGTGGGCGCTGGCCACCGGTGGTGCCGAGGCGGTGACCCGCCAGCTGGATCTGACCACCGAGGAGTTGGTGCATCTGATGGCGTTGGCCGGACGGCCGCTGGTCGCCGATATCGCACCGGATGCGGTCGTCGAGGCCCACCGATGACCGCCGTGGACCAGCACAGCGCAACGGCGCTGCTGCGCCGCGACGAGCTGCATGCATCGGTCACCGATCCGACCTCGGCATCGATGAACTTCCTCAACGAGATCGCCGAGCGCTACCCGGACGCGATCTCGCTGGCCGCCGGCCGCCCGTACGGCGGGCTGTTCCGCACCGAGGACATCAGCCGGCATCTGGCGACGTACTCGGCGTACCTGACCGCGCAGGGCCGCTCGCCGGAGCAGATCAGCGGCCGGCTGATGCAGTACGGCCGGACCAACGGCTTCATCCATGACCTGATCGCCCGTACGCTCGCCACCGACGAGGGCATCGATGTGCCGCCCGAGGCGGTGATGGTCACCACCGGCTGTCAGGAGGCGATGGTGATCGTGCTGCGCGGCCTGTGCTCCGGCCCGCAGGACGTGATCCTGGCAGCGTCGCCGTGCTACGTCGGCATCACCGGCGCGGCCCGGCTGCTCGACATCGACGTGGTCGGCGTACCGGAGACGGCCGGTGGACTGGACCCGGCCGAGGTGGTCCGGGTCGTCGCCGACGTCCGGGCGAGCGGCCGTCGCCCGCGAGCGCTCTACCTGGTGCCGGACTTCGCGAACCCATCCGGCGCCTGCCTCAGCGTGGCACAACGGCAGGGCCTCCTCGACGTCGCCCGCGAGGAGCAGCTGCTGATCCTGGAAGACGACCCGTACGGGCTGTTCGGCCTCGACGACCGGGCGCGGCCAAGCTCAAGGCGCTCGACCGTGACCGGCGGGTCATCTACCTCGGGTCGTTCGCGAAGACCGCGTTCCCCGGTGCCCGGGTCGGCTACCTCGTCGCCGACCAGCAGGTGGTGGCCGCCGATGGCAGTCGCACGCTGCTCGCCGACGAACTGTCGACGATCAAGAGCATGGTCACGGTGAACACGTCCGCGGTCAGCCAGGCGGTGATCGGCGGCTATCTGCTGGAGTCCGGCTTCAGCCTGCGTGCCGCGAACCGCGACCGGATCGCGGTCTACCGCCGCAACCTGACCACCATGCTGGCCGCGCTGGATCGCCATTTTCCGGCCGACGATCGCGACCGGCACGGTGTCACCTGGTCGCCACCGGCCGGCGGGTTCTTCGTCGTGGTCAACGTGCCGGTACCGGCCGATCCGGCCCTGCTGGACCGCTCCGCCGCCGAATTCGGCGTGCTGTGGACGCCGATGTCCTACTTCTACGGCGACGGCGGCGGCATCACGCGATCCGGCTGTCGTGCAGCGCGCTCGAACCGGCCGACATCGACGAAGGTGTGGCCCGGTTGGCCGCGTTGCTGGCCGCGACCACCTGACTGCCGGGCTCTTTCCCCCGGCCGGTTGCGGCCGTTACGCTCGTCGAGCGTCGATATATGTAGATGCATGATTTTCAAGGAGAGCCATGGATGCGGCAGCGTTGGTGCGGGCCCTGCACACCGAAGAAGGACGCAGCAACCCCTATGCGTGGTACGCGCGGATGCACGACGCCGGGCCGATGTTCGTCTTTGACGAGCCGGTCGCCGGCTACGACGCGATTGCGCACAGCTTCGCCGCGGTGGATCAGGTGCTGCGGGACCCGGCATTCCATTTGATGGACGAGCAGTATGAGGACAGCAAGGGTTCCCGGTGGCGGGACCACGAAGCGCTCCTCACGCTCAAGAAGTCGATCTTCTTCATGAACGGGACCGCACACGATCAGATCCGCCGGCTGTTCAACGGCGTGTTCACCGCCCGTCGGGTGGCCGCGTTGCAGCCCGCGATCGAACGCATCACCGAAGCCGCGCTCGACCGGCTGGCCGTACTCGGCGCGGACGGGCAGATCGTCGACTTCATGAGCGAGTTCGCGTTCCCGCTGCCGAGCAACATCATGGGCGAGGTGATCGGCGTCCCGGAGGAGGACCGAAACTGGTACCGGCCGCGCGCCCGGGCGATGGGCGACATCCTCGACCTGGACACGATCAACTGGAAGACGATGCGTCAGGCCGACACGTCGGTCACCGAACTGAACACATTCTTCACCGAACTCACCACCCGGCGCCGCGCCGATCCGCACGACGACCTGATGAGCGCCCTGCTGCAGGCCCAGGACGACGATGCCGCCTGGCTGCGCGACGACGTCCTGTTCGCCAACCTGATCACCATTTTCAACGCCGGCTTCGTCACCACCACGCACATGTTCGGCCACGCGGTTGCCCAGCTGTCCCGGCGACCGGATCTGCTGCACGCGATGCTCGACGATCGTCGCCTGGTCGCGCCGTACGTGGAGGAGATCCTCCGCTTCGAGCCGCCGGCCCAGTTCGTGATCCGCCAGGCGACCGTCACCACCGAGGTCGCGGGCGTGGAAGTGCCGGCCGGCAGCCTCGTCCTCGTCCTGATCGGCGCGGCCAACCGCGATCCGCGCAGGTTCGTCGATCCGGACGACTTCAACCCGATGCGGCCGGACAACCACCCGATCGCGTTCGGCGCCGGCGCGCACCACTGTCTCGGCGCGGCGCTGACCCGGGTGGAGGGTGCGCTGGCGATGCCGATGCTGTTCGAGCGCTTCCCGGACATCGAGATCGTCGGCGAACTGCCCGCACCGACCCAGTTCACGCTCCGCGGCTACGACACCATGCCGGTGCGGCTCGGCAGCGGCACCCGCCGTACCACGGTCTCCACCTCCGCTGCCCGCGCGTCATAACCGGACGGGATCAACCATGAGCAGCCACGTCGCGTTCTTCAACATCCCGGCCGTGGGGCACGTCTACCCGACGCTCGCGGTCGCCGCCGAACTCGTACGGCGGGGGCATCGAGTGAGCTATGCGTCGATCGACCGGCGGCGCACCGTGATCGAGGCGACCGGTGCCCGCCTGATCGAGTACGACACCACCCGGCCCAAGGAGTCCGACCCGTCGATGATCGCGCCGGACCGCGGCGTCTACCTGGCCCAGGCGATGTTGAGCTTCATCGAGGAAGCAGAGTACGTGCTGCCACAGCTGGAAGCCGCGTTCGCCGACGATCTGCCGGACGTGGTGGGCTTCGACCGGCTGTCGTTCGCCGGACGGATCTTCGCGCTCAAGTACAAGCTCCCGTCGGTGCAGCTGTGGCCGATGCTGGTGTCGGCCGAGCACTGGTCGCTGTTCCACGACTATGCCCCGTACGACGAGAGTCACCCGATCTTCCTGACCTACGCGGAGAAGCTCGACGGGCTGCTCAGCCGGCACGGCCTGGACATCGCCACCGACGACTTCCTGTTCTCGCCACCGGACGCCGGCAACATCTCGTTCTACCCGCGCTCCTTCCAGTTCCGGGGCGAGTTGCACGACGAGAAGTACACGTTCGTCGGCCCGTGTCCGCGCCCGCGTGACGCGGTGTCCGGCTGGACCCCGCCGGCCGCCGGTCGGCCGGTGCTGCTGATCTCGCTGGGCTCGGTCTACAACGCGCTGCCGGGCTTCTACGCGTCCTGTGTGGCGGCGTTTGCCGACTCGCCGTGGCACGTGGTGCTCACCGTCGGCGAGCGGACCGATCCGGCGAGCCTCACCGATCTGCCGCCCAACATCGAGGTGCACCAGGTCATCCCGCAGCTGGAGGTGCTCGCGCACGCGACCGTCTTCCTCAGCCACGGCGGCCTCGGCGGCATCATGGAGGCGCTGACCGAGCAGGTGCCGCTGGTGATCCTGCCGCAGACGGTCGAGCAGGAGTCCAACGCACTGCGGCTGGAGCAGCTCGGTCTGGCTCGCTGGCTGCCCGCCGATTTCACGGCGTCGCAGCTGCGTGCGGCTGTCGACGAGATCGCCGCCGACACTGGCGTGGCCGAGCGGCTCGCCGCCATGCGCCGCGATATCGACACGGCCGGCGGTGCGGCCGCCGCTGCGGACGTGTTCGACGCACGACTCCGATGACGAACATTTGCACGGGTTTCATCGATTACGCGCGGTCGCAGCCCGATGCGCCGGCCGTACGCGACCGGGGCGTAACGACCACGTACGGCCAGCTGTCCGTACAGGCGGCATCGGTCGCCGCCGGTCTGCGCCGCCTCGGTGTGACACCGGGGGATCGGGTGGCGCTCGGGCTCGCGCCGGGCGCCGGCTACGTGGCCGCCGTCCTCGGCGTCAGCGCGATCGGCGCCACTTACGTGCCGCTGGACAGCCGGCACGCCTCGCGACGGCTGACCGGCATCGTGGAACGGGCCCGATGCACGGTGCTCCTGGCCGATGCGGCGACCACGGACACGGCGCTCGCCGACGGCGTACGCGTCGTTGCGCTGGACGAGTTGCGTGCACCGGCGTCGCCGCTGACCGTGGCCGAACTCGTCGAGAAGGGCCACGCCGACGCGCTGTACATCATGTTCACGTCCGGCTCGACCGGCGTGCCCAAGGGCGTCCTGATCAACCATGCCGCCGTCGCCCAGCTCATCGCGTGCATCGGCGGCGAGCTGACGCTCACGCCCGGTCTGGTGTGGAGCATGGTGCACTCGACCGCGTTCGACTTCTCCACCTGGGAGATGTGGGGCGCGCTGCTGACCGGTGGCGTCGTGACGGTGGCCTCCGCGGCGAGCATCGCCGACCCGCGAGCGCTGTGCGAGTTCATCGCCGCCGAGTCGGTGTCGATTCTGAGCCAGACGCCGTCATCGTTCCGGCGGATCACCGCCGATCCCGAGCTGGTCGGATTGATCACGTCCGGCGGACACCTGCGATACGTCATCTTCGGCGGCGAGGCGCTGCCGTCCGGCGTGGTCCGGCCATGGGTGGATCAGGTCGGGTTCGACCGGCCCACTCTGATCAACATGTACGGCATCACGGAGACCACGGTGCACACCACGCTGCACGCCGTCGGGCCGGAATCGTTGCAGCTGACCCACTGCCCGATCGGCGTTCCGCTGCCCGGCCGCTCGGTTGTCATCCGTGCCGACGACGGCAGCGTCGCCGCGCCGGGGACCGTCGGTGAGCTGCTCGTCGGCGGCGCCGGCCTGGCCGTCGGCTACCTGGACGATCCCGAGCTGACCGCCCGACGATTCGTCACCCGCGACGACGAGACCTTCTACCGCTCCGGGGATCTGGGTTGGGTGGACGGCGCCGGGCTGCTGCACCACGCCGGTCGGATGGATCGGGAAATCAAGATCCGCGGGCACCGGATCGCGCTGGAGGAGGTCGAGGCGGGCGTACGGCGGCTGCCCGGCGTACGGGACGTAGTGGCCGTGGCGCTGCCGCACCCGACGCACGGCGGCAACACCCTGATCGCGTACGTCACCGGCGATGATCTCGACACCGAGGAGGTGCACGGGCTGGTGCGGGCCGAACTCCCGGCACACATGGTGCCTGCGCACGTGATCGCGATCGAAGCGCTCCCGCTGAACGCGAACAGCAAACTCGACGTGCCGCGGCTGCCCGAGCCGTGGCCGAAACCGGCCGCAGACGGGGCCGCCAGCACGAAGGCCACCAGCACGAAGTCCACCAGCACGAACGGCAGCACGAACAGCAGCAGCGATGAGAGTCCGGAGTCGATGATCCGGCAGGCCTTCAGTGACGTTCTCGGCTATCCGTTGCCGGAGATCGACGCCGATGCCGACTTCTTCGCGCTCGGCGGCGACAGCCTGCTCGCCGCGTACGTCTTCGACGCGGCCCGGTGGCTGCGCAGCCGGCTGTCGATCGCGGACCTCTTCGACGATCCGACCCCGGCGGGTCTCGCCCGGCGCTGGCACGAGCGCGCGGACCGGAACGCGACCACGTCGGCCGAGCCGACTCCCGACAGCCACGGTGACCTCGAGCTGCCGTTGACCCGGGCGCAGGAGGGCCTGCTGGTCGAGTGGCTCAATTCGGACGCCACGGTGTACCAGGACGGCATGCTCGTCCGCCTCGACCTGCCGTGCTCGGTGGACGACCTCGCAGCCGCTATCCGGGGACTCGGAGCGGTGCATCCGGTGCTGCGTACCCAGATCGACATCGACGCGATCGGCGCCGAGGTGCGGATCAGTGCCAAGACGGACGTGTCCGTGATGGTCTGCGATGACCGCGGCGGCGACCCGGACGCCGGCATGGACCGTGCACGGGCCTGGATCGGCCGCCTTCGGGGCGAGCGCTTCGATCTGTTGCTGGATCCGCTGCTGCGCTTCCGGGTCGGGACGCTCGCCGACGGCACCTACACCGTGGCGATCGTCGGCCACCACGTCATTTGCGACGGCTGGAGCCTCAGCGTGCTCGTCCGCGACATCGTCGATGTGTGCCTCGGCCGCGCCGACCTGACCGCGCTCGTCGCGCGGGGCCGCCAACACCTGCGCATCCTCGCCGCAACACCGGCGATCGAGGCGGCCGACATCGACCGGTACCGGAACGGCGCCGTACCGAGCACGTCCACCGGTGCGGCGCGTCGCGTCGTGGACGCCGCCGGCGCGGACGGCCCGATCATCGAACGGTCCGCAACGGTCGGACCGGCCCTGCACCGGCGCGCGGTCACGTTCGCCCGGACGGCGCAGACGCCGGTGAAATCGGTGTACGTCGCCGCGCACCTCGCCGCCGTCGCGGAAAGCGACGCGGCCGGCGACGTGATGTCGGCGTGCGTGACGCTGTCCGGGCGCCCGGACATGCCCGAGGCGCAGACCTGTGTCGGCTACTTCGTCCGACCCCGGATCCTCGACATCCCGTCTCGCGGGCAGCAGTCGCCGGAGGAGTATGTCCGGGCGGTGTGGCAGGCCGAACAGCGGCAGTTGCCGACCCGGCACGCACCACTGTCGGCGCAGCTTGCGGTCAGGCGGCGCGTCCTGCCGCCGGTGATGATGAACTACGTCGACTTCCACGTGCTGAACGACGTCGCTTCGGCGGTTCTCGCCCGCGAGGCGTACGACGAGAACAGCTTCCCGCTGACGGTCGACATCGTCAGCCGCGGACCGGATCACGGCACCACGGTCACCGTCCGAGGCCGCGCCGCCGCCGACGTCCTCGAGAGGCTCGCCGCCGATCACGTGGCTGCGCTCGCGGCCCTGATCTCGCCATGAACACCGCGATCGGCCCGCTCGTCGTCGTGTACGGCCTCGGCTCCGCGGGACCGGTCGACATCCTGCGCAGCGCCGGCGACCTCCCGGTGCTGCTCGTGGCCGATTCGAGCGACCCGCACACGGCCCGGGTGCGGCCGCTGCTGGACTTCTTCGACGACCGGATCGACCTCGCCGGTGAGGATCCGGACGCGTACGTCGAACAGGTACGCGCTCGCCGCCCGGCCGGTGTGGTCACGTTCTCCGAGCGGATGCTGCCGCTGGCCGCCGACCTCGGTGCCCGGCTCGGACTGCCCGGGCACTCGCCGGACGTCGCGCAGGCCGTCACCGACAAGGGAGTCCAGCGGCGCCTGCTGGCCGCCTCGCCTCGCCTGGCGCTGCGCTACCGGCTGATCGACGCCGGTACCACCGAACTCGCCTCGATCGGCCTGCCGGCCGTGGCCAAGCCGGTACGGGGCGAGGGCGGCACCGGCGTCCGGCTGCTCCGCGAGCCCGGGGACGTGACGGCGCTGCTGGCCGCCGACGGACGTGGCCCGCTGCTGATCGAGGAGTATCTGGCCGACGCACCGCATCCGGCGTCCCCGGCGTACGGGTCGTACGTATCGGTCGAGGCATTCGTCATTGACGGCCGGATGGTGCCGTGGGCGATTACCGACAAGCTCCGGCCCGCGTTCCCGTTCTTCGAGACCGGTTCGGTCGCCCCGAGCCGCCTGCCGGATCTGCTCGCCGCCGATGTCCGCGACGTCGCGGCCGAGGCCGTCCGGCTGCTGGGCATCACGACCGGATGCGTACACGTCGAGATCAAGCTGACGCCGGCCGGCCCGAAGGTGATCGAGGTGAACGGACGGCTGGGCGGCTCGGTGGCGAAGCTGATGGCGGCCACCCGCGGCTGGGACGCGGTCCGCGGGAGCATGGATGTCGCGCTCGGCCGGGACCCGGCTCTGCCGGGCGCACCGAGCGTCTGCGCCGCGGTCGTGCACGTGCCGACGACCGCGCCGGCGCCGGTCACTCCGCGGCTGCGCGAACGCGTACGGGCGATACCGGGCGTTGCCGCGGTGGACACCGCGCTGGACGACCGGATGCTGTTCGGCGCGGTCTCCGGCGCCCCGATCAACCGCCTGATCGACCTGACCCTGGTCGGGTCCGACTTCGCCGACCTGTGGGCGTCGCTGGCCTCGGCGGTGGCGGTGCTGCGCGACGGCGAAGCGGAGGTCACCGACGACTTCACCGCCTACGTCGATGCGCTCGGCGAATCCGATCTTCCAGCCCGAATGTCCGGGAGGACGCCTTGACCCAGGTACGCGATCTTGACGAACCGATCACCCGCCGGCCGGCCGGACAGTCGGACGTGCCGCTGTCCGTGATGCAGCAGCGGATGTACCACCTCTGCACGTCGTATCCGGGCACGTCGTCGCCGATCATGTACGTGTGCTGGCGGGTCCGGGGGCCGCTGGACGTGGATGCGTGGACGCGTTCGGTGGACGCGCTGGTGAACCGGCACGAGGGTCTGCGTACGGTGTTTCCGACCGACGACGGCACGCCGATAGCCCGGATCGCTCCACCGTCCGGGCTGCCCACCGAGCGGATCGATCTGACCGGCATGCCGGCCGACCAGCGCGAGGCGTACGCCACCGAGATGCTCCGCGGCCGCGTCCGGCAGCTGCTCGACCTCGCCGTTGGCCCGTTGGTCAGCTCCGTCCTGATCGACCTGGACGTCGATGACCACGTCTGGTGCCTCACCGTCCATCACGTCCTTGCCGACGGCACGTCGGTGGCGCTGCTCGGACGGGATATGCGCGCGCTCTACCAGGCGGAGACCGGTGGCGGCGATGCCGACCTGCCGGAGCTGTCCATCGGGTACGGCGACGTCGCCGTGTGGCAGCAGCGGATGAGCGGGGCGGGTGAGGCGGACAGCCTCGCGTACTGGCTGGACCGGCTGGCCGGCGTACCGTATCTGGAACTGCCGACCGACGCACCGCGACCGGCCGAAAAGGGCACCCGCATCGAGCAGCTGGAGCATGTGCTCGCCGGTGACCTCGCCGAGCGGTTGGAGGCGTACGCGACGTCGGCCGGCGCGACCCTGTTCATGGTGCTCCTGGCCGGGATGACCGCACTGTTCACTGTGGAGAGCGGCCAGGACGACGTGTGTATCGGCACGCTGGTCGCGGGACGGGACCGGCTGGAGACCGAGCCGGTGGTCGGCCTGTTCTACAACACGCTGGCGCTGCGGTGCGATACGTCCGGCAACCCGACGTTCCGGGAACTCGTCGACCGCTCGTGTGCGACCGCCATCGATGCGTTCGACCGGTCGAACGTACCCTTCGGTCGGATCGTCACAGCCCTTGACCTACCCCGCGACCTCAGCCGCACGCAGGTCTTCCAGAGCATGTTGATCCTGCACACCGAGCAGGACGCCGGTGACGTCCTGGACGTCGCCGGGCTGCGCATCAACCACTTCCTGTCGGTCGCTCCGCAGAGCATCCACGACCTGGTGCTGCACGCATGGCGCGGGCCCAGAGTGCTCTCCATCGACCTGCGTTTCGACGGCGCGCTCTTCACGCCCGACACGATCACTCGGATGGCCCGCCGGTACGAGACGATGCTGCGCGCCGCCGTGGACGACCCGCAGATCCGCCTGTTCGAGATGGCGCTGCTGTCCGAAACGTGAGATGACATCGATGCGCTTGACATCGATGTCGCCGTATGCGACGGTGCGGTCACCGGACGAATGGAGAGGCCGATGGGCGGCGAAGAGGACGGCACCGACATCCATCGGTACGCCGTGGTCGTCAACGACGAAGAGCAGTACTCCATCTGGATCGAGGGCCGTACGCTGCCGGCGGGCTGGCGCGCCGACGGCGTCGCCGGAACGAAGGCGGAGTGTCTGGCGCACATCGACGCCGTCTGGACCGATATGCGACCGGCCAGCCTGCGTCGCGCGATGGCCGGGCCGGTCGCCGCATCATGAGCAACTGAACCGAGCACGGCGATGGCGCGGGGGCGCCGTTCTACCCGACGACCACACCGGCGAGGCCGCAACGGTGACGCCTGAGGCACCCACGTCAAACACATCCACTATTCGGGTACCCGCAGTCGCCGCTCCCGGCGCCGGGGCGCCGTCGGTGACCTGGTCACGCGGCACTCTCCGGCGACGTGCGACGAGGATCGGTCGTGCCCAGGTCGGCCCCGGAGGGAAGCAGCCGTGATGCACATGTCGGTGGACCGTGGCGAGGCCGCTGCACGAGATGCGCCGTCATCCGGCACGAACGGGTCGGATGCGAGGCCGGCCGTAGCCGGGTCAGCCGTAACCGAAGACCGGATCGGTCCCGACCTCACGAATCCGTCGTTGGCGCTGCCGGGAGTCCGCGAGCGCCCCGTCGGCGTCGTCCCGGAACCGGCATCGACCAGCATCGTCCTGGACCAGGAGTTCGGCGCCCGGCTGAGCGCGGTGGCCGTCGAGGCGGGAGTCGACGTCGGTACGCTCGCCGTCGCGGCCTGGGCCGTGGTGCTCGGCCGCTATCGCGCCGGTGAGGACGTGGTCTTCGCGGTCACCGCCGGTTCGGCCGGAGCGACGGTGCTTCGCCTCGATGTGAACGCCGGCACCACGATCGCCGCACTGATCGCCGATATCGCAGCCGCCGGCGAGCGGTCGTCGACGAGCCGCCGGCCGACCCCGGACGACTCGGGGCGGTGGCCGGACACCCACGTCGTCCTCGGTCAGCCCGGTGTCGCAGGCGTCGACCGTGCGCTGACGCTGACCGTCTCCGACGAGCCCGCGCCGCGGCTCACGCTCGCGTACGACCGGCATCGCCTCGTGGCCGGTGCCGCATCCGTCATTCTGGGCCACGTGCATCGGGTGCTGGCCGCCGTCATCGGCGACCACGGCGCCCGGGTGTCCGATATCGACCTTGCGGACGATGCCGAACGCGACACGGTCGTGCGGCGGTGGAACGACACCCGGTCGCCGTACCCGCGCGATGCGACGATCGTCGGCTGCTTCGCCGCTCGGGTCGCCGAGGCGCCGGACGCCATCGCCGTGACGTTCGGTGCCGAGACGCTGACGTACGCGCAGCTCGATGCCCGGTCCAATCGGCTGGCCCACCTGCTCCAGGAGCGCGGTGTCGAGCTGGAGACACCGGTCGGGGTGGCGCTGCCACGCAGCCTGGATCTGATCGTCGCGCTGCTCGCCGTGGTGAAGTCCGGCGGCGCCTACGTACCGCTGGATCTGGCCAACCCGCCGGCCCGCTCGGCGTACATCCTCGGTGACTGCGGCGCCGATCTGGTGATCACGACCGCCGCCCTGGCCGACGACTACCCGCAGGCACGCACGCTGGCGCTGGACACGCTGGCCGCGGAGTTGGCGACGAGGCCGTCGAGCCCGCCGCCGTGCGCGTCGACCGCGGACCACCTCGCCTACCTCTGCTACACGTCCGGCTCGACCGGCCTGCCGAAGGGCACCGCGGTCCCGCAGCGCGGCGTGATCCGGCTGGTCCACAATCCCGGCTACGCCACGCTCGGCCCGGGCGAGACGATCCTGCAGCTGTGCGCGATCGCATTTGATGTCTCCGTGTTCGAGGTGTGGGGTGCGCTGCTCACCGGTGCCCGCCTCGCGGTCGCGCCGCCCGGGCGGCTGACCCTGCCGCAGCTCGCCGCCGTCCTCCGCGAGCAGCAGGTCACCACGCTGTGGTTGACCGCCGGCCTGTTCCACCAGGTGGTCGAACTCGATGTCACGGCGCTGTCCGGCGTCCGCCAGCTGCTCGCCGGTGGGGACGTGCTCGCGCCGGGTGCGGTTCGCGCCGCGCTCGCCGCCCGCAACAACCAACCGATGATCAACGGGTACGGGCCGACCGAGAACACGTCGTTCGCAGCCTGCTATCGGATGACCGATCCGGACTCGGCCGGCGACCGTACGCCGATCGGCACCCCGATCCCGCAGTCCACCGCGTACGTGCTCGACGATGCGCTCCGGCCGGTCGGCATCGGCGTACCGGGCGAGCTGTGCCTCGGTGGCGACGGCGTGGCCCGGGGCTACCTCAACCGGCCGGACCTGACCGCCGCGAAGTTCGTCCCCGACCCGTACGCGTCCGAGCCCGGCGCCCGGATGTACCGCACCGGCGACCTCGCGCGTTGGCGGGCGGACGGCGTGATCGAGTTCCTCGGTCGGCTGGACGGCCAGGTGAAGATCCGTGGATTCCGGGTCGAGCCGGGCGAGGTCGAGGCCGTGCTGCGCAACCGTGCCGAGGTCCGCGAAGCGGTCGTGGTAGTCCGCGGCGACGGCGAAGCCAAGCACCTCGTCGCGTACGTGACGGTCACCGGCGGCGATCCGGTCACGGTGTCGCGCCACCTGCGTGAGCACGCCGCCGCGTTGCTGCCGGATTACCTGGTGCCGACCGCGGTGGTGATCCTCGACGAGTTGCCGATCAACATCAGCGGCAAGGTCGACCGCGGTGCCCTGCCGGAGCCGACACTCGCACCGACACCCGCGCCGGCGGCGAGTTCGCCGGTCTCGGATGTGTACGAGCGGGTCGCCGGCATGTGGCGTGACGTCCTGCGGGTGCCCCGGGTGACCGCGGACGACGACTTCTTCACGCTGGGCGGCAACTCGCTGGCCGCCACCCGACTGATCTTCCGGATCCGGGCCGCGTTCGCCGTCGATCTGCCGCTGACCAGCCTGTACGACGATGCGACGCTGGCCGCGACGGTCCACGCGATCGAGACGCTGAGCACGTCTGCCGAGCCTGGCCCGGACACGATCGGCACCGCCGCACCGACGGCCGGCGGCATTACCCGACGCGACCGGTCGGCGTACCGCAGCGGTGTGGTCAATCCGCCTATGACCGTGACGCGCCCGGCGGCGGACCCACCGGCGGACCCGGCGACCGACCGCACCCACCTCGTGCCGCTCAACCGCGACTGGGCGCTGTGGCGATGGGTGTGCCTGCGCGCGCCGGGCTTCAGCTTCGAGCTGCACGACGCGGTCGGCAGCCCCGAACTCGCGGAGATCGCCGACCAGATCGCCGTGGCCGACAGCGACGAGCTGCGAGCCGCGTACGACATCGCCTACGCCAAGGCCGAGCGGACCCTTTCCGCGGCATTGCACGCGACCGCCGCGGACCCGCGCTTCCGTCGTGCGGTGTCCTGGCAGAACCGGACCGCGCTGGGTACCGGGATCGACTCGCTCCTGCGTCGCGACCCGCAGACCGTGGTCCGGACCGGCAAATACCGCAAGTACGAGACGCTGGTCGCCAGCTACCTGCAGCGCTACTCCACCAAGAACGACACGATCGGCTTCTTCGGCCCGGTCGGCTGGGTGCACATCCGCCCGGACGGTCCGGCCATCGAGCATCGACCGAAGCCCGGTGGCAGCATCGCGCACCGCACCCTCTACGTCGAGGACTGGGCGGTCCGGCTGCTGGCCGAGACGCTGACCCCGGGCCTGGAGCCCTGGCTGGTGCCACGCCGGTTCCCGCTGACCTACGTCCGCGCTCGCGCCACGGGCACGCAGCTCGAGCTGCCGTTCGCACCGCCGGTGGCGCTCACCCCGCTCGCCGCGGCCGTGCTGCGCGAGATCGACGGCGCGCGTACCGCCGGCGAGATCGTGGCCAGGCTGCGTGGCGGGCCGGATCCGGCCGACCACGATGCCGTCATGGGGACCCTCGCCGACCTACGTGACCAGCATGTCATCGCGTGGCAGCTGGACGTGGCCGCCGATGACATCCACTCGCGAGCGTCGTTGCGGGCGCATCTGGAGACGGTGACCGATCCGGCTCTGCGCGATCCGGCGCTGGCCACCCTCGACGAGTTCGACGCCGCCTGCGAGCAGCTCGATGCGGTGGCGGTGCGTCGCGACCCGGACGAGCTGCTCGAGGCGCTCGAATCGCTGGACGAGACGTTCACCCGGCTGACCGGTGCCGCCGCGACGCGTCGAGCCGGCAAGACGTACGCCGGCCGTACCCTCGTGTTCGAGGAGAGCCTGCGCGCCGACGACCTCACGTTCGGCGCGAGCCTGTTCACGTCGCTGGCCGAGCCGCTCGGCCTGATCCTCACCGCGGCGCGATGGTTCACCGCGGCGGGCGCCGCCCTCTTCGAGCGAGCATGTCGCACCGCATATCGGGATCGGGCCAAGGTCACCGGCAATCCGGTCGTTCCACTCGCCGAGTTCTGGCTGGACATCAACAACTTCCTGTTCGACGAGGAGAGTCCGGTCATCGCGCCGATCGCGAAGGCGATCCGGGAACGCTGGGCGCAAGTGCTCACCATCCCGGATGGCGCCCGCCGGGTGCAGCTGTCCAGCGCGGACCTGCGTGCGACCGTGGACCGGGTGTTCGCGGTCGTCAAGCCGGGATGGCCGACCGGCGTGCAGCACAGCCCGGACGTGATGATCGCGGCGGCGAACGTCGACGCGATCCGGGCCGGCGACTTCCAGTGGGTACTCGGTGAGATCCACCCCGGTCTCAACACGGTCCGCTACGCGACCTGGATCGCGGAGCATCCCGAGCCGGCCGAGGTTCGTCGCGCCATGCACGCCGATCTCGGCCGTTCGGTGATCTGGACCGCCGCCACCGCCTCCTACGGTGCGACGCCGGCTCGGCTGTCCAACGTCCTGATCGACCCGTCCGACCGGCACATGGTCTTCGCCGCGGACACCTCCGGCTACGACCCGGCTCGGGCGATCTTCATCGGCGACTGCTACATCCAGGAGATCGACGGCCGGCTGTTGGTGACGTCTCGGGTCACCGGCGAGCAGCTCACGCTTGTCGAGTTGCTCGGCGACTCGCTGTCGGCCGACCTGAGCCAGGAGTTCGGCATGGTGCCGGCCGGCGCTCATACCCCGCGGATCACCATCGACAACCTCGTCGTGCAGCGGGAAACCTGGCGCTTCCAGGCGGTGGACCTGCCGTTCGTGCACATCGTCGACGAGAAGAAGAGGTTCCTGGCGGCCCGCGCCTGGATCGAAGGGCGCGACCTGCCACGGTACGTCTTCCTGCGGACGAAGGGCGAGGGCAAGCCGGTCTTCATCGATCTCGCCAGCCTCTCGTCGATCGAGATGCTGTGCCGAGCAGTACGCCGGGCCCGACTGCATTCGGGCGACACCGCCTCGGTGAACATCAGCGAGATGATGCCCTCGCCGGATCAGCTGTGGCTGACCGATGCCGAAGGCCGTCGATACACATCCGAGCTGCGCATCTGCGCGGCCGATCAGGCTGGGAGGCCTTAGTGGACAACGACGTCTGCTTGCTGCCGGTGTCATTCGCCCAACGCGGGATGTGGCTGGCCGACCAGTTCTCACCGCACGGGACCGCCTACATCGTCTCGTGCCGGATCGCGATCGACGGGCCGGTGGACGCGGCGGCGCTGGCAGCGGCGCTGGACTCGGTGATCGACCGGCACGAGACGCTGCGTACCACGTTCCAGGCCGTCGACGGCCAGCCGATGCAGGTGATCGCCGGCGACGGCCGCATCTCGATGCCGTACGAGGACCTGCGACCGCAGCCCGATCCACTCGCCGCCGCCGGTGAACGCCTGGCAGCGATGTCCCGGGAGCCGTTCGACCTCGGGATCGGACCGCTGCTGCGGGCGTGCCTGCTGCACGTGGCCGCCGACCGGTACGAGCTGATCCTCACGACCCACCACATCGTCGCGGACGGCTGGTCGTGTGCGCTGCTCTTCGCCGAGTTGGCCGGCGCGTACGAGGCGATCGCCGCTGGCGAGGAGCCGAAGCTGCCGGAGCTGCCGATCCAGTACGGCGACTTCGCACTGTGGCAGGCCGACCGCTGGGCCGACGCCGCCGCCGATGCCGACGATCCCGATGAGGCCTACTGGCGGACCGCACTCGCCGGCGCACCTCAGGTCATCGGGCTGCCGACCGACCGACCCCGCCCGACCGAGCACGCCGGGCGCGGTGCCACCGCCGAGTTCGTGATCGAACCGTCGACCGCCGACGCGCTGCGCGAGATCGCCCGGGCGGGCGGCGCCACGATGTTCATGACGTTGCTGGCGCTCTACGCGACCGTGCTGTCCCGCTACGCCGGACGGGACGACGTACTCGTCGGCGTACCCGTGTCCGGGCGTACGCGCGGCGAGACCGAGCACCTGATCGGCCTGTTCAGCAACACGCTGCCGCTGCGCGTACGGACCGATGACAATCCCGCGTTCGTCGATCTCGTCGCCCGGGTTCGGGGGATCACGGCCGGCGGCCTGGCCCATCAGGAGATGCCGTTCGACCGTATCGTCGAGCTGGCCGCGCCGGAACGTACCCTCTCGTACGCGCCGCTGGTGCAGGTGCTGTTCGCGGTCGAGGAGCCGGACGAGGCGATCGACGCCGGTCCGGTCACGTTCCGGCCGACCGTGGTCGGCAACTCGACGTCCAAAGTGGACATGTCGCTTGGCATCCGGGACACCGGCTCGGAGATTCACGGCCGGCTGACGTACGACAGCGACCTGTTCGAGCCGAACACCGCCGAGCTGTTCGTGGCCTACCTGGTGCGAGCGGCGCAGGCGGTGGCGGCCGATCCTCGGGTCCGGGTCGCCGACATGGACCTGCTCGCGCCGCAGAGCCGAGCGCAGATTCTCCGGGAGTGGGGCACCGGTCCGGCGCTGCACGGCCCCGATGACCTGGTCGCGATGCTCGTCGGCGCGCTGCACGGCGACGAACCGGCGGTGATCGCGGGCGAGACCGCACTCAGCCGCAACGAGGTGGTCGGATGGGCCGGCCGGATCGCCGCCGCGTTGACCGCCGCCGGAGTCGGCGTGGAGTCGTCCGTCGGGCTGTGTCTACCGCGCGGTGCCGGTCTCGTACCGGCGATGCTCGGCGTGTGGATGTCCGGCGCCGCCTACGTGCCGCTCGACCCCGGATATCCGGCGCAGCGGTTGCGGATGATGGCGGCCGACTCCGGTATCCAGGTCGTGGTGACGCAGTCATCGCTGGCCGGGCTGGTCCGCAGCGTGGTCGGCGCCGGCGTGTCCATCGTGCGCGTGGATGCGCCCGATCTGCGTACCGCCGAACCGGTCGATGCGGTGTCGGTGCCGCCGGAGGCGTTGGCGTACACGATTTTCACCTCCGGGTCGACCGGACGGCCGAAGGGCGTCGCGGTGCCCCGTGGCGCGGTGGCCGCGTTGCTGCGTGCCTTCCAGGCGACCATCGGCTTGTCCGCGGACGACACCCTGGTCGCGGTCACCACGCTGTCGTTCGACATCGCCGTGCTGGAGTTGCTGTTGCCGATCCTGGTCGGCGGCCGAGTGATCATCGCGGATGCGGCGACCGCCGCCGACGGCGTCCTGCTGCGCCGGCTCTTGCAGACCTCCCGTGCGACGGCGCTGCAGGCGACCCCCGCCACGTGGCGGATCCTGGCTGCGGCCGGCGGGGTTCCCGCGGCGGTCCGGCTGCGCCTGTGCGGCGGCGAGGCGGTCCCGGCCGACCTGGTCGACCTGCTGACGTCCGGACGTGCCGAGGCCTGGAATGTGTACGGCCCGACCGAGACGACGGTGTGGTCGGCCGCAGGTCGGATCCGGCCGATCCCGGCGCCGGTCGAAGTCGGGCCGCCGATCCCCGGCACCCGGTTGATCGTGCTGGATCGTGAGCTGCGGCTGGTGCCTCAGGGCGTGGTGGGCGAGGTCTACATCGCCGGTGCCGGGATGACCCGCGGTTACCACGGCCGGGCCGGTCTGACCGCCGAGCGGTTTCTGCCCGACCCGTACGCGGTCGAGCCGGGCGGACGGATGTATCGCACCGGTGATCTGGCCCGCTGGCGGCCGAATGGTCGCCTGGACCTGCTCGGTCGCGTGGACCACCAGGTGAAAGTGCGTGGCTTCCGGATCGAGACCGGCGAGATCGAGGCCATCCTGGACCGGCACGAGTCGGTCTCGCACGCCGTGGTGACCGCGTACATACCGCCGGGAACGATCCAGGCCGCCAACCTCGTCGCGTACGTCGTCCCGACGGCCGGTGCCGTCGATACCGCGGCCCTGCGCCGCCACCTCCAGGCCTACCTGCCGGACTACATGATCCCGGCGGCCTTCGTCACGCTCGCCGAGCTGCCGCTGACCGACAACGGCAAGGTCGATCGAGCGCGCCTGCCCCAGCCGGAATGGGGAGACGGTGCCGCGGTCGGATACCTGCCGCCGGAGACGCCCATCCAGCAGCAGTTGGTGGACGTGTGGACGGAGTTGCTGCCCGGCGCGAAGCAGATCGGGATCCACAACAACTTCTTCACGCTCGGCGGCCACTCGCTGATCGCGATTCAGTTGATCGCGCGATTGCAGACGATGTACGGCATCAAGCTGTCGCTGCGTACGCTGTTCACCCACGCCACCGTCGACGATCTGGCCACCGTCGTGGAGGACCAACTGGGCGACTCGCCGGTGGCGGTGCGGGCCGAGGGGGACGCGGTTGCGCAGGCGGCTCGTGAACTCGACAACATCGACATGGACGACCTGCTCGGCTCCCTCGGCTGACCGGCTGTCAGAGCGTCAAAGGCTCAGCGCACGCCGGACTTCAGGACCGCCTGCACGGCGTCGCGCAACTGATCGCGGCTGGGCTGGACGGCCAGGTCCAACTCGAGCGCGAACGGCAGCACCGCGCCGTCCGGGCGGGTGACCCGTCGGGGCGGCGCGATCAGCCGCATCTCCTCGGCCGCGGTGGCCAGGATCTCGCCACCGATGCCGCAAGACCGGTTCGAGTCGTCGATCACCACGAGCCGGCCGGTCTTGTCGAGCGACGTCGCGAGTGCCGCGCCAGTCGAACGGGTACAGCGTCCGCGGGTCGAAGACCTCGATCGACGCGTCCCCGGCCAGCTCGTCGGCGACCGCGAGCGCATCGTGCACGAGATGGCCGACCGCCGACGATGGTCAGGTCGGTGCCGGTGCGATGGATCCGGGCCGCGCCGAGCGGGATCGGCGCGAGCGTGTCCAGGTCGACGTCCTCACGCACGCCCATCGCGCCGGCCGGCGCGAACACCACCACCGGGTCCGGGTCGCGGATCGCGGATCGGAACAGGCCGTAGGCGTCGCTCGGCGTTGCCGGCACCACGGTCTTCACCCCGACGTGCGCAAACAGGCTGTACGGCTGATCCGAGTGCTGCCCGGCCCAGCCGGTACGCGATCCGGAACCCGGGCACGAAGTACGTCACCGGCACGCTCGTCTGGCCGCCGGTCATCAGCGAGAACTTGTGCGCCTGGTTGGCGATCTGCTCGAACACCAGGAACAGCAGCGACGGGATCTGGTATTCGACCACCGGCCGCATGCCCGGCCATCGCCGCACCCGTGGCGAAGCTGGTGAACGCCTGCTCGGAGATCGGCATGTCCAGGACGCGATCGGGTCCGTAGCGCGCCAGCAGGCCGGTCGTCACGTTGGCGACGCCGACCCCGATGTCCTCGCCGAACACACACACGGTCGGATCGTCGGCCATCTCGTCGCCGAGCGCCCGGCCGAGCGCCTTGAGGTAGGACAGCACCGTCATGCGTCAGCTCACTCCCGGTCGAGTCGCCATGCCGTCGGCGTACAGGAAGTCCAGCGCACCGGCCGGATCGGGCCCGACCTGCGCACGGGCGAACGCCAGCGCCGCGGCGAGCACCGCCTCGATGTCCGCGTCGATCGCGGCTCGGGCCTCGTCCGGCAGCCGGTCGCCGGCGATCTCGACCGGGTCGCGCGCGCGGCCGTCGCGGATCTCGTCGTCGGTGCGGTAACGCGGCCGGGACCGGTACTCCATCGTGTGGTGGGCGTCGCCACGGTAGGTCAGGCACTCCAGGAACGTCGGGCCACCGCCGGAGCGCGCCCGTGGCGACGGCACCCGCGGTCGCCTCGTATACGGCCTGGGGGTCCATGCCGTCGATGGTGTGCGCGGGAATGCCGAACGCCGTCGGCCCGCGCGGTGATGCTGCCGGCCACCACCTGCTCGACGCGCATCGAGGTGGAGAAGCGGTTGTTCTCGCAGACGAAGATGACGGGTACGGCCCGCAGCGCCGCCAGATTGAACGTCTCCAGCAGGACGCCCTGGCTCATTGCACCGTCGCCGAGGAAGCTCGCCACCACCCGGTCGCTTCCGGTGCGTACGGCGGCCCAGGCGGCACCGGACGCGATCGCGGCAGCCGCGCCGACAATCGCGTTCGCGCCGAGGATGCCGAGGCTGAAGTCGGCCGCGTGCATCGACCCGCCGCGCCCCCGGTTCAGGCCGGTCGCCCGCCCGGCCAGCTCGGCGAGCATCCGGGCCGGGTCGGCGCCTTTCGCGAGCACATGTCCGTGGCCCCGGTGCGTGCTGGTGATGCAGTCGTCGGCACGCAGCGCCGCGCAGACGCCCGCCGCGATCGCCTCCTCGCCGATGTACGGGTGGATGCCGCCGACGATCTCGCCGGAGCGGACAAGTTCGATCGCCTGCTCCTCGAAGCGGCGGATCAGCCGTACCGTCCGGTAGAGGCCGGCCGGGGACGCGTCACCCACGGTCGCCGCCGCCACGGACCGCCTCGATCGCGCCACCCCGGGCACCCTCGCCGCCGTACACCGTGGTCACCGTGAAACCGGATTTGACCAGCAGCGCCGTATATTCGGCCGCGGTCCGGTCGAAGCCTTCCAGCGTGACCAGCATGAGCAGGTCGACCATGCCGGCCGCGGGTGCGGTCGCGTCGTCGTCCGGAAGCACCTCTTCGAGCACGAACAGCCGGGCACCCGGTGCCGCGGCGGCGTACACCCGGGCCAGGATATCCAGCGCGTGTTCGTCGTTCCAGTTGTGCAGCACGCGGCCCAGCACGTAGGCGTCGGCGCCGGCCGGGACGGCGGCGAAGAAGCTGCCCTCGACCAGCGTGATCCGGTCGGTCAGGCCGGCGGCATCGACACGGGTCCGGGCGGCGGCCACCGCGTCGGCGCGCTCCAGTAGGGTGCCGTGCATCTGCGGGTATCGGACGAGGGTGTCGCAGAGCAGGGCGCCGTTGCCGCCGCCGACGTCGACCAGGTGCCGTACGCCGGTCAGGTCGCACTCGGTGAAACCGGCCGGCGCCGGCTGGTCGCCCATCGAGGCGTTGAACGTCGCGGCCGCCTCCGGATGCGCGTCCAGGTAGTCGTAGAACGGCATGCCGTACACGTGGGTGAAGGCCGGCTCACCGGTGCGTACCGTGTGCATGATCTCGGCGAACGACCGGTTGACCTGGTCACCGTGCATGAGCGCGACGAGCGCCGCGGAGCCGTCCACATCGGAGCGCAACAGGTCACCCACCGGCGACAACGCGTACGCCGGGCCGGGTGTCTGCTTGAACACCCCAGCGGCGGCCAGCGCGCGCAGCAGACGTGCCAGCACTCGCGGCTGCGCGCCGGTCGCCGCGGCCAACTCGTCGGCGGTCCGGGGACCGTCGGCCAGCAGATCCGGTACGCCCAGCGTGACCACCGCGTAGCAGGCCTGCGCGAGCCAGGCGCCGGACAGCAGGCCCAGCAGCTTGCGGCGGGCGAAGTCCATCGCTCTCCTTCATTGCACGAGGCCGGCCCGTGCATCCGCGGACCGGCCTCGCGTCAGATCGAGTCAGTTACCGGCGCGCCAGAGCACCGGGCAGAAGTCCGGATCGGCGTAGTCCGGGCGGCCGTCGGCGGTACGGCGTACCAAGGTGTCGTGGTTGTACTGCAGCACGTCGCCGTTGGCCAGCCGGAACTCCCGGTATTCGTTCGCGCCGTCCTGCAGGTGGAAGGAGATGGCCCGGCGTGGCCGGTCGCTGCGGTTCGCGCCGCTGCCGTGATAGGTCCGGCAGTGATGGAAGCTCATGTGCCCCTTCGGGATGACCATCGGGATCTTGTCGACCGTGGCGCCGTTGTAGTCGGCGTTGCGGGTCAGCAGCGCTTCGAGATCCTCGTTGTCACGCTCGGCGAAGTGCTTGGTCGTGCTGTCGTCGGTGTCGATCTCGGCCCATCGGTGCGACCCGTCGACCATCGTGATCGTGCCCATCTGCACGTCGCAGTCGTGGAAGGGGATGAACGCGGTCAGCATGCGATCCGACGTGTTCGTCTGCCAGTAGTGCCGGTCGAAGTGCCAGGGCACGATGTTGGACGGCTCGTCCGGGCGCGGCGGCTTGTAGATCAGGGTGGACTGGTAGACCCGGATCTCGTCGGTCTGCGCGAGCCGTGCGGCGACCGCGCCGAGGATCGGCTTGCGCAGGATCTGTGCGACCCGGTCGCTCTCGTAGTGGATGTAGTCGTGATGCCGCTGAACGTCGCCCTGGGACGGATCCCAGTACGCCAGTCGGGCCGGTCGGCTGGGCAGCTCGCGGTCGCGCTCGCCGGCGTAGAACGCCTCGGTCGCCGCGACCAGCTCGTCGACCTCGTCGTCGGTGAAGAGTTTGCGGGTCAGATACCAGCCCTGTTCGGCGTACGCCGCCACTTCCTCATCGGTCGGAAGTAGCTCCCGTTCGTCGTCGGTGAGCTGGAATTGCGGTGTCGTTGCGGTGGTCACGGGTACCTCCGTGTGACTCAGGCGAGACGGTCGGGGGAGACGCGCGCCGGACGGCGGCGAGTTCGCGTTCCTTTGCCTCGTACAGGGCCTCTGATGTTGCTGGTGCCGAACGTCCTGGCGCCGTGGCGCTCGATGAGTTCGAGGAACAGCGTCCGGCGCGGATGCATGGACTGCGTGAAGATCTGGTACATCTGTCCCCAGTGGTCGTGGTCGACCAGCACGCCGAGTTCGCGTCAACTCGCGCGACCGGGAGTGTCGCTGTGCCGGCCGAGCCGCTCGTCCAGCCCGTCGTAGTAGCTGCGCCGGGGTGACCGCGAACGCCGACGCCGCGGGCCGAGAACGTCCGTACGGCGGTGCCGATGTCGCTGGTGCGGAACGCCACGTGCTGGACGCCCGCACCGCCGTGCCAGTGCAGGAAGTCGTCGATCTGGCCGCGGGCGCGCGGCCGGGTCGGGCTGATCAGCGTGAACGTCACGCCGCCGGACGGGCTCTGCACGACCCGGAGACCATGCCCTGCTCGCCGATGTCGATGTACTCCTGGAAGATGTCGCGGAAGCCGAACGCCGCCTCGTAGAAGTCGACGGTCGAGTCGAGTTCGCCGACCGGGTACGCAGACCGCGGCGTGGTCGATGACGTCAGCAGCGTGTCGCCCTCGTCCGGGTCGGCGGTGATCATGTCGATCCGGCCGGGCAGGAACTCGCCGTGCCGGACGCGGCCGGTTGACCAGGCGGTGCATGACGTCGCCGAAGCCGGAGACGACGGCGCTGATCACCTGGTGTCGCCGTCGCCGTGCAGCCTCGCGGCGCCTGGATCGATCGGGCGCCGCCGGCGACCGCGGTCGCGTACACGGCCGGCGTCGTGCAGGCGAACGCGATGACCGCGACCCCGTCGCCGTGCCGGGCGACGTACTGGGCGGCCGGGTGCGTGTCCGACAGCGCGGAGGTGAGCAGAATGTGCATGTCCGCCCTGCGCAGCAGGAGCGAGCGCTCGTTGCCGCACCGGTCTCCGGACCGCCCTGCCCGCGATGCGGAGGCCGAACGCGGTGCACAGGTCCGCGGCTGTCCGGTGCGCGTCCCCGACGTAGAACTCGACGTGGTCGATCCCGAGAATGGTCATGTTCTTCTGCTTTCGTGGACGTGCCGGCGGTGCGTCCTCTCGGAGCGGGCGATGGGTGTCACGACCGGCGGCACGGGCAGCTGACGTGGTGGGCGGCCCGAACGCGAGGCTGACGTTGTGGCCGCCGAAGCCGAACGAGTTCGACAGGGCGTAGGTCGATCGGCGTGGCGCGCGGGCGCCTTGCGGATGTGGTCCAGGTCGCAGGCCGGATCGGGATCGTCGAGGTTGTGCGTCGGCGGCAGCAGGCCGCGGATCATGGCGGTCACGGTCGCGGCGGCCTCGACGACGCCGGACGCGCCGAGCAGGTGCCCGGTGATCGCCTTGGACGAGCTGACCGGCGGCATGTCGTCGCCGAAGACGGTGCGGATCGCCAGCGACTCGGCCGCGTCGCCGAGCTTGGTGCTCGTGCCGTGCGCGTTGAGGTAGCCGATGTCCGTCGGTGGACAGTCCGCGTCGGCAGCGCCCGGCGCATGCACTCGGCCGCGCCGACGCCGTCCGGACGCGGGGTCGTCGGGTGGTGCGCGTCGGTGGTCATGCCCCAGCCGATGATGTCGGCGTAGCCGATCGCGCCGCGCGCCTCGCGCGTGCGCGGTGCGTTCCAGCACGAACACGCCGGCGCCTTCGCCCAGGACGAGACCATTGCGGCGGCGGTCGAACGGCCGGCATGGCCTCGGTCGGGTCGGCCCAGCCGCGGGCCAGCGCGCGGGCGTTGCCGAACGTGTCGGCCAGCGTCGGGAACAGCGGTGCCTCGCTGCAGCCGCAGACGACCACGTCGGCCTCGCCGGTCCGGAGCAGCCGGAGGCCCTCGCCGATCGACTGGGCGCCGGCCGCGCAGGCGGTGCCGATCGAGGAGGTGTAGCCGCTGATGCCGTGCTGGATCGCGATCCGGGCGGCGCCCATGTTCGGCAGCATGCCCGGCAGCAGGTAGGGGCTGACGCCCATCCGGCCCTTCTGGGTCCGGATGACGACCGGCCGCTCCAGAGTGGCCAGCCCGCCGGTGCCGGAGACGACGACGCGATCCGGCACGCGTCGACGTCCCGGCCGACCACGATGCCGGCGTCGGCGAGCGCGTCGTCGGCGGCGGCCATCGCCATCAGGACGTACCGGTCGACGGTGCGGATCTTCGGTCGGCGGCGAGCACCGAATCGGGTCGATCGGCGCGGACGGTGCGAACACGTCGACGGTGCCGTGCAGCGGATGGTCCTCGGGCGGGCGCGACCAGCCCGGAGCGGCCGGTGCAGAGCGCGTCGAAGAGCTCGTCGATGCTGCGGCCGACCGGTGTGACCAGGCCGATGCCGGTGATGACGACGCTGTCCACTCGTGCTCACCCCGCCTGAATCTGGGCCAGGTGTCGCTGGCGCATGAGGAACTTGCGTACCTTGCCGGTGGGCCGCCGGTGAGCGAGTCGTCGCGCGACCGCGGTCACCGTCCGGATCGCTCGCGGCGACCGTCGGGGTCGAGCGCGGCGCGGACGTCCTCGGTCCGGTCGATGTCCGGGTCGGCGCCGCGTGCGAGCGAGCAGCAGCATCGTCGGCGACCACCCGGTCCCCGTCGCGGACCGCGATCACCGTGCAGTCGAGGACGTCCGGGCAGGCGCGAGGATGCGCTCCTCGGACATGGCGGTGTAGAGGAACGTGCCGTCGCCGAGGTCGACGGCGTCCACGGCCCGGTCCATGTGGTAGTAGTAGCCCGTCGTCGTCGCGGTAGATCAGGTCGCCGGTGAGGTAGTAGCCGCTGGAACCGGTTGCGGTAGGTGTTCGCCGAGTCGTTCCAGTAGCCGAGCATGACCGTCGGCGACCTGAGCCCGCAGTGGCCGACCACGCCGTTCGGCACCTCGTCGCCGGTGGCCAGGTCGAACAGCGTGACGTCGGCGAACACGTGCGGGCGGCCGACGCAGCGGCCGTAGCGGTCGGTGTCGGTGCGGTGGCTGATGTGGAAGGCGGCGTGGCCCATCTCGGTGGAGCCGAGCCCGTCGATGAAGCGTCGAGCCCGGGACGCGGTCCGACGCCGTCGCGGGTGACGATCTTGTGGCTGCCGGCCGCGACGAGGCGGCCGGATGTGCGCCTCGTGCGCGCAGTCGCCGGTGTTGAACCAGATCGCCACCGAGCCGAGGTCGCGCTCGGTGAGGTCGAAGCGGGCCAGTTCGGCCCAGGTGACCGCGAAGCCGAAGACGCCGGTCGGCTGCCACTGCTCGATCAGTCGATCAGGCCGGCGGCATCGTCCTGGCGGGACAGGAACAGCAGCTCGGAACGGTTGCACAGGGCCTGGTTGACGGTCAGGATGCCGGCCGTGTGCGGCGGCCGGCAGCGCGGACAGCACCCGTTCGGTGCCCTGCGCGCGCGGCACCGACAGCCGGAGCCGGCGGGTCGCCGCGAACAGGCTGGCATGCGTGTGCACGACCGCGTTCGGCATGCCGGTGGTACCGGACGAGTGGGTGATCGCGATCGGATCGTCCGTCGTGATGGCGGTAGTGCGCCGGCGCGCTCGCCGGATCGGCGGCGCCCAGGTCGACCGGCGTCGAACACCGGGATGCCGGATGTCTTCACCGTCCAGCCGGGCGATGTGCGCCGCGTCCGTGATCAGCGCGACCGCGCGCAGCCGGCGGATGTATTCGGCCGCGATGTCGCCGGGGATGTTCGGGTTCATCAGCGCCGGGATCGCGCCCAGCCAGTTGGCGGCCATGAAGGTCAGGAAGCAGTCGGCGGCGCTGGTGACATAGACGGCGATCGGGTCGCGCCAGCCGATGCCCGCGGTCGCGCAGGCAGGCCGCGCGCGCGGCGACCAGGTCGCGCAGAGTTCCAAGGTCAAGGGGTACGAAGGCGTCGTGCCCGTCGACCGCGACGTCGAACGTGATACCCGGCCCGTCCGGCGCGGCGCCATGCTCCAGCAGCTTGACCAGCACGTTGCCGGCGCCCAGATCGGGATCGGCGGCGAGCAGGCCACGGATGTTCTTGCCGGCCATCACGATTCTCCTTCGTCGCGTGCGGTCTCGTCATCGCGTCCGGTCTCGCTGACGCGTGCGTAGGTGTCGTTTCCGGCGTTGGTGTCGTTTCCGGCGTTGCGCGCCGTCACCAGCAGCGCGACCGCCCGGTCGGGTGCGGACTCGGCGAGCACGACCAGTGCGCCGGTCGCGTCACCGTCGCCGATCAGCGCCGCGGCGACGTCCAGCCCGCCGTCGGCCGCACCGAGGCTGACCACCGGGCCGGTCAGCCCCCAGCGGGCGGCGATCAGGCCGGCGACCGCGTTCGGGACGGCCTGGAAGAACATCAGCGGCCCGATCCGGGTGCCGTCGGCGACCGCGTCGGCCACGTACTCGGCGCTGGTGACGTCGCCGAGCGGGCTCATCACGACGACCGCGGTCGCCGATTCGGACCAGCCGACGCCGCTTCCGCCACGGTTCTGGTCGCTGCGGGCGGCGGTCAGGCACCGCGTCGCCACCTCGGCGATCATCGGGCTGAACGTCGAGACGATGAACGCGGGCAGTGCCGGCGGTTCGTCATCGGCGTCGCCGGCCGGCCAGCACGCGACGGCGACGACGTCGAGCCGGCGGGCAGCCGCTTCGGAGACGAGATCGTCGGCTGCCGCGGCGGCGAGCAGCTGCCCGTCGGACGCACCGGATCCGCTCCGGCCGACGCTGCGGGCCTCGCTCCGGGCTTCGGCGAACGTGGTCATGGTGCGCCGACGATCAGTGCCGTGTGCGCGCCGCCGAAGGCGGAGTTGATGGTCATCGCGTACGCGATCGATGCCTGCGACGATGCGGTGACCACGTTGAGCGGGCAGGCCACGTCCGGTTCGAGGAAGCCGGCGTTCACCGGCAGCCGGCGTACGCCCATCGCCAGCACCGTCACGATGAACTCCAGCAGCGCGGAGGCCTCCAGCGCCTGGCCGTGGATCGACTTCGTGGAGCTGATCGGAACCGTTGCGACGGTCGCACCCAGTGCCCGGGCAAGCGCGGCCGCCTCGGCGGTGTCGCTGCCGGTGGTGCCCGAGCCGTGCGCGTTGATGTAGTCGATCGCATCCGGCGAGATGTCCGGCCCGCCGGCACGCGACACCGATCGCGGTGGCGAGTCCGGCACCGTCCGGCCGCGGCGTGACCACGTGGTACGCGTCGCCGGCCCGGCCCCACCCGGCGAGCCGGGCGAGCACGGTGGCGCCGCGGCGCGCGGCTGCGGTCGCGGACTCGACGACCACCGCGCCGACGCCGTCGCCGAGCAGGATCCCGGTACGGCCGAAGCTGAACGGGCGCACCTGACCATCGGTGGCCAGTGCGCGACCGGCGTCGAAGAGCGCGTACTGGTCGGTCTCGACCAGGTAGCCGGCGGCGACGATGACACGCTCGGCCCGCCCGTACGCGACGGCGGCAGCGGCATCGGCGAGTGCGGTGCTCGCGGCGACGCAGGCGGACGTGTAGGCGCGAACGGTGCCGGTCACCCCGGTGGCGGCGGCGATCCGGCCGGCGTACGCGATGGCGCTGTGTCGGTCGCGATCGGCCGGTGCGGTCCGGGCCAGATCCGGATCGCTGTGCAGCGCGACCAGCAGATCGGACTGCGCGCGTCGCGCCGAGTCAAGGCCGGCCTCGTCGCAGGCGGTGCCGATCGCGGCGGTCAGTTCGTCGGCGAGCACCGGGTCTCCGGGTGCCGCGGCGGCGACCCGGACCCGGCGGTCGGTCACGTCGAAGCGGTCCACCGGCGCGAACGCGGGCGTACCGCGCACCGAGGCGTCCAGCAATGCCGACGTACCGCGGCCGAAGGCGCTGAACGCCGCCACACCCGTGACGACGGCGACGTCGCCGCCGGTTCTCGGACGTGGCTGCGTCGACTCCTCAGCCATGGACGGCTCCGCCGAGCACGCCGTGGAGCACGTCGACCGCACCGTCGACCGTGGACATCGCCGCGAGGTCATCGTCGTCGAGCGGCAATGACACGCGGTAGCGGGTCTCGACCTGCTGCACGAGCCAGGCCAGCTCCATCGAGTCGATGGTCTCGCTCGTGTCGTGCGTGCTGCGCCCGCCGAGCGGGGCCAGCATGTCGAGGATGTCCTGACGGTCAGGCGGCGTGGCCATCGTTTACTCGCCGGAGGTGGCCGCAGCCGGGCTCATCCGGTCGGCAACGGTCGCGCAGAACTCGCCGACCGTCATGCCGGCCAGCAGCTCCGCCTCGTCTTCGGAGAACTTGACCGAGAAGCGGTCCTCGATCCGTACGGTCAACTCGGCCAATGCGAGCGACTCGAGGTCGACGCCGGCCGGTCCGAGCTGCATGTCGTCGTCGAGGTTGTCGACCTCGTAATTCATGTCGGTGAGCGACTCGACGACGAATTGGCGAATCTCATCGGTCATGTGGTGCACTTCCCTTCGTGGCGGGGCCGTTGGTGCAGGTCTGGTGGAGTCGATGCGCCGGAGACGTCCGGTCGGCGGCGCACGCGCTGCTGATCGATGCCGCAGCGGCCGTGCTCGATGCGCCGGCCGAAGCCGTCACCGTTGCGCACGAACCGAGCGGACGGCCGTACCTGCAGGGCATCGGCGCCGGCCTGCACGTGAGCGTGAGTCACTGCCGGGCCGGTGTGGTCGCCGTGGTCACGTCGCCGGCCGGCCCGGTCGGGGTGGACGTCGAAGTGGTACGGCCGCTGCCGTGGCAACAGATGGCCCACCGCTACCTGGACGCGGGCGAGGTCGACTGGTTGATCGGTCTGCCGATCGATTCCCAGGTCGCGGCGTTCCTGCGGTTGTGGACCTACAAGGAAGCCGTCGGCAAGGCGTACGGCGTGGGCTTGCGCGGCGGGGGACTTCGACGTGCCGGCGGCGGTGCGGCCGGTGGCGCCACGGCGCTGGACGGTCCGTGGACGCTGAGCGCCACGCCGGGCGACCCGGCGGTGGTCGCCGCGGTGGCGCAGCCGGCACCGGACGTCATGCTGGCGGTGGCGTGCGTCGATCCGACCGCGGGCGGGTCCGCAGCCGCAGTCGAGTATGCGGGTCGGCGTTGAGATGGACGGCACGGCGTCAGGCCGGTTCTACGGCGCGTAGGGCGGCGCGATCCCGGACCAGTTTGCCGGTCGCGGTACGCGGCAGTTGGTCGACCACGTGGATGACGCGTGGCCGCTTGTACGCGGCAAGCCGCTCGCTGAGCACGGCCTGAAGCTGGGCGACGCCGTCCGTGCCGGCCGGTTCCCGCGTGACGACGTACGCCTCGATCCGGCCGTCGAACACCACCACCGCGCTGCTGACCTGCGGCAGTGCGGCCAGCGTGTGCTCCACCTCGGTGAGGTCGACCTTCAGACCGCCGATCGAGATCTGCGAGTCGAGCCGTCCGGCGATGGTGACCAGACCGGTCTGGGCGTCGACGAATCCGGCGTCCTTCGTGTTGAGCCAGCCGTCCGCCCAGCGGGTCGGATCGGACAGCCCGACATACGGCGAGGCGTCGCGCCGGATCCGCAGTTCCCCGTCGACGGCCTGGATCTCGATGCCGGGTGCGGGTGCAATGGACGGCCGATGCGTGCCGAACAGATCGGTGCCGATCACACCGACCTCGGTCATCCCATACATGTTGCCGAGCCGAACCTGGTAGCGATTCGTGAACGCTTCATGAACGGCGGCACGCACGAGTTCGCCGCCGGTGGTCATGCCGATCAACTGGGGGAGCGGAGGCGGCTCGGCGACCGACGCGAGGAGTTCGATGTGGAACGGCACGCCGAGGAGCGTGACCGGCACGGTATCGGCGGCGACGGTGGCAAGGATCGACTCGGCCGTCAGCCTCGGTGGCACCTCCATCCGGACCCCGGCATGCAGGCCGTAGAGCAGGCCGCCGACGAGACCGAGGACGTGCACCATGGAGGCCATCACCACGACGCGCTCGCCGGGTGCGGGCACGCCGGCGCCGATCTGCACGTACCGCTGGACCTCGGCGACGAGGTCGGCAGCGGTGCGGCCGATCACCTTCGACGGGCCGGTCGAGCCGGAGGACAGCTGGATGACGGCGTGCTCGGTGTCGGCCGGGCGCCCGGGATAGGCCGCGACGCCTTCTTCGACGGTGACGAAGGCGCGCAGCGGCGCGATGGTGGTGTTCTTCGGAGCGACGACCAACTGCGGTGCGATGCGCTCCAGGGCGCGATCGATCTCGTACGGCGCAAGCCGGTGGTCGAGCAGGCTGACCTGGGCTCCGATGCGCCATCCGGCGAGAAGGTTGGTGATGAACGCGAGCGAGGGCGGAAGGTTGAGGGCGACCGAGCCGCCACCGCGCAGACCGGCGTCGGTCAGCTCACGCTGCCGATCGGCCACCATCCGTCGCAGGGTGCCACGACTGATCGGCTCTTCCAGGTGCAGGCATATCTCGCCCTCATCTCCCCGGAGTAGCACATCGTCGACCCAGGCGGGCCCAGCGTTCGATTCCACGGTTGCCTCGAAACCTCTGTGTGTTCCAACCCTGTATCCGATCGTGACGGCGGCCGGACCGCCATCCAGATCGCCGTCATTGCAGGTCTTTCGCGTCAGCTAAACATACGATCAACCATTTGTAAATCTAGATCTTTACATATGTCGATCTCGTTAACGCTGCAGCTCAAGCAGCGTTTGCGGGGGCCGCATAGCGGCGCCTCGGCATGCCAATGTCGGCCCGTCCGGCGGCGTCGAGGAGCGTGTCGGACACGCGGCCGCGGGCATGGTCCGGTGCCGGTCCGGCGCGATGACGAACGCGCCGGACCGGCACCGGGTGGTACCTAGAGCCTACTGAGCGTGATCGAGTTCACCAGCGCCTGCGCGCCGGCGTCGTTCGGGTGGATGTGGTCACCGAAGTCGTAGGCCGGCAACAACTGCGACGGATTGGCCGGGTCGCGGAGCACCGCATCCTGGTCGATCACGTAGTCGAAGACGGTCTGGCTGCGGATCCATGCGTTGACCGCCAGGCGGGTGGTCTCCATGTCGGTTGTCCACGGAGGTGCGGCGAAGCCGGTGGCCGGGCTGAGCGTGTTGATCACCGCGTTGATGTTGTGCTCTTTGAGCTTGAGCGCCAGTTGGGTCAGCGCTTCGATGATCTGCGGGGCGGTCTGGCCGTAGAGCGTGATGTCGTCCACGCCGAGTTCCACGATGACCGTACGCACGTTCTGCTGGGCGAACACGTCGGTCGCCAGACGCGAGTTTCCGCTGCGGCCGAACGTCTCCGAGCTGAGGCCGGTCTGTGAGCCGTCGGTCGTCGCTGTGTTGCCAGCGATGGACTCGTTGAGGATGCCCTCCTTGAGCAGGACCGACTTCGTGCCCTGGATGCGTGCGGAGAGCAGGTCCGGCCACCGGGTGTTGGCGTTGAGCGTGGCGCCGTTGCCGTTGCTGATCGAGTCGCCCAGCACCACGATGGCACCGGCCGGCAGGATCGTCTGGACGTCGATTCCGGCCAGGAAGTAGAAGGCGAAGCGGGTCAGGATGTTACCGGCGCCGCTGGTGTTGTCGGCCTGGTCGCCGTTGTAGACGAACGTGTATTCGCCCGCACCCGGGTGCCAGGTCGCCGGTCCGGTCGCCGTCGGCAGGTAGAAGGTGACCGCGAGGCTGGTGTCCGGTGCCACGTGCCAGGTGAGCGGATCGGTCACCACGTCGGCACCCGCGTACATGGTGGTGGAGGCGCTGCCTCCGTCGAACGTCAGCTCGTGGATCGAGCCCGCCACGAGGTCCGCGGAGCCGCCGGGACCGTCGGAGGGCAGGGCCACGGTCGCGTGTCCGATGGTGATCGGACCGGTACCGAATTCATTGGAGAAGTGCAGCCGTAGGCGGTCGCCGCCGATCGACGTGTGCACGATCATGCGGATCGATTCGTCGCTGAAGCCGGTGAGAGAACCGCCGGTGTTGATCGGACTCGGTCCGATCAGACCGGCGCCCCACGAGCCGGCCCAGCCGATGAGAGGGTTGGCGGCCGCGTTGCTGCCGGATGTGGTGATGAGGACGGAGGCGACGACCACGGCCGCGGCGGCCAGTACGGCCACCGATGCCCTGAGGGGATGTTTCACAACGGTGAACCTCCATAGCATGGCCATTACGGCCGGTTTTGAATGGATCTGCTGGGTGCGCTGATGATCTCAGACCACTAACGACATTCTTAGATCTATCGATCCCCGGATAGCGCCCATCCATCGGTTGATTTAGATTGGCAAATCTATGGATGGCCATAACGATCGGGTGTGATAAAGAGGCCGTTCGAATCATTCCGAAGGGAATATGTCCCGGTCATGGCCTCGTGCATGGATATATACCCCCATTAAGGGTGGCCGCGACACAACACTTCCATCGATTCCCGGATGCGGTTAATCTCTGGTCAATCAATAACGGTGAATGGAGAGTCAATGGCGGCAAGCCGAGACATCCTGGTCAAAGGCTCCCGGTTGATGTCCAAGGCAATCCGCGCCGAGCCGAAGGTGTTCGCGGTCTCGGTCGGCGGCGCGGTCGTCGTGGCGCTCCTCACGGTTGCCAGCGCCTACATCATCGGTGACATCATCGCGGACGTCGTCGTGCCCGGCATCCGTCACGGAAACATGGACACCGCCGGACTGATCGTCGCGGTGACCGTGCTGGTCGGCGTCAGCGTGCTCAAGATGGCCGGCATTTTCGGCCGGCGGCTGGGGTCGGCCTACTTCCAACTCCGCATGCAGGCGACCTACCGGCGCGCAGTGACCCGGCGCTATCTGGAGTTGCCGGTCGCCTGGCATCAGGCCAATCCCGACCGGACAATTACTGTCCAATGCAAGTTCGGACATTGACGCCACATGGCTTCCGACCGGGACGATCACGTACGCATTCGCGACGATGGTGCTGCTGTTCACCGCGCTCGTCTCGCTGTTCATCACCGACTGGGCGCTCGGCCTGGTCGGCCTCGGATTCTTTCCGCTGCTGTTCGGCATCTACTTCAAGTACTCGCACGACGTCGCCCCCCGCTATGCGAAGGTGCAGGCGCTCCGTGGCGAGGTGAGCACGATGGCGCACGAGAGCTTCGACGGCGCACTGGTGATCAAGACGATGGGCCGGGAGGCGTACGAGACGGCCCGCTTCACCGCCAAGGTCACCGAACTGCGCAACGAGAACATCCGGGTGGGCCGCGTCCGCGGCGTCTACGACCCGATCCTCGCCTCGATCCCCAGCCTGGGCACGCTGATCGTGTTGATGGTCGGCTCGATCCGGCTTACCGAAGGCGCGATCGGCGTGAGCGGCCTGGTCAGCGCCGCATATCTGTTCGCTCTGATGGACGCGCCGGTGCGCGCGATCGGCTGGTTCCTGACCGCGCTGCCACGGGCCGTGGTCGCCTACGAGCGGGTCGAGAAGGTGCTCGATGCGCCGGGCCAGATGGCGTACGGCACCGGCGACCTGCGTCCCCGAAAGTCGACCGGCGCCGTGCTGCGGTTCACCGGCGTCACGTACGGGCACGAGACCGCCCAACCCGTACTGCGGAAGGTCGGTTTCACCGCACCGGCCGGCGCCGTGATCGCCCTGGTCGGAGCGACCGGCTCCGGCAAGTCCACGATCGCGTCGCTGGCCTGCCGGCTGCTCGATCCGGACGCCGGCACGGTACGGCTGGACCGGATCGACGTCCGTACGCTGACCGCCGAATCGCTGGCCGCGACCGTGGCACTCGTACCGCAGATCCCGTTTGTCTTCGACGACACCGTGCGAGGCAACATCGCGCTCGGCCGCGCCGGGATCGACGACGAGACGGTGTGGTGGGCACTGCGTGCGGCGCAGGCGGATGCGTTCGTGGCACGCCTGCCGGACGGGCTCGACACCCAGGTCGGTGAACGTGGCACGACCCTCTCCGGCGGCCAACGGCAGCGGTTGACGCTGGCTCGCGCGCTGGCCGGACGGCCGCGGCTCCTGGTGCTCGACGACGCGACCAGTGCCGTCGATCCGAAGGTGGAGGCGGCGATCCTCCGCGACCTGCGGGCCGGCGCCGGCGCGCAGCAGACGATGCTCATCATCGCCCACCGCCCGGCCACGATCGCGATCGCCGACCAGGTGGTGTTCCTGTCCGGCGGGCGGATCGCCGCGACCGGTTCCCATACCGACCTGCTGGCCACCGTCGACGGCTACGCCGACCTGGTCAACGCCTACGTTCGCGCGGAAGCAGAACGTGCCCTGGCCCGCGCGTACGCGGAAGAGACCGAACTGGGAGCGAACGCATGACCGGACCGGACGCCACGGCGGAGAGCCGTCCGTCGATCGTGGCCACGCTGCGCCGGGGGATGTCGCTGTCCCCGACGCTCTACAAGGGCATCGCCGGCACCATCGCGCTCGCGGTCGTGATGACCAGCGGTCAGGTGATCGTGCCGATCGCGATCCAGCATGCGATCGACTCCGGCCTGCGGGCACCCGGCGGCCCGAACCTCGACTACGTGGCCTGGACCGTGGTGATCACCGCCTCCGTCCTGGTCGTGACCACGTGCTGCGGCTACCTGATGACGGTCCGGCTGTTCACCACCAGCGAGACGGCGCTGGCGCAGGTCCGGGCCCGGGTGTTCCGGCACGTTCACGACCTGTCGATGCTGCACCAGCAGGGTGAGCGGCGTGGCGCGCTGGTGTCGCGGGTGACCGGCGACATCGACACGATCACGACGTTCCTGCAGTGGAACGGCGTCGTCATCCTGATGAGCGCCGGACAGGTGCTGGTCACAACGATCGTGATGACGGTCTACTCGTGGCAGCTCACGCTGTCGGTGCTGGTGGTGTTCGCACCGGTGGCGCTGATCGTCCGCGGCAGCCAGCGTCGGCTCGTCGACCGCTACGGCACGATCCGGCGCCGGGCCGCGACAATGCTCGCCACCATCGCCGAGAGCGTGGTAGGTGCGCAGGTGATCCGGTCCTACAACGTGTCCGATCGGTCGCGGGCGCGTATCGACGAGGCGGTCAACGGATATCGCAGCGCCGGCGAGCGGGCGATGGCCGTGACCGTCACCGCGTACTCGATGGGCGAGTTGGGCACCGGGATCGCGCTCGGCGCCGTCACGTCGGTCGGGCTGTGGCTGGGCGTCGGAGGCTCGTTGACGATCGGGCAGATCACGGCGTACCTCTTCTTGGTCACGCTCTTCGTGACGCCGGCGCAGGTGGCCAGTGAGATGCTCAACGACGCGGTCAACGCGGTCGCCGGTTGGCGACGCGTGCTCGACGTGCTCGACCTGCAGCCGGATGTCCTCGATCCGGTGGAGGGCGTCGACCTGCCGGCCGGTGCGCTGGATGTCGCGTTCCACGGGGTCGGATTCGCCTACCCCGGCGGGCCGCCGGTGCTGACCGGCGTCAGCGTGGAGATCGCCGCGAAGAGCCGGGTGGCCATCGTCGGCGAGACCGGTGCGGGCAAGACCACGATGGCCAAGCTGCTGACCCGGCTGATGGACCCGACCGAGGGTCGGATCCTGCTCGCCGGGGTGCCGATCGAGCAGGTCAGCTTCGCCTGCCTGCGGGCGCGGATGGTGATGGTGCCGCAGGACGGGTTCCTGTTCAAGGCGACGATCGCGGAGAACGTCCGGTTCGGCGCGGAGGGTCTTCCGGACGAGACGATCGAGGCCGCGTTCGCCGAGGTGGGGCTCGCCGACTGGCTGGCCACGCTGCCGCACGGCCTGGCCACGCCGGTGGGCGAGCGTGGTGAGGCGCTCAGCGTCGGCGAGCGCCAGCTGGTTGCGATCGTGCGCGCCCACGTCGCCAACCCCGACCTGCTGGTGCTGGACGAGGCCACCAGCGCGGTCGATCCGGCCACCGAGGTACGCCTGCAGCGGGCCATGGATGCGGTTACCCGCGGCCGGACCACGGTGACCGTGGCGCATCGGCTGTCCACCGCTCAGCACGCCGATGAGGTGATCGTGGTGGACAACGGCCGGATCGTGCAGCGCGGTGTGCACGACGACCTGATCCGCGACCCGCACTCGGTGTACGGCCAGCTCTACGCGTTCTGGCTGGAGCATTCCCAGGCGGCGACGGCGTAAGGGCTAGACCACCGGGAGCGCGGACGGCTGCCACGTGCCGGACAGGACGGTGTCGCCGGTCAGCGGCGTACCCGGTTGGTCGGACTCGAGATCGGCGATCACCCGCGCCAGTTCGGTGCCGTCGACGATCCGCTGTGGCGACCGGTCCAGCGCATCCCGAGCGAGTGCCGTTCCGGCCTGCGAGTCGGCGGCCAACACCCGGCCGAGGACGGCGTCGGCGGGCAGGTGCAGATCCGCGTACGCGTAGAGCGCGGCCAGTGCCTCCCTCGGCGAGGCCACCAGGTCGTCGTACCGGAGGCCGAACATATCGGCGCCGGTGTTCTGGCGAGCCCGGGCACCTCGCATCAGCGCCACCCAATGGCAGGCCATCGACTCGATCGGGGTGAGCAATCGGTCCTGTGCACTCCGGTACTGCGCGAGCAGCGGCAGCAGCAGTCCCAGCCGATCCTGTGCCGCGGCCTGCACCGCATCGGGCGCATCCGGCGGCGTACCGAACGCGCGCATCGTGGAGACGGCCCAGTCGTACGCGTCGCGATAGAGGAACACCGCCCGCGACGCCGGGAAGTGGCGCGCGATGATCGCCGCGAGGTCGATCGCGAAGCTGCGGAACTTGATCGCCACGACCGGTGCCGACGCGCTTTCGCGAGGCGCGCAGATGATCCGCGTACACGTCCGGACCAGGGCGTCCACGTCGTCGCCGGTCAGCTGGCCGGTCTCGCGGAGAATGAGGAGTTGGGTGTAGACGTCCGGCTCGGACAGTGCCGACACACCGGGTGTCTCGCGCAGCAGCCGACTGACCACAGTGGAGCCGCATCGGCCGACCGAATAGAGCAGCAGCAGGCCGCCGATGTCCGGCACCTCGTCGGCCAGGGCGTGCAGCGTGTCGAACCCGACCGCGATCAAGCCGGTCGCCGCCTCGTACTGTGCCTGGTAGTAGAACGGCGCTGCGCCGAGGTCAATGCCGGTCGGGACCTCGACGAAGAGCGCCTCCCGGGTGGCCGGGTCGAGACAGTAGAGGCTGATGTCCGGCGACGTCAGGACGGCCCGCGCGTCGACCGCGCCGACGTCGTGCGATCGGAAGTGACCCGGGGCGACAACCGCCACCGGATAGGGCCGGCACTTCTCGTCGATCACCAGACGGCGCGCGGAAACCATGCCCGACACTGTAGCGAAAATTGATGTGCACGCATGTATCGATGGACGGGTTCCCGCCGGTAGGCTCGCGATCTGCGGGCACGTGCGAAAGACAAAGAGGTCAAGCAATGGGTACGACGTACGCGACGAGCCGTGAGGCGGCTGATCCGTACTGTCTGGATGACGGTGAGGCGGCCCGGCTGCTCGCCGACCACCCGTGGCGGCGCTTCGCGGTGCTCGGGGACAGCGTCGCCGAAGGCATCTTCGAACCGACCCCCGGCTATCTCGACGTCTCGTGGACCGACCGAATCGCCGTCGAGTTGGCCGCGGCGGCCGCATCGGACCTGGTCTATCGCAACCTCGGCCAGCGCAATCTGGTCGCCGCACAGGTTCGTAGCGGCCAGCTCGCGGATGCGATCGCGTTCCGACCGGATCTCGCGTTGGTAGCCTGCGGTGCCAATGACGCGATCGATCCGCGCTACCGGCCGGATGCGGTCGACGCCGAGCTGAGCCTGATGATCCGCGCGTTGCAGGCGGTCGGCACGACCGTGATGACGATCAGCGTGCTCGTCCTCGACGACTATCCCGGCCTGCCACGGGCGGTCCGGCCGGCCGTACCGGGACGGTTGAAGATCTGGCGCGCCCACCTGGCCGCGCTGGGCGCCGCGCTCGGCACCGTACATGTGGATCTGACCGACCATCCGTCCGAGACGGGTCCGGGCATGATCTCCGCCGACGGCGTGCACGGCAGCGGGCGCAGCCACGCGATCTCCGCGGCCGCGTCGGTCCGGCGTCTCGGCGCCCATCTCAAGAATTGTTAGACATCTATATAGGAGAGACGATGCCACTCGATCCGCAGGCTCAGGCGATCCGTGACCGACGGGCGACCGCACGTGTGGCCGCACTCTACGAGATGTCTCTGGACCAGGCCCGCGAGGCCGATCTCGCGGATATCCGCGCCGGCGGCGGCAGCCCGGAGCCGGTCGCGGCCGTCGAGGAGCGTACGTTCGCCGGGCCCGGCGGTCCGTTGACCGTACGGTTCTACCGGCCGTCTCTCGCGCCGGACCTGCCGGTGCTGGTCTACCTGTTCGGCGGCGGTTGGACGCTGGGCAGCATCGACACCGCCGACGGCATCGCCCGCAGTCTCGCCAACGCGGCCGGATGCGTGGTGGCCACGCCCGGCTATCGGCTGGCGCCGGAGGCGAAGTTCCCGGCCGCCGTCCAGGACGGCGTCGCGACCCTGCGCTGGGTGGCTGAGCACGCGACCGACCTGGCCGTGGACGGCACGCGGATCGCGGTCGGCGGAGACAGCGCCGGCGGCAACCTCGCCGCGGCAAGCACACTGGTACTGCGCGACGAGGGCGGCCCGAAGCTGGTCGGTCAGCTCCTGGTCTACCCGAATACCGACTACCTCGCCGACACCCCGTCCATGCGGGACAACGCGGACCCGTGGCTGTTCAACCGGGTGTCGGTCGCTTGGTACTGGGGGCACTATCTGACCGACTCCCGCGACGGCAGCAACCCGCTGGCCTCGCCGCTGCGGGCACCCGACCTGTCCGGCCTACCGCCGGCGCTGGTGATCACCGCCGAATACGATCCGCTGCGCGATGAGGGTGAGGCGTACGCGGCCCGGCTCGACGAGGCCGGCGTGCCGGTGACGGTGCGCCGGTTCGATGGGGTGATGCACGGCTTCTTCGCGATGGCCGGCACCCTGGACGCCGGTGCGGCCGCGGTCGCCGAGGCCGCCTGTGAGCTGCGCGGATGGTTCCGCACTCCGACGGCGCACGGATAGCGCTATTTCACATCGATGCCCTTGACATCGATGATTCCGTATGCGAACGTGCGCTCACCGGACCAATGGAAGAGCCGATGGGCTCCATGATGCCGACACTCGCCGCGACATGGTGATTGTCAGCGTCGAGGAGATGACCGGGTCAGTGATGGCGGCCGTGTCCGGCTGATCCCGGCACCGGATCACCGGTCCGCGATGTCCTCATATCGCGCCGGAGATGGGCTGTGCCCTGGTCACCCCGATCGATCCGCGCCGGCAGCGTTGCCGATCCGATGGCACGACGTCGATGGGACGACACCGATGGGAAGACACTGATGGACAACGACTCCTGTCTGCTGCCGGTCTCGTTCGGGCAGCGCCGCATATGGCTCGTCGAACAGTTCCTGCCGTTCGGCGGCGCCTATCTCATTCCGTGTCGGGTGCCGATCGACGGTCCGGTGGACGTGACGGTGCTGGAGGCGGCGCTGGCGGTGGTGGTGAATCGGCATCAGACGCTGCGTACCTCGTTCCGTACGGTGGACGGCGGCCCGATGCAGGTGGTTGCGGCCGGTCGGGTTCCGGTATGGCGCGAGGATGTCCGTGACCGGCCGGATCCGGCGGCTGCGGTGGACGAGTGCGTGGCCGCGATGGCACGGGAGCCGTTCGATCTGGAGGTCGGTCCGCTACTGCGGGCACGGCTGCTGCAGGTGGCGGCGGACCGGTTCGAGCTGGTCGTGGTCACGCATCACCTGGTGGCCGACGCCGCGTCCGGCGATCTGCTGTTCGCGCGAGTGGGCTGCGGCGTATGAAGCGATCGCGGCCGGTACGGCGCCGAAGCTGCCGGAGCTGCCGATCCAGTACGGGGATGTCGTACGGTGGCAGGCCGAAGCGAGCGACGCCGACGAGGTCTACTGGCGGTCTGCACTCGCCGGCGCACCGCAGGTCATCTCGCTGCCGTCGGACCGGCCGCGCCCGGTCGAACAGGCCGGTCAAGGTGCCACCGTCGCGTTCGCCATCGATGCGCCGGTCGTCGACGCGTTGCGCCGGATCGCCGCCGCTGCCGGGACCGCACCGGCCACCACCCTGCTGGCGCTGTACGCGACCGTCCTGTCCCGCTATGCCGGCCGTGACGACGTGCTGGTCGGATCACCGACGTCCGGTCGCACGCAGGACGGGACCGAACACCTGATCGGCCCGTTCAGCAACACGCTGCCGGTACGCGTACGGACGGGTGACGATCCGACGTTCACCGCGCTCGTCGCCCGGATCCACGATGTCACCACGGCCGGGCTCGAACACCAGATGCCGTTCGAGCGGATCCTGGACGTGGCCGACACCAGCCGGACGCTGTCCCACGCACCGCTCGTCCAGGTTCTCTTCACGGCGACCGAGGCGCCCGCTCCGATCGTCGCCGGTCCGGTCACGTTCCGGCCCTCGATCGTGGCCAACGGCACGTCCACCGTCGACCTCGCGCTCGCCGTCGAGGACCGAGGCGACGTCATCGGCGGCCGATTGACCTACGACACCGATCTGTTCGACCCGGCGACGGCGCACCGGATCGTCGCCTCGATGCGGATGGCGGCCGAGGCCGTGGCGGCCGATCCGCACGTACGCGTGACGGACATCGATCTGGTGGCGCGCGCGGATCGTGCACGGATTCTGGGCGAGTGGGGGACCGGTGCGGCGCTGGATGCACCGGACGATCTCGTCGCCATGCTGACGGATGCGCTGCAGGGGGATGAGCCGGCGGTGATCTCGGGCGACACGACGCTGAGCCGGGACGACGTGATGGAGTGGGCGGGCCAGATTGCCGCCGCACTGGCCGCCGCCGGTATCGGTGTCGAGTCGACCGTCGGTCTGTGCCTCCCGCGGGGTGTTGCGCTGGTACCGGCGATGTTGGGCGTGTGGATGACCGGGGCGGCGTACGTGCCGTTGGATCCGGGTTACCCGGCCGGCCGGTTGCGGGCGATGGCCGCGGATTCCGACATCCACCTGGTACTGACCCAGTCGTCGCTGGCCGGACTGGTCCGCGGCATGGTCGGTGCGGGCGTGGTCGTGGTCCGGGTCGATGCGCCGGACCTGCGGGCGGCCGCGCCGATGGCGCCGGTGCATGCCCGGACGGACGCGTTGGCGTACACGATCTTCACGTCCGGTTCGACCGGGCGGCCGAAGGGCGTGGCGGTGCCTCGGGGTGCAGTGGCGGCGCTGCTGCGGGCCTTCGCGGCCACGGTCCCGATCGGCGCCGATGACGTGCTGGTCGCGGTGACCACGCTGTCGTTCGACATCGCCGTCCTGGAGCTGCTGTTGCCACTGGTGGTCGGCGCTCGGGTGGTGGTGGCCGGCGCGGTCGCCGCCGCCGACGGGGTGGTGCTGCGACGGTTGCTACAGACCTCGGGGGCATCCGTGATGCAGGCGACACCGGCGACGTGGCGGATGCTGGTGGCGGCCGGCGGCGTACCCGGGTCCGTGCGTCTGCGGTTGTGCGGCGGTGAGGCGGTGCCGCCGGACCTGGTGGATGTGCTGTCCGGCGGCGGTGAGGCCTGGAACGTGTACGGCCCGACCGAGACGACGGTGTGGTCGGCCGCGGGGCGGATCTGGCCGAATCCAGCGGATGTCGTGGTCGGGCCGCCGATTCCGGGTACACGGCTGTTGGTGCTCGACACCGGCCTGGGACTGGTGCCGCCGGGTGTGGTGGGCGAGGTGTTCATCGCCGGCGCCGGTGTCGCTCGAGGCTACGTGGGCCGGCCGGATCTGACCGCGGAGCGATTCGTCCCTGATCCGTTCGGGCCGTCCGGTGCCCGGATGTATCGCACCGGCGATCTGGCGCGCTGGCGCCCGGACGGCCGGTTGGACCTGCTGGGCCGGGTCGATCATCAGGTGAAGGTGCGGGGCTTCCGGATCGAGACGGGTGAGATCGAGGCCGTCCTCGCCGAGCATCGCGGGATCGCGCACGTGGTGGTGACGGCGTACGTTCCGGATGGGGAGACGCAGGCGGCGAACCTGGTCGCATACGTGGTGCCCGCGACCGATCCGGTCGACCCCGCCGTGCTACGCCGGCATCTTCAGGCATACGTGCCGGATTACATGATTCCGGCGGTGTTCGTGACACTCGCCGAGTTGCCGTTGACCGACAACGGCAAGGTCGACCGGGCCCGGCTTCCGCTGCCGGAGTGGGGCAACGACGGCGCGGTCAGCTACGTGCCGCCGGAGACGCCGACCCAGCAACGGCTGGTGGAGATGTGGACCGAGCTGCTGCCGGAGGCGAAACAGATCGGCATCCACCACAACTTCTTCGCGCTGGGCGGGCATTCATTGGTCGCGATCCGGCTGACCAGCCGGCTGCAGGCCGAATACGGTGTCAAGCTTGGGCTGCGTACGGTGTTCACCCACCCCACCGTCGGCGACCTGGCCACCGTCATCGAAGGCGAGACCGTAGCGCCCCGATAGCTTGTAAACCCGTTGCGATGTCGTTGCAACCTTCTGACGCTCCTGGCCGTTTACTGCTTCGACAACGGGGTGGACCGAGCTAGATCAGCGGCGGGGAGGGCACATGTCCGATCAGGTTGCGGACTTCGATGAGCTCTACCGGGCGACGAACCGGAGATTGCTGCAGTACGCGTACGCGATGACGGGCGATCTCGCGGCTGCGCAGGACATCACGCAGGAGGCGTATATCCGGGCGTGGCGCAGCTGGCGGCAGGTCGAGGCGTACGAGCGGGCGGACATCTGGCTGCGTCTCGTCGTCACGCGCCTCGTCACCGATCGGTGGCGGCGGCTTCGTACGTCCTACCGGCACGCGGCGGCCCAGCGGGCGGGCAGCGTACCGGCGCCGTCCGAGGACAGCGTGATGCTGGTCGCGGCGCTTCGCCGCCTGCCGGTCCGACAGCGACGAGCGATCTGCCTGCACTACCTGCTCGACATGACGATCGCCGACATTGCCGCGGAGCTGAACGTTGCCGAAGGCACCGTCAAGTCGTGGCTGTCGCGCGGCCGCACCGCGCTCGCCGAGATCCTCGGCCCCGATGTCTTCCAGGAACCATCAACACCCCCCATGATCCGATCGGAGAAGACCGATGCGCACCTTTGACGAACTTCTGGGCGCAGTCCGCGATGACTGCGACACTACGCACCTGGCCGGATCGGCCGAGCTGCGCCGGGCCGGCCGCCGGCGGACGAACCTGCACCGCACGATCGGTGGCGCGGCTGCGCTCGTCGTCGTCGGCGGGCTCACTACCGGCGCCGCGATGTACGGGCACGGCGGCTCGCCTGTCGCGCAAGGATCGTCGACCGGTAGTACCCCGGCCGCGGCGACGACGTGGTCGTCGAAGGGCGTATGCCTGATCCACGGGAATCCTGCGACCGTAACCTGCACGACTCCGCCGAGCAGCCCTCAGCCGATCGTCTGTGTCTCGGGCGCCGGATGCGGGGTGGTGACGGTCCAGCCGCAACCGACCGGTCCGGTCAGCCACCCTCCGTCGACCGCGACCACGCCCGCCGGCACGTCGCCGGGCGCGTGCTCGGTGGCGAACTTCGACGTCGCGCATGCGCAGGTCAACGAGGACGATGCGTCCGGGATCAAGGGCTTCGACATCGTGATCGCGTACCGCGGCGCCAAGAGCTGCAAGCTCGGCCAGGGCACGACCGTCACGTACCTGGACGCTTCCGGGCACCGGGTCGGGATCCCGCTGTCGCAGACCGCGGCACCGTTCACGGTCAAGCCGCATACGTCCATCTCGACATCGGTGTTCGGTCCGACCGACGCGGCGGTGAACCCGACGCCGCCGGAGTGCGCGCAGCCGCACGTGTACGCGCACCTGGACGTACGCATCGACGGTCACTCAGGCTCGCTCGGTGCGACCACGATCTCGCTGCCGTGCGGCGGTGCCAAGGCGCTGCCCTGGTCGGCTGCCTGACGCAACGAACAGCGCTCCGCTGACGGGCTGCCGTCAGCGGAGCGCTGTGCTACGAAACCGATCAGGCGACCGGGTTCCAGTAGTCGCCGGCCATCACGATGTAAACGATCATCTTGATGGTCTCGCCGTAGTACGCGTCGCCGAACGGGTTCTTCGCGAGTTCGGTCCAGATCGCATCGGTCCACGTCTGGTCGCCGGACGCCATCGCGGCCGGTCCGACCGCGTCGCCCGCCTCTTCGGCCTGGGTATCGGTGTTGCCGTCGCCGTCGGTCGTGCGCTTCGTGCAGTTCAGGTTCGTGTGCGGGTAGACCTTCTGCACGTTGCCGCCGGACTCGGACTTGAGACAGGCCGACTCGAGCTTCGCGGTGGAGTAGGACACCGACGCGGTCGTCGAGCCGTACAGCAGCGCATCCGTACCGAGGTGCCACGGCACCCGGATCGAGTTGTAGCCGACGATGTTGTCCGGCTGGTTCTCCTGGTAGTCGGCGGGCGCCGGCTTCGGGCTGGTCGTGTTCGCGCTGACCACGAAGTCGCTCAGCAGCCCGTACGCCGACGAGTACTTCGCGGTGAACTCGCTGATCACGGCCTGCGTACGGGTGACCACCTTGGCCCAGTCGTGCGAGGTGTCGTAAGCGGCGTACGCCCGGAGGTGGTCCAGCATCATGTCGCTCGGCCGGGTGTCCGTGGACGGGCCGTCGTCCTCGCACTTCAGGTGCCCGTCCGAGGCGACGTCGGCAGTCCAGAACTTGCCGAGCCAGGCCAGTGCCGCGCTGGTGTATCCGCCCCACTGCTTGTCCGCGAGGATCAGGCCGTACCCGATGTCCAGGTCACCGTCGGTCGCGCCGTCCGGCGTACCAGAATCTGTGTATTTGCAGGTTTTTCCGTCGAGTTGCCATTCCATCATGCCGTGACTGTCGACGTGGTCCTGGACGAGCTTCCACAGGCCGTTGAACTCGGTCTGCGCGCTGGTGTCGTAGCCGGCCATCAGCGGGACGATGTTCATGCCGTAGCCCTGGGCCTCCGAGACGGTGCCATTGTTCGGCGCGTCGTCGTCGCCCTTCGTGGACACGTAGTACTCGCCGGACGCACAGCCTTTGACCAGGTAGGCGGCCTTCCACGAGTCGTACTGCTTCTTGACCGCGGCGTCGCGGCTGGACTGGCTCGCCGACGGCATCACGCCGACCTTGTAGGTGACGTGCGTCGGGAACGGATGCGCGGGGCTGGTGGCCGCGAGCGCGGCGGGGGAGCCGCCGAGCGTCAGGCCGAGGACGGCCATGGCCAGCGCGGTAGCCGCGGTGATGAGGCGCTTCTGCGTTTTTCGCATGCGTTGCCAATCTGTCGAGGTTGGTGTCCTGTGAGGAGCGTCCCCGTTGATAACTAATAGTTAGGCAAGTTGACTATCTATTGTTGAACGATGGTGGCCCGTCGATGGCATCGATGTCAATAGGTATCCACTCGATAGATATCGCTCACCAGCTTGGGCGCGATGCCGATCGATGAGGGTCTTGACACCGTGCCGGGCGAACCTGAATCCTTCCCGCATGATGGACTCACGCGCGCGGCTCCGTGCCGGTCTCACCGGACTGTTCGTGGTGCTGGCGACGGGCGCGGCCATCGCACCGGCGTCCGCGTCGGCGCCGCCCGTGACGGCCGCGGTGCGGGTCGGATCGGTGACCGTACCGGCCTGCGCAGCCGCACCGGGCGCGTACTGCACGACCGTCCAGCTGCCATTCGACTACACCGATCCGACCGCCGGTACGATCGGCATCGGCTTCGAGTGGTACCCGGCATCGTCCCAGCCGGGCGGTGCGGCGCCGACCATCCTGGCGACCGAAGGCGGCCCCGGCTATCCGACCAGCGGCAGCGCGGACGAGTACACCGGACTGTTCGCGCCGTTGATGGCGTCGCACAACCTGCTGATGATCGACCTCCGCGGTACCGGCACGTCGTCGGTCGTGAAGTGCAAGGACGTCCAGCATTGGGTCGCCGCCGACGGCATCGCGGCTTACGTCACCGACACCGGTGAGTGCGGGCAGCAGCTCGACACGACCGTGAAGCGTGCCGACGGAACGTACGTGCACGGTGCCGACCTTTATACAACTGCGAACGATGCCCGGGATGTCGCGACGCTGCTCGGCCTGCTCGGCATCGCGAAGGTCGACTTCTACGGCGACTCGTACGGGACGTTCTTCGGACAGACGTTCACGGCGCGCTATCCGAACCTGCTGCACTCGGTCACGCTCGACGCGGCCTATCCGGTCAGTGGCAGCGACCCGTTCTACCCGTACGTGGTCCCGACCGCCCACAGCGCATTCGACTTTGCGTGCAACCGCAGTGTCGCGTGCGCCGCGGCGGCGCCCGGCTCCTCGTGGTCCCGGATCGGCGGATTCGTTGCCCAGCTGCGTACCGCGCCGATCACCGGGACCACTCTCAATTCGGCCGGTGCCACGGTCACCGCGACGGTCGGCCCGGACGAACTGGCCGAACTCGTCGCCGACGCGGGTGCCGATGCAGGCGTCTACAAGGATCTCGACCCGGCGATCCGGGCCGCGCAAGCCGGTGACGACGCGCCGCTGCTCCGCCTCGCCGCCCAGGAGATCACGCCGGACGACTCCGGCGCGTACGCCGACTTCTCCGCCGGCCTCTACGAAGCGGTGTCCTGCAGCGACTACCCGCAGCCGTTCAACGCCGCGGACTCGATCGCCAAGCGCCAGAAGGAGTACGCAGCCGCCCTCGCGGCGCTGCCCACCGACGAGTTCGCACCGTTCACGGTCGCCGAGTGGACCGGTAACACCGACGAGGAGTACGACGCCTGCCTCGACTGGCCGGCGCCGCTCAACAACGACCCGCCGATCGTCACGCCACCGCCGTACGCGCCGGCCAGCGTCCCCGTTCTGGTGCTGTCCGGCGATCTCGACAGCCTCACCACGCCGCACGAGGGCCAGCAGGTGGTCGCGGACATGGGTCCCCAGACGCGCTGGATCCTGTTCCAGAACGACACGCACGTCAACGCGTTGCTCGACTCGTTCGGCTGTGCGTCCGGCATCGTCCGCCAGTTCGTCACCGATCCCGCACACGTGAACACCATCGATGCGAGCTGCGCCACCCACACCCCGGAGGTACGGGTCGACGGCACGTTTCCGACGGTGCTGGCCAACGTCACCGCTCCGACCGCCGGCGCCGGAAACGCGGCCGCGCTGCGAGGTCTCCGGCTCGCCGCGGTCGGGAACGCGGCGCTCGGCGACGCACTCTGGCAGTGGTGGTACGTGCCCGGGACGAAGGTGCAGGGCCTGCGCGGCGGGTACGTGAAGTTCACCGGCTCCGGCCCGTACACGCTGACGTTTCACGATGATGCCTGGACCACCGACACGACCGTCAACGGCACCGCGACCTGGAATCCGACAACCGGGCAGGTCTCGGCGCAGCTGACCGTCTCGGGTCCGGCCGGTTCCACGGCGACGGTCTCGATCTCCTACGTCGACCTGACGCCGCACGCAACCTCGACGATCACCGGCACGTACGCCGGGACCGCGATCGTCGCCACGATGCCCGCCGGTTGACCGTTAGGTCTGGATCAGGGAGAGGCAGAACGGATGCCCGGGTCACCCGACGATTTATCGGCGGATCGTCACCGTCGCGCTGACCCCGAGCCGGTTACGGCGTGCGCGGCCAGTCGTCGAAGCGGGACTTCAACGCCGCCACGTCGGTGGGGGACAGGCCGTAGACCGCGAAGCGTTGGTCCGACGTGCGATCCAGCCGTCGTACCGCCTCGGCCAGCTCGGCGTCGGTCAGGGCCGGATCGGCGGCCCGCGCAAGAGCCAGCAGCTCATCGCGGCGGTAACGGTCGAGAAGCCCGGCGACGTCGATCGCGTCGCGCGGCTCGGCCCTGGTCGCGAACGCGGCAACCTTCGAACCAGCAAGATCATCAAGATGGAGTACGGGACCGATCGGCATGTCGACCGGCGCCTCGGCCCGGTCGAAGTGAACGAGTTGGATGCGGACGATCGACGTCGCGTCGCTGACCTCATATTCGACGAGTTCGTCGTCGAGACCGTAGATCAGAGGCGCGTCGCGCTCGACCGGATCGACGACGAGACCGGCGGCCTCCAGCGCGTCCACGACCGGCCGGCTGGCCGAAAGGACGCCGGTCGACTCGTCGGTGAACAGGTCGATGTCCTTTGTGGGTCGGCTCACGACGCCGTGCGCGATCAGTGCCTGGCCACCGGCGAGCGCGAACCCGTACGGGCTGGTCGCATCGAGGGCCAGGCGCGTGACCTGCGTCTGGAAGTCGTCGTCAGCCAACGAGAACCGGCGCGGTGCGCAGGCCGGGATGCCGGGACTCCCACGCACTGCGGACGCCGCGCGGCACGAACATAGCCGGCCAGAGCCGGACGAGCGTCGGTCCGTCGAGCCACGTCCGCAGCTCGTCCAGGCGGGCCGCTTCGCGGAGCACGTTCTCGTACATCCAGGCGAGCGAGTCGTCGTCGTCAAGATCGAAGGGGTGATCCGGTTGCCAGAACAGCCGGTTCGGCAGGGTTACCGATCCGGTGGTCAGCCCGCGGAGTTCGTCAAGGTCGGAGACGACGACGGCGGTACGGCCCGGGCGCGCGTCATGGCCGCGCCGCATCAGGGACCGTTCGCTCATACGTTCTACGATACCTCGCTTTCCGCTCGGCGTTGCCGACGTACGCACTCAGCTGTAGACCTGCTCCGATTCGGCGACCTCCGGCTCCGGCAGCCGCGGCGTCGGGGTCGGCGGCTGATCATGGCCGGTGGCCCGCTCGTGGACCACGTGTTGGAGGCGCCATACCGATGCGCTGCTGAGCATGAAGATCACCGCGAGCACCATGACCACACCGACCGCCAGCATCGCCTCGCGCGGGCCGAATGCGATTGACGCCGGTCCGATCGCGAGCTGGCCGATCGGAATCGCAACGAACGAGCCGAGCATGTCGTAGGAGTAGACCCGGGCCAGCATGTCCCGTTCGATGTTCTCCTGCATCGTCGTCTCCCAGGCGATGCCGAACTGCTCGCTGCCGACGCCGCCGGCGAATGCGGCGACGAGCAGGACGACGACGTTCGGAGAGATCACGAGCGCGAACGGCAGCAGCGCACCGGCACCGATCGCCGCGGTGCCGTACGCCAGCAGACGCTTCACCTTGAGCCGCATCACCAGGAGCGCGCCGAGGAGTGCGCCGACGGTTCGGGCCGCCAGGATGACGCCCCACCATCTCCGACCGACCGTGAGATCCGCGAAGTGCAGGCCGAGCACGCCGATGCCACCGGCGCTGGCCGCGTTGTAGAACATGAACCCGACGACGACCACCCACAGCCAGGTGTGCCCGATGAAGGCGCGCCATCCTTCGCGCAGGCTGGTGACGATGCCGGGCCTCTTCGGCTTCGCGGAGTCGTTGTCGGACACGGTTATCGGCGGGACCTTGGTCAGGGCGAAGAACACGGCCGCGACGAAGTAGGTCGCCGCGTCGAATGCGACGCACCAACCGGACCCGATCACGGCCACGAGCGTGCCGGCGATGCCCAGCGACGCGATGCTGACCGTGTTGGTGGACAGCCTGTTCAGGGCGTTCGCCTGCTTGCGCATCGTTGACGGCACGGTCTGCGGCATGATCGCGGCGGCCGCCGGCTGCGAGAGCGCCGAGGTCATGCCGTTGAGGCCGGCCAGGATGAGCAGGATCGGGATCGTGGCATGGTGGCTGAGAAACAGGACCGCCGCGGTCGCCTGGCTGAGGCCCGCGACCACGCTGCCGCCGACCATCAGCAGGTTGCGGGGGAGTCGATCGGCGACCACGCCGCCGAGCAGGATGAAGATGATGTTCAGGATCATTCGGACGGCGACGATGTATCCGACGTCGATCACCGAACCAGTGAGGTCCAGGACCGCGAAGCCGAGCGCGAGGCCGGCGATCGAGCTGCCGAGCAGGTTGATGGCGCGTCCGGTCACCAGCGTTCGGAACGGCGCGTACCGCAACGGGGCGAACGCGCCGGTGCTTGGTGCGGAGGGGGAGGATTCCTTGGACACTGTGCTCCTCACGATCGTGAGGGACACTACGGTGCCGGTACGGCCGGCGTCAGCCCGCGGTCGCCGTCGACGCCCGGCGCAAACGCGGCCGGCTGTTGCTTGTTCCTGCTACAACGGCATTTGGGGCGGGCTCGACGACCAGTAGGCTCGCGGCCGGTGACAGTATGCGGTTCGGCGCGTCCCCGGGTTTGGAGCATCAGTGATCGAGTTCAGTGTTCTCGGCCCCTTAGTATTCCAACAAGACGGTCATATAGTGGTAGTCCGGACCGCGATGCTGCGCCGTCTGCTGGCCGTGCTGCTGGCCCGAGCCGGCTCGCCGGTCTCGGTTGACACGCTGATCGACGTCCTGTGGCAGGACGCACCGCCGCCGACGGCTCGCCGTACGCTCAACGTCTATGTCTCGCGGCTGCGATCACTGCTGGGCGACGACGATCGCATCGAGACGTCCGGCGGCTTCTACACACTGCGGCACCGATCCGGTGAACTCGACTCCGCCACCTTCCGCACGAAGGCGTCCGAGGCGCTGGCCACCCAGGCCCGGGGCGATGTCGCTGCCGCGGGTCGCCTGTATAGCGAGGCTCTCGGGCTGTGGCGCGGCCCCGCGTTCGACGGATTGATCGAGCCCGGGCCGGTCGAAACCGAGGCGCACGCTCTCGAGCAACTCCGGTTGACGTCGTTCGAGGAGTGGGTGGAGTGCGAACTCGTTGCCGGACGGCACACTAACGTCATCGCGCGCCTCGACACGATGATCGCGATGCATCCGTTTCGTGAGCGCCTCCGGGGGCAGCGCATGATCGCGCTTTATCGCGACGGTCGCCAGGCGGAGGCGCTGGAAACCTACCGGCGGACGTACCAACTGCTGGACCGAGACCTCGGCGTACGGCCGAATGAGCAGCTCACGGCGTTGCATCGGCGCATCCTCGCGGGCGATCCCGAACTGCTCGCCGCCCGAGCACCGGAGCCCGGAAACGACAGCCGTCCTCGCTCGCTCCCACGTGACATTCCGGACTTCATTGGTCGCCACGGCGACCTGGCGTGGCTTGACGACGCCCGTACCGGCACCACGCTGGCGGTCATCAACGCGATCAGCGGCATCGGAGGGATCGGCAAGACCGCGTTGGCCGTCCATTGGGCGCACCGAGTCTCGGCCGACTATCCGGACGGACAGCTCTACCTCGACCTCCGCGGCTACCAACTGGGCCAGCCGATGTCACCGCTCGACGCGCTCCGAAACCTGCTGCAGGCTCTCGGTTTCGCACCGGACCGGCTGCCGCAGACGCTGGATCAGGCGGATCCGATGTTTCGGTCGGCGCTGGCCGGTCGAAAGATGTTGATCCTGCTCGACAACGCGCGCCACGTCGATCAGGTGCGTCCTCTGTTGCCGTCGAACCCGGAGTGCCTGGTCGTGGTGACCAGCCGGGACAGCCTCAGCGGCCTGATCGCCCGCGACGGTGCCCGGCGACTCACCCTCGGTACGTTGCTGCCGCAGGACGCGCTCGATCTGCTCACCGCCATCGTGGGTGCGGACCGCGTCGATGCTGAGCCCGAGGCGCTGGGCGAGTTGGCGGCGCTCTGCGGCTACCTGCCGCTGGCGCTGCGGATCGCGGCGGTCAGCCTCGTCGACAACGCAACGCGGAGCATCCGAGCCTACGTTGATCAACTTCGGGAGGGCGACCGCATCTCCGAACTGGTCGTCGACGACGATCCGACGAGCGCGATTCGATCCGTGTTCGGCTACTCCTATCGGGCCCTCACGCCGGGAGATCAGAGCATGTTCCGGATGATCGGCCGCGTGCCCGGCACCGACTTCACCACGGATGCGGTCGTCGCGATGTCCGGCGCCACGGTCGAGGATGCCCGTACGTCGCTCGCCCGGCTCCGCGACGCGAGCCTGTTGCTCGAGGTGTCCGGCGACCGGCTCGCCATGCACGACCTGCTACGCGAGTACGCGGTCGGCCTGTCGCTCGGCGAAGACGCCGCGGACGCCCGCCGGATCGCGAGTCGCCGGCTCCTCGCCTGGTATCTCGGCCGGACCGAGGCTGCCGCGAAGGTGCTGTACCCCACCGCGCTGGCCCTCGATGCGGCCGGTACCCCGCACACGTTCGTTGATGCCGGCGAGGCGACCGGATGGCTCGAAGCCGAGCAGGACAATCTGCGGGCGGCGGTGGAGGACGCGCTGTGCAGCGGTCAGCACGACCTCGCGTACCGCATCTTCGGATCGCTGCGCACCTACCTGCTCCGGCGGCGCGCCGTCGTGGAGATTCTCACGCTCGCCGACCTCGCTCTGGAGCGAGCCGAGGTGGACGCGGACTCTCGGGTACGGGCCATGCTGCACATCGCACGCATGGACGCCTTTGCGGTGTCGGGGCAATTCGAGAGTGCGATCGCGGCGGCGCACCGCTGCCGCGAGATCGCGGTGCGGTCGCCATGGCCGGAGTTGGAGGTCGGGAGCCTCAACGTACTGGGGTTCGCCTACTCGATGCTCGGTGATCTGCGCTCCGCGTCCAGCAGTCTCACGGCCGCCATCGACCTGCTCGATTCGGTGAAAGTCGCCTACCGCCGGTCGACCACGCTGAACCGGTTGGGCATCGTATCGGGCATGCTCGGCGATCTGACGGCCGCAGCCATGTACCAGGAACGAGCGCTGCAGTGCACCCGGGACGAGGCCGGCGGCGCCTTCGCCGTGGCGGTCGTCCTGTCCGGCCTGGCCGTCGTCTACCGCGAGCAGGGGCAACACGTTCTCGCCCGGCGCGCGGTGGACGAATCGTTGGAGTTGCAGCGATCGGTGAACGCGGGCCACGCCGAAGCGATCGTGCTCGTCCAACTGGCCAAGCTGCTACGAGACGAGGGCGATCTTGCCGAGGCGCAGACCGTGATCGTCGCGGCGCTCGCGACGCTCGAGCAGAGTCCGGACGATGCGAACATCCTGCACGCCCGTCTCACGTACGGCACGATTCTTGCCGAATTCGGGCAGTTCGACGCGGCCGTCGCCATGCTGGAGAGCGCCACGGCCCTGGGCCGGCCGATGCACACCCAGTACTACGCGACGCAGTGCCTGATCACGCTCGGCCTCATTCTTCTCGGCAGCGGCCACGTCCAGCGCGCGGACACCTGCGCCCGCGAAGCACTCGACACCGCCGTTGCGCAGGACTTCCACCAGCTCGAAGGCGCAGCGCGTGCGCTCCTGGGAGCGGTTCTGCTCGCTCAGGGGCAGCTCGATGAGGCCTGCGAGTCATCGGATCGAGCGCAGAAGATCTTCGCGGTCTCCGGCCATCATTCGGCGCCGTGCCCGGTGAGTTGGGCGTCCGAAGTCTCCTGGCCGTAGCTGTCACGGGGATGCTGGGGCGTTGTTTGCGGCCCGCTTGGCATGGCTGCGGCCGGCCCTCGTTCGGTGTGCGATGACCAACGCTGTCGTCACCGCCACACCCGTGAGAAAGGTGACGGATCCGAACGGGAGCCCAGGCGCAGTGTCGTCGATCATGCCCGTGGGAGCCAGCAGCGGACCTACCGCCAGCACCAACAAGGCCACGGCGATGGCCGAGATGGAGTAGCCGGTAGCCGCTGCCAGCGACCCCCGTCGTATCAACAGTGTGCGGACACCCAGGATCAGCGCCGCGACCGCCAACGCTGCCGCGCCCTCGCGGAGAAATAGGTGCAATTGCGGGAGGGTCTCACTGCACACGGTCGGGCCGGCCAGCACACTCGAACTCCCGCAGGCAGGTGTGGCGTCCGGATGCATCCAACCCAGTACGACGATGTCCACCACCCGGGCGGCGAACGCGAACCCGAACATGGCGACGGCAAGACCGGCGAACAGCCACGCACCCGACAGCGCGGCGGCGAATGCCCAGAGCCCCCGACCGGCACGGCGGGCGGCTCGCACGATCCGATCCGGTGACCCGAATCGGCGTACCGCCTCGGCCTCTGCCTGTTCGGTAGCCATGCCGGCGGCCTCACCGTCGGCGGCCGCCAACCGCAAGTGGTCTTCGGCCTCTGCCAGCGCCCGCCGCCCGGCCGCACCCGTCCCGGACAGGCGGTCGAACAGACGGTCCAGGTATTGATCAACCATGCTCATGCGAGGCCCTCCACAACGTCATGCCCGATGATGGCTTGCATCCCCGTGGTGAACGTGCGCCATTGAGCACGCTTGACCGCCAGCGCGGTCGCGCCGTCCGGGGTGATTTCGTAGACGCGCCGGCGTCGTGGAGCACTGGTGTCCCAGTGGCTGGTGATGAGTCCGTCGTGTTCGAGGCGTTGCAACGCCGGATAGACCGTGCCGTCGGGCAGGTCGAATGCACCGTCGGATTCCTCGCGTAGCCGCACCATCAGCGCATATCCGTGAGCCGGGCCGCGGCGATTCAGCGAGCCCAGCAAGAGCAGGTCGAGATGACCACGCAGATCCATACCCAGAAGACTAGGTATAGACACGCTAGGTGTCAATCACTGTCGTACGCCGCCGCCGTCGATGATCCTCACGACCCGGCTTTGAGGACGTCGGAATTCGCCAGCGGTGCCGCGGATTCGCCGGCCGAGAAGTCGAGCACCTCTCCCGACGTCGCATCGACGATCAGAATCAGCTCATGCCGCGTGAACAATGGGCTGACGCCTTGTGGCACGCTAATCGCTTCGATCTGAAATGTGCCGGTCATTTGAATCACCAGCACATCGCGATCGTCGGGCGCGCCCGATGCGCCGGTCAATGCGATCGCCGATTGGTGGGTGCCGGCCGCGAAGCGCACCGACTTCACGTTCGTCGGCCAGCCCGCATTGGCGGCGATCGCGTCGGCGGAGGCGGTGCCTCCGGGGTTGAGCGAGGTCGCTTCCTGCATGGCGATCTTCCGCGCCAGACTGGTCTGAGCTGCGGACGCCTGCCAACCGGACGAGTTGTGATGGGTCAGCAGGACCGCCGATGCGGCGACGATAGCGAACGTCGCGATGGCGATCAGAAGCCCTTTGATCGAACGCGTAATCCCCGTCACGTTCATCACCACGATCTCCCTGGTCCTCGTTTCAACAGGTGATTCCGGCATCGTAGCTGGTCGATTTACTGACCCAGGTGAATCGTTCCGGTGAATTCTGTACGGGTGCGGTCGGACTCGCCATGCCGCTCGTCCATGTGCCACCGGAGTTCAGGTATTCAGCGCCGTACGCGAAGGAATAGCTTTTGCTCGCGGCGGTATTGGATTCCGAGCCGACCTCGATGGCCGTCGGGACCATGTAGTTGCTCGTCGAGTTGCTGCCGTAGCCGTTGAACGCGACCCGCCACGTGCCGCCTCCGTTGGCCGAGATGGACGCGAACGCCCCGGCGGTCAGGCTCGGATTGTTCTGCAGCACGTGGCCGTCGATGTCGGTGTGTCCCGGCCGGTAGTCCTCCCAGAACGCGAATCGGCCCGGACCGGTGATGACGTACGGCGATGTGCCGCTGGATGCGCCCGCGCCGAGCTGCAGGTAGCCGACCTCGACCCAGTAGGGGATCCCGCTGTGCGCATCGATCAGCCAGGTCTCGTCGCTGACGCTCCCGCCGGACGGCGTGCTCAGGCAGGACGGGTCGATGGTGACCGCGACACCCTTGACGCCGGTGACGTTGGAGAGGTCGTCGCCGTAGCAGTGGGTCGATCCGGAGCATCCGAATGCCGGGTCCGCGGGCAGGGCCGTGAGTGCGCTGATCAGGACGGCACATGTCGCGATTGCTGACGTCCGCCTGATCCCCATGGTGCGGCCTCATGATCTATCGCCATAAATATTTACCGATAACGATACATGCGGCGTCAATGCCGACCGCCGAGTGGCGCTTCGAGTAACGGAATGGGAACGCTCCCACGGAACTATTGACACTCCCGTAACTTCTCGGCAATCTCTCATGGGAGCGCTCCCGCGCCCTGGAGTGTCCAGCTTGAGAGGGGAATCTTCGATGGTCGTCACGCCCACCGATCCCGACGGCGAGGTGAGCTAGCCGTGTTCGTCCTCCTGCGGAGGCTCGCGTTCTATGTCGTGACCGCGTTCATCGCCGTGACGCTGGACTTCTTGATTCCGCATCTCATCCCCGGTAACCCGGTCGAAGCCGTGATCGCGAGCAAGGCCGGCGGCATCCCGCCGCAGGCGACCGCGAGCCTATACGCGCAGTTCGGTATCAAGCAGAACGAGGGCCTCTGGGGCCAGTATCTGCACTACTGGAACACGCTGCTACACGGCAACCTGGGCCTGTCCATCTCGCAGTACCCGGCGCCGGTCACGACCGTCATTAAGAGCGCGATCTTCTGGACCATCCTGCTGGTCGGCGTGTCCACGGTGATCAGCTTCATCCTCGGTACGATCATCGGCTCGCTGGCCGCCTGGCGCCGCGGAACGTGGATCGACGGCGTCCTGCCGATCAGCACGTTCTTCCAGGCCATGCCGTACTTCTTCCTCGCGACGCTGCTGCTGCTGTTCTTCTCGACCGACCTGCATTGGTTCCCCGACCACGGTGGGTACGAGTTCGAGAACACCACGATCGGTCTCAACGGTCCGTTCCTCAACGACGCGCTGAAACATGCGATCCTGCCGGCCGTCACGATCATCGGCGCCTCGCTGGCCGGCTGGATCGTCGGTATGCGCAACATGATGATCACGGTGCGCGACGAGGACTACGTGCTGCTGGCCGAGGCCGAGATGCTGCCGCCGCGCCGCGTCATCTGGTACGCCGCCCGCAACGCGATCCTGCCGTCGGTGTCGAGCTTCGCGCTCGCGCTGAGCTTCGTCGTCACCGGTTCGCTGCTGACCGAGATCGTGTTCTCCTATCCCGGCATCGGCGACGTGCTCTACCAGGCCGTTCTCGCCGAGGACTATCCGTTGATCCAGGGCATCTTCCTGATCATCACGTTCGTCGTGCTGGCCGCGAACCTGTTCGCCGACGTCGTCTACGTCTTCCTCGACCCTCGAGCCCGGCAGGAGGCGTAAACACATGACTGCTCTGCTAACCGAGGCGCCGATCAAGACGGTTGTCCCCACAAAGCGCAAGACGATCTCGTTCCCGCGATCCGCGAAGATCCGGATCGGTCTGATCCTGCTGGGCTTCTTCGTCCTGATCGCGATCATCGGACCGTGGATCGCGCCGTACGATCCGGGCCAGATCGTGCTCTCCACGACCGAGAACCCGAGCGCCCACCACTGGCTCGGCCAGACTCAGCTCGGCCAGGACATCTGGTCGCAACTGCTGGCCGGCACGCGTCCGGTGATCCTGGTGTCGTTCCTCGCCGGCACGATCGCCACGATCCTGTCCATCATCATCGGTATCACCGCCGGTTACGTCGGCGGATGGGTGGACGAGTTCCTCTCGATGCTCGCGAACGTGTTCCTGGTACTTCCGGCGCTGCCGTTGCTGATCGTGGTCGGCAGCTTCCTGCCGAAGGGTGAGTCGGCGAACAACCTGCTGATCGGTGTCGTCATCTCGCTGACCGGCTGGGCCTGGGGTGCACGGGTGCTGCGGGCACAGTCACTGTCCCTACGCAACCGGGACTTCGTCGAAGCCGCGCGGATCTCCGGCGAGGGCACGTGGCGGATCATCATCTTCGAGATGGTGCCGAACCTGGTCGCGATCCTGGCCGCATCGTTCCTGTTCACCGTGCTCTACGCGATCGGGACCTACGTCGCCCTCGGCTTCCTGGGCGTGCTGAACCCGGCCGCCAACCACAGCTGGGGCTCGATCCTGTTCGACGCGACCCAGGGCCAGGCGGTCGCATCCGGCCAGTGGTGGTGGTACATCCCGCCGGGCATGTGCATCGCGCTGCTCGGCACCAGCCTCGCGCTGATCAACTTCGGCATCGACGAGTTCATCAACCCTCGACTGCGCGCGGCCGGCCTGACCCGCAAGGCCGCGAAACGTGCCGGAGTCAGCCGCCGCCCACAGCTCGGCTTCACGCCGGTACAACGATCAAAATCCGCACAAGAGTCGAACGCAGAGGGTACGGGGGCCGGCGCATGAACACGTTCGAACTCACACCATTGGGCGTCGTGCCGGACGGGATCGCCCTGGAGATCTCGGGGCTCTCGGTGGACTACGGCATCGGCGAGAATGCCGTCCACGCGGTGGCCGACGTCGACCTGACCATCCGCCGCGGCGAGGTGATCGGCATCGCCGGTGAGAGCGGCAGCGGCAAGTCGACGCTCGCGTACGCCGTGACGCGCCTGCTCCGCGACCCGGGCATCATCGTCGACGGCGAGGTGACGTTCTACTCGTACCCAGAAGGTGGCGGCTCGCCGCTGCCGGTCGACCTGTTGTCGCCGGACAAGGACGTGATGCGGGCTGTCCGCTGGTCGGAGATCGCGGTCGTGTTCCAGAGCGCGTTGAACGCACTGAACCCGGTCATGAAGATCGGCACGCTGATCGACGACGTGCTGAAGGCGCACGAACGCGGCATGTCCCGCCGGGATCGCCGCAAACGCGCCGAGGAACTGCTCGACCTGGTCGGCATCACCGCCGACCGGCTGCGCAGCTACCCGCACGAGCTGTCCGGCGGCATGCGCCAGCGGGTGATGATCGCGCTGTCGATCGCGCTCAACCCGCAGCTGCTGATCATGGACGAACCGACCACGGCACTCGACGTGGTGATCCAGCGCGAGATCCTCGAACAGCTGATGGACCTGCGGGAACGGTTCGGCTTCACGATCGTGTTCATCACGCATGACCTGTCGTTGCTGATCGAGATCGCGGACACCATCGCGGTCATGTACGCCGGATCCATCGTCGAGAAGGCGCCCGCGCGCGAACTGTTCCGAGGCGCCCGGCACCCGTACACCCAAGGTTTGTTGAGTTCGTTCCCGAGCCTGCACGGGCCGCGCAAGGCGATGACCGGCATTGCCGGATCACCACCTGATCTTCGCTCGGTGCCGTCCGGATGTCCGTTCCATCCGCGCTGCGTGCATGCGATGGACGTGTGTACGACCGACGAGCCGCCGCGGGTCGAGGAACGCAACCGTGAGGTGCGCTGCTGGCTGCACGTTCCGTCCGCATCCACGGCGGCGTCCTCGGTGGGGGTGACGGTATGAGCGAGCTTGTCGGAGCGAGTCATGTGACGCCGGGTCCGCGCCGTGCGGAACGGGGCGCGGACCCGAGCGGGCCGATTCTTGAGGCGAAGGATCTCACCAAGCAGTACCGGGTGCGGACCACGCGGTTCGCGCGACCGAGCATCGTGCACGCGGCCGAGGGCATCTCGCTCGATCTGCACGCCGGCAAGGTCACTGCGGTGGTCGGCGAGAGCGGCTCGGGCAAGTCGACGGTGTCCCGGCTGCTCGCCCGCACCACCACGCCGACCGGCGGCAAGCTGCTCCTCGACGGCGTCCCGGTCAGCGGCAAGGCCGGCCGGGACTACCGAGCACAGGTCCAACTGGTGCTGCAGGACCCGTTCTCGTCGCTGAACCCGGTGCACGACGTCCGGTACATCCTCGGACGGCCGCTCAAGATCCACGGATACGCCGGTGCCGACATCGAGGAGTCGATCCTCGAACTGCTGCGCCGGGTCGCGCTCGAACCGGCCGAGCAGTTCATCGACAAGTATCCGCACGAGCTGTCCGGCGGTCAGCGTCAGCGCGTTGCGATCGCGCGGGCGTTGGCTGTCCGGCCCAAGGTTCTGCTCGCCGACGAACCGGTGTCGATGCTCGACGTGTCGATCCGGCTCGGCGTGCTGAATCTGCTGGCCGACCTGCGCGACCGCGAAGGCCTCGCGATCCTCTACGTCACCCATGACATCGCGTCCGCGCGCTATCTCGCGGACACGATCGTGGTCATGTATGCCGGCGAGATCGTCGAGTCCGGGCCGGCCCAGCAGGTCACCGACCAGCCGACCCACCCTTACACGCAACTGCTGCTCTCGGCCGCGCCGGATCCTGAAGCGATCCAGCCGAACGGCCGGCACGAGCGGCTGGGGGATCGAGGGGCGCCGCCGTCGCTCGTCGCTCCACCGAGCGGCTGCCGGTTCCACCCGCGCTGTCCGTTCGCGATGCCGATCTGCTCCGCGCAGGCGCCACCGACGTTCACCGTTGCCGGCGGCCACACCAGTGCCTGCTGGCTCCATGATCCATCCGCGTCCGATCCATCCGCGCCCGAATCGTCCGCATCCAAGGAGGCCACCTAAACAAGCAGAGCAGGCCGGCGGTAACCAGCCTGCTCCTCGCCGTACTGCATCCCATATCCCTCGGACCGTCGGCGTAGGCCGACCATACCCCTATCGGGAGTCGACAATGTTCCGCAAGACCTTCGCTGGCTTCGCTGCGGTAGGCATGGTGGCGCTCGGCGCCGCCGCCTGCACCAGCTCCAAAGCCGCCAGCCCCGGCGCCCCCGCGGCAGCCGGTCACACGCTCGTCGTGGAGAACAACCCGCAACCGACGTTCACCGACACGTTCAACCCGTTCGCGGCGACGAGCACCGGTAAGAGCCAGAACGCCGAAGCACTCTTCTACGAGCCGTTGATGCAGTTCAACAACACCAAGGCCGGCACGACGTACCCGTGGCTCGCACAGAGCTTCGTCTGGAACGGCGACGGCACGGCGATCACATTCACGCTGCGTGACGGCGTGAAGTGGAGCGACGGCCAGGCGTTCACCGCCGACGACGTCGCGTACACGTTCAGCGAGATGCAGACCAACAAGGCGCTGAACTACAACGGCCTGCCGATCACCGGCGTGACCACGAGCGGCTCGACCGTGACGATCACGTTCTCGTCGCCGGAGTACACGAACATCTACGCGATCGCCGGCCAGACCTGGATCGTGCCGAAGCACATCTGGAGCGCGCAGAGCGACCCGTCGACGTTCACCGACCCGACGCCGATCGGCACCGGTCCGTACCTGATGGACAAGTTCACCGCACAGGGCTTCACGCTCAAGGCCAACCCGACCTACTGGGGCGGCGCGCCGAAGGTCACCAAGGTGAGCTTCCCGGCGTTCGCGTCGAACACGGTCGCGCTGACCGCGTTGCAGCAGGGCGAGATCGACTACGCCGGTAACGACATCGACAAGATCCAGGACAACTTCGTCGGTAAGGACCCGGCTCACAACCACTACTTCTTCCCGGCGACGAACACGGTCGTGCTGATCCCGAACGTCTCGAAGTGGCCGTTCAACCAGCAGGCCGTACGCCTGGCGGTCAGCGCCGGCATGAACCGTCAGCAACTGTCCACCCAGGGCGAGACCGGCTACGAGCCGGTTGCTACCTCGTCCAGCGGTCTGCTGCTGCCGAACTTCACCGCCAACGTGCCGGCTTCACTCGCCAATGACCTGCAGGCGGCCCCGGTCGCTGACAAGGTCACGTCGATCATGACGGCCGGCGGGTTCGCGAAGGACAAGGCCGGTTTCTGGGCCAAGGGTGGCCAGGAAGTGAAGTTCGACGTGGAGGACCCGACGTCCTACACCGACTACTTCGCCGACGCGCAGATCATCTCGCAGACGCTCAAGCCGCTCGGCTTCAACGTGGCGGTTGACGGTGTCACGCCGGACCAGTGGAACAACGACCTGTCCGCCGGTACGTTCTCCTCCGCGGTCCACTGGGGCGCGGGCGGACCGACGGCATTCAGCCAGTACGACAACTGGTTGGACTTCAACCTCGTCAGCGGCAGCACCGCCTCCGGTGACCAGGGCCGCTGGAACGACCCGGCAACGCAGGACGCGCTGAAGGCGTTCGCGGGCGCGGCTACGCCTGATGCACAGCAGGCCGCCATCAACACGCTGGCGAACATCGTTTCGACCCAGGCACCGGTCATCCCGCTGCTCTACGGCGCCGGCTGGTTCGAATACAGCACGAAGAACTTCACCGGCTGGCCGACGGCCGATAACTCGTACGTCGACCCGTCACCGAACTCGGCCCAGGTCGAGTACGTGATCCTGCACCTGACGCCGACCGCCTGACGTCACTCCACGGTCCTGCCCGGGGTGCGCCACGCCCCGGGCAGGACCGCTCTTTCGGACTCATGAGCGATCACCGGCCGCCAACGGACTTCGACGTCCTGATGGACAACGGCCGGGCGTTGGCCTGCAACTGTGCGGAGGCATCATATGCACGCAATTCATACGACGGATGCGCGAGCCGGGCGGCTCACGTTCCCGTCCGGCTTCATCTGGGGTACGGCGACGGCGGCGTACCAGGTCGAAGGCGCGGCAACTACCGACGGCCGAGAGCCGTCCATCTGGGATACATTCAGCCACACGCCCGGCTTGGTCGCGAATGGCGACACCGGTGACGTAGCGGCCGACCACTACCACCGATACCCGGCCGACGTCGCGCTGATGAAGGAACTCGGCGTCGGCGCGTACCGGTTCTCGACGGCCTGGCCGCGGATCGGTGTCGGCGCGGTCAACGCGGCCGGCGTCGACTTCTACGACCGGCTCACCGACGAGCTTCTGGGCGCCGGGATCACTCCGATCCTGACGCTGTACCACTGGGATCTGCCGCAGGTGCTCCAGGACGCCGGTGGATGGACGAACCGCGATACCGCGTATCGCTTCGCCGAGTACGCCTCGGTCCTCGGGTCGGCGCTCGGCGACCGGGTGCCGCTGTGGACGACGCTCAACGAGCCGTGGTGCTCGTCGTTCCTCGGGTACGGCTCGGGTGCGCATGCGCCCGGTCATACCAGCGGCGCGGAGGCGCTGGCCGCCGTGCATCACCTGCTGCTTGCGCATGGCCTCGCGACATCGGCGCTGCGGTCGGTACTGCCGGCCTCCGGCGAGATCGCGATCACGCTGAATCCGGCCGTGGCCCGGCCGGCCGGCAACTCGCCACTCGACACGGCGGCGGCATGGAAGGTCGACGGGCTGCAGAATCGGGTCTGGCTCGATCCGCTGTTCCGGGGCGTCTACCCGGCCGACGTGCTGGACTTCACGGCCGGGGTAACTGACTGGTCGTTCGTGCAGGACGGTGACCTGGAGATCATCTCGGCACCGCTGGATCTGCTCGGTGTGAACTATTACAACCCGGTCGTGGTCGCGCACTTCGACGGCGTCGGCGAACGATCCCGGGCGGACGGGCACGGCAAGGGTGGCGGCAGCGCGTGGCCGGGCTGCGACGACGTGCAGTTCCTGGACACGCCGGGCGTACACACCGAGATGGGCTGGCCGATCGACGCGAGCGGCCTGCACGAACTGCTGGCCCGGCTGTCGAACGACTACGGGATGCCGATGATGGTGACCGAGAACGGCGCTGCGTTTGCCGATGCGGTCTCCGACGACGGCCTCGTGCACGATCCGGAGCGGGTCACGTACCTGCGGGATCACCTGGCCGCCGTACACGCGGCGATCTCGGAGGGCATCGACGTACGCGGGTACATGGTGTGGTCGTTGCTGGACAACTTCGAGTGGGCGTACGGCTACGAGAAGCGGTTCGGCATCACGTACGTGGACTTCACCACGCAGCAACGCATCGTGAAGGACAGCGGTCGTTTCTACCAGGAAACCGCGCGTAACAACGGTTTCTGACCCGTTGATCCTGGACAGTCACGCCGCTGTCCAGGATCAACGACCGATCGGCCGGTACGAGCGGCCTCGTCGCGCCGTCACGGCGCCATCACAGCGGCCATCGCCGCGGCCTCGTCGGCCCAGCCCCAGGACAGTGTGACACCGGCCCGCCGTGGCAAGTTGTGAATGATCCGCTGCCCGCCGCGCATGACGATGTCGCCGTGCGGCGAGCCCGATGATGCCGGCACCGATCACGACTACCCTCCGCATGCGTCCCCTAAGCCCCGCCACATGGCTCCCGCACTCGGGCAACCTCAGAGGCCCTGAGATACGTAATACCTGCGAACGCGTTCTCAGGAGAGCCCATGGCACATCGCTCAGGATTCGACGACTTCGTGGTCGCACGGTCGCATCGGCTGCTGCGCGTCGCGTACCTGCTCACTCGCGAGCATGCCGCGGCCGAGGATCTGCTGCAGGAGGCGCTGACGAAGGCGTGGTTCGCGTGGCCGCGGATCAGTGGCGACGCCGAGCCGTACGTACGGAAGATCATCGCCACGTCGTACGTGTCCCAGCTGCGGCACCGCTGGTACCGGGAATCACCCTCCGCCGACATCGACGTCGAGCTGGGGGTATCGGCGGACACGACGCCGATCACCGACGATCGCGATGCATTGTGGCGGGCGCTGAGCCGGCTTCCACCCCGGCAGCGTGCGGTCGTCGTCCTTCGGTTCTTCGAGGACATGTCCGAGGCCGAGGTCGCGGAGACGATGCACTGCTCGGTCGGCACGGTGAAGAGCCAGACGTCGAAGGCGCTGGTGAAGCTCCGCGTGGATACATCGATCACACCGAGTGCGGCCGAGGCGGGAACGGAGCGGCAGAGATGATTTCGCAGGAGACGTTTGTCGAACTCATGCACGGCCTGGGCGAGGACCTGGTGTCCCCGGCCGGGCGGCGTGAGGCGGTGTACCGGCGGGTCAAGCGCGTACGCCGCCGCCGAGCGGGGCTGACCGCCGCGGCGTCCGTGCTGGTCGTGACCGGCATTGTGGTAGCTCTCACGCCGTCGCGGTCGCTATCGCCACCGCCGGTGCAGCCGCAGCAGAATGCCGCCGTGACGACGATGGCCGGCATCATGGGTCGCCGAGGACGGCGTGACATACCGGCGCGTTGCGGTGAAGTCCCTGGATACCGTGCATGGGCGGTCGTTGACGGTCCGGCTGCCGGGGTCGAATCCGGTCGCGGTCGTGGCGACCTGCGATCCGTCCGGCTTTACCCTGCAGCCCGGAGCCACTCCGGGCGAACTGCCCGAAGCCTCGGTGCGGATCGGTTCGGCGACGGACCTGCACACGATCGAGTGCGATCAGGTACTGCAGCCGCAACTCATCGACTATGACGTCGCCGGAGCGTCGAACCCGGACGGGACGGTCACGCTCACGCTGACCGGTTCGCCCGTCAGCTACCTCAATCTGCCGAATCAGGTCTTCCCGGCGCACTGGACATTCGGCTTCTACACATGGCAGATTCCGGCCTCGCTGCGCCCGGCGCCGGTCCTGCCGGCGATGCCGCACCAGCAGAACGGGTACGTGCTCCAGACCAGCAAAGCCGGCGTCTGGCCGCAGCAATCGGTGTCGTTCAATCTGCCCAAGGGCGTCACCTGGGGACTGTTCGTGACCTGCTCCGGCGCGTTCGCGGGCTCCGAGTGGGATCCGATGTACAGCGACTGGCATCTGACGTTCGACGGACAGCCCACGTTCTACGCAGCGTGCCGCGGCACCGAGCACGTAGCGGGCAACGCGACGCAGTTTACGTGGCCACAGCCGATCGCGCCGACGACGAAGGCCGTCACGATCACCGTGACATTCGGTTACGACAAGATGTATGACCTGCGTAGCGGTTCGTGGCTGGTCGGACTGTACTTCCGCACCGCCCAGTAAATGGTTTGAACGATCGGCCGGATTAGAGCAGGCTGAGAGCTCATCCAAGCCGTTCGGGGGAACCACTGTGCGCCTGTTTAGAGACTTATGGGCCGCTTCGCCCCGGCGTGCCGGACTCGTCGCGGCCCTGATCGCGCTCGGTGCCGCCGGGCAGGCGGTGGCCGCGGCGCTGGCCGGCCCGGTGCTGCTGTACCGGTCGGTGACTCTGTTCGTGGTGATGGCGATCGCGCTCATCGTCGGCGTTCTCGGCGGTGTCGCAGTGAGCCTGCTCGCCGCCGGCCTGACCGCCGACTGGTCCGCTGCGGTGCGCCGCGACCTGTGCCGGGTGGCGTTCGGCCAGGATCTGCCGACGCTCGACGCGACCCCGGTCGGAGAGCTGCTCGACCGAATCGACGGCGATGTGTACCAGGTCGCCTCCGAGGTTCGCAACAGCGGCATCCGGATCGCCCAGATGACCGCCGTCGGTGCACTGTCGGCCGTGATCGCCGTCCTGGTGTGGTGGCCGGCCGGTGTCACGATGCTCAGCCTCGCCGTCCTGCTCGGCGTGCGACTGCGCCGTCCCGCGATGGCGATCACCCCGATCCGGATGGCCGAGGAGGAAGCCTGGTCCGACCTTGCCGCGGTGATGGAGGAGTCGATCCACGGCCAGGACGACGTCCGTACCACCCTGGCCCGCCCGTACGTGCTGCGGCTGTTCGCGCAACGCGCGAGCGTCGTGCTGGCCCGCGGACGGCAGGTCTGGAGCATGTCGGCGCGCGTCACGATGGTCGCGTCGATGACCACCCGCAGCGGCATCGCCGCGATCGTCATCGGCGGCGCATGGGAGCTGACCCGTGGCGGCATCAGCGGTGCCCAGCTCACCGCGGTCTGGCTGCTCGCGCTCGCATTCGGCGGCACGGTCGAGCAGATCAGCCGGATGGTGCCGGAACTCCAGTACGCGCTCGGCGCCTGGGGTCGCGTGCTGCTGCTGCGCGAGTCCGCGCAGGAGACGTCCGGCGGTGCCGAGCCGACCGAAGGCGATCTCGTGGTGCGCCACCTGACCTTCGGGTACGGCGTCGCCGACGACCCTGACGACGAGCGGCCTCCGGCGCTGCGGGACGTGACCCTGACGTTCGCGCGCGGCCGCTCGTACGCGCTGGTCGGCCGTACCGGCTCGGGCAAGTCGACGCTGGCGAAGATGCTGACCCGGGCGGTCGACGCTGCCGCGTGGCACCGTCTACCTGGCCGGCACCGACCTTCTCGATCTCGATGTCGAGCAGCTGCGTCGCTGGATCGCGCTGGTGCCGCAGCGCACCGACATCCTGGCCGGCACGCTGGCCGAGAACATCGCGCTGTTCGAGCCGGAACTGCTGGGCCAGGCCGGCCGGGCGCTCGACGAACTCGGCCTCGGCGCCTGGGTCGCCGAGCTGCCGGACGGCATCCAGACCCGGCTCGGCGACGGCGGCCACGTGCTGTCCGCCGGTCAGGAGCAGCTGGTCGCGTTCGCCCGGATCCTGGTGCGCGACCCGCACGTGGTGATCCTCGACGAGGCGACCGCTCGGCTGGATCCGGTGACCGAGGCGCAGGTGCAGCGCGCCACCGAGCGCCTGCTGCTGGACCGGATCGGCATCGTGATCGCGCACCGGCTGTCCTCGGTCGAGCAGTGCGACCAGGTGTCATGCTCGCCGACGGTCGGGTGGTCGAGGCCGGTCCGCTGCGCGAGTCGCAGCGCTTCGCCGAGCTGCTGGCGAACAGCAACGCGGCGATGCCGGTCGCGGTCGGCGCGCGGGTCGAGCTGGTCCGACGTCGGCTGGTCGAGTCGACGCTCGGGTTGGACGCAGCCCGAGGCCGGCCGATGCGAGCCGTGGACATGCCGAGGCCGCCGAAGGCGGATCCGCCGGCGCTGCCCGAGCCGCCGCGGACCCGTACGCTCCGGGAGATCATCCGGCTCGCCACGAACGACCCGCGCTTCGGCCTCGTCTCGGTCGGGCTGTTCCTGTTCCTGGTCGTGCTCGGCCTCGACGGCGCGGCGCTGCCGTGGATGTGGTCGGACCTGGTCGACGGCGTCGGCGGCGTGTTCTGGCCGGCCATCGGCATCGCGGCGCGCGCTGCTGATCACGGCACCGATCCCGTACTACACCGGCCGGTGGTTCCCGGAGTGGTGGGTCCGGCAGATGCTGCGGATCAGCCTGCGGCTGGTGCACGGGCAGACCGGGCCGCGCCGGGTCAGCAGCCACACGCCGGCCGCGGTCATCGCCCAGGGCGGCGACACCGAGCGCGTCGTCATCCTGGCCGACAACGTGGTCGATCAGACCGCGGTCGTCGCCACGATCGTCGCGATGACGGTCATCTCCGGCTCGTTCGTCCCGGCGCTGTTCTTCGTCAGCACGATCGTGCTGTCCGGCCTGGCCGCGACCGTGTTCGGGCCGCGACTCGCACGGTCGGCGAAGCAACACCGTCGCCGCCCGCGCCGGGTTCGCGACCGCGCTGGTCTCGTCGCTGACCGCGGCGCGGACGGTGAAGCTCGCCGGTGCGACCGAGCCGGTGCTGGGGCACCTGGCGCGCCTCGACACGGTCCGCAGCGAGCTGCAACGGCGGGAGATCTCGATCCAGGTATGGGCCCGGTCGACGCCGACGATCCTCAGCGGACTGCTGCCGATCGCCGCGTGGGCGCTGTTCCTGGCCGGTTCGCTGTCGGCCGGCGCAACGCTGGTCGCGGTGTCGACGCTCGGTGCGGCGCGCTGGTTCGCGTGGACCACGGCGTCGCTGATCTCGCAGCTGCCGTCGGCGCGGGTGTGGACGGCCCGTACCGTCGCGATGACCGGCATCGGCGATTACTCGAGGCGCGTACCGGGCGTGGACATCTCGGCCGGCACCGCACCGGAGCCGCCGGAGCTGCCGCGGCACCCGCTGCGCCGGCTGGAGCTGGCCGGTTTCAACGCGGTGCACGAGGACGGGACGGTCGCGGCACAGGACCTCGACCTCACGGTCGACCGGGGCGACTTGGTGCTCGTCGTCGGTCCGGTCGGCGCGGGCAAGTCGTCGCTGCTGCGGGCGCTGGCCGGCATCGTGCACCACACCGGCACGCTGTCCTGGAACGGCGAGCCGGTGACCGAGCCGGAGATGTTCCTGCGGCCGAACCAGGTCGGCTACGTCGGCCAGCTGCCGCGGGTGTTCTCCGGCTCGATCGCGGACAACATCCAGCTCGGGCACGAGGTCGAGGCCGAGTCGGCGGTCACCGCGGCGCAGCTCGACCACGATCTGGCGTCGGCCGGCTCGGGGCTGTCGCTGCTGATCGGGCACAAGGGCACCCGGCTGTCCGGCGGGCAGCTGCAGCGGGTGGCGCTGGCTCGGGCGCTGGCACCGCGTACGGAGCTGCTGATCGCCGACGACGTGTCGTCCGCGCTGGACGTCACGACCGAGCTGGCGCTGTGGCAGGCGCTGCGCGGGCACGGTCTCACCGTGATCGGCTCGACGTCGAAGCGGGCCGCGCTGCGCCAGGCGGACAAGGTGGTCGTGCTGATCGCCGGGCACGCGGTCGCGCAGGGCACCTGGTCCGAGCTCGAAGACCAGTGGGGTCACCTGGCCGGGTGACGTGACCGCTGACTTCGGTATGGTCGCGTGACGTGGAACTTCAAGACGCGATCCGGACCCGCCGCATGGTCCGTACGTTCGATCCGGATCGTCCGGTTCCGGAGGAGGCGCTCGAGCGCATCCTCCGGAACGGCACCCGCGCACCGTCGGCCGGCTTCTCGCAGGGGCAGGCATGGCTGGTGATCCGGGGCGACGATCTGGCCACGTTCTGGGAGTACGGGTCGGACGCGGTCGGCGAGACGGTGCGCACGGCGCCGCTGGTGCTCATCCCGTTCTCCTGCAAGCGCGCCTATCTCGACCGGTACGCGGAGCCGGACAAGGGCTGGACCGACCGGGACGAGTCCCGCTGGCCGGTGCCGTTCTGGCATATCGACACCGGCATGGCCGCCATGCTGCAGCTGCTCACCGCGGTCGACGAGGGTCTCGGCGCGCTGTATTTCGGCATCATCCCGCCGCAGGTCCAGCCGTTCAAGGACGCGTTCGGCGTCCCGGACGACTACGAGCCGATCGGTGCGATCGCGATCGGATATGACGCTGAGCCGGAGAAGCGCAACCTCAAAGCGAAGCGCCGCACGATCGAGCACGATGATCCACTACGGCCGCTGGACCGCCTCAGGAGAGCCGGGGCAGTAGCGCCATCGCGACGTCGAACGGCTGTCCCGGCTGGTAGGGGCCGGGATCGTTGGCATCCCAGACCTCCGACAGCATCGCCATCACGAAGCCCCAGGCGATCACGCGTTCGATCGGGAACCCGAAGCCGTCGGCGAGCTGCTCGATCCGTGCCGGGACCAGCCCGAGCTTGCCCGCGTCGCGGATCCACGGGTCGGGGTTGTAGAGCATCGCACCGCAGTCGAATGCGGCGTCACCGGTGATGCCCTTCGAGTCGATCGCGAGCCACGGCTCCCGATCGGCGCTCAGCACGTTGTCGTGGTGCAGGTCGCCGTGCAGCAGCGTGCGGGCCGGGGAACTCGCGCACAGCTCGTCGAACAGCTTCGCGGCGCGCTCGACCATGTCCCGGGGCAGTGGGTCGTCGCCGGGGAACCTCGCCAGGTGCTCGGTGAACGCGACGCCCTCGTCTTCCAGCCGATCCAGCCCGACGCCATCGAGCCCGATGTCGTCCGGCGCGATCCGGTGCAGGCGACGCCCGGCCCCGATCAGTGCCGCGGTCGCTCCGGCATCGTCGTGCGGCACGAGCGAGCGGACCGGCGTACCGGGAAAGGCTTGTTCGAGTAGTAGTGCACCGCGGGCCGCGTCGTGCTCCAGGAGCCGGACCGCGCCGGCGCCGTCCCACAACCGCAGAGCACGAGCTTCAAGATCAAGGTGACCAGCCGGTACGCCCACCTTGAGCACCGCCCGCGTCCCGTCGCTGCGGATCGCACGACAGACCCAGTGAAAACTCAGCGGGTACGGCTCGCCGAGGACCAGGTCCCACGTGCCGGCGAGCGTGTCGAGCAGGTCCGGCAGCGCGTCCAGGAATCGTGGTCCGCGCTCCGGCCAGGCAGCGCGGACATTGTCGGACAAGGCGGTCGGGATCGTGATCTGCACGGCGCGAGCATCGCACGATCGCGGTGCTCGCGCCGCCGGATTTTCGCCCCGAGAGTCCGGCTTCGGCCCGACGGGATGGCTACGGCTCGAAGATCTGATCCGCGGTCGCCAGCACGTCGCCCTGGAACGTCACCGCGAACAGCGGCCCGGAGTACCTCGGTGCGCCGACGTACTTGTCCCGGTCGGCCGCGGCGATCGGCATGGCCTGGTGCTCGTTCAGCCACGTGCAAGAACTCGTCGTGCGAGATGGTGACCGGTCCGCCGCCCTCCTCGTTCGTGGTGACCTTGACGGTCGGCGATACCTGGACGGTCTTGTTCACCGACGTGTCGACGTTGATGTAGTCGTCGCGGGATGCCGTCAGGGCCGACCGTCGCGCCGTGCGACGTCAGGTAGCTCGCGGCATCGGCGCCGGTCAGGTGGTGGACGAGGTCGATCGTGAGCGTTCCGTCGGCGTTCACGCTCAGGACCCACGCTTGGTAGGTCTTGCCGTCGGCGAAGTACTGCTTCGGTGTCGCCGGCGCGGTCGAAGCGGGTGCCGTGGTCGCGGTGGCCGGCGCGTGACGCCGCGATCGTATTGGTGATCGCACCGTTTCCGTTCGGTGTGGCCGCGGAGGATCCGCACGCGGTGAGCGCGAGCGCGGCGCATGGCAGCGATCGAAATGGATCGGATCATGATGTCCTCATCAGCGAGGCGGGGTGTGCCGACTACATCATGAGGTTGCCGTGCACGCGCAACAAGGCGTTAGACGGACAACGGATAGTTGCCGACGGTTGCGAGCGAGGCGGCCCGTACCGTGTGGGTGGAACCTGATCTTCGGCTCTGATGGGAGCGTGCATGGCGACTCACGACGAGATACGCGCGGCGGCCGAGCGCGATCGGAACCGCACGTGCGGGTCACGCCGGTCATGCAGGTCGAGGCGGCGCGCGTTCGGATATCCGGTGACGCTGAAGCTGGAGTGCTTCCAGCACACCGGATCGTTCAAGGCCCGCGGCGCGTTCAACCGGCTGCTGTCCTCGCCGGTACCGGAGGCGGGCGTGATCGCCGCGTCCGGTGGCAATCACGGCCTCGCGGTCGCCTATGCGGCACGGGACCTCGGCATCCGGGCCGAGATCTTCGTGCCGGAGATCGCGTCGCCGGTCAAGGTCGAGCGGCTGCGCCGGTACGGCGCGATCGTCACGCAGGTCGGCATCCGCTACTCCGAGGCGCTGGCCGCGAGCGCGATCCGTGCCGCCGAGACGGGGGCGCTGGTCGTCCACGCGTACGACCAGCCGAGGTGCAAGCCGGTCAGGGCACCGTCGCGTACGAACTGGACGACCAGCGGCCCGGTCTGGACACGGTGATCGTCGCGGTCGGCGGCGGCGGGCTGCTCGCCGGCGTCGCGTCCTGGTTCGGCGCCGCGTCGGTCCGCGATCGTCGCGGTCGAACCGGATCGGATCCCGACGCTCGCCGCGGCGCTCGCGGCCGGCGAGCCGGTGGACGTGGACGTGTCCGGCGTGGCGGCCGACTCGCTCGGCGCGACCCGGATCAGCGCGGCCGCGCTGGAGATCGCCCGGCGCTCGGGCGTCCGTTCGGTGCTGGTCTCCGACGACGCGATCATCGACGCGCGCCGGCGGCTGTGGAACGAGGTGCGGATCGCGGTCGAGCCCGGCGGAGCGGCTGCGCTCGCGGCGATCACGTCGTCGGCGTACGTGCCGGAGCCCGGCGAGCGAGTCGCGGTGATCGTCTGCGGCGCGAACACCGACCCGTCCGACTTGTGACAGTCTGAAGGCATGCGACTGAGCATTCGTAACCAACTGCCCGGCGTCATCGACGCCGTCACTCGCGGCGAGGTCATGGGCATCGTCCGGACTCGACTCAGCGGTGGTCAGCACCTAACGTCGGCGATCACGCTGGACGCGATCGACGATCTCAAGCTGGCCCACGGTGAACCGGTCACGGTCCTGATCAAGTCGACCGAGGTGTCGGTGTCGACCGAACCGGTATCGGGCCTGAGCATCCGCAACCAGATCCCCGGTACGGTCTTCGAGGTTGATCATGGCGCCGTGATGAGCGTCATCAAGGTCACGATCGAAGGCGGCGAGACGATGACCGCCGTGATCACGAAGGACGGCGCCGAGAACCTGGAGCTGGCTCCGGGCGACGCGGTGATGGTCCTGGTGAAGTCCACCGAAGTGGCGATCGCGGTCGAATAACCGATGCAAACGCAGCGGGCCCGAGCATCCGCCCGGACCCTGCTGGTCGTGCAGCGTGCTACGCGGCCGACGTGGCCGATAGCACGTCGATGACGAACCGCAGGTGCCGGACGGGTACCCGCTCGGGGCGGGGTCGCCGTACGCGAGGGCGGCCGGGATGTCGAGCTGCACCCGGCTGCCGACCTTGACGCCGACGAGGCCCTGGTTCCAGCCCGGGATGACCTGGGCGAAGCCGATCTGGCTCACCGTGAACGTCGCCTTGTTCTTCCACGACGCGTCGAAGACCTTGCCGTCGGCGTAGGTCACGCCGACGTAGTTGACCACGACGTCGTCGCAGGTCTTGACGGCCGGCCCGGTGCCCTTGATAAGCGTCTTGACCGTCAGCTTGCGTGACCGTGCCGGTGCCGGCCTTGACGACCGGCTTCTTCTTCAGGGCGGGATCCTCGCTCTTGGTCACCGGCGGGAACTTGGCGCTGGGCGCGGACGGCGGTGCTGCGGCCGGCGCCGGGCATCCGGCCGTCGGCGACGGGGCCGCCGTGGGCCCGGCGGCTGGGACCGGTGCGGCCGAGGTCGACGCGCTGGGCGAACCGGAGGCGGTCGTCTTCTTCGCGGGCGAGCCGCTGAGCGCGACGATCAGCACCACCACACCGACGATCGCAAGAACGCCGAGGCCTGCGCCGAGTCCGGCGTTGCGGCGCTTGCGAGCTATCGCGGCCGCGCGGGCGGCTTCCTGGCCGGCGCGCTTGCGGTCGTTCTTCGCGGAGCGGCGTGCTTCGGCCGGCGTCGGCTTGCGCGTCGACGTCCCGGGCTTTGGGGAGCTGTTGTCCACGTGCCTGATCTCCTGAGCTTGCGGGGGAGTGGCGGGGGTGACGCCACTTGTTGACCGGCCGAAAGGGTACCTCGCCACGCTGGGCGTTAGCTGCCCGGGAGGCGGTGATTTATCAATACGAAACTATCGCCGCGCGTGGTCCCGCCACCTGGGCGCCTGGGAGGCCGATACGGTAGCCCACGGCTATTGGCAGCGACGGCACCAGTAGATATTCCGACCACCCAGTTCGCCCTTAGTGACCGGCGTACCGCACACCAGGCACGGCTGTGCGGTACGCCGGTACACGTACACCTCACCGCCGTGTCGATCCACTCTCGGGGCGCCGACCCATCGCCGCAGGCGTGTGCTCGGGCCGGACCGTGTCGATCCGTCCCACCTCGACCGCCGCGGACATCAGCGCACACAGGTCGGCCCAGATCCCGGGCCACGCCGTCGCCGGCACATCGCGTCCGGGCGTCATCGGCCGGATGCCGGCCCGGAACAGCGCCTCGGTCACGAAGATCAGCCCGGTCCCGGCGACGATCTCCTGGTTCAGCAGCAGCGCCGCGATCGGCGTCGGGCTCGTGCGGATCCGCGCGAACGGCCGGTCGGGCTCGGCATCGGACCGCAGCGGATCTTCGCCGAGCCGGCCCCGCAGCGCCTTCACGTCGGCCGGGTCGAGCACCTCACACGCGGCCGGTCCGCGCAGCTCCAGCCAGTGACGATCGGAGGTGATCCGCAGCCGGAGCTGTCCGACCGGTGCTGGCCGCGGTAGGTCACCGTCCGCAAACTTCCCATAAAGCCCAAGGTGTACGTGCAACCATCGCTCCCGCTCGAACTCGAGCAGCAGATGCTTGCCGACCGCCTCGGTCGTCGCAGAGGAGCGTGCCGGACAGCAGCGCCGCGCCGCCGTCGAACCGTCCCTGCGGACTGTCGACGGCGACGCGCTGTCCGGCGAACAATTCTCGGTACCGGCGGGCGAGCCGGTGGATCGTGTGCCCCTCCGGCACGCGGTCAGACCGTTCGCCCGCGCTGCGACCGGTAGCGGTCGATCAGCGTGTTCGTCGACGAGTCCTGGTCGCCGGCGGGTGCTTCGGCATCGGTGAGCAGCGGCGCGAGCTGCTTCGCCATCACCTTGCCGAGTTCGACGCCCCACTGGTCGAACGAGTCGATGCCCCAGACCGTGCCCTCGGTGAACACGATGTGCTCGTAGAGCGCGACCAGCTGCCCGAGCACGCTCGGCGTCAGCTTCGGCGCGAGGATCGACGTGGTCGGATGGTTGCCCGGCATGACCTTGTGCGGCACGACGGCGGCCGCGGTGCCGTCGGCGGCGACCTCCTCGGCGGTCCGACCGAACGCGAGCGCCGCGGTCTGCGCGAAGAAGTTCGACATGAACAGGTCGTGCATCTCGCCGATGTCGTGGTTCGGCTCGCTGAACGCGATGAAGTCCGCCGGGATCAGCTTCGTACCCTGGTGGATCAGCTGGTAGAACGCGTGCTGGCCGTTGGTGCCCGGGCTCACCCCAGAAGATCTCCCCGGTCTGGTACGTCACCGGCGACCCGTCGGCCCGGACCGACTTGCCGTTGCTCTCCATCGTCAGCTGCTGCAGGTAGGCCGGGAACCGGTGCAGATACTGCGAGTAGGGCAGCACCGCGTGCGTCTGCGCGCCGAGGAAGTTGTTGTACCAGACGTTGAGCAGCCCGAGCAGCGCCGGCACGTTGCGCTCGACCGGCGTGGTCCGGAAGTGCTCGTCGATCGCGTGGAATCCGGCCAGCATCTCCTCGTACGCCTCGGCGCCGATCGCCAGCATGATGGACAGGCCGACGGCGGAGTCGAACGAGTAGCGCCCGCCGACCCAGTCCCAGAAGCCGAACATGTTCGCGGTGTCGATGCCGAAGTCGGACGACCCGCTGCTCGCTGGTGCTGACCGCGACGAAGTGCTTCGCGACCGCCGCCTCGTCCTGCGTACCGAGGCCGTCGAGCAGCCAGCGGCGCGCTTCGGTCGCGTTCGTCAGCGTCTCCAGCGTGGAGAACGTCTTCGACACGATCACGAACAGCGTCGTCTCCGGGTCGAGGTCGTGGGTCTTGTCGTAGACGTCGGTCGGGTCGATGTTGGAGATGAACCGGCAGGTCGGGCCGTCGGCGTACGCCAGCAGAGCCTCGTACGCCATCACCGGGCCGAGGTCGGAGCCGCCGATGCCGATGTTGACGACGGTGGCGATCGCCTTGCCGGTGTGGCCGCGCCACTCGCCGGAGCGGACCTGCCCGCGAACCCGGCCATCTTGTCCAGCACCTCGTGCACGTCGGCGACGACGTCCTGCCCGTCGACGACGAGCGTCGCGTTGCGCGGCAGCCGCAGCGCGGTATGCAGGACGGCGCGGTCCTCGCTGGTGTTGATGTGCTCGCCGGCGAACATCGCGGCGATCCGATCGGATCAGCCCGACCTGCTCGGCGAGGCTCCGAGCAGCGTGAGCGTCTCGTCGGTGACGCGGTTCTTGCTGTAGTCGACGTAGAGGTCGGCCGCCTGCGCGGTCAGCCGCGTGCCGCGCTCCTTGTCGTCTGCGAACAGTTCTCGCAGGTGAGTTGCGCGTACGGTGTCGGCATGCGTACCGAGGGCCTGCCACGCATCCGTCTTCGTCACGTCCATGGTCATGAGTTCGAGCGTACGTGTCGATGACGGGTTGTCGCGTCAGCGGGTCGCGCGTGCCGCGGCATGGGCGACAATGGGCGCCGTGATGAAACGTCGTTGGTGGTTGCTCGGAGCGGTTCTGGTCGTGCTCATCGCCGGCGCCGGCGTGCTGACCTGGCGCCAGCTGCATCCGAACACCCCGACCAGAGCCGCCGTGGCATCCGCCGTGCCGGGGCTGGACAGTGCGATCGCCGAGGTCGTCGCCGCGACCGGTGACGGCGCGGCGGTCACCGTCAGCGGACTCGTTCCGACCACATCGTGCAGCGGCGGCCGCCTCTACACGGTGACCGCCGACCTCTACACGAATCCGGGAGACGAAGCCGCTCTGATCGATCGGATCGCGGCGGCGCTGCCGGCGTCCATGCATCCATCGCGGAGCCCCGGCCTCGGCGGCGGCGCCGAGACGCTGAATGCCACTCTTGGTGGCGGCGACCAGCTGCAGATCATCCAGCTGGACACCGGCTGGGTGGCGGCGACTGCGACGACCGACTGCCGGGCCGACCGCACCGCATCACCATCGCCCGCCGCGCCGGCCGATCAGGCGCTGACCTCGGTGTTGGCGGCGCTCGACACCACCCCGACCACCTGGCACTCCGATGCGGTCGTGTGCGCATCGGGCCGGATCACCACGCTCAGCACCGCGAGCCAACCGATCAGCCTCGACGGCATCGCGGCACGGCTGGCACAGCTGCCGCCGCGCGGTGCGATCGTGTTCACGTCCCCATCCGATCGCATCTCGTGGCGGGTCGGCCCGGTCAGTACGGTGATCGCCGCCGCCGACAGCGGCACGCATCTCACCGCGCAGACCACAACGTCCTGCTGACCGCCCGTGCGCGCGTCCAGCATGACCAGCGCCGACGCTGCGTCAAGACATAGGCACAAACAAAACATGGGAGACCACTAGCGCGGCAGGGGATCGGCGAGTAGAAATGCATCGACATACTTTTCTTGCGATATGATTTAAGAGGTTAACGAAGAGTAAGCCGGCTTAACGAGCCCTTCGGCCAGCAGCGGTCGGTTCTGACACCAATGTCGGACCGGCCGTTTGCGTGCGCCTCGGTGACCGCGACATTGTTGTCGTTCTCTGTGCCTGCGCAGGCATCATTGCGTATTTCCACTGATGCCCGCGGATCTGCCGGCGACCTACCGTCACCAGCATGATGACCACGACGCACTATCGACTCCGGATGAGCGCGGCACTGGTTGCCGCGATCAGCGTCTGTTTCCTGGCGTCCGCCTGCCACTCGGCGGCGTCCGCGGCAGCGCACGCCAACCCGGCGCTGCCCAGCACCGCCGCGACCGCGACCACCCCGGACACCACGACGCCCGACACCACGGCACCCGATGCGACGGCACCCGACACCACGGCACCAGATGCGACTGCTACCGCCGGCGCGGCGGTGGCCGGTGGCTGTCTGATCAGCCCTCAAGAGGCGAGTACGACGTTCGGTCACAGTGCCGGTGCAGGGTCCGGCAACGCCAGTACCTGCACCTATCAGACCGCTGCCGGCATCCTGACCGTGTTCGCCAATGACTATGGGGGCAACGCGATGACGGCATTCACCGCGCAGCGGCAGGCCGCGACGGGGTTGCCGGGCTTCCAGGATGTCAACGGCGTCGGCGACCACGCCTTCGTCAACCTCGACGATCCGATGTCCCTGATCGAGTTCATGAAGGGCTCCACGGTCGTGGTCATTCAGGTGGGTCTCTCGCCGGCTCCGCCGGTAGCCGTGATGACCACGCTCGGCCAGGATGCGGCCGGCCGGATCTGATCCACCCGATCGCAGTTCGCACCCGATTGCCCACGTAGCACCCGATTGCCCAGGTAGCACGCGATTGCCCAGGTAGCACCCGATCGCCAGTTCGCACCCGATTGCCGCGTGGCCGTCGTGTCCTCGAATGCACGGATTGGATACAGATGCAGCAGCAGATGAGCGACCGCCCGGCAATGAATCCCCGTAGGCGCGGGACACTGCGCGCGGCCGTGATCGTCGTCCTGGCGGCGGCATTGACGGCCGGCTGCACGTCTGCGGTCCATCGTGCCCAGCCCGGCGGTGGTGCCGCGAGTGGCGGTGCCACCGCCGGGCGATCGGTGCCGATCGGTGCGACGGCCTCGGTCGACGCGGACGCCTGGGCGCTGGCCGATCGCCTTGCCGCACCCGTCTACACCACCGATACGACGGCGGCTCTCGTCGCCGGTCTGGCCCGATCGGGGATCGGCACGTTCGCGGATACCACCACGCGTACGCCCGATCGGCCGGTCAGCGGAGCGGTGAGCCCGTACCGGCTGCTCGACTTCCAGGCGCACGCGCTGGCCGTGGGCGCCTGGGCCGGGAGCACGTTCAGCGGCAGCGAATTGGACACCGTCGTGCCGTTGCCGCCTGGCCTTTCCGGATCGCCCACGACGTCCGAGCTGCTGGCCGGCTATGTTGCCGCGGCACCGTCGCCGGGCGGCGCACTGTCCCGCGCGTTGATGGCCGGTCAGGACCTGAACGACCCGTCAACGCTGCGATTCCCGACGGTGGTATTGGTGTTGTTCGCATCCGATCTGGCGACCGACGGCGGCCGTATCGCCGCAGTCGCCGCGCGCCCGCTGCCGGCCGCAGATCAGGACATGCCCCGCGCACAACCGTCCCGTGCCACCGGTACCGGCTCGGCGAACGCCGACGCGACGTACGCCCGGCGCTTCGACGGCATCTGTTCGCAAACCGAGTCCTGGTTCCAGAACATGATCAGCAACTTCTTCGACTCGCTCCATGCGGCCACCCCGGACAACCTGCCGGGCGCGATCGTCACCGCGATCTGGAACTGGCTGGTCGCCACGGCCCGGACATTCGTGGACCACCTGATCGGCGCGGTCACCGGTGCCGTGCTCGGCACGATCCGCAGCATCGCCGGCGTGATCGGAACGGTTGCCAAGGAGGTTGCGACCCTGCTGCCGTACGCGGTCAAGGTGATCGCCACCGGCCCGTCCGGCGGCGCGACGTTCTTCCTCGGACACGATTCGCTCCCGGGCACGTTCACCGCCACGGTCACCGCCGGCGATCTGCCGTCCTGGCCGGCCGTCATGACCGACTGCGCGGACGCAACAGGCGTTCCGCTGCCGGAGTTCCGCAACGTCGGGGTGCCGTTGACCTGGGGCCCGCTCGTCGCCCCCAGCGACCCGCTTCTGACAACCGGTGGACCGGCCGTGGTCGCCGCGGTGACCGACGCCGACGGCGGCTCCACCCTGGCATTCCAGACCAGCCCCGACCCCGGCGACGCGGGCGGCGAACAGCGAAACCAGGTCGACGCGATGCCGGTCGCGGTCCATCGAGCCGAACTCGACGATGCCCGACAGCGCCTGACCCAAGCTCTGTTCGGCTTCATCCCGCCGATCCTGAGGCAATTCGTATCGAGCCTGTTCGCACCGTATATCAACGGCATCCAGGACCGCCTCAACCGCATCCTCGACGCCCGCGGCCGGGGTACGGCGATCCTCGTCTACCACGGCAAAGTACCGCCGACGCCGTCACCCGCGCCGTCGCCCACGCCGTCGGCCACGCCCACCAACGGCTGCCCGGTCGCGGCCGGCACGTATACCGGGACGGAGACGAATACGTTCGTCGAGAAGGTCACCACGAGCGCCGCGGCGGTGCACGACGAGAACGACGGAAGCGGCCCGGTGACGGTGACCGTTGCTGCGGACGGCTCGGTCAGCGGCACGTGGAGCGAGCAGATGCGCGAAACGTACGACGACACCGCCCACGGCATGACCGATGAGCGCGTGACGACCTGGGCCATGTCCGGCGGTACGATCACCGGCACCGCGTGCGGCCTGCGCCTCCTCCCGGGCCTGCTCCGGAACCTGAGCTGCCATGACAGCATCATGGGCGCCTGCCCCACCGCACCGACGAAGACAAGTCCGCAGACGCTGCCCACGTTCGGTACGCCCAGCGCGTTGACGTCCGGTCACATCACGTGGCAGGCGAACACCGCCCGGGACAACGGCGGCACGATCCACGACGCGTACACGATCACCGTGACCGGTCCGTAGCGGTGCCGACGCTCACCGGAGGGCGGCATCCGGTGAGCGCCGGCATTCGGCTATTCGACGACGGTACGGATCGCTTCGAGCGCCGCATCGACACCGCCGGGATCCGTACCGGAGCCCTGCGCGACTTCGTCGGTACCGCCGCCCTTACCCGCGACGTACGGCGCGACCGTGCCCACCAGCCGGTGAGCGGACAGTCCGAGACCACGCGTCACGATCACGAATCCGATCCGGCCGCCGGACGGCGCAAACACGCACACCAGCCCGGTGCCGAGGCGTTCCAGCACGTCGAGAGCGAACACCCGCAACTCGGCCGCGCTCAACTCCTCATCACATGCGTGCGTGATCACCCGGCACACCAGCGGCGACGAGACCAGCGATGACGCTAGGGACGACAGACGTGCGCTCCGCAGCGCCTCGATCTGCCGCTGCGACCCGCGGAGCGCTTCGATCAGGCTCTCGATCCGCCTCGGCAGATCCGCCGCCGGCACCGCCAGCAGACCAGTGAGTCGCGTGACCAGGTCACGTTCGGTCGTGAGGTGCATGAACGCCTCGATGCCGACGCGCGCGTCGATCCGGCGTACGCCGGAGCCGACCGACGACTCCGCCACGATCGCGATCGGCCCGATCTGCGCCGATCCGGTCACGTGCGTACCGCCGCACAGTTCGCGGGACCAGTCGCCGCCGATCTCGACCACCCGGACGTCGTTGCCGTACGCCTCGCCGAACAGCGCGAGCGCACCGAGCGCCGTCGCCTTCGACAGCGGCATGTGCGACACGGTGACCGGCAGATCCTGGCGTACCGCCCGGTTCGCCACCATCTCCACCTCGCCGAGCGTCGCCGGTGACAGCGCATCCGGCCACGCGAAGTCCAGCCGCAGCCGGCCGGGGCGGTTCGACGATCCACTCTGCAGCGCGGACGGGCCGAGCACCTGCCGCAGCGCCGCGTGCAAGACGTGCGTCCCGGAGTGCGCCTGCCGCGCGCCGAGCCGCCAGTCCTGATCGACGGCCGCCTCGACCGGGGTTCCGGGCGTCACGATCCCGTCGAGGACCCGGACACGATGCATCCACCGATCACCGGGAAGCTTCTGCACGTCGAGCACGTCCAGCGTCAAACCCGAGCCGGTCAGACGGCCCGCGTCGCTCGCCTGTCCACCGGACTCCGGGTAGAACGGGGTCCGGTCCAGGAACACCTCGACGATGTCGCCCGGCGACGCGTCCGGCACGAGAGCGCCGTCCCGGACCAGAGCGGTGACGGACGTATCGGCGCTGAGCTGCTCGTACCCGATAAAACTGGTCGCGGGCAGCGAGCGATAGGCGGAGCCGGAGCCGATCTCGGTCTTGCGGCTGCGGCGCGCCCGCGTGCGCTGGGAGTCCATCAACGCCCGGAACGCGGGCTCGTCCACGGTGAGGCCCGCCTCCGCGGACATTTCCAGCGTGAGGTCGATCGGGAAGCCGTAGGTGTCGTGGAGCAGGAACGCATCCGAGCCGGACAGGACGCCGGACGAGCGGGACGCCGCGAGGTCGAAGATGCGTGAGCCCGCCGCGAGCGTGCTCCGGAACGTCTCCTCCTCGGTACGGATCACCCGGTCGATCCGCGGAAAGTCGCCGACCAGCGATGGATAGGAGGGTGCCATCAGATCCCGGACATCGGTGATCAGGTCGCCGAGTACCGGTTCGTGCACGCCGAGCAGACGGATCGAGCGCATCGCGCGGCGCAGCAGGCGGCGCAAGACGTAACCGCGTCCGTCGGTCGCCGGGGTGACACCGTCCGCGACCAGCATGACCGCCGACCGCGTGTGGTCCGCGACGATGCGCATACGGACGTCGTCCTCTCGATCGATGCCATAGCGGCGCGTCGATATCTGCGACATTCGATCCAGGATCGGACGCACCAGATCGGTCTCATAGACCGTGTCGACGCCCTGCAGGACGACCGCCGTACGTTCGAGGCCCATGCCGGTATCGACGTTGCGCGAGGGCAGCGGAGCTAGGATCGGATAGTCGTCGCCGTCGCCGTCGCCTCGGATGTCCGTCATGAACACGAGGTTCCAGATCTCCATGAAGCGGTCGGTGTCCACCGCCGGGCCACCATCCGGCCCGTACTGGGGACCCCGATCGAAGAAGATCTCCGAGGATGGTCCGCACGGTCCGGGTACGCCCATATTCCAGAGGTTGTCCGCACGGCCGAGCCGTTGAATCCGGTCCGGCGGCAGGCCCGCGATCCGGCGCCACAGCCCGTACGCCTCGTCGTCGTCGGAGAATACCGTCACCCAGATGCGGTCGGGATCGACGCCGAGCTTGCCGAGCAGCTCCCACGCATAGGTGATCGCTTCGGCCTTGAAGTAGTCACCGAAGGAGAATGAGCCCGCCATCTGGAAGAACGTGTTGTAGCGCATGGTCACGCCGACCGCGTCGATGTCGGTGGTGCGTACGCATTTCTGCAGGCTGACGATGCGCGGCGCGGGCGGTTCGACATCGCCGAGGAAACAGGGCTTGAACGGCACCATGCCCGCGCTGACGAACAGCAGCGTCGGGTCGTCGACCGGCAGCGGCACGCCGGGCAGAAGGAGATGGTCAAGAGATTGGAAGTGGTCGCGGAACGTCGACCAAATGTCGTGGGTCAGCACGGGAAGCCTTTCGCGGGTCGGTGAGCCGGGGTCGTCGAGGGGAGACGGCGGACGGCTACCGAGCAGCGATCAGCGCACAGGCGCGGCGATCGGCGGCGGAGATCCGTCCGCCGGCATAGCTCGCTGCATGTGCGTCATGACGCGTCACCTTACCCGGGTCTGCACGTCAATGGCGAGGCGTTATGTACAGGCTCTGCGAGCCGCGCCCGATCGGCCCTCGTACGTCACTGAGCTGGGTATCCGCCAGCCCGATTCCGCTCGGATCGATCGTGGTGACGGCGTCCAGGCAGACCCACTCGCCGGTCGGATAGCGGACCAGATGCACGGTCAGGTCCGGGTTCATGAAGATGTGGGCGCGGATGTCGAGGACCTGGCTCACGCCGTTGCCGGAGTCGGCCGCGGTGAGCACGCGCGACAGCGGATCGATCGGCTCGCCGGCCACCAGCGGAAAGCGCATCCGGAACCACACGCTCGCCGGTCCGGGTGCGGTGAAGCTCCCGATCGCGTACCGGGTCTCCATCGCCGTGTGATACCCGACCGCGAAGCGAAACGGCGTCAGCGTCGCCTCGAGATCATCCGGCGACGGCACGGTCAGCGGCAACGTCACCGCCGGTGCAACGCCGTCGGCGGCCCGGATGAGCACGGCCTCCGCCGACATGAGGACCTTCCCGCCGGCCGCGAGGTCCGCCGCCACGACCTCGGTACTCCGTCCCGCGCGCACCACCCGGGTGGTCACGGTGAGCGGTGCGATCGGAACCGGACGAGCGATGTGGTACGCGATTCGCGCCACCCTCATGTCCGGGCGGGCATCGGCGCGATGCTCGATCGCGTACCCGAGGAGTGCCGCCGGCGGACCGGCGTGCTGCGCGCCTTCGTCCCACGGCCCGCGGGTGAGTTCGGTCGACGCGAACACGCCGTCGTCCACGGCTTCGTAGAAAGCGTCCATCGACTCACCATATGGCGTTGTGTGGCCGGGGCGTTCTAGGCTGCGACCATGACCGACAAAGATCGTCTCACCCGCTACGCTGACCTCGTCGTTCGTGTCGGCGTCAACGTGCAGCCCGGCCAGGGCGTCGTGCTGTCCGCCGATATCGCGCACGCGGAGATCGCCCGCGCGGTGGTCGAACAGGCCTACCAGGCCGGTGCCGAATGGGTCGACGTTCTGTGGTCCGACGGGCCGGTGCAGAAGTCACGGTTGACGCACGCCTCGGTGGAGACACTGTCGCTCAGCCGGCAGTGGATGCTCGATCGCGTCAACGGCTGGGGCGCCGCCGGGGTCTGCCTCATCCGCCTGGCCGGAGATCCGGACCCGCACCTGCTCGACGACGTCGATCCGGCCAAGGCGGCGGCGTTCCCGATGGCGGAGGCGTTGGCACAGCGGGGCCTCATCTTCGGTGGCCAGGTGCGTTGGAACATCGTCGCAGCGCCGAACCCGGGCTGGGCGCGGCAGGTCTTCGGCGAGCCGGACACCGAACGGCTGTGGGCCGCCGTCTCCACCGCCATGCGTCTGGACGAGCCGGACCCGGTCGAGGCCTGGCGGGAGCGGGCCGCCACGCTGACCGCCCGTGCGAAGGCGCTGGATGCTCTGGATCTCACGCAGGTGCGTTACCGGAGCGAAGGCACGGAGCTGGTGGTCGGACTCGTCCCGAACAGCCGCTGGATCGGCGGCGGGCTGGACGACGCGAACGGTTTCGCATACATGCCGAACATTCCCACCGAAGAGGTCTTCACCAGCCCCGATCGACGCGCGGCCGACGGCCGGATCCGGCTGACCAAGCCGGTCATCATCAACGGCCAGGTGGTCGAGGGCCTGAACGTGACGTTCGAAGGCGGTCGGATCACCGACGTCACCGCCACGACCGGCGTGGAGGCCGTCCGAGCCCAGCTGGAGACGGATGCCGGCGCACGGAGCCTCGGCGAGGTTTCGTTGGTCGACAGTGATTCCCGGATCGCGAAGGCCGGCATCGTCTTTCACAACACGCTGTTCGACGAGAACGCCGGCTGCCATGTCGCCTGGGGGCAGAGTTTCCCGTACGCGGTCGAGGGCGGCACCGGCATGAGCGACGACGACCGGTTCGAACTCGGCCTCAACCGATCCGCCGTACATACCGATGTTGTGATCGGGGGAGCGGGCATTACCGTATCGGCAACCGGCCCGCGGGGAACCGTTGACATCATCCGCGACGATGAGTGGGTACTCGACTACTAATCGTCTCGCACCAGGGAGATCCGCCATGTCGTTCCGCCACTTTGCCGTCGTCGGGGTCGGTGTGGCGCTCGTCGTATCGCTCGCCGGCTGTACCAGTAAGGCCGGCGGCGGGTCCGGGGCGTTGTCGGGCGGCGCGAGCCCTTCGGCGGCGGTCTCGGCACCGGCGTCGCCGGCTCCGGTCGTGACGGTCACGGCGACCGTGACTCCGACCGCACCGGCAACGCCCGCCTATCCGGCCGATTATTTCGCGGCGATCCTCGGCGCGTGGAAGGCCCACGACACCGCCTACCTGACGTTGTTGACGGACGCGACCACGGCCAGCAAGTTCTTCGGCTTCGGCAACATCAACCAGACGTGGACGGGCACCGGCGCGAACGGCGCGGCCGGTTCGACCTACCAGTCGTTCTTCAACAATGCCGGTGACTGGCTCACGCTGCGGCTGGTGAACCAGGAGACGTCGGCGAAACACTGGCACGCCGGGAGCATCAACGCGTGGGACCAGATGACGTTCCCGAATGATCCGGTGGTGTACGTCCGGCATTTCGTCGACGCCTGGATCAACGGAAACACCGCGCGGATGAAGCTCCTGTCGAGCGCGGCGCTGACCAGCGAGTTCACCGGCATGTCCAGCAAGCCGGACCTGTCTTACACCGCCACCGGCGACGGTGCCGCAGGTCACACGTACGTTGAGGTCAAGGAGACGAGCGCAGGATTCGACGTGACGCTCGAGGTCCTCAACATGAACGTCGGCAAGCACAACGCGATCGAGAGCTGCTTCTCGGGCTGTTAGCGGGATCACTCCGGTGGGATCGCGGCGTTCTTACCTGATTCGTCCATGTTTGCGGTGGTTGTCGGTCATCTGGTCGGCGGCCACCGCGGTACGTTCAGGCACAGATTGCCCCGGCGGTCATCGGTGTCGCCTGTGAACCGTCTATGCTGGCGCGGCTGTTAACGCTGTCCAACCTGATGTACAGCCCGTTCACACCCCCCGCTTCCCGGAGTCAACATGACTGAGCCAACACCCCAAGCTCCCTACCAGCCGCAGGACCCGTCGGCCGTACCTGGCCAGTACCCGCCGGCGCCGGGTCAGTACGCACCGGTACCCGGTCAGTACGCACCGGCACCCGGCCAGTACCCGCCGGCGCCGGGTCAATACGCCCCGGGTCAGTACCCGCCGGTGGTGCAGCCGCCCAAGAAGAAGTCGCGCCGCCCGATCGTGCTCAGCATCGTCGGTGTGGTCGTGCTAGTCCTCATCATCGTCGGCTTCATCGCCAGTCGGAGCGACCCGGACAATGCGAAGGTCGGCAGCTGCATGGCCGGCACCACCGCGGACACCCTCAAGATCACCGACTGCACCAACACGAACGCTACGTGGACGGTTGTCGGCAAGGTGACGACGAAGGACGAGCCGACGTCGGACGCAGCCGGCACCGACTGTGACCCGTTCCCGACCGCAACGGCCGACTTCTACAAGGGCGACAGCAGCGGCGGCTACGTTCTCTGCCTCGCGCCGAAGGCGTAACGCACCGAACACAGCACATCGCAAGAGCCGGTGACTGGCCCAGGGTTCCCTGGCCGTCACCGGCTCTTGTCAGTCTCAGTGCTCAGCTGTCTCAGTGCTCAGCGTCGTCTCAGCTTGCTCAGCTGTCTCAGTGCTCAGCCGTCTTAGGGCTCAGCCGGGCGGCGCGGCACGATCCGGTGCACGGTAAGCAGGATGACCGCCATCATGAGGCAGGCCGCCGCGACGATGCCGGCGGCGCTCCCTGCGTACGCGATCTCCCGGTCGTGGCGGCTCAGCGCGCCGGTCGGATCGGCGAACATGTGCGTCTCCCAGAGTCCGATCAGCGCCACGATCAGCGCGAGCGACCCGAGGACCCAGAGCGTGATGCCTGATGCCTTGTGCGATTCCGCCTCCACCACGGTCTCGTCGCGGCGGCGCAGGAACCGCAGCAGGATGCCCGCCAGCGCCGCCCACACGCCTACGAGCAGGAACGCTGCGACCGCGTCGCTCGGCCGGTGCCAGCCCGCGGACAGTGTGGCGATCCCTACGACGGCCGCGTAGAGGCTGGCGACGACGGCGCCGATGCCACGCAACCGAGGTGGAAGAACGAGGACGAATGCCACCGCAGCCGATGCGGCGATCGCAGTGTGCCCGCTGGGAAAGCTGTTGCCGGCCGCGGCGCGAGCCTCGTCGATGCCGAGGTTCGGTCGGACCAGGAATCGTTTGAGCAGCTCGGCGCTGAGATTCGCGCCGCCGATCAGCACCACCGACGTGACCGCGAGCGCGAACCGCTTACGGATCAGCGCGATGAAGCTGACGACCGCCATCACGATCACGACGGCCACGATCGAGATCGCGTCGAGCACGCTGTTGACCGGCTTGCCGATGCGAGCCGCGCCGAGCGTGTTGCTGGCGAGCGCGATCGTCTCGACGAGCTGACCGCCTCGCGTCAGCACGAACGCCCGGAACAGCACGACGAGGATGAGCGTTTCGCCGCCTGCGATCAGGAAGAGCAGCATCGACAGGAGTGCCGGGCTGCGGCGAGGTGGCAGGCGCCGTGTCACCGGACGGCGGCGCTCGGGGAGTCGCCTTACCTTGGTACTGGGCATCGGGCTGGTGGGCTTCGAGCTGCGGGGCGTCGAGCTGCTGGGCACAGCCAACAACGTACGGGATAAGTACGCGGGAGATCGAGTGCTCGCGACACCCGATCTCCCGCCGAACGTACTAATTGATGGTTTCTTCGCTGACCTTCCACAGTCGGGCGGCCGCCTCGGGGTCGAGTGCGTACGCGGCGACGCCGTGACGTGCGCTGAGCTGGTTGACCTCGGCTTCGTTGCAGTCCTCGAAGTAGCGGCCGCCGACGCCGTCGAGCAGCGGTGACGTCGCGAGCAGCACGGACGTTGCGGCGCCCTGTTCGGGCGTCTTCCAGCGCGCCGCGTCGGCTCCGGCCGCAGTCCGCGCCGCGGCGAGCTGCTCTTCGCTGATGTAGCGCTGCAGGTTGGTCCGGATGCCGCCCGGCATCAGCGCGTTGACGGTAATGCCGTCATCGGCCCAGCGGTTTGTCGCCTCGACCGCGAACAGCACGTTCGCGGTCTTGGACTGCCCGTACGCCGACCAGGGCTCGTATTCGCGGTGGTTGAAGTGGATGTCGTCGAAGACGACCGGCGACCGGTGGTGCGCGCTCGAGCTGACCGACACGATCCGGGCGCCGCCGGCCGCTGCCAGGGCCGGGTGCAGACCGGTGGCGAGCGCGAAGTGACCGAGGTGGTTCGTCGCGAACTGCATCTCCCAGCCCTGTGGCGTACGCATCAACGGTGCCGCCATCACGCCGGCGTTGTTGACGAGGATGTGCAGCGGCTCGTCCCACGCGTCGACGAATGCGGCAATCGACGCCGGATCGGCGAGGTCGAGGAGCGCGACGGTGACCCGCTGACCGATCTCGGCGGCCGCGGCGCTGCCCTGGTCGAGGTTGCGGACGGCGATCGTCACCTCGGCGCCGGCACCCGCGAGGGCCCGGGCGGTCTCGATGCCGATACCCGAGCCGCCTCCGGTGACGATGGCGTGTCGGCCGGACAGATCGATCCCGGCGATGACATCGGCGGCGGTGGACTCGGCGGTGAACGGTGTGGTGATGCGCATGATTCTGCCCTCGCAGGTGTGTCTGTGCTCGTGCATGTTTGTCAACGGCGCGAGCCAACGGCTACGCTGTGGCTAAGCGGAGGAACCTCCGCTAGCTAATTTACTCTAACCGGAGTCTCCTCCGGTTGCAAATGAGGAGAACGATGCGAGCGGACGCGGCGCGGAATCGGGACCGCCTGCTGGATGCCGCGGTTCGGGCGTTCGCGCACGATGGTCCGGAAGCCACCCTGGACGCGATCGCGAAAGAGGCGGGTGTCGGCATCGGTACGCTGTACCGGCACTTTCCGACGCGCGAAGCGCTGGTCGAGGCGGCGTACCGCAATGAGCTGGCACGGCTCTGCGACGCCGCACAAGAACTGCTCGCGGTGGAGGCGCCCGATCTGGCGCTGCGCACATGGATGGACCGATTTGTCGACTATATGACGACGAAGCGGGGGATGGCTGATGCATTGCGGGCCGTCATCGCATCCGGCGGTAACCCGTACGCCCACAGCCGTGATCGCCTGATCGAAGCGATCACCGCGCTGATCACCGCGGGCCGTGACGCGGGCGTGATCCGCCCTGACGTCGAGCCCGCGGACGCGCTCACCACGCTGAGCGGCATCTCGCTCGCGGCAGGTGAGCCGGCGCAGCGCGAGCAGGCCAGCCGCCTGCTCGATCTGTTGATGGACGGCCTGCGCTACCGCCGGGCAGCGTAGGCGACCTCGTCCGCCGGTGACGCGGGCGGCGACGACGGCGGTGCGGTGGGCGGTGCCGGCTTGCCCGGGTCAATCGTGACGGTCCGCGCGGTGGGCAGCGCGATCAGGTGGAATTCCGACTTCAGCTTCGACATCACGGCCTGCAGCGCCGCGATCGTCTCGGTCCGATCGCCACCGGCGTCGTGCAGCAACACGATCGAATCGCGGTGCGTCTTCGTGGTCAGCGTCTTCTCGATCGCGGCCGTGCCGGGCCGGGTCCAGTCGTCGGTGTCCTCGGTCCAGTACAGCGGCCGCATGCCGAGCAGCTCGGAGATGCGAACGGTGCCCGGTGTGAAGTTGCCACCCGGGTTGCGGAAGTAGGTGACCTGAGCATGCGGATCGATCGCGTGCACCGCGTCGATCGTGCGCTGAATGTCCGTCGCGATGTACTTCGCGTTGTGCGTACCCAGCTTCTCGTCGTGGTCCCAGGTGTGGTCGCACAGCGTCATACCGTCGGTGATCATGCGTCTGATCACGGCCTGATAGTTATGGATCTGGCGCCCGATCAGGCAGAACGTCGCCTTCACGTGGTAGGAGTCCAGAAGATCAAGAACTTGTGACGTGTACGGGCCCGGCCCGTCATCGAACGTCAGAGCGACCGATGTCGTGCCGGTGGAGCCCTGCGAGCCGACCGGACCGCGGTACCGCATGCCGGGCTGATTCGGCCACGCCGGGATCTTGAGCGTGCCGGCGCTGGCAATGCCGAGATCGGCGGCGCTGACCGTGCCGGGCGCACCGACCGGAGTGGACGGATGCGGGCTGGGCGTCCCAGGCTTCGGCTTGTGGCTGGTCGACGGATGCGGACTCGGCGTACCCGGCTTCGACGGCGAGGGCGACGGCAGCAGCGTGGCCAGCGGCGCCGGCGACGAGGAGCCGGTCGGCGTGGACGCCGTACGGCGGATGCCGGGATTTGACGTGCACGCGCTGAGTACGCAGGCCACCGCTACGGCGAGCGTCAGGCCGATTATTCGACGGGACATATACAACTCCGGGGGTGGGAGCCGGGCGAACCGAGCAAAGGTAGCCGATTCGAATCCTCGTTAGTATGCCTTCTCCATGCCACCGGTCGATGTGACCGATATGACGCTATCGCCGCTGATACTTTTTGATCACGTCGAACTCATCGGGTACTCTCGTAGACGCGGCCCGCACAGTCTTGCCTCGGACCGCCCTTCTATACAGTTCATTTCACCTGTGAAGTCGGTCATATCGCGCACACTGGTGTGAAAGCCCCACGCGCGAGGTGTAGATCCCCACGTAGCAGCGGCATATCCGCGCTCGGGCAGGACGACCACGACGACGTTCGGAGTTCCTCCATGGCGGTCATCCGCCCCAGTTCTGCTGTTTCATCTGCTCCTGTCTCCTCAACCCCCGCTCCCACCTTCGCCGAACTCGGCGTTCCCCCGATGATCGTTGACGTCCTGACGCGCAACGGCATCACCGAGCCGTTCCCGATCCAGACCGCGACGCTGCCGTTCACGCTGGCCGGTCGCGATGTCCTCGGCCGCGGCCGGACCGGATCCGGGAAGACCTACTCCTTTGCGATTCCGGTCGTCGCGCGCCTCGCTGCATCGACGTCACCGCGGCGCCCGCTGCGGCCTCGTGCGCTGATCCTCGCGCCGACGCGCGAGCTGGTCAGCCAGATCGATGCGGTCATCGCACCGCTGGCTGCGGCGTTGAAGATGCGTACGATGACGATCTTCGGCGGCGTCGGATACGGCCCACAGGTCAGCGCGCTGCGTGCCGGCGTCGACATCGTCGTCGCGTGCCCCGGCCGGCTGGCCGACATCGTCGCCGACGGCAACGCCAGCCTCGACGGCATCGAAATCACCGTGCTCGACGAGGCCGATCACATGGCCGACCTCGGCTTCCTTCCGGTCGTACGGCGGCTGCTCGACCAGACCCCGCGCAAGGGCCAGCGCATGCTGTTCTCGGCCACGCTCGACGCGGGCGTGGACGTGCTGGTCAAGCGGTTCCTCAGCGACCCGATCACGCAGAGCGTCGATTCGGCCGCCTCGCCGGTGACCACGATGTCTCATCACGTGCTGCACGTACGCACCGAAGATCGCCTGCCGGTGCTGGTGGAACTCGCTTCGGCGCCCGGCCGGACACTCGTGTTCGCCCGGACCAAGCACCGCACGAAGACGCTGACCCGGCAGCTCATTGCGTCCGGCGTACCAGCGGTCGAGCTGCACGGAAATCTCGCGCAGAACGCCCGTACGCGCAACCTCGAAGCGTTCTCCAACGGCACGGCGAAGACGCTGGTCGCGACCGACATCGCCGCGCGTGGCATCCACGTCGACGACATCGCGCTGGTGATCCACGCCGATCCGCCCGCCGAGCACAAGGCCTATCTGCACCGCTCCGGCCGTACCGCGCGTGCGGGTGCGTCCGGCACGGTGATCACGCTGATGACCGATGACCAGGTCGCCGACGTGGCCGCACTGGCTCGCCAGGCCGGCATCAAGCCGACCACGACGCGCCTGCGTCCCGGGCACGCGCTGCTGACCGAGTTGGCGCCCGGCGAGCGTACGCTCGTCGAGCCGTCGGAACCGGTCGTGCTGCTCGAGCCGCGCGAGTCCGACAACGGTCGCGGTCGGCGCCGCCAGCCCGGCGGTGATGGCGGCCGAACCGGTGGCGCCGTGGTGGCGCAGCCGGCGGTGGCCGTGGCGGCAACGCCGGTGGACGTGGCGCCGGGGCGGCCGGTGGCCGTACCGGTAGTGCAGCAGGCGGCCGCAGCAGCGGTGCCGCGGGTGGCCGTGGTGCCGGCGACGGTCACGGTGGCCTCGCGGCCGGTGGCGGTCGCGGTGGCGCGGCCGGCGGTGGCCGGAGCAGCGGTGCCGGTGGTCGTGGCGCCGGTGGCCGTTCGGCCGGAGGTTCCGGCGGACGTACGCTGACGAGCTATTCGACCAGCACCCCGACCTCGGGCGGCGGTTCGGCGAGTAGCTCCGGCGGCCAGTCCGGTGGCATCGCGGCCTTCTCGGCCGCAAGTCGCGGCGGTCGTCGCAGCGGCCGCTGACCAATCTCGTCCCAATGCCCCCGAAGTCCACTGGACCTCGGGGGCATTGTTGATCCCGGACGTGCTGATCCTGGATCAGCAGCACAGCGCGTTCCCGCATGTCGAAACGGCTTTGCGGCATCTCGTCCCGCCGTCGTATGGTGTTCGCAGGTCATGAGTGCCAGCGCAAAGCCCCGACTTGCTGGCCGGCAACCCTCGTAGTTTCGCGGTGGGGTGCCTCGGGTGACGACCGGGCCGACGGCAGCCGCCGTTCGGCAAGCGCAACCGGTAGAGGGCGACCATGTCGATCTTGTCAATTCTCGCGCCAGCAGTACCGTTCGCGGACACTCCCGATGTCGTCGGAGCGCACCTGCCACTGACGCTCGCGGATGGCCGTACGGTCGAGCACGCGAACTTCGATTACGCCGCAACCGCACCGAGCCTGGTTGCGGCCGCGGACGCGGTGAACGAGTTGCTGCCGTGGTACGGAAGCGTGCATCGCGGCGCCGGATTCCCGTCCCGCCGCTGCACGCTCGCCTACGAACGGGCACGCGAGACGATCACGGACTTCATCGGCGCGCGTCCGGACGATCATGTGATCTTCACGCGGAACACCACCGACGCGCTGAACCTGCTGGCCCGCGCGCTCCCGCCGAACACCACCGTGGTCGGCTGGGCTGGCGAGCACCATGCCAACCTGCTGCCGTGGACCGACGTCGTACGGCTGCCCGTACCGGAATCTCCGGCCGCTGCGGTGCTCGCGCTGACCAACGCGCTTGCGCAGCTCCGAGGCCCGATCCTGGTCACCGTGACCGGCGCCTCGAACGTGACCGGCGAGGTCTGGCCGATCGCCGAACTCACCGAGATCGCGCACCGCGCGGGCGCTCGTATTGTGGTTGACGCCGCCCAACTCGCGCCGCATCGACCGATCTCCCTCGCCACGTCGGACATCGATTACATCGCATTCTCCGGCCACAAGCTGTACGCGCCGTTCGGCGTCGGCGTGCTGGCCGGTCGGTCCGACTGGCTGGACGTGGCGGCGCCCTACCTGGCCGGTGGCGGTGCGACCGCGTACGTCGGCGACGCGACCGACGACGTCTGCTGGCAGATCGGCCCGGCGCGGCACGAGGCCGGCACGCCGAATCTGCTCGGCGCGGTGGCACTGGCCGCCGCATGCCGGGCGATCGCGGACACCGACCGGGATGCGCTCGAGGCGCGCGAGCAGGCGCTGTTGCGACGGCTGCGGAGCGGTCTCGCGGACATCGGCGGCGTGATCGAGCTTCGGACGTTCGCCGCCGGCCACGACCGCGTCGGCATCGTGAGCTTCGTCGTGGACGGAGTCGCCTCGGCCGACGTCTCGGAGTTCCTGGCGAGCCGGTACGGCATCAGCGTCCGCGACGGCCTGTTCTGCGCCCATCCGCTGTCCCGGCATCTCGTCGAAGAGGCGTCGAAACGGTCCGGCACATGGTTTTCCGGCACTGCGGTCCGGGCGAGCATCGGCCTCGGCACCACCGTTGAGCACGTCGACCGCCTGGTGAGCGCACTGCGATCACTGACTGCCGCTCGCCGGTAACGGTCCACGCGGTCTAAGGGTCGAGGCGTTCGCGTCGCTCAGTGCCCGCACTGCGTCCCGACCACCTCGGCCCGAATACCTCGGCCCGAACACCTTCGGCCCGACCACCTCGGCTCAGATCCGCGATGCGAGGAGGTTCGCGATGGTCAGCGCGGCGCCGGCCTTCACATGCACCGCGGTGATCGCCACCACCAGCTGTCCCTTGTAGAAGCCGACGCCGGTCACGCCGTTAAGGGAGTAGGTGACGCCAGGGTTTCCATCCACGGTGATCTTCGTGCCGCCAGCCTTCGTCAGGAGCGGCGCCCACGCCAGGTCCGCGTACTGCGACACGGGGTGGCTGGGCGCGACCGTGTTGATGTCGAACTGGTGCGGCCGCGATCGCGTACGCCGGATCCGGCCTGTTCCGGCACGCGCGTGCGGCGGGTCGCCGCTTCAGCGCCCTGAAGGATCGGTGCGAGGGAGCGGAGTTCCCGTGGCTCGCCGGTGCGGCCACCGCCGTCGCCCTGACGCAGCGGGAGCGGCAGGTGGCTCAGCTCGCCGCCCGTGGGCAGTCGGACGCGGACATCGCCGTCCTGCTCGGCATTTCGACGCGTACGGTCCAGACGCATCTCGCCCGGGTGTACGACAAGATCGGTGCCCGCCGCCGGACCGAACTCGCCGATCTCCTGGACTGACCGACGCATCGGACTGACCGACGCATCGGACTCGACCGACTCTGCTCGGCGGCTACTGGTACGCGCGCGCCTGGATGTCGTAGAGCTCGGCGTATTGGCCGCCGCGGGCGATCAGCTCTTGGTGGCTGCCGACCTCGGCCACTCGGGCACCGTCGAGCACCACGATCAGATCGGCCATCCGCGCGGTGGAGAACCGGTGCGAAACCAGAATCGTGATGCCCCGCGTCGGATTGTGCCGCCGCGCGCCGGCGGAGTACCGCTCGAACAGCGCGTGCTCGGTCTCGGCGTCGAGCGCAGCGGTCGGCTCGTCCAGGACGAGCACCAGCGGCGCGTCCCGCATGAATCCTCGCGCGAGCGCGAGCTTCTGCCACTGCCCGAACGACACGTCGATCCCGTCCGGCCAGGCCCGACCGAGCTGGGTCGACAGCCGCTGCGGTAGCGCGTCGACGACATCGTCGGCACCGGCGCGGTCGACCGCGCCGACCACGGCCGGTTCGTCGTCGGCAAGCGGCAGGTCGCCGACGCCGATCGTCTGTTGCGCCCGCAGTTCGAACCGGAAGAAGTCCTGGTATGCGCCGGTCAAGCCGGCACGCCAGCCGTCCGCCGGGATGCGGGCGAGGTCGACGTCGTCGATCATGATCCGGCCGCTGGTCGGTGTGTAGAACTTCGAGAGCAGCTTGACCAGCGTGCTCTTGCCGGCGCCGTTTTCGCCGACGATCGCGACCACGCTGCCGGCCGGCAGGAACAGATCGACGTCGCGGAGCACCGGTACCGTCGTCCCCGGATAGGCGAACGTCACGCCGTCGAACCGGATGCCCTCGGCCAGTCGGGTCGGGACGGCCGCGTCGGACTGCTCGGTGAACGACGCCGCGTAATCCTCCAGCCAGGCCAGTCGCCGCGAACCGTCGAGCCAGATGCCGCGCAGGAAGCCGATCTCGCCGACGGTTGCCCCGACATAGGCGGACAGCCGGGCACCGGCGGACAGCACGAGCAGTACGTCGCCGGGGGATGCGTGCAGGCCAGCGGCGACGTAGATGATCGCGCCGACGTAACCGGCGCCGAAGACGGCCCAGGCGAGCGAGTGCCAGATAGCGGACACGTTGCGTGCGTGCGAAACCTCCGCGTACCACCGGGACCAGGCGCGCCGACGGTCGCGGACCAGACGGTCGCCGATGCCGGTGACGCGGACCTCCTTGCCGGGCGGTGCGGTCGTCGCGGTGACGAACAGATGCCGGGCGAGCCGGCTCGCCACCGCGCCGCGCTCCTGCGCCTTCCGTTCCACCGCCGGCCGCCATCCGGAGGTGAGGACGGTCGGCAGCGCGAACAGGGTGAGCAGCGCCAGCAGCGGGTTGATCGACATCAGCAGGATGATCGTGATGACCAGCCGCAGGATCCAGCCGATCGTGGAGAACACCGACATATACATGTGATCGAGCACGAACACCTGCTCGCGCAGGACGGACAGCCGATCGAGGTAGTCCGGCCGTTCGTGGTGCGCGACCGTCTCGACCTTGGCCTGCAGGCGGGCGACGTGCGACTCGAGCGCGATCGTCACCCGGTCGCGGAACCGGCGCTGGACCCGGGTGGAGAGGATGTTGAGATACCAGGTCAGCGTCGCCGAGATGCCCAGCCCGGCGAGCGCAAGGTAGACCTGGGTGTGGTTGCCGGCGAGCGCGGCGTCGCTGAGCAGCTTGAGCCAGAGCGCGAACAGCGCGTCCGGGATCGCGGCGACGAGCGACAACGTCAACGCGATCCCCATCAAGCGCGGCTCGTTGCGGAAGCCCAGACGGCACAGCCGCCACATGGACTTGAGCGCGGGCGGCATCGGTACGTCGTGCGGATCTTTGATCAGATTGTCAGTGTCGATGAGATGGTCAGTGTCGATCGGATTGCTAGTCGAGGACGTCATAGGTGGCCTCCTCGTTGTCGCCGGCGTCGTCGAGCCCATCCTCGAAGCGCTGTGCCTGCAGGTCGAACATGGTCCGGTAGCGACCGCCGAGCGTCATCAGTTCGTCGTGGCTGCCGAGTTCGACGACCGCGCCGTGCTCGACGACGCAGATCCGGTCGGCCTGCCGGACCGTCGAGAACCGGTGCGAGATCAGGATCGTGGTCGCGCCGCGGGTCGCGGCCAGGATCCGGGAGAAGATCTCGGCTTCGCCGCGCGCGTCGAGTTGGGCCGTCGGTTCGTCCAGCAGCACCACACCGGCGCCCTGGTCGACGGCGGCGAGCGTGCGGGCGAGCGCGATCCGCTGCCACTGCCCGCCGGACAGGTCGATGCCGTCCGGATAGCCCTTGGCGAGGATCGTGTCGAGTCCGGCCAGGTGGTCTGCGCCGGCCGCGCGCAGCGCATCGTGCACCACACTGTCGGGCGCGCCGAGCGGTGCGACGTTGTCGCGCAGCGGAAGCTCGAACCGGACGAAGTCCTGGAAGACGGCGGTCACTCGGCTGCGCCACGCGTCCACGTCGAACTCGCGGATGTCGACGCCGTCGGCTTCGATCGCGCCGGACTGGGGATCGTAGAGGCGGCAGATCAGCTTCGCGAGCGTGGTCTTGCCGGCGCCGTTGCGCCCGACGATCGCGAGCGAGGTGCCGGCCGGCACGGTCAGGCTGAAACCGTCGAGCACCGGTCGATCGGAGCCCGGATAGGCGAACGTGACGTCGCGCAGCCGCAGCTCGTGGACGGGCACCCCGGCCGCGTCGCGCGGCCGCACCGGCGGCGGCGTCGGAAGCGCTCCGGCCTCGGCCGCGGCCGGCCCGAGGCGCAGGACCGCCGCGACCGGCGAAGCGGCACCGTCCAGCGCCCAGTTGAGGCCGCCGAAGGCGATCGCGGACGTGCCGATCGCGGCCTGCGCGAACGTGACCGTCAGACCGAGTGCGATCGCACCGCTGACGAGGCTGTGGCCGAGTGCGCCGAACACGACCGCATTGCCGGCGAGCACGATCAGCACGCAGGTCAACACCGGACGCTCGCGCAGCCGCGTGGCCTCGTATTGCAGCGTATGCAAGCGCCGCCGACGGTCGACGAACCGATCGATCACCCATTCGGCCAGGCCGAACAGGCGGACCTCCTTCGCCGCCGGTGGATCTACGGCCAGCCGGTAGGCGTAGTCGGCATCCTGCTGCGCGCTGCGTACCTCATCGGTGTTGCGGTCTTTCCAGACGCCGCTCTCGCGCAGCAACCAGTGTGTGCTCAACCAAGCCCCGGCCAGCACGAACGGTGCCCACCACGCGTAGCCGAACAGCACCGCCGCGCTGGCGAGCCCGCTCAGCAGGGCGACCAGGCCGTCGGCGATGAAGTCCATCGACAACGACAGTGGCGGCCCCTGCATGCCGAGGTCGAAGTCGCGGGCGGTGGCCATGTCCTTGGCGAGTTCGGCGCTCTCCAGGTGTCCGATCCCGGGCGGCTCGACCGAGGCCTCGGTCAGCCGGTCATAGAGCCAGGCCGACAGCTGGTCGCCGACGCCGCCGCTGACCGCCGTGTGGATCGGCACCAGCACCTGCATCGCAATGAACACCACGCCGACCGCCGCCAGCGGGCCGGCGAGCGAGTGGTGCCCGGTCACCGCGGTGACGAGCACACCCATGACGACCGCGAACAACGCCGGCAGGACCGCGCGGACGAACAGCAGCACCCACCACGCCGTGCCGTAGCCGGGGTGGGCCTTGCGCAGGGTGGCGAAGAAGATCCACTCTTTGCGGCCGCGAATCCGGCGGAGGTGGTTCATTCGGTGATGATGTCACCGACCGCCGACAAAATCCCCGAGACTCAGCTGGACGTGTGGGTCAGCTGGACGCGTGGGTCAGCTGGACGAGTAGGTCAGCTGGACGAGTGGGTCAGTGCGACGACCGGGATCGTCCGCGTCGTCTTCGTCTCGTACTCGGCGAAGCCCGGGTAGCGGCGCGCCTGCTCGGCATAGATCTTGTCCCGCTTCGGGCCGGTGAGCGGAGTCGCCGTCGCGGTGTACTTCTCGGTACCGACCTCGACCTCGACCTGCGGGTTCGCGACCAGGTTGTGGTACCAGGCCGGGTTCTCCGGGCGGCCGGCGAACGATGCGAACACGTAGATCTCATGGTCACCGGCCATGTACATCATCGGATTGACCCGCTCCTCGCCGGTCTTTGCTCCGGTCGTATGCAGCAGGAGCAGTGGTGCGCCGGTGAAGCCGCCGCCGACCTTGCCACCATTTGCCCGGAACTCATCAATAATCTGCGCATTCCCGTCATCTGCCATGGAATCACCGTAGCTCGAATCTGGGGCGACAATCTCGCACATCCGCACGTAGGGTCTGTCCTGATCGTGAGGAGCTGCAGTTGACCACCGAAGCCATCTCGACGGCGACGTCCGTCGGTACGTTTACCCCGCTGCGTTACCGGCCGTACCGGATGCTCGTCACCGGACGGGTGATCAACACACTTGGTGGATCGGTTGCCGGACTGGCTCTCGGTTTCGCGGTCCTCGACCTGAACCACTCGGTGAGCGACGTCGGATATATCGTCGCCGTCCGGACCATTCTGAACGTCACGTTCATCCTCTTCGGCGGCGTGATCGCCGACCGCCTGCCCCGTAACCTCCTGATGGTCGGCGGCTGTACGGTCTCCGGACTCAGCCAGGGCATTGCCGCAACGCTGTTCCTGACCCACACCGCGACGATGCCGATCCTCCTGCTGCTGGCCGGCATCAACGGCATGACCTCCGCGGTGTCCCAGCCCGCGTCCGCCGCGATCCTGCCGCAGACCGTGCCGTCGTCCATGCGCAAGCAGGCCAATGCACTCAACCGCCTCGCGTTGAACGCGGTGAACATCGGATCCTTGGCGGTGGCCGGCACGCTGGTCGCGACGGTCGGTTCGGGCTGGTGCGTTGCGTTCGACGCGAGCACCTTCCTCGTCGCCGGCGTGTTCTTCGCGCTGATCAGGGTCCGCCCGGCGGCGCTGAGCGCGCCGACCGCCGAGGCGGCGGCGGTCAGCGAGGCAGCGGCGACCGACGCGCTGGTCATCGGGGATCCAGCGGCGCCCAAGGAGAAGGAGAAGCAGCCCGGCCTCGTCACCAGCCTCCGCGAGGGCTGGCAGGCTTTCATCAGCCACACCTGGCTCTGGGTGGTCGTCCTCGGCTTCATGATCTTCAACGCCGCCTTCGATGGAGGCATCGGCGTACTCGGCCTGCACTTTGCCGACCTCACCGTCGGCCGCCGGCTGTGGAGCGTCGTGCTGGCCGCGGAGACGGTCGGTGCGCTGCTCGGTGCGTTGCTGGTCAGCCGGATCAAGGTGTCGCGACTGCTGTCGTACGGCACCGCGGCGGTCGGCGCGCTCGCTCTGCTGCCATTGGCTCTCGTGCTCGCACCGAACTTCTTCGTCCTGCTGATCGTCGGATTCATCGGCGGCGTCGGGGTCGAGCAGTTCGGCATTGCCTGGGAGACCACGATGCAGTCGAATTTCGAGCCGCACATGCTGGCCCGCGTCTACTCGTACGACATGCTGGGATCGTTCATCGCGATGCCGATCGGCCAGTTGTTGATCGGCCCGGCATCGGCTGCGTTCGGCGCTCGGCACGCGATGTTCGGCGTCGGCATCCTCATGCTGCTTGCCGTCGTCGGCATGCTCTCCAGCAGATCCGTACGCCAACTGCGGCACGTGGTGAAACCGGACGAGCCCGAAGACCTACCCGTCCTTGCGCCGATCCCGACGCCGACCGAACCCGAACAGGCCTATACCTGACCCGATCGACTGCGCGATCGACCACCTGACCCGATCGACACCTGAGCCCGTCGGTCCGGCGTGGCGGCGAGCACCTGCGTAGGTGCACCCCGCCACGCCGGACCGACCGAGGCGGTCAGGGTGTCGCGAGCGGCGGCAGCGCGGCGCTGTTGACGATCGTCGAGTCCAGCGGCGGGTGGCCCTCCTTGGTGGCCGGCGCGCCGCCGACCATGAGACTGGTGCCCCACGCGTCGGTCGTACCGGCGATCGGGGTGAGCTGCACGTACCGGGCGGTCCGCAGATCCAGACCGAACATCGCCGTGCCGTTGTCCCACGTGACGATGTTGCCGGCTACGTGCGGCCATTGCAGCGCCTGATCGTCGCCGGTGTGCAGGGCGTGCCACGGCTGCGCCCAACCCTGCTTCCACACATAGAGGTCGTGCAGACCGTTGTCGACCCATACGATCGTGCCGGATCCGGACGCCAGGAACGCGGGTCCTCTGACGCCGGTCAGGATCGACGGGAGCGCGACCGGTGCCAGCGTGGTCGGCGAGATGGCGGTCAGCACGGTCAGCGCACCCGGAGCGCTCGACTCGCCCCACACGATCTGCCCGTTGAGCAGCTGCGGCGTGCCCGGGTGGCCGTGCCGGACGACGGCGACCTTGCCGGTCGCGATGGTGTACGCCCGGACGTCGTTCGTACCGTTGACGTTCGCCTGCGCCCAGATCACGCGGCCGTCCGTGAGTATCGGGAAGTTGTACGGGCCGCCGGGCGCAATACCTTTCGCGTCGACCGCGTTGTGTCCGATCTCCCGTGGTGCCCCGCCGGCCTTGGAGTCCCACAGCCAGAGGATCCACTGGTCGAAGTTGGACGTCGAACGCATCTCGCTGTACGCGAGGTAGCGGCCGTCGAACGTGGCACTGAGGATCTGCGCGGCGGTGTCCGACTTCGCGTACGACTGGATGGCCGTCCGCGCTCCGGTAGCTCGGTTGATCATCACGAACTGGTGGTCGCTGTTGGCGACGTAGCGTTCGGCGAAGACCAGGTTCCCGTCCTGGCTGGCCGCCTCGACGATCAGCTGTTCGGTCGGCCCGTGCGGCAGATGTCCGGCCGTCAGCACCTGCTTCCACGCCGTCGGCATGGCCGTGACCAGCTCAGCGGAGGCTGCGCCAGGTCCGATCGACGCCTGGGGTGCCGCGGTGGCCGAGGCAGGCGCGGTAACGGAAACCGGTGGGATGTTCGTGCTCGATGTAGGCGTTGCTGAGCCGGTGCTGGGTGTTGCCGGCGTGCACCCCGCGGTGCACGCCAGCAACGCCAGACCTACCAGGCCCAGCAGACGCCTAGAAGACGTAGCCACGACCACCGAGGATCGTGACGAACGTCGACGACGAGAACGTGGAGTATGCGGGCACGCTCGCATACCACGAGACCGACGTGGCGTTGTGGACCGAATCCTCGTACATGGTGTCTGCCCCACTGTTCGTGTAGCCACGGACCTCGACCCAGTGCAGGATGGCCTTTGCCGGGTGACCGGTCAAGTGACTCCCGCTCGCCGACTCGTCCGCGTTCGCGGCGAAGGTCCAATCGCTCCAGATATCCGCGACCAGGTTGGCCTCGTACGCTGACTTCTGCGCGGCGGTAGGGCTGTCCGGCAGCGAGACCGGACTGTAGGTAGCGCCCATCGAGCCGAGGTAGTAGTTCAGCGCGTTGACCATCGGGTAGTTCCCGCTGCCGAGGTACCACGACGTGCCATCGGCCTGGGTCGTGCCGAGCCGTGACGCCGCGGTGGCCTGCGAGATGCTGATTCCTTCGGCGCCCACCGCCTCGACCAGCGTGGCCGGGCCGCAGTAGTAGTTGTTGATCTGCGCGACCTGGTTTCCGGTGATCGAATAGCTCGGTGCCGGTGCCCCGCCACCGCACGCCGGCTTGACTCCGGCGACGCGTACCGCGGCCTCGCAGATCGCCGGTGCCGTACCGTGGCCGAACGCCATCGCGTAGAGCGCCTTCGCAGCCGCTTCCTTCGCGTTGAGTTGGCGCTGCTGGGCTGCGGTCAACGTCGGCGTCGGCATACCGGCGTTAGCGGCGTCCTTGTCCGCGTTGATGGCCGCCTGCTTGCCCGAGCCGGCCGCGAGGGCGGGGGTGCCCGTCATCGCCAGCATGCCGAGCGCGATCAGCGGCACCGCCGCGGCCTGCAGTATCGCTGTCTGCAGTATCTTTGCTCTGGTTCTCAATGCTCCTCCAGTGGAGTCCGTGGGAGCCACAGAGAGCTCGGTGTGCTTGCACCGGGCTCTCGCCCCGTTCGGCGGCCGGTAGATTTACCGGCCGCCAAAATCTAAGCAAGGTGGACGCGCGCTGAGGAAGCTCGCGTCACGTTGGGGTCAGCGTGCGACGAGCACTTACCGGTGGCTTACCGCCAACCCGAGGACCCGGTGGCAGGCGCCTGCAAACAGACGATCATGACCTGGTACGCGTGATCCACGCGTGCCGGCATCGGTTGGGAGTCGAGATCATCGCCCGGACGGCGCAGTTCGGGCCGGACGGTCCCACCGGGACAGTCCCAGCAAGACGGTCCGGCCACCCTGGCAGTCAGTGGGAAGCAGGCAGCGCGGTCCATACCGAGTGGGACGCCGCGGACAGCTCGATCGCCTGCAGCACCCGTTGGACCTGGAGCGCGTCGGCGAACGACGGCCGCGGATCGGTGCCGGTGGCGATCGCCTCGATCAGATCGCGGACCTCGTGCGTGAACGAGTGCTCGTAGCCGATCAGGTGACCGGGCGGCCACCACGCCTGCATGTACGGGTGGGCCGGATCGGTCACCAGGATGCGGCGGAAACCCTGCTCGGGCGCCGGCAGTGCGTTGTCGAAGAACTCCAGCTCGTTCATGCGTTCCATGTCGAACGCGGCGGACCCGAGCGAGCCGTTGACCTCGATGCGCAGCGCGTTGCGGCGGCCGGTGGCGAACCGGGTTGCCTCGAAGCTCGCGATCGCGCCGCCATCGAGTCGACCGAAGAACAGTGCGGCGTCGTCGACGGTGACCGTGCCGGTGCCTCCGCTCGCACTTCCCGGACCGGCGGCCAGCGGCCGTTCCTTGATGAACGTCTCGGTCAGCGCGCTCACGCCGGTGAGCAGCCGGCCGGTCACGAACTGGGTCATGTCGACGATGTGCGCGCCGATATCGCCGATCGCGCCGCTGCCGGCCAGATCCTTCTGCAGCCGCCAGACCAGCGGAAACGATGGGTCGACGATCCAGTCCTGCAGGTACGCGGCCCGTACGTGCCGGATGTCGCCCAGACGTCCGTCCGCGATCAGGTCGCGCAGCAGTGCCACCGCCGGTACGCGTCGATAGTTGAAACCGCACATGGCGCGTACGCCATGGTGGTGAGCCGCATCCGCGGCCGCGACCATCTCCTCGGCCTCGGCCACCGTGTTGGCCAAGGGCTTCTCGCACAGCACGTGCTTGCCGGCGGCGAGTGCGGCGATCGCGATCTCCGCGTGCGTGTCGCCCGGCGTGCAGATGTCGATCACGTCGACGTCGGAGCGCCCGACCACCTCACGCCAGTCGGTGACCGCATCCTCCCAGCCCAGACGGGATGCGACGGACGGATCCAGCGACCGGCCCGCGATCGCCACCATCTCGACCTCGAGCGGCAGGTCGAAGACCCGATTCACGGTCCGCCAGGCCTGGGAATGGGCCCGACCCATAAATTCGTATCCGATCATGCCGATCCGAAGCCGCGACATGCGATCCACCGTATCGTAAATCGAGGGGTGAGCATGGCGACCGAGTCGGATGCGGCGAGAAGACTGCTCGAGTCGTTGGGTGAGTACCGAGTCGAGTTCGATCTCGACGGTGAACCCGACCTGGTCAACATGGACGGCCACCGGCTCGAGACGTGGCGGCAGAGCTTCCCCTACCCGCAGCGGATGACCCGGACCGAATACGACCGGGTGAAGCGGCAGCAGCAGATCGAGCTGCTCAAGCTGCAGACCTGGATCAAGCGGACCGGTCGCCGGGTCGCGATCCTGTTCGAGGGCCGCGACGCCGCGGGCAAAGGCGGGACGATCAAACGCTTCATTCAACACCTCAACCCCAGGGGTACGAAGATCGTCGCGCTGGACAAGCCCTCGCCGCGCGAGGAGTCCCAGTGGTATTTCCAGCGTTACATCGCCCTGCTTCCGGCCGCGGGCGAACTCGTGCTGTTCGACCGGTCCTGGTACAACCGGGCCGGCGTCGAGCGGGTGATGGGCTTCTGCACTGACGGGCAGTATCAGGAGTTTCTGCGGGAGACGCCTGAGCTGGAGCGCATGCTGATCAACTCCGGACTCGATCTGGTCAAGTTCTGGTTCTCGGTCTCCCGGGACGAGCAGCGCACCCGGTTCGCGTTGCGGCAGCTGGACCCGGTGCGGCGCTGGAAGCTGTCGCCGATGGACCTCGCGTCGCTGGATCGATGGGACGACTACACGCGTGCGAAGGAGATGATGTTCTTTCACACCGACACCGCCGACGCACCCTGGACCGTCGTGAAGAGCAACGACAAGAAGCGTGCCCGGGTCGAGGCGATGCGCTGGGTGCTGTCGCGGTTCGAGTACCCCGACAAGGACTACGACATCGTCGGCGTTCCGGATGCGCGGATCGTGATGCCGGCCAAGGACGCGGTCGAACCGTCCGAGACGTGACATAAGACCGGCCGTATCGATACATCGCACCGACTGTGCGTCCTCGCGAATGTGAGCCCTGCTACACCCTATACGTTGCGTACTGGTCTGATCGCGGACCGGTTCCGGTCGGGTCATCGGTACGCCGTAACTGTCGTCAGCGGTGTCGTCAGACGGGTGCCATGAATCCTCGCAACAGCCTTCGCAACAAGATCATAGCGGTGTTGGTGTCGCTCGCCGCGCTGTGGTCGTTCGCCGCGTTCGTCACCGTCAAGGACGGCGTCAGCCTCGTCTGGTTCGCCACGCTGGAACAGCAGGTCGCGAAGCCGACGCTCGCGGTCGTCGTGGCGATCCAGGAGGAGCGTCGCAGCTCGCGCTGAATCTGGAACCGGAGATCCCGCTGCTGATGTGCGACGCCCGCGATCGGGCGTCCTCCCGGACGGCGTTGCTAACGCTGGTCGAACACGTCATCGGACTACGCCGCCGCCGAAGCCTGACCCTGGCATGACGCACCGGCATGAGCACCGCGATGATCATCGTGGCCGGTCCGGATGTGAGCGCAGCTACCGCTTCCTGCAGCAGATGCGCTATAACGTACCGGTGACCGAAGCCCGATCCACCCTGAGCGTCGACAAGATCGACGGGGACCCGGCCGACGTCACCGTGTTCGCGATCGCCGGCGAACTCGACCTCGCGACGATCACGATGCTCAAGGATGTCGTCGGTGGTGCGCTGGTCGAGGGCGGTAGGACGGTCGTCCTCGACCTGTCCGAGCTGTCGTTCTGCGACTCGACCGGGCTCGGTTCGTTCGTCGCGCTCTATCGGCAGGCCGAGGCGGTCGGCGCCGTACTCGTGCTGGCGTCGCCACGCAAGCGGGTTGCCGATCTGCTCCAGATCTCCGGCATCAATCAGGTGGTGAAGGTCTACGACTCGGTCGACGAGGTGCGTGCGTCCTGATGATCTCCCACGGTTGACGTACTCCAGCCGTGGGTAAATGGTCGCCATGAACACCGTGGATCGGGCCATCAGCGGCATTAACACGTTCCAGCAACGCTTTCTCGCGTACCCGTTTGCGGTTCTCGTCAAGTTCGGTGACGACCAGGCCGGCAATCTCGCGGCGCTGATGGCGTACTACGCGTTTATCTCGATCTTCCCGCTCTTCCTCGTTTTCGCCACGGTCCTCGGCTACGTCCTGCGCGACTATCCGAGCCTCGATCACCGGCTGCTGCACTCGGCGGTCATCGACTTTCCGCTGATCGGTGCCCAGATCAAGCAGAGCGGTCTGGCCGGGCACTGGTACACGCTGGTCATTTCGTTCGCGATCAGCGTGTGGGGCGCGCAGGGCCTGGCTCGAGCGATCCAGACCGCATTCAACACGTTGTGGGGAGTCCCGTTCACGGATCGCCCGAACTTCGGCGTTATGTTGCTCCGCAGCGCCGGGCTCACCACCATCATGGGCCTGGCCATCCTGACCACCGGATTGCTGTCCGGTGTCGGCAGCCTCAGCAGTTCGCTGGGGATCACGCTGCGTGTGCTCTCGTTCCTCGCCTCGATCGCGATCAACGTGGGCGCGTTTCTGCTCGCGTTCCGCCTGGCTACCGCGCGCACGGTACGGTTCGGTGATTTCGCACGGTCCGCGGTCGCCGCCGCGCTGATCTGGCAGGCACTGCTCGCGGCCGGCTCGCTGCTCATCGCACACGAGGTCGCTCACCAGCAGGAGTTGTACGGTGCGGTCGGGGTCGTCCTGGGCCTGCTCGCGTGGCTGAACCTGCAGTCGGCGCTGACGCTGTTCGCAGTCGAGGCGGACGTCGTGCGCTCCAAGCGGCTGTGGCCCCGAAGCGTGACTCCGCCGCCGTTGACGCGCGCGGACCGGCGGGCCTATCGGGGATACGCGAAGACCACCATGCGCCTGCCGGAGGCCGAGGTCACGGTCGATGTACAGTTCGCCGCGGCACCGCCGCAGGAATCGCCGCCGCCGGTCACGTGAGCCGTACGTTGGCCCAGACGACCTTCCCGTCGCCGGTCGGGCTGCTGCCCCATGCATCGGCCATGGCATCGAGCACGAGCAGTCCGCGACCGTGCTCATCGCTCGGAGCCCCGGCCGTGCCGGGTGCCGGTCGGAACATCGGTCGGGGATCGGCGTCACGGACCTCCACCGACAGCTGATCGTCGGCCAGCCGCAATGTCATGTTCATTGGCGTACGCGCGTGTGTCACCGCGTTCGTGACCAGCTCGGATGCGATCAGTTCGGCGAGGCTCGCGACCCGGCCGATGCCCCAACCGGCGCAGACGTCCAGGACGAATCGACGAGCCCGAGCGGGTGCGTCCCGGTCCGGGTTCAGAGCCAGCGACCGGCGCTGCGGGACCGGCAGTGCGGTTGCGGCAGCACTGGCACGGTCGACGCTGTCATACAACGCGATGGTGCCATCGATGCTGCCATCGATGCTGCCGTCGATGCCGTCGTCGAGATCAGAGTCCGTGGGCAGCGGTTCGACGCTCGGCTCGGTGGTCGGTCCGATTGCCGGGTCGGTGGTCGAGTCGGTGGCCGGCTCGGTTGCCTGGTCGGTGGCCGGCGACGTCGTCGGCGCGGTGGTCTGCTGGGTGGTCGGGGCGGTGCCGGCCACTGAACGGATCATCGTGGCCGCCTCCGAGCTGGCGCCGGCGATCGCGATGGTGGTGCCGGGCCACAGCCGTGACTGCTGCGCGAACTCGCTGAGAGCGCCGAGCGCCCGTTCGGATACCACCACGAGGTGCTCGGCATCGACGATCAGGGCGATCGGTGCATCCGCGACGACATCGCGCAGGGCGATCATCATGCGTGCGGCCGTGTTCGAGTCGAGCGTGCCGAACAGAGCGACGACCGCGACCGGCAGGCGTGACTTCACTTGGCAGATGAGCGTCGTCATAGGAGCCAGCGCTCCGCAAGGCGGCGCATGAATGAGCCGTACATATCGCGCCTCCGCAACTGTGCGTGCCGGGGCCGCACACACCAGTTTCTCTGTCCGACTTCTCTACCCAACTTCGCACAGTCCACACATTGCTCACCGCGACGTCGCCGGTTCACCGGTTGGCCCGGACAGACTACGCGTCCCGGTTCGGCGTCAGGTTTAGTGGATGGCCACGATGGGCACGTTCTGGCTACCCCGTCCGACCGCATGAGCACGTCAGCATGCAATGACAAGGAGGATGCCATGCGCGTAGGCGCCGTGGTTATCGTCATCTGGTTGATTATCGGCGCGATCGCCGCCGGTCAACGAGGCTACTTCAATAACTCGAAGACGAGTTGCGCCAAGGCCAGCAACACGATCATCACGATCGTCGCCGGACCGCTGAACTACGTGGGAATCAACCCGAAGGTCAGCTGCGCTGCCCCCCAGCCGTCCAAGTAACACCACCCGCGTGCCGCGGCCTGCTCCGTCCGGAGTAGGCCGCGACGTTTATGTCCGGCCTGTTTGGGCATAGGACAGCGGTAAGCCCGTTTCTCACCGAGACGGGTCACCGGATCAGAGAGGAGGCCCTCGTGGCGCGCAAGAGTGCACGCAGCGTCAACGCAAGCACCCTCAGGAGTAGCGGGGAAGCGCTCGCGGACAAGGCCGTGAACACATGGAACGGCGTCGCGGCAACGGTCGAGGAGGTCGCGGCGCGGGCACAGTCCGTGTCGCACGACGCTCAGGGATCGGTACGCGACGCTGCGAAATCGGCGCGCAAGGCACGGAAGAACGCGCAGAAGCAGCTGACCGACGCGCGTAAGACCGTGAAGGGTGCGCGGCGCGAGACCGCGCGAAGGACCGGTGCGGCCCGCGACGCCCTCGCCGGGCGGAAGCCGAGCCGCAGGTGGCCGGCGTTCCTCACCGTTATCGGTATCGGAGTCGGCGCCGCATTGGGCGCGGCCGGCGCACGGATGGCCCGGCGCGATGCGGCTCTCGACGTCGATCGCGACGGCTCCGGCGCTGGTACTCTCCGGCCGCTCTAGTGCCGGTGGCTTTGGTGCTGGCCGGGTTGGTGCCGGCGCTCAGCGGACCGGTGCCGGCGGCGTGACCGGCGGAGTCAACGGCACGCTCGTCGACAGCAGCCTCATCGATGCCAACCGGCTTGAGGCCGACATGGCCGGCGCGGTGAACACGGCGAACGTCCCGGCACCGCCGTCGAAGCCGATCCCCACGGCTGCGCCGACGATCCCCACGGCTGCACCCGCGGTGCCGTCGGCGACGACGGACCCGTCTGCGGTGAACGGCTCGGCGAAGAAGCCGAGCAAGCCTTCCGAATAAGTCGGCCGCCTGCACGACGCGGTTGGCTGAACGATGCGGTTGGCTGAACGATGCGGTTGGCTGCACGACGCGACTCGCTACTGAGTCAACGCGAGTCAGTAGCCGATGCGGCGGGACCTACGGTCTCGCCGCATCGTGCTGCTAGGGCTCAGTCGTCGTGGTGCGGCAGCTGGACGAGCGATGCGAAGAAGTCGTCGATCTGCTTCACGACGGCGAGAAACTCGTCGAAGTCGACCGGCTTGCGGACGTACGCGTTCGCATGCCGCTGATAGCTGGTGAGCACATCCGACTGCGCTTCCGACGTGGTCAGGACGACGATCGGGATGTCGCAGAGCGCCGGGTCGGACTTCATGTCGGCGAGCACCTCGTGGCCGCTGCGCCGGGGCAGATTCAGGTCCAGCATGACCAGATCGGGCCGGGTCGCGTTGGCGTACTCGCCTTCCCGTCGCACGTACGCGAGGGCCGCCTCGCCGTCCGTGACCACGTTCAGATTGTTCTCGATATGCCGCTCGGCAAACGCCTCCCGGGTCATCAGGATGTCGCCGGGGTCGTCTTCGACCAGGAGGACCTCGATCCGCGCGCGACGAGATGTCATTGGTACCTCTTCATTGTCGGCCGAAGTACGCAGAGTAGCCGATCGCACCTACGGCGCCGATAGTGCCCGATCGTGTGCCGGCGACTCGAGTACGGTGGCTCCGGGTGCCATCGGGATCGTGAATCGGACGACCGTACCCTCACCGGGCGCCTCGGTGTCCACCCAGATCCGGCCACCGTGGTGATCGACGATCCGTTTGGCGATCGCAAGTCCGATACCGGTGCCGGGGTAGGTGTCGCGGGTGTGCAGCCGCTGGAAGATGATGAAGATCCGTTCGGCGTGCTCGGGCTCGATGCCGATGCCGTTGTCGGCGCAGCTGATCTCCCAGTACGTACCGATGGGTCGGGCAGTCAGCGCAATCCGCAGCGGCTCGGAGGGGCGCCGGAACTTCACCGCGTTGTTGACCAGGTTGGTCATCAGCGCCGCGAGCAGTGATCGGTCACCGAGAACGACCGGCATGTCGGAGATGGTGATGCTGCCGCCGGATGCGGTCACGTCGAGTTGCGCGCCGGCCGCCGCATCGGCGGCGACCTCGTCCAGGTGAACCGGGGCGAACGCGCTGGTCGATCGGCCGATCCGGGAGAATTCCAGCAGGTCGTCGATGAGGCGTTGCATGCGGTGCGCGCCGTCGACCGCGAACGAGATGTACTGGTCGGCCCGCTCGTCCAGCCGCCCGGCGTACCTGCGCTGCAGGAGCTGGCAGAAGCTCGCGACCTTGCGCAGCGGCTCCTGGAGATCGTGCGAGGCGACGTACGCGAACTGCTCAAGATCTTGATTCGACCGTACGAGTTCGACCGCGTGCTGTTCCAACTGAGCGTTGGCCTCGGCAACCGTCTCGCTCGCGATCTGCACCACGTGGAGATCGTCCACGATGCGGCCGCGCATCTCGTTGACGTCCCGGCCGAGCATGGCGAGCTCCAGCGGCCCGGACATGTCGACCTCGTGGTTGTAGTCGCCGCCTGCGACGATCCGGACGCTCTCGGCCAGCCGGTCGAGCGGCCTCGTCACCAGGCGGCGGATCGCCCACCACAGCAGCAGCGCGGTCAGAAGCACGATCGCGGCGGCCGCCACCAGCGCGTACAAGATCTCGCGGCTCGATCGTTTGAGGTTGGAGACGGCGCTGTCGCGAAGCTTGAGGACATCGGCCTGCAACGTGTCGGAGGAGGCGCGCACGGCGTCGAACCGGGTCGTGCCGGCCGCGTTGAGCTGAGCCAGGGCATCGGCGATCTGACCGGCACCGACGGTACTGATCACCGGCAGCGCAACCTCGGTACGCCAGACGTCGATCCGTTGCTGCAGAGCGTTGACGTCGTCCGCGATGTTCGGGTGGTCCGCGACGTGCTGACGCATATCGGCAATGAGGGCCTTCTGCTGGTCATAACCGGTGGTGTAGGGCAACAGCGACGCCTGCGAGCCGTCGATCGCGTACCCGCGTAATCCGGTCTCCTGATCCAACAGTGCGACCAGCAGCGCCTGGCTGTCATTACGCAGTGGAGAGACCTGGTTGAAGACCGCGTCGACCGCATTGCTATTCGCGGTCGCGGTCACCGCGGCCACCACCGCGATCGCGGTGAGCAGCACCGCGGCCGCGAGGAGAAGTGCGGTCAGCCGGGTGCGAAGCGAATAGCGCGATGGCTTGAAAATTGCCCGTTCGTTCACTTCACGATCCTCTCGCATCGGCATCGAGCCCGGCCAGCCGGTCAGTAGTTCAGTTTGTTGCGCCACTTTCCGGTCGTGGGTATCCCGGACGGTGTAACCAGCGCGATTATGGGGCATGACGTCCACCGAAGGAGGTCACCATGAATACCACAGTCATTGTTGTCATCGTCCTCGCGGTGCTCGTGATCGCGGTCATCGCCGGTCTGGTTGTCCGGGCCGCATCCGCACGTCGTGAACTCAAGGAACGCTTCGGTGCCGAATACGACCGAGCGATCGACGAGCACGGCGGACGGTCCGCGGCAGAGGCCGAGCTGCGGCGCCGCGAGCGGGCACACGACGAGTTCGACCTCAAGGATCTGACCCCCGAGGAGATCGCGCAGTACCGCGCCGCGTGGATCGAACTCCAGGTTCAGTTCGTAGACGATCCGAAAGCCGCGGTACGGGCAGCCGACCAGCTGGTGTCAAAGTTCGGCTCGGATCGGGGATACCCGGTCGCCGAGTTCGACGAGCGAGTCGTGCAGTTGTCAGTCGAGCATGCCGCCGTGCTGAGCGCCTACCGGGACGCACACGGGATCGCGGTTCGCAGCGACTCGGATACCGCCTCGACCGAGGATCTTCGCCAGGCGATGATGCTCTACCGCGAGTTGATCGCCGATCTCCTCGGCGACCCGACGCTCAACGAGCCGAGCCCGACAGTTCCCACCGTTGCCGAGCCGACCGTTGCCGATTCGACCATTGCCGAGCCGACCATTGCCGAGCCGACCGCTTCGGCTCTGGACGTGGCCGAGCCGGTTGTCACCGACACCGGTACTGACGCCGATACCGAATCCGAGCCTGGTTCCGGCACAATCCCGGTAAACACGTCGAGCGCCGTGCCGGCCACGACCTCGACCGCAATCCCGAGCACGATCCCGACCGCGGACGGCCAGCCGCCCACCGCGGCCGATCTTTCCGCGAACGAAGGTTACGTCGCGGCCGACGCTGAGTCGGTCCGGAATGACCCAGATCCGGCCGCCTCCGACGTGGATCCGGTCGAACCGCCGTACGCAGTGGTCCCCGACGACGCTCGGGACCTCGCGACCGACGTCAGTGATGTCACGTCCACCCAGACCTCGCCGGCGCGGGGCCTCGGGTCGAGGGCATCCACCAGAACCAACTCCGAGTAGCCCGACCCACCCCGAAGGAGCGCCCGATGTTCTCCCACAGAGTCGATCAGACCACCCCAGACCATGGCGGAACCGCCAGCGACAGCGACGAAGGCGTACCGGGCGACCGCCCGGATGACCAGCACACCGGCTATTCGGAGTATGACCAGAACGGCGTGGCAACGGGCGTCGTTCCGATGGAAGGCGTCGGCTCGCCGGACGGCGATGGTGACGGTTCGAATCCGGCCGCCTCAGCGCTCGAAGCGGACACGGATGAGCATCCGATCGTTGCCGGCACGATCGCGACCGACCGCGACGATGACGTGTCCGACGATTCCGACGCGCCGTCCGACCTGGAGATGGCCGATAGCGATCTTTCGATCATCGAGGCCGACGACGGCGGTACCGCGGACAGTGACACCGATGTCAACGCTGCGCTCGTTGACGGAGATTCAGCCGGCGGCGACGCTGTGCTCGTCGGCGACGGGCCCGCCGACTCGGATGTCACCGACTCGGATGTCGCGCTGGTCGGCGAGGATGGGGCTGGGGTCGATACGGACGCCGCGGTAACCGATGACGACGCGGATGCCGATGACGACGCGGATGCTGCGCTTGTTGTTGACGACGAGACCGCGGCTGACTCGGATGCCGCGCTGACCGACGACGCGGACGCCACGCTCATTGGTGGTGACGACGAGACTGACGCCGACTCGGACGCCGTACTTGCCGATGAGGCCGTGCTTGCCGATGAGGCGGTACTTGCCGATGAGGACGAGGACGAGGCTGACGCCGATACCGCGCTTGCCGATGAGGACGAGGCTGAAGCCGATACTGCCCTCGCCGATGGCGAGGAGGCTGACGCCGCATTGACCGACACCGACTCGGCCGCCGACGATACAGAGGTGGTCGACGCAACCGACTCCACCGCAACGTCGGCCGACGGCGAGGACGCCGACTACGTCGTCGTTAGCGAAGTCGACGCAGAGAATGACGACGAAGAGGACGACGACGAAGAGGACGACGACGAAGAGGACGACGCAGTGGATGACGACGCAGTGGACGACAACGGTCTCAACGCCGTCAACGACGGCGCTGGTGACATCGACGCCTCGGTCCTCGTCCTGAGCGAAGACGGGATCAGCGATGCAGACGCTGTCGCGGATGACGAAGACGATGCAGATGACGAAGACGATTCAGATGACGATGCGGCCGCAGATGGCGATCTGACCGCAGATGGCGATGACGACGTGGACGACGAGCTTGACGGCGACGACGTCGATGCCGTGGCCGGCGACGGCTCCGGTGATGACGAGATCGTCGAGATCGAGGTGGTTGACGCCGGACTGGTCAACGACGCATCCGTGGATGACGCATCCGTGGACGACGCATCCGTGGACGACGAAATCGTCGACGGATTCGCTGATGACGCGGTCGGCGTCGATGATGACGACGAGGTCGTCGACGGGGTTCTCGTGGATGACCAGGCCGGTTCGACCGGCGGAGACATGGTTCCCGGTGCCGCATCGGTGACCGCCAGCTCGGTGGTCCTTGCCGATGCCGGCGGCCTGCAGATGCGCTGGCAGCAGGCGCAGCTCGGCTTCATCGATGACCCCGGCAGCTCCGCCGGAGCGGCCGCGGCAATCGCCGCCGAAGCGCTGGAGGCTCGGGTCGCCGCGCTCCGCGAGCGGCTGGCCGAACTCGACGAGTGGCAGTCGGCCGACCACCACGACACCGAAGTCCTGCGCGCCGCGATGCAGAGCTACCGCGCCTTCGTGACACAGGTAATCGGCGACTGACGCAAGCACCTGGGGAACAAGCACCGGAGCAACAAGTAGTCACAGCAACAAGGGGTCAGAAGAACAAGGGCCAAAGCAACCAGCACCAGAGCAACCAGCGATGACAGCACGCGAGCCGGAGCCGATCCCAGATCGGCTCCGGCTCCGGCTTACAGTCGGACCAACGCTGCTATGCGAACGCTGCTATGAGCAGGTGTGGAGCATCTCGTTCAGGGCCGACTTCTCGCCGCTCGTGATCGTCAGATGCCACGCGGTCTTGACCGAGATCCAATCCTTCGCGTACGTGCACCAGAAATCGTGGCTCGGCGGCTTCCACGCGGACGGGTCGTCGTCGCCCTTGCTTTCGTTGTCGCTGGAGTCGACCGCGAGCAGCTGCGGATCCTTCAGATCGTTGGCGAACGCCTCGCGCTTGGCCGCGTCCCAGTCCTTCGCTCCGGACTGCCAGGCATTGCCCAGCGGTACGAGATGGTCGATCTGGAGATCCTGGGCACTGTGGTACGTCTTGCCGTTGTAGGGGCTCACCCACGTACCAGCAACGATTTTGCAGTCGCTTTCGGTTTTGACGCCGCTGCCGTCGCGCTTGAGGACGACGTCGCGCGTGTCGCATCCGCCGCCCTGTGAGTCCCAGGTCTTGAAGTCATCCCGGACATAGCCGGCGATCGAGTTGCCGGCGGACACGTCGAGCTTCGCCAACTCGCTGGCGGCCTGCGCGGCCGATGCGACGAGTGGTTTGCCATCGGTGTTGCCGGAGTCGGACGTCGTGTCGAGCGGTTGGCATGCGGTGGCGCAGGCGAGTACGACGACGGCGGACAAGGCGAGCAGGGGGCGGCGCAGGTATGGGCGGGGCATCGTGCCTCCACGTGTGTTGGTTGAGTGTCGGTGATGAGCGCCGGAAACCGGGGGTGCGGACGATGGGTACCCGTGCCCCGAACAGCTGAAACCAGTTCGATGTCGGGCCATGGTTTGTGGTGCCGTACCGCAGGGTAATGCCGTGCCGCTGGGTAATGATGCGGCAACCCGAGATGCGGCAACCCGAGGAGGCGGAGATGCTCAGCGAACAGGAAAATCACCGATTGGCCGAAATTGAGCTGCAGCTCCGCATCAGCGACCCGCCGTTTTTCGCGCGGATGTCACGCCGGGCGGAACTCCGCCAACCGTGGTACCGGCGTTGGCTGCATCGGCGCTGACGTCTATGGCGGCTAGAGGGTCAGAGCTGGACGATCGGAGCCGGTCGTCAGTAGCGGGTAGGGGATCGTCAGTGCCTAGACTTGCGGCTGTCGGTCGAGAGTCGTCCGACAACGAAGGGCGGGCCCGCGTGCTTGCATCGGTTGACAGCGTCCGTACGGTCCAGGTGCTGCTCGTCGAGGACGACGAGGGCGACGCGGTCCTGGTCGGGGAGTGGCTGTCGGAGGTCGACGAGCCGATCGTGCTGAGCCGCGTCCGTACGCTCGCCGAAGCCGAGGCCTATCGCGCGCCGGTCGACTGCATCCTGCTCGACCTCGGCCTTCCGGATGCGGTCGGTCTGGACGGCGTCAAGCGCTTGCAGGAATCGCGGCATCAGGTCGCCGTGGTCGTGCTTACCGGGCACAACGACGCCCGGCAGGGTGCGGCGGCGGTTGCCGCGGGTGCACAGGACTACATGGTGAAGAACCAGGCGACCGGGGAACTGCTTGCCCGGACGATCCGGTACGCAGTCCAGCGCCAGCGTGCCGAGGTGGTCGAGTCCGAGTTGCTCGAGGAGCGCCTCCGAGCGAGCGAGAACACGCGCCTCGAACGGGGGCTCCTGCCACAGCCGCTGTTCCGGGACAAGTCGCTGACCGTGACGCCGCGGTACCGATCCGGCGGCCAGCGGCTGCTGCTCGGCGGCGACTTCTACGATGTCGTGGAGGATGCGAAAGGTTCGCTGCACGTGGTGATCGGTGATGTTGCCGGACACGGCCCGGACCAGGCCGCGCTCGGCGTCGCGTTGCGGATCGCCTGGCGTACGCTGGTCTTCACCGGCCAGTCGGATCAGGACGTGTTACCGATCCTGTCCGAAATGCTGGTCCACGAGCGGCACGATCCCGTCATCTTCGCGACCATGTGCACGCTCATCGTCGCCCCGGACCGCCGCAGCGTCGAGTATGTATCTCGCCGGTCATCCGTCACCTCTGCTCCGGGCGGTCGATCCGCTCGGCGCGGCCAACGGTGAATGGACGCCGCTGCCGCAGCGCGGTGGTCCTGCACTCGGCCTGATCCCGAACGCGTCCTGGTCGCCGGTTGCGGTACCGCTGCCGGAGAGTGCGTGGGAGCTGTTGCTCTACACCGACGGCGCGATCGAGGGGCATGTCACCGACTCGGAGGACCGCCTGAACGTCAGCGGTCTGGCCGCTCTCGCCGACGGGCTCTCCGGCGAACTGCTCCCCAGCGGCGACGAGTCACAGCGAGTCGAGTCGCAGAAAGTCGCGTCCGGTCGGTTCCTCGATGCGCTGATCGCGAAGGTCACCGACCTCAACGGCGGCCCGCTGACCGACGACCTGGCGCTGCTCTACGTCGGCCGGTCCTGAGCCGATCGCCGTAATGAATGATCTCGCCGGACGATCTCGCCGGGTGATCTCCGCGGGTGATCTCTGCCGGTGATGTCGTTCTTGATGTTGGCGAGCGGCGACCAGGTATGTCGCGGGCGTAGCATCGGTGGCACGTGCCGCGTGATGATCGAGGAGTCCGGAACACGATGTCTACCAGTGCAGTCGCAGGCAATGAGGATCTCCGCCCCGGCGACGCGCCACCCGCCACGCCCGGCCGGTCTCGTCGCGGACCGAATCTGCGGCGTCCGGCCACGCTCGTCGGCGTACTCGCTCTGCTCTTCGGTGTGCCGTGGTGGACGCTGATCCTGGCCGGTGCCGCTTGGCCGACGCCGGTCATCGTGCTCGGTACGGTCGTGTTCGTCGCGGTGCTCGTGTCGTTTCCGTTCCTCATGGTCGCCGGGCACGGGCGGCGCCACCTCGACCGGGCGGCGATCGCCGGTGACACGATTCTCGGTGCTGTCTGGATCCTGTTCGTCTGGTCGGTTCTGGGCAACGTGCTGCGGCTCGCGCTTGGGCTGGCCGGCGTCGCGGACCCGAGCAGATCGCGGATCGTGGCCGCCGCGGTCGTCGGGGTCGCGCTCATCCTCGCGGCCTGGGGGCACTTCGAGGCGATGCGGACACCACGGATCAAACGGGTCGATGTCACGATTCCGCGGCTCGGACGCGGGATGGACGGCCTCAAGGTGGTTCTGTTGACCGACACGCACTACGGCCCGATCGACCGGGCACGGTGGTCACGTAACGTCACGACGGCCGTCAACACGCTCGGCGCCGACGTGGTCTGCCACACCGGCGACATCGCCGACGGCACGGTCGCGCAGCGTCGTGGAGCAGGCCGCGCCGCTCGGCCTCATCGATGCCGGGCTGGTCCGCGTCTATGTCACCGGCAACCACGAGTACTACGGCAACGACGCCCAGGGCTGGCTGGATCACATGCAGGATCTCGGCTGGGAGCCGCTGCACAACCGTCACGTGACGGTGGAGCGCGGCGGCGATCGGCTGGTGTTCGCCGGTGTCGACGACTTGACCGCCAAGGGTTCGGGACGCGAAGGCCACGGCGAGGACCATGCCGCCGCGCTCGCCGGCGTCGACCCGGAACTTCCGGTGGTGCTGCTCGCCCACCAGCCCAAGCAGATCACCGGCGCGGTCGCCGCGGGCGTGGACCTGCAGATCTCCGGCCACACGCACGGCGGCCAGATCTGGCCGTTCAATTTCCTCGTTCGGATCGACCAGCCGGCTGTCCACGGTTTGAGCCGGCACGGCGAGCGGACTCAGCTGTACACCAGCCGCGGCACCGGATTCTGGGGGCCGCCGTTCCGCGTGTTCGCGCCGAGCGAGATCACGCTGCTGACGCTGCACGCCGGGTAGCGTGCGGCGCCTACGCTCGGATGTCTAGGCCGGATTGTCTAGGCCGGATTGTCTAGGCCGGATTGTCTAGGCCGGATTGTCTAGGCCGGATTGTCTAGGCCGGATTGTCAGGCTGTGATTGTCTAGGCCGGATTGTCTAGGCCGGGATGCCTCAGGCTGTGCTGTCTCGAGCTCGGATGCCTCAGGCGGTGATGTCTCAAGCTGGGACAATGCCCGTCCGGTGGAAATCTGGAACTTTTCGGCCGCTTGATCCGTCAGATAGCTCATGCGAAGAAGCATGTCGATGGTTGATCGATCGCCCCGCACGTCGCGCTCCACTATGTCCGGTGCGTCGCACCGTGCGTCCGCTCCAGTGGGCCGTTCCCGCTTAGGTTTCCGGCCGAAGCGGCGACTGCGAAGTTACCTGGAAATCGGCGATACTTCGACCGCTGATGTTGGGGGACATTATCCGGCATGGATATCAGGGGCGCGAATATGCGGGTGGGGAGAGCAGGTGACCGTACCGTCGTACGTCATCTACGGCGACTGCACGGACAGTGAATTGATCGATCTGAGCGTCCAGGGGGACAAAAGGGCGTTCGATGCATTCGCTCGTCGTCATGAGCGAATGATTCACCAGTTCTGCATTCGGCTAACGTCTAATATGGAGGATGCCCGGGACTTGCTGCAGGACGTGTTATTGAAGGTCTGGCGTGGCCTCGGCCACTTCGACCGCCGGTCGACGCTCAGCACGTGGATCTACCGCATCGTGTTCAATGCGGCCGTCGACAACCACCGGGTCTTCCGCCCGGTACCGATGGATGTGCTCACGGTCAATCCGTATCTCACGGTTCATTCGCACCTGTCGGTCAATTCCCACGAGAACAGCGTCACGCAGTCGTACGTTGTCCGCGAGGCCTTGGCGAAGTTGCCGGCGCCCTACCGGGTCACGGTTGTGCTGGCCGACTGTATGCAGTGCTCGTACGACGAGATTGCCGAGATCTGCGAGGTGAACGTCGGTACGGTGAAGTCACGGCTGGCCCGTGGGCGTGCTGCGATGCGCGACCTGCTCGGACCGGCGGGCGGAGCCTAGCGTGGCCGGCATGACGTTGTACGCGCAGGGCACGGCGGATACGCCGCCGATCGACCCGAGGACGGGGCTGGTCGATATGGCGGCGTACGCGCACATCGGGGCTCGGGATCTGGAACTGATCCCGGCCTTGCCGCTGGCCGACCTTCTGAGTGGATATGGGCGCCGTCCGCCGCCGTTGCCCGATGACGAGTGGCGAGACCTCGTCGCCTACGTTGTCCGTCATGCAGGTGGATAACGCGAAGCTCGTCACGACGTACCGGTGGCTGGACAAGTACGGTCAATTACGCAAAGTCGCGATATTTCTTGGTCCGGCGCCGGAGCGGGAGGTCGAGGCGTACGCGATCCCCGTGGACGATGCCGAGGGGGAACCGGTATTGGTCGCGAGGTTGGACGAGCGCGGCAAGTTCACCCGCTTGCAGCGCAGCGAGGCGATCGCGTACGGGCTCGATACGGCGGCCGCGTGGAACAACCTCTACGACCTGTGCCGATCCGCTCACGGCCACCGGACCGGCCCGTACCAGCCGGCGTCCAATCCATGAGACGCGGCGTAGCAGAAGCGGTTAGAGCTTGATGCCCTTCAGGTGCCGGCTCATCTGACGGGCGATCTCGCGATTCGCGTCGCGCTCGGCGAGGGCGTGCCGCTTGTCGTACGTCCTCTGGCCGCGGGCGAGACCGAGTTCGACCTTGGCCCAACCGTTCGCGAAGTACATCGACAGCGGTACGAGCGTCAGCCCCGTCTCGTCCAACTTGCTGATGATCTTGTTGATCTCGAGGCGCTTGAGAAGCAACTTACGGGTACGGCGGGGCTGGTGATTTGTCCACGTCCCGTACGCGTACTCCGGGATGTGCAGTCCGTAGAGCATCAGCTCGCCGTCGCTCTCCTGGGCAAATGCGTCCGTGAGTGATGCGCGCCCGGCACGCAGCGATTTTACTTCGGTGCCGAGCAACGCGATGCCGGCCTCATACGTCCGGAGGATCGCATAGTCATGGCGCGCCTTCTTGTTTGACGCGATCAGCCGGCGACCGGATCCGATCGCCGGGTCCGCGCCGCCCGGGCCTGACGTAGGAAGTCTCACCTCACCATGCTACCGCCGGCCGCTACCGAGTAATCGCTGCTGAGCGGTCGGGCGGGCTGCTACTGCGCGGGCTGCTACTGCGCGGGCTGCTACTGCGCGGGCTGCTACTGCGCGGGCTGCTACTGGGCGGGCTGCTACTGGGCGGGCTGCTACTGGGCGGGCTGCTACTGGGCGGGCTGCTACTGGGCGGGCTGCTACTGGGCAACCGCTATGGGGCGATGCTGACGAGCGTGATGGCGTGCGCGTGCCCGAGCTTGCTGTTGTCGACGTCGAACACGATCGTGGCGCTGCCGACCGCGGCCACGGTCACGATCGTGTGGTTGGGCTTCGCCGTGATGTCGATGGTGATCATGGTCGAGCTGGGCATCGGCAGGTTGTTGACCTTGCTCGCCGTGTTGCCGGTGGACAGCGCGCTCATCCGGTAGACGTTCCCGTTCTCCCACGCGCCGATGAACTCGTTGACCATGTTGGACGCATCGCTCTCGTACGTCGTCTTGTCCAGGACGACGCCGGTCACGCCGTGCGGTTGGTGTAGGCCGTCGGTCACCACGCTGACCGTGAGGCGGTCGCCGACCGAGTTGTCGTACGCGCAGTCGGTGTTGTCGCCATCCTTCGAGCACGCGTGGAAGTGCCACGGTCCGGAGACGCGCTCGATGTTGGCGAACTCCACCGCACCGCCGTTGTTGACGTATGCGCCGAGGCGAGCGCTGTCGCGGTTGGCGTACGCGTTGAGGGCGTCGGTCGTGTAGCCCTGTGCCGTATTCGGATAGGTAATCGGCGCCGGAGAGTTGGCCGCCGATGGCGAGGCGGACGGCGTGATGCTGCCGGCTGAGGGGGTGCCGCCCGACGGCGATCCGGGCGAGCCCGAGATGGTGTTCACGGGGACGCCGGCGGACGCCGCGGTGAGGCTCGAATTCCCGTCGGCGCCCTTGTTCGTGCCGCAGCCGGCGAGCACCGACAGCGAGACCGCCGCGACCGCGCAGACAATGACGTGCATCCGAATAGCCATAGCCCGAGATTCTAAGTTTCCCGCGCTCGTTCCCGACATCGGTGAACCAGACCGTTAACCGTTCTTCCGAGGATTGTAGAAATCTTGCGTGCATCTATGGACTTTGATGCACACGGATCGTACGGTTCGTGCTGGACGGCGACGAAAGGTTGCCGCAATCACATCGAAACCATCGCGAAACGCGCTGGCGTCTATCCGACAGATTTCTGACCGACAGATTTCTGACCGACGGATGGATCGCCGGACGGCATGGTCCGCTCCCGTGCCGGTGTGGGAGTCACGCTGCGCATCTACTGCATTTGCTGCATCTGCTGGATGGACGCGTCGGCCCGCCCGGATCCGCGAGACCTTCGTCCGTGCCGTACGCGAATCGAGGTGCCATGGTCCCCGTCACCAAACTCCGGCTCCGGCTGATCAGAGTCAGAATCCGATCGATTCTCGCGATCGTCCTGATCGCCACGGCCGGTGTCGCCGTCACGGCGTCACACGCCGCCGCTGCGAACCCGCCGTGGATGGATACCACGCAGACACCTGCACAGCGTGCGTCCGAGCTGCTCGCGGCCATGTCCACGACGGACAAGCTGGCCATGATGCACAGCGCAGCGGCCTGCAACGGCTACGACACCTGTGTCGCCGCGAACACCACGCTCGGCATCCCCGGCCTGAACATGATGGACGGACCCGACGGCGTCTCCGACGGCATCGTCGGTGTCACGCAACTGCCCGCTCCGGTCGCCGCCGCGTCCACGTTCGACACCGCATTGGAGAAGCAGTACGGCCAGGTGATCGGCTCGGAGGAGTGGGGCAAGGGCGTCAACGTCGTGCTCGGCCCGACCATCAACATCGTCCGCGACCCGCGGTGGGGCCGGGCCTTCGAGTCGTTCAGCGAGGACCCCTACCTTGCCGGGCAACTCGCCGCCGCGGACATCCAGGGCATCCAGTCGCAGGGCCCGATCTCCGAGGTGAAGCACTATGCGGTCTACAACCAGGAGACGAACCGCAACCAGACGTCCGACAACGCGATCGTCACCGACCGCGTCCAGCGCGAGATCTACCTGCAGGCGTTCGAGGACGCGGTCAAGCAGGGCGGTGCGCTTTCCGACATGTGCTCGTACGCGGAGATCAACGGTACGTTCGCCTGCGAGAACAGCAACCTGATGCAGAACATCCTGCAGAACCAGTGGGGCTTCCAGGGCTTCACCGCCTCCGATTTCGGCGCGACCCACTCGACCGTGAACTCGGTGAACAACGGGCTCGACATGGAGTTGCCGGACGGCACGTACTTCGGGCAGCCACTGACCGACGCGGTCAACAACGGCACGGTCTCCATCGCGACGATCAACGCGGCGGTCACCCGGATCCTGGTCGCGATGTTCGCCGACGGTCTGTTCGACAAGACGAACACCGGCACGCTCGCGACCGTCGTGACATCGGCCGCACACACGGCGACCGCGAAGCAGGTGGCCGAGGAGGGCGCGGTGCTCCTCAAGAACGCCGCGAACGGGACCGCCAACGTTCTCCCGATCACCAGCGCGACGCACTCAATCGCCGTGATCGGTGACGATGCCGGGATCGACGCGACCACCACCGGTTTCGGATCCGCTCAGGTCAACGCTCCGTACGTGGTCACCCCGTACCAGGGCATCTCGTCTCGAGCCGGAAGCTCAGCGACCGTGACCTACGCGCAGGGCGTGGCGCCGCCTAACGGCGGGCCGATCGATCCGTCCTACATCGTCCCGTCCCAGGGCACCGGACAAGGCTTCTACAGCCAGTTCTACAGCGGGACGGCCTTGGCCGGCACGCCGATCGCGACCCGCAACGACCCGGCGCTCAGCTACACCTGGGGCGGTCTCACGCCGGGCAACGGCGTGCCGACGACGAACTGGTCGGCGAAGTTCACCGGCACCCTGACGCCGCCCACCACCGGCACCTACAACTTCTCGCTGACCAGCGACGACGGCAGTCGCCTGTTCATCAACGGCCAGCAGATCATCAGCAACTGGGCGGACCAGCCGCCGACCACGAAGTCCGGCACCGTCACGCTCACCGCGGGCCAGCCGGTCAGCATCGAGGTCGACTACTTCCAGGACGGCGGCGGCAGCCAGCTCGACCTGGCCTGGCAGGTGCCGAACCAGAACCTGCAGGCGCAGGCGGTGACCGCGGCGACGGGCAAGGACCTGGCGCTGGTGTTCGTCGACACGACCGAGGGCGAGGGCGCGGATCTGCCGAACATCGACATCTCCTCCGCGCAGAACAGTCTGATCTCCGCGGTTGCGGCGGCGAACCCGAACACCGTCGTCGTGGTGAACAGCGGCTCGGCGGTGACGATGCCATGGGCGAATTCGGTCAAGGGCATCATCGAGAACTGGTACCCGGGCCAGGAGGACGGCAACGCGATAGCCGCGCTGCTGTACGGCGACGTGAACTTCTCCGGCAAGTTGCCGGTGACGTTCCCGCAGTCGCTGGCCGACGTACCGGCTTCTACCGCGGCACAGTGGCCCGGCGCCAACGGAACCGTGCAGTACTCCGAGGGCCTCGACGTCGGTTACCGCTGGTACGACGCCCAGAACAAGGCGCCTCTCTACCCCTTCGGGTACGGGCTGTCCTACACCAACTACACCTATTCGAATCTGACGGTCGGCACCCCCGACGCCGGCGGCAACGTGACGGTCGGGTTCGACGTGAAGAACACCGGCACCGTGGCCGGCACGGAGATCCCGCAGGTGTACGTCGGGCCGCCGGCCAGCGCCGGAGAGCCGCCGAAGAACCTGCGTGGCTTCACGCGGGTCACGCTTGCCGCGGGCGCGACCCAGCATGTGAGCCTGACGCTGGATACGCGTAGCTTCCAGTACTGGAACACCACCGGCGCGGGCCAGGGCACCTGGACGAACGCGAACGGCGCCAACGCCATCTACGTCGCCGCGTCGTCGCGGGACATCCGCCTGACCGGCACCGTGACCATCGGTGGCGGCGGCGACATGGTGCCGCCGACCGAGCCGAGCGGCCTGACCGTCACGGGGCACACGTCGAACTCGGTGTCGCTGTCCTGGACGGCGTCGACCGACAACGTCGGGGTGACCGGCTACCAGGTCTCCGTCTCCGGCAACGTCTTCGCGGTGACCGGCACGACGTTCACCGCGACCGGGCTCACCCCGTCGACGGCGTACAGCTTCTCGGTGACCGCGACGGATGCGGCCGGGAACGCTTCGCCGGCCTCGAACACGGTGACCGCGACGACCGACGCGTTGCCCGGCGGTACGAACGTCGCGCTCAACAAGCCGATCACGGCAACCAGCGTCCAGCAGACGTACGTCGCGACGAACGCGAACGACAGCGACGCCAGCACCTACTGGGAGAGTGCGAATAACGCGTTCCCGCAGTCCATCACGGTCGATCTCGGCAGCGCCCAGTCGATCAACAAGGTGCTGATGAAGCTGCCGCCGTCGACGTCGTGGGGTGCCCGGACGCAGACACTGTCGATCTCGGGCTCGACCGACAACTCGACGTACACGACGATCGTGGGCTCGGCGGCGTACTCGTTCGATCCCAACACCGCCGCGAACAGCGCGACCGCCACGTTTACGGCCACCACCACGCGGTACGTCCGGCTGACGTTCACCGCGAACACCGGCTGGCCGGCCGCGCAACTGTCCGACCTGGAAGTGTTTACGGCATCAAGCGGTGGTGACACCACGCCGCCGAGCGCGCCGACGAATCTCGCCGTCACCGGGCACACGTCGACGTCGGCGTCACTGTCGTGGATGGCGTCGACCGACAACGTCGGGGTCACCGGCTACCAGGTGATCCAGGGCGGCACGGTGGTCGCGACCACGGCCGGCACGTCGTTCACGGTCAGCGGCCTGGCGCCGTCGACCGCGTACAGCTTCACGGTCAAGGCGCTCGACGCGGCCGGCAACCAGTCGGCGGCGTCGAACACCGCCACCGTCACCACGGATGCCGGGACGGCGACCAACCTGGCGCTCGGAAAGACGATGTCGACCAGCGGTTACACGCAGACGTACGCGCCGTCGAACACGAATGACGGCAACACCAGCACCTACTGGGAGAGCACCGACAATGCATTCCCACAGTGGTTGCAGGTCGACCTCGGCTCGTCCACGTCGGTGAATCGGATCGTGCTGACGCTGCCGTCGACGTGGGGTGCGCGTACCGAGACTCTGTCCGTCACCGGCTCGACCGACGGCACGAACTTCACCACGATCGTGGGCTCGGCGGCGTACGCGTTTAATCCGTCGGCCAACACCGTCACGATCACGTTCGCCGCGACGTCAACCCGCTACCTGCGGCTGACGTTCACGGCGAACACCGGCTGGCCCGCCGGCCAGGTGTCGGAGTTCCAGGTCTGGGCGTCATAGAGTCAACCCCGTAAAGGCGCGGGGGTACGGGCGACCGTACCCCCGCGTTCTGGGGGTTTATCTTTTGATGCCTGGAGGTTTGGGCTCAGTGATTCGTGCGGTCGTGTTTGACCTTGATGGCGTCCTGATCGACTCCGAGCCGGTGTGGGAGACGGTCAGGCGCGACTATGTGGAGCGGCTCGGCGGTGTGTGGCAGCCCGACAGCCAGCACCGGATGATGGGCATGAGCACCGGCGAATGGTCGCAGTTCATGGCCGACGACCTGCGCGTGGACAAGGCGGCGCCGGACATTGCCGGTGATGTGATCGCGTTGATGTCCGACGCGTACGCCGCCCATCTGCCGATCCTTCCGCGGAGCGTGGAGACGGTCCGCCTGCTGGCGGAGCGGTATCCGCTCGGACTCGCCAGTTCGTCGCCCCGAGCGTTGATCGACGCCGTCCTGCGCGCGACCGGGCTTGCGGATGCGTTCGCCGTGACCCGATCGACCGAAGAGGAGCGCCACGGGAAGCCGGCGCCGGACGTCTATCTCGCGGTGGCGGACGCTCTGCAGGCGGAGCCGGTCACGTGCACCGCGGTCGAGGACTCCACGAACGGCATCCGATCGGCCGCCTCGGCAGGCATGACGGTGATCGCGATTCCGCAGGCGGCGTTCCCGGTTGCGGAGGACGTCCTGAAGCTGGCAGTCCGCGTTCTCGACCGCCTGGACGATCTTCCGTCCGCGATCGAAGCGCTGAGCTGAACGGACGCGCACTTTATGTGCGCAGGTGGAAGCGGATGTTGCGTAGTGGTGTTTGCCGCGGGTCGACGTATGGCGGCGGGATGAATTCAGGCAGGTTGTCGCCGTTGATGTGAACTGTCCATCCGTCGTGATGGACAGATCGGTGATGTCGCCGGCACAGCAGGACGCCGTTCGCCTGATCGGTGCGGCCACCGTCGAACCAGGAGACGACGTGGTGAGCCTCGGTCCACCGAACCGGCCGGTCGCATCCGGGAAATGCACAGCCGCCGTCACGGATCGCCAGAGCGTGCCGGGCCGGGCCGCTGTAGAGGCGCCGGGTGCGGCCGAGGTCGAGGACCTCGCCGCGGCTGCCGAGGACCGCCGGGATGATGCCGGCGTCGCAGGCGAGACGTCGAATCGCGGCCGGGCTGAGGCGCTCGCCGGTATCGAGCATGCCGGCGCTGATCGCGCCACTGCACGGATCGAGGTGGAATGTTGCGGTGAGGTGTGGCCGGTTGCCGCCGTTCGCGGGCAGTACGTCCGTGGCGAGCGCGAGAGCACACACCTCGACGAGAGCATCGGCGCGGCGGTGGGCAGGCTGGCGTTCGTCACGAGCACCGTCCGGGCCCGGCGTGGGTTTGCACAGCGGGTCGATGGCGGCGCGGATGACGGCGGCCGATTCGGCATCGAGGGAGCCACTGAGCCGTACGGTGCCGCCCGCTGCCGGAGTCATCGTGAACGCGCGCGTCTCGTGCGCGCGGCGTTCGTCACGGTCGAGTTTGGCCTGCAGCGCGGCGTCAGCGACCTCGGGCGCGACATAGTCGAGGATTCGGTCTCCCACCGTCCGCAACAGGGACGGCTCCAGGGCGGCTGCCTGGGCAATCAGCGCGGTCTCGCAGGCGTCGCGGGTCGTCGCATCGATGTCGGCGGGCAGGTCGCGGAGCGCCGCGGCGATGATCTCCGATTGCTCGACCGTCACGGTGCCGGCCGTGAGTGCTTCGGCGATCAATGGCCGGACATCGGTCTGCTCGCCGAGTTTCACCAGCCTGCGGGCTGTATATATGGAGATCCGAAGTCGGTCACGAAGCCAGGCGGCCACGTTAGTGGCGCCCTGTTTGGCGGGATAGCCACGGGCGTCAAGTTCGCGAACATGTATCGCCTGCAACGCGGTCAGCTGGGTGATCGCGATCTGCGCGGAATCGACGAGCACGAGGCTGTCGTCATCCGAGGCGGCCCACGCCGGTCGGCTCTGCAGATCGGCAATCGCCGCCTGCAGCTGCCGGAGGGCCTCGTTCATACCTCAATTTTAGTACAGGTGTACCGACAATAGTGAAAGATGTCCGGTTCCCGCTGGACAACGCGCGGTAAACGGACGCGATCGGATCTGCCGAGCACATCGGGGCTCAGCAGACGGAGCAGATCACGTCAGAGGCTGCCATGGTCAGATTGGCCGTCGGATTGGCGGAGTACCCGCACGAGCGTGTCGGATGTGCGGCGGGATTCGGCGGCGTCGGACTCGGTTGCCCAGCCCTGGTGCCAGGGGCCGTCCGGGCCCACTGCCCAGAGCAGTGCCGTCGATGACGCGGCGCGCGGGCAGGGTATCGGCGAGGCGTTGACTCGAGAGGCTGTCCGGCTGGCTCTGTCCGACGGAGTCCGGAGCGTTGACCTGACGTCGCGACCGTCGCGAGCTGCGGCGAACCGGTTGTATTAGAGGGTCGGATTCCACCTGCGGGATTCGAAGGTGTACCGGCTGGCGGGTGACCGCTGAGCGGCTGGTGTGCACACCACGGTGCCCGCGGTGGCGGACGAATCAGGCCTATTGCGCCGTTGGTCGACTAGCGTTACCGGTGTGAAGTACATGCTGCAGATACACGCTGACACGGCCGGGTTCGATGCGATGCCGTTGCATTGGTCCGCCGAGGACATGCGGATCATGATCGCGTATATGACGGCTCTCGACGCCGATCTTCGCGCCACCGGTGAGCTGCTCGACGACAACGGCTTCGGTGGGGCGGCCCAGGTACATACCGTCCAGGCGGGGGCGATGGGCGACGCCACGGTGACCGCCGGCCTGCGCGCGGGCGCCACGACTTTTCTGGTCGGCTACTGGATCATCGACGTCGCCTCATTCGAGCGGGCGGTTGAGATCGCGACGCTCATTTCGGTGACACCGGGCCCGGGCGGCGCGCCGGTCAACCAGCCCGTGGAGATCCATCCGGTCGGTGCTCCTCCAGACGTGAGCTGAGCCGGACCCGAGCTGAGCCGGACGTGAGCTGAGCCGGACGTGAGCTGAGCCGGACGTGAGCTGAGCCGGACGTGAGCTGAGCCGGACCCGAGCCGAGCCGGACCCGAGCCGAGCCGGACCCGAGCCGAGCCGGACCCGAGCCGGACATCGGCTGACCCGGACGTCAGTTGATCCGGACGTCAGGTAACGCTGGGCGTGGCGGCGGCCTTGACGATCGAACCGGCGCGCAGGGAGATCCAGATGCACGCGGCCGCGCACACCACCTCGACGACGCCGAGCTGCAGGGCCTGTCCGAGCGCCGCGCCTCCACCGCTGGTGAAGATGTCGAACCAGGCGTCCACCACCAGCATGGTGGCGAGCGCGGTCGCGGCCTGCGTGACGCGCACGCTGCGACGGTGGGCCAGCACGGCGGTCAAGGCGAACATGGCCATCAACCCGATGTCAAAACCGATCCACGCGGTACGTTCGGCCACGCGTACGGTGGCCGGCAGGCTCACGCCCAAGTAGGCGACCCAGGGGATCAGCGCGAGCGCACCGAGCGCGAAGATCGGGCCGACCCAGCGCGGCACCAGCCGTCTCAGAGCGAGCGCCTGCGCCACTGCTTGAGCCTGCGCGTCAGCGATCACGTCAGTGAGCCCGGGGGTCGCCGTCAGCGGCGTCAGAGCCGGCACCGTCAGAGCGGGCACCGTCAGAGCCTGCGTCGGTCCGTCCTGCGGCTCTACTGTCATGATCTCGCTCCCGCTCGCCTCTATCGTGCTGGCCGAAGGTGGCATGCCTGTGATCTTCTGGTGGTGTGATCATCGGGCGTCCGGACATCTCGTGCCGGGACCAACTCTGACACCTATTTTCCCAAGTCGGCAGTGATATAGGCATGATCTGACGGTTTCATACGCGACACACAGGTTTCTGCGAATGCGGCCCACGGGCCCCACGCAGTGCACAGTCCGCAGCATCCGCGATCCAAGAGGGAAATCTGTGACTATGTCCATCCCCGGCCGCAACGTCACACTAGCGTTGACGTGGTGAATGATCCCCGGCTGTCGCGCCGACGTCTGCTCGCAGGTACGGGTCTCGTCGGCGCCGCCGCGGTCGGCCTTTCCGGCTGCTCGTCGTCGGCGAAGAACGCGACATCGGCCCCCGGCACCAGTCCCAACGTCCCGAGCGCGAACCCGACCACGCCTCCGCCCGCCACCGCGACGCCGGTACCGTCCGCTTCCAGCCTCGACGTTCCGGCGCTGCGGCGAAAGATCGCGAGCCTGCTCGTGGTCGGATTCCGCGGTGCGACGGCGCCGGCCTGGGTGCTGAACGCCATCCGTGACCAAGGGCTGGGCGGCATCATCCTGTTCGACCGTGATCAACTGACCGGCGGCCGGCGCAACCTGAACAACCCGACGCAGATCAAGGCGCTCACCGCATCGCTGAAGAGCGCTTCGCCGGACAAGCGCCTGATCATTTCGATCGATCAGGAGGGCGGCCAGGTCTCTCGGCTCAATCCGAGCAACGGCTTCCCGGCGACCGCGTCGGAGGCGTCGATCGGCGCCAAGAACAACACCGCGGCAACGCGCAGCTGGGCCGAGGGGATCGTCCGTGATCTCACCTCGATCGGGGTGACCCTGAACTTCGCGCCGGTCGTGGATCTGAACGTCAACCCGACGAATCCGGCGATCGGTGCCCTGGGCCGCAGCTTCTCCAAGTCCGCCGATGTGGTCGTTGCGTGCGCGACCGAGGAGATCAAGGTCCACCGCACCGCCGGTATCGCCACCGTCCTCAAGCATTTTCCCGGATTCGGCAGCGCAAGCGGCAACACCGACTTCGGCGTCGTCGACGTCAGCAAGACCTGGCACGCGTCCGAACTCGTACCGTTCCAGACTTTGATCAAGACCGGCATGGCGGACTGCATCATGGCGGCGCACCTGCTCAACAAGCAGCTGGATCCGTCGCGCCCGGCGTCGCTGTCCCATGCGGTGGTCACCGGCCTGCTTCGTGGGAAGCTCGGCTGGCAGGGCGCGGTGGTCAGCGACGATATGCAGGCGGTTGCGATCACCAGCAAGTACGGGCGGGCCGCGGCCGCGACCTTTGCCGTCGAGGCCGGTGTGGATCTGCTGGTGTTCGCGAACCAGGAGATGTACGACGCGAACATCGTCACCGAGACGATCAACACGATAACGGCGCTGGTCCAGGCCGGCCACGTCTCCGAGGCGCAGATCGACGCGTCCGTCGCACGCGTCGACAAGATCCGCCCACACAGCTGATCACCTAGACAAACTGACCGCTGTCGCGAGAAACATTGCAGAACATCACGCACACGGTACGTTTCGGTATGTGGCCATCGAAGTCGAACGCAAATACGAGGTACCCGAAGACTTTCATCTGCCGGATCTGACCGATGTCGATGGTGTCGCGTCGGTCGGCGACCCTGATGTGCTGGACCTCGATGCGCTCTACTACGACAGCCACGATCTACGGCTGGCCATGAGCAAGGCGACGCTGCGGCGGCGTACCGGCGGACACGATGCCGGCTGGCACCTCAAACGTCCGGCCGGACGCGGATCCGAGCCCGGTGACCGCAGCGAGCTGCAGGAGGCGCTCACCGATGATCCGCCGGCGGACCTACTGTCCCAGGTGGCGGACGTGCTCGGCGATGCGCCGCTGGTCCCGGTCGCGCGAGTCCGTAACCACCGCCGCGAACGCGCGGTCCGCGACGCCGGCGGTGCGGTCCTGGCGCTGATCGCCGAGGACGACGTCTCGTCGAAGCGATTGATCGGCTGGCGGCACCGCCAGAGCTGGCGCGAGCTCGAGGTCGAGCTGGTCAATGGCGATCGCGAGATTCTCGACAAGATCCAATCCAAGTTGTACGCCGCCGGCGCGCACACATCGCCGTCCGCGTCGAAGTTCGCCCGGGCGTACGGCGAGGTCGACGGCGGTCGCGTGCTCGCCACGTACCTCGGCGGCCAGGTGGCGGCGTTTGACGAGAATGCCGGCGGAGCGCGCGACGGTGATGCCGACGCGGTTCATGACGCGCGGGTGGCGCTCCGCCGGATCCGGTCGACGATGAAAGCGTTCGGCACGCTACTGCCACCCGAGCAGGACGCGCTCAGCGACGAGTTGCGCTGGCTCAGCGGGCTGCTCGGCGCGGTACGCGACGGAGACGTACTGATCGCGCACTTCACCGCCGTGATCGAACGTGACGGCGGTGCCACCGATCACGACGAGTCGAATCCGGCGGTCGCTCCGGCCGCAGCGGCGATCCGGGAACGGCTGGTTGCCGCGCAGGCGGACGATCGGACGGCGCTGGAGGCCGCGCTCGACAGCGATCGATTCGCACGCCTGCGCGACCTGCTGGCATCGTTGCCGGAGCACGCCGCGACCGCCGGTTGCAGTACGCCGACGCTGCTGCTCACCGCCCGTCGCGCGGTACGTCGTGCGGGTCGTCATCTGCACAGCGCGACGTCGATTCCGTTCGGCAATCCATCGGACCGTGATACCGCGCTGCACGACGCCCGGAAGGCCTACAAGCGCGCGCGTTACGCCGTGGAACTGGTCCGACCGCTGGCCGGTCGGCACGCGAAGCGGCTCGCGAAACGCCTGGTCGCGCTGCAGGATGCGCTCGGCGTTCATCAGGACGGCACGGTCGCGGCCGGGATCGTCCGCCGGTACGCCGAAAAGGCCCACCGGGACGGCCACGACACCTTCGCGTACGGGCTGCTCTACGCGCGTACGCGTGCCGGAGCCGAAGCGGCGCTGGCGGACTTGCCGCACCTTCTCCGCCGTGCCGGCAAGTCCCGGGTCCAGCTCTGACCGCCAACTCTGACGTCCAGCTCGGAGCTCAGACCACCACGTCCCAGTGCTCGACGATGCGGCCGCCATCGAGTCGGAAGAGATCACCCGCGGCGTGTGGCGCCCTCTTCATTACGACCGCCGTCTCCGTACCGAACGCCGTCTCCGTGCCGAGGGTCGTCTCCGTACCGTGGGTCGTGTCTGAACCGGGTAGCGGGTCGGTCGGAATGTCGGCGTCGAACTCGCAGTAGGTCGCCACGAAGTTCCCACTGCCGACGAGCTGGCAGAGGCCGGTATAGCGGGGGAGATCCGGACGGTCCAGGTAGCGCCGGTAATCGGATGCTCCGCACGGTGCTGCCGGGTCGTGGTCGACGTAGCAGTCCGATGCCAGATAGCCGGGGAGTTCCCGATGGTCCCCGTCGATCAGGCACTGGTGCACGTACGACTCGATGATTTTCTTGTTTTCTTCGGTGCGACCGAGGTCCTCCGCCCATAGCGGCCCGTCGACCTGGCTGTGTCCGGACCGCGAGTCGCTGCACAGCGGCGTCGCGACGCCCCAGTGTTCGATCAGGTGGTCATCGTCGTCGGTGTCAAAGATGTCCAGCCGGACCTGCTCGATCGCCCGCCAGCCGAACAGGCCGACGGTGTGCAGGAAGACCCGTGACCCGTCCTCGAAACCTCGCAGCGGGCGCAGCGTGCGGCGGCCGTGCCGGACCAGCGGTTCTAATTCGGCGGCGAGACCGGCCCGGTCGTCGGACATGCCGGGCGAATGCTCGGTCAGATGATCTCCGACGTACTTGTCCAGTGCCGCCGCCAGATGCCCGTCGCGTACGCCGTCAACGAACAGACCTACGGCATTGGCAAGTTTCGGTCCCATTCGGTCCGTCCGTCCATCGGTCGGGCCTGGCGTCGTCCGAGATGCGGTCGACTCGAGTCTATCCCACCTCTTCGAAGCATTTGACCAGGTCAGCGACCGTATTTGGGTCAGCACCGGGGTCCCGGAGGCGAGCTGTCGCCGAACGGATCCGGGGGATCCGTCGGTGCCACGGCCACTCGTGTGGGACCGTGACGTCGTTGCCAGGTAACACCGATAGATTTCTGGTACGGCGTGGTATCGGCGGTTTACCGCCAAGAAGGGTGCTGATCAGAGAGATGACGGCGGTCCGTACGCCCGAGGCCGAGATCGCGCCCGTGGTCCGATCCGTCTCGCGGCCCTGGCTGCTGCGGCACTGGCACGTTCCGGTTGCGGTGGCCGTCCTCGCGGTGGTGTATCTGAATCTGCGCGGCCATCTGCCCAGCGGGCACGCCGTGGTAACGGCACTGTCGTCGGCGAGCGTCGGGTGGATCGTCTTCGCCGCCGGTTGCCAGGCGTTGTCGCTGGGCTCGTTCGCGTACCAGCAACGCTCGTTGCTTCGTGCTCTGGATGTCCGGATGTCCGTGCCGCGCGCGATGGCCGTGACGTACGCGCGGACCGCGATCGCTTTCGGCCTGCCGGCCGGTGCCGCGGTGTCCGCCGGATTCGCGTTCGACCAGTTCCGCCGTAGCGGCGCGACCAGCGACAAAGCGGCCGCGGTGACGGTGTTGTCGGCAGTCGTCTCGATCCTGGGGCTGGTCTCGCTCTGCCTCGCCGGTGTGGCCGGGATGTTCCTGCTGCGGCCGGTGGCGACGTTCGACGCGCATCCGATCGTGCTCTGCACGGCCGCCGGCATGATCGTGACCGCTGCGCTCGCGTGGCTGTGGTTCGCCCGAGCCGGCACCGAGATCCGGTCACGCCGTCAGGAGTCGGTACGCGTCCGCCCGGTACAAGGCGCCAACAAGCCCGGTGGCGAGAAGTTCGGTGGCGAGCAGTTCGGTGGCGAGCAGTTCGGTGGTGAGAAGTTCGGTCGTGAGGATTCGCAGCCCGTGCGGGTGCCGGACGGTCGGATCGCGCGGCTGGTGGCGGCGCTCCGTCGGGCGGTTGACGCGGCGCGAACGCTCGGCCCGCGCGATCTGGCCGTCGGAGCCGGGTTCGCGGCCGGAAGTTGGCTGCTGGACGCGCTCTGCCTCGCGGCGGTATCGGCCGCGTTCCAGCTGCCGGTCGGCTTGTTCACCATCTTCGCGATGTATCTCGGCATCCAGATCGTGCTGCAGCTGCCGGTCACGCCGGGCGGGATCGGATTGATCGAAACCGGTCTGCTGGCCGGTCTCACCCACGCGGGTTCTGCGGTCGGTGCGGCCGCCGCGGTCGTGGTCACCTACCGCGTACTGTCCTGCTGGCTGATCCTGCCACTGGGCGGAGCCGCGTGGCTCGTGCTGCGCAGGCACCGGACGCCACAGTCCTACCAGCAGTTATCCCAGGCTCGGTAGGTCAAGCACAGGACAACCGCGGATGTCGTACGGGTCTGCCATGCTCTCGCCATGCCGGCCACCGCAACCTACCGCTATCTCGGCCCGTCCGAACTTCGCGCCGACGGCCTGACACTCCAGACGTCCAGCGACGCCGACGTGCATCCTCGATTCTTTCGTGGCTTCATGACGGCGCCGGAGCCGGCCGCACTCGGCCTGCTGGCGGTCGCCGAGGTCGCCCGGACGCGGTATTTCCAGCCGCTCAACCGTGCCAGCCTCGATCCGGTCGTCACCGGCTCGCGCGATCGACTGCGCTTCGAGTCGTTCTCCGGGTGCTGCGGCGTCTACGCGCGGCTCGACGTGCTCCCGGCCGGTCTCGATGGAGAGACGATCGGCCACGGCACCACAAATGTCGACGTGAACACGCCGTTGCGTGCCGCGCTCGCCCGGGTGAGCAGCCGCGATCCGCTGCGGTTCGACGTCGGCGCGGACGACCTCGTGGTGTCCACGATGGACGGATCGGTGGTCGAGAAGAAGGTGCCGTTGCCGACCCGCTGGTTGCGCGGATTCACCGAGGTGCAGGCGATCGCGTCCGGCTTCGATGCCCGGTTCGAGGTGACCGCGGCGGAGGCCGCCACATTCCTGCGAGGCCTTCCGCGCGGCAGCGACGGGTCGGTGCTGTGGGTGGTCCCCGCCGGCCGTACTCTGCGGCTCACCTCCCGGCCGTCGCCCGGCGCGGTCTGCCTGTCCGGGCCGGGTCGGTTGGCCGCGCTCCGGCCGCTGCTGCGATCCGCGACCACACTCCGGGCGTACGGGCCACCGGTCACCGCCGGGACCACCACCGCACCGAGTACGTGGGAACTCGCCTCGCCGACCCAGCGGCTGACCCTCACGCTGTCGCCCGAGCCCCGGCGCGGCTTCTCCGGCGAGGGCGCGGCACTCGTATCACTGGCGGGCGACGCCGGCGACGGCGCGATCGATGATGCGGACACGGTCAACGCGTTGCTGGCGTTCGATCCGACCATCGACGTGGTCGACCTGGCCGAGGTCGCCGGCCTCACCGTCACACGCGTGCGCGCCGCGCTGGCCCAGCTCGCGACGGCCGGCCGGGTCGGCTACGACGTGACCGAGGCCGCCTACTTCCACCGCGTACTGCCCTACGATCCGTCCGCGGCGGCCCGGCTCAACCCGAGATTGATCGGCGCACGCCGACTGGTGGAGTCCGGCGCGGTCACGCTCGAGCCGGATCATGCCTGGGTACGCGGTACCGACGTTCACTATCAGCTCCGCCTCGACCGCGGCGCACCCGTCTCCTGCACCTGCCCGTGGTGGACCGCGCATCGCGGCGACCGCGGCCCGTGCAAACATGTGCTCGCCGCGACCATGGTGTTGGCGCCGGCCGATCTGGACGTCGAGGTCGACGCATGACCGGCGCCAAGACGGCCGTCAACGGCGTGCTTCCGCCGCCGATCCTGCGGCACATCCACGAGGGCGAGTCCGAGCGGTTGGCCGACGCACTCCTGGCGATGAGCGAGGCGGATCGTCGCGCCCTCGTCCCGGCGCTGACCGAGCGCGTCCGGACGATCCCGGCGTGGTCGTCGGACGCCGGTCCGTTGCTTGTCGCCGGGGCCGCGTGCCTGCCGACCGCCAGTCAAGCGGCAGCGTGGTTCGGCCGGAGCACTCTCCGGTTCGGGCTTGCCGCCTCCCGTGACGGCGTGGTGAATCGTGCGGTCGTACGTGTGCTGCTGGCCCGCGACGTGCCGTGGATCGCCGATTTCGCCACCCGGCTGGCGACCGCGCTACCCGACCGCAACGTGGATGTCGACCGCTGGCGGCTGGTAGCCGACCTCGTGACCGCCGGCGGAGGTCCGATTCCGACCGGTAACGGATTCGTGCTGGGCTGGCTGGCGCACCTCACGGCGTGGTCCAACCAGTCGGTGTCGGCCCGGCTCTTCCTTGATCCGTTGACCGACACGCTGCTGCCGCGGATCTTCGAGACCGACGGCGCCGGGGCGATCCTCGGCCGGGAACGGTGGCTGCACGGCTCCGATCGCATGCACGCAACCTACGCATATACGGCCGTGACCTCGCTCGTCGCGGCCGGACGCTTCGATCGGTCGCGCGCGGTGTCCGGAACGATCGGGCGGCTGCTGCGCGGTGACGACCGCGACTCGATCCGGACGTTCACCCGCCTATATGACGATCTGGCGCCCACCGTCGCAGAAGCCGCGGAGTACATCCCGGACTATCTCAAAATCCTGCCGGACGCGCCCGGTCCGGTCGCGTCGCTGGCCCAGCGGGCCTTGAAGTCGCTCGATGACGCGGGGTGTCTGTCCGCAACGGAGCGGGTGGCGGCCAGCGAAGCCGTTCTCGACCGTACCGAGAAGGCACTGGTCAAGGCACAACTCTCCTGGGTGGACACGGCGGCTCGGCGTGCACCTGCGCAGACCGGTCCGCTGGTCGCGACGGTGGCGCTGGCGTTCGGGCACCCGTCCCTCGATATCCAGGATCGCGCGGTCGCGATCGCGATCCGGCATGCCGGGCAGCTCGACGAGGCCGACCGAGTCCGGATCGTGGACGCGGTCGATCGGCTCGACGGCGCCGTACGGCGGCGGGCGGCCGATGCGTTTCCGTCGGATCATGCGACGCCCCCGGACGACCCTGCCGTGCCGCCGGACGAGCCGATCCGTGTGATGCCGGCACCGGTACTGGCTCCGATGCCCGCACCGATCGCCTCGCCGGCAGAGCTTGCCGCGACCGCGGTCGCCTATCTGAGATCCGTCGACGATCGCAGCGACGTGATCGAGTTGGAGCAGATCCTCGACGCGGTGGTCCGGCTGACCTACCAGAACCGGGCTGGTGTGGTGGAGGCGCTGACCGCCGTACAGGAGCAGCACGCCGATTGGTTCGTGATGAGCGCGGATGTCCGGGACACGTCCGTGCCGCCGCACGTCGTCAACGCGATCGTCGCTCCGCTCGGCGGCGTACGCCCGGCGGATCCTCGTCGGTTCTGGCGGGATCGGCTCGGGCGGAAGGCTGTCCTCGTGCCCGACCTGCCGTACGTGCGACAGCCGGGACCGCGTCGGGTGCTGCTGGTCCGGCTCGACGAGATCGCGGTGAACCTGCTGACCGCACCGATCCCGTTCCTGCTCGCCACGCCGACGCACCGCACCGGCCACGTTGCCGCAGCGACGCTGGTCGCCCGGATCGCCGCGTACGAGGCCGCCGGGGTCACGCCCTGGCCGTACGACCTCGAGCAGGCGCTACTCCGGCTTCCCGGGGAGTGTGACGACGCGGCCCTGGCCGCCGCGCAGCAGCTTCGCTCCGAGGCGGGTACGCGGCTCGTCCAGAGGCTCGTCGACGGGCCCGTGCCCAGCACGTCGGAACGGATCACAGTCGAGTTCGATGCCGGCTCCTTCGGATACTCCTCACACGCAGCCACAGGGTCGTGGTTCCGGACTGCCGTTGCGACGATCGCGGATGAGGAGGCGCTCGGACCGCTGGGCCGCGTACTGTTCGCGGTCGAACTGGACGTCAAGCACACGTACTACATGATCGAACCGGACGTCGCGGCGTGGCCGGCGCTGCTTCCGTCGCACCGAGAGGTCATCGCCGCACACGCCCTGTACTGCGTCGCAGGCGTCGCGGAGGAGGATCGTCGCGGCTATGCGGCCATCCTGCCGCCGCTGGCCGAGTGCGCCGGTGCGATCGGGCCCGCGTTCACGCTCGCGATCACGTTCGGCCTCGGCGCCCGCCACCTGCCGGATCGCACTGCCGCCGTGGACGCCCTGATGCTGGTCGCCGGTGACATCGATCCGGTCGCCCTGGGCGTCGAGATCGGTATCCAGTGCACCACCGGCCGGACGAAACTGGCCCGCGTCGTGGTTTCGTTGGCCGAGACCGCCCGCAGCGGCGCGGGCCTGCTCATCGGCCGGGTCGCGCTCGCCGCGGTGCCCGCCATCCTCACGGCGGCGACGCCTCCGGCCGGCGCACCGGCGCTGTTCGAACTCGCGAGCAAGCACTACTCGAGCGGCGGCGAGCAGGTCCGGTCGGCGCTCGCGGCGATCGCCGGTCGTTCCGGTTCGAGCCGCCTCGTCACCGAGGCGCGGCGGCTGATCCAGACGATCGACGCCGCGGCCTGATCCGACGGGGCCGGCCGGCGGCGGCCTGATCCGGCGGCGGCCTGATCCGGCGGCGGCCTGATCCGGCGGCGGCCGGACGGTTCTGCCGGGCCCTACCACTCTGGACTCACATACGGTGCAGAGCGGTAGGACCGGGCAGAGGCCCACCTCACTACGAGGGCCTATGCGTTCGGCGGCCCCGCGCTGTTAGGAAACCCGCGCGGCTAGGACAGCGTCGCGCCCCAGGTCGCCGTCGTCGACTCGCCCGGCTCCAGCCGGATGACCAGTTCGCCGGTCTGGAGCGCGTTCGGCGGCGCGGTCATCGGCTCGGTACCGAGGCCGGCACGGCGTCGAACCGGGCTCAGCGTGTCGGCGGTGAAGATCTCCACAATCGGGTACGCCGCATCGACCCAGACGCTCGCCGTCGCGCCATCGGTACCGGTCAGGTGCACCCAGGCGCGCCCGGCGTCATCCCGCGCGAGATCGGCGTACGCGTAGTCGATCGCCAGCGGGCCGAGCGCCCGTGGCGATGTGAAGTCGAACACCGTACCGGCGACCGCCTCGACGCCGGTCGGCAGCTGACGAGCGGCGTCGGTGACGATCCGCGTCGCGCCCGGCAGTTGTAGCGTGCAGTCGTCGATCAGGCCCGATCCGGGCGACAGATACGGATGCTGACCGCCCGCGTACGGGCAGGCCGTGTCGCCCACGTTCGTCGCCGTCGTCACCACGGTCAGGCCGGCATCGTCGAGCCGATACTCGACCCGCACGTCCAACGCGAACGGGTAGCCCTGCATCGGATGCAGGCGGGTGCCCATCACGATGCGGTGATCGTCCCGCTCGTACGCCGTCCAGGATCGCCAGCGCAGGAAGCCGTGGAGTGCGTTGTTCTTCTCCGGTTCGGTCAACGCGACCTGGTAGTCGCGACCGTCGAAGCGGTACCTGCCGTCGCCCAGCCGGTTCGGCCACGGGATCAGCGGAGCGCCGGCCGCACCCTCGCACATCTCGTCGATCGCGTACGGGTTCAGCACATGGCGGTTGCCGACACGGTAGGCGCGTACGCCGCCGCCGACCTCGACGATCGTCGCGTGCTGGTCACCGAAGGTCAGCTCGAACTGTTCTCCCGAAGGCGCATACGACATGCGGAGGAGATTACCTCCGCGCCATCCGCGTCAGGTTTCGGAGATGCCGTCGTGAGGAATAACCCACTGCCGGCCCGCCTGCGGCCGAAACCGCGACGGAGCAGCGATGACCAGCGAAACCACGGAAGACGCGGCGCCTTCGCCGGAAGTGCCGCCGCGAGCACGGGATGCCACCGCAGCACGGGATGCCGCCGCACGAGATGCCGGACTCGGACGAGCCGGTCGATGTCGTCGCAGCGGCCGAGGCCGAAGCGGAGGAACTCCGCAGCGACGATGCGACGCTGGGAACGCCCGGTCCGCCGGTCGACCGGCGCTCGCCGTTCATGATCGGACTGCTGGGTGCGGCCGGTGTCGCGGTCACCTACGCCGCCGTACATATGATCGTCATCGCGGCCAACATCCTTGCGCTGATCGGCCTGTCGATGTTCCTGGCGATCGGGCTGGAGCCGGCGGTGGCGTGGTTGACCCGCTGGCACGTCAAGCGCACGCTCGCGGTCGCGATCATCGCCATCGCGGTCGTGGGCGTGGTCGGCGGATTCCTCACGGCCGCGATCCCGCCGCTGGTCGCGCAGGTCGAAAACTTCACCCACAACCTGCCCGGGTACGTCGCCCAGATGAAGGATCACTCGACCACGCTCGGCAAGCTCGACGTGCGATTCCACATCCAGGATCGACTGGCCAGCGCGACGAAGTCGGTGAACGGATCATCCGTCGCCAGTGGACTGTTGAGCGCCGGACAAGTCGTGTTCACCGCGACCGCATCGACGTTGACAGTACTCGTTCTGACGATTTACCTGCTCTTCGACCTTCCTCGCATCCGGCGGACGGTCTACCGGCTGACCCCGGCCTCGCGCCGGTCCCGGACGATCCTGATCGGTGATGAGATCTCGCTCAAGGTCGGCGGTTACGTGCTCGGCAACGTCCTGACGTCGCTGATCGCCGGCGCCGGTACGTTGGTGTGGTTGCTCGCGTTCCATGTGCCGTACCCGATCGTGCTGGCCATCATGGTCGCGATCTTCGATCTGATCCCGGTGATCGGGTCGACCGTCGCCGGCGTGGTGGTATCACTGGTCGCGCTGACCGTGTCGTTCCCGGTGGCGATCGCCACGGCCGCGTTCTACGTGCTCTACCGGCTGCTGGAGGACTACATCATCGTGCCGAAGATCATCGGACGGGTGGTACACGTACCGGCGACGGTCACGATCATCTCGGTGCTGATCGGGGGAGCGGCGCTCGGTTTGATCGGGGCGCTGGTCGCCATCCCGGCGGCGGCCGCGGTCGACGTACTGCTCCGGGAGACGGTCTATCCGCGGCTGGATCGGGTCTGAGCAGCCTATGGGCGCCGGCCATTGACCGGCGCCCATAGTCGTCGTGCTAGTTCCCCAACTCCTGCGGTGGCAGGTCGCGACCGGGGACCTCGTCCGGGCTCAGGATCCGGGCGTCACCCGGGTACGGCCGGCTCCACCCGGTCGACGCGTACCAGGTCAAGCGGTTCATCTGTGCCGGATTGACGCTGTCCTCCGAGGTCAACGCCCCAGAGGCGAACTGATCGACGCTCCACGCCGCCCACTGGCGATAGACCGCCTGCTCGGCGACCGGGATCACCGGTTGCGGTGCCTGTTTTGCCAGCGCGTTCGCCGCCGGTGATGCACCCGGCTGCGGGGTGAGACCGAATGTCAGCGGCACCAGATTCGGTCGCGTCGCGTACGGCGTGACGTCGGCCTTGTTCGTGAACGCGTCGAACATCGGCACGGCCGCCCGGTCCATCTGGTTCATCGGCGCGATGTCGAGGATCTGCTCGATCGTCTTCACCACGTTGATCTGCGTGTAGTACGTGTCGTCCACGACGCCCTTCTTGGCGTACGGGCTGATGACGTAGAGCGGCGCCCGGTGACCATCGACGTGGTCGGTGCCGTTCTGCGAGTCGTCTTCCAGTACGAAGATCGCCGAGTCTTTCCAGAACTGGCTGTGCGAGATATCGCTGACGATCCGGCCGACCGCGAGGTCGTTGTCGGCCACGAGCGCCGTCGGGTACGGATCCCGGCCGCTGGTGCCTGCGGTGTGGTCCTGCGGCAGTGCGATCATCGTCAGGTTGGCGAGTTGCCCGGACTGCTCCGACTGGTGGAACGACTGCTCCCAGATGTCCGTCCGGTACTGGTCGTTGATGTCCAGGTCGTACGTCGGATAGGCGGAATCGTTGATCGCGTTGACCGACGGTACGTCCGATGTGGACTGATACTCATCGGTCGGTACGGGCAGCGGGCCGGACGCCTTTCCTTCCAGGATCTGCGCGTCCTGATACCAGTCGGCCCAGGTCGGGTACCCGGTCTTGGGCAGGTTGATGTTGTAGGCGTACTCGCCGAAGTCGGAGACCGTGTTGTCGGAGGCCTCGGCCGCGTTCCACAGGAACCCGTTGCGCTGGTAGGCGAGCGCGTCGTCGCCGAGCGACGGGTAGCTGCGGTAGAACGCGCCGAACTCCTTCTCGATGTAGTCGTTCGCATCTGCCTGGACCAGCCAGTTGTGCCCATCCGCGGACAGCGTGCCCTCGTCGTAGAAGTTGTCGAACAACCCGTAGGTGTTCGCCAGTGCATGCTGGTTCGGCGTGATTCCGGCGCCGAACTGGGTCAGATCCGGGTCGCCATTGCCCTTGCCGATGTCGCCGAGTACCTGATCGTACGTGCGGTTCTCCTTGATGATCAGGAACACGTGCTTGATCTTCGAGGGTGCGCCGAGCGTGGCCGGGATCGCAACCGGCGCCTGAGCAGCCGCCTTGTGCGGGTTGACCGCGGAGATCACCTGCTGCCAGTCGTTGTTGACGAAGACCTGGTGGGTGTATGTGCCGAGCTGCTTGTCGGTCGGCATCCCGAACACGGTCACCGAGCCGGTGTCGTTGTACGTGTTGTGGCCGGTTGCGCTGCCGGTGTTCGGGCTCGTGCTCGGGCCCTCCGCGATCGTCGTCTCCGGGCCGCGTGCGCCGATGCCCTTGTCGTTCGTCACCACGATCTTGCCGAGCGCCGGGTCGAGCTGGGCATTCACCGGATACCAGTCGGTCGGGATCAAGCCGCGGTACTTCACCGGGTAGAGCGGACCGTTGTAGTCGTAGACCGCGATCGCATTGTCCCGCCCGTCGCTGACCAGGATGTGGTGAGCATCCGGCATGGTGATCGAGTTCGGGTTGCTGCCGACGGTCGAGCCGGGCAGCGGTTCGAGGTTGAAGGTCTGGGTGACGTGATTGGTCGCGGTGTCGATGACCGACACGCTGTCGTTGTTCGTGTTCGCCACGAACACGATGCCCTGGTGCAGATAGAGCGCGGTGGGCTCGAGGCCGACCGGGATCGTGCTCGTCTGCGTACCGGACATCAGATCGACGACGGAGACCGTACCGTTCGTCACGGCGCCGGTGACCGGGTCGGAGACGACCGGTGTGCCGTCGGACAGGTTCGTGGTGTCGCCGTCGACCGCCGGGCGGCCGCCCTCATTGGACACGTACGCGGTGTTGCCGACCAGGACGATCTGCCGGGGCGCGATGCCGACCGGGATCTGCCGGACCAACGTGTTCGTCGCGGTGTCGATGACGCCGAGCGTGTTGCTGCCGTTCAGCGCGACGTAGAGTTCGCTGCCGTCGGGCGACAGCACCATGCCGGACGGGAGCGCATCGCCGTGCGGGCCGGTGAGCGGGATGACCACCGGAGTGTTCACCGCGCCGTCGTTGGTGACCGTGAACCGAACCAGATCGGCGCCCTGTGGGAACCACAGCGTTGTGCCGTCCGGCGAATAGAGCGGACCGTCGGCGCCGACGAGGTGGTCGCCGATCAGCGGATCGGCCGCCGTGCCCGTACCGACCTGCTGGATCACCTCGCCGCTGGCCACATCCATGATGGTCAGGAATCCGATGCCGTGCTCGTACGTCAGCGCGGCAAGATCGTGGCCGTTCGGGCTGAGCGTGCTCGACAGGAGCCGGCCGTTGGTGATCTCGTATCGGACGCCGGCCGGCCGGACGTGCTGGTTCGTCGGCAGCAGGATGCCGCTGGCGGTCTGTACGCCGTTGACCTCCTCGCTGCCGAACCCTGGATCGCCGGCCGAACCGGCCAGGCCACCGGCGATCGCAGCTCCCGATGCCGCGACGATCAGCGTGAGGCTGATGCCGGCGACGGTGATGCCGCGGGTTCGCGGCCGTGTCGTACGTCTTTGCATGATCGACATAAACGTCTCCCCAGGCATGGCTATCAATACCTGGATGACGCTAGGAGCGAGGCGGGACGGCCGGGTGACGCCGACGTGAACGAGCGACGTAACTCCTACCTGATGTAGGAGATCATCATCCGATGTCGAGGCAGCCGTCGAACGCGTACAGCGGATTCGGCACGCTGCGGCCGTCCGATGTCTGCATGTTCTGCTGGCCGATCGTGGTCGCCGGGCCGCTCGCCGTGTAGCAGCCGCCCGGTTTGACGCTGACGTCGTACGCGATCGGTTCGGTAATGCCACTCGGCGACGGCCAGTGCACGACGCAGACCCAGTCGTCGCCCGGCCCGACATCGGGCGTGGCGGTGCCGCCCTTTGTGCAGCTGGCGACGGAGGTGTCCGGTGTGGTGAACGGATCGTCGTCGCCGATCAGCTGCTGTTGCAGCACGTACATGTTCCGGAACGTCGGCCCGACATCGTCCTGCAGCCGGGCCCGGGTGATGCCGCCGCTGTCGCACGCGGCCAGCGGCAGCGCGAGTGCCACCGCGATGATGAGCTTCCGCATGGTCATCCCTGGGTGAAGTCTCGGCGTCGCAGCAGCGTGTAGCCGACGCCGAGGCAGACGGTGAGGTAGACGACCGATGTGATCAGGCCGTGCACGATCGGCTGGTAGAACGCGTGCGCCGCGAACAGCCCGTGCCACGCGTCGAACGGTGTCGATAGCAGCGTGACCCGGACCGCGCCGCTACTGCCGACGAACGCGTACAGCTGCATCAGGCCGCCGACCGCGACCGGACCGATCACACCCGCCAGCGCGTGTCGGGTGGCGATCGAGAACAGCAGGCCGAGAGCGGTGAAAGCGAGCGCCGGCATGGTCGCGACCCCCAGCTCGCCAGCGCAAGCTCGGTGGCGTGCCCGGCCGGGATCAGTGTGCCGGACAGGCCGACGAGGCTCTGGTGGCCGACGATCAGCAAACCGGAGACCGTGCTCGACAGAAAAAGCAAACCCATCAGGACCAGGGTGTACGTCATCGCGGCGAGCGTCTTGCCGGTAAAGATCGCGCCACGCCCGGGCGACCGAGTGATGATCATCTTCCACGTGCCGTAGTGGTCCTCGGCCGCGAAGATGTCGCCGGCGACGAGCCCGGTCAGCAGCGGCACCGCGTACTGCGTGACGAACGTCAGGATCAGCAACGGAATCGCCGCGCCGGAGACGTGTACCCATCGGCCGAAGAGCGTGTCGGACGGCGTCTGCTGCTGCGAACTGAGCACCAGCGTGGCCGCGACCGGACCGAACAGACACGCGAGTACGGCGATGCGTACCCGCCACTGTGCGGTGAGTTTCTCCAGTTCCCAGTGGTAGACGGTGAGCGTGGCGACGTGTGTGCGGGTCCGGCTCGGCACCGACATCGTGATGGTCACGAGCGCGCCCCGACCGCGACCGCGGCGTCCGGTTCGGCATCGGTCAGGCTGAAGAACAGCGCCTCCAGCGGGGTCGTCTCGAGCCGCAGCGTACGGACCGCGATGCCGGCCTGCCCGAGCGCGATCACCAGGCGATCCATCCGCTCCGGCGACGCGCTGACCGACAGGCCGCCGTCCGGGTGCGGTAAAGCGTCCATCATGCCGCTCGCCCGATCGTCGTCGCTCGTGGTGATGTAGTGCACTGGCGACGGCGCGCGGGACTGCAGTTCCTCGACCGCTCCGGCGTACGCGACGCGGCCGGTCCGCAGGATCGTCACGGCGTCGCACAGAACTTCGACGTCGCTCATGATGTGGCTGCTCATCAGCACGGTGAGTCCGCTGTCGGCGAGCGATCGGATCAGTGTCCGCATGTCGCGTGCGCCGGCCGGATCCAGACCGTTCGCGGGCTCGTCCAGGATCAGCAGCCGCGGTGATCGCAGCAGAGCGGCGGCGATGCCGAGCCGCTGGCGCATGCCCAGGGAATACCGTGACGTCTTCTCGTGCGCTCGATCCGCGAGTCCGACCGCTGCGAGGGCTTCGTCCACCTGGCGGGTCCCGTCGTAGGCGGCCAGCATCTCCAGGCTCCGATAGCCGGTGAGGTAGGGGTAGAAGCGGGGGCTTTCGACGAATCCGGCGACACCGTCGAGGCCGTGCCGACGTCCGAGGATACGCAGAGCGCCCGCGTCGGGGCGGACCAGCCCGAAGAGCATCCGTAGCAGCGTGGTCTTGCCGGCACCGTTCGGGCCGAGCAGGCCGTGCACCGAGCCGACTCGGACATGGAGGTCGACGTGATCGACGGCGGTAGCCGCACCGAACCGTTTGGTCAGCCCGGTCGCCTCGACGGCGTACTCCCCATCGAGGGCACGGTCCCTATTGACGGGACGGTCTCCAATGACGGCACCGTCGAGATCGACGACATCGTCCCCGTCGACAGGACTATCGATACCATCGGTCACAGCCATCGACCGTAGTCAACGCCGTCGACGTGCAGGAGTCGCCGACGCGAACATCAGGTGACGACCGTGGGCCTGGCTGGGCGTACCTCCTAGTCCTTGCCCTTGCCGTGACCGCCACCATCGCCGTTACCGTGACCACCGCCGTTACCGTCGCCGCCGCCATGGTTCGCGGGCGTGGTGACCACGCTGGTCGCGCCGGTGACGACGGCCGCGCACGTTGACCCGCCGATCCGGAAGTCCGTCGGGAGCGGATTCGTGCCCTGGTAGGTCGCGTGGATCGGCACGGTCACGGTCGAGCCGGGGTGCAGCGGCTCGTCGGTCGTCGGCCGGATCAGGACCGACGTGCCACTCTGAATCAGCGTCGCCGAGTACGGGCTGCCCTCGCGCGGTGTCACGGTCACCTGCTTGCCGGTCTCGATCGTCTGTCGACCGGGGAATGCGAAGCTCGCCTGCCAAGCCGGCTCATCGACGGTGCCGACGTTGGCAACCGTCAGATTCGCGGTGAAATCGGTGCCCGAGTCGCGGACCACGGCGAACCCGGCCTGGCATTGGGCCTGGGCGGTAGGAGTCGCGGCCGATGGCGTATCGCGGCCCCAGAGTGCCCAGGCGCCGATCAGAGCCCCGACGACCACGATCGCGATCGAGCCGGCCGCGATCGTGGTTCGCCGCGACCGGTGCCGAACCGGTGCGGTCAACATCATCGTCCGCGTCATCGCTCGGGTTCGGGCGGTTGGCGGTACGGATCCGAGCGACGGCACGGAGGCGATCGCCGGACCTGCGCCGGTCGCCTGGTCGGCGCCGGCATCCCGTACCGAACCGTCCCGCACCAAACCGTCCGGTACCGAACCGTCCGGCATGACTGCGCCAGAGCCGGCGACCCCGGTAGAGCCGACGACCGCGCCTCGTGAGGCCAGGCTCGTCGGCTTCGTGCCGGCGCCTACCTGCTCGAGTACGGCGGCGGCGACCGCTGCGATCGGGCGTACCTGCGGCTCCTTGTCCAGGCACGCGGCGACCAGGTTCGCGATCGCGGGCGGCAGGCCGTCGATGGGTCCGAGCGGCGCCGGCTCCAGCAGTAGGTGCGCGTGGAGAACCCGGGTCCGGGTGTCCTCGTCCCAGGGCAGGTGCCCGCTGAGCATGCAGTAGAGCAGCACGCCGAGGGAGTAGATGTCGGCGGCACCGCCGACCGGTGCGCCGATGATGCGCTCCGGCGCGACGAACGCCGGCGTGCCGAGCAGGCGTCCGTCGTCGTCGGAGTCCGCATCGCCGATCGCCGCGCTGATTCCGAAGTCGATCACCTTGAGGCCGCCCGGCGTCATGATGACGTTGTCCGGCTTGATGTCGCGGTGGACCAGCCCTCGGGCGTGCGCCGCGGCCAGCGCATCGGCGATCTGCGCGCCGATCGAGACCGCGTCGCGCCACGGTAGCGCGGTATCCGGGCGCATCCACCGGGAGAGCGGCTCACCCTCGACGAACTCCATCACGATGTACGGCAAGCCGGCATCCGTCTCGCCGTAGTCGTAGACCTGGGCGATGCGGGCATGGTTCAGGCCCCCGGCCGCGCGTGCCTCGTCGCGAAGCAGACGCCGCAACCGGGGATCGTCGAGGTGCGAGACCATCTTCACCGCAACGGTCCGGTTCAGAACGTCGTCGTGGGCACGCCACACCACCGACATGCCGCCGCGGCCGATCAGCTCGACCAGCCGATAGCGACCGTCCACCATGTCACCGTTCAGCATCTCGCCGTTGTGCACCGTCACTCATCGAACGTACCCCGGCCATCGGGCGACTAAGCAGTCCGCGAACCCTCTCTGTCCGCGAGATCCGTCGGAGCCTCGACCGTCCCGGCATGATCGATCCGGACCGCTCGCGACGGAATCGTCGATCACGGCGGGCCCGATGCGGGTGGGGGCTGCGCGCTGCCCGTACCCTCGATCCATGGCGGCCCATGAGTCCGACGCACGTGTCGGTCTGTCGCTGTGTCTGGCTGGGGAATTCGCCCTGGAGCGGGCCGGCCAACCGATTCCGGTGCTGGAAGTCGGCAGCCGAAAAGCCCGTACGCTGCTGAAACTTCTCGCGGTCGAACGCGGTCATCGGCTCAGCGCCGACCGCATTGCCGAAGTGCTGTGGGCCGAGCACGCACCGGCGCGTCCGGCGGACAACATCGCGACCCTGGTCAGCCGCCTGCGTGCCGCGCTCGGACAGGACGTCATCGACGGCAGCCGTGACGGCTATCGACTCGGTGCCGTCACCGTCGATCTGGACGAGGCGGCCGCCGCGATCACCGCGCGGGTCTCGGTCGATCACGCGTTGCGCGTACTCGGCGACGGTTCGGTGTTGACCGATGAGCCGGACGCCGATTGGATTTCGCCGGCCCGCTCGGAGGCGGCCCGGTTGCTGCGCGATGCCCGGCACGTGGCCGCGGAGTCGGCGCTGGCCGCCGCCGATCCCGCGGCCGCGCGGATGCTCGCGCTCGCCGCTGCCACCACCGACCCTTGGGACGAGGCAGCGGTACGCCATCTGATGCGCGCCGAAGCCGCACTGGGTGAGCCGGCGCGCGCACTCGCCACGTACGAGCAGTTCCGCGTCCGGGTCGCGGACGAGTTCGGTGCGGACCCGGCGCCGGAGACCAGCGAGATTCACGTCGCGATCCTGCAGAACCGTGCCGGGTCCATCGCACCGCCGCCGTCCGGAAGATCGCCGTCCGGAGCCGCACCGCCAGCGACACCGTCGTTCGTGACACCGCCGTTCGTGACACCGCCGTTCGTGACACCGCCCGCTCGTCCGGCGACCGTTCTGGTCGGACGCGACCCCGAGATCGAAGCGCTACGAACGGCATGGCAGGCGGCCGAACGCAAGCAGACCGGCTGCATCCTGCTCACCGGCGAGGCCGGCATCGGCAAGACCCGGCTCGCCGCCGCGCTCACCGAGGACGTCATCCGCGGCGGCGGCATCGTCCTGTCGGCACGGTGCTACGAGGCAGAGCGGTCGCTGTTCCTGCAGCCGATCGTCGAGGCGCTCGGCGCGTACGTCGGTCCGGGTTCGTCCGGCGGCGCATCGATGCCGCCGTGGACCGCGTCGCTGGTCGAGTTTCTGCCGGAGATCGGCTCACGATCCGGCGAACCGCCGCTCCTGACCGCCGACCGCGGTGACATCGGCCGCCGCCGCGCGTACGACGCGATCGCCCGTTTCCTGCGTGAACTCGGCGATGCCACGCCGACGCTGCTGGTCCTCGACGATCTGCACAACGCCGGCCTGGGCACGATCGAGCTGCTGCACTTCGTGATCCGCCAGAGCGCCGGTGCCCGGCTGCTGGTCGTTGCGACCGTCCGTACCGAGGAGGCGGCCGCCGTCACCACGACGCTCGACGCCGTTGCGACCTGCATCGAGGTCGGACCGCTGACCGCCGCCGCGGTGGCCTGGCTGGCCGACGAGGCCGGTCATGCCGACATGGCGGACGGCATTCTTGCGCGTACCCGGGGTCATACGTTGTTCGTCGTGGAGACGCTGCGCGCGTTGACCGCCGATGGTGCGTCCAGCGGTGCTATCCCGGAATCGTTGCAGGCGGCCGTGCTCGCCCGGGTACGCCGGACCGGAGACGCGGTGGCCGAGCTGCTGCGGGCGGCGGCGGTGCTCGGCGCCCCGATCGAGCCGGACACGCTGGCCCGGATGCTGGACGTGCCGCCGTCGGTGGCGGTGGCCCAATGCGAGCAGGCGTTGACGGCGCGACTGCTAACGGTCGCCGATCGCGCGTACGAGTTCGCGAACGACCTGATCCGCGACGTGATCTACGCGACGATGCCGGCGCCGTCCCGGGTTTCCTATCACCGGCGGGCCGCTGACCTGCTCGGGGACCGCCCCGAGGCGGTGGGCGCGCACGCCGCCGCGGCTGCGGACTGGGCACGTGCCGCCCGGGCGTGGCTGCTCGCCGGTGAACACGCCCGGGCGCGCGGCGCGGTCGCCGATGCGCAGCAGCTGCTCACGCTCGGCCTCGATGCCGCCGAGCGGATCGACGACCAGGAGGTGGCATCCCGGATCCGGCTGGCCCGGGGTCGGGCTCGGGACGCCCTGGTCTCCTACCCGGCGGCCGTGGACGACTTCGCACATGCGGTCGCGCTGGCCCGGGCGACCGGTGACCGCCGGCTGGAGATGCTGGCGCTGCGCGAACTCGGCGGCGACGCCATGCTCGCGATGGGCGAACCGATCGGGAACGTCGCCGACAAGCTGCACAGCGCGCTACGGATCGCGGAGGCGCTGGGCGATCGGGTGGTCGAATCGGATGCGCTGGCCCGCCTTGCGGTGATCGGGTGCAGCCGGCTGAACTTCGTCGACGCGCTCGAATATGGGCACCGTGCGGTCGAGGCGGCGTACGCGAGCGGCGACGAACGCGCGGTCGCGGTCGCACTGGACGGGCTCAAGACGGCGAACGCGTACCTCGGCGAACTCGCCTCTCTGGCGCCGCTGCTGAGCGAGCTGGAGCCGCTGTTGCGCCGCCAGAATGATCTCTGGCGGCTGTCGTGGACGGTGCAGGAGAGCGCGTTCGCGGCGATTGCCGCCGGGCGCTGGGACGAGGCGATCACCCGCATCGAGGAGGCCCGGCGCATCAACCTGCGCAGCGGCTACCTCGCCTACGACGCCTGGTTCGTCGGCCAGCTGGCCTGGGTGTCTCGACTGGGCGGTGATCTCGAGCAGGCTCTGGCGTACGGGCGCGAAGCCTACGACCTGACCAGTGGCAGCACGCACTTCTGGTGGCGATCCGCGGCACTCGCCCAGTACGGCGTCGCGATGCTGGCCGCCGGTGACCGTGACGCCGGCATCGCGGCGCTGGTCGAGGGGCGTACGAGGGCGTCGCGGGATGGTGCCGAGGCATACCGGCTGCGCTGCGTGGCGCCGCTGGCGGAAGCGACCGGCGACGGTCGGCTGCTGGCCGAGGCGGACGCGATGCTGGCCCGGATCGCCGCGCCGACCGGGTGCGCCTGGCTGCTGGGGGCCGAATGCTATCTGGCGGTCGGTCGGGCCTGGCTGGCCGCCGGCTCGCCCGATCGAGCCGCGACCGTCGTCGCGCCCTTGATCGCCGCCGCCGAGCGCAACGGCTGGACCTGGGTGTACGAGGCGGCAACCGGGCTGATCGTCGCCAGCGGCTGAGGTGGAGGGGCCGAGCGCAGGTCGGAGCCGTTGCAGCCGGGCTGCAATGCACGTGCAACGGGCCGATGGAGAGTCACAGCGTAACCAATTTGTGACTCATCGGAAGGTTTGATCATGGCGATTAACGACGACAAGCTGATGGACTTCCTGCACAAGTTCGTCGGGGACCTGGGCGCGACGATGGCGGCGGGCAACATCGTCATCGGCCACCGGCTCGGGCTCTACAAGGCGCTGGCGGACGGTCCGGCCACCGCGGGCGAACTGGCCACCCGTACCGACACCGTGCCGCGCTACGTGGACGAGTGGCTCCGCGGCCAGGCGGCCGGTGGATATGTCCAGTTCGACGCCGAGTCCGGCGCATATTCGCTCACCGAGGAGCAGGCGTTCGTCCTGACCAACCCGGACGGCGGCATCTACGCACCGGGCGCGTTCGTGCTGGCGCTCGGCTCGCTGAAGGCGGAACCGCGGATCACCGAGGCGTTCAAGACCGGCGCCGGGCTCGGATGGCACGAGCAGGATGAGGACGTATTCGTCGGGTGCGAGGCGTTCTTCCGCCCGGGCTACATCGCCAACCTCGTGTCCAGTTGGATTCCGGCGCTCGACGGCGTGGACGAGAAGCTGCGGGCCGGCGGGAAGGTGGCCGATGTCGGCTGCGGGCTCGGCGCGTCGACCGTACTCATGGCGGACGCGTACCCCGCTTCGCAGTTCTCCGGGTTCGACTACCACGACGAGTCGATCGAGTTGGCGCGCAAGCGCGCCGCGGACGCCGGAGTCTCCGAGCGTACGGTGTTCGAGACGGCGTCCGCGCAGAACTACCGCGGCACCGGATACGACCTGGTCGCGACGTTTGACTGCCTGCACGACATGGGCGATCCGCTCGGCGCGGCCCGGCATATCCGCGAATCGCTCGCGCCGGACGGCACGTGGTTGATCGTCGAGCCGATGGCCGGTGACACGGTGTCGGACAACCTGAACCCGGTCGGGCGGGTCTACTACTCGTTCTCCACGTTCCTGTGCGTGCCGAACGCGCTCTCCCAGACCGGCGGTTACGCGCTCGGTGCGCAGGCGGGCGAGGCCGCGATGCGTCAGCTGGTCACGGATGCCGGATTCACACGTTTCCGTCGGGCCACCGAAACACCCTTCAACCTGGTGTATGAGGCGCGGCGCTGACGCGCGAGACCCCGACACGGCAAGCGGATCGTGCTGAGTTCCAGTAGGTTGGACTCGGCACGATCCGCTTTGTCGCTGTTCCGTGCCTGGAATACCGTCAGGTGTCCCTTTCGCGCGCGTATTTGGCCGGAAGCGGGACTACGAGATGAGGAAGTTAACGGATAGTGTCGCGGCCGTGACCTCTATGACAGCGGGATCTCAGGAAAGCCGGCGGAATCGACTCGCGTGGCTCGATGCGCTGCGCGGTCTAGCCGTCCTTTTCGTGATATATGAGCACCTCGGGCCGTACCTCCTGACGAACGTGCATGCCGTCACGGTGCAGTGGTTCCCGTCCGGTCGCGTCGGTGTGCTGCTGTTCTTCCTGGTCAGCGGATATATCATCCCGGCTTCGCTGGAGAAGCGCGGCGACGTACGGGCATTCCTGGTCAGCCGGTTCTTCCGCCTGTATCCGCTGTATGCGGTGGCCCTCGCCGCCACCTGGGTGCTCAGCATGCACTCGCCGATGACCATGGATCCCGGCGTGAAGACCGATCTTGTCGCGACCGCCGCCGCCCACCTGACGATGCTCTCGACCATGGTGAACGTGCCGATGGCTCTCGCGGTCACCTGGACGCTTGCCTTCGAGATGATGTTCTACCTGCTGGTGGTGTCGCTGTACTCGATGCGGTTGCTGCGCTTCAGCGCGTCCATCGCGATGGGCCTCGCCATCACGGCGCTGCTCGCCGGCCCGTTGCCGCTGCTGTACATCTCACGGCACGTCAACGACGCCCGTACGCTCAGCGTGGCCGTCCTGATCGTGGTCGCGCTCGGGCTCGCGGCGGTGCTCAGCCGTCGCCGTTGGCTCGTCCTGTCCGGTGCCGCGCTGTTGACCGCGTTGGTCGCGTCGCTGCTGCTGTTCAACGAGCAGTTCGTGCACATTCTCGACGGCTTGAGCCTGATGGCGGTGATGTTCGCCGGTTCCACCATCTACCGGTACCACCACCAGCAGATCCCCGGGTGGCGGGCGCTCCTGACGCTGCTGATCGTCGGGATCGGCGAGATTGTCACGCTGCACGAGGTCAGCCCGAACAATTCCCCCAAACAGGCCATCGGCGAGGTCGTCCTGGTCTACAGCCTGTTCGCGATCGTGATGCTGTGGGGCCGCCGCTACCGGGTGCCGATGTTCCTGGCCTGGATCGGTGGCGTGAGCTATTCGGTCTACCTGCTGCATGACATCGTCGTGATCAGCGTCGGCCCGACGCTCAACCGCCTGGCCGGCGCAGACCCGTGGTACCTGCAACTGTCGGTCGAGTTGACGCTGCTGTTCCTGATCCTCGGTCTGGCGGCGTTGACCTACCGGTTCATCGAGGTGCCCGCTCAGCGCGTCGGCAGCCGCCTGAACCGCCGCCTCGATCGGTCCAAGGTCGTTGCGCCCCCGCCGGTGGAGCACAGCCCGGACACCGACGATCAGCCTGCCCTCCCGCAGCCCGCTGCCCAATCCGCTGCTCAGTCTGCTGCGATGGCCGGCTGACGCAGCTGAGTCACCTCCACGACCCTGACGGTCCACGATCGAGACAAGCCTGCGGGCGGCGTCTGTCGTACCGTTCGGGCACACTCGTCGCATGTCAATTGCTGACCTCATCGCGGGCGGTCCGGTCAAGTACCTGATGTTCTGGGGCCACGCACCCGAGCGTGACGGCAGCATCGGTCGCGGATGCCTGAGTCAGTGGTGGCCGGCGGCGTTCACGCTGGACGGCCACGTGTTCGCGACCGCCGAGCATTACATGATGTGGCGAAAGGCGATGCTGTTCGGAGACCCCGAGGTCGCGGTGAAGATCCTCGCCGCGGCCCACCCGCATCGCGCCAAGGCGCTCGGACGCACGGTTCGCGGATTCGACCAGGCCGCCTGGGAATCGGCCCGCTACGACATCGTCGTCGCTGCCGGCACCGCGAAATTCGGCCAACACCAAGATCTCAGGACCTACTTACGCGGTACGGGCGACCGGGTCCTCGTGGAAGCGAGCCCCCGCGACCGCATCTGGGGCATCGGCTTGTCGGCCGGCGATCCGCGCGCCGCGGATCCGGCACAGTGGCGCGGCCTGAACCTGCTGGGCTTCGCGCTGATGGACGCCCGTGCGGCCATCGCCCACGAGCCTGCCGAGGGTTAGCTCGCCGCTTCGAAAGCCTTGCCGGCATCGGTCGCGACCGGACCGCTGGTGAACAGCCCGGTGCTCGGCCCGGAATCCTTTGCCGGCAACGCGAACCACGCATAGCGCTGCAGGTACGGCAGGCTGTCGAGCATCTTCGTCGACGCCGTGACGAACGCCGCCTGCTGCGCACCGGTCGGATAGCTGCCGCCACCGGAGAAGTTGATCAGGGCGTACTCGGTCAGCCAGATCGGCTTGTGATAACGGTTGTAGACCGCCTGGATGTACGACTTGAGCTGGCCGACCGCGTTCGTGGTACGGAAATCCGAGCCGTACCAGTGCAGCGTGATGAAGTCGACCCGGTAACCTCGCGAGGCGGCGCCGCTCATGAACTGGTCCAGCCATCCGCCGGGCGTGTCCCCGCCGTACGCCACCGCGGGGCTGCCCAGCGTCAGTCCGGTCGCCTCCAGCTTCGGCCAGTCGTCGAGCGCCTGGGCCACGGTCATGTTGGCCTGCCCGGACATGTCCGGCTCGTTGAAGCCGAGCAGTTCGTGCCCGGCCGACTGGGCCGCCGACAGGTTTCCGGACGTCACGCTGGCGTGTCCCCAGATCATCGGTACGAAGTCCACGCCGTGTGGTGTCGTCACGCCGCCGTGCGATGTCGACCACGTGTAGTACCAGCTCGCCCCGGAGTCGACGAGGGCGGCGTTGACACCGGTGAACGACCAGACCGACACGCCTTTGCGTGCCGAGGTGACCGGCTTGTGGGTCGGAGCGGCCGACGGTTTCGCCGACGCTGAAGCGGATACGCTCGGACCTGGGCTTGGGTTTGCGCTCGGCGTGGCCGGGCGCGACGTCGTGGGAGCAGGCGACGACGAGCCGGACGGGCTCGGGATCGATCCCGCGCCGGGCGTGCCGCCACCCGGTGATGACGTCATCGGGACGGAACCGTGAGCAGCGGTCGACGGTGAGCCGGTGAGGCGCAGGATCGCGAACGCGCTTACCGCGACCACGAGAACGGCGGCGCGATCAGGATGCCGGCTCGACGGGAGCCTCGCCGGTGCCGACCCAGTGCGCTCATCGCCCGTACGCTACTGGGTTCCGGTCCGAAACGCTCGTCCGGGCCCGTTCGTTTGCCAGGCGGGACGCTAAACGCTGATCCAGCAGTACAGGCGCTCTGCGCGCTCGGTGGCGAATTGGGCGAGATCGGCGAACGATCCGAGGAACTCGGCCAGGACGGCCGGATCGGCAACGCCACGGAACTCGTCCGTCTGCGCCCACGGGATCGCGAGGTCGGCAAGCCGGTCCTCGTCGGTGCCGGCCAGCGCGGCCTGCAACTCATCGGTGATCGTCACGACGTAGGTCTCGTCACGATTGCCGAGCATCTTGGCCGCGCGAGGACCGGCGGCGATATCCGCGTACGCGACGCCGGTAAGGAGGTGCTCGAGCGTGCCGAGTTGAACCATCGGCTCGATTCCCTTCACCGGCAACACCGGCACCTCGTCGGGATCGGGTCCACCGTCTCGGTGGAGGACCGCTATGGCGGCCTCGTCGGACGACGCGGCGAAGTAGTCGAACAGGGGCATGGCAGAGATGATGCCGCACCCGGCGGAATCAATACAGTGCCACCCTGTCGATTAGGTATTGATACGTGACGATGTATAGATGGATGCCGATGGGCCACGTCAGCCGAATGCGTTGACACCGGTCAGTTCGGCGGACAGGGTCCAGAGCCGAGCTGCGTCATCCGGATCGATCGCGTGCGCGTCCACGCCGTGGATTCGCGCCTCCGGCGATCCGACCACGGTCGGTTCGGCAATGTCGCAGTCCTCGCAGTAGACGCCTCCCGCGCCGGCGAGCATCGGTGACGTCGCGGCCCACGTGGACGTTGCGGCGCCCTGCTCCGGCGTCTTGAAACGCTCGTTCGGGGTGCCGTTCTCGTCGAACCAGCCCATGGCGAGCATCTCCTCGTGCGGCAGGTGCCGTTGCAGCTCGGTCATGATGCCGCCGGGGTGCACGGCGAATGCACGGACGCCCTGGTCCTGGCCAAGCGCGTCCAGCTGGACGGCGAACAGACTGTCGGCCGTCTTGGCCTGCCCGTACGCCTTCCACTTGTCGTACCCGGTGGTGAATTGCGGATCGTCGAAGCGGATCGGCGACAGTTTGTGACCGGTCGACGTGAGCGCGATGACACGAGCACCGCCGTCGCGTACGAGGGCCGGCCACAGCAGGTTCGTCAACGTGTAGTGCCCGAGGTGGTTCGTCGCGAACTGCGCCTCCCATCCGGGTCCGACGCGGGCCTCCGGCGAGGCCATGATCGCCGCATTGTTGATCAGGATGTCGACCGGCCGGTCGGCGCCGAGGAAGTCGCGGACGAACGCGGCGACGCTGCCCTGGTCGGCGAGGTCCAGCTCGGCCACTTCGGCGCCGGTGACGCTGGCCAGCACCTCGACGGCGCGCTCGGGCCGCCTCGCCGGTACGACAACCTGCGCGCCCGCGGCGGCCAGCGCCCGCGTCGTCTCCAGGCCCAGGCCGGAGTAGCCGCCGGTCACGATCGCGACCCGGCCGGACAGGTCGATGCCGGCGAGCACGTCGGCGGCGGTCGACCGGGCACCGAAACCACTGTTGATCTTCGCTTGCGGTGTACGCATACTTCGAGCCTATACACCGAAGTGCCGCTCGGATTGAATGCGGAACCAGCCGGATTGAAGCAGAGCTACGACCTGCTGCGCGTTGACCTTCGACTGGCGTCGCGAGCCTTGAACCTGCAGGCACCCGACGGGTGGCCACGCTTCGGTATCGTTCGATGGATGACGCACGGACCACTTCTGGCGAAGCTGTTGAGCCCCACCGGGTTCGTCCTGGTCGCGATGACCTTTGCGCTACCGTTCGTCGTAGTCTCCTGCGACGTGGGGAACGGCGCCAAGGCCACCGCCACGTACACCGGCATCGGTCTGGCCCGTGGATCCGACGCGAAGGTGCGAGCAACGCCCGAGTTCGCGGACATCATGGCCGACGGCGGTCCGATCGGCCGGCGTACGCCCACCGGGACCTCGCTCGACGGACTGTCGGTGTTTCCGATCGCGGAGCAGCCGCTCTTCCTCGCCGTTGCGGGGTTGCTACTGGTCGGTTTGGCGTCCGAGGCACTCCGCAACCGGGTCGCTCGGGCGACTGCGGCCACCTCGGCGGCCGGATGTGCGGCCATTGTGTTTATCTATGCCGAGCAGGCAGCACGGTCGGCCGCACTGGTCGTGGTCGAGTCCGGCGGCTCAGGTCCGAACCAACTCGATGCCGATCAGCTCAAGGACCTCGCCATCCGCACCGGATATGGCTTCTGGATTGGGCTCGCCATCCTGCTGGTGCTGACCGCTGGGAACCTCTTCGACCTTCTCCGGCAGACCCGCCAGTCGCCGGCGCCGCCGCTACCCGTCAGTGCAGGTGCAGCAGCGAGCTGACCACGGATGCATTCGCGGAGCCGAAGCCGGATCTTGAGGTGGACCACGCAACCCGCCAGCACCCGCCGAGTTCGACAGTCGCCCAGCTGCCGTCGTCGGTCGTGATGGCGACAAACTGTCGCTGCGTCGGGCAATGGCCGCCCGGTCTCGGTCCGGTCAGCGCGCCAAGAAGCTTCCGGGTGTCCGAGACGGACAGGACAACCCCACGGTCGAACGTGCCGACGCTGAGGTCGCTGCCGGTAGCCTCGTAGAGGCAGAAGTGTGCGGTTGACGGCGGCGTGGCGAAGATCGGTCCTCCGGGAGAGTGCTTTCCGCCCGACGGCGGCCCGGACAAGGCACTCATGTTCTTGAAATCCTGCGCACAGTGTGCGGCCTGCGCGGCCGGAGTAACCACCACCCGAATCGGCCGGACCTCAACCTCGTGCCAGGCCACGTGCCCCAGCGCCACCCCGAAGGCGGCCAATGGCCGCCCGCAGCCATCGTGCGGCATCGTCGGTACGATGGCGTGGCCGGCGGCGTCGACCAGAATAATCGGCAGAGCCAGATAGCCTACGAGGTCGCAGAAACCATCAGACACCGAGTCGTTCGGCAGCTCGAATGCCGCTTGCAAGGCTGATACGCCGCCGGTGGCGACCCTTCGCACCGAGACCAACCACTCGCCCTGGCCGGGTAGCTGACGCGTCTCCTGGTTGCAGGTGACCGCAGCGACTGGGTGGAAGGCGACGAGTTGCTCGGACGCGGCTGTGGGGTCGGGCGGACAGTCGATATGACGAGTGAGCGCGACGATGGCGCTCGGTAGCGGAGCGGGAGCCGCCGCGTGCCGCGAGGTGCGGCCACTGAATACTCCGGCCAGCGATGCACCAACCATGACCGCAACCACGGTCGACGCAACAGCGGACCGTCGAAGCTTCTGGCGATGGCGAACCCGGTGCGCGACCGCGTCGAACGCAACACCGTCAAGCCGAGGCGCTGCGGCGTCCAACAGTTCGACCAGGCGCTGCTCAACTGGCGTCACGACTGACCTCCTCTTCGAACATTCCACGGAGTGACTGACATCCGCGGAGCTTGGCCAACGCCTTCGCGCCCTGGCTTTTCACCGTGCCGACTGAGCAGCCGAGCACATCCGCCACCTGCGCCTCGGTCATGTCATCGAAGAACCTCAGAACGACCACGGCGCGCTGCCGCGGCGGTAGACCGAGCAGGGCGGCCCGCACCGATTGACGCAGATCAACGCCCGCAAACTCATCGCCGGGGCACGCCCGGTCCGGCACTACGCCGACCGCAACCTCGCCCCGCCACCGGCGCCGCGTCCACGTCAGGAACGTCGACAGCATGACCCGGCGTACATAGGCTTCGGGCGCGTCCTGCCGGATGACACGAGACCAGCGCGACCACGTCTTGAACAACGCCGTCTGCACCAGATCCTGCGCCTCGGCCTCGTCACCGGTCAGCAGCCACGCACTGCGCACAAGCGCGGCTGAGCGCCCCGAAACAAATTCACGGAAGCCCGCTGGCTCCTGCACTGCACACCCCGCTCTCCACACCTATGACGACGCGGCGGCCATAAATGGTTGCCTCAACCCGTTGTCCGTGCCTGTGCGCGGCGGGCGCTGCGAGAACGCATAGCCCGGAAGAGAGGGTACGACCACGTCGAACCGGTCGCCGAGGCGGTCGACAAGCCCGAGCATCTCCGCGAACGTGCTGGGCCAGCCGTGGGTGAGAACTAGCGGCACTCCACCACCGAGCGCCCGGTGGTGGATGAAATGAAGGCGTACGCCTTCGACCTCGGCGATGTGATGCTCGTAGCGGTTCAGCCGGCGCTCCTGCGCCCGCCAGTCGAAGCCGTCGGCCCAGTAGGCCAGCAATCCAGACAGGTAATCGAGGTCGGTGCCCTGGCTCCAGGGTTCTCCGGGTGCCGGTTCGGGCCAACGGGTACGCCGGATGCGCTCTCGCAGGTCCTCCAGGACTGCCTCCGGGACCGCGACGGCGTACGGCTCGATGTGCATCTGCCGATGGTAACGGCGGCGGTCGGCTAGCTGGCCCGCTTAACCAGATGCCCGCTCCAAACGGATCATGGACCATGAGACTGGCGGGAGCAGGATGTCCAAGCCACGTTGGGTCGGCACGGTGCTGCTCGCTGGCTGTGGCGTGACGTGGTTGGGCGTCTCTTTGGAGTTGGTGGCTTGCAGGTCGCCGCCGCCCATAACCACGTGCTCTGCGACGCGCAACTCGCCCGTCGTCGCAAGCGTGAGCTCGAGCCGCCCGACCTCGTGTTCGTCACGGTTGACCGCGAAGATCGTGATGTGGCCGGTATGGGGGTCGTGGGTGGCGGTGACGTCGATGGACGGCACGTCGCCGTGGGTTGGCGAGTGCAGTGGTGGCGAGACGGGTTCCACCCGCAGGACCTGGCCACATGCATGGCGGGCGGTGAGCGCGAACGGGTAGAACGTGGTCTGCCGCCACGCCGGTATGTCAGGTTCCGTGCGGATCGGCGCGATGACATTGACGAGCTGGGCGAGACAGGCCACGCCGACCCGGTCGCTATGGCGCAGCAGGCTCATCAGCAGGCTGCCGACGACGACGGCGTCCTCGACGGTGTACTCGTCCTCGATGAGCCGGGGCGCCTCGGCCCAGTCGAGGCTGTCCTGGCCGGCGAACCGGCTCATGAACCACACGTTCCATTCATCGAAGGAAAGCTTCAGCTTGCGACGAGACCGTTTCTTCGCGCCGATGTGGTCGCAGGTCGCCACGACGCCGTCGATGAACCGGTCCATTGTGTGCGCGGAGGCGAGGAATCCCACCCGGTCGCCGGGTGCGGGCTCGAAGTACGCGTGCAGGGAGATGTAGTCGACGACGTCGTACGCCTGGTCCAGGACCTCCGCCTCCCACGAACCGAATGTCGGCATCCCTTCGCCGGAACTGCCGCAGGCGACGAGCTCCACATTCGGATCGATGCGACGCATCGCCTTGGCGGTCTCGGCGGCGAGCCGTCCGTACTCGGTGGCTGTCTTCTGGCCGACCTGCCACGGTCCGTCCATCTCGTTGCCGAGACACCACAGCCGGATATTGTGCGGTTCACGTACGCCGTGCGCGATCCGCAGGTCCGACCAGCGGGTACCGCCGGGAAAGTTCGCGTACTCCAGCAGATGGCACGCATCCTCGACGCCCCGGGTGCCGAGGTTGACTGCCATCATCGGCTCCACGCCCGCCTGGCGGGCCCAGGCCATGAACTCGTTGAGGCCGAACGTGTTGCGCTCGATCGACCGCCAGGCGAGGTCGAGCCGCACCGGCCGTTGCTCGACCGGGCCAACCCCGTCCTCCCACCGGTAGCCGGATACGAAGTTCCCGCCCGGATAACGCACGACGCGAGACACCCAGTTCCCGAGTCAGCCTGACGACGTCCATCCGGAGGCCATCGACACCGGACTCCGGGTGCCCCGGCTGGAAGATCCCGCCGTACACGCAACGCCCCATGTGCTCGACGAACGATCCGAACAGCCGAGCCGGAACATCGGCGATGACGAACGCCGGGTCGATGGTGGCGGTCGCGGTGAACACATCTCTCCTTTGGGAGGTGAGCGGATCGGATTCCTACTCAGCTTCTCGGTGCGCCACGAGCGCAGAGGGCAAGGCCGATGTGAAACTCTAATATTTTGTTGAGGTGCTGTGCACGAGATGTGGTCTGTGGCCGTTCGGCGTCTGGTGTGCCCGAGAGTCCGGACAGCTGCCTTTGCTCATCGCCCCATCCAGCCGCCGTCGACCGGCAGCACGATGCCGTGGACATAGTCCGATGCCGGCGCGGCCAAGAACACGGTTGCGCCGGCGAGGTCGTCGGGGTGTCCCCACCGCGCGGCGGGAATGCGAGCGACGATCGCGGCGTCGCGCTGCGGGTCCAGGCGCAGCGGCTGAGTGTTGTCGGTGGCGATGTAGCCGGGCGCGATCGCGTTCACGTTGACGCCGTGGGGCGCCCATTCGTTGGCCAGGGCTCGGGTGAGTCCGGCCACGCCGGACTTGGCCGCGGTGTACGCGGCAACGTTGATGCCGCCCTGGAAACTCAGCAACGAGGCGGTGAAGATGATCTTTCCGTGGCCGCGGGCGAGCATGGCGGCGCCGATCGTGCGGGCGAGGACGAACTGTGCGCGCAGGTCGACGTCGAGCACGTGGTCCCAGTCGGTGTCGGAGTACTCGGCGGCGGGGCTGCGACGGATCGTGCCGGCGTTGTTGATCAGGATGTCGATCGGACGGTCGGCGCCGACGAGGTGTTCGGCGAGTTGGGTGACTGCGTCGCGGTCGGCGAGGTCGGCGCGGATGCCGGTGAAGGTCCTCCCGGCCGCCGTGACCGCTGCGGCGACGTCGCTGCCGGTCGCTTCCAGTTGGGCGCTGATGCCGATGATGTCGGCGCCGGCTACGGCGAGCGCGGTGGCCATGGCCAGACCGATCCCGCGCCGGCAGCCGGTGACCACGGCGAGGCGGCCGGACAGGTCGAATAGTCCGTGCTCAGGCATCGGGCGCTCCCGGTACGCAGTCGATGAGTACCTTCATGACTCCGCCGCCGTCGAGGGCCGCGAACGCGTCGGCCACGTGGGCGACGGGCACGATGCGGCTGATGAGGGCCTCCGCCGGGATCTGCCCGGTGGCCAGCAGGTCGACCGCGCGGAGGAAGTCGTCGCGGACATAGACCCGGGCGCCGATGAGGGTCAATTCGCGCCAGAACATGTGGAACAGGTTCACTTCCCGGGGCACCGAGTGGATGGCGACCATGACGCATCGGCCTCGGGTGGCGAGCACCTCGATCGCGGTGGTTACACCGCCGGCCGAGCCGGACACCTCGAAGGCTACGTCGGCGCCCGTGCCGCCGGTCCACGCCTGTACGTCGGCGAGTGCCGTGGCCGGGTCGATTGTGGCCAAGCCGATCTGCTCGGCCGTGGCGCGTCGGACGGGATCGAGTTCGATCACGCGGACGTCGGCGCCCTCGGCAGCGGCAACGCTGGCGATCAGCAACCCGACCGGGCCGCCACCGACTACGACCACCTGCTCGCCGGGACGGATGTCGCCGCGGCGTACATCGTGGACGGCCACGGCGGTCGGCTCGACCAGCGCGCCGTGCGTCAGCGGCAGGTCGTCCGGCAGCCTGACCAGCAGCGATGCCGGCACCGTCCAGGATTCCTGCATAGAGCCGGGGGAGTCGATGCCGACGAAGTCCAGCCGGTGGCAGATGTGCTGGTTGCCGTCGCGGCATGCCGGGCATTCGCCGCACCAGCGCAGCGGCATGACGGTGACGGCGTCTCCGACCGTCCAGCCGGTCACGCCGGCGCCGATCTCGGCGATCCGGCCGGACATCTCGTGGCCGATCACCGCGGGGATGCCGACCCGGTGGTCCATGGTGCCGTGAAAGATGTGCAGGTCGGTACCGCAGATCCCGGTGAATGCCACGTCGATGCGGACGCTGCCGGGCGGTGGTGGGATCGGATCGCGTTGCTCGACAGTAAACGTTCGTGCGCCTTGATAGGTGGCGGCGTGCATGGTTATCTCCTCATCGTGTCGGTGCGGTCGACGGGACCCCTGCTAGCCAGGGATACGGCAGGGTTCCTCGATCCCACACGTGCCGGTAGGCGTCTGTCCGCGTGACCGTGCCACTCCGCTCGCTTGCCGACCCGGCAACAGCAACATCGGGGGTCGGTGGTCGTCGCGTCGATTCACTGTCCATCGATTTCCAAGCGGCGATCGATCGCGGCGCGGTAGTCCTGCAGGGAGCGTTGGACGTGCTCCACGGCTCGGTCGCCGGCAAGGAATGCTTCGCCGCTACGCACGGCTTCCAGAATGAGCCCGTGTTCCTTGACCGCCCGATCGGCGTTGCTGGCATTGCGTCCGAGCTCGAGGAAGCTGACTTGCCCCTGCAGGGAACGAATGTGAGACACGGCGTCGATCAGGAAGATGTTGTGGGACGCCTCGGCGAGCGCCGCGTGAAAGGCCTCGTCGGACGCAATGAACAGCGGCAGATTGCCATCCGACACGGCTTGCTGACCCTCGGTCACCGCCGCCTGCAGAGCCTTGACCTCGGGAGGGGTGGCCCGTTCGGCTGCCAGCCGGGCAGCTTCCCGTTCTTGGATGCTCCTGAATTCGAACAGCATGGAGATGTGGGTCAGATCGGTGGGTCTGAATGACACGGGCCGTTGTCCGGTCAACAGGCTGCGATCGTCCCCCACGAAGATGCCGCGGCCGCGCTCGGCTCGGACCCGACCGATCGCGGAGAGCATCTTGACCGCCTCACGCACGGCCCGCTGGCTCGTCCCGAGTTCGCTGGCGAGTTCCATCTCGGTCGGCAGACGATCGCCGGGGCGCAGACCTTGTTCGGCGATGTAGCCGATCAGCTGATCAACAGCGCGACGGTAGGCCGGCTTGTACTCGCCGCGTTCGTCCGACATCCCTGACCTCCGCATGGCATTCTGCCGTCTGATTTTATTGCCAACAATTCTTCGATAGCACGATAGCGCGAAGCGCGGCCAGACACGAGCCCCGCTACAGCGTTCACTACACCGGCTCAGCCGCTGAGCTTCCCGCGCCCTGCCAGGTTGCGCAACAACTCCGTAACTAGCTCTTGACAAACGGGCCACGCGAGACATGAATGTCACTAATCCGAATCATGAGTGGCAAGGATGTAAGGCTCGACTCCACCGACCTCGGTGAGGAGATCACGATGAGGCGCTCGACGCGGCCGGCAACGTACTGCGGCTCGCTGGGTTTCCATGGGCGGTCGACCAGGCCGCATCACCGAACGGGTTCCGACGTACTGGCGCCGTGACGGGCGCTGCACAGCTAGTAACCCGACAGACAGGACACAGCATTTCGCTCATCAGGGTGCCGCAGCCCCGGCTCCGGGGCTGGCCCCTCACCTGATCCTGAAGGAGCCAACATGTCAATATCTTCCGGGCGGCCGCGCGTCGCCCGAGTCGCCCCGTTAACTGTCGTCGCCATGCTGGTGCTCGCCGGCGCGGTCGCGGCGTGCAGCAGCAGCGGCAGTAAGAGCGGTGGCAGCAGTAGCACGTACGGCTTCCCCGAGGCAACGCAGTCGTCCGGGTCGACCATCACGGTCTGGGTGGACTCCGACCGCGTCGCGGCGACCGATGCCTTTAAGAAGGCCAACCCGAGTGTTGCCATCAAGGTCGTCACCTATGACGGCTCGGCCAACGGCTCGAACTCATTCAAGACCAAGATCGGTCTGCTCGACCGGGCCGGCAGCGGCTGGCCCGATGTCGTCTTCTCCACCCAGAACAACGACGCGGCGTGGGCCAGCCAGCAGACCAACGGCCAGCAGGCGTTTGCCGCGGTGCTGAACCAGAGTTTGGTCCCGCAGGCGACCCTGTCGGGCTTCACCAAGGGTGCGCTGGACCCGTGTACCGTCAACGGAAAGGTCTACTGTCTTCGCAATGACCTCGCGCAGAACGTGTTGTGGTTCAACAAGACCCTGATGGACCAGTTCGGTTACACCGTTCCGACAACCTGGGCGGACTACCAGACGCTCAGCGCCAAGCTGGCCACCGACCATCCCGGATACATCGCGGGCGCCGTCGGTGACGCCTGGACACCGGAGGTGTTCATGTGGGCGAGCGAGTGCGGCGCGAATCAGATCACCGGTCCGCGGTCGGTCACCGTCGATGCGACCGGCGCGAACTGCCAGCGCGCTGCGACGTTGATCGATGCCGGTGTGGCGAACAAGACGTTGACCACGCTGAGTGTATTCAGCCCTGACTTCGCGAAGAAGTACGCTGGCAAAGTCCTGCTGATGCCCGGTCCGGCATGGTATGCCGGTGCGATCTTCAACAACAAGACCGCCCTGAACGTACCGGCCGGGCAGCTGGGAGTGGCGGCACCGCCGGCGTGGGGCAGTAGCCCGGCGGTGACCGGTGATGTCGGCGGCGGCACCTGGTTCATCTCGAGCCACTCGACGAACCTCGCCGCGGCGGAGAAGTTCGCCGAGTTTGTGACGACGGCCGATGACTACCAGGTCGATGTGGCGCCCGGCTACCCGGCGTTCGCGGCTGCCGGTGCCAAATGGATCGCCAAGCAGGAAGCGAGCAACTACTACGCCACCAACCTTGACGCCATCACTGCGGCGGGTGGCCAGATCTGGTCGGGCTGGGGATCCGGGGAGTTCAGCCAGGAAGCGATCTGGGCGAAGACCATGACGCCGCTGATCACCTCCGGACAAACTGTGGCAGGGAACCTGCAGACGTGGCAGGACGCCATCAAGAATCAAGCACAAGTTACGGGCTACACGGTCCAGTGACACGTACAACCGCGCACAGCCGTCCGGTCGAGGCGGAGGGGCGGCGCGCACCAGCGCGCCGCCCCAGCGCGATCCGCCGAACGCCCGGACTGATCTTCGTGGCCCCCTACGTCGTGCTCACCCTGGCATTCGGAGTCGGCCCGGCCATCTATGCGATCACGTTGTCACTGACGCACACGAACGGTGGATTCGCCGGCATCGCCAACTACACGCAGGTAACCCACGACTTCCGGTTCGTCCCGGATGTCGAACACGTCGCGGAGTACATCGGGATATGGGTCGCCTCGATGATCGTTCTGGTCGTCGTGCTCGCGCTCATGGTGCACCGGCTGCGCCGCCGTCGGATCAGCGCGACGGTCCGGCTCCTCTACTACATTCCCGGAGCACTCGCCGGCGCATCCAGCGTCCTTCTGTGGCTGTTCATGCTGGATCCTGGGGCCAGTCCGGTCGGATCGCTGTTGCGCGCGCTGGGCTTCACCAGCTTCACGCAGGTGATTTTGCCCGGTCACCTGCCGGTCGTGCTGGCGATCGTTGCGTTCTGGACCGGCGCCGGCGGATGGATCGTGGTCATGTACGGCGCGCTGAATAACATCTCGATCGACATCATGGAAGCCGCGCGTATCGACGGCGCCAACGCGCTGCAAACCGCGATTCACATACAGCTGCCTCTGCTGCGGAAATGGATCGCTTATATGACTGTCCTGTCGATTGCGGCGGGCACCCAACTGTTCGTCGAGCCGACCCTGCTGTCGCAGGCCAGCAACGCGGTCGTACCGAACGACTACTCACTCAACCAACTGGCCTACCAGTACGCGTTCGACCTCAACAACCTCAACGCCTCCGCCGCTCTGTCGGTGATTCTGCTCCTGGTCACGGTGGCGGTGTCCGCGGTGTTCGTGGCCCGTGGTGGTCTGTTCGACACGGAGGCCGCATCATGACCCCGGTCATCCAGCCGCGCACTCAAGGGCGGCCGAGCCAGCGGTCGTGGGGACGACTGTACGGATGGAGCGGACGTAGCCTGCTGGCCGTCGTCCTGGCCGTCTTCACACTCTTCTTCGTCATCCCGATCATCTGGCTGCTGATCGCGGTGACGAAGTCGGGCAGCGAACTTGCCCACCGCGGCGCGTTCGCACCGGGATCGGTCACCAGTCTTCGCGGCAACTGGGACGACCTGTTCGGATTCCAGGACGGGGCTGTCCTTCATTGGTTTCTGAACTCGATCTACTACTCCGGCGGTGCGCTTATCCTTACCCTGGTGGTCTCGGTGCCGGCCGGCTACGCACTGGCAATGATGAACTTCCGGGGAAGACGCACGCTGCTGATCACCACGCTGGTCGTCATGTTGATGCCCAACACCGCGCTGGTCTTGCCGATCTTCCTGGAAATGAACTCGTTGGGCATCGTCGGGACCGCCCTGTCCGTCATCTTGCCGTTCTCCTTCTACCCTTTCGGCGTCTTCCTGACCTTCATCTACTTCTCGACCAGCGTGCCCTCAAGCCTGCTGGCTGCCGCACGCCTGGACGGGTGCAACGAATGGCAGCTCTTCACTAAAGTCGCTCTACCGCTGGCGACGCCCGTGGTCGCCCTGGTCGGGTTCTTTTCCTTCGTCCAGAACTGGAACAACTACTTCCTGCCCTTCGTGATGCTGCCGCTCAGTGACCGGTATCCGATCCAGGTCGGGTTATCGTCGCTGCTGTCCTCGACGCCCGCCTTCAACCCGAGTTCAGCCGGGGCCGGATCGGTAAGCCTCTCGACTCTCGCTTTGGCCACGATCTTCTCCGTCCTTCCGGTGCTGATCGTCTTCCTGTTCTCTCAACGCTTCCTGATCAGCGGTATGACCGCCGGCGGAACCAAGGAGTGATCACGACCATGCACACCGACACCGTCAGGACAATACGATGAAGATCACCGGATATCGCAGCCTCACCACGCACCACGAGTGGGGTCGGCTCGTCGGCGACGTCAACGGCATCAGCGCCGGGACGAGCACCCGAGTCGACATCCTCGTCGTGACCACTGACGGCGGGATCGACGGCATCGCGATCGGCGCCCACCCGGATATCGAGCGTCTGATCCCGGCCATCGACGGAGCTGATCCCCGGGCAGTCGTGCACCTCTATGACCGGATGCTCGCCATGACGTTCAAGCTCGGCCACACCGGAGCACTGTTCGGCACCATCGGCACGATCGACTGCGCACTGTGGGATCTCAAAGCCAAGATGGCCGGCGAGCCGCTGTGGCGACTCCTCGGCTCCGGTGATCGCTTCGTACCCGGATACGCCTCCAGTCTCGACTACGGCCTCACGGACGACGAACTAGCCCGGATACACGACCAATTCGCCGAGCGAGGATTCACCTCCGCCAAGCTGAAAGGCGGCCGCCATCTCCCGGATGACCTCCGCCGCCTTGGCCTGGTCCGCGACATCCTGCACACGAACACCTCCGCCCCAGGACTCATGATCGACGCCAACGAGTCATGGCACCGCTCCCAAGCCGTTCGACACCTTCGCCGGCTCGAAGAGTCATTCGACCTCACGTGGGTCGAGGAACCCGTACGCCGCTGGGACGTGCGAGGGCACGCCTCCATCCGACAACACATCCGAGCCGGAATCGCCTCCGGAGAAAACCTCACCGGCCTGGAGCAACTCCGCCCGCTCATCGAGGCCGACGCCATCGACATCGCCCAAGTCGGCAGCGCGTGGGGAGTCACCCACTTTCTGCGCGCGGGGCATCTCGCCCACGCCTACGACCTGCCGATAAGCCCGGTCGGCTACACCGCGGTCGTCGCACCCGCTGCCGGTGCGCTGCCGAACTTCCTGGTCGCCGAGGTACAAGACCTACACCACCCGGTCGGCGTCCTGGTCGACCAACAGATCGAGGACGGCGGCATCGTTCTCGGCGACAACCCAGGCCTCGGCCTCGTACTGGATGAAGCCGCCCTGCGACCGCTGCTGCCCGAGCAAGGATGGTCGGCGAATTCGGGACCACACACTCGACCGCTACGCGCCGGACTCCGCATGGTGCCAGAAGACGACGCCGACTCCATGACCGATCCCGGAACATCTCTGCCACACGCCACCCGGCAACATTCGCCCAGAGCCAGCCCGTAGACCGAGAGCCGCACGGCACCTAGCGCGGAATGTCAGAAAGCGTTGACACGCTGTTGCAGGGATAAACGTGCGTCGAGGGAAACGCTCATGATAGATGCCAGATCTCGTCGATTGGCTGCCATAAGGCCCCGTGATCCCGCTCCTCGACGATGCGTACCTGGCACGGATCGGTGTGGGTCCACCACTCGCGGGTAACGGGGTCCGCGGCGATGCGGGCCATGTCCACGCCATGATCGTCGCCGACGTACTCGTAGTAGGCGAACAGGGTGTCATCAACGATGAAGATCGAGTAGTTCGTGATGTTCGCATCACGCAGAGTCTGCTCGACCTGCGGCCAGACGTTGCGATGCAACTCGAGGTACTCCTCTCGGCGTTCGGGCCGGACGCCGACGACGAGGGCGTGACGTTCGATGCGGTACGGCGCGCTCACCGCTCGTCCCGTCTGGTCATGGCGGCTTCGGCGGGTGTGTCGTGACCGGTAGGGACTAGGCGTTGGCCCGAGGGCATTGCCCGGAATCCGCGCGGCGGCCTCCGATCGCATCGTTTCGATATTTTTCTTCGTGAATCAATGTCCATCGTGGTCACCGTCCATAATTCGCTGGTCTCACCCCTGACGCCCAGGCGACTGCCTACAGGCTGCGGCAGTCCCGGTCCAGAGTCGTGGATATGCGACCCTGAACCGGGACGTCGGTCAGCTGTGCTGGCTCCATTGCTGGTTGGTCTGGCCGTTGCACGCCCAGATGATGATCTTCGTTCCGTTTGCCGTTACAGCACCGTTCGCATCGAGGCACAGCCCGGACTGCACACCGGTGATGGTGCCGTTGGAGTTCACGTTCCACTGCTGGTTGGTCTGGCCGTTGCAGTCCCAGATGATCACCGCAGTGCCGTTGGTGGTGCCCTGACCGGAAGCGTCGAGGCACTTACCGAGCACCGTCAGCTGCTTGCCGGCGGTTACCGTCCAGCGCTGGTTGGACTGGCCGCTGCAGTCCCAGATCTGCATCTGGGTGCCGTTCGTGGTGGTCGAGTTCGGATCATCGATACACCGACCCGACTGAGCGCCGACGAGCTCCACCCCGCTGGCCGTCGTACCGCCGGTGCCGTACCCGGCCGCGACGATGTTGGCCTGTACGGCGTTGTCGGTCGCGTCGGAGGGGTACCCGGAGGTCATGACGCCTTCGTAGAAGGTGCCGGCGGCACCTTTGCTGTTGTCGCCTCCGATGCCGAGGATGATCGCGCCCTGCTTCTTCATCGGGTTGTAGCCGGACACGTTCGGCCGCGCGCCGCTGTAGAACGTGGACAGACTGCCGGACTGTGCGTTGCCGCCCTTGATCGCCCACAGGTTCGCCCCGCCTTTGATCATGGCGGTGGTGTACCGGTAGTTGATCGTCGGGTCGCCCGCGTTGAGGCCGGCGTTGAGGCCGGAGTACAGGCCGTTCTCCATATCGGCCATGATCCAGGGGCCGTTGCCCGAGCCGAAGCCCCAGACCTTGATGTTGCCGAAGTAGATGGCCTCCATCGTGCCGTTGCCGTCGTCGTGACTGTCGGTCTCGGCGTTGCCGTAATCGAAGCAGCAACCGCCGTTGTAGTGGGTGCCGTCGAAGATCGCGTACTCGCCTTCGGGGTTGTTCCCGGTGGCGATGCCGTTGGTGCTGTTGTCGCGGTAGCCGGTGCCCGACGCGACGTAGACGCCATAGGCTTCGTGGCCGTTGAGCGTGGTCGGCGCCGCGGTGGCATTCGCGAGGTTGTCCGGGCCGCCCGCCGCGCCGCCTGCGGGCGCGTCGGTGAGGTTGTTACCGCGCCCGGACTGGTCGTAGATGACGGTGATGACGCAGGTCGTGCCCGAGCAGAAGGAGTCCTGGGCGGCGGCGTTGGCATATCCGCCGACGCTCAGGACGCCGACGTTGAGGGTGCCGTTGTCAGATGAGCGTCGCACCTGGTACAGGCTGCCGTTGTACGCCCCGTAGAGGGCTCGGGTGGTGCTGTGTGCGGCCACGCACGGCGTACCACCCGAGGCATAGATGTCACACGGACCCTGCGTGGCCGCCTGGGACGGTGTTCCTACGCCGACAGCGGCGCTCGCAGTGAGGGTGACCGTCACGGCCGCTACCAGCAGTCTACGTTTGGTGCGAGTCGTCCATTGTCGTGTGAGCATGACTAACCTCCATCGTGTACGAGGATGCGGTCCGCCCTCGAGCGGTAGGAATCTGCTCTGGGCCGGGGTGGTCGCCGCCCGGCTCGTTCTCAACAGGCGCAGCCGTGCACGGCTGCGTACAACTGCGCAGTTAAACCGCTGTATGTTAGCGCTAACATTTTGCGGACAAAGCCATTCATGATCTTTGGGGATTGTGATTGCGAATGAACAGGCGCGCGACCACAACCATTGTGGGACGGGATCGCATGTTGCGTCAAGGTTTCCAACTGAGAATGTGAACGTAAACATCGAGGACCCTGTGTCGGCCGGAAAGTGACGCTCGGTCCACTAAGGACCCCCAATGGAGGTGAGCCTTATGGGACGTGCTGATGTTGTCCGTCCTGCGGACGCGCCCCCGTGCAGGAGGCTTTCTGGGAACAATTCGATCGGCTGAGGTGACGGCAACGTCCGTTCGACACCAAGGGCCACCGATGTGTCACTGCTCGGTGACGACCCAGGTCCACGGCAGTCCGGGACGGTTGTCGGGCGTACCCACCTGTGAGCCGTCCTTGAACTTCGAGACGTAGAAGCTGAAGCCGACCGAGGCCACGCCCTGCGTCCCGGTCTCTTTGAAGCCCTTGAGGTAGGTGCAGTCGCCGACCACGGTATTGCCTTTCACGGCGACCGTGACGAGATCGCCGGACACGTCGGCCTTGCCTTCGGTGGCGTCGAACGCGTCGGCACGTTTGGTCACCACGATGCCGCCGCCGATATTCGGTATCTGCGGCGTGGGGTAGTCGCTCGGCGAGTTCACGATGTCGGTCACGGTGTAGATGTTGTGCTGGTCGGTCAGGGAGAACGAGAACGTGTCCTTGACGTAGGCCGCGATCCCTCCGGCGCACACCATGTTTGAGTCGGTGACCTCGAAGCTCCCAACGACGTGGTAGCCGTCGATGATGGTGATGTTGCTGACCAGCAACTTCGTACCGGTGAAGCTCTTCACCTGCACTGTGACCGCGACGATCGACTTACCGCCGACCCCGGATGGCTTCTTCGCCGGTGCGAAGTACGTGGCGACGCCCTCGACGCCCTGGACCGTACCGACCGTGACGTTGCCGCCGACGGCGCCGTTGACCGACCACGTTCCGGGCACGATCTGTGCCGCAGCGGCATCGTCCGAGGTCGGATCGCCGCAGCTCTTGCGTACGTAGACGACGTCCTTGCCGCGGCTCAGGCAGATCGTGGCCTTCAGGCTGATCTGGTCCTTGACCTTGACGGATGCCTCGCCGGGCCGCAACTGTAGGCCCGCCACCTTGGACCAGTCGGTGAAGTGCTTGGTGAGTACGGTCAGCGTCCGGGCCGTCGTGTCGAGGGCGGTCGACGTCTGGAACTCCCATCGGCCGGCCGCGTCCTGGAACGCGATTCCGAGTGCCTCGGGCGCAGTGCCCTCGATGTCGGCGTCGCTGTAGGGGAAGGTGATCCGTACCGACTGGGCAAACGTCTGCCCGGCCGGGGTGAGGCGATATCCCACGCCGATGCCTGCCCCGGCGGTGTTCTCGATCGGCTGGATGCTGATCGTCGTGTCGGCCGTGAGCGCACCGGCCGGAATCGTGACGGTGACGCCGTGGTCCTTGGCCGACACGGTGCCGCCCGCTGTGCCGATGGTCGCCGTTACGGCGTCACCGTTGGTCGCCCCCACGGGGGATGGCGCGGGTGGTGCCACGTCGGCGGCGACCGCGTGAGCGGACGAACCGCATCCCGCGAGGGCGAGAACCACGGTGACCGCAAGCAGCCGAATGGAGACAGACGACGGCATGGATGTTGGCCTCTCACCCCGGAGCGGCCCTGATGGGCACCTCGCGCCGTCACCATAGCGCTGATCGACCTCGGTGAGTATGTGTCGTGCGGATGGCGGCAATGTCGACCAGGAGCGCCTGATCCGAGTGATCTCGTGGCGAGGGAGTCGGCAATGCCGGCGTCGATGGCCGAATTACACGCGTTCGAGCGGTGCGTGCGGTTCGGCGGGCAACTCGACGATGATGGGGTCGCCGGGCCGCACCGGGCCGCCGCTGCGGACAATGCCCATGATGCCGGCCTTGCGTACCAGTTCGTTGTTCGCGTCGAGGTAGGCGACCTGCTTCAACAGTCCGGGTTCGAAGTTGTCGATCTGGGCGCACGGGTTGCGCAGCCCGGTGATCTCCACGACCGCGTCCGGCCCGATCCGCAGGACCGCACCACGCGGTAGGCCGAGGAGATCGATCCCGCGTGTCGTCACGTTCTCGCCCATCTCGCCGGGTTGCACCGCGAATCCGTTCGCGCGCAGCTCGTCGTGCAGCTCGGCGTGGATCAGATGGACCTGGCGGAGGTTTGGCTGGGTCGGATCGATGCGTACCCGCGAGCGGTGCTGGACGGTCACGCCCAGGTGCGCGTCGCCCTCGACACCGAGCCCGGTGAGCAGCGTGATCTGGTCGACGGGCGGCTTGCTGAAGCGGTGTTCGGCGTCGCGACTCACCGCGACGACCACGGCGTTAGTCACCCGGCAATTATGCCAGAACCTACCGGCCGGTGTCCGACCGCGATGCGGATCAGCCGGTACGCCGCCGGTAGATCGAGTCGACCGCAGGCTGACCGGTGTAGTTCGGTCCGGCTTCGTCGTCCGCGCCGACGAAAGTCAACGGAAACGCGATGTCGCGCGGCCCGGTGCAGGACAGCAGGCGCCGTCGTACGTCGTAGGTGATGCCCGCGGCCTTGAGATGACGAAGGATCTCGCGATCCACAGGCTCGCCGTCAACGGTCGTGATGCTGGCCAGATCGATGTTCCCGCAGAACCGGCCGGCCGGCATCAGCCAGCGCGATCGGATGAACTCATCGAACTCCTCAGCTGGCGTGTCCACGTACGCCGTCCACATCGGAGTGCGTCATGGTCCGAGACTTGGATGCACAAGCCATCAGATCTCCTGTCGAGGGATGGTTGCACCGTGCGGGTGCGACCGGTAGACGCGAATATCCGTGCCGAGGGTTGCCGGTGCGGGGTAAGTATTTTTCGTCCTGCACCCGTGACATCCGGTTAGAGGACGACGCGGTAGTGCGTCACCAGGGTCTGGCCGTCGATGACGTGGAACGCGATCCCGGGCGGTTGCGTGAGGCTCGTGACGGCGTCGCTCTCCCACGGCATCAGCAGCGTATTGATCACGCCCGGCGCGACCAGTAGCGGCCGACCGGCGAACGTCGATGCGGCCGCGGTGTGCGCGTGACCGACGAAGATCGCGGCGATGTTGGGGTGCGTCTCGATCACGGCCGCGAGCGAGTCGGGCTCGAGCAGGTACATCGAGTCGTGCAGCGGGTGATACAGCTTCACGGGCGAGTGGTGAAACGCCAGATACGCCGGTACGTCGCCGAGCCCGTCGAGCGTGGTGTCGATCCAGGCGAGCGTCTCGGTGTCGAGCCGGCCCTCGTTGCGCCCCGGAATGCTCGAGTCGCACATCAGGATCGCCACGCCGCCGACGTGGTGGACCCGGTTGATGGGACCGTCCTCGGCCGGCTCGTCCAGCAGACCTTTCCGGTAGGGTCCGCGCACATCGTGGTTGCCGGGGCAGATCAGTACCGGAAACGCGGCGTTGAGCTGCTCGGCCGCCTCCTGGTATTCGGCGATCGCACCGTGGTCGGCGATGTCACCGGTGACCAGCAGCGCGTCGAGCGGACGGGGGAGTCCTCGTAGGTAGTCCATCACCCGGCGGGTGCGCTCGGTCGCGCGCTCGGTGCCGTCGAGGTGCGTGTCGCTGATGTGGCCGAGCAGGATCATGATGCCTCCGCTGGTGATGAGATTTAACTAATGGGAAATGATCATTCTGGCAATAGGCAGGTTAACGGAACGGACTAATGTGATCAATCGCATTCTCAGTTAGTCTGGATTCGTGACGCATTGGGATACCGTGCTCGCGCTGGTTAGTACGATCCGGCACGACGGTAACGGGGGAGTCGCCGACGACCTGGAGACGATCGCCGGTCTGACAGCGTGGCTCGCCTCGACGCCCGGCGTGGACGGCCTCGGGGCACCCGACGACATCGATCGGGTCCGGGTGGTTGCGTTGCGCCGCGCGGTCCGATCGCTGTTTGCGCAGGCCGTCTATCCGCAGCCGCCGAGTAAGGCCGATGCCGGCCGACTCCTCGATCTCGACGTGGCTCTTGGCCAGGTCAATGCAGCCGCCGCCGGTCTCGGCGCGCCCGGACTCGCCTGGCCGGTGGGCGGTGCCGCGCAGCTGTGCCATCCGCATGCCACTACCGATCCGGTGGAGCACCTACTGGCCGAGCTGGCCGGTGCGGCGGTCGGATTTCTCGCCAGCGCAGATGTGGATCGGCTGCGCGCCTGCCCGGCGCCGCGGTGCGTGCGGTACTTCCTGCAGGACGATCCCCGCCAGGCGTGGTGCAAGCCGTCCTGCGGCAACCGTGCCCGGGTGGCCCGGCACTACCAACGCAATCACGGCGCACTGGAGTAACGCCCGGAACGCGATGGACAGAGCATGCCGACGACGCAGTGACCAGCGTTGATGTGACGGCAATCCGACTGCAACGCGGGCCATGATCATGGATGCTGTACCCGTGCGGAATGATCGAATCGAGCCACTCACGCGCGCCGTCTCGTACGCCATCGCGCCGTTCCTGATCGTCGCGTTTGCCGTGCTCTATCCGTGGCCGACGGATACCGGGCGGCTGTTCGCGTGGCACATCGTGCCGACCATGACAGCGATGGTGCTCGGATCGGCGTACCTCGGCGGCGCCTACTTCTTCGTCCGCGCGGCTCGCTCGTCGGCGTGGCACACGGTCAAGGCCGGCTTCCTCCCGGTCGCGACATTCGCGTCGCTGATGGGCATCGCGACCATCATTCACTGGAACAAGTTCCTGCACACGCATGTCGCGTTCTGGCTGTGGGTGCTCCTCTACTTCACGACACCGTTCCTGATCGTATGGGTCTACCTGCGCAATCGCCGGACCGATCCACCCGCGACCGCCGATGATCGCCTGTTGCCCGCGGTCACCGCCCGGACCATCGGCGCCATCGGTGCCCTCGCGCTGGCGATGGGCCTGTTCCTGTTCCTGGCACCGGCTGCGGCGATCCGGATCTGGCCGTGGCACCTGACGCCGCTCACGGCGCGAGTGCTCGGCGCGGTCTTCTGCCTCGGACTCGCCGGCATCGGTGCGCTCCTCGACCGTCGCTGGACCAGCGCCCGGCTGCCGTTCCAGGTCGCCGCGATCATGCTGATCCTGATGATCGTCGCGGGCCTGCGCGCGCACGCCGAATTCGATGCGCAGAACGCGTTGACGTGGGTGTTCGCCGCCGGGTTCGCGGGACTCACGGTTTCGATCATGATGGTGTACGTGCGGATGGAGCGCTCCCGATGACGTACGAGTCGATCGAAGAACTCCTTGACCGGATGCGCGCCGACCTCGCTGACCTGTCCGGACCGCAGCGTTTCTTCCACGCGACCTACCTCCGGACCACCGAGGCGGTGGCCGACGAGATCGGCCGCGGTGGGTTCGCCGACGGCGACTGGGTCCGGCGCTGGGACCTCGCGTTCGCCAACCTCTACCTGGACGCGCTCGACGCCGACCGGCAGGGCCGCTCGATCCCGCAGCCGTGGCGGGTCGCGTTCGACGCCGCCCGCGAGCGGCCGGATCTTCCGCCGCTGCAACACGTACTGCTCGGCCTGAACGCGCACATCAACTTCGACCTGCCGCAGTCCCTGATCGCGGTGATCAGCCCGGAAGACTTCGACAATCCGGCGACGCTGCACCGACGCGAGGCCGACCACCAGCACGTCGACGCGGTGCTACAGGCGCGGGTCGGCGCCGAGGACGCCGAACTCGGCGCGGTTTCACGCGTGACGCTGATCGATCGTCTGATGCGCCCGGCGAATCGGGCCGCCAGCCGCCGTTTCCTGGGTGAAGCCAGGGCGAAGGTATGGCGCAATACGCACGTTTTGGATCGGGCGCGACGCGACGGTACCTATCCGGCAACGCTCGACGCCTTGGATCAGTTGTGCGGCGACCGCGTACGCGATCTGCTCGCGCCCGGCCCGGTGCTGCTCAAGCTCGCCCGTCGTGGCTTCGGTGTAGTGCTGCCCGGAGCCTAGCCCGGCACGGCTGAGCGCCACCGGCATTGCCGGTAGGCATACGCGGCGGGCTGAGAGGGCATAGGGATCGCATGCCTGCTGAACTCCGCGGCCAGCGTGCCGGCGTCGACCGGGTCGACGATGCCCCGTCCGACGATCTCCTATCCGACGATCTCCGGTCCGCCGATCTCCGGGCCGACTATCTGCTGTCGGCGGAGGAGCGCGGCAACGCTGCGACCGATCTCGACCGCCGACACAGCTCCGGACTCGCGTGGACCGACGGGAACGACGTGGTCCCGCTCGTGCACGGGTCGACGTACTTCGGGGAACTAGTGACGGAGGTGACCGCGACCGTGGCCGGTGATCTGATCCTGTTCACCGACTGGCGTGGCGACCCGGATGAGCTGCTGGCCGGGCCGGACTCGGAGATCTCGCGGCTGCTCTGCGAGGCGACGTCCCGCGGCGTCATCGTGAAGGGCCTGGTCTGGCGGTCGCACTGGGATCGCCTCCAGTTCAGCGCGACCGAGAATCGCCATCTCGGGGACGAGATCGAAGCGGCCGGCGGCGAGTGCCTGCGGGACATGCGGGTCCGGGCCGGTGGATCGCATCACCAGAAGATGGTGGTGATCCGGCATCCGGGCGACCCGAGTCGCGACGTCGCGTACGTCGGCGGGATCGACCTGTGCCACAGCCGCCGCGACGACGAACGGCACCTCGGGGACCGCCAGGCGCAGGAGATTGCCGACGAGTACGGCGACCACCCGCCGTGGCACGACATCCAGCTGGAGATCCGTGGTCCGGCGGTCGGCGACGTCGAGGCGAGCTTCCGGGAGCGCTGGGACGATCCTGCGCCGCTGACGCGGAATCCGATCGCGCGGCTGCGCGGCCTGCTGGATCACGAGGACACGCACGCCGATCCGCTCCCGCCGCAGTTGCCCGATCCGCCGAGCCGCCCGGCGGGTAGGACGGTGCAGGTGCTGCGGACGTACCCGTACCGGCGACGCGGGTATCCGTTCGCGCCGGCCGGCGAGCGGAGCATCGCCCGCGCGTACGGGAAGGCGATCGGCCGCGCCACGTCGCTGATCTATATCGAGGATCAGTATCTCTGGTCGGCACAGGTCGCGACGTCGCTGGCGGATGCGCTGGCGGCCGCCCCCGAGTTGCGCCTGACGGTCGTCGTACCGCTGCATCCGGACCAGAACGGCCTCGGCGGTGCGATGCAGTTGGTCGGGCGGGCGCAGGCTCTCGACGTGCTGCGCAGAGCCGGTGGAGACCGGGTGGCGGTGTACGGGCTGGAGAATCGTTCGGGCACGCCGGTCTACGTACACGCGAAGGTGTGCGTGATCGACGACGTGTGGACCTGCGTCGGCTCGGACAATCTCAACCTGAGGTCGTGGACCCACGACTCGGAGCTGTCGTGTGCCGTGATGGACAGCGTGGCAACGGACGATGACCATCGCAGCTTCGGCCGGCGCTTGCGGCTGCAGTTGGCGCGGGAGCACTTGGAGCGTGCCGACGGTGACGACGCCGATCTGTGCGATCCGGTTGCGGCGTTCGAGGCGTTCCGGATCGCAGCCGCTCGGCTGGACGCCTGGTACGCGGACGGTCAGGTCGGGCAACGGCCGGTCGGACGCCTGCGCGCCTACCGCCTGCCGCCGATGCCGTCGCACCGTCGGATCCTGGCCGCGCCGCTGTATCGCCTGGTCGCCGACCCGGATGGCCGACCGCGCGCGATGCGCCGGCAGGGACGCTTCTAGAGCGCCACCGCCGACAGGTACTTTCCGATCTCGGCGACGACGAATCGGTGGTCCTCGACCTGCGGCAGCCCGGAGACGGCGATCGTGCCGATGCACCCGGCCGACCGGATGATCAGCGGGAACGCACCGCCATGCGCGGCGAACAGGTTCGGGTCGAGCCGGGCGCCGGTGTCGAAGTCGCCGCCGTTGGATCGGAACAGGCAGCCGACATAGTAGGACGAGTGCCGGTACCGGTCCACGACCGCGGACTTCCGGTCCAGCCAGGCGTCGTTGTCGGCGGATGATCCGGGCAGCGCCACGTGGAACAGCCGCTGTCCGCTGCGCCGGATCGAGATCGCGACCGGCAGCTCGCCGAGGGTGGCGCTCGCCCGCATGGCCGAGCCCAACTCCCACGCGGTGTGGACGTCGAAGTGTTCGAAGACGAGTCGTTCCTCGTCGGCCAGCAGGGTGGTCAGGTCCGGATCCAGGTTCACCCGTTCAGTGTGACTCACGGGCGACATCGGGTCCGCTGGCACCGACCAGAAAGTCGAGATCCGCTCCGGTATTCGCCTGCTGCACGGTACGGACGTAGAGCAGCTCCCAACCGCGGACCGGCCGGGCGTACGCGGCGGTGGTGCTCGCGTCGGGCGTACGCGCGGCGAGTTCGGATGGCGATATGTCGATGTCGATCCGGCGGGCCGGTACGTCCAGCACGATCACGTCGCCGGTCCGGACCAGCGCCAGCGTCCCACCGGCGGCGGCCTCCGGCGACACGTGCAGGACCACCGTCCCGTACGCGGTCCCGCTCATCCGGCCGTCGCAGATCCGGACCATGTCGCGTACGCCGGTCCTCAGCAACTTGGCCGGCAGCGGCAGGTTCGCCACCTCGGGCATGCCCGGATAACCCTTCGGCCCGCATCCGCGCAGGATCAGGACGGAGTCGGCATCCACATCGAGGTCGGGATCGTCGATCCGTGCGTGCATGTCCTCGACCGAGTCGAACACCAGCGCCCGGCCGCGATGCCGGAGCAGGTGCGGTGAGGCCGCGGCCGGTTTGATCACCGCACCGTCCGGTGCCAGGTTGCCGTAGAGCACGGCTATGCCGGCCTGCGGCTGCAACGGCTCGGCCCGGGGGCGGATCACGGTGCGGTCCCAGACCTCGGCGGCGTCGAGATGGTCGACCAGCGGTCGACCGGTCACCGTGATCACGTCCGGATCCAGCAGGTCGCGGACCTCGCGCAGGACGCCGTGCAGGCCGCCGGCGCGGTGCAGGTCCTCCATCAGGAACCGTCCGGCCGGTTGCAGATCGACCAGCAGCGGCACGTCCGAACCGATCCGGTCGAAGTCGTCCAGCGTCAGCGGTACGCCGAGCCGGCCGGCGATCGCGAGCAGGTGCACGACCGCGTTCGTGGAGCCGCCGAGCGCGGCCAGGGCAACGATCGCGTTGCGGAACGAGCCCGCGGTGAGGATGTCGCTCGGCCGGCGCCCCTGCGCGACCAGGTCGACCGCGAGCCGGCCGGTCGCGTGGGCGCCTTCGAGCAGGCGGCTGTCCGCGGCCGGCGTACCGGCGAGACCGGGCAGCACCATGCCGAGCGCCTCGGCGAGCAGGCCCATCGTGGATGCCGTACCCATGGTGTTGCAGTGTCCTCGACTGCGGATCATCGACGACTCGGACGTGAGGAACTGCTCGTTCGTCAGGGTTCCGGCGCGTACCTCCTCGGACAGCCGGAACACATCGGTACCGCAGCCGAGCGGCTGCCCGCGGAACGTGCCGGTGAGCATCGGGCCGCCCGGGATGACGACGGCCGGAAGGTTGACCGACGCGGCCGCCATGAGCAGCGCCGGGATCGTCTTGTCGCATCCGCCGAGGAGGATGACGCCGTCGATCGGATTCGCACGGAACATCTCCTCGGCGGCCATCGCGGCCATGTTCCGCCACAGCATCGCGGTCGGGCGCACGAGCGTCTCGCCGATCGACACGACGGGCAAGTTCAGCGGGATCCCGCCGGCCTCGTACACCCCGTGTTTGACGCTCTCCGCCACCTCGGTGAAGTGCGCGTTGCACGGCGTGAGGTCGGAGGCCGTGTTCGCGATCGCGATGTGCGGCCGGCCGTCGAACGCGTGCGCGGGCAGCCCGCGCCGCATCCAGGCACGGTGAATGTAGGCGTTGCGGTCGTCGCCCGCATACCACTGGGAGCTGCGCTGCTCGGTCACGGACCGCCTTTCTTTGTGAGTAACCTTCCCATTATGTACGCGCACCCGGTCGATCAAGCATGAAGGCGTTCGTTGTCACCGCGCCCCGCATCGGCGTCGTGCTCGATGTCGAGCCGCCGATCGCCGGGCCGGGCGACGTCGTGGTCGACGTGCACCGTGTCGGCGTCTGCGGCACCGACGTCGAGTTCTTCAGCCGCGACATGGCCTACCTCGACTCCGGTCACGCCCGCTACCCTATCCAGCTCGGGCACGAGTGGTGCGGCGTCGTGTCGGCGGTCGGCCCGGACGTGGACGGCGCGTGGATCGGGCGACGGGTCACCGGCGACACGATGATCGGCTGCGGGCACTGTGAACGGTGCCGGTCCGGCCGCCACAACGTCTGCGCGGATCGCTTCGAGATCGGCATCCGCGGCGGCTTCCCGGGTGCGCTCGCCGAGCAGCTGGCCGTACCGGCGTCGGGGCTGTACGCGTTGCCGGACGCGGTCGACGACATCGCCGGCGCCATGGTCGAGCCCGGCGGCAACGCGCTGCGCGCCGTCCGCGCGGCGGCACTCAACGCCGGTGACCGGGTGCTCGTCCTGGGCACCGGCACGATCGGCTTGCTGGCCGCGTCATTCGCACAGGTCCACCAGGCCGAGGTGCATCTCCTGTGCAAGTCGGCGGCGGCGGGTTCGGCCGCGAGCGCGCTCGGCTTCACCCGCGTCTGGGAGGTCGACGAGCTGCCCGCACTGCGGTGGGATGCGGTGATCGACGCGTCGAACGGGCCGTCGCTGCCGGCGTTGGCGCTCGACCTGGTCGAACCGGGTAAGCGCATCGTCTACATCGGACTGGCCGGGACCGCGAGCCCGATCGACTCGCGCTCGCTGGTGTTCAAGGACGTCACCGCGGTCGGCATCCTCGCCGGTTCGCAGGGGCTCGCCGGTGCGATCGAGCACTATGCCGCCGGCGACGTCGACCCGCGGCCGATCGTCGGGGCGACGGTCGAGCTGGAGCGGGTCGCCGATGTCCTGGACGGATGGCGGCCGGACGATGCCGGCCCGGGCCCGAAGATCCACATCGATCCGCGCCGCTGATCATCGGGGATCAGTGCTGATCAGGCGCGGGTCAATCGGAGGCGCGCGTCAATGATGAATCGAGGTCTTCAGGACGATCAGAATCGCACCGAACGAAGCCGCGATCACGCCGGTCATGATCAGCCTGAATCCGGTCGATCCGCGGCGCCGGCCGGCGATCACACCGGAGCTGAACAGCAGCACGGTTGCGCAGATCATGCCGACGGTCTGCGCGGTGCTGACGCTCGCCCCCAGAATCGCCGAGAGCACGACCGCGACCAGTGGGACAAAGGACGCGCTGACCAGCGGCCAGCCGTCGCTCAGATCATGACGGGTCCGGGACCACGTCACCGGCTGAGCGTTGACCTGCCGGACCGCCATCACCCGCGCGTACGTCTCGGCGAGCCAGTAGACCACGAGCGTGACCAGTACCGACAGCGACACGTACACGATGTTGTCGTCGTCGGCGCCCGCGGCCAGCACGGATGACGCGATGATCAACCCGTAGATCGACGATGCCATCCGGATCTCGGTAGCGTGCGACACCGCATCGGCCGTCGATGCCTCGGCAGCTTTCTCGGGGTCGGGCAACTCCTCGGTCACCGAACCAGTATGTCAACGTGCCGACGGTCGTACGCCTGATTGCAGTCGCTGCCCTGGTCAGGTGGGTCAGCTATAGAGGCCCGGCGTGCCGAAGAACGTGTTCAGCGCGTTGATGTCGGCGTGATACTCGGCGTTCTGCGCCGCCGTCTGCTGCGCATCCGGTAGCGAGATCAGCTGCTTGAGCTGCGTGATTGCGGCTGCGTACCCGGTGGTGTTGGTGTCGGTGCTCTCGCCGTTCGTCAGGTCCGTCACCGCCTTGGCCCAGTTGCTGCCCTGGTCGGCCGAGTCGGTGGTCGCGCCGGCTTTCCACTGGGCGAGTGCCGCGTCGTAGCCGGCGGTGGACGGCGCTGCCGCCGTCTTCGTGACCGTCGCCGTCACGGTGACCGCCGGTGCCGTCGTCGTCTGCGTGGCCGTGACGGTGACGGTCGGCGCAGGTGCCGGCGCGGCCGTGCTCGTACAGGCGCTGAGCAGTGCCGCCGCAGCGACACCGGCGGAGACAGCGACGAACGCCCGCTGCGTGATCTTCATGTGGTCCTCGATGCGCTCGATGGGATGGCGAGCGCCACAGTATGTCGCGCGCCGTCCCTGACGCACGGCGATGTCGACAATCCGACCGGCCGAAGACCGGCGCTGCCGCCGACCGCGGGGTCGACGCGGTCGGCGGCAGCTTTTATCGGTGTGATGGTCAGTGGTTCAGCAGCCCGTACAGCGGGAACAGCGGGAACTGGATGACCTGCGGATCGTGATCGGACGTCTGGTTCGCGTACTCCGAGTTGATGTGCGCGACCTGGTACGTGTGCGGCTCGTTGATCAGCGTTGACGACACCAGGATGTGGTCGAGCACCTCGGAGTTGCCCTCGAAGTCGTACGTGTAGCGCTGGTTGGCCGGCAGCGTCCGCGGCATGTCGGTCAGGTAGCCGTCGCCGACCAGGATGTTCGCGGTCTGCGAGAACTCGTAGTCGTTGAGGTCACCGACCACGACGACGGCGGCGTTCGGGTTGATCGCGCGGATCGAGTCGACGAAACTCCGGACGATCGTCGCCTGCTGGTGCCGTTGCACCTCGCTCGGTGTCGCGTTCGGCTGGAAGCGGCCCATCAGGGCGTCGTCGCCGTCCTTCGAATCGAAGTGGTTGCCGATCACGAACACCTGCCGGCCCTTGAACCGGAACTCGCCGATCAGCGGTTTGCGCGAGTTGTCGAATGCGGCATTCGTCGGGTCGATCAGGCCCGGCGACTGCCTGAGCTGGGCGGTACCCAGCACCTTGACGACGCTGTCGGCGGTCGTGGCGGTGCCACCCGGCCGGTCGACGAACGTCACGCCGCGATCGGTGCGGAACAGGAACGCGACCCGGATGTTGCCGCCCGGCTCGCCGCCGTTCGTGCCGTCGACCGGATCGATCTCCCGGTAGGCGTAGGTCGGCCCGCCGGCCGCCGTGATCGCGGCGACCAGCTTGTCCAGCGTGACGTTCGCGGCGACCACGCCGTCGTCGATCGCGCCGTCGTTGTCCTGGATCTCCTCGAGCGAGACGATGTCCGGCGACGACAGGTTGTGCACCAGGCCGAGGGCGAGCGCGTCGAACTTCGACTGCGGGTCGCTCGGGGCGAGATTCTCCACGTTGTAGGTCGCGATCGAGAGCGCGAGCGGTCCGGCCGCCGGGATGACGGTCGGCACGATCGGGCTCGCGGTCACCGCCGGAGTCGCGGTCGCGTGCAGGTAGTAGTTCTCGAAGTCATAGTCGAGTACGCCGACCAGCGGGCCCGGGAACGTCGCACCAACGCTGACCTGCGGCACCGGCGCGAGCGTCGAGTCGAGGATCAGGCGCTCGGTGTTCGGGTTCGTGGCCGTGTAGAGCACGCCACCGTTCGGCGTGTACGTCGCGGCCGAGCCGCCCGGAATGATCGGGATCTCGCCGAACGTGTTCGTCGGGCCGACCGCGACCGCGTTGTCCAGCTCGACCCGCATGCCCTCCATCGACTCGTAGAAGTCGAGCGCGTTGGAGGTCGGGTCGAACGGTCCGGTCTCCACGTCGCCGGGTGCGTCCGTCCGCGGCAGCGGCGGGGCGACGATGCCGTCCGGCCCGATCACGATTGGCGCCGGCAGCGTCGCACCGCTGGCCACGACCGTCACGACCGGGCTGTCGATCTCAGTGTTCGACAGGTTGTCCGCGGCGCCGCCCTCACGGAACTCGCCGACCTTGCCGCTGACGAGCACGCTGTCCGCGACCGCGACGGTCGGCTTCGCGCTGGTGAACACGAACACCCCCTCGCTTGTTGCGGGGTTCGTGTCCGGCTGCGGGTCCTGGAACCAGAAGCCGCTCGTCGAGACCGCGGTGACGATGCCCGGCACGGACGTGACCGACTGTCCGACCAGCGGCGAGACGTGCGAGGCGCCCTGGATGTCGTGGATGTGCGCGGACGTCGGCGGTGGCGGTGGGGGAGTGCCGCCGCCTCCCGGGCCGTTGCCGGCGGCGTCGGTCGGTGCCGGTACACCGGCGGTGAAGTCGGTCGCGTTGTTGTCGGTGTCCACCGTGCCGCCACCGGCGCGCAGGTCGGCGGTCGTGTTGGACAGCCCCGGCGCCGCCGCGGTCTCGAAGTCGTTCGCCGTGCCGTAGCCCACGAAGTCGCGAACGCCGGCCGCACTCGCGCATGCGGTGCCGCAGGTCAGAGCGGTCGCGGCGGTCACGAGGGCGACCTTGCCGTTGGTTGCGCTCATCGCGATCGTGCCGACCGCGTCCGGGGTGGGCAGGGGTGTCGTGCCACCGGTGCCGGCGGACTCGCCGACGAGGTAGGAGCCACCGGCCGCGATGCTGCCGGACAGGGCCGTGACCTGGTAGGACGTGCCGGTCGAGGACGCGTACTGGACGCTCCAGCCGGTCAGATCAACGGCCGCGTTGCCGCGGTTGAACAGCTCGATGTAGTCATTGGTGAGCGTGGCGCCGGAGTTGCCGCCGCCGCCGTACACCTGGGCGATAACGACGTCGGGCGAGGTGGCCTGTGCGGGCGTTGCCGCGAGCGCGACCGCGCTGACCGTGATGACGGCAGCGCCGAGCGCGATACGTGTTCGGAAGGTCATGGACATGTTTCTATCTGCTCGAAGAAGATGCTGGCAAACGCTCAGATGGCATCTGGGCAAACAACCGCGTCATGAAACTTTCAGGCCCGGCAACCCGGATAAGGCGCATATACGTCGATGCTCGGCCGACGAGCTTTAACCGCGGCGTCATCCGTGGCTACAGTCGGCGCACGATCGATGGAAGCGCTCCCATCGCCGGACGCATGAGAGGGCCGGGCCTACCCGCCCGGTCCCTCTCATGTACCGCGCAAACCGGCTACAACCGGCGACGTCTACTCGCCCGCGAGGTGCGACTTGACGCCGGCACCGTACGCCGTCGCCGTACCGTCGTAGTTACTGATCAGCGACGGTCCGCTGGAACAGTCCCAGGTGTTCCACGTCCACGCCAGGAACGATGCGCCGTGGCTGTCCAGCCAGGCCATCAGCGTACTGACGTAACCGATGCCGCAGTCGTTCTCACCGATCTCGCCCGCCACCACCGGCACCACCGCGAGTACCGGCGCGACCTGCGAGTCCCAGCAGGACGAACTCGAACACGTGTTGAAGTTGTACGAGTGCATCGACGCGACCAGATTGTGATCGGCATCGGTCGGCTCATGGGCGAGCCATCCGGTCAGATCGTTCGAGTACGCCAGCCCGCCGAGCATGATGACGTTGCTCGCGCCGGTGGCCCGGACCGAGTTGACCAGGCTCTGCATGCCGGCCACCTGGTAACCGATGCCGGGGCAGGTGCCGCCGGAGAGCCAGCAGGTCCATCCGCTGGCCTCGCTGCCGGTGGCCCGCTCGGCGTACGGCTCGTTGAACAGGTCGAAGACGGTCGACGGATCGTTCTTGAACGCGGTCGCGACGCCGGACCAGAAGTTGTTCGCGTTCGGTGCGTCCGGCATCGGCTTCTGGCAGGTGGCGGTGGCGCTGGCGCATCCGGACGAGTTTCCGGTGTAGACGCCGTCGGTCCAGTGCAGATCCAGGATCGCCACCATGCCGTGGTTGTGCAGCAGCGTGACGTACGCCTTGACGGCCTGCTGGTAGGCGGTGCCGGCGAACTGCGCGGGCACGTTGGACAGTCCGAGCCAGCAGTCCTCGTTCAGCGGGACGCGGACGGCGTTGACCTTCCAACTCGCGATCGCGCTGACCGATGTGTCGTCCATCGGCCCGTCCCAGAATCCGGTGCCCTGTACGCAGGCGAATTCGCCGCCGGATCGGTTGACGCCGAGGAGGCGGACCGTCGTACCACTCTGGTTGACGATCTTGTTGCCGGAGACGTGCAGTGCCGGTGCCGAACCCGCCGGTGGCGGGCTCTGGCTCGGGGTAGGTGTCGGGGTTGGTGTGGGTGTCGGGGTTGGGGTGTGGCTCGGTGTCGGGGTTGGAGTTGGCGTTGCGGTGTGGCTCGGGGTCTGGCTCGGCGTCGCGCTCGGACCGGTGCTGGTCGAGCCGTTGCAGGTGACGCCGTTCAGCGTGAACACCGCCGGCGTCGGGTTGGCCGACGTCCACGTGCCGTTGAAGCCGATCGGTGTGGATGCGCCGGTAGCGAGCGCCGCGTTCCAGCTCAGGCTGGTGGCGGTCACGTGCTGACCGGACTGTGCCCAGGTGGCGCTCCAGTTCTGGCCGACCGCCTGGCCGGCGGCCGGGAAGTCGAAGGCGAGCGTCCAGCCGTTGATCGGCGCACCGAGGTTCTGCACCGAGATCGCCGCGCCGAAGCCGCCCGGCCATTGATTCTGCACGGTGTACGTCACCGAGCAGCCGGTGGTCGCGGCGCTCGCGAGCGAGGCACCGGCGACGACGGTCGCGCCGGCCGCAAGAATGCCGACCGCGATAGCCGAGACGCGCTGTCGTACTGATGATCGTCGTGCAGATGGTTGTTGGACTGACGGATGTGACATCGATCGTGTTCCTCTCCATTGACATACGACTACGTCAATGGAAGCGCTCCCACGTATCCTGTCGGATCGGCGACCGCACGTCAACGTGTACGTGCCGAGGCGTTCACGACGCACGTGCCGGCCGGGGACGTGTGGCCCGGCCGGCATCGGCGGTGGCTACGAGACCGTGAACGCGGTCGGTCCGGACAGGACGGTGTAGCCGTCGTTGTAGCAGTACCAGGCCGCGTACGAGCCGGCCGCGAGCGATGTGGTGCTGAACGTGCTGGAACCGCTGGTACCGGTCGCGTACGCCCAGATCAGCGACGACTGGCTGCCGGGCGTCACACCGGCCGGATAGATGCCGATCCAGTTCGTCGAGCTGGACGTCGCGCCCGGCGTCGCGTACGCGAAGGTGACCGACGAACTCGTCTGTGCCGACGTCGTCAGCGTGCTCGTCGCACCCGACCCACCGGCGACGAACGCGTCGTTGAGCGGGAGTGCGTACCGGTCATTGCTGTTGAACGACGGTAGACCGAGCGCGGCCTCGATCGTGCGACCGGTGCTGTAGTGGTCGTACCTGGTTTGGCTGACCTTGTTCGCGATGACCGTGCCCTGCGAGCCGACCAGCGTGGTCAGGACGTGGTTGCCGGCCTCACTCGAGTCTTCGTCCCAGGTCAGGATGATCAGTGACTTCTGGGTCGTCCACGCCGGCGACGTCATGATCGGGGCCAGCGTCTGCTGCAGCCAGCCGTCCTGCGTCCGGAGGCTCAGCGCCGAGCCGTTGCCGGACGCCTCGCCGTCGTAGTAGTCGTCGGCCGCGAGCCAGGAGAACGCGGGCGTCGTGGCGGCGCTGTGCAGATCCGTGGTGAGCTGGGCGGTGTCGAACAGGTGCGCGGCACAGCGGGCGGCGTTGCCGCTGACGTCGGTGTAGTTGAAGAACGGCGCGTCGTCCGGCTCGTATTCGGAGTCGTACTGCGTCGATGTGTTGCACGGGGTACCCATGCCCTGCTCGTACGCCTTCCAGGTCTTCCCGGCCGTCTCCAGCGCATCTCCGAGGTTCGCGCGCGGATCGTTGATGTTCGGGAAGTAGGTCGCGCCGGTTGCGTACGTCTCGCCGCCCGCGATCGCCAGGTAGTTCTCGTCGCTCGGGTGGTACACGGCGTGGTAGTTCGCCATCGTCGTACCGGCCGACATCAGAGTGTGCATGTACGGCGTATCGGTCGGATCGTTGACCACTTCGCGGTAGTCGGTGTTCTCCATCATGACGACGAAGACGTGGTCGAACGACGGCACCGAGGATGCCGGCGGGGACAGCGTGGGAGCGGTGACCGCGGTGGACAGCGTCAGGGAGAGGTTGTCCGCGTAGCCGGACTCGCCGCTGCTGTTCACGAAGCCGAGCTTGACCAGGATGCTGCGGGTCAGCGCGGGTACGGCACCGGTCGCCGAACGGGCCAGGAATCCGGTCTTGTTGCTGCGGTTCGCGGCCGTCACGGTCGGCAGGCTCGCGCCGGTGCCGATCGGCGTACCGGCGGCGTTCAGGAACGTGGCCGTCACGGTCGTGTAGCCGGCGTACGTCGTCCAGCCGCCGAGCCATCCGGACAGGTTGTAGGTGACCGAGCCGCCGTCGATCGCGGTCGCCGCCGACGTGACGTTCACGGTCTGCGTCATCGAACCGTCGCCCTGGTTTCCGGGCGCCAGAAACGCGGTGCCCGGTGCCGGGCTGGCGGGCTTCGTGAACGTACCGACCGAGTAGCAGATGATGTCCGGGCTGCCGGACACCGTGGTCCAGCCGGGCATCGTGGTAGCGGCGGTCCAGTCGGTCGTACAGTGGCCGGCCTCGGCGTCCCCGCCGACGATCAGGTTGCCGCTCGTCGCGGCGCTCGCCGCCGGTGCGTTGACCAGCATGGCGGCGATGAGCACGGCGACGCCGCCTGCCGCGATCCAGAAACGTCTCATTCGTCGAGTCCTCTCGATGCCCGGGGTGGGTCCAGCGACAGCCTTGACGACGTGCTTGACCGGCGGGAGAACAGCGGACTGGCGGCGGGTGGCCACGTCATGTTCGATCGCCGTCGGAATCGGGTCCGGTCCTCGGATGGGCGTAAAGCCGCTGCGTCCGCGGACGACGGATCAGGGCGCCGAGGCGCCGCTGTAGGTGCCGGTGAACGCGCGTCGGTAGGCCGACGGCGATGTCCGCATCGCGCGCCCGAAGTGATGCCGGTACGTCACCGGCGTCTCGAACCCGACTGCTGCCGAGATCGCGTCGATCGGCATCCCGGTCGTCTCCAGCAGCACGAGGCTGGCCTGCACCCGCTGGCCGATCAGCCACCGGATCGGCGTCGTGCCGCTCGATTTCGCGAAGTGCCGCAGGTAGGTCCGCGTCGACATGTGCGCCTGCACGGCCAGCGTCGCCACGGTTATCGGTGTGGCGAGCCGTTCCAGCGCCCAGGCCATCGACGCCGAGATGCGGCCGTCGTGCGGATCGTCGGCGACCGGCGCCTCGATGAACTGGGCCTGCCCGCCCTCGCGGTGCGGCTGGATCACCAGCCGCCGCGCGACCGCGTTCGCGATTGTCGCGCCGAAGTCCTGCCGCACGATGTGCAGGCACAGATCCAGACCCGCCGCGCTGCCCGCGCTGGTCAGGACGTCACGATCGTCGATATAGAGCACGCTCGGATCAACATCGATCAACGGGTACCGGCGACTCAACTCCTCCGCGTAACGCCAGTGCGTGGTGGCGCGGCGGCCGTCGAGGAGGCCGGCGCCGGCCAGGGCGAAGGCGCCGGAACAGATCGAGACGATCCGAGCGCCGTTGCGGTGGGCCTGTCGGAGTGCCGCGGTGACGTCGGCTGCCGGTTCGGCGTGCACGTCGGCGACGCCGGGCACGATCACGGTATCGGCCTGGCAGAGCGCATCCAGCCCGTACGGCGTCTGCAGGCTGGCACCGCCGATCGTCGGCGTCGCGTCCGTGGCGCAGATCAGCAGCTGGTACCACGGGACGTCGAGTTCCGGCCGGGGGAGCCCGAACACCTCGGTGACGATGCCGATCTCGAACAGCGACATCCCGGCGTACGCGAGGACGGACACGGTCCGCGGCCGGGTGAGAGAGGCAGGCATGGCGAGATCTTAGCGGACATCGTCATTCGCGCCACTAGACCGGTGGTGACCGCATCCGCGAGGCTGAACAGCATGTCCAACGTGCTGTTCACACCGCCTGCGGCGCCGAGCGAGGCCGCCGCACACTTCTCCGACAAGCTCGCGTACGAGACCGATGTCAGCGACGTCCATGCCGATCTGGAGTCGGGCGTACCAGGAATTGTGGTGGTTGATTCTCGAGGTACGGACGCCTGGGACCAGGGCCGCGTGCCGGGCGCGATCCACCTGCCCACCGCCGAGATCGCGGCTCGCGCGGCGGATCTGGTGCCGCCCGGAACGGTCGTCGTCACCTACTGCTGGGGACCCGGGTGCAACGGGTCGACCCGGGCGGCGCTCGCCTTCGCCCGGCTCGGCTACGCCGTGAAGGAGATGATCGGCGGCTACGAGTACTGGGTGCGGGAAGGCCTGGCGATCGAGACCGATGCCGGCTCGACCCGGCGCCCGCCTGACGATCTGACCACGCCGCTGAGCGCGGTGAGCTGCGCGTGCTAGAGATTGGTCCTAATCCGGTGGAATCCGTTCTCGGCGCTGGCCGGCTACCGCCGATTGCGTCGGGCCGGCCGAGCTGTCCCGGATGACCAGTTCGGTGGCGAGCTCGACCCTGGGCGTCTCGATGTTCTCGCCCCGTGCCATTCGCAGGACGGTGCGGGCGGCGAGGAGTCCCATCTCCGCGAGGGGTTGCCGGACGGTCGTCAGCGGTGGCGAGGTCCAGCGGCTCTCCGGCAGGTCGTCGAAGCCGACCACGGAGATGTCGTCGGGCACGCGCAGGCCGCGCCGCCGGACCGCCTCGTAGGCGCCGAACGCCATCTGGTCGCTGGAGGCGAAGATGGCCGTCGGCGGCCGGCTGAGGCGCAGGAGCGCGTCGGCCCCGGCGCATCCGGATTCGTGGTAGAAGTCGCCCTGCTGGATCAGTTCGGGATCGATCTTCAAGCCGGCGGCGGCCAGGCCCGCGCCGTAGCCGTCGAGCCGGGCCCGGCTGCACAGGAGCCGCTTCGGCCCGGCGATGAAGCCGATCCGGCGGTGCCCGAGCGACAGCAGATGCTCGGTCGCGCTGAGCCCGCCGGCCCAGTTGGTCGCGCCGATCGTCGGCACGTCGATCACCGGGACGCCGGCCGGGTCGACGATCGCCAGCGGGATGTTGAGCCGCCGCAACTCGGCATGCAGCGGTGGGGTTACGTCGGAGGTCACGAAGATCACTCCGTCGGTGGCCCGGGCACGCAGGTTCTGCAACCACTGCCGCACCGAGTCGGGCCGGTCGTGGATCGCGGAGACCACCGTACCGATACCGGTGGAGTGTGCGACCTCCTCGACGCCGCGAATGATCTCGACGGCCCACGGACTGTCCAGGTCGTTGAAGACGAGGTCGATGAGGCCGGCCGGCATCCGATTACGGGTCGCCCGCCGCCGGTACCCGTATTCGCGCAGGATTGCCTCCACCCGCTCGCGGGTCTGCGGCGAGACGTCGGAACGCCCGTTGAGCACCCGTGACACGGTCGGCACCGAGACGCCGGCCTCCCGCGCGATCGCGGTGAGGTTGACCCTGCCTGCGTTCTCCACGGTCACGAGTATCTCTCCACCTGCGTGATTCGGGTCGCCACGGCCGACAGCGCCGGGCCGTGCGCGCCGACACTATCGCATCTTTCCCTCAGCGACTCGCAGAGCGAGATGGGCGACAGGATCTGTCGCGCCTTCCAGAAATATCCGCGAAGGCGCGACGACCCCACGGGTCGCCGCGCCTTTCCGATGGGTACTCGACGGCTAACTGGGACTACAGGAGACCGACGGCCATGTCCATTGCCCGTTGGTCGCGACGGTGATACCGAAGTTGTTGCCGCTGCCGTTGGGTTTAGCCACCATCACGTACTGGCTGGGCCAACTGGCGCTGGTGTTCCAGGTGGAGTAGACCGTTGCGGGGGCCACCATGTTCATGGTCACGGTCCAGGTGTTGGAGCCGGAGACCGAGACGTTGAGGTTGTACCAGTTGTTCCCCACTGTCCCGGCCGACAGCGTCGCGGTACAGCCGCCGCCACCGGTTCCGCCGCCGCCACCAGTAGCGGTGGGGGTGGGTGTGGGGGTGCCGCCGGAGCTGCCGCCATGGTTCACCGTGATGCTGGAGTTGCCGCTGCCGCCGCCCCATGCCTCGGTCGCCATGATCTGGTAGTTCATCGAGCCCAGGTTCATCCCGTGGCTTGCCCAGGCGTTGACGAAGTTGGAGAAGGTGATCGTCCCGCTGCTTCTCGGCGAGGTCCGAATCGCCAGGTACTGGTAGAAGGTCGTGGTGCCCTGGATGGAGGGCTGGTTGACCTGCTGGTGCTTGATGATCGTGTACGTGCCGCCGTCACTGGTCATCGTGCCCATGTTCTGCCCGGCCGTGTTCGGCGAGCCCACGTAGTCGTCGATGACGTAGTACTCGACCAGCGGGTTTGTCGACCAGCCGTAGAGCGACACCAGGTTGGTGCCGCCATTTGCGTTGAGGCTGCCGTTGTAGGTCACCGACTGGGTGCTGCCAGGGTTCCAACCAACGCCGGCGACGAAGTCGCCGATGCCGCTCCACGAGCTGGAGTAACTGTTGCTCGAGTTCAGCGTGATGCACGCCGACCCTTGGCCGGCGGTCCACATCTGGTAGTACATGCCGCCGTTGTTGCCGGTCTGGTTGGAGCAGATTTGCGTCGCCGCGGTCGCGGGAGCGGCCAGAGCTACCGTTGCTGCGGCCATGGCCACGGCGCAGACGCCGGCGAGCAGCAGCCTGGTGCGGAGACGTCTACGTCCCCGCGGGTGGTCCGGAGCTTCGTTCATGGGTGCTTCCTCCTCTTGAAGACGGGCGGGTGGAGCAGGAGCCGTCGTACGAGCCGTCCGAACCGTTGGTGACCCGGACGAGGTCACCGGCGGGCTCCGTCGCACGACGTGAGAATTGCCCGGCATCGCGCGACCGGAGAAACGGTCAGGCCAGTGGTCCGGATCGACAGCTGTCAAAGTCTGTCGATGGCGAAAGTGTGATGACGGACCGGTTCAAATGTCAATAACTTCCGGAAACTTTCGGTAACATTTCTGACACATCCTCTAGCTTCGTGCTACTCGGACCGGCATCGAGCCGTCGAAATCCAGCAGGTCAACACGGCGATATGGGTCCGGCTGATGCTGTGCGAGTCGCGGATTACCAGGCTGCGACATCGTCGAAAGTTACGGAAGCGAAGACCGGCAGTACCCGGACGTCTCGGCGTGGACTCCGCCTCGGCTCGACAAGATCAATCAGACGTCGCGGGTATCGGCTGGCGTGGGGGCGGCAGGTGAGCAGTTCAATGGGGGATCGGGGGAAGCGCCGTGTCGCGCAGCCATCGCTGGAAGAAGTCGCCCAGCGGCTTTCCCGCGTGACCGCTCGGCGGCCGCGGTGAACGCGTCCGTCGTCACCAGGCCGTGCCGGTGCTCGTCGGACCAGGCTCGCATCAGCGCGAAGAACGGCACGTCGCCGATGTGCCGGCGCAGCGCGTGCAGGGTCAGGCCGCCGCGCTTGTAGAGGCGCTCGTCGAACATCCGGGTCACGCCCGGATCGGCCAGCCGCATGTCGGCCGGGAGCGCCGCCAGCCGGGCGTGCCACAGGCGGGCCTGGCCGTCGACGGTCGTCCCGCCGGACTCCTGCGACCACAGCCACTCCGCATACGTCGCGAAGCCCTCGTTGAGCCAGATGTGCCGCCAGTCCGCCGACGGTGAGGCTGTTGCCGAACCACTGATGCGCCAGCTCGTGCGCGACCAGGCGTTCGTGCGTGCGCCGGCCGTCGACGTGGTTCGCCCCGAAGATCGACATGCCCTGCGCCTCGACCGGATCGTCCAGGTCGTCGTCGGTCACGACCACGACATACTCCCCGAACGGGTACGGGCCGAAGAAGCCGTTCCAGCATCGTCATGATCTGGCCCTGGCGCCCGAAATCGTGCGTCGAACGCGCGTCCGCAGACGGCTCGGCAGTGACGGCGCGCATCGGCACGGCCGGCGCGCAGACGCCGCGGCCGCTGCAGCGTGATCTCGGCGTACCGTCCGATCTGGACGCTCATCAGGTACGTCGAGGTCGGCTCGACCCGGTCGAACACCCACGTCGTGCCGCCACCGGATCGGCTGCGCGAGACGAGATCGCCGGTGACCGCGACGGTGTACGCGGGCGACGTGGTCACCGATACCCGGTAGGACGCCTTGTCCGACGGGTGATCGTTGCACGGGAACCAGGACGGGCCGCCGATCGGCTGGCTCGCGACGATGACGCCGTCGGTCAGCTCGTCCCAGCCGATGTCGCCCCACGGGCCGGAGACCGGCCGCGGGCCGGCCGCCGTAGCGGATGTCGATCTGGAACTCGGTGTCGTCGGCGATCGGGTGAGCCGGTCGGACGTGCAGCTTGGTGCTGGTCTGCTCGATCCGGGCCGGCGACGCCGTTGATCAGTGCGGTCGCGGCGCGCAGGCCGGACAGGTCGAGCGAGAGCCGGGACAGCGCCTGGGTCGCACGCGCGGTGATCACGGCGCGGCCGTCCAGCCGGTTCGTGTTGATCCGGTAGTGCAGGGTCAGGTCGTAGTGCGCCGACGCGATAGCCGCCGTTGCCGTGCCGTGGCAGGTAGGTGTCGTCGGACCGGTCCGCGCCCTGTCGCAGCCGCTACCGCCGGGCGGACCCGGCGTCCTCACGTGCGAACCGTGCGCACGGATCGACGCCGTCCAGATCGAGATCGGGTTGCCGAGCCAGCGGGTATCGGGCGGCAGCACGTCGCCGCGGGTGACCAGCGAGCCGGGGCCGACCGTCGTACGCTCGCCGATCGCGGCACCGGGAAGCACGATGCCGTGCGGCCCGAGTGTCGCTCCGGATTCCATCGTCACCGTGTCCATGCTCATGATTCGATCATGGAAGAGGTGGGTCTGCACGACGCACCCCCGGTTGATCGTGGCGCCGTCGCCGATCCGTACCAGATCGGACTCCGGCAGCCAGTATGTCTCCAGCCACGTGCCGCGGCCGACCTTCGCGCCCATCGTCCGCAGCCAGCGCGGGCAGCAGCGGCGTGCCGCCGATCGAGCCGATCAGCCACGGCACCGCCAGGACCTCGACGAACGTGTCGGCGAGCTCGTTGCGCCAGACGAACGAACTCCACAGCGGCCGCTCGGTCACCCGGAACCGGCCGACCAGCACCCACTTCACCGCCGTCGCGATCAGGCACGCGACGATGCCCGCCGGCGAGCAGGACGACGCCGCTGCAGCAGCGCGGCGAGCCAGAAGCTGGTCTGCGCCGAGCGCGCGCCAGGTCGCCGAGGACGCAGCACGAGCAGCGCGGCGTTGGCCATCACCGGGATCACCCGGCACGCCTCGATCAGCGCCGCGGGCCACCCGCAGCTTCTTCGGCGGCGAGAACGTGCGGCTCTGATCGGCGTCCTGCGGCGCCCGGCGCAGCGGCATCGGCGGCATGCCGAGCCAGGACGAGCCCTTCTTCGACCGGCGCGGCGCCGCCGACAGCACACCGACGAGACCACGATTGGGTACCGCGTGCCCGGCCGCCGCCATCCCGGAGTTGCCGAGGAACGCCTGCTTGCCGATGCTCGCCGGGGCGATGTGCAGCCAGCCGTTGTTCAGCTCGTACGTCGCCATCATCGCGTCGTCGGCGAGGAACGCGCCGTCCGCGATCGTGGTCATGTGCGGTACCGCCAGCACGGTCGACGCCTCCACGTTCGTGCCCGACCTTCGCGCCGAGCAGCCGCAGCCAGATCGGCGTGGCCAGGCCGGCGTAGAGCGGGAACAGCGCGAACCGGGCCATGTCCATCAGGCGCTCGGTCGTCCAGACCTGCCACGCGGCCCGGCCGTGCACCGGGTGGAAGCCCTCGCCGCATGCCGATGCTGAGCAGCCGGACCGACGGCGAGCACGATCAGCGCGTACGCGAGCCACGTACGCGAGCGTGGCCAGCGGGACGCCGATCAGCGCGCCGCTGCAACGCCGTCGGCCGAGCGTGTCCGAGCCGCCGATGAACGCGTTCAGGATCGCGATGCCGGGCAGCGCCGCGACCACCGGCAGCGTGCCGAGCGCCATCGCCGTCACGCCGTAGACCCACGTCCAGAACTCGCGACCGGCGCGCCCGCGCCGGCCGGCCAGTCGCCGTCGGACTTCGGCGGCGGCGATCGGCACGCGCCGGGGATCCGGCCCAGTGCCGCGACTTCGGCACCACGCCGCTGACCGCCGAGCCGGGCTCGATCGTCGGCGCCCTTGCCGATGCGGGCGCCGGGCAGCAGCGTGCTGCGGGCGCCGACGCGGGCGCCGGCGCCGATGCGGATCTTGCCGATGTGCAGCTCGTCGCCGTCGAGCCAGTGCCCGGCGAGGTCGACCTCGGGCTCGACCGAAGCGCCCTTGCCGATCTTCAGCAGGCCGGTCACCGGCGGTGCCGAGTGCAGGTCGACGTCGCGGCCGATGTTCGCGCCGAGCCACTGGGCGTACCAGGTCATCAGCGCCGCGCCGTTGATCGACGTCGCGCCGGTCGCGTTCGCGAGCTGCTCGGCGAACCACAGCCGCAGGTGGACGCGGCCGCCGCGCGGATACGATGCCGGGGCGTACGCCGCGCAGCAGCAGCCGCGCGCCGCCGGCCGCGATCGCGATCCGGCCGGCCGGGCTGAACAGCACCAGCCAGACGCCGGCGAGCCACCACCACGACACGTGCGGGACGCCCGGGAGGCCGATCACGTTCGCCAGCGCGGCCGCGATCGCGGTCCACCGGAGTCCGACGAGCGTGAACAGCGGCACCATCAGCGCGGTCTGGATCAGCGCCGGTCCGCAGCGGCGTCGGTGCCACGTCGCGGCGGGTCGGCCGGGCCTGCTCGTACGCGTCGAGGACGGCGCCGAGCGCGCCGAGCTTCGGATTCTGGTAGATGTCGACGACCGACGCCTGCGGATACCGGGTCCGGATCCGGGCGGTGAGCTGGGCTGCGGTGAGGCTGCCGCCGCCGTTGCGGAAGAAGTCCGCGCCGACGTCTCCGACGCGCGATGCCGAGGATCTCGAACCACTCCTCGGCCAGCCACTTCTGCGTCTCGGTCAGCTGCCGCGACGATGTCCGGTGCCTTGGCCAGCGGCCACGGCAGCGCGTTGCGGTCGATCTTTCCGGACGTCCGGGTGGGCAGGTCGTCGACGGTCGCGAGCAGCGGGACGAGGGCCGCGGGCAGCTGAGCGCGCAGCGGCGTGACCGCGGCATCGTGGTCGAACGCGGCGCCGTCGCCGACCACGACGTAACCGACCAGGATCTGGTTGCCGGCCTTCGTACGCTGGATCGCGCACGCGCCGCCGGCGACGCCGGGCAGTGCCTGCAGCGCGGCGTCGATCTCGCCGAGTTCGATCCGGCGCCCGCCGAGCTTGATCTGCTCGTCGACGCGGCCGAGGAAGACGAGGCCCTTCCGGATCGGCGCGGACGACGTCACCGCTGCGGTACGCGCGATCCCAGTTCAGCGCCGGCAGCGCGCCGTACTTCTCGGCGTCCTTGTCCTTGTCGAGATAGCGGGCGAGGCCCGATGCCGCCGATCACGAGTTCGCCGGATGCCGCCCCACGGCACCGGGACGCCCGCGCTCGTCGACGACGGTGAGCTGCCATCCGATCAGCGGCAGCCCGATCCGGACCGGTTCGTCGCCGGCCAGGCGGGCGGCGCAGGCGACGACGGTCGCTTCGGTCGGCCCGTACGTGTTCCAGACCTCGCGACCTTCCACGTCCATCCGATCGGCCAGCTCCGGCGGGCAGGACTCGCCGCCGAAGATGAGCAGCCGGACCTCGTCCAGCGCATCGACCGGCCACAGCCCGGCCAGCGTCGGTACCGTCGACACGATCGTGATGCGCTGCTCGACCAGCCACGGTCCGAGGTCGACGCCGGTGCGGACGAGCGAGCGCGGCGCCGGCACCAGGCACGCGCCGTTGCGCCAGGCCAGCCACATCTCCTCGCAGGACGCGTCGAACGCGACCGACAGCCCGGCCAGCACCCGGTCGTGCGTACCGATCGGCTCATCGACCAGGAACAGTGCGGCTTCGGCATCGACGAACGCACCTGCCGAGCGATGCGTGACCGCGACGCCCTTCGGTTTGCCGGTGGAACCGGACGTGAAGATGATCCACGCGTCGTCGTCGAGGCCGGCCCGGTGCGGCGTACCACTGGGGGTGGAGAGATCTTCGATCTGTCAGACCGTCGACCATGATCGCGCACACGTTCGCTTCGCCGAACACGAGCGCAGCGCGTTCGTCCGGGTCTTCACGATCAACGGGTACGTAGGCCGCGCCGGCCGCCAGGACGCCGAGAATCGCGAGGTAGAGATCGGCGGATCCGGAGGCGATCCGGATGCCGACGCGGTCGCCGACGCCGATGCCCACCTCGGCGAGGCGTCGCTTGAGCGCATCCACCTCTTCGATCAGCCGCCGGTAGGTCAGGATGCGGATGCCGTCGTCGATCGCCGCGGCGTTCGGATGCCGGTTGGCGGTCGCGTGCAGGATCTGGTTGAGCGTCCGGTGCGTCGTCGGAAGTTCGGTCGCATAGACCGCGCGACCGTCCGGTGCGCTCGCAGGCGCAGAGTCCGTCTGAGACCAGGAGTCCGTCTGGCCAGACTCTGCCTGAGTCTCGGACTCTGCCTGAGACCTGGAGTCTGCCTGAGCTCGGAGTCGCTCAGAGTCGCCTGGTGCCTCGGCCGCTCCGCTTGAGGCTCAAGTCGGCCGGCTCAGGGTCGGCCTGGTGCTCGGGGTCGGCCTGGTTGTCGCCGATATGGTTCACGAAGCGGCGCCTCCCACTCGAATCTCACCTAATCTACGCGGGGGCCGATCCGACGACGAGCGACACCACGTGAACAATGCGCAACGGCGCGGCGATATCGGCAGGCGCGGCCGATGATCGGCGGCCGGTTCACTCGGTAACAGCGGCGTGATGCGGTCGGCCGCAACGCCAGCGCAGACATCGAAGCACCGGTAGGCCACGGCCGTGAGCGTGAGCGGCCACCAGCGCGCAGCACACCGCGCCCGGCACCGGATGCGGTGCGGACAAGATTCACGATACGACCGGCCATCACCGAACATGGCGGGATCACCGAGAGTTGCCGGAAACGACGCTGGCGTCCGGTTTCTGCTCATAGGCTGGGATCGTGAGAGGCCCGAGCGCGAAGCTTGCCGGCTGCGTCGCAGTCATTGCAGGCGTCGCGTTGATGGCATTCGGGCTGCCCGCGATCGCCGGTTCGATCTCGCCGCAGCGGTTGGTGCCGGCCGGCGTACGCCTCGACGTCGGGTCCGGTGTCAGCGTCGTTCCCGGAGCCCGGACGTCGCTGGATGCGCGCGGTACGTCGCCGTCGAACAATCTGGTGCTGTTGAAGACCGGTGGCGTCAACTACCAGATCGAGGCGAACCCGTTCGACGGCACGCTCAGTGATCTGAACGACCAGGCGCGTTCGCTCGTGACGGACAAGCGCGGCCCGCAGGCCGTCGGGCGGGAGATGAAGGTGCGCACCGCCCAGGGCGTCAGCGGCCTGTCGGCACAATTCCTGACATCGAACGACGGCGGCTGGTACGAGGTCTACGTCGACGGCGGCGTCGGCGTCACGGTCGTGGTGACCGGCTCCGATGCGGCGTTGGAGTCGCACGCCGACGAGGTCGATCGAACGCTCGCGACGTTGCGGTTCGGGCACGGCTCATGACCGCATACGTCCCCATGGCACTGCCGGATCAACCGATCAGCCCGCCCGGTGTCCGGCGTGTGCTGGCCGATCCGGCGTGGTGGATGTTCGCGGTGCTCATCGTGTTCGGTGCGGTCGTACTCACGCTTGCGTTCGGATCGGCGGCGGTCCGATATCCGGTACCGCTGATCGCCGGCGTGGTGCTCTTCGGGCTGCACGGAGCGGTCCTGATCTGGGTACTGCACACGCTGGACTACCTCGAGCCGGAGCCGGTGTCGATGCTGGCCGCGGCGCTCGCGTGGGGCGGTCTCGTGGCAACCGCCGCCGCGCTGCGCGCCAACACGGCCGGCGAGGACATCCTGACGAGGTTGTTCCCGCCGGCGTTCGTCCGGGTGTGGGGTGCGGCCATCGAAGGTCCGACGAACGAGGAGATCCTCAAGTCGCTCGGCATCGTCGCGCTGCTGCTGCTCGGTCGCCGGCATCTGAACAGCGTGATGGACGGTGTCATCTACGGCGCGTTCGTGGGCCTGGGATTCCAGGAGGTCGAGAACCTGACGTACACGCTGAACGTCGCGGCCTCCCAGGACTCGAACACGATCGGTCCGGCGTGGCAGATGTTCATCGTCCGCGGGCTGCTCGCCGGGTTGTGGAGCCACACCGTCTACAGCGCGATCATCGGGGCCGGCATCGCGTACGCCGTGTTGCGCCAGGACCGGCCGGTGGCGATCCGGATCGCGGTCGTCGCGGTCGCGTTCGCGGCCGGCTGGGCGGCGCATTTCTTCTGGAATTCGCCGCTGCTGACCGATCCGCTGAGCCGGATCAGCGGCAACTTCGGCAGCCTGCTGTCGATGTTCGTCAAGGGTTTCCTGGTGCTCGGCACGCTGGTGGTGATCACGCACTTTGCCCGGCGGACCGAGTACCGGGCGCTGTCCGGCCGGTTGACGGCGGTCGCGAACCCGGTGCTCGCGACGCCGGCCGAGATCGCCGCACTGCGGACCGGACGGACCCGACGGATCGCCCGGTGGAACAGCTTTGTGCGCGGCGGACGGCGCGCACAGCGGGCCACCCGGAAACTGCAGCGCTACCAGGCTGATGTCAGCGTCGCGCTGGCGGAGAACCGGCCGCCGCCACCGGAGTTGGCCGCGCTCTACGCGACCCGGCAGCGGCTGACCGCGGCCGGCGTGGTTGAGGCAGATGCCGTACGGGCGCCGCGCACCTGGACCGGGCGCCTGTCGATGGTCGTGGCGGTGGCGACCGCCCTCCTGCCGTTCCTCGTGGTGATTCCGTTCGGCCTCGCGGCCTGGCAGGTCGGCGTCGCGCGCCGGCAGCGCCGGACGGTGGATCCTCGGCTGCTGAGCGCGGCGACGCTGAGCCTGGTGCTGGCCGTGCTCTGGGTGCTGACCGTGATCGCCAACGCCGCCCACGTCGACTGAGCGTCCGCATGTTCCGGATCACGGGTGTCGAACGGGAGCGTGGCCAGCCAGTCGGCCGGCGCTTCCAGCGGCGCTATGCCGAGCGGACCGGCGACGGCATCGGCGAACGACGGCCCCGCATGCAAATAGTCGGCGGTCAGGCCGGCCGGGATCTCGAACGTCGGCAGCTGGCGGGTTTCCAGGCCGCGCAGGTGGGCCGCAACCCGAATCCGCTCCGCCGACCGGGTCAGACGCGGCGGAAACAGTAGTACGGAACTCATGCCTCGGCGCGGTCAGCTCGCCGCAGGCTCTGCCGTCGTCGCGTCGGATGGGTCGGGCGAGTCAGATGAGTCGGACGGCTCGGGTCCGCGGCGCTGCATCGCGGACGTCTTCCGTAGCTCCAGTTCCGGCAGCATCAGCACGATCAGCAGCGTGATCACCATGATGCCGGCGGCGATGTAGTAGACGATGCTCATCGAATTCGCGAACCCGACCTTGAACGGATGCGCGAGAACCGGGTCGAGCTGCTTCAGGAACGACGTGTCGTTCGAGCGCTCCACCGTTGCTCGTCTGAGACGCAGGATCTTCACTTGGTCCGGGTGCGCGGCCGCGACGTGCTGGAACGCCGGAGTCTTGGCCGCCGCGGCGTACGCCGTCGAGATCTTTCCGGGCAGCCGGCTGAACAGGATGGACAGGAACACGGCGGCGCCGATCGTGCCGCCCATCGACCGGAAGAACGTGACCGACGACGTCGCGACACCGATCTCGCGTGGTGATGCGGCATTCTGTGCGGCGGTCACCATCGGTTGCATCGACGCGCCGAGGCCGAGGCCCATCAGCAGCATCATCGTCACCGTCAGCCCGAACTTCGTGTCCGCACCGAGCTGCGCGAACAGCAGCATCGCGACCAGGATCAGGGCCGCGCCGATGATCGGGAAGATGCGGTAGCGGCCGGTGCGGCTGATCGTCTGGCCGGAGCCGATCGAGCCGATCATCATGCCGAGCACCAGCGGGAGCAGTTCGAGGCCGGCCAGCGTCGGACTCGATCCGCGGACCACCTGCAGGTAGAGCGGGAGCAGTAGGAGGCCGCCGAACATCGCCATGCCGATGAAGAAGCTGGAGGACACCGCAACGCTGAACGTACGCCCTCGGAACAGTCGCATCGGCAGCAGCGCATCGTCGCCGTACAGGCGTTCGATGACCAGGAACGCCACCAGGCCGATCAGGCCGATGGCGTAGCAGGCGAGCGACTTCGAGGCGCCCCAGCCCCAGATGTTGCCCTCGTTCGCCACGATCAGCAACGGCACCAGGCAGACGATCAGCGCGATCGCGCCCGGCCAGTCCAGCCGGTGCGGCCGCCGCTCGAACGGCACGTTCAGGTTCTTCGTGACGAGGATCAGCGCGGCCGCCGCGATCGGCACATTGATGTAGAAGATCCAGCGCCAGCCGGGGATGCCGAGGATGGCCGGCGATCCGGCGAAGAATCCGCCGAGGACCGGGCCCAGCACGCTGGAGGTACCGAAGACGGCCAGGAAGTAGCCCTGATATTTGGCACGTTCCCGGGGCGGCACGATGTCGCCGAGGATCGCGAGTGCGAGCGAGAACAGGCCGCCGGCGCCGATGCCCTGGATCGCGCGGAAGATGGCCAGCTCGTACATGGACCGGGACAGGCCGCACAGCATCGAGCCGACGATGAAGATGCTGATCGCGAACAGGATGAAGAACTTGCGGCCGTACATGTCCGACAGCTTGCCGTACAGCGGCGTCGAGATGGTCGACGTGATCAGGAACGCGGTCGTCGCCCAGACCTGCAGGGAGAAGCCGTGCAGGTCGTCGGCGATGGTACGGATCGCGGTTCCGACGACCGTCTGGTCCAGCGCGGCGAGGAACATCGCCATCAGCAGACCGACGAGGATCGTCAGGATCTGCCGATGGGTCAACGGTCCGGCATCGTCGCCACTGACCTGAGGTGCGACCTTCGACGAGGTACTCATGGCTCCACTTTAACGATCAGGAGCCGGTAGCTGCCCAATCGGGATGCACAGCGAGGAACGCACCGACCGGATCGCCGGCTCCGGTGTCGGTCTTGACCCGGTTGAGGAGGTCCAGCGTGTCGGCGTTCAGGCCCTGCTCGGAGCCGTGCCCGTCCGGCGGGCCCTCGGCATCGACGTACTGGCCGTCGTTGGTCTTGATGGTGACCATGTTGGTCGGCCCGATCTTGTCGAGCGTGAACAGCCAGTCCTCCAGCGGGACGCCGTTCGCATCGAACGTGAACGCCTTCTTCATGGACTGGATCAGGCCCAGCAGCTGGAGCGGGTCGGACAGGCCCTTCGCGTATACCTTCGCCATCACGGCCTTGATGAACTGCTGCTGGTGGCGCTGGCGGCCGTAGTCGGTGCCGGCCAGGCCGTCGCGGCATCGGACGAAGTCCAGCGCGTCGTAGGCGTTGAAGTGGTACGGGCCCTTGGGGTAGACGACCTCTTTGACGCCGGGGAGCGTGCACTCGTCGGCGCGTCGCGGGGCCCCAGGACACGCCGCGCTTCGAGCAGATCGGTACGCCGGAGTTCGGATTGATCTTGTACGGGTAGCCGTTGTAGTGATCGGCCGGGTTGTTGTTGATGTAGCCGTGGTGGATCGAGTACGTCGTCTCGTCGACGTACATGTCGACGCCGCCGAGCTTCGTGACGATGTCCTCGAAGCCGGTGAAGTTGATGATCATGGCGGCATTGACGGAGATGCCCCAGTTGTTCTGGATCGTCTTCTGGAGTTCGGGGATCTTGCCGTTGTCGTAGACCGCGTTGATCTTGTTGGTGCCGCCGCCCGGCACGTTGACCCGGGTGTCGCGGGGGAGCGAGATGAAGTAGACCTCGTTGTGACTGGCCGGGAAGTGGGCGATCATGATCGAGTCGGTGTGCCCGGTCGCGTCGACGCCGACCATGAGGATGTTGATCGGCCCGGCGATCGTGTTGCCGACCAGCTTCGGCTTCGTCGCGGGATCGGGTGCCAGACAGGTTCGCGGTGTTCACCGAGTGGTTGAGTTCGTTGATGCCGGCCTGGAACGCCACGTACGCGCCGACCGTCGCGACCAGCATCAGGGCGCCCAGGACGATCGTGATCTTCGTCCACAGCGGGCTGCGGTGTTTGCGCGACTTCGATGCGACGAGCCCGTCCGGCGCCACCTGACCCGGCTTGCGGCCCGAGCCCGATGCCGATGACCGTCCGGTACGCGGGTTCTTGCGGCCGGCCGCTGATCCCTGTGGCGGAATGGATGCGCGCCCTCGTGATCCGCCGGGCGTCGAACCCGGTCCTTGACGACCTGGTCCGGCCGAATCCGACGACACCTAGGCACCCCCAGTAATCACAACAGTCTTGACCAGCCTTGACCGCGGAAAGTGTACGGGACGAAGTCAAGAATCGGCCGAGTGTCCGGATTCGCTTTCTCAGGTTGACATCCGTATTTGACGCTCGATAGATGATCTGGCACGTCATGATGTACCCGTGCGCAACGATGCGGGCCATGCGGCCATGAGCGAGCAGCAGCGGTTGGCCGACGCCGATGCACGGCACGGCACCATGGCGGTCCTGGGGCCCCTACCTGTCCGAACGCGCCTGGGGCACGGTCCGCGAGGACTACAGCGAACACGGCGAGGCGTGGTCCAACTTCCCGCACGACCACGCGCGGTCGCGGGTCTACCGCTGGAACGAAGACGGCATGGCGGGCATCTGCGACGAGCGGCAGAACTTCTGTTTCGCGCTCGCCCTGTGGAACGGTGTCGATCCGATCCTCAAGGAGCGCATGTTCGGCCTCACCGGCGAGCAGGGCAATCACGGCGAGGACGTCAAGGAGTACTTCTGGTACGAGGACTCGACGCCCACCCACTCCTGGATGCGTTGGCGTTACCACTATCCGCAGGCGGCGTACCCCTATCAGCAGTTGATCGATGAGAACGCCCGCCGCGACCGCAGCGTCGGTGAGTACGAGCTGGTGGACACCGGCATTTTCGGTGAGGACCGCTACTGGTCGGTCAGCGTCGACTACGCGAAGGCCGCGCCCACCGATCTCTGCATGGTGATCACTGTGGCGAACCGCGGCCCGGACGACGCGACCATCCACGTGCTGCCGACGCTGTGGTTCCGCAACAACTGGAGCTGGGGGCTGCCGGACCACGACGTCGTGCCGACTATCACCGCATCCGGTGCGACCCTGGTCGCCGACCATCACCGTCACCGGCCGGCTGCTCCTCGCCGGCGACGGCGCACCGACCGCGCTGGCCTGCGACAACGAGACCAACACCGAACGCCTGTGGGGGGTCGAGGGACGCTCGCGCTTCCCGAAGGACGCCATCAACGACTACGTCGTCTCCGGCGCACAATCCGTCAACCCAGCGGGTACGGGCACGCAAGGCGGCCCTGCACTACGTGCTCGACGTGCCGGCCGGTGAATCCGCGGTGATCCGGGTCCGGCTGGCGCACACGACGGCCGACGCGCTCGATCTGACCGACGGCTTCACCAAGGTGGTCGCCGCCCGATCGGGCGAGGCGGACGCGTTCTTCGCCGATCTGATGCCGGCCGGCACGACCGACGACGAGGCCGCCGTCGCGCGGGCCGCGGTGGCCGGGCTGATGTGGGGCAAGCAGTATTACCACTTCGACGTCGACCGCTGGCTGACCGGCGATCCGGCCGGACCGACGCCGCCGGCGGCCCGCCTGCACGGCCGCAACTCCGGCTGGTGGCACATGCACGCGGCGGACGTGATCTCGATGCCCGATCCGTGGGAATATCCGTGGTTCGCGGCCTGGGATCTCGCGTTCCACTGCGTCGCGATCGCGCGGGTCGATCCGACGCTTCGCGAAGGAGCAGCTGCTGCTGCTGCTGCGGGACTGGTACCTGCATCCGGCCGGCCAGATCCCCGCGTACGAGTGGGCGTTCGGCGACGTCAATCCGCCGGTGCACGCGTGGGCCGCACTGCGGATCTTCGCGATCGACGGCGGCACCGACATCGATTTCCTGGCCCGCATCATGCACAAGCTGCTGCTGAACTTCACCTGGTGGGTCAACCGCAAGGACAACGACGGCAACAACGTGTTCGAGGGCGGCTTCCTCGGCCTGGACAACATCGGGCCGTTCGACCGCTCGGCCGCGCTGCCGGTCGCCGGCGAGCTGGAGCAGTCCGACGGCACCGGCTGGATGGCGATGTACGCGCTGAACATGCTGGAGATGTCGGTGCTGCTGGCCCGGCACGACTGCGCGTACGAGGACATCGCGACGAAGTTCTTCGAGCACTTCGCCTACATCGGCTCGGCCGCGCAAGAATCTGTGGAGCGAGGACGACGGGTTCTTCTGCGACCAGTTGCGCGTCGACGGTGCCAGCTCGATCCCGATGCGGGTGTTCTCGATCGTCGGCCTGATCCCGTTGTGCGCGACCGCGAGCATCGAGCCGGGCGAGGTGGCCGACCTGCCGGAACTCGGCGCCCGGATCCGGTGGTTCCTGGACCACAAGCCGGAGTACGCCGGCGTGGTCGGCGAGCACCGCACCGACGCCGACGGAAGGGTCCGGCGGCTGCTGTCCCTTGCGACCCCCGAGCAACTCGCCCGGATCCTCGTCCGCATGCTCGACACCGAGGAGTTCCTCAGCCCGTACGGCCTGCGTTCGGTCTCGCGCTACCACCTCGAACACCCGTTCGCCGTGGACCTCGGCGGCCAGCGAGTTCAGCGTCGACTACGAGCCGGCCGAGTCCCGGACGGCCAATTTCGGCGGCAACTCCAACTGGCGCGGCCCGGTCTGGATGCCGAGCAACTACCTGATCATCGGTGCGCTGCGGGAGTTTGACGCCTATCTGGGCAGCGATGTGAAGATCGAAAACCCGACCGGCTCCGGGCAGATGATGTCGCTGGGCGAGGTCGCCGACGATCTGTCCGCGCGCCTGATCGCCACGTTCCTGCCCGGGCCGGACGGCCGGCGGCCGATCTACCACGACAACGACATGCTCGGCGACGCATCCGGATTGGCGGGATCGGATCATCTTCCCGGAGTATTTCAACGGCGACACCGGTGCCGGCCGTCGGCGCGTCACATCAGGCGGGGTGGACGGCGCTCGTGCTGTCCCTGATCGTTGGTCGCGCCGGCCAATCATCCGCCTCGATTGCGGTAATCGAGCGACTGCCCGTCGCCGGCAGCCGGTAACGTTCATTACTCCTGGTCATACCCCTGATGAGGAGTGGCACGTGGCGCTGGTCAAATCGATGCTGGTCACATCGGCAGTCGTGGCTTTTGTCACGTCCGTTGTCCTCTTGACGATTCCCAGCGCGATCGGCTGGTGGCAGGCGCCGTGCCCGACATTACGGTAATTTCCCCGGTAAATCGGCGATCGGTGCTGCGCAGGGCATGCAGGGGTGCTACTACGTGACGCCGGACGGCGACGGCGTCGATGTCACCGTCGCGTACGCCGCGCGCGAGAACTCGTTGCCGGACAACATTCAGGACGCCCGTACGATCGACCAGATCCTCTGGAGCCGGCTGCCGTTCCCGATCGAGCACGTGGTGCAGTATCCGAACGCGTTCGCACCCGGTGAGGCGGCCACCGACAAGATCGTCGCGTCCCGGCCGGAGATGGCGGCCTGGTTCGGTGCCCGTCCGGCGGCGCTGGAGGTCTCGCACCACGTCCCGCTGACGACGCCGCTGAAGGTGCAGCGGTTCGCCTACCCGGCGGGCGTCCTGGCCATGGTGCTCGCGGCCATCCTGACCACCGCCGAGGTGGTGAATCGGAGGTCGCAGCGGCTCGCTCAGCCGGCTCTGATGCCGTTGCCGTCGAGTAGAGACCTCGGTTTCCGAGTAGCCGCTCTGGCTTCGGGTGCGGGTCGGTCTTCGGGTGCGGGTCCGGCAACAGGTGCGGGGTCGGGCGTCAGGTGCCGGTCGGGCCGAAGCGCTCGGTGCGGATGTTGGGTCGGTTCGTGCCCCGCGTCGACCAGCAGGTCGGCGATCGACTCGACGAACGGCGTGGGCCCGCAGACGTAGATGCGCGGTGCGAGGTCCGGCGGCCAGCCGGACGCGGCGAGCGTGGTCGCGTTGAGCCGCCGGGCGTACCGCCGCCAGCCCGTCCGGTGCCTGGCGCGTATACGCGTACGCGACATCGAGGCCGCATCGTCGCGTACGCGTTGCCGCAGCTCCGACGGGTAGAACAGATCCTCCGGCGTGCGGACCGAGTAGATCAGCCGGAACGGCGTACGGCTGCCGCCTGCGCCCGGGTCCGGACCATCGCCATCAGCGGCACGATGCCGGAACCGCCGGCGACCAGCAGCACCGGCTCGGCTGTGATCGGGCTGCCACACGAACCAGCCGCCGATCGGGCCGCGCAGCTCGATCGGGTCGCCCGGCCGCGGCGATGTCGACGAGGTAGCGACGACACCTCACCGTCCGGCACCCGCTGGACGGTGATCTCGATCCGGCCCGGCTCCGACGCCGACGCGATCGAGTAGCTGCGCTGCGTGCTGTAGCCGTCCGGCGCGGTCAGGCGTACGTCGACGTGCTGCCCGGGCTGGTGCTGCTGCCAGCCCGGCACGTCGAGCACGAGCGTGACGCGCGGTCGACGGACTCGCCCGCGCGCCTCGGCGACCGGCGCCGACCTGCCAGGTCAGTCGCCCCAATAGCGCTGTTCCCGCCAGGGATCCCCGTAGTTGTGGTAGCCCGGCGGTCTCCCAGAAGCCCGGCTGGTCCTCGTGCGACATCTCGAACCCGCGCACCCATTTCGCGATCTTCCAGAAATACAGATGCGGTACGAGCAGCCGGGCCGGCCCGCCGTGCTCCGGAGTGCAGCGGCTCGCCGTCGTACTCGTAGGCGATCCAGGCCTGCCCGTCGAGCAGATCGCCGAGCGGCAGGTTGGTGGTGTAGCCGCCGTACGAGCGGGCCAGCGACGTAGTCGGCGGCGGTCTCCACGTCCGCGAACAGCGTGTCGATCGCGACGCCGCGCCAGCCGGTGCCGAGCTTGGACCACTTGGTGACGCAGTGCAGGTCGACCGTGATGCTCGCTGGGCAGCGCCCGGAGCTGCGGCCCAGTTCCAGGCGTGACGCTGCCCCGCCTCGGTGATGATCACGAACTCCCAGGGTCCGTTGGACCCGGGGCGTCGGGCCGGCGGAGAGGACCGGAAAGTCCTCGGTCAGGTACTGGCCGGGAGGCAGCTCCACATCGCCGCGCGGGCGCCCGGTAAAGCCTCGGCTGACAACTGCCATCTCGCCATTCTTGCCCATGCCCGACGCCCGTGGGCACAGGGCACGGGAAAGAACGGATTATTGCGGCAGGTCCGTCGCCGCCGGGTTTTCTTCCAGGTGCTTGCCGGTGCGGCGGCGCAACCGTGACGATGTCCTGCTCGTCCGGGACGACCGGATGCGGGAATGTGACGGCCGGGCCGCCCTTGCGCTGTGCCGGATCCTGCGACGCGTCCGAGCTGTGATCGTGCGTGGTTTCAGTCATGGCCGGGCTATACCCGATCCGGACTCGGGCCAACCGATCCGCCGTGCCAACCGATCCGAGTCGGATGGGCGACTCGTCGATGCACGCCGCGCCAGCGGCGCGCGACACTGCGTCGCATGAGGGATGGGCGGGGCGCGAAGACCGGTCGGCGCGTACGACGCGGCTGGATGGGTACGACACTCACGATCGTGGCGGTGCTGGCGACGGTCCTGGTGTCCCAGGACGCGTACGCCGGCACGCCGCTGGCCGACGGTGCCGTGGTGACGACGAGCGTGGCACCGACGACGTACACGTTCAGCACGGTGAACTACTACTGGTCCACGTGGGCCGTGGCCACCGATGCCGACTACGACGTCCGCCTCTACGAGGGCGAGACAACACGCTGCTCGGGTACGAGCGACGACGGGACCGGCGTCACCGACTGGATCGCGATCAACTCGAATCTTCGCCCGCTCGGCTCCTACTCCGCGACCGTCTCGCACTGGTCCGGGACCGGCCCGTTCTACATTCAGCAGCACCAGGGTCATACCGTGACCACGCTGCCCGCCTCCGCCAATGATGGCGTCACCGGCCCGAGCGATCCGGATCTGGCGTTCGCGAGCGTGAACAGTCAGGACGTGCTCAGCGTCTCCGACATCTACCTCACCGCGGGCCAGAAGTTCTGGGTCAACGTCGCCAATACCAGCCAGGACTTCTTCCTGCTGGAAAGCAATCCGGCCGACCCGACGACGTTCATCCGTACCCGGGCGCAGGCGATCGGCATCGCCGGCACGAAGAAACGATCAGGGGTGCACGATGTTCACCGCGAACTACACCGGCTGGCACGGCCTGGTCGAGGTGAGCGACGATCTGCCGCACGCCAACCAAGCCCGCAGGAGGGCGAGGCGAACGCGCTCGTCGCGTACGATCCGGCGCGTCCCAACACGTGTCCGGAGCGCAACTTCCCGGGGCCGACGCCGCCGGGGCCGTAGAGTCCGGGGTGTGCTGAACGGCCTGATGTCCGGAGCGTTGGATCGCGCGGATGCGATCGTGGTCGACGGCGCCGCGATGTCCGGCGACGCGCTGCGACGTGCCGCCGCCGCGGTCGCCGCCGACCTCGCCGGGCACGATGTCGTGGCGGTCCATGCGACGCCGACGCTGGAGACCGTCGTCGCGATGGTGGGTGCGCTGGCCGCGGGCGTGGCGATCGTGCCGCTGCCGCCCGATTCCGGCACCGATGAGCGTGCGCACCTGCTCGCGGACTCGGGCGCGACGCTGGTCATCGAGCACGTCGATCTGTCCCGGCGGTCGGCGGCGGCGCCGCCGCCGGTGGCGCCCGAGCGGACCGCGCTGATCATGTACACGAGCGGGACCACCGGACCGCCGAAGGGGGTGGTCGCTGTCGCACGCGCGCTGTCGCGGCCGGCATCGACGCGCTCGCCGACGCGTGGGCGTGGACGCCGGACGACGTGCTCGTGCACGGGCTGCCGCTGTTCCACGTGCACGGGTTGGTGCTCGGGCTGCTCGGTCCGCTGCGGATCGGCAGCCGGCTGGTCCACACCGGACGGCCGGCGCCGGACGGCCTATGCGGCCGCCGCGGGCTCGCTCTACTTCGGCGTACCCACGGTGTGGTCACGGATCTGTGCGCAACCGTCGGCGGCGCGTGCGCTGTCGGCGGCGCGGCTGCTGGTGTCCGGCAGCGCACCGCTGCCGGTGCCGGTGTTCGAGCGCCTGCGCGAGCTGACCGGCCACGAGCCGGTCGAGCGCTACGGGATGACGGAGACGCTGATCACCGTCAGCAGCCGCGCGGATGGACCGCGGCGGGCCGGTCATGTCGGATTTCCGCTGGCCGGCGTCGCGACCCGGTTGGTCGACGATGGCGGGAGCGTGCGGTGCCGCCACGACGGCGAGTCCATCGGTGAGCTGCAGGTCACCGGCCCGATGCTGTCGGACGGCTACTGGCGGCAGCCGGCCGCGACGGCCGCGTCCCGCACCGCCGACGGCTGGTTCCGGACCGGTGACATCGCCTCCATCGACGCCGACGGCTGGCATCGCATCGTCGGACGGGCGTCGACCGATCTGATCAAGAGCGGCGGGTACCGGATCGGCGCCGGCGAGGTCGAGGACGCACTGCTCGCGCACCCGGCCGTGCGGGAGGCGGCGGTGATCGGCGTGCCGGACGCGGATCTCGGCGAGCGGGTGGTGGCGTTCGTGGTCGCCGAGCGGGTCGGCCGACCGGTCAGCGAGGCGGACCTGATCGCGTTCGTCGGCGATCGCCTCTCCGCGCATAAGCGCCCGAGGCGCATCGTGTTCGTGCCCGCGCTGCCGCGAAACGCGATGGGGAAGGTCCAGAAGCGCAACCTATCCGCGATCGCGATGACCCGCAAGATCGTTGATCATGCCAGGTGGGCCAGCCAGATGGTGGATCCCAGCGTCCAGACGGCGGTGAAGATCACCACGCTGCGCTGGAAGCGGGTCAGGGTGAGAAACGATGCGAGCATGGAGATCCTTTCGGCGGCGTGATCCGGAATAGTTGCACGTCAGGACAGGTATCGACCAACCTCTCGTCGGTCGCCGGCGGTAACGGGGTTGCACACGCTCGGCCACGCACCGTAACGTCACGGTCGTGTGCGGGGGCACCACCGGCGATCCGTCCGTGCACTGTGGACGATCGCCGACGCGCGGAGGATCACGAATGACCCCGGAGCGAAGCGCGACCGTCCTCGACCCGCCGTTGCCGGCCGAGCCGGTCCGACCGCCACCCAGGCTCTGGCTCCGCCGGCCTGAGGTCATCGCGCTCACCGCCGCGGTCGCGATCTGCCTGTGGTACCTGCTCCGGCCGCCGATGGGCACGGACCTGTCCGCGCAGGTTGCGCACGGCGATTTCACGCGCGCATTCGGCCTGCGACCGATCAACTTCGGCTGGTACGCCGGGGTCGACCAACTCTCCTACAGCATGACGGTCCCGGGCCTGGTCGCCGTGATCGGAGCCCGATGGACCGGCGTCCTGGCCGAACTCGTCTTCACGGCCGCGATGACCCGGGTCCTGGCGCGTACCGGCGCCGCCCGCCCGGCGCTCGGCGGCGTGCTGATCGCGGTGATGGGCTTCGGTAATCTGCTGGCCGGCCGGACCACGTTCGCGGCCGGCCTCGCGGTCGGAGCGTGCGCGCTGGCGATCGCGGTCGAGCCGCCCGGCAACCGTGTCCGGCTGCGTCGCCTCCCGCTGCGTCCGATCGTGCTCGGGGCGTTCGGCGCGGCGACGATGCTGACCAGCCCGGTCGCCGGCATCTTCCTCGGCCTGTGTGCGGTGGCCTGGCTGCTCGCCCGGCCGGCACAGCGCCCGGATGCGCTCGGTCTCGGGCTCGGCTGCGCGCTCGGGCCTGCTACCGATGTCGCTGCTCAGCGACGGTGGCTCGCAGCCGTACTCGAAGTCGTCGATGCAACTGTTCGTCGCGCTGGTCGTGGTCACGGCGCTGCTGGTCCCGGCTCGTTTCCGTACGCTCCGGCTGGGCACCTGGCTCGGTGCCGGGCTGCTGATCGCCGCGTTCTACATTGCGACACCACTCGGCTCGAACGTCCTGCGGCTCCCGATGATCTTCGCGATTCCGATCGCCGCGGCGTACCTGCCCGGCCGTATCTGGCTGGTCTCCGTGATGGTCGCCGCGATGTACTGGTTCGCTCCGGTGCTGCCGATCGGTGACGCGGATCGGGCCGGGTCGGTCGAGACGCAGGCGAGCTTCTACCGGCCGCTGCTGTCCGAGTTGCACACCCTCGGCCCGATCGGCCGGATCGAAGTCGTACCGCTGCGCGACCACTGGGAGTCGGTCTACGTCGCCGACGCGGTCCCGATCGCGCGCGGCTGGCTGCGGCAGGTGGATCGCGAGTTGAACCCACAGTTCTACGGCGCGATGACCCCGTCGGAGTACGCAGACTGGCTGCGGACGAATGCGATCTCCTACGTCGCGTACGCGCCCGGCCAGCCGGTCGACCCGTCGGCCGCAAACGTGGAGGCCGCCATCCTGTCGACCCGGCCGGACTTCCTGCGCCCGGTGTGGAGCGGCGGTGGCTGGACGCTCTACCAGGTGACCGCACCGGAGCCGTTCGTGGCCGGTGCGACGCTGATCTCGTCGGACGACGGCGGCGTCACGATCGACGCGGCCATCGCCGGCGACGTCGTGGTACGCGTCCGGTATTCGATGCTGCTCACCGCGGACGACGGCGCCTGCGTCGCACCGGCGAGCGGCGGGTGGACCGATTTACACGTACCGGCGGCCGGCCGCTACACCCTGACCAGCGGACTGCCGGATCGGTGCTGAGTTGCGGGTAACCGACAGAGCATTCACATACCGGAACCCGTAAGGTTTCCTTGTGCGTGCAATGCGATTCAGTCGTTGGGGGCGGTCATGACGGACGACCCAGACGACCCCGGGTTCTCGCTGGTCCGCCCATACGTCCCGGAGATGGCTGATCAACTGCCGGACGGACGGCGCGGTGGCCGGGTGCTACCCGCGCACGACCGGCCGACCGAGTTGATCCCGGTCCAACGGGTCGAGCGCGACGCCGACGGCGGCAAAGCCCGACACCGGATCCCGGCACCGGCCGGCCCGATGTCGGCCCGACTCCGGGCCACGCTGATCATCGCGGCCGCAGTTGTGCTGACCGGCTCCGCCGCCGGCCTCTACGCGTCCTTGACCCCGGACAGTAACTCGGTGACGTTCGGCGCCGGTACCGGTGCGCTCCCGCCGATCCCGACTCCTGCCGCCGTGGCGAGCCCGTCCGGTGTTCCGACGCCGTCCGTCGCCCGTACCACGAGGGATGCGGTCGTGCCGACGCCGAACCCGGCGGCGCCGTCCCCATCGGCGAGCGCGACCACCGCGGCCGTGGTGATCACGCCCACCACCGCGCCGGGCGCCCCATTCGGGTCACAGCGCAATCTCGCCGCCGGCAAGCCGGTGACCGGCTCCGGCTCCACCGGCGTCAACGTGGCGTCGAACGCAGTCGACAGCGATCCCAACACCTACTGGGAGAGTCCGCACTGGCAGGACTCCTGGCACCATCATCCACAGACGCTGATGGTCGATCTCGGCGATGCGGCGACGATCGGCCGGATCGTGCTGACCCTGCCGCCACAGGCCGTGTGGACTGCCCGTACGCAGACGATCAAGATCGTCGGCAGTACCGGCGGCTGGCGCTTCGACACCATCGTCGGGACGGCCGAATACCGGTTCGATCCGGCCACCGGAAACACCGTGACGATCTCGTTCGATAGCACATCCGTCCGATATGTCGAGCTGATGTTCACCGCGAACACCGTGTGGCCCGCCGGACAACTGTCCGAGATCGAGATCTTCGCTGCCTGACCGCGGCCGCTGCGATGGGTTAGATTCAGGTATTGGTCAACGTCGACCGTTGGCGGGCGGGCCCGCCGACCCGGGCAGGGGGCATTCCATGGCAGCACTGGGCGCGCTGGGAATCGACATCGGCGGCACGGGCATCAAGGGGGCCCCGGTCGACCTTGACGCGGGGGAGTTGGCCGGTGAGCGCGTACGGATCCTGACGCCGTCACCGGCGACGCCCGAAGCCGTGGCCGAGGTCGTCAAGGAGGTCCTCGACAAGATCGGCGGCGACGGACCGGTCGGGCTCACGCTGCCGTCGGTGGTCACCGGCGGCGTCGTTCGGACCGCAGCGAACATCGACAAGGCCTGGCTGGGCGTCAACGCGGTCAAGCTGTTCGTCGACGCGACCGGTCGAGCCTGCGCGGTGATCAACGACGCCGATGCCGCCGGCATGGCCGAGGTGCGCTACGGCGCCGGCGCCGGCCGTACCGGCGTCGTCATGACGGTTACGCTCGGCACCGGCATCGGCAGCGCGCTGTTCATCGACGGGCAACTCGTGCCTGAACACCGAACTCGGGCACCTGCATCTGCCGCACCACGGCGAGGCTGAAGCGTGGGCCGCCGACTCGACCCGCGACCGCGAGGATCTCTCGTGGAAGGACTATGCGAAGCGGCTGCAGGACTACTTCGAGGAAGTGCAGGCGCTGTTCTGGCCGGAGCTGATCATCGTGGGCGGTGGGATCAGCAAGAACGCCGAGAAGTTCCTGCCGCACATCACCGTGGACACCGAAGTGGTGGCCGCGAAGATGCAGAACGAAGCCGGGATCATCGGAGCGGCGATGCTGGCACCGAAGAGCTGAGCCGTACGCCGATCGTCACCACGATGCCGTCATGGTGACGTGTCCACGTGCGGATGCCGTCCACCCGGTTGCCGTCGAAGCCCAACCTCCGCAGGCGTACGAGCACCGACTCGTCGAGCAGCTTGCACACGGTTTCGAAGACCGTCCACTGTGGCCAGAACAGGGCGGGGTCACCGATGCCGGTCCGTTTCGCCAGCGCCGGTGGCACGGCTTGTGCCGCCAACTCCGCGTCGATCGCCCACGGCCGATCATCCGGCGGATGCCACCGGATGATGCGTCCGTCGGCCAGGTAGGACCGGTAGATCACGGCCGGGTCACTCAGGTCCCGGCTCCGCCGTCGACGGTCAGCACCTGACCCTGCATGTTCGTGTTCTCCAGCAGCAGCATCCGGACCAGCGGCGTTGACCTGCTCGGGTTCGCTCAGCTGGCCGGTCGGTGTACGCCGGACGATCTGGTCCAGCTCGGTCGCGCCGAGCACGGCCGACATCTCGGAGGCGAAGAAGCCGGGTGCGATGCAGTTGATCAGCACGCGATCACGCAGCTCGCGGGCCAGCGCCCGGGTGGCCGCCTCCATCGCGCCCTTCGTCGCCGCGTACGTGACGAGGCCCGGGAAGCCGCGCTGCGCGCAGATCGACGTGATGTTCACGATCCGGCCGCCGGTGCCCTTCGCCAGCATCTTGCGGATCATCAGCCGGGTGAGCAGCAGCGGCGCGGTCAGGTTCGTCGTGACGATGCCCGCGATCGCGTCCGGCGCCGTGTGAATGTGCAGCGAGTCCTGGCCGATCGCGGCGTTGTTCACGAGACCGTCGAAGTCACCCACGACCGCGCTGGCGCGCCGCAGGAACGCGGAGACCGCATCGAGATCGGTCGCGTCCACCGGCTCGGCGTAGTAACGGCCCGGGTACTTGTCGGCCAGCTGCTGGAACGACGGCGTCTCGGAGCGTGCGAACGTCGCCACCGAGAGGCCGGCGCTCAGCAGATCCTCGACGATGTGCAGGCCGAGGCCGCGCGAACCGCCGGAGACCAGGACAACTGTGGCCGGTGCAACCGTCTGTACGTCAGACATCACTCTTCAACGTCTCCTTGATCGGGATTTCGTCGAGCATCCGGACGTTGCGCGGTACGGCCGACTCGCCGAGGCGTACCGCTGCCCATGCTCGCAGTTCCTGCTCGTCGACCGTGCCGTCGGTGACCACCTCGGCCGCGACGACCTGGCCGACGATCGGCGCACGCCGGCCGCGGACCCGGGCCCAGTGCACCGCCGGGTGCGATTGCAGCACGTCGCGTACGGCGGAGGCGGACACCTTCACGCCGCCGACGTTGATCTCGTCGGAGCCGAGACGGCCGGTGATCAGCACGCGGTCATCGACGATCTCGACGTGATCCCCGGTCTTCGCGCGGGCTTCGACGCCGGCGCCGCGTCGGGTCGACTCGACGACGAGTTCGCCGTCTTCGACCGACAGCGTCGGTACGCCCTCGCGGTGCTGGTCCAGCCATGCGACCGGGAAGCCGGCCTTGCCGTCGTGCACGGTGACCACGGCGCCGACCTCGCTGGACGCGTAGATCCAGCTGATCCGGGCCTGCGGGAACGCGGTCCGCAACCGGTCCAGGATCGCCTGGTCGACCGGCTCGCCGCCGAGCGTGACCTGGGTCAGCGGCAGCTCGCTGAGGATGTCCGACGAGCGGAACAGGCTCTGCCGCCAGAACGTCGGCGTACCCGAGACGGCCGTCACGCCGAACTTCGCGGCCACGGTCGGCCACGTGTCCAAGTCGGCCGGGTCGACCATCACGAGGTCCTGCCCGGGCTGGCTGAGCGACAGCGAGACGAGCTGCCACCACGCGTAGGTGCCGGGGGAGTAGGCGCACAACCACGTCCGCGGCGGCTGGTCGCCGGCTGCGGTGGTCAGGCTGGCCAGCGTGTGCGCGATCCGCTTGGGCCGGCCGGTGGTGCCGCTCGTCGCGATCCACAGCCGGTTGGGTGTGCCGACGTCCGTGCCGTCGGCCGGGCCGACCACAAATCCGTCGCGCTCGAGGTCTTCGACGAACGCCGGATCGACCCGGGATTCCGCCATGATCATGGTCTCGGTGCCGGCGACCAGGTGACCCTTGATGGCGGCGAGCGCCTCGGCCTGGTCATGGCAGACGTACACGACCGGGCCGCGGGAGACCGCCGGCGCCAGATCGGCCCAGGTGGTTTCCCGGTCGCCGACGACGACGCGGTTGCCCAGCCCGTTCATGCTGCCTGCAGTTGTTCCAGAAGGTCGAGGACATCACTCACAGTACGGATGCTACGCAGCCCCGGAGCGTCGAAGTTCAGCTCCCGTCCGATCTCGTCCTCGACGCGGAGTGCCAGCTCGGAGAAGTCCAGCGACCGGAACGGAATGTCGCGCAAATCGGTCGACTCGTCATCGGGAACCGTGTGTCCGTGTACCGCGATAACCGCGCCCATGAGCGACTTGAGTTGATCACGCGAAGCGTGTTCCTGCATTTCCACTCCAATTCCTGCGCAAAATCGCGGCCCGCTAATCTGGTGTTGCCTATCTGTTCTACCGGGCCGGATCCATCGTCGGCGTGATCGATCGTCGGGGAGAGACTGTAACTTAGTTCGCGCCGCCCCAGAAAGGCTAGTCGTGCTCAGACCCGCTACAGACAGTGATATCGACCAGATCCGTACCTGGCGTAACCACCCCACGGTACGTGCTGTCAGCGTGACGGATCATGAGATCACCGAGGCGGAGCACGCCGCCTGGTTCGCCCGGGTGCGGGCCCGCGCATCGGATCGGGTGCTCATCTTCGTCCACGACGGCGTGGACGCGGGCGTTGTGACGTTCGCCGCAATCGACCCGGTCTCCTCGAGCGCGACGTGGGGTTTCTACCTCGACGTCGATGGTCACGAGGAGCGCGGCACGGCGCTTTCGGCCTGGCTGGACGTGTGCCGCGAAGCACTCGACTACGGGTTCGGCGAGCTGGACCTGCGTGTTCTGCACGGCGAAGTGCTGGAACACAACATCGTCGTACGCCGGATGAATCGCCGGTTCGGCTTCGTCGAAGGCGAGGCGGAGTCACGCGACATCGACGGGCGTACCGTCCGAGTCCTGCCCATCCATCTGAACCGCGACGACCGACGCGTCACCGCTTCCTAGGTTTCCGCTTCCTAGGTTTCCGCATCTTAGGTGTCACGCTTCCTACGTGTCACGCTTCCTAGATTTCGAGGAGTTCCCCTATGACGATCAAGATCGCTGACTTGACGGTCGGCCCCGACGTACCCCCGATGATCATCGCCGAGGTCTCCGGCAACCACAACGGCAGCCTGGACCGTGCGCTGGACATCGTCCGGGCGGTCGCCGATGCCGGCGCGCACGCGGTCAAGCTGCAGACGTACACGGCGGACTCGCTGACCATCGACTCATCGCTGCCGACGTTCACGCTGAGCGCGAACCACAAGCTCTGGCCGAACCGGACGCTCTACTCGCTCTACACCGAGGCGGCCACGCCCTACGAGTGGCATGAGCCGATCTTCGACCTCGCTCGGGAGCTGGGCCTGCTCGCGTTCTCCAGCCCGTTCGACCCGTACGCGGTCGACTTCCTGAACAAACTCGGCGTACCGGCGTTCAAGGTCGCGTCGTCCGAGATCGTCGACCTGCCGCTGATCCGGCGGATGGCGGAGACCGGTAAGCCGGTGATCGTCTCGACCGGCATGGCCACGCTCGCGGAGATCGACGCCGCCGTCCGTACCGTGCGAGAGACCGGCAACGACCAGGTGATCGTGCTCGGCTGTACGGCCGCGTACCCGGCGTCGCCGGAGGAGAGCAACCTGCGCCGCCTTCCGGTGCTGGCCGCCGCGCTCAACACCGACGTCGGCCTGTCCGACCACACGCTCGGTATCGGCGCCGCGATCGCGTCGGTGGTGCTCGGTGCGGTCGCGATCGAGAAGCACGTCACGCTCGACCGGCACGACGGTGGTGTCGATTCGGCGTTCTCGCTGGAGCCGGCTGAACTGGCCGCGCTGGTCCGCGAGAGCGAGACGGCCTGGCGGGCGCTGGGCTCCGCCACGGTCGGTCCGACCGCACACGAGAAGGAGGGCCTGCGGTTCCGCCGGTCGCTCTACGTCGTGCAGGACGTCCGCGCCGGTGATCGGGTCACGGCCGAGAACGTCCGGTCGATCCGCCCGACCGGCGGCCTGGCCGCGAACGACTTCGCGCTGGTCGAGGGCCGCACGTTCCGGGCCGACACGGCCAAGGGCACCCCCATGGCCTGGGACCTGGTCTAACTCTCCAAGCCCAAAGATCCTCTCCCGGATCTGACTACCTAGCTTCCTAGGACGCGTTACATGATGTGACCTACCTCGAGAACACAAAGGCCGCTTCGCGGCTCACCAGCTAGGAACAGCCTGTTGACTTTGGGCTTGTGGTTGCCTCCTCGTACGTTGAGGCGGCCACAAGCCCAAAGTCATTTCGGGATCGCGCGAACCGCGGGGCGGGCAAGATCGGGAGTTGTGGCAGGTGTGGAAGTCCAGTGTTGGGATCTTGGACCTGAGAGGCACGTGAGCTTCCACTGAACGCGATCTTGCGCCCGCGCTGTCCTCGCGGCGCAGTTGCGATCTTGCGGCCCCCGACCGCCACGCGCCGACGCTGCGATCTTGCGAGGCCCGGAGGTGCTAGACCAGTGCTAGGAGGGCGTCCGCCACGCGCTGGCGGCCTTTGCCGTCGACCAGGCGCCACCCGGCCGCCCTCAGGCGATCTCGTTCGGCCGGGTCCAGCAGCAGGGACCGCAGAGCGGCCGTCGCCGCCGCCGGATTCGTCCGCATCGCGTCCAGCGAGCCGAGGCCGGCGGCCACGCCCGTGGCGACCACCCGCGCGTACCCGATCTCCTGGTTGTCGACGACGCAGACCACCGCGGACGCCGCGCCGACACACAGCAGCTCCCACAGCGTCGTTCCGCTGGCGCCGATGACCAGGTCCGCGCCGGCGATGTGCGACGTGAGTTCGGACCCGGCGGAGATCACCCGGATGCTCTGCCGGTCCGAGGTGGGGATGGCCGCGATTCGTGCGGCCAGGCGGTCGTTCGCGGCGACGATGGTCGCGGCGAAGTCAAGACCGGTCGCCGCGAGCAGCTGCGCGACGACGGGAGCGGCACCGAACGCGTCGGTTCCTCCGAAAAACGCCAAAACCTTCGGGGGTACGCCGTGCCGCCCGACTCGGGGCGACTCGGGCCGCAGCCGCAGGATGTCGTCCCGGAGCAGCGCGTAGTCGAGGCCGAGCAGACCGCTGCCGCGGGCGCCGAGATTCTGGTCCAGCCGTACGTCGGCCGGCCGGTCGCCGTTGCTGCCGTCGTGGATCGCCAGCAGCGGTATCGCGGCGGTACGCAGGCGCTCGGATGATTCGGCCGGCAGGTCATAGGAGTCGACGACGGCCGCGATCGGCATCTGGCCGAGGATCGGCGTCATGTCGACGTGCGCGCTGGTGACCACGGTGATGCCGCGCCTCTGCAACTCCGCCTCGACCCAGCCGATGCCGCCGATGTCGGCGGCGAAGACCGGCTGGAAGCCGCGGGCGGCGAACTCCTCGGCGAGGCTGAGGCATCGCATGACGTGCCCGACGCCGCGGATCGGTCCGCCGTCGCAGCAGAAGGCGACCCGTTTCACCCGACTTCCAGTGCCTTCTGCCGGACGTGCTGGTTGATCGCGACCGCTTCCGGGTTCGCGCGCAGCCACCCGACGATCTCCTCGAGGTGGGCGGGGCGATCACCGAGTTCGGCGACCAGCTTCTGGATCAGCCGGTAGTCGTCTTCGGTGTCGAGCGTCACGCGGAGATCCGAGGCGTCCGGGTGGATCCGTAGGCCGACCATCCGGTTCTCGTCCGGTGCGGTGTAGATGGCGGATGTGACATGCACCCGGTGATGATCCACGGCGGTCTTGTCGATCCGCCGGAGAGTGGCAATGTTCACGATTTCGCCGTCCATGCCGCGCGGTACGCAGCGTGGCATCGCGGTGCTTACGTAGTCGAGCGACGGCATCCGGCGCCAGGTGTCGATCACGGCACCGGCGACCGCCGGATCGAGCATCGGGCAGTCGGCGGTGAACCGGGCGACCGCGTCCGCACCACGACCGTCCACCGCTTGCAGGAACCTGGTCAGGACGTCGTCGACGGAGCCGCGGACGACGTCAACGCCGAGCGCGTGACACTCCGTGACCACGGCGTCATCGCCGGATTCCGTTGTGGTGGCCACGACCAGATCGTCCACACCGGACAGTTGGGCGGCCCGGACGATCCAGGCCAGCACGCTCCGGCCGGCCAGCGGGCGCAGTACCTTGCCGGGCAGTCGGGTGGAGCCGGTACGGGCCTGGATAACACCGATGACCTTGAGCGGGTTCGATTCGAACGTCACGGCGTCAACGTAACATTTAACATAGCGACGATACGGTTGCGTCCCGACGCTTGCCCCGTTACAGTGAGTCGACGACGATACGGCGCCGTTTCGTCGCTCGGTTCAACATCTGGTGGTTAGTCTGATTACGGGCCGTGCGTCTATCCTTCGCGAGGCGATGTCCGTGATACCCCCTAGTCTGTCGTAGGCCAGCTCCTGGAAGGACCTCTCAGTGGCGTTTTTTCGCGATACCAATGTGCTCGTTACCGGCGGCACCGGATCATTCGGCAAGTCGTTCATCCGGCATTTGCTCGATGTACATGATCCCAAGCGGGTAGTCATCTTCTCCCGGGACGAGCTGAAGCAGTACGAAGCACGCCAGCTGTTCAACGACGACCCCCGCCTCCGCTGGTTCATCGGTGACATCCGGGACCGCGACCGCCTGAAGCGCGCGATGCACGGCGTCGAGTACGTCGTCCACGCCGCCGCGTTGAAGCAGGTCGACACGGCCGAATACAACCCGTTCGAGTTCGTCCAGACGAACATCGTCGGATCGCAGAACGTGATCGACACGGCCATCGACGCCGGTGTCCAGAAGGTCGTCGCGCTCTCCACCGACAAGGCCTCGAGCCCGATCAACCTGTACGGCGCCACCAAGCTCGTCGGCGACAAGCTCTTCGTCTCGGCAAACCACTACGCCGCGCACTATCCGGCCCGCTTCGCCGTGGTCCGGTACGGCAACGTGATGGGCAGCCGTGGCTCGGTGGTCCCGTTCTTCCGCAAGCTCGCCGCCGACGGCAAGCCGCTGCCGATCACGGACAAGCGCATGACGCGGTTCTGGATCAGCCTCGACGCGGCGGTGAAGTTCGTCGTCGACTCGTTCGAGATGATGCAGGGCGGCGAGCTGTACGTACCGCGGATTCCGAGCATGCGGATCATGGATCTGGCCGAGGCGATCGCGCCCGGCGCGGAGACCTACGAGATGGGCCTGCGCCCGGGTGAGAAGCTCCACGAGGAGATGATCTCGTTCGAGGAAGGTCGCCGCGCACTCCAGATGGACACCCGCTACGTCCTCCAGCCGACGATCGCGACCTGGGGCTACACGCCGCCGACCGACGGCAAGCCGGTGGCGAACGACTTCGCGTACCAGTCGAACACCAACGACCAGTGGCTCAGCGTGGACGACATGCGCGCGATGATCGCAGCGTCGGGGGCCTGATGCTTCCCTACGGACGGCAGTCGATCTCCGAGGTCGAGATCTCGGCGGTCAGCGACGTTCTCCGCGGCGACTGGCTGACCACCGGCCCGGCCGTCGCGGCGTTCGAGCAGGCGATCTCGGCGCACGCCGGCGGCGCCGAGTGCGTCTCCGTCACCTCGGGGACGGCGGCCCTCCACGTCGCGTACGCCGCCGCCGGGATCCGATCCGGTGACGAGGTCGTGACGAGCCCGATGACGTTCGTGGCGACCGCATCCACGGCGATCATGCTCGGTGCCACCGTGGTCTTCGCCGATGTCGAACGCGACACCGGCCTGCTTGACGCCGAGGCGGCCCGCGCGGCCAGCACGTCGCGTACGAAGGTCATCACGGCCATCGACTACACCGGTCACCCGGCCGACTACGACGCGCTGCGGGTCGTCGCCGACGCGACCGGCGCCCTGCTGATGGACGATGCCGCGCACTCGATCGGCACGACCTACCACGGCGCTCCGATCGGCACGATCGCGGACATCACGACGTTCTCGTTCTTTCCGACCAAGAACCTGACCACGGCCGAAGGCGGTGCGGTGGCGACGGCCAACCCGGAGCTGGCCGCACGCGCGCGGTCGTTCCACAACATCGGCCTGTTCCGGGACAAGTCCCGGTTCCGCAACGAGGTCGAGGGCGGCTGGCACTACGAGGTGCACGAGTTCGGCCTCAACTACCGCCTGCCGGACGTGCTCTGCGCTCTCGGCACCGTGCAGCTCGGACGGCTGGAGGCCTTCAAGAAGCGGCGGTCCGAGCTGGTCGCGCGCTACAACGAGCTGCTCGCCGACGTCCAGGGCGTGGCGACACCGGTCCAGCGACCGGACGTCGACCCGGCCTACCACCTGTATTCGCTGCGGGTCCTCGACGGCCGTCGCCGCGAGTTGTACGACCGGATGCACGAAGCCGGCATCGGCGTGCAGGTCAACTACATCCCGGTCTACTGGCACCCGGTCTTCGCCGACCTCGGCTACCGCCGCGGCATGTGCCCGAATGCCGAGGCCTACTACGCCGAGCAGCTGTCGCTGCCGCTCTTCCCCGACCTCACCGACGGCGATCAGGACCGCGTGGTCGACGTCATCCGCACGGTGCTCGGGTAGGGAGACCTGGCAGTGCACCACCACAACGATTGGTACGCCCACGTACGCAAACGTGGCGAGTACGCGGGCGTGCCGACCGTGCCACCACGGCCGCGAGTCCGGGGCCACGCTGCTCGGCCCCGGCTGGTCAGATGTGGTGCCGCGGCGGCCCGTGGTGATGTTCGCGGCCTGCCTGCGGCGGTTTGCGGATCGCCTACTACGTGGCGGATTTCCGCGCGCATGGCCCTCCGATGTGACGGTCGACCGGGTAGTCGTTACGCTCGCTGCGATGGCCGGGATAGCAGCGACACAATCGGAACTCGACGCGGCAACCGCGCTCGCTGCGGCATGCGGCACGCCGGAGACCACTGTGGACCGAGCGATGTTTCCGAGCGGATATCGCGAAACGGTGCAGCTTGCCGCACGTCGCGGCGCCGAACCGGCCGAAGCGCGTGAACAGATCCGTTGGCTGGATGAGACGGTTGCCGAGCGCAACGGTCACCTCAGTCAGGCCGTACGGGACATCCATACCGCCCGCAGATCGATGACGTACCGTTTGGGCAGCGTACTGACCGGACCGATCCGGATCGTTGCCCGCACCATCCGCAAGGGGAAGCGCCAGTGAGGCTGCACGTCCAGTCCGAGGACTACGACCGTTATCTCGACGCTGCCAGCGTGTTCTGGCGCAACAACACGTTGCCGTCGCCCGACAAGAGCACCGGCTGGATTCTGGTCGAGGCGCTGCACCAGGACATCCGGGTCACGCTGCGTAACCTGAGCGTCGCAAACGCGCTCCGGCGGATCTTCCCGGCGCCGCTGGCGGTGTTCACCGGCACCGACGAGGACTGGTACGACGCGTTGTGGAGTGGCTTCGACGTCTCGCTGGTCGAGCGGATGGCCTACGCGTACGGGGCGGATGCCGTGTTCGACATCCACGATCTGGTGAGTCACCGGATCGCCTCGAACCCGCTCGGTGATCGGGAATACCCCGACCTCACCGTCGCGGGGCGGCGCATCCCGGAGACCGGCACCGGCATCGATCCGGCGCATTTCGACTCGCTGGTCGACGCGACGACCTGCCGCATCCTGCGGATTCCCAGGCTGTCCGAGGCCGACCGCGGCAGTGAGGCGCATCGCCGGATCACGCGGCGCAGCCTGGAATTCTCCCGCACGTACGACGCGCTGTTCACCGAACTGCGGCCGGCCGCGCTGATCACCAGCCACGTCGACTACAACCAGTGGGGTCTCGCGGTCGAGACGGCGACGCGGTTCTCGGTGCCGGTCGTGCACGTACAGAGCACCGGGACGCTGAAGGCGTACACGGCGTTTCCGGACAAGGCACGCGGCGCGCAGACGTTCCGCGCCGAACTCACCCACCAGATCGGCGACTTCTTCAACCGGCACGTCTACCCCAACCGCGACGTCATCCGCCGCAGCGCCGAACTCGTTTCGTGGCGCTCGAAGAGCAATCTCGGACGCCCGTCCTGGTGGCGGGCCGGCAATACGGCCGATCTCGAGGTGCAGACCTCGACGGAACGCCTGGCCATCCGCGCGCATGCGATGGACCGCTACGGTTTCGACCGCTCCAAGCCGGTCGTGTCGGTGTTCAACCACGCGATCTCCGACGCGCTCGGCACGAACGTGGAACAATTCGACGACCTCGGTGCCTGGTTCGAGGAGACGGCCGAGTACGCGGCCAGCCGGACCGATTCGAACTGGCTGCTGCTCGACCATCCGAGCCAGAATCTCTACGACCTGACCGGCTTCTTCGACCGGGTCGCCGCGAAGTACGCCCATCTGCCGCACATGGTCTTCCGGCCGAGTCGCGCGTTGACGAAGAACGTGCTGTGGAGCCTCACCGACGTCGGCGTCACGGTCCGTGGCAGCATCAGCAACGAACTCCCCGCGTACGGCATCCCGGCGATCCAGGCCGGCTGGTCGGAGTGGAGCGAATGCGGGCTGTCCCGGGTCGCAACCGACCGCGAGGACTACTGGAAGCAGCTGGATGCGTCGATCGCCGGCACCATCGCGGGCGAGCCCCAGGTGACGGCGGACCAGATCGAACGCGCCCGGCTGTTCGCCTGGCTCTACCGCAGCGGCGGCGACGTGCCGTCTCCACTCGTGCAGTACTGGGACGCAGGACAGGGTGACGAGCTGATGGTTGCCCTGCGGGTGACCATGGCCGGTCCGGAGAGCGACGGCGATCCGCTGTTCGCATCGGTCCGGCGGATGTGGACGCGGCACGAACCGTTGCTCACCCGTTTCGACCTGAGTATGTCGACGCGTGCGCTCGGCGACGAGATGTGGGGTTAGGCGATGACCGTGGTGCATTTCCAGACCGATTTTGATCGGCCGACGCCGGTACAGACCGTACCCGTGAAGATCACGACCGGCCTCGCCGACGGGCCGGTGCCGATCGTCGACGGGCTCAATCGCGGCGACCGGATCATCGGCCGGTTCGAGCTGAGCCCGGGCCTGGTCGCCCTGAAGGTCGCGGCCGGGGGAGCGCCGATCCGGGTGACCGTCCGGATCGGCGCCGACGCCGCCACCGCCGCGTTCGCCCGGCAGCACACGCCGGATTCGGCACCGTCGCCGTACGCGACCCGGCTGATCGTGGTGCGGTCCCAGGGCCAGACCCGCGGTGCCGTCATGCTGGGCCGCCGGCCATCGGACTTCACGTTCCAGTCGACCGCGGTCGTCTCGTTCGACCTGGCCGCCGAGGATGTCACCGATGACGGCCTGCTGATCGTCGAGCTGGCCGAAGGCGTCCCGGGTTCGTACGCGGCCTGCGGTCTGCGGCTCGACGCGATCGAACTCGCCCCGGCCGGTCCGGCGCCGCAGTCCGCCGGCCTCCTCACCGCAGCACAGCTGATCGAGCGCGGCCTGGCCAGCACCGGTGTGCCGGCCGCGAACGGTACGGCCGAGCTGACCTCGGACGAGTTCGTGGTGGTACCGCGTGGCAAGACGCCGACGTGGACGCTCCGGGCCGGCCTGGCACGATCGGTGACGCCCGATCCGCTGCGCCCGAAGCCCGGACCGCTGCTGGCCGCCCGGCCGACCGGTTCGGCCGCGCCGCGGGTCCGGGAGAAGATGCTCGCACTCGGCCGCCGCAAGGCCGGTGACGCACGCTTCCGGGCGATCCAGCGCGCCCGCCACGCCGGGGTGCGGCTGCTCTCGCGCCTGTTCGTCGCGCCGATCGCATGGGTGCTGGCCGGCATCTGGTTCCGGACCGGCCGGGTCACCGCCGCGATCACGCCGGTCTCCGGGGCACCGACGATGGTGTGCATCGTTCGCCGCAACGGTCGCCGTCTCACCGTCACCGCACCGGCCGCCATTCACGAACCGGCGGTGGTCCGGCTGGAAGCCCGGCGGTTCCTCGGATTCATGCCCGCCTGGCGACTCCAATCGGCCCGGATCGACGCGTGAGGCTGGGCGTCTCGCCGGCCGACGGAGCGCCGAACCGCGAGGCGATCCAGCACGCGCTGGACACCACCGGACGCGCCGTACTGCCGCCGGGCCGGACCCCGATCACCGGCGGACTCGTGCTGCGCGACGGCGCGACGCTGCGCGGGGCCCGCGGCATCGGCGCGCCCCGATCGATCCTGGTCGGTACGGCGGCGACCAGCGATCCGCTGATTCACGTGCTCGGCAGCCGCGTCCGGGTGTCCCGCCTCGGGATCGAGGTCCCGTCGGCGACCCCGGGCATCCACGACGGCGCCCGCTGGACCGCAATCACGGTCGGCGACTACCTCTATCCGGTGGTGCCGTCCTGGATCGAGAACATCCGCCTGGACGGCTTGCGGATCGCGCGCGCCGGACGGTGCCCGGCGAACACGATCGCGGTGATGGGCGCCGTTCGCGACGTCGTCGTGGACGCCATCGAGATCATCGGTGGCGGCACGGGGGTCGCCGTCCACTGGGGAGCCGTCGCGGCGTCGGTCGCCGAGATCACCGGCCCGTCGTACCATCCACATCATTTGAGCGTGCGGGACCTGCGGGTCGACCGCGCGTTCGAAGGGTTCTATCTCAGCTCCGTGCACGACGTCGCGGTGTCGAACGTGCGGTGCACGGACGTGGAGATCGGGTTCCGGCTGCTGCCCGGTGACAACGCCGACCGGTTCCACGAGGATCCGGACGCATCCCAGGTCAGCCAGCGGATCTCGGTGTCGGACTGCACGGTGGTGTGGTGCGGACCGTACGGCGCGCGGATCGCCGGATGGGGCCGCAGCGAGGTCGATCGCGCGATCCGGCAGCTGCCGTACCGGGACGTCACGATCTCGTCATGCGCGTTCACGGCCGGGCCGGAGATCACGAGTACGCCGATCCGAGCGCCCCGCGCATCGGTCGTGGTGGAGAACGCCGAAGCGGTCCGGTTCACAAAAATCGCGCTGGACGACAGCGTCGCGGCCGCCACGATCGACGGCGCACCGGTCGACCTCGATGCGCTGCTGGCACCGGCGCGCTAGCCGTGGACCGTCGCGCCGATCGTGAACGGCGCTAGCGGTCGGCGGTCACGTAGTCGGTGTCGGGCAGGTCCCGGCCGACCGAGTTCCTCTGGTCCGCGCCGAGGTTGATCGTGTCGAACGCGACCAGGAACGGCGGCCGGTGCTGGCTGGCGTCGTAGAGCCGACCGATGTACTCGCCGAGAAGCCCCAGGCACACCAGCTGGACGCCGCCGAGGAGCAGGACCGCGATGTAGAGCGATGTCCAGCCCGGAACCACAACGCCGCTCAGATAGGCGACCAGGCCGGAGATCATCAGGGCGATGCAGACCACGAAGCTGATCAGGCCGAGCCAGGTCGCGAACCGCAGCGGCGCCGCGGAGAAGCTGGTGATGCTGTCCACGCTGAGGCGGATCATCTTGCTGAGCGGGTATTTCGTCTCGCCGGCGACACGCTTCTCCCGTACGTACTCCACCGTGCCGCTCGTGAAACCCAGCGACGGTACGAGCAGGCGGTAGACCGGCCGGCGGTCGGGCAACTGCACCAGGACGTTGACCACGTCGCGGCTCAGCAGCCGGAAGTCGCCGCCCTGGTCGGTGATCCAGTCGCCGACCATCTTGCGGGCGATCCGGTAGTACAGCCCCGCGGTGATCCGCTTGAACGGGGTGTCGCTGGTGCGGTCGCTGCGCACGCCGTAGACCACATCGAGGTTCTGGGACTGGGCGAGCGCGAGCATCTCGACGATCGTCTCCGGCGGGTCCTGCAGATCCGCGTCGATGCTGACCACGTAGTCGTACTGCGCGGCGTTCAGGCCGGCCGACAGCGCGACCTGGTGCCCGACGTTGCGGCGCAACTTGACGATGCGCAGCTGCGGCCAGCCGGCCCGGATCGCCATCAGCCGGGCCACGGTCGCGTCCTTGCTGCCGTCGTCGACCGCGACCACCTCGTAGGTGATGTTGAGCCCGTCGAGTACGGGGCGGAGCCGGGCGACGAAGTGGTCGACCGCTTCGGCCTCGTTGTACATGGGTGTCACGACGGAGAGCGTGGTCACGGTGGCAAGCCTATCTTCGGTAATGGACGCGGCTGGATCCGGCCGGAATCCGCCGAGTTGATCTCGGAAGCGCCTAGTTGATCTCGTAAACGGAGACGCCGGTGGCCTGGAATCGCAGCGTCGCGACCGAAGCTAGCGCCGGATTCACCGCGGTGCCAACGACGACCAGCCACCGTACGCCGTGGTCGGCCGCGAGCGCGGCCACGTTGGCGGCGGTCGGTGCGGTGAACACCGCGTCGTTTTCGGCCAGCAGCGCGGGATCCCAGTACGGCCCGCCGGTCTGGTTCTTGTATGGCGTGGCGCCCATCAGTGCCCGTTCGGTGTACGCCCAGCCTTGGACGAGCACACGCCGCTCGCTGTATCCGGAGACCCAGAAGTCGCGCGGGTCACAGGGCGATGCCGGGAACGCCCGGCAGTGCTCGTTGGTCGCGATGATGTCGTCCGGGCTGGAGTTGTCCCGCAGCCAGTGCATCGCGGCGATGCCACCGTCCGGGATGGACTGCTTGCCGGCGATCGCGTTGCGCCGGTCATCCGATGTGACGAATGTCCGGAATATCTGTGCGTGCGACACGAGCAGAGGCGCGGTCGTCGCGATCGCCATGATCGCGATCGCACCGACCGCGGTACGTCGGCCGAGGCCCTTGCGGATCGCGAAGACCCAGACGCCGACGGCCAGGACCGCCAGGATCGCGATCAGGAGCGCGAACGGCTCGGTCACCTTGATCAGCTGGTGCGCACCGGTCGGGGCGTTGCGGCCGATCGTGTCCTGCACCGTGTAGATCGCAGCGGCGCCGAGCACGACCGCGGCGACCCAGAGTGTGATCCGTTCACGTCGCCGGGTGCCGCGTTCGCCGCGGAGGTCGACCAGCGCGGCGAGGCCGATCGCGACCGCGAGGGCGACGTACGGGCGCGACGAGACGACGAAGTAGTACTGGCTGAGGTTCGGGTGGGCGAACGCGAAGACCGCACCGATACCGGCCGCGCCGATACCGAAGATCAACCAGGCGGCGGTGTCGCGGCGTCGTTCGCGGGTTGCCATGCCGAGCGCTCCGAACCAGACGATCGCCCAGGTCAGGAGCGTCAGCAGGCAGATCGCGAGCATTTTGCCCCAGGGGTTTGCGGGCGTCTCGGGGCCGAGCAGCAACGTGCCGAGGACGACCCGTTTCGCGGTCACCAGCGGCGACACGATCATGCCCTCGGTGCCGCCGCCGAACAGCACGAACTGCGCGAACGCCAGCCAGACGGCGACCACGCCGAGGACCCACAGGATCACCCCCGGGCGCCGCGTGAGGATCATCTGCGCGATCAGCACGAACACCGCGCCGCAGACGAGCAGGGGGAGGTACGTCGCCTTGGCGCCGGCCACCGCGCCCGCCGTCATCGCGAGCACGATCCACGGGCCGATCCGGCGCCCGTACGTGCCGTGCAGGATGCCGACCAGGACGAGGATGAGTCCGGCGAAGATCGCGTTCGCGTATGCCTCGGTCGGGCTCAGCCACGCGTAGTCCAGCGGCGACAGCGACGGCGCGGCGACACTCCATCCGAACGGTGAGGTGACGGTGGCGCTGAGCGCGAGCAGGATGGCGACCATGCCGGGCCACGAGCGGTGGGTGAACTTCTTCGCGATCGCGATCATCAGGATGCCGAACGCGGCGAGGGCCGGCAGCGCGATCAGGCGGGTGATCAGGACCAGCGGGTCGATGCCGGTGATCCAGCTCGCGGAGGCGATGTGCGCGTAGACGTACCAGTGGTAGTTGAGGGGCTGGCCGGTGACGTACGGGATCTGGGCGGGGAAGTGGTTCTTCAACTCACCGGTGAGCGCGAGGTGGAACGGGATGTCGATGTACGGGTCGTTCGCGGCCTTGCCGCTGAGACCTTCGACTCGGTACATCGTCCACGCGGAGTAGACCATGATGTAGGTCCAGGCGATGGCGTAGAAGACCGTCTCGCCGATCGACTGCCGCCGGCCGGATCCACGCCAGTGCCGACGCAGCGGCGGAACGGCCGCGAAGATCGCGTACGTCAGCAGCGGCCATGCGATCACGGCGAGCGGGGCGTCGAGTGCGCGGCAGATCACGTACACCGGGAGTTCGACGGCGAAGCCGAGTGTCGTACCGGCGGCGAGGTCGACCGCGATATGTCCGGAGCGTCCGAGCAGTCCACGCCAGATCAGAGCGCCGGGCAGTGCGATGCCGAGGATCGAATAGACCGCGAACATCGCGATGTCGTGGGCTGATACGCCGTAGTAGCTGAGCGTCGCGGCGGTGCCGATCAGCAGAACCGCGGCAACCGCCCATCCGGGCGTGAACCAGGCGTCGGGCCGCTCCGGCGCTTCCTCGTCAATATCGGTCTGCGTAGCGGTAACCGTCGCGCTAGCCATGATGTACTTTCCTGCCGGTCCGTTGGCCCCGTGCCACTGGCCCGGACAACCTAGCCTGAGACCGAATCTTGTGACAACCCGGTCTCCGTACCGTCTCATGATTGTTTGCTATTCGTTGTCGGGATTCGCCGACCGCACAGAAGTCCGGGAAGGAGCCGACGGCTCCTTCCCGGACCGTTATAACGTCAGCTGGCCCAGACCTGGAACTCGGACAGTTGGCCGGCCGGCCAGCCCGTGTTCGCGGTGATATTCACACGGATGTAGCGCGTGCTGGTAGCGGTGAACGTGATCGTCACGGTGTTACCGGTGGACGGGTTGAACGTGTAGCCGACCGATCCGACGATGGTCGTGAACGTGGTGCCGTTCGTGGAGCCCTGCACGGACAGCGTCTGGGTCCGGGTGGCCCACGACGTCGACGGTGGCAGGTCGAGCACGATCCGGCCGACCGAGGTCGACGCACCGAGATCCACCTGGATCCATTGCGGGAACGCGTTGTTGGTCGACTCCCAGTAGGTGTTGGCGTCGCCGTCGTTCGTGTTGCCCGGCGCGTACGTCTGCACGTACCCACTGGTCGTCATGGTCTTTCCGAGGGCGAGGTTGACCGGCGTGTTCGTGGTGCCGGTACCGGTCAGAGCGATGCTCTGCGGGCTGCCGGCGACGTTGCTCGTCACGACGATCGAGCCGGTACGTGTACCGGTCGCGGTCGGCGTGAACGTGGCAGTCACCGTGCACGTGGCGTTGACGGCGAGCGAGGCACCACAGGTGTGGGTCTGTGCGAAGTCGCCGGTGGTGGCGAATCCGGACAGCGTCGCGGCGGCCGTACCGGTGTTGGTGATCGTGATGCTGTTCCCGGGACTTGTGGTGTTGATCACCTGATTGCCGAACGACACCGACGACGGGCTGTAGGACAACGCCGGCGCCGGGGTTCCGCCGCCGCCGGAGCCGCCGTACACCTGGAATTCCGACACCTGGCCGGCGTTCCAGCCGGTGTTGGCGGTGAACGACAGGCGTACGTAGCGGGCGTTGGCCGCGGTGAACGAGATCGTCGTGGTATCGCCGGACGCCGGGTCGAGCGTGTGCCCGGCCGACGCCGACAACGTCGTGAACGTGGAGTTGTCGGTCGAGCCGAGCACGGAGAGCGTTTCGGTGCGTACGCCCCACGTCGACGGCAGGTAGAGCGTGACGTGGTTGACCGCGTAGGTGGCGCCGAGGTCAACGGTCAGGTTTGCCGGGAACGTCCCGTTCGTGCCCTCCCAGTACGTGCTCGTGTTGCCGTCGTTGGCGTTCGTGGCGACGTACACGTCCTGGTGACCGTTGTCGACGATCGGCTTGCCCTGGGCGAGGTTCGCGTTCGGGTCGAAGCCGGTGCCGGTGAGGCTCGCGACGTTCGGGCTGGCCGGCGTGTTGCTGGTGATGGTCAGGTTGCCGGTACGGGTCCCGCCCGCGGTCGGTGTGAACGTCACGTTCGCGGTACATGTCGCGTTGACCGCAAGCGACGTGCCGCAGCTGTTCGTCTGGGCGAAGTCGCCGGAGGTGGCGATGCCCGAGATCGTGGCGGTCGCGGTACCGGTGTTCTTGATGCTGACCGCCTGGCTCGCGCTGGTCGTGCCGTCGGTCTGGGTCGCGAACGTCAGGCTGGACGGCGTGACGGTCAGGTTCCCGGCCGGTGGCGGCGGCGTCGGCGTACCGGTCGGCGTCGGCGTACCGGTCGGCTGCGGGTACGTGTAGACCGGGGCCGGCCAGGTGCCGTTGCAGAACGGGCTGGCGATGTTGTTCGTCCAGGCGCCGTTGGTGGTGCCGACCAGCGTGAACGTGGCCGACGGGCCGAGGCAGCTGTAGATCTGGTTCGACTGCCCGATGTACTCCGACGTCACGTGGTTGGCGGTGAAGGTGCCGGTGGTCTGCAACTGGAACGCGAACGTGCCGGCGCCGTCGATGTCGACATTCGTCAGGTTGATGTTGCCGATCGACGAGCCTTCGACGCTCTGGATGCCCTCGTAGTTGCTGTCGATCAGGTTGACGTTGGACACGTTGATGGTGCCGGTGCCCAGCGAGCCCTGCGATGCGTCGAACCAGAGCGCGCCGACGCCGAACAGCCAGTTCGGGTCGAGGACGCCGGCCCGCAGCGTGGTGTCGTTCGAGATCGTGTTCGTGCCGCCCAGCGCGGTCGAGGAGAACCGCATCGCGATCGTGATGCCGCCGCCCTGCGTCTGGGTATCCGAGGCGACATCGTGGGTGATCGCGTTGTCGTGGCCGCCGTAGATCGCGAAGTTGTTCGCGAGCATCGGCATCTCGACCGTGTCGAACGAGAACGTGTCGTTCGCGTCCGCGTTGGAATCCGACCAGGCCGCGATGCCGTCGTCACCGGTGTTGCGGATGAACGAGTTCGTGATCGGTGGAGTTCGTGATGCCGTCGTGGAAGTTGATGCCGTCCGCGGTGGTGTCCAGGATCCGGGCGCCGGAGATGGTCAGACCGCTGAACGGCCCGTCGAACCACATGCCGACCTTGGTGTGCTGGATCCAGACGTTCGTGATCGTCGAGGAGCCGCCGATCGCACCGCCGAAGCCGTTCACCTGGGCGCCGTCGTCACGGTCGATGACCTGGCCGAAGACGGCGAGGTTGGAGACGTGCACGTTGGTGCTGCCCGGGGTCGCGTTGCCGTAGATGCCGACGCCGTTGCCGGTCAGGGTGGTGAACCACGGTCCCGCGCCGACGACCGTCACGTTGTTGACGATCAAATGCGCATTCACCTGGTACGTGCCGGCCGGGATCCAGAGTGTCTGGCCGGCCGATGAAGCGGCGTTGATCGCGTTCTGCATCGCGGTGGTCGAGTCGGCCGCACCGCTCGGGTCGACACCGTAGTTCGATGCGGACAGCGATCCGGACGGCTGCGTGCCCGCGGAGACGGCCTCGAAGTCGGCGGTGTCCACGGTGACCGGGTGCGTACCGGTGTCGATCTGGAACTTGACCACGGTGCCGGACTGCAGCGTGGATCCGAAGACGGTTCGCACGTCGTCGTACATGTGGTGCGGGTTCGAACCCGGAGTGTTGGGGAACGGGTACGAGCCGTAGAACCAGCTGTACTTGTTCGTCAGGGTCAGGTCGGTGGCCTTGGTCCCGTTGACGTAGACGGCCAGCGGCGTGGTGTACGCCGACCCGTCGCCCGAGTCCGGGATCGAGTAGTGGATGTCCACGGCGTTCGCGGCCGCGGTCAGCGTGAACTGGACGTACTTGCCGGTGCCGGACAGCGTGACCGCGGAGCGGCCGGATGCCTCACCGGCGAGCGTGTCCCAGTTGCGGTTGATGGCGAGGACGGAGCCGTTGGTGGCGGCGTCCTCGGCCTCGTACTCCTTGAACGGGACCGTGGCGCCCTCGCCGGGGATGGAGAGGGCTGACTGGTCGGAGCCGTATGCCGGGCCGCCGGACTGCAGTACGAGGCCGATTGCCGAGATCACGAACGCCGCGAGCAGCGTGATGATCACCGCCATCGCCGTACGCCGGCGGTCGCCGAGCATCACCGATGTGTGAGTGGACATGGAGCGCGAACCCTTCGTCGGGGGGAACGGGGTTCGGCCGGAGCGGACGACCGATGCATGGCTGTGTCGACTGCATGGCTCTGTGTCGGATGGCGGCGCAGTGTCGTTGGAGGTGCGCCGAGATCGACAATTCGTAGCGATATTGCATCGAGGTTACGACGAGATTGCGCAAGAAGTCCATGCCTTCTGGCAAATGTCGAACAATCACTTCCGTGAATGCGCGGGCGTCACGTTCGGCGAGCGCTCGAACGTTCGCGGACAGAATCCGCTCCAGGCGTTTGTGAGAGTCGCCGCGCCCGCTGAGGGTCGGGCGCGGCGACTCCCCCCGTTATCGCCACCGCACCCACGCAGTGTTGCCGATGCCGTCACACATCCGTCACACACGGATCGCGACGTATCTATGCCCTCTTCGCCGCCGAATTCGGCAGGCACTTCTTCAACTTGCCGCCGACCTTCCCGCGTAACGCGGCGGCCTGGGCGCTCATCGACACGCGCTCCGGCAGCGCTTCCGTCGCCGAGAGGCGCTCGGGTGTCGACCGGCGCTCCGGGGCTCCGGCCGGCATCGAAACACCTGCCGGAACCGGTTCCGGCAGGTCGACCGCGGTGATTTCGCCGCCGGTGGGCTGGGCGTGCCGGCCGAGCACGATCGCGCCGACCACGGACAGTGCGAAGCCCAGGCCGGCCACCGGCGCCGAGCCGGGGTGCACCGAATCGCCGAGCAGGAGCCACCCGGTGACGGCCGGGCCGATGGTCTGGCCGACGGTACTGAGACCGAAGACCGCGGTGACCGAACCGCGCTGCAGTGCGGTCGCGTAGAGCAGCGTGCCGATCAACCCGGAGACCACGATCGCGTACGTCGCCGGGCTCATCAGCAGCGCACCCAACGAGCCGTCGAGCTGGGAGATCACCCGGCTGGCCACGGCCGCGTCACCGAATGCGAGGCCGGCCAGCAGGGACGGCACGGCGGTGCCGTCCAGCCAGTGGTGCGCCGTGAGCGCCGCCACGGCAATCGCCACCGCGGCCGCGAGCACCGCCCACGATCCGGTCTCCGGAAGATGGCTGGCCGGGCTCGGGCGCTGCGTGATGACCAACAGCGTGACGCCTGCACAGACGGCCGCGATCGCCGACCATTCGACCCAGTGCAGCCGGGTCCGGAACAGCGCCGCCGACACCGCCGCGACCGCGGCGATACTGGCCGCCGCTAGAGCCTGGACGACGAACAGCGCGGTCGTACGCAGCGCGGCCAGGGTCAGCAGGAATGACATGATCAAAAGACCGAGTCCCAGCAGGTACTGCAGGGAGTGCAGGACGGACAGCAGCAGGCGCGGGTTGACCGCGGTGAAGTGCCGCGCTCGCCGTACGCCGAGCGCCTGAAATATCGTGGCGCCGGCAGTGCACACCGCGGCGATTGCCGCGAACAGCAGTCCCCAACCCACGTCGTACGTCCGCCTTTGGTTATGTCTGGCCGGTTACCATTCCCTGCCAGTCTCCGATATACCTCCACGGTATGGGAAGAAACGCACGGATGCCTCACCCGCATGTGGGAAATCCCTGCGCAGCCGATCGGTAGGATTCACAGAATGAGCACAGAAGCGTGGTTCAGCTTCCTGTGCGCAGGGCTGGCTGCGTCCGGCAATGCGCTGGCCAACGTCATGCAACGAAAGGCCAGCCTGGAACAGCCGCCGAACCGTGCGTTCGGTCCGGCGCTGCTGTGGGATCTGGTTCACCGGACCACCTGGCTGCTCGGGTTCGGCGGCATGGTGGCGTCGTTCATCCTGCAGGCGGTGGCGCTCGGGCTGGGCGAGCTGTCCGCGGTGGAGACGATCATCACGCTCGAGGTCCCGCTCACGCTGTTGATCGCGTCTCAGGTGTTCCACAGCCGGCTGGGCCGGTCCGAGTGGAGCGGCGTCATCGTCATGACGGCCAGCATGATCGTGCTGCTGGTGGTGCTCGATCCGCGGCCGGGCAACGAGACCGATGTGTCCCATGTGACGTACGCGCTGGCCGGGGGCCTGACCGTGGCGACGATCGCCGCACTGGTCATCGCCGGTCAGCGCGGTCACCGGGTCTGGCGGACTGCCTGCCTCGGCGCGGCCGCGGGTACCAGTTTCGGCCTGACTGCCACGTTGATCAAGGAGACCGTGGCGCAGTTGTCGGCGCGCGGGATCGTCGGCGTCGTGACCACCTGGCAGACGTACGGCGCGATCTGCACCGGGCTGCTCGGCGTCGTCCTGATGCAGTGGGCGCTGCACAGCGGGACGCTGCTGGCGGCGCAGCCCGGCTTCACGCTGATGGATCCGTTGGTCTCCATCTTCTGGGGCGTCCTGGTCTATCACGAGGTCGTCCGGACCGGACTGTGGTTGATTCCGGCGGCGCTGAGCGCGGTTGCCATCGGTGCCGGCGTCGTGCTGCTCGCTCGTTCGCCGTTGCTGATGGCGCTCAACGAGCACGATGTCGGCACCGAACCCGCCGACACGGACCTCGACGCCGCCGACGAGTCCTACGCACAGTGAGCGTCCCCGCCGAGCCTGTGATCATCCGGGAATCTTCGTGACCTGACTCACGCTGTCCACTGTGGTCATCAGTACCGTCAGTAACGGGAAGCAAGCGGACTGTAAGAATCTTTCGGACATTCGCGGAGTGCCTGCAAATTTCACTGCCGGTTCGCTCGCCGTGTCAAGATCTTCTCATCCGGCACCATAGCGCCCATCTGAGGTAGACAGATGGGCCGGCCCAAACCCGGCTGGTGTCGCACTCGGGTCACGCCGAGTCCTGCCCGCCCGGGGCGCCACCATCATGTGCGATCGACCACCGGGCAACGGGCAGGAGCGGGGAACCCAATACCGACGCGGCCGTCACGTGCGCGTCTTGGGGTGAAGCTGAGCTGGACCGCAGCAGGCCGGGCGCCTTTCTCCCGAACCCGACAGCTGACCTCGCAGGCGTCCGAAGGGATTACCTGTGTACCGCACCGAGCGCGAAACCCGCACGTCCACCGGCGGACGCCGATTCGCCGCCGTGGCATCCATTGCCGCAGCGACCGTCGTCGGCGTCACCGTCGGTTCAGCTCCAGCCGGCGCCGCCGAGATCATGATGTCGCCGGCCGCCAGTGCGACGACGGCGACGTTGGCCGTGAATCGCCACAGCGTCACCCCAGGGCAGACCGTCACGTTCACGGCGACCGAGCGCGACAAGTCCGGCACACCCGTCCCGGGTGCCCGCGCGTACTTGTTCGAACTCGTCGGTTCGACCTGGAAGAACGTCGCCGAACAGCAGACCTCGGCGGTGGGGAAGGCGATGTTCACGGTCAAGCCGTCGTCGAAACACGCCTTTCAGGTCGACGTCGAGCCGGTGGTGGCCGGCGGTGTGTCCTACGCCGGCGCCCACACGACCCGGGTCACAGTGACCGCCGAGCCGACCGACATCGGTTCGCGGATCGTCGCCGCAGCAGCCGCGGAGAAGGGCCGCCCGTACGCGTTCGGGGCCGCCGGTCCACGCTCGTTCGACTGCTCCGGCCTGGTGATGTACGTGTTCGGCAAGTTCGGGATCCACCTGCCGCACCACGCGAATTCGCAGAAGAACTACGGCACCCGCGTGTCCGTCAAGGGCGCGCGCCCGGGTGACCTGGTCTTCGTCATGTCCGGCTCGTACGCGAGCCACGTCGGCATCTACGCCGGCAACGGGATGTGGTGGGAGGCTCCGAGCAGCGGCGAAACGGTCCGTCTGGTGAAGATCTGGAGCACGAGCGTGGAGTTCCGGCACGTACGATAACGGCGCAACGTATGAGCCCGAGCCGCCACGGCCCGGGCTCATACGCCGTTTCCGGGCGGATGACCGATCAGTCGGTACGCGATCCGGTGGCATCCGAATAAGCCGCACCGGCCTCCGCACTATCGGCATCCTCGATGTCGATGTCGATGTCGGTGTCGGTGTCGATGGCTGATGGCGGCCTGATCGGGTCGTCAGGCTGTTGCGCGGTCTGTTGCGCGGGCGGCTTCCGGGGCGTTGCCAGCCGCCGCAACCACTGCTCGACCGGTTTCTCGACCACGTAGTGCGCCACCGCAGCCACGGCTACGGCGGCCGTGATGAAGATGCCGAAGTAGATCAGCTCGTGCAGCCGGCCGTGGTGTTTGGCCGATAGCCACCAGCCCCACTGCCGGGTCAGCAGGTAGACCGGCTTGTGCACGAGGTAGAGCGCGAACGACCACTCGCCGAGTCGCAACAGCGGTCGCGTGCTGAGCCAGTTGCCCCCACGGGTGATGTCGGTGGTCGCCCCGGCCAGCAGCAGCAGACCGAAGAACGGCAACACCATCACGGCGACGAACGGGCGGTCGGCGTAGATCCCGGTGTCGCCGGTGTAGAGCGTGAGGCCGGCCGCTACGCCGACCAGCCCGAGCGCGGCCGCGACCAGACCGATCGCCGGCCGCGGCATGCGCAGGCCCAAGACGACCGCGCGGGCGAGCAGCATGCCGAGCAGGAACTCGCCGAACCGGTACGGCGGGAAGACGAAGAACATCCAGAAGAACGTGTCGGTCGACATCCCGCCGCGTAACGCGATCACCGGTGCGACCACCATGATGCTCAGCGTCGCCGTCGCGGTGATCACGAGACCGCGCCCGCGCAACCGCAGCAGCGGGATGATGACGAGCGGGAACATCAGGTAGAAGAACATCTCCGCGGACAGCGACCAGGTCACGTCGTTGCCGCCGAAATAGATCGTCGGATTCGGCGACCACGCCTGCAACAACAGCAGTTGGAATGCTTTCCCGGCCGGCCCGGAGATGTGCTCCTGGGCCGCGATCACGGTCATCGCGAAAACGGCGACCACGAACTGCAACGGCCAGACACGGGAGAACCGCATCCAGAGGAAACGCGGCGCAGACTGGGTGGCACACGACCAGGTCAGGACAAAGCCGGAGAGCAGAAAGAAGAAGCTCACACCGGTATATCCGTAGTATTCGGCTCGCTGGATCGTCTGGGAGCCGGTGTACTGCTCGCCGACATGGCACAGCACGACCGGAAGTGCGGCGAAAAAGCGAAGCCCGGTCAGGCTGCCTAGGCGTGGTAGGCGCCCGGCGGCGTTCACCGGAGGGCTCGGTGGCGGTGACGTTGACCGGTGAATTCCCGGCGATCTCCGACCCAATGCCGCTTTCCGCCCGGTCAGTGACTTTTCGTCTGATAGGGCGGTGATGGTGATCCTCCAACGTCGGGTCGGCCGCGGAGACGATACCCGGTCATCCGCGATCCCGCCATGACGGAACTCATAGTCCAGCGACCAAAGGCGACCTGCTCAGCGTTGGTATGGTCAGCCGAGAATCGATGACGATAACTGCAAGATGTCGTGGAGGAACACCGCGACCGCTACCGTCACGACCGCGACCACGAGCATCCCGACGGCGAGGAACACGGCCGCCGTCCGGCGATCGCCGCGCTGCACGGCACGGGTGCTCTCCGGTGACTCGCTCGCACCGTCGAAAACCCGGTCGAAGGACGTCAATGTGTAGCGGTAGGTGGTCGGCGGTCGGCGCCACCGCTCCCGGGCTTCGCCGATCGCCCGTACCGCCGCCGGCGGCACCGCGACGGCGGCCGTGATCGCTGCCCGCGTCGACCGGCGGATCGGCCGAGGCGACGGTGGTTTGGTGATGCGAATGGCTGGATGCCGAACCGAGATAGTCACGCTGAACGCCCTTTGCCGCCGAGGAGCTGTCTCGCCCAGACTCCGTCACGGCTGGTGATACCCGGTCGGCGCTCGGCTAAACAGTGCCGTTCGTCACCGCGGCGTCCACCCGCGTGGCTATCCAGCGCCGGATGGAGTGACGCCGGGCGGATCGAGCGGGATCGTCTGCGGGATGCATTCGTCCGGCGCCGTCCACGCCGCGTCGTCCGTGTACGCCGTGCCGACTACCGTCGCCGTTGCGGTCCCGTTGCTGGTCCCGTCGACTCCGCTGAGCGTGGCGTAGCCGTTGCCGTTGCTGTCGAAGACTACCGTCGCCGTCGGTAGATCCACGCCGTCCACACTGAACAGCACGTCGGCGGAGTACAGGCCGCCGGTCGCGGTGACCGTCGCGGTCAGCATCGTCGTGCAGGTGGTCGTGGACACCGCGGACGCGGTGAGCTGGATGTCGGTCACGGCCGGCGTCGGCGGCTCGTCGGACGACGGCGTCGGCGACGGTGTCGGCGCGGGATCCGTGGTGGCGGACGCCTCCGGGCTCGGCGGCGACGGAAGCATGGCGGCGTCGACGGATCGGATCGTGTAGTGGTACGTGGTACTGGCGGTCAGACCGTAGTCGTCGTAGGCGAGATTCGTCGAGGTGGCGACCTGGACGCCGTCGCGGAAGATCTGATAGCCGATGACGCCGACGTTGTCGGTGCCCGCGCTCCAGGCAACGTGGATGGTGCCTGCGGTCTCCGCGGTTGCGGTCACGTGCGCAGGCGCGGTCGGCGGTGTGGTGTCCGACGCGGTCAGCGTCGACACGGTCATCGGCGCGCTGTCGTGCGACACGTTGCGGGTCGCGTCATATGCCCGGACCGTGTATGTATACGACGTATCGGCGCTCAGACCGATGTCGGCGAATCCCGGCTGCGCGACCGATGCGACGCGTACGCCGTCGCGGATCACGTCATACCCGGCCACGCCGACGTTGTCACGAGCCGGCTTCCACGCCAGGACGATCTTGGTGGTGGTCTGACCGGTCGAGTGCAGGCCGGTCGGCACGGTCGGCGGCGAGGTGTCCGGTACGCCCAGCGTCGAGCCGATCGCGGTGGAGCTGGCCGGCGACGCGTTGCCGACCTCGTCGAGCGCCGTGACCGAGTATTCGTACGTGGTGTTCGGAATCAGCGACGTATCGGTGTATCCGGGCACGGTCGTGGTGCCGACCGGGTGGTGGTTACGGGTAACGCGGTAGCTCACCACCTGCACGTTGTCGCGGGCCGGGGTCCACTCGAGCGTGATCGCGGTCTGCGAGCGGCTGGTGATGCGCAGGCCGACCGGCTGCTGCGGACTGGTGGTATCCGGGCTCGTGGCATTCGGGCTCGGCGTAGCCGCCGGCACGCTTGAGCCGGGCTGGGGGATCGGGGCCGGTGTCGGTGCCGGTGACGCGGTCGCGCTGGCGGTGGGGTGGCCGTGGCCGCCGTTGGCAACCACATAGGCGGCCGTGGCGACGACCACGACCGCGGCGATCACCGCGGCCCACGTCCGTACGCGTCGGCGGCTCGGTACGACGGCGGGGGCAGCCGGACGGTTCATCCGGGCCAGGAGTTGCTGGCGACCCTCGGATTCCCAGTCGAAACCGTAGGTACGCAGGGCCGCGAACACGAGTGCGTCGGCCGCCGCGGCGGCGTTGGCGTACCGTGCCGATGCCTGCGGCGCGAGACCGCGTACCACCACGTCGCGAATCCGGTCCGGTACGGCGTCGATCGCCGCAACCTTCGGCTTCTCCGACGCGGCCAGCGCGGCGTTGCCGATGAAGCCGCCGTCCGGTGACGCCGGTGGCGCGCCGGTCAGGGCCTCCAGCAGGACGGCCATCGTGGCGAACACGTCCGAGGCGGGAGTGGCCGGACGGCCCAACCACAACTCGGGTGCAAGATAGCGGGGGTTGCCCGGTGACGGAGCGTTGCGGCGGAACCGCGCGGCCACGCCGAAGTCGAGCACCTTCGGCACGCCGGTGCGGTCGATGATCAGGTTGCCGGGCGTGACGTTGCGGTGGGTGACACCACGGCGGTGAGCCTCGGCGAGACCGGTCAGGGCGCCCTTGACGACGTACAGGGCGGCCTGCGGCTCGAGCGCGCCGTCACGGTCCAGGAGAGTCCGCAGCGTCACGCCGTCGACGAATTCGGTGACCACCGCGGCGCCGCGAGCCTCCGCCACGTGCCCGTAGACCTGTGCGATATGCGGGCTGTCGATCTGCGTGAGGGCGGCACCGTCGGTACGGAACGTGTCGGCGAAGCCCGGGCCGTCGGCGACGTCCTTCGAGAGGTATTTGATGGCCACGGCGGTCCCGCTGGACGTGTCGTGCGCCTTGACGACGCCGCCGGTCGGCCCGGAGCCGAGACGGCCCACCGGGTCGAACCCATCCACTTGCCACGCCATCACACGCTCCTGCCGATCAGCTGTTAACAACTGATCTTGCCCAATTCGGTACGTCGGCAAACGGGGGTGTGCCGGTCGTTACAGCCTGCGGCCGGCCGGTCCGCGAGATGCGCCGGCCAGCGTTTCGATTTCCGTGGTCTCGATGTCGTCGGCGTCGGCGTCGCCGTCATCGGCGCGACCGCCTGCGGCCGTACCGTCGGGTGGCGCGAGCAGCAGCTGGGTGGCTTCCTCGGCGGACAGCGCATCGGCGAACAGGAAACCCTGCCCGAGCCGGCAGCCGAGCGCGACCAGCGCATCGCGTTGCGCCGGCTGCTCGACGCCCTCGGCGACCACCTCGAGGCCGAGGGAGTTCGCCATCGCGAGGATCGCGAGCACGATGCTGCGATCGGTGCCCTCGTTCGCGACGCCGCCGATGAACGATTTGTCGATCTTCAGGCACTCTACCGGGAACTGCTTGAGATAGGCCAGGTTCGAGTACGAGCTGCCGAAGTCGTCCAGCGCGAAGTGGACGCCGGTGGCCCGGAGATCCTCCGCGACGGCGGTGATGTCGTCGCCGGCGTGACTGCGCTCGGTCACCTCGAGCCAGACATCGCCGGGATCGACGCCGGCCCGGGCCATCAGCGCTGCGACCCGGCCGACCACCTCGCTCTGCCACATCTGCACCGCGGACAGGTTGACGTTGAGGTTCAGGCGACCCCAACCGGGCAGCCGCTGCCACTCGGCGAGCTGCTTGCAGGCCTGTTCCAGCACCCACGTGCCGATCGGCACGATCTCGCCGGTCTCCTCGGCCAGCGGGATGAACACGTCGGGTGGGATCGCTCCGCGCTCCGGATGCGTCCAGCGCAGCAGCGCCTCGAAGCCGACCGGGACGCCGGTCTCGAGTTCGACGAGTGGCTGGTAGCGCACCTCGAACTCGTTGCGATCGAGGGCACGGAGCAGCTCCGACCGGATGCTCAGCCGGTCCAGCGACCGGTTGGACGCCGCGTCGTCGAAGACCTCGATGACGCCCGGGCCGCGTGCCTTGGCGACATACATCGCCGCGTCCGCGTCGCGCAGCATGGTGCCGGCCGTGGTCTGCCCGCGGGCGCCGAGCACGCCGCCGATGCTCGCCGATACCATGACGCGCTCGCCGTGCAGGTCGAACGGCTCGCTGAGCGCCTCCACCAGGCGTCGGCCCACCTCGGTCACGTCGTCGAGGTTCTCGATCTCGCCGAGCACCGCCACGAACTCGTCGCCGCCGAACCGGGCGAGCAGGTCCCGCGATCGCAGCCCGGTCTGCAGCCGGCGCCGCCACCTGCCGCAGCAGGTCGTCACCCGCCTCGTGGCCGAGCCGGTCGTTGACCGACTTGAACCCGTCGAGGTCGCAGAACAGCAACCCCGTGAAAGGCGTGGAACCGTTGGTGAGTACCTGATCGAGCCGCTGCCGCGCGAGTTCCCGGTTAGCGAGGCCGGTGAGCGGATCACGGGTGGCCTGGCGCCGCAGCTCGTGATAGAGCCCGGCATTTTCCAGCGCGGCGCCGAAGTAGCTGGCGAAGATCGTGGCGATCTCGGTGATTTCGGCGCCGAACGGGCGTGGCCGGTTGCGGGACGCGTACAGCAGGACGATCGGCTCGCCGTCGTGCAGGACCGGGATGCACAGCACAGTCCGCGGGACCGAGCCGGTCCAGGGCTTCGCGGTCGCCGTCCAGGCCTCGCCTCGGAGCGCGCACGGCCAGGCCCGCAGTTGGGCCGACCGGCCGGTCCGGCTTCGCGGCGACGTCCTCGGATGCTGGTGCCGTGGTGCGCCCGCTGGTGCGCCATCCCGTCCGAGATGCTGACGATCCAGGCGTCGTCCGACATGGTCAGTTCCTGCATGATCTCGGCGGCCGTCTCCATCAGCGCTTGAGAGTCGAGGTGCGGCGCGAGCAGGTGTCCGGACTGGGCCAGACACTCGATCGCGACGGCGCGTTCACGATCTTCGGCCGTGACGCACAGCCGGTGCGCAACCGAGGCGAGTACGTGCAGATCGGTGCCGGTGAACTGCTCGCCGCTACTGCGATAGAGCACGAGCAGCTCGGCCGATTGTGCGGTGCCGACCGCCATCGGCACGAACGCGGCCGAGCGCAGGCCGAGGCCGACCAGCGACAGCGGAACATCCTCGCTGTCGTGCTCGATCCGGCACGCAACCGGTTGCCGGTGCCGGATCGCATCGGCCGCGGCCATGCCGAGACTCCAGCCGTGCGCGAACGAAAGATCGTCCTCGGCGAGCCCGCTCGCGGAGGTGACCAGGAAGCGATCGCCGAACACGCTGACCACGCAGACGACGTCCGCGTTGAACGCCTCGGACAGCACGTTCAGTGCCTGGGTCGAGCAGCTCGTCCGGGGCGGCCGGATTGCTGAGCACGGTGAGCAGCCGGATAAGGCGGCCGGTGTCGCGATAGGCGTTGCGGGCCGCCGCCGCGGCCTCGTGCAGTTGCGCGGTCAGGCGTGCGACTTCGTCGCCGTCGGGACGGGTCACGGCCGCATCACAACGCGATCGCGGTCACGGTCGCGTTGTGGTACCCGGCCACGCTGGTCGTACGGGCGAACTCGCCGTAGGTGTAGATGCCGAAGACCGGCACCGGACCGGCGGCCGCCTGCAGACAGGCCGCCTCTTCGGGGCCGCGGTCGCCGAGGATGTCGAGGCGGGCGATGCAGCTGAAGACGAGCAGCACCGAGGCGTCCCGGCCGGCCAGCGCGCGCTCCGCCACGTTCTCGGCTCATGCTCAGCAGGTCCTCTTCGTCGCAGCCCATGATCTGGATGGCCGAGTAGACCGGCAGCGGCGCGAACGTGTGGATCAGGCCGTCGCCCATGAACACGCCACGGATCAAGTGGCTCCCGTCCGGTTCGATCACTCCGAACGCGTGCGTCGCGTAGTACCCGCCGGGGCGTACATTATCAAGATCGTCGGTGTTGCCCTTGCGGATGTCCTCCTCGAACACGTCGCGCGCGGGCCGACCGGCGATCTCGTGGACGATCTGTCCTTCGGTCTTGGTCACCAGCAGCGGCAGCCCGATCGGGTGCCACCCGTGCCCGACCGTGACCGGCATCGGGTGGTCGGCACCGATCCAGACTGCGATCGCGGCGTCGTGCAGTGCGCGATCGCCGTAGAAGACGAACGTCCGGTGCAAGCGCCGATCGTCGGCTGCGGCGCCGCCGACGATCGGAACGCGATGCGCCGGCGACCCGATGCAGGCCGTTGACCAGGGCCTGCTGCTCGCTGGCGAGGCCGTCTACGAAGATCATCAAGGTGCTGTACGGGATTCGCTCCGGCCCGAGCGCGGCCCGCGCCGAGCGTGCCAGCTCAACGCCGGTCGCCTCGCCACCGGCGGAGAGCTGCTCGGCGACGGCGAAGCCGAAACGGTACGGCCCGGCGGTGATCGCCATGACCGCGACTCCGCTGGCCGGCTGGGTCAGGGTGCCGCCGCTGAAGTGACCGGTGCTGGTCTCGCCGACTAGGGGAGTGTCTCCGGTGACCGCGCGGATGGCGGCCAGCAGCGTCGGCAGGTCATAGCGCACCGTGGCGTACACGATGATCAAGGCGGGCGCCTGGCCGTCCAGACCGGCCATCGCTGCCACCGCCGCGGCCGTGCCGGCCTCCACCGCATCCAGCGCCTCGCTGGACCCGCTCGCGGCCCGCAGCCGAAGCGGTGACATTTGTTGGGTCACGGCGCCTCCACCTCGGTCGTAAGCCCTGCAACTTCATCGTAGAAGAGGCACGCGCCTTGATGTGATCTTTGCTCGTGTTTCGACGATATGAGTGCTTTGTCCAGCCAGAACGCAACTGTTGATCGAACATACGTCAGCTTTTTCGCAGATGCACGGCCCGCTGTCGGGGAGGCACACTCAGTAGTTCCCATTTGGGTGGTAACACGGGATTGATCCGGACGATCGGACCTATCCAGGTGCCCGGCCGGTCGAGCCGCGGACGACGAGTTCGGTGGCGAGTTCCACATGCAGCGCTTGGAGCTGGTGGCGCTCCAGCAGCCGGACGAGCAGGGTCACCGCCATCCGACCCATCTCCTGCAGCGGTTGGCGCACGGTGGTCAGCATCGGCTGCGTCGCCTGGGCGAGATCGATGTCGTCGAAACCGGCCAGGGACAGATCGTCCGGGACCCGCAGGCCGCGCTCGCGAGCCGCGGTCATCGCACCGACCGCGGCCTTGTCGTTGAACCCGACGATCGCGGTCGGACGCAGCGACTGGTCGAGCAGCTCGCCGGCCGCGCGGTAACCCCACTCCGTGGTCGGCTCGCCGCTGCGGACGAGCACCGGGTCCGGCAGGATCCCGACGTCGGCCAACGCGGACGTATGACCGGCCAGGCGCGCCCTGCTGGCCAGCCAATTGTGCGGCCCGGCGATGACGCCGATCCGCCGGTGTCCGAGTTCGACCAGGTGACCGGTCATATTGCGGGCACCGGCGAAGTGCGCGGCGGACACGGCGGCGATGTCCGGCGGCATCGTCTCGCGCGGGTCGACGACCACGAACGGGAACGTACGCGCCCGCAGCGCGACGAGTTGCTCGCTCGGCTCGGGCGGCAGGATGATGATGGCTCCGCTCACCCCGGCGCGGTCGGCGAGCCCGGGCAGCTCGGCCTTGCGCTGCGCCGCCTCGCCCGCGTTGAGCAGCATCTGCTTGCCGTGCAGGTCGAGTGTTTCGGCGATCGACGAGACGATCAGGCCGAAGTAGTCGGTCAGCAGGTACGGGCAGCGTACGTAGATCGCACCGTCTGCAGTGGACTGTCGCCGCGGCGTGCCGGCACGTGGCCCGGGTGCCCGACCGCCCAGCCGCGCAACCTCGCGCAGGACGATGTCGCGCGTATGCGATGCCACGTTGTCCTGGTCGTTGAGGACCCGCGAGACGGTGGCGATGGACAGACCGGTTTCGGCCGCGACGTCGCGAACCGTGGCGCGTTTCGGCTCATGCCTACGCACGTGTTACAGCGTTCTGTTTCATCGCTGCAGCATATCCATCGTGGGCCCAACTAGGCACTCTCTATGTATTGACAACAATCAGTTCATCCTGATTTCCTGCTGGTGTCGGAGATGTTCCATAAACGTTTCATTTTTGTTACATGTCGGGAGTGGACCGAGATGAGAAGACGTTCGTTCGTTGTCGTTGCAGCGATGTCCGCCATCGTGCTCAGCATGACCGGAGGGGCGGCCGGATCGGCGTACGCGATCGGCCATCCCGCGGCCTCGCCGGTACACGTATGGATCACCACGCCGGACGGCCAACTGACGATGAGCGATCAGGGCACGGTCGCATTCGGCACCGCCGCCCCGACCGCGACCACCGTGACCATCGATCCCACCCGAACATTCCAGACCATGACCGGCTTCGGCGGCTCGATCACCGACTCATCCGCCACGGTCCTGTATGGACTGTCACCGTCGGCCCGCGACGCGGCGATGCGGGACCTGTTCGACCCGGTCAACGGCGACGGGCTGAGCTTCCTCCGCCAACCGATCGGCGCCTCCGACTTCGTCGCGTCCGCGGCGTACACGTATGACGACCTCGCCCCCGGCCAGACCGACTACCTGCAGCGGCACTTCTCCATCGGGCACGACGAGGCACAGATCCTGCCGTTGCTGCGCCGGGCCGAGCAGCTCAACCCGCATCTGAGCATCATGGCGACGCCGTGGAGCCCGCCGGCGTGGATGAAGACCGGCGGATCGCTCAGCGGCGGGCGCCTGATCGACGACCCGAAGATCTACGCCTCCTACGCGCTCTATCTGCTGCGCTTCGTCGAGGCGTACCGGGCGCAGGGCGTCACGATCGACCTGATCACCGTGCAGAACGAGCCGCAGAACCGCACGCCGGCCGGTTACCCCGGCACCGACATGCCGGCCAGCCAGGAGGAGCAGGTGATCGCCGATCTCGGACCGATGCTGCGTCTCGCCGGCCTCAAGACCAAGATCCTGGCGTACGACCACAACTGGTCCGAGCACCCGAACGACGTCGCCGCGACACCGCCCGACGAGACGTCGGACATCAACGATTACCCGCAGGAGGTGCTGTCCTCGCCCGCGGCCGCGTGGATCTCCGGTACCGCGTACCACTGCTACTTCGGCGACCCGAGCGCGATGACCGCGCTGCACGACCAGTTCCCCGCGAAGGACATCTACTTCACCGAGTGCTCCGGCAGCCAGTCCAGCGATCCGGCCAACACGTTCTCGGACACGCTCAAGTGGCATGCCCGCAACCTGATCATCGGCGCCACCCGCAACTGGGCCAAGTCCGTCGTGAACTGGAACGTCGCGCTCGACCCGTCGGGCGGTCCGCACGTCGGCGGCTGCGCCACCTGTACGCCGATCCTCACGATCGGCTCGGACGGCACGGTCACCCGCAACGCCGAGTACTACGCGCTCGGCCACCTCAGCCGGTTCGTCCGGCCGGGCGCCGTTCGTATCGCCAGCACATCGTTCGGTACGACCGGGTGGAACGGCCAGATCATGGACGTCGCGTTCCGGAACCCGGATGGTTCCACGGTGCTGGTCGCGCACAACGAGAACGACAATCCACAGAGCTTCTCGGTCAGTGAGAACGGTCAGAGCTTCGACTACACGCTGCCCGGCGGCGCGCTGGCGACGTTCGTCTGGGCCACCGCGCCACGGTCCGATCGGCGGTCGACGGCGCTCGATCCGTCCGATTGGCAGGCCACCGGCAACCCGTCCGGCCCGACCGACCCGTGCTGCTCCGGCGACGTGGTCGGCCACGCGATCGACGACGACGCCTCGACCCGGTACTCCACCGGGGCCTCCCAGGCGCCCGGCCAGTACCTGCAGGTCGACCTCGGTCGAAGCGAGCGCCTGACCAGCTTCGTGGTGGACACCGGCGCCAGTACCGGCGACTACCCGCGTGGATATGCGGTCACGGTCAGCCGCGACGGCGTGACCTGGAGCGCGGCCGCGACCGGCAGCGGTACCGGGCAGATCACCACCGTCGCGCTCGACGGCACACCGGTGCGGTACGTGCGATTCACACTGACCGCGGCCAGTGGCAGCTGGTGGAGTGTCGCCGACATCCGCGCCTACGTGCGGGGCTGAGTCTCCCGATCTCGACACCCGCTAACGGTGCCTGCATGCAGCTCTGCCAGCTGCATCGGCGGCGCCCCCGATCGTTCAGTTTGGTCCAGCAGCCCTGAACTGGACGGCATGAGGCTCCGGCGACCATCGGTCGCCGGAGCCTCGGCAGTTACGTTCCGACGTCGGTCACTGCTGGGTGATTGTCCACGTCCAGCCCTTGCGACCGATGTCCGGCGGTACGTCGGTCTGCACGCCGCTGCTGTTGAAGTTCGAGGTGTAGAACGACACGCCGATGATGTCATCGGTGGTCTCGCCGGTCCCCGGCACAATCAGCCCGAGGTTGCACGAACCGATGGTGATCGTGCCCTTGAGCGAGGCCGTCACGAGATCGGTATCGGTCAGCAGACTGGCCTCGCCCGACTCGGCCTTGAAGACGTCGGGTGGGTTCGTGATGCCGGCGGGCTTGCCTCCGACCACCTCGATCGCTGGTGCGGCATCGGTCTTGAAGTTCATGATGTTCGTGACCGTGTACGTGTTGTCGCCGGTCAGTTGCGCGTCGAACGAGACCGTGTCGGTGATCCACGCCGCGATCGTCGCCGGGCAGACCAGCGGCGTATTGACCTCCTTGAACTTTCCGACCAGGTGATAGCCGCTCAGGATGGTGATGTTGCTGGCGATCTGGATCATGGACTTGCCCTGCTTGACCTGTACGCTGACCGCGACGATGCCCCGGCCGCTACCGGCGGGCTTCTTCGCCGGCGCGGTGTAGACCGCCGACTCTGCACCGCCGCTGACGAGCCCGTGCCCGGTCGTGCCGCCGGGGGCGCCGTCCACCGCCCAGGTGCCAGGGATCACGTGGGTCAGCGAGGCGAGGTCGTACGGCAGGTCACCGCACTTGAACCGGATGTACTTCTTGTTGCCGCTCGGGGCCAGGCAGGTGACCACGCTCAACGAGACCTTGCCGTTGGGTTTCACGGTCGCGGACGGCGGGAGCAGTTGGATGCCGGGCACCTTCGACCAGTCGCTGAAGTGCGTCGATGCGACGGTCAGCGTCTTGGCCGCGGTGTCGAGTGCGACGCCGTCCTGCCACTCCCAGCGACCGGTGTCGTCCTGGTAGGCGATCCCGAGTGCTGCGGCGTACGTGCCGTTGAGATCCGTGTCCGTATACGGGAATGACAGCGTGACCGGCTTGGCGAAGGTCTGGCCGGACGGCGAGAGCCGGTACGCGGCTCCGATTCCGGCGCCGGCAGTGTTGGTGATCGGTTGGATGCCGATAGTGGTATCGGTGGTGAGGGCGCCGGACGGGATGGTGATCGTGATGCCGCCGTCCGGCGAGCTGAGGCTGCCGCCGGCCGTACCGATCGACTTCGTGAACGGATCACCGGCAGCGACACCGACCGCAGATGGTGTCGGCGGCGCACCGGTTGGGGCCGTGGGTTTCCCGGACGACGAGCATCCGGCGGTCAGAGCGATGACGAGCAGGATCGGGAGCAGCGGACGATGCATGGGACTAACCCCTCAACGCCTTACCGAGGCCCCTCGCCGGCCCCCGTCCATGCCCAGGGGAGGTCAGCATCGGCGATAGGCGCGGGCCTATGCGGCCACGATAGCTTTCTCACAGCTGACGCACAGAGTCGTCATTGCGACACTCATCGGTTCGAATACCTCACTCGGTGTGCACAAGGGATCTTTCATGCAGCTCTTGAGCGAAGTCCCGACGTAACAGCAGCGTAACTGGGTGGTGACAGGGGCGACCCGCTGTCGCCTACTTGCGACCAGGACGCATAAACATGGCAATGTTGCGTCTATATATTGCGCTCGGGTGTCCACCAGGTTACGTTCCCCCCGGCATTGTGTTACTCGGCAGTGTCAGCGTTCATCACCACCTGGCGCCGCTCCGCACAGGTAGTGCATCACGTCTCTTTCCACACCGTCCACTGTGTACAGCGATGGCGAGGAGCGGGACGACCGACGGTTATATGTCCGACGCCCCCAGTTGGTCCTGTCGAAAGTGAGCACTAAATGTTTCGGTCTAATCCCGGTGAGCGACGCTGGGGCCGTGTCGGCGCCCTCGTCGCCAGCACCGCACTCGTTGCGACGGGCGTTGTCGCCCTCGCATCCCCGGCGTTCGCCGCCGCGACCGGCGGCGTCGGCGCGACGCTGCCCTACGTCGAGGTGCAGGCGGAGAACTCCGCCACCAACGGCACCGTCATCGGTCCGAGCGCCGACTACGGCACGCTTCCCGACGAGGCGTCCTACCGCAAGGCGGTGACGCTCGCGGGCACCGGCAAGTTCGTCAAGTTCACCACGCCGGTCGCGACGAACTCGATCGACTTCCGCTACAGCATCCCGGACACGTCCGGCGGCTCGGTCTACACCGCTCCGCTGTCGCTCTACATCAACGGCACCAAGCAGCCCAACTTCACCCTGACCAACGCGTACAGCTGGTACTACGGCAGCTACCCGTTCAGCAACTCGCCGGGCAGCAACCCGCACCACTTCTACGACGAGGTGCACCGGCTCTTCAGCACGACCTACCCGGCGGGCACGACGTTCACGCTGCAGGTCGACGCCGAGGACACGGCCGCGTCGTACACGATCGACTTCGCCGACTTCGAGAACGTCGCGGGCGCTCTGTCCCAGCCGGCCGGCTCGGTCTCGGTGACCAGCAAGGGCGCCGACCCGACCGGCGTCGCCGACTCGACCGCCGCGTTCAACTCGGCGATCTCCGCCGCCGGCGCCGGCGGCACCGTGTGGATCCCGGAGGGCACGTTCAAGATCCCGGGTCACCTGATCCTGAACAACATCACCATCAAGGGCGCCGGCATGTGGCGCTCGACGATCGCCGGTGCGGCGCCCGGCTTCTACGGCGGCTACGTGCCGAACGGCAGCACCGGCGTCCACCTGTCCGACTTCGCCATCTTCGGCAACGTCCAGGAGCGCAACGACGGCGACCAGGTCAACGGCATCGGCGGCGCGCTGAGCAACTCCACCGTCGACCGGGTCTGGATCGAGCACATGAAGGTCGGCGCCTGGATGGACGGGCCGATGGACAACCTCGTCTTCACCGGCATGCGCATCCGCAACACCACCGCCGACGGCATCAACTTCCACGACGGCGTCACCAACTCCAAGGTCACCAACAGCGACCTGCGCAACCTCGGTGACGACGGCCTGGCGACCTGGGCGGACACGAACGCGGACGCGAACGACTCGTTCGACCACGACACCGTCCAGTACCCGATCCTGGCCAACGGCATCGCGATCTACGGCGGTCACGACAACTTCGTCACCGACAACCGGGTGATCGACGCCGGCCTGACCCAGGGCGGCGGCATCCACGTCGCGCAGCGGTTCGCCTCGACCACGCTCGGCCGCACCGACGTGCTGCGCAACACGCTGATCCGGGACGGCAGCCTCGACCCGAACTGGCAGTTCGGCGTCGGCGCGCTCTGGTTCGACGCGCGCGACGGCGCGATGAACGGCCTGACCAACGTCGACAACATCCTGATCCAGCAGAGCCCGTACGCGGCGATCATGTTCGTCTCCGGCTCGGGCATCAACAACGTGAAGATCAACAACGCCACGATCCAGAACACCGGTACCTGGGTCATCCAGGAGATGGTCGGCGGCGCGGCGACCATCAGCAACAGCACCGCGACCGGCACCCAGGCGCCGACCCCGGTCTACAACTGCGGCGTCGCATTCACGCTCACCGACGGTGGCGGCAACTCCGGCATCTTCGGCCCGACCGGCTGCACGCAGAACTTCGTGCCGACGTTCCCGCCGTACCTGCCGGACAACGGCTCGCTGATCTCGATCAGCCCGACCGCGGTCGGCTTCGGCTCGGTCGCGACCGGTGCGTCCAGCGCGGCGCAGGCCGTCACGGTCACCAACAGCGGCACCGCGGCGGCGCCGGTCACCGGCGATCGCGTCACCGGTGACTTCAGCCAGACGAACACCTGCGGCAGCAGCATCGCCGCCGGTTCGTCGTGCACGGTCAACGTGACGTTCGCGCCGACCGCGGCCGGCTCGCGGACCGGCAACCTCACCATCACCGCCTCCGGCATCACCAACACCGTCCCGCTGTCGGGTACCGGTGTGGCACCCGGGCCGATCCTCAACCCGAACCCGAGCAGCCTGGCGTTCCCGGCCACGATCGTCGGCAACTCGTCGGCGACGCAGACGGTGACGGTGACCAACTCCGGTACGACGTCGGCGACGATCTCGGCGTCTCGGCCAGCGGCGACTTCAGCCAGACGAACACCTGCTCGACCCTCGCGGTCGGCGCGTCCTGCACGGTGACGGTCAAGTTCACGCCGACGACGTCGGGTGCCCGGACCGGCGCCGTGACCGATCACCAGCAACGCCAACAACAGCCCGACGTCGATCGCGCTGTCCGGCAGCGGCATCGGCACCAACACCAACATCGCGCTGGGCCGACCGGCCACCGCGAGCAGCTCGGTCAACGGCGACGCAGGACGCCGGCAACGGCGACCGACGGTGACGCGAACACCTACTGGGAGAGCGCCAACAGTGCGTTCCCGCAGTGGCTGCAGGTCGACCTCGGCTGCGACGTTCAGCATCGGCAAGGTCACGCTGAAGCTGCCGCCGCTGGCGGCGTGGGGCACGCGTACGCAGACGCTGTCGGTGCAGACCAGCACCGACGGCACGAACTTCGAGCACCGCGGTCGGCTCGGCGACGTACACGTTCACGTCGCCGACCAACGTCGTGAACATCACCGTGCCGGCGACCAACGCCCGGTACGTGCGGGTCAACATCACCGCCAACTCGGGGTGGCCGGCCGGTCAGGTCTCGGAGTTCGAGGTCTACCCGAGCGGTGGCACCCCGCCGCCCTCGGCGACCTTGAGCGCCGCACCGTCCTCGCTCACGTTCGCGCAGCCAGACGCTCAACACGACCAGCGCGTCCCAGGCGGTGACGGTGACCAACACGGGTACCGCGGCCGCCACGGTCTCGGGCGTCGCGGCCACCGGTGACTTCTCGCAGACGAACACCTGCGGTACGTCGATCGCGGCCGGCGCGTCCTGCACGGTGACCGTCAAGTTCACGCCGACCGCGACCGGTACCCGTACCGGCACGGTCACGGTCACCAGCAACGCGACGAACAGCCCGCTGACGGTCGCGCTGACCGGCACCGGGTGCCACGGCCGGTACGGCGACGCTGACGGCCAGCCCGACCTCGCTGACGTTCGGTTCGACGAACGTCGGTTCGACGAGCGCGGCGCAGATCGGTGACGGTCACCAACACCGGCACGGTCGCGGCGACGGTCTCCGGTGTCGCGGTGACCGGTGACTACACGCAGACGAACACCTGCGGTACGTCGATCGCGGCCGGTGCGACCTGCACCGTCAGCGTCACGTTCCACCCGACCGCCACCGGCACCCGCACGGGCACGCTGACGGTCACCAGCAACGCGACGAACCCGACCGTCGGTGGCGCTGTCCGGCACCGGTGCGGGCACGGCGGCCACCAACCTCGCGGCCGGCAAGGCCACCAGCGAGTCCAGCCACACCGACGTCTACCCGTCGAGCAACGTGACCGACGGCAACCAGGCCACCTACTGGGAGAGCGCGAACAACGCGTTCCCGCAGTGGGTCCAGGTGGACCTCGGCTCGTCGCAGAGCGCCAGCCGGGTCGTCCTGCAACTGCCCGCCGGCTGGGGCGCCCGCAACGAGACGCTGTCGGTCCTCGGCAGCACCGACGGCACGAACTTCACCACCGTCAAGGCGTCGGCGACGTACACGTTCACGCCGGGCGGCTCCACCAACAACACGGTCACCATCACGTTCACCGCGACGACCAGCGCTACTTCCGGCTGAACATCACGGCGAACACCGGTTGGCCGGCCGGCCAGGTCTCGAGTTCCAGGTCTGGAACATCTGACCCGGCCGTAGTTATCGGTAATGACAGCGGTGCCGCCGGGCAGACCTGCCCGGCGGCACCACTGTGCCTCTCGAACACGGTGCCGTCTGGTTAAATCCGTTTGCGCGCAGGTAATTGAGTACCGTGTGCCAACAGATTTCGCTATTGATGTCGAGATCTTGCGCTGAACATGTCGATCACGTTACGTTTCGCTCCTGTTATGGATGGACGGCGATCCGCCGTCCACATTCGGCGGACCCCCACGCCTACCCCCAGGAGCGCTCCATGCGTCGCAGAAGCACCTGTCCGCCGGCTGTTAGCCGGACTTCTACCGGGGGTTCTGCTCCTGGTCGGCACCGTTGCACTACCCAGCCCGGCCGCGGTCGCCGACGAGACCACGGTCTCCGACGACACGCTGCGCACCGGCTGGGACCAGAACGAAGCCGGGCCTGAGCCCGTCCGCGGTATCCGCGGCCGACTTCGGCCAGCTGTTCTCGACCACGGTCAACGGCCAGGTGTACGCGCAGCCGATCGTGGTCAACGGCACCGTCATCGCGGTGACCGAGAACAACTGGATCTACGGCATGAACCCGGCGACCGGTGCGATCACCTGGTCGCGCAGCGTCGGCGCCGGCGTGGCCGGCCTCGGCCACTCGGCTGTGGCGACCTGGTCCCGAACATCGGCATCACCAGCACCCCGGTCTACGACCCGGCGACCGGCTCGGTCTTCTTCATGGCGAAGGTCAACGACGGCCCCGACGCTGCAGCACCCGCACTTCTACATGCACTCGATCGACCCGGCCACCGGCGCCGAGCGCTCCGGCTGGCCGGTCACGATCCAGGGCACGCCGAGCAACGACCCGGCCGACCCGTTCAACCCGGAGACCGCCGGCGCAGCGGCCCGGCCTGCTGCTGCTCGGCGGCGTGATCTACGCCGGCTTCGCCAGCCACTGCGACTACGGCCCGTACGTCGGCTACATCGCCGGCGTCAAGACGACCACGCCGGCGATGTCGACGCTCTGGTCGACCGAGGCCGGCAAGTCCAATGCGGAGGGCGGCATCTGGCAGTCCGGCGGCGGCCTGGTCTCCGACGGGCCCGGCCGGATCATCGTGGCCACCGGCAACGGCGTCTCGCCCGCGCCCGGTCCCGGCACCAGCCCGCCGAGCACGCTGGCCGAGTCGGTCGATCCGGCTGCAGGTCAACGCGGACGGATCGCTGACCGCGAAGGACTTCTTCTCGCCCGACCAACAACACCAAGCTGGACCAGGACGACACCGACTTCGGCTCCGGCGGCCCGCTGGCGCTGCCGGCCGGCTTCGGCACCACGGCCCACCCGCACCTGCTCGTACAGGACGGCAAGGACGGCCGGGTCTACCTGCTCGACCGGGACAACCTCGGCGGCACGGCGCAGGGCGCCGGCGGCACGGACGCGTCGGTCGGCCCGCCGCTCGGCCCGTACAACGGCATGTGGGGCCACCCCGCGTTCTGGGGCGGCGACGGCGGCTACGTCTACGACGTGGAGAACCAGGGCTACCTGCGCGCGCTCAAGTACGGCGTCAACGGCAACGGCCTGCCGGTGCTCACCTCGGCGGCGACCAGCTCGTCGACGTTCGGCTACACGTCCGGCTCGCCGGTCGTCACGTCCACCGGCACGACGTCGGGTTCGGCGATCGTCTGGGTGGTCTACAGCGACGGCTCCAACGGCGCCAACGGCCAGCTCCGCGCGTACGACGCGCTGCCGGTCGGCGGCCAGCTGCACCTGCGTTACTCGGCGCCGATCGGTACCGCCTCGAAGTTCGCCGTACCGGCCACCGACGGCGGCCGGGTCTACGTCGGTACGCGCGACGGCAAGGTCTTCGGCTTCGGCCGGCCGACCACATCGGCGCTGACCGGCACGTCGACCGACTTCGGCAACGTGGGCGTCGAGCACGCACCGCCAACGCGACGGTGACCGTGACCGCCGCCCGTGCCGTGACCATCTCGGCGATCTCGACCACGCGCACCGTTCGGCGCCACGCCGCCGGCGCTGCCGGTCAGCCTGACCACCGGCCAGACGCTGTCGGTGCCGGTCACGTTCCCCCCGACCGCGACCGGCGGCGCGACCGGCAGCCTGTCGTTCTCCACCGACTCCGGTGTGGTCGCGATGGACCTGCACGGCAACGGTACGCAGGCCGGGCTCGGCGCGACACCGACCGTCGCTGGACTTCGGCACCGTGCCGACCGGTGCGCACAGCACGGTCAGCGTCAGCATCGTCGAACACCGGCACGTCGGCGGTCACGATCACCGGATCGACGCGCACCGGCGGCGCCGTTCACCGCGACCGGCTTCCCGGCCAACGGCTCGACGCTCGCGGCCGGCGCCTCGGTCGCGGTGACGGTCGACCTACACGCCGACCGTCGCGGGTGACAACCAGACCAGCTCGCTGTCGGTGACCAGCAGCGCCGGCTCGGTGACCGTACCGCTCACGCGGCAACGCGGTGACCGGTGCCGCGCATCTGTCCATCACGCCGAACCCGGTCGCGTTCGGCAACGTCTCGGTCGGCCAGACCGCGACCCAGACGTTCGACATCACCAACACCGGCAACATCACGCTGACCCTGACCAAGGCCGCGCCGCCGGTCGGCGCGTTCAACACCACGACGCCGGTCTCCGAGGGCCAGCAGCTGTCACCCGGCGACGTGATCCACCAGACCGTCACGTTCACACCGACCGCGACCGGCGCCCAGTCGGCGATCTACTCGATCACCGGCGACGACGGGCAGGGCGCGATCCCGGTCCAGCTCACCGGCACCGGGGTGACCGGCACCGGAACGACGAACATCGCGGCCGGCAAGGCCGACCTCGGCGTCGTCGTCGAACGGCGGATTCCCGGCGAGCAACGTCGACCGACACCGACGCGAACACGTACTGGGAGAGCACGAACAACGTGTTCCCGCAGTGGGTCCAGGTCGACCTCGGTGCCACCACGAGCATCGGCAAGGTGACGCTGAAGCTGCCGCCGCCGACCGCGTGGGCCACGCGTACGCAGACGTTGTCGGTCCAGGGCAGCACGGACGGCACGAACTTCTCGACCATCGTCGCCTCGGCCGGCTACGTCTTCGACCCGTCGACCGGCAACACGGTGAACATCACGTTCCCCGCGACCAACGCCCGGTACGTGCGGCTGAACATCACTGCGAATACCGGTTGGCCGGCCGGCCAGCTGTCCGACTTCGAGGTGTTCGCCACCAGCGGCGGCACCGGATCGGCGACGCTGTCCGGTCGCGCCGACGACGCTGACGTTCCCGTCCACCGCCGTCGGCAACAACAGCGCGTCGCAGGTCGTGACGGTGTCCAACACCGGTACGGCAACGGCGACCGTCTCGTCGATCACCGCCACCGGCGACTACACGCTCGCCAACACCTGCGGCGCGTCGATTGCCGCCGGCGCGAACTGCACGGTCACGGTGACGTTCCACCCGACCGCCGCCGGTACCCGTACCGGGACGCTGACCATCGCCAGCAACGCGACGAACCCGTCGCTGACCGTCGGCGCTGACCGGCACCGGTACGTCGGCCGGTACGGCGACGCTGTCGGCGAGCCCGACGTCGTTGACGTTCGGTTCGACCAATGTCGGCTCGGCGAGTGCGGCGCAGTCGGTGACCGTCACCAACACCGGTACGGTCGCGGCGGCGGTCTCCGGTCGTTGCGGTCACCGGTGACTACACGCAGACGAACACCTGTGGTTCGTCGATTGCGGCCGGTGCGAACTGTTCGGTCAGCGTCACGTTCCACCCGAGCGCGACCGGCACCCGTACGGGCACGCTGACGGTCTCGAGCAACGCGACGAACCCGACGCTGACGGTCGGACTGTCCGGCACCGGTACGTCGGCCGGTACGGCGACGTTTACGGCGAGCCCGACGTCGTTGACGTTCGGTTCGACGAACGTCGGCTGCGACGAGCGCGGCCCAGTCGGTGACCGTCACCAACACCGGCTCGGCCGCGGCAACGATCTCGCTCGTCGCGGCCACCGGCGACTACGCGCAGACGAACACCTGTGGGACCTCGATCGCGGCCGGTGCGAACTGCTCCGTCAGCGTCACGTTCCACCCGACCGCAACCGGTACCCGTACCGGCACCGTGACGGTCTCCAGCAATGCCTCGAATCCCGACGCTGTCGGTCGCGACTGTCCGGCACCGGTGCCGGTGCCACCAGCACCAACCTCGCGGCCGGTAAGGCCACCAGCGAGTCGAGCCACACGGATGTGTACCCGTCGAGCAACGTGACGGACAACAACCAGGCGACCTACTGGGAGAGCGCGAACAACGCGTTCCCGCAGTGGGTCCAGGTGGACCTCGGATCGTCGCAGAGCGCCAGTCGGATCGTGCTGGAACTGCCGACGGGTTGGGGAGCGCGCAACGAGACGCTGTCCATCCAGGGCAGCACCGACGGCACGAACTTCACGACGCTGGTCGGGTCGGCAACGTACACGTTCACGCCGGGAGGCACGACCAACAACATGGTCACCATCACGTTCACCGCGACCACCGACCGGTACTTCCGGGTAAACGTCACGGCGAACACCGGCTGGCCGGCCGGCCAGATCTCGGAGTTCCAGGTCTGGAACTTCTGATCGACCGGTAATCCCCGGTGGGCGGTACCGCTTCGGCGGTGCCGCCCACCGGCGTTACGCGCACCGCTGCACGGGGTCCCACAACGGGCGGAGCAGCGCTACCATCCACGTATGCCAACCTCAGGTATCTACGTGGCGATCGCTCTGGTCGTCGTATTGATCGTGGTACTCCGCCTGTCCCTGTCGAACCGGGTCGGCGGCGAACCCAAGCGCTCCTGGCTCCGTCGTTCTGCGGCGACGTCCGTGGCCCCCAGCGATGCGCCAAGCGACGCGTTCGCGGACGACCTGTCCTTGACGTCGGATCCGAATTACGTCGCGATGCGGTCCAACTCGAACGCGATCCAGAACAACATGCAGGCCTTCTAGGCCCCGCTAGCTACGCCGCTGTCGCCGGGCTGCGATAGTCTGCGCCGCTATGAGCTATGACCTCATGTTCATGCCCAAGCCTGCAGAACAGAGCTGGGACGATGTAATCGAGGCGATGGAGGAAGCGGCCGAGGCCGACAGCGGGGACAGTGGCGGTCGGCCTGATCCGGACTCGTGGTCACGGATCGTCGAGGGGGCGCGTGGAATCCTCGGCGCGGTCTCGGTCGCAGACCTGCCGACGTTGTACGAATTGACCGATGAGAACACCGGGATCCAGATCCAGCTGTACGCCGGCGTAGCAGGACTCTCGGTGCCGTACTGGTATCAGGGTGAGGCCGCCCGAACCATTGCCGTCAAGATCTACCGCCTTGCGGCCGTCATCGCGGAGTCGACCGGGCTGGCCGGATACGATCCCCAGCTGGAACTCGACGTTGTTGAGGCCACCGGCCACATCGACGACGTCGTCGCCTGCTTTGATCAGGTCGCCGCCTCGTTCGCGGCCCGCGGGATCGAGACTCCGAGCGCCGGAGTCGGACTCTGAGTAGGCGACACGGTGCGTACAGCACGGATGGCGGTTGTTGAGCAGCGCGTTCCTGGTTAGAGTGCGCGACGATGAGATTCCTGCTGCTCGGCCCGGTGGATTTCCGGCCCGCCGGTCGGTCGGTCCGGGTCGGTGCCCGCCGCGAACGGCTGATTCTGGGTGCCCTCGCGCTGCAGGCGGGTCGCGCGGTGCCACTGGCCCGGTTGGCTGCCGTGGTCTGGCCGGGCGAGGAGCCGCCGGACAACGCGCGCCAGTCGATCAAGGTGAGCGTCTCCCGGCTGCGGACGGTCCTCTCGCCGTACGGGATCACGATCCTCAAGCGTGGCGACGCGTACGTGCTGCAGGCCGATCCGGCCGATACCGACGCCGGCGCGTTCCGGATCGCGGTTGCCGCCGCCGGTGCCCTGGCCGATGCCCAGGCCAGCAGCGTTGCGCTGCGGGCGGCGCTCGCACTGTGGCGCGGTGACGTGCTTGAGGACGTGGCCGGGCCAGAAGCGCAGCGGGCGATCGCATCCGACCTGGTCGAGCAGCGTCTGATCGCGCTGCGTCGATGCCTCGAGATCGACATCGCGCAGGGCCGATTCGAGGCGGCGGTCGCCGAACTGCGCGGTCTGGTCGCCACCGGCCGGACCCACGAACCGTTCGTCTGCCTGCTGATGACCGCTCTGGTCGACAGCGGCCGGCCGGCGGAGGCGCTGGACGTCTATGCCGACCTGCGCCGGGCGCTCGCCGACGACCTGGGCGTCGATCCGACCGCCGACACGACCCAGCTCTATATGCAGATCCTGCGCCAGCAGCCGGGCGGCGAGCAACTCAGTGCCGAGCGTCCGGGCGAGCCGGAGTCCGGCCAGCCGCTGGCGGTGCAGACACTGCCGCGCGACGTGCCGCTGTTCACCGGCCGCTCGGACGAGTTGGCGACGGTCAGCCGGCACCTGTCCGGCACCGGACCACTGGTCGTGATCACCGGTACGGGCGGCATCGGCAAGACCGCGCTGGCCGTCCACCTGGCGCACCGGTCAACGGCCCGGTTCCCGGACGGCCAGCTGTTCGTCAACCTACGGGGCTACGGAGCCGGTCGGCCACCGTCGTCCGTCGATGCGCTGACCCAACTGCTGGTCGCGCTCGGCGAACCGCTGACCGCGATCCCGCCCGGCGTCGACAATGCCGCCTCGCTGTTCCGGGCGCGGCTCGCCGGCCGGCGCATGCTCCTGGTGGTCGACAACGCCGCGTCCGCCGATCAGGTCCGGCCGCTGCTGCCCGGCTCCTCGTCCTGCGGCGTGGTGGTCACCAGCCGCGACCCGCTCAATGGGCTGATCGCCGTCGACGGCGCCGAACGGGTCTCGCTGCGTCAGCTCAGCGAGCAGCAGTCGCTGATCATCCTGGCCGGCGTGTTGGGCGGCGAGCGTGTCCGCGTCGAGGCCGACGCCGCGACCCGGCTGGCGGTCGCGTGCCGGGGGCTGCCGCTGGCTCTGCGGGTGGCCGCTGCCAATCTCGCCGGTCACCCGGACCGTTCGATCGCGTCGTACTGCGACGAGATGAGTGGCGGCAGCGTCCTGGATGCGCTGCAGGTGGACGGCGACCTGACGATGGGCGTACGGGCGACGCTCGCCAGCTCGTACGAGTCGCTCTCGGTGCCGGCGCAGCGCCTGTTCCGGCTGCTCGGCGTACCGGCGAGTGCGGACTTCACGGTCGACGCCTGCGCGGCGCTGGTGGACAGCTCGCCGGCGGCCGTGGCGGCGCTCGCCGACGAGCTGTCCGTGGCCCACCTGATCGATCCGCTGCCCGAGGGCCGCTACGGCATGCACGATCTGGTCCGCGCGTACGCGGCCGAGGTGGGCGAGGCGGCCGAGGTCACGCCGGCCCGGGAACGGCTGCTCGGCTACTACTTGCACAGCGCGAACAACGCGGCCGGAGCCGCCTATCCCGGGCGACGCTACCTCGGCGACGAGGACGTCCCCGAGGGTCTGCCGGTACACCGTTTCGACGACCGCCTAACTGCGCTGGCCTGGCTCGACACCGAGGTGTCCGGCCTGGTGGCCGAGGCCAAGCAGGCGGCCGAGCGCATGCCGTACGCATTCGCCTGGAAGATCTGCGACGCGCTGGCCGGCTACTTCTGGCTGAAGCGGCACGCGGCTCTGTGGCTGGGCACGATCGAGGCTGCCGAGCAGGCGGCCGAGGCGGCCGGTGACGCGCAGCGAGCGCTGGAGGTGCTCAATCGCCGGGGCATCATGCACTGGGGCTACGGCGAGTACGACCGCGCCGAGCGGGTGTTCGTCGAGGTCGTCGCGGAGTCCCGCCGGCTGGGGGATCTGCGCCGGGCGGCCGGGGCGCTGTCGAATCTCAGCGGCATCGCCCGGGATCTCAACCGGCTCCGCGACGCGAAGGCGTACGTCGAGGAGAGCCTTGCGATCAGCGCGCAACTCGGCGAGGCCAACGATATTGGCGGCATCTACGTGAGCCTCGCGTTCCTGGCGAGCGACCTGGGCGAGTTCGCCGAGTCGTTGGCGTACGCCCAGCGGGCGGTCGACATGTTCCGTTCCCACAATCACGTCGATGGCATCGCGGCCGGGCAGATGCTCGTCGCGCAGGCGATCAGCGATCTGGACGGCTCGCACACGGAGGCGTACGCCGCGCTGGCCGAGGCTCGTGCAACCTACGAGGCGGTGGGTGCCCCGGCCGGGCTCACCGCGATGTGGGGCATCTACTCGAACCTGGCTCGCGTGGAGGGCCGCCCGGCCGAGGCGCTGGCATCCGCGCACCGTTCGGTCGTGTTCGCCGAGGAGTCCGGGCAGGCCGGGCAGATGGTGAGTGCCCGGCTGGCACTGGCCCGGGCCTATCGGATGACCGGTGACATCGCCGAGGCGGAAGCCGAGTTCCAGACCGTCGAGCGGATGGCGCGCGAGGTCGGCATCAACGCGGACCTCGCCGATGCGCTGATCGGCCTCGCCACGATCGCGCTGGAGCGCGGTGATCGGAGCACCGCGCTCCAGTACGCGTCGGCGGTGAAGGGCGTGACCGAGCGGCAGTTCACCCTGGACGAGGCCCACGACCTGCTGGCATCGATCGACGCCGCCGACGGACGGTGACGGCCGTCAAGCAGCGGTCAGGACCGCGAGGCGTTGTGGCGCCCGAGCCAGCACGATGCCGGCACCACCGCGTGCTTCGGCCCGCTCGCCGAGTTCACCCGGGACGACGGCGACCGCCTTGGTCGCGGACGGCAACGCATACCGGGTGATCGCTCGGCGGAGCGGCTCGAACAGCACGTCACCGGCTGAGGCGAGGTCGCCGCCGACGACGACGAGTTCGGGATTGAACAGCGTCACGAGGCTCGCCAAGGCCCGGCCGATCGCCTCGCCCGCGTCCGCGACCGCGCGGAGCGCGCCGGTGCGGCCCTCGGCGAGCAGGCGTGGCAGGTCACGTGTCGCGATCGGCTCGTTCCAGCTGTCCTGGAGCAGCCGGGCGATCGCGACCGGGCTGGCGATCGTCTCCAGGCAGCCGCGATTGCCGCACCGGCAGACGCGGCCCTGAGAAACCGCGGGCAGATGGCCGATCTCGCCGACCATGCCGGTCGCGCCGAGCAGGAGCCGGCCGTCGGCGACGATGCCCGCGCCGATGCCGGCCGATAGACGGATGTAGACCATGTCGTCGGTGTTGCGGCCGGCGCCGTAGAGCCGTTCGGCGAGCGCGCCGGCGTTGGCGTCATTGGTGAGCCGGGTCGGCAGGCCGGTACGCGCCTCCAGCTCGGATCCCGGCCGGATGCCGATCCAGCCGGGCATGATGCCGTCGGCGACCAGGGCGCCGGTGGACTTGTCGACCGGGGAGGCGATCCCGGCACCGATGCCGAGCACCTTGCCGGCCGGCACGTCACGTTCGCGCAGCGCCGTGTGGATCAGCTCGGCGGCGAGGTCGAGCGTCTCGTGCGGTGCCCGGTCGACCTCCAGTGGCACGACGGTGTCCCACACCGGCGTACCGAAGAGGTCGCACAGCATCACGCGAACATGCTCGTGGCCGATATCGGCACCGATCGCGTACGCCGCCGAGGGGTCGAGCGACAGCGGCTGTGCGGGCCGTCCGGTGCCGCGTGGCTCCGGCTCGGCCGCACTCGTCTCCTCCTGCACGAGGCCGGCGCCGATCATGTCGGCGACGAGGGCCGACACGGTCGCGCGGGAGAGCCCGGTCAACCGGACGAGTTCGGTGCGGCTCGTGCGAACGCTGTCGTACAGCGCCTGCAGGACACGTAGCCGGCCCACCTCGCGAAGGTTCAATGGCGCGTCGACGATGGCTCCTCGGGCTCGGAATGGAGTTCAGCTCAATCTCAGCCTAAGTCGCCACCGTCCACAAGGTCCGGTGCCGGTCGATCGCCGGATACCTACGCTGGCCGCGCAGCGTGGAAATGACCTTGAAACGATAACGTTATCGTACATTGACTTGCGTGAATTGCCAGCGCAACATCTCCACAAAGGACACAGGCGCGGTGACCTGTTACGTCTAAACCTCATCAAAAGGCAGGAGTTCAGGTGACGAACCGAAGAATCCGGCGCGGAGCGATCTTACTGACGGCGATCACTCTGATGGGCATCTATGTGCCGGCCACGCCGGCGGCGTACGCGGCGACGGTCGAGGCTGCTGCGGCCCCCACGCCGATCTATCTCGACACGCATTACAGCTTCCAGGAGCGCGCCGCCGATCTCGTTTCGCGGATGACGCTTGCGGAGAAGGTCGCCCAGCTCAACACGAACAGCGCTCCGGCGATTCCTCGTCTCGGCGTGCAGGGATACACCTACTGGAGCGAGGGCCAGCACGGCATCAACACGCTCGGTGCGAACTCGAACTCCGGCAGCGTCGGCGGCGGCGTCCACGCCACCAGCTTCCCGACGAACTTCGCGTCCACGATGACGTGGGACAAGTCGCTGATGTACCAGGAGACCACCGCGATCTCCGATGAGGTACGCGGCGAGCTGGACAAGTCACTGTGGGGGACCGGCCAGAACAACCTCGGTGCATCCGCGAGCGACTACGGCGACCTGACGTTCTGGGCGCCGACCGTCAACCTGGACCGCGATCCCCGCTGGGGCCGGACCGACGAGGCGTTCGGCGAGGACCCCTATCTGGTCGGGCAGATGGCCGGTCAGTTCGTCGACGGCTACGAGGGCAACTCCACGACCGGCACGTCCACGACCGGCTACCTCAAGGTCGCGGCGACCGCGAAGCACTACGCGCTCAACAACGTCGAGGACAACCGCACCGGTATCAGCTCGAACGCGACCGACGTCGACCTGCGCGACTACTACACCGCGCAGTTCCAGAGCCTGATCGAGAACGCGCACGTGTCCGGCCTGATGACGTCCTACAACGCGATCAACGGCACGCCTGCCGTCGCTGACACGTATACGGTCAACCAGCTCGCGCACGACACCTACGGCTTCAACGGCTACATCACGTCGGACTGCGGCGCGATCGGCACGACCTATCAGAACCCGCCCGGCGGTCACGACTGGGCGCCGCCCGGCTGGACCACCGACAACCAGGGCTCCAACGCCACCTGGACGAACACGACGACCGGCGCGAAGGTCTCGGCGGTCGCCGGCGGCCAGGCGTACGCGCTGCGGGCCGGCACCGCACTGAACTGCTCCGGTTTCGAGAACACGGTCACGAACATCCAGGCCGCGATCAACGCCGGCATCCTCAGCGAAGGCGTGATCGACTCCGCGCTGACCCGCGTCTTCACGGTCCGGATGCAGACCGGCGAATTCGACCCGGCGAGCAGCGTCTCGTACACGACGATCACCAAGGCGCAGATCCAGAGCACCGCCCACCAGACGCTCGCCGAGCAGGTGGCCGCGAACGCGCTGGTGCTGCTGCAGAACAACAACGTCAGCGGTACGAGCAAGCCGCTGCTGCCGGTCAGCGCGGCGTCGCTGAACAAGGTGGTCATCCTCGGCAACATGGCCAACACGGTCAACCTCGGCGGCTACTCCGGTGAGCCGACGTTGCAGGTCAACGCCGTGCAGGGCATCACCGCCGCGGTACATGCCGCGAACCCGAATGCGCAGATCACGTTCGACGCCGCCGGTACATCCACGACCGCGACCGGCGCCGCCGTGCTCAGCTCCGCGACGCAGGCCGCCATCCAGGCGGCCGACCTGGTGATCGTGTTCGTCGGCACCGACGGCTCGACCGCCGGTGAGGGCAACGACCGCAACAGCCTCGCGATGCCGGGCAACTACGACTCGCTGATCAACCAGACCGCCGCGCTCGGCAACCCGAAGATGGCGGTGGTGATCCAGTCCGACGGCCCGGTCAAGATCGACGACGAACTCGAGCAAGGCGCCGGCGTGGGTGTTCAGCGGATACAACGGCGAGAGCCAGGGCGCCGCGCTCGCCGATGTGATCACCGGCAAGCAGAACCCCAGCGGTCACCTCGACTTCACCTGGTACAAGGACGACACGCAGCTACCGGCGATGTCCAACTACGGCCTGACGCCGAACGCCACCGGCGGCCTCGGTCGCACGTACCAGTACTTCACCGGCGTGCCGACGTACCCGTTCGGCTACGGGCTGAGCTACACGAGCTTCTCCTACTCCGCGGCCACGCTCAACACGTCGTCGGTCACCGCGGACGGCTCGGTCAACGTCACGTTCACGGTGACGAACACCGGAACCGTGCCGGGGGCGGCGGTCGGACAGGTCTACGTCGCCACGCCGTTCACGGTCTCCGGCGTCCAGCTGCCGATCCACCGGCTGGAGGGCTTCCAGAAGACCGCGGTCCTCGCCGCCGGCGCATCGCAGCAGGTCACCGTACCCATTAAGGTTTCTGATCTGGCTTTTTGGGATGCCACCAACATGAAGTCGGTCGTCTACGACGGCAACTACCAGTTCCAGGTCGGGGACAGCGCCGGTCACATCCTGTCGTCCGCGACCGCCGCGGTGACCGGTGCGATCACGCCGCACGTGCAGTACGTGACCGTGCAGCCGGAAAGCGACGTCTACAACGCCGGCGACACGATCAATCTGGCCGGCAAGAACCAGTGGCTCAAGGACGACACGAATACGTCACTCGAGCAGCGCAACCTTGCGGTGACCGCGGACAACGTGGTGGAGGCGGTCAACAACGACGAGTCGTTCGTCAACCTCGCCACCGCGACCGTGACCTATGCCAGCAGCAACACCGCGGTCGCGACGGTGACCAGCGCGGGCCTGGTGCATGCGGTCGGTGACGGCACGGCCACGATCACGGTGACCGTCAACGGCGTCAGCGGCAGCACGCCGATCGTCGTGCAGCACTCGCTGACGCTGGCCGCACCGGCCCTGATCAGCGCGGGTGCCACCGGCACCGCGACGACCTCGTTCGTCAACGGCAGCCCGAACGCCGAAACGAACGTCGCGGTCACGCTCACGCCGCCGACCGGCTGGACCGCGTCGGCGACCACCGCATCGACGTTCGCATCGGTCGCCGCCGGCGCCCGCGTCACGACCACATGGCACATCACCGCGCCTTCCGGCGCAGCACCGGGTAGTTACGCGGTCGCGGCAAGCGCGTCCCTCACCGGAGCCGGACCATACACCGACACGGGTACGGTCAACATCGCGTACCCGTCGATCGCCGCGGCGTACGGCAACGTCGGCATCAGCAGCGACACCGCGACGTCGGCCGGTAACTTCGACGGCGGCGGGGCAAGCTTCTCCGCGCAGGCGCTCGCCGCAGCCGGATTCAGTCCCGGTGTCGCCGTGCAGCACGACGGCACGACGATCACCTGGCCGAACGTGGCCGCCGGCGTGAACGACAACATCATCGCCAGTGGACAGACGATCCCGCTGTCCGGCTCCGGCACGACGCTCGGCGTGTACGGCGCGTCCGCGTACGGAACGTCGTCGGGCTCCGGGCAGGTCGTCTACACCGACGGCAGTACGCAGTCGTTCTCGCTGTCGTTCGCCGACTGGTGGTCGAATTCGCCGGCGCTGGGCAGCGACAATGCCGCAACGCTGCCGTACCTCAATAACGGCGGTGGCAAGTCGACACAGACCGTGCACATGTACTTCGCGTCGGTCGCACTGCAACCCGGCAAGACCGTCCAGGCGGTCGTCCTGCCGTACGTCAGTGCCGATGCGTCGGTGCACACGGTCGCGATGCACATCTTCGCGATCGGGATCTCCGGCTCATCGACGCCGGTGATCAGCCTGCGGGCACATGCGAACGGCGACTACGTGACGGCCGACAACGCCGGGGCGTCGCCGCTGATCGCGAACCGGACGGCGATCGGCCCGTGGGAGTCCTTCGACGAGATCGACCTCGGCAACGGCAACATCGCACTCCGGGCGCATGCGAACAACATGATCGTCACCGCCGACAACACCGGCACATCGCCGCTGATCGCCAACCGTACGGCAGTCGGCCTGTGGGAGACGTTCGCGCTGATCCACAATCCGGACGGCAGCATCAGCCTGAAGGCGGCGGTCAACGGGGATTACGTGACGGCCGAGAACGCCGGTGCGTCGGCGCTGATCGCCAACCGTACGGCGATCGGACCATGGGAGGAGTTCGACCTGATCACGGACTGATCCGGTCGCCCGGAGGCGCCGCGCGACGTGTCGTGCGGCGCCTCCGGGCGGCGATGTAGGTGCGTTCGGCTGGCCGCCGATCAGCTCAGCCGTCGCCGTAGTGCAGGGTCCAGGTGCCCGACCACAGGCCGCCGCGTGCATCGATGGCGGCCTGGAGACGGTGGGCGTCCGCGGATCCGAGGCCGGCGTCGTCCGGTGAGATCTCGGTCGAGCTGGCGACGTATTGGCGGGCCATGTCCAGGCGGGAGTACACGATGCGCAACGCCACCGGACCCGACGTGGTCTCCAGCAGCACGTCGACGTAGCCGTCGGTGTGGCCGAAGTGGTCGGGGCGGGCCTTGAGGCGGTGGCAGGACGAGACCACACCGTACGGGCCGCCGTACGGCTTCGTCTCCACGCCGATGGGCACGTCGGTGCAGCCCAGGCCGTTCAGCGTAGGCACGTTCCGCCAAACCCACGTGCCTATCGCACCGACGGCCAGGACCGCGAGCAGCGTGGCTGTCACCCTGCGTTTCATGTCGGGCATCGTAGCCATCGATGGCAATCTGCCGTTCCAGGTGTCTCAGGAATCAGTCGAATACATAGGATGAATATCGATGCTTCGTCCACCGGCCGAATTGACCCCGGTGGTCCGGCGCAAATCCTGCAGCCTTTTGACCTGGTACTACACACTACTACGCCGCGGCGCGTCCGTTGGTGACGCGGTCGGCGCGCCATGATTCTTTCATAGAAGGTCGGCTCTTTCTCTTGACGGCCAGGCGCCGCGGTGAGACTGTCATCTTCGAGCGTGCTGACAACGTTGTCACAGCTCACAGCCCGTCAGGTGTGTGAATGTCTCCTGACATCGGGCGACGTTCTGAGCACCTGTTCCTGGGCTTGCGATCTCCCGGTCGCGGCTCATTCACGCTGCTTCGAGTGGAGGATCCGATGAACCTGTTGCGAAGAAAATCCGGACGAAGAGTGTCAACAGTGGCGCGCCTGCTCGCACTGTTCGGCCTGTTGGCTGGTTCGCTGCTACTACCCGCTACCTCCGCCTATGCCTCCGACTACACCGCCGCCAACCTGCCGGACTGGGCAATCGGCCCGTTCACTCGGCAGGCGCAGCCGAACCCGGCTCCGGTGTTGAGCCCGCAGGGCACCGGCTGGGAGTCGCAACACGTGCTGAATCCCGGTGTGGTCTACCGCAACAACGCGTTCCAGATGCTCTATCGCGCCGACGGCGGAGGTCCGGACCAGATCGGGCTCGCCACCAGCACCGACGGCCTGAACTTCAGCCGGAACGCAGCCAATCCGGTGATCACGGACAATGTGCTGCCGTACGAGTCCGGCGGTGTGACCGACCCGCGGTTGTACGAACTCAACGGCACCTATTACAGCTTCGTTGCCGCCTACAACTGGTCCAACAGTCCTCCGCAGACCATCATGGAGACCACCTCCACTGACCTGGTTCACTGGACCACGGCGGTGCCGATCGTGCACACCAACTACGACCCCTCGGTCGTCACTGACGGCAACGACACCCCGGTACTGCTCAACACCCAGTACGGCCCCCGGTACGTCATGTACTACGGCGACAGCGACCCCGCCAAGGGCCGCTTCATCGCCTACTCCACCGATATGAAGACGTGGACGAACAACACCGCGTTCAACATGCAGTTCCCGGCCGACTACAACCCGTGGGAGATCTGCGTGGCGGTGACGAACTACCAGACCGTCGCCAACGGGCCGGTCAACCACAACATCGTGATGTTCGTAGCGGGCACGATGATGGCCCACGGGCGCTGGTACTACGGCATCAGCGAGGTCGAGTTCTCCGCCACCAATCTCACCCAGCAACTCGGCCAGCTCACCGAGGCGTCCCTGAGCCCTTCCACGCCGTACGAGATCAACGGCCGTACCGCACATACCGTGTTCATGAACTCGATCCTGTTCCACAACGGACAGTGGTACATGTACTACGGCGCCGCCGACACCGTGATCGGCCTGGCAACCGCGCCGCTGCGATCGAGCGCGCAGACGCCGTTCGCCTCGACCGGGTTCGAGACCGGTGGCCGGTATCCGGACTGGGTCAACGAAGTCGACAATGGCGGCGGGCAAAGCGGCGGGATCAGCAACGTCAGCGGCTACCCCGGCTACGGACTCGCGGGCCCGGAAACCGGCATGCGCCAGGAGACCACCCACTCCGGCACCACCGCGCTGATGTACTCCGGTGCCGCCAACGGCAGCGCGAACGACTACGCGTACATGCAGGTCTTCGACACCTCGGCCCATCCGCCGACCATCGATGCCAACACCACACTGTCGTACTGGATCTATCCGCAGAACTCGAACAACAGTAGCTGCGTGGCGCTGGACATCGTCTTCAGCGACGGCTCCGCACTGCGCAATCTCGGCGCGACGGATCAGAACGGCAACCGGCTGCATCCCGCCGGCCAGTGCGGGCACCTGGTTCTGAACCAGTGGAACCAGGTCACCGCCAAGATCGGCGCGGTGGCTGCCGGCAGGACTCCGGTGCGTATCGACCTCGGCTACGACCAGCCGGGCGGTAATGGCGGGTTCCGCGGCTACGTCGACGACATCAGCATCACCGGCTGAGTCGAATATATCAGCTGGTATCGATGTTACGGGCACACGTCCGACGCCGGGGCACGATAGGCTGTGTCCCGGCGTCGGCGGGCGAGGGAGGCAGCTGTGAGCCTCTCCACGGACGACCGCAGAGCCCTTCGACGCGGGCGAGTGGCCACATCGTTGCTGTTCCTCCTGTTCGGCACGGCGCTGGGGGCATGGACGGCGCGCATTCCCGCCGTCAAGGAGCATCTCGGGCTCAGTGATGGCCGATTGAGCTTCGCGCTGCTCGCGTTCGCCGCCGGTTGCATCGTGGGCATGGCTGTCATCGGGCGCCTCGCCGACCGGTACGGCAGCACCCGCGTGATGATCCCGACGGCGTTGCTCGAAGGCGTGCTGCTCGTGCCGCCTGCGTACATGCCGAATCTGGTCCTGCTGTGTGCGGCGCTGTTCGTGTTCGGTCTCGTCCACGGCACCCTGAACATCGCCATGAACGCCAACGCGATCGCCGTCCAGCGCGCGTGGGGTGGCCCGATCATGTCGTCGTTTCATGCGGTCTACAGCATCGGCGGTTTCCTCGGCGCCATCATCGGCAGCCTGTTCGCCCGGGGTTCCATCAGCGTCGGGGCCACGTTCCTCAGTGTCGGCGCCGGCGTCGTCGTCCTCGCCGCGTGGGCATGGTGGTGGGCGCTCCCGACCGCGCTGATGCCCGGGGTCGATACGTCCCCGGCGTCGTCCGAGGCGGGCACCGCGGTCGCCGTACGGTCGTATGCACTGCTGTTCCTCGGCGTCCTCGCCCTGTGTGCACTGGTATGCGAGGGTGCGGCCGCCGACTGGAGCGCGGTCTACCTGCGTGACAGTCTCGACAGCAGCGCCGGATTCGCCGGATTCGCCTATGCGGCCTTCTCGATCCTGATGACCGCCGGGCGGCTGTTCGGGGACCGGCTCGCAACCCGGTTCGGACCGGTCAACCTGGTCCGGTTCAGTGGAGTCCTAGCCGCCGTCGGTCTGGGGACTGCACTCCTGATCGGTCGGCCGGTTGCCGGTGTGATCGGCTTCGGTGTCCTGGGCGCAGGCATGGCCTGCATCGCTCCGCAGGTCTACTCGTCGGCCGGGAACCGGGATCCGGCCCGTGCCGGGCGTGCCCTGTCCATGGTCGTCAGCATCGGCTACCTCGGTTTCGTTCTCGGCCCGATCCTCATCGGTGCGGCCAGCACGGTCGTCGGCCTACCGAAGGCCCTGGCGATTCCGGTCGTGCTGGCGCTCTTCGTCGCCGCCGGTGCCACGGTGTTGCGACCCCAGCGGGCGGTGACTCAGGCACCGGCCGCGGCCCGGGTCGCGGCGGCTGAACTCGCTGCATCGTCCGGCACCCAGCACGAATCGGCCGTCTGACCGCAGCCCAACAGAGAATTCGAAACCGTGACGATCGCGTTCACGAACCCGTCGGCAGTGAACTCTCCGACGTCGAAATCGTGCTCAACAAGGCACACAACAGCCTCGGGCAATCGGCGAATCGTCGATGAGCATGGCCACCTGTGCCGCGATCAGCCCGCACCGGATCGGCGACGGATCGTTGCTCTGTAGTACGAGCCTCGCCGTCCGGAAGGCGAAGGATGTCAGGATCCGCGCTCCGGTGAGGTCAAGATCCGCCCCGAATTCTTCGAGCGACTCTCGTGTCTCGATACCCTCGAGGAGCGACACGATGACATCGTCGTGTTCACCCGGAGTCGTCGGCGGTTGATGAGTTCAGCCCGTGAGCCGGTTGAAGGTCTGATTCTGCGATCGCCATCTTCTTCTTCCTCGCACTTACCGCAGCGGGAGCCCCTAGTTGATCAAGAGCCTCCTTCGGCGATCGGAGCTCCGGTGGTCGGTCCGCGAATTGCGCAGGCGGTTCCACCTGGGATCTTCGGCGAGGTACGACGCGCCGCGAAAGATCGCGTCAGCATCCCCGCCGGCAGAGTTCGCCGCCGGATAGAGTCGCGAATACCAGAGCAGCACGTCACGCATATCGTCCTCGATGAACATCGCCACCTGCAGCGCAATCAGCCCGCACCGGATCTTTCCCGGATCGCCGCTGTGCACCGCAAGAACCGACATCCGGCCGGCGAACGACTTCAGGACGGCGGCCACCCCCGGAACCAACATCTGCCCGAAATCCTCAAGCGACTGTCGTGTCTCAATGCCCTCGAGCAACGCCACGATCGCGGCGTCGTGCTCACCCGGACCCCGGCCACGGCTGATAGTTCTCCGCCGCCAACCGCTCGAGCAGGTCCGACTTTGAGGTCGCCATTTTTCCTCGCATCATCGATGACGCCGGGAGCATCTAATCGCGGACATGGTAGTGCACACGAGCCAGAAGATCAGCGGTGCTGTGAACGACATACCTCGCGGCCGTCACGCTGTGTTGTCGCGACTCTCATGGAACCGCTGATGGACTGCTTCTACAATTTGTGTCCGCATCCGTTCCAACGTTTCCCCCGCTGGAAGCGGCTCCTGCAGCGTGTTTCGAGCCGCGACAGCCAGCTTTTCCGGCCATCTCGGGACGGTGTTGGGGCTGTCCGAACGGCGGTATTTGGCCGCGAAGTCGGGATCACCGAGGACGGCATACAAGCCGTTGTCTGGTTCGTTTCCACGGCCGGGTCGGAATGAAAAGCGGTGAGTGACGAGTTCGCCGTCTTCGGACACGAAGGTGATGTCGATATCGTCTTCAGATATCACGGACAGGGAGTGCAGCTTCAGCCAGTTCATGGGTTGAACTCCGATCCTTCGGTACATTTGGAGTATGGGTTCCGCGATCGTCGTCACCGTCGTCGTCTTGCTCGTTCTCGCTCTCATCTGCGTCGTCGTCGCCGTATCCGCCAGGGGTACCGGACAGACAGTGGCGATAGTCGGGCTGGTCGTGTCGGCTGCCGCGTTCGCGGTCACGGTGTTCCTGGGCGTACGCGGCGAGGGATCGAGCGGATCGGATCAGCCGTCGCCGATCGTAAATTCCCCCGTAGCCACGGCATATCCGATCGATATCGGCAAGGCCTGCAAGTGGGCGTACCCGCATCGGGCCAGCGGCCGCGTCGAGGGTACTGCTGAAGCGATCACATGCCTCGACGGTGCTGGAAAAAGCCTCGGCGGCTTCGATGGCGACTCCGGACACAGCCTCAACGATTGGTGTGCGGACCCGGCTCACATCGGCGGCAACTCCGGCCTCCGACAGGCGGAGGCGACGAGCGGTTCGCCGACGAGCTGGCAGTGTGTGCCCATCGGGTGAAATGAACTGTTACATCGAGTACTGGCGCAGTTGTCGGTACGGTTGCGGGGTGTCGTGGTCGTGATCGATTGACGCTTCGCCACCCCGGCACGCTCGGACCTAGCCCCACACGTCCGCGGCCACCTCCACGATCAAGCGCAGCTTGGCCACTTCCTCCTCGTAGGTCAGGACGTTTCCTTCGACGGTCGAGGAGAATCCGCACTGCGGCGACAGGCACAGCTGATCCAGCGGGATGTATCGGCTCGCTTCGTCGATGCGTCGCTTGAGGTCGTCCTTGTGTTCCAGCTTGCCGCTCTTCGTGGTGACCAGGCCGAGCACGACCATTTTGCCCGGTGGCACGAACCGCAGCGGCGCGAAGGTGCCGGAGCGCTCGTCGTCGAACTCGAGGAAGAAACCGTCGACGTCCAACGAGGAGAACACGGCCTCGGCGACGAAGTCGTACCCGCCGGACGCGGCCCAGGACGACTGGAAGTTGCCCCGGCACATGTGCGTGGTGACTGCCATGCCCTCGGGTCGATGGCTGATCGCCTTGTTGATCTGGGCAACGTAACGCTCGTGCTGGTGCAGCGGATCGCCGCCGTGCAGGGCGAGCTGGTCGCGCTGGGCCGGATCGTTCAGGTACGCGAGGCTGGTGTCGTCCAGCTGCAGGTAGGTGCAGCCGAGTTCGGCCAGGCCCTGGACCTCCTGGGCGTACGCGGCGGACAGGTCGTCCCAGAACTGATCGAGTTCCGGGTAGATGTCGGCCGAGATCGCGGCCCGTCCGCCCCGGTAGTGCACCATGCTCGGCGACGGGATCGTGATCTTCGGCGTCACCGAGGTCACCTGCGACGCCAGATAGCGGTACGCGTCCGCGAAGATCGTCTGCGGCAGCGTGATCCGTTCGTCGATGCGCAGGCCGGCCGATGCGAACTCGAGCGTGCCGGCGCTGTTGAAGAACGTGACGGTCAGGTTCTCGTCGCTCTTGTGCACGCCACCGAGCTGGTAGATGTAGTCCATGTGCCATGAGGTGCGACGGAACTCGCCGTCGGTGGCCGACTGCAGGCCGACGTCCTCCTGCATCCGTACGACGTCGGTGATCGCTGTGTCCTCGACGGCGCGCAGGTCGTCGGCGGAGATCCGGCCCGCGGCGTGTTCGGTGCGGGCGGTGATGACTTCCGGTGGCCGCAACAGGCTGCCGACATGGTCGGCGCGGAACGGCGGGGTTGTTCGACGCATGCCTCCAGCATGCACCTCCGAGCACTGGACTAAAACCAGGCCCGGCTGGGTAGGAGTGCCAGATGATGAGTTCCGGGTACGTCCTCGCAGAGCGCTATCGGCTCGGTGACAGGATCGCGACCGGCGGAATGGGCGAGGTGTGGAACGCCGTGGACACGGTCCTGAACCGCCCCGTCGCGGTGAAGGTGCTGCGTGCTGACCTGCAGCACGACGCGAATTTCGGTGCACGGTTCCGGGCCGAGGCGGTCACCCTCGCCACGCTTCATCATCCCGGTGTCGTCGACGTCTATGACTACGGTGAGGTACCTCAAGCCGACGGAACTGAGCTGGCCTACCTCGTGATGGCGTTCATCCACGGCGAACCGCTGTCCGCACGCATCGGTGAGGCCGGCCACCTGGGCGCCGCCGAAACGATGACGTTGGTCGCACAGGTCGCGGGAGCGCTGCAGGCCGCGCACGATGCCGGTGTGATCCACCGCGACATCAAGCCCGACAACATCCTCATCGACGCCGGCGGCCGTGCCGTCATCGTCGACTTCGGCATCGCGCGCACGTCCGGCACGACCGGCCTGACCGGCGTCGAACAGGTCGTCGGTACCGCCTTCTACATGGCTCCGGAGCAGATCTCCGGGGCAGGAATCACACCCGCGGTCGATGTGTACGCGCTCGGCGTGGTCGCCTATCACTGTCTCACCGGGCGGCCACCTTTCGTCGGCGAGACGGCAATCGCGGTGGCGATGGGTCATCTCTGCGATGAGGCGCCGCCAATGCCGGAGGCGGTACCGGCGCCGGTACGCGACATCGTCGCTATCGCCATGTCCAAGGATCCGGCACATCGCTATCCGACCGCTGCTGCGATGGCGGCGGCTGCGAGTGCGTGGGCAACGGAGCCGCTGTTCGTGGCGGGTGTGGCTCGACCGATCGCGCCGACGACGACCGTCTGGGACATGCCGGTGCTTCACGCCGGCCGCGATCGGCGCCGGAAGGCACCGGTGTTGATCGGCGTGGCGGTAGCGCTGCTCGCCTTGGGCGTCGTGCTGACGTTGACGCTCCTGCATCCGGGCAACGCGGCGACGCCGCAACGCGCCGGTACCTCCGCCGCGACGACGCCGCCGAAGCACGCGGGTACCTCGTCCGCCCCCGGCCGCCACCGGAGCGGTTCGACGACGCCGTCGCCGGTTTCGACCGGCGGTCCCTCACCCACACCGGCTCCGTCGACGATCGGCTCGACGGCGCCAGCGACTGCGCCGGCCACTGTGCCGCCGACGATCGGATCGGGTGGCGGCGACGGTTCCACGACGCCGACCGATCCGGGAGACACCAGCCCGACGAGTACGGCATCGGCGGAATAACCACCTGATGCACCGTGATTGCCGCGTGACGCACGGTAGCTAAGCGTGGAAGATCGTGGTCCGGTGTGGCCCAGACCACGACCGGGCGCCGTTTCGGGACGGATTCGCGTGACGCGTCTTCATACAGTGGTCGCGTGAGTACATGGCAGCGGCCGCTGCAGAAGTTTCGGGCGTATCGGCTGTACACGATCGTGGTCCTGATGGGGATCGGCTTCCCGTTCGGCGTGGCCCGCGTCGCGATCGCCGGTGGGGCGATGGTGGCGGCACTGATCGCGTTCGTCGCGATTGTGATTTTTGTTCTCCAGTTGCGGGTCGCCCGGAACGGTATTTACGTCAGCGACACCGGCGTCCGCGTGATCACGACGCTGCGGACCAGGACGTTCGAGTGGCGGGCGATCGCAGCTTTTTTCGTTGACGTTGACAACGAACTCATGGTGGCGCTGCGCTCCGGCGCGTACGCCCGCACAGAGATGTACCGAGGCTATTCGCACCCCCGGAAGTCGGTCTATTGGTTGTCCCACCGACGCTTCGATTCGCTGATGGGAGTGCTGACGCGCGAGCTCGCGACGCAAATGGCGGCGGCGGCCAGCGCGCCGCGACTCGCCACGGTGGCGCCTCCCCTGGATGACGCGTCTGCGGTGGGGAAAACCGAACCGCCCACCGCGGCCGAGCCGGTGCCGGATGTGCCCGCAGAGACGGCCGGCATGTCGTACCCCGGACAGCCCTATCCGGCGCAATGGCTCCAGCCGGATTACCCGGCGCCGTGGGACAGTCAGCCGCAGCAGGTGGCACCGCCGGAGACAGTGGCAGTACCGCCCGTCGCGCCGCCGTACATGCCCGCGCCTCCGCAGACCGAGTTCTCCGGCCGGGATCTTTTCCGTACGAGCGCGTACGCGCCGTTCCCGGATCCGTTCGCGCAGGCTCAACGGACAGCGGCGCGTCGGACGTCGCGGGCCCGCACGGTACTGATCATTGTGCTGATGCTCGTGGTGGTCGAGGCCGGCGGCGTGTTCGCTGCCTCGCTCGCGTGGTCGTCGCACCACGCGACCGCATCGGCAGCCCCCTCGGCGCCGGCCACGAGTCCGTCGGCGCAGGCCACGGTTTCGGCGACATCGCCGCCGGCTTATACGGGGGACCACTTCAGGCTGCCGGCGACGGTCAGCGGGTTCCCGCGGTCGACGAATCCGTCGCTGGACGACGATGCGACGACGGCGGTTGCCGCCATCGACCAAGGAACCGAAGTCGGTCCGAGCGTCGTCGGCACATATCAGAGCCGGACCGACCAGAACGCCGCGTACCTACTGATCGGCATGCCGATGCGGATCGTCGATGCGCACCGCGCGGCCGTCGGCGCGCTCGCGGATCTCGCCGCGAACGACGACTACGCGATCGGCACCGAGACGACGTACGACGCGGGTCCGCGTGGCGGAGTGATGATGTGCGCGACCGCAACCGCCCACGCGTTGACTATCCCGTGGCCGAGCAGCATCTGTGTGGTCGCCGACTCCGGCGGATTGATCATCGCGATGTACGTGACGCACTCCGGCGCGGACGATGCCACCGTCACGACGGCCGTACGACCCGTATTCGAGGAGTAACACCGCTTCGGCACGTTGGTCACGGTCGCGGGCGGTGAGAGCGGCCTGGTACGGCATGGCTGTCGCCGGTGACGCGGGGTGCAACGTCCCGCCTCGCCGCGTGGCGGTTGCCGCCGGGCGGCGTCCCGCCAGCACGTGTGTAGTGACTTCGGATCGGCGTCGCCGCACAGTCATGTGTAGGGCCGAAACCGGCACTGAGACAACACCAGACCATCAGGACTGGGCGGATTCTCGGCTCCTAGCATCGACATACATCTATTGATTAACTCAACCCTCCCGGAAGGAACATCCCCAACGCGCGCAGTACTGGGTCGACCAGAAAGTCGTCTACGGCACCGTCTTCGACTCCAACGGCAACGTGACGTCGACGCGCAGCGCGCCGGACTCCGCCGGCCGGAACTACCGCACCGACTGCTCCGGACTGGTGTCGATGGCATGGCACCTGAGCACCAGCTACACCACGAGCGACTTCCACAGCTGGTCCGGGGTCACCCGCCTGTCCAACCACGACGCGATCCAGCCCGCGGACGCGGTGTTGTTCTCGGGCCACATCGAAATGTTCGACGCGTGGAAGAACCCATCGAATCACTCGAAGGGTGCCTGGTCCTACTCGCTCAACGGGCCGGCCGATGACGACTGGGCGAAGGGCCCGATCGCGAATTCGCACGGCCAGATCGGCACGCTGTCCTACAGCGATCAGTGATGGTCGATGGCGGCCGGACAGCGCCACTTTTACGCTTCTCTCGACGGCCGAGAGGGACTTGGCCGATGCACCGTACGAGCAGGGCCTCGGTGAGAATGGTTCGATGAACGAGCGGACGGCTGCGCAACTGCGTGTCATTGAGGCCGTGAACGATGCGCTGGGAGCGGTCGACATCTCAGCATGGCTGTTCGGCGGTTGGGGCCTCGATGCACGGATCGGCCGGATCACGCGCGAGCACGGCGACGTTGAGTTCTGGGTCGAGCGTGTCAATGCCGAGCGATCGAAGGCCGCGCTCGTGGGCAATGGCGCCACGGCTCTCACCACTCAGCCGCCAGAGGAGGCCTGCGAGTTCACCTGGGACGGCGTCGACTTCAGCACCGCTTACTTCGATCGGCAGCCAGACGGATCGTTCAGTCAGCCCGAAGGGCGATGGTCGGACTGGCTATTTCCGCCGGGCTCCTTCGGCGCCGAGCCGGGACTCTCGCTGGTACGCCGGTCCTGGCCATGAGCGTCTCCGGCATGCTCGCTATGAAGGAGCAGTACCCGCACCTGCGCAACGGTCGACCGTGGCGGCAGAAGGACATTGACGATCTCAAGATACTTCGAGGCCTGGTCGCCGAGGCCGACGCGCTGGGGTAGCCGTGATCAGCCGCGCAACGCTGCCGCGGGGATCCGCACGGCTACTGGAGCCCGGCGCGGACGGACGTGATGCGTGACGTGTTGAAGCCGAGCCAGTGCATCCGGCCGACGTAGCGGGCATGCTCGATCTTGAGGCAGCGATCCATGATCACCGTCATGCCACCGTCCTCCGCGATCTGCGCGCCCTCCGTCGTTGATCACGCCGAACTGGCACCAGAGGGCACCGGCGTGGATCGCCACCGCCTCCCGTGCGATCCCCGGCAGCGCGTCCGGCGCGCGGAACACGTTGACGATGTCCACCGGCACGGGTACGTCCAGCAGGCTCGGGTAGCACGTCTCGCCGAGGATCTCAGTCTCGCGGGGATTCACCGGGATCACGCGATAGCCGTGCCGCTTGAGGTAGTAGCCGACGAAGTAGCTGGCTCGCAGCTCGTTGTTGGACAGGCCTACGATCGCGATCGTCGACGCGGTGTGGAGCACGCGCTGGATCGTCAACGTGTCCTGGTACTGCGCGAGATCGGTCATGCCGTCGTCACCTCCTTTTCCGCGGTCGCGGCGACGTACGCGAAGCCCTGCTCCAGATCCCAGATCAGGTCCTCGACCGACTCGATGCCGACCGACAACCGTACCGTTCCCGGGCCGACGCCCGCCGCCCGGAGTTCGTCGTCGCTCAGCTGGCGGTGCGTCGTGCTGGCGGGGTGGATGATCAGGCTCTTCGCGTCGCCGACGTTGGCCAGGTGCGACCAGAGCGTCACGCCGCGGATGAGGTCCTGCCCGCCGTCTCGGCCACCGGCGCAGTCGAAGGAGAAGACCGCGCCCGCACCGCGCGGCAGATATTTCTCCACGAGCGGCCGGTACCGGCTGCCCGGCAGGCCCGGGTAGGTCACATTCGTCGCCAGCTCGTGCGACTCGAGGAAAGCCGCGACCGTGCGCGCGTTTTCGACGTGGCGATCCATCCGCAGCGACAGCGTCTCGAGCCCTTGCAGGAACAGGAACGCGTTGAACGGCGAGAGCGTCCCGCCGAGGTCGCGCAGGGTCTCGGCCCGCAGCTTCATCAGGTAGCCGTACGCGCCGAACGTCTCGTGGAACTGCAGGCCGTGGTAGGCCGGTGACGGGTCCGCGATCACCGGGAACCGCCCGTTGGACCAGTTGAACGTGCCGGCCTCGACGACGACGCCGCCGATGCTCGTACCGTGGCCGCCGATGAATTTGGTCGCCGAGTGGATCACGATGTCGGCGCCCCACTCGATCGGGCGGCACAGGTACGGCGTCGCGAACGTGTTGTCCACGACCAGCGGCAGCTCGTGCTCGTGCGCGATGGCCGCCACGGTCTCGATGTCCAGCACGTTCCCGGCCGGGTTGCCGATCGTCTCGCCGAAGAAGGCCTTCGTGTTCGGCGCGGACCGCCTGCCGCCACGCGTCCGGGTCGTCGGGGTCGACCCACGTCACCTCGACGCTCATCTTGCGCAGCAGGTGTTTGAACTGGTTCACCGTTCCGCCGTAGAGCGCCGAGGACGAGACGACGTGGTCTCCCGGCTGCAGCAGCGTGAACAGCGCGGCTGCCTGCGCGGCGATCCCGCTGGCGAAGGCCACCGCGCCACAGCCGCCCTCGAGGTTCGCCATGCGCTCCTCGAACACCGCGACGGTCGGGTTCATGATGCGCGAGTACGTGTTGCCGTACTCCTGCAGGTTGAAGTAGGCCGCCGCCGATTCCGGGTCTTCGAACACGTAGCTGGTCGTCTGGAAGATCGGCACCGCACGCGCGCCCGTGTTCGGGTCGGGCCGCTGCCCGGCGTGCAGTTGCCGGGTCTCGAATCCGTACGCGCGGTCTTCCTCGGCGCGGATGGGCTCGTCGGTCACGAAGTCTCTTCCTCGATGTCATCGTCCGGCCCCGCGGCGCCGGAGCGAGCGCCGCTGTCGGCCAGGAAGCGGCGGATGATGGGCGTCTGCCGCGCTTCCTCGATCAGGAAGCAGTCGTGGCCGTACGGCGCCTCGATGACGTGGCACTCGACCGGCTTGCCGAGTAGCGCGAAGCGCGTCTTCGATCTCCCTCGACGCGGCCGGCGGGTACAGCCAGTCGGAGCTGAACGCGATCAGCAGCGTCCGCGCCGAGACGTCCTCGAGCGCCCGCGCGAGCGATCCGCCGCCGTGCTGCCGGGCGAGATCGAAGTACGTCAGCGCGCGCGACATGTAGAGGTAGGTGTTGGCGTCGAAGCGCTTGACGAACGAGTCGGCCTGGTGGCGCAGGTAGCTCTCGACCTCGAACTCCGGCTCGCTGATCGTGTAGCGGATGTCGTCGGCGAACTGCAGCCGCCGGCCGAACCTGTCGCTCAGCGCCGGTGCGGACAGGTACGTGACGTGGCCGACCATCCGCGCCACGCCCATGCCGGCGTCGGGCGCGCGGCCCGTGCCGTAGAAGTGGCCGCCCTGCCAAGCCTCGTCACGCATGATGGCGTCACGTGCGATCGCGTTCCAGGCGAGACCCTGCGTGTGGAGTGCGTGCGTGCTGGCGATCGCCACGAGGGCATCGACCTGATCGGGGAACAGGATCGCCCACTGAAACGCCTGCATTCCGCCGAGCGAGCCACCGGCCACCACGGCGAGGCGCTCGATACCGAGGACGTCGAGGAACGCCCGTTCGGTCCGGACCATGTCGGCGACGGTGATGACCGGGAAGTCCGACCCGTACGGCCGGCCGGTCGCCGGGTCGATCGACGACGGCCCGGTCGTCCCGCGGCAGCCGCCGAGCAGGTTCGTGGACACGACGAAGAAGCGGTCGGTGTCGAACGCCTTGCCGGGGCCGATCATCCCGTCCCACCAGCCGAGTCCCTTGCCGGCCGTGCTGTCGCGATCCTCCGCGGCGAAACCGTCGCGCGTGCTGCCCTCCGGTGGCGTCGACGAGAAGCCAGCCGCATGGGCATCGCCGCTGAGCGCGTGGCACACCAGCATCACGTTGTCGCGCTCGGGTGACAGGGTGCCGTAGGTCTCGTACGCCACACGGATCGGGTGCAGGTCTCGGCCGCAGTCCAGCCGTACCGGCTCCGGTAGGTCGAGGTACTGCGTTTCGATGATGCCGACCGAGCCGGCTGCGAGCGTCGGTGCTGGCGCCATGACGCGAGCATATCCGGCGCCATGACGTGAGCGTAGATAGCCTTCGTCCGCCCCGTTAGCCGTCGGGACTGCCGGAGCCGAACGCCGCCGGTAGCCCGCCCGCCACGAACCGAAACGCCCGGTATGCTGCCCGAATGCCGAATGCCGTGATCATCGGCGGCACCGGTCTTGTCGGCCGGGCCGCCGCGCACCGACTCCTGCGATCCGGCTGGGAGGTCGTGGTCACCGGACGCGACCCCGAGCACCTGCCGATCGAACTCGTCACGCTCGGCGCCCGCTTCGTCGCCGCGGAACGCCACGATCCGTCCGCGCTCGCGGCCGTGTACGGCAGCGGCGCAGACCTGGTCGTCGACTGTATCTGCTACACCGCGGCCGACGCGCGGCTGCTGTTGCCGCTGGCGTACGACGCCGCCTCGACGGTGATGATCTCCAGCCGGGCGGTGTACGTCGACGCCGACGGCCACCACTCCAACACGGATGCGCCGCCGCGCTTCGACGGCCCGGTCGGCGAAGACCAGCCCACGCTGCCCCCGGGTGACATGGACTACCGCAGCCGCGACGGGTACGGGCCGAACAAGGTCGCCGCCGAACGCGTACTGCTGGACAGCGGTGCACCCGTCACGGTGCTGCGGCCGTCGAAGATCCATGGAATCGGGGCGGTGAAGCCGAACGAGTGGGTGTTCGTCAAGCGGGTACTCGATCGGCGTCCGGTCGTGTTCCTGGCGAATCGGGGTACAAGCATCGACCACACCTCAGCGGCAGTGAATATCGCCGCGCTGATCCAAACGGTGGCCGCGAAGCCGGGCGCCCGCGTCCTGAACAGCGCCGACCCGGACGCGCCTGACACGGTGCGGATCGCCCGTACGATCGCCGGTCACTTCGGACACCAATTCGAGGAGATTCTGCTCGACGGCCAGACCGATGGCCCGCTGGGTCAGCTGCCGTGGCGGGCACCGCATCCGTTCGTCCTCGCCACACACGCCGCTGAGGCGCTCGGCTACCGGCCGGTCGGCGACTACGCAACGACGGTCGCACCGGCGCTGGACTGGCTCGCCGCCGTCGCGATCGACCCGGACGGCGGGAACGCGCGGTTGCCTGCCGGCTTCGACAACGAATACTTCGTGGAGATGTGCGACTATGCGGCCGAAGATCGCCGGCTCGGCGCCCGGTGACCGGCGGGATCCCGGAAGGTCAGCCGTTCACCCGGCGGCTCAGGCTGCGGGCCGCGACGCCGGCACCGATGCCGACCACGATCGCGCCGGCGACTGACGCGGCGGCAAGAGCCCACCAGGGTGCGGAGGACGCCGGCAGGTCCGGATGGCCGCCGTCGGTGAACAACGGCAGCCGCCGACCGGTCAGCCACCACGCGCTCGCCGCGACCGCGCATCCGGCCACCGCGGCCAGGGCGACCAGTCCGAGGTGGCTCACGGTCGCCGCCCGGCGTGCGGCCGCCGCGGGCAATCCCTGAACCCGCAGGGTACGCAGCTCCGCCACTCGGCCGTCCCGCTCGACGCCGGCCATCAGCACCACGCAGACGGTGGCCAGCAGCAGCGCGGCGATCGCGGCGGACAGCTCGAACGCGATGCCGATCGCCGGACCCTGCCCGGACAAGTAGGACAGCTCGCCACCGGAGGTGCGGTCGGCGATCGTGACGACCCCGGCAGCCGTCAACGCCGCGAGGATCCCGGGCGGCGTCGACGCGGCCAACCAGACCTGACCGGGGACGGTCGTGGTGTCGGTGGCCGCTGCTCGGGTCAGGTATTCCAGGTCCACGTACGCGCCGCGGGTGCCGAGGCCGGGCAGGACCCGCAGCGGAGATCCGGCGACACCGGTCCGGATCGGATCGCCGTCGGCATCGGCGATCGTGGTCGTGGTGGATCCGCCGGCCACCACGACCGGCAGCGTTGCGGGCGCGTCGATCAGCGACACCTGGACACCGTCGGCCACGTCGGCCAGCTCCGGCATGGCCACCTCGAGGCCGCCGCTGTCGCCGGCGACGGCCGGTGAAACGCCGCTGTCGCCCTGGCCGCCGATGCGCCACCGGGATCCGTCCGTCCACGGCACGGCCACCGGGGTGCCGTCGACGGTGAGGCTGCTGATGGTCAGACCGACCCGCAGGCCGGTACCCTGGCGGGCCTTGATCACCAGGCCGGTGAGCTGGCAGCCGGCCGCGCACGCCGGGACGTCCGCCGTCATCGTTGCGTGCCCGACCTTCAGATCACCGAGATCGGCCGTGATCTGTTTCGATCCGTCGGCGAGCTCGAACGTCGCGTACGCGCCGACCCGACCGCCCTGTGGGTTCGTATACGCGTCACCGAAGTTCGTGCCGAAGTCGATCGTGTCCACATCCAGCGCAAACGCCGTGCCGGTCAGTACCGCCGGCGCAGGGATCGTGGGATGCAGCTCCGCCGCGACCGTACGCGCCGGGATGGCGGCATCGCCCGGCCACGTGGCGACGGCCGCCAGCCGTGGTGCGTCGATCGCGAGGACCTGCGGGTCGCCGGTTTCCCGCCGGGGCAGGAGGATCGCGGCCATCGCGTACCGGCCGGACGGATCGGCGGTGCGAACCGCCCGGAGCAGCTGCGCCGGCAGCACGTTGCCGGCGTCGATGACGCGCGGCGCGCCGAGATCCAGCGCGACCCACTCGGTCCGAGCCTGCCGGGCCGTGGCGATATCGGCGGCCGAGAATCCGACCAGGCTGATCGCGATTACCTGAACCGCGAGGAGCAGGTGGGCGCCGGTACGCCGGGACAGCGACAGCGCGCCGAGGCCGAGACCGAGACGTCCGGGCCGGCTGATCTCGCGACGGCCGATCGACGCCGCCAGCGGCAGGACGACCGGCCCGGCCAGCAGGCCCAGAGCGACGATGATCAGGGCCGGGGCGACCAGCATGATGCCGGTCAGCGGACCGGGTTGCAGGTACAGCTGGACGACGGCGATGACCGCGAGCGTGGCGATCAGGATCTGCCCGGTCGCCGTACGCCAACCGCGTACCCGGGCCGGGATCCGCCTCAGCAGGTCAGCGACCGGCGCGGACAGTGGCCGGACATGCGCGGCGATCGCGGCGACCAGCATCAACGCCACCGTCACGGCGCCGAGCAGCCCGCCGGTGGCGGCGTTGACGCCACCGGTCCCGGGCAGCATCAGCGCCCCGGCGCCGGTGGCCAGGAGCCCGCCGACGAGCAGCCCGACCGGGATGCCGGCGAGCACCGGGATGAGGCTCTCGCCGGCGCCGAGCCACCACCGGTCCGGCGCCCACACGCCGCGCAGCCGGATCACGCCGAGTTCGACGGTCCGGTCGCCGACCGAATGCGAGATCGTCAGGAACAGTACGAAGCAGCCGACCAGGATCAGGGCTGCGGCGATGTCCGGCAGCACTTCACGCACCGTGGTCCGGTCGGCGTCGATCCGTGCCAGCAGCGCCGGAATCTGTGAGCTGGCCGGAGTCGTGTCGGACGGCGTCATCGCCGCGGCGACCCACTGGCGGGTGCTCGTGATCGTCGTGTCGTTGAGCACGCCGGGTTTGAGGACCGCATCCACATCCTGGGTCTCGGTCCCGTGCGCGAGCGCGTCGATGGTGCCGCGCTCGGCCAGGATCGGCGCCATCCGTCCGCTGGAGAAGTAGGCCTCGTCGCCCCAGTAGGAGTCGGCGGCATCGGCCGGGCGGTAGATCCCGACGACCGAGACGGCCATGTTGTCCGGGCTGGCGACCCAGCCGGTCGAGCTGATGTAGGCCCACCAGAGCCGGACCTGCCCGCCGGCGGCGACGTGCAGCAGCGCGGCAAGATCCGGGCTGATCAGCACCTCCCGGGCGGTCAGCGGACACCGGCCGCTGACCAGGACCACATGCGCGCAGTAGTCCTGCCGGTAGAGCAGTTGCGGGACGGTCGCGGTCGGATCGCTGCCGGGCGGCGCGTCCGCGGTGTCCACATTGATCGCGACCGCGAACGTGGTATCCAGCCATGGGGTGGACAGTCGCTCGGGCTCGGTCGTCTCGAACGTCCGGTCGCGCCCCTTGGCCACGCTGACCGGCTGCTCCACCGAAACGCTCAGCTCGGAGGTGGTCGCATGCGCCACCTCGTTGGCGATCATCGCGTGATCGGCCGCGACCAGGAATGCCGGTACGGCGACCGCCACGCCGTAGGTGAACGCCGCCAGCAGGCACACCGTCAGCGCGCGACGCCACCGGTGCCGCAGCATCAGCCCGACCACGGCGATCACCGGGCCGCTCCCAGCGTGCGGGCGACCAGGCGGCGAGCGGCCCAACCGGCGGCGATGACCAGCGGCAGCCCGGCCGCGATGAGCGCCAGCAGCCACCCGCTCGCCGAAGCGTGCGGGTCCGGCGGCGTACGCCAACCGTCGGAGAACACCGGATCCGGGGCGCCCAGGACGATCCGGGCCGCCGCCACCGCGACGAGTCCGGCCACGACGGCGGTCAGCGTGACGGCACCGTGCCGTGCGATCGCGGTCCGGGTGATCGCGCCCATCGTGAGTCCCTGTCGCCGCAGCGCGGTCAGGTCGACGCCGTGCTCGAAGCTGTCCATCAGCGCCATTGCGATCACCGCGACCAGGAGCGCGATCAGACCGACGGCCAGCGTGAACCGTGCCACGACGGCCGGCGCCTGTTGGGCCAGCGCCGCTCGCGCCGACCGCAGCGTACGGTCGGACACGACCTCGTGGCCGGCGAGCGCCCGTACGGCGACCGCGCTCGGGGTGTCCGGGCGCATCCAGATCTGCGGCACGCCGCCGGCCCCGATGCCACCGTCCAGGCGGAGCGCATCGGTCAGGTCGACGAGCAGGCCGGCCGTGCCGAGCTGGGGGAGCACCGGCGCGGTCATCTCCACGTGCACCGGGACGGTCAGGTCCGAGAACGGCTGGACCGTCGCGACCGTGCTGCCGGCCGGTGCCGGTCCGCCGGCGGCGATCGCGGGCAGCGGCAGCGGCGCATCGATCGGGAATACCCGCGCGTCAAACTGCACCTCCTCGCTGAGCGAGTCGTCGGTGAGCGCGATCCCCAGGCCGTCGCCGGCGTCGGTCAGCGTCGGCCCGACCACATCGATCGCGCCGGACGTACGCCAGCGTTCCCGGTCGGTGAACGCGAGCGCATCGGTGGCCGGTCCGGTTGCGGCACCGAGCGACTCCACCACGGCGCTGAAGCCTTTCAGCGGCGCACTGATCGTTGCGGTTGAGCCGGCCACCGGCGCGTCGATGACCCGCAGGTCGACCACGGTACAGCCGTCCGGGCAACCGTCGAGGTCGCTACGGTAGCTGCCGGTACCGGTGGTGACCGGGCCGAAGACCACCATCTGCGGCGTGCCGACCGGGTTCACGACGTCGACCGCGATCGCGACCGGTGCGGCCGGCACCAGGGTCGTGTCGAGCGTCAGCGTGAGCGTGCCGTCGTGGAGCAGCGTCGGTGCCGGCGCCGGTACGGCCAGCGCGCGGGCCGCCGCGGTGCCGGTCGGCCAGTCGCCCCCGGCGGCCAGGACGGCACCCATCCGGGACGAGTCCACCGCGAGCACGTCGCCGCCCGCGTACGACGATGCCGCCATCACGTAGCGTCCGGCCGGATCGGCGGCCCGGGTGTCCGCCAGTACCTGTGCCGCCGTGACGCCGCGCAGCTCGACGACCCGGTCGGCGCCGAGTTCCTGTACCGCTCGGGTCGCCCGGGCGTCCGATGCGATGTGCGCCGACAGTACCGCGTTACCCAGCGCGGCGACCGCGATGATGAGCAGGATCAGGATCCGGTCGAGCCCGTGCCGGCGGGACAGATAGGTCGCCGTCAGCACCCCGGCCGGACGTCCGCGGCGCAGGCTGCCGGCCACGAGCCAGCGGCCGGCCGGCGCGAGCAGGCGTGCCACCAAGGCCGCGACGGCGACCGCGACCAGCATCGGCGCTGCCGCCGCCAACCAGCTTGCGCTGCCGTCGGTCACCCGGACCTGGACCACCGCGATCGCCGCAATGGCGAACACGACCAGGTCGGCAACGGCAGCCCGCCATCCGCGTCCCCGCGGCGGCGTGTTGCGCAGCAGGTCCGGAATGGATGCGTGGGAGGCCCGCCGTTCGGAGACGGCGGCGGCCAGAACGGCGCCGACCAGGACCGCGGCGACGGCGGCACCGGCGAGTTCGGCGGCGATTCGGTCCCGGTCGGCCGGCAGCGGTCCGGTCAGCATCCGGGCGCCGAGGAAACCGGCGGCCACGGCCAGAGGCAGTGCCACGAGGACCGGCAGGGCGTTCTGCAGCGCCGTGATCGCCGCGATCCGCCCGCGCGGTACGCCGTGCAGAAGGTGCATGCCCACGTCCGGACGGCGGGCCACCGCGATCGCGCGGAGTACCAGGTAGAGCGCGAACCAGCCGAGCACGACGAGTTCGGCCGCGAGCGCGCCGATGGAGGTCGTGGTCAGCGTACGGTCGGCGACGATCCGACCGGCGAGTGCGCCGAAGTCGGCGTCGACTTCGTAGTCACGCGAGACGGCGAGGTCCTGTGCGTTGCTGATGTCGCTATTGATCCGGTCCGCGCCGTACGTGGTGATGGCCGTCGGTGTGATTACCAGCATCCGGACGCACCGCACGGTCGGGGCGTCCGCCTCGAGTGTCGGCTCGGTGACGAAGACCGCATCGCCGCGGCTGGACCCCGGCGGCTGACCGGCGGCGAGAAGGTCCTTGCCCCAGTACGGATCCTCGGACGCGAGCGGCTGGTAGACGCCGACGACGTGCAGCTTCGGGGCGGTGCCCTCGGACGGTCCGGTCCACGGGATCGTGTCGCCGACCCCGATGTTCAGCGCGCTTGCGTATCCGCTGCTCACCATCGCGTCGTTCAACCCGGCCGGGCAGGAGCCGGTGACCGTGACGTGTCCGCAGACGTCAGCGCGGTACGCGATCTCGAGGTTCGCGTTCACCGGTGGTTGGGCCGCACCGTCCACTTCGATCGTGTCGATGTCGCTGGTGCCGGGGACGGCGAGAGCCTGGCGTAGCTCGCCGGTGGCGACGGGAACGCCGGACGTGTCGATGGTGGTGCCGGCGAAGCCGAGCGTCTGCAACGTCACGGACTTGCTCAGGATGACCATGCGCTGCGTGGTCGGCGCACTGGCGGCGTCGAGCGCAGTGACCCGATCCGTGGCCGCATAGAGTACGCAGGGCGCCGCGGTCACACCTGCGATCACCAGGAACGTGAGCAGGCAGAGCGCGATGGTTGCCGAGCGCCGCGACCGCAGTGCTGCGAGCACGACGTCGAGCATGTGACCACCGGTCCCAACCCCGTGGGCCGCCACGTGACGGCCAGTTTCTTCGAGACTCTAAGAAACTAGGCCAACCAACGTACGGAAGGCAATCGTCTTACGGCGTCGGGTTTGGCGGCCCGGCCGGCGTACCCGTTGAGGGTGTTGATTGTGGCGGCGTGCGGACCGCGAACGCGGCCGCGAACAGCAGCCCCGCGAGCAGGCCCCAGAATGCCGATCCGATCCCGGCCGCGCTGACGCCGGAGACGGTCACGAGGAACGTCACGATCGCCGCGTCGCGGTAGCGGGCGCCGCGGGCGAGATCGTCACCGACCGCCGCCGCGAGCGAGGTGCCCAGCGTGCCGAGCAGGGCCAATCCGGCGACGGTTTCGACCAGGCCGGCCGGTGCGACCGCGACGATCGCGGACAGGAGGGCCGCCGCGAAGCCGAGCACGATGTAGGCGAAGCCGGCGGTGGACGACGCGATCCACCGGCGCCCACGATCCGGATGAGCGTCCGGTCCCGCACACAGCGCCGCGCTGATCGCCGCGAGATTCACGACGTGACCGCCGAACACCGCGCCGACCACGGTCCCGGCGCCGGTGTCGATGAGCACGGAGCGGATCGGCACCTGGTAGCCGAAGCCCTCCAGCACCGCGATGCCGGGGACGTTCTGGGAGGCCATCGTGACGATGAACAACGAGATGCCCAACGTGACCGCGGCGGCCGAGAAGACCGGCCGGGTCGCCGTCAGGGACGGCGCGAACGACAGCCCGGCGAGCTGGGTCGGGTTCGCCGATGCCACGATCTCGGCCAGCGCGACCGCCATCGCCGCCGGCACCGCCCACCGCCGGGCGAACCGCATGAACACCAGCCAGGTGACGATGATCCCGGCGGCCAGCGCCGGTCGTTGGCGCAGCGTGATCACCGGTACCACGCACAACTCCAGCAGTACGCCCGCCAGCAGCGCGTTCGCGATCGGCTTCGGCACCGCGAGGACCAGGCGGCGCAGTGGCGCGAACAGGCCGGTGCAGACGACGAGAAGACCGCAGATCGCGAACGCCGTCACTGCCACGCCGAAGCCGCCGCGGGGCGTACCGGTGGCGACCAGCAGCGCAGCGCCCGGCGTCGACCAGGCGATACTGATCGGCAGGCGGCGGCGGACGCTGATCGCGATCGCCAGCACACCCATGATGACCGAGACCGTGAGCAGCCCCGATGCGGCCTGAGCCCGATCCGCGCCGACCGCCCGGAGTCCGGCCAGCACGACCGTGAACGAACTGGTGAACCCGACGAGTGCCGTGATCAGACCGGCGAGCACCGGTTGCAGTCGTCCCATGACCGCACACCATATCGGTGGCGCCGTCCGGCCTACCGCAGGTCGAGCTGGTACGCGTGCCGGACCTCCTCGGCCTCCCGGCGCCGGCCGAGATCGGACAACGTACGGCACAGCAGCAACGCGGCTGCCCGGGTGGAGCTGTTCGGCGCGCCGCTGAGAACCCAGCGCAGGGGAGTCTCCGCCTCGGCCGAGCGGTTCGCGGTGACCAGCAGACGGCCGTACTGGATCGCGGCCGCGTTCGCCGCATCGATCCGGCCGGCCGCATACAGGGCGCTGATGGCGTACCCGGCGGCGGGGATCGCCTCGTCAATGCGGCCCTGCCGCTCCAGCAGCCGGGAACTGACATCGGCGATCATCGCGCGCTCGCCGTCGCCGTCCGGCTCATCGTCCGGCAGCGAGGCCAGCGTGGTGGATGCGATGTCCAGGAACCGGGCCGCCTGGTCGACTTCGCCGGTGCTCACGTAGGCCGCCGCCGCTTTGCGGGCCGCCCGGGCGACCAGCAGATCCTTTCCGGCCTGCGCAAACGCCTCGGAGGCTCGGACGAACCGAACGGCCGTCGCTGCGCCGTCGCCGGCCGCCGCGCATGAGTGCGCCGCGGACTCATAGGCCAGACCGGCGACCTGGTGTTCACCACGGTTGGCGGCGATCGCGGCGAGCAGGTCGAACTGGGACGCCGCCGGGCCGTGCCGGCCGAGACTCCGGTACGCGCGGCCGAGCAGTTCCCGCTGCACTGCCACGGACGCGTCCAGCGGATCGGCCGGCGACACGATGCCGACCAGGATGTCGACGGCGTCGGCCGGTTGACCGGCGGCAACGTAGGCCTTGGCGAGGTTCGTCCGTCGGACGCGCTCGGTCGGCGAACCGGCTGCGTCGGCGCGGGCGACCTGGTCGATCAGGTCCGGAATCACCTCCGCGGCCCGATCGGTCGGGGCGAGTAGCACCGATCTCATCCGGATCGCACCGCTGCGGACCATGCCGTCGTCGGAGGCCGCGATGGCATCCTCGAACGCGGTCAGCGCCAGCGCGGTGTCCTTGCGGGCGTACGCGTACTGGCCGAGCAGGTAGCTGGCATGCGCCCATCCGCGGCGGTATCCGGCCGACCGACATGCGGCGAGGGTCGCGTCGATATCCGCGCGGGCATCGCGGCCGGGCGCGATCAGCAGCTGCGTGCAGCGAAGGATCATGACGCGATGCCGGGCCAGCGGATCGTCGTTCAGGTCGGCGGCCTGCGTCGCGAGGTCAAGCGTCGCCAGCGTGTCGTCCACGCGGCCGCACCCGCCGTACGCGCCGGCCAACCGCAGATAGGCAGCCGACGCCCGATCGGCCGGGCCGTGCGCCAGCACGTATTCGGTGGACCCGAGAACCATCGGGAGACCCCGATCGCCGCGGCGGGTCATGCACATGATCGAGCCGAGGCGACCGAGCGTCTCCTGCCGGCGGAGCTCATCGCCGGCCGCGGCGAACAGGTCGATCGCCGAGTTCAAGGCGGCTTCGGCGGCGTCGCGGTCGCCGGCATCGAGTACGACGCGGCTGTGTACGCAGGCGAGGCGCGCACGTTGCAGCGGGCTCAGCGGTGTGCCGGCGAATCGTGACGCGAAGGCCGCCTCGAAGTCGGCACCGCTGTACCCGTAGTCGAATGCCGGCGGCCGCTCCGCGAGGTCGAGGGCAGCGTCCACGCCGGTGCTCGGCTCGGACCAGACCGCCGCCCAGGCCGGGTCGGCCGCCGATTCGGGAAAACGATATTGATGGTCGTCGTCGTCCATAGCGAGACCGTACCCGGTCGGCGAGCGTGGTGCAGGGCTGCTCTAGAAGCCGAGTTCCTCGGGCGTTATATCCAGGCCCATCGCTCGATATTGATCGAGGACCATCTGTCGTTGGGCGGGATTCGTGACGTACAGCAGCGAGCGCTTCAGGTTCTCGATCATCAGTTGCCGAGCCTGCGGCGGCATGCCGGTGCCCTGGTACGCGGTGGCTGGCGCCTGCGGCGGATTCGCCACGGCCTGCGCGATCGCCTCCTGATATTGCGCACCCATCGCGGCGATCAGCTGGTTGTTGCTGCGCATCGAGTCGGCCATCCGGGCACCGATCTGGTCACCGAGGTCCGGCATCTCCGCCCACAGGATCTCCACATCGCTCGGGTTGGTCGTCGACACCAGCACCGGCATCGGCTCACCCGGGATCGACAGCCGTTTCGCCGGGAACTTGAACTTCGACACGGTCACCGCGTACGGCGAGCGGCCCGGTACGCATACCGACAGGACGGCAGCACTACTCGCGCTGAAGGACACGCCGGACCCGGAACTCGAGCCATCCGCATCCGAGCCGCTTTCGTAGCGACCGCGGATCGTCACGGTCATCGCGACCGCGCGAAGGCGGCCGGGCGGGGCGGGTTTCGTGGCGGCCTCGGCCACCGCCTGTTGGAAGCGTTCCAGACGCGAGGCGGTCTTCTCGCTCGGCGTGATGCCGACGGCGGCGGCCACCCGGCGGGACGCAGCGAACGGATCGGCCAGTGCCGGATGGTTGGCCTCGACGAGTTGGAACATCGTCGGGACGGCCGACCAGTCGACGACGAACGTGTCCGGGCGGGTGGGATCGATCGCGATCGGGACGTCCATGCCGGCGACGACCCATCGGGTGGTCGCATACCGGAACGTTGCGGTGAGTTTGTGCCGGCCGGTCGCCGAGGTGTCGACGAGGACCTGGATCTCTCCGTGCGAGTACGGACCGAAGTACGGCGCGCCCTGCGGCGGTGCGTCCGCGGCGATGACGAGAGCGTTGGCCCGGATCCACGATCCGTCGATGGCGTCGTTCTCGGTCTTCCGGCTGAACAGGCCCATGGCAGTTGTCCTCGCGTCGGCATCCGTTCCTGCCAGATTCGCAGATCAGGCCGGGATAGCTCCACCAACTGTCGGCACTCGTACAGTGCCATCACACAACGACGGGCCTCCCCGGTGATGGAGAGACCCGTGCATGTGCGTCAGCACGCTGTGCCGGCTTCGAATATTAGCCCTGGACAGCGTTCCACCGCGGGTTCAAGCGGTTGATCACGCGGACCCGGCCGTTACGCCGGATGACGACCGAACCCGGCCGAGACGCTATTGATCGCAATGAGGTACGAACCTTCATTCTGAACACTCCTTTTCGAGTCGTTCTACGTAACGCCGAAGGCCCGGTACGAATTCCGCAGAGCGTCAGCTCATCGCCCGTGCGTGGTAACCGCCCGAATATCCATTCTGCCGAGGTCAGTGGATCTTTCGTTGCCAATCCGCCGGTACGCGCTCGGCCGGACCCGGCGTCGTCTGCTCCAGCGGGTGACTCTGCGGATCGGCCAGCTTCGGGCCGTCGGCGTAGTCCTCGGTGCGGTAGTTCCAGAACCAGTCCTCGCCCGGTTCAAAGGACTGGATCACCGCGTGCCCGGACTGGGCGGCATGCGCGCTGGCGTGCTGCGACGGCGACGAGTCGCAGCAGCCGATGTGGCCGCAGGTGGCACAGCGGCGCAGGTGCAACCACCAGCCACCGGCGTCGTCGCACTCGACGCATCCGGCGCCGCTCGGCGTGATCGCCGGATCGATGTGTTCAGCCATGATCTCCCCAACCGTCATTCTGGAAGTTCAACCCTAACGCCGGTCGCGCGAGTCCGGTCGCAATCCGAGCGCAAGCCCCAGCATGACGATGCCGATGCCGAGCCACACCGCCGGCCGGGGGACCGGCGCGCCGAGCAGGACGCCGACCGCGGCGGCCGCGATCGGCGCCACGCCGGTCAGCAGCCCGGCTCGGCTCGCGCCGAGCCGCGTCACGCAGGAATACCAGCACACGAACGCGAGTGCGGTAACGCCGACCGCGAGGTACGCGATCGCGAGCACGTCCTGCCGGTCCAGCCTCGCCGCGGCGGTCGGACCCTCGTGCCACAGCGCGAGCGCGGCGAAGCCGGCCGCCGCGAGCCATGTCGTGTGCACGGACACACCCCAGGGGCCGAGACGACCCAGCACCGGTACGGCCAACAGCGTGAACCCGGCCTCGCAGGCGAACACCACCACGGCCCACGCGATGCCGACGCCGTCCGTGCGCCCGATTCCCTCGACGAGCCCGGCACCGGTGGTGACCAGCACGGCGGCCACCACGACGACCGGCCGTGGCCGATACCCGTGCTGCAGCGGGCCGATGATCGCGAACAGCAGAGGCACGCAGGCGACGGCAACGCCGATGACCGCCGGTTCGGCATGCGTGGATCCGCGCACCAGAGCGATGTTGAACAGGATCAGGCCGAGACCGGTGACTCCCGCCAGCCAGAACCACTCGCGCCCGTGTGGCGCTGGGACGCGCTGGCCGGCCAACCGTCCGATGCCGGCGAGGATCGCGCAGGCCGCGGCGTAGCGGAGCGCTTGAGCGGTGAGGGCCGGCCCGCTCGACAGCACCGACGACACCGCGACGCTGCCGCCGACGCACACCATCGCCACGACGCCGGGCAGCGTCGCGACCAGCGTGCCGGCCGTCGCCGGAGCACGCTCGGTTACCAGGAGATCGGTCACACTGCCATCCTGGCCGTCCGTTGGTATAGCTAACAGGACCATGGATACGCTGTTTATGTGGACCAAGCCGCCGGATCGGACTTCCTGCAGCTGGATGCGGCAGGTGCCCCGCCGAAACGGATGACCGGCTGGCTGGCCGATGCGATCCGGACCGCCGTCGTGGACGGTCGCCTGCCCTCCGGTACGGTGCTGCCGGCCACCCGTACGCTCGCCGGCGATCTCGGCATCTCGCGCGGCGTGATCGTCGACGCCTACCGGCGCCTGGCCGACGAAGGCCTGGTCGCCGCCCGTGGCAGCGGTGGCACGCTGGTACTGCCGCAGGAGCCGGTCGCGCCGGTACGGCAGGCCGTTCCGTCCGACCCGCTCCGGCTGCCGCGACCGCCGCGCGACGGCATCGATCTCTCGCCCGGCGTGCCGGATCTCTCCGCGTTCCCCCGCGCCGCCTGGCTGCGGGCCGAACGGAAGGTGCTCGACCACGCGACCCCGGCCGACCTCGGGTACGGCGATCCACGCGGGCACCCGTGGTTGCGCCGGGAACTGGCCGGCTGGCTGACGAGGCTGCGCGGATTGCGTACGCACGCGGACGACATCCTCGTGGTGTCCGGCGTTGCCCAGTCGCTCGCGCTGCTCTGCCAGGTGCTGCGCGCCGGCGGCGAAACGGCGATTGCGGTCGAGGAGCCCGGATCGCGTGGCGCTCGGGACGAGATCGTCCACTGGGGACTGCGCCCGGTGCCGATCGGGGTGGACGACCAGGGGATCCGGGTCGATGACCTGGTCGCGAGCGGGCTGCGGAGCGCCGTACTCACGCCGGCCCATCAGTTCCCGACCGGCGTCGTGCTGGCGCCGCAGCGGCGGCGGGCGCTGCTGGAGTGGGGCGGGCTGGTGATCGAGGACGACTACGACGCGGAGTACCGCTACGACCGGGCACCCGTACCCGCGCTGCAGGCGTCGGCACCGGACCGGATCGCGTACACCGGCAGCACATCGAAGACGCTGGCGCCGGGGCTGCGGATCGGGTGGCTGATCCCGCCGCCCCGGCTGCATGAGGACCTGCTCACCGCAAAGCATGCGAGTGATCTGGGCTGCTCGGCGATCGTGGCGCTGACACTCGCCCAACTGCTGGCCAGCGGCGACTACGACCGGCACGTCCGGGGTGTCCGGGCACGTCAGCGGCGACGTCGGGATGCGCTGCTGGCCGGGGTCCGGGAGTTCCTACCGCAGGCGCACGTCCAGGGCGTGGCGGCCGGTCTGCACCTGCTCATCACGCTGCCCGGCGACATCGACGACGCCGACCTCGCGGTACGCATCGGCGCCGTGGGCGTCACCGTGCACCCGCTGTCGTGGCATCGGCAGCGCCCCGGGCCGCCGGGCTCGTCCTCGGGTACGCGGCGAACGCGCCGGATCGCCTGCACGAGGCGGCCCGGCTGATCGCGACCGTCGTCGCTCACAGGTGAGGGCCGGTCGAACGGTGGTATCCGAGCATAACCGTGATCGCGTAGCCTCTTTCCGTGTCCGACACCGAAGATGTCCAGCCGGTCGACTTCGTCGATTGGATGTCCGCCGAAGTTCCGGAGCTGGCCGATGCCGGCAAGCGGGTGCGGCGCCAGCGTCCGCCGCGTACCCCGCGCGCGAAGGCGCAGCCCGGCCGGCGGTTTCGCGACCGGCGCGGCGTCAAGCCGGCGATCGCGCTGATCGTGGTGGCGGCTATTCTGGCCAGCCCGTTCATCTTCGACCGGCTGCGGCAGCCGAGCCGGTCGTCGGCGACGACAGCCGAGCCGACGTCACCGCTGGTGCAGCCGTCGGCGCAACCGGTCGACGTCGAATTCCCGCTGACCATGGTCGCCTCCACCACGACGTACCGCCGGATGGCCGTCTCCGCATCCACCGACTGTGCGGCGGCGGTGGCGGTGTCCGACGCGTTCAAGGCGGCCGTCATCGGCAACGGCACATGCAACTCCATCCGGATGGCGCTCTATGTGGACAGCCAGACCCGTCTGCGAATCACGGTCTGTCTGATCGAGATGGCCGGAAACGACGACGCGTTCGACGTGATGACCGGCGCGACCGGAAACGTGGACGGGACGACCTTCGGCTTCCTGCGGTCCGACTCGCCGCTGCCGCCGGGGGACGGGCCGGTATACGCCGGCGGTGTGACGTCGTACGGCCGCTTCGTGATCTTCACCGCCGAGCAGTTCTTCCAGGGCGTACCTCGCGACGGAGCACTGGTGACCAGCGCCTCACGGACGATCGGCGGCAACGTGGCGCTGGCACTCGGTGGTCGGCAGCCGGTCGGCTCCTGAGCATCCGCTACACCTGCGCCGCCGCAAGCGCATCGGCCCAGGTGGCGGCCAACGCGTCCAGATCGGCGAGGCCCGTCTCGGCGATCGCCAGCGCCGGCGCGTGTACGGTCGCACCGAGTTCGTCGAGTAGTTCGCTCAGCCGCCCGGCGGCCAGCGTGGCCTGCGTGTCGGAGCCGGCGGTGACCAGCGGGATCGCGGTCTTGCCCGCCAAGGCGTTGTGCGGCAACGCATCCAGCAGCACCTTCAGGATGCCGGTGTACGTCCCCTTGTACGTCGGGGTCGCCACCACCAGCACGTTCGCGGCCTCGATCGCGGCCAGCCCACCCCGGCGTGTGTCGTCGTCGGCGATCAGCAGCCGGTGGCCGAGCGCCGCGAGGTCGACGATGCGCGGTTCCGCCTCACCGAGACGCTCGGCCAGCAGGTAGCCGACGCTCGTCGCGAGCTGGTTCGTGCGAGACCCGACCCGCGGGTTCGCCGTGATGACGGTGATCATGAGACTCCTAATCGAGGGATGACGCCTTCGCCGAACCAGTACGCCTCTTCCAGATGCGGATATCCGGAGAGGATGACGTGGTCGACACCGGCATCGCGGTATTCGCGGATCCGGTCGGCGACCTCGTCGAAGCTGCCGACCAGCGCGGTGCCGGCACCGCCGCGGACGAGGCCGAAGCCCGCCCACAGATTGGGGTAGATGGTCAGGTCGCCGCCCTGCAGTGCGGACATCCGGCGCTGACCCTCGGACTCGGATCGGGCGAACTGTGCCTGCGCCGCATCGACCGATGCCGGGTCGAGCCGCTCCAGGAGATCGTGCGCGACGCGCCAGGCCTTCTCGGCGGTTTCGCGCGCGATCACGTGCAGCCGGACGCCGTACTCCAGCTTTCGTCCCTGCGCGTCGGCCCGCGCCCGCACGGAGGCGATGCGCGCGGCGAGCGCTGGCGGGGGTTCGCCCCAGGCCAGGTACACGTCCGCGTGCGCGGCGGCCACCTGCTCCGCAGCGGCGGACGCACCACCGAAATACAGCCGGGGTACCGGCGACGGCGGCGTCGCCACGGTCGCACCCGCGATCCGGAAGTGCTCGCCGTCGAAGTCGTACGGTGTCCCGCTCCACGCACCGCGGAGGACCTGCATGAATTCCGCAGTCCGGGCGTAGCGGTCGTCGTGGCCGAGCCAGTCGCCGAATCGTTGCTGCTCGGCCGCGTCGCCGCCGGTGACGATGTTGAGCGCGACCCGCCCGCCGGACAGCCGCTGGAACGTCGCGGCCATCTGCGCGGTGAGCGTCGGGGTGGCGAGGCCCGGCCGGAGCGCGACGATGAACGTCAGGCGCCGGGTCGCGGCGATCAGCGCGGCCGTGGAGATCCAGGAGTCCTCGGACCAGGTGCCGGTCGGTGTCAGGACGGATTCGAAGCCGAGCCGTTCCGCCGCGGTCGCGACCTGCGTGAGGTAGTCGAGGTCGGGTGGGCGTCCGGCATCCGCGCCGCGCTCGGTGCGGTGACCGGCGCCGACGATGTCGCGGCCGTCGCCCGAGGTGGGCAGGAACCAGTGGAGGTGCACGGTACGGCCTTTCGTGATCAGTGGTTGACGGCCAGGACCGGCGACGGCAGTAGTCGGTCGGCGAGCTGTTCGGCCTGGTCGCGGATTTCCGGGATGGCGGTGGATTCCCAGAGTTCGCCGCGCCGGTTGCTGCCGAGCGTCCACAGGCCGCCGACGGCGCCGTCGACCCCGACGAGCTGACCGGCTGCCGTGGTGGCGAGGCCGATCGTGCAGGGGCCCGGGCGGGCGTACCCGGCGTGCAGCAGCGCCTGGATCAGGGGATCCGGACATCGGCGCAGGTCGCCGTCCGGGCCGGTGGCGTTGACGATCCAGGTGTCCGGCGTCGCCGCGGCGATCGCGGTGGCGGCGTCACCGGTCGCGATCGTCAGCCGGCCGTCGGCGCGCATGGCCGTGATCGACGCGGCGACCGCCGGCGCCATCCGATGCCGGGCGACTTCCCATCGGCGCCGGTCGCGGTGCAGGAACGCCCGCTTGTCCCGGTCGTCGAAGGCCGTCCAGAGCCGCTGCGCGTGCGGCCGTACGCCGTCGACCGCGGGCCGCCAGTCGCCGGTACGCGCGACGGACGCGGCGATCCGGGTGCGCATCCGGCGTCGGAGGCCGGCGAGGTCGTACCGGCCGGCGTCGAGCGGCAGCGGGGTCGGCGCGAAACGCGTGTGTGCGGCCGGCAGCAGCCCGTGCCGGGAGATGGCGGTGAGGCGCCGGTCGCCGCGGCCGAGCGTCGTGGCGACGTCGACGGCGGTGAGGCCGGTGCCGATGATGAGCACGGATGCGCAGGCCCCGATCCCGTCGAGCGCGCCGGGCTGCCAGGGATCGGCAATGTAGCGGGGCCGGTGGGTCGCTGCCGGGATCGGTGCCGGTGCGCCGACGCCGGTGGCGAGGACGACGTGCCGGCTGGTCAGCGTCGTGCCGTCGGAGAGCAGGACGGTCCAGCCGTCGCTCGTACGCCGGATGTCGACGGCCCGGGCGTGCACGTGCCGGGTGTGTACGAGCGTTCCGTTGAGCGCGTCGGCGGCGACCGCGGCGAGGTAGGCGCCGTAGACGGTGCGTCCGATGTAGTCGCTCGGCAGTGCCGGTGTGCCGCGCCGGGCCAGCCAGGCGACGAAGTGATCCGGCTGGTCGCTCCAGGCGCTGAGATTCGCCGTCCGTACGTTGAGCAGGTGACCCGGGTCGCCGGTCGCGTACGCGACTCCGCTGCCCAGCCGTGCGGCACCGGATTCGACGATGGAGACCCGGAGTTCTCGGTGGGCGATCCGGGCGAGATGTGCCGCGACCAGTACGCCGGCGGCGCCGCCCCCGATGATCGTCACGTCGTTGCTGCCCATCAGAGATCACCCACTTTGCCTATCGACTTAGTAGGATAATACTGTCTCATACCCCAGAGGCAAAAGACACATCCGGGAGTCCTTTTGATATCGTCGATCTACCCAGCCTTCCGGCGCCATGCCGGGGACATCCATCGAATCGAAGGTTTGATGCGCATTTCGGCACGAGCGGACTATGCGATCCGCGCGCTGATCGAACTCGCCGCCGACAGCGCGGCACCGTTGACCTGCGAGGGAATCGCCTCGTCGCAGGACATCCCGTACCGCTTCTTGAAGGCTGTCCTGGGTGACCTGCGGCGGACCGGCCTGATCCGCAGCCAGCGCGGCTGTGAGGGTGGCTACTGGCTGGGCCGGCCGGCCGCGGACATCTCGCTGGCCGACGTGGTCAACTCGGTCGACGGCGGCCTGATGAGCGTCCACGGCGAGAGTCCCGGACTCGGATATCCGGCGCCCGCACAGCGGATCGCGACGGTCTGGGAGGCGATCCGGGTCCGGACCGAGGAGATCCTGGCCGGCGTCACGATCGCCGACCTGCTGACCGACGACCCGCGCGAATCGGCTGCGGTGCTGCTGATGCTGCGGGCCGGCAGCCATGTCTGACGATCACTGGCACGCGCCGCTGCGCCACATCCGCAACGCGGACCTGACCGGCCAGACGAACCAGACCACCGGCATGACCCGGCGCGAGGCGATCTCCGGTGCGACCGTCGGCTCGGCGAAGGTGTGGATGGGGGAGACGCATGTCGCGGCCCACACCGCGTCCGGCGATCACCACCACGGCGACGCCGAGACCGCGATCTACGTCGTCTCCGGGAATCCGGTGTTCGTCTTCGCCGAGGGTGACGCCGAGGTCCGGATCGAAACCGAGCCGGGCGACTACGTATTCGTCCCGCCGTTCGTACCCCATCGCGAGGAGAACCCGGGTGACGGTCCGGCCGTCGTGGTGATCGCGCGCAGCAGCCAGGAAGGCATCGTGGTCAACCTCCCGAGCCTGTGGACGCCGGTCCCGCCCGAGGCGTAGCCGTGGTCGGTCATCGCGGCGGGGGAGCAGGGCACGGCGGTGGCCGACGCGGTGCTGCGGCGCCTGCGCGAGACGCTGTTCCTGACCGGCCATCCGCCGGACACCGCGGAACGCGTGCGCGAAAGCGTCTCGGGCGCAGCGGGCGTCGACATGCTCCGGCTGATCGCCGACATTGCGTCCGAGCGCGTACGGGCACGGCTCGAGCGCGACTGGGCGGAGACGCGCTCGCCGGTCCCGGAGATCGATGCCGTTGATGGCGAAGGTCCGCATCCCGGTCGGGCGAAGGAGTTCGCCACCGGACGCCGGTACGCGTTCCCGACGCTGCTGTTCGCCGCCGGCAACCGAAGGATCGTGGTCGCAGGCTGGCGGCCGTTGAGCGCGTACCTGGACGCGGCGGCCACGCTCCGCTGACGGTGTCCACGTAACGATCGTGGGCTTGGTGTCGTTAAACGGCGCCGAATAACAGCACCAAGCCCACGATCGTGCTCGGCGGCGGCAGCGTCCCGGTTAATAAGACATATTCAGATGGCAATTGACAACAACTCCACGCGATGCGCATCATGGGCACATGACTTCGACCAACCCCGGCGTTCTCCGCCGGTACGTCGACCTTCGGCGTACGGCAAGCGCGCTCTGTCGCTAATCAGCCCGCCCCCCGACCCGCACTGACGACCACACCTCATCTCCTGCTCCCGTATGCCCGCGTCGCGACATCGACGTGGGGCGATCCCGCGCGCCACATCTTGCGAAAGGCACGACCATGACCCGTACGTCCTTCGATCGCTCTCCGACGCTCAGCCGCCGGAACCTGCTCGGCTGGGGCGTCGCCGCATCCGCCGTCGGCCTGTTGTCCGCCTGCGGCCCCGACGCGGCGAACGCCGGCGGTACGACCGCCGGCGGCACGCTGAAGTGGGGCTGGGAACTCCCGACCTCCTGGGACCCGATCACGTCGTCGGCCGGCTGGGACGTGCACGCGCTCTCGCTCGTCTACGCCGCGCTGACCAAGTCCGACGAGAGCGGTGTCGCGGTCCCGGCGCTCGCGCAGTCGTGGAAGTACAACGCCGACGGCACGCAGATCACGTTCACGCTGCGCTCCGGGCCTCACCTTCAGCGACGGCATCCACGCTCGACGCGGACGCGGTCGCCAAGAGCCTCAACCGCAGCCACACCGATCCGAAGTCGCTGGTCGCAGCCCAACTGGCGAACGTCGCCTCGATCACCGCGACCGATGCGTCCACCGTGGTCATCCAGCTTCTGCAGGCCGACTACCAGGTGCCGAACCTGCTTGCCGGCAAGACCGGCATGATCGTCAACCCGGCGGTCTTCGCGAGCGACGCAGCCGGCCTCGCGACCCAGCCGGCCGGTGCCGGCCCGTTCAACCTCACGTCGTACACGCAGAACGCCAGCGCCACGCTCGTCGCGAACCCGCGCTACTGGGACGCGACCAACATCAAAATCAAGAACTTCCAGCTGTACCCGCTGCCGGACGCCTCGACCGTGGTCGCCGGACTGTCGTCCGGCCAGTACAACGTGGCGCAGATCCCGGGCAGCCAGGTCGCCGCCGCGAAGGCGGCCGGGCTCGAGGTCCAGGTGATCTCCTCGCTGGTCGTGGCGACGCTGGACACGAACATCGGCAAGGCGCCGTTCGACGATCCGCAGGTCGTACAGGCGCTGCACTACGCACTCGACCGCAAGGCGCTGCTGCAGACCGCGAACTTCGGCTACGGCGACGTGTCCTACCAGCCGTTCCCGAAGGGCTACGCCGGCTACAACCCGGCGCTCGACGGCGTCTACGCCTACAACCCGGACAAGGCGAAGCAGTTGCTCGCGGCGTCGACGTACGCGGGCAAGCCGGTGCCGGTCGAGATCACGACCTCCGCGGCCGAAGGCGTACCCGAGCAGGTGCAGGCCCAGCTCAACGCGGTCGGATTCACCGCCACCATCAACGTGATCCCGGCAGCGCAGTTCACGCCGCTCGTCTACATCCAGCACGCCGAGGCACTGACCGTGGACGCATTCGCCGGGCGCGACTCGGCCGTGCAGGCGTTCCAGGTGCTGTTCGGCGGGCAGGGGCTGATGAATCCGGGCCGGGTCCAGTCGCCGGAACTCGTCGACGGCGCTGGCGAAGGTCAGCCAGACCCCGCTCGACGACCCGACCTACCCGAGCGTCCTGCAGGACGCGACCGCAATCGCCGTACAGACGATGCCGAACAACTTCCTCTACACCGTGCCGCGGATCCTCGCGCGGAGCACGTCCGTCTCGGCGCTCCCGCCGTTCACGGTGGTCCAGCGATTCGAGGGGGTGACCGTGTCATGACCACGGTGCTCGAAGTGCTCCCGGCGGCCGCGGTCACCACCGCTGCGCCGGTCGCTCGCGATCCGCAGCCGGCACGATCCAAGCGGCGGATACGAGCAACCGTACGCAGCCTCTCCGTACCCGTGGTGGTGTTCGCGTTCGCCTCGTTCCTGACGTTCTGGCTCGGATCGCTGTCGCCGAGCAACCCGGCGGCGGCCGTGCTCGGCGACACCGCGACCCCGGCGGACATCGTCCGGATGAACCACCAGTTCGGGCTGGACCGGCCGTTCCTCGTGCAGTACGTCACGTGGCTCGGGCACGCTCTGACCGGTGACCTCGGCCGCTCCTATTTCACCACGATCCCGGTCGGGACCAGCATCGCCAACGCGCTGCCGGTGGACCTGCAACTCGCCGGGCTCGCGCTGCTGCTGGCCGTGCTGATCGGCGGGTCGGCCGGCATCGTGGCGGCGCTGCGGCAGGGTAGCCGGCTCGACCGCGGCGGTCACGCTCGTGGCCTCGGCGTTCGGCACGCTGCCGCCGTTCGTGGTCGGCGTCGGCCTGATCGTCATCTTCTCGGTGACGCTCAAGGCGCTGCCGGCCGGCGGCTACGTGCCGCTGTCGGCAGATCCGCTGCCGTGGCTGCAGTTCGCGATCCTGCCCGCGCTCGCGCTGAGCCTGGAGATCGCCGCGTCGATCGCCCGCCAGCTGCGCACGTCGCTGGTCGGCGCAGCTGGGCGAGAACTACGTGACCGGCGCGGTCGTCCGCGGCCTGCCGACGCGCCGGATCGTGGGGCGGCACGTGCTGCGCAACGCGGTCGGGCCGGCGCTGACCGTACTGGGCGGCGGCATCCCGATGATCCTCGGCGGCGCGGTCGTCACCGAGAAGATCTTCAACCTGCCGGGCATCGCCCAGCTCGCGCTGCAGGCCGCCGGCCAGCACGACATCCCGCTGATCCAGGGCACTCTGCTGGTCACGATCGTCGTCGTGCTGATCTGCAACACCGCGGTGAACTGGGCGATCGCCGCCCTGGCACCGCAGTCGCGGCGAGGTGACCGATGAACACGTCATCGGAGCGTATCGCGGTCGGCGTCCTCGCCGGCGTCGGCGTCCTGGCGGTCTTCGGCGGGCATCTCGCGCCGTACGACCCGCTGGCGCAGCACCCGCTCGATGCGCTGCACGGTCCGAGCCTCGCGCACCCGTTCGGCACCGACTACCTCGGTCGGGACGTGCTCAGCCGGCTGATCGCCGGTACCGGACGCAGTGTCGCCGGCGCGCTCGAGGCCGTGCTCGCCGGGCTCGTGCTCGGCGTCCTGCCCGGGCTGGTGTCGCTGTGGTCCGGGCGCGCCGTCGAATGGCTGCTGCTGCGGGTCGTCGACGCGTTGATGACGCTGCCGTTCATCGTGTTCGCGATCGCCGTGACCGGTGTCATCGGCAACGGGCTCAACCAGGCGATGCTCGCGATCGGCGTGCTGTTCGCGCCGATGTTCTTCCGGATCACCCGGGCCGCCGCGATCGCGTTGACCGGCGCGCAGTACATCGAGGCGGCCGAGCTGTTCGGCGCGTCGAAGTGGCACATCCTGCGTACGCACATCGCCCGCAAGGTCGCACCGACCGTGGCGGTGACGGCCGCACACGCGACCGGCGCCGCACTGCTGGCCGTGGCGTCACTGACATTCCTCGGCATCGGCGTGCAGCCGCCCGCCCCGACCTGGGGTGGCGTGCTCGCCAGCCGAGCTGGGCTTCCTCGCCCAGCAGCCGTGGGCACCGGTGATCCCGGCCGTCCTGATCATGGCGACGGTCGCGGCGCTGAACGCGCTCGCCGATGCCGTCTCACCGATCCGTGCGGAAGGGAGCGTCGCGATGTCGCACTCGTCGGGTGACGCGCTGCTCACCGTCGCCGACCTGCAGGTCTCGGTCGGTAGCGCGGTGGCCGTCCGGGACGTCTCGTTCACCATCGGTGCCGGCGAGAGCGTCGGCATCGTCGGCGAGTCCGGATCCGGGCAAGACGCTGGTCTGCCGGTCGATCCTCGGCGTTCCGCCGCCCGGCGTCACGATCGCCGGCGGCTCGATCACGCTCGGCGCGGACGAGCTGACCTCGCTCACGCCACGGGGCTGGCAGCGCGTCCGCGGTCGATCGCTCAGCGCCGTGTTCCAGGATCCGGCGTCCTACCTGAACCCGTCGATCACGATCGGACGCCAGCTCGCCGAGCAGGTGCAGCACACGCGAGGTCTCCGCAGGCGGGCCGCTCGGCCGGCGGCGATCGAGCTGCTGCGAGCGGTCGGGCTGCGCAATCCCGACGTCGCGTACGGGCAGTTTCCGCACGAGCTGTCCGGCGGCATGCTGCAGCGGATCCTGATCGCGATCGCGATCGCCGGCGAACCGCGGCTGCTGGTCGCGGACGAGGCGACGACCGCGCTCGACGTCGCCGTCCAGGCCGAGGTGCTCGACCTGCTCGCGAGCCTCCGGCGCCGAGTACGGGCTGGCGTTGCTGCTGGTCAGCCACGATCTCGCGGTCGTCTCCGAGGTGTGCGACCGGGTGATCGTGCTCTACGCCGGCGAGATCGTCGAGTCCGGCCCGACGATGGAGGTGATCGCGAATCCGCGGCACCCGTACACCGAGGCGCTGCTGCGGGTGGCGTCGCTCGGCGACTGGCAGCGCCGGGAACTCGAGGTCATTCCCGGGTCGCCGCCGGCGGTCGGCGCGGCGCCGGACGGCTGCCGGTTCGCGCCCGCGGTGCGCGTACGCGGTCGATGCCTGCCGGGTCGGCACGATCGCGGTGACCGACGGGGTGCGCTGCATCCGGGTGGATCAGCTCGAGCTGGCGGGAGTCGGCGCATGACGATCCTTCGCGTCGGACGACCTGTCGGTGTCCTACGACCGTCCGGTGCTCTCCGGCATCAACCTGTCCGTCGGTGCGGGCGAGATCCTCGGCGTCATCGGCGAGACCGGATCCGGCAAGACCACGCTGGCCCGGGCCATCGTCGGTCTCGCGCCGGTCACGTCCGGGCGAGTGGTGTTCGACGGCGTCGAACGTCACCGGCACTGCGCGGCCGACCGTTGCGGGACTTCCGGCGCAGCGGCGCGGTGCAGTTGATGTTCCAGGATCCGCTGCGCGCACTCGATCCTCAGCAGACCGTCGCGTACCGTGGTCGCCGAGGGGCTGCGCGTCTCCGGCAGCCTGTCCGCCGGCGGATATCGGGCGCCGGGTCGCGCAGGCGCTGGAGGCGGTCGGACTGCCGGCGGACGTCGTGGCCCGCACACCCGCGCAGCTCTCCGGCGGCCAGCGGCAGCGGGTGCTGCTCGCCCGCGCGCTCGCGATGAAGCCGAAGCTGCTGCTGGCCGACGAGCCGGTCAGCGCGCTGGACGCATCCAACCGCAATCACGTCCTGCGGCTGTTCGAAGAGCTGCGCGAGACGATCGGCCTGACCATCGTGATCATCTCGCACGACCTGAGTTCGCTGGCCGGCATCGCCGACCGGGTCGCCGTGCTGTACGGCGGCCACCTCGTCGAGCAGGGACCGATCCAGGACGTGCTGCACCACCCGGAGCACCCGTACACGGCGTTGCTGGCCGCGGCGGCGCCGAGCGTGCGGCAGGCCACGGCGGCGGCCGTTGCGTGCGGCGGATCTGCGACCGGCGGCCGATGCGCCGACGTTCACGACCGGCTGCGCGTACGCGGGCCGGTGCCCGTTCGCGACGGACGCGTGCACGGTCTCGCCCGACCTCGTCGCCCGACCCGGCGACCGTACGGTCGCCTGCCACCACGTCGACACGTGGGCCGCTCGGCTCACCAACCAAGGAGTGAACGCATGACCATCGAATTTCTCGGGATGATCGGCACGCACACGGCATCCGAGATCCACCCGCCGAACGGCCCGGTCGTCGACCGGGACTACACCCGGCGCTTCGCCCGTGCCCACGAGGACGGCGGCTTCGACCGGATCCTGATCGGCTACGGCTCCGGCTGGCCGGACGGCACCCAGGTCGCCGCGTACGTCGCCGCGCACACCGAGCGCCTCGGCCTGCTCGTCGCGCACCGGCCGGGATTCATGGCGCCGACGCTCGCCGTCGCGGACGTTCGCGACGCTGGACCAGTTCAGCGGCGGCCGGGTCGCGGTGCACACGATCACCGGCGGCAGCAACGCCGAGCAGCAGCGCGACGGCGACTACCTGGACAAGGACGAGCGGTACGACCGGACGGACGAGTATCTGGAGATCCTCAAGAAGTCGTGGACGTCCGAGGAGCCGTTCGACTACCAGGGCCGGCACTACCGTTTCCAGGACTACGTCAGCGCGGTCAAGCCGGTCGGACACATCCCGCTGTTCTTCGGCGGATCGTCCGAGGCGGCGTACCGGGTCGGCGGCAAGCACGCGGAGACGTTCATGCTGTGGGGCGAGCCGCTGGCCGAGACCGCCGGAGCAGATCGCCTCGGTACGGGCGGCGGCGGTCGCGGCCGGGCGTACCGACACGCCGCGGATCAGCGTCTCGTTCCGCCCGATCCTGGGTCCGACCGAGGAACTCGCGTGGGAGCGGGCGCACGCGATCCTGCACACCATGAACACCGGCCCGCGTGCGTACCCGCGCCGGATGCGCCGGCCGGGCGTCGAGCCGGAGAACACCGGATCGCAGCGCCTGCTCGCCGCGGCGGCAAAGGGTGACCTGCACGACCGTGCACTGTGGACGCCGACGACCACGGCGGTGGGTGGCGGTGGCAACTCGACCGCCCTCGTCGGTACGCCGGACACGGTCGCGCAGGCGCTGCTGGACTACATCGACATCGGCGTGGAGACGATACTGATCCGTGGCTACGACCCGCTGGACGATGCCATCGACTACGGCCGTCACCTGCTGCCGCTGGTCCGCGAGGAGCTGGCGCACCGCAACCTGGGCCACGGTCGGAGCGGCCGCGTGACCGCCGTCGCCACGCCGCTGGACACCGGCCGCACCTGGAAGCCGGCGGCCGGAACCACCGAGCGCGGGCACATCGTCCTGTTCGCCGGCCGCGGTGAGCACGCCGGTGTGTACGAGCGGTTCGGTCGCCGGCTCGCGTTCGACGGCTATCGGGTTTCGGCGGTCAGCGGCCACGGCACCGACGAGTTCGAAGCGGTGCTCGGGGACGCGAACGGGCTGCGCCCGCTGATCCTCGCCGGTTCGGATACCGGTGCGCTGCAGGCGCTCGCCACGACCGGCTTGCCGAGTCGCCGGTCTGCTGCTGGCCGGCGTACCGACCGGGTCGGCGAGGATCCACATCGCCTGGACCGAGGAGTTGGATGCCCGATCGGCCTGCCCGGCGCACCGGACCCGGCTGGATGACGATAATGCGTTCGCTCGGGGAGCGCTCTCCCAGCCCGTACCCCCGCATCTTGCCGGCGTGATTGTGCGATCGCGACGACCAGCGTCCCGGTCCTGCTCGTGCACGGCGACAGCCGATCCGGTGGCCCCGCTCGCCGGAGCCCGCGCGCTCGCTGCCCGCCTGCCGCACGCGGACCTTGTCGTGGTCCGCGATGGGCGCCACGATGTCCTGAACGACATCAATCACCGATCCGTCGCCGCGCAGGTGGTCGTCTGGCTGGAACGGCTGCGTGCCGGTGCCGCGACGGAGCCGATCGTCGTCGTACGAGGAGGGGTCATGACCATCGCGATCGAGTCCGACCTGTTCCGTGCCGTGCTTCGCCGGCACGCGTCCGGTGTCGTGGTGATCACGGCGCCCGGAGATCGGCCGGCCGGATTCACCGCGACGTCGTTCACGTCGGTCTCGCTGGATCCGCCGCTGGTGTCGTTCTGCCTCAATCGTGCGCGCGTCGAGCTGGCCGGCCGTGTCGGTGGCCGAGCACGTCGGCGTGCACGTGCTCGCCGACCAGCAGGAGCAGCTGGCCCGGACGTTCTCGACGTCCGGTGTGGACCGGTTCGCGGAGCCGACACGGTGGCAGCTCGGGCCGTTCGGCGTGCCGTTGCTGTCGGACGTGCAGGCCACGCTGATCTGCCGGGTGGTGGACCGGGTTGCGGCCGGCGATCATTCGATCGTGCTGGCCGAACCGATCGAGGCGGCGCACTCATCGGACGAGTCGTCGCCACTGCTTTACCACATGGGCCGCTATCTGCGCGGTTAACGGGTGTGCGGATGAACTCGCTCGTCCGAAGCCCGGCCGACCCACCGTGGCCGGCTTCTCGGCCGTCTACTTCTCGACTGTCTGCAGCAGGCCGTGGACGAACCGCAGGCGCCACGGCTGACCCTGGTCGTCGTCGAGCAGGACCATCCACTGCGACGGGACCTGCGGATCGATCTGCCGGGCGTCGGGGAACCGCCGCATCGCGTCGCCGACGACACAGGACCACGGTGCCCAGTGCGCCGGTGCCGGCAGGTCCGGCGGCGGGTATCCGTGCGCGCGTACCAGCCAGCCGTGCAGCACGACGCCGCCGACGCCGACCATCACCTCCCAGGTGAGTTCCGGCCACAGGACGGGCAGCCGCCATGCGTGCGCGGTGAGTGTCACCTCGCCCCATTTTTCGGTCCGCCGGCCGTCGGCCGGGCCGAGTACGGCCTGGTAGAGGTCGAGTCCGGCCGGTGCGCGTTTCGAGTGCAGCATCGACTGCCAGCGGTTGTGCGCCGCCATATAGTCCGCGTGCGGCACCTCCAACTCGACCAGTGCCGCCTCGACCAGGTCCGGCTGATAGTCGGCCATCCTGCGCAGCAGCATCAGCTGGAACTCCCGGCGGGCGAATCCGTGCACGCCACCACCCTACCGACGACGACGGGCACGGCCGGTCCGGGCAACCGCCCGTGCCGCAGCACGTACGGTTCGGCCACCACGATCGCCAGCGCCGCCACGGTCAGTAGGGCACCGGCCAACGGTACGTCGCGTACACCGGCCCGGGTGATCAGGATCGATCCGAAGAAGGATCCGGCCGCGATACCGAGGTTGAACGCCGAACTCGTACCGGCCCGACGCGGTATCGGTGCTCCCCGGTGCCACCTGCATCGATCGGTGCTGAATCGCGACGGCCAAGGCGCTGAACGCGCAGCCGGCACAGCGCCAGGAACACCACCGCCGTCAGTTGCTGTCGCCCGAACCCGTAGAACCCGAGCAGGCCGACGCTGAGCAGGATCAACGTCACCAGCAGGGCACGCATCGGGTAGCGGTCGAGGAATCGGCCGACGGTCAGGGTGCCGAGCACGCCCGACGCACCCTGCGCGAGCAGCAGAAGGCTCAGCACGCCGGCGGTGAAGCCACCGACGATCAACAGGTACGGCGTGACGTACGTGAACGTGCCCAGGGCGCCGGTGACGCCGAGGACCGTGGCGGCGAGCAGAATCGCGTACCGCCGGGCGTCCGGTGCGGTGCCCCGGGCGGCGCCGCCCTTCCCCGGTGCGATCGTGGGCACGAGCACCGCGACCGCGATGCAGGTGGCGAGGTTGACGCCGGACATCACGCCGAACGCGAAGCGCCATCCGACCTGCTGGCCGAGCCAGGTACCGAGAGGGATGCCGAGCACCGGAGCGAGCGCGGCGCCGATCGACAGCCGGGCCACCATCCGGCCGCGTACGCCCGGCGGGAACAGCCCGGTCGCGGTCGGGAACACGACCGACCAGAACATCGCCTGGGTCAGGCCGGTCAGCAGCCGGGCGGCGAGCAACTCGTCATAGCTGCTCGACAGCGCCGACCACAGCGTCGCCACGACGAAGACGGCCATCGTGATGGTCAGCAGCCGGCGCCGTGGCATGCGACGGGTCAGCCGGGTCAGCGGCAGTGACGCGATGAGCACCATCAATGCATATCCGGTGAACGAGCAGCCCGGTCTGTGCGATGGTTCGGTGCAGATCGGGCCCGATCAGGGTGAGCAGGCCGATCGGCAGGACCTCGGTTGTCACGTAGCAGAACGCGGCCACCGACAGCGCGATCAGGGCGGCCATCGCGCGGCGGTGCTCGATCGGCGTGCTGTGCTCTCCGGGGGCGGCTGCCATCTACGAAGGTCGAGACGCGCCGGTTTCGCGTTCCCACGCGGACAGCTGCTGCTCGAGTGCCTTCATGATTTCGAAGACCTGACCCGGTGGGATCCGTACTCGCGACACGACCCGGGTCGCGACGTCGATGTATTTCCGCCCGTCCGAATCCTCGCTCAGCTGCGGCGGCCGCGTGTACGTCTGAAAGTCCAGGACGAAGCAGTCGGGCTGGTGCCACACGCCGACAAAGTTGGCGAACACGCCGGTCTCGACCTCCGGCGTGATGCTGAGGGTGACCTTCTGCTGCGCTGGGTTCGGTTGGCTCATGCATCGCACCGTACGCCGCGATCCGCTCGTTCGTGCGACCGTCGCCGCGACGGCATCGACGTCCGCGCGATTGTCGGTGCGCCGCCTATTTATAGGTATAACCGTCGCGCATGAACCGATTCGAGACCGGCGCCGGAAAGCGCTCTCCAGCGCGACCAGCTTGTATTGGCACACATCAATTCCGCAGCTAGCGGCCACTGTCGATTTCCAATCCATCGAAAACCTTGACGTCGGTGTATCGGACGAGTTAAATCGAGACTCGAACAAAGAAAGGAAACTTTCTTAACAATCACGTACGGCAGTCCCCAACCCCCGCAGGAGGACACCAATGCCCTGGTCAAGTCCCCGTAAACTCCTCGTCGCCGCAGCGGCGATCCCGCTCGTCACATTCGGTCTGATTGCCGGCACCGGCAGCCCGGCGGTGGCCGCGGACAACCCCGGTCCCGGCTTCCCGGCCCACTACGCCGCGCCCTATGTGGAGACGTGGAACGCCGCGTCGGTCATGACCTCCGCCGCGAGTTCGACCGGCAACAAGTACTACACGCTGGCATTCTTCATCAGCAACGGCGGATGCACCGCGACCATCAACGGTGACACCGCGATCACCGACTGCCGGCTGGAACAGCGCGATCAACTCGCTGCGCGCCTCCGGCGGCGACGTGATCGCGTCGTTCGGCGGCGCGTCCGGCACCGAACTCGGCGTCGCCTGTACGTCGGTCGCCTCGTTGCAGGCGGCGTACAAGTCGGTCATCGACCAGTTCAACCTGACCCGGATCGACCTCGACATCGAGGGCGCCCCGCTCGACAACACGACCGCGAACGACCGCCGCAACCAGGCGCTCGCGAACCTGCAGGCGGCGTACGCCGCGAGCGGCAAGACGCTGTCGGTCGACTACACGCTGCCGGTCGACCCGACCGGTCTGCTGTCGGACTCGTTGAGCCTGCTCAACAACGCGAAGAGCCACAACCTGAACGTCAACCTCGTCAACATCATGACGATGGACTACGGCAGCCCGATGGACATGGGCCAGGCCGCGATCAGCGCGGCCAACGCGCTGCACAGCCAGCTCGGCGCGATCTGGACCACGAAGACGTCTGCGCAGCTGTGGGCGATGGAGGGCAACACCCCGATGATCGGTGTCAACGACACCACCAGCGAGGTCTTCACCACCGGCAATGCATCCACATTGGAGAGCTTCGCGGCCAGCAACGGCATCCAGGAGCTGTCGTTCTGGGCGCTCGGCCGGGACAACCAGGCTACCAGCGGCACGTCGCAGAGCAACCTCCAGTTCACCAACATCTTCAAGGCGATCACCGGTGGTGGCACGACCCCGCCCCCGCCGCCGCCGCCCTCGGGCAGCGGTCCGATCCACGGCTACGGCGGCAAGTGCGTCGACGTCGCGGCCGCGAGCTCCGCGAACGGCACCGCGATCCAGCTCTACACGTGCAACGGCACGAACGCGCAGGTCTGGACGCACACCGGCAACACGCTGCAGGCGCTCGGCAAGTGCATGGACGTGACCGTCGGCGGGTACCGCCAACGGCACGAAGGTGCAGCTGTGGGACTGCAACGGCACCGGCGCGCAGCAGTGGACGGCTGGCGCGAACGGCAGCCTCGTGAACACCGGCTCCGGCAGATGTCTCGACGCGACCGGGCCCAGCTCGGCCGATGGGACGCGACTGCAGATCTGGGACTGCGCCGGCAGTGCGAACCAGAGCTGGACGCTACCCAGCTGATCACGGGTCGATAGCGGAGCCCTGATCGATCGGTGGGCGCGCACGCGGTAGGGCGTGCGCGCCCATCTCGTCAAACGAGAGGAACAGATGAACACGACCTCACGGGTACGCCTGGCGGCAGTCGGATTCCTCGTCGCCGGCAGCCTGACCGTCCTAGCGACAACGTCGTCATCGGCCAGCGCGGCCACTCCGGCGCCGGTCGCATCCGGCACCACGTACACCGTGGTGAACCTGAACTCCGGTAAGTGCGTCGACGCGCGAGCGGCGGCGAGCGCGAACGGGACGGCGGTCCAGCAGTACACCTGTAACGCGACCGCCGCGCAGCAGTGGAAGTTCACCGCGACCAGCGGTGGCTACTTCGAGGTCGGCACCGCGCCCGCACCCGCGCAGGTGTGGGACGACACGAACGTCTCACCGAACAGCGGCTCGCTGATCCAGCTGTGGCTCTACGGCGGCGGCACGAACCAGCAGTGGCTGCCGGTCGGCGAGTCCACCGGCACGTTCCACTTCGTCAACCGCTTCAGCGGCCTGTGCCTCGACGTGCCCAGCGCGTCGACCGCGGACAGCGTGCAGTTGCAGCAGTACACGTGCAACGGCACGGCGGCGCAGTCGTTCACGCTGAACACGATCGGCGGCGGCGGCGGACGGCGGCGGGGGAACGAACCCGAACCTCGGCCCGAACGTGCTGATCTTCGACCCGTCGATGTCGGCGGCGACCATCCAGAGCCAGATCAACACGATCGACAACGCGCAGCAGTCGAACCAGTTCGGGCAGCAGCGCTACGCGCTGCTGTTCAAGCCGGGCACGTACAACGAGAACGTCCAGGTCGGCTACTACACCCAGGTCCTCGGGCTCGGGCTGTCGCCGAACCAGACTGTGATCACCGGCGGCGGCGTCACATCGAACGCCCAGTGGTTCGGCGGCAACGCCACCCAGAACTTCTGGCGGTCGGCCGAGAACTTCACCGATGATCCGTCCTCGGGTACCACCGAGTGGGCCGTCTCGCAGGCGTCGCCGATGCGGCGGGTGCACGTCGAGGGCAACATGATCCTCGACGACAACGGCGGTTGGTCCAGCGGCGGCTTCATCGGCGACTCGGTCGTCGACGGCCAGGTCAACTCGGGCAGCCAGCAGCAGTTCCTGTCGCGCAACGACCAGTTCGGCAGCTGGACCGGCTCGAACTGGAACATGGTCTTCGTCGGCGACACGCACGCGCCGGCGCAGAGCTTCCCGAGCCCGCCGGACACCACGGTCGCGTCCACGCCGTCGGTCGCGGAGAAGCCGTTCCTGTACGTCGACTCCACCGGCGCGTGGCAGGTGTTCGTACCGTCGCTGCGGACGAACTCCAGCGGCACGACGTGGGCGGGTGGCAACCCGGCCGGTACGTCGCTGCCGATCAGCCAGTTCTACATCGCGAAGCCGAGTGACACCGCGGCGACCATCAACGCGGCGCTCACGTCCGGCCAGAACCTGCTGTTCACGCCGGGCGTCTACCACCTGACCAGCACGATCAACGTCAACCGCGCGGACACCGTCGTGCTGGGCCTGGGCCTGGCGACGCTGGAGGCCGACAACGGCGTGACCGCGATGTCGGTCGCGGACGTGAACGGCGTGAAGATCGGCGGGCTGCTGTTCGACGCCGGTACGACCAACTCGGCCGTACTCCTGCAGGTGGGCCCGTCCGGCTCGTCGGCCGACCACTCGGCGGATCCGACCATCCTGGCGGACGTCTTCGCCCGGATCGGCGGCGCCGCGGTCGGCAAGGCAACGGTCAGCGTGCTGGTCAACAGCAACAACGTGATCGGTGACGATCTGTGGCTGTGGCGAGCCGACCACGGCTCACGGCGTCGGCTGGACGTCGAACACGGCTCAGAACGGGCTCGTGGTCAACGGTCAGAACGTCATCATGTACGGCCTCGCCGCCGAGCACTACCAGCAGTATTCGGTGCTGTGGAACGGCAACGGCGGCCGGACGTACTTCTACCAGAACGAGTTCCCGTACGACGTACCGAACCAGGCCAGTTGGATGAACGGCAGTACCCGCGGCTGGGCGTCGTACAAGGTGGCCAACACGGTGACCACGCACGAGGCGTGGGGCGTCGGTGTCTACTGCTTCTTCAGCACGAACTCGGCGGTCGTGGCCGACCACGGGTTCGAGGTGCCACAGGTGGCCGGTGTCAAGTTCCATGACCTGGTCACGGTGTCGCTCGGCGGCACCGGCACGATCGCGCACATCATCAACAGCACCGGCGCGGCCGTGAACTCCGGTAGTACGGTCGCGGATCTGACGTCATATCCGTAACACGCATCGGTAGAACCGCCGGTGATCCGGTAAGTCGGCTACGGCAGGCCGACCGGATCACCGGCACCTCCATAGGCGGGTTCATCCGGCGCCGGCCGTCCAACCAGCCGAACATGCCGGAGACGAGCGAGCAGCAGGCGTCCGGCCGGGTCGTCTCGAGGAAGCGGATCAGTGCCAGCAGGTTCGCGTCCTCGATGTCGAACCATCGGTAGGCCGCGTGTACGTCGGGGTAGTCCGGCACCGCGATCCGCGGATCGATCCAGGCGCGGTCGATCGGCAGCGGCTTGCGAATCGACGTGTCGGCATGGTTGGCCTGGGTCACGTACCAGTAGGTCAGGCGATCGAGTGCGGCCTCGCGATCGGCGGGTGCCTCGTCGACCGCGCCGACCTCCTTCGCGTAGTCCGCGATCAGGTCGTGGAACACGTACCGGCCGGCCCTCGGCTCGTGCAGCAGGTGCGCCGAGCACAGCCGGTCGAGCAGCACGCCGGCCTCGGTGTCCCGGCAGCCGGTGAGCGCGGCCGCCGCGACGACTCCGATGTCGGTGCCCGGAATGAGGCCGAGCAGCCGGAACATCCGCTGTGCGTCGGCGGCGAGCCGCAGGTAGGAGTGGCTGAACGCCTGCCGTACCGAACTCTCCGGGTCGTCATCGATGGCCAGCTGGGAGAGTCGGTTCGTGGTGGCGAGGCGAGTCGCGTACGCGGCGATCGGCAACGACGCCTCCTCGACCAGCGTGGCGCCGGCGATCCTCAACGCCAGCGGAAGTCGCCCGCAGACGTCGGCGAGCGTGGTGGTGGCGGCCGGCTCGGCGGCGACCCGGCCGGCACCGACGATCGAGGCGAGCAGCGACACGGATTCCTCCGGCAGCAGCGGACCGACGGACACTCGGCGGGCGCCGTCCAGGGCGACCAATCCGCTCAGCCGGTCGCGGCTGGTGACGAGCGCCATGCAGCGGGGGCCGGTGGGCAGCAGCGGGCGTACCTGGGCCACCGAGTTCGCGTTGTCGAGCACCACGAGCGTCGCGGAGTTCGACAGGATCGACCGGTAGCGGGCGGTCGCCGACTGCTCGTCGGAGGGCACCTCCTCGGGCGGTACGCCCAGCTCCCGAAGCAGATGCGACAGCGCCGCGTACGGGTGGATCGGCTCGCCTCCGCCGTACCCCTGCAGGTTGATGTAGAGCTGTCCGTCCGGGAAGCGCTTTTCGGCGCTGCGACTCCAGTGCACGGCGAGCGCGGACTTGCCCACGCCGGCGGAGCCGGTGATCGTCGACAGGATCGCCACCGGGCTGGTGGAGTGGTCGGCGGAGGCCATCCGGTCGAGCTCGGCGAGCTGGGCGTGGCGGCCGGTGAAGTGGGCGGCCATGCGGGGGAGCAGGTTCGGTCGGGCCGACGATTCGCGTCTGGGCGGATCGAGGGACGGATCTCCGGCCAGGATCCGCTGGTGGAGTTGCTGCAGCCGAATGCCGGGCTCGACGCCGAGATCGTCGGCCAGCCGCTGGTAGACCAGGCGGTATGCGTCCAGCGCGTCGGCCTGCCGTCCGCTGCGGTGCAGGGCGAGGACGTACTGCTCGTGCAGGCGTTCCCGGTAGGGGTGTTCGCTGATCATGGTGGCCAGTGGGCCGATCACGTCCTGGTGGCGATGGGCGTCGAGATCCAGCTCGACGCTGTCCTCGAAGACGGTCAGGCGCATCTGGTCGAGGCGTTCGGCTTCCAGGGCGATCATGTCGATGTCGCGGAGACCGTCGTACGCCGGGCCGCGCCACAGCGTCAGCGCCTGCCGGATCAGGGCGGCGGCGGTCTGCGGGTCGCCGTGGTCCCGCGCGATCGCGGCCTCGGCGATGAGGCGGGTGAAGACGGCCGTGTCCAGCTCGTCCGGGTCGGGGTGGATCGAGTACGCACCCGCATGTGATCGCACCCGGTCGTCGTCGCCGAGCAGCTGGCGCAGGCGGGACAGGTAGGCGGACAGGGTTCGGCGGGCGGTCTCCGGCGGTCGTCCGTGCCAGAGGGCATCGATGATCGTGTCGGCGGAGACCGGAGTGTCGGCGTGCGCAAGCAGGAGCGCCAGAATACGGCGCAACATCGCGGTGGGGATGGTCTGCTGGACTCCGTCCCGGCGGAGTGTCAACGGCCCTAAGACGCCGAACTCAACCACTGGCCTCCCTCGGTTCAGGTTGGGGTCCCGCAGGCGTCGGGCCGACCGAGCCTGAATTCTAGTCTGATCGCGCTGCCCGGCCGCGTGGCGTTTCCGATCGGTTGGCGGGGCCAAACACGAATTCCGTCCGAAGATGACCAGACGCTTTTGGCAGATTCCGCCAGGTTATGCGGGAATTAGCAGGCAATATGCTGGTTTGCTGCCGTGGAACCGTGCCGACACGCAAACATGACGAGAGCGTTCGCCTGGAGCGTGCACCGCCGAGGAGACGATGACATGGCTAGCCGTACCGATGTCTTTTTCGATGAGTTGACCAGACGGGGGCACGAGCCTGCCCTGCGCAACCGGACGGCGACCGTCCGGTTCGATGTCGTCCGTGGCAAGAACACCGATCGCTGGATCGTCGCGATCGACAAGGGCGACATCACCGTGTCGCGCGGCGACGACCCCGCGGACTGCGTCCTGCGGGCCGACCAGAAACTCTTCGATGCGCTGATCAGCGGCCAGACCGATCCGATGGCGGCGATGCTGCGAGGTGCGCTGCTCACCGAAGGGGACGTCGAGCTTCTCGTCGCGGCCCGACGCCTCCTGCCCCCGCACGCGTCGGCGGCATCGGCCGACGACACCCAACCGGAACCGAGCGCGACGAGGCGGAAATCATGACCAACGGACTTGTCAGCATCCTGGACGGCAACACGTTCGTGGTCAGCGACGACCGGGGCGACATCGAGGCGTCGACCACCGACCCGACCGGACTGTTCTCCTTCGACACCCGATTCCTGTCAAGCTGGGTGCTGACCATCAACGGCGACCGTCTCAACCCACTGTCCACCGACGACCTGCAGTACTTCGAGACCCGATTCTTCCTGGTACCCGGCACCGGGACGGTCTACGTCGATGCCAAACTCTCGGTGATCCGGCTGCGTACCGTCGGCCATGGTTTCGACGAGCGACTCACCATCCTCAACCACGACGACAAGCCGGTGGACCTGACGGTCCGGATCGACGCCGCGAGCGACTTCGCGGATCTGTTCGAGGTGAAGGACGCCCTGAAGAAGAAGGGCAAGTACTACACCCGCGTCGACAGCGGCCGGCTGCTGCTCGGATACGAGCGCGAGACGTACCACCGCCAGACCGCGATCTCCACCTCCGAGCCCGCCGAGATCGGCGAGCACGGGCTGACGTACACCATCACCATCCCACCGCACGGCGAGTGGATGACCGAACTGCAGGTCACGCCCGGTCATGCTGCGGTTGGACGGAGAGCCGATCCAGCCGGTACGGGCAACCCGTGAGCAGCGTCCGGAGATGGTCGAGGACCTGCAGAACTGGATCGCCCGGGCGCCTCGGGTCGACTGCGACTGGGAGCCGATGTCGGCAACGTACCGGCGCAGCCTCGTCGACCTCGCGGCGCTGCGCTTCACGCCCGGCGATCGCCGGCAACAAGAGCCTGCCGGCCGCCGGACTGCCGTGGTTCATGACCATGTTCGGGCGCGACAGCATCCTGACCAGCCTGCAGTCGCTGCCGTTCACGCCGGAGCTGGCCGAGACCACGCTGCGTGTCCTGGGTCAATGGCAGGGCACCCGGGTCGACGACTTCCGCGACGAGGATCCGGGCCGGATCCTGCACGAGATGCGCTACGGCGAGCTGACCGCGTTCGAGGAGCGCCCGCACTCGCCGTACTACGGCAACGCCGACGCGACCCCGCTGTTCGTCGTGCTGCTCGACGAGTACGAGCGATGGACCGGCGACCGTGATCTCGTCCGGCAATTCGAGCACGAGGCGCGGGCCGCCCTGCGCTGGATCGACGAGTACGCCGACCTGCAGGGCAACGGCTACCTGTCGTACCAGCGGCGCAACGAGGAGACCGGCCTGGAGAACCAGTGCTGGAAGGACTCGTGGGACTCGATCTCCTACCGCGACGGCCGGCTGCCCGGATTCCCGCGCGCCACCTGCGAGCTGCAGGGGTACGCGTACGACGCGAAGGTGCGTGGCGCCCGGCTGGCCCGGGAGTTCTGGAACGACCCGGCGTACGCCGACGAGCTGCTGCGCCAGGCCGCCGACCTGAAACGACGCTTCAACAAGGACTTCTGGGTCGAGGACGGTAAGTACTTCGCGCTCGCGCTGGAGGCCGACGGCGCCCAGGTCGACGCGCTGTCGTCGAACATCGGGCACCTGCTGTGGAGCGGCATCGTCGACAAGTCGAAGGCGAAGGCGGTCGTCGGCCATCTGATGGGTCCGCGCCTGTTCTCCGGCTGGGGCGTCCGTACGCTGGCCGAGGGCGAGCAGCGCTACAACCCGATCGGCTACCACGTCGGCACGGTGTGGCCGTTCGACAACTCGTTCATCGCGTGGGGGCTGCGCCGGTACGGGTACAAGCAGGAGGCGGCCCGGATCGCGGCCGGCATCCTGGACGCGGCGGTCTACTTCGACGGCCGGCTGCCGGAGGCGTTCGGCGGCTACGAGCGGTCGCTGACCCGCTACCCGGTGCAGTATCCGACGGCGTGCAGCCCGCAGGCCTGGTCGACCGGTGCGCCGCTGCTGTTGCTGCGGACCATGCTCGGGCTGGAACCGGTCGGCGATCGCCTCGCCGCCGACCCGGCCCTGCCCAGCGGCATCGGTCACCTCGCACTGCTGGATGTGCCGGGGCGATGGGGTCACATCGACGCCTACGGCCGCGGGCTGGCCAAGACCGAGGAGACCCCGAGCCTGCGCCAGCAACTAGGCCCGATGCCGGAGCGGCGTCCATCCCGCTGAGCCGTGCGATCGGTTGCGGCGTGGTCGGTTGCGGCGTGCTCAGCCGCGCCGGCCACGCCGCGCTCGGACGTAGTCGGACGACGACGTAGCGCCCGAGGTCCTCGACCTCGGGCGTGAACACCCGGCCGCCGCTGCGCCGGGCGATCGCGTCGACGAACCGGCGCAGGCCCGGGTCCTCGCCGAGCATGAACAGGTTCAGCGATGCGCCGTAGCGGGTGAGCTGGTCGACCTCGACCACGGTCGCCTCGATCGTCTCCCGCAGCGGCGGCCAGCAGAACACCGGACCGTCGTTGCCGATGTGCGCGGTCGGCTCACCGTCGGTCACGACCAGCACGACCGGCTCCGAACCCGGATGTTTGCGCAGGTGCCGACCGGCGAGCCGGAGCGCATGCTGCAGGTTCGTACCCTTCTCCGGATCGGGCTCGACGCCGGCCAGCTCGGTCTGCGACAGCGGCGCCGCGGCCAGCCCGAAACCGATGATCTGCAGCGCATCCTGCGGGAACCGGGTCGCGATCAGGTGCGACAGCGCCAGCGCGGTCTGCTTCATCGGCCCCCAGCGGTCCTCGAGCACCATCGAGACGGACAGGTCGACGCAGAGCGCGACGGCCGCCGACGCCCGGCGCTCGGTCTCCACCACCTCGAAGTCCTCGACCGCCAGCTGCACCGGCGTGCCCGCGCCGCGCCGCAGTACCGCTCGGGACACCGTCCGGACCACGTCGAGGGGTTGCGCGTCGCCGTACTCCCACGGTCGAGACGCGCCGGTGACCTCGCCGGCCGCGCCCGCCTCGCGCAGGTCGTGCTGCCCGGTCCGCCGACCGCCCAGATCCGCGAAGACGGTACGCAGAGCCGTGCCCCCGAGCCGTCGCAGCGCCTTCGGGCTCAACGTCAGCCCTTCGGCATCGCGGCTGATCCAGCCCTGGCGGCGCAGCTCGCGTTCGAGCTCCTGCAGCCGCGCCACCTCGTCGGCGGCCGACCGCCCGAGCGTACGGGAGACCGCGTCCACGTCGACATCGTCGAGCGTGGCGCCGGGGTGCTCCTGGCCGAGCTGATCGAGCAGGTCGTCGAGCTCGCCGATCTCCTCCAGCGCGCTCGCCGCCTCGCCGTAGCCGAGCGGGTTGTTGCCGCGCATCTGCTCGCGCCGATCCCAGGCCAGATCGGGCCGCAGCGCACGCAGATTCTGCGCCGAGCGCGGCCATCTCGCTGCCGAGCGAGTCGCCGAGCGCCTGCGCCATCAGGCTCGCCAGCTCATCCTGCTGCTGCGGCGACAGCGAGCGCATCAGCCGCTCGCCGGCCGCCGCCCGCCGGGCGAGCGCGTCGATCAGCTCGTCGACGGTCTGCGGATTCTCCGGGAAGAAGTCGCCGTGCTTGCTCATGAACTCGGCGAACTGATCGGTCGTGTCCTCGCCGCGGGCATGCCGTTCCAGCAGCGCGTTGAGGTCGTGCATCATCTCGGCGGCGGCCTGTTGTGCGGCCGGATCGGACAGCGCGTCCTTCAGGCCGCGGAACTGCTGGTCGACGACCTCCTGCCGGAGCCCGTCGAGGATCTGCTGGTAGAGCTGCCGGGCCTCGTCGCTGGCCCACTGGTAGTCGGACAGCTCCTCGACCGCCTTCGCGGTCGATCGCGGCAGGTTGTCCAATCTGGACTGTGCGAACGAGCGTGTCCATGTCGTCGCGGCGGGACAGCTCGTCGCGTTCGGCGGCGATCGCCTGGTCGAGGAGCTGCTGGGCCCGGGTGACCGCGCCGTCGAGGTTGCCCCGGCGCATCGCCTCCCGGCGCATCCGGCGGGCGCGTGCCTCGAGGTCGTCCAGGCCGCCTCGGCCGTTCGGGCCGCGGCGCAGCAGGTCGCGCAGCGCCTCTCGGAGGCTGCGGCCGGCCAGGACGTCCTTGCCGACCTCGTCGACCGCCGCCCGGACGTCGTACGGCGGTGCCAGCGGATCCGGTCCGCCGTCCCAGGCGCCGTAGCGGTTGCGGCTCATTCGCGACTCCCGTACAGCGTGCGGCCCTCGTCGGTCTGCGCCTTCGACATCCGGCGGGTCAGGTGCAGGCCCTCCAGCACGAATTCGATGCCGGCCGCCGCCTCGCCCCGCGTCGGCGCGTCGCCGAGGCCGAGCCGTTCCAGCACCTTGGCCAGCCCCGGGACCGTACCGACCTGGCGCAGCACCTCGGCCGCCGCGACGAGTTCGCCGGTCTCGATGATGTCGCCCTCGGCGACCAGGTTGATGAATCCGGACAGATCCAGGCCGGACAGGCGCGCGCGGAACGTGTCCGCCGTCGCCGTACGCAGCAGATGACCGAGGATCTCGACCTCGCGCCCCTCCTCGCCGCTCTCGAACTCGACCTTGCCGCGCAGCGTGCTGGTCACCGAGATGGTGTCGCCGATCCGTGCCACCGCCTCGTCGTCGTTGAGCAGCCCGGATCGGCGCAGCGCGGCGGCGGCCACGGTTTCGGCGGCCGCGATCGCGAACCGGGCCGAGACGCCGGAGCGTGCGTCGACCGACGGCGATTCGCGGACCGCGCGGGCGAACCGGGCCAGCACCTCGACCACGTGGTCCGGGACGTTCGCGACGAGCGAGGCCTCCTGCCGGACGAGCGCGATCTCCAGCTCCAGCTCGAGCGGGTAGTGGGTGCGGATCTCGGCGCCGAAGCGGTCCTTCAGCGGCGTGATGATCCGGCCGCGGTTCGTGTAGTCCTCCGGGTTCGCGCTCGCCACCAGCAGCAGGTCCAGCGGCAGCCGCAGCTGGTAGCCGCGGACCTGGATGTCGCGCTCCTCGAGCACGTTGAGCAGCGAAACCTGGATCCGCTCGGCCAGGTCGGGCAGCTCGTTGACGGCGAAGATGCCGCGGTTGGTCCGCGGGACGAGGCCGAAGTGGATCGTCTCCGGGTCGCCGAGCGTCCGGCCCTGGGCCACCTTGATCGGGTCGACGTCGCCGACCAGGTCGGCTACCGACGTGTCCGGGGTGGCCAGCTTCTCGCCGTACCGCAGCGATCGGTGCAGCCAGCCGACCGCCTGGCTGTCGCCGCCCTCATCGACCTGGCGGCGCGAGGCCGGCGTGATCGGGTGCATCGGGTGTTCGTTGAGTTCCGAGCCCGGGATGATCGGCGTCCACTCGTCCAGCAGCCCGACCAGCGAGCGGATCAGCCGGGTCTTGCCCTGACCGCGCTCGCCCAGCAGGACCATGTCGTGACCGGCCAGGATGGCCCGTTCGACCTCGGGCAGGACGGAGTCGTCGTAACCGACGATGCCGGGGAATCTCGGCTCACCGGAGCGCATGCGCGCGAGCAGGTTCTCCCGCAGTTCCTGCTTGACGGATCGGTAGTCATATCCGGCGGCGCGCAGATCGCCGAGCGTACGCGGCAGATTTTCGGGGATCGTTTCGAGGATCATCGTCACTCCGCCACGCTAGCTCGCTGATCTGCCAACGGGTACTCGCGTTCGCGTTCAGCGTCGAGAAATTCCACGTAACGAGAGCGCCGGGCCAACGGGATCGCGTGCGGCGCGGATCCGAGGGGACCGACGTCCGCTACCGACCCGTATGTCGGGAGCCGCCGAGATGTCCATCGGCGCTGTGTGCAGATCCCGGCCAGTCTGGGGGACTCCTGCGACGGAATCGACCCGGGCGGGGAGATCATGGGGGGATGACGAGTGCGGATCGGGCCGGCCGGCTCGCGCGGGTTTCGCGTGGACTCACGGATGACGTTCTGACGCTCGTACCGCGGGCCCGGTCGCTGCGGGTCTATCTGCGCTCCGGCGCGGACCAACTCGTGGCCGCCGATCCCGGCCTGACCCAACTGCGTCAGGCACTGCAGGCCGTGCTCGGAATCGCCGGCGGCGTCGGCCTCGCATTCGTGTTCGTCCAGGTGACGGGCGCGCTGCAGCTGCCCGCCGGTACGGCGCCACCGGCCGTCGAGCACACCGCGGACCATGCATTGCTGATCGTCGCGATGCTGATCTCGGCAATGGTCGCGATGATGGCCGGCTTCACGGTCAACGACCCCACCGCGCGGGGACAGATCCTGTCGTCGCTGTGGCTGCCGATCCCGATGCTCGCCGCGATGACGATCGGCATCGCGCTCGGCCCGTACCGGGTGGTGTCGTTGATCTGGCTCGTGGTGCTGCTGTCCGCGTGCGTCTACGTGCGTCGGTTCGGGCCGCGCGGCGTGGCGTCCGGACTGGTCATGTTCAATGGCGGCTTCCTCGGGTTCTTCCTGCACGCGGAGATCGGGCTGCGGGACGTCGGCTGGCTCGCCGCGCTGCTCGGTCTCGGCATCCTCGCGTCGCTGATCGTGCGGTTCACGCTGTTCCGGCCAGACCTGCTCGCGACGCTGGCGCGCATGCGCCGGTCGTGGACGGGCCGCGCGCACCGCGTGCTGGCGGCGACGCTCGCGCTGCTCGAAGCGGAGGACAGCGAGGACCGCGCGGCACGGTCAGAGCGACTGCAACGCCATCTGGTACGCCTGAACGAGTGCACGTTGATGGTCGACGCGCAGCTCGTCGAGGCGATACCGGACACCGCGGACGTGGAAGCGCAGCGGCTGTTCGACTCGGATCTGGCGCTGTCGAACATGGTGCGGTTCGCGAGCGTTCTGGCCGAGCGTTCCAGCGACGACAAGCTGCTGAAACCGGCCCGCGGATGCATCGCCGGTGCGCTTCGCGAAGACGCCGCCAAGGTCGCACGACACGTCGATGAGCTGCGCGATGCCACCGGCGATGACGAGCGGATGACCGTGGTGGCGCATCGCCTCGGCGGCTCGGCGGCGGCGTACATGGCCGCACGCGGCGAGTTGAGCGCCGAGATCACCGCCCGGGTCGAGTCGTTCACGCCCGCGGTCGCGCTGACGTCCGGCTGGCTACCGGGCTCCGGGCCGGTCAGCACCGAGGCATCGACGACGCCCGGCCGTGGCGGCGCGCTGGATCGGACCGCGTTGCCGCCGTACCTGCGGGCCACGATCCAGGTGGCGGTCGCCGCGACGATCGCGATCGTGATCGGCAACGCGGTGTCCAGCCAGCGGCTCTACTGGGCGGTGCTGGCGACGTTCCTCGCGTTCATGGCCACCACCAACTCCGGCGAACAGGTCCGCAAGGCACTGTTCCGGGTCGCCGGTACGGCCATCGGCATCGTCGTCGGCGACCTGCTCGTGCACCTCACCGGCGGGCACGTCTGGTCGTCACTGCTGATCGTGATCGTGGCGCTGTTCTTCGGCATCTATCTGATCCGGGTCAACTACACGTTCATGGTCATCGGCATCACGGTCACGTTGTCGCAGCTCTATGCGCAGCTGGGCGAGTTCAGCTGGCACCTGCTGGTGCTGCGGCTGCTGGAGACCGCGATCGGTGTCGGTGCCGTGGTGCTCACCGTGCTGGTGGTCGTACCGTTGCGGCCGCAACGCGTGCTGACCAGCGGTGTGCTGCTCTGGTTCCGGTCGCTGACGGTCCTGCTGGATCATGCACTCGACGACATGCTCGACAAGTCGCCGTCGCCGTCGCCGTCGCCGTCGCCGGCGACGTCGCCTTCGTCCACGCCCGCGTCGGAGTCGGCGGAGTCGGGGTCGGAGTCGGGGTCTTCGGCCGAGATCGAGCCGTCTCCGCCGGGTACGGTTCGGTCCGAGATCCGCGACCTCGATGCGGCCTATGCGGCGCTGGAGGCGACCGCCGCGCCGTTGCGACGGACCACGTTCGGTCGCAACTCGACGCAGCTCACCGAGATCAGAGCGGTCAGCTCGGCGGCCCGCCACTATGTCCGGACCTTCTCGATCGGCGTGCAGGACGGCGGATGCGGAGACAGCCCGCAGCTGGCACTCGCGGCCGACCAGATGCGCAGGTCGTCGGCCGCGATCGAGAACCGGATCGCGACCGGAGCGCACGGTACGTATACCCGCTCGGCATCGCTGGTCGAGATGGGCCGGGCCGCCGCACCTCCGGAGCGTCAGGCGGCGCTGCGTGATCTGACGCTCCTGGACGGCACGCTGGCCCGGCTCGCGACCGCGCTCGGAATGGCCGTGGCCGACTACGACACCGTGAACTCCGCCGCCGGTTCGTGAGCTGCGGTCCGATCTTGGACTCATATGGCTACCGGATCGGCACAACGACGACCATTCGGGTCCAAGATCGCTGCCATTGTGGCCGTACTGGTGCGTATACGAACAGGTGTTCTAGAATCTCGTTTATGCGGGAGACGGCCACGATCCTGCACGCGGACCTGGACTCGTTCTATGCGTCGGTGGAGCAGCGCGACAACCCGGCATGGCGGGGACGACCCGTCATCGTCGGTGGCGGCGTCGTGCTCGCGGCCAGCTACGAGGCGAAGGCGTACGGAGTCCGGACCGCGATGGGCGGCCGGATGGCACGCCTGCTCTGCCCGGACGCGATCGTGGTCGAGCCGCGCATGTCGGCCTATTCGGCCGCGAGCAAGGCGGTGTTCGAGGTCTTCCGGGACACCACACCGCTGGTCGAAGGCGTGTCGATCGACGAGGCGTTCCTCGACGTGGCCGGCCTGCACCGGATCAGCGGGACGCCGGTGGAGATCGCGACCAGGCTGCGCGGCGAGGTGCTGCGATGTGTCGGCCTGGCGATTACGGTCGGCGTCGCGCGGACGAAGTTCCTCGCGAAGGTGGCCAGCCGGGTCGCGAAGCCGGACGGGCTGCTGGTCGTACCGCCGGACGGGGAGTTGGCGTTCCTGCATCCGCTGGGCGTACACATGCTCTGGGGCGTCGGGCCGGTCACGACTGCCAAGCTGCACGAGCGCGGTATCCGTACGGTCGGGCAGGTTGCGGCGATCGGTGAGGCGGCGCTGGTGTCGATCCTCGGTACCGGATCCGGCCGCCACCTGCACGCACTCGCGCACAATCACGACGCGCGGCCGGTCACGGTCGGCAAGCGGCGCGGATCGATCGGTGCGCAACGCGCGCTCGGCAGCGGCCGGCACTCGCCCGCCGATGTCGATGCCACGCTGGCCGGGCTGGTCGATCGGGTGACCCGGCGGATGCGCGCGGCCGGCCGGCCGGGGCGGACCGTCATGCTGCGTCTGCGGTTCGCCGACTTCTCGCGGGCCACCCGCTCGCATACGCTGCTGCGCGCGACCGTACAGACGCAGACGATCCTGGATGCGGCGCGGCTCCTGCTCGCGGCGGCCGGGCCGATGATTGCCGTGAAGGGCATCACGCTGGTCGGGATCTCGGTCGGCAATCTCGGCGCGCAGGACTTCGAGCAGCTCGAGCTGCCATTCGACGGCCACGATCGGGCATCGCTCGACGCGGCGCTCGACACGATCCGCGACCGGTACGGGTCGACGTCGGTCACCCGTGGCGTCCTGGTCGGCCAGGATCCGGGCTGGACGATGCCGATGCTGCCCGACTAAATCGGGGATCGATCGGGCACTCCCCCTTGTTCGGATCGCTGTGCATCAGCGTGCCGGACATGCCTGCGGATCGTGTGCGTGATCTCGCAACCGTCCACTATGTTGCTTCACGCCGTTCCGGGTTCGCCGTTGACTGTGATCCGTTCAGTCATCAGTCGCCCAGAATGGATCGAAGATGCATCGCACCCCCATATCGCGGCGGTTCGCCGCCGGATTCCTCACCCTGCTCGCGACCGCCAGCCTCGGCATCGTCGGCGGCCTGACCGCGGCGCTCGTCGCGGCGCCGATGGCCGCCAACGCCAGTTCCGCCGTCGGCGGCGCGATCACTCGTGCCGAAACACTCACCCGTGCCCAATACTGGGTCGACCAGGGGTACGTCTACAGCCCGAACGCACCGAGCAGCTACACCTACTCCGACGACGCATCCGGGCGGAGCTACCGCAACGACTGTTCCGGACTCGTGTCGGAGGCGTGGCACCTGAGCACGTCCTACACGACCGCAGACTTCGCCGTCGACAACTCGCTGTGGCACACCATCGCATGGGACGACATGCAGCCGGGCGACGCGTACGTCCGGAACGACAGCAGCGAGAATCACATCGAGCTCTTCTACGGCTGGCTCAACCCGAGCGACCACAGCGCAGGCATCCTCAAGTATTCGTTCAACAGCAACGGCTACACGGTCGAGAACCCGTACGCGAAGAACAACGAGGGTCTCCCGAAAACTCGCGCGGGTCTGGCCAGCTACTCGCAGCCCGGGTTCCACGCGATCCGGTACAACAACATCTACGACGGCACCGGCTCCGGCGGCGTCGACGACGGCGACATCCGGTACTTCTCCAGCTCCTCGGGCTCCTCGCTGGAGCAGTCCTACTACAACGGCAGCTGGAACGACCAGGATCTGACCGTGACGTTCACCGGCGACCCGGTAGCGGTCCACGACGGCGGCACGCTGCGCGTCTTCATGCGGGGATACGACCTGGAACAGGACTACTGGAACGGCTCCACCTGGGCGTGGCAGGACCTCGGCATCCCGATCACCGGTGACCCGGGTGTCGTGAACGACGGAGTCCTGCGGGTCTTCGCTCGGGGCAGCAACGGCACCCTGCACCAGATCCGGTGGACCGGCACGGCCTGGGTCGATCAGGATCTCGGGTTCCCGATCACCGGTGGCGTCTCGGCACTGGACAACGGATGGATCCGGGTCTTCGCCCGCGAAGCCGACGGGAACCTGCACCAGATCTACTGGAACGGCAGCACGTGGACCGACCAGAGCCTCGGCCTCGCGATCAGTGGTGACCCGTCCGCGGTCGACAACGGCGGCTGGCTGCGGGTCTTCACCCGCGGCAGCAACGGCACGCTGCACCAGATCTACTGGAGCGGCTCCAGCTGGACCAGCCAGGATCTCGGGTTCCCGATCTCCAGCGATCCGTCCGCGCTCGTCGACGACCGTCTGCGGGTGTTCGCTCGCAACAGCACCGGTGGGATCGATCAGCTCTACTACTACAACAGCACGTGGACCAGGCAGACCATCGTCGCCTGACGCTACCGACGCGCACGGCTGCGGACCTGGTCCGCAGCCGTGCGCACTTCCGTAGAGCCGTACGTGTACTACTCGACCATGGACGCGTTCGGGCTGACGTGGAGCGCGTACTCGACCATGGACGCGTTCGGGGCCGGGCTCTTCGCGTATTCGACCATGCTCGCCGCGGACGATGGTGTGGCGAACGCGGCCGCGGCAACGATGCCGACAGCGAGCGTCGCGAAGATCTTCGTAGCCAGTCTCATCGAGGGTCTCCGATCTGAGGTGGTAACGGTCAGTCCGGATGTTAAGCACGTGGCCGGTCGACCGCAACGGTACGTTGATCGGATGAGCGGGGACATCATGGTCGGCTTCGGACCGAAACAGGCGTGGCTGGCTATCCGAGACCGTACGGCCGACGAGGTCATAGCTGCGCTTGCGCTGCGCGACCTGGGCCCGGTGACGTGGCGGATGGGTATCGATCTCGCGTACACGACCGAGGACCGCCTCGCCGTCACGCCGCCGTTGCCGGGCGCGAACGGGCACGACTGGGTACTCGTACCCGGGCTGTACTGGTTTCATCTGGAGTTGGATCCGGGAGTGGCCGCGCTGTCCGACGCGCTGCACACCGAGGTGCAGTTCTTCTCCACCTACCGGGTGACCGAGCAGCATCGGTGGGAGCGTGCGGTCGACGGCGTGCTGGTGCGGGCATTCGAGTACATCGGCGAGTCCGGCGAGGTCACGCTGTGGTGGGGCGATCCGGACGAGCACGAGCGCGCGATCGGCATCCCGGAGGAGGAGCCGGACGACGGCGCGCTGCTGCTGGACGAGTCCGACGTGATGCGCCTCGCGGCGGCGTGGAGCATCGATCCGCTCGCGCTCGACGGGCAGCCTGCGCCGGATCGGGTGCGTACCGCGTCGAAGGATTGACGTCACCGGATGGATATCGCCGGATTGAAACAGCGCAGAATCACGTCGACGTGGTGCTTGACCAGGGTCTCGAGGAGTTCGTCGAAGGTCAGCGGCCGTCGGCCGAGCTGGCTCGGCTGACGCGTCAGATGCCGGCGCGCGACGTCGGCGTTGTCCCAGACCAGCGTGAACGGCGTCCGTACGCCGAAGCCATAGGACAGCACCTCGTGCATGGCCTGCCAGGATCCGCCGCCGTCGACGAGGCCATCGCCGTGCACCGACGGCCGGACGCTCGTCACGGACGGCTGTACGTTGTCCGGCCGCTCCGGGTCGATCGACTGGATCAGGAGTGTGTCGATCTCGGCGTCAAAGTGCACGTCGGGCGGGCAGCCGCGGATCGTCAACCGCCGTGCCAGGGGCGGTTCGGCGTCGTTGCACAGGCCGTCGACGCCGGCGGCGAGCGCCCAGATGCCGTCGCCCTCGATGTAGTCGCGCAGCGCGAAGCGCAGTGGAACGTCGCGTTCCCACGCCAGAATGTCCAGCTCCTTGATCAACGATCTTGCTACGGTATCGACCTCAACCCGGCCATGATCACATCAATATCGTTGCAAGATCGTCGATCATGCCAGGACCCGGCGCAGCTCGCGCTTGAGCACCTTGTGGCTCGGGCCCGAGCGGCAGCTCGTCGACGAACCGCACCTGCCGCGGGTACTTGTGCCGCCCAACCGCTCCTTGCCCCAGTCGAGCAGCTCCTCGGCGGTCGGGCTGCGCGTCGGCGCCCGGATCAGCACGACGACCGCGCAGATCTCCTCGCCGTGCACGGTCGTCGGGCAGGCCGATCACCGCGACCTGGCCGATCGCCGGGTGCCGGGCGAACACCTCCTCGACCTCGCGCGGGTAGACGTTGAAGCCGCCGCGGATGATCAGGTCCTTCTTGCGGTCGACGATCGTGATGAAGCCCTCCGCGTCCTTCGTGCCGAGGTCGCCGGTGCGGAACCAGCCGTCCACCATCGGCCGCCTCGGTCGCCTCCGGCCGGTCCGTGGTAGCCGGCGAAGACGTTGTGACCGCGGATGACGATCTCGCCGAGCTCGCCGGCCGGCAGCAATTCGATGCGCTCTTCGACGTCGGCCCGCGCGACCTCCACCTCGACGCCCCAGATCGGATGGCCGATCGTCCCGGCGCGTACTCCGAAGTCCGGTTGATTCGTGGTCGCGGTCGGCGATGTCTCGGACAGGCCGTACCCCTCGAAGATCGTCGTCGTGAACGCGGCATTGAACCGCTCGAGCACCGCAAGCGGCAGCGAAGCTCCGCCGGAGATGCACAACCGCAGCGCGCGGAAGTCGCTCACGGCCCGCGGCCGCTTCGAGCAGACCCACATACATCGTGGGTACGCCGTGGAAGACGTCCACACCTTCGGCGACCATCAGGTCGAGCGCTGCCGCGCCGGAGAAGCGCGCGAGCAGCACCAGGGTGGCTCCGATGCGGAACGTGCCGTTCATGCCGACGGTCTGCCCGAACGTGTGGAACAGCGGCAGGCAGCCGAGCACGACGTCGTTGCGGGTCGAATCGTTCGCGTCGAAGACGTTGACGGTCGCGTTCATCACCAGGTTGAGGTGCGTCAGCTCGGCGCCTTTCGGCTCGCCGGTGGTGCCGCTGGTGTAGAAGACGACGGCGATGTCGTCCGGGCGGCGGCTCGCGTACGTGGCGAGCGGCTCGCCACCGGCCGCCGTCAAGCGGTGCCGGTCCGACGCCGAGGCTGACCATCCGGACGTTCGCCTCGTCGGCGGCCGCGGCACCGGTCGTGAGCTGGCTGGCGTCGGCGACGAGCAGCGACGCGCCGCTGTCCCGGAGCACGTAGGCCATCTCGGACGGCGGTCAGCAGCAGATGCACCGGCACGACCGTCGCGCCGGCGGCGAGGATGCCGTAGTAGGCACGGGGGAAGTCGGCCACGTTCGGCGCCAGCAGCGCAACCGTGTCGCCGGGGCGTACGCCCAGCTCGCGGAGGTTCCCCGCGTACGCGAGCGCCTGCCGCCACAGGTCCCGATAGGTGATCCGCTCGTCGCGATCGACCACGGCCACCTTGTCCGGATAGCGGCGCGCGGATTCGGCCAGGACCGCCGCGAGTGACAGCGTCGTCATTGATGCCCCTTCAGAACGCGTTGATGCCGGTCAGCGCCCGGCCGATGAGCAGCTGCTGGATCTGGCTGGTGCCTTCGTAGAGCGTCATCACCCGGGCGTCGCGCAGATACTTGCCGACCGGGTATTCGTCGATGTAGCCGTAGCCGCCGAACACCTGCAGCGCGTCGTTGGCCGCGCGTACGGCGGCCTCGCTCGCGAACAGCTTCGCCATCGACGCCTCGGTGCCGAACGGCTGGTGCCGATCGATCAGGTCGGCGACCCGCCACGTGAGCAGCCGGGCCGCCGCGGTGTCCACCGCGATCCGGGCCAGCAGCTGCTGGACGAGCTGGTGGGCGGCGATCGGCTTGCCGAACTGTTCGCGCTGGCCGGCGTAGGTGACGGCGGCGTTCAGGCAGCCCTGGGCGATGCCGACGCAGCCGGCCGCGACCGACATGCGGCCCTTGTCCAGCGCCGACATCGCGACCTGGAAGCCCTTGCCCTCGTCGCCGAGCCGGGCCGCGTCCGGCACGCGTACGCCGTCGAAGGTCAGCTCGGCGGTCGGCTGGCCGCGCAGCCCGAGCTTGCCCTTGATCTCGCGTCGGGTCAGTCCGACGCTGTCGGTCGGCACCAGGAACGCGGTGACGCCCCGCGGACCCGGCTCGCCGGTACGGGCGAACAGCAGCACGACATCGGCCCACGTGCCGTTCGTGATGAACATCTTCGAGCCGGTGATCAGCCAGTCGTCGCCGTCGCGGACGGCACGCGTGGACAGCGATCCGGCGTCGGAACCGGTGCCGGGCTCGGTGAGTCCGAAACACGCCAGCGTGTCACCGGCGCACAGTCCGGGAAGCCATCGTTCGCGCTGCTCGGACGTGCCGTACGCGGCGATGGACTTGCCCACCAGGCCGAGCGAGACGGACACGAGTCCGCGGACGGCCGAGTCGCCGCGCCCGAGCTCCTCGAGGACCAGGCAGTAGGCGAGGTGGTCACCGCCGCTGCCGCCGACGTCCTCCGGGATGGTCAGCCCGAGCAGGCCGATGTCGCCGAGCCGCTTGAGCACGCTCCGGTCGACCTCTTCGCGCCGATCCCACTCGGCCGCGTACGGCATGATCTCGCGATCCACGAATTCGGCCGCGAGGGCCCGTACCGCGATCTGCTCGTCCGACAGCGACAGCTCCATCCCGTTAAACTAGCGCTGCAAGTTTTACCGCGTCCACCCTTGACGGAGGTTGTGTGGCCAGGCCGCCGCGAGCGCTGCTCAGCCGGGACCGGATCATCGCGGTCGCCGGATCGCATCGTCGACGCCGACGGGCTGGCCGCGCTGACCACCCGTCGCCTCGCCGCCGAGCTGGGGGTACGCGGACCGTCGCTCTACAACCACTTCGCCACGAAGGACGAGATCCTCGACGCCGTCGCCGACACGGTCGTCGGCAACGTCGAGACGTCGTTCTTCGCGACCCACGACTGGCCGGATGCGCTGCGGCTGTGGGGTCGCTCCTACCGGGCGGCGCTGACCGCACATCCGAACATCGTCCCGTACCTCGCGCAGGGACCCGGCCGCCGGCCGGCCCAGCTGCACATGGCCGACGCCGTCTACGGCGGCCTGGTCAACGCCGGTTGGCCACCAGCCCGGGCGACGCACATCGGCGCGCTGATGCGCTACTTCGTGGCCGGCTCCGCGCTCGGATCGTTCGCCCGCGGCTTCGTCGAAGACCCCACCCTGTACGCAAGCGGCTACCCGCACCTCGGCCAGGCGCACCGGCTCGCCGCGCACCGGGACAGCGTCGACGAAGGTGCGTTCACGCTCGGGTTGGACGCGTTGATCACGGGCTTGATCCACACATATGCGTCGGTGCGCGTACCCGGCGGTCCTCGCGCCGAATAGCCACCCTACGATCTGGTCCCGGTCACGAGCCGCTCGCGATCGAACATCGGGGCCACGATCCGCCAGCACAGACAGTCGGCGACCAGCAGCGCGGCGCCGAGGATGACGGCGATGCCGAACGTGACGTGCACCCCGCCGAGCGCGATGACGGTGGTCACGGCGATCGACGGCAAGCTCGCGAGCGTGCTGAGCTGCGCGGCGACCCGGGGGTCGCTCGACCGGGCCGAGATCGCGATGCCCACCCAGATCGAGAACGCGGCCACCAGCGGTGTGAACAGCAGCTGGGCGAGCAGTTCGGGGCCGCGCAGGACGGCGGATGCCACCGCCGGTTGGGCGAACAGGCGATGCACGCGACGAAGATGCCGAACACCGCGTACGACACGGCCAGCGACGGTACGAGTGCCGCCAGCGCCTTGCCGAGCAGAAACTCCTCGCGACGGATCGGCGTGGTGAGTATCGGCTCCAGCGTGCCCTGCGCCCGCTCGCCGGCGACCGAATAGGCGGCCACGGTCGCGGGGACGATGGCCGGGAGGGCCAGCATGTAGACCAGTGGCTGCCCGTGCAGCAGCTCGCCGGCCGCCGATGCCGGCAGCGCGAAGATCTGGATGCGCGGGTAGATGCTGAAGACGAAGGGCAGGACCGCCATCGTTACCACGATCTGCCGGTTCCGCCGGTATTCGCGTAGTTCTTTCCGGAAGATCGCCCGGACGCGTCCATTTCTGATCGTCATGGCTGGCCCGCCTCCACGTCCTCGTCGATCAGCTGCAAGTAGACATCCTCCAGCGAATGATGCGACTCGCCGATGGACAGCACGTCGGCACCCGCCTCGACCAGAGCGCGGGTGACCGCGGGCGCGGCGACGGCCGAGTCCGAGATGGAGACGACGTAGTTACCGTCGCCGTCGTCGCGCCAGCCGTCGACGGCCGGAAGCCCGTCGAAGACATGATCCGGATCGGCGAGTGGGGCGAGCGTCCGGACCGTGAGGGTCGTGGCGAACAGCTGCTCGCGAAGCTCGGCCGGACGACCGATCGTGCGCAGCGTGGTGTTCAGGATGGCGACCCGGTCGCAGAGGCGTTCGGCCTCGTCGAGGCGGTGCGTGGTGAGGAAGATCGTGACGCCGCGCTGGCGGAGCGCGTCGATCAGCTCGTGCACGTCGTGGGCGGCGACCGGATCGAGGCCAGACGTCGGCTCGTCGAGGAACAGCACCTCCGGATCGCTGAGCAACGCCCGCGCCAGTGCGACCCGCTGGCGCAGCCCCTTGGACAGCGCACCGCACGGCTCGTCGGCCCGCCCGGAGAGGTTGACGGCCGCGAGGGCGGCTCTGATCCGCTCGCGCGGCGCCGACGACTCGTAGAGGCCGGCAAAGCACTCCAGGTTTTCGGTCACGCTCAGGCGCAGGTAGAGACCGGGCGCCTCCGGCATGATCGCGATCCGCCGGCGGATCTCCACGCCGTTGTCCGCCGTCAGCGGGATCCCGGCCACCGTCGCCGAGCCCGAGGTCGGTGCGATAAGGGTGCCGAGTGTCCGTACGGTCGTCGTTTTACCGGCGCCGTTCGGCCCGAGGAACCCGAAGACCTCGCCGTAGCCGACCTCGAAGGACACGTCGCGAAAGGCGACGCGGTCACCGAAGCGCTTGGTCAAGTGGTCAACGGTCAGCGCCGACGATCGATCCGAACCCACGGCGTTCACCGTACGCCTCGACATAGCGTCGCGGTCGCCGATGGTGACCGGCGCACATCATCGAACCGGCGGTGCACCGGACGCGAGGGTCGCGCCCACCCTTGCATTTCTTGGCGACCCGGCAAACCGTCCTATGCTCGAATTGTGGTGCTGATCGATCTGGGCGAGATCCCGGCCGCCGTACCGGCCGACCGGCCGCCGACGCTTGATGCGACGTCGCGCCCGCGCCACAGTTACCGCGGTCGGCGGCTCGCCGTGATCGCCCTGGCAACGGCGTTCGCGGTATCGGCGTCCGGCGTTGCGGTCGGCCGAACACTGCCGGTCGTCCGGATCCCGGTCGGCGCCAACGCCCGCCTGATGGTCGTCGGCGCGACCGCGGTGGTCTCCGACCAGCGAGCCGGTACGAACGAAATCGCCGCCTACGACCTGACCTCGGGCCGGCCGCTCTGGCAGTCGCCGCTCGGTGGCACCGCGCGCAACGCACAGATGTTCGCCGTATCGTCGACGGCCGTCGTGGAGACCGCCCACGACGTCGGATACGACCTGGTCGAAGGATTTTCGCTGGCAACCGGCGTACGGCGATGGACGATGCCGGCGCTCATGGTCACGCCGATCCCGATCGGCCTTCTCGTCTACCGAGCCGCCGGCGCCGCCGGGCCCGACCCGAATGCGATCGACGTCTCACTGATAGACCCGGTCACCGGCGATACCCGATGGCGTACCGCGATCGGCACGGGCTGCGACGTCGGTCTCGCGACGGACGCCTCGCTGACGATGGCCAGTGGCCTGGTAGAGGTGTGCCCGGACACGCAGGAGATCGTGGCGATCGACCTGACCACCGGAGCGGTACGCGCTCGGATCCACCCGGACGTCCTCGGTCCGGCCGGAACCCATCACGGCTACCGGACCGACCTCGACCACGGCACCCCGGGGCTGAGCATCGCCTACGTGGGCGACGTCGCGATCCTCGCGGTGCCGCGCCGCTACCCGAGCCGGTCGCTGTCGGCGTTTCGTACCAGCGATCTGCAGCCGCTGTGGCAAGGGCTCCAAGTGGCCAGCGGCGACGCGCTCACGACATGCGGTACCGATATTTGTATCGCGGCCGGATCCGGTGGGGCCATCGCCATCGACCCGGCGACCGGACACACCGTTACGGCGCCGCCCGCGGCGGTGGGCGACCTCGCCGCCGCCGGTTCCCGGCCGCTGCCCGGCGTGACCACCACGCTCGTGATCGTGGCGCCCGGGCAGGAGACGGTGGCGACCCCCGCCATCGCCTCGGTCGACTACCGAATCCCGGAGGCGGCCGGCCAATCCGAGGCGGTCCGCCCACTGGCCACCGGCGACACGTGGATCGCCCTCAACGGCGAGGAAGCAATCCGACCGGTGCAGCTCCTGCACGGCGTCGCCGACTCGTCGTGCACGGTCATCACGTCCTATGTGGCCTGCACGACAGGCGTGAACACGGTCACCGTATGGACGCTCAGAACAGGTTGAAGTATGCGCGGACCGCGGTGCCCTTCGCCGACGTGTAGATGCGGACCAAATCACTCTGACGATGAACGAGCGCCAGCCCGCGCCCGGACACCGCGATCGGGTCGACCAGCCGGCGGCCGGCCAGCGGATCGGTGATATAGCCGGCGTCGGACACCTCGAACACCGCACGCAAGCTATCCGTCCACGCGGCCAGCTGGCCGTATCCGCCGCCGTGCGTGACCGTGTTGCTGACCAGCTCGTCGACGGCCAGCACGGCGTCCGCGATCCGGTCGACGGTCAGGCCGACCGCCAGCGCGAATGACGCGGTGAACCGGCGTGAGTCACCCGGATCGGTCGGATAGATCGACGTCACCATCGCCGACACCGGGATGGGCGGCAACGGCCGATTCCACGATTCTGCCGCCTGTACGTCGTACTCGATGCTGTCGCGGCGCTCGGTGTCGGTCCACAGTGTCGGGTGTGTCCGCAACGCATCGTCCAGGACCCGGGTGTCTAGTTCGCTCACGTTGTACGGGCAGAGAATCGTCGCGTTCATGCCTTCGAACGCGGTGTTGATCAGCGCTTCGTGCAGGACACAGGCAGGGTATTCGGTCGCATCGCGAGAGCCCCAGATCGGCTCGCCGACGATCCGGACCCGCTGCCCCCGGTGCTTCTGCGCGAAGTCGAGGAGGACGTCGCCGATGATCCGGCCCGGATTGCGCCCGGCCACCGTTATGTCGTGCATCTCGATCGCATCGGCTTCGCGGCCCAGCGCCATCCGCAGCAGGGACAGGTTCGTCGGCGGTACGGCCACCATCACCGGCTCGCGGCAGGCAAGTCCGGTCATCACGTACCGCATGACGGTCGAGAGGAAGTCGCGCTGACTGCGATAGAACAGAGCAGGATGTTCGAACCGTGGCACCGGCTCAGCCATCGGAACGGAAGTCATTGCGGGCACAACCTTTGCGGGTTGTCGAAGTCATGACGCCGGAGCAGTCCCGGCGGATTCGAGTTGCAGGTAGGGCATGCGCGGTTAACGCTAATGCGAGATACGGCGCTTCACATTGATTGGTTCATATGTGAACGGCGATACGACCCGTCATTCACTCTTTCGTGTCTGGCTGGGCGCGGCGTCGCATTTCGGCTAGAGCGCAACGCGTTTCGGACGGATCGCGCGGCCCGGCGTTGCCGGCGTCCGCGTTCCGCCGTCGATCACCAGATCACCGTTGACCATCACGTAGGGGATGCCCAGCGGCGACCGTCGTGGCTCCTCGAACGTGGCCCGGTCGACGATCGTCGCGGGATCGAAGACCACTAGGTCGGCGGCGATCCCGCGGGCAATCGTGCCGCGGTCGGTCAGGCCGAGGCGGCGGGCGGCCCGGCCGGTCATCTTCGCGACGCACTCCTCCAACGTGAGCAGGTGCTCCTCGCGGACGTACCGGGCGAGGAACCGCGGGAACGTGCCCCACCCGCGCGGATGCGGACGCTCGCCGGTCAGCAGGCCGTCGCTGCCGACGAGGTGCGCCGGGTGGCGCAGGATCGTGCGTACGTTCGCCTCGTCGCCGACGTGCATCAGGCACGACGTACCGAGGTCGTCGGCGAGCAGCAGGTCGAAGCAGAAGTCGGCGGGATCCTGCCCGTTGGCGACGGCCGCTTCGGCCACGGAAAGCCCGACGATTCCGCGGAGCTGCGCGTGCCGGACGCCGCTGATCTGGATCGAACCCCAGTCGATCGGTACGCCATGGCAGCCGTCCGAGCCGGTGACCTCGATATCCGCCGCGATCCGGAGGCGGCCGGCCGGATCGCGGAGCCGTGCGGTCAACGCGTCCGCGCCGCCGGCCGCCGCCCAGCTCGGCAACAATGCGACGAGCGTGGTCGCACCCGGCAGGTACGGGTAGCTGTCCATCGTCACATCGACGCCGCGTGCCGTGGCCGCATCGATCAACTCGATCAGCGCGGGTGCACGACCGGCATTGAGCGGGAAGTTCATCGTCGCGTGCGTCAGATGTACCGGGCATCCGGACGCCTCGGCCACGGCGATCATCTCCGCATAGGCGTCCAGTGCACCAGCGCCGTAGCTACGGTGATGCGGGCTGTAGTAGCCGCCGAAGCGTGCCACGACGCGGCACAGGTCGATCAGTTCGGCGGTGTCGGCGTACATGCCGGGGACGTAGGTCAGGCCGCTCGACATGCCGACCGCGCCCTGCGTCATCGCCTCGCCCAGCGCTCGGCACATGGCCGACAGCTCCGCCGAGGTGGCTGGTCGATCGTCGTTGCCGACGTACATCATCCGCAGCGTGCCCTGCGGCACGAGGTAGGCGACGTTGACCGCGGTGCCGCGATCGATGCGGTCCAGATAGCCGCCGACCGTGGTCCAGTCCCAGGCGAACCCGTCCGGGTCGCCGTTCCACCCGGCCAGCTGTCGTCGCAGCTGGCGCAGTGTCGGCTCGTCGTTGGGTGCGTAGCTCAGCCCGTCCTGGCCGAGCACCTCGAGCGTGACACCCTGCGCGGTCTTGGCGAGATGCTGTTCGTCGGTGAGCACGGCGAGGTCGGAATGGGCGTGCATGTCGATGAAGCCCGGACTGACCACGAGCCCGCGTGCGTCGATGACGCGATCCGCGTCCGGAGCCTCGCCGATCGCCACGATCCGGCCGTCGTGTACGGCCACGTCGGCGCGATAGCGCGGCGCACCGGTGCCGTCCACGACGTCACCACCTCGAAAGACCGTGACCATCAGAAAAAGGTACGGATCACGTCGACCACATGGTCGTCCCGGACAACCGGGATGAGCTGCCACTTGTCGAACGCCGTACACGGGTGGGAGATGCCACAGGCGACAACGTCACCGATGTGCAGCGACGTCTCGGCGCCGAAGGACAGGAATGCGTGCTGATCGGCGAGCGCGGTGATCGTGGCACCGATGAGCGGCTCGATCGAGCGATCGGCCCGCCGTACGGTGTACGGCTCGGGCAGGCCGAGATCCATCGGTGCGTCGCGTTTACCGAAATCCAGCAGGGCGAGCCCGGCTTCGGGCAGCGACAGCACCCGGCCGTGGATGCGCAGTGCCGGCCGGAAGCCGGCCGCGCCGGAGGGTGTCAGCCGGCGGTAGTGACCGTCGTCGTGGCTGATGTAGGCGCCGCTGCGCAGCACCGTCCGGACCGGCGCCGAGGTCGCCCAGGTGCCGTCGAACGCCGCGACGACCTCGTCGAAGTACGCGCTGCCGCCGGCGGTCGCGATGATCTCGTCGGTCTCGGCGAACAGGCCGGCCGTGTCGAGACGCAGGATCAGGTCACGGACCGACTGGAGGTAGCCCCGGATGACCGCCAGCGACTCGTGCGACTTGTCCGGTGCGAGCGCGCCTTCGAATCCGCCGGCGCCGACGAGCCGCAGCCGATCGGCCGCCCGGACCGCCGTCGCGACGGTCTCCGCGGTGTCGAGGTCCCGGCAGCCGGTACGCGCGCCGGGTCGGCCGAGATCGATGATGACGTCGACCGGCCGCGGCGCACCGGCCGTGGCCAGCGCGTCCTGCATGATCTGTACGCCGTCTGTCGAGTCGGCGAACACGAGCAGCCGGAAGCCGGGGGAGCGGCGCAGCTCGGAGGCGACCCATGCGAGCGCATCGGGGTCGACGAGCTGGTTCGCGAGGAGGACCGTCTCGACACCGTACGCCCGGTATGCCCGTACATGGGCGATGGTTGCCGCTGTGACGCCCCACGCACCCGCAGCGAGCTGCCGCGCGAACAACTGCGGAGCCATCGTGGTCTTGCCGTGCGGTGCGAGCGCGATGCCGCGGTCCCGGCAGTAGGCGGCCATGGTCGTGATGTTGTGGTCGAGCGCGTACGCGTCCAGGACCAGCAGCGGCGTGCCGAACTCGGCCGGCGAGGGCCGTTCGGCGATCAGCTCGGCGATCGTCCGGCCGTCGAATCGTGCTGGGAAGCCCTTGTACCGCCAGTCGATGCGGTCGTTGGCCAGTCTCGCCAGTGCAGCGCTGTCCACGCGTCTCCCCACGATAATGTCGTCCGGTCTCGCACCATATGCTGCCTGAGCTGGACATCGCAGCCAGCCCCGGGCCTGCCTACGAGGAGATCACATGCCGAAGACCGCGATCGTCACGACGGATGCACCGTCGCCTGTCGCCTCCTACTCGCAGGCTGTCCTCAAGGGCAACATCCTGCAGGTCGCCGGCCAGGGGCCGGCGGATCCGGAGACCGGTCAGTTCGCCGGAAAGACGATTACCGCACAGACCCGCCAGGTGATGCGCAACATCCAGGCGATTCTGGAGGCGGCCGGTGCAACGTTCGACGACGTGATGATGATGCGCGTCTACCTCACCGACACGTCGCACTTCGCGGAGATGAACGAGGTCTACAGCACGTTTGTGAAGGCGCCGTTCCCCGCTCGGACCACCGTGTTCGTCACGCTTCCCCCGGGCATGCTGGTGGAGATCGACGCGCTGGCCGTACTCGGCGACTGACGCCCCGGCGCCGTGGCCGCTGATCGTCGATGGTGATGGCAGAATCGGTTCGTGCCGACCATCCTCGCCGATCTCGGCGTGTCCCTGCCGGTCATCGCGGCGCCGATGGCTGGCGGCCCGAGTACGCCGGAGTTCGTCGTTGCGGCAGCACATGCGGGCAGCCTCGGCCAGCTTGCCGGCGGATACAAGACGCCGCAGGCACTGGCCGATCAGATCGCGGCGGTCCGCGCCGCGTCGGTGCCGTTCGGGGTGAACCTGTTCGTACCGAATCCGGTCCCGGTCGAGCCGGCCGCATTGCGGCGCTATGCCGACGCCCTCCAGGTCGAGGCGGACGTCTACGGCCTGCGACTCGACGCCGATCCGATCGAGGACGACGACTTCTGGCCGGACAAGATCGATCTGCTGCTCGCGGCGAACATACCGCTGGTAAGCTTCACGTTCGGACTACCGTCGGCGGCCGTGCTGGCTCGTTTCCGCACCGCGGGCACGGTTGTCGTCCAGACCGTGACGTCGCTCGACGAGGCGCGTGCGGCCGCCGAGGCAGGCGTCGACGCCCTGGCCGTACAGGCCACCGCGGCCGGCGGGCACTCCGGCACGTGGACCCCTGACCGCCTGGTGCCGCCGATTCCGATCGCCGATCTCGTCGGCCGGATTCGTGCCTCGGTCGCGCCGCCGGTGATCGCCGCCGGCGGCCTAGCGACGGCCGCGGACATCGCCCAGGCGCTGGCCGCGGGCGCATCCGTCGCGATGGTCGGCACGGTCCTGCTGCGCACGGACGAGAGCGGCGCGTCGGCAACGCACCGCGACGCCCTCGCGGCCGGCACGACGACCGTCGTCACTCGCGCTTTCACCGGCCGTCCCGCTCGCGCGCTGCGCAATACCTTCATTGACCGGTACGACCAGCTCGCCCCCTCGGGGTATCCGGCCGTCCACCATCTGACCAGCGCACTTCGCAAAGCGGCCGCCGCGGCCGGAGACCCGCAACGGCTGCACCTGTGGGCCGGTACCGGATTCCGCCACGCCACCGTCGAGCCCCTGGACACCGCGCTCACTCGCATCGCGCCGTAGATCGCGGGTCACCGTACGTTCCACGTCGTCAAGCGCCTCGGCCAGGCGATGACCGCGACGGGCAGCCTCATGCCAGCAGCCGCGACGGCAGATCCGCGATGGACTCCAGGCGTTGATCGGCCGGGATGTCGTACGCGTGCGTCGGGTCGATCAAGTAGGCGCGGATCCCGGCCGCCTCCGGGCCGGCGAAGTCCGCGTCGTAGGTATCGCCGACGAAGACCGCCCGCGCCGCATCGATCCCGAGTCGCCCGAGCGCCTCGGTGTAGATCGCCGGATGCGGCTTGCGCCAACCGAACTCGACCGAGGTCAGCACCGCATCGAAGTACCCGCCGACGTCCATGGACGCGATATGCGCCGGAACGAGTTCGGCCTCATGGGTGTTGGACACCACCGCAAGGCGGAAGTGTCCGGCGAGCTCGCCCAGGATGGCGGGCGTGTCCGGGCGATAGCGGACGCCGTCGTTCCACTGCCGGGTGTACGTGGTCGCGAGCGTCCGCGCCTCGCCGGGCGTCGGATCCCGATCGAGTACGTCGCTGAGGTACGACCGGCTCAGCTGATCCATCGAGAACTCCCGGTGATCGCTGGACGCTCGGGACTCGAATACCCGGTACGCGGCGTCCCATCCGGCGATGAAGCCGCGCTCGTCGATGCCGCCACCGTACGAGCGAATCAGTGCGGCACAGTCGCCGGCCGCTGATGCGCCGTCCAGAGCGGACGAATAGTCGACGAGCGTGCCGAAGAAGTCGAACAGGACGTGGGTGGTCCGACCAGACGTCATGGCAGATATGGTGCCAGTCCCAAACGGGGTGCTCAGGCCGGGTGTACGCCGCGTCCTGCACATGGTTGGTCGAGCGGCGACGGCTCCACCGATCGGTTGAGCCGCTCAGCCGGTCGGCGGGCTCCGGAGATCAGCCCCGGACCCCGGGAAACCCGCGCGACGGTCGATGCGCCGGCGGCGTGCCACGGCGAGGCTGGACGCATGGCAACAGTGATCGAAGTGCAGAACCTGCACAAGGCGTACGGAGACACGGTGGCCGTCGATGACGTGTCGTTCACCGTTGCGGACGGCGAGATCTTCGGAATCCTCGGCCCGAACGGCGCGGGGAAGACCACGACGGTCGAATGCATCGAGGGCGTACGGGCGGCCGACCGCGGCACGATCAGCGTGCTCGGCCTCGACCCGCGACGCGACCGCGCCGAGCTGACCCAGCGCCTCGGCGTGCAGCTCCAGGACGGCCAGTTGCCCGAACGCCTTCTCGTCGGCGAGGCGCTGGACCTCTACAGCTCGTTCTACCGGACGCCGGCGGACTGGCGTTCGCTCATGGACGCGCTCGGGCTGGCGGACAAACGGACGACCCGGTTCGGGAAACTCTCCGGCGGCCAGAAGCAGCGGCTGTCCATCGCGCTCGCGCTCGTCGGGAGCCCGCAGATCGCGGTCCTCGATGAGTTGACGACCGGGTTGGATCCGCAGGCTCGGCGCGACACCTGGGATCTGATCCAGACCGTACGCGCCCGGGGCGTCACAATCGTGCTGGTCACGCACTTCATGGAAGAGGCCGAACGGCTCTGTGACCGGGTGGCGGTGATCGATGCGGGCCGCGTCGTCGCCGTGGACACACCGGTCGGGCTGACAGAGCGGGTCCAGGTCGGGCAGCGCATCCAGTTCCGGCCGTCCGGCCCGCTCGACGATGCGCTGCTCACCACGCTGCCGGATGTCACGCGCGTCGCTCGGTCCGGCGGCACCGTGATCGTCACCGGCAACACCAACGCGTTGAACGCGGTCACGTCCGTTCTGGCACGCCACCAGATCGTGGCCCAGCAACTCCGTGTCGAGCAGGCCAGCCTGGAGGACGCGTTCGTCGCGCTGACCGGTCGCCGCGGGACCACCGGAATCGAAGAGATCAAGAGGTAGCAGATATGTCGGTCACCACGTTGGCACCGTCCGACGTCGCCCGGGTCTCCGCGCTGCGCCGGCTCACCGCCACCGAGCTGAAACTGTTCATCCGCGACCGGACCGGACCCGCCTTCGGCGTCGGGTTCCCGCTCGTACTGCTGACTATTTTCGGTAACATCCCCTACTTCAACCGAAAGATGCCGGTCTACGGCGGCCTCACGCTGCTCGAAGAGTACGTGCCCATCTTGGCGGCCTTTGTGATCGCGATGCTCGCGCTCAACATCATGCCACCGGTCCTGGCCGGATACCGCGAGAAGGGCATCCTCCGGCGGCTTCGGACCACGCCGGTCGGCCCGGCTCGGGTACTCGTGGCGCAGCTCGTCGTGACGGTTACGGTCACGGTGGTCGCCGTGGTCGTGCTGCTTGCCGTGGCCAACCTCGCATTCGGCGTGTTCCTGCCCCGCCAGCTGACCGGATTTGTCGTCGCGGCCGTGCTCGCCATCGCCGCGCTCGCCGCCCTCGGCATGTTCATCGCCGCGGCCGCGCCGACCGGACGCGCCGCCAACGCGATCGGCGCGACGATGTTCTACCTGATGACATTCTTCGCGGGATTGTGGGTCCCGGTCCCGGCCATGCCCGCTGTGCTCCAGCACATCAGCCACGCCACACCGCTCGGCGCAGCCGTGCAGGCTTTGACGGATGCGGTTCAGGGCAATTGGCCACATCCCCAACCACTGTTGATCATGGCGGCGTACGCGCTGGTCCTCGGGGCGGGCGCGGTTAGATTATTCCGGTGGGAATGACATCGTCCGAGGGGCGCCGATGAGAACACAGGACTCGCCGGGATACCCGTGGGAGCATCGGCTGGGCTGGCTCACCACGGTCGTCCCGTACGGACTTCTCGCGATCTTGACTGCCTTCACCGCGATCACGAAGCGGTCCACGGGCGGCTCGGTCGTCATCGATCTCGTCCTGTGCGCGGCCGCCGGGGCATGGATGCTGTGGATGTACACGCTGCATCCGGCCTGGCGGCAGCGGCCCCCGATGATGGCCTTGTTCCTGGCCGTGCTCATCGTGATCATGGCAATACTGGTCATCCGCGATTCGTGGTTCGGATTCTTCTCCGTCGCCGGCTACATCTACGCGTTCCGGCTGCTGCCCTGGCCGTGGGAGCTGGGTGCGATCGCCGGCGTGGCGATTGTCGCCGGTACCGCACAGTCATCCGGCGTACCCAAGACGACCGCGGTCGGGATCGTCGAATATCTGGCCGTACTCGCGGTCAATGTGATCCCCATGTGCGGTCTGGCGTGGGCCGGCCAGAGCCTCGAAAACTACAACGTCCGGCGCGAGCAGGCCCTCGACGAGGTCAACCAGGCGAACCGCCGCCTGTCGGTGACACTGGCCGAGAATGCCGGCCTGCACGAGCAACTGTTGACCCAGGCGCGCGAAGCCGGCATCGCCGACGAACGGGCGCGGATGGCGCGGGAGATCCACGACACGCTGGCGCAGGGCCTGACCGGGATCATCACCCAACTCCAGGCGGCCGATGCCACCGATCCGGCCCGGTGGCATCGCCACGTCGACGCTGCGACCCGGCTGGCCCGGGAGAGCCTGTCCGAGGCCCGGCGCTCGGTGCACGCGCTGCGCCCGGAGCCGCTGGAGGCAGCCCGGCTGAGCGACGCGCTGGCTGACGTCGCCGCGCGGTGGACCGCGCTGCACGGCATCGCGGTCACGGTCACGACCACGGGGACCGAGCGCACGCTGGGGCAAGAGACCGAATTCGCGCTGCTGCGGACGGCGCAGGAGGCGCTCGCCAACGTCGCCGAGCATGCGCACGCGAGCCGCGTCGGAGTCACTCTGTCGTACATGGAACACGAGGCCGCGCTGGACGTACGCGACGACGGCATCGGCTTCTCGCCGAGCAGCACGGGTGCCGATGGCAGCGGGTTCGGCCTCGTCGCGATGCGGCAACGGATCGAAGGACTGACCGGAAAGCTGCAGATCGAATCGGAATCCGGCGTCGGTACGGCCATCTCGGCCTGTGTCCCGGCGATGCCGGCGGAGGCCAACGCCTGAGCGCTCACGGCTGGATCGCACCGCCCGGCGCCGGACCGGTGCGATCCAACGCTTCGGAGATCGCCCACGCCGCGTTCACCAGTCCGATGTGGCTGAACGCCTGCGGGAAATTGCCGATCATCTCGCCCGTCGACCGGTCCACCTCCTCGGCGAGCAGCCCGACGTCATTGATCGAGGCGATGGCCCGCTCGAAGGTCGCGATCGCCGCATCCACCTCGCCAGTCAGCGCCTGAGCCTGCGCCAGCCAGAACGTACACAGTAGGAAGGCGCCCTCATCGCCGGGCAGACCGTCCTGAGACAGATGGCGGTACACCAGCCCGCGGTCGTCGGTCAGCGTCCGCACGATGGCGTCGATGGTCGCCCTGATCCGCGGATCATCGCCGGGCAGGAAGCCGGTGATCGCCAGCATCAAGCTGGATGCGTCGATGTCGTTGCTGCCGAACGACTGGGTGAAGGCGCCGACCGCGTCGTTCCAGCCACGCTCCAGGATCGCCGCGCGGATATCACCGCAGGCCGCGGTCCAGGCGCGCACCCGGCCCTCGGCGCCGAGCACGGCGGCGAGGTCGATCGCGCGGGTCAGCGCGACCCAGCACATCAGCTTGGAGTGCAGGAAATCCTGCGGTGCGCCGCGAATCTCCCAGATGCCCTGATCCGGATCCCGCCACCGGTCGGCGGCGGCATCGGCCGCCGCCACCAAGAACCGCTGAGTCTCCGGTTCCAGCGTGCCGAGTTGTTGCACTAGCCGCTGGGCGGTGGCCAGCAACTCGCCGTAGACGTCGAGCTGACGTTGCCGCCACGCGCCGTTGCCGATCCGTACCGGCCGGCTGCCGCGCCAGCCGGCCAGGTGCGGCAGTTCCCGCTCGTCGAGGTCGCGCTCGCCGCCGATGCCGAACATGATTTGCAGGTCGGAACCGGGCTCCAGCGGAGATGCGGCGGCGGCGAGGAACGCGAAGAACCTGTTCGCTTCCTCCGGGCACGCCGCGACCCACAACGCCTCCATGGTCAGGCTGGCGTCGCGGACCCAGGTGTATCGGTAGTCCCAGTTGCGCGTACCGCCGATCGTCTCGGGCAGAGAGGTGGTCGGTGCCGCCACGATCGCCCCGGTCGGCTGAAACGTCAGCGCCTGCAGGACGCGCCCGGAGTGACGTACCAGATCGCGCCACGGACCCTCGTATCTCTGGTGGAGGGCGGACCAGGACCGCCAGCCGAGCACCGTGTCTTCCAGCCGCTCGGTGATCTCGGCATCGGACCATGGGATCGCGGCCTCGTAGCAGACCGCGAACGCGGCCGCCTGCCCGGCGGCCAGCCGGATATGGGCGCTCGCGACCGGCCCGGTGACATCGAACATGACCCGGCTGGACAGGTGTAGAAACGAATCGAGGCCGCGTGCCGGAGCGGTCCGCGAGCCGCCGTCCAGGTCCGGGCCCATAGTCGAGCCGAAGCGTGCCAGTAGGCCACCCTCGACCGCGTCGAGAGCGGGTTCGATCACGCCGTAGTTCGGCCGGGGCGCGAAGACGATCTCCGCATCGATGGTTCCGTCGACGCACACCAGGCGCCGCAACAGCGCGCCGGGTGATCCGGCGCCGAGATCATGACCGCGCTCGCCGGGGCCCATGGCCATCGCGTCGACGAGGACGGCGGTTCCGGTCGGCGTATCGAACGTGGTTTCGAGGACCATGGTGTCCTCGACGTAGCGGCGCCGCGTCCGATGATCGCCGGTCGGACGGATGGCGAAGTGACCGCCGTGCGGGTCCAGCAGCCGGCAGAACACCGACGGCCCGTCGAATCGCGGGAAACACAGCCAGTCCACCGAGCCGTCCCGGCTGATCAGCGCGGCCGACCGGCAATCCGACAACAGCGCATAATCCCCGACCGGCAAGCCGTCCATACCGTTCCTTCGCAGCGCCGGCCAGTCGCGCTCTGCGCACCTGGCTCAACCCGTCAAAGCGTACGCGGTTCCGCAGCTCACGACGCATAGTTGCCGGAACGCGCCAGCCGAGACGGCGTCTCGATCGTGGGCCCGTCGCGGCGCGGCCGTTGCGTGTCTCCCGCTGCCGTCAAACCAGCCAACCAGGCCGGTCCAGCGTGCTAGACAGGCATGGAGGGCTCTCCGTGAACCGGGGCACGACGGAGCCGACGTGTGGATTCGGCCGGCCGGGCCTCGGCGAACCCACGCCTGGGCGCCGGGGCCGCGCGCGCACCCACCGTTCTCCCCGCTGCGGCTGCGCCCCGGCGGCCGGGTGCACTGACGGAAGGATGGTGGCGCGGCGATGAGCGCGTTGCGACGCATTCTGGTGATCGCCGTGGGCGCCGCAGTCGTGAGCTGCCTTTTCGTCCTGTCGTACGGTTATGCCGCGCACGCGCCGCGACCGCACAATGTGCGTATCGATGTGGTCGGCGGGAACGCAGCGGCGGCACGTGTGAACGCGGTGTTTGAGCGTGCGGTGCCCGGTGGATTCGAGGTGGAACCAGTGGCGGATGACGCTGCTGCACGCGACGACGTTGCGACCGGTAAGACGTACGGCGCGATCATCGACCTTCCGACCGGTCCCGTCGGGGTGCTTACCGCCGGCGCCGGTGGTCTCGCGGTGCAGCAGATCGTGACCCGCGCGGCGACGGCATATGCCTTCGTGCAAGGGCGCGGCATTGTCCAGAACGACGTGGTGCCACTGCCGCCATCCGATGCCGCTGGTGTGTCCGCCTTCTTCCTCCAGCTCGGGCTGCTGATCCCCGGATTGCTGGTGTCAGTCCTCTTTTACCTGATCGGCCGGCAATCGCGGATCTGGGCGCGATTCGGTGGCGCGGTCGTCTACGCGTTGTGCGCCGCCGCGCTCGGGGTGCTGGTCATGGACGTGGGTCTCGGCGCGCTGACCGGCGCACCGGCGGCGTTGTTCGGGATCTCCGTGCTGGCCGCCGCGGCTTTCGTCGTGACGGTCGCCGCGTTGCAGGCGGCGTTCGGGCTCCCTGGGACCGCGGTCGCCGCTGCCGTGCTGCTCATCGTCGGCAATCCCCTCAACGGGGTCACGGTGGCGACGCCACTTCTCCCCGACGGCTACCGCCAGATCGCGCCGGCTTTCCCGAACAACGCCACCGTGCGAGCCATCAAGGATCAGATCTACTTTGGTGGCCAGCATTCACCCACGGCGCTTTTGATCCTGTCGGCATGGATCGTCGGAGGTTTGCTCATCATCGGCATCGCCGACTGGCTCCACCTTCGGCAGCGACGCCGGGCGGTGCACAGTCCAGCCGATATCTACGCGAAGCCGATCGTGAGTCGCCGTCTGCCAACCCCGACGCGCACCGAGTCCGCACGTACGACGCCCGAATCGACCTGACGGATGCCGCGGCTCCATCACTGCCAGAGCCGGCGCATTCTGAAGCAAGGCCACCGCATGTCAAAGGGGGACCGGCGATGCCGAGCCAGGCAATGCAGGATGTGATCGACGCCGAATGGGACCGCCGGATCGCCGCAGCCGGCCAGGTCGCGCCTTCGCTGGACGAGCAGCGCGCCGGATTCGCGCCCGCGGACCGCCTGTATCCGATCCCCGGCGACGTGCTGGTGACGGACGTCGTCGCTGCCGGGGTGCCGGCCCACTGGCTCGAAGCCCCCGGCACGTACGCCGGCCGGGTCCTGCTCTTTCTGCACGGCGGAGGGTACCGGCTCGGGTCGCTGCGCAGCGACGGCGAGCTGGCCGCACGGCTGGGTCGGGCCGCGGGGATGCGGGTCCTATTTCTCGAATACCGCCTGGCACCCGAGCATCCTTTCCCGGCCGCCATCGACGATGTCCTGGCGGCCTGGCACTGGCTCGTCGACGACCAGCACCTGAGTTCGAGATCCATAGCGCTCGCCGGTGACTCGGCCGGCGGAGGGCTCAGCGTCGCCCTGCTCGTGGCGCTGCGTGACGCCGAGGCGGAGTTGCCGGCGGCCGCCGTACTGATGTCACCGACGGTGGACCTGACCAGCTCGGGCGCGTCGATGAGCGAGCGGGTCGATCAGGATCCGATCTCGACTCCTGACTTGCTCCGCCAGTTGAGCTCCGACTACCTGGCCGGAGCCGATCCTCGGACGCCGATGGCGTCACCACTCTTCGCCACGTTGGCGGGGCTCCCGCCGCTGCTGGTGCAAGTAGGGACGGCCGACCTACTGCTCAGCGATTCCGAACGGCTGGCGACAGCAGCTGCCGAGGCCGGGGTGGACGTCACACTACAGATCGGCGAAGGCCTGCCGCACGTCTACCAGAGCACGCTCGGCACGCCCGAGGCAACGGAGGCTACGAGGCAGATCGGGGAGTTCTTGCGGGCCCGGGTCCGCTGACGAGAATCCTCCGACCCGGCACGCTCCGAGCAGCTGATGGCTGGCACGATCACGCTCGCTGCGGCTGCTGACAGCTCAATGCGACGAGGAGGGTGACGATGAATCCCGACACGGAGACCCGGGCCAGGATCCAGGACCATTGGGCTGCATCCGAGAGCGGGGACACAGCCGCCGAGCATGAGATTTACGCCGCCGATGCGGTCCTGGACTATCCGCAATCCGGTGAGCGCTTCCGCGGTCGCGCAAAGATCCAGGCGCAGCGCGGCGGCCATCCGGCGGATCGGCACTTTGCCGTCCGCCGGATCAGCGGCCAGGGGAATCTGTGGATCAGCGAATGCGTGATCACGTACGACGGCGAGCCCACGCATTCGGTCAGCATCATGGAGTTCGCTCGCGGCTTCGTCGCGCACGAGACGCAGTACTTCGCCGATCCGTTTCCTGCTGCGCCCTGGCGGGCGTCATTGACCGAACCGATACCCGGCACGTCGAGTCCGGCTCCGTAACCCGCTTGCGACGTCAGTCCTCGTAGTACTCCATGCCCAGGTGGGTGATCTGCTCCTCGCCCATCAGCCAGCGAAGCGTGTTCTTCAGCTTGGTCTGCTGGATGAACAGGTCATGCTCGGGATAGACGCTGGGGTCGTGCTGCGGGCTCTTGAAGTAGAGCGACAGCCACTCCTGCACGCCCTTGAGGCCGGCTCGCTGGGCCAGGTCGGTGAAGAGCACCAGGTCGAGCACCAGGGGTGCGGCCAGGATGGAGTCACGGCACAAGAAGTTGACCTTGATCTGCATCGGATAGCCGAGCCAACCGAAGATGTCGATGTTGTCCCAGCCCTCCTTGTTGTCACCGCGCGGCGGGTAGTAGTTGATGCGGACCTTGTGATGGAAGTCCCCGTACAGCTCGGGGTAGAGGTTCGGCTGCAGAATGTGTTCGAGCGCGCCGAGCTTGCTCTTCTCCTTGGTACGGAAGCTGTCGGGGTCATCGAGCACCTCGCCGTCGCGGTTGCCGAGGATATTGGTCGAGTACCAGCCCGAAAGCCCCAGCATCCGGGCCTTCAGCATCGGCGCCAGTACGGTCTTCAGCAGGGTCTGCCCCGACTTGAAATCCTTGCCACCGATGGGCACGCCTGTGGCGTGGGCGAGCTCGGTCATTGCCGGCACATCGGTGGTGAGGTTGGGCGCCCCGTTGATGAAGGCCACGCCTTCCTTGAGCGCGGCGTAGGCGTAGAGCATCGAGGGCGGGACGCTTTCGTCGTTGGCGTCCATTGCGGCCTCGAAGGCCTCCACACTCTGGTGGGCCGGGCCGGGTTCGATGAAGATCTCGGTGGACGCGCACCAGATCACCACCATCCGGTCGCAGGAGTGTGCCGCCTTGAAGTCGCGGATGTCCTGGCGGAGTGCCTCGGCCAGGTCCCGCTTGCCCGCGGCGGCCTTGACGTTGGCGCCGTCGAGTCGGCGCACGTAGTGCTGGTCGAAGACGGCCGGCATGGGCTCGATCTCCTTGAGCGCGGCCGCGATCGGTTCGATATGGGTGTACCGGTCGAGTACGCCGCATTTCAGCGCGGCTTCGTAGGCGGTGTCCGAGATCGGGTCCCAGGCACCGAAGACCAGCTGGTCGAGGTCGGCCAAGGGCACGAAGTCGCGTATCAGCGGCACCCGGTTCTCGGTGCGTTTGCCGAGGCGGATGGTGCCCATCTGCGCGAGCGACCCGACGGGCTCGGCCAGGCCGCGTCTGATCAGCTCGACGCCGGCGATGACGGTCGACGCCACCGCGCCGAGCCCGACGATGAGTACGCCCAACCGGCCGCCGGCCGGTGCGATGTGGTGTTTGGATGTCTCCACGAAATCTCTTCCCTCCAGGATGATGCCGCACTGGGCACGTGGCCAGCGCGAGCGAGTGCATGGGTGCTCGTTTGCCATGACGTTGGTGCGACGCCGGTCGGTCGCGTGCGGTTGATGCCGGCCTTTCCGGGGTCCCGTCGGCCCTCTAGCTCGGCCTGCGGGCCGGTCCTTGCGCTGATGTTCCGAGCACGGAGCGAATCTCGCCGCCGAGCGCCGCGAGCCTCAGCAGGGTGTAGGAGGCGGCATCGAAGGCTGTGCAGCCGTGGTAAATCCGGCCGTGGTCATCGAACAGTTGGCCGACGAACTCGTTCTCCCCGACCTCGGCCGCGGTCCAGCGGTCCCAGAGCACGCGCTGCATGGCCTGCGTCGCGTCGGTGGCCGGATCCTGGAACACGATTTCGCAGCCCTGCTCGCGCAACGCGCCGATCAGGTGCTCTGCCGCCTTGGTCTGCATGCCGGCGGCGAGTCGCCCGTCGTCATACTCGATTCCCGGGAAGTCGATCGGTGCCCAGGCGAAGTCATTGGGGCGCATGAATCGGAAGATGAACGTGCGGCGCACCGTCTCCTGAACGTGTTCGGCGAGCATCGCGCGCCGGCCTTGCCCGGGGCGCCGGCTCTCCCAGACCCGGAGTTCCTCAGTCCGTCCGGGATCCCAGCCCGCCATGCCGCCGATGGTGACATCCGGCTCGGGGAAATCCGAGTAGCGCAGCCGCCACATGCTGACCGTCTTCGGCTCGACATTGAACATTACCGCGATGTCGGCCACGCCGAGCATGTCTTTCACCATGTGTTGTGTCCCGCTCCCCAGCTCGTAGATTCCCATCTACAAAGTAGCGGATGGACGCGGTTTGTCAACCATGGTCTACGAACTGGTGTGCATGCATCGCGCGAACGGCTGTTCAGCGTGAAATAGTCGGACGCGCCCAGCGGGCGGCCCGGCACGTCTCTGCGCCTACTGCTGGGCGCTGAGGCCTGGACAGGCTCGCTGTATGTGCCCGCAGACTCGCGGCGACCGTGTCGAAGGGCGTGATGTCGCGCTCGGCGCGGCACATCACCACCGCGCCCTCGCTGGCGGCCAGCAGCAGCGCCGCCGTGGAGACAGCGGTCGCGGCGTCCAGTCCCGCCGTGCGAAGGGCGCGTGTCAGGCCGGAGCGCCATGTCCGGAACGCCTGCGCCGCGCGCTCGCGTACCGCGTCGGAGTCCGCGGCTACGCTCACCGCGACCAGCGCGCATCCGACATGGAAGTCGGCCACGGTGAGCAACGCGCGCCAGGCCGTGAGGAACGAATCGACGACCTCGTCAACCGTGGTACCGGCAGGGAACGAGAGCAGCCCGACCACGTGCTCCTCGGTAGCACCGATGGCAGCGATGATCAGCTCATCCTTCCCGCCCGGGAAGTGGTGGTAGATGGACCCGCGCGGTGCGCCGGTGGCGGCCAGGACGGTGGAGAACGACGTGGCCTGCAATCCACGCTCGGCGAGCAGGCGTGCCGCACCGGTCACCATGCGGGAGCGCGAGTCGCTGGCCATCAGATCCTCCGTTTCTCCTATGTCGACCATCATAATCAGGCTACTATGATGGTCGACATAATAGCTGCGATTCAGGGAGCGCCACCATGCCGATGATCGATGTGTACGCGGCCGCCGGAACGTTCGCCGACCCGCACCGTCTAGCCACCGACCTCGCCACCGCGGTGATGACCATTGAGAAGGTTCCGAACATCTCCATGTTCCGCGCGAACACCGCAGCGTTCGTACACCCACTGCCGCCGGCGTCGATCTCCAACGTCGACGGCGAATCCAACTACGTGCGTGTCCAGGTACTCACGAACGCGGGTGCCCTCGATCGGCAGAAACAGCTCGCGGTGGTACGCGAACTTACCGACATTGTGGCAGCCGCGGCCGGCGACCCGTCGTTGGCCGAACGCACATGGGTTCTGCTGACCGAAGCAACACCGGGTGGTTGGGGCCTGCACGGTCACTCGAACACCAACGAAGAACTGGTCGCGGCGGCCCGTGCTGAGCTCGCGCGGATGCAAACCGGAGGCTAGCGGACCTGCGGATCGATAGGGTGGCGGGCGCGCGTTGTCCAGTCGGTATGGCGCTACGTCGCCGCCGCTGAAGGCGTCCAGGCCGGTCGATGCGGGCACCGATCGGCGCCGGTGCCCGCCGCTCGCGCAGCTATCGCGTCGTTAAGGTGCGGAGCCGGAGCACAGCATCCGTTTGCCGCCGGATGATCCGCCTTCGGTCAGTTGGAGTTTCATGGTCCAGTTGCCGACGGCGTAGGTGTGGTGCAAGGGGATGGTGGCGTGTTGGGCACCGCCGGGACCGAACACATAGGGAACGGTGGAGACGGCCTTGCCGTCGCCCCAATCCATCGTGTAGTGCACGGTGGCCGGGCCGAACGGTACGGTGATGACCGCGTTGACGACCGTAACGGCGCCGCCGCAGTGTCCGAACGCTGGTGCGGTCACGGTGAATGACGCCACCGCCGGTTCGCAGCGCAGCACCACGTTCGTGTTCACCGTCGCGACGCCGTGCGGGCTGGTCAGGGCGATGTTCGCCCAGCCGTGTGTCGGGGTGTCCAGCAGTGTCGTCGAAATCGCCACCGGGTGGTGGACGACCGCGTGCTGGGGACCGGCCAGAGGGAAGATTACGTGTCCCGCGGTCGCGGCGCCGGTGCTGTCGTGCCACACGTAGGCGACCGTCACGGGTCCGGTATTGACCGTGATCGTTGCCGCGTATGTGATGGTAACCGGGCAGTGCGGGCTGGAGACCGACGCGGCCGGCACCACCGGTGTGCCGACGTGTGCCGTCAACGCCACGGCAGGCGCCACGGTCGGCGTCGACGTGGCCGGTACCGGAGTTGACGCCGGGGTGGCGGGCGAGGTCGCGGCCGCAGACCCGGCGACCGTTGGGCTCGGGGCTGGGGTCGACGCGACCGACGGGCTCGCACCGGCCGCTGACAGACTGGCCGTGCCGGGGGTACTGGTGGAACACGCGGCGAGCAATACCGCCACGATTGCCAACGCCGCGATGCGTGCCGCCCGGGATCCGCGACGTTTCGGTGCCGGCGCGTCGGTTGATGTAGACGACTGTGTCGAACTGGACATCGGACCCCTGACATGAAGCCGTCTCGCAACGGGCGGTGGATCATAGTGAAGCGCCAACGCCACGCACCGTCAATGTAGTGTCGGTACACCGACCCACCACGTATCTAGAGCTGGTCGAGTCAACCGCCCACACTGGACTGTCGGGCCGGCTCCCAGGGCGGACGGCGACGTCACCGCCGTGAGTCGGGGCCACCGCCGGCAGGTTCTATGCGTGCCGGCAGCTCAGCACCGAGGCGGGCACCGTGGTTGGCACGCTGGTCATACTCCGTCACGTTGTGCGACTCTACCGAGCACCGTGGCCTGCTACGGCTGCGTGACGAGTTTGAACCGTTGGGCCGGTGCGTTGGTGCAGGTGTTCTGTTGGAGTTGGACGCCGTTGGCGGTCGAACTGTTCGGCACCGTGAGGCACAGGCCGCTGTTGCTTGCGGTGAAGGTATACCAGCCGTCGCCCGTCGTGGTCGCCTGCCACTGCTGGTTGGTGCCACCGCCGTAGGACCACGTCTGGATCGGTGTTCCGGGTGCGGTGGCCGACGGGCCGCCGGTGACGTCCCACGCCTGGTTCTGTGCGCTCGAGTTGCGGTTGACCACCTTGTACGCCCCGCTGCCGACGGCGGTGAACTGCCACTGCTGGTTCAGTGAACCTCCGCAAGCCCACTGCTGCACGACGGTACCGTTGGCGGTACCCGAGTTCGTGGCATCGACGCAGGCGGAGCTGTTCTGGTTGACCACCTCATACCAGGCGGTCTGGTTGATGCCCGGGCTCGTCTGCGCCGCGGTGAACGTCAGATAGTTGAGGTTCCAGCCGCCGGCGTCCTGGCTCACGGTGAGCACCTGCTGGCCCGCCGGCAGGGTCACGCTCGCCGTGACCGTGGTCCATGTTTGCCACCCACCTGTGGCCGGCACGTTCACCGTTCCGGTCAGGTTCCCGCCCGAGGCGTTCGACAGGTGGAAACCGCCGGTCACCGACCCAGGCGCGGCGACGCGGAAACCCACGGTGTACGTGCCTGCCGTCGCCACGCTGACGGTGTACCGCTGCCACTGACCGCCGCCGGTCCAGCCGAGGTCCCAACCGCCTCCGGTATCGCTGGTCGGCTCGAGATCGACCCCGTCCGCCCGGTAACCCGTACCACTGCCATTGACTGAGCCCACGCTGTACCCGACGCCCTGCCCGCCGGTGTCGTAGTTCTCGGCCTGGACCGTGCCGGGCACGCCGGCCGGTGTGCCGCCGTATGGCTGTTCCCCGGTTGATGGGGCGTTGAATAGATTCAGGTCGACGGCGTTGGCGATGGCGAGCAGCCCAGCGGTGTTGGGGTGCAGGTGGTCGCCGGAGTCGTACGCAGGCAGATAGCGGGTCGGGTTAGCCGGGTCATGCGTGGCGGTGTCCTGGTCGACGACGCCGTCACAGCCGCTGGAGGCGCCGCGGACGAACGCGTTGAACGACTGCCGGCCGGTCTCCCCGGCCTGGGTCCAGCCCGACGAGCCCTGGAACGGTGTCAAGGTCGAGCACAGGAACTTGAGGCCGGCCTGGTGGGCCCGGGCGACGAGCTGCTGGGTGGCGGCGATGAGCTGGTCGCCGGTGACACCGCCGCCGCCGAGGTCATTGATCGGATCGTCGGAGAAGATGACCCACTTGATGTTGGGCTGGTTGAGCACGTCGCGGGTGAACCGGTTGGCGGCGCTTTGTCCGGCCCCGTCCGCCAGCAGCTTGTTACCGCTGATGCCTTGGTTGAGCACGCCGATGGTCCGGCCGGCCTGCAGCAGCCGGGTGGCGAGGTCGTTGGGCCAGCGGGTGTTGGTGTCGCCGGCGGAGGCGACGCCGTCGGTGATGGACGCGCCGAGCGTGGCTACGGATCCCTGCGCCGACGAGTTCTGCACGTCGAGATTGGTCAGGAAGTAGTAGCTGCCGGTGGTCTGCGGGTTGGACAGCGTCGCGTTGCCGGCGACGTCGCCGCTCGCGATGTAGTTGGTCTGCTCGCCGAGCTGGTGCGAGGTGGCGGGCCCGGTCGCCGACGGCAGATAGAAGCTGACGACCACGTCGGAGGAGGCGGCGACGGTCAAGGCGATGCTGTCGCTGGCCGTGACCGAGCCGACCGGGATGGTGACGCTGCTCGCCCCGTTGAAGGTGACCCGCTGGTCGGTGCTGGCATCGATCGAGGAGCCGGAGGTCCGCCTGGCGACGTGAACGTCGGCAATCGTGACGGGCTGGCTGCCGAACGCGTTGGACAGCTGCACGCGGATCGTTGGGCCGTCGATGGATGTGTGCACGATCTGGCGAAGGGTCTGCTGGACGAACGTCGTGCCGCTGGCTTGTGGCGACGCCGCCCACGTGCCTGTCCACGGCACAACGGCGGCGGCTGCGTTGATGATCGCGGAGGGCGCTGCGGAATGTGCCGGTGTGGGATGCCATGCAGCTACCGCGGCGATGATCGCCGAGGCCAGGACGAGACCGGTACGGATCTTCATGTGCGGCTCCGCGGGACTTCCTTCAACGGTTAGCTAAAGGTTGTTTACTAATCGACGCATGTCAACCTACGCGAGGCTTGAGGCACCGTCAACGGGTCGGCGCAATCGGCTGGGTAGGCCGAAGTACACGCCGAAGGGACACATGCCCGGTCCTCTGTGGAGAGCACCGCCCGATCCGGTCCAACAGTCGACGCCTTCGAGCAGATGCTGCCTTCACCGTCCGTCGACACCGTGGATTCAGTCGGTGATGAGGTCGAACTGCTCCCAGCCGCCGATCGCCGTGCGGTTGGCGATCAGGGCGGACGCGCCCGCGTTCTCGGCGGTGACGTAGTCGTGGTTGACCTGGGCGAGCAGGCTGACCGTCCCGTTGGAGTTGTGGATCAGCGTGAACGTCTCCCACGGGCCGACCGCGGTCCGATTGGCGATCAGAGGCGACGCGCCCGCATTGTCCGCGGTGACGATCAAGTTGTTGGCGTGGGCTCGCAATGCGATGTTGCCGGAGCCGGCGTCGAGGAGATCGAACTCCTCCCAGCCGCCGATGGCGGTGCGGTTGGCGATCAAGGCCGACGCGCCCGCGTTCTCAGCCGTCACATACAGGTTGTTGGCGCGCGAGCGCAGGCTGATCACGGTCGTTGTGCCGCCCCCGCCGCTGACAACCGGTTGGGTCGGACGGGTCGCGGTCAGCGCGATCTGACCTTTGAGCATCCTGCCGCCGTCGCCGGTCAGGCGCAGGTAATAGTCGCTGCTGCATGCGGTGCCGTCCTCGTCGAGGGCCAGCAGTCCCGAGCCGACGGGGGTGGTTGCCTGCGACGCGGCGGTCTTCGCGATCTGGTTGCCCTCGCCGTACTCGTCGTACATCGAGATGTAGATGCCCTGCGCCCCGACGCGGACCATGTTGTAGAACTGGTGCCACATGAAGTCGCCGTGCACCCGCTGGCGGCCGGAGACATCACCCGGCAGGACACACGGCTGGTAATCGACGCCGTTGGCGTTGCAGTCAGCCTGGTCGCCGACGTTGAACTGGTTGTAGACGTTGTCCGAGTCGGTGATGTTGCTGATCGCGCCGACCATCCACGGCGAGATCATGTTCATTGCGTGGTACACGCCGATGAAGCCCGCCCGTGAACCGCCGACCCCGGTGCGCCACTCGCGTGGCACCCCGCCGATCACATAGCAGCCCTGGCCCTTGAACCAGTTGATGACATCCAGGCACTGAGCGGCGGTGAAGTTGTGGTTTGCGTCGTTGAAGCCGAAGCCCCAGATGCACACGACCGGCTTGCCGTTCTGCTTCGCGTACATCGGCGAGGCGGTGTGCGCGGACATCTTGCTCGTCCAGTCGGTCTTGATCTCTGTCTGCATGTTCGTCCACCCGGTGACGTCATACATGATGTAGAACTTGCGGGCGTACGTCTCGGCGGCAGTGCGGACTTTCTGCGCCATCGCGTCGCGGGTGGGACCCTCGGAACTGTTGGGGTTGAACCGTTGCAGCGCCGCAGTGTCGATGCCGTACTGCTGCATCCACTGGAAGTGGACGTTGACAGAGGACTGGTCGTAGGAGGAGAACAGCGTCGCCGCGCGTGCCGTTGGTGAAGTTCTGGTACGCCGTCTGATACTTCTTGGTGTACTCCGTCATGTCCGGCCACGCCTTGATCGCGTTGTTGCTCGGCGATGGAGACTGCGACCAGTTGCTGCTCCAGTGCCACCAAGCGTTGATCGGCGCGCCGTCACCGATACAGGCGAACCAGCCCTGGTAGCCGACGGATGATCTTGCCGACCACGTCGCCGACCGGGCTTGCCGCGCTCGCCATCTCTGTCGGAAGGGCGGCAAGGACGCCGGTGGCGCCGAGGCCGACTCCGACTGCTGCGGACATGAGGACCGAACGACGTGAAACTCCCATGACGACTCCTTGTGTTTGAAGGCGCTTCTTTGTGTCGCAGGGCGCGCCTGACATGGTGTGCTCGCGTGCGTCAACGGACCTGACGGCGCAGGCATTTTCCGAGACTCAAGTTAACTTTGTTGACAATAGGCCGGACATTCATGCTCGTCAACGAATCTGCCGAAGAGAACCCATCGGCGACCCTGCCCGACGCCCAGCGAGTGTTCGCCGTCCAACCGACCTGTACGTGCGGTCGCAGACGCGGTGTCGGTCGCCGCGACGGCATGGTCATACTCAACGGATGTTTTCCCATCAGCTCACGCCCGATGCCAGCCTGCGGCCGCTCGCACCGTGGTACGCGCCGGAATTCTTCGCCAACATCGACCGAGCGCGTGAGTTCATCGCACCCTGGGTCGGACCGAGCTTCGTGGCCACGGATCTGCCGGCCGCCAAGGGTGTGCTCGTCCGCTACGCCGAGCGGGCCGCGACCGATTCCGGCGGCATTTACGGCATTTGGCTTGATGGCGTGTTGGTCGGCGGCGTTATGTTCGTCTCCTTCGACGTCGCCGGCGGAACGTGCGAGGTCGGCTGCTGGCTCGAACCAGCGGCCGTCGGACGCGGGCTGATCACCCGAGCCGCCGAGTACATCATCGACTGGGCCGTGGTCGAGCGAGGCATCAGTCGGGTCGAGTGGCAGACGCTGCCAACGAACGGCCCGAGCCTGCGCGTGGCGGCCCGGCTCGGGATGCGCCGCGACGGCGTACTCCGGCAGGCTGTTGCACCTCGGGCCGGAAGCGATGAACGACAGGACCTGGAGGTCTGGTCGGTGCTCGCGTCCGAGTGGCGTACGCGAACGAGCGAGCGCGACGCCACGATAACGCGATAGGTTCGGACGCCGGGACTGATGCCGATACCGAGGAGATGGGATGACGACTGGACACAGGCGTGGCTCACGAACGATGCCGCCGTTCGTCCGAGGCGTCGCCGTGGTGGGTGTGGTGATCGCCGTGGTGTTCGGTCTCGCGATCGTCTACGCGCGCCACGGGACACCTGCCGCATCGGGCTCCGCGCCGGTGGCAACGATGGCCGCGTCCGCGCCGCCTTCGGTCATCCCGTCCCCGTCGGCTTCGTCGGTTTCGGCGTCCCGGTCGTCAACGCCGAGCGCGAAGCCCAGTCATTCGCGCACGCCCAGCCCGAGCCCGAAGAAGTCGCCGAAGCCGGCCCCGACCCGGAAGAAGGTGTCGACACCGGTGCCGCCGAAGCCGAGCCCGTCGCCGGTGCCCGGCTGCTCGAAGCCGTTCTACGTCGGCTCGAACGCGCCGATGGCGGACGTGCGGACCGCTCTGACGACCGCGGCATCGACTCATGTCTGGACCGTCTCGAAGGTCGACCTTCCGCCCGAGCTGATCGAGGCGGTCGCCTGGCAGGAGAGCGGCTGGCAGTCGGCGATCCGCGCCTGCGATGGCGGCATCGGAACAATGCAGGTCATGCCGGATACCGCGAAGCAGATGAACCAACGGTTCGATGCCCACTGGGACGTCACGACGCTCGACGGCAACACGATGATCGGCTCCGCGTACCTGCAGTGGCTGATCAAATACCTGGGCGACTCCTACTTCAACGGCGACTACAGCGTCGACGCGAGCGCGTGCGTCTCGGACGACCCGACGGTGCCGGACTACAAGACTCCGTGCCTGCTCAACGCCGTGATCGCCGCGTACAACTTCGGTGCGGGTGCGGTCGGCAAGGACACGATCGTCATTCCCAATCCAGGGTACGTGAGTGACGTCCGCGCGCTGATGACCTCGTGCCCTTGCTTGGCACAATAAGCCCGGTCAGGGATGGATCGGACCGCTCGGGCCGCTGTCGAGGCGCAGCGACTGCATGATGAGGAACGTGGTCGTTATCGTGAACTCCTCGATATCCGCGGCTGCCAGCACCCCGGTGTACTTGGCGATCACGGGCCTGGCTGCACGTTCGGTGACGGCATCGAGGTGGCCCTTCACGCCGGCCCAGACGTTCTCCCCGTACCGCATGTAGTACGGCACCGGGTTGACGCTCGCCAGTGCCTCTCTGGCGCCGGCTTCGATGTCGGCGATGTACTGCTGGTGCAGGGCGACGTCTTCCCGGGTGGCGAGCCTGCCGAGGTGCCCGGAGATGAAATGCGTCCACGGGTACGACAGCGCTCTGTCCGGAGCCTGCATGTACCCCTGCACGTCTTCGCTGAGGTTGAGGTTGTAGATCGGTACCCAGCCGGCGTTGATGACGTCAATGAACATCAAGGTGTCGTGGTCGGGGAAATGGATGTAGATGTTGTCCGGCGTGTGGTTCGAGCCGTGCCAGGCCAGTTCGACGCGTTCTCCGCCTACCTCGAGCGTGTAGCGGTCGGCGAAGGTCACGTCCGGGATCGGCCGGGCCGGGTCGTTGTCGCGCAGCAGAAGTCGGTGGGTTTCCTGGTGCCCGATCCGGACGACATTCTCGAATAGCGCGGCCGCCCCGCCGTGGTCGGCGTGGTGATGGGAGTAGACCAAGTGCGTCACGGTGTTGCTGACGCCCTCGGCGGCGGCGATCTCGTCGACCGCCCGCCGCAGATTGTGGCCGATGCTGGGCGGTGCGTCGAACAGCACCACGCCATCGCGAGTGGCCATGAACGCTGACTGGTATACCCCGTCGGTGACCCAGTACAGGTTTCTCTCGACCCGCCCGACGTAATATCCCTGCTCGTTCAAGGCCGGTCCGAACGCCGAATGCGGGATGGGCGCGTAATCGGGCAGTTCGTCGGCATTGCCCGTACCGGCGGCTGATGTTGTCACGGTATCTCCCTCGCAACTAGGGCACGTCCCCTGACGGCCGTGCGCTTCGCCTGATGCCCACGCTTCCGACACGCCAGGTGAGTAGTCATCACCGGATTAAGGTGATTGCGCTTCGGCAGGGCCGGCTGCTCGGATGCCCGGCTATCTAGTCAGGCCGGTCGAGAGCAGCCGCATCTCCCGCGCGCGCTGCACTGCCGAGGAGCGGTCCTGAGCCTGGAGCTTCGAGTAGATGTTGCGGATGTGGGTGTTGACGGTGTTCACCGAGACCGATAGCTCGCTGGCGATCTGCGGCCGGGACAGGTTCGTCGGGAGATACCGCAGCACCCGCAACTCGCTCGGACTGAGTTGCTCGATGTCTGCCAGTGAGGACTCATTGCCCGGCAGTACGGATGATCCGCGCATCACGTCGAGAATGTTGGTGAGCAGGGCCGCATGAGCCGTCGCATGCCGCGGCACGGCCTCGAGCAGCTCAAGTGAGCCCGTCGTCGCGAACGGCAGCACGACCCGATCCGCCTCCGCCAGCGCCAGTGCGCTCTCCACGGCCGTGGTGGCAGCACGCTGGTCACCGAGTTCGCGGTGCGCGAGCGCTGCCAGGACGTGTGCCTCGACGACAGTCACATAGCCGATCGCGGGCGCGTTCCCGTTCAGGACATCTCGGACCGTGGCGAGAGCGGCGGCCGGGTTGCCCTCGGCGAGGCCGATGGCCGCCCGGGCATTAGCGATCTCGCCGGAGTCGGCCAGTTCCGCGTCGAGTGCTACCAGCGAGGCTCGGGCCTCGGTGAGCTGCCCGAGCCGAGCCTGGGTGCTGATTCGCCAGCTGGTCAGCTGACGCATCAGTGCGTGCGAGCCCTCCAACTGCGCCTGCATATGCTCGGCCGCGCTGTACTCCGCCAGTGCCTCGCGCTGCCTGCGGCGGCCGGACAGTAGCATGCCCGTGCCCATGTGCAGCAGCAGCCTCATGGGAGGCCCGGTGTCTGTCTCCAGTGCGCGGGCGGCGCGCCGCAGCCATCGCTCGCCCTCGTCGAACTCACCCGTCCAGATGAGAGTGCCCGCGAGGTTCACGAGCGCGGGCGAGATGACTGGTTCGGCGCCCCAGCCATGCTGTTCGGCGAGGGCTATCGCCTCTCGGCACCGCAGCTGGGTAGTGGCGAAAGGTTCGATCTTCGATGCGAAGGCGAGCTCCGCCAGGCAGGCCACTTCGAGGTAGGGACGTCCGATGCTCCGCGCAAGATCTGCGCCCTCTTGCAGGTGCCGCTGGCTGTCCTGGTTCCCGAGCGACCACGCTTCGACGGTTCCGAGATTCATCAGCGCCACGGCCCGCAGGTCGCTGTCGAGCGCGATGTCCTCGTCGGACTGGCCGCTGACGGGCGAAGCAAGAAACCTGACCTGATCGACGACGCCCGCGAGGTGGCCGCGCTTGCGCGCCAGCGACAGTCTCAGCGCTGCGGTCGCCACTTCGAGCCGGTGCTTGCGCCCTGGCGGCGCAGACGTGATCGCGGTTTCCGCCACTGTCAGGTGGGCGGCAGCCTCGTCCAGGCGTCCCTGAGCAAGATCGCTGGTTGCGCGCGCCAGAGGGAGATCCGAGCCCTCAGTAGTAGCGCCCGGTGGGAAGGTTCGCAGCAGCGTCTCGATGGTCTGCGCCTGTCCGTCCAGGGTCAGGCCGAACGAGTGGTCGGCGAGCAGCCGCGCCGCATCTGACCAGTCACCCGCGGCCTGGGTGTGCCGGACAGCATCGACGATCTCGCCGTGGGCGCTCAACCATCCGGCGGCCAGCCGGTGCAGAGTCGGCAGCTGCTCGGGCAGCCTCCGGCGCAGCTCAAGCCGGAGCAGGTCAGCGAACAGGTGGTGATACCGGAACCAGGTCCGGGCCGGGTCGAGGGATACGACAAGCGCGTTGGCGTCCTCGAGGTCGAGCAGGATCCGTTCGGAGCCGGGATGACCGGTCAGCAGATCCGCCAGCTCGCCGTTGACGCGGTCGAGCAGGGAGGTACGCAGAAACAGCTGCTGGACCTCGACCGGCTGGCACTCAAGCATCTCGGCGAGCAGGTACTCGGCTACGGTCCGGCTGCTGCCCGAGAACTCCGTCACGAATCGTTCCGGGTCAGAGCTGCTGGCCAGTGCGATCGCGGCGAGCCGCAGGCCCGCGGCCCAGCCTTCCGTACGCTGGTGCAGCATGGCGACGCCGGCCTCCGATAGCGCGACGCCCGAGGCCGCCAGGAACAGGCGGGTCTCCTGTTCGGTGAAGCGCAGGTCCGCCGCCCGGATGTCGGCCAGCTCGCCGGCGAGGCGGAGCTTGTGCAGTCGCAGCGGTAGATCACGCCGCGTTGCGAGGATCGCGTGCACGTGCGGCGGGAGCCTCTCCAGCAGCCGGGTCAGCTGCATCAGCGCTTCCGGTGAGGTCAGCTCGTGCAGATCATCGATGATCAGGAAGGTGCGATCGCGATGCCCGGCAAGCTCCGACAGAACTCGCTCGCCGATGGCCGCTTCATTGAAGTCGGGTGTCGCGGCCAGATGTTCGCCGTGGTCGGGCATGTCCGAGGCGCGCCGGATGACGCTGAGGACGCCCAGCCAGAACTGCTGGGAGTCCTGCTGATCGCGTCGTACCTGCATCTCCGCCAGCCGGTACTGCTGACCCGGACCATCCGCCCAGGCCCGTAACAGGGAGGTTTTGCCGCTACCGGCGGGTCCCGAGATCAGCGTTACCTTAGCTTCCGCCGCTCGATCCAGGGACGCGAGAAGTTCTGCACGCGGAATCAGCCGCAGGGCTGACGTACCCGGCTCTCGCGGGTTGGCCTTAAATACCATGCCCGAACCCGACCCTCGGCGCGCCGGCCCGCCGCCCTCCGACTGTGAGCACCCCATCAGGTTACGTGCCCGGGCGGCGGCGAGCGCAACACTGGCCCGAGCCCGTTGCGCCATGAGGTCACCAGATCCTGGTGATGCGGACTCACCTGCATTCGCCGGACCATAAACGCATGGACCCTGCATCCGCCAGGTACGAGATCCGGATCAACGGCCACCTCGGTGCCACGTTGCTTTCCGCATTTCCGGCGATGGCGTGGCAGCGACAGGGCCTGACGACAGTCTTGACCTGCGTGCTGGACCAGCCTGGGCTATACGGAGTCCTGGCGGAGATCGAAGCGCTCGGTCTCGACTTGCTCGAGGTCCGCCAGCTCACCCCCGAGACGAGATCGCCGGAGAGCGGTGGGCCTGTTGATATTGAAGATCCCTAACGTCGGGTCCGCATGCGAAATCACCGGAATCCGGTGATGCCTCCTCACCTACCGGGCCGCAAATATCGGTGGTGGCCGGTCTCCCGGCAGAGGATTTGCGCAGCGGATTGACATCGGCGAGCGCGTCCGGGAGCGCTGACAAACCAATCCCAACCAAAGGGAGATCCTCCGTGAGCACCGAGCAGCGCGAGACCCTCGACGCGATCCTGCGCCAGTCAGCGTTCCCTGACGGCATCGACATCCACGAGCAACGGCGGCTGCTCAAAGAGTTGGTGTCGGCGCAGCCGCTGCCCCCCGATGTGACCGTGACCGCAGCCGCGCTGGGCGGCGTACCCACGGCCGAGATCACCATCGACGGCATCGAACCTCGCCGTGTTGTCCTGTACTTCCACGGCGGCGTGTACGTATTGGGAGACGCCGCCAGCGCCGCCAACCTCGCCTCGCAGATCGGCCGGCGGACGAGCGCCACGGTGATCTCGGTCGACTACCGGCTCGCCCCCGAGCACCCATATCCGGCCGCGGTCGACGACGCGCTGGCAGCCTACGAAGCCCTCCTGCGCAACGGGACAGCCGCGTCGGACATCGTCTTCGCGGGCGAGTCCGCCGGCGGCGGCCTCGCCATCGCTACCCTGGTCAACGCCCGTGATCACGGGCTGCCGCTGCCGGCCGCGGCCTACGTCATGTCGCCGTACGTCGACCTCACCCTGGCCGGGGCAACGTTGGACAGCAAGAGCAAGGTCGACGCGCTGATGAACCAGGAAAACCTCCGTACCCGAGTCATCGATTACACCGCCGGGCAAGACGCCGCGGTCGGGTTGATCAGCCCGATATTCGCCGATCTGTCCGGGTTGCCGCCGTTGATCATCCAGGTCGGGACGCACGAGGTTCTCCTCGACGATGCGGTGCGCCTCGCGCGGCAGGCTGCCATCGCCGATGTCGAGGTCGTCCTGGACATCACTCCCGGGGTACCGCACGTCTTCCAGACGTTCTCTCCGATTCTCGACGAAGCCGTCGCCGCACTGGACCGGGCCGGGCAGCTTCTGTCGACGCATCTCGTCCGTGCCGCCAGCGTCACCGCGTAGCGAAAGGCAGAAACGCATGGCTTCTTTCAACGACACGATGATCGAGAGCTTCCGGGCCAACGACGGTCTGCTCGGCGGTCCGTTCGACGGCAAATCCACCCTCTTGCTGCACACTCCCGGCCGCAAATCCGGCAAGCAGTTCGTCAACCCGCTCGTCGCGGCACCCCACGGCGACTCGTACATCGTCTGCGGCAGCGCAGGCGGTGCGCCGCAGGACCCGCAGTGGGTGGCCAACCTGGAGGCCGTCGACGGCCCCGTCACTATCGAGCTGGGCACCGGACCGGCGCAGGCCGACCACCGGGTGGTGCGCGCCGGCCGCGACGACGACTGGGACCGGCTGTACGGCGTGTGGCGCGCGTACTGGCTGGACGCTGCAACGTACGAGAAGCAGACCGACCGGAAGTTCCCGGTCGCCGTGATCACCGTGCGTTGACAACCCTGTCTTGCTTCGCCCAGAGATGTACCCATAACGGAACGGAGAAACGACATGGCACCCGATTTCAGTGCTCCTACCGGAGGCGGCGGGATCAGCGAGCGTGTGGCGATCTTGGCCGGCGCGGCCGGCGAGGTCGGCCGTGTGACAGCGCAGAAGCTGGCCGCCGCCGGGTTCACCGTGGTCGGCATCGACCGCAATGAGGAGGCGCTCAAGGAACTGCCTGACGGCATCCGGTACCAGGTGGGCGACCCGACCGACCCGGCCGTGGCCCGCAGCCTGGTCGACCGGATCGCCGTCGAAGTCGGTCCGCCCGAGGTTCTGGTCAACACCATCGGCACCTACCACCTGGGCGATGCGCTCGACGCGACCCCTGAGGACCTGCGGCTCATGATCGACGTCAACGTGGGAACCGCACTGTGGCTGACCCAAGCCGTGGCGCCGTACATGCGGGACCACGGTTCCGGCGCCATCGTGCATGTGGCCGCCCGCCCAGGGCTCGAGCCGACCGCCGGTATGGCCACCTACAGCGTCAGCAAGGCGGCGCTGGTCCACCTCACCCGCGTACTCGACCTGGAGCTACGCCCGCTCGGGATCCGGGTCAACGCCGTTGCACCACAACTCATCGACACGGCCAAGACCCGACCGTATCTGCCTCCTGACATGTTGGCGCACGCTGTCTCGCCCGAGGCGATCGCCGACACCATCGCCTACTTCGTCAGTGACGCCGCCGCCCCGGTCAGTGGCGCGGTCGTACCTGCCTATGGCGCCTGAGAGTCCCTCGTCCGTCACATGTCTGGAAGGACACGCATGTCGTCCACATCCACCAACGGCCGCCCGTTCCTCGCCGGTGGCGCGGCGCGCTCGGCCGCAGGCCCGCTCGAGGCCCGACCGACAGGCGTGATGTGACCGGGAACGCAGGACAGCTCGGCGGGTCCTTCGCGCTCGGGTCATGGCGTGTGCACCGCGCCGGTTACGGCGCGATGCAACTCGCCGGCGACGGATTCTTCGGGCCGGCCGGGGACCGCGACGAGGCACTGCGGGTGCTGCGCGCGGCCGTCGCGGCCGGGGTAAACCACATCGACACCGCGCAGTACTACGGGCCGGGCACGGTCAATCAGCTCATCCGCGAAGCTCTGCACCCCTATCCGGATGGCCTGACGATCGTCAGCAAGGTGGCCGTACGCCGCGACGCAGCCGGCACGCTACGACGATTCGACGAGCCGAAGGAGCTGCGGCAGGGTATCGAGGACAACCTCGCCACGCTCGGCACCGACCGGCTGGCGGCGGTGAACCTGCGCGTGATGGACCCGTCCGAGACCCCCGGCGGCCGGTTCGACGCGCAGTTGGCAGCGCTCATTCAGGCGCGCGAGGAGGGGCTGATCGACGGTATCGGGCTCAGCAACATCTCCCGGCGGCATCTGTTGCGGGCGGCCGCACAGACGGAGATCGTCTGCGTGCAGAACCTCTTCAACTTCGCCGACCAACAATCCCTGGACGTCCTCACCGAGTGCCAGGGCCGCAGCATCGCGTTCGTGCCGTTCTGCCCGCTGGGCTGGCCTGGCGAGGCGCGGCACCGGCTGCTCACCGACCCGGTGCTCGGCACACTTGCGGTACGGCTGGGTGCGACGCCGGCCCAGATCGCGCTCGCCTGGCTGCTCGACCTCGCCCCGAACGTCTTGCTCATCCCAGGCACCCGTACCCGCGCCCACCTCGACGAGAACCTCGCCGCCGTCGACATCCAACTCGACGATGCGGCCCGCGCCGATCTGGCCGACCACTTTCCCCCCGCCGGACCGCTTTAGCAGCTACCAGCGGGCGACCGAAATTCTCGCTCGCCGCGGCGCGCTCGACGTCGCAGTGAGGGGCCTGACGCCAGCTTGGCGGACTGCACGGCGTGATTCACCGCAAGACCGGCATCCGCCGGCGCTTGCCCTGCGCGACGCTGGACCATGGTAAGAAGTCGAACGGGAGGTATCACCGTGAGTATCCATTCACCGATCACCGGCACCGAGGCCGCCGACCGGCTGGCTATCCGAGAACTGGTCGACGCATATGCCCACTGTGCCGACCGGCGCGACGCCCGGGGTCAGATGGCCTTGTTCACCGAGGACACGCACTTCGTCGTCTACATGGACGCTCGCAGTCCGGAGCCGACGCAGGACCTGCATGGCCGCCAGGCCTTGGCGCCGGTCTTCGACGCCCTCAACAACTATGTCGCCACGATGCACATGAACGGCCAGAGCACGGTCGACCTGGACGGCGACGGGGCGACGGGCGAAAGTTACTGCATGGCTCACCACCTGATGGAGGCCGAGGACGGGTCGCGGACGCTGATGACGGCCTCCATCCGCTACCTCGACACCATTGTCAAGCGGGACGGGGCGTGGCTGTTCGCCGAGCGCCGTCTGATGGTGAACTGGACCGACACGCGGCCGTCAATCCCCTGAGCTGCTGTTTCCTCGGCGCCGAACTCGCCGAGGAGACGCCGACGTGGCGCAAGCCAGCTGACCTCGGTCTTCTTGAGGTGCCCCAATTACTGGGAATGAATCAGCGGATCAGGCCCGCGATCAGGTTGATCGCGCCGGCGACGATCACAACGCCGAACAGATACGACAGCAGCGCGTGCGCCAGCGCGGTGCCGCGTGTCGTGACATCGCGGAGCGTGGTGTCGGATACCTGGTAGCACATGCCGATGGTGAATGCGACGTAGGCGAAATCGCGATAGGGAGCACCGGTCGACGCGCCGGCCTCCTCGAATTCGATCGCGACGCCCGTGGTCCGGGCGTACTGAAGATGCGCGTATCGCAACGTGAACGTAGTGTTGATCAATGCCCAGGACAGCACCACCGTCACTACCGCCACCGCGACGAGCAGGACCCTGGCCGCTCCGGACGTCCGACCGGCCAGGACCAAGGCCTCACCGACGCCCACCAGGCTCGTCACGCTTGCGCCTAGCAATAGCAGGCGCGCCGTGCTGCGCGTCGCGTCCTCGCGGACGGCAAGCCTGCGAGTCTGCGGCCCGTCAGCTCGGGCGATGATCGGCCAGGTCACCAGGAGAAACGAAACTGCGGCGGCGTCCCATCCGATCACGCACGCGAGCACCCAACCAATAGCCGAGATGACCGAAACGGCTACGGTCAACCCGACGCCGGCGACGACAACCGTCCGGCGCAAATCGGGTGCGTACCAGCCTAACCAGCGGTGGTACACCGTCTGCGGTGGCAGCTCGGTCATAGCCGTAGTCTGGCAGGTCAACGACGGCTTGTTCGTCATCTAACGGGCACTGACGCGCGACCTCGCGTAATCGGATAGTGCGAGATCAGGCATCCCGGCATGGCTACTCGTTGTCTGCGGCTTACGTGTGAGCCCGGATCGCGAGCACCCACGGCACCGGCGACTCGCGTGGTTCGGCCACGTGCTCGACGACCAGCCCGGCGCCCGCGAAGGCATTGAGCAACTCGGCCAGCGGCAACTGGCGCATACCGACCTTCCGGCGGATGTTCTCGCCCCACCAGGGCGCATCGGTATGCCAGCCGGCCTGCCGATACGTCGGATGGATCATTACGACACCGTCCTCGGCGAACTGGACGTGAGGGCCGTTGAAGCAGGGATGCACGCCGTAGAACAGGAACGTCCCACCGGGGGCGAGGACCCGTGCCGCCTCCCGTAACACGGCGGCGAAGTCGTCGACATCGGTCGAGATCCAGAGCGTCAGCACGGTGTCGAAAGCCCCGTCCCGGAATGGCATCGCCGCCGCGTCGGTCCGGGCGATCAGCGGCGACCGGCGCCGCGCGTGCCGGAGCTGGTCGGACGAGAAGTCGACGCCGACCGGCGTACGCCCGGTCGAGCGGATCACGTCGAAGTAGTGCCCGGTGCCGCAGCCGATGTCGAGGCAGAGCCCGTCGCCGGGGCCGAGCAGCGCCGCGATCTCGACCGCGTTCGCTTCAGCGCCTTCGCGGTTGTAGTCGTCGTACCAGTCCGCATGCCCGTCATACCGCGGTGCTATCGCCGTCGTCATGTGACCTCCCCGTTCCGGTACGTGCGGTGTTGCTGCGCACAACCGTATCGGCTGGAGCCGGATCGCGGTGCGACGCCCGGGCCAGCCGGCCACGATGTTCCGTGATGGCGACGGGGGTATTTGAACCGTGCGAGATCCAGCTTGCCGGTGACGTGACCGGCAAGCGGATCCTGCAACTCGCCTGCACGACGGCGGCCGAGGCGGGCGTCGCCGCCGATTCCGCCAGACTCGCTGGCGTCAGGGAGCGAATTTGGTCTAGTAGAACACGTCGATGCGGTCGTCGACCGCGGTGATGCCGGGAGCCGACCAAGCAGCAGCGACCGCGGAGTCGTGCTCGGCGAAGGAACGTACAGTTCCGGTCAGGGTCGCCGTCCCGTTGGAAGTCTGGACGCTCACGTTGTTAGCGTCGAGCTTGGCGTCGCGGCCCATGGCATTTTTGATCGACCGTTCGACATCCTTCGCGCCCGGTGTGGGGGCCACGATGTCGATGTCGTTCTCGATGTCGGTCACCCCGAGGATGTTTGCAGTGATGAACTCTGCCTCGTCCCGCTGATATTGCCACTCGGCTGCACCGGTGAGAGTCACGAAGCCGTCCTTGGCGCGTGCGTCGATGTCGGTCGGCACGAGGTGGTCGAGCATGAGCGCCTGAAGCACGTCTCCGCGCAGGTCGGCATCGTCGCGGCGCCGGTCGGTGAGGATCCGCACATCCAGGTCGTTGTCGACGCGAGTGACCCCGAAAACCCGCTCTGCAGCCCTCTTGGCCTCGCGCTTCTGCCGAAGGCTGCCGACCGTCCCGCGCAGCGTGACCGTGCCGTCGTCCGTGGACACGGCGACCGCCTCGCTGTCGATCTTGGGGTCCCAGAGTAGTTCTGCCGAGACGTTGCCTTCCAGCTCCTGGTTGTTCATGTCGCACTCCTTCGGTCTCGACTCCGGCCACTGCCGTGATCGGTGCAAGCGCAGCAGCGGCCGACTTCAACTCGAAAAGCCATGACAGATCAGCTTTTCATCTGCGCACCCGGTTGGAGGCCAAACCCCGTATCGGCCAGGACTTGTTCGCCGACGTTCTTGCTCCAGGGTGGCCGATCTCTCCGTCATTTCGCCGGCACCGCCACGTTCATCTGTCTGGAGCTGGTCGGCGTCCCGTACGCGTTGCCGTTGTCGGTGGCGGTCGCGATCACCGATCTGATACCGATGATCGGTGCGACGCTCGGAGCGATCATATGCGTCGGGGCGACGGTTCTCACGGTCGACGTGTGGCCTGCCGGGGTGATCGTCCTTGCCTTCTTCATCGCCTACCAGCAGCTCGAGAACTACCTGATCGCCCCCCGAGTCATGCACAACACTGTGCAGATGTCGTCGGCGGCGGTGCTACTGGTGGCGCTGATCGGTGGCACAGTACTCGGCCTCGTCGGCGCGATCATGGCGATCCCGATCGCGGCCAGCGTGAAGGTCATCCGGTCCGGCGGCCGCCCCGCGATGGACCAGTCGCCCCCTTCTGGACCCGGATCGACGACCGCACCAGGCGTGTAGCCGACACGCTCCTCATAGAACACGCGTGCCACGCGGAGAGCCGGCGACAAACGAGTGGTACAGGATCCCGCTGATCTTGTTCCTCGGTCAACGAGCCGCTTGACCGTGGAGCGATGCACGGAGGCAATTGAGTCGGTAACCCAGGCTATTCGCCACACGGATTGGCGAGTTCCGAAAGACACGATCGACGCATTCGACCAGCGTCGATAGTTTCATTTCTGGCTGGTTAATGCCACGTTACCGATCGTCCGATCCCCGTCTGGCCGCCAATGCTTGCCGAATTGGAAAGGAAAACCATGCCCCCCATCCGCCCTATTCCGAGCAGACCTCAACCATCGACACCGGTCCTTATCTCTATGCGTCTCAAACGCCACGTGCTGGCCCGTGCGCTGACCGCACTGGCGATGCTCGCCTCGTTCTTGCTGACGGTGGTGTTGAGCCCGTCGCCGGCCGTCGCCGCCGTTACCTTTGACCCAAGCCAGTTTCACGGAGTGACCTGGTCGCGGCTGGGCGACAACTTCACCGCCGATCCGCTCGTGCTGCAGGGACTGGCCGCCGGTGACGACTACAACACCACCAGAAGCAAGGCCGACGCCATGTTCACCACGTTCGCCAGCGAACTGGGCGCCAACACCGTCCGGATACCGATCAACCCCGTCACCGCCGCCGGCACCAGCTACTACGGCGTCATCGACTCCGCGGTCGCGCACGGCTTCAAGGTTGTCCTGACCTACTGGTCCCAGGACGGCACGAACATGGTGAACTCCGGCCTGCTGCCCTCCTGGACGCAGATGTGGGACACGATCACCACCAAGTACGTCAACCAGCCGCTGGTCTACCTCGACCCGATCAACGAGCCGATCGGCTTCACCACCCCGCAGTGGCTCGACTTCGCCGCCAACTTCATCACCCGGGAGACCGGGGAGGGCATGCCCAGCAACCGGCTGTTCATCGAGGGCGCTCAGCTCGACGGCGGCGGATGGGGCAGCGACATCCGCCCGCTGTGCAACGACTCCCGCTTCAACGGGGTGTACCTCGCCATGCACCGTTACGGGTTCCCGTACGGCGCGCGGTCCTACAGCGACTGGGTCACCGACCTCACGACGCTGTTGGGCAACTGCACCTCGCGCACCGTCATCGAAGAGTTCGGCTCAGAGTCGGACACCGGCATCAACTACGACGCCCAGCCCAGCGGCACCACAGACAAGGAAGTCGCGTACCTGCGGGCGATCACCGACGTCATCCGCCAGTACCACCTCGGTGCGATCTGGTGCCACGTCATCGGCGGCCGCACCTCGACCCCTAACCACGACACACTGAACATCCTGCGACTCGACAGCGGGTACGACGGCAGCAGCAACAACCTGCCGCTGTGGATACCCAACCCGACGTCGTTCGACCGCCTCATGTGGGCGTGGGGCGGGCTCGGCTCGCAGACGACCGAGTTGCGCAACGTCTACTACAACAAGTGCCTCGACGTGCCTAACTCCTCGCAGAATAACGGCACCCAACCCCAGGTGCACAGCTGTACGGCCGGCGCCAACGAGGAGTGGGGCCGACAGGCCAACAACGAAATCACCGCCTACAACGGCACGAAATGCCTGGAGGCACAGGGTACGACCAACGGATCCCACGTCGTCATCGACACCTGTGCGGGCGGTACCAACCAGCAGTGGTTGTTCTTCTCCGACGGCACCGTCCGGAACGCCGGCTCCCACCTTTGCCTGGACGCCGACCTGGCCAGCCAGCAGAACATGCAGGTCTGGTCCTGCGGCGGCGGCAATAACCAGAAGTGGCGCCTGTCCAACGGGACGATCGGCCTACGCGCCCACGCCAACGGCAGAATCGTCACTGCCGACAACGCCGGCGCATCGCCGCTGATCGCCAACCGCATCATCGTCGACGCATGGGAGACCTTCGATCTCGTCGACAACGCCGACGGCAGCGTGAGCCTGCACGCCCACGCGAACGGCGACTATGTGGACGCCGCAGCCGGCGGTGCATCACCCTTGATCGCCGACAGCACCACCAACGGCCCGGCCGAGGAGTTCGACCTCATCTACAACCCCGACGGCAGCTTCAGCTTGCGCGCCCACGCCAACGGCGACATCGTCACCGCCGATAACGCCGGCGCCTCCGCGCTGATCGCCAACCGTACCGCCGTCGGTCCGTGGGAGGAGTTCGACATCCTCGCCTAAGCGATCGGGTCCTAACGCAATCACGCTGCGGCGGCGCAACCGAAACTGCGCCGCCGCAGCGGCCTCATTCGGCCGGGGGATCGCACCAGCTAGACGGGGCGGGTCTGCTGGGGGAGTGGCCGAACACCCGGAGGCAGCGGGGCGTGTTCCTGCGCGTGCAGGAATGCACAGACGGCCGCGTTGCCCGAGCGCCGGCGGGTCCAGAACAGCGCCACGTCGCGGTGGGCGGTCGGGGATTCAATCGGGCGTACGGCGAGACCCTCGGTGCTGGCGGTGTGCAGGGCGAGCCGGCTGATGACGCCGATGCCGAACGCGGATCGGACCAGGGCGACCAGCGTGGTCGGATGGTCGGTCAGGTAGGCGATGTCTGCGCGGGTGGCATGTTCGCCGAGCATGTGCCGTAGGTCGAAACCGCCGCCGTCCTCTTCCGAGCCGGACGGGTTACCGATCAGGGGACGGTCGAGGATGTCTTCGATGCTGACGGTGGGCCGCGAGGCCAGTGGGTCGTTGTCGCGCATGACCGCGACGACGTCTTCCTGCCAGATCGTACGGTGGCAGAGGCTGAGTTCACGCATTTTGGGCAGCGTTGGCCGGAATGCGATGTCGACGGCACCGCTGGCGACGGCCTCCTCCAGCGTGGCGGCGGTCCCCTCCCACAGCTCGACGGTCAGGCCCGGGTAGTCGGACTTGAGAATCTGCAGGAGCTGGGGAAGGTACGTGGAACTCACGCTCGGGTAGCTGGCGACGGTGAGGTGCGCGACGAGCTGGTCCATGGTGCTGCGGGCGGCGTCGATTCCGCGTTGCAGTTCGTGCAGCGCGGCTTGGGCGTGTCCGTAGAACAGCTGGCCGGCCTCCGTAGTGCAGATCGGCCGTGCCTTGCGGTCGAAGAGCGTCACCCCGAGGGCATGTTCCAGGGATGCGATGTGAGCGCTGACGCGGGATTGCGAAAGGTGCAGGGACCGCGTCGCGGTGGCGAATCCACCGCGGTCGACGACGGCGAGGAACGTACGCAGCCATGCCGTCTGCAGTGACATTGCGTCGCGGGGTGCCGCCGATCCGTGTTCGGACGGGTCGACAACGTCGTTGTCACTGGCAGGGTGGGTCACCGGCGGTTCCTTTCGGGCGGGGGGAAAGGCTACCTCATGGTCGCGTACGTGCGTTATGGCTCCTGTTTCGTGCCAGTGCCGGCGGCGGCTTGCTGGACCAACTGAGCGACGTGCATGACCCGGATCGGCAGCCGCGCTCGGCGAACCGCGGTGAGCAGCTGGCGCTGGCAGCCCGGGTTGACCACAGCCAGGATGTCCAGATCGAGCCGGGCGAGCGCGGCGATCTTGTCGGCCAGAACGCGGCGGCTGTCGCGTTTGCGGAGGATCGCGTAGGTGCCGGCGGCGCCGCAGCAGTCCGCGGCTCCGGGGACTTCGACGTACTCTCCGATCATGCCGAGCAGCTCGCGTGGCGCATGGTGTCCGCCGAGCCCGTTGCGCAGGTGGCAGGAGTCTTGCAGGCCGACCCGGGCGACGCGGCCGTTGACGATGAGCGGCTGCAGCGTCGGTGGGCGTTCGAGCACGGCCGCTGAATAGTCGACGACACGGTGGCGGCCGATGACGGACGCCAGATGTGCGGCGCAGCCGCCGGACGTGGTGACGATCCGGCCGGCCTCGGCACCGAGCTGCTCGGCCATTGCGTGGCCGGTCGCCGATTGGCCGTTGTGGGCGTGCAGCGCCCCGCAACAACCCTGTCGGCGGGTGACGTGAAGGTCGGGCAGCGCGTCGGCCGCGGCGCGGCTGACGGCCGGGAACAGGGTGCGCTCGAAGCAGCCGAGCAGGAGCGTGTCGCCGGTGTCGGGTGCGGTGGTCGGTTTCGCGTGGCGGCGGAGCCGGCCGACCAGGCGGATGATCCGAGGGGAGGCGGCGAAGCGCAGCAGCGGCCGAATGCGGATGGGAAGGTGGCGGCCGGTCCATTGGGCGTCGCGGAGCTGCTCGAGGAGGCTACCGTAGCTGACTCCCGCGGGACAGACCGGTTCGCAGGCCCGGCAGCCGAGGCAGAACGAGCCTTGTTCGCGTGCGGTGGCGTCAAGAACATCGACAGTGCCGGTGTCGATGGCGCGCATCAGTGCGATGCGGCCGCGGGGAGACGATGCCTCGTCGCCGGTCAACCGATAGGTCGGGCAGGCGGGCAGGCAGAAGCCGCAGGAGATGCACTGCTGCAACTCCGTCGGATCGAATATCGACTTGCTGGTCATGTCAGGTGCCGAGCTTTCCGGGATTGAGGATGCCAGCGGGGTCGAAGGCCTGCTTCACGCGCCGAATGAGGTCGAGTTGAACGTCACCGAGCTGGTGCGGTAACTGCGCGAGTTTGGCGGCACCGACGCCGTGCTCGCCGGTGATCGTGCCGCCGAGCCGGATGGCGGCGCCGAAGATGTCGTCGAATGCCGCAGATACGGCGGCGTACGCGTCCCGGTCGTCGGGCTTGAAGCAACCGGTGGGGTGCGCGTTGCCGTCGCCGGCGTGTCCGAAGGTCGCGATGGTCACCTGGTGTTGCCGGGCGATCTCAGCGATCGTGCGTACGAGTTCGGAGAGCCGGGAGCGGGGGACGCCGACATCTTCGAGCACGGTGGCACCGCCGAGGCGGGCCAGGGCAGGCAGGGCGCAGCGGCGGGCCGCGAGCAGTGCCTCGGATCGGGCCGTGTCGGTCGCGACCTCCACCCCGTGACCGCCGTGGTGGCGGGTGAGGTCGGCCATCGTGGTCAGGACGCGCTGGACTTCCGACGGGCTGCCGTCGTCGCCGAACAGCAGCAGCGCTCCGGCCTGTCGGTCGAGGCCGAGCTGGGCGTAGTCGTCGACCGCCTGGATGCAGGAGGAGTCGAGGAACTCGAGCGTGCCGGGCAGGATGCCGGCATTGAGGATGCCGGTGACGGCATGACTGGCCGCTTCGAGATCGGCGAAGTAGGCGATGCCGGTGGCGTTCGCCGCCGGTGCCGGCCGCAGCGCGAGTGTCAGTTCAGTGATGACGGCGAGTGTTCCTTCGGACCCGGTGAGGAGGTGGACCAGGTCATAACCGGCGGCGTTCTTGACCAGCCGGCCGCCGGCGCGGATGCGTTCACCGTCGGCGAGGACGGCCTCGATGCCGAGCACGTAGTTGCCGGTCGTGCCGTACTTCAGCCCGTGCAGTCCGCCCGCATTGGTGGCGACGTTGCCACCGAGGGTGGACGCCCGGTAGCTGCCCGGGTCGGGTGGGTAGATCAGTCCCACCGCCGCGGCCGCCGTCGTCAGTGCCTGCGTGGTGACGCCAGGCTGCACGACGGCGACGAGATCGACGGGGTCGACCGCGAGGATACGGTTCATCCGGGTCAGTGCCAGGACGATGCCGCCGTGTAGCGGTACGGCGCCGGCGGCGAGGCTGGTACCGGCACCACGGGGCACGACCGGAACACCGTGACGGCTGGCCCACCGCAGGACAGCGGCGACCTCGTCGGTGCTGCCCGGCCGTACGACGGCACATGGCTCGCCCGCGAACCCGAACGTCGCATCGGTGCGGTACGGCACCATCGCCGCGGTTCCGGTGTCGACGTGAGCCGATCCGACGATGCGGGTCAAGTCGGTGCGCAGTGACCGAGCCGTCCACGCAGGCGTCGCGGTGACGGTCATGCTGCGGTCAGCCCGCCGTCGATGATGAGGGCGGAGCCGTTGATGAACCGACCGTCCGGTCCGGCCACGAAGGCGATGGCGGCCGCGATCTCCTCGGGCGATCCGAGGCGCCCGTCGAGTTGGCGGGCGGCCATCGCCTGACGAGCGGCCGCGGGGTCCGGAGCGTTCGCGATGATCTTGCTGATCCATTCGGTCTCGACGGTGCCGGGACAGACCGCGACGCAGCGGATACCGTCCTTGGCGTGGTCGACGGCGACGGCACGCGTCAGCCCGACCAGGCCCGCTTTGGAGGCGCAGTACGCCGCCCGGCGGGCCAGCCCGACCTGCCCGGCGACCGAGGCGACGTTGATGATCACGCCGTGGCCGTTGTCGAGCATGAGCGGCAGCATGGCGCGGGTCGTGAGGAACGGGCCGGTGAGGTTGACCGCCAGGACGCGGTCCCAGTCCTCGTCGCTGGTCTCGAGCACGGTCGCGGCGATGCCGATACCGGCGACGTTGACCAGCACGTCGGGTGGGCCGAATGTCACGGCGATCTCGCGGGTGACCGCGCCGACGGCGTGCGGGTCGCGCAGGTCGACGCGGAACGTCTGTGCGGTGCCGCCGTCCTTCGTGATCTGGGTGCACGTGTCGCTGAGGCCGTCGAGATCGACATCGACCAGGGCAAGGTCGTAGTCGTACGCCAGGCGGATCGCGGTGGCGCGGCCGATACCGGACGCGGCGCCGGTTACCACCGCGACCGGCCGTTGCGGCGCGCTCACTGGTACGTCAATCCGGGCAGAGCGCCGTCCATCGCGTAGCCGCCGTCGACATCGAGGCATGCCCCCGTTGTATAGCAAGCCTCCTCCGACGCGAGGTAGCAGATGGCGGCGGCGATCCATTCGGGCGGGGCGATGCCGAGCGGCACCCGGGCAAGCAGCGCCCTTTCGATCTCCGGGGTGTAGATCGGTTCGCTCATGCCGGTGCGTACCGGGCCGGGACGGACACAGTTGACCGTGATGCCGTGCGGGGCGAGTTCGGAGGCCATGGTGCGGGTCATCGCCTCGAGGCCGCCTTTCGTCGCGGTGTACGGCGCGGCGTTGGGCTCCGAGACGACGGCGTGGACGGAGGAGACGTTGACGATCCGACCCGGCGTACCGGTGTCGACCATGATTCGGGCGACGGCCTGGCTGAGGAAGAACGCTCCGGTCAGATTGACCGCAAGCACCCGATCCCAGTCGGCCCGTTGCACCTCGAGAAACGGCGCGATGTGGAGAATGCCGGCGACATTGGCGAGCACGTCGACGCGGTCGTAGTGCGCCTGCGAACGGTGTGCGAGCGACATCGGGCGGCGTTGGCCGCGGAGATGTCGAGGGTGAGGGTGCGCAGTCGACCGGCGTCGGCATCGGGCCAGGTGCGGTCATGGCGTACGTCGACGGCCAGCACCTGGGCGCCTTCGCTGAGCAATCGCGTGGCGGTGGCCCGGCCGATGCCGGAATTGGCGCCGGTGACGACCGCTGTCTTGTCGGTGAATCTCATGGACCAGCCGTTCCTGAGGTGACGAGGTGGGTGGCGAATACGTGCGCGGGCAGGCCCGGTGTAACCGCGGGACGGTGCAGGACCGATCCCGGATGCGGCCAACGCTGCACCTGCGAGGGGGTCAGGCCGAACGATGCGGAGGTGATGTACATCGTGCGAAGATCGGCGCCGCCGAAGGCGATGCTGGTCGGTCGCAGGACCGGTACCGGGAGCTGTTCCCGGACGGAGCCGTCCGGGGCGAAACGGACGATCTGGGCGCCGTCCCAGAATGCACACCAGATGTCGCCGGCGGCATCGACGCGCAGACCATCGGGGATGCCCTTCAGTGCGGCGGTGTCGACGAAGATCTCTCGGTCGCGTGCCTCGCCGTCGGTCGGGGTCGAACGCGTACCGGTAGATCACGGTCCTGGCGGGAGTCGACGAAGTACATCCAGCGACCGTCCGGTGACCAGTCGATGCCGTTGGAGCAGTAGAAGCCCTCGTCCATCGTCCGGTACGAGCCGTCGCGGGTCCAGGCGATACAGCCGGCCGTCCGGGCCGCTCTCGCTGTCCTCGAGCGAGCCGGTCCAGAATCGACCGGCCGGCATCGACGGAGCCGTCGTTGAACCGGCAGGTCTCGCGGTCGTGTTCCGGGTCGCCGAGCAACTGCCGCGAGCCGGTCTCGAGATTCGACGAGGTGCCAGCCGGTCCGCAGACCGGCCACCAGAGTGTTCGGGTCCGCGGTCAGGCCGAGGCATCCCACCTGTACGCCCAGATGTGTGACGTGCGGCGCGGTGGCACCGTCAGGCTGGCTGAACACGTCGCCGGCGACGATGTCGACCCAGTGCAGAGTCCGGGTACGCGGGATCCCACAGCGGTCCTTCGCCGAGCACATGGCGAGTCGGGGACAGCGCGGTGATCACAGCACGGCCCCCATCCGCCAGGGCGCGATCTCTTCGGTGCCGAAGCCGAGCGCCTCGGACTTGCTCGCCTGCCCGGACGCGGTGTCGACGAGAAGCTCGAACAGGCTGGTGCCGTAACGGATCTGGTCGGTCTGGGACATTGCCGGTCCTGCGTCGAAGTCGATGTCGCCGGTCATGTGGCGGTACAGGGCGCTGGTCGTACTGATCTTGACGCACGGCACCGGTCGGGAGCCGAACAGTGACCCGCGGCCGGTGGTGAAGGCCAGCATGTTCGCGCCGCCGGCGACCATGCCGGTCGCCGATACCGGATCGTATCCGGGGGTGTCCATGAAGGTCAGCCCGTCGCCGGTCACGGGCTCGGCGTAGCCGACCACCGCGTTGAGCGGGCTGGTGCCGGCCTTGAGCACGGCACCGAGTGACTTCTCCCAGATGGTGCTGATCCCGCCGGCGCGGTTGCCGGCTGACGGGTTGTCGTCGAGCACGGCGCCGTGCCGGTGGGCGTACTCCTGCCACCAGCGCAGCAGTTCGTCGATGCGCTCGGCGACCTGAGGGCTCGCGGCCCGGCTCTGGAGCAGGTGCTGCGCACCGTAGATTTCCGGGGTTTCGCCGAGGATCACCCGGCCGCCGGCGGCGACCAGCAGGTCGGCGGCGACGCCCAGGGTCGGGTTGGCGGTCAGTCCCGAGTACGCGTCGCTGCCGCCACACTGCAGGCCCAGCACCAACTCCGCCACCGGGATCGGCTCCCGGCGCATCTGGCGCACCTGGCCGACCATCTCGGCGACGCGGCGCAGGCCCTCGTTGACGGTCGGAGCGGTGCCACCCAGGCCCTGAATCATCAGGTGCTCGATGCCGTCCATGCCCGCACCGAAGATGTTCTCCGGCTGGTTGACCTCGCAGCCCAGGCTGACCACCAGAACGCCGGCGATGTTCGGATGAGTGGCGTAGCCGCGCAGCGTCCGCCGCAGGATGTCGTCGCCCGTGGTGCCCTCTGCCAGGCCGCAGCCGAGGTCGTGGCCGAGTGCGATCACACCGTCGAGCCCTGGGATGTCGGCATGCGCGGCGGTGGCCGTCTGGGCGATGAGCCGGGCCACCGTCGCCGAACAGTTCACGGTCGGCAGCACGCCGATGTAGTTGCGCGTCGCGGCCCGCCCATCCGGGCGGCGATAGCCGAGGAAATGCGTCCGGGTCGGTGCGGCCGGCGGAATCCACGCTGTCGATTGCGGCCGGATCGCCACGTCGGATCGGTCCGCACGCACGCCGATATTGTGCAGGTGCACATGTTCGCCGGCCGCGATGTCGGCGGTTGCAAAGCCGATGGTCTCGTTGTACTTCCGCACGGGGGTGCCGTGGGAGATCGCGCGGAGTGCGATCTTGTGCCCGGCCGGCACCGGCCCAGGAGCGTGCATGACCCGGCCGTCGACCGCCACTGCGGCGCCGTCGGCGACCGCGCGCATGACGATGCCGACGTTGTCCAGGCCGGGCCGCGCAACCAGTGGCATCACCACCTCCGGCGCCGACTCGTCAGTCTCGCGAGCGCCCATCACGAACCCGTGCACTCGGCCGAAGCGGTCGGAGCGAATCGTGGGCCGGGCCATCGACGCTGCGAGCGCGGTGATGCAGGCTTCCGGCGGACGAACGTGGGGGAGTGGGGGTACGCAAGGCTAGTCACGAGACCGACGATAGGTGGCGGCCGTTTGTCTCGAACAGCGCGACAAGCGGGACGTTGCCATCCGATTTACGGATCGTCTCAAGCCTTAGACCGGCTGGGCGGGTCGGCCCAGGCGTGATCGGCTCTTCGGGCGGTGACCAGCGCTCCGCAGGTGACAGCGCTGCCGACTCCATCAGACCACCGACCTGGGTGTCCTTCACGGTGCAATCCGACTATCCGTTTATCGGATCGGTCCCTGCTGAAACGCGCGCTTTACGTGATCGACGCGCCAGCTTAACGTCTGCGACTACCCGGCACGTCCGATGGAGCAGTCCATCACGGCGGCCCGCACCTACCGCCGCCGCAGATGCGTCCCGTACGGGGCGCCACCCATACCGAATTCTGGCCCAGCAGTCGCCACCTCACGCAAACGACCCGCAGAAACACGCGCAATCGGGAGACGCTCATGCCCCACCACCCGTGTCGGCTCGCCGTCACGACCGCCGATCTGGTGTCCTCGGACGGCTCGCGCCTCACCGCGGCCCACCGGTCCGGGGCGCGGCGATGAACACCGCACCGGTGATCGCCGTGCGCGAGGTGAGCAAGGCGTTCGGCGGCATCGCGGCGCTGCGGGACGTGTCATTCGACGTGCGCGGCGGCGAAGTGGTCGCGCTGGCCGGCGAGAACGGTGCCGGCAAGTCCACCATCAAGAACATCATCGGCGGGAATCTCCGCGCCGATGCCGGCGCCGTTCTTATCGACGGCCGACCCCCGGCGACCGGCGTCGGCGGTGCCCGCGGACGCGGCGTCGCCACCGTGCACCAGGAGACGAGCCTGTTCCCGGACCTGTCGGTCGCGGAGAACATCTTCATCACCAACCTGCACACCGGACGGCGGCTGGCGGTAGTCAGTCCTCGGTCGCTGAACCGGGCCGCCGTCCCGCTGCTGCGTCAGGTCGGGGCGGCCTTCGAGCCGGACGTACCGGTCCGGGACCTGTCCACCGGGCAGCGGCAACTGGTGGAGATCGCCAAGGCGCTCGCGGTCGAGCCCCGGGCGATCGTTTTCGACGAGCCGACCGCGTCGCTGAATCTCGCCGAGCGTGAACTCCTCGCCTCGATCGTCGACCGGCTGCGCGATCAGGGCGTCGCCATCTTGTACATCAGCCATTTCCTGGAAGAGATCGCGCGGCTCAGCCAGCGCGTGGTCGTGCTGCGCGACGGCCGCGTCGTCGCCGACCGGCCGACCGCCGACACCGATCGCGCAACGCTGGAAGCGCTGATGGTGGGGCGGGAACTCGCCAAGGGCTACCCGCACCCGTCGCCACCCGGCGGTGACATCGCGCTGTCCGTCCACGACGTGGGCGACGCAAGCCGGATATCCGGCATCTCGTTCGACATCGCCGAAGGCGAGATCTTCGGGCTGGCCGGTTTGATGGGATCCGGCCGCACCGAGGTCGCCCGCGCGATCTTCGGACTGTCCGGGCAGATCGGCCGGGTCGATATCGGCGGACGGCCGCTCCGCCGCGGCGACGTGCGGGCCGCGATCGAGGCGGGTATCGCCTTCGTCACCGAAGACCGTCGGGCCGAAGGTCTGTTCCTCGACCGGCCGATCCGGGAGAGCCTGTCGGTCGTCGACCTCGCCGCCGTCACTCGGTCCCGGCTGGGCGGCTGGCTCGACCGGCGGGCCGAACGTCGCCTGTCCGCGCAGCGCGCCGCGGAGGTGGGGCTGGTGGCACGCGCCGGCCTGAACACTCCGGGCGGATCGCTCAGCGGCGGCAACCAGCAGAAGGTCGTACTCGGCAAGTGGCTCGGCCGGCCACCGCGCCTGATCATTTTGGACGAGCCGACGCGGGGTATCGACGTCGGCGCCAAGGCCGAGATCTACAAGCTGCTGATCGATCTCGCCCGCGCGGGATCGGCGATCCTGCTCGTCAGCTCGGAGATGGAAGAGGTCCTGGGCCTCAGCCACCGGATCGGAGTCATGCACCAGGGCCGCCTTGCCGGGATCCTGTCGCACGCCGGCGCTTCGCAGGAAGCGATTATTCGCCTCGCCACCGGCGGTGCGGCATGACCGCCATCCTCGGCACGCTGGGTCGGCGTTCGGTTCGATACGTACGACGCAACCCACTCCTGCCCGTACTGGTCATCCTGCTCGCCGTGATGGCCGGGCTCTACGACGGCTTCGCCACCGTCGCGAACTTCCGCAACATTGCCGTGCAATCCAGCCCGCTGATCATCATGTCGGTCGGGATGACGTACGTGATCATGACGTCGGGGATCGACCTGTCCGTCGGCTCCATGCTGTTCCTCGCGGCGGCGATCGAGACGAGCAACGCGCTGGTGGACCGCAACGCAGCGGTGGTGTTCATCGGTGTGCTCGCGTCGACCACGCTCATGGGCGCTGCTCAACGGCACCGCCATAGCGATGACCCGGGTACCGGCGTTGATCGTCACGCTCGCCACCATGCAGGTGTTCCGGGGTGCCGGCGGCCATATCACCAAACAGCAGAACATCACCGTCCCGGCCGACCTGCGCTGGATCGGCACCGGGACCTGGCTGGGCATCCCGGCACCGGTGCTCGTCGCCGCCGTCGTCGTCGCCATCGGCGTAGCGGTCCTGGCCCGTACGGTCTTCGGCCGGTACCTGCAGGCCGTGGGCTCCAGCCGGTCATCGGCCGAGGGCGCCGGGCTGCCGGTGCGACCGGTGATCCTCGGCGCCTACCTGGCGGCCGGCCTCCTCGCCGGGTGTCGCCGCCCTGATCCAGACCGCCCGACTCGGCGCGGTTCAGCCGTCGATCGGCCAAGGCTACGAACTCACCGTGATCACCGCCGTCGTCCTCGGCGGCACCAGCCTGTTCGGCGGTCGCGGCAGCGTCGGCGGCTCGGTCCTCGGCGCACTGGTGCTCACCACCGTTCAGACCGGCCTCGTCTACTCCAACGCCTCGCCCTACATCTTCGACATCATCCGCGGCGGCGTCCTGCTCGCGGCGGTCCTCGCCGCGGGCACCCGATGGCGGACCCTGCTGCCTGCCCGGCTCCGTCGCACACACCCACCACACGACGCCGCACCCGCGGCCTAGTGCTGATCAACCCAACCCTATAAAGGAGTTCCCGTGAAACGATCCACCGGCGTGCGATGCCTGATCGCCGCTACCGCCGTGCTGACGCTGGCCGCCTGCAGTTCGAGTGGCGGAACGAAGACCGGCGCCAGTACGGCACCCAAGACGATCACGATCGGCGTCAGCTTCGACCTGCTCAACGCGACCCGGCAGGCCGAGAAGTCGGCGATCCAGGACGCAGCCGACCGCGGCCGGCGACAAGGTGATTTTCGACGTCGCCGACTCGGACGCGCAGAAGCAGGCCTCCCAGATCCAGGACCTGATCGAGACGCAGAAGGTCAACGCGATCATCGCCATCGCCCAGGACGGCCAGCAGATCACCGCCTCGATCAGCCTGGCGAAGGCGAAGAACGTCCCGTTCATCGCGATCGACCGGGCCGTCGCCGACCAGCAGGACATCACCTTTCAGATCACCGGTGACCCGGTCGCCGACGGTGGCCTGGCCGCATCGCAGTTCACCGCGGCCGGTACGCCGATGAAGGTGCTGGAGCTGGTGGGTGGGCTGACCGACCAGAACGCGATCGGCCGCCGCGACGGCTTCAACGCCGCGCTGGCCGGCAACGCCAACGTCACGATCGTCAGCCAGGTCCCGACCGACTGGGATCCGTCCAAGGCGCTGGACGGTACGTCCAACGCGCTGCAGAAGAACCCGGACATCAACGGCATCTTCATCCCGTCGGACTTCCTGCTGCCGTCCGTCCAATCGGCGCTCACCACGGCCGGACGCCAGGCGCCGATCGGAGATCCCAAGCACGTGTTCATCGTGACCATCGACGGTGACCAGAACGGCTGCGCCGCGCTGAAGGGCAAGACCATCGACGGCGACATCGCCACGCTGGTCAGCGAGTTCGGCAAGCAGGCCGTGGACGCCGCGGACAATGCCGTCGCCGGCAAGACGGTCAGCCCGAAAACGGCGCAGGTCAAGGGACTGCCGCTGAACCAGGCGAACTTCGCCACCACGAACTCGCAGGTGTGGGGCTGTGCAGGATCCTGACCTGACGAAGGGTACGGAGGCGCCGCACACGCGGCCCTCCGTGCCCGGGCGGGCACCAGCCGCCGGTACTGCCCATCTCGGTCGCGTGTGGACACTCGTGCGTGACCCGGGTCGCCGACCGGCCTGGATCGCGGAGCTGTCCATGCTCCCCGTCCTGGTCATCATGGTCGCGATCCTGAGCGCGATGACCGACGGGATGCTGACCCAGACCAACCTCATCAACGTGCTCAGCCAGTCCGCGGTCGTGGCGATCGCGGCCATCGGGGCGACGTTCGTGATCCTGACCGGCGGCATCGACCTGTCCACCGGCAGCGTCATCGGTGCCGCGGGCCTGGCCGGCGCCGAGGCCATGCGGGCATTCCACAACGTGCCACTCGGTCTGCTCGTCGGCCTGGCCACCGGCACAGTGGTCGGAGCGCTCGTCGGAACCGTTGTCGCGAAGCTGCCGGTGGTGCCGTTCGCGGTCACGCTCGCGGCACTCTACGTCGTCAGCGGCGTGGCGACACTGATGAGTCACGGCACCACGATCGCGCCGATCCCGATCAGTGTGGTGACGTTCAGCATCGTCGGCCCGGCCGGCATACCCGACGCGGTGTGGCTGACGATCATGCTGTACGTCATCGCCCAGACCGTGTTGACCTGCACCGCATGGGGGCGCCGGGTCTTCCTGGTCGGTGCCAACGTCCACGTCGCACGGATCAGCGGCATCCATGTCGCCCGATCGGTGACGGGTGTGTACGCCGTCGCCGGACTGTGCTCGGCGGCTGCCGGCCTGGTTCTGACATCGGGCCTGGCCGGGGCCGGCGCCAGCATGGGCAGTCCGCTTCTGCTCAACATCGTCGGCGCGGTCGTGCTCGGCGGCACCAGCCTGTTCGGCGGCCGTGGCAGCATCCTGCGTACCGCCATCGGCGTACTGCTTCTCGGTTTCTTGTCCAACGGCATGAGCCTGCTCGGGCTGCAGTCCTACGACCAACAGATCGTCACGGGTATCGCCATCTTCGTGGCCGCATCTGCCGATGGTCTTCTGCACTGGCTCAAGCAGCGCCTGCAAATCGCCAGGCCGAACACGACAACACTGGGGCTCACCAGCCAGGAGCGCGCTACGACCGTCTCGTGATCTCACGACCAACATCACCAACTGGACAAGGAGCAAGGCACATGAGGCTGATGCGACTCGGGGACCTCGGCAACGAGCGACCGATCGTCGCGGTCGACGACGACACGTACATCGACGTGTCCGACGTCGTCACCGACTTCGACAGCGCATTCTTCGCCGCCGGCTTCGACCGGCTGGCGGCCACCGTCGCCGAGCGGGTGGCGGCCGGACGCGTCCGGCGTTTCGTCGGCGACCGCGTCGGCGCGCCGATCGCTCGGCCTCATCAGATCCTGTGCATCGGACTCAACTATGCCGATCACGCGGCTGAGACCGGGCAGACGCCGCCCGATGAGCCGATCGTATTCAACAAGGCACCGAACACGCTGGTCGGACCGAACGACCATGTGCACGTCCCACGCGGTTCGACGACGACCGACTGGGAAGTCGAGCTGGGCATCGTCATCGGGCGCCGCGCCCGCTACCTCGTCGATGAATCTGCCGCTCGCGCCGCAATCGCCGGTTATGTATTGGTCAACGATGTCAGTGAGCGCACGTTCCAGCTCCACCGCGGCGGTCAGTGGGTCAAAGGCAAATCCGCCGAGACCTTCAATCCGTGCGGCCCATGGCTGCTCACGGCGGATGAGATGCCGGATACGAGCACCCTCGGCCTGTGGCTCGACGTCAATGGTCAACGGCGCCAGACAGGCTCAACCAAGGCGATGCTGTTCAACCCGGCGTTCCTCGTGCACTACCTGAGCCAATTCATGGTCCTCGAACCCGGCGACCTGATCAATACCGGAACCCCTGCCGGAGTAGGCATGAGCCTCACGCCACCGGTATACCTGCACCCCGGTGACCGCGTCGCACTCGGCATCGATCGGCTGGGCCGACAGCAGCAGAACGTTATCGCCGCGCCGTAGGTCGGGCCGTTCGTTTAGGCCGGGGAGCACACCACGACCACAATCGGCGCGACCGAGTTCCACGAGGCGGTGACGAAGGCCGAGGACGCCGCGGCGAACGCGAGTCCGCGCGACAAGCAGCACTCCAGATCTCCGAGCCTTTCACTGCCGCTCGGACCCAGTGTGAGGCGGGCTTTAGTGACCTGTCGTGCCGTCAATCGCCTCTCGGATGATGTCGGCGTGACCATTGTGCCGTGCGGTTTCTTGGATCATATGGATCAGGATCGCCCGCAAGTTGACCTCTGCGCCCGACGGCGTCGTGACTACGTCGTCGAGCCCACCGGCGGCCACAACGGCCCGGGCTCGCTCACAGGTCTGTAGGTACTGCTCGGCCAGGGCATCGGCTGTTTCATCGGGACTGACGCAAAACTCCGCATCTGGGTCACTATCGGTCGAGAACAGATCTGGCTCGGGCAACCCTCCGTAGATCTGTAGGAACCAGCCATGCTCCGTCTCGGTTAGGTGCTTCACCAGTCCCAGCAGGCTCAGTCCAGACGCCGTCATCGGCCGTCGCAGCGGCTCGCCATCGAGGCCCTCCAACTTGCGAAGCAGGGTGGCGCGGTGGAAGTCGAGCTGCTGGGTCAGCGCGTCGCGCTCGTTGGCCAGACGATTCGGCATGGCCCGCTCCAGAGGCGACGTAAATACCATGCACCGACAATACGATCGACGTACGACAACACCTGCTGTCCGGTGAGCCCGAACGTGCCGCAGGCGGCGCCGTACGGCACGTCAGCGATGAGGTCGCGGTGCTCCAGGCCGGTGTCGAGGTCTCTATTCGCTGACGATGATCGCTGAGGCTGTGTAGGCGGGTTCGAGTTCGTGCCACCGTGCCTCGGCGTCGCATCGTTCGAGCCCGGCGATGTAGGCGGTGAGATCTTCGACATGGACCTGGATTCCGGCACCGTAGGCGGGGAGCACCGTTAGGGGCATGCCGCGCGCCTCCCAGACCAGGATGGTCTGGTCACCGTCGGGGGTGAGCGTGACCTCGGTGACATGCCCGTCTGGGTCGGCGTTGATCAGTCGCAGTCGCCGCGGAGGCTCGCACACGTCGATGCGAACGTCGCCTTCCCATCCACTGGCGTAGTAGCGCGCGTGGTAGGTGCCGCCAAGTCGGAGGTCACCTTCGATCTCGCCGAGCCAGCGGGCCAGGCGCAGGGGATCCGTGATCGCTGACCACAGGTCCTCGATGTTGGTGCTGTAGCGGTCTTCCATGCGGACGACGCCCTTGCCGTCCGCCGATCCTAGGCTGCCCAGGATCCGGGCACCGCCGCGTACATTGCCTGTCATTGCGTGCTCCTTCGTTCGCGTTTCCCCCGGGCCACCTCGGTGTGCAGGGCGTCCAGTTGCTGCTCGCACATAGCCCGATATCGATTCAGCCACGCCTCGACTTCGGTGAGCGGCTCAAGACGAAGCCCGTAGATCCGGCGCTGCGCTTCGTGCCGGACCTCGACAAGTCCCGCCTCCCGCAGCACCCGAAGGTGCCGCGAAACGCCCGGGCGCGCAATCGGCAGCAGTGCCGCCAGCTCACCCGCCGTCGCCGGACCGTCGGCGAGGGCCTCCAGCATCGTGCGTCGACTCTCGTCCGCCAACGCGCGCAAAGCAGCTTCCATGTCATGAGCGTACCAATGTGGTTACGTAACCGTCAAGGTACGGAAGCGGGTTCGACCCGATCGGATATGTACCGGCCACAGGCCGTTCGCAACCAAACTCGAAGCGGATCAGCCGTGGGTGCAGGTGTCGTTAATCTGTTGTCGGTCGCCGAGCGCATCGCGATAATGGCGGCCATGGCCACGACCCGAAGAGCCGACATGTTCACCGCGGACGGAAAGCCGTCCGACGACGACCCGCGTGAGAGCGGACCAACGGCGGGCGACGAGCGAACCACGCTGGTCGAAGCCGTGCGCTGCGCACGTCTCACCCTGGAGATGAAGTGCGCAGGTCTTGACGCGGAAGCGATGGCGCGCCGTTCCGTCGAGCCGTCCACGATGTCACTGCTGGGACTGGTGCGGCACCTCGCCGAGGTGGAGCGCGCGACGTTCCGGGTGCTGATGGCCAGACAGGACGTACCGCGGCTGTTCTGTTCCGACACCGATCGTGACGGTGATTTCGATGGTGCTGTTGCCGACCCGCAGGTGGTTGCGGAGGCGTGGGACGCATGGCGTGCGGAGGTGGACTTCGCCACGCGGTTTGTGGCCGAGGCGCCGAGTCTCGACATCACCGGCGACGATCCCTCGAATCAGCATGGCAGCGGTGGCGGGTCGATGTCGCTGCGCGACGTACTGGTCGGAACGGTCTGGGAGTACGGCCGCCACATGGGCCACGTCGACCTGTTGCGCGAGCGGATCGACGGACGCATCGGCCAGTAACCTGCCCAGCCAGTTACTCGATGGCTACAGGTCGGCCAGGCGGGCTCGGACATCCGCCGCGTCCGGATGGTCGAGATCGTCGAGATGACCGAGCGCCTGCCGGTACGCGCGAACGGCCGCATCGGTCTCACCAATGGACAGGTACGTCTCGCCGAGCCGGGTCAGGCTGGACGCGGCCTGGTAGCGCTCGCCGATGCCGGTCTTGATCTCGATCGATCGGGCGAAGTGTCGGACCGCCGCGTCGTGGTCGCCGAGGTTCGCGTGCAGGCGTCCGAGCGTGTCATATACCGCGCCAGCGCCGTTGACCTCGCCCTTCGCGGTGAACACACGCAAAGCCTCGGCGCACCGCTCGATCGCCTCCTCGGCCCGGCCGATCGCACCTAGGTAGAGACCGATGTTGTTCAGCGCAGCAGCCCGGCCGAGCACGTCCCCGACCTGGTCGTAGAGGGCCAGTGCGGCTTCTACGGCCGCGGCCGCGTCGTGGTTGCGGCCGCGTTTGCCGTACACGTCGGCGAGGATCTGCAGCACGTACGCCTCGCCTGAGGTATCGCCGCGCTCGGCGGCAGCCGCACGCGCGTTGCTCAGTTCATCCTCGGCGTCGTCGAACCGGCCAACCTGCATCAACGCACGTGCCAGGCCGGAGTGGGACTGCGCGAGCGCCCGGCGATCGTTCAGCCGGCGTGCGGCGGCGAGCCCGGCTGCCTGGACTCGGACCCAGTCGTGCCACCAGCCGACCCGGTGCAGGTAGTCGGTCAGTGCCCAGGTGAGTCGCCAACCGTACGCGTCGTGGCCCCAGATCCCGGCCCGAGTGGCCAGCGTGATCAGGTTGTCATGTTCGGTCCGCAACCAGGCCAGCGCCTCGTGGCGGTCGGCGAGCGCGGTGACGGTCACGCCCTCGATCGGTGCGTCGGCCGCGATCGCGGCCCGGCCCGGCTGGAAGAGGATCGCTGCCCGTCGAGCGGTGTGCGCGTAGTGGTCGAGCAGCCGGAGCAGCCCTCCGATGTCCGGACCATGCCGGTCTGCCCGCCGGTGGGCGTCGGCACGTAACAGGTCATGCATGGTGATGCGGCCGTCGGCGGTCTCCGAGACAAGGTTGGCCCGAACCAGTTCGGCCAGGTGAGCCCGGGCCACATCGGCGGGTACGCCGACCAGGCTGGCCGCGGCGTCCGCGCCGATCTCCACCAGGGGGCCGGCACCGATCGCGACGAACAGTTCGTCGGTGCCGCGGTTCAGCCGGGCGTACGACCACGCGAACGTCGCGGCCAGCGGCGGCCCGTTACCGTCGAGGTCGTAGTGGCCTCGGCGAAGTGCCGCCGCGGCATCCGACAGCTGAATCTCCGGTCGGGCCGCCAAGTGCGCGGCCACCAGCGACAGTGCGAGCGGCAGTCGGGCGCATCGGGTGACGATTTCGGTGACCGCGTCCGGTTCGGTCGCGACCCGGCCTGGTGACAGCCGCTCGGCCAGAAGCTCGGCCGCGTCGTCGGGGTCGAGCAGGTCCAGCGGGATCGCTACGGCGCCGGCCGCGATCAGGCCGGTCAAGCGGTCGCGGCTGGTGACGACCACGGCGGTGGTCCCGCCGGCCGGCAGCAGCGGCGTGACCTGGTCGGCATCCCGGGCGTTGTCGAGCACGAGTAGGAGCCGGCGACCCGCCGTGCGGCTGCGGTACAGGGCGGCCAACGTCTCCGGGTCCGCGGGCAGGTCCCGGGCCGGTTCACCGAGGGCGACGAGGAAACCGCCGAGCACATCCGACGGCTCGGTCGCCTCCGGGTTCGGGTCGAATCCGTGCAGATTCGCGTACAACTGCCCGTCCGGGTACCGATCGGCGACCTGGTGAGCCCAGTGCAGTGTGAGTGTGGACTTGCCGACGCCGGCCGTACCGGTAACCACGGCCACGCCGCCGCGGTCGGCGACGGTGTCCAGCCGTCGCAGGTCAGCCGTACGGCCGGCAATGGTCGACAGGTGCCAGGGCAGTTGCCGGGGTACGTCGCGGTGTGGCGGCGGCACGTCGACCGGTTCCGCTTCATCCCGCCGGATCGTCTGCGCTAAATGCTGGAAGTCGCGACTCGGGTCGAGACCGTGCTGGTCGGCCAACCTCCGGCGGAGGTCGCGGGCGTACGCGAGCGCCTCGGCTGTACGCCCGGACCGGTGCAGCGCGGTCATCAGCGTTCCGACCAGGGACTCCCGCAGCGGGTACGCCGCGATAAGCGCCAGCAGCTCCCCGATGACCTCGGTGTGCCGGCCGGCGCGTAGTTCGGCGTCGTAGAGCTGTTCGTAGGCGTTCACCCGCTGCTCGTCGAGGTGCACTCGGTGAGCGTCGGCGTAGGCGGCCGAGATCCCGGACAGCGGTGTACCGGTCCACACGGCGACGGCCTCGCGAAGACGTTCCGCGGTCATTCCCGGATCGGTCGCGGCACGCGCATCCCGTAACAGTGCGGTGAACCGGTCCAGGTCGAGGTCGCCCGGCCCGACCGTGATCCGGTAGCCGGAACGGGTGGTGGTGATCGGGTCGGCACCGGCCACCGCACGGATTTGCCGACGCAGAATCGAGAGGTCGGTCTGCACCTGGCTGCGCGCGGTCGACGGACCGTTGCCATCCCACAACGCCTGCACCAACCGATCGGTGCTGACCGCGGTGTTGCGGTGCAACAGCAGGTACGCCAGGACGCCCCGCTGGCGTGGCCGTCCTATCGGCACAGTCGCGCCGTCGACCTCGACCGTCACCGGTCCGAGTATTCGGAAGTGCACCACAGTCCCTACGTCGCCGCGTTCAACCGCATCCTACGGCCGACGTATCGGTCACGCATGAGCCGCGTATGACGGTCGGGCGGAGGCTGTGCCGGTAGGAACAGTCCCCACAGCTCCAGGAGCAATCGTGAACCGTACATTCGTTCGTACTCTCGCCGTCGCAGGCGTCCTCGCCGCCGGTTTGTTCGTCGCGCCGGTGGCGGCCAACGCGTCGGTGCAGTCCTGCCAGGGCCTCATCACCGGAGAGCTGACCGGCAAGGCGCTGTGCTTGGTAACCGGGCAGACGCAGTACCGCGTTGCGCTCACGTGCACAAAACTCAACGGCACCGGCTCGACCGTCGAGCACGGGGCCTGGAAGAACGAAGGCGGCGGCTGGTCGACCACCACCTGCCCGGGCGAGACCGAGGCGACCAAGGCGGGCTGGAACACCCGTACCTGACGGGAAACGCAGACGGTGCCGGTCCGATGCGGTCCGGCACCGTTCGTCTGCGGCCACCTGTCCGCGACGTGTGACGGTGCCACCATCGCGCAGATCGCACACGGCGCCGACGTCCAGCAGCCGGCCACCTGGACCGTCCGCGGCTGTGACGGCGCAGGTTTCGTCCTGGATCTGAGCTGGACCGGCGGACCCGCCTGCGACAACACCTGCCCGTCGTTGTCCGCGTCGTCGATCCGATGGTTCTACCGCGCGACGACGGACGGCTGGATGGCCGTCACGGCGACCCGGACCGGCGGGTGTACGGCGGTTCGCGCCGCCGATCCGTCGTTCCCGACCGGTCTATGCGCCTCCCTCAACCCCCTGTAGCAGCAAGCGCCGGAAGCCGGCAGCTACCTGGTCCGGCCGCAGGTGTGGGCCGAACCAGGCAGCTCTTGGCTGTGGTTGGACGGGAGCCCTGATCAGCCAAGAGCTGCCGACTCGATCACACGCCCGGACAGGCCCCGGATACGCCCAGTGTCTGCGGGCAGTTGCTCCACACGTCGAGTTGGGTCGAGGGAGTGATGGGCATCTGCCCGACCGGTGAGCCCGGGTTGGCGGTGCCCGCAATGATGTACAGACCGGAATTGAAGTTCTCGATCTCGGCGAGCGGGAACGGCGCCCTGGGTATGTAGGCCGGAAGCCACAACTGGTCCTGGTCGTCGTTGGACGGCTTGCAATGCCAGATCACCAGAAGTGCACCGGCACTCTTACTCTTGGCGGCCACACTCAGGCACTGGTTGGGATTCGTACCGTCCCTGAAGAGATACCAGGTCTGATTGTTGACGGTGACTGGATCGAGTATCCATCCCTGATCCGAGTTGCCGTTACAACCCCAGGTGATGATGGCGGTTCCGTCCGTCACGTTACCGGCGGACACGCCCATGCAGAGCTTTGACTGATAGTTCTCCCAGAGCTGTGGCGATCCCGCCGCATGCGATGTGGCCGGGAGGGCGACGCCGGCGGCGACGGTCATCAGTACGACCGCCAGCGCGCGGATGAAACGGCGCATGTTGGTGCTCCTTCCTTGTCGAAGTGCGCGTCGCGCGGGCCAGGAGCCGTGGCCTCCGTTGGCTGGCCGTCGGATCCCTGACCGCGAGGACGCACCTGGATTGGCAACGCCTTTCGACACGAGGTGGGCGGAGACTATCGAGTTCCAAGGCCGCGCAGGTGCTTCGGCGGAATTCGGCGGACACGAAGGGCACGCCGACCGAGACCTCAGAAACTTTCGGCGTATGCATCCGATGCATCTGAGCGGAGGATTGCGCCAATATCGTGCAGTTGCCTCATAAAATGCTGCGCAGGGACATCGACGGATATCTTGACGTGGTTTTCATCGCGGTCTAGTTTCATCGTTGTATCGGTATTTCTACGAAACTTTCGGATGACCTGCCGTACGTCCAAGAGGGAGCTGCCGCGTGAACCTTCCTCGCCTTGTCCTAGCCGACTCCTCCCCGCGCGGCGGTCGTGGTGTCTGACCGGCTCCACACCGTCCCGGAAACGGCCTGGCCCCTGGCACAGGGGGCCGCTGCGGCCCGTACGGCACCGGAGCTGGCCCGCGTCCTTCGGCTGCTGCGCCAGCGCGAAGCGTGCGTCCGGGAAGGCCCGGCGCTGACCTATCGCGGATTGGCTGCGAAGACCGGCTGGTCGCGCGCCAGCATCGGAGAGTACTTGGTCGGCACCGGACTGCCTCCCGCGGATCGCTTCGACCAGCTGGTGCAGATTTTGGGCGCCACGAGTGCCGAGCTTGGTCCGCTGGCCCGTGCCCGCGACCGGGTGGAGGAACTGCGCTGGACCGGTACCGGCACGACCGCGCCGGCCGGAGACCGAATGCCGCGAGAGTTGCCCGCGCCCGTGCCCTCGTTCGTCGGGCGCCGTCGCGAACTCGCGGAGCTGGACCGGCTCGCGGCGGCCGTCGGACAGCAAGGCAACCCAGCCGGAGGTCTTGTGATCGCAGCGATCTGCGGCGCCAGGAACGTTGGCAAGACGGCGCTCGCCGTGCAGTGGGCGCATCGGCGGACCAATGCCTTTCCGGACGGCCAGCTCTACATCGATCTGGGCGGATCCGATCCACGGAGCCTCCTCAGACCGGTTGACGCGTTGGGCCGATTCCTGCACGCGCTCGGTGTCGATCAGAGTCGGCTGCCCGGCGGCGTCGACGAGCGGGCGGCCTGGTACCGCACCATCCTCGCCGGGCGGCGCGCACTCGTCGTGCTCGACAACGCATGGTCTGCGGAGGCTGTGCGGCCGCTGCTGCCCGGCAACGCCAACTGCATGGTCATAGTGACCAGTCGAGACAGTCTCGGTGGTCTGGTGGCCGCCGAGGGTGCCCGCCGCGTCAGCCTCGAGGCGCGCGACGCCGCCGCCTAAACTCCAGCCCGCTCAGATGGACGTACTGATGGCTGTCGATGATATCTCTGACATCGCCGCGCAGGCCGCCGCGGTGCGGACTGCGGCCGACCTTGGACGCCTGCTGCGCGAGCTGCGTCGCAGGCACGCCCGTCGGCTGCGGATCCCGGTGCTCACGTACCGCAAAATCGCAGACCAGACCGGCTGGTCGGTCTCGACGATAGGCGGCTACTTCACGGGGACGAGGCTGGCGTCGGTCGACCGATTCGACGAACTCGTCCGGCTGCTCGGTGCGAGCCCGCACGAGCAGGGCGTACTCGCGACGGCGAGGGAGTTGGCGGCCGACTCGAGACCACTGTCGGACATGGGCGACGCAGCGGTTGGCCCGCGCGGCGGGACGACGGTCGTGGTGCCACAGACACTGCCCGCACGGGTGTTCGGCTTTACCGGGCGCCTCGGTGAACTGGCCCGGCTGGATGCCTTACTGGTTTCGGCCGCCAAGCCGGGCACGGAAGCGGTGTCGACCGTGGTCGGTATGCCCGGCGTCGGCAAGACTGCATTGGCGGTGCACTGGGCGTACCAGGTCGTCGCGGGCTTTCCCGACGGCCAGCTCTATGTGAATCTGCGTGGTTTCGATCCCGGAGAGCCGTTGACCACAACGGACGCTCTGGCCGCGCTGATCAGCGGTCTGGGCGTCGCCCCCGCTGCGACGCCAGTGGACCTTGCCGGGCGCGCAGCGCTGTACCGGAGGCTGCTCGCCGGCCGCCGGATGCTCGTACTCCTCGACAACGCCAGTGGAGCCGAACAGGTCCGGCCCCTGCTGCCGCCGCCGCCATGCCTAGCCCTGGTCACGAGCCGCAACGATCTTGCGGACCTGATCGTCGGACAGGGCGCCGCGCGGATCGCTCTCGAGGTGTTGACCGAGGACGAAGCGTTGGCTCTGTTGCGACTGCTGATCGGGGACCGGATGGACCGGGAGGACGAAGCGGCGCGGGCTTTGGCCCGCCGGTGCGGTCTCCTGCCCCTTGCGCTGCGGGTGGCGGCCGAGCACGTGGTGTCGCGCCCGCACACCATGCTGGCGGATCTGGTCGCCGAGTACGCCGACGAGCAGCCATCCGGCAGGTTGGCCCTGTTCAGCAAGACCGTCGATCAACGTACGGACATCCGGTCGGTCTTCTCGTTGTCGCTGCGGCGGCTTCCGGCACCGGCCGCCAGGGCGTTCCGGTTACTCGGCCTCCTTCCAGGCAACGATGTCGGGGCATACGGTTTGGCCGCCCTCGCCGGAGTAGACGTCGTCGAGGCACATCGGCTGGCCGGCACACTGGTGGGCGCTCATCTGGTCCAGTCCGACAACGACGGACGAATGTCCATGCACGATCTTGTGAGGGCGTACGCGGTCGAGTCCGGTGAGCGGGAATCAGCGAACATCGAACGCCACGAGGCGATCGGCCGACTCTTCGATTACTACCTGACGGTCGCGACGGCGGCGGTCGATGTCGTGTTTCATCTCAGCCGCTCCGGCTGGCCCAACGGCCGTCGTCCGGTGCCGGCCACCCGCCCGTCGACTCCCGACATGACCGACGCGGCGGCGGCCGCGTCCTGGCTCGCGGCCGAGCGGGACAATCTCGTACGAGCGTGTGTGCACGCGGCGCGCAACGGCTGGCCCCGGCATGCGATCGCGTTAGCCCTGGTGCTGCGACCGTACTTCGACGACGGTCACTACAGCGACGGTCTGGTCGCATACACCGAGGCGCTCGCGGCGGCACGCCTGCTGGGCCGGGCCTGCGACCCGGCTGACCGGGCCGCCATCCACGGATGTCTCGGTACGATGAACTGGTGGTTGGGCCGGTTCGGGACCGCATCTCGGCGGCTCCGGTACGCGTTCGAGGCGAACCTGCGGGCGGGCAACACCGTCGCCGCGATCCAGAATGTCTCGGTACTCGGCCTGGTGCGTGAGGCCCAGGGCCGCTATCCGGAGGCGCTGGATGCCCAGCGCCGAGGCCTGCAGATGGCCCGCTCGGCTGGCATCCGATTCCGGGAGGCGATCCAGCTCATCAACCTCGGCTACATCCACCTGCGGCTCGAGGAGCACGAGGTCGCGGCCGGCCTGTACCACGAGGCACTGACCATTGTCGAGCAGTGCGAAGAGACCTGGGCGGTGGCCCACGCGAAATTCAATCTGGCAACCGCGTACGAGGGACTGGGCCGCTACCACGAAGCGCTCGGCTACGCGCAGGACGCGCTCGCGGTGAACCGGTCGGTCGGCCAGGTGATCGGCAGAATCCGAGCCATGGACGCGATGGGATCAATCTATCGGCGGCTCGGCCGCGTCGATGAGGCACTCGACATGCTCGGCGAGGCGCTGCGGACGTGCCGTGAGGCCAACGGTCCCCGGCCTACGATGCAGGTTCTCAATACTCTGGGCGAGACCCTCAGTGCCGCCGGCCACCAGGCGCAGGCGATCGACAGCCACGCCGAGGCGCTCGATCTGGCGGAACTGGCGAGCGATCGTTGGCAGCGCACGCGAGCCCTCGTCGGGCTCGGCGACGCTTGGGATGCCCTCGGCCGGACCGAGGCGGCTCGAGAGTACTGGCGGGAGGCGATGGCCGGACAGGCCGACCCGCGTACACCTGCGGCGGGCCGCATCCGCGACCGGCTGTCCCGAAATCACCACAGTGGACTTGATCGGTTGACTAGCTGACTGGTTGGTCGGGCCGAGGCTTCGCCGACGGTTGGCGGTCCGCCTCGGGGTGCAGGCAGTCGAGCGCGTCACGTACCTCCCGAGCCTGAGGGTCGTGCAGGTCGGAGAGGATGTCGAGGGCCGAACACCAGGCGTCGTGGGCTGGCTCGTACTCGCCGCGCCGCGCGAGGGCGCGTCCCATCGCGTGCAGCGCGTGCCCTTCCTCGGCACGATTGCCGACCTTGTGATTGAGGTCGACGGCGGCGCGGGCCCAGGTGACCGCCTCGTCCAGCCGTCCGAGCTCCCGGCAGGCGGCGCTCAGCCCGACGAGCGCTTTGGCCTCCGTGTAATCGTCGCCGATGCTCCGGCTGACCTCGATGGCCCGATGGAAGTCCGCGATCGCCGGCTCGCACTGGCCCGTACGGTAGGCGACCCAGCCCAGGTTGTTGTATGTGTTGGCCTCGGCCGGCCGGTGTCCGATGTCCTGGTAGATCGCGAGCGCCTCGCGGAGCACCGCGGTCGCATCGGCAAACCGGTCAAGCTGTCCGTAGGAGACACCAAGGTTGGCCAACTTGGCCGCAATGCTGCGGCGGTCGCCCAGCTCACGGCTGATCGGCAACGCTTCGAGCAGCGTGCGTACGGCCTGCGCCGATTGGCCGTTCTGGTCGTAGGCCGCAGCGAGGTCGCCGAGTACCCGCGCCTCGGCCGGCCGGTCGTGGAGGCGCCGTGCCGCGGCGATGCCGAGTCCAAGGGTGTCCACCCAGTCCTGGTAGTGGCCACGCAGCAGGAAGACGTCCCACATCGTGACGGGCAGCCGCCAGGTGATGTCGTCGATGCCGCGCCCCGCTGCCTGCCACACCGCGGCGATCAGGTTGTCGTACTCGGTATCAAGCCAGGCGAGCGCGTCGTCGTAGTCGGCGAAGTGTACCAGCTCGTCGGGCGCCTCCCGTGGGTCGAGGTCGATGTGCCGTCGGTGCGGACTCACCACCCGGGCGGCGGCCGCAGCCGTGTGCAGATACCACCGCAGCAACCGGTTGGCGGCCTCGGCCAGCGCCGCCGGCGACTCGTCGGCGTGGGCTTGTTCGGCGGCGTACACGCCGAGAAGGTCGTGCAGCCGGTAGCGGCCAGGTCCGGGCGACTCGACCAGGTGCGCGTCGAGTAGCGCCTCCAGGACCTGCTCGCTCGCGGCCAGCGGCTGGCCGGCCAGGGCCGCGGCCGCTGCCGCACTGACGCTCGGCCCCGTGAGGCTCAGCAGGCGGAACATCCGACCGGTGGCGGAGGTGCGGGGCTGCAGGCCGCCGTAGCTGACCATGAAACTGACCCGTACCGCCAGATCGCCGGTCTGTAGTTCGTCGAGGCGTCTCCGTTGATCGGCCAGCCGGTCGGCGAGCGTACGGACGCTCCAGTTGGGTCGGCTGGCCAGTCGCCCGGCCGCGATCTGGATGGCCAGCGGGAGTCCTGCACACGCGGTCAGCACGCCGCTTGTCGCCTGCGGCTCGGCGGCCGTCCAGCGCGCCCCCACGAGCGTGTCCAGCAGCGCCTCCGCTTCGGTTCGGGCCAGCGCACCCAGCTGGACGTGGTACGCACCGGGTAGGCCGGCCAGGTCGACGCGGCTGGTCACGAGGACGGCGCAGCCCGCGCTGCCGGGGATCAGCGGCAGCACTTGCGCGGTATTCGCCGCATTGTCGAGCACGATCATCACTCGCCGGCCGTCGAGCAGGCTGCGGTAGAGCGCGGCCTGCTCCTGTTCGTCGGCGGGTATGGAGTCCGCCGGCAGTCCGAGGTCGCGCAGGAACCGGGCGATCACGTCATGTGCCCGCAGCGGTGCCGGGAGTGCGCCGCAGAGATCGATGTGGAGTTGCCCCTCGGGGAAGTGTCCTCGGAGGAGATGCGCGACATGCACGGCCAGCGTCGTCTTGCCGACACCGCCCATACCGGCGACGACGCAGACTCGTGACGGCGCGTCCGGGTGCAGTCGCCGCGTCAGTGCGTCGATCTCGGCGGCCCGGCCGGCAAAAGTCGCCACATCGGCCGGCAGTTGAGCGGGGCGGGGGCGTGACGGCGCCACTGTGAGGGCCACCGCAGGCGCCGGCACGTCGTCGAGTTCCGGCGCGGCACGCAGGATCTGTTGGTGCAGGCGGGCGATGTCGTGAGCAGGCTCGACGCCGAGTTCATCGACGAGTGTCGCGTGCAGTCGTTGGTAGACGTCGAGCGCCTCGGCCTGGCGGGCGCATCGGTAGAGGGCGAGCATGAGCTGGGCGTGGAACCGTTCGCGCAGCGGCTCCGTCGCTACCAATGTGCGGAGTTCGCCGATCAGCTCTGAGGCCCGGCCGCGGCGCAGGTCGGCCTCGATTCGACCCTCCAACGCGAGCAGACGTACCTCGACCAGGCGCGGCACGTCGTCGCGTTGCAGCCGTACGGCGGGGACGTCCACGAGTGGTGTGCCGCGGTAGAGCGCAGTGGCGGTGGTGAAGGCCGCGGCCGACGTCTCCCAGTCGCCGCGGCGCGCGGCGTCGCGGCCGCGCCTACACAGGTCGTCGCAGACCAGCACGTCCAGTTCGGATGGTTCGACCCGGATCAGGTATCCGGTCGGCCGGGTGAGCAGGACCGCTCCGATCTCGGGTCCGCAGGCGCGGCGCAAGCGCATCACGTAGTTGCGCAACGTCGCGCCGGCTGCGGGCGGCGGGTGCTCGTCCCAGACCGCGTCGATCAACTCGACGGCGGGTACCAGCCGGTTCGCGGCCAGCAGCAGCAGCGCGAGGACGCTGCGCTGGCGTGCGGCAGGTATGGGGATCTCCCGGTCGTCCGCGTGGACAAGAAGCGGACCCAGTACAGCGAACCGCATTCCGCACTCCCGCCTGATCGAGTTCGGGCATACCACGTCGTCCGCACTCTATCGGCCGTGGTCACTGGATGACCGGTGACACCGATGTCGGTGACCCGTGCCGCGACGTGCCGCGCTATCGCGGCGATACGGGCGCGATACGCATGGCCCTCACGGTGGTGATGCCGGGGCGCCGCAATCCCGCGACGTCCGGCGATTTGTGAAGGGAACGAGCATGGAGACCACACCCCCGGGTCGCCGGACCCGACTGAAGGCACTGACAGTCGTCCTGGCCATGGTCGGCGCGACCGCCGCGCTCGCCGTTGTAGCCGGCACGCCGGCGATGGCCGCAACGCCGGCCGCTCACGTCACGCCGAATGGCTGCGCTGTCGAGACGGACTGGGAGACGGTCCAGGTCGGCGGGCGCTACTACCACGCCAACGGTCCGACCGCCGGCAAGTACAACTCGTCCAGCTCAAGCTCGACCTTGACCTACAGCGAGACGACAACCAACACCCAGACGACGACGTTCAGCGCGAGCACGTCGCTGTCGATCGGCTGGGCGATCGCGACCGTGAAGCTGGACCTCGGCGTCTCGGTGGCCACAAGCGTCGCCAAAGGCCGTACGGTGACGGACAACATGACCGTCGACAGCCACCACTACGGGCGGATCACCCCGAAGGTGGAGTTCACCAACTACGAATTCGAGGAGTACCGGCTCAACGGCAACTGCACGGCGACACTGATCCAGACCTCGCCGGAGTTCCGGGCCATCACGGCGTCGAAATACTTCGCCGAATGCCAGGACACGACCAACACCTGTACCCCGAAACCGTAGGAGCAGGAGCCTGGGTGGGTGGCGGCGGCAACCGTCGGCCACCCACCCGGCGTTCTGTCGTGTTCCCAACTCGAGTGGTCGGCCGGGTCGCCTCGCGTGCCATGGTGAGAAGCGAATCCGAGCCCGGGAGGTCACTCATGCCGTCACGCCTGGCGTCGATCGTCGTCGCCGTGATCGTTGCCCCGCTGGCCGTCGTCGCGGTCACGTTCGGCTCCGCCACGCCGGCGCGGGCCGGAATCTGTCCGCACACGCCGGCCGACATCGACGACGACGGACACTCCGACCTTGTGATCGGGTCCGGCTATCGAGGCGCGATGAACATGATCCGCGGTGCCGACACCTCGGGTCTGACGGTGACCGGCAACCAGTACGCCACGCCGGCTAAGGTCGGCGCCACGCTCAGCGACGGCAACGACATGTTCGGACTCGTCACCACCACCGGTTACTTCCGCGGCGGCTGCTACAGCGACACGCTGATCGGCATCCCGGCCTACCCGGGGCAGCAGCAGCCGCCGGCCCCCGGAGCGATCGTCGATGTGAAGGGATCCTCGTCCGGCATGGTCATGTCGTCGTCGACGGAGTTCACGACCGCACAGATCCACCCGGGTGCGCAGGAGATCGGCCTGGTCTTCGCCGTCGGCGACTTCAACGGCGACGGCTTCGACGACGTGGCGCTGGGCGCACCGGGCCCGCCGATCGATCAGCCGGCGGGCGGCGTCGCGATCATGTACGGCTCGAAGACCGGTCTGACCCTCACCGGCCGCCAGTGGTTCAGCCAAGGCACTGCAGGCGTGCCGGGCACGGCGACGGCCGGCCATGGGTTCGGCACCGCGGTCGCCGCCGGCGACTTCAACCGCGACGGGTACGCCGACCTCGCCATTGGCGTACCCGGTGAGACCGTGGGCGGCGCCGCCGGGGCCGGTGCGGTGATCGTGCTGCACGGCTCGGCGTCGGGCCTCACCGCGACCGGCGCGAGCATGTTCACCGAGGCTACCGCCGGCGTGCCCGGCGCCGCGGAGCAGGGAGACGCGTTCGGTTCCGCACTGGCTACCGGCGACGTCACCGGCGACGGCTACCCCGATCTTGTCGTCGGCGACCCGGGCGAAGCCGACCACGGCGCAGCCGGCGCGATCTTCCTGCTGCCGGGCTCCGGCTCCGGTTTGACAGTCACCGGCAGCCAGTTCCGCGACCAGCATTCGTCCGGATTTCCGACCACGCCGGCGCTCAACGGGCTGGGCGACTACGGCGGCACACTCGCGGTCGCGGACTTCAACGGCGACGGGCACGCCGATGTCGCCTGCGGGGCCCGCTACACCGTGGTCGGCACGGTGGGTGACGCCGGTGCGGTCGCGGTGCTCTACGGCACGTCGTCCGGCCTGACCACGAGCGGCGCCGCCATCTTCGATCAGGACACCGCCGGTATCCCCGGCACCGCGGAGAACGACGACCAACTCGGCATCTCCGTGTACGCGTTGCCCGCCACCGGCAGCGGCTATGCCGGCCTGGTCGTCGCCGTACCCGGCGAGAGCAGCAACGGCGGCTCCGACAACGGCGGCATCGAGGTGCTGGCCGGGGGAGCGAGCGGCATCACCGCGACCGGCGCAACCTATCTCGACGGCAGCGCTCTCGCCGGCGGACTCGCCGACGGTGCGTACATGGGCTGGACCAACTTCATCTGAATTGAGTGTCGCCGGCCGGCGATGCAGACGCGATAGATTGGCGGTTGCATCGTCGGCTGGCCCACGTCCGCGCACGGCGACATCCATCGACTCATCCGAATGGCTATATCGCCGCGTCGGTGATGATCCTTAAGCTTAAGCGCATGGCATTTCGTTCTCGGACCGCGACGGCGGCCGGTGTCATCGCCACCGTACTGCTGGTGTTGATCTTCGGCAACCAGGCGTTCACCGAGTGGGTCGGTCGGCATACGCATGCGAACACGGTGTGGGGCTGGTTCCTGCGAGTGCTGTGCTGGCCGACCTGGGCGTTCGGCCCGACCGACAACTCCGGTAGGGCGGCCAGGGTCCTGCTGGCGCATGATCTGCGGGCGTTTCTGCTGATCGTGTTCGTTGCCGTGATCCTTGCCTTGACCGCGAAGTCGATCAGCGGCGGTGCGGGCGCGTTCGTGTTGGGCTGGGCGTCGTTGGTGTTCGCTTCGGCGCTCGCGGCGTTCCTGACTGCGTTCATCACGGCTGACGCGTCGTGGTTGGGTGCGTTCGCGGTGGCGTCGGCCGGTTCGGCGTACGGTCTGTTTGTGGGGTGGATCGTCGGGATCGCGGTCGCGAGCGGCAAGGGTGGCGGAGCGGCATAACCGCTGACCGGCTGAGGTACGGCCGACGGTTGGTCAGAGGATGGACATCTCGGCGGCGCGTTCCCACAGCGGCGCGAGCGCCACCTCGGGTTCGCGGTGGAAGATGCTGGAGCGCAGTCGGACGAAGGTGGCGTTGCCGACGCGTTCGATGGTCGATTGGCGGCGGAGTTCGGCGGTCCAGGCGTCCGCGCCGAGGTAGCGGTCGCCGTCGCATTCGATGGCCAGTCGCCGCCCGTCGGGTGCGTGCAGAACGAAGTCGATCCGGTGCTCGCCGAGCCGGAACTGGGCGGCCGGGGCGAGGCCGCGGCGGAGCAGGTGGGCGAGGACGTCGCGTTCGAAGTCGTTGGTGCAGGCGGCGCGCGGGTCCGTGATGATGCCCGCGGCGGGATTCGCCGAGGAGTGGCAGTGGGCGAGTAGTAGCGCCCGGGCGTCGTCGGCGGCGAGTTCGGCGGCATGAACGGAGTGGAATACCCAGAGTTGGTCTCGGGCGCGGGAGGCGGCGACGTTGATCCGCCGGTGGTAGTCGCGTTTCGTGAACGCGCCGATGCTCGGGCCGGCGGCGACCATCGAGATGAGGACGACGTCACGTTCGTCGCCCTGGAACGTGTAGGCGTCCCCGACCCGCAGTGCACGATGCTCCAGCTCGTGGGCGCCGATCTCCTGACGGAGCCGGTGTTGAAGATAGTCGGCCTGGCCGCTCGTCGACAGCAGACTGACCACGCCGAGGGTCTTGCCCACGTAGGCGTCGTCGGCGACGATCGCGGCAACCCGATCGACCAGTGCCTCGGCTTCGGCGACGTTGACGTCGCCGAAGTCGGGATGCTGTTCGCGGCTGCCGCCGGCGATGTAGACGGGGTTGACCGCGCGCGCCGAGGCCGCTCGGGGTGTCGGCGCGCAGCGGCTGGATCTTGCGATCGTAGTAGTGGTTGCTGGAGAACGAGATGATCGCCGGTACGGAACGGAAGTGTTCGGTCAGCAGGATCCGCTGCGGTGAGCGACGTACGGCGTGGTCGTAGAGGCTGCCTTCGGTGTCGAACTGTGCCGCCGACGGCACATCGACGAGGTGGGCGGCGATCAGGCCACGGACCCGATCGGTGGGGACGCCGACGATCTGCGGCCCGATCTGCTGGTCATCGCCGACGACGACGGCCCGGCGCGCCAGGCTCAGCACGGGCAGGGCGAAGATGTCGGCCTGGGATGCCTCGTCAACGATCACGACGTCGAAGATCGGGTCGCCGCCGTGGAACTGCTCCAGGGCACGATCAACCGACATGACCCACACCGGTACGGCCGCGACGGCCTCACGCATCGCCCGCTGGGCAACGGCCTGCCAATGGCCGGCGCTCTTGCCCGTGCCCTTGCCGATCTTCCGTAGCGCCGCGGTCCAGTCGGCGAGCGCAGCCTTCTTGCGATCGTCGAGCGTACGGGCGACCTGCAGCCACGCCGACGCGATCAGCATGTCGTGGGTGAGCATGCGGATGCGGGCCCCGGCGCGCTCGATATCGCGGCCGAGCTCGGCGGTGTCCAGCGTGCCGACCGTGTCGTCGAACCAGGTCTGCGCCTGCCGCCACGCCCAGGCCGCCGTCGCGAGGTCGCCGTCGGCGGGCACGGCCCTACCATGCTCGATCAGCGTTGCCCATTGTGGAGCGGTCTCGCGCAGCACAGCGGAATGGTCTTCGAACGCACGCGCGTCAGGTGTCAATGCGTGCAGGCGGGTCACTCTCGGCGAGCGCGACGTCCCAGGCTTCGTCATTGTCGGCGTGCCACGCTGCGGTGAGGTCGGCCCGTCCGTCGATGGCGGTTTCGATCGCCCGGTTCTCCGCCGTCAACCGGTCTTCGAGGAGCACGTTAACGCAGGCCTCGACGGCACCGGCGAGTTCGGCGAGGGTACGGACATCGACGTCACGCGCGCATCGCGGGTAGAGCTCGATAAGACTCCGGTGGAGTGCCGGCCACCGGTGGCGATCCCAGTCGAGCGCCTCGACGGCGTCGGTGAGCAGCCGTCCGGCCCACACCTCGGGCTCCGCGGCGGCCGGGATCGGGAAGTCGAGACGGGTCGACCATTCCGTCCAGCGCAGCGCCAACTGCGCGCGGAGTTGCCGCCGTTCGATCGTTGCGATCACCAGGTCGATGTCGTCGATCGTGCGGAGGACCTCGCCGTCGACGGTGCAGTCGGTCAGGACACGGGCCAGTTCCGGTTGGGTGAGCCGGCTGATCTTCCGGTCGGTGCCCAGGCGGCTGCGGGCCTGAGCCAGCTGCGTGAGGAGTCGGCGTGGTTCGCCGGCCCGCTCGTCGGGGATGCTCACCGCACGCCCGGACAACAGCGTGGTCCGTTGCCCGAGGTCGGCCAGGAGCCGACGGCAGGCGATGACGTGGTCGTCCCAGACCGGCTGCCAGCTCGGATCGCGGACCAGGTGACCGAGACGGTCCGCCCAGGTGCCTTCGCGCCGGGTCAATTCATCCGACGCCGCACGTAAGGCCCGCGACAGCTCGACGACGCGCTCTTCGCCCAGTCGGCGAACCCCGTCGATATCGATGCCGCGGTCCAGCAGCGCGTCGACGACCTTAATGGCGTCCTGCAGGCGCCGGCGCCGGGCGGCGATTTCCTCACCGGTCGGCAACGTACCGTGAGTTGGCAGGTCACCGAGTGCGGCTGCGCGATCATCGGCAGTGGTCCGGCGCGCGATATCGAATAGCGGCGCGAACGCCTCGGACGACAGCGGCGCGGGCACGCCGGGCTCGATCGGATCCGGAATGAATCCCAGGTCGACGGCGTTGGCACGCAGCCATGCCCCGACCTCGCTGGCGGTCGAGGCTCCGACGTCCGCATGCGGATATGTACGCGCCTCTCGTTCCGCGACCGACTGCAGTAGCGCCCGCGCGGCCGCCACGGTCGCTTCGACCTGCACGATCTCGGCGTTGAGGTGATCGACCCAGCGGGCCTCGACCGCCTGGTCGAGGGTCGCGGCGCGGTCGGACAGTTCCCGGGCCGCGGTCTGGAGTTGGACGAGCTGGTCGGCGGAGCGGCCGAGGATGGCCAGGCACAGCGGTTGGATCTCCTCGGGAAGACCGCTGCGGAGTACCCGCAGCGGGTCTTCCTTCTGAGCCAGCACCAGCACCCGCTTGCCGTGGGCGACCAGGTGGCAGATCAGGTTGCGGATCGTGTGGGTTTTACCGGTGCCCGGCGGACCCTGAACCGCGACGCTGCGGTGCTCGACCAGCCGCCGCACGATCGACTCCTGGGCCTCATTCGTCGCCATCGGCATCAGCAGCCGATCGGCCAGACCGTCCCACGCCAGGTCATCGTCCTCGGCAAGACGCAGCCGGCTCGGCTCATGCGCCAGTACGCTGGCCAGCGCGCCGACCTGTCCGTCGCCGCGCTCGAGACGATCGCGCATCTGCTCAAGGAACCGGCGGACCATGCGCTGCCGCGGCCGCAGGAAAGTACGCCGGTATCCACGACGTGTGGCGCGGTTGACGTCCCGTCCGCCGGTGACCGCAGGACCGGATCGAAGCCGAGGCGGCGCAACGCCCGGTCGGCGAAGTCGCGGCGCTCGGTGTCGTCCCATGGATCGACATCGACCTGGTTGCCGGTGCCGCCAAGTTCGAGGAGGTCGGCAACGCGCCGACTGTCGATGTCGGCCAACGCGTCCGGCTGCAGCCGGGCCGGCCCTTGTGGCACGACCAAGATCGTCGTCGTATCCGGGTCGTATTCGATCGCGACCGGCGTGGCGATCAGCGGATACCGGATGTGCCGGCCGCTGACGTGAGCGTCGAGGACGGCATGTCCCCAGACGAGTTCGACGCGGGCCGTGTCGTTGTCCAACCGAAACCGCAGGTCATAGAGCCGATCATGCAGCTTCCGGCAGCCTCGGCCGCGGCCGACGCCGCGGCCCAGGGCCGCCATACGTCATCGAGCCACGCGTCGAAGACGGCCAGTATCTCCTCGTCCACCGGCGACGCAGCCAGATGCGGAACGTCGTCGTAGGACAGATCCCACACCAGGACGTTCGCGAGACGTACCGGAATGATCGGATCGGCTCGGCCGGGCCGGTCGACCGACCTGCAGCCACGGTCCGGCATCGCCGTCCGGGCCGACAACGATCGCGGGATGATCCGGAAGGTCGTGCTGCCAGAACGCATCCACCTCCGGCACCGTCCGGGCCGGGCGCTCCAAAATGGCGCGTACCGCGAGCAGATACTCGACCAGCGCGCGGGCACGAGCCAGCACCACCGCATCGGAGTCATCGGTGGCTGGCGTCTCCAGGGCAGTCACGTCCATACCACAAGGACGGTAGCGCGACCCGGCCATAGATCGCATCCGCAACGTCCGCTTCGGCCGAGTTGCGTGCACAGGTTCAGCCGCTCGGGCGGCGGTCCTGCTTCACCTCGCGTGCAACTGCCCACGCATCCGCCACCGGACCGACGTGCCCGAGCTTGTCGGGGTTGATCACCGAGCGGATCGTCTGGATCCGCCCGCCGAGCACATCAAGCGACAACGTGCTGACCACGTTGCCGTTGCGATCGCGAAGAATTGCGCCCGGCTGGCCGTTCACCTCGCGCGACTCCATTCTCGCGTCGATGCGGACAAGCACCGGAAAGATCGACGCGAGCACTCGGGCCACCTTGTCGGCACCGATCACGCTCCTGGCAAACGCAGGCGCCTTGCCGCCGCCATCCCCGACCATCTGCACGTCGGCGGCGAGCAGTTCCCGCAGTTCGTCGACGTCGCCATCCCGGAGCGCATCGAAGAACCGCGCCGCCAGCTCCTCGCGTTCCCGGCGGTCCGCCTCGAACCGAGGGCGCCCGACGTCCATGTGGTGTCGCGCCCGGACCGCGAGCTGGCGACAGGCAGCCTCCGACCGTCCGACGGCGTCCGCGACCTCGCCGAAGCCGAACCCGAACACCTCCCGCAGCACGAATACCGCCCGTTCGAGCGGCGTCAGCCGTTCAAGCAGCAACAGGGCCGCCATCGACACCGAGTCGGCCAGCTCCGCCGACCGCTCCGGATCCTCGTACGGATCGGTGAGCAACGGCTCAGGGAACCACTGCCCGACGTACGTCTCCCGTCGCACGCGCGCCGAGCGCAGCACGTCGATCGACACCCGCGTGACCACGGCTGCCAGGAACGCCTTGGTCGACGTCGGCACGGTCGGCGAGAGCTCGTAGCGCAGCCAGGTCTCCTGGACCGCGTCCTCCGCCTCGGCCACGCTGCCGAGGATTCGGTAGGCGATCGCGAACAGCAGTGGCCGCAACTCCTCGAACTCCTCGCCCCGGGTCATGCGAGTTCTTCCCGGAAACCCTGCCTCCACGACGGATAGCGCAGCTTCCAGCCGAGGTCCCGCTTGGCCTTGACGTTGGAGAAGCCGTGCCCCTTGTTGGTCACCATGTCCACCATCATCTCGCCGGCCAACATTCGGGCCAGCCACGCGGGGATCCGCCGCGGCGGCTTGGCCCCGGCGCACTGTGCGAGATAGGGCAGCCACTCGCTGACCGGAGCCGGTTCGTCGTCGACGATGTTGAACACGCCGGTCGCCCGCTGCTCCACCGCCAGGACGGTAGCGCCCGCCGCGTCGTCGAGATGTACCCACGAGAAGTAGCCGGTGCCGCCTGCGACGAGCGGGTACAGCCGCTTCCGCACGAGCTTGACCTGATCGTCGATGGCGCCCGGCCCGTAGAGCCCGCCATAGCGCAGAACCGCACCGCCGGCCCTGATGACCACGTCCTCGAGGTGGCTGATCGCCTTGGTCCCCTCCACTACGTCCAGCGGGTCCTCCTCGGTCTTGACCCCTCCGGCCTCGCGGATTCCATTGAAGATGGCGGCGCTCTGCGCGACGACGTTGGTGACGCCGGTCGCCTCGGCCGCGGCCAGCAGGTGGTCGATCCCCTCGCTGCGGAGCCGGTTGGTGCCGGCGAAGAAGCGGTCGGGCCTTCTGAGGTTGGGCTTTCCGGCGTGCGCCTCGGACAGGGCCGTCATCTGGTTCACGATCGCGTCCGGCCGGGCCGCGGCGACCGCCTCGCCTACCGATACCGCATCCAGCCCGTCCATCACCACGCCCTCGGCCCCCAGCTGCTCCAGCAGTCCCAGCTTGCCCGCGCTCGTCGTCGTCGCGGTCACCTGGTGCCCACGAGCCACCAGTTGGGGCAACAGACGCCGGCCGATGACCCCGGTTCCGCCCGCCACGAACACTCGCATAACGTCTCCTCCTCGTCCGATACCGGCTCTCCTCACCGAGACGAGGCAGCCCGGCGGCCCGTGACATCGCCAGCAGCGGCTCGGCCGATCGGGAGGTATCGAGAGCCTGACGCAGAGTCCAGCGGCAGATCCACGCGGAGGGCGCGTGACAGAACCACCGAGTTCAACAATTCGATCATGTTCGCACGTGGTATGAACTCAGGAAGACGTCCGCACACGGCTTGGCCTGGGCAGATGATCGACAACGGGCACGAAGTGGGCGCCGGGCCACAGTCATATCGGGTGGGGATGGGACCGGCCGCCAGGGATCGGAGGCTCACGTGAAGCTGATCGAGTTGAAGGACAAGACCGAGCTCTCCCGAGAGCAGGCGGCCGCGCGCCTGCGTGCCATCGCGGACGAGCTTGCGTCGGGCAACGATGTCGTGATCGAACGGAAGGACATGCGGTTTGTCGCGCACGTCCCTGATCGTGTCCACCTGAAGGTGGAGTTCGAGATCGAGGACGACGGCACCGAACTTGAGATCGAGCTGACCTGGTAGCGAACACGGCGCTGGCGCCGCCGCCGCATCGCCGACTCGCCGAAGTCAGGCAACCGGTGTTAGATCGGCCCGTTGGACGCCGCGACGTGGCTGAGGATCGCGCCGGACACGACCTGCGGGTGGCTTTCGTGGATGTAGTGTCCTGCGCCGGTGACGACCAGGTGATCGCCACCGGCTGCGTCGGCCACCTGGCCCTGGAGTGCTGTCCAGGGGCCGCGTATTCCCTTGGGTAGTCCCCGTGTTGCGCTGAGAACGGTCACCGGAACGGGCGGGAACTGCGCGACCCGGCGCCGCTGGCGGATGTTGACGATCGACCGCTCGGCGGCTTTGCGTTCGGTGCGCGTCATCCGCACCTGCATACCGGTGTAGGTGTCTACCCATGCAGCGGTCAGCAGCGCTTGAATGTGCGGATCGTCGGTCGCCGATTGTGCGGAGGCTGTGACATGTCTTCGTACCAGGCGACGGAGAAGGCCCACCTTTTGGAAGACCTGCACGCTACGTTCGATAACGGTCTGAGCCGTACGAGCGGGCCAGGGCAGCGACGCCACGGTCTCTTCGTGCGTCGGGTCGACCAGCACCAACCCCGCCACGAGATCGGGATGTTCCCAGGCCACGAGTTGTACCAACAGGCCGCCCCAGCTGTGGCCGACCAGGATGCACGGGCCTGTGTCGAGACAGCGGATCAGGGCCGCGGCGTCGGCAACTTGCGAGGCGAGCGTCAACTCCCCGGTCGGATCGCTCGCGCCGACACCGGCCCGGTCGTAGGCCACAACCCGGCATTGGGGCGCGAGCGCGACCAGGATCGGCGCCCACGTCAGTCCCGGCGTCGCCAGTCCGGCTTCCAGGACGACGGTGGAGCGACCGGCGCCGACCTCGATCCACCGCAGCCGGCGTCCGTCCTGCGGGTCGACGATCAGTTCCCCTTGTTTCGCGCCTCCCGGGACCAACGCGCCGATTGCCTCGACTGCCATATCGGACATGTGACCCCTGCCTCCGCGTCGACGACAAGGTCGGGTTCTACAACCGCGGCCGCGAACGAATCCTATAGATGTACGTCAACCTTTGGGGGTCGCGAGTCCGCGATTATTGGGCGAGGAATGCGGAGACGCCGACGAGGTCGAGGACCTCGGCGACCTGTCCGGCGGCACCGACGACCTGAACGCCTGTGCCGGCGTCGGCGGCGAGGCGTTTACAGCCGACGAGGGTGCCGATCCCGCTGGAGTCGAGGAAGGTCACCCCGGACAGGTCGACGATGATTCGTTCCACCGACGGATCGGAAACGAGGCTACTGATTTCAGCCTGTATCTGCGGTTTAGTCGACAGATCCACGTCGCCGAGGAGGACGACACGCATCACGCCGTGGTCCGAGGTCACGTGCATGTTGAACGACACGGCGGCGATGACTCCTCGATCATGAGTCGCAACGACGGGTACCCGGCGATGAGCGTAGCGCCCCCGCCACGTACGGCAAGGGGTGGCTGGGCATGCCAACACATCCAGCCGATGGCATGGGCGTATCGGCCCTACTCGTTCTTGGCGGCGCCGCTGTCGGCTGGTCGGCGAGTGGTGAGGCGTACCGTCGTGCCGGCCGGAGACGTGTCGATGGTGAGATCGTCGCAGAGTTGGGCGGCGAGCCATAGTCCGCGGCCACCGGGCTGCGAGGGGTTCGGCCGCGTGTCGACCGGACGATTCTGCAGGCCGCTACCGTGATCGGTGATTTCGATAAGGACGCTGTGCCCGTCGCTGTTGATCGTGATCTGTCCTTGGCCGTCGCCGTGACGCAGAGCGTTGGTGGCGATCTCGGTGGCGGCCATCGCCATGTTCGCGGCCTGCTCGTCGGTCAGGCCGCTATATTGTGCGGCCGACAACACATGGCGTCGCAGGTCAGCCAGTTCTCCCGGCTGCCGCACGTGAAGGAAGACGCCGCGCGGGTGGGAGTCCGTCGTCGAACCGTCAGACATGCCGGTCACCGAACAGCGCCGCCGTACTGGCGTCCACCACAGCCTCCCATCTGTGACAGCCCCGATATGTCACCGAACTACCGGAGCCTCTGGACCGACTATAGGGTGATCACGCCGAGCATGGTGAGTCAGCGGAAGGGGGGAGAGGCTGTGGAGACGAGCATTGCTGTCGATGAGGCACGCCGGTTGGCGACAGTGACGGTCAGCGGTGATATCGATCTGGCCACCGCTGCGGTCGTCGGGACGGCGGTCGAGACGGCTTTGTCCACGCCTGGCGTGACGGCGGTGGTGGTGGATCTGTCCGGGGTCGGATTCTTGGACTCCTCGGGGATCAGCGAGTTACTCAAGGGCCGCCGCAGCGCGGATGATGTCGGTGCGGCCTACCGGATCACGGGGGCGCACGGTGTGGCTCTACGGGTCCTCGAGATGTCCGGTGTGTGGGCGCATCTGACCGGTGACGCATCGCCGAACGCCGACCAGCCGTGAGCCAGCGCCGTGTGGCGGCTGACAATGCCGAGAAACTCCGCCGGATCCAGGCGGTCACCGATGCTGCCCTGTCCAGCCTCGACCTCGACGACCTGCTCGCCGAACTCCTGGAGCGCACCCGCGAACTTCTCGCCGTCGACACCGCCACCATCATGCTTCTCGATCCGGGCGGCCAGGAACTGATCGCCACCGCAGCCAGTGGCTTGGAGGAAGAGGTTCACCAAGGCATCCGGGTACCGATTGGCAGAGGCTTCACCGGACAGATCGCCGCGACCCGCCAGTCGGTCACCCTTGACCATGTCGATCGGGATACGGTCTACAGCCAGACACTGATCGACAAGCACCTCGCCGTGATGGCGGGCGTGCCGATGCTCACCGCCAACGGGCTCCTCGGGGTCCTCCACGTCGGATCCCTAACGCCGCGTCGGTTCACCGACGACGACATCGAACTGCTCCGGCTGGTCGCCGACCGGGCCAGCCTCGCCACCCAGGCACGGCTGTCACGGCTCGACCGCGCGACAACCCTCGCCCTGCAGCGCAGCCTCCTGCCGGCGCACCCACCGTCCGTTGCGGGACTGCGGGTCGCGGCCCGCTATATCCCCGGCGCCGAAGTCGGCGTCGGCGGCGACTGGTACGACATCTTCGACCTTCCGTCCGGTCACGTCGGCATCGCGATCGGTGACGTCGCCGGCAACGGCCTGCGCGCCGCCGTCGTCATGGGCCGCATCCGGTCGGCCCTGCGTGCGTACGCCCTGGAGTCGGTCGATCCGGCAGATGTGCTGACCCGCCTCGATCGCAAGATCCAACGATTTGAACCCGATGCCATGGCCACCGCCATCTACGCCGTGGCGAGCCCCGACCGCGGTAGCTTCGTCATCTCCTCCGCGGGCCACCTCCCACCAATGCTGGTTACCGTCTCCGGCGCCCGGATCGTCGACGTACCCCCGGACCTTCCGCTGGGCGCCTACCATCACGCCGCACGACGCAACACCACGGTCGACCTGCCGGCCGAGGCGAGTCTCCTGCTGTATACCGATGGGCTCATCGAACGCCGTGACCAGCCCATCTCCGACGCTGTGACGCACCTGTCCACTGTTGTAGCCGCCGCCACCCCGGAGGAAGTCTGCGGCCGCGCAACGGCCGTCCTAGACCACGGCACGGCCACCGATGACGTTGCCATTCTCGTCGTACAACGGAGCCATCTTGAGGCTGCGGATCCCACCTCGGGTGCTCGCTCGATGGGCTAGACCGTATGGGGTGACCGGCGACGTCGCGGATGTCTACACCCGCGAGCGTGTTTCAGGTACCCATGTCCGGCAAAGGCGCGGCCTGTCTGTCAACCGATGAGTTCGGGTATTTGCGGGTGAGGTGTCCCAGGCGCACCAGGGCCTCTTTGTTGCGGGCGTGCAGGACGACGTCGCCGATCTGGTTGCGCAGGGCGAGGGCGGGGCCGTCGACGAACTGTTCCTCCATCCGGACGCGGCAGGTGGCGGGGTCGGCGGCTTGCCAGGTGAGGTGGACGGTCGCTTCGCCGAACGGCCACAGCCGGGCCCGTAGGAGCAGGGAGTGATCCGGGTCCCAGGAGATGACTTCGGTGTTGTCGTTGATCGTGAGCGGCCAGGCGCCGACGCGGTGGTGGACCCGGCTGCCGGGTTGAGGCCAGGTCGGGTCGACGTTGCGGATGTGGACGGCGCCGACGACCCAATCGGCGTAATTCCAGCCGTCGGCGAGCACCGCGGTGATCTGTGCGGGGTCGGCGTTGATGGAGCGCTCGGTCACGGACATCAGGTCTCTCCCTCAGATTGCGGGCCGTCGGCCCGGTAGACAGAGCGGTTGAGGGCCCGGATCGTGGCGGCGTACACGCCACCGGTGATCGGGCGGTTGCGGGCCAGCGCAGCGCGGGCGGCGTTGGCTCCGGGGCCACCGTGGACTCCGCCGCCGGGATGCGCACTGGCGTTGCACAGGTACAGGCGGTCGATGGGGGTGTCGGCTCGGCCGAGCCCAGGGACGGGCCGGAAGAACAGTTCCTGGTGGATGGCGGAGGTGCCGCCGCCGATCGCGCCGCCGACCAGGCTCGGATTGCTTCTGGCGAGATCGTCCGGTCCCTGTACCGCCCGGGCTAGGACCAGGCTTCGGAAACCCGGCGCGTGTTCTTCGATGATGTCCTCGACCTGCTCGGCGTAGGCGGCGATGTCCACGGCCTGCCAGGTCTCACGCCAGGGCAGGTGGGTGTAGGCCCACATCGCCTCCGTCCCGGTGGGGGAGCGGCTCGGATCGGTGGTGGTCATCTGTCCGGTCAGGATGAACGGCCGCCCTGGGACGCGCTGGTTTGCCACCTCCGTCGCATACGTCGACAGTTCCGCCAGACCACCGTCGAGATGCACGGTGCCGGCCCGCCCGATCCGTGGATTGCGCCACGGCACCTTCCCCGAAAGCGCCCAGTCGATTTTGACGGTCGCGTTGTCCCAGCTGAAGTTGTCCAGATCGGCGAGGATTCGCGGCGGCAGCGCAGCGGAGTCGAGGAGGTCGCGGTAGAGCAGTGGCGCGGTCACGTCGGCAAGCACAGCGCGACGGGCCTTGAAACCGCGGCCCTCGGCGGTCACCACACCCAGAGCCCGGCCGCCTCGGACCAGGACCCTTGCCGCGGTGGCGCCGTAGACGATCTCGCCGCCGGCCCGCCGGAGCCGGTGTTCGAGGGCGGCGGCGAGTTGTCCGGCGCCGCCGAGGGGGACGGGGAAGCCGTCGGTTTGGGCGACCATCGCCATTAGCCAACCGAAGATGCCGCTGCCGGGCTGGTCGGGGGAGAGGTCGGTGTGTTGGGCACAGCCGGCGAGGAGCAGCCGGGCACCGTCGCCGTGGAAGAGTTCCTGGGTCATTCGCCGCGCCGGGAGCATCATCGTGCGAGTCAGCCGGAGCAGGTCTGCCGCGCCGACCGTCCGGGCCAGCCGCATCGAGGCGCGGACGGGCGGGAACGGGGTGAACAGGGCATCGATGAAAGGGGCGCCGATCCGGTTCCAGGCGGCGACCTCGCGTAGCCACCGGTCGCCGTCACCAGCCGCGAACTCCTCCACCGACGCGGCGGTGACGTGCGGGTCGCGGTCGAGGATGGCAGCGGTATCGTCGCGGAACACATGGGCGAGGACATGCGGCGCGTGCCGCCACCGCAGGCCTACATCCTCCAGATGCAGGCTCTGGATGATCGGGCTGGCCGCGGCGAAGGGATAGAACGCGCTGCACAGGTCGTTGACGAATCCGGGCGCGGTGATCTCCGTGCTGTGGATCGCACCACCGGCGTGATCGGCTGACTCGAGAACGGTCACCGACCAGCCCTCGTCCGCCAGCAAGTTTGCGGCGACCAGACCGTTGTGACCCCCGCCGATGATCACCGCATCCGTTGTGGTCGGCATACCGGCGACCGTACCCCTTTCCACCTGCTCGGACCCCGAATTCGCCACCGGGCGGGCGGCTCAAGCGCATCGCTCGCGGCCCGTCGGGCCGACCCGTGCAACCACAACTCGACCAGCGCAGAACCCGCATACTGCCGGCCGTCCGGACGCGGTTCCGCATGCAGGTTTGGGGCGACGCGTTCGGGGGACAGTGAAGGGGTACAAATCGGAAAGGACGGTCACGATGACTGTTGACCTTGCTACGGCCGCCGCGCAGAACGAATCCGCATCAACGTCGGATCTGGTGAGCCGGGCGGCGGAGCAGATCTCCACGCTCGTGCATGACGAACTTGCTCTGGCGAAGAGCGAAATCGTCACCAAAGGCAAACGTGTCGGTGTCGGCGGCGTTCTTTTCGGTGGCGCCGCCGTCCTGGCCCTCTACGGCCTCGGGCTGGTGATCACCCTGGCGGTGGTGGCGCTCGACCTGGTGTGGCCGTTGTGGCTCGCCGTCCTCGCGGTCGCGGCCGTGGTGTTCGTGATCGCCGGTATCGCGGCCTTAGCCGGGAGGCGGCAGTTGGCCGGTGCGACACCGCCCCTACCGACTGAGGCACAGGCGAGCGTCGCCGCCGACATGGAGGCCGTCAAGAACGCTGTTCAGGAAGGACACACTTCATGACACTCGACAATCCCGACGCGGTACTGCGTGACGAGATCGCCCAGACCCGCTCCGACCTCGGCGGCACCATCGAAGCCCTCCTCGCGAAAGCCGACGTGAGAGCCCGCACGAAGGACGCCGTGAACGACGTGACAGACCAGGCCAAAGCCTCAGTCCGCGACGGCCGCGACCAGGCACTCGGTGTCGCCACCTCAGTCACCGACCGGGTCATCGACGCCGCCGCCATCGTCGGCGACCGGGTGCGTTCCAACGCTGCTGCGGTCAAGGATTCCCTCGCCGACGGCGATGTTATTGGTGCGGTCCGCAAACCGCTTCCGATCGCCGGTTTCGCGATCACCGCCGCTCTTGTCGGCCTGATCGCCTACCTCGTACGGAGGCGCCGCGCATGAGCAACCTCGTCGAGAAGATCGCCTACAAGCCGGTCGGGATGCTCCTTGGCGCCGGTGCCGGCATCGTGTCCGGATTGGTGTTCAAGCAGATCTGGAAGCGGGTCGGCCGCGACGAAGACGCACCGAACGCCACCGACGAGGACCGCAGCTGGGCCGAAGTCCTCGCCGCCGCGGCCCTGCAGGGCGCGATCTTCGCCCTGGTGAAGGCCGCCGTCGACCGGGCTGGCGCGGCCGGTGTCCGCAAGGTCACCGGCGAATGGCCGGCCTGACCACCACGCCAGGAAAGATCACATCGGACAATTCGAGGAGTAGATCATGAGGACATTCACGTTCGCCGCGGGCGCTGCCATCGGCTACGTTCTCGGCGCCCGAGCGGGCCGCGAGAAGTACCGACAGATCGTCGACGGTGCCCGCACACTCAGCCAGAAGCCATATGTCCAGCAGACCCAGTCAAAGATCAAGGACTTCGTCGGTCAGGGCACGGCGGTTGTCACCGACAAGCTCGGCACCGGCAGCGACGACCCCGTCGGCACTAGCGCGTCACTCGACAGCGCACCCACTGTCGCAGCGACCCGCTCCACCGCGAAGAAGACCGCGGCCGCGGCGCCTGCCGAGGTCACCGACAACGCGTTCTGATCGCGCCGGCGCGTTAGGCGGTTACCTCACGGCCCGGCGCTGTATCGCAGACAGCAACGAATACTCGAATCGCTGTCGAACGTCTCCATGGTCAATAGCGCTTGCCCGTACTGCGCCGGGATCGGCCGGGGTCAGGTTCTGACCGTATATCCGTTTGGCGGGTGTTCAGGCAGGGAAGATGGCATCGGCGCCGACCGACCAGTGCAGGCAGAAGTGTCGTCAGTAGGGAGTATGCCGTGGACGGAATCGTGTTGCTCAAAGACGACCACAAAACCGTCGAAGGGCTGTTCAAGCAGTTTGAGAAGGGCAAGGGCCGCGCTACGCCGGCCGCTAAGCGCTCGCTCGTCGACCAGATGATCACTGAGTTGACGACGCACACGTTCATCGAGGAGACGATCTTCTACCCGGCTGCGCGGCGTGAGGTCCCGGACACCACCGACCATGTCCTGGAAAGCGTCGAGGAGCACCACGTCGTGGTGTGGCTCCTGTCGGAGTTGCAGGACCTCGATCCGAAGGATGAGACGTTCGACGCGAAGGTCACCGTCCTGATCGAAAACGTTCGCCATCACGTCGAGGAAGAGGAAAAGGAATGGTTCCCCGAGGTCCGCAAGGCGCTCGGCCGCAACCGCCTCGTGGAACTCGGTGAACAGATGGCGGTGGCGAAGAAGGACGCTCCCGCCGATCCGCTGCGGATCCGCTCCGCCACCCAATGACCGCGCCGGTCCTCCCCCCGGCGGCGCGCGGCCGTACAGGGCGACGGTCCGTGGCGTTGAGTCGAGGTAATCAACGCCACAGGGTGGCGAGTACAGATTGGTCGATCGCTGCAAGCAGTGCGGAAGGATCGTCGTAGACGGCTACGGCGCCTGCGTCGAGGAGTTCGGCGGCGCTGGTCCCACCGCAGGTTAGGCCGAGGCACGGCACGCCGGCGTTCCGGCAGGCGTGCACGTCCCAAACGGCGTCGCCGACGAATACCGCCTGGGCCGCCGTCAACCCCGCCTTGCCGAGGGCAGTCTGCACGATGTCCGGGGACGGTTTGCTGGAATCAGCATCGTCGGCGGTGGTGAACTCGTCGATGTAGTCGTCGGCGTCGAGTGCACGGCGCAGAGCCGCGAGTTCGCGGGCCTGAGCTGAGGACGCGAGCACGGTTCGCAGGCCGCGGCGTGCGCACGCGGCGACGAGGTCCCGAGCGCCGCTCGTCGGCTGAAGCACGGGCCAGTACGCGGCCTGTAGTGCCGCGTGCGCGTCAGCGATCTTGCCGTCGTCCTCGTGGTTTCGGTCCGCGCCCAGGAGATGATCGAAGATGTGGTCGGCACCGATGCCGATAGCCCGGTGGATCCGGGCGGAGGAAACGGTGAGGTCGAACTGCCGGAAGGCCTGCCACCACGAGACAGTATGGAAATAGGTGCTGTCCACGAGCGTGCCATCGACATCGAACAGAACACCAACACTTGATTCGGAAGCCATGTCGATGCCTACCCCTGTACTCGCGAAACGAACCAGCCCAATAGCGGCGTACGGCCGGACTGCGAGCGGGCCGGCGCCATCAGGAGCCAGTCGCGTGACGTCCATTCGACCTCCGCGCACGCCGTGCGGCGATCAGCGTCACGTCCGGTGCAACGGTCCCTGGGTCGTGGTTGTTGGCGGCACCGGCTCGGTCGTCTCCTCGAGCGCGTCGAGAAAGTCGCGGGCCCACCGGTCGACGTCATAGGTGCGGACGTGGGCGCGCATACGCCGCATCCGGGCCGCGAGATCGGCGGCATCGGCGTTGAGAGCCTCCAAGATACCGTGTTTGAGGTCTTCGCTGTCATGCGGATTGACCAGGAAAGCATCGTCGAGTTCGGCGGCGGCGCCGGTGAACTCGCTCAACACCAACACGCCTCCGTCGTCAACGCGGGCGGCGACAAACTCTTTGGCGACGAGGTTCATGCCGTCGCGCAGCGGTGTCACGACCATGACATCGGCGGCAAGGTACAGGGCGACGAGTTCGTCGCGGTCGACGGACTGGCGTAGGTAGTGCACCGGCGCCCGGCCGACGTCACCGAATTCGCCGCTGATCCGCCCGACCTCGGCCTCGACACGCTGTCGCAGCCGCTGATACTGGCCGACACCTTGCCGGCTAGGAATGGCGACCTGGACAAGGACCACCTGATCGTTGCTCAGGGTGCCGTCGGCGAGGAGGTCGTGGAAGGCGGCGAGCCGCTGTTCGATGCCCTTCGTGTAGTCGAGACGGTCGACGCCCAGCAGCAGCCGACGCGACCCTAATTCCGTCTTGATTTGCGCCGCCCTCGCCTGTACCCGCGGGTCTGCTGCGCTTTGTTCGATGGCGGCGGTATCGATCGAGATCGGGAATGCCCGGGCAGTGACGATCCGGCCTTCGTAGGCGACCCGGTCGACCGTGGGCTCTACGTCCAGGAGACGGGCGGCGAGCTGCAGAAAGTTCTGGGCGGCGAGCGGCCGTTGGAAGCCGACGAGATCCGCCCCCAGGAGGCCGCTGATCACCCGACGGCGACCAGGTAGCTGCATGAACAGTTCCACCGGCGGAAACGGGATGTGGAGGAAGAAACCGATCCGTAAGTCCGGGCGCAGCGCCCGCAGCATCGCAGGTACCAGCATCAACTGGTAGTCGTGCACCCACACCGTGGCATCCGGTGCGGCAAGCGCGGCGGCCGCCTCAGCGAAGCGTCGGTTGACTGCCTGGTAAGCGTGCCACCAGTCCTGCCGGTAGACGGGTTGTTCAACGGCGTCGTGGAACAGTGGCCAGAGGGTGGCGTTGGATTCGCCTTCGTAGTATTCGTCGAGTTCCGTGGTATTCAACGCCAGCGGATGCAGGTGCATACCGTCGAAGACGAATGGCTCGAGTTCCTGTCCCGCGCTCCCGGACGATCCCAGCCAGGCGCCTTCGGCCTTGGCGACGACCGGGTGCAGGGCGCTGACCAGACCACCGGCGCTGATCGCCCACCTGCGCTGATCGTCGGCATCGGTGTGCTCGTCGACCGGGAGCCGGTTCGCCACGACCACGAACCCATACGATCCGCTCATGGAAATCTCCTGTCGTCTGACCGGTCGATACCCGGCCCGCATCATGATCGCGACGACGTCGCGCATCCAGGGCGCCGCGGTGACCAGTGTTCCGTCTTCGGTGCGCGGGGCGGTGCCGAACGCGATGATCGCCGACGGCCGATAGCAGAACGGTCGACGGCTGCAGGGTCCGCTACCTGGAGTGTCACGAACCAGCGTTACGCCGATGATCCACTATCGGAAAATCTGCGATAGCAGATATTGACATCGCCGTTCCGGCGATTAATGTCTGTGTCGACGGTTTCGTACCGTGCCGGGGCTCGAGAACACGGGTCGCGGGTTGTGCACAGTGTGCGTCGAATGAGTCCTGCCGTGATCGTGACGGCCGCGACACATCTGGACGCCACAGCACATGGAGTTCTCATGAACGAGTCCATCACGCTTCTGGCACCATCCAACTCCGCCGTATCCGACGTGCCGACCAGGCCCGGTACGGACCTCGACGCCTATCTCGCGACGAGACTGCAGACCATGGCATCTCTGCCGGCCGGTGACCCTACCCGACACCGCCTCCGCGCCGAGGTCATCTGTGCTTGTCTGCCGGTCGTCCGCCGGCTTGCCGCCCGTTTCTACGGGCGGGGTGAGACCAGCGACGATCTGATCCAGATCGCCACCATCGGCTTGATCAAGTCGGTGGATCGGTTCGACCCGGACCGGGAAACCCAGTTCCTGTCGTACGCGACTCCGACGATCCTCGGCGAGATCAAGCGCCACTTCCGGGACAAGGGCTGGAGCATCAAGGTGTCCCGGCCGATGCAGGAGCTGTACCTGGATATCACCCGTCTTCTGCCCGACCTCACACAGCAGTTGGGACGCACCCCGCGGATCGCCGACATCGCTGAGCACCTCGACGTTTCGCCGGCCGAGGTCATGAACGGCCTGGAATGCGGGCAGGCGTACCGCCCGCGATCACTATCGACGCCCATCGGCGAGGGAATCGCCCTGGCCGAGATCATCGGCGGTGCCGACCCCCGGATGGAGTCGGTCGCCGACCGTGCCACCCTGCGGGATCTCCTCGCCGAGGTTCCGGAACGCGAGCGCCAGATTCTCGGCATGCGGTTCTTTGAGAACCTCACGCAATGCGAGATCGCCGAGCGTATCGGCGTATCCCAGATGCACGTGTCTCGTCTGCTGACCCGCACGCTCACCGATCTGCGCCAACGAGCGCTCGCCGCGGAATAGCACGTGCGCGGCCGTGACCGGCCAAGCGCCGGTCACGGCCGCGGTACGGCGACGCAGTTCCGGGGTCGGCTCGACCACGGGGGCCGTCAACGCCGATCGCCGGCCCCATGGTCGGGCACCGGCGATCGGAGACGAGCTCAGGCTATTTCGTGAACGCGTCCTTGACCTTTTCACCGGCCTGCTTGAGGTCGCCCGCAGCCTGGTCCTTGTGGCCTTCGGCTTCGAGGTCATGGTCATTGGTAGCCTTGCCGACGCCTTCCTTGACCTTGCCGGCAAGTTCCTGCGCCTTGTTGTCGATCTTGTCATCGAGTCCCATCACAGGTCCCTTCTTGCACCATCACGCGCGACGGCGACGAGATGATGCTGGTTGGTGTGACGCCGCGAGATAGAGCTACCCGGCGTTGGCCGTCGCCAAACGCCTTTCACGCGACACAGTCGTGGTACCGGGCCTGTCCGACCTGTGGAAACGTGATCCGCCGGCCGCGGCGGTCCGGGCCTATCGCGATCGTTAGGTGCGTTTGACGAAGAAGCTGATCACCCATACAAGGAAGACCACAATCGCCACCCACCACAGAGCGTGGACGACGAAACCGAGCCCGCCGAGAACCACGGCGAGCAGCAAAATCAACAGTAGAAGTCCCATGTCAGACCTGTACCCAGAACGTTCGCGGGCTAAAAGGGTGCGATCGTGGGCGGCCCATTCCCGATCTCGGTTGCAGTCACGCGATGACGGTGCCAGGTTTGCGGGTTCGGTGGCTGGGTACGGGCGAAGTATGCGTATCGGATGCTTTTTGTCCTGCGAGGCCGAAGGGCTCGAAGCCGCTCACCGGGCCGTCGCACCCTACTACCGTGAACTGATCCACAAGTTCGCCACTACCGTGAACTGATCGACATGTTCGCCGAGGAGGTACTCCGATGACCACCTGGAAGCCGGTCGACACCCACCGTGACCTCGACGCCGACGCCCGCAACGACCTGCCCGACAGCGCCTACGCGTTCGCCGATGCTCGCAAGGAACCGTTGACCGACGCATCGCATGTCCGCAATGCCATCGCCCGCTTCGATCAGGTTACGGACGTGACCGACACCGAACGCGACGCCGCGTTCGCCAACATCAAAGCTGCGGCCAAGCACTACGGCATCGACGTATCCGAGACGTCATGGCACGAGCTGGGCAAGCCCGCTCGGTAGGCACGGCGAAGGTATTCGTGCCGTCCGAGAGCCGACCTGTGATCGTCGGAGATAGTCCGTACCCCTGGAGGTGGTGACGATGCCGCAGCAAGCGTGGAGCACCAAGCGCGAGCGTCAGTACGAGCACATCAAGGACAGCGCGGTGGAACGCGGGGAACCGACCCGCGTCGCGAAGCGGATCGCGGCCTCGACCGTGAACAAGGAGCGTGCCCGCCACGGCGAGGCGAAAACGGCGAGCCGGACGTCGTTGCACGATGTGTCATCGGGACATCGGGGCGGAAAGCGCTCTCATTCCGGTGCCCAGGGGCGGACGCGTGACCAGCTCTACGCCGAGGCGAAACGCCGCAACATCAAGGGCCGCTCGCAGATGACCAAGGCACAGCTCGCCGCGGCCGTCGGCGAGCACTAGTCGTCATTGGTACCAACATCGACGGGCGCTGCGCTGCTCCGCACGTCCGATCGGCGAGCGGCTCCGAGGATTGGCCGGCATAGATCGCCCTGACGGCCGTCGTCGAACGCGGCTGCGCGGCGACTAGCTGCACCGCAGCGGCCGCGGCAACAGCAGCTGGTCAGCGGCCGGCGCTCTCGGGGTCGGCCCGACGCCACAGCGGAAGGACATACCACAGCGCTCCGGAGCCGATAGCGATAGCGGCCGCGGCCGTGCAGGCTCCGACGAGACCGGTCGCGACATCCATAACGACGAACACGGCGCCGGTAATCGCCACGAACAGGCAGGCCACACCCGCCTCCGCGAGCCGCGAGGCCGTCCGTACCAGCTCCGGCTTTCGATCCCTCCGGAACATCAGGCGGTGGTACGACACCGGCGCGATCAGCAGTACCGCAGAGGCAGCCGAAGCAAGCAGCGTCACCACGTACGCCGCCCGGTCACGCGGCAGGATCGTCGCGAACCGGCTGGAGAACGGCAACGTCAGCAGGAACGCGAACAGGATTTGTACGCCCGTCTGTAGGACGCGCAATTCCTGCAGCAACTCGGTGAAGTTGCGGTCGGCGCGCTCGCGCGGTGTCTCGTCCCGTCCGTCCTGCGCGGTCACCGCGGGCCGGCCAGGTCGACTGGCTGTGGTCGGGTTGGTCGGCTCATCGTCGAACACCTCCCAATCCGTCGATCTTACCGGAATTCTCACTCGTCCCTACGGCCAAGCATGCCGCGCGCGCTGATCGCCGCACGGGCCGGCCGAAACGTGCCGGCGTTTCCCCGGTACTACCTGGCCCTGTTTGTCGCCGTCCCGGCCGGGTATGGGCACGGGCATCCAGGCACTGAACCGGGCATGCGTGCGGTGCGTCAAGAGTGAGGACAGCCATGGCAACCACAGACGATCATCCGGTCGTCGTCATCACCGGCGCGAGCGGCGGCATCGGCCGCGCCTGCGTCCGGGAGTTCGCCGCCCGAGGCTATGCGGTCGCGCTGCTGGCACGTGGTGCGGACGGGCTCGACAGCGCTGCGAGCGAGGTCGACAACACCGGAACTCCACCGCTGGTCCTGCAGGTCGATATGGCCGATGCCGAGGCGGTCGATGCGGCCGCCTACACCGTCGAGCGCGATCTCGGCCAGATCGACGTATGGGTCAACGTCGCGTTCGCGTCCGTGTTCGCTCCGTTCATGCAGATCAGCGCCGCCGAATACGAGCACGTTACCCAGGTCAGCTACCTCGGTTACGTCAACGGGACCCGAGCCGCCCTGCGCCACATGCTTCCGCGCGACCGCGGCGCCGTCGTCCAGGTCGGATCCGCGCTCGCGTACCGCGGGATCCCGCTGCAGACCGGATACTGCGGTGCCAAACACGCGATCCAGGGCTTCAACGAGGCCCTGCGCTGCGAACTACTGCACGACAAAAGCCGAGTCAACGTCACGATGGTGCAGATGCCGGCGGTGAACACACCTCAGTTCGACTGGGTGCTGTCCCGTCTGCCGCACCATCCCCAGCCCGTCCCACCGATCTATCAACCGGAGATTGCCGCCCGCGCCGTCGTGTACGCCGCCGAGCACCCCCGCCGGCGCGAGTACTGGGTCGGCGGGTCGACCGTCGGGACCCTGATCGCGAACGCGATCGCGCCCGGGATCCTTGACCGCTATCTCAGCCGCACCGGCTACCGGTCACAGCAGGAGCAGGTCCCCGGCCGGCACCTGCCGCCGAACCTGTGGGAGCCGGCCGACGAGGAGCCCGGCACTGACCAGGGCGCCCACGGCTCCTTCGACAACCGGGCTACCGCCCGCAGCCCTCAGGTCTGGGCATCTCAACACCACGGACTCCTCGCTGCCGCCGGTGTCGCGGTCCTCGCCGGGGCCGGACTGATCCGGATACGCCGGTCTACGTCTGATCGGTCGCGGAGTCCCGGGCCTGGGCGCGGCCGGTGAGCGGATTGTCCGAGCGCGGGATCGGCTCGATGAAGATGTCCTCGATGTCGCCGAACCGCTCATTGAGCACGTCATGGATGCGCAGGCAGGCGCGCTCGGCGTCGGTCGCACTGATGCCGTCGACGTAGTCGACCCGCGCGCAGACCAGCACTCGTCCGGTGCCGATCATCATCGTCAGAACGTCGATAACGCTCAGCACCTCGGGCTGCTCGTCCAAACAGGCCCGGATATCGTCGACCATCCGCGGATTCGCCTGGCGCCCGATGAGCAGCCCGACGTTCGTACGGGCCAACTCGAACGCGACCACGATCAGCAGTCCGGCGATCAGGAGCGCGGCGATACCGTCCCATACATCCTGGCCCGTCCATTGACGTAGCAGCAGACCGGTACCGGCGATGCCCAGGCCGACCAGTGCGGCCGAGTCCTCGAGCACCACCGACTTGACGGTCGGGTCGTCGGGATCGCGGACGTAGTCGGTCACGCTCATGTCGGCCCGCCGCGATGCCGTACGCGCCTGTCCGGTCGCCTGCCGAAGCGAGATCGCCTCGACCACGAACGACACTCCGATGACGATGTAGCCGAGAGTCGGTCGAGCCGCGCCGGTCTCGCCGCCGGTGATCGTCGAGACGCCCTGATACACCGAGAATCCGGCACCGATCGCGAAGATGGTCAAAGCAGCGAGAAGTGACCAGAAGTAGCGCTCCTTGCCGTACCCGAACGGATGCCGTCGATCGGCCGGCTTCGCCGACCGTCGCACCGCCGTGACCAGGAACAACTCGGTCGTGCAGTCGCCCACGGAGTGCGCCGCCTCAGCGAGGAGCCCTGCCGATGCGGTCAGGATCCCGGCGATCGCTTTGACGATGGCGACGGCGATATTGGCCAGGAGCGCGATAATGATCGTTCGCATGCTCTCGCCATCGCCGCCGCCGGTGTGCTCTCGGCGTCTCATCCCGGCTCGATGACATCGTCCGCACCCGGGGTCGGCAGTGCCATCGGCACATCCAGGTCAAGCTGCCGGTATGCCTGCCACCACGAGGTGGCGTGCACATGAGTGCTGTCCACGAGCGTCCTGCCGACATCCAGGAACACACCGGTGGTCTCGGTCATAGAGACCGTCTACCCGTGCCGCCACCAGCACAAACATCGGATCGTACGCCATCCAACCTCCCCGAAGACTGCTGTGAGGGCAGCTGCCCATGGCTGGCCGTTCCGCTTGTCAAAGGTCGTCGATCTGGGTGCCGTCGATCACCGGGATTCCCGGACGGAAGCGTGGTGTCACCGCTCCTAGTCGCCGGAACAAGCAGCGTGCGGCGGCGATGACGCGCTGCTTGTCGTGTGTGAGACCGTATTCGAATTCAGAATGCGTGTCGTCGACGGCCCGTGCCAGCATCGCCACCGCTGAACTCGGATTCAACGCGACCGAAGCCCATTCGCCGACGAATTCTTGGTCATGACGCAAGCCCACGCCGCGAATGCCGTCTCCCGGCTCGGCCGGTATACCCGGACCGAGAACCGCGGTCATCACGCCACGGTCTATCAACTGCGCGAGCCGGCTGCGCTCGTCCGTGCGGAAAAGTTCCGCGGTCGGAAAATGCGTGATGAACAGGGCGGTTCCCGCAGCGTCGGCGCCGTATGACTCGAGGTGCTGGCAGAGCGATGCCAGCAAGCCGACGCTCCCTCGGCCGATCATATGGCCCTGCAGCGCATCGAACGGTGCCGTTACCGTAGGCGGCGTATCGGCCCGAATGTGCACCGTTTGCGTCGCCTGGGCGGCGTAGTCCGCCAGCGTCCCCGGCCTTCCGAAATAATGGCCCTGGCCCAGCACCGCACCCATGCCGCGTGCAGCCTTGAGATGCGCGTCGGTCTCGATCCCCTCACAGAGGATGATCGCCCCGGTACGCTCGGCTTCCTCGTGAACCACGTCGAGGACTTGGGCATTCCTCGGGTTCGGACCGTCCTGCGTCACCCGCAGATCCAGTTTGATCACGGCGGGCGCGACGAGAGGCAGCATCGCCAGCGTCGTCACGTCACAACCGACGTCGTCCAATGCAAACCCGGCCACCATAGGCCGACGGCGATCCAAACCGTCGAGCAGCGATCCCGGGTCGCTGTCGAGGGACCGCTCGGTCACCTCCAGCACAACCTGGAACTGCGCAAAGACTTTCTCGATATCCGGCCACAGATCTCGCGGGCAGTCGGAGTCGAGCGCTAACGGCTCGATATTGATGAACAGCAATTGCCCTTCACGCAGACCGGCTGCCAGCACGTCACGACATGCCGACGCACGTGCCACCCAATCGAATTCCGCGACGCTATTTGCCTCGTATGCGCTCGCGAGCAGCGAGTCGGCCGTGGCGAGTAGTGACCCGCGCGGACCGCGTACGAGTGCCTCGTATCCGACGATCGCACCCGATCCGAGAGAAACGACCGGCTGAAACACGGTCCGCAGTTGCCGCTCGCGCAAGATACGCTCAAATTCGCGCCGGCGAATGTCCGCTGCGCGCCCGTCCACGTGACCTCCTCCCGCCGGCGTCATCGAGCCCGACAGCTACCGTCTCGTGGACATCGACTGTCCCGGATGCTGCACTGCCTCCGCTAGCCAGCCTAAACTCTGTCGATAGATGGCATTGAGATAACACGAATCAAGCGTGCCGTCGCTGGAACGTTCATCGGTCAGCCCCGGCCGGAAAGGTGTCCCCAGACCCCGGTCAACTCCAAACCGTCAGCACCAGGCCCTCGGACTGACCACCCGGTAGCCGAGCGGGTGCTGGTCGGCCAGTCGGCGTCCGCGCAACAACACACTGAACCCGGAGGAGCCCAGGAACGTGACTCCGGCAAGGTCCACAACCACGGCCTCGACGTGAGAGGTGTGGACCGCCGCGCCTCGATCGCCGCTCCAGCGGTGGCACTGAGGCTGGCGCGCCGGTGCGCTTTGGTAGGACCGCGAACCGTACGCGTCAGGCCGGTTGGTATCCGGGGGTGTGCAGGTGGATACGGATCGACGTGCCATCGGGATCGGTGTAGGTGCGCAGGAGATCGACGAGGCGGTTGACGAGGACCAGCCCACGGCCTCGCAACCCCGGCGCCGCGGGCAGTACCCGCCCGGCCATCGGATCGAGCAGATGACCGGTGTCGTCGATCTGGCAGACCAGCATCCCCGGCTCCGTCCACATGGACAGCACGCCACGCCCGGATTCGGTGTGTTCGACAGTGTTCGCCGCGAGTTCGGTGACCGCCAGCATCAGGTCCTGAACGCGGCCGGGTGCGAGTCCGGCCGCTGTGGCGGCCAGCGCTGCGGCCGCCCTCAAGCCGGCGAGATCGTCGGCGCTGTCGTACGAGCGGCGGACCGCGTCGGCCGGTGGAAGGGGCAGGGCCCGGTTGAACGTCGCCGCGACCGCGACCGGATCGGCCGATCCGGCTAACGATGTCCACCGGCCGGACTCATCGGCGATGACCGGGTGAGTGCGCCACGCGTCATCGACCGCGGCCGGATCGAGGTTGCCGGTATCGTACGGGCACAAGATCGCCGCGTCGTGGCCGGTGAACGCCGTGTTGATCAGTGCTTCATGGGCGCCGCAGGCGGGGTACTCCATCGGCGTCCGGCCCGGCCACACCGGTTCACCGATGATCCACACGCGGCGGTCCGGGTGCGCCGCAGCGAAGCCGTGCAGCACCCAGGGGATGATCCGTCCCGGGTTGCGGCCGACTGTCTTCATGTCCGCGAACTGGACATGCGCCGCATCATCGCCCAATGCGTCGCGGATGCAATCCCCGTTTACGGCCGGTACGGCGACCATGACCGGATCGCCGGACGACAAGCCACGGCGCAGGAATGCTGCGCAGCCTTCGGTGTAGCGTGCCATGCCGCCGTAGAGAAACCCGATGTGTTCGAACCGGTCGGCGACGGCGATACTCACGGATTCCCCTCGGTCGCTGATACCGGAGCGGTCAGACGACCACGCAGAAGGGCGCTCAGCTCGGGCCCTGGTTCAGTGTGCACCCCACACCTGCGTTCCCGCCAGACGCGCCGGCGCTCTGTGACAAACCGTCCGGACCCGAACCAATGCCCACGATAACCCAGCTCGCAGCGGTCCGTGCCGTGGCCGGATCGTTCTCGTTCGACGCGGCGTCGGCGGAATCCGCCGAGCGCGATTACATGCTGTTGATCGAGGAACAGCGGGCTAGTTTGGCGATCGTGGAGTGTTGGACGTGTCCTGGCGCGTCCGACACTCCACGATCACGACGTCAGCCGCTGTCGGAGGCGGGTGATCTGGTCGCCGGCGACGCCGATGGCGGCGAGGTAGGCGTTCACTCCGCCGAGTTCGGCCTCGAGGTGGTCGAGCATGGTGCGCATCGTGGTGGCCGTCGCACCCTTCCAGGCCAACACGTGGTCGCGGTCCGCGGCCGTCGCGAGCAACGCGTCCAGCCGTGCTGAAAGGCAAACCTGGGTGTACGCGTAGTCGTCCGCGATCGTCGCATCGGCGACACCGGCGACCTTGAGCGCCAGCGCGACGATCATGCCGGTCCGGTCCTTGCCGGCGCTGCAGTGCACCACGACGCAGCCGGGCGGCGCATCGGCAATGTCGGCGATGGCAGCGGCGATGTGCGACGCGTTCCGGGTCAGGCTTCCGCAGTAAACCGACGCAAGCGACGGTTCGGCGTACCGGTCGTACGTACGGTCGGCCTCCGGGTCGATCATCGGCGAGAACCGGTAGATCGGGTTGTCGGTGAACGGACTCGGTGCGTCCTCGGCCTCGGCTGCGTTACGCAGATCGATGATCCGCACGACGCCGTACGACCGGAATGCCTCGATGCCGCACTCGGTCAGTTGGTGCAGGGCATCCGCTCGCACGAGCGCACCCGGACGGATCTGACGTCCTTCGTCGGCCGGCATCCCGCCGAGGTCGCGGACGTTCGCGCAGTTCGGCCAGTCAAGTCGGATCACCGGACGATGCTACCGGCACTCATGCCTGCCTGCGCTCCGCACGACGCACGCATACCGCAGCACTGACTCGTGTCGATGCGGCCCGGTTGCGTACGCCGGCTATGAGATATCTCGCGGGCGACGGGCGGACGTCGCCGGTGCACGATTCGTTAACCTCCGTCAATGGTCAGACCACGATGGACGGTCACGATGACGGTGGCCTTGATGCTCCTACCGGCCGCATGTACGTCATCGCACCCTACGGCCGCGCATCCGTCGCCGTCGGTCTCGACCCCGCCGGTGTACCAGGTCGGTGCCCGTACGACCGTCGTGACGTGCGGGAAGCAACCGACTATCGGCGTCGACATCTGGTATCCGGCGGTGGCTGCCGGGATCGACACCGCATTTGCCGACGGCAGCTGGCCGGTCGTGGTGTTCAGCCACGGCCTGGAACTCGCCCCGAGCGACTACGTCGACCTGCTGCAGGGGTGGACGGCGGCCGGATTCGTGGTCGTCGCGCCGACGTATCCGTACACGGCGAGTTCGGTGCCGGTCTACCGGCCAGAGGATGCGTTCAACCAGCCCGCCGATGCGGCCTGCGTCCTGACGGCCGTGCTCGCCGACTCGCAGTTTCACGATCACCTCGACGCCGACCGGATCGCCGCCGCCGGACACTCGGCCGGCGGTCAGACCGTGGTCGGCGAGTTCTCCGATCACCGTGATCCGCGGCTCAAAGCGGGCATCGTGCTGGCCGGTGCGCTGCTAAAGCCGACCGACGTCTTCACCGGTTCGGCGGCGCCGATTCTGTTCGTGCACGGCGATGCGGATCCCCGCGTCCCGTACGCCGAGGGCATGACCGCGTACGGCGACGACCCGTGGCCGAAGGGGTTCCTGACCCTGATCGCGCAGAATCATCTCGATCCCTATCTGGACTCGCAGACGCTGATCTTCGCCCACGTGCTCAGCTCCACGACCGACTTCCTGCGGTGGTCGCTCAACGGCGACCTCGCCGCCAAGGCACGACTTGCCGCCGATGCCGTACCGGGCGGCCGGCTCCAGCAACAGTGGTGACCCGGATGTCGTCGACCGGAGAGGTCCGGCGACGATGTAGCCCATGACCGAACTCACCATCGTCGGGCCGCAGGTGGACCGCGGCGACGAGATCCTCACCGGTGACGCGCTCGCGTTCCTCGCCGACCTGCACGCCCGCTTCGCCGGCCGCCGCGATGAGCTGCTCGCCGCCCGGGTCGAGCGCCGCGCGCAGATCCGCCGGGATGGTCGGCTCGACTTCCGGGCGGACACGCGAGCGATCCGCGACGGCCGATTGGCGGGTCGCGCCGGCACCGGCCGACCTGGTCGACCGGCGGGTCGAGATCACCGGTCCGACCGAGCGCAAGATGGCGATCAACGCGCTGAATTCGGGCGCCCGCGTGTGGCTCGCGGATCTGGAGGACGCGAACACGCCGCACTGGTCCAACGTGATCGGTGGGCAGGTCAACCTCGCCGATGCGGTACGCCGGACGATCTCGTTCACCGGCCCGGACGGTCGCGACTACCGGCTGCGCGACGGTGACCTCGCCACGATCGTGGTCCGCCCGCGTGGCTGGCATCTCGACGAACGGCACGTGCTGATCGCGGGGGAGCCTGGCGTGGGCGCGCTCGTCGACTTCGGGCTCTACTTCTTCCACAACGCCGCTGAGCTGCTGGAACGGGGCAGCGGCCCGTACTTCTACCTGGCGAAGACGGAGAGCCATCTGGAGGCGCGGCTCTGGAACGACGTCTTCACCTACGCCGAGGAGCGCCTCGGTATCCCGGACGGCACGATCCGGGCGACCGTGCTGATCGAGACGATCCCGGCCGCGTTCGAGATGGATGAGATCCTCTACGAGCTGCGCGATCATGCGTCCGGGCTGAATGCCGGCCGCTGGGACTACCTGTTCTCGATCATCAAGAACTTCCGGGATGCCGGACCCGCGTTCGTCCTGCCGGACCGGGCGTCGGTGACGATGGCGGCGCCGTTCATGCGCGCGTACACCGATCTGCTCGTGCAGACCTGTCACCGCCGCGGTGCTTACGCGATCGGCGGCATGGCGGCGTTCATCCCCAGCCGGTCGGACGCCGAGGTCAATGCGCGCGCGTTCGCGAAAGTCCGGGAGGACAAGGACCGAGAGGTACGCGCCGGATTCGACGGCTCCTGGGTCGCGCACCCGGATCTCGTGGCGGTCTGCGCAAGCCGTCTTCGACGCCGCGCTTGGTGACCGGGTCAACCAGCTCGACGTGCTCCGCGAGGACGTGGTGCCGGATGCCGCCGCGATGCTGGACCTGACGATCGACGGCGCCGCGGTGACCGAGGCGGGCCTGCGTACGAACGTCGAGGTCGCGCTGCGTTATCTGGCCGCGTGGCTCGGTGGCATGGGCGCGGTCGGCATCCACAACCTGATGGAGGACGCGGCGACGGCGGAGATCTCCCGGTCGCAGCTGTGGCAGTGGGTGCACAACGGCACTCGCCTGGACGACGGCCGGCTCGTCACTCGCGGATCTGGTCCGCGACATCCTGGCCGAGGAGACCGCCGCCATCGGTACGCTGCCGCACCTCGATCAGGCTGCCACGCTGTTCGAGCAGGTCGCGCTGGCCGAGGAGTTCCCCGACTTCCTGACCACCGTCGCGTACGCGCTGATCGACTGACCCGCGAATACTAGGAGGCATCCGCCTGTTCGTTGCGGGCCGCCTGCAACGCCGTGACCACCAGGATCGTCGTTGGATCCTCGTCACCCAAGAATCTCCCGGGCGTGCTCGAGGACCTCTTCGAACGTCGTGATCGCCGTGTCGAAATAGCCGCCTACACGTAGCGCGTAGGCGAGATTGAGGCCGGCGGTCACCACCGAGACGTGATCCGGTCCGAGCACTTCCATGCGACCGCTGACGATCGCGTCGAACAATGGGATAGCAACGTCCGGTTGCCCGTCCGCCAGATAGGCGCTCCCAAGGTCGTGGCGCGCATTGAGCGTGCGGATGTTGTCGGCTCCGAATATCCGTTCCATGTCGGCGACCGTCGCTTCGTACTGCGGGATGGCCAGGTCGAGCTGGCCGGCCGCCTGGTACGCCCGCGCGAGGCTGGATCGGGTCGTCCCGACCGAGAGATGATCGGGTCCGAGTATCCGCAGCTGGTCGGCGAGGTTGCGGTCGAGCAGCGAGATCGCGTCGTCCAGCCGTCCGATCTCGACGAGTTCGTTGCCGAGCTCGGTGTAGAGGTGCAGCGTGAGTTTGTCGTCCGCGCCATGGATCCGGTTACTGTCGGCGATCGCGTCGACCGTGTGCTCCAGGGCTTCCTCGATCCGGCCGACGGACCGGTAGGCCCGGGCGAGGATGCTGCGGATGGAGATCGACCGGGTGTCGTCGAGGCCGTAGATCCGTTGCGTCTCCTCGAGGTTGTACTCATAGAGCGCGATCGCCTCGTCCATCCGATCCGCCGTATCGTAGGCGATCGCGAGATTGTTGCGGGTCAGCAGCAGGTCCGGATCGTCCGGGTCAAGGATCGCCTCCTTCATCGACATCACGTGTTCGCCGAGCTGGATCGCGCGGTGTGGGTCGCCGACCTCGTTCAGGTGCCAGGCGAACCATCCCAACTGCGCGGTAAGCGTGACGATCAAAGCGGGCTCGAGACCGTGGTCCGGGCCGAGCGCGGCGCCGATATTCTCGTGCAGCGTCATGATCTGGTTACCGAGGTTCCAGAACCGGCCCTGCATCGGCACCTGTTGCTGCGGGTCGTGGCTCAGGCTGGCACCGAGTACGGTCGTGACGAGTTCGACGACCGCCCGGGTGTAACTGGTGGTCGGCGCGGCATCGCGGACGACCCGTTGGATCATCCGGTGCATCAGCACGTGCTCGCCGTCCTCGGACCGCGAGATCAGCGACCGATCGACGAGGTTCTGCAGCCGATCCTCGACGGCGTCCGGGTCGCCCGGCGATAGCGGTACGAGTAGCGCGCTGTCGACGCCGTCGGGCGACAGCATCGCCAGCACCTCCAGCGGCAGCCGGTGCGGCTGATCCAGTTCGCCGATCGCGACGAGGGTGGCCTCGGCCATGCCTTGCGGGTACGGGTCGCCGGGCGTACGCGGCAGCATCGTGGCGACGTCGACCTGGGCCAACCGTTTCCGGTACGCCTCGAAGGTGCGGTAGCGGCGGTCGATGCCGATCAGCGCACCGGCCTGGGCGAGGGCCAGCGGCAGGCAGCCGAGATCGGCGGCGAGCAACGCGGCTCCCTCGGCGTCGGACAGTCCGGATCGCGCGGCGAGGTAGCCGGCTGCCTGTTCCTCGCCGAACACGTCGACGTCGATGAGCACGCCGAGGCCACGGAACTCGCGGTGGTTCGTGGTCATCAGTATCTCGGCGTGGTCGCCGGTCGGCCGCCAGCGGTTGACGACATCAGGATCGACCGCGTTGTCGTACATGATCAGGGCCCGGACCGGCTGGCCGTCGAGCCAGGCGATCGCTGCGCGGGCGGCGCGTCGCCGGGTCGGCCGTGCGCCGGCTACGTCATCGATCTGCGCGGCGAGCTGCGCCCATCCGGCAATGATGGCGGTCTCGGACTCGGCCGGCAGCCAGACGACGACCTCCCAGTCCTCGTCGTCCCGCAGCCGGCTGTACTGCGCGGCCAGCTGCGACTTGCCGACCCCGCGATGTCCGGTCAGTACGGCGACGACCGGCCCGCCGCTGTCGGTCATCGCGGTCAGCCGCGCCAGCGCCTCCGGTCGGTCCTGCAGGTCGACGGCGGCCACCGGTCGTGCATCGACCACCCGCAGCCGCAGCGCCTTCTCCGCCGGTGCCTCGTGGATGTGCATCAGGACGTTGTTGTGGCCGACCACGAGGTCGCCGCCGACGCTGCCACCGACCGAAACGGCGAACGTGCTCGCGGCGAGTTCGGTGGCCGCTCGATCCTCGGTGACCCGCCAGAATCGCCAACTGCGTACCACGCGGCCTCCGTCTCGTGATGAAATCGATAAAGATCACCACAATTGCCGACCGCGAACAATCCGTAAAACAGCCGACGCGCGCGTCTGACAGACTTGCCTGATGAGCGCGTGGATGGACGTCGCCGCCGGTTCGGACGTCGACACCCGACCCAGACCGGTGACCGTCGGGGGCCGGTCCGCCGTGCTGGTGCGCCTGAGTCACGACGGCCCGATCAGTGCGTTCGCCGATCACTGCCCGCACCGGCTGGTCCCGCTCGCGGCCGCGTCGACCGGCGACGGGATGCTGCGGTGCGCGTACCACGGCTGGGAATTCGACGCCGAAGGCGTCTGCGTCGAGCTGCCGTCCGCGGGCCCGGACGCGGCCATCCCGCCGCGCGCCCGGCTGACCGCCTTCGCCGTTCGCGAGCACGACGGCCGCGTCTACCTGCAGGTCGACGCGGATCCGGCGCCCGTCGGGCGGATCCTGACGAACCTCGATCCGGCGCTGGAACACGCCTGGCACCCGATCGCGGTCGCGACCGAGATCGGCGTTGCCGGCCACGAGGTCGAGTTGCTCGGCCGGTCCTGGTCGGTGCACCGCGATGCGGACGGGACAATCGTCGTGCCGCCCGGCGCGCAGGCGGTGACCGAGCGGTGGGGTCTGGTCTGGCTGGCCGTTCGTGAGCCACTGGTTGACCTGTTCGACGATCCGGAGGCCGACGATGCCGCCTATGTCGGCGCATGGCTGCCACCGGCGCGCACGAACGTCGCCGCCGGCACCGTGGCCGACAACTTCCTGGACGTGGCGCACTTCCCGTTCGTGCACGCCGGCACGTTCGGCGCGGGCGAGGCCACGGAGGTGGCCGGATACGAGGTGACGACCGAGGCGCACGGGTGCCGGAGCGTGCAGGTGCAATGGTTCGACAACCCCGGAGATCCGGGGGTACGCGCCGGGGTGCGCCCGATCCGCCAGCGCCGCCGGGCCACCTACGTCTACCGGGCGCCGTTCCAGCTGATGTTGCGCCTGGAGGAGCTGGATGCGGGCGCGGTGAAGACGATCCTGTTCTTCGCCCAGCCGGAACACCTGACCAGCACCCGGATCTACACGAAGATGCTGCTGCACGGCATCGGCGGCGTCGCCGATCCGGGGCCGGAAACGGTCGCCGCCGAGGTCGCGTTCGAGGAGGCGGTGCTGGCCGAGGATCTGGCGCTGCAACGGACCATGACGCTGCCCGGCCTGCCGCTGGAGATGCGGGCCGAGCTGCACGTACGGGCGGATCGTCTCGGTATAGCGCTGCGCCGGACGCTGGCGGAGTTCCTGGTCGTGGCCGGTGCCTATGATGTCTCACCGTGACCACCATTGCGCCGCGCGGGTTCCAGGCATACGTCACCAACATCGGACTGCGCGATGACGGTGACGACTTCACAATCCTGATCTCCGAGGTGCCGGCGGTCAGCGCCGCGGTGTTCACCCGGTCGCGGTTCGCCGGCGTCAGCGTGATGCTGAGCCGCGACGTCACGGCCGCGCGCGGTGTCGTCGTGATCGCCAAGAACGCGAACGTGGCCACCGGCGCCGAAGGCACGGCCAATGCGCTGGAGGTACGCGCAACCGCGGCTCGCGTCGCCGGCCTGGCCGAAACCGACCTGCTGATCGCCTCGACCGGAGTGATCGGACGGCAATATCCGATGGCCAGGATGCGTGAACGCCTCGAGCGCATCGAAGGACCGTTCCCGGCCGCCGATTTCGACCGGGTCGCGTCCGCGATCATGACCACCGACACGCACCCGAAAATCGTACGGGCGACCTGCGGCACGGCCGTCGTCGTCGGCGTCGCGAAGGGCGTCGGGATGATCGAGCCGAACATGGCCACGCTGCTCACGTTCTTCTGCACCGACGCCGAGATCGCCGCCGTCGACCTCGACCGAATCTTCCGGGATGTGATCGACCGTACGTTCAACGCGGTCAGCATCGACACCGACACCTCGACCAGCGACACCGCCGCCATCTTCGCGAACGGTCTGGCCGGGCCGGTCGACCTCGCCGAGTTCGAGAAGGCCCTGGAGGCGGTCGCGCTCGGGCTGGTGAAGATGGTCGCCCGCGACGGCGAGGGTGCCAGCAAGCTGATCGAGGTACGCGTCACCGGCGCCCGCGACAACCGTCAGGCGAAGCGGGTCGGAAAGGCGATCGTCAACTCGCCGCTGGTCAAGACGGCCGTCCACGGCGCCGATCCGAACTGGGGCCGCGTCGCGATGGCGATCGGCAAGTGCGAGGACGAGTTGGACATCGACCCGGACCGCGTACGGATCGGCTTCGGCGGCATCGAGGTCTACCCGGCACCGTCGACCGACGAGACGCTGTCACGGCTCCGCGCGCACCTGACCGGCTCCGACGTGATGATCGACGTCGATCTCGGGATCGCGGCCGGCGCATTCTCGGTCTACGGCTGCGACCTGACCGACGGCTACATCCGGATCAACGCCGACTACACCACCTGACGCCGTCGGCTCCGGGCAAGATGAATCCACCGACCGCACACCAGCTGGTGAGGGACCGCGCATGAGTACGGCACACGATCTTGCGATTCCGGAGCACGTGGACCGGCCGGACTCGTCCGCACCGACCACGAGTGCGGTCGGGCGGTGGCTGCTCGCGCACCGTGTCCAGCCGGTCGGACCGGAATCGGATGAGAGCCATGCGGTTCCGCACTCGTGGTGGAAGGTCATGTGCCTGACCGGTGTCGACTACTTCTCGTCACTGTCCTACCTGCCGGGCATTGCCGCGCTCGCCGCCGGTGCGCTGTCGCCGTTTGCCACGCTGCTGATCGTCATCCTGACGCTGGGCGGCATGCTGCCGATGTACCGTCGGGTGGCCAAGGAGAGTCCGCACGGTCAGGGCTCGGTCGCGATGCTGGAGCACCTGCTGCCGTTCTGGCGGGGCAAGGTGTTCGTCCTCGTCCTGCTCGGCTTCGTGGCAACGTCGTGGATCATCACGATCACCCTGTCCGCCGCCGATGCGAGCGTGCACATGCAGGAGAACCCGTACCTGCCGACATCGCTGCACGGTCACTCGGTCGCGATCACCATCGCGCTGCTGCTGATTTTGGGCGGCGTGTTCCTGATGGGGTTCAGCGAAGCGGTGAAGGTCGCGATCCCGCTGGTGGCGGTCTATCTCGGCCTCAACGCCGTGATCGTCGTGAAGGGCCTGATCGAGGTGTTCACGACGTCCGGCGCACTGTCGATGTGGACGCACGCGCTCAGCGCCCAGCGCGGCGTGTTCGGCGGACTCATCGGTCCGTCGGTACTCGCGTTCCCGCTGCTCGTCCTCGGTCTGTCGGGGTTCGAGACCGGCGTGAGCATGATGCCGCTGATTAAAGCGTCCGGCGACACCGCCGAGGAGCGGACCGCCTCGCGGCTGCGCAACACCCGCCGGCTCCTCACCACCGCGGCGCTGATCATGTCGGTGTACCTGATCACCACGAGCTTCGTGACTACGGTGCTGATCCCGGCGCAGGACTTCCAGCCCGGCGGGCCGGCCAACGGGCGAGCTCTCGCATTCCTCGCGCACGAGCAGTTCGGTTCGGCGTTCGGAACCGTCTACGACATCAGCAGCATCCTGATCCTGTGGTTCGCGGGCGCGTCCGCGATGGCCGGTCTGATCAACATCGTGCCCCGCTATCTGCCCGGATACGGCATGGCTCCGGAGTGGGGCCGGGCCGTTCGCCCGGTCGTGCTGGTCTATACGGTGATCGCCATCGCGATCACGATCGCGTTCGGTGCCGACGTCAACGCGCAAGCCGGCGCGTACGCCACCGGCATTCTCGCGATGATGGTCTCGGGCGCGGTTGCGGTCACGATCTCCGCCGCCCGGCGCAGGCAGCGCGCCGCGGCCGCCGGGTTCACGGTGCTCACGCTCGTCCTGCTGTACGCGCTGGTGGACAACATCAAGGAGAAGCCGGACGGCATCGCGATCTCGGGCATGTTCATCGCCGGCATCGTCATCGTGTCACTCATCTCGCGGGTCTCGCGGACCACCGAGTTGCGCGCGGACAGCATCGAGTTCGACGAGCCGGCGCGGCAGTTCGTCACGGACTCGCTCGCCTACGACGGGGCGCTGCATCTGATCGCGAACCGGCGCCAGGCTGGCGACGTGGTCGAATACTCGTTGAAGGAAGCCGAGCAGCGCGACATCAACCGGGTGCCGGAGAACGCGGACGTCCTGTTCCTGGAGATCGACGTGACCGATCCGTCGACGTTCAGCGAGACCCTGCACGTACGCGGCGTGAACGTCAGCGGATATCGGATCCTGCGGGTGGAGAGTCCGGCCGCGCCGAACGCGATCGCCGCGGTGCTGCTGGCGCTGCGGGACGCGACCGGCGTACGCCCGCACTGCTTCTTCCAATGGGCCGAAGGCAGCCCGCTCCCGCACCTGTTCCGCTACCTGATCCTCGGGCGTGGTGACACTGCTCCGGTGGTACGCGAGATCATCCGCAAGAGCGAGCCGGATCCGGCGCTGCGTCCGGGCATCCACGTGAGCTGAGTGGCAGGTCCGATCTTCGTCGTCGCTCGGTGTGACATCGCCGGCCGCCGTGATGTACGCAATCTTGTGACGATAACGCTGTCAAATGAGACTTGGGTTCAAGGAGTCGTTGCAACACCTTGATGATTCGAGGTGTTGATCATGGGTACTCGTCCGTTCTTCCTCCGATCCATCCGATGCCGGTTCTGGATATCCGGCCCTGTCGTCGGTGCAGTCGGTACGGGGGTTCGGCTACCGCTACCGGCCGCCCGACACCGAGGAAGAAACGCAGGTGTAGGGGTTGTGCAACGCGCTACCACTCTGGACTCACATACGGTGCAGAGCGGTAGCGCGGTGAACGATCCCTACAACGCCAGCGAGAGCCGGATGACGACCCGCTCGCCGCGCCGGCGCCGCATGGATCGGTGCGACAGTGGGCCACCGGCGTTGGCCAGTAGCCGTGCCGCCACGACCAGGCCGAGCACGCGGGACTTCGACGGTTCCCGCCCGAGCAGCTTGGGCTGGCTGGTCGCAGTCGCCAGCAGGTACGCGCGCCCGCTGAGCATGTCCATCTCCACGACCACGCGCCGGTATCGTGCGGCCAACTCGCGCGTACCGGCGTCGATGCGCATCGCAAGGTCCCGTTTCGTGGCGTCCGGGAGGTCGGCCCAGTCCGTCGCCAACAGATCGGCGAGGCTGGTCACGGACGCCAGCGGCTGCGCAAACTCGTGCGAAACCGCGGACACCAGGCCCGCCGATCCGCGCTCTTCCGAGATGTCGCTATTGGTCAAACATAGCCTGATATGGGGCCCTAGGGGCCGGACCGACTGCTCGGACCGGCCCCGCGGATGGGGAAGAAGGCTGGTCAGCTCACGGGAAGCTGACCAGGTAGACGTTGTTGGTCGTGGGGTTCGCCGGTCCGCCGGTGTTGTTGATGATGTGGGAGATGGTGCCCACCCCACCGAGCGAGACGACCGCCATGTCGTGGAACTTCACGCCCGCGACCGCCGGTACTTCGAACGAGTGCAGTGACGTCACCGCCGGATTCACGTTGAAGTAGCAGTAGCTGCCCAGCCCCCACGCCTCGAAGGTGGTGACGCCCGAGGCCACCTTGATGGCGGGGTAGCCGTTCTGCGTGCCGTTCATCCACGCGGCCTGGTTCGGCGGGTCGTACGGCATCTCGTTTTGGAAGAATATGATCTTTCCGTTGGCGCCGTTCCAGACCACCTCGTTCTTCTGGTAGTGCTCGACGAACAGGCCGGTCGCGAGCACGTTGTCGCCGTTGACGGTCAGCCCGTTGTCCGCCGTGTTGACGGTCCAGCCGATGCCGCTGCCGTGGTCGGCGCGCCACGCCCAGGTGTGGTCGATGATGGTGTTGTTGGTGTTGACCACCAGGCTGTTGGTGGCCTTGCCGGCGACCATGCCACCGATGCGGAAGAACACGTCCTGGACCGTCGTGGGATTGCCCGCGTGGCTCACCGAGGTCTTCGCCAGGCCCACCTTCAGCAGGGTGTCGCTGTTGGTGGTACCGGCGTCGAACAGCAGGCCCTTGAGCCGCACGCCATCGACGTCGGCGACGTCCATCGCATTGACGCCACCGTCCGGAATGATGGTCGGGTAGCCGATGCCGAGGACCACCGTGTTCGCCTTGGTCACGTGCAGCGTCTGGTTCACGTGGTAGATGCCCGGCGTGAAGAAGACGTTGCAGCCGTTGGCGAGCGCGGTATTGATCGTCGCGGCGGAGTCACCCTCGTGCGCGACGTAGAAGGTGCTCATCGGCACCGACGTGCCCGGGGTCGAGCCGCTGGCCCAGCTGGGTCCCGACGCGTTGGTACGCAACGAGGGCAGGAAGACGCGGTACTTGCCGGACGAGTCGATGTACAGGTAGGGCACGTCGCGTGACACCGGGGTGGTCGCCAGCGTGGTGTATCGGGGACCGGCCGCGGCGGTGTTGAAGTTGGTGGCCGGGGCGCCGCCGACGCCGGAGAACACCATGTTCCAGTTGGAGCCGTCCCACGCGCCGAATGTGCTGTCGCGGGAGTACCACTGCTGCTGCGAAGCGGACTCGACGGTGCCGTCGACCTTGGTGTCCGCGATGTAGCCGCCGCTGGCCCAGCCGTAGCTGGCCGGGTACAGGTTGAGGCCGCCGATGACGTGGACGCGCCGGAATGGTGCCGCCTGAGCGACGGCCCAGCGGTCGGCTCCACCGAGCGTGTTGATCGAAAGGTTCTCGATCGAGCGCCAGAAGTTCTGCGTCGCGTTGCCGGCATCGCTCGCGTTGAACGCGTCGACCGTGACGGCGCCGTTGATGCGTACGTCGTCGGGGTTCTGGCCGACACCGAGGATCGAGGTGTTGAATCCGATGTTGGCGCCGACCACGTACGGCGTGGTGCTGGGCTTGAAGATCTCGGCGTCCCGGCGGGTCCCGAATTGCGAGGTGGCCGTGTCCTTCTGCGCGTTGAAGATGCTGTCCAGCGACGCCTGGATCGCTGCGTCGGTCATCGTGTGGTCGTAGATGTGCACGTTGGGCCCGAAGTTCGGCGTGTCCGAGTAGGTCGGGCAGGTGCCGGTCGGCGGGGGCGTCGTCGTCATCGCGAACGCCTGGGCCCCGGTGCCGTTGCAGTCCCAGATTTCCAGCCGGGTTCCGTTGGCGGTGGCGCCGCCGGGTGAGTCCATGCACCGGCCGGAGTTGGGGTTCTTCAGCGACCCGTTGGCCTGGGCGACCCAGGTCTGGGCGCCGGTGCCGTTGCAGTCCCAGAGCTGCAACTTGACGCCGTTGGCGGTCCCTGCGCTGGTGATGTCGAGGCAGCGACCGATCGTGGTAAGGGCGGTGCCGCTCCAGGTCCAGTGCTGGTCGGCGGCGGTGGCCTGGCAGTCCCAGAGTTGCACCGCCGCGCCATTGACACCCGTGTCGTCGCCGGCGACATCGACGCACTTGCTGCCGGGGCCGATGATCGTGTTGCCGGTGACGGCGGCCGCGGCCGGGGCCGAGGGGATGACGGTCAGACCGATGGCGGCGACGACGCTGACGAGCGTCGTCACCAATGAAATTCTTCGCATACGTGGCACGGTTCTCATGTGGCCTACCTGTCTGAGGAGGGCGCGACCGTTGGGGCGGCGCGTCGTGCGACCAGCTGTAAACGTTTCCGGAGAACCCAGGCGGTGGATGCCGCGACGCCCGAACCAGGCGACGGGGTCGATGATCGGCGGTAGCCAATGCATGGGCGGTGGCGGAGTGCGTGATTGGGCAGCTTGCGGGCAGTGTGTGGCGTCCCGGATCGCAGTGAGCCGGGACCACCGGGACGGGTTGTCGCATCCAGCTGAGAGCGCTCTCAGGTACTGGCGTACATGTTGCGGGCGGGTTTCGGCGATGTCAAGTAGCGACGAGCGCCGATTTGTTATCACCGACGTGCGGCGCTGACCGGCCAAGGGGCTGGCCGCGGCAATTGACTGAGGTCACTGCTTGACAATCGCGGACATGTGCCCGCAACATTTAGGAAAGTTGTGAGATCGTTCTCCTTCTCTTCGATGCCTGCGGCTCCGGCGGATCGTCTCTCGCTCGGTGTCGACCCAGGTAGATGCCCCGGAACAGCCTGACCACCAACGTCATCGAGCGTCGCACCGCATGCCCGGAAACGTTTACGGAGCAGGCCCGAACCCCAGGAAGGCTCCGTCATGCGATTAACCGCCCGTCTTACCCGGCCCGCCGCCGTGCGCTTCGCGGCATTGGCCACTCTCGCGCTGGCCGTCACACTTGCGCCGGTCACTATTGCCCAGCCCGCCGCAGCGGCCCCGGCGCCGCCCGCCGGATTCACCCTGACCTGGGCCGACGACATGAACGGCGCGGCGAACACCGGCGCCGCCACCAGCCTGTACAAGTACGACACCGGCACCGGCGTCTTCGGTACCGGCGAGATCGAGACGATGACGACCAGCACGTCCAACGTCCACTACGACGGCAGTGGGCATCTCATCATCACGGCGCTGCACACGGGCACCGATCCGAACAGCGGCTGGACGTCGGGCCGCATCGAGACGCAGGCCGCCACGTTCGGAGCGGCACCCGGCGGCGTCGTCCGGATCGAGTCGGTACTTCAGCAGCCGAACGTCTCGACCGCCAACGGCGCCGGCTACTGGCCGGCGTTCTGGATGCTCGGTGCGGGGCTGCGTAGCGGCGGCACCTGGCCGGGTATCGGCGAAGTCGACGCGATGGAGGACATCAACGGGCGCAGCTCGGAGTTCGGCACCCTCCACTGTGGCGTCAGCCCCGGCGGACCCTGCAACGAGAGCACCGGCATCGGCAGCGGTGAGCGCGCCTGCGGTGGCTGCCAGACCGGCTTCCATGACTACGCGGTCGAGATCGACCGGTCTAAGTCACCGGAGCAGATCCGCTGGTACCTCGACGGCAACAACTTCTTCACCATCAACGCCACCCAGGTCGACGCCACCACCTGGGCCAACGCCGTTGACCACCCGTTCTTCATCATTTACGACCTCGCCATCGGCGGCGGGTTCCCGGCCGCGTTCGGCGGTGGGCCCAACGGCTCAACCGTCTCCGGCGGCTCGATGGTGATCGACTCGGTCGCGGTCTACAACAAAGGCCCGGCATCCTCCGGCGGCGCCACCACGATCACCGGCCCGGGTGGCAAGTGCGTCGATGTCAGCGGCGACGACATCGGCGTCAACAACGCGGCGGTCCAGCTGTGGGACTGCCAGAGCGGCGCCGTCGACCAACACTGGACCTGGAACGGCACGGCGCTCCAGACCCTCGGTCGCTGCCTCGATGTGGTGAGCGGCGGCACGGCCAACGGGACCAAGCTGCAGCTTTATGACTGCAACGGGACCGGCGCACAGCAGTGGGTCGCCCAATCCGACGGCTCGCTCAAGAATCCGCAATCAGGCCGGTGCATGGACTCGCCGAGCGGCGCGACCGCCAACGGCACCCGCCTGCAGATCTGGGACTGCAACGGCACCGCTGCTCAGAAGTTCCACAAGAACTGACCATGGGCGCGGCGCCGGGGACCCGGCGCCGCGCCAACCTTTCGGGAAAGGAGTCGAAGTATGCGTCTATCCATTCCGCGCCGAAGAGCATTGATTGGCGTCGTCGTGGCAGTGCAGGCTCTCGCGATGATGATCGGCGTTCAACCGGCCGCGGCCGCCACGGCGCAACTGCCGTTCACCGTCACGAACAACTCGGGGCGCGGTGACGCGACCTACATCTACGTGATGGCACGCAATCTGAGCACCGGCGCTCAGGGCTACGTCGACTCGGGCGGCACCTGGCGGGCGTTTTCCTTCCCGGGCTCGATCCCGCCCGGTCAGCCCAACCCGGCGGCGCCGGACGTATCGATCGGTGGGCCGGCCAACGGCGCCAGCAAGGTGATCACGCTGCCGCCGAACCTTTCCGGCGGGCGCATCTACGTGTCGATGGGCGCGAAGCTGCAGTTCTTCTTGACCACGAACGGTCTTGTCGAACCCGCGTCGTGGGTCGCCACCGACCCCAACCACGACATCCTGTACGACTGGGCCGAGTTCTCCCGCGTCGGCAGCGCCATCTTCATCAACACCACCACCGTCGACATGTTCAGCGTGCCGATGTCGGTCAGCGTCACGGCGACCAACGGCACCACCCAGACCCAGGGCATCACGGCGGGCCGTACCAGTGTCATGAATGCGATCTCCGCACTCGGTGGCGACTGGGCGAAGCTGATCTACACCCGACCGTCCGACGGGCTGCCGCTGCGCGCGCTCGCCCCGATCCACGGTCTGCAGAACGGCGTCTTCAGCAGCACGTACCTCGACGCGTACATCTCGGCCGCGTGGTCGTACTACGCCAGCCACACGCTGACCGTGGACACGTCGCTGGGTACCTTCACCGGCACCGTCTCCGGGACCAACATGACCTTCAAAGACGGTTCCGGCAACGTGATCGGCACGCTCCCGAGGCCGAGTACCAGTGATGTCTTCGGGTGCAGCGGCGCCACCCAGCCGGCTGGGCAGCCCAACGAGACGGCGATCCTCGCGGTCGGCGCCCGGGTCTGCGCCGCCATTCATCGGGCGACGCTGTCCACCGCCAGCCGGGTGATGTTCGACCGGCAGCCGACCACGGACGCGTCGCAGTTCTATCTACAAAGCGCGTCTGACCTGTACTCCAAGACGATCCACACGTTCGGGCTGAACGGCTTGGCGTACGGGTTCTCCTACGACGACGTCGGCTCCTTCGCGCCGGTCATCGACCAGCCGGACCCGGCGTCCGGCGCGCTGACGATCGGCTCGTTCGGCACCGGCGGCGGCGGGGGCGGGGGCGGCAGCACGGCGACGACGATTACCGGGCCGGGCAACAAGTGCGTTGACGTCAGCGGCGATGACACGGGCACCAACGGTGCCGCCGTCCAGCTCTGGGACTGCCAAAGCGGCGCGGTTGACCAGCACTGGACGTGGAGCGGCACCGCCCTCACCACGCTCGGCCGCTGCCTCGACGTCGTCAGCGGCGGTACGGCTAACGGCGTCAAGCTGCAGCTCTGGGACTGCAACGGCACCGGCGCCCAGAACTGGGTCGTCCAGGCCGACGGCTCGATCAAGAATCCGCAGTCCGGCCGGTGCATGGACTCACCCGGCGGTGCCACCGCCAACGGCACCCGTCTGGAGATCTGGGACTGCAACGGCACCGCCGCCCAGAAGTTCCACAAGAACTGACCTGGGCAGTAGATACGGAAGCGGGTGCGACCAGGGCCGCACCCGCTTTCCGTGCAGGCTTGCCGAAAACATGTACAGCTCAATCAAGCCAAAGTGGAACGGAAAGGTTAGCGTCATGCCGTGAAGTTTGCGGTGGTCCTTGGCGCAGCGGGCGACGGACGAGATCCTCGTGGACTCGCCTGGATGGCGACATTGGCCGAAGACGCGGGGTGGGACGCGGTCTTCCTAGAGGACTACCTCGTCTACCAGGGCCGGTCGGATCTTCCTACCTTCGACCCGTGGATCTGCCTGTCCGCGATCGCGATGACGACCCGGTCGATCCGGCTGGGGATCACCGTGACGCCGGTGCCGATCCGCAAGCCGTGGGAGCTCGCCGCGCAGGCGGTGTCGGTCGATCATGTGTCGGGCGGCCGGCTGATTCTCGGCGTCGGTCTGGGCGACGGCTCGGTGCCGGCCCTCCGTACCGGGGCGGCGCCGGTGAACGTGCGGACCCGCGCCGAGCTGCTCGACGAGAGTCTGACGATCATCGACGCACTCTGGACCGGAAAGCCGCTGCAGCACAGCGGGAAGCACTACGTGGTCGACGGGTTGCGACTGGCGGCGACGCCGGTCCAGCAACCCCGGATTCCGATCTGGGTCGGCGGCGACCTACTGATTCCCGGCGTACGGAGGCGAGTGTCCCGGTGGGACGGCGCCTGCGTCTACAAGGGACCGCCCGGCGACAGTCAGCCGGTGACGCCCGGCGACATCCGAGACCTCCGGGACTTTGTCAACCACCGGCCGGGCGGCGCCGACGGGTTCGACATCAAGGTCAGCAGCAGCAGCGCCGACCCGCAGCGACTGGCCGAATTCGCGGACGCCGGCGCGACCTGGTGTACGCACTGGATTCCGCCGGGCACGGTCGCGGAGACACGAGCGATTATCGCCGCCGGACCGAATGGTGTGGAAAACTAGGCAGATGTCCGACGAGAAACCTGACGAGAGAACCTCAGCGAGGAGGAGTCATCGTGGCCGGCATTATCGCTACGGCAGAAACGGACATCTGGGCATCACCGGAGCGGGTCTGGCAGGGCCTGACGGACCCGGAGATGATCAAGCAATACATGTTCGGCTCGCAGGTCGAAACGGACTGGAAGCAGGGCGGTCCGATTCGCTGGAAGGGCGAGTACGAGGGCAAGACGTACGAGGACAAGGGCGAGATCCTTGACATCGAGGCGAATCGGCGGCTCACCGTCACGCACTTCAGCCCGCTCAGCGGACAGAAGGACGAGCCGGCGAACTATCACACGCTGAGCTACCGGCTGTCCGGCACAGGGGATACCACGCACGTCACGCTCAGCCAGGACAACAACGGCAGCGACGACGAAGCGCAGCACGCCCGGAAGAATTGGGAGACCGTCCTCAAGGGGCTGAAAGACACCGTCGAGCAGGGCTACAGCGGCCCGGCGCCGACCCGGTAATCACGCGCGGTCGCCGCGATCGCGGCCTCGACCTCGGCCGACGTTGCGCCGCGGAACCGGAACCGGCCGCCGACATGCTCGTAGTACGCGTCGGCGGCCGGAATCACGTCGCCCGGGTGCAGGAGCTCCTCCGCGTACGGGCCGGGTGTGCGCCCGAGCATCGAGGTCGCCTCGACGATCCGGCAGGGCCTCGTGGCGGGTGCCGGGATCAGCAGCCAGCCGCCGACCTCGCCGCCGGCCGCCCGGAACGGTTCCGGCCACGGTTGGGCGGCCTCGCCGAGGGCCAGCCGGAAGCCGGCCTCCATCAGGTCGTAGCCGTGGATCTCGCGCCACACGAACGGGATTTCGGCGCCGCCGACGCGCGCACCGACCTCGAGGAATGCGCAGTCTCCGGTGTCCCGGTCGACGAAGACCTCCAGATGGAACATGGACGGTCCGTGCGACAGCGCCGCCATCGCCCGAGCCGTGAACGCGCCGATCGCGGCCACGATCCGGGGCTCGTCCTCCTCCACCGATCCGAGCACGTCACCGGAGCGGAAGCCGAGGCACGTGTTGACGTAACGGGACGCCCGGTACGGGCCGAGCCCGGTACCGTCGAAGTAGCCGTCGACGTGGTAGATCTGCCGCCCGTCGTACGCCTGGACCATCATCGCGCCGTCGGAGAAGTCCAGCGCCTCGCAGTCGTCCGGACGACTCGAGACGCGAGACGCCGGCGCTGGAACTGCCGATCCGCGGCTTGACGACCACCGGCCAACCGTGGTCGCGGGCGAATGCGCGTACCGCATCGGGGTTGGTGACCAGCTCGAATGCCGGCAGCGACACACCGGCCGCGGCCACCGCCTCGGCCATGATGAACTTGTCCCGAAAGCGCAGCAGATCGCCCGGCGACAGCCCGGCGCAGCCCCATTCCTGCCGGAGTTGTGCGGCGACCAGGAGATCGTCCTCCTTGAGCGCGATGATCCGGGTCGGGTGGCCGTGCACCTCGGCGAGCTGCTTGATCCGGTCGGCCACGGTCGCCAGGTCGTCGGTGGCCTCGACGAGCGTCACCTCGGCCGCCGCGGGGGAGACGGCGGACGCACCGACCTCGGTCGTGACGTATGTGACGGCGTTCGCCTCGTGGTCGACGTAGCGCTCGTACTCCGCGTAGCGGGCGCGCCACCGGTGGATAACCACGATGTGCGGACGAGGCGTCATGACGATGCCGTCTGGTAGAAGCCGGGCCCGTCCAGGAAACGGATCGTGCCGAAGTCACGCTGGACGATCTCCTCGACGCGATGCGTGAGATTGATGATCATCGGGCAGGTCATGTCGTCGATCGTCCGGCGCAGCCGGCCGCCCGGCGAGACCAGCGTGCGGATGTCGTTGAGGCTCTCCAACTGCTCGATCACGCCCAGCTTCGGGTACGACGTCAGCGGTGCGTCCACATCGGACACCATCATCGCGCTCACCCAATGCCGGTCGAGCTGGTAGTCGTCCTTCCACCGGGCGGCGAAGCGATCCGGCTGCACGTACGCGTCGACCAGCCAGTCGAGCTGGGACTCGCCGGTGCAGATCTGCGCGTAGTACGGCATGTCCAGGCCGGCCATTCGGGCGCCGACCTCGACCAGGCACGGCCCGTCCGGCGTGCGCTTGATCTCCAGATGCGCGGCGCCGTGCAGGATGCCCAGCGCGTCGAGCACGTCGAATGCGTACGGGACGATGGCGTCCTGCACCTCGCCGTGGCGCGGCAGCAGCCGGATGCCGTTGGTCAGATCGGTGATGCCGTTCGCGGTGATCTTCTCGTACATCCAGATGTCGGTCACGTGGTGCTGGCCGTGGCGGCTCACCGTGTTCACCACGTACTCGCCGCCGACCAGGTACTCCTGCGCCACCACCGCGTCGTTGCGGGTGGAGAACACGTTCTCCGCGCCGAGCACCGCGTGGTAGCCGGCGACGGCCTGCGCCGGGGTGTCACAGAACGAGACGCCGTCGCCGGCCGCGCTGCGGATCGGTTTGACCACGATGCGGCCGCCGATCTCTCGGTGCCAGGCGGCGAGATGGTCGGCGTCGCGGACCAGGATCTGCCGGGTCGCCCGCAGGCCGGCCGCGCGGAGCGTCTCGATCTGGACGTACTTGTCCCGCCGGGCGGTGCTGTGCGCGGTGCCGTTGGTGAGGAATCCCATCGCTTCGCTGATCTCGTCGGCGAACTCCACGCCACCCTCGCCGCCGGCGATCACCGCCTCCGGCTGGTACGCCGCGATCGCCCGGATCGTGGCGTCCAGATCGCCGGTGTGCACGATGTTCGCCGCGTACGGCGAGAGGTCGAAGTTGCTCTGGTAGACCAGCGGCGGCTCCGGCGTGCTCTGCACCCGGATCACCTGGTAGCCGGCCTTGTGAAACTCCGGCGCCAGGCGGCGCGTCGGCGAATAGGCGTCGACGATGACGACGTTCTTGTGCGCGCTCATAGGTCACCCATCTAGCGAAGCGCCAGGACGGTACGAGTCTGGCGAGCGCCCCCACAGATCCACTACAGATCCACTGTGTGCAGTCCGCATCGGATCTGCAGCGAATCTGTAGTGCCCGTTGCGAGACTCGGTGCCGTCTTCCGCCGTCGTCACGGCGGGCCTCCCGCCGGATTGGATTGGTGAACGATGACTGAGTCCATGAGCACGCTGCAGAGGATGTGCTGGGTCTTTCCCGACCGCGAGTCGACCCGTACGGCGGCGAAGTGGAACGCGGCGTTCTGGAGCACGTACCAGGAGGTGGCGAAGGACGTCGGGCTCACCTACGAGCGGATCACGCCGGAGTCCATCACGGTGGACGCGCTCGACATCCGCCACCCGAAGGTGTACGTCGACGGCGAGCGCGTGACCCCGCAGGACACGCTGTTCGTCACGTCGCCGTACACGCTGCCGTACCAGATGGTCGACGCGTTCAACCAGCTCACCGTCTACACGGTGCTGGAGCAGGCCGGCTTCTACCTGCCGCATCCGACGATGTTCGCGACCATCGGCAACGACAAGCTGGCCACGCTGCTGTTCTTCAAGGACTCCCCGATCCCGCCGATCCCGACCGTACGCATCACCGCCGGCCGTGACCTGCTCTACGACGAGTACACGTCGGCGATCGAGAACCTGCCGTACCCGGCGTTCGTCAAGCCGGCCGGGTGGATGGCGGCCCGCGGCATTAACCTCGCGCACGACTCGCACGACGTCCGCGGCCTGTTGAGCCTGGCCCAGGGTGGCGACACCACGATGGTGTTCCAGCCCTACCTCGGCAAGGGCACGATCGACTTCCGGGTGCACGTGATCGACGGAAAACCGAGTACGACGCTGGTTCGCGCGCCCGGCGACGGCGCGATCTACCCGCAGTTCACCACGGGTGCGAAGCTGCACTACACGACGATGCCGGCGGAACTCGCGTCCACGATCGACTACCTGGTCGCGAAGCTGCCGATTCCGTACTTCTGCGCCGACTTCCTCTTCGACGGCGAACGGTTCTGGCTCTCCGAGATCGAGCCGGACGGCGCCATCATCTGCCCCAACGCCTCGGATCCCGAGGTCGTCGGCTTGCAGCGGCAATTGATCAAAGACCGTTTCCTCGCGTACCGCAGGGTGCACGCGCAACTGCATGGGAGTGCCGAGTGATGTCCGAATTCTTCTCCGCCACGCCGCTGGGTCTGAACACGGCCCGGGAGATGCTGGCGAAGCTCCGGTCGGTGCCGGGCCTCGGCGAGCGTTACGCCGACATCGTCTCGCTGGACAGCCTCGAGGACCTGGTGCACGTACCGCTGATGCGCAAGGACGACCTCAACGTCGCGCTCGAGTTCCTCAAGCCGAAGGCGCAGCACGGCGCCACCTGGACGTTCCAGAGCGGCGGCAGCACCGGTTCGCCGAAGCTGGGGTACGCGCCGACCGGCCTCTACATGGCCGAGGTCTACGAGCAGTGGAAGCCGCTCGGCCCGGACGACATCTTCGTCAACGCCTGGGGTGCCGGCAAACTCTGGGGCGCCCACTACCTGATGGGCGCGTACGCCGACCTGACCGGCTGCACCGGCATCGGCCTGGGCGCGGTCAACCGCACCGAATACGACGTCTGGCTCGCGTTCTTCGCCGACCGCCACGTCACGTCGATCGGCGGTACGCCCAGCGTGCTGCGCCCGATCTTCGGCCGGGCCCGGGAGATCGGCATCAAGCTGCCGGACCTGCGTTCGGTGCTGTGGCTCGGCGAGGCCTGGAATCCGGGGCTGGACGAGGACATGCCGTCGGTCGCGCCGGACGCCCGCCGCTGGGGCACGTTCGGCAGCACCGAGACGTGGATCGTCGGCACGAACACCCCGGACTGCGCGCACGACACCTGGCATCCGCTGCCGTCGCAGCTCGTGCACGTCGGCGAGAACCAGTTCCTGGACTTCACGTCGCTCAAGCCGCACGGCCTCAACCCGGTGCTGCGCTACCAGACCGGCGACGCCGGTGAGTGGGTGACGTGCACGTGCGGCGTACCGGACCGGGCCTTCCGGGTGCTCGGGCGCCGTGACGGCGAGGTCAAGTTCCGCGGCCTGCTGCTCAACGCCGATGCGATGGTCGCGGAGGTGACGAAGCTGTCCGGTGTCTCGATGGTTCAGCTCGTGATCACCGAGTACGCATCCCGGGGCAGCGTCCTCGAGGTGCTCGTGGTGCCCGGGCGGGATGCGCCGTCCGATCTCGCCGACCGGGTCCGCAAGCACATCCTCGACTCGTCGTTCGGCGGTCCGAGTACGGCGTTCCACCGCGACCCCGAGGCGCTCGGCGTCCGGCTGGTCGAGGCGCTGATCGCCAACGAACGGACCGGCAAGACCTCGAACCTGATCCAACGGCAGGAATCATGACCGACACCGTCATCGTCGCCGAGTCGCCGGCGCCCCCGGCTCCGCGCGGATTCGCCAAAGGCCTCGGACGAGAGTTCAACCTGCTCTGGCTCGGCCAGTCGGTCAGCAACGTCGGCGACAAGATCAACCAGTTCGTCATCCCGGCGGTTCTACTGCTGCTCCTGCACGCGTCGGCGTTCCAGATCGGCCTGGTGGGCATGGCGCAGTACGCGGCGATTCCGCTGCTCAGCCTGCTCGCCGGCGGTCTGGTGGACCGCTGGGATCTGCGCTGGTCACTGATCTGGTGCGACCTGATCCGCTGCGGCACCGTCGCGCTGATCCCGCTCGGGTACTGGCTGCACTTCCTGTCCGTACCGCTGGTCTTCGCCGTGGTGGCGGTCGCGAACGCGACGTCGGTGTTCTTCAACATCGCCTACACCGCGACGATCTCGGCGACCGTACCGCCCGAGGCGCGGGTCGACGCCTACTCGCACATGGAGTCCAGCCGGACTGTCGCCGAGGTGGTCGGCCCGGCCGTCGCCAGCGGCGTGTACGTGCTGATGGGAGCGTTCTCGCTGCTGATCGACGCCGGCACGTTCCTGTTCTCGGCGATGAACATCCGAGCCATGCGCCCGTACGCGAAGCGGGTCATCCACACCGACTCGATGCGCACCCGCATCGGCATCGGCATGCGGCTGAACTGGAACGACCGGATCCTGCGCGGCACGGTGATGGGCGCGACGCTGCTGAACATGGGCGGCCCGATCTTCGTGACCGTGCTGCCGATCCTCGCCTACCGCGGCCTCGGCCTGTCGGTCGGCCAGCTCGGCACCGTGATGTCGATCGCGGCCGTGTTCGCGGTGCTCGGCGCGCTCGTCGCCCGGCGGGTCACGAAGTTCATCGGCCCGGCCCGGATGGTCGCCTGGTCGGTGTTCCTGCACTGCTTCGTCGGCCTCGGCATTCTGCTCGCCCCGGCGCTGCCGTCGGCGATCGTGCTGTGCGTCGTGCTGTCGTTCTACGGCGTGTTCATGGTGTGGTTCAACGTCAGCGGCGCGGCGATCCGCCAGGCCCGCGTACCGGCCGCGAATCAGGCCATCTCGCAGGGTGTATTCCGGACCGTGACCTGGGGCGTGATCCCGTTCGCGGCGCTGCTCGGCGGCATCCTCGTGCAGCTGCTGACGCCGCACTTCGGTGTGCTCGACGCGGCGAAGATCGCGATGGTGGCCGGCACGCTGATGGGCGTGCTGTTCGCGTGGATCCCGCTCGCGCCGATCCAGTCGTGGCTCACCCAGGAGAAGCAGGAAGCGGAACGCGCCGAGTTGGTGGCCGCGTCATGACCCCGGTCCTGCTGATCACCGGCACCTCGTCCGGCATCGGCCTGGAGAGCGCAATTGCCGCCGCCGCGGCCGGATACACCACGGTCGCCACGATGCGGCACCTCGACAAGAGTGAACCGCTGCGCAAGGCGGCCGCCGACGCCGGCGTGACGCTGGACATCCGTCGGCTCGACGTGACCGACCAGGCGTCGATCGACGTGTGCTTCGCCGACGTCATCGCCGCGTACGGGCGGCTGGACGTACTGGTCAACAACGCGGGCATCGGCAACACGTTCGCGACGATCGAGACCTGCCCGATGGAGGAGTTCCGGCGCAACATCGAGGTGAACTTCTTCGGCGTGGTCGCGGCGACCAAAGCGGCGCTGCCGCATCTACGGGAAAGCCGGGGCCGGATCGTCACGATGGGCAGCACCCGGGGCCTGATCGGGCAGCCGTTCAACGAGGGCTACTCGTCGTCGAAGTTCGCGGTCGAGGGCTTCATGGAGAGCCTCGCCCCGACCGCGTACGGCATGGGAGTCACGCTCGTGCTGGTCGAGCCCGGCCCGGTGGCCAGCTCGTTCGGCGCGAACACCGGCGTGACCTGGGACGGCCTGATGGCGGAGGCCGGCCCGTACGCCGACGTGCTGCTGCCCTATCTCGAATGGGTCAAGCGCACCGGCTGGCCCGGCATCCAGACCCCGCAGCAGGTGGCCGAGGTCGTGCTGCGAGCGATCACCGATCCGGCGCCGCCGTTTCGGATCATGACGAGCGGCTGGGCCGAGGAGTACGCGCGGATCAAGCTCGCCGACCCGCACGGCGACATCGTGCAGTCGATGGCCCGGTCCTGGTTCCGGCCGCCGTCGGCCCCGACCACCCCGAAGGCGGAGTGAGGCCATCATGTCGATCGTCACCGAATCGATGGACCTGGTCGACGCCGTCGCCGTCGCGGTACGCGACCATCCGTACCGGTCCGCGATCGTCCACAACGGCGTCGCGCTGACCTACGCCGAACTTGACGAGCGCGTACAGGCGACGGCGCGCGCGCTGGGCGCCGGTCCCCGGGTCGTCGGCGTGCTGGCTCACCGGTCGCCGGAGACCGTGATCGCGCTGCTGGGCGTCCTTGCCGCCGGTGGCGCGTACTGCCCGATCGATCCGTCGTTCCCGGCTCCACGACGCCAGGAGATGATCGAGGCGGCCGGCTGCCGGCTGCTCGGCGACATCGTCTCGGCGACCGACACGCTCCCGGCGCCGGACCCGGACGATCCGGCGTACGTGCTGTTCACCTCCGGTTCGACCGGGCAGCCGAAGCCCGTCGTGACGCCTCGGCGCGCGATCGGGACCACGGTCGCGTCACTGCGCGATCTGTTCGCGATCGATCCGAGCGATCGGGTCCTGCAATTCGCGTCGCTCAACTGGGACACCTGCTTCGAGGAGATCCTGCCGGCGCTGACCGGCGGCGCCGCGTTGGTCTTCGACGACGAGGCGTACACCGGTTCGTTGCCACGGTTCCTGCGCGCGATCGAGGCGCAGCAGATCACCGTGCTCGATCTGCCGACCGCGTTCTGGCACGAGTTGGTCCGCCATCTCGCCGAGGACGGCTCGTCGATCCCGGACTGCGTACGCCTGATGATCATCGGCGGTGAAGCGGCGAACCCGGCCCGGGTGGCGGACTGGCACCGGCTGGGCCACCGGCATGTCCGGCTGCTCAACACGTACGGCTGTACCGAGACCACGTTGATCACGCACGCGATCGATCTCACCGGCACCGAGACCCGGGTGCCGATCGGCCGCGCGCTGCCGCACGTCCGGGAGCTGATCACCGACGAGGGTGAGTTGCTGATCGGCGGGCCGGCGATCGCGTCCGGCTATCTCGGGCGACCGGAGGCGACGGCCGAGCGGTTCGTCGAGCACGCCGGTGTGCGCTACTTCCGCACCGGAGACCGGGTCACTCGGACCGGCGACGGCACGCTTTTCCACGAGGGACGGCTGGATCATGCGGTGAAGATCCGGGGAGTCCGCGTCGATCCGGGCGAGGTGGAGGCCCGGATCACCGAACATCCGGCGGTCGCGGCCGCCGCCGTGATCGGGGTGACGCTGGCCGGCCGGACCGCGCTGATCGCCTACGTCGTCGGTGCACCCGGTGAGGATCTGTCGGCCTGGCTGCGCGAGCGCGTACCGGCGCATCTGGTGCCGAGCCAGATCACGTTCGTCGGCGAACTCGTTGCCACGTCGAGCGGCAAGACCGACCGGGCCGCGACGCACCGCCGATACGCAGCCGAGCACGGATCAGCATCCGAGCACCGACCAGCATCCGAGAGCCGACCAGCATCCAGGGAGACAGCGCGATGACCGTCGATGAAGTGATGGACGTCTACTGCGACGTTTTGGAGACCACCGGGATCACGCCGGACTCCGATTTCTTCGCGTTCGGCGGCGACTCGCTGCTGGCCACACGCGTACTCAGCGCGGTCGCCCGGCGTACCACCATTGAACTGTCCTTTGACGACTTCCTGCTCGCGCCGACGCCGAACGCGCTGGCCAAGCGGATCGAAAGCGTGCTCGCGTGAACGTCGTCGTGGTCGGCGCGGGCCTGGCCGGGCTGAGCGCGGCCGAGCGGCTGACCGCACGCGGCGTGGCAGTGACCGTGATCGAGGCCCGCGACCGCGTCGGCGGCCGCACGCACGGCATCGAGGTCGCGCCGGGTAGCTGGGTCGACGCCGGGGCCGCCTACCTCGGCGACCGGCATACCAGCCTCACGGCGTTGATGGCCCAGCTGGACGTGAAGGCGACACCGACCGGCATGTTCGGGGACAGCCGCTTCGAACTGGGCCACGGCGACGAGACCCGCCCGGGACGGTTTCCGCCGCTGAACGCGGTCGCGCTCGGCGGCCTGTTCGACCTGCTGTCAGACCTGGTCAAAGAGGTGCGGGCGGACGCGCCGTGGCTGACACCGGACGCGGACTACCTGGACAACACGACCGTCGCGGAGTGGGCCGAACGGCACCTCGCGCACCCGGACGCCCGGCTGTTCCTGCCGCTGTTCCTGGGCGAGATGATGGCCGCCGACCCGGCCGACATCTCGGTCCTGCACATGGCGTTCTACCTGCGCTCGGGCGGCGGTCTGCGCTATTTGAACGCCTTCGCCGGCGGTGCCCAGCAGGACCGGGTCGACGGGGGAGCGCACCAACTCTGCGAACGGTTGGCCGCGCCGCTCGACATCCGGCTCGATGCCCCGGCACGCGCGATCCACAGCCACCCCGGCGGCGTCACGATCCGCACCGATGCCGGCGAGTACCGGGCAGACGCCGTCGTGGTCGCGCTGCCACCGCGTCTCGCGGATCAGATCGACTTCGCGCCCCTTTTACCGGTACGCCGATCCGGGCCCCGTACCGCGCCGGGCTGCGCCGTCAAGGTGCACCTGGTCTACCCGGAACCGCTGTGGCGCGAGTACGGGCTGTCCGGCTGGTCGGTCAACGCGCACGGCCCGCTGCTGTCCACCGTCGACGACTCACCGGCCGGCGGCGCGGTCGGCGTCCTGACCGGCTTCGTCACCGGCGCCGAAGCCCACCGGTTCGCCGCGCTTCCCGGCCCGGCGCAGCGTGCCGCGGCCGAGGAGCAGGCGGCACGACTGTTCCCGCAACTGCCGGTGCCGATCGGATTCCACGTCACCGACTGGGTGAACGAGGAGTTCAGCCGGGGTTGCTACGCCGCCCTGTTCGGACCGGGCGACTGGGTCCGGCTCGGCCCGCACCTGACCACGCCGCACGGCCGCGTGCACTGGGCCGGGACCGAGACCAGCACGGAGTTCTTCGGGCTGATGGAGGGCGCGATCCGCTCCGGCCATCGGGCCGCCAACGAAATTCTCACCACCATCTAAGGAGGTCGCGATGAGCGACACCATCAGTTCCGTCGCACCGCTGCTCCGCCCGCGAGAAGCTCATGACCGAGCCTGATCTGGGTGCGGGCAATTTCCTCGACTACGCGATTGCGGCGAATCCGAACCGCAACGTCCCGTACGCCTTCAAGTCCACGCTGGACCACCGTGGTCGGGTCGTCATGCGCGGCCACAGCCTGACCGACATGGCCGCCCTGCGGGACCGCTACGCGAAGTGGTACTGGGCCAACGGCGTACGGCCGGGCGAGCCGGTCGGCATCGTGGTCGCCGAGGGATTCGAGCCGCTGCATCCACTTCCTCGCACTGAGCGCTCTCGGTGCGATCCCGGCGATGATCAATGATGCGATGCGTCCGGACGTGATGATCCGCTACCTCAACCACGTCGGCGTGGTCGGTGTGGTCGCCGACGACACCACCCGGCTGGCGACGGCGTACCGGAGCGACCCGCAGAGCCGACCACGGTTCCTGGCGCTCGCCGCCGAGGTGCAGGCGTTCGACGCCGACGTCGGCCGCGCTGCCGGCGCAGTACCCGTACCGGCACCAGGCCGATGACGTGGTCGCGCTGATCCACTCGTCCGGCACGACCGGGACGCCGAAGTCGACGATCCTCGCGCACAAGCAGTTCTGGGACGGCAAGCAGCCGCGGATGGTCCGGTTCCCGGCCGAACCGTACGACCGGCTGATGTGCCTGATGCCGCACACGCACGCCGGTGGCCTGAGCTACTTCCTGACCGCCACACTGATCGGTCTGCCGATCATGGTGATGGGCGACTGGCGACGGACCACGGTCGAGCCGGTGATGGAGGCGTTCCAGCCGACCATGATCGCATCGTTCCCGCGGACGTTCGTCGAGCTGGCCACCGGTGACCTGCCGGTCGCGGGCGCGGCGCGGGTGCACTCGTGGTTCAACACCGGCGACTCGGCCCACTTCGGACACATCCGCCGGCTGGTCACGCTCGGCGAGCGTCCGGCCGGCCTGATCAAGCCGTGGCTGCTGCCGAGCGAAGCGGCCGCCGCCGAGGCGCTGCGCCGGATCCCAGTTCGTCGACGGCCTCGGCTCGTCCGAGATGGGTATGGCGCTATTCGGGCAGGTGTTCACGCCGGAGACCGAGCGCGACGACCGCTGTGTCGGAAAGCAGACCGAGGTCGTGATCGCCGCGAAGGTGCTCGACGACGACGGCAACGAGGTCCCGGACGGTACGGTCGGGCTGCTGGCGATCAAGAGCCCGTCCCGTACGCCGGGTTACTGGAACAACGAGGCGCTGACCCGCAGCTTCGAACTCAACGGATTCTGGCTCACCGGCGACGTAGCCCGTCGGGACGCGAACGGCACGTTCTACCACCTCGACCGTACGGTCGACGTGATCGACACCGCCGCCGGCCCGGTCTACAGCCTGCCGATCGAGGAGATCCTGCTGGCCGACTGCGCTGACCTGATCATCGACTGCTCGGTGATCGGCGTGCCGGCCGCGGGAGCCGCTGGTCAGACGCCGATCGCGGTGGTCCGGCGGCAGGCGGGCGCGACCGGCGCGACCGAGGACGACATCCGGGATCAGGCCAACAAGGCGCTCGCCGACGCCGGCCTGTCGACGTTGGCCGCGGTGCGGATCGTCCGCGAACCGGCCGACTTTCCGCTCGGTCCGACCGGCAAGGTGCTGAAGCGCGAATTGCGAACAAGATTCGCGACTCTGTTGCGCGGTTAGCACTTGGGTAAACGTTATCGGTAGACCAAATAGGAGGCGCCATTCGGCGCCTCCTATTTGTGGTATCCGCAAACATTCACCGACGTCACCGGATATCAGAAAAAGCCTTATACAGAATCATCGAGAAACGCGAATGTCAAGGGTTTCCCGGCATAGTCGTTCGAGCATCGCGTCCGGCTAGCATATCGACGTTCATTAGCTGCCTGATCGGCCAGTGTCCCACGCCCAAAACGTTGACATCCTTGTCTCAGGGCTTGGGAGAGACGGAAATTCTTGACCGGGGCACGCGGGGGACGACAAAAAACCCACTCAGCGGGTCGCTGTTCGAGAACGCGTTACCACGTGGATCAAGCGGTGGACCCAGCTCAGAGATCGTAAGGACATTGTCTTGTTGGAGTTGAACCTGCTCGGACCAGTTGAGGCCTGGTCAGATGGGACCCGCGTTCCGTTGGCGCCACTCGAGCGCAATCTTCTCGCCATTCTCGCGCTCGCATCCAGGACGGTGCTTTCCACCGATCGCATCATTGACAGTCTGTGGGATGCCCGACCGCCGGCCTCCCCGCGGTCACGGGTGCAAGGCCTTGTTTCGTCCTTACGCCGCAAGTTCGGCGACGCGTTGGTCACCCGCAATCCGGGTTACCTTCTCGATCTGCCCGACGGTGCGTGCGATCTGCATCGATGCGAGGAGATGGCGCGCAGCGCGGCGCAGGCGTCCTCGGCCGCGGAGACCGCGAAGTGGCTGCGTGAGGCGCTCAGCCTGTGGCACGGCGAACCCCTCGACGGCGTCTCCGCTCCGGGTATCGACGCCGACCGCGTCCGGATGGGGGAGTTGCGGGTCTCGCTCTACGAGCAGTGCTTCGAAGCCGAACTCACGCTGGGCAAGCACGCCGATCTGATCCGCGAGCTGGTCGCTGCCGTCAACGCCCACCCGCTGCGGGAACGGCTCACCGGCCAGCTCATGGTTGCCCTGTACCGATCCAACCGGCGGGCCGAGTCGCTGCGCGCGTATCAGGCGCTGCGCGAGCGATTGGCCGACGAGTTGGGCAGCGATCCGTGCGCCGACCTCCGCGGACTGCACACCATGATTCTCCGCGGAGACGGCCCGTTGCCGGTGATCCCGGTGATCGAGCCGCGAGCCGATTCCACCGCTGCGACGGTTGCGTCGCCGGCCGTCTCGTCGCCGGCCGAACCGTTGAAGACCGATGAGCACCGGCCGGCCCAGATGCCCGCCAGCGTCGGTCACTTTCTCGGCCGGGACGCCGACCTCGCGGCACTGTCCGCAGCCTGCCCGGGCCTCGGCGACGAGCCGCGCATCCTGCTCGTCTCCGGCGCCGGCGGCCTCGGTAAGACGGCACTGGCGGTCCGCTGGGCACATGGCGTGGCGGATCGGTTCCCGCATGGCCAGATCTTCGTCGATTTGCGCGGCAGCGTTGCCGACGGTGCGCTGTCGCCCGGCTCGGCGCTGGGTGCGGTGCTGTTGGCGCTCGGCGTACCGGCCGATGCACTGCCGGTCAGCGTCGAGGAGCGCGCCGCGCTGTTCCGGACTCGCGTACACGGTCAGCGGGTCCTGCTCGTGGCCGATGACGCGGCATCCGTCAGCCAGCTTCTGCCGCTCGTACCCCCGACGTCCGGAAGCGTGATCGTGGCGACCAGCCGCAGCCGTCTCACCGCGCTGAACGCCCACCACGCCGTGCGGACCTTGACCATCCAACCGCTCGACCACGAGGCCTCGAGCGACCTGCTGCGCGAGATCGTCGGACCGGAACGGCTGCGCGGCGAGGGCGTGTCCGACGTCGTCGACCTGTGCGGCGGATGGCCGCTGGTGATCCGGCTCGCCGGCGCGACGCTGGCGGCCCGGTCGACGCAGTCGCTGACCAGCTTCGCCGAGGAACTGCGCGAACGCGCGGACGTGCTGGCGATCGCCGACGATCCGAGGACCGTACGGGCCGCGCTGACGCAGGCGGTCGCGAGCCTCGACCCGGCCGCCGAGCGGCTGTTCAGCCAGCTCGGCCTGCTGCCCGGCACGTCGGTCAGCCTGCAGCTCGCCGCCGCCGCAGCCGGTACGTCCGTGATGCGCGCCCGGCGCCTGCTGGACGAGCTGATCTCGGCGAACCTCGTCGTCGAGACCGGTCCGGACCGGTACTGGTTCCACGACCTGATCTGGCGGTACGCGCGCCGGTGCGGTGCCGGACTCAGCGACCGGGAGGTGATCGAGGAGCGGGTGATCCGGTGGTACCTGGCCACCTTCGACCACATCGCGCGCCAGGCCGTTCCGGATCGCAACTGGCCGCCCGCAACCGGTCCGGCGGACTGGCGGCCGTTCGCGCGCGAGGATCCGTCGCGATTCGTCGCGGCCGAGAGCCCGAACCTGCCGGCCGTCGTATCGTGGTTCGCCGCCCGCCGCAATCCCGCGATCACCTGGCACTTCGTTTCGCTGGTGCACGCCGTGTCGGCGAATCTGCCGGCCGAGGCCTGCGAACTCGGCCTGGCCGCGGCCCGGCAACTCGACGATCAACGGGCGCTCGGCGAAGCACACGCCCAGCTCGGGACGGTCCTGCTGCTCGATCCGATGCGGCTCGACGAGGCCAGCGGCCACATCACCCTGGCGGTGGAGCTGCTCGAACCGGCCGACGGCCGGCTCGCGTGCATGGCGATGTTCGGTCTCGGTGCGCTGCGGACCCGCCAGTCCAGGCCGGCCGAGGCGCGCTCGATGCTGGAACGCTCGCTCGAGCTGCTGGATCCGGGCCGGGAGCCGCTCTCGTACGCGGTCGCCTTGTTCGGCTACGCCGAGGCGCTCGTGGCGGCCGGGCTGGTCGAGCGCGGGCAGGAACGGTTCGCGCAGGCGCTGATCCTGTCCGAGGCAACCGTCGGGGCCCGGTTCGGCCAGGGCTGGCATCTGCTCAACCAGCAACTCGCCGACGAGTTCCTCGCCTACCTGGCCCAATCGTTGGACGCGCCGCGGGTCTCCATTCCGGACCGTCGGATGGCGACCACGCTGATCGACCTGAGCCTGGAGTTGCGACCGTCGGCGCTCGCGAGCGCGACCAACATGATCGCTCGGCAACGTAAGAAGCACCAGGTAGGCGACCGTTACACGACGCTGTCCCGAGTCGATGCAGCGAATTAGCACCCGATCTGAAGCCGATCTGTAGGGCCGGATGCGAGCCTCGATGGCATCCGGCCCGGCCCATCGAAGCGCCCCGTCGGCGTCCTGCAGCAAGGAGTGACGATGATCCGCTCGCGCGCCGAGGCGATGTACGCGCATGACCTGACGTGCCAGAACCTCGGCATCACGATCGACGAGGTCGGACCGGGCCGAGCCGTGCTCGGGATGCGGGTGCGCGATGTCATGGTCAACGGCCACGGCATCGCGCACGGCGGCTATCTGTTTCTGCTCGCGGACGCCGCGTTCGCCTATGCCAGCAACTCCCACGGGCCGGTTGCGGTGGCGCAGACGGCGCACATGACGTTTCTGCGCCCGGCGGACGTCGGCGATCTGCTCGTGGCCGAGGCGATAGAACGATCCCGTCAGGGCCGCAGCGGGCTTTACGATGTCACAGTGACTCGCGTCGATGACTCGTTGAGCGGCTCCGTGATTGCCGAAATGCGCGGGCAGAGCGTGACGCTGGCCGGCAATCCATTTCCGGTCCAGCGCGGCACGCCCGCCGTCACCGCGTCCTGACCTGTCGTGATGTCGGTCCCGGCGCCAGCGCGCGCCCGTCGAGGGAGATAACCGTGGTCCAGGTGTGCATCGTCGGGGGTGGACCCCGCGGCCTGATGCTGTTGGAACGCATCTGCGCGAACGCCCTCGTGGCCACCCGCGACGGCGGGACCGTCGAGGTGCACGTGGTCGACCCGTACCCGCCGGGACCCGGTCGCGTCTGGCGTACCGCCCAATCGTCCGACTTGCTGATGAACACGGTGGCGTCGCAGGTCACCGTGTTCACCGACGAGACCGTCATCATGTCCGGCCGGTTCGTCCGCGGGCCGAGCCTCTACAACTGGGCACGGTTCCACGTCTTCATCTCCGAACCCGACGATGCCGACTACTCCGAGATGCGGTCCCTCGACGCGAACTCCTATCCCAGCCGCTCGCTGTACGGCCGCTACCTGGAGTGGGCGTTCCAACACGTGGTGGCGACCGCGCCGGACGGGATCACGGTACGCGTACACCGGGCGCTGGCGATCCGCATCCAGGACGACCCGTCCGGTACGCAGACCCTGACGCTCGACGACGGCACCGAGATCGGTCAGCTCGACGCGGTCGTGCTGGCGCAGGGCCATCTGCCGGTCCGCCCGAGCGACGAAGAGGACCGGCTGACCGCGTACGCGGCCGAGCACGACCTGCGCTACGTCGCGCCGACGAATCCGGCCGATGCCGACCTCACCGGCATCACGCCGGGCGTCGCGGTCGGCCTGCGCGGCCTCGGGCTCTGCTTCTTCGACTACATGGCGCTGTTCACGTCCGGGCGAGGCGGCCGGTTCCACCGGGTGCCCGGCGGCGGCCTGCGCTACGAGCCCAGCGGCGCCGAGCCGCGGCTGATCGCCGGATCCCGCCGCGGCGTGCCGTACCACGCCCGCGGCGAGAACCAGAAAGGCCCGTACGGCCGGCACAACCCGGTGTTCCTGACCATGGACGTGATCGAGCGGCTCCGGGCCGCCGCGGTCGCGCAGGGCGGACTCAACTTCCGGCGCGACCTGTGGCCGATGATCGCCCTGGAGGTCGAGCACGTCTACTACACCGCCCTGCTGGGCGACGCGTTCGCCGCCCGGTACGCGGCCTGCGCCGGCGACCCCGGCGAGCTGCTGGACGAGTTCGCGGTGCCGCAGTCCGACCGGTGGGACTGGGCGCGGATCAGCCAGCCGATGCCCCGCGACGGCTACCGCGATCCGGCCGACTTCACCGCACACCTGCTGCACTACCTGGCCGATGACGTCCGGCATGCGTACGCCGGCAACGTCAACGGCCCGCTCAAGGCGGCCCTCGACGTGCTGCGCGACCTGCGCAACGAGGTCCGGCTCCTGATCGACCACGGTGGCCTGACCGGCGCGTCGTACGCATCCGACGTCGAGGCGTGGTACTCGCCGCTGAACGCGTTCCTGTCGATCGGGCCGCCGGTACGCCGGGTCGAGGAGATGATCGCGCTGATCGAAGCGGGCGTGCTCGAGATCGTCGGCCCGGACCTGGCGCTGTCGACGGATGCCGGCGCGTTCGTGCTCGCGTCGCCGGGCGTACCGGGTTCGCAGCGCTCGGTCTCGGTGCTGGTCGAGGCGCGGCTGCCCGAGATCAGCCTGCAGCGCACCGCCGATCCGCTGCTGCGCTTCCTGCTCGAAACCGGCGCCGCCGACCACTACCAGCTGCGCAATCCGCAGGCACCGAGCTACCGGACGCAGGGCATCGCGATCACCGGACGGCCGTTCCGGATCGTGGATGCCGCCGGTCGCGCCGCATCCGCGGCGGTTCGCGTTCGGCGTACCGACCGAGGCCGTGCACTGGGTCACCGCCGCCGGCGCCCGGCCGGGCGTGAGTTCGGTGGCGCTCGGCGACGCGGACGCGATTTCGCTGGCCGTACTCGCGCTGCAGCCGGCCACGGTGGTTGCATCGATCCACCGGATCCCGGATGCTCGGACGCATGCCGAGGACGGAGCCACCCTTGTCCGACCCCATTCGTGACTCCGGGCTGCTCTCCCCGGTCCGGGCCGGCACCGCCGTCGAGGCGGCCGTCTCGGACGAGGCCTGGCTGGCCGCGATGCTCGAGGCCGAATCGGCGCTGGCCCGCACGCAGGCGCGGCTCGGGCTGGTCCCGGCACGCGCACGCTGCGACGATCACCACGGTCGCGCAGACCGAGATCTTCGATCCGGTACGCATCGCCCGACGCGCCCGCGAGCAGGCCAATCCCGTCGTCGCGCTGGTCGACGAGCTGACCGCCGCCGTGGCCCGGGTCGACGCGGATGCCGCGAGCTACGTACACCGGGGCTCGACCAGCCAGGACGTGTTCGACACCGGGTTGATGCTGGTGGCGCGGACCGCGATCGGGCTGATCCTGGCCGATCTCGACCGCGTGACCGCGGCCCTCGCCGGCCTCGCCGCCCGGCACCGGGACACCCCGATGCCCGGCCGTACGCTCACCCAACACGCCGTGCCGATCACGTTCGGGCTGAAGGCGGCCGGCTGGCTGGTCGCCGTCGCTCAGGTTCGCGAGCGTCTCGCCGCCGTCCCGCTGTACGCGCAGCTCGGCGGCGCCGCCGGCACCCTGGCCGGCTACGTCGAGTACGCGCGACTCGACGGCATCGACGTGAGCGCGTACGCGACCGATCTCCTCCGCGAGTACGCGATCGAGGTCGGCCTGCGCGAGCCGGTCCTGCCGTGGCACACCGCCCGCCTGCCGATCGCGGACATCGCGACCACGTCGGCGCTCGTCACCGGCGTGCTCGGCAAGATCGCCGCCGACGTGCAATGTGCTCGCCCGTACCGAGATCGGCGAGGTCGCCGAGCCGACCGCGGCCGGCCGGGGTGTCTCATCGGCGATGCCGCACAAGCGCAATCCGGTGCTCGCCACGCTGATCCGATCGGCCTCGACGCAGGTCCCGCACTACGCTGCGGCGGTCCTGGCGACCATGCCGTCCGAGGACGAGCGGGCCGGCGGCCTGTGGCAGGCGGAGTGGCAGCCGCTGCGGGAATGCCTGCGCCTGACCGGCGGCGCCGCGGCTGCGGCGGCCGAACTCGTCGAGGGCCTGATCGTACGCCCGGACCGGATGGCCGTCGAATCTCGCGCTCGTCGGCGAGCTGGTGGCATCGGAGCGGGTCGCGGCGGTGCTGGCGCCGGTGCTCGGCAAGGCGCAGGCGCGGGCGTTCGTCACCGAGCTGTGCCGGCGATCGATCGACGAGGGCCGTCCGCTGGCCGAGCTGCTCGCCGCCGAGGGCGTCCTGCCGGCCGACGAGGTCGCCAACCTGCTCGATCCGCTGCAGTACACCGGCGTGGCGGCGATGCTGGTCGACCGCGCGCTGTCCGCCGTCACGCCGTGACGCCGCCTCACCTGCCGGCGAACGTCACCGTGACGCCGCCGTGGTCGGCCGATGCGGTGCCGGTGGCATCCGCGGTCGTCGAACCGCTGTCGGTGTGCGGGAACAGCCCGAACAGGTACGAGGTTGTCGCGTCGTAGTGCACGGTTCCGGTGTGCCCGGCATCGTCGAACGAGATGACATCACCGTTGAGCGAGACGTGCACGTGCGGGTACGTCACGATCTTCCACGCCATCGTCGCGCTCGAGTCGGAGTAGCGGAACGGGCAGTCCGGCGGGGCCGCTGCCGTACTCGCGGCGCAGCCGTCCAGCGCACGGTTCACCGCTGTCTGGACCAGGCCGGTAGCCCCGGCTGCGAGCGTCGGCGCCGAGAGTGACAGCCTCGCCTCGACGGCACCGGCCGCGCTGTCGTACGCGGCGGTCGCAGTCGACGGCGAGAGCAGCTGGGTGCCGGGCGTGGTCGCGAGATACGCCGCCGGGAAGGCAAGGGTACGGATCGTTCCGGCCGGAAGCGCGACGGCGTTGACGCTGACCGCCCGGCTGCCGGCGCCGGTGACGGATACCGTGATGAACGGCGATACCAGCAGGTACGGCCCGACGGTGGATCGGTCGGACCGACCGCCACGATCGTCTGATGAGCGGTGGTACCGCCGACCGAGTAGGTGACCGAGACCGCGGTGGCGCTGCGCCCATCGCTGGCGGTGGCCGCGGTGCCGGTGATCGCGACGTGTGTCGGCCGGTCCCCGATGCCGGACAGCGCCGTCGGGGACAGCAGCGGATCGGCGGACCGGGTGTACGTGTCGGCGGCCGCGACAAGTGACATCGCGGACACCACGTCGCCTGCGGCGAGATCGTCGAAGTACCGACGGACCGAGTCGGTCGCCGGTGAGCCGTGCGATCGGGCCTGCGCGATGGTGATGACGCCGCCGACGATCAGCACGACGGCAACGGCCGCCGCGATCCACCACCGCCGACGGCCGGATCGATCGCCGCGATCGTCGATCGGAGTCCGGCTCCGGATCGTTGTCGAGCCGCGCCCGGATGTCGGTCAGTGTCGGCGACAGCCAGCCGCGGCTCCGATGCGCGCCGGTGGTACCTGCGCGGCACCGTAGGCGTACCGGACATCCGGCGTCGCGTCGACGCGGTGCCGTGACGCGTGTCAGCGGCACCGTGACCTGCTCGCCGGTGGTCAGCGCCTCGACCGCCTGGGTGTCCTCCGCGATGACCGTGCGGTCCGGTGCGCTCGTCCCGGCTCATCGGCGTCCGGGATGTCCGCCACTCGTCACCGTGTCCATGCGCACCGCCAACCGTGTCGTCCCGCGTCCGGTGTCGTCCGCGTCTGTGTCGTCCCCGTCTGTGTCGCCTCGTTCCGGCCAAGCGTGACCGGATGCCAGCAGGTGCATCGTAGTCGGCGCAGGCTCGGGCCGAGACGCAACGGCCGCCCGGCGATCGACCGTCAGCCGGTGAAACGGACCCTGCGTCCGGACGGCTCTGCGAGACTGGCGAGATGTCGGGTCAGGTGGGATTCGTGCTGGCGATGGTCGCCGCCGTCTTCGTCGCGCGCCTGATCGCCGATCGCGTCAACGTCCCGTACACCATCGTCCTGACGGTGTTCGGTCTGGTGTACGCGGTGCTGCCCGGGCCCAACCTGCACGTCGAGCCGGAGATCATGCTCGTTGTGCTGATCCCGCCGCTGCTCTACGCGACCGCGCCGCCGGTCCAGCCTGCTCGCGATCCGCGCGAACTGGCGGCCGATCGCCAGCCTGTCGGTGGCGCTCGTGCTGATCACCGCGTTCGCGGTCGGATACCTGGTCTCGCAGGTCGCGCCGGGGCTGACGCTCGCGGCCGGGCTTGTCCTCGGCGCCGCCGTCGCGCCGCCGGATCCGGTGGCCGCGCTGTCGGTCGGCAGCCGGGCCGGCATGCCGCCGCGGCTGGGCACGCTGATCGGCGGTGAGGGCCTGCTCAACGACGCGACCGCGCTGACCACCTATCAGGTGGCGGTCGCGGCCACGGTCGGCGCGGGGTTTTCGCTGGCCACGGGCCGCCGGCACGTTCATGTTCGCGGCCGCCGGCGGGCTGGTGGTCGGAGCGGCGATCGGATTTCTGGTACGCCTGGCCCGCCCGCTGCTGCGCGATCCGATCCTCGCCAACACGGTGTCGCTGGCTACGCCGTTCGTGGCCTATCTGCTGGGCGAGGAGGTCGCACGTCTCCGGCGTGCTGGCCGTGGTGATCGCCGGGTTGATGGCGGGTCACGACGCGCCGCGCGGCGAGTCCGGGGCCAGCCGGCTGCAGACCGCGGCGCGTGTGGCAGCTGGTCGAGTTTCTGCTCGAAGGGCATCGTGTTCCTGCTGATCGGGCAGCAGTTGCCCGAGGTGCGTGCGCGGTCTGAAGGACGAGAGCCCGGGCACAACCGCCGCCGCGATCGGGCTCACGCTGGCCGCGGTGCTGCTCGTACGCCCACTGTGGCTGGTGCTGACGCAGCTCGTGCCCGGGCTGGTTCGGCTGGTCGCTCGGCGACTCGCACCGGCCGCTCAATGGCCGCGAGGTGATCGCGATGAGCTGGGCCGGCACCCGCGGCGTGATCACGCTCGGCGCGATCTTCGCGGTGCCGCTGACCACCGAAGAGCGGCGCGCCGTTCCCGGATCGCGATCTGATGCTGCTATGCGCGTACGTAGTGGTGCTGGTCACGCTCGTCGGACAGGGCCTGACGTTCGGGCCGCTGCTGCGCCTGCTCGATCTGCGCGCGAACCCGGCCGAGGAGGCGCAACTGCGCAACGAAGCGCGGATCGCGTCGGTGGAGGCCGCGGTCGACGCCGTCAACGACATGGAGGAGAGCAGGAGAGCTGCCGGCGCATGCCGCGAACACGCTGCGCGCCGCGCCTGCACGCGCGGGCGGATCGCTACCGGGCCAGGCTCTCCATGCTGGAGGACTCCGACGACGGCACGATCACCTGGACGCCGGAGTTCGAGGCCGGTGTCCGGGCACGGCATGCCGTGATCGACGCGCAACGCGAGGAGCTGTTGCGATGGCGCGACTCGGGCCGACTGCCCGGACGACAGCCTGCGCAAACTCCAGCGTGAACTCGACCACGAGGAGCACACGCTGCCGGGTCGTTGAGCGTCCGGGAGCCGCTATTGCCTTTAAGTTGCAATAGCATACGATGGGCTGTGAAGGACCTCGGCTGCCCTGAAAGAGGTATCCCGTGACCACCACCGTCACCGCCCCCGATGTCGGCACGCAACGACCGATCGGCAAGCAGGATCCGCTGACCCGCCGCGAGTGGGGCCGGATCGGCGGCATGTTCGGGTTCATCGCCCTCCTGCACATCGTGGGCTTCGGGATTCTGATCGCGTTCGTCGTGCCCGAGCACTACCGCGTCGGCACCGGCACGTTCGGCATCGCCACCGGCCTCACCGCCTATACGCTCGGTCTGCGGCACGCGTTCGACGCCGACCACATCGCCGCGATCGACAACACCACCCGGAAACTGATGGCCGAAGGCAAACGCCCGCTGTCGGTCGGCCTGTGGTTCTCCCTCGGCCACTCATCCGTCGTCGTCGGCCTGACGCTCCTGCTCGCACTGGGGATGAAAGCGCTCGGAGCGCAGCTGACCGACAGTTCGTCGTCGCTGCACAACGTCGGCGGCCTGATCGGCACGCTGGTCTCGGGCCTGTTCCTCTACCTGCTCGGCATCATCAACCTGGTGATCCTGGTCGGCATCCTCAAGGTGTTCCGCGGCATGCGCCGGGGCAACTACGACGAGGCGACGCTGGAGGAGCACCTGAACAACCGGGGCTTCATGAACCGGTTCCTCGGCAAGACCATGAAGGCGATCTCCGCGCCCTGGCAGATCTACCCGGTGGGTGTCCTGTTCGGCCTCGGCTTCGACACGATCACCGAGGTCGCGCTGCTCGTCCTCGCCGGTACGAGCGTCGCGGCCGGCCTGCCGTGGTACGCGATCATGTGCCTGCCGATCCTGTTCGCGGCCGGCATGTCGCTGTTCGACACCATCGACGGCTCGTTCATGAACTTCGCGTACGGGTGGGCGTTCTCGAAACCGGTCCGGAAGGTCTACTACAACATCACCATCACCGGCCTGTCCGTCGCGGTGGCGCTGCTGATCGGCACCGCCGAACTGCTATCGATCGTGGGCCATCAGCTCAAGCTGACCGGCGGATTCTGGGGCTGGATCGGCAACCTGAACCTGAACTCGATCGGCTACGGCATCGTCATCGTGTTCATCGCGACCTGGGTGATCGCGTGGGGGATCTGGAAGGTCGCGCGGATCGAGGACCGCTGGTCGGCGAATCTCGCGTCCGTATCCGGCGAGTCGCCGGTTGACCGGGCGAATATTCAGATGCCGATCGGATAGATCAACGGCACACTATCGGGTGATCACACCGAGTCCGGTACGGCATCGCAAGACGCCGCTTCCCCCCGGGCTGGGTGTGGTCATCACCATCAGGACGTACGGACGACGGCGATCCCGGTCAGCGTCGGCACGATCACGTCCGCCCCGTAGAGCGCGGGTGTCGCGAACCGGTTGGCCACCCCGACGTCGACCTGCCCGACACTCGCACCCGTTGACGGGTTCAGGGCGTGCAGCACCCCGGCGTCGTAGTCCAGCACCCAGATCCGCCCGCCGCCGATCACCGGCGATCCGTTGATCGAGCCCGATGCATGCCAGAGCACGTCCAGTTGCCCGGCGTCATCGACCCGGACCGCGCGTACGCCGTCGGTGCAGGGCAGGTAGACCACGGTGCCGTCAACGGCCGCACCACCGAACGACCGGCAGATGTCCTGCACGCTCACCTGCCCGCCGATCCCGCCGAGCGCGCCCTGCTTGAGCACGTACACCGGGCCGGACTTGCCGCCGAGTACGGCCCACTGGGTACCGATCAACGCGACGCCCTGCGAACCGAGACCGACGTCGCCCTGGTTGTTCGCGGCCCAGTCGGTCGGCGCGAACGAGTCGACGAGCTTCCCGTCGCCGTCGAGTTCCAGCACGGTGTTCGTGTGGTCGTACGGGTCACCGGGGAACCCGGCGCCGTTCGCCGAGACGGCCAGAATGTGACCGGCCGCGTCGACGGTGGGACCGGCCGGATTCCAGATCCCGCCGCCACGGGCGGTCGGCGGCGTGTAGGCGACGACGCCGTCACCACCGTCCAGCGGTACGCCGACGACGCGTCCCTTGTAGTCGCCGCAGTCGCCGGCCTGGGCGCCGTAGGAGACCCAGACGCGCCCGTCCGCGATCGCCAGCGCGCCACGTTGCTGCATGTCACGGGCGCTGACGCCGGGCAGGTCGACGCTGCGGCTCCACGCGGACGTGCCGTCGGCGAGATTGAGCGCGTAGAGCGTGTGCCGGACCGAGCCGCTGCTTTCGGCCACCACGTAGACACGGTTCGTCGCGGCGTCGTAGATCGGCGTACCGGTGATGCCGAGCGGATTGATGTCGCCGCACTGGCGTTCTTCGGCCGGCGACGGCGTACCGAGGTGGTGTTTCCACACCTGCTGGTACGCCTGGTTGAACGCGTACACCGTGTCGTTTTCGGTGGCGACGATCGTGTATCCGCGGACCACGAGAGGCGACGCGTAGACCGCGCCGTCGAGTTTGAGGGACTGGATCACCGTCGGCGGACCGCTCGCCGCCGGCATCGTGGTGGAGCGGCCGTTGCGGTCCGGCGTGCCGTGATACATCGGCCAATCGACCGCCGTTGTTGCGCCGGCCGGCTGGGTCGCGGAGGTCGACGGCGGCGCCGTTGCCGGTGCGGTCGCGGCGGGACCCGGCGATGACGTGCACGCGGTCGCGCTCGCCATCACGATCATCAGTGCGGCCAGTCCGACAGATCTGCGCATGTCCGCCATGTCCGCCAGTCTGCCACCGTGCGACACCTGCGCCACCCGGCGGCGGCTCGGCGACGTGTGCCGCCGAGCCGCTCCGATCTCAGGCCACCCGGTAGGTCGGCCGCAGGACGGCTCGAGCCAGCGTGTGGAACGCGAGGTTGAAGCCGACGATCGCGGGGGTGACCGAGTCGTCGACGTCGAGCTTCGGCACGTCGATCGCGTGCACGGCGAAGACGTAGCGGTGAATCATGTCTCCCTGCGGCGGCGCGGACCCGTCGTAGCTCTTGTTGCCCATGTCGTTGCGGACGTGAAACGCGCCTGCCGGCAGGTCGCCGCCCGGGCCGCCGGCGCCTGCCGGCAGCGACGTCACATCGCCGGGCACGCCGACGAGCAGCCAGTGCCAGAAACCGCTGCCGGTCGGTGCGTCCGGGTCGTAGCACGTGACCACGAAGCCCTGGGTCTCGGCCGGGAAGCCGGACCACGACAGCTGCGGGCTGACGTTGTCGCCGCCGACGCTGCTGTGGATATGACGGGTGCCCAAGGGTTCACCGTCGGTGATGTCGGTGCTGGTCAGCTCGAAACTCGGCTTCGGCGGCAGGATGTCGTACGGGTCCGGCGCCGCTTTGCGCTCCAAAGACATGGTTGATCCTCTCTCGGGTCTCGTTCCAACCTACGTCCGGAGCGGCCCGAGAGGTTCACCGGATCGGGAAACCGTAGTCGGCCGTCCCGTTGTTGTCCCACGTCGACGCCTGGTTGTAGAACGCCAGGTTCAGCGCGCTTCCGGCCGGTACGGTGACGGTCGCCTTCCACGAGCCGTCGGCCTGCTTCGTCATCGGCGTGTCGGTCGCGCCGGTCCAGCCGTCGTGGCCCCAGTGCATCGTGATCGACGTCGCCGAGCCGGCCAGCGTGCCGTTGTAGCGGATCGTGGCACTGGCGCGCCCACGATCGGTACGGGCGACGTGGATACCGGTGCGTTGATCGCGCCGATGTTGTAGTTCGCGCCGCCGTTGCTGTCCCAGGTGCTCGCCTGGTTGAAGAATGCCGTGTTCAGGCCGGTGCCGGCCGGTACCGTGACGGTCGCGGTCCAGGTGCCGTTCGTCTGGTGCGTCATCGGGGTGTCGGTGACGTTCAGCCAGTTGTCGTGGCCCCAGTGCATCGTGATCGACGTCGCCGGAGCCGCCAGCGTGCCGTGGTAGACCACGGTGACCGGCTGTCCGGCGATCGCCGGACTCGGCGACGACACCACCGGCTCTGCGAGGGTCGCGGCGAAGTGGCTGACCACGGCGGCGGGCGCGCCGGGCAGGCCGGAGATGCTGTGCACCTGGTCGTACTCGGCCGCGACGAGCTGGATGTACATGCTCAGCGACCAGTTCAGCGCGCTCATCGACTGGGTCGGCGTACCGGGCGTGTCACCGGCCGGCGGCGTGAGGTTCCAGACCTGCTCCGGCACCAGGTAGGACGAGGTGGCGAAGTGGGCGAGTCGGTCGCGTACGGGGCGATCTTGTTGCCGAGCAGGTCCTGATACTGCCCGAACTCGCCGTCCAGGATCGGCCACAGCCGCCCGATGCCGGCCGGAGACGAACGGCGCCGCCGGTGCTGGTCTCGCCGTACCCGTCGTGGTTGTAGCGGTAGAAGTCCATGCCGTCGGGGAGCAACTGTTCGAGCGAGCCGGACGACTGGCCGGCACGTTCGGGTTCGCGGTGACCGCGATCGTGTTCGCGACGTGCAGGTCGTTCGCCGGCAGGATGCCGAGGATCACGAGCTGCAGGAAGCCGTTGTCGACGAGCGCGTTCTGGTTGACGGTGCCGCCGCCGTTCGCGACGACGATGAACGTGGCGTCGTTCGGGCTGCCGGTCGGGGGAGAGGCGCTCGAAGTACTGCCCGTTGCCGAACGGCCCGCTCGTCGCGTAGGTCCAGTCCGACGACCGAGGAGGCCCAGCTGTTCGCGGTGTTCAGGATAGTGACGTTGCGTCGGCCGTCTGGCCGTCGGCGTCGCGATCTGCGAGGCAAGATACATGCCGGCGATCTCGGCCGCGATCGTCGACGGCGAGTAGCCCGCGTTCTCCTCCCACCGCTCCATGTTGCTGCGCCGCGCCGTGCGCGACGCAGGTACTGCGCGGCCGGCCGGATGTGCGCGGTGTAGAACGGTCGAGTTCGTCAGCGTCGCGTCGTAGGAGTGCAACTGCCAGGCCAGGATAATCGGGTACGCGGTCTCGTCCATCTGGATGCCGGTCCAGCTGGGCGTACCGTCGACGAACGAGTTCTGCGGGAAGTGCCCGTCGGCCTGCTGCTGATGGTTGAACAGGAACTTCACCGCCGCGTCGGCGTCCGCGTTGTCACCGGCGAGCATCAGGCCGGTCGCGCTGTTGAACAGGTCGCGCGACCAGGTCCGGTGATAGCCCTGGTCGCTCGTGTTGTTGGCGTCGCCCCACGGCGATCCGATGACCGGCCACGATCGCGCCGCTCGACGGGTCCTGCGCGGCCTTGATCCCCATCGCGGCGACCAGATACTGCTCGCCGCCGAGGCTGCCGTAGACGTTCAACCCCGAACAGAACGAAGCCCACTGGTTGTTGTACGCCGTCTTCACGCCAGTCGGGCTGCTCGGTCAGGCTGGTCAGCTCCGCATCGGCACTGGACTCGGCCGCCGTGGTCGTGGCACCCATCGCGATCACGAGGTTGAACGTGACACGCTCGTCTGCGTACCGACCGACGACAGGTCGAGCTGGCCCATCTGGGCGACGTTGCCGCCGGTCGCGCTGGAGTACGCGTTGTTCATGGTGTGGTCGGCCGCGCCGCCGAGCAGGTCGGTCCAGCCGTCGTTGACGCCGACGAAACCGCTGGACAGCATCGTCGTACCGCCCGACGTCGCCCAGCCCAGGCCGCCCACCGCGATCGCGGACGCGTTCGTCGCCGTGTTCGCCGCAGTTGCGGCCGGACGTCACCAGCATCTGCCGGCTGTTGTACGTCGCCGTCGTACCGGTGTCGTTGTTGCCGTTGGCTTCCTGGGTCGGGTTCGACAGCTGGTAGAGCTGGTAGTCGCTGAGCGTGCCGGACAGTGACCGAGAACGTCACGTTCTCGACGACGACCGGCGCGCTCGGATCGGTGTAGATCGTCTTGACGATCTTCCAGAGGCCGTTGGATCCGGTGTTCGTCACCGTCCAGGCCAGCGAGTTCGTCGCGGCGGGCGCGACCACGTGCGTCGAGCTGACCTTCTCCTCCTGGTCCCACGTGTGCGCGGCGTCACCGACGAGGAACTCCTGGTCGGTGAAGTCGGGCGTGTCCAGGGTCGGGTAGAACATCTCGGTCAGGATGCCGTTCGTGCCGGTGAACCACACGTCGTCGGCGGTCGCGGTCGGTGCCTCGGCCCGGCCCAGGAACGTCTTGTTGCCCGGCGCCCAGATCGCCGAACTGCCACAACAGCTCGGGGCGGCACCGGTGTTGACGGCGCCGTACGCGGCCGGCGCCGCGATCGCGACAGCGGTGGCGGCGAGAGCGACCGCGACCGCTCCGGCGAAAAAGGTACGCCGAGTTCCGACCAGCATGCGATCACGTCCGTTCGTCCGGCCCGGGGAAGTTAACCCAACGGTAACCTGAAATCGACGGACATCGCTTTTCTGTCGTTGATCTGGCAGGGTGGCGGACTACTGGCCGCTGGCCTTCTCGATGCTCATCACCAGGATCACCCGGTCGGGACTGTCCGCCGGCGGCTGCTCCGGCGACCCGTAGCGCTGCGAGAGCCGTACGTAGAAGCTGCCGGTCGGGTCCGGGACCGCCTCGGTCAGCCGGCCGCGAACCTCGATGTAGTGCAGCGGATTCGCCGGGTCGAACACCATGAAGGTCATCGTCGGGTTGCTCTGCAGGTTGCGGTACTTGGCACGCTTGCTGGTGTGGGTGAATCGCAGGTGCTCGCCGTCGTACTCGTACCACATGGGGTTGACCTGGACTGTGTTGTCCGGCCGGATCGTGCCGAGGCTGCCGTAGTAGGCGCCGTCGAGGAGGTCGATGAGATTGCCGGGAATCGAGGTCGTCATCCCCTCAACCTATGCCAGCGCAGGTCGTTGATCACATTGCGTGGACGCTGACGGGCGTGTCGGAGCGTCCTGGAGACCCCTGACGTTCCACTCGATGCGATCATGCCGCCGGGCAGCGGCTACCGTGACGGCTATGGGTGTGGAGGATTCGGACTGGGCGCGGCAGCGCAGCCAGGCGATCGCAGCACACGCCGCCGATGCCGCCCGCCGGGAGGCCGTCGAGGCCGATCAGGCTGGGGCGATGCTCACGGACTTCGTTCGGACCGCCCGTGCTCGCGGGATCCGGCCGGTGCCGCTGCTGGCGCGCTCCTACGACGCTCGGCATCGCTACCGGACCGGGCTGCGCGGCTGGTATCTGAAGACTGACGAGAGCGTCGCGGTCGGCGAGAACGGCGAGTTCTACGTCCTGTCCGTACGCGGTTCGGCGACGGCCCGCCTGACCGGCGTCACGATCGCACCGGCCCGGGCGCGTCTCGTCATCGGCGAGGGCGGCCGGGACGGGGACCGGATGACGCTCCGCGCGCTCCTGGATCGCATCCTCGCGGATTGATGAGGCTCTTTGTATGGGTTAGCATGCCGCTTATGTATGCGGCGGATGGCTCCGGGGGCCAGACGATGGAAGTCGATCCGGCCACGCTAACCACCATTGCCGGCCTGCTCGACGACGGCGGCGCACCATTGCTCGCGCGCGCGTCCGCGATGCAGACCGTTCCGGATGCCGGCGCCTCCACCGAACTCGTCGCCGATACGATGATGGCCCTGGCTACCGTCATCGCCGGTCTGTCGGGTCACATCGGTGATCTGGCTGCCGGCACCGGCGCCGCGAGCGGCGGGTATACGCAGACTGACGTCGGCTCCGCCGGGGGCCTCCGGGCGATAGCCCAGTGACCGGGGTCCTCGAAACACGTGTCGACGGAGATCCGTCCGCCTGTCGGTCCGCGGCGGCGACGGCCCTCGACGCCCATCGGGCGCTCGGCGACGCCGAGGACAAAGTGGGTGATGCGCGTGTCACGGCCGGTGACTCATGGCACGGCGGCGGCGGTACGGCGTTCTACGCGAACGTGACAACCACCAACGGGTACGTATCGGACGTGGCCGGCAAGATGCAGGCCGTCAGCACCGCGCTCACCGACTTCGCCGGCGAACTGGACGTCGTGACGTCCAACATGGCCGGCGCTCGCGAGACCGCGATTGCCAGCGGTCTGGCCGTGACCGGCACCCAGATCAAGATGCCTGACCAGGCCGGCGCCAGCAGTCAGCAGACGACGGGCTGGAACAACGTCACCGGCATCGTCTCCGACGCCCGCCGCAAGGAATCCGATGCCCACGGCCAGCTCGCTCTGGCGCTCAATCAAGCCACCGCCGACGGCGTCATCGAGAATGTTCTGAAATTCCTGGGATTCCTTCCCCAGGATTCCAAACCGGCCGATGTCGGCAACTGGATTTTCGGCCTCGGCGGCCTCGCCTTCGGATCAGCCAGTTCCATCTTGGTCACGACCCGCTACGGTCGCTTCCAGCCGCGCATCAACGGTAAATTCGCCAGCCCCGGCGGGCTGAGCTTCTGGGAGCGGTTCAAGGCCGGTACGACGTCCAAGAGCTGGCACGCCAACCCCAACGAGGCGGCTATCCGCGGCAAGTGGGAAACGGCCGGCAAGTGGGGCAGCCGAGTCGGCCTCGTCGTGACCGCCGGCGTCGCCGCCTGGGATCAGTGGGAGACCGACTCCCAGGACCCGTCGCTCGATACGGCCGCAAAGGTCGGCCGCGCGACCACCGAGGGTGCCACGACCGCCGCCGGCGCGTGGGCCGGCGCCGAAGGAGGCGCCTGGCTCGGCGGCGCCATCGGCACGGCAATCTGTCCCGGCGTCGGGACAGTCGTCGGCGGTCTCGTTGGCGGGCTGGTCGGGGGCGCGATCGGCGCCTGGGGCGGCGGAGAGATCGGCTCGGTTGTCCTCGACCCGGTCGGCAAAGCCACCGATGCCGCGACCCAGTGGGTCGGCCACGAGGCGTCCAGCCTGGGCAGTTCGATCGATCACGGCCTGTCCCACCTGAAGTTCTGGTGAGCCGACGCAGTGGTGGTCCACGAATGAACTGGCAGCATGCCGTACTCCTGCTCCTGGGCGCGGTGTTGGCCGGCTGGAACACCTGGCAACGCCTGGGCCGCACGTCGGCGGCCCGCGCGTGGGCCTCCAGCAACCGGCCCTGGTTCACGTCACGAAGTGTTCTGGTCATCCGGCCACTCATGGCGCTCGCTCTGCTCGCCGGTGCCGCGACCGGGCCGGCGGCCCGCTCCGATGCCGCCACCATTGCCCTCGGCCTCCTCGTGCTGGCCTTCCTCGTTGTGCTGCTCGCCTTCCTTGTCTTCCCCCTCCCGATCCCGACACTTGCCCAGCCCCGCTGGTACCGGAGGTCCCATGAGCGCCGCGACTGACGCGCGGTTCACATTGCCGCCGGGCTGGAAACTAGCCGATGAGCTGCCCGCAGGCGTGGACGCCGTAGCAGTCGAGCCGGACGACCGCGAATATCCGGAGCGCTTCCGGAGCAATCTCGTGGTCACCACGGGTACGACCGGGGCTCTCCTTCAGCGACTGGCAAAACGGCACCGACGAACTCCTGCCCCGGCTCCTCGAGGATTACCTGCTCGTCGACCTGGAACGCCTCGACGTCGACGGCAGACCGGCCGGCCGGCGGCTTGCCCACCACAGAGGCCCCGGCGGGCAGGCACTGACGATGGAGCAGTGGTTCACACAGATCGACGACGTCGGCTACACCCTGACGGCGACCGTCGAGACCGTCCGCTACGACACGCTCGCCGACGCTCTGGCCACCTCCGCCGCATCCTGGAGGCTGGGTTCGTGATCGACCTGACCTTGTCATCCGGCGCGGTACGGCTCGGTCCGTCCGATTTCGACGCCCTCGTCGACACCGCCCGCCATCGTTCCGCGGACGCCCGGCCGGACGCGTTGGAGGCGCTCGCCATCGAGCGGATCGAGGGCATCATGAGCGTGGTTCTCGATCCGGCCGCCGAGATGCGGCTCGTCGTGGCCGGTCCGGATACGCGGGTTGAGCACCGCGCGTGGCTGGCCGACGATGTTCTGGTTCTCCTCCTTGGCGTACGGCCAGAGTTGCTGCAGCTGATGACGACGGATCCGGCGTTCCTGACCGCGACACTCGTCCGCCTCACCCGGCATGCGCCCGCGCCACCTGCCCGAACGCGTGCCAGTGGCCTTCGCAGCGGCCCGGCTCGACGAGCTCGTCAGCGCCGACTCGCAGCTGCGCGCGCTGGCACTGGCCGATACGTTCGCTGACTTCGCCTGGCGGTTGGACCTCGCCTCGAACGGCGACACACGGACGTTGACCGCGGTCGACGGTGACCGTGGCCTCCGCTTTGCCTACCCGGACGAGCATCGACTGGTGCCGGTCACGAATACGTTCGGGTACCGGGTTCTGTCGACCGTTCTCGCCGCGGACTGATTCAACGGCGGTCCCAGTTCAGTTCGTCCGGGCGTAGCCCGAGCGCCTCCAGCGCACCAACCCCCAGACGCGCGGCGTCACGCGCTTCGTTCAGCGCCACGGTGCGGTGATAGTTCGGGTACGAGGGTGCCGGTTCTGCATCGCTGCCGTCGGTCGGCAGCCGCCAACCGACGCGACGTATCGCCTCGTCCTGTTCGGAGGTCAACGGCGCATCGCCGCCGAACGATGTCGCGCCGACACACTCGCACGCAAGATACGTGTCGGTCCGCACGTACTGAACGTAACGGACCGGCGGCGGTTTCGGGCGCTGGCGAAACAGGCCTTGCCGTGGCTCCGACGGCGCGGCCGGCTCGCCGACGATCAGGATGCCGCCGTCAGCGAGATCCACGAGGTTTACGCCGAGCCGCTCTTCCACTTCTACCCATGCCGCAGAGGTCATGCTTTACCCTCGCATGCCGCAGCGATGTGCGTCACTTGACGGTCGTGCGGTAACAAGAGCGAAGACCGACAATCCGGGGTTGATCTCGGCGCAGTCATCGATCACGATGGCGGCATGACGGGGGAACGTCGTTCGGCCGCTTTTATCAGCGTCGGCCTGTTCGTGCTGGCGGTGCTCGTCAGCTGCTGCGGGTTTTCGGCCCAAGGGATGAGAGATGGTGACACCACCACCATCACCACGCCGCCATCACCGACGGCGGCCACCATCTCCGGCTCAGTCGTGCTGGCCGCGAATGGCACCACGCTGCGCTACACGCCCCCGTGGCTGGGATGCGGGAACCTGAACGAACGGACAGAGGATCAGCAGACGGGCGTCACCGTCTCGATCTCGGTCGCCATCAGTCCTTGCGACCTGTCGCGTGCCAAGATCGAGTCGCCCGTCTCGTACGACATCCCGCTGAATACACCGCTCGCCGACCGTCCGGTCATCGACGCCGTCGGCGGGCAGACCGTTCCGGTCTTCCGTGAGCAGGGAGCGCTGCACCCTCCGAAGCTACCGGCCGGCGCGCAACCCGGCTCGCCGTACGGCATTGTCGCCTCACGGGCGTCCGGTTTCGGCGGCCCGGGCTCGGCCACGATGTCCAGCGCGTTCCCGATGGTCCCATCCCAGCCGGGCACATCCGCGCCGGTGCTTCTGCTCGTGCAGACCACGGGCGCATGGCTCGACGCCGGCGGCGTCACGACAAAGCCGGTCACCGTACGCGGCCGGCGTGGACTGATCGCGCCCGGCATCCTGGTGTGGCAGGAGGCCGGACAGACCTGCGCGGTGGTCTGGCAGATGCCTGTCGGCCTCACACCGCCGCCCGCGGCAACACTGGTCACGTTCGCGAACGCCCTGGTCCGCACGGCGGTGCCGGCATGAATCGGTGGATCGCCGGGATCGTCAGCGTCACGCTCGGCGCCGTGCTGGGCTGGGTGATCGCCCACCACGACAGCGCGTACGGGCAAGACCAGGCACTGACGGTCGTGAGCGTCTCGGCCGACGGCCGTACAGTTTCGGTGGCGGCGCACGGACCGGGCGTGCTGACCGTCGACGAGACGCCGACCCAGGTGCGGATGCGGCTCCACCTGGCGTTCTGGGTCAACGTCGACCCGGGTGATGGTGAGGTCGACTCGGTGATCACGGCGCGGCTGGCGGCGCCGATCGGCACTCGCGAGATCGTCGACGAGTTGGCCCCGGTCGCGGGTGAGCACTTCCTGCGCCCGTCGCACCTGCCGCCGAGCTACGTCGGCGTCGGAGACACCGTGGTGTTCGCGCCGGAGGCGAAGCTCACCCAGGCGTACGCGTCACTGAGCGGCGGCGCGTTCACGATCGTGCAGGAACCGGGCGCCGAGCCCGCGCCGCCGGCACTGACCGCCGACGGTTACACGTTCGTCGTGCAGGGCTTCGCATGCGTGCTGAGCACGTCCGTCGTCGGGGCGGAGAAGCCGACCTCAGACGAAATGACGGCGATCGCCGACTCGATGGGCTGAGCGGCTGGATCGATCGTCGTCGGGGGACATTCCCGGCGCCGGACCCGCGTCCGCGTTCAGATGTGTACGTGGCCGCCGTACGCATCGACGTGATCGGCGTGCGGGTCGTCGAACCAGACGCCGCCGTCGCCCAGGTAGCGGAACTGGTGTATGCCCGGGCCGAGGATCACCGATACCGAGTAGCTGCCGTCACGGCGCCGTAGTAGTTCGTGCCGGCCCGGCTCCCAACTGTTGAAGGAGCCCACCACGCTGATCGGACCGGCCGTTGCGCTGGGTGGCAACCGGAATGTCACTCGTGTCTTGTTGCCGAAGAGCCCACTTCGATTGATCATGAAAAAGTCCTCGCCTCATCATTCGCTGTCCGCCATGAAGGTCAACGATCTATGCAGGTACGCGGGTTACGGCATCAAAGCGAGTTGGGGCGGGTAGAACTGCGGTATGACCTCCTTGGACGAACCAGTAGGCACGGGAATACCCGCATCGGACCTCGGTGACATCGACCTGCTCAACGAGCTAGGTTCGGTACACCGGAGCCGCAACGACACATTCCGGCACGGATCCGACGCCGCGTTAGCGCAGCTCAACGCCCGTACGGCCGAGCTTGAAGCGGAATATCTCGTGCGCTATCCGCAGCGCGAAGTTGATCTCGCCCGTACGCGGGCCGGCTCGCGCGACGGTTTCCGTGGCACGGCCGCCGACAACATGACCGTCCGTACGGGGTCGGACCAGGCGTGGGATCCGGAGGATGTGGCCGAGGCGATGGGTCAGGATCCGACGCCCGACAACGTCGAGCGGGCTCGCCGGATCCTCGCCGACGAAGGGCCGTCGGCGATCGAGCGGATCGTGCCGTAGCCTCCCCGACCCACGGTGGTCGATAGGGGGAGTCCGGTTCCCGTGCCCCGAAACGGCACGGGAGCCGGACTCCGCTATCAGGAACGCTCGATGCGACCGGCGTACCGGTAGACGGCGGTCGCAGCCGTGACGGTCACGTCGTACCAGCCGTCGCTCGTCGACCAGTCCACGTCGACGTGATCGTGCGCGCCGACGTGCACGGTGTGCGTACGCGTGACGTAGTCGTTCGACGTCAGCGTGAACCGCACCGCTGATGGACCGAAATTGGCGAGCCGAAGCCGCAGCGCGTGACCGTCGAGCGTGGCCGCGACCGTGATCCCGGCCGAGACGAGACCGGCGAATTCGCGCAGGAATCCGTTCGGACCGTGTACCGCCAGATCGAAGACGCCAGCGGTGGCCGACGTGTCGAACGCGTACGTGCCGTCGTGGCCGTGCGACGCGACCACAGCGGTCGCGGTCAGCGGCTGGACATTGTTCGCGAACACGCTCGTCGACACCGTCGCGGATCCGGTATTGCGGATCGTCACGGTCGCGACGCCGCCCACGATCGTCAGATTGCCGTTCGGCTGGTACGGCAGGGTGCGGTGCTTGCGCTCGCCCGGTTCCTGGGTCGGCGGCGCCTGGGTGACGGTCTTGCCCGGCGACGGAACCGGCGGCAGGCTCTCCTGCGCATCGGCAAGTGCGACCAGCGCGTCGATGTCGGGCAGCGACGGCACCGCCGGGTGGAACACGCTGAAGTCGAAGCAGCTGGTCAGGTCGCCGCAGACGGCACGGCGCCAGTCCGAGATGTTCGGCTCCTGCACCCCGGTCACCTGCTCCAGGAAGCGGATCACCGAAGTGTGGTCGAAGACCTGCGAGTTGACCCAGCCACCGGCGCTCCACGGCGAGACGATCATCATCGGGACGCGTGGGCCGAGGCCAACCGGCAGCCCGGCGACGTACTCGTCCGTGGTTCCCGGCGTCGGGAACGGCGGCAGCGCGTGGTCGAAGAAGCCGTCGTTCTCGTCGAAATCGATCAGGACGACCGTCGACTCCCACAGCTCCGGGTTCGCCCACAACGCACCGAGGACGCCCTGCGTGTAGGCGGCGCCGTCGACCGGCCGGGCCTGCGGATGCTCGCTATAGCGGTAGGGTGCCACAATCCACGACACGGTCGGCAGGTTACCGGCGGCGCAGTCGCCGATGAACCGCTCCAGTACGTGATCGACCGAGTGGCCGAGACCGGCATCCGGCTGCCACGGCGTGACGCTGCCGCGCTCGGCGAGTTCGCGCACCGCCGGATCGGCCGAGACCATCGCGTCGGCATAGGACTGGAACAGCCACAGCGGGTTGTCACCGTAGTCACCGAGCCAGTCACCCTCGCCGATCTCGGTGTTCGCGTAGACCTGCCAGCTCACTCCGGCGGCCTGCAGGCGCTCCGGGTAGGTGGTCCAGTTGTAGACCGGCAGGTAGTCGTCCGGATTCGAGATGGCCGGGCCGCCGGCCGTACCCTGCGGGTCGTTGGTTCCGGTCCACAGAAACAAACGGTTCGGTGTGGTCGGCCCCTGGATCGAGCAGTGGTACGCGTCGCAGATCGTGTACGAGTCGGCGAGCGCGTACTGCCACGGGATGTCGGCGCGGGTGAAGTACCCCATCGTCTCCTCGCCCTTGACCGTGACCCAGCGGTTCCAGGCGCCGCTGTTCCAGGCCGCGTGCGTGCCGCCCCAGCTGTGGTCGAGGTCGCCGGCTTCCTGCGCGTCGTACTGGCTGGTGTCCATCCGGAACGGCAGCAGCGTCTTGGCCGTACGCTTCGGGTCGGGCTGGGCGAAGATGTCCGTGCCGTCGGGGTAGGCCAGCGCCTGCTTGTCGGCGAAGCCACGGACGCCGGCGAGCGTGCCGTAGTAGTGGTCGAACGAGCGGTTCTCCTGCATCAGGATGACGACGTGCTTGACGTCCTTGATCGTGCCGTGCCGCCGGCCGGCGCGGGTCGCGGCCGTTGCGGTCACATCGGCGGTCGACGCCGCTGCGGCGTCCGGCAGGACCTGGCTCGCGGCGAGCGCGCCGGCCACGGCTGCACTGGATGCGATGAGCGTACGTCTGGATACTCCAGTCATTGCGGACTCCAGGGGGTGCATCGGGGATCGGTTCGCCGTCATTCGATCCGTGCGATGCGGCGCCCTGGTGAACTGGGCGCGCACGGCAAGAGTCAAGTAGTGGGCAATGCCTGGCCGCAATACCCCTCGCCGGCAGAAAAACGTTGACGATCACGTGGCGGCATGGGGAGGATGACAGCCGGGGGCAGAAACATGTCAAGCGCGCAGTTGTACGACACCATCGGAGCCACATACACCGTGACGCGGCGTACCGAGCCGCGGATCGCCGCACAGATCTGGGCTGCACTCGGCGACGCGCGGACGGTATTGAATGTCGGGGCCGGCACCGGTTCCTACGAGCCCGCCGATCGTGACGTCACCGCGGTGGAACCGTCGGCGCTCATGCGCGCGCAGCGTCCCGCGGGCGCGGCGCCGTGCGTGGATGCCACTGCGGAGAGCCTTCCGTTCGAGGACCAGTCCTTCGATGCCGCGATGGCTGTTTCCACCGTTCATCACTGGCCGGACCCGATTGCGGGCTTGCGAGAGATGCGGCGGGTGGCTCGCCGCGTCGTCGTGTTCACACACGACAGCAGTGACGCCGGATGGCTTCGTCGGTTCTGGCTTACCCGCGACTACCTGCCTGAGGTCGCGGATCTCGTGGTCGGCCGGCCTTCGATCTCCGAACTGGCCGACGCGATCGGAGCCCGCACGGAGCCGGTGCCCATCCCGTGGGACTGCGCTGACGGCCTGCTCGAAGCCTTCTGGCGCCGGCCCGAAGCGTACCTGGATGAAGATGTTCGTCGTGGATTGTCGGTGTGGGCCAGAGTCGGGCCGGAGGCCGAGCAGCGGGCCGTGCGTACCCTCCGCGATGACCTTGCTTCGGGTCGGTGGGCCGAACGCAACCGCGACCTCGTCGCGCTCGATGCAGCGGAGCTTGGCCTTCGCCTGCTCGTAACCTGAACCCGCCGCAGCCCGGGCACACGCCGCGGCCCGCACCGGCCGGGTCGGCCCACCTCAACCTACGAATCAAGACCTGTCAGTACTCCGCCGAGCCCACGAGGTGACGTCGTTGTCGTCGATACCCGCCCCGCGAACAACAGATCGGGCCGCCTTCGACCAGCGGTTTGCCGACGGGCGCAAGGCTTTGCTCGACGGCACGCACCGCTGCCAGCAGCGTCCGGTCGATGGCAGTCCACGCTGGGGAATCTCGGCGCTGATGCGCCCCGACCCGGCCGCGCGCGACATCCTTGACCGGATCACGCACCTGGCCGCCGCCGCAGCCGGCGGTGTCCACTGGACCACCGGCGCCGCGGTCAGCTCGCATCTGACGCTGCGGTCCCTGGAGCCGTTTCGCAGCCACGTGCCCGTCGATGACCCGCTGGTCGAGCGCTACGCGGTGGCGCTACGATCGGCCGCAGCCGGCATCGGCCCGATCCGCTTCGCCGTGACCGGGTTGACGTTGACGTCGCACTCGGTGATGGCCTGCGCGTTCCCGACGGACTCGGCGGCCGATGACCTGGCCGCCGCCTATGCGGATGCGCTCGGCAGCGACGGCTGGCACGAAGGCGAGTTCACACGCGACGTCTGGTACCTCAACCTCGTCCACTTCGCCGAGCCGATCGTCCGCCCCGCCGAACTGGTCGCCTTCGTCGCCGACCGACGCACCGCCGAACTCGCTGACCTGCTGGTCGCCGAGGTCCAGATCACGCAGTGGTGTCACAACGGATCCGGAATGCGGCCGATCACGCATGCCTCGGTCACGCCGTCACGAGCCTGATCACCGCGTCCGACATCGAGTCAATCACGCGATCGGGTATGCGATCGCGGCGGCGCGCACCTAGGGCAGCAACGCCGCGGCGAGGGCCTGGCCGACGAACTGTCCGTATCGGGTGAGGTCCCACCCGCACCGCAGGACGAGGAGTTCGTACATTTCGGGGGAACTGTAGGTCCACATCACATCGGTAGCGTCCTCCAGCGTCATACCAGGAGCCAGGAAGCCGCGATCGACCAGTGTCCGTGCATTGTGGCGCATACGTTCGCGGCGTTGGTCGTCGCTGTCGCGCAGGAGGGCGGCCATCTCGGGATCAGTCGCGGCGGCGTCTCGGATGAGTAGATGCACGGGTGCGACGAGTGGGGCGACCTCGGTGGTGAGGGTGCCCCACTGGCGCACGATGAGGTGCGGATCGGTCTCATCGCGTTGCATTCGGTCCGAACGCCGTGGCGCGGCTATCGGGTCGGCCCCATCGAGGCTTCGCTCGTAGATGGCTCGGACCAGGCCGGCCTTGCCTCCGAACGCTTTGTGGACAGTGTCTACCGACACCGCGGCTGCGTCGGCGATCGACGGCATCGTGGTCGCCGCGTAGCCGTCGGCCAGGAAGCGCCTGCGGGCCAGATCGAGGATCGCGTCGCGGGTGCGGCGCGCCTGTTCTTGGCGGCCCTGAGAGTTGTAGATACGTCGACTCTTCATCGGCTCCATACTATCCATTCTATGCTACCGTATTGAATCTAGCCTACTAGAATAGATTTGAGGTGCCATGACCGGATCTTCCGACCCGTCATCGTTCGTACACCGGCTCGCCGCCGCCACCAACGCCCATGACATCGACGCGCTCGTCGCCTGCTTCGCCGACGACTATCTCAACGAGACCCCGGTGCACCCGACACGCGGGTTTCGAGGCGTAGACCAGGTGCGGCGCAACTGGACCCAGCTATTTGCCGGCATTCCTGACCTCACCTCTCGGGTGCTGGCCACCGCGGTCGATGGCGACACCGTGTGGTCGGAATGGGAGATGTCAGGTCTGCGCCCCGACGGCACTGCTCACCTGATGCGCGGCGTGATCATTTTCGGTGTGCGGGACGAGAAGGCGGCGTGGGCGCGGTTCTACCTGGAGCCGGTCGACGAGGCCGGCGGTGACGTCGACGCCGCGATCGCGCGGGCATCCGCCGGTCCCCGACCCGGCGGCCAGGCATGATCTTCGTCGCCGGCGGCACCGGTACCCTCGGCACACCGCTGGTACGGATGCTCACGCCTGCACGGCGACACGGTGCGAGTGCTGACCCGCGACGAGCACCACGCGGACCCGCTCCGCGATACCGGTGTCGACGTCGTCATCGGCGACGTACGCGACACGTCTACCGTCGCCGCGGCCGTGCGCGGCTGCACGACCGTGATCTCGGCGATCCACGGGTTCACCGGACCACGCGGCGTCAACCCCGCCAGCATCGACCGCGACGGCAACCGCACTCTGATCCGCGCGGCCCTCGACGCCGGCGTCGACCATATGGTCCTCGTGTCCGTATACGGCGCCGCGCCAACCCACCCGATGAGCCTGCACCGAATGAAGTACGCCGCCGAACAGTCCCTTATCGACAGCGGCCTGAACTGGACGATCATCCGACCCGTCCCATTCATGGAAACGTGGATCGAGGTGATCGGTGCCCACCTCGCCGACCAGGGCAAGGCTCTCGTGCCCGGTCCGGGTGACAACCCGATCAACTTTGTATCCGTACGTGACGTCGCCACCGTCATCGACCGAGCGGTCCGGGACAACACGATGCGCAGCCGCCGTCTTGACATCATCGGCCCCGAGAGCCTGACGTTGCGCCACATCGCCGAGCAACTCGTCGCGTCCAACACCAGGCCGAGCCGGATCGTCCACATCCCGCTGGCCGCGCTACGTGCCATGTCCGTCCTCGCGAAACCGGTAGCACCCGCCTTCGCCCGCCAGGCCCAGGCCGCCGTCGTCATGAACACCACCGACATGACCGCGACCAACCACAACATGTCCCCACAGCCCAAGGCTGTTGGCCAAGCCGCCACCACCCTCGGCCAACTACTCCACGCCGCCAGCCAGCAAGGGGCGATGTAGTCGCGGTGCCCGTGGTCCGGTTCGTCCAACAAAGGTCGCCGTCCGGCTCTCGACCGGCGGTGGCAGCAGCCCGGATGATCCGTCCTTCGGGCCGCCCGGACAGACACCGGCACGCCTGTGCGGTACCCCGCCGGCAAGGCAGACGAGCTGTGGCCTTGACGCAACCCACACCAGACCGTTCACATCACCCTCCGTGACCGCGGCCGCGATCTGCGGCAGACAGAAGGAGATCATCACCATGACCGGGCAGCAAGAGTCACCGATGACGGTACGACCGCAGACCCCTCCCGGCCGTCGCAGCCGATCCCACCCCACCCTCGCCATCCTCGCCATGGTCGTCGTTCTCGGCGCCGTCGGCGGATGCGCGTCGCACTCGACGGCGCCGTCTTCGGCGCTTCCCAGCCATCGCCAGCCACGCCCGCACAGGCCACGCCGGCGCAGACAACTCCCGCGGCCGCGACGAGCCAACCGCCAGGTGGCGGCGATGCGTCCGCGTGCGCCCTGGTGACCGCCGATGCCGTGTCGACCGCCGTCGGCGAACCGATGACCCAGACCGGCGGCGAAGCCTCGGACTGCGTGTACGCCAACGCCGACCAGAGCCAGCAGTTCCAGGTCCATGTGTTCCTCGACCAGACCAACATGAACACCGTCATCCAGCAGCTCGAATCGAGCAGCGAACACGTCCCCGGACTCGGTGACGACGCATTCTGGAACGGCACCATCGACATCATGTTCGTCCGTAAGGGAGACCGCGGCTTCACGCTCAGTTCGGCGAGCCTCGGCGCGAAGACGCCGTCCGAACCGGACCGGCCGAAACTCGCGATGGTGCAGCTGGCGACGGCTGCGCTGGCCAACTTCTGATCCGTGCCGCGCTGGTGAGGCGATCATGGATGCGAACGTGAGGCCAGCGCTTCCGGTGCGGCGAGCGCGGCGTCGACTTCGGCCAGCCGAGGGTGACCGATCGCGGCGAAGATGTCCCGGGCTGCGGTCCAGCGGCGGCGTGCCTCCGCGTCGTGCCCGGCGGTATGGGCGATGTGTCCGAGGGTGGCCTGCGCGTTCGCTTCCTCGGCCCGGTTGCCGGTCTGGCGGTTCACGGCCAGAGCACGCTCGAGCGTGGCGGCGGCTTCGTCGGTGCGGCCGAGCCGCCACAGCGCGGCCCCGTAATTCGACAGTGTGGCGCCCTCGTAGATGACATTGCCGTTGCGAACGGCCAACTCCACGCCCTGCCGGAACAGGTCGGCGGCCTCTTCGATCTCGCCGGTGTTCTGCACCGCCCAGCCGAGGTTGTTGAGCGCGGCGGTCTCGCCGGACATGCTGCCCTGCGCGCGAAACAGAGCCAAGCTCTGACGGAGATAGGTCACCGCTGTCGGAATGTCGCCGAGCGCGATGTAGGCGTTGCCGACCGTACCGATGAGGTCGGGTGGAATGGCCACACCCTGGTCGCGGCGGATCGCCATCGCCGCGTTGAGTTGCGCGAGCGCCGCCTCCGGTCGGGCCACCGCCAGGTGCAGGTTACCCAGGCTGGTACGCAGGAGTGCCTCCGCCTCTCGGTTGGCGCCGGCGACCGCGCAGTCGATCGCGATCGTGTGCGTGGAGAGCCAGTCGGCCCAGTACCGGCGGAGTTGGAAGAGTTCCAGCAGCGCCAACGCGAGCCCGATGGCGAGTTCGGGCAGGTCGTGTGCGTGGGCGTACGCGACGGCGTTGACGAGGACCGGTCGTTCGGCCTCCAGCCAGTGCAGTGCCGCGTCGTAGGAGGCGAACGCGCCGGGCGTAACAGCCTCGGCACCGTAGTCCGGTTCGATCTGACTACGGCGGGGATTGACCACACGGGACGCTGCGACGGTCGTACGCAGGTACCAGGTGACCAGGCGTCGGCGCGCGGCGGCCAACGACGCCGCCGGTTGATCGCAGTCGGCCACTTCGGCCGCGAACGCCGCCATCAGGTCGTGCAGCGCGATGCGTCCGTCCGCGCGCACCATCACGAAGGCCGCCGCATGCAGCCGCGCGAGGTGCGCGGCGAACTGGCTCTCGTCGAGACCGACGAGGACCGCCGCCGCCGTACCGGATGCGTCCGGGCCTGGGAGCACGCCGAGCAGCCGGAACACGCGGCGGTCGGGGTCGGCGAGCGCGCGATAGGACCAGGCGAAGACGGCGCGCACATCCGTCGTGGAATCACCGGCGTCGAGCGCGTCGAGCCGGTGGGAGCCGCGCAGTTCGGCGACGATCGCGGCTACGCTGCGCGAGGTGGTGGCGGCCAGCGCACCGGCGATGCTCAGGGCCAGCGGCAGGCCTGCACAGCGCGTGATCAGCTCCTGCACCGCGAGGTCCTGGCCGCTGAGGCGGGCGGCGCCGAGGTGGCGTGTCAGCATGTCGCGTGCGTCGGCCGCGGTCAGCACATCGAGTCGCAGATGGTGCGCGCCCTCGGCAGCCACCAGGCTGGTGAAGGTCGACCGGCTGGTGACGAGCGTCTTCGCCGGCGCCCCGCCGGGCAGCAACGGCCGTACCTGGTCAGCATCGCGGGCGTTGTCGAGAATCACCAGGATCCGCTTGCCCGCGGTCAGACTGCGGTAGAGCGCGGCCTGGTCGTCGGTCGAGGCGGGAATTTGATCGAACGGGACGCCGAGCCCGGTCAGGAAGCCCCGCAGGGCTTCCGTCGGCCGCAGCGGACTGCCCTGCGGTCCGAACCCACGCAGGTCGACGTAGAGCTGGCCGTCGGGGAACGCGGATGAGCGGTGCGCCCATGCGACGGCGAGCGCGGTCTTGCCCATGCCGCCCATCGCCGAGATCACCAGCGTTCCGGTGCGTCGCGACCACGCGGTCAGGGCGTCCATTTCGGTGGTACGGCCGGTGAAGTGCAGCGGTGCGGCGGGCAGCTGACGGGGAATCACCCGGTCGTCGGCCTCTCGGCCACCGATGACCGTGGCGGCGTCGACCGGGCCGGGGGACAGGAGCGCCGGGTCCTCGGTGAGGATCCGGCGGTACAGCGCGCGCAGCGTCGGACCGGGATCGACGCCGAGTTCGTCGGTCAAGATCTGGCGTGCGCGGGCGTAGACGTCCAGAGCCTCGGCTGCGCGACCGGATCGGTACAGGGACAGGAGGAGTTGGGCGTACAGGGTCTCGTTCAGCGGGTAGTCACGTGTGGCGGCGTAGAGGTCCAGGATCACCTCGCGATGGCGACCGAGTTCCAGCGCGGTTTCGCCGGTCCATTCGATCGCCCGCAGACGTAGCTGCCGAAGCTGCTCGTCGTGGCGTTCGTGCAGCGTGGCCGACCGGATGTCGGCGAGCGGATCACCGCGCCACAGGGCGATGGCTGCCTTCGCCCACCGGGCTGCGTCCGGCCAGCGTCGTGCGGCACCGGCCGCGTCGGCTTGCCGTACGGCGTACTCAAAGGACGTCACGTCGAACTCGTCGGGCCCGAGGCGCAGCAGGTAACCGGAGGACTGGGTCTCGATGCGGCCGGCGATCGTTGTGCCCAGCGCATGCCGGAGCCGTCGGACATAGTTGCGGAGGGTGACCGGTGCCGACCCCGGCGGGTGGCCGTCCCAGACCACGTCGGCCAGCTCGTCGAGGGTCACCACCCGATCCGCGCGCAGCGCCAGAGCGGCCAGGACGATGCGCTGCTTGCCGGGCGACAGTGCTAACTCGCTGTCACGGTCGCGGACGATGAGCCGTCCCAGCACGCCGATCCACATGTATCCGCCTCCGTTCGTATCGACAGACGTGATCACGCTAATTCTTGTCGCGGTCGCGAGCGAGCGAGGGCCGTTGCGTTTTGGCGTCATCGCACGGTGCCGCGCTCTCGGGCGACGGCCGTCACCAGGACCGTGGCGGCGTGCTACATCGGCGCTACCGCGCACCCCGACGATGGTCCTCGGCCGTCACCCGCCCACCTGGTGACGTCGATCGCCCGCCACCTGATGCCCGGGGAGATTGCCGTGTTGGTCTTGCGCACCTGCCACCGCGCCGTGCACGCCGCAGCTGGCGATGGCGCTGGCCGCCGCGATGGCTGTCGCTGCCGGCGTCGCCGGCGACCGCGTCCGCGACGTCGCGGTCGACCACGGCGGCCCTCCGGTTGCTGCCCAGGTCGCCGCTGCCTCCGCCCGGGCGGCGCCACCGGATCGCCGGTGGAGATCGTCGCCGACCGTACGGACTCGTCGCAGACGTTCGCCGAGCCGAATGGCGGATACGCGACGCGGGAGTCCGTTCTGCCGGTGCGTACGCGCGCCGCCGACGGCCAGTGGGTCGGCATCGACACCACGCTGACGCGCCGCTCCGACGGCCGCATCGCACCGGTCGCGATCACGACCGGATTGACGCTGTCGCCCGGCGGGGCCGGCCCACTGTACGTGCTCACCGAGGACGGCGCGTCGATGTCGGTGTCCTGGCCGTACGGGTCGTTGCCGATGCCGACGCTGCAGGGTGCCACCGCCACCTACCCGGATGTGCTGCCGGGCGTGAATCTGCTGGTGTCCGCGAGGGCCAGCGGCGTGACGCGAGTTGGTGGAGGTGACGGACGGGGCGGCGGCGGCGGATCCACGGCTGGCCCGGCTGACGTTCCCGACCACCGTGGACGGCGTCGCCGTAACCCGCGACGCGGCCGGCGACCTGAGCGCCGTCACGCCCTCCGGCCGTACGGTGTTCACGGCGCCGCCGCCGCAGATGTGGGATTCCGGCGGGGTCGCGACCGTGGCTGCAGCCACCGCAAAGCCCGCGGACACGACGCGGCGACGGTAGCGATCCAGACGGGCGGTCCGGTGCCCGGCGACCGGTCGGCGCGGATGACGGTCGGGCTGACGTCGACCGGGATCTCGCTCGGTACCGACCGTCAGGTGCTCACCGGCGCGGTCCGTACGCTATCCGGTCTTCATCGACCCCGAGTGGGACGGCCAGGAGTCCACCGGTGTCACCTGGCTCGACGTGTGGAAGAACGGCGCCGGCGGGGTCGGCGGAGATTGGGAGCCGACGAACGCTGACTACGGGGGCATCCGTTCCGGCGTCGAGTGTCAGAACAGCAGCGACGGGGTCTGCTTCCCGTCCTCGCCCGACAGTTCGTGGATGACCTACCGGTCGTACATCAACTTCCCGATCTCCAAGGCCGCCGGGCTCGGCGACGCCGACTTCATCGACGCACAGCTGTCCATCAACGAGCGCTGGTCCTGGACCTGCGCGCACAAGACCACGGTCGACCTGTACCAGACCGACAAGGCCAACCAGGGCATCACCTGGAACAACCAGCCCAGCCAGCACGGGCTGTCGGACTCCGCTGATGTCGCCTACGGCGATACCTGCGCGGCGCACGGCGTCACGTTCAACGCCAAGCCGGCGCTGTCCGCGGTGCAGGGTGGCTCGAACCTCACCGTGGAGCTGCGTGCCACCAGCGGCGACGAGAGCAACTGGAACGTCGACTCGTGGAAGCGGTGGGACGCCAGCAGCATCGACCTGGTGGTCTACTGGCGGCACGCGCCCAACAAGCCGACCGCGGCGACGACCGACGGCGTCTTCAACGCGGCCACCGGTGGCACCACCAACGACTGCGCCAGCAGCGCCGCCAACCCGGACTACGTCGACATCACCGCGCCGACCTGGCAGGCGACGATCGCCGACAGCGACGGCACCAACGGCGGCAACATCAACGGCGAGTTCGCTTGGAGCAACCTCACCAACGGGAACACCGGCACGTGGGACGCCAGTCAGAACAGCGCGAAGTCCGGCACGACGTTCACCGGCGTACGCAACGGTGGCGCGCCGGACGAGTACAAGTGGTCGGCGTTCGGGCAGACGCCGTCGGGCACCAAGGACGCCGACGGCAACACGGTGCCGGTGTTGACCGGCCCCAGTGCCAGCGCGTGCTACTTCACCATCGACACCGACGCGCCCACCGTCGCTCCGACGATGACATCGGTGCCCGACACCCGCGGCCTGACGTACGCCTCCGGTGTGGCCGCGAACCCGGTCGGTGCGCCGGCGGTGTTCCAGTTCTCCGATCCGACGAACGTCGATGTGTCCGACGGCACGAACGACATCGTCGGCTACCGATACGGGATCAACACCGCCAGCCCGAACATCTATCTGCCGGCCACGGCCGAAGGCGGCACCGCCACCCTCACCGTCACCCCGTTCAACCCGGAGGCGCTCGACCTCTACATTCAGGCCGTCGACCGGGCCGGCAACGTGAGCCCGGTGACCGGGCCGTTCCAGATCGAGACCATCCTGCCGCCGGGCAACATCGCGACCCTTGCCTGGTGGCGGCTCAACATCGGCTCCGGGACACTCGCGGCCGACTCCACCGGTGACGGCGCCGACGCCACGCTCTCCTCGAGCGGGTCGACGCTCGGCTGCGCCACGACCGCCGGGCCGTCCGGCTACCGCTGCACGCTGTCGCTGGACGGCGTGAACGGCCGCGCGTTCACCCCCAATCCGGTGATCGGCAACGACGGCAGCTTCTCGGTGTCCACCTGGGTCGACGTCTCGTCCTGCGCCAGTACGTGCGTGGCGCTCTCGCAAGGGGCCGGTACGGTCAGCGAATTCACGCTGGGCTATCAGGCCAGCTGTACGCAGGGCACCACCAAGGGTGCCTGCTGGACCTTCACGATGCCGGCCTCCGATTCGGCGACCGCGGTGGTGAATGCCGCATCCTCGGCGCCGGGTACCGCGAAGACCGGCACCTGGACGCAGATCACCGGGGTCTACGACGCGACCCACGAACAGCTGCTGATCTACGTCAACGGCGTGGCGGTCGGATCCACCGCGGCACTGACCGTGCTGCCCTGGGCCGTACCCGCGGCGAGCCTCTGGCGGATCGGCTCCTCCTGGTCATCGGCGACCGGGGCCGAGAACTTCCTGCCCGGAAACGTCTCGGCGGCGTGCGCCTTCTACGGGCCGCTCGCCCCGAGCGACGTCACCGCCCTGTACGACGGCGGCAGCGGTGACGGCTGCGCCACGCTCGACGCCACGTATCCCTAGTCGGCACCCTTCCGAACGACCGAGCGAGCAGAGGTGGTCGCCATGACGACGAACCGACGCATCCGGCGGCGGCCCGCCGCACGAGCGGTGCTGATCGCCACCGCGGTGGCGGCCATGGTGGCCGCGGTGGGCATCGCGGTGCCGACGTTGGCCGCGGCCACGCCGGCGGTCGGTGCGCCGGCGACCGGCGCCGCGGGCCTGGCCGAACGGGCCGCCCATGGTCTGGCCGCCCCCGCCGCGGCCGACCTCGTACCCGGGCATTCCCAGTCGTCGGTGTCCGTGGCGGCGGCTCGGCCGCAGCCACTGGCGACGCCGGCCGCGGCTCCGCGGTGGCCGGCCGCGGGGACCGCGACGGTGAATCTCACCAGCACGTCGGCGCGGACCGCGAGCGCGCAGGCGGCCACCGCCTGGTCCGCCGCGACCGGTCTGCCGGTGCAGATCGCGGCAGTCGCCACCAGCGGTACGCGGGTCGCGGCGGTGGCCACCACGCCGGTATCGCGCCTCACGATCCAGATGGCCGATCATGCGGCGGCGGGCGCCGCCGGTGTCAACGGCGTGCTGTTCAGCCTCGCCCGAGCGGACGCCGTGGACGCCACCGGACAGGTCCAGGTCCGGGTCGACGACTCCGCGTTCGCGCAGGCCTACGGCGGCGGGTACGCCTCCCGCCTGACGCTGGTACGGATGCCGGCGTGCGCCCTGAGTACGCCGGGTCTGGCCGCCTGCCGTACCACCACGCCCCTGGCGACCAGCAACGACGCCGCCGCCCAGACGTTGACGGCGCCGGTGACGGTGGGGCCCGCCGCCGGCGCCGCCGTCGTGATCGCCGCGACCGCAACCACCTCGGGCGGCACCGGCGACTTCAAGGCGACCTCGCTCGCGCCGTCCGCGGCCTGGCAGGTCGGCCTGCAGACCGGCGACTTCAGCTGGTCGTACCCGCTGCGCATGCCGCCGCCGATCGGCGGAACCGCGCCCGACCTGTCCCTGTCCTACGACTCCGGATCCAGCGACGGCGAGACCGCGGCGGACAACTCGCAGCCCGGACAGCTGGGCGAAGGCTTCGCGCTGAGCGGCGGCGGCTACATCGAACGCAAGTACGCCGCCTGCGCCGACCACGTCGGTGACGCCAGCAACACCACCAACCAGAAGAGCAAGACCGGCGACCTGTGCTGGGACGGCGACAACGCCTACCTCGTCCTCGACGGCCACGCCACCGAACTCATCCAGGACGCGTCCTCGGGCACCTGGCGCCTGGCCACCGACGACGGTTCCACGGTCAAGGAACTCACCGGGGCCGCCAACGGCGCCTACAACGGCGAGTACTGGGAGGTCATCGCGCCCGACGGCACCCAGTACTACTTCGGCAAGAACGAACTGCCCGGCTGGGCCAGCGGCGATACCGCCGCCAACTCGGTGTGGACCGTACCTGTGGTCGGCCTCAAGACCGGCGATCCGTGCCACACCGCGACCTACTCCACGGCGGCCTGCAAGACCATGCCGTGGCGATGGAACCTCGATCTCGCCGTCGACGCCAACGGCAACGCCACCGAATACTTCTACAATCCGCTGGTCAACTACTACGCCTTCGGCACCACCGCGTCGGCGGCCGGCACGAAGACCTCCTACGACGCCGGCGGTACGCTCACCGAGATCGACTACGGATCGCAGAGCAGCAACGTCTACAACCGTCGCCCGATCCAGGTCATCTTCGGCTATGTCGACCGCTGTACGTCCACCACCCAGTCGACCTGCGCGGCCAACGAGAACGGCACCTACTGGCCGGACACCCCCTGGGATCTGGACTGCACCTCGTCGGCCACCTGCACCGGCAGTGGCCACGATGCGCCGGCCTTCTTCGATACGCAGATGCTGTCCACGATCACCACCTCGGTGTACGAGGGCTCGCCCGGCAACGTCGCCGTCGATACCTGGAAACTCGGCTACGTATGGCTTTCCGCCGAGGTCAACAGCGACCTGTTCCTCTCGTCGATCACGCACACCGGCGATGTCGGCGGGTCGACCGCACTGAGCGCCGTGAGCTTCGGCGCGACCGGGATGATCAACCGCGTGCCGGGGGACGGCTATCCGGCGATGACCCGCTATCGCGTCGCCTCCATCACGACCGAGTCCGGTGCCCAGATCGACGTCACCTACAACGCGCCGGACTGCGGCTCGACCCGGCCGGATCCCGGCAGCGACACCCTGCCGTGCTGGCAGCAGAAATGGTCGCCGGGCGATCTCGGTGACGCGCCCGTGACGTCGTGGTTCTACAAGTACACGGTGCATGAGGTCGACGTCGACGATGCCACCGGCGGCGAGCCCGTGATGCCCACCGTCTACACGTACGTCGGCGGCGCCGCCTGGCACTACGACACGAGCATGGACCTCCAGCCGACCAAGGACCGCAACTACTCGCAGTGGCGCGGCTACGCCCACGTCGACGTCGTCTCCGGCGCGGCCGGTAACCAGTCGCAGACCGACAACACCTTCATGCGGGGCATGGACCACGATCCGATCCAGCCCGCCGGTGGCTTCTCCGCTGCGACGGTGCAGGACTCCCGCGGCGATCCGGCGGTCACCGACACCGACACCGACAACGGGTTCCAGCTCGAGCAGGTGAGCTACGACGGGCTCGCGGGCTCGACGGTCATCTCGGACACGGTGTCGACGCCGTGGACGAGCGCGGCCACCGCGACATCGGCGAGCCAGCCGTGGGGCGGGCCGCTGACCGCCGTGCTCACCGGCACCGCGCAGACCGACACGTACGCACCGCTGTCGACCGGCGGGACCCGTCACACCGAGGTCCAGAACACCATGAACGCGGCGACCGGGCTCATCACCCAGACGAACGATCGCGGTGATGTCGCGGTCGCGAGCCAGGCCACCTGCACCGCGACGACGTACGCGCAGAACGCCACCAAGGGCATCCTCGACGATCGCAGCGAGGTCAAGGTCACCGCCGGTACGTGCGGAACCACCAGCCCCGCGCTCGTCTCCGACACGCGATACGACTACGACAGCGGGGCGTTCGGCGCCGCGCCGACCGCCGGCGACGTGACCGAGACCGACGTCTACTCCGCCGGTGACCCGGGTGTGGCCGACCACTGGGTGGCGCAGTCCCGCGACGCCTACGACTCCTACGGGCGCGTCGTGTCGGTGGAGAACTCGGCCAACGCCACCACCGCGACCAGCTACACCTCGGCGTACGGCACCGGTCGTGCCACCACGCAGACCGTGGTGACCGATCCGCTCGGGCACACTACGACCACCGCGATCAACCCGGCCTGGGGCCTGACCACGCAGGTCACCGACCAGGCCGGCGCGGTGACCAGCTACAGCTACGACGCGTTGGGCCGGGTCAGCGCCGCGTGGCTGCCCGGCGAGTCCCAGTCGGCCGGCAATCCGGCGAGCTACACCTACAGCTACAGCGAGACGCCGACCAAGCCGTCCAGCGTGACCACCAAGGCGCTCATCGACGCATCCGCCAAGCTCTACACCGCCACCATCGAGCTGTTCGACTCCGAACTCCGCGAGCGGCAGCTGCAGACGGCCGCGGAGGGCACGACCGGCGGCACCGAGGTCACCGACACCTTCTACGACTCGCGCGGCAACACGGTGATCCAGAACGGGCCGTACCCGGCCAACACCACACCGTCGGCGTCGCTGTGGATCACCAGCGAGCCCGAGGTACCCAACGAGGCCGCCACCAGCTACGACGGCGACAACCGCCCGACCGAAGTGGACACCGACTCCGACGGCGTACTCCAGTGGAAGGCCACCTACAGCTATCCGGGCGTCGACGCGGTCACGAAAGTACCGCCGGCCGGCGGCACGGTCACCACCACGCTCACCGATGCCCGCGGCAACACGACCGCCGTCGACCAGTACCACTCGACGACCGCTGCGAGCGGCCCGTTCGACGCCACCACCTACACGTACACGCCGGCGGGCAAGCTCGCCACGGTCACCGACGCGGCCGGCAACCACTGGTCGAACACCTACGACACCCTCGGCCGTCAGATCGCCACCACGACGCCCGACGCCGGCACATCCACGTCGGCGTACAACGACCTCGGCCTCGTCACCGCGCAGACCGACGCGCGGGGCAAGACGGTGTCCTTCGTCTACGACAACGATCAACGCGAAACCGCCGAATACGACACCACGGGTGGCGTCACGGCCAGCGCCTCCGACCAGGTCAGCGCCTGGACCTACGACACCAGCGCGGTCGGGCGGCTGGCCAGCACCACCGCCTATGTCGGCGGTACCGGCGGCGAGGCGTACAAGCAGACCATGAACAGCTACAACCCGGCCGGCAAACCCACCTCGGTCACGTACACCATCCCGTCGAACACGCTGACCGGCACGCTCGCCGGCACCTACACGTTCACCTCGACGTACAACGCCGACGGCACGATCGCGACCCAGTCCTACCCGGCCGCCGGCGGCCTGCCGGCCGAGACCGTCGATTCCGGATACAACAACCTGGGCTCGCCGTACAGCCTGTTCAGTACGCTGTCCGACTACGTCCAGCAGTCCTTCTACGCACCCAACGGGCAGCCCGCACGAGACCGACTTCGGCACCGCGCAGTCCGCCGAGTGGTCCCGGACGCTGGAGACCTACGACGCCGTCGCGGATCGCCTCACCAGCAGTCAGGTCCAGCAGGAGTCCACCAACTGGGGCAACGTCGCCAACATCGGCTACGGCTACGACAACGCGGGCGACGTCACCTCCGTCCGGGACGCGGCCGACGGCGATACGCAATGCTTCGTCTACGACTACGACCAGCGGCTGACCAGCGCCTGGGCACAGAGCGCGACGACCTGTCCCGGTGCCGCTCCCGGTGCCGGCGGCATCGGCGGCCCTGCGCCGTACCAGCAGGTCATGACGTACGACAGCGCCGGCCTCGGGATCATCACGGCGAACACGCTCACGACAGCCGCCGGCACCTCCACGACGGCGGACGCCTACCCGGCGGCCGGATCAGCCCGGCCGCACGCCGCCACGTCGGCGACGACCACCGGCAGCGGCGCGAGCACGACCACAAAGACGTGGAACGGAGACGGTCAGCTCGCCACCAGCACCACCGGCGGCACGACCCTGTCCTACACCTGGAACGACCTGGACGAATTGGCGACGATCCTCACCGGCTCGACCACCACGACCGCCTTCCGCTACGACACCGACGGCAACCAACTGCTCCGCCAGGACGGCACCAGCACCACGTTGTACCTGCCGGGCGAGGAGCTGACCTCCACCGGTGGCCACCGTCGCCGCCACCCGCTACTACACCCACAACGGTGTGGTTGTCGCCGCTCGTACCCCGAGTGCACTCACCTGGCTCGCCGCCGACCCGCACGGCACCGACAGCATCGCCATCAACAGCGCCACCCAGGCGGTCACGGAGCGCCGGTATCTGCCATTCGGGGCGCTACGCGGCACTCAGCCGACCAGTTGGCCGGGGGACCGGGGCTTCGTCGGCGGCACCACCGACACCGGCAGCGGCCTGACCAACCTCGGCGCCCGCGAATACGATCCGAACGCGGCGACGTTCATCAGCACCGATCCGCAAGATCAGCCCGTACAACCCGCAGGATCTCGACGCCTACGCCTACGCCGCCGACAACCCGGTCACCGATTCGGATCCCACCGGCCAGATGTTCGTCTTCGGCGGCGGCTGCGTCGGCTCGATCCAGTACTGCGAGGGCCACACCTCCAGCAACGGAGGCAGTCGCTCCACCGGCGGCTCCGAGATCGGCAACCCGGCACCGTACCTGCCCTACCTACCACCCGCCGTTCAACATGTTCCTGCTGTTCAGCGCGCCGCCGCCGCGGCCGAAGCCGATCGAGCGTCCGGCCAACCGTCCCGCTGCGCCCGCGCTGCCCGCCTGTGTCAGCGGACGAGCCGCCGCGCTCAACGGAGGCTGCTCGTACGTGCAGCCGCACTTCACCAGCGGCTCGTCGTTCTTCCGCGCCCTCGACCACGGTCTGTCCGTCGGATACCACTGGGTGATGGAGCATCGCGTGGCCATCGCGGACTACGGCGCGCTCGGCGTTTGCCTGTCCGTGGTGCTCAGCGACTTCTGTGCGCCGGCGCAGGCGGCTGCGTACGCGATCAGGGTCCAGTACCGCATCGAGAAGAACGGGTTCAAGGCGTCCATGCAGGCCAACGTCGCCGACGGTGTGATTACCGCATGGTCCATGGGACTCGGCGCGGCCGGCGACTACGGTGTCGAGCAGGGCCCGGAGCTGAGCTTCATCCGACACATCGCCATCAACGGCGCGTTCTCCATACCCGATTTCGTCAATGAGATCGGAGGTCATCTGCCCGGCCACGATCCCGTCTTCTACTCCGGCTGACCACGACGGTTCTATTCGCCGGTCTGACCATCGATCCGCTCGCGGATCAGATCCGCATGGCCGTTGTGGCGGGCATATTCACCGACCAGCTTCTGCAGGTTCCACCGCAGGCTGCGGCCATTACCCCCGCCACGGGTGTCCAACTGCCCGTGTTGTGCGATCCGGTCGTCGGCCACGTGCTTCTCGCGCTCCCACGCCGCCATCGACTCGTCCACCATGGATGCGTCGGCGTCGATGTCCCACTCCGGTCCGTCATCGGTGTAGTCGCCCCACACCCACTGGAGGTCGGCCTGCGGCCCGAGCGCCCACACCGCGTACACGCGCTCCATCTCGGTCAGGTGACGTACGAGTCCCAGCAACGACAGGGGCGATGGTGGCGCGGATCGGGTGACCAGCTGATCGGCGTCGAGGCCGCTGCACTTGGCCGCCAGCGCGCTGCGATGAAAGGCAAGCCATCCCAAGAGGACGGAACGCTCGTCTCCGTCGGGCGGTTCCGGCACGCGTGCGACCTCGTTCACAGCTTCAATCCTGACATTGATGGCGGTACACCGCTCGGCGTAGCCGCGGGACGCTGTCGCTCAGCAAACGCTCAGGTGAGAATGCTTTCATCGCATTGGCAGCACCCTATGATGTCGGGATGACTTCGACAGCTCACCGGCGCACCTCAGTGCTGACGACACCAGGACTTCTGCGCGTTCCGGAGATCACGGTCGCATTCTGGTTGATCAAGGCGCTGTCCACGGCCATGGGCGAATCCACGTCTGACTTCCTCGTCCACGCCATGGCCCCGCCGGTCGCGGTCGTCCTGGGCTTCGCGGGATTCGTCGCCGCCTTGATCCTTCAGTTCCGGATGGGGCGCTATGTGGCCTGGACGTACTGGCTCGCCGTGGTGATGGTCGGCATCTTCGGAACGATGGCTGCCGATGTGCTCCACGTCGGGTTCGGTGTGCCGTACGTGGCATCATCCATTCTGTACGCAGTGGTGCTGTGCGCGGTCTTTGTGCTCTGGCAGCGGACCGAGAAGACGTTGTCGATCCACACCATCAACACCCCTCGCCGAGAGGCATTTTACTGGGCCACCGTCGCGGCGACGTTCGCGATGGGCACCGCTCTCGGCGACTTCACCGCATACACCCTGCATTTCGGCTATTTTCCGTCCGCGCTGCTCTTTGCGGCGCTCATTCTGGTGCCGGCGATCGGCTATCGCTGGTTGCGGTGGAACGCTGTGTTCTGTTTCTGGTTCGCCTACGTCGTTACCCGGCCGTTGGGAGCCTCGATTGCCGACGGTTTGGCGAAGCCGCGCTCATCCAGCGGTCTCGGGTTCGGTGACGGACCGGTAACTCTGGTCATCGGGATTCTGATCGTCGGCATGGTCACCTACCTCGCCGTCACCAAGGCCGATGTTCAACAGAATCCGAGGTCACTCCTTGATCAAAATCGGATTGGCGTGACCAACCTGCAGGATTGATCCGCAGCGGGGGTCGGCGTCGCTGCAAGGGCCCGTCGTCCGGTGACCGGTTCCGATCATTCAGGACCGGTCGCCGCCCACTCTGGGCTGATTCGGACCACGGCCGTGGGCATCTGCGGCGACGGTTGGTGACGCCGCAGTCCCAGCGGCGGCGTTACGGGCGGACGCGTGGCGTGGGTCGTCGAGGAATCCGGCAGGTGTAACGAATCAGCAGGGCGGACGCGACCATGACCGGGGCCACCCAGACCGCGGCTCGCCATCCCGACGCCATGTCGATGGCGACTGCACCGATCAATTCCAGGGCGAGGACCGTGCCAAGAAGCGCCCTGGCCTCACGGGACCACACGCCGCGACGCATCCGCGCGACAAACCTAGGATCGTCGTGTTGAAGCTGACGCTCGATGGCGTTGAGCCGACGCCGGTCACGCTGACTGAGCATCCCGTTCGCCTCGATCCGTCAATGAATCGACCAGACATACCTGACGTGTACGACACAGCCGGTCCAGCCGTCGTGTCGATGTACTCGCCGGTTCCAGTATGTTGCGTCGATGTCGTCGACGATGCGGCTGGAATGTGCCGTTGTTCGAGAGACGCCGCCACTATCCGCTGGTCGGCTCCGGTGACGACCGCGACCACGACGGTGAGGACGGGTGGCGTGCCATGATCACGCGCTTCGGTGGAGGCCGTGCACCTCGTCACGCGCCATGAAGGCGACCCAACCCCCGATTCAGGAACTGAGACAAGGCTGTGGCCTCGGCCGAGTCCGCTATGCCCGGCGGTCGTTGCTGGTAGTAATACGTCGTACTGCTTGGTCCATGTCACGCAGGGGAGGGCGCCGTGGCCGACGTGACCGTCGAGCCTGCCACCGATCGCAGCACCGACGCGTCCGCGATCGGGACCGACGCTGCACCTCCGGCGCAATGGCATCGCGGCATGACGATCATAGCCGCGGCCAGCCTGTTCATCGGCGCACGAAACCTATGGACCAACGCGATCGTGCACCGACCGGTGGTCGCCGCCGTGGTGTCCCTGTGCTATCTGGCGATCCTGGTCGCGGCGGTGATGGCGCTGGTCACCCGAACACGCCGCACGATGACCTACGTCGACCTCGGAGTGCTCCTCACGGCGATCGTGTCGGCCGGGTGCGCCTATGTGATGGCCCATGCACCGAACGACGAAGGCGCCCTGACGGCGCAGGCCGCCCGCAGCCTTCTCGCTGGACATCCTGTCTACGGAGTCTCGTGGCCGGCGATCTTCAACTCGTCTCATGTCGGCGTCACCTACGCCATGAACGGCGGAGCCGACTACAGCTACGGCTATCCACCCGTCGCACCGCTGCTGACCGCGTTGGTTCACGTGATCGTCCCCGGAGTCTCGCTTCGCACCTGCGCAACTCTCGTGACGTTCGGGGCGCTGGTCGCCGGTACCGTCACGCTTTGGATTCTCTTGCCTCCGCCGTGGCGATCCGCCGCCACCGCTGTCTGCCTGGGGTTCGGGCTCCTACCCGGCTACGCGGCACTCGGCTACCCGGCGATCATCGCGGTCGCGCTCCTCATCCCGGTCGTCGTTGCGTGGCCGACTATCGGACGTAGTGGTCGACTGTCCGGTATCGACATCGCTCGGGCGGTCTGCCTCGGCGCCGCGTGCGCAGCTCAGCAGCTTCCCTGGTTTCTGACACCGTTCCTGATCGTCGGCGTTTTCCTCCTGCGCCGCGGCCACCTCACCACGCGCCGCGCGGCGACGGTCACCGCGGGATTTGCCGGGATCGCCGCCGCGACCTGGCTACTGATCAACGGATACTTTGCGATCCGGTCCGGCGCCGCCTGGCTGGCCGGCATCCTCACCCCGCTCACGCAGCATGCGGTACCCCACGGCCAGGGCCTCATCGATATCTCGTACTACTTCATCGGGGGCAGCGGCGCACTGGATTTCTACTCCTACGCCACGGTGGCGCTGGCGATCACGCTGCTGACCGCGTATGCACTGTTCATCCGGCGGCTCGGGCCGGCCGCTGCGGTCCTGCCGTGGTTCGTGTTTTTTCTGTCCATTCGCTCGCAGGACGGATATTTCCTGCTGATGATCCCCCTGTGGCTGGCTACCGCGGCCACCGTGCCACCCGCCGCATTCCACGCGGCCTACCTGCTCCGCGGCCCGTCCCGACGTGGTGACATGACGTCCGCGGCGATTGTCGCCGCGCTGACCGCGATCACCGTGACGTGCACGGTGATCGCCGTCGCCACTCCGGCCCCGCTACGAGTCGAGATCCTCCATGTCGAGACGGGCGGCCCCGGCCATACGGGCGTCTGGGGTATCGAGGCCCGGCTGACGAACACCGGCAACACGACGCTGACACCACACTTCGCACTCAGCACCAACCAGTCCATGTCACGGTTCTGGAACGTCGGCGATGGCCCGCGGTCGCTGGCGCCCGGTGCATCGGTCCTCTACAACCTCACCGCGTACACCCGCGGGTACCCACTCGATCCTCACGGCCGCAACCTGCTGAGAGTCGTCACCGACAACCCGATGACCCTCAGCTCGGCGATCCTTCCGGAATCGACGCCCTGAGACCGCATCAGCCACCGCGACGGTCGTCGAGAACAGCGGGCTCTGTCACCCAGCCATGGGCGCGATGACGAGCGGGCCGACACGATGTCGCGTGATGACGTACGCTCGGCGTCCACCGACCTCAGGCCTGAAAGCGGATCATGTCCTTGATCGACGATCACCGTGCTTCGTTGGCGGCCGCCAACACCATCGCTGTGGCGGGTGTGCCGCTGCCACATGCACCCCGACCGTCGCCGCGGTGCACGTACTGCGGGAGCACGCCGACCGCCTTCGTTGACTTCCGCGCTCAACGCGGCTACGGCTTGTTCCGGCGGGTCCGGACCTTCGTCGGCCCGTTCTGCCGTGACTGCGGGCTGGCGATGTTCCGCAAGTCCACGGCGACGACCCTTGTCGCCGGCTGGTTCGGCCTCATCTCCCTGGTGACCACACCGGGATACCTGATCAGCAACCTGACACGTCGTCGCCACGTCGCCCGACTCGCCGCGCCGCAGGGTAACTTTGACGGCGCATCTCCGCTGCCGCCCGGCCGGTCGATCTTCCTCCGCTGGCAGATCCTTGGACTGGTCCTGCCGGTTGCCATCGCTGCACTCGTCGTCGGCGAAGTGAACCGAGCCGTCGACAATGCGGTCACACCCGTGACCCATGTCGGCTCCTGCGTGGCCGACGCGACATCCATCAGCGCGTCGATCGTCAACTGCGGGCAATCGCATGACGGAGTCGTCACCGCGATCGTCACCTCGATCTCTGACTGCCCGGCGTCCACCACAGCCACCGGCACCGCCGCGGACCTCGACAGCAACTTCGTGGTGTGCATCCGCGCCACCTCCTAACAGTCGGAGGCAGGTCGGCTGCGCGTCGCGTCGTGGTACCGGGCATGGGCCCGGCTGGGCGGTGGAGCGACGTACGATCCGTGAGCACTGATTCGGACCTACTGGACGACCGTGAGCCAGATCAGGCTGCCGAAGCCGGCGAGCGCGCAGTAGATCGCGAACGGCGTCAGCGTACGGGTGTGGAAGTAGCGAGTCAGGAACCGTACAGCGAGGTAGGCACCGACGCCGGAGGCGATCGCACCCGCGAGTACCTGGCCGTGGATCCCGGCACCGAGGGGACCGAAGAGATCGCCCACCTTCAACACGCCGGCGGCGAGGATCACCGGGGTGGCGAGCAGGAACGAGAACCGGGCAGCATCCTCGTGCGACAGTCCGCGTGCGAGTCCGGTCGCCATGGTTGCCCCGGATCGGCTGATGCCGGGCAGGAGTGCCAGGATCTGCGCGCAGCCGATCAGCGTCGTCTCCTTGAAGCCGCGCCGGACGATCCGGGCGTCGGAGGCGACGTCCGAGTCGGTGGCCTCGTTCGCCTCGGCCCTATCCGGATCATCGGTGGCCACGTTGGAGGATCGGTAGACACCGTCGCCGCCGGCAACGACTCCCGCCAGTACGGTCGGGCTCTGCGCCGCACGGCGTCGGAGCAGCTCGGCGCCGTACAGGATGCCGCCGTTGACCATCAGGAAGATCGCCGCCGGGATCGGGCGTCCCAGTACGGTCCGGAACGTGTGCTCGAGGAGCAGTCCGGTGATGCCGACCGGAATCGTAGCGATGATGATCATCCAGGCCAGGCGCTCGTCGGCGGTGTCGACCCGGCGGTGGCGTACGGAGGTGACCAGGCCGCCGACGATGCGCACCCAGTCTCGCCAGAAGTAGACGATCAGGGCGAGCGCAGTGGCGACGTGCAGCGCCACGACGAAGGCGAGATACGGCGACTCGGGCGCCGACACATTGAGATCGGTGGCCCACCGACCACCGATCAGCGCCGGAAGCAGCACGCTGTGGCCGAGGCTGGAGACCGGGAACAGCTCGGTCACGCCCTGGAGGAGACCGACGACGATCGCTTCCATATACGTGATGTGGCTCATGCGATCACCGCGCTGTTTGGCGGCGGCGTGATCGCTCGGTGGTCATGATTCACTCGCGACGGCTCGTTCATACGGCATCCATCTTCGAGGCCCTGGTGGCACGCCGGGTACGGACAATTTCGATGACGATCGGCAGCAGCGACAGCACGACCACGATCGCGACCACTGGCAGCAGGTACTTGTCGATGTTGTCGGCGCCGATGCTGTCGCGCAGGCGCCGGGCCGGCAGGTAGCCCGCCAGCAGGACACCGTCGGTCCACAGAACCGCGCCGAGCACGTTCCAGGCCGCGAACTGCCGGGCCGGCATACGGAGCATGCCCGCCACCGGGTTGAGGAAGGTCCGGACGACCGGTACGAACCTGGCCAGCACGACCGCTTTGGCCGGACCGTACTTGGTGAAGTACGTCTCGGCCCGATCGACGTACTCGGACTTGAAGATCCGCGACCCGGGCCGCGCGAACAGCGGCCGGCCGTATCGGGTACCGAGCCAGTGGCCGAGTTGCGCGCCCGCGATCGCGCACAGCGGCGCGCCGACCAGCAGTACCGGCAGCGACAGCTGGACGCCGACGATGTCGAGGGCGACCGGCGAGGCGGCGATCCCGGCGACGAACAGCAGCGAGTCGCCGGGCAGGAAGAAGCCGACAAGCAACCCGGTCTCCGCGAACATCAGGGCGAGGACGCCGACGAGGCCGAATGTCTGTAAGAGCGACTTCGGGTCCATGACGTTGAGGGCGACGATATGACTAGAGATCACGGGCTACTCCGGGGGACGACGCAATGCTGCAACAGCGTAGCCGATATTCCTACACGCTGTAGTATTGGCGCGTCGTCACCAGGTAGTTTTGATCGCAGCCGGTGCTGAGGTACGGCTGAGACCGCGTTTGCTAACCGGGGCGGGCGTTATCTCTGCAGACCCGGTAACGTCAGGCCGAATGGAATACCTGGGCCTGTCCCCGTACGCGTACCGGACGTACCCGATGCCCATGCGGAACGTCGGGTGGCTCGGTGCCGTACACGGGTTGCCGGGTGGCGCCGATAATCCGTTGACGGATGTGGACGCGGCTCGGCTGCGCGACGCGTCGTGGTGCGAGGGCGGCATCACGCTCGGCTACCACCGGTGCGAATTCTGTCCGGAGGACACGGGTGTCCAGGGCAACGGCGAGTACCGGTACTACGCCCCGGGTGGCAACGTCTACTCCGCGCCGACGATGATCCTGCACTACGTCGATGTGCACGGCTACCGTCCACCGGCGGAGTTCATGGCGGACATCGGCGATCCGGGCGAACGTATCTGGGACTGGCGTGCCGATCGGCTGCTGGAGCTGCTGCTCGACGACGACGCAGATTTCGCATTTCGGGTCGACGCGATCACCGACCTGCCCAACTGGCCGACCGACCCACGCGGGCTCGACGCCATCCTGCGGGCGGCCGAGAATCACATGCTGGCCGAATGGGCCGGCATGGAGTTCGGCGCGGCGCTGGCGGTGTTCCTGCGCGGCGCGCAGGCGAACCGCATCGATGTCCACACGCTCCCGGCCAACGTGCGTCTCGACATTCAGTTCGCCATGAACGCCGGCTGAGCCTCGTCCGCGTACCTGCCGCACCCGATGTCCCTGCGAGGCGCCGAGTGGCTCGGCGCCTCGCAGGGTGCCGGACGGCGGCAGGATTAGAGCGTCTTGACGAGACCTCCGTCGATGAGGAAGTCGCTTCCGGTGATGTTGTCTGCTCGGTCGCTGGCCAGGAACAGCACGAGATCGGCTACCTCCTGGGGATAGGTGAATCGTCCGGTGGAGGTGTCGGCCGCGGTCTGCTCGGCGACCGCATCTGCAGTGGTGCCGGTTGCGCTGGCGACCGTGGCCGCTGAGCGGGTCAATCACCGGTCGCGACGCACACGACACTGCGGTCAGACCGTCCGCGAAATGCTCCAATTCGAGCACAACCGACGGACTTCGGGTCCGAAGCGCCCCGCCAATCGAGTTGGTCCCGACAACGGCTTCGTCGCAGACAAACCCCGCCGCTGCGCCGATCCGATCCATCGCCGAGGCAGTGCCTGCCGGAGCCCACCGCTCGATGACATGCCCACGGCCGTCCGCGAGCAGCAGCGCAGCCTCGACACCGTCGAGATCTCCACTCACCGCTGCCATACTCGGCTCAGCCGCCCAGCGCAGCCGACCGTCGACGTCGATGTCGATGTCGATGTCGATGTCCGGATCGTAGGGCGCTCGGATCTCATGCGGCACCAGACCCGCATCGGCCGAGCGCCGCCATGACCGGAGGATCGCGTCACTGATCCGCTGCTGACCGCGCGGTCCGTCGGCGAGGCGATCGAGTACGTACTGCATCGAATTGTCAGCACCCGAGACCGGCTTGGTCATGACGTCGGGTTGTTCTCCGCGATCGGCCACAGCGGCCCTCGTGTTCCTCTGAATCTCGTTGTGCCGGGCGACCTACTACCTGCAATTATGCCCTGCCTCCCGACCGCGCTCGTCGCAGCGGATCCCAAACCATGCCGCTGATCATCGACGTCGATGCCCGCAGTGTTGTATCGAGCAATCCGAGCACCACACGGTGGCGATCACCATCGGTGCCCTCGCCAGAACCGAATGTCTCACGCTCGACACGGGTGCCACCGGCCGCGACTCCGGCCGGTGGCACCCGCCGACGGGTGCCGGACTACTCGGCGCCCTCGACGTCCCGCAGCGCGGTGAGTGCCTCGTCGAGTACGGTGCCCAGCGAGCGTTGCAGCTCCTTACTGCCGGTCGCGCCGACCAGGTCTGCGGCGGCTGCGATGAACAGGGACACCTCGGCCAGGCCGCTTTCCTTCCACGGGCTAGGGTCGGGCTCCCCCGGCCCCGGCCCCGGGTGCGGCCGAGGAACCCTGACCGGCCACCGGTAGCGGGTACCGCACCAATCGTCGAAGTCATCGAACGCCCGCATGATGTGGCCCAGGCGCTCGACGTTCATCTCTTGCCGCTCGGCGCGGCCATCCTGCACGGCGCCGGCGGCGATCGCGGTAACAGACCGGGCGAACCGCGGAACAAAGGCCTCGGGCAGTGCGCGCGCCACGGCGCGCTGGACGGCGCTTGCGATCAGGACGTCCACCTCATAGACATACCTGATTCTGATCAACTCCTGCCAAGGCATGTCTTCGGTGTCGGGCCAGTCGTCAGTGATCTCGCTTGCTCTGCTGGCGATCATGTCGTTGGTCGAGTCGGCCGAGTTGATCGGCAGATCGTGGTAACCGTCATCGCATTCCTCTTCCTGGTGAGTCGTTCAACCACTCGCAGCGGTCAATAAGTAAGAGCGGAACCGTGCGACTTAAATACCAAACGTGACGGATCGTTACCGTTGATGGCATGGCGTCCTTGGGACCCCTGCCCGGCGCCGTCTGTGTGGCCGACGAGTTCCTCGTTGGTGAAGGGCCCGTACGTCTCGGCGGTTCGAATGTCGCCGCAGTCGCCGGACACGGAGATCACGGACAAAGTGGAATGCTCGACGGCGCCCCCGGCGCGGCGCTGACGCCCGGCCGGCCGGGCTGATCGCCAATCTGATCGTTGGCCGGGAGCGCGTGTATCGGCTGTACGCCAACAGGGCGATCGTGGTGGCGACCGTGACGCCTCGACATGTGGCGAGCGGCCGTCGTGTGCGTGCCGGTTGTCGAGGCAGGCATATCGAGTACATTGACGTATCGACATTATTAAATGTACTGTTCCGCCGAACGCGGCACCGCTCGACGCGTCCTACCCGAATCCGCCACCGGAAAGGACCACCTCGTGTCCCCGAAGCTCCGTCTCAGCCTCGTCACCGCAGCCACCGCGGTCATCGTCGCCGCCACCGCCGTGCCGGCGATGGCAGGAGGGGTCGTCGATCCCGCACCGATCGGCCCCAAGAACTACTTCATCGGCCAGGTCAACAACGCGACCGGACCGGCGACCATTCAGATGGCCTGCTTCGGCCCGGTCGTCCCCGGCCAAACTGGTCATCCCCTCGCCGGCCAGACCGTCAAGGCCCTGCCCGTCGCGACTCCGACGAGCACCACGGTCGGATACACCGGCACCGCAGCCACCTCCATTGCGGTCACCTTCACCACACCGGCACTGTCCGGCAACCCGATCGTCCTGCACGATTGGGCCGTCTCCGCGCCGATCCCCACCACGCTCATCCTGCCCTGCTTCGGTACGGGCCTCGCCACGTTCACCCCCGTGCCGTCCAGTCCGACCGCGAAGCCGGCAACCGTCGCGATCACCTACGTCGGCCAGCCCTGAGTCAGTCGACAGCCCCGCGCACCGCCCGCGGTACGCGGGGCTGTCGCGTCCCTGCCCGGCACAACTGCGGCCGGTGGATGCCTGAAACCATCTGTTGGCCGATCTGACCGTCCAGGGCCCAGCGTCCGTGATCTGGTCGCAGCGGGGCATGACGTCGCGGCGTGGAGGGTGACGCGAAACGCATCGGGCCGTCAGGCATCGATATATTTACTCTCATTGCTGAGAGATTCACAGGTTTGTCCCGCCGCGCGCAAGCGATGTTTACAGCCGTCCCGATGTGGATCGAGCTGCCCATCTGTTCCCGTGCACCGACCACATAGGAGCTGCGGCCGGCGAGCGGCGCAGTGGTCTAAATCCCTTAATCGCCAACAGGTCTAGATTTTTCCAGAGTCGACGACTACCTTTTGTCGCGGCGCAACTTGCACATGGCGGGTTGCGTCCATACAGACATCGTACGAGGTTCGACGGATCTGACGGGGCGTGCAGAGTGGCTGCTATTTCCATGTCCAAATTCGGGCTTGATCGATTGACGAAGTTCGATGCAAGACGCCTCGTGCGACCGACGATCGCGGCCGTGATCGGCGCGGTCGCCCTGGTCTCGCTGACCGCGATGGCGACTCCGATTGCGCAGAAATCGAAGCGGCCACCGGTGCCGGCGACGAAGGTACTGCCTCGCCACAGCATCGCGGCCGGCAAGACCGGCCCGCGTCCGACGGCCTCGAATACCAAGCGCGCGGATGCGACATGGCCGGCCGCGACGTCGGCAACGGTGGACCTATCGAAGCTCGCAGGCGTGGCCGCGAACGTGTCGACATCGACCGCAGACATCGCGACGATCAACCACCGCGCTGGTACCAGTCCGATCCAGGTCCGAGACACCACGGCCGCTCCGGCGACGAGCGCCGACGCCTCGTCGACCGTCGCGGTATCGGTCCGCGCCCGCAGCGTCGGCTTGGCTGCGGGCATTAACGGCGTGATGTTTACGGTTGCGCCGTCGTCGGCCGCGTCGCCGCTGCAGGTCAGCGTCGACTACGCGTCGTTCGCGAACGCGAGCGGCGGTGACTTCGGGTCGCGCCTGCACCTGGTCGAACTGCCCGCCTGCGCACTGACGACACCGCAGCTCGCCGCGTGCCGGGTGCAGTCCCCGCTGTCGAGCACGAACGACGGCATCAGCCACGTTGTGTCCGCCACCGTCAAGACCGCCTCACCGTCGCGGATCGCGCTCGCCGGAACCCCGGCGGTGCAGCCGGCGACGATGGTGCTCGCGGCCACCGCGGATCCGTCCGGCAGCCAGGGTGACTTCACGGCGTCCTCGCTGAAGGCCGCAGGATCGTGGAGCGTCGGCGGCAACACGGGCGCGTTCACGTACTCGTACCCGATCGCGGCCCCGCCGGTGGCTGCGGGCAACGCGGCGCCGACGGTCGCGCTGGCGTACAACTCGGCGAGCGTCGACGGCATGACGGCGGCCGCCAACGGTCAGTCGTCGTGGGTCGGCGAAGGCTGGGACTACGATCCCGGCTTCATCGAGCGGACGTACGTGCCGTGTGCGCAGGAGGTCCCGGCGCTGCCGACCGACGACAAGACCGGCGACGAGTGCTGGGACGGGCAGATCCTGACGGTATCGCTCAACGGCCAGACCCAGTCGATCGTGCAGGACGACACGTCCGGAGACTTCCACCTGCAGAACGACAGCGGCGCGCGGGTCAAGCGGCTGACCGGTTCGACCAACGGCGCACAGTCCGGAGAGTACTTCCAGATCACCGACACCAACGGCGTGATCTACACGTTCGGCGTCAACGGAGGCCCCGGCTACACCTCGGCGGACAAGCAGACGAATTCGGTGTACACAGAGCCGGTGTACGGCGCGACGTCGGGCCAGCCGTGCTACAACTCCGCTGGGTTCTCGAAGTCCAGCTGCACCCAGGCCTGGCGCTGGAACCTCGACATGGTCCAGGACGCCAACGGCAACGTGGCGATGTATTACTACAGCCCTGAGACCAACTACTACATGCCGGACCTCGGGCAGAACAGCGCGAAGCCGGTCCAGTACATCCGCGGCGGTCAACTCTCGGAGATCGACTATGGCATGCGGCTGGAGAACGGCAGCGTCTACGGCGCGATCAACGGTACGTACGCTCCGGATCGCATCCAGTTCGCCACCGATCAGCGGTGCTTCCCGTCCGGATCCAGCCAGTGCACGTTCACGTCGGCGAACGCCTCGAACTGGATCGACACTCCGCAGGATCAAAGCTGCACCTCCAGTACCTGCACGAACTACTCGCCGACGTTCTGGAGCACTCAGCGGCTCACCACCATCACGACGCAGTTCTACAACTCGACGGCGAGCAAGTACCAGAGCGTCGACTCGTACGCACTGTCTCAGGCGTTCGACCTGACCAGCGGCGACCAGGATCTGACACTGACCGGCATCACCCGGACCGGCTACGACTCGACCGGCGCGAACCCGCTGAGCGACCCCGAGCTGACGTTCGAAGGCGTCGCGTACGCGAACCGGGTACCGAACTACAACGGTCAGTCCGACCTCGTGCACTGGCGGATGTACGAGATCACCGAGGAGTCCGGCGAGCAGATCTTCGTCAACTTCAACACACCGCGGTGCACTGCGTCGGACCTGCCGTCGGACACCGACACGCTCACGCAGCAACAGGCGTTCGCGTCCACCGACACGCTCGACTGCTATCCGGTCTACTGGACTCCGATCGGCGGTACCGAGCAGATATTCGACTACTTCTACACGTACACGATCCAGTCGGTGAAGGTGTCCGACCCCAACTCGCTGTCGCCGACGCAGGTCACGTCCTACATCTACGGAACCGGTACGGCGACCGCACCGGCAGGCGCAGCCTGGCACTACGACGACAACCAGGTCGTCAAGGCGGCCGACCGCACGTACGGGCAGTTCCGCGGCTACGGCACGGTCGAGACTCTGACCGGTGACCCGACCCGGGTGAACTCGTTCACTGGCGTCACCGACCAGCAGACCGAGACGCTCGCCACGTTCTTCCGCGGCATGGACGGCGACCATCTGCCGTCCGGCAGCCGGACCGCTACCGTGCACGACACGCTCGGCGACCCGGCGATCTCGGACAACAACGCCTACACCGGCGAGACGTACGAAACGCAGACCTTCAACGGCGTCGGGGGAGCACAACTGTCCGCCGAGGTCATCGACCCGGTGCTGGTCGCGACCACCGCGACGCAGGCGCGTACCGGGCTGCCCGCGCTTACCGCGGCGATCGTCAAGGCGGCCGACGTCCGCGACGTCACGTACCTCGCCGCCGGCGGCACCACGCTCAAGAAGACGGCAAGCTCCTACGACAGCACCGGCCGGATCGTCGCATCGGACGCGTCCGGCACCGGCGTGCCGGAAGCCTGCACCACGACCGCCTACGCGCAGAACACCACGACCTGGGTGAAGAACACGCCGTCCGAGGTGATCAGCGCGGCCCAGGCCTGCCCGTCGCCGGTCGGCACCGCACTGACCGCGTCCGCGATCACCGGCGATACCCGCACCTACTACGACGGTTCGACGACGCTCGGCACACTGCCGTCGGCGGGCACCGTCACCCGTACCGACACCGCGTCGGTGAACACCGCCGGCACGCTGAGCTGGATCACGAACGCAACGCAGAAGACCTATGACACCAGCGGCCGGGTCCTGACCGCGGCCGACGCGCTCGGACACACCACGACCACGTCGTACGTGCCGACCGACGGCGGTCCGGCGACGCAGTCCACGGTCAGTAACGCGGTCTGCGTCGCGACGCCGAGCGGGGCCGGCTGCGCGCACGTGGTGACGAACACCGATCCGGGTCGCGGATACGTCACGAAGTACGTCGACGGTGCCGGACACGTCACCAGCGGCCAGTACGACTCGCTGGGCCGGCTGATTGCGGAGTGGACGCCCGGGTTCACGCAGGGTTCGTCGGATGCCACGACGACCTACAGCTACCTGCTGCGCTCCAACGGCCCGGAGACCGTCACCACGAACACGCTGGTCGACGACGGTCAGACCTCGAACAATCTCAACTACAAGACATCTATTTCGCTGTACGACGGCATGGGCCAACTCCTGCAGTCGCAGGACTCCGGCGAGAACGGTACGACGATCGTGGCCGACAATTTCTACGACTCCCACGGCTGGACGATCGCTACGAACGCCCAGTACGCCGTGACCGGTGCGCCGTCGACGACGCTGGTCAGCCGAGCCGCTCTCGTCCGTCAATGCCCGTACCCAGACGACGTACGACGGCGACGACCGCGCGATGATGGTCACGAATTTCAACGGCCTGACCCCGACCGCGGCCACCCAGTCGGTCTACGGGGGCGACCGGACCACCACGATCGGGCTCGACGCCAGCGGAAACTTCCTGCCCGGCGTTACGCCGCAGACGAAGGTCGACGACGTCCGCGGTAACGAGATCGAGCTGGACCAGTACACCGGCCAGCCGATCGTCAACGGTTCGGTGGTGACACCGCCGGCGACCGGCACGATTGCCGGCACCGCGGCGACACTCGCGACGAAGTACACATACAACTCGTCGAACCAGCAGATCGGTGTCGCCGACTGGGCCGGCAACACCTGGTCGAGCTCGTACGACCTGCTCGGCCTGGTGACGTCGAAGACCGATCCGGACACCGGCACGCTGACGACGGTGTACGACAACGACGGCAACATCACGTCGACGAGGGACGGTGCCGGGCAAGATTCTGTCCTACGCGTACGACATGCTCGACCGCAAGATCGGCGAGTACAACTCGCTGACCCAGAACACGTCCACCGAGCTGGGGGCGTGGCTCTACGACACCGAGCAGAAGGGCAAGTTGACCTCGTCGACCAGCTATGGCCCGTCCGGGGCGTACATCGACCAGGTCACCGGCTACAACATCCAGGGATTGGCCGGCGGTTCGCTGGTGACGGTGCCGGGCGCGGAGACCGGATTCTCCGGCACCTACCTGACCCGCACCGCGTACACGACGACCGGCCTGGTTTCGCAGGTCACACCGGCGCCGATCCCGGGAAGCGGGCTGCCGAGCGAGATCGAGTCGACCGCCTACGACGCGCTCGGCAATCCGATCAGCTCGAAGGGCGCCAACACGCTGGTGTCGGCGACGACGTACACGCCGTACGGCGAGATCGCGCAGGAGACGTTCGGTGCGGGCACGTTGCCGGTGTGGGTGACCAATACCTATGACGCGCAGACGCGCGACGTGACCAACGTCGAGGTGTCCGCGCAGGAGGCCGCGCCGCAGATCGACAACACCGCGTACGCGTTCAACGCTGCTCGCCAGATCACCGCGATCACCGATACTCAGGGCAACGGGTCCACCGCACCCGTCGAGCAGCAGTGCTACACGTTCGACGCACTGGAGCGGCTCACCGAGGCCTGGACCGCGGCGACGCCGAGCAGCGACGGATCGTGCCCGACGAACCCGAGTACGGCCGGCAACGCGGCGGTCGGCGGCCCGGAGCCGTACTGGACGAGCTGGACGTTCGACTCGATGGGCGAGCGGACGTCGCAGACGCAGTACGCGCTCAGCGGGCAGACCGGCGGAAACACGGTCTCGACGTACACCTATCACCAGCCCGGGCAGACCAACGCGCACGCGCTGACCGGCATCACCACGACCGGACCCGGCGCGAGCACGCTGACCGGCTACCAGTACGACGGCGACGGCAACCCGACCACCTACCCGACGGCGGCCGGCACCCAGACCATGTCCTGGAACGCGGAGGGTCAGATCGCCAGCGACACCACGACCGGTACGCACCCGGGGATCACCAGCTACACCTACGACGCGGACGGTAGCCTCCTGATCGAACGCGACCCGCAGTCCGGCACCACGACCGACACGCTCTACCTCGACGGCGAGGAGATGGACTACAACACGGTGACGCAGGCGGTCACGGGTACGCGCTACTACACGTTCAACGGCGACACCGTCGCGCAGCGTGTCGGCAGCGCCCCGGTCAGCTATCTGATCTCCGACCAGCACGGGACGAACCAGATCGCGGTCAACGCGAACACGCTGTCGGTCACCCGCCGGGAGATGGACGCATACGGTAACCAGATCGGCGCGACCTCCGGCGGTGCCTGGGTGAATACCCGCGGCTTCCTCGACAAGCCCCTGGACACCGCGACCGGTCTGACGAACATCGGCGCCCGCATGTACGACTCCACCACCGGACGGTTTATCAGCTGCGACCCGGTACGGGAGTTCACCGATCCGCAGGAGTTGAACGGTTACTCCTACGGTGCCGACAACCCGGTCAATGACAGTGACCCGACCGGCAAGATGGCCTGGTTCGGCGACTTCATGTCACTGATCTCCACGTCCTATCCGACGTCGTGGCTCACGTGGACGAACCGCAGCGATTACATCGCGTCCGCCTTCCAGGCGGTGGCCGTGCCGCTGTCGAACTTCTCCAAACTGCAATCCCTGTCCGGCACGATCGCGCGGAAGAACTACTGGTTGGGCCGCACTCCGTCGTATCACCCCAACGCTATTGCGAGAAAGACCGCGGAGGTCAAGAAGCTCACGAAGGACTTCACCAAGGCGTCGGCCGACGGCGACGAAGCGGCCAAGGGTCTGATGGGCGCGAGGTTCCTCGGTGGCGCCGGCTACGCTCTCGCCGGCGCGGGTGTCGCCATCGATACCTGGGGCGAGTGGCAGGAGACCCACAGTGTGGCGAAGACTGCCGAGGCCGGGACCGCCGACGCCGGAGTCGCGGTCGCGAGTATCGTCGCCGGCAGCGCAGTGGCGTCGATCGCGTCGGCCGCGCTGGTCGGCACCGAGATCGGTGCGTTCGCCGGTCCGGTGGGCATGCTCGCCGGTGCGGCCGTCGGTGCGGCGATCGGCATCATCGGCAGCGATGCGGTCGGCGAGATCGTCAACACCAAGGCGGTCAGCGAGGCGACGCACGCGGTCGGTAACGCGGCCAAGTCGGTCGGCCACGCGGTGTCCAACTTCTTCTCAGGCTGGTGACATGGCATGACGGTGCTGGCGTACGTAGTGGCTGCGATCCTTCTGTGGCTCGGCTACGTAATGATCCGCACGGCTGTCCGACGGTGGCGGAGTCCGGGAGCCATCACGATCTTCGAGGTGCTGCGCCGGTTTTCCGTGGAATGGTCGAAGGGTGCCGTCCGCGGCATCCTCGTCCAGGGCCTGACGAGCGTGGCGTTCGGGCTGATGGTGCTGTGCTTCGCGATCGCCGGACTCAGTGGCGGCAAGACCGGCAACACGGCCGTCGCGCATCCGGTGTTCCTTCCGCCGCTGCTGACCTTCCTGGTCCTGTGGCTCGTTGGGACGGTGGTCTGCCTGTCGATCGTGTTCTTCAGCAGACCGCGGTCGCTGGTATTGCCGTGGCTGCGCAGCGAACCGGGTGCGTTCGCATTCTGGCGGCAGCAGCGCCGCGAGCGACGAGCCAGCCGGAATACCCGACAAACCTGACCGAACCCAAGATACGCAACTCACCGTTCCGCTGTGACCCGATCACGCGGTCGCGGATGCGTGCGTCCTGTTACCGCCCACACCGACCTTTCTCATGGGGAGACGTAGAGCATGTATCACACCATCAATCAAAGACTGAGAGCGTTAGCGGTACGCATATCGGTCGCGGCGGTTGCCGCTGCGGCCGTCTTCGCGGCAACGGCGACCGTCGGTGGATCCGCGGCAGCTGCCGCGCCCGCGCCGAAGCCGGCCTCGTCGAAGCCCGTCGCACAGCCGGTGACGCCGGTCGTCCCGGCTTCGGTGGCGGCACAGCGTACGGCGAGCCAGCAGGCCAAATCCGCCGGTACGCCGGTCGTGGTCACGTCGTTGACGACGGAGAAGTCGCAGATCACGGCGAACCCCGACGGTTCGTTCACGATGTCGTCGAACGCCATACCGGTACGGATGCAGCGTGCCGGTGCCTGGGTGCCGATCAACACGGACCTCGTCGCCAACCCGGACGGCACGTGGGCACCGCGGGCCGCGCTGCTCGGTGTCACCTTCTCCGGCGGCGGCTCCGGAGCGATGCTCACCGTCAACTCCCCGACATCCACCGGCACGCCGCGGAGCCTGTCTCTCTACTGGCCGACCGCCCTGCCGACGCCGGTCGTGACCGGCAACACCGCGCTCTACCCGAGCGTGCTGCCCGGCGTCGACCTGCGGCTCGCGGCCAGTACCGACTCGTACAGTGAAGTCCTGATCGTGCACGACGCGGCCGCAGCCGCGGACCCGCAGCTGGCGGCGTTGAAGCTGCGGGTGGAGGCGGACAACCTGACGCTCGCGAAGACCGCGACCGGCGCGTTGACCGCGACCGCCGCGGACGGCTCGACCGTCTTCGCGGGTGCGGCGCCGACCATGTGGGACTCCACCACGGTCGGCAAGGCCGGACCCGCGCCGTCGGCGGACAGCCCCGGCACCGGACGGCAGTCGCGGCTCGGTGTCGCGGTCGGGCCGGTGGCACGCACGCCTGCGACCGGCGCATCAACGCCCGCCGGCGTCACCAGCACCGAGGTCACGCTGACGCCGCCGGCCGCGACGCTGACCGGCAAGGTGGACAAGTTCCCGCTGTTCATCGACCCGACCTTCAGCACGAACACGGTCAGCAAGGACTGGCTCGACGTGCAGAGCAACGGCTGGACCTGGTGGGGCGGCACCGGTGAGCACGACAACCCGGACGACATCACCACCGCCAGAGTCGGCGACTGCGACCTGCCGATCGAGTCGGGATGCGGCTGGGTCGACCGTACCTACTTCGAGATGAACACGTCGGCATTCGCGAAGGCCAACGGTACGACCGCCAAGGTCTCGAGCGCATCGTTCACGATCAACGAGATCTGGGGCGCGAACGCCTGCACGAAGCAGCCGGTCGACCTCTACGGTTCCGGCGCGATCAGCAGCTCGACGCTGTGGGCCGGCCCCGAGACCGGCAGCGCGCTGAACGAGCAGACGTCCGCCGGCGGTACGAACTGCTCCTCCGCACCGGAGGGCGTCTCCTTCTCGAGTACCGCGCTGACGAACTATGTGCAGACCGCCGCGACCAACGGCGCGACCAACGACACGTTCGTGCTCCGCGCACCGAGCGAAACCAACGACTACCAGTGGAAGCAGTTCGCGCCGACCAGCGCGACACTCAACGTCACCTACGACTTCCCGCCGAACACGCCGACCGGCCTGACCGTGTCGAACCTGGAGACGTGCAACGGCGTCAACTACACGTCCGCGTCCATCCCGAGCCTCACGGCCACGGCCACCGACAACAACCCGTCCCCGACGCCGTACCTGAACTTCCAGCTGCTCAAGGCCGGCACTGTGGTCGCCGCGACCACCAGCGGCATCCAGGTCGGCAACGGCTCGGCCAAATCGTGGACGGAGACCGGCGGCGCCCTGACCAACGCGACCGCGTACTCGTTCCAGGCCCGGACCGACAACGAACCGGGCAACGCCAACGATCGGTTCTCCGCATGGTCGGCGGCGTACAACTTCACGGTCCTGTCCTCGCCACCGGTCACCGCACCCTCCGTGCACAGCTCTGATTTCCCGGCCTCGTTCTGGGGCCAGCCGGCCAACACGGGCGGGCAGTTCGCGGTGTCCAGCCCCGACCCCGATCTGCAGGGCTTCCGGTTCTCGCTGACCGGATCCCAGGTTGCGGCCGACGCCACGAAGTGCGACACGACGCCCACCCAGCTGTCGAACACGTCCAGCGGCCTGCTCACCGACGGCTTCGTCGCCGCGAAGAGCGGCGTCGCCGGCATTGCGATCGCGCCCGGCAACCTGGCGCCCGGCTTTCACACGCTCACGGTCGGAGCGGTGGACTACGCCGGTAACTCCGGCCCGAACACGACCTACGCGTTCTACGTCGCGCCCGGGTACGCCACCGGCGTTCCGGCCGGCAACACCACAAACCTCGCATGGCAGGCGCCGGTCACGGTATCCAGCACCGTCAACACCAACTGGCCGGCGGCGAACCTGACCGACGGCGACACCGGCGGCCTGCTCTTCGGCTGGTCGAGCGAGGCGGACACCGCCGCGGCGAACGTCGAGTGGGTCTACGTCGACCTCGGATCGGCGAAGAACATCGACGACGTCGTCCTGACTCCACGTGAGGACTCCACGGCCAACATCGCGTCCGGGTTCCCGACCGCATTCCTGATCCAGACCAGCACCGACGCGAGTACCTGGACGACCGTTGACACGCTCGCCAACTACCCGGCACCGGGCGCGAGCGGGCAGCAGTTCACATTCCCGGAGACCAGCGCCCGGTACGTGCGTGTCTATGCCACCGCGTTGACGACCGACAGCATCGGGACGTCCTACTACCTGCAGCTCAAGCAGTTTGCCGTGTACGACAAGGTCGGGTTCAACCGGTACGAGGGCGAGGACCCCGGCTTCTTCACCGCATCCGCGACCGGTACCGGCGGCTGGACGAGTATCCAGTCGTTCGGGACCAACTGGTCGCAGGGCAGCCAGCTGTACTTCAACGGCACCGCGGCCGGCAACGTCGACACGATCAAGTTCACCGCATCGGCGAGCAACTACTACGCGCTCGGCGCGAACATGGGCATGGCCGACGACTACGGTCAGGTCACGTTCAGCCTCAACTACACCGTCGGTGGCAACCCGGTGTCGATACCGCTGACGGCGAACGGGAATCCGTTCTTCGACGGCTACAACGCGAGCGTCTACTCGGCGTACGTGCAGCTCGGCGGTGCGTACCTCACCGCGGGTACGCAGTACACGCTGACCATGACGATGACCGGCACGAACAGCGCGAGCATCACCAACCGCTACAACGCCGGCGTCGACTACGTGACCATGGCCCAGATCGCGAGCCCGACCGCGACGTCGTTTGCAGCCGCGCTCAACAACTCCGGGATCGCCGCTGACGGGCAGTCATCGAGTGCGGCGTTCGATCTCGGGAGCAACTCGCTGTCACAGACGGACGTCGCCGACGCCGGGCTGACGACGGCGAGCCCGGTCCAGGTGGCCGGCAACTACTACCAGCTCGGGGCAGCGTCCGGCAACGACAACGTCATCGCGGTCGGGCAGACCATCGACATCACCGCGCCGAAGGCCGGCTCGGTCAGCCTGCTGACCGCATCGACCTGCGGCGGGACGAGCAGCGGTACGGTCACGGTCAATTACACGAATCCGGCGACCGAACCCGCGAGCCAGGTCACGATCGGCACCGCGCAGGGCGACATCGCGCCGGTACCGGACTGGATCGAACCGGCTGCCGGCAGCGTGAACCCGGCGTTGACGCTCGCCGGATATGACAAGGGCACGACGAAGACCCACACGGTCGCATCGATCGGTCTGTACCAGATCACCGTACCGACCAACCCGGCGTACACGATCGCGTCGATCACGCTGCCCTCCTACAACATCACCATGTTGCCCGGAGGCTGCCCGACCCTGCTGCACGTACTCGCGATCGGAACGCCCAGCACGGACTCGGGCCCCACCGAGGTTCTGCCGGGTACGTCCACGACCGCGAATTGGATCGGCACCTGGGCCTCGGTCGTGGACACCAACGGTGCCGGTGCGCCGGCAGCGGTCAGCCCGCCCGCCGGAACGGACTTCGCCAGCGCCAACGAGACGGTGCGCGAGGTCATCCACCCGAGCAACGACGGCACTGGTTCGGTGATCCAGACCCGCATCCGGCTCGGCGATCCGAACGGCGCGTCGCCGGTCACGTTCAACGCGGTCAGCATCGCGGTCGAGACGGGTACCGGCGCGGGTACGGTGTCCACGCCGATCCCGTTGACGTTCAACGGCTCGGCGACGCTCACGCTGACACCCGGTACGGAGTCCTATTCGGATCCCGTCACACTCCCGGCGCTCACGGCCGGGCAGAACCTGATGATCAGCGAGTACCTGCCGAATGCGGAGGCGCTCGTGCCGGATCACTCCAACGCCCGTACGCCGGGGCTCACGTCCGCGTCGTACTACGCCGCCGGCAACCAGACCGCGGCTACCGCCGGTACGTGGACCGCGATGAACGGCTGGTACTACCTGACCGACGTGGACATGACCACCACCGACCTGCAGCAGGGAACGGTGGTGGTACTCGGCGACCAGACCGCGCTGGCCGTGAGCCCGACGACCGGCACGACGTGGGCGGATGATCTTCCAGCTGCCCTCGCGGGCACGTCCGGCGTCGTCACCACGAACCCCGGCGGCATCGTCAACCTGTCCAGCACCGGTGCGACGACCACGAGCGCTCTGGCCAACCTCGCCGGTACGGTAGCCGACGAACCGAACGTCCGGTGCGTCCTGGTCGACGTCGGCCGCAACGATCTGATCGCCGGAGTCAGCGGTGACACCGTCGTGGCAGATCTCGGCAATCTGATCGGCCGGCTCAAGACCATCCAGAGTCCGGTGGCGGTCACGGTCGACGGCACGGTCGGGACCGGTCCGATCGGCGTCTACCTGGCGACAGTCGCTCCGGACGCGGCGATCACCGGCACCAATGAATCGAATCGTGACGCTCTCAACAGCGTCATTCTTTCGAGCAACGGTTCCATCGGCTCCGCCGGATTCGACGGCTACATCGACTTCGACGGCGCCGCAACGATGAACAACCCGGGTTCGCCCACCGACCCGTCGTTGTTGACCGGCGGCGTGTTCAACGAGGCGTACTTCACGACCCTCGCGGCGATGGCGGTCGTGCCGAACGACAACTACAGCACGTTCCCACCGATCGGCAGTCTGTAAATCCGCGGGTCCGCCTCGCCACGACGGCGAGGCGGACCCGGGTACGCGTCGACTGCCGCCTGGGTGGCGAGCCGGCACATCGACTGGCGCGACCCCGGGCGCGACGCCGTCCATGACCCACCGGAGTCGTCGTCGGCAGAGCCGCATCGCTACGGATCTTCGTCTGCACCCGATGTCCCGGAACCCCGCACCGCCTCAGCTACCAGTAGTGCCGCGACCCCTAACATTTCGCCGGGCTCGCGGGCTGATTGGTTATGGTGCGGAGCCGGAGCAAGCATCCGTTCGCCGCCGGATGATCCGCCTTCGGTGAGGATTCGGGTCGTGATGCGGTCTTGCGGGTCGGGGGCGCGGTACGGTTTGAAGGTGCGCGGATGGCTGGGTCGGGATCGGATCGCGTTGGCACTGGCCTTGGCCGCTCCGTTGGTGGTATCGGTTCTGCTCGTTCCGTTGCGGAGCCATCTGGCCAATACCCAGCTTGCCCTGATTCTGGTGCTCGTAGTGGTCGCTGTTGCCGCGATCGGTCAACGGGTCGCCGGGATTGTGGCAGCTATCGGCGCGGGTGTGTGGTTCGATTTCTTCTTCACCCGGCCGTACCAGCGGTTTACGATCGCTGACCGATCGGACATCGAAACGTTCGTGTTGCTGCTGTTGGTCGGGGTCGCGGTCACCGAACTGGCCGTGTGGGGGCGCCGGCAGCAGGCGCGGGCCGGCCGCGAGGCCGGGTATCTCGCCGGCGTCCACGCGGCAGCCGCGGTGGGTGCCATCGGCGGCTCGCCCCGCGAGCTGATCAAGAGCGTTTCGGACGAGTTGATCGGCACCCTTGGGCTGATCGGCTGCCATTACCAGCCGGGAGTGGCGGGACGAGGCAGCCCGCCGCGGCTCGAGCGCGACGGGCACGTGACGGTCAACCGGACGGTGTGGGACGTTGATCGTTTAGGTCTGCCGAGCGACAGCGCGATCGAGCTGCTGGTGCAGAACGCTGGACGCCTGCATGGCCGGTTCCTGTTGAGCGCGGCTCCCCAGACGCGGACGTCATTGGACCAGCGGTTGGTGGCGGTGACGCTGGCGGATCAGGTCGGTGCCGCACTGGGCTGAACCGTTCGCGGCATCGACTGGAACGACTACCCGGACCGTGCCGCCGCGGTCACGTGACGATAAAGACATCCGGTGGGCGCGCAACGACGGTGCCCCGAGCTTCCGCCGAATCGTCGGTAATCTCAGAAAGACCACGCTGACCTGCATTGATGTCGCAGAATGGGGCGTGTGACGGCGGAGACGACCCCATCGGGCGGGCGGTTCGAGTTCGGGCGAACCGTGCGTGGATACAACCCGGCACAGGTGGAGCGCTGCCTCCGGGACCTCGCCGCGCAACTCGCCCAGGCCGAGGCCCACGCGGCGGAACTCCAAGCCCGCGTCGAGCAGCTTCTCACTGCGCGGCACCGGCCGATCCACATCACCTCACCCCAAGCCCACGCGCGCTGCGCGCTCTATACCGAGGTGATGACCATGCGTGAGCAGGCAGCGCAGGACGTCGCATCGGCGCAGGTCGAGGCTGCGGCGATCGTCGCGTCCGCCCGAGCACAGGCCGTTCAGAATCGCCGCGATTTCGGGAGCGCGCTGGCCGCCCGTCGCCAGCGCGAACGCGACGCCGATGCGATCTACCGGCAGGTCGACTCTCCGTCACCAGGAGCGGTGACCGCGTCCGACGACGTGACTCCTGATGCAGCTCCAGCGGCAGGGTCGGCTGCAGCACGGCGCGGCAAGCAGGGCAACCAGCGCACGAGCGCGGAACCTACCGGCGTCCAGCAACCCAACTCACACCGCCGCAAGGCGCGCGGAAAGACGGGCGGACTGAGCACGGGGGCGTAGTTGTCCACGGTTGCCTGCCTCGACCGCGACTACTGCGCCGAGCGGTCCCGCGTGCCGAAGAGCGCGATCAGTAGCGCCCCGACCGCCAACGTCACCATCGCGCAGACCATCGCGCCGGTGTCGCCGGCCGGTCGGGCCGGCCATGTCCACGGCGTCGACCACTTCGCGGCGATCGCGTAGGCGGCGATGACGAAGTACGCCGCCGGTCCCACCCATGCGAACGCTCCACCGACGGCCGCAGCGCAGATCAGGGCGATGCCGGTGAGCCCGGCCGTGTCGCGCAGGAGGGCCAGGTCGCCGTTGGGTAGGTCGATACCGGCGGCACCGGCGAGCATGACGCCTGCGGCTGCGGCCACCAGCACGAACAGGGTGATCACGCGCAGCCAGGGCAGGCGGCGGCCGGCGGCGGTCCGTTCGGATTCGCCGAACGGGCCGGCGATCGCCGCGCCGATGATCCCCGCGACGCCCGCCTCGATCGCGAGCACGAACTGCATCGTGCCGGGTCCGGAACCGTCGCCGGTACGCGCCGCCAGCTGTAGCGCCAAGCCGCACGCGGCCAGCGCTCCGATGGCTGCCGGGATCCGGCGGCTGGCCAGGTGCAGGAAGGTCATCCGTCCGGCACCTGATCGGGGCGCGAGCGTGGTGGTGTTCATGGCAGCTCCGTTAGCGTGATCTGACCGCTACGCAGCGCCGCGAGATGGCTGATCAGCCATGCGGACCGGGTGGCGGCTGGTAGTGCGGCAAAGGCCCTGGCCGCCGTCGCCACATCGCTGCCTGCGGCCGGGCCGGCCACGCCGATACCGGAGCCGGCCGCTTGGTCGGCGTTGACGCCCGTCGGGATGCCCATGACGCTCAGCAGCCCGTAGGTGACAGCCTCGGCAGCGGGGTTCGCGTCGCTCGGCGGCCCGAGGAGCGCGGCGAGTACCTCGGACGCAGCCTGGGTGCGCAGATAGTCGCGGGCCGCGGAGCTGGCGAGCGCGGTCGGATCGGGCCCGCCGGACCCGAATGCGTCCGCGTCGTCGAACGCGTACTGCAGGGTTGGTCCGTCCTGGTCGGTCAGGGTGACGTCGACCGAGTAGTTGTCGCCTGCCAGCCGGCTCGCACCGAGGTCGACCTGGTCGACGCGGACCGGAGCGCCGGGCAGGCCGGCGACCGTGGACAGGACCGGCGCGAACGTCGCGGCCACGGCGGTAAGTTCGGCGCGGAACGCAGGATGGACGCATACCGGCACCGGGCCCTGGGTGCAGACCGGTGTGTACGCGATCGGCCGGTCCGAGCCCGCGTCGTGGACCGCGGACACGGTCACGCCATGCGGTCCGTAGTGGGCAGTGGACACCAGTACGAGCGCGGTACCGGCGGCCACCACTCCGGCGGCGGTCACGCTCGCAGCAATCCGGCGTACCACCGTTGCCCCGGCGGCCGACAGGCCGAGCGCACCGAGGCCGACCGCGATCGCACCGACCAGGAACATGACTTTCAGGATGGACAGGTCGGCCGGCACCGGGTAGAACACGCCCGAGTCCAACGGCGGGACCTCCGAGTTCGGCGAGAGCAGCGACAGCCCGACGACGCCGGCCTGATTGTTGTCCACCGCCGCGCGGAACACCATGACGGAGACCATCGTCGTCCCGATGACGGCCAATGGTGCGGTGAACCGGCTCGGGAACATCGCACCGGCGACGAATCCGACGGTGACGAACAGTGCGACACCGCCGCCGCCCACGGCAACCGGCCACCAGTACGGGCTGCCCCAGGTGGCGCGCGCGGCGGTCATCCCGAAGATCACGCCGACGGCACCGGCGTACGCCAGCAGCGCCCACGCCACGGTCGCAGCCCAGGACGCGAGCTGGCGGATCCACCGGGGTCGAGCCGTGGTGGTCAGCAGATCACCGAGGCCGCACCGGTTTTCGCGCGCTCCGATCCAGGCGGCCAGACCGGCGGCGAACGGGCCCACATCCGGCATCACGTGGCCGGTGATGATCGCCGACATCTGGTCCCACACCGGCGGGTAGTTCTGTGCGGTGCGTATCGCGTCGAACCACAACAGCGCCGCCGCGACCGGCAGCATCCATGGCAGAGTGTTGCGGCGTACCTCGATGGCGAGCAGCCGGGCCGGTGCGGTGCCGGACCTGACGACGGCCCGCAGACCCCAGGAGGGTGCGGATGCGTTCAGAGCGCTCATGCTCGCGCCGCCGCGAGGACGGCGGAGTACCCGCGTTCCAGGGCGGTGTCGCCGGCGCCGTGTTCCGCGCCGCGTTCCACCAGGTCATCAGGGGTGCCACGGAAGACGACGCGGCCCTTGTCCATCAACGCCACCGCGGTGCATGCGGCTGCGACGTCCTCGACCAGGTGGGTACTGATGACCACGGTCGACCGCTGCCCGAGTTCGCGGATCATGGTCCGGAAGGCGACGCGTTGTTCCGGGTCGAGGCCGGCCGTCGGTTCGTCGAGGAGCAGGAGTTCCGGCTCGTTGACGATCGCCTGGGCGATGCCGACGCGGCGCAGCATGCCGCCGGAGAGCGTACGCAGCCGGGCGCGCGCCCGGTCGCCGAGACCGACCCGCTCGATCGCCGTCGCGACCGCAGTGGGTACGTCATCGGCGGGCATGTCCTTGAGCAGCGCGAAGTACTCGACGAACTCAGCGACCGTGAACCGGGGATAGAACCCGAGGTTCTGCGGCAGGTACCCCAATCGGCGGCGGATCTCGCGCCGCGGGCCGTACACGGACGGGTCCCGGTCGAGCAGGCGCAGGTGCCCGGCGCTCGGCGTGATCACGGTTGCCATCATCCGCAGCAGCGTGGTCTTCCCGGCGCCGTTCGGTCCGAGCAGGCCGTACACGCCGGGACCGGCGGACCAGCTGACGTCGGCGACGGCCTGCGCGCGGCCGAACGTACGGGTCACGTCCTGGATCTCGATGTTCATCGCGTTCCTCTCGGGGAGCGGATTGTGTAGCCGACGACGACGCCGCAGACCGCGGCGAACAGCAGGTACGGCAGGGTGAGTGCGTGGTCGGTGATCGCGGTGGTGACGCTTCCCGCCGCCGTACCGGACAGCACGATCGCCGCCCAGACTCCGAGGCCGACCGCGACACCGAGACCGGGGGAGCCGGAAGCGGTCGATACGGCCAGCGACAACGCGCACAACGCGGTCATCGGCACCATCCAGATGAAGGTGACCGCGACGATCGTGTGCCCGCCGGCTCCGGCCGACGATGCCGCCGAGGCCAGTACGCCGACCAGCGCGTTCAAGCCGAAGACCACCAGCGACCGGACCAGCAGGACCAGCCGGTCGCTGACCGCCATGCTCCGCGACAGTTCCCAGGCCGGATCCACACCCGGCCCGTACGCGAACGCGATCCCGACCGCGGCCACCGGTGGTGCGAGCAGCGGCACCCAGGGCACGCCGGTTGCGATCGTGGCCGCCGCACCGACCGAGATCACCACGACCGACGCGATCATCGACGCCAGCAGCAACGACGGGGTCGTGACCAGCGCCCGGGCCAGTCCGGGTGACCGCAGCAGACGTCCTGCCCAGCGTTCTACCGTGCCGGGACGACGTCGCCATACCTGGGCCGCGATCCCCAGCCACACCCGGCCGAGATCGACATCGACCGGAGCGGCGTCCCGCGTGGATTCCCCCATGTCGGTCATCGCTCACCCCCTTGTGACATCGGACCGCCCAGGGCGGCTCGCAAGATCCGTCGGACCCGGTGCGCCCGGCTCTTCACGGTTCCCGGCGGTACGCCCAGCAGGCGGGCCACCTCATTGATCGGACGGTCCTCGACGTACATCAACTGCCACACCTCCCGGTCCGCGCTCCCGTCCGGCCCCAGTTCTTCGGCCGCCCGGGCAATGTCCAGCCTCGTCAGCGCCGCCTCGGCCGGATCGGGTACGGCGTCACCCGCGTCGGGCGACTCGATAGCCAGCTCGGCCGGGCCGCGTCGTCGCAGGTAGAGCGCGGCCTGGCGGCGGGCGATGCCCCACAGCCATGCGCCGACGGCACCGTGCGGTCGGTATCCGCCTGCGCCGGACCACACCGCGAGGAACGTCTCCTGCAGCACATCCTCGACATCGCTGGCCGCCAGAACCGTCCGCAGGCGCGTCGCCAGCCACGGCGCGTGCCGGGCGAACAGCTCCCGCAACGCTCCGTCGTCGCCGTCGGCGACCCGCATGATCAGTTCTACGTCGTCCATCAACTCTCTATTGCGTCTGACGTCGAGATGGTTCACGCAGTGTGCGACGAGATATCACGGCAGGCCAACCCGTGCCCGACGAGCGTCGGGAAATCTGGCCGCAACAAAGCATTTGCGTGGGGTGTGTCGTCGGGCCCAACGTTTCGACGATTTCTCGGACCGGCAGCCACTGGCCACGACGCCGCTTCCGGCGGCATCAGTGACGACGTCGTTCACCACGGTGACGGCGCCGCTGTCGTACACCGGTCTGGTCGACGGTCGGTCGGGCGACCTCCGGCTCGGGCGTTACCAGTGGGTTCGGCAAGATCGTGCCGAGCGGTGCCTGGGTCGACGAGAGCAGCGTCGGGGACGGATGGCTGCAGGTCCGCGGCACGCTGAACTGACCGGCCGACAGATCCGGCGGCCCCGCACCCGGTATCGGGCGCGGAGCCGCCGTCGGTCGTGCGAAAGCAGGCGATCACGGTCCGCGACAGAGTGAAGCTGACGTCAGCGTTCGAAGACGCCGGTCAGCCGGCTGCGCCCGAGGACGGGTGGAGTGACGGCAGACAGGAGGGCGCGAGGGCGCGCCCGGTCCAGCGCCGTTGCATCGAGACTGCTGCCCACGGGCGTTTCGAGGGCGAACAGTTGAAAGATGTAGCGGTGCGGACCATGGCCTTTGATGGGTGCGGGACCGTGGTATCCGCGTCCGATCACGGACCGTAGCACCCGTACACCCGGGCCGGGCTGCTTCGCGGCCAGGGCACCGGGTTCCAGGTGCATGGCCGCCGGGTCGATGAGGGCGACGCAGTGCACGGCGGGTTTGGCTATGGGGACGTCGATGTCCTCGACGACCAGCAGGAGCTGTGCCGTGCCGGGTGGGAGCGCGGTCCAGGTCAGGTGGGGGGACCGGTTGGCGCCGCCGATGTTCCTCGCGCAGTGCTCGAGCGGCATGGCGCCGCCGTGACTGAAGTCTCGGCTCGTGAGGGTCAGCAACTCGGCGCCGTAGAGATTGGGCAGGTTCCAGGCCGTGTGCGTCTCACCAGCCCTGCGATTGTTCAGGAGTCGGCCGACCAGGCTCATCGTGTGGCCTCGACCTTCTCAATGACCTCGGCGGTGACGGCCGTTTCGCCGATCTTGGGGAAGACGCGCTCGATGCTGTGGCGGTGGGATTCGGCGTCGGGGTCGCTCATCGCGTCGGTGGCCACGACGACGTGGTAGCCGTAGTCGGAGGCGGAGCGTGCGGTCGACTCCACGCCGGCACTGGTCGAGATCCCGGCGAGCACGATCTGGGTGACGCCCAGATCCCGCAGGAGGGTGTCGAGTCCGGTGTCGTGGAAGGCGCTGCGTCGTCGCTTGGTGATCAGGTGATCGGTCGGCTGCACGTCGAGCTCGTCGATCAGGTCGGCCCAGCCGGGCGGCAGTGCGTCGCCGCCTCCAGACCGTCCGGCCTCGGTGCGTCCCGGCGCGCGGCCGGTGACGTTGACCAGGACCACGGGCAGGCCATGCCGACGGAACTCGGCGGCCAGACGCGCCGCATGGTGGACGACAGCGGTGACCGAAGCGTCGCGGTGGGCCGAGACGATGCCCTTCTGCAGGTCGATCACCACCAGCGCGGATGTGGGATCGATCGTTGTCAGTGCCATGGTTGTTTCTCCTGTGAGCGACGGATTGTTGCGGGGGGTTGTGGCGGTGGGGCTGCTCGTGCCGCGCAGCAGGGAGGCGATCGCGGCGAAAAAGGCCAGGATCGCGCCGAAGGCGAACACGATGACCAGGCCCGAGTGGAAGGGGCCGGAGATCAGGTATGGGAAGAACTCACGTCCGGTCAGGGCCTGTCGCTGGGCTGCTGTCAGATTGGCCAGAACTCCGCTCGGTTGCAGGAGGTGCTGGATCGGATTGACGCCCAGTTGGGCGGCGAACAGCGACGAGACCGGAGGCAGGCTGCCGACCTGGGCGGCGATGTGGGCCGGGACGCCGTGCTGTTGCAGGCTGCTGGTGAGGGTGTGCGGGAGGCTGCTGGCCAGTCCGGCGATCATCAGGGAGAAGAACACGCCGATGGAGACCGCGGTACCTGAGTTCTGGAAGGTTGCCCGCATGCCGGAGGCAACGCCGCGCAGGTGGCTCGGCACGCTGCCCATGATGGAGGAGGAGTTGGGGGAGGCGAACATGCCGCTGGCGATTCCGTTGAGTGCGATCAGCATCGCGAAGATCCAGTAGCTGAAGTCGACCGGCAGGAGCATCAGCCCCAGGAAGCTGGCGCCGAACAGTAGCGCTCCGCAGGTGGCCAGACCCCGGGAGCCGATGCGGTCAGACAGGTATCCCGACATCGGGCCCGCGGCGAGGAAGCCGGCGGTGAGCGGCAGCATGAAGATGCCGGCCCACAGCGGTGTGTTGCTGTAGTCGTAGCCATGCAGTGGCAGCCAGATGCCCTGAAGCCAGATGATCAGTACGAACTGCATGCCGCCGCGGCCGATCGAGATGGCGAGGCCTGCCACGTTGCCGAAGGTGAATGCCCGCTGGCGGAAGAGGTCCAGTTGGACCATCGGCGCGGAGACCCGGTTCTCGATGACGACGAACGCTGCCAGGAGCACCAGTCCGCCGACGATCAGTCCATCAACCCGCGGGTTGGTCCAGCCCATAGTGTGTCCGCCGTAGGGCTGCAGGCCGGAGGTGACCGCGATGAGGACGGCGCTCAGCCCCACCGCGAAGGTGAGGTTGCCCCACCAGTCGATCCGGCCGCCGCCGCGGCTGCCGCTATCGCGCAGAGTGCGATAGGCCCACAGCGTGAAGAAGAGGCCGACAGGCACGTTCACCCAGAACACCGCCCGCCAGTCCCAGGCCGCGAGCAGGCCGCCCGCGACCAGGCCGATGAACATCCCGGCGAGCCCGGAGACCTGGTTGATGCCCAGGGCGAAGCCCCGCTGCTCCTTGGGAAAGGCGTCGGTCAGGATCGCGGCCGAGTTGGCGGTGAGCATCGAGCCACCGACCGCCTGCAGCACCCGCCAGCCGATCAGCCACATCGCTCCGCGACTGCCGTCGAACGGGTCGAAGGACAGCAGGATCGAGGCGAAGGTGAAGACCGCGAAGCCGGCGTTGTAGATCCGTACCCGCCCGAACATGTCGCCCAGGCGGCCCACGGTGACCACCAGGACCGCTTGGACCAGCCGATACCCCATGATCATCCACAGCAGGTAGGCGATGTTGCCCGGCGCCAGCGGGTCCAGGTGTACACCCCGGAAGATCGCCGGCAAGGCGATGAGCACGATCGAGCCGTCCAGTGCGGACATGAAGACCGCGGCGGTCGTGTTCGTCAGGGCCGTCCACTTGTACCGGTCGCCGGCCGACCGGCGGGCAGCGAGCGTCTCGGGCACGTCACTCATCAGCGTGCTTCCTCATGGTTGGGCGCTGCATTAGATGTTCTGGGCCAGCCGCTCCAGCAGCAGCGCTGCCGCTGTGAGCTGCTTCAGTTCGGTCCGCGTGAACGCGCCGCCGGTCAAGGCCTGGGCGATGAGTTCGGCACGCGCGTTGCGTTTGTTCTTCAGCGCCTGCATGCCGGCCTCGGTCACCGTCAGCAGCACGCGCCTGCCGTCGACCGGGTCCGGGTGACGTTCGATCAAGCCGCGGGCCCGTAATGCACTGAGCGTCGTCCCCATCGCCTGCGCCGTGATCTGCACCTCCCGCGCCAATGCCGAGGAGGTGGTGGGTCCCGAGCGATCCAGGTACGACAGGGCAGTCCGTTCGGGCATGGTGAGCCCGCCTCCGGTGGGTACCTGGCGGACCCGACGCACCAGAACGCTGATGCTCGCGAGGAGAGCCGCAGCGACATCGTCGGAATCAGGATCGTCGTTCATATACTAAGTCTAGCTTATCAATCTGCCTTATGGTTATTCGGGGCGACGACGCTTCAGGCGCCAGCCATGGTCGTCGGCTGGCTATCCTCCTGGGCATGCTGATTCACGTCGAAGCGGTCGCTTCCGTGCAGGTCGATCGTGATGCCCACTTCTTCTGGGAGCGAGACGTCTCGTTTGGCCACGACTGTTTCATCTGTCGCCGTACGCGACGCACAGTCTCCGTGGCCTACGGAGCCGAGGAAGGTCGCTGCTTCTCATCCCGGAAGCCACCTGAGAGTGCCGGTGCCGGCATTCACACCTTCGACACGGCGTACTTCGTACATCCGGTGCCTGTGCGGATTTCGGCGTTCGACGTTTCGCAGCGTAGGGACGACGGGGTCGATCATCACGCCGTGCGATGCCGGTTGAGTTACTGGTCGGCGCCGTTCGAGGACGCGAAGCGTCATGAGGTATCCCGGCCGCTTCCGATCGCTGCGTGGATTCGGCTGAACTTCAGCCTGGGCTGCCGTGCCTGCTACGGCAGTGGGCACGCGGACGCTCTTGGACGACCGGGCAAACATTCGATTCAATCCAATACGGTCTGGCCGTGGTCGATGACCTGTCCGACGTGCGAGCGAACCCTACTCATAGCCGATGCTGGCCCGACGATGTCATTGATAGAGCCAAATTGAGTGGGCGAGCACGAGATCAACTGTCACGCATGTCCCGGGACGGAAACCGGCGGGGGATCCGACGACCATTCACCGACCGGATGGACCGGCAACGCCGGTCACTCCGTCCGGTTTGGCGCCGCCGGGGTGGCGGGCCGAGGCGTCACTGCGGGACGAGATAGGTGTTCCCGCAGCGTGGTGGCGATATCGGCTGCGGCGGCAAGCTGCTCGGGTGTGAGGGCATCGACGAACAACTCCCGGATGGCCTGCAGGTGCGGGACCGTGGAGCCGTGGAAGGCATCGGCGCCCGCCGGCTCCAGCACGATCTCCGCGCCCCGGCTGTCGGTGGCGCAGTCCTCGCGCCGGATGAGCCGCCGCCGTTCCATCCGGCCGAGATGGTGGGACAGGCGGCTGCGCTCCCAGCCGATGTGCGTGGCCATCTCGGACGAGCGCATCCGATGCCCGTCGGTCTCGCTCAACGCCAGGAGCACGGCGTAATCGCCCGGTGAGAGCGCGGACTCGCTCTGCAGGCGTGCGGCGAGCATCGTCCGGAGCGCTTCGGTGGTTTCGAGGAAATCGCGCCAAGTGCGCAGTTCGGTACGCGTGGGGAGTCGCCGCGGCCGGGGCATAACATCCCGCCTTCCAGTGTTTGACATGTCAACTATATGATTCCATGATTGACGCGTCAATTATCTGGAGGGCACTGTCATGACCGATCTCGTCCTGGGCCTCGACACGTTCGGAGACGTTCCGACGGACGACTCCGGCGCTCCCGTCTCCCATGCGGCCGCGATCCGGCAGGTGATCGAGGAGGCTGTGCTCGCCGATGAACTCGGGGTCGATGTCATCGCGCTCGGTGAGCACCACCGGCCGGAGTACTCGATCTCCACTCCGGAGACGGTGCTCGCCGGGATCGCCGCCCGTACCTCCCGCATCAAGCTTGCGTCCGGCGTGACCGTACTGAGCTCCGACGACCCGGTCCGGGTCTTCCAGCGCTTCGCGACCGTGGATGCGATCTCGAACGGCCGGGCCGAGGTGATCCTGGGACGCGGCTCGTTCACCGAGTCGTTCCCGCTGTTCGGGTACGACCTGAGCGACTACGACGTGTTGTTCGAGGAGAAGGTCGAGCTCTTCGTGAAGCTTCTCGAGGAGAAGCCGGTCACCTGGAACGGCACTACCCGCGCCGCGCTGGATGATGCCGATGTGTTCCCGAAGACCGAGTCCGGGCATCTGACGACCTGGATCGGCGTCGGCGGCACCCCGCAGTCGGTGGTGCGCACGGCACGGTACGGGCTGCCGCTCATGCTCGCCATCATCGGCGGCTCCCCGGAGCGCTTCGCCCCGTACGTCGACCTCTACCGGCGGGCCAGCGAACAGCTCGGTACGGTCGCGCACCCGGTTGGCATGCACTCCCCGGGCTTCATCGCCGATACCGACGAGGAGGCGAAGGAGCTGTACTACCCGACGTACAAGGTGATGCGTGACCGGATCGGCGCGCTGCGCGGCTGGCCTCCGCTGCGCCGGACGGAGTTCGATGCCGAGGTCGCGCACGGTTCGCTCTACATCGGCTCGCCGGAGACCGTGGCCCGCAAGATTGCCCATGCGGTCGGCGCCCTCGACGTGGGTCGGTTCGACCTGATCTACACCGCCGGAGCGCAGCCGGTCAGCGCCCGGATGCACGCCGTCGAACTCTTCGGCACCAAGGTGATGCCCATGGTCCGCGACATCCTGGCGAGCTGACGCGATGGCCACCACCATCGGCATCCTCGGGGCCGGCAAGGTCGGCACCGTGCTGGCCCGGCTCGCGGTCGCTGCCGGCTACCGCGTGCTGGTCGCCGGCTCCGGTGATCCGTCGAAGATCGCGCTCATCGTCGAGGTCATCACGCCGGGCGCGATCGCGGTGACCGCGGCCGAGGCCGCCGAGCAGGCCGACATCGTCGTTCTTGCGCTTCCGCTCGGCAGGTACCGCACCGTGCCGGTGGACGCGCTGCGCGGCAAGCTCGTCATCGATGCGATGAACTACTGGTGGGAGATTGACGGCGCCCGCGCCGACCTGACCGACCCGCGTACGTCTTCGAGCGAGATCGTCCAGGCATTCCTACCGGAGTCCCGCGTCGTCAAAGCGTTCAACCACATGGGCTACCACGACCTCGAGGACGGAGCCCGGCCCGCCGGCGCAGCCGGGCGCAAGGCGATCGCGGTCGCCGGTGACGACACCGGCGACGTCGCGGCGGTGGCCGCCTTCGTCGACGCGCTCGGCTTCGACCCCGTCGTCGCCGGAGCGCTCGGCGAGGGCGTGCGCTCGGAGCCCGGTACCGAGCTGTTCGGCGCGAACGTCGATGCCACCGAGGTCCGGGCGATGCTCGACCGCTTCCCGTTCTCGGAACGTGGCCGCGATGTGGCCGAGGCCCGCGCAGTACACCGCTGAGGATCAGCCGACAGCGGCTTCTGCCTGCGGTGGGACATGTCACGAACACCGTCGTAACGAACATGTTCGTGATATGTTGTGGTCATGACTCCGCACGACCGTAACCGGGTTCCCGTCAGCCGGCGGGAACGTCCGGCGAAGCCCGCCCTGACCCGGCAGGGAATCATCGACGCCGCGCTGGTGATCCTGCACGACGAAGGCATGAACAAGGTGACGATGCGGCGCATCGCCACGGCGCTCGACACCGGGCCGGCGTCGCTGTACGTCTACGTCCGCGACACCGAGGACCTGCACGCGCAGATCCTCGATGCCCTGCTGGCGCCGATCGCAGGAGCCGTACCCGCTGCCGGGACGTGGCGGGACCGGTTGAAGGCGCTGCTGAGCAGCTACCGCGACGTCCTGTTCCGCCATCCCGAGATCGCCCGGATGGCTCTGTCCACGCAGCCCACCGGCCCGAACTACCTGGCGTTGGGCGATGCGATTCTGGGCCTGCTCGGCGAGGGCGGCGTGTCGGACCGGGCGGCGGCGTGGGGCCTGGACCTGCTGTTGCTGTATCCGACCGCGGTCGCCGTCGAGCACAGCAACCAGAAGTCGTCCACCCAGAAGGCAGATGACCTGACGGTCCTGGCTGCGCAGATCGCCATCGTGGACGCGGCGCGCTATCCGCACGTCGCCCGGCTCGGCGACGAACTCGTCTCCGGTGACGGCGTGGCCCGAGCCGACTGGGCGTTCCATGTCCTCCTCGACGGCATCCTCGCTGCGAGTTCGCGTACACCGACAGAGTAGGAACCACCATGTCGTCAACCACCATCTCGTCTCCCTCGATCGCCATCGTCGGCGCGGGCCTGTCCGGCCTCGTCCTGGCCCGGATCCTGCAGATGCACGGCATCGCCGCGACCGTCTACGAACTCGACGCCGCGGCCGACGCCCGACACCAGGGCGGGTCCCTGGACATGCACGAGGAATCCGGACAGCACGCCCTGCGCGAAGCCGGCCTCTACGAACAGTTCCGCGGCCTCACCCATCCACAGGGGGAGTCCATGCGCGTCTTCGACAAGACCGGCACGGTCTTCATCGACCACACGCCCGAAGGTGATGAAGGCGGTCGTCCCGAGATCGACCGGACCGCGCTGCGTGATCTGCTCATCGGCTCCCTCGACCCGGGGCGGATCGTCTGGGGTCACAAGGTTACGACGGTCCGTGCCCTCGACGGCGGCCGACGTGAGCTGATCTTCGCCGACGGCACCCGTACCTCGGTCGATCTGCTGGTCGGGGCGGACGGTACCTGGTCGAAGGTGCGCCCGCTGCTGTCGGCCGTCCAGCCGGAGTACTGCGGGATCTCCTACCTCGAGCTGCGCCTGTCCGATGCCACCACACGCCACCCGCGCTTGGCCGCGCTCGTCGGCCCCGGCTCCATCTTTGCGCTGTCGGACAACAAGGCCATCATGGGCCACGGCGGCCGCGACCTGCATCTCGGTGCCTCGCTGCGGGTCGGCCAGGACTGGATCGCCGATCGCGGGGTCGACTGGTCCGACACGTCCGCCGCCCGCGACGCCCTGCTCGCCGAATTCGGTGACTGGAGCACCGGACTGACCGATCTCATCCGGTACTGCGACGACGAGATCGTTCCCCGGCTGATCTACGCCCTGCCGATCGGGCACTCCTGGACCCGGGTGCCGGGCGTCACGCTGGTCGGCGACGCCGCGCACGTGATGTCGCCGTACGCGGGCGAGGGCGCGAACCTCGCCATGCTCGACGCGACGGAGCTGGCACTGGCCCTCGTCGAATACGGCGACGACATCGAGAACGCACTGGTCCAGTACGAGACGGCCATGTTCCCCCGCGCTGCCGCCGCTGCTGAAGGCTCCGCCACCGGGCTCGACATGTGCTTCGCCGCAGACGCTCCCAAGGGCATCATCGATTTCTTCAGCCAGATGGCAGGGTGAGCTGAGTCGTCCGGGCCACGAAATATCGGTCGACCCGGTGTTCCGCGGGGTCCGATACTCGTGCCCATGGGTGCATTGTCGGTGCTGTGGCTGTACGGAACGTCGGGAGTCGGGAAGACCACCGTCACCTGGGAGCTGTTCGTTCAACTCGCGAGGGCGGGCGTGTCCACTGGCTAGGTCGACATCGACCAGCTCGGGATGTGCTAAGGCCCGCCGATACCAGAGCACTGGGCGTCCGAGCCCGCCGACGATCTCGGCCGGCACCGGATCGAGGCCCGTACGCTCGACGCGGTCCTCGTCAACTTCCGGGATGCCGGCGCCCGGTGCGTCATCGTGCCGGGCGTTACCGACCCGGTACGCGGAGTGGAGACCGACCTTCTACCGCGTGCGGCACTGACGGTGTGCCGACTGCGCGCCGAGCCGGCGGCTCTGGCTCGGCGGCTGGCCGCTGATGGGCGTGTCCGCGCCGTAGCACCGGCTGACGTGGTCAGAAGCTACTCAGCGTGTCGCCCCGGCCGGCGAGGCGCCATCCGAAGTAGCAGTTGGCGCAGCCACCGCCACCTTTCACGCCAGGCGTGTCGCCGGACCACTCCTCGGCGCCGGTACCGGTGAGGCCGGTCACCGATCCGGGAATCAGCTCGATCATGCCGCCGCTGGCCGGACCGCTGCCGACGGTCTCGTACGGCACGCCGACCGCCAGGTCGTACCGGCCGGTGCTGGTCACCTGCACCGGCGCGAGCGATTCACCGAACTCGTCCTGCACGTTGAGGGTGCCGGGTACCCCAGCTGTCGCCTCGCTGATCTGCTGTGCGCCTGCCGTGGTCAGCCCACCGGCGTTGCTGTAGAACACGGTCACTGCACCGGCTTCGCTCTTGCCGTCGACGGTGGCGGCCGGCTGGCCGACCGCGAGATCATCGCTACCGTTGCCGTCGAAGTCGGCCGCGGCCAACACATCTCCGAAGAATCCCTGCGGTTCCGGGCTGCCCGGTACGCCGCTCTCGGACTGGTCCAACTGCTGCGCTCCGGTACCTGTCAGACCGGTCGAACCTGCGCTGTACAGCACGTCCACCACGCCCGCCTCGCTCACCCCGTTCAGCGTCTCGGAGTTCACGCCGATCGCCAGGTCGGCGAGCCCGCTGCCCGTGAAGTCGCCGGTCGCGACCGAGAAGCCGAAGAAGTCGTCGGCCTCGGCGACTCCGGGTACGCCCGCCGAGTCCTGCGACCACGTCTGTACGCCGGACGTGAGCAGCGGCTGCGTACCCGCGCTGCCTCGCATGACGAACACTTCGCCGCGCGCGTTGTCGGCCCCGGGCGTGCCGATCGCCACGTCGGCGTGGCCGTCGCCGGTGAAGTCTCCGATCGCGACCGAGAAGCCGAACTGATCGCTGGAGGCACCGCCCGCCGGCTCGGTGTACCGGTGCGGCGTGGTGGAGATGCCGCTCGACGTGCCCAGGAATACGTCGATCGCGTTCCCGATATAGGCGCCGACGACGAGATCATCTCGCCCGTCGCCATTGATGTCGCCGACCGCGAGCGCGCCGCCGAACTCGTCGTTCTGGCCGTCGGACAACACGACATCGTCCGGACTGCGCAGGCCACCGACGGCGCCAAGGAAGATCGTCACGGTGCCCCGGCCCGGATCCCCGACCGCCAGATCGTCGCAACCGTTGTGGTTGAAGTCGCCGGTGACCATCGTGTCGCCGTAATCCGCGCTGCCACCCGACGACACGAACAGTTGATCGTCCGGTGTGGAGGCGCTCAGTTGGCCGCCGCTCCCGTACAGCACATGGAAGCGGGTCGCGCCCGGCTCCGCGATAGCGATGTCGGAGGAACCGTCACCGTTGAAATCGGACGGCGCTGTCCCGCCGCACGCCCCGGCCGAGGCGACGCCGGGTGCGAGCCCGACCGCCAGAGCCGACGCGACCATCATCGCCACGGTACCGAGCACCACATATCGACGCGTACGCATGCTCGAACCGTACGACCATACCGTGGACTGGCGCATTCAGCTGTCACGAACCCGACCGGTTCGCCACGCTCGGGACGTTTCGAACCGCTGTACACATCGGCCCGCAGGCGCGCGGACCCGCGTCGTTCATGCAGACAATGCAAGAGATCAGCCGTCCCATCCTGATCTTGGTGGATTGATAATCAGTGGACGAAGTTCCAGGTCGACGACAGCGGGTGGCCGCACGTGGCGCAGACGAAGTCACCATCGTGGACGATGTTGCGTTCCCCGCACCGCGTACAGCGGCGGAAAACGATCTCGTGTGTGAAGCCGCCGGGATGGGCGATCCCAGCGGCATCCAGGGCGGCGGCCACGGCACGCCAGGAACTCGGGTCCGGACAGTAGCCGGTCGACTGATTGCTCACCTCATCGACCTGCCATCCCAGTGCGCTCCGTACAAATGCGATCTCTCCGGCGGCCAGCACGGCGTAGCCGCCGGCGCACGCGACATGTTCGCTGCGGCGCGGCGCCAGCCGAAGAATCCCATGAAGGTCGACGACGAAGGTGAACGGCTCGGCAAGGTCTCGCGCATCACGCGCGGCCAGCCAACGGTCGACGTCGGCCTGCGACGTCACCACGACGACGTCCACGGCGGCACGTGTCCGCAGGTCAGGCGGGCCGACATAGCTGTAATGCTCGACCTGCGACATCACCCGACGCTATCGGGTGCTTCGGCAGCCGGCCAACCATAATTTGCAATTCCTTGGGCACAGAAATTCGCGTGCTGGGTGGCGGCACGGTGGTTAGGTTGGGCACATGAATCCCATCGCGACGGCCCGACCAGGTCTGCAGTTCTACCGCGATCCGGGCGAGTTCCTTGCTGTAACTGCCGACTACCTAGCCGCGGAAGCGGTGGTCAGCACGGTCGTGACCACGATCGCGCACCGGATGTCGCTGCAGCAGACCGATGGGATCCCGCAGCCCGATCGGAATTGGTGGTTGGTGGTGAGGGACGAGTCCGGCGTCGTGGTCGGTGCCGGGATGCGGACAGCGTCATTCGTACCTTATCCGCTCTTCCTGCTGCCGATGCCCGACGCGGCGGCCGTGGCCTTGGGCCGCGGGTTGCATGAGCGCGGGGAAGAGGTACTCGCGATCAATGGGGCCCTGCCTGCCGTCGAATTGTGTGCGGCCGAAATGAGCCGGCTCGGTGGGGGTCAAGTCCAGGTCAGCCAGCACACGCGACTGCATGAGCTGGGCGAGCTGGTGTGGCCGGCGCCCGTGCCGGGCGGCTTGCAGGTCGCCACCGAGGACGACATGGATCTGGTGACGGAGTGGTTCGGTGCGTTCATGGGCGACGCCGATGAACAGGCCGGCCGGCCGCGCGGTGCCAGTGCGCACAACGTACCTGACCGTGTGGAAATGCTGCGCCGCCTCCGGGCCGGATCGGTGTGGTTCTGGATCGATGAGACGGGGGAGCGCGTGCATCTCACCGGGGCCAACCCACCGTCGTTCGGGGTCGCCCGCGTGGGTCCGGTGTACACGCCGCCCGCTCAGCGTGGGCGTGGCTGGGCCAGCAACGCTGTCGCCTCGGTGTCACGGCAGATCCAGGATTCGGGTGCGCGGGTTTGCCTGTTCACCGACCAGGCAAACCCAACATCGAACAAGATCTACGCCGCCCTCGGCTACCGGCCGGTGGCCGACATGGCCAACCTGGTTATCGTCCGCTGACGCCGAACATCCGCCGGTGGGTGTTCGGCGTGCGGTGTGGCTCATGGCAGGTCAGGCCCGCCCGGACTGGACATATGCGTTGGCTCCGGGCCGGACTCGGGATGGCTGGCAGTGATGGCGACGACCGGCGGGCCGCGCACGGTCGTCGAGAACGAGGCCCGACTGCTCAACGGTGTCCGGCTATGCAGCGCGTACGTCACTGTGTCGGCCGACGGCCGGCCGGTCGCAATCGGCCGAGCGGTCGCCGACGACGGCTGGACAGGTGTCTTCGGCATGGCCACCACGCCCAGCGCTCGCAGGCGCGGTGCCGCCCGGATGGTGCTCTCGGCGATCGCGCGCTGGGCCCACGAGCAGGACACGCCTCGGCTCTACCTCCAGGTCGAGCGGTCGAACACCGCCGCCTGCCGTGTCTACGCGGCCGCCGGGTTCACCGAGGTCGCGACCTACCACTACCGCGTCCGACACGTACGAACTCCGGGATAACTCTCCCAGCGAGCCGTCACATCGATGAACGTGATCGTCGGCGTCTGTCGGGCGATCGAGGTGGGCGGCTCGGTACACCGACGATGCCTGGCCAGACATGTCGATGCCAGAAGGGAGGACGGGTTGGTTAGCGGTGGCTCGGTGCCGGTTTGAAGTAGTGGCCGGCGTCGAGGTCGGCGATGAGTCCAGGGTGTACGGGTTTCCATCCGAACTGTTGGCGGGTCGCTGCGCTTGATGCGGTGGTGTCGATGCCGAAGAATCGTCCGATCCAGCCGAAGTGCTCGCCAGCCTGGTCGGCAGCGATGGAGACCACCGGGAGATCGAGGCCGCGGCCGATCGCCTCGGCGATGGCACGGGTCGGCACGCCCTCCTCGGCGGTGGCATGAAGTGCCGTGCCGGCCGGTGCGTCGTCCAGGGCGAGACGGACGAGGTTTGCGGCGTCGAGTCGGTGGACGGCGGGCCATCGGCTGGCGCCGTCGTCGATGTAGCCGGAAACGCCCTTCTCGCGGGCGATGCCGACGAGCGTGGCGATGAAGCCGTGGTCGCCGGGGCCGTGGACGGTCGGAGCGAAGCGCACGGACGACGGGCGTACGCCACGGGCGGCGAACGACAGGGCCGCCTGGGCGCCGGCGATTCGTGGGTGCAGGGCCGGATCCGGTATGTCCTGCTCGGTCGCGGGACGGCTGGACGCGAGCCCGAGCACGCCGGAGGCGATCACGAACGGCCGTTCGGTGCCCTCCAAGGCCGCACCGATCGCGTTGATCGCCGCGAGGTCGGTGTCGGCGGCTGCGACCATCCGGGAGAAGTCATGGTTGTACCCGAGGTGGACCACACCGTCGGATGCCTGCGCTGCAGCTCGCAGGCTGTCGAGATCGTCCAGATCGCCACGGTGTGCGTCGGCGCCCAGGGCTGCCACCGCGGCGGCCGCGGTTTCCGAACGCGCCAGACCGAGAACGTGATATCCGGCATTGAGCAACTCGGGGACGACCGCAGAGCCGATCCACCCGGTTGCCCCGGTGACGAAGATGCGCACGAGAACCTCCACAGGTCGGCCGATCGACATCGGCCGGTGATGTCACTTGATGACATCACCAACGTAGCATGTCATCAAGTGACATGACTAGACTCGCATCGTGGTGCGATGGGAAGCAGACGCAAACGGGCGACTCCGCGAGGCGGCGATGCAGCTCTACCTCGAGCGCGGCTTCGAACAGACGACCGTGGCCGAGATCGCCCTGCGGGCCGGGCTCACGGCGAGAACGTTCTTCCGATACTTCGCCGACAAACGCGAGGTGCTCTTTGCCGGCTCAGCCGCCCTGGAGGAACACCTCGTGCGCGCTGTCGACACAGCGCCGAGCTCCGCGTCACCCATGCAGGCCATCGCGGCTGCGCTCGATGCCGCCGCCGCAACACTCGGACAGCACCGCGAGTACTCCCGACAGCGCCAGTCCGTCATCAATACCACTGCCGATCTGCGGGAACGCGAACTGATCAAGTTGGCGTCCCTATCTGCCGCCCTGGCCAACGGCCTACGTCGCCGCGGCGTTCCCGATCCGGACGCGACGCTGGCCGCCGAGACGGGGATCGTCGTGCTCCGCGTCGCGTTCGAACGCTGGGTCAGTGAGTCGCACGGCCCGGACCTGTCGCAGAACATGCACGAGGCTCTCGATCGCCTCAAGACCATCACCGCCGCCGGCTGACCGGTCCGGCGGTCGCCGGTAGGTGTTCTTAGCGGCTGTCGCGGAGAAGCGTGACGACAGGCGCGAACTGGTCCATGAACATGGCGTTGACCGCAATGTAGGAGATGCCGAGTTCGTCGCGGCGTCGACGTATCGTGTCGGCGATCTGCACGGGGGTTCCGGTGAGGAACGCGATGCCGCCCGCGGCGGCCATCGCCCGCGGGTCCCCGCCGACCATGCGCGACACCCATTCCGGTACGGCCTGCGGGCTCTCCGCGACGGCCGCGACATTCATGTGGAGTTCGAGTGCGTCGAACCTGTCGCCGGCGACGTCCCGGAGCGTGGCGACCGTTGCGGCGAGTTCGTCGGGGCCGGCGTGCGGCGGGAGACCCAGCGCCACGATGTCGGCGTGCTCCGCCGCGAGCTGCAACATGCGCGGTTTGCTCGCGGCGATCAGAATCGGCGGATGCGGCACCTGCGCATACTGCGGGCCGCTCGTGCGGAGTTCCTTGACGGCACGGATCGTCTCCGCGACCTGCCGCAGTCGCTCGGCCGGCGACCCGAAGTCGTGGCCGAGCGCCGCAGCATCGCGATCCGCGCTCGGCCGCCCACCACCCAGGCCGAGTTCGAACCGGCCGCCGGTGAGGAAGTCGAGACTTGCGGTCTCCCATGCGACCAGGCCCGGGCTGCGGTTCGGTGCGCTCAGCACGTAGGTGCCGACCCGCAGCGACTGTGTACTCGCCGCTGCGACGGCCAGCGCCGGGAACGGGGCGATCGTGCCCAGGGTGTCCGGGACCAGCAACGTGTCATAGCCGAGATCCTCGGCGCGGCGGGCGGTGGCGATCCACTCGGCCCCGTCTCGCGCCAGTCCCGTAACGACGCCAAATCGCAGTACGCGGTCAGTCATGACACCCATTCTGTGCCGAGGACGCGCAGCGTGTCGTCGGCTCGCGGACGGTGCCGCCCCTACGTCGGCGGGCGTAGGCGGAGGATCTTGCGTACGCCTACGGGCGCGGGCGTGGCGGGCTCCGAATGACGGCGAACCGCATCGAGGTATCGTCATTCGGTGATCATCAGGCAGGCCGACCCCGGCGACTGGCTCGCCATCTACCCGATCTATGCGGCGGTCATGGACGAGGGTCGGACGTACGCGTTCCCTGCCGGGCAGACGGTCGACGAGGCGCGGCCGTGGTGGATGGAGCAGCCGCCGGGCCGTACCGTCGTCGCGGTGGACGACGACGGCATCGTCGTCGGCTCGGCGAAGATGGGCCCGAATCGGCCCGGCCGCGGCGCGCACGTGGCGACGGCGTCGTTCATCGTCGACCCGGCCCACCAGGGCGGAGGCATCGGCCGAGCGCTGGGAGCCTCTGTCATCGGGTGGGCGCAGGCCGCGGGGTTTCGAGGCATCCAATTCAATGCGGTCGTCGAGACGAACGGTCCGGCCGTGCACCTGTGGCAGGCTCTCGGATTCGAGATTATCGGGACGGTGCCCGAGGCCTTCGACCATCCCGAGCACGGTCTGGTCGGGCTGCACGTCATGTACCGGCGGCTGTAGCGCTCGGACGGCCTCAGGATTGCCGGTAGATGTGCAATTAGCACCGTGGCGCTCGACCTGGACGACACGCCGCTCGATCGGCGGCTGCGCTAGGGTCGAGCTCATGCGCTTCGCAATCGCGCCGCCGCCCGCCCGCTAGGCGGCGCCCCACCCTCTTGGTGATCGCCCGACGGTCAGACCGTCGGGCGATGGATGCCGCCCGCCTTCCAGCGGTCTCATCGGCCATCCAATCCAGGAGAAACGCATGTCCACTGTGGTGTCCTACCGGCGCGGCCTGATGCTGATCGGGGCGGCCGCGGTCGCCTGGGGTATCGGCGGTGCCGTCGCCTCCGTCCTGTTCCGCACCACCGGCCTCGGGCCGGTCGACGTCTCGTTCTGGCGATTCGCCATCGCCGCCACCGGTCTCATCGTGTTGCGTCGCCGCCGGACCGGAGCCGTCACATGGTCGCGCAGCGCGCTGACCGGCGTCGGCCTAGCCCTTTACCAGACCGCGTACTTCGGATCGGTGCAGGAGGCCGGCCTCGCCCTCGGTACGCTCATCACGCTCGGCGCAGGCCCGATACTGATCGCGGTCGGTGCGCGGTACGCGCTCGGGGAACCGCTCACCCGGCAGACCGTGAGCGCCACCCTCGTCGCGCTTGCCGGGCTCGCGTTGCTGGCCGGCCGTCCCGGCACCGCCGGGCCGCATCCGATCCTCGGTATTGTGCTGGCGCTCGGGTCGGCAGCAGGCTATGCCGCGATGACGTTGCTGTCCCGGGCCGGTGCCGGGGGCGGCGCGACGCTACCGGTGTACGCGTTCGGCACGCTGGGCCTGCTGCCGTTCGCGATCCGGGACATGGCGGTCCCGCATGAGTTGACCACGGCGGCGTGGCTGCTGTTCCTCGGTACCGTGCCTACGCTGCTGGCCTATCGGTGGTTCTTCGCCGGGCTGGTCGCGGTACCGGCCGCGACGGCGTCGATCGTCGTATTGCTCGAACCGGTGACGGCGGCCGTGATCGCGGTCGGTCTCCTCGGCGAACACCTCACCGGCCCGGCCGCCGCCGGTGCGGTGCTGTTGCTGGCCGCGATCGCGCTGCTGGCCCGGGGGAGTGCACGCGATGCGGTCGAGATGACGTCGGCGACCGCGGCGAAGCGGGAGTAGTGCGCTACCGTGGGCGCCGTGATGCGTGTCGCGGTGGTCGGGCCGGGCGGGGTCGGCGGCCTGCTGGGTGCGGTGCTGGCGAAGGCCGGCAACGACGTGGTGTACGTGGCGACGCCGGCCACCGCAGCGGCGTTGAATGCCGGCGGCATGACTCTGCGCAGCCCGGTCTTCGGCGATTTTCACACCGAGGCGCGCGCGGTCACCAACCTGACCGAGCCGGTCGACCTGTGTCTGATCACCGTCAAAGCCACCGCACTGGACCCGGCGCTGACCGGGGTGAGCGACCTCGGTGACGGACTGATCGTGCCGATGCTCAACGGCGTGGAACACATGGCGGTACTGCGTTCGCGGTACCCGTCGGAGCAGGTCATCGCCGGCGCGATCCGAGTCGAATCGATGCGGCTGTCACCCGGCGTGATCGCGCACACCAGCCCGTTCTGCGGCGTCGAGATCGCCGGCGACACCGCGCCGCCGGCCCGCGTCACGGCGCTCGCCGAACAACTGCGTGCAGCCGGCCTGGACGTGAAAGTCCGCGACACCGAGGCCGTACTCCTGTGGGAGAAGATCGCGTTCCTCGGCCCGTTCGCGCTGACGACAACGCACGCGGATGGACCGGCCGCGGCGATCCGCACGGAGCGGCGCGCCGACCTGATAGCCGTCGTCAGCGAAGTCGCCGCGGTCGCCGCCGCGTGCGGTGCGCCGGTCGACCCGGCCCGCATCATGGCCATGTTCGACGCGATCCCGCCCGGCATGACCTCCTCGATGCACCGCGACGCCCAGGCCGGGCTACCGCTGGAGATCGACGCGATCGCCGGCTCGGTACTGCGCGCGGCGAAGGCACACGGTATCGAGACTCCGGTGACCACGCGCCTCGTCGCCGATCTGTCCGGTCCGTAACGCTGCTCGGGACGACTGTCGCCCGGGACAGGAGGCGATGGGATGTGGGCTAATTTGGTGTGGTTGAGCCGGTGACAACCAGTGATCCATCTGGATACGTGGACACGGTCAGGGTCCGGGGGCCGTCGCGGTACACCGTCCCGAATCCCGTTGCGTCGCTATTGCTGCGTTCGCCCGTGTCGAGTCGCCACAGCTGGATTGATGCCTCCACGGAGTCGGTGTAGGGCACGTGCATGGCGGTCCAGGGCACGTTGTCGGCATCGACCCATGCCTGAATGAGATGCGCGTATGTCGGAATCGCGATGGGCGGGCTCAGTGGTGATCCGGTCCAGGGATCCCATTGATGCAGTCCTCCGCTGACATCCACGCCGACAAGCACGTCCAGGCCATTCGCGAATTTGATCGTCGCGAGGCTGCTGATCATGTCGGTGGTGCCTTGCAGCGGTTCGCCGATCGGTTCACCGGTAGTAGCGTCCCACCGGCGCACCTGTCCGGCCTCACATCCGGAAATGATGAGGGCGATATCTGAACGCGACACCGACGTGAGTGCCTTCACGCTGGTCGGATGCCCCAGCAGGGGTTGACCGAGCGGTGTGCTTGTTGCCGCGTCCCACCGATAGACCTTTCCGTCATGCCCGGCGGCAGCGATGACCGCGCGACCGTCCGGTCGCACCAGGGCTGTGACGTCCCACAGCGGGACCGAACGGTCCTCGGGCGATGCCGCGTAGACCGTGCCGCTGGCGAGGTCCATACGGACGATCCCATCTTCGCCCGCCGATACCAACAGCGTCCGGCCGTCATCGACCGGTACGGTGACCAGACTGTACGTCTCGACATCGGCCGGCCGGTACGGGTTGCCGACCGGTGCACCGGTCCGAGCGTCGAAGCGTCGGAGCAACCCCTGACTTTCCACCGCGAGGACAAGTTGCCCGTCCGGCATCGCAACAACCCGCATCGAATGCGATTTCACTCCATGAGGTCGAACGATGTCTCCGACGAGCCCTCCGGTCGTCGGGTTGTACCGGCTCACGTTGCCAGCGCTGTCACCGACGACCAGATGATCGTCGGCAGCGGCAAGTGCGGTGACACGTCCACCACCAGTGTCGACGGGTGCGCCGACTGGTTCACCGCTAATCGCGTCCCAGAGGCAGATCCGCCGGGCGTCGATACATGTCGCGACCATCGGTCCGTAATCGGTATCGAGCCAGGCGATGCTGATCGGGCATACGCCTCGCCTGTTTCCGGTGTCCCATCCGGTGTCGATCTTCGGTCCGATCCGCTCACCCGTCGCGACGTCGCGACGGTGGACATTGCCCCGAGCGTTCGCGATGGCTACCACGACCCTGGTGTCGGCCAGCACGGCCGGCACAATCTGCACGGCCATCCCGCATTGCTCGACCGGCCGACCCCACGGTGCGGAGGTCGTCGCGTCCCAAAAGCGGACGATCGAATCCCGACCTCCGGACGCTACCAAGATCGTCCCATCCGGAGCGGTGACCGCTGCCAACGACCAGACCTTCTTGTGCGGAGTCGTCCACGAATCGACGAGCGCGCCAGTGGCCAGATCGTGACGGATCAGCGCACCATCAAAACCGCTCGACACGATCACACCGCCTTGTGGCGTTGCTATGACTGCCAACTGTGGACCTGACGGCGCCAAACCTCCGTACCGGATAGACACCGCTGGCCCGAGCAGCTGGCCTGTCGCCAGGTCCCAGCGCGATATCTCGGTCGTACTGCAGGCAACCGCGATCGACCGTCCGTTAGCGACCCGTATGACTGACAGCGATACTGGATGGAGCGAATCCTCTAGCTCGACTGAGCTGCCAGCCGCTGGGCCTTCGGCCAGGTTCCACCAGCGAGCGGTGCCGCCACCGTACGACAGGGCGCAGGGGTGATCGGCGGCGTCACGGTAGACGACGAGGGCCTCCACCCACGCCGGACATCCGTGTGGAATCCGAATACTCGTCATGTCGCCCTCCGCTAGCTTGCCGGTGGCTCAGTGTATGAAGGGATGCGAATGTGATCAACGGCGTGATCGAACAGTTGGGAGCGTGAGCGATGCTGCGATTTCGGTTTCAGTTACGCCCGCTGTCCGAGATCACCGGCTGGGGTACGGACGGCCGCGACTTGCACTGGTTCGCTCTGACCGATGGCTGGTACTGGATCGAGATCGAAGGCGTTGAGCTGCTCCGGTATGACGACGTCACATTGTCCCGGCTTTGTGTCGGCGGACTGCCGTACGTCGACTACTACGTGGTCCGGCTGTGGGAGGATTTGATCTGCCAGTTACCGGAGATGCTGGAACCTGTGCCACCTGACCTGCGCGACTTCATCGCCGGAGACTCGAGCACCTGGGCCGAACGGGACGAAAACGAAGAGGACTTCGTCGCGGCCATCGCCGATTTTGATCGGCGGCTGATGGCCGCGATGGAGGACCGTGTCGGCGAGTGCGAGCGGCTCGGTCCGCCGGCCGATCGGGATCTCGACGTCGCGTGGCTTCGCCGCGAACATGAGCAGCGGCGTGCGTGGCTTGCGGATAAGGGAGCGCGCGTAGTCACCACCGATTGGGACATGGTCCGGGTCGGCGCCCGGTTTCTGCAGGCGGGACGCCGATGACAATGCGCGAACGACGGAGCAACCCGGCCCCGGCGCGCTACTCGAACCGCGCCTGCTCGGTCCGGGTGATCCGGCCGAGGATCGGCAGACACGCCACGATGATCGCCACCGCGATCGCAAGGCTCGCGCCCAGCTCCGCGTAGTACGACCCGGCCGGGAGGGTGGGTACGTGCCGACCCGGTGCCAGCGCACGGGCCACCGGGTAGGCGAGGAGCAGCCCGACCGCGGCTGCCACCAGTGTCGCGATCACCAGCGGCAGGATCGTCTCCAGCAGCACCGTGCGGTAGAGCGCCCGGATCGGGGTGCCTGCCACGCGCAGCAGCGTGAACGCCCGCCGCCGTTCGACCAGGCTGCCAGTGATCGCCACGGCGAGGCTGATGCCGGCGATCAGTAGGGTGATCGCGGCAATGAGTACGACAACGCGCTGTACCTCCAGGTACAGCTCGGCGCGGGTCTGCGCAACCTCGGCGAAGGTCTGCGGGGCTTCGTCGTTGTTGATGTCGCCGGCGTACTCGGACAGCACGGTGCGGACCCGTTCCAAGGTAGCCGGTGAGTCGGTCGACACGACCAGGGCCATCAGATCCTTGCGCGTGACATCTCCGGTGACCGGCTCGCTCTGCGGCCCGAAGAACGGCAGACTCCGGTTCATCGACGCGACGTTGTCGGTGAACATCGCGTCGGTGTAGTCAGATGCCGCGGTGGCGCCGGCCGGACAGGTGCCGAAGGCGGGGATCTTCGCGAGGTCGGCGCACGACACAATGGTCTGCACGTGGAACGGGCCGGTGTTCTCGTCGAGGTAGAACGGTACGAGCGCGGTGCCACCGGCCGCGGTGACGCTGGCGAGTAGTGCCGCGGCCGGTGCCGGTGGTAGCCCGCGCGACGGTGAGGCCGGACCGCAGTGGCCGCTCGGGCATTTGCCGCCGGTCAGGAAGCCGACCCGCAGCGCCTGCGCGATCGAGGCGTCGGCGGTGGTGGACTGGGCGGCGATGGCGGCCGGCACGATGGCGGCGAGTGTGGTGCCGACCAGCACGGCGAGCACGATGCCGCTGACCGAACGGTACGCGGCTCGCGGGTTGTCGGAGAGCCGGCCCGCCGCGAGCAGTGACGAGCCGCCGCGGGCGTACCGGTGGAAGATCTTTGTCGCTACGGTGGTCAGCCACGGCCCGGCGATCATCATGCCGATCATGACCAGGGCCAGGCTGAGGACAGCTAGGCCGGGGTTGTGCCGGGTGGCCTGGGCGTTTTGCCGTAGTGGCACGACGAACAGTACGAGTCCGACGGCGAGTGGAATGGCGCGCCAGAACCGCGGGGGTGGTGGGGTGACGCGGCGGCTGACGCCCAGTGGCGAGATGCGTACCCGTCGCAGTGAGCTGAGGCATGCAATCGGCGGCCATCGCGGGCACGCCGATCAGCATGATCGCGTACCCGGCCGGGGTCGGCGTGATGTCGGCGGCGAAGAACCGGAATCCGAGCAGCTTCAGGTCGACCAGTGCCGGTCGAAGTGCCGCGTACACACCGATACCGACAGCGGCGCCGAGCAGTGCGCCGAGGACCGCGTCCACGCTGGCGATCACGTTGATCTGCCGGGCGGTTGCGCCGACCAGGCGCATCGCGGCGTAGCGTTCCTCGCGCCGACCCGCGGCCATCCGGGTTGCGGTGCCGATGAGTACGGCCATGGGTACCAGCAACGCGACCGCGCCGAGCGCGAACCCGAACCGGTAGAACTGCGACGTCGACAGCCCGTGTGGCGCCTGGTCGATGGCGGAGACGTAACCGGTGGCGGGTATGGCGCGCAGCGTGTCGGGTGCATACCCGATGACGATCGCGAGCGCGTCCGGGCTCTGCAGACCGGCCGGGGCGATGGTGCCGGCGAGCGTGCCCGGGTACCGGTCGCCGAGTTCGTCGGCCGGCACGGTGGCCAGCAGGTGCGCGAGCGCCGGCGAGGCGTAGTACTGGCCGGGCCGTGGGCATCGTGGACAGGCCCGGAACCACCGGCGCTCCGGGTGTCAGCGTGGCCACGTCGAGCCGGTCGACGATCGTGGCCCTGGTAGGTGTCCTGGCGGTAGTTCCACAGCAGCGATCCGCTGGTGGCGCCCGGGTCCGGGTTGGTGCACTGCCAGCAGGCCTTGGCTACCGACGCCTGGTACCCCTGGTAGACGGCGAGCACGCTGAGCAGCAGGCCGACGCCGATCGCGACGGCCGCGGTGATGACCGCGAGCCGGACGAGTGCTTCGCGCCCGCTGCGCGCGGCGAGCCGTATCGCGAGCCGGAGCATCAGACCTCCACACCCAGCGCGGTGACCAGTCCGTCGCGGACCATCACCTCGCGGTCGGCGTGCGCGGCCACCCGCACGTCATGCGTCACCAGCACCACTGCGCTGCCTTCGGCACGTGCGATGCCGACCATCAGGTCCATCACCTTCTCGCCGGTGAGTGAGTCGAGCGACCCGGTCGGCTCGTCGGCGAACAGGACCTTCGGTGCGGTCACCAGGGCCCGGCCGACCGCGACGCGCTGCGCCTGGCCGCCGGACAGCTCACCGGTCCGTCGCCGTTCCAGGCCGTCGAGCTCGAGCCGGGGGAACCACGCGCCGGCCCGCGCGTACGCAGCGCGGCGGGGTACGCCGTCGAGCAGCAGCGGGAGTGCGATGTTGTCGATCGCGGTCAGTTCCGGTACGAGCTGGCCGAACTGGAAGACAAAACCGAAGACGGTACGCCGTAGCTTGGTACGTGCAGCGTCGGTCATCCGGTCGAGGCGCGTGCCGTCGAATGTGATGGTGCCGGATTCCGGCGGGAAGATGCCGGCCAGGCAGTGCAGCAGCGTGGACTTGCCGGAGCCGCTCGGACCGAGGATCGCCACGATCTCACCGGGCGCGATGTCGATGGTCGCACCGCGCAGCGCCGGCGTCACGCCGAACGATTTGGTCACCTCACGCGCGGCGAGGATGGGAGTCATCGAACGATTTCCTTCCGGAGTTGGTCGAGCCGGGCGGCCGTGACGTCGATCCAGCGCAGGTCGGCTTCCAGGTGGTAGAGGCCGAAGTCGGCCAGGAGTGTGCGCGACAGCGGCCCGGCCTTGCGCATCGCGGTGAGCTCGCGCATGCAATCGAGGTGGGCGACGCGCTGCCGGTCGAGGTACTCCGCGGCCGGGCGGTCGGACAGCAGCGCGAGCACGACCTTGACGAAGAGCACCGCCTGCAGCGTCGGATCCGGCTTCTCCGGCTGGGTCAGCCACGCATCCAGGCGGGCGACGCCGTCGGCGGTGATCACGTACCGCTTGCGGTCCGGCCCGTCTCCCGGCTCGGCGCCGTGGACCGCGATGTGCCCGTCGCGTTCCAGACGCGACAGCGTGCCGTAGAGCTGCCCGAACGACAGTGGCTTGCCGTCGTTGCCGAACAGCTGGTCGTATTCGCGCTTGAGTTCGTAGCCGTGACTCGGCGCCGGCTCGAGCAGGCCGAGCAGCGTGGTCGGGATCGGAGTGATGGTCACGCCCGTCACTATACTCTGAGCGTGTACTTCGAGGGAATACCCTGATACGCGCCCGCGAAGCGGCTGGGGACGGAGAAGTCTCCATCCAGGGTGGAGCGACCACCATCAACCAGTACCTCGCCGCCGGCCTGATCGACGAAGTACGGCTGCACATCGTGCCGATCACGCTCGGTGCCGGTACGCGGCTGTTCGACGAAGTCCCGTCGCTGCGGCTCGAGCAGGTGGAGTCGCGCGCAGCGAACTCGGTCACGCACCTGACCTATCGCGTACTGCCCTGACCCGCACGGCAGCGCCCCGTCCGGGCGGCTCACGAGATCAACGGCAGACCTCAGGATGGGCGTACGGGCGCCGTCATCCGAGCTCAGGCGTTCAGCGCGGCCCGAATCGCGGCGCCAAGGCCGCTGGTCGCCTTGTCGTTGACGAACACCGCTGCGGCGCGCGCGGCGTCGCGCCGGATGCCCAGCATCGAGCGGAACCCGGATGTGCTGCCGTCGTGCCCGAGGTACCCGGGCGGCCCGAGGCTCCAGCCGAGCCCCACCGAGCGCAGCGGGTCGAGCTGGGTGAGCGGCTGCTGTGCCGTCCGGATCGCCGCGCCGACCCGCGAATCCGGTGGCCGCAGGCTGGCGGTCAGGTACCGCAGCATGTCGCCCGCCGTGGACTCGACGCCGCCAGCGCCCCAGAGGTGGTGCGTCCACCGCGCCACCGGAGCGCCCCGCGCATTTCCCGGCAACGTGACGCCGCCACCCCGGCCGACGACACCGGTCAATTCCATGCCGAGCGGCGCGAACACGCGCTCGGCGAGCAGGTCCGGCAACGGCTGCCGGTCCGCGCGCTCCAGAACGAGGCCCAGCAGCTGGTACCCGAAGTTGGAGTAATCATGATCCGCGACGGTCGAACGTCGGGGCGGAACCCGGCGTAGTTCCTGCTCCGCAATCTCGGCGGTGAGAAACGCGTACGGATCCGGCGCCCCGGGTACGTGTGACGGTGACAGCCGCGGCAGACCGGACGTGTGCGTGGCCAGCTCACCGATGGTGATCTCGCCGTTTGCACCGGCGTCCAGCCAGCGCCCGATCTCGTCGCCCAGCGCGACGATCCCGTCGTCGACCAGCGAGGCGAGCACGGTACCGGTCATCGTCTTCGTGATCGACCCGATCTCGAACCGGGCGTCGTCGGATGCACCCTCGACACGGCTGCAGGCCGATTCGGCGTCGGCCGCGGCGACCGCGATCGCCGCGCCGGGTGGCAGACCTGGCCGGAGCGCTGCCATCAGGGTCACGACGGTCGTCTCGGCCCAGCTCACACCGGCATCCTACGAGAAGATATCCGAAGCGACGGCAGTCGGTCCGCGACCGAACTCCGATCGCACCTGTCCGACCCGCAGCTACGATCACGCCGCGCCGCAGTGGGTCGGCCTCCTCGTGATGATTGGATACGCCGTGGTGATGGGCGGTATCGGGATCGCGCTCGCCCGCAGGCGCGACATCAGCGAACGCCCTGGGTGGGCGCAGTGGTGACGGCCGGGCGGGTCCACTGGGGGATCGGACGCCCGTCGCGGCGAAACCAGCTCTGCGTAGGGTCCTGTGGCCAGCCCTCGGGTGAGTTCTCCCACTCCTCCTGGCGGCCGTAGACCGTCAGGTCGAGGAGTTGCAGCGCTGGCATCATCGCCTCGCAGCCGCGCCCGTCGGTCTCGTAGGTCTGGAAGACTCGGTCGCCGACCCGCAGGTAGCAGGTGATCCAGCCGTCTGCGATGCCGGGCGCATCGACGCCGTGCAGCGAGTACCACGGCATCCGGTAGCCCATGAACTGCCGGTACGGCGCGAACTGTGGGTACGGTCCCTGGCACCAGATCGCGTAGGTGACCCCGCGAGCCTCCAGATACGTCGCATCCTGGAAGTTCCACACGGTCGCCGTACACCCGTGGCATTGGTCCTCGAACGGCTTACCGGCGTGCCACATATGCCTGCACACCAGCAGTTGCTCGCGCCCGGAGAACATGTCCAGGATCGAAGTCGCGCCCTGCTCACCGATCAACTCGACGGTCGCGTCGACCTCGGTCATCGGCAGCCGCCGGCGGTTCGCGGCGATCGCGTCACCGGCGCGGGTGTGCGCCTTCTCCCGGACCAGCAGTTCTGCTCGCTGGCGCAGCCAGGTTTCGCGGTCAACGATCTCGGGGGTTGCGGTCATGGGTGGCTCCTTCGACGTGATACGGACTGTCATCAGTACTGACGAGTGAACTGCCGTTCTGTCATCGGTCGTATCGTCGGTACGGTAATACCGTGTTCCGGGCAGGGGGTTGATGATTATGAAGAGGTCCGGCGACTGGCTGGAGGGCGCGTACGACGAGCACCGCCGTGACCTGCACGCCCACTGCTACCGCCTCGCCGGCAACGTGGCGGACGCCGACGACCTGGTGCAGGAGACGTACCTGCGGGCGTGGAAGGCACGCGACGCCTTCGAGGGGCGTGCGTCCACGCGGACCTGGCTGTATCGGATCGCAACCAACACGTTCCTCGACAGCCGCAAGGCGGCCGCCCGCCGGGCGGTTCCTGCCGGCGACATCCTCGAGTGCAGCACCGAGATCGGGCCGTACCCCGACACACTCCTCGATGCGGATCCGCAGCAGACCCAGGCCACCAGCGAGATGGTGGAGCTGGCGCTCATCGCTGCGCTCATGCACCTGCCGGCGCGCCAGCGGGCCGCCTTCGTGCTCCGCGACGTGTCCGGCTGGACTCCGGCGGAGACCGCCGAGGCTCTCGAGGTGACGGTGCCGGCCGTCAACAGCCTCATCCAGCGCGCCCGCGAGACGGTGCGTCGCCATGCACCCAGCGATCCACGCCAATGGCGCCGTCCCTACCTCACCGCTCAGGACAAGGACATCCTGCGCCGCTACTTGGCCACGACCGATCCACGGGAACTGGTCGAACTACTCGCCGAAGACGTACGCATCACCATGCCCCCGGACCCGCCAGTGATCGGGCGCGATGCCGCCGTAACGTTCCTGCTCAGGCCGTTGGACTGGCGTTCGTTCCCCACCTCGGCCAACGGGCGTCCGGCGGCACTTCACTACCTCCGCGCCTCCGGCAGTCCCCGGTACGACGCATTGGTCGTCGACGTCCTGCGGATCGTCGGCGGACGGATCGCTGAGTCCAACGCCTTCGTCGGCTCTCACCATGTCATCGCCTTCGGCATGCCGCCAACGCTCGATCCGTGAGTCCCAGCCTACCGTCAGGTTGTCGGGTTCTCGGCGGTGCGTTTGAGGATCTGCAGGCGCTCCTCCCAGGTCGATGCCAGCGTCGTCATCCACGAAGCGGTCGCGACCAGCCGCGCGGGCTCGATGCTGAACAGGACCTCGCGGCCGGCGCGACGGTTGGTGACGAGCTGCGATCGTACGAGCACGGCCAGGTGAGCGACAACGGCCTGACGTGACACGGGCATGTCGCGGGCAAGTGTCGTCGCGCTGGCGGCGGTGCGCTCGGCCAACGCCTGGAACAATTGTCGCCGGGTGGGATCCGCGAGGGCCGCGAAGACGTCGTCGATAACGCTTGCGGTCATTGCTCGGCCCGAGTCTTGAGGTTGTCGAGCTCCTCCGACCAGCCGGCGGTGTTGCTGTCGAGGCCCGAAGTGCGTACGGATTCGGGTGCTTCCAGCGCCGCGAATCCACTTTCGGTCACGGTGACTTCGACGCTGTCGGCGCGCGGTGTCAGGGTGAACTCGACCAATGTGGTGTTGCCCGCTGTGAGGGCCTCGCCCGGGAAGTTACTTGCCCAGCGGAAGGCCGCGTAGACCTGCGGATCGACGCGTACGACCTCGATAGGAAAGCTGCCCCAGGTTTCGGACGTGCGCATGACCTGATGGCCTGGTGTGTGGTCGATCGGCTGTGGCACTGCGGTCGGGACCCACCAGCCGGGCTCTGTGACGAGGCTCCAGACGCGGTCCAGGCTGGCGTTGATCGTGACCGTCTGCACGATGCGGTCCGTGTCGGTGTGCGAGGTCATGGCAGTCTCCGTGGTTGAGGTCTCATCAATGTGCAACTCAACGCTTGCACATGTGGTCGCGATGTGCAAGCGTTGAGTTGCAGCTCGCAAATATCACGGGCACGACGGAGATTCCGGGGACGGTCAGCGGCAGATCTCCGGCATGGGCGTACGGGCGGCGGCGACGCCGAGCGGTGGCAGGCCCAGGCAGCCTTCGATCGTGCGCAGCAGCGTGTAGTGGTCGACGACTTCGGTGGCCCGGCCGGGTGTGACGCCCTGTCCGACGATGATGGTCGGGATGATGTTCGGGCCGGCACTGTCGTCCTCGTCGAACGTGACCACGAGCAGGCTGTGGTGGGTTGTTGCCCAGGCGGCGTACGCGGTCATGTTCGCCCGTAGCCACGCGTCGCCGGTGGCGATCGAGCAGTTGTGCATGTCGTGGCACAGGTTCGGTACGACGAAGGACACGGTGGGCAGCAGATCGTAGTCGGTCGGGAATGTGCTGTAGGGCTGGTTGACGGTCGGCGGCAGATCCGTGAAGTTGGTCCAGGGGGCGTGTTTGCGGGCGTAATCCCCGCTGGAGCAGCCCAGGTAGCCGGCGTGCGGTAGCGATTCGGCGTACCCGATGAAGCTGTGGCCGCTGTCGAGGACTTGGCGCGCGAGATTGCTGCCGGCGAATGTGTTCGGGCAGGAGTCATTGCCGATGCCGTGCGTGCTTCCCGAGAACAGCGCCAGATAGTTCGGCTCGCTGGGATGGGTGATCGCGTACGACCGGGTGTAGGACACGCCGCGTGCGGCCAGGGCGTCGAATGCGGGTGCTCGACCGGATCCGAGGATCTGTCGGCTGCCGTGATTTTCGAAGACGACCACGACGATGTGCGCCGGTGCCGATCCCGTCAACGGCGGTGTCGTGCCTGGCCCCGGCGACCCGGTGGCGGCCTGCGTGCCGGTGGGTTGTGAACCGGCGATGGCCGACGGGACCGCGGTGGGCAGTGGCGTTCCGGCGGGTGAGCCGCATCCACTGAGCAGCACCGCCGCGAGGATTGCCGCCAGCGCCGCCGTCGCGGCCCCGGCGCGACGGCGACCGCACGAAGGCGGCGGAGTGCGACGTGCACACACTCTGACGAATGCGGAACGGCCAGTCAGATCGATGCCCATCGCTCCGATGCCTCCCGTTCGTCCGCACCGCCGGTCGAGATCAAGAAACCCGCCGGCCGTGGTCTCGACCACTTCTCCTACAGCATGTAGTACCAGGCTACCCGGCGACGGGCCGCGCTCGCCGCCCTCCGAGCCGATCCGGGTGGGAGCGGATGTCACGCTGCTGGCGCGGCGGTATCAGCCTGCGGTTTCCGGCCGATGTTTGGATCTGATGAGGACATCGATGCCGTCGATGAGTCGATCCAGGCCGAATCGGTAGGCATGCTCGGGGTTATAGGTACTGGCGTGGGCCGTGCCGGCCGCGGCACCGACGCGGGCCGCGGTCGGGTAGGTGTTCTCGTCGAAGACCTTGGCGAGTAGGGGGCCATTGGCGGCCCACCATTGGCTGTCGTCGATGGCGCTGTCGGCGACGGCGGCGTGCGCGTCGGCGGCGGCGCGGGCGGTGGCTTGTACGAAGCCGAGCAGGTAGGTGAGGACGTCGTCCATGTCGACGTCGTCGAGCCCGAGTCCGTCGATCGCGCTCAGTTCGTGCTCGTACTTGGCCATCTGGCCCGGCCCGAGAGGCGGCCTGATCGTCGAGACCGTGGCCGCCCACGGGTGTGCGGCGTACAGGGCCTTGTTCTCCTCGGCGATAGCGGTCAGTCGGGCCGGCCACGGCTGACCGCTCGTGTCGGTGCGGGCCATGGCGGCGTAGGCGGCGTCGAGCATCAGGTCGAGGAGTTCGGCCTTGCCGGGCACGTAGGTGTAGAGGGTCATCGTGGCGACGCCGAGCGCGTCGGCGACCTGACGCATGGTCAGCGCGTCCAGCCCATGCGCGTCGGCCAGGCGGATCGCCGTGCCGATCACGGTGTCGAGATTCAGGCTCTGTCGGGGTCCGCGTCGGCTGACGGTGGCCGGGTCGCGCCAGAGCAGGCGCAGGGTGTGGGCGGGGTCGCCGGCTCCGGTTCGCTGGGTGGTCACAGGAACATCATCTCGCATCGTATTTTGTACAGCGTACGTTGTACAATGTACGGCGTGAGCGGTCGCATCCGGACCACATCGACATCAGGAACAACTGAACGACTGGAGGTACGGCAGTGCGTCCTGACCGCCGGCGTCTCAGCCTGGCCCTGTTCACGGGAGTACGGCGTCCACGAACCCGAAAGGGCTGGCTCATCACGGTGGCTACCGTCGTGGTGAGTGTGGCGATCAAGGTCACCATCGGCGCGAGCGTGGTCCTGTTTATCGTCCACTCGTTTACCCGCTGACCGGGATGTCTGTCGACACGATCGAAGGCTTACCTGCAGGTCAAACCCCATCGCCGGAGTAATCCAGGGCGTGCCGTGCCAATTTCGGACGGGTAGGACTAATCCGGACCGGCGCGGGGTAATGGCGGTCCCGGCGGAGATACCCCCACTCGAGCGGAGCCAAACGAAGGGCTCAGGCATGGCAAGAATTCGCCGACACCGGGCATGACTATGGCCGAACATATTCGCCGCGCTCACCGGCGCCGTGACGCCGGCCGGAGCGCTCCTGTTTGCCTGGTGCGCTCGTATGCGTTGACCTGAGGAGGTCAAGCACATGTTCAGTTCACTCCACGTCAGACGTTTCACGCGTCGACAGCTGCTGATCGCCTTGACTGCCGTCTTGTTGACGGTCGGGATCGGGCTGCCTGGCATTGCCGGCGACAACAGTGCCGCCGCGAGTTCGCTCGCCGCGCCATGGCTGCAGGCCGGTCTGCCGGTGTCCGCTCGGGTCGAACTCCTGCTGAAGGCGATGACGCTGGATGAGAAGGTCGGCCAGATGGACCAGCAGCTCGTCACGACATTGACCGACCCCAGCAGTGCGAGCTGCGGCGATAACGGCTTCAACCTGCCGAACTCGGCGTGCATGCAGAAGATTCTGATCGACCAGCACGTCGGTTCGGTGCTCGCGGGTGGCACGAACAACCCGATCGACACGACGGGCAAGGGCGGTGCCGGAAACACCGGTCTCGACTGGGCCAATGAGTACAACACGATCCAGCAGTACGCCATCAAGAACTCGCGGCTGCATATCCCGCTGGTGTTCGGGGTCGACGCGGTGCACGGCTTCGGGCATCCGTGGCAGGCGCCGTTGTTCCCGCAATCGATCGGCATGGGCGCAACGTGGGATCCGGCTGCGGCCCAGGCGGGTGGCACCGTGACCGCCAACGCCCTGCGCGCGACCGGATGGGTATGGGCCTTTGCACCGGTTCAAGATCTCTCGCGGGACAATCGATGGGGTCGTACCTATGAGACCTGGGCCGAGGAGCCGGCATTGTCGGCCGCGATGGGTGCGGCCGACGTGGCCGGTATGCAGGCGGCCGGATCCAGCGGTGGTCTGCGGGTGGACGCGACCGTCAAGCACTTCGCGGGTTACTCGCAATCCGTCAACGGTCATGACCGCGATGAGGCGCTGTTGCCGCTGAGCTACCTGCAGAGCGTGATCCTGCCGTCCTACGCAGGCGGGATCGACGCGGGTGTCGGCGCGGTGATGGTCGATTCAGGCTCGATCAACGGAGTTCCGGCGACCGCCTCGCACTACCTCCTGACCGACATCCTCCGCAAGCAGATGGGATTCCAAGGCGTCGTCATCAGTGACTATCAGGACGTGCCGGCGCTGCAGAGCACGTACCACATCGTTCCTGACCTGGCCGGCGCGATCGCGGCCGCGGTGAATGCCGGCGTCGACATGAGCATGGAGGTCTTCGCCCCCGATCAATGGCAGACCGCGATCCTGCAGGACGTCCGGACCGGCAAGATCTCGCGGGCCCGCATCGACGAGGCGGTCCGCCGGATCCTCACCATGAAGTTCCAGCTCGGCCTCTTCGACCAGCCGTGCGTCAGCGATCCGAGCAAGGCGTGCGTGGACGCGAGCGCCGCGGATGCTGCCGTGACCGCCGGTCGCGACCAGACCCTCAAGGCGGCGCAGGAGTCGATGACGCTGTTGCGTAACACCGGTAACGCGCTTCCGCTGTCACCGACAAGCAAGGTCGTCGTCACCGGCCCGAGCGCCGACTCGATGACCAACCAGCTCGGCGGGTGGAGTGTCAGCTGGCAGGGCGTCTTCGGCGCCGGACATGTCTGCTGCATGGGTCCGGCCGATCAGATCCCGCCGGGTACCACCGTGCTCGCCGGCATCCAGGCCGATGATCCGGCCGCGGTGTACGCGCCAGATCAGGCAACGGCGCTCGCCGATTCCAGCACGGCCGACGCGTATGTGGTGGCGGTGGGGGAGAAGGCGTACGCCGAAGGGCTCGGTGACAACCCGGCACCTGCGCTGGCCCCCGATCAACAAGCCCTGATCTCCGCACTCGAAGGCACCGGCAAGCCCGTGATCGTGGTTGTCATCGCGGGACGGCCGGTCGGGCTCGGTCCAGCCGAGAGCGCCAACGCCGTGCTGATGGCGTATCAGGGGAGCACCGAAGCGGGACAGGCCGTCGCCGATGTGGTGTTCGGTAAGACCGATCCGAGCGGGAAGCTGTCGGTGAGTTGGCCGTCGGACGCCGCGAGCGTCGGTGGTGACTTCAACAGCGGAGCGCCGTCGCCGCTCGGTGACCAGCCCAAGTTCTTCGACCAGTTGCCGGGTACCGGCTCCGGTCCGGGCAACGCCTACAACCCGCTGTACCCGTTCGGATATGGGTTGTCGTACACGACGTTCCACACCACCAACCTGTCGGTGACATCGACGGTGCCACGCCACGGCACTGCCACCGTCACGTTCACCGTGACGAATGCCGGTTCCCGGTCGGGCACCGACATCGTGCCGATTTACGTGGCGCAGCCGGTCAGCACCGTGATCGTGCCACCACAGCGCCTGGTCGGATTCACCCGAGTAACGCTCGATGCGGGCCAATCACAGGTGGTGCACGTGTCGTTCCCGACCTCCGCGTTGGGCGAAAGCCAGGGAGACATCAACGCGGCGGCACCGCCGACCGTCGCGCCGGGTGGCTACATCGTGCAACTCGACAAGAACGACACGACGCCGTACGACGTCGATCTGTCCGCGCCGTTCACCATCTCGTGACCGACGAGCCGGCCGCGGTCTAAACAGCCTCGGGTAGTGCCAGCGCTACGGGTGCTGGCGCTACCCGAGCAGCGGCTCGGGCCGCTGCGATAGACGGCCCCGGACCGTGGACAGGCGACGGCGCACGGTTGTCAGCGGGTCCGCTCTGATTGGATGATGGACGTGCCGCTGCCTCGGATGATCGCGACCGATCTCGACGGAACTCTGCTCCGCACCGATTCCACGCTGTCGGATCGCACGCGGGCCGCACTGTCCGGCGCCCGCAAGCACGGCCTCAAGGTGGTCGCCGCCACCGGACGCCCGGCCCGCGTGATTGACGAATTGTTCGCCTCGTCCGAACTCATCGACATCGCGGTCTGCGGCAACGGTTCGACGTTCTACGACCCGAACGACGGTGTGGTCGACATCCGGCATCCGCTGCCGGCACCGATCCTCCGGCAGGTGATCGACACGATCACCGAGGTCATCCCGGGAGCCGGCTTTGCTGTCGAGACCGGCTATCGGGTCGTGTACGAGCAGAACTACCTCTTCCGTCCAACGCTCGACAACGATCGCACCCTGGTACCACTCGAGCGTCTGCTCGACGAGCCGGCGGTGAAGCTGATGGTGTGGCTGCCGTCGCAGGATCCGGACGCGGAATGGGCGCGGCTGTCGCCGGTACTGGCAGGTCTTGTTTCCTGCACGTGGTCATCGCAGCGCGCACCGTTCGAGATCTCCGCACGCGGTGTGTCGAAGGCCGCCGCGCTCGCGGCGCTCGGCGCGGAGTGGGGGATCTCGGCGGCGGAGGTCATCGCCTTCGGCGACGCGGCTAACGACCTGCCGATGATGACCTGGGCGGGTACGTCCTACGCGGTGGCCAATGCCGATCCTGCCGTACGGGCGGCGGCCACCCATCAGACCGCGAGCAACGACGGCGACGGCGTTGCACGGGCGCTGGAGCAGTTACTCGGCCGGTGAACATGACGTTGTGATGCCGCTCCCGGGCCGGCGCCTGATCTCGGCGTCGGCCCGGGGACGCGTATTAGCAGGACAGTGTGCCGGAGCGCAGTGCGTGGTTCTTGTCGTTGCTGTCGTCGGACCACAGCACCGTCTTGACGCCTGCGGCGCAGGTCGGCGAGATCGCGAAGCCTTCGTTGTTGTAGTTGGACATGCCGGACGGGCGTTTGTAGGAGGCGGTGACGGCGAATCGACCCGAAGCGTTGACGGCCAGGGTCGTCGTCTGACCGGAGCAGGTGTCATCGCATTCGGCCCACAGACGGTTGGCCGAGGGCTCCCACTCCAGGTCCATGACGGCCGGCAGTCCGCTGGCGATTGTCGCGATCCGGGTGAAGCTCCCGCCGGCGAGATTGAGGGCGTAGGCGTAGATGGTGCCGGTCGCCTCCGAGCCGACAAAGTAGAGGCCGGTGCCGTGGTTGGTGTAGGTGGCGGGGTTGTACGGCGTGCCGGTGTGCTCGTCGTCGAGGCCGGCGGCGGTCAGTACCGAGTCCGGCACCCAGGCGATGCCTTCGAGACCACTGTTCGGGTCGGCCGCCGGCAGGTCCCCGGTCAGGTTCCACTCGGCGGTCGCGTTCAGCGTGGTGGCCGTAGACGTCGGGTCGTAGCGCAGCACCTTCAGGAGGCTGGTGCCGTTGTGGTCGTTGTCCCGCTCGGTCGAGACCAGCACACCGTCGGGGGTATAGACGACGCCTTCGGCGTCCGGGTCGCCGGAGCCGTTCTGGTAGTGCAATGCCTTACCGGAGGAGAAGCCGCCGGTGGTGTCCGGCTTCCACAGCGAGCCGTTGGGGACCAGCCTGTATAGCGTGCCCGGACCGTTGTCGACCGCCCAGACCACGCCTGCGGATTGGAAGGACAGGCCGCTGAGGTTGGTGCCGAACTGGTTGGTCGCATCGGCGTTCGCCACCGCGCTGCCACCCGGCCAGGTCGCGGGCGGCGGTGGCGGGCATGCGTTGGGTGCGCCCTTGGTCGAGGCGAGGGTGGTCACGAAAGCGCCGACACCGTCCGCGCACCGGCCGTAGGTCGTGCTGGCGTGGCTGGTCCACGAATACGAGTCGACCAGCGTGGTGCCGCCCGGCTGGTAGAGCCGTGCGGAGTCGGAACTGCCCAGGCCGAACACCGGGTCCACGTCAAGCGCGACGAATCCGCCGGGCGCCAGCGAGGTACCTGAGGCGATCGTGAACACGTGCGAGTCGTCGTTGTCCTTCAGCACCCAGCCGGACAGATCGACGGTCGAGGCGCTGGTGTTCGTCAGCTCGATCCAATCGCCGGGGCTGCCGCCGCTGGACTCGACCTCGTTGATGCGGACACCGGTGGAGGCGGCCTGCGCGGCCGGCTCGATCAGCCCGGCCGAGACGATCCCGACAAGTACCGCCATGGTCAACGACAGACCCGCCCGCCTATGCGTACGCATAAGTCAGTTCCCTTTCGCTACAACGAAAAGCGCACGGACGTGGCTTCGCCGTAGCCTGTGCTGGGGAGCCGACCGACAGTTGAACGTGAGACCAACGGCCGGCTCATGGCGGTCGTCGGAGTGTGGCGGGCGTTCCGCGCGACCGGCGACCTGCGGGTACGAAAACCGTTCGACAGCTGCACCGAGTCCTGGCACAGTGGCGCACCATGACGGACTTCGAGCGTGTGACCTCCGCGGATGTGCAGCTCATGCAGGGGTTGGCGCAGCGCGTCACGGCCGCCCGCCCGGATCTGATCGGCGCAGGTGCGTCGTACGGGGAACTGGCCTGGATCTGGGGCCAGGGGAGCGCCCTCTACGCCGCAACCTGGCCGCGCCGGCTGTGGTGGCACGGTAACGAATTGGTCGCATGGGCCTGGACCTTTCTTCCGCGCCAGGCGAGGCGCAGTGACGGATCGGTCACGGAGGTCACCGGCGCGAATCTCACCTATCAGATCCATCCCGACCACACCGAACTGGTCGACGAAGTGATCGACTGGTACGACGACGTTGCGGCCGGCCTGGAGCGCACGGTGTGCCTGACGGACGCCGAGGAGTACGCCCGTAAGCGGTGGGCCGCGCACGGCTATCAGGACGACGTGGAGACGCTCGGCGACGACGGCGAATGGACACAGCTCAACGAGCGGGACCTCACCGACGTGGAGCAGCCGGCGCTGCCGGACGGATTCCGGTTCCGTACCGCCGACGAGGCCGGGCCGCAGGCTGCGGTCCGGGCCCACATCGACGCCTGGGCTCCCTCGACGTACACGGCCGAAAAGTACGAGGACGTCCGGCAGACCGCGGCGTACCGCGGCGACCTGCACGTCCTGGTGGAAGCGCCGGACGGGACGATGGCCTCCTCGACGATCATGTGGTTCGACGAAGCGAACAAGACCGTCGAGTTCGAGCCGGTCGGGACGCATCCGGACTACCGGCGGTTGGGGCTGGCAAGGGCGATGATGCTGCACGGGATGCATCTGGCGAAGGCGGCCGGGGCCACGCATGCGACGGTCGTCTGCCTGGGTGCACCCGGGCATCCCGCGGCGCGCGGGCTGTACTACGGGCTCGGGTTCCGGGAACTCTCGCGGGATGTGCCGCTCATCAAGAACGCAGGCTGAGCTGCGTGAACACCGACCCGACCGGGTCGGAGGTTCAGACGAGTACCGTGATCCTCCCCGAGTCGACGGCCCGGTTCTACACCCGGCCGGACGTGACCCACCGGCTCGTCGCCGACCTGACCCCGCACCAAGTCGCCCTCGCCTATGAGGCGAACCGGAACTCGGTGGAGTTACGGGCGATCGAGGAGATCGTGCACGTGCAGTACCCGGAGCCAGTACGGCCCTGAGTCGACGCTGCGTCCTGGCTCAGGCAGCCGACGTGCCGCGGGCGTCGATGATCCTGCGCATCTTGCCGGCGGACCGCTCGATCGAGTGAGGGTCGACGACATCGACGAGCACGGTCACGCCGATGATGTTCTTGATCAGGTGGCCAAGGTGAACGCCCGCGGCCAGTCCGGCATCCGGGGTGGCGTTCTCGCCGCGTTCCACCCGTACCGTCAATGTGTCGAGGTGTCCTTCGCGCCCGAGTACGCATTGGAAATGCGCGGACAGGTCTGGGGAGCGCAGGACGAGTTCCTCGATCTGGGTGGGGAAGACGTTCACGCCACGCAGGATCATCATGTCGTCGCTGCGGCCGGTGATCTTCTCGATCCGGCGCATCGGACGGGCCGTGCCCGGCAGTAGCCGGGTCAGATCGTGGGTGCGGTACCGGATGACGGGCATGCCCTGCTTGGTGAGCGACGTGAAGACCAGCTCTCCGAGTTCGCCGTCGGGCCGGACCGCACCGGTGACCGGGTCGATGATCTCGGGGTAGAAGTGGTCCTCCCACACGTGCAGGCCGTCTTTCGTCTCGACGCACTCCTGGGCTACGCCAGGACCGATGACCTCCGAAAGCCCGTAGATGTCGACCGCGTGGATGTCGAGGCGTTGCTCGAGCGCTCGGCGCATCTCGTTGGTCCACGGTTCGGCGCCGAAAATACCGATCTTGAGCGAAGTCGAGCGCGGGTCGATCTGCTGGCGCTCCATCTCGTCGGCGATGGCGAGCATGTACGACGGTGTCACCATGATGATCTCGGGCCGGAAGTCGCGGATCAGTTGTACCTGGCGTTCGGTCATGCCGCCGGAGACGGGCACGACGGTGCAGCCGAGCTTCTCGGCGCCGGCGTGGGCGCCCAGGCCTCCGGTGAACAGCCCGTAGCCATAGGCGTTGTGCAGCACGTGGCCCGGCCGCCCACCGGCGGCGCGGATGCTGCGTGCCATGACAGTCGCCCACATGTCGAGGTCGTCGCGGGTGTAGCCGACGACGGTCGGTTGCCCGGTCGTGCCGGACGACGCGTGTACGCGCACGATCTGATCGCGCGGTACGGCGAACATGCCGAACGGATAGTTCGCCCGCAGGTCGTCCTTTGTGGTGAACGGCAGCTTCGCGAGGTCGGACAGCTCGACGATGTCGTCGGGGTGGACTCCGGCCGCGTCGAACGCGGCCCGGTAGTGGCCAACATGCTCGTACGCGTGGCGGACCGACCACTGCAGCCGTGCCAGTTGTACGCTGCGCAGTTCGTCGACGGATGCGGTCTCAATCGGCTCCAGGCCGTCCGGCTGGGTGATGACATCGGGCATGGTCATTCCGTCCCGGGCGCGCGGTCGGTAGGCGGTGCCAGGTGATCGTTGAGGAAGTCGCGGATGAGGTCGAGGACGGTCGTGGTGGTCCAGAGTTTGGCCTGGGCGCCGGTGGCGGACAGGTCTCCGTGGCCCGCGCCGCGCAGCACATAGCGGGTGCTGTGGGCGCCCGCGTCGACCAGGGCGTGATGAAGCAGATCCGTCTGGATCGGCGAGATCACCCGGTCATCGTCGCCGTGCAGGATGAGGAATGGCGGCGACGCATCGCTCACGTAGGTGGTCGGGTCGGCGGCCGACACAATCGCCGGCTCATCGGACAGGGCCTTGCCGCTGCGCCGACCGTTGACGTAATGCGCGACCGCGTTGTCCATTCCCGCGTACGCCGCGCTCGTCGATTTGTCGAAACCTTCAGTCAAGCGGGACAGGTCTGATGCGCCGAACGCGTCGATGACGGCCCGGACGGCGCTGCTGTGACCGGGGTTGTCGGAGGTCTCGAACTCGCCTCTACCGGCGGTCACGGCGGCCATCGCGGCCAGGTAGCCGCCGGCGGACTCGCCCCACACGGCGACTCTGGTCGCGTCGATGTCATATTCCTCGGCGTGCGCACGCAGGAATCGGATGGCCGATGTCACGTCGGCGACACCGTCGACGTAGCGGGCGTCATCGGGCGCCGTGCGGTACTCGACGCTCGCCACGACGTAGCCCGTACCTGCGAGGTAGGCACGCTGGCGGGCCGCCAGGCCCTTCGGCGACACGCTGAAACCACCACCCGGGACATAGACGACGAGCGGGTTGCGGCCGGGGCCGGTAGGCACATGGAGGTCCATCCGCAGCACGCGCTGACGGCCGCTGGGCAGCGTACGGCGGGCATAGACGACGTTGCGCCGCAGCGTCACACCCGAAGGCCGGCGCGGAACCTGCGCGGCCGGGTCGACGTCCAGCGGAATACTCCGGTAGCCCTCGCCGCTCGCTGGTATCGAGGAGTAGGCAAACGTCTCCCGCCGCAGCCGCGCCACCACCGACATGATCTTGAGTCTGTTCACCGGATCCTCCGTGACGCCACTCACCGGAATAGCTATTCCGGTGATCGATCCTACAGCGGAATAGCTATTCCGCAACCCGTATGATGACGGCATGGACCCGAGCGAGGACGGCGTGGCCGGACGGCAGACCGGTGATCGAGCCGACATAGCGCGGCGGATCCTGGCCGCCGCAGCCGCCACATTCGCCACCCAGGGGCTCGGCGCCACGCTCGCCGACGTCGCCCGGCGAGCGGGTGTCGGCGTCGGCACGGTCTACCGGCGCTTTCCCACCAAGGACGACCTCATCGTGGAGCTGTTCACCGCCCGCTTCGCCGACTTGGCCGACCTGGCGCGCGCGGCCAGCGACGATCCGGATCCCTGGGCCGGATTCGTCCGCTACTTCGAGGACTCGACTCGCATTCTGGTGACCGACAAAGGTTTCCGGGAACTCCTGGCCGGCGCCTACACCGGCACCGCCGGGTGGGCCCGAACCTCGGCGCCCGACCGGCTGATCACCCTGTTCGAAACCACCGAAGAACTCATGCGCTGCTACCACACCCGCCTGATCCGGCGGGCACAGGACGCCGGAGCACTGCGCGCTGACATCGAACCGACCGACATGCTCGTCCTGACCATGGCCATCCAGTCGACCCTCGCCTTCGCCGGCACGGCCCAGCAGCCAGATCTCTACCGACGAGTCGTCGGTATCGTTCTGGATGGCTTACGGCCGTCGCGGGACCAACCCACACCACTGCCGGTACCGGCATTGACCGACGAACAACTCCAGAGCGGCCGGTATCCGCGATGACATTTCTGGGATCGCCGCGGTCGTAGACAGTTCGCGATCGACCGGCCGCGCGGTTCACTCAGGTGATCGCGCTGTCGGGCCAGGGTGCGATGGTCTGGCATCCGTACTCCTCCGGCATCACATCGGAGACGCTCTCGCTGAACTGCCAGCGATGCCCGGCAAGGTCTTCGACCGTGAAATCACGCTCGCCGTACTCGCGGTTGACGGGTGCCTCACGGATCCGAGCTCCGTACGCACGCGCCTGCTCGTAGCTCGCATCGACGTCGTTGACCCGGACTCTGGTGACATGAGTTGAGCCGCTGCCGGCAACGGGGTCACCGTGGTCCTCGGCGACGATCATCGCCCCGTCGGCTCCGATGCTCAGTTGCGCCCGATGACTCTCGCCGATCCTGGTGCGTTCGATGAAGCCGAATGCCGCGCTCAACCACTGCACCGCCGCGCGTACGTCCGGGTAGGCAAGGATCGGAACGACCGTGGCGGGAGGGACAGACCGGTTGCGCATCATGCGATCACTCCTACGCGAAGGCGGGCATTTCGTCACGGCATTGTCTCTCCGTTAGCCACCATCCGGGGTGTGAGGGTGCCGCCTCGGCGTGCCCGACTTGGTCCGAGGATCTTGGCCGCGCCGGAGCGGTCGGACCGTCTCCCGTGTCAGGCCACGTTCGCCCGGGCCTGAGGCGGCGTCCATCGCAGGTGGAGTGTCTGCTGCGGCTGCGTGTCGCGCAGCAACGCGAGGCGTGGCCGCACCGCGTCGGTCCGCGAGCTCGGCGGCTTGCGGCGTCCGGCCATGAACTGGACCGGCCACGGTGCCGCGGCACCCTGGTACTCCTGCTCCGCCGCGGCGTGCAGCGTCCAATGCGGATCGTGCAGGTGCGTGCGGCCGAGCGCGCACAGGTCGGCGCGGCCGGCCAGCAGGATCGAGTTCACGTCGTCGTAGGAGGCGATCGCGCCGACGGCGATGACGGCCGCACCCGTGGCGGCGGCGACCTCGTGGCGGATCCGGTCGGCGAACGGTGTCTGGTAGGAACGTCCGTACGCCGGCCGCTCCTCCTTGGCGACCTGGCCAGTAGAGACGTCGATCGCGTTCGCGCCGTGGGCGATGAAGGCGCGGGCGATCTCGACGGCGTCCTGCTCGGTGTTGCCGTCCGGGAGCCAGTCGGTCGCTGAGATGCGCACGATCATCGGACGCTCGGCCGGCCATGCCGCGCGTACGGCGTCGAACACCTCGAGCGGGAAGCGCAGCCGGTTGTCCAGCGTGCCGCCGTAGGAGTCCGTGCGCTGGTTCGCGAGCGGCGAGAGGAACGAGGACAGCAGATACCCGTGCGCGCAGTGCAGTTCGAGCAGATCGAAGCCGGCCTGTGCCCCGCGCCGGGCCGCCGCGACGAAGTCCTCGACGATGCGATCCAGGTCCGCGCGGGTGGCCTCGCGCGGCGTCTGCATCCCGGGACCGTACGGCAGCGGTGAAGGGCCGATGACCGGCCAGCCGCCCTCCGACAGCGGCTCGTCCATGCCCTCCCACATCAGACGCGTCGATCCCTTCCGCCCGGCGTGCCCGAGCTGGAGTCCGATCCGCGCGGTGCTGTTGTCGTGGACGAACGCGACGATCCGCGCCCAGGCGTCGCCCTGCTCGTTCGTCCACAGGCCGCCGCAGCCCAGCGTGATGCGGGCCTCGGGTGCCACGCACACCATCTCCGTCATTACCAGACCGGCTCCGCCCATGGCCTTGGAACCGAGATGAACGAGGTGGAAGTCGCCTGCCATGCCGTCGACCGCGGAGTACATGTCCATCGGCGAGACGATGACGCGGTTGCGCAGCTCAAGCGCGCCGAGCCGGAACGGCTGGAACATCGCCGGGGCCACGCTCGCATTGCCCTGTGACGCGGCGAACGCGGCGTCCACGCGATCGGCGAATTCCTCGTCACGGGTGCGCAGGTTCGCGTAGGTGATGCGCCGCGAACGGGTCAGCAGGTTGAAGCAGAACTGGACCGGCTCCTGGTGCACGTACATGCCGATGTTCTCGAACCACTCCAGCGAGGCCTGCGCCGCGCGCTGGGTGGACTCGACCACCGGGCGCCGCTCGGTCTCGTACGCGCTCAGAGCCGCGTCGATGTTTCGATGCTCGTGCAGGCAGGCCGCGAGGGCCAGTGCGTCCTCCATCGCGAGCTTGGTGCCCGAACCGATGGAGAAGTGCGCGGTGTGCGCCGCGTCGCCGAGCAGGACGAGATTGCCGTCGTGCCACCGCTGGTTGCGTACGGTCGTGAAGTTCAGCCACTTCGAGTTGTGGGCGTGCAGTTCGTGGCCGTCCAGCTCGTCGGCGAACAGTTCCCGCAGCCGCGCGACCGCCTGCCCGTCGGATGCACCGGGAGGCAGCTGTGCCTCGGCGGTGGCGTCGAAGCCGGCCGCGTGCCAGACGTCCTCGTGCATCTCGACGATGAACGTCGAACCCTGCGCCGAGTACGGGTACCCGTGGACCTGCATGGTCCCCCACGGCGTCTGCTTGACGAAGAACTGGAAGGCCTCGAAGACTCGGTCGGTGCCGAGCCACATGTACTTGTTGGCGCGGCGGTCCAGGCTGGGGCGGAAGACATCGGCGTGTGCGGCCCGGGTCTGCGAGTTGACCCCGTCGGCACCGACCACGAGGTCGTGCGTAGCCCGCAGCTGGGCAAGCTCCGGCGCGGGGGTGGAGAAGCACAGCTGCACACCGAGCCCGTGGCAACGCTCCTGGAGCAGGTGCAGCAGATCCTTGCGCCCCATGGCGGCGAAGCCCTGCCCGCCGACCGTCTGGCGCTCGCCCCGGTAGTGCACGTCGATGTCGGTCCAGCGGGCGAAGCGGCGCGCCATGGCCTCGGCGACCTCAGTGTCGGCGTTCTCGATGCCGCCGAGGGTCTCGTCCGAGAAGACCACGCCGAAGCCGAACGTGTCGTCGGGGGCGTTGCGCTCCCAGACGGTGAGCTCGTGCGCGGGGTCGAGCTGCTTCATCAGGGCGGCGAGGTACAGGCCGCCCGGGCCGCCGCCGATGATCGCGATCTTCACTGTGGTCCTTCTGCCGGGTGCGCGGCCTGCTCGTCCGAGACGGCCTTCTGAAGCACGAAACGCTGCAGCTTGCCGCTCGCGTTGCGCGGCAACGCGTCGCAGAAGCGCACGTCGCGGGGGTACTTGTACGGCGCGAGCACATCTTTGACGTGGTTCTGGATCTCGCGGGCTTTCGCATCGTCGCCGGTCACGCCGGGGCGTAGCACGACGAATGCGCACACGACCGAGCCGCGTTGCGTGTCCGGCCGGGCGACGACGGCGGATTCGACGACGTCGGGGTGGGTGTCGATGGCCGCCTCGACCTCGGGGCCGCCGATGTTGTACCCGGAGGAGACGATCATGTCGTCGCCGCGGGCGTGGTAGTAGAAGTAGCCGTCGTCGTCACGGTGGAAGATGTCGCCGGTGACGTTCCAGCCGTTGAGGATGTAGTCGTTCTGCCGCACGTCGTCGAGGTAGCGGCAACCGACCGGGCCGATGACGCCGAGCCGGCCCAGCTCTCCGGGGCCGAGTTCACGCCCGTCCGGGCCGAGGATGACGGCGCGGAAGCCGGGTACCGGCCGCCCGGTGGCGCCGGGGCGGATCTCGTCGTCCGCGGCGGAGATGAAGATGTGCAGTAGTTCCGTGGCGCCGATGCCGTCGATGACCGCCAGGCCGAGGTCCTCGCGCAGCCGCTGCCAGATGTCCTCGGTGATGTGTTCGCCCGCGGACACGGCTCTGCGCAACCCGGCCAGCGCCGGCACCCGGCCCGCCCGCACGATCGCCCGGTAGGCCGTCGGCGCCGTGGCGAGCACCGTGACGCCCTGATCCCGTACGAGCTCGGCGAGCTGCTCCGGGGTGGTGCCCTCGGTCAGCAGCGCGCAGGCGCCGGCCCGCAGCGGGAAGACCACCAGCATGCCGAGGCCGAAGGTGAAGGCCAGCGGGGCGGAGCAGGCGACGAGGTCCCCGGGCTCGAGGCGCAGGGTGTGCCGGCCGAAGGTGTTGTCGATCGAGAGGAGATCGCGGTGGAAGTGCATCGTGATCTTCGGGGTGCCGGTACTGCCGGAGGTCGGCCCGAGCAGCGCCACGTCGTCCGCGGCGGTCTGCACGTCGCTGAACTCGCCCGACTTGGCTGCCGTACGCGCGACCAGATCGCCCGGGCCGGTGCCGCCGTACTCCACGATCCGCAGCGAGGGCAGCGTGGAGGCGCGCACCGTGTGCACGTCCTCGGCGAAGCGGTGGTCGACGAGCGCGATCGAGGGCTGAGTCCGTTCGGCGATCGCGGCGAGTTCCCGCGGGCGCAGCGCGGCCATCGTCGTCACCACCACGCCGCCGGCTTTGAGCACGCCGAGCCAGGCCGCGACCGTCCAGGGATTGTTGGGCGAGCGCAGCAGGACGCGTTCACCCGGCACCAGACCCAGATCCTCGGTCAGGACCTGGGCGACCTGGTTGGCGCGGGTGCGCAGTAGCCCGTAGCTCCAGACCTCCCCGCCCGGGGTGCGCAGGGCCGGACGGTCGGCGCCGAAGGTCTCGGTCGGGACGTCGATCAGTGCGGTCGCGGCGTTGAGCCGGTTCGGATAGTGCAGTTCCGGCGTGGTGAATTCGATCGTCGGCCACAGCTGCGCGGGTGGCAGGTGGTCGCGGGTGAACGAGTCCACGTGCGCCGAGGGTGATAGCGACATCTGTATGCGCGTCCTTCGCTGCGCCCGCCGGGACGGGCAGCCGGTCAAGCGGGGCGGATCATGCCCTCCTGGGCGACGGTGGCCAGGTGGCGCCGGTCGCGGGTGAAGAAGCGGCCGGTGCCCAGACCGCGGCCGGACCCGACGAACGCGGCTTCCTGGACGTAGAGCAGCCAGTCCTCGACCGGCGCGGGCCGATGGAACCACATGGAGTGGTCGAGGCTGGCGGTGACCAGTCCCGGCTCGGCCCACGCCAGGCCGAGCACGCGGAGTAGAGGCTCGAGAATCGTGTAATCGCATACGTACGCCAGCGCCGCGAGGTCGCGCTGGGTGTCGCTGAGCCCGGTGACCGCACGCAGCGGATCGAACGGCTTGACCCACACCGCCTGATGCGCGGCGCGTTCGCCCTCGACGGTGAGATAGACCGGCCCGGGCACGTGCCGCATGTCGAAGCCGCGGCCGGCAGACCAGTAGGCCTTGGACTCCGCGGTCATCGTGCCGCCCTCGCGCCCGGCGAGGTACTGCGCCGAGCTGGGCAACTGCTCGGGCTCCGGCACGGTTTCGGTGAACTCGGCGGCGAAGGCCGGCCCGGGCTCGCCCGCGGCGAAGTTCGCCAGGCACACGCAGACCGGCTTGCCGTTCTGGAAACCGCGCACCTGCCGGGTGCTGTAGCCGCGCCCGTCGCGCAGGATCTCCACCTCGTAGAGCACGTCGGCTCCGATGTCGGCCGGGCGCAGGAAGTAGCTGTGCATCGAGTGCAGGGCCTTGCCGTCGGTCACCGAGCGCATCGCGGCCGCTGCGGCCTGGGCGACGAGATCGCCGCCGTAGGACTTGGGCCACGGGCAGGGCTGTGTGACGGCGGTGAAGGCCAGGTCGAAATGCTGCGGCTCGACCGGGCTGAGCGTGAGTGCCGCGGTGACGATCGCGGAGGTCGCGTGCGCGTCCGCCGTGCTCTGCGTGGCGGTGGGCGGTGTCGGTGCGCTCACCGGTTGAGCCAGTCGCGCAGTTCGGCGTCCTCGACGTCGGGCAGGTTGACGACGATGTTCTCCGGCGTGCGCGTCGTCATCCACACCAGCGGCTTGTTGCGGGAGAGGTTGCACTCGACGTGCGGCATGAACGGCGGCACGAAGACCCAGTCGCCTTCCGCCATGTCGAGGTAGTCCTCGAACTTCTCGCCGAAGTAGATGCGCGCCCGGCCGGAGAGCACGTAGCCGCCGGTCTCCGCTTCGCCGTGGTGGTGCGAGACGGACCGGTAGCCGGGCTCGTTACTGACCTTTCCGTACCACAGCCGCCGGGCCGGGGTGTGCTGGATGCTCACGCCCGAGATGCGCACCGCCCCGCCCGAGTCCGCGGTGTCGCCGTGCTCTGCGCCCGCGCGCGTGACCACCGGTGCGACCAGGCCGCTCGGCAGCCGATACATCGAGTTGTCGCCCTCCAGGCGGTACTTGCTGAGGTCAGGCTCCATGGTGGTCGGCTCCGTTCCGGGTCTCACTCCATCGTATCTCGTATTTTTCACTACCGTCATGTAAAGTCAATACCAATCGTCGAACCTCGTCCGATCGACCAGACGGAGGCCCCATGCCGCCCATCGCCGTGAACCCGCTCAGCCTCCCCGCTCCCAGCGGCTACTCGCACGGCACGCTCGCGGGCCGCACGCTGCATCTCGGTGGCCAGACCGCCCTCGACGCCGAGATGCGGATCGTGCCGGGCGGCATCGTCGAGCAGTTCCGGCAGGCGTTCGGCAACGTGCTGACCACCCTGCGCGAGGTCGGCGGCCAGCCGGAAGACCTGGTGAGTGTGACCATCTACCTCACCGACATCCCGGACTACCAGGCCCACGGCAAGGAGATCGGGCGGGTCTGGCGGGAGTTGGCCGGCCCCGTGTATCCCGCGATGGCCGGCATCGGCTGTACCGCCCTCTGGCAGCCGGAGGCGAAGATCGAGATCATGGGTGTCGCCGTCATCCCCGAAGACCGGCTCCGCGCGCCCGGCGATGAGCGCGACCCCGGACACTCCTGATCCTGCACGAACCAGCCGAGGACGTCAGGTCGCGATCTCCTGACGCTCGACACGAAACCAGGCCAAGACCTCGAAGGAGTCCCGCATGAAGCTCGCCACGCTCCGTGTCACCGGCGCCGAAGCGGCGACCCGGGCGGTCAAACTCGACGGCGACCTGCTCGTCGATCTCGGGGACGCGGATCTCGGCGCCTTCCTCGCCCGACCCGACTGGCGTACCCGCGCCGAAGCCGCCCGGGCGGACGCCGGACCGACGGCGTATCCGGCGGCCGACGCCGAGTTCGCGCCACTGGTGCCCCGCCCGTCGAAGATCGTGTGCGTCGGCCTGAACTACCGCAACCACATCCTCGAGATGGGTCGCGAACTGCCGCAGTACCCGACGCTGTTCGCGAAGTTCGCCGACAGTCTCATCGGCGCCGACGACGAGATCGTCAAGCCGGGGGAGAGCGAGGCGTTCGACTGGGAGGCCGAACTCGCCGTGGTCATCGGAGCACCCGTGCGGCGGGCGAGCGGCGCCGAGGCGGAACAGGCCATCGCCGGCTTCACCGTCCTGAACGACGTCACCTGCCGCGACTGGCAGTACCGTACCCAGCAGTGGCTCCAGGGCAAGGCCTGGGACTCGTGTACGCCGGTCGGCCCCTACCTGGTCACGCCGGACGAACTGCCCGGCGGCGTCCGTCCCGCCGTCGGCATCCGACTCGAGCTCGACGGCGAGGTCATGCAGGACGACTCGACCGCGGACCTGCTGTTCGACCCGGTCTCCCTCGTCGAGTACATCTCCACGGTGGTGCGCCTCAACCCGGGTGACATCATCGCCACCGGTACCCCCGGCGGCGTCGGCCACGCCCGCAAACCACCGAGATACCTCACCGGCGGATCGACTATGGTGACGCGGATCGAGGGGATCGGCCGGTTGCGCAACCGCATCACACAGGCGCCCGTACCGCACATGTCGTGGCCGCAGACCGGGCACTAGGGTGGCGGCCATGACGACTGAGCCGACGGTGAGACCCGACGCGGCTCCGACGGCGGCCAACGGGCGCGACGCACGCATCGGCCCGCTGATCCTTTCGGTCTTTGGCCTGTACGCGCGCAGCGAGGACAACTGGCTGTCCGTCGCCTCCCTGGTCAGGCTGATGGCCGACCTCGGCCTGGAGGATCGAGCCGTGCGCTCGGCGATCTCCCGCCTGAAGGCACGCGGCGTACTGCGCCCCGAGCGCCACGGCAAGGCCGCCGGCTACTCGCTCGAGGGCTCCACCCTCGAGGTGCTCGCCGAAGGGGACACGCGCATCTTTGGGCGGCCCCGCGCGAGCGCTGCCGACGGCTGGATCCTGGTCGTCTTCTCGGTGCCGGAATCCGAGCGGGACAAGCGCCACGAGCTGCGTACGAGCCTGACCCGGCTGGGCTTCGGCACCGCGGCGCCCGGGGTGTGGATTGCGCCCGGCAACCTGGCGGCGGAGACGCGGCGCACCCTGGAACGCCGCGGGCTGGCCGCGTACGTGGACATATTCGGCGGCGAACACCTCGCCTTCGGGGAGCCGCGGTCCAAGGTGCGCGCGTGGTGGGACCTGGACGAACTCACCACCATGTACGCCGACTTCCTGCGGCAGTATCGCCCCCTGCTCGACCGCGTCTGCGCGCACGGGACGACATCGCTGGCGGCGTTCCAGACGTACGTGCCGATGCTGACGCAGTGGCGGCGCCTGCCGTACCGCGACCCCGGGCTGCCGCTGCAACTGCTGCCCCCGGGGTGGAGCGGCGAGACCGCCGGCGTGCTCTTCGACGACCTGAACCGCGCGCTGAGTGCACCGGCGCGCGAGCACGCCATGGCGATGATCCACGGCGTGAACTGACGCAGCGGAGGCGTTCTACCGGTCGGACCTCGTGAGCGAATCCGAATCACGCCGGTGACTTGACGCGTTTCCGACGGCCGGCATATCGTTTTTCGATATCCGTATTGTTTTTCGATGTGCATTGGGAGACGTCATACAGACGCGACCGTTGGGCACCTGGCTGCGCTGGCTGGGCGGCACGGCAACACTCGTCTATATCGCGGCGCTGTGCGGGGCGGTGGCCTCGCTGGTCATCAGCTTCATCCCCGGTTCATCGGTGACGCTGGCGCTGCCGACGTCGCTGCTGTCGGGGCTGGACCGCGTCAGTGGCGTCGCGTCCGGAGTAGTCGTCGACCCGACCGGCCAGATCGTTTTCCAAGTTGTCGACCCGGTCCTGGCGCAGCGCATGCTTTACCTCGCGACAACGCTGCCCGGACTGCTCCTGCTCGCCGAAGTCGGACGAAGGATGGCCAACCTGCTGCGGGCCGCGCAGGACACCGACCCGTTCACCACCACGACCGTCCGCGAGCTGAGCGTCGTTGCGAAGATCACCGCGCTCGGCGGGCTCGGCGTGTGGGTGTTGGGTAGCGGCGCGAAATCGGTACTCGCGGCCACCATGCTGGACTCCGACGTCGCGGTCCAGACGCACCAATCGCCGTTCGGATGGCTTGCGGTCGGGCTCATCTTCGCCGCGTTCGGCCAGCTGATCGCGCGGGGCGTGGCCATGCGGTCCGAGTTGGACACGGTCATTTGATGGCCGAGGAGGCCGATCATCGGATCGATGTACACCTCGACGAACTCCTGACAGCCAGGGGCATGACGCTCGTCGACCTGTCCGCGAAGGTCGGCGTGACCGTCGCGAACCTGTCGATCCTGAAGAACGGCCGCGCCCGTGCCATCCGATTCAGCACCCTGACCGCGATCTGCGACGCGCTCCAGTGCACCCCCGGTGAACTGCTGACGAGACGTACGTAGCCCGAACCGGTAGCCCGCAGCGTCAGTTCAGAACTCCGTACGCCGCCCGTGCGGTTGTGGTGTGGCGCCGCCGGAGGCAAGACGATCAGCTCGCGCCTGATCAAGCAGGTGCCGGCGTAGGAACGACAGTTCCGCCTCGACGGCATACTCGTGGCCGGCGAGGAACGGTTCGTAGTGTCCGCCGGACATGCGGACGAGTTCCGCCCGCGGGGCGCGGCCCGCCGCACGTACGGCCGGCTCGGCGAGCGCCGTTTGATCCTGGTCGGCCACGAGCACGAGCAGCGGACACTGCACCCGCGACGCGTCGCGGCCCGGGCGGTAGAACGCGATGTGCGGTACGGACCGGGCAGCGGCCGCCTGCTGCCATTCCGGATATCTGTTGCCAGGGTTGAGCGCTCGGTCGCCGTCGATGCCGTCTGGCGTCGTGACCAGCGCGACGGTGCCCGGTTTGCCGGCCAGCGGCACCAGTAGCGGTCGACCTCCGACCAGACCGTGGACGCTGTCCAGGAGGCTCTTGCCGGTCAGGCGCAGCATTGCGAGTGGCTTCTGATGGCGGCTCGCGTTGCGCGTCGCGGCCGGACCGTCGGCGTTCGGCGTCTGCGCGATTGCCGCGGCCAACTGCGGGTTGCGCGCAGCGACGCGGAACACGTGACCGCCGGACAGCGAGAAGCCCCAGATCGCGAGCCGCGCCGGGTTGACGCCCGGCAGCCTCGACGCGAATCCGATCGCGGCCTGCCAGTCGACGAGCTGATCCTTGATAACGACGACCTGGCGTGGCTGCCCGCCGCTCTCGCCCAGCCGGCGATAGTCGAAGGCGAGCACGGTGAACCCGGCGTCGTTGAATCGCTTCGCGAACGCGTCGGTACCGGCCTCCTTGGTCACCGCGCCACCGCCGGCCATGATCACGCACCCGGTGTTGGTGCCCGGATAGTGCCAGGCGGCGCATTCGGTGTCGCCGCTGACGAAACGAACCTTCTCGCGCTCCACGGACTCCTGCATCTCGACCTCCGAGTGGACGAAGTCTCATCCGACCAGTCAAGTGAACCACGCGGTTCACTTGACTGTCCACCCGGTCGCGATCTATTCGGCGGCGGCTTCCTCGCGGTCCAGCGCACGAGCCAGCGCATCGAACCCGGCGCCGATCCCGTCTGCGTCGCCGCTGGTGCGCCAGTCCACCAGGAAGCCCCGTAGAGCCGCCAGAATCATCTCGGCGACCTCGAGCTTGCGCTGTTCAGACCAGTCGTGCGGGCACAGCGACAGCAGCGACGGCAGATACTGTTTCGACGCGCCCCGCCCGAGTTCCAGGTAGCGTTCCGGGTCGTACATGGCGAGTCCGATGGCCTGGTCGAGCACCCATGACTCGACACCGACGAGTACGGGCCAGATGGCGCGTACGCGGGCCGCGAGCGTCTCGCGGCCCGGTGCCGAGGTGGCGGCGGCCATACCACGGTCGATGCGCCGATCACGGAGCAGGAACACCGCCTGCGCGAGCAGATCGTCGGCGCCGTCGAAGTAGTAGAGGAGCACCTTGTGCGTCGACCCCGCCGCTCTCGCGGCGCGACGGAGCGAGAAGTCGACCAGGCCGTTGGCCGCGACATCCTCGGTGACACGATCGAGCAGTTCCCGGCGTCTGGCCTCACCTCGGGCCGATCCCGTCCATCGCCGGTAGCCGGCTTTCTCCGGCGAGCCGCGGTCTCCAGAGGCATCCACATCGACAGCATCCACGATCAGACATCCTCACGCAGCACGTGGGCGACGACGACGCCGTCCCCGGCGACCATCCAATACCCGCTGCTGGGCTTGCCACCAGTCGGCGAGGCCACGGCCTGGGAAATCACCGGATTTTGGTGACGGTGGCTCACCTTGATGGCCCGTAGGTTCGGGACTTGATCGGCGAGCGAACTCCAATCAAGGAGGACCAGAAATGAGCGCAGCTGCCGCCTCTGACCGACGTACTTCGGCCGCTCAACAGCCCGGCGGGGCTCCTGGTGACAAACGCTGGCTGATCCTGGCCGTCGTTGCCGTCGCCCAGCTGATGGTGGTTCTGGATTCCACGATTGTGAACATTGCGCTTCCGTCAGCCCAGCGCGCGCTCGGATTCCCCAACAGCGACCGGCAGTGGGTCGTGACGGCGTACGCCCTCGCCTTCGGCAGCCTGCTGCTCGTCGGTGGCCGGCTTGGCGACATGTTCAACCGGAAATGGGTCCTCATCACCGGCCTGGTCGGTTTCGCCGTAGCCTCGGCGATCGGCGGCGCGGCCGGCTCGTTCGCCATCCTGGTAGCGGCCCGGGCGCTGCAGGGTGTGTTCGGTGCCATTCTGGCGCCGTCGGCCCTCGGCACCCTCGTCAGCACGTTCCAGGATCCGCGAGAGCGAGGGAGGGCGTTCGGCGTCTTTGGCTCGGTCGCTGCCGGCGGCGGCGGGATCGGGCTGATTTTGGGCGGGGTGCTGACCCAGTACCTCTCATGGCGGTACTGCCTGTATGTCAACCTGGTGTTCGCCGCGATCGCGGTGGCCGGTGCGCTGGTCTACATCCGCAGCAGCCGCCCGGCGGTCCGGCCGCGTATGGACTGGCCCGGCACCGTGCTGTCCTGCGCCGGGCTGTTCCTGATCGTCTTCGGCTTCTCCCGCGCCGAGACCGCAGGCTGGACGGACCCGCTGACCCTAGGCTGTCTGGTGCTTGGCCCGGTGCTCCTCGTCGGGTTCGTCCTCGCCGAGCAGCGGTCCAGTCACCCATTGCTGCCCTTGCGGGTGCTGCTGGACCGGACCCGGAGCGGCTCGTATGTCGCCCTCTTCATATCCGGGATCGCGATCTTCGGCACGTTCCTGTTCCTGACCTTCTACTTGCAGCTCATCAAGGGAGAAAATCCGCTGACGACCGGATTGCTGTTCCTTCCGATGATCGGTTGCATCCTGATCAGCTCCAACCTGGCCAGCATCGTGCTCCTGCCGCGGACCGGGCCGCGTGTCCTCATCGCTGCCGGCATGCTGCTGGGTACCGGCGGGATGGTGTATTTGACCCAGGTCACCGTCAACTCGAGCTATGTCGGCGGGGTGCTGCCTGCGCTGCTGATTCTGGGCTTGGGCTTCGGCATGATCTTCGCCCCGGGCATCAACGCCGCCACGGCCAGAGTCAGCCGCGAGGATTCGGGTGTTGCCTCCGCGCTGGTCAACACGGTGCAGCAGGTCGGCGGCTCGATCGGGACGTCCGCCCTCAGCACGATCGCGCTGACCGCGACGGCCGGCTATCTGGTGGACCACCACGCCGGTCCGCTGGCACCCGCGATCGCGGCCACCCATGGCTACACCGTGGCCTTCGCCATCTCAGCAGCGCTGCTCGGACTCGGGGTCATCCTCGCGATCGTCATGCTGCCGTCGAAGCGTCGGCCGGCTGAGCCCAGGACCGCCACCACCACCGCCGAGCCCGGGCTGGCCACGGTGCCGGCGCGCCCCGCCTCGGTCCCGACCCCGGCCTCAGTCTCAGCGCAAGCCCCGCAGGCGGGGTTCGAGGTGATTCCGGTGGCCCTGTGTAGCTGCTCGCCCGTGGTCCGGGCCCCCGAATCGGCGGCCGCGCCGGTCCGCTGACGGACCGGGTCGCCGCCGCGGCCGCTTCATCGAGGCGGTACGCGTCCTTGCCGCCGGCCGAATCGTCCTCGATCCCGAGGTCGTCGGGCAGATGTCCGAAACAGAACCCGAGAAATGTGGCAGCCTGTACGGGTGATCAATGGTTTGCATGCGCTCATCTTCAGTACGGACGCCGCGGCCGACCGTGCGTTTCTACGGGACAAGCTCGGATTCGCCTCCATCGACGCCGGCGACGGTTGGCTGATCTTCGCGATGCCACCGGCGGAGATGGGCGTCCATCCCACCGAGACCGCCGGCGGCCACGAGCTGTACCTGATGTGCGACGACATCGATGCGACCGTTTCGGAGCTTACCGCCAACGGTGTGGAGTTCGCGTCCTCGCCGACCGATGCCGGGTTCGGCCGGCTGGCCACCATCAGGCTGCCCGGCGGTGGCGACCTCGGCATTTACCAGCCTCGACACCCGACCGCGATTTAGCTGCTCGCGAACCCGCCGCGCGGGTTCACGGTCCACTATGGATGGTGGCTGCGTCACGAGCTGGCGCGGTCGACGCCTCGACGGACGCGCGTCGCACGTTCGATCAGCTCACGCAGCGCGTCAATATCCACGTCGGTCAGGCGCTTCAGGTACAGGCAGCCCTTGCCGGCGCGATGCGGTCCGAGCCGGGCGAGGGTCCCGGCGTGTTTCGTCTCGAATTCTGCGACCAGATAGACCACGAGATGCGCCTTGCGCGGCGCGAAGCTGGCAAGTGCGCTCTCGCCGAGGTGGCCGTGGCGTACCGGTAGCGGTAGCGCCCGAATCCGATGATGCCGGTGCCCCACAGCAGCCGCATCCACCGTCGCCGGGTTCTGCCGGCGGCCGGCCGGGCTACGCTTTTGACCAGCCTCGGGCGTACGGCCACGGCCCGCCCGCGGCACCGATGGCTCGCAACACAAGGTGGTGATGACCGTGACCCGCTCTGTCGACGTGACCGCCGATCCACCCTGTCCGGTCAGTACGCCGCAGCATGATGAGGGTCGCCCTCCGGATGCCCGGACGCGGTCCCGAGCGCGGACATGTGCCCTGTACGTGATCCGTATCGCCGCCCTGGCGGCGGTCGTCGCCGTCGTGATCGGCCAGGTCCACGGCAGACTGCCGAGCCCGTCGATGATCGTTTCTGCGCTGGCCGGTGTCCAGCTGAGGTGGATCTTCGTCGCCGCCGGTGCGGAGATCGTCTCGATCGTCGCGTTCGCGCTCGGGCACCGCGTGCTGTTCACCGGCCTTGGCGTGCGTATCTCGGCGTGGCGCATGGTGGCGATCACGATGGCGCGCTCCGCGGTCGGCAGCAGCATGCCGGCCGGAGCGGCGGTGTCCACCGCGTACGCGCTGCGCCAATTCCGACGAGCCGGTGCGACGCTCGAGGCCGCGGCCGCCGTCACCGTTGTCTCCGGTCTGATCTCCGGCCTGGGGCTGGGTCTGCTGTATGCCGGTTCCGTCGGCGCCGACCATCCCCGTGCCGTCGTCGTGTCGGCCGTGGCCGCGGCCATTGCGGTGCCCGTAGCGGGACATCTGCGGGGCCGCGCATCGCGGCCCGGCGCAGCGACGGTGCCGGTCCGGCCGGATACTCCCGCGGTCGGTGTGGTCTCCCGGCTCCGGCGAGCCGCCCGGGAGGCCTGGAACGCCGGCCGGGAGTTGCGGTTGCGTCACTGGGCGGCGGCCACCGGCTACGCGGTGGCGAACTGGGGCACGGATCTGCTGTGCCTGCTGGCGCTGCTGCGGGCGGTGGGCGTTTCCACCGGATTCGCCACGCTCGCCGGGATCTATCTCGGCGTACAGATCGTGCGGCAGCTTCCGCTCACGCCCGGCGGTGTCGGTGTCATCGAGACCGCGTTCATTGCCGCGCTGACCGCCACCGGTGCACCGCTCGCCGCGGCCACCGCAGGGATACTCCTGTACCGGCTGCTGACCGGATGGCTGTTGATCCCGATCGGCGGCGCGGCAGCCCTGCTCCTACACGGCGGCGGTGCGGCACCTCGTCGGGATCCGCCCGCGCAGAGCGAGTTCCTGGGACCGTCCAGCGCCATCACCGTCCCGCGGCCGACCACGACAACCGATTAGAAGTACCACTCGCCACTCTCCGGATCGAGTAGCCCGATCCGTACCGCGGTGGTCGCCGCCTCGAGCCGCGAGTGGACGTTCATCTTGATCAGGATGCTCTGGATATGACATCGGGCCGTGGTCGTGGTGACGCCCAACTGCCGTGCCAGCCCGGTCGTGTCGGATCCACCGACGAGCGCACTGAGAACCTGCCGCTCCCGCGGCGTCAGGTAGGAGGCGAGGCGCCGCGCAGCCTCGTTGGGCTCCGAGGCGGACCGTCGCGGTCCGGGAATGCCGCGCAGGCAGGCCGGTACGACCGTCTGCCCGGCGGCCACCTTGAGGAACGTCGTCACGATCTCGGCCGCGGACTGCCTCTTGTCGGCGAATCCGGAGACTCCGGCCGCACGACCGGCGCTGACGGCAGCTGCGTCGAGAATGCCGCTGAGCAGGATGAGGCGTGCCCGGGGTGCGGCCCACCGGAACTCGGCAAGCCGGTCGAGCACACTAGTGTTGCCGAACATCACATCGAGGCTGCACACATCGACGGCGGACGAGCCGAGCGCCCGGAGAGCATCCTCCGGCGTATAGGTGACGGCCGCGATCTCGATGCCCGATGTCGACAAGACGTCGGCCAGCGAGTCGGCGAACAGCGCGTGGTCGTCGCAGATCACTGCCCTCATGACGGGTCCATCCCGTCGGGCCAGTCGCCGGCCGAGCAGGTCAGCGGTATCCGGACCCGGACGCAGCAGCCCCCGAGGCATCCCCGGTGGATATCGAGTTGACCGCCGACGGACGGGACGAAGTCCTGCACGATGTTTAATCCCCAGGTGGTCCGGCCGCTGTCGCTGTGTCCGAAGCCGGGGCCGTCGTCGTCGACCTGGATGACGGCCCATCCGTCGCTGTCGTCGATTCGCACGTCGACGGTGCCATCCGGGCCGGCGGCCCGGATCGCGTTGTCGATGATGTTGCGCAGTACCCGCCAGAGCGCGAGACGGTTGACGCGACCGCTTACCGGCGATGTCGATATCCGGATGGTGGCCAGGCTCGCCTGCCGCATGGCGTCCACGACCTCGTTGGCTACGTCGTCGATGCGGATCGGGCGGTCGATTTCCCACGCGGTGGCGGTGTCCCAGTCGCCGGCGCTCTCGTAGGCACGGTGCAGCTGTTCGAGCCATCGGGTCTCGCCGAGGATGAGCGCGGCTCGACGGCGACTGTCCGGGCCGACGTCGGAGGCGGTCGTGAGCAGTGTCGTGAGCAGACGGATGGTGGCGAGCTCGTGGTTGATGTCGTGGCTGATTTGGCGGCGCGCCCGGGAGACGTCGTGCTGGTCGGGTACGGCACGCGACGGGCTCGCGAGTGCGGGCGTGTTCATGCGTGCACCGCAGGACGTCTACGCACGGCGTCGGATGTGGCGGCGGTCCGCGACGGCCACAGTTGGTCTATGCCGACATTGACCTTCCTCGGGCACGCGGGCCTCGCTGTCCGTGCCAGAGACTTCCGCATGCTGGTCGACCCGTGGTTCGCGGAGACGGGCGCATTCCTCGGTTCGTGGCACCAGTTCCCCAGAAACGACCATCTGGATGTACCCGAGACGTTGGATGTCGATTGGGTGGCGGTGTCGCATGAACACCTCGACCACATGGATCTATCCGTACTGTCGCGCCTTCCGGCGCGGACTCGTGTTCTCATTCCACGTTATCCGTCCACAGTTTTCGTACGACGATTGCGGGCCGCCGGCGTGCAGCGCGTGGTGGAGCTGACTGCGTGGGCGCCGTTTCCGCTGGACCACCGCGGGTCGTGGATCACTGCGATTCCGGAGAACTCGCCGATGTGCCACGACGCCGCGTTCCTCATCGTTGCCGACGGCCGCAGCGTGCTGGACTGCAATGACGCCAGACTGACCGCAGCGCAGGCAAGACGAGCCAAACACATAGCGGGCGGTCAGCTGGATATCATGACAGTTCAGACATCTGGTGCTTCGTGGCATCCGATTTGCTATGCATATCCGCCGGATGTCCGATCTCGCATCGAGTACGAGAAGCGCATCGGTAAATTCCGCGCCGTGCAGCGGCTCGTGCGTGCGACCGCTCCGCAACTGGCCGTACCGTTCGCGGGGCCACCGTGCTTCCTCGACGACGATCTGGTCCGGTTCAACGACTCGCTGCGGGCACCGGGCATCTTCCCGGACGTCGAGCAGGCCCGCGACTGGCTCGCCGAGCACCTCCCGCAACAGCGGTGGGCGAGCTTCCGTCCGGGTGACACCGTGGATCTGGAGACGGGCGCGGTGACACCGGATCCGACCTCCGCGGCGTTCAGCTATACCGACGGTCTCGACGACTACCTCACGCGGTACGCCGACGACCGGCGCGAGGCGATCGCATCCGTCCACGCCGAGGCGGGTGACGTGGGACCGGATTTGAGTGCCCGGTTCAGCCGCTACTTCTCACAGCTCGGCACGCTGTCGCCGTACTTCCTGTCGCGCATCGGTATGACGGCGCGCTTCGAGGTCACCGGCCCGCACGGCGGTGATTGGGACGTCCGCATGGACGAATCCGGCCTGTCGGTCGATCTCGCCGGCAGTGCCGCGGCCCCGGAGTACACGTTTACCGTCGAGGGCCGATGGCTCAACGCCGTGCTCATGTCCCGGATCGGATGGGAGGATCTGCTGCTCTCGCTGCGGCTGTCGGCGCGGCGCGAACCGGACCGGTACAACGACTACCTCATCGGGTTGTTGAAGCACGCCAACGAGCCCGCGCTGCAGGCGGTGGAGGACTACGAGACCGGTCGCGACGACGACGCCCGGATCTCCGTGGTCGCCGACGGCACGTCCTACGAGATCAGCCGCTATTGCCCGCACGCCGGCGAGGACCTCGGCGTCGGCGCGATCCTCGAGGGCGGCGTGCTGCGTTGCCTGGCGCATAACTTCGAATTCGACGTGCGCAGCGGGGCCTGCCTGAACGCGCGGTGCGAGCCGCTGCAGAGCAAGGAGATCGGGCCGGCCGGGTCGGGGCCTACGCTCGGCCGGTGACCGACAGGCCGAGGACGTGGCGGGCGGTGTCGACCAGGACGGAGACCGTCGCCGGCAGGGACGGCCGGATCAGGTAGCGTGCCTCGATCCGGGTCCGGGCCGGCACGATCACTTCCAGGTACGACACCTCCAACGCCGCACCGTCGCCGAGTACCTCGCGATCGCGCAGGCGAACCTGCGCCGGTCCGGTCAATCCCGGCCGGTACGCGAAGACCCACCGGCACTCGGGCGGATAGGCCGACGGCGAGCGCAGGCGTCTCCGGTCGGGGTCCGACCAGAGTCATGTCGCCGCGCAGAACATTGACCAGCTGCGGCAGTTCGTCCATCGAGGTCGCCCGGACGAGGCGACCGAGTCTGGTGATGCGTGGATCGCACCGGGCCGTCAGCTCACTTCCGGCCGAGTCCACCCGCATCGAACGCAGCTTGAGCAGGCGGAACTCGTGTCGTCCCTGTCCGACGCGGACTTGCCGGAACAGCGCGGAGCCGCGACTTTCGCACCGGATCGCGAGCATGAGCGCGAGCAGCGGTACGCCGAATACGGCGAGGCCCGCCAGGCTCACGGCGATGTCCAGGACGCGACGTGCGCGGCTCGGACGGACACCTGACCAGGTGCCGGCGTCGACGGAAGGCATCGATCATCCTGTTCCGGCCGCCACGAACACGTCCGTGAAGGCCTGTGCGATGAGACGGAGGTCCCGGTCCTGGCTGACCTCGACCGAACTCGGGGAGAAGTGGGTGAACATACGTACGCCGGCATGGTGGCGTTGCACCAGGCCGGTCCACAGGTCGTTGGCTTTGAGTCCCGGGTCGAGCAGGCGGTAGGTCTGCCCTTCATACTGCTGGCGCCAGGTCCACACGTCGGTCGCCACGGCTCCCATCTGGTCCGGAACGTCGACGAACGTACGCAGTGCCGCCGCGGCGTCAGCGGCCGATCCGGTCTCCGCGCCCGGATGCGCGAGCGCTTTGCGGCTCTGGAGCGTGACGAGGCTGTTCCAGCCGCGGGCGTCGGCCTCGTGCCACGCGGCCCGCTGCGCCGCGTCCAGGGAGACGCCCCAGGACGCGTACGTGTCCGGGTCCAGCAGGTCGGTGGACAGATCGACGACGTCAATGTCATGCAGCCGCAGGTAAGCTGTCGACGTTGGCCGCTGTCAGCTGCGGCAGGTCGGCTCGCCGGTTGGCCGCGCAGGCGCCGGCGGCCGCGATCGGCGGTTGGCTGCCCGGTAGGCAGCCGAGTTCCGGCACGAGGAGATCGACCAGGAGGAGTTTTCCGGGGGCCGCGGCGCGCAGTGCCGTCGAACTCGCATGGAGGAACTCCTCGATCTGCACCGGCGTGGCGAGGCCGTCGTGGTAGCCGAGTTCGTCGGCGATTTTGATGCCGACCACGCCGGTCTCGTCCGCCTCCTCGGCGACGGCGTCGATGGCCTGCTGGAAGGAGGCCGGCCCGGCCAGCCATCGCTGCACGAGGTCGGTCTCGATCCAGACGCGCAGGCCGTCGCGGTGCGCCGCCTGGATCGCCGCCACGTACGGTTGGATGTGGATCGGCACCGGCATCGCGGCGGTGGCCGCGCGATCGGCGAGCGGGTCGGCCGCGCCGATGTCGACGACGAGTGCGGTGATGAGGGCGGTCACGGCGGCCACCCCGACCAGCGCCGCGGTCGAGCGCAGCGGCGGTCGCTTCATCGACGGTCCCGCGCGCGGGTGCCGTGGAAGAAGACGAGAAGCGTGATGTCGGTGGTCAGGTAAGCGCCGCACGAGGCGATGGCGGCACCGGTGGCGCCGTAGTGGGGGATCAGCAGCGAGGTCGCCGGCGACGGTCATGATGACACCGGCACCGATGGCGATCGAGTTCCATCCGGGTCGGCCGACTCCGAAGAGGAAGGCGCCGATCAGGTTCGCGGCGACGTCCCCGAGCAGCCCGGCGAGCAGGATCAGGGCGGGTACGATCGCGCCGCGGAACGCCGGTCCGTAGATCAGGGGCAGCACCGCGGCCGCGGCCAGGGCCAGCGGAAGCGCCACCAGGATCGGTACGGGCATGGTGCGGCGAAGCAGCGACGCCGTCCGGTCTCGCGCCTCCTGCGGATCGTGAACGGCGAAGATCGGGTAGAGGACGTAGTTCACCGCGAGGCCGGGCAGCCGCAGCAGCTCGGCGTACTTGCTCGCGATCGCGTAGACACCGAGCACGGCCGGTCCGGCGATGGCGCCCAGGATCGCCACGTCCAGGCGCAGGTTGACCAGCGACAGGAGCCCGCCCAGTTGGCCGCGCAGGCCGTAGCCGCAGATCGTGCGCCCGAGCGCGACGTCCGGGCGCCGCCATCCGCGGAAGAATCCTCGGCGGTGCAGTCGAGCGGCGATACCGAGTGTGACGGCGACGTCCGCGGCGACGAGGGACCAGACCATGGTCGTCGGGCCTCGCCCGACGAGGAGGGCGGCTGCGTATACCGGCAGGAAGACAGCCTCCTCCGCGATCATCGCCCGGTTCGCGCCGATCATGTCGGACTCGCCCTGCAGCAGCGACTTGCCGACGGCCACCGGGAGCTGAGTGAAGACCGCCAACGCGCCGAGCAGCACCAGCCCGACGCCCCACTCGGGGAAGAAGATCCGGTGCAGGACGGGGGTGAGGGCGAGCCAGCCGATGGTCGCGACGGTGCCACCGGCGACGGCGAGCACCATCAGTGTCGATCGCAGCGCCGGATCGTCGCGCCGCGACGCGAGGAAGTACGGTGCCGCCCCGGGCAGCCCGGCCGCGGCCAATACCCCGGCCAGTCCGGGCAGCACGCGCATGAGCGTGAACACGCCTACCAGGGCCGGCCCGCCGGCCCGTGCCACCATGACGGTCGCGATGGCGAGCGCGACCAGGGCGGCGGCCCGTGCGGCGACGTTGCCGACGAGAAGCGTGCGGATCCGGCTCTCGGCGCGGTGTGCGGCCAGTACGGTGGTCACGGCCGGTTCGCCTGTTCCAGCGCGGCGATGAGGCCGAAGACCGCCCAGACGTGGCGGAAGTGCAGGACCTCGTAGAACGCGGCCGAGATCGCGATCGCGATGCAGGCCGCGGCCAACAGCTCGGGCCGCGGCACGATCGCGGTCAGCTCCGGGTCGAGGCCGCCGGTCACGGAGATCCGCCGCGCCCGGACCGCGACGGCGACGATCAGCACGATGAGTGCCACGGCTCCGATGACGCCCCGTTCGAGCAGCGTCGCGAGGTAGTCGTCGTGCGCTTCCTTGACGTACGCCGCGCCGCTGGCGCGCAGCGTCGTCTCGGTGTTGGACGGGCCGTAGCCCAGCACGGTGTCGTCGTGGAGCCACAGCGTCAGGCCCTCCTTCGCCAGCGCGCTGCGGCTGCCGCTGCTCTCGGCTTCCCGCCCCAGCGAGTCTCGGATCAGCGTGTCGGACTGCTCGACCCGGGTGACCCACGATCCGACGTTGACGGTGGTGGCGGCGACGCCCGCTCCCGTCGCGACGACCAGCCCGAGCGTGACGGCGACGATGACGCCCCGGCGCCGTGCCAGCGCGAACAACCCACCCAGCACGCTCGCGGTCAACAGCGCGATCATGCCGCCGTTCGAGAGCGTCATCACGATCGCGGTGACGATGACGCCGCAGCACACGAACCGCCAGCCGCGGTGTCGGGGGCGCTGGCATGCCCGCAGCACGAGCAGCCCGCAGATGAAGTAGTCGGCGGCAAGGTTGGGATCGCCGAACGTGAGCGAAGCCCGGATACCGTCGCGGGAGTTGATGCCGGTGATCCAGGTGATCCCGGCGATCTCGCCGACGATCAGCAGCGCCGCCCATGCCACCGCGCTGAAGGCGAATGCCTTGAACGCGGTGTCGAGCAGGCGCCGGTCGCGCCCGACCGTGGCGATCGCGGCCGCCCATCCGAACACGAACACGTCCTGGACGAGCGCGAGGCCTCCGCGCTGAAGCTCGCCACTGCCGCCGGGCGCCAGGGTCACCGCCAGGGCGCCGGCGAAGACGGTCAGGCCCGCGGCGAAGGCGTACGGCAGCCGGATGCGGTAGGCGCGACTCGATGCGGCGAGCACGGCCGCGAGGATCGCGACCAGGAGCGCGAGGTCGACCAGGCCGGTGTTGCCGGGACCGCTCGGCCGCAGCAGCGGCAGTGCCGCCATGGCGATCGTGATCGTGATGACGGTCAGCCGCCAGCGGGACAGGTCACGGGTCGGATCCCGGGGGAGCATATCCGCCAGCACCACGACTCGGCGGCTATCCAGGGCGGTCATGCGTCCGCCGGGGCCGTGCCGGCCCAGGTCTCAGACCGGGCCAGGATCTGCAGGTGATGCGCGGCGAAGTCCGGGTCGTCGGCGGTCGTGGCGATCTCGGCGAGGCCGCCGATGACCACGTCGCGCCAGCGGTCCGGCGGTACGCCCAGCCGACCGAGCTGCAGCGTCAGGAAGTTCTGCGCCACGTCGGAGAACCAGTTCCCGGACGCGAGCAGGTAGTCGACGCCGGCGCCCCAGGTCCCGGCGCGCAGCCGGTGCCCGCGAACCCGCGCGCCGTCGCCGGTATGGCGATCGAGGTAGAGCGCGTAGCTGACGACGAACCGTGCGATGTCGCGCAGTGGCTCGCCGCGCAGTCGCGCACGCCTCCCAGTCGACGACTCCGGTGACCGCGCCGCCGTCGGTGAGGATATTGCCGAACCAGAAGTCGCCGTGCACCACGGTGCGCGGTGTGGCATATCCGCTCAGCCGCTCGGCGGCCTGCTCGACCACGTCGGTTCGCGGCGGCGAGGCTCGGGTGGTCGCCGAACCGGCGGGTGAGCCGGGCGACCGCATCGGTGACGAGGCTGACCGGCTGCGCCGGACCGCCGGTGCGCGTCTGCAGATCGTGCAGCCAGGTCGCCGGCCGCGGCGAAGTCTCGCTCGACGTGGCGGCGCCGGGCGGTGTGATGCCAGCCGTGGTAGCTGACCGCCATCGACCGCCCGCGCAGCGCCGTGCTCAGGAGCACGGTGCGTCCGTCGTGGGTGGCGTAGCCGAGAGTGCGCGGTAGCGTCGCGGACAACCGGCCCAGCGACAGCGAGGCGAGGGCGACCAGGGCGGCGGCCTCGTGGCGTACTGCGGCCTCCGCGGGCGCCGTGGTCGGCACCTTCGCCACGAGTGCGGGGCCGTAGCGGTCCAGCACGATCAGGGTCATCTTCGCGTTCGGATCGCGCGAGCCGCTCAGCAGCACGGCGGTGGTGCCGGGACGTCCGATCACCGTGCGGAGCTCCGGGTCGCTGGCCGCAGCTGCGGCTGCGACTGTCGTGAGTGGACCGACCGCTGCGTCCAGGCTCATCGGCGTGCTCCGATCACGATTCGGTCTCCGATCGAGGCATGCATCAGCAGCCGCGGCCACCGGCGGGCGATCAGCACGGCCACCCACATCAACCCGTGCCCACGACGTCGTCCGCTGGGCACGGTGAGCACCTGGCCGGTGAACCAGGCCAGTGCACCCTCGGTGACCTCGGCGACCACGACCGGCTCGTCCAGGCCGGGCACGGCGAGGAAGACACGGTGGGTGGTCACCGCGTACCGGCGGGCGAACCGGCGTGCACGCGGGCCGCCGACGATCGCGACCGGCGTGCCCGGCGGCTGCGCCCGCAGGACGGCCGCCCCCTCCGAGGGCTGCGCGAGGTCCACGACGAGCGCGTCCTCGGGCACCAGCAGCCGCCACCGTTGGTCCGACCGGACGCCGGCCGTCGGGCTCAATTCAGCACCGCGAACGGCCGCATGCGAGCGACCGGCCGGACCAGGCCGTGATCGGCGAGGACGCCGACCGCGGCGTTGACGCCACCGTCGTCGAAGTGGGCCGTACGTTCCGGCGCCGCGTCGTTGTAGCCGAACCGCAGCGTCGAGTGGCCGTCCGGGTGTGCGTGCGACAGTCCGCGCCGGACGAAGTCGGCGACGAGCGTGCCCGAGCCGTGGCAGGCGGAGTAGAGGCTGTCGCCGGCCTTCGACCCGGCGACCGCGAGGTACGACGAGGTGCGCGAGGTGCCCGGCAGCAGCACCGCCTGCCCGGTGGTGGCGAACACCGACCCCGGTGGGCACATGTCGGCCGGGTAGGCACGGCAGGAGTTGTGCCGGTGCACGATGGCCGTGCGCACCGTGTGCACCGACCGGCTCCTCGTAGATGGAGTTGTGCGGAGAGTCCACCACGAGCCGACCGGTGGAGCCGAACACGTCGGCGGCGATGCGCTTCAGTGCGGCATACGTCGCGATCCGGAACGCGAAGCCGTAATTCATCGCGGCAGCGTTGGCCAGCATCAACCGCTGGCCTTCGTCGCTGTCGCGGTCGATCGCCGGGCAGTCGGCGGCGAAGTACAGCGCCATGCGCTGGCGGAACTGTGCGATCGACCGCGCGGTGGCGAGGTGGTAGAGCGGCTTCTCGATCGCCATCGCCATCCGCAGGTGCCTCGGATTGTGCCGGCGCCGCCCGAACAGCGCCCCGATCTCACCGGTGAGAACGCCCCCGCCCGCGTGGTACTGGATGACGATCTGCCCCTGCCGTACGCCGAGAGCATGCGCGGCGTCCGGGTCGAACACCTCCTCGACCACCTGCAGCTCGATGAAGTGGTTGGACGGCCCGACCGTGCCGAACCGTAGCCGGGCCAGCTGAAAGGCCAGTGAGGGAAGTTCGCGCACGAGACGGTCGCCGCCGCCGAAACGCTCGAGGTCGAGCCGGCCGGATTCCTCGACGCGCGAGAGCTCCTCGTCTGCCACGCCGTAGCGTTCCGCGGCGAAATATGCCCCGTCGACCGCCGAGCGGCGCACGTCGCTGACCGACAGCTCCCGCAGGTTGGATGCCGGATACGGGTAGCGTTCGCGGACCCGGCGGTAGAACTCGCCGATCCCGGCGTCGTTGGGACGGTCGGCATCCAGCGCGATCAACGCCATGCCACAGTTGACCGACGCAGACGTCAGTGTGGGTCGGATGGTTCCTCGGGTCGCCACGGCAACCGACGAGGGCAGCTCCATGTTGGACTTGTGGTGGAAGTCGGGCAGCACCACCGGCGGCGCGGCGAGATCGGCGTTCGCGGTCCGTTCCATCAACCGGGCGAGCACGGTCGGGTCGGCGGGCAGGTCCGGGCCGTCGAATATCCGCGGCAGGCGGGATTCGTCCTCGATGCGTCTGATCACGGTCAGGTCCACAGTGTGCTCCCACGGTAGGTACGGTCCAGGACGACGCCGAGCGCCGCCGGCGTGAATTGATCGCCGACCCGCGCACGGGCGTTGCGCGCCATGCGCTCGGCGTCCTCGGGGTGCTCGAGCATGTAGCCGGCGGCACGGCTGAGCAGGTCGGGGCGCCCGGCAGGGACCAGAAGCCCGGTTTCGCCGGGTACCACCATGTCGGGCATCGAGTTGACCGCGGTCGCCACGACCGGGACACCGGCCTCCATCGCCTCGATGACGGCGCACGGCAGGCCCTCGTAGCGGCTCGCCATCACGAAGACGTCGAGCGCGGGCAGCAGCGCGCGCACATCGTCGCGGTGCCCCAGCAGGACGAGCCGGTCCTCGACGTGCCGGGAGCGGGCGTGGGCCAGCATCTGGTCCCGCTGCGGACCGTCTCCGATCCACAGGCCCCACACATCGCCGCCGCGTATCGACGCGAGCGCGTCAACCCATTCCAGGGGCGCCTTCTGATAGTCGATCCGACCGACCGTTCCCATCAGGCGAACGCCGGTCGGCAGGTCCAGGCGACGCCGGGCCAGGCCGCGCGCGGCCGAACCTCGGTGGATCGCATCGTCGTCGATCACCGGAGCGATGGTCCGTACGCGCTCGGGCGACGCGATGCCCCGTTGGATTGCCTCTGCGGCGACATTGGTGCCGACCGCGAGGAACATGTCGGTGCGCAGGCCGAGGCGTCGTTCGATCGCGACGTAGGCGGCGTGCCGCCAGGCCGATTGGCAGTCGTGGAACGGGAAGCCGTGATAGGTGTGGACGATGCGGGGGACGTCCGCCCGCGACGCCGCCATCCGGCCCAGCGCACCCGCCTTCGCGCTGTGGGTGTGCACGACGTCGAAGTCGCCGTCGCGCAGAAACGACGTCAACGCCTGCAGCGCGGCCCGGTCTTTACGGGGCGAGATCTCGGGTACCAGGTCGGCCAGCCGGGCGACCGGCAGGCCGGCGTAGAAGGCTTGGTGGAGCAGGTCGCCGGAGGGCGCCGCGGTGATCGCGTCGATGCCGCGCGCGACCCTGTCACCGCCGCTCTGGCGGGGGATCGTCGGGCCGCTGATGCCGGCGCCGCCGGTCACCATCGTGATCTCGTACGCGTCGGGGTCGAGGGCGAGCGCGCCGCGCAGCGCCACGCCGCCGGCGCCGGCGGCCAGCCGGGTGATGATCGTGGCGACCCTGATTTTTCGTTTCACCGTGGTCCTTCCACCGTTGATCGGTGCGTTGTTGATCGGTGCGTCGTCGTGCGGTGCGCGACGGCACCGGGATCGCAGAGCCGCTCGGCGGAGACGTGGTCGCCGTCGCCGATGCGTACGCGCCGACAGGGCACCCGGCGTGCCAGCGCCGACGCGACCTCGTCGATCGGCGGGTGCGCCGGGCCGCGGCCGGTCGCCAGTGCCAACGTCGCCGCGAACGCCCAGTACCTGCGGAGTTCGCCGGCCGCGTAGGTGCCGGCGGCGAGCGCTCGTGCCGCCTGTGCCGGCGGCACGTCCTCGATGGTGGTGATCGCGGAGCCACGTTCCAGGACGATCAGGAGATCCGGTGCGAGCACGGGTACCCGCCGGCCGAACGGAACCGACGTGCGTCCGTGTGACGTCCGAGCGCCGGGGATCTGCGCGTCATGGATGCGCAAGGGCTCGACGATGCCGAAACACTCGGCCGCATCGGCGCAGCACAGGTTGTCGGCCGTCGCCGCCGCGCCGGCTCGCATCGCCGAGGCGACCAGGCGGGACTTGCCGACACCGCCCGGGCCGGCGAGCACGGGCGTACCGGCGGGCGTAGTCAGAACGGACGCGTGCAGCGGGGCCCGGCCTCGCCACCCGGCCCGCCAGAGCACCGGGTAGTGCACCAGGATCTGGGCGGCGAGGAGGCCGAATCGACCTCGTAGGGCGGTGTTGGCGAGCCGCTCCTTGGCCGGCGGCCGGTAGCGGGCGACGATGTCCAGCACGTCCGCGCCGACCGACACGCGCAGGTCGAAGCCGGATCCACCGGCGTCGACCATGATCACGTGCCCTCGGCCGGCGTGGGCGCCACGGGTGATCACGCGCGTGCCCGCCGAGCTGAAGGGGCGGCCGCCCGCCTCGATGTGGACGCGGACGGTCGGATCGGACCGCGCGTCGGTCGCGGTGCCGGTCGGAGCGACGGCTCCGATCTCGCGAGCCAGGAGCCGCCCGGCCCATTCGAGGTCGGAGGTGAGCGCGACGGCCTCGCCGCCGCTGTCGACGAACACGTCCACTAGAGACCGTCCGGGTACAGCGAGCCCATGCCGGCGGTGACCGGCGCGCGCCGGGACGTCTGGTAGTCGGGAAGGAGTTCGTGGAGCAGCGCGACGGTGCGCTCGTCGTCGTTGTCGGCCGCGGCCGCGTAGAGCCGTTGCAGGCCGGAGCCCAGGTCGGACGGCACGATCGTGGCCCGCGTCGCCCAGATCTTGGGGTGCGCCGTGGGTAGGCGCAGCTCCGCGTCGGAGAAGATCTTCTCGGTCAGCTTCTCGCCCGGGCGCAATCCGGTGAACGTGATCCGGATGGTCGGCAGGTGGGCCGCTGCCGCGTACTTGTGCACCAGGTCGACGATGCCCACCGGCTCGCCCATGTCCAGGACGAACGTCTCGGCGTACTCGGCCAGTACGGCGGCCTCCAACACGAGGCCGGCCGCCTCCTCGATGGTCATGAAGTAGCGGGTGACGTCCGGATGGGTGATCGTGAACGCCTGCCCGGTGGCCATCTGCCCCGCCAGAACGCTGAGCAGGGATCCACGCGATCCGAGGACGTTGCCGAAGCGTACCGACGCCATCGCGGTCGGACCGCCGGCCGCGGCCTGGACGATGACCTCGGCCAGGCGTTTCGTCGCGCCGAGGACGGAGGTCGGGTCGGCCGCCTTGTCGGTGGAGATCAGCACGAACCGGGCCGTGCCGTGCTTGACGGCGAGGTCGACGAGGTGCTGTGTTCCCTGCACGTTCGTCTTGACGCCTTCGCACGGATGCCGCTCCAGCAGCGGCAGGTGCTTGTGCGCGGCCGCGTGGAGAACCAGGTCGGGCCGCGTTTCGGCGAAGATCTGATCGAGGCGCGCACGATCGCGGATGTCGGCGACGATGATGTCGTCGTCGTCGAGCACGCCCGACCCGGCCAGTTCGAGATGCAGCGCGTGCAGGTTGGACTCGTCGTGGTCGATCAGGTACAGCGAGGCCGGGCCGAAGCGTCGTATCTGCCGGCACAGCTCCGATCCGATCGAGCCGCCGGCGCCGGTGACGAGGACACGCCGGCCGCGGATCAGCCCGCGTACGCGCTCGGACGCGACCTGCACCTCGTCACGTCCGAGCAGCTTCTCCACCTGGATGCCGTTGAGGTCGGACACGCGGATCGAGCGTTCGACCGCTGCCAGGATGGTGGGCAGGCACCGGACGAGGAGGTTGGCGGCCGCGGCCCGCTCGATCAGCTCGGCGATGCGTTCGGCCGGCAGCGAAGGGACCGACACGAGCGCAGCCCGCGCCCCGACCCGGGCGGCGACTGCGGCGACGTCATCGAGGCGGCCCAGCACGGGCAGGCCTGCCACGCGCCGGACCCGGGGGTTGTCATCGAGAAACCCGACCGGGACGAGGCCGTAGTCCGGGGCGGCCCGCAGTGCGCGGACCACCTCTCGTCCGGCCTGTCCGGCCCCCAGGACCAGCGTGGTCAGTCCCGGGCGCATCGGCACTGCCTGGCTGCGCTGCCATGGCCGCATGTCGTCTCCTTCTTATCGCGTGTGGGATGCGGATTGCACGGCGGCGACGACGCATGCGGCGACTCGCTGTACCTGGGCGTCTGTCAGACCTGGATAGAGCGGCAGCGACAGCAGTTCGCCGGCGACGCGGTCGGTGACCGGGACGCACGAGGACTCCTGGTCGCCGAGGAACGGCGCGTACCCGCGGAACTGGTGAACCGGAATGAAGTGCACGGATGTACCGATGCCCTGGCGTGGCCAGCCGCTCGATGACCTCGTCGCGGTAGGGCACCCGGATCTGGTAGAGGTGCAGTGAGTGCCCCTGCGGCCGGTGGGGCGTACGGGCGAGGCCACGATCGAGCAGCGGTACGAGCGCGTCGTCGTACCGCTTGACCGCGTGCGAGCGCGCGTCCTGCCAATCGGGCAGCGCCGCGAGCTGCGCCCGGCCGATCGCCGCCTGCAGGTCGGTCATGTTCGCCTTGTGGCCGACCTCGGCCACGTCGTAGCGCCACGATCCACCGGGCCGGTACCGGCGCCAAGCGTCCCTGCTCATGCCGTGCAGGCGCGCGGATCGAAGCCAGGTCGCGAACGCCTCGTCGTGGGTGGCGACGGCCCCGCCCTCACCGATCGGCAGATTCTTCGTGGCGTAGAAGCTCAGACAGGTCGCGAACGGTGCGGTGCCCGCGGCTGCGCGTCCGATCAGACCGCCCGGTCCGTGCGCGGCGTCGACGACCACGCGGCCGCAGGGCAGTCCGGCCGCGTCCGCGAGCGCGACGTGGTCGACCGGGTAGCCGCCGAGATCGCAGACGATCATCGCGCCCGGCGGGCCGGTGCGCCGCACCGCGGCAGCGACGGTCGCAGGGCTGGGGACCAGCGTGTCCTCGTCGATGTCGACGAGCACGGGCCGATATCCGGCGTGGACGATGGCGGCCACCGCTCCGCAGAAGGTCAGGCTCGGCGTCAGCACCGGGCAACCGGCGGGTAGCCGCAAGGCCCGCAGGCTCAGCTCGATCGCCTGGGTGCACGAGGCGAGGCTCACCACATAGGGCTGGCCGAGGAATGTGGCCAGTTCATCCTCGAACAGCGTCGATTCCGGACCCGTGGTGACCCAGCCCGAGTCGAGCACCCGCTGCGCGGCCTCCTTGGCCTGCACGGTGAAGGTCGGAACGGTGAACGGGATCGTTGTCGCGTCGGCGGTTATCACATGCCACTCCGGTTCTGCGGGTCGTCGAGCACGCCCAGTACCGGCCAGCCGGTCGTCTCAACGAGGTCGCGGACCTGGGCAACGGTGGACATTCGGGTCGTGCGACCGGCGACGATGACGACTCCGATGCGATCGCCCTCGCCGGCGATGTCGAGCTCGTCCAGCGCCACCAGGTGTCGAAGTCGGCTCTCGTCGGCCCGGCGCGGCTCCGGCGCGTTCGTCGTGCGGACGATCTGGGCCACGGACACACTGCTCGTGCCTTCGTCCGGCGATCCGGCGTCGGTGTCATCGGCCGCGTGCAGGTCATCCGCGGCGTCGACGCCGGCGATCGGAGCTTCGGCGATCGGAGTGTCGGCGATGGAAGTGTCGGCGATGGGAGTGTCGGCGGACCACTGCTTCGGCAGCGGTACGGCGTCGAGAGTGACCGCCCGCAGCCGACTGACGAGTTCCGGCGCTGTCGGCGTTCCGTCGGCGCGCAGGACCACGACCGAGGAGATCCGGTCGCGTCGGCTGCGCAGCCGCACCCTGCGGCCGAGATCCGACATGGCCGCGAGATCCGATCCGATGCGGCCGAGTACGGCGGTGTCGAGCAGGCGTGCGACCCGGGTAGCGCCGGCCACCCGCGGCCGGAGCGTCTCGCTCGCGCCGATGATGAGCAGCCCGAACACGAGTCCGAGCAGCAGCGCGATACTGAGCTTCGCGACCAGTGCTGTCCCGTCGGCGGGCGGCAGGGTCGCCGTGTCGACGATCGCGACCGACGATCCGTTCTCGCCGAATGCCGACAGGCGGGTCTGGTCGGCGGTCAGGTCACTGATGAGGTCGTCGATGTTGGTCAGCAGTGCCTGCGTGCGCGCGGAGGAGTGTGCCGTCGACGCCACGGCGGCACGATCGGAAGTGATCGTGGCGGTGAGGTCGTTCAGCGTCTGTACCAGCTCCGGAACGCCGGCACGCAATGCCAGCAACTGGGTGACGACCAGCTTCGCGACGGCCACGTCGACACGCTGGGCGACCTCCGCGGACGTGTCCGTGTAGGACAGATCGACCAGCCCGGAGGAGCCGACACCGGCCACGGAGATCGACTTGGCGACGGCGTTCGGGTCGCGGACGATGCCGGCCGTGGCCAGTGCGCTCGCGACGAGTTCGCGGCTGGTCGCGACCGCCTGTACCTGGCTGACTTCGGCATCGGCCTGTGCCTGCGCCTGCGGGACCGTCGGTGCGGCCAGGAGCCTCGTGCGGGCCGTGTAGGTATGCGGGCTGTGCGCGGTGATCGCGCCCACCGCCGTCATCGGCGCGATGATCGCGAACGTGAGCAGCAGCCAGTACCGCGGGATGAGCCGCGCGGTCGACCGGGAAACGTCCATGCCAGATTCGTCCTAACGATCCGTGAATAAGAGGTAAACGGAACATTAACGACGGTACGGCTTGATTTGGGCGACTCCATCGCTCTTCTGTCGCAGGTGGACTACGCACGTTGCGGGAGCCGGTCTGCGACCCGCCCACGGAATGCCTCAGCGGTTCGTACCGGTGGCCCGCATGCCGTGACGCAGCGCGATGGAGACGGCTTCCAGAGTCGAGTGCGCCGCGAGCTTGGATAGCAGGTTCTGCGTGTGGGTGCGGGCGGTGTTGGCCGACATGTAGAGGTGGGCAGCGATCTGCGTCCGGGTCAGGCCGTCGACCAGGCAGGCCAGCACCTCGCGCTCGCGTGTTGTCAGCACGGACAGCCGGCTGTCGGCTGCCCGGGCGCCGTCGCTCACCAGTTCCGGCAAGATCGATCCGAGCATCTGCGGCGAGAGCCACGCGTCGCCGCGCACGCACTCCGCGGATCGCGGCGAGGAGTTCCTCGATGTCCGCGGTCTTGGCCATCCAGCCGCTGGCGCCGCTGCGCAATGCCCGCACCACGTCGCCGACCTGCCCGAACCCGCTCAACATGACGATGCGGCAACCGTCCGCAACGTCCTGCATCCGCCCGATCAGGTCGACCCCGTCATCTGCGCCGAGCCGGCAGTCCATGACGACCACGTCGGGTGCGTCGGCGCGAACGAGCGCGAGGGCCTCCGTGGCCGATGTCGCCGCACGGACGGGGTGCAGATCCGGCTCTCGATCGAGGCGTAGCCGCAATACCTCAGCGAACAGCCGATGGTCGTCGACGACCAATGTGGAAATTTGAACCATAGAAGGCAGTCTGATGTGAACAGTAGTAATTTGCACGTATTCAAATCCGGAGATTTCAGGTTATAACGGACATAAACCTTCCAAATCGAGGTGTCGTATCTACGTCGTTTGCGGTATGTGCCGGTACCGGATTGCCCGCATCATCAACGAGAACATCCGGATGAGAGGACATGACGTGGGTACACATCGGAGTCTCCGGCGAGGACTCGCCCTCGGCGCGGTCGTCGGTGCCGTGTCGGTGGCCTCGGCCCTTGCCGCCGCCCCTGCGTTCGCCGCCGCGATGACGCTCTACGTCGGCGGTACGAACTGCAGCGATTCCGGTGTCGGCGCGCAGGCCGAGCCGTACTGCACGATCGGCAGGGCCGCAACGGTCGCCACCGCCGGCCAGACCGTCGTGGTCGCGGGCGGTACCTACGTCGAGCGCGTCGTGGTCGCCAACTCCGGTACTGCTGCCGCGCCCGTCGTCTTTACGGCGGCACCGGGAGCGACGGTGACGGTGACCGGAAAGGCGAACGGCTTCGTCGTGTCCGGCAAGAGCTTCGTCACGATCTCCGGGTTCCACGTAACCGCCACCACCTCGTACGGCATCTACCTCACCAACGCCCACGACATCCTGGTGACGGACAACACGGTGACCGGTGCGGGTCAGCCAGCCAGCGGACAGACGGCGGCCGGGATCGAGCTCGTCGCGGTGACCGACTCGACCGTGACCGGCAACCTGTCCACGCACAACAGCGATCACGGGATCTACCTCAACTCGGCGTCGAGCGGCAACGTCATCAGCGACAACGAGTCGAGCTGGAATGCGGAGTCCTACCGGCGCAACGCCAACGGCATCGACGTGACCGGTCCCTCCAACACCGTCATCGGCAACATCGTCCACGACAACGAAGACTCCGGCCTGCAGTTCTACACCGGCGGAAACAACAACCTGGCGACGCTCAACGTCTCCTACAACAACGGCGACCACGGCATCGACGACCTGAACGTCACCGGCGGGCGGCTGATCGGCAACACCGATCTACCACAATTGCACGAGCGGCATCAACGTCGAAGGCACCTCCGGCAACTACACGGTCGAGAACAACATCGCCGTCGACAACGCGGTCTACCCGGCCTACAACGGCATCGCGTGCAACCGTCGGGCCGGCAACATCGGCATCTGGGACTCGGCTCCGGCGAGCACCACGGTGGACAACAATCTGGTCTACCTGTCCAAGCCGGGGATCGATGTACGTGTTCGGCTCGTCCTACACCTCGCTGGCAGCTATGCGCGCCGCGACCGGTCAGGAACTCCACGGCAAGCAGGCGAATCCGCAGTTCGTCGACGCGGAGGCAGGTGACCTGCGGTTGACCGAAGGGTCGCCGGCCGTCGATGCCGGCAACGCCGGCGCGTCGGGGGAGCGGGCGGCTGATCTGCTCGGCGTGGACCGTACGGATGATCCACTGGTCGCGAACACGGGCCGCGGACCGCGCGACTACGACGACCTCGGCGCGTACGAGTTCGTGTCGACCGGCGTACCGACCGCGCCCGTCGCCCGGCTGACGGTGTCGCCGAGCAGCGGGACGACGCCGCTGGCGGTCACCGCGGACGCGAGCGCGTCGAGCGACCCCCAGGGTGAGGCGCTTCGCTATACGTTCGACTTCGCCGACGGCACAACGGTCGGGCCCCAATCGACGTCGACGGCCACACATACGTTCGCGACACCGGGCTCGTACACCGTCACGGTCAGCGTGACCGACACCGCCGGGGTCACCGCCACAGCCACCGCGACCGTCGCCGTGGCCGGAGCGCTCGTGCACCCGGCGTACGTCGGCCAGATCGCCACGAACTACTCCACGAGCAGCCACACATCCGGCAACATCGTCGTGTGGCGACCACAGGGCGTCGTGGTCGGCGATGTGGAGATCATCACCGTGGCATTGACCGGCACGATCACGACCGGCAGCTTCAGCGGTGTCGACGATGCCGGCAACACGCTCTCTGTTGCCACGGACGTGTCGGACGGACAGGGCAACCGACTCGCCGTGTTGTCCGGGGTCGTCCGTCACGCACTGGTCGCGACCGACAAGATCACGGTGTCGTTCCCGGGCACCGCCACGACCTACCGCATCACCGGCGACGAGGTGTCCGGCGTGATCGATGTGGACAAGGCGGTCGCGTCGACCGGCTCGTCCTCGGCGTACTCGTCCGGGTCCACCGGCGCGACGTCGTCGCCTGCCGAGTTCGTCTTCGGCGCGGTGGCGATCGTCAGTGGACCGGCGCCGACGTGGGCCGGCGGCTGGACTGCCGAGACCGGCTATGTGGTGGCCGCGAATGCGATGGGACGTGCCTACCGGATCGCGACCTCCGTCGGCTCCTTCGCGGCGTCCGGGACGACGAGTGGTTCGTGGCTCGCCGCGTGCGTCACACTGCGCTGACCGTCAGCCCGTGTTGTGTGACCGCACGGCGCTCTGCAGGCCGGCCGAGCGATCCAGCGACGGACAGGCCGGACCTGCGCTCCGCCAGGTGTAGGCGAAGTCGAAGGCCGGCGCCGGAACCACGGCCCGCCAGCGGGCGAACATGGCGTCGAGTTCGCCCGCTGTCGGCAGCTGGTAGTACTTCGCGGCGTTGTTACTGCAGGCCTGGCCGAAGACCTGGTACACCGGGACGATGCGCTGCTGCGGGATCCCGCCGTCGATCGCGCGCTGCACTTCGAGGTCGATCCGCTCGGGCGCGCAGTTCGTGTCGACGTGACACGGGAACGGATCGATGCCGAACAAGTCGACGTGTGTCGTGGCGGGATTCAATTCGCGATACTCGCAGCCCGGGTTTGTCCCGCAGATGCGCGACGCGTCCATCACGACGATGAACGACTTCTGCGCAGGAGCATGCGCGTGGATGAAGTCGGCCCGTGCACGGATGTCCGCGACTGCACCGCTGCACACGCTCGGGTGAGGCTCGTCGGAGAGGTAGTACCCGAACACCTTCGGGTCGTGCGCCAGAAGGTTGACCGCGGCGGTGAATGCGGCCCACGAATAGCCGGGTGTGCAGCTGGTGTTGTCGAGGTTGCCGACCCAGACGAGCGCCTGCTGGCCGGGGCCGAGGGCGTCGATGCGGGCCTTGTCCGGGCCGAGATCAAATAAGTCGAATCCCATGCGCGCCGCCGCGGCGATCTGGTGGCCCGTGTTCGAGATGTAGTGCCGCGTCACCGCGACGGGCGCGGCAGAAGGGCTGACCGTCGCGGACGCGGCGATGCCGACCGGAATCACCGGTCCGGATGAGGCAGCGGTCGGTTGGGTCAGTCGCATCACACCTACGAGAGACACGGCCCCGACCAGCGCGACCGCGACTGATGTTCCTGCTCGTACCCGCACTTGGCCGCCCCCGCTGCTCTGCACGTGACGCCGATCGACACATCGACCGGGTCGCTCCGGACCCTAGTACCGGATGGCCCCGGGTCGACAGCGGCCACGCCGTGTCGCGTACCAGGTGTGCCTCGATCCACAGGAACGACGAGACCGGGTGACGACGAGACACGGGGACGCGTCCGGACGAGGATGAGGAGTGCGCCGACGACTTGGGTAGCTTCGGCGGCGGTGCTACCGATCAAGGGCACCACACCGGTCATCTAGACTTCGTCACTGAGCTGGCCACCTGCGGCGTCGGCCCGTAGGCAGGTGCGACATGGATGTAGCCCTGTGTCGCCTCGCGGAGCGCCCTTCTACCCCAAGTAGGGGCGGTTGGGGCGGTCACGCCAATGGCTGAGTCGCAGCCGTACTGATTCGTGGATGGGTAGAGCATCGAACTCATCGGGGGCGACGAACCTGACGTTCGTCGACTCGTCGCTGACCGCGAGCGTCCCGCCGGTGACGCGGCCGATGTAGGCGATCACGAACTCTTGCCGGATCTCACCGTCGCTGTAGGCGATCACGTGGCCCGGGTCGGCGTAGATGCCGAGTATTCCGGTCAGCTCGACGTCGAGTCCGGTCTCCTCGTGGAGTTCTCGGACTGCTGTTTGGGCGATCGTTTCGCCCAGCTCCATGACGCCACCGGGAAGCGACCAGTTGCCGGAGTCCGACCGGCGTTGCAGCAGAACATGCCCATACTCGTCGGTCACAAGGACGCACGCCCCGGGTACTAACGAATTGGGGGCGGGCGCGGCTGGGTCATGCCAGTAATCGACGCGTCGACTCATGCCCCATCCTTACCCACAACGTGCGCCGTGTCCCACACCTGCTGGAACTGTTCGGCGAACGATTCGAAGATGCCATGCGGCGAGAGTCTCCGCAGGTGTAGGGCTGGATGTTGATAGCCGTGTGCACGGAACAGGTGCGGGGTGACGATCATCTGATCGTCGAACCGGAACAGGCTGTTGTAGAGGTGGACGGAGTGTAGACCGACGGTCGCGTTCGACGTGTCGGCTAATTCGCGCAGCCACATCAGAGATAGCCGGATACGACCGGGGAGCGTGCCGCCGAGTTGTTCCAGCTGGTCCCGTTCGGCGACGTGGCCACAGTCAGGGTCGGCAAGGGCAATACGGACGCGTAGACCGCCAGCGCATCGATCGACCAGCGTCTCGACGGTTTGCGGGCTGCTCTCCATGATGAACGGGAAGGCGTAGCCGAGCATGTCGACCTGGTTGCGCGCGTTAGTGAGCAGACCGCTCCACAGCTGTAGCGGTACGTCTGCCCGGTGCGCCCAGGCTCCGATGACCTCGCTCGTCGCCGCCGATCCGGGCGACTGATCCGGGCGGCTGGCAGGCCACAGGATGGCCTCATCCTCGCCAAGGCGTTGAGCAATCACGATTCTGGTTCGCTGGTGGGGAACGCGACCGTCGAGCCATCGGCTGACCGTCTTGGCATCGACTCCCACATCGCCGGCGAGTCCGGCAGTGTCGACACCTGCCCGCAGCATCGCGGTTCGCAGCCGGTCATTCATAGAGCCAGTATCGGACACTGATGGGCGTTTAGGGCTCTGCAAAACGTCCCATAAAACGTCCCACACGGTGTTCAGGTGTCCCGCCCGAGTGCCTACGTTCGTCATGGGGTAGGTGGCGTACATCGATGTCGTTGTGAGATCGAGTCACATATCCAGCGACGGCTTTCATGGTTCGCGAGGTCCGGTCTCCGGGCTGTGAAACGCCACAACGGAGGCGGGTGATCAGGTGGACCCGAGCACGGATGCGGCCGATCAATTCGAAGCAGCCATTCGAGATCATGACGTCGACGAGAACGGCGACTGTGCCGCTTGCCGACGAGCAGGCGTGATCGTCGAGTACCCGTGTCGTGTCCGCCTGGTCATCGAGCTGGTCTCCGATCAACTGCCGTGTCGTCACACGCGGCACAGCGCCACAACGGAGGAAAACATCATCCATGGCTGACACCGACAGTAACGAAGGCTGGCGCAAGTCCAGCTTCAGCGACAACAGCGGTGGCAACTGCGTCGAAGTCAAATCTACCGGCGGCGTGTTCGCCGTCCGGGACACGAAGAGCCAGGAGAGTCCAATCCTGCTGTTCTCGGCAACCGAATGGCTGGCGTTCACGCAAGGAGTGCGCGCAGGCGAATTCGACGAGTAAGCCAGCGCGGAGGACGATGCCATCTGGTGCGCGGGAGGCTGGCTCGGCGGAGATTGCCGGTGGTGCCGAGCGGTTGGCTCGGAGAGGTGCCGTTGCCGAGTCAGCCGGACCGGCTCGATGCAGATCGGCGACCTGCTCTGGCCCGCCGACTGGTCGACTGCGGTGTTCGCCGAGCCGATGGGGCAACGGATACCGAGTGTTCACTTGATGATCGGCTTCCGTTCGTTGCGTAGCCAGGGCTGGAACCTAGATTCCGCGTATTAACACCGGCCCCGAGAGGAACCCCTGTGTCATTCCGCATTCGCAAGCTCCGGCTGATCGCGACCGGTGTCGCCGTCGTCGCGGTCGTGGCGATCGCCGGTGCCGGTAGCGCGGCCGCGCCGAAACCCGGCAACGACTGGCCCTACGACAGCGCCCGCGGCCAGCAGTACACGCTGGCCGCGGTGGGTGACATCGCCTGTGAGCCCGACGACCCCGACAACGCCGCCAACCCCGCCGCGCTCAAGTGCGGCAGCCCGAGCCTGGGCGGGTACGACGCCGAGTACGCGACCGCACAACAGGCGGTCAGCTTCCACCCCGACGCTGTGGCCCTGCTCGGCGACGAGCAGTACGAGGTCGGCAAGCTCAGCGACTTCGAGGGCTCCTTCGAGCAGGCATGGGGTGGTCTGAAGTATCTCGAGCGTCCGGCGCCGGGCAACCACGAGTACTACGGCTACGCCAAGAAGGGCGACAACGAGCCCGCGCAGGACGGCAGCGGCTACTTCGGCTACTTCAACGGTCACGACCAGAGCGGCACGCCGAACAGCCAGGGCCAGGCCGGTGACGACACCGACGCCGACCAGGGCTGGTACTCCTACAACCTCGGCAACTGGCACGTGATCTCGTTGAACGTCGAGTGCAACTCGGATGCGTTCAACAACGACTGCTCGACCACCGATGGCGGACTACTCGCCCAGGAGACGCAGTGGCTGGCCAGCGACTTGAAGCACAACGACGCGCCCTGCACGATTGCCTACTGGCACCAGCCGACCTTCAGTGCCACGACCGATTCGACCGCGACCGTCCCGGCCTCCGCGCCGGGTGCCGGCGGCCAGGAGGGTGGCGTGGCCGACGCCTGGTGGCAGCTGCTCTACGACAACCACGCCACGCTGGTGCTCAACGGTCACGAACACGCATACGCCCGGCTGCGTCCGATGGACCCGGCCGGCAACTACGACCCGAAACACGGCATCCCGGAGATCATCATCGGCACCGGTGGTGAAGCACTGGACACCCTGGCCGTATCCAACGGAGTCTATGCAAACCCGAACGTCGTCACCGCCTACGACCAGGGCTACGGCGTCATGAACCTGACGCTCAAGCCGAACGGCTACTCGTTCACGTACAAGCCCGCGCTGGCCGGTGCCGGCTTCGGCCCGACAGCGCTGGACTACAGCGACGCGGGCTCGGGCCGCTGCCACGGCTGATCGTCGGCACCGAGGGGGCACGGTCCGACATGGACCGTGCCCCCTCGGTGTTTGGCAATTACGTTTGCCGTGATGGCCCTTGACCAGCGCAGCGGGACTATGAATCGCACGGTGGGTCGACGGCATGGGACGCGTGCGCACTCGGGTTCGCCCTCGGCTGGTTGTCGACGACGACTGCTCGCTATGTCTACCCCCTCCGTTGACGTGGACGGCAGCGTCGTAGACCGGGCAGGACACCGGCTCCCATCCGACCGCCTGACAGTCCGACGCGGGATGAGCGTGTCGGGCCGGCTTACGCCGCACTGACCAGGCCGGCGTCGTAGGCGGCGATGACGAGTTGCGCGCGGTCGCGGGCGCCGAGCTTCGCCAGCAGCCGTCCGACGTGGGTCTTGGCGGTGGAGAGGCTGATGTGCAGGCGGTCGGAGATCTCGGTGTTGGACAGGCCGAGTCCGATCAGGGTGAGGACGTCGCGTTCCCGGTCGGTTATCGCATCCAATGCGGACGCGGGGCGCTGGGCGCGGCTGGGGGTCGGCGGGTGAACTCCTCGATCAGTCGTCGGGTGACCGTCGGGGCGAGCAGCGCGTCGCCGGCCGCGACGATCCGGATCGCGGCCAGCAGATCGGCCGGCGGGGTGTCTTTCAGGAGGAAGCCGCTGGCGCCGGCGCGGAGCGCCGCGAAGACGTACTCGTCGGTGTCGAAGGTGGTCAGGATCAGAACCCGTACGGCGGTGGTCGACGCCGTGGAGGTGATGTGGCGGGTGGCTTCGATGCCGTCCATGCCGGGCATCCGGATGTCCATGAGCACGACGTCGGGATGTTCGCGGCGGGCGAGTTCGACGGCTTCGGTCCCCGTCGCCGCCTCGCCGACGGTCGATCAGGTCGGGTGCGGTGTCGACCAGGAGGCGGAAGCTGCCGCGGACGAGCGCCTGGTCGTCGGCGACGAGGACGCGGATGGTCATGCGGGACTCTCGGCGAGCGGGAATCGTGCGGTGACCTGGAAGCCGTGGCCGGGCAAGGGTGCGGCGTGGAACTGCGCCGCCGTACATGCCCACGCGTTCGCGCATGCCGACGATACCGTGGCGATCCGCTGGTCTCGGCCGCTGTCCGCCGTGGCCGGTGCCGCCGTCGGTAACGTCCAGCGTCAGTGCATCCGGACGGTAGGTGATGGTCACCCGGCAGCGGTCAGTGGCGGCGTGTTTGATCACATTGGTGATCGCTTCCTGGATCACCCGGTAGGCGGCCAGATCAAGTCCGGCGGTCAGCGTGTCGGGCTCGCCGCGGACGTCGAGGTCGACCTGCACGCCGGCGTGGGCCGTTTGCTCGATCAGGCCGCCGAGGTCTGCCAGTCCCGGTTCGGGCACCAGGTCGCGTCCGGTCCGTCGGTGGGGATCGCGGCGCCGTCGGTACGAAGCACCCCGAGCAGGGCGCGCATCTCGTGCAATGCCTCGCGGCTGGTCTGTTCGATCGACGACAGTGCGCGGGACGCCTCCTGCGGGTTGTCGTTGATCACATAGTTGGCGACGCCGGCTTGTACGGCGATCAGGCTCATCGAGTGGGCGACGATGTCGTGGAGTTCGCGGGCGATGTCCAGTCGTTGTTCGCTGATAGCCCGGCGGGCTTCGGCCAGCTCTTCGCGGGCCTGACGCTGCGCCTGCTGGCGTAGATTGGCGGCGTACGCACGCTGTTGGCGCACCGCGTACCCGGCCATCCAGGTGATCGTGATCAGCAGCCCGCTGAATCAGCAGGGCGCCGGCCGCGTTGCGAACCGGTGCCGTGTGCTGGGTGCGGCTATCGAGGGCGACGAGCCCGGCGGTCAGGGCCAGCCAGCGTGCCGCCGAGCCACCACAGCGCCTCCCGGCGGGCAACCGCAGCGGTATCAGGTACATCACGAAAGCCACCGCGAGCGCGGGTTGCGGGTTGGCGCCCAGCATCGTGGCTACGGCCTGGCCCACGACGACGAGCACGAGAGTCGTTCGCGGCCATCGCCGTCGTGCCGCCGCGGGCAACACCGCAACCGTCAGGACAGAGGCGGCGACCCAACGCGGGCCGTCGATCTTGGCCAGGTCCCGCCACACCACGACGTAGACGAGCGCCATCAGCACGGTCGCCACGCAGTCGATCACGACCCAGTGTCCGGGTCGGAGCCGTTTGTGCAGCGGCGGGCTCAGCGGGTCCATGCCCACGACCGTATCGCCGCAGGTGCCCGGTCCGCGTCGTACCAGGGACCGACCTGGCGGCGTCGTACCTGGGTCCATCGACGACACCGACAATCGGGTCCGTGGCCTGACGTCATCGCAGCCCGTCACCGGGCGCATCGTGGCAACGACGGACGACCCGACGAACGGAGTGACGACATGATCGAGGAGATCGACCATGACCGCGGTGCTGGAGGCCCACGGGCTGGGCATGCGCTACCGCAGTCCGTGGGCGCTGGCCGACTGCACTCTGTCGATCCCGGCCGGGCGTGTGGTGGGCCTGGTCGGCCCGAACGGCGCCGGAAAGTCCACGCTGTTGAACCTGGCGGTCGGTCTTCTGCCGCCAACCACCGGCCACATCCAGGTACTCGGCGGCCGGCCGGCGGCCAGCCCGGCACAACTCGCCCGGGTCGGGTTCGTCGCCCAGGACCGCCGACCTACGCCGTCGATGTCGATCGCCGATCACCTCCGGCTACGGCAGCGCACCTCAACCCGGCTGGGACGCCGCGTACGCGGAACACCGCATCGAGCAGCATGGGCTGGACCCACGCCAGCGGGCCGGGAAACTCTCCGGCGGCCAACGCGCCCAGCTGGCCCTCACGCTGGCCCTCGCCAAACGTCCGGAGCTCCTGGTCCTGGACGAGCCGGTCGCCAGCCTCGACCCGCTCGCCCGCCGCGAGTTTCTGCAGGACCTTGCCGACGGCGGTCGCCGAACACCAGCTCAGCGTCGTGCTGTCCTCACACCTCGTCGGCGACCTGGAAAGGGTCTGCGACTACCTGATCGTTCTCACCGACGCCCACGTCCAGATCGCCGGGACATCACCGATATGCTCGCCACCCACCACCTGCTCACCGGTCCCCGGCACCCCCGGCCTCGTTGCCGGTCGACGGGGAGGTCATCTCCGCCAGCGATACCGGCACCCAGACCACGCTGCTGGTACGCACCGACCAGCGCGATCGACGCATCCGGCTGGAACGTAGCACCGGTCGGGCTGGAAGACGTGGTCCTGGCCTACATGAGCCGCGCCGCCGTAGCACAACCTCGCCGCCCCCAAGCGGAGGCACAGACATGATCTGGCTGACCTGGCGCCAGTTCCGCACCCAGACCATCGTTGCCGTCGGAGCCCTCGCCGCGCTCGCCATCGGCTACGCGGTCACCGGTCCGCACCTGGCCCACCTCTACGCCACCAGCGGCATCCCCACCTGCGCCGCCCAGGGCACGTGCGACACGTTGCGCACCACCTTCGTCAAGCAGGTCACCGCCGATCCCACCTACATCGCGCTGTACTTCCTCGGCCTCGCCATGCTCTACCTCATGCCCCTGTCATCGTCGGCATGTTCTGGGGCGCGCCACTGATCGCCCGGGAACTGGAAGCCGGCACGCTGCGAATGACCTTCACCCAGAGCGTCACCCGCACCCGCTGGACCACGTCAAGGTCGGGCTCATCGGCCTGGCCACCGCGAGCACTCGCCGGGCTACTCAGCCTCACCGTCACCTGGTGGGCCGGGCCCATCGACCGCGCCGACGCACTGCCGGGCGTCGGCCAGGCACTACCCAATCGGTTCGTACCTTGATCTTCGCGCTCGTGACATCGTACCGATCGGATACGCCGTCTTCGCGTTCACCCTCGGGTCACCGCCGGAGTGCTGATCCGACGCACGGTGGCGGCCATGGCATTGACCCTCGTCGCGGTCGCGGCGATCCAAATCGTCATGCCCACGGCGGTCCGGCCGCACCTGATTCCGCCCGCTCACACCATCACCGCGTTCGACCCGCAGAATATCCAACGGATCGTCATTCAAGGCGACACCTACATGACGGTGTCCGCGCCGGTGAACATCCCCGGCGCGTGGATCATCGCCAATCAGACGATCACCCCAGCCGGGCGAGCCATTCACCGGGCCGCCGCCCACTGCCTGTCTGACCCCCACCGACTCCGAACAGCCCTGCTACGCGGCGTTCAGCGACTTGATCTCCGCCAACGGGTGACGTACCAGCCCGCCGACCGCTACTGGACATTCCAGTGGCTCGAAACAGCGATCCTGCTCGTCCTCGCCGGTGCCCTCGCCGCTGGGTGACCTGGCGGATCCGACGGCTACGCCTGTCATGAGTTTCAGCATGTGCCGTCAGCTGGGCGGGGGAGCGGTCTCGCCGCTCGACCACAGGCCGGGCCAAATACGACGTCTGGAATGCGCTATTGAGGAACGGCCACGGTGTCGTCGCGCCGTGGGAGGCGGACCGTGATGTCCAGTCCACCAGTGGGCACGGCAGTTGCATGCACGGTGCCACCGTGTACGGCGGCGATGGATGACACGAGGGTGAGACCGAGTCCGAAACCGTCGTGGCGGATGCGGTCGTTGAGCCGGGTGAACGGCAGGAACAGGGGTTCAACCATGTCGGCCGAGATCACCGCTCCGGTGTTGACCACGCGCAAGACGGACGTCGCGTCGTCGGCGCTCGTCGAGATCTCGACGGTGCCACCGGCGATGTTGTAGCGCTCGGCGTTGTCGAGCAGGTTGGTGACGAGCCGTTCGAGCAGCACCGCATCGCCGGTCACGAGGGCTCGGTCGAGCGTGGCGATCGTGGTGATGCCGTCGGCGGTGCGTCCGTCGAGTGCGTCCTCGGCGACGGTGGCGAGATTCAGCGGGTCGGTCAGCGTACGTGTGTGATCGGTGCGCGCGAGTACCAGCAGTGCGTCGATGAGCCGCTTGGCGTGATCGACGGCCTCGCGGATTTCGGTGGCCATCGACACCAGTTCGTCGTGCGTCGGCGCCGGCTTGGCGAGCACGACGTCGATCGCGGTGCGCATGACGGTCAGAGGCGTGCGCAGCTCATGGCCTGCGTTGGCGATGAACTGCCGCTGGCTGGTGAACGCGCGGTCGAGCCGTTCGAGCATGGTGTCAAAGGTGTCGGCGAGCTCCCGCAGCTCGTCGCGCGGCCCTTGCAGGGCGATGCGCTGGGACAGATTCTGTTCACTCGCCGCGCGTGCAGCCGCGATCAGCCGGTGCACCGGCCGCAGGATGCGTCCGGCGGCGATCCAGCCCGCGAGCGCGGCGAGCAGAGTGAGGTCTTCCAGACTCAGCAGCGAGTAGGTCAGCAGGTGGGCGAGTGTCGTGCCACGCTGTGCGGAGGCGCCGGCCTGGACACCGTTGGCATACACGGCGGCGCACTTGTCCGTGGCCTTGACGCTCGAGTCGCTCCCCGCGGCCTGCGCCGCCGCGACGCACTCATCGATCGCCTGCTGGACCGAAGCTGGAACCTTGGGGGTCGTCGTGGTGCGCAAGGCGTGCGCGACGAGCAGGTAGGTGACCACGACCAGTGCGGCGCCGCCGAGGGCGAACAGTGATGTGTAGAGCAGCGTCAGCCGCGACCGGGCGCTGATGTGGCGGCTCACAATCGGTAGCCGACGCCGACGACGGTTTCGATCAGCGGCGGGTCGCCGAGTTTGCGGCGCAACCGCCGGACGGTCACCGCGACGGTGTTGCTGAACGGGTCGGCATAGGCGTCCCACACGTGTTCGAGCAGCTCCTCGGCGCTGACCGGGGCGCCGTCCGCGCCGGCCAGGCACTCCAGCACACCGAACTCCTTACGGGTCAGGGTCAATGGGACGCCGGCCCGGCTGGCCCGGTGACGGGCGCGATCGACCATCAGGTCGCCGCGCTGCACGACCGCGGGCGAGCCGGGTCCGCGTCGCCCCAGAGCGCGGATGCGGGCGATCAGCTCGGGGAAGGCGAACGGCTTGCCGAGGTAGTCGTCCGCGCCGAGTTCGAGTCCGTCGACCCGGTCCTCGACGTCGGTGGCAGCGGTGAGCATCAGGATCCGGCTGGGCGAGCCGTCGCGTACCAACCGGCGGCAGACCTGGTCGCCGTGCACGGTCGGTAGATCGCGGTCGAGCACGACCACGTCGTAGTCGGTGCTGGTTGTGCTGTCCAGAGCTGCCATGCCGTCGTAGACCACGTCAACCGCGAAACCCGCGTCGCGCAGGCCCTCACCGATCCGGTTGGCCAACGCGACGTGATCTTCCACAACGAGCACCCGCACGTCCCCATCCTGCACCAGCGCACATGACATCCGTCTAACAACGGCTGTTCGGCTCGTGTCATGGGCTACGCGCTAGACCTAGTCCGATCCACATCGACAACCACGCGCCGTCACGACCCGATCCCTGAAGAGGACATGATGAACGACAGCACCCGCGTCCCACGCCGGCCACGGCGGGCATGGCCGCCCACCGCGCGAACCGCGGCCGCCGTCATCGCCACGGCCGTCCTGGCCCTGTTGACGGCGGCGTGCAGCGGCAGCCCGTCATCGACCGGCTCCAGCGGCTCACCGACCGCGTCGAGTTCCCCGTCAGCGGTCGCCTACTCGGCCTGCATGCGCTCCCACGGGGTGCCGAACTTCCCCGACCCCACCAGCAACGGGCAAATCCCGAAGGCCGATCCGCAGCAACTCGGGGTCAGCAGCTCCCAACTGCAAGCGGCGGAGCAAGCCTGCCAGCACCTCTTCCCGGCCACCGGCTCGACGGCCGAGCAGCAACAGGAAACACAGTGCGCGATGGCAGACAACTGTTCGCAGGCGGTCGTACAGCAGTGGATGAGCGGTCTGCGCACATTAGCCCAGTGCCTGCGTTCCCACGGCGAGCCGAACTGGCCAGACCCCGTCATCAGTTCCGACGGGCGTAACCAAGGGTTGCCGCATTTCGACTACACCCAGGCAGGCATCGACCATCACTCGTCGCAGGTCCTCGCCAAGGTTCAGGTATGCGTCACCCTGACGGGCTTTGCCGGGCTCCCGCTGCCGTAGACAGTCCCACGCGTGATGGTGGCGATCGCGACGACCTGCGCTGCGGACGATCTCAACGGAGCGTTCATGGACCAGAAGCAGCGAATCCGATGCGCATCGACGACCAGACACACCGACAACCATGTGCAGTCAGCAGTCAACCCGATGAGGAGGACGCGATGAACGACAGCACCCGTGTCATGCGCAGGCCACGGCGGGCACGGCCGACGACAGCGCGAACTGCGGCCGCCGCCATCGCCGCGGCCGTCCTCGGCCTTTCGTCGGCGGCATGCAGCGGTGGCAGCCCATCATCGGCCAGTTCCGCCTCCGCGAGTACGACAGGGTCCGCGCGCTCTCCGTCAGCGATCGCCTACTCGGCCTGCGTTCGCTCCCATGGGGTGACGAACTTTCCCGACCCCGACAGCAGTGGACAGGTCCCCAAGGGCGACGCGCAGCATTTCGGGGTCAGCACCTCTCAGTTGCAGGCCGCCCAGTCAGCCTGCCAGGCTCTGTACCCGGACAGCGACGGGTCGCTGGACCAACAAGCCCAGGAATGCATGTCGACCGGCAACTGCCCACAGGCCCTGGTACAGCAGATACTGACCGTCGAGCAGAAATTCGCCGCGTGCATGCGCTCCCACGGGGTGCCGGACTGGCCCGACCCCAGCATTGATGCCGAGGGGCGCCCCATCTTCGCTATGTCCGATGTGCCCGGCCGCAATCGGTCCTACTGGCGAACTCCGCAGATCACCGCCAAGGTGGATGCGTGCCAACGCCAGGCACCTTCGCCCGTGCCGTTTGGGTGAGGTGTTCGATGACAAGCATTGCCAGCGACTCCCGGTACATGACGGCCGAGCAGGACTGCCAGCACCTGCTTCCGACGGGTGGGTCGCTGCAACAACAGACCCATCAGTGCCTGTTGTTCGGCGACTGTCCACAGGCCCTGGTGCAGCAACTGCTGACCGTCGAACGGCAGTACGCCCAATGCATCCGCTCCCAAGGGGTGCCGAACTGGCCCGACCCGACCATCAGCGCCAAAGGCGGCCGTCCGGTGTTCGATCTCAGTGACGCCGGCATCGATCCTCGAACTGCCGATACGTCACAGTTCCGAGCCAAGGACGACGAGTGCCGGCATCAGGCCGGCGGCACCGTGCCAGTCCTGCCCTTCTCGTAACGGGGGTGACGGCCGAACGCGTGGGACCGTCGCGCCAGTACGAGGAGTAGCCCTGCGAGGACAGGCGCGACGACTGTGAAGGAGACGCTATGACTGCAGAGACAACACCGGCGACCGGTGACCGTGCCGGGTTCGTCGAGCCCGGTCGAGGCTTGCCGCCCCCTCGGCGCCGGCACCGGTGGGTGATCGGTGCGGCGGCGTTGGTCCTGCTTGCCGCTGCCGTCCTGGTGATCGTCGGTGGTGTGTTCGATGGTGCCCCGGCCAGCAGCGGAACGAGTGCTGACGGATCGGCGACGTCGCTGGCGACGGTGACGCGCGAGTCGTTGTCGCAGCAGACGCAGGTCAACGGCACGCTGGGGTTTGCGGGCTCCTACACGGTCCTCGGCCAGGTGTCCGGCACCGTGACCGGGCTGCCGGAACTCGGCCAGGTGATCGGTCAGGGTCAGGTGTTGTACTGGGTGAACGGGGCGCCGGTGGTGCTGCTGTACGGGCCCATTCCGGCCTACCGCACCCTCGCGCAGGGCGCGGCCGTGCCCGGTGGGGACGTGGCGCAGCTGAACCACGACCTGGTCACACTGGGGTACGTGGATGTGTCCGATGTGGACTCGACCTGGAATCAGTTCACCTGGGCGACCACGGCCGGTGTGAAGAAGCTGCAGAGACACCTCGGGGTCGACCGGAATGGCCGCCTGTCCCTCGGTGATGTGGTGTTCCTGCCGACTGCCGCGCGGGTGACCACGCTGCAGGTCAGTCTCGGCGCTCCGGCGACCGGCCCGCTGCTGCGTGCGACGTCGACCGCGCGGACGGTCAGCGTTGCTCTGGACGTGGACCTGCAATCCGAGGTTAAGGCCGGCAACCGGGTCACGATCACACTGCCGGACGGCAGCACCACCCCCGGTACGGTCACCGCGGTGGGCACGGTCGCCACCGCCGCGTCGAACAACTCCGGCGGCGCAGACAGCGGGCCGACGGTGCCGGTGACCGTCCAGCCGAGCGATGCGACGGCAACCGGCAGCTGGGATCAGGCGCCGGTGGAGGTGGCGATCACCGACCAAACGGTGCCCGACGCGCTGGCGGTGCCGGTCTTCGCGCTGCTCGCGCGGTCCGGGGGCGGATACGCCGTCGAGGTCGTCAACCCGGACGGGACACACCACCTGGTACCGGTCTCGCCGGGGCTGTTCGACGACGCGACCGGTCTGGTGCAGGTCAGCGGGTCGGGCCTGTCCGCCGGGCAACAGGTCGTGGTGCCGAGCTCATGAACGCGGTCCTGCAGGTGGAGCACGTGACCAAGACTTACCCGAGTCAGCCGCCGGTCACCGCGTTGCGCGGGGTGAGCTTCACCGTCGCGCCGGGTGAACTGGTCGCGATCGTCGGCCCGTCCGGATCCGGCAAGACCACGCTGCTGCACATGCTCGGTACCCTGGACCGCCCCAGCACCGGCCGGGTGCGCATCGCCGGGTTGGACGTCGCGATGCTGACCGACCGGCAGCTGGCCACGGTGCGCGCCACCCGCATCGGGTTCGTGTTCCAGCAGTTCTTCCTCGCCGAGCACGCCACCGTGCTCGACAACGTCGCCGACGGCCTGCTCTACACCGGTGTCGCCATCAAGCAACGCCGCATCCAGGCCACGCAGGCGCTGGCCGCCGTCGGCCTGGGCGACCGCCCGTACGCCCGACCCACGCAGCTGTCCGGCGGCCAGCGGCAGCGGGTGGCCATCGCCCGTGCGCTGGCCGGCCGGCCGGCGATCGTGCTGGCCGACGAGCCCACCGGCAACCTCGACAGCAGCACCGGAGGATCGATTATCACGCTGCTGGAGGAGCTCAACGCGGCCGGTGCCACCATCGTCGTGGTCACCCATGACCGGGCCATCGCCGCGCGGCTACCCCGTCGCATCGAGATGCTCGACGGGCGCATCGTCGCCGATACCGCCGACCTCAGCCAAACTACGTTTACCGGAGGCCGCATATGACCGCACCCTTGGCCCCGCACCGGTTACGCCCCGCGGATCTGGGCCGGCTGGCCAGCATCGGGCTACGCACCCGCAAACTGCGCGCCGCGCTGTCCGCGCTCGGCATCACCATTGGGGTCGCCGCCATCGTCGCGGTCCTCGGGTTGTCATCCTCCTCGCAGGCCGGACTGCTCGCCGAAATCGACCAGTTGGGTACCAACCTGCTTACCGTCACCGACGGGCAGAACCTCGGCGGTGGCACCGCCGAACTCCCGATCGCCGCACCGGGCATGATCTCCCGGATCGGACCGGTTTACGCCGTGCAGTACACCGGCACGGTCAGCGGTGTGAACGTCTACCGCACCCCACTGATCCCCTCGATCAACACCAACGCCCTGTCCGTACAGGCCACCAGCCTCGACCTGCCCGCCGCCATTGGTACCTCGGTGGTCCAGGGCCGCTACCTCAACCCGGCCACAGCCCGCGAACCCGTCGCCGTACTCGGTGCTGCCGCCGCCGCTCGGCTGGGCATCGACCGGCTCTACCCGGGCGAACGGATCTGGGTCGACCACCAATGGTTCTACCTCGCCGGCATCCTGCGCCCAGCCCTGCTCGCCCCCGAGATTGACGCCGCAGTCCTGATCGGATTCCCGGCCGCCCAGATCTATCTCGGCTTTGACGGGCACCCCTCCGAAATCTACCTACGCGCGAATACAGACCAGGTCAACGCCGTCCATGCCCTGCTCGCCACCACCGCCAACCCCGAACGTCCCAACCAAGTCACCGTCTCTCAACCGTCCGACGCGCTGGTCGCCCGCGCCGCCGCGAAATCCGCCCTCAACGGACTGTTCCTCGGTCTCGGCGCCGTGTCCCTGCTGGTCGGCGCTGTCGGTGTCGCCAACACGATGATCATCTCCGTGTTGGAGAGACGCTCCGAGATCGGGCTACGCCGTGCCCTTGGCGCCACCAAGGGCCATATCCGCCTGCAATTTCTCTCCGAAGCCATACTCCTGGCCACCGTCGGTGGCGCGGCCGGCCTCGTCACCGGCGCCGCTGCCACCGCCGCCTACGCCCACACCAAACACTGGTCCACCGTGATCCCCACCCTCGCCTGGGCCGGCGGACTCACCGCCGCCCTGCTCATCGGCGCCCTCGCCGGCCTACTGCCCGCATTGCGGGCCGCACGACTATCACCTACCCAAGCGCTCTGGTCCATATAGTCAGCGAACGATCGGGAAGCAGGCAGCCGCGATGCATTTTGACGACAGAGGCCCGCACGACCCACCGCCCACGGAGGCCATGAGAGATCAGGGCATCGGCCGTGTCGTGCGCCCCTCATGGCGGCGGGGCCGGCAGCGGTCGTCTCTTCACGGGATCCGCCCATGCGCAACATTGCGCGAGAATCATGGAGCCGATGCCTGCTTAAACTGGTTGGGCAGCCTCAGCCTGCGCCAGGACCTCACCCAGCAGCAGGCCGGCCTCCTCTGGCTGTTGCGGTCCACTGAATCCTGCGTCTTCGTGGTCGGTGCGGTCCTGCCAGCCGAATGCCGTTTACGGCAGGCGCGCCGCCTCATCGCAACGATCGTCGATCCACTCAACAGCATCGGGAGCCTGCAGTTATGTCGCTAGTTGCGGACGAAAAACTCACGACCACGTCGTCAACGGCGAGGCCCTATCTCATCGGTGGCCTGGCCGCCCTGTCCGTCGGTGCCGCGGCGATCCATTTCGCGGTCACGTTTTCGCATTTCAGCGAGTACCTGCTGTACGGAGTCTTCTTCCTCGTCATCGCCTGGGCCCAGCTGATCTGGCCGGCCGTCCTGGTGTGGCGGCCGTCGCGGCTGTGGCTGGGACTAGGGATCGCCGGAAACGCCGTCATCGTCGCGGTGTACGTGGCCTCGCGCACCACCGGTCTGCCGTTCGGCCCTGACCTGCACGATACGGAACCGGTCGGCGCCCTCGACGTCGTGAGCAGCGTCCTGGAACTCGCCCTGATCGCCGGGTGCGCGGTGCTGCTATGGCGGCCGTCCCTCGCTGAGCGGCCGGTGCGCCACCGGGGAGGCCTCGCCGGCGTCGTGAGGCTGGCGGCTGTCCCCGCCTTGGTGATCGCGGTGACTACCGCGGTGCTGACACCCGGATGGGCTGGTCCCGAAGGCCCGGCCGGAATGGCGGCAAGTATGACGACCGCGACGTCGCCGGCGTCCTCGGCCGCATCGGACCAGGCGGGCATGGGCGACATGGGGTCAACCGGCGGCCTGCCCAACATGCAGATGTACGGCTCGACCGCACCCCCGACAGCGGCGCAGATCGTCGCCGCCGGCAAGCTGATCGAGGCGACCGACGCGAGCCTCGTGCGCTACCAGAACGTGCAGGCCGCGTTCGCCGCCGGGTATACCTATGTCTTGCGCACCAACGGTGAGGAGCACCTCCTGTACGACGGGCCTGACTCCGCCTACGACGGCCTCAATCCCGAGACCCCGTCGTCGTTGGTTTACGCGATCAACGTGCCGCATCACGCACCGATCCTGCTGGGCGCTATGTACATCGAGCCGGGCCGTTCGAACGGTCCGCAGGTTGGCGGATCACTGACCCGTTGGCACTCGCACCTCACCGTGTGCGACGGCGGCAAACCGACCATCGCCGGGCTCGACGTACAACTGCGGGGATCCTGTGACGCGGCCACCTGGGTTCCCCAGTACACCGGTCAAATGCTGCACGTGTGGATCGTGCCCTACCCGGGCGGTGTCTTCTCCGACGACCTCAGCGAGGCGGCGACCGACGCCGCCGTTCAGGCAGTGCTCGCAGGCAAGTAACCGAAGCATCGGTGTCTTGCGCCGGCGGCAGCAGGCCGAAGATCGGCCAGATTTCGGAAACGGATGGACCGTAGCCGTTGCGGCAGCGGTGAGACCGCTGTGGTGGTGTCGGTGTCAGCCGCTGACATCAGGCCGTCGCCGGTCAGGTCAACGAACATCTCCTTGAGATCGGCGGCGAGTGTACGCACGCCGTGGATCGGTGCGGCGTCCCGTGAGCGTGTCCACCGGGTGGTGGGCTACGGCCGTCAGAGTCGCACGCCGGGACGACGTGGCTCGTCGCCCGCGTGGGTCACGGATGTGCGGCGGTGTCGACGGATGCTCCAGCCGATCACGACGACAACGGCGATGGCGCCGACAATCACCGCGATGGCGCGGCCGAACGTCTTCTCGATCGCGGCATAGGAGTTTCCGGCCAGGTATCCCAGCAGAACACATCCGATGCCCCACACGAGCCCGCCGGCGGCGTTGTAGATCAGGAACCGCCGGTAGTGCATGTGGGCACTACCGGCGAGGAACGGCATGACAGCACGGAGGAAGGCGATGAACCTGGCCCCGAACACGGCGGGGCCACCGCGTCGGGCGAGGACCTCGCGCGCGGCGTGGACGCGATCCGACCGGTGCTGGAGGATGGGTCGAGACAGCAGTCGGGTGCCGTAGCGAGCGCCGATCTCGTAGCCGACGGTGTCTCCGGCGACTGCGGCGACGACGACCGCGATACAGATCAGGGTCAGTGACACGGTGCCGCGGCTGGCAGCGACACCGCCGAGAATGGCGGCGGTCTCGCCGGGCAGCACGAATCCGACGAATAGGGCATCCTCGGCGAAGACCAGCAGCCCGACGACTAGGTACACCGCGGTTGCGGGTAGACGCAGCAATGAGTCCAGAAAGCTGGTCATGCCGCGGGCCACCAGTTCTGTGGGCACACGGACGCTGGTTGCCCGCTGCGCCTGCGATTGTTTGCCCGGCCCAGCGGGTCGTTCGGGGCATCGGCGCCGATGGCGGCGTTCGTCCTCATCCGGTTCTGGTCAAGGCTCGGTCGATCACCGACAGGCCCGGCCGGTCGGCCGTACGGAGCCGCTGTTGTGTCGCGTCGTCGATGGCGGCGTGTTGGGGTGTCTGGTCGCCGGACAGCACGACGATCCCGGTGACGACGAGTGCGGCGGCGACGGTCGCGGCGACAGCGCCCAGGATTCCGGTGTGGATGGTTTCGCCGAGCAGCCCTGCTGCGAAGGCGATCGCCGAGATTGGGTCGATGACGGTCATGGTCGACAGGGCGGCGCCGAGGCTGCCGTCGCGGTAGGCGTGCTGACACAGTACGAACCCGGCCGGTGCCACCGCGGCCAGCGCCAGGGTCGGCCAGCAGATCAGCGCCGGTGCGCCGGCCGCGACGACGTGCGCGCCGATCGCGCGCACGAGGGCGGAGCTGGCCCCGAACGCGATCCCGGCCGCGGCGGCGAGAGCCACTGCCCGGCGGGGTCCGGTCCGATGCCGGGCCCAGGTCGTGCAGATCGCGATGCTGACGGCCGTCGCCGTCACGAGCACCATCGTCGCACTGTTCGACAGGTGCGGGTGGTGTCCGCGGATCCGTGCGACATGTAGGAACAGGGTCAACCCGATGGCGACCGCAACCGCGGCCCACCAGTCGCGTCGGCGCATCGGTCGCTGATGCAGTCGGGCGCCGAGCGGTAGGGCGAACAGCAGGCTCGCAGATCCGATCGGCTGGACCAGCGCCAGCGGACCGACGCTGAGGGCGAGTGTGTGCAGGCCCGCTCCCGCCGCCATCGCCGCGATCCCGGCGACCCAACGGGGTCGCCGGCACAGGTGCCACACCAACCCGTCACCAGTAGGGTCCTCTGACGCTTCGTGCTGCTGCAGGGCGGCGGCCACTGCGTAGAACAGTGCGCTGGCCAGCGCGGCTGCCAGAGCCCACGTCCTCATCCGCGACGTGTCCAGTCGGCACTGACCTTTGCCGTACGCGGCCCGGCCAGGCAGTGCGCGCAGGCACCGGTTGGCTCGCGGGTCGGCGGGGTCGCGGAGTCACAGCCGACCGGGGAGCTGACCGACGGCGACAGCACCGTGTGGACCGGCGACCGTGCCGCGCTGTCGTCGTCGCGCGTACTGCACATGATCGAAGAAGTGGAGAAGTCGCCGTGGGCGGAGGTCGACGACACGGTCGTGATCGCTGCAGCAGGGCTGAAGGCCCGGAGCCGGTGGCGGCTCTCGACGGTGATCGTCGAGCCGGTGAACTGCTGAATTGTCCAGCCAGTCACATGCCACCCCTCCCGCCACACCCGTCACCTACAGTCTTCGTAGGAGTCTGCACGAGAACAGTAACCTACGAAGACTGTAGGTGAGCTGAGAGACAGGCCCCCGCCGTACGCCCCATCGGCCTGCGGATCTGCGACGATGGTTCCGCGCCCAGGGCCGGTAGCGGACGGTCTCGGGCGTTGCATCTGTACCGGCGATTCGCCGATGCGCTTCCGTTCACCGCCGGGGTCGAGCCGCACGTCCAAAAGGATCATCACAAGACGAAGGGAGTGAGGTGTCATGGAGCACGGCCGACGTCAACGCGGGGATCTCGAGCATCAGATACTGACGATTCTGGTCACCGCTGACGCTCCGATGACCGCCGCCGCCGTGCGCGAAGCCCTTGACCCGGCGTTGGCTTACAACACCGTGCTGACGGTGATCACCCGGTTGTACGACAAAGGCGAGGTCACGCGGCAGGCCGTTGGCCGTGCCTACGCGTACCTCGCCGTGACCGAGCGCGCCGCCGTCACCGCCTGGCGGATGCAGCGGCTCCTGGACAGCGACGACGACCGTGCGACCGTCCTGGCCCGCTTCCACGGAAGCCTGTCGGCGAAGGACGCGGCGCTGCTCGCGGCGTTGATCTCGGCCGACCGACCGGAAGATCCACAATGATTGCCTCACTGCTGGCGCTCCTCGGCCTGACCGGCGCGTTCGCCGCGGTCGGACCGGTGATCGCGCACCGGATCCACCCGGCGGTAGCCGTCTGGCTACTCGTTCCAGCCAGCCTGCTGATCGCTGCGGCCAGCACGTTTGCACTCGGTGTCGCGGCCTTCACATTGATCGGCCAGTGGTCCGAGATCGCGGAAATGGGACCGTGGTCGCCTGCCACGCTGCGCCAGGACACACCGGTGCCGGCCACGGCAGCCGTCGTCGGCGCGCTGCTGCTCGCCTATGCGACCGTCTCCACCACCATCCTTGTCTCGCGCCGGTCGGTTGCCCTGGTCGAGGTGCATCGTCGGTGCGGACGTCTGGGCGCACCAGGCTCACTGATCATCATCGAGTCGGACACCCCCGACGCGTTCACCACCCCGGAACTGACCGGACGGATCATCGTCACCCGTGGAATGCTCGATGCGCTCACGCCGCCGCAACGCCGGGCAATGCTGGCCCACGAGGCATCACATCTGCGCCACCGCCACACGTGGTGGCTACTGGCGGCCGATCTCGCCGCGGCGATCAATCCGACTCTGCGTCCCATTACCCGAGCGCTCCGCCACGCCGTGGAGCGATGGGCCGATGAAGACGCCGCCACTGAACTCGCCGATCGCCGCACCGTCGCTCACGCGGTCGCGCACGCCGCCCTGGCGGCGCATGAACACCGTTGCCGGCCCAGCATCGTCGCAGCGGCAACCGGCGGCGACGTGCCGGCCCGGGTCGCGGCACTGCTCACGCCCCGGCGCCTCGGCATCGGGCCGGTACTGGTCGCGATCGCGGTGTCGCTGGCACTGCTCGCCGGAACCGCCGATGCATCCTTCGCCGTGCAACGCAACGGCGAAGCCCTCTTCCAGCACGTCATGCAGACCGATGCCGGGACGCACTCGATCGCGCCCGCGATTGCCATACCGGCCGCAGGCGGCCGGTATGGCAGCGGGCACCGATGAGCGCACGGTGCCGCTGCCTGGTCGATCGGCCCGCTGTGTTTGCTTCGCCTGTGGTGGATCTTCACGTACTTCGTGTTCAGTCCCGGACAAGCGATCCTGGCCTTCGCGTTACCGGTGAGTCGATACGGCGGTCCAGGTGAGTTTCGGCGGCGCGCTGAAAATGCGTGTAGAGCTTTCGGAGGTCCTGGCCGGGGAATTGTGGGTGCCAGTATTTGATACCACCGGAACTGTGGATGAGGTGGGCATCGCGTAATCTCCCGGCGACGGTGCGCTCCAGCCGCCAGGTCATCATGTAGTTCCACTCCTTCGGTAACCGGTGCCAGTTGTCGTAGAGAACGAAGTTCAACGCGTCCTGGTCGGGGAACCGCAGATGGTCGGTGTGCTCGTGTACGTATGCGAGGCAGCGCTCGGTGATGCCTGCCGATCGCCAGGCCGGCAGATCGACGACGAGCACGCCGGAGTTGAAGTAGTGGGCTTGTGGGTCCAGAGCCGACCCGATGAGGCCGGCCATCGTGCCCGGGCTGTCGCCGAGTCGACGTGTGAATGCGTCGCGGACCGCACCGACGGCCTTGCCTGACAGGTCGCATCGCGCAAGGGCGGCGACGGAGGTCGTGCACAGGACATCGCAGTCGAGATAGATCAGGCGCTGTACGTCGGGCGGCACCAGGTAGGGAAGTTCGAGGCGTAGGTACATGGCGGCGCTGACGTGGCCGACGTATCGGCTGAGCGGTTGCCTGGGTGCGGACGCGTACCTGGCTGACTCCAGGAATGTGACGGCGGCCCGATCACCAATTTGGCTTTCGATCGTCTCGCGAGTGCCGTCGCCGACATCTTCGCCACCGACGAGCCAAAAGCGCATCGGTGTGGGGTGTGCCGAGACGCTTTCGGCGGCCAGGAGGGACTCGATGGTGACCCGTGCGTACAGGGCGTAGCGGGCGTCGAAGCATAAGGCGATGTCCAGCAACGACCGCTCCTTTCCAGGGGATAGCCGAAGCAGGAGTCCGGTACACCCGGGAGCGGCCTGGGATACCGGAATCGTATCGCCGTTGACATCGACGTGCAATGACGGGATCATTTCGCGCATGTATCTGCATGATCTAGTGCAAGAACATGCGTTCACACCCTAGGTCTTCTTCGTATTATTGATCTTGTGCAGCGAGACTTCGGCTGCTACCAGGTCTTGGACACCGAGACCGACAAATTTGGCGATCGTGATGTCATCGACGGATTGACGGCCCGGTATACGGCCCGCCAGCACGTCACCAATTTCGCCGCGGATATGCCCTAGCTGGTATTCGCCTGCGCTCACAGCGCGGTGGACATCTCCATTTGCCGCAGCCGTCGAGAGCGAGTCCACGAACACGTTTGCGCGATTCAGCGCGACAGAATCGAGTTCACATTTCGTGGAATCGTCGGCGCCGACGGCGGTGACATGCTGCCCTGAGCGGAGCCATTCGCCGTGTACGAGCGGGTCGCGTGCCTGCGTCGCGGTGATGACGACATCGACGTTCCGAACGGTGGCTTCCAGATCGTCTGAGATCCGAATGTCCACCGTGGGCAGCACGGTTCGAAGACGGATCGCGAGGGCTCCGGCTCTGTCGGCGTTGCGCGCCCAGATCAGGAGCGTATGGAACGGTCGTTCTCGATAGAGAGCCTGCGGCTGCCAGAAGGCCTGGACGCCGGCGCCGAGCACTGCAGCGGTCTGAGCTGTCGGCGGAACGAATGCTCTCGCCGCAAGGCTGCCGGCCGCAGCAGTTCGGATATCGGAAAGGTAGTGTTCATCGTTCATGATGGCGAGCGTGTGCCCCGTTTGGCTATCGAACACGGCGATAAATCCCCCTTGCGGGGTCCCGCGTTGGACGTTGAGCGCGAACCAGGGAGAGACTTTGACCATGTAGACGCCGTGACCACGGATGGTGCCTGTTTTGACATATACATCGCCTTGATCACGAGCCTCGACCGGGAACATTACGATGAGCCCATTGTCGGCCATTCCGGAGCTGGACTCCTGGAATGCCAGTGACACTGGCTCGACAAGGTCTTCGAAGCTCACCGCGGTGCGCAGCTCGTCCACACTGACCAAACGGACATCGCTCATGTCTCGCCCCTTTCGAACGTTTCGTGCAGTGATCGATTGGCGACGTTGCTCGTTCAGGGCAGGGCATCCAGCGTGCCGTGTCCTACGATCGCGACGTCGCCGCCGACCTTCACAGACTCGACATGGTCGCTGGTACCCGTTGGCTGGACGTTCAGTACGCTGGGGCGGCCGGTGAACCGTCCTTGGTGGAGTTGGAATGTCTCGCCCGAGGGAGTGAGGCCGTGGCGAAGTCGGTAGGCGCCGATCGTGCCTGCGGCACTCCCGGTTGCGACGTCCTCAATGGCGCCATCATTGGTCCAGTGCCTGGCTTCGACCGCTGACTCATCCAGAATCACCGCGTACTGTGCATCGACTTCATGCAGCATCGATGTGAGATCGTTCTGGATACGGGCGCGCTCAAGAGCCCCAGGCTTGACCGGGACTATGAGGTACGCGAGCCCAGTGCTGACCACCTCGAGCGGAAGTGTGTCATGCAGGTCGTTCGACCCAAGACTGAACGCATGCGCAAATCGGTCGCCATTCCCTATCCGTTGTCCGAATTGCGCTGATCCCTGATCGAGCACACTGACATATCCACGCTCGGTAGAGCGGGTGTTTACCGTGACCGCCTTGCTCGGAAGCTCGAATCGCCACGTCTGCTCGTATGCGTGACTTGAGAGGTGGTGGAGAGCGGCACCGGCCCCGATGATCGGGTGGCCCGCGAATGGCAATTCTTCCAACAAATCGAAGACCCGAACGCGATACGTGCCAGGTGCATCCGTCGGCTCCAGGAATACCGACTCGAAGTGCCGCAACTCTTGTGTTATCCGCAGCATCGCTCGTCCGTCGAGCCCCCGTGCATCGTGGAACACGGCGAGGCTATTGCCGGTGTACGGCGTGGGGCTGAAAACGTCGACGTGGGTGTAGTGCAAGCCTGACATGGTGGGAATCGATTCTTTAGAGTGTCGCGCGGAGTCCGCTGGCGAAGGCCTCAAGTGCAGGCTCGTTACGACGGTAGAAGGTCCACCCCTTCTTGCGAGTGGCTATCAACAATCCGGCGTCGGTCAACAGCGTCAAGTGGCGTGATGCGGTGGCTGCGGCGATGCCTAGTTTGTTGCGGATGAAGTCGGCGCACACTCCGTCAGCGACGAGATCGCCATCGATCTGAGGTGGAAAGTTGCCGGTTGGATCTTTGAGCAACGCAAGGATCGTCATGCGTGGCTCGCTGGCAAGGGCCTTGAGCACTCGCATGTTGCGATCGCCTGGTTCGTTATTTCGCATAGTTGCTAAACGGTATCGCCAAAGTCGCAGCACGTCAAGGCGCTCCCACGCCACGATCGCGGCTCCGGCAGCCGGGTGACAATTTATAGCTTCCGTGGAAGGTATAATGGAACGATGACTGATCGCGTGTGGCGTATCCAGCAGGAATGGGCCCGCGAACGGCCAGATCTCGACGTCAGCCCGCAGGGCGTGATCGGGCGTCTGCACCGGCTCGCCGCCTTCTTGACCGAAGAGTTGTCCACCGTCTACCGCAGGCACGGGCTCGGTGAGGGTGACTTCGACGTGCTCGCGACGCTCCGGCGGGCCGGAACTCCCTACGAACGGACCGCCGGTGAACTCGCCGAGCACACGATGGTGACTACTGGCGCGATGACCAAACGCATCGATCGCTTGGAGGGTGCCGGCCTGGTGGGCCGTCGAACGAGCGACAGCGATGGCCGCGGACGGGTCATCGGGCTGACGCCCGCCGGCCGGGAACTCATCGACGCGGCGTTCACTGATCACATGGCAAACGAGCACCGGTTGGTCGGCCAACTGACGCCGGCTGAGGCCGATCAACTCGCGCTACTGCTGAAAAAGTGGCTGGAGCACTACGAAACGACCGGCGAAACCGCAGTACACACCGGGCCGCATCGGCTCAGCGAGCGAACGGGCCGTCCAACGCCGCCCATTGCAACAGCATGATGGTCTTGCCGTCGACAATCCGGCCGTCTCGGATCATGTCCCGTGCCTCTGTGAAAGGGACTTCGAGGACCTCGATATCCTCGCCGTCCTCGGCCAGACCGCCGCCAGCGCTCAGCCGGTCCTCGGCCGTGTACCGGGCGGCGAAGAAATAGAGCTTCTCGGTCACTGATCCCGGACTCATGTAAGCGTCGAACACATGCGTCACTTCTCCCAGCCGCACGCCCAGTTCCTCGCTGGCCTCCCGTCGGATCGCCACTTCCGGGTTGTCGGCGTCGAGCAGTCCGGCCGCGGCCTCGACGATCATTCCGTCCGGGTGGTCGTTGACGTAGGCGGGGAATCGGAACTGCCGGGTCAACAGCACCGTCGCCCGCTGTGGATCGTAGGGCAGGACCACCGCGCCATTGCCTCGATCGTACGTTTCGCGCTGCTCGGTGCTCCAGCGTCCGTCGCGTCGCCGATAGTCGAACGTGGTGCGGCGCAGCACGTGCCACCCTGACGAGGTGAGTTCAACGTCGCGGACGATGACGCCTGGATTGCGAACCAGGTCCCGGCCGAGCCGGTCCAGCTCGACGCGGCCACGATGATCAGGCGAATCGACGCCGGGCTTCAGCATCCGATCAGTATCCACTCGTACGGAGTCGGTGAGTCCCTGGGCGGCGCCCTGCGGTCTGAGGGCGGGATCGGAGGCCGCACCTTCGTCCTGCTGGAACGAGGTTGACGTGTTCGCCATCTGCGGGAATTTATCTTCCATGGAAGGTATAATAACTTCCATGGAAGATAAATCTCGCTGGTCGGCGGTCACCGCAATCGCGCCGGTTGCGTGGGGCGCGACGTACTTCGTCACGCGTCACTTCTTGCCGGCAGATGCTCCGCTTTGGGGCGGCGCCCTGCGTGCGCTACCGGCGGGCCTGGCGCTGCTCGCGATCCGTCCGAAGCGGCCGCAAGGTTCGCTGTGGTGGAAGTCGCTCATCCTCGGCTCGCTCAATGTGAGCGCATTCTTCGTTCTTGTATACGTGGCGGCGCAGCGGCTTCCGACCGGCATCGCCTCCACCGTGATGGCGACGTCATCCTTCATGATCATATTATTCGCGTGGCTCCTGCTGTCCGAGCGGCCGCGACTGAACGCACTGATAGGCGTGATGATGGGGTTCGCCGGAGTCTGTCTGATGGTCCTGTCCGGCGCACAGGCGATCGATCCGATCGGCCTGCTCGCATCCGTGACGGCCATGGCGATATCGTCGATCGGCTACATTCTCGCGAAGAAATGGACCGACCAGGTCGACGTGCTGGCTGCCACGGCATGGCAGCTCATCGGCGGTGGCCTCGTGCTCCTGCCATTCGCGTTGTTCATTGAGGGCAACCCACCGGCGCTGAGCGGTCGAGCACTGCTCGGATTCGGCTACGTCAGCATCGTCGCCACGGCGGTCGCATTCGCGGCTTGGTTCACCGGACTACGACACCTGCGGGCCGGAACGGTAGGCCTGATCGGACTTCTCAACCCGGTCACGGGCGTCCTGCTGGGCCACTTTCTCGCTGGAGAGGACTTCGGAACTCGACAGGGCGTTGGATTGGGACTCGTCCTGATCGGCGTCGTCGTCGGCCGCCGACACGGGCTCAGCGGACGTCTCGGATGGCGCCCGCGGCGGGCGCCGAGCTTCTTTCGGCATAAGCCTCGCGAGGTCGGGTAGGAGCACCGCTTGACGTCGGCTTCGGCGATTGATTCCGGCACGACCTTCAGAGATACCTGATCCGAACGGTGGAACGGCAAGGAACGCCACCGACTCGGCAGTCGGCGACGATCAATACGCGATGTCGCGCGCCGCATACGGATCGGAGTTTGCTGATATGACCACTATCCCCGCAAGGTTCCACGCGTTCGATCCCCGCTTTGCGGGCTGCGACGGCGATTCGGTCGTCGAGGTGATCCACACCGGCTCACGGTGGGCCGAGGGGCCTGCTTACTTCCCGGCCGGACGCTATTTGGTGTGGAGCGACATACCCAATGATCGGATTCTGCGTTGGGACGAGACTACCGGCAGTGTCGGGATATTCCGGCAGTCATCCGGTTACGCGAACGGGAACACTGTTGATCGCCAGGGGCGCCTGATCAGTTGTGAGCACGGCAATCGACGGGTCACCCGCACCGAGCACGATGGCTCGGTGACAGTCCTGGCTGACCGTTACCACGGTAAGCGCCTGAACAGCCCTAATGACGTGGTCGTACGAGCCGACGGCTCGGTCTGGTTCACTGATCCAAGTTACGGCATCGATAGCGACTATGAGGGCAACGAAGCCGACAGCGAGCTCGATGGTTGTTACGTATTTCGAATCGACCCCGATAGCGGCGATGTGCGGATTGTCGCCGACGATTTCATTCGCCCCAACGGACTTGCCTTCTCCGCAGACGAGAATCGCCTGTATGTGGTCGATACGCGGCGTGAGCCGAGCCATGTTCGTGTTTTCGACGTCACCGACGATGGCTCGCTTGTAGGTGGTGAGGTCTTCGCGACATGTGACTCCGGCCGCTTCGACGGCGTGCGCTTCGACAGCGCCGGACGGCTCTGGGCCGCAGCGGGGGACGGCGTCCATTGCTTCGCGCCGGACGGCTCCCTCATCGGCAAGCTCCTTCTTCCGGAAACGGTATCCAATCTGACCTTCGGCGGCCCTAAACTCAACCATCTCTACATAGCCGCAACGACGTCGCTCTATAGCCTGCGCGTCACATTCAGCGGCGCCCGATATCCGCGCTGAGGTGGAGCGTGACTCTCGCGGTTACAGCGGAACGGTATGGAACGCCCGATGAGCATGGCGGTCATGTTCTCGGCACATCCTGGCTGAGCGGCCACGTCGAATCGGGGGATTCACCATGCTACGACATCTGTCCGGCGTCACGTGCGACGAGTGCATACCGCCACGTGCCACCGGCCGACGTACTCGGCCGTTCGGCGGCGATGCGACCGCTACTGCGGATCGGGTCCGTGCCGGCGTACCCCGATCCGACAGCCGCGCCAGCCGGAAACTCGCGCAGGTGAACCGCGCATGTGCCCGGCTGCGGTCACACGTGACGGCGTTGATGGCAGAACGAGACGAGTTGAGGTGGCGCATCGGCCGCGACGAGCTTACTGGCCTGATGAATCGATCCGGGTTCAATGAGGCCGCTGCGCCGCCACTGCGCCAGTGTCGGGCCGCCGTTGCCGTTCTCCTTGATCTCAACGGGTTCAAACTCGTCAACGACGAATTTGGGCACCATGTCGGTGATCGGCTCTTGAGCGTCGTCGGGCAGCGGTTGGCGCATTGGGCCGGCCAGGACGTGATCGTCGCACGGCTGGGTGGCGACGAGTTCGTCGGACTCGCGGTCAACCACGAGGTCAATCCGCAAGACGGTTGGTGGCGAGCTGGCATCGCGAAACTGTCCTCGGCGATCGCCGAGCCGTTCCGCTCGGCCGGACAGGTGATGTCGATTACGTCGTCGATCGGCGTCGCGCCGACCAACTGTCAGGCGTCGCTGTCGACGCTTCTACGCCGCGCCGATCAGGCCATGTACCGGGCCAAAGCCACCGGCCAGCGATGGGTCACGTGGCAGCCCGTGCTCGCCGGCCCGTACGGCGATCGGCTGGGGGAGTAGCCGATGTGCGCGGCAGGCTTGCCCATCAGCAAACGAGGACGCATTCATGTGTCGTCTTGGGAGGCATGGAACGCGATGTCACGCCCATCGGTGGAGAGCACGAAATCCGGCGATTGAGGGGAAGAACATCATGGGCAGTCATACGGTCGACTTCGAGGCGATCAAGGAACGCCAACGCTCCATGTGGGAGTCGGGCGACTATCCACGAGTCGGCAACACGCTTCAGATCATTGCTGAGCGCCTGGTCGAGGCCGCCGATGTCCACGCCGGTCACGACGTGCTCGATGTTGCCTCCGGACAGGGCAACGTAGCGATCGCCGCGGCACGCCGCTTCGCCACATCCACCGGTGTCGACTATGCCGTCAACCTGCTCGTCCAAGGCCGCGCGCGGGCCGTAGCCGAGCACGTGGAAGTCGCGTTCATCGAGGGCGACGCGGAACAGCTGCCGTTCGCAGACAGCTCGTTCGACCGGACGCTCAGTACCGTCGGCGTGATGTTCGCCCCGGACCAGCAGCGGGCCGCCGATGAACTGGTACGCGTCACGCGAACCGGTGGCAAGATCGGGCTGGCCAGCTGGACACCCGAAGGTCTCGTCGGGCACATGTTCACAACGATCGGCGAATACAACTCTCCGGTCGCCGGGGTGCGGTCACCGATGCTCTGGGGATCGGTGGATCGTCTCAACGAGCTTTTCGGATCGCAGGTCGAGTGGACGTCGGTGGCGAAGCGAACGTTCGAATTCGTGTACCACTCGCCCGAACACTTCTCCGAATGGTTCCGCCTCTACTACGGACCCATCCACCGGCTCGACGCTGGGCTCGACGAGCCGACGGCCGCCCGTTTCGCCGCCGCTCTCGCCGACGTGGCACGGCGGTTCAACCGGGCCGACGACGGTACGACCGTCGCATCCGGCGAATACCTGGAAATCGTCGGCGTGAAACAATGACAGAACCTCCCGTTGCAGCCTCGATGTCTCGATCGACCGGTGAGGTACGCCTGTCGAGTGGCCGACAGGAACTCGTGGCGATCGGCGCTGTGGTCACGGTCGGCGAAGACGTCTTCCACTTGCCGGCTGTGGACCGGGTCGCCTACCACGTCGCCTCGCGCAGCAACCGCGCAAGTTTCCGCATCCGGCTCCGGCAGGCGGCGACGACGTGTGATTTCATGGTCGACGCCTACCGACGCGGTACCGAACTCGATGACACCCGAGCGGCCTGGCAGAACTTGATCGAACTGGTCGAGAGGTCGGCATGCCCGAACATCGCCCAGACCGCGATCGACGCCATAGTGGCGGGTGGGACGGTTGCATTCGGTGGTGCGCCCGCAGGCCGAATCGACGGGAACGCGGCCGGACTGCGGCCGCGACGCGTGTTCGCGAAGACGGTTCCGTGGTCACGCATTGCCAAGGCCGATTTTGGCGACGGTCTCGTCAGGGTCTGGACGACCGACGACGAAAGGCCGGCGATGTCGGTCGACATGTCTGGTTGGAACGCTGTCGTCCTCCCGAGGGTCGTCACGGAGTTGGCAACTCGCTAGCGTGGCTCAGATCCGGTTATGCAGGAACTATCCAGGCCGGTCGCGCGTACGGACATCGACCGTGCGTGCGACCGGCCTGTCAGTGTAGGGATGCGGCCCACGCGTCGGCCCATTTCTCGAGTGGCGCGATGGCCGCGCTCAGCGAGTGGCCTGTCGGCGTCAGCTCGTAGCGATCATCGGTCCCGGTGGCCACCAGTCCGGCCGTTGTCAGTTCTCGAAGCCGGTCGTACAGGACGCTACTGGACATCGCGTCGCAGCGTTGCCGCAGTTCGCGTGCGCCAGTCGGTCCGTCGCGCAGCTCCCATAGAACCCGCAGCGCCCAGCGTCGCCCGAGCAGGTCGAGCGCAGCCATCACGGGCCGCCCGGTCGTCGAGCCCCGCACCGCCCGGCCCGGTTGCGGTGTGCGATCCATAGCTACCCCCTTGCTGTTTCGGATTCAGAAACGTACGCTACCACCATAGGCGTTTCGGAATCAGAAACAGGTGGTCGTCATGTCACGTATCGAGCCTCTCAGGCCGCCGTACGACGCCGTCGTCGAACGGCAGCTTGAGCAGATGATGCCGGCCGGTGTCGCTCCCATCGCGTTGTTCCGCACGTTCGCCAAGAACATTCGCATGACCCAGGCGATGCACGCCTGGGGTGTCTATCAGCTCGGTCGCGATCTGACACTGACGCTCCGGGACCGGGAGATCATCATCGACCGGACCTGCGCCCGAACGGGCTGCGAGTACGAGTGGGGCGTGCACGTCGCGTTCTTCGCCGCCCGCGCCGGTATCACCGATGCCGAATTGGGTTCGCTGACCCACGGCCAACCGACCGACTCCTGCTGGACAAATACGCGTGACCGGCTCCTCATCCGCGCCGTCGACTCGCTCCATGACCACGACGACATCCCGGACGCCCTGTGGAGCGATCTGGCCGGCACGTTCGACGAGACGCAGCTGCTCGACCTGCTGTTGCTGGCCGGCTGGTATCACGCGATCAGCTACGTGGCCCGTGCGACCCGGCTTCCCCTCGAATCCGGACGTCCGACCTTCGCCTCGTACGTCCACGTCGCCGAACAGGGGAGTTGACCCCATGCCCACCAACCTTCGCCACCGCCACGACGTCGTCATCGTAGGTGCCCGTCCAGCCGGCGCAGCCGCGGCGCTGCTGCTCGCGCGTCTCGGACACGATGTCGTCGTTGTCGAACGCGCACAGTTTCCGAGCGATACCGTCTCAACACATCAGATTGCCCGCAGTGGGGTCGTCCAACTCCAGCGGTGGGGACTGCTCGACAATGTGCTGGCCGCCGGCACGCCGCCGATTCGCCAAGTTATGTTCACCACTGGCGACGAGTCCGTTACCCGGGCGGTGAGGGACAAGCACGGCGTCGACTGCCTTGTCGCACCACGGCGCCAGGTACTGGACAGCATCGTGGCCGACGCCGCAGAGCGAGACGGCGCCGACATACGGTACGGATGGACGGCGGCCGGAGTCCGGCTCGACGACAGCGGCCGGGCGACCGGTATCCGTGGCTACGACCAGGCCGGGAATGCCGTCGAGATCGACGCGCGCTTTGTCGTCGGAGCCGATGGACTGCGGTCACGGGTGGCCGCATCGGTCGGTGCCGACATCGTCGAGGACCGAGGGGCGCGCGGCGCGACCCAGTATGCGTACTTCACCGGGCTGCCATGGCCGGGAATCGAATTCTTCGCCGAGGAGCAATCCTTTGCCGGCGTATTCCCCACGAACAACGGCGAGGCCTGCATCTGGGTGTGCACGCCGTCCGCCAGTGCCCACGAAGCACGCCGCCGTGCACACTCCCGTACCGAGGCATTCACCGATCTGCTGCACCGCGCGGCGCCGACGCTCGTGGCGAGACTGGCCGCTGGGCGGCGCACGTCGCCGGTGCGCGGAATGCTGCGCGCCCCGAACCACATCCGGCGCGCTGTCGGCGCCGGTTGGGCTCTGGTCGGAGACGCCGGATACCACCACGACGCCATCACCGGACACGGCATCAGTGACGCGTTCCGCGATGCCGAACTGCTCGCCGTCTCGCTCGACCGGGCACTCGGCGGCGATACCAGCGACAGATCAGCGCTCGACGCGTACGAGGACCAGCGAAACGCCGCGCTACGCGACATCTTCGACCTGACCTGCGCCATGGCGGCATATCCGCCGCTAAGCGAGTTCGTCAGCTTGCAGCGACAGATCAGCGTCGCCATCGAAACCGAGGCGGCAGCCCTTGCCGCCCGTCCAGTCCCAGGTGAGCACCGCCTCGCCTGCAGGTAATCACAGCAAAACGACGAAGGGAACGACATGACAATCACCGACGAAGCGACCGTCAACGGAGTCGACACGGCAACACTGTTCGCAACGCTGACAGCCGTGAAAGCAGCACCCGAGGCAGCACAATTCCAATTCCGGGCCAGCAACGAATGGATCAGCGGCACCCACAACCGGAGCACCATCGGCGGCTACTTCGGCGTCGGCGAAGAACGCGCACACGAGCGCACCTTCCAGTTCGACGCCGACCACCCCGCCGTCCTGGTGGGCCACGACAACGCACCGACACCGGTCGAATTCGTGCTGCACGCACTCGCCGCCTGTCTCACCGCGGGCATCGCGAACATCGCAGCCGCCCGCGGAATCCGGCTCACCGAAGTGACGTCCACCGTGACCGGCGACATCGATCTCAACGGCCTCCTCGGCCTCGACCCCGACGTACGCAAGGGCTACGAGAAGATCACCGTCCGCTTCGCGATCAAGGGCGACGCGCCCGCCGAGAAGCTGCGCGCAATCGTCGAGCGGTCACGAACGATGTCGGCGGTCTACGACGTCCTCACCGCCGGCGTACCGATCGCGATCGACGTCGACACGCCCTGACCGTAACGCTGCGGACCCTCGCGCCAAACACCTGCGAGGGTCCGCACTCGTCCTGCAGCACATGACATGAGCCGCAGCCGGCGCGACTCACACAAGCAGCCGGCAAATCAGCCGGCGTCCATCCGGATACCGGCGAGATCATAGGCGGTGATGCAATGCAGGCAAGCAGCAGCAACGCGTTGCTCGAACATTCTCCGAGCGGCGAACCGACGATCCGGGCGAAGACCGTCGCGCCGTTGCTGCTCGGCGGCGCCCAGGCACTCTGGGTCGATGGCGACCTGAGGGCAAGCCGGGGCTGGTTCGACGCGGCGTACCGCGTCGCGGAGGACGACGGTGACGTCGACGCGATGGCGATGGCTGTGCTGGGGCAGACCGGTCTGTGGGTGCACGAGCACCGAGACTCCGCGACCGCCATGCTCGCCGAGTCGCGCCTGCACCATGTGGCGGCGACCATCGATGCGCGATCTGTCCTGGCGCTGCGTCTGCGCGCCCGCATCGCGGCCGAAGTCGACTACCGCACTGGTGCCAGTGCAACGATCGCCGCCGTCATTGACGAGGCCAGGGCGACCGCGGATCCAATCGCCTGGGCCGAGACCCTCAACATGGCCCACCATTGCATGCTCGGCCCGGATCACAGCGCCGCCAGGCAGGCCTTGACCCGCGAGCTGATCCTGACCGGCCTGCGCACGGCCCGCCGCAGCGACCTGCTGCTAGGTCTGTTGCGGCGAGCCGTCGATCTGTTCATGGCCGGGGACCCACACGCTGAACGCGGGCTGGCGGAACTCCGCGGCATGCTCAATCAGCAGAACCACCTGGCCATCGGATATGTCGTCCGAGCGATCGACGTGATGCTCGACATTCGTGCCGGCCGGCTGACAGATGCCGAATCGGGTGCGGAAGCATGTGCCGGCCTCGGCCGTACCGCTGGCGATGCCGATGCCGACGGATGGCACGGCGCGCAACTCGTCACCATTCGCTGGTATCAGGGTCGGCTCGCGGACCTGTTGCCCGAACTCCGGGAGTTGACGAACTCACCCACGCTCAGCGCGGTCGACAATTCGATTCTCGCCGCACTTGCCGTCGCGGAAGCGACAGCGGGAAACCGGCGCGAGGCGGTCGGAGCACTGGCCCGGCTGCGCGGCCGGAGCCTCGCGTCGATGCCACGATCGAGCAGCTGGCTGGTCACTATGTACGGCATCGTCGAAGCCGCTCACCTGCTGGAGGACGAGGCGATCTCGGCCGCAGCCTATGAGCTGCTCCTTCCGTTCGCACACCTGCCGCTCATGGCCGGCCTCGGTATGGCCTGCCTCGGATCGGTCCAGCAGGCCCTCGGCATCGCGTCGATGACCACCGGACGGTACGACAACGCGGTCGACCATTTCCGGTCTGCCGTCGAGGACAACACCGCCCTCGGACATTGGCCCGCCACTGCCCATGCTCGCGCCCGACTCGCCCAGGCCCTGATTCGTCGTGACCGTTCCGGCGACGCCGAGGAAGCGGTGCAGGGGTGGAAAGTGGCAGAGAAGGAAGCGGCCGGTATGGGCATGCGGCTGATCGGAGACCTCGCCGAGCACGCCGTCGGCGACGGCGAACGCGGCGACGACCGGCAACTTCCGACTTTCGCCCCGCGGGGAAGGCAGTGGGAGGTCCGGCAGGGCACGCGCAGAGCAGTGGTCGAACACAGTCTGGGCATCGCGTATCTCGCCGCCCTGGTGGCGAATCCCGGCTACGAGATTCCGGCGGTCGACCTTGCGGCCGGGCCCGGTATGGCGACACCGGTCGCCGTCGAGAGTGCTGGAGCATCGACCCAGCCGGTCCTTGATCAGGCCGCGAAGCAGGCGTACAAGCGGCGGCTCGCCGAGCTCAGCGATGACCTGGATGAGTACGAGCTGATGAACGACACGATTCGTGCGGAGCGCACCAGGGTCGAACGCGATTGGTTGATTGCGGAGCTGACCGCGTCCATGGGGTTGGCCGGCAAGGTTCGGGATTTCGCGAACAGCGACGAACGGGCGCGCATCTCGGTCACGAAAGCCATTCACCGTGCAATCAATAAGATCGCCGACGCCAACCCGGCCATTGGCGAAAGTCTCCGGGCCTCGGTACGTACAGGATTGCGCTGTTCGTATCTTCCGTTGTAGAACGCCCGGTGGACTGACCGCAACCACAGTGACTCGAACGCGCCGTGCCGCTACCAGAAATCTTGGTGGCGGCACGGCGCGTTAGGTGTGTGAGGAGCCTCGGCGGCGTTGTTACCGATTACTCACGGCTGCGGCACGGGCCGCCAGGCCGGTCGCCAGTTGACGCAGGAACCGCTCGAGCACTCGACGGTAGAACCAGCCGGTACCGGGAAGCTTGCCGCTGAATGACGCGTGCCAGCGGATATCGGTCCCGTCGTCGACGGCAACGAGGTCGACATCAGCCCGATAGTCGCGCAGGGGAAGCCCGGACAGCAGGACGTAGCTGAGGCGCCGGTCCGGGATCCGTTCGACGATCTCTTCGCGGCTGGTGACCCGGCCGGTACGGAAGATCCGGATCGCGCCGACGCCTTCACCGCCGTCGGGCGCCGTACGCTCCAACTCGAACGTGCCAAGCGGCGAGCAGGATGGCCAGCTCGCACCGTCGATGAGGAGCGCGTAGACGGCCGCTGGCGTGGCTTCGCTCTGGACGTGGATGTCGATGTGCTGTTTGCTCATGGTCTTCTCCGTTGTTCGTCGTGTCCGGTGGCGTTGGGTGCGAGTGCCGCCCGGGGCGGGGCGGCACTCGCGGACTGTTACTCGTGCGAGAAGCGGATGTTCGGCAGGAGCCGGCGCAGCCAGGTTGGTGTCCACCAGGCGGCGCGACCGGTCAGCCGGAGCAGAACCGGCAGCAGGATGAGACGTACCAGGCCCGCGTCGAACAGAACCGCGAGGCCGAGGATGATGCCCATCTCCTTCGGCGGTAGCGGTCCCGACAGCGCGAACGTGAAGAAGACCGCGACCATGACCGCAGCTGCAGCGAAGATCACCCGTCCGGACTGGCCGAGCGCGCCGACCACGGCCGCGCGCGGGCTGCCCGACTTCTCGTAGTGCTCCTTGGCAGCGGACAGAAGGAAGACCGTGTAGTCCATCGCGATCGCGAAGATCATGGCGAAGAAGAACACCGGCGCCCAGCCGTCAACGAACCCCTGCGGTGTAAATCCGAGCAGCCTGGCGCCGTGACCGTCCTGGAAGATCAGCCGGGCGGCGCCGAACGCAGCTCCGGTCGCCATCAGGTTGGTGACGGTGCCGAGCAGCGCGAGCAACGGTGCCTGCAGTGCGAATACGAGCAGCGCGAAGCCGAGCGCCAGGATGACGCCGATGACCAGTGGTGTTTTCGCGTCCAGGGCGGCCTGCAGATCAAGGTATTCCACCTCGGCACCGCCGACCTTGGCCTCGGCGGGCAGCCGATTCCGCAGCATAGTCACGGTGCCCTTCAAGGCCGGGTCGGCCGGGTCGACCGATGGGATCGCCTCGATCAGTGCCAGACCCGATGCGTCGCTCGCCGGCTGAGCCGGGAGCACCATCGCGATGCCCGGGGTCGCCCGCAACGCCGCGACGGTCTCGGGGATCTCCGCTACCGGCGTGACGATTTGAAGGGTGCCGGGCGCGCCGGGACCGAAGGCCCGCTGGATGGCCGCATAGCCGGTACGTGCCGATGAATCCGACGGGACGACGGTGACGGAAGGCATTGCGGTTCGCAGGCCGATGATGGGGAAGGCGAGCGCCATGAGAACGAGCGCAGCCGGGATCCCGTATCGCCACGGGTGAGCCCACAACTGCTCGCCCCATGCCGTGAACCGCGCCGATCCACGCTGGCCGGTGGACGTCGGTCGGGCCTTGCGGATACTGCCCTTGTTCACGTTGTGACCGAGTTTGACCAGAACGGCAGGCAGCAGCGTCAAGGTCGCGCCGAGGACGAACGTGACGGCGAGCATGATTCCGAGCGCCGGCGTGCGGAATGCGGCCGACGGAACCAGAATCACCGACGACAGGCTCGCCAGGACCGTGGCACCGGACAGCGCGACGGCCTTGCCCGCGGTATCCATCGTCTCGCCAATCGCCCGCCGTGCGTCCCCGTGTTGCGCAAGGGCGGCCCTGAACCGGACCACGACGAACAGGGCGTAGTCGATGCCGAGGGCGAGCGCGAACATCATCGCGAAGTTGAGTGCCCAGATCGATGTCGGAGTGACGTGGTTGAGCAGGACCAACGCGCCGGCTGAGGCGCCCAGCCCGGTCATGGTGAGCAGGAGCGGCAGGCCGGCGGCGACAACGGAGCCGAACGCGAGCACCATGATGGCCAGTGTCACCGGCCACGAGAGCAGCTCCGATTTGATCATCGCGTCGTGGTTGGTGGTGTTGAAATCACTCCACAGCACCGAAGCGCCGGTCGCCGCAACCTGGATGTGGTCGGTGGATAGGGCCGCGAGCGGACCCTTGAGATCGTCCGCGGCGCGGACCATGTCGTTCGTGCCCGCGTTGGCGCCGGCGAGCAGGATCGCGGTGCGCTGATCGCCGCTGATCGTGACGCCGGGCTGCGGTGCGATCACCTCGGAGATGCGCGGATCAGCCGTGAGCAGCCTGGTCGCACGATCGATCACGTCGACGACGCCGGGACTGCTGACCGGCTCGTCGGCGGTGATGACGATCTGCAATGCCGATGAGGTGTTGCCGCCGAAGTGTTTCATGGCGAGATCGCGTTCGGCCACGGACTGCGAACCGTTGGCCTGCCAGCCGGCACCGGCGAGGGACGAGGTCACTTTCGGGGCGAAGACCCCCAGGATGGCGACCAGCAGCAGCCATCCGATCACAACGAAGCGGGTGTGACTCGCCGACCAGTGCCCGAGGCGCCCGAGGAGGCCCGGGCCTCCCTCCGGCGGTTGTGCAGGCGGTGCTGATGTGCGTGCCTTTTCGATGATCGTCATCGAAGTTCTCTTTCCCGTGAGTAGACAATATTGGATGAACTACGCAAAATCTCAAGATGGTTGCGAGCGCGGCTCACGATGTAGGCGTGACAGCGTGTTCCGTCACGGCCCGCCGCTCAAGATCCGCGGGAGGTTGGCCGCTCAGCACCACAGGCCTACTGCAGCAGGTACGTGAGGAGCTTGATCGTCACCGAGTAACGGATCTCGGCCAGGCAGGGACCGCCCTGCTGGGCTTGCGACGTGTAGTCGACCGTGGATCCGGACCCGGGCAGTAGCGGCCCGATTCCGGTCGACGGATGTCCGATGAAGTCGCCCGGGTCCTGGTCGTACCAGCTCATGTACGGCTTTTCCAGGTTGTCGGCCACGCCGACACTGACCATGGTGCGGGCGAACCGTGACACGACGGTCGTGTCGCCCGCGCTGAGATCGAGATCCTCCTCGAAGCTGCCGCGATCGTCGGCCCAGAGGATCGTCGGCTCGCTGCTGCCGATGATGTCGCAGTCGCTGATGAGCGTGAACGTGATCGGGCTGACGTTCACGTCGTAGCGCGGCTCGATCGTCACCGGTAGGTATACGGCCGCGAGAACCGTCCCGTTCGGACCGTGTTCGGCGAGGCTGACCGTCAGCTTCTCGTCCAGCCGGGTCCCATCGCCTTCCGGCAGGTTGTACAAGAACCGATTACCGCTCGCGGGCTCGTACGCCTGCGTACTCCGATAGTTGTCGGGGTACAGGATGCTGATCGACACCGGACCCGTGACCGGGATCCCGGCCGGCGCCGTCACCAGCGTCGAGACGCTCTTCGCCTGGACGGTCAACGCGTTGGCCAACGTGGTCAGCGGGTCCTGGCCGGGCACGTGGCCGCCCTCGATGACCGGCGATGCCGACGGCGTGAGCGCACCCGGTGTCCCACCGGTGCGCGTTGGCAGTCCGGAACCGTCCGGAGCCGGCGACCCGGATGTCGAGTTCGGTCCGCCGGCCGACGACGGCGTCCATCCCTGCGTCGACGACCCGTGCGCGGCCTGATAGCTGCTGGTAGAGGCGGCCGGCTGTGCGTGCGCATATATGGCGCCGCCGATGGCAACTGCAAGCATGACTCCACAAACCGCGATGACATAGGACAAGCGCAGCTTGTCTTGGAACCTCATCGGACCCCCTTCTAGGTCGCGGGGCCTCGGCGATGCTCGCGTCGGACCATTCGTCCGACGGAGTCGTCGAGCACTCCCGGCCTGCCTGCGTTCCAATCCGTTCCACCACATGGCCGATGTCGCGAACCGCGGGCCTCGCCGACGGATGGAACGGGAAGGAACGCCTGGTTTCGAGGCCCGCACAACAGATGCCGGCACGACCACAGGAGTTGACAACGTGACAACGCGATCCGATCGCGCGAGAGCCGCCATCGTGACGTTCGTGGCGATGGTTTCGGCGATCCCCATCCTCGCGGCGTGCACAGCACCGACCGTTTCGCATCGCGGCAGCGTGCATGTCGCGCCTGAAGGCAGCGCACCACCATCGCCGCCGAGCAGCGGTCGCCCGACTCGCACTACGAACCCGGTGGCATCGCGGCCGCGGATCGTCTATTTCAAGGTCAGCAGGCGTCCGCGCTGTGAGGTCATCGGCGGTGCCACGACTCAAGCCGTGGCCCCGATCGCGATCGACCTCTCATGGAAGGTCACCGGGGCCGATCGCGTTGCGTTCTCCGACGACGAACCGGACTACTTCGACAGCCACGGCCAACGTGCCGGGAAGCGTGGGGCATTCCCGACGACGTACACGGAAACCTTGGAATTTCCGTGCAACGACGATGGCGATACGACCCACCAGTACACGATCAACACGATGGGCAACGGTCGCAGCCAGAAGATGACCATCACCTTCACCCTGCCCGCGGCGGCACCGCAATGGTGACCGCCCTGCCCATCGACGTCGTGAGCGGATTTCCTCATGTCTGACCAGCTCCTAGCACCGACCGTGCCGGTGGCAGTTCGGAGCCGACGCGGTCTCGCGCTGACCATCATCGTGATCGGGCAGCTGATGCTCGTTCTCGACTCGACGGTCATGAACGTCGCCCTGCCACGGATCCAGGCGAGCCTGCACTTCTCACCGACCGATCTCTCGTGGGTTGTCAGCTCCTACACCGTGACGTTCGGCGGCCTTCTTCTCCTCGGCGGGCGGGTAGGTGACATCCTCGGTCGTCGGCGGATGTTTGTCATCGGTGTCGCCGTGTTCAGCGTCGCCTCTCTGGTCGGGGGTCTCGCTCCGACTGCGGGCTGGCTCATCGCCGCCCGCATCGCCCAGGGCGTCGGTGCCGCCACTGCTGGGCCGAGCGTGATCGCTCTTGTCGCCACGACGTTCCCGGAAGCCCGCGAGCGCGTACGTGCGCTGGCGGTGCTCGCCGCGACCGCGACCGCGGCTTCGCGATCGGGCTGATTGTCGGTGGCCTGGTCACCGAGCTCGTCTCGTGGCGGTGGGTGCTGTTCATCAACGTGCCGTTCGGCCTCGCCGTCGTCCTTCTGGCGCCGAGACACGTCACGGAGCCGGACCGCCATCGTGTGCGACTCGATTTGCGCGGAGCGTTCGCCGCGACGATCGGGATGGCATCGATCGTGTACGGGCTGCTGCACGCGGCAACCTACGGCTGGGCGAACACGACGACGGTGACCACGTTAGGCATCGGCTCCGCAGCACTTGTCCTGTTTCTGGTGATCGAGGCACACAGCGATCAGCCGTTGCTGCCGTTGTCGCTGTTCCGAGATCGGAACAGGGCTGCGGCGTACACCAACTATGTTCTGGGCTCGGCGGCCTTGACCTCGGTGTTCTTTTTCCTCACGCAGTTCCTGCAGGACGTTCTCGGCCTGAGCGCCCTGGCGACCGGATTCGCCTTCCTGCCGATGGCCGTCGCGATGTTCAGCGTCACCCGTGTCGTTCCGCGAATTCTGCACCGCACCGGTCCGCGGCCGCTCACTCTCGTCGGAACCTCGACCATGGTCATCGCCCTGCTCTGGTTCGCGCAGATCACGGCCACGACGACCTACGCCAGCGGCATTCTCGTCCCGGTGACACTGATGGGTCTGGGCGCCGGCCTGACCTTCACGCCGTCAACACCGGTCATCTTCGCGCGCGTCCCGTCCGAACACGCCGGCGCGGCCGGCGGAGTCCTGCAGACCATGCAGCAGACCGGATCGTCTCTGGGCCTCGCGACTCTGGTGACCGTCTACGGCACGGCCATACATCGCACCGGTGGTACGGCGCAGGTCGGCGACGTCGCGGCGACGGTCGCCGGGATGCGCGAGATGTTCTATGTCGCTGCGGCGTTCGCGGCCGCTGCGGTAGCCGTGGCCATGACGTATCCGCGCGGAGCCGCAGCTGTCCCGGGATCTCATCAGGGGCAGCCGATCCGCAACGGGCGTTCCTCGACTACCAGCCTTGCCGACCGCCCCCGGCGCAGATCGTGAATAAGACCAGGTCGATGTATCGGCCACACGCTACCGCAACGGAGAGCCCACGATGATGTCGATTGATGGTGAGGCACGCCGTGGCGCCTTGGACATGCTGCCCATGCTGGTGGGGTACGCGCCGTTCGCCGTCGTGGTCGGTACAACGATCGCCGCCCAGCACGAGCCGCTGGCAGCCTGGGCCGGCACCTGGGCGATCTATGGCGGCGCCGCGCACCTGGCCGTACTCAGCGGGATCAGCGCCGGATCGGGCTGGGCCGTCGCCATCCTGGCGGGCTTGCTGGTCAACGCCCGGCTACTCGTCTACAGCGCGTCGATTGCCGCCCCGTGGCGTGAACAGCCGCGGCGGAGCAAAGTCCTGGCCGCAGCACTCCTCACTGACGCCGTGTGGGCCGCTGCGACCAGCCGGAACGCCAAACCGGGCACGGACGCCCAGCGCCGGCGGTACTACCTCGGTGCCGCCTGCACACTCTGGACCGGTTGGCTGATCATGGTCAGTGCCGCCGCCCTCAGCGGCAGCCGGTTACCGGCCGGCGACCACCTCGCGCTCGCGCCGGCACTGTGCCTACTCGCCCTGATCGGCCCGACGCTGCGGACATCTGCCGGCCGCGCGGCCGCCGGCGGCGCGGCCCTCGTCGCGATGATTCCGGATCGTTGGGCCGGTGGAGCCGGTCTGCTGGTCGCCGTCGCGGTCGGTACCGCGGCCGGGTTGTTCGGCGATCGGGATCCGGTCCTGAATCGCCGGCGGAAGGTTGTGCGATGACGGTCTGGCTCGCCATCGGATGCGTGGGCATCGGCAGCTTCCTGCTGCGGTTTCTCCCCCTGGTGCTGGCCGGCCGGTTGGCGTGGTCCGACCGGGTTGGTCGGGCTCTACGCCATGCGGGCACGGCCGCGCTGGTCTACGTGACCGTGGGCGCAGCGCTCGGCGCAGGCCGCCACGGCCCGGCGGCCGCGGCCGCGGCGATGGTCGGCATGCTCGTCGGACTGAGCCTGGTCGTGCGTGGCCGTCGCCCACTCACCGTGGTAACCGCAGGGCTCCTCACCGCGTGGCTGACGGGCGTGATCACGATTGCGGTTTGGCCACTGGCGGGCTAGGTCCAGCCGGCCGACCAAACCCATGCACGCTCACCATGGGCTGACCTCCAGTGGCCCTGCGGTCCGCCCGACCCGAGATCCTGACGCGCGCGCCGCCTTCGGTGCCGCGTACCGAGATGGAACGGCGTGGAACGCCTATCTACGGAGTTACCCGACGCGTCGGCGTCAAACTCTGTCCACCACGTGGTCCTCACCGATGCCGGCGCATATTGCTGCTCGAAACCATTCGAGAAGCTCGAAGATCCAGAAAGGATGCGACTTGAACAGGATGCGCAAGATCTTCCTGCTTTTGGCGGTCGCCAGTTCAGTCGTGCTCAGCACGGTCTTGCTCGCGCAACCGGCCAACGCCAGCGGCGGCTACAGCCCCGTCGTGAACAACGGAAGCGGTTTGTGTCTGCAACCAGTGCCTGATTCGTACGCAGGGCACATCGTTTCGATCTATGACAACAACATTCCGATCGAACAGCTCCCCTGCAACGGCAGCGCCGAACAGCTGTGGACGACTGTCGCAAGCGGGACGGCACAGAATCCTACGTGCACGGGTTGGGGATGTCCGGTGGATCCCGGCTACGTCGACTACCTGGTCAACGGACTGACCGGCAAATGCATGGACGTAACCAACGCGAGTACGGCCAACGGCGCGGTTATCCAGCAGTACGCGTGCAATGGCGGCGGCAGCGAGAAGTGGTGGCACCGAAACAGCGCCTCCGGCTCGTGGGACACCTACCTCGACTACCGGACCAAGAAATGTCTTGACGTCCCGGGCGGTTCATTCGGGCAAATCGTCCTGCAGCAGTACACGTGCAACAACAGCGCCGCACAGTACTTCACGTTGCCCTAACAAGTGCAGGTGCGGGGCGAGTTCGCCGATGAGTCAAACAGCTAATCGCGTCCCAGCGCGACTGATTCTCCATCACTGTGTGGACGGCACATCCACACAGTGATGTGCGACCGCGCGTTGAGTCACGTGGTAGTAGGCGATGGCGCCTTGAGACCAGAGGCGGGCGACGTCGGGCATCCGGCGTCGCCCGCCGCTGGTACGTCGTCAACTCGGGAGTGGTTTTGCCTCGCGCCGAATCCGCACCGGACGACGCGTCGCCGAAACGAACGTGTGGCCGGGCTCGGTGCGGGCCCTCAAGAATACAGACCGGATCCGTCGAGCGCGGCGCCGAGAAGGAGATGACATGCAAGCACTAGATGACCTAGGCACCGTGCTCGGTGTATGGGCACACCCGGACGACGAGGCATACCTGTCCGCAGCGCTGATGGCGGCCGCCCGTGATGCCGGCCATCGCGTCGTGGTCGCGACAGCGACGCCCGGCGAGCGCGGCACCGGCGATCCCGAGAGCTGGCCGCCGCAGCGGTTGGCCTCCGTACGCCGGCACGAGCTAGCAGCAAGTCTGGCCGTTGTAGGTGTAACGGAGCATCACTGGCTTGGGTTCTCCGACGGCGAGTGCGCCGCGACCCCCGCACATATCGGTGTCGCCGCTGTTGCCCGACTCATCGACCGAGTACGCCCGCGTACCATCGTGACATTCGGGCCGGATGGCATGACCGGTCATCCCGATCATCGCACCGTGTCAGCCTGGACGACCGCGGCCTGGCAGGCTGCCGGTGCACCCGGCCACTTGCTGTACGCCACCATGACACCGGACTCTCATGCGGAACGCCACGCCGTGAACGAGGAAATCGGGCTATGGATGTCCGGCGAGGGACCGGTCTGCGCACCGGAGGAACTCGCGTTCCGGATACGGCCCGAAGGCGCAGCGCTGGACCGCAAGCTCGTCGCCTTAAGGGTCCACGCCACGCAGACCGCCGGCCTGATTGAGCGCCTCGGCGAGGATGTCTTCCGGGACTGGTGGGCGGTCGAGGAATTTGTCGCAGCGCGATCCGAATAACGCAGTGAACCAAGACTGCTAACGACGCATGACAACTTCTTCTGCATAATCTTCGCCGCGTACGCAACCGGGATCGGGCAGGCCCTCGTCGGTTGGGTGACACCAACTCACGAGGGGCTGCCGATGCGTGACGATGAGGAAGACTGCTACATCGAGTTCGTGGCAGCGCGATTAGGCCGCTGGCATAAGACCGCGTACCTGCTGTGCGGCGACGGCCACCGGGCCGACGACGTGGTCCAGGCGACCGTCACTGCGCTCTACCGGCACTGGCGGCGCGCCGCCGCGGCTGACAACCTGGACGCGTACGTGCACCGGATGCTGGTCCGGCAGTTCCTGAACGAGCGGCGGAACAACTGGTCCCGCGTACTGCTGACCTGGCAGACGCCGGACCGGGTGATCGCGCCCGATAACCGCTACGACGATCAGGAGATCGTCCGGACCGCGCTCGCCTCGCTGCCACGGGGCCAGCGCATTGTGCTGGTGCTGCGCTTCCTGTGCGACCTGTCGGTGGACGAGACGGCCGCCGCCCTGAACTGCTCGCCCGGCAACGTGAAGGCACAGACCTCACGCGGTCTCGATGCGATGCGCGCCCACTTCGGTATCACGACACCGTCCGGGCCTGCGGTGCGGGCCACGCTTACTTCGGGGGGAAACCAGTGATCGATCTCGACGAACAGAGTCTGCGCACGATCTTCGCCAGTATCACGGCGCCGCCCAGTAGCGTGACGGTGTCGGGGGCAACCGTCCTCGGCCGTCGCAGCGTGCGCCGCCGCCGTTGGGCCGGGTTCACCACGGCCGGGCTCGCACTCGCTGCGGTGCTCGCGGTCGGTGCGGTCGGGGTACAGCGGCACGGGCACCCCGCTGTCATGCCGGCTGTCCCGCCCGGACGGGTCATGTCGGTCGCGACATGTCCGTACACGGAACTGCCGGGCCTGTCGACGTTCGCGATCAGCGCGCAGGCGATCGAGAGCTGGGCGTACGTCGCGGATATCGATCCGACCGGGCACTGGGTGACGGCCGGGTCGTTCGCGGATCAGCGGGAGTCGGCGCTCGTTTGGCACGACGCCGCCCCGGTCGATGTACCGGCGCCGGTCGACGGTCCGGTCGGCGAGGAGCTGACCGGCATCTCGCCGCAGGCCATCAACAGCAGCGGTGAGACGGTCGGCCTGGTCATGTATTCGGCCGCAGGCCAGCCATTGCCCGATTCCAGGGCGTTCTCCTTCCATGACGGCGTGACGTCGATCCTGCCGACGCCCTCGGGCTGGTCCATGGCCGTGGCGACCGCCGTCAACAGCCGCGGCGACATCGCCGGGATGGCGTACCACCGCGGCGCAGACCTGGCCGTCACACCGGTCGTGTGGCATGCCGGCGATCTGGATCATCCCGAGATCCTGGCCATCCCGGCCGGTTCCGACGGTGCCTTGGTCGCGGGGATCGGCGACGACGGCACGGTCGTCGGCAGTACGTTCACGTACGGTACGACCGACAGGCAGGTGCTCGCCTACCGTCCGTATCCGTACATGTGGAGCGCACGCGGCGTCGGCTCGGCGCTCGCGGTCCCGGGAAACAGCCCCGGCACCGCTACGTCCGTCAGTGGCGACTTCGCCTACGGCACCTATACGCCGGACGACCCCACCCGGCACCCCTTGCGGTGGGACTTGCGGTCCGGCACATATACCGAGTTGGACAATAGCGATCCGCTCGTGGGATCCGATCTCGTCGGCAACGCGACGGGCGCGGCGGTCGCGACCTTGCGTCTTGGAGACAACGAATTCGTCGGCATCGCGCGCCCGGGCCTCGGTGGGCCGCCGGTGGATCCGATTCTCGGGAACGAAATCACGGGAAAACCGCAGGAATTCGGCGGTATCAGCGACCATGGCGACGTGGCCGGAGCGGTCGTGGTCGTCGACCGGACCGGGCTGTCCGGGACCATTTCCCTCCGGGTCTGGCACTGCTGATCCGGTGCTCATAGCGTCGGAGCGTGCTCGATCGGGCACGCTCCGACGCACGTCTACCGGGTCCGGATAGATTGCCGCCGTGCCGAACAGTGTCTGCGGACCGGTTCGCGGTCAACCGTTGAGTTGTCGGTCTAGGCGCTCCAGGCACTCGCTCGTCGCATCGCCTCGCCCCTGCGTCATCCTGGTACGGATCCGTTGTCGATCCGGCGATGTTGGCCCAGGCCGGCGTCGCGGGCTCGGGCGATGGCCTGCGCACGATCGGCGACGGCGAGTTTGGTGAAGATGTTCGAAACGTGGTTTCGGACAGTCTTGTCGCTGATGCGCAGGCGGGTGGAGATCGTGCTGTTGGACTGGCCTTGTGCCACGAGGTCGAGGATTTCGTTTTCCCGGTCGGTGAGTTGTGGAAACGCTACTGCGACGCCGGTCGGGCGGGGTCGCGCGAAGTATTCGATGACGCGTTGGGCCACAGCCGGGCCGAACAGGGCGCCGCCGGAGCCGACCAGATGGACGGCGCGTACGACTTCTGCTTGGTTGGTGCCTTTGAGGAGGTAGCCGCGAGCACCGGCGCGCATGGCGGCGAACACGGAGTCGTCATCGTCGAACATCGTGAACACGAGCACGCCAATGTGCGGACTGTCCTGGGTGATCTGCTTGGTGGCCGCGACTCCGTCGAGGTCGGGCATATGCAGATCCATCATGACGACGTCCGGCTGCAGATCGTTGGCGAGCCGCACCGCTTCAATACCCGTCTGCGCCTCGCCGACGACCTCGATGCCCGGCTCGACGCCGAGCAGTGCTTGCAGGCCACTGCGGAACACGGGATGGTCGTCGGCTATGACGACTCGTAGCGGCTCGGTCATGACGGCTCCGGCGTGGGCAGTTGGGCACGGACGCGTGTTCCGATTCCGTCGGACGTGATAGAGATGTGGCCGCCGAGTTCGGCGGCGCGTTCGCGCATCGCGGTCAGGCCGACGCCGGCGGGTGTACCGATCGGGATGCCCTGGCCATCGTCGGTGATTTCGACCGTGAGGTTGCCGTTGCGGCACAGTGTCACCGCGCAGGACCGTGCGCGCGCGTGGCGGGCCACGTTGGTCATGGCTTCAGTGGCGATCCGGTAGGCGGCGACTTCGACCGCGGCCGGAAGGTCACCCAGGCCTTCATCGGGCGCACGTACGGTGATGGTGATCAAGTTTTCGCCTTCGATCGCAGCGGCGTAGTGCTGGAGCGCGCGACTCAGCCCGTACTCGTCCAGCGCCGGCGGGCGCAGTCCGTAGACGAGCCGCCGGATGTCGCGTACCGCGTCCTCGACCTGAGTTTCAATGTTCGACAGCATAGCGGCGGCCTTCGCCGGATCGCGCGGAATCGTAGCTTGGGTGGCGTGGAGGCCGAGCGTCACGCCGGCGAGCGCCGGACCGAGACCGTCGTGGAGGTCTCGGCGCAGCCTGCGCCGTTCCTCCTCTCGGGCGGTGACCAGTGCGAGGCGGGCCTGTTGGAGCGCGGAGGTGATCCGGGATGCGTGCGCCGCGACGCCGGCCTGGCGGGCGAGGTCGGCCAGCAGGCGCCGGTCTGCGGCGCTGAACTGCTCGGCCGGGCCGCGGCGGGATACCAGGAGGTGTCCGATGGTTTCGTCTTGATAGATCATCGGGAATCGGTCAGGTTCGCCGGCGGGTACGCCGTGTTCGGCGGCGATCACAGCGCTGTCCGTCAGTACGAATTCGATACCCGCGTACGGCACGCGCAGCGCCCCGGCGACGGTGGCGACGACGCCGCCGAGGATGGCGTCGGGGGCCGGCGCGTGTTCCAGAGTGCGGCCGAGCCGGGTCAGGGCGTCGTACGGGCGAGCGCGATCACCGAAGAAGAGCCGGTCGACACCGCGCTGGACCCGCAACCGCAGAGGTTGGAACGCGGCTGCAGCAACGATTGTCGCCGCGATCTGTACGCCCGGGCCATGCCCGGCCCCGACGACCCTCTCGGAGCCGACGACAATCGCGAGATAGACCGCGGCGGTCATGGCGCTCAGCGTCGTGTAGACGAGCACCCGGTTGACCACCAGGTCCAGGTCGTAGAGGCGGTGGCGAAGCACGGCAATGCCGATGGTCACCGGGATGAGCGTCAGAAGCAGCGCGATGAATGTCCCCGCAGCCGTCGGGTACGCGTCGTGCAGCGCGATCGGAACCAGCACCGGTGCGATCCCGGCGATGAACCACTTGACCTGCTGGCGTTCGTCCCCGTCGGAGCGGTGCCAGCGGACCACGAGGCCGGCGACACCGGCGACAACAGCGATGACGAGGCAGAGCAGTGCAACCGTCTGCATCACGCTGAAGACCGGCTGTGCCGATGCGATCCCGGTCGGGTTCTCCACGCCGGGGAGACCCTGGATCTCCTCCGGGATGAAGACGTTGGACACGGTGCCGGCGAGTACGAATCCCCATCCGGCCCACACCATCGGCCGCCATCGCCGTGAGACCGGTGCACCCGTCGGAAACACCTGCGGTAACACCGCGACGAGCAGACCGAGGCCGAGCAGCGGCATCGCGTTGATCACCGCCTCCACGACGGTCGCGCCGGGCAGGGAACCCGGCGCAACCACCACGGTCTGGAAGGCATAGGCGTCACCGGTATTGAGTACCGCGAACGGGATCGAACCCGCACAGAGCAACCAGCCGATTCGGTTGCCCGGCCGATGCCGCAGGATGACCGCGCCGGCAACCGCGAACGCGACCGCCACGACACCGGGCAGCACATCGGAGATCCGGTGGCCGACGGCTCCGAGCGCCAGCGCCGCCGCGAACAACACGATCGTTGTCGCGACGATGGCCGGAGCGCCCGCACCACGCAGACGCGCCGGCCAGATCGTCGTTACTTGAGTCACCGCGATGCCCTTCGCCCGAGTATCAGGCGAGCACTGTATTACCGAGGACCACCATTGCGGTCGACAGGACCATCGCGATCACGCCAACCGTCAGCGCTGCACGGCCCAGACCACTGGACCGGCCGGTCTGCGCAGCCGTCCGGCGGGCGTGCAGACCCAACAGAGCTCCGGCGCCGGCAATGATGATGTTGAAGCCGCTCCAGAACGTGACCGGGATCGCCACGAGGGCGACGACGCTCAGTGCGAGGCCGAAGCCAGCGGCGCGCCCGATCGTCCGCGCCGCCCAAGGCGCGAGCAGACCGAAGATCAGGCCCGCAAGAACAACGCCAATACCGATCACGACCGGTACGCCGTGCTCCTGGGAGGCGCTCGGGTGCGGATCGCCGTACGCACCGTAGAACGAGGTGAGGGCGGCGACGACGATCGCGGCACCGGCCACCGGTAGTGGGCGGAGAGTGGACTTCAGTGATCCGACTGCGAGGTCGACGTTGGCCGTAGACATGGTCAGTACTCCTTCGTTGGGAAACAGCTCGATAGCCGTCTGGTTGTGCGGAACCTGCTTGCCTCAACACAGTCCGCCTGCACCGGTCCCGCCGTCATGAGCACGATGTCCCGAACCGGCGGGAATCTCCGCCGCGGCGAGAACACCCGGCCAAGCGGGACGGGCGCACCATGACGTCGGGACCTCCGGCGCCGGACGCTCACTTCGATGTTTCCGTCTTCGAAGGAGCGACCCACATGTCCGTACACGCATTTCGCCTGGGACGGCTCGGTGCCGCCGCAGGACTCGTCTTCACCGTGTTCACCATCGCCGGCAACGAGATGTCCGACCGCGGCAACGCTTCCGGCGACAGCGCGGCGACAGCGTTGGCCAACATCCAACGCGCGCAGAGCCTGACGAACCACCTCGGCATCGCTGTCGAGATTCTCGGGTTCATCGCGATGATGTTCTTCGCCGCGTACCTGTACCGGGTTCTGCGCAGTGCCGAAGGCTCAGACGGCTGGCTCGCCGCAACGGTGCTCATCACCGCCGCGGCCGACCTCGGCATCAAGCTCGGCTCCGGCGCGCCGCTTGCCGCGGCCTACTACCACAAGGCCGACTTGACGCCCGACCTCGCGCGCACGCTCGTCGATCTCAACAACGCCGGCTTCGTCATCACCGGACTCACCATGGCGGCTTTCGTGCTTGCCGTCTCCTTCAGCGCCTACCGCAGCAGGGCACTACCACGCACCCTGACCTGGATTGGCGTTGTCCTCGGCACACTGGGCCTCGCCACACCGCTCGTGGGCATCACCGATCCGGCCAACTACAACCCGTTGCCGTACCTGATCTCGCTCCTATGGGTCGCGGCCATCTGCGTTGCCCGGATCGTGCGGGAGACGCGCCAAGGACGACCGGCCATCCCCGAAGCCAACGTACGCGCAACCGATATCACCGTCGGGTAGCACGCCGAGCTAGTAGGCGCGAGGACAGCGAAGGCCAGCCCGTACGCCGCAGGATATCCATGGCGATGTCGTCGGCGAGTCGGTCGTCGGTGTCCGCGCGCAGATCGCCGAACCCGTCGAGGGCATCGACGGTCTGTGCCGCCCGATCCGCGATCTCACGCAGCCGATCCTCCGGTTGGCCGATCAGCTCGTCTCCGGCCAAGCCCCGAGCCGGTGTGAGGCCTCGGCCGCGGCGCGCAACCCGATCGGCGAGCACCTCCCGGCCAGCACGCAGCGTGCACAGCGTGATGGTGGCGGCCGGCAGCGCGGCGACGTAGATCGCCGCGTCCTCCGGCCGCTCGAGCGGGCCGACTGCGATCAGGCATGCCGCTCCGCCGGCGCGGAACTCACGCCAGACGGCGGCGAGGTTGGCCGCCTTGAGCGGGTGGTTGCCCGGGTCGCCGTCCGGGATCGGGCGGTGGAAGCCGATCTGGTCGAGATCGACGAACGCGGCGTTGACTCCGGCCTGCCGCAGCTGCTGGTACACCTGCCAGCCGACGGTCGACTTGCCGACGGCAGCCGGTCCGCACAGCCAGAGGATTTCGCCCGGCGTGGGGTCCGGCACCTGCCGCGTCGGGTTCGGCCTCTCGATCTGCGTTGCCAGATCAGGCCAGCCGGTCTGCGCCCGGACAGAGTCGACGACCTCGGCCACGGTGAGGTCAGTCGTGTCGACGCACGGATCGGTTGCGAACGCTCGGTCGAGGGCGTCGCCGTACGCCAGCTCCTCGGCGAGGTTGTCGCTCGGGTTGCCGCGGGCGGCCAGCCGCCGAGCCAGGGCCGCCGGCTCGACGCGCAGTCGGCACACCGTCAGTGCCGCACGCGGTAGGAGGTCGGTCTCCACTCCGCGTACGGGGTCGATGACGCCGGGGACGATGACACACCGGGCGCCGGCATCCCGGAAGTTGACGAGGACCGCGTTGAGCGTACGGGTTTTGATCCGGTGCCGCCCGAGATCGTCGGCGGGCTCGGGCCACCAATGCTCCGGTGTCGGCGGGCCGTAGCACATCCCGAGCTGGTCGATGTCGACGTAGCCAGTGGACACACCGGCCCTGGCGAGTTGGCCGAACAGCTCCCAGGTGACGGTGGTCTTCCCGACTCCCGACGTCCCGTACAGCCACAGCACCGGCAATGCGCTCATGGGCACGAGTATCGGGCCCCGAGGTGGGTCCGGTCGACCGATATTGCGTCGTGGCGTTGTCGCGTCGATTGTCGACTCCGGACGCACCAGGTGGAAACGATCGCGCGGCGTTGATCGGAAGACGTGACTCAATTCGGTACTGCGGTCACATCCGCATAGGACAGCGGTACGTGCACCGTGAGATACGTGCCCGGACATCCTGGCACTCGTCTCGGAGGTGTATACCCATGTCCCTGTTCAAGCCCGTTGTGACGAGCGCTGGCGTTTTGTTGGCGCTGAGCGATATCGCAGAGGAGATCGCGCCAGGCAGCAAGTACAGCGACCATGTCGTGACTCCGGCATTTCGGGCCGGCGCTTTCATCGGCCTGATCGGCGCCTTCGTCCTGGCGCTCGCCCTGATTCGGCTGCACGACCGCCAGACCGAACGGATGGGCCGCGGAGCTCTCGTCGCGGCGCTGTTTGCCGGCTTCGGCACCATGCTTCTCGCGTGCGTCACCTGGAGCACTGCGTTCCTCGACCCGGCCGCGGCCAAGGTCGCACCGGCGCTGATCAACAACACGCCGCCGGCCATCCTCGTGGTCGGTTTCTTCATGTCGCTGGGCTGGTTCGGGCTGTCGTGGGCGGCCTACGCCATCGTCATGCTGCGCTCCGGGGTGCTGGCCATCGCGCCGGTGGTCGTCATGCTCCTGGGGGCGCTGGCGTGCATGCTGCCCGTGGTCCCGTTCGCCGTGGCGATCTTCGGCCTGGGACTTGCCTGGCTCGGCCTGGCACCGGCCCGGGTACCGGCGCGTCAGCTGCTGCCGGCGACGTGATCCGGCTCGCCCGGGGGCCCTTGCCCCCGGGCGTTGTCCGTAGCATCATTCCGATCAACTCGGCAATGTCCGCAGGCCAGGAGGGTCATGACCACTGCCATTGCACGCGTCGCCCGGCCGGCGTGGCCGGTCGTGGCATCGCTCGGTTTGGCGTTGGTTGTAGCCGCTGCCGCAGCGATGCCGGCGGTGTACCTGTCGCGTCGCGAACCCCACGGCCGCGCTGATTTCACTGCGGTTCATCTCACGCCCGCGCAGGCAGTCGGCGCGTTGATGCTGCTGACCCTGGTGCCCACGCTGATCCTCTTCGCCGTCGCTCTGATCGTCAGGTACCGTGCGACGCCCGATCGGATGAGCCTGATCTGCGCGTACGTGCTGGTGTTATTCGGCTGCGGGGTCGTCAGCCCGGTGCCGTGGGTGGTCTTCGACGGACCGTCCACGCTGTGGGGCAGTTCGCTGTTGACCACGGTCGGCAGGCTCAGCACACCGCTCGGGCTGTACGCGTTCGGTGTCTTCTTCGCGGTCTTCCCTTCAGGACGCTTCGTACCCAGCTGGTTGCGCTGGGTCGTCGTCGCCGCGAGCGTCGGCCTTGTGTCCGGCGTCGTGTTCGCCGGGTTCGGTCATGTCGCGACCGCGAGCAGCATTTTCCAGCTCTCCGGTTTCGCGATTCTCATCGTTGACGCGTGCGCGCAGATCTACCGGTACCGTCGCGTGTCCTCGCCGGTGGAACGTCAGCAGACGAAGTGGGTACTGCTGGGTCTGACCGGATCGGTGGGGATCGTGGTGGCGAGCCAGTTCGCGTGGACGGCGGTGCCAACGCGAATCGCTCAATCGCCGGTCGCTCAGACCCTCGACGGTGCGGTCACGTGGCAGCTCGCGTTCATGGTGATTGCGGTCGGTATCGCCGTGGCAATTCTGCGGTACCGGCTCTGGGACGTCGACCTGGTCATTAACCGCGTGCTGCTCTACGCCAGCCTGACGGCCTGCGTGGCCGGCATATACGTGCTCGTCGTCGGATATCTCGGGCGGGCCGTGCGAACTGACACGGCGCCGTGGATGTCGCTAGCTCGCGACCGGCGTTGTGGCGGTCGCTATCCAGCCCCTTCGAGGACGGCTGCAACGCGTCATTAACAGGGTCACCTACGGCCAGCGCGATGAGCCGTACGCGGTGGTGACGCAGCTCGGGCGGCGCTTCGCGGCCTCGTCCCTGGGAGATCAGCCGCTGGCCGCAGTCGTCGAGACGGTCGCCGGGGCCCTCAGACTGCCCTTCGTCGCGATCGCGATACGAAACGGCGGCGGCGAGCCCATCATCACCGCATCCCGCGGCACCCCGACACCGCATCCACTGACGCTGCCGTTGACCTACCAGTCCGATCCCATCGGCGATCTGCTCGTCGCGCCGCGACGTGTTGGCGAGTCCCTGACACCTCGCGACGTCCGGCTGTTGCATGATCTGGCGCGCCAGATCGGGCCGGCCGTGCACGCGGTCAGTCTGACCGGCGATCTGCAGCGTTCGCGCGAACGCCTGGTGAGCGCGCGCGAGGAAGAACGGCGCCGACTGCGCCGGGACCTGCACGACGGCTTGGGACCAACGCTGGCCGGCCTGGCCCTGAAGGCCGGGAGTATCGCCGACCAGATTCCGGCCAACCCGCATGCTGCGCAGCAGACTGCGACCGACCTCTACGGCGAGATCCGCTCGACGATCGGCGAGGTTCGCCGGTTGGTGTACGGGTTGCGGCCGCCGAGCCTCGATGAGCTAGGACTGGTCGGCGCCGTACGAGAAGCCGCACGCCAACACAGTCGGCCCGGCCTGCTGGATATATCGGTCATCACCGATGGCGATCTGTCGGCGTTGCCGGCGGCGGTTGAGGTGGCCGCGTACCGCATCATGCTCGAATCCTTGACCAACGTCGGCAGGCATGCAGGTGCCCGCACGTGCACGGCGCGCATGTCGCGCGGTGCATATCTCGCGCTCGAGATCAGCGATGACGGCGTGGGCATGGCATCGGGGCGCCCGTCCGGAGTTGGGCTGCTCGCGATCCGCGAACGGGCGGCCGAACTCGGCGGTTCAGTCACCATCGAGTCCTGCGCGCCAACCGGCACCCGCGTGGTCGTCCGCATTCCACTTGTCGTCCCGGAGGGCCACGATGTCGCTGCGCGTACTGATAGCTGATGACCACCCGATCTTCCGGGACGGTATCCAGACGCTGCTCGCCACGGCGGACGACATCGTCGCGGTGGGCGAGGCACGTACCGGCGAGGAAGCCGTGGAACTCGCCGCAACGTTGGCTCCGGACGTGATTCTGATGGATATCCGGATGCCCGGCTGCAGCGGCATCGAGGCGACCCGTCGAATCGTCGCGGCAAACCACGCAGTGCGGGTGCTGGTAGTGAGCATGTTCGAAGACGACGCGTCGATTTTCACGGCGATGCGGGCCGGCGCCCGGGGATACATTCTCAAGGACGCTGACCGCGGCGACATCCTGCGCGCCATCCGTGCTGTCGGCCAAGGCGAGGCCATCTTCAGCCCAGCGATCGCGACGCGCCTGCTGGACTACTTCATTTCCCCTAGCCAGAGCCTTGCCGCCAGCGAGTTCCCGGGACTCACCGACCGAGAGCGAGAGATACTCGAGATGGTCGCCGACGGCTACCGCAACGCGGACATCGCCCGGCAGCTCGTGCTCAGTCCGAAGACCGTACGCAACTACGTCTCGAGCATCTTCACCAAACTCCAGGTCAGCGACCGGGGAAACGCGATCATCCGGGCGCGAAAGGCTGGGCTCGGCGGGCCGCCAGCCACGTAACCGGACCGCGGGCGGGCTGCGCAGCACCGTGGCCGGACGGCTGACGCCGCCTCCAAGAACGGCCCGACCGGGTCCGCGTAACACGGCCGCCGCCGCTTGCAATCGGTGTCGAGGGCACCGGGCCTGGGGATTGTGTGGTGGATCTACACTCGGCCGGTGAATCAGATGAGGTGTACGCAGTGCGGTTCGCCCGAGCTTGCGCCTGGCTTCGTATCGGACTTCGGCCAGGGCGCTACCGGTTTTGCGCAATGGATCAGCGGGCCTCTGCAGACCGGCCTTTTCGGTCTGGCCAAACTGAGAGGTCGACCTCGACTCACGGTCACCGCGTTCCGCTGCCAACACTGTTCCCACCTCGAGCTATTCGCCAACTAACGACGAGAACCCGGCCCGATCGACCCACGACCCGATTCGGGGTCGGATCAAGCGAGCGCGAGCAGCCACTGGGCGTTGAGGGCGACGTCGTCCCAGCGGTCGCGGGTGGCGCAGTAGCCGATCGAGCCCAGACCGATGTGGATCCGGTACGCGCGCAACGCCGCCGGATCCGGGTTCCAGCGGCGTCCGATCTCCGCTTCGATGTCGACCGAGGACCACTGCGGATACCACCCCCAGCAGTACAGCAGCCAGGCGGCGTCGTAGAGCGGATCGCCGAAGCAGGCGCTGCCCCAGTCCAGGACGCCCGAGATCCAGTCGGCCTCGACCAGCACGTTCCGGGCGAGCAGGTCATCGTGGATCATGCGGCGCTTGTCCGGCAGGTCCGGTGCGAGCCGGCGCAGCGTGGCCAGTCCTCGTTCGAAGGGCTCCAAACCGATGTCGGACGCGGCCAGGGCGCACGCGCTGCAAACGCAGCTGCTGGGCGAGGCAACCTCCCCACCCGCGACACCGACCTAAATAGCGGACGATGCGGCGGGAAACTACGGGACTGTTCAGGTCATCATGCGGCAATGGACCAGCACGTTCGAGCCAGGCCTGTTCGCGCTCGCCCTCTCAGGTATGCAGGGTGGGCCGGTAGATGAGTTCTTGGATGTTGCGGTCGAGCGTCCGGCTCTCGATCAGCTCGAGGTCGAAGTCGGCCGCGTCCTGGAAGATCGGGTCGTGCCCGTTCTGACCGGTGATCACCGGGAAGAGCGTCACCTGCACGCGGTCGACCAGGCCGGCGGCCATCAGCGCCCGATTCATCGACAGACTGCCGTGCGAGCGCAACGGCACCTGCGACTCCTCCTTGAGCCGGGCGACGACCTCGACGGCATCTCCGCTCACGACGGTCGCGTCCGGCCAGTCGACGGGTCCTTGCAGGGTGGTTGACACCACCGTTGCCGGCAGGCTCCGCATCCGGGTGACCCATGGGTCGCCAAGCTCTGACTCCGCGGTGCTCGAGGCAAACATCTGCACCATGTTCCGAAAAGTGGTGGCCCCGAAGACCATCTGCTGCTCTGCCGCGTACAGGGTGAGGCGGCGCTGAAGTAGCTCGGGGCCCTGTTTGCCCCAGTAGCCGCCCCAGTTGCCGCTGGCGGTGCCGTAGCCGTCGAGGCTGGAGAAGACGTCGAAGGTGTAGGTAGCGGTCATGATGCTCTCCTCGAATGCGGTTGAACGGATGTATGGAGACAGACCAGAAACCACGGCGAAACTCATCGCCGGTAGACATGTGCCCGGAGACGTGGGCTGGGGTGGACCTGGCCGCAGGCCGTGTGGTGAACTCGGATGCTCGCATAGACGTGGCGCGCGTGACCACCGTCGCCCCTTTACCGACAGTACGGAGTCGTCCGAGCCATGACCGACCTGACCAACCCGATTCTGCGGGGCTTCAATCCGGACCCGTCCATCGTGCGCGTCGGCGCGGACTACTACATCGCGACCAGCACGTTCGAATGGGCGCCGCTGGTCCGGCTGCACCACTCGCGCGACCTCGTACGGTGGACCACGATCGGCCACGCCCTGGAAGCCACGGGCGCATTCGACCTGCGGGGGATACCTGATTCGGGCGGCGTGTGGGCGCCGTCCCTGTCGTACGACGACGGAATGTACTGGCTCGTGCTGAGCGTGGTGCGCACGACGGACAGCGCGGCCCACGACCTCGACAACTATCTGGTCACCGCGGCCGCGCTAACCGGGCCGTGGTCGGAGCCGGTGCGGTTGAACTCGCGGGGATTCGACGCCTCGCTGTTCCACGATCGGGACGGGCGGCACTGGCTGGTCGGGGTCCAGTGGGACCCGCGGCCCGGCCGGGAGAGCTTCGCGGGCATCAGCCTGCAGGAGTACGACGCCGCGGCCGGGCGGCTCATCGGCGGGAGTCGGATCATCGCCCGCGCGGACACCCTGATCGAGGGCCCCAACCTCTACTGGCACGACGGCTACTACTACCTGATGCTCGCTCAGGGCGGTACCGGCTTCGACCACGGTATCTGCATGGCCCGTTCGCGGACGCTGGACGGCGAGTTTGAACGCGACCCGCAGTTCTCGCTGCTCACATCGAGGGCCAACCCGGAGTGGGAACTGCAGAAGGCAGGCCACGGCGAGCTGGTCGAAACCGCGGACGGAGACTGGTACCTGGTCCACCTCGCCTCCCGCATGAGCGTCGACGAACAGGGGCCGTTCGCGGTCACCGGCCGCGAGACCTGCCTGCAGCGGGTGGCCTGGACCGCGGACGGCTGGCTGCGGCTGGCCGGCGGCGATGGCCGTCCGGTGGAGGGTACCCGGGCCCGGGTGCGCGTGCGCTCGACCGTGGCGCTCCGTGACGTGCCGACCGGCGGGGCGAGCGCGGGGGTCGGCGGCACGGCTCTGGACGACCGCCGGTTCCACGACGACTTCACCGGCCCGGTACTCGATCGGACCCGCTGGTCGACGCTGCGCCGGCCGGCCGACGCGAGCTGGCTCGACTACACCGCTCGCCCCGGCTGGGTGCGGCTGCGCGGCGGCCAGTCCAGCGGGTCCCTGTTCAACCAGAGCCTCATCGCGACCAGGATCGAGGAGCGCACGGCCCATGTGACGACCAGGATCGATGCGTCGCCCCGCACCCCGGGACACCGCGCCGGCCTCGTCGCCTGGTACGACCGGCACAGCCACTACGGCCTCTACCTCACGCTCGACGACTCCGGGCACCGAATCCTGGTTCTGGAGGAGGCCACGCCCGCCGGTATCCGCTGGATCGACGAGCCCGTCACCGTCGACGAGTGGCCCGACCTGTACCTCGGCTTCGTCCTCGACGGGCCAACGATCGCCTTCTGGGCCAGCCCGGTCGCCCGCGACGCCGGGACGCCGGCTCCTTGGACGAGCGGCACGCTCTCCAGCCGCCTGCTGTCCGACGACTACCAGAACCTGCTGCGGTTCACCGGTGCGTTCGCGGCGCTGCGCGTCGAGGACCACGACGGCGACGCCGATGGCTTCACCGCCGATGTCGACTACCTGACCATCGACTACGTCTGATCGGCTGCGAAGCCGACCGGTTTCCCGGACATGCGACGACAGACATCGGTGAGTACCGGCAGGTCGAGCGGCCGTAGCACGACCGCGCATGTGACCCTTGACGATTACGGCTATATGAGTAGAGTTAAGCATCGTGCAGCGTAACCGCCCTCCGTCGCCACAGGCGATCAATGTCCTACGGGCGTTGGCCGCCGACCCGGCACAGTGGCGCTACGGCTACGACCTTGCCGCAGAGGTACACCTGAAATCGGGTTCGCTCTATCCGATCCTGGTCCGCCTGGCCGATCGCGGCCTGCTGGAAACGTCCTGGGAGCCCGCCGTAGGCAGCCGGCCACCCCGCCACCTGTACCGACTGACCGGCGACGGGCGCGACTTCGTGGCAGCGTTGACCGCCGCCCGCGTCGACCGGACCGTCCCGACCACGCACAGCCGTTGGAGTGAGGCGTAATGCTCGGTGGCATATTCTTCGTCCCGATGCTGGGCCTGCTGGGCATTCTCATCGCCTGGTACCGACGCGATCCGCGCAGGTTCCTCGACGGCCCTACCGAGGACGCGCCGCTACGACTGATGCGCTGGACGATCGGCCTGCTGGCCCCGCAGCGCGCCGAGTGGGGCCAGGCGATGCTCGGCGAACTCGGCCACATCGAGGGCCGGATCCGGCGGATGCGCTTCACGCTCGGCTGCGTCGGCGCCGCCCTCGTGCTGCCTCCGTGGGGACGGGCCGCCACCGGTGTCTGGGCGATGATCGTGCTCGCGGCCGGTGCCGTCGGCCTGTACGCCGCCATGGTGGTCCACTACGGTCTCGGCGGAGGCGACTGGATCGCAGTGTCGATCCTGACCGTCTTCGTGCTCGGTGTCCTGCTCGGTGCCAGCGCCCTCGTACGCCGGCCCCGCGTGGCACTCGCCGGCCTGCTGGGCGGTCTGTTCATCGCGGTGATCTTCCTCGCCGTCTCCGGTTTCACGTTCCTCGACCAGATCCTGCCGAACACGGTGGGCTGGCACCGGCTGGTGCAGGTGATCGCGGTGCCGTTCCTCGTCGGGGCCGTCGGCACGCTGTGGAGCCGCGATCCGATCGTCGGCAAGCGCATCGCCCGGCTCGCCGCCTTCGCCGCCAGCCTGGGCCTGTTCGTCTACACCACGATCGCGGTCGCCGTGATCGGCGGCGGCGGCCCGCCCGACGAGGACGGTGGCTTCACCCTCCGGGGCACCATCAGTGACCGGATCGACAACAACATGGTCCTGCTGGGCTTCACCATCCTGGTCTTCGCCACCGTCGGATGGGGTGGCGCCGCCGCAGCCGGGCGGCTTGTCCACCGCACCCCGACTGCCACGGAGCCGGTGACATCGAATCCCGTACCCCCGCAGGAGGTGTAACCCGATGACGACACCGAACAACGACACGGACCCGGGGATACGCGTACCGCGCGGGCACCGAGCCGTACGCATCCTGGTGCTGTGCCTCGTGGTGGCCACGCTCCTGTTCCTCGCCGCCATCAGCTGGACCCGCGGATAACAGCGCGCGATCAGGCCACCGCGGTGGGCACGTTCTAACATGATAGTGGCGGCATCGCATTAGGCGATCCCGGCTCGCGGATTCTGATGACGAAGGATGCCGCGCGTCTATGGGGCGGTGAGGTGCGTCGCCGGGTTGAGTTGAATGGCCAGCAATGCGGTGTCGTCGTTGACGACGCTGTCACTGTGCTCGTTGGCGGCTTTGGCGAGGTGGGCAATGGTGTCGTCAGCGCTGAGGGCGGCGGTCGCGGCGACGGACACGTGGAACGCGTGCTCGCCGAAATCGATGTCGTTGCGGTCTCGTCGTTCGGTGAGGCCGTCGGTGTAGAGCAGGAGCAAGTCGCCGGGGCCGAGGCGGAAGTCGACGTCGGTCAAGGTCGGATGCGGGAGTGCGCCGAGCAGACCGCCGGACATGCCGACGGGAATGACGGTCCCGTCGGCGCGGCGAATGACGGGCCGGGGGTGGCCGGCCAGGCACAACTGTCCCTCGATGCCGGCCTCGGTGACGCGGAAGGTGGCGTAGGCGGCGGTCAGGTAGCGTCCGTCGATGCCGTTCTGGGCTTTCAGAGCCTCGTCGAGCGCGGTGAGGACGGTGCTGGGCTGCTCGTTCAGGTTCGCCTCGGCGCGGATCGTGTAACGGGCGAGAGCGGTGACTTTGGCGGCTTCGACGCCGTGGCCGCACACGTCGCCGATGATGGCACACCACCAGCCGCCGACGACCGGAAACAGATCGTAGAAGTCGCCCATGACGTTGATGAGTCCGGCTGCCTGGTAGCGGGCGGCGACCTGCACGCCGGGTACGCCGGGAAGCAGCGGCGGCAGCAGGCTGTCCTGCAGGGTACGGGCCAACTCCACGGAGACCGAATGAGCGCGGCCGAGTTCGGTGAGACGTTCCTCGGCGATCCGCAGCGCTTCGCGTAGCGTGATCTCCTTGGTGACGGCACCGGCCAGAAAGTCCAGGGTGCGCAACTCGGACAGGGCCCAGGCGCGCGGCTGGTGGCTGATCACGAAGAATCCGCCGAGGATCTCCCGGGACAGGCCGTAGATGGGGTATCCGGCCCACGCCCCGGCGTTGAGGGCGATCACGGTCGGGTTGGCGGACACGCGTGCGTCTTCGGTGACGTCGTTGACGATGACCGGTCCCGCGGTGGCGATGAGGTACTTGCACAGGCTGTCCGAGACCCGGTCCTGGCGTTGCTGCAGTCCGGTGATGTCCGGACCCGCGGCGCTTTTCCAGTAGGAGTGAGTGTCATCGACGATCGTGATGAAGGCCAGCGGAACATCGACAACCATGGTGGCCAGGCGGGCGATCTCGTCGAAGGCGTCCTCGGATGGGCTGCCGAGTAAACCGGTGACCTGCACTGCCGCCAGACGGTCGGGATCGAGGATCTCCGCCGGAATGTCCCGCAGTGCGGGAAGAAGTGCGGTCATATCAGTGCGCACCCAACCGCGAGGAGATAACTGAACGTCGAGGTGGTGACGTTACCTGCGCCATTGGCCCTGGTGGCGTCATAACTACCGTCCGATGCTCGTGCGGAAACCGCTCGTGTCACCAGGGTCCGGGATGACTCCACGACCATACGCTTCCGGCACGACAATGCCCTACCGGTGTGAACGGGCCGATGGTCGCACCCGGCGACATGGTTCGTGGCGCCGCGGGCGGGGTTGCCGTACGTCGACCTAACGGTTATATTCCTAACCTAACAGTTAGGTTGGGGGCGGCGATGCAACAGGAAGTCGTACTGGCGATCTTGGCGAAGGAGCCCGCTCAGGGCTCCCAGCTGCGCGCCCGACTGGATCGGGCACTCGGCACGCTGGGCGAGGCGATTAATGACGGCCAGATCTACGTCACGCTCAGCCGGTTGGAGAAGGCGGGCCTGGTCACGCGCGGGGTGGCGGGGTCGAACGACCGCAAGATGTACGAGCCGACGGCCGCCGGGCATGCGCGCATCGCCGAGTGGCTGTCGGAGGTGAGCTGGCCCCGACCCGACCTGGCCGAATTTCACCTGAAGCTGATTGCCGCGGCGCAGGCCAGGCTCGCCGATCCGCTGGACATTGTGGATGCGCAGCGTCGCGAGCTGCTGCGACGGCTTCGCGACGCGCAGCGCCTCGCGATGGCAGAACCGGACGGGTCGGAGGCGGGGCTGCTACTCGAAGGTATCGTGCTGCGTCTCCAGGCCGATCTGCGCTGGCTCGAGGCATGTGAACGTTCCTGGACGCTACGGAGTAAATCATGACGCACGACTCGGCCGACGTGCTCCTGCGCGCTCGGGGCCTGCACAAGCAGTACGGCCGCGGCGACGGCGTGGTGCGGGCCGTCGACGGCATCGACGTGGAGGTGCGACGCGGCGAAACCGTGGCGGTGATGGGGCCGAGTGGTTGCGGCAAATCGACGCTCCTGCACCTGCTCGGCGGGCTCGACCGGCCGGACGCCGGCGAGATCTGGCTGGCCGACCGGCGTCTGGACACGCTGTCCGAGCGGTCGCTGGCGCGCGTGCGCCGCCACGACGTCGGGTTCGTCTTCCAGGCGTTCCACCTCATGGACGAACTGACCGCGCAGGAAAACGTCGAGTTCCCCGCGCTCCTGGCGGGCTGCCCACCGCGGCAGGCCCGACGACGCGCTGAGCAACTCCTGGACCAGGTCGGACTCGCCGAACGGGCCGGGCACCTGCCCACCGCCCTGTCGGGCGGGCAGCGCCAACGCGTGGCGATTGCCCGCGCGCTGGCGAACGAACCGCAGCTCTTGCTCGCCGACGAGCCGACCGGCAACCTCGACAGTGCTGCCACCGTGGAGGTGTTGCGGCTGTTGGACTCCCTGAAGACCGGTGGCATCACCGTCGTCATCGCCACGCACGACGAGCGGATCGCCGCAACCGCCGACCGGCTGATCGCGATGCGCGACGGCGCGTTCATCGACGAGACCCGCCTGACCGGCGGAGCCCGGGGCAGCCTCGCCGACCTCGTCGGACTGGGCGGCTGATCACAATGGGCAAGCTCCTGCTCGTCTACCGGCTCGGGCTCAAAGACCTACGTCATCGCCCGGCTCAGGCTCTGCTCCTGCTGCTTGCGATCGCAGCCGGGGCGGCGACATTGACCCTCGGCATCGCACTGCACGGCACGACGGACAACCCATACACGCGCACCCGCACCGCAACGAACGGGCCGGACCTGGTCGCCACCGTGCTGACCGGCGGCGCGAATCCGACGGGGCCGGACACGACCGCCGCACCGGGCGACACCGGCGGCAGCGACCAGGCCGACGCGGCCGGTCTCGCACCGTTGGCGAGCGCCCCCGGCGTGGCGGCACACAGCGGACCGTTCCCGGTCACCTGGACCCTGCTACACAACGGGCAGACCACCGGAAGCGCCGAGGTCGAAGGCCGAAGCGCCACCTCCTCGCCCGTCGATCAACCGAAGGTCCTGCACGGCAGTTGGGTGCGCCCGGGCGGGGTGGTCGTCGAGGCCGGGTTCGCCAGCGACCTCGGTATCCGCGTCGGCGACCGGCTCACCCTCGGCGGCATCCACGTCGACGTGGTTGGTACCGCGGTCACCGCCGCCATCCCGGCCTACCCGAACACCTGCACCGCCGAAGGCTGCTTCCTCGCCAACGCGGTGGCCAACCACAATCCGGGCCTGATCTGGGCCACCGAAGCCGACACGACGCAGATCGCCGGATCGGACGGACCCGATGCGTACTACCTGAACCTGAAACTCGACGATCCCACGACGGCCACTGCGTTCGCCGCCCGGTACAACACGGATACCTCCCCAACCGCTGCGTACCTGCTCAGCTGGCAGCAGATCCGCGATGGGGACGCACAGACACTCGCCCGGGTGCGACAGGTACTGCTCCTCGGCAGCTGGCTGCTGGCGCTCCTGGCGCTTGCCAGCGTGGCCGTGCTGGTCGGCGGTCGGATGGCCGAGCAGACCCGCCGGGTCGGCCTGGTGAAAGCCGTGGGCGGCACGCCGTGGCTGGTCGCCGTCGTGCTGCTGTTCGAACACCTGCTGGTCGGCCTCGGCGCCGCCGCCGTCGGGCTGGGCGCCGGATGGCTGGCCGCGCCGCTGATCGACAGCCCGGGTGCCGGCCTGCTCGGTGCAGCGGGCGCACCGTCCCTGACCGGCGCCACGGTCGCATCCGTGGTGGCATTCGCACTGGCCGTGGCGATCGTGGCGACGTTCGTACCCGCGATCCGTGCCGCGCGGCAGAGCACCGTCGCAGCACTCAACGACGCGGCCCGAACCCCGCGCCGCCGAGAAACAGCGATCAGACTCACCGCACACCTACCGGCACCCCTCCTGCTCGGCGTACGGCTCGCGGTCCGACGACCGCGCAGGCTGGTGCTCAGTGCCCTCAGCGTTGCCGTCACCACGAGCGGCCTCGTTACCGTGATGACCTACCACGCAACGTCGGGCACGTGGCTCGCCGACCCCGGCATGACCCAGGCGACCACCGTCATCTCGGCGATGCTCATCATCCTGGCCGCCGTCAACGCGACCTTCATCGCCTGGACCACAGCGCTGGACGCCCGACACGCCGCCGCGCTCGCCCGAGCGCTCGGAGCCACCCCGAATCAGATCACCGCCGGCCTGACGGCAGCTCAGCTGATCCCGGCCGTGATCGGGGCGGTGCTCGGCATCCCCGGCGGCATCGCCGTCTACGAGATACCCAAGACCAGCGGGACGACGACGCTTCCGTCACCGTTGTGGCTGCTGGCCATGGTGGCGGCAATCCTTCTCGTCATCGCGATGCTCAGCCTCGTACCAACCTGGATCGGTATCCGTCGACCGGTCGCCGAGGCCCTTCAGACCGCGGCGGCTTGACACCTTCCGCCGCTCTAAGCCTGTCGTTCCGCGGCGCGTAGCCGGTCGGCGAGCGCCGGGTCGTCAGGCATTGCCACCGGTGGAGAACATTGGTAGACATCTATGGTATGCACGTTGCCGAACCCACGTCAGGAGCATTCCGTTGATCCGTCGAATCCTCGTCGCGTCCGCCGTCACCGCAGCAGCCGTGATCGCCGTCATCCTGCCCAGTTCGCCTGCGCAGGCATCCGCGTGTCCGATCCGGGACGAATGCTTCACGACCTTCTACAGCAGTTCGGCCCACACCACGGTGGTCGGTTCGCTCGCCGAATTCTGCGGCGGCGGATCGTCCATGACCGGCGTACGCAGCGGCTACTTCGTCACCTCGCGCTCGGCGTGCTGATAGCGGCAGCCGGAACTGGATACGTCGAGCGTTTCAGGCCTGCAACGCGCAGGCTACGTGACGCGCTACCGGGATCAGGCTGTCACTAGGGGTTCCAGTGGCGACGCGTCGGATTGTTGTACTTGTGGGCTGAGGCGGTGCAGTTCGTGTCGGCCGGTACGGCGGTGGCCAATGACGATGGCCGCGATGCCGAAGACGCTCCAGAGGCCGAGGACGGCGATGTGTTGCACGGCGCCGTGTCCGGCGAAGTAGGTGGTATCGCGGATGAGGCTTCCGCCGGCGCCGGGTGGGAGCCATTGGCCGACGGTGCCGACCGGGTCGGGTAGCAGTTGCGGCGCGGAGGTGACACCCGAGAACGGGTTGCCGACGAAGACCATGAGTGCTGCGCCGATGCCGATGCCAACGCCGCCGATGAGGTCGAAAAGTCCAGCGGTGGCAGTGCTGACGGCGAAGACTGTGGCGGTGAGGGCGCACCAGGTTGCCCACCCGTTTCCGGGGAGTATGCCGAGGTAGGTTTGGGCGACCAGGTAGGCGCCGGCGCCGATTGCGGCTGCTCCGATGGACAGAGCGGTGAGTTGACGCCACGCGGGTTTGAAGCCGACGAGGGCGGCGATGACAACGGCTAGGATTTCGGCGCCGAGTATCAGGGGCAGGATCGTGGCGCTGAACACGGCACCGTGCGGGTCGGTGGATGCCATCGGTACGACGTCGACGACGGTGACGGTTGTGGTGTTGCCGCTGTCCGCTGCGATGTGTTGCGCAATGGTAGTGAGCAGTTGTGCGACGGCCGGGCTCGCGGCATCGGCGGTGTAGAGGGTCGTGCCGGTCGGTTCGAGGTCGATGGCCGCGTACACGGTGCGGTGACGGATCGCAACGCGGGCGGCGTCCGCGTCGCTGTAGATGTGCAGCTGGAATCCGCCCGGGTCGGCCCGGTTGAGGGCGAGTGCGGCGTGCTGGCTGGCGGTTCCGGTGCCGACGAGGCCGACGGGGAGGTCGTTCGGGGCGAGGCGGGCGGTGGGCCAGGCGAATGCGAGCACGGCGAGGGTGACGATGACCGGTACGGCGGTGGCGATGATGAGGAGTTGCCGCCAGGGTGGGTGCGCGTGTAGGGGGTTGCGGGGCATGCGGTTCTACCTTCCGGTGCAGTGTTCGGTCCGACCTCAGCATAGGCCTAAACTAGATTTATCTGAACCGGGTTCATATGATACTAAGTGTGATGCTGCCCTCGAAAGGAGCGCTTCGCCGATGCCCTACCGGCCTCCGACCCTGATCGCCATCGGCATGCTGCTGCACCAGTCCGAGGTCCGGGCGACCCGGACCCTCAACGGGGCGCTCAGCAGCTTGGGTCTCACCGCACGCCATTTCGGCGTGATGCTGCTCATGCACCGGGACAACGTGACGACGCAGAAAGATCTGGTCGCCCGGTTGATCACCGACAAGACTGCGATGGTCCGCATCATCGACGATCTGGACCGGCTCGGATGCCTCACGCGCACGCCGTCGACCCGTGATCGGCGGATGAGCCACCTGCACCTCACCGCGCACGGTGTGGAGCTCTTTCACGCCGCTGAGCGGCGGACCGAGCGCGTGGCCGAGGCGCTGTTCGCGGTTCTCAGCGACGAGGAGAGGGCACTCCTGGAGAACATGCTCGACCGGGTCGTGACAGCCGAACTACCCGATATCGCCGCCGTCGACGGGGTGGAGCTGTAACGGGGGCCGAGCGTGACGACATGCTGTTTCAGGCTCACGCGAACGCCGGCGTTCCATCGGCCTGTCGCTTAAGCCTTTGAGTGTTTAAGCTGCGGATATCCGTGGTTCACTGTGGACAGTGATCGTGCGCCTGCCGACGGTCGCGTCCGTGCAGGTCAGGAGGCCAACTCCGCCCCGGGCGGCATGTGGTGGGCGCGCCGGTAACGGCCGAGCCATCGCGGGCATCCCATCGGCTCCCATATCTATTGTAGCGACCGGTCAAGTCGGTTCGAATCCCCCTGGATACCGATTTTCTCGCGCAGATCGGGACCTATCCTCGACCAGTGCCATCCGACGGGTACGGAAGAGGGAGCACTGTGACCGACGCAGCCGACCAGATCGCCATCGAACAGCATGTCGTCGACAAGGTGTACCAGCGCTTGGAAGTGTTGCGTTCACAAACGAGAGAACTCAAGGCCGAAGGCTATGCCCGAGCCTCCACCGGTCCGGCCACCGGCCTGGTCGAGCGCGACGCCATGGTACTGAACGCGGCCGCGAAACTGTCCGAGCTTGATCGCCAGGAGGAGGGCATCGTGTTCGGCCGGCTCGACTTCGACGACGGGTACACCTACCGCATCGGTCGGCTGGGCGTACGCGATGAAGACCGCGAACCGCTCGTGGTCGATTGGCGCGCGCCCGCGGCGGCGCCGTTCTATCGGGCCACGCCCGGCGAGCCGCTCGGTGTGGACCGCCGCCGAGTGATCACGTGCGAGGGGCCGAAGGTTGTCGCCGTCGACGACGACGTGCTGACCGACAAGGACATCGAGGGCGTGGTCGGCGAGGGAGCGCTGCTCGCGTCGCTGAACCGCACGCGCGGAGAACACATGCGCGACATCGTCTCCACTATCCAGCGCGAGCAGGACGAGGCGATCCGTGCGCCGGCGCAGGGCGTCACGCTCATCACCGGCGGCCCCGGTACGGGCAAAACCCAGGTCGCGCTGCACCGTGCGGCATACCTGCTCTACAACGACCGCGGTAAGTTCTCCGACGGCCGCGTGCTGGTGATCGGGCCGTCGACCGTCTTCACCGAGTACATCGGCAAGGTACTGCCCGGTCTCGGCGAGGACAGCATCCACCTGCGGGCGATCGGTGAGCTGTTCGACGGCGTCACGGCCACCCGGCGTGATCCCGCCGAGATTGCGAGATCGAAAGGCGATCTCACGATGGTCCGGGCACTGACCGAACTCGCCTGGGACGCGCCGCCCGGCGTACCGACCCGATTTCGAACGCTCGGCCCGGACGATCTCGCCAAGGCCCGCGCCGAGGTGCGCACACGCTGCGAGGCGAACGGCACCAAGCCCAATCACGCGCGCCGTATTGCGGCGAAGGTGCTCTCGGCGCTGCTGGACGACGCGGAGATACCGGAGGCGTTTCTGGAGGCATGGTGGCCGACGCAGACGCCGCCGGACGTGCTACCGGCACAGAACGGCGAGTGGACCGTAGATGACGTACCGCTGCTGGATGAACTCCAGGAGATCCTCGGCCGGCCGGCACCGGTGCAGCCTGCCATGCCGCAATGGGCCGTACGGGAGCTGAACAGCGGCCCCCGGACGGCCGAGACGTTCGTGCTGAGCTGGGGCCTCGCCGACAACGGCTGGCAGCTGTACGCACCGAACCTGTCCACGCCGATGGCCAGGACAGGCGATGCGCTGGACCACAACGACTACTGGGGTGCACAGCGCTGGGCGTCGGCCATCATCCTGCGCGAGGGCCACACGGTGACGCGCTGGGTCGACGGCTTCGACCCGTACGGCGAGGAGGGCTACGTACCGGTGCTCGCCTCCCCGATGCCGGTGGCCGAAGCCGAAGGTCCGGTCGAGGATGTCTACCTGCACGTCATCCTCGACGAGGCGCAGGATCTGTCGCCAATGGAGTGCCGCATGATCGCGCGCCGCGCCGAACACGCGTCCATGACCATTGTGGGCGACCTCGGTCAGGCCACCCATCCGCTGGCTGCCGCTACCTGGCCGGAGCTGGTACATCGGCTGGGAAAACGCGAGGCCCGTACGCTCGACCTGCCAACCGGCTATCGGGTGCCGCAAGTCATCGCCGACTACGCCGCCCGCGCACTCGCGCCGGGCATCGCACCGACCCGATCGTTCCGGCCCGGCGGAGCGCTGGAGATCCGCGCAGGTGGACGATCTCGCCACGGCGGTCGCCCAGGAAACGGGTACGGTCATCGCACCCGATCACCTGGCCGTGGCGTTGGGCGCGATGCCGGTCAGCCAAATCAAAGGCCTGGAATTCGACCGTGTCGTGCTGATCGAACCCGCCGATATCGTCGCCGCCGAACCACGTGGCATGAACCGGCTCTATGTTGCGCTGACCCGGGCCGTTGCCGAGATGGTGATCCTGCACACCAAGCCACTCCCGGACGAGTTCACCGCTTGACCTTCGCCCGAAGGTAGAGGTTTACGGCGGGCGGCGAACTTGCCCGGGTCGCCGGGGCGACGCTGCGGTACTACGAGTCGGTGAGGCTCGTGGTACCGCAGCGGTTGAGTACTGGCTACGACCCGGATCTGGTCTCGTTCGCCTGCCTCGACGCGGACGGCTGGCGCTGGCGGGTCGACGGCTGCTGGGAGTTCTGATCACACGTCCTGGGCGTCACGCTCGCGGTGGGTGGAATCGTCTTTCAAACTGGCACAGCCAGGAGGGTCATGCCTGGACAGTGACCAGATAGAAGGTGAACCCGGCAACGAACGGCCCGCTCGCGAGACGACGCAGCCACGGCTGGACATCGGCTTCCGTCAACGCTCCGGCCTCCACGGCGCGCGCGGAGTTACGTCGCAGCCCCAGGATCTGGTCAGCGGTCTCGAAGTCCCGAAACACCACGGCGACAGTATCGACAGATCGGATCCGCAATCCAGCCGCTGCCGACAGTCGGACAAGCTGACGACCGATCGTCGCGTTACGGACTTGCCCGGCCACGAACCGGGCGAAACAGCGGCTCGTCAGCACATCCTCATCGGCAACCGCCAGGGTGTCCCAGTCCGGCTCGCCCATGCCCAACAATCCACCCGGGCGCAGCACACGACCGGCCTCTGCCAGCACCGTTGCGGGATCGTTCACGTGCTGCAGGACACGATCGGTCCGGGCCCGATCGACGCTGGCGTCGGCCAGCGGAAGATCGTGGACATCGCCGACGCGCAACGAGACATTGTGTCGATCGGCCAAGCGTCGGCCAGCTTCAGTCAACATGCCGGCGTCGCGATCAACACCGATGACCGAACCGTCGGCTCCGACCGCATCAGCCAGCCATCCCAGATCAGTTCCCGGTCCACACCCGAGGTCAACCACCGAGTGCCCCGGCCGGACATCAAGAACGCGCGCGAAGCGCTGCTTGTATTCGCGGCCAACAGCCGCGGCCGTGTCCATATAGGCGATCTGATCTGGTGCGGCAGTCGCCGCGTCGCGCTGACTCATCCACCCACTCAAGCATAGAGTCGCCAACATCAAGTGCCCTACACATTTGTAGGTTGTCAACTGACTCGACGGTGAGGATCTACGCCACCGGTAACCGTAGTTGGCCCGCATGCCCTCGGAGGTGTCCTGTCGATCGTGCCATCCGTCGACCTGTGGTACGGATCCGGTGCCGGCGGCTGTCGGCCGGATCGCGGTGTTGTCGTAGCACCGATCAGTGTCAGGTATATGAACCATGTCGAATTCCCGCTGCCGCGAACGCTTCACGGGGGGACGCGACCGCGCTTGGCGGGCGGTCAGGAAATGCGCTCATCACAGATGACGGTGTAGCGGTCGGCATTAACCCCGCAACCGGCATTAGCTGCGGCGCCCCGAGGAGGTTACAGCGTAGGCCACCAAGCTGGCGGCAACGCCGCAGATGACGGCGCTGGTCAAGGTCACGGTGGCGAGCTGTTGGGCGGTCTGAACGTCGGCGGCGTGGCCGGTTATCGACAAGATGACGCCGCGTAGGGCCAGCGAAGTGGGAAGGGCGGCGGCGGCGGCCGTCGCGCCGACGCGAGCGACCGTGTGCTTGGCGTGGCTTGGTGTGGCCGCCAGCTGTAGCCAGGCGTCGGCAATCATGACGAAGCCAAACGTGCCGCCGGCGAACACGACGGCTTCGACGACAAACAGGCCCCGATTGGAGGACCCTTCGGCCACGGCCAGCCGTGCGATCACGAGGACTCCGGCGGTGATGCTGCCCAGAGCCGCCATCATGACGAAGTGTGCACGGACGAAACGGACCACGACCTCAAGGAACCGGCGCAATCCGGTGAAGCGCGACGGGTCACCGGTCTTCACGGCGATCAGCGCCGCCGCGACAACGATGTCGCCCAGCCAGTCACCGTCGTCGAGGCGGTGGCGAGGTTCCACGGCACGTGCCGTTCGTACCGCGATATAGGATATGGCCGCGGCGATCGACACAACGGCCAGCCCCACGACGAGCACCGGCGTCCGACTGCTCCACAGTTGGCGGTCCGCCCGCGCCACCAGCGAGATCCAGTCCGCCAGGACGGTGATGTCGATGAGGGCCAATACCATTAGCGCGGTTCGCAGAAGCTGGTCCACGCGGTATGTCGGAAGCGGCTCCGTGCGCCGGCAGAGCAGGACTCGCAACGCGGCGACCGCACTCAGCCCGGGTACGAAGAACATCGTGAACGTGACAACCGCGTCGTACGGGTCATCCTGCCATGGGCTGGCGGCCCTTACGCTTGCTACCTGTGTGGTCACCGCCGCGAAGACGGTGAACACAACGGCGCTGACCGCTGTGACGGCGAGTGCCCGGGCTGCTGCCGGCCGAGCGGGATGCCCGACCGGCAGTACTTGGATATCGATCGCGGGCACGGTTGCACTCCGAGGATCTGTGTCGACTCCTGCATGACAGGAAGGTCAGTCAGGTCGATACACGCTAATTGCTGATGTCGCGGCGAAAGAAGTACGCAATCGCCAGCAACTCGGCACGACAAAGGGAACAATAACGTGCAACACGGGTCTTGTGCTCGTTGCCATGTGCGCTCCTGGGCAGGGGTGGAGCATCGGGATGAGCGGTCGAGATGCCGAGCGCTGTGACGATTCCGAGACTGTCGACGCGGTGGTGGCCTCGTCCCGACCGTGGACGGCGGCGCTCAGGGCGGTCGGACGAGGCCGCTTTGGTAGGCGATGACGACGAGCTGGGCCCGGTCACGGGCGGCCAGCTTGACCATCGTGCGATTGATGTGGGTCTTGGCGGTGGCGGGGCTGAGGACGAGGCGTGCGGCGATCTCGTCGTTGGACAGGCCGGCGGCGACCAGGGCGAGCACCTCGCGTTCACGGTCGGTGAGTGCAGCGAGGCGCCGCGGGGACACCGGGTCGCCGGGATCAGGGTGGGTGAGGTAGCGGCCGATCAGGGCCTTGGTCGCGGCGGGGGAGAGCAGCGCGTCACCGCGGTCGACGATCCGAATGGCGTCGAGGAGTTCCTGGGGTTCGACGCTCTTGCCGAGAAAGCCGCTGGCCCCGGCGCGTAGGGCCTGGAAGACGTATTCGTCGATCTCGAAGGTCGTCAGGATCAGGACGCGGACGCCGGCCAGGTTGTCGTCGGCGGTGATCAGGCGGGTGGCCGCCAATCCGTCGAGGTCGGGCATGCGGATGTCCATGAGCACGACGTCGGCGCGGGTCGTCTTCGCCAGCTCGACGGCCTGGTGTCCGTTGGATGCCTCGCCGACGACCTCGAGGTCGGGTGCGGCGTCGATGAGGACGGTGAATCCGGCGCGCAGCAGCGGCTGGTCGTCGGCGAGCAGGACTCGGATGGTCATACCAGTGCGCCGAACGGAAGCGTTGCGCGTACGCGGAAGCCGCCGCCGGGACGCGGGCCGGCATCCAGTTCGCCGCCGACGGCCAGGACCCGTTCGCGCATGCCGACGATGCCGTGGCCGTCGAGGGGCTCCCCGGCGTCGGTTGGGGATGTCGATGGTGTCCCATTGTCGTCGACGGTGATGCGCAGGGCCGTGGCTTGATAGCTGAGGTCAAGTCGCGCGTCCGGTCGGTCGGCGTGCTTGTAGACGTTGGTCAGCGATTCCTGGATGACGCGATAGGCGGTCAGGTCGGCTGCCGGTGGAAGGCGGCGAACCCTGCCGTCGACGGTGTGTTCCACGTGCAGCCCTGACCTGCTGAACCGTATGAGCAGGTCGGCCACACCGTCAAGCCCCACGGTCGGTGTCGTCGGCGCGACGGTCTCGCCGGCCTCGCGGAGCAGCCCGATAGTCTCGCGCAGTTCTCCCAGCGCACTCCGGCTGGCGGTTTTGACGTGTGCGAGGGCCTGGTGAGCCTGGTCCGGCGAGGCGTCGAGGACCTGGTCGGCGACACCGCTTTGAACGCTGATCAACGCTAGGTGGTGACCGACGCTGTCATGCAGGTCGCGGGCGATGCGCAGCCGCTCCTCGGTCACCCGGCGGCGGGCGTCGCGGTCACGGTCGTCCTCGGCACGCCGCGCTCGCGCTTCGACCTCGGTGAGGTAGGCGCGGCGGTTACGGGAGGCGTCACCGATAGCCACGGCGAGGGCGCCGAGAGCGACCAGGGCCAGGTTCTCCGGGCCCAGCCACGACGGCTTGATCAGCGCGTGGACGATGGCGATCACCAGGACCGTCAACGCGCCGAGGGTCAACCCGCGGCGCCGGTCGGTGACATCCGCAACGGTGTACAAGGCGATCAGCGGTGCGAGCAGGACCAGCATCCCGTTGTTGCCGTGATACAGGGCTGTGTACGACTCGGCGCCGACCACGCTGACAGCGAGCACCGGCAGCGGCCGGTACCGTCGGGCCACTAACACACCGCAGGCGACCGTAGCGAATAGCACCGCCTCTGCGCTCAGCTGTCCCTGGCCCGGAGCCGGCCCGCTGACCGTAGTCAGCAGGACCGCCGTCCACACGACGGCTGCCACGGCCACGTCGGCTATGTGCGGGTGGTCTCGGGCCACCCGGCGCAGATGACTGATCGCGTTCACGCCACCCACGATATGTGTCCACCCGGCGCGGGCACATCGGCGCCGGGTCGTATCGCGGTGTACCACAACCGCGGTATCCGCCGTGGCAAACGCAGCCTCGTACGCGCAGGCCCAGCCGTTGCCGAACACGTCCGCATGGCGGCTCCACCAGATCGATGCGGATGGCCGCTACCGCGGCTGCGGTATCCGAAGATGCCGCGTGCGGGGGACGACCGCACCCGCATCGGCGGCCACGATGGACCGTGGCAACCCCGTGCGAGCCGGTGACGGACCGCACGGCGTACGACCAGGCCGGTCGATGTCCATCACGGAAGAGGTACGCGCCATGCACCAGCAGATCATCAGAGGCCGGCGATGACGGACATCTCGGTGCGCGGGCTCAGCAAACGCTACGGGCGCGTTGCCGCGGTCGAGGACCTGACCTTCGACGTGCCCACCGGGCAGGTAACCGGATTCCTCGGACCCAACGGCGCCGGCAAGACCACGACCCTTCGGATGCTGCTGGGACTGGTCCGCCCGACCGCCGGGCAGGCCCTCATCGGCGGGCAGCACTACGACGAAATCGCCCATCCGCGCCACACCGTCGGCGCGGTTCTGGAGGCCACCGGTTTCCATCCCGGCCGCCGCGGCCGCGACCACCTGCGGATCCTCGCCCGCGCCGCCGACCTGCCCGAAAGCCGGGTGATCAGACGTCCTCGACCGCGTAGATCTCGCTGCGGCCGCGGACCGGCGCGTCGGCGGCTACTCCCTCGGTATGCGCCAACGCCTGGGTCTGGCCTCGGCGCTGCTTGGCGATCCGGAGGTGCTGATCCTCGACGAACCCGCCAACGGCCTGGACCCGGCCGGCATGGCCGAGCTGCGCGAACTCCTGCGCGTCCTCGCAGCCGAAGGCCGCACCGTGCTGGTCTCCAGCCACGTGCTCAGCGAGGTCGCCCAGACCGTCGACCGTGTCGTGATCATCAGCGCGGGCCGGCTGCGGTTCGCCGGTCCGCTCGCCGCCCTCGGCGATCACGGGGTCGCTGTCCGCAGCCCGCACGCCGAGGCCCTGCGCACGCTGCTGACCGACCACGGTTACCAGGTCCGAGCGACGGGTGAATCCGCCCTCGAGATAACCGGCGCGGACCCCGCCGAGATCGGCCGCCTGGCCGCGAGCGACGGCATCGTCCTGTCCTCCCTCGGTCCCAGCACCGGACTGGAAGAAGCCTTCCTGCGCCTGACCACCGAACCGGCCGACACCGACACCCTGTACACCGCCGCCGCCCAATAGGAGCATCACGATGTACACCCAGATGCGAACGGAATTCCTCAAGCTCCGCACCGTGCGCAGCCCGTGGCTGGTCCTGGGCGCAGCACCGCTGCTGGTCGTCGCGGGCATCAGCGGACTGATCGTGTCGATCGGCACCGCGCCCACAGCGGCGCAGCAAAGCGACGCCCTCGCGCACGTCGGGCTCGTATCGCTGCTGACGCTGATCTTCGGGATCCTCGCCGTGGCCGGGGAATACCGGCATAAGACCATCACCGACACCTACCTGAGCAGCCCCCACCGCGGCCAGGTGATCGCGGCGAAGCTCGTCGTCTACCCGGTACTCGCTGCGCTGACCGGAGTCGTCGCGTCCGCGGTGGGTCTAATCGCCGCCGCCGCGTGGTGGGCCGGCAAAGGCGTCCCCTTCGACTGGTCGAACGCGCACATGTGGGTGACCATCGGCGGCGGCATCGCCTGGAACGCCGCGTTCGCCGCCATCGGCGTCGGCGTCGGCGCGCTCATGCGCAGCCTGGTCGGCGCGGTCGCCGTCGCGCTGGCCTGGATCGCTCTGGTTGAAGGGATCATCGGGCAACTCATCGGCGACTTCGGGCGGTGGCTCCCGTTCAATGCCGGACGTGCCTTGGGCAGCACCGCGACCACCATCTCGCCAGATCTGCTGCCCCGGTGGGGTGGAGGCGTGGTTCTGGCCGCATACGCGCTGGCCTTCGCAGCCGTAGCGCTCGCGACGACAGTGCGCCGCGATGTCGCCTGACCACCGACCACCCAGCCCTCGACAAGGAGATACCCCAATGGCCGCGCATCACGACCACGAGCGCTCGCCCCGGCGCGTGCTGTACGGCCTGACGACCCGCCTGCGTACCCTCGGGCCGGCCGGACACGTCGCGTCCCCGGCCGGCCACCTCCGGGCGGTCGCCCGGCTGCTGCGGCGAGCAGAACACCAGGGCCCTGAAATCCAGACGTGGATGATGCGAGCCGGAGCCCGGGTCCCGACGGCGCGGGCCGAACGGTACGCCAAACAACTGTGCAGCCACGCCGCCCGAATGACGCCCCGCGCGGACTGGACCCCACCGCACGGTGTGATCGAATTCCCCGACGGTACGGGCGCCTGTCGGATGACCGCGGAGCCCGACCACCTGATTCTCACCCTGGAGGCCACGGGAGCCGCGAATCTCGCCCGGCTGCAACAGATCGTCGGCGGCAACATCGAACGATTCGGCCATCGGGAAGGCCTCACGGTCGAATGGATCCGGATCTGAGCGTGCCCGGGCGCCGCGTCGCGAACCGACAGCCGTGACGGTTCAGGACCGATGCGGGGCTGACGTTCTACTGACGCCCGTCAAGATGCCCATCGGCGCCGATCGGAGCGTCAACGCTGCGCCTCGAACCACGCCGCTGCGAGATCACCGAGTTCTGCCGGTGTGCCGTGGGCGTCGAGGGCGATCGTCGTCGGCTTCTCGGCGAGGTGGAACAACTGGTTGTGCACCCCGTCGCACCGGATGCTCCCGCCGTCGAAGTGCACGCCGACCGTCCCGCCACCGACGTACAGCACGGCAATCAACGGACCGGAACTGTCGCAATCGCGGGTCAAGAAACTGGAGCAACCCGTCGGGTTCCACGTACTGGTGCGACGTCGGAGCGAATCCACGAACAGTTGCTCTGCCGTCGACAGCGTCCCGACGTCGAACTGACCGTCGTCGCCATCCACGATGTCGAACCACGTTTCCACCCGCGCATCGTACGACCCGGTAGACAACCCCAAACCTCCCCGCTCGTTTGGATGCGCAGCGCGTCGAGGCGATCGTTCCAAGGTCGCCTACAGCGGGTAGCGCATGTCCCAGAAGCCGGGGCGGCGGACGTAGCCGTACGCGGCGTTGACCGCGAGCATCGGCGCGTTCGTCGAATCGTTGCCGGTCTCCAGGTAGTCGGCGCCAATCTCCAGCGCGTAGGCGATCGTCGCCCGTTTCAGCGCCGATGCGATGCCCCGCCCCCGATATGCGGAATCGACGCCGGTGAACATGTGGTAGAGCGAATTCGTCTCCTCGAAGTAGCCGACCGCGCCGATGCCGACCCACGCGCCGTCGGCGATCGCGATGAACTGGCCGGCCGCCGAGAACCAGGAGCCATGAAAGACCTGCCTCGTGTACGCCTCGAAAGAGCGTTCCCGGCGCCCGATATCGCCCGGCTGATCCTGGCCGAGCCGCTCGTTGAGTCGCCAGTGGGCCAGCCGGTGCTCCTCGGTGTCGCCGAGTTCGGCGAAGGAGACGATCACCACACCGGGCGGTACCGGCTTCGCCAGCAGGGCCTGGTCGACCGTACGCGGATCGAGCGTCGATTCGTAGAAGTGTCGCACCACGGTCGCGCCATGTAGGTCGGCGAACGCACGACCGGCCGGGCTGTTTTCGCGCACCGGACCCCGCAACGTCTTGGCACCGTGCGCCCGGGCGAAGTCGCTGATCTCGGCGAGGAGCCGGCGACCGATGCCGTGCCGACGATCCGCCTCGGCGACCAGGACGCGGCAGGCGAACTGCTGCGGATCGTGCCACGGCTGGCGGTAGACGTCGGCGTAGGCGAGACCGTCGGTCGCCATCACGCCGTACCAGACCGAGCCCGTTACCTCGTTGCCGAACCATGCGTGCACGTCGGCGACCGTCTCCGGCTCCTCGGAGTTGGCGGTCAGGAGCGCCGCGAGCGCAACGTCGTCGCGAGACAGGTCGAAGGCGCGCAGTCCGGCTCTCATCCGGTCAGCCTGCGACACCGCCGGGGGAGCGGCAACCGATTAAGGCTGTCGCGTCAGCCTTTCCACCCGTTGAGCACCGTAACTGTCAACGGTCAGGCCACTTTTCACTGTCCGCCAGCACGTAACCAAATAGC
>CAWCQQ010000007.1:0-762345 GCA_963797675.1 uncultured Actinomycetota bacterium
GTCAAACTGACCCTAATGCACGGTTCAGTCATTTTCGGATTGGATCATTATGGTGTGGTCGAAGAGTACCTCAACAGGTGTCATCCTGATCGAGGCCGCAAGCGACGTGATGATCGGTCCTAAGGCGGTATTTCGAGTTGAAGACAGGCCGGGCGATTGTGAGTTCAGACGACGGTCGGCCACTCGATGTCAGCACACGGGTTCGCGTTCTGGCTACGGAACCAACTACGATCCGTTTCGCCCGTCGAATTCGGAGCGCCGCAGTTCTCGAGCCCGGAAACGCAAAACCGATTGCGACGCTCCCGGAAACTGATGATCAAACTGCTTTTAGAATCGATTCCGAACTCGTCCGTTATGTCGCGCTGATAGAACTTCAAGACAAATGACCAGAATACACTTGATCTATTCCGGTTGGAGAAGCCAACAAGAGTTGCTGGCTCCCCAAAAATCATGTTTCCAACTACCTCTCCGCCGTTTAACTCATTGATTCTAAGAAGAGACACTTTCTTGGATCTTGGGTCGGCTTCCCGAGCACGACACGAAGGAGCTTTCGCTGGATTTCCGAAAGTCCCCTTAGATACTTTGCTGAACGCGTGCCACAATCGGTTGCAAAAGGCTGAAATAGCTACTCGTCGTCGGCAACAACCGATGGGCGAATCGGGGTCGGAAGGGTGCCGGAAACGGTATCCCACCCACGGCTCGGTCAGAATGTATTCCGGATTGGCAGGATCGGTCTCGATCTTCTTACGGAGCATTCGAACGTAAGAGCGCAGGTACTCCAATTCATTGCCATACTCCGGCCCCCAGATCGAGCGCAGGAGCTTGACGTGGGTGAGCGGAGCGCGGCTGTTTTTCATCATGATCGCCAGCAGGTCGAACTCGGTGGGGGACAGGTGGACCTCGGCGTCATCCCGCCACAACAGTCGCTTTTGAAGATCCAGCTTTAGGCTGCCAGCTTCCAGGATTACGGGGGGCTCCGCCGATTCCTGCGCCCTGGTTCGCCGAAGTACCGCTCGCAGCCGCGCGATTAGTTCGCGCAGACGGAACGGCTTGGTAACGTAGTCATCCGCACCAGCCTCCAGGGCTCGGACCTTATCATCCTCCTGGTCGCGCACCGTTACCATGACAATGCCCATGCGGGGGGCGATACCGCGGATTCGCCGGCAGGCCTCAATCCCGCTGATGCCGGGCATACTTACGTCGAGCAAGATGAGATCAAAGGATGGCGAGCCTAGAATGGTACCCAAAGCCTCTTCGCCATTGCGAGCCTCCTGAACCGCAAATCCGCTGGCGGACGAGTGAAGATTCGAAGCGCTTTACGCAAGGTAGCTTCATCGTCCACGATCAATACGCTATTTTGTGGCGGCGACATAGTTCGGCTCAGTTCTGGTGCCTGGAATCTTCAGGCAAACGGTTACCTCGTCATTCACCCGCTCCCCGATCTCCAGATCCAAGGTGACGCGCTAGTCGGCCGTGGTCGGCTATCTGATCTTCAACAACGTCTACACGACGATCGCCAGCCAGAAGAGCCTCGAGGTCGCCGGCGCGCCGGTGTCCATGGGCGTGCTCGCCGGCATCATCGTCGGCCTCTGGGTCAGTGCGCTGATCTGGGAGCGGTTCCACCGGATCAAGCTGCCGACCTCGCTGGCCTTCTTCTCCGGTCGCCGGTTTGTGCCGATGATCAATGCGCTGGTTGCTGCTGGCGTCTTTTGGGCGTGGTGTTCGGGTTGATCTTCCCGTTGTTCAACCACGGACTTTGACCGCGCTGGGCGACTCCCTCGTGGACCGGGCACCGGTGTGGTGGGCGGCGGCGTGTACGGTTTCCTCAACCGGCTGCTGCTCCCCTCGGCCTGCACAACGTCTTTAACATCCTGGTCTGGTTCTTTTCGGCAGCTATCACGGACGGCAAGACCGGCGACCTCTACCGGTTCTTCGCCGGCGATCCGAACGCGGCGGCTCCATGACCGGCTTCTTCCCGATCATGATGTTCGGCCTTTCCGGCCGCCTGCCTGGCCATATCGCGCACCGCCGGCCGACCGGCGCAAGGACATCGCCGGCATCTGTCGGCCGCGCTGACCTCGTTCCTGACCGGGGTCACCGAGCCGATCGAGTTCTCTTTCCTGTTCGTGGCGCCGCCCCTGTTCGTGCTACACGCCGTCCTGACCGGCTTTGCTGCTGATTGTGGGCAACGCGCTGGGCATCCGCGACGGGTTCAACTTCTCCGCCGGCTTCACCGACTGGGGCCTGAACTTCCTCGGCAGCAATCACGAGGAGGCCTTGGCTTTTCATCCTGGTGGGTCGGGGCTGGATACGCGATCATCTACTACGTCGTGTTCCGTTTCATGATCGTAAAGTTCGACCTACAAGACGCCCGGTCGCGAACCTCCGGACGTCGACGACGTGAGCAACTCGATGCTGGCGCTGATCATCGACCAGCCGATCGGCCGAGAGCGCGACGCCGGTCGCGGTCAGTGCCGCGCCCGCACCGGCGATTCCGGAGCAGCTCCGCCAGCGAACCGGTCCTGTCCGATGCGGGTACGGGCGACGAAGAGGGCACGAAGACCTCAGCAGGATGATCTGATCCACCAACTGACGCGGGGATTCCCCCGTGATCGCGTAGCCGGGTCCGGCAGCTCCTCACTTGTCGAGGGCGAGAGCTGCCCAGCCGGCCGTGCAATAGGTCTCCGGCCGTGGCCAGAATACCTGGACGTTAATTCGGGTTGAGTCGATCATGCCGGTACGAGAATCTTGATCGTGCTCGGAATGCGCCGGCTGCCGGCCCTCACGTCGGTCGTGTTCATGGTCACTGCGGCCGTCAACGTCGCCCAGTTGGCCGTGCCGGGGTTGCTCACCGATCTGGAACGCACCCCGGCGGGCGTGCGTGGCGACTGGTGGCGGACCGCGACCACGCTGTTCGTCCAGGACGGCGGCGTCGCCGGCATGGTGTCGAACCTGCTCTTCCTGCTGGTCCTGGGCGCGGCCGCCGAACAGGTCGCATCCCGCGGACGCTGGATCGCCGGCTATCTCGGCGCAGCACTCGCCGGTGAACTCGCCGGTTGTGCGTGGCAGCCGGTCGGCGGCGGCAACTCCGTCGCGAACTGTGGTCTGGCCGCCATCCTCGTTATCGCGATGGTCCGTGACGACGGTCGGATGCCGCCGTTCGGGCGGCCGGTCGCGCTGCTGTGGGTCGGCGTACTGCTCGCGACGTGGTGGTATCCGCTGGTCGCGGTCGGCATCGTCGCGGCCGGCGCAGGCCGGGCGAGGGCGGAGTGGCGGAATCCGTGGCATGGCCGCGTGGCGCTCGGATTCGTCGCGGCGGTCGGCGTGTTCCGCGGTGCCGTCCGCAACATCCATGGCGCGGCGATGCTGGCCGGCCTGGTGATCGCGGTGGACCTTGGGTGGGCGAGCCGTCAGCGCCTGACGGCGCGGAGTGTCGTCGGGCTCGGTGTGAGCCGGGGGCTATGCGGCGGGTTGGAGGGTGACCTGGTAGCCGAGGGCTTGCAGGCCACGGATGTGGTTGCGGACGGCACGTTGGGTGCCGCCGCGGTTGTCGTAGTGGTCGGGCCGAGGTCGACGAAGACGGCCTCGTCGGCGTCCAGAAGCTGCCAGATACAGATCAGGATGGACCGGCCGACCGCGACGATGGCTTTCTTCTTCCCCGCCGCCTGGCGATCCGGCGGTAGCGTTCACCGAGGAACGTGTTGGTGCGGGCGGCGCCGACGACGGCCTCACCCAGGGCCCGGGCGAGGTAGCGGTTGCCGTGCCCGGTCGAGCCGTTGCCTTTGTTCTTGCCCGCGGATTCCTTCACGCCGGGGGCGAAACTTGGCCCATGAGGCCAGATGCGCGGCGGTCGGGAACCGGCTCATGTCGACCCCGATCTCGGCGATGATGGCCTGGGCGGCGATGGCGCCGATCGCCGGGAATCTCATCCAGGACCGCCACCGCCCGGGCGAAAGGGGCAATCGGCTCCTCGATCCGGTCCTCGACCGCGGCGATGTCGGCGTTGAGCGTGTCGATGTGGGCGAGCATCCGGGTCAGCAGAAACGCGTGATGCTCGGAGAACCGTCCGACGAACGCCTCTTCCAGATCCCGAATTTGGCCCGCATCCGGTGCCGCGCCAACTGGGCCAGGATCTTCGGGTCGCGTTGCCCGGCGATCAAGGCGGCCATCATCTCCCGACCGGACACCCCGAAAATGTCGCTGGCCACCACCGACAGCTTGATCTGCGCATCCTCTAGCAGTTTCTCCACCCGGTTCTTCTCCCGGTTACGTTCACCGACCAGATCGATCCGGTAGCGGGTGACATCACGCAGCAGCCGGATCGGCGCGGGTGGCACGAAACTCGGCCGCACCATGCCCCGCTCCGCGATCTTGCACAACCACACCGCGTCCAGCTTGTCGGTCTTCGGCCGACCCGGGAGATGTTTGACGTCACGGGCGTTGACCAGCCACACGTCGAACCCGGCCGCCTCCAGCAGATAGAACAGCGGCTTCCAGTAATCCGACGTCGCCTCCATCACGACCCGGGTCACGCCCAGCCCAGCCAACCAGTCGCTCATGCCCTGCAGCGACCGGGTCATCGTGGTGAAGGTCCGGACCTCCTGCACCCGCCGGGCCGGACCCGACGGGTGCGGCACCCGCACACAACACACCACCTCAGCCTTACCGATATCCAACGCCGCGACCCGTTCCACGGGCGCCGCATCTTCTGGTGTCTGTTCCAGCACCGCGCACCTCCCACGTCGACAGACCAACCAGGGCCGGCCGCCCGCAGGAGTCGCAGGGACAGAAAGCGAAGCTAATCCGCGTGCTCGAAGCAACAATGAAGGGCCCAAAGCGCGACTCCCAGCGCCCGACTAGATAAACGGCCTGATACGACCATGGAGCAACGACGTCGACGGGCGACCGGACCCCCATTTTCAGCCCGCGAACGGGCCGCCCACCAGGGCGAGAGGGACTAAATGAGTGATTCCTAATGGTCGTAGGCGATCAGTGATCGTTTGACGGGTGCGTCGATCAGCCAGTTGTGCCAGATCGCGGCGGCGAGGGCCAGGAGGCGTTGGGCGATGCGGGCGAACACGCCGGCGGTGTGTGCGGCCGCCGTGTTGTTCGAGGCTGAGCTGTCCTTTCAGGGTGTCGAAGATCGACTCGATGCGCTGGCGGACCGGGGCGAGGCTGCCGTGACGGCGGGTTTCGTCCCGCGCGGTCCGGGCGCATGAACAGGATACCGAGGTCGGTGGCGTACGCCGCGAACTCGGCGCCGGCGAAGCCTTTGTCACCGATCAGGATCACCCCGGCCGTCCACAGGCCGCTGGTCGGCGTGCGTGGTCGAGGAGTTCGGCGGCGACGTCGCGTTCGCCGAGTTTCGGGTCGGCCAAGACACCACACGACCGGTATTCCGTCAGCGTGGTGACCAGATAGAGCTTCAAACCCCAGTACCAGCGGGAATGCGAGGCGCAGTAGCCGTAGTTCGCGGCCCCGGCCAGGTCGGAGCGTTTGACGGTCTCGCCGTGAGGTGCCGCACGGCACCGGGGTGGCGTCCAGCAGCCGCAGCGCGTCGGCGGTCGAAGGTACCTGGGCGGCAGTTTCGCCATCGCCACGGTCAGCAGCGGCCCGGCCGCGATCAGCCGCTTGTGGTAGCCGGGCTGCTTGGGCAGGTAGGGAAACATCTGCCCGAGACGGCCGTAACAGAACCGCAGCCAGTGATGCTGGGACGGGAAGCCGAGCAGCACCTGGGCCACGGCCAGGCAGACCAGTTCGGCGTCCGAGAGTCGTTTCGGCCGGCCCGGCCGGCGCTGTTCGGCGGGGATGACATGGTCATCGACGAACACGTACAGTGCCGTCAGAAGGGTATTGAGGTCTGTCTTCACACACTGACATCAATACCCTTCCCCATGCCCGTGTCAAGATCCCTAGGACCCGAACCCGATTAGGAATCACTTACGTATCCAGTGTTCGCGCGAAGGTACGGGCGCGGGTTGGTAAGGGTTCCTTCCGGTTCGGGGACTGGACGACAATGGGCTGTGACTGATTCCCGCCTGGCTCGCCAACCCGTTTTCGCTGCTCGTGGCGTAGTCGCGACGAGCCAACCGCTGGCCGCCTCGGCCGGGCTCGCCGTCTGCGGGCGCGGCGGCAACGCCGTGGACGCCGCGATCGCAACCGCGATCGCGCTGACCGTCGTCCAGCCCGGCTCGAACGACATCGGCTCGGACCTGTTCGCGATCGTCTGGGACGGCGAGCGGCTGCACGGCCTCAACGCGTCCGGCCGATCGCCGCGCGCGCTGACGCTGGCTGCCGCGCGGCGCCGGCCGAGATCGGCGGAACGCCGCGCTCGGCGGCGCGCAGGCCGAGGCGCGCGGCGGTGATGCCGCCGCACGGCTGGCTGCCGGTGACCGTCCCGGGTGCGCCGCGCGGCTGGCGTGACCTGCATCGAACGATTCGGATCGCGGCCGTTCGCGGCGCTGTTCGACGATGCCATGGCGTACGCGGAACGGGGCTATCCGGTCTCGGCCCGCGTCGCCGCGGCTGGCGCGGTGCGGCCCGGCCCGACCCGACTGCGCGGCGCGGTGTTCGACGAGTGGGCGAACGTCTTCACGATCGACGGGCGGCGCTCCGCGGGCGGGCGAGCGATGGGCCAATCCGGCGGCCGCCCGTACCCTCGAATTGATCGCGAGCAGCGGCGCGGACGCGTTCTATGCCGGCGAGATCGCGCAGGCGCTGGCCGCGCACAGCGCCGCGACCGGCGGCCTGCTCACCGCCGACGACCTGGCCGCGCACACCTCGACCTGGGTCGACCCGATCGGCGTCGGCTACCGCGGCTACGACGTGTGGGAGTTGCCGCCGAACGGGCAGGGCGTCGCCGCGCTGATCGCGCTCGGCATCCTGGACGGCATGGACGTCGCCCGGCGCGTCGCCGGCGAGCGGCTGCACTGGCAGATCGAGGCGATGAAGCTCGGCTTCGCCGACGCGCACGCCTACGTCGCCGACCCGGCGACGATGTCGGTGCCCGTCGCGGCGCTGCTGGACCCGGCGCTACTCGGCCGCCGCGGCGGGCGCTGATCACCGACGCGGGCCGGCCGCCCGGCGCCCGGCGACCCGGCCCGCGGCGGCACGGTCTACCTGGCGGCGGCCGACGCGGACGGCATGATGGTCAGCCTGATCCAGTCGAACTACATGGGCTTCGGCTCGCGGATCGTGCTGCCCGGGTACGGCTTCGGGCTGCAGAACCGCGGTGCCGGATTCGCGCTCGACGCCGGCGCATCCGAATGTGGTCGCCGGCGGGAAGCGGCCGTTCCACACGATCATCCCGGCGTTCCTGACCCGCGGCGGAGAGGCGGTCGGCCCGTTCGGCGTGATGGGCGGTCACATGCAGCCGCAGGGCCACCTGCAGGTCGTGACGTCCACGGTGGACGACGGCCTCGGATCCGCAGGCGGCGCTCGACGCGCCGCGCTGGTTCTGGCACGTCCGGCCTCGACGTGAGCGTGGAGTCCGCGTTCGACCCGGCGCTGGTGGTCGCTGCGCGCGCGCGGACACGAGGTCACCGTCGACGACATGCCGGATTCGGCTACGGCCAGGCGATCTGGCGAATTGCCGGACGGCGGATACGTCGCCGGATCCGAACCGCGCGCCGACGGCGCCGCGATGGGCTTCTGACCGGCCGATATTATCCGGCCGGACCTGCGGATTTGTAGTTAGGAAACCTGCATCAATTGTAAGGACTATTGACAGATAATTAAGCCGCTCCGCAAAGGTGGATGCATTCACCTGTTACTCACGTGAGCAAAGGAGCGACATGGTCACTGTCAACAAGCGGCTTGCCGCGTTGACGGCGCTGGTCATCGGTGTGAGTCTCGCCGCGGCGGTGCCCGCGGACGCGGCGACCGGCACGCCAACGCCGGCACGAACGGCGCGCCGTCAAAGGTGGTGTCGGCGTACTTCGCCGACTGGGACGTCTACGGACGCGGCTACTACGTCAAGGACATCCCGGCCACCAAGGTCAACGTCATCCAGTACGCGTTCGGCAACCCGACCTACGACCCGGCCACCGGCGCCGTCGGCTGCAACATCCTCGACCCGTGGGCCGACTACCAGCAGGTCTACTGGACCGGCGACAACACCGTCAACGGTGTCGCCGACGACCCGGACAACCCCAACCAGCACCTGTTCGGCAACTTCAACCAGCTCGCGAAGCTGAAGGCGGCGAACCCGAACCTGAAGCGTCGAGATCTCGCTCGGCGGCTGGACGCAGTCGAAGTGGTTCTCCGACCTGGCGTCGACGCCGGACGCTGCGCAGCAGTTCGTCTCGTCCTGCATCGACACGTTCATCAAGGGCAACCTGCCCGGCGACAGCTGGCCGGCGGGTGCCGGCGGCGACGGCGCGGCCGCGGGCCTGTTCGACGGCATCGACCTGGACTGGGAGTACCCGAGCCAGCTCGCCGGCGGCAACGTCGACGTACGGCCCGGCCGACAGGCACAACGCGACGCTGCTGGCTGCGGAGTTCCGCAAGCAGCTCGACGCGTACGGCGCGACCACCGGCAAGCACTACCTGCTCACGGTGGCGCTGCCGGCGGCGACCAGCGCCGACGAAGGACTACGAGCTCGGTGCGATCTCGAAGTACCTCGACTGGGACAACGTCATGGCGTACGACTACAACGTGCCGGGTGGCACCGTCGCCGCGCCGGACACGCTGTTCGGTCACGACCCGCGTGACCCGAACGCCAAGGACTGGACCTGGGACACGGTCGGCACCGTCGCCAACTACCTGCTCAACGGCGTACCGGCGTCGAAGATCGTGGTCGGCGTGCCGTTCTACGGCAACCAGTACCTGAACACCGGCGCCGAACGGACCACGGTCTCTACACGTCGTTCGACAACACCGGGCTCGACCCGAACAGCCTCACCGCGGATTCGGCACCGCAGCCGACCTACCACGAGCTGGTGGACGGCGCCGGGTGACGTGAGCGCCGACGGCAAGACCGGCGCGAACGGCTACACGGTCTACTGGGACTTCGCCCGCCGGCGAGCCGTACCTGGCCAGCCCGGCGGCGTCGCACCCGACGCTGGCGACCGGCCCGGCGACCGTCCCGACGGTGATCACGTTCACCAGCCCGGCCTCGATCGGCGAGCGCACCGCGCTGATCAAGGCGCTGAACCTGCGTGGCGCGATGGTGTGGGAGATCAGCCAGGACTCCGACTCGGGCGCGCTGATCAGCGCACTCTCGCCGATCCTGCACTAGTGACGCGTCGGTAACGCAAAAGCGCCGGTCCCGACGCACGGGGACCGGCGCTTCTTGCTGTGCGGTGGTGCTAGCTGACCAACTGCCAGAGCGCGGGTACGTTCGGCGGCTCCCAGCCGACCTGCGAGGTGTGCGCCTGGAGGCACTTGTAGGTGTGGCCGCCGTACGTGACGATCGCACCGACCGCGTACGCGTGGTTGGCCACCCACGCCGTGCCGGTCCGGTGCCGGTCGGGCTCGGCGTCGGGCGTCGGAGTCGGCGTCGGCGTCGCGGGTCGGCGTCGGCGTCGGGGTCGGCGTGGTGTCGCCGCCGCCCCGCACGGGCCGTTGTCGGTCCAGACCGCCTGGCGCGTTGTTGCCGGGGATGTCGCCCTGCGTCCACCACTTCGCGGTCCACTGGTGGCCGCCGTAGGAGACGACCGCCGCCGCCGTTGTACGCCGTCGTCGCGATCCACGCGGGCGCGGTGCACGTACCCGGACGGAGCCGTCGTCGGCGGCGTGGTCGGCGACGGTGGTGGGCGGCGTCGCGCCGGCGAACTGCGTGGTAGCTTCGTGAAGTCCCACGCGCCCTGGGCACGCTGCTGCACGTACCGGACGTGGTGCCGTTGTTGTCCGAGCGGCGTGCACTGGCGGTCGCGGTTGACCGCCCAGAACGTGTACCGGCTCAGGCCGTGGCTGGTGGCGTAGTTCAGCACGGTCTGGAAGTCGGTCTGGGTGAAGAACTCGCCCGTGTCGGACCGGCCGTTCATCTGGGACACGCCCTCGTGGTTGTACGCGGTCGCGGTGCTCCAGCCGAACGTGTTCATCAGCAGCGTGTGGAACGCCTCCAGCGCCGCGGTCTGCGAGGCCGCGCCGTTGAAGCCGCCGTCGAACGGCATGATGGCGAAGTTGGCCGGCGTGAAGCCGTCGGCCTTGGCGGTGTTGAGCACGTTCTGGCCGAAGTAGCCGGTGCCGCTGGTGGTGCCCGGGACCGTGACCGTCACGTAGAGGCCGGGTTGTTCTGCTGCAGTATCTTCGCCGCGCCGATCTCGTTGTTGACCGCCGTGAGTGTTCTCGTACTCCGGCTCTTCCAGGTCGAAGTCGATCGCGTGCAGCGAGTACTTCGTGATGACCTGCTGGTAGGCCGCCGCGGTCGCGGCGACCGAGCTGCACACCTGGCCGAGCTTGGTGCCGCCGTAGCCGCCGATGGAGACCGAGACGTCGCCGCCCTGCGCGCGGACGCCGGAGATGATGCTCGCGACCGCGGTGTCGGACGAGACGGTGGCGGTGCCGCCCCAGGTCGGCGTAGCAGCCGCCGCCGTTGGGCGCGAGGATGAACGCGAGCTCGAACGCCTTCTGGCCGGTCGCGGCCATGACCGTCGGCAGGTCCGGCGGGTTGTTGTCCAGCGGCATGACGTACGGGGCTGAGCCGTACCAGTTGCTGGTCAGCGTGGCGGCCTGGGCCGGGACTGCCCAGCGCGAAGGCGGTGATCGCCGTGCCCAGGAGGGCGATCGCACTTGCACTGGCCAACGCGATGATTCGGTTGCGCCGCATGCTGTTTCCTCTCTACTAACTCTCAGGAAACTTTCTTGTTAGTAGAGACTTATAGCAGTCGTTGGGTCATTCGGCTATAGCTCGCGGCCGATCGGCGCCGAGGTTGGCCTAATCCGATCGTCGTCGTGCTCTCAGCGGACGGGTGCGCTCATGTTCGTGCGCGGAACGTCGATCGATAGCCGTGCGGGGTCGCGCCGAGCCGACGGGCGAAATGGTGCCGAAGCGTGGCCGCGTCGCCGAATCCGGCGTGCTCGCGACCGACTCGACCGCCGAGATCGGTGTCCTCGAGAAGGCGGCCGGGCCAGCAGAACCCGTTGTGTGGTCAGCCAGTCGTGCGGCGTCGCGCCGACCTCGGTCCGGAACCGGCGCGCGAAGGTGCGCGGCGCCATGTGGATCCGCGCGGCGAGATCGTCCACTGTGATCGGTTCGTCGAGATGCTCGATCACCCAGGTCAGCAGCGGGTCCGAGTGACGCCGTCGCCTCGGCGCGCGGCATCGGCGCCTCGACGAATTGGGCCTGGCCACCATCGCGATGCGGCGGCACGACCATCCGGCGGGCGAGCGCGGGCGCGACGCCGGAACCGTGCACCTTCCGGACGAGGTGCAGGCAGGCGTCGATGCCGGCGGCCGTACCGGCGCTGGTGAGCACTCGGTCGTCCTCGACGTAGAGCGCGTTCAGGGCGACGTCGGCGAGCGGGAAGCGTCGGGCCAGCTCGTCGGCGTACTGCCAGTGGGTGGTGCACCGGCGGCCGTCGAGCAGGCCGGCTTCGCCGAGAACGAACGCGCCGGAGCAGACGCTGAGGATCCATGCGCCGCGGGCATGCGCGGCGCGCAGGGCGTCGAGGACACACTCCGGCACCGGCGCCTCCAGCACATGAGCCGGTACGGCGACGAGGTCGGCATCCTCGACCAGCTCCAAGCCGCCGGTCGGAGTGATGTGGAACCCGGACTTCGTCCGTACCGGCCGGCCGTCGATCGAGACCACGTCGAACCGTAGGCCGGGAAGCCGTCGGCGGACCGATCGGTGCCGAAGACCTCGCAGACGACGCCGAGTTCGAACGGCGCGATCTGGTCGAGCGCGATCACGGCCACGTTGATGATGTCCACGGCTCCAGCATATTGGCAGAAATTCGATGTGCATAGGCATTCCTGCCACTGGTGACCGAAAAATCGGCCAGTCATGCTGCATAGGAGAACAAAATTCGACGGAGGCGTACCATGATCGTATTCATAGTCGATGATGCTCGCTTCTGGCCGCTTTGGGGCTTGCGTCGCAGCTCGGCTGGAGTGTCGACAGCCGGGACTGCGCCGACTGGCAGCCGACCGACGGAGGCGTCCGCGCCGCCAGTCCGTACGCCGAGCGCTGACAATTCACCCACCCTCCGCGCGTCCGGATCCGGGTCATCCGGCAGGCTGTATGTATGGGTGGAAGCGGCGACGCAGCACAGAACTGGTACGACGCGGACATCGAGCGCGTCATCGTGACCGAGGAGCAGATCCGCGAGAAGACCGAGGAGTTGGCGCGCAAGGTCGCCGCCGACTACGGCCATGGTGGAGAGCGTCTTGCTGGTCTGCATTCTCAAGGGCGCCGTGATGTTCATGGCGGACTTCTCCCGGGCGCTCGGGCGCGAAGGTCCGGCCGGTCGAGCTGGAGTTCATGGCGATCTCGTCGTACGGCCAGCGGTCGACCTCGTCCGGCGTGGTCCGCATCCTCAAGGACCTCGACCGGGACATCGCCGGCCGGCACGTGATCGTGGTCGAGGACATCGTCGACTCCGGGCTCACGCTGTCGTGGCTGCTGAAGTACCTGGAGAGCCGGACGGCGGCGTCGGTCGAGGTGGTCGCGCTGCTGCGCAAGCCGGACGCGATCAGGGTCCAGGTGCCGGTGAAGTACGTCGGCTTCGACATCCCGACCGAGTTCGTCGTCGGGTACGGCCTGGACTTCGCCGAGCGGTACCGTGAGCTGCCGTACGTCGGCGTCCTGAAACCGGCCGTCTACACCCGGGTGTGATCTGCGCCGTAGTGTCGGTGCGTCGAATCGTAGGTTCGCGCAGAGCGAACGGGCGATATAGGCGCTTTGGTGTGATAAGCCGCAGGCGCCAAGCCGCGCCACTCAGGCTTACGGTGTACCTTCAAATAGCCAGAGTCACCCTCGCGTTTGCCGTCATGCGGCGTCGCGGTGCGAGTGTCTCGCGGTGAAGTGTCGGCGCGTGCCGGCGACTAGCTCTCTTACGGATCTGGAGGAGCTGGGCGTTTCGGCGTCCCAAAATCAAGTATGGAACGTACCCGTTTCTTGCGCCGCCCACGTATGGGTCTTCCTCCTCGTGGCTGCGGCGATCTTGCTCAGCTTCTATTTCACGAGCGGGCCGAGCTACACGACGGCCAAGACGTCCGAGGTGCTGGCGCAGCTCAACACGAACGCCGACCAACATCAAGTCGGCGGTGATCGAGGACAAGGAGCAGACCGTCCAGCTCGACCTGATCAAGAAGGTCAAGCTCAGCGACGGTACGGAGACCGACAAGATCCAGGCTCAGTTCCCGACCGGCGACGGCATGAACGGCGCCTACGACAAGCCTCAAGACGCTGCAGGCCGCGAACGCGAGCACGTTCACGTCCTGGACACCAAGGTCACCAAGGACAGCGTCCTGCTGACCCTGCTGTTCAACTTCCTGCCGATCGCGGCGATCGTGATCCTGCTGCTGTTCTTCATGTCGCAGGCGCAGGGCGGCGGCAGCCGGGTGCTCAACTTCGGCAAGTCGAAGGCGAAGCTGATCTCCAAGGACACGCCGAAGACGACGTTCGCCGACGTGGCCGGCGCGAACGAGGCCGTCGAGGAGCTGCAGGAGATCAAGGACTTCCTGCAGAACCCGGCGAAATACCAGGCGCTCGGCGCCAAGATCCCGAAGGGCGTGCTGCTGTTCGGCCCTCCCGGTACGGGTAAGACGCTGCTCGCCCGCGCCGTCGCCGGCGAGGCCGGCGTCCCGTTCTACACGATCTCCGGCTCGGACTTCGTCGAGATGTTCGTCGGTGTCGGCGCCTCCCGCGTCCGCGACCTGTTCCAGCAGGCCAAGGAGAACGCGCCCGCGATCGTCTTCGTCGACGAGATCGACGCCGTCGGCCGGCACCGCGGCGCCGGCCTCGGCGGCGGCCACGACGAGCGCGAGCAGACGCTCAACCAGCTGCTGGTCGAGATGGACGGCTTCGACACCAAGGGCGGCGTGATCCTGATCGCCGCCACCAACCGGCCGGACATCCTCGACCCGGCGCTGCTGCGCCCGGGCCGGTTCGACCGGCAGATCGCGGTCGACACGCCCGACATGGAGGGCCGCAAGGCGATCCTGCGGGTGCACGCCAAGGGCAAGCCGTTCACGCCGGACGTCGACCTCGACGCGGTGGCCCGCCGGACGCCCGGCTTCACCGGTGCCGACCTGGCCAACGTCATCAACGAGTCGGCGCTGCTGACCGCGCGCAGCGAGAAGCGCGCGATCACGAACGAGTACCTCGAAGAGTCGATCGACCGGGTCATGGCCGGTCCGGCCCGGCGCAGCCGGGTGATGAGCGACCGCGAGAAGAAGATCACCGCGTACCACGAGGGTGGGCACGCGCTGGTCGCCTGGGCGCTGCCGCACTCCGCGCCGGTGCACAAGGTGACGATCCTGTCCCGCGCCCGCTCGCTCGGTCACACGCTGGTGCTGCCGACCGAGGACAAGTACACCCAGACGCGCGCCGAGCTGATCGACACGCTGGCGTACGCGCTGGGTGGCCGGGCCGCCGAGGAGCTCGTCTACCACGAGCCCACCACCGGCGCCGGCAACGACATCGAGAAGGCGACCGCGATCGCCCGCGCCATGATCACCGAGTACGGCATGAGCTCGAAGCTCGGCGCGATCAAGTACGGCCAGACCGACGGCGAGCCGTTCCTCGGCCGGACCATGGGTCACCAGCGCGACTACTCCGAGTCGGTCTCGGCCGAGATCGACGCCGAGGTGCGCGGGCTGATCGAGCTCGCGCACGACGAGGCCTGGGAGATCCTGGTCGAGTACCGCGACGTCCTCGACAACATCGTGCTCGAGCTGATCGAGAAGGAGACCATCACGCAGGCCGACATGGCGCGCATCTGCGCCCGTGTGATCAAGCGCCCGCCGATGGCTCCGTTCAGCACGTTCGGCAAGCGCAAGGCCTCCGACCAGCCGCCGGTGCTCACGCCGGCCGAGACTCGACGCCGCAGGCGCAGGCCGCGGCGAACGGCGTGCTCTCGGCCGGCAGCAACAACAGCTACGAGGACGGCTCACACTGAACGCCAGACGGTCACGAGACCGGGCCGGCGAGACGCTCGACCACCTCGCCGCCCGGCTCGATCAACGGCGAGCTCGCCGGCGGTCCGGTCGGCGACGCCGTCGACCTCGAAGCGGATCGAGTCGGCCGTCCGCGAGATCCTGATCGCCGATCGGCGAGGATCCCGACCGCGACGGGCTGCAGCGCACCCCGGGCCGGGTGGCCCGCGCGTACGCGGAGCTCTTCGCCGGTCTGCGGGTCGATCCGGCCGACGTGCTGACCACGACGTTCGAGGCATGCCACGAAGAGATGGTCCTGGTCCGCGACATCGAGCTGTATTCGATGTGCGAACACCACCTGCTGCCGTTCCACGGCGTCGCGCACATCGGCTACATCCCCGGCACGGACGGCCGGATCACCGGCCTGTCGAAGCTCGCCCGGCTGGTCGAGGTCTACAGCCGCCGGCCGCAGGTGCAGGAGCGGCTGACCTCGCAGATCGCCGACCTGCTGTCCGAGAAGCTCGGCCGCGCGCGGCGTCATCGTGGTGCTCGACTGCGAGCACCTGTGCATGGCGATGCGCGGCATCCAGAAGACCGGCGCCCGTACGACGACGTCGGCCGTACGCGGGCTGTTCCAGGAGGACGCGAAGTCGCGCGCCGAGGCCATGAGCCTGATGCAACAGCGCTGAACCCGTCGGCGTGCGATCCGCTCGCGTCGGCGTCGGGTTCATCGGTGCGTCAGCGCGAGGTTCGGAATCTGCCCAGTGGCCAGCGCGCCGGCTTCGAACAGGGTCGGCAGCGAGCCAGCAGATCCCAAGATGCCCAGCTTGTTCGCGAAGCTACCCGCCGCTGCCGATCCGGCCGACACGGCGTCCGCCACGATATTGGCGATCTCCAGCAGCCGCTTGACGATCTTGACAACGTTGCGGATATCCGAACCCACGTCGAACGCGGCGAACCACCCGTCGGTGGCCAATTCAACAGCCCATCGACGGCTGCGTCGCTGAGCGCCGTGACCAGCGTTGTCGGCCAGCGTCATGTTCGCTCGGACGCCCTCCGACACCTGCCGATAGGTAGCCGAGATGCCGGCCAGTGGTCGGATCGCGTCGCCGAAGTCGGTCGCGAAGAACTGAAGATTCGCCACGCACATCCCGGCCACCTGGCCGGTCCAGATCGTCGACACGAGATCGTCCGCATCGTCGACGCAATCCTGCGACATGCCCAGCATCGCGCCGAGGTTGTCGAACACGTCGGCGCATCGAAGCAGGCCGGCCCAGTCGCCGATGAACGGTGGAAGGATCTCCTGCAGCGGATCGATCGGCCGGTCGAGCAGGCCGACGTCGGCGGCGATCGACGTGATCCGCCAGACCGCGTCACGAACGATGCTCGTCGGGCTCAGGAGATCCGACCACGACGGCTGGTAGGGGAAGTCGTCGTAGTGAGCCGACGGCGTGATCAGAGCGCTCGTCGGGATTGCCCGGTCGTCGAAGATGGCCGGCCCGTACGCGTAGTCGGCCGGGGTCAGCGGCGGCGCGATCGGCAAGATCGCGGGGCAGCCCGGCGATGGCCGCATCGGTGCGCTGGGATGCCCGCAGATCGGATGTCTTGTAGGACGCGATGGCCGCCCGGATCCGGACGGCATCAGTCTGCGCGTAGGTCAGTCGGGTCGCGAGCAGGTAGCTGTTGATGGCGGCGATGACACGCTGATGCACGTGCGCGATGTTCATCAACGTGAACGGCCGGATCGCGGTGTAGTCGGCAAGGTATTTCGCTGCTGCGGTCAGATCGTCGGCGCGCCGATCAAGAAACGTCGGCAGACCGGCGAGGGCCTTGGTGTTCACGCTGAACGTCACGATTGCCTCCACGCACTGGCGAGCACTTATCTGCCATGCAACCCGGTGGGGCAACACGGCGGCAATGCCAAGCGCAGCGCTGTGGATAAGTTAGGTCCTAAACGGACATCGATCATCCAGATGGTGAGATATGGTCCGCACGCGGAACGCGTACACCCTGGTTATAGCAGGGATAGGGCGACACCGAGCGCGAGCGGCACCGCGCAGATCAGCAACCCGAGCCGCAGGTTCTTGGGTTTGCGACCATCGCGATCGGGTCCGAACAGCAGGCCGATGCTCACCACCGCCAGCAGGAATGCGCCCGCGGGCACCGCGAGATCGAACGCAACCGCGACCGCTCGCGCACCCGCCGTTCCGCCCGCAGAACCGTTGATGAACAGCAGCGCGATCGTGGCGAGCAGGGCATACCACGCGTAGGGGATCGCGTTGCGCCGAGCGGGAAGCCAACTCGGCAGCAAACCGCCGCCGGACGGCGCCTCGGCCGCGATCGTGATCGTGGCGTCCGACGCCTCAAGTGCGGCCCGCGCCGCCGTCAGAGCCGCTCTCACGCCGGGCGTCGGATCCATCACCGCTGCGGGTACGAGCATCGCCGCGTTCGACCGGTCGGACGCGTGTGGCTCCACGGCCGGCGGCGGACGATGCGCGCGCGCCGCGACGTCATCCAGCCGGGCCTGCTGCACCGTGATCCGTTGCCGGACATCGGTGAGTTCCATCCGCGCGGAGCCGCGCGGAATGCTCCTGGGACGCGACCGCAGCGGCGGCGTTATGACGGGCCGAATCCAGCTCGTCGATTGCGGCCAGATATCTGTCCCAGGCGTTATCCGGCCTGGTGGCAGCTCTGTTCATGATTTCGCCTCCACATCGCGCGCTTCCGGCAGCCGTGCGAACGGCACGATGACCTCGGTCCGGGAGATGCGCCGATCATGCAGCAGTGCTCGGTTCGGGCCGGGCCGCCAGTCGAGCTCGGCCTCGCCGAGGAACCGGGCGGCGTCGTTCACCGGCACGTTGAGCAGCACAATCCCGGCTACGTCATCGCGTCCGGACGATCCGCCGGTGTCGCTGCCGAAGCGCCGCAGACCGCGCCACCAGCCGATCAGGTGGGAGCGGCAGGCCGGCCCTTCGCGCAGGAACTTCCGCAGGTCGCCGTCGAATCCCTCCATGCCGAACCCGATCACGTACGTGTCGGATGCGTCCGACTCCAGCACGATTCGCAATCCGTCCGCATCGACGATCGTGGTCGGATGACCGGCCGCGGTCGAGCGCATCGGTCAGCGCAGGTCCGATCTCTTCGGCCGCGACAACCAGCGGAGCAACCACGAAGCTCACCGTGCCCGGCCGGTGCTGGGCAGCGAGCGAACGCGCGGCCGAGTCCAGCAGCTCCGCCCCCGATTCACTCGGTCCGATCACCGCGATGTGCCGACCGGACGTGGCGTCCAGCGGGAACGTCGCCTCGCTCGACGTGACATCGATCGAGCGACCGAGATACGCGGCCGGGCGTCGGAGCCTCGGGATCTTCGCCGGTAGATGCGCTCGCGCGTAGCCCTCGAACACGTACGGTGCCGCCGATCCCGCCGGCCGCGCGAGCCACAGCCGGCGACGCAGCGTCGACAGCGTCTTCGGTTCGGCGTGCGGATCCGGGAACTCGACGAGACGTTCGTGCGCGCGAGATGCGTTCGCGGGTCCGCCGAAGCCGCCGGCCGTATTGACGATCGCCGTACCGAGGCGCAGCGCATCGGCCGCGTTGTTACGGGAGTCGAGAACGCCCGCGCCGCCAGGCAGCGCGATCCGGACGGGGAACTGCCCGAAGAACGAGTCCCGTTTCGCGTACAGCAATTCGACGCCGGCCAGCGACTGGCTCGCCAGGATCAGATGGATGCCGTACGCGCGACCCTTCCGTGCGACCGAATCCAGCAGGGCGACCGCCTGCGATGCCACCTTGTCCATACCGTCCAGCAGCACCGGGAACTCGTCGATGACGCATAGGATGCGCGGCAGCGGCATCGTTGCCGGCAGATCCGCAAACCGGGTCACCCCCGCGTCCCCGAACAGCACCGATCGGCGAGTCATCTCGGCGTCGAGTTCGCGCAGGACGGCCAGCCCGTACGCGCGGTCCGACTCCATCCCCACCGCCCGTAGGTGCGGCATCCAGGACGGTTCCCGATCCGTCGCGGTGAACTCCCGGAACGATGCGCCGGTCTTGAAATCGAGCAGGTAGAGCATCAGATCGGCCGGCGAGTAGCGACTGCAGAGTCCATACAGGACGTTGATCAGGAATGCGGTCTTCCCGGCACCGGAACGGCCACCGATCAGCCAATGCGGCGTCAGGTCGCTCAACCGCATCGTCAGCGGCGCATTTCCGGTCACGCCAACGATGGTGGCCAGGCCTTCCATGGACTCGCTCTGCCACGACTCGGTCGGCAGCAGGTCGGTCAGGCGTAGCGTCGCGGCCGCCTTCGCCTGCGCGCCAACCCGTTGGCAGACGTCCTCGATCAGCGCGTTCGGCGGGTCCCGATCGAGGCAGACCGGCGAATTCAGCCCGCCGTCCGCGCCGAACCGGCCGCCCGGTGGATCGCTGACCACGGTCGCGGCGCCCAGAAAGCGGATATGCGTCGCGTTCGGCAGTCGCCTACGGCCTCCCGGCCAGTCGCCGATGAGCAGGTGAAGGCGTGCATGCGGTCCGGACTCGGCCAGTGCTTCGATCCGGGCCAGATCACCGTCATCCGCGCCGTCCGGGCGTCCGGCGATCGCGAGCAACAGGTGTCGACCGGGTGGGGCCGGAACGCGTACCCACTGCTCGGCCTCTGCCAACAAGGCCCGCAGCCCGGCGATATCCGCGACCGGCTGCGGCATCAGGCGACCATCGAACAAACCCGAGAATGCCGTGAACGCGATTCCGCTCGGATCTGCGGCCCGGACCCGCAACGCGCCGGGTGTGGTTGCGGCGATCAACCGCAAGAGCACGGACCTTAAAAGTCCAGTGGTACGCAGATCATGCGGCGCCGCCTCGACCACGATGTGACCGGCGCCGATCAGCGGCACGACGACCGGGAACGGCGCGTCCGGCAGCGGCGTTGCGATCCCGATCCGAACCGCCGGCGCGACACCGGTCTCGGTGCCCGTCGGCAGATTGATGGAGGCATCGATGGTGGCCGAAAGCCAGCCGGGAGCCGCCGCCTCCGCTAGATCGGTCAGGTGCGTCGCCAGTTCACGTTGCCGCGCGACCAGGCGAGGTGGAGACACACCCGGCGTGAACAGGTCAAGTGCCGTCGCTGCGGCGTCGGCTGTCGCGACCGCCTGCCGATGTAGTGCAGCGGCGCGATCGATGTTGGTGCGTACGCGAGCCAACCGTTCACCTCCTCCGTGCCTTCGACCGTAGTGCAGTTAGCGCTCGGCGTCGGTGATAGCGGCTCGGCGGTTCAGGTGGTCTTCTGGATGTCGCTGCTTTTGTTCGTGTGTCGTGACGTTGGTCTGCGTCTGCGGATTTGGTTGTGTTCGTTTGCATTTGGGACGTTGACGCGGTCGCCTGTGTCTGCGGATCTCGCTGTGTTGTGTTCGTTGCATCTGCGGACGTCGTGGGGTCATCTGTGTCTGCGGATCTGGTTGTGTTCGTCGCATTTGGGGCGTCGTGGGGGTCGTCTGTGTCTGGGGTGTGGTCACGTTCGTCTGCGTCTGGGAGGCCGAGGCGTTCGTTTGAGCAGGCTCAATGTCTGCGCCTGGGGATGTCGTTACGTTCGTTTGCGTCTGGCGATCGTCCAGATGGCGATGAGCGCAATGATGACGAGAACCGCGCCGGTAATCGGAAGCCACCGGCCATCCGTCGTACTCGGCTTCGCCACGTGGGTCGTCGGTACCTCTGGGGTGGGTGTCGTTGAGCTCGGTGTCGCCGCGGCGGTGGTTGCGGTCGGGCTCGCGGTAAGCGGATTTAGCAGCGGGACGTTGGCGGTTAGGGCGGAGACCAGGTTGAGTTCGCCGTAGCCATATTCGTTGTCGCGACCGGGCGGGCCTTTGTCGATCGCGGTGGCGGTGAGCCGATGAATGACCTCGACGGCCGAGAGCTTCGGAAAGCGTGATCGAACAAGAGCAGCGGCGCCCGCAATGATCGCGGTGGAGTTGCTGGTTCCGCTGCCGGTTACGTATCCGTGGTCAAGGCCGTCCGAATAGATGTTGGTTGCTGGCGCCGACAGGACGACTTGGGGGCCGGTAACCGATATCGCTGCGTGGTTGCCGTGTTCATCAGTGCCAGCAGCAGCCACCACCCCCGCGTACGCCGCCGGAAAGCCAACCGACTCGACGTCCGGAAGGTTGCCGGCTGCCGCAACGATCACGACATCTTTCGACTCTGCGTATCTGATAGCCTCTGCGACTACGTCGTCCTGTCAGAGGCATGCCCTGTGATATTGATATGACGGACGCACCATGATCCACGGCCCAACGTATTCCGCTCGCTAATTGATCTGGAGTCTCATCGAACGTGGAGACCTGCGTACGACACGGCAGTATTTCAGCTCTGGGCGCGACTCCCATGATTCCGTCGTCTTGTCCGAGACCATGACCATGTGCCAGCGATCAGCCCGGCCATAGCAGTTCCATGGCCAAACACGTCTTTGTCGCCAGCACCGAATCCGGCCGGCTGGCTAGGTCGCTCAAGTCGATGCCCCTGCAGTACATTGCCGGACAGGTCAGGGTTTGACGAATCGACGCCTGAGTCAATGACGCCGACACGATAACTCCGGCGCCCTTCGCATACCGATGGGCTGGACTTTAGATCGAGGGCAGATAACATCCATTCATGTGGAACGAATTGAGTCGGCGGAGGCCGCAATCGGTGCGAATTGCGCGCTTAGCGATCATGCCCGCCAGATGCAATAACTGCGGCGCGAGCCAACCTGCCGCTCAACGGTCGATCCCGATAACGCCCGGTCCTGGATCGTGAATGATCGGCTCGTCTTTCCGCGGTACTAGAAGGCCAGGAACGCCGACCTGCTTCGTTGCCATACCTCTCGACTAGTATGTGCGTCTGCGGCGAGCCAGTGCGTTGGAAGCGGTCCGAGCGTCGTCCCGAGGCCTGTGACTTACTAGGTTGCCGCCGGTCTCTGCTGGGTCGTTTCTGACTGGGCCAATTGGCGATGGGCACGGTCGTTGCTTGGAGATCCGCATGATAGATCCGTCGCCTCAGCCGATCAAGACGATTTCGTTGACGTCCTCGTATGACCGCCATATTCCAGCGCCCAAGAACGCCGGCGAGCCCTCGCCACCGGTGGTTCCGCCCGACCTTTCGTCCGCCGTTTGTTCGTGGAGTCCCGATTCGATCTGGCCACGCGTTCTCCTTGTAGTCGAAATATTCCCGAGGACTCGGAACGGAGGGCGCGGTCCGGCTCGTATGCTCTGCGAACCTCTTCTGGCGGGTCCTCGCCGTCTGGAACCGGCGTCAATGTTGTGTCTCGACCGCTCGGCGGAACGTAGATGTCGGCCTCTGCAGCTGTCGAAGGCTTCTCAAAGATGGTTTGGTCGGCCTGAGCCATGACTTGGTGCGCTACTGCGTTTAGCTTTCCGGCGGCTGCCATGGATGTGCGTCGGCGTTGGCCACCCGCGCGACGCGAGTTCGCCAAGATTCGTTCAGGCTGTTGATCGATCGCTTGGCGTCGTCGAGTGCATCGAGCACTCCTGCGCGGGCTCGGCCGTTCGCGAACGCAGTCTGGGCCGTAGTCTGCCATCGACTGCTCGAGTATGTCGACAAGGTCGAAGTAGACGACCGCGGCGCTGCTCGTCTCGATGGGCCATGCGTGTGCAAGCTCATTCCGCGCTTGGCGAGGTCGCTGCGATGGCTGTCGATCGTCATCGACGCATCTGCCAGGCTGCTGCCTGATTCCAGGCATACCTGGTAGTTCTCGTCGAGCATTGCTGCGATCTCTGGAACGCTGTAGTGGTCCCAGTTGAAGTCGGGATCCGCTGTCCTCATGAGGAGCCACTGCCCGTGGAGTGTCTGTGTCACCGCTGCGCTGAGCGCAGGCGTAATGTTGTGAATAGTCGTGTGCGCGAGAGTATCGCTGGACGAGTAGCGGGCGGCAATCGTATGAGCCGCGTCGGCCATGATAGCCATGCCGACATCGAGGCTTGAAGCTGGTCGCACATCGAGGCGACACAGTCCGCGTGCCGGACGTTCATCATTTGTAGGTCGTCTGCTGGGCAATTTGGACCGATATCTCCGCCAGCTGCTAGCGCCCGGCTAACCGCGGCGGCCATCGGCGCGAGGTTTCGTCCAGTTGCCGTCGCAGAAATGTGCCAAAATCCTTCAGCGTCCCAATGTCAATCCTGACCTGCTGTATGTTTCTCTGGTGGGTGGTTGCGCTGGTAGGTCCATGAGGCTGCCTTCCCCGGCGATCTCTCCGTCTGGCGACATCGAAGTCTATCGGTCTCAAGGCCCGCGAGGATAAGTTATCCACAGCCCCAAAATTGGGATCATGGTCGGAGTAGCTCGTTGGTCGTTGATGTTTCGATACGCTCAACGTGTGGAACCGACGCGGGCCAGCGAGCCCTTCGATGAATCTCGTACCTCTCCCTGGGTGGAACGTCTCAGGGTGCCCACGCCACGATCCTCTTGTGGCAAACCGCGGATCCGTCAGCGCCCGGAGTGCCATTAGCGAGCCTACGGACGAGTTCAGCCTCAGGCGATTCGTCCTGGGTCGACGTCGGTCTAAGTGGCCCTTCGGTTGGCGAGTCTTCGTCGGCGTCTCTCGTTGCTGTGCCTTGGTGGACTGGTTATGCGTTTCACGTCTACGACAAGGCGACGAGACCAAACCGAGTGCTCCAGACGTCGTCGTCGACAACTACCTTCAAGCCTTCTTCGTAGATCGAAGTGACGCGGATGCGCCAGATATACGTGTACAGATCCGGATCTGGCCTAGCCATCGTTACAGTTCCGTATCGGATCTTGCTGCCCGAGGAGGTCAGATCGGTGCGGTGATAGCGGTCTCGTGGGAGGCACGTGCCGCTACCGGGGTTGGATCGACCACTGCAGTTGCGTCGTAGTCCGCTAACCGTCGCTATCATCGAGTCGACGGACTACGGACGGAATCGGCTAGGTGCGTACGTCGCAATTGGACCTTCACTGAGTCAGCGCTCCCATGATTGGCGGATATGTTCGGCGCAGAACAGGCAGTAATGGGACTACTCGGCCCACAGCAGGTAGATCGGAACTTCGCGGGTACGCGGCGGCTTGCCGCTCCATCCCCACCTGTACCAGTCGAGCTCTGTGCAAACCCGCACACAGATGTCGCCCTCGGTGTTCTGATACGCCTCGGTTACCGCTCGAAGGTCGCGCAGTGCCTGTCGGACCGTCTGCCTGGACGAGCCGGCGACCGGTGATGCCACTCAGATTCCGTACCGGAATCGGCTCGCGACGAGGCGGTTCGTCCAGTGACACGAGGCGGCTAAATATGTCCGGCGTGCCAGTCGCGACGGGTGCCGGAGATTCGACCTCGGCCCATACGCGGTCGATCGGCACGAGCGGAGCGAACACTTCGATTTGTTCCGCCTCCGCGCGGTACCACTCGTGTTCGGGAAGCACTGGCACGTAGGTGCGACTGGCCTGCACAATCGCCGTGTCGCCGCGGAGGTCGCCACGCCAGCCGAATCCAGGCAGTCCGATAAGAAGGCGGCGGCCGCGTAAGTCGCTTCGACCGGCCGCCGGCACGGCCACGATTGCCTTCGGCGTCGTCGGCTCGATCGTTTCGGGCATCCAGTCAGGCTCGGTCATGCCATTCTCCTGGTCACGGCTTTCCCGTGAGCGGTGCGCCCTGCTGAGCCATGAACGGCACCGGATCGATCGCACCGGACGGACTTCGGTCGCCGTTGATATGAACCTCGAAGTGGCAATGCGGCCCGGATGCGTGGCCGCTCATGCCGACGTGCCCGATCGGCTGCCCCGCCGTGACTTGTTGTCCGACCATAACAAGCGGAAGCGACTCCATGTGGCAGTACCGAGTGATGATGCCACCCGCATGTTCGATTTCCACATACCAACCACATCCGCCGATGTTCAGGCCGCCATCCCGATCGCAACTGTAGAACCCACCGGAACTGGTGGAGGCTTGGCAGGCGACGACCGACACGACACCCGCCGAGGCGGCATGGATCACCGTACCTCGAGCGACGGCGAGGTCAACGCCATTGTGCGTCGGGCGTTCCGGTGTCCGGAATCCCGACGTTATCTCGAATCCCACCACCGGCACCGTCCAGCCGGACGCGGCTATCTGACCCTGGCTGGTACACGTGGATGTGACGAGCGAACCCGCTCCCCGCGCCGCGCCGTCGGCGAGTGCGTTGACGATCTCGGTCGCGAACGGTTCGTGTTTGGCGTATGCGTCGGGAAATGCGCTCCGCTGGACAGCCTGGGCTGCATCCGTCAGGGGAAGCGTCTGCCAGTTGGGCACTTTGACCAGGTGCTCATAGAACTTGGTGGATGCGTACACCGGATCGAGTATCTGCGCGGACGTCCCCCAGCCCTGACTCGGTCGTTGCTGGAATAGTCCGAGGGAGTCGTGGTCGTTCGATGCGCCGAGGTTCGGTAGATTTCGTAGGTCGGATTCTTGCAATGCGGTCGCTATCGCAATGACCCATCCGCGCGACGGTACGCTGCGTTGTTGGCCAACGGCGATAATGACCGCGGCATCATGCGTCTGATCGGACGTCAGCGACGTCACCGTCGGAAGCTTGCCACCCGGAGTAACGGTCCCATGCTGGCCACATGCGGTTGAAGCGTTCTGGGCGGTAGCAGCAGAGCCACCGGCGCCGTAGCCGCCGACGACGTAGACGGTAACGACGCCCAGGCAGCAGACGATGGAGAGCGCAGCGGCTCCGGCAAGTCCAAGCGTGATTTTCGTCCGCGTCTTCATCGTGTCTGCTCAGTCCCGATTCCAGTCGACCGTATCGACGAGCCACACCCCGGTTGGTCCTTTGAGGCCGAGTACGAGCGTTCCACCATCCATCGGAATGCTTATCTGAACATACGTACTGGCGTAGTCGGATGTCGTAAGAGCCCCGGTGATGCGGTTAGCCGGCACGTCACTCGGGTCGACCCCGTCGAACTGAGCCGCGAGCGAAGCAGTGCAGTATCGGACGATCGCGTCGTGCCACGCCTTTGCGCTCACCGCATCGTGATGAAGCCACGCCGTCGCAAACTCCGTTGCGACCGTCTGCGGCGTGTCGGCTCCCGGACTGGTTATCGGCGGCGACGGCGGCGCAAAGCTGGTCAGGCCGTCGTCCGGTGACGGACTAGTGATCGAAACCGGCGATCCACCATCGGACCGGGTCACACCGGATCCGACATCTGTGTTCGCATGGGGCAGTACCTTGCCGACGGCAATCACTATGACAACAGCCACCAACAGCCCAAGGCCGATGCCGTAGCGCGGTCCCAATTGGCGAAGGATCTGTCGCATCGTTAGCTGCCGACCGTGCTCGACTCCGGTCGCCGGCTTGGGCGGGCATCCGGCGTCGTTTCGGGCGAGCCAGCCGGGCGATAGATCGCGTAGTTCGACGGCGAATCAGGTACGTCCGGATCCGTCCAGTCGCCTGCCGGCCTTCGCCGCGAGGTGGTTTCGGGTCGAGACGTTCGCTGGGATGCCTGTGGTACAGCGGCTCCGTCGCCGCCGACCGTGACGACGTCTTCGGTGCGCGACTCCGGCCTCAAGAACACGTGAGTCGGCTTCGGCAATCCGGGAACGGCCAAAGCGAGGCTCGGCCGTACCTCCGGGCGTCGCGATTTCGAGCCGCGCAGCATCGCGCGTATCGCGGAGGAACCGTCGGTGCCAGCTGCCAGCGGAAACAATCGCTGCCGTGGGGTCCTTGCCGCCCATCTGCGTGATTCGACGGTAAGGCCTGAGTAGCAGCCAGCCGACGACACCGACCAGCCAAACGAGGACGACTTGGAGCCAGCCTGGCAGCGTGGCCGTGTCCATGATGAGGTCGACCGCGAACAGGTAAACCGCGGCGCCAGTGCCAAAGATGATGATGTTGAAGATGGCTGCCAGAACGGCGTTCGCGAGGCGGCGTAGGCCGGAACTTGCTGGTCGCAGGAGCCCGATCGTGCCGAGAATCGGTGATGCGATGACCGCCCACCGGAAGATCAGGAATCCGATGAGGACCAGAATCGAAGCCGTGATATCGAACATGCCGAAGAACAATGACGAAAGAATCGCAATGAAGCCTGCCCCGATGCGATCCATGCCTTGCTCGCCCTGCAGGTAGCTGTAGGCCTGCGGATCCTCAGTCTTGATCTGTTGCGCGACCTTCATCCAGTCCATCTGCTTCTGCGCTGCAATGAGTGGCGGCGCGTGTATCCGGGTGTTCTGCGATCTGCTGCGTCTTCGGCCCACGTCAGAGACTTGGCATCGTAGAGGACTGGGCCCATATTTAAGTGCGGTCGGGCTGTCTGCCGAGCCTAGAAGCCCGCGCAGCCAGTTCTTATAGATCATGTTCTGGGTTGCCGTGTCACTTGCCCGTACGGCCGGCGGCCGGTGGTCGACGCAGTCCGCAGGTGTATCCGACAGGCATTTGGACGCCGGAATGGTATCGGACTCGGGACCGATCGCGCTGTGGACGACATTGAGTCCGCTAACGAGCGCCGAGTCCGCCAAATGTGCGGATCGCACCGGCCACGCGGCGATCGCCGTCACGATGATCATGACGAATATCGCCCACCCGGCCGTCGTCACGGCATTGCTCATATCAGACTGGCGAGACCGCCATAGTAGGTAGAGGCCGACGACGGCCAGCGTGATCGATCCGAAGACGGTGAAGACCTTCGAATACAGCGACTTTGTGGCCTTGTCGACTAGCGGATCCGCCCAGCCCCACATGTTCTGCGGTTCCCATGCGAACTCGCGCAGCGCGTCAGCAGCGCCGATGATCGATGTCGCGATCATGAACTCGCCGTTCGCAATCGTGTCCTCGAACGAACTGGCCGGATGCGTCAGCGGTGAGATACAACCCTCGTCATAGGTCGTGAAGTCATACCCTGCATATCCATATTGGCTGTAGAGACCCGTAGGGCCGTTGAGCTTTGACGATGCTGGTTCGGATGCGAACCAACCGGCTAACCCGGCATTTGGCGTCTCCGGTACCGGCGCCGACAAACACTGCAACTGAGACGCGGTCAGGCTCTGCAACCGTCCCGACGCACATTGAGAAGTTCGAGGGCGACTGCCATTGCGCCACCGAACACTGTCCGGCAAGCGTCGACGGTGCTGCCGCTGCCGGCGATGGATCGATCATTATGATCAGGGCGAGCATCATGACGGCGCCCATGAACGCGACAAAGCGCTCGCCGGCCGAGTGGCCAGCCTCGCGTGAGGTCATCACGCCTCCGCATCGAGGGGGGTGGGTGCGGTGGGTGGTGCGTTGTACGGTGTCGTGTCGAGGTACGTGAGCAGGTCTTTCACGTACGAGACGTCGACGCGGATCTTCTGGACTCGTCCGTCGACGTCGCGCATGACGAATTCCCGGAAACCGAGCCGGTCCGACGATCCCGAGTCGGTCGCCGACAACGAGGCGAGCGTCTCCTCATATCCGTCGTCGGTCGGGACCCGTAGCAGTCGCAGCGCCTCGGCGGCGATCTCGGGGTCGGACGCGATCCGCCCGACGAACACCGTCGAGACCAGGTTCTGTACGTCCAGACCGAGGATGTCCTGTGGGTTCTGTGACGCGACGAGCGCGGCCAGGTTCCACTTACGACTGTCGCGGGCGAGCCGGACCAGGAACGATCGCCCGGACCGCCAGCCCTCCATGAAGTGGCCTTCGTCGAGTCCGACCAGCTTGCGGGCGTGCATCGAGCCGCCGTAGCAGCGGCGTACGGCCAGGCGGTGTGCGGTATGCAGCATCGGGAGTGCGAGCGCTTCCTCGGCCGACCAGTACTCTCGCTCGATCTTCAAGTCGGGCAGGCGGAGCCCGGCCATCGTGATCACCGTGAGCGCCGCGTCCGATCCGAGCAGCCCGGGCGGCGGCGAGCCGAAGAACAGCATCGCAAGCGGCATCTCGGCCGTGTCGAGCAGCAGATGGGCCAGCTCACGGGCGGTCGGATCGGCCAACTCGGACAGGCATCGCACGATGTCGTCCAGCGTGGACGTCTCTTCGGCCGGCACTGCCCGGACCGCGTGCCGCAGCAGCGTCGCGGTCGAGGCTTCCCGGGCGACCTGCGGTGGGACGAGCATCGAGCAGATGTCCTGGACGAGCATGCGGCGTTCGGCGCGCGCGTTGGACAGCGCGATCTCGAACTCGCGGTCGCCGGTCGCACCGGCGCCGAAATGATCGCGCAGTCGGCGTCGGGATCAGCGCATACGGTGCCAGCGTGCCCTGCTCGGAGCCGGTCAGATTCAAGACCCGCGAGTAGGGCGCGAGTTCCGGCATCGCCGCGAGTCGCGCCAGCGGTCCGGACGGATCGAGCAGCGTCACCTGTACGCCGCGCCGGGCCGCGAGATATCCGAGCGCGCCGAGCAGCGTCGACTTGCCACCGCCCGGCTCGGCGACGAACACGGACGAGGCCGGACCGCTCCCGGATCTCCATCGGGTAGTGCAGGTCGAGGAAGACCGGCCGGCGACACGTACCGGCGGTACGTCCGATCAGGTCGCCGCGGTTGTCGCCGACCTTCGACGCGGCCTGGGGCAGCGCGGCGGCCAGCAGTTTCGTCGGCATCCGGCGGACGTAGCCGGTGTTCGCGACCGGTTCGCCGGGGATGAATTCGCGCGCGAGCCAATCCTGGTTCTTCGGGTGCTGCAGCGAGATGCGCAGTTCGCGCGAGTAGAGCGCGGTGACGCGGCGGGCGCGTTCGAGGCACTCCTCGCGATCCTTGCCGCTGACCGCGATCCGGTGCCAGCCGTGCGCCCGCGAGGAGTCGACCGGCAGTCCGGTCGTCATCTCGTCGCCGATCCGGAGCGCGCGTTGCGCAAGTCGTTCCAGCTCCGGTGGTGCGTCCATGCCGTGCTCGGCGTAGTCGAGTTGCTGTGAGCGGATCATGCGCAGCCGGTGTTCGAGGTTGCGGAACGAGTCGTTCGGTCCGAGGATGTCGACCCGCGAGGACAGTTCCATCGGCCACGGCAGCCGCTCGTGGAAGTGCAGCCACGGCTCGTGGCGTTCGGGGATCTCCAGCGGCTCCATCCGGCCGACCGCCAGTACGGCGACGTGCCGCTCCTCGCCGGTGATCCGGTTGACGAGCTTGACCGTCGTCCCGTACGGCGTGCGGTAGCGCTCGATCTGCTCGGTGATCGCGAGCAGATCGCCACGTTCCCACTGCCCGTGACCGACGGTCGAGATTCGCGGCGGTGCCATGCCGAGCGCGACCGAGCGATAGAGCAGCCATTCGAGTTCCTGTGCGGTGGAGCGGCGCCCGCGCATGCCGAACGCGCCGAGCACCTCGTCGAACTGCTCGACGGTACGCGCCATCCGCTTGCGTTCGCCCTCGGGGACGCCCTTGCCGAACACGTTCGAAACGCGCTCCGAGAACGATGCGCCGAACGACCGCCGAGCAAACGTCACGCCCAGGTACGTCTGCCCCTCGGCGTGGTTGACCGAACGTAGATGGTGCTGCGCCGCGACGACGTGATCTGCCCATGACGGCGCGCCGGCGACGGCAGGCAGCGGCGACGGCGTATTCTCGGTCCATCACGCGGGCCCAGTCGTCGGCTGCGAACGGCCGGGTGGTCCGGCGGATGTGCAGCCGGAACCCGGCGAGCCCGGAGTACTGCTCGGCGATCGCGGACAGCAGCGTCTCGCGTTCGGCGTCCGGGCGGAACGCCCACCGTACCTCGGGCATCGAATACCACGCGGTCACCGCGTTCGGCGTGAACGTCAGATGCCCCGCGATCTCGGTGATCGCGAGTTCGGCGGAGGCGTCGCGGTCCTTCTTCTTGGGCTGCGCCTTCGACATCGGTTGGGACTTCGAACCCGGTTGCACCTTCGATACGGGGTGCACCTTTGATGCGGGCGGCGCCGTAGCTGGCCGTGCCTTCGTTGTCGACGTCGCGGTTGACGGCGTCGCCGTTGAATGGGAGTCGTCGGCGGCCTCGGACACCGAGCGTCCGCCGAGCGGTCCTCGGTCGTGGGCGGTGTCGGGTTCTCAGCATGCCGAGGCGCGTGTACGGGCGCGGGCGACCACGTCGCGTCGAGCATGGCTTCGATCTCGTCGTCATCGGCGTAATGCGCCGGCAAGCCGTTGCCTGGCACCGAGCCGTTGCCTGGCACCGAGCCGTTGTCCGGAACCGAGCCGTTGCCGATCATGCCGCCGCTGGCAAGCCGGCGGGAGGGCGCCTCGGACGGAGGTGCCGCTGAGGCCGCCGGCGGCGCGGGCTCATCGGTGGCCGTGTCCACCAGCCCGAGGAACGGCGACTCGATCTCTTCCCAGTCCGGTTCGGTCCTCGCCGACGTACGCGAGGCGAGCGGACGCGGTGCCTGAAATACCGCGACCGAGCCCTGCGGCAGCGTGCTGACCTCGACGGCGTCAACGTCTTCGCGCGGACCGGCGGGCTCCGGCTCCCGCGACCGCGGTGGCAGCGCGCTCATGCCTTGCGCGCCTGGCGGTGTGACGGCGCGACAATCGATTCGCGGACATGGATCCGGGACGCAACCAGCCGTGGCTCACGCCGTTCCGCGATCGGCTCTCTGGTCGAGTGCCAGTCGGTCAGCGCGGTACGGATGACCATCCGGGCCGGCCGATCGGGGTCGACGTGCCGAAATATGAACGACGTGGACACGATGGCCAGCGCGATCTCCCACGCCGGGAAGATGTCGACGTGCAGCGTGAACAGGTAGTGGATGAACATGAAAAGCGGTACGAGCACGATGAACACGCCGTATTGCGCGTATGACAACTGAACCGGGAGCGTGTATCCCGGCGGTCCCAGATAGACCAGCCGAGCCCGGTAGATGTCGTCGTCTGTACGCAGCCGCATGTCGGGTCTACTTGAAGGCCAGGCCGATGAGGTAGTCCCCGACGAAGAACAGCGACACCGCTCCCGCGATGAAGGCCAGGCCGATGATGGCGATCGCTGAACTCGTCAGCACTCGTGACAACTCGCCCTTGCTGGCGCGACCGAGGAAGACGACACCGAGGACGGCGAGCAGAATCGGAGCGATCTTGCTGGCGAAGAACGAGACGATGCCCTGGGTGTTGATGTCCTTCGGTGGTGGTGTGTCCGCCACGATGAAGCTGTGCACGGAGTGGGCAAGCGATATTAAGATCATCTATATCCCTCCCGCACGCCGTGCGATGTCGTACGTGTGGGTTTCGACGAGGAGACGAACGGCCGGGGTTAACAACAGCTTTGGTGAATATTGCAGAGCGTACGTTGCCGTCCCCTACCGAACAAGAAGCAAGCCTTCGTGGTGGATGTCCGTGAAACATCGTGAACATGCCTCATGCAGGGGTTTTATGAAGATCCGCAGGTTGCGGTTCACTCATCGGTGCGAAGATCATTCACATCTGTGACTACCGAACGCTGATCGGCGTGTAATCCATATAACAGACAAATCGCCAACTCGGTCGCGAGCCGTGACCCAAAATTCCCACCAACTCAGAGGGGCCGGCAGTAGGAACTGGCGGGCACGGGCCGCGCCCTGGCCCGCGACTCGCGGCGTTGTCGTCGCCGTCCATGAAACCCGTCATGGCCGACCCCTGCGCCCTGGTAAGTCGGCGGAGCCGACCGCGATGCCGCGCGAACCGCAGACCAGGACACGCCCCGCACCCACCGCCCCTACTGCCGGCCCCTCTAAGGTGACAGGAGTGACGCAGCACCTGTTGCACCGAATTGAGGATGACCCCGTTGTCATGGGCGTCCTCAACGTCACGCCGGACTCGTTCTCGGATGGCGGGCGCTACGCCGATCTGGACGCCGCCGTCGCCCACGCGTACGCGATGATCGCGGAAGGCGCACACGTCGTCGATGTCGGCGGCGAGTCGACCCGACCCGGCGCCGGCCGCATCGACCGCGGATGTCGAGATCCGCCGAGTCGTCCCGGTGATCCGCGAGATCGCGTCGGCCGGCGTACCGGTCAGCATTGACACGACCCGTGCCGAGGTCGCGAGCGCCGCGCTCGCCGCCGGTGCGATCCTCGTCAACGACGTTTCCGGCGGCCTCGCCGACCCGCTGATGGCCAAGGTCGTCGCGGACGCACACTGCCCGTGGGTTCTGATGCATTGGCGAGGTCACTCGCGCGAGATGTCGCAACTCGCCTCATATCAGGACGTGGTCGCCGAGGTCTGCGCCGAGTTGCGGCAGCGCGCCGACGCGGCACTCGAGGCCGGCGTCGATCCGGGCAACCTGATCCTGCGATCCGGGCCTCGGATTCGCGAAGACGGCCGAGCACAACTGGGCGTTGTCGGCGCACCTCGACGACGTACTCGCGCTTGGTTATCCGGTTCTTTTCGGTGCGAGCCGCAAGTCCTATCTCGGTGCTCTCCTGGCCGATTCCGACGGCGTTCCGCGGCCGGTGAGCGGTCGTGCGGCCGCGACCGTCGCGACGACCGTGCTCGCCGTCGAGGCCGGCGTGTGGGGCGTCCGCGTGCACGACGTCGAGGCGAACGCCGACGCGATCCGGGTGTGGCGCGCGACCAGGGCGCACCGATGACCGACGTGATCACGCTGACCGGACTGCGGGCGCACGGCAAACACGGCGTCTACGCGTTCGAGCGAGCCGCCGGTCAGGACTTCGTCGTCGATGTCGTGCTCGAGATGGATCTGTCGGTCGCCGCCGCCAGTGACGATGTGGCCGATACCGTGCACTATGGCGAGTTGGCGGATGCCCTGGTCGAGGTGGTGACCGGCGAGCCGGTCGACCTGATCGAGACGCTCGCCGACCGGCTGGCCGCGGTCTGCCTGCGGGATCGACGCGTCGATGCGGCGACGGTGACGGTGCACAAGCCGCAGGCGCCGATCGCGCACGCGTTCGCGGACGTCGCCGTGACGCTCCGACGGGAACGCTCGTGACCCGGGCGCTGCTGTCGTTCGGCAGCAATCTGGGCGATCGGTTCGAGCACCTGCGGACCGCGGTCGAGGCGCTCGAGGACGTACTCATTCTGGTTTCCGGGGTTTACGAGACGCCACCCTGGGGCGACGCCGACCAGCCGGCCTATCTCAACGCGGCGGCGCTCGTCGCGGGCGATGAGGTCGGCCGCCGGTTGGCTTGCGCGTGCACAAGCTCTGGAAGCAAAATCCGCACGGGTACGCGATCCCGAGCGCCGCTTCGGCCCGCGTACGCTCGACGTAGACGTGATCATGGTGTGGTCCGACGACGGCCTGCCGGTGATCTCGTCCGATCCGCACCTGACGCTGCCGCACCCGCGCGCGCACCTGCGTGCGTTCGTGCTGCGCCCATGGCTCGACATTCAGCCGTACGCTCAGATTCCCGGCTACGGCTGGGTCACCGACCTGATGCGTTCCGAGCAGGTCGCCGGTGATCTGCCGGCGCTGACCCCGCGAGCCGATCTGTCCTTGGAGCGATGACGTGAGTTCGAACCAGACCGATTCCGATCAGCGCGGCGATCGCGAGCAGAAGCCCCGCCTGCGGCCGACGAATCCGGCCACCCTGATCGTGGCCGGGCTGGGTGCTGCGGCGGTCGGTTGGATCATGATCGCGCGCGACTACAACGACTTCCCGTCGCTGACGTGGCTGCCGGCGTTCATCACGGTCGGTCTCGCGGTCCTGGAGTTCGTCGCGGCGCTCGCGACCAAGGCGCGGATCGACCGCGACCCGGCACGATGCCGGTCGACCCGCTCGTCGCCGTACGGTACGTGGTGCTCGCGAAGGCCTCGTCGATCGTCGGGGCGCTGTTCGCCGGCTTCTTCGGCGCGGTCTCGATCTGGCTGCTGGCCGAGCCGGCGGCTCGCCGCCGCGTCGCGTTGATCTGCCGCCGGCGGTCGGTGGATTCGTCGGCGCGATCGCGCTGCTCGATCGCGGCGCTGCTGCTTGAGCGATCGTGCCGCGTGCCACCACGGCCGGAAGACGAGAACGAGACAGACGAGGCATAACAGACCAGCTGCACGGACTTCCGTGACAGCGCCATCGGCGGTACGGTCGGGCACCGTACGAGCCGACACCGCAGAGCCGTCCGTGCCGTTTGGAGACACCTGCGATGACCTATCCAGAAGAGCGCGGTTTCCGGGTGGAACCCGAATTCCGGCAGGCGTCCGGTTCGCCCGAGGGTTTCCCGATTGAACCGATTGAGGTGCAGTACCAGCCGCAGCCTCAGGCGCAAACCCAAGCGCAGACGCAGCCGCAAACCGCGACTACGCAACTCGCGCTGCCCGGCCCTCGCGCCGTGACGGCGGCCGAGCTGGACGGCGCGTTCGACGATCCGGATCACGGTGAGCCCGGACGGGACCGGTTCGGCGTCCACGCGATCTGGGAGTTGATCCTGATCCTGGTCGGTGTCGGCGTCGCGTTCCTGGTGATCCACACGCATGGCGGCTCGCTGAGCGGCTCGCATCTCCGCGCGGTCATGGTCGCGGCGACCGTGATCGGTCTGCTGGGTCTCGCCGCCGGCATCTCGATGCGGGCCGGCGCGGTCAACCTCGCGATCGGCCCGATCCTCGTGCTGTCCGGGCTGTTCTTCGGCCAGCACGAACACACGCGGTTTCTACGGTGCCGCCGGCGTCGCGCTCGGCATGGCGCTGATCTGCGGTCTCGTGATCGCGATCGTCGTCACGGCGTTCCACGTGCCCGGCTGGGCGGCGAGCCTGGCCGCATACTTCGCGATTCTGGTCTGGTGTACGCATCTGCCCGCCTCGGTCCAGCTCGCGAACAGCTACAACGTCGTCGGCGAGGGCTACTACTGGTTCGGCGGGTTCGCGGTGCTCGCGATCGTCGGCGGCATCCTCGGTGCGGTACGCCCGATCCGCCGCAGTCTCGGGCGGCTCCGACCGGTCTCGGACCCGGCCGACCGGCGAGGTGCGTCGGCGGCCATCGTCACGGCGCTGGCGATCGTCGGATCGGCGCTGCTGGCCGGCATCGCCGGTATCGCGATGACGATGGAACTGGGCACCATGATCTCCGGCGACGGTCTGACGTTCACCGGCGTCGGCATCGCGATCGCGCTGCTCGGCGGCATCAGCGCGTACGGCCGGCGGGGCGGCATCCTCGGTACCCTCGCCGCCACGGCCCTCGTCGAACTCGCCATCTACGACGTGACGCTACGAGGCTGGCGCGGCGGCGAGATCACCGTGATCGCGATCGCGCTCGGCATCGGCGTCCTGGTCACGCGCTTGGTCGAGTCGTACGGGCGGCCGAAGCACGTCCCGGTGCTGGACGATCCGACGATGAGCTGGCTCGGCCGCCAGCAGGGCAGTTGGGCGGATCAACCGGCGCTCCGCGCGACGCCCGAGGAGCCGACCTGGGTCGACGCCGGCGACGAGCGCTGGGGTGCTCGCTGAACCGTAGGTGAGGGGAACGGTCGACGACCGGCACCGAGTACGATGTTGACCATGACGACCGAGCCGACCGAAACAGATGACTCGCTGACGGCGCTCGACGAGCTGTCGACCGAGGAATTGCGGGAGCGTGCCTTTGCCCGTGCGTGGCACCACCGCGACTTTGCATTCTTCGTCACGGTGATCCAGATCCTGCCGCACGCGGACGACACTGCGCAGCTCGACGGCGGGTCGCTGGGATCGATCGGGGCGTCGCTGTCGGACATCGTGTCGCTGTGGCGCGAGTTCACCGGCCACGGGTACGGCGACAACGAGCCGATGCTTCGCGCAGAGTTCATCGACTATCTGATGAAAAAGTAGGACGCGCAGCGTATTGCCGGTTCGGGCGCCCTCGGACGCATTCGAACATCTCGCCGTTGACAACGAATTTCGGCCGCGCCGATCATCGGCCGCATGGCAAACTTCAATGCTCGAACGTCGGCTGCCCTCGCGACCATCACGGCCTTGATTCTGGTCGTCGCGTTCGGCAACAACATCTTATGACCACTGGGTGGCGCAGCACGCGGCCGGCAGCACGGTCGGTGACCGGTTCCTGCAGGCGCTGGCGTGGCCGCACTGGGAGTTCACCACAAAGGCGTCGGTCCGCGACCTGATCGCGGCCGACCTCCGGGCGATCTTCGTCGTGGTGTTCACCTACGTATTCGTCATGCTCGTCGGGCGTGGACCGTGGTCCGGCTTCCGCGGCGCGGTCGGCCACTTCCTGCACGGCTGGGCGGCGTACATCTTCGCCGGCGCGTTCGCCGGGCTGCTGGCGACGTTCATCGGCATCCGGCGCCAGCTTCGCCGGATCGCTCAACAACGCGATCGGCGGCGCGACGTACGGCCTGCTCGTGGGTTGGATCGTCGGCCTGGTGACGTTCGCCTCGGACGAGATCCGATCGTGACCCGGCAGCCGGTCCTGGAGTCGGTGATCAGCGACTCCAGGACCCGACACGCAGTCAGGCCGGCAGGACCGCGTCGATCGCCGATGCCAGCGCCGGGTCGTCCGGCGTCGTCTGCGGCCGGAACCGACCGACGACATCGCCGTTCGGCGCGACCAGGAACTTCTCGAAGTTCCAGACGATGTCGCCGGCGTTGCCTTCGGCGTCCGGCACGGACGTCAGCACGTCGTAGATCGGGTGCCGGCCGTCGCCGTTGACCTCGATCTTTTCGTAGATCGGGAACGTCACGCCGTACGTGGTCGAGCAGAATTCGGCGATCTCATCGGACGTGCCGGGCTCCTGGCCGCCGAACTGGTTGCACGGGAAGCCGAGGACCGCGAAACCGCGATCCGACAGGTCCTCGTGGAGCCGCTCGAGCGCGCCGTACTGCGGCGTCAGCCCGCACTTCGACGCCACGTTCACGATCAACAGCGCCTTGCCGGCGTGCTCCGAGAGCGTCGTCGGCTCGCCGGCAAGTGTCCGTACGGGAATCTCGTGGATCTTCACAAGCATCCTTTCCATGGTGTTACCTCACAGTACGTCGCTGCCACGGATGCAGTTCGACGCCGGGTAGCCTCGGATGCTGTGACGACGAACGCACCGCCGATCCGCACATTCCATCCTCGCCGCGGCCGGATGGGCACGACCCAGGCCGACGCACTGACCCGGCTCTGGGTCGACCGCGGATTCGACATCGACGAGACCGAGCGGGTCGCGTTCGACCAGGTTGCGATGTTCGGGCGGCGCGCGCCGCTGGTCCTGGAGATCGGCAGCGGCATGGGCGACGCCACGATCACGATGGCCGCGGCCGATCCGGAGCGCGACTATCTCGCCGTCGACGTGCACACGCCGGGGCTCGGCAGTCTGCTCGCACAGGCCGAGGCGCAGGGCCTGACGAACGTCGGCGCGGCCCGCGGCGACGCGCTCGAACTGCTGGAGCACGCGCATCGCGCCGGGCGCGCTCGACGCGATCCACGTGTTCTTCCCGGATCCGTGGCCGAAGGCACGCCACCACAAGCGCCGGATCATCCAACCGGCGCGGGTCGCGCTGATGCGTGACCGGCTGCGGATCGGCGGCCTGCTGCACACCGCGACCGATTGGCCCGACTATGCCGAGCAGATGCTGGAGGTGCTCGCCGCCGACGGCTGCCTGCTCAACGCGCACGAGGGCTACGCGCCGACGGGGCGAGCGGCCGATCACGAAATACGAACGCCGAGGTACGGCCGCCGGCCGACCGATCCACGACTGCGAGTTCATCCGCTCCCGCTGACCGCCGGATATCCTCTGAGCGATTGAGGCGGTTTGTTCATGTCAATGCCACTGCCATGTCATCCAGATGCGCCAATCTGTGAGCCGAACGGTTATCCAACCGGCACAGGACGGGGGAGCGTTTGTGGCCACGGCCCGGATCACGATATATATCGCGCCCAGCCGTGGTCGACCAGGGCGACCTCTTGAGCACGCCGATCGGATCGAGGATGATGCGCGTTTCGGCTGGCGCATGCTGGCCGCGAACAACCGTGAGGTCGCGCGATCGGCATCGACGTTCGATGACGTCGACGTCTGCATGGACGCGGTGCACGACCTTCGCCGGGACGTCGTGCGCCGGCGTCGTCGTCGCGTCCCGGACCGGCCGGGCCGACTGGGCCTGGCGGCTGCGCATCTTCGGCGTCGACGTCGCGGCGTCCAGCCGGACCTACCAGCGGCGTCTGCAGTGCGAGGCGGCCTGCGCGCTGTTCGTCGAACTCGTGCCGGAAGCCGAGGTGATCGACGCGCGTGCCGCTGCCGGCCAGTTCGTGCCGACGGGCCGACAACGGCGTCGGCGGCTTCGATCGTTAATCCCGAGTATGGAACGCAGCGTGAAGGATTCGGCGTCATCGCGCGTCCGGATGCGACTCGCGGGCATCTCCGGACCGTGGGAGGTTGCCGCGGTCGCCGCCGTCACGATCGGCGTGTGGCGGGTCGCGCTCGGCTGGGACTGGTCGTCCGTCCCGTCCGCTGATCCACTTCGCAGCGTCGCTCCGCAGTCCGGGATCGGACTGGCTGGTGCTCGGTCTCGGGGTCGCGGCCGGCGTCGGATGGCTCGCGTGGCGCGACCTCGCCGTCGCCGGTACGGCCATCGATCTGGCTGTCGGTCATCGTTCTGTCCGGCTGGCGTCTGGCCGTCTCCGGCATCCTCGGCTGGCCGATCGATCTCGCCGCGCTGATCTTCATCATCAGCGCGGTCTGCATCGTGGCCGCGTCGGTCGGCACCTGGCTGCGGCACCGAGCCGACCGTCGGCCGGAGCGCTTCGACGACGAGTTCGATGCGATCACTCGACGACGGATCGGTACCGCGACGAGCGAGCCGGTCGGACCTTCGGTCGAATCGACCGCGCTCCCGGTCGTCGACGGCGGCCGCTGCGGCATGCACGGCGCCGGCCGCCGTCGGGTTCACCGCGTCGCTGACGTCGTGCCGTAGGGTCGACGGGTGCCGACCACCGCCCCGCATCCGCCGCGCCTGCCGGCTCGCCTCGACGCGCCGGTCGCGCCGCGAAGAGCGTTACCAGCACATCCACGCCCGAGCGTCCGCGCTCGGCCGCGCCGACCTGACCGGCATCGAGGTCATCGGATCCCGCCTGGAACGGCTCGACCTCGCGTTCGCCGATGCGTCTCAGGCCGTACTCCGTGATTGTGTCTTTGATCGTGGTGACGCCGCGAACGCGACCGCGCGGTCCGCGGCGCTGACGCGAGTCCAATTCAAGGGTGTACGCATGACCGGCGCCCAACTCATCGACTGCGCCCTGCTCGACGTGGTGTTTCACGAGGTCAAGCTCGACCTCGCCGGCGTTGCGGTTCGCCAAGCTGCGCCGCGTCGAGTTCCGCGACTGCAACATGACCGGCGCCGACTTCACCGGCGCCGACATCCGGGGCGCGACATTCGTCGGCTGCGACCTGTCCGGTGCGCAGTTCTCGCAGGTCAAGGCGGAGGCGCGCGGTTCGAGAAGTGCTGGCTGGAGGGGATCGGCGGGGTCGCGGACCTGCGCGGCGCGGCGATCCGCAGCGACGATCTCGTGTCGCTGTCGAAGGTGTTCGCGCTCGCCCTCGGGATCGACATCGTCGGCTAGTCGACAGTTACCGCAGGCCAGCGCGGGTGGCGGTATACGGTTCGCTACGCCTTGTCGTTCTGTGTGGGGAGTTCACCGTGGTCAAGAAGGTCTTTGCCGTCGTCTGCGCGGCTGCGGCCGTGTTCGCCGCGACCGCCTGCAAGTCGTCGGCGCAGCCGGCGGCGCCTCCGGCATCAGCCAGGCGACGTCGGCGCCGACGTGGCCTCCCCGACCCCCGCAACGCCGACCACGCACCGCCTGCGACGACGCCGGCTCCGGCCGTGACGGTCACCGTCACCGCGAAGCCGGCCGCCGTCAAGCCGTGCAAGGTCGCGGGCCTGAGCATCAAGGTCGGCCAGAACTCCGGCGCGGCCGGCACGCTGGTGCAGCTGTTCACGGTCAAGAACAAGTCGTCGGTGGCCTGCACGATGAACAAGTACCCCGGCATCGACCCGTTCGGGCTGCTGTCCCAGGGCGGCAGCAAGGTCCAGGCGAACCTGGACTGGAAGGTCGACCCGATCCCGTCCGACCTGCAGCAGATCGGCGCGGTCGGCGGCCTGCAGACGCTGGCGCCGGGCGGCTCGGCGATCTTCTTCCTGAAGTGGAGCCAGGTCCCGGTCGGCGACGGCAAGTGCGGCGACGCGACCGGCTTCGAGTTCCAGGCGCCGCAGTACACCGGTACGGCCGGCAACTATCTCGAGGTCGACTTCAAGTACACCGCCTGCGGCGAGCAGCTGTACGTGTCGCAGATGATGAATCCGTCGGTCGGCAACTCGTTCTAGCCACGACACGTGTCGAAGCGTTCGATCAGTAAACACTTTGGGCTTGTGGTCCCATCACCGGGGCGGCGAGGGGACCCAAACCCAAAGTCATTTGTGGAGCCGACCGCGGGACTTGAACCCGCAACCTTCCGATTACAAGTCGGGTGCGCTACCAATTGCGCCAGGTCGGCATGTGCTTCAGTGCGTGCTCGTCGATCGTACAAGTTGGGTTCGGATGTCCGCGCGGGCATATCCCATGGACATAAACGACAACCACCACAAATGCCCACCTGATCATGGGACAGGGTTGGCAATGGCCCGGACCAGCGCCTAACGTGAGCGGACCGGTCCCGCCTGGGCCCGGTGAACCCTTTTACTCGGATCGTCCGGCACGTTCCTGCCGGTGAAAGGTGGCTTTTGCCATGGCTACTGTTTCCTACCAGAAGGCGTCCCGGATCTATCCGGGCACCGAGCGCCCCGCGGTCGACCAGCTCGACCTCGAGATCCAGGACGGTGAGTTCCTCGTCCTCGTCGGCCCGTCGGGCTGCGGCAAGTCGACCAGCCTCCGGATGCTCGCCGGTCTCGAGGACGTCGACAACGGCGCGATCTACATCAACGACCGCGACGTCACCAACCTCCCCCCGAAGGCCCGCGACATCGCGATGGTCTTCCAGAACTACGCGCTGTACCCGCACATGACGGTCTACGACAACATGGCGTTCGCGCTCAAGCTGCGCAAGACGCCGAAGGCGGAGATCGACGACGCGGTCAAGAAGGCCGCGCAGATGCTGCAGCTCGAGGAGTACCTCAACCGCAAGCCGAAGGCGCTCTCCGGCGGTCAGCGCCAGCGTGTCGCCATGGGCCGCGCGATCGTACGCAAGCCGCAGGTGTTCCTCATGGACGAGCCGCTCTCGAACCTCGACGCGAAGCTGCGTGTGCAGACGCGTTCGCAGATCGCCTCGCTTCAGGCGCAGCTCGGCATCACCACGGTCTACGTCACGCACGACCAGGTCGAGGCCATGACGATGGGCCACCGGGTCGCCGTACTGCTCGATGGTGTGCTGCAGCAGGTGGACACGCCGCGGGCGCTCTACGACGCCCCGAACAACGTGTTCGTGGCCGGCTTCATCGGCTCGCCGGCGATGAACATCAAGACGGTCAACCTGGGCGAGAAGGGTGCGAGCTTCGGCTCGGTCATCCTGCCGGTCACCCGCGAGCAGGCCGCGGCGGCGCGTGCCGACGGTGGCGGCAACCAGATCACGATCGGCTTCCGTCCCGAGGACTGCACGCTCGTCGCACCGAGCGAGGGTGGCATTCCGGTCATCGTCGACCTGGTCGAGGAGCTCGGCTCGGACGCGTACGTCTACGGCACGGCCAAGTTCGACGACACCGAGGAGCGCATCGTCGTCCGCGTTCCCGGCCGTACGTCGCCGAGCATGGGTGACACCGTCTACGTGCACCCGCGCGTCGGCTCGCACCACGCGTTCCACGCCGTGACCGGCGCGCGCCTCTAAAAAGCAATAGCAGCTAGACAGCGTCAGCGGGCCGCCTCCGATCTTGGAGGCGGCCCGTACTCATGGACGGCCTCTCATCGTTTTCTCAGCCCGTCGGACCGGGTCACCTACGCGCAGTTGGGCACCCGCTCGCGCCTCGGCGCGGCCCGGCTGAACATGGCCGGGCGGTACTACCGGCTACGCCCCACGCCGGGCGTGGCCGCACTACTGACGACCGAACAGCATCGGATGCCTGGGCCTCGGTGAGACCGCCGTGGTGCGACAAGCATGGCCCGGACCTCCTGGTCCGGGCCATGCGAGCGAAGCGGTACTAGACGAGTCCGCCCACGACCGGCAGCGCCTGGACCATGCCCAGCGGCACCGGCAGGGAGCTGATCAGGCCGTTCGCGCTGCGGTCCGAGCTGCTGTCAGACCGCCGCCGCCACCCATCAGGCCGCCGACCACCGGCAGGCCGCTTGCGAGGCCGCCGACGACCGGCAGGTTCTGCACCAAGCCGCCGACGCCGCCACCGCTCAGCAGCCCGCCGACCACCGGCAGACCGTTCGTCAGGCCACCGACCAGCGGAAGACCGCTCCCGCCGCCGCCGAGCAGGCCGCCACGATCGGCAGGCTGCCGACCAGCGGCAGGTCCTCGGGCACCTGGGCGCTCTCGTTCGTACGCGTTCCGACGAACCCACCGGTCTGACCGTCCGCAACGGGGCGGCCGTTGGCCGGGTCGGGCGTGTCGGCCGAGCGGCTGCCGGCCGGTGCCGTGGCGTCCGAGTTCGGCGCATCCGACAGCGGGCTGATCGGCGTTCGCAACCGGCGTGATCGTGTCGGAGACCGGGTCGGTGACGTCGGAGACCGGCGCGATGTCCGACACGGATACGTCCGGCGTCGTGCTCTGCATCGGCACCGGCGAGACGTTACCGATCACCGGCAGGTTGTTCGTGAGGTTGCCGACGTTGGGCAGGTTGTTGGTCAAGCCGCCGACCAGCGGAAGGTTCTGGACCAGCCCGCCGACGACCGGCAGGCTGCCGATCCCGTCGCTGCTGTCGCCGGCGACCAGGCCGCCGACGATCGGCAGTCCGCCGGCGAGCCCGCCGATGATCGGCAGGTTCTGGACCAGCCCGCCGACCAGCGGAAGGCCCTCGGTCGGCGCCGTTCGACGGTGGCCGACTCGGTGGTGGCCGACTCGCCACCGACGAGCGGCAGACCGCTGGTCAGTCCACCGGCCAGCGGCAGCCCGGCGGTGAGGCCGTTGAGCGGCAGCCCGCCGCCACCGAGCAGCCCGCTGTCACCGGCATCGTTTCCGCCGCTCGAGGAGTCCGCCGACGACCGGCAGACTGCCGACCGCCGGAAGGCCGCTCGCCGTCGCCGGAGAGCAGGCCGCCGACCAGCGGGAGTCCGCCGACGACCGGAAGGCCGCCCAGCGGGTTGCTGTTGTTGTCCGCACCGACGATCGGCAGCCCGCTCGTGAGTCCGCCGACGATCGGCAGGTTCTGGACGAGGCCGCCGACCAGCGGAAGACCTTCGGTCGGCGCCGATACGCCGGTGGCCGACTCGGTGGTGGCCGACTCGCCGAGGCCCTGGGTAAGTCCAGCCGACGAGCGGCAGGTTCTGCACCAGGCCGCCGACGATCGGGAGGCCACCGCCGGCGCCGTTGAGCAGCGATCCGACGACCGGCAGGTTGCCGAGCGGACCGTTGTCACCGAGCAGGCCGCCGACCACCGGAAGGTTGTCGACCAGGCCGCCGACCAGCGGGAGCCCTTCGGTCGTCGGTCCGACCAGCGTGTTCGAGACATCCGTCGCGACGCCGTGTACGCCGGCGGCCGGCGACTGGAACCCGGCCGCCGTACGCGTCGTGTCGGCGAGCGTGTCGGTGACGCCGCCGACCGTACCGAAGGCGGCGTTCGTGACCGGGCCGACGATGCCGGGCGGCACCAGACCCTGGATCGGAAGCATGCTCAGCACGTCCGGGAGCTTGCCGTTGAAGAACAGTGCCTGCGGTACGCCGTTCTTCGTCAGCGTGTGTGCGGTGATCCCGACGCGGCCATCGTTCGGCTGCAACGCCAGCGGGCCGTCCGGCAGGAGGCCGGCGTCGATCGTCGTACCCGGGACATCGACGGAGAAGCCCAGGTTGGTGGCACCCAATGGGGTGAAGAGGTTGTGAATGAGTCCGCCCGGCGCCAACGCAGCGTCAGAGGTGGGGGCGTCGGCCTGTGCGGCACCGCCTGCCAGCAGCAGCATGCCGCCGGCGACGCCAACCGTACCTGCGGCACGGCGTAACCACTTATTCATCGTCTATCCATCCGGTCGCGTATCGCCAACCCTTATGGCGTTGGCGGGGGACAAACGGCCTAACGAGCTACCCATCAGGATCGTTCTGGACTAATCCGACGAATCTGTCCGGGCTCGCCGGGTGAGGTGATGGTCGATACGATCCGGAACGTGTCGCGTCCGTCAGATCCCGCCGCATCACAATTCCCGGCTTCGTATTCCGCGTCCTACGTGAGCGCCCAACGCGTCGGAAGCGAGGAGGTGACGGCAAGCGAGACAAGACACTTCATTGTTTGTGGCGACACAACTCTCGCATTTCGCCTGGTAGAAGAGCTTTCAACGCGCTACCGGGCGCAGGTGACAGCGATCCTCGCCGATCCTTCGGCGGGCCATGGGCCGAGGATCGCGCGGATGAATCGGGTCAACGTCGTACACGCCGCGCAGGCGGACGGGGTTGCGTTCCGGGCCGCTCGGATCGGTGCCGCAGAGGCCGTCGCTCTGGTCGGCCGCAACGACGTCGACAACGTGTACGCCGCCTTGCAGGCCCAGGAGTTGGCCCCCGGCAAACGTCTCGTGCTTCGGATTCACAACTCGACACTCGGCCGGCGGGTCGAAGCGTTGTTCGAGGATGCCCAGGTGCTCTCCGACGTCGAGATCGGCGCGCCCGCGTTCGTCGGTGCATCGCTCGGCTCGGTCGAGGGCACGATCGTCCGGATCGGCACGAAGATCGCGCACGTCACGACGCGCGATGATCTCGATGGTCACCAGGTGCTCTGTGGGCTAGCCGTCACGGTCGGCGTCGATCACCCGGTCCTCCTGCCGGTCGACCAGTCAGGTGCCGATCTCGTGTTGGCCATGCACGCCGGTACGCACGAGGACCCACCGCCGGTCGTGAAACACCATCGCGTCCGCCGTTTGTTCGGCAATGTGCGCCGGACGTTCTTCGGTGAGGATGCGCTGCCGCTGATCAGCCGGAGCATTCTGATCGCGCTCGGGCTGCTCAGCTCGGTCGTCGTCGATCGGCATCGGCCTGTTCTGGTACGCCGACCGGCCGATCTCGCCGTGGGAAGCGATCTATCTGATGCTGTTCACGTCGGTCGGCGCCGGCAACACCGACCTGCAGATGTCGGGCTGGTCGCAGGCCATCCAGACCACCGTCACGATCGCCGGCGTTGCCATGATCCCGATCGTGTCGGCCGCGATCGTGCAGGCCAGCGTGCACGCGAGGTTGGCGCTGCCATCGGGCGCGCTGGCCGCACCGGATCGGGATCACGTGATCGTGGTCGGCCTTGGCGGCCTCGGTACGCGCATCGTCGCGGAACTGCACAACCGTGGCGTCGAGGTGGTTGCGGTCGACCACATCGAGAATCCGTTCGGGGCGGCGTTCGTACGCGATCGGAAGATCCACTTCATCGTCGGCGACGCGAGCCGCCGGAGCACCCTCGATCGGGCAAATGTCGCCAGTGCGGCCGCCCTCGTCGTGCTGACCGCCGATGACGTCGTCAATCTCGAGTACGCCCTGCGCGGCCGCGAGGAACGCGAGGATCTGCGCGTCGTGCTGCGCCTCTTCGATGGTGACTTCGCGGACCGGATCAAGCACGTCTTCAACATCACCACCTCGCGAAGCGTGTCGGCCCTGGCTGCTCCGGCATTCGCCGCCGCCATGGTCGGTCGCGAGGTGATCGGCACGATCGGCGTACGCCGCCGGGTGCTGCTGGTCGCGAACGTGCCGGTCGTCGACGGTTCGTGGCTCGCCGACCGGCCGGTCTCCGACGTGTACGAAGCCGGCGAAGCACGAGTGATCGCGCTCATCCCGGACGGTGAGATCGAGGGCATCCTGGCGCCGCTCGGTGATCGGCGGCTGGTCGTCGGTGACCGGCTGATCGTCGTCGCCACGAGAGTCGGCTTGTCCCACATCCTCCACCAAAGTGCTGAAACGACATAGTTCACAGCCAATTGGCAGCGACGAGGGCAAATGTTCGTCGTTACACCAACCGGACAGGTCAGACTCTCGGGAGGTAGCCGATGCGGCGCACGATGGGCACGATCCTCGGAGTCAGCGCGCTGCTGGCGATGACCGGCGCGGCGTACGCGTCGACCTCGCATGCGGCCGCGCCGACCGCCGTTCAGGCGGCTCCGGCCCTGTCGATCGCCGACATCGGTGCGCTCCGCGCGGAAGCCGCCAACGGCCCGGAGACGGTCGGCAAGCAGATCTCCGTGTCGAAGACGCTGGACTACACCGGCGGCGCGCGCCGAGTGGTGCTGCGGTATCCCGGCGCGTCGTACGTGAAGGTGCACTTTTCCCGGCTTCTCATGATGCCCGGTGACGATGTGACGGTCGCGAACGCACGAGGCGACGAGTCGTACACGTACACGTCATCGCCTTTGCTGGGTTTGAATGATCTTTTGGCGCCGGACGGCGGACAGTGGGCGATGTCGGTGACCGGCGATGAAGCGGTGGTCACGTTGCACCACGCCGAGTCGACCGATCTGCTCGGCCTCAGCGCGACGCTGGAGCAGCTGGGGGTCGTGGTCGACCGCGTCGCGCGCGGATTCACGCCGACCGAACGCGCGGCCCAGCAGGGCGCGGATGACGCCTCTCGGGACACCGCGATCAAGGCGGTGACCGCGGCGGAGGGCGGCGATGCGCGGACCGAGACGGTCTGCGGCTCGGACGATTCGGTCGACGCGTCCTGCTACAAATCCTCCGACCCGGTGGCCTACAAGGCATCCAAGGCGGTTGCGCGGCTGCTTATCAACGGTACCGAGCTGTGCACCGCGTGGCGGATCGGGCCGACCGACCGGCTGCTGACCGATCATCACTGCTTCGCGACGCTCGCCGACACGCAGAACACCGAGGCGTGGTTCAACTATGAATGCGCGGTCTGCGGTGGCTACGCGACGCTCGCGACCACGAAGGTCTGGGGCGACCACATCTTCGCGACCGACACGAACCTCGACTTCACGCTGTTCAGCGTGCACAACTTCGCTCAGGTGAAGCCATTCGGCTACCTGAACATCGACACGAGCCCGGTCAAGGCGGGCACCGAGCTGTACATCCCGCAGCACCCGGAGGGCGACCCGACCGAGATCGCGATGGCCTCCGACCAGGACGACGGCGGTGACTGCAAGGTCGACGATCCGACCGCCGACGGCTTCATCGCGAACTCCGACGTGTCCTACTACTGCGACACGCAGGGCGGTTCGTCCGGCTCGCCGGTCATCTCGCGGACCACGAACAAGGTCATCGCGCTGCATCACTTCGGCGGATGCCCGAACTCCGGTGTCCGGATCGCGCTGATCTACCCCAAGATCAAAAAATACCTAGGTTAAAGGTACGTTGATCTCTGCGCTACGGTTCTGCCATGCGCGGATCCGGCTTGACGGCACGGCGCGTCGCACCCGCCGGCTGGTGGTTCGACGCGCTGCTGTTGGTCGCGTTCGCTGCGCTCACCTACGCGCTATGGCACGGCCATTTCCTGAACGTCGATCTGGCCGTCCGGAACTGGTCCGACAGTCATCAACCGCAGGTGCTGCACGTCCTGGCGCGGGCCGGCAATCTGCTCGGCCAGGGCGGCTTCTTCACCTCCGTCTGCGGCCTGCTCGGCCTGTTCCTGTGCTGGTCGCGACGTTCGATCCGGCCGATCCTGCCGGTGATCGCGGCGTTCCTGCTGACATCGGTCACGCTCTCGATCCTGAAGGGTTGGACCGATCGCGCCGCGCCACACGCGAACACCGACCATCCGCCGATCCTGCATCCGGAACTCTTCGGCAGCGGCGGCGTCTCGTACCCGTCCGGGCATCTCGGGAACGCACTCGTCTGGTACGGCACCCTCGCCCTCCTGCTGACCCTCTGGGTGCCGCGCCGATGGCTGTGGGTGCTGCGGATCGCGCCCCCGGTGATCCTCTCGATCACCACGGTCTACCTGGGCTTCCACTGGCTGAGCGACACCGTGGCCGGTCTGATGATCGGCTCGCTGCTGTGGCGCATCATCGGCCGTACGCCATGGGACGACATCCCGCTCGGCCGATGGCTCACGTCGCGGGGCTGGGCAGGTCCGGCCCTAGAGCGACTCGCGACCCCCGAAACCGTGACGACGTAGCGGTTCTCCGGATCTTGGACCCACATGGCTGCTGTTTCGCGTGGAGTCCAGTCATTTGCGTCCAAGATCGGTCAGGCGCCGGCTCTCGTGACGGATGTGATGGACAGCGCTTCGTCGAGCTGCAGGAAGTCGGCGCGCAGGCCGACGGCGAGCGCGCCACGATCGGTGAAGCCCATCGCTGCGGCCGGCGTCGTCGACGCGGCATGTGACGCCTCGACGATCGAGCCGGTCACCCGTACGGCCCGCCGGAACGCCGCATCCATGGTCAGCGTCGATCCGGCGATCGCACCCGGCGTGCCGTCCGTCGTCACCAGCCGTGCCACGCCGCCGTCCACGTGGACGGCCTGGCCACCGAGTTCGTACGCGCCGTCGGCCATGCCGGTGGCCGTGATCGCATCGGTGATCAGGGCGGCTCTGCGACCCACGACCCGAAACGCGAACTCCAGCGTCTCGTCCGCCAGATGTACGCCGTCCGCCACGAACTCGCAGACCACGCCGGGCGTGCCGAGCAGCGCGTACGCCGGGCCGGGCGCCCGATGATGTGGCGGCCGCATGCCGTTGAACACGTGCGTGCCAACCGTCGCGCCGGCCGCGATCCCGTCAACCACCTGCCGGTACGTGGCATCCGTATGACCGATCGCGGCCACCACGTCATGCGCAGCGAGGAACCGGATCGCATCGAGCCCACCGGCGCGCTCCGGCGCGATCGTCATCATCCGGACCACATCCGGCCCGGCGGCTTCGAGGAGCGCGTCCAACTCGGAGAGCGACGGATCGCGCAGGAACGCCGGATTCTGTGCGCCGCAGCACGCCTCGGACAGGTACGGCCCTTCGAAGTGCACGCCGCCGAGCACACCGGCGCGGACCAGCGGCGCAAACGCGCGCGTCGCCGCGAGCATCACGTCGTACGGCGAACTGACCAGGCTCGCGACCACGGTGGTCGTGCCGTGCCCGAGGTGGAACGCGGCACCGAGAACGGCCTCGTCCGGATCGCCGGTCGTGAACGTGTGGCCACCGCCACCGTGGCAGTGCATGTCGACGAAACCGGGCACGATCCACGGTGCGTCGGCCGCGACCGGCCCGGGTTCGATCGCCGAAATCCGCTCATGCTCGACCCGAAGCGTGCCGTCCACAACCCCGTCGGGCGTCACGATCCGACCGGCGTACGCCGACGCGATCCCGCCGGAGGAAACCGAATGATCCGTCATAGTGCCGCCTCGAGTCCGATCAGCGCGGCACCGAGGCAGCCGGCTTCGTCGCCGAGCGTTGCCCGCACCACGGAAGGCATGGTCTGGAACGTGAGCCGCGCGTGCACCGCGGCGGTCAGCGGCGCGAGCAGGTCGTCGCCCGCTTCGGCGAGGCCGCCGCCAATAATGATCATGTCGGGATCGTGCAGCGTGATGCCGATCCGGAGACCGTCGGCGAGCGCGTCGATGGTCTCGTTCCAGACCGCGCTGGCGACCGGATCGCCGCGGCGGGCGAGCGCGACGACGTCACGCGCGGTGGCCGGCGTACCGCTGGCTTCGAGGTAGCGCCTGGCCACGGCGGACGCCGACGCGATCGCTTCGACGCATCCTCGCGCGCCGCATCCGCACGCCGGACCGTCCGGTCGCACGACGACGTGGCCGATCTCCCCGGATGCGCCGTGTGCGCCGGGATCGACCCGGCCGTCGATCGACGTATGCGGCCGCGATGCCCGTGCCGATGGCCACGAACCACGCCCGCCGGACGTCGCGGCCGGCACCGAGGAGGGCTTCGGCCCGACCACCCGCACGCACGTCGTGGCCGAGCGCCGCAGGCAGTCCCACGTGCGCGGCGACAAGATCACGCAGGGGTACGCCCCGGAAGCCCACGTTCGCCGACCAGACCGCGATCCCGTTCGCCTCGTCGATCACGCCGGGAGCGGCAAGTCCGACCGCGATCGGCGTGAGACCGGCGGCGCGAGCGGTCTCGGCCAGTCCGGCGGCGACCTCGAGGATCGTCGCGACGACGGCGTCCGGCCCACGATCGGCGCCGGTTGCGTGGCGCTCGGCGTGCACGATCGCGTGCCCCGCATCGACCAGCGCGCATTTCATGCCGGTACCGCCGATATCCATCGCGATCACAACGTCGGTCACGGGTCCTCCTGACAACTGGGACGAACGAGCTCGAGCGCGTCACATTCCGCGCACCCTACTCGACGTCGGCCCTCGTTTCGCGCATGATTGTGCACACATCACTCATCTTCTGTGCAAGGGGAGTCCCAGTGGACCGTTATGCGCGCTGGAACACGCTGCTGGAACTCCTCACGAACAGCGGCCGCGTAACCGTCGAGGACGCCTCCGACCAGCTCGGCGTCTCGCAGGCGACGATCCGTCGCGACTTCGATCAGCTGGCACAGCAGCAGATGATCACCCGTACGCGAGGCGGCGCGGTCGCCAACGGCGTCTCCTACGATCTGCCGCTGCGCTACAAGACCGCGAAGCACTCGGCCGAGAAGCAGCGCATCGGTGCGGCCGCGGCCGCGCTCGTATCGCCGGGCATGGTCGTGGCGATCAACGGCGGTACGACGACGACCGAGGTCGCGCGAGCCCTGGCGGTGCGGCCGGAGCTGGCGACGACGCCGGACGGCGCCCAGCTGACCGTCGTCACGAACGCGCTGAACATCGCGAACGAACTGCTCGTACGCTCTCGGATGAAGATCGTCGTCACCGGCGGCGTGGTCCGGCCGCAGTCGTTCGAACTCGTCGGGCCGCTGGCCGGCGGCATCCTGCGCGAGGTCACGTTGGACATCGCGCTGCTCGGCGTCGACGCACTCGACGTGACGCTCGGTGCGGCCGCGCACCACGAGGGTGAGGCGGCGATGAACAACCTGATGGTCGCGCGCGCCCGAAGGGTCGTCATCATCGCGGACAGTTCGAAGCTCGGACAGCATGCGTTCGCCCGGATCTGCCCGATCGAACGCATCGACACCCTGGTCACCGACGCCGGCGCGACCGACGAGCAGGTCGAAACGTTCGAAGCCGCAGGGTTAACGGTAGTCAGAGTTTGAGTGTGCCAAAAGCCACAGCTTTGCAACACGTGTGCTAATTGAATTGACCAGCGTGAATAGTGATATGCGTAGAATGTGCCTCGTGTTTTTTGTCGGTCGGGATGGGTACTGTCTCTGACATGACCAGCGTATTGCACCCCATCGACGAGGATCTGGATGCCGAGTTTGCGGACGGCGATGTCGACATGGCGAGCGCAGACGCTGATATCGATAACGCTGATATCGATGCCGACTTCGACGACGACCCGGAATGGGAGTCGGCTACCCCGGCACCGGCCGAGAAGGTCGATCCCGGCCTGACCGATCAGCAGCGGCACATGCTCATTTTCGAGCGCCAGTGGTGGCGGCATGCCGGTAGTAAAGAGCAGGCGATTCGCGAGCAGTTCAGCCTGTCGGCGACGCGCTATTACCAGATGCTCAACCAACTTCTCGACGCACCGGCTGCGCTGGAATTCGATGCGATGGTCGTCGGCCGGTTACGCCGCCTGCGGGCGACGAGAGCCCGTACCCGGATGGCCCGCTAAATATCGTGCCTGGTGGCGTAGGCAGCCAGTGCGGCCACCTGCGCCGGATCCAGCGACGGCCGTACGCGCCGCCGGGCCGTCTCCACATGCGCCGCGGTGACCGTGGCGGCGTCCAGCGACTCGCGCATCGCGGCCAGCGCCGCCTCGCGGACCAGCGCGGCGCAGTCCGCCGCCGAGAAGCCGTCCAGCGCCGCGCCCAGCGACGCAATGTCCACATCGGACGCCAGCGGCACCGATCCGTGCCGCCGATCGCAGGATCTCCGCCCGCGCCGCGGCGTCCGGCGGCGGCACGTAGACCAGGCGCTCCAGCCGCCCGGGTCGTAGCAGCGCCGGATCGACCAGGTCGGGCCGGTTGGTCGCGCCGATCACGACGACGTTCCGCAGCGGCTCGACGCCGTCCAGCTCGGTGAGCAGCGCGGCGACGACCCGATCGGTGGTGCCGCCGTCGGTGGACTGACCGCGTACGGGTGCGAGCGCGTCCACCTCGTCGAGGAAGACGAGCGTCGGGGCGGCGTCCCGGGCCCGGCGGAACAGTTCGCGGACCGCACGTTCGCTGTCGCCGACCCACTTGGACAGCAGTTCGGCGCCCTTGACCGACAGGACGTTCGCCTTGCCGGTGCCGGCGATCGCCTTGACCAGGAACGTCTTGCCGCAGCCGGGCGGGCCGTAGAGCAGGACGCCGCGGGGCGGCTCGACGCCGAGCCGGGCGAACGTGTCCGGGTAGGTCGAGCGGCCAGAGCACGGACTCGGTCAGCACCTGCTTGACCTCGACCATGTCGCCGACGTCGTCGAGCGTGATCTTCGCGAGCTCCAGCAGCGAGGAGTTCATGCTGGTCGGCCGGACGACTTCGAGGGCTGCGTGGAAGTCGGCGAGCCCGACCGTCGGTGCGTGCGACGACGACTTCTGCCGGAGCGCGGCGCGTACCCCGGCTTCGCGTACGAGCGCGCGCCAGATCGGCCGCCACGAACCCGGGTGTACGAGCGGCGATGTCGTCGAGGGCCACGTCGCCGGCGAGCGGCACCTGGCGGGTCAGCACGCCGAGCTGCTCCCGCCGGCCGGCGCGCGTCGGGCAGCGGCACCGCGATCTCGTGGTCCAGCAGGCCGGGCGAGCGCAGCGCCGGGATCGACGGCCTCGGGCCGGCCGGTGGTACAGACGACCGCGACGCCGCGTTCCAGTGCGGCCGACACCGCCTGCCGGAACACGGTCGACAGCGGACCGGGCTCGTCCCGCGGCACGAGCGCCTCGACGTCGGCGACGAGCACGACGGCCGGCGCCGGCCTTCGGCGGTCAGCGCGGTTCGCAGCCGGGCGGCCGCATCGTTGTTCGTCAGCGCGGCGATCTCCGGTGCCCAGAGCGTCGTCACGTGCGCGTTCACCACGGCGGCGACCGCCTGCACCATCGCCGACTTGCCGGAACCGGGCGGTCCGGTGACGAGTACGCCGAGCGAGATCGTCGTACCGAGGCGGCCGAGCACCTCGCCGTGGTGGAAGCCGAGGTCGAGCAGCTCGGTCAGCTCATGTGCCTGCTTCCGCAGCGCCGGGCAGGTCGTCGAGGTGCGACCGTCGGGCGTACGGCCGGGGGCGGTGGTCGGGCGTACCACTGTCGGCGTGTGTCCGGCACGTCCTGCCAGACCACGACCGTGTCCATGGTGACCAGCGCGGCGTGCGGCGGATCGCAAGCGGTGACCGTGAGCAGCGCGGACGTCCACGCGTAGCCGACCGTATTGCGCAGCGACGCGCGGGCCGCCGAGATCACCGGCCCGGTACGTTCGGTGGTGATCACGTCCTGCGGCAGCAGCGAGACGTCATCGCCGGCGCTGACCACCTTGCCCAGCAGCGCGAGCCGCAGCATCTCCGGCGACAGCAGCGCGCGGAGGTGCAGCGGTCCGGCCACGGTGATCCGGCCGGCCGCCGCCATCGTGGCCGGCGCGACCGTGACCTCGCCGCCGTCGCGGCTGCCGAGGTTGCCGAGCAGCAGGTCATCGGCGTAGAGCAGGGCCCGGCTCGAACCCGGCGGCGCGATCGCGACGAGCCCGGCGGTGGTACGCCGGCCGGTCAGCGTGACCGCGTCGCCGGGCTGGAGTCCGAGCGCGGTGAGCACTTCGGCGTGCAGCCGGACGATGCCCCGGCGGGCATCGAGCGTGGCGGACCGGAGCGTGGCGGTGAGCGTCAACGCGGCTGGGGTCACTCCGTTACTAAACCACTCGAGGTCGACATCACCCGTAGTCCACCGACCAACCCGACGCAGCTGCGAATACGCCCCTCGGCTGACGACCCGCTCAGATCGGCACCGTACGGTGATCCACATGTCCTCATCGCCCGCCGGCCGGCTGCGCCGCGCGTTTTCGCGTATGCGCTGGACTCGTCGCCGCGTCATCACGTGGTCGGCGATCGCGGTCGTGATCATCGGCCTGCTCGTCTGGGCGGGCGCGCCGACCCGCGCGAGTTACTCGACGACCGCGCAGTTCCTGACCGTGATGACCGGCCCGGACGGCACCACGCCGATCCGCCTCGACACGACGTTCTACGAGCCGAAGTCCGCGTCCGCAACGAATCAGGTGCCGGCGGTTCTGCTCGCGCACGGCTTCGGCGGTACGAAGGACAGCGTCGTCGATCAGGCCGAGCACCTCGCCGACCAGGGCTACGCGGTGATGACGTGGACCGCCGAAGGCTTCGGGCGCAGCGGTGGCCAGATCCACCTGGACAGCCCGGACTGGGAGGTCAAGGACGGCTCCCGGCTGATCGACTGGCTGTCGGCGCGGCCGGAGATCCGCCACGATGCGGCGAACGATCCACGGGTGGCGGCGGTCGGCGGCTCGTACGGTGGCGGCTTCTCGCTCCTGCTCGCCGGCTACGACCGGCGGGTCGACGCGATCGTCCCGATGATCACCTGGAACAACCTGGCCAACGCGTTCCTGCCCAACGCCACCGGGGGCGGCCCGGACACCGGCGTCTGGAAGAAGGCGTGGGCCGGCCTCTTCTTCGGCAGCAGCGGATCGGCGCTGCCCGACGTCACGGCCGATCCGGCATGCGGTCGATTCGCGCCCGACGTCTGCCAGGCGTACCTGTCGATCGCGAGCACCGGTGCGGCGACACCGGCCGAGATCGCGCTGCTCGACGCGTCCAGCCCGTCCAGCATCCTGCCGAAGATCGTCGCGCCGACACTGCTCATCCAGGGCGAGGCGGACACGCTGTTCCCGCTGTCCGAGGCGGACGCGAACGCGGCCGGCATCGCGAAGACCGGCACGCCGGTGACGGTGTCGTGGTTCACCGGAGGGCACGACGGCGGCGCCGGGCCGCAGTCCGACCAGGACCGGCTGAACGCGCTGACCGACCAGTGGCTCGACTACTACCTCAAGCACAGCGGCCCGAAGCCGACCTCCACGTTCACCTATTCGCGGATCGCGGGCCTCGACGCGAACAGCAACGGCCTGGTCGCGAGCGCATTCGAGGTGCCGTACTACCCCGGCGTCGGCGGCGAGATCCCGTCCACGGTCACGGTGTCCGGACCGCCGCAGGCCGCGGCCAATCCGCCGAGTTCATCGCCGGCCGCGCTCAGTTCATTACCGGGTACGGGTACCGGCAGCCTCAGTTCGCTGGTGAACGGTTTCGTCACCGACATCCCCGGGCAGCACGCCGACTTCTACTCGACGCCACTGGCAACGTCGATCAACGTGGTCGGCTCGCCCTCGGTGCAGATCAAGGTCGCGTCGACCACCGGCTCCGCGGTCGTCTTCGTCAAGCTCTACGACGTCGATCCGGCCGGCGGCCTGACGCTGCCGGACGGCCTGGTCGCCCCGGTACGCCTGGACCACCTCGCATCCTCGATCGACGCGGCCCAGCCGGTGACCGTGACGCTGCCCGCGATCGTGCACCAGTTCCCGGCCGGGCACCTCATCCGGATCACCGTGGCAACGTCCGACCAGGCGTTCCTGACGCCGTCGGCACCGACCGTCTACATGATCGGGCTGGGCAACGGCGCGGTCGCGTTGCCGACGGTCACCTCGACCCCGATCGCCGAACGGCGACGCCGGCTGGTGGTGGGCGCTCGGTGCGGTCGCGTTGTTCATCGCACTCAGCACGGTGATCGCGATCGCGATTGCCCGCAAGCGCCGTGACCGGCGGATCCTGACCGTCGTTCCGGAGTACGCGGACACGCCACTGGTGGTCCGCAACCTTCGCAAGGAGTACGGCGACTTCGTCGCGGTCGCCAAGCTCGACCTCACCGTCACGCGCGGCCAGGTGCTCGGACTGCTCGGACCGAACGGTGCCGGCAAGACCACCACGCTCCGCGTACTGATGGGCCTGACCCAGCCGACCGCCGGCGAGATCTACGTGTACGGCCATCGGCTGCTCCCCGGCTCGCCGGTGCTGTCCCGGCTCGGCGCGCTCGTCGAAGGGCCCGGCTTCCTGCCGCACCTGACCGGCCGGCAGAACCTCGACCTCTACTGGCGTGCCACCGGCCGACCGATCGAGGAGGCTCGGATGGACGAGGCGGTGGAGATCGCCGGTCTCGGTGGTGCGATCGACCGGAAGACGAAGGCGTACAGCCACGGCATGCGGCAACGCCTGGCTATCGCGCAGGCCATGCTCGGCCTGCCGGAGTTGCTGGTGCTGGACGAGCCGACGGACGGACTCGATCCGCCGCAGATCGCCGAGATGCGGAAGGTCCTCCGCCGGTACGCCACCGACGGCCGCGCCGTGCTCGTCTCCAGCCATCTGCTGGCCGAGGTCGAGCAGACCTGCACCCATGTGGTCGTGATGCACAAGGGGGAGAAGGTGGCGGACGGCCCGGTCGACGACATCGTCGGTGAATCGCCGTCGGTGCAGTTCGACGTCTCGGACGTGGCCGCCGCGACGGCTGTCCTGGACGAGATCAAGGGCATCCGTTCGGTCGCGCCGGACGGCGCCGGAGTCGTGGTCGACGCGGATGGCGTACCGCGGTCGGAACTCGTGGCCGCGCTCGTCAACGCGGGTATCGGCGTGGATCGGGTGGCACCGCGACGCAGATTGGAAGACGCGTTCCTGACGCTTGTCGGTGGCGATACGAAGGCGAGTGGGGATCGGTCATGACGGTCACGGAATCGGCGTCGCAGGAGGCCGCGGCCGGCTACCGTCCGGGCGCCACCCTCTCGTACGGCACCGAGATGCGACGGCAGCTCGCCCGGCGGCGTAACAAGTTGACGCTCGGCTTCATGGTGCTGCTGCCGCTGGTCGTACTGGTCGCGTTCGAGTTCGGCAGCAACAACAGCCGCAACAGCGGCAACGAGCGCGGCCAGTTCGCGGCGCTCGCCACCATCGCGACCAGCGGTGGGCTGAACTTCGCGCTGTTCACGCTGCTCGTGTCCGCGTCGTTCCTGCTGATCGTGGTGGTCGCGCTGTTCTGCGGGGACACGGTCGCGAGCGAGGCGTCGTGGGGATCGCTGCGCTACCTGCTGGCGATCCCGGTGCCGCGGGCCCGGCTGCTCGGCAGCAAGCTGCTGGTCGCGTTGACGCTCAGCGGCATCGCGCTGGTGGTGCTGACCGGCACCGCGCTCGCCGCCGGTACGCTCCGCTACGGCTGGCATCCACTCAAGTCCAACGTGTCGGACAGCATCGCGCCCATGCCCGCGTTCTGGCGGCTGTTGGGCATCGTCGCGTACCTGGCGGTCAGCCTGTTGATCGTGGCTGGTCTGGCGTTCCTGCTGTCGGTATCCACGGATGCGCCGCTCGGCGCGGTCGGCGGGGCCGTCCTGCTGCAGATCCTGTCGAGCATCCTGGACCAGATCACGGCGCTCGGCTCGATCCGTGACTACCTGCCCACGCACTATGCGGACGCATGGTTGGGGCTGCTGTCCACGCCGATCCAGACCACCGACATGGTCAAGGGCGCGATCGTTGCGCTGGTCTACGCGACGATCTTCTTCGGCCTCGCGTTCCTGAGGTTCCACCGCAAGGACGTCGTCTCCTAAGAGGTAAGGCACGTCACGTTGTTACCAACAGTTGGGACCCGGCGCTGCTGGGCCGGAGGCACGGCTACGCTGATGTGCACAACTACATACCTCATCCAGAGGGGCTGAGGGATACGGCCCGTTGACGCCCCGGCAACCACCGCTCGATGCGGCAGGTGCCAAATCCGTCCGGTTTCGCCACATTTGGCGGCCGGGAAGATGAGAGGACGTCTCTGTCATGACCAGCACCCTCCTCCCCAACGCGACCACGTTCGCCGGCTCTCCCGCGCGCGGGCTCGTCTGTCGCGGTTGCGGCGCCCAGTTCCCGCTCGCCGCACAGCATGCCTGTTACGAATGTTTCGGCCCGCTGGAGATCGCGTACGACCAGGCGGAGATCGCCAAGGTCACGCGCGCCCAGATCGAGGCCGGACCGCAAAACATCTGGCGGTACGCCGCCCTGCTCCCCACTGGCCAGAATCCGGCAAGCCGTGTCTCGCTGAATCCGGGCATGACACCGCTGATCCGGGCGGATGCCCTCGCCGCCGCGGTCGGCATCAACGCCCGGCTGTGGGTGAAGGATGATTCCGCCAATCCCACGCACTCGTTCAAGGACCGCGTCGTCTCGATCGCGTTGACGGCCGCGTCGGAACTCGGCTTCACCCGGTTCGCCTGCGCGTCGACCGGCAACCTGGCGAACTCGGTCGCGGCGCATGCGGCCCGGGCCGGCGTACCGTCCATGGTTTTCATTCCTTCTGATCTTGAAGACGGCAAGGTCCTGATGTCCGCCGTGTACGGCGGCGACGTCGTGGCCATCGACGGCTCCTATGACGACGTGAACCGGCTGTGTTCGCAGCTGACCGAGACCGACGAGTTCGAGCACACCGCGTTCGTGAACGTCAACCTGCGGCCGTTCTACGCCGAGGGATCGAAGACGCTCGGATACGAGGTGGCCGAGCAGCTGGGCTGGCGCATTCCGGCGCAGGTCGTGATTCCGATGGCCTCGGGCGAGCTGCTGACCAAAATTGATAAGGCGTTCGCCGAACTGGTCGAGATCGGACTGGTCGAAGCGCCGATCGGTGGCTGGAAGGTGTTCGGCGCGCAGTCGGCCGGGTGCAACCCGATCGCGACCGCGCTCCGGGAGGGTGTCGACGAGATCACACCGGTGAAGCCGACCGGCATCGCCAAGTCGCTGAACATCGGCGATCCGGCCGCCGGGACGTTCGCGCTGGAGACGGTTCGCCGCTCGGGCGGTTGGATGGACGACGCGGACGACGACGAGATTCGCACGGCGATCGAGTTGCTGGCGTCCACCACCGGCGTGTTCGCGGAGACCGCCGGCGGCGTGACCGTGGCGGTCCTGCACAAGTTGGTCGCGTCTGGCAAGCTCGACCCCGAGCTGGAGACCGTCGTGTTCAATACCGGCGACGGTTTGAAGACGCCGGACGCGGTCGCGGATCGCGTCGGCCCGACGTTCCGCGTCAAGCCGACGTTGAAGTCGGTCCGCGAAGCGGGCCTACTTTCCTAAATTTGGCAGGATTACCGACCGTAATCAGTGTGCATCGACGTAAATCAGTAGGGCCTGCGAACCCGCACTGGTGGACGAGGCATATGCACGGTTGTGCAACCTGCACGTGCACGCTCGGTAGCTATGAGTGACTATGGGTTTGCTGTGAGTTGAACATCCGACGCTCGAAGCCCTTGACGACGGCTGTGAGACGCAGCAAGATGCTCGTTGCGGGAGGACGTATCGCCGCTCGAAATCGACTTGTCGGAGTCGAGCGACCCGGCGCCGGAGGCGTCGTGCGACACGTCCTCTCGACCAATTTTTCCCCGCGTGAGTTGTCCGCGTGACGTTAAATCTTCGCGAAACCACTGACGGCACTCGCTGTCCCTTTCTGCACCAATAGCACCAAATCGCCACACTAGTTACATTGCGCCTCATACGATCAGCTCGCTGAAGCGGTCATGGGAGGCGAAATGAGAACTCGATTTTTGTCGTGGCGGTGGAGCCGGGTCGGACTCGCCGCGCTGGAGGCCGCGAGCCTGGTGATTCCGTTGTCGACGGCGGCACGCGCAGCACCGACGCCGCCGGCCGCCTCGACCGGCGCGAACGTGCCGACTGCAGCGAACCCCGCGAACGCGCCGAATACGCTGCTGCCGCTGGGGATCTCACTGCCCGCGGCCGCGGCACCTCCGCCGGCAGCGAGCGGAACACCGAAGACCTACAAGGTGTACGCGACCCGCGAAGGCCTGGTCGGCCACTACACCGCGAACGGTCACAAGGTCGCGTCGAACGACCACTTCGTCTCGCTGCCGAGCACCGGATCGTTGTCGGCAAAGGGCAAGAACTACTACTCCGTACGGGTCTGCTCGGCGACCAACGGCCGGTGCGCGTACGAGCCGGTCTGGGACGTCGGGCCGTGGAACACGAACGACGGCTACTGGAACATCAAACGCACGTCGTGGACCAAGCTGCCGATCGGCCGACCCGAGGCGCAGGCGGCATATCAGGATCACTACAACGGCGGCAAGGACCAGTTCGGCCGCACGGTGCTCAACCCGGCCGGCATCGACCTGGCTGACGGCACGATCCGGGACGGCCTGAAGCTGTCCAGCAGCGGCTGGGTCACCGTGACCTACCTGTGGACCGGCGGTGGCGTACGCGGCACGATCTCGACGAACGGCGGCACGGTCAACGTACGCAGCGGGGCCAGCACGGCCCACAAGATCGTCGGCCTGGCCGGCCCGTACGCGCAGGTGCCGATCGAGTGCCGGACGAAGGGGCAGCTGATCACGCGGAGCGGAACCAGCTCGTACTGGTATCGGCTGGCGGCCGGTAACTACATCTCGGCCGCGTACGTGAACGTGCCGGCCGGCTCGACGATCAAGACCTGCTGACGATCGGGCGGAATATCGGGCGGAATATCGGGCGTATGGGCGCGTCGGCGTAACCGCCGTCGGCGAGCCCGGCGTTGCGTTCGAATGCGTTCCGTACGCCGAAGTTGCCGGTGAGCGCGTAGGACCAGGCGGAACCGGCGACGTAGAGCGGCCAGAACAGCGGCCCCCAGCGGGCGTACTGGTAGGTGTGTCGCACCTCGTGCGCGAGCACTGCCCGTTGCTCGGTCGCCAGCAGCCAGGAGGCGCTGTGCCGGCAGAAGATGACGTCGCCGATCACGAAGCAGGCCGCCGCCGGTACGCGCAACGGATAGTCGGCCGCGATCGTCGTCCCGTCCGGGCCCGGCACCCGTCGGCACCCGGTCAGTGAGGCCAGGCAGCGGCCGGCGTACGTCGTCCCGTTGAGCCGGTTCCACTGCGTACGCATCACGGTTAAATCATGACATTAAAGGCGTAGGTCCGTGCACAGCGAAGGCTGAGCGAGGCATGATGGGCGGCATGACTGCGACCCAGGATTCGCCAGAGCACCCCCTCTTCGCGAAGCACGCCGCCACAATCGAGCGTGCTCACGCCGCAATTGCCGACCGCACCTACTGGTCGGCGTTCCCCGAGTCCCCGAGCCCGAAGGTGTACGGCGAAGCCGCCGCACCGGCCGGGGCGGCCGCATTCGAGGCCTATCTCGGCAAACCGTTCCCGCTGACCCAGCCCGGCACCGACGGTCAGGTCACCACCGAGCATTCACCATTCGGTGTCGACCTCGGCGTGAGCTACCCGCACGGCGACGTGGATGCGCTCGTCGCCGCCGCACAGGCCGCGATGCCGTCGTGGCGCGATGCCGGCCCCGACACGCGTACGGGCGTCTGCGTCGAGATCCTGACCCGCCTGCACGAGAACATCTTCGAGCTGGCCAACGCGGTGCAGTTCACGTCCGGTCAGGCGTTCGTGATGGCGTTCCAGGCCGGCGGTGCGCATGCGCTCGATCGCGCGCTCGAGGCCGTCACCTACGCGCACGCCGAGATGACCCGCCACCCTGCCACGGCACAGTGGGAGAAGCCGGCCGGTAAGGGCGATCCGCTGCGGATGACGAAGACGTTCCACGTCGTCCCGCGCGGCATCGGTCTCGTGATCGGCTGCAACACGTTCCCGACCTGGAACTCCTACCCGGGCCTGTTCGCCAGCCTCGCCACCGGCAACGCGGTGATCGTGAAGCCGCATCCGGGCGCCGTAATGCCGCTCGCGATCACCGTGAAGTACGCCCGCGAGGTGCTCGCCGAGGCCGGCTTCGACCCGAATCTGGTTCTGCTCGCGCCGGAGTCGGAGGGCGAGAAGATCGCCTCGACACTGGCGTTGCGCCCGGAAGTCAAGATCGTCGACTTCACCGGCTCGACCGCGTACGGCGACTGGCTCGAACAGAACGCCCGTCAGGCCTCGGTCTACACCGAGAAGGCCGGCGTCAACACCATCGTGATCGACTCGACCGGCGACTTCGCCGCGATGTGCCGCAACATCGGCTTCTCGCTCACGCTCTACAGCGGCCAGATGTGTACGACACCGCAGAACATCTTCGTCCCTCGCGACGGCATTGAAACCGAGGCCGGGCACGCCACGTTCGATCAGGTCGCCCAAGGCATCGCCGCCGCTGTCGAGACGCTGACCAGTGACGATGCGCGTGGCGTCGAGCTGACCGGTGCGATCGTCAGTCCGGCGATCGTCGGCCGGATCAGCGCCGCCCGCGACCACGGCGAGGTGCTGCTCGATTCGCGCGAGGTGAAGCATCCGACGTATCCGGGCGCGACTGTGCGTACCCCCTTGGTCCTCAAACAGGACGCGGCGAATGAGGGCATGTTCGACAACGAGTGGTTCGGGCCTATCTCGTTCGTGGTCTCGACCGACTCGACCGACCAGAGCCTCGAACTGTTCCGCCGGATCGTCGGGCAGAAGGGTGCGCTGACCGCCGCCGTCTACTCGACCGACCCGGCCGTGCTCAACGCGATGGAGGACGCGACGCTCGATGTCGGCGTCCACCTGTCCTGCAACCTGCTCGGCGGCGTGTTCGTCAACCAGTCCGCCGCGTTCTCGGACTTCCACGCGAGCGGCGCGAACCCGGCCGCGAACGCAGCGCTGACCGACGGCGCCTACGTCTCCAACCGCTTCCGCATCGTCCAGTCCCGCCGGCACGTCTAGGGCCCTGCTGTTGATCCTGGAGGGCACCTCCAGGATCAACAGGCGCGGACCATCAGCTGCTCGCTCAACACGGCCAGTGTCGGGTGCGGGACCGGTTCGCCCACATCTTCAAAACCCAATTTCTGGTACGCCCGACTTGCCCGCTTATTCGCCGTAATCACCTCGAGTTCGAGGCGCTTCCGGCCGCACTCGCGCGACCAGGCGGCGGCGGCGTCGATCAAGCCGGCGATCGTGCCGCCGCCCCGGTGGCTCGGACTGACGTAGACCGCGAACAGCATCGTCACGTCCGGGTTCTCGACGTTCTCGACCGCCAGAACTTGCCCGACGAGCCGGCGATCCACGGTCTCCGCGATGAAATGCGCGATTTGGGTGCCGTTCGACGCGCGTGCGACCCGCCCGAGGTACTCGGCATGCGGCGCTTCGGCGACCTGATCGAGCGTCGACAGGTAGGCGAGCGGCGTATCGGCGAGCATTTCCAGGCGCAGTGCCCGGGCTCGGCCGCCGTCGGCCGCGGTAGTCCGGCGGATCGTCACATTTTCGTTCACAGTGCTAGTCCTACCGTGAATGTGCCATCGCTGCTAGCGGTTATCGGCTGTGTCCGCACGAGATGCCGTGGCCAGCCCGTACGCGCCTCGATAGAGCCGACTTTTTCGGGCTGCGCGGTCGCCGATCTGGTGTTAGCGTGCCGATCTGGACGTGGCACGGATCGATTGATGTGAGGATGTGTGCGGTGGCAGAAGGCACGGTGAAGTGGTTCAACAGTGAAAAGGGCTACGGCTTCATCGCCGTCGATGGCGGCGAAGACGTGTTCGTACACTTTTCCGCGATCACGATGGATGGCTACAAGACGCTCAACGACGGGCAGCGAGTCGAGTTCGAGGTGACACAGGGCCAGAAGGGCCCTCAGGCGGAACAGGTCCGCATCGCTGGTTGATCACGGGTTAGTGCGCCGCATCACTCACCTGAGGCGGCGCCCTTTCCATTTCCGCCGACGGCCCATTTCCAGCCGATCGGAGGGCAACGCTCCAGACTGGTTTCGCGTAACGTCCGCGCAGCCAGAATGAAGGAGTTTCCGTGACAGACCTGCCCCCATCCCCCGAGGGCTCCGGGCCGTACCACGGCTTCCCGCCGGCCGATGCGACGCTTCCGGATGCGGCGCCGCCAGGTGTGACGCCACCCGCGTACCCGGCTCCCGCCTATCCGGTCGCACCGCCCGGCTACGCACCGCCCGGCTACGCACCGCCCGGCTACGCACCGCCCGGCTACGCACCGCCCGGCTACGCACCGCCCGGCTACGCACCGCCCGGCTACGCACCGCCCGGCTACCAGGTACCAGGGCAGTACTACCCGGCGCCCGGTATGCCCTATTCGGCATACCCGACCTACGGCTATCAGGTGCCCGGCGGCAGCCCGATGTACGACGTCACCGGCATGGGCGCCGATCCGCTCGTGACGCCGCCCACGCAGGGCTTTGCCGGCTGGTGGTCACGGCTGTGGCAGACGTTCGCCCGCAGTTGGCGCTCGTTGTTCCCGATCTTGTTGTTGACGTCCGTGATTCCATCCGTCGGGTTCGGCGCCTTCATTTCCGGCCCGCTGAAGATCTTTTCGACCGACCTTCAGCAATTTCAACAGCTGCAACAAGCGGATCCCACTACGCCGATCCCATCGGACCTGGCCGGCGATATCGCCAAGATCTACGCCATTCTCGGGGTATACCTCCTCGTGTTCCTGCTTTTCGGCGCGGTTGGCTGGGCGGCAAGCATGTGGACCATTACGAGGCAGGCAGCCGGTGAACCGGCACCGTTCGGACGTGCCTTCGTGTACGGCCTCAAGAACCTCCCACGCGTGGGTGGGTGGTTGATTCTCTACTTCCTGGCGATCACTCTCGCGTCGGCCTGCTTCCTGATTCCCGGCTTGTACGTCGCCGTTGCGGGCTCGCTCATCGTGCCGTTCGTGATCTTCAGTCGTGGTTCGCTTCCCGATTCGTTCCGGATGGTCAACAAAAACTTCGGTCCGGTTCTCGGGCGCGTCGCGACGATCTACGGTCTCACGCTCGCGGTCGGCCTGGTCGTCGTCCTGATCAGTTCCGTTGCCGGTTCGTCCGTGTCCAGCATGAGTGCCTCCGGGTTCGTGATCTTTGAGGCCGTTGCTGCGATCCTCACGGTTCCGACATCGATGGTATTGGTCATCGGGATCTTCCTGACGTTCGCCGAGATGCGGGCGAAGGAGATGCTGACGACCACTCCGATGCTGAATCAGGCGCTCTAACACTGGGCGGTCTGGGCGCCGCCGCCGACTCGCGTGCGCTCAACGGCCGGCGCGGTACCAGTCGCATAGTGATCGTGAAGAGTTCGTGCTGCAGCCGCATTAACTCTTCCGGATCATCGTGTTGACGGCGTCTGCGAGGTATCGGCCACCGTCCTGACCTGCGACTTGCTGGGTTGCCCCGGGGGCATGTGGATAACGCAAAAGATCTTGAAGGATAAGTGCGCCAGGGGAGCGTTTTCGCTTCAAGATCTTTTCGGTTATCCACATGTGCCGAGCATTGGACGCATCATCGCCCCTAGCCACGGGGCGGGTGCCCTGGCGGCGATCGATAGTGCGGATGTCGGTGCGGGCATACCCACGTCGAGCTCGACGGTGTGTCGAGCGTGTCGAACGCATGTCGAGCGTGTCGCCGGGTGACGGGGGTGACCGTGGTGAGGTGACCGTGGTGACCGTGGTGACCGTGGTGAGCCGAGCCCGACTAACCCGTTTCGCGGGCGCCTGTGGCCGATGCCACAGGTGCCCGTTCGCCGCATCCGAGAGCGTGATCCGACCCACGCCGCCAGTGGGGCGGCGCTTGCACTCGCGGGGGCAGAGTGCTAAACAGGACATTGGCACTCGCGCTATGTGAGTGCCAATGGTCGGGGTCCGGTGCCGGCTTCATGATCGCAAGATTGTGAGCCAAGTCGTCGCGGGCTTTGTCCGGTCCGGCCGGCGGTGCTCGCCTAGAGCACCTACTGCGGCGCCACCCGGCACCGCGGGATACAGAGTGCGAACCATGCGGATTGCGTCGCCTCGGGTGATGCGCCGCGAGTGTCCAGGAGGACAACGCCGAATGGCCAAGATTATTGCGTTCGACGAGGAAGCTCGCCGTGGGCTTGAGCGGGGAATGAACATCCTCGCCGATGCCGTCAAGGTGACGCTGGGCCCGAAGGGCCGCAACGTCGTGCTCGAGAAGAAGTGGGGCGCGCCCACTATCACCAACGATGGTGTGAGCATCGCCAAGGAAATCGAGCTTGAGGACCCGTACGAGAAGATCGGCGCCGAGCTGGTCAAAGAGGTCGCGAAGAAGACCGACGACGTAGCCGGCGACGGCACGACGACGGCCACCGTGCTGGCCCAGGCGCTGGTCCGCGAGGGCCTGCGCAACGTGGCGGCCGGCGCGAACCCGATGGGTCTGAAGCGCGGCATCGAGGCTGCGGTGGCAGCCGTTGCCGAGGAGCTCGCGAAGATCTCCAAGGACGTCGAGACCAAAGAGCAGATCGCCTCGACGGCGTCGATCTCCGCTGCTGACTCCACCGTTGGCGACATCATCGCCGAGGCGATGGACAAGGTCGGCAAGGAAGGCGTCATCACCGTCGAGGAGAGCAACACCTTCGGCCTCGAGCTTGAGCTCACCGAGGGTATGCGCTTCGACAAGGGCTACATCTCGGCCTACTTCATGACCGACCCGGAGCGTATGGAGGCCGTCCTCGACGACCCGTACATCCTGATCGCGAACAACAAGGTCTCTGCCGTCAAGGACATGCTGCCGATCCTCGAGAAGGTCATGCAGTCCGGCAAGCCGCTGCTGATCCTCGCCGAGGACCTGGAGGGCGAGGCTCTGGCCACGCTCATCGTCAACAAGGTCCGTGGCACGTTCAAGTCGGTTGCCGTCAAGGCGCCGGGCTTCGGCGACCGCCGCAAGGCCATGCTGCAGGACATCGCCACCCTCACCGGTGGCCAGGTCATCAGCGAAGAGATCGGCCTCAAGCTGGAGAACGCCGGTCTCGACCTGCTGGGCAAGGCCCGCAAGGTGGTCGTGACCAAGGACGAGACGACGATCGTCGACGGCTCGGGCGACGCGGACCAGATCCAGGGTCGCGTCAACCAGATCCGTGCCGAGATCGAGAAGTCGGACTCGGACTACGACCGTGAGAAGCTGCAGGAGCGTCTGGCGAAGCTCGCCGGTGGCGTTGCGGTCATCAAGGTCGGCGCAGCGACCGAGGTCGAGCTCAAGGAGCGCAAGCACCGCATCGAGGACGCCGTTCGTAACGCGAAGGCGGCCGTCGAAGAGGGCATCGTCCCCGGTGGTGGCGTCGCGCTGGTCCAGGCCGGCAAGACCGCGTTCGACAAGCTTGACCTGGTCGGCGACGAGGCGACTGGTGTCAACATCGTGCGCGTCGCGCTCGACGCCCCGCTGCGGCAGATCGCCGTCAACGCGGGCCTCGAAGGTGGCGTCGTCGTGGACAAGGTCCGCAACCTGCAGGTCGGCTGGGGTCTCAACGCCGCGACCGGCGAGTACGTGGACATGCTCGCGGCCGGCATCCCGGACCCGACGAAGGTCGTGCGTTCCGCGCTGCAGAACGCTGCCTCGATCGCCGCACTGTTCCTGACGACCGAAGCGGTCGTCGCGGACAAGCCGGAGAAGGCGTCGGCTCCGGCCGGCGGCGGTGGCGGCGGCGGAGACATGGACTTCTAAGAAGTCTCGGTAACATCGGAGGGCGGGTCGCTTACGGGCGGCCCGCCCTTCCACATATCAGCACGTGACGACCGGTGGGGTGCGCTGGTAACGTCCGGCCACATGGACTCACGGATTGCTCAACTCCTGGCGGATGCCCCCGTTATCGATGGACACAACGATCTCGCGTGGGAGATGCGCGACCGGGTTGCGTACAACTTGGGCGATCTGGACCTTTCTTCCGACCAGACCGAGGTCGGCCTGCACACCGACCTGGTACGCCTTCGAGCCGGTGGCGTCGGCGCCCAGTTCTGGTCGGTGTGGGTGCCGGAGCGGCTCCCCGGTGGCGCGGCGGTGACGGCGACGCTGGAGCAGATCGACTTCGTGCATCAGTTCGTCGCCCGCTTCCCCGATCGGCTGGCGCTCACCCGGACCGCTGACGAGGTCGAGGCCGCGCACGCGTCCGGCCGGATCGCGTCGCTGATCGGCATCGAGGGTGGGCACTCCATCGCGAATTCGCTGGCCACGCTGCGGGCGATGTACGCGCTCGGCGCGCGCTACATGACGCTCACGCACAACCACAACACGGCGTGGGCGGACAGCGCCACCGATGAGGTCGGGGTGGGTGGTCTGTCGGACTTCGGTCATGAGGTGGTACGCGAATGCAACCGCCTCGGCGTGATGGTCGATCTTTCCCATGTGGCGCCGTCCACGATGCACGCCGCGCTGGACACCTCGACGGCGCCGGCGTTCTTCTCGCACTCCAGCGCACGCGCGCTCTGCGACTATCCGCGGAATGTGCCGGATGACGTGCTCCTGCGCGTACGCGAGACGAGCGGCATCGTCATGGTCACGTTCGTCTGCGCGTTCCTGACCGAGCCGTGCCGGGACTGGTTCCTGCAGCTGATGGCGTACGGGCGGGAACTCGCCACAACCTTCGCCGAGGACAGCGCGGAGTGGACCGAACGCCGTGCCGCCTGGCTCCGCGATCATCCTCGACCGGCATGCGACGTGAACGATGTCGCCGACCACATCGAGTACGTGCGGGACGTGGCCGGCATCGACTGCGTCGGACTCGGCGGCGACTTCGACGGGATGCCGGCGCCGCCGGACGGTCTGGAGGGCGTCGACGCCTATCCGAACCTGCTCGCGGTGCTGGCCGGACGCGGCTGGTCGGACACCGACCTCGCGAAACTGACCTGGCACAACGCGCTGCGCGTCCTGCGGGCGACGGAAGCCGCGGCGGCGAAGGCGCAGGCCGAGCGCGACCCGTCGTTCGTCATGTTCAGCGGATGAGCCCGTCCGGTACGCGCAACTCGTCGTGCTGGTAGACGGCTGAGGCGAACTCCGGATCGTCGGCCTCGCAGGCGGCGGCCACGAGATCGAGCAGCTCGTCATAGTCGGCGCCGGTCCGGCCCTGGTATGAGTCGACCATCCGGCCCCACTCGTCCCACGGCAGCGTCTCGACCTTGTTGAGCGCGGCGAGATCCCGGATCGCGTTGCCCCGGATCTCGGCGGGGCCCCATGCGTGGTCGGTGCCGTACACGCCGAACTGGCTCGAGTCGATGAACGCGGCCCGATGCAGCGCCCATGCCTCGCCGCCGGTCAGGAACTCGCCGACGGACAGGTCTTCCGGGTGTTGCAGGATCGATCCGCCGAGGATTTCGGCATCGATCCGGACCCACCGGTCACCGTCGTCATGCAGATACTCGGTGATCCAGTGGTCGACGCCTTTCCCCTTGTGGAAGTAGGTCGCGAAGCCGCATCGAGCCCGGGCCGGGATGCCGCGGTAGCGCAGGAACGCCGTACTGAGGACGGCAAAGTGCCGGCACGTGCCGATCACGCGTTCAGCCGGCGTGCGGTCGGCGTCGAGCGGCGCCGGATTGACCGCGAGCAGCGCCCGCAGGATGGCGGCGGCCGGCCGGATGTTGCGTTCGTCCAGCCGCTCCGGCGGGATCGTTCCAAGCGCGGACGCATCGGTCGGCTGAATCACCAGGCCGTGGACGAGCCGGCAGATCTCCACCGGATCGGCCGGTACCGCATCCAGGCCGGGCACCGCATCCAGGCCGGGCACGGCGCCGAGGTCGGTCAGCGGTCCTGCAGTGGCGTAATCGATCACGGCTGGAAGGCTACATCGACTCCAGCGTCCGGCCCTTCGTTTCCTTGACCGACTTGATCACGAAGAACAGTGCTACCAGGGCGAAGAACGCGTACAGGCCGTAGGCGAAGACGAGACCGGCGCTGGCGAGCGACGGGAAGCTGGTGGAGATGGCCCAGTTCGCGAGCCACTGCGCGGAGGCGGCCACCGCGAGCGCGGTCGCGCGGATCGTGTTGTTGAACATCTCGCCGAGCAGCACCCAGACGACCGGCCCCCAGCTCATGCCGAACGCGAACACGTAGAGGTTCGCGGCGACCAGCGCGATCTTGCCGACGCCCGGACTGAGCGTGACGTTCGTCCCGTGGCCGCTCGCCTGCGAGAAGCAGATCGCCATCACGCCGAGCGTGATGACCATGCCGACCGCGCCGATCATCAGCAGCGGCTTGCGCCCGATCCGGTCGATCAGCGAGATCGCGACGATCGTCGTGACGATGTTCGTGACGCTCGTGATCGTACTGATCAGCAGGGAGTTGCTCTCCGAGAAGCCGACCGATCGCCACAGCGTCGAGGAGTAGTAGAAGATCACGTTGATGCCGACGAACTGCTGGAACACCGAGAGCAGGATGCCGACCCACACGATCGACTGCAGGCCGAACGTGTTGCCGCGCAGGGCGGAGAGCTTGACGTTGTCCGTACCGCTGGTCAGCGACTTCTGGATGTTGTCGATCAGGACGTCGGGGTCGCCACCGATCATTTTCTTGATCACCGTACGCGCTTCCGGGAGCCTGTTCTTGCGAACCAGATAGCGCGGCGATTCGGGGATCCGGAGCGCGCAGGCGCCGTAGAGGATCGCGGGCAGCACCGCACTCGCGAACATGTAGCGCCACGCTTCGCCGCCCCACCAGAATTGCTGCTCGGCGCCGCCGGCGGCCTGCGCGATCGCGTACGAGACGATCTGCGATGCGAAGATGCCGGTGACGATCGCGAGCTGTTGCAGGCTGCCCAGGCGGCCGCGCAGGTGAGCCGGCGCGACCTCGGCGATGTAGGCCGGCGCGATCACGCTGGCCGCGCCGACCGCGAGGCCGCCGAAGACGCGCCAGAACACCAGGCTCCAAGGTCCGATCGCGAACGCCGAGCCGAGTGCGCTGATGATGAACACGATCGAGGCCATCACCATGACCTTGACTCGCCCGATCCGGTCCGCGATCGGTCCGGCGAACCAGGCACCGACCGCACAGCCGAGCAGCGCCGACGACACCACGAAGCCGATCGCTCCGGTGGAGATGTGGAACTGGGCTTTGACCGCGTCGACCGTACCGTTGACGATCGCGGTATCGAATCCGAAGAGGAATCCACCGAGCGCTGCAGCGATCGAGACCAGCAGCACAGCTCGGTTGTTCGCCCGATCCGGGACGGTTTCGGTCGCCATCGTCATAACAACATCTTGCTGGATAAATCAGGCGATTGTGGCCGTAAATGGATTAATGATCATCAAGCGGCGGTGCGGGCCTCGGCGACCGCTGCCTGCGCATCCACCAGCCCCGCGCCGACCTGTCCGGAGCCACCGCACGCGCCGGTGAGGGACGTCGGATGCGCCGGCCCGGCGGTCTCGCGAAGGATTTTCGCGGTCCGTACGACGTCGCCACGCAAGGCCGGATTAGCCGACCACATCAGAGCGACCACGCCGGCAACCTGAGGCGTCGCCATCGATGTGCCGTCGAGCGCGCCATAGCCGCCACCGGGCAGCGCGGAGAGGACGTCGACGCCCGGCGCGACCAGGTCCGGCTTGGCCCCGGACGATCGGCTGGAGAACGACGCGATCGTCCGCGCTCCGATCGACCGCGCCGACCGTGAACGTCGCCGGATACGGAGCCGGCGCGTCATCGATCGAGCCGCATCGCGGACCTTCGTTGCCGGCGGCCGCCACGAAGAACACGCCGGCCGCGGTCAGCGCATCCACGGCCGGTTCGAGCGACGCGAGGTCGCAGCCCTCCTGCGTCGGACAGCCCCAGGAGTTCGTCTGGATGTCGGCGCCGCGGCGAGGATCGCCGGCAAACGCGTTCCCGCCCGGCCCGAACGGCGCGAACATGAACTGCATACAGTCCAGGTAGTACGCCGGATTGGCCATGTTCCGGCCGAGGTTGACGCAGGCCATCCACTGGGCTCCGGGTGCGACGCCGATGCCGTTCGCGCCGAGAGCGGAGCCCATGGTGTGCGTACCGTGTCCCTGCTCGTCGACCGGCGATCGGGTGCCGTTCCACGGGTCGTACCAGGAGTCGCTGCCGCCCCGGTAGCTCGCGGTCAACGCCGGATGCGAGAGATCCACGCCGGTATCCGAGCCGCCGATCACGATGCCTTGGCCGGTGTCGCCGGTTGCCCATACCTCGGGCGCCTTGATCTGCCGCGATGTTCCACTGCGGACCGTCCAGGGCGACGGCCGTACCCTGCATCGGAGCCTCCGCCGACGGGATCGGCCGCAGCCGCGGATTAAGGAGTACGCGATCGACGTCGCTCCGGCGCGACAGCCAGATCCGAGCCTGTACGCCGTCGTCGACCAGGATGCCGTTGAGCAGGTAATACGGCGTGAACGTCAGATGTTCGCGGGTCAACTCGGCGCGAAGTGGCGCCTGGGTGCGATCGGCGAAGGCGGTCAGATAGGCGTACACCGCGGCACGGCGCTCCGGCGTCGTCGACGCGGCCGCGACGGTCCCCAGGTCGGCCTGCTGCTTCATCACCACGAACAGCTGCTCGCCGAAGAACCCGGGATGACCCGCGACCGGGTAGACCACGACGGCGCCGGCCACCGCGACCATCAGCGCCGCCGGCGCGGCGAACCGGCGCCACGCCGGCGACGTCGGCCGGAGACCGCCGGCTGCGGGCGTCCGCACCCGAGAACCGATCAGCGCGGCGACCGCCAGCACCGTCGCGATCACGACCGAGCAGGCGGCGCCGACCAGCATCCAGTAGCCGACGTCGTGGAAGCCGAGGACGATCCCGGTCTCGTCCGGCTCGACGAACGCCAGCGGTCCCAGTACGGCCGGACCGAGCAGCAGACTCGTCACGGCGACGCTGGAACCACTGCGGACGCCGGGACCTCGAGCGACGCCGGGACCTCGGCGCGCCAGCGCGGCGGCGACGATGCCGAGAAACGGCAGCATCAGCATCTGCGCGAACTGCGGACCGCTCCCCCCGTACGCGGCCGCCAGCGGCACCAGCGTGACACCGGCCGCGAGCCCGGCGACGATCGGGCTCGTCAACGCTCCGAACGCCCGGAGCATCGGTGAGAGTACGAGTGCCGCGAGCCATCCGCACCCGGCCGCGGCGAGGACCGCCAGCACGGTCTCGACGTCGCTGCCGAGCGCGCCCACCCACAGCCAGGGCACCAGCACGGCGATGCCGGCCGCGAGCGCCAGCAGGATCGACGATCGATCGGCCGGACCACCGGCGCCCAGCGTGCGGCGCAGGACGAGGGCGGCCAGCGTGGTCGCCAGTGCAAGCGCCGCCAGGTAGATCTCGTTCTGCTCGGGCGGGATGGCCCGGAGCGATCCGATGATGCCGAGCATCAGCGCCGCCAGCGACCACGAGAGCCCGACCGCGCGTACGGTCGGCCGTCTCGCCATCGTGGCAAGAAGGATCGCCGGCGTACCGGCGAGCACCGCATTGATCCATACCGCGGCTGGCCAGGCGGACGCGCCGAACGAGAGGCCCTCGATCAGGCCGATCTGCTCGATTGACCACGTCACGAGCTGGACGATGCCGGTGGCGAAGACGATCCAACCGCCGAGGAGCACCGCGAAGACGATCTCGCCACGCTTCGCTCTCGGCTGTCGCAGTGCGTGTGAGTTCGGCCACGCCGGCGGCGTGTCATAGCTGCCCATGCGCCAAACCGTACGGCGTGATCCGCGGCTGTGCGTCCGGACGAGCCGCAAGCGGATAGCCTCGATGCGTGCGACGTGATCCCACGGTCTCCCGTTTCGCCGCCGGTGCACTGTCACCGCAGCGGCGTACATCCGATCTTGCTCGCCTTCGTTGCGAGCGTTTCGACGTACTCATCATCGGCGGCGGTGTCACCGGTGTCGGTGCCGCGCTCGATGCCGCGTCGCGTGGCCTGTCGGTCGCGCTGGTCGAGGCACGTGACCTGGCCGCCGGTACGTCCAGCCGGTCCAGCAAGCTGATCCACGGCGGGCTGCGCTACCTGGAGCAGTTCGAATTCGGCCTGGTCCACGAGGCGCTGCACGAGCGAGGTCTGCTCACGACGCGCCTCGCACCGCATCTCGTCCGGCCGGTGCCGATCCTGGTACCGCTGACCGCCGTACCGGCCAATGGTGTGGCGGAGTCCGTGCGTTCCCTGGGACGGCGAGCCTGGCAGCGGTTCTACCTCGGCTCCGGGGTGGCGCTCTACGACGCCTTCGCCGGTGTCGTTGGCCGCGGGCACCGGGGCATGCCCGGGCACAAGCACCTCTCGAAGACGTCCGCCCGGCGACTGTTCCCGTCGCTGCGCGAGGACATCCTGACCGGCGCGATCCGCTACTACGACGGGCAGGTCGACGACGCGCGGTACGTCACCACCATGGCCCGGACCGCAGCCAGCCTCGGTGCGGCCGTCGTGACCAGCGCATCCGCGGTCGCGTTGATCCGCGAGGCCCGCGAGGTGACCGGCGCCCGGATCCGGGACATGGAGTCCGGCGAGGAGTTCGAGGTGTCCGCCCGGACCGTGGTCGCCGCGACCGGCGTGTGGAGCGACGACATCGGCGCGCTGATCGGCGAGCCGACCATGCCGGCCGGGACCGGCCTGCGCGTACGGGCGAGCAAGGGCGTCCACCTGGTCGTGCCGCGTTCGGTGATCTCCGGCGATGCCGGCCTGATCCTGCGTACGCCGTCGTCGGTGCTGTTCGTGCTGCCCTGGGGCGGCCACTGGATCATCGGCACCACCGACACCGACTGGGAACTCGATCGCAGCCATCCGGCGGCCTCGGCGCGGGACATCGCGTACATCCTGGAGCAGCTCAACCAGTGGCTCGAGCGACCGATCTCCACATCGGACATCGAAGGCGTCTACGCCGGGCTGCGCCCACTGCTGTCCGGCGAGGACGAGAGCACATCGGCGCTGTCGCGCGAGCACGCGGTCGTGGAGCCGATGCTCGGCCTGATGGTCGTGGCCGGCGGGAAGTACACGACGTATCGGGTGATGGCCGCGGACGTGATCGACCGCGTGGTACGCCGTCTGGGCGCCTCGTTCGGTGCGAGTGGCGCACCGGAGTCGGCGACCGACCGGCTGCCGCTGCTCGGGAGCGACGGTTACGCCGCGATGTGGACGAACCGCGCCGACATCGCCCGTCGCCGTGGCGTGTCGGTCGGACTGCTCGAGCACCTGCTCGAACGGTACGGATCCCTGACGACCGAGATCCTCACGCTGATCGACGAGGACCCGATGCTGGCCAGCGCACTGCCCGGCGCACCGGAATACATCGCCGCCGAGGTCGTCTACGCGTGTGCCGCCGAAGGTGCACTGCACGTCGAGGACGTGCTGACCCGGCGTACCCGGATCTCGATCGAGACCGTCCACCGTGGAGCCGAGTCGGCCGCGACGACGGCCGAGCTGATGGCCCGGATTCTCGGGTGGGACGCGGCGACCACCGAGCGCGAGGTCACGAACTACATGGCGCGCGTCGAGGCGGAACGCGAGTCGCAGCGAATGCCGGACGACCTGACCGCGGACGCGGCCCGCCTCGGCGCGCCCGAGGTCCGGCGCGGCACGCCGAAGCCGCACGCGAACACGCACTAGGCTTCGCGGCGCAGATCTTGAGGACGCAGGTCGTGGAGTGTCTGTTCGCGTCCTACCACTCTGGACTCACAAACGGTGCAGAGCGGTAGGCGGCTGCAAAGACACCCGACCCGGGTCGGTCGGCCGCAAACGGCACCGGATCCGGCCGTTACGGGGAGGCGGCTTCGGCCGGCGTCGGACCGGTCGGCGGGATCAGCGGCGGTCGGCCGGTCCCACGACCCTGCAGCATCGGCGTCGCACGATCCCAGACGACGCCGGTCCCGGCATCCTTGCGTCGCCGGGCAATGCCGGCCAGTGCTTCCAGCACCACGCGGTTGCCGAGCAGCGCGGTGATCTCCGCATGGTCGTACGGCGGGGACACCTCCACGATGTCCATGCCCGCGACCGGCATCTCGTAGCAGATCCGCGACACCGCATCGAGCAGTTGCCGCCCGGAGAGTCCGCCCGGCTCCGGCGTGCCGGTGCCGGGCGCGTGGCCCGGATCGCAGACGTCGATGTCGACCGACAGGAACACCGCGTCGCAGTCGTCGAGCGCGATCTGGAACGCCTGGTCGAGTACGGCATCGAGGCCGCGCGCGACGATCTCGCTCATGTGGAACGACGTCATCCGCTGGTCGGCCATCCAGTCCAGCGTCTCCGGCTCCGGCCAGTAGCCGCGCAGCCCGATCTGCAGGAACCGGTCGCCGCGGGCGGCACCCGATTCGATCAGGCGGCGCATCGGCTGCCCGTGGCCGTAGAGCGAGCCGAAGTCGATGTGGCCGGTGTCCGCGTGCGCGTCGAAGTGGATGATCGAAACCCGACCGAAGCCGTGATGCCGGGCGACGCCGGTGACATCCGGCCAGGTCACGGTGTGGTCGCCGCCGAGGATCAACGGGATGGCGCCGTTCGACGCGATCGTCGCGACAGCCTCCTCGATCGCGGCACAACTGCGCAGCACCTCGCCGCTGTAGACCTCGACATCGCCCGCGTCCATCACGGTCAGATCGGTGGTCAGCGCGTCCACCCGCATGGCCATGTGCGGCCGGGATCCGTCATGCGGCAGGTAATCGGTGCCGCGCAGAACCGATGGACCGAACCGCGTACCGGGGCGGTGTGACGTCCCGCCGTCGAACGGCGCTCCGAGGATCACCACGTCCGCGTCGGCGTAGGTCGAGGGCTCCGACCAGTCGCAGGACGGCACGCCGAGGAACGTGAAGTTCGGTCCGAAAAGATTCACTTCTCCACGGTAGCGTTATCGCCATGCTGCTCGTCGACAGTGCGGTCTGGCCGGGAAAGGGGCGCGCCGCCGGCCGGTACTTTGCGCACCTGGTGAGTGACGTGTCCTTCGATGAGCTGCACGCATTCGCTGAGGCGCTCGGCGTGCCGGCGCGCGCGTTCGAGCGCGACCACTATGACATTCCAGCTGATCTCGTACCTGTTGCCGTCATACTAGGAGCATCGCATGTCAGAACGCGAGATATTGTCGACGCGCTGAAGCGATCCGGACTTAGGCGGCCAAAGCACGGAGTGCGGTGATTTCTCCGGCTAGATTGGCGCGGGCTCGCGATTCCCACGCCTCGTGCAGCGCCGGCAGCTGATAGAGCCGAGGAAGATCCAGAAGACTCCCGAGTACGGCCAGCCGACCGGCCCGGAACAGATCATCCGGTACGTGCCGGTACTCCTCCCGGACCTCGGCCGCGTATTCGGCATAGCGGGACGGTGCCGTGGCCAGGATCGCGAGGTCGGCGTCGCAGAGCAGCGCACCGTTGCGGTCGCCGTCGGCCACGGTGTGCCGCGTGGTCAGCCAGACCAGCCGGACGACCTCGGCGACGTCCTCATCGGATAACGCCGAGATCGCCGAGAACCTGGGCGGCCAACTCGGCGCTCTTGATCTCGTTGTCCGTCCGCTCCGGGTCGTAGACGCAGTCGTGGAACCAGCAGGCGAGCCGGACCAGCCGGGCATCGTCCGCCTCGGTCGGCGTACCGGTCCACGATGGACAGCATGAACTCGAGGTGGGCCACCGTGTGATAGTGCCGGTGCGGCTCCGACCACGCTCCGATCAGCTGCTCGCCGGCCGCCTTGCCCTCCGGGAACAGGTCGAGCCACGCATCGATCAGCATCAGGCGGACAGTACGTCGTCGGCGTCCACGATCGTGTACGCGTACCCCTGCTCGGCCAGGAACCGTTGCCGGTGCGCGGCGTATTCGGTGTCGATCGTGTCCCGCGAGACGACTGTGTAGAAGTGCGCCTGCCGCTTGTCCGCCTTCGGCCGCAGCACCCGGCCGAGCCGCTGCGCCTCCTCCTGGCGGGATCCGAACGTGCCGGACACCTGGATCGCGACCGCCGCCTCGGGCAGATCGATCGAGAAGTTGCCGACCTTCGAGATGACCAGCGTACTTGACCTCGCCGGTCCGGAACGCGTCGAAGAGCCGCTCGCGCTCCTTGTTCGTGGTCGAGCCCTGCACGATCGGCGCGTCCAGATATTCGCCGAGCTGATGCAGCTGATCGATGTACCCGCCGATCACGAGCACCTGATCGTCGCGGTGTTTGTCGATCAGGGCGCGTACCACTGGGAGTTTGGTTCGTGCGGTGGCGGCGACCCGGTAGCGCTCCTCGGGCTCGGCCACCGCGTAGGTCATCCGCTCCTCGTCGGTGAGCGTGACGCGGACCTCGGTGCAGTCGGCGGGTGCGATCCAGCCCTGCGCCTCGATGTCCTTCCAGGGCGCGTCGTACCGCTTCGGCCCGATCAGCGAGAACACGTCGCCTTCGCGGCCGTCCTCGCGGACCAGCGTCGCGGTTAGGCCGAGCCGGCGCCGCGCCTGCAGATCGGCGGTGAACCGGAAGATCGGAGCCGGCAGCAGGTGCACCTCGTCGTAGATGACCAGGCCCCAGTCGCGAGCACCGAACACGTCGAGGTGCGCGAATACACCGCCGCGCCGGGTCGTCAGCACCTGGTACGTCGCGATCGTGACCGGCCGGATCTCCTTGCGCTCGCCGGAGTATTCGCCGATCTCCTCCTCGGTGAGCGAGGTCCGGGCGATCAGCTCACGCTTCCACTGGCGGCCGGCGACCGTGTTCGTGACGAGAATCAGCGTGGTGGCACCGGCCTCGGCCATCGCCGCCGCACCGACCATCGTCTTGCCGGCACCGCAGGGCAGCACGACCACGCCGGATCCGCCGGCCCAGAAGCTGTCCACCGCCTCCCGCTGGTAGGACCGGAGGTGCCAATCACTCTCGTCGAGCGAGATCGGATGCGCCTCGCCGTTGACGTAGCCGGCCAGGTCTTCGGCGGGCCAGCCGAGCTTCAGCAGCGCCTGCTTGAGATGGCCGCGTTCGGATGCGTGTACGGAGATCAGGTCGTCCGCCAGCCGAGCGCCCAGCATGCCGGCGAGCTTCTTCGACTTCGCGACCTCGGTGAGGACCGCGGCGTCCAGCCCGCGCAGGACGAGGCCGTGTGCCGGATCATTGAGCAACTGCAGGCGGCCGTAGCGGTCCATGGTCTCGGCCACGTCCACGAGCAGCGCGTGCGGCACCGGATAGCGGGAATACTTGAGCAGCGAGTCGACGACCGACTCGGCGTCATGACCGGCCGCGCGCGCGTTCCACAGGCCGAGCGGCGTCAATCGATAGGTATGCACGTGCTCAGGGGAGCGTTCCAGCTCGGCGAAGGGCGCGATCGCCATCCGGCACGCACGTGCGTCGGGGTGATCGACTTCGAGGAGCAGGGTCTTGTCGGATTGGACGATCAATGGGCCGCCGGTCAACGTTGTGCCTTTCGCGTCAGAGCAACAACCGACGGTAGCTCGATTGCGCCGCTCAGGCGAGCGCGGCAGCGTCCAGTCTCGCATAGGCAGCCGACCTTCCGGTTGAACCGGGAATAGCGAACCGGACATACGTGCGCACCGAACGATTGATGCACCAGAATCCAAGCAACCTTCCAGCTCGAGACAGCGTCATAGCTTATGCATGGCATCGACGAACATCGGCAACGTGTCGCCGCACCGCCGATCGCAGATGCCATGGTTGCGGTGCCAGGGCGCGTGCGTCCGGTGCCGGGGATCGCGGGGTGGGCGTGTTTGGGGGCACGCCCGCCCCCGCCACGGTGCACGGGTGCGGGCGAGCGATGCCCGGCACCGCAAAATATCTGCCCTGGCGGTTGCCCGTACCGGAGTGGCACTCTTCATTCATGATCCCTGATCCGCCGGAAGCGCGGACGTCCTGGCGCGTCATTGCCGCCGGGATCGCGATCGCGATCTTTGCGCTGGCCTGGTTTCTCATCTCCACGCTGGCGATGCGCGCAAGCGTCGGGGATTCACTCGGCGAGGCGCTGGGCGTGGCACTGGGCTTCCTGGTCGCATTCTCGGTGATCGGCGCGATCCGCAATCCCGCTAGCTGTCGACGACCGCGGCGGTGATCCGGTGCAGCGCCAGTGTGTGCAGCATCTCGGTCCGTTCGTCTTCGGCCCGAAGATATCCGGCACCGATCGATACCGGCCGTAGCAGCCGCGATGCGGTCGCGCCGTGCGCGTCAACGTAGCCGACCCAGACCCGGAGCTTGTCCCGGATCGCCTGCTGCAGCACCGCCATCGCCTGCGTATGCGCCTGCACGCCGGTCGCACCGGTCACCGACGCGCGGACCGTGACGGGTGCGCGCCGGGCCAACCGCGCGGCCGTATCGCCCTGCCGCAAAGCCTCGATCACCGCCGCGAGCCGGGCCGCGGTGAGCCCGCGCATACCGTCGCCGAATCCAGAGCTGGACAAGGGGGTACGCCGGGGAGGTGCCCGGAACGCGCGTGCCTTCCCGAGCACCACGGCACCGCCGGCGTCCTCCTGAACCGGCGCATACCCGGCCGCTCGCAGCGATTCGAGGACCCGACCGACCAGGAAACCGGAGACGAGTACGGTCGGCGCGAGCGTACGCAGGGAGAGTTCCGTCAACCGACGGTCGATCAGGATCTCGGCCAGCAGAGCGACGTCATCGCTGCGGATGTAGCAGCCCGCGGCACCGAGCCGGAGCCCCCCGTGCCGGCGAGCGGTGTCGTCGATCAGATACGACAGCGCCTGCGGCACGCCCGTACGCGACCGGCGCGTGAAGAGTTTCTGCAGCTCGGCGGCACTGTAGCCGGAATCCAGCGCGTCCCGTATACGTTCCGGCGTGACCCGGTGGACCGAGGCGCCACCGGCCGATTCCGGCTCGGTGACCAGTGCCAACTCGGCCGCGAGTTCGGGCTCGGGCGGCCCCGGCACGATCACCGACAGGTCGGCCTGGATCAGCATGTGGTCCACCGGCGCCGGCAGCAGCTTGTCCAACGTGACGATCGCGCCGGAGGTGGCATCGCTGCTCCAGATGCCCAGCGGATCGTCGTCGTTGTCCCGTGACGCCGCCGCGAGGACCTCCTCCAGCAGCAGCCGGCCGTACGTGGTGAGGCCGCCGAGCCCGATCAGCCCGAGTTGCGCCGCCTCGTCCAAGGTCCAGCGGATCGGCTCCATCGCCGCCGAGTCCGGGTTCCCCGGCTGCCATGGCGAGCGTCGGGGCGCACGCCAGTGCAGCGCGGTGAGGACCTCCTCGATGCTCGGCGTGGCACCGGGATCCAGCTCGGCTAGGACGCCGAGGATCGCGGCTCGCAGGCGGGGCGCGCCGGTACGTTCGAGTTCCGGACCCAGCACGCTGGCCGGGCGATCCGGAGTGCTCGGTTTCCGGCCGTTGACCGGCGCCGGGGGACGGCGGTTGACCAGACCCGGCTGTCGATCCATGGCGAGCCAGGCCCGGGCCAGACGGGCCCACCGTCCGGCGATCGAGGCGGCACCCCACTGGTCGTACGCGAGCGTCGGCAGGATCCTCGGATCGCCGCTGGGCGACCGCAGGCCGGGGTCGGATTCGCCGAGCAGGCCGGCGGCCGAGGCGACTTCCAGCAGGACGGCGGCGGCCGGTTCGATGATGTCCGCCGCACGGGCAAGGCGGCGCAGGTCGCGTACGCCGAGGCCGCCGGTACGCAGGATGCCGGCCGGTTCGTCGGAGAGCGCCGCGAGCAGGTAGTCGGTCTGCCGTACGGCTTCCATGACCTGCCCGGTGCCGGCCGAGTCGATCGTCGCGATCTTCCGCGAAGCACCGGACGTCACCGGCGGCGCCGGATGCAGCTCGCCCAGGCGACCGTCCCGGCGCAGCGCGAACGCGACCTCGCGGGGCAGCTCGACCGTGTCGTCCGACACCGCGACGAGCAGGCTGCGCGAGACGAGCGCGCCGACCGCCGAATCGGGGTCGCCGATCGCGCCGGTCGCGACCGTACCGATCGGAGGCCCGTCGGCGAGCCGGTCCAGCACGGCCCGGCTGGCCGGCGTGGCCGCCAGGAGCGCGCGCCGAAGCCCGGCGGCGTCATTCGCCAGCGCGGCCGCGTCGTTGCTGAGCTGCTCCGCTGGGCGCCCGAGGCCGGCCGGGTAGGGCGAACAGATCTCGTCGACGACCGGGACTACGTGCAGCTCGTCCGGCTGGCCGTACACGATTAAAAGATCTTCGAGCCGTCGTAACGCCGCGCGGACCGTGCGGCCGTCGGTGGGCGCGGCCCAGGCCAGGATGGCCTCGACCGACGTGGTGTCGCCGTCGTCGACGTCGCGACTGAGTCGGGCGGCGTCCAGGATCTCGAGCGTGAACAGGTCGAGGCCTTCGAGCGCGCGGGCGACGGAGACGCGGGACTGCGCGCGGGCGGCCAGCGCGGACATGTCCGTGGGCGGCGGCGTCAGCAGGTCAGGCCGCCGTGCGAGCAGCGTGGCCAGCGCGTCGTCGGAGTACGCGCGGAGGAAGTCGGTCAGATTGCCGGTCATCGTCGTTCTACGCTATCCGGCCGAGCTGTCTCGCGCTGCCGGTGCCGGGCACGAGATCTCGATCGGTGGCATGTGAAACACTGATCTCGCCTGTGATCGCCGAAGAGGTGTTCGCCGGCCCCGAGTTCGACGGTGAAAGGGGAGACGCGATGGCGTCGGCCAAGAAGTCCACTGACGTGGCGGTCATCCGCTCCAAGGCGCGGCCGGTACCGGAGGGTCACCTTCCGATGACCGAAGTCCTGTTCGACCGTGCCGGATCAGCTTCGCCGTTCGGCGACGACCTGCTGTTTCCGCTGCCGATCTCCGAATTGACGTACGTTCACCCGACCGCGGATGCGCCGCCCGCCCATCTGTAGGCCTGCGTTGTAAGCGAAAGAAGTTGGGGCTTTGTCTCGTTGTCGATAGCCTGGAGGCGATCAAACGAGAGCAACTGGGCGGAGTACGCGGTGCCAACGGGCCGAGTGAAGTGGTACGACACGGAAAAGGGCTTCGGCTTCGTCACGCGTGACGACGGCGGGGATGTGTTCGTGCACAAGGCTGCCCTGCCGAACGGGGTCAACGAGCTGACGCCTGGCCAGCGCGTCGACTTCAGCGTCGCCGAGGGCCGTAAGGGCACGCAGGCGCTGCAGCTCAAGATAATCGAGGCACCGGCAACCGTGGCGGAGCTGCGCCGCCGTCCGGCCGAGGAGCTGCACGGACTGATCGAAGACATGATCAAGGTGCTCGAGACCAAGATCACCCCCGATCTGCAAAAGGGCCGCTACCCGGACAAGAAAAGCGCGAAGACGGTAGCCGAACTCCTGCACGCGGTGGCCAAGGAACTCGACGTCTAACTCCGCGGTTCCAGAGCACCCGCCGGGATCGGCGGCACCAGGCCCAGAGATGCCGCCCGATCCAGAAGGGACCGGATCGCCGCGTAACCCTCGGCGCCGAGATTCTCGGTGAAATCGTTCACGTACAGGTTGATGTGCTGCGACACCACGGCCGGCTCCATCTCCTGGGCGTGCTCGAGCACGTAGGACTCGCTGGCCGTGGGATCGGCCCAGGCTTGGCGTACCGAATCGCGGACCCACTCGGTGGCCGCGGCCGCATCCACCCGGTCGCGGTGCGCGAGGATCGCGCCGAGCGGGATCGGCAGGCCGGTGTCGCGCTCCCACCACTCGCCGAGATCGACGAGCGCGGTCAGGCCATACCTCGGGTACGTGAACCGCGCCTCGTGGATGACCAGCCCGGCGTCATACCGTCCATCGGCGACGCCCGGCATGATCTCGTGGAACGGCACGATCTCGATCTTCGCCGGGGCAATGTCCGCCGCCCAGAGCCGGAACAGCAGGTAGGCGGTTGTCCGGTCGCCGGGGACGGCCACCGTACGGCCGGCGAGCGATGCCGGCCCGGCGCCGTTGACCGCATCCTTGACCAGCACCAGCGGGCCGCAGCCCCGTCCGAGCGCGCCGCCGCACGGCAGCAGCTCGTAGGTCCCGAGTAGCCACGGCAGCGCCGCATAACTGACTTTGACCAGGTCGAACGTACCGTCGAGCGAGGCCGTGTTGGTCACGTCCACGTCGGCATAGGTCACATCGATCGGTGGCGCGCCGGCAACGCGACCGTGCACGAGAGCGTCGAATGTGAACGTGTCGTTCGGGCAGGGCGAGATGGCGAGGGAGAGGCTCACGCTCCCAACGTACCCACTGCCTCCGCGGCCGCCGACAGCGCGCTTAACGCGTCGCCGATCCGCCACGCCGCCCGGTCGCGTGGCCCGATCAGGTTCGAGATCGCTCGTACCTCCACGAACCGCGTTCCGGTCGCGATCGCCGCACACGCGACGCCGTACCCCTCCATCGCCTCGACCACCGCATCCGGATGGGCGCGGGCGAGGTCGGCCGCGCGCTCGGCCGATCCGGTGACGGTCGAGACGGTCAGGATCGATCCACTGGACGCACCCGTCTTGACCAGCTCGGCCACCAGCTCGGTGTCCGCGTCGATCACCACCTGCCCGAAGCCGAGATCCGCGACGGACAGGAAGCCGTCCGGCGACTGCGCGCCGAGGTCCGCGGCGATGCTCGCGGTCCCGACGACCACGCCTCCGATCGCTGCGCGGTCGACGAAAGCGCCGCCGATCCCCATCGATACCACGATGTCGTACGCCCGGTCGTGCGCTCGGGCTACCGCGAGCGCAACCGCCGTGGTGGCCGCCGCTGCAGCCGGTCCGACGCCGCCGACGATCACGTCGTGGTGACCCGGGTGGAGGCTGCTGTCGTGGTGATCCGGGCTCAGGCCGCGGAGGACGGCGGCCCGCTCTGCGTCGACCGCCGTGACGATGAGAATGCGCGTCATGCGCCGGCGCCGCCCGGCTGGTCGGTGCCGCCGGGCGAGGTCGGCCGGTAGAGGTGGAATCCGGGCTGGCCGGCGTCGCCGTCCGGTAGCACCTTGGTCTGCCCCGGTGGCTGGGTCGGAGCCGGCTGAGTATTCGGGGCCGGCTGGGTGTTCGGCGTGGGTTCGGTCGGTGCCGCTCCGGCGAGAAGGCGGCGCCAGCCCGGTGTCTTGGGCGGGCTGGATGCCGGCGGCGCGGCACCTCGGACGGCGGCCGGACCGGGCTCGACCAGCGTCGGCGCGGGGCCGGGTGCCCCTTCCGGCGGATTGGCGTACGGGTCCATGTCGTACGGATCGGTGTCGTACACGGGAGCGGTCATCGGCTGGACCGCCACCGCTCCGGCCTCGGCGGTCGGCCGGGTGCCGGATCGGTTTGCTGCCGGCACGGAACGCCGCTGGTCATCGCCGGCTCCCCGGAATTCGGTGGCAGCCTCCGACGGCCGTACCAGTTCGACCGTCGACGCGCCGCGATGCGCCCGGCCGACCAGCCGGTCGTTCCGCAGCTGAACGGCGAGCAGGCCGGAGCGGATCGCGGCCAGGATGAGCCCGGTGGCCGCGATGCCGAGTCCGACCCGGCCCGGGAACGGGATCAGACCGACCGCGCCGCCGGCCACCCACGCCAGCATCAGCAGCGTCTCGGAGTGGGCGAACGCACTTGCGCGTACCTGTTCGGGGATCTGTTCCTGGATCGAGGCGTCGACCGCAAGTTTCGCGAGACCGCTGACGATCGCGGTCGCCAGGCACAGCACGATCACCGAGCCCAGGCTGTAGTAGACGGTCGCCGTGATCGCGGCGAGCGCGACGCACACGATGCCGACCGCCTGGAGCAGCGTCGGGCGGTGGATCTTCATCCGGCTGCCGATCGCGGTCCCGATGAACGTGCCCACGCCGAGCGCACCGACCGCGTACGCGAGTGCCTTCGTCTGCGACAGCTGGATGCCGAACAGCTTCGTGGTCAGATCGTTCGACCGGATCGAGAACGCCAGGAACAGCGTCAGGAAGCCGTACACCGCCCGGAGGATCGCGCTGCCGGAGAGTACGGCGACGATCAAGCGCCCGGACAGCACCTTGACGCTGTCGCGGTTCGGCATCTTGAAGATCCGCGGAACGGTCTCCGGCTCTTCCGAGTCCACCGTCTTCGGCAGCCGGAGTGCGATGACCATGCCGATCACGAAGATGACCGAGGCGAGGCGCAACGGCCACTCATGCCCGATCCAGAACGCCAGGATGCCGAGTGGCGCGACGGCGGCGCCGGCGAGGGTGCCGAAGATCGACGCGCGCGCGCCGGCCTCGGACAGTCCGAGGCCCGGCGGCAGAAGGCGAGGGACGGCGGCGCTGCGAGCGACCCCGTACGCGCGGGACAGCGCCAGGATGCCGAACGCGGCCGGGTAGAGCGCGAAACCGCCCAGCGAGTCGGAGATCACCCACGCCAGGAACGCGCGCCCCAGCATGGTCGTCGCGAGCGCGTACCGCCGGCCGTGCCGGAATCGGTCGAGAAGCGGGCCGACCAGCGGCGCAAGCAGTGCGAATGGCAGCATAGTGATCAACAGATACAGCGCGACGCGGCTTCGGGCATCGCCGACCGGCACGTTGAAGAAGACCGTGCCGGCGAGCCCGAGCGTCACGAGCGTGTCGCCGGCGCAGGAGACCGCGTGCAGGTCGAGCAGCCGCATCATGCCGCTGTCGCCGGCACCGCCCTTCCGGCGGATCACACCGACGCCGCGGCCAATCCAGCGACCGGCCCGCGTACCACCGCGGGCGGTCAACCGCGCACCTTTGATCGTCGTGCCGAGGGCACGCCCAGCGCTGCTCGTAACCGGCATGCGTCCATCCTCTCGTACTCCGGCAACACGCGACATAGCTCCTCGGTTTGAGCGCCACGACGACCGGAAATACCACGGACGTTGAGGGGTTAGGCCTACAACACCCGCGATCCCGGGGCGATTCAGTGGTCCCCGAGCGGTTGCATCGATCCAGATAGGCGACAATGGGGCCGTGACACATGCGGTAGCCCCCACACGCGCCGGCCTGGTCCGGCCGAAGCTCGATCAGATCTGCGCCGACGCGGTCGACCTCGCGCGTGACGCGGTGACCGAAGATGTTGCCGGCGCCTATATCGAGGCGATTGCCGAGGGCGAACGGCTGGTCACGCACTACTTCGAGTGCGCGATGACCGGCTATCGCGGATGGCGCTGGGCGGTCACGGTCGCGCGTACGTCGCGATCAAAGCAGGTAACGATCTGCGAAACGGTACTCCTTCCGGGCCCGGACGCGCTGACGACGCCGGACTGGGTGCCGTGGAACGAGCGCGTACAGCCTGGTGATCTTGGTATTGGCGATCTGATGCCGACCGCCGCGGATGATGATCGGCTCGTCCCGGGCTACCTGCTGTCGGAGGATCCGGCCGTCGATGACGTCGTCTGGGAACTCGGCCTGGGCCGGGTCCGCGTGATGTCGCGAGACGGCCGGATCGACGCGGCCGAACGCTGGTACGAGGGAGATCACGGCCCGCAGGCGCCGATCGCGCTGGCCGCACCGGCGAACGCCCGATGCGTGTCCTGCGGCTTCTTCCTGCCGCTGGCCGGCTCGATGCGCGCGCTGTTCGGGGCCTGCGCGAACCTGTACGCGCCGGATGACGGCCGCGTGGTGTCCGGTGATCATGGCTGTGGTGCGCACTCCGAAGTGCTGATCGAGCAGGTCATCGAGGTCGATGAGGCCCCGACGATCTACGACGACGCAGAGGTCGAACCGGTAGCCGTGGCCGCTTCGGTCGAGGCGGTTGGCGACATCGAGTCGATCGACGAGATCGTGGCAACATCGACCATCGAAATCATCCCGGAGTCGGTGTCGACCGAGGGCGCCACCGACGTGGCAGCGGTCGAGGCTGCTACCGACGTTGCGGCACCGATCGAGGCCGCTACCGACGTTGCCGGAGCAGAGTCGGAGTCCGCGTCGGTCCAGGCCGCGGGTGATGCCGAGGCGACCACCGAGACGGTGTTGGTCGAGGGCGATGGCGACTTCGGGTCATTCGAGATCGTCGCTGAGAACGTGCCGTTCGAGTCCATCGTGGAGGTCGCAACGGTCGAGGATCTCGCGGAGACCGCAGCCGTTGACTTCGCGCGCGCCCAGCCGGACGGTTCGGTTGACGAGTCGGACACAGCGGAGACAAACGCCGGACCGGTCGACGCTGCATCGTCCGATGTGATCGACCAGCCGGACGCGTTTGAGTTCGATGCGGCGGACAGGTTCGAACCTGCCGTCGAAGGCGAGGTACAGACGTTCGGGGACGAGCCCGAAGCGGCGATGGTTGAGCCCGAGGCCGTGACGTCCGGGAACGAGCACGACGCGGCGATGGTTGAGCCTGAGGCGGTGACGTTCGCGGACGACCACGACGCCGCAGTGATTGAGTCCGAGGTGGCGGCTGTCGAGCCTGAGGCGACGACGTTCGAGCCCGAAACGGTGACGGTCAGGGGCGAGCCCGAGGCTGCGACGGTCGAGGACGAGCCTGAGGCAGTGGCGTTCGAGCCCGAAGCGGTGACGGTCAGGGACGAGCCCGGGGTCGCGACGTTCGAGGACGAGCCTGAGGCGGTGGCGCTCGAGCCTGAGGTAGTGACGTTCGAGGACGAGCCCGAAGCGACGATGGTCGAGGACGGGCGCGTGGCCGAAGCAGACGTCCTCGCGGCGTCCGGCGATGACGAGGCCGCCGCAGAATTCACCGAGACGGAGACCGAGCCCGCGGCCGGTGACGACTTGTCCGTCGATGATGCGCTGGTCGAAGCACCGGAGCCGGCCGTCGCCGAGGTTGCCCAGTCCGCACCCTTGGACTTCGAACCGGCCGCCGACGATGCCGATGACCTCGCGGCCGTGGTGGTAGAGCCGGCAGGCGGCGAGTTGATCGAGCCGACGATGGTCGAGCCTGCCGGAGGCGAGTTGCCCGAGCCGGTGGCGGCCGAGACCGGTCCGTCCGCGACACTCGGCCGAGCGCCCGACGCCGAGTCGCCCGACGCCGAGTTGCCCGACGCCGGGACGCCCGAAGCAGAGATGCAGGTTGCGGAGTCGTCAGACGCTGAGACGCCGGTTTTCGAGTCGCCTGGCGCCGAGGCGTCGAGCGAAGATGCGCCCGTTGCGGAGTCGTCAGACATTGAGACGCCGAGCGCCTTCGACCTCGGCTCCGAGGTGCCGGTCGTCGACGAACACGAGGCGACCGAGACGCTGGTGGCGACCGAGACGTACGAGGATCCGGCCACGGTCGAAGCCCTAGCCGAGCCCCACGCGTTGGAATTCCCGGACGACGACGACGCGGACGACGACGAGCATCCAGAGGCGCCGCAGGCATTCGATCTCGGTTCGGACGTCTCTCCGACGGAGAATGACGTCTCTCCGACAGAGAATCCGGAAACGATCTAGACGCGGTAAACGATTTTGGGGTTGTTGCTGTTATCCCGCGCGGAATAACAGCAACAACCCCAAAATCGTTTACGCGCCGCCCCCGGGTCGAGAGCCGCCGCCCCCGGGTCGAGAGCCGCCGCCCCCGGGTCGAGAGCCGCCGCCCTCGGGTCGAGAGCCGCCGCCCTCGGGTCGAGAGCCGCCGCCCTCGGGTCGAGAGCCGCCGCCCTCGGGTCGAGAGCCGCCGCCCTCGGGTCGAGAGCCGCCGCCCTCGGGTCGAGAGCTGGGCGTGCTCAGGCCGGAGCTTGGAAACGTGGTCGGATTTTGGCGGCACAGGTCGCCAGGGCCGCCTGCGCATCGATGTTCAAGCTTTCGATCGCGACCAGCGCGGACATCGCGACGTCGGCCAGTTCGGCGGCGACATCGTCGACAGTATGCGTGACGCCCTTGCGAGGGTTCGTGCCGAGTACGCCGATCCACGCGCCCGCCGCTTCGCCTGCCTCTTCGGTCACCTTGAGGATCCGGCATGTCATTTCCTGCCCGCTCACCCCGTTCGCGTCATCGAGCCACGCACGCGCCGCCCGAACCGTCTCCCAGATCTGGTCAGCCATCCGGAAAGACTAGTACGGCGGACCGGACGGCCCGCCGTACCGGATGGAGATCTCAGGCGAGCTTGGCGGCGAGCGTGATGTCGACCGCGGCGAGTGCCTTGGAGACCGGGCAGTTTGCTTTTGCGGTTTCGGCGAACGCCACGAACTCGTCGTTGCTGATGCCGGGTACGTCGCCGACGGTGTCGAGGTCGATCTTGTTGATGCCGTCCGGGCCTAGGTGGACCGCGGCGCTCGTGTTGATCGAGGTCGGCGTGTGGCCGGCCTGACCGAGGATGTTGGACAGTGCCATCGAGAAGCACCCGGCGTGGGCTGCGGCGATGAGCTCTTCCGGGTTGGTGCCGTCACCGGATTCGAAACGGGACCGGTACGAGAAGTTACCCTCGTACGCGCCGGACCCCAGCGCCATCGTGCCGGCGCCCTCTTTGATCGTGCCTTGCCACTGTGCTGTTGAGGTTCTAGTAGGCATGAATGCGACGTTATCCGATGGGCTCAGCCAGTGGGAGAGGAAGCCGCCGCGAGTCGCGCCCGGCGATGCCGATCGTGCACGATCATCGTCGCGAGGCCGGGGAAGCCGGCGAGGAATCCGGCGAGGCAGATCCAGAGCCAGTCGGTGTGTCCGTGTGCGGACAGTGTCTGCCGGAATCCGAGCAGAATCAGGCCGACGATCGCCCAGATCGCCATGCCGCCGAGGGCGAACGGCACGGTCGGCGGGTCGAGCGGCTTCAGTTGGAGCTGCGGCGTCGGTTCAGAAGACACGTGCGCAGCGTAAATCATGCTCTAGACGAAACGTGTACGCGTGACTAGTTTCACTTGCGTCCCCGACATAAATCAATTAGAACTGGTGTTCGATAATTGTGGGAGACGCACCCACAAGGAGAGCCGATTTGCCGATCAACACAAGCCTGCTGCCGCCGTGGCGCGCGGTTGCCGCGACGGGCCATTGGGACACGCTGTTCCTCGGCAACGGGGCGAGCGCCAACGTGTCCAAGAACTTCTCCTACGACTACCTGTTCGACCAGGCTGACCTGTCGGTCAACGCGAAAAAGGTGTTCACCGAGTTCCGGACGACCAACTTCGAACTCGCGCTGGAGTTGCTCGGCGACGCGCAGCGGGTGTGCAACGCGCTCGGGACGCCGAGGTCGGCCACCCGGCTGATGGCCGCCGAATATGCGAACATCCGCGATGCGCTGTTCGACGCGGTCAACCGTACGCACGTGCGGTGGGAGGAGATCCCGGAGACGACGCGGCATCACGTGGCCGACGCGCTGCTCGGATATCGCAAGGTCTTCACGACCAACTATGACCTGCTGGTGTACTGGAGCCTGGTCTCCCGCGGTCACTTCGCCGCGTTCACCGACTTCTTCATCCGGGATGAGCCGGCCGATCCGATCATCTTCGATGTCACGTCGCAGCCGTCCGCGGCGCGGTTCCGCAACCGTACGCAGCTCTACCACCTGCACGGCGGCCTGCACCTGTGGCGCGATGAGCGTACCGGCGCAACCGGCAAATGGGATCACGTCGAGGGCATGGATCTGGTCGGCTTGGAAGATCGGTTCCGGGAGCGTCCCGAGCGGCAGCCGCTGCTGGTCAGCGAGGGTACGACGACCGACAAGCTGCGCGCGATCCGCAGCAACGACTACTTGTCGTTCACGTTGGCCCAGCTGTCTCGGGACCGCGGCCACATGGTGATCTTCGGCTGGTCCTTCGGTCTCCAGGATCAGCACATCACCGACGCGATCAACAACAGCTTCCGGCGCCGGATCGCGATCTCGATGCGGCCGTCGACGACGAAGCGGATGCGTCGCGTACAGGCCGATCTTGTCGCCCGGCTGGACCGCCATGAGGTGCTGTTCTTCAACGCCGAGACGCATCCGCTCGGTGATCCCAGCCTGGCGATCGGTCCGTGATCCGCGGAGCCAGACTGATCTAGAGGAAGAGCGAGCCTGTGACCAGGCTCATCGGTAAATAGATTTCATTAGCCATGCTCATTAGTTATGCTAACGAGGTGAGCTCTGAGGTCGTTGCCAGCAATCTTCAGGACGGGATCACCCGCCTCAATCGCCGCTTGCGCCAGGTCCGGCCACTCGGCGAGGTAACGCAGACGCAGCTGTCCGCGCTCGTGAGTCTTGAACTCGCCGGCACGCTCACGCCGACCGAGTTGGCCGACGTGGAACGCGTACAGCCACCGACGATGACGAAGATCGTCGCGAAACTCGAAGCCAAAGGACTGGTCGAGCGCGCACCGCATCCGACCGACGGTCGGCAGAGCATCCTGTCGCCGACCGCTGCCGGGCGCTCGTTCCTGGCCGAACAGCGCCGGATGAAGGGTGCCTGGCTGACCCGCCGGCTGGACGGACTCACCGAAGCCGAACGTACGACGTTGCAAGGCGCCGCCGAGATCTTGATTCGGTTGGCTCGCGAAGAGTAGGAAGAGGGCACGATTCAGTGCAGGCACGGTGGAAGACCACATTTCGCGCGTTGAGCGTACGCAATTTCCGTCTCTTCGCGACCGGGCAACTGATCTCGCTGCTCGGCGGGTGGATGCAGATCACCGCGCAGGACTGGCTCGTGCTGCAGTTGACGCACAATTCGCCGACCGCACTCGGTTTCGTGACCGCGCTGCAGTTCCTTCCGGTCCTGCTGCTGTCGCTCTATGGCGGCAAGCTCGCAGACCGGTTCGACAAGCGTCGCCTCCTGCTGATCGCCAACTCGGCCTACGGCGTGCTGGCCGTGCTGATGGGCGCGCTGGTGCTGAGCAACTCCGTCCAGGTCTGGCACGTCTTCGTGTTCGCGGCGCTCTACGGCATGGTGAACTCGGTCGAGACACCGACGCGGCAGTCGTTCGTCTCCGAGATGGTCGGCCGTGACCTGCTGCCGAACGCACTCTCGCTGTCCGCCGCCACGTTCAACTCCGCACGCATCATCGGACCGGCCGTCGGCGGCCTGGTCATCGCGCACCTGGGCACCGGCACGGCGTTCGTCGTCAACGGCCTCAGCTTCATCGCGCCACTCGTTGCGATCGCCCGGATGAACCCCGGTCAACTGTTCCGCAAGGCGGTAGGGCCGGTCGCGGCGAGCGAAGCGAAGATCATTGACGGACTAAGGTACGTCCGGCAGCGCGCCGACCTGCTGATGCCGATCGTGCTGATGCTGATCATCGGCATGGTCGCGTTCAATTTCCAGATCACGCTGGCCCTGATGGCGAAGAACGTGTTCCACCTGCAAGCCGACAAGTTCGGCCTGCTCACGACCGCTTTGGCGATCGGTGCGCTGGGCGGTGCCTTCGCCGGCAGTGCACGCAAGGGTCGGCCGTCCGCATGGGTGGTGCTCGTCGCCGGTGCGATGTTCAGCGCGCTGGAAGTCGCGGCCGGCTTCGCGCCGACGTTCACGGTGATGGCGATCCTGCTCGTACCGACCGGGTTCTTCATGATCTTCTTTGCGCAGGCGACGAATCAGCGGGTCCAGATGGGTACGAGCGGCGCGTTCCGTGGCCGCGTGATGGCGCTCTACGTGCTCGTCTTCCTCGGCACCACGCCGATCGGTGCGCCTCTGGTCGGCTGGTGCGCGGACGCATTCGGGCCACGCAGCGCGATCTGGCTCGGCGGATCGATCGCGCTGGTCACGACGCTGGTCGTGCTGACCTACGAGATCCGTCGCACCGGCGGGCGGATCGAGGCGACGCTCCGGCCGTTCCGGATTCGGATGGCCGAGCCGGAACTGGCACACGCTCTCGACGACCTGCCGAGCCCCGAGCCGGCCTTATCGACACAGCTAGGACACGTTGTCGAGGCCGGGCTGCCGGTGCCGGCCGCAAGCCGGGCGTAGTTCGTCGAAAATATTGCTGGCGGTTACCGCCTGATCGGCATAGCGTGACTTCGTGGCCGTGCTTGAGGCATTGGCAATCGTACTGGCGCTGGTCGCGCTGGCGATGTTGCCGTGTCTACTCGTGTTTCTCGTCTTCGTTGACGCCTTCATGCGTACCGTGCACCGACAGCGCGCGCGGATCCGCCGCGAAGCGGTCGAGGCCGAGCAGGACATTGTGCCTGCTGCCGAGCCGGAGGCGGTCGGACCACCGCTGGAACGGATCGCCGCCGAGATTCATCGTCTGACCCGCGCTCGCCGGATCTGCGAGTCGGGAACACCACGGTTCATTGCGGCGACCAGGGCGTACGACCGCCGCCTGGCGTACGCGTGCCGGGCGCTCGAAATCGACGAGCACATGGACGGCCTGATCGGCGTCGACCTGGACCTGGAACGCCTGCGGGTGGAGGGTCTCCTGCTGGAGGCCGGATTCATCCTGGACACGGACAGCACCCGCCCGCTGTAGCCTCCGACTCCACGCCGGCTCACAACGCTGGCATCATGGTCTTCCATGGGGCGATCTGGCACGCACACGGCGCGGCTGTCATGAGGCTGTTCGTCGCGGCATACCCGCCACCGGCCGCGCTCGACGATCTCGGTCACTGCGTCGATGCGCTGAACATCTCGACGGCCACCATTAACACCCGCGTCGCCGCGCGACCGCTCTGGCACGTGACGCTGGCATTCCTCGGCGAGGTGCCGGACGAACTGGCCGCCGAGGCCGGCCGGGCCATCGATCGAGCAGCGGAACGGCTCGGCCCGCTCCGTCCGGCGCTGCGGTTCAAGGGCGGCGGACGCTTCGGCCGCGGCCGGTTCACGCTGCTCTGGGCAGGTCTCGGCGGTGACGTTGCAGCGCTGGCACGGGTGGCCGATGCGGTACGGGGTGAGTTGCGCGCCACCCGGATCGGCTATGACATGAAACGATTCCAGCCGCACCTGACGCTGGCCCGGCCGGGCGAGCGGCTACCGGCGCCGGCGATCGACGATGATGTGGCGACGTTGAACGCGTACGAAGGTCCGCAGTGGACGATCGACTCGATCGCGCTGGTGGAGAGTCACCTGGGCCCCCACCCTCGCCACGACACCATCCACACGGCTCGTATGACATGAAAGTTGATCCCGGAGTCGGCCGGATGCTTGCCGACTCCAGGATCAACGGAGAGCGCGACTACCAGGCCCAGGCTTCCGGGCCGGGACCGCCCTGGCCGACCGGCGGGAACAGTTCGTCCAGGCGGGCGAGGGTCGGGTCGTCCAGCGTGATGGTCAGCGCCTCGATCGGGTTGTCGAGCTGCTCCATCGTGCGCGGGCCGATGATCGGCGCGGTCACGCCCGGACGGGACAGCAGCCACGCGAGCGCGACGTTCGCCGGGTCCTGACCGATCTCGGCGCACAGCTTCTCGTACGCCTCGATCGTCTCCCGGTTCTCGGCGAGCCCGTCGGCCGAGCGTCCACCGCTGGAGCGGTTGCCGCTGCCGTCCGCCTGCTTGCGGATCGCGCCGGAGAGCAGACCGCCGTGCAGCGGCGACCACGGGATGATGCCGAGGCCGTACTCGATCGCGGCCGGTACGACTTCCAGCTCCACGTAGCGCGTCATCAGGTTGTAGATGCACTGCTCCGAGACCAGCCCGAGGAAGTGCCGCTCCTTGGCAGCTCCCTGGGCGCGAGCGATGTGCCAGCCGGCGAAGTTGGACGAGCCGACGTAGCGCACCTTGCCCTGGGCGACCAGGATCTCCATCGCCTGCCAGATCTCCTCCCACGGCGTCGAGCGCTCGACGTGGTGCATCTGGTAGAGGTCGATCCAGTCGGTCTGCAACCGGCGGAGCGAGTCGTCGCAGGCCTTGATGATGTGGCGCGCGGACAGGCCCTGCTCGTTGGGCCATTCGCCCATCTTGCCGTACACCTTGGTCGCGAGCACGACCTTGTCGCGACGCCCGTCACCCTGCGCGAACCAGCGACCGACGATCTGCTCGGTGACGCCTTCGCCGGTCTTCCAGCCGTACACGTCGGCGGTGTCGAAGAAGTTGATGCCGTGCTCCAGCGCGCGATCCATGATCGCGAAGCTGTCGGGTTCGGTCGTGATCGGGCCGAAGTTCATCGTGCCGAGGCAGAGTCGGCTCACCTTGAGGCCGGTGCGGCCAAGATTCGTGTATTCCATGACGTCTAACTTACGTCTGACGGTAAGGCGTTGCGACGGTGAGGGCGCCTTACGCCGATGAACAATCCGCGACCGAAGCCGGGCGTCAGATATTCGACCGTGCATCCGGCCGCCTTGAACGCCGCTTCGTACTCCCGCCGAGTGCTCAGCCGCAACCGGTGCTCGTCGGTGAAGTGCGAGACCCCGTCAACCGTGCCGACCAGGTAATCCATCCGGAGCACGCTGATGTTTCCGTCGAGACCGGAGTGCGACATCCGGAAGATCGAGCGCTCGCCGGCGCGGGTGAAGTCGCAGCCGACGTGGCCGACGTCGTAGGTGTCCGGAAACAGCCACGGCTCGACGATCAGAACGCCGCCCGGGTTGAGGTGCGCGGCCATGCGCGCGACCGCGTTCTCCAGCGAGGCCGCATACCCGATCACCGAGAAAAGGCAGATCACGGAGTCGTACGTGCGACCGGTCGCCAGCGTGTCCAACTCGCCGTCGTGCAGCGGGACGCCGTGCAAGCGGGCGTCGGCGAGTTTCCGCATGGCTGCCGACGGCTCCACGCCGGACACATCTTCGAAGCGTTGCCGCAGGTAGTGGAGGTGCTGCCCGGTACCGCAGCCGACGTCGAGCAACTGCGTCGCGCTCGGGTACCGGGCCAGGATCTCCGTGACGAGCACGGCGCTTTCCGCCTCGTAGTCCTTGCCCCGTCCGGCGTACAGATCGTCGTAGATGCTCGCGTGATCCGACCCGTACGCCGGCTCGACCGCCGTGGTCAGCTGCTTTCGCGGGCCGCGGGCGCCGAGCCGAACAGCACGTCGTCCCAGCTCGGGGCGCGCTTACGAGCCGGCGGCGCACCGTCGGCCGTCGAGGCTTCGGTGTCTGTCGGCGCGACCGACCGCCGGGGACGGAGCACCGCGAGCGACGGCACCGCCGGGACCTCCATCGGCGCATCGGGGTCGGTGTCGAATGCGGAGCCGCGAGAGCGGTTGAGCGACCGCTTCTCGCCCTGACCGTCGAGCGGCCGTTCGAGGCTGGCCAGCAGTGCATCGCGGCCGGCCCGGACCGGGTCGGGTCCGAGGCCACGACCGGGGCGGGTCTCACGCCGAGCGGTGTCGGCGGACGGACGCATCGGCTCGTGTCCACTGCGTGCCGGATCCATCCGGGACAGGTCGCCGCGGCTCGAGTCGCCGCGCAGCGGAGCCGCCATGGAACGGTTGTGGTCGATCGGTGCGACCGGTGCCGGTGCACAGAGGTATTGCGACATGTCATCGTGCGGCGTGACGAGCTGGCGTGCCTTGTCGAGTTCCCACATCGCCTGCGCGGTCGCCTTGCCGCTCGGCCACGTCGCGACAATGCGCCACGTGCCGTCATCCCGCCGGTATGCGTCCCAGGAGATCTTCTCGGCATCCACACCGTGCTGGGACAGGCGGGCATCCACGACCTGTGCCAGCGTCGCGTTCTTGTCCTGGCCCTTCAGCTTCGTACGCCGCGCATGCTGCGCCAGCATCGCGCGTTCCTGCAGGACCGGCCCGGCGTAACGGAGAACCCGATCGACCGGGACGCCGGCCACCCGGGCGACCTCGTCGGCGGTGTCGCCGGCGCGGATGCGTGCCTGGATGTCGCGTGGCGACAGCACGCTGCCCGGGTCGATGGCCGTGGTCAGCGCCGGATTGGTCGTCGAGCCCTTCTCGGCGCGCAGCGCGAGCGTGACGCGCTCATCGATCGGCAGCGTGAGGAGCCGACCGACCTCGTCGGCGAGCACCGCTGCCTGGCCGTCCTCGGAAAGAGCGACGAAGCGTACTGGCCGCACCGCACACCTCCGTCCGCATTAGAGCCGCCACCGTGAAAGTCCACGGTACGCGCTGCCCACGTCCGGCGCCTCTACGAAACGCCGACTGAATGCTCGATCACGTAATCAATGCAGGTTGTCAGCCGTTCAATATCTGCCGTATCCACCGCCGGGTACATCGCGATCCTCAGCTGATTGCGGCCGAGCCGCCGGTAGGGCTCGGTGTCGACGATCCCGTTTGCGCGGAGCGTCGTGGCAATGGCAGTGGCATCGATCTCTGGAACGAAGTCGATCGTACCGACGACGTTCGAACGAAGCGAGGGTTCGCTGACGAATGGCGTCGCGATCGGCGACTTCTCGGCCCAGTCGTAGAGGACGGCCGCGCTCGCCGCGGTACGCTTCGCCGCCCATCCGAGGCCGCCTTGTGCGTTCATCCAGTCGGTCTGCTCGGCCGCCAGGAATACGGTCGCGAGCGCCGGCGTGTTGTACGTCTGCTCGAGGCGCGCGTTGTCGATCGCGGTGACCAGGTCGAGCGAGGCCGGAATGAACCGCCCGCTCGCCTTGATCTCGGTGGCCCGCTGCAGCGCGGCCGGCGACATGGCCGCGAGCCAGAGCCCGCCGTCGGACGCGAAGCACTTCTGCGGCGCGAAGTAGTAGACGTCGGTCTCGCGCAGATCCACGTCGAGGCCGCCGGCGCCGGAGGTCGCGTCGATCAGCATCAGCGCGTCGCCGTGTCCGTCGATGCGGCGGACCGGCACCGAGACACCGGTCGAGGTCTCGTTCTGTGGCGTCGCGTAGGCATCGATACCGGCCTCTAGCTGCAGAAACGCGGCGGTACCGGCCGACGCCTCGTGCACCGTCGGAGCGGACAGGAACGGTGCCTCGGCCATCGCGGTCGCGAACTTCGCACCGAACTCACCGAACACGGCCAGCTGGGCACGATCGCGGACCAGGCTGAACGTCGCGATGTCCCAGAACGTGGTGGCACCGCCGAGGCCGAGGATGATCTCGTACCCGTCGGGCAGGCCGAAGAATTCCGCGAGCCCGGTCCGCAGCCGCGCCACCTGGTTTCGCACCGTCGCCTGGCGGTGGGAGGTGCCCATGTACCGCGTCCCGGTCGCCGCCAGCGCTTCGAGCGCCTCGATGCGGACCTTGCTCGGCCCGGAGCCGAACCTGCCATCGGCCGGCCGGAGTTCGGCCGGGATCTGGAGAACCATGGCCTCAATGTAATGGCGAAGGTCCCCAGGCAAATTGCCTGGGGACCCTGTTCTCACCACAAGAACGCGATGGAGAGCCATCGCCTGTGAAAAAGCTAGTGCTGGATCAATTCCCAGCCCTCGACGTCGCTGGGCTTCCGCGGCTCCGGCCCGACGTACTTCGCGGCTGGGCGGACGAGTCGGCCCAACTTCTTCTGCTCGAGAATATGCGCACTCCACCCCGCTACGCGGGCACATGTGAACATGGACGTGAACATGTGGGACGGAACTTCGGCGAAGTCGAGGACGACCGCCGACCAGAACTCGACGTTCGTCTCCAGAACGCGGTCCGGCTTGCGCTCGCGCAATGCGGTCAGCGCCGCCTTCTCGAGCGCGTCGGCGACCTCGTAGCGAGGCGCGCCGAGCTCCTTCGCGGTGCGCCGCAGCACGCGAGCGCGCGGGTCTTCGGCCCGGTAGACGCGGTGGCCGAAGCCCATCAGGCGGTCGCCGCGGTCGAGCAGATCGCGTACGTACTGGTCCGCGTTTCCGGACTTCTCCACTTCTTCGATCATGTGCAGTACGCGCGACGGCGCACCACCGTGCAGCGGGCCGGACAGCGCACCGATGCCGGAGGAGATGCAGGCGGCGACGTCGGCGCCGGTCGACGCGACGATCCGGCTGGTGAACGTGGACGCGTTCATGCCGTGCTCGGCGGCCGACATGAAGTAGGCGTCGACGGCCTTGACGTGCCGCGGATCCGGCTCGCCGCGCCAGCGCTTCATGAACCGCTCGACGATCGTCTGAGCCTTGTCGATCTCCTTCTGCGGTACGGCCGGCAGGCCGAGGCCGCGGGCGCTCTGCGCGACGAACGACAGTGCGGTGACGCTGACCCGGGCCAGATCCTCGCGGGCCTGCTCGTCGGAGATGTCCAGCAACTGGCCGAGGCCCCAGTACGGCGCGAGCATCGCGACCGCGGACTGGACGTCGACCCGGATGTCACCGGAGTGCACCGGCACCGGGAACGGTTCGGCCGGCGGCAGGCCGGGACCGAACTTGCCGTCCACCAGCAGCGCCCACACGTTGCCGAACGACACGTTGCCGATCAGGTCTTCGATGTTGACGCCGCGGTAACGCAGTGCGCCGCCGTCCTTGTCGGGCTCGGCGATGCTCGACTCGAAGGCGACGACGCCTTCGAGGCCAGGCTTGAAATCGGACATCTCGCGTCTCCTGGACTGTGAACTCGTAGAACGCGGCCGTTATGGAAACCTAACGACCCGTTAGCTTTACGTCTGTCTGTGTCATCTTGCCTTCTGCGCTGGCCAGGTGCGAGCGAGACGGCATGTGCTGCATACGACATATTCTCCGACACGTGCGGAACTGTGTTCCACGCGACACTGGTTCGCGCACGTCAAGCTGTCGGTGTTGGATGGAAACGTGACGCCGCCCACACCCGACCCCGAACTCGATCTGGCCTCGATGCGACGGCCCTATCACGCCGATGACGACGGGATTCGCGAAACGACACTGGCCGCCGACTGGTTGGTCCAATTCGAACGCTGGCTGGCCGACGCAGCCGACGCCGGGTTGCCCGAGCCGAATGCGATGACGGTCGCGACCGCCGACGCCCAGGGCCGGCCCAGCGCCCGTACGGTCCTGTTGAAGCACGTGGATCACGGCGGCTTCACGTTCTACACGAACTACGAGTCGCGTAAAGGCGTCGAGTTGGCGGTGAACCCGTACGCGAGTCTCGTCTTCGGCTGGTTCGCGATGGCCCGGCAGGTGATCGTGTCCGGGCCGGTCGAGCGGGTGGACCGGGCGACGACCGAGGCCTACTTCGCGTCCCGGCCGAGGGAGTCGCAGCTCGGAGCGTGGGCAAGCCCACAGTCGCAGGTTGTCGATTCTCGTGCGACGCTCGATCGGATGCTCGCCGAGACGGAGGCACGATTCGCCGACGTCGAGCACATCCCGGCGCCGCCGCACTGGGGTGGCCTGCGAGTCCGGCCGGAGACGCTCGAGTTCTGGCACGGGCGGATCGGGCGGCTGCACGACCGCCTGCGGTACCGCCGGGCGCCGCAAAACCCGAGTGACTGGATCATCGAGAGGTTGGCTCCGTGACGAGCGTGGAAGAGGGCGAGCTCGAGTCGGGCCCGCCACCGGTTGCCGCTCGGGAGCAGGACCAGGAGGAACGCACCGGCTGGAAGCGGTACGCGATCGACGCCCGGCCGCTGCGCCACCCCGCATACCGGCGGATGTTCATCGGCTCGGCCACGTCGTTCTTCGGCGCCATGTTCACCGCGGTCGCCGTGCCGATCCAGGTCTACGGGATGACCGGGAAGTCGCTCTGGGTGGGTATCGCGAGCGTTGCCGGCCTCGTACCACTATTGGTTTTCGCTCTGTGGGGCGGTGCGCTCGCGGACGTCCTCGATCGCCGCAAGCTGTTGCTCGGCTCATCGACGTTGATGTGGCTGATGACGCTCGGGCTGCTGGCGCAGTCCGCGCTGCACCTCCACAGCCTGGCCCTGCTGCTCGGGCTGGTGGCGGTGCAGTCCGGCGCGGTGGCGGTGAGCATGCCGACGCGCTCGGCGATCGTGCCGCGGATCGTGCCGAAGTCCGAGATCGCACAGGCGAACACGCTCAACTTCACGATGTCCAACGCGGCGCAGGTCCTCGGCCCTCTCGCCGCCGGCGTGGTCATCGCAAAGTACAACGTGACCTGGGCCTATGCGGTCGATGCCGTGACCTTCACGGTGGCGCTCTGGGCGGCGCTCCGGCTGCCGGCGATGCCGCCGTTGGAGCGGTCGGCGACCACTCGCGGCGGCGGATGGTCGGACGTGATGTTCGGGCTCAAATATCTCGCCACCACGCCGGTGCTGTTGCTCTCGTTCGCCGTGGACATCGTCGCGATGGTGCTGGCCCAGCCGAGGGCGCTGTTCCCGGCGGCGGCCGCGCACACGTTCGGCGCCGGCTCGATCCCCTGGCTCTACAGCGCGGTCGCGATCGGCTCGGTCGTGGCCGGCCTGTCCTCCGGCTGGATCGCCCGGGTCAAGATGCAGGGGCGGGCGCTTATCCTGGCCGTGATCGGGTGGGGTGTGGCGGTCGCGTTCGCCGGGCTCGCGCACCAGCTGTGGCTGGTCGTCGTGCTGCTCGCGATCGGTGGTGCGGCCGATCTGGTCAGCGCGGTCTACCGGCAGACGATGCTGCTGACCTACACGACCGACGATCTTCGCGGCCGCATGCAGGGCGTGTTCACCGCGGTCGTTGCCGGCGGGCCGCGCCTCGGCGATCTGCGCGCCGGTCTGATGGCCGGGATCACCACGACCACGGTCGCGTGGGTCGGCGGCGGCATCGCATGTGTGGTGGTGGCGGCCTTGATCGGTGTGATGTATCCCGGCACTCGCCCGTTATCGCGCACCGGACGCGACGGTATAACCCGTACGAAACTAGCGGCACTGGCATCCAGGCCCTAAGGTCGGTCCATGCGTGAGATCCACTCTGTGCCGTCCGGAACGTCTTGGGAGATCGCCCACGGCGATCAACGCGCCGTCGTGGTCGAGGTCGGAGGGGGTCTGCGCAGCTACACGATGGGCAACGCTCCGATCATTGACGGGTACGCCGACGATGAGATGTGTCCGGGCGCTTCCGGCCAGGTGCTCGTACCGTGGCCGAATCGGATCCGCGACGGAAAGTTCACGTTCAACGGCGCCGCCGAGCAGTTGACGCTCTCCGAACCGGCGCTGCACAACGCCGTGCACGGGCTCACCCGGTGGCTGCCGTGGCGGGCAACCGACGTGGCGCCCGATCGGGTCACGGTCGAGTACGATCTCGCCGCGTCGCCCGGCTACCCATGGCCACTGCGTCTGCAGACCACCTGGTCGCTCGGCGAGGACGGCCTGCGAGCCGACCACACGGCGACGAACACCGGCGCCGATGACTGCCCGTTCGGCCTCGGCACCCATCCCTACCTGCACATCGACGGTGTCGCCGTGGATGACCTGCGGCTCACGCTGCCGGCGCACAGCCGGCTGCTGGTGGACGGTCGGATGCTGCCGATGGGCGAGGCGAAGGTCACCGGCGGCCCGTTCGACTTCACCGAGTCCCGCCGGATCGGCGAGGCACACCTGGATACTGCGTTCGGCGACGTGAGGCGTAACTCCGACGGCGGTACGAGCGCCCGCCTGGAAACCGCCGACGGCGCCCGGGTCCGCGAGATCTGGGCCGACGCCATGTTCGCGTGGTGGCAGGTCTACACCGGCGACACGCTGCCCGGTGACCGCCATCGCCGGTCGGTCGCGATCGAGCCGATGACCTGCCCACCGGACGCATTCCGCTCCGGCCGCGACGTCGTGACGATCGCGCCGGGCGAGAGCTGGTCCGGGAGTTGGGGCATCCGGGCGATCGAGGGCTGACCGGTGGAGTTCGCCGAGGTGGTACGCCGGCGCCGGATGGTTCGTAACTACGATCCGGACCGGCGGGTGCCGCCCGAACTGATCGACAAGCTCCTCGCGTACGCGATCCGGGCACCGTCGGCCGGCTTCTCCCAGGGCTGGGGCTTCCTCGTCCTCACGTCGCCGGATGAGCGCGATGCGTTCTGGCAGGCCACCACGGATGACGGCGTCCCGGACGGCTGGCTCGCCGGCATGCAGCGGGCGCCGGTCCTGATCATCGCCCACTCGAATCGCGACATCTACCTCGACCGGTACGCCGAGCAGGACAAGGGCTGGACCGATCGGGACGCCAGCCGGTGGCCGGTGCCGTACTGGGACATCGACGCGGGATTCGCCTGCATGACGATGATGCTCGGCGCGGTCGACGAGGGGCTGGACACCTGCTTCTTCGGCGTACCGCCGGAAAAGACGGCGGCCTACCGGGCAGCGTTCGGCGTGCCCGAGGCGTATACGCCGATCGGTGCACTTTCGGTCGGTTACCGTGCCCCGGACCTCACGTCGCCGTCGCTCAAGCGTGGACGGCGCAGCGTCGACGAGGTGGTTCATCGTGGCCGTTGGTCATGAAGTGCACCCGAACGGGTGCAACCGAACCGACCGGCCTGCGCGTCTAATGAAGTAGTACTTAATGTGGGCCGCCGCAGGGCAACTACCGTGACCTGCGGCGGCCTCGGTGCTTTTGATCAGCGCCTGGGCGCAGCGGTACGAGCGCCGACTCGCTAGGCTAGGGTCCGCGCGTGCACAGTGTCGCGCTGACGTCACCGGCAGCGAGGGGAGCGACCGGCGTGATCTTCAAGGCGGTATCGGACGGGCGACCATACCCGGAACACGGGATGACACTCAAGGAGTGGTCGCAGATCCCGCCACGGCCGATCCGGCTGGATCAGATGGTGACCACCAAACGCGAACTCGCGCTGGACCGTCTGCTGGCCGAAGACTCGACGTTCTACGGTGATCTCTTCCCGCACGTCGTGCAGTGGAACGGCGTCATGTACCTCGAAGACGGCCTGCACCGCGCGCTCCGGGCAGCGTTGCAGCAGCGCAACACGATTCACGCCCGCGTGCTCGGCCTTCCCCGAGCCGAGACGGTCAGCGCTACCGCTACCGTGGAGTAATGACTCGCGCACCCCTCGATCTGATCGGCGTCGACCTGCTGCACAGCCCGGAGGAACTGCAGATCAGGTCCGTCGTCCGCAAGCTGGTCGCAGACCAGGTCAAACCCAACATCATGCAGTGGTACGAGGACGGCTACGTACCCGCGCGTGATCTTGCCAAGTCGTTCGGCGCGATCGGCCTGCTCGGCATGCACCTTTCCGGGTACGGATGCGCCGGCTCGACCGCGGTGCAGTACGGTCTCGCGTGCCTCGAGCTGGAAGCCGGCGACTCCGGCCTGCGCTCGCTGGTCAGCGTCCAGGGATCCCTCGCCATGTACGCGATCTGGAAATTCGGATCCGAGGCGCAGAAGACCGAGTGGCTGCCGCGAATGGCGACCGGCGACGCGATCGGCTGCTTCGGCCTGACCGAGCCCGATCATGGCTCGGATCCCGGCTCGATGACGACGCGCGCCCGCCGGGACGGCGATGACTGGATCCTGACCGGCGGCAAGATGTGGATCACGAACGCGCCGATCGCCGACGTCGCCGTGGTCTGGGCACAGACCGATGCCGGGATCGGTGGCTTCGTCGTACCGATGGATCTTCCCGGGATTTCGGTTCGCGAAGTGACCCACAAGATGTCACTGCGCGCCTCGATGACCGGCGAGATCACGCTCGATGACGTACGCCTGCCCGGCTCGGCGGCGTTGCCCGAAGCACGCGGGTTGCGCGGGCCGCTGTCGTGCCTCAACGAGGCGCGGTTCGGCATCGTGTGGGGCGCGCTCGGTGCGGCCCGTGACTGCCTGGAGGCCGCGATCGCGTACGCGACGACACGCGAGCAGTTCGGCAAGCCGATCGGTGGCTTCCAGCTGACCCAGGCCAAATTGGCAGACATGGCCGTCGAACTGCAGAAGGGCTATCTGCTCGCGCTGCACCTCGGCCGATCGCGCGACGCCGGTACGCTCACGCCGGATCAGGTCAGCATCGGAAAGCTCAACAACGTGCGGGAAGCCATCAAAATTGCTCGTCAGTGCCGGACGATTCTGGGCGCGAACGGAATCAGCGGTGAATATCCGGTGATGCGGCACGCGAACAATCTGGAGAGTGTCCTGACATATGAGGGCACATCAGAGGTGCACCAGTTGGTCATCGGGCAGCAGTTGACCGGCATCAATGCGTTCTCGTAGTGCCGATGTCATAGGTAACCGATAACGTTGCTCATATGTCGAACGACCTGCCCCCGACGTCTCCACTAAGCAACGTGCCGTCGCCCGAGAACGAGTCGGGAACCGGCTGGCCGGAGGAGTCCGCGCCGAAGAAGAAGCGCCCCGGCTTCGTCTCCCGACGGATCTCGCGATGGACCGGCCGCGCGTTCTGGCTGGCGTCGATCGTCGGCGTCATCATCGTGCTCGTGCTTGCGACCACACTGTTCGGCAAGTGGCCGAACATCGGCAACCCGTTCAAGACACAGACCACCGACCGCAGCGGGCCGGTGCTGCTGGTGTCGATCCAGGATCTGGCCCGATTCGAGGCGGCCAGCGGCAATTTCCAGGTGATCGTCGATATCCAGCAAGATCATAGGTTCATTCCGGACATCCTCTTGAGCGACCGATCGCTGTTCGTCGCGAACGGCTCGGTGGATGCCTTCGTCGACTTCAGCAACGTCGGTCCGACCGACGTGATCGCGTCGGCGGACCGCAAGACCGTCACGATCAACCTGCCGGCGCCGCAGCTCGGCCCGGCCGCGATCGACAACAGCCGCAGCTACGTCTACGCCGAGCAGACCGGCATCATCAACAAAGTCGGCACCCTGCTCGGCAACGATGTGAACAAGTCGCAGGAGCTGTATCTCTATGCGGAGCAGAAGATCTCGGCAGCGGCCGTCGACAGCCAGCTGACCGCGCGCGCCGCGACGAACACGAGGGCGATGCTCCAGGAACTCCTGCGTTCGCTGGGCTTCACCACCATCACGATCAACTTCGCGCCGGCTGGCTAACCCTGCCCAAAGACCTTGAAGGAAGAGTGCTGCTAGGGGGCACTTTTCCTTCAAGGTCTTTTCGGTTATCCACATGTGACGCCTATCCACAGCGCTGCCGCCGAGCCGGCGACACCGGCGGAACGTCGTTGGCGGCCGCACTCAGGCATGCTCCGGATATTCCACGACGACAGTTCGGGTGTGAACCGCCAGCGCACAACATCTGGTCGCTCTCGGATGCGAGTTGCCGCTTGATCCGCATCGGGCACGGAGATCCACCGTCGATTGCTGGCCGCGTCGGTGTCGTGGAGTTCCCATCTCTTTCACGCGGAATGCCAGGGTTGTGGCGCTTGTCGATCACCGAGCTGCCATGATCGTGAAGAGTTCGACGGGATCGCCGGTCCAAGCTTTCCATGATCTTTCGGCGAGGTTCACGTTTCCGCAGCTCCCTGCGGTCGTCACGCCACGTTCGGCGGCGGGCTCAGGGACTGCCCGATGATCCTGTAGCGAAAGGGCGTATAGCGCCGTTATCGCTACAGGATCATGCGAGTGCCGCCCGGTCGGCATCCTGGCCTCGACGAGAAGTCGCCAGGTCGCGGCATTGCCCTGCTCGCGACACCGTGATCGTGAAGACTTAACGGGTCGGTGGCACCTAGGGCTTCACGATCATGGCGGGTAGCCGCTGTGGATATCGTGCCGATGTGGATAACCGGAAAGACCTTGACGGCAAAGTGTCCTATATGGGCACTTATCTTTCAAGATCATCAGTAGGTGAGCTGGGTGGGCGGGCGGCAGACTCGTCGGTCGGGGGATTCACGGTGCCGGGATAGGCTGGCGGTGACGCGCGTTCACAACGGTGTGAGCTGCGAATTCTGGGAGTTGCCGGCGTGATCAGTACCTTCGACCTATTCAAGATCGGCATCGGGCCGTCGAGTTCGCACACGGTCGGACCGATGCGGGCGGCGCACACCTTCGTGGCCGCGCTCAAGGCCGATGCGCTGCTCGCCGATGTTGCGAAGATCTCGGCCGAGCTGTTCGGCTCGCTCGGCGCCACCGGTCATGGGCACGGTTCGGACAAGGCCGTCCTGCTGGGGCTCTCGGGCGAGGATCCGGAGACCGTCGACGTCGACACGATCGCCGAACGAGTGGCGGTCATGAAGGACAGCGGGCGGCTGGCCGTACTCGGATCTCATGACGTTGAATTTGATCTTGTTTTGCATCGCCGGCGGTCGTTGCCGTTCCATCCCAACGGGATGATGTTCACCGCGTTCGACGCGGCCGGGCGGCAGGTCCGGCAGCGTACGTTCTACTCGGTCGGCGGCGGATTCGTGGTGGACGAGACCGCTACCGGCGCGGATCGCATCAAACTCGACGAGACGCCGGTGGCATATCCGTTCCGCAGCAGCGTGGAACTGCTCGCCATCGCGCAGAGCACCGGCCAGCCGATCTCGTCGATCATGCTGGCGAATGAACTCGCCTGGCGGTCCGAGGCCGAGGTCAACGCCGGGCTCGCCCACATCTGGCAGGTCATGCAGGACTGCGTCGAAAAAGGCTGCGCGACCGGGGGCGTGCTGCCCGGCGGCCTGAAGGTACGCCGTCGCGCCGCCGAACTCCGCCGGACGCTGGAGTCGGAGCATTTCGGTACGGATCCCCTGAAAGTGATGGACTGGGTGACGCTCTTCGCGCTCGCCGTGAACGAGGAGAACGCCAACGGTGGTCGCGTGGTAACCGCGCCGACCAACGGTGCGGCCGGCATCATCCCCGCGGTGCTGCTGTACTACGTGCGGTTCGTGCCGGGCGCGTCGCTGGACGGCGTGATTCGGTTCCTGCTGACCGCGGCCGCGATCGGCGTGCTGTTCAAGGAGAACGCGTCGATCTCCGGTGCCGAGGTCGGCTGTCAGGGCGAGGTTGGTTCGGCGTGCTCGATGGCGGCGGCCGGACTGACCGAGGTGCTCGGCGGCACGCCGCGGCAGGTGGAGAACGCGGCGGAGATCGCGATGGAGCACAACCTCGGCCTGACCTGCGATCCGGTCGGCGGGCTGGTGCAGATCCCGTGCATCGAGCGCAACGCGGTCGCGTCGATCAAAGCGATCACCGCCGCCCGGCTGGCGATGCGCGGGGACGGCGACCACTACGTCTCGCTGGACAAGGTCATCAAGACCATGCGCGAGACCGGTGCGGATATGAAGATCAAATATAAGGAGACCTCGCGCGGCGGACTCGCCGTCAACGTCATCGAGTGCTGAGGTCGTTGACTTGGGCGATAAATACCGATTTGATCGCGTCTAAACCCATTGTCATTGCGGGAGAGACGTGCGATTTCATCACCGCCCGGTCGTGGCCGTCCTCGCCTTCGGCGCGCTCTGCGCCGGGTCGGCTGCGTACGCCGGGACGGCAGGCGCACCGCAATCGCGCGTCAGCCTCCCCGGAACGGTGCCCGCGTGGGCCCAGGCAGCCGATCTGACCGGTACGCCCGCGCCGGGCACCCGGGTCACTATCAACGTCGGGCTCGCCTTGCGATCCGCCGCCGCGGCTGCGGCGCTGGCGCTCGACGTGTCCGACCCGACGTCGAAGAATTACGGCCACTACTTGACGCCGTCGCAGTTCAACGCCCGTTACGCACCGGCCGCGGCGACAGTCGCGAGCGTCCGGAACTTCCTGACCGCATCCGGCCTCGCGGTCGACGAGCGCGTTCCACGACGTCTCGCCCCGGCGTACGCCGGTCGCGGTGGCCTCACCGACCGGTGGTTCGCTGACCACGTTCGATCTCGACTCGTCGCTCCGGACGTCGTTCGGCTATGACGATGTCACCGGTCGTGGTACGCCGAACGGTGCGGCACTGCTGTCCGCCGAGCACTAGCACTTTGGCGTTGCGGCTGGTCAGCGATGCATGCTGGCCAGCCGCTTCGGCGTCTTTGGGGGCTGCTGCCGGTCGACATAGGTAGGTAGCATCGCCGCGTGGTTACGAGCATGAAAACAACGGGTGGCGTACAGATAGCCGCGACGTCAGAGCTACCTGACGAGGCGCCGATATCGCGGACGCACGCGGTGATCCGAGCCGTCACGAGCCGGGTACGGCCGGAAGAGTGCCTCTTCGGCGTGTTCGCCACGGCGTTGCTCGTCCTCGTCATCGTGACCGGCCAATTTGCCGTTGTGGACAGCCGCCTCCTGAAAGGCCTCCGGTTTGTCGCGATCGTCGTCGGCGTCACGCTCGTGATCCTGGTTCGTGGCTACCTTCGGGCGGACCGGGCGTGGACGCACCGCGAGCGGCTTCATGAAGGCGCCCGGCTGGCCTTGATCACAATGCGCGAGTTCGCGCCGCTCTTCCTCTGCCTCGCGTTCTACGAGGCGCTGCACGACCTGACGCCGGTTCTGCGCCCGCAGACTTATGATCACTTCCTGGTCGCGACGGATCACTTCGTGCTGCACGTCAACGTCGGGATGTGGCTCGACACGCACATCGGCTCGGTCACCATGACGCGCATCATGACGGACTGTTACGTGAGCTATGCGTTTGCGTCGCCGATCTATGCCGGCCTGCAATATGTGCGCGGCCGCTACCGGGAGTTCCACGACTTCGCGCTTGCGATCACCATCACGGCGCTGTTGGGGTTCATCGGATATCTGGCGTTTCCGGCCGTCGGCCCCTACGTCTACCAGCACGACATCTATACGCATCCGCTGGTCGGCTGGGGTCACGGCGGCATTCTCGACATCATCTCGCGGATGAAGGGCCAGGCGCGCGATGCATTCCCGAGCCTGCACACGGCGATGACGACGGTCGTCCTCGGCATGATGTGGCGCGACGCCCGCCGACTGTTCTGGACCTATCTGCCGATCGCGCTCGGCCTCTACCTCTCCACGATGTACCTCCGCGTGCACTACGCCACGGACGTGGCCGCCGGGTTCGTGGTCGGCGGCGTCGCGCTGTTCGTCGCCCCGAGGATCAACCGATGGTGGTACGCGCACCGGGCCGCCCATGTGGCGGACCGAATTCTCGGGGTACCGAAGCAGCAGGCCGCTTCCGTACTCTGACTGTTCGTGGCTACGACGGAACTCCGGGAATTCGACCTCGACCGTGACGCCGGCACGCTCGCCGCACTGCTGACGGCCAGCGGAAAAGACCCGATCAGCAGCGCAGACGTCCGGGAGATGATGCGGCGGGACGGCAGCCTGGACCACTTCCGGGCGGTGATCGCCGTCGATGGCACCGCCTACGCGCGGACGTTCCGCCAGCCGTGGTTCACCGATGGCCTGTACGGCACCGGCGTCACCGTCCACCCGGACGTCCGGAGACACGGCATCGGCAGCGGTCTGCTCGAGACGATCACCGAGATCGGCCGGTCGATGGGCGCGACCAGCCAGGTCAGCTCCGTCCGGGACGGCCGCCCGGACAGCCTTGCATTCGCGCTGCGGCGCGGATTCACCGTCGACCGGCACGTGGCGAAGTCGACGCTGGATCCGGCGTCCGTCGACCCGGGCCTCGCCGTCCCGCCGCCGGCCGGCATCACGATCACGACGCTGGTCGCGCTCGGCGACACCGATGCCAACCGCCGCCGGTTGTGGGAGATTACCGAGCGGACCGCCGCGGACATCCCCGGCGATCGCCGGAAACCGCGTACGTACGAGGAGTTCACCCGGCAGATGCTCGAGGTGTCCTGGTTCCGGGCGGCCGGGCAGTTCATCGCGCTGGACGGCGACGTGTGGGCCGGCGTTGCCGCCGTGGGCTACACCGAGTCACGGAACCTGCTCTACCACAACATGACCGGCGTCGATCGGGCGTACCGCGGTCGGGGCATCGCGTCCGCGCTGAAGTGGGCGACGATCGCGTACGCGATCTCGACCGGCGCATCTGCACTGGAGACGCACAACGACTCGTCGAACGCGCCGATGCTCGCGATCAACCGTGCCTTCGGATACCGGGCCGAACCGGGATACTCCGACCTCTCCCGCGTGTTGCCGGCCGATTGATGGGCAAATGCGGTTGCCACCGCCGGGCACGGGTCGCAGGATGCGCTTATGCCACCTGGACTTCGCGACTTCGATCTTGACAGAGATGTGGCCACGCTGGCCGCGCTGCTGAGCGAGGACGGGGAGACCGAGGTATCCGTCGACGATGTGTGCCAGTGGTTCGGCAAGCTGGTCGCTGGGTCGGTGTTCTCCGGCTTGGTGACGACCGACGGCACGGGTTATGCCGACATCTTCCGGCAGCCGTGGCACTCCCAGGGACAGCTCACGCTGCACCTGCATGTGGCCGGCCCGGATCGTGGCCGAGGCCTCGGTACCCGTCTCCTGGACGCGATCGCCGAGCGTGCTGTCCCGCTCGGTGGCGCCCGCCTGCGTACGCGGGTCCGCGAGCAGGATGCCGCCGGCTCGGACTTTGCCAAGCGGCATGGCTTCGAGGTGCGCCACCATCTCTTCGAATCACGGCTCGATCCGGCATCCGTCGATCGGGAACTTCTGCTGCGGCCGTCGCCCGGAGTCATCGTGGCGTCGCTGGCGGAACTCGGCGACACCGAGGCGCATCGGCACGCGTTCTGGGAACTGTACGAGCGCCTCGCCGCCGACATGCCGGGCAGCCGACCGCGCCGCTCGTACGCGGTGTTCGCGACCCAGTTCTTCGAGGCGTCGTGGTTTCGGGCCGAAGCCCAGTTCATCGCGCTGGCCGGTGACGAGTGGATCGGCGTCGGGGCACTCTCCTACCGCCCGGCGACGAACTCGCTGTATCACCAGCTGACCGGCGTCGCGACCGAGTATCGCGGGCGCCATATCGCGTCGGCGATCAAGCGGGCCACGATCGCGTACGCGTTGGAGATCGGTGCCGATTACCTGCAGGCGAACAACGAGGCCACGAACGCGCCGATGCTCGCGATCAACCGCGCGTACGGCTACCGGCCGCGCCCCGGCTACTTCGACATGAACCGGACGCTCTAGGCCGGCAACCTAGCCCCCGGGAACCTAGGCCACCTGGAACGAGCGCTTCGACAGCCCGATCCAGAAGCCGTCGATCCGCTGGTCGACCGGTGCCTCGGGATCGCTCGCGGCACCCAGCGTCACGAACATCGGGGCGAAGTGCTCGATGGTCGGATGCGCGTACGGCATCCCGGGCGCTCGGTTGCGAAAGTCCATCAGCTCGTCCACGGCGCCACGGGCCAGCACCTCGGCGGCCCACGCATCGAACTCGGCGGACCATCCCGGCGCTGCCTGATCGACCGAGAAGTCGCGCAGGAACGGCAGGCCGTGCGTCAGAAAGCCGCTGCCGATAATGAGTACGCCGTCGTCGCGCAGCGGTGCCAAGCGCTTCCCGAGCGCGAGCAGCTTCGCCGGATCGAGCGTCGGCATCGAGATCTGCAACACCGGGATGTCGGCGTTCGGGTACATCACGGTGAGCGGCACGTAGGCACCGTGGTCGAGGCCACGGCGCGGCTGCTCCGCCACGGGCTCGGTGTCGGACACCAGCTTCTTGATCTTTGTGGCGAGATCCGGTGCGCCCGGCGCCGCGTACGTCGTGCGGTAGTAGCGCTCGGGGAACCCACCGAAGTCGTAGACCAGCGGCGTCGCGTCGTCGGTCGCACCGATCGTGAGCGGCGCGGACTCCCAATGTGCCGACACGATGAGGATCGCCGTCGGCCGAGGCAGGTCAGCGGACCAGGCTGCGAGTTGGCTGGTCCACAACGCGTCATCCACCAGCGGCGGAGCACCGTGACCGAGGTACAGCGCAGGCATCGTCATGGTCGAAGCGTAGCTCACACTTACTTGCGCCTGCAATAATTGCCGCCGCAAGTCACACGTCTCGACCGTAAGTGCCGGCAGGCCTTGACATGCCGGGGCGCCGCCACGATGCTAAGCAAGCGCTTAGTCAGCTACTCGGCAGTAAGGCACAGACACGTATGGGCAACCTCACGTACGACTTCACCGGAAGAACAGCGCTGGTCACCGGTGCCGCACAGGGCATCGGACTGGCACTCGCGACCTTCTTCGACCAGGCCGGCGCACACACCGTGCTGGTCGACTACGACGCCGATCTCCTCGCTCAGGAGGCGTCGGGTCTCAGCGAGCGCGCGCTGGCCGTACCGGGTGATGTGTCGAAAACGGCGGACGCGGAGCGTGCCGTGGCCGCGGCGATCGAGCACGGCGGCCGCCTCGACATCCTGGTGAACAACGCCGGCATCCTGCGCGACAACGTGCTGTGGAAGATCTCGGACGACGACTGGGAGGCCGTCCTCGCGACGCACGCCGGCGGCACGTTCCGGTTCACGCGTGCGGCGGTCGCGCAGTTCCGGGCGCAGCAGTACGGTCGCGTGATCAACGTGACCTCCTACACCGGCATCCGGGGCAATACCGGCCAGGCGAACTACGCGATGGCGAAGGCCGGCATCATCGGCTTCACGAAGACCGCCGCGAAGGAACTCGCGCGTTTCGGCGTGACGGTCAATGCGATCTCGCCCAACGCGCAGACGCGCATGATTGACTCGATTCCGGCCGAGAAGCTCGCGGAGTTGGCCGGATATATCCCGCTCGGCCGGTTCGGCGATCCCGCCGAAATGTGTGCCGCGGTCGGCTTCCTCGCATCCGAGGAAGCCGGTTACGTTACTGGCGTGGTGCTTCCCGTTGACGGAGGAGTTTCGATATGAATCGTTTTGCGGGGAAGGTCGCTCTCGTCACGGGCGCCAGCCGCGGTATCGGTCTCGGCATCGCCGAGCGGCTGGTCGCCGAGGGCGCGCAGGTGTGTATCACCGCGCGCAAGCCGGACGCGCTGGAGGCTGCGGTCGAGCAGCTCGGCGGCCAGAAGCACGCGATCGCGGTCGCGGGCAAGGCCGACGATGCGGATCACCAGGCCGAAGCGGTGGCCCGAACCATCAGCGCGTACGGCCGGCTTGACGTCCTCGTCAACAACACCGGCATCAACCCGGTCTTCGGACCGGTGCTCGACACCGACCCGGGCGCGATCCGGAAGGTCTTCGAGGTCAACCTGATCGCCGCGATCGCCTGGTCCAAGCTCGCACATGCGGCGTGGATGGACCGCAACGGCGGCGCCATCGTCAACGTCTCGTCGATCGCCGGTACGAAGCCCGCGCCCGGGCCTCGGTATATACGCGATCAGCAAGGCCGCGCTGATCCACCTGACGTCCCAGCTCGCGCTCGAGCTGTCGCCGATGATCCGGGTGAATGCGGTCGCACCGGCGATCGTGAAGACGGTCTTTGCAACGGCACTGTTCGAAGGCCGCGAGGACGAAGTCGTTGCGGGCTATCCGCTCGGGCGGCTCGGCGTACCCGCGGACGTCGCCGCCGCGGTTGCGTTCCTCGCGTCCGACGGATTCATCGTGGATTACCGGCCAGACGCTCGTCCTCGACGGCGGCGTGACCTTGACAGGAGGCGTGTGATGGCGACATTCGCATCGATCGACGAGCTGAAGGCGGCGGCCGGAACCGACCTCGGCTACAGCGATTGGATCACGATCGATCAGGATCGGATCAACAAGTTCGCCGAGGCCACCGGCGACCACCAGTGGATTCACGTGGATGCGGAGCGCGCCGCGGCCGGGCCGTTCGGATCCACGATCGCGCACGGCTACCTGACGCTGTCGCTGCTGCCGATCATCACCGGCGGCCGGATGCGCGTCGACGGCATCAGGATGGCCGTGAACTACGGCGTGAACAAGGTCCGGTTCCCGGCGCCGGTCCCGGTCAACTCCCGGGTCCGCGGTCATGTCGTGATCACCGCGGTCGAAGAGGTCACGGGAGGCCTTCAGGTCAGCGCGACCACCACCATCGAGCGCGAGGGCGGCGACAAGCCGGTCTGCGTCGCCGAGTCGGTGGCACGTTTCTACGCCTGATCCTGGTCGCGGTTTCGACGGCCTGTCGTGCGAATAACTCCAGGATCAACTTGGAGTTCGAGGGCAAGGGAGCCCCACATGGAACTTGATGGAGCCGGTGTTGTCGTCACCGGCGGTGGGTCCGGGATCGGCGCGGCGCTCGCCACGCGATTCGCGAGCCTCGGCGCCCGCGTCGTCGTCAACGATCTGAATGCCGAGGGTGCGGAACGGGTCGCAGCCGAGATCGGCGGCCTCGCCGTCGTCGGCGACGCGGCCAGCTCGGCTGGCGCAAAAGCGCTGGTAGAGGCGGCTAAGGCACACCTGGGCGTGATCGATCTGTTCTGTGCGAACGCCGGCGTCGGCACCGGTGGCGGGCCCGAAGCGCCGGACGAGGCGTGGGACCTCGCGTGGCAGGTGAACGTGATGGCGCACGTACGCGCGGCACGCGAACTCCTGCCCGACTGGCTGGACCGCGGCAAGGGCCACTTCCTGGCCACCGTCTCGGCGGCCGGCATGCTGACGATGCTCGGTGCGGCGCCCTACTCGGTCACGAAGCACGGCGCGCTGGCGTTCGCCGAGTGGATGTCGATCACGTACGGGCACCGGGGCATCACGGTCCAGGCGCTGTGCCCGCAGGGCGTGCACACGCCGATGCTGGACGCCTCCGGCGAGACCGGCAAGCTCGTCCTCGTCCCGGACGCGATCACCACCGACGTGCTCGCCGACTCGGTCGTCGAAGGCCTGGCCGATGGCCGGTTCCTGATCCTGCCGCACCCGCGAGGCGGCCGATTACTACGTCGCCCGCGCGGCCCAGCCGGAACGCTGGATCGCGCGGCATGCGCAAGATGCAGATCCAGGTCGAGGAGGCCACCCAGTGAAGGCATGGCAGGTCCAGTCGCTCGGCGAGCCGCAGGACGTGATGGCGTTGGCCGACGTCGATCGGCCGGTTCCCGGGCCCGATCAGGTGCTGGTGAAGGTCGCCGCGGTCGCGTTGAACTTCCCGGACGTGCTGATGTGCCGCGGCCTCTACCAGGTCCGGCCGCCGCTGCCGTTCACGCCCGGCGTCGAACTCTGCGGCACCGTGGTCGAGGTCGGTGAGGGTGCCGTGTTCGCGGTCGGCGATCGGGTCATCGGTACGCCGACGAGCGGCGCGCTCTCGGAGTATGCGCTGCTCGGCAACGATGACGCGTTCTCCGCACCGGTGGCGCTGGACGACGCGCAGGCGGCGGCGTTCCACATCGGATACCAGACCGGCTGGTTCGGCCTGCACCGCCGCGCGCATCTCCACCACGGCGAGACGCTGCTCGTACACGCGGCGGCCGGTGGGGTCGGCAGTGCCGCGATCCAGCTCGGCAAGGCTGCCGGCGCGAGAGTGATCGGTGTCGTCGGCGGCCCGGCAAAGGCGAAGGTCGCGACCGAGTCTCGGCGCGGATGTCGTGGTCGACCGGCGCAGCGAGGACTTCGTCGCGGTGGTCAAGGAGGTCACCGGTGGCCTCGGCGCCGACGTGATCTACGACCCGGTCGGCGGCGACGCGTTCGCGAAGTCGACGAAGTGCATCGCGTTCGAGGGCCGGCTCGTCGTGGTCGGGTTCGCCAGCGGCGACATCCCGTCCGCGCTCACGTCGCATGCGCTGGTCAAGAACTACTCGGTGGTCGGGCTGCACTGGGGCCTCTACAAGAAGATGGACCCGGATCTGATCCAGGCCGCGCATCGCGATCTGTCCGCGCTGGCCGAGGCCGGCACCGCGGTGCCGCTGGTCAGCGAGCGCCTGCCGTTCGATCGAGGCGCCGGCCGGCATCGCGAAGCTGGCGTCGGGGGACACGACCGGTCGAGTGGTGGTCGTCCTGTGAGCTCGACGCCCTGGTCTCTGGATCTCGGTGCCGCTGCGCGAATACCTGGACGAACACCATCCGGGGTTCGCGGACGGCGAGCTGTCCGCCGAGGTCATTGCAGGTGGAAAGTCCAATCTGACCTATGTGGTACGCGCAGCCGGCGCCGATTCGTGGGTGCTGCGTCGCCCGCCGCTCGGCCACGTCCTGGCGACCGCGCACGACATGGCCCGCGAATACCGGGTGATGACGGCGCTCGGGCAGACGGCCGTACACGTACCGGTGACGCACTTTCTGTGCACCGACCCGGAGGTGATCGGCGCACCGTTCTATGTGATGCAGAACGTGCCCGGCACGGTCTACCGCAGCTCGCGTGAGACCGGGACGCTGTCGGCGGAGCGCGCGGTCGGCATGTCGTACGCGCTGGTCGACGTGCTCGCCGACCTGCACGACGTGGATCCGGTGAGCATCGGGCTCGGCGGATTTCGGGCGGCCCGAAGGCTATCTGACCCGGCAGCTCGAGCCGCTGGCGCAAGCAACTCGACGCGTCCCGCAGCCGGGAACTGCCCGGCATGGACGAGCTGTTCGCGGACGCTTGCCGGCGACATTCCGGTGAGCGGTCCGCCGGCGATCGTGCACGGCGACTACCGGCTGGACAACTGCATCATCGGCGACGACGACCGGGTCGCCGCCGTGCTCGACTGGGAGATGGCGACGCTCGGCGATCCGCTCGCCGACCTCGGCCTGTTCCTCGTCTACTGGGACGGCATGTCGCTCGTGCCGTCCCGCGCGCTGACCACCGCGGTGAGCGCGACGGTCGGGTTCCCGAGCGGCCGCGATCTCGTCAGCCGGTACGCCGCCCGCCGCTCGGTCGACCTGGGCCGCCTGCCCTGGTACGTCGCGTTCGGCTTCTTCAAGCTCGCGGTCATTTCCGAGGGCATCTACTACCGCTACCAAGCCGGCCAGACCGTCGGCGCGGGCTTCGAGCAGATGGGCGACATCGTCGTGCCGCTGGTCGAGCTCGGCCACGCCGCCCTCACCTCAACGGAGATCTGATGGACTTCGAATTCGACGCCAGGACGCTGGAGCTGCGCGCGCAGCTGCTCGAGTTCATGGACACCTACATCTATCCGAACGAGGCGCGCTTCCACGAGCAGATCGAGGCCGGCACGCCGTGGACCCGGCCGCCGCTGATGGACGAGTTGAAGGCGAAGGCGCGCAAGGCCGGACTGTGGAACCTGTTCCTGCCGCATCCACCGGCGGCGACGTCGCGGAGCCGCATCGCGGCGCGGGGCTGACGAACCTGCAATACGCCCCGCTCGCCGAGATCACCGGCCGCAGCCCGTCGCTCGCGCCCGAGGTGTTCAACTGTGCCGCGCCGGACACCGGCAACATGGAGGTGCTCGCCGCGTTCGGTACGCCGGAGCAGCAGGAACGCTGGCTGAAGCCGCTGCTCGACGGCGAGATCCGCTCGGCGTTCTGCATGACCGAGCCGGACGTCGCCTCGTCGGACGCGAACAACATCGCGACCCGGATCGAGCGCGACGGCGACGACTACGTCATCAACGGCACGAAGTGGTGGTCGTCCGGTGCGATGGACGAGCGCTGCGAGATCTTCATCCTGATGGGCAAGACCGATCCGACCGCCGAGCGGCACCGCCAGCAGAGCATGATCCTGGTCCCGCGGAACACGCCCGGCGTCGACGTGAAGCGCGGCATGACCGTGTTCGGCTACGACGACGGTTCGCACGGCGGCCACGCCGAGATCACGTTCACCGACGTACGCGTACCGGCGACGAACATCATCTCGGGCGCCGGCGAGGGCTTCGCGATCGCGCAGGCCCGACTCGGCGCCGGCCGGATCCACCACTGCATGCGGCTGATCGGCATGGCCGAGCGAGCGCTCGAGATGATGTGCCGTCGGGTCGCTGTCCCGGACCGCGTTCGGCAAGCCGATCGCCGAGCAGGGCGTGGTCGGCGAGTGGATCGCGGAGTCGCGCGTACGCATCGAGCAGGCCCGTCTGCTGGTGCTGAAGACCGCCTGGCTGATGGACACGGTCGGCAACAAGGGCGCGCACACCGAGATCCAGGCCATCAAGATCGCGACGCCGCTGATGACCGAGTGGGTGCTGGACAAGGCGATCCAGGCACACGGTGCCGGTGGCGTCAGCCAGGACTTCCCGCTCGCGAAGCTGTGGGCGGCCGCCCGTACGCTGCGTCTCGCGGACGGTCCGGACGAGGTGCACCGCCGCTCGCTGGCCCGCCAGGAGCTGCGCAAATATGCCCGATGAGCGGTCGGCGGAACGGGAAGCACCGTGCGGTCTGCTGGTCGACTGGGGCGGCGTACTGACGACGAACGTCTTCGAGTCGTTCGAAGCGTTCTGCCTGCGGGAAGGGTCTGCCGGCGACGCCGTACGCGATGCGTTCCGCGCCGATCCGCGCGCGCACGAGCTGCTGGTCGGGCTCGAGATCGGCACGCTTGCCGATGCCGACTTCGAGAAGCGGTTCGCGGAGCTGCTCGGGGTCGCCGGTGACGGCCTGATCGCGCGGCTGATGGCCGGTACGCGAGCGCGACACCGCGATGATCGACCGCCGTCCGCCGGGCCCGCCACCACGGCATCGCGACCGGCCTGATCTCGAACTCGTGGGGCGTCGGCCGGTACGACGCCGACGCTCATGTCGGACCTGTTCGACGGCGTGGTCATCTCCGGCAACGTCGGCATCCGCAAGCCGGCGCCGGAGATCTACGAGATGGGTGCGCGCGCCGTCCATCTCGACCCGGCCGACTGCGTCTACGTCGACGACCTGCCCGGCAACCTCAAGCCGGCCCGGGCGCTCGGCATGACGACCGTGCACCACCGGGACGCGGCCACCACGATCGCCGAACTGTCGTCGTTGCTGAAAATCACGCTCGACCGGTTGAATTTCCGCGTTTCGCAGGCCGTGCCGGCCCGAGTAGACGTAACGTCAACTCGGACAAACAGCTTAATAACTGGCACGGTATAGGGGGAATCTCGCATGGCCCGCAAGACGCTTATGGTTCTGACCAGCGCGGTCGGCATCGCTGCCGTGGCCGCCGGTGCGTACGTCGCTCGGCACCGTCGCGACGGCTACACCGCCGTCGGTACGGCGAAGGCGAAGCCGCTGTCCGACGGGGCGGTTCGACGACGACGCTCTGACCCAGGAGTTCGCGAACGTCGTCAAGGAAGAGTCGGTCACGTCCTTCTAGGCAGAACCCGAAAGCAGATCCGAAAGATGGCCCGGCCGAATCGGTCGGGCCATCTTTCGCTGCCGACGTCCATTGGTGTCAACGACACGCCGGTCGAAATTCCATGCGCTTGTGTTGGTGCCGCTGCCGTTCGGCCAACGTACGTGCCAATCGCCGATCGAAGAACGTCGAGCATCTCCGGTCCGGGCAGCCTCATGACACCAGCCCATGCGGGGTTCGTGATACCGGTGACCGGCGCGGTTGTTGCCGACCGCGCCGGTCACCGTCCCCCAGGAACCGGTCCTGTGTCCCCGTTCCCCTCCGCACGGCCCGGAATCCCCATGCCGCAGCGGTCGCCGGTAATTTACAGCATTTCAACAAAACTTCGCAAGATAAGAATGAGTGGGCGCAAGCTTCGTGCGATCGCTTGCGCTTTCCCGCAATCGGCCCCTATGGCAATACGTCCGACACAGCTGAGCAACGTCTAAGATGCGTGAGTCTCTTAAAGTGACACAGACTCGCGAATGTCCAGGTAGGCCTGGATTGCCTGCGATACCGTGCGTCTACGGGCGAAGTCGAAGCGGGGGTGGAGCGCATGACCTCGGGTAACTACCCGGTGATCGAGGAGCGCTCGTTGCCTCCGGTGGACCGTCCCCGGATGTTCCGCGCCGCCTGGCGCGATCCCGCCAGCCTGCCGAAGCAGGAGCCCGGCTCGGTCTACGTCTTCGAATACGACGGCTGCTATCAGGATCCCTATTCACGACGCGTCAGCGGCAGCGAATCGCACGTCATCGATGCGACCGCCGTGTGCCTCGTGCAGATCCGCGACCGGCTCGTCACGGTACGCCGATCGATGCCGTCCACCCGCGCCGGCGTCAACCTGGTGGTGTCCGTGACGTTCCGATGTGTCGTCACCGATCCGGTCCGGGTCGCGACCGGCGGCCTGACCGATCTCGACTCGGTGCTCGCGACGCACGTGGCCGCCGACCGCGAACTCGCGACGCTCGGCCGCAACATCCGGCCGGAGCGTGCCGCCGATGCGATCCTGCGTATCGAGGCCCAGTTGCGTGCGCACTGCACGGTCAACCCTCCCGACGTACGCGGCGTCGAATGCGTGGTCGCGGCCGTCGAGGTGCATGCCGAAGCGACCATCGCCGGCACCAACATGCCCGTCAACATCGTCCCGATGGAGCCCGAGCTTAGCCTGCATCAGCAGGCCGAAAGCCTGATCTCCGCGAAGTTCGGCACGCGCAGGCCGCCGCCGGAACGCTCGGTTTCCGAACGAGGTGAGGACGGCAATGCACGCTGACGAGCCACCAAGCTACGCCGCTGAGGTCACGCGACGGCTGGAGTTCTCGGAGCCGCCCGTACCGGAGCCGCCGGCCGAGCCGACCATCGATCTCGACGCAACGCAGCACCTCGAGCCAGTCCGGGAACCGTTCGATGCCGAGCCCGAGCCGGAGGTCGTGCCGCCGGGCGTACCCGTTGCGGTTGAGGCAGCCAAACCTCGGCGGACGTTTACCTATCGCGGTCCGCAGGTCGGGCGGTGGCTGCGTACGGTTGCCGGGGTCGACGAGGCTCTGATCGCTCGCGTACCGCAGGAGCGCGCCCGCTATACCGCGCTCGGCGGAGTCGTGGTCGGCACCGCACTGATCGCCGCGTTCTCGATGTGGTTCGCGATCAGCGAGGCGGTCGGTACGTCGTCGGGTTGGGTCATCATCCCGACCCTCATCTGGGGCTTGTTCATCTTCAACTTCGACCGCTGGCTGATTTCCAGCGCGGTCGGCCTGCACTGGCACCGCCGCTACGGCACGCTGATCATGCGGGTCTTCATGGCGCTGCTGTTCGGCATCATCATCGCGGAGCCACTGGTCCTGCGGGTGTTCCAATCCGCGATCGTGAAGAGCATCCAGGATCAGCGATCGGCCGACTTGGCCAAGCTGCGGACCAAGCTCGTTCAATGCAACCCCGAGTCCGATGTGCCCGGTGGCGCCCCGGTGCCGGCCGGGTGCGACGGTTTCGTGCTGTCCTTCCCGGTGACGCCGGGTTCGGCTGCGGCGCAACTCGCATCGAAGCGTGCCGACGCGGCGAAGCTGACGACCGAGATCGCCGCCGATACGAAAGCGTTGAGCACGCTCAACAACCAGGCGCGCCTCGAGTGCGTGGGCGCGTCCGGCCCGGGCCTGACCGGCCACAAGGGCGTCGGACCGAACTGCGTTCGGCTGCGCGGCGAGGCGGACGCGTACGCCAAGGCACACCCGATCGGTACCGAAACGTCGCAGCTGACCGCGATCCAGAAGGACATCTCCACGCTGGAGGCGCAGGTCGCATCGACGCAGGGCGACTTCGAGCAGCAGCGTACGCAGATGATCGACGAGGCCGTCGCGATCGCGCAGAGCCATCAGGGCACGATCGGCATCCTGGAACGGATGGGTGCGCTCAGCAAGCTGGCCGCGACGTCGTCCACGCTGCTGTTCGGCACGTGGGCGGTACGGCTGCTGTTCATCATGGTCGACTGCATGCCGATCCTGGTGAAGTTCTTCGGCGGCATCACCACCTATGACCGGCTGGTCGACCGCGAACTCGCGAACGCCGATGCCGCTCATGCGGCCGACCTGGAAACCGCGGGCGACGAGCGCTACGCCGCGCTCCGGCGCCGCCGCGACGAGATCGACGTCGAACTGCGCGAGCACCGGGCCGAACTGGGCTCGCGGGTGTCACGCGCGGTGCACGATCTCGCGACCGAATATGTCGAGCCGCAGGCGCGTACCGGCGGCGTCTACGGCACCAACGGCCGGCCACCGGCGACCGGCGTGACCCACAACGGCGCGTCCGGGCGCGCGCAGGTGCGTGGCGGGCGCTAACGCGACGATCGCCGTCCGGGTCAAACCGGTCGCGTCGGTCGCGTCGGTCGGTGGGAGCTATCCAGGCCCGTACGGTGACGCGCTGATCGTGTCGGTCAACGCTCCGGCCGTCGACGGTCGCGCCAACGACGCCGTGGTACGGGCAGTGGCCGCCGCACTCGGCCTACGGCCGTCCGCAGTGACCGTACGGACGGGTGCCACGGCGCGCAACAAGCTGCTGTCGATCGCGGATCCCCCGCCGGATCTGGCCTCTCGGATCCGGCGACTCTCAGGCGCCGGCGAGCCGTAGACGCATCGAAGCTTCGGTTTCCGGCAACCACGGCACACCGTCGAGGCTGGCCTTCTTCGTGTTGAACGCGTAGACCCACAGTCCGGCGGCCCAACTCGCCTCGATCTCGTCCACCGACCAGCGGCGTCCGGCCGACTGTTGGTAGGCGTCGATGAACGCCTCCGACTCGTCAACGGTCGCGGCGCGTGGCTCGGCGCCGCAGGGCCAGACCGATGCGGCGAGGCCGACGATGACCGCTTCCGGCGCCCGTACGACGCTGTCCCAGTCGTGGACGGCCCAGGGTTCCCGGCCGATCCAGCGCAGGTTCTGGCCCTCCCAGTCGCCGTGGCCGACCACCGGCCGGACCGGCTCCATCCGGCGCAGTCGTTGCTGGATTCGGATTGCGGTCTCGTCCAGCCACCCGGTCTCCGGATGGGCGTTCAGGTCATCGTCGCGATCGTCCGGCGCCGGCCAGATGCCGCCCTGCCCGTGGTCCCAGGCAACCCACGCCGGATTCGGTGCCAGCGCGGATGCGGGCAGCTCCGGGGCCAGCCGGATGAGCGTCGCCAGCAGATCGGCGTACCGCGTAACCGCATCGCCGTCGACCGGCAACACGTCCCCGCCCGGTACGAACACCTCGGCACTGGCGGCGTACCCGAGTAGCGGCACCGGTCCGACCAGTGGCTCGGGACAGGGGAAGCCGGCCTGCCATAGCGCTCGCTGGGTGTCGGTGCACCCGACCAGGCGCTGTTCGGCCGCGCGTACCTTCACGACGATCTCGCGGCCGTCGTGCAGACGGAGGCCGGCCACGTGCGACAGATGGCCGGTGGTGAACAGCGTCGACGCAACGCCGCTGTTCAGCCACTCGGCACACCAGATGTCGATCGCGTCCTCGGTTACGTCGCTACGCATCGAAGGATCATCGCACTACCGCGGCAGCCACTGTAGGTCTGCGGATTTTGACGAGGTTCTAGACGAGAACGGCCGGCTCGGGGTCGACCGAAGGCGCTGGTGCCACGGCCGGTGTTTCGGCCGCACCGGTGCGGCCGAGCAGGACGGCGAAGAAGAACTGCATGAAGATCGCGAACATGAACGACTCGTTGATCCGGACCAGCCAGCGCACCGGGACACCGATGAGGCCGGTCGAGCCGGCGCCCCACTTGTTCTCCCACAGGCTGAAGATGATCGGCGCGATGATCAGGAACGCGTACCAGCTCCAGCGTTTCATCGCGGACGTCACCGCGGTCGGGTCCAGGATGCCGCGGTCGATCAGGTCGAGGCCGGCGACGCCGAGGATGACGAAGCCCCACGTCTCGGCCATCTGAACCGTGAACGGCGTCTTGATGCTCGCGACGATCGCGACGAACAGGACGGCGGTCGCGATGGCCGCGGTCCGACGCGGCAGCGGCCGCCGGAGCTGAACGTACGGAATAAGAACGGCGATGCCGAGCGTACCTTCGTTGAGCGTCGTGTACTGGACCGGCCAGTCGACGTTGAGAAGGACCAGCGTCAACGCGAGGAACGCGAGCCCGACGAGCGCAGTGACAACCCATTCAGCGCGCGCCCCGACGAGCTTCGGCCGGATGAACTGCATCCATGCCGGGACGACGAGAGCGACGAGATAGCCCTCGCTGTTATGCCCGATCTGTGTGGCGATCCCATGCGGAACCACCTGCGCCCACTCTTTGAACAGGACACCGAGAAGCACGGCCAGCAGACCGATGTAGTAGATCGCCGAGAAGACGATGACACGCATTCGCATTGGAGCAATGTAGAGGGGTATTCACGATAATTAAAATCGTCCACGCCGTACTCGCGCCGTGTAGCGACGTATTTTGTCCATAGCGCTGAGATTGACTATGCGTGCTGTCGGATATACGTCGTAGTGCGGGCGATCGCCCGGAACCCTAGGCCGACGTAGACCTTCCGGGCGACCGGATAGATGTCGTCGCCGCGCGGATAGACGACCGCCCGGGTCGCTCCGGCCGCCCGCATCGCATGAAGCGTTGCCATGCTGACCGCCGAACCGAGCCCACGCTGACCGTGCCGCGGATCCGTCCCCACCGGCTCCAACTCGCCGACGAGATTGGCCTCGTCCAACCATCCCAGTGCGGCCGCGACCAGCGTTCCGTCCGGTGCTTCGGCCACCTGGTCCAATTCGGGACGGTAGGGCCAGGCCCGCATCACGCCCCGATAGTGGTCCGCGGTCATGTCGGACTCGGCATCACCAAGATCAATAGGGGGTACGAACATCTCGCCGATGCGTTTCGGTCGCCACGCGCTGCGATGAGCGGCGGCCCGCGCCTCGGCCTCGTCGTGGCGTACCGCTCGGATGCGGTAGCCGGCCGGAACGTCGATCGGCGGCAACGAATCGTCCAGTTCGATCAGGCAGTGCTGGAAGAACGGGCCGGTGTCCGAGCTTGCATAACCGGCGTGGATGAGCGCCGCGGCCAGGTGCGATTCGGTTTCCAGGATGGTGACCGACCGTTGCGTCCCGCTCGCGACCGACTCGAACCAGGCGATGACGTCGTCGGCCAGCGACGCGTACGCGGGATCGACGTACAGGCCCAGGTCGCCCGGCAACTCGGCCCAGCCCCACGCCACCACGTCGCCGTTCGACTCCCACAGCCGCGTACGCCAGGACGGCTCCTGATGCGGGACGGAGTAGCGGCCCCAGGCGAGATCGCCGACGTGCCAGCGCTGCGCCGGCGTCCACGTACGCGCGACGGCGTGCTGCATCGCGATCAAATCGGCCGGTCCGGCATAGTCCCGTTGCGTGATCATCATGCGGCCAACGCGTCGATCTGTTTCTGCATCAACGCGATCTCCGACGGCCAGTCGAACGGCCCGTACGTGTAGATGGGCATCTGGATCACGATCGGCCCGTCCGCATAGAGGAAGCCGACGTCGTGCCAGCCGTTGTCGTCGCGGGTCGGATTCTGGTAGCCCCAGCCGTTGTGCACGCCGGTGATCGGCCATGCGTCGGTCAGGCCGCTGGACCGCGTACGCAGGTCGGCGACGTTCCAATAGTCGCCCGCGCCTTGGGCCGTGCGGAATTGGATAAGCCGGGTGTTCACCGCCACACCGTCGGCGCCCAGCCACTCGTTTTCGGCCGCGCCCGCGCAGCCCCACGACTGGAGTTGCGCCAGCAGGTCGGCCGAGCCCTTGGCGAGCTGGTCGACCGTCTCCAATCCGTTGGTCGAGTCGTCGATCGGGTAGGTGGTGACCGCATCGTGCGGCGCCAGGCGGCTCCGCAGCGCGGTTCCGTTGCCCACCGGGATCGGCGCCGGTGACCGGCTGGTGAGCGGCGTCGACGGTCCGACCGCCGGGGCCGGCGCGGACGGCGATGCGGTCGAACCCGGTACGGCGGCCGAGTTGCGAGGCCGTTCGCCGAAGTAGCCGGCGGCGTATCCGCCGGTGAACCCGAGTCCGGAGCACAGCACGGCGAATACGACGGCCGTCACGAGAACGGAAACGATGACGGACGTCTTTCGGGTCACCGGAGCCGGCGGTGGCGGCGTCCACGGTGCCGGCGTCCACTGGGCCGGTACGTGCGGGTCTACGGTCATGGATGCCCGATCAGGGAGTGAGTGCAGCGAATTGCCGCTTGAAGGCCGCGATGTCGGCGGCGCGATCGATGCTGTCGGTCGTGAAAAACGCCACGTCAAGGATGAGCGGGCCGTCCTGGCCGATCACGAATGCGTGTACATCCCCCTGCGCGTCCGGGGTGGGCTGCTCGAAGATGTACGCGTTGGTCAGTCCGTCGACCGGACCGGTGCCGCTGGTCATCGGATCGTCCTGGTAACCGGCCTTCTGACTGATCAGAAACGCGGCCGCCCCGTCGGCGTCGTGGAACTGCAGCAGGTTGACGCCGATGACCTCGCCGTTCGGCAGCACCCAGTCGGCCGCCACGACGACCGCCAGCCTCATGCCGGTCAGCCGGGCGGTCTCGTCCGCCGGCGTCGCGAAGTACGCCTTGGCGAACTGGGCCGGCGTCTCGACGCCGAATGCGCTGCCGGCCACGTTCATACCGGATGCGGCGTCGGCCGGTTTCACGATGTACCCCTTCAGCGACGAGCCGTCGCCGATCGCCACCGAGGAAGCGGGCGGAAGCGCAACCGTCGTGGGACGTGCGGCGGCCCGGGCATGACCGGCGCGGAATCCGGCCAGGAACGTGCCGCCGCCGAAGACGACACCGGTGATCAGAATCGTCACGAGCACGGGCCAGACGAGTGTGCGGCGCCGTGGCGGCTTCACGACCGGGACGGGTGGTGGGTAGGACACCGACGGGTACGGCACGGCTCCATACGGCACGGGTGGTGGCGGCTCGGCCGTCATCGGGCTCTCGGTCATGGTCGGTGCTCCGGCGGCGCAGTCGGCGTACCCACTGGTGTTGGGCCTCGCGAGGCTACCGTCTTGCGCGAGCCGCCGTCGACCCGGTTCGGTGTTACCAGCTCGGGCGGATCCGACCGACCGGCGCGATCCGGGCCAGGTCGGCGCAGAGTGCCTGGAAGCGGCGCGATCCGAGGGCGTCGATCCACGGCCGTACGGCCAGCGCCGCGGCGGCATCCGCGGCACGCGTGCAGGCCCAACCGCGCTCGGTCAGCACGACCAATCGGGCGCGTGCATCGGTCGGATGCGGATGCCGTTCGACATATCCCTTGGTGACGAGTTCATCGACGATCTGGCTGGCGGCCTGTTTCGTCACACCTAGATGCTCGGCGAGTTCCGCGGTCGTCGCGCCGTCCGGCGCCAGGCGCACGAACGCGAACCCGTGTGCAGGCCGAAGATCGTCGAAGCCTCTCGCCATCACCTCGGTGTGGATGCCGTCGACGAGTGCTCCGCTGAGTGCGAGCAGCGAATAGGCCAGGCCACGAGCGTCGGCCTCGGCATCGCGATTCATCGGATCAGTCTGCCATATGAACAAGCGGCTTGACGAAGTAAAGACAGGCTGCTTGACTATATTAAGTCAATCTACTTGTCTTTCCGGAGGATGATATGCCGTTCATTCGCAGTGCCGAGGCCGTCACGTACGACATCCACGGCGCCCGCTTCCACTCCTACGTCAGCACGGCTGCCGGATCGCAGCAGCTATGCGCGTGGATGACCGAGATCGCCGCCGGCACGGTCGGCGTCCCGCACACCGTGACGCACGAGGAGGTGCTGCGACTCATGTCCGGACGCCTGCGATGTCAGATCGGAGACGACCACGCCGACCTGGAATCCGGCGACGTCGCGATCGTGCCGGCCGGGGCCGAGTTGCGCGTCGACAACGTCGGCGACGTCACGGCGACGATGTGGGTGACCACGTCGGTAGGCCTGCGCGCGACGATGGCGGACGGTTCCGTCATCACTCCGCCGTGGGCCGCTTAGGCCGCTCCAACTTTTTCTCGCGCTCCTGGTGCCGCGGGACTAGCTGTTCGTGCAGGGTTCGTCGGGGCGCCCATCGGCATTGGTCGCCCCGCAGTCGGGTTGACCTAGCGTCGCCGCCATGCGAATCGCGCTGGTTGCCGAGTCATTCCCGCCGGACGTGAACGGCGTTGCGATCTCGGTCGCGCGGATCGCCGATCACATCGTGCGCAGCGGCCACGAACTGCTCGTCATCGCGCCGACCGCGTGCGGCAGCACCGAAGCCGCCGACGTTGGTTACCGGGTGGTTCGCGTACCCGCGATGTCGATGCCCGGCTACCCGAGCGTACGGCTGGCGCCGCCATCCCGCCGGATCACGCGTGCGCTGCGTGACTTCCAGCCGGATCTGGTGCACCTGGCGAGCCCGTTCATTCTCGGTGCGTGGGGCGCGTCGGCTGCGCGGCGGCTGGGCGTACCGGCGGTTGCGGTGTTCCAGACCGACATTCCGGCCTATGCGCGGGCGTACGGCGTGGGGTTCACCGAGGCGCTCGCGTGGTACTGGGTCCGGCGCCTGCACGGCCAGGCGGGATGCACGCTCGTGCCGTCATCGGCGACCGCCGCCGTGCTCCGCGCCCACCGCGTCGAGGTGACCGCGTGCTGGGGCAGCGGCGTGGACAGCACGCTGTTCCACCCGTCCCGCCGGGATGCGGCGCTCCGCCGCGAACTGGCGCCGAACGGCGAGCTGATCGTCGGCTACATCGGCCGGCTGGGCAAGGAGAAGCAGGTCGAGCTGCTCGCACAGACCAGCCGGCTGCCCGGCATCCGGGTGGTCATCGTGGGCGACGGGCCGACCGGAGATGCCGTACGGCGGGCCATCCCGGACGCGACGTTCCTGGGGTGCCGCGGCGGCGTCGATCTGGCCCGCTGCTACGCGAGCCTGGACGTGTTCGTACATACCGGTCCGCACGAGACGTTCTGCCAGACCGTGCAGGAGGCGATGGCCAGCGGCATCCCGGTGATCGCGCCGGCCGTGGGTGGGCCGTTGGATCTCGTTCAGCACGGCCGGACCGGCATGCTCGTTCCGCCGAGTGACTCGGATGCGATCGTGGCGGCCGTCCGGATCATGGCGTCCGATCCCGACCTGCGCCACGCGTACGGGCAGGCCGGGCGGGCCGCCGTCGAGGACCGTACGTGGGCGGCGCTGGGCGACGAGCTGATCGACCACTACCGGCGGACCGCCGTACACGCGACCGCCTCGGCCGTCGCGCCGTCCACCGAACCGGTCTGGGAACTCGCCGTATAACAGCGCCGCGACGTCCACACCGAGGTGCAGACGTCGCGGCGAACGGTGACGGAAAGGGTCGCTACCGGGAGTGCGGCTGATCCGAGCGCGGTCCGACCGGCCCTGCTGCCGGGCTGACGCGCCGGCTTCCGGCCAGGGTCTGGAAGCTGCGCGTGTAGACCGGTACGACGGTCGCGTCCACCCGCGGATCGGGCAGCGCGTCGCTCGGCACCGGTGTCAGGAAGAAGTCGGCCTGCACCCGGTCCGGCGTTACGTCGATCAGCGTGAAGCCGTGACCGATGCCGTCGAGGAATGTGACCCACGGATTCGTCGCGGTGACCGCACCCACGACGCCCTCGGTCGCACCGACCGCCGCCGCGACCGGGGTGCCGGCCGGCAGCGAAGCGCGTACGAGTTCGTAGAAGCCGTCGCTGGTCACCGATGGGCAGACGAACTCGACGCCCACCGAGGTCCAGTCCGCGGATGTGTGATCGGACGGGATGTCGTTCGCCCATGACGAGTGGATGTCGCCGGTCAACACGACCGCGTCCCCGTGTATCAGCGGCTGCGCCCCGAAGTGCGCGATCAGTTCGGCCTGATCGGCCTGGTAGCCGTCCCACTGGTCGGAGTTGAGCAGCGTCAGGTTGGCGGGTACGCCGAGCGCGGCGCCCGGCCAGCGTACCGGCGTCATCACCACCTGGTTGCCGATCAGGTGCCAGCGGCGTCCGCCGGTCGCGACGTTCCCCTTGAGCCAATCCATCTGCTCCGGCTCGGGCAGGTGCCGGGTCGGATCGGCGAGCGCGGCGTCGACCGGCGGGATGCCGGTCGGGATGAAACCTCCGCCGGTCTTCGTGAACGGCGCGACGTCGATCTGCTCGCTGCGGTTCTGCCGGGTCTCGAGCACCGACAGATCGCCGAGTGGCCCGAACGTGAACCGCTTGAAGAACCGGGTGCCCTGGTGCGGCACGTGCCGCTGCTCCGGCAGGCGGAACGGCATCCATTCGAGGTAGGCCTCGTACGCCTCCCGCCGGCGGGTGGCGAAGTCACCCTCGACGCCGGGCGTATGGTTCTCGGCACCGGTCGCCCATGTGTTGTTCGCGACCTCGTGATCGTCGAAGATGGTGATCCACGGGTGCTGCTGGTGCGCCAGCCGGCAGTCGGGATCGGCCTTGTGCAGCGCATGCCGCAGCCGGTAGCCCTGCAGGTCGATCGTCTCGGTCGCCGGGATCCCGTCCCGCGTCCCGATCAGCGCCGCCGGGCCGTATCGGTCGGCGCCGTTGCCGTACTCGTAGATGTAGTCGCCGACATGCAGGACAAAGTCAAGATCGTCGCGTCCGCCGAGCGCGCGGTAGGCACCGAAGTAGCCGCCGGTGTAGTTACTGCAGGAGACGAGACCGAAGCGCAGAGCATGGATCCGGTACGCCTCGTCCGGCGCCGTACGGGTCCGGCCGGTCGGGCTCACCTCACCCTTGGCCAGGAACCGGTAGAAGTACCGCGTGTAGGTCCGCAGGCCATCCACGTCAACCTTCACCGTGTGGTCCGACCGCGGGCTGGTGAGCACCACGCCGGCTCGCGCGATGTGGCGGAACTCCTCGTCATAGGCGAGTTCCCAGGCGACGATCATCGGGATGCCCAGCCCGCTGCCGGGTGTCGCGACGGGGTCGCCCGCGTGACGCGGTGGCGGCGTCGCCCGGGTCCAGATCACGATGGAGTCGGCCGTCGGGTCGCCGCTGGCGACGCCGTACCCGAAGATGCCGTTGTGCGCGGGCGCAGCGGCGGCCACGGCATCGAAGCCGCGGAAGGCGGTGGCACCGACGACGGCGGCGGCCGAGAGCGCGGCGCCTTTGAGGACGGTGCGGCGCGGGTGCAGTGTTGGTTCGGTCACCTTCGCAGGCTGGAAGACGAACATGAACGCCGCTTTGCCGGTGCCGGAAGGCCAGACGCTGAAAACCCTCGATTTCGTCGTGTCGCCGGGAGGCGCGGCTGGGCCGACGGGCGAGGCCGCCGGCCCAGGGGATATCGGGCCGGTCAGGGAACGGCGACGAACGTGACCTGCACGGTGTACGAGCGGGCGGTCGGGCTGGTCGGGATCGGTACGAACGCCACCGCTCCGGTACCGCTGCAGGGCAGCGTCAGCGTTGCCGGGATCGCCGCGGGGATCGCCCAATCGTGCAGGATGATCGGCGTCGCCGTGCTCGACGCGGCACCGATCGTCACCTCGATCGCGTTCGCGGCCGTGCCGGTGTAGCCGTCGATGCTGCTGATCGGCGGAATCACCGGCAGAGCGACGACCTTCTGGCCGGCGACCGGATGGCCGGTCTGACCGATGGCGATCGGGCCGAGGCAGGTGACACGGATGGTCGCGTTGGCGGCCGCGGTGTTGACCTCGCCGATGAAGTGGTTGCCGGGCGCGATCGGCGCGGGGTCGACGACGCCATCGGCCGCGGCCGGTACGGCGGTCGCCGCGACCGCCATCGCAGTGGCGGCCGTGACGATAAAGATCCGGAGTCTGCTGGACACGTGTGCTCCTTCATGAGGGGATGCCGTAGATGGCAGACACACGTTAGATTTAATAATTCAGATACGTCAATGTCATCTTGATAGATAGACGTCGTTTTATCAGGCGTAGGTGCGGCCCTTCCATGCGCCGCCGGCACCCCGGTAGTGCCGGATCGCGGAATCGACGGTCATCCCCAGGTAGAGCGTGGTGATCAGCGGCAAAGCGAGCGCCAGGAGCGGGGTCAGCCGGTAGTAGCGCAGCATCGGCAGGTACAGAGCGGCCATCAGCAGCCATCCGGCCGCGCCGAGCGCCGCCGTCCACGCATCGCCGCTGACGACGGCGAGCGGCGGCACCCAGAAGATCAGCCCGAGGCCGAGCACGGAACCGATCAAGAGCCAGAGCGAATGACCCAATTGGGCGTACGCGCTCCGGCTGACCATGCGCCACAGCATGCCGAGATCCGGGTACGGCCGGACGGACTCCACGTCGTCGGCGAGGCCGAGGAACGTCGTACCGCCGCTTGATTTGATTGCCCTGGCGAGCGCGACATCGTCGATGATCGCGTGGCGGATCGCCTCCAGGCCTCCCGCGTTCTCCAGCGCCGACCGCCGGACGAGGCTGCATCCGCCGGCGGCCGCGGCCGTCCGCGCACCCGGCGCGTTACTCCACCGGAACGGGAACAGCAGCGCGAAGAAGTACACGAATGCGGGCACGATGAGACGCTCCCACCCGGTCTGTACGCGCAACTTCGCCATCTGCGACAGCAGCCCATAACCGCGTGCCTCGGCGGCGCTCACCATCGCGGTCAGCGAGCCCGGTCGGTGTGCGATGTCGGCATCGGTGAGCAGCAGGAAGTCCACGTCACCGGCGGCTTCGACGCCGGCCCGGAGCGCCCAGAGCTTGCCCGCCCAGCCCGGCGGAAGCGGACCGGGGTGGATGATCGTGACGGCCGGCCATCGCGCTCCGACCAGGTCTGCGGTGCTGTCGGTCGAGTTGTCATCACACAGGATGACCCGCACGTGCCCGGGATAGTCCTGGGCAAGCAGGGTCGACATGGTGTCCGGCAGGACCGTGGCCTCGTCCCGGGCGGGCACGACAATGGCGACGGTCGGCCAGTGCGGCGGCTCGGGCGCGGCGGTCAGGCGGACGTCGGTCCGCCAATAGAAACCGCGCGCGAGCCACAGCCAGACCCACGCGGCGAGCGCGACGCCGGCAAGAGTACGCAGAATCCACACGTACCGATCTTGCACCTCGGGTCACGCCGTCGACAGGCCTAGCCGATCTCGCCGAGCCGCGGGATGACGTATTCGGCGAGGCGCCCGACGATTCCGGCCGGATCGGGGCCGACCGGTGCGATCTCGACCAGGGCGATGCCGAGCTTTGCGTACTCCTCCATCGCGGTGAGGAAGCCGTCCGGATCGGCGAGCACGTCGCGGCCGCCCATGATGGTCTTGGTGATCTCGGCCGGATCGCGACCCTCGGCCTCGCAGTGCGCTTCGAGGATGTCGAGCTTGCGCTTGATCTCCGCCGGGCTGGACGCGAACAGATTGCATGCGTCGGCGTAGCGCGCGACCAGCTTGAGCGTCTTCTTCTCGCCGCCGCCGCCGATCAGGATCTTCGGGCGTGGCTGCGAGACCGGCATCGGCGAGCAGATCGTCTCGGCCAGCTGGTAGTGCTTGCCCTCGTACGGGCCGTCGTTGTCGCTCCACATCTGCTCGCAGATCTGAATCGTCTCCTCGAGCCGTTCGAACCGCTCGCTGACCGGCGGGAACGCTACGCCGAGCGCCCGGTGCTCACGCTCGTACCAGGCCGCGCCGACGCCGAGCATCGCGCGTCCGCCGGACAGCACGTCCAAGGTCGTGACGATCTTCGCGAGCAGACCGGGATGCCGGTACGTGATGCCGGTGACCATCAAGCTCAACTGCATCCGCTCGGTACGCCCGGCCACGAACCCGAGCGACGTGTACCCCTCCAGCATCGGATCCTGCGACGTGGCGAACTGTTCCATCTGGAACCAGTGATCCATCATCGTGAACCACGCACATCCGCCGTCTTCGGCTGCCGCCGCGGTCGCCCCCAGAGTCGGCCGGAGCGCTTCCGGGCCTCCGGGCAACGTGAAGTTCATGAAGTGAATGCCAACCTGCATGTCCCGATCCCCTACCTACGTCGTGGTACGCCTTGATGATCGTCGTGATGCGCCTTGATGATCTGAACATATTGCGGTCGCCAGCCGGCGCTCGGGCCTGGCATGCCGAGCGCGTGAATCTCGAGAGTGGTGCCGGTCTGCTGCATCGGCTGACGTCCTATACGCCCGATCGCGAGTGGGACGTGCCGGCCGACGATCCGCGGGTGCGGCACGACCTCGTCTCGAATGATTGGGAGACGATCCCGCCTGCGGTCAAAGAGTATCCGGCGGATCTCCCGGTGATCTCGCTGCCGCGTGACCTTCCGCGGTCCGATGCCGGCGCAGCCGCCGTCCTCGCGGGCGTACCGGCGACGGCCCAGGTGCTGGACGCGGCGCAGTTGGGGCGGGTGCTGTTTCTCGCCGGTGGGGTGGTCCGTACGTCCGAGCGCCGGGGCCGACCCTTCCTGTTCCGGGCGGCCGGTTCCGCAGGCGCACGGTTCCCGCTCGAACTCTATGCGAGCACCCGCGGCGTGATCGGCGTCCCGGACGGCGTGCACTGGTACGACCCGGTTGAGCACGCATTGGTGCAGGTCGGCCCAGCGGCCGGCGGTGAGACGACCACGATCGTGGTGACCGGCGTACCGTGGCGGACCGGCTGGCGCTATGCCGAGCGCGGCTGGCGACACGTCTACTGGGATGCCGGGACGATGCTGTCCCAGCTGTACGCCGCCGCGGCCAGCGCCGGCCTCGAGCCTCGCCTGCGGACGCTGTTCGCCGACGCGTCCGTACGCGACTTGGTCGGCGCGGACGGCGTTCACGAGCAGCCGGTCGCGCTGGTGTCGTTCGGCGACGGGCAGCCCGCGATCGAGCCCTCCGGTGCCGCGACGACCGGGACGCTGCCACAGGTGGAGTTCCCGCTGTGCACCGAGGCGCAACGAGCCGGCGAGCGCGATGAGCTGGGCGTACCGTGGCCGGAGGTGGCCGCGCTGCCGGATGTCCCGGAGTCGCCGTCGCTGGACGAGGTCGTGCTCCGGCGCGGTTCGCAGCGGCGGATGGACCGCACCGCGACGGTGTCACGCGAGCTGCTGGAGTGGTCGATGCGGGCCGCGATGCGGGGGATCGACGTGCCGCACTGGGTGGTCGTGCACGGCGTCGACGACGTGGCGCCGGGTGTTTACCGGTGGCCGAATCTCGACGCGCCGCTGCGATCCGGCCCGCAGCGGGACGAGCTGCTGCGGATCTGCCTCGACCAGTCGCTGGGAGCCGACGCCGCGTACGTGGTGATCTCGGCGATGCCCGGTGCCGATCTCGACGACCGGAGCTACCGCGATGCCCAGCTTGCCGCCGGTCTCGTCGAAGGTCGGCTGCATCTCGCCGCGTACGCCCTCGGAGCGACGGCCACCGGCATGACGTTCCTCGACTCGGATGTTCCGGCGCTGCTGGGCGAGCCCGACGACCTGGTCACGCTGCTGTTTACCTGCGTCGGCGTCGGCGAGTACACGTCCCGGCCGGGCGGCGGCCCAGGCGCACCCGTGACGGTCCGCCCGGTCATGCCGAGGCTGGGTAGCTGATCTCGCCGGTCCTAGATCTCACCCGGGCAGTCCGACGCGCTGCACGGGTGGCGTTTCCAATGCGCCTTGTACTGCACGCTGCTCATGTAGACGATCATCGTGCGGGACGGGCGTGCCGGGCCCCTCGACCAGTACGCCTCAAGCCGGCGCCGGGCCATCTCCGCTGAGCGAGGCGTGCTGCGGAGAGAACCGACGTACGCATGCGACGCCTCGGCGCCGGGGGCTTCCGGCCAGTCGATGCGCACCGTGAAGCCGAGTTCGCGCGGCACCCATCGAGGCATCACACTCGTACCGAACCGGAACAGCAGCCCGTCTGACTTGGTGAACAGGTCGTGTTCGGGGCCCACAGGATGAGTATGAACGTCGATCGCCATCGATGGATTCCCTTGGTTGCCGTCACCTTCTTCGAACATATGTACTATAGCAGAGATAGACGTTCGTCCTCGGTGTTTCTCGGCCGAGTTTCCCCGCGTCAGCCGGTGACCGTGACCGCGTACGTCCCCTGCCCGCATCCGGTGAGGTCCCAGCCACCGGCCACCTTCGACACCGTCGGGTTCGTCACGCCTCGCGACGTGAACTGCGGCGATGCGTCACCCGGAATCCACACGTCGATCGCGCAGTTCGCGCCGGGCGTGGTGACCGTCGCGCCGAATTGCAGATCCCGTCCGCCGATCCCGGAGCTGAGCGTGTCCAGTCGTCCGGGGAACGCACGCGGATATGCCCTGGTCAGGGGTTGAGCGAACGCGGCCGGTGGCGCGATCGTGGCACCGGTTGCACAGTTCACCCCGACGAAGTTCCCGGACGTGACCGCGTCGGCGCCGGTCTCCGGCGAACCGCATCCCTGGCGCCAGACCCAGAACGCACCGCCGATGCCGAGCCGGTCCTGTTCGGCGACGAAGCGACCGACCTTGGCGCCGTCCACCGACGGGTCGCCGAACCAACCCCACTCGCCGGCCCACAGCGCCGCTCCGTAGGACGCCGCCGCCCGCGATGACAGCGTCAGGTTCCGCTCGATCGACGCGATCGTCAGCCCGAGGCTCTGATCCAGAGTGATCGACTCGCTGTACGGGTGCGGCGCGAAGACCAATTCCCGATCGCTGGTGAATCCCGGTGGCGGCGTGACGTCGAAGCCGAGCCCCGACCAGAGCACGCTCGGCTCGAAGAAGACCAGATGGGCGAAGCCCTGGCCCGAACGTTCGGCGCTCCGGATCGCGGTGATCGCCGCGTCGTAGTAGCGCCCGAGCAACAGTCCGGAGCTGATCGGCGGGTCGGCGCCGATGCCGGGCTCGTTGAGCAGGTCGTATCCGGCGACGGCCGGCTCGTTCGCGAATGCGTGCGCCACGAACGCCCAGGTCCGGACGAGTTCGGTCTGGATGCCGTCCCGATCGGTGTAGAAGTTGCTGAACGCCGCCGCAACCGCCGGTGCCAGATCGCGCGCCATGAACTGGCAGTGCAACGTGCCATCGGTGAGCGTCGCCCAGGCCGGCGCACCGTCGAAGCCGGTCGTGGCCGAAGTACCGCCGCCGCACTGCTGTGCCGGCCGGGCCAGGGCGTTGCCCCAGGCATCCTCGTGCATGTCCAGCACGGTGTAGATGCCGTGCGCCTTGGCCTCCGCGACCGCCGTCGCGATCTGCTGCAGATACCCCTGATCGAACACGCCTCGCTGCGGCTCCAACCGGGACCAGGACATGCCCAGCCGGACCACGTTGAAGCCCATCGAGGCCATCTGCGCGAAGTCGGCGTCGGTCAGCGGCTGGTTCGCCGGAACGGACGGATCATTCAAGTAGTAGTCGATCAACTGGTTCACATCGACACCGCGCAGCAGCACCTGGCGGCCGGTCACATCGCCGATCGTCGGCAGCCGTACCCCGGTGTCCGCCGGTAGCAGCTGCAGGCGTTCCATACCACCCGACGCCGCGGTGGGCGCGGTCCGCGACGGCCCGCCGGGAGCCGATACCCCGATCACCAACGGAAGAGCAAGCAGGAGTACGCCCAGCAGCGCGCCCGCGATCTGCCAACGCCGAGTCGCAGTAGTCGGCATCGCAGGTCGCCACCGCCATACGAGAACGGTGCCGATCGCCGCGATCACGCCGACCGCAGCACCGTAGCTGATCCCGGTCGCGACGTTGATCAACGTAGACCCGATCCACCAGCTGTCCGGACCGGCATCGGCGAGATGGGCGAACGGCGGCAACGCCGCGAGGACCGCATTCAGTACGCCGATGCCGGTACCGGCCACGATCGCGGCAAACCAGACCGCTGCGGCGGCGGCGATCGGAGTCGCATCGATCCCGAGTCGCCGAAGTGCGGCACGGACGGCTCCGGCAAAGGCAGCGAGGAACACGACGACTCCGGCCAGGAACCCGACGACGCCGGCCGCGGCCGTCGGTGCGATCAGGAGGCCGGAGAATGCGTACCCGACCGGCCCTCCGCGCCACCACCTCGCCCCGAATCCGAGAGCGGCGAGTGCGACGACGACGTACACGATCGCCGAAGCGGTGCTGGACGCCGGCCGTACCGGGATCGGGTCGGCGGCACGCTCCGATCGGCGCGGTCCGATCCGGTACGCCAGCGCAGCCAACGCCGCCACGAGCAGTCCGACCAGCACGAACTTCATCGCCGCGAATCCGCTGCCGGCGACCGCGAAACGCAGCGCGAGGCCAGGGGACAGGTGCGCTCCGGTCATCGGCAGGACGGAGGCGAAACCGGTCGCTGCGGCGGCCAGCGCGGCTGCGCCCACGGCGGAGGCCCACGTGATGAGGAAGATCCATCGGGCCGACACCGCCGGCCGAGCGGCGCGGGCGACGATGAATCCCGGAACGACCGTACCGGCGATCAGGATCGGGAGCCCGATGAACAGCGGGGCCCAGCGATATACCCCGCTGATTCCGATCAGTGGCAATCCGCGCCCGCTCACCGGCGCGAGCAGACCCGAGGGATCCCACACGGCGGCGGCGGCAACGATGATCGCGAGCACCGCAATCCCGGCGGCGGTGGCACGGGTGTGAGGGCGGCGGAGTGACGTCAGTACGGTCATAGTGAGTGCGAAGCATAATTGCCGCTCAGCCGGCGGCTAGCCCACGATCTGGCCAGTGACCTGCACCTTTACGTCCCGGATCCGTCGCTGAACGGGTCGAGTTCGGCAGTCCGGAGACGCGCATGGACCCCGTCCTGTGGTACGGACGGGGCCCATGCGAGGCCGGGCCTAGCGAGTGCTGGTTCTTACCTGACGGTGTGTTACCTGACGATGCGTGTTACGGGTAGCTGACGATGTCGCTCGGTCCCGGGTTGTCGGCCGTAACCGGCGCGCCGAGGTCGTTGATGACGTGGTCGATGCCGCCCACGCCGCTCAGGAACCGGGTGAACACGTCGTTCAGTTGAACGCCCGGGGTGTTGGGCGCCGAGAAGGCGGTTGCCGACTCGATCGGGATGCCGTTTTCGAAGAAGTTGTAGCTGCCCATCCCGTACCCCGTGAAGGTCTTGACCTTCGACGAGATCACGAACGCCGGGTAGCCGTCGGTCGTCGGGGTCGACATCCATGCTGCTTGGCTCGGCGGGTCGTAGGGCATCTCGTTCTGGAAGAAGATGTCCTCGCCGCCCTGGCCGTTCCAGATGACCTCGTTCTTCTGGAAGTGCTCCACGGCCAGACCGTAGGCGAGAACGTTGTTCCCGTTGACGATCAGGCCGGTGTCGGCGGTGTTGTCGGTCCAGCCGACGCCGGCGCCGTGGTCCGCGCGCCAGATCCAGGTGTCATCGAGAATGGTGTTGGGACTGTCGACGACCAGGCTGGTGGTGGCGCTGCCTGCGGTCGCGCCGCCGATGCGGAAGAACACGTCCTGGACGAGCGACGGGTCCGAGGCCTTGCCACCGAGCAGGTTGCCGAGCGGGGTGCCCAGTTGCAGCAGTACCGGCGAGTTCACCGGTCCGGCGTCCACGATGAATCCGGACAGCTTGACTCCGGGAACGTCGAGCGTCTGCAGGGCGGCGTTGCCGTTCTGCGGCACGAGGGTCGGGAAGCCGAGGCCGAGGACGATCGTGTCCGGTCGGGTCACCAAGATCGGCGACTTGAGGGCGTACACGCCGGGGGTGAGAAGCAGGTTCTTGCCGAGCGCAAGCGCGATGTCCATCGCGGCGACCGGGGTGCTGGGGGTCGCGATGAAGAACTTGCTCATCGAAAGCGTGGTGCCGGGGGTGCTGCCCGCGGCCCAGGAGGGTCCGGACGTGTTGTGCTGCAGTGACGGTACGAACACGCTGAACGCGCCGGACGCGTTGGTCTGCAGGAACGGCTCCTCTTGCGACTCCGGGCTGGTCGCCAGCGTCGTGTACGGCGCAGTGCCGCCGGCCAGGCCGGAGTTGGCCGAGAAGCTGTTCGCCGGGGCGCCCGGGTCGCCGACGAAGACCTGGTTCCAGACTCCGTTGCTCCAGCCGTCGATGTTCGTGTTCCGGACGATGAACTGCTGCTGGGAGCCGTTGACGATGCTACCGCCGGTGAACGACGAGTCGGCGATGAACCCGCCGCTGGCGAACTGCGGGCCAGCCGTGCAGTAGTCCATCAGGGACGCTCCGCCGTTGACGACGACGCGACGCATCGGTGCCGCCTGGGAGACGGCCCAGAACTCGGTCTTGGTCTGGCAACCCGATCCACCGGCGACGTTGATCGTCAGGTTGGACAGTGAGCGCCAGAAGTTGTCCAGCGCGATGCAGTTCGGGCTGCCGTCCGGGTTGGTGAAGCACTGGTTGTAGACGTCGACCGTGCCGTTGATGGTGACGTCGCCCGGCGAGGCGCCCAAGCCGGCAACCTCGGTGTAGTAGCCGACCTGGAAGATCAGCGGGTCATCGGCGGTACCGTACGTGCCCGGCTCGAACAGCAGGGCGTAGCGCTCGGTGCCGAACTGGTTGGAAACCTGCTGGGCCGCGATCGAGTCCACTGTGGTCTGGATGTCGCTCTGCGCCATGCTCGGCGTGAATACGTAGACGTTGGGTCCGAGGTTCGGCTCACCCGGCACGGACACGGCCGGGGCGACTGCCTGACTTGTCGGGCCGGCCATTGCGGGGACCGACATTCCCAGGACCGAGATGAGCAAGGCCGTCCCCACAGCCATGCCCTGGCGCAGCCGGTGATAGGGCCGATTGGTACGTCCGACCGACTCTCCAAGTCGGCGGTGTTTCCGATTCATGAGCGCTCCATTTCTGTCTGTAGCTTTCAGCGTTGCCAACGCTCCGAACGCCAGCATGTCGTATTCGGAAGCGGTGTCAAGAGGATCGGCACCCTTTTCTTGCGATCCGAAGAATGGCACTTTGCTGGCACGTTGGTCGATGGCCGCCGGTCGGGTTCGACCACACCGGACGGACATGCCGGTACGCGCTATCCGCCCTCAGTCCGGCCGATGTACGCGCGGGTGTCCTTGATGGACGATCGAATATGTGGCACGACGAATCAGAATGCCGATGCGTGCCGCCGGACCGCATCAATGCGTCGTTGTCGATCGGGCGATAGCCGAACAAAGGCAATTGAGTCGAGCCTTCTCGAATGCGTTGATATCGCGCGGCGATGACCAGCTGTCTGAGCCGCATCCATCCGCCCGGCCTGCATGTTCTGCCCGGCTATTCGCTCCTCGTGCACCGTGGTCGATAGAACGTACGGTGGCGAGCCGCTTGCTGAAGGTGACCGTTCGGTGGACGGCGTTCCGGAGCTTCTCCGGTACGGTGTTGGGGTCCTTTCATCGTGAAAGGCACGATACGTGCGCGCCGTGACAGCCTGGAAGGTGAATCGTGCCGGTTACCGGTCAACGGGTCGTGCGGCGGGCTCTCGGGCGGCGCCTGACGCGCCTGCGGGTGGCGGCCGGCCTGAGCAGGCGCGAGGTCGCCGACGCACGGCTGGGCATGTCCGAGCCGACGCTGCACCGCATCGAAACCGGCAAGGTCCCGGTGACCGTGGCGAACGTCCGCGCGCTGTGCTGGCTCTACTCCGCCGACGCGAGCATTACCGACGCGCTCGCCGAACTCGCACTCGGGACCTCCGAGGAGCAGTGGTGGGATGCGAGCCCGCTGGTGCCCGACTGGTTCAAGCTGTACGTCGGCTTGGAGGCGAGCGCGAACCGGCTGCGCAGCTATGACGGCGAGGTGGTGCCCGGCGAGTGGCAGACCGAGGCGTACGCACACGCCATCTACGCCACCGAGAAGACCACTGACACCGAGTCCGCGGAACGACTTGTCAAGCTGCGCTTGCAGCGTCAGAAGGCGCTCGCCGCGCGGCGTCCGGCGCCGCAGATCACCACGATTCTCGGCGAGGGCGTGCTCACCCGGCCGGTCGGCGGTCCGGAGGTCCTCCGCGATCAGATCGAGCGTCTGTGCGAGGTCAGCACCCGCACTAACGTCGACATCCGAGTGCTGCCGTGGTCAGTCGGGGCGCACGCCGCGATGGCCGGCGCCTTCCGCATCATGGAGTTCGACGACCCGGAGGACCCGGACGTCGTCTATCTCGAGTCGCACGTCGGAGCGCTCTACCTGGAGGAGCTCGAGGAGATCAAGGAGTACCAGCGCGTCTTCGATTTGATCACAAACGACTCGGTACCCATTGACAGCTACCGGCCGGCCTGATCCTCTCCACAGAGGACAGTGAACCTTGGTTTGGGAAGGCGCGGAAACCGATGGATACGACGCAGCGACCCGATCAGAAGCCGGCGACCGCCGCGCGCATCTACGACTATTACATCGGCGGCACCCACAACTTTCCGGCCGACCGCGCCGCCGCCCAGGAGGCGATCAAACGGGTACCGCAGATTCCGGCCGCGGCTCGCGCCAACCGTGCGTTTCTGCGGCGTGCCGTACGCCACGCGGCCGAGTCCGGCATCCGCCAGTTCCTCGACATCGGTTCGGGCATTCCCACCGAGGGCAACGTCCATGAGATCGCCCAGGACGTGGCGGCCGATGCGCGCGTCGTCTATGTGGACATCGATCCGGTCGCGGTCTCCGAGGGTCTGGAGATCCTGGAAGGCAATGCCTATGCCACGGCGATCCGGGGCAACCTGCGCGATCCCGGGGCGATCCTCGGCCATCCCGAGGTGGCCCGCCTGATCGACTTCAGCCGGCCGGTGGCGTTGCTGCTCTGTGCCGTCCTGCACTTCGTAGCCGAGGACGAGGACGCGTACGCAGCGGTGGCGAAACTGCGTTCGGCCGCCGGGCCCGGTAGCTTCCTGATCATCTCCCACGCCACCCCGAACACCGCGGTTCCGGAAGCGGAGAAGGCGCAGGAGGCGGATAAGGAGACGGTCGTCGGCAAGGTCTACACGTCTCAGACGATGACGCCGTTCCGGATGCGCCAGCTTGCCGAGGTGGCGGACTTCTTCGGCGACTTCGCGCTGATCGAGCCCGGTCTGACCTGGGTATCGCAGTGGCGGCCGGATCCGGCCGAGCCGAACGTGTTCGCCGACGATCCGGCAGCGGTCGGGATCGTCGCCGGGGTCGGCGTACTTCCCTAACCGCCGCCGGCGCGGCCTAACCGTGCAGCAGCAGGTCGAAATCACCCTTCCGGGCGCCATCGAGGAATGAGTCCCACTCCTCGATGGTGAACAGCACCGTGCCGGCATCGCGTGCCGTGCTGTTGCGTACCTCGATCATGCCTTCATGCCGTCGCGCCTCGACACAGCTGCCGCCGTTGCCGGTCGATCGGCTCGACATGATCCACGCGGTCGTCTGACTCATTGCATGTCCCTTCCCGAGAACGCATGCGTGCCATCCACATCGCGCACGCCGCGCGATTTATGGATTGCCATGATTACTGTCCGTATCGATAGACGGTCTTCAACGCCGGATCGCGGATGCGGTACGGCGGCCGAGCACCGTCTTCGGTGTATCCACACCGCCGTGAGCGGCAACGATGCAGAACCCCGTCGCCACGCGGCGATTGCGCTGCCGGAGGCGTCACCACTGAGCGTAGCGAAAGTCTGGCAAATGAAGAATCCCACACGACGAAAGTTCACCGTGAAATCTTGCACAGTGACACGAAAGGCTGAGATGCTTACCGAAGGACTTGGATTGGTCACCCCGTGCCACATCGAAGTAGACCCATGCGAGGAGGGTCATGAGGTTGGAATCCGCTCGCTCCGACGTTCGCCCCGACCTACGAATCGATGAGGCTCGTGCCGCCGCCAGCGGTGCGGCCGGCGTTGAACAACTCCATGCCGAGATCGCCCGGCTGAGGGCCGATTGCGAGATGCTGAGCTGGTTCGTCGGTCACGACGAACTCACCGGCCTGGCCAACCGACGGCTGTTTTCCACGCTCGCGCCGGCTCGGCTGCAAGGCGGTGCGACCGCGGTGGTCCTGCTGCTCGATCTCAACGGATTCAAACCCATCAACGACGCGTACGGGCACGAGGCCGGCGACGGCGTGCTGCGCATCGTTGCCCAGCGATTGGACGAGCGAGTCGACGACGGGCTGATCGCGCGTCTCGGCGGGGACGAATTCGTCGGCGTCCTCACCACGGAGAACTCCGCCCACCCTGCCGCGACATGGTGGATACCGAAGGTCACGGATCTGCTGGACGCGCTCGCGGCGCCGATGACGATCGCCGGCCGGCGGATGAGCGTGACCGCCTCGATCGGAGTCGCGGTTGCCGATGCCTCCGCGATCGGCGATCTGATGCACCGCGCCGACATAGCGATGTACGAAGCGAAGATTCACGGCCTGGGCTACCAGGTCTGGAAGCCGGAGACGGTGTCGACGGCGGGCCGGATTCCGTACGCGCCCCGACCCGCGGACGATGCGCCCCGGCCCGCGGTGACCCGTCGAGCTGCCGCCATCGCGCCGACGATCGATCCGTACCTACGTGATCCGGCGGAGATCACCCCGGCCGGCACCTATCAGCGAGCCGATCGGGTGTGGGTCTTCCGCCACGGCGCCTGGCACCCCGGTGTCGTGGAAAGCGCATCCCGTCGGGCCGTGATGGCGACGTATCGACGCAACGTCGGAGCCGGGACCGTGGTCGACACGATGGGCGCCGAGTGCGTCCTGGAGCGTGCGGGTACCGATCCGCAGTTGGACCAGATCCATGCACGAGTCAGGCCGGTCGCATGATCCCGCCCGATCAGCCGTCGTCGCGACCTCCGGGTCGCCACGATGCCCGTACGCTGTCGGTTCCGTGGCTGAAACCGCTGTACATGCAGATGCGCGCGAGATCGCGGAACGGCGGGTCGCCCGGGCAGTCACGATTCGCGAGCGCATGGTTGGCGCAGCACGGTGTGGTGCCGGTCGGATCCGGCTCGTGGGCCGGCCCGGATCCGTGGGGCGGCCGGGTGCACACGTCGAATGACGTCGCGCATGCGTGGACGTCGGAGGCCCTCACCGACTCGGCGTTGGATCAGCTCGATCGGCTCTACCTCGCCCTCGGCCTTCTGGAACTCCTCGACGACTATTGGGTGGCGTGCGAGATCGGCTGGCGCATGCGTCAAACCCACGATGCCTCGCTGGTCACGGCGTTCTGGGACAGCTACCGACACCATCTGGAGTCAACCCAGCCGCCGGAGGCGGTCCGATACTCGTTGTGGGTCGACTGGTTCGAGGATCCGTCCACCGTCAAGACGGCGTTCGCCGAGGTGCTCGGCAACGATGTCGAGCGCCTGCGCGGGACAGGCCGGCTGGCCGAGCTCACCGACGGTCCGCTGTTCCGCCGCGCCGAGCGGGTCCTGCAAGACTCAGGCCCGGTGCCGTGGACGGTCAAATACCGCCTCTACGTCGACCTCGCGACCCTGGAGACGCTGCACCCGGCGCTGTTCTGCGGCATTCTGGCCAGCTATCACGATGTGCACGGCGACCTCGATCCGATTGCGGCGCTCGATCTCCTCCGCCGGTTGAGGCTGCCGGCCGACACGACGCACCGGTCGCGATTGGAGTCGGCGCTCGCCACCGGTGCGGTCAGCCACCACCGCAGCCCGTACGTCTGGAACGAGGCACGCAGCGAAGACACGGTGTGACACCGGGATCGTCGCCACTACAGTTCCTGGGATGCGGCTTACCGTTCTTGGCAGTTGCGGTGCGTGGCCCGAAGCCGGTCAGGCGTGCAGCGGCTATCTGATCGAACATGACGGGTTCACGCTGCTGGTCGATGTCGGGTACGCAACGGTGCCGCGGCTGCTCGAGTTGGTCTCCGCCAACCGGCTCGACGCGGTGTTCGTCAGCCATGGGCATCCCGACCACTGCGCCGACCTGAATCCGCTGTTGCGGGCGCGTGCGTTGGGTGATGTCCGGTCACGGCCGCTGCCCGTATATGCGCTGCCCGACGCGTTGGATGCGGTCCTCGCCCTGGATCGTCCGGGGATGCTGACCGACGCCTACGTCCTGCACGAGTTCACCGCCGGCAGTCGGTTCGACATCGGCCCGTTCCACGCGGACACCCGCCTGCTGCCGCACTGGGTCCCTAATGCCGGCGTACGGCTGACCGCCGGTGGTCGGACGATCGCGTACACCGGTGACACCGGCCCGAGTCCCGACGTGGTGGGCCTGGCACGCGGCGCGGACCTGCTCCTGGCGGAGGCCACCTATGTCGACCGCGTCCCGGAGGACTCACAGCACTACCTGACGAGCGCCGGTCAGGCCGGCCGGCAGGCCTCGGACGCCGGCGTCCAGCATCTGCTGCTGACGCATCTGTGGCCCGGCACCGACGCCGCAGCCGCTCAGGCCGCCGCTCGCGACGGATACGACGGCGAGGTCGGCTTGGCCACGTCCGGCCTGGTCATCGACCTTCCCTGAGCGGCTCGACTCAGGGCGTGTCCGCGAGGTCGACGCGGGCAACGCCTGGTTCGGTCAGGCTGCCGAGCCACAGCGTGCTGCCGTGCTGCCGTACGCCGGTGATCATGCTGTATCGACCGCTCGGCCCGTGCAGCGTACGCACAACGTCGCCGTCACCGGTGACCAGCGCGACCAGGCCGTAGCGGGCCGGTCTGGGCTGGACGCCTTCGGGCAGGAGCGCCACCATCCGGCGGACGCCCGGACGCGGCAGCAGTTTCTCGACGATCGGCAGGCGCGGGCTGGGCAGCGCGATCCAGTACGTGCCGTCGCCGACCCCGGCCATGTTGTCCGGGTAGGCGGCCAGATCCAGGAGAACCTCTGGCGTCCCTCCGTTCACCGGGATCCGCAGCAGTCGATGGGTCGTGGTCTCCACCAGCATGATCGACTGCTCGTCCGGCGTGAGGGCGACGCCGTTGGGGAAGTAGAGGCCGTCGGCGACCACGTCGGTGGTCCCGTCGGCCGGCGAGTAGCGCAGCAGCCGGCCGTTCGGGCGGTGTTCGAGCAGGTCCTTCTTCCAGGACGACAACTGGTATCGCGATGAACTGTCGCTGAAATAGATCGTCCCGTCGGCGGCGACGCCGGCGTTGTTGCAGAACAGGATCGGCGTCCCGGCCACGGTACTGGTCAGCTCGGAGATGGTTCGGTCGTGACCGATGCGCAGCAGTCCGCGGTACGCGTCGCAGACGATCAGCGTTCCGTCTCGGGGGTCGACCTCGATGCCGAGTGGGCGGCCACCGGTATGCGCGATCTCCTCCGGAACGTCGGTGCCGGTCGCACCGGCCGGCCACCGCCAGATGCGACCGTCGTCGCCGCCCGCGACGAGCCGCCCCTCGACATCGATCACGACGTCCTCCGGTGCCGAACCGGTCGGCAGCCGGAACAGCGTCGCCGTGTCCAAGCGCTCGTCGGTCGCGGCCCACGCTCCGACAAGATCAGGCGGTACGGTCGCCTCCGCCTTTGCCGGCGAGATGAAGCGCGATCCGTTCGGGCGAGGCTGCGACATGCCCGCATTCTGCCTCGCGTCTCGGTCCGGCGCCATCCGTCGGGGAGTCGCACGGCAGGTCGCAGCGCTCGGTAACGATAATGATCGGCATGGACACCGGTGTGCAGGACTACATCGACGCGATCCCGCGTGAGTTCCGGCCGTTGTTCGATCGGATCCACCGACTGGTCATGCGCGCCGCCCCGGGCGCGGTCGTGTCGCTGTCGTACAAGATGCCGACGTACACCGTCGGCAAACGCCGTCTGCACGTGGGCGTCTGGAAGCACGGCGTCTCGATGTACGGCTGGAACAAGGAGCACGACGGCGGTCTCGTCGCCCGGCACCCCGAACTCAAGACCAGCACCGGAACGCTACGGCTGCGCCCGACCGACGCGGACTCGATCACCGACGACGAATTGCTCACTCTCGTCGCGCTCGCGCTTGGCTAACTGCTACGTGACTGCTGCGAAACTTACACGCTGGTCATCGACCCGCTGGCCGGCCGTGGAGGTCGACTCCCCGGTCACGTCGGGCATGCCCGGCGAAGACGTCGGCGAACATCGATCTATGCCTTGACATGATCCTTCGAAGCGCTGAGCGTGGACGCAAATGGGAACGTTCCCATGGTCTCGTGGGCTTCGAAGGAGATGGATATGCAGCAACGTGTCGAGGCGGGCCGTCGGCGTCGCCGTGCGATCGCGGTATCGGCCGCAATGATAGCGGCGCTGCTCAGCGGTACGAGTGCGGCCGGCGCAGGAATCGCGCATTCGGCCGTGAGTACACCGAACGCAATTGCCGCTGGTGTCACCATCAACGCCGCCACCCGGCTGGCAACCGTGCCCACGACGGCGATCGGGATCAATGGGTCGACCTACGACGGGGATCTGATCGACGCGGCCGTTCCCGGCCTGCTGACCAACGCCGGCGTGGGTGTGGTTCGATTCCCGGGCGGTACTGAGTCCGACGAGTACAACTGGAAGACGAACACCGATGTGTTGTCGGGTATGACCCAAGCGGTCGGCTTCGACCAGTTCATCACGATGCTTCACCAGACCAGCGCCCAGGCGATGATCACGGTCAACTACGGTACCGGCGATACCATCGGCAACTCCTCGACGCCGAAAGAGACCGGGGCGCAGATCGCGGCCGACTGGGTCACGTACGCCAACATCACCCATCACGACAACATCAAGTATTGGGAGATCGGCAACGAGATCTACGGCAACGGCACCTACGGAGCGAACTGGGAGCCGGACAAGCACTGCGCGACCGGCAGTAACCCGTCGAACTGCGGTCCGGCCGTGTACGCCGCGAACGTCAAGACGTACATCGCCGCGATGAAGGCCGTCGACCCGACCATCACCGTCGGCGTGGTGCTGACCGCGCCCGGAAACTGGCCCGATGGTCAGACCTCCGCCGGCAGCCCGCAGGCGTGGAACCAGACGGTTCTGTCGGCGCTCGGCAGCCAGATCGGCTTCGCCGACGTGCACTGGTACCCGCAGAATCCCGGTGGTGAGACCGATGCCGGGCTGCTCGGCGACAACAGCTCGATCCCGTCGATGGTCTCGACGTTGCGCTCGGAGTTGACGCAGTTCTCCGGAAGCTCCAGCGTCCCGATCATGGTGACGGAGACGAACTCGGTCTCGTCGAATCCGGGCAAGCAGACCACCAGCCTGGTCAACGCGCTCTACCTGGATCAGGACTATCTGACCTGGCTGCAGGGCGGCGTGAGCAACATCGACTGGTGGCAGATCCACAACGGCATGGTCACCGGCGGGAACAACGGCTCCGGCCTGTACGGCACCGCCAACTACGGCGACTACGGCGTGCTCTCCGACGCGACCTGCGCCACGGGCTCGACGACGGTCTGCGAACCGGCGGCCGATACCCCGTTCCCGGCGTACAACGGGCTCAAGATGCTGGGCGCCTTCATCCAGCCGGGCGTGAGCCTGGTCTCGGCGACGTCCAACCAGTCACTCGTGCAGAGTTACGCCGCTGCCGAGACGAACGGCAACCTTCGAGTTCTGCTGGTCAACGACAGCCCGAGCAACTCCTATACGGTGAACCTCAGCTATTCGGGCTTCACGCCGGATGCGAGTACACCTGTCGTCTCGACGCTCTCCGGCACCGGTACGTCGATCACCAGTGCCGCGCAGGGTACGGCCGGCGTACAGACCCTTCCGCCGTACTCGGTGTCCATGTTCGAGCTGCATCCCGGTACCGGTGGCGACACCACCGCGCCGACCACGCCCGGAACCCCGAGCGCGTCCGGCATCACCGCGTCGTCGGCGACTCTCACCTGGACGGCGTCCACCGACAACGTCGGCGTCACCGGCTACGACGTGCTGAACGCCGCGGGTACGGTCATCGCCAGCGTCACTACGAATTCGGCCACGCTGACCGGGCTGACGCCGTCCACCCAGTACGTCCTGCGGGCTCGCGCCAAGGACGCGGCCGGCAACCTGTCCACACCGTCGGCATCGGTCACGTTCACCACGGCCGCCGGCTCCGATACGACCGCGCCGACCACGCCCGGAACCCCGAGCGCGTCCGGCATCACCACGTCCTCGGTGAATCTCACCTGGACGGCGTCCACGGACAACGTCGGCGTCACCGGCTACGACGTCGTGCGCATCAACGGCAGTACGGAGACCGTGGTCGCGTCCCCGACCACGAACTCCGCCACGATCAGCGGGTTGACCGCCTCGACCGGCTACACGTTCGCCGTCTATGCCAAGGACGCCGCCGGAAACCGCTCCACCCGATCCGGCACGGTCGCGGTCACCACGTCGGCCGGCGGAGGTACCGCCACCTGCAAGGTCACGTATTCCGTCAATGACTGGGGCGGCGGGTTCACTGCGACGACGGTCATCGCCAACACTGGTACGACGACGCTCAACGGTTGGACGCTCAAGTTCACCTGGCCGGGCAACCAGCAGATCACCAACGGCTGGTCGGCGACGTACACCCAGGTCGGCACGCAGATGACAGCGACGAACCTGTCCTACAACGGCACGATCGCACCCGGCGCCAATACCACCATCGGGTTCAACGCCTCGTACACCGGGAGCAACCCCGCGCCGACCGCGTTCACGATCAACGGCACGTCCTGCACCGTGGGCTGACGCCCCGATGAGTGGCGGGTACGGCGATGACGGCCGGCCGTACCCGCCACGCAGGGCAGCGATCACGAGAGGCTACGCGGGGACCCACTCCTCGTAGCGGCCGACCGCGAGGAAGCCCAGGGACTCATAGAGGCCCTGGGCCATCGGCGTCGATTGCAGCGTCGCGGTTCGCGCGCCATCCTGTTCCGCGATCGCGAGTACGTGCTGCAGCAACGCGGTCGCGAGGCCACGTCGTCGCCAGGCCGGCACCGTGCCGACCGCGTAGATGCCGCAGTCGGTGCCATGCCGGAAGCTCCAGGCGCTGGCGACGGCTGCATCTCCCTGGACGAGCACCCATGCCGTGAGACCGGGCGTCGTCACGGGTTCGCCGAGATCGGCGACGGACACCGGCTCGTCGCCGGCCCGGATCGCGGCATCGAGCGAGGCGCTGACCACGCCATCGTGCCGGCTCCGGTCCGGCCGGAGTTCCGCCTGCATGACGAGCGTCGTGGTGTCACGGGTGAAGCCGTCGATCGCGCGTACGCGGTCGGGGGTGTCCAGGTCGGTGGTACGGCTGGGTATCCAGAAGGCCCAGGCATCGATGCCTACCGCGGCGTAGACGCTGCTCAGTTCGGCTGCGACCGACAATGCGGCGCGGTCGTCCGGGCGCAGCACGATCGCGTTGTTCAACGGTGCCCAGGCGGGGAAGACCGCTGCGGCCGAACTCGGCGACTGGATCAGACGAGCACCGTCCGAGGTCTGCGCGAGAGCCGCCCAGCTGGCGAGCAGCGTCTCCTGGCCAGGCAGTGCCGCGCTTCGGTACGACATGTGTCACTTCTCCCTCTCGCGTAGCCGGGCCGCTTGGATCGACAGATAGTGCTGCTCCGGCCCGCTCGTGGTCCGTGCCGCAGCCGCCCGGTAGCAGGCCGCCGCGGCGTCGATGTCGCCGGCCATCTCGTGGAGGTGACCGCGTACGGCATCGAGCCGGTAGTGTCCGGCTAGCGGCTTGTCGAGCGCTTCGAGCAGTGTCAGCCCGGCGGCAGGACCGTGCACCATGGCAGCGGCGACGGCCCGGTTGAGTGCCACCATCGGGTTGCCGGTGATCTTTTCCAGCAGACCGTAGAGGGCGAGGATCTGCGGCCAGTCGGTGTCCTCGACCCGGGCTGCGAGATCGTGGGCGCTCGCGATAGCGGCCTGGAGCTGGTATTCGCCGATCGCGCCACTGGCGAACGCGGTCGTCACAAGGGCAAGACCCTCGGTGATCAGACCTCGGTCCCAGCGGGTGCGGTCCTGTTCGGCCAGCGGGATCAGGGCGCCGTCGGTCGTGGCTCGGGCGGGCCGCCTGGCATCGGTGAGCAGCATCAGCGCGAGCAGACCGGTCGCTTCCGGCTCCTGCGGCAGGGCCACGTGCACCATCCGTGCCAGGCGGATCGCCTCGTCGGACAGGTCGATTCGGCGGAGATCATCGCCGACGCTGCTGGCGTACCCCTCGTTGAAGATGAGGTAGAGCACCCTGAGCACGTCGCGCAGCCGCGGCGCCCACTCGTCGGCCGTGGCCGGGAGCCCGAAGGGGACGCCCGAGGCCAAGATGTGTTTCTTGGCCCGGCTGATCCGTTGGGCCATGGTCGACAGCGGCACGAAGAACGCGTTGGCGATCTCCGCCGTCGTGAGGCCGCCGACCGCCCGCAACGTCAGCGCGATGGCCGATGCCGAACTCAGCGCCGGATGGCAACACATGAACAGCACGGTCAGCGTGTCGTCGCGGTCGCTCGTCTCGGGCGACGGCGGTTCGCGGAGCGCGGCGACCTGTTCCCGATTGCGCCGGGCCTGCTCGTTACGGATCTGGTCGGTCATCCGGCGAGCGGCGGCGGTGATCAGCCAGGCGAGCGGATTATCGGGTACGCCGTCGGTCGGCCAGTGCGTCGAGGCGGCAAGCAGTGCCTCCTGGGTGGCGTCTTCGGCGGCATCGAAGTCACCGTACCGGCGTGCGACCGCCCCGAGGACCCGCGGCGACAGCGTACGCAGCAGGTCCTCGACGTCGGACGGCACTCTCACCGGCTCAGTTGTCCGAGTGCGGTACGCCCATGATCTCGCGTACCTCGATCGTCTGCCGGATCGGCTTGCCATCGCGACCCGGGGCCGCCGACGCCTGTGCGGCGATCTCGATCGCGCGCGCCTGCGATTCGACGTCGACGATCCGGTAGCCGGCGAGCAACTCCTTCGACTCGGGGAACGGCCCGTCCGTCACGACCGCCGCGTCGACTCCGTCCGAGACCACAAACTTCGCCAGGTCGGGACCGGAGAGCCCCTGCGCGTCGACGAGTTCACCCCGAGCGGTCAGCTCCTTGTTGAGCATGACCTGAAAATCGATATGAGCCTGGATGGCGTCTGGTGACCATTCCGTCATCGGCACCATGTCCGGGACGCCGCCGTAGTTTTGCAGCAACATGAACCTCGCCATGTCGATCTCCTCACCCTCGTTGCGCCCATCTTGGCGCATTCGAGCAGAGGACGAAGCCAGTGCCACGTTCTCGACAGCCTCCACGCATTGGTCGCCAAGATCTTTGTGAACGAGCCGAACCAGGGAGGTCAGCGCGGCGGTGCGCAGGAGGCGCGTACGACCAGCTCGGTGGGCAGCCGTACATGCGTGTCGCGCTCGACGCCGGCGATGAGGTCGACGAGCAGGCGCAGCGCCTCGGCGCCCATCTGCTGCAGCGGCTGCTTGATCGTGGTGAGCGGCGGGGAGGCCAGCGCCGACTCGGGTACGTTGTCGAAGCCGATGACCGAAAGGTCGTCGGGCACGGTGAGGCCCAGGCCGCGCGCGGCCTTCACCGTCGCGATCGCGGAGAGGTCGTTCGCGGCGAAGACGGCCGTGGGGCGTTCGGGCGTGGCTGAGCAGCTGGCGGGCCGGCCCCTCGGCGGTCTCGGTCCGGTAGCCGCCGACGCGTACCAGCGACTCGTCCACGCTGACCCCCGCCTCCGCCATCGCCTTGCGGAAGCCCGCCTCGCGAAGCCGCGCCGACTCCAGGTCGGGGCGGCCGCCGAGGAATCCGATGCGCCGGTGGCCGAGTCCGAGCAGGTAGTTCGTCGCGAGTACCGCGCCGGTGAAGTTGTCGGAGTCGACGGTCGGCATCCCGGACGGCCCGGTGTGCGGGTCGACCGCGACCACGTGGAAGCCCTGCTTGATCTCGACCACGGTGGGGGTGACGAGGATGGCGCCGTCGATCAGCGTGCCCGACAGGCGGGAGAGCGAGCGCCGCTCCCATCCGACCATCGATCCTCGCGTCCCGGCGGTGTAGGCGAGCAGCTCGTAGTCGGTCTTCGCCACCTCGGTCGAAGCGCCCTTGAGCAGCTCGGTCGAGAACGGTTCGAACTCGGCGACGAGGATGCCGAGCACGTTCGTGCGGTGGCTGCGAAGGCTCTGGGCACCGAGGTTCGCCTCGTAGCCGAGCTGGTCGATGACCTGCTGCACCCGGACCACGGTCGCCTGCGCGACGCCGTACCGCCCATTGACGACCTTCGAGACAGTCGCCACCGAGACGCCTGCCGTACGGGCGACGTCGGACATCTTCACGCGCTGTGGGAACTCCACCCGGCGATCATAGAGGGCCGTGGGCCACGTTTCGAAAACGTTATCGACAACGATTGACAGCCAGGTTTCACGGCTGTAACACTCGCCACACATCCGGGTAATGTCCGCGACAACCTTGAGGAGACACCCATGGCGAAGAAGCGCCGGCTAGGCGCCGTCTTGGCGCTGGTTGTGACGACCACCTTACTTGCCAGCCGCGTGCTCCAGCGGCGGTAGCAGCACAAAGCACCAACACAGGCCGCGAGTGGCCTGTACACGCACCCGGTGACCTTGACCTGGTGGCACAACGCCAACACGGACGGGCCGCTGAAGACCTACTGGCAGAAGGTCGCCGACGACTTCCACGCCCTCCACCCGACGGTCACGATCCAGATCTCGGCGATCGAGACCAACGATCTGCAGCGCAACAAGATCCCGGCCGCGCTGCTCAGCGGCAACCCGCCGGACATCTTCCAGGCCTGGGGCGGCGGCGAGATGGTCGAGCAGGTGCAGTCCGGTTACCTGAAGGACATCACCGCCGCGACACCAAGGCCAGGTCGCCAGCATCGGCGCCGCGGCCAGCATCTGGGCCGTCAACGGCAAGCAGTACGGTCTGCCGTTCGACTTCGGCATCGAGGGATTCTGGTACAACAAGGATCTGTTCACCAAGGCCGGCATCACCGCACCGCCGGCCACGATGGACGACCTGAACGCGGACATCACCAAGCTCAAGGCCAGCAACACCATCCCGGTCGCCGTCGGCGCCGGTGACAAGTGGCCCGCGGCTCACTGGTGGTACAACTTCGCTCTGCGCGAATGCTCGGCGAGCGCGCTGTCGGCACGCGTCCACCAGCCAGAACTTCGACGACCCGTGCTTCGTCAAGGCCGGTCAGGACCTGCAGACGTTCCTCGCCACCAAGCCGTTCCAGCCCGACTTCCTGGCCACCCCGGGTCAGACCGGCGCCGAACAGCTCGGCCGGTCTGGTCGCCAACGGCAAGGCCGCGATGGAGCTGATGGGCGCCTGGGACGGCGGCACCATGGGCAGCCTGACCCCCGACGCGAAGGAGCCCAGCTTCCTCAGCTGGTTCCCGTTCCCGTCGGTCGCCGGCGCGGCCGGTAACCAGACCGCGCAGATGGGCGGCGGCGACGGATTCGCGTGCTCCAAGAACGCTCCGGCCGAGTGCGTCGAGTTCCTCAAGTACATCGTCAGCCCGGACGTGGAGAAGGGGTTCGCCGGGACCGGTGCCGGCATCCCGGTCGTCAAGGGTTCCGAGGCCGGCCTGTCCGACCCGGTCCTGCAGACGATCGCGACAGGCCACCCAGCAGGCCGGCGGCGTGCAGCTCTGGCTCGACACGCCAGTTCGGCTCCACCGCCGGTACCGCGATGAACGACGCGATCGTCGCCATCTTCGCCGGTAAGGGCACGCCCGCAAGGGGTCGTCGACGCACTGAAGAAGGCCACCGCACGGTGACCACTACCGAACCAACCGTGAGCCTCGCCGACCGCGCACCCGCGCGGCCGGCGGGGCCCCGGCCCGAGGCGTCCACCCGCGCGGCCCGCAACCGCCGCAAGTGGTACGAGATCATCGGGCTCACCGCGCCGGCGGCGATCGTCTTCACGGTGTTCGTGCTGGCGCCGATGGGCTTCGCGGTCTACTACAGCCTCTACAAGTGGAGCGGGTACGGCTGGCCGACCGAGTTCCGCGGCCTGGACAACTACTTCGGCCCGTACGGTGCGTTCCGGGATCCCATCTTCCGGGACGCGCTGCGCAACAACGCCATCATCCTGGTCGGGTCGCTGCTGATCCAGGGGCCGCTGGCCCTCGGGATCGCGCTGCTGCTCAACCGCAAATTCCGCGGCCGGGCCTTCTTCCGCATGCTGGTCTTCGTCCCGTACGTGCTCTCCGAGGTCACCGTCGGCATCATGTGGGCGCTCATCCTGGAGTCGCCGTCCGGATCCGGCGACCGCGGCGGCGCCGCGGACGCCCTGCTGAACTCGCTCGGGCTGGGCCATCTGGTGACCGGGTGGCTCGGCAACCCGAACGTCGTCATCTGGACGATGCTGTTCATCCTGACCTGGAAGTACACCGGGTTCGCCCTGATCCTGTTCCTCGCCGGCCTGTCGAACGTGCCGGACGAGCTGACCGAGGCCGCCGCGATCGACGGCGCGGGCTGGTGGAAGACCCAGCGGTACATCACGATCCCGCTGCTCGGGTCGACGATCCGGATCTGGATGTTCCTGTCGATGATCGGTGCGCTGCAGGTCTTCGACGTGATCTGGGTGGCCTCCACGCCGGCGATCCGGTCGCTCGGCGCGTCCAACACGATGGCCACCTACATGGTCGACAACGGCTTCAACGAGCGCCAGTGGGGCTACGGCAACGCGGTGGCCGTGATCCTGTTCGTCATCTCGTTCCTCGCCGCGCTGGTGTTCCAGCGCTTCGCCCTGCGTCGTGACATCGACGGCGCGCGCACCGGAAGGGTGGAGTGAGCATGGCCGCGACCGCTGCACTCCCCACGCTTCCCCGCGACGTCGGCCGTTCAACTGGAGCAGCCCGCTCACCTACGTCCTGGCGCTCGCGGTCGCCGCGCATCTCGATCGCCCCGGTGGTCTACGTGATCCTCGGCGGGTTCCGCACCACCGGCCAGCTCGCCGCGAACCCGGCCGGGCTGCCCCACCCCTGGGTCTGGACGACCTACGCCAACGTGCTGACCCAGTCGCGGTTCTGGCAGGAACTCGTTCAACAGCACGCTGATCGCCGCTCGGCACCACGCTCGGCGTCCTGGTGCTGGGCGTCTGCGCGGCCTTCGTGCTCGCCCGCTACCGGTTCCGTGGCCGGGAAGGGCTGTACACCTACTTCACGCTCGGCCTGCTGTTCCCGGCCGCGGCCGGGATCCTGCCGCTCTACCTGATGCTGCGCGACCTGCACCTGACCGACACGTACTCGGCGTGATCATCCCGCAGGTCGCCTTCCAGCTGCCGCTGACCGTCGTGGTCCTGCGCCCCTTCTTCGCCGCCGTCCCCGGCGAGCTGGAGGACGCCGCCGCGATCGACGGCGCGAGCCGGCTCGGCTTCTTCTGGCGCATCCTGTTGCCGCTGTCGCGGGCCGCGCTCGTCACCGTCGCCGTGCTCGCGTTCGTGGCGAGCTGGAACTCGTTCCTGCTGCCGTTGCTCGTCCTGCAGAGCGACAACCTGCAGACCCTGCCGCTGGGCGTGCAGAACTTCTCGGCCGAGCACAGCCAGGACACCGCCGGCGTCCTCGCGTTCACCTCACTGGCCATGCTGCCCGCGCTGCTCTTCTTCAGCTTCGTCGAACGGCAGATCGTCGGCGGCCTGCAGGGCGCGGTGAAGGGGTAGTGCCGCGGGCAAGTCCGACCACCGCGGCGCTGAGTACCACCAGGACGTTGAGGAGAAGCACAACATGACCGAGGTCCCGACCCTGGCAGCGTCGACGGGACCGAACCACAGGTGCGCATCCTCACGCTCCTCGCCCAGATGACGCTGGAAGAGAAGCTCGCGCAGATCGTGGGCTTCTGGGAGAAGGAGGACGGTGAGGCGGTCGCGCCGCTGCAGGGCGAGTTCGGCGCCGTCGCCAGCCTCGAACAGTTCTCCCGCCACGGGCTCGGGCACCTCACCCGCGCGTACGGCACTCGGCCGGTCGACGCCGCCGAGCGGGCCCGCTGGCTGTGGGCGTTCCAGCGCCGGCTGGTCACCGAAACGAGGCTCGGCATCCCGGCGATCGTGCACGAGGAGTGCCTGACCGGGCTGTCGGCCTGGAAGGCGGCCACGTTTCCCACCCCGCTCGCGTGGGGCGCCGCCTTCGACCCGGAGCTGGTCGAGCGGATGGGCGCCGCGATCGGGGAGTCGATGCGGGCGCTCGGCATCCACCAGGGCCTCGCACCCGTACTCGACGTCGTCCGCGACCCGCGGTGGGGGCGGGTCGAGGAGTGCATCGGCGAGGACCCGTACCTGGTCGGCACCATCGGTACGTCGTATGTGCGGGGCCTGCAGTCGCAGGGGGTGCACGCCACGCTCAAGCACTTCGTCGGCTACTCCGCCTCGCGTGCCGGGCGCAACTTCGCCCCGGTCCACGCCGGCCCCCGCGAGGTCGCCGACGTGCTGCTGATCCCGTTCGAGATGGCGATCCTGGACGGCAACGCCCGCTCGGTGATGCACTCGTACGCCGAGATCGACGGCGTACCGGTCGCGGCCGATCCGCGCCTGCTCACCGGCGTGCTGCGCGATCAGTGGGGCTTCGACGGGCCGGTCGTCTCGGACTACTTCGGCGTGGCGTTCCTGCACCTGCTGCACCACGTCGCGAGCGACCTCGGCGACGCCGCCGTCCAGGCGCTGACCGCCGGTGTCGACATCGAACTGCCCACCGGCGACGCGTACGCGGCGCCGCTGGCCGAGGCGATCCGCGCCGGGCGCGTCGACGAGGCGCTCGTCGACCGGGCGGTGCTGCGGGTCCTGCGGCAGAAGCTCGAGCTGGGGCTGCTCGACGCGACCTTCGACGACGACCCGCCGACCGCGGTCGACCTCGACTCGCCGGAGCATCGCGCCCTCGCTCGTCGCCTGGCCGAGGAGTCGATGGTGCTGCTGCGCAACGACGGCGTACTGCCGCTCGCGGCCGGGCGCCGGATCGCGGCCATCGGCCCGAACGCCGACCGCGCCGGGGCGCTGTTCGGCTGCTACTCGTTCCTCAACCACGTGCTGTCGCACCATCCCGGGGTCGAGACCGGGGATCGCGGTGCCGACCGTGCTCGATGCCCTGCGTGCCGAGTTCGGCGCGGTTTCGTTCAGCCGCCGGCTGCGGCGTCGACGATGCCGACCGCTCCGGCTTCGCCGCCGCGGTCGCCGCGGCGTCCCAGGCCGACGTCGCGGTGCTCGTCATGGGCGACCAGGCCGGGCTCTTCGGGCGCGGTACGGTCGGCGAGGGCTGCGACCGCGACGACCTCGAGCTGCCCGGCGTCCAACGCGACCTCGTCGAGGCGGTCCTGGCCACGGGTACGCCGACGGTGCTGGTGCTGCTCACCGGCCGGCCGTACGCGGTCGGCTGGGCGATGCAGCGCTGCGCGGCGGTCGTTCAGGCGTTCTTCCCCGGCGAGGAGGGTTCCGGCGCGGTCGCCGGCGTGCTCTCCGGTCGGGTCAACCCGTCGGGTCGGCTGCCGGTCAGCCTGCCGCGCTCCGCCGGGGCGCAGCCCTACTCGTACCTGCACCCGGCGCTGGGCGAGGGCGACGAGGTGACGAACCTGTCCACCACGCCCGCGGCCCCGTTCGGCTTCGGGCTGTCCTACACGACGTTCGCGTACGGCGACCTGACCGTGCCGGCGAACGCGCCGACCGACGGCGCGCTCTCGGTCTCCGTACGGGTCACGAACACCGGATCCGTCGCGGGCGACGACGTCGTGCAGCTCTACGGCCGCGACGTCGTCGGATCCGTGACGCGGCCGGTGGCGCAGCTGCTCGGCTACCAGCGCGTGCACCTCGTGCCGGGCCAGTCGACGACGGTGCGGTTCACCGTCCCGACGACGCGGCTCGCCTTCTCCGACCGCTCGTACACGCGGGTGGTCGAGCCGGGCGAGATCGAGCTGTGGGTCGGCACCAGCGCACAGCGCGAGACCCAGGCACGGACCGTGCTGGTCGGCCCCACCTGGGCGGTCGATGTGGACTCTCCACGCTGGACCAGCACGGAAATCGTGGCGGCGGTAGCCGTACCCGTTGCTCGAGTCGTGACCGAAGATCGTCGTTTGGCGATCTGAGCTGCGCGGATGGGCGAGAATTGACCGAGTGATGCCCCGATCTCGAGGCGAGGATCGCTCGGTCTGCACGAACTGTTACGCCATCCGGGCCACACGCTGCTGCTATGGGCGCGCGGCCCGGAGGCGCTGGCGGCAAGTCGGCGGTTAGCCGATGACGCAGATCAACAGATTTCCGAGTACGTCCGCTGCTACGTCATCATCGGTCCCGAGGCAGAGCGTCCGGACGTGTCGGGATCGGTCTTCCGCGATGGCGACGGCGAGTTCGCCACCGCCTATGCGACAGGTGACGTGGCCGCAGCCGCGTACCTGATCCGTCCGGACGGCTACGTCAGCTACCGCAGCTCGTCCCCGACCGCCACGAAGCTGTACGCCCATCTGCGGCGTACCTTTTCGTGCGTCTCCGGTTAGCCGATCAAAGACGGCACCGGTGTTTCCGTTACGGCCGGAGCCACAACCGCGTTGCGCTCGCCGAGATAGCGGTCGAAGCCGAGACTCGCGTGGATCCGACGGAGCCATGCCGGCGCCCACCAGTTGGCCCGCCCGAGCAGCGTCATCGTCGCGGGTACGAGCACACACCGTACGAGCGTCGCGTCGATCGCCACCGCGACCGCCAGGCCGAAGCCGATCTGCTGGACGTTGCCGATGCGACCGGTGACAAAGCAGCTGAACACGACGACCATGAGCAGCGCGGCCGATGTGATGATGCGACCGGAACTTTGCAGGCCACGACGTACGGCGGCGTCGGTAGGGACGCCGAGGTCCACCTGCTCCTTGATCCGGGAGAGCAGGAATACTTCGTAGTCCATCGACAAGCCGAACGCGAACGCGAAGACGGTCACGATGACGAACGGGCTGATCCCGCTGATCGTGGTCGTGTGCAGGATATTCGCGAGGAAACCGTGTTCGAAGACGGCGGTCAGCGCTCCGAACGTGGCTCCGAGCGATACGACGTTCATGGCGATCGCCTTGATCGGGACGACGATCGAGCCGGTCATCGCAAACAGCAGGATGAACATGACGATGAGCGTGAGTCCGATCGCGTACGGCAGCCGTTTCATGATGAGCCCGATGAGATCGCGGTGAACGGCGGCGTCACCGGTGACCCATGACTGGACGCCCGCCGGCCGGTGCGCCCGCAGTTCGTCGGTGAGGTGCAGCGCAGCCGGGCCTTCGAAGCTTCCGGTCGTGTCGAAGTCGACCGACGCGAGTGTCGTTCCGACCTGCTCGGCCGGGTGCACCGCGGTGACGCCGGGCGCGTGGGCGAACGTCTGCGCCCAACGGTTGAGGCTGGCCGGGTCGGTCGCCGCCACGACGGTCACCGCGTTGGACAGCGGCTGATGATATTGCGCGGCGAGCAGGTCCATCACCTGAACCGACTCGAGGTTCCGCGGCAATGCCGTCGGCGTCATCAATGTGAACGGTCATCGACAGCAGCGGAATGCCGGCCGCGAGCAGCGCGAATGCGGTCGAGAGAGCGGTGATGAGAGGGCGCCGCTGCACCAGCCGGGCGAGGCCGCCGAAGAACCCGCGACCGTCCGCGGTCGGTTCGGCCGAGCGCTTCGACGGCCGGATGCGCCGACCCGCGAACCGCAGCATCGCCGCGGTGAACGTCATCGAGACGCACAGGGCCACGAGCGCGATCGACACTCCGGCGGCGCCGAGGGCCGAGAGCGACGTAATGCCGAACACAAGCATGCCGCAGAGCGCGGCAGCCACAGTCAAAGCGGAAAACACGATGGTACGCCCGGCCGTGGCCCAGGCCCGCCCGACGGCGTCGATCGGTTCGTAACCGGCCGCCAGCTCTTCGCGATAGCGGGCGACGAGCAGCAGACCATAGTCGATCGACAAGCCGAGTCCGAGCAGCGTGATGACCGTGACGGCGTTTTGATCGATGCTGGTTATCTTCGTGAAGACGAGCAGCACGCCCAGCGACGCGGCGATGGACACGATCGCGGCGAGCACCGGCAGACCGGCGGCGATGACGCCCGCGAACACGATGACGAGGATGACCAGCGTGATCGGCAGCGACAGCTCTTCGGCGCCGGAGAGATCCTTCTGCGCCTGCGCGTTCGCTTGATTGTTGACGAGCGGACCGCCGCCGACGAGCACGGTGGCACCGGCAGAGCCGTGCGAGACGAGAACCGACTGCAGCGCCCGGAGTTTCGTCGTGATGGCGTCGGCCGCGGTATCCGTGGCGTCATCGGATATGTTGCCGAGTTCCGCTCGTACCAGGAGTCCTTGGTTGTTCTGTGCTGTCAACGCCGCGCGATCGGTCGCCGTGAGGCCGGTGTCGAACGGGGTGGTGACGTCCTTGACCCCGGCAACGTGGCGCAGGTCGGCGGCTGTTGCCAAGACCTCCGTACGGACCGTTGGTGACGCCGGATCCACGCCTTGCACGACGCCGACGATCGTCCCGGCGGACGTGCTCGCGTCCGACAGCTTGTTGTTGCCCTGGATCGATTCGAGCGAACTCGGGCCCTGGCTGTCGCTGAGGCTGGAGAAGACCGGACCGGCGGCGATCCCCCCGATCACGACCGCGACCAGCCAGATGGCGACGACCGTCCATCTGTGCCGGAAGCTCCACCGGCCGATGCGGGCAGTGAGCGTGTCGGGTTGCGTTTGCACTGATCCGCGCATGGCTGCCGTCCTTCGTTGATCTCATGTCCGATTGGTATCAGCCTGGCGGTTTTGGAAGCACCCGTCGATGCCGTGCACCCCCACTCGGGGCGTAGGGCTGGCCATACCAAAACCGCTGGGGTCTCCCGGAATCATCGGACGGCGCGATCCTTACTTTCGTCCGGTACATACCCGGAAGGCACCCTGATCCCATCAAGTCAGCAAGCCGCACACGGTGTACGCGATCGCGGTGCCGGTCGGGACATCATCGGTGGTGGACGCCGTGCCGATCGCGAACCGTGCCGTCCCTCGCCCTGGGTGTCGGCTCGAAAGGTGCGGCATGCTCAGTCACGACGAACAGTGCATCATCGAGGACATCCAACAGCATCTCGACCGCGACGATCCCGTCTTCGTCGGGCAGATGCGCCGACCGCTGCAATTCGCCGGTGTCCGACCGGCAATGCCGGCCACGCTGAGTCCGCTGCTGGCCGTCATCGCGGTCATCAGCGGCGCTGCCTGGGTAGAGGTCGGGCTCGGTTGGCTCGCGGGGCTGATCTGCGCCACGATCCCGACGGCCGCGATCGGCCGACAGGCATGGCGTCGACACCGTCGCCGTTAACCTGCTCTTCTCGCTGTCCCGCATTGGCGTCGTGACCTGCTGCCGCGATACGTTCGGTCGCAACGACGGGAACGCATCCACTTCACCGGTGTAACGGTCGCGTAGCGGCCGAGCAGAAAGGGCTTAGGCCATGAAGAAATACATCCTCACCCTCGCACCCGTTGATGGCGACGGCACGACCGCCACGGCGCAGATCGACGTCAACGGTGACGGACCCCGCATCAAGCAGATCACGTTCACCGCCGCCGACGGCGGATACCTGCCCAAGATGCCGTTCGACCTCGAAGGATTCATCGCCGCGGTCATGCCGGGCACCACACGTTCGGCACCGGCCACGATCGAACCACCAGTTGCTGCCGCACCCGTACGCACAGCCGCCGTCCCGGACCGCGCATTGGCGGCGCCCGCTGCGCGGGTACCAGCGGAACGGGCCGGAACCCGTACGGCCGGACGGAATCGACCGGCATCCACGCCCGTGAAGACGACCACCAAAGCAGCGGCACCCGGCCAAGGGTCCGGCAGTCAAGAAAGCCACCGTCGCGAAGAAGACCGCCCCGCGCAAGGCTTCGGATGCGAACAAAGAGCGGGCCTATAACAAGATGCCGGACGACTTCGTCCAGACGTTCGGCAAGACCACGATGGCGGACCTCGCCTCCGTGTACGAGGTGCCGCTGCACACCGTCGCGGGATGGGTGAAGACCGCCCGCAAGCAGGGCCTCATCGCGCCGGCGACGCCCCGACGCAAGGGCTAGAACATGTGCGGGCCCTGTCGCCAACGCCACCCGCCTGCCGGCCGAGCCGGGCACCCCGCACTTCCCCGATCCCACCGGGTAACGCAGATCTGATGCGGGCGCTCGCACACCGTGCGAGCGCCCGCCCCCGTTCATGGTCGGTCAGTGGCGTCCGGGTCCGCTGACCGCTTTCACCGTTACCCACGCTGACGATTCGATGATCGTGCCTTTCGGCGGCACCGTGACCGTCGTCGGTGCCGGCGGCTGGATTCCGGTGCTGAGCAGGCGTTCGCCCAGGATGCGGTAGGTGTGCGGGTCGAGGAGGAGCTGCGTGAAGCCGCCGTTGGCGGAGACTCCGATCGCAGGCCTGCCGGCCGCGTCGGTGATCCCCGACTGTGTGCTGATGCCGGAGATGGCGGCCATCGCGTTGAACACGTTGGCCTGGGCCGTCGGCGGTACCGCCTCCACCGAGTTCCACAGCAGGCTGTACAGGTAGGCGAACTCCTGCTCACCCTGGGTCTGGGGTCGATTCGGCGGGCTGCCGATGGCCGCAGGCATCGGGACACCGCCCTTGGCGGTAGTCGCCAGTTGATGATCGACGGCGGCGAGCAGTGCGGCCGGGTCGGACGGGAGTGACTCCAGCGCGTTGTACGCGTTCTCCGGCGTGATGTTGTCGTCCCACCGGTCCAGGGCGGTGCCGGATTCGGCCGGCACATGCTTGTTGGTGGAGATGGACACGTGCCCGTTGTCCATCTCGGCATATTGGTTGCCGTCGAACCGGTACCAGGTTTCGCCACCACCGGTGGGTTGCCCGTAGCCGCCCATGATGAACGTTGTGTCGAACCATTGGTGCGGACCGGGTTTGACGGCGGTCTGGTGAGACACGGTCACCGCCGCGTCTCGGAGCACGTCCGCGGCCAGGTTCAGCCGGGGGGCCGGAGCCGGGTGTGCGATGGGTGCCGACGGCGTGGTGCCCGAGCCGGCGACGGTGATGGCCACGACGGCAGCCGCCGCGGCGGTGGCGAGGCCGGCCGGGATGGCGATGCGCCATCGACGGCTCGGCCGTGGTGGCCGCGAGATGGATATGAGCAGCCGGTTGTGGCCGGCGGCAAGGTGCTCGGGTGCGGGGAACGACACGTCGGCACGCATGTCCCGGACCAGATCGAGTTCATTCATGACAGGTTCCTTTCAGAGAGTTGTGGGGTCCTGGCCACCGAGTGCGTGACGGAGTTTGTGCCGGGCGCGGTTCAGCCGTGATCGGACGGTGCCGACCGGGATGTTCAGTGCCTCGGCGACCTCGTGGTAGGAGAAGTCGGCCCACGCGATGAGGAGGAGAACGTCGCGATCCCGGGCGGCCAGCCCGGCCAGGGCGGCCGCGAGATCACGCTGCAAGGCGACGGCGGTCACCCGATCGTCGGAGCGGTCGGCGTCGGCGTCGTTGATCGGATCGATCCCGCTCCGGGCGAATGCCCGCAACATGCGGACCTCGGTCCGGCGCTGCTTGCCGATCACGTTTGCGGCGATCCCGTAGAGCCACGGGCGGGCATCGATGTGCCGCAGGTCGTACCGGCGCCGGCCACGAAAAGCCACCAGGAACGTCTCGGCGACGACATCATCGGCCGCGCCGATGCCGAGCCTGCGTGCCACGTACCGGTGGATCGGACCGGCGTGCCGGTCGTAGATGTCGGCGAACCTCTCGGGCTCTCTCCAGGACTGCTCGATCAACGCGGCGTCGTCCGCGCGTATCAGCGGTGGTGCAGTCATGCCTAGCTCCGTTCGATGCGAGGTGACTTCACGGTCACCTGCTATTACCCGTTGGCCGGCATCGAGTTCACGGTATGTGACGCCGACCTGATGTCGGGTCGCCGCCGAGATTGAGGACGTGTTCCGCTCCTGGTCCGTCGGGAGCGAGTCGGTGCTTGTTTGCGGAGGCGGTCGCGGCGCGGACATCCTGGCGGCCGAGTGCGCGCTGGCTCACGGTGCGCGGGTCATCGTCTGCCTGGCGTTGCCGGTCGAGGAGTTCGCCCGATCATCGGTCGCGATCGAGGGGACCGATTGGGAGCAGCGGTACCGCGACCTGCTCGTCCGTGCCGAGGTACGCGAGCTGCCTCCGGCGGACTCCGAGACCAACGTGTTTGCGCAGGTGAACATCTGGATGGTCGACATCGTCAATGAGCTGGATCCGCAGCCTCACGTGCTGGTTGTCTGGGACGGCAAGCCGGGCGACGGCCAAGGCGGCACATCCCACCTGGTCGATCTCCTGTCGTATCCGATCGACGATCCGCATGTCCACGTGATCGACCCGATGGCCGCGACCGGCTAGCCGATCGCGTACAGATCGATTCTGGCCATCTGCTTTAGAGCTGTGCGGCCTTGCGCAGGAGCACGGACCGTTCGCGGGCGTTGCGGCACAGCCGGGCGGCGAGTTCCAGCTCGGCCCGTGCCTCGGCGGTCCGGCCGAGTCGGGCGAGCAGTTCCCCGCGGACGCTCGGGAGTAGGTACGACCCTGACAAGCGGTCGGAGACGACCAGCTCGTCCACAATCGACAACGCCTGCTGTGGTCCGCTGGCCATCGCGACGGCGACGGCCCGGTTGAGTTCGACGACAGGTGAAGGAGCCACCCGGCCGAGCGCCTCGTAGAGGAGCACAATGCGTTCCCAGTCAGTCTCTTGCACCGAAGATGCTGACGCGTGGCAGGCGGCGATCGCTGCCTGCAGCCCGTAGGGGCCAAGGCCACGCCCGGCAGCCGAGGCCCGGCCGATCGCGGCCAGACCTCGACGGATCGCGGACCGGTCCCACTGGCGCCGATCCTGGTCCTCGAGGAGCACCACCTCGCCGTCGGGTCCGGTCCGTGCAGGAAAGCGTGCGGCTGTGAGTTCGAATAGGGCGAGCAGCCCGTACACCTCCGGCTCGTCGGGCAGCAGTGCGGCCAGCATCCGAGCGAGTCGGATCGCCTCGTACGCGAGGTCGGTGCGTAGCAGTCGGTCACCGGCCGTTGCGGTCGAGCCTTCGGTGAAGATCACGTACAGGACGCTCAGCACACCGCCGAGCCGCTCGCGGCGTTCCTCGGACGGAGGCAGTTCGAACGGCACTCTCGCCGCGGCGATCGTCTTCTTCGCCCGCGTGATCCGTGCCTGTACGGTCGGCACCGGCACCAGGAACGCCCGCGCGATCTCCTCGCTCGCCAGGCCGCCGACCACGCGCAGCGTCAGAGCCACGCGGGCCTCGGGGGAGAGCACCGGATGGCAGGCCACGAACATCAGCGCGAGGACGTCGTCGTCCACCCGGTCGGGATCCCACGGCAGGTCGTGCGACCGGTCCGGTGGGGCCACGGCGCCTGCCGTCGCCTCACCCTCGGCGAGATGGTGGGCGAGCAGGGCGTACCGCTCGTCGAGTGCAGATCGGCGGCGGAAGCTGTCGATGGCACGCCGCCGCGCGGTCGCGAGCAGCCAACCCACCGGATTCGCCGGCGCACCATCTCGCGACCAGGTGACGAGCGCCTCCGCCACCGCCTCCTGGGCGACGTCTTCGGCGAGGTCGAAATCTCCCGTGTAGCGGGCGAGCGCACCCACGATCCGTGCGGACTCGATCCGCCACACGGCCTCGACGGCCCGCCGCGCCGACTCGCTGCTCGGCGGGCCGTCGCCGGCGGGGATCAGAGCTGACCGGTCCGCTCGCGCCATGCCCGTTCCTTGATGATCCACTCGTTGTCCTGCGGGAACTCATCAATAGTCGGTACGCGGCGGACCTCGCACTTCGAGCCGGCGAACGTCGGGAGGCGTCTGGCCCACTCGACTGCTTCTTCCTTCGTCGCCACGTCGATGAGGTAGAAGCCACCGAACAGTTCCTTCGTCTCGCCGTACGGGCCGTCGGTGACCACCGGCGTCTCGCCGCTGAAGTCGACTACGACACCCTGGGACGGATCATCCAACCCCTCGGCCGCAACGAGTACGCCAGCCTTGATCATCTCCTCGTTGAAGCGACCTACCGTCTCGAGCATCTGTTCGAAGGGCGTCTGCATCATCGTCGCGACGGACTCATCCGTACCCCGCATGATCAGCATGTACTTGGCCATCTTCATCTCCTCATATCGCTGGTCGCCTCTCGACCCTCTCACCCGTAGGTCGAACGGCGAGACCTCGAATCGACACGACGCGCGGAAGATCGCGGATCTTGGCTGTTCACGGTGGCCATTCCGCCATGATCACAACATTGACCCTCCACTCCAGCCAAGATCTCCGATCATGAGAGGGTGCCGTGGCGGGAGCGGTCGGAGCGTCGAGGGTGCCGTGGCGGGAGCGGCCGGAGCGTCGAGGGTGCCGTGGCGGGAACAGCCGCAGCGGCCGGAGCGGCCGGGGCCTGGCCGATCGGGCGAGCAGGCCGCACACGTGCCTCGCCGGATGCGGCCCAAGCTGGGCGCATCCGGCGAGGCGTTCTCGTGGCTACGGGTTGAGGACCGCGTTCTCCTCCGGGCTGAGCATGCGCGAGCGGATCAGGAAGCGCATGCCTTCGGGTGCTTCCAGGGAGAAGCCGCCACCTCGGCCTTTGACCACGTCGACGGTGAGGTGCGTGTGCCGCCATGTCTGGAACTGCGCGGTCGACATCCAGAACGTCACCGGTTCCGCAATTCCTGGCACCTCCAGCGCTTGAAGTAGCACGTCGGAGCCGCCGGTCTTGAACTCGCCTTCCACGTAACACATCGGTGAGCTGCCGTCGCAACAGCCGCCCGACTGATGGAACATCAGCGGACCATTCGCCGCATAGAGCGTACGCAGCAGGTCGGCGGCGGCATCGGTGACTTCCACGCGGGACATCTCGGTCATGGGCATGGCCTAGAAGAAGCCGAGCTTCTTGGGTGAGTAACTGACCAGCAGGTTCTTCGTCTGCTGGTAGTGGTCGAGCATCATCTTGTGGTTCTCCCGACCGATGCCCGATCCCTTGTACCCGCCGAACGCGGCGTGTGCCGGGTAGGCGTGGTAGCAGTTCGTCCACACTCGACCGGCCTGGATCGCGCGCCCGGCCCGGTACGCCTGGCTGCCGTCGCGGGTCCAGACGCCGGCGCCGAGGCCGTACAGCGTGTCGTTGGCGATCTTGATCGCGTCGTCGAAGTCGGCGAACGGGGCGACGGACACGACCGGGCCGAAGATCTCCTCCTGGAAGATCCGCATCGAGTTGTTGCCCTGGAAGATCGTCGGCTGGACGTAGTAGCCGCCGGCGAGTTCGCCATCCATCTCCCGGCGAGCACCGCCGGTGAGGACCTTGGCGCCTTCCTTCTGGCCGATGTCCAGGTAGGACAGGATCTTCTCGAGCTGGTCGTTGGAGGCCTGCGCCCCGATCATCGTGGCGAAGTCGAGCGGGTGGCCGGCGACGATCTGCTCGGTACGGGCGACGGCGGCTTCGAGGAACGCGTCGTAGTGACCCTGCTGGATGAGCGCGCGGGACGGGCAGGTGCAGACCTCGCCCTGGTTCAGGGCGAACATGGTGAAGCCTTCGAGCGCCTTGTCGTAGAAGTCGTCGTTGGCGGAGGAGACGTCGTCGAAGAAGATGTTCGGGCTCTTGCCGCCGAGCTCCAGCGTGACGGGCTTGATGTTCTCGGAGGCGTACTGCATGATCAGTCGCCCGGTGGTGGTTTCGCCGGTGAACGCGACCTTTGCCACCCGCGCGCTGGACGCGAGAGGTTTGCCGGCTTCGATGCCGAAGCCGTTGACGATGTTGACCACGCCCGGCGGGAGCAGGTCGGCGATGAGCGACATCAGGAAGTGCAGCGAGGCCGGGGTCTGCTCGGCCGGCTTGATGACGACGGCGTTGCCGGCGGCGAGGGCGGGGGCGAGTTTCCACGTTGCCATCAGGATCGGGAAGTTCCACGGAATGATCTGCGCGACGACGCCGAGCGGCTCGTGGAAGTGGTACGCGATGGTGTCCTCGTCGATCTCGGACAGGGATCCTTCCTGGGCGCGGATCGCGCCGGCGAAGTACCGGAAGTGATCGATCGCCAGGGGAATGTCGGCGGCCATGGACTCGCGGATGGGTTTGCCGTTCTCCCAGGTCTCGGCGAGAGCTAGGGCTTCGAGGTTGGCTTCCATCCGATCGGCGATCTTGTTGAGGATGTTCGCCCGGTCGCCGGCGGAGGTGCGGCCCCAGGCCGGTGCGGCGCCATGCGCCGCGTCGAGGGCGAGTTCAACGTCATCGGCGGTGCCGCGGGCAATTTCGGTGAACGTCTGGCCGGTCACCGGGGTGGGGTTCTCGAAGTACTGGCCCTTCACCGGCGGTACGAACTCGCCGCCGATCCAGTTGTCGTAGCGGGGCTGGTAACTCATCTTGGCGCCGGGTGTGCCTGGTGCCGCAAAATCGGTCACGGGTGACCTCCGTCAGCTGCTGCCGTCCCTCGTTGGACGGACAGGTTTGTGCCTGTGACGCTAGTTTTGGGAACGTTACATAGACGTAACAGCGAGTGTTATGCGCCGTCAGCGTGATGGCCTGACAGGCCGTACTCGGCCCGCAGTTGCCGGATGCGAGTAGCGGCAATGCCTCGATGAGCGGACATCATCGGTGCGACTGTTGCGAGCCGTTCCCAGATCGCCAGGTCGTCGAAGCCGTTGCGATCGGCCCACCGCCGGATGAGATCGGGCCCGGAGGAGGAGAGCACGGCCGCGCGCAGCTGCGTGTCGAGCCAGTCGCGTTGGCGGGTGATGCCGGGGGCGTCCGAGGACGGGAGCAGCGGGCCGTGGTACGCGGCGAGTGCGGACGCAAGGTCGCCTACGTGCAGCGCCGCGGTGACGTCGAGGAAGTCCGCGGTGATCGGCACGGTCAATCGGTACGGGCGCGACGCGACACAGTCGCCGACGAGGTGCCGTAGCCGGTTCATCTCCACTCGCAACGCAGCCGGGCCGGCCAACTCGTCGTAGAGGGTAGCGGCGAGTTGGTCGCCGGACATGCCGTCCGGGTGCATCGCTAGCATGATCATGATCTCGGTGTGCCGGCGATGCAGCGGAACCGGTTGACCATCGACGTGCAGAAGCCCGACATCGCGGCCGAGGGCATCCAAGCGCCCAACTCGGGAGTGGTGAGGTAGCCACAGGCCGGCCGGGCGTACTGGTGACCGGGCCAGCTCGGCTTCAGCGGCCCGGGCAGCGGCGCGGACCAGACCCAGGCTCATCGGGCTCGCGACGCCGTCGCCGCCGGTAATGTCGATGACGCCGAGCAGTGCACCGGATGCCGGGTCGTGGATCGGGGCCGCCGAGCAGGACCAGGCTTGGACCGAAGACAGGAAGTGCTCGGAGGCGAAGATCTGCACCTCGTGGTCGAGTGCGATGGCGGTGCCGGGAGCGTTCGTACCGGCGTGGGCCTCGTCCCACCAGGCGCCTTCGACGAAGTTCATCTTCTCTGCGCTGGCCCGGGCGACGCGGTGGCCTTCCACCCATAGCAGCCGCCCGGCGGCGTCGGAGACCGCCATTAAATGGTCACCGTCGTCGGCGACCGTCCCGACCAGGTTCCGGAGTACGCCGATGACCTGAGATAGCGGGTGAGTCGCTCGGTAGGCGGCCAGGTCATCATCGGTGAGCGTGACCGGTGGATCGCCGGTGAGGCCTGCGCGCGCATCCGATGACCGCATCCAGGACTGGACGACCAGGTCCCGTAAGCCCGGTCCTGCACAGCTCATGCGATCGCTGGCGATGAAGGTGGCGTGGGCATCCGCGATCTCGCGGGCCCGTTTGCGCGGGTCCACGCCGACCTGCGCGAGCCATGCATTGCTCATCAGCTACTCACGCCCGACAGCCTCTGTTCGCCACACGTTGTTATGCGGCCACGGTGGTAGCCAGGACGAAGAATCGTTCGGGTGGGTCGTCATAGCAGATCACCTCCCAGCCGGCGCGGCGCAGCATGGGGTGGAGGTGTGCGGCGGCAAGGGGGTCGTCGTCGCGTAGTTCCCGCCCGTGCCGGGCAGCCAGGGCCGCACGGCCGGACGGGTGGAAGATCACCAGTCGGCCGCCCGGTCTGGTGATCCGGGCCAGTTCGATGAGGCCAGCCGCGGTGTCCGGCAGGTGTTGCACCAGGCCGGCGGCGAAGACTATGTCGACGCTGTCGCTGGCCAGCGGCAGGCGGCGGGCGTCGGCAAGGATCAGGTACGCGCACCCGGCCGGCCGGGTGGACGCGACGGCCAGCATTTGCGGTGTCAGATCGACGCCGATCACCGTGCCCGTTGCGCCGACCGCGGCCCGGAGAGCCGGCAACGCCCGACCGGTCCCGCAGCCAACATCCGCGACCACGCCACCTGTGGTGATGCCGGACTCGCGGACCGCTCGCTCGTACGCGGGCTGGTCGTCGCCGAACTTCGTGTCCCACCGGCCAGCACGGGTGGCGAAGAACGCCCGTGTCTCGCTCACGTAAACCCGGTCCGCGGCGTGCGGCAGCGCCGGCGAGACATGCCGGATCACCGGCCACCCCGGATCGTGATAGTCGACCACGATGTCCGCGCCGTACTCGCCGTCGCCATGGTGACGCCGGGCCACCACGGCGTGGTGCCCAGCGGAAGGTGGGGTGCGCAGGTAGATGGTCACATCCCAGCTGGATCCCGGTGGCGCGGCCCGCCAGCGCGGGCCGTCGGCCAGCACCACACCATGGCGTACGTCGGTCGCTCGCCACGCGTCCTCGTCGCGCAAGGGATGCGTGTCGCTCAGCCGCGCGCACGGGGTGCCGGACAGCCGGATCATCTCGGCGAGGTCATCGGCGAACCCGCCGCCGACGCCCGCGCCGTCGTCGACGACCACGAACCGCCGCCCGGCATCGGCCGCGTCCGCGAGGATGGCTGCCAGAGTGTCCAGCACGACGCCGCGGCGCTCGCGCCGGGTGTCCACCGATGCCACGTCCACCAGATCATCACCAGCGGTCATGCACTAAGCGTGCATCTGCGGAAGTAATCCGGCAAGCGTCATAGCAGATGCGAGGCAATATGTCGCATGCTCGCTTATCCGCCACACCACTCCCACGACCTGCGCGCTGATCAATCCGGTGACGGTCCGACCCGGTGCGGTCCGGGAACCGGCGCATCCAGGAAACGCAGCGCCGCGTCGACGTTCTCCAGCCGCCATCGCGTGAGGATCGCACCGAAGTCGTTCTCTGCGGCCAACCGCTTCTCGAGAGCCTGCCGTAATGGGGCGAACAGGCCGCGCTGCGCGGCGATCAACCGTGTCGCCGAAATACCGCGCCGCAGCAGTAGGCCGAGTTTGACCAGCAGTTCCGAGCGCACATCACGGACGTGCGTGACGGGACGTGCCAGCCAGCCGGTGACCGCGACGCGACCGGCCGGAGTGCTGCCGATGACGGATCGTCGCGGGCCGCGCTGACCGGCCTCGGTCGAGACGGTCCGTACCAGTCCTAGCTGGGTGAGCCGGTCCAGGGACCGGTAGACGATCGGCCGTGGCACGTGCCAGGCCCGGCCGACGTCACCGTCCTCAGCGGTCAACGTGGCGATCGCGAAGCCATGCGTCGGCTCCTCATCCACCAGCGTCAGCACGATCCACTCCGCCAACGACAGCTCCGGTCCGTCCACGCGGCCAGCGTAGTGCCCGATCGTGCAGATCGGCCGATCTCGTGCCTTCCGTGGCACCGCCGGAGCCGGTAGTCTCAATGTGACTACCGGAGTGGCCGATGACAGATCTCAGGAACCCGGTGCCGGTCGCCGCGTACGGCCGGCTCGGCGACGGTACGCCCTGCTACGCGCCGCTCGGCGTTATGGTCGACGACGGCGACCGGCTCTGCTGCCACCTCTGCGGACGCTGGTTTCGATCCGTCGCCAGCCACCTTCGTGTGCACGGCTGGTCAAAGGCCGACTACATCACCGCGTTCGGCCTCGAACTCGGTAACTCCCTGGCCGGGGAGGAGACGCGCAAGAAACGGTCGGCAGCGATGACCGCACGCCACGCCACCGAACCCGCGATCCAGCAGGCCACGATCCTGGCCCGCCAGCGGGCTCGCACGGGGGTGCTGACTGCCGCTGCGGCCGCGGCGAACCGAGGTCGGGTCCATCCACCACAGCGGCGACCGAAAACCTTGGCCACCCTCGCCGGCATCAACGCGGATACGCGCGATGCCGGCACCCGCCGCCGCGCGCACCGCCACCTGGTCGAGATCGCCACCGACATCGCCTCGCGATCCGGCTACGCCGACCTGACCGCGTACCTCCGCGACCGGCTGACCGCCGGCGACAGCATGGCTGCCATCAGCCGGCAGGCGGGCCTGCACAAAGACTGGATCTCTCGGCACCTCGCAACGGTCGCACCCGATGTCGCCACTGCTCGCCCGGCCCGGCCGCACGCCAGCGACCTGCGCCTCGGCCCGGTCGCGGCTCGCTACGAATTCACCGACATCGGCGCCTATCTCGCCACCCGGCACCTCCTACAGCACCGCAGCGTCGCCGCGATCGCCGCCGAAGCGGGAGTGTCCCGCTCGACGATCCTCACCACGCTCGCCCACCACGACATCCCCGTCACCGCACACATGGCCAAACGCCACCAAGCCGCCGACCGCGACCGCAACGTCGCTCGGGCCCTCGGATTCCCGTCGCTGGTCGCTTACGTGACCGCTCGCCGCGCCGGCGGGGCAACCTGGAAAGCCCTCGTCCACGAATCAGGTCTGCCGGAAACCACGCTCCGCCGCCATGTCACGTCCGCGACCGGCGTCAGCCGAACGTGAAGTCGTAGGCCTGTACTCCCGCGGTCACCGATACGGTGAGCAGTCCAGGGGCGCCGGTCGGGTCGGTGACCAGCGTGTAGAGCTTCGGGACACCGGTCACCGACACGGTCGACGTGGTCGTGCCGTTGACATCGACGGTCACGGTCCCGGAGCCCCCGAGTACGAGATAGACCTCCTTCGCCTGGAAACTCAGCTCCAGCCGGGCACCGGTGCCGGCGGTCAACTCCTCCGAGTGATCGGTCCACGCCCCGTCGAGCGCGAACTTGTTGGCTGCGAGTTTCGCGGGGAACGCGTACACCTTGGCCTTGTCGTGCGTGGGCTGCGTGGTTCCGCTGATGTTCAGCGGCGCGTACATGTAACCGAGGTAGGTCTCGGGGGTCTGTGTCTCGGTGGGTGTGGTGTCCGGCAGGTCGGTCGCCGGAGGCAGCGCCACGCCGGGGTGATTCGCGGTGAGTAGCTGGCGGATGAGCGACTCCGTTGTGGCGTAGTCGCCTTCGCCGAACGTGATGTGCCGGACCTGACCAGTCGGGTCGAGCAGGTACTCGGCCGGCCAGTACTGGTTGCTGTACGCGGTCCAGGTCGCGTAGTTGTTGTCGATCGCGATCGGATACTTCACGCCCAGCGCCGCCGCCTGGTCGCGGATGTTTGATGTCACGTGCTCAAATGCGAACTCCGGTGTATGCACGCCGACGACGACGAGCCCGTCGTTGGCGTAGCTGCCGTACCACGCCTCGACGTGCGGCAGCGTGCGCTGGCAGTTGATGCAGGAGTACGTCCAGAAGTCGATCAGCACGACCTTGCCGCTCAGGTCGGCAGCGGTCAACGGCGCGTTGCCGGGCGTGTTCAGCCAGCCGGTGATACCGGTCAACGGTGGCGCCAGACCACAGTCCTCCAGAGTCGCGCCGCCTTCGGTGCACGCAGCATTGGTATCGGTGGTCGCCGACGTCCCAGGTGCGACACCCGGACCGGACGGTGAGGTACCGGATGTCGTCAGGCGCTTGAGTGCGTCGGCGGCGCCGGTCTTCGCCTCGATCGAGTTCTGCAGCGCGTTGGTGTAGCCGGGGACGTGGCGTTGCAGACCGTCGGTGAGATTCAGGCCGATCGCCGCGGCCGCGAGGATCATGACGAGCCCGCTGGCGATCCGCACGGTGCGGGCACGGCGGCGCAGGACACCCGTACGGCGGGCGATCGCGTCACCGGCCAGCGCCACCGCGAGCAGCGGCACACCGACCCCGACGCCGAACGCGATCGTCAGGATCACGGACCCGAACCCGATGTGATGGGTCGCGCCGACCACGGCGATCGTCGCCAGCACCGGCCCGGCACACGGGACGAATAGCAGACCGAGTCCGAGACCGAGGACGATGCCATTGCCGTCCGGGTTGACGGCGCGGTTCGGCAGCCGCGCGAACGGGCGCTCCAGCAGATCGGCCAGGCGCCGGTCAAGAAGGCTCAGGCCGATGACGACCAGTACGACGATGCCGGCGTCGCGCAGCAGGTTCTGCGGCAGATGCAGTGCACTGAGTACCAGCGATCCGAACAGGATCGACGCGCTGAAACTGATCACCAAACCGGCGACGACCCCGTACGGGCGGGCACGGTTACGGGCAACCGGCGAATCCGACGCCGCACCCGCGCCGTCGTTCCTCCGATCGGTGTTCGACGCCAGGACTACCGGCAGCACCGGCAGGACACACGGCGACAGGCTCGTGATCACACCGGCGGCGAACCCGACCACTATCAGGATCAGCATGTCCGCAGCGTATGACCGGCCCCTGTGCACCGACCGACAGTGTGATTACGGGTCCCTTACGTTCACACTGGAAGGATGGATGTCGATCGGTTCATGCGGGACGGGTACGTGGCGGTACGTGGGGCGTTCTCCGCTGATACCGCCGCGGCCTGCCGGGACGTCATCTGGGACGTTCTTGCCGGACATGGCGTGACCCGGGATCCGCTCACGTGGACGAAGCCCGATATCAGGATCAACTGCCCGGATGCCGAACCGTTCGTCGCTGCGGGTACCTCGCCCGCGCTGTGGTCCGCGTACGACGAGTTGATCGGTGTCGGCCGTTGGACGAAGCGGCAGGGTGTCGGTGGCACGATCCCGGTGCGGTTCCCGAGCGAGGACTTTCCGAGCGGTGTCGGCTGGCACATCGAAGGCAGTTACGACGTGAACGGTGCCTATTGGACGAATGTTCGGTCGCTCCGGCGAGGACTCCTCGCCCTGTTTCTCTTCGACGACGTCGGCGACGACGACGCGCCGACTCGGCTGGTGGTCGGATCGCATCTGTTGATGCCACAACTTCTGGCGCCGGCCGGTGAGCCGGGCATGTCCGGCGACGACGCGATGCGCCGCGTACGGCCGTCCGTGATGTGCCGGAAGGTGGTACACGCGACCGGCCATGCCGGCGACGTATTCCTGTGCCACCCGTTTGTCGTTCACACCGCGACGTGGCCGCATCGCGGCGCCACGCCACGCATGATGGCGCAGCCCGGGATTGAGGTGTGGGACGGCTTTGCCATCGACGGTTCCGATCCGTCACCGGTGGCGCAGGCGATCGTCGCCGGTTTGGCGATCGACATATCAGATATGGCGCACGAACGGCCTGACGGCGACCGGCAACCGGCTCTTCGACGCCACCACCTTCATTAACGGCGCGGTGGACTCCGGCGAACTCGGTCGCTACTGATCGTCAGGGCACCGAACAGGCGTCGGCGTACGGGGATAGGGTGCACCGGTGAGCGTCTTCACCGAAAAAGAACTCGTCTACCTCGCCGAACAGTCGCTGGGCCGCATGGCGACCGCCCAGCGCGACGGGACGCTGCAGGTCAACCCGGTTGGCTTCCGATACAACGCGGAGCTGGACACGATCGACGTACCCGGCTGGAACATGGGCAACAGCCAGAAATTCCGCAACGCCGCGGCCAACGGGCAGGTTGCCTTCGTGATCGACGACATCCCGTCACGAGATCCCCGGCATGTGCGGTTCCTGGAGATCCGCGGCACCGCGGAAGCGGTCCCGGGCGAGGATGCGGACCACTCGATTATCCGGATCCACCCCCGGAAGATCATCGGGTTCGGCGTCGAAGTCGCCGCGGCGCCGCATGAGGTCACGCCGAACAGCCGCCGTGTGGGATAACGCACTCTCGATGTGAGCCGCTTCTCGTGCACAATGCGCTGAGACGGTAGGACAGGGTCGGAAGGTCGGGCACGGCTGATGCGGATTCAGGTACTCGGGCCGGTCGTGGTCGATGGCACGGACGGGCCGATCTCGCTGGGACGGCCTCGGCACCAACGCATGCTCGCCATCCTCGCGCTGCACCCCGGTCAGACCGTGCCGCTGTCGGTGCTGGTGGACGCGTTGTGGGCGGATGAATCACCGCAATCCGTACGCAGGCAAGTCCTCAACAACGCATCGGCATTGCGCCGGAGTCTCACCGTCGCTGGAGTCTCACCTCAGGTGATCATTGCGTCGATGGCGGGCGTACGGCTGGATGCCTCGCTCGTGGAGATCGACCTCCTCGACTTCGACCGCATGGTGGCCGACGCCCGAGGCCTCGTCGACGTCGGCGAGAAGGCCCGGCTGCTGCGCCGGGCGATCGAGCTGTGGACCGGTCCGAGCCTGGGCGGCCTTCCCGGCGCGTACTTCGAGGCGGCTGCGGCGCGGCTGGACGAGCGGCGCCTGAGCGCCGTCGAGGAGTGCATCGACGCCGAACTGGCCGACCAAGCCCGGCCGGGCCTCGTCACCGAGCTGGAAGACCTGGTCGCCCAGCACCCGTTCCGGGAACGCCTGATCGGCCAGCTGATCCTGGCGCTCTACCGGGATGGGCGGCAGGCCGATGCGCTCGCCACCTACCGCCGGGCCCGGGAGCGGCTCCTCGGCGAACTCGGCGTCGAACCCGGCCCGGAACTGGTGAAGGTGCATCAGTCGGTGCTTCGTGGTGACGCCCGGCAGAGCGCCGATGCCGACCCGATCGCGGACGGGCCTTGCCTGCTCCCGCCGGACACGTACGGCTTCCAGGGCCGCAGCCTTCTGATCCGGATGCTCGACAAGATGGCCTTCCGCAGCGATGACGCGGTGGCCGCGCCGATCTCGTTGATATCCGGCATGGGCGGCGTCGGAAAGACCGCGCTGGCGGTGCGGTGGGGTCGCAGCTCTCGCAACCGGTTCCGCGACGGCCAGCTCTACGTGGATCTCGACGGGTACAGCGGGCGGCCGCCGGTCGACGTTTATGCGGCCCTCACCCAGCTGCTCCGACAGCTCGGCGTGCACATCGGTGACATGCCCGTCGACGTACCGTCCGCGGTCGAACGCTACCGGTCGCTGCTCACCGACGCGTCGATTCTGGTCACGCTCGACAACGCCGGCACCGCCGAGCAGGTTCGCCCGCTGCTGGCCTCCGGTCCACGTTGCATGACCGTGGTGACCAGCCGGGACCGCTTGACCGGTCTGGTCGCCCGCGACGGCGCCCGGTCGATCCCGGTGGAGTCGCTGGCCGCCGACGAGGCCGCGGAGTTGATCGCGGCGATGGTCGGACCCGAGCGCTGCGCGGCCGAGCCGGATGCGGTCGCTGCGCTCGCGTCCGCCTGCGGTCGGCTGCCGCTGGCGATCCGCATCGCCTGCGCCACCCTCCTCGACGACCCGGACCGGAACATCACCGCCCATGTGGCTCAGCTGACCAGCGCGAACCGGCTCTCGCACCTGGTCATCGCCGACGATCCACAGAGTTCGGTACGCACCGCGTTCAGCTATTCGTACCTGCGTATGCCGGCCGACGTGCAGCGGATGTTCCGGCTGCTCGGCAGCGTCCCGGGCCGCGACATCGGCCTGTCCGCCGCGGCCCGGCTGGCGGACTGCGACGAGGCCACCGCCGAGCAGCTGCTGGCCCGCCTGACCGCGGCGCACCTGCTGGCCGAGCCCGGACCCGGCCGGTACGCGCTGCACGACCTGCTGCGCGACTACGCTCGGGAACTCGCCGCCGTCGGAGACGATCCGGCCGTGTCCGAGGATGCGCTCGATCGCCTGGCGCGCTGGTACGTTACCCAAGCCGACCATGCGAACGCGCAGATGCATGGCAACCGCCGGACGCTCGACTTGGTGGATCCGACCCTTTCGGTGCCGGATTACCCGGACGCCCACGCCGCGCTGGCCTGGTTCGACATCGAAGGCGCCAACGTCCTGCAGGTCATCCACGCGAGCACCACGCCGGCGCGGGCATCCTGGCAACTGCTGTCCGCGTCGTACTCCTGGCTCGACCGGACGCGGACCACGCAGGAGTGGACCGACGCCTCCGGTGCGGCGCTCCGGGCCGCGCAGAGCATCGACGACATCGACGGCGAGGTACTGGCACACGGCCATATGGCGTCGGCGCTGGCGAACGCGGGACGGGACGCCGAGGCGCTTCCGCACTTCGAACGCTGCGTCGACGTACGTCGCCGACCCGGCTCGACCAGCCGGCAACTCGTGGTGGCGCTGTGCAATCTCGGTGCCGCGCTCAGCGGCACGGATCGAGACACCGAGGCAATCGGGCTGCTGGAGGAGGCGCTGGGCCTGGTGGACGCGACCACCGATCTGGAGCACATGCGCGCGGCGATGCTGAACAACCTCGGGGTCGCGTACGCCGAACTGGCCGACCACGAGCGGGCGATCACCTATCTGCGCCGTGCGCTCGCCGTCGCCGAAGCGACCGGCATCGACCTCGAGATCGCCGTCTCTGCCGAAAGCCTCGCGACGTCGCTGATCGAGTTGCGGATGTATGCCGAAGCCGAGCCGGTCCTGGCCGTCGCGATCGAGCACGCGGCCGCGGCCGGACACAAGCAGTTCCTGGGCCGGGCACAGTCATTGCTCGGCCGGGTGATGGCCGCGCACGGTCGGCTGCAGGAGGCGAGGAACTACCGCGACCTCGCCATCGAGGCGTACGGGGACCGGCCGCACCAGAACATCGACGAGCTGCAGGCCGCGATCGACGAGCTGGAATCGGCCGACCGGGCCGGGACGGTCTTGTGATCCTGATTAGCTTCCCGTGCTTCCGGGTCTGACGGCAGGCGCACGGTCAGAGCGCGCGGAGTCCGGCTAGAACGCGTTCCAGAACGTACGGCGCGTTGGGATTGGCGGCCGCGTCGAACCGCAACGGCTCATGCACCGTGACCAGGCCGTGTGCCGCCATGTCGGCGACGATGACCCGGGTAACCCCGAGCGGTAGTCGCAGGTAGGCGGTGATCTCGGCGAGCGAGTGTGACCGGACGCGGCACAGGTTCGCGACGTACGCGACGTGATAGGGCTCGTGCCGGTAGGCGCCGTGTCGGTGATCGGCTACCACTCGACCGTGGGCGGTCGTGCCGATCAGCGCCTCGATCGTGATATGGCGCCGTGGGCGCGTGCGTCCGTGCGTGATTGCGTACGGCCTAACGAGAGCGACGGTGGCCTCGTCGAGGTAGGACATCAGGACTCCCCAGCGATCAGCTGGTAGCCGCTGGGCCCGGAGCGACACGCACTGTGGTCAGTGCGCCAACACAGAGTAGCGGAATTGTCGAGGTCGATGCCCACTCTGCGGTGAGGTTGGCGCGTGGCCGCCGCGGCGAGACTGTTGCATGCTCGGCTCACCTGACCTAATATTACGCCGTACGATATACCGTGTGGCGTAAGGAGTCGGTGATGGAGGTTAGGTTTGCCGAGCCGAGCGCGCTCATCCTGGCCAGCCTGTCGGGTGGTGCTAAGCACGGCTACGCCTTGATCAAGGACATTGAAGCGATCTCTGGTGTCACGCTCGGTCCGGGTACGCTCTACGGCGCGTTGGCCAGGCTTGAGCAGCACGGGATGGTGGTGGCGTTGCCGGTTGAGGACCGGCGCGGGCGCCGTCCGTACGAGATCACGCCCGCGGGTGCCGACGCGGTACGCGTGTGCTTGGAGAACGTACAGCGGTTGGCGGTTGTCGGTTTGCGGCGTCTGGGCGCGTACGCATGAGGTGGCTGATCCGTCTGTACCCGGCCCGCTGGCGGCTGCGGTATGGCCGCGAACTCGAGCAGTTGGTGCGGGACCTGCGCCGCGACCGATCGCGGTCAGGGATCGCGTTTGACCTGGTCAAAGGAGCGATCGGCGCCCATGCGCGCCAGGTGCTCGACGCGCCGCCGTGGGACTGGCGGGCGATCCGGCGTGGCGGGTTGCTCGCTGGGTTGGTCTGGCTGGGCCTGTCGGCGGAGATCCTCGTGACCAACGTGGTCTTCCCGACACCCGACGACGACACTGTCACGATCCTCGCGTCATACCTCGCCGTCTTTGCGGCACTGGGCGGCATCGGTGTGCTGGCCGCCCGCAGCGGCGCCGCCCGCCGGGTGCAGGTGCTCGCCGGCGTGGTGGCGGGTGCGATGGTCGGGGCACTGACTGTGGCCAGTTCCGCGGTCGTCGACAACATCTGGCTCGCCACCGTGAGCCGACAGCCGCAGAAGATCGACGGGTTCGCCCACAGCGGCGCCGCCTCCATGCGCGCGTACATCAATCACGACCTCATCGGTCCTGCTGTCTTCGCGGTCATCGCCTTCGGGATCATCGGAGCGATCATGGGCGCGGTCGGTGGCATGGTCGGCGAACGGTTGACCTCGTCGTCAACGACCGCCCCGGTTCGACGGCTCGGAAGGTAGAACGCCACCGGTCGCCCGCGCCACGAGCGCAGTGCGCGGGATTCTCGACAGGCGGCGGCTCGCAGTCACGCGCGGAGCCATCTGAACGGCAGCGCATCAGTAGCCTCGAAACAGATGGCGCAACTTTCAGGAGGCGTCAGCGCACGGCGTGCCGGGAGCGGCTCATCACTGCGATACCGGCGGTCGCCAGGAGGCCGTACAGCGCCGGTGCGAAGAAGACGTGCGGCAGTCCGAGGACGACCACACCGAGACTGCCGGTCAGCCCGCCGAGGGCACTGGCGATCGCGGTCGAACTCATGAACACGGCCGACGCCGTCGCGACGGCATCAGGCAGCAGGCGCTGCGCAACGATGATGCCCAAGGCGGCGAACACGCCCCACACCCCGCCCATGAGGACCTGCCCGGCGAACATGCCGACCGCGCTGGCGGTCAGTGCGAAACAGAGGTTCGCGCCAACACCGAAGGCAGCACCGAAAACCATGAGTCGCATCAATCCGATCCGGCGGGCAACGATCACGGCCACCGGCATCAAGATCAGCTCTATCAAGGGCTGGATGCCGATCACCGCGCCGCTGACCGCCGTCGGCAGATGCAGATCATCGTGCATGTAGATCGTCAGATAGCCGTACTTGATCGGCTCTCCCGCGTAGACGAGCACGTACAGGCCGGTGAAGGCGAGCAGGGGCAGCATCATCCGCACGCCCGAGCGCTCCCCGGCGTGCCTGACCACGGCCTCGGACACGTCCGCGGCCTGCACGCCCGATGGCGCCGAGCGGGCGCGCGCGAAACCCATCGGGACGATCTGCGCGAGGGTGCACAACCCGGTAGCCACGAGCATCGTGCGTAGGCCGGCGGCGGTGGCCAGCAGCGAGCCGGCGACCGGGCCCACGATCCACCCGGCCGTCAGAGCCATGCGCACGACTGATACGACCCCGTCGCCGACGGGATTCGCGGTGGCCTGCAGATCGTCGTGGACCGCGGCGAACAACTGAGAGCCGGCAGCGCCGGCGAACGCCAGCACGACCGCGCTGATCACGAACGGCATCCACACCCGGTCCGTGAACGCCATGGCGGTCCAGCCGATGAACCCGGCCAGGGCGCACAGCCGGAAGAGCCCGAGCCGCCTCCCGGTGCGGTCCGAACGGGCGCCGATGAGGTACCCGGCGACCGGAGCGGTGATGTTCGTGAGGTAGTACAAGCCGGCCGTGGCCAACGAAACATGCAGATCGTTGACGAGGAACAGAGTGATCTGTGGAGCGGCGGCCGAGGTGCCCAGCCCCGAGAGGAACAGCGCGATAGTCGCCCCGCGATACAGCGGCGAGTTCCACACCGAGCGCATCGCGGACGTGGCGGGGGCGACGTCGGTGGCGGCGGCGAGTACAGGTGTCACGGTGATCCCCTCGGAAGATCAGAGGTATGAGGTGACTCACCGTATCTTCGAACAAAGAGAACATCAATGGTGTTCGTACAGTTGCCTTTGGATCAGATGTGGTGTTTATTTTGGTCATGGCTGGTACGGACCGCTTCAGACAGATCACCGACGCGCTCCGCGACGGCGCGGAGCGCAGCGTCGCCGAGTTAGCCGTCCTCACCGGAGCCTCCGAGATGACGATCCGCCGCGACCTGGAGGTCCTGGCCGAGCAGGGATTCCTGGAACGCTACCGGGGCGGGGCCAGAGGCCTGCTTCTGCGCGGCCAGGAGCCACCGTTCGCCATGCGAGCCCAGGAAGGGCTGGAAGCCAAGCGCCGCATCGCCGCAGAGGTCAGTGCTCTCATCGCCGACGGCGAGTCCGTCGTCATCGACAGCGGCACCAGTTGTCTAGAAGTAGCCCGGGCGCTCCGCGGCCGCCCTCTAACAGTCATGCCGCTATCCCTGCATGCGGTCAACGAACTGACCAGTGCACCGCAGATGACACTGCTGGTGCCAGGCGGTCAGCCCCGGCCCGGTGAACTGGCACTGACCGGCCCGCTGACCGAGGCATCGCTGGCCGCGCTGCGTTTCGATACCGCCGTTCTCGGCTGCTGCGGACTGTCCGCCTCCGATGGCTTGACCGCCTACGACCTCGCCGATGCCGCGGTCAAACGCGCCGTCATCGCCTCCTCCCGCCGCGTGATCGCCGTTGCCGACGCCACCAAATTCACCCGCAGCGCCCTCGCCTTCGTCGCCCCGGCATCGGCGCTGCACTGCGTCGTGACCGATCAGGATGCACCCGATGCGGCCGTCCGCGAGTTGACCGCGCACGGTGTGATCGTCCGCAGGGCCGGGGACGGCATGTAGGACCTGTTAGCGTCCTGAAACTGCTCCCTGGTCAGCGTCGGGGCGGCTGGGTATCTCAGGGTCGACGGTGGCGCCGCCGCGTAGCCCGGCCAGATGCCCGCCGCTATAACGGTCGTCGCCGGTCACCTCGGTGACAATCGGCGGGGGAGTCGGCACGTACGCTTCTGTCGGCTGTGGACGGATCTTCTGGCAGAACTTGAACACGACCTGCCCGTCGGCCTCCACCCGGCGTAGCCGCATCCGCGTGCCGATGATGTAACGATCCTCGATCAGCAGTGGCGAGTGCGCCTGCGCCGGCAGCTCACGCAACAGAAACCGGCGCTCGTACTCGAGCGTGGCATATTTCCCCTCGCCGGGGTTTCGGATCCAGCTCACGGCACCATTGTGACGAATTCGCAGCCGCGACCTACCCGCAGCAACGATCGCGCTATCCGGATGGCACTGAGACTCCCGTCCGCCGTACCGGACGGTGACGCTGTCCACCGACCGGAATAATGGCCGGGTGGCGCAGACGACGAAACGCACGGATCGCAACGATAGGCTGCCCTGGACGAACGTCACGGCGATGTCGCTGCCGCGCCTCGACGGCGGGCTCGCATGCGAGCGTTGATCGTCCGCGGCGGTGCCGTGTTTCACCAGCCCCGGGAGACGACTGACAGCTTCCGTCCGTTCCTCGAGGCGACCGGCTACACGATCGAGGTCAGCGAGACGCTCGACGTATACCGGGATGCCGACCTACTGCGGCGTACCGACTTGATCATCCAGTGCTGGACCGGCGGCGACCTGACACCGGACCAGTCAGGCGGCCTCCGCGCCGCAGTGTCGGCCGGGACTGGCTTCGCGGGCTGGCACGGCGGTGTGGTCGCCGCGTTCGACGACCGCCTGTACCAGTGGATGACCGGTGCGGTGTTCGTGTGCCATCCAGCGGATTTCGTCGCGCACGACCTCGTCGTGACGTCGGATCACCCGATCGTCGCCGGGATCGACCGGGTGGCGCTGCACACCGAGCGGTACTGGCTGCTCGCCGACGCCGGCAGCGACGTGCACGCGACGGTCACGTTCCCCATCGCCGACGGCGAGCCCTGGGTACGGCCGGTCACACATCCGGCGATCTGGACGCGTGCCTGGGGATCGGGCCGGATCTTCGTCTCCACCGTCGGCCATCACCTTCCGGACCTCGACGTGCCCGAGATCCGCGCGATCACCGAGCGTGGCCTGCGGTGGGCCACCCGGACTTCTGGCGGTCCGTCAACCTGTTGACGACGCAATCCAACCGCCCGGGCGGCCGTTGCCGGCGGCCCTGCTCGCGAGACGTCACCACCGGGAGCCGCTGGCACTATTCGTCCGTCCTTACCGGCGGAACTGGCGCACGCCAAGTACCTTGCACTACCGCAGCGCCATGTGAGTTTCGCTGCGTCCGCGCCAGATCACGGAGCGGGCCCCCTCAACCGTGGAGACCCGTGCCCATGCTGCGACCACGAACCTCCGTCCTGAACCATGGTGCTTTGGCGATGGTGGTGGCGGCAGGTCTGGCCTTATCGGGTTGCGTGTCATCGCCCGCCGTCTCCTCCGGTCCGACCGGCCGTCCGGTGACCTCGCCGACGTCTCCCGCTCCAACACCGAGTACGGATGCGCCGGTGGTCGATCACGCCATCCATCTGGTCGACTTCGGCGACGGGCCGGGCAACCTTGGCGCGTTCGCCGTCTCGTCGCGCTACCTCGTGCGGGCTCAACCGGATGACGTCACCGCTGTCGAGGTGATCCGACTCGTTGACCGCAAGGTCATTCTCAGGCACCGGCCGTCGGGCGGGGAGAATGTCATCACGACCTTCGCCGGGCTGGCCGGCGACCGGCTCGTGCTCTTGGACGCGAACATCCAGGACGAGCAGACTGCGGATGTCGGATTCATCGTCAACCTGGCGACCGGCCGACAGATCTCGGTGAGTTCCGTTCGAGGAGCGCTTACCCCGGCGCCCACCGGCGCGCAGGGCGTGGTCTATCCGAACGGTGACTGGTACTACAGTGCCCAGACCGCAGGGAATTTCGAGAACTGCGTCGGCATGATCGACCTCAACACGTTGAAGGCCACGACCATCAACTGCACCACCCGCCCGAACACCATCTGGTACGTCCACCCCAGCGACGGCACAGCGACCTGGACGACCCTGCATAGCGGGCAGATAACGGGGTGCCGCAGCGCCCAGGGTCTTCGCGTCGGCAAGCCCTACCTGCTCGGCCCGGCGAACGACTGCGACATCTTCGACGCGGCGACGCTTGGCGACTGGACGCTGTGGACCGATCAGCTCCGCAACGATCTCGAACCCTACATCCTGCTGCATGCGGCAGAGGGCACTCAAACGTTCACCCTGGGCATGATGCATCCACAGTCCCTCGTCATCTGTGGCGGTTATGCGTACTGGCGAGCGGGCGGGCAGGCCCCGGAGAGCATCGTGCGTTGGCGACCCGGCGACGTGGTACCGCAGACCGTACTCACGCCGGACTCTGCCCTGCTGACCGCGGCATCGGAGGCGACGCTGTGGCCGGCGGGCTGCAACGACAACGTCTTGACGATTATGGTGACCCGATACCACGACCAAGACCCGAAGGCCACGGTCCAGGTCTTGGCAGTTGAACCGGACGCTTAGGGCCGATCCTGCCGATCACGTACGCCATATCGGCGCGGCCGGATGATATGGCGAATGAGTCCGCGCTTGAGAAGAAGGGCCTGTTGAGAGTTCTGAGCACGTTGGCAGGTAGCGAAAAGGTTGGGCGGGACGACGTTCGGGCTGATAGCGTCCGGGTGTCCGTGACACGCACGAGGAGGTGAGACCCATGAACGCGGTATCGATTGGGTGCTCCCCGTTGTCTTCACGGGCAGGCGATTGACGTAGCTGTCGCCGGGAGCGCCGCAACCCTCCCGAAAGGCAGACTGCTATGGAATCTCTACACTTCACCGCGCAAACATCGTCGAACGGTGTCGTCGAACGCGACTTCACCGTGGGCGAGGTCCCCGGCGTGCTCTGGTCGCCCGCCTCCGATCGGAACGCCGATCACGCGCCCTTGGTGCTGATGGGTCACGGCGGCGGCAACCACAAGAAATCACCGGCGATGACCGGCCGTGCCTACCGCCTCGTGACCGCCAGCGGCTTCAACGTCGCCGTCATCGATGCGCCCGGGCACGGCGACCGGCCACGTACGACGCACGACGAGCAAGAGATCGCCGTGATGCAGCAGGCGATGGCGGCGGGCGAGCCGGTCGGCCCGATCGTCGTGCGGTACAACGCCCACCTGGCGGAGCGTGCCGTGCCGGAGTGGCGGGCGACCTTGGACGCCCTCCAGCGACTGCCGGAGATCGGGGGCGAAGGGCCGGTCGGCTATTACGGTTTGAACATGGGCACCGCGATCGGCGTGCCGCTTGTGGCGATCGAGCCCAGGATCACCGCCGCGGTCTTCGGACTCCACTGGCCCGATGCTCTGGCCGAGATCGCGAAGCAGATCACCATCCCGATCGAGTTCGACCTCCAATGGGACGACGAGCACATCCCGCGTGAGTCCGGTCTCGCGTTGTTCGACGCCTTCGCATCGAAGGAGAAAACGTTGCACGCCAACGCGGGCAAGCACAAGGAACTGCCAAGGTTCGAGGCGGACAGCGCAGTCCGGTTCTTCGCCCGGCACCTCGGCCGAGCGCTCACCTCGTCGGCCTGACGTGAGCGGTAGCGGCGTCCGGCGTACTCATCGGGCGCCGCTACCTTGCGCGGGAAGCCGCGATTCGCCGCGACCGCCGCTACGCAGCCTTGTCCGTCACCACCATCCGAATGTTCGGGCTCCTGCCTACCGGTTTGACGCGCGCCTGTATCGGGAAATCCCAAGCACTTCAGTGAAGGAGGCCGTATGAAGACGTCCGCAAGCATCGGGCGTAGTTACCGACAGCCGCCACGCCGATGCGTGGCAGTGCGTATTGCAACGCCGATGGCAAGGGGGCGAGCCTAATGGTTCGCGAGGGTCGCTACGGGATCCCAGGGTTCGTGTGGTTCCTGATTTGGCTCGTCGTCTGCATCTTGGTGGTCATTCTGTTGGCGCTGGTCGTTCACCACTTTGGCGGCGCCTCGCTCAAGCTTCAACTCGGCCACTTTTACCTCAACATCGGGGTCTCCTGACCGGCGAGATCGTCGACACTTCGGCGCCGGTACCGCACCCATATGCGGTATCGGCGATCGTTGTCCGACCAGTGCCGAACAGGTGCGAAGATCCGCCGCCGCCGCTGCTGCCAGCCCAGGGCCATAGCGTTTGACCGTCTCCGCCGGACGCCCGCTTGGTGGCTTGGTATATAAAGACCGAGATGTATCCGGTCGTCAGAGCGGGGAAAAGATCATGGTAGATGGGGGCCAAGCCCACCAGAAGGCCGCAACCGCGGCGCGGATCTACGACTATCACTTGGGCGGTACGCATAACTTCCCGGCTGACCGGGCAGCGGGACAAGCTGTGGCCGACCGCAATCCGATGGTGCCGCTGATGGCTCGGACGAACCGGGCGTTCCTGCGACGCGCGGTCGCGTACCTGGCTGATGCCGGCATCCGGCAGTTCCTCGATCTCGGTTCCGGCATCCCCACCGAAGGCAACGTCCACGAGGTCGCCCAGCAGCGGGCGGCCGAGTCGCGAGTGGCGTACGTGGACATTGACCCGGTCGCGGTAATGGAGAGCCTGGAGATCCTGCAGGGCAACGATCTGACCACGGCGATCCGAGGCGACGTCCGCGATCCGCAGGCCATTCTGCACCATCCGCAGATCCGTGAACTGCTGAACTTTCACGAGCCGGTCGCGCTGCTGCTGTGCGCTGTGCTGCACTTCGTGCCGGATGATGCCGAGGCACTTGGTGCGGTGCGGCAACTCCGCGAGGCGCTGCCGCGGGGCAGCTACCTGGTCATCAGCCACGCAGCGGCGTTCGAGATCCCGGAGCAGCGGGCCGCACTCGACGCCGAGGTCAAGGATGTCCAGGGCATCTACCAGCAGCGTACGTCGACTCCGTTCCGGCTTCGGTCGTCAGCGGAACTCGCAGAGTTCTTCGCTGGGATGACGATGATTGAGCCCGGGCTGGTATGGCTGCCGCAGTGGCGTCCCTCCCCGGACGATCCCGGCGACTTCGCTGACGACCCGAGCCGCAGCCTGGGCCTGGGCGGCGTCGGCGTCTCATAGTCAGAACCACCGACCGGCGCGCCGAAATGACCTCGCAATCGTTCACCTGGACGGAGTCGAGCCGGGCACCGGAACCAGCGGCGCGCAAGCCCGCGCGGCGCCGTACGCTCCGCGGATCTACCGACAACGTTCGATGCTCCCGGGCCGGGCAGCACGGTGGCACGATGCCCCCATGGAGTTCACTGATGTCGTTCGGCGCCGACGTATGGTTCGAGATTTTGCGGACAGACCGCTGGATCCGGACGTCACGGAACGGATCCTGCAGACTGCGCTTCGGGCGCCGTCGGCTGGATTTGCTCAGGGATGGGCATTCCTCGCGCTGACGGAGCCGGCCGACCGCGAGCGGTTCTGGACGTTCGTGCCGAATCAGGCCAAGCACACCCCCGGCATGCGGAACGCACCGCTGGTCGTGATCCCGATGGCGGACAAGTCGGCGTATCTGGCCCACTATCATCGGCCGGGACGCGTGTGGGAGCACGGCGCTGAGGATCAATGGCCGGTGCCGTACTGGTTCGTCGATACCGCGATGGCCACCGTCCTGATGCTCCTGGCCGCCGTTGATGAGCAACTCGGCGGTTTCTTCTTCTGGATCATGCCGTCGGCGGCCGAGGGTTTCACGTCCGAGACGATCTTCGGCAATCTTGCCGCGCTGCGGACCGAATTCGGGATCCCGGACGAATTCGCTCCTATCGGAGCGCTGGCGATCGGATATCGAGCGCCGAACCTGCCCCCACAGGACCCGACGGTGTCTGAACGACGACGAGATCCGAGCGAGATCATCCACCGAGGGCACTGGGGCCGTCACCGCTAACGGTTGGCGGCGGATGTCAGCCTGTGCCCGATACTTCAACGGTCTTCGACGAGTCCGCTCCGTTCGAGGTCTCTGTGAGCCGGATCGGACCTTGACGCCGGTCACGCCGAACTCGCGATCACTCGCAACTCGCCCGGCAGTCAAGTCACAACGGCGTCATTACCGCGACCGGGCGGCACGTCCGGCGCTCCTCTTGTCTAGCTGTCACCCCGCACCGCCTCGACACGGCAAATCGGCTGCACAGGTGACGTGTAGTTCGGCATCCTCGGTGGTCGCGTCCGGGCGGCGGTCCCGGAATGCGCGGCGCCCGGCAGCGAGGACCTTGGGTGCGTCGGTGACCAGAAAGTCGCGGCGCGGTCGCAGCGAAATCCGCATCCCGTTCGTCAGGGGATCGTCTCCGATCACCTCGATGCGTCAGCCATGGCTGGCTGCCGTACACCAGCACGTCCAAGCAGTGATCAGGTTTGCGCGGAGGGCGGGGCTGCGGCCTCCAGAGAAACCGCAGCCCCGCCCTGTACCCGTACCGTGTGGCGCTGTTAGAAGCCGGTCCCGATCCGGCGCGGCGCGCCGGTAGCGAGCGCCAGATCCTGTTGGAGAGTCGTGTACGCGGTCTTCGGGTTCAGGTTGACGTCGTAGAGGGTTGCGTCGCCTTCACCGGAGAAGGTTGATGGCACCCACGAGTCGGCGTCGTCGACATCCCAGATGGTGAACGAGATGCAGTTGCGTACGGCGAGGCACGCCTTGAGCATCTGGTCGAACTCGAACGGCTGGGCGAACTGGGGACAAGCTGTCGGTCGGCGTCTGGTTGGCGTCGGTGGTTTCCACGAACGTCCGGACGTCGGCCTCGGTGATGGCGACCTTCAGGCCCAGGCTGGCGTAGCGGGCCAGGTCGTCTGCATCGTGGTGCCGTTGAATCCGTACTGCGTGTCGAGGTGGCCCTGCTCGCCGATGCCGTTGATCGGTACGCCCTGGGCGATCATTTTCTGGACCCAGGCGTACACCGCGTCGCTCTTGGCGTTGGTGCCGTCCTGGCCGGCGGTGTTGTAGTCGTTGTAGAACAGCAGTGCCCTGGGGTCGGCCTGGTGAGCCCAGCGGAACGCGTCGGCGATGATGCCTTCGCCCAGGTGCGAGACCCAGAATTCGCCGCTGTTGATGCCGTCGGGCAGCGGGTTCGCATCCCACGAGTTCGCGAACATCTCGTTGGCCACGTCCCACTGCCAGATCTTGCCCTTGAAGTGGCTGACCTCGTGATGACGTGCTGCTTGAGGATGTCGCGCAGCTGGGTGTCGCTGATAGTGCCGTTGCCCACGCCGGTGGTCAGCCAGCTCGGTATCTGGTTGCCCCACATGAGGGTGTGCCCGCGTACCAGCTGCCCGTGCTGCTGCGCGAAGGCGACCAACTGGTCGGCCGGGCCGTAGTTGTAGGTGCCCTGGCTCGGCTCGATGGTGTCCCACTTCATGACGTTCTCGGGTGTCACCGTACTGAACTGGTTAGCCACGATGCTGGTGTACGCGGCGTCGACGTTCAACTTGTCCATGTTGACCGCCGTACCAATACGCAGATCGACGGGCGCAGCGAGGCTGCGTAGCGAGTCGGATGGCGGGTGGAAGCGGCCGGGCGCCGAATGACCGGAGCCGCCGCTGGCGAAGGCGGTACCGGCTGCCGCCAGCAAGATGGTTGCTGCGCTGGCCACGCCGACCAGGGCTAGACGATGAAGCTTCACAACAGTGCTCCTCAAAGGATGTGCGACGCATGTGTCAGGCGCATGACGACGCGACGGCGAAAGTTTCGGTCGCGTTTCGATAATCTGGAACGTAGCCCTGCCGGGAAGTCTCGTCAAGACATCAATTCCAGTCACTCATGAGAGCGCGCGTACACCTTATTGATGGCATATTTGCGGCGATGCAGCCCACGCGGTTAATGTCGCACGGGCGGCTGGCGGGCCGAAACTTCCGAGCTGATGGACCGGTGCCATGCGGAGCTAGCGCTAGCTCGGAGTGCAGGACACCGTCGGCCAGGTCCAGTTGCCGTTGGCCTGGATCGTCACGCCCCCGTTGTTGCCGTTGCCATTGGGCTTGGCGACCAGTTGCTGGGCAGTGGCATAGGCGACATTGATGTTCCGGGTGGCAATGATTCGCGCGGGCGAAGCGACGTTCATCGTCACAGTCCAGGTGTTGGAGCCGGTAATCGCGACATTGAGGTTGTCGCGATCGCTCCACTGTTGGCCGGCCGAGAGCGACGCGGTGCAACCGTTGCCGCCACCGCCACCTGTGCCACCGCCGCCACCGCGAGCGGTGCCACTCACCGTGATGTTCGAATTCCCGCTGCTCTGATATGCCTCGGTGGTGACGATCATGTAATTGAATGTGCCGATGTTCAAACCGAAGCTCACCCAGGCGGCGAAATGGTTGCCGGTGGTGATGGTGCCTCCGATCCGCTTCGACTCACGCACGCTCCCGTATTGGTAGATGTCGTACACGCCGCCGTCGCTGGTGACCGTGCCCCTTGTACGTACCGGTCGGCTTGTAGGTGCCGTGTTGTCGACGATGTAGTACTGGACGCCGACGGCCGTAAGGGCGGTCATCGCGTGTCGGACTCGTCTTACGCGGGTTTCGACTGGGTGCTCGTCGTCCGAACGGCGAGCGGCGAACCCAGTTCTCGTGAGGGAAGATGAGATAGTGCGTGCACCAGCCATGAAGGGATCTTTGTGAAAGTTGAGGACGCTGACCGAGTCAACCTCACGGCGATCGCGCGCGAGGCCGGCGTTTCGGTGCCGACCGTCTCACGGGTGCTCAACGGGCGGTCCGACGTCTCACCCCAGACCCGCGAGCGGGTGGACACGATCCTGCGCGAACACGGCTACCAACGGCGCACGGCGCGTAACCGGCTGCCGGCAGGCCTCATCGACCTCGTTTTCAACGACCTGGACAGCCCGTGGGCGGTCGAGATCCTGCGCGGCGTCGAAGAGGTCGCGCACGCGACCGGCATCGGCGCCGTGGTCTCGGCCATCCACGCCCAACCCGCCTCCGCGCAACAGTGGCTGCAGAACCTGCGCGCCCGAGCCACCGACGGCGTCATCTTCGTGACCTCTGACGTCACTCCTCCTCTGTACGCCGAGCTGCGGCGCCTCAACATCCCCCTGACCGTCATCGACCCCGCTGGCCTCCCCGTGATCGACGTGCCCACGATCGGCGCGACGAACTGGGCCGGTGGCCTCAGCGCGACCGAACATCTGCTGTCGCTGGGACACCGCCGGATCGGCTTCATCGCCGGACCGAAGCGACTGCTGTGCAGCCGGGCCCGGCTCGACGGGTACGGCGCCGGTCTCGCCGCTGCAGACCTGGAGATCGATCCCGAACTAATCCAGCAAGGCGACTTCTACCACGAGTCAGGATGCGCCGGAGCCGAAGCACTGCTGCGCCTCGACCGGCCACCGACAGCCATCTTTGCCGCCAGCGACCAGATGGCGTTCGGCGCCTACGAAGCGCTGCGACGGCGTGGCCTGCGTGTACCCGACGACATCTCGATCATCGGGTTCGACGACCTGCCGGAGAGCCGCTGGACCTCACCGCCGTTGACGACCATCCGGCAACCGCTCACCGAAATGGGAATCCTCGCCGCCCGCACCGTTCTGCGCCTGGCACGCGGCGAGGACATCGAGACTCCCAGAGTCGAACTCGCCACGGAACTCGTCATCCGCGACAGTACCGCTCCGCCGGGGACCCGGTTTGTGGCCAAGGACGAATGACACCCTGTAGCGGCGGCCGTACAGGTCTAATTAGACGAGTATCCGCTGCCGCTTGCGGCGGAATGTCGGGAGGGGCAAGGTGCAAGCGAGCACCTCGACGCTCGATAGCGAGGGGCGTGGGCGTCGAGTTGCGCACCGAAATCGTCGGGATATCGAATTGCATGGATGGCGGTAGCGCGGTTACGTCGGTTGCTATGCAGTTCGAGATGTTCGACGTGATGTGTGACGCTCTTCCTTGCCAGGGTTTCGTGTCCGGTAGGTGACGGTGGCTAGCAGAGCGTTCGGCGACCTGTCAGGCTGGGTGGATATCGCCTTACAGAACACTGCATCTGCGGAATGAGTTATCACATTATGTTCGGAAATCACAAGCTGCTTCGTGACGGTGTTGCCGCGCAGGCCGTCGTGGTATCGGGCAAGCTCCGCGGCGGCGACCACGACCGGCTCGGTACCTGGCACATCGAACTCGCGGTCCCGTTCCCGGATGGTTCGACCGGATCAGCGTCCTGCACGGTGAGCGACGGGGACATATTCGCGCCGTCTCCGGGTGACGTCGTACCAGTTCGCTACGACGCGAACAATCACTCGAAGGTCGTGGTCGACGTGCCTGAGCTGGAGGCGCGCAAGGCCGCCCGGAAGCAGGCCATCGCACAGGCGGACGCGATCCGCGTCCAGACGGCGATCGATCTGGTACGCGAACGCCCCCGCAATATGCCGACCAGCTAGCCTCCGTCTTTCACGAACGGTTTGATTCTGTCGTCCGTACGCACACGCAAGCCTTGCTCCTCGAGCTGGATGTATTCCTCGGCGCCTTCGACGTAGGGATGTTCGTGGAGCAATGCGCGCAGCTCATCGGTCGTTGCAGGCATCGGCAGCTCTCGGCAGGCACAAGGTCCCGTGGAGATCTGGGTGCCGTCGACCCGGGTGAACTCGTAGCCGGTGTCGGTCCAAGTCTTGCCTGCGGCGAGGGCTGGTCATCGGTGTCTGCCCCCGTGGTGCCCGGCACGCGTCGGATCCTGGGTGCCGCGAATCCCCGCGGTGTCGAGGAGGTGGGATTGTTTTTACCGGCAACGCGTGTGCGACGGTCGTGGCCGCTTCGCCGCGATCACCCGCGGCGAGTACTTCGGGCCGAAGACGCCAAGACGCTGTCCGACACGTTGCTGACGCCGCCCAGCTCGATCACGCTGCAACGCCGGCGCGTGGAGTTGAGCGTGTGGTTCGCTCAGGCCGGAGCACTACTGGCACTCGCGGCGCTGACTTTGACCCAAATGGTGAAGCCAGCCGCGAATCTAGCTAACGATCAAGGTATGTCGAGCCGGGTGTCCGGGACGTCACGGAGGTACTCGGCGATGCGTCGGTTCTTGGATCGCGCTTGCAAAGCACGGCGCGCGTCGGTCACACCGTCTTCGACACCCGGGTCGAGGCGCACCGAGCTGCGTACTTCAGACATATTTTGGTACGTTTCGGGCGGGAGCTCACGAGCGAGCCTGACCACACCGCGGTCACTGGTGTACTCGAGCACATGTTCCAAGATCGCATCTTTGTCCGCCGGAAAGTCGATGTCGCGGAGGGCATCCTGCATGCCGGCCCAGCTGGCGTTCTGCATACCTCGACTGTGACCTGCGAACTCGCGGTTCGTACGACATTCGCCATGAATCTACGTCGAGATTCGCCGCGGCCCCAGACCTTGATGCCAACCGAGCCGGACACATCACCCCAGATCGGTAGATCGACTGCACCGTAGCGCGATCAACAGCCTCCTGATCATGGTCGGCATCTTTCGTGGCGCTCGTCGCGCTCGTGCCGCTCACCGATCTCCCCGATGCGGTGGGTCCCTGGTGAACCGATCGATCCTCGTCGCCGCCGGGTACCGCACATGTCGGTGGATATCCGTATGCTCCGGGTCGGGGCTGCACTCGACGAGGAGGAGTTGATGGCGACCTTCAGCGGGTCTGACGACCTGCAGAAAGCGGAATTCCGTGGTGTGAACCTGAGCGGCGCGAGGTTCGCAGAGTCCAACCTGTCCGGCGTGGTGATGCGCGGCGTCGACATCGCCGGGTCGGACATTGACGCCCCGTGGCTCTTTGAGGACGGCAGCGTGTTGCGCGTCAACGGTGTCGACGTGGCACCGTTCGTCGATGCCGAGCTCAACCGACGCTTCCCGGGTCGTGCCGAGCGGCGGGCCGAGGATCCGGATGGCCTGCGCGCAGCCTGGGCAGCGCTCGAGCGCACCTGGGCGGCCACGCTCGAGCGCGCGGCGGCGATGCCGGCCGGCACCGTCGACATCTCGGTCGACGGCGAGTGGTCGTTCACGCAGACGCTGCGGCACCTGGTTCTCGCCACGGACATGTGGCTGGGTAGGGGGATCCTAGGGCTGCAGCAGCCGTTTCATCCCCTCGGGCTGACGGACGGCGGCAGCGAAGGCGGCTTCGACATGTCGGTCTTCACCACTGACCCACCGACCTACGCCGAGGTACTCGAGGTCCGGGCCGGCCACGTGGCCATGATGCGCGATTTCCTTGCCGCGGTCACGCCGGAGGATCTGGCCGCCGTGCGCAAGAATCCGCACAACCCGGAGTACCCGGAAACCGTCCGCTCGTGCCTGCACGTGATCCTCGAGGAGGAGTGGGAGCACCACCGGTTCGCCGTTCGCGACCTCGAGGCGATCGAGGCAAACCCCAGCGACTGAGCCGTGACTTGCGCCTGATCCGCGGATGGCACCAATCAACGCCTATGACCGGTTGGTCGCTGGATGCCACTAATCCGGATCAAGACCAACTGGAACACGGCTGGCCGGGGTCCGAAAGGTTCCGGCCAGCCGTGTGCGCGCTTCTAGAAGATGTGGGTGTACGTGTTCCAGCCGGATCCGATCTGCACACGCGCTCCGAATCCCTTCGTACCGTTGCCGGGGAACAGCCACAGCACGCCGTTCTTGTCCCGGGCGACCAGGTCGTTGTGGCCGTCCCGGTTCACGTCACCTGGTCCGATGATCGCCGTGTACCCCGCGAAGCCCGTACCGATCTTCACGCCGGCCGAGAGCGTTCCGTGGCCGGTTCCGGCGTACAGGATCATGTTTCCGGTGGTGTCGAACGCGACCAGGTCCGGGTGATGATCACCGGTGATGTCGCCGACACCGACGATCCGGGTGAACTTCTGCCAGCCCGACCCAATCTTGACCCGGGCACCGAGACCACCACCGGCCTTGCCCGGCATCATGTAAAGGCTGCCGGCCTTGTCGGTGGCGAGCATGTCGTAGAGCCCGTCACCGGTCAGGTCGCCGGTGGTCAGCAGCTTCGTGTACGACGCCCAGCCGGTCGCAACCGTGACCGTCTTCGTGCCGCCGGCGGGGTTGAAGTAGGACGAACTCCGTCCGAGGTACGCCTTGATCGTGCCGGTGCCGGTACGGGCAAGCACGTCGCCGAAGCCATCGCCGTTGTAGTCGCCCCACGGGATGACCGCGGAGAACGTGCTCGAGTACGTGCCCCAGGGCCATGAATCAGTCGCGCCGCTGGAGATCAGTCCACCGGTCGGTGTCTTGTCGGCGTTGTACCAGTAGCCCGATCCGTCGCTCTTGACGCCGAGGATGGCGGACGATCCGTCGCAGTCGTAGCTGCGGTAGACGTATGCCCCGCAGACGGCCAGCAGCGGTCCGGAACCGACCGACGACGTGCCGTCCGCCGTGGTCATCGACATCGTCCACGTGTAGTAGCCACTGGGCATCATCGTCCCGGCGGTGTTCGTGCCGTCCCAGAATGTCGTGAAGTAGTCCCGGACGGCACCGCCGGTCAGCGTCTTGACCTGGCCGAGCGTCGCCGACGTGATGGTGATCGTCCACGACGACAGCGGACGATTCGCGAAGAACGCCATATACGAGGGGCTGGCCCGCGGGAACGAGTACGCGTGCGTAAACGGCACCTCGCTCCGCGCGGCCGTGTGCGGGACACCCGGGTCGATCACGTGCACGCTGTCGTCGGCGTCGACGTAGGCAATGTCGCCGCTGTGCTTGTCGACCGCCCAGGTGATCAAGCGGTCGTCGGTGACGAATCCGGTCTGGACCGTACCAATTGTCACCGGCGCGGCGACGGCGCCGCTGTGGAAGTCGTACAGCTTCAGCACGCCGCTATTGGCGTCGTGCATCACCACGTACCCGTCGCCCAGCTGCGCGACACCGGCCGGGAGTGTCACGTTTGCCCCGGTCACGAGATCATATGCGCCGGCCGGCCCGGCTGGTCCGCAGGACCAGTAGAGCCAGTCGTTGTCGGCCTGCAGCTCGGTCGGCGTGCAGGACGCTCCGATCGGGATTGTCAGTTTCGGCGTCGCCGGATTGTCGAGGTCGGTTTCGATCACCGAACCGGCGGTGGTCGACGACTGGAACAGCTTCGTGTACCAGACTGCCGAGCCGGTGATCGTGCCGGTGCTGATCACCTGGTTGCTCGCGACCGAGATGACGTACTGCTGATTCGCCGTCGGCACGTTCACGATCGCGTAGTAGTACGAGGAATCGGCGATGACCGCACCCGGACCCCAGGGCCAGACGTAGTTCGGGATGACGGTGCCGGAGACCCGCTGCATCGAGATCTCGTTGTTCGCCATCAGATACAGCGGTCCGTAGTAGCTGCCGGGAACGACACGCAGGCAGCTCACGCCGGTCTGGCAGGCGTTGACTTCAGGCCGGAACCCGCCCATGCCGGTGTACTGCGCATCGTCCGGGCCGTGCAGGATCGGCTGGTCGACCGAGAAGAAGGTCGGCTTGGCCGCTGACCCGACCGCGATGACGTGGTGGAGCACGCCGGAATCGATCGAGACTCCGGCGTCCGCGATCGTCGGCGTCACCTTGATCGACGCGTCGTCAACGAGCGTTCCGTTCGTGCCGCCGGACAGATGGTGCGCGGCCCAGTCACTCGCGCTGCTGCCGCCGACGGCCACGACCGTCCCGTGCGGGCCGCCCCGGAGCCCGCCCATGTTTGCCGGGGTCCGGAGATACAGGGTCGTCGGGGGACCACCATCGATCGGGACGTCGATCGTGGGCGTGTTGGTCGACAACGTCGAGGCGCTCACGATCAGGTGCCGACCGGCGATGAAGAACGCACTGCCGGTCAGAGCCGGAAGCGCGACCGTGGTCGACGACGTATCCGTACCGGTGGTGAGGCCCGGCCGGGAGAAGACCGAAACAGCGGCCGGCGAGACGGTCGAAGAGCGGACCACGAAGTCATCGGAGAGGGCCATCCGGCTGGCACCGTTGCCCGGGATCAAGGCGACCGCACCGGTGTGCAAGTCGATGATTGCGTCCCGCGGACCGGTGGCGCCGTAGTACTGGATGATCGTGCTGGTCCCATCGGTGGCCTGGTAGGGGTCACCCGCAACCGACGCGGTCTTGATACCCGACGGCATACCGGCGACCGGCGCGGTCGTGTAGGACCCGTCCGGTGCGTACGTGATCAGCTCGAACGTCATGCTGCCCGCCGTGCCGACCGAGGTGAGGGCGGTCGTTGCCGAGGCCGCCAGGAGCCCGTTGCTGCCGGTCGGAAGTGTGATCACGTGCGACGTCTGATCGGCCGCATCCAGCAGGGTGAACGTGTGCGGCTGCCCCTGCGGATTCTCGTTGTCCCAGGCGAAGTAGTCGCCGCCGGCCGGCTCGATGAAGTCCGACGTCAGGCCGACTCCGGTGAGCGAACTCACCACGGTGGTCGACTTATCGGCGAATCGGGTCCACAGATATTCCGGACCATTGTCGGTCCGATGCAGATATCCGGTATCTCCGACCGCAACGACAGTTTCCACCGGCGCGATCAGCGACACCGGCGGCGGGACTACCGTGACTTCGGTCGGAGTCGGCACGACCGGCGCGGCAGTTCCGGCCCCCGGCGCCCAGATCAGGCCCGTGACCAGCGCAATTGCCGACGCAGTGGAAGCCAGGACCAGTCCGGTCCGCTTCCCATGATTGTGACGCACAGCAGATCCTTCCCCCGTCACAATCGAAACAATGATTGTGAATGACACGCGTATACGAACAGAATTCGCGAGCGCACATTAGCATCCGCAATCGCTTACATCGACCCGTCGTATTCCTGTGGTCTGGCTCGCTCGGCGCCAGCGCGGCCGTACGGCGACGGTGAACTGCGGGTCGGTCGGGGCGGTCGCGTTGCCGAGACCCACTCGCGACTGCCACCGGATACGACGGGTCCATCCGGGGCCTGCCCGGATCTTTGTGGGTGGAGTGCCGGCGTGATCGATGACGGAAACCGGCTGCTCAACGACTCGATCATGTTGGTGGTTTGTGGATCTCGACGTCGAACGTGAGGAAGCGTGTGAACTTCTCCCACGCTGGCTAAGGTCGGCGACTCGTTCCCGTGCGGCGCAGGTCTACCAGCAGGTACCCGGACGGACGCCCAGCTACGCACCGGTACGCCGAACCCGGTATCCTCGAGTCCTCCCCGCCCTCGTAGCTCAGGGGATAGAGCATCGGTTTCCTAAACCAATTTTCTGCATTATTTCGCAATTCGACAAGCTGCGTCTATTCGCCGATCCGCTCGAATGCATTTGCGATGGATCGGCTGGTGCTCGATCTCTATTCAGTAGCCATCGAGCAAGACATCTCCTCGTCCGAGAGCATACCAGCAGCTCAAGGCTGCCTTGTATTTCCTTATATGTCTCGGTCCTTGACTGTTTTCGACAGTCCTATTCGAGATTTATAGGCGACTAAATAAAGGCGCCTCGGACTCTTTGTAGGCGGTCTGCGGATCGACGAAAATGCGACCGATGATGGAACGCTGCGACGTGCTTACGGTAAACCGATGGTCTGTCCGATGCGTCTCTTGGCCAGCGCCTCGCGGCCTGGCGCCACGGAGTCGCGAGGTTGGAGGACCACATTTGGTCCGTTGCCCGCCGAATCGGAGACCTGGTAGGCGCCTGAGCACGCGCGGCTTCGAAGCCGCTTCCGGTCGAGCGCCACGCCGATGCGATCTATACCGGTGTAAGGCTGCCCATCGCCGTGAGGTCAGTGCTCGACCTATGGAATTCGATCGTTCACGACGCCAAGGGGGTGCCGGCTGTCCGGCTTGCTGTGTTGGTTCTCAACCTTCGTCGATGTCGATCTCCTCACCTTGTCGCTCAATGTGCCGGTGCGATCGGCGTTGCGGGTCCACGGAAGACAGGCGTAATAGAAGCCGAGAACGCCATCGGTGCAGTGTTTATGGGGGCGCGCGAAAGCCGAAAACTTATTACTGTTGCGTTGCCGCCGCGGAATGCCTGGCGGCGATTCCTTCTCTGCTCACCCATACGGGGTTGAAGTGCGTAGAAACCTGTCCATTCTGTCCGTATCCACAGTCACACTGCTGGGCTTGCTGGTGCCCGGCGTGGCGCATGCCGCATCCCCACCGATCGTGACGTTTGCCCACAGCATGGGGACCGACCCGGCGCGCATCGAAGTCGGCGTCGCCGCCGAGGCGGGCGTCGCGTCGATCACGGCTTATGTCGTCTCCGAAACGACCCAGCAAGAAGTTACGTCCGTCTCGGACTTCACGTTCGCCGGCGGCGATCCCACCAACGGCTACTGGCAAAGCGCCACCGAACTGTTGCTACCCGCGCTCGGGAGTTACCAGATCGACGTCGAGGTCACGGACAATGACGGTGTACACACCGATCAGGTCGACGTCGGCCAGCTGTCGTACTTCGTCACGCTGTACTTCACCAACATCCACTCGACCAAGACGGTCACCTACGACAACCGCGACCTGGTCGTGACGGGCAAGCTGATGGGCCGGTGGCCCGGCTCGGGTGCCGTGCACCCGGTGGGCGGCATGCCGATCGAATTCAACGCCGCAGACGACGGCGACTACACCGCGCCGACCGCGGCGAACGGCCAGTTCTCGTTCTCCTCTGTCGTGACGGACGACACCGACTTCTCGTTTGTACAGTCGCTGTCGTGGGAGACCGCCGAGCCGTACTACATCGACACGGCTCAGGACCTCGACACTCCGACGATCACGCCGCGCGCGACGCGGATCACGGAGCATATCGACCATCGCACAATCCACTCCGACCAAACCGTGACCGTCAGCGGCGTCGCCACGTGGAAGACGCCGGACGGTTGGCAGCCTATGCCGAACGCTCAGGTCTACGTCGGGTTCTGCAACCCGGGCTACCCCTGTCTCGGCGGCCCGACATCGGTCACCACCGATGCTAGCGGCGGGTATAGCGCCACGCTTTTCCCGCCGTACAACTTCCGGGTCATCGGTGTTAGCACCGGCCAGAACGACCTCTACCTCACGGCGTCGTCGGCGAGTCTGACCGAGACAATTAAGCAGGTCACCGCGATCAACAACGTGTACGCGGTGCGGGACACCGACACCGGTAACGTCTACGTCGAGGGCTACTTGGATGTCGGTGGAGGCTCGCTGCCGTCGGCGTCGGTCACCGTCCAGTTCTCGACGACGGGCACCGGCGGCTGGAAAACGGTGGGCACCGTTGCGGTGGACGGCGGAGCCGGTCGGTTCCAGCAAGAGTTCGTCCAGAGCAAGTCGGGATACTGGCGGATCAGCTTTGCCGGTCAGCCACTGTTCCTTCCCACGACGACCGATCCGGTCTTCGTCAGCTGAGATATGAAACGACGGGCCCGGGGCGTTAACCGGGCCCGTCGGCGGCTCCGCGGTATCTGCTCGGCCTTCGAAACCGCGCATATCAGCGCACGCCGGCCGACGGCCAGATCATCTACCGCAGCGGCTCACACCTGGCTCCCGATCTCGGGCTAGCCGACGTGTAGGCGCCGCTAATGGACCGAGTTGCTCCGACGTCAGATCCGCCCGCTACCGTGCGGGAATGGCTCACTGGCGGCGGTTTGAACGGTCCGACGTGCGCGGCGCGGTGGAGTTCCGCGAGATCCGACGGGAGGGTATCCGCTGCCGGCTGCGGTGGAACGTCGGGAAGGACACGGTGCACGCGAGCACCTCGACGCTCGATGACGAGGCGCACGCCCGACGGCACGAGGCGCGCAAAGCGGTCGAGTGGACCGGCAAAGGCTTCGTCGAGGTCGATCCGGTACCAGATGACGCCCCAGCTGACGCCAATTTGCCGGTCCTCGACGTGGTCAAGGCGAGCTTCCAGCAGGTCAGCCACCCCGGCTTCACACCGGTCCGAGGCTTCGAGGAGACCTTCCGCTGCGAGTTATCGCCGGGACATCCGTTGAGCCACCATCATTACTTTGTCCTGCGCGCTGGGGGCCGCAGCGCGATCAGCTTCAACGTGCGCGCCGATACCCACGACACCGAGGCTGTCACGGCGTTTCTGGACTTCGTCACCGCGCACCGCGACCTACCGTTCGACGGCAGTTCGCACCACAAGGTGCCGCTGCCGAAGCCGGTGGGACGCTTCAGCCACGTCCTGTTCTGCTCACCGGCCCTGGGACAGTCACACAGCGCCTACCCGACGATCGCCGGGCACGTCGCCTCGGCGTTTCCAGTCTTCGACTGCGAAATCGGCGATACCGACACCGAGGTCCTGGTCGACGCGCGTATCCACGGCCACGGATCACTGCCGTACACGCGCTGGGATCGTGCGCCGAAGCCGGTCGTGGATCTACGCTTCGACCTCCGGCCGGCGTTTCATCGCCGCGTCCAGAAGTTCCTGGTGTTCCAGCCCGCCAACCTGGAGGACCTGCTGGGCGCGCTCCCTGCGGCGAACCCGGACAGCTGGCTGGAGGTCCGTACTTTCCGCGGCGAGATTGCGCGCTTCACACCGCAAAACGCACCGACATTCGTGGACGCGATGGCTTTTCTGAGGGCGGGCTAGACGAGTTACTCCAGGTCTGGCTCGGCCATGAGGAGGCGAGGGTCTGCGTGCTCGGAGCTGTGGCCTATGACGTTGAGACCGCTGCCATCGCGATGACGCCTGGCATTCGTCGACGTACGGCGGCTTTGTCGCCTGATCCACCGGGGATCAGCGCAGCCGGTAGGTGCCACCGTCGACGCGCCAGAAGTCGTCGTAGGTGGTGCCGGCGTTGTCGGGTGCGTTGGTGCACATGTGGGCACCGACCATGGTCCGGATCGTGGACTCGGCGTAGCCGGTCCGGCGGCGCCGCATCTCGTCGACAACCTCGGTGAGCGTGAACGTGGTACCGCCGGACCGGGTGAGGAGGCTGGCCACGGCGTCGAGGATTCCCGCCGTACACCGTCGCGTTTCCCGGCCTGACCGGCGGACGCTGAAGGTCGTTGTGGCGTCGTGGCCGGTACGGTCGGGCGGGCGACCCGGACGTCACCGATCGCCGGGCGGGACGGCTCATCCCGTAACCCTCGGACAGCCGCTGGTGCGGGTGTGGTTGGACGGGTGGCGACTGCGTCCACCTGGTAGACGGCTATGCGTAGGTCGTCGTCGATGTCGACGAGATGGATCCGGCGGCCGGTCACCTGACGGGCGGCGAGATCGGCGCCGATGATCCGGGCCGCGGTGCCGGGAAGCCGTGCGGCATCGCGGCGCTTCATTGCTCGAGCGACGGCTTCGGCCCCCGCGCGGTGGAGTTCCTCGGACACACTTTGGTAGGTGTCGCGGGTCAGGGCCGATGTTGAGTGGCCGAGTTGTTCCTGGAGGACTCGGATGTCGACGCCGCCGTCGAGGCTGACGGTGGCGGCGACGTGGCGGAGGTCGTGCAGCCGGATCGGCGGGAGCCCGGCAGCGGCGGCGAGGCGTTTGAACCGGACCGAGACGTTGGCGGGATTCCAGGGTCGCCCGTCCGGCCGTACGAAGAACAGGCCGGTGTCCGGCCACGCGGCACCCGCCGCCTGTCGTTGGGCGGTCTTTGCGTCGCGGTAGGCGGCGAGGACTGCCTGGGTGCCGTCGTCGTAGTACACGTCGCGTTTCCCGGCCGCGCTTTTTGGTGTGCTCTGGCTGCTGCCGCGCGGTCCGGTGGTGATCTGGTTGGTGATCCTGACGGATCGGTTGTCGATTCGGACCTCGGCCTCCAAGAGTCCGCAGACTTCGCCGCGGCGGGCGCCGCGGTAGGCGGCGAAGTGGAACATCGGGAACAGGTCCGGCGCGTGGACCTCGGCGTGGTCGAGGAAGATGCAGGTCTGTTCGGCGGTCCACACCATCACCGAGCCTGGTACCTCCCCGTTGTCCCGCCATCGTGCGACCCGCTCGGCCGTCCACACGATCGGAACGGGTCGTATTTCAGGGGTGGCGACACGGACGGCCGCGTTCTGGATAATCAGATCGTCGGCGATCGCGTCGTTGAGGGCGCTGCGCAGGGCCCCGCGGATTCGGCTACGGGTGGCCGCCCCGGTGGTGCGGCGACGGTGGACGCTGGCGCGGACGTGCGGGTCGGTGCTGGCGCGGGCGGTCTTCAATCTCGCGGTTGCGGTCCATGATCGCGATGAACATGGCCTTGACGTGCCGGGGCTGCAGATCGGCGAGTTGGATCTGTCCGAGGTGGGGGATCAGATGTACCCGGATGACGCTCTCGTAGGCGGCGGCAGTGCTGTCGCGGATCGTGCCGAGTTTGGCCTTCTCGGTGAACCATTCGGTGAGGTATTCGGCGACGGTGAACGGACATCCGGGCAGCGTGTTGCGGACCATTCGGCGGCGGACTTCGGCCGCGTCGGGTAGCCGCCTCCCACGTCCGGTGACCTGCTTGATGATGTCGGCGACCTCGATGCGGGTGTCGCGGTCGCGGCCGGCGAGGCTGAGCAGATACCGGACGTGGTCGAGATCGCGTTGCGCGTCGTCCTGCGAGGCGAGTCCGAGGCGGATGAGCGGCCGGGCCTTTCCGGGTGTGGCGGGCGGGAGCGGGATCCGGTAGGCCCATTTGCCGTGGTCTGGATTCCACTGTCCTTTCGCCTGCCGGATCTGTGGGCAGCGGCCGTAGAGGGGGCGGCCGGTGTCGGTGTCGGGGCAGTCGCATTGTTTGAAGATGAATCCGGCCGGCATCTGCTCATCCTTGGGTTCGCGGCGTACCCGATCGGGTCGGGCCAGCGGTTTGTCGACGACATACACGCGCATGACTCGCCCGGCAGTCAAGTCACACCGACGTCATCGCCGCGACCGCGCAGCACGTAGCGCGAGCAGGTATGGATGCACGCCTATCAGATATGTGGCGGTAGCGTGACCTGCCGTGGATGCAATCGTCGGACCCACACTCTGCCGTACACGGCTTTCGGCCACGGATCACCGACCGTGCTGATCGAGCCGGGCTTCGGCGAGGATGCCAGCGGCCGACAGCCGATGTCGCAATGCCTCGCGGACCTCGCCACGGATCTGCTCTAAGACCGCGCCGACTACGGTACGAATCCGGCGTCATGCTCGACGGCGCCGCAGCTGCGATCGGCGTCAGGCGCCGCCTGTCCGGTATCGCGGTTGGTGGGCGTGTGACGATGCAGTGGTGGCCGATCGTTCGGACTATCTCGCGGACCCGCCGACCGTCTTGTCGCGTAGTGACAGACGCGAGGTGGCGCTGAGACTGCTGCGGAGCGGCTTCGGCCCACGTCCTGGCGATTGGCCGGTGGCCATGATGGCGCTGACCGTCAACGCCCTGTTCAGTGGTCGGCTCGGACATCGACCACAGATCGGCGTGACGGTCCACCCGGACGGCGGATTCTCGGCGGCGATCCAGGCCGTCGACCTGTCACAGCCGCCACGATCGCGGCTTTCCTTCTCCGATAGTCTCCGCCACGGCATGTGGTGGGAGACGGTGACGCGATCGTTGACGGTGTCCGTCACCTGCGGATCCGACCCGTCGGCACTCTTGGCTGAATATGTTGGGGAGCATGGACGGCGATGCGTCGCCGACGTCGATGTCACCGTCCGGGTGGTCTGTGATCCGGAGTTCGTCGGTCCCGGTCCGAAGGCTTGGTGGAACGGTTGGTTCTCGCGCCTGCCGGAGTCGATGGCCGTCACGGAGATCGGTCGGCTGCCCGGCTGGCGGATCGCGATGCACGACGAGGTCTCCGGTGGCCAGGGCGTCCTGGACTCGCCATGGGGTCGTTAGTACGGGTGCGGCCGTCATGAGTGGTGTCGCAGGGACCGCCACACGGCCAGCGCCCAGTCGAGGTGCGTCGGATCGTCGTGGATGCAGGTGATCTGGACGATCGAGTCGGGGCGGATGACGTAGCCGTAGAGTTCGTGGCGTGGTTCGCGCGGCGACGTGACCGCGAATGCGTACCGTACCTCGTTACCGCTGTCCTCGCGGAACGTCGCCGTCGCCGGCGGAGCACCGATGAGGCACCCGGCGAGGGTCTCGTGCGGTGGCTGCGCGATGCGGAATTCGTGAACGTCGCAGATCACGGTCCGGCCGGGGCCGACGAACCGCTGCGAGCCGTCGTGTACCAAGGCCCGGAATCCGGCGGTCCGCTGCACCGACCAGTGCTCGGTGACCTGCTGGCGGATCGTCACCGGCAGGCCGTGGCTGAAGCAGGACAGCACCACGTCGCGGTCCCAGACGTCGCTGAACACGCTGGTGATCGCGGCATCATCGCTGCTCGTCACGTAGGGGAGCTGGTCGGGGTCGCGGACCTCGACGCGTACCGGTGCAGCGGCGAGTACGCCGTCCCACGGCAGGATGTCGTTGGCGAGTACGCCGTGCAGCGTCAGGTCGGCGTACTGCGGTGTCTCCCAGATCGCGGCAGCCCTACGGAAATCATCGGGCGCGACCTGCAGCCACGTGCCAAACCCGAGGACCGTGTCTCCGGTCAGCTGCACGAGCAGCAGGCATCGGATGTACGAGTCGCCGTTGTCCGACTGCAGGAACATCCGCGACTGGCGTACCCGGACGGCACGGTCGGCCTCCGGTATCGCAAGTACCGCGTCGGGCAGGTTGAAACGGATGTCGAAACGGTCATCGGTGAGGGTGGTGCCGCAAGTACCGCAGGTGCATGCGGCGACGTGTTCGACCATCCGCGGATCGTACGGTGAGACCGGCACCCGTCGGAAGGCCACACGCTTCACCGTGATCTGGGGGCGACCGAACTCGACCCGGTCGCGTGGAACTCGTCGGCCACATACTTCCGGTTGCTGCTGTCGCCGTGGGCGATCAGGCTCCCATGGGTAGCGGGCCGGAGGCTAGTTGTTTTGGATCGGGCCTAGGCAGGCGTCGACGGGGGCGATGGCGGTGTGGTCGGTGGCCGGTCGCCGGGTGACTGGGGTGCTGTCCATGACTGTGATGGTGGCGGAGAGGTCTCCGCCGTCGGGGGTGGCGTTGCTGGCTTTGATGGCCGGCAGTTGGTAGGTGAAGACACCGCGGCTCGCGTCGTATTTCATCGTGACCCTGCCGGAGTAGCCGCCGACGTTGCCGTAGTCGAGGACGACCTTGAGGGTCGAGGTCGGGTCGTCGGGGTCCGATATGCGGGCGGTCACCACCGGTCGTACTGGTGACTCGCATGCATAGATGTCGTGGGGCGAGATGGTGACGGACTCGACCCGTGGCGCCGGTCGGTGGTGGCGGGGTGCCCGGCCGGCGTCTTGGAATGTGTAGGTGTCGGCGTGTGGCTCGGCGTCTTGCTCGCCGCGGACGGGCTCGGCGCGGCACTCGCCGGGACGGGCGACGGCGACAGTGACGGCGACGGGCTGGTCGCGGTCACGATCGGGGCTCCCACCGCCTGCGGCCGGGCGGTGCAGCTGGAAACGGTGATGACGAGCGCGAGACCCAGCATCACGGCTGCGATCCGCCGCGTACGGGTAGGCGTCCGGGCGACAAACATGAGCGACGGTAGCGTTGCGGGTCGGATCAGTCCGCGCCGGGCCGGCCCGTGACACCGGCCTGGAACCGGTTCACACGTGCGGCCTACACCGTGGAGGTGACGCGTCGCCAATGCGCGGTGTCTATCGTCGCCGGCGGTCACAGTAGATCGCGTCGTCCGCCATCCTCCGAATAACTCCGGTCCATACAAGGAGTCGTTCGTCGTCTGCCTGGAGTATCCCCTGGACCGCGGACGTTGCGCCTACCGAAAATTGCGTCCGTGCAGGTCAGGCCGGGCGGTGATATGCGTGGATGATGCTGCCGCGTCGAACGACTCGGCATGAAGCCGTGCCGGGTCCCGCCGGTTTCCGGCGCCACATGTGACCGCACCTCTCGCAGAACCGTTACCGCCACTACCTACAGCAGCACAGACCAGATCTTCCGACAACCACCATCGACCTTACTGAATGACGTGGGTAAGAGACCGTGGGACGGTTGAGGTCATGCCGGACCGGCCAGTGTGCGGATCGGATTCCAGCGGCAGCGTGTGCCCGGTCGACTTGAGACGCCGTATCCGACCACCGGTCTGTTAGGGGGTGGACAGGCCGGTGACTTGGCCCGACACTGCGTACGTGATCGACGAAACTTTGGCACCTGTGACCCGTGGCTTGTCCCACCTGTGGTGACCGGGAGCATCGTCGACGGCCGCTATTTGCGAGGACCGGCGGGCTCGTCGGCACGCTGCTGTAGCGCAATAGGTGCGCTGCCGGGAGTGCAGCACCCTCTTCGAATCCGGCACCGGCCGGGTCGCCCGCCGCAGTGCCCTGATCGCCGCTCCGGGTTTAGGCACGGTGTTCGTAATCGTGCTGGCGCTGGCGTTCCTCGTCTGAGTCTCGGAGTACCGAGGCTCATCCTCCCCGCCATCGACTCTTGAGGAATCCCTTGTCTATTCCGCCGCTCCCGTCGCCTGTCGCCGAGCCGTCGCCTGTCGCCGAGCCGTCGCCTGTCGCCGAGCCGTCGCCTGTCGCCGAGCCGTCGCCTGTCGCCGAGCCGTCGCCCGTCGCCGAGCCGTCGCGACCGGGCGGCACCGGTCCGGTGTGGAACACTGCCGCCGCAGCCGGAGTCGGCGTGCTCGTGATCGCGTTTATCGCGGCCGCGGTCGGCCAGATCTTCTGGCTGCGCCAGGGCGCCGTGGACGCAACCACGCTCGGGACACTCATCTCCGGATCGCCCTCGCCCGACGCGCTGGCCACGTTCCGCACGACACTCGAGGCGCACATCACGGCCATGCACACGATGTCCGTGCTCTACCAGGCCTCGTTCTGGGTCATGTTCATCGCGTTCTTCGGCTGGCAGGCCATTCTCCGTTCCCACCTCAGGGCGATGGGCCGGTCGTTCGACCGGCGCAGCACGAAAGCCTGGCTGGTGTGGCGCGTCGGTATGGTCATCTCGATCGTCATGATCTTCGTGGCCCAAGGCGGCACGGCCACCACCCCGGACGCGATCGCAGCGACCTATCACAGGCTGATGGCCTACTACGCGGTGCGGGCCCTGGTCGGCGCCGCCTACCTATGGGTCGTCTACAGCGTGTGGCGCTCGGCCGGCGCAGAGTTCGCGACCCTGCCGGCCATGTCGGTCGGGCGCGCGTCGGTCGCGAACCGCCCACCGATCCCGACGGGATTGCCGGCCATGACCGAATCGACTCTGCTGGCCGACCCGAGCGCCGGCACAGCCGCCCGGCCACAGCCACGGCGACGGCGACGGCTCTGGATATGGCTCGCCCTGGCCGCAGTCGTCGTCGTAGGCATAGGGCTGTCGCCTCTGTTTCCCACGGGTACCGCGTTCACTGTCAGCGGTACCCTGACCGTCACCGAAACGTCAGGCATTCTGGGCATGCTCAACCCGTCGTATGTCGCCCCAGCCGCAGGCTCACGCTGCTCCGTCGGTACCGGCGCGGAGGCCATCACCGGCGGCGCACAGGTCGTGATCTTCGCACTGACCGGGGCCAGACTCGCGTCCGGTGTTCTCTCAGATGGGAAGAGCGGCGGCGGCGTCCAAGGGTCACCGCTCCCGCTCGCCGACTGCGTCTTCACGTTCACTGTCGCCGGTGTGCCGAGCGATGAAGGCCCATACTCGGTCGAAGTCGCCAACCACGACAAGATCATGTTCAAACAAGCGCAGGCAGCCAATCTGCAACTGACGCTCGGCGGCTAACCCGCCCACGCCGAAAACTGAACCACCCCGGTGCTGGTGGAGACCCTTTCTTGAGAGATCTAGTCATGGCGAAGCAGTGCAGTGCCCGAGGGATCTACGTCGATCGTGGACCTGACTGCTTGCCCGTGGTCGATGACTTGATGGCTCAGGCGTGTTCCCGCATGGTGTCGTGGCCGAGGAGGCGTCGTTCGGATCTTGGGGCGACGTCGCGCGCAATGGGGGAGGTGGTATTGACCGACTCGAAGTGCTATCTGGCGTCGAGCCGCCGTGAGGACGCGGTACCGGCGACGGTCGAAGTCACGAGTCGAGTGTCTGGACGTTCCCCTTGTATCTGAAACAAAGTCGCTAGGCTTCTCGTGCCTGGAGTCGAGTGATCTCGTCCTGATCGGCCGGCCGGGCGACATACGCGTCGGGGATCAGGTTGCCGTCGTCGTCGAGTGCCCATTGCAGGTGTGCGTACATCTCGACGTCGTCGTTGTGGATGATGATGTAGACCCCGGGCTGTAGGAGCAGGTGTTGACGTTCTATGTCGATCAATGTTCGCGGGTGGCGGAGCCAGACGCCGCCGAGAGAATCGCGATCCTCGAGGTCGGCGTAAATCCTGATCAGGCGGTTGTCGGGTAAGTAGGTGGTGAAGTCTCCGTCGCCGGTGGTGTCCCACATGATCGCTTCGCAGTTCGGGCACAGGTACAACCGGCTGAGTGCTGTGCGGTGCAGGTCGTCGATCTCCCAGGCCTCCATTTCCGTGGCGGGTGTGTAGAGGAGCCTGTCGCTGGCCCGTCGGGGAACCCCCGGAACCCATCGTCGGGTATCGGCGACAGGTTATGAACGTATCCGCATCGGCATCCGAGTTTCGGCACCAGGCAATGATCGGCTGCGCTACAAGCACACGCAATCGGGATCCCAGGGCCTTGGGTTGGGTGTGACCGACCCGCCAGTAGGAGTGTCGTGTACGGCCGGCCCTCATGCCGTCCGCGCAGAGCAGAGTTGATCTGCAAGAGCGCCCGGGCCATTCCGTAGCTGCCGCTGCGTGCGCCCGCGTCAACGCCCGGCCACTCGGCGATGAACTGGCCCGTCGTGGGATCGATCAGGCGCGGATGTTCGTACATCGAGACGATGCGGTCGCGGTACGGCAACAATGTGCCCAGCGGCCGGGAGGCGGGAACCGTGCTCAGCCAAGACCCGACTGATTCTGGCCATCGCGCTTACGATCTCGACGAGATGGAAGGTGCCGTTCTTCGAAATGGACGAGGACTGGCTCCTTCAGTTCTCGGAGGATCTGGCCATCGTCCGGTATACCGACGACGTGACCTGCGTACGGATCGAGAGCAACGATGACATCGACACTGACAACGGCACGGAGAACGACATTGACGTGACGCTCGTGATCGGCGCGATCGAGGCGTCCCCGCATGCGGTGCTCGCTGCCGCGTTCGATGTCCTCGGCGGTTCGGCCGCTGCCCGGTCGGGCGCGGACGCGCTGCACGGCGCCACCGGTCACGCAATGACCGTTACATCATCGCCGTCCGACGAGGCCGGTACGGCGTGCGCCGCCAACGTGCCGTCGTTCACGGTCGTCGCGGACCACGTCCTTCTGGCTGCGGGGGATGCACTGGGCCTCGTTGCGGCCGGCGATCGCACGCGTGGTCATTTTCCCGCAATCAGCCCGGTGCCGCTCTGCGTCGAGTCGGCTCGGCAGGCGCTCTGGGTGCGGCTTTCGGCCGGCGGATTCGATGCGGCGGCGGTCACCGGTGTGCAGCAGATGATCGGCGGCTTGCGCGACGTACCGCCGAACGAGACTCGTGTGGTGACCGTCAATTTTGACCATCCGTTCGGTTTCATCGCACGGCACCGAGCGTCCGGGCTGATCCTCATTGCGGGCTGGGTGGCCGGCGGGACGGATGCTGCCACCAGATCGATCATGTGGAAGCCGGCGAAAGGTTAGCCAGGCTCGGTGGATGCTGCCCGTTACGGGAGTGCGTTCCGCGTGTCTTTACGCCATCCTCGGGGAATGTCGGGCCTGCGGTGGAATGACGTCAAGCACTGGTTTGATCCGGAGTGCAACGGGACACTCCCCGATGTTCGGGTGGCGGACACGTCCGTGGTGGACTGGAGTGCGGTCGTGGCACTGGCACGATCCCGGGGCTGGGCGTGCGTGTATCACGAGGACACCTACGGGTTTCCGGTTCCGGAGTCGGTGGAGCAGATGTTCGCCCGCGCATCCCAGGTGTCGGTGGTGCTGACGGTGTCGCCCGTGGCGGGTATGAATGCGCGCTTCTGGCCTCGGCGCGCGGACGAGATGTGGTTCGACGTCGATATCCGTTCGATTCAAGGCCAGGAACAACTGGATCTGTTCTGCGAGTTCCTGTGCGCGATCGGACGGCGGCTGGGCAAGCCGGTGCTGTTGAGCCCGGAAGGATTCGGTGTCGAGCCGGTCCTCGGCTACCAGGTCAGCGCCGATCGCGTCGTGGTCCTGCTACCGATGGCGCCAAGCCCGCAGGTGTGACGAGCCTGGGAGCGAGGTGGCTCGGCACGGATGCCGTCAGAAGTCCCGGCCCACCAGCAACGGTTGACCCCGCTGAGCCGCGTAACGGTGGCGTGGTGTGGCCGGCTTCATCAGGAAGCCGGGACCACAAGCCAGAGCCCGCCATTGAGGTTGACGTTGTTGCCCGTGTCCTGCCCGGGGCGCGAATCAGCGACGTAGGTGTACAGCGGATGCCCGTTGTAAGTGAGCTGCTCAGAGCCGTCGGTTCGTTTGATTGTCTCGACCCTGCCGGGCAGGCCCGTGCCGGCGGCGGCGGTGCCAGTCACCGGGGGCCAGAGCGCAGCGCAGCTTCCGTAGCATTTCGACGTGGTCGGGCTGTCGGGGGCGAACGAGTAGAGCGTGAGGCCCTTCGCGTTGGTCAGTACCGTGGTCCCGCCGATTTTCGCGGTTTTTAGGACAGTGTTAGGGGCAGGTGCCGGAGAGCTCGTCCCGGCAAGCGCCAGCCCGAACAGCACGAGCGCGGCAACCGTCAGGCCCGCGGTGATCATTCCGGCCGCTCGGGTGGCCTGCGGCGGGATCTGGGTGGGGAGTCTGGCGGGGGTCGCTGTCCGCGCCGTCCGCTGCGGCCCCGGCCGGGGCGGGAGCCAGCGCGAGCGCGGCGAGTGCCACGAAAGCGGCCACCTCCACCAGCCCGGCGACGATGCCTGCAGTCGTACGGACCTCCTTGAACCCGAACAGCCCAATCCAGACCGTGAGGACGTAGCCGCCCAGGGTCGAGAGGGCGAAGCCGGCTCCAGCCGCGGCCGCCAACCGGCTCGGGATGACGTACCGGCTGGGGATGGCCAGCACCGCGAGCCCGAGGGCGAAGGCCGCGATCACCTGCAGCAAGAACAGCCACCCGATCGTCGGGATCGTCCGGTATCCGGTCAGGTACAAATCGAGATGGATCGCCGCAGTGGCGATCAAGAGCCCGGAACCCACCACACGTAGGATGACGCCGAACCAGCCGGGCGCCAGCCGTTGGACGTTCTCCCGCATGGTTCACCCCCGTCTCATACCGTTTCCAGCATGGTCGCCGTGGTAAGGAGATCGCGATTTCGACGTGCTCGTCGCGGGTATGGCTACCGAGGAGCGGTTGATCGGTCGAGGCCGGCCCGCCGGTCAGGGCGCCGTCGCTGATCCGGAGCGCAGTGCTACGCCATGGGGACGGCACGACACCGTAGCGTCGAGCGTCGCGCGGATCGACGCCATCCCTCCACAATACGGGGTGAATTCCCCCACGGCGGCGTTTCTATACGGGGCGTATGACGGCTTGGCCCAAGGACGTCGAGATCCTCGCCCTGCGCCACCAACTTGCCATGCTGCAGCACCGCCTCGGGCCCAGCACGGTGACCTTCACATCGGCGGACCAGGCGTTCCTCGCCGCGCTACTACAACCCCTGCCCCGGACAGTCTTACGCCGGCTGCAGTTACTCGTCCGGCCGGACACCGTCCTGCGCTGGCACGCGACCTGATGAGACGGCGGCACGCGGCCATCTCGACGCAAACGGCCCCGGACGGCCGCCGACCTCAGCGGCGAGGGACATGACTGGATCGCGCTCGACTACCGAACCTGCGGCCCGAGCGGCGAACCCACGGTCACCTGGATCGAAAACTGCGATGGAGCACGAAGTCTGACTAGCGCCTACTTTCCGGGCCTTCGTCGAGAGCCTCACCTCGTCAGATCTCTACCCGCATTGAGTCTCAGCGCATGCCGATCGTCACGGTGGCCAGACAATAGATCGGATTTCTGGGTGTTACGGAGGCGGTCGATCAACGCGGCCAGCCGGGTACAGCACGTGGGGGGTGCAGGTCTTCCGGATCGGTGCAAGCCTCACCGCCAGTGAACACCTCCTCGCCGTCCGGCTGCCAGGCCCGGAAGCTGCTGCGGTCCCACAGCGTCACGAGGCCCGGCTCGTAGATGATCTCCGCGCCCCGTGAGTTGTCGGTCCACTGAACGCGCATCGGTCCGCCGCCGGCCGGGATGCTGCCCTCGCCGCACCAGGGCTCCCAGAACGTGTCGAGCATGGCGTCGGTCGAGTTGTGGATCCAGAACTCGTGGATTCCGACGCGTTCAGGCGTCGCCACCATGTTGTACAGGTCTCGGTCCGCGTAGACTGCATCTTCGATCGTGATGCTGCCGCCGGCCCGCACCGACAGGGACAGCCGTCCCACAGCGAACGTCACATCCGCGAAGCCGAGCCAGGTCCACTCGACGGCCAATTGATCACCGGGAGCGATCACGCGGCCCACACCCGTCTGCTCGACGATCACGTCCAACGGGGATCGGTCACGATTCTCCAGCAGCAACCTCATCGGTCGACGATAGCCGCCCAACTCGCCGCGACGAGAAGCCGCATCGCTGCCGTCGATCATCGGCTCACGCCCGCGCCGGCAGCACGGCGATGGTCGCCCTCGGGCTGCCGCGTTGTCCGCGTGGACGCCTGGGTCCGGATAGAGCCCTGACCGATGTCGGCAGGCGCAACCGCTGGGGAGGACTCGATGGTGCGGACCACTCGACCTCGACCGATGGACATCGCGACCGTATTTCCCGAACTGGCTCCGCTGGCCCGGCAGGCAGTGCGTCTGCACTCCTGGCCGGGGATGCCGGGCGTCCACGACAGTTCGATCGGCCGCCCGCCCGCGCTGCGGCCCACCGGCGAGGAATGGCCGACGTGCACGAAACCGCACCGGATCGCAATCCACCGGTCAGCCTCGATGATGTCCGGCAAGGCCGCGCGCTGCTCGACACCGCATGGCGCCACCACCGGCCGGGGGGGTGTCCTCACAGCGCGGGAGCGGACCTTGCGCCTGCCGAAAGTCGCGTCCGTGCGGGTCAAGCGGCGCGGTGCTATTCGTGGATGATGCTGCCGTGTCGATCGCCTCGGCGGATGAAGCCGTGCCGGGTCCCGCCGGTTTCCGGCGCCACATGTGACCGCACCTCTCGCAGAACCGTTACCGCCACTACCAACAGCAGCACAGACCAGATCTTCCGACAACCACCATCGATCTTGCTGAATGACGGGGTAAGGACCGTGGGACGGTTGAGGTCATGCCGGACCGGCCAGTGTGCGGATCGAATTCCAGCGGCAGCGTGTGCCCGGTCGACTTGAGACGCCGTTCAGCTGCAGATGTCGTCCCCAGCGTCCACATCCCGTTTGGGATCATTAACAAGAGCGCTGGTTAATCTAATCGGTCGGGTGCCGTGAGCACGGTTCGGCGACGTTCGACTCTCGTCGATCACCCGCGCCAATGTCGTCCTGCAGCAGCGGCTCGCCGGCTCGACAACCTGGACGACGGCCGCGACCCGGACGACCGACAGCACCGGCCACGTATCCGCGACGGTGACACCCCAGGCAACCAGCACCTACCGGTGGGTCTACACCCCAGGCACGGCCCCGTACGCGTCGTCGACGAGTGCCAGCATGCACGTGACGGTCACGGTCGTGGTCGCGATCAAGGTCTCCTCCACATCGATCCGGTTCGGGGCCACCACCGTCACAGCCACGATCACTCCGCACGAATCGGGGCAGACGATCGACCTGCAACGCTACCTACGCACAAAGGGCCGGGTCACCATCGCCACCGCACACGAGTCCAGCACCGGCACCGCTTCATGGAAGACCGCGCTCCCGCGCGCCAGCGACCAATTGCGCATCCTCAAGCCGGTCACCACGCGGTACGGCGCCTCGTACAGCTCCACCATGACCATGAAGGTGTCCTAGCGACGGTGGCCTGCACGGCGGCGTCGCGACTGTGCGCACCGACCACCAACCCGGATGTACCGGCGGGCGTCGGCCAGTCACGGACCGCCGGGTTCCAGACCGCGAACGCCATCGCCGGCACGGCTATGGTGATGTCGCTTCTGCGGCCTTCACGCCGTCGATCGACGAGGCCGGTGCGAGGTGGTGATTTACTCGGTCACGTCGGCGTACCACCGGCGGTGGACGAACGGTTCGACCGCCAGGACGCCTATGCCGGCCTGAATCACGCCCAGCGCTGCGTCGATGTCATGAGCCAGCCACACGCCGACGGCACACGCAACGACGACGATGAGCGGTCGTAGGAGCGTCAGAGGCCCAAGGCCAAGCAAGATCAGGAAGGTTGCAGGCCGTCGGGGCAGGGTCGTATAGCCGATCAGTGAAACGATGACGACCGCAGCGAATGGACCAATGACTACGAGTAAGCCGCTCCCGGCGCGGACAAGGCTCGCGTAGCAGACGGACGGTCGGGCGGCGAATACCAGGTCGGTCAGTAGTACGGCGGCGACCAGGCCAAGCATCGTCGCTGCGGCAAGGAACCCACGGCGAGCTGCCACGATGTAGTACACCCGTTTGTTGATCATCCCGCTGCGGCCGGTCGCCGCACGGAATCCGGCGAAGGCGCCGTCGATGAGGGCGATGCCGGACAGCGCCAGCGGAACGGTGATCGCGGCTACCACGGTCGGCGCGACTGAGGTACGTCGGTTACCAGGTGGCGGCTTGCCGGTCCGAGCGCCTGCCGGAAGGAGCCCACATGCGGAGCGCGGATGCCGATGATCGGACGCACGGACGCGCAGAACGGGTTGGTGTGTTCGACCGGCCGGTACAACAGGGGGACCACACCATCGGCCGATCCGGCGGCCGTCATCAGGGCATGGTCGTCGTGCGCCCGCCGTGCCGATACGACACCGTCGTGGCGTCCCAGCGGTTCGCGCATGCGCGCCCGATGGAAGATCCACGCGCCGATCGGCGCGAGTTTGGTCGCGGCGATGTCGAAATGGCAGTACGCCTGCGCCCCGGCCCGCTCCTGCGCCCGGAAGAACACCGGCAGTTCGGTGCGGCTGACGTGGTGCAGGACGCCGGTGGAAATGAAGACGGTCGCCTGCTCGGATAGCGTGAACGCGTCACCGCGGATGAAACGGCAGGACAGTCGCTCTCGAGAGGCCAGCTGCGAGGCGTGCTCGACGAGGGCGGTGTTGAAGTCGACGCCGCACAGATCAACGTCGCCGAGGCTGCCGCGAGCGGCAAGCCAACGGATCATGTAACCGATTCCGCACCCCACGTCGACGATTCTCGGGCGCAGGCCGGGCCGGCTTACCGCAGTCAACAGGGGTACGAGCAGCTCGACGAGCTGTTCTGCGATGCGCAGTTCTTCGTTGAGGCGCTGCAGTTCGGTGTGTGTACGGATGAGCAGGCGGTCGACCGCGTCTCCGACCAGGATCCCGTTACGGTGTGGCAGCGAGGACACGATCCGGACCGCCCGGCGGTCCCCGGCCGCGCGCAGCGTACTGATCACATCGTCGCGAACGACCGGGAGCCGGGCGCCGGTCGTCACGTCGTGACGGGTGATCAAGTCCGATATCTCCAGGTCAGGCACCCGGGAACGATAGCGCCACCCGTATCGTCTGCCTGGAGCATCCCCAGACCGCGGACACGACGACCGTGATCCCGAGCGCGGCGGACGAGGGTGCATGGACGCCGGGCCGCACACGGATTGTCATAGGGTTCGGCGATCTGACCAGGATCGCGTAGTCGTGGGACGGCACGTGGGTGCTCCCAGCCGCCACACTCGCGGGCAAGGCGGATATGGCTGCTGAGTGTGGTCATCGACAGCCAGACCGCTGGATGCTGACCGCAATCGTCACCGAGATGCGGATCTGTGCCCGCCAATCCCAGCGTGGGATGTCGCCACCTGCGGAAACAAGTTAGTCTCTCGGCTTGTGAGCCAGCTCCGCGACGACACCGCGCACTCTATCAACTTCACCCCTCGGGGCGCGCGTCCCATCGAAGCTCGCACGCGGCGCAAGAAGCCGAGACGGACACGGACCGGCCCGCCGGTCGTCCGGATCGTCCTCGGCGTCCTCGCACTGGTCGGGTTGGCATTCGCCCTGCAATGGAATGTTTCCGCGGTCGACACCGACCGGCAGTTCCATGCATCCCGGGCCTGCCCGGCCGGGATCGTACGTACCGACTGCCGCAGCGCAGTGCCCGTCGTCATCACCGGCACCTCATACATCCACAACCGCTACGGCTACCGTCAGGAATACGACACGGCACCATTCGGCTGGGTGGAACTGGCCGACGAAGACCCGGACCTGCGGGCAGCCGTGCACTCCGGCGATCCAGCGACGGTCGAGATCTGGCGCGGCACGCCGATCGCGTTCACCGCCAACGGTCGCACCGTCGACACGCTCGACACGTTCGGCAACGACGAGGTCGGCACCCGGATGGCCGTCATCATCGCTATCCTGGTCTCGTTCTTCATCCTGAGGTCAGCCAGCTGGCGGCAGTTCCGGCGCCGGCTCGGGCTGCTCGAACGCACCAAGCCCGGCACGCTCTACGTGTTCAAGGGCTTCATCGGCCTCGCCGTCCTGGCCACCCTCGCCACCGGGGCGATCCTGCTCATCGCAGGCATCACCTGGGGCGTGGCCGTGGTCGGGCTCGGCGTCGCCGCGCTGCTGTTCACCGTCGCCGTGCCACACATCTCCGGTCGCGTACTGCACCGGTTCGACGCGGCACTGTCCGGGACGGCGCCGTAACATGCGCCGCCGACAACAACCGACGTGGTCTCCGCGGCGCCAACGAGCACAGGTGCCGCTGTGGTGATACCGGCAGCGCAGCTGAGCTGGACGCAGCGTTCGTTGTCCTGACTCCTCGACCCCCTTCAAGATCGATTTAAGTCGTCAGGTTTGAGTGGCACGTCCGCTACCTCTGGATCGACCCGTTTTCAGGGATGCGGCACTCCTGCGGGCGTGTTCAAGGTGCCGGTGATCGTGATCGGTTCGACCGGAACAGCTGCCGGGGTCAGGTGGCCGGCGGCCCATCGCGTCCAGTCGGCGACGTCGGTGATGGCGGGGCCGGTGCCGGCGATTCCGGCGGCAGCCAGGCCGGCAGGGAACACGCTGTGGTCGTGGAGGCGTTTCCATGCGGCCGGTGCGGCGATGAGGACCCGGAGCCGTTCCAACCGGGCGATAGGTAGGACGTCGGCGTTGACATCGCCGATCGACAGCCGGACGAGCCGGTCGATCCCGGCCAGGGCGGCGGTGTCGATGCCGACGTCGGCGCCGAGTGTGAGGCTCCACAGGGCCGGATGCCCGGCCAGACCGGACAGATCGAGATCGCCGTTGGCGATCGCGATGGCTTCGACCGGAACGTTCGACGGCAGCCGGCCGGTGACCGCCGACCCGCGGAGGATTTCGACCTCGCGCAGCCGGGGCAGACCGGCGAGGCCGTCCAGGTCGACCGGGCCGCGGCCGGTGAGGTCGCGGGTGGCGAGGACGAGCAGCGACTGCACCCGGTCCGGGTCGGTCAGCTCCGCGACCGCCGCCGCCAACGTCCGGCCGTCGAGAATGATGCGCTGCTCGTGCCGCCCGATCGGCCGGTCCGCGTCGAACTCAAACGGCGGCCATGGATGGTCCTCCGTGTCGCCATCGGCATCAGCCGGCCACGGGTCGACGTCGCGCAGCGACTCGACGACCCGGCGCAGCCGGGCGAGGACCGAGCCACCGAGGTAGTCGAAGGGGCCGTGGACGTCGCTGCCGTAGGACAGGACCTGCCCGTAGCTGCCGCGGTCGGTGGGGTCGAGGTCGACGAAGGCGTGGTTTGTGCCGAAGTCCTTGGCGAACGTGACCCACCAGTCACTGCCGGACAACCGGCGCACGTGCCCGAAGGGTTCGGTGTCGAACACGACATGTTCATCGGTGAACAGATCATCGTGCCAGCCGTAGGAGCCGGGACGGCCCTGCTGGTAGATGTCCACGACGTAGTCCAGCGGCAGCAGGCACCACCGGCCCAGCAGCCCGACGTCCGGATCGGCACGGGTGATCCGGTAGAGGGCGCGGAGATCCTCCGGCAGGCGCAGCCCTATCCGTGCCTCCGCCGCGACGATCTCGGCTTCGGTCAGGCCGGGCTCGAACCCAGGTGTGGCATGGCGGATGGTGGTGTAGCGGGCGACGAACTCGGCGAACAGTCCTGCCACCGCGGCGAGGACCGTCGGGTCGGTCGGCCGATCGGACGGCTCTGCGGCGACCGGTCGTGGCATACCCGGCAACGGATGATTGGGAAAGCGGTACCCGGGATCCGCGACGATGCGGCCCGGCTGCTCGTCGGGCTGTCCGTAGAGCGTGATGTGGTAGCCGTCGCCGGGACGGATGGTCGCCTCGACACTGATCGACCCCGAACCCGCTCCCATGGCCTCGACCAGGTCGCTGGTCGTCTGAAAGAACTCCCACCCCGACCGGTGGTCATGCGGCGGCTGCTCGTACCAGCAGGAACCCTCGCGGGAGGCGGTGAACCGCCACCGAGACGCCCCACCCGGCCACCGCCCGGCCGCGGCCTCAGCAAACCGTTGCGCCGCCTCGTCTACGTTCACCGGCACACTGTGCCGCGGTCCACGGTGCCCGTGCAAACGCCGAGCTGGCAGCTATGCGCAGCTAGGGGGCATGTGTGCCGTAGATTTTCCGGGAACGCGATGACATGCCTTTATGCTTGGCTCGTGACCGACGACCGAGCCCAGTGGAGGCGTAGCAGGAGGGCGCGTTTGTATGCGCTCTTCATGGTCGTTGTCCGTCGCGTTCCCGTGTTGCCCTGCCTTGTATCGGTTGTCGTGGCGGTGTTCTCTCAGGTGCAGCGAGCGACGACGGGCTACAACCGTTTGATTCCTTCGATCTGCTGATCGCCGCAGGTAGCTAACTGCCAGTTAGTTCGCCCGCGGCGGTCGTCGTTGTCAACCTGACACGGCGCTCCCGTCTATCTGTCGTGGAGTCGTTCGTGAACCATGTCTCTGGTAATGCGCTGCTCAATATGCCTTCGCCGTTCGCATTCGCCTTCTGCGTGCTCGTCTGCTCTAATTCGCTGAGTCAGATTGGCCGGTCTGTCGCAGAGGTCGGCGACCGCGCCTTGGTTTTGCGAGTACCGGTCGAGCAAGCTATGGCATTCCGACGTGGGCCTGTTCGGCGGCGGGGAGTGATGACGCGACAAACGAACGAGACTATCGACGCAGGTCAGATGCACAAGATCAAATGACTTTCGATTCGCGGAAACGCAGGCCAGGAGCCATTTTGTATGTCCACCGTGGACTCATCGGTGCTCCCGTGGTGGTCGTCCGTTTAGGTCGGATGGTGTCCGTCGGTCCTGGTCGGTGTCCGTGTCGGGCTGTTTCCATCCGGATCTTGCGGTGAGGTCTCTATAGGCCGAGGTTCGGAGGGCTGTGTCACAGACCAAGATCGACTCGGTGTGATGTGTTGTCGATCTGGCCGAGACCGACTTGATGATCTCTCGCGTGGGCTCGATGGCGTCGTCGAACGAAGGCGACGTTGCAGCACCTCGACATCGACTCCATCGGCGACGAGGAGGTGTTCGCGGACGGTTCGAAGGTTACCCAGATGTCATCCGCGCGATCTATTCGCGCGTCGAGTGCGGCGGGCGGAGCCACGAACCCGAGTGATCACCTCGATTTCAAGCGTTCTGATTTCCGGTCTGTCTGCAGGTAGAACTGGGTTAGCGAATCTGCCTGGGAGGGGAGTTCGTTGTGTCCGACCTGGCGGACCAACTTGTCCGACGCTCGCTACCTCGCTGGACGTCGCAGACACGATCAGTTCACACTCTCCGGGTGGCGGATGATTTTGTCGAACTAGGTACGGTCGATGCGCCGTCGGGTGCGCTTGTCCTCGCGATGGCGTCCTGGGTCGATGAATGGCAGGTATTGGGTGATCCGCTGTCAGTTCGGGCACTGGCTATGGTCGGGCAAGGCGGCGGCCACCTGCACGACTGGCTATGTGAGGCGGTCGCGGTACCGGCGGCGCCCACGCGCCAACTGGTTGTTCGCGGCTCGTTCTATCCGTCACCGCTGGGCGAGGGTCCGATCATCGACGTTCTGGAGGTAGATCTGGGCGTCGATTTCTCGACGGTGTCGCCGTCCGGCAGCGTTGTCCGCCTCGGTGACCTTCCGATCGACCGCAACGGGATGGTGATCGGAGACGCTGTGGCACTCGATTCGTGGGTCGGGATCTCCGGCGGCAGCACCGACGGCCTTGCCGACGTCCGATATTGGGGCCGATACGCGGAGGCTGCGCAGGCCCGATTCGGTGGCGGGCGGATCCCGGGGCCGGCCGTCCGCGGCGTGCTGGGTTGGAGTGATCTGCCCCTTGAGGATGCGCGCGCCAGGAAGGCTGCGTTGAGCGGGTGGGTCGGTGATGAGCAGGGCCGCGGCGTGCAGGTCTCGCTCGACGAACATACGGACTTTCACCGGTTCAGGGTCGGTTCGTGGGCGCATCCCTACCGGGTGGGACCGGTCCAGGTGAACGGGTGCGCGGTCCTCGGGATGAGGTGGGAACCTCTCGATCACAACATGCGCCATGAAGGCGAGCGCTCCTATGGCGCCGTGTATCCCGTCACCCTCGAGCCAAGCGTCAGCGGCAGTGCCCTGCTGTGTTGGACCGTGCCCACCTATGATGAGCCCGCCTAGGCCGACGATCACTTCGGAGCCGGCGACGGTCACCGCTAGTCTCAGTGCCGTGGTTGCCGATGTGAATATTCAATGCGGCGGTGCTGATCTGTGTTCGGCACTGTTTGAACCGATCTGTGTGCTGTATGACGAGGTGTTTTCCGAGCCGCCGATGCATTGGTCGCTAGGCCAGTCTGAGGAGCATCGTAGACGCTGGTGCGGCTGATGGCCGATTCCGGCTTCGGTCTCACCGTCGCGACTGTTGGTGATGATGTGGTCGGGTTCTGCCTACGGTCGGCCGTTGGCGGAGGACACGAAGTGGTGGGACAACTTCCTGGAGCCGGTGCCGGTCGAGGTGACGTCCGAGCGGTCTGGCCGGACGTTCGCGGTGATCGACTTCGGTGTCGCCGGATCGTATCGGGGGCGGGGGCTGGGGCGTCGGCTTTTGGATGCGCTGCTGGCGGGTCGTTCGGAGGAGCGGGCCACCCTGGCGGTGGAGCCGGAGGCCGATGCCTCGCAGGGCATCTATCAGCATCTCGGTTGGCAGGTGGTGGGCCGGTTGGAGGGTGCGCCGGGCGACACCGCTCCGTACTTCGACATCTATGTGCTACCGCTGGATCAAGCCAGTCCGTAGCTGTGCAGCCGTTCGTCGAGGTCGTCAACGGCGCGAGTACCTGCCCAGGGGGTGAGGTCGTCGCGGACGTCGCGGATCTGCTGGACGAGTCGGGCTGACCGGTTGTGGATGGTGAGTGCGGCGGCGTCGGCGAGGTTGGTCGCGGCGGCTTCGATGTCGTGGTTGGCGAGGTGGGCGGTGCCGAGGTAGACGGTGTTGAAGGCGACGTTGCGCACGTACGCCGGGTCCAGGACGGCGAGCGATCGGCTGGTGTGCTCGACGGCTTCGGCGGGCTGGTTGAGGTTGAGGAGGCACAGCCCGTGAATGCTGTCGAGCAGCTCCACGTTGTAGAAGTGCACCAACGTCGCCGCGCCGTCGTCGGCGGCGAGGTGTCTACGAGCCTCGTCGAGTTCGCGCAGGCAGGGTGCGGCCTGGTGGTCCATGGCGTAGGCGCGGGCGGCGACGTCGGCGGCGTAGGCACGTAGCGGCATGTCGTCGGTTTGGGCGGCCCAGGCTTGCGCGGCGACGGCGTGGTCGATGCCGATGCGGGGTCGGTGTTGCCAGGTGGCGAGGTGGCTGAGGTTGCACAGGACCATGGCGCCGAGGGCGGTGTTCTGGGCTTCGTGGGCGGCGGTGCGGGCTTGTTCGTAGTAGTAGGTGGCGCTGTCGAAGTCTTGGAGGTCGAAGGCGAGCCAGCCGGCGTAGCGGGACAGGTTTGCGAACGCCGACAGCAGCCGTGGCCGTAGCGCCGTCGGGCATTCGGTGAGCATCGCGTGGGCGAGGTTGCGTTGGGCGAGGATGGTGTCGAGGGCGGCCTGGTCCGAGGGCATCATCTTGACGGATACAGCGCCACAGCACCTGTTCGATGTGGTCGACGACGGTGGCGTCGACACGGCTGGGCTGCTGGATGGCGGTGGCGAGGTGTTCCTGCTGGTCGGGTTGCAGTCCGTGGAACAGGGGTGCCGCGGCGGCGGTTGCCGCGGCCCAGCCGATGTTGGCGCAGCAGAACACGTCGGTTCATGGTTTGAGCCCAGCTGACGAAGAAGTCGATCATTTGGTGGAACGCGACGTCCCGCTGCCGCGCCGACAGGCTCGCATTGCTATCCGCGATGGTCGTCATGGCGGCGAGATGGTCGGTGAGTCGGACGAGGCGGGTGTCCACATAGGGCGCGGCGGCTGGTTTGAGGCAATCGCGAGCCTCCGGCCGCAGCAGTGATCCGCCAGCCGTGCCGGCAGGCGCGACTGGGGCGGCCACGACTGGCCTGAGCAGGGCACCGGACATGGAATCACTGCGGCTATCCGGCGGTGTTGGCGCGTCGACACGCGTCGGCGGGTAGTCGGCGGCGTCGAGGAGGTCGCCGGGACGGCATGCGTAGATGGCGGCGAGTCGGCCTAGGGTCGCCAGTGACGGTGTGCGGCCGCTGGGTGCGGGCCAGGCTTCCCAGTAGGAGATGTGTTTGCCGGTCTTCGGCCCGTCCTCGCCCGGCCAGAGTGTGTTCCACCGGTCGGCGACTTGCTGCTGGGTGAGTCCGTGGGCGAGCCGGAACGCGACCCGGATGTTGACGCCGTGCTCGACCCGGATCCGGGCGGCGATCCGTTCGTAGGTCCAGCCTTGCCGGCGGAGCCGGTCGCGGAGGTGGGCGAGTTCTTCTTTGCGGCTACGCGCCCGGCTGGTCATGCCGCCTCCGCTCGCCCGCCCGGGTGGCGGGTGTCCCGAGCGTACGACCGACCTGCCGAACATGGCCACGGCCCGCCACGAGGTATCAAAAGCTCCCCGGCCGGTGGGGAATTCCCGTCCGGTCGCGCCTGCGGCGGGGGACGTTTCCGGTCATGACCCGCCAGCCCGGGGTGCCGTCGGGGCAATCATCAACGTCGTCGGGGGTCGGCTGTGACCAGCGCGGATGGCACGGTCTACACATGTCAACCGATCGACTGTCATCCCTGGATGCCGCATCGTCTACGCCCTCGGCGAGGCCGGTCACGAGATCGACGGGGGTCGCAGCCGCCGCTGATTCAGGAGCGCGGCGAGCCGTGCCGTACCCGGTGGGTCGGCGGCGACCGCTGTCCCTCCGGTGCCGACGGCGAGCACCGCTGCTGGCGTTCGGCCGATCATCGGACCCATCTGTGCGACTGCGGCGCGATCCTGCTGCCCGACCGCAACACCGGGAGCCGGTGCCGACACCGCTGGTCGCACGGCCGGGCATGTCAGGACGGCCACGGCCACGTCACGAGTGCCGGCAGGTCGGTGCGCACGACCCGCATCTGTGTGGCTGCCTCGCCACCGAGACCCAGGCGGTCGGGTGATGACTGTGCATGGACCGCGCCGCTCGTGGCTGCGGCTCGGGATCTGGCGGTGTGCCTGTGGCCGACCTGTCGGCCATAGCCTGCCCGCCCAGCAGGTGGGGGCGCCGATCCCGGATGGCGACGTCGTGCTCGTCAACGGCTACCGCCGCAGCACCGACGTGCTCACCGAGCCGCGCAACGTCGGCCGGTGGACGCGATGACCGCCGCCACCCGTCGCCGGCTGCGCCGGTCGGAGCGGCAGCCGGCGTCGCCGCGCACATCGCAGGTGTACTTCATCGGCCGGGACGCGAGTGTGCAGTTTGCGCTGCGCCCGTTCAACTTCCGGGTCAGCCATGTAGTTGACATCGACCTCTACAGCCCGTGGCTGTGGCTCGACGGCTACGAGCTCAATTCGGTAGGTGACGCGGTCGCCCAGCGGTCGATCTTCGTCCTGCGTACCGGTCTGCGGCCGCCGGCCGTCATCCCGCGGCAACGCCGGCATCGGGCCAGGATCGAGGCGGCCGGTGGTCAATAGCGGTGGCTATGGACGGAGACGACGACCGTGACGGTTTCGTCCGCTATATCAAGGCGGAGATCCAAGGCCTTGCCGACGAGATCGCCGACCTCGCCACCACCGACGGTGGGATCGACCGGGTGGAGGCGGATCGCTTGATTGCGATCCACCGACGGACCATCCGGGCGCTGCGCGTGCACCTTCCACCGATTCCGATCGGCCCATAGAGACGTTCCGGGGAGATGGGGTAGGGGCCTCGATCCTCCGGACGGCAACGAGGGGGCACCCGTGCCGGGGAGACCCGCGCCCGAGCGATCGGGGCGCGTCTCGAATCTCACCTGGCACGGTTGCCCCCTCCCGCGCACCCAACAACGGAAGGAACCATGACCTCGCTGTCATCGGCAGCGAGGGTCCGACGCGCTCCGATCCGGCTGGCGCCCGGCCACCGCGCTCGCCAACGCGTATGCCGGTGTGTCCGCTGCAGTACCGCATCGGCGGTCAGTGGAGGAGGTAGTCGTGGTCGGCCGTAGCTGGCAGGTCGCGCAGGTGCAGCCGGGGGCCTTCGTGGCGGTGTAGCCACCAGACCGCGTCGGCGGGTGACAGGCCGAGGTTGGTGGCGTGGTCGCGGGCGCCGGTGGCGATCGGGACCCGCAGGTCCCGGCCGTCGAGGGTGGCGGCGAGCGCGACGTGGAAGTTGTGTTCGCGGCGTGCGGTGGCCAGCCAGAACAGGACCGGCCACGGCCGCCGGTTGTGGGCCTCGACCTGCAGGTAGGCGATGACTTTGCCGACGAGGATGGGGAGGGGTTCGGTGCCGGTGTCGTATTCGAGGAAGAACGCCCGGCTGGTGCTGTGGTCGGTCCAGATGCCGTGGCCGTCCGGGCGTGGCGCGTGCGGGAGCAGCAGCAGCCCGGGACTGTTGCCGGTGGCGAAGAACGCGGCCTTGTCGTGGAACCGGGCCGCGGGCACCACCGGTCGAGGCTGGTGTCGGGGTGGGTGCGGGCGTGGCCGTGCAGGTCGATGAAGAACTGGTTGGTGCCCAGGAGGTGGGGGAGGTTGGCGGTGGAGGTGTAGCCGCGGCGGCGTTGCCGGGCCAGGCTCGGCCGTGGCGGCGGATCACCGCGTTGGGCGGCGACGAACTCGAGGCCGGTCTGGTCGGCGACGTAGCGGTAGGGGTAGGAGCCGCCGTCGGCTTTCTGCGGCCTAAACCGGGCCACCACGCCGAGTTCGAGTGAGCCGGCGGAGCCGGGTCTGGGCGTAGTCCAGGGACGGGAACAGGGCGTGGGCGATCTGGTCGGTGGTCAGGACCCCGTGGTCGTAGAGCCAGCCCAGCAGGATCCGGTCGCGGATGGTCAACGATTCTTGAACACGAAGCACAGGATCGGGGGAACGCACAGTTGTTGACTCCTAAGGGGAGAGACCTGATAGGTCTGTCGCGACTGTCGCGGACACTCCTGGCAGGCCGGATGGCCTGCACGGTGCTGCGGGGATGGGGTCGGTGTGGGGGTCAGGTTCAACACTGACGGCGGCACTGACCGCCGAACGGAGTGCCGAACTGACCCGGAAACCGCAAGCCACGATCGCTGTCACGGGCGCGAGACGACGACAGGACAGCCGTCGTGCCGCCTCCGGTACAACACGGCGGCTGCCTAAACGTCAGCGCGTGAGGCCGTGCGACCGGACGGGGCGCGGTTACGTTCGTCGGACCGGCCGCGAACATCGCGACGTACACCAGACCGGTTCTGTCAGAGAAAACGAACACTCGAACGCTCTGACAATCCGGCCCGCGCTATGACACGGCTGGTCAACGCCGTTGGTGTCACGGTTTCTGGGCCGCGGCCGGGAGACGACGCCGTCTCCCGGCTACGGCCGGTCAGGTGGTGGGGGTCGGTGGCGGTCCGCCGTCCGTGTCGTCGGGGTCGGCGGCGAGGGCGTGCAGGACGAGGGACAGACGGCGGTTGGACACGGCGATCCCGTCGGTCCGCAGCCGGTGTCGGAGGACGTCGCGGGTGAGGCGTCCGCCGTCCCGGTTACCGCCGCTTGTATGGCGCGGGCGGCCGGGATCAGGTCCGCGATGTCCGCGGACATCGGTTGTGGGGACGGTCCCCGATCGGGCCGGTTCCGGTCCGTACGGGCGGCCCGGACCGGTGGTGTGGTGGTTGTGGCTGGTCGGGGACGGGCCGCCGGCCGGACCCGAGATGTCGTTGTCGGTGGTGGTTGGGTGGGGTGTTCGATCAGGCCGGTGAGGAGTTTGATCGCCATGAGCAGTGCGAACGCCGGCCAGCCGGCGATGACCCGGCCGATCGGGTCGGCCGGGCCGACGGCGACGTTCGCGGCCATACTCGCCACCGTCCCGGCCGCAAGCGCGGCCCAGACCAGCGGTCCCGGCGGTCGTCCCGACCGGCGGTCGGCGAGCAGGACCAGCGAAGCGACGATTTCGATGCCGTCGACGCTGAGCGGGAACGCGTGTCCCTGCCAGCCGGTCTCCCCGTGCCGATCGGCGAGGACACGCATGTGCGCGTAGGACACGGCGGCGGCCACCGCGGCCAACGCGACGACCGCCGACGCGGCGGCGGCCCGGATCATCCGGTCCGCACCGGACCGGGGACGAGGACGGGGACGGGCGGGGTGGGGGTGTGTGGTGGTGGGCAGCGGTGTGATGACCGTGGTCAGCTGCGGCATGAATACCCTTCTCGATGACAAAGTTGCTTCTGCCGTGCTGGTGCGCTGACCATTCCATGAACGCGCGGATCCGCGACCGCGTCAACACGTTTACCGCCATCCGGCCGCCACAGCCGATCCGTTGACGTCGATACGGCGTCTGTCCGGTGAGAGGGGCACGCCTACCGCGATCGGCGGCCACGAGCGGCTCCCTGGCAGCTCGGCAGACGTCGTGGAGCTCCGGAACGGTTCTACCGACAGACCTTCGAAGTCGGGACAAATGTGGACTGTCAGAGCATCCGGGGGCTCTGTCAGAGCGGGTGAGTGTTCGTTTTCTCTGACAAAACCGGTCTGGGATATGCCACCGTCACTCGGACGATCCGACCCCGGCACTCCGTCACGGCGCTGTGGTCGGGCGCGACGTCATCCCCGATGATGTGATCCGTTCATGTAGACGTGCCGGATCGTCGCAGTCCGGGAGGGACGACCGCGGTCCGATAGGCGTCTGCAGGCTCTGCGCGGCGATGCTGTTGCCCGGCGTCCCTCGGGGCTACCGAGGCGATCGTCGGGTGTCGGTTCGTAGCCGTGGATACATCACCGGCACGCCGGCGTGCCGATCAACCTCGGCCGGCATGCCGAATCGGGCGCTCAGTCCGCAGAGGCCGTCGGAGGGATCTCGACGAGGTTCCCGTCGATGTGCCGGAATCGGCGGGGCGGCCGCGTGCGGGCAACGACCGCCGCCATCGCCTCCCGGGCGGCCTGCTCGCGCCCGGTCGGGTCCACGGTTCGGAATCCGTGGACGGGCACGTCGTAGGGTTCGACATCACCAGGCTCGGATCGGCCCTCCAGCACAAACCCGAGCAGTGCCCGCAGGACTTCTTCGCCGAGGTCGAGGGGGTGGAACGGCAGCCGATACGGGTCTTGGTTCGGCCAGCCGGGCATGGGAGTGACGGGGTGGTCACCGGCCCAATACGGCTCCTCGAACATCAGCCGTGGGCCGATATCCTCGACGATGCCGCCGCCGGGGGACAGGCTCAGCGAACGGGTCAGGACGCCGCCCTCCCAGACCGCGAACGCGAACCAGTCCGACACCGAGTGCATCGCATGCAACACGATCCGACGCCCCGCAGCCAGATCGATCAGGTGCGGCGGCAGCTGCGACGGCCGGTCGATCTGGAACCGTCGATCACAGAACAGATCGACTCCACCGGTACTCGTCGCGTAGATGATCCCGTCATCGGGATAGACGGCATCACCGAGAACGTTCCCGCCCACCGGCTCCATGCCGTAGCCGGGAAGAACAGCCTCGACCAGCGCAGCCACCCGATCATGACTCGCCGCCGAGGCGGACTGCAGCGCGGCCGGCACATCCTGGTCGGTGAACATGAGCAACGCAGTCTTGGCGCCCACGACAGCCATCCTTCCGACGGACCCGCAATCCGATCTCGGGAGCCCAGAACCTACCCGACGTCGAACCGCCAGGCATGCGTTCGACCGGCACACGCCCAGCCAGGCCGCGCTCGGCGTGGACGCCCACCTCGACCTGGACACCACCGGCGTCGACGTCGGACGGGTACTCCGCTGCGTAGGGTCACGGCCGGCCGGATCCGCGACCCCCGGCGGTCTCCAGGCGTGTGCCGAGCCGGCCTAACGTGGCGGAGAATCCTGGGCCGAGCCGCTACAGGTCGAAACGATAGTTGATCTGCCGGTCGGCCGAACCGGTGTACTCGACGAGGGTGAACCAGCGGTGATCGGTCGGAGTGACGACGACATCGACGGTACTACCATCGGAGAAGCGCAGCGTGAAGACCGGATCCAGCTCGCACAGGAAAGCGAACGCCTCCTGGTCCTCGTCACTGCCCAACCGACCGCGCGCGTCCCAACCGGTCTCGGTCGGCGTGATCACAAGTGACACCTCACAACCGGCGAGGTTGGTCGTAGAATTCGCCCACCAATCCAGCCAGCAGCGTCCTTCGAACCGATCCACGGTCCCCATCATCGCCGCCGAGCGCCGCCGGTGTGGGCCCGGCACCCGAGGACGGCTGATCTTCCAAGGTCGATGGGATAACCGTCCGGGTCGACGTCGGGCCATCGCGGCCGCGACTATGCCCCGCCGTGCACGTACCCGCCAGTGTCGATCATCGGGTGCACCAGGTATCGCTGATCCCGGCGGCGGGCCGGATCCTTCGATGCCCATCCCGACCCAGCCAGCCATGCGCCACGCCTGCGGCGTATGGGCTGACGGAGGACGATCGGGGTATCTGACGACAAGCGTCGCACCACGTACCCGACTCGTGGCATTTGAGGCATCTATCTGACAGCGGTCTCAGGCCCGGAAGAGATGCCAACGTCCCGGACGTCGATGTCACCCGGCGGCTAGAAGTGCGGATCGGCGAGGAGGACCACCGAGCCGGCCTGCGGGTCGAAGCCGAGGACCGGATGTCCCCAGTCGCCCTCCGCTGTCATCGACACCGGCTTGCCGAGCGGTGGCCGATCGTGGTCATGAAGGTACAGAGGAGGTCGACGCCGACCTGGCCCTGCAGTTCCCGCAGGTCGACATCGAACGAGATGTGCTCCGGACTGTACGGGCGGAAGATCACCAACACGCCGTCGACCGGCCACACCCGCAGGTCAGCCACCTCCGCGTCCGGGCCGCGGGACAACACCTCCACCGCGGGAGGCAGCGGTGTCACGGTCGTACCGACGCTGTACTCGTACCGCCAGCCGCTCGACCGAACGAGATCGAACACCGCCTGCCAGTCCGCGACCGACGTCCCCTCCACCCACAGGTCCGGTAGCGAACCCATCAACCCGGGATCGAAGAAGTTCCTGACCTCATCCCACAACAGATCCGACATCACGCCATCCTCCCCGCAGCCCACCAGTTACGACGACAGGTTTTCGGGACATCCGAGAACTCGACACTCGCAACGATGCCGCGCCGCCGCCGGACAGGCGTGCGCGTCAGAATCCGGCCAGCCAGTCGTAGCCGACACCATCGTCGAACTCTCGGCGTAGCCGAATCGTCGCGCGTCCGCCGTCCACCGGCCGGGATCTACTGCGGATCGGCGGTGTCCCAGAGGTGTCTGAACTCGCCGGGGTCGAGACCCCAGGCACGCAGCACATCGAGAAGGTGTGCCTCATCGGCCGCCGAAGCGCAACGGATGTGTTCGGCACCGATGTCGTAGTCGAAGCCGTCGAGCACCTGCGTGTCGTACTCCCAATGATCGAGCCGGAAGGCTCGCATCGCACTCGACCGGACCGAACCCTCGCGACTGGCCGTGACATCGGCGGCGTCCTGGACCGGTCGAACGTCGACAAACGCGCGGCGGCCGGGCCGGGAGGCCGGTACTTCAACCACGAGGCGCCTACCGAGCCGCAACGCGGCCAACGTGTCGGCCGGCCACATCGATTCGCCGCTGGTCACCCCATCATTGTGCCGCCAGCACCGGCGATCTCCCATCGGTGCGGTTGCTGGACCCTGTGGCCGTACAGCGTCGCGACAGCGGGGCCGGTGCACGGATAGCGCTCGCGGCCGCCGCAGGAATGGGCCGAGCCGATGCGACATCTGACGACAGGCCTGACTGCCGACACCGTGCTCGCATGACCGATCGACCTACACGGATCAAGGTCGTCGAGTGCACTTGACCATCGGGCGATATCCACGCGTCCATGTGATCGCACAAACCGTTACCCACCAGCCGCAACACCACCCCTCACCGCAATCGACGAAGGAGCACGACCACATGTCTGCGACCGGATCAGTCTCGAAACGCTGCGGGTGCCGCAACCCCGACACCGGCAAAATCTACAACGGCAACTGCCCCAAACTCCGCCGCCCGAAAGGCGGCTGGAGCTCCGACCACGGCACCTGGTGGTACCAACTCGAACTCCCCCCACCACCACCGGGAAACGCCGCCAACTCCGCCGCGGCGCCTTCACCACCAGCGACGAAGCCCAAGAAGAACTCGACCACGCCACCCTGCTCCTCCGGCTCGCCGGCCGCGACCAGGCCTTGCGCCGCGACATCGCCGACCTGCTCCAAGCAGCCGTCGGCCGCGACGCCGCACTGCCGACCGAGGCGGAGGTCCGCAAACGGATCCGGCTCGGCACCCCGGTCGGCGGGCAGAGCCAGACGGTCGGGGAGTACCTCACCGACTGGATCACCGAACTGGAAAAACTCGACACCGTCGCCGGGTCGCACCATCACCTCCTACGAAAGCCACATCCGCGCCCACCTCATCCCGCACCTCGGCGACATCCCCCTCGACAAACTCCGGCCGAAACACGTCCGCACCATGATCGCCAACATCATCGACCGCAACCGCGAGATCGAAGCCGCCCGCGCCAGCACCGACCCCGCGGTCCGGGCGAGCGTGAAAGGGGTCCGGGTCACCGGACCGGCGACCCGGCACCGGATCCGGTCCACGCTCCGCAACGCCCTCAACGACGCGCTCATCGACGAAGTGGTCAAGGTCAACGCCGCCGCCCACGTCAAAACCCCCGAAGAACGCGAACCACCGATGCCGTGGACCGCCGAACGCGTCACCCGATGGCGCGAGACCGGCGAGATCCCCGGCAAGGTCATGGTGTGGACCGCGGAGCAGACCGGGGAGTTCCTCGACTACGCCGAGACCCGCGCCGCGACCTGTACCCGATGTTCTGGTTCATCGCCTACCGCGGCACCCGCCGCGGCGAAGCCTGCGGACTCAAGGACTCCGAAGTCCGCACCGCCAACCAGTCCGCCCGGGTCACCAACCAGATCACCATGGGCCGCAACGGCCTCGTCCAGAAAGCGCCGAAGAGCACCGCCGGGAAGCGGGACGTGTTCTACGACGACGACACCACCGCCGTCCTTGATCGATACATCCGGACCAAAGCGGCGCAGAAACTCGCCGCCGGACCGAAATGGCCGGACACCGGACTGTTCTTCGTCCGACCCGACGGACGACCCGTGGCGACCGGCCGGAGTCAGCCAGCGATTCAACCGGCTCGTCGCCCGAGCTGGGCTGCCGCCGATCCGGCTGCACGACCTCCGCCACGTCGCCGCCACCGTCGGCCTGCAGGCGGGCATCGACATCAAGGTCATGCAGGAACAACTCGGCCACTCGACATCAACGCTGACCCGGGACACCTACCAGAGCGTCGTCGAGGAACTCCACCGCGACGCCGCCGACCGCACCGCCCAAGCCATGAAACGTAAGAACAGCGCCTAGGCAATAGTGCCGGTCTAGGTTCACCGGCACCGTGCGTATTCGACTGGAGCCGGCAGGGTTGCGCATTTCGATGCGACCCCATGCGGTTGGCCTCCGCAAGTTCGTGCCTGCGTCTGGCATCCACCGACGCGCTGTCACTGTTCAGGCACCTTGCTCGAGGGACACATCTTGACCCAGAGTGCTACCGACCTTCACCGGTGTCGCGTCCCATGACGGGGATGCGGACAACTCCTTTGTCCGCATCCCGAGTCTTGACCAAGTTGCTGTGCCGCAGTGTGCTTATCGCGGGCTCTGTTAGCGGTGTTGTTCAGCTGCATAGCGCCGTCGATCCTCGCCGGCAGCGGAGTCACTCGTTGGAGTGAATCTCCCCGAGCCGCCTGAACTTTGGTCTGAACTTGTCACACCTCGCCGATCTACTGGCGCCGTAGCTGGAGTGATTGTCAAGAGTCGATGTCGAGACGGTGATCAACGAAAGGCGCATGCAGTGGCTAGGGGTCGCATGAGGTTCCGGCTGGGGTGGTGGCCGCGTCCTGCAACTGCTGACGCTGCGCTGGCGGCGGCCGTCGGCATGGTGGCGTATGGCTGAGCCGAGACATTGGTGGCAGGACATAGTCCACCATGACTGGACCGTGTTCGCGCTGCCGGACGATCTTAGCCGGGAGCGCGAACACCGCGCTGCTGGCGGCATTGGAGGAACTGTCTACGCGGGGTCCGAGCGCTGGCCTAGACGAGATCGCGGCACGGCTACGATCGGTTGGCTTCCACGACGTCGTATCCCATGCCGATCTGCTCGATCTGCTGGACCAGCTAGCGAAGTGGTCGTTCGCCGAGCCGTTTCGGGACTACTCGGCGCAGCTGCGCGATCTCAACGGGGTGTTGGCACGGGAGGAGTCGTGGGCGCTGACCCGCCGGGGCCGCGGCATTGTGGCATCGGTCCGGGAGGCGGTGCTGGATGCGGGCCGTGCTGTGCAGCTGCCGGCACGTTTGCTGGACAGCGTGGAGCGCACGGTCCGTGGGCTTATCGACAAGCTCGACGCCGACGCGGGTCTGCTGCCGATGGAACTCAACGATGTCCGCACGCGGACCCAGGAGTTGCAGCGGGTGACCGCGGACTTCTACGCGGCGCTGGCCCGCCTGGTGCAGTCCGACGTGACCGACGATGTGCTCTACGGCGACAACCGCGACCGGGTTCTGGATGCCCTGCGGCAGTTCCCGCGCGAGTACGGGCGGGCGTTGCGTCGGGTGGATGCCGCACTGGCGGAGCTTCGAGCGTGTGGTCACCGGCGACTGGTGGAGACCGCGGCGGTGCACGCCGGGCCGGTCGATCCGCGGGAGCAGCAGTACTGGATTGATGAGCGGCTGCGGTACCTGTCGGATTTGGAGGCGTGGTTCGAGTCGGACGGCACGGTGGCGAGGTTGATCGCGTCGGCATCGGGTGCGGTCTACACGATGTTGATCGCGATCGACCGCCGCTATATCGCGCAACGGCGGGGATCGGACCTCGGGGCCGACTTCCGTATGTTGGCGCACAGCCTGCACCGGCAGGAATCGGACCCGGACGCCCGGCGGGTTTATGCGGCGGCGTTCGGGGACTGGCCGGCCCGGCACGCGGTGGCGGACCAGGCCCGGGAGGACGTGTCGCACGGTACGCCGGCGGATGTGGGTGTCACCGCCCGAACGGAGGCGGTGACGCTGCGGGAGCACGAACGGCCGGGCCGGACGTCTGGTCCGCCGCGGAAGGTGCCGCAGTTGGCGGATCAACGCGCGGGCGCGGTGGCGGCGGCGGTCGCCGATGCGCAGCGCCGCCAGCGGCTCGCGGCGCTGCTGGTCACACCGGGCGAGGTGGGTCTGGAATACCTCGCCGGGGTGCCGGGTGATGCAGTGATGCTGCTGCTCGCGGCGATCGAGGTCGCGGTGTCCCGCGTCGACGACGTCGGCGGTGCGTACCGGGCGCCGATCGACGGAACGAGTTTGACCGTCGAGGTGCGCGCCGGTGTCGCCGGCCGCCGGGTGTCGGTGAGGCTGGCGGAGGGTGTGCTGTCGGGGCCGGATCTTCGGATCCGGGTCTTCGTCGAAGCAGCCGGCATCGGGGTGACCTCGGTGGAAGCGGAGGCGGCATGAGCACCGCGATGCTGGACCCTGACCTGCGCGATGTGGCCCGGCTGCTGGTCACGACCGGTCGGCTGCGTGCCGAGGACGACCCGGTCAGCTACCGTGCCGCGGTCAAGGGCCGCAAGAAGCTCGTGGACTTCTTCCGTACCGAACTCGGATGGCCTCTGGAAGTACAGGAACTCGGGCAGATCGTGGTGCTGCACAAAACGCCGCGCCGACGTGCCCGCCGATCGCGGACCGTACGTGCTCCACAAGAACAGCCCTCCGGAGATCGCCACTCAGGCCGTGCTGGTGTTGACATGCCTGGTGTGTGAGCAGCTGTGGCGACGGCAGCGGATGAGTCTCAACGAGTTGCTGCAGGCGATCGCCCAGGTGTGCGCCGCTGACACCAACGCCGGGCTGCTGCCGACCTTCCGGCTCGTGTCACCGGACGGCCGCAGCAAACAGGAAGCCAACGACAACCGCCGCCAGGTGGTCAACGCGTTGAAAATCCTGGTCGCGGAGGGAACGATCACCGTCGACGCCGATCTGGACCGGGTCGTCGACGACGAGCACGGCAACCTGGTCGTCTCCTGCTCCCGGGAGCGACTGGCGTGCAAGTTCTCGTCGCTGGGACCGACACTCCTCGGCCTCGACGGCCTGCCGCCGGCACGGCACGCGGACGTCCTGGCCGCCGGCACGCTCCCGACCGACACCGTGGACCTCGATGAGCGGCCCACCTCGGTCGATGACCGCAGGCTGCGGGCATTGCGGCGCATCGTCGATGATCCGGCGACCGACCCGGGCGACGATGACCTCGACACCACCGCCTACCTCCACACGATCTCCGGCCGGGAACGAGCACTGAACGTGGCCGCGTCGCTCGGCCTGGTGGCAACCGTCCGCCGCGACTGGTGGGAGATCACCGACCCGCACGGCACCAACGGCGTCTTCGACTTCCCGAAAGGCCGCCGGACCGAACGCCAGGCCGCCCTCGCCGTCCTTGCCGAGATCGGCCGCCGCCCAGCCCCGACCGCGGAACTCCCGCTGGCCGAGATCACCGCGATGATCGACACGATCCGAGAGACCCTGCCCCGGTGGGCCGCGGCCTACCACCAACGCCCGACCGCCCTGGCCCGCGCCGCCGCCACCGACCTGACCGCAGCCGGGCTTCTGCGCCCCGACGTGGACAGCGACGACGTGTGGCATCCCACCCCGGGGGTCCATCTATGGCGCGTCCGCGTCACCTCAGACGCCACCAAAACCGGCCGTCGCCGCCCTACGCCGACGTACATCACCGACCCCCTCATCACCGGCGCTACGTCGTCCAGGTCGAAGCCACCGGGCTGCTGACCGCGGACAACGAGCTCACCAACCAGACCCGCCTTAACCGGGAATACACCGACCGGCTCGCCACCGCCACGGCCGAGCTCGCCGCTGCCGGCAAGGACCGGGCTGACACCGGCGCGCACATCACCGCCCTCGACGGTCGCCGCGACGGGGCGATGACCGCACTACGCGACCACGCCGGTGCGGAACTGCCGCACATGGAACGCCGCGCCACCGAACTCGCCAAGACCGCCACCGACGCCGAGGAACGAGCCGGCGAGGCTACCGACGACGCACAGGCCGCTGCCGACGGTGCCGAGGAATCTCACATGATCTCCGAGCGTGCCCGCCAGCAGGCTTCCGGGCTGATCGATACGCTCCGACGGCACGCTGCCGATGTCGGTGCGGACGCGGCGGTGGAGCGGCTCATCGCCGCCGCCGGGCTGATCGAGGACACCGCCACGACAGACGCCGACATCGACGCGCTCACCACGACCCCGACCGCCTGGATCGCCGCGCGGCCGCGCACGTCACGGCCGTCGATCAAGCGCTGCGCGCACACCAGATCGCCCAGGAAAGCGAACGCGGCAGCGCCGACGGCCGCCGCCGCGCCGAAGACGACGAGGACGACGAACGCGGCGCCGCAACGGCGGCTACCGACACCCGCCGCCAGGTCGAAGGCGATTTCATCGCCGCGGTCGGCGCGTGGTCGCAGCGGCTCGTGCAGCTGCCGCCGCCACCCGCCGACGTCATGGCGGACATCGACGACGCCGTGGACATCCCGGCGTTCACCGCCTGGCTCACCGCGGCAGCCGACGCCACCCGGGCAACGATCGCCCTTCCCGAACACGAGCTGGCCGCCGCGACCGCCATCGCCATCGCCGCCGCCGCCGACGCCACCGCAACCACAGCCACGGCCGACCACCAGCAGGCGGCCGACCGGGCCGGGGCGATGCAGGAGGCCTTCGACGGCCACGCGCGCGTCGTCCAGGACGAGGATGAGCAGGACGGGCTCCGCCATCTCGATGCGGTCAACCGCCGCGACACCGAAACTCGTCGGGCGCAGAACGAACTCGCCGAGGCCGCCGATCACGTCACGCGCACCCGTGACGTGGTGTCTCACGCCGAACGTGAGTTCCACGGCCTCGTCACCACCTGGCAGAACCGCCTCGTCTACCTTCAGCCGGCGGACATTGAGGTGCCGCGACCCGACGGAATCGATCAACTATCGCTACGTGGCGTTGCGGAACGGGCGTATCACGCTGCGGAGCGGCGGCTACAGCTGCGGCGCGGGGTCGCCGAACGCGAGCACGCCGACGCTGCGGCCACGCTCGCAGGCATGGAATCCGAACGCGCCGACGCCCGACGCGCAGCACCGTTGCCGCCAGCACCGCGATGGCGTCCGGAGCGCAGCGACGACGCCACCCCGCTGTGGGCGCTGGTCGGATTCGCCGACGATGTCCCGCCCGACATCGCCGACCAGCTCGAAGGTGCACTGCTCGTGTCGGGCGTCCTCGACGCCCTCGTCCGCCCCGACGGCCGGCTCACCGCCGGTGACCTGGTCATCACCGCCGACAATCCGGCGGCCGGAGCGACCCTCGCCGACTTCCTGCGACCCGAGGCACACCCCGACATCGATGCCGCCGTGATCGACAACGTGCTCCGGGCGATCTCTGTGGACGCGGCGCCTGGCGTCACAGAGTTCGGGCCCCTCAGAGTCGGTGTCCTCACCGCGACGGCACCGCACGGATATCAGGCCGCGTTCATCGGTCAGACCGCGCGTGAACGCGCCCGCCAGGAGCGCGTCGCGGAACTCGACGCCGCCGTCGCCACCGCCGAGGCACATCTCGCCGCGACCGGGCAGAACCTGGCGGCGGCCGAACGGGACCTTGCCGCTGCTGCCGACGAACTCGCCAGCTTCCCGCCCGCCGCCGAACTCGGTACCGCCCGCACCCTCCATGCAGCTGCAGCGGCAGAACATCACATGGCCGAGCTGCTCACCGCCGCGCAGATCGCGCAGGCGCAACTCGTCTACCAGAACGATGTCACGGCCATCAACGCGGTCCGCACCGAACGGCACACCCGGCTGGCCGCGGTCGAGCAGGACCTCCGCCACCTCAGAGCAGTCGAAGCCGACCTCGCTACGGTGGCTACCGCCGCCGTCGCCAAATCCGCCGACCTCGAGGCCACGGCACAGCGGCTCACCGAACGCCGCGACCTGGCTGCCACCGCCTCCCGCGAGGCGCAGACCGACGTCAACGGCTTCCCGCCGCACGAAAATGTCCTCGACGCCCAACGCGCGGAGGCCGACGCCGTCTCCCGCGTCAACCGGGCCCGGGCGCGGACCATCGACGCCGTCGCGCGCCACGACACCGCAAGCGCCGGTGTGCGCACCACGTTGCGGGACCTCAATCGGGCCGCGGCACCCGCCGACGGCCCGCAGCTACCCACCCACCGAGACGGCCTCACCCGCCACGCCGAGGCCATCACCCAACTCGGCGGGCTCGTCGACTCTTGGTGCAACGCCGCCCAACGAGCAATCGAACTACGCCGGCGCGCCACTGACGCCGCCCGTGATGCATCCAAACTCGGCGCCCGCGCAGCCTCGGCAACCCAGGACGCGGCCACCGCCCGCACCCAGGCGAACGAGGCCACCGCGGCCGTCGCCGAAGCCAGCGCGCTCTACGGCGCCGCGTACGAGGAACTCCACACCGCCCTGCAAGCCATCGTCGAGGAACTCGAGACCCGCAAGGCACACCTCGGCGACATCGAACAGGCCGAGAAGGCCGCCCGGGACAAGGAAATCGAGGCCACCACCCTCCTCGCCGGTCTCGCCCCGCAGCGGCAGGCATCCGACGCTCGCCGCAACCACCACCTCCAGCAACTCGCCCGCCTGGTCGACGAACGTTTCGTCACCGTCCCCGACGACATCGCCACCGACGACACCGGCCGGCCCGCGCACATCACCGCAGGCCTCGCCTGGGCCCATCGCATTCTCGACGGCCAACTCGCCACCCCCGACCGACTCGCAGCACTCACCACCCAACGCGACCGGGCACTGACCGCCCTGGACGTCAGCGCCCGCGACGCCAGCGCGGCGCTGATCCGGTTCAACCGCCAGGTCGCCATCACCGGCATCGAAGGAACCCCGTGGCGGCGAGCGGTGGTAGCCGACCCCGAAACCGCCCGCGGCCACGACCTGTGCCACGTCCTGGAGACACTCCACGCCACCGTGGCCCAACTGCAGGAGGACCTCCGGGAAGACATCAAACAGATCTTCCGGATGAGCATGTTCACCCAGCTGCAACGCGACGTCCAGATCCACCGCGAAGCTGCCCAACAACTCGTCCGCGACATCCGCGCGACCCTGGCCGGCATCCGCACCGGCGTCGAACGCGTCGGTGTCCAGGTCGAATGGGACGTCCGCGACGACGACGACGCCCAACGCATGGTCGACCTCATCACCAGCGCCCCGTCCGACGCCACATTCGAGCAGATGTACACCGTCCTCCGCCAGCGCATGGACGAAACCATCGGCCTGCCCTGGGACCAGCGCGTCGCCCACGCCTTCGACTACCGCGCTTGGCACGTGTGGAAGATCGCCGTCACCCACAACTCCTTCGGCAACGGCACCGAAGAAGTCTTCCGTGACGTCAACGCCCGAGCGAACCCACTGGAATCACTCTCGACCGGCGAACGACGCCTCGCCACCATGCTGCCGCTGCTCGCCGCCGCCTGGTCTATGTACTCCCACACCGGATACCTCGGCCCACGACTGCTGTCGATCGACGAAATCGACGCCGCATTCGACGACGACAACCTCCGCCACGTCCTGCGACTCCTGCGCTCCTGGAACTTCGACGTCCTCGCCACCGCCCCCTTCATGACCCCGCTGATCAAACAAGAAGCCGGGCAGGTCGTCGTCCACGAAGTCGTCAAATCCGGCAAATACCGGGTCACCGTGCCATGGCTGTGGGAAGGCCACGGCGAACCCCAGCCCCTCACCCTCGACTTCATGATCAACCCATGACCGTCGACAACACCCGTCAACTCGCCACGAACCCCGACCTCCAACCTCTATGGCGCGCCATCCACCAGCGGATGTGCACCGGCGTCGAACCGGCCGCGATCGTCACCGTCACCGCCGACCTCGGCCCAGCCGCCATCGCGTCACTGCGCTCCTGGATCGACCGCACCCACCGCCGCCGCAACATCCGATCCGCGATCACCGCCACCCCGGGCGGCCACACCGTCCCCGTCCGGGAACTACTGGATGTCCTGGGACTGACCCACACCGACCTGATCGCCCTCGTCGAGACGGCCACCGGCGCCCCGGTCGTCAACCAGGCCGACCGCCGCCGTACGACTGCCGCGCAGCGCCACGACCTCGCCGCGTTCATCGCCGAAATGCTGCCACGAACTCCCGTCCTGGCCGACCGGCTGCGCGCCGCCGGGCTCGCCGCCGAGGAACAGACCCGCCAGTTCGTCCGCGCGGTCGCCGCCGCACTCCAGCGGATACCGGCAGACCCGCCGATCAGCCTCCCGAAACTCGCCCACGACTGCACCGGCGACCCGCACTACTTCGACCTCAATATCCTCGCCGGAAGCCGCCTCGTCGCTGCCATCGCCGAACACAGGGGCGAACCAGAACCCACCCGCCCCGACCACATCCGAGCCCTCCTCGCCCGCGCCGGCATCATCGCCGACCGGCTGTCCGCCACCGTCCTGCTCTACCGCGTCCCCACCATCGGCGACGGACCCATCGACCGGCGGCTTCACGAGGCCCCACACCCGGTCGCACTGACGCTCCTCGACCTCACGGCCACCCCACCGACGTTCGGACCGCACACGCTCACCGTTGTCGAAAACCCATCGGTCCTGGAAGCCGCCATGCTCCTGCCGCATCCGCCACCGCTGGCCTGCACCAGCGGCCAACTCCGCGGCGTCGACCACCCGCTGCTCCAACTCGCCTACGACCAACAGGTCCGCCTGCGCTACGCAGGCGACCTCGACGCACCCGGAATGCGCATCGCCGGGGCAGTCGCGTCCCTGTACGGCGCGGACATCATCGCCATGGACGGCGCCCACGGCCGCGCCGATCAACACTCAGACGTCGACATCGCCGGATCGGGAGGGGGCCGCCTGATTGTTTACCAGGAAGACGATGCGATGCTCCGATGGCTGTTCGAGTCCGCGGACCACAACCGCTAGGCCAACGACAGCGACAGGGCGATGTCGACACGGACTTCACCGCCGTGGAGGCATTGCGGGTGCTGTCCGCTGCGCGCCGAACCGTGGCGGCGTCGGTCTTCGATCCATCAGTTAGCTTGACGGGTTTCGTCAGCTTGCGCTACACCGATAGGAGGACTACCACGCGATCACGGCACCGGCCCGCGACGGTGACGGGCATATGCCGGGCGGACACTGCCGTCGTGGTCGGAACTAGGCCTGTGCGGCCGACATAGTCGACGGCATTCCTTGCCAGAATGTCGCCGAGCTCGGTGTCGAGGTCGACCGACTTGTTGCGGTGGATCTTGGGCATGCCCTTGGCGGTGACGGCCCACTTGACGCGCAACCTCTTGGGGATCGGGGGTTGAATGCTCAGCATGCCGGTGGTGAAGCGGCGCCGATCCAGCTCACGCTCTTCTGCACTGGTCCACCCTGGCTCCAGGACGACAAGTGCGGCGGGGCGTTCACTGAGTTCGACAAATCGCCGGCCAGTGGCCTCGATCGTGGCACCGAACATTTCGGCGCGCTTCATGATCTCCGGAACGGTGAGGTCGTTGGGCATCTGCGCCAGCACGTCACGTCGCGGGAAGAGCAGCTCCGCCGCTCCGACGTCGCAGAGATATTCCTCGGCCTGACTGCGATCGAATATCCCCGTCTGCCGGTCCGTTCGCGAGAGGCGGAGCGTCTCGAAGCCCGGGAAGAAGGTGTGGAGGATTTCGTGACCGATGGTGAACCGCTGGCGGCCTTCGATGTCTTGAGCTCGGACGGCGATGATCATTTTCGCACCGTCGTGGAAAATGCATCCCGCTTCGTCCTGCTGGATGAATCTCAGGTGGGCTCCGCGATATGAGGCTAGGACGTCCATCCTGACCGGGATTGTCGCCTCGACGTCGGCCAACAACCCATCACAGAGTCGGCGTACTGCCTCCACCGGATCCTGGCCGCCGTGCTCGCGAAGAAACGCGGCCACCACGTCGTCGCGACGAACTCCCAACGGACGCCCTACTCATGGTCGAGGACCTTGCTGGTCCGGATGGCATCGTAGATGTGCCGCCATCGCTGAGCCGTCTGCGGTGCGTCGCCTCGGAAGCGGATGGATGCAAGCATCATGACATCCGCTTCCTTCAGGTTCTCCTTCTCGGCAAATTCGGCGAGTCCAGGCGGTATGTCGGTGCTCGCCGTGGGGCGGAGGGTACGCCCGAGCAGATCGGCGATCGTGACGCCGAGCGCGTCGGAGATCCTTAGGAGCACATCCGCGGACGGTCGACGGCCGGCGCCGCTCTCCAGCTCCGAGATATAGGTCTTGGAAAGCTCGGCCGCTGCCGCAAGCTCGGTCTGATTCAGTCCCTTATCGGTACGAAACTGACGTATTCGCAGGCCAAGGGCCTTTCCGCCATCCGTCATGTCCGCCATCGTTGAACCTTACCCAGCCGGTAGTTGACAAGTCCAGGGCCGGCTGCATAAAGTTCCGGAAGTTCAACTACTCCGAACTCACGTCAACGATAGGGGAAACTTCGGTGAAGGTTGCCGACTGCGTCACGGAGAACGTGCTGCTCCCGGACCGCCGTCTCGACGGTGTCTGGGAATCGATCGTCGGGTCCGACGACGTCAAAGGCCGTCTCGTCCGCCAGGTGCTGCTCGCACTTCGACTGCGCAGGGACCTGCCTTACACGGCCACCGGCCTGCACGGCCTGGTGTTGCTGTATGGGCCGCCCGGGACAGGTAAGACGACCTTGGCTCGCGGGGTAGCCGCCGAGCTCGTGCCGATGACCGCCGGGGGCAGGATCCGGCTCGTCGAGGTCGACCCGCACGGTCTGATGAGTGCCGAGCATGGCCAGTCCCAGCAGCACGTCATGGAACTGCTGACCGAGCACGTCCCCCTCCTCGCCGACGACGGGATCCCCACGTTGCTGGTCCTAGACGAGGTGGAGTCCATGGCCGTGGCGCGCAGCGCCGCGTCGCTGTCGGCGAACCCCGCCGACGTGCACCGGGCGACGGACGCCGTCCTGGTAGCGATGGACCATCTCGGTCGGACCCACCCGCATATCGTCACCGTGGCCACATCCAACTTCACCGAGGCACTGGATGAGGCATTCCTGTCCCGCGCCGATGCGCTCATCGAGGTGGCACCGCCCGGCCTGGTCGCGATCGAGGCGATCCTGCGTCATGTCCTGACGGCCTTCGCCACCGCATACCCGGCGCTATCGGCTCTAGCCGCGGATCCGGAGATCACAACGGTCGCCGCCTGCCTGGCCGGCTGTGACGGTCGGCGCGTGAAGAAGATCGTGTCCGAGGCGCTCGCCGGACGGGTCGCCACTGTCGTCGAGCCTGGACAGCTGAACGTCCGCGACCTTCAGATCGTGGCCGAGACATTCCGGAAGCAGAGCTGATCCGATGCGTACACGGACCATAGCGGCGTCCCCTGCCCGCTCCTCGTCTCAGACTTGGGCCACCATCTGCACGTTGATCGCCGACACCCTCGACCGGTCTCCGCACATCCGTCGCACATCCGTCGAGGAGGCATTGCACGTCGCCGACGGCGCAGGCCTCGCGTTGGTCGCGGGCGGACACCTCGACAACCACGCTGTCACCGTGATCGCGGCGCCGATGCAGGTGGCGATCAGCACGATCAGCGGGACCGCGTCGCTGAGCCTGGAGGAAAATCTCAACCCCGTTCCCGGCGCGGCCACCAGCACAACCTGGATGATCCACCTCCCTGCGCCCGACCCCCTCGCCAGCTACATCGAGGAGATCGCCAAGGCGAACCCCCACCTGACTACGGCTGTGCCCGAGGATCTTGTCTCCGAGGCGGTCTCCTCGGCAGCGGGGTTGGATCTGGCTGCTGTCTCGCGGCGGCTCGGCGGAGGTGCCTGATTATGACAGTCACCACGTCCACCGCGGTGTACACCAGGGTTCACACCGCCACGTACCTCACCGAAGTGGTGCTCGGCGCGATCGGTGACATCCTCGCCCACCTCGGGCTGACCCTCGGAAATCACCAGGCCAACTTCGCGCAGAACGAGGCCGCCATCATGCAGTGGATCGCCGAGCAGTCGCTGGAGATGGTGACGCTCGAGTGCACGACCTCCACGGGCAAGTTGGTTCTGGCCGCGGAGTTTCCGGTCACCTATGCCGGAAGTGACCAGCAGCGAAGCGAGTTCGTCAGCTCCCGCGCCGCCCTGGCGCGCTACCGCGCCAAGCTGGCGTGCGTCCCAGCCGGAACCACGTATCGGCTGGTGTGCACCTTCCGCACGGCCGCGTCCGACATGCCCGGGTGGTCGTCGACCACCCGGGCTTCCACCGCGGGCCTCAACTGCTACTCCTTCGGCAACCTCGCCAGCGCCCCGCACGCGGCGGCATCGCTGCGCATCCACATGTCCTGAGCCGGAACCGGCTCACACGTCTTCGGAAGGATGACATCCATGGGCTACGTCGACGACGCGTTCGTCAAGCTCAAGCAAACCCTGGAAATCACCAGGACCGAACAGGCCCTGGCGAGCCAGCGCCACAACGAGATCCGGGACCACGTCTGCGTGCACCTTGCGGTCGCTCGGCACTTCCTCACCGGCAGCTATAGCCGCGACACCAAAACCAAAAAGCTCAAGGACGTCGACATCTTGTTCGCCATCGACAGCAAGGGCGCCGACGGCCACCTGCGTGGGTCGACCCCCGACGACGTCCTCCGCCACGTCGCCGCGATCCTGGAACTTGAATACGACCAGGTCAGCATCGGGCGCCGGTCGTGCACGATCGACTTCGGCGACGAGGAGGACATCGTCTCCTTCGACATCGTCCCCGCGTTCGAGCGCCCAGGCGGCGGGTTCGACATCCCGGACCGCATCAGCGGCGTCTGGATCGGTACCGACCCCACCGTGCACGCGCAGAAGGCGACGGCCAAGAACACCGCCTGCGGCGGGCAGTGGATCCCCTTCGTCAAGATGATCAAAGGGCTGAACCGGCACCTCGACAAGATTGTGCGCCCGTCGTTCCTGCTGGAGGTCATGGCCCTGGACCTCGTAAAGGAGCCCTTCGGCCGACACCAGGACGAGGTGGTGTGGTTCCTTGCCAGCGCGGCCGACCGCATCACCGACGTCTGGCCCGACCCCTCCAGTCTCGGCCCCGACGTCAACGGCTCCATGACGACCGCCGAGAAATACGAAGCCGAACGGCGCCTGCGCGAGGCGTTGGCGATCGCGGAACTCGCAGTCCGCCTGGAAGACGACGGACAAGAACGGGCGGCCGTCGAGGAATGGCGCAAGCTCTTCGGCTGGCGAATGCCCCGGCCCTGACCGACCACGATATCCACCAGAAGAGAGCAAGATCATGACCAGCACGATCGCGCCCGCATACGGGCCCGCTTCCCGAACCGGGGTACGCCGCAGTGGCGATAATTTCCAGGACGTCATTACCTGGGCGCGCATGTTGCAGACCCAGTTGCCTGGCAGCGCCATCCTCCAGGTCGAGACGGAGATCAACGACGCCGGCAGCGTCGATGATGTCGTTCTCCGGATGAGGACCGGCCCCCATCGCTATGCGTCGATCAAGTGGGCGACCGGTGCCGGGGACCCGCTCAACAGCTCCTACCTGATGAAGCGGTCCCCGAACGGCCGATCGATCCTGGAGAAACTCTTCGCGAGCTGGGGCCAGCTGCGTCACGACGACGTGCCGGCCGAGCTGGAGTTCATCACCAACCGGGCCATCGACCCCGACGATGCGCTGCTGAGCGCCTGCGACGGGAACACGGACAAGGTCATGCCGGCTGCCGCCCTGGCGGGTCGCAAGAGCAAGGCCGGTATCGCACTGCAGGACTGGTGTCAGCACCTTGGTGCCCCTCGCGACGAGGTACTAGCGATGCTTGAACACCTCACGTTCCATCCCGGTCGTCGCCTCACCGACGAACTGACTCACGCCCTGACGCTGATGACTGCGGTGGGACTGCGTGCGGACGAGGAGGCACTGCTGCTCGCCACAGCGAAGCTGGCGTCATGGATCCGCATGGGGCGGCGCATCATCACGACCGAGGAGATCGCGCAGGAGATCGACAACCTCGGCCTGCGGGTCGCCGTCGCGAGCGAGACCCTGCTCGTGCAGGCCATCGACCGAGATCTGCATCCCGACGACGCGACCGTCGCGGTGGATTGGGTCGATCTGTTCGACGGCGGCGACGCGCCGAGCCGCCGCCGGCCCGTCGCCGCCGATGGGTGGGAGCGCATGGCCGCCGACCTCGACGTCGCGGTGGCACAGCTACGTGATCTGGGCGCCACCAGCGTCCTGGTGCGCGGCGCCATGCGGTTGGGCACCTTCTTCACCGTGGGCGCACGCCTCGGTCGAGTCACCGGTATGGACGTCAAGTACCTGCGCAACGGCGAACTGTGGTCGAGCACAGCACCACGTCGGCTCGCCGCCCTCGCCGACGACCACTACACCGACCTGGGGTACGGCGATGAGCTGGCGGTCGCGTTCGGAATGACCATCGATCCCACGCCTGCGGTCCTGGCCTACCTACGTACCGCAGGCATTCCGGTCCGCGGCTTGTTGACCTTGAGTCCTGACGGTGGCGCACATGATCAGTCTGTACGTGATCCGGGTCATGCGGTATCGCTCGCGCAGCAGTTGCGCGACCGCGTCCGGGCACACCTGGACGAACGGCCCGCCGCGCGCATCCACTTGTTCCAGGCCGGACCGGCGGGCCTAGCATTGTTGACTGGGCATCGCTGGAATCGCGTCGCCCCCACCGTCGTGTACGAAGACCTCGGCCCCGGTGCGGGTTACACCCCGGCCTTCACCGTCACCGCGTAACGCCTGATGCACCCGCGCAGCTCGAACTCTCCCACCGCACAGATTCATCTGGAGCATGGTCCATGAGATTGATGCACATTTCGGATTCGCATATCGGTCGCGCCGTACCCCACGTGTCGCGGGACCGCGACTTCGATGTGGTGCTGGCTGAGATCGTTGGCATCGCCGAGGCCGGCCAGCCCGACCTTGTCGTGCACTCCGGTGACCTGTTCGACAGCATGCGTCCCATGCACCTCGATTTGCTCAGGGGGGTCCGATGGCTGCAATCCCTCGCGCGGGTGGCGCCAGTTGTCGTTCTTGGCGGCAACCACGACTCGGCCATCCTGCTCCAACTGCTGGACCTCGCGGCCAACGGCCTGCACACCGATGACTCTCCGGCCGCCAACGGCCGGATCCGGTTCGTGGATCAGCGTCGCGAGCGCGGAATTGTGCTCGACTACCCGATCGTGGGCTGCGACGAGCGCGTCCGGGTTGCGTCGCTGCCGTTCGTGCACATCAACCGCACTCCCAGGACAGGCGACATGAGCTACGCCGCCCACCTACGGGACCTGCAAGCCGAACTCGCGGTTACTCTTGCCCGCGGCTACCGTCACGACCAGGACGTGCTGGTGTTCGCCGCCCACCTCTATCTGGAAAGCGCACTGCTGTCACGGACCGAGCGACCCACCGAAATCACTCCGGCCTACGCTGTTGGCCTAGAATCCTCGGCACCGCTGGCATACGCGGCCCTCGGGCACATCCACCAGCCCCAGGACATAGACCGCGCCAGCTTTCCCGCCCGCTTCGCCGGCAGCCCGCTGCAACTTGACTTCGGCGAGGCCGGGCAGGAGAAGAGCGTCACGATCGTAGAGGCGACTCCGCAAGGCCGCACGAACATCCACGTCATACCCTTGCAGACCGGCCGTCGGCTGATGTCCATCGAGGGCAGCCTCGCCGAACTCGCGACGAGGGCCGACATTGTCGGGAACGCAATCCTGCGGGTCTTCGTGGACATACCTGTACCGGACCCTCACCTGTCCGACCGCGTATCCGATCTGTTTCCGCAGGCTGCCATCGCGCAGATCTACCCCCGCTGCGAGGGGACTGCCGTGACGGTTCTAAGCCGTGACAACACCACGCATGAGGATCGCAGTCTGCCGGAGATCTTCCTGAGCTACCTCGCTACGATCAATACCAAGGGCGCTTTGGCTGACCACGCCCTCGCAACCTTCACGCGCATCCACGACGACGTGACCACCTTCAACGAGGGCCCGCTACCTGAGGAAGACCTCCTCATCGAGGCTCTGCGCCACTGCCAAGCGGACGGCCCCTTGCCGTCGCGCGCGTCCGAGGACGGGCGACGTGCGTGAGACCACTCATCCTGACCTTCGAAGGGATACGCAGCTACCCCGGCCCGTGTCCGCCCATCGACTTCACTGGTAAGAGCCTTATCGGCATCATCGGCGACACCGGCGCCGGGAAGTCGACCATCTTCGAGGCGCTCTGCGTTGCCCTGTACGGCGGGTGCAGCACTCCTGCTGCCGAGGTACGGGACCTTATCGCCAGCAACCGGCCGGCTATGTCGGTGGAATTGACCTTCCAGCACGGCGGCACCATATGGCGGATACGCCGCCAGTACTACGCCAACTCGCGGCCGAGTCAGCATGCCCTGGAGAACCTGGACACTGGCGAGACCTTCGACAACGCGCGCCCGGTCACAGCGAAGATCGTGGCGTTAACCGGGCTTAACCTCGATGCCTTCAGGTCTTCGGTGCTGCTGCCGCAGGGCCGTTTTGCTGAACTCCTCCAGGCGCCCAAGGCAAAACGAACCCAGTTGTTGGAGGGCATGTTTGGCGCAGATACCCTCAGCGCCGTCGCCGAGCGCGTCCGCCAGCGCGAAAGCACCTTGCGTGACCTCGTCCACCAGGCCGAACTAGTCCGCAACGGTCTCCTCCCGAATCCCGCCGAGGAGAAGGCCAAGGCGGTCGCTCAGGCCGAGGCTGCAACAGCACTCGGGGCTACCTTGTCCGACTATCTCGGCAAGATTCGCGAGGATCGAGGAGTCCTGGACATCGCTAACTCGGAGATAGAGCGCCTCGACGAGCTCAGCCGTAGCCTTACCGAGACCCTTCGCGACCTGCCTTCCCTCAGATCAGCCATCGAAAAGATCGACGACCTACGCCGCCAGATCGATGGGAATGACAAGGGTCTTGAGGCTGAAGAAGTTCGATTCAACGAGACCGTCGCCAAGACGCAGTCCGCTCTGGACGATGCAGCCGTGGCGGGTAACACACTCCAGACTCTCGCAGTGGCAGAATCACAGCTCAAGACCCTGACAGCCGACATCGTCAAGCTCATTCGGGCGCGCGAGAACCACGCTGCCGCCGAATTGGAACTCGCCGAACGTGGGACGGCTCAAGATCACGAAGACGCCGCGATCACCGTGTCTGCTGCGGACCTCATCAAGATCACAGCAGCCGCTGAAGCGGCAGTAGCCTCAACAAATGACATTCAACAGGCGGTCGACGACCTGACCGGCCTCATCGACAGCGTCTTCGACCACGGAGCATCCGTAGGCCCGCTCGCATCACATCGCGCCGCCGCACTCCAAAAAATCGACAACGTCACGGCGAGCCTGCCAGATCTCGCAGCAGAGATTCACGTACGCAAACTCGCCTTGCGTAAGGCGACCGATGCCCGTGATGACCTTCAACGGGAGGGTTTCGCGGCCTCCGCGGGCCACGATCTCCACGAAGGCGACCCCTGCCCGGTCTGCCATCAAGGGATCCCGGAGGGCTACCAGCCCGCATCGCCGGTCGACCCCGCTGCCGCAATTGCGGCCGACGATCTTGTCGAGAAATGCCGCGCCGACACCACCGTCGCCGAACTGGCGCTGCGCACCGCCGAAGTGACCATCGAAGAGCAGCGAAAGGCTGTCGACACTGCACAGCAGTCTCATGAACACGCGATTGCTGACGCGGCAAACGATCTCTCTGCAGTGTCCCTATCGCTCCAGACCCTCGACCGACTCACCGCACCGCACGATGTTCGACTCGGGCCCAACGCGCTGTTCGCACGTATCCGGCAGGCACATGATGAGATCGCAGCAACCGCTGCAGATCCACGACGAGTCCTTCGCAACCGGGAAAAGAAGAAGATCACTGCGGTGCTGCACGAATACACAGCAGCTGCGGTCGAACGCGCCCGGCTGGCATCTCAAAGCGCGAGCCGAGCGGAAGAGGCGCTGACAGCCCGCCGGCGTGCCGCCAAATCGACCCGCACAAGCATTGACCGCGACCTGGCAACACTTCGGGACAACGTCCTGGCCACACGTACCTCCGAAGAAGAACTCCGGCACACCATTGCCGCTCTTCCTCCGGTAGCGCGGCTCCTGGTCGAGACCCCAGACGGCGCCTGGCCCACAGAAGTTCAGGTCACCGCCGCACTGGCCGCCGTGACCGAGGTTGCCAACCAACTCACCGAACATTCCCTACTCAACACCCAAGCCCACGAAGGCCTAGCTGGACTGGCACCACGGCGATTGACATCCGCGCACAGACGCTCCACGGACGTAGACGGCCCGTCACGCGCGACCCGGGATCGCCTACAAGGCGTAGCCGGAGCCATCGAAGCTGCCCTTGCAGCGCTGGCTGAACCGGCGTCCATCCAGAGTCCCGATGAGGCGTCCCTGCGCACCCTGCATGACGAGCTAGCTCGGGCGCTACCTGCCGTACAACCACGTCTCGCCGATCTTGTCACCGCGCGACGGAGATCCCGAGATGACCACGAAGATCGCCTGAAGGGCCAGCTAACGACGGCCCTCGCCCTGCATCTCGCGAGCGCTAGCCAGTTCGAACTCGCGCGTTCGACCACCACGCCAACGCAAGTGCCCGAGCCAGTCCTGGACGACCTCATCATGGCTATCGGCAGCTGGCAAACCTACAGCGTGCAGGCAGGCGAGCGCGCCAAGGCCGCAGAAGCCCAAATCGATAAGGCATCCCGGCTCGACGAGGCACTCCATCCAGCGCGGCTACGTCTGGCCGCGTTAAAGGAGCTCAAGGAGCTGCTGACACCAGCAAAATTCCTGCGCTACCTCGTCGAGACTCGCACCTCCGCCCTGCTCGGGATCGCCAGCGAAATACTCGGGACGCTCACAGCCGATGAATTCGGATTCTCCGAAAACTTCCTCATCGCCGTACGTGGCACCGGGGTAACGCGGGAACCGCACACATTGTCTGGTGGAGAGAAGTTTCTGGGCTCCCTTGCCCTATCACTGGCTTTGGCCGAGGTACATGGGCATGGCGGCAACCACGTCGACGCACTATTCCTCGACGAAGGCTTCGACAGCCTAGACCTCACCCACCTAGCTCAAGCGCTAAGCATCTTGCGCGGCGAGACTCAGCATGATCGACTCGTTACCATCGTGACGCACATCCATACCGTCGCCGAACTGGTCGACGATGTCCTACTCGTCAAGCGCGGGCCGACCGGCTCGGCAATGACGTGGAGCACCAACAACGACCTTCACGATCTCCTCTGGGCCGATGCCGCAGCTGGCCTTCATGACATACGTGCCGACTTTGCATCGGCCGATTCTCGATAGCAACCGCACAGCAACGTCCGAACGGCGGTCACGGACGAGTTGCTCGCCCGAGTACGCCAGCGTGGGTACACACGGTGACCGGCCGGGCGGAACGGCGTTCCGGACATCGAACAAGACCATCATCGGCAGTGTGCCGTGGCCATTCCACCGATTCGCCGCAAGGCCGCCACCGCCGCCGCGTGACGCGTACAACACGACAAGATCGCGAGCCGAATAGCACCACCGGCTCCTTCACCTGCCACGTCAGCGTCTCGTCCCACTCTCCGGCAGCAGCCCTTGCATGCAGAGCGTCGACACGATCGCGAGCGACGGCCGTGACGCACCACCAATTTGCCTGCGCTACCACTTTGGTGCGCGAATCGCGCCAAAGATGATCTTGCGTGTGCTCCATGTCTGCTCCGTAGGCGGAGACACCGGCGAATAGCACGGGGTACGGTCAGGTACGCCAGCGCATTTGATCTCGATTCGGCAAGTCACACTGGGCCAGCCGGCAGCATGTCTGCTGCACGGGATGGCCTGCCACCAGCAGGGACGTTCCCGGACGCCCAGCTACGCCCCGGTACGCCGAACCCGGTATCCTCAAGTCCTCCCCGCCCTCGTAGCTCAGGGGATAGAGCATCGGTTTCCTAAACCGTGTGTCGCAGGTTCGATTCCTGCCGGGGGCACGTCCCACGAAGTTCAGACGGCGCCAAGCAGATCCCACCGGTTGCCCGCGATGTCGAGAAAGACGGCAACCCGGCCGTACGGTTCGCTACGCGGCTCGTTGATGAACGTGACGCCGGCCCCAACCATTCGCCGGTACGTGGCATCGAACTCGTCAACGCGCAGGAAGAATCCGACTCGGCCCGCGACCTGGCCACCGACCGCAGCGAGTTGCTTGTCTCCATCGGCACGGGCGAGCAAGATCCCCGTCTGTGCGCCTGGCGGCCGGACGACAATCCATCGCTTCGGTCGTCCATCGTTCGTGAATGACGGCGAGTCCTCCGCCAGATCAAACCCGAGTACCTCGGTGAAGAAGGCAACCGCCGGGTCGTACTCCTCGACAATCACCGTTATCAGATCGATCTGCACGAGACCAGGGTAGGTGCGGACGCCGGCGCCGTACATCGGCATCGAGCCGGCGCTCTCGACTACGGTTGGCGTCGCGCGAAGAGAATGCCTGCCTGCGTGCTCTCTGGGGAACTGAGTATCGTCTGTGCCTCGACGGTGAATCCGGAATCCTCCAGCCACGTCGCGACGTGGGCAGGCTGGCGGCGATGAACGTGGACCTTCATCGGATGACCGCCATAGCCCTCCGTCTTCAGCCGCGAACCGTCGCCGACGTGAAAGCCGAGCAGCACACGGCCGCCGGGGCGCAGTACCCGCCGGAATTGCGCGAAGACGGAGCCGATTTCGTCATCCGGAACGTGGATCAGTGAATACCAGGCGACCACGCCGCCGACCGATGCATCACTGAGACGAAGATCCGTCATGGAGCCCACCTCGAACCGCAGGTCAGGGTGATCGCGTCGCGCCACATCGATCATCCCAGGGGAAAGATCAATACCGAAAGCGTCGACCCCGCACTGACGCAGGTGGGCAGTGATGCGTCCCGGTCCGCACCCCACGTCTGCGACCGGTCCTCCACCGCTGTCACCGACCAAGCTGGCGAACAATGCGAAGGCCGCTCGCTCGTACGGAGCATCATCCAGAAAGTTGCGTACCTGGTCCGCATAGCTCTCGGCGACGGTGTCGTAGGAGACGCGGGTATCCGCCAACCAGCCTTCAGAGGTCACGCCGGAACAGTAGTGCGTTGCCCGACCGGCGTGGTGGCCGAGCCCGGCCGAGCGGGTGCCCCCGATCTGCTCATCGGTGGGGTGAGCTGCCATGATGCGGCCGTGACTTCCGAGGTATGGAACCAGAGCGTGGCGGCCGGCTACGACGAGGCATCAACCGACATGTACGCGCCGGACGTATTGGGACCGGCGGTGGACTTCCTCGCGGCCCTGGCTCCCGGCGGAAGGGCGCTGGAGTTTGCGATCGGTACGGGCCGCGTCGCGCTTCCCCTGCGCGAGCGCGGATTGGCGGTTTCCGGCATCGACAGTTCGGTGCCAATGGCCGATGTGCTCCGGCGGAAACCGGGCGCCGAGGGGATCGAGGTGATCGTCGGCGACATGGCCAGGGACGCGGTTCCGGGCGAGTTCGACCTGGTCTACGTCGTCTACAACGCCATCACCTGCCTGCTCAGTCAGGCTGAACAGGTCGCATGTTTCCGCAATGCCGCTCGTCATCTTCGCCCTGGCGGGTACGTGGTGATCGAGGTATGGGTTCCGGACCTTCAGCGACTATCCCCTGGCGAGACGATCCAGGCGGGCCACATTGAGGAGAACCGGTTCCTGTTCGACACGTACGACCTCGTCCGTCAGCACGTCGTTTCGCACCATTATTGGATCGAGGACGGCAAGGCCGGAAGCTTCCACTCACCGCACCGATTCGTCTGGCCGTCCGAACTCGATCTCATGGGAGAACTCGCCGGCCTGCAACTCGTCGAGCGCTGGGCCGACTGGAAGAAGGCGCCGTTCACCGCGGAAAGCCGTTCGCAGGTGGCGGTCTGGGTGAAGCCGGACTGAGCGCTGCATGATCGTTCATAAACCGGTGGTAGCCCCGCAGGCCGGGGAGTACGGTGTCGCGATGCAGATCGCGGCGAAGAAGATCCTGGTCTACGGCGTAACCGGCTCTGGTAAATCCACGCTGGCGGCCCGAATCGGTCAGCAGCTGAACCTCCCGTACCACTCGGTGGACGACCTCACCTGGGAACTCGGCTGGGTGGAGGTCCCGAAGAACGTTCAACGAGAGCGCATTGCCGCCATCTGTGCCGGAGACGCGTGGGTGATCGATTCGGCGTACCGGTCATGGCTCGACATCCCGCTCGCTCACGTCGATCTGATCGTGGGCCTGGACTTTTCGCGCTGGACCTCGCTCTCCCGCCTGGTGCGCCGGAGCGTGCACCGCGTGATCGACAAGACGCCGATCTGCGGCGGCAACGTCGAGTCGCTCCGATTGCTGATCGCCCGGGACTCGATCATCGTCTGGCACTTCAAGTCGTTCGCGAAGAAGCGGGCGACCATGCGCGCATGGCACGCGGACCCGAACGGTCCGACGATCAGGCTGTTCCGGTCGCCGGCCGAGGTCGAGGCCTGGCTCAAGACCGAGTCGGTACGGGTCTAGCCACCGTACGCAGGCGACGCCTCGACCGCATTCCAATGCTCGACGATTCGGCCGGATTCGACGCGGTACAGGTCGCAACTGGCCCGACTGGTTTCGTTCATGTCGGCGCAGTGCCCCGCGGTCGCGACGAAGTTACCGGACCCGATGACCAGCCCGACGTCCAGGAATCGTCGCGGGCCGAGATCCGGATCATGGTCCACGAACGTCCGTGATACGTATCGGTCCGGGTCGCCGCCGGCGATGAGGCAGCGCTCCGCGTACGCCTGGATGAGGTCCTTGTTCTTGATCGTGAGATGTTCGTCGGTGACCCACCGCGGACCGTCGATCTGGCTGTGCCCGGAGAAGCTGCGCGGACGCAGCGTCGTCGTAACCCCCCAGTGTTCGGTGATGTGGTCGTCCGCGTTGGTGTCGAAGATGTCGAGCGTGACGTGCTCAACCGTGCGCCAGCCGAACGATGTGAACGTGTGCAGGAAGACCTTCGAGCCGTCCTCGAAGCCCCGCAACGGGAGTACGGCCCGACGGTAGTGCCGGTTGATGATCGGTTCGTACGCGGCGAGCAGCCCCTTTCGGCCGCCGTCGATACCGGGGGAGTGCTCGATGAGATCGTCGGTGACGTATTTGTCGAGGGCGGCCGACAGATGTCCGTCGCGGAAACCGTGAACGTAGAGATCCACCACGTTCTGCAATTTCGGCCCCATGCGCCCCCCGGACGATCGTCGCGTCCGGTGTCAGCGCCCCACTCCGATGCGGCCGAACGCCAGCACGGAATCGTTAGGGTGACAATTCAGACAAGATCGCAGCCTAGCCGACCTACGGACATTTCAGGTCGATTACGGACATGACAAGCCGGGACCCGAGCCGCTGGATTCCGGCCTACGATGCGTGGAACTCGCAGCGGACACCGGACAGGTACGGGTATGACGTCTCATTCGCAACGGGAGCGGATCCGGGCCGGCGATGCCGATGCGTTCGGCGAAGCCTTCGATGAACATGCCGGCGCCGTGTACGCACACGCAGTGCGAATGCTCGGGAACCGATCCGCCGCCGAGGACGCGGTATCGCTGACGTTCCTCGAAGCCTGGCGACTCCGGAGCCGATTGCGGCCGGATGGTCACACCGAGGAGGGCAACCGGAGCGAGAGCATCCGGCCGTGGCTGCTCGGCATCGCCACCAACGTCGTCCGAAACGCGTCCCGTGCGGCCCGGCGGCATCGGGCGGCGCTGCTGCGCGTACCACTTCATGATGTTGATCTTGATTTCGCCGATGACGTGGTCGGGCGGATGGCCGAGGCGGATGAGCTGGCCGCAGCGCACCGCGCTCTTGCACAGCTCCGGCCCAAGGACCGCGACGTGGTGTTGCTCTGCGTCTGGGCCGGCCTCGACTACGCGGCCGCAGCGGAGGCGCTCGACATCCCGGTCGGGACGGTGAAATCGCGGCTCTCGCGAGCGCGGGCTCGCCTCCGGGTGCTCGCCACGACCGATGTGGAACCGGCGCCGGATGGCGGACAGCTAATGGGTGACCGCTCTTCCGCGGTCCGATCGAGCAAGGAGCGAGTGCAATGGGTCTGATTCCGCAGCCGGAGCACGACGCCATCGAGTTGGCCGAGCTGCTGCCTGCGCCGAACGTGTCACAGCTCCGGGCCGATCGTCAGCGACTTCTCAAGGAGCACCTGATGTCCGAGACTTCCATCCCGATCGCACGGCCGCCCCGGCGGCGGCTCGTGCTCGCGGCCGCGGCGGCGCTTGCCATCGCAACTGTCGTCGCGATCCATCCGTGGAGCCAAGGCCAGCCGACGGTCGAAGCCGCACCGGCCGTCGTAACGCTGCTGGATCACGCGGCCGCAGCGGCCTCGACCATGCCGGTTCCGCGGTCCGGCCAGTTCATTTACGTCGCGGTCTACGGTCACTACGCGCAGTTCAACAGCGACGGACCGGTCACCATCCTGCCGAACCAACACCGGCAGGATTGGACGTCGGCGGACGGTTCGAAAGAGGGCCAGTACGTGATCGACAGCGGTACGCCGATGCCGTTGGATCCGTTTCCGGCCGGGAGGCTGGATGCGCCGACCTACAAGTATCTCGCCACGTTGCCGACCGAGCCGGGGGCGTTGTTCGGCGTGCTCAAGGCAAACGCGCACAGCGACCTGCCGGCGAACGAAGAGGAATTCAGCCTGGTCGGCGGCATCGCGGATGAGGTGATCGTGCCACCCAAACTGGCCGCCGGCCTCTTCGGTGCGACGAAGCAGATCGATGGAGTCTTCGTCGCGGGACGCACCACCGACGCGCTCGGCCGACCGGTGATCGCGCTGGCGCAGATCCAGAAGAACACCGGGATCGAGATGGAGGTGCTGTTCGACCCGACCACCTACGTCTACATGGGTGCGAAGGAGATCGCCACCAAGACGGTCGAGGGGATGACCAAGGGCCAGGTCATCGGTGACGTCGCGGTCGAGAAGGCCGGCCTCGTCGACAATCTTGGTGACGTGCCGACCCGCACGGCGTGACGATTCGGCCTTTGCGCGACGCCCCCGCCAGGCGGTACCTGGTCTTTCCGGCGCCTACCACTCTGCATCGTTGGTGAGTGCAGAGTGGTAGGCGCCGGAAAACACCCCTTTGGTCCGACCGCGACTATCCACAGTGGCATTGATTGTGGGCGATTACTGTGGCTTACCGGAAGTTTCCTGTGAGTTGGATATCGGCAGGGCATGGGGTTGTGAACTGTGCAAATGCGAGGGTGTGCAGTGTATGGCGTTAGTGGCAGCATTGAAATTGACGATGAACTTCGCCAATGAATGAGGGAGTTCGACATGAAGCGAACCAAGGTAATCCTCGCGGTCGCGACACTCGCGGTCGCCGGCCTCGCTCTGCCCGCCTCGGCCAGCGCGGCCTCGGCGTCAAAGGCGCAGGTCGTACCCGTTCACGAGCTGCAAGGGCGCACGATCGGTCACGTCGCGCACAGCTCCTGCGGCGAGATGATGGCGGATCTGGTCTAAGCCGCCCAGCGGCACGCGCACCACGAACGTCGATGGGCGTGCCGCCGAGCGACCGCTGCTCAGGTCTGCGTCCAAGCCCGACGCTCGTCAGCGCGAGGGTCGTGCGCCAGGTGCGCGCCGGCGCCGTCGAAAACCATAACGGGGTACGTGCTGTCGAACGCCGACCAGCCCGGCGTGCCATCGTGCGCGAATGCGATCCATGCTGCGTGCATCGCGTCGGCAAGCGCCTGCGGCGGATTGTCGGACAACAGCGCAGCCGCGCCGGGTACCGCGAGGTTGTCGAACACGAAACCGATTTCCAGCGCATGGCAGGCGCGCATATCGTGCGTGGCGCCGGGCCAGGCGAACTCGTACAGCCAGGTCTGCGTACCGCCTCGGGCTTCGGCGACCGCGAGTGCGCCGCGCCGGAAGAACGCGTCGGTCATCAGCGCACACAGCACATCGCCGGCGGTGTCGTCGGGCCGGTTGCGGCGGTAGAGCTCGACCACCGCGGACGGCATGCCCATGCGCTGGGTCATGCCGGCGAGCGCCTCGTCGTCCACCATGCCGGCGATGCCGGTCGGCACCAGGAACAGCCGGTTCTCGTCGGCGTTCGTGCCGGTCAGGAGCGGGATGCCCGCGCCGGCGCCGGCGGCGATCGCGGCCAGCGGATGCACCGGGATCACGTCACCGTCGACCACCGGGATGAACGCCATCGCGCTCGCGACGATCGTGCCACCGAATTGCGCCGGATCCGGGTTCATCTGCAATGACACGGTCACGGCCGCCTGGGCCGCGATCAACGCGTCGATCTCGAAGCCGGCGAGGTTCGCGGCGTTCGGTTCGCATCCGAGCGCCTCGCCAAGAGCCTTCGTGACGAGTTCGGCGTCGGCCGGATCGGCGGCCGCCTGTATCGCGCCGCTCTGCGTGATCGCCTTCGTGAACAGGCCTTGTGCGCTCGGCATCGTCAACAACGTGGTGACGCTCATCGCGCCGGCCGACTCGCCGAAGATCGTGACGTTGGCCGGGTCGCCGCCGAACGCGGAGATGTTGTCGCGTACCCACTCGAGCGCCGCCACCTGGTCCAACAGTCCGCGATTCGGAGGCGCATCCGGCAGGAACGCGAAGCCGTCCACGCCGAGCCGGTAGTTGAGGCTCACCAGGACGACGCCGTCGCGGGCGAACGCATGGCCGTCGTACGCGGGGATGGTCGAGTTGCCGTTCACGAATGCGCCACCGTGGATCCAGACCATCACCGGCAGGTTGGCGCCGACGGACGGATCGCGCGTCCAGACGTTGACCGAGAGCCAATCGTCCCCGGGCACCTCGGTCTCCCGCAGGATCGAGGCGATCGGCTCCCGGTACGGCGGCTTGGGTGGAGTCGGCCCGAACGTCGTCGCGTCGCGTACGTCGTGCCACGGTTCCGGTTTCTCCGGCGCTTTGAATCTTCTCGGTCCGGTGGGGGACTTGGCGTAGGGGATGCCTTGGAATGTGGTGACGTCGTTCGTGGTCTGGCCTTGGACTTTGCCTGTTGTTGTTGTGACGATCATGTCTCAGTATTGCTCTCGTTCTTTTGTTTGTCTTTGGGTCGTGTTTGGTTGCGGTTTAGGGCGGTGGCCGACATTGCCCACTCCGGGCGGTCAGGCTTGATCCCTCCGTGGGCAATGTCGGCCACCGCCTCGCCGAGGTTGGGGTGGACGCCGGCACATCAGGTGCGCGGCACCCACCTGATCGTGGCAACACGAAGTGCCCAAGCCCTGCGTGTTTCGTTGCTGGACAGCGATGCGCGCTGCCGACGCCATAGGCAGCGGCGCGTTGGGCAGAGCTGCCCGGCCTGGGCTGCCCGTCTGGGCACGCCCTCTGAGGGTTCGCCGGAGCCGTCGGGAATTGTTGTGCGTATCTCGCCACGATCAGGTGGGAGCTGCGAAAAGCCCCCCGCGGACAGGTACAACCTGTACCGCGAGGGGCTCTGGCCGACATTGCCCACGGAGGGATCAAGCCTGACCGCCCGGAGTGGGCAATGTCGGCCAGAGCCCTAAACCACAACCACAAACAACCTAAGGCTGCAGAGGCGGATAAGAAGGATCGAGAAGACCGTTGGATGAGAGGAACCCGTGCAAAGGCGTGGTCGACGGGTAGTGACCCCACTGGTGATCGCCCGGAATCTCCCCAGGGGCCGCGAGCTTAGCGGCCAGGAGCTGCTTCTGGATCGGCGTGAAGCCAGCGAAGGCCTCGGACTCGTACAGGGCGTCGTTCTCGTCGCGCGCGAACGACCAGCGGTGCGAGTACGCGAAGAACATGCCCTTGCGGGTGATGTCCGAGTAGTTGTCGGTGCGGGTGTGCCACAGGCGACGGTCGAAGAAGACGGCGTCGCCGGCGGCTGCGCAGACCTCGATCGAACCCTCGGGCTCGGGCCACTCGACATCGCGGCGCGGCGGGCCGGAGATCCGGTTCGTCACGTGGCTGCCCGGGACGACCTTGAAGTTGCCACGGCCGGTCTCGGAGACGTCGGAGAGCCAGTAGGCGATCTTGACGGACAGGCGCGGGCGCGGGTCGGTCTCGAGCTCACGGTTCTGGCGGCCGCCGTCCTGGTGCCACTCGAACCGGTACGGCTTCGCGGTCTTGATCTGCGGGTGCACATCGAGGTGCGAGTGGTAGATGTGCACATTCCAGCCGAGCATCGACCAGACCAGCGGGAACGTGTTCGGGTGGTCGATCAGCCCGACGACCTCGGGCATGTTCGAGACCGCGCCGAGGTGATGCATGGATGCACCGGGAGCGACCAAGCCTGCGGCGATCTGCGCCTCGTAGTAGCGGTCGAGCGCGCCGGCGTAGAAGTCGACTTCGGACCCGCTCAGCGCACCCTTGATCACCAGGTAGCCGTCGCGTTCGAACTGTTCGCGCTGCTCCGTCGACATGGCAGTGACGGCAGCGTTCGATGTGGTAATCGTCATCGGAACCTCTGGTTGGGATTATCAAATGCCCTAGCACCTGTCGAGCGAAAGTATGCCACCTCACCGCACGGCCGGTACCTCCAGGCGCTGGTAACCGGGTCGATATTCACCGTGTGTCACCGGAGTGGGCGATGGGTGTTCCGGCAAAAGACCATCGAGCAATATCTGAAGTGTCCTAGGCTCTCACATGTCAGATCGGCACATTTCGGGTGAGGTGGAGTCAGATGGACAAGTTAGACGGCGGCGGCGAGCTGACGCAGGGCGAGTCCCTGACATCGCCGAACGGCAGGTTCGAACTCAAGATGCAGAAGGACGGCAATGTCGTCCTGTACGACGCGACGAAACCGATCTGGGCGACGAACACGCAGCGTGACGGCGCCGAACTCCTGAAGATGCAGGACGACGGCAATTTCGTGGTTTATGCGAAGAAGAAGCCGGTGTGGTCGTCGAAGACGCCGGGCAACAGCGGGGCCTCGCTCAAGCTGCAGGACGACGGGAACCTCGTCATCTATCCGGAAGCGTCGACCAAGCCGCTCTGGGCCAGCAACACGTTCACGGCGACACCGCCGGCCACTCCGGCTGCGGCCGGTGCCCCGGTCAAGGCGACGAACGCCACCGAGATGCCGATGACCAAGCCGGCGGCGCCGACGAACGCGGCGGGTGCAATGACGAAGGTCGCCGCCGCGTCAAAGGCGGCCAACAAGCGTACGTACACGGTGGCGAAGGGCGACTCGCTCTGGCGCATCGCCGAGAAGTTCTACGGCAACGGCAGCGACTTCTCGAAGATTGCGAAGGCGAACAGCATCAGCGACCCGGACCACATCCGCCCCGGCCAGCAGCTGGTCATCCCGGAGTAGCGCGATAGCGAACCTGCCCCGCCGTCCGTCGGCGGGGCAGAGCCGTTTCGTCTCGCATACGCTCGTCGTGTGCGCAGAGCCTGGGGCATCGTCGTCGTCGCGATGCTGCTCGGCGCCTGTACGTCGGCTCGAACGATCCCGCCGACGCCGACCACCGGACCGCAGCCGCTGAGCGTTCCGTGGCGGACGGTCACGCTACCGACCGATCCACGCGGCCGTGATCTGATCCGCGCAGCGGCGGCCTGCTCCGGGCACTGGTATCTGTCCGGCGCGATCCTCACGGCCGAAGGCGTTACCACTCCGGCAGTCTGGACCAGCCGCAATGGCGTGGACTTCGTACCGATGCCGTTGCGGGCGGTCAGCTTCTACGGCCCGAACGACACGCTCTACGACATCGCCTGCCGAGGTGGCGACGTGGTTGCGGTCGGTGCTACCAACGGCGGCGTACACGACAATCCTCGTACCAGCACGTGGGTCTCGGCGGGCGGCGGTCCGCTCGTCGAGAAGCCATCCGGCCTCGGGCTGTACGGCGGCGAGGACGCGATCGGAGTCGGTCCGGCCACCGCCGGTACGCCGGGATTCCTGATCGTCGGCGCACGAGTCGATCGCGACGGTGGCGCCGGCGCGGCGGTCTGGACGTCTCCGGACGGCGTGACGTTTACGCTGCGTGATGCCGATCCGGCGCTGGAATCCGGCGACGCCGGCGGCACCGCGATCACGGCTGCGGCCCCCGCGTACGGCGGGTTTATCGCGGTCGGCAGCCTGACCCCGCCGGACAGCCGACTGGCGGCGCGCGATCCGCTCGCCTGGACGTCGTCGGATGGCGCGACGTGGCAGCGCGTCACGTTCCCGCGTACGGCGGCCGACGATCCGCTGATCAACGTGGTTCAGGCAGGGAACGGCATGGTCGCGGTCGGCACCGACGGGCGTCGATTCGTGGAGTGGACCGCCGACGCCGGAGGGCAGGGATGGCGGCCGGGATCGCACTTCGGCGCCATCGTGGTGTCGTCGTGGTTGCCCGGCGTCCCGAGTCTGGCCCCGGCCGGTGGGAACGTGTACGCGGTGATCTCGAACGCGGCCGCGTACCAGTTGTGGCGCCTCGGCGCGGATCCGGTGCAGGTCGCGCTGCCCGAGACCGTGCCCGCAGCGCCGGTACGGTCCGGACCGCGTACGGTCGTGGCCGCGGCGAACGGTACCGACCTGATGGTCGCCGCGGATGACGGAACGGCTTCGCACGTGTGGTTCACAACGGCGCCGTAGCGCGGTATCGTCGTGCCACTGCCGTGTTGGAAGTGCCGAGATGACGAGGGAGGTGGGCCAAATGTCGACGGTTGCTGTTACAGGCCTGCGCTCAGTCCTGTCATCCCGGGTGCCCGACTAACCTATCGAGCGGGCACCCCTCTCGAAGGGTGCCACCGTGGCATTTGATCTTTCTTCTCTCGGCTGGAACGACGAACCACTTCCGCCGCATCTCATCCCTGCTCGTGTCACGCGTGTCGATCGCGGTGCCTGCGACGTCATCGCGGCCGGCGGCGAGATGCGGGTGAACTACAGCGGCGCGCTCAAGCGGGCCGCGAACGACGATCCGGTCGCGCTGCCGTGCGTTGGCGACTGGGTCGCGATCGACGGCGACGTCAAGGAAGTGCTGGCCCGCCGTACCGCGATCGTGCGTGCCGGTGTCACGCCCGGTGCCTCGCATGGGCAGGTCCTCGCGGCCAACATCGACGTCGTCTATATCGCGGAGCCGACCGTACCAGAAATTGATCTTGGTCGGATCGAACGCTTTCTCGCCCTTGCGTGGGAAAGCGGCGCGCAGCCGGTCGTCATCATCACCAAGGCCGACCTCGGCCCGGTCGACATTCCGGCGGTCGAGGCGGCCGCGATCGGTGCGACCGTCTGCGTGGTGTCGTCGATGACCGGAGAGGGCCTGGACGCGGTCCGGCTGCGCGCCGGACAGACCGCGGTCATCCTCGGCAGATCCGGCGCCGGTAAGTCCACGCTGGTCAATGCGCTCTCCGGTGCGGACGTGATGGCCACGAACGCGATCCGGGACGGCGACGGTCGTGGGCGACACACGACCGTGCATCGCGAGCTGATCGTCCTGCCCGGCGGCGGCATGATCATCGACACGCCGGGGCTTCGGAGCATCGGTCTCTACGACGCCGACAACGGGTTGGCGCAGGTGTTCTCGGAGATCGAGGAGCTGGCCGAGCAGTGCCAGTTCCGCGACTGCGCGCACGTCACCGAGCCCGGCTGTGCAGTACTCGGCGCGGTGGACTCGGGCGAGCTGACCCAACGGCGTCTCGACTCGTGGCGGAAGCTGCAGCGGGAGGCCCGATGGATGGCCTCGCGTACCGACGTGCGGATCCGCGCCGAGGAGACGGCGAAGTGGAAGGCGCGGACGAAGTCCATTCGGGCGCAGACGTTCCGCACCTGAACCGTACGGGCGGTCGGTTCACCCCGGCCGCCCGTCGCGGCTACCTTCACCTGCTCAGGTCGACCCGAATCGAGGTGTAGGCCGGTAGACCGGCGGCTCGCCACGCGGCGAAGCCGCCGATGAGGTCGGTGGCCCGGCAAACTAGGAAATCGTTGCGGTGAGCTTCGTGACGGCTCGCTCGGCTGCGATGCGTACGCGGGCGGTCGGATCATCACGCAGTTCGGCGACCGCATCGAGCAGGTCACCGAGCCGATATTTGGCGACGACTTTCGCGGCCATCTCGCGAACCCGCCAGTGTGGATCGTCGAGCGCCGCCCGAATCGCCGGCGTTGCCCGGTCGTCCCAGGCCCAGAGCAGGCCGCGGGCACCCCAGACGCGAAGCCAGTATCGGTTCGGATCCTCCGGCTCCCGGTCGAGCATGTCGCCCGCGGTCGGTCCGGCGAGCATCGCCACGAACCGGTAGTCGGTCTCGCCGCCCTGGAGCAGCGCGATGCAGCCGTCCACGACCGATGCCGTGCCGTTGCGGGCGCATTCCGCCTCGATACTCTGCTTGGGCGTCAGTGCCCAATAGTTGTTCTGCGGCATCGTCCGATCATGACAGAGCCGCGCGGAGTCGAGCCGCCAACGACGATGCCTGCTCAAGGGACCACGGAATCACGCCGTTCTCGGCCATCAGGGCGTAATACTGCTGCTCCTGGTAGGGCACGCCGGGTGGCAGCGGCGCGATGTGCCAGTGGATGTGCGGATTGCCCTGCTGGCTGCCGAGGGATAGAAGATAGGTGCGCTCCGGGGTCACCACCGATTCCACCGCGCGCGCCACTTGGTGGATCACGGACTGCAATCGCAGGTAGGCGTCAAGGTCCAGGTCGCGTACCACGTGTTCGAGATGTTGTTTGGGCGCGACCAACACGTAGCCGAACATTTGCGGATAGCGCGCGACGAACGCGAAATGCTCTCCGTCATCGAAGATGATCTCGTGCGGGTAGTCCATCTCGCCGTTCACGATTCGGCAGACGAAACATGTGCTGTTCTGGACGGCGTGCTCGTAGGCCGCTAGATCCATCGGGACTCGCTGCATCGCGCGAGCCTAGCGATGCGTTGAACTGCGCCGGCGCCTCGTACGTGGCCTCAGTCGTGTGGACCTCCACATATGCTGAACGTACATATCTCGAAAAAGGAGCATTCAATGTCGAAGCTCGGATTCCTCGCCACGATGGTCGCCAAGCCCGGAAAGGCCGACGAACTGGCCGCGTTCCTTGCGAGTGCACTTCCGCTGGCCCAAGCCGAAGGCGGCACGATCTCTTGGTACGCCATCAAGATTGACGACTCGACGTACGGCATCTTCGACACGTTCGACGACGAGGATGCCCGTCAGGCGCACATCAACGGCCCGATCGCGTCCGCCCTGATGGCCCGCGCCGACGAACTGCTCGCCGAGCCGCCGTCGATCAAACCGATCGATGTACTGGCGGCGAAGTAGCGGTCATCAGCTCGTCGCGGACGGCCGCGGCGCTGACCTGGGCTCGCGGACCCGAGGAGATGAATCCGAGGATGAGCACCGCGAGCCCGCAGCCTGTGATGATCCACCAACCGACGTGACTGGCCTCGGAGAACGACATCTCGAACCGGCCGTTGATGCCGGTCACGACGGCCGAGCCGATGATCGCCACGCCGAGTACCTGCCCGACCTGGCGGCTCGTTGACGCGATCGCGGCCGCGACGCCGGCCTGCGCACGTGGCATGCCGGAGACCGCGGTGTTCGTGATCGGCGCGTTGACCATGGCGAAGCCGAGGCCGAACACGCAGTACGTCAGGATCAGATACCAGATCTCGGTCGTGTTCGTGAGTCTCGTCATCATGATTCCGGAGGCGGTGAACGCCACGCCGGAGATGGCGAGCGGCAGACGCGTGCCGCGGTTACCGACGATCCGGCCCGAGATCGGTGCGAACACGAGCGCGATCAGCGCCAGCGGCAGCGTCGCGAGACCCGCGTGGAACGGCGAGAAGTCGCGGACTTTCTGCAGGTAGAGCGTGTTCATGAAGAGGAATCCGGACAGCGCCGCGAACGCGCAGACGGCGATGACCGTGGCGGCCGAGAACGGCAGACTTCGGAAGAATCGGGGATCGATCAAGGGCTCGTCGCGCCGGCGCTCGTACGGGACGAAGGCGGTGATCGCCACGCCCGCGACCACGAACGACGTCACGATCAACGGTGAACCCCAGCCGCGGCCGGGTCCTTCGATGATGCCGAACGTGAGCGTGACCAGGAAGATCAGGACCAGCGCCTGCCCCACCGCGTCGAGGCGGCGCGGATGTTCGGCCTTGGATTCCGGCACGTACATCATGGTCAGGACAAACGCGAGGACACCGACCGGGATGTTGATCCAGAAGATGGATCGCCAACCGACCGAGTCGACGAGTGCGCCGCCGACGATCGGACCGAGCGCGAGGCTGATGCCGATGACGCCGCCCCAGACACCGATCGCCTGCGCGCGCTCGCGCGGTTCGGTGAACACGTTCGTGATGATCGACATGGCGACCGGATTCAACATCGAACCACCGACCGCCTGCATCATCCGGAACGCGATCAGCCACCCGAGTCCGGGCGCGATGCTGCACAGCAAGGAACCGAGCGTGAAGATCACGAGCCCGGTCTGAAAGGTCCGCCGACGGCCGAATCGATCGCCCATCGAGCCGGAGAGCATCAACAAACTCGCCAGAACCAGCGTGTACGCGTCGACGGTCCACTGAAGTCCGGAAACCGACGCATGGAACTCGTCCTGGATCGCCGGCAGTGCCACGTTGACGATCGTGTTGTCGAGACCGACGATCAGCAGGCTCATACAGCAGATCGCCAGGACGAGCAGGCGCCGCTGGCGCGTCATCTCCGGCATCCCGCTATTCTTGCGCGCGCAAATTTCCGGTGGCCACGCGGGTTGTGATCGCGCCGAGTGGACGCTCACGGGTCGGCCGGGGGCCCTCGCGTACCCGCAGGCGTCCACTCAACGCGATCATGCTCGGTAGGCCAGCGTTTTCACGTGGGCGGCCGACAGCAGGTCGTTCTCCAGGGTTTCGGCGTGTGGGGGTTTCTTGATCGGGACGGTCAGGAGTTCGGCCTCGGCGCGCATGGACAGGCCGGCCGCTGCCTTTGCTCGCCGGACCGCTCCGATCAGCTCGGATGCCACGGCCAGCAGCGACGCGTCGCCTCTTTCGGACGCCACCGGCCAGGATGACGTGTGGATCGAGGTGTCATGGGACCACGACCACACCTCTTCGGTCACGAACGGCAGCATCGGCGCGAACAGCCGCAGCAGCACGTCGAGTGCCGACCGCAGCGCCGTCCGGGCCGAGTCCGCCGCCGGCCCGTCACCGTACGCCCGCCCCTTCACCAGCTCCACGTAGTCGTCGCAGAACGTCCAGAAGAACGTCTCGATCCGCTCCAGCGCCCGGGCGTAGTCCAGCGCATCGAGCGCCGCCGTCGCGTCCGCCACCACGCCGGACAGCGCCGACAGCATGGCGCGGTCCAGCGGCTCGATGACGGCCGCGGAGGACGACGACGGGAACCCGAGCACGAACCGGCTCGCGTTCAGGATCTTCATCGCCAGACGACGGCCCACTCGCATCTGGTTCGGGTCGACCGCGGTGTCCACGCCCGGTCGCGCACCGGCCGCCCAGTAGCGCACCCCGTCGCTGCCGTACTGGTTCAGCAGGTCAGTCAGGCCCGAGGCCGTTGGCCTTCGACTTCGCCATCTTCTTGCGATCGGGATCCAGAACCCAGCCGGAGATCGCGGCCGCCCTCCACGGGATCGTCCCGTCGATCTGATGCGCACGTGCCATCGTGGTGAACAACCACGTACGGATGATCTCGTGCGCCTGCGGTCGGAGATCCATCGGATACACCCGTGCCCAGAGATCCTCGTCCGAGCACCAACCCCCGACGATCTGCGGCGACAACGACGAGGTGGCCCACGTGTCCATCACGTCGGTATCGCCGATGAAACCACCCGGCACGCCCCGATCACCGGCCGAGTATCCCGGCGCCGTCTCGCTCTGCGGATCGACCGGCAGCTGATCTTCGGAGGGCAGGATCGGCTGGTCGAAGCGCGGTTTGCCGGCGTCGTCGAGCGGATACCACACCGGGAACGGCACACCGTAGAACCGCTGCCGGCTGATCAGCCAGTCCGCGTTGAGACCGGTGACCCAGTCCTCGTACCGGATGCGCATCTGCTCGGGCTGCCATCGCAGTTCGCGCCCGGCCGCGAGCAGTGCGTCCCGGTGCGCCATCGTGGTGATGAACCACTGCCGGCTGGTCACGATCTCCAACGGGCGGTCGCCGCGCTCGAAGAACTTCACCGCGTGCATGATCGGTCGCGGCTCGCCGATCAGATACCCGCCGTCCCGGAGCAGGTCGACGGTCACCCGCCGGGCCTGCTGCACGCGCAGGCCGACGAGCTTGTCGTACGGCCCATCCACGTCCGCGGGGATCAGTCGACCGTCGCGTCCGATGATCGGCTTGATCGGCAGGCCGAGTTCGCGCTGCCAGAGCACATCGGTCGCGTCGCCGAACGTGCACACCATCGCGATCCCGGTGCCTTTGTCCGGGTCCGCGAGGCGGTGCGCCAGGATCGGCACGGACGCCCCGAACAAGGGGGTACGCGCAGCCGAGCCGAACAGGCCCCGATAGCGCGCGTCGTCCGGGTGCGCCACCAGCGCGACGCACGCCGCCAGCAACTCCGGCCGGGTGGTGTCGATCTCGATCACCCGTCCGGCCGGGCCGGCGAACGCGAGCCGGTGATAGGCGCCGGCGATCTCGCGCTCTTCCTGTTCGGCCTGCGCCACCCCGGTGCCGAAATCCACGTCCCACGAGGTCGGTGCCTGCGCGTGATAGACGTGGCCGGCCGCGAGCCCGCGCAGGAAGGCCCGCTGGGACGTGCGCTGGGCGTGTTCGCCGATCGTCGTGTACGTCATCGACCAGTCCACGGACAGGCCGAGGTGCCGCCACAGCTCCTCGTACTTCGTCTCATCCGCGCTGGTCAGCATCGTGCACAGCTCGACGAAGTTGCGCCGTGACATCCGCAGCGGCGGCTCTTCGCGGCGCCTCCGGTCGGCCGGCTCGGGAAAACCCATGCCCTCCAGGTAGGGCAGCGTCGGATCGCAGCGCACGTGGAAGTAGTCCTGCACCCGGCGTTCGGTCGGCAGGCCGTTGTCGTCCCAGCCCATCGGGTAGAACACGGATTTGCCGCGCATCCGCTGGAACCGGGCCACGATGTCGGTCTGCGTGTAGCTGAACACGTGTCCGATGTGGAGATTGCCGCTCACGTACGGCGGCGGGGTGTCGATCGAAAAGATCTGATCGCGGGTACGCGTACGGTCGAACCGGTAGGTTCCGTCGTGTTCCCAGCGCTCGGCGTGCTTGCGTTCAATACCGTCCAGAGTGGGTTTTTCGGGCACGGCTGAGGGCATCCCAGGCATGGTGGGGTGTCACCTTTCGGAAGAAGAAGCGGTACGGGTCGGCGGTCAGCCCGTCGTGCGTACGCGATGTACGCAGGACGGGCGACGTACCCGTACGGCCGTGGTGGCAGTGCGCGCGACGCAAACCTCAAGCGCCACCGACACAGACACGGCCATTACTCCTCTACGATCCAACGATCCGTGGAGCCAATATACCTCAGTCGGCCTTCAGAGCCGAGATCAGTTCGAGCAGGTCCCGGGTCATCGGCCGGAGAATTCGCAGCCGGGACAGCCCGACCAGCCGGTCGATCATCGGCGTGATCTTGTCGACCAGCAGCCGCGTCTTCACCTGTTCCGGCGACGTGTCGTGCACCCAGAACAGGATCACGCCGAGGTAGAGCATCCACAGCAGCTCCGGCAGCTCGTCCCGAAGCTCCGGGTCGATCTTCTGGGTCGAGCCGGTGAGCACCTCGCGAAACAGCGCGATCGACGTCTCCCGGGCCGGCGCCGATTCGGGCGACATCGGATGCAGCGGCGACGACGGCTCGGCCGCCGACTTGAAGAACTTGCCGGCGAACTCGTGGATCGGCGAGACCGCGTCGATTCCGGCGTTGAACGTGCCGTTCAGCCGCTCGCCGAAGTCCTTCGACGCCGCAAGTACCGGCTGGGCCAGCCGCCGGTGCTCGATCTGCAGGTCCTCGTAGAACGACTCCATCAGGTGTTCTTTGGAGGAGAAGTAGTAGTAGGCGTTGCCGACCGAGACGCCCGCTTCCTTCGCGATCACGCGCATCGTGGTCTGCTCGTAGCCCTGCTCCTTGAACAGGCGCATCGCGGTCGCGACGATCAGCTGTTTGGTCTGCTCGCCGCGCGCGGTCGCCGGCTCACTGGCAGCGGTCTGCACTGCAGGAACTGGGTTCGTGGTCTTCTTCGGCATCGGCACCACCGTATCTGGCTCGGTTGCGCAACCGCGCCTCAGCCGCCATCGATATCGCGCGGCGGGCCAGCGGCAGCATAGTCGGTGACGCGAACCGCTGAGCCCAGCTGCGGTAACCCTCGAGCGCCCAGAGGCAGGCCAGCCACGCGGAGTCCCCGCTGTAGACGAGGCCACTATCGGAGATCACGGTCAGGTCCCGCAAGGTTGCGGCCGGGTCAAGCTCCGGGAAGCGCCGGCGCGCTTCGTCGGTCCCGGCCGGCACAAACTCCAGGGGTACGAGCTGCGGTCGGCTCGCCAACCACCGCTGCGCCGATCGGCAGATGCGGCAACCGGCGTCGTACAGCACGGTCAGCGTCCGGACCGGTCGCCGATCCTGGGGCCGGGCACCGCGGTCCCCGTGCATCGCGGTGCCCGGGCTCAGCTCGGTCATCCCTGTGCGTCCAGGCCATCCATCTGCCGCAGGATGGCGGTCGGCGGCAGCGGCGGGATCCCGCTGGCGGCGAGCATCCGGCTGCGACGGTAGCGCCCCAGCGCGAACAGGTTGAACAGATGGACGCCGCCGAGCACGAGCAGGACCAGCCCGACTTTGACCGACAACTCCTCCATCACGCCGGCCGGATCGACGATCGCGTCGCGGGCCCGCATCGCCAGCGAGTCGTAGCCGAAATTGAGCAGGTAGAACCCGATGACGAGCAGCTGGTTCACCGAGTTGGCGAGGCGCTCGTCGGAGAATGCGTCCTGCAGGAAGACCTTGCCGTTGCGGGAGAGAGCCCGGCCGACCCAGATCGTGAGCGCGATGCTCAGGGCCAGGTAGACCGCGTACATAACGACCTTGTCGGTCATGATGAGCCTTTCTTGAACGTGTTCAACTATCTGACGTGCTGACGATAGCGCACGTGTTGAACGTGTTCAAGTCCGCACATCGTGATGCCGTTCACCGGCGTTGGACGGCAAGGGGTGTGCTATTCGAGCGTGGGGATTTATGCTCCCGGCTGTGACCGAACCGGAGGCTTCCTCGCCTTCCCCCTCGCCATTGCCATCGCCCTCGTCGTGGGCGAGCCCGACGCCATGGATGCCACCACCGGTCGCCGTGGTCGAGCAACTCGTGCTGAACAGCCACAACGAGCCGGTGAAGTACTACGTCTCGCCGGGCTACGTGCCGCCACCGCCGGTACGCCGTCGACGCGGCCGCATCCTGGGTGTCTGCGCGCTGGTCCTGGTCGTCCTCGCCGGACTCGTGACAGCCGGCGTCGTCTATTCGAACAGCGCCCGGCGCGACACCGCGAAGGCCGGACCGTCACCCCAGCCGGGCTCGCCCACGCCGTCCGCGGCGCCGACGACCGCAGCACCCGATCTCACGACACTCGACGGCGTCCTGACCGAGCAGGCGGCGGCGCTGATCGGCGGCGACGAGGCCGGATGGCTGGCCGCGGTCGATCCCACGGCGACTGCGGCGACCGCCGAGTACAGCCGCATCTTCCACAACCTCCGGGCCATGAAGGTCGCATCCTGGCGGCAGAGCAGCCCGTCGGGCCGGCCGCCCGGCTCGTCCCCGCAGCCGTACGCGATCGACGTCAGCTACTGCCTCGTCCAGACCCCGTGCAACGATTTGCAGGCGACGTTGACCGTGAGTGCTGAGCTGAAGGGCGATCGTGTTCTCCTGGAGTCGATCACGACTCCGAAGCCGGACGAGAACGCTGAGCAGCCGCTGCCATGGATGGCGAGCAACCTGTCGGCCGTGGTCGGCAAACGGGTCGTCGTCGCCGCGTCAACCGACGAGCAAGGCCGGTTGTCCTCGGCGCTGCGCAGCGCCGAGCAGGCGGCCGAGATTGCGGATCAATACGCGCACTGGACGAAGCCGGATATCTACGTGGTCTATCTGGCCGGCGCCGGCGAGGCCAAGACGTGGTTCGGTGGCGAGCACGACCCGGACATCATCGTCTCGACTTGGCCGGTCGGCGATTATGACATCGAGATGGTCATGCATATGCCGGGTGCCGCGAACGACGCCGGTCCGGGTGGACTGACCGAGACCATGCGATGGGCGATGGGTGAGGTCGCCGTGGAGTACGGTGCCGGCGGCGACGGCAACAACTCGCTCGTGAACGGGATGGCCGTCTACGTTGCGACCGTCGGGCATGCGAGCTGGATGAACGGGTACGTCCAGGACGTGCGTACCTATCTCCGATCCGGCAAGTGGAGCAAGAACATCTATCTGTTGGCCGAGTTCAGCAGCACGAACAGCCGGACCCGCTCAGCGGCTGAAGGTATCGGTGCGCTCGCGATCCGCCACCTGGTACAGCGATTCGGGTTGACGAAGACGCTCGAATTCTGGGGTGACGTCGAACGCGGCGGGTACACCCTCGACGACGCCAGCAGCCTCGCCTTCGGTCTGCCGTGGAAGTCGATCAACACGGACTGCGTGAACTACATCGAGCACACGGTCTAGAAACGTCGGTCGCGGAGCCTTTGTTGCAAGACAGGGGCAGCGCCGCGACGCACGCCACCTCTATGATCCCGGCTGTGACCGAACCGGAGCCGTATTCGCTTTACTCGCCGCCTACTGAGGGTGACTCGTGGACACCGCCGAGCGCCGACAGCTCGATGCCGGCGCCGTATGCGCCTGCGCCGTATGTGCCTGCACCGCAGGCGTCTGCGCCGCCGATGTCCGGGCCGCCGATGTCCGGCACCGCCGTTCGCGGGCCAGCCTTATGCCGGGCAGCCCATGCCGGGCCAACCGTTTCCAGAGCAGCCGTATGCCGGGCAACCGTATGCAGGCCAGCCGGAGTCAGGCCAACCGTTTGCGGGCCAGCCGTATGCCGGGCAGCCGATGCCGGGCCAACCGTTCCCGGGGCAGCCGGTAGCCGGCCAGCCTTATGCCGGCCAGCCGGTCCCGGGCCAGCCGTACGCCTACTACCCGCCGTACGGCATGCCGCCGCCCCCGCCTCGCCGCCGGCGCAAGCTGCTCGTGGGCATCATTTCCGCCGTGGTTCTCGTGCTGGCGCTCATCACGACGGTCGGCATCCTGGCGACCCGGTCAAACAACGGGCACGCCACCGCCGGGTCGAAACCGTCGACTGCAGCGTCGTCAACCGCCGCGCCCGCCGCCAAGGTCACCAACCTCGACATCGCGCTGACCGCGCAGTCGAAGGCGCTGCTCGCCGGCGACGAGCCCGGATGGATGGCGACGGTCGATCCGTCGGCGACCGCCGCATTCACCGAGTACCAGCGGATCTTCCACAATCTCCAGCACATGAAGATCGCGTCGTGGACGCAGGCGGCGACGAACAACGACGTGCCGGTCACCGATACGGCTTCCACGTATTCGCTTCAGGTGGACTACTGCCTGCTCACGATCGACTGCGCACCCATGCACGCCACCCTGACCATCACCGCTGCACTGGTGGCCGGTCAGGTACGCATCGAGACGTTCACCGTGCCCACGCGCGACATAGAGCACGCGTCCCCGCTGCCGTGGCTGGTCAGCAACCTGTCCACGGCGGTCGGCCCGCGAGTGATCGTCGCCGGGTCGAGCGCGGAGCAGGGTCGCCTGGCTTCCGCGCTGAAGAGCGCCGAGCAGGCCGCCGCGGTCGCGGATAAATTCGCGCACTGGGGCAAGCCGCAGGTGTACCTCGTCTATCTCGCGGATGCAGCCGAGGCCAAGTTGTGGTTGGGCTCGGTTGATCATCCCAACCTGTACACCGGCTTCACGGCCACGCTGTCCGACACCGACATGGAGGGCGTGCTGTTCATGCCGGGCGCTGCGGACGACGCCGGTCCGGGTGGACTCACCGAGACCACGCAGTGGCTGTTCGGCAACATGGCCTTGTCGTACGGCGCCGGTGGCACCGGGAACGACACCCTCTCGGCCGGCCTGTCCGACTACGTCTCGACGTATGGCCACGCGAGCTGGGCCGCCAATACCGTCTCCGGGGGGCGCGCGTACGTCCGATCCGGAAAATGGAACAAGAACGTCTACCTGACGACCGAACTCAGCAGCAGCAACGACACCACGCGCTGGGGTGCGGACGCGATCGGCTTCCTGACCATCCGCCATCTCATCTCGCGGTTCGGGCTGTCCAAGACGCTCGACTTCTGGGGCGACCTCGAGCGCGAAGGCTACACGCTGGAGAACGCGAGCAGCCTGGCGTTCAATGTGGCGTGGGCGTCGGTCAACAAGGACTGCGTGAACTACGTCGAGCACTCGGTGTAGTCAGAACGCAGCCACAGATCCTCGACCGGTCGCTCTGGCCGTCGCGTAGACATACTGCGCGGCGGCCAGGTCCTCGACCGCGAGCCCCAGCGACTCGAAGACCGTGAGCTGCTCCGGCGACTCGCGCCCGGGTGCCGTCCCGGCGAGCACGTCGCCCAACTCGGCCGCGATGTGATCCGGGCCGATGCCGGTCTCGGCCGCCGCGAGCAGGAAGTCCCCGGCCTCGGCCAGCGCCGATTCGCGCCGGTCGACGACGAAGCGCGAGCGCGTGACGGTCGCCGCATCCAGTTCGCGGGCCGACCGGACGCAGGCGCCGACCGCGTTGATGTGCGTGCCGGGGGCAAGCCACCCGTCCGCGATCACCGGCGTCGGTGACGTCGTCGCGGTGACGATGATGTCCGCGCCGGCGACCGCCGCCGACGGATCACCGACAAACTCCACCGGTACGCCGACCTCGTCCGCCAGCGCCGATGCCACGGCATGGCCACGGGCGGCGTCGCGACCCGTCAGCCGTACCGCGGAGAGCGTTCGGACCAGGGCCAGCGCCCGTACGTGCCACTGTGCCTGGAAGCCCGTACCGACGATGGCGAGCACCGAGGCGTCCGGCCGGGCGAGGGCATCCGTGGCAACGGCCGACACCGCCGCCGTACGGATCGACGTGATCGCGGTCGCGTTCACGATCGCGAGCGGCGTGCCGGTCGCCGGATCGAGCAGCATCACGACGCCCTGATGCGAGTCCAGCGCGATGGCCGGATTACCCGGGTAGATGCCGAGCAGCTTGATGCCCAGTGTCGGAGTGCCGCCGCCGACGTAGCCGGGCATGATCCCGAGGAAGCCGGCGAGCCCGGGCGGCGCGGCGATCGTACGCAGGGGCTGGTGCCCGTCGCCCCCGCTGAGCGCGATCAGCGTGTCCCGCATGATCGGTAGGCAGACGGGCAGCGTGAGCAGTTCGGTCACGGTGTCGTGGTCGACGACGAGAATCTCCATGACCCCCATCCTTCAGCACGCCTCCGAGCCGCTACTCCGGCAACCCGGCGGCGCCGGCGATGGTGCGCTGGTCATGGGTGGCCGTCGGGTACGCCGGATCGCCGGTCGGCCGGGCCAGGCCGATCACACACCGAATTACCAGTACGGCGGCGACCAGGGCGGTCAGGATCGCGAAGCCCGCCGTGGCCACGCCGCAAGCGGTCAGCGCCGCGATCGTCACGACCCGGCCGTCCCATCCGAGCGCGGCCCGCAGCGAGCCCATCGGCGTCGCAGGCTTCTCGGTCCGGCTGGACGTTTCGTAGTGCACCAGCACGACGACCGCGATCAACGCATAGACCAGCGGCAGCGGTACGCCAGCGTAAACGCCCGCGGCCAGGTAGAACGTGATCTCGACGGCTCGCAGCGCAGCCGGTACGAGCCAGTCCAGCGGACCGTCGTGCGGCGCGTTGCCGCCCAGCGCCGCGATCAGCGCCAGCAGCCCGAGCACCGGGGCCGGCCAGATCGGGTCACCGGCGGTGTGGATGACGAGCAACAACAGCGCGACCGTGATGGCCGGGAGCGTGACCGGCAGCGGCGGCAGCCGTCCGGCGATCACCCGCGCGATCGGGCCGTCGTCACGCATCTGGCGGATGCCGAACTGCGGCAGCACGGAGATCCGCATCGCGAACGTACGCAGCGTGCGGCCGGCGAACACGTACGCCAGGGCCAGGCCCATGCACCCGAGCAGCACGATGAATGCGACCTTCGGTCCCCAGATCGCTGCCGCGACGGCGATGACGAGCCAGCGGTCGCCGATCGGCATGACGACCGAGCGCTTCAGCCAGTAGGCGGCCGATCGGTAGTGCCCGTGCGCATCGGCGGAGAGCCGTCCGAGCTTCAGCCCGACCTTGACGGCCGTGCCGGATCCCGACGAGGACGCCGCCGACGCGGCTCGCAGTGCGAGCCGATCCATCCGAGACGCCAGCGGCACCGCCGGTAGCGCGCGGGTGGCGGTCTCCTGCAGCGCACCGTAGAACGTATCGATCATGTGCCGGACCGTCATCACCGTGATCGCAGCGAGCGCGAGCGGCCAGACGCCGGTCTCGCCCGCGCGTGCCCCGCCGATCGCCAGACCGGCGTAGACGCCGTACTCCTTGATCCGATCCGAGATCATGTCGAACCAGCTGCCGTAGCGGGTCGATCCGCCGACGAATCGTGCGACGCCGCCGTCGCAGCAGTCGAAGATGAAGCTCGTGTAGAGCAGGACTGCGCCGAGCACCCAGAGCCCGTGCCGGCCGCTCGCGAAGGCGGCGGTCGCACCGGCCGCGATCGCCATCGAGACCCAGGTGATCGCGTTCGGTGTGACGCGGTGGCGGGCGAAGAATCGGACCAGGTAGATCGAGTAGGACTGCACCAGGTAGGTGGCGAGGAACTCCTCGTCCTCCTTGCGCGACGCGAGCAGCGCGGCGTGGTCCTCGTCGATGCCGGCCACCGCGTCCCGCGCGGTGATCACCTCACTCGCGCTGCCGACCCTTCTGACCTGCAGAAACCGCACATGGTACGCGGAGACGGGTACGCCGGCTCGGACGAGTGCGAGCAGTATCAGCCCGATCGCGTCGAAGTCGCCCGCGGCGTCGTCCAGCGACGTGGCCTGCCCGTACTCGTCGAGTGTCGCTGCGGCATCGAGCAGGTGCTGGCGATCGTCGGATGCGATCGCCATCAGGCCGCGCGCGTACATGTTGGCGCCGGTTACGTCGTGTGCCCCGGTGGCGACCGAGATGACCTGGTCACGTTGCCGGAGCACCGGCTGCCCGGTGAGGTCGTCGCCGATCGTGGCGGTAACGGCGGCGACGGTCCTGGTTGCGCGTACCCCCGCGATTTTGGCCAGCGCTCGGCGGTGCGCGACGATGTCCGCGGCGGCGAGCACGACGGCGCCTTCGGTGTCCTGCGCGAGTTTCGCGACCACCGCAACATCGCCGGCGGTGTCGGCACTCTCGATCACGATGAGCCCTCGCTCGCGGAGCGCATCGGCCCAGGCCGGCCGGGAGATCACGGTCACGGCGTCGATCGGCAGGGTCTGCAGCGTCGCGACCAGCGTCTCGACCACGGTCGAGGCGCCGAGCGGCAGCAGCGCGGTCGCGTCTCCGGCGGAGGTCGCTCGGGTGGCGAATGCGATTACGTGGGTCATCGGCCGACCGCCTCGACGTATTCCTTGACCGCAACCGAGATCGCGTGCGGTTCTAGCGCGAGGTGCTCGAGGATCGTGAAGCGGCCGGGTCGGGTGGACGGCGCGAATTCGACCGCCGCGATGAACTGTTCGTCGGTCAGCCCGACCTCGGCCGGAGTACGCGGCAGGCGATGCCGGACGAGTGCATCGTTGAGCAGCCGGAAACTCGTTTCGTCCGAGTCCCGGGTGCGCAGGAACGTCGCGAACAGCGCACCGATGCCGGCCCCGAAACCGTGGCTCACCATGTGCGGGAACAGCGCGTTCGTGGCGTGCCAGATCTCGTGGCAGGCGCCGCTCGCAGGCCGGCTCGATCCGGCCACCGCGATCGCCAGCCCGCTCATGATCAGTGAGTTCGCGAGTGTGGCGACGAAGTCCTCGTCGGCGATGTCGCCGGGGTGATTGAGCACGGCGGTCGCACCGGTACGCGCGAGTGCCAGTGCCAGCCCGTCGATCGGTTCGCCGGTCAGCTCGTGACTCAGTTCCCAGTCGGCACATGCGGACAGGTCGCTGAGCGCGTCACCGATGCCGCCGCGCGTCTGCTCGGCCGGGGCCTGCAGCGCGAGCCCGAGATCGACGATCACCGCGATCGGCGTGTGCACCCCGTACGACGTCGAGATGCCTCCCCTGGTCAGCGTACTGATGGGGGAGGCGAGTCCGTCGTGCGCGAGACTGGTCGCGACCGCGACCATCGGCATGCCCTTCATCGTGGCCGCGTACTTCACGGTGTCGAGCACGCGCCCGCCGCCGATGCCGACCACCGAGTCGTACGAGCGCGTGCCGAGCCGATCGGCCAGGATGTTTGCGGCCTCGAACGTGCCCGCCTCGATCGGCAGGATCCCGGCGGTCGGTAGCGCCGCCCGGATGCGCTCGGTGAGCTTCGGCCCGATGCCGGGACCGACCGCGACGGCAACGTGGCCGCCGGAGATCCGTGAGTCCATCACGATCTCGTTCAGCCGGTCGATCGCGCCGTTGCCGACCTCGATCGTGAGCGGCGACAGAATCGTGCGGGCTAGCAGCGGCATGCGAGTTCCCGGGCTCGGGTGAGGTCGGCATGATCGTCGACCTCGACCCACTCCAGCGCGGGCAGCGGCGTGACGCCGACCGCGACGCCGGCATCGATGAGCGCCTGGTAGCCGTCTTCGTAGTAGAGGCTCGGGTCGCGTTCCCACGTGGCCCGCAGAGCGTCGGCCAGCGCATCGCCGATCGGCGCCGAGATCAGGCTGGCACCGATGTACTCGCCGTGTGCGGCCTCGACCGGCATCAGCTTCGTGATCCGGGTCGCGTTGCCGTCCGCATCGTGGGTGACCTTCATGGCCTCGTCGGTCAGCGTCTTCGTGACGTCGAGCGCGAGCCGCAGATCCGGTCCGACGGACGCGGCCAGCATCGCCGTCTCGACGTCGATCGGATGCACGGTGTCGCCGTTGACCAGCAGCGTGTCGTTCCGGTAGACGTCGCGGGCCAGCCAGAGCGAATAGGCGTTGTTGCGGTCCAGCCGGTCGTTGTGGATCAACGTCAGGTCGATGCCGTACCGCGCTTCGAGATCGTTCGTGCGGGACTCGATGGCGTCGGCGGCGTACCCGATGACGAGGGCGACATCCCTAATATGAGACTTCGCCATGTTCGATAGAATTATGTCGAGAATCGTCAGCTCGCCGTCGACGTGCAGCAGCGTCTTCGGGAGGGCGTCCGTGTAGGGACGAAGCCGGTGGCCGTGTCCTGCCGCGAGCACGAGTCCGTTCATCTGTTCTGACCTCCGTGGGGGTATGGTTCCGCGGGCGGTCATCCGTCATGCGGTTTCTAACGTTTCTGAGCACATGGAGTACAAGGGAAGCGTATGGGCGAATTGCCGGAACCGCTGCGATATGCACTCACCTCTCAACTCAACGGCATAGCGACGGATGCGTTGCGCACCTCGGTCGACCGGTTGATCGCGGCGTACCGATCCGGGACAACGCCTCAGGCGCCGATCCTGGCGAGTGCGACGGATGTGGCGGCGTACGCCGCGTACCGGATGCCGGCGACCTACTCGGCCGTACGGGCGGCGCTGTCTGCGGTCGGGTCGGCGTCGTCGGTGTCGTCGGCAGAATCGCGGCCGGTTTCGTCACCGGTTTCGCTGCCCGTTTCGCGGCCTTCGAGCCTGCTTGACGTCGGCGGTGGCACCGGCGCGGCGGCATGGGCGGTGGTCGATGCGTATCCGGACATCGCCACGATCACGGTGGTCGATCAGGTGAAGGACGCGCTCACGTTCGGTGCGCAGCTCGCGGCGCAGTCGCCGTCGGCCGCGCTGCGCGGTGCATCATGGCTGGCACAGCGCCTGCCCGGCACGCTCCCGCCGGCCGACATGGCGACCATCTCGTACGTACTCGGCGAACTACCACCGGCCGGGCGCCCGGCGCTGATCGAGGCGGTCGCGGCCGTGGCATCGATCGTGCTCGTGGTCGAGCCCGGCACGCCCGCCGGGTACGAGCGGATCCTGTCGGCCCGTACCGGGCTGATCGAAGTCGGTTACACGATCGTGGCGCCGTGCCCGCACCAGCTCGGATGCCCGCTGCCGGCCGGAAAGGACTGGTGCCACTTCGGCGCTCGGGTCAACCGGTCGTCACTGCATCGCCGGATCAAGGATGCTGAGCTGAGCTACGAGGACGAGAAGTTCTCGTACGTCATCGCGGTCCGCAACCCCGTCGCCGCAACCGGCGGTGGGCGGATACTTCGGCGGCCGGTGCAGCGCAAAGGCCTGGTATCGCTGCATCTCTGCCAGCCGGACGGAACCGTCGCCGACCGGGTCGTCACGAAGCGCCACGGCGACGACTACCGGAGGGCGCGTGACTCCTCCTGGGGCGACGAGTTCTCGTGACGTCTGGATACGACAAACCCCGCGTCCGTTGCCGGGCGCGGGGTTTCTGGAATCGGTGATCTGCCGTCGGGCAGTATCAGATGGGGCGGACCTGCTCGGCCTGCGGACCCTTCTGACCCTGCGCGATCTCGAACTCGACCCGCTGGTTCTCCTCCAGGGTGCGGTATCCACTGGACTGGATTGCGGAGAAGTGAACAAACACATCAGCTCCGCCGCCGTCAACGGTGATGAAGCCGAAGCCCTTCTCGGCGTTGAACCATTTAACGGTTCCCTGCGCCATCTTTCTCTCCTTCATGAGGGTGTACCGGCCGCGCACGTGCGGGCCTTATTGGCCGTTTTCGAGCAGCGGCGCCTTTTGCCGATCACCTCGGAGCGGCGCGGGTGCGGTCCACGTACACAAAAACTAGGGGCAAGAATACAGGAGACGCGGTCTGTGGGGGAGCCTCAGAAATCGACCCGTACGACGCCCTGACCGGCGGAAATAGCGTCTAATAGCTACTTAAATCGGTTGGTAGACGCATCGCCATTGTCGGCGCATCCGCCATCACCGAATCCGGCGAGGAGACGGGCGCGCGGTCCGGCAGCCGATCAGCCCGGCTGACCTCGACCGTCTTGTGTAGGCGGATGGTGTCCCACTCGCCGAGCGTCCGGGACTGACCGTTGGTGAGCGCAACCGTCTGCGGCGGCGCGCTGGGGCCGGTGCGGGTGAGAATCGTCGTGCCGTTCGTGCTGGAGTCCGTCACGACCATGTCGTCACCGGACAACTCCAGCCGGATGTGGTTGCGGCTGATCCATCGAACCGCCGCGTCGTCGAGGTAGGGCCCGAGTGCGACGCCGGCGCGGTCTTCGGGCGCACGTCCGACGATGAACGGTCGCTGCCCGATCATGAACCTCTCCCGGACCAGGCCATCGATGCGGGCCACCATCGGGCGCAGCGCCGGTCGAGGCCCGGCATCGGCCAGGCGGGTGCCGTGCCGAGGGCAGGTCGGGATGCCACGAGGCAGCGCCGGCGGCGGCTGGCCGGCCGACCGTTGCGGGCCGAAGCTCCCACAGTCTGGTTCCGGGCAGTGCCACAGTCTCGTCAGGACCGCATTTGTCCTGGTCGGTTGTGCGCCCGCGCCTGCGTGCGGTGCGAGTGCAATCCCGCCCGGAGCCGGCACCGGCGCGTACGCGTTCGGAGCACCGCCGATCCGAGTGATCATGGCGAGGCCGGTCAGCGTGCTGACCTCGCGCATCCGTGGCTGGATCGGAGCGCCGGCCGGCAGGACCTCGATCAGCCCGTCATCGGACCAGCGGCGGATCACCATGCGCTCGTTCGAGGTCAGCTCGGTGTCGGAGATCAAACCGCGGTCGGCGATCGCGTACAGGGACGCGGCGCTGTCGCCGAGACGCTGCCCGAGCGCGTCCACGAGCAGGCCGAGGCGCAGAAGATTCGCCGATCGGCCGCCATCAAGATCACCGAGGCGCGTTACCTCGGTGAGATCGACAACGCCGGACGCGACCAGCGGATCGATGGTCAGACGGCGCTCGATCGCATCGAGCACTCGGGAGACTTCGAATCGCACCTGTCCATTGTGCCGGTATCCCGGCGTTATCTGTACTCGGCGCGGCACGAACATCTGTCTTCCACGGCGTTACGGTTGCCCGCGAGCGCCGCCGGACCCGACGTCGGGGGTCCCTGGTAGAACGAACTCATGCAACCTTCCGCTGTCCGAGATCGCGCCGAGGAGTTATTGCGCGCGCTCGCGGGCGCCGAGGCGACGCTGCGCGACGACCAGTGGCGCGCGATCGAAGCGCTGGTCATCGACGGTCGGCGGGTGCTCTGTGTGCAGCGCACCGGCTGGGGCAAGTCGGCGGTCTACTTCATCGCGACCGGGCTGCTCCGGGCCGGCGGTGCCGGACCGACCGTGATCGTCTCGCCACTGATCGCGCTGATGCGCAACCAGATCGAGGCGGCCAACCGCGCCGGGATCCACGCCCGCACGATCAACTCGGCCAACCTCGACGACTGGGACACGATCACGGCCGAGGTGCACGACGGTACGGTCGACGTGCTCCTGATCAGCCCCGAGCGACTTAACAACCCGGACTTCCGGGACAATGTGCTACCAAAACTCGCTTCCGCCGCCGGGCTGCTCGTCGTCGACGAGGCGCACTGCATCTCCGACTGGGGGCATGACTTCCGACCGGATTACCGACGGCTGCGTACGCTGCTCGCCGAGCTGAACCCCGGCACGGCCGTGCTGGCCACCACGGCGACCGCGAACGAGCGGGTGACCGCCGACGTGGCCGACCAACTCGGCGACGCGCTCGTCCTGCGCGGGCCGCTGGATCGGGCATCGCTGCGGCTCGGCGTCGTCACGCTGCCGACACCGGGCGAGCGGCTGGGCTGGCTCGCCGAGAATCTCGGCCGACTGACCGGCTCCGGAATCATCTACACGCTGACGGTGGCGGCGGCCGACGACACCGCGACGTTCCTGCGGTCTCGCGGATATGAGGTGGCGAGCTACACCGGGCAGACCGAGGATGCCGAACGGCAGGCGGCCGAGGCCGATCTGCTCGGGAACCGGGTGAAAGCACTCGTAGCCACGTCCGCCCTCGGGATGGGTTTCGACAAGCCGGACCTCGGCTTCGTCGTCCATCTCGGTGCGCCGCCGTCGCCGATCGCGTACTACCAGCAGGTCGGCCGCGCCGGCCGAGCGGTCGAGCATGCCGACGTGATCCTGTTGCCGGGCCGCGAGGACCAGGCCATCTGGCATTACTTCGCGTCGCTGGCGTTCCCGCCGGCCGACCAGGTGCGGGCCGTGCTGGACGCGCTCGCCGCCGCCGGCCGGCCGCTGTCCACGCCGGTCCTCGAGGCCCAGGTCGAACTCCGCCGATCCCGGCTGGAGCTGATGTTGAAGGTGCTGGACGTCGACGGTGCGGTCCGGCGGGTCCGGGGCGGCTGGGAGTCGACCGGCCGGCCGTGGACCTACGACGAGGAGCGGCTGGCACGGGTCGCGCAGGCCCGGGCGACCGAGGCACAGCTGATGCTGGACTACGAAACGACGACCCAGTGCCGGATGGAGTTCCTGCGGCAGGCGCTGGACGATCCGGCCGCCGTACCGTGCGGTCGCTGCGACAACTGCGCTGGTCCCGGCCACCGAGCGGTGGTTTCGGCCGAGGCACTGGGTGCGGCACGCGCCTACGTCGGCCGTCCGGGCATCGAGATCGCACCGCGCCGGCAATGGCCGACCGCACTCGCGTTCGCGTCCGGCAAGATCGCGGCCGGGGAGCAGTCCGAAGCAGGCCGCGCCATCGGGCGCCTCTCCGACCTGGGCTGGGGCGATCGTCTGCGCCGCTTGCAGGGGCCGGACGACGCGGTGCCGCCGGAGGTCGTGACTGCGGTGGTCGAGGTCCTGAAGGACTGGGCGTCGTCCTGGTCGTCGCGCCCGGCCGCGGTCGTGTCGATCGGATCGACACGCCACCGGAGCCTGGTCCGATCGCTGGCGACTCGGGTGTCCGAGATCGGCCGGCTGCCCTACCTGGGTGAGGTCGATGCGGGCGGCACCGACTCGGGCCGGGCGAACAGCGCGCATCGCGTCCGGGTCCTGCACGACCGGATCTCGGTCGGCACCGAGCTGGCCGAGGCGGTCGCGGCGGCCGACGGACCGATCCTGCTGATCGACGACTACGTGGACTCCGGCTGGACGATGGCGATCGCGGCTCGTCTGCTGCGCCGGGCGGGCGCGGCGGCGGTGCTGCCGCTGGCCCTCGGCATCGACGGTTAGGGACGTCCGTAGCCGGCAATCGAACCGAGCGTGATCGGCGAGATCTTCACCGGCTCGCCGTACGTCGGTGCGTTGATGACCTTGTCGGCTCCGATGTAGATGCCGACGTGGTGGATCGGGTGGAAGTAGAACACCAGGTCACCCGGGCGAAGCTCGGCGCGGGTCACGTGTTTGACGACCCGCGATCTGACCCACCTTGGCCTGCGCGACCTCCTCGGCCCGCTGCAGCGGCGCGAGTTCGACCGTCAGGGCAGCTTCCTTCGCCTTGTCGCGGCGAGCGTGACCCGCATTGCGTCGTACTGCTCGACGATCGCGGACAGTTCGCCGGCGGCGGTGCTGAGCTGCGCATCCATCGCGGCCTTCGACTGCGGCTTCGCCGCCGGTGCGGCCGCGATCGGCGGCGCGTTCAGCTGCATCGCGAGCAGGAAACCGATCACTAGGGCAGTGGCACGCAGCCGGAACCTCGATAACGGCACGTAAACGTAACGAACTGGTGGCACCCTAAGAGATGGTTTGTCCAGATATTCAGCCGGACATGGCGACCCGAATCGCGCTCGCGGTGTCCGCGATCAGCGTGTCCGGTTCGATCGTCGCATCCGCCAGCGCGCTGAACAGGCTCGGCATTCCGGGCAGTACGAAACCGTCGTCCATCAACACCGCAGGCTGGCGTTTGCCCAGGTGCTCGCGTGTGTGCATCCACGTGTCGAACACCTCGCGCGGCGACGGCACACCGAAGCCATGCCCGACCGGCGCGCTGTGCCGCAGTTGAATCATCGCGGAGTCGGCGAAATTCTCGGCGATCCGGCAGGCAGCCGCGAGCCGGTCCTGCTCGGCGAGGTCGTGTCGAGTCATCACGGTGCACTGATGGCGGCAATCGGCGGCGCACACGCCGAGCGCGGCCGACACCGAACTGTGCTGCCGGTCGAGATAGCTCCGCCACCCGGCGTCCTGCTCAGCACTGACCCGCAGGACCCGTTCGGCCGCGGACTTCTCGGCCTGCGATTGCGGGCACTCGCTCGCGTGCAGCAGACCCCAAAGGCTGCCGTCGCCGCCGACCGACGCGCGCATCCGGGCCGGATCGCCGGCGTGTCCGAGCGCGTGCTCCCAGATCAGCATCGGCAGGTACTCCGAGGCGATGTGCAGCGTCGCGATCAGGTCCGACGTCTCGCGGCGCATCCAACGAGCCGAGATCACCTCGAGCAACAGCGCGAACGCCGGCCGCAGCGACGCTAGCGCGCCGCGTGCAGGTTCGTGCGGCGACTGCGGGATCCGTGCGGCAAGAGAGCGACGAACAAGATCATCTGGTACGGCATCCGTCTGCACGACGTCGGCCACGCTGTGATCGACGTTCGCACCGGTCGCCGAGTCGTCGAGCCCGAAATCCTCGGCATCGAGGTCGAGAAGGCGTTCACCGAACGCGCACAACTGCTGAATCTGCGCGATGTCGTGACGCGACCGGTCCTCGCCGTAGATACCCGCGCCGACGATCTCGGCGATCTCGGCGAACGCGTACCGCCGGACCAGCAGAGCGAGGATTTGCGACTCCCTCATCCGACCACTCTCTCATGAAATATCCATCCATTACCGCCCAATGTGCCCCACGGCAAGCGATGGTCGTCGGCACCGCGACAACTTCGCGTCGAATCGTTGGAACATTTTCGAATCGGCCCCCGTCTTACTGCGCGTCCGTCCCCAACGGACCGTTGAGCAGCCGGTGCCGCTCGGCTCATGTGTGATGCAGGGAGAACGACGGTGAACCTCACGGCTCGCGGAGTGCGAAGCGCGTTTGCACTGACATTCGTAGCGGCGTGGCTCGTCGTGACGAACCCGACGGTCGCTCAGGCCGATCCGGCCACGAACGCAGACGCCAAGCCGATCCGCGTCGTCGTCCTCGTCGACGAGTCGGGCTCGTTGAAGCCTGCCGACGTCGCGCGCGAGAAGGAGGGTGCCGCCCTCATCGCGGAGACCCAGTTCTCGACCGAGTCGCAGGTCGCCGTCGTCGGCTTCGGCAGCTCGAATGCGCCCGGGCAGACGCCGGTCGACAACGTGTGCCGGTTGACGAAGACCGACAACGATGCGGATCGCGGCTACCTGTCCGAGTGCGTGGACAAGCTGCATGCCCGTACCGAGGCCGAGGGCAACGACACCGACTTCGCCAAGGCGATGGAACAGGCCCTGAGCATCCTCAACGAACCGTCCTCGACACCACAGTCGAAACTGATCTTCCTGCTCACCGACGGCCAGCTGGACGTACACCGGAGCCCGTCGTGGGGCAGCGACCCGTCCCGCCGCGACGCGGCCGCGCTGAGCCAACTGCACCAGGACCTCGGCCAGGCGGCCACCCAGGGCGTCCAGGTTTGGCCGCTCGGATTCGGCGACCAGGTCGACCGCACCGCGCTGGCCCAATTCGCCTCGCTGGGTTCGCAAGCCGTCTGCGGACCGGGTGCGCCGGTACCGTCGTCGCGGGTCGTCACCTCGTCCAGCGACGTCACGGCCGCGTTGTTCCAGGCGTTCGCCGCCGCCCGGTGCAGCGTGGCTGGCCCTCCGCAGGGCGGCAAGCCGGACATGTATCTCACCATCCCGCCGATCGCGACGGACGCTTCGATCACCGTCCTGAAGCGAGACAAGAACATCGTCGTCACCTACTACGAGCCGGGGAGTTCGACGCCGATCGACTTCTCGGCGTCGAACACCGTGTCGGCGGACGATTCGCAGTTCACGCTCAACGGCACGGGTACGGCGAACGAAACGCTGGTCATCGTCGATCCGAAGCCGGGTCAGTGGCACATCCACCTGGCTCCGCCGAGCGGCACGTCGCTGGAGAACGTGTTTGCCGACGTGATGTGGCAGGGCAACGTCCGCTCGGCGGTTACGGTCAATCCCCCGCAGCCCGCTGCAGGGCAGGCCGTCACGGTCGCCGTCACGATCCAGACTCGGGTCGGCGTCATCATCGACCCGGCCGAACTGTCTGCGCTGAGCGTCTCGGCCCAGCTGACCGGCGACGGGTTCGACACCGTACCGATCGCGCTCGCCGACAACGGCCAGGGCGGTGACGTCAAGGCCGGTGACGGCCAGTTCAGCGGTACGGTCACGATTCCGGCCGGCGCCACCGGCGCACTGGAACTCGTGGGCTCGGTACGAGGCGCGGGCATCGAAGCGAACAACGTGCCGTACGACACCACGATCTACACCGGCGGACCAGCGATCAACCTTCATGTCACGCTCGTACCGCCGGACCGGATCGCGCCGGGCGGGACGATGAGCGGCACCGTCCAGGCAAGCAATCAGACCGGTACGGCGACCGCCATCCGGCTCGTCATCGCGAACCCGAGCTCCGGCCTCAGCGCATCGGTGTCGCCCGCAACGTCGCCGATACCGGGCTCCGGGACGAAGAACGTGCCGTTCACCATCACGATCGGATCGGGCTCCACGGTCGGGCCGGCGCGCGTGCAGCTCAACACGGTCTCCGACGCGGATCCCACACACGTGATCGACAGCGAGACGTACACCTTCAACGTCGCGTTCCCGCCGCCGTGGGTGCAGCGGCACGCGCTGCTGCTCGGCGCGATCGGAGCGGTGATCGTGATCGCGCTCGTCGCACTCCTGCTCTACCTCCGCCAGCGCAGCCGGAATCAACGGGTAGCCGGCCTCAGCCTGGCGCTGTGGCGCGGCGAGCGGCTGATCAGCGAACTGCCCACGGCCGACACGGTGGGCAAGGAGTTCTACTTCGTGATCGGCGGCAGCGAATACGACCCCGGCGCCCAGAAACTGGCGCGCGCGACACCGAGCATGACCGACACCTACAAGATCACGCGTCGGGCCAACGGCGCCGTACGCCTCCTGACGCCGTACGGCGAAGCCAAGTGGATCTACGCGGACGTGGCGGCGTTGCTGGCGGACGACATGTCGCTGCAGGTCTCCCGCGCGAACGGGACCAACGTGAAGGCGGTCCCGCCGGCGCCGAGCAACTTCCGGCGAGACCCGCAGTCGGCCACCCACGGCAGCGACGAACCGCTGGCCGAAAGCGTCGCGACGAGCGCCGGATACGACGACTACCCGGGCGGCACGGCGTCCGGCGGGTACGGGCAGCCAACCGCCGCGTACGACTCGTACGGGCAGACCAGCGGGTACGCGGGCGACAACGGCTCGAGCCCGAGTTCCTACTCGCCGCCTCCGCAGCCCGCCAGTGGCTACGACGACTACCCGCAGCCCGAGTCGTACTGACGAGTCCATCGAAGAGAAGGGGTATGTAGATGCAGGTATATCAGCCGATGCTCTTCGTCGGACTTGGCGGCACCGGTTGCCAGATCGGTTCGGAACTCGAACGCCGCATGCGCGATGAACTCTGTGGCCCGGACGGCACGCTGCTGCAGCGGCTGGACGGTGAACTTCTGCCGCACGAACTGCCGAAATTCGTCCAATTCGTGTACGCCGACCTGAACCAGTCGGAGCTCGACAATCTCAACTCGCGAGCCGGTGCCAGCGGGCTGACCGGTGACAACTCGGCTCCGGTCGTGGCCTCGTCGGCGTTCATCCGGGCGGCCGAACGTACCCGGCACCTGGCCCGCGACCTCGTCCCGCCGTACAAGACGTACCAGCATCTGGCGCAGAGCCTGCGCCTGACGTCACCCGATCACGTCGCCTCCTGGCTGCCACCGGTCGCCGGCGAACCGCTGGTCGGTCCGCTGCAGGTCGGCGCCGGCCAGGTCCCCACGGTCGGCCGGGCTGCGCTGTTCGAGACGCTGCGCGACGGCCTGGGCTCCGCGACCGCGCCGATCAACGCGGCCATCGGCCAGATCCAGCAGGCCGCTGCCCATCTGAGCAGCCACCTGGACCCGGGCAACGGCGCGGTGAAGGTAGATACCCCGGACGTGTTCGTCGCGTTCTCGGTGGCCGGCGGCACCGGCAGCGGCATCTTCTACGACTACCTGCATCTGATCGCGTCCTGTCTGCGTACGGCCGGCATGGTCAACGCGCAGATCTACCCGATCGTGCTGATGCCGTCGACGTTCGACGAGGGCCTCGGCGGCGGCCGGGTCGCACGACTCAACAGCGGCCGGGCCCTCCTCGACCTGTTCCGGCTGATCGACGACCAGAACGCGAAGAAGATCGACGCGAACATCGCCGCATCGATCGACGTCGTACGCAGCCCGGACAAGGTACACGTGCGCTACCCGCATTCGGAGCCGCTGGAGATCGACGGTTCGACCATCCAGACCGGCTTCCTGTTCAGCCGCAGCGGCGGGATGAGCCGCGCCGACCTGCAGCAGTCGATCGTGTCGCTCGTGCTGTCGCTGATCGCCACGAAACCGATGGCCAACGGCGGCCAGACCTTCGCCGCGTCGTTCATCAACAACGCGACCGCGCGGCAGAACATCGCGCCGTCCGGGATCGGCAACCGCGGCGTATCCACCGGCCTGGTCGCATCGATGACCACGCCGACCGATGAGCTGGCCGACATCGTCAGCGCGCGGCTGCTGGCCGAAGCGGTGGCGGGCTGGTCGGCGCCGCCACTCGGCAACACCGAGAACAATCATGACCTCGTGGTCGAGTGCTTCACGGCGAGCGGGATCAGCCCGCTCTGGACCCGGGCGGCTCCGATCATCGCGGAATTCGCACCGCTGCCGCTCGGTAAGGACAAGATCGCGGCGGCGCTCAACGAACGCGGCCGCGAGATGCTCCGCAAACTGGACGAGCTGCGGAGGGAACTGCCGCAGTTCACCGCCGATCTGGCGAGCAGCTTCGACCCCGGTCTTGCGGCCAAACACGTCTTCGGCAAGGTGGAGATCTTCCGCTCCCGTCGGATCCTGCTCGGCGACGGCCGCCTCGCTCAGCCGTTCGACAAACTCGGATTCGAGGGAGTGCTGAGCGACCGACGGATGGTGCCGCAGCCGCCGAGGCCGGAGTTCACCACGACTCCGCCGGCCCCTCCGGCGTTCAGCAATCCGAAGCTCGCAAAGCTGCGGTGGGCCGACGAGCCGGTGAAGCAGTTCCGGCTTCAACAGGATCTCTGGTACACCTGGCAGGTCCGTACGATCTGGCATCACGCCTGGGCGCAGCACGAGCCGACGTGGCGTCCGAAGCTCGACTACATGCACAACAACGTCGTGAAGCTCACCGACCGATTCATCGCACACCAGAACCAGACGCCGACCTGGATGACCGGACGGATTCAGGAGCTGTACACGCCGCGTACCGGCGTCTCGTATCTCCTGCCGCCGCGCAGTGCTGATCTCGACGTCTTCTACCGGGCGACGACAGCGCGGTGGATCGACGCCAACGGCGCGAACCACAAGCTGAACAACGGCGCGAGCCCCGGCGAGATCGCGCGCGCGATGCTCGGCCCGGAGACGTGGCGGTCGGCGTACGAGGACAGCCTGAACGCGACCGGCGAAGCCGGTCCGAACCTCGCGGTTTCAGCCGTACGCCAGAAGTTGAAGCAGACCATCAAGGGTGTCTTCCGTCAGCGCCCGCCCGGCCAGCAGCCGTTGTTGCCTTCGCTGCACGACCTGCTCGCGACGGCGGCCGGCGGCGTGATGACGAATCCGGTGGCCAGCGACGCCGAACTCGGCACCTTCAAGGGCAAGATTGCGGCGCTGGTACCGGGCGGATTCGTGCCACCGGGCTCCGGCCGGCTCAAGGTGCACATCGCCTACCAGGGGCCGGCGGATCAGCAGATCGAGCAGTTCCTGCGGAACTCGTTGAACATTCCCAACGACGCGATGCTGACCAGCGAGCCGTCGGATGCCGAGGCGGTCACCGTGGTGTTCTTCCGGTCCGACATGAGCGTTACCGAGGTTCCCGAGTTGCGCCAGGTGATGCGGGAGTGGGGGAACGCGGTCAACAAGGGCGACGAAGCCGATCTGCTCCGGTGGCGCCAGCGGGTCAGCTACGACTTCAGCTACCTGATGACCGCGCGATGGCACCGGATCCGGATCCTGTACCGATTGCTTGCCGCCATGTGGGCGGGGCAGGTGCACATCACCGCGGGTCCGCCCGAGTCGCCGGAGAGCATCGCGATCTCGGTCCGTCCCGGCGCCGACGAGATGATGAACCTCAAACTGCGCCGTCTCGGAAACGCGTCCAGCTGGGCCAGCGTGATCCGCGCGTACGAGGCGTGGACGATCGATGACGACGGGACCTATCGTGCGCAGTTCTGCGAGGAGCTGATGAAGAGCCGTCCGCTCGGCGTCGACGGCAATCAGACCGAGCCGTCCGAGCTCTACCAGCTGGTCACCGGGATGGCCGAAGACCAGCTGAAGGCTCTCAATGAGCGGCGCCCGTCCGGTGCGAATTCGATGTGGACCATGTTCACCGAGTTCTGGAGCGACCTTGTGCCGGAGGCGATGGATCAGCCGCTCGTCGGTATGGACCATCACGTCCTGGCGAACAGCCTCCGCGACCTCGAGGCGTCGGTCCGATGACCACATCCGCGGCACTGTCGGTAGCCCAGGTGACCAAGATTGACATCCGGGATCGTGGCAACATCGAAGCGGACGTGATCGTCGCGCGTGCGCTGACCGGCCGCGTCGGCATGGCGAACCGTCTACTGGTGCTGCTCGACACCGATCAACTGCAGGAACAGCACGACCTGCTCGTACGCCTTCGAGGCACGTCGAATCTGATCGGGCTCATCGTGGTCGCCGTCGGTCCGGCGATCGATCGCGGCCTGGGCGTGGCTCGGACCCGAATTGCCGCCCTCACCGGATCCGGCGTGCTCACCATCTGGATCAGCGACGTGGTCGGCGTACCGTGGCGGATCGGTGCGCCGACGGACGAGGCGTTGGTCGGCGGCGACGGCGCGTTCGACCGACTGATCGACGCGTTGTCGGCACCCGAGATCTTCAACCATGTGATCGCTCAGGCCATCGAGATCAAGAATCAGCTGGCCAGCCCCGGTGTCCGTGCCATCGTCGGCCAGGTCAACACCGACATTCTGATGGCAGTACACGGACGGGTGGTGGCCGCGCTCGCGACCGGTCCGGAGTTGACCCTGCCACTGGGTAAGGACGAGCCGCTGGTCGGACGGTTGGCATCGCTTCCGAATCCGATCCACGACTCGTCCCGGCTGGGCATCGCCAGGTCGCAGGCGTTCGGTGCGATCACCGACGCGGAACGCGTGGTTGCGCAGGTCCCCGGCTTCCACTCGGTGATCGGCGGCCAGGCCGCGGCGGCCGCGTGGCAGGCACTCGACACGGCGAATCAGGCGATCCTGGGGTTCGGGCACGTCGTACGGTCCGAATTGGAGGTCAACAGCGCCGCCGACAACGGTGCGCGCGCCCGTCTCGAGCAGGCCGGCGTGAACTTCGCGACGCTGCCCGACCTCGATCGCGCCTCGATCGAAGCGCGGACGAAGCCGCTGGTCGAGTCGGCGCTGGCGCACATGAGCCTGCGGTCGCTGGCCACTCAACTCCGGCTGGTCCGCGACAATGCCTCGCCGCAGGGGACGCAGCGCTACCGCGACCATGTCGACTCGACCCTCCGGTCCTTCGCCGCGGACTCGGCGCCGCCGAGCTACCTGGTCAACCCGGTACGGCTGCCGGCCGCACTGTTCGTGGCCGTGTGCTGCTTCCTCGCCGCGCTCGGCTCCGGGTGGCAATGCCTGATCACCGGAGCCGTTGCCGCCGTGATGTGGCCACTGCTCACATTCCTCCTGGTACGCAACCGTCCGGCTGATCCGGCGAAACGCTGGAGCAGCGGCGCGGTCTTCGAAATGTTCGGCCAGACGTTGCTTGCCTGGGTGTGCGTAGTCGCCGGCTGGTACGTGGACACGCGGTACTCGGTGCCGCCGGCCGTCGCCGGTGTCGCGGTCGTGATCGCACTCGTCGCCGGCCTGCCGTTTGCGGCCTGGTGGATCCGGTCGTCCGGCGTTCGCCGATGGGCTTCCAAGATCGGCTTTGAGCGGATGGCACGTACCACCGAGGAGATCAACCGGGCGCTCCGTGAGGCGGCCACCCTGGAGTGGGTCCTGGGCGAATCGCGCCGGTTCTACACCCGGCTGGCCGGGTCGGTGGCCACGTTGTGCGGTGCGATGGCCGATGCCGGCGCCGACTACGTGAAGGAGAACGGCACGCTGGCGAATATCGATGCGGTCGAGACGCAGCCCGGCGGCCGCCTCTACAAGGCGATCAGCCGCGACGTGATGGACGCGGTCACCGAGGTCGTCGACGGGAACTGGGCATTGCTCAAGAGCGGATCGGCGGATGGTCTCCGCGAGTCCGGCTACAACGAGTTCGCGGTACTCCTCGCCGAGCACCGATCCCACCTGCTGGCGTACAACGTGCACAAGCGTCCGCGGTTCGCGCACACGCCGGTGGTCGTCGACGGCGAGGACATCGGGCAGGTCTGGACCGCGGACGGCCAGATCAACGACGTCCTGGCGACCATGCCGCAGAACCTGATGCGGCAACTGTGTGACGAGCACGATCTGTCGCTCCTGGATCCGACGCTGTCCAGGACGGTCATGGTCCGATTCGCTCCCACCTCGGCCAAGTCGGCGCTCCGCACCGCCGACGCGTCCACGTTGTGGACCGAGGGTGGCTTCGTGGCCGGCGCGATCCGGTTGGTCGAGATCCGGGCCACGGCGGTGCGGGACTTCATTCCGGTCGCTAGGGACGGGCGCGATGACTGAGGTTGAACTGAGCTACGCGCGGCCGGACGGTCGCCGGATCACGAAGACGGTCTCGGCGGCAGCGTGGAGCCCCACGCCGGACGGTCGATTCCGGACCCGTCTCCTGGACGTTGATGGACGGCCGTTCGCGGTCCAGAAGACGGTTCCGGACGATCGCGAAGACGAGCACGGAACGCACTACGATGCGCTGGAAAATGAGGCGCGGGTGACGCTGCGCTTGGCGGCGCGGTTCCCGGACGTCTACCCGCCCGGTCTGACCAGGGCGCTGGGGCATGACATGGACGGCCGGCTGCCATTCCTGCTCTACGCGCCGCCGATCGGCAAGCCGATGGCGACGTCCGCCGGCAACATGTCGTCCGAGCTGGTGATCGAGTTCATCGCCAGCCTGTTCCAGGCGTTGGAGATCATCCATCGTGCCGGAATCGTGCACGGTGGTCTCGATCACCAATCCGTGCACTGGAACAACGACACCGTACAGATCACGGAGTTCGGGCGCGCCACGTTTGTCGGTAAACGGCGCAGGCCGGGTGGGACGAACGAGTTCCGCGCGCCCGAGGCGGTACCGAACGAACCGTCCGCTTTCGCCGACGACCGCTGGTCAGCCGGCATGGTCGCGTACTTCGCCGTCTCGGGCGACATGCCACGCCCGGGGGTCATGCCGGACACCACCCGCCACGGCCCTCGACTGGCCGCGATCTTTGCCGGCATGTTCTCGATGGACCCGTCGGCCCGACCGGTCGTACGCGCGGTGTTGGACCGCACCGGCGGCCCGGTCAGCGTGCTCGAACCGGACGACATCCGGGAGACCGATGCGTTCAAGGAGGGCGTGGCTCGGTTCAACAAGGCCGCGATGCGGATGAACCGGTTGGCCGTCGCTCCGCCGCCCCCGCCGAGGCCGGTTCCGGTCGTGGATGAACCACCGGCGGGCAAGTTCGGCAAGCTGCTGGGCCGGCGAACGTGACCGTCACGACAGATCGGGCCGGGACGCATGACTGATCAGCCGATCACCCAGATGATCTACGCCTGGCAGGGCGCCGCCGACGTGTCGCTGGTGGCGGCGAGTTCCCGCCCGGCCGTTCCGGAAGGTGATATCCGCCGGCGCGTGCGCATGCAGGACACCGCCAGGTTGCGGCGCCCGTCGAACAGCATGTGCTACGTACGCTATCCGGACGCGGCCTTTGTCCTGCGCCGGGCGAACGGTGGCGGCGACGATCGTACCGATGTCTGCCATGTGCTGGTCGGCTCGCGGGAGTTGACGCCTTCGCTCGCGCTCGCGACGCAGGACTGGCGCGGCTGGATCGACTCGATGGCCGGGTTCGGGCGCGGTCCGCTCCTTGACCTCAGCAGCGCGATGCTGGAACGCCATCAGACCGTCACCCAGTCGCTGTCGCCGGACCACCTGAATCCTGACGATCGGCTGCTGGTGGTCAGGATGGTCGCGCAGGTCCTGCGGGACCTGACGTCGCGGCCGCAGTCGCGGACGGTGGTATTCGATCCGAAGGCGGCCGACCGGGCATCGCGCGTGCTGAGCGCGGTCGTCGATCAGTTGACCGCCTTCTACGCCGGTCTCCCGGACGAGCAGCAGCGGTACGGCTTCTCGACGTGGGAGACCGCGTACGTCGGGAAGTCCGCGCTCGCGGGTGGCCAGATCGTCTTCGCTCCCGAGATACACCAGGACGACCGCTACGCGTCGAACTGGTCGACGGTGATGGCTGCGAGCATTCCGTCCGGGCCGGACGTCTGGGATCACGTTGCCGCCGAATGGATGGCCCTGTGGACGGTCGAGCGCAGCAACGTGACGACCTGGCTCACCCGGCACGGGGTGCTGAACCAACCGAGTCTTGCCGAGCGCCTGGACGTCATCGTCCGAGCACGGATGCAGGGACGCGGCGCCGCAACGGGCGTGCCGCGCGACGGGAGAGAAGACGTGATCGAGAAGCTGCATGGCACGGCACGGTGCCCGATCTGCCTGGATGTGTTCCCGTGGACCGAGGCGGACGCCTACCTGAAGCGCGACGCGGACTATGTCAAGAGCGACATCACGATCTTCCAGGACGAGAACCGGCGGACGAATGCTCGCCGGCAGGCGCATCTGAAATGCCCTAATCGCGGGAATCTCTTCCAGACTGCGATGGAAGATCACTTTCTCCCGATGGATCTCGTCCGGCACAAGCTGATCGTCCTGGGGTTTGTCGGCGGCAGCAAGACCGGCAAAAGCCACCTGCTGGCGTCCATGGTCGACGCGATCGACGGCAGCGGACTAGCGAACTACGGCATCCGGGCCACGCCGGTCGACTCCCGGGCGCACGCGGACTTCATGAAAAAGGCGGTCGAGCCGTTGCGCGAGGGGCGAAAGGTCCCTCCGACGGCCGAGGGTATCGCGACGTTCGTCGATGCGTTCCTGATCGAGATGCCGGGTCGCAATACCGAGCCTCACGCCGTGGCGTTCTTCGACGTCGCCGGCGGCGACCTGCAGGCGCAGGGTGCGGCGGGTGAGTTCGTGATCGGCACTCAGGGTCTCTTCTACGTCGTCGATCCGGGCGCCGCGCTCAAGTTCCACGGGCTGTCCGGGCCGAGCGATGTCGTCGTCAAGAGCGATCCGGCGATCCGGGCCGTACTCTCCCGGATGCGACCGACGGGTGCGCAGTATTCGAAGGTGCCCGCCGCGACCGTCCTGGTCAAGGCCGACCGGTACCGGTTCATGGCGCCGGTCGACACGTGGCTGCACCAGCCGAAGTCGGCCAACGTCGACGTCGCCCGCATCCTGGCCGAGAGCCGCGACGCGTGCGGCCTGCTGCACAAGTCCGGTGCGATGGCGTGGGTCGAGCCGCTCGACACCCACGAGCAGTGCACGTTTCACTTCGCCTCGGCGACCGGCTCCGACATCGAACTCGGACCGGACGGGGAAGACGGCGACCGGTTCCTGCGCGAGCTACGTCCGATGCGCGTCCTGGAGCCGTTGATCGCCATGCTGATCATGACCGGTGCGATCCCGGCCGACACGAATCCCATCCGCCCGGCATGAGCGCGCAGATGCGGTGCCCCACCTGCCTCGACATCTTCACGTGGAGCGAGTCGAACGTCCACGTCCGTACGCCCGGAGGTGACTTCGCGCCGCTTGATCTCACCCAGGTCAATCCCGACGAGCGGTTGAGCACCCGGCGGCGCGCGTACGTGAAGTGCGCCAACTCCGGTGACGTGCTGGGCCGGCGGGTCGAGGATCACTACCTGCCGCTGCTGCTGGCCGATCACCAACCGATCATCCTGGGCTTCGTCGGCGGCAGTGGAGCCGGAAAGACGCATCTCCTGGCATCGATGGTGGCCGAGATCCATCGCGACGGCCTCCGGACGTACGGGCTGCGGTGGGAGCCACTCGATCCACGGCTGGACGTGTCCTACCTGAAGACCCACGTCGCACCACTCCTCGCCGGCAACGTACTGCAGCCGACGAGCGAGGACGTCGTGCAGTTCGTGGATGCGTTCCTGGTGCAGGGCCAACGGTCCGAGCCCCGGGCGGTCGCGTTCTTCGACATCGCCGGCGGTGATCTCCAGGCCGAAGGCCCCGAAGGGCAATTCGTACTCGCGGCGCACGGCCTGTTCTACATCGTCGACCCGGCGTACGCGCTGGGCTTGCGGACTGCGGCCGGAGCGCCCGGACCCGCGTTCGTGGATCCGGCCATCCAGAACATCCTGAAACGGGTCCGTCCGGAGGGCGCGCCGTTCAGCGACATGCCGGCCGGCATCGTCCTGGTCAAGTCGGACCGGGTGCGGTTTCGATCGCCGATCGATGACTGGATTCACCAGCCGACCTGCGGCCCGCTGGATGCCGGCGCGATCGCGGCGGAGAGCCGGGATGCGTTCGCCCTGCTCTATGCCTGCGGTGCGATGCCCGCGCTCGCACCGGCTTCCACGCATCGCCACTGCACGTTGCACTTCGTTTCGGCAACCGGCTCGGACTCGCAGCAGGGACGGTTCAACCGTCCGGTGCGGTTCCGGCGTGTCCTGGAGCCGCTCGTCGCCATGCTCGGCATGGCCGGCGTGATCCCGATCAGTTCTCCGCGAGAGGATCTAAGCGCATGAGTGACACGGTCAGCCAGATGATCTACGCCTGGCAGGGAGCGGATGACGTCTCCGTCCTCGATAGCAGCTCGCGTCCGGCCGTGTCGGAAAGCGACATTCGCAAGCGTGTCCGGATGCAGGACGGCACGAGCGGCCTTCGCCGGCCCGAAGCCAGCCTCTGCTACATGCACTACGCGAATGCCGCGGTCGTCGTACGGCGAGCGCGCGGTACGGGCGACGACCGGCAGGACTTCTCGCACGTGCTGGTCGGCACCCGCCGCTTGACAGCGTTGGCGGCCCTGGCGTTGCAGGACTGGCCGGGCTGGCTCACGACCCGACCACAACCGGGCGGGGATCGGCTGGTCAACCTCGACGAGGGCCAACTCGTCCTGCACGAGTCGGCTCCGCCGCCGGTGCCGGTCGGTGACGATCGTGCGCTGATCGAGCGGGTCGTCGCGCAGGTGCTGCGCGATCTGGTGACGAGGAAGACGCATCGCGTTGTCGTCGTCGACGGCCTCGCCGCCGAGCGGGGGCCGCGGGTTATGCCTGCGATCGTCGATCAGGTGCATTGGTTTCTCGAAGGTCTGCCGGACGAGCAACAGCAGTACGGATTTTCGACCTGGGAGACAACGTACGTGGGGAAGACCGCTCTGGCCGGTGGTCAGATCATCTTTGCGCCGGAGGTGCATCGCGAAGACCGCTACGCGTCGAGCTGGTCCACCGTCATCTCGGCGAACCAGGCGTCGGAGCCGGATGTCTGGGATCGGGTCGCGGCGCGATGGATGGACCTCTACGTTTCGACCGGCAATCGTGACGCGGTCGGCGTGTGGCTCCAGGACAACGGGCTGCTCACCGAGCCGGATCTCGATGCTCGCCTGGCCGGTACGGCGGCCTTGATCGATCCTGCCGTGAAACTCTCCACGTCGGTCGAGATCATCGCGACGGCGGCAGCGACGATCCCGCCACGGCTCACTGGCCAGGCGCCGGTCGATGCCGGGCAAGTCATCTGGCCGCACGACGGCGACTTCTCCTGGCTTGAGCGCGAGACGGTTGCCTTGCTCACCGATGTGCGACTCGGTTCGGAAGACCCGGGAGCGCTCACCGACTGGGTGAATCTCTACCGCGGTTTCGGCCAGCGCCTGGAGGACGGACGGTTCAACGAAAGCCCGGCCGCTCGAGCCGCAGTCCGCCGAGGCATCGTGGGATCGTTCAGCGGCAGTCGACCGTGGGCCGAGGTGGCCGGGCACCTGCTGTCGCCGGTCTTCATCGAAGGCCGTGATCGGCGCAGGTTCGACGATGCGGTCCGCCGCCTGGTGGCGTGTGCGTTCACACCCGACTTCCGCGCGATCGACGTGGACGCCAGCGCGGTCGCGATGGTTGCCCGCCACTCCATGCCGCCGCTCGTGACGACCGCGGTGATCAAAAAGGCGACCCAGGCCGAGACGCCGGTGCTGCAATTCGCGGATGCAGTGTTGGCGCGCGAGGAGTCGGAGACCGGTCGCGTGCCGCGGGTGGACGGCCGTACGACGACGTCCTGGTGGCTGACGAAGTTTCCGTGGCTCGGGACGCGTACCGCTGCGTTCTTCGCCGGTCTTGCCGCGACCACGGCGTGGAGTACGCTCCTGATCCTCGTCGTCAGCGGTGGCTCGCGGTGACCGCAACCGGGTCGGGTGACGAGTGAAGCGATCGACGGCACCGGGGATAAAGCGGTACCGGATCGAGTCGAGATTGCCGACCGCGCATGTGGATCCGATCTACGCGCGCGCGACCGATCTGAAGGCGAATCATCACGTCTTCGTGACCCGTCTTCCGATCCAGTCGACGGCCGCCGACGCTCGCGACGCACTGCTGGCCCGCGTGACCCGTGTCATGATGGCGACCGCTCCGTTGTCGCCCAGCCGGACACCGGCCATCGGGGATGCGTTTATCGAAGGTGACGGCCTGTTCCTGGTCGCACCGTCGGAGCCGGACGCCAGCCTTCGAACCGTGATCAGTCTGGCCGGCCGGATGGATGTGCCGACCGCGGCGCGCTTCGGCCTCGACCTGCTGGTCGCGCTCAACGAGGCCCATGAGATCAAGCTGATCCACGGCGCGATCGATCCGGACTCGGTCAGTATCACGGCCAACGGAAGTGCCCGCATCCGCGGCTTCGGCGTACACAGCCTGCGACACGATCCGGCCCTGCCACTCGGTATCGACCTGACCACGAGGGGTTTCGCGGCGCCGGAACTCGCGGCGGGGGAGACCCCGTCCGAGGCTACCGACCTCTTTGGACTCGGCGCCGTTCTCTATTTCGCGGTCGAGGGCCACGGACCGTTCGAGCGCGACGATCCGCTGCTCAGCCTGATCGACACGATGAATGAGGAGCCTTGGCCGGCACGATCGCTCGGGCCGCTGGAGTCTCTGGTCACCAGCCTGCTGTCCCGTAATCCGGACGATCGTCCGACCTCGAAGGACGTCGCATCGATCCTGGACGGGCTGTTCGGGCCGCGGCGTGAGCTGACCGAGGCCGTCCTCGCCGCGGCCCGAGGCGATGACTCAGTCGGTGCGATCGATTCGCTGGTGCCGCCTTCCGACACCGTCACGTCCACAGAGGAGAGCGAACCGGAGCGCGCCGGCCGACGAATCAGCCGTCGTGCCCTGATCCTCACCGGCATCGGCGTACTGGTGGCCGGTGGTGCGGCCACGGCTGCGATCGAGGTGGTCGACCGACCGGATGCGTCGCCCGGGCCGGATCCAGAGCTGGCGCCCTCGCCGTCATCGTCGCCGTCGGTGACGGTGCCGTCCGGACCCGAGCCGGGCACGTTGCGGTGGAGCGTTGCCGGCCCACTCGGTCTCTATCTACGGCCGATCGTCGTCGGCGACATCGTGATCTCCAACGGCGACTCGATGCAGGCGGTGCACGTCTCCGATGGTTCAACCGCGTGGTCGATGCCTGGTCAGCGGCGGCATATCTCCAAGGCTGGGGAGGACGCGATCGTCGTACAGGACGGGCCGGACGGCGCCCATCGGCTGCGCACGCTCAATCCAGCCGACGGTACGACGATTCGGTCGGTTCCACTGTCGACCGCGGTGCTGCTGATCTCCGTTGTGGACGGAATCGCGTACATCATCGGTGGTCCGCATGCGACCGACCGGATCGGATCGGTGTTGCAGGCGGTCGATATCACGACCGGCAGACTGGTCTGGAAATACACCGTGGCGGTCTACCTGACGAACTCGCCGGTCGTCGATGCCGCACACGTCTACGTCGCGGGTCCGTCGGGCATCTTCGCGGTCGACCGATTCACCGGCGGCGTCCGGTGGCGGAACACGACCATGCAGGGCGTTCAGCGCTCCGTCCGGCTGGTTGCGGATGGGCTGGTCAGCACTCGCGGTCAGGACGGGATCTACACACTGGCGCAGGACACCGGCCATCAGGTCTGGGTGGTACGCCAGCCCGACATCCCGTACGCGAGTTCCGAGTTCAGTCTCGCGAACGGCATCGTCTATGCCAGCGGGATCGGTACCGCCACGATCAGTGGCAAGATCCGGGCGATCGAGGAGCAGACCGGTGCCATTCAATGGACCGCTGACCCGGCCGACGGAAAATCACACGCGGTGGTCAGCGGCGACACGGTGTACTCCACCGGCACCACCGCGGTGATCGCCCTCGACTCGGCCGGCGGCACGGTCAAGTGGCACTATTCGTTCCCTGCCAACCGCGGTATCAGCACCGTCGAGCCGGTGGTCACCGGCGGACTGGTGATCGTACCGACGGCCGGCGGCCACCTGAATGCCATCGAAACCGGTCAGCTGTGAGGGCACCAACCATCGCACTCCAGGCATCAGCGACGGAGCGAGGACACGATGTCAGACCATGATCCATATGAGCTCGCACCGCCGGCGGAACCGCCGGTGCGCCCCGTCCGAGTTCCGGCCGACGGTCGTGCCAAGCGGGCCGGCAAAGCCGGTCCCAAACTCGGTGCGGCGGAGAAGAGAATCCTTCTCGTTCTCCTCGCCGCGGTGATCGCGTCCGTGCCGGCGATCGCCTCGGCGTCGGTTGGCGGTGGCACGACGGCAGGTCCCGGACCGGTGCCGTCGCCACGGGTGACGGTTACCGCGACGCAGACCGTCTCGGCTCCACCACCGCCACCGTCGACGGCGCACAACGGTGGCACGCACAACGGTGGCGCGCACAACGGTGGAACGCCCAACGGCAACACGAACAGTGGTGGAACGCCCAGCGGCGGGACGAACAGTCCACCGGCCGCCAACCCCAGCAACGGATAGACAGACATTCGCCCGGGTACACCTGATGGCGTACCCGGGCGAGCGTGTGTCGTTTTACGCTTCGGGCTGCGTACCCGCTGCTCCGCGTGCTGAACCACTGCGGCGGCGACGGCGGCGCGGCTTGCTCGCGCTGGCCGGGGTGCCGTCCTCGTTCAATGCCGCGGTGGTCGTTTCGACCGCTCCGTCTGCCGCCTCGCCCTCGACTCGACGACCGCGACGGCGCTGGCGTGGTGCCCGTGTCGCATCCTCGGTCGTTGCCGTCGCGACGTCGCCGGTCTCGTCGAATCGTGAGCCGCCACGGCTCGTGCCGCGGCTGGAACGTCCGCCCGCACCGCGCCCGGCAGAAGCCGAGCCGGAGCCGGACCGAGCCGGGCCGCGCTCGCGCTTGCGGCCGCCACCGAGGTCTTCTTCCTTCTCCGCGGAGAGGCCGGCGCGCGTACGGTCAGCGGTCGGCAGCGTCGACGTGACATCGGTCGGAATCGACAGATCGGTGTAGAGCCAGGGCGACGTGTGGTAGGTCTCGGGCGGCTCCGGCAACTCCATGCCGATCGACTTGTCGATGAGGTGCCAGCGCGGCATGTCCTCCCAGTCGACGAACGTGACCGCGACACCGCTGGCGCCGGCCCGACCGGTACGGCCGATCCGGTGCGTGTACGTGTCGGTGTCTTCCGGGCAGTCGTAGTTGATCACGTGCGTGACCCCGGAGACGTCGAGGCCACGAGCTGCCACGTCGGTCGCGACCAGCACGTCGATCTTGCCGGCCCGGAACGCCCGCAGGGCCCGTTCGCGTGCGCCCTGGTTGAGATCGCCGTGTACGGCAGCCGAGGCGAAGCCGCGGAAGTCGAGATCTTCGGCGACGCGGTCGGCGTTGCGCTTGGTACGCGTGAAGATCATGGTGAGTCCGCGACCCTCGGCCTGCAGGATCCGTGCCACGATCTCCAGCTTGTTGAGCGAGTGCGTGCGGTAGACGACCTGCTGGGTCTGCGGCGACGGGCCGGTCTCGGCGCTGTGGCCGGCGTGCACCGTGACCGGGTTGCGCAAGAAGCGGCGGGCCATCGTGACGATCGGGTCCGGCATCGTGGCCGAGAACAGCATCGTCTGCCGGTCGCTCGGGACCATCGAGAGGATCTTCTCGACGTCGTCGAGGAACCCGAGATCGAGCATGCGGTCGGCCTCGTCCAGCACGAGTGCCTTGATCCCGCCCAGGTTGAGCTGCTTGCTCTTGGCGAGGTCGAGGAGGCGGCCAGGCGTACCGACGATGATCTCCACGCCCTTCTTGAGCGCTTCGGTCTGCGGCTCGTACGCGACGCCGCCGTAGATGGCCATGACGCGGATGCCGCGCGTACCGCCGGCGGTCTTGATGTCCCGGGCGACCTGGATGCCCAACTCGCGGGTTGGCACCACGACGAGCGCCTGCGGCCGGCCGTCAGCGCCTTCACTCGGCGCGGTGACCCGCTCGAGCAATGGGATGCCGAAACCGAGCGTCTTGCCGGTGCCGGTCGGCGCCTGGCCGATCATGTCGGTGCCGCGGATGCCGATCGGCAGCGCATATTCCTGGATCGCGAAAGAGTGGATGATGCCTACCGCGGCGAGCGCTTCGACGGTCTCCGGACGCGCTCCCAGCTCGGCAAACGTCGGGCTGGTCGGACTCACTGGTGCACGGGGAGCGAGTGGTTCGGCTACTTCGAGTACGGCAATCGGGTCAAGATCATTTTCTGCCAGTTGGGGACTGGACTGATTTTGGGTATTCATATAGTTGTGGGGTGCCCTCTCGTGGAGCGCCCCTTACACAAATCCCGGAGCGCCGGTGTCATTCGCGGGCCACACGTACAACGAACGTATCGGACGTCGCACGGGCCACACGCGTGTCGCTGTAGTCAGCGGCAATACCACTATCGTACGCGAACCATTACGCAAACGGTGAGTCCAGCCGCAACAGTGGTGTATCTGACACCGTCTGGCTACTCTCCGTTGGTGACCCACGATCACGCGTTCACCGATCTGCTGGCGCTGCTCGCGTACGGGCAGCTCCAGGCGTTTGATCAGATGGCGGCGGATGCCCGAAATGCGCCGGATCTTCGCCGACGGGCGGCGCTCAGCGCGATGGCCTCGGCCGAGATGTCGAACTATTACCGCCTGATTGTGCGGTTGCGTCAGCAGACCGACGACCCGTACGCAGCGATGGCACCGTTCGTCGGGCCACTCGATGCCTACCACCAGCAGACCGAGCCGAGGGATTGGCTGGAAGCACTGGTCAAGGCATATGTGGGGGATGGCATCGCGGACGATTTCTACGCCGAAGTGGCTGCGTTCCTGGATCCGCCGGATCGGGAATTCGTACGGGAAATCGTCCACGAGGAACGTTATGTCGCATTTGCTGCGGAGGAGATCCGAGCGGCGATCGCGGTCGATCCGAAGATCGTCAGCCCGCTGTCGATGTGGGCGCGCCGCCTGGTCGGTGAGGCGCTGTCGCAGGCAATGCACGTCAGTGCGGAACGGCCGACGCTTGCCCTGCTGATCGACGACCTACCGGGAGTGCTGAAGCGCATCACCGACGCGCATACCAACCGGATGACCGCCGTAGGCCTGAACAACTGAGAGGCACCGGCCCTATCGCCGGTGCCTCTGAGCTCAGCGGCCTGCGGTGAAGCCGACCATCCGGGTGGCCGCCTCGGCGATCTCGACATAAGCGATCTTGTCGACCGGCACGAGCACGCGGCGACCCTTGTCGTCGACGAGGCTCAGCATCCCGCCGTTCTTCATCGCCTTGGCGATCGCGTCTTCGATCTCGGCCGGCGACTGAGTGCTCTCCAGGACCAGTTCACGGGGTGCGTACTGCACACCGATCTTGACCTCCACGATTGGTCCTCCCTCTACGTTCACGCACGATGGCTCAGCAAATCTAGCCCATCTGGAGCACCGTGCTAGATCGGCTCGCCCTGCATCGGGAAGCTCGCGATGCCCCGCCATGCCAGCGTAGCCATCAGCGCCTCGGCCGCATCCTTATCGACCTGACGACCGCCGGCCAACCAGAACTGCGCGGATGTGACCGCGGCACCGACGAGGCCGGCGGCGAGCAGCTCGGCCGGCGCCCGATCGACGCCGGTATCACCCATGATCGTCGCTGTGATCGCCTCGATACAGAGGCGCTCGACCCGGTCGACCCGTTCGCGGACGGACGATTCGTTGCGCAGATCGGATTCGAAGACGAGCCGGAACGCCTCGCTCTCGTGGTCGACGAATTCGAAATAGGCGCGCATAGCACCGCTGACCCGGTCGTGGTTGTCGCTGGTCGCGGCCATGGCGCCGCGGACCCGGGCGACGAGCGCATCGCAGTGCGTGTCGAGAAGTGCGAGATAGAGCTCGAGCTTGCCCGGAAAGTGCTGGTAGAGGACGGGCTTGGAGACGCCGGCGCGCTCGGCGATGTCGTCCATCGCGGCTGCGTGATAGCCGTGCGCAACAAATACCTCCTGCGCCGCCGCGAGAAGCTGTTTGCGGCGGGCGGAGCGCGGCATGCGGACCGGTCGACCGGACGTTTCCGGTCCGCCCGTCGTGTCGGTGCCACGGAGGCCGTTGACGGCCATCATTACCCCCACTGCTTGTCGTATCTGTATCTATTAGCTCGCGGCCGATCGACCGGTTATCCGGCGTATCTCAACACGGTAGCCTCACCATGGGCAACCGAGGAGCGCGCGGTGGACGAAGTGGGACAACCCGGCGGCGCACAACCGGGCACGTATGAGGATCAATCCGCTGGCGCGGAGATAGCCGGTGGATCATCTGTGATGGCTGCGAGTGGTTCGACCCTGTCACAATCCGCGAAGGATCGGCGCACGGACGTGTTCGACGCTGACATGATCGTACCGATCTCACCGTCGTGGCAAACTGCGCCGATCGCCAAGCCGATCGACGCCGCCACCGACCATGCACAACTCCTCGCATCTCTCCGCGTGACCAGGGCGAGCATCGCCCGCAATGCGATCGGGCACCACATGTCGGAAGCGCTGTTCGAAGATACTGTCGAGTCGCTCACGGTCCCGGGCGGGCCAGTCGGCCGGGACACCACAGCCATGCGCCCCAACCGAGCAGACCAGGAAGAGTCAGTCCGATATATGACACGGCCGGTGTCCAGTCAGCAGGACGTACAACCTCCGCAGGCGCAGCCCCCGCCGTTGCAGCCCTTGCAGGCCTCGCGGCCCACGTCGCCATCGGCGTTGCCGTCGCAGCCGGAGCCTCGGGCGTCGGCGGAGCCCCGCTTGCCGGCGCAACGGCTGCCGGTCGAGGCCGAATTCCATCATCTACCGGAGGCAGGTTTGGGCACCGAACAGGACGAGTTGGTGCAGCCGGACATCGATCCGCTGACCAGTCCACTGTCGAGTCTGGACGTCGACGAGCCGGTCGTGGCGGAGGAGACATCCCCGTCGGACATGGTCCCGACGCTCCCGATACGCGTACCGGCTGCGCCGGACGTCCCGGACGTCCCGGACGATGACGATGACTATGCCGACGACGAGGCGGAAGCGTCCGCGCCGGAGAATCCCGAACTGACCCGGATCGCGAGCCGGCTCCGGCACGATGAGCCGCCGGCCGAGCCGCCCGCCGATCTCGATGTCACCGCCGTTCTCGAAGCCGTACGGGGCGTTACCGGTGTCGCGAACGCGCACCTGCGAGGAAACCCGGGCGGCATGCATACGTTGCGGCTGGATCTCGCGGAGGGTGCCGATCCCGGTCGCGTCAGCCGGCAGGTCGCACGCCTGCTCAAGGAGCGGATGGGCCTCGCGGCCGAGCCGAGGCGGTCACGGTCGGGCGGGAACGAACCACTCGTCGAGGAGCCGCCCACGGCCCCGCCGGCGATGAACCAGCCATCCGGTCCACCGGTCCGTCCGGTCCCGCCGGCCGACGAGCCGCCGCTGTTCCCACGGCCGCGTCCCAGCACGCTCAGCGACGTCGCCGCGATGGACGGCCGGTTGCCGGATCCTCCGACGCGCATCACGGTCGACCAGGTACGCGTTTCCACGCTGGGCAGTGAGGCAACGGTCGAGGTACGCCTCGCCACCGGTGGCGTACCGTCCGTCGGCGCCGCAACCGGGCCTGCGGTGGACGGCTACCTCCTCCGGCTCGCAGCCCAGGCGGCGGCGAGCGCGATCGACGGTCTGGTCGAGGCGTCGCCGACCGCGCCGCAGATCCGGTGCTTTGTCGATCATGCCGGTGTGGTGCCGTTCGGCAGTTGCGTGGTCGCCGTCGTGGTGGTCCTGGTGTCCGGTGCCGGCTGGGTGGAACAGCTGGTCGGGTCGGCCATCGTGGCCGGCGACCCGCGCCAGGCGATCGTTCGGGCAACGCTCGCCGCGATGAATCGCCGGTTGGAGAGTTTGCTCGCCTGAGCCGCCTCGCCGGTGTGCGGAAGCATACTTGAGGTATGAAAAGGGCCAAACTGGCCTCAAACGGGGCGCTATGCCAATCCGATGTGCTCGTCCCGCCGTGGCCGGGGCGAGCTGTGCACCTCGACGGTGCGGTCACGTACGTCCGCAACACACCGACGCTGGCCGCCGACGCGGAACCCGCCCTGTACGTGCACGGTCTCGGCGGCTCGTCCCAGAACTGGACCGACGTCGCCGGGATGCTCGCGTGCCGGCTCGACGGTCAGGCCATTGACCTGCCCGGATTCGGTCGCAGTGATCCCAGTTCGCGCTACACGATCGACGCGCTGTCCCATCGGGTCATCCGCTGGATCGACGCGTCCGATCGAGGGCCGGTGCACCTGATCGGCAACTCGCTCGGCGGTGCGATCTCGGTGAAGGTCGCGGCCGCTCGTCCCGATCTGGTCCGGACGCTCACGCTGATCTCGCCGGCGCTCCCGTTCCTCGACCCACGCCGGTCCGCGCAGAGCAGGCTGCTGCCGCTCGTGGCGGTTCCGCGGGCGGACCGGCTCGCGGCTCGGCGTCTCGCATCGATCGAGCCGGACGCGCTGACCCGGCAAGTGATCGAGGCCTGCTTCGGTGACCCGAGCCGGATCAGCCCGCAGCGGCTGGCCGAGGCGATCGAGGAGGGTCAACACCGGACCGACATGCCCTGGTACGCGGACGCCTACGTCCGGACGCTCCGTGGCATCGTCGGCAGCTTCCTGCGTGCCTACCTGCCCGGGACAGGGTCGCTGTGGCGGACGGCGACGAGGGTGACCGCACCGACACTCGTCATCGGCGGCGACCTCGATCGCCTGGTCGACGTACGGGTTGCGCCGCAGGCGGCCCACCTGATTCCGGACGCGAGACTGCTCCTGCTGCCGGGCGTCGGGCACGTCGCGCAGATGGAGACGCCGGATCTCGTTGCCCGGGCGATCATCGGTTTGCTGGACGAAGTACGGGCCAACCCGCCTGTCGCCCCCGCCTCACCTGCATATGCGTGAGATGCTGGCCTGCGATGTCCGGTAAACGCCGCAGTCCGCTGCCTCCCAAACCTGAACGCTCGTTACCGCGGCGCAGCCAGCCAGTCCTGGTCGTCGCGGTCATCGTGGCGATCGTCGTGCTGGCCGGTGTCCTCACGTTCCGCTACACGACCGGCGCGTCGGCCGCCGCACGATTCGTCGCGCCGCCGGCCGTGGTTGCGGCATCGGCCGTACAGTCGACCCCGCCGACGGTGAGCACGGCACCGACGATTGCGCCGGCGTCCGATCCTCTTCGCGTGTACCAGCTCAAGACCCCGTTCCCGCAGTCCGGCCCGGGCACGTTCCGCTATGCGAACACGACCGGCCCGGTGCTCGGCACGTCCGGGCCGATCCGCAAGTTCCGGGTCGCGATCGAATCCAACATCGGCGAGAACATCGTCGAGATGGCGGCGTTCGTCGCGAAGGTGGATGCCACGCTGGGCGATCCGCGCAGCTGGGTGGGCGGCAACACGTACCGGCTGCAGCAGGTGGCCGGGAATGCGAAGTCTGAGTTCACGCTCTACCTCTCCACGCCGGAGACCACGAACCACCTGTGCGCGCCGCTGCCGTCCAACGGATATACATCGTGCCGTCAGGGCTCGAAGGTCGTGCTGAACGTGGCCCGCTACATGACCTCGGTGCCGTACTACCGCAACGACAAGGTCGTCCTGGACACCTACCGGACCTACATGATCAATCATGAAACCGGGCATGCGCTCGGGCACGGTCACGAGTTGTGCCCCGGAAACGGGAAGCCGGCGCCGGTGATGGAGCAGCAGACGCTCGGTCTGCACGGATGCGAACCGAACCCGTGGGTCTACATCAACGGCAAGAAATACGACGGTCCGCCCGGCGCGTACTAGGCACGTTTGGCCGGCCCGCCTGATGATCCGGCAGAGAGAAGGGCGTCCTAGCGCGTTACCGCTTCAGGATCATGTGAGTACCGGGCAGCGGCACCTAACTCTTCACGATCATGAAGCTCAGCTTTGCATCAGACCTGAGGTCAACTTCGCGTCATTCGCCTTTACGTGGCAGGCTAGGCGGCGATGGCTCGATCCACTTCCCCCGGACCCCGCCCCGAGTCGCGATCTTTCCGCGACCGGATGGGCGGTCTCGGGCGTGGGCGCAAAGAGGGCGACGACGGCGGCAGCGACGGCGACGCATACGACGATGACTGGCTGAAAACGCTGTCCGACCGGTCCGATGCCGCGGTCCAGACGCTCGGCCCGAAAGAGCAGGATCAAGATCCAGGGGTACGCCCAACCGCCCCCCGCTCCTCCGCAGCCCAGCCCTCCGCAGCCCAGCCCTCCGCGGTTCGGCCATCCTCCACACCGCCGTCCTCGCCGCCCCCGTCCTCGCCGCCTGCTTCGGCGCCGTCGACCGCCACGTCCCGACCCGCCACGTCGCCGCCTCCCGCATCGGCAGCGGAGTGGCCGCCGCGTCGCAACGGGCCTCCCGCCGGAGAGTCACTGCTAGGGAGCGTTCCGCCACCCGTTCGCCTGATGCCCGAGGCTGCCGGACCAACCGACTACCGGGCGCCCTACGATCCGCCGTCCTACGATCCGCCGTCCTACGAGCAATCGTCGTCCGGCCGGCCCGCCCACGACGAGCCGTCCTACGCCCATCCGTCCTACGAGCAATCGTCGTTCGGCCGGCCTTCTTACGGCGGGCCGTCCCACGACGAGGCGTCCTACGGCGAGCCGTCCTACGACCAGCCGGCTTATGGGCAGCCGTCCGCCGGGCAGCGCGCCGCTGGGCCGCCGACACCGCGGCAGCCCGGCAACGCGCAGCCCGGCAACGCGCAAGCCGGCAACGCGCAAGCCGGCCGCTCGCAGCCCGGCAGCCCGCCGAGCGGCCATCCGCAGGCTGGTAACCGACAGCCCGGCAACCGGCCGTTCGGCCCCGTGCAGTCGGTTCACGATCAGCGCCCCTACGGGCTCGGATCGCACAGTCCCGAACAGGCGGGCGCCGACGTCGGGCCGTCATCCCGCGATCCGTACGGGCAGTCCGGCTACGACCAGCCGATCCCCAGACAGTCGTCCTACGAAGCGGCGGCATTGCCGGAGAGTCGGTCGGCGTTGCCGAGGAGCGGGTCGCCAACACCCGACCAGGTATCCGCCCGACCAAGCCCCGGCCCGGAGCGACCCTCGCCCGAAGCCCAGGCGACGATTGCGCCACCACAGTTCCAGGCTCCGGCCGCGCCGAGGCGCGTACTGCCCGAGCAGCGGTCGCCGGTCTACGTACCGGATGAGGTTTACCGTCCTGGGCAGACGCCATCGTCCGGACCCGGATCGCAGCGGGGTTACGTTCCGGGTTCGGCCTTCCGCCCGGCCGTGACGCCCTCGCGCCGCGAGCGCCGGGCTCGGGACCGCGGCTGGCGCGCGAACCGGCTGGATCCGGAGAAGGTCACCGCGAATCGCGCCCGGCTGCAGCAGCATCGTGTGTGGGCCATGGTCCTGCTGGTCGGCGTGCTCGTCCTGCTCGGCGTCGCGGCGACGCGTGGGCTGGCACAGGCCGACGATCCGCCGCCGACGAAGAGCACGTCACCGTCCACCGCGCCGAGCGTCGTGTCCGTGCCGACGCCGTCGGACATGCCGACCACCGGGCCGAATACGTTCGCGTACGCCACCACCACGTCCGCGGTCCTCGGTACGGCCGGCACGATCAAGACCTTCAACGTCGCGGTCGAATCGAACATCACCGGTACCGGACCGGCCGCCGCCGACTTCGCGAGTGACGTGGTCGACATCCTCGGCGGTACGCAGAGCTGGATCGCCGGCGGCCAGATTCGGTTCCAGCAGGTGCCGAAGGCGACGAAGGCGACGTTCACCATCTTCCTGGCGACCGAGAGCACGTCGGAGGCGATGTGTGCCAAGGGCGGCCTGCATACCGACAAGATCGTGTCGTGCAGCCTGCCGGGCCAGGTGATCATCAACCTGAGTCGCTGGCTGACGTCCGCCGACGGGTACGACGCGCCACTCGAGGACTACCAGGCGTTTGCGATCAACCACGAGATCGGCCGTGAGCTTGGTTACAGCAACGAGGCGTGCCCGGGTGCTGGGAAGCCTGCTCCCGTGATGATGCAGCAGACGCTGGGCCTGCAAGGATGCGTTGCGAACCCGTACCCGTATCTCGACGGGACGCTTTATCACGGGGCGAAGATTCCCTACGTCGAGCGGGATCATCCGCACACCGTCGTGCGTTGTGATGGACGGCTACTCAAACGCAGCGTGGAGGTTGAAGATCGTGTCCTTGCCACCACTGGTCGAACCGGCCGCTGATCTCTCGGTCGATGAGATCCGCCGGTATTCGCGCCATCTGATCATTCCGGACGTCGGTGTTACCGGCCAGAAGCGCCTGAAGAACGCGAAGGTGCTCTGTGTGGGCGCCGGCGGACTCGGCTCACCGGCGTTGATGTACCTCGCCGCGGCCGGCATCGGCACGCTCGGCATTGTCGAATTCGACACGGTCGACGAGTCGAACCTGCAGCGCCAGATCATCCACGGCCAGTCGGACATCGGCCGCCCGAAGGCGGAGTCGGCCCGGGACTCGATCCAGGAGATCAACCCGTACGTCAACGTGATCATCCATGGCGAACCGCTCAGCAACGAGAACGCCATGCAGATCTTCGCGGACTACGACCTGATCGTCGACGGTACGGACAACTTCGCCACGCGCTACCTGGTAAACGATGCCGCCGTGCTGCTCGGCAAGCCGTACGTGTGGGGCTCGATCTACCGGTTCGACGGCCAGGCGAGCGTGTTCTGGTCCGAGTACGGCCCCTGCTACCGCTGCCTCTACCCGGAGCCGCCGCCGCCCGGCATGGTCCCGTCCTGCGCCGAAGGCGGCGTCCTGGGCGTGCTGTGCGGGAGCATCGGCTCGATTCAGGTCACCGAGGCGATCAAGCTGCTGGCCGGCATCGGCGAGCCGCTGGTCGGCCGGCTGATGGTGTACGACGCACTTGAGATGACGTACCGGCAGGTCAAGGTTCGTAAGGACCCGAACTGCGTGCTCTGCGGCGAGAACCCGACCGTCACCGCTCTGATCGACTACGACGACTTCTGCGGCACGATCTCCGATGAGGCCGCCGAGGCGACGTTCGGTTCCACGATCACACCGGCCGAACTGAAGGACTGGATCGACGCGGACAAGGCGATCGACCTGATCGACGTACGCGAGCCGGCGGAATGGGAGATCGTCCGGATTCCCGGCGCTCGCCTGATCCCGAAGGGCGACATCCTGTCCGGCGACGCGCTCGCCGACCTGCCGCAGGATCGCCAGATCGTGCTGTACTGCAAGTCCGGCATTCGGTCGGCGGAGGCGCTCGCGGCGCTGAAAGCGGCCGGATTCAAGGACGCGGTGCACGTTCAGGGCGGCGTAGTGTCGTGGATCCGTCAGATCGATCCGTCACTGCCCGTGTACTAACCGTTTGTTATGGCTGGTCTTAGGTAATCTGTGTGACCGTGGTGGACATCGAAGCGGCAATCGGTTTCGTCGTGGCGCGCGGCGACCAGGTAGATCGGGCACGGCTGTCCTGGCTTGCGGTCGGAGCTGCCGCCCCCGCCGGACACGATCGCGAAAGTGGAGATGGGCCAGTCCCCGGAAGGGGGCTGGCCGGCCTTCTGGGCAGGTGATGTCGCGTCGCTCGACGCGACCTGCTTCCGCCTCGCCGAACTCGACGATCTCGGTGCGCTCGACCGGCCGGCCGCGCGCGCGGCGCGTCGCGTGGCTGGCGAGCCGGCAGCGACCGGACGGCACCTGGCAGGAGGACGAGTCGCTGGCCGGCTCCGCGCCGCCGTGGGCGCAGCCGGGCGATCCGGAGGCGACGCTCTACCTGACCGCGAACGTCGGGTTCTGGCTCGGCCGTCGACGGTCCGATCGACCGAGCGCAGTCACCGCCGAGGTGGTGGCGCGGGCGACGCAGGCGTTCCGGGCCGCGCTGCGCCCGGATGGTTCGCTGGCCGTCCTACCTGGTCGCCGGCTGGCTCGGCGCGGCGATGCTCTACCGGAGCGGCTGGTTCTACGAGTCCGCGCAGATCCAGGTGATCCTGTCGGAACGCGTACCGGAGATGAGCGCTGCCGACTGCGCCTGGATGTCGGCGGCGCTGCGCCGTGCCGGACTCTCGGCCGGATGACTTCCTGCTGACCGCAGCACGCAAGCGCCTCGGTGAGACTGCAGCGCCCGGACGGCGGCTGGCCGAGCGACGACGGCGACGCGTTCGACGTCCACACGACGCTGACCGCGATCCGCGGCATGCGCGGTAGCGCAGCTATCGGGTTTGGCCGTCGCCGGTGACGACGTACTTCGTGGAGGTCAGCTCGGCCAGCCCCATCGGGCCGCGGGCGTGCAGCTTCTGCGTGGAGATGCCGATCTCGGCGCCGAATCCGAACTCGCCGCCGTCGACGAACCGGCTGGACGCGTTCACCAGCACCACCGCGGCGTCGACCGCCGCGACGAAGCGCCGGGCCGCCGCCTGCGATCGGGTGACGATCGTCTCGGAGTGGCCGGTGCCGTACCGGCGGATGTGCGCGATCGCGTCCTCCAGCGAGCGGCACCACGGCCGCGGAGAGGTCCAGCGACAGGTATTCGCGGCCGAAGTCGTCCTCGGTCGCCGGCACCACGTCGTGCTCGGCCGCGACCACCTCGGGCGAGCCGTGCACGGTGACGCCCGCATCGTGCAGCGCCGGCAGCGCGATCGCCAGGAACGTCGACGGCCACCGACTCGTGCACCAGACAGCGATTCGGCCGCGTTGCAGACCGACGGGCGGGACGTCTTCGCGTTCAGCAGGATGGACAGCGCCATGTCCAGGTCGGCGTCGGCGTCGACGTACACGTGGCAGTTGCCGACACCGGTCTCGATCACCGGCACGGTCGAGCCCTTCGACCACCGACCGGATCAGGTCGGCGCCGCCGCGCGGGATCAGCACGTCGACCAGGCCCCGCGCGGTCATCAGCTCCTTCACGCTGGCCCGCGACGACGAGTCGACCAGCGCGATCGCGTCGTCCGGCAGCCCGCTGGCGGCGATCGCACCGCGCAGCGCGTCCACGATCGCCTCGTTCGATCGGGCGGCCGACGACGAACCGCGCAGCAGCACCGCGTTGCCGGACTTCAGGCACAGTCCGGCCGCGTCCGCGGTCACGTTCGGCCGCGCTTCGTAGATCATCGCGACCACGCCGAACGGCACCCGTACCTGCCGCAGTTCCAGACCGTTCGCCAGCGTCGATCCGCGGACCACCTCGCCGATCGGGTCCGGCAGCGCCGCCGCCTGCCGCAGCCCGTCGGCCATCGCGTCGACGCGCGCGGCCGTCGAGCGCGAGCCGGTCGACCATGGCCGCCGCCACGCCGGCTTCGCGGGCGGCGGCGACGTCCGCCGAGGTTGGCCGCCAAGATCTCGGGGGTACGCGCAACCAGCGCATCCGCCATCGCCAGCAGCGCAGCGTCCTTCGCGGACCGGCTGGCCGTGGCGAGCGATGGTCGCGCGCGATCCGCGCGCGTACGGCCAAGCTCGGTAACCGACGATGTCATCTTTGAAGGCTCATAGCAGCACCAGATCGTCGCGGTGGACGACTTCCTTCTCGTATCCGGGGCCGAGTGTCGGCCGCGAGTTCCACGGTGGAGCGTCCGAGCAGCGCAGGCAGCTCGATCGCGTCGTAGTTGACCAGGCCGCGGGCGACCGAGCGGCCGTCGCGCGTCGACCAGGTCGACCGGATCACCGGCAGCGAACCGGCCGTCGACGGCGGTGATCCCGGCCGGCAGCAGGGACGCACGCCGCCCGACCACCGCGGTCGACCGCACCGGCGTCGAGGTGCAGCCGGCCGCGCGGCGCGGTCGCGTGCGCCAGCCAGAACAGGCGGGACTTCGGCGGCACCGCGACCGGCTGGAACAGCGTGCCGACCGGCTCGCCGGCGAGCGCCGCGGCGGCCTGCGGTGCCGAGGTGAGCACGACCGGGATGCCGGCGCCGGTCGCGATCCGGGCGGCTTCGAGCTTCGTGACCATGCCGCCGGTGCCGACGCCGGTGCCGGTGGCCTTACCCACGTCCACGCCGGCGAGCGCGTCACCCGGTCGCGACGACGTCGATCCGGCGGCTGGCGGGGTTGCTTCGGGTTGCCGGTGTAGAGCGCGTCCACGTCCGACAGCAGCAGCAGCGCGTCGGCCTGGACCAGCGCGGCGACCAGCGCGGCCAGCCGGTCGTTGTCGCCGAACCGGATCTCGTGGGTGGCGACGGTGTCGTTCTCGTTGACGATCGGTACCGCGCCGAGGTCGAGCAGCCGGCGCAGCGTCCGGTACGCGTTGCGGTAGTGCACCCGCCGGGTGACGTCGTCGACGGTCAGCAGCACCTGCCCGACGGTGAGCCGGTGGCCGGCGAACGCCTCCGTGTACGCCTGCATCAGCAGTCCCTGGCCGACGCTCGCCGCGGCCTGCTGGGTGGCCAGGTCGCGCGGCCGCTGGCGGAGCCGCAGCGGTGCCAGACCGGCGGCGATGGCGCCGGAGGAGACGAGCACGACCTCGCCGGCCTGCGCGCGATAGCGCGCGAGCGCGTCGACCAGCGACGTCGCACCCGGGCCGGTCCAGCCCGCCGGAGGCTGTGGTCAGCGACGACGAGCCGATCTTGACGACCATCCGCCGGGCGGCGGCGAACTCGGTACGCATCCCTTGCGGTGAGCATTCGCCCATTCTGCGCCGGCGGCTTGGCCGGGCCGCCGCGATTCCATATCGTGGCGGAGTATGGGACCGACCGCAGACCCGACGACTACGTCGAGGCGGTGCTGTCGCTGGTCGAGCAGATCCCGCCGGGCCGGGTGATGACGTACGGCGCGATCGCCGACTGGATCGGCGCGCGGCGGTCCGCGTCAGGTCGGCTCGGTGATGTCGCACTACGGCGGCGGCGTGCCGTGGCATCGGGTGGTGAACGCGTCCGGCCGGGTCGTGCCCGGTCACGAGGTGGAGGCGCTGAGACGGCACCGGGCCGAGGGCACGCCGCTGCGCGGCCCGGACCGCGACAAGATCGACCTGAAGGCCGCCTTCTGGCTCCCGGCCCCGACGCAGGTCAGAGGAGGACGCCGACGCCGCCGCGGCGCGGATCGCCGCCTGCGCCGGCCGTGCCGACGCCGGAGACGCAGCCGAAGTAGGCGTCGGTCGTGTCCCACTCTTCGATCGCGAAGCCGGCCGCGGCCAGCGCCGCCAGCCGCTCCGGCCCGAGGCCGGGCTCAGCCTGCAGTGAGATCGGTGCCGCTGCGCTGCGCGGAGCGGCGCCCGGTGATTGTTGCCGAGCGACGTGGAAGCGAGGCTCGGCGATCGCGTCGGCGGTCGGCAGCCCGTCGACGAGGACGCCGATCAGCGAGTGGACGAGCGCGCTCCGGATCCGGGACGCACCGGCCGAGCCGATCGCGAGCTCCAGTCAAGCCGCTCGTCATTCGTCACGACCAGCGGGCACATCATCGACGGTACGCGCCGGCCCGGCGTCGTTGCTCCGACGCGCAACTCGCCCTCGCCGAGCATCGAGTTGAGGTGGATGCCGGTTCCGGGAACCCAGACGCCGGCGCCGAGCCCGAGCGTCAACGTGATCACACAGGCGTTTCCGGACTGGTCGACGACCGAGATGTTCGACGTATCACCGAGCTTGTCGGGGCGTACCCCTGCAAGGTTTGCGCGATCGCGACCGCGCGCGGACCCGGCGGCAGCATGGCCAGCTCAGGGAGCGCGGCGATCGTGCCGATCGTGTCGTGCAGGTCGCGGCGGCCGTGCACCCGGCGTCCGGCGAAGCGTGCGGTCACGACCGGCCGTTCGCGCACCCGGTACGAGCGCATGTCGGCGCAGCTCAGAATGCCGCCGTCGGCCTGGACCGTATCCGCCGGTCAACTCGCCGATCTTGCCCGGTGTAGAACTCGTCCGGCCCGTGATCGGCGAGCGTCATCAGCGGTCGTGTCGAGATCCGGATGGTGCAGCAGTTCGCCGGCCAGCAGGACGACCTCGGGCGCGTAGATGGCGGCGCCGATGCCGGGCATCATCGCCGGCCCGACCGCGCGAAGCGTCCGGGCGAGGCCGGCCGGCATCGCGACGCCGACCCGGGCTAGCAGCGCGGCCGGTGTGACGACTCGCTGCCAGCCCAGCCGCCCCCATCGGCCGTGGACCGCGGCGAGCCCGGCGACCACCCCCGGTACGCCGACCGACGAGCCGCCGATCGCGTACGACTGCGGCAGCGGCCCGAACGCGCACGTCGATCGTGCGCATCGGCGCGGCCTGGCGAGTCGCGTCCAGCCCCGGGTACGCGCAGAAGAAGTCCAGGCACGGTCACGCGGCGGGATGCGGCGTCGTAGTAGGTCGCGAATCCGCCGCCGCCGAGTCCGGTCACCGCGCTTTCGGCGACGCAGCAGGCGAACGTGGCGGCGACCGCCGCATCGGCCGCGGTCCCGCCGGCGTCGAGGATGCGCAGGCCGACCTCGGCCGTGGCCGGATGGTTCGCGGCGACACCTGCGGTCACGCAGATCGCCTCGGAGTACGGTAGGCGGCGTGGCTGAGACCTCGATCGGACTGCCCGGCGTCCTCGGCGAACCCATCCGGTTCGTGCTGAACTGGGGTCGGCGCTACTCGCTGTGGGTCTTCAACTTCGGCCTGGCCTGCTGCGCGATCGAGTTCATCGCGACATCGATGGGGCGGCACGACTTCATCCGGCTCGGCGTGATCCCGTTCGCGCACGGCCCCCGCCAGGCCGATCTGATGGTCGTGTCCGGCACGGTGACCGACAAGATGGCGCCGGCCGATCAAGCGGCTGTACGACCAGATGCCGGAGCCGAAGTACGTGATCTCGTTCGGTGCGTGCTCGAACTGCGGCGGCCCGTACTGGGACTCGTACTCGGTCACGAAGGGCGTCGACCAGTTGATCCCGGTCGACGTCTACGTGCCCGGCTGCCCGCCCCGGCCGGAGGCGCTGCTGCACGGCATCCTGCGCCTGCAGGAGAAGATCGCCGGTGAGCGTTCCGGCCCCGGTGGCGTGTCGCGGCCGGATCCGCTGGCGCTCACCGCGCCGCTGGTTCGACCGGTCTGAAGTCGGTCGGTCTGAGCCGGTCACGAGTGCATCGATCACGGAAGGACCGGTCACGTCAGGACCCGCGTCCGGAACATCGCGTCGAAGACGTCGGTCAGCGAATCGATCTGGTCGCCGGACCAGCCGTCGTCGTGATCGAACGTCAGGTGCCGGCCAGGTCGGGTGCGGTGAGCCGGAAGGCGGTCATGCCGACCGCGGTGGCACCGGAGAGTTCCTGGCTGCCGCCGTCCCCGACGTAGAGGCATTCGCCCGGATCCACGCCGAGATGGGCGCAGGCGGTCTCGTACATGATCGGGCTCCGGTTTGCGGTGTCCGATGTCGATCGAGAACACGCACGTATCGACGTACGGCGCGATCGGCAGGCGCGGCATGATCGACGGTAATCCGGGACCGCAGTCGCTGATGATCGCGGTCCGGAAACCGAAGCGCTGCAACGTATCCAGCACCGGTACGGCTTCCGGGCGCAGCCGCGTGTCGGCGCGTGATCGCATCGATCCGGGCGGTCAGCACGGAGGCGAGCGTCGGCCGGACTCGGATCGCCGCCGGCCAGCCGGGCCACGACGCCGAGCGCGTGCGCGGGATCGCCGTACGCGCCGGTCGACGTGGGATGAACGTCGCGTCCAGCGCTCGGGCGAACGCGGTCGGCTCGCAGCCAAGGCGCCGGGCGATGGATGCATGCGCCGGGCCGCGCGTCACCGCGTAGGTCAGGGTGCCGAAGAAGTCGAAGATAACCGCACGAAAGGCACCGGACATGGAGTTGTCACTCTCCGTACGGAGTAGGGGACGCTCGGTAGAAAACTCTCCGAGCGTATCCATTCGGTCACCCGGCGGAGGATCTTCCGCTCAGTCATCCCGACATCTGATCGACTCTATGACTGCGATACGGGGGCCGGTCAGCTGATCACCCGTACGTGTCAGGATTGCCGATCATGCCCCCTCGTTCCCAGCTCAGTGCCGCGACGATCGCCGCGATCTGCGTCGCCGTGCTCGCCGTCTCGTCGTCGGGACCGCTGATCGCGTTCGCCGCCGCGCCGGCGCTGGCGATCGCGTTCTGGCGCAACGGGCTCGCGGCGGTGCGTCCTGGCGCCGGTCGCAGCGGTACGCCGCCGGGCGAGTTCCGCACCCTGTTCTCCGCGACCGGCCGCCGGATCCTGCTCGGCGCGATCCTGGCCGGCGTGTTCCTCGCGCTGCACTTCGCGACCTGGGTGCCGAGCGTCAAGATGACCTTGGTGGCGAACGCGGTCGCGCTCGGCGCGACCCAGCCGGTCTGGCAGGGCCTGATCGCGCTCGGTCAGGGGCGCAAGCTCGGGCCGGTCGATGTGGATCGGCATCTGCGCTCGCGGTCGCTCGGCGCGTTCGCCGCGACCGGGGCCGACTTCGCCGTCTCCGGCCGGGCCGTCGTCGGCGACCTGCTCGCGGTGGTCGGCGGCATGGCGGCCGCGGTCTACACGGCGTTCGGCGAACGCGTACGCGCCGCCACCAGCACGCTCGGCTACACCACGATCTGCTACAGCGTCTGCGCGGTCCTGCTGCTCATCGTGTGCCTGCTGTTCGGCGTGCAACTCCACGGGTACGCGCTGACCACCTGGCTCGCGATCCTCGGGCTGGTCGGCGGCGCCCAACTGCTCGGGCACTCGATGTTCAGCTACGCGATGCACCACATCTCGGCGACGACGGTATCGGTGCTGATCCTGCTCGAGGTGCCGGGCGCGGCCCTGCTGGCATGGCTGTGGCTCGGCCAGGTGCCGGCCGCTCGCGTCGGTCCCGGGCCTGCTCCTGCTGCTGGCCGGCGTGGTGGTCGTGGTCGATGGGGACCCGCCGCGCCGCGCGGTCGGACCGGACGCCGCCGATCCCGAGCTAGCCCTTGACCGCCGTCGGCTCGCTCGCTTCCCAGAGGGCGGCGGCCAGGCTCGGGGCTCCGGGTCGGCGACCGACGGCTGCTTCAGCTTGCGCTTGACGTAGTAGCCACCGTTGGTCAGCTCCGACGACGGCGCCGACGCCAGCCAGAGCATCGTGTCCGCGCCCTTCTCCGGCGACAGCAGGAACGGCGAGAGCTTGTAGAACGTGTTGACCAGCCCGCTGTCCCGGCCGAACCGGGTTCGCACCACGCCGGGGTGGTAGCTGTACGACTCGATCTCCGGCCAGCGCCGCGCCGCCTCGGCCGCGAACAGGATGTTCGCCTGCTTGGCCGACCCGTACACGGTGAACATCCGGTACTGCCCGGACCAGTTCAGATCGGCCGGATCGAGCTGCCCGGCCTGGTGCGCGTCGGACGCGGTCGCGATCACCCGCGCGCCGTCGAGCCGATCGCGGAGCAGGTGCGGTCAGCAGGAACGGCGCCAGATGATTGACCTGGATGGTCTGCTCGAACCCGTCCGCGGTGATCACTCTGCTGGAGAACGCGCCGCCCGCGTTGTTGGCCAGAACATCAATATGGGGGTACGCCGCCCGCAGCTCCTCGGCGAGCGCCCGCACGCTGTCGAGCGACGAGAAGTCGGCCTGGTACGCGGCGATCGTCGGCGCTTCGGCGCGGCAGCGCGTACCGTGCGAGGGCTTCATCGAGCCGGGCCTGATCGCGCCCGACCAGCGCGACCCGCGCGCCACCTCGCGCGAACGCCTCGGCGCGCGGCGAGGCCGATGCCGGAGTTGGCGCCGGTGACCACGACCGTTTTGCCGGTGAAATCGTTCACAGATGCGTTCTCGTTAGCCACCGCGCTGAGGTTACCGTGTCGAGTTGACTGGTGAGTAACTTGCAGGGAGGTTCTCATGGGTGCTGCTGGACGTCCCCGCAGATCGTGCCTGGCCGTGCCCGGTTCGAGCGTGAAGATGCTGGACAAGGCCCAGGGCCTCCCCGCCGACCAGGTCTTCCTCGACCTGGAGGACGCGGTCGCGCCGCTGGCCAAGCCGTCCGCGCGCAAGAACATCGTGGCCGCGCTCAACGACGGCGACTGGGGCGGCAAGGCCCGCGTCGTCCGCGTGAACGACCTGACCACGTCGTGGACGTACGCCGACGTGATCGAGGTGGTCGAGGGCGCCGGCGCGAACCTGGACGCGATCATGCTGCCGAAGGTGCAGGAAGCCGCGCACGTGCAGTGGCTCGACCTGACGCTGACCCAGATCGAGAAGACGCTCGGCCTGCCGGTCGGCAAGATCGGCATCGAGGCGCAGATCGAGAACGCGCGCGGCCTGGTGAACGTGGACGCGATCGCGGCCGCGTCGCCGCGGGTCGAGACGATCATCTTCGGCCCGGCCGACTTCATGGCGTCGATCAACATGAAGTCGCTGGTCGTCGGCGCGCTGATCCCGGATTACGGCCCCGGCGACCCGTACCACTACATCCTGATGCGGATCCTGATGGCCGCCCGGATGCACGATCTGCAGGCGATCGACGGGCCGTTCCTGCAGATCCGCGACGTGGACGCGTTCACCGAGGTGGCGAAGCGGTCGGCGGCGCTCGGCTTCGACGGCAAGTGGGTGCTGCACCCGGGCCAGATCGACGCCGCGAACGCGGTCTACTCGCCGGCCCAGGCCGACTACGACCACGCCGAGATGATCCTCGACGCGTACGACTACTGGACGTCGGAGGCGGGCGGCCGGCTCGGCGCGGTGATGCTCGGCGACGAGATGATCGACGAGGCGTCCCGCAAGATGGCGCTGGTGATCTCGGCCAAGGGCCGGGCCGCCGGGATGGCGCGTACCACGTCGTTCCAGCCCCCGGCGGCCTGATGCGTCGCTCAGGCCTTGTAGTCGGGTTCGCGTGCTGTAGCACGATGAAACGCGCATGATGAGCCAGTGCGATGAGACACCAGCGCGATGCCGGCGACGATCCAGCCGATGATGATGCCGGCACAGCGCCAGACCGTCACCCCTGGTCGCCGCTCTTCTTGATCTGCCGGTGTGGGCGATGTGGCCCAGGATCGCGCCGGCGACACCCAGAATGCCGCCGAGCGCCGTCAGCAGAGCAGCAGCGGTGCGCCCACGATCGACAGGATCATCGACGTCGTCGCCATCGAGTTGGTCCTGCGTTGGAGCGCCTGCATGGGGTAGCCGTACCCGGGATATCCGTAGCCCGTCGGTGGGAACTGCGGCGCCGTGTAGCCCGCAGCGGGAACGCCGGATGCCGGGTCCACCGGCGGGAAGCTGGACGGGTCGGCCGGCGGGAAGCCGGACGGGTCGGCCGGCGGGAATCCTGCCGGGAGCGCGAAGCCGGGATAGGTCGGAGCGGCCGGCGGGTACGGGGCAAGCGGCGGGTAGGCCGTCTGGCTCGGGATCGTCGGATCGGTGTAGACGAGTTGGCCGGTGACCGGGTCGACGAACAGCGGCTGCCCGGTCACGGGATCGACGTACGCCGGCTGGTCGCCGCTGGGCGGCATGGTCATGAGGGGTCTCCGTTTTCGAGGTGGCTCTAGGGTACGTGAGCTGTCCGGACAAGGCGGGCGCGGCGGCTGGCCGCGCCGTTTGCCCGCGCGGATGGTTCCGGGAAGGATCAGCACCATGGAGTCAGTGAACGGCATACATCCGGCATTGCAGACGGTCTCGACGCAGATGCCGGCAGAGCATGCGACGGTAGCCCGCTTCGATCCGGTGACGGATCGCCTGGACGGCCGGATCGCCCTGATCACCGGTGCCGGAAGCCCGGACGGCATCGGGTACGCGACCGCGCGTCGCCTGGCCGGTCTGGGCGCCGAGGTGGCGATCGTGTCGACGACGCGACGGATCCACGAACGCGCCGGCGAACTCGGCATCACCGGGTTCGTCGCCGATCTGACACTGGAAGAAGAGGTCGGCGCGCTCGCCGATGCGCTGGCCGAGCAGATCGGTGCACCGGACATCGTGGTCAACAACGCCGGCCTCGCCAGCAAAGCCAGCCCGGAGATTCTGCGTCCGGTCGCCGACCTGACGATCGACGAGTGGCGCGCCGAGATCGACCGCAACCTGACCACGGCGTTCCTGGTCAGCCGGGCACTCGTCGGTGGCATGGCGGAGCGCGGCTGGGGACGGATCGTCAACATCGCGGCGACCGCCGGACCGGTGAACGCACTGCCGACCGAGGCGGCGTACGCGGCTGCGAAGGCCGGCGTCGTCGGGCTGACCCGGGCGCTCGCGATGGAGCTGGTTGCGGACGGCGTGACCGTCAACGCGGTCGCACCCGGCACGATCCACACCGGCGCGTCCACGTTGACCGAATTGCGGCAGGGCCTGAACACGCCGATGGCCCGCCCGGGTACGCCGGACGAGGTCGCCGCCGCGATCGCGTTCCTGGTGTCGCCGGGGGCGTCGTACATCACCGGCCAGGTGCTCGTGATCGACGGCGGCAACAGTGTCCGCCAGGCCGACTACCGCTGAATCCTTCTAGTTGGTGGCGTTTACGGCGTCGAGCCGACGAGGACCGCCCAGATGCCGCAGAGGAGAACGAACCCGGCGGTCAGGATGTAGCCGACGATGATGCCGGCCAGCGCCATGCCGTCGCCGGACTCGCCGGTCGTCCGGATCTGCTTGCGCGCGATATGGCCGCAGACGATCGCGGCCGGCGCGAACACGAAGATCATGATGAGCGCGATAATCGCCAGCGTGTTCGTCGGAGCGGCCTGCGCGTACATCGGATAGCCGGGCTGCATCGGATAGCCGGGCTGCGGTGCGTATCCCGGCTGCGGGTATCCCGGCTGCGGAACGTAGCCGGGCCCGTAAGCAGAGGTCGGCGGCACGCCCGGGACGAAGCCGGGTTCCTGGTTCGGATCGAACGGTTGCATCGGGTCTGGCATCGTCATGCGCGGACGGTATCGGCCGGTGAGCGTTTTCACAACATGTCACCTAGCCCGCCCGAACGAGTGACCGGCGATACTGCAAGTTAACTCATCAGTAACTTATGGAGGTCCAACGATGGCCCGCCTTGCGCAGACACCCGGATTGACGGACGTACAGATCGCGATCCTGGACACCGTTCGCGAATTCGTGAACAAGGAGATCATTCCGCACGCGCAGGCGCTCGAGCACGCCGATGAGTACCCGGCCGACATCGTCGACGGCATGCGTGAAATGGGACTGTTCGGTCTCACGATCGACGAGCAGTACGGCGGGCTCGGCGAATCGCTGCTGACCTATGCGCTCGTCGTCGAGCAACTCTCCCGTGGCTGGATGTCGGTACTCCGGGATCGTGAACACGCACTTCATCGTCGCGTACCTGATCTCGCAGCACGGGTCGCAGGCGCAGAAGGCGTCGTTTCTGCCGCGGATGGCGACCGGCGACGTACGCGGCGCATTCTCGATGTCCGAGCCCGGATGCGGCTCCGACGTCGCGGCGATCCGGACGAAGGCGGTCCGCGACGGCGACGATTTCGTCCTCAACGGCCAGAAGATGTGGCTGACCAACGGCGGCTACAGCTCGGTCGTCGCCACGCTGGTCAAGACCGACAACGGTGCGGACAGCGTGTACCGGAACATGACGACGTTCCTGCTGGAGAAGACGCCCGGCTTCGGCGAGACCGCGCCCGGCCTGACCATCCCCGGCAAGATCGAGAAGATGGGCTACAAGGGCGTCGAGACGACCGAGATGATCCTCGAGGACCATCGGGTACCGGCCACCGCAGCACTGGGCGGTGCGGAGGCCTCCGGCCGGGGTTTCTACCAGATGATGGACGGCATCGAGGTCGGGCGGGTCAACGTCGCCGCGCGCGCCTGCGGCATCTCGATCCGGGCGTTCGAGCTGGCCATTGCGTACGCCCAGCAGCGCCAGACGTTCGGCTCCGCACTGGTCGAACACCAGGCGATCGCGTTCAAGCTGGCCGAAATGGGTACGAAGATCGAGGCCTCGCACGCGCTGATGGTCAACGCCGCGCGGCTCAAGGATGCCGGCGAGCGCAATGATGTCGAGGCCGGCATGGCGAAGCTCCTCGCCTCCGAGTACTGCGCCGAAGTGGTCCAGGAATCGTTCCGGATCCACGGCGGGTACGGCTACTCGAAGGAGTACGAGATCGAGCGGCTCATGCGCGAAGCGCCGTTCTTGCTGATCGGGGAGGGGACGTCCGAGATTCAGAAAACGATCATCTCTCGGGGTCTTCTGAAGGAGTATCGGCTGTAGTTGGTCGCGGTTTAGGGCGGTTGGCCGACATTGCCCACTCCGGGCGGTCAAGCTTGATCCCTCCGTGGTCAATATCGGCCAACCGCCCCGCCGAGGTCAAGGTGAATCCTGACCGTGCGAGCCAAGCTCCCCGAGTCCCGTGGCAACGAAAGCAGCTCACCCCCCGAGTATTCCGGGGCTGAGCGGGCTGAGCTGGGCACGGCACGGCAGCGGAGTAGAGCAGTGATCAGCGCGCAGCTGACCGCCCGGAGCAGGCAATGTCGGCCACAGCCCTAACCGCAACCAATCAAAGACGAGAAAGCGAAGAAACAGCCCGCACCACAGCAATGCACTGATCCTCGACATAATCCATTCCGGCAGCCGCGGCTATCTCCCTCGCTTCGGCGGACGAAATGCCCTGCTGCAACCAGATCGCGCGAGCACCGACCGCCGCAGCCTGACGGGCGATGTCCGACGCGTCGGCGGAAGGGCGAAAGACATTCACAAGATCAATCGGTACGGGTACGTCGGCCAGTGACGGATAGCACGTCACGCCCCAGAGCTCGGACATCGCCGGGTTCACCGGGATCACGTTCCAGCCGTGCCGCAGGATCTGGCGCGGCACGGTGTGCGCGACCTTATCCGGATAGCGAGAGGCGCCGACGACCGCAATCGTCGACGCCTCGCGAAGGATCTGTTCCGCTGACTTCATGATCAGCTAGCCGCGATTTCCTCGCGGACCTTGTCCATGTCCAGTTCGCGGACCTGGGTGATCAACGACTCCACGGCCTGCTTGGGAAGCGCGCCCGGCTGGGAGAACACGATCACACCATCTCGTACCGCCATGATCGTCGGGATCGAGCGGATGTCGAACTTCGCCGCGAGCGCCTGCTCAGCGTCCGTGTCGACCTTGCCGAACGTGATGTCCGGGTGCTCGTTGGAGAGCGCCTCATAGGTCGGCGCGAACTTCTTACACGGCCCGCACCACTCGGCCCAGAAGTCGATCAGCACAATGCCTTCAGCCGCGACGTCGTCGAAGGTCGCCGCAGTCAGAGCTTTGGTTGCCATATTGAAGTTCTCCCACTTCTTTCCGCGTCTTTGCGCATCTTATGTCTACGCATCGACCCTAACGGCACGAGCGCCGGGATTTAAGTCCGCCTGGTGTAACCAGCGGGACGGGTGACACATTCCCCAGGCCGCCTCGATCCATGCCGTCCCAGGTGGCGTCGGACACATCCGACCGGGCGCCGCCTGATCCGCGCTGAGCGCACACTGAACCCGTGGCCAACCCGGTATTCCTGTTCGACGGTGACTGCGCGTTCTGCTCGTCGGCGGCACGGTTCTGCTCGCGCCGGATACGGACCCGGGCACACGTTGTGGCCTGGCAGTTCGCCGATCTGCCCGGGCTCGGCGTGACGACCGCCGAGGCCGAATCGTCGGTGCAGTGGATCGACGAGCGAGGCGTCGCAGCCGGGCCGGTCGCGATCTCCCGGCTGCTCCGCGACGCGGGCTCGTGGTGGCGTCCGCTCGGCGTACTGCTCGGGCTGCGTCCGATGTTGTGGCTGGCGTGGCCGGCGTACCGGTGGATTGCCCGTAACCGGCACCGGCTGCCGGGTGGCACCGCGGCATGTTCGCTGTCGCAGCATGAGCGGGACCGTTTGAATGCGAACATGTGACGCCGGAGTGCACCGATGAAACACGTTCGGTAGTACCGACGCTTACCGACAGACATCGAAGATTGCGGTTATATAACTGTGACCGCTGTCTCTTTCTTACGCACGGTGACTCGCGCACAATGATTTTCAACATAGCGTGGGCGGCGGGCGCCGGGGAGGGCCCCGCCGTTCACTGCGTCATGGGTACGGCATTCTTGCCGTACCCATTGTTGTTTTCGGAGGTCAGCGATGCAGTTCGGCCGTTACTACGAGGAATTCGACGTCGGCGCGGTCTACCGGCACTGGCCCGGAAAGACGGTTACCGAGAGCGACGATCACCTCTTCTGTCTGATCACGATGAATCACCATCCACTGCATCTCGATGCCCACTATGCGGAAACCGCGACCGACTTCGGCCGGAACGTTGTCGTCGGCAACCTCATCTATTCGCTGCTGCTGGGCATGTCGGTCGCCGACGTCAGCGGCAAGGCGATCGCGAATCTCGAGGTCGAGTCGCTGCGCCACGTCGCACCGACGTTCCACGGCGACACGATCTACGGCGAGACCACCGTCCTCGACAAACGCGAATCGTCCTCGAAGCCGGACCGTGGCGTGGTGACGGTCGAGACGAAGGGCTACAAGCAGGACGGGACGATGGTCTGCATCTTCCGCCGGCGGGTGATGGTTCCGAAGCGCGAGTACGCGACCGGCACCGACCTGCCGTCGTTCCCGACTCCGCGCCCGTAAACGGACCGATGATCACCGCAATATCGGTGATGTTGCGGTGTTGGAGATCGGTCGGCCGCACAACATACGCGATGTTGCGCTGATCATCGCGTGGCCGCTTTATGCTGGTCGCGGAGGGTGGGCCATGCGTGATCCGGCGGTAGTTGCGGCATTTACGCGCGCGGAATGGGATCTTCTTGTACGGCTGCCAGGGCAAGTGGTGATCGCGGCAACGTCGGCCGAGGCGGACAGCCCGTCGCGTACGGTGGCCGAGGGTCTGGCCGGGCTGGACGCCATCGCAGCCGGCCGTGAGACGCCGAATTCGCTGGTCCGAGCCGTGGTCGGGGCAGTCTATGCGGAGCCCGCGCCGGCCGGGCCGGACAGTCCGGTGGCCGAGGAGTTCGCCGATCGCCGGGCCGGACTGGCCTCGGTGATCCGGCTGTGCCGCGAGGCGGCTGCGGTGCTGGCGGCACGTGCCGGCCCGGACGACCGGCAGGCGTACCGCGACTGGGTAATCGTGATCGCGACGCGCGTGTGCGAGGCATCGCGCTCCGGCGGCGTACTCGGTGTCGGAGGCGCTCGGATCGGCACGGCGGAACGCGCGTTCCTCACCGATCTCTCCGTCGCGTTCGGCGGCTGATGTCGCGTGCTCGCGCCGGCACCTCCCACCGCGTCAGCCCGCGCCACGGCATCCGGGCCCGGTTGGCCGTACCCTCAAACGTTTGTGAGCAGTGAGCGCGAGATCGCACAACCGGAAGAGGCCGAATTGCCGGTCGGGGTCGGCCCCTGGACCGGACCGTGGCCCGATGATCCGCACCTCGACCCGCATCTGCTGGAGCACGGTGATCGCCGCAACGTGACCGACCAGTACCGATATTGGCGGCACGATGCGATCGTGGCCGACCTGGATCTGCGACGGCACGCGTTCCACGTTGCGATCGAGAACTGGCAGCACGACATGAACATCGGCACGGTGGTCCGGAACGCGAACGCATTCCTGGCCGCCGAGGTGCACGTCGTCGGTCGCCGCCGATGGAACCGTCGAGGCGCCATGGTGACCGATCGCTACCAGCACGTACGCCATCACGAGACGATCGAGGCGTTCGTCGCCTGGGCGCATGACCAGGAGATGCCGGTGATCGGGATCGACAACCTGCCGGGCGCGCACGCGATGGAGTCGCATCCGCTGCCGCGCCGATGCGTGCTGCTGTTCGGCCAGGAGGGTCCGGGCCTGTCGGAGCCGGCCCGTGCCGCCTGCGACGCGGTCTATTCGATCGCTCAGTTCGGGTCGACCCGGTCGATCAACGCCGGCGTCGCCAGTGGCATCGCGATGCACGCCTGGATCCGGACGTACGCGCTCGACCTCGGGGAGGCCGGGTGACGGTAACCTGCCCGCGATGCGGCGCCGCGGTACGCCAACCAGGCATCATGTCGTCCAGTTGGCACTGTGACAACTGTGGACCGATCGTGCCGCTGCACGTCGCAGGGCATGTCGGAGCCGACGTCATCACGTCCTTGACCGATCGCATTGCCGCAGGTCAGAGCGGTGTTCCGTTGTGGTGTCCGTGGCCGCTGCCGCAGGGGTGGCTGGTGACCGGTGTCGGCTGGGCCGGCGATGAACACGACGGTGTCCAGGCCACCGCGATCGCCTGCAGCGGCCCGACGCCGGTCAGTGGCGGTCCGGCCGACATCATCCTGATCGCCGAGCAGCTCGGCGTCGGCCTCGGCAACCGCCTCGCCGGCATCGATCCCGCCTACCCGTTTGCCGAGCTGGCGACGCATACGGCGCACGCCCGGGTGAAGGCGGACGGCCGCGATACGCCGATGTGGAGTGTGGACGGCGCACCCGATCGCGTCACCTATGTGGGTGAAGCCCGGGGCATCTGGCTGTACGCGGTCGCCTGGCCGCCGGACGCTGGTTACGTCCTGAGCGAACACATCGAACTTCATGATTTGACGGATTGGCTGCCAGCGGAGCTTGTGTACGGCGCCACGTCGCCTCATCTCGACGGTCGCGTTTGAAATCGGGAGAATCAACCCACCGGATTGTGCGTTTGTAGATTCTCCACAAGACGTGCGACTGGTAGTCTGATGTCAGTTGCGGCAACAATTCCGGCGCCGCGCACGGAGGGGACGGCCCCAGATGGTCAAGAAGTTCCTCACCTGGGCTTTCATTGCGTTTCTCATCTTCTTCGTGGCCTACCGCCCGGCCAACGCCGCCGCGGTCTTCAAGTCGCTCGGCGATGGAGTTGTCGGCATCGCACAGGGCTTTGGAGACTTCTTCTCAAACCTTGTTGCTTAGCCTTACCTTCTGAACGGAAGTCCACGACCGATGCACCCCCGCGACGAGTCGGACGTCCCACGCCATCGCCGCGAGAATGACGATGGCGACTACAGCGACCCGGAGTTCATGTCGTACGACACGTACGATGCCGACGAGGACTCGCCGACCGAGGAGTTCGGTCAAGCGCTCCTCGACCCGGATGAGCTGGTCGCGCTGCAATACGACGCGTCCGGCGTGCCACTCGGGTCCCGTCGAGTCCAGCCGTTGCAGGACGAGCCCAGCGCATACGTTGCGCGGTACCTCTTCCCGACCGAGAAGTTCCGCGGCGAGTGGAAGAAGCACTGGACCTACCTGTTCGACCAGTTCGCGATCGGCGCGGGCGCGACGTTCCTGTTCGGATGGCTGTGGGGCTACTTCGCGAAGCACCACTACACCGTGCTGAGCACGTCCGTCATCATCATGTGGATCCTCGTGATGGTCTACATCTCGTTCCGCGTCGCCGACTGGTACTTCGACCGGTTCATCCTGACGAACAAGCGTCTGATGGCTGTGTCCGGCATGTTCAGCCGGACGGTCGGCATGATGCCGCTGTTGCGCGTGACTGATATGAAGTACGAACAGTCAGCGATGGGACGCATCTTCAACTACGGCAACTTCGTCCTTGAATCGGCCGGCCAGGATCAGGCGTTGCGGGAGGTCAAGCACCTGCCCAACCCCAACGAGCTGTACCTGCGCATCGTCGAGGAGATGTACGAGCCAGAGGCCGTCGAAGCGAAGTTGGCAGCTCAAATGTCCGCAGAGGACGACGGTTCGTAACCTGGTTTTTGCCCGAAGCTGGTTGGGTAATGTTCGTCACCTTTGTAATGCATCTCGTTTTGATGTCAGCTGCAACCACCAGCATGGGTAAGGACGTCTAACTAGCGTGACAGTGTCAATCCGGAATCCCTTGATCCGGAATACCCGCATCCGCCCGGGCGTCGTCGCGGGGGCGACGTCCACACGGGGTAATCGAGTAGCCCGTCGGACCACCCAGATCGCAGCCGCGAAAGCGCGTGCGGTCTGGATCCGTCGCAGGCGTCCCCGATACAACTACCGGTTGGCTTCGATCGACGTGATCTTCGCATCCGTCGCCGAGCCGGCCAACGTTCGAAGCAGGACCGATCGGCGAGACCACAAACTCGCCGTGTACGTGCTCGGCTCCGGTCTGATCGTCGTGATCGCCGCATCGGTCGGCGTCGCGTACGTGTTGAAGCAGCTTGTTGCGCTGGCGTCCTAGACCCCCGGTCGACGGCGGCGGTGGGCGCAGATTCGGCCCGCCGCCCTCGGTCGACCGGGTGTTCTGAGTTTTGGGCGCGGCCGGCGCGTCGGTCAGGGATCGTGGGGATACCCGGACCGACGCGCCGGCTTTCTGCTGCCCGGTCATACCGGGCGGTCAGGCCGTGCACGGTCATGTCGTGCGGACCGAGTTGATATTGGCGGCGTCGGCGTGTCGACACGCGCCCCGATGATCTGGAGAGCGATGGTTGCCGCGTGTGGTTGACCCTCTTCGGTGAAGTGTTCGTGACGCTGCTCGTCATTACCGATCCGCCGGGCATGGTGCCGATCTTTCTTGCGCTCACCGCGCCGTTGCCGGCCCGCGAGCGCAACAAGGCGGCGTGGCAGGCGGTCGCACTGGCGCTGGGCGTCATCGTGGTGTTCGCGGTCGCCGGGCAGAAGCTGCTGGAGTACCTGAACATCGATCTGCCCGCGTTGCAGGGCGCCGGGGGACTGCTGCTGGTCCTCGTCGCTCTGGAGCTGCTGACCGGCAAGACCGACGACGCGAACAAGCAGGCGACGTCGAACATTGCGCTGGTCCCGCTCGGCACCCCGCTGCTGGCCGGACCGGGCGCGATCGTGGCGACCATGCTGTTCGTTCGTCGCAACCACGGCATCAGCAATTACAGCGCGATCGCCGCCGCGATCCTGCTGGTCATGGTCGCGGTCTGGCTCGTGCTGCGGTACTCCGGTTTCATCGTGAAGATCCTGCGGCCGGGCGGGATCGAGGTGCTCACCCGGATCGCCGGTCTGCTGCTCGCGGCGATCGCCGTGCAGCTCATCGCGGATGCGGCCGGCGCGTTCGTCACGCAATACCTGCACTCGCCGCACTGACAATGTCACCGGGTGCTGGCAGGATCTAACTGTGGCCCAGACGAAGAAGAACGCGGCAATCCCGGGACAGCTCGGCTTCGAGGGCATGCCGGAGCGGCTGTTCGTCTGCACGCCGAGCAAGCTCGCGTCATACGAGGACTGCCCCCGGCGCTACCGATACTCCTACGTCGACCGGCCGGCTCCGCAAAAGGGTCCGCCGTGGGCACACAATTCGCTCGGGGCGAGCGTGCACACCGCGTTGAAAAATTGGTACGGGTTGGAGCCCGACCGCCGGTCGATCGGTTCGCTGGCATCGCTGCTGCGCTCGACCTGGGTCGGCGAGGGTTACCGTGACGACGCGCAGGAGCGGGCCGCGTACGATCTCGCGCTGCGCTGGCTGGAGGGCTATGTCGCGACGCTCGACCCGCAGACTGAGCCGGCCGGAGTCGAGCGCGTAGTCGCCGCGAAAACCGCCACGCTGGCATTCTCCGGCCGCGCCGACCGGATCGATCGCCGCGGCGACGAGCTGGTGATCGTGGACTACAAGACCGGTCGTGGCGAGTTGACGACCGACGACGCCCGCGGGTCGAGCGCCCTCGCGCTGTACGCGTTCGCCGCCGGCCGTACGCTACGGCGGGCTTGTCACACCGTGGAACTCCACCACCTGCCGACCGGCACGATCGCGGTCCACGAGCACACCGACGCATCGCTGGAACGCGCCGTCAGCCGGGCCGAGGCGACCGCTCGCGACATCCGTGCGGCCGAACAGGCCGTCGATGGCGGCACCGATCCCGACGACGCGTTCCCGACGGTGCCGAGCGCACTCTGCTCCTACTGTGACTTCCGCAAGATCTGCCCCGGAGGTGCCGAGGCGCCGGTCAAGCAGCCGTGGAGTGCGGTCGAGGCGACGCTGCAGACGGCGATGCCGTAGCGGCGGCCACCCGTTCGAGTGCGGCGACGTAGATCGGTCCGCGTACCGCCTTCTCGGGCAGCGCCTTGAGCGCGAGCCGGAGGGTCCACGCCGATAGCGACGCCGCCGGATCGGTGGTCGGCAGGCCGGGCAGGCCGTAGAGGCGTCGAGCCCAGGCCGGGAGCAGGCCGACGGCCACGCCGGCGAGGCCGAACCAGGCCAACCGGACCGGTGTGAAACCCAACCGGTACGGCAACGGCGGCGCGGACAGGAACATCGCCGATTCGGCCGCCGCCTTCGTCATCGCGAGTTCGCCTCGGATCCCGTCGTAGTACGCGGCGACCTCGGCCGCCGTACCGGGCACCGTGGACGGATCGAGCCCGACCAGCTCGGCCGCGCGTCGCTGCTCGGAGTAGTAGGTGTCCACATCGGTGTCGGTGAGGCCGAGGCCGGCGCGTTTCGCGGTCGTCACGAACGACTCGACCTCGGTCACGTGTACCCAGCGCAGCAGGTCCGGCCGGTCGATCCGGAACTCGTCGCCGGTACGCGGGTCGGTGGCGCGCATGCGTGCATGGATCGAGCGAAGGCGGCGGCCGGCGGCACGTGCCTCGTCGGTCGTGCCGTAGACGACCGTGGCGATGTAGATGCCGGTCCGATTGAGACGCCCGTACGGGTCGTCGCGGTACCGAGAATTCTGTGCTACCCCGGCCATCGCCAGCGGATGCAATGACTGCAGGTAGAGCGCACGCAGACCGGCGAGGGCGAGGATCGGTTCGCGATGGACCCGCCAACTCACCGAGTCGGGGCCGAACAGGCCTAGATCGATCTCCGATTCCGGCATCTCTCCACCCTGCCACGAGCATCGAACCGGTCGCCACGCGGATACGTATTCATCGTCGTACGCGTGCCCGCCGAATACGTCATACTTCGCGCGGTAGCCGATTATGGGAGGTATTGCGTGTTTAACACGATCTTGGGTATTCCAGCGCATCCGCTGCTCATCCACGCGGCGGTGATCTTCATTCCGCTGCTGATCGTTGGTGCTATCGTCTACGCCGCCTGGCCGCCGTTCCACTCCCGGATCACGTGGGCCGTTCTGGCGCTCGCGATCATCGCACCGTTCTCGGCGCTGTTCGCGAAGCTGTCCGGACAGGACCTGAGGAATCACCTGACCGCCAATCACCTCGTGTCGCCTCCGGTGATGGTGAAGATCATCCAGCACAACGCGTACGGCAACGACACATTCTGGTGGACGCTCGCCCTCGGCATCGTCACGCTGGCGCTGCTGGCGTACTACATCCGGGTGAAGAAGACGGAAGCCGGCATCCCACCGGCGGCACGAATCGGCGCGACCGTTGTGACGGTCGTCCTCGGCGCGGTCGTCGGCTACTACGTCTTCAAGACCGGCGACACCGGCGCGCACATCGTCTGGGCCGGTCTCTAAGCACGGAAAGGGAAAGACAAGACGCTAAAAGAGGGCCCGCCCGCACAGCACGAACAGGATGATCAGCGCGATCGCGCCGGCCAGCATGCCGACGCCGTACGTGATCGTGCGCGCGGCTTTGTCCTGCTCGTCGAGTGCGGCATCGTTCTGTTCCGGCAGCGGCCGTGCCTGCGGCACCTGCACAAGCAGGCGCGGACGCCATCCGGGGGTCGGCGGCACCGTGCGCGGCGGTCCCGCGTACGGTGCGGCCGGCGGCGAGCTGATCGGGGGTGGCCCGTCGTCGCCGCCGGCCGGGCGCCGCCAGAGCTGCTCGTCGGAGCCTTGCGGGCTGTACGGACTGGGACCCGGTTGCGATGACGTCACGGATCGACGTTATCAATTTGAGCCGTCCCGCCGCTGGGCGTTAGTCTGCCCGCGTGGAACCAGACAAACCGATCTCGGATGATGATCGCGAAGTCGAGCTGGACGACGAGCGCGAGCCGATCCTCGCCACGCAGACACGGGACGACACGGATCGAGGCTGGGGTGAGCGCGAGACGTCCAACGACGACCGCCTCCTGGAAGACCGTCCGCCGCACTGGTGACGACACGGTTCAGGGGCGGCGTGCGAGCTGGTCCCGGATCTCGGTCAGCAGGCGGACCTCGTCACTGATCTCGTCGGCGGCCGGCCCGAGGCCCATCCGCCGCCGTCGCCGCTCGGCCATGTGATTCATCGGCACGACCACGACGTAGTAGATGGCGAGCGCGGTAATCAGGAACGTGATCACGGCATTGATGAACGCGCCGTAGTCGAATTCCTGCCCGCGGAAGGTGAAGGAACCACCGGCGGCGCCACCGCCGAAGATCACCCGAATCAGCGGCTCGAGGAACGACTTGGTCAGCTGATTGATGACCGTGGCGAACGCTCCGCCAATGACAATGCCGACGGCGAGGTCGACCACGTTTCCGCGGGTGATGAATTCTTTGAAGCCTTTGAACATCGGGTCACCTCCGGCACAGTGCGGTTAAGTGAACCGTACGCCCGGATTACGAACTGGTTGCCGCTTTTGTCGATGTACTGGTCGACGAGGACGACGGCGACGATGAGGACCCGGACGAGCCGGACGAGGACGACCCGGACGACGAGGACGAGGATGACGGGCTCGAGGAGTTCGATGAGCTCGACGATGAGTCGCCGGACGACGTCGATGCCACGGCCGGCGTCGCCGCGGAGCCGTCCTTCTGCGCCGGCGCGATCGTACTGGTCTTGTCCGAGCGCGAGTCGGTCCGGTAGAAGCCGGACCCCTTGAACACGATACCGACCGCCGAGAACACCTTGCGCAGGCTGCCGCTGCAGCTCGGGCACTCGGTCAGCGCGTTGTCAGTGAACGACTGCACGGCTTCGAGCTGGTGACCGCACGAGGTGCAGGCGTACTGGTAGGTCGGCACGTTCAGCCTCCAAGAGCAAGATCAGGTGATTCGGACTAGCACTCGTACTCGTCGAGTGCCAATGGTGACCTATCGGAGGGCTCAACGTCCAGCCGGGCGCGTTCTATGTCCGGAAGAGAGCATTGTCACCGTTCCATCGAATACCACGGCGTCCACCGGCTGATCATGTGGTTCGGACGGCACGAACTCACGAAATTCGCCGTCGTAGAGCGCCGCCACCACGATCTGCCCCGGACGCACGCGCGCCAACGCCCGGTCGTACGAGCCGCCACCGCGTCCCAACCGCCGGCCCTGCCGGTCGACCGCCAGGGCCGGGACGATCACCACGTCCGCCTGCACGATCGCTCCGGCACCGAGCCGCGGCCCGATCGGCTCACGCAAACCGAGAGCGGCATCCGCGAGGTCACCCCGAAACACCACCCAATCAAGATCACGATCAGGCTGTACGACCGGCAGCAGGACTCGCGGCACGATCGACGCCAGCATGTCCGGCATTTCGGGCGCACCCGGCTCTCCGATCATGGGCACATACGCCGCAATCGTCGCCGGTTTGATCGTCCGGAGCCACGAGGCGAGAGTTGCGCGTACCACTGCGTCATGATTTTTGCGGTCTTGATCTGACATCGACCGCCGGGCAGCGAGCAGACTGCGCCGCAGGTCGCGCTTGAGATCGTTGCCGGACGAAGATCCAGGCGCCCGGCCGGTGTCAAAACCCGACACGCGACGCGCCCTTCTCGGATGGTCGAAATCGTCGCACTGTGCCAGCATTGCATCGATAAGTGCGATCGTAACGTGTTGTATGGATTTGATCGCTAAGAGCAACGGGGGAGGGCGAGTGACGCTGCGCGCACGCCTGACCGGGGCCTTCCTTGCCGTCGTGATGGGCCCGGTATTGGTGGGCGGCGTCTTCGTAGCGTTCACCGTCAATACGGTCAACCATACACACGAGCGCGACCGGTTGGATCTTGCTGCGTTCACGACGCGGACGGTGATCGCGGCGGCGTGCGACCGACTGCAGACCGTCGCCGAGACCGCCGCGACCTCGACCGCTGCCGGGACCGAGCCGCAGTTCGCTCAGGCGCTCGTCGACCGGGGCCTAGCCAGCGCGGTGCACATCGAGACCGCGGACGGATCATCGCTCACGACGACCGCGAACCCGCCGAACCCGCCCTGGGCCCTCTGTACGCCGCTGCCGGCGTCCAGCGGCATGCCCGCCTACGATCCGGCGATCGACGGTCCCTATACCGCACTCGCGGCCGTCGTCGAGATGCGTGATCAGAACGGCAACCCGGCCGGCTACGCGTACGTCGCGCAGACGCTCTCGCCCGCGTTCATGGCGAGCCTCGCGACCGCGACCGGCGCCGACATCACGATCATGAACCTACGGTCGTCGGCCGCCAGTTCGCAGCGCGCGACGATCGGCACGCACATCGCGGCGTACGCGTCGACGCTCTCCGCGAACCAGACCGGCGAGGACCAATCCCGCTACATCCGCCGGATCGATCCGAGCGCCGAGCAGCCGTTCCAGATCGCGGTGGCGGTGCCGGTCCGGCCGGCCGGCGGCCTGCTCGCCATCGTGATCGCGGTGGCCGCCTTCGCCGCAATCGCGGCCGTCGGAGCCGCCTGGGCCCTCGCTCGGACCACCACGAAGCCGCTCGACGAGATTGCCGAGGCGGCCGAGCGGATCGCCGAGGGCGACCTTCATACCCGCGTCCCGGTCCGGCACGACGACGAGGTCGGTCACGTCGGTGCCGCGTTCAACCGGCTGTCCCGCGAGATGCAGTCCTATTCGACGGCACTGTCCAACAGCCGCGAACAGCTACGTGGCAACCTCGACGTCCTCGGCGATACGCTCGCGAGCACGCACGACCTGCCGCGTATCCTGCACGTGATGCTGGCCTCGGCGATCTCCGCGACCGGCGCGCAGGCCGGCATCGTGCTCCTCGCCGATCCGGACGACGGCCACCTGCGGATGCAGTGCGCGGAGGGCTTCGACGCGGGTGGCCTGGTTCAGCTGGCGGCGCTCGACATCGTGCCGGGCGTCGGCCTCCTCGGTGCGGTCGCCGCCAGCGGAGTCGGTCGTCGTGGTCGAGTCGGTGCGCCGGTCGCTGGTATGGCCGCCGCACCGGTGCCGACCGCAGCGGAACCGTTCTGTCGCACCTACCTGGCGGTGCCGCTGCGCTCGCCGGCCGCTTCTCCGGCGTTGGCCGCGTCGTCCAGCGGCATCGGCGTCCTCGTGCTCTACGACCGGATCGGCGACGACGACTTCGACGACACCGATCTGCGTACGGTTCGGTCGTTCGCCAGCCACGCCGCGGTCGCGGTCGACAACGTCCGCAAGCATGCCGAGGCGCAGCGCCTGTCGCACACCGATCCGCTGACCGGACTCTCCAACTACCGGCACTTGAAGGAACTCGTGCGGCGCGAGGTCGAGCGGTCCAGCCGGTTCGGCCGCGCGCTGTGTGTCATGGTCCTCGACCTGGACCGATTCAAGGAGGTCAACGACTCGTACGGCCACGCGGCCGGCGATGCGGTGCTGGTGGAGTTCGCTCGCCGGATCGGCGTGGAAATCCGCGGCGTCGATCAGGCCTTCCGGTACGGCGGCGAGGAGTTCGTCCTGCTGCTGCCGGAGACCGACGGGCTCGGCGGCATCACCCTCGCGCAGCGGCTCGGCGCCGGCGTCCGGGACAACGCGTTCACGATCCCGGGTCGCGGCGACTCCGGCACCGATATCCCGATCGGCGTGACCGTGTCGATCGGCGTCGCCGTCTTCCCCGAACACGGCCAGTCCGGTACGCAGTTGCTCGAGGCCGCTGACGACGCGCTGTACGCGGCGAAGGCGGCCGGTCGGGACACGTACCGGCTCGCGCTGTCCCGTCCGGTTTCGGTGCCGGCCGAAGCGCCCGAGACAGCGCCCGGGACAGTGCCCGAGGCGACACCCGCAGGAGTGCCGGAAGCCGTACCTCAGATGGCGGCCGACCTGGATGTGGCTGCGGCCGGCGTCGGTGCCCAGACCGGCGGTGGCGGCAACCCCTGGTGGCGTGGCCGGGACGCTGGAGGGCCATCGGGCGGCGCGTCGGGTACCACGCCGCCGCCGCGGCAGGCACGGGGCCGCTAGTCTGCGACCATGCCCGCAGATCATTCCGTACCGTCGGCATCCCGCCGCGCCTCCAAGGCGGTAATCCCGGCCGCCGGCCTTGCCACCCGGTTCCTCCCGGCCACGAAGGCTGTGCCCAAGGAGCTGCTGCCGGTCGTCGACCGCCCGGTCCTGCAGTACATCGTGGAGGAAGCCGCCCGTGCCGGCATCCACGACGTCCTGCTCGTGACCGGCCGCGGCAAGACTTCGATGGTCGATCACTTCGATCGGCGCCCCGATCTGGAGGCTCGACTCGAAGCGAAGGGCGACATCGAACGCCTGGCCGAGATCCGCCGGATCACCGACCTTGCCGAGATCTACACCTGCCGCCAGGGCGAGCCGCTCGGGCTCGGCCACGCGGTGTCCTATGCCGAGTCCCACGTCGGCGGCGATTCCTTCGCGGTGCTGCTCGGCGACGAATTCACCGACGAGGCCGAACCACTGCTGCCGGACATGCTCGACCTACAGGCCCGTACGGGCGGGATCGTGCTCGCGTTCATCGAGGTGCCGAACGACGAGGTCAACCGGTACGGGATCGCGTCGGTCGAGGCAACCGACGACGTCTCCATCGTGCGCGTGACCGGCCTCGTGGAGAAGCCGGAGCCGAACGTAGCGCCGAGCAATCTCGCCGTCGTCGGCCGTTACGTCCTGCCGAACGCCATCTTCGACGCCATCCGCCGGACCAAGCCCGGCAGCGGCGGGGAAATCCAACTTACCGACGCCATGGCGCTGTTATTGGCCGAAGGCACACCCGTCTATGGGATTGTGTACCGGGGTGTCCGGTTTGATACTGGTATGCCCCTCGGATATCTGCAGGCCGTCGTCGAGCTTGCTTGTCGCCGTCCGGATCTGGGTCCGGCATTCCGCGAATGGCTGGTCGACTTCGTCGCGAAGGGCAGTTGACCAGATCCGCGCAGCGGCCGGTTGCGCGCAGTTGAAACCGAGCGCGTGGCGCGCGCCCGGTACGTGAGGAGCGAACGATGACCGCAACCGTGGGCCAGGAAACGAGCGCGGGCGTCGAGACATCGGAGGTCGGTGCCGTCGTGTGGCCGACCAACCCGATTGCCGAGCTGACTCCACTGGCGGAATACCTGGGCACGATCCTCCGTGGCCTGAAACCGTTGCCGTCACTGGAAATCGACCTCACTCAGGCGTACGGCAACGTGCTCGCCGAGGACATTCACTCGCCCGGGCCGCTGCCCGCGTTCGATCACGCCGCGATCGACGGATACGCGGCGCGCTCGGACGACCTGATCGGCTGCGACCGCAACCGCCCGGCTCACCTGAACGTGATCGGAGATCTGTCCGCGGCCAGCTGGCGGCCGGTACGCCTCACCCCGGGCGGCTGCTTCTCGATCGCCGCCGGTACCGCGCTGCCGGCCCAGGCCGACGTCGTGATCCCGGCGAACTTCACCGACCAGGGCGTCGCCGCGGTCGAGATCTTCTTCGCACCCAAGAAGGGGTACGGGGTCCGGCGCGCCGGTGACGAGGTGGCCACCGGTCAGTTGCTTGCCGCGGCCGGCTCGTACGTGACGCCGGCGACCGTGGCGATCCTGGCCGCGGCCGGTGTCGGCCACGTCGTCGTACGGCCGAGCCCGCGGGTCGTCGTGGTCGCGACCGGCGACGAACTCGTCGACATCGGCCGGTCCAGCCAGCCGGGTCAGGTCGTCGACGTGAACTCGCACGCGCTGACCGCAGCAGCCGCCGAAGCCGGCGCGCACGGCTTCCGGATCGGCATCTGCGACGACGATCCGGAAGGGCTGCGCGTCCTGCTCGACGACCAGACGCTGCGCGCCGACCTGATCGTGACGACCGGCGGTACCGGCACCGGCCCCGGCGACATGGTCCGGCGCATCCTCGCGCGCGGACCGGTCACGTTCACCGAGGTATCCGTCTACCCGGGATCGGCGCTCGGCTACGGCACGATCGGTGGCGCCGAGGTGCCGATCGTCTGCCTGCCCGGCGATCCCGGTGCCGCGCTGATCGGATTCGAGGTACTCGCCCGACCGGTCATCCAGGTGCTCGCCGGAGCCGAACCGGTGTTCCGCCCGAGCGTACGGGCGCATCTGCTGCAGACCATCTATTCACCCTCTGGCCTGCGGGAATTCCGTCCGGCCGTGGTCAACGAGCGGCGCGGTGGCGGTTACACCGTGACACCGCTCAACGGTGGCCCTTACACTCTGTCCGGCATGGCCGAGGCGAACGGTCTGCTCGTCCTCGGTGAGAAGGTCATGACCGCTACCGCCGGCTCCACTGTGGATGTTTTGTTGTTGGACCGACGGCGGTGAACCTATGAGCGCGCCCGGCTGGCCCGCCGTCCTCACGGATGGCCCGGTCCTGCTCCGGCCCTACCGGCGTGGAGACGCGAAAGCGTGGTCGGCGGTGCGCGTCGCGAACGAATCGTGGCTCGCGAAATGGGAGCCGACGATCGGTGGCGACTGGGCGGAGCTCAATTCCCCGTACTCGTACCGGTCGCTCTACGCAGATCTGCGGCGGAGCGCGCGCGACGGCACGTCCATGCCGTTCGCGATCCTGCTCGTCGAGAACGGCCGCGAACGCATGGTCGGGCAGCTGTCGATCGCGAACATCGTGCGCCGCGCGTTCTGCTCCGCGCATGCGGGCTACTGGGTCGATGCGTCGGTGGCCGGGCGGGGTGTGATGCCGACCGCGCTTGCGCTCGCGGTGGACCACGCGTTCCGCTTCGGCGGGCTGCACCGGGTCGAAGTCAACATCCGGCCGGAGAACGGCCCTTCCCGCCGGGTCGTGGAGAAGCTCGGCTTCCGCGAAGAGGCACTGCACGCGCGTTACCTGCACATCGGCGGCGCCTGGCGGGATCACGTCGGTTATGCGCTCACCGTCGAGGATCTGGCCGGCGAAGGCGGCCTTCTGAATCGCTGGCACCGCTACCAGGCCAGCCGTTCCTGACGGCGACACGCGCCGAATGCAGCACCAGCGTCCGGGCGTTCTCCGGTGGGCGGCCGTAACCTCAGGTAATCGGAACTACGGCCGTGTGATTCCGATACTGGCAAGGCGACGGAAGGAGTGAGGGTGCCGACCTCGGTGCTCCTCGCCGTCCTCGCCGCCGCCGGATTGCTCGCGCTCGCGCCGGCGCTCGTCCGCCGCTACGACGCGACCGAACGCCTGGTGGCGGAGCGGGCGCAATCTTCGGCGCGCGTACTCAATCGGACGCGCCGCCGCCGAACCGTGCCGTTGCCAGGTCGGCCGCTGCACGCCCCGGTGGTCGTCGAGCAAGATCAAGATACCTCAACCCCTCAACGGGTACGCCCAGCGGTCGGCCAATCCGTCTGGCTGCATCTCGATCGCGCGGCTCCGGCCGTACCCGAGCCGCCGGTTTCCGAGCCCTCTCCGGCGGATGCCACCCCGCCGCCGATTTCGGTGCGGAGGGTGCCGTCGGCGAATTCCGACAGCCGGTCCGGCGTTCGGCCGGCGCCGGCGCGTAACAGCCAGCCGGCGGCCGCTCGTACGCCGCCGGCGGTCAAACTGTCCCGAACCGTGCCGCCGTCCCGTGGTGCACAGCCGTCGCGACGGGTGCAGCCGACGCGGAGGGACACCGGGTCGATCCATCGCAAAGCGCGTCCGGCTGCACGTCGACCTGATCGGATTCCGCAGAGTCCGGCCGTCTACCGGCGCAGACGGGTGCTGGCCGGCCTGATCCTGCTCAACGTGATCGAACTCATCGGAGTCACCACGGTCAGCGCCGGATTCTGGACCGGCTTCGCGGTGACGCTGTTCTTGTTGGTGGCTTACGTCGTACACCTGCGTAATTCGGCGATCGTGGACGCGCGGACCCGTCGGCTTGAGGCGCGCCATGCGGCCCGACTTGCGGTGGCTCAGGCGGAGATCCGCGAAGAGAATGAGCGGCGCCTGGCGGCCCGGAGGGAGGCCCTCAGGCGCGCGGCGGCGACCCGTGCGACCGCGCAGCGCGACGCTCAGCGACTTTCCCAGCGCTACGTTGACCATGACCCCGAGCGGGGTGCACGCGTGCGTGGGCAGTCGTATGAGACGGGCAAGAACTACGACGATCATGCGGCCGGCTTCTAGAGCGGATCCTGACCTCGATTCAGCCGATCGGCGGCTTGTGAACGGACGCAAGGCGTGGCCGATTGGCACACCGGGTCCGCGCCTGTTACCGTAATCGCCGGTCGTCCGCTTCTGTGAGCGGCAGATCTTGGGGTTGTGGCGCAGCCTGGTAGCGCACCTCGTTCGCATCGAGGGGGTCAGGGGTTCGAATCCCCTCAACTCCACACTGGTTCATTAGGTCAAGGCTCCGATCATGTAGATGATCGGAGCCTTGATCGTTTCACAGCAGGCGCTCGGCCGAGGCCAGGTGCGCCCGGCCCTCCTCGGGGTGGCCGTAGCGGATCATGTGGAGGCCGGTTGAGACGCGCTCGAAGAAGCCCCACTCCCAGATCGCCTGCCGGTCCACGCCGGTCGCCGCCGCCAGGCGGTCGCACCATCCACGGACGAGTGCGACCGGGTCACGGGCGGCGAGCACCCGCTCCGGGTACGAGCGGACCGTCACGCCGAGATCGTAGGCGGGTTCGCAGGAGAAGCCGTCCGGATCGACGAACACGTAGCCGGACGCCGCGCCCGGTCGTGGCACCGGGACGGCCAGCGCATTGCCGACGTGCGGGTCACCGTGGCAGAGCACCGTCGCGGCGTCGCTGGCGAGCCGGCGGCGCGCGTAGTCGAGCACCCGGTCGAGCAGCGCCTGCGGACACGGCCGGCCGAGATCCGCCCAGAGCTCCTCGCAGTATTCGGCCAGCCCGGCGGCTCTGTGCCGGCCGGACGGTGGCGGCTTCGGAGCTCGCCATGCCTCGATCAACGTGGCGGCGAGCAGATCGAGCTGCTCGGCGGGCGAGTCCGTCGCGTACGCGAGCGGGCGTCCGAGCGCCTCCAGCAGCGCCGCGTTCCGGTCGAGGTCGACGCCGAGCAGCCGGACGTACCCGTGGCCGTCGGCGGCCGCGATCGTCGCGACCTCGGCGGCGAACCCGCTGTCCGGCGGCGCAATCTTGAGGACGGCGTCCGCGCTGGCCGGACCCATCCGCAGGCCCACCCGCAGCACCAGCGCGGCCTTGCCGCCCGGCAGCGATTCGCCGATCGTCAGCGACCACGCGTCCCGAAGGTACGCCACGATGCCGGGGAGCGACTCGATCCAGGTCGTGCCGGCCGGGCCGCGCGCTTCGGCGGATCGTCGTACGTCGTCGGTCAGCACGACGGCAGTATTCGCCGGTCGGCGTACCGGTGGCCAGCCAATTAGTTCATGCCGAGGTCTCGTCCGGCCGCATCCAGTACGAGATCCACAATGGTGCGTTCACCGGCCGGTCAGCTGGTCGCGGCGACGGATAAGGTACGCCGTCTCGGCGGTGTTGCCGGCCAGCTCGATGGCCCGGTCGTACGCCGCCCTCGACTCCTCGCTCCGGCCCAGCCGGCGCAGCAGTTCGGCGTGGGTCGCGTGGAAGGCGTGGTAGCCCTCCAGCGGCAGATCGACCACCTCCGCCAGGGCGACCTGCGGGCCGTCGAGTTCGGCGACCGCGATCGCCCGGTTGAGCCGCACGATCGGCGAGGGGTCGAGGCGGACCAGCTGGTCGTAGAGCGCGACGACCTGCGACCAGTCGGTGTCGCGTACGTCGGGGGCGTCGGTGTGGACGGCGTTGATCGCAGCGAGGATCTGGTAGCGCCCGGGCGCCCGGCCGGAAGCGAGGCGCGCGCGGATGAGGGCGTGGCCCTCGGCAATCAGCGCTCGGTCCCAGGCGCCGCGGTCCTGCTCGGCAAGGGCGACGAGCTCACCGCTCGCCGAGACTCGCGCGGTCCGCCGGGCCTCCGTCAGGAGCATCAGCGCCAGGAGCCCGGCGACCTCGCCGTCCGCCGGCATCAGCTCACGGATCAGTCGGGTCAGCCGGATCGCCTCGGCGGTCAGATCGCTGCGGACCGCCTCCTTCTCGGGGTCGGAGGCCAGATAACCCTCGTTGAAGATCAGATAGAGGACGGCGAGCACCCCGGTGACCCGGCCCGGGAGGTCTTCACGGGACGGCACCCGGTACGGGATCCGTGCTGCCTTGATCTTCGTCTTCGCGCGGGTAATCCGCCGGCTCATGGCCGTCTCCTGGACCAGGTACGCGTGGGCGATCTCGGGCACGGTGAGCCCGCCGACCATCCGCAGGGTCAGCGCAACCCGCGCCTCCATGGCGAGAGCGGGGTGGCAGCAGGTGAAGACGAGCCGGAGCCGGTCGTCGTCGATGGCGCCGAGCGGCTCAGGGGGGTCGGACAGCATCAGCGCCTCCTTGTACTTCTCCTCGCGCCTGGCCTCGCGCCGAAGCCGGTCGATGGCCTTGCGGTGGGCGGTGGTGGTAAGCCACGCGCCGGGATTCGGAGGGACGCCGTCGACCGGCCAGCGCTCGACGGCGGTCGCGAACGCCTCGGCGGCCATCTCCTCGGCGATGTCGAGATCGCCGAAGCGCCTGGCCAGGGTCGCGACCACCCGAGCCCACTCCTCGCGGTGAACCCGGGCGATCACCTCCCCGACGTCGGTCATTCGCCCAGGAACGGCCGTAGCTCGACCCTGCGGTTGCAGTGCTTGGACCCCAGCCCGGCCAGCCGGAGCGCCACGTCGCCGTCTGCCGCCTCGATAATCCAGAAGCCGACGATCCACTCCTTCGACTCCAGGTAGGGCCCGTCGGTGAACACCGCCTCCCCGTCCCGGCCGTCGACGACGGTGGCTGAGCTGGGCGACGCGAGGCCGCCGGCGAAGACCCAATGGGCGTCCGCCTGGAGCTGCTCGTTGAACGCGTCGATCGCGGCCATCTCCTCGGCAGTGGCGAGGTCGGTCGAGTCGTTGAGCACGGAAATCAGGTACTGCGCCATGGGAGTCATTCTCCTGTCGTCGTGTGGCCGCCTCTCGGGCCGCCCTCACCCCTTCTACGAACGCCACCGCCTCGATCCGACACGCTCAACCGAGATTTCTTCGAGGAATGTCGTATGGCGGGCGACCGGACGCGTTGACCGGGAGTGTTCGTGCTGATCCGCGGCCTCGATGCTATCGGTCGGCCACCGGCAACAACCGCGTGCTCGGTACGACGACGGCTGGCACCTGAACGCAGTCTCCGCTCTCGGCCCAGCCGAATTCGGTCAGCTGATCAACACCTGAACAGTGCGGGTACGTCCACGCCGGACGTACCCGCACTGGACCGGTTTGCCAGCATTACGGCGCCGATATTCGTACGATATGGGAGCGTTCGTCGGTATGAGGGGCAACGCGAATCTGTGCCGAGGAGCCCTGTGACCGGATGAGCGCACGACGCATCGGTGAACTCGATCGTCGGGAACGTCGCCGACAGATTGTGAAGGCGTCTGCCCGCAGCCTGCTCAATGCGGCGGTGGTGATCGTTTTCTACTATCTGCTGCCGTTGAGCGGCGGCGAACACGACGTGATCGTTCTCATCCGGCTGGCCATCGGAGCGGCGATCTTTGTCCTCGTCTTCATCTTCGTCGTGCGTCGCATCATCAAGTCCGAGCTGCCGCAATTGCAGGCCATCGAGGCACTGTCCGTGGCGCTGCCATTGTTTCTCGTCCTGTTCGCGGCCGGCTACCAATCGCTGTCCTACAGCTCCGCGAACAGCTTCAGCGAGCCGCTCAATCGGACCGGCAGCCTGTATTTCGCGATCGTCACGCTCGGAACGGTCGGCTACGGCGACATAGCCCCGGTAACGAACTTCGCGCGCGTCCTCGTCAGCATCCAGATTCTGATCGACCTCGCCTTTCTCGCGATCGTGTTCCACGTGATCGTCGGCGCCGCCCGAAGCACACTCAAAGGCGGACAGGGTGGCGATAGCGATGCGGGAGAGGGCGAGTTCCGGCCGCGACTCTAGGGTCGCGGATCGGGTTACCGACGGGCCAGATCTCAGTCCACGGCGAGGCCGATCCCGCGCTGGATATATGACACTGTTCGCATGACTGGATCGCTCTATCTCGGACCGAACCGCTCCGGCATCGGCTGGCTGCTCGACCCCGCTTCCATCCGGCTCGGCGAGGTGGCGCGGGCTCTGAACATCCGGACGGACGAGACGCCGTGCGATCCGGCCGCCGTCGCCGCCGACCTCGGCGCCCTTCCGGCCCTGGTACGTGAGCGGCACTACGGCATCGCGTCCGGGCTGATCGATCCGGCCGCCGCGGACCAGGCGGAACGGCTGATCCTGGCGGCGCGCGACCGGGTTCTGGCCGAGCGCCCCGAGACATGGGGCGCCGCGCTCGGCGACCTCAACGACGAGCTGCGACTCTGTCTGCACGACCGGCACGTCCGGTTGCTGGGCTCGCGGCCGTCCCGGATCCGATCCGACGAGTCGGTTGCCGTCGTTGACGAGCATGCACCCGCGGTGGAGACGGACGTCCACGATGGCGTACTCGTCGTGACGGTCCGGCGGTTCTGGGGTGGGCCCGACGACGACAGGCGCCTCTGGGAGTGGGCCGGGCGGAGTCTCGAGGACTTTCGCCATGAGCGGATCGTCGTGGACCTGCGGGGCAACAGCGGCGGCAACGACGCGGTGACCTACGCATGGATCGAGCCGGTCCAGCCGGCCGGAGCCACCCTTCCCGGTACGAGCGACGGATGGTACGTCGGCGACGCTCCGATCGGCATGTGGAACTCGGCTGCGTTGATCGAAGCCCGCGATGGCCGTGATGCCGTACCGAGCTGGCATCTCGAACACCGGCACACACCGGGGCCGGACGACGTGATCGAGACGCACCAGGAACCCGACGAGACGATCGTCGCCGGTAGCCATCCGTGGACCGGACGGATGCTCGTCCTCGTCGACGGCGGTACGAAATCGTCCGGCGAATCGTCGGCGTGGGCCCTTCAGCACCTGCTGGGCGCACGGCTGCTCGGACGGCGTACGGCCGGCATGATCGAGTACGGCAACGTCGTGCCGTACGTGTTGCCGGAGAGCGGCTTGCACATCGCGCTCGCGACGAAGCACAACGACTTCGGTCAACCGGTCGAACTGGTGGGACTTCCAGTCCACGGCGATCTCGATCCGTCGACACCGGTGAGCGCCGTCGCGGGCCGGTTCGACGAGTTCTACCCGGGCACGTCGTAATTCCGTTGCGACGGACTGTCCGCCGCCCTAATCTACGTCCATGTTCGCGCTACTGACCGCTACCGCCACGACGCTGAGTTATCCGGCGTCGTACCTCGCGCTGCTCGGCAGCCGGATTCGGTAGCAGTCCTGACGCTCACGTCAGCGCCGCCCGATCCGTACTGGATTGGGCGGTTTTTTGTGGTCTGGCCCCGGTAGCCCAACTGGCAGAGGCACCTGTCTTAGGAACAGGAGGTTGGGGGTTCGAATCCCTCCCGGGGCACGGTTTGATCATGGGGGTGCGCCGACGTTGGAGAGTCGGACTTGCCTGTAAAGCAGGTGCCTGAGTGCTGAGCGAGTTCGAATCTCGCCACCCCCACCGTTCTCGTCCAATTCCGGCGATCACCCGCCGACCGGGGCTAGACCTGCGACGTTTGACAGGTGAGGCAGCGCGTACTCCGGCGTGGGATGCCGCGTGATCCGCGGGCGACGACGTACCTGATGGGTTTCGTGGTATCGGCGGTTGCCACCATCCTGATCCTCCGGGCGGCGCTCGCGGCGGCCGGTTATCCCCAGGTCGGCGGCGGCGGCCTGCACATCGCGCATGAGCTGTGGGGCGGCCTGCTGCTGGGCTTGGCGATCGTGATGTCGATGTCGTTCATCGGCCAGGTGATCCGTCCGTACGTCGCGATCGTGGCCGGCGTCGGGTTCGGGCTGTTCCTCGATGAAGTCGGCAAGTTCGTGACCAGCACGAACAACTATTTCTTCCGGCCGGCGATCGCGATCATCTATCTGACCGTCGTGTTTTTCGTGCTCCTGGTGCACTGGGTGCACGGGCGAAAGGCGACCACGCCGGCCGAATTCCTCGCCGCCGCGCTGGCCGAGGTCTGCGCAGCGGCGGGTGGCGGATTCAGCGACCATCGGCGGGAACGCGCGCTCCAGCTGATCCAACTCAGCGACGGTGCGCGCGGTTCGGTCGAGGCCGAGGAGCTGGTGAACTCGATGCCGGCCGGGAAGCAGCTCGGCGACCCGTTGATCGCGATGCGGCGGTTCATCCAGCGGATCGGCCCGCCGGTCGTACGGCTTCGGGCGCTCCGGTGGATCACCGTGGGCCTGCTCGTGTTGATCAGTGCGGGCCAGTTGATCGCCACCGTATCCGTCGCGATCCTCGACCTGTTCGTACCCGGATCGTTGAAGGAGAACATTCCCAACGTCGCATCGATCGGCGGCACGATCGCGGCCAGCATCTCCGCCATCTGCGTCGTGATCGGGCTGTTCCGGATCCGCCGCGACAAGATGTCAGCGTACGGCTGGTTCGAGCGGGCGGTGCTCGTCGACCTGCTGTTGACGCAGGTGTTCACGGTGGCATCCGATCAGTTCTCCGCTCTTCCGGGGATCGTCATCGACTTGATCATGCTGGCGGTTCTCGGTGCGGCCCGAGGCCAGTTCGCACTCGAGCAGGATCGGCTGGCACCGCTGCTGGCCGTCCCGCCAGCGCCGGAAATCCGGGTTGACTCTCACGTAACGTCATAGTTCAGAGTCGAGGCCAAGGAGGGTGACGATGAGTTACTCGATTGGCCAGGTTGCTCGGCTCGCCGGCGTGACGACGCGGACGCTGCACCACTACGACGAGATCGGTTTGCTGTCGCCGGAGGATCGGTCCACCGCCGGTTACCGGCAGTACGGCGACGTCGCGCTGGCGCGGTTGCAGCAGATCCTGTTCTACCGGGAACTCGGATTCTCCCTCGACGACATCACGGTCATGATCGACGATCCGGATGCGAATCCACGCGATCACCTGCGCCGCCAGCACGAACTGCTGCTGGATCGGAGTTCCCGGGTACGCGCGATGGTCGAGGCCGTGGAGAAGGCCATGGAGGCGGAGAAGATGGGAATTTCACTGACACCGGAGGAGCGCTTCGAGGTGTTCGGCGCCGACGACCCGGCCCAATATGTGGACGAGGTCGAGGAGCGCTGGGGCGAGACGGACGCGTACAAGGAGTCGCGGCGGCGAACGAAGGCGTACACGAAGGGGGACTGGCAGGCGATCAAGCAGGAGTCGGCCGACATCGACCGCGATTTCATCGCCGCCATGCGCCACGGAGAGCCCGCCGACGGCGAGGCAGCAATGGCGATTGCCGAACGCCACCGCCGGCACATCAACGACCGGTTCTACCCCTGCAGCCACGAGTTCCATAGGGGCCTGGCCGAGATGTACATCGCCGACCCCCGCTTCGCCAACAACTACAACACCCAGGCCGAAGGCTTAGCCCAATACGTACACAAGTCCATAACAGCCAACGCAGAAAAGAGCAGCTAACGAACCCGCCCCGACCCGCCGAAAGCTACTAAGGGCTTGATACGACGGCTCGTAAAGGCTCGACGAAGTCGGCCGGAGCGGGGCTGGGGGGCGACATTGCCTGCGGAGGGATCAAGCCTGACCGCCCGGAGCAGGCAATGTCGCCCCCAGCCCTAACCGCAACCAAACAAGGAACAGGTCAAAAGAGAGAGCCTAGATCCAACGCCCGCCCAACCACATGTGCGCGTACCACGTCGCATACGGGATCTTCTCCCCCACATAAAGCGGATAGAAGTACGCGAAACAGGCAGCAATGATGAGCACGTACACGCCGAGCGCCACACCGCCCACGACTTTTCGATCGAACCCGAAGATCAGATCGCTGCCCGGTGTCTTCTTGATCGGTCCGCCCATGATCAGGCCGAACAGGTACACCACCGCCATGATCAGGAACGGCAGGGACGGCAGCGCGTAGAAGTAGAACATCGTCCGGTGGCTGAACTCCCAGATGAACCACGGCACGATGCCCATGAACGCGCCCCAGAAGATCGCATTCGCACGCCAGTCGCGGCGGGCGATGCCGAACGCGCCGACGCCGAGGATCGCGGGCAGGAACGACCACCACAGCAGCGGCGTACCGAGCAGCAGCACCTCGGCCGAGCAGCTTGCCGCGCCGCATCCGCCGGTGCCGTCGTAGTAGAACGCGACCGGGCGCCCGAGCAGCAGCCACTGCCACGGCCAGGACTGGTAGATGTGTGGCGTCGTCAAGCCGTCGTGGAACGCCAGCGCATCGTGGTGGTACTGGTACAGGTTGCGCAGCGCGTTGATCACCGGTGGCAGCGTGTCGCCGTTGTGGGTGGACGCGTACCAGCTGTCGGTCGTATCCGTGGCTGGTCACGAACCAGCCGGTCCAACTCGCGAGATAGACCAGGACGAACACCACGCCGAACACCAGGATCCAACCGGTCTCGTCGAGCAGCGTGTCGCGCCACGGCCGCTGGACGCCGGCGCTCCGGCGCGTACCGACTTCCCAGACGAACATGAGGATCACGAACAGGATCACGTACCAGATCGCGCTCCACTTGACGGCCATCGCGCATCCGGTCATCACCGCGGCCGCCATCCGCCACCACGGGATCGACGCTCGCCAGGTGGTCTTCAGGCGCCCGGCCCGGCCCGGCAGGCTGGGATCGAGCCCACCCTCCATGGCGCGCAGCCAACGCCGGCGTCGCGAATCGCGATCCATCACCAGGCAGCCGAAGGCGGCGAGGATGAAGAACATCAGGAAGATATCGAGCAGAGCGGTACGCGACAGGACGAATTCCATGCCGTCGAACGTCATCAACAGGCCGGCGGCGGCGCCGAGGACGGTCGACCGGAACATCCGCCGGGTGATCCGGATCAGCAGCAGGATCGACAACGTGCCGAAGACCATCGGCATGATCCGCCAGCCGAACGTGTCGTAATGCGAGATCCACTCGCCGAAGCCGATGATCCATTTGCCCAGCGGCGGGTGTACGACGAAGTCGCCGGTGTTGTTCGTGGCGTTCCACTCCACGCCATGCTTGAGCAGGTCGTGGCCTTCGGTGGCGTAGTAGATCTCGTCGAAGATCTTGTCCTGCGTCGAGGCGGGCTGCGGATGCGCGAGGCCGATCAGCCGTATGACGCCGGCAATCGCAGTGATCAGGATGGTCACGATCCACGAGAACAGCCGGTCGTCCGGTAGCACGGGCGCCAGCCGGCGGCGTACCGCGTCGGGAATCGTCACGCGCTCTGCGGTCGCCGGGGCGTCGGGGTCGTCGATCACCGAATCAGCAATCATGGGCATCGTGGTCACCTGAGGATCGTAGGCTGCCAAGCCGGACAGTGGCGTCCGGCAAGCGCCCAAAACTTTACCTGCGGCCCGGTCAGGGAGAATGACCCGATGAGCGAGAACGTGGGTGGGCGACTTGTCCTGGTCGGCGCGCCGCTCGGCAACATCGGCGATGCATCCCAGCGGCTCCGCGATGCGTTGACGACGGCCGATGTGATCGCGGCCGAGGACACCCGCCGGCTGCATCGCCTCGCACATGATCTGGATGTGACGATCAACGGCCGGATCGTCTCGTACTTCGAGGGCAACGAGGAACGGCGTACGCCGGAGTTGGTGGCGACGCTGCTCGGCGGGGCAACCGTCGCAGTGGTGACCGATGGTGGCATGCCGAGCGTCTCCGATCCCGGGTACCGGCTGGTCCGCGCCGCGGTCGACGCCGGCGTACCGGTGACCTGCGCACCCGGTCCGAGCGCCGTCACGACCGCGCTCGCGCTGTCCGGACTGCCGTGCGACCGCTTCTGCTTCGAGGGATTCCTGCCCCGCAAACCCGGTGAACGCACGTCCCACCTGGCCGAACTGGCCAACGAATCGCGCACGATGGTGTTCTTCGAAGCGCCGCACCGGATCGCGGCCACGCTCGCTGCGCTGGCGGTCGCGTTCGGACCGGATCGTCCCGGCGCGGTCTGCCGCGAGCTGACGAAGACCTACGAGGAGGTCCGCCGAGCGCCGCTCGGAGCGCTCGCGACCTGGGCCGCCGAGGGTGAGCCGCGCGGCGAGATCACGGTCGTGGTCGCCGGAGCACCGGTCGCGGCCGCCCGGCCGTCCGACGGCGACCTGCTGTCCGCGGTTGCCGCGCGAGAAGCAGCGGGTACGCACCGGAAGGAGGCGATCGCCGAAGTCGCCTCGGAGTACGGGCTGCCCAAGCGGGACGTGTACAACCTCGTGGTGGCCGCGAAGCCGGCGGTTACCAGGTAACGGCGAGCATGCCGGCGGCGATCAGGATCGGGCCGCCGATGCTGGCGATCAGCGCGGCGACCTTCGCCCGGCGCCCCGGCAGCCGGTAGCTGCCGGTCACCCACGCGATGCCGAACCCGCAGAGCAGCACGATGATCAGGCCGGGAACCCAGCGCAGGTAGAGGCTCGACCGATCCCCCGCGTACGCGATCGTGTCCGACTTCGACGCCATCTCCGCCCGGATCGTGGTGCCCTGCGCCGCTTGGGCGCCGGCCGGGCCGAGCAGCGTCACGGTCGCCGTGAAGTCGCCGTCGTCGGCCGTGAACCGGGCACACCGTACGTCGGCGCCCGCGACCGGGCAGTTCGCGACCGTGGCGAGGCCGGGCCGGGAGTGGCCGAGGCTCAGCCACAGCGGACCGGCCGAGAACCACGCGAAGAATGTGGCGATGAAGGCGAACACGACCAGCCCGGTCAGGCCGACCGCTGGCGAGCGAGGCTTCTTGGGTGGCTTGCGCGCCGCTACGGAGATCGCCGTGTCGCCACGGTGCCCGGTCGGTACGCGCGTCACCGACGCCGGCCACGGCGCATCCGGGTCGGTCTGGGCCGGGACCATGGCCGGCGGCTCCGGCTCGAAGAAGAGCGCGAGCGCGGACGATTTCTCGCCGGTGTCCTGCCGGGGCGCGAGCGCGCGCCGGTCGCCGGCCGACTCGGCCTCGCTCGGCCGGCGAGTCGGGAGTCCGCCGAGTCGCCGGGTCAGGTCCGCGCCGGTCCGGCCGCGCGGCACCTCTACGTCATCCGGCCGGCGCTGGCCCGGGGCCTCGCCCGGGTCGCCCGGTGGCGTCGTCTGGTCGCGCACGGATGGTGATGCAGCCCGCAGCGGCGGCAACGCAGTGTCGTGCGGGGATGGCGACCCGGCGTCGCGCGGAGATGACGATGCCGGGTCGCGCAGCGATGGCGACGCCGCGTTCCGCAGGGGCGGAGTCGCGTCGTCGCGATCCGTGGGTGACGGCGGGTCGTTCGGCTGTGGAGATGCGGTGTCGCGAGCGGCGGGCGATGCCGGGTCGGGCGGTGACGCGAACATCTGCTCGGCCGGCGACGGCGGTGATGCCGGGCCGGCCGCCGCCGGTGCGGCCAGGCCGCGAGCAGAGGGCGAGGCGGTTTCGCGAGGCGGTACGGCGGCCGGTTCGCGGAGCGAGTTGGCCGCTGCCGACCGCGCGGCGGCGCTGCGTGCGGCGGCGTCGGCCGGCGACGCTGTGCCAGGCATGGCCCGGTGTGCGCGCGCGGAGGGCATCCGGTGCGTCGGGAAGCCGCTCGGCGTGGCGTTTCTCGGACCGCCGCCGTCCGGCGTGACATCGGAGACGACCATCGGACTGGGACTCGGGCTCGCGACCGCCGTCTGCGGTTCAGTGGCCGGCGATGACGATGACGATGACGATGACCGGGACTCGGCCGCATCGCTGTCCGGTGATCGCACGATCGATGCCTCGCGGCCTGAATCCGGACCGCTCTGCGGAGCGGCCGAAACCTGCGGTGTCTGAACAGCCACGAGCGGCGCCGTCGAAGCCGATAGCGCCGCTGCCGTCGACGACGTGACGGTCGGCGTCTCTGCGGTGGGTGAGCTGTCGGCCGAGGCATTGACCTGGTCTCGGGCCGACGCTCGCGTTCCGGTGCGTGCTCGGCGGCGGGTGCGGGAGCGGCGGCCGGTCGAGCGGCTCCGGCCTCGCTCTCGCTGACGGGAGGATCGGCCAGTCGACGGCGTGGTGTGGGGCGAGATGCCGACGACCACAGTCCCCGATCCGGCTCCGCGGCGGGCGTGATGGTGGGGCCGGTGTACTGACCGGCGGCCGGCGTCGCCGGGATCACGCTCGGACCGGGCGAGACGACACGAGGGCTGACCGGCGGTGTGCGTACGGTGCCGCTCGGTGGACTCGGCGGTACGTCCGGATCGGGCTCAGAACGCGTACCCCGTGGTGTTTGCGGTGCGGACTCTTCGCGCCACCACGCGGTGTCGGGCCCCGGCGGAGGCCATGGTGGTCCCGCCTGGGTGCGCGACTCCTCCTCGGGAGTCGCGGGCATGTCCTGTTCTGCACCGCTCACCGTCTCATTGGACACTGTTGATGCGGAGTGACCTGGTACGTGTGGCGCGTGTCGGGACGGAAAGTAAGGTTCCTAGGCATGAGCGTGCGTCAGCCAGCGAACCATGTCACAGAATGTGCGCGTCACGTCGGAGCGGGGAGGCGCGGATGAGTCACGTACTTGCCGCGGTCGCCTGGCCCTATGCCAACGGCCCGCGTCACATCGGTCACGTCTCCGGCTTCGGAGTCCCCTCGGACGTTTTCAGCCGATACATGCGGATGGCCGGGCATGACGTCCTGATGGTCTCCGGCACCGACGAGCACGGCACGCCGATCCTGGTCCAGGCCGAGAAGGAGGGTGCGACGCCGCGCGAGCTGGCCGATCGGTACAACCGGATGATCGTCGAGGACCTGCAGGCGCTCGGTCTGTCGTACGACCTGTTCACCCGGACCACGACGCGCAACCACTACGCGGTCGCCCAGGAACTGTTCCGCACCGTGCACCGCAACGGCTACATGATCGCCGAGACCACGAAGGGCGCGATCTCCCCGTCCACCGGCCGTACGCTGCCGGACCGCTATATCGAAGGTACGTGTCCGATCTGCGGGTACGACGGCGCCCGGGGCGACCAGTGCGACAACTGCGGCAACCAGCTGGACCCGATCGACCTGATCAATCCGAAGAGCCGGATCAACGGCGAGACGCCGAAGTTCATCGAGACCGAGCACTTCTTCCTGGATCTGCCGGCGCTCTCCGAGGCGCTCGGCGAGTGGCTGCGTACGCGCACCGACTGGCGTCCGAACGTGCTCAAGTTCTCGCTGAACCTGCTCGACGACATCCGCCCGCGCGCGATGACCCGCGATATCGACTGGGGCATCCCGGTGCCGCTGCCCGGCTGGGAGGAGAACCCGGCGAAGCGCCTGTACGTCTGGTTCGACGCGGTGATCGGCTACCTGTCGGCCTCGGTCGAGTGGTCCCGGCGCTTCGGCGACGCGAAGGACGCGAGCTGGCGAGACTGGTGGGCGGCCTCGTCGGACGCTCGTTCCTACTACTTCATGGGCAAGGACAACATCACGTTCCACTCGCAGATCTGGCCGGCCGAACTCCTCGCGTACAACGGCGAGGGCGCGAAGGGCGGCGAGCCGGGCGAGTACGGCAAGCTCGCACTGCCGACCGAGGTCGTATCGAGCGAGTACCTGACCATGGAGGGTCGCAAGTTCTCGTCGTCCCGGGCGGTCGTGATCTACGTCCGCGACTTCCTCGAGCGCTACGACGCGGACGCGCTGCGCTACTTCATCGCGGTCGCCGGCCCGGAGACCACCGACACCGACTTCACCTGGTCGGAGTTTCTGCGGCGGAACAACGACGAGCTCGTCGCCGGCTGGGGAAACCTGGTCAACCGGACGATCTCGATGGCCGCGAAGAACTTCGGCGCGATCCCTCCTCTCGTCTCGCCGTCGGCGGGCGATGAACGCGTTGCTGGAGTCGGTGCGCGGTGGCTTCACGACGATCGGCGATCTGATCGCCCGGCACCGGCAGAAGGCGGCGATCAACGAAGCGATGCGGCTGGTCGGCGAGGTCAACAAATACCTGTCGGACGAGGCGCCGTGGAAGCTCAAGGACGACAAAGAGCGCATGGGTACGGTGCTCCACGTCGCTCTGCAGGCGATCGCGTACTGCAACACGCTGCTGACGCCGTTCCTGCCGCATGCCGCCCAGCAAATCCACGCGTTGATGGGTGGCGTGGGCGTACAGGCGCCGATGCCGTCCATTGTGGAGGTTGATGACCTGGACGGCGGGCCCGGATATCCGATCCTGACCGGCGACTATACGACCGGCGCGAAGTGGGAACCGGTTGCGATCGTCGAGGGCGTAGTGCTTTCCACCCCGACGCCGGTGTTCCGCAAGCTCGATCCGTCGATTGTGGACGAGGAGCTGGCGCGGCTCGCGGGCTGACCGCCTGACCGGTTGGTGGATTGCCGTCCATTGTGGCTTCCCGACATCCTGTAATCCGGCGTTATCGATCGGATCTACGTGTGTCGGGGAGGCCACTGTGGGTGCGTTGTTGCCGGGCGCGCTATTCGGCGTCGCCGTCGGCATTTTCTTCGGCCGGGTGTGGGAGCGTTGGGACCACGCGAACAAGGGCTTCGCGACCGCGAACAAGAACCATGCTGCCGCGGTCAAGGCACTCGGTGTCGCGAAGAAACTGCGTCGCACGGTGAAGGGCGCGTTCGCGCTGGCGCTCGTGGCAACGTTCGTGTTCCTGGTCGCATCCGGATACGTGTCCCTGCTCAAGGGCTGAGGGCCGAGCCGCCCTATCCTGGACGGCGATGACCGAATCCCGAACGGTCCGCGCCGCTCGCCGGCGCGAGACCGATCTCCCGCCCGCGCCGGTTCCGCTCACCGTCCCGGTGCTGGACAGCCATACCCATCTCGACATCGTCGGGGACGGCTCGCCCGCGGCGGCGCTCGCCGGCATCGAAGCCGCCCGTGCCGTCGGCGTGGATCGTCTCGTCCAGGTCGGCTGCGACGTCGCGTCGTCTCGATGGGGCGCCGCGCTCGCCGCCGACCAGGCCGCGGTGCGTCGCGACGGTCGCGCTTCACCCCAACGAGGCGCCGCGGTTGGCCGATCTGGACGAGTCGCTGCGGGTGATCGAGGGTTTGGCCGCCCTCGAACGGGTACGCGGGGTCGGCGAGACCGGCCTCGACACGTTCCGTACCGGCTCGGACGGCATGGCCGCGCAGGAGCGGAGTTTCCGGGCGCACATCGCGATCGCGAAGCGCTACCGGAAGGCGCTGGTGATCCACGATCGCGAGGCGCACGACGACGTACTGCGGGTGCTCGACGACGAGGGCGCGCCCGATGTCGTCGTGATGCACTGCTTCTCCGGTGACGAGGCGTTCGCGAAGGCCTGCATCGACCGCGGGTTCGTGCTCAGCTTCGCCGGTACGGTGACGTTCAAGAACGCGCAGAACCTGCGGGACGCGGCGATGATCACGCCGCTGTCGCAGATGCTGGTCGAGACGGATGCGCCCTATCTGACGCCGATGCCGTACCGAGGTCAGCGCAACGCGCCGTACTTGATCCCGCTCACCGTACGGGCGCTGGCCGAGACGCTCGGTCGCGACATCGACGAGGTTTGCGCCGGCATCTCCGCGACCGGCAACCGAGTCTTCGGCCCCTGGTAACGCACTGCCCGGCGGGATCAGCTGGCATCTAGCGAGGACAGGAACGCCTCGTCGCTGTCGTCGTTGACGCAGTCGCGCGCAGCTGCCGCAAGATCTGCCTCGGACTCCCGTACCTGCCATTCTTGTGTCCAGAACCAAGCCTGATCGCGCGGAATGACGGCGGCGGGCCTGAGGACCCTCCGGCCGTCGTTGGCCGAAAAGATCAGCTCAGAGACTTCATCGAGACCCTTGGGCGCGACATCCGGCATGCGCTCAGCGTGCCAGGAAGATTTTCTGCCGGGAAGACATCCTTGCGATGAGACATCGCCGGGTGGGTGAGGCTCGATCGGGTACGGGCGGATAGCGTAGGCGGGTGATCGGACTGCTCGGCCCGGCGGAGATCCGGGAGCTGGCCGAGCGGCTTGGCGTACGCCCGACGAAGCAGCTCGGGCAGAACTTCGTGCACGACCCGAATACGGTGCGCCGGATCGTCAAAGAGGCCGCCCTGACGCCGGACGACATCGTGATCGAGGTCGGACCCGGGCTCGGATCGCTGACGCTCGGGCTGGTCCAGAGCGCCCCGAGCGTGTACGCCGTGGAGATCGACACCGTACTGGCGGACGCGCTTCCGGAAACCGTCGCCGAGCGATTGCCGGAGCTGAAAGACCGGCTGACCGTGCTCGGCCAGGACGCGCTCAAGCTGCATCAACGTGACTTCGAGCACGGTCAGCCGACGGCGCTGGTCGCGAATCTGCCGTACAACGTCGCCGTGCCGGTCGTCCTCACGCTGCTCGCCGAGCTGCCGAGCATCCGCCACGGCCTCGTGATGGTGCAGAAAGAGGTCGCGGATCGGCTGGTGGCCGGGCCCGGTTCCAAGATCTACGGCGTGCCGAGCGTGAAACTCGCCTGGTACGCGCGCGCGAAAAGCTCCGGCAAGGTGCCGCCGAACGTCTTCTGGCCGGTACCGAATGTGGATTCGGGTCTGGTGTCGTTCGAGTGCCCGCCAGCCGCCGGCGGAGGGTGATCGGCTCGCGACGTTCGCGGTGATCGACGCGGCCTTCGCGCAGCGGCGCAAGACGCTCCGGGCGGCGCTGGCCGGATGGGCCGGGACGGCCGCTGCTGCCGAGGAAATCCTGCAGGCTGCCGGGGTCGCTCCCGGCGCGCGAGGCGAGTCGCTCACTATGGAAGAGTTCGCCGCAATAGCAAGATCCGGGCAGCATCGACAGGTTGGGCAAGCACGTGACTGAGCCGTTGAACGCGGAGGAGTACGGGCGGCCGAAGCTCGGTGCCAGCGGACCCGTGCGCGTCCGCGTGCCCGCGAAGATCAACCTGCACCTCGGTGTCGGTCCGATCCGCCCGGACGGCTATCACGAGCTGACCACGGTCTACCACGCGATCTCGCTGTTCGACGAGATCACCGCGCGTCGTGGCGACCAACTGACGCTGACCATGGAAGGCGAGGGCGCGGGCGCCCTGCCGATGGACGACTCGAACCTCGCGATCCAAGCCGCACAGATGCTCGCGAAGACCGCCAACGTGCCCGCACATGCGCGCCTGCACCTGCGCAAACAGATCCCGATCGCGGGAGGCCTCGCGGGCGGAAGCGCCGATGCGGCGGCCGCGCTGGTCGCCTGCGACGCCCTGTGGGGCACCGGACTGTCTCGTGACGAACTCGCGTCGGTCGGTGCGGAGATCGGCTCGGACGTGCCGTTTCTCGTGCTCGGCGGCACTGCGCTCGGGACCGGACGCGGCGAGGTCATCAGCCCGGTGCTGGCCCGTCCGACCACCTGGTACTGGGTCCTCGCGATCGCCGAGACGGGCCTTTCGACACCCGACGTCTACCGGGAGGTCGACCGCCAGCGCGCGGCGCTGCTCGCGCCGCCGGCGCTCGAGGCACCGGACGATCTGATGGCCGCGCTGCGCCAGAAGGACCCGGAGGTGCTGGCCGCCGCGCTCGGCAACGATATGGAAGCGGCGGCGCTTGCGTTGCGGCCCGAGTTGGCACGGACATTGGCAGCCGGTACGCGGGCCGGGGCGCTCGCCGCGATGATCTCCGGCTCCGGTCCGACCTGCCTCTACCTGGCGGCCGATGCCGGACATGCGGAGTACGTCGCCGCCGCGGTCACCGCCGCGCAGGTCTGCCGGAACGTGCTCGTCGCAACCGGGTCGGTTGCCGGAGCGAGGGTCGTCTGATGGCGAACATCGTCAACCTCGACCGGGTCTCGAAGGCGTACGGGACGACCGGGCCCCTGCTGGTCGACGTTTCGATCGGGCTGGAGGACGACGCTCGCGTCGGCGTCGTTGGCCTCAACGGCGCCGGAAAGTCGACGCTGCTGCGGATCCTGACCCGGACCGAGGAGCCGGACAGCGGCCGGGCGACGCACCGGCGCGACCTGCGAGCCCTATCGCTGCCCCAGGCGCTGCTGCTGGACGGCCCGGAGACGGTCCGCGATGTCGTGCTCGGCACCGCTTGGCTGCCGTCGAGCATGGGCGCCGAGCACGAATGGGCCGGTGACGCCGGTGTGCGTACGGTGCTGGACGGGCTCGGCATGTCGTACCTGGGGCTGGACAGCCCGGTCGCCACGATGTCCGGCGGTGAGCGGCGCCGCGTTGCGTTGGCCGCGTTGCTGATCCGGTCGTCCGATCTGCTGGTCCTGGACGAGCCGACGAACCATCTCGACGTCGCGGGTGTCGCCTGGTTGGCCCAGCACCTGCTCAAACGTCGCGGCGCGCTGGTGGTCGTCACGCACGATCGCTGGTTCCTCGACGAGGTCTGCACGATGACATGGGAGGTCGCCGACGAGACCGTACGGGCATCGGAGGGTGGCTTCGCCGCCTGGATGCTCGCCCGGGCGGAACGGCAGCGGGTCGCGACCGAGACCGAGTCGCGCCGCCAGAACCTGCTCCGCAAGGAGATCGCCTGGCTGCGTCGGGGCGCTCCGGCGCGGACGTCGAAGCCGAAGTTCCGGATCGACGCCGCGAACGCACTGATCGCGGACGTGCCGGCGACCCGGGACACGGTGACGCTCGCGAAGCTGTCCACCGCCCGGCTCGGCCGCCAGGTCTACGACCTGAAGGACGTCACACTGCGCGGCGGCCCCAAGACGCTGTTGTCGCACCTGACGTGGCATGTCGGGCCGGGCGACCGGATCGGTTTGGTCGGTGCAAACGGGGCTGGTAAGTCGACGCTGCTGCGCGTGCTCGCCAACGTACGCGACCCGGATGAAGGCACGATCGTCCGCGGACAGACCGTGAAACCGGCGTTCCTCTCCCAGGAACTGACCGAGCTGCCCGGCTCGATGCGGCTGCTGGAGGCCGTGGAGGACGTGGCCAAGCGGGTCCAGCTCGGCGACAAGGAACTATCCGCGGGCCAGCTCGCCGAGGTGTTCGGATTCACCGACCGACGCATCTGGACGCCGGTTTCGGATCTGTCCGGCGGCGAGCGGCGGCGCCTGCAGATGCTCCGGTTGCTGGCCGGCGAGCCGAACGTACTGCTGCTGGACGAGCCGACGAACGACCTGGACACGGACACGCTCGCGTCGCTGGAGGATCTGCTCGACACGTGGCCCGGAACGATGGTGATCGCGAGCCACGACCGCTACCTGATCGAGCGGGTCACCGACCACGTGTACGGGATGTTCGGCGACGGAAAGCTGGTACATCTGCCGGGCGGCATCGACGAGTACCTAGCCCGGATCGCGCCGTCGTCGGTACCGTCGTCGCCGTCGGCCGTACCGTCCAAGGGCGGCGTAGCCTATGCGGCGGCAAAGGCGTCGGCCGCCGAGATCCGGGCCGCGCAGAAGGAGCTGACGCGGCTGGAGCGCCTGGTCGCGAAGCTGGACGAGCGCTCGAAGCAGCTGCACGAGGAGATGGCCGCGCAGGCGACCGACTACGAGAAGGTCGCCGAGCTGGACGCGGAACTGCGCGGCGTTGCGGCCGAACGCGAGCTGGCCGAGGAGGCCTGGCTGGTGGCCGCGGAGGCCGCCGACGCCGCCTGACGCACACATCGGGCCCCGGAGTCTGCACTCCGGGGCCCGATCGTCGGGGTCAGTGGTCGGCGCCGACTGATGCCAGGGTCGAGCCGTGGCGCTGGGCTTCGAGCGCATGGGCCTGGGCCGCGCTGCCGACCTTGCCGTAGAGGCCGGCGGCGAACAGTACGGTGCCGATGATGAAGGACGCGACGCAGTTCGACATCGAGAACATCAGGAAGTTCGCGTCGGTCTGCAGGAGCAGCAGCATCGCGAGGCCTACGATCATGAAGCCGAGACCGCCGATGATGTTGACCCAGCGGTCGAAGTTACGGCCGATGACCGCGCCCACCAGGATGATCGCGCCGGCGACGATGGAGATCAGCGCGAAGCCGAGGTTCGACCGCAGCCCGAGTGCCCATGCGTACTGGTCGTGGGCCTGGCTGAAGGCCGCCATGTTGCGCGTCCGGGAAAACGCCACGATGCCGAAGATCAGGACGTACAGGCCGGCCAGGATGGCCAAGAACCGGTAGAACGGCCGCATCGGGTGGTTGATCGGGATGTGCGATTCCGCCATGTCAGTCCTTAAGGATCTTCAGGGAGCGAGTTCATGGCGATTCTCGCCTATCTCCGGAGCAGGCCGTCGAGCACCCCCGGCGACTGCGACCGAACCGGCGACTTGGCGAGCGATTTGCGGGTGTTCGTCGGATAATGGACGCATGTCCTCACACATTCCGGTGAACCATCGCCTGTTGCCGCTGTATCGGACGCTGGCCGCGCTTGCCGGTCTGTTCTGCCTGGTGTTCGGCATCATCGGCACGATCAAGACGGCTGGCGAGCCGATCTTCCACCGTGGCGACGTGGTGATCCTGGGTCTGCAAGACGAACCTCGCGTTCGCGATCATCTCGATCGTGGTCGGCGCGATCGTGCTGGTGGGTGCGTTCGTCGGCCGCAACATCGACCATTACATCAACCTGATCGCCGGGATCGTGTTCCTCATCTCCGGCATGTTGATGATGGCGCTGTTGCAGACGAACGCGAACTTCCTCAACTTCCGCATGGGCACGTGCATCGTCGCGTTCATCATCGGCACGGTGTTGCTGACCGCCGGGCTCTACGGGCGCGTCGGTGACGCTTCGGCCGAGGCGCACGAGGAGCAACTTCCGCCTGCACCACGGTGACGATCCGGACAACCACAAGTGGAAGTACCGAGGCGCGCCTCCGCGCCCGGCCGAAAACCACCCCGACGGACACCGGTTCGCCTAAGGTCTGCGGCTGACCAGCCCCGGCTTCGCTTCGAGATTCGACAGGCCGTTCCACGCGAGGTTGACCAGGTGCGATGCCACGGCTTCCTTGCGCGGCTTGCGGACCTCAAGCCACCAGCGGCCGGTCAACGCGACCATGCCGACCAGCGCCTGCGAATAGAGTTCGGCGAGCTTCGGATCGAAGCCGCGAGCCTTGAACTCGGCACCGAGGATGTGTTCGACCTGGTGCGCGATGTCGTTCAGGATGCTGGAGAAGTTGCCGCTCGGCGACATGATCGGCGATTCGCGGACCAGCACGCGGAAACCGTCGGTCTCGCCCTCGATGTAGTCGAGCAGTGCGAGCGCGGCCTGTTCGAGCAGCTCCCGGGGGTGTCCGGCGGTGAGCGCCGTGGTGATCCGATCGAGCAGTGAGCGGACTTCGCGGTCGACGACGACGGCGTACAGGCCTTCCTTGCCGCCGAAGTGCTCGTACACGACGGGCTTGGAGACCTTGGCCCGAGCGGCGATCTCCTCGATCGAGGTTGCGTCGAACCCGCGCTCGGCAAAAAGCTGCCGCCCGACCGAGATCAGCTGCTCCCGGCGTTGCGCCGAGGACATCCGGACGCGTGAGCTGCCTTTGTCGGCGGGCGGCGTAGTGGTCACTGCCCCATCATGCCGTGCCGGCTACCCGCTTCGCGTCCAAGCGCTCCGCCCGCGGCCAGCGCACGTCGTGCGCCCAGCCGAGCTTTTCGAAAACCCAGATGGTACGAGCGGAGATGTCGATCTGGCCCTTGTCGACGCCGTGGCGTGCACAGGTCGGGTCGGCGTGGTGCAGGTTGTGCCAGCTCTCGCCGAACGACAGGATCGCGAGCGGCCAGAAGTTCGCGGCCTTGTCGCCCTTGCGCAGCTCGAACGGGCGCTCGCCGACGACGTGGCAGATCGAGTTGATCGACCAGGTCACGTGGTGCAGCAGCGAGACCCGGACCAGGCCGGCCCAGAAGAACGCCCACAGGGCGCCCTGACCACGACATGGTGATCAGGCCACCGGCGGCGGCCGGCGCGAGCATGGATGCGGCGACGATCAGCGGGAACAGGTTGTCGACGCGCTGCATGTCCCGGTCGGCCAGAAGGTCCGGTGCGAACCGGGCCCGGTTGGACAGCTCGCGGTGGAACAGCCAGCCCATGTGCGCGTACCAGAGGCCCTTGATCAGTGCACCGAACGATGTGCCGAAGCGCCACGGCGAGTGCGGGTCGCCTTCGAGGTCGGAGAACGTGTGGTGCCGGCGGTGATCGGCGACCCACTGGGTCGGCTCGCCCTGGATCGCCATGCTGCCGGCGATCGCCAGCGCGATCCGCAGGCCGCGCTTGGCCTTGAACGAGCCGTGCGTGAAGTAGCGGTGGAAGCCGACCGTGATGCCGAGCCCGGAGACGGTGTAGAAGACCGCGCCGATGGCGACGATCGTCCAGGTGAGGGATCCGTAGCGCCAGGCGATCGGAATGGCCGCGACGAGCGCGATGAACGGGATGACGACGAAGGCCCACAGGCCGATCAGGATACCGAGGGGCTGCTTACCCTCGGTAAGCGGCTTTGGGCCGGTCGGGGCCTCGATGGCCGGTTCGACTGACTGCTTGGGGAGCACCGCACTGGTCATTGGTACCTCACGATTTGTCCGGCCGGTCAACGAACCGCAAGGCCGCGACCAGCTGATTTTCTCAGTCCTACGCCTACGTCACCGTAACTTACGGTTCCGTAGGTCCGACAGGGCGAAGTTACTTCTCACAGCCGGCCTCTGAGCGTGTTTTCCCTGCTAGACAACGTTTTGGGGGCTATCCCGCGACGAATTCGGGGGATAGCCCCCCGTTGATCATGGAGGCGTTCCGGGGGATATCCCCCGGAAACAATTCACGGTCACAGCCCGTGTGTGCATCCGCGTCGAACCCGTGCTGTGATGATCTTGGGGGAATCGAGTTCTCACCGTTCCACGCGATTCGCTACGCTGTCATCGCACGCGGTCGGCCGTGGTGTAATTGGCAACACTCGGGCCTTTGGTGCCCGCTTTCTAGGTTCGAGTCCTAGCGGCCGAGCAGTTTCTCCCCGACCGTTGCGAGCAGCGTCGGCGCCTGCGAATCCCAGAACCGCCCGTCGTGGCAGCCCTTCGCGATGTGCACGACGCCGGGATCCGGCAGCGCATTCCGCAGGGCTGAGACGGCCGGCTCGAACGGGTCCGACGCGCCGATGTAGATCTGCACCGGCAGCCCACGGAAGTCCGCCGCTCGTTTCAGCAGGTCGCCGTAGCGCGCCCACTCCGCCGCCGAACTGAACGCACCCGGGTTGACGTGCTGCGCCTCACCGTACGAGCGCCAGAACGCCGGCGCGTTCGCCATCGCGGCGACGAACCGGTCTGGCGCGGTCAGGCCGCACATCAGCGCGCCGTATCCGCCCATCGAGTAGCCGGACACCGCGGGCCGCTCGACCGAGAGCCCGTGGGCGCCGAGCAGCGGCAGGAACTCGTTGATCAGCATGCCCAGCGGATCGTCGTCGGGGTGCGGATGCCAGTAGCCGTTACCGCCGGCCGCGGACGCGAGCGCGAACGGCGCCGTACCGGCGGCCACCGCCGCCGCCAGGTACTCCGGGTAGTGGCCGGCGGTGAGCGCGTCGGTCTCGTTCGCCGCGAACCCGTGCAGCATCAGGCAGACCGGCAGCTTGGCGCCGGGCTGCGAACCCCGGCGGGTACGCGATCTTGTAAGCCACCTTCGTCCGCCGGTACGTCGACGCGAACGAGCCGCTGATGATCGGACCGGCGGTCGCGTGCACCGGCGGGACGTCGGCGTCGCAGTATCCGAGCGCCTGGTCGACCGCGCCCTTCCCCGGAATCACGCCGTTCGCGGCCAGCGCGGTCGCGCCGACACCCGTACCGACGAGTGCAGCGAGGCTGAGCGAGCCGATCAGGACAGTACGGCGGCGTGGCATGACGGAGAGGCTACGGGCGTCGGTCAAGTCCGGCCGACCGGGCGTCGTCGTTACGATGAGTCGCGGAACCCGAAGAACGACGAGAGGTCACTCAAGTGAACGAGGCTCGTACGGTCATCGTCCTCGCCGCCGGCATGGGCAAGCGCATGCACTCTGCGTTGCCGAAGATGATGCATCCGCTTCTGGGGCGCCCGCTCGTCGGCCATGTCCTGCACGCCGCCGCACCGCTGCGGGCCGCCCGTACGCTCGTCGTGGTCGGTAACGGCGCCGAGCAGGTCTCCGCGTACGTGGAGCGGGAGATGCCGGACGCGCAGATGGTGCTGCAGGCGGAGCAGCGAGGCACCGGCCACGCGACCCGGGTCGCGATGGAGGCCGTGCCCGACGCGACCGGCACCGTCGTCGTGCTGTGCGGCGACAATCCGCTGCTGCGTACCGAGACGGTCGAGGGGCTGCTCCGCCAGCATGCCGCGTCCGGCGCCGCGGCGACCGTGCTGACCGCTGTGCTGGCCGACCCGACCGGGTTCGGCCGGATCGTGCACGGCGCCGACGGCAGCGTCGTCCGGATCGTCGAGCAGCGCGACGCGACGCCCGAAGAGCGCGCGATCCACGAGATGAATTCGGGCATCTTTGCGTTCCGGGCCGACCTTCTCCGGGACATGCTCGGCAAGCTCTCCAGCGACAATGATCAGGGCGAGGAGCTGCTGACCGATGTCGTCGCGCTGCTCGTCGCGGCCGGTCAGCGGGTCGAGGCGCGGATCGTCGAGGATGAGGCCGAGGTGCTCGGCTGCAACGATCGTGCCCAGCTTGCGACGCTGCGCAACCTGCTGCGCGATCGGGTCAACGGTGACCTGATGCGCAGCGGCGTGACGATGATCGACCCGGCGACGACCTGGATCGACGTGACCGTGTCGGTCGGCATGGACGTGTTGATCGAGCCGGGTACGCAGCTGCGCGGCCGGACCGCGATCGGTGCCGGTGCGACGGTCGGCCCGGACACCACGCTGACCGATGTCGTCGGTCGGCGAGGGCGCGTCGGTGGTGCGTACCCACGGATCTGCGGCGGTGATCGGAGCGGGAGCGTCCGTCGGACCGTTCGCATTCCTGCGACCCGGGACTGACCTTGGCGAGAATGGCCGGATCGGTACGTTCGTGGAGACGAAGAACGCCGCGATCGGCGCCCGGAGCAAGGTGCCGCACCTCAGTTACGTGGGCGACGCCACCATCGGCGTGGACGCCAACATCGGCGCGGGTATGATTTTCGCCAACTACGACGGCGTCCACAAGCACCACACGACCGTCGGCGATGCGGTGTTCGTCGGCTCCGACTCGACGCTGGTCGCGCCGCGGACGATCGGCGACGGCGCCTACATCGGCGCGGGCAGTGCGGTCGTCAAGGACGTGCCCGCGGGCGATCTCGGCGTCACCCGAGCGCTGCAGCGCAATATCCCGGGATGGGTGGAGCTCAAGCGCGCCGGTACGAAGTCCGCCGCGGCCGCTGCGGCTGCCGCCGCGGTCGCGAAGGAGATCGCGGAGTCCTGACGGGCTGCCGCGACGGCCCGATTGGCCTCGGGAGATACTGCTTTCAACTGGGGTCGGGCTAACGGACGGGTTAACGAATGAGCGGCATCTCCACCGAGAACCGTAAGACGCTGATGCTGTTCTCCGGGCGGGCATATCCGGATCTGGCGGTCGAGATCGGGCAGTGGCTCGGAGTCGCGCCGACCTCGACGGACGCGTACGACTTCGCCAACGAGGAGATCTTCGTCCGCTACGACGAGTCGGTCCGCGGTTCGGACGCGTTCGTGATCCAGTCGATGACCGTCGCCGCTGAACAAGTGGCTGATGGAATCGTTGATCATGGTGGACGCGCTCAAGCGAGGTTCGGCCAAGCGGATCACCGTCGTGGTGCCGTTCTACCCGTACGCGCGGCAGGACAAGAAGCATCGCGGCCGCGAGCCGATCTCCGCGCGGCTGATGGCCGACCTCTACAAGACCGCCGGCGCGAACCGGATCCTCACCGTCGATCTGCACACCGCCCAGATCCAGGGCTTCTTCGACGGCCCGGTGGATCACCTGTTCGCGATGGACGTACTGGCCACCTACGTTGCGGACAAGTACAAGGACCGCCCGATGGCCGTGGTGGCGCCGGACTCCGGTCGCGTACGCGTGGCCGAGCGCTGGACCGACCGTCTCGGCGGCTGCCCGCTCGCGTTCATCCACAAGACCCGGGACCCGCACGAAGCCGAACCAGGTCGTCGCGAACCGGGTCGTCGGCGACGTCGAGGGCCGGGTCTGCCTGATCGTCGACGACATGATCGACACCGGCGGGACGATCTGCAAGGCGGCCGACATCCTGTTCGAGTCGGGCGCGGCCGATGTGATCGTGGCCTCGACCCACGCGGTGCTGTCCGATCCCGCGACCGAGCGGCTGAAGAACAGCCGGATCAGCGAGATTGTGGTGACGAACACGCTGCCGATCGCGCCGGAGAGCCGGCTCGACAAGATCACCGTGTTGACGATCGCACCGCTGATCGCGCGCGCGATCCGCGAGGTGTTCGACGACGGCTCGGTGACCACCCTGTTCGGTGGCCTCAGCTAGTGGGGTGCCTCGTGTGAGGCGCTCTCGGCCGCTCGGGTAAGCTTGGACGGTTGCCACGGCGAGGGCGTCTCGTGGTCCGCTTTACCAGCGTCGACCATTGACCGAGGCGCCGTGATCGACGCGGTGTTCGGGCTACGTGTCCGCGCGCCTGCGCCCTAGCCCGGCACCGCGAGAGCCGCAACTGACTGAGAAGTAGCTTTTCCCCATTGGAGGGTGTTTGCCGTGTCCGAGGTCCGTATCAGCGCCGAACCGCGTACCGAGTTCGGCAAGGGCGGTGCCCGTCGCACCCGCCGCGCCGGGAACGTGCCCGCCGTCCTTTACGGACACGGTGCGGCTCCCGTCCACATTTCGCTGCCCGCCCGGGAGTTCGCCGCGATCATCCGCAAGAGCGGCATGACGCAGGTACTCAACATCGACATCAGCCGACGGCACCAAGGCGCTCGCGCTGCCGAAGGCGATCCAGCGCGACCCGGTACGTGACACGTACGACCACGTCGACCTGCTGGTCGTCCGCGCCGGTGAGAAGATCACGATCGACGTGCCGGTGGTTCTGGTCGGCGAGGCCGCTCGTGACACGCTGGTCAACCACGAGCAGCAGACGATCTCGATCATCGCGGACGCGACCAAGCTGCCCGAGCACATCGAGGCCTCGATCGAGGGCCTCGAGGCCGGTTCGCACGTCACCGCCGGCGAGCTGAAGCTTCCGGCCGGCGTCGAACTCGCCGCCGACCCGGAGCTGATCGTCGTCATCGTCAACAACTCGCCGAGCGCGGCCGACCTGGACGCCGAGGGTGCCGAGACCGCGGGCGCAGCGGCCGAGGAAGAGGCGCCGGCCGAGGAAGACGCGGCCTAATCACTTGCATTGATCGGCAGATCCCGGGGCACTCTGAGCCCCGGGATCTGTTGGCTTTGAAGGGGGTTGACCGATGACGACTGTGCCGTGGCTGGTGGTCGGGCTCGGCAATCCCGGTGCCCAGTACGCGAAGAATCGCCACAACGTCGGGTTCATGGTCGCGGACTTGCTCGCGGATCGGATCGGGGTCAAGTTCGGCCGTGCGAACCGCGCCGCCAGCCGAGGTCGCCGAGGGGCATCTGCGCCCGGGCGGCCCGAAGCTCGTGATCGCGAAGCCGACGACGTACATGAACCTGCTCGGGGGCGCCGACGGTCGCGCTGGCCCAGTTCTACAAGATCCCGCCGAGCCAGGTCATCGCCGTACACGACGAGCTCGATCTGGAGTTCGGCACGATCCGGGTCAAGATCGGCGGCGGTGAAGGCGGTCACAACGGCCTGCGGTCGATCTCCGGTTCGATGGCGACCAAGGAGTACGTACGCGTGCGGTTCGGCATCGGCCGCCCGCCGGGTCGGCAGGACCCGGCCGACTACGTGCTCAGCGACTTCTCCGGCACGCAGCGCAAGGAACTCGAGTTCCTGATCGACCGTGCTGCCGACATCGTCGAATCGGTCATCGAGATCGGCGTGGAGCCGACCCAGAACAAGTACCACGCGTCCTGATCAGGCAGAACATCGGTTCGACTAAATGTCCCTTTATGTAACACATCCGTGTGGTTGACGTGATTTTGACCTTATGGATGGTTCTGGGCTGATCTAATGACCCGTGACGGGGGTCCGGCATCAGGCGTTGTAACCGCTGACGCACCGACGGCATGCACATGTCGCGGACCGCCCGATGGGCGCAAGCGGGACAGCGCGAGGGGGCCGGGTTGTCTGACCTGTACGAGAGTTCCGTGCAGAAGTCTGCGTTTCTCGACCGACGACCTCGGCCGGATCTATCGCCTGCCGGACGCTCCGGTGTCACCCGCACCCGCCGGTCTGAACCTCCGGCGCATCGATATCCCATCCGGTGCGTGGCGGATCGCCCGGCGAATCCCGGGTCGACACCGACGGTCATGTTCCGGACCACGACGCCGCCCGCGCTCGGCCGGCACGCGCGCCCCGGCCGGATCCGGACGATCTGGGAGGTCCGCTACGTCAAGTCGCTGGTCGCGCGCCGATCTGCTGGCCGCACTGATCGCCGGTGGGGTCGCGTTCGCCGCCCGGTTCGGCAACGACGTCACGCCCTACAACCGCCTGTACGCGCTGTTCACCAGCCTGCTGCCGTTGATGCTGCTGGCGTCGCTCGCGCTGAACCGCGCGTACGAGCGCCGGTTCCTGTTCGTCGGCACCGACGAGTACCAGCGGGTGCTGCGGGCCGGATTGGCGTTGACGGCGATGACCGCGATCGTCTCGTACACGCTCAATATCAGTCTGGCTCGTGGATACGTGGTGCTTGCGCTGCCGCTCGCGACCGCGATCGCGGTCGGTGCGCGCTTCGGGCTCCGCAAGCACCTGCACCACCGGCGGGCCCGGGGCGAATGCCTGCGCCGCGTGATCGTGGTCGGGCACGAACTGGCCGTGGTCGGCCTCGCCCACCAGCTGAACCGTGAGCGCTATCACGGGATGGAGGTGGTCGGGTGCTGCCTGCCGGCGAACCACGACGGCGCCGTGGGCATGCCGGTCTACGGCACGTTCGACGATGTCGCGGTCGCGGTCGAGGCGGCCCGGGCGGACACCGTGATCGTTCTCTCCTGTCCCGAGTTGGACGGGCATATCCTGCGACGGCTGGGCTGGCGCCTGGAGCGCGAGGACATCGACATGATCGTGGCGAATTCGCTGATCGATGTCGCCGGCGCCCGAACCACGGTACGGCCGGTCGACGGCCTGCCGATGCTGCACGTCGAGCACGCACGCCTGTCCGGTGTCGCCCGCGCGTTCAAGTCGGTCTTCGACTGGTTCGGTGCCGGCCTCGGGCTGCTGGTGCTGTCGCCGCTGCTGCTGGCGATCGCGATCGCGATCAAATGCGACTCGCCCGGCCCGATCCTGTTCCGGCAGACCCGGGTCGGGAAGGGCGGCACGAGAGTTCCGGATAGTCAAGTTCCGGACAATGCACACCGACGCCGAGCGCCGGCTGGACGAGATCCGGCACCTGAACGAGAACGACGGCGTGCTGTTCAAGATGCGTGACGATCCGCGGATCACCCGGGTCGGGAGGTATCTGCGCAGGCTGTCAGTGGATGAACTGCCGCAGTTGATCAACGTACTGCTGGGCGACATGTCGCTGGTCGGGCCGCGCCCGCCGCTGCGTAAGGAGGTCGAGGCCTACCCGGCCGACATGCGACGGCGGCTCGCCGTACGCCCCGGCATCACCGGCCTATGGCAGGTTTCCGGACGCTCCGATCTATCCTGGAGCGAGGCGGTTCGGCTCGATCTTCGATATGTGGAAAACTGGTCGTTCTCGCTCGACTGTGTAATCCTGTTGCGCACCCTTTCCGCGGTGTGTCGGAGTTCGGGAGCGTACTGATGCCATCCGCTGTTGACGGAGCCTTCGCCCGCTGGCTCGCCGACGGCGCCGGAGATCTACTTCTCCGGCTCCGCGACGAGATGGGGTTCCACGACCCCGATGCGCTGCGCAAAGCCGGCGACAAGCAGGCACACGACTTCATCACCACGATGCTGGCCCGGCACCGCCCGGCCGACGCGGTGCTGTCCGAGGAGGGCGTCCGCGACGATCCGGCCCGGCTCGACGCCGAGCGCGTCTGGATCGTCGATCCGCTCGACGGCACCCGCGAGTTCGGTGAGGAGGGCCGCAGCGACTGGGCCGTGCACATCGGCCTGTGGACCCGGTCCTCGCCGGCGCCGAGCTGCCTGGCCGCCGCCGCGGTTGCGCTGCCGGCCCAGCGCCGCGTGATCGGCACCGACTTCCCGCCCACCTACCCGCCGATGTCGCCGGCGAGCGCCGCCGGTGAGCCCGCCGCGCTGCGGTTCGTCGCCAGCCGTACGCGTCCGCCGGCCGATCCTGCTGCAGCTCGTCGAGCAGTTCGGTGGCACGACCGTTCCGATGGGCTCGGCCGGCGCCAAGATCGCCGCGGTGATCTCCGGTGACGTCGACGCGTACGTGCATGCCGGTGGGCAATACGAGTGGGACTCGGCCGCCCCGGTGGCGATCGCGTTCGCGACCGGACTGCACGCCTCCCGCATCGACGGGTCGCCGCTGGTCTACAACCAGGCGGATGCGTACCTTCCCGATCTGATCGTCTGCCGTAAAGATCTGGCAGCGCCGCTGCTCGCGGCCATCTCACGGGTTGGGTCGACCGACTCGGCCGTCTAGGCATTCCCCACCGATGCGATAAGGTTTCTCGATGGATGTCTTCTCGACTGACGGGACCGCGCTCGAGTTCGAGCACGACCTGGCGCACCCGCCCGCCGCGAATTACCGGGTCTCTCATCTGGACGCGCTCGTTGCCGAGAGCGTCTTCATCATGCGCGAGGTCGTCGCCGAATTCGAGCGTCCTGGCGCTGCTGTTCTCCGGCGGCAAGGACTCCATCGTCATGCTTCGCCTGGCCGAGAAGGCGTTCGCGCCGGCGCGCATCCCGTTCCCGATGCTGCACGTCGACACCGGTCACAACTTCCCTGAGGTGCTCGACTACCGGGACCGCCGGGTCGAGCAGCTCGGTGTCCAGCTGAACGTCGCCTCGGTGCAGGACGCGCTCGATGCCGGCCGGGTGCATCGCGCCGTCCGACGGCACCCGCAACCGGATCCAGACGCCGGTCCTGCTCGACGCGATCGAAAAGGGCCGCTACGACTCGCTGTTCGGCGGCGCCCGCCGCGACGAGGAGAAGGCTCGCGCGAAGGAGCGCGTCTTCTCGTTCCGCGACGAGTTCGGCCAGTGGGACCCGAAGAACCAGCGGCCCGAACTCTGGTCGCTCTACAACGGCCGGGTCCACCCGGGCGAGTCGATCCGGGTCTTCCCGCTGTCCAACTGGACCGAGCTCGACATCTGGCACTTCATCGCGAACGAGCAGATGGAGCTGCCGTCGATCTACTTCGCGCACAAGCGCGAGGTGGTCGACCGCGACGGCATGCTCTATGCGGTCAACGAGTACCTACCGATGCGCAAGGGCGAGGAGTCGTTCGTCGAGCAGGTGCGTTACCGCACCGTCGGCGACGCGTCCTGCACCGCGGCCGTCCGCTCCGACGCCGACACGATCGACAAGGTGATCGACGAGGTCGCTGCGACCCGGATCACCGAGCGCGGCGCGACCCGCGGCGACGACAAGGTCAGCGAGGCGTCCATGGAAGACCGTAAGCGAGAGGGTTACTTTTAATGCCGGACACACTGACGCCTCTGGCGCCGCATCTCCTGCCCTCGGCGCGGGGGATGGATCTGCTGCGGTTCGCAACGGCGGGTTCGGTGGACGACGGAAAGTCCACTCTGATCGGGCGCCTTCTCTACGACACCAAGACCATCTTCGAAGATCAGCTCGCCGCGGTCGAAGCCGTCTCCGCTGCGCGCGGTGACGAGTACACGAACCTGGCGTTGCTCACCGATGGTCTGCGGGCCGAGCGGGAGCAGGGCATCACGATCGACGTGGCGTACCGGTACTTTGCCACGCCGCGGCGCAAGTTCATCATCGCGGACACGCCCGGGCACATGCAGTACACCCGGAACATGGTGACCGGTGCGTCAACCGCCGACCTGGCGCTGATCCTGGTGGATGCGCGTAAGGGCCTGCTCGAGCAGTCCCGCCGGCACGCGTTCCTGTGCTCGCTGCTGCGCGTACCGCATCTGGTGCTGTGCGTGAACAAGATGGACCTCGTCGGCTACGACCAGGGCATCTACGAGGAGATCGCGGCCGAGTTCACCGCGTTCGCGGCGAAGCTGGAAGCCCCCGACCTCGCGGTCATCCCGATCTCCGCGCTCAACGGCGACAACATCGTCACGCGGGCCGAATCGATGCCGTGGTACCAGGGGCCGTCGCTGCTGCACCACCTGGAACACGTACACATCGGGTCGGATCGCAACCTGGTCGACGTACGGTTCCCGGTGCAATACGTGATCCGCCCGCAGTCGTCCACGATCACCGACTACCGGGGGTACGCCGGGCAGGTCGCATCCGGCGTCCTGAAGCCGGGTGACGAGGTGATGGTGCTGCCGTCCGGGTTCACCAGCAAGGTCGCGTCGATCGATACCGCCGACGGACCCGTGTCGGAGGCGTTCCCTCCGATGTCGGTGACGATCCGCCTGGAAGACGAGATCGACATCTCCCGCGGCGACATGATCTGCCGGCCGCACAACCAGCCGTCGGTCAGCCAGGACATCGACGCGATGATCTGCTGGATGGACGAGACCCGACCGATGACGGTCGGCGCAAAATACGCGATCAAGCACACCACCCGGTCGGCCCGGGCGTTGGTTCGCGACGTGAACTACCGCCTTGACGTGAACTCGTTGCACCGCGACGAGACCGCGACCGAGTTGCGCCTGAACGAGATCGGACGGGTCCGATTGCGTACGACCGTGCCGCTGCTCGCCGACGAATACCGCCGCAATCGCAATACCGGAGGCTTCATCGTGATTGACGAAGGCACCAACCGGACCGTGGGTGCAGGCATCATCGTGGAGGCCTCCTAAGGCCGAGCCGCGAAGTCGCACCGGGCGCCGGCGCTTCGCCCGTACCTACCGGCCCAGGCCGGTGCTCGGGTCGGCGTCCCGTTCGGTAGCCGGCTCCCGGTCGGCGGCGCGCCTGATGCTGCCGCTGCAACGCAAGGCGGTTCGGCCGCGGCCGGACGACCCGGATGCGGCGAGCCGGACGGTGATGTCTGCGGCCGCTGCTCGGATGCGCGTCGGCGCGCTCCGGGTCACCGCGCTGCTGCGGCGCGGCGTCGACCAGATCGACCGGGCGCTCGGTGCCGACCCGGACGCCCGCAAGCAGATGAGCGACATCGAACTGCGCGCGCTCGTGGCCGCGAATCCGACGCTGGCGGCCGAGGAGCGGAAGATCATCGATGAGGTGCTGACCGCCGGCGCCCGGCACGTCAGCGCCGTGATGGTGCCGCGTACCGACGTGATCTATCTGGAGTCCGGTCTCGACGTCGCGGCGGCGGTGCGAACGATCCGCGACACCCCGCATTCGCGCTTCCCGGTGATCGACGGATCGCACGACGACATCGTCGGCTTCGTCCACCTGCGGGATCTACTGATGCCGCCGTCGGATCGGGCGCACACCACGGTCGGCCTGCTCGCCCGCGAGGTCCGTCGCGTCCCGTCCAGCAAGCACGTCCTCGCCGCGCTGTCCGAGATGCGCAGCGAGGGACATCATCTGGCGGTGGTGGTCGACGAGTACGGCGGGACGGCCGGCATCGTGACCCTTGAGGATCTGATCGAGGAACTGGTCGGCGAGATCCACGACGAGTACGACGCGGTCCCCGAGCCGGAGTCGATCCTGAGCGACATCGACGGCCGGATCCACCTCGCCGACTTCGCCGGGCGCTACGGTTTCGAGCTGCCCGCCGGCCCGTACGAGTCGCTGGGTGGGTTCGTGATGGCCCGCCTCGGCCGGTTGCCGGTCATCGGGGACGAGATCCAGGTCGACGCATGGCGCCTGGTCGTGACGCAGTGCGACGGTCGCCGCGCCAGCCGTGTCGCAGTTCTACCTAATCGGCGCTTGGTGACACCGTCTGGATGAGCGCGTCCTGCCAGTTGAGGCCGTCCGAGGAGACCTGCGGATGCGGGCCGAGCGTGATCAGCTCGCTGCCGGCTCGTACCACGTTTCCGGTCTGCAGCAGCGGGCCGGTCCATCGTCTGGAACGTGCCGCCGTAGTCGGAGCTGGCCAGGTACGTCGTCTTCGACCCGTTGGTGAACGACGCGATCACCTCGCCCTTGGCCGTGGCGACCAGGCTGAAGGACGTCGACAACGGCCACGCGACGCTCGGCCGCGATCGGCTGCCACGTGGTTCCGGCATCGGTCGAGTAGAGCATCTTCATGCCGCCGGCCGTACGGGCGAGGACGAACATGTCAGTGCCGTCGATCGTCGCGAACGCGGAGTTCGTCGCGCTGTCGGCGGTCGCTTGCAGCGGCTTGATGCCGGTCGAATGAGTCGTCCAGGTGGCGCCGTTGTCATGGCTGACCGAGATGCCGAGTTCGCCGGTGGGCATCGAGCCGGTGACCCACCAGCCGTGGATCGTGCTGACCAGCGTCGGCCCGCTGACCGTCGGCTGAGATGGGATGTTCTGCGGTGTGCCGGTTGCGCCGCTGACCATGCGGATCGCGCCCAGGACCGAGATCTGCACGGGACGCGGCGCCGCGGCGACCTGGCCCGGGGCCGGCTGGATCGTGATGGACACCTGGGAACGCGGGCTGCCCGCCGGGATCGCGCTGACGTTGGCCGTCGCGGTATTGACGAGGACCAGACGCGGGCTGGCCAGCTGCTCGATCGGCGTCGCCCGGATCAGCCCGACCGATTGCGGCGCGGCCCCGGTCGCGGTCGGGTTGACCTGGCTGAGCTGCAGGTTGCAGGAGTGCCCGAGGCAGACGTCGACGAGCGCGTAGGTATGCGCGTTGTCGATGCTGTCGACCGCCACCACGGTCGACGTGACCTGAGTCACGGTGCCGGCAAGCGTCGACGACATCGGGGCCGCGTTCGGGTCACCGACACTGATCCCGGCGGCGACGCCGCTGCTGTCCACCGGCCGATAGATGTGCGTGAAGACAACATCGACGATGGCCAGGCCGGGCGCGGCCACTGCCAGGACGCCGAGGATCCGGGCCGTGTTCATCAGGATCCGCCAGCGCTTGTGGCGGCGGGCCCGGCGCCGGATCTCGGCGAATTCCGGAAGGAAGGTGTCATTTTCGACGGCTTCGCGGAGCGCGTCGAAGTTGAGCTCAGGCATCGTTCCTCATTTGAGTGACTGGGGCAGGCTGCCCCGGAACGATGTTTCCGCCGGTGCGCTGCTTGGGCGCGACCGGTGCGATGACGCGACGGCGGTGCCTCGCGCGAGCCGATCAGATCGGCCAACAGCGCCCGACCGCGCGACAGGCGAGCCTTGACCGTGCCGACCGGTACGCCCAGCGTCTCGGCCACTTCGTGGACCGACATGTCGGCGAGGTGGTGCAGCACGATGGTCTCGCGGGTAGGCCGGGACAGCTTCTGCAGTGCGGCGACGAGCAGGACCCGATCGGGTGTTGCGCCGGGTACGGATTCCGGGGCGACCTCGATCCGGCCGGAGCGGACCATCGTGTCCAGGAGTCGGCGCCGGCGCCAGCGGGTCCGGGCGAGGTTGACGGCGACCGTACGCAGCCAGGCCTCCGGGTCGGCCACGTCCAGGAACACCTTCGGCCGGGCGAGCGCCCGCGCGTACGCCTCCTGCACGAGATCCTGCGCCTCGGAGTGGTCGGCGGTGAGCCCGTAGAGCGTCGCGACCAGGCGGCGGTAGTAGGCCTGGTACGCAGCGCGTACCGCCTCTCTCGCCTCAAGATCGTGACTCATGCCGCCCCTGCCCGGAGAATCGTGGAACCGGTGTTCGTCTGCTTGTCATGATGTCTGACCGCTGGCAGGCGCGACAGGTTGCACCGGTCGCGATGGCACTTTGTGCTCGATGAAATACTCGCTGACATGACGTCCACACCCGTTGCCGCCCGCCCGCGCGTGCTCTCCGGCATCCAGCCGACTGCGGACTCGTTCCATCTCGGCAACTACCTGGGAGCGGTACGCAACTGGGTGGCGCTGCAGGAAACGCACGACACGTTCTACTGCGTCGTCGACCTGCACGCGATCACGGCCGGCCACGAGCCGGACCTGCTGCGCCGGCGGACCCGATTGAGCGCCGCCCAACTGCTCGCGGCCGGTCTGGACGAGGAGCGCTGCACGCTGTTCGTCCAGTCGCAGGTGCCCGAGCACGCTCAGCTCGCCTGGGTGCTGAGCTGCATCACCGGCTTCGGCGAGGCGAGCCGGATGACGCAGTTCAAGGACAAGTCGCAGAAGCAGGGCGCGGACCGCTCCAGCGTCGGGCTGTTCACCTACCCGATCCTGCAGGCCGCGGACATCCTGCTCTACCAGGCCGACGCGGTGCCGGTCGGCGAGGACCAGCGCCAGCATCTGGAACTCACCCGCGACCTGGCCCAGCGCTTCAACACGAACTTCGGGCCGACGTTTACGGTCCCGTCGCCGTACATCCTGAAGGAGACCGCCAAGATCACCGATCTTCAGGTGCCGACCGCGAAGATGTCCAAGTCCGCGTCTTCGCCGGCCGGCGTGCTCGACCTGCTGGAGGATCCGGCCAAGTCGGCCAAGAAGATCAAGTCGGCGGTCACCGACACCGGCCGCGAGATCGTGTTCGACCAGGTAGAGAAGCCCGGTATCGCCAACCTGCTGACGATCTTCTCGGCGCTGGACGGCAGCTCGATCGACGAACTGGTCGCGCGCTACGAAGGCAGAGGGATACGGCGACCTGAAGAAGGACCTGGCGGACGTGCTGGTCGAATGGGTACGGCCATTCCAGGAACGGACCCGGACGTTCCTCGATGACCCGGCACAATTGGATAAGGTGCTCGCGATCGGCGCCGAAAAGGCCCGTTCCGTTGCCGCGGCCACTCTACGTAGGGTGTACGAGCGGATCGGTTTCCTGGCGCCGACGAATCTTCACTGAGAACGGCGAGGGGGAGGCGGGTGGCGGCGGTGGAACCTACGGTGGTCGGCGTTGCCCTCAGCATCCCGGCGCCCGCAGCCGCGATCCTCGACGACGCCCGCGCCCGCTCCGGCGACCCGCTCGCGTCCGCCATACCGGCACACATCACGCTGCTCGGACCGACCGAAATCGATCCGGCTCGCTTCGACGACGTGGCCGAGCACCTGGCGACGGTGGCGGCGGGCCACCGGCCGTACACGATCCATCTGCGCGGCACCGGTACGTTCCGGCCGCTGACCGAGGTCGTGTTCGTCGCCGTGGCATCCGGGATCAGCGACTCCGAACGCCTCGCCGGCGCCGTTCGCAGTGGCCCGCTCAGCCGTGAGCTGCAGTTTCCGTACCATCCGCACGTGACGGTCGCGCACGACGTGCCGACCGGTGCGCTCGATCGCGTCTACTCCGAACTCGCCGATTTCGAGACCCGGTTCGAGGTCGACCGGTTCACGTTCTACGTGCACGGCACGGACGGCCGGTGGCGGCCGGTCCGCGACTTCCCGCTCGGCGCAGCATAGCCGGTCCCTCTAAGTGCCATTGTTGGACAAAAGCCACCGTACGGCGGGACGATAACGTCGTGTGGATCGTCGACTGGCCGGTCAATACCTGGAACGCGGGCATCGCCGCGGCCCGAAAACGATCCCGCCACTTCGATCACGTGTGGCGCGCACGCGAGCGCTACAACGAGGAACTCGGTGGTCGGCTCGCGGCCGCGATCGCGTACTACGCGTTCTTCGCGGTGTTCGCGCTCGGCCTGGTCGCCTACTCGGTGATCGGGTTCGTACTCGCGTCCAACCAGAAAGCGGTCGCCGCGGTCAACAAGTTCCTGCAGGCCAACATCCCGTTCATCGACGCGAAGGACATCGCGTCCGGCCGCAACACGATCGCGATCATCGGCCTGGTCGGTCTCGTCTTCACCGGCGTCGGCTGGATCGAGTCACTCCGGTCATCGCAGCGCGCGATCTGGGAATTCGACCAGCAGCCGGGCAACCTCGTGATCCGCCGCCTGGTCGACCTGGCCGTGATGTTCGGGCTCGGCCTGCTGCTCGCGCTGTCGGTGTGGGTGCAGACCGGCATCGACGCGCAGATCCGGCCGCTGCTGTTCGACCTCGGCCCGCAGAACGTCCCGGTCGGGTTCCAGCAGGCGATCTCCACGATCGGTTCGGTCACCGGCATCCTGGTCGCGCTGTTCGTGAACGGCGTCCTGGCCGCATCGATCCTGTCCGGCGTCGCACGGTTACGGATGCCGCTGCGACGCCTGTTGCCCTCCACGCTGCTGGTCGCGGTCGGGCTCAGCATCATGTCCACGGTCGGCCGCGCGTATATCGAGTACAGCTCGAACCGGCCGGCGTACAAGGTGGTCGGTGGCACGGTCGCGCTGCTGCTGTTTCTCTACCTGTTCAACCAGATGGTGCTGTTCGGTGCCGCGCTCGCCGCGACGAGCAGCCACGGCACGGTCCGAGACCTGGCCGCCGGGCCGCCGCCGAAGGACGAAGAACAGGATTTAGGGGGTACGCCCAACTGAACCGCTCTCCTGCGACGATGATGGACGCGTGGGCGCATTAGTGACGTTGGAATTGGCGGAAGACTCTCCGATCCTCGACCTGCCGTGGATCATCACGTTCGGCCCCCTCTCCGATGAGGAGGACTGGGAGCCGGTGGTCTGCGGGCCGTACGAGCGGGCACACGCGATCGCGCTGGCCGAGGAGATCGTGGCGGATCAGGAACTGATGGCCGTGGTCGAGCCGTTGATGGGTCTCACCTCGGTGGATGAGATCCGGGCCGAGATCGCCGAGGCGCAGACGGTCGCGGCCGAGGAGCCGGACGACGACTTCGAGGAGCTGGACGACGACGATCTGGAGTTCGATGTCGACGGCGGCGGCCCGGACGACCACATGGCGGCCGCACCCCCGACACCCGACGAGGTACGCGCCGGCATGGCCCGGATCGCGGCGCGCTTGGCGTCAAGCTGAACCCACGCTCGCGCCGATCAGTCACCGCACCATCGCCGCCGTTGCGGTGCTGATGCTCGTGGGCGCGTTGCTGACCGGTGCGTGCGGATCGTCCGGTGGCTTGAAGGTCGGTCTCGCGTACGCGATCGGCGGGCCGGGCGATCACGGCTTCAACGATTCGGCGTTGGCCGGCCTCGATCGTGCTCAGAAGCAGCTGTCCGGCTCGGTCGGCTCGGTCCGCGCGCTGACCGCCCGGGCCAACGAGACCGAGAAAGACCAGTACGACCGGCTGTCGCTGCTGTGCGAGGCCGGCTACAACCCGGTGATCGCGGTCGGATTCACGTACGCGGGTGCCGATCCGACGACCGGTCCGCTCGCTCGGGCCGCGAAGGACTGCCCGCAGACGCACTTCGCGATCGTCGACGACGAGTCGGTCAGCGAGCCGAACGTAGCCAACCTCGTCTTCGCCGATGAGCAGGGCAGCTACCTGGTCGGCGTGGCCGCGGCGTCGAAGTCGGCGTCCGGCATCATCGGCTTCGTCGGTGCCTGCCCGGCGCCGGTGATCACCCGATTTCTCGCGGGCTATCAGGCCGGAGCGCGGTCGGTGAAGCCCGACATCGTGATCCGGCCGGCCTACGTCTCGACCGATCCGGCCCACTGCGACTTCACCGACACCGCGACCGCCAAAACGGTCGCCGCAGGCCTGTACGCCGGCGGTGCCGACGTCGTGTTCCAGGCGGCCGGCGGCGCCGGGATCGGCGTGTTCGAGGCTGCAGCCGACGCCGGAAAGCTGGCGATCGGGGCGGACGAGGACCAGTACGAGACGGTGCCGGAGCGGCTGCGGTCGGTGATCCTGACGTCGATGGTCAAGCGGGTGGACGTCGCCGTGTTCGACTTCATCGAGAACGCGAGCAAGGGCCGGTTCACGCCCGGAGTGCGGCGCTACGACCTGGCCGACGACGGTCTGACGTACGCGACGTCGGGCGGCAAGATAACGGATCTGGTGCCGTTGCTCGATGCGGATCGCCAGAAGATCATCTCCGGCGCGATCGACGTGCCGATCACGCCCTGAGCGTACGGTCGCTCGTACCCTCATATGGTTTCGATTTCCCTGATCTGGTGATAAATAAGACATATCATCACCGGAGAGGCCGCTCTCACGTCGGCCGGAATGGGGAGTCGTCGTGCGCACGAAGCTCGGGGTCAGGCTGGTCAGCGTGCTTGCCATCGGCGGTCTGGTGTTGTCGGCGGCATCCTGCGGCAGCGCACCCCCAAAGACCACCACCGGATCGGGCACCTCGTCCGCGGCCGCCGCCACCGGCAAGAAGGTCAAGGCGTGCATGGTCACCGATACCGGCGGCATTGACGATAAGTCCTTCAACTCGTCCGCCTGGGCCGGGCTGCAGGCCGCGCAGAAGGCGAACCCGAACGTCGTGCCGCAGTACGTCGCGTCCACGACCGAGTCCGACTACGCACCGAACCTGAAGAACTTCGCGGTCCAGAACTGCGACCTGATCGTCGCGGTCGGCGGCCTGATGGGCACGGACACCGACACGGTGGCGAAGGCCTACCCGAACGAGCAATTCGCGATCGTCGACTACGCGAGCGCCGTGCCGAACGTCTACTCCATGCAGTTCGACACCGCGCAAGCCGCCTACCTGGCCGGATATCTGGCGGCCGGGATGAGCAAGACCGGCAAGGTCGGCACATATGGCGGCCTGAACATCCCGCCGGTCACGATCTTCATGGACGGCTACGTCGAAGGTGTGCAGCACTACAACCAGGTACACGGCACGAACGTGACTGTGCTCGGTTGGGACACCACCAAGCACAACGGCCTGTTCGCGAACAGCTTCACCGACCAGGCGCAGGGTAAGTCGCTCGCCGAGACACTCAACAACCAGGGCGCGGACGTCATCATGCCGGTCGCCGGCGGTACCGGTCTCGGCACGGCCGCTGCGGCACAGGCATCGAACGGCAAGTTCGTCGTGATCTGGGTCGACCAGGACGGTTGTGTCAGCGCACCGACCTACTGCAACGTCTTCCTCAGCACCGTCGTGAAGAACATCTCCAACGTGGTGAAGTCGACCGCGCTGGCGTCCTCGGCCGGCACGCTGGCCAAGGGCTCCGGGTCGATCGGCACGCTGGCGAACAACGGCGTGGAACTCGCGCCGTACCACGACTTCGCCACGAAGGTACCGGCGTCGCTGCAGACCGAGATCCAACAGCTCCAGGCCGACATCATCAGCGGCAAGATCACGGTGACCTCGCCATCCAGCCCTAAGTAGCGGGCGTGTTGTGAAGCTCGAACTGCGGGGCGTCACGAAACGGTTCGGCAGTTTGGTGGCGAATGACCGCATCGACCTGACTGTCGAACCGGGCGAGATCCACGGCCTCCTCGGTGAGAACGGCGCCGGCAAGTCCACGCTGATGAACGTGCTCTACGGGCTGCTGCAGCCGGACGCGGGCGAGATCCTGATCGACGACAAGCCGATCAGGATCAACGGGCCGTCGGATGCGATCCGCGCCGGCATCGGCATGGTGCACCAGCACTTCATGCTCGTCGGCGTGTTCACGGTCGCGGAGAACGTGATGCTCGGGGTGGAGAACGTACGCAACGGACTGCTCGACCGGGCCGCGGCGCGCACGCTGGTCCGGGATGTGTCCGACCGCTACGGGCTGCCGGTCGACCCGGACGCGACGGTCGAGGATCTGCCGCTCGGAGCGCAGCAGCGGGTCGAGATCATCAAGGCGCTGACCCGCAAGGTCGACCTGTTGATCCTGGACGAGCCGACGGCCGTCCTGACGCCGCAGGAGACCGACGATCTCCTCGACGTCATGCACGGGCTCAGGGCCGACGGCAAGTCCATCGTGTTCATCACGCACAAGCTGCGCGAGGTCAAGGCGGTAGCGGACCGGATCACGGTGATCCGGCGCGGCAAAGTCGTCGGGACGGCATCGCCCGATGCCAGCCAGGACGACTTGGCCGCCATGATGGTCGGTCGTTCGGTGCAGCTCACCGTCGTGAAGGAGCCGCGCGAACCGGGTCGCCCGGTGCTCACGGTGACCGGCCTGCAAGTGGCCGATGACCGCGGCCTGCTCGCGGTCAATGATGCAGAGCTGACGGTACGGGCGGGAGAGGTCGTTGGCGTCGCCGGCGTACAGGGCAACGGTCAGACCGAACTCGTCGAAGCCATCATGGGCCTGCGGCCGGTGATCGCCGGCCGGATCGAGTTGGGCACGAAATCCCTGGTCGGCATGAAGACCGCCGCCATCCTGGCGTCCGGCGTCGGCTATATCCCCGAGGACCGCAGCGTGGACGGCCTGGTCAAAGAGTTCTCGGTGGCGGAGTCGCTGATCCTGGACACGTACCGCCGGCCGCCGTTCTCGTCCGGCATCGCACTGCGCCGCAGCACGATCGCGGACAACGCGCGCGATCGGATCGCCGAATTCGACATCCGTACGTCCTCGCCGGACGTCGAGGTCGGCACGCTCTCCGGTGGCAACCAGCAAAAGGTGATCGTTGCGCGGGAGATGTCCCGGCCGCTGACGTTGCTGATCGCGGCCGAGCCGACCCGGGGCGTCGACGTCGGATCCACCGAGTTCGTCCACTCGCGTGTCATCGCCGAGCGCGATCAGGGCCACGCCGTACTGCTGATCTCGAGCGAACTCGACGAGGTGGTGGCGCTCGCGGACCGCATCGCGGTGATGTACCGCGGGCAGGTTCTCGCGATCGTGCCGGCGGATACGCCGCGCGAGCGGCTGGGCCTGTTGATGGCCGGCGTCACGGAGGATGCCGCGTGAGCGCTCCGGGCGGTTTCACCGGGTCGCGGCGGGCCGCGCCGGACTCCCGGCTGCATCGCACGATCCAGTGGTTGACCAGTGCAAACTCGTTCGTGTTGACGGTGTTGTCGCTGATCACGGCGCTGATCGTCGGCGCGATCCTGATCGTCGTGTCGAACCCGGCCGTCATGTCCCAGTTCGGGTACTTCTTCGCCGCACCGGGGGCGGCACTGTCCGGCGCGTGGGGGGCGATCAGCGCCGCCTACAGCAACCTGTTCGAGGGTGCGATCTTCGATCCCACAACGCTCAAGGGCGCGTTCACCGGTGCCAACTCGTGGTCCCAGGCGCTGTTCCCGATCTCCGAGACGCTGAAATACGCCTCCCCGCTGATCTTCACCGGCCTCGCCGTCGCGGTGGCGTTCCGGGCCGGCCTCTTCAACATCGGAGCCCAGGGCCAGGCCATCTTCGGCGCGATCGGTGCCGGTCTCGTCGGATTCGAACTCCACCTTCCGATCGTGTTGCATCTCATCCTGGCGCTGCTGGGCGGCATCATCGGCGGCGCGGTCTGGGGCGGTACGGCCGGATTCCTGAAGGCGCGCACCGGAGCGCACGAGGTCATCGTGACGATCATGATGAACTACATCGCGCTCTCCTTCCTGAGCTGGCTGATCACGCAGAAAGGCGTCCAGGATCCGGCGCGTACGGACGCGATCAGCAAATCGGTGCGCTCCAGCGCGACGTTGCCGCCGATCATGGGCGCGAGTCTGAATGCGAATCTCGGCCTGATTCTCGGCCTGGCCGCCGTGGTCGGCATCGGATGGCTGCTCAGCCGATCGACGTTCGGTTTCGAGTTGCGTGCCGTCGGTGCGAACCCGAGCGCCGCCCGTACGGCCGGCATGAGCGTCGGTCGCACGTACACGGCGGCGATGCTGATCGCGGGTGGGCTCGCCGGCCTCGGCGGGGCGACCATCCTGCTCGGCACCGCCCACCAGCTCACCGGCGCGGTGGTCGGCAACATCGGCTTCGACGGCATCACGGTTGCGCTGCTCGGCCGGGGCAAGCCGTGGGGCGTGGTCTGGGCGGCGCTGCTGTTCGGCGCGTTCAACGCGGGCGGCAACCGGATGCAGTCCTACACCGGCGTGACCGTTGACCTCGTCAACGTGCTGCAGGCCGTGATCGTGATCCTGATCGCCGCTCCGAAGCTGATCGAGTCGATCTATCGGCTCCGCGCGACGCGAGCCGACCAGTCGTCGACGAACCTGGCGAAGGGCTGGTGACCGTGACCGCAGTCGAACTCGCGATCGCTCCGGACACGTCCTACTGGACCCGGGCCCGGAAGGCGGGCGCGGTCTACGTGATCGTCGGCGTAGGAGTCGCGCTGTTCTGGGGCGTGTTCGCGAAGCACGCCGGGGACAGCCGGTTCACGCTGTCCACGACGTACGCCGGGACGTCGTTGCCGGTCCCCTCGCGTACCGGAACGATCGCGTTCGGGCTGATCGCTGCGGCGGCGGGCGTGCTGTTGCTGACCGGGCGGTTCAATCGCCGGTTCAAACTGATGTCCGCGATCGCGGTGATCGGCATCGTGCTCGCGTTCCTCTGCTGGCAGGTGTCCGGCAACGTCATGCCGCTCGGATCGACCGTGCAGCTGAGCATCGTCGCGGCTCTTCCGCTGATCTTCGGCGCGCTCTCCGGCGTGCTGTGCGAGCGCAGCGGTGTCATCAACGTCGCGATCGAAGGGCAATTCCTGACCGGCGCGTTCCTCGGCGCCCTAGTCGGCACGATCGCCCGCTCGGCCTGGGTCGGGCTGATCGCCGCGATCGCCGGTGGCGTCCTGGTCGCGGCACTGCTCGCGGTGCTCGCGATCCGCTACCTCGTGGACCAGGTTGTGCTCGGCGTGCTGCTGATCCTGCTGGCCAGCGGCTTGACCGCGTTCCTGTACGGCCAGCTGATGCAGAGCAACGCGGCCGGGTACAACAGCCCGCCGCTGCTGCCGATCTGGTCGATTCCGGGGCTCTCCAGGATCCCGGTGCTCGGCCCGTCGCTGTTCCAGGGCAACGTGCTGCTCTTCCTCGCCATCGTGCTGGTCCCGGCGATCCACATCGCACTGTTCCACACCCGCTGGGGACTGCGTACGCGAGCGGTCGGCGAGCATCCGACCGCGGCCGACACGGTCGGCATCAACGTGCTGCGGGTCCGTTACCGCAACGTCCTCCTCGGCGGTGTTCTGGCCGGCCTCGGCGGCGCGTTCTTCACGATCGGCTCGACCGGCTCGTTCAGCAAGGGGCTGACGGTCGGAAACGGCTTCATCGCGCTGGCCGCGCTGATCTTCGGGCGTTGGTCGCCGATCGGCGCGACGCTGGCCGCCCTGCTCTTCGGGTTCACCAAGCAGCTCGCGAACTACCTCGGCACGATCTCGTCGCCGATTCCGTCGCAGTTCCTCGCGATGCTGCCGTACATCGTGACGATCCTTGCGGTGGCGGGCTTCGTCGGGCGCGTACGGGCGCCGGCCGCGGACGGCAAACCGTATCTGAAAGGTTAGCGTCTGCCCGGGACCGGGCCGCGGGCACCGTTCCTCGACACGGAACCGATGCCGTGGACGACAATGGTGGCCATGGACATCGATTGGGCGGAACTCAAGGCGGCTGCGACCGACGCGATGCAGTCGGCGTACGCGCCGTACTCCCGGTTTCCGGTCGGTGCCGCGGCGCTCGTCGACGACGGCCGGATCGTGCGAGGCTGCAACGTCGAGAACGCGTCCTACGGCCTGACGCTGTGCGCCGAATGCGGGGTCGTCTCGTCGCTGCACGCGAGCGGCGGTGGCCGCCTGGTCGCATTGTCGTGTGTGGACCGTCACGGCGACCTCCTGATGCCGTGCGGCCGGTGCCGGCAGCTGCTCTGGGAGCACGGCGGGCCGCACTGCCTCGTGGATGCCCACGGCGGACCGCTCGCGCTGGCCGAATTGCTCCCGTACGCGTTCGACGTCGGCGACCTGAACCGGTCCTCCGATCCGGGCGCCGCGCCCGCCCCGCACCTGCGGGACATGCTCGGCCGCGGCACCGTGTTCGTGCACCCCGACACGATCGGTGGCGCGCGGGTGTGGACCGGCTACTGGGACGGTTCCACCGGTGTCGGCCACGGCCACCAGGCGATTCTCGACGAGGCACCGAGCCGCACCGATGCGGGTGACGTGATCGCGTGGGGTCTTGCCCGTACCCGTCGGGTGATCGTCGTGGACGCGGAGGGCGAGATGTTCTGGGCCGGCGAAGGCCCGGCGCCCGCCGAGGTCGGCAAGGCGTGGTCCTCGTCATGACCGAGCGCAGCGGTGGTCTGGGATGAGCGAGCGCAGCGGAGCGAATCGGGCGGCGGGTTATGCGATCGTCGAGCTGATCGTGCGGAAGCGTGACGGCGGTCGGCTCACGGACGACGAGATCGACTGGCTGATCGACGCGTTCACTCGAGGCGAGATCGCGGACGAGCAGATGTCCGCGCTCGCGATGGCGATCTTCTGGCGTGGCCTGACCCCGCCCGAACTCGCGCGCTGGACCGCCGCGATGATCGCATCCGGCGAGCGCCTGGACCTGTCCGGCGTGCGTCGCCCGACCGTGGACAAGCACTCGACCGGCGGCGTCGGCGACAAGATCACGCTGCCGTTGACCCCGCTGGTGGCGGCGTGCGGGGCGGCCGTACCGCAGCTGTCCGGCCGCGGCCTCGGGCCACACCGGCGGCACGCTGGACAAGCTCGAGTCGATCCCGGGCTGGCGTGCGCGCATCTCCAACGCCGAGTTCCTGGCTCAACTCGGCGACGTCGGCGCCGTGGTGTGCGCGGCCGGCTCCGGCCTCGCACCCGCCGACGGCAAGCTCTACGCGCTCCGCGACGTGACCGGGACGGTCGAGTCGATCCCGCTGATCGCCTCGTCGATCATGAGCAAGAAGATCGCCGAGGGTACGGCGTCGCTTGTCCTGGACGTCAAGGTCGGCTCCGGCGCGTTCATGAAATCGGTCGACGCCGCGCGCGAGCTCGCCCGGACCATGGTCGACCTGGGCACCGCGCACGGCGTCCGGACGGTCGCGCTGCTCACCGACATGACCACCCCCCTCGGGTACGCGATCGGCAACGCGATCGAGGTCACCGAGTCGATCGAGGTACTCGCCGGAGGCGGCCCGGCCGACGTACGCGATCTGACCATCACGCTCGCCCGGGAGATGCTGACGCTGGCCGGACTGCCGGACGCCGATCCTGAGGCGGCGCTGAAGGACGGGCGGGCGATGGACGCGTGGCGGGCGATGATCCGGGCGCAGGGCGGCGATCCGGACGCGCCGATGCCGACGGCGCCGGAGGTCGAGATCGTACGCGCCGAGACCGGCGGTTACGTCGCCGAACTCGACGCGTACGGCATGGGCGTCGCGGCGTGGCGTCTCGGCGCCGGTCGGGCCCGCAAACCCGACCCGGTCTCGCACCCGGCCGGCGTCGTGCTGCACCGGCGCCGCGGCGATGCGGTCGCGCCGGCGACGTGCTGTACGAGCTGCGGGCCGAGGATCCGGCCCGGATGGCGTCGGCGCGGGAAGCGGCCGCGGCGCCGTCCGGATCGCGCCGGCCGCACCGGATGCCGTACCCGCTGGTGATCGAGCGGATCTCGGCGTGACCATCGGTGCAAGAGCGTCCGACCGTCGGATGCCTGCGCGTATGCGCGCTGGCTACGCTCGGTATGCCCATCCCCTGCACCGCGATCGAGGTCTATGGTCGTGCCCGCCCCTGATCCGGCAGCGATCCGCGCTGCGAACATCGAAGAGCTGTACCGGCTTGCGGTTACCGCTGCCGCCGTCGACCTTTCCGCTGGTATGGGAGCCGGGCGACGAGGTCGAGCTGCGGCCGGTGCCGGAGATGGAGGCGCGGACCGCGATCCTGAACGTCGTGCTGGCCCGGTCGTTCGGCATGCCGTCGCGCCTCGCGATGGCATGGCTGCTGGAGGCCCGGCTGATGGAGCGCGTGACCCAGCCGGAGTGGCACTACGTGACGTCGGGCGAGGGCGACGATCGGTCGTTCGCGCTGCACCTGGAGGCGATCACCGCGCTCGCCTGGCTGCTCGGGCTCACCAAGACGCTGGATCCGGCCGCGCCCAGCAACGAGAATCTGGTCGCGTTGCTGCCCGATCTGCCGTACCGGGGAGCCGTTCCCGGCCTGGCGCTCGCGCAGCCTGGTCGCGCCGCGCGATCCGGCGCAGGCCGCCGCCGTCCTCGACCTCTACTACTGCCTGGACTGGTCCTACCTGGAGGCCGAGCGCCGCGGACAGCCGCTGCCCGGCATGATCGACTCCAACACGATCGGCCAGCGCCGGTGGGCGCTGGAGTGGGCGGTCGTCTTCCGCGGCCCGTACCACGACGAGCCGGTCGAGTGGGAAGACGTCGACCTGTCGACCTGACCTCAGCCGGTGACGCCGGTAGATGCCCAGCGTCACCGCGACCGTCACCGTCGATCGGCTCCGGCAGCACGGCGATGCGCGCGCTCATCGACGTCGGCATCGGTGTGCCAGGCGCTCGGACCCATGCCGACCAGCGTCGCGATCTCGGCGTGGTCAGCGCATCACGCCGCCGATCGGTTGCCTGGTCGACCAGCGTCGAACGCGGCGCCGAGCTGGGCCGCGACCCGGTCGGCCTTGTCCGGGTCGACCGAAGCAGGCCGAGCGGCTCGATCGAGTTCGGTCAGGTGCTCGGCGGTCGGCGTGACCACCAGCAGCACGCCGTCCGGGCGCAGCACGCGCGCGAACTCGGCGCCCGGCCGCGGCGCGAACACGTCCAGCGCGACGCCGACCACGCCGTCCGCGATCGGCAGCGGCTGCCACGCGTCGCAGACGATCGCGTCCGCGCCGCGGCATGGGCGCGCGCGGCGACCCGTACGGCCGCCTTCGACACATCGCGTGGCCAGCCCGAACGTCGTCCGGCGGCAGCGCATCCAGCACGCCCGCGAGGTGGTGTCCGGTGCCGGCGCCAAGATCGAAGAACGAGTCCACCGCGATGGTACGCCGCAGCCGCGCGCCGGAGCGCGTCGGTGATCATCGCGTAGTGCCCGGCGCTCAGGAACTCCGCCCGCGCAGCCGACCATCGCCGGCGCTGTCCCCGGCGTGTACGAGCGGCGCGGCGGTCAGTTGCGCGTACCCCTGGCGGGATTGATCGAAGCTGTGCCGCAGCGGGCAGCACAGCGGTCCGCGCGGACCGGTGGTCAGCGACAGCGGACCGTGACAGACCGGGCAGCGCAGGCAGCGCACCACCTCTGGTCGCATGTCGAAATTCCTCAGGTCGGCAGGCAAATATATGGTCTGTCCATGGTCGCACTCAGCTTTGACGAGATCGTTCTCGGCGCCGAAGGCGCTGCTCCACGATCATCTCGACGGCGGGCTGCGGCCGGCCACGATCGTGGACCTCGCCGACGAGATCGGGCACGTCCTGCCGGCATCGGATGCCGACGTCGCTCGGCGACGTGGTTCGTGGCGGCCGCCGACTCGGGCTCGCTGGTCCGATATCTGGAGACGTTCGCGCACACCGTCGCGGTGATGCAGACGTCCGATGCGCTGCACCGGGTGGCGAAGGAGTGCGCGCTGGACCTGGCGGCCGACGGCGTCGTCTACGCGGAGTCGCGGTTCGCGCCGGAGCAGCACACCGAGGGCGGCCTGACGCTGCCGGAGGTGGTCGAGGCGGTGCTCGCCGGGTTCGCCGACGGGGTCGCCGAGGCGACCGCGGCCGGCCGGCCGATCCGGATCGGCGTGCTGCTGACCGCGATGCGCCACGCGGCCCGCTCGATGGAGATCGCCGAACTGGCGGTCCGCTACCGGGACGAGGGCGTGGTCGGGTTCGACATCGCCGGCGCCGAGGCCGGCTATCCGCCCACCCGGCACCTGGACGCGTTCGAGTACCTGCAGCGGGAGAACTTTCACTTCACCATCCACGCCGGTGAGGCGTTCGGGTTGCCGAGCATCTGGCAGGCGATCCAGTGGTGCGGTGCGGACCGGCTCGGCCACGGCGTGCGGATCGTCGACGACATCGGTCCCGGACCGCACGCTCGGTCGCCTCGCCGCCTACGTCCGCGACAAGCGGATCCCGCTCGAACTGTGCCCATCGAGCAACGTGCAGACCGGCGCGGCGCGCGTCGATCCGGGAGCACCCGATCGGCCTGCTGCGCGATTTGCAATTCCGAGTGACGCTTAATACCGATAATCGACTTATGTCCGGTACGAGCATGTCACGGGAAATGTGGCTGCTATCCGAGGCTTTTGGCTATGGATGGGCAGAATTGCAGTGGTTGACGGTTAATGCCATGAAGAGTTCGTTCATCCCTTTTGACGAGCGCCTGAAGCTGATTAACGACGTCATCAAACCGGCGTACGCCTCAAAGGTGGGATCCTTGCCGCCGAACGGTTGATCGGCCTGCTTCGACGTGAGCAAACTCGTTCCAGGCTTGCCCTAGAAGCTATCTAATCGCCATATTGCGGATGCCCCGCAGCGCCCATAGTCGTGTACATTTCGTATTTCCGTGTCACGGTCCAGGAACGACAGTCGCCGACAAGGCTGCTGGGCTTTCCGTTTCGTTCGCGGCGTGGTGGAATCTCGGGGGTCTGCGCTTTTAATAAGCGCTGCCGGTCACGGGTGCCCAATCTTAAAGCGGGCACGGTACGGAGGTGTTTGAGGTGAGCAAGCGACCGAAAGAGGGCCGTGCGCCCCGCTCGGGCGTGCGATCGCTCGTCGGCTACCTCCGCGACCGACCGATCGGCATCAAGCTCGGGTTCATCATGTTTGTGCCAATCTTGGCCATCGTGATCGTCGGTGCCAACGGTCTGGTTGCGCAGATCTCGACGACGAACAATGCGGATCGGGCGCGTACGTTGGCGACCTTGACGCAGTTCTCGGGTGCGTTGGTCGATCAGTTGCAGGCCGAGCGGGCCGACGCGACGATGCTGTTGGGTAGTCCGTCGAAGGCGGCGATGGATGCGGCCAAGCCGGTGTTCGCCGCGCAGACCGCGAAGACCGATAGTGCGGCGACGGCGTATACGACGCAGAGTTCCTCGCAGGCGAATCTGCCGGACAACTTCCGTTCGCTGCTGGCTCGGATCCAGACCCAGCTGGGTCAGTTGGGTGCGTTGCGCAACGAGATCGGTGTGTCGGGTCAGATTCCGTTGTCCGCGGCGGTGTCGCCGTACTCGGCGTTGATCAGTTCGTTGCTGCAGATCCGCGATGACGCGTCCCAGTTGGCCGGTGATTCGACGCTGAGTTTCGAGATGCGCGCCGCGGCCTCGATCGCCAGCGACAAGGAGTACGTGTCGCAGGAGCGCTACCTGGTCCTGACCGCATTGCTGCAGGGCAACATGCCGTTCCAGCTGCGCAAGCAGGTCATCGCAACGCAGACCGGTCAAGCGCAGGCCGCCACCCAGTACCAGGTGGTCGCGACCGCGGAGCAGTGGAGCTGGTACAGCCTGACGGTTTCCGGTAACGATCTGCGTCCATCGCAGGTGGACGAAGCCAAGATCGAGGCGATGCAGACCGACGCGCTGCCCGACGGTATGAAGTTCGACGAGTGGGACAAGGGCATCTCGGCACGTGGCGCTCTTCTCCGTGCGGTCGAGGTGAAGATCGACAACGAGACGGTCGACGACTCGACCACCCTGCGTGACCAGGTGCAACGCCAGATCATCGTGGACGTCGGCCTGCTCTTCGCGATGGTGCTCGCCGCCATGTTGATCGCGTGGTTGGTGGCACGCTCGATGAACCGGTCGCTCCGCGAGCTGAAGCAGGGTGCGCTGAACGTCGCGCAGAACGGCCTGCCGCAGGCGGTCGCCCGGCTGCGCGATCCGGCGCTGTCGTCCTCGCTCAGCCCGCAACAGATCGCCCTACAGATCGCCGAACCGCTGCCGGTCCGGAGTCGCGACGAATTCGGGCAGGTGACCGAGGCATTCAACGCGGTCCACCTGGAAGCCGTCCGTACCGCCGCCGAGCAGGCCGCGCTGCGGTCCTCGGTCGCCACGATGTTCGTCAACCTGGCACGCCGCTCGCAGATCCTGGTCGACCGGCTGATCGGCCACCTCGACCAGCTCGAGCGCGGCGAGGAGAACCCGGATCGTCTGGCCGAGCTGTTCCAACTCGACCACCTGGCCACCCGAATGCGCCGCAACGACGAAAACCTTCTCGTCCTCGCCGGTGCCGACTCGACCCGTGTCCAGCGCGAGCCGGCTCCGCTGATCGACGTGCTGCGCGCCGCGCAGTCCGAGGTCGAGCACTACACCCGCGTCGAATTCGGCATGATCGACCGCGACCTCGAGGTCGCTGCGCACGCCGTCAACGACCTGGTCCACCTCGTCGCGGAACTGTTCGACAACGCGACCGCGTTCTCGCCGCCGGATGCAGTGGTGCTGGTCGAGGCGCGTCGCGTCGGCGACCGGGCGGTGCTCTTCGTCGAGGACCGCGGCATCGGCGTCTCAGCCGATCAGCTTGCCGAACTCAACGAGCGCCTCTCCACTCCGCCGATCGTCGACGTCGCCGTCTCTCGCATGATGGGCCTGGTCGTGGTCGCGCGCCTCGCGCACCGCCACAACGTCAAGGTTGAACTGCGCCCCGGCCCGGAGCGCGGCATGATCGCCGACGTGCTCCTGCCGACGAACGTCCTGGTCTCGCGGGCACTGTCCGGCCGCCCGAACGGTAACCAGGCGCTGCCGGCCGAGCCTCGCGGGCCGCAGCCGCCGCCGATGACCCAGATCCCGCCGCGTTCGCCGTTCAGTCCACCGCTTGCGCTGGAGGGCGGGCCGTCCATCCGGCCGCGCAACGGCGACGGCGGTGGCCTCGCGGTCAACGGTGCCGGTGCCAACGGGACGAACGGTTCGCACGGTCCCGATCGTGGCGGCGCCGGTTCGGGTGGCTTCCACGGCCCCGATACCCGGCCGCCGGCGGCTGCGCCGAGCCTCGGTGGCTTCGCGGCCAACGCCGAACTGTTCGACGCGAGCGCCCGCGAATTGCTGGCCGGATCGTCGGGTAACCGCTCACTCCCGAGCTGGTCGGACCTGACCGGTTCGCCGGAGGTGCCCGGCGTACCGCTCGCACAGCAGATGTTCAGCCCGCGCAAGGGCCTGGCCGCGCCGCTGCCGTTGCCGCAACGACGGACCGACGCTCCGGGCGAGGAGCAGGACGACTACGACAACCGGCCGCGGATTCCACGCCAGCGCCCGCTCGCGCCGCCGCTGGACGAACAGCGACTGGTCGACGAGTTCACCGACGCCGAGCTGATCGACGAGCGGGACGGCGACTACGCGTCCCAGTTCACCGATTCGAGTGCACCGGCTCGTGAAACGGCACCGCCGGCCGCCGCACCGCCGGTCTGGCCCCCGGTAGCACCGTCGCAGCCGTCGTCGCTCCGGGACGAAGGCACCGGCCAGCTTCAGCTCGGTTCGGGCGCTTTGCAGGCCGCCTTCGACATGACGACCGAGATCCCGCGCGTGCGTGATCTGGATCTGGCCGGCGCACTCCGCAACGACACGTACGCGCCGGAGACGCACGACGGCGAGGCGGCGTCCGACGAATTCGCACCCGTCGACTACGACTCGGCCACCGACTACGCAACCGGCTTCGGCGCCAGCACGGACTACGCGACGTCGACGGATTATGCGGCCGGCAGTGACTACGCGGCGTCCGACTACGCCACCGACAGCGGGTACGCGCCGCTTCCCGCGATGGAGCGTCCGGCTTCCGGTCGCCCTGCCAACGTGCCGCCGTTCGCCGACGAGACGATGGAACTACCGATCTTCCGCGAGCTGGAATCGGCCTGGTTCCGGGAGCCGGACGCCGCGCCGCCGGTACCGGTTCACACGGACGGCGACGAACCGGTACCCTCCTCAGACCAGCTGGCCGAAGCGGGCGTGCGGCTACCGACCGGGGATACCCGGAGCCGGAGCGGCAGTTCGGTTCGGACCGACGGAACGGCCGATGGAATTGACGACGACACCAGCGCAATCTATGTGGAGTCGTCGCTGTCAACAGCAGGCGCGACGATGGGTGGCGTAGGGATGTCGGGATCGGTTCGTCCAGTTGACTCCGTATGGCGGAGCCCAGCGGACGAAGGCTGGGACGCAGCGGCGGCTGCGCTCGAGCCCACCGATGCCGGAACGACCGAAGGTGGCCTGCCGCGACGCGTACCGATGGCGCAGCTCGTCCCCGGCGGGGTGGACAAGGCCACGACTGGATCGAACCGACGGTCGCCGGATGCCGTACGCGGCCTGCTCTCGGCCTACCACCGTGGGGTGCAGCGCGGGCGCGAGCAGAGCGATGAAAACAACGCCACATCGGAGTCGACGACCGGACAGACCCCGTCCGGCAGCAGCAGGGAGCAGGAAGCATGACAACGGCCCAGGATCTCAGTTGGTTGTTGGCCAACTTCGCCGATCGCGTACCGGGTGTTGCACACGCGGTCGCGGTATCGGCGGACGGCCTTCTCCTTGCGTCCTCCCGTGATTTACCGCGGGACCGCGCTGATCAGCTCGCCGCGATCGCGTCCGGACTGGTCAGCCTCACAGTCGGCGCATCGCGCTGCTTCGACGGCGGTGCCGTACTCCAAACCGTCGTCGAAATGGACAACGGTTTCCTGTTCCTGATGTCGATTTCGGACGGCTCGTCATTCGCGGTTCTGGCCGCGCGGTCGTGCGATGTCGGCCAGGTCGGCTACGAGATGGCACTGCTCGTCGACCGTGTCGGTGACGCGCTGACGCCGCCGCCGCGCGCCGCTGCATCGATGCTGGGCTGACCGACGACTCCGTACACGCACGAATCCGAAGACGGGTGACCAAGGAGGTGAACGGCGATGGCTGACATGGACGAACCAACCGGCATGCTGGTCCGGCCGTATGCCGTTACCCGCGGACGGACCAGGCCCAGGCTGAATATCGCGATCGAGGCGCTTGTCGAGACCACCGTGCGTGGTCGTGGCGCCGAGGGACGCAATACGTCGGCTATCGGGCGTGAACATCAATTCATCGCCAACCTGTGCGATGGCCGGCTGCAATCACTCGCGGAGATCTCGGCGCGGATGCAACTTCCGCTCGGGACCGCGCGGGTGCTGATCGCAGATATGGCCGCAGACGGGCTGCTGGCGGTGTACGAGCCAACGTCGTTCGACGGAGACAGTGATGACTCCCTCGGAACGGAATTGCTGGAGAGGGTGCTGAGTGGACTACGGAGGCTCTGACATGACGCGTCCGCCGTCCGGACGGGTCACGTCGGCGAAGATAGTCATCGCTGGTGGGTTCGGCGTTGGCAAGACAACGCTGGTCGGATCGGTTTCGGAGATCACGCCGCTGACGACCGAGGCGATCATGACCTCGGCCGGTGTCGGTGTTGACGACAACCGGCAGGTGCCCGGAAAGACGACGACAACCGTCGCGATGGACTTCGGCCGTATCTCGATCGACCGTGATCTGATTCTGTACCTGTTCGGTACGCCTGGCCAGACGCGCTTCTGGTTCATGTGGGACGAACTCGTCAAGGGCGCGATCGGTGCGGTCGTCATGGTGGATACGCGACGTCTGGCCGACTGCTTCGCCGCGATCGACTTCTTCGAGCACCGGCGGCTGCCGTACCTGATCGCGATCAACTGCTTCGACGGGCAGCAGTTCCATACCGCTCAGGACGTACGCGACGCGTTGGCGATCTCGCCGGAGATCCCCGTCGTGGCGTGCGATGCCCGGTCCCGGGACTCGACGAAGCAGGTGCTCATCTCGCTCGTCGAATACGTGCTCACCATGCGCCGTACGCGTGCGGGCGCTCCGGCCTGACGACAGGCCCGCCTGACGACGAAAGCTCGCGTTCTTGCCCGAGGGGCGAGGACGCGAGCTTTCCGTTGACCGGCGACGTGGGAGCCCCTATGTGACCTGGGCCCATCCGCTCGGCGTGAGCTGGAAGATGGCCAGCGCATCCGGCTGTACGCCACCGTGGGCGATCGTGGTGAACACGTACGCGCCGGAGATCTCCGAGAACGTCGTCTGTCTCCATCTGGTCGCGGATCGCGTTCCGGTCGAACGACTGGCACAGCTGGGCGGCGTTGATGATGATGCGGAGCGCGTCGGCACCGTATGTGGATAGGCCGTCGAACTCGACGTCGGCCTGTGTGTAGCGCAGGAAGTAGTCACGTTGGGCCAAGGCCGCGGGCGTGGTGGCCGGTTCGGTCGGGCCGGCCAGGATCTGCGGGCTGATGACGTAGACGCCGCCGAAGTCCTGGGGTTTGACCGTGGTGAGCGTGTCCGCGGCGGCGGCACCGGAGTCGAAGTAGATGAAGCCGCGGAACTTGGCGTTGTAGAGCGCCCGGGCGGCAGCGCTGGCGGCCGGCGCGAGCGCCCAGATCACGACCGCGTCCGGATTGGCGGCAACGACGGCGCGGGCCTGGGCGGCGTAGCCGGTGTCAATCGGCGTGGTGGCATCGATCCGGATTTCGGCCACCGTCTCGGGCCGTCCGTGCGACTGCAGCGATGTGGTGATGGCGGCGATGCCGTCGGTGCCATGCGGATCATCCGAGGCCATCACGGCGACCGCGTTCTTGCCGTGCGACTGGAGCGCGCCGATGATTTTGTCGGCGACGTCGCTCGCATCCGGTCCGAGTTTGAAGACGAAGCGGCGATCCGCGATCGGGTCGGTTACCGCGCCGGCCGCCGACAGCGACAGCATCGGCGTCGACAACGTCTCGGCGATCGGTGCCATCGCGAGTGATGTAGTGGCACAGGAGGCGCCGATGATGGCTACCACCGCGTGCTCATTGGCCAGACTGCGAACGATCTGCGAGGCCTGCTTCGGGTCACCCTGGTTGTCCGTCGCGATCAGTCTGACCTGGCGGGTATAGCCGCCGACCACGAAACCGCCCTGATCCTGCACCATGCTCTGCACGATCAGGAGGGCATCCTTCTGAGCCTGCCCGACGATCTTGTTCGGCCCGCTCAGCTCCAGACACGCCCCGACCACGAGGTCCGGACCGTTGGGCGGCACGGCCGCACCGATCGACGGCGACCCGCAGGCGCTGAGCGCCGCTGCTGCGGCCCCGAAGGCGCCCAGCGACAGCACCGAACGACGGGACAGCGCAAGCCGCGTAAGGCCGCTGCTGCCGGGCAGCGACATGCTCGATCGCGACACAGTCATTGCTTTCCGCCCTCACTAACCGATCCGACCGGTGTCCCGACCGATGTACGCCATGCTGCGGCTACCGGTGGGCTGCTGAACGGTACCCCGGATCCCGATCGGAATCCCAACCGTCGCGACTGAAATCCCAGCCACCACCGGACTCGAGGCCCGGACGGCCGCCGACGGCGTAACCGCGGACCTCTTCTCCTCGGCGGGAGCCGCGGAAATAGCCGGTGGTGTGCGCTGCCATCGAAGCGGGATCACGAACGATCCGCAGTCCCGGGTCGGCCATCGGCGGCAACGGTGAGCCCGGCACCAGATTGGCCTGCGGTACGCGGCGGGGGAGCCCGATCTCGGTGTGGTCCTCAACCTCGGGGTGCTCGGCCCGCGCCGCGACCGACCAGCCCGCGTCGATGTCGGCCCACGCCGGTCGCTCCTCCACCGGCTCTTCCTCGGCCGGCCACTCGAACCAGGCCGAGCGCGCCTGCGCGAAGATCAGTAGGTCGCCGTCGGACTCGTCGACGGTGGATGCCGGACGGTGCTCCGGCACGTACGGCCGCTGGTCTCGATCGATGTCCGGACGCATCTGGGATCGCAGCTCATCGTTGGCGACGAGCCGCAGGACGGGTGCGGTAGGTCCGGCGAGATCGCGGTCGCGGTCGACCAGGCGGAGGGACGGTGGCTCGGCCGGGATCTGGATGTCGTCGGTCTGCCACGGTGGCGGAACGCGGTTGTCGCGCTGCCGCGGGATCGGCGTCTCGACCACCGGCGCCTGCTGGTAGCTGAACGAGCCGGTACGTGCACGAACCGCGTCGTCGTCGTAACTGGGCGGGTTGAGCGGCCACGTCTCGCGGCTGCCCGGAGCAGGCATGCTCGGCGCCAACTGGTAGGAGGGCGCGTCCTGGGCGGCGTACGGGCCGGCCTGCGGCGGCTCCGCATAGCGCTCGTACGCGGTCGGCGGGGGAGGCGGCGGGGCAGCGACCGGTCCGGCTTGCGTGTAGCTGATGACCGGTTCGGCCGACCACATCGGCATCACCGGTGCCTGGGGGGACTGGTGCGGTGCGCTGACCGGGACCATCGGCGTGATGCCGGGCGGCGGTGGCGGCACCGGCGCCGCGGAGGCTGCGGCGGGCTGCGGCGCGACCCGAACCGGCTGCTGGACCGGCTGTATGGGCTGGATCGGCTGGACCGGCGCCGGGATCCGCGGCGCGGCGGCCGGTACGTCTGCGACCGGCTGAGCCGGTGCGACGCGGGCCGCCGGACGGTTCGTCGTCGGACGCGGTGACGGTACGCGGATGGAGGGCCGTGCCGCCGCCGGTGCGGGCGCGGGCGTCTCGACGTCGCGTGCCGGTGCCGGACGGCCACGACGCACCGGCGTACGGGCGAGTTCGGCGACCACGGTCGGACGGGCCGGCACAGCAGCGGCGGCACCCTTGTCCGACAGCAGCCCGACGAGCGCGTTGATCGCGGAGTCACACGCGTGTACGGCGGCGACCGCCTCGCGGATCGTCTCCGCGACCGCGGTTGTCGTGCCCTTGCCGATGCCGGTCCGGCGGGGTGTTTCGGCGATCGCCACCCGGAGCGCGGTCAGCGCATCGGCGATCGTGCCGGCGTCGGCGACGCCGTCCGCGGCCAACTGGTCGGCGACGGCGGCGTCCCGGCCGCGACCGGCCACGGTGGCACCGAGGAGGCCGGGCTCCGGTAGCGCACCGAGGATCGCGAGCGGGATCGGCTCGGCCGGGTCCGGATAGGCCCGCAGCGCGGCCGGGTAGAGCTCCCGCAGGACTTCGCGGAGTGCGACCGCGGTGCCGTGCCGGCCGGCGGCCATCGCGGCGTGTGCGGACAGCACCGGCTTGAGCGCCATGAGTTCGCGTGGAGCGCTCTGGCTGGAGGCTGCCAGAGCACCCGCGGCGAGTGCACGAGCCAGGCCGACGGCGGCCCGCTCGGACGGCCCGGCGTCGAGTTCGTCCGACGAATCGTCGTCGCCGAAGCGCTCGGCGTAGTCGGTGAGCAGTTCTTCGTCGACGATGGCCAGCGGTCGACCGGCGGCCGCCAGCAGCAGCGTGACATGGTGCTCGTCACTGTCCGCGGCGACGGCGACGCTGTTGGGGCCGCCGGACCGTTCGGCCAGCAATGCACCCAACTCGGCGTAGCCGGTGGCGTCGTCGCCGATATCACAAACGTCGAGCAGTCGACCCGCATCGTCGACAACGGCGGCGGTCAGCCACCCGTTGCCGGATGGCGTGCCCACCGGCTCGCTCGCGGCCAACCCGCAGTACACACGCATGAGCGCCACGGCGTCGTCCTCCTCCCGGACTTCGGTCGTGCCAAGGATTCATCGTCCTCGGTCAGGGGTTAGTCGCGCCAGTCCACGACGGCGGAGATCTTGCCGATTACCGTGCGCCAGCCGATACTCGCGGCTTCTGTCCCGATTTTCTTCGCCTTGCGGCGAGCGAAGAACGAACCCATGCCACCTTCGGCGACCGCGCGCAGCGCCTCGTCCAGATCATCGAGGGGCGAACCGGGCGACAGCGCCTTCACGACCGGCTCGACCCGGAGTGCATGTCCGAGGTCGCGAGCGATCTGGCCGGACTGCACGATCAGATCCGGATCCCACGATTCGTGGCCGGCGCGGAGGTTCTTGACCACGAGATCCAGCTCGTACGTCTCCTCGTCCAGCGGCACGAGGTGGTGCGCCCGGATCTGGCGTGGCGAGCTTCGTCCAACCCGGCAGCTGGGTCAGGTCGTGCTCCGCGTCGGAGTTGACGAAGTCGACCAGACCGGCCGCGCGAACGGAACAGCAAAAGGTGGCCGCCCTGACTCAGGAACAGCGGAACCTCTTCCTCCGGCTCGCCCGTCGTTCGTCCTCGTGCTCGTCGTCCGCGTCGTCGTCTTCGTCGTCATCGATCTCGTCGTCTTCGTCCTCGAGATCGTCGTCGTCGATCAGGTCTTCGTCCTCGAGGCTGTCGTCTTCGTCGTCGTACCGTCCTCGTCCTCGTCGGACGCGAAGCGGGCACCGCGGTCCGGGAATTCGTCGTCCTCGCGGGCCGTGTAGTCGGACGGCGTGATCTCGGTGTTCAGGCGATAGGCCCGAAGCGTGTATCCGACACCGCTCGGCAGCGCGATCTCGATCGGCTCCATCTTGGCCTTGGCCCAGAAGCTGTCGGTCTGCTTGGTACGGGCGATATCGCCCTCGTCCGTCGGACTCGTCGATCATCGAGATCAGCCTCGGCTCGTCCGAGATGTCCTGATCCGAAATCGTTCGAATCGGACTCGGGCTTGCCGGCGTCGGGCCGACCGGCGGACGAACGCGCCACGAATTGCCTCCGGAACTGATCGTGTTGGACGGTGACTCTGCGCACACACCCTAGCCGCATCTCGCCGGGACCGCAGATCGCACCCCTGAGCAGGACTTTCGCGGTGTACGACAAAACCACGATGTCCGTATTTACCTAGTGATCAACCGACTTAGACGCCCTGAGGATGCCAGACCGTCTTCGTCTCCAGCAGCGCCGTCATCCGGTCGATGCCCGGTCGGTGCGGCCCAGTCCGTCGCGACCGGCCGGAGCACCCGCTTGAGGTTCTCGGCCGCCGCGACCTCCAGCGAGTTTGCAAGATCCGGGTCGGTGACGCCGGCCAGGTCGATCGCGTTCACGTCCATGTGCGCGGCGAGGTGCGGCGCGGTCTCGGCGACCCGGCCGGTCAGTACGTTGACCACGCCGCCGGGCAGGTCGCTGGTCGCGAGCACCTCGGCCAGCGTGATCGCCGGCAGCGGGCGGTCGTCACCGGCCAGCACGACGACGGTGTTGCCGACCGCGATCGCCGGCGCGACCACGCTGACCAGGCCCGAGCAGCGACGAGTCGGGCGGCGCGATCACGCCGACCACGCCGGTCGGCTCCGGCGACGACAGGTTGAAGTACGGGCCGGCGACCGGGTTGGCGTTGCCGTACACCTGGGCGATCTTGTCGGTCCATCCGGCGTACCAGACCCAGCGATCGATCGCGGCGTCCACGGTCGCGCACGGCGTCCGCCTTGGAGCCGCCTTCGGCTGCGCGTACCCCCGCAATGAACTGATCCCGGCGGCCTTCCATCATCTCCGCGACCCGGTAGAGGATCTGGCCCCGGTTGTAGGCGGTCGTGCCGGCCCAGCCCGCCACCGCCGCACGGGCCGCGACCACCGCGTCCCGCACGTCCTTGCGCGAGGCGAGCGCGGCGTTCGCGAGATGCTCGCCGCTCGCGGACGTCACCGACGTAGACCCGGCCGGACTCACTGCGGGGAAAGGCACCCCCGATAAACAGTTTGTACGTCTTCTCCACGCCTACCCGCTCGACGCGTTCGTCAGTGGGCAAGGTAGGCCTCCAAGCCGTGGCGGCCGCCTTCGCGGCCGTACCCGGATTCCTTGTATCCGCCGAACGGCGACGTCGGATCGAACTTGTTGAACGTGTTCGCCCAGACCACGCCGGCCCGCAGCTTCGTCGGCGACGGCGAGGATCCGCGAGCCCTTCTCGGTCCAGATACCGGCGGACAGGCCGTAGGGCGTGTTGTTCGCCTTCTCGATCGCCTCGGCCGGTGTGCGGAACGTCAGGACGGACAGCACCGGGCCGAAGATCTCCTCGCGCGCGATCCGGTGTGCCTGGGAGACGCCGGTGAAGATCGTCGGGCGGAACCAGAAGCCGCTGCGCGGGCAGATCGCACGGCGCGGACCAGGCGTCCGCGCCCTCGGCCGTGCCGACGTCGGACAGCTCCCGGATCCGGGCCAGCTGCGCGGCCGAGTTGATCGCGCCGACGTCGGTGTTCTTGTCCAGCGGATCGCCGACCCGCAGCTGGGCCATCCGGCGCTTCAGCGAGTCCAGCACGGCGTCGGCGATCGACTCCTGGACGAGCAGCCGGGAGCCGGCGCAGCAGACGTGGCCCTGATTGAAGAAGATGCCGTTGACGATGCCCTCGACCGCCTGGTCGATCGGCGCGTCGTCGAACACGATGTTCGCGGCCTTGCCGCCGAGCTCGAGCGTGAGCCGCTTGGACGTGCCGGCGACCGACTTCGCGATCGCGCGGCCGACCTCGGTCGAGCCGGTGAACGCGACCTTGTCGATGCCCGGGTGCTCGACCAGCGTCCGGCCGGTCTCACCGGCGCCGGTGATGATGTTGACGACGCCCGGCGGCAGATCCGCCTGCTGGCAGACCTCGGCGAACAGCAGCGCGGTCAGCGGCGTCGTCTCGGCCGGCTTCAGAACGACCGTGTTTCCGCAGGCGAGCGCCGGTGCGATCTTCCACGCGAGCATGAGCAGCGGGAAGTTCCACGGGATCACCTGGCCGGCGACGCCGATCGGACGTCGGGTCGGCGCCGAAGCCGGCATAACCGAGCTTGTCCGCCCAGCCTGCGTAGTAGAAGAAGTGCGCGGAGACGAGCGGGATGTCGACGTCGCGGGACTCGCGGATCGGCTTGCCGTTGTCGATCGACTCGAGCACGGCGAATTCCCGGGCGCGCTCGGCGATGAGGCGGGCGATCCGGTAGAGGTATTTCGCGCGTACCGCGCCGGGCATCGGTGCCCATACCGTCTCGTACGCTTTCCGGGCCGCCGCGACCGCTCGATCCACATCGGATGGTCCGGCCGCGACGATGTCGGCGAGTGTTTCCTCGGTCGCCGGATTGATTGTCTTGAACGTCGTGCCGTCCTTCGATTCGACGAATTCGCCGTCGATGAAGAGACCGTAATTCGCTTTGATGTCAACGATTGCGCGTGATTCCGGCGCCGGTGCGTACTCGAATGGCATAGGTCAGTCCAGCGTCACATAGTCGGGCCCGGCATAGCGGCCGGTGGACAGTTTCTCGCGCTGCATCAGCAGGTCGTTGAGGAGCGTGGATGCGCCGAACCGGAACCAGTCCGGGTCGAGCCAGCCGTCGCCGGCGGTCTCGTTCACCACGACGAGGTATTTGATCGCGTCCTTGGTGGTCCGGATCCCGCCGGCCGGTTTCACGCCGACCTTGCGCCCGTACAGTGCCTGCATATCCCGGACGGCCTCGAGCATGAGCAGGGTCACCGGCAGTGTCGCGGCCGGTGCCACCTTGCCGGTCGAGGTCTTGATGAAGTCGCCGCCGGCCAGCATGCCGATCCACGACGCGCGCCGGACATTGTCGTAGGTGGCCAGCTCGCCGGTCTCCAGGATCACCTTGAGATGTGCGTCGCCGCAGGCCTGCTTCACCGCGACGATCTCGTCGTAGACGTCGAGGTATCGCCCGGACAGGAACGCGCCTCGGTTGATCACCATGTCGATCTCGTCCGCACCGGCCTCGACCGCAGCCTGCGGTATCCGCGATCTTGATGGCGAGCGGCGCCTGTCCGGACGGGAACGCGGTGGCGACGCTCGCGACGTGGATGCCGCTGCCCTTGAGTTCGGTCGCCGCGACGCCGGCCATGGACGGGTAGACGCAGACCGCCGCGACCGACGGGCAGTCCGGGTCGCGGGTGTCCGGTCGTTGGGCCTTCGCACACAGGGCCCTGACCTTGCCGGGCGTATCGGCGCCTTCGAGCGTCGTCAGGTCGACCATCCGGATGGCGAGGTCGATCGCCCACGCCTTGGACGTGGTCTTGATCGACCGGGTGCCCAGCATGGCGGCCCGCGCTTCGAGCCCCACCGCATCGACGCCGGGCAGGCCGAACAGGAACTGCCGCAGCGATGCGTTCGAGGCTGCGACGTCCGGTAGAGATGCGGTCGCGCTCATGGCCGCCAGTGTACGCTCTTGATCTTGCGCCAACCCGATCTCTTCCGGCCGCCCGTGCCGTAGCTTGGTCTCCGTGGACGTTCTCGTTGTGGATCACCCGCTGGCGCTGTCGCGACTGACCGTCATGCGTGACGCCCGGACCGACTCGGGCTCGTTCCGCGCCGCCCTGACCGAGCTGACCACGATGCTGGTCTACGAGGCGGCGCGCCTGTTCGCGGTCGAGCGGTACGACGTGACGACGCCGGTCGACGTGGCCGAGGGCACCCGTCTCGCGTGCCCTCCGTTGATCGTGCCGGTACTGCGGGCCGGTCTCGGCATGGCCGATGCGGCGCTCGCGCTGCTGCCCGAGTCGTCGATGGGCTTCGTCGGGCTGGCCCGCGACGAGCACACGTTCGAGCCGCGTGCGTATATGGAGTCGCTGCCCACCGACTTGACCGGTATGCCGGTACTCGTGCTGGATCCGATGCTCGCGACCGGCGGATCGTTGGAACATTGCTGCCGGCTGCTGGCCGATCGTGGCTGCACCGACATTACGGTCGTCTGCGTGCTCGCCGCGCCACCCGGGATCGAGCGGCTGGCCGCATCCGGACTCCCGATGCGGCTGGTCACCGCGTCCGTCGACCGGGAACTGAATGAACACATGTTCATCGTTCCCGGTCTCGGGGACGCCGGTGACCGCCAATTCGGCGGGATGCCGCGGTTCTAGGTTTCGAACCGAAACTAGGTCCGGGGGAAGAAGCAGATACCCGGGTGGTACTGGCCGCCGCAGTGGGTCGAGTTGAAGAACGTGTCCGATGCGACCCACAGCCCGGCGGGCGTGAGCAGGATGTCGTCCGCACCGTGACCTCGGGCCCGGGTCGGATCCCACGGCAGGACCGAGCCGTCGGATGCGCTGATGCTGCCGACGCCGGGTCGCGAGAACGCTCCCGGACCGGCCTTGTCGCAGCCATTCGGATTGCCGAGCCAGCGCTGGTGGCCGCCGACATACACGTTCGTGTCATCGGCCGCGACTGCGTAGAGCGAATCGCAGCCAGTCTTGTTGATCCAGATCGGCGCCTGAGTCGAACTGGCCGAACTTGAGAACTTCGACGCGGTATCGCACAGCGGCGACGCGCCGTGCCCGCCGGTCGAGACGGCGTAGATGAACTGGTCGTCGGGGGACCAGGTGGCACCCTTTTCATAGAGAGGCTCATCGGCGCTGCAGGTGAGCGTGAAGTCCGGGACGTACCACGGATCGAGCGTCGCGGTCGTGCCGAGATCGATCATGAAGATCTGCCGGCGGACCACGCCGGCGACGGTCAGGAAGCTGCCCATTGCCAGCAACTTCGTGCCGTTGTGGCTCAGCGCGAAGTTGTAGACCTTGCGGCTGCTGTCCGGCAGGTTGCCGCTCACGCTGAGATTCACGTACGGGTCGATCGCGCCGCTGGCGAGACTGACCGTGGCGAGCGCATTGCGTGCGGTGCCGGCAATGTTGCTGAATGATCCGCCGACGAACAGACGGTTGGCCGCGATCACGACCGTGTTGATGCCGCCATTGGGTGTCGGCGCGAACGTCGTGACCGGCGCACCGGTGGCCGCGCTGACCTTGGCGAGGTACTTGACCGCGTGCCCCTGCACGGTGGAGAACGTGCCGCCCAGGTAGGCCGTCGCGCAGTCGTCCGACAGCGCGATCGAATTGACCTCGCCGTTCGGGTTCGGGTTCCAGGTCGAGATCGCACCGGTCGTTGCGTTGAACGAGAACGCGTTGTGCCGCGTCTGCGCGCTGACGCCGGCGGCGGCGACGGTGCTGAACGCACCGACCGCGTACATCGTGTTTCCGCACTGGACGATTTGCCGGACGGTCGAGTTGGTACTCGTGACGTAGGGCATGTGGGCCGACGGTGTAGCGCTTACCGACGGTGTTGCAGCCGATACGGGCAGCGCTGCCGCGAGCGTGATCGTGACGGCAAATGCCGATAGGACCGCCGTGCGTACCGCATTGTTCATACTGTTCGGCTCGTTTCTCGGGTTATCAATCCTCATCAATTCCGGAAACGGTATCGCCGTACGGATTGATGGATAAGCCCTTAACGGCGACAGATTGCTGACAATTTGGCCAGTCTACTAGTGGTTTATGCCCAGATTCGCGGGCAATTATCCTATTTGCCTGGCACCCGATTTAGTCCGAATGTGCAAATAGTGACGGCTCGCCGGAATGTGGGCCGAGTTCCTCCCCCAAAGGGACAGAGTCGCGTATGCGATAGTGCTTTTCGACGACCGGCAATTTATTCTCACGTGGCGTGTTTGATCGAGCGTGACATAACGAGCCTTTTCCGTTCCCCCAGTCCGATGTTTTGACTCTGTAACAACTATTTCCCTTCAAAGGGGGCTTTGCACATGCGGATGAGAGCTGCCAAGATCGGCTTGGCACTATTCGCCGCCGTCGCCCTTGTCGGGCAGGTCAGCGCAGCTGTAGCCAGCGGCGTAGACCAGCCCAACCTGGTGACGGCGACGCCGTCGACCCATACGCCGAATATCAACGACGGCACGGTGTTCGCGATTACCCAGGTCGGCAGCCAGATCTTTGTCGGCGGCAGCTTCACGAATGTTGACCCGCCGGGGGATACGAATTCCGCCGATGCGGTGACGCGCAACTACATCCTTTCGTTCGATCAGAACACCGGAGTGGTCAGCACCACCTTCGTGCCGACGCTGGACGGCATCGTCCGGACGTTGAAGCCCGGCCCCTCGGCGAACACGATCTACGTCGGCGGCGAGTTCAACAACGTCAACGGTGTCAAGGCAAAGGGCGTCGCTCTGCTGAGCACGACGACCGGCCTGATGGTCGCCGGATTCAAGCCGGCACCGATGGACGGCGTCGTCTGGGCGATGGACCTGTCCGGCGGTCACCTGATCATCGGCGGCACGTTCACCGTCCTGAACGCTCAGGCGCACGGCGGCATCGGCGCGCTGAACCCGACCACCGGCGCGGTTGACCCGTACATCACGACGCAGGTCTCCGGTCACCACAACTACACCGGCCAGCCGGGGCAGTCCAACGCCGGCGTCGGCGTCCACAAGCTCGACGTCAGCCCGGACGGTACGAAGCTGGTCGCGGTCGGAAACTTCAAGATGGCCGACGGCGTCATTCACGACCAGATCATGATGCTGAACCTGACGTCGACGTCGGGCACGCTCGACACCGACTGGAACACGTCCGGCTACACCGCGACCTGTGCCTCGGGCGCCTACGACACGTACATGCGTGACATGGCGTTCTCGACCGACGGCACGTACTTCGTCGTGGCCGCCACCGGTGGTGGCACGTTCACGACGAACACCGACGGCACGCGCGCGCTGTGTGACACGGCGACCCGGTGGGCGACCACCGACACCGGCACCGATGTCCAGCCGCAGTGGATCGACTACACCGGCAACGACTCGTTCGAGTCGATCACGACCGCCGGCGATGCGATCTACGCCGGTGGTCACGAGCGCTGGGTCAACAACGGGTCCGCCTCCGACTCGGCCGGCCAGGGCAGCGTCCCGCGTCCGGGCCTGGTCGCCCTCGACCCGATCAACGGCATGCCGTTCACCTGGAACCCCGGGCGTAACCCGCGCGGCTCCGGCGCGTACGCGATGTTCGTCAACTCGCAGGGCGTGTACGTCGGATAGCGACACCCCGTCGATCGGCACCGGCTCGACCTACCAGGTTCGAGGCCGGATCGCGTTCTTCCCGCTCGCCGGTGGCGAGAGCGTCCCGGCATACACCCAGTCAGTCGCTGCCCGCGAGCGTCTACACCGCCGGACAGTTGCCGAACGGCACGAACACCAACGTGCTCTACCGCATCGACGCCGGTGGCCCGGTCATTCCGGCCATCGACAACGGCCCGGACTGGCAGGCGGACCAGAACAGCACCAGCCCGTACCGCGATGCGACCAGCAACGCGGCCGGCTGGAGTCAGGTTCCGAACATCAACGCGAGCGTGCCGTCTACGACGCCGAGCGCGATCTTCAACTCGGAGCGTTGGGCAAACCAGAACTGGAGCTTCCCGGTCACGCCCGGTACGCCGATCGAGGTCCGCCTCTACTTCGCGAACCGCTACACCGGTACGAGCCAGGTCGGCCAGCGCGTCTTCAACGTCAGCCTGGACGGCACCGTGGTCCAGAATCACTACGACATCGTCGCGGACGTCGGAGACCAGACCGGCACCATGCACGCGTACGACCTCAATGCCCCGGCCAGCGGCCAGGTCACCATCGGACTCTCGAACATCGTCGAGAACCCGCTGATCAACGGCATCGAGATCGTCCGTACCGACATCACCCCGCCGCCGTCGAGTGCGCTCGACACGCTGCAGGAGCGTTCGTTCACCGGCTCGGCCGTCGGCACGACCAGCACGGTCGACAACGGCACGATCCAGTGGTCGAAGGTGCGGGGCGCGTTCCTCGTCGGCAACGAGCTGTTCTACGGCTACACCGACGGCAACCTCTACGAGGCGAGCTTCGACGGTACGAACGTCGGTGCACCGTCTCTGGTCGACCCGTACGACGACCCGGTCTGGTCGAACGTGCAGACCGGCTCCGGCCAGACGTACCGCGGCGTCGAGGCGTCGCTCTACGGCGGCGAGATGCAGAGCGTCACCGGCATGGTCTACGACAACGGCAAGCTCTACTACGCGCTGGCCGGCCAGTCGCAGCTGCACTACCGGTACTTCGAGCCGGACGACGGCGTGATCGGCTCGGTCGAGTTCACCGCGGGCGGTTCGGCGAACCTGAGCAGCATCGACGGCATGTTCCTGGCGGGTGGCAACGCTCTACTACGCCGACTCGGCAACCGGCAACCTGCACTCGGTCGCCTGGGCCTGCGGTAACCCGGACGGTTCGACCGACGCGGTGGTCAGCGGCCCGAGCACGGACGGCAACGACTGGCGTACGCGCGGCATGTTCGCGACCGCGGCACCGGCTCCGGTGGCGTCGTTCGCGGCTACCTGCACGGCGCTGAGCTGCGCGTTCGATGCCAGTGCCTCAACCGCACCGGGCAGCTCGATCACGTCGTACAGCTGGACGTTCGGCGACGGCAACACCGCCACCGGCGTCACGGCCACCAACGCGTACGCCACCGGCGGGACCTACACGGCCACGCTGACCGTCACGAACGCGCTGGGCGCCACGGCCTCGGCATCGCAGCAGGTGTCACCGGCCGCGGCCGCGACTCCGATCGCATTTGTCGCCGGTGCCATGACGAACGGGAACGCGACGTCCGAGACGGTCACCGTCCCGGCCGCCGTGACCTCGGGCAACGGCATGCTGTTGATCGCGACCGGTACGTCGGCGACCGCGCCGACCGCACCGGCCGGGTGGACGCTCGTCGGCACATCGCCGTCGTCCACCACGACCATCACGACGTCGGTCTGGCAGCGGGTCGCCACCGCCACGGACGCCGGTACCTCGGTGACCGTCGGATTCAGCGCGGTCGATCCACGGAACGGTGCAGCTGGTGGCGTACTCCGGTACGAACGCGACCACACCGGTCGCCTCGTTCACGGTGTTCGCGGCGGCGTCCTCGACGACGTCGGTCACGTCGCCGGCCGGATCGGCAGCGGCGAGCGGCGATTGGGTCGTCTCGTACTGGGCGGCCAAGTCGTCGACCGTGACGGCATGGACGGTGCCCGGCAGCGTGACGAGCCGTGGTGCGGACAACGGAACCGGCAGCGGCCGGATCAACTCCGTGGTCGGGGACAGCGGCACGAGCGTACCGATCGGTGCGGTTGGTGGCCTGACCGCAACCACGGACGTGACGCCGGGTGCAGTGGACAGCTGGACCATCGTTCTGAAGCCGTAACGCAGATCTGAACGCGATTGCTCGGAGCCGTGGTGACACGGCTCCAGCAATCGCAAACCAATTGATAAACCGGCACTATCAACCGATTGCCCCTGTCGACATCCGGACACGAACTGTTTACGCTTCGTGAACAAATGTCACGTACGCTCGGTTCTTAATTAGGGTCACCACCAGCACAAAAGCTATTCCGGGACGCGATGCAGCGTCCTTCGGGATTTCACGAATTCGACTCATCCGGAGGTTTCAGTGGTTGAGATCTTGGCGGAAACCCGCCCGGTTCACGCCCGGATCGCCGCGAGGACGTCGACCAGTGTTCGGCCGGTTTGGGAGTCCCGCTACGTCTGGCAGACAGTCGGGCTCGATCTCTTCTCCGCCCTCGCCGCCGACGTCATTGCATACACATTGCGCTTCGGCGGGTCCAAGGGCGAGCACGTTCCGGCGTTGTGGCTCACCATGCTGCTCCCCTTGGGGTGGGTGCTGGCGCTGGCTCTGAATCGCGCCTACGACACCCGCCACCTCTTCATTGGCAGCGAGGAATACCAGCGGGTCTTCCGCGCCGGATGCGCGTTCATGGCGTCGGTCGCGGTGGTGCTCTACGCAATCAACATCCAAGTCGCCCGTGGCTACATTTTGATGGCGCTTCCGCTCGGTTGCCTCATCGTCGGAGCCTCGCGGTTCGCGCTCCGCCGCGGCCTCCACCGTTCGTGGGCAAACGGTTACCGGCTGCGACGGGTCGTCGCGGTTGGGCACGCCGCCGATGTGGCCGAGTTGTGCACGATGCTGCGCCGGTCGCGCTTCCACGGTCTCGACGTCGTCGGCGCCTGCCTGCCGGATCCCAGTTCGCGCCTGAACAGCTCGGTGCCGGTCCCGGTCTACGGTTCGTTCGACTCGGTCAACCATGCGGCCGCGCTGGCCGAGGCGGATACCGTGATCGTCCTGACCTGCCCGGAGATCAACGGGCCGGCGCTGCGCCGGATCGGCTGGAGTGTCGAGGACGACAAGGTCGACCTGATCGTCGCCAGCGCCCTGATGGACGTCGCCGGCGGCCGTACCACGATCCGTCCGGTGGACGGTCTTCCCATGCTGCACGTCGACCACGCCACGCTGCGCGGACCGCGGCGGATCGTCAAGGAGGCGTTGGACCGCCTGCTCGGCGTGCTGCTGGTCGCGTTGTTCAGCCCGGTGCTCCTGGTCATCGCCGCATTCGTTCGTCTCACCTCGAACGGCCCGGCGCTGTTCCGGCAGGTCCGGATCGGCCGGGACGGCCGGGAGTTCCGGATGGTGAAGTTCCGGACCATGTATCCGGGCTCCGAGCGCATGATGGGGACGCTCGCTGCCAGTAACGAGAATGACGGCCTGCTCTTCAAGATGCGCGAGGATCCTCGGGTCACGCCGGTCGGCCGGTTCCTTCGCCGCTACTCGTTGGACGAACTGCCGCAGCTGTTCAACGTCGTGAGTGGAGCGATGTCGTTGGTCGGTCCGCGACCGCCACTCCGGACAGAAGTAGACAGATACCCCGCCGATTTCCGCCGAAGGCTTGTTGTTAAGCCCGGAATGACTGGTTTATGGCAGGTGTCGGGAAGGTCAGATCTTCCATGGGATGAGGTTATGCGCCTTGATCTGCACTATGTGGAGAACTGGTCACTATCACTTGACCTCGTCATTCTTATGCGGACAGTCACGGCGGTCATCCGATCGTCCGGTGCCTACTGACACTCGTTCGGGGCCGCGTGTCGGTGAAGCTTGCGATCAAGTCATCGAACACACAGGATGAGTTCCGATCAACCTCGGATGGAAGAAGTAGATGTACCCTTTGACGATTTTTGTCCTGGTGATGGCGGTCGTGGCCGTGGGATCCTGGGCGAGCGTGCGGTTCGGTTGGGCCGAAAAGGCGGCCGGCTCGGTCCGCCGCGAGGCCACCGAACTCGCCGACGAGATCGCTGCCCGGCTTCCGGCCAAGGCGGCACGTTTGCTCGTCGGTCCGCTCTCCGCGGCCGTCATCCTGGTGGTGTTCCTCGGCGTCATGGTCTCGGCCATGTGGCCGCTCGGCCTGTTGGCCAAGCACCTGCAGCCGGATGTTGACGTCCCGGTCTTCAACTTCTTCAATGCCAGGGGGATCGGTTGGTGGTCGACGATCAACAACGCGGTCACTCAGATCGGCAATCGTCACCCCACCGAGTTCGTCGCGGTGCTCGGCGCCGTGGTCTTCGCTCTGGCTCGCAAGACGCGCCGCTGGGTGCCGCTGGTGGTGTTCCCGCTGGCGTACGTGTCGGAGAAGTACTTCCAGACCTCGCTCAAGGATCTCGTCCACCGGCAGCCGCCGCCCACCACGCTGGGCAACTGGCCGTCCGGTGGTGTCGGCCGCGCGTTCCTGATCTTTGGCCTGGTCGCGTACTTCGCCGGCAAGAGTTTGAATGCCGGATTCAGAATGCGCGTGGCACTATGGACGGCGCTCGGGGTTGCGGTCGCGTTCGAGGCCTACACCCGGGTGTACCTGCTCAAGCACTGGATTTCTGATGTATTGCCCGGCGGCATCCTGTTTGGTGCCGCGCTTCTCTTCGCATGGGCGACAGCGGCTTGGCTCCTCGATCGAGGGCCTGGCACCGCGCTGCCGTCGTCCCAGCCTGTAGTCGCCGACGACGTTGATAAACCGATCGAGACAGTCGGCGTGGCTGACCCGTTAGGGGTTTGATCACGGATACACGGCTAGCGCCGAGCCCGGAACGCCACACCGGCGAATTCCGGGCTCCCACCGGACCTGTACCGGCGAGGATCGCGCCTGCACCCACGAAACGCACGCCCGGTAAGCCGCACTTCCGGCACCGGCGGCCGGCTCATTGGCGGCAGGTGAGCGGCGTCTCCGCCAGCCGGTGGATGCTCCGACTGACCGTGATCGCCCTTCTCCTGTTCGGCGGCGCGGTCGCCGCCGCCAGCGCCGGCGTGGACGGCATCGATACGGTCGTTCCGTTCATCGGCACCGGCCCGGGCACCACCGCCCGCGCCGGCGGTGCCAACTCGGTGCTGCAGCCCGGATCGAAGGCCAAGGCGCAGCCGGGTGTGATCTCGTCGATGGGCGCTATCGGCGCCTCACCGTCGCCGGGTGCACCGGGCTCGCCGTCCGGACAGCCGCTGCCGCCGGGCGTACCCGAACCGCCGGGCGGACCGGGTGGCCCGGTGAACGCGAATGCGACCCAGTGCGGTGCCTCGTTCGCACAGATCAACGGGCAGACGTACATGCAGGCGCTCTCGTACGAAGAGGGCATCATCGGCCGGATGCAAGCCGTCCGGGTGTTCTACCCCGGTGCACCGGCGGCCTGGCCGGGCAACGCGGGCAACGTCGACCGTACGACGATCGTGTCGTTCAAGTTCAACCCGTCGGCGGTCACGAGCGGCTCCGAAGACTCGACCATGCAGTCGTGGTTCAACAACGCGCCGAAAGATCGCGACACCTACTGGGTCTACTGGCACGAACCCGAGGACGACATCGAGGGCGGCGCTTTTACCGCGGCCCAATACCGGGCCGCCTGGACGCACCTCGCCGGACTAGCGAAGAAGGCCAACAATCCGCGCCTGCACGCAACGCTGGTCCTGATGCAGTGGACGTTGTCCCCCAGTTCGCACCGCAACTGGAAGGACTACTACGCCGGCGACAGCGTGATTGACGTGCTCGGATGGGACGTCTACAACCTCGACTTCAAGAAGGGCCTGGGCGACTACGACCCGGCCAGCAAGCTGATGGCGCCGGTCGTCGCCGCGTCCAACTCGGTCGGCAAGCCGTGGGGCATCGCCGAACTCGGCGGCGCGCTGCTGCAGTCGGATCCGAGCGGCACCGCAACGCGCGGCGTGGCTCGATGATCTGCTGAAGATCACCGAGGCCAATCACGCGCTGTGGACCACGTACTTCGATCTGGACTGGCTCGGCGGCACGTACGACTACCGGATCCGCGATGCGGCGACGAAGGCCGTCTGGAACAGACTTCTGTAGCGGCCAGATCCGTAGCGGGTCCGGTCTAGATTCCGCGACCGCGGTCGTGCAGCCGGCGCAGGATCGCGTCGGCTGACACGACCCGGCTGGCAACGGCGAGCGACAGGTAGGTGCGCGCTTCCCGCGGGTTGCTACGCATCGTCCGGCCGGCCCAGCGGACCGCCGAACCGCGCGATCCGCTGGCCGCCTTGGCGAACGCGATCTGGCCGGTGATCCGCGCCAGACCCTGGGGATCCGTCTGGAACTCGGGGTACCGCTCGAGCAGCCACTCCAGCGCGGTCGCGATCGTCTCCCACCGGGCGGTGAAGTAGGACTGACGGTGCCAGAGCGCGACCACGCCGACGATCGGTACGTTCACGATCGGTGTACGGCGGGCCGCTCGCAGCATCAACTCGTAGTCCTCGCCGTAGCTGCCCGGGATCTCCTCGTCGACGAGGCCGATCCCGTCGATCAGCGCCGTGCGACGGAACAGGAATGCGGACGGGTGCATCTCCTGGATCCGAGAGCGCAGGAGGTCGGTCATCGTGACCCGGTCCCGCTGGAGGATGCGGTCGACCCGGCGATCCACGTACGCGATCTGGACGCCGGTCGCGCACATCTCCGCCTCGGGAGCGGCTTCCATCGCCGCGATCTGTGCCTGCAGCTTGCCGGGCAGCCAGGTGTCGTCGTCGTCGCAGAACGCGACGTATTCGCCACCGGCGGCGAGGACACCGCTGTTGCGGCCGCCGGCGAGGCCCGGCTTGCGGGTATTGGAGATCACGCGTACGCGCCGGGACGGCTCATCGCGTTCGAGCGTCAGATCCGGCGTGCTCTGGTCGTAGACGACGATGACGTCGACGTCGCCCGGATAGTCCTGGCCGAGGATCGACGCGATCGTGATCCGGAGCAACTCCGGACGATCACGGGTCGGTACGACGACGGAGACGGTAGGGCTCACGACTGATGTCCTTTGCTGTGTTTCCCGTGCCCGCGAGAGGGCCGATCGAGGTAGCCGTACCGGAGCCGGCCGGGCCAGGTCAGCAGCGCGATCTTCGCGTCGGCCGCGCTGCGGTGCCGCGGTCCGCCAGGCGCTGTCGGTACGCAGGGTCAGCTGACCGTTGGTGAATCGCATCGGGTTACCGGCGATCGAGTGGCTCGGACCCACCTGGGCAACCGTCGCACCGTCGACGATCTGCAGGAACGACTGCTCGGCGGCCGGCAGGTCGAGGAACGTGCGGATCTCGGCCAGCTTCGCGTACGGGTCGGCGATCATGTCCTCGTAGCGCATCAGCCGGACCCGCCGGTGCACGAGGTGCAGCAGGTGGAACATCCAGTTGTGCATGGTCCACAGCACGCCCGACTTCGTCGCCGAATACTGCGGCATCAGCGCGTCGGCGCCGTCGCCGGTCGCCTCCGGACGCCGGACCTCCTTGGCCCACGAATAGGCGACGCCGCGACCGTCCCGGACCAGGTGCAGCACGCGCAGGTCGATCGACCGGGTTGTGCCGCAGCGCGAACGCCAGCGACGAGTGCTTGCTCGAGTCGATGACGACCGAGCCGCCGCCGACCTCGGCGATCGCCACGTAGAGCGCACGGTGGATCTCGGTGTACGTGTTCAGTTCCCGGCGCCGCCGGGTGAGCGCGGTCGGCAGCGCGAGCCGCGGCACGAACCGGGTCCGGTCGACGCGATGCTTCAGCGCGATGATCGAGGCCGCGTCGACGGTGCGCCAGCCGCCGAAGGCCCGGTCACCGACCGCGGTCCAGAACGGGCAGTCGCGGAACGGCGTACCGCAGGCGCACAGCTCATTGTCGATCAAGCCGCGCTGCCACAGGTGGGTGACCTCGCCGGCGCCGACGATCTCCGGCATCTCGCCGAGGAGCCGCTCGGCGAGCGTCGAACCGCTGCGGCCCCAGCCGCCGATATAGAGGACTCGGCGCGGTCGGGCCGGTCCGCGGCGGTCGCCGGAGCGGCGGTGCGATGGCTGACCGCGGCCCGCTGCTGCGGTACCGCTCCGGGCGTGGCTGCGGTCCGACGGGACTGCCGGGGTACGCGTGCCGGGCGTACGTCGGCGACCAGCCCGTCGGCGATCCGTCCGATCTGCAGGGCGGTTGCGACTACGGCGGCCGTGGCATCGGCGTTGTCGATCCGGAATGTGGATCGATCGGCCTCGACCTGCTCGAGCGCGGCGCGGAGCGCCTCCTCCGTCTCGCATATCTCGACGAGTCCGCTGCGGCCGAGCCGGCGAGCGAACCGCTGCTGGTGATCGTCGACGTGCTCGCCGAGCTTCGGGTCGCGCGGTACGACGAGCGGGCGGTGGCCCGCATTGCGCGCCTCGGTGATGGTCGCCGGGCCACCGTGGCAGATGACGACGTGTGCCTCGGTGAGTGCACGGGCGAGTTCGGCACGGTCCAGGAATGCGGCGCTGCCCGGCAGCTTGCTGGCGCGCGACGAGCCGTACTGGATCGTCCAGTGCAACGGCGATGATCGGCGTGTAATTTTCGACCCAGCCGACGAGGCGGTCGAACGGGTGGACGTCCGGTGCCGACGAGTACGAGGACGTGCAGTTCGGCAACGGCGGCGGTACTGGCCGGCCGGGCTCGAGTCGCTCACAGCAGCGGTCCGACCAACTCGGAGTCGGCGTACAGCGTCAACTGTTCCTCCCATTGCACGAGCATCTTCGAGGTGAACGGGCGACAAAGCCGAGCCGTTAGCGTAGGAGTTTCGATCCGGTCGTAGACCTCGACATAGACCGTCGGGATGCCCATCCGGTGGGCAATCGCGAAGAATGGCACGGCAACGCCGGCGCCGGTGGATATCACGACATCCGGGCGAAGCTGCGCGCAGCAGCCGCCGCGCCAGGAACCCGTTGCGGGTCAGGTTGCGTACGTTTCGCGTGGTCGGGTAGTGCGCGTAGATGACGTTTTCGCCGTCCAAGAGGCTCACGGCGTCCGGGGTTTCGAACGTCACCCAGGTCCGTTCGCGCCCGATCCACCATGGCCGGAGCGCGAACAACTGCGCGAGGTGACCGCCGGACGATCCGACCAGCATGATGTGGTCGGCCCGCCGGGAAGCGGCCTGATCCAGGGCGTCAAGTGCCATGCGGTCCCCAAAGGTCGGTGGCGTCGTTCATCGGCGGAGGGTGTCGCGGTGTTCGTCGATCAGGTCGAAAATGCCGGCGTCGGACGTGGCGTCGAGCTTCCGCGCGAAGTGCGCGCCGGATGCGTACGCCCGCGGCAGGTCATCGCGCGACAGCAGCTTCGGGTGATTGAACGACGAGCCGCGGAAGTCAAAGTAGCGCTTGCAGTCGTTGACCAGCACGAACTTTCCGGAGTTAGCCAGAATGGTGGGAAAGACGGCCTCAACCGGCGACAGCGTGTGCCGGAAGTACTCCATGATTTCCGGACGTTCAATGTAGAAAGCCCGCAAATACTCCAAAACCGGGCGCCGGAGCGACATGAACGCCGAACCGCCATAGACCGCGAACGTTGCGGAGAACGGCGACCGGGTACGCCAGCCGACCATCACGCCGTAGGCGACGTGAAAGCGCACAAGAGGTTGCGCGAAGTTTAACGCCTGTAACGGATGTAACCGGTTGCGCCATTTTGGTGTCAGGGATCGGATCCGGCGGTGCCGGAAGTAGTAGCGGGAACGCACCCGGTGGGCCGGCCACCGAGAGCCCTCTCCGAATCCCGGATGGAACTCCAGGAACGCGTCCGCCTCGGACGATTCGAGTTCCTGCTCGATCGTCGGCGATCGGCACGATCGGATAGTCCTGGCCGGTGAGGTTGACGAGCCAGTCGACATCCGGGCGGTGGTCGAGCACCCAGGCGATGGCCTGCATGTGCCGTTCGACGTGGCTGAAGTCGCCGTACCCGCCGTCGGCCAACTCGACCACGACGTCTCCGTACGCCTGCAGGGCACGCTCGTCCAGCGCCGGACCGCGGCGGTCGTGACTGATGTGGACGACCGCACCTGGGCTCTCGGTCAGCAGTGTCCGAACCAGACGGCTGATCTGGTCCGGGTCGCGATGGGTTTGAATGTCGTAACAGACCCTCATGGCTGTGCAGTGTGCCCCATAAGGCGGCTCGGACGAAATGTGCCAGGCGGCAACGTTTCTGTCGCATTTCGGCATCGAACCGCGTTAACTAGCGACTTTTGCCACGACAGATATAGCCTAAGGCCGCGCATCGCACATTGGCGTGGGCTGGCTCCTGCTTGTCATGGCGGCGCAACCAAACGGACGATCGTCATGGGCAAGTTGCTGTCGTACAGTACGCACTCGGTGTCGCACCGTGATCGGCGCTGACCAGCATGGACAGGGGAGTTATGGACGCCAACGGACTGCAGACCGCCACCATTGGTGACTACTTAGGATGGCTCGTTCGACGTTGGTGGATTGTGGCAATTGCGGTGATTATCGGCGGTGCGGGGTCCTTCGGCTACGTGCAGACGCTGCCGAAGACCTACGAGTCGGTCACTCCGGTCCTGGTCGTCGCACCGCTCGGCGATGGCAGCAAAGTGGACATGGACACCGAGGGCAACATCCTTCGGTCGGCCTCGGTCGGCCAGCGGCGCCCAGACCATCCTCAGGACCACGGTGACCGTCCCTCAGTTGCTGGCGTACGTCAGCTACACGGTCCCGGCGAACACGTCGATTCTGAACATCACGTTCGACGCCGCAACGCCCGCCGACGCCGAGCGCGGCTCGCAGGCATTCGCGCAGGCTTACATCGACAACCGCAACAGCAGCGCGCAGTTCGCGCTGGACGCGCAGAAGACCAACCTGCAGAGCCAGATCGACAACGACACGAAAGCCCTCCTGCAGGCGCAGGCGATCATCCAGTCCGCCGCCAAGGGCTCGTCCGAACTGGCGAAGGCGGTCGGCCAGGCGGATCTGTACTCCGGTCAGATCGCACAACTGACGAACCACCTCGCGCCGCTCCAGGCGGACGTGGTCAGCGGTGGTTCGATCCTGTCGCCGGCCACGGTGCCGAAGCACCCGGCCAAGCCGACCATCCCGCTCTACGTGGTCAGCGGCGTCGGCGTCGGACTCCTGATCGGCCTAGCGATCGCGCTCGCCCTGGCCCGCCTCGACACCCGCATCTACCGGCTCAAGGACGTGCCGGAGCGCCCGGACGTGCCGGTGCTGATGGAGTTCCGCCCGGGCCGTCACCGTCCGTCGGTCGCGGACGCCGCGACCGTGCTCGGTCGTGAATTCAGCCAACTTCGCAACATCCTGCGATACGCCGCCGGCGCCGCCCGTGGCGGTCGTCCGTCCGCCACCGACACGCTGCTCGTCTGCGGCGCCGTCCCGGGTCAGGCCACCGGCTTCGTGGTCGCCAACCTGGCCGCTGCGTTCGCCCGCTCCGGTGAGCGCGTCGTGATCGTCTGCACCGACCTCGACTCCACCATCGCCGACGTGCTCGGCGTCCGGACGCCGTACGGACTCGGCGAGGTGCTGGCCGGCGAGATCACGCTCGACGACGCGCTCCAGGTGGCGCCGTCGCTCCAGCAGGTCAGCATCCTGACGTCGGGGCAGCTCGATCCGCGCGTCGAACTGCCGGTCGGCGCGGTCGCCGATCTGCTCCACGAACTGCAGCAGCGGGCCGATCGCGTCCTGATCGCCGCCGCGCCGCCTAGCCGCTCGGTCGACGCCCAGGCGCTCAGCGAGGTCGCCGCCGCGATCGTGCTGGTGGTCGAGACCCACCGCGTACACGCACCGGAGATCGACGCCGCGCTCGACCAGTTCAGCCGCGTGCACGCGCCGGTCGCCGGCATGCTCGTCGTGACCGACAGCTGGAAGGACGTCAAGCCGGCCAAGTGGTCGGCCGCCCGGCCGAATCCGGCACGGCAGGGACAGCCGGTCGTACCGGCCGCCCAAGCCGCTGGAAGCCGTCGAGCCGGTTTCGGCCCCGCCGGTGGTCACCCCGAAGACCAAGTCCGGCGCGGCACCCCGCGGGTACAAGGGTCGGACCGCATCCGACTCGACCATGCTGCTGCCGCGCGCGACCGACGTCGATGACCCGCCGGTCGCCGACTGGCCGACCACGGACGCCGGACGAGACCACCGATTTCGTCGAGTCGAAGCGCTCTGATTCGCGATGATCAACCACCGCTTCCGGGCGGTGGCGGTCGCGATCGTGACGGCGGCGGCGCTGGCCGTCGTGTTCGGCGAAGGCACCGCCCTCGCTCGCCGCTGCGCAGGCGTCGCCGTCCGGCACGCCGGTCTCGCCGAGCCCCAGTCCATCCGCGACGCCGACCCCGCTGGCACCGATGACCGGGTTGCCGGGCGCCGGGTCCGGCTCGGCCGTGGTCGTGCCGGTCAACGTGGCCAAGGGCGTCCCGGCGCCGGTCGGCTTCGGCGACGCCGACATCGTCTCGATCGAGTTCAGTGAAGCCGGCGCGTTCCACCTGGTCGGGATCTTCCAGTCGAAGTACCCGACGAAGGTCGGCCCGCTCGCCGAGGTACGACCGTCCGACTTGAAGCTCGTCTGTACGACGAATCCGCTGATCGCGCAGACCGGCGCGCCCGCCGGATTCCTGGACACCGCGAAGACGTTCCAGCTGACCGTCCGTACCGGTAGCAAGTCCGGTTCGGGCTTCGCATCGTCCGGCGGCAGCATGTACGCCGACCCGAACACCCTGCGCGTCGGCGCCAAGGGAACACCGAACGGGATGTTCGAGTACGCCGACATCGGCCGAGCGTTGTCCCGGCTGAACGTGGACACCGCGAGCAAGGTGGTCGTCGCCGTGCCCGGACATGCGGCGATCACGTGGACCTACGACAGCGCGACGAACACGTGGCACACGAGGATCGGCGGTGTCTTGATGACCACGACGAACATCGTGATCATCACGACGGCGTACACGACGAAGCACGTCTCGGCGCTGCGCAAGGATCTGACGTTCGCCGACCCGCTCGGCACCGGCAAGGCGACCGTCGTCGCGGGCGACTCGACGATCTCGGCGAGCTGGTCCAAGAAGACCTTCAACTCCGCGCTCAACCTGCTCGGCCCGGACCAGGACACACCGCAACTGACCGCCGGCCAGACCTGGATCATGATGGTGCCGGCCACCGCGAAGGTGACGGCATCATGACGACGGAATCGTCTGCCGAGCCGGGTCAAACGAACGGCGTTGTGCCAGCGGTCCCGACCGCCCGGATGCCACTCGGGCGGAGCACCGTCACGCGCAGCAAGAACTCCTACCAGCGGGCAACGCTGACCGAGGCCGAAGCCGCTGCCGTGCAGCCGCAGATGGCCCGAGGGATCGCACAGGCACCGAACACCTCGGTCGTGCCGGCGCCGATCGTCGGCGTGGTCGTCCGCAGCAGCGACCGCGACCCGATCCGCGCCCGTGACTGGGCGCTGTTCTCGATGATCGTGCTCTACCCGCTCTGGCGCATGCTCGGCGCGACGCTGTTCATCGTGCCGCTCCTGGCCATCCCGATGGCGCTTGAGCTGCTGCGCCGCCGCCGGGTGCGCTACCCGGGCGGGTACGCCATCTGGATGTTGTTCATTGCGATCGGCCTGCTCGGCCTGTTCATGCTGAACAAGCACGTGCCCGGCGCGCTGCCGCCGACTCCCGGCGTCGGCCGCTACCTGGCCTACTTCCAACGCATGGCGGACTACGTCACCGCGGTGATCGTCCTGCTCTACGTCGGCAACCTCACCGAGCGCGAACTGCCGGCCAAGCGGGTCGCGAAGATGCTCTCGGCGCTGTTCGTGATGGTCGTGCTCGGTGGCATGATGAGCCTGTTCGTGCCGCACATCACGATCGTCACGCCGATCGCACACGTGCTGCCGCATTCGCTGCGGTCGAATTCGTTCGTCACGCACCTCGTGACCGTCCAGTTCGCGCAGTACCAGGACGTGCTCGCGCAGCTGACCGGTGCCCGGCCGGCCTTCCCGTTCCAGTACACGAACACGTGGAGTGAAGCGCTCGTCCTGCTCCTGCCGTGGTTCCTGATCTCGACGATGCGCGGCCCGAAGACGCTGTTCCAGCGCGCGTGGCCGATCGGGATTCTGCTGCTCGCGGTGTACGCGGTGGTCTACTCGCTCAACCGCGGCGCGTGGATCGGCCTCGGCATCGGCGTCATCTACATGATCATTCGGCTCGCCAAGCGCGGGCAGACGCTGCCTGCGGTCATCGTGCTTGCGTCGGTGGCGATCGCGGCGATTCTCGTGATCACGACGCCGCTCGGCAATGTGATCATCGGCCGGATCAATACGCCGCACTCGGACAACGGTCGTGCCGACGTGAACAACGCCGCGATCGCCGCCGCGAAGACGTCACCGATCATCGGTTATGGCGGTGGTTCGAGCGTCGTCGGCAGCGGCCGGTCCATCGCGATCGGCCCGACCTCGTCGTGCGCCCAGTGCGGCAGCCGCGATATCGGCAGTGACGGCCAGTTCTGGCTGCTGCTGATCACGTCCGGATTCGTGGGCGCGGGTCTCTACTTCGGTTTCTTTGTGCGGTTCGCCTGGCGATATCGGCGGGACCCGTCCTGGGTCGGGCTGGCCGGCGGTTTCACCGTGCTCATGGCCATCTGGTTTTCCACCGTATATCCGGTACTCGAGTTGCCTCTGATGATCATGATGATCACGTTGGGTCTCTGGTGGCGGAACGAACGCACCCGGGAGATCCAGTGATCCGCCGTGTCCACGCTCATGAATGATCTGGAAGCTCTGCACGCGATCCTGTCCGGCACCGGTGATGCGCTCGGCGGCTCGCGTACGGACGAGGTCTACACCGCGATCCCGTCCGGCGCCGCGCCACGGTTGCTCGTACCGCGGGGGGCTCGGCGGGTCGCGACGGCGGCCATCCGGCACGTCATCGCGCCCAGCTCGGCCAAGGCTCGGCTGCGTCAGGCGGCGCTGGTCGGGATGTTCGCGAGTGGCGTCGGCGACCTGGTGTTCCGGGATCAGCTGCGGATCGGCGGTACGGACACACTGGCCGCGCATCTCGGCGAGGTGGTCGGTCAGCCGGTCCGGGTGAGCGTCCGGTTCGGACCGCCGCGCGCCAATCGGAAGCCGGTGCTGCAGCTCCTGGATCAGCGGGGTCACGCCGTCGGCTTCGCAAAGCTCGGCGTCAACGACCTGACCCGGGCGCTGGTGACCGCGGAGGCGACCGCGCTCCGGCAGATCGCTCAACGCGACCTCGGGCATCGTCCGGGCGCCGGGGATCCTGCATGCCGGTGCCTGGAACGGCATGGAGTTGCTCGTGATCGAGGCGCTGCCGGTCTGGGGCGCACGCGGGTCGAAGGCGACGAACGCCGGTGCCGCGGTCGAGGCCATGCGCGCAGTGGCCGGCGAGCCGACGTTACGGCCGCTGTATGCCGCGCCCTATCTGGACGTCGTCGCGGCCCGGGTGTCCGGGTTGCCGGCATCACCCGCCGCCGACGTCCTCGCCGAAGCGGTCGCGCACGCCCGTACGGTGGTCGCGCCGGTGCCGTTCGGCGCATGGCACGGCGATTGGAACGGCGGCAACATGGCCGTACGCGCCGATGGCGTCCTGCTCTGGGACTGGGAACGGTACGCGGTCGACGTACCCCTTGGATTTGATCTTTTGCACTATGAATTGCACGAGGAAGTGACAGTTCGTGGCACGGACCCGGCGCCTGCGTCGGCCGCGCTCGCGCATCGTTGCGCCGACCTGTTGGCGCCGTTCGGCGTCGATGCAGCGCAGGCTCGCGCGATTATGGCGCTCTATCTGATCGAGATCGCGAGCCGGTACATCGGCGACGGTCAGAGCCAGACGGATGCGCCACGCCTTGGCCGTGCTGGGGAATGGATCGAACCAGCGCTGGCCGCGGTCGGCGACTGGTGGACAAGTCTGCAGGAGGTCGCGACCCATGGCGCGTAGCCGTATCCGTAAATATGCCTTTCATCGTGCCGGCGTTGCCGCTCGTGCCATCGGTTCGCTGTCGGCCGGTCGCCGGCGCGAGCCGGACTTCCTCGTCGTCGGTGCTCAGCGCGCCGGGACGACGTCGCTGTTCAAGGCGCTGCTGCAACACCCGTCGTACGTGCCGCCGCGGTTCCGCAAGGGCGTGCACTACTTCGACATGGACTATGACAAGGGCTGGCGCTGGTATGTCGGCCACTTCCCGAACCGAACGACGGTCGACAAGGTCGCCGCTGCGACCGGCGGCGCCGCGGTGACCGGTGAGGCCAGCCCGTACTACATGTGGCATCCGCTGGTGCCGGACCGGATCGCGAAGGATCTGCCGGACGTCAAGCTGATCGTGCTGCTGCGCGACCCGGTCGAGCGCGCCTACTCCGGCCATGCGCACGAGTTCGCGCGCGGCTTCGAGACCGAGACGTTCGACGTCGCGGTCGATCTCGAGGACGGCCGGCTGGACGGCGAGCGGGAGAAGATGATCGCGGACCCGGCGTATCACAGCCACGCCGTCCGCCACCTCGCCCACCTGCACCGCGGCATCTACATCGAGCAGCTGGAACGGCTGGAGAAGCTGTTCGGCCGGGATCGGATCCTGGTCGTCGACAGCCACGACTACTTCGCGCACCCGAAGAAGATCTTCACCGAGGTCTGCTCGTTCCTCGGCCTGCCGGATGCGCCCGCGGTCGTACACGACGCGCACAACGCACGCCCGCGTTCGGCGATGTCGCCGGCGATGGAGGCGCGGCTGCGGGAGTATTTCGCACCGCACGACGCGCGCCTCGCGGATTGGCTCGGATACACGCCGAGTTGGCGGCGATGACGGTCGAGGAGGCCGTCGGGTCCGGTGATACCTCCGGGCCCGACGCGCTCCCCGAACTCGACACCCGAACGTACGGCGTCAATGTCAAGCGGATCGGCAAGGCGAGCGCGCTGAACCTGGTCGGCGCGGCCGTGTCGACCGTGGCCGGCCTCGCCCTGACCGTGGTGATCACGCGCAACGTCAGCCCGGACGTGGCCGGTCTCTACTTCGGCCTGGGATCGGTCTATCTGATCCTGGCCGCGGCCGCCCGGATCGGCACCGAGACCGGCGCGGTCTATCGGATCGCCCAGCAGCAGGCGCAGGGCGAGCAGTCGCGGCTGCGGGCCACCGTACGGGTCGCAATGACGCCGATCGTGGTGCTGTCGGTGGTGCTCGCGATCGTGCTGTGGTTCACCGCCGGCAGCCTGGTCGACGTACTGAACGGCCACGGGATCGCCGGCGCGGTCGGTGCGATCCGGATGTTCGCGGTGTTCCTGCCGGCCGCGGTGGTCGGGACGGTCGCGCTGTCGGTCGGTCGCGGTCTCGGCACGACGCTGCCGTACGTGGCGATGGAGCGCATCCTGCGTCCCGGGTTGCAACTCGTGATCGCGGTGCTCGTCATCGTGTCCACGATTCGTAACCCGTCGATCGGGCTGGCCTTCTCGTACGTCGCGCCGTACCTGATCACGCTCGTCATCTCGGTGGTCTGGTCGGCCCGGCTCCGCCACCGCGCCGAGCGGCGAGCGGGCGTACGGCCGGCGTCGACCACCTCGGACGACTGGGCGCAGTTCTGGCGCTATACCGGACCCCGAGCCGGTACCGGCATGCTGCAGCTCGCTCTGCAGCGGCTCGACGTGATCCTGATGTCGGCGCTGCGCGGGCCGGCCGAAGCGGCGCTCTACACCGCGGCGACCAGACTGCTGGTGATCGGCCAGATGGGTGGGCAGTCGCTGTCGATGGCCGTCCAGCACCGGTTCTCGGCCCTGCTGTCGCGGAAGAGTTTCGCGCGAGGCGAACGAGCTGTACCAGCTGACGACTGCGTGGCTGATCGTCATGACGTGGCCGATCTACCTGCTCTGGGCGCTGTTCGCCTACCAGGTCACCGGCGTATTCGGTCACGGGTACTCCTCGGCCGGTGGCGTCGGTGTGATCCTGGCGCTCGCGATGCTGGTCGGCACGGCCTGCGGCATGGTCTCGATGGTGCTGGAGATGGCCGGCAACACCGGTATCGCGTTCGTGCAGACCGCGATCGCGCTCGTCGCGAACATCGGCGTCGACATCGTGCTGATCCCGCGGATGGGACCGACCGGTGCCGCGATCGGCTGGGCGGTGTCGATCCTGCTGAACAACCTGCTGCCGCTGGCTCGCCTGAACCGCGCGTACGGCATGTTCCCGCTCGGCCGCAGCGCGTACGTGGCGATGGCGGCCGCGGTCGCGAGCTTCATCGTGATCCCGGGGGGCGTCGTGCTTCTCGCCGGTCATCATCTGCTGCCGGACCTGGCCGGCGTCGTCGTCGGCACCGGGCTCTACACGGCGCTGCTCTGGCGGTTCCGCTCGATGTTGCAACTTTCCGGACTCGTCTCCGGCCTGCGCCGGCGGCGTGGTGCGGGTGGACGAGCACCGGCGCAATGATCAACAGGAGGATCCCCGTGTCTATCCGTCGTAGCCGACGTACCGTGACGGCGCTGCTGGCGCTGATCATGCTGGGCACGGCTGCGGCGTGCAGTTCGCCGGCACCAGTGCCGCTGTCGCTGCCGACCAGCTCGCAGCCGCCCGCGTCGATCGATCCGTCACCGAATCTGCCACCCGGTGCGGCCGGGCCGTTCAAAACGACCGGACGGGGACCGGCGGTGCCGAAGACGAATGCCTGGCTGGGCGCGTTCGTCGGCTCGGTCGACCAGACCGCCGCCGGCAAGATGACCGCCGTCGACCGACTTTCAGAGCCTGATCGGCCGGCCGTTGGCCGTCGTGCACTCGTTCCATCCGTGGGGATCGTCGTTCCCGTCGGCGTTCGATCAGGCGATCGTCAACAACGGCCAGATCGACCTCGTCTCCTGGGCGGGTACCGATACCAGGTCGATGGCCGACGGCGCGTACGACAGTCAGTTGCGGAGCTTCGCCGACGGCGTACGGGTCTTCGGTGTGCCTATCCTGCTGCGTTTTCGCTGGGAGATGGATCGCCCGAATCTGGTATCGACGGTCGGTTCCGGCAACGACTATGTCGCCGCGTGGAAACACATTCGGCAGATTTTTACCGAGGAGGGTGCGACGAATGCCGCATGGGTGTGGTGCCCGACGTCCGACGCATTCGCGAACGGCACTGCCGCCTCCTACTATCCGGGTGATGATCAAGTCGATTGGCTCTGCACCGACGTGTATCCGAACGATTCGGATCTGAGTTTTGGCGCGATTATGGCGCCGGTTTTGCAATTCGCCGCCGCGCATCCGAGGCCGCTCATGATCGGCGAGATGGGTGTCGAGACAACGTCGCCGAACGGCGCCGCATGGTTCGCCGGCGTTGCTCCGGTTCTCGCTACGCAACCGCAGGTCAAGGCGGTCGTCTACTTCAGCAACGTGACGACGACCAAGCCGATCTACGACACGACGGTCGGGGAATCATCGCAAACCCTCGCCGCATTCCAGGCAATGTCGAGTAACCCGGCACTATCAGCTGTTAATAGACATTAACGGGTAAAAGCATCAAATCGGTCATAAGCCGCAAAAAACATTGTTGCCGTAATAGGGGTTAGCCGTTTGGGTGAAAGACAACGCCGCGATATCAATATTGCGGTGTCGAGTTGAGTGCGCGCGAACGCCGTGTGAAACTGATGCATCATATTGGCGACTGCGACTAGAAATTCCGAATTCGGTCGCCGGATCACGTGACTGTGTGCTTATCGATCGGTGTGGGAGAGACTGTGCGGAAGTCATTACGCTTAGTAGCAATGTCCCTCGGCCTGGCGTCGCTTGTCGCGGTTACGGCCGTCACCGCTTCGTTGGCCGCACCCGGGCAACCGAACGTCGTCAATGCAGTGCCGTCCACGGCCTCGCCGAACATTGCCGACGGCACCACGTTCGCGATCACCAAGGTGGGGCACACCGTGATCGTCGGCGGCACGTTCACCGGCGTCTCGAATCGCGGAGACTCGACCATCCTGCCCCGAGCACATCTGCTCGCGTTCGACTCCGACAGCGGCACGGTGAGCACGACGTTCGTACCGGATCCGGACGACACGGTCTGGGCGCTCCTGCCCGGCCCGGCCGGCACCAACACCGTGTACGTCGGCGGGTCCGTTCCACAAGATCGCCGGTGCCAGCCATCCCTTCCTTGAACTGCTGAACGTCACCACCGGCGCGGTTGTCTCGACGTTCACGCCGTCGGCCTACAACGGCAGCGTGGAGACGCTCGGTGCCTCGGCGACGCAGCTGTTCGTCGGCGGGCTGTTCACCACGGTCGGTGGCGTCGCACATGCGGGCATCGCATCGGTGAGCCCGACCACCGGCGTCGTCAACTCCTACGTGAACATCCAGCTCGCCGGCCACCACAACTACACCGGCGTCGCCGGTCAGGCGAATGCCGGAGTCGGCGCATCGCAGCTCGCGGTCCGGCCGGACGGCAAGCAGATGGTCATCATCGGCAACTTCAAGACGGCCAGCAAAATGGACCGCGACCAGATCGTGATGCTCACCCTGGGCACCACGAGCGCCACGATCACGAACTGGGAAACGAACGTCCTGAAGGACAAGTGCAACCCGACCGCGTTCGACAGCTGGATCCGTGGCGTCGACTACTCGCCGGGCGGCTCCTACTTCGTGATCGACGGCACCGGCGGACCATTCCCGGGCCAGCACTGCGACTCGGTCATGCAGTTCAGCGACTATTCGACCGGCACGGCGCTCGCTCCGACCTGGATCGACTACTCCGGCGGCGACACGTTCCTGTCCGTCGCGGTATCCGGTGCGGCGATCTACGTCGGCGGTCACTTCCGGTGGCTCAACAACACGTACGGCAGCGACTCGTCGAGTGCCGGAGCGGTCGGCCGGCCCGGCCTGGCTGCGCTGGACCCGACCACCGGCCTGCCGCGAACCTGGAACCCGGGGCGTAACCCCCGCGGCTACGGTGCACCCGCGCTGTACGTGGATCCGGCCGACCCCGCGATCCCCGGCAGCGGCGGCCTGTACGTCGGCTCGGACACCGACTACATCGGCCCGAACCAGTACCTCCGTGGCAAGATCGCGTTCTTCCCGCTCGACGGTGGTGACACCCCGGAGGTCGGCAAGACCGCGGCCGTCCCGGGCAACCTCTACACCGATGGTGCACCGGTCGCGGTACCGGCGACGCTGGCCCGCATCAACGTCGGTGGCAAGACCGTCGCGGCCACCGATGGTGGCCCGGATTGGCTCGGCGACACGCAGACGGCCACCCCGAACCGGGTCGCGAACGGCACGGTAACCACGTTCGCGAGCAATCCCACCCACGGCGCGGGGGCATCGCTCCCGTCGTACGCGCCGCTGGCGCTGTTCAACAGCCAACGCTCGTACACGGCGAACACGCCGACGGCCTGGACGTTCTCGGTTCCGGCGGCCACCGTGGTGAACGTGAACCTGTTCGTGGCGCAGCGCTCGTTCGACTCCGGCTCCAACGCGCCGACATCGACGAGCTTCTCGGTGATCGTCAACGGCCAGACCGTGATCACCAACTTCGACCCGAACGCGACGATCGGCTATCAGACCGCGGGTGAGCTACCGTCGATCCCGGTGACGGTTCCGGCCTCGGGGGTGGTGACCGTCGGCTTCTCCAACACCGCCGGTGCGGCCGCTGTGGACGCGATCGAGCTGACCCGGACCGGTGGCACCGCTACGACGTCCGGCTTCTACAAGCGGGCCTTCAGCGGCACGGCGTTGAGCACGACGACGTACACGCTGCTGGAGACGGACAACACGCCGTGGAAGACGAATGCGCGCGGTGCGTTCGCGGTCGACAACAAGGTGTTCTACGGGCTCTCCGACGGCAACTTCTACGTACGCAGCTTCGACGGGACGACGCTCGGCACGCCGAGCTTCGTGAACCCGTACACCGATCCGGTCTGGGACACGTTCCCGACCGGCTCCGGGTCGACCGTCTACCTCGGCGTCAAGTCCAGCTTCTACGGCGAGATCCCGCTGATCAGGTCGATGTTCTTCCTGAACGGCAAGCTGTACTACACGCGTAGCGACAGCTCGAACCTGTACTGGCGGTGGTTCACGCCGGAGTCGGGTGTCGTCGGGACGAGCCGGAACACCGTCGGCGGAACGGCCGCGTTCGGATCGGCAAGCGGCGTGCTGATGATCTCGGGCACGAAGCTCTACTTCTCGAAGTCGGACGGCAAGCTCTACTCGTTGGCGTGGAACGGCTCCTCGGCCAGCGGTACCGCGAAGTTCGTCACCGGCACCCACGGTCTGGCGCTGACCGCGGCCTTCCTAGGCCCGTGATGCCCCGAAAGTTAGCGGCCATCCGGATTTAGAGGCCCAAGGCGGCGGCGGTCTCCGTGCGAAGCGCGGAGACCGCCGCCGCTCCGCGTTCGCGGGCGCCCTCAACGTCCGCGTTCACGACCGGTTCCACGACTTCGAGGTACGCCTTCAGCTTCGGCTCGGTGCCACTCGGCCGGATCACGACACGTGCACTCGGTGTGCGCAGCGTCATCACGTTGTTGCCGGGCAGCCCGTCGGTCACCGAGTCCACCGGGACGTCGAGCAGCGTCACCGGTGGGTGCAGGCGGATCCGTGCCATCATCACGTCGATCTCGGCGAGATCGTCGACCCGCACGGACAGCTGATCGGTCGCGTAGAAGCCGTGAATCGAGGCGATCTCGTCCAGCCGATCCTGCAGCGTACGCAGTTCGGTCTTCAATCCCGCCGCGAGTTCCGCCATCAGCAGAGCAGCCGAGATGCCGTCCTTGTCGCGTACGCTCGCCGGGTCGGCGCAGTATCCGAGCGCCTCCTCGTAGCCGTAGACCAGCTCGTCACCGGCCCGCACGATCCACTTGAAGCCGGTCAGCGTCTCGCCGTACGGCAGGCCGCGCCGGGCGCACATCGCCCGCAGCAGTGTGGAGGACACGATCGTGGTTGCGTAGAGGCCCTGTCGTCCTCGTCGCATCAGATGGTCCGCAAGGAGAATGCCGACCTCGTCGCCGCGTAGCGTCCGCCACCGTCCGCCCGGACCGGGAATCGCCACCGCGCATCGGTCCGCGTCCGGGTCGTTCGCGATCGCCACGTCCGCGCCGACCTCGGCGGCCAGCGCCAGCACGAGATCCATCGCGCCCGGCTCTTCCGGATTCGGGAAGCCAACCGTCGGGAATGCCGGATCCGGCGCAGCCTGCGCGGCGACGATGGCGACGTCGTCGAATCCGGCAGCGCCGAGCGCAGCGAGCGCGACGTCGGCGCCGACACCGTGCATCGGCGTGTACGCGATCGACAACTCTCGGGCCGAGTCCGGATCGACGACCGCGGCCGCATCGCGGATGTACGCCTCGACGACGTCGTTGCCGAGCACCGAACCGGCCGGACCCATCGGGATGTCCAGCAGGGGACCGGCCGCCCGGATCGCGGCCTCGATGCCGCTATCGGCCGGCGGCACGATCTGTGCGCCGGCGCCGTACAGACCGCCGACGCGCGTGCCGAGGTAGACCTTGTAGCCGTTGTCCGCCGGCGGGTTGTGGCTCGCGGTGACCATCACACCGGCGACCAGGCCGGTGCCGGGTGCGGACGACGGATCGATCAGCGCACCGTCCGCGTCGAGATGCGTGAGCGCGTACGCGAGGACCGGCGTCGGCAGCGGACGCGGCAGCACGTAGGCGACCCGTCCGGCTCCGGTTATCACGCGAGCGGTCTCGTCGGCGAACGCGGCCGAGCCGTTGCGGGCGTCGTATCCGATCACGATCGGACCGCTCTCGCCCTGCGCGGTGAGCCAGGCGACGAGGCCGGCGGCGGCTGCCCGTACCACTGCTCGGTTCATTCCGTTCGGGCCGGCGCGCACCGGACCGCGCAGGCCGGACGTTCCGAACGTGAGCGCACCCGCGAAGCGATCGGCCAGATCCGGCAAGCTGGCGGGCAGCCCGTCGATCACCGTTTGCAGCTCGGCACGGGTGTCCGGATCCGGGTCGTCGGCCAGCCACGCCGTCGCGGCCGCAGGCACACCGGAGTACGAGGGTGATGTCATGTGATCAGTCTGAGCGTGCATCACCTGTTGATAGCACGCGCCCGGCCGGAGCGCCGCTCGAAAGCGCTAGATGGCGGGCGCGGTCAGCGTGAACGACTTGACCATCTGGTTGAAGATGGCCAGGCTCGAGTCATATTCGCTGTCGGGCACGGTGAGATAGAAGTGGTACGCATGCCCACCGACCGTGGTCGCGGCCCAGATGCCGTGGCGCTTGCCGGTGCCAGTGCCACAGGTGTATTCGAGGACGGCACCGTCGTGACCGTCCAGCGTCAGCGGCTTAAGTTGAATCCGCTGGTAGGGCGCGGTGCACCGGATCGGATCCTTGAGATTGTGTTCGGCGATGGTGAGAAAGCCGATCGCGGTGGCCTTGCCGGACGATTCAACGTTGATGCGGACCCGCCGGGACGAGTCGGTCGGGTCGGTGAAGTCGGTGTAGTTCGTCGTCGAACTCTTCTTCCATCCGGCCGGCACGTCGATCGTGATGCCGCGCTTGTCGTGGAAGGAGACCACGTCGAACGACGGGGACGACGGAGACGCCGTCAGAGTCGGGCCGACCGCCACGGGCTGCCCGCCGCCACCGGACGTCGACACGACGACGGCGACGATCGCGGCGATCAGAACCGCGGCCAGGCCGCCGGCAATGCCGAGCTTCATGCGTTTCGGCAAGGCCGCGATCGCCGTACGCGCGCCTGCCGTCCTGCGCCGGGCGGAATGTGACGTCGGGCTCCGGACCGCCGGCAGCCCCGTGTAGGTGGTGTCGTGATAGCCGCTGGCCTGCGCTGCCGGCAGGTCGGTTGAGCCGGTCTGCTCGAACACCGATCCGACCCGCGGTCCGATCACCGGCGGCCCGGTACGGATCCGGTCGGCCACCGTCTCGCCGTCGGCGAGCAGGGCGCGCCCGCCGAGTTGGCCCTTCTTCGGCCGTTGAACCGGCTCCTCGACGCGCTGTTGGATCGCGACCGGCGGATGGACCGGCACCACCGCGGCGACGGCATTGCCGGCGCGACCCGCGAGCGGACCGGCGGCGAGTTCGCGGAGTGCCGAGCGGGCCTGAGGCACCGTCCAGCGCCGGAACGGATCCTTCTCCAGCAGGCCCATCAGGATGGGGGCCAGCACACCCGCCCGGACCGGCGGGAGCGGCTGGTCCTCGACGATGGCGCGCATGGTCTCGAACGGGTCGCCGCGATCGAACGGCGGGCGGCCCTCGATCGCCGTGTACAACGTGACGCCGAGCGAGAACAGGTCGCTCGGCGGTCCGAACGCTGCGCCGATCGCGCGCTCGGGGGAGATGAAGTGCGGCGAGCCCAGCACCATCCCGGGCTGGGTCAGGTTGCTCTCCGACGGCATCCGGGCGACGCCGAAGTCGGTGAGCACGCAGCGACCGTCCGCGCAGATCAGGACGTTCGCCGGCTTCACGTCGCGGTGCAGTACGCCGGCGTCGTGGGCGACCTCGAGCGCGCCGAGCAGCGCGATGCCGATCTTCGCGACCGCGCGACCGGCGATCGGACCGTCGGCGATGATGATCTCGGAGAGGCTGCGCGCCTGGAGGAGTTCCATCACGATCCAGGGCCGGCCGCCCTCGGTGACGACGTCATAGACCTGCACGACGGACGGGTGCGAGAGAGCGGCGGCGGCGCGAGCTTCGCGGAGCGTCCGCTCGTACATGCCGGCCCGGTCGCTTGCGCGGCATGCCCGGTGGAAGCAGCACTTCCTTGACCGCGACGTCGCGCCGGAGCACGGTGTCGACCGCCTGCCAGACGGTACCCATGCCGCCATTGCCGATCGCGGAGCGCAGCTCATAGCGCTCGCCGACGATCGTGCCGGGCGTGGCGCGCTGCATCGATGGCGAGCGCGGATCGCCCTGCCACGCTGAAGTCTGTGCCGTCACTGTTGTCTCAACCGTCTCGTCCGGGGCCGTCAGGTTTACAACCTACCCATCTTGCTTCCTGGGCGACGGAAGGGAAAGCCGAGAGCGGCCGGATGTGACTTAATGACCGTTTCGAGGCAATAATTCCTCAGCCATCTATGTCACACCCGAGACCCGGCCGGAGGCCGGACCCCTAACATGCGGGGAGAGTGGTACGCGCGCACCGATGCGAGGGGCCGGTCAATGACAATGGAGTCGAAGCGGATCAGCGAGTCTGGTTTTCCCATTAAACCGGCATATTCGGCGGCCGACTTACCTAAAGATCTCGAGGAACGAGACGGCGAACCGGGCCGATACCCGTTTACCCGCGGCGTCTACCCGTCGATGTACACGTCGCGGCCGTGGACGATGCGCCAGTACGCCGGATTCGGTACCGCGGCCGAGTCCAACGCCCGCTACCGCCAGCTTCTCGCTGCGGGTACGACCGGGCTGTCGGTCGCATTCGACCTGCCGACCCAGATGGGCTACGACTCCGACGACCCGGTCGCCAGCGGCGAGGTCGGCAAGGTGGGCGTCGCGATCGACTCGATCGAGGACATGCGCCGCCTGTTCCGGGACATTCCGTTGGACAAGGTGTCCACGTCGATGACGATCAACGCGCCCGGCAGCGTACTGCTGTTGCTCTACCAATTGGTCGCGGAGGAGAACGGGATCAGCGGTGACCAGCTCACCGGCACGATCCAGAACGACATTCTGAAGGAGTACATCGCCCGCGGCACGTACATCTTCCCGCCGAAGCCGTCACTGCGCCTGGTGGCCGACACGTTCGCGTACTGCACGCGGGAGATCCCGAAGTGGAACACGATCTCGATCTCCGGCTACCACATGGCCGAGGCCGGTGCGTCGCCCGTACAGGAGATCGCGTTCACACTCGCGAACGGGATCGACTACGTGAACGCGGCGATCGCGGCCGGGCTGGACGTGGACGATTTCGCTCCGCGACTGTCGTTCTTCTTCGTCGCCCGGACCACGCTGCTGGAAGAGGTCGCGAAGTTCCGTGCGGCTCGACGGATCTGGGCCCGGATCATGCGCGAGGACTTCGGTGCGAAGGATCCGAAGTCATGGATGCTGCGATTTCACACCCAGACCGCCGGTGTCCAGCTGACCGCGCAGCAGCCCGAGGTGAACCTGATCCGGGTCGCCGTGCAGGGTCTCGCCGCCGTCCTCGGCGGTACGCAATCGCTGCACACGAACTCGTACGACGAGGCGATCGCTCTGCCGACCGAGAAGGCGGCGCGCCTGGCACTGCGTACCCAGCAGGTGTTGGCTTTTGAAACCGACCTGACCGCGACCGTCGACCCGTTTGCCGGCTCCTACGTCGTCGAGGCCATGACCGACGAGATCGAAAACGCGGCGGTCGCCTTGATTGCGCAGGTCAATGCGTATGGATCGGCGGTCGCGGCGATCGAAGCCGGATTCCAGAAGCGGGAGATCGAAACGTCCGCCTACCGAATCTCACAGGAAATTGATGCCGGGACCCGGACCGTGATCGGAGTCAACCGATTCACGATCGCCGACGACGAGCCGTACGAACCGATGCGGGTGGACCCGGTGATCGAATCCGAGCAGGTCGCGAGGCTTGCAACGCTGCGGGCCGAACGTGACGGCGAGGCCGTCTCCGCCGCGATCGGGGCGCTCGTGGCGGCTGCGCGAACCGACGATCAGAACATTTTGTATCCGATGAAGGCGGCGTTGCGCGCGTGTGCGACCGTGGGTGAGGTTTCATCGCGCCTTGCGCGGGGTATGGGGTCGCTACCAGCCAACGGATCGTTTCTGAGACCCACCTGGACGCCGCACACGGCGTGCGATTTGCGGGATGGTGTGACTGTCACTATCACGTTCGGTCATTGAATTCTCACTCCATGGGCGTGTCCGGGTCCCTCGGTCACCCGTTGTAGAAGGTGAGCAGCGAATGCCGGCTCGGAACGCCGCAGCTCGCGCTGGTGCGAGCGTGCCGAAACGTCTTCAGCAGGGTTTTCGTGACGCTCCGCTACCCGGCCTTAACAGTAACGGGATTGCGCAGAGTTACCGCGCCACTAGGCTGACCGAGTCGTTATCCGTCGACCGAGATCAAGAAGAAATCGTGACCGCTGCCCTGACCACCCTGGACGATCCGGAAGTCCCGCTCGACGAGTGGGCTGCCACGATCGCGGACTGTGACGTACCGATCGGCGTACCGCTTGCCGGGGCCGATCCGTTGCCCGGTCGGCTGGATCGATGGCTGATGGCTACCGGCCGCGAGCTGATCGCGATCCGGCGGCATATCCACGCCCACCCGGAACGTTCCGGCCAGGAATTCAAGACCGCCCGCCTGGTCATGCAGCGGCTCACCGAGGCGGGCCTGTCGCCTCGGCTGCTGCCGAAGCGCAACGGCGTGATCTGCGATATCCGTGGCAACGGTTCGGCGTCGACGATCATCGCGCTGCGCGCCGACCTGGACGCGCTGCCGCTGCCGGACACCGAAGGACGTGCCCTACCGGTCGACCGTGGAGAACATGTGCCACGCCTGCGGTCACGACGTCCACACCACCGTGCTGCTGGGCGCCGGCCTTGCGCTGGCCGAACTGGCCAAGCGCGGCGAACTGCCCGGCACCGTGCGCCTGCATCTTCCAACCGTCCGAGGAGACGACGCCGTCCGGTGCACCCGAGGTGATCGCTGCGGGTGGCCTCGACGGCGTCTCGGCCATCTTCGGTCTGCACTGCAATCCACAGCTGCCGGTCGGCATGGTCGGCGTACGCGCCGGTGCATTCACGGCCGCCGCCGATCTCGTCGAGGTCCGGCTGCGGGGCGACGGCGGGCACACTGCGCGTCCGCACCTTACCCAGGATCTCGTACACGCGCTCGGCCGTGTTGTCGTCGATGTCCCGTCGCTGCTCGGACCGCCGGGTCGACGTACGCGCCGGGGTTTCGATGGTGTTCGGAGCGATCCGAGCCGGTGAGGCGCCGAACGCGATCCCGGGCGAAGGCTACGCTCGTGCCACGGTCCGTTCGCTGAGCCGCGACGCCTGGCATGACCTGCCGGAACTGGTCGCCCAGCTGGTCCACGACGTGGTCGCGCCGACCGGTGTCGAGGTCACCGTCGACTACCGCCGGGGCGTGCCTCCGATCATCAACGACCGGATGGCGACCGCCGTGATCGCCGGTGCCGCGGCTGCTGCACTCGGCCCCGATCCGGTGACCGAGGCCGAGGTCAGCATGGGCGGCGAGGACTTCGCGTTCTATCTCGAGCAGGTGCCGGGGTCGATGATCCGGCTCGGCGTCGGCGTTCCCGGGTCGACCGCGAAGCTGGACATCCACCAGTCCGCGTTCGATATCGACGAGCGCGCGATCGGCTATGGAGTCCGGGTCATGGTGCACACCGCGTTGGCCGGCCTGGCCACCCCCGGCTTTTAGGCTCCGTCGCCGGGTCCTGGGGACGCGACCGGCGTGAAAACCGCCTTGGTACGGCGACCCGCCGGCGCCGGACGAGCAGCGGTGATGATCCACGCCGGGATGCCGATTACGATCGCGAACGGCAGTAGCGCGCCGATCACGGTCAGCAGCACGCCGAGCGACGCGACGAAGCCGTGCCAGCCCGATGTCAGACCGGCGAGGAAGCCGGTCTTCTTCGGCGTCGGCGGCACCGTGACGTTCGCCTCCGGGCCGAGCAGGTTCACCGTGATCGTGGACAGCGAGGTCAGATCGGTCAACGTCCGCAGCTGCGCCTCCATCGATTCCAGATCGGACTCGCGGGACGTGAGTTCGTCCTCCAACGACACGATCTGGGCGATCGACGTCGTGCTGGCGATCAGCGCACGGATCCGATCGACGCTCGCCTGCTGCGTCTTCAGGCGGGACTGCACGTCGACGACCTGGCGATGTGACGTCCTGTGTGGACACCTGCCGGCTCAATTCGGTGCCGAGGTCGTGCAGCGCGGCCACGGTCGTGTCGAACGCCGACGCCGGTACGCGCAGGATCACGGTCGCCGTCGAGAAGTCCGCGTTGATCTGGCGGGTGTCGCCGCCGACGTACCCGCCGGAGCCGGTCGCGATGCCGTCGGCTGCCACGGCGGCGTCGTTCACGTCCTTCACCCGTACGGTCATGGTTCCGTTGTAGATGATGGACCGCTGGACGTCGGCCGGCGCGAGCGTCACCGCGGTCTGCGGCACCCCCGCTTTGCCACCTCCGACGTTGGATCCCGCCCACCGGCGGCGCGATCGCCGGCGCCGCGTGGTCGCCGGCCGCCGGACCGGCGTTGGGCGATTTCGAGGAATTGTCCGCTGAGCAGGCACTGAGTCCACCAGTGAGCAGGAACCCGGACACGATCAGTAGGGCTATGCGCTTCGTCATGAAAGCACTCCGATGTTTGTGTGCGACATTCACTGCTAAGACGCTGCCGCCGGTACCCCGGTTCCGGCAGACTGGTCACGTGGCGGCGGCGGATGGCTTCGACGAGATAGCCGATCGGCTATACGCGCTCCCGCCCGGCGACTTCACGGCCGCGCGGGATGATCAGGCGAAGGCGGCTCGGTCGGCGGGTGACCGGGCGGGCGCGGCCGCGATCGCGAAGCTTCGACGCCCGACGGTGGCTGCGTGGATCGTGAACCTGCTCGCGCTGCGACGCCCGAAAAGCATCGACGAGCTGCTCGAACTCGGTGCCGCGTTGAGCCGGGCTCAGCAGGAGCTGCGCGGTCCGGAGCTGCGCGATTTGACCGACGAAACGCCGCGCCCTGGTCGGCACGATGGTCCGCCAGGCGGCCGACCTTGCTGCGGCCGCCGGCGCTAACGCGACGTTGCCGCTGGTCGAGGTCGAAACGACGCTCACGGCCGCACTGTCCGACGCTCAGTTAGCCGATGTGGTACGTGCCGGACGGCTGCTCAAGTCCGGTGCGTACGACGGCTTCGGCGAGGCACCGCGCCCGCATCTCCAGGCGGTGCCCGACGACGACGTCCTCGACGACGATGCCGTGCCGACGGCGCGAAACACCGCGCCGAAACCGGCTGGTAAGTCCGCGGCGAAATCGGCGGCGGGGAAGTCCGCGACGACGCCGGCGATCGAAGCCGCCGCGGAGAACCCGGCGGCCAGGGAGTCCGCGCCGAGACCGGTGGCTCGAGCGAGCACTGTGGACGCCGCCGGGCTGCGGCAGCGCCTGGATGACGCGACCGCGGCACTGGCCGACGCCGAGGCCACCCATGCCGCGGCGGTCGCGGCCGTGGACGATCGAACCCGCGAGGTTGCCGAGGTCGAGGAGCACCTGGCGCAGCTTCGACGCGACCGACTCGCGGCGCACGCAGCCGTCCTCGCGGCACATGCCGCCTCCGATGCGGCCGATGCGGCGCTGCAGGCCGCGCAGCGACGACACGCCGCAGCGGTACGGGCTGCAAAAAGACTGATGTGACCTGCTCGGACGCGTGAACTTTGGGACGGTCGGCGGTCCGGGGTTTCCGCTACGCCGATCTACTGGGCAGAATCATGAGCGTGACTCCCGAGCAGACTGCGACCTCATCGAAGAGCGCTGTGCGGTTTCTCGGAACGGCGTTCACGGAAGACCCGCGTACGCTGCGCCGGGCCCGTGAATCCGGCCTGACCGGATGGGCGTTCTTCGTGTCCGGGCTGGGCGCCGCGCTCGGCGACGTACCGTCCGAGATCGTGACGTCCGCAGCCGGGTTCATCGCGCCGGACGCGGTCCGCGATGCGTGGAACGCGGCCCGCCGGATCCGCCGGATCGACGAGATCCGGCAGCTCACGTTCAACGAGTGCCGGCGATGGGGGATGGAGAAGCTGGACGGGTTCGGTGCCGCCGCCCGCCTGGCCGAGTTGGCCGGCCGGGTCGTCACCGAGGCCGATGCGACCGGCATGCCGTTGTTCGCCGCCTGGCGTACGGCGACCGATTCAGCCGCGCCGGAGCAGACGAAGTGAGTTCCGGGGCACGGGCGGCCGTACTCCTGCATCTTCTGCGCCATCACCGGGCCGGAGCGCACCTGATCGCGATCCGCGCGGCCGGCCTTTCGCCGTTGGAGGCGATCGTCGCCGGGCCGGACGGGGAGGCCGGCGCGATTGCGTTCGGGTGGCAGCAGCCCTACCCGCCGGCCGCACCTTTGCTGCGACGGTGGGTCTGGGCGGAGGCGGTCACCGACCGGATGGTCGGCGCGTCGATGCGCGCGCTGGAGCTGTACGAGCGGCGCGAGTTTGTCGGCCTGCTCACCGGCGCGATGGAGATCGCGCAGTTGCCGACCGGCGAGTTGCCGCAGGTCCGGGTCGGTGCCCGGGCGCTGCGGCCGGATCACTCCTAGGCGGCCGTCTCGACGCGGCTTACAACGTGGTGGATCGGGTGGGCCGGCCGCGGAGCGCCAGCACGTAGTCCTCGGGTGCGCCGGCGCGCTCGGCGGCGGTGGCGATCTCGCTGACGTACCACGATGTCGGCAGGCCGCCTTCGTAGCCGGTGAACACGTAGACCCAGGCCTGGACGTCGCCGTCCAGCGTCTCGATGCGTACGGTGAGCTTCCGATACGTCCCGGACGGCACGCCCTCGACTTCGTCGAGCTGCTGGGCATCCCAGGCGTGCACGTCGTAGAGCGCCACGAAAACCCGGTCGCCCGGCGACTCGACCACGGTGGTGACCGCGCCTTCCCAGCCGAGTTCCTCTTCACCGGCGAATGTCAGCCGCCAGCCTTCCAGCCACCCGGTGCCGACCATGGGCGAGTGGGGACAATAGGCACGCATCCGACCTGGATCAAGGTTGGAGCCATAAGCGGCATAGTGACGCACGGCGATGACGATAGTCCTGTCCACGGGTCGGAGAGAATACGCAGTAGCGTGTCGTTAGTGATCTTAGGAGGCACGGACGTGAGCCAGGTAGTGATCATCGGTGGCGGACCGGCCGGATATGAGGCCGCGCTCGTGGCCGCGCAGCTCGACGCGGACGTGACGATCATCGAGTCGGACGGCGCGGGCGGTGCCTGCGTGCTGTCCGATTGCGTACCGTCGAAGACGTTTATCGCCAGCTCAGACGTGGTGACCGGTTATCGGGACACGGAGCGGTTCGGCGTACGGGCGACCGGGATCGAAGCGGTGACCGTCGATGCCCGTACGGTTCACGATCGGGTGAAGAGCCTTGCCCTGGCGCAGTCCGGCGACATCCACGCCAAGCTGATCAAGGCGGGCGTCAAATATGTGGCCGGTCGGGCACGGCTCGGCACCGATACGCTCGGTCACACTCACCGCGTCGAGATCACGCCGTCCGACGGGACTCCGGCATCGGTGATCGATGCGGCCGCGGTGCTGATCGCGACCGGTGCCACGCCCCGCCTGCTGTCCGACGCGATGCCTGACGGCGAGCGCATCCTCACCTGGCGTCAGGTGTACGACCTGCCCGAGCTGCCGTCGCACCTGATCGTGATCGGTTCCGGCGTGACCGGTGCCGAGTTCGCTTCGTCCTATCTCGCGATGGGGGTCGAGGTCACGCTGGTCTCCAGCCGCGACCGGGTGATGCCGCACGAGGACGTGGACGCGTCGATCGCGATCGAGAAGGTGTTTCGCGCGCGTGGCATGGACATCCTGAACAATTCGCGTGCCGCCGGCGTACGCCGTACCGCAGACGGGGTCGAGGTGGAGCTTGCGGACGGTCGCGTGGTGTCCGGCTCGCATGCGTTGATGGCCGTCGGATCGGTGCCGAATACCCAGGATTTGAACCTCGTCGAGTACGGCGTCGCGATCAACCCTGGGGGCTATGTCGCGGTGGATCGCGTCTCCCGGACGAACGTGCCGGGCGTCTACGCGGCCGGCGACTGTACCGGCGTCCTGCCGCTGGCCAGCGTCGCCGCGATGCAGGGCCGGATCGCGATGTGGCACGCGCTCGGCGAGGCGGTCGCGCCGTTGAAGCTGTCGACCGTCGCGGCCAACGTGTTCACTGATCCGGAGCTGGCCAGCGTCGGCGTATCGCAGGCGGAAGTGGACAGCGGCCAGGTGCCGGCCCGTGCGGTGATGCTGTCGCTGGACGGCAACGCGCGCGCGAAGATGATGGGCATTCACGACGGCTTCGTCAAGCTGTTCTGCCGGCCGGCGACCGGGCAGGTGATCGGCGGCGTGATCGTGGCTCCGAAGGCGAGCGAGCTGATCCTCCCGATCTCGATGGCGGTGGAGAACCACCTGACCGTCGATCAGCTGGCCCACACGATCACGATCTACCCGTCGCTGTCCGGCTCGATCGCCGAGGCGGCGCGTCAGCTGATGCAGCACTAAACGGTTGGCGGGTGCGGTGGTTGGCCGTACTCTGTGGGAATGAGATGTGGACTTTGCACGACGACGCCGGGGCTTCCCGGCGTGCTTGTGCTGAGCTGATCTTCTACCTCAACCACAGCCCCGGGCGATTGCCCGGGGCTGTTTCGGTCTCGCGCGGTCGCCCACGTTCCCAGGAGACCGCCATGATCGACCACCGCAAGCTCGGCCGCGAGCTGGACCTCTTCGATTCCGACCCGATGATCGGCGCAGGCCTGCCGTTCTGGCTGCCGGACGGCGCCGCCGCGCGCTACGAAGTCGAGTCCTACCTGCGCGAGTCCGAGCGCAGAGCCGGCTACCAGCATGTCTATTCACCGGTGATCGGAAAGCTCGAGATGTACGAGCGATCCGGCCACTGGCAGCACTTCCGCGACGAGATGTTCCCGCCGATGGCCCTGTCCGAGCACGACGAGTTCATGCTGCGCCCGTCGATGTGTCCGCATCACGCGCTGATCTTCGCGTCCCGGCCGCGCAGCTATCGTGACCTCCCCGTACGCATCGCCGAGCTCGGGCCGCAATATCGTGCCGAACGCTCCGGTGTGCTCGGCGGCCTGAGCCGGGTCCGGTCGATCTCGCTCAATGATGGGCACACCTTCTGCGCGCTGGAGGGCGTCGGCGACGAGATCGTGCACGTGCTGAACATGATCGAGGTGGCGCATCGGGACCTCGGCATCGTCAGCGCGGGCATGCAGCTGTCGCTGCGCGGCGAGGGCGGCAAGTACGCCGGCGACGACGAGATGTGGGAGCGCTCGTCGCAGCTGCTCCGCGATGCGCTCGACAAGGTTGGCTCGTCCTACCGCGAGGTGCCCGGCGAGGCGTCGTTCTACGGCCCGAAGATTGACATCCAGGTCCTCGACCATCTCGGCCGCGAGCTGACCATCTCGACCATCCAGCTCGACTTTCACATGCCGGAGCAGTTCGACGTGTCCTACGTGGACGCATCCGGCGGCCGCCGGCGGCCGGTCATGGTCCACCGCAGCCTGGTCGGCTCGATGGAGCGCCTGTTCGCCTACTTGATCGAGATGCACGGCGGCGCGTTCCCGGTCTGGTACGCGCCCGTCCAACTGCACGCGATCTCGATCAGCGACGACCAGGCCGATGCGGCGGTCGCGTTCGCGCGCGCGTGCGTCGAGGCCGGGCTGCGCGCAGCGCCGGTGCTCGACGGTTCCCTGAACGCGAGGGTACGAGCGGCCGCGCAGCGCAAGATTCCGTACGTCGCCGTGATCGGTGCGCGGGAATCGGACTCCGGCTCGGTCGCGCTCCGGCTGCGCGACGGTCGTCAGCTCGATCCCATGCCGGTCGATGCGGCGGTGGCGATGATCAGAGAGGTGGTGGCATCTCGATCGCACGATCTCATGGTCGGCCCGTGACGATCTCCGTGATCGTGCGTCGGTTTGCCATCTTCGTGACCGTGCCGCGGCTTGCCGTCTCGTGATCATGTGGGCGCTTGTAGGCTCGTGATCATGCGAGCGACGACGATTCACGGTCCGGGTGATGTGCGGATCGAGACCGTACCCGATCCGAGGATCCTGCAGCCTACCGACGCGATCGTGCAGGTGACCGCGGCCTGCATCTGCGGAAGCGATCTGTGGGCCTACCGCGGCATCGCGAAGCGGGAGCCGGGTCAGCGGATCGGGCACGAGTTCGTCGGAGTGGTGTCCGACATCGGAGCGGACGTGACCGCCGTAGCGATCGGCGATACGTGATAGCGCCGTTCGTCTGGGCCGACGGCACGTGCCCGTACTGCTTGGACGGCATCTACACGTCCTGTCCGGACGGCGGATTCTGGGGTGAGCCCGGATCCGACGGCGGGCAGGGCGAGGCGGTCCGGGTCCCGTACGCCGACGCGACGCTCGTACGCATCCCGTCCGCGCCCGGCGTCTCGGACATCCCGAAGCTGCTCGCCTTGTCGGACGTGATGGCCACCGGGCACCACGCGGCACTCGCCGCCGGTGTCCGGGCCGGCTCCACGGTTGCCGTGGTCGGTGACGGTGCGGTCGGGCTTTGTGGCGTACTCGCCGCCCGCCGCCTCGGCGCCGATCGGATCATCGCGCTCGGCCGGAATCCGCAGCGGATCGCCCTGGCCACGCAGTTCGGGGCGACCGACATCGTGGAGGTGCGCGGCGACGAGGCCGTCGACTCCGTCCGAGAGTTGACCGGTGGTCTCGGCGCGTACGCGGTGCTGGAGTGCGTGGGTACGCAGGAGTCGCTGACGACCGCTCTGGCCATCACCCGCGACGGTGGCCGGGTGGGGTTCGTCGGCGTACCGCATGAGGTTGGCGACCTGGACGTCAAGCAGATGTTCAACCGGAACGTCGGGCTCGCTGGTGGCGTGGCATCGGCCCGCTTCTACGCCGATGAGCTGCTGCGTGACGTACTCGCCGGCACGCTTGACCCGTCGCCGGTGTTCGACGTGACGATGCCGCTCGACCGAGGTTGCCGAGGGCTACGCGGCAATGGACGACCGACTAGCGCTCAAGGTCATGCTGATCCCGTAGCCACGCATCGACGGTCGTCAGTGGCAGATTGCGGTCGACTGTCGCCTCATGATCGCTAAAAAGTGAGCCATAAATTTCCAGTCATCGACGATGGCACGATCAGACCGGGATCGTGGCGCGAACCGCGGCGCAGATTTCGTCTGGTTTGCGGTAAACGTCGGTCGCGGTGAACCGCAGGATCGTCCAACCGGCCGCCAGCAGCGGAAGCACAGTACGTCGATCGCCCTCACGGCTTCGATCAGGGGAAGCTGGCGACCCAGGTCGAATGCGGTACGAGCGGGGGTGGTAGCACGTACCCCTGATGTGATCGACACGTGCGACGGCGGCAGCGGCGATCGAACCAGCTTGACCTGCGGCGCGCCTGCTTTTCGGACGGCCGTCGGCACGACGGCCTCGATCGGCAACCCAAGATCCGCCACTTCGGAAGGAAGCATCTTGGGAGAAAGTGCGTCGGGAGTGAGCACGCCCAGGGAGGGCGCGCCGGGCGATGGACGGAGGTCGACGCCGTGCAGGTAGGCGGCGCTCATACCGGCGATGGCGCCACGCGGCGACACATACTGCGCGACCGCGTAACACCACAGGCGGTAGTCCATCTCGATGACCGCCTCGATGTACACATCGGACATCAATCGCCGCCATGCCTTGCCCCGCAGCGCTCCGCGGGTGATCAGGCCGCGCTCTATGGCCGAACTACCGCGGAACGGCAGCAGTCGAAGTTCGCGATGCACCGCCGGCATCGCGAAAGCATCGCAGTAGCTATTTAATCTCGCAAATGGCCGAGCCGGCCGTTACGACATCGCCGATCGCGACGTTCAGGCCGGAGACCACGCCGGCCTTGTGCGCGTTGAGCGGCTGCTCCATCTTCATCGCCTCGAGCACGACGATCAGGTCACCCTCCGCGACCTCGTCGCCGTCCGCGACGCCGAGCTTCACGATCGTGCCCTGCATCGGGGATGCGAGCGTGTCACCACTCGCGGCCGCGCTCTGCTTGCGGCCGGATCGAGTCCTTTGAGGAGCATCAGGGGTACGCGCAACCGCACCGCCCATCGCGGGCACGCTGACTTCGAGCCGCTTGCCGCCGACCTCGACCACGATCGTCTCCCTCGGGCCGTCTTCGGGCGCCGCGGCCGGGTTGCCAAACGGGGGTACGACGCCGGTCCACTCGGTCTCGATCCAGCGGGTGTGCACGGTGAACGGTTCCGACGTGAAGGCCGGATCGCGCACGATCAGGCGGTGGAACGGTAGCGCGGTCGCCATCCCGTCGACGACCATCTCGTCGAGCACCCGCGCGGCTCGCTCCAAGCACTCGGCACGCGTTGCTCCGGTCACGATCACCTTCGCGAGCAGCGAGTCGAAGTTACCGCCGATGACGCTGCCGGACTCGATGCCGGTATCCACGCGTACGCCCGGTCCGGACGGCAGCACCAGCGTGGACACGACGCCGGGTGCGGGTAGGAAGCCGCGCCCCGGATCCTCGCCGTTGATCCGGAACTCGATCGCGTGGCCTCGCGGCGTCGGGTCGTCGTTGCTCGCCAGCGCTTCACCGTCGGCGATCCGGAACTGCTCCCGGACCAGGTCGATGCCGGCCGTCTCCTCGGTCACCGGATGCTCGACCTGAAGACGCGTGTTGACCTCGAGGAACGAGATCGTGCCGTCGCGCCCGACGAGGTACTCCACCGTACCGGCGCCGTGGTAGCCGGCCTCGCGGCAGATCGCCTTCGCGCTGGCGTGGATTTCGGCACGCTGCGCATCGGTCAGGAACGGTGCCGGAGCCTCTTCGACGAGCTTCTGGTGACGGCGCTGGAGCGAGCAATCCCGCGTACCGACGACGATCACGTTGCCGTGTTGGTCCGCGAGTACCTGGGCCTCGACGTGCCGGGGCTGATCCAGGTAACGCTCCACGAAACACTCGCCACGTCCGAACGCTGCGACGGCTTCGCGGGTTGCGGACGCGAACATCTCCGGGATCTCCTCCAGGGTCCGGGCAACCTTCAGCCCTCGACCGCCGCCGCCGAACGCCGCCTTGATCGCCACCGGGAGGCCGTGCTCACGGGCGAATGCGATCACCTCGTCCGGGCCGTTCACCGGGTCCGGCGTACCGGGGACGAGTGGCGCTCCGGCCCGGGCTGCGATATGCCGGGCGGTGACCTTGTCGCCGAGGTCACGGATCGCCTGCGGCGTCGGTCCGATCCAGGTCAGGTCGGCATCGATCACGGCCTGGGCGAACTCCGCGTTCTCGGAGAGAAACCCGTACCCCGGATGTACGCCGTCCGCGCCGGCGCGAGCCGCGATGTCGAGCAGCTTGTCGATGCGCAGGTAGGTATCGGCGGCCGAGTCGCCGCCGAGCGCGTACGACTCGTCCGCGAGCTTGGCGTGCATTGCGTCACGGTCGGAGTCGGCGTACACGGCAACGCTCTGCAGGCCTGCGTCGCGACATGCGCGGATGACGCGGACGGCGATTTCGCCGCGATTGGCTACCAGGACCTTGCGCATCGTTGCCGCTCCTTTGGTCTATGTGACTAAGCGGTAGTTTAGCTTTTCTGTCGATCTTGCGTTTCTTTGTGGTTGCGGTTCGGGCGGTTGGCCGACATTGCCCACTCCGGGCGGTCAGGCTTGATCCCTCCGTGGGCAATGTCGGCCAACCGCCTCGCCGAGGTACAGGTGGAAGCCGGCCGACAGGTTTCCAAGCTCCCACGTCATCGTGGCACGCGAGGAACCGTTGCGCCGGAGTGCGTCCTGGCTGAGCTGACTCCGCATGGTCGGGCGCCGCAAGATCTCGGGTTGTGGTGGTGGAGTGCTGTTATGCGCCCATGATCACATCGCTAACCCAGGCAACCTTCCAAAACTCACGATCTTGCTGCTCTCCGCTCCGGCGCGCCTCGTGTCGCCAGGGCCAGCCGACCACGATCTTCCAGGGTTCTCAATGTCGCCACGATCAGGTGGGTGCTCGCAAACCCTCCGCCAGCCCCATTCCTGTACCGCAGCGGGGCGGTTGGCCGACATTGGCTGCGTCGGGATCAAGCCTGACCGCCCAGAGCAGCCAATGTCGGCCAACCGCCCGAGACCGCAACCACAAAATAAGCTAAGCAACGTGTCGACCACGAGAATGATGATCTTAGGACTGGTCAAATGGATGCAACCAGTCCACGGCTACGACGTGAGACGAGAACTCCTGAGCTGGGAAGCCGACCAGTGGGCCAGCGTCGCCCCGGGTTCGATCTATCACGCGTTGAAGAAGCTCGCCGAAGAAGGACTGCTGGACGAGGTCGCCACCGAACAGGTCGGGGCGAGACCCGCCAGGACGACATATCGCACGACGCAAAAGGGCGATCAGGAGTTCCAGGAGTTGCTGCGGAAGTACTGGTGGGAGTACGCCCAACCGCTCGACTCGTTCCAGGCCGCGGTCGCGTTCGTGCCGGCGATGCCACGGGATGAAGCGGTCGCCGCCCTGCGCAATCGGGCTCGGATGCTCCGGGCCAACGCCGATCGTCTGCGCGCCGCGGTCGACAGCGACTGGATGCGTACGGCGAAGCCCACCCACGTGGGCTGGATGCTGGAACGGTCGATCGTCCTGATGGAAGCGGAGATCCCCTGGTGCGAGCACATCGTCGAGCAGATCGAGGCCGGCGTCCCGTACGTGCCGGAGACGGTTGTGCCGTTCCCGGGACACGTCAAAGCGGAGTGGCCAGAAGACTGATCGCGTAATATTCAAACTTGACCGCTCGCGACATATCGCGTTAGCCTGCGTCGAAACCAGGTGGAGGTGTGTCCAGTGATCATCGAAACAATCGGCTTACGAAAGTCCTTCAAGACTCGCAAGGGTGCCGTCGATGCCGTCCGCGGCGTGGACCTGAGCGTGACCGAAGGCGAGATATTCGGATTCCTCGGCCCCAACGGCGCCGGCAAGACCACGACGCTTCGGATGCTCGCCACGCTGATCGAGCCGGACGGCGGCAACGCCGTGATCGCCGGCGCCGATCTCCGGAAAGATCCGGGCGAGGTACGCCGCCGGATCGGCTACGTCGCCCAGGGCGGCAGCACGTGGGACGAGGTCAGCGCGCGCGAGGAGCTGGTGCTGCAGGCCCGGCTGTACGGCATCGGCAAGTCCGAGGCGCAGCAGCTCGCCACGAAGGCGCTCGACGCGTTCCAACTGACCGAGTTCGGCGACCGCAAGTGCAAGACCTACTCCGGTGGCCAGCGCCGCCGGGTCGACATCGCGCTCGGCATCATTCACGGACCGAAGATCGTGTTCCTGGACGAGCCGACGACCGGCCTCGACCCGCAGTCGCGTGCCCACATGTGGGACGAGGTACGGCGCCTGCGCGACGAAGGTACGACCGTGTTCCTGACCACGCACTACCTCGAAGAAGCCGATGCGCTTTGCGACCGAATCTCCATCATGGATGGTGGCGAGATCGTCGCGGAGGGCACGCCCGAGTCGCTGAAGCAGGCCATCTCCGGCGACATCGTGACGCTCGGCATCGTCGGGTCGACCACCGAGGCCGAGGCGCTACTGAAGGTCGAGCGGTACGTCCGCAAGATCGAGAGCGTTGAGGGCGGCGTCAAGCTCTACGTCGACGCCGGTGCCACCGCGATCCCGCAGATGCTGCGCGCGCTGGACGGTTCCGGCATCGATCTGCACTCGATCGAGCTGCACCGCCCCAGCCTCGACGACGTCTTCCTGGCCCAGACCGGCCGTTCCCTGCGAGAGTCCTGAGGATCCCGAGATGAAGCTCGCCCGTGATACCTGGCTGCTGTTCCAGCGTCAGTTCTCGCTCGTCCTCCGCAACCCGGTATGGCTGATCGTCGGGATCATCCAGCCGCTCTACTACCTGTTCCTGTTCGGTCCGCTGCTCAAGAACGCGCTGCAGGTGCCGAACGATCAGGCGTACCGCATCTTCGTCCCCGGCGTCCTCGTCCAGCTCGCCATCTTCGGTACGTTCTTCGTTGGATTCGCGCTGATCAGCGAACTCCGTGCCGGCGTGATCGAGCGCACCCGGGTCACGCCGGTCAGCCGGTTCGCGATGCTGCTCGGCCGATCGCTGCGCGATGTGGTCACGCTGGTTTTCCAGTGCACGCTGATCACGGTGCTGTCGATCCCGCTGGGCCTCTCCGCCGAGGTGGGCAACATCGTGCTTGCGTTCGTACTGCTCGGCCTGATCGGCATGATGCTCTCCGCGCTGTCCTACGCGGTCGCGCTCAAGCTGCGTAGCGAGGACGCGCTCGCCCCACTGCTGAACGCGGTCGGCATCCCGATCCTGCTGCTCTCCGGCATCCTGCTGCCGATGTCGACCGCGCCGAACTGGCTACAGACGGTGTCCCGCTGGAATCCGTTCACCTGGGCGGTCGACGGCACTCGCGCGCTGTTCGCCGGCGATCCCGGCAATTCGGCGGTGTGGCAGTCGCTGGTCATCCTCAGTGCGCTGACCGTGCTGTCGGTGGTGTGGGCGGCACGCTCGTTCGCCAAGAGCGTTCGATAGATCGACATCGAAGGGTACGGTCAGCCGTACCCTTCGATTCCGGCTGCGCGATTTTCGGTCCCGCGAGAACCCGCGTTGCTCGATAGAGTGCATCCATGCAGACGCCCTCGCGCGTTCCCCGGATCCTGACCGCCATCGTGGTCGCGTTCATTGTCGGTGGACTCGGTGCCGCAGCACTCGGCTGGATCGGTTGGCGTGGCGCTCCGCCACTGCCCACCACGGACTACGCGACGTCGGTCAGCACCCAGGTCGCCGACGGGCCGGTGGATGGAGTCCTCCGCAACGACCGCCTGTTCGGAGATCCATATCAGTCGTCGACGCTGTCCGACTATCTCGTCGGCGGCGACGATTATGGATCCGGCTATGTCGACACCACGACGACCAGCCCGATCACACTGGATGCGGCCCGGACTGCGATGGCCGGTCTTGGCTGGCGGCTGGGGCCGTACCCGTTCGGTGGTCCCGGGTTCTCTGCGCGCCAGGACGACACGGTGGTCACGGTCGTCCCCAACGGCACACGCGTCATCGACGGCTCGTCGGCCGCCGGACTCGCGTTCGAATTCGAGCGAGCCGAGCCGGCGTCGGTCCGACCGCTGACGATCGCCGGGTGGCTGGCCGGATTCGCGCTCGGACTGCTCGGCACGCTGTGGCTTGTCACGATCGCAGGCCGCAGGGGTTCCGGTTCGCCGTACAAGATCATGGGTTGGTTGGGCATCGCCTTGATGCTGCCCGGCACCGTCACCACGACCGGCGATCTGATCCACGGCTGGACGCTGCCGGACACCGTACAGCCGCCGGCGCCCTGGTCCGACTACATCTTTTACGGCATCAGGCTGGTGACGATCATCGGGCTGCTGCTCCTCGTGGTGTCGGCACTGGCCGCGCTGCGACCGGCGCGACCGACCGCGGCCACGGCTCGATTGGTCGAGCAGGCTTAACTTTTTTGCCGGACCGTGTCACATATCCGCGTCCTGCCTGGTCTACCGGGCATGACGACATCATCGAAGACTGTTCTGCTGGCCGGGGCCACCGGGGTGTTCGGCCGCCACATCGTCCGCGTGTTGTCCGACGCCGGTTATTCGGTGATCGGCATCGGGCGCGGTGCCGGGAACGAGCTGCGCGCCGACCTCAACGATCGTGATCAGGTACTCGCCGCCGTCCGCGGGCAGCACGCTGACATCGTGATCCACGCCGCCACCGCGCTCAAGCGCCCGCCCGCGCGGCATCGCGACATGACCGCCACCGACACGCTGCGGACGGTCGGCATGCGCAATCTGGTCGAGGCCGCGCGCGCCGTCGGCGCCTCGCGCTTCATCACCGAGTCGATGATCTTCGGATACGGGTACGGCCCGCATGCCGGCACCCTGATCACCGAGGCGGAGCCGTTCGCCCCGCGGCAGCCCGATGCGCACGTCGAAGCGCATGTGGCGGCGATGCGGATCAAGGAGGAGCTGACCTTCGGCATCCCGGGCATCGACGGCGTGTCGCTGCGCTTCGGGCTGTTCTACGGGCCCGGCGGCACCGAGCCGGTGGTCGACGCGCTCCGGAAGCGAGCACTGCCGGCGCCGCGGTCGCACGGCCGCGTTCTGCCGTGGGTGCATCTCGAAGATGCCGCGTACGCGGTGCTGACCGCGATCGAGCACGGGCGTGCCGGCGAGGCGTACAACATCGTCGATGACGAGCCGCTCGGCTTCGGCGACCAGATCCGGGCGACCGCAACCGCGTTCGGCACGCCGAAGCCGCTGGCCGTCCCGGCGTGGATGCTCAGCCCGCTCCGGATGCTCAGTGCGGTGCTCAAGACCGATCTCCGGCTGAGCAACGCGAAGGCGCGTGCCGACCTCGGCTGGACGCCGCATTATCCGAATGCGGAAGCGGGGCTTGCCGAGATGGTCGCTGATCAACGTGCCACGCTGAGGTCATGACGGACGTCTTCACCGACCATCGCAGGCTGCTGTTCTCGGTTGCGTACCGGATGACCGGCAGCGTCGCCGACGCCGAGGACATCGTGCAGGATGCGTGGCTGCGCTGGTCGGCAACCGAACCCTCGGCGGTACGGGCACCGGTGCCGTACCTGGTGAAGACCGTGACCAACCTCGCTCTGAACGAGCTGACGTCGGCTCGGGCGCGCCGCGAGACCTATATCGGACCGTGGTTGCCCGAACCGCTGATGACCAGCGACACCGACGTGGCGGAGGAGGTCGAGATGGCGGAGTCCGTCTCGCTCGCGATGCTCGTCGTGCTGGAGAGCCTGACGCCGTTGGAGCGCGCTGTGTTCGTGCTCGGTGACGTGTTCGGCTACGCCCACAGCGACATCGCCGAGATGATCGGCCGGGAGCCCGCCACGGTACGCCAGCTGGCCCACCGAGCCCGCGCGCACGTGCAGGCCAACCGGCCGCGGTACTCGGCCGATCCGGCCACGCGGGCCGAGCTGGTGCAGCGGTTCCGGGACGCATGCGCGGGCGGTGAGCTCGCGCCGCTGATGGCGCTGCTCGCACCGGACGTGACCGTCTGGTCGGACGGCGGCGGCCAGGTCACCGCGGCTCGCCGGCCGGTGGTGGGCGCCGACAACGTCGGCCGTTGGCTGCTGGGCGTGCTCGCGAAGATGACGGCCCACGGCGTGCAGATCGAGCCCGCCACCATCAACGGCGAGCCGGCACTGCTCGGTACGGTCAACGGTCAGATCGCCGGCTCACTCCATCTCGAGTTTGACGGCGACCGGATCGTCGGCCTGCGGTTCGTGCTCAACCCCGACAAGCTGCAGGGCCTGCGTGGGGGGATTGCCTAGAGCTTGAGTGCCATCGTGATGCCGTCGGAGAACGGGATGATCATCGACTGTACGCGCGTGTCAGCCAGCACCATGTCGTTGAATCCGACCATCGCCGCGTCGTCGTCGTTCGTCGGCGGGTCGACGATCCGGCCGCCTCGCAGCACGTTGTCGACCAGGATGACGCCGCCCTTGCGCATCCGTGGCACGACCTCGTGCCAGTACGCCGGATAGCCGGTCTTGTCGGCGTCGATGAACGCGAGGTCGATATGCGGCTCGGTGGGCATCGCCGCGAGCGTCTCGACGGCCGGACCGATCCGCAGCTCGATCTTCCCGTCGACGCCGGCCTCGTGCCAGTAGCGGCGGGCGATCGAGGTGTACTCGTCGGAGATGTCGCAGCAGATCAGCCTGCCGTCGTCGGGCAGGCCGCGCGCGATCGACAGCGAGGAGAGGCCGGTGAACGTACCGATCTCGACCGCGTACTTCACGTTCAGCGCCTTCGTCATGATCGTCATGAACGGTGCCTGCTCGGGCGCGATCTGCATGCGGGCGAGATCGCCGAGGATGTCGCGAGTCTCCGCGGCAAGCTTGGCGGTGATCGGGTCGGGCGTCGCGCCATGGGCGATGACGTACGCGTGGAGTTCGTCGGAGATCCCGATGGATTTGTAGGCCATGACTCGACCCTAGTTACCCCGCGACCGAAGGGTGGCCGCGGTCGCAAGATCGGCCGTCGGCCGGCCCGGCGAAACCCGCCGATCAGCGCCCCTTCGACCAGCGCAGCTTCAGCGGCAGCTTGGCGCTTTCGATCTTCACGCCCAGGCTCATCTTGCTGAAGCCGGACTCGCGCTCGTGGAAGTGGATCGGGTATTCGACGATCTTGCCGCCGAGGCGCTGGCAGACGTAGTTCATCTCGACCTGGAAGCTGTACCCGTTGCTGACGATCTTGTCGAGGCTGATCTTGTCGAGGATCGGGGCACGCCAGATCTTGAAGCCGGCGGTGGCATCCCGGACCTTGAGGCCGAGGATCGCGTTCACGTAGAAGTTGGCCCAACCGCTGAGCAGCCGGCGATGCAGCTTCCAGTCGTCGGCGAGCGAGCCGCCGGGTACGTAGCGGCTGCCGATCACGACGTCGGCGTCCTCGTTCTGCAGCTTGTCGATCATCGGCGGGATGTACTCCGGCTGGTGGCTCAGGTCGGCGTCCATCTGGACCAGCAGATCGGCACCCATGGCCAGGGCCGTCGTCATGCCGGCGACGTACGCCCGGCCGAGACCGTCCTTCGTCGTCCGCCGGACCACCGTCACGAAGTCGGGCCGCGTCTCGGCCAGCGTGGCGCCGACCCGCTCGGCCTCGTCGGCGGTGCCGTCCGGTGATGAATCATCGACGATCACGAGCCGCAGGTTCTGGATCGGGAGCACCGCCAGCCGGTTGATGATGGTCTCCATGTTCGGAGACTCGTTGTAGGTCGGGATGACCACAATCACTGAGCCGGCATGACTCGCAGAGCCTGGCATCGCTCCTCCAAATCTCAATATCTCGATGACTCAAGCTTTGGTGGTAAGCGTCGTGTCAGTCGTATAGGACGGTCGCATCAGTCGTATAAAACGATAATTTTTGCATTAAAGCGGCGTTTGTCGTAGCAGGGCCGTACGTTACCCGAACTTGCGGAACAAGTGTAGAGGCAGGATGCCCGCTGCGAGGCGTGTGGGGGCGTTCGACCGGCGTCAACGCGGTCACATTTCGCTGAGTGGTCGCCACAGATTGGTGATCGGGACGCCGTGCTCGGCCAGCAGCAGGCGCAGCACCGGCATGGACAGGCCGACCACCGTTCCGTGATCGCCGTCGATCGACGTGACGAACGGGCTGCCGATGCCGTCGATCGTGAAGGAGCCGGCGACCTGCAGTGGTTCACCGGTTTCGACGTACGCGGCGATCTCCGCATCGGTGATGTCAGCGAAGCGTACGGTCGTCGCGGCCGGGATCTCGGCGGCCTTGTCCGAGCGGAGATCGACGAGGCAATGGCCGGTGTGCAACACGCCTTCGCGCCCTCGCATCGCCCGCCAGCGTGCCGTCGCCTCGGCCGCGTCGAGCGGCTTGCCGAGGATCTCGCCGTCGAAAAAGAGCACCGAGTCACAGCCCAGGATCAGCAGGTTCTCAGCAAACCGCTCGGACATGCGGAGCCGCATCGCGACCGCTTCCGCCTTCATCCGGGCGAGCACCGAACTCAGCTTGTCCGGCCGTGTCGCGTCGACCGCGGACTCGTCAACGCCGCTTACGATGACTTCGGCGTCGATGCCGGCGGCGGTCAGCGTACGGATGCGGGCCGGGCTCTGGGATGCGAGGACCAGGCGGGGCAGAGGATCGGCGTCGCGGAAAGCATCGGTCACGGCTGTAGATGCTATCGGTCCGGCTGCGCCCACTCGGCCAACGCCGTCCAGCATGACCGGGTCGCCGCGAAGCCGGTGATCAACCGGCAACGCGTACCCCTAAAAAGAGCTGGACCACGCGCCCGGCGCAGGCCTCGGCAACGCGCGGCCGATCGGCGCGCGCCACCGCGAGCTGGGCGGCGTCCGCGTCACCGACACCGGCGCCGATCGCCGGCGCACCCAGAGCACACCGACCAGCGCGGCAAGTTCCTCGGGCGTCGGCGTGCCACGCGTCACCCGGAACGTCGGCTCCGATGAATCCGGTGCCGGTGAATCCGGTGCGTGCGGAGAGGACATGCGCCGAGCATAACGTCAGCCGTGCAGCAGCACCTCGGCGATCTCCTGGACGCGGGCCATCGTCATACCGTTGTGGGCCTCGACGGCGAGCGGATGGTCCGTCGGTTCGATCTCGATCGACGGTTTCGTGCCCACCGGGTTCGTGTGGATGCTCGTCTTCAGCTCCAGCGTGCTGGTCCCGTAGACCGGAAGTTCGGTGGACAGCCAACCGAAGTAGGGCGGTTCCGACTCGCGGTCGGGCTCCTCCCAGACCTTCATCATGCGCTGGAAGTTCTCTTCCGACAGGGACACCCACACGCCCCACGAGAACGTCTCGCCGGTGTCGGTGACCTCGATGTTCAGGTTGCCCTGCACGAAGAAGTGCTCGCCACGGATGATGCACAGGTCGGAGTTGCGGTCGCTGTCGTCGTCACCGTCGAGATCGTCCGACCAGTAGTCGGGCGCATCGGTGCGATAGGACAGTGGAAGCTCGTCGTGCCACTCGCCGCATCCGCGGCACGTGAAGCCGGTCGGTTCAGACATGGCGCACAGGCTACAACGGGATGTTGCCGTGCTTCTTCGGCGGCAGGCTGTCTCGCTTGTTGCGCAGCTGGCGCAGGCCGCGGACGATCTGCGAACGGGTCGCGGACGGTGCGATCACCGAGTCCACATAGCCGCGTTCGGCCGCGACGTAAGGATTGACCAGCGTGTCCTCGTACTCCTCGACCAGCTCGGCCCGTTTCGCCACCGGATCCGCCGCGTCCTTGAGTTCGGACGCGGTAGAGGATGTTGACCGCACCCTGCGCGCCCATCACGGCGATCTGCGCGGTCGGCCAGGCGAAGTTGAGGTCCGCGCCCATGTGCTTCGAGCCCATCACGTCGTACGCGCCGCCGTAGGACTTGCGCGTGATCACGGTGATCTTCGGGACGGTCGCCTCGGCGTACGCGTAGATGAGCTTCGCGCCTCGGCGGATGATGCCGTCCCACTCCTGCCCGGTGCCGGGAAGGAATCCGGGCACGTCGACGAAGGTCAAGACCGGGACATTAAAAGCGTCACAGGTACGCACGAACCGCGCCGCCTTCTCGGATGCGTCGATGTCGAGACAGCCGGCGAGGTGCATCGGCTGGTTCGCCACGACGCCGACCGGGCGGCCCTCGACCCGTCCGAAGCCGACGATGATGTTCGGTGCGAACAGAGGATGGACCTCGAGGAATTCGCCGTCGTCGAGGATCGATTCGAGGACGTGATGCATGTCGTACGGCTGGTTCGCCGAGTCCGGGATCAGCGTGTCGAGTTCCCGGTCCTCGTCGGTGACGTCCACCGAGGAGACCACGTCGTAGACCACCGGTTCGTCCAGGTTGTTGGACGGCAGGTAGGACAGCAGCGCCTTCACGTAGGAGAACGCGTCGTCCTCGTCGCTTGCCAGGTAGTGCGCGTTGCCCGACTTCGTATTGTGCGTACGCGCGCCGCCCAACTCCTCCATGCCGACGTCCTCGCCGGTCACCGTCTTGATCACGTCCGGTCCGGTGATGAACATGTGCGAGGTCTTGTCGACCATGATGGTGAAGTCGGTGACCGCCGGCGAGTAGACGGCACCACCGGCGCACGGCCCGACGACGAGCGAGATCTGCGGGATGACGCCCGACGCGCGTACGTTCCGGAAGAAGATCTCGCCGTAGAGCCCGAGCGAGGCCACGCCCTCCTGGATCCGGGCGCCGCCGGAGTCGTTGATGCCGATCACCGGGCAGCCGGTCTTCATCGCCATGTCCATGACCTTGACGATCTTCTCGCCGAACACTTCGCCGAGCGAGCCGCCGAACACCGTGAAGTCCTGGGCGAACACGCAGACCGGCCGACCGTCGACGGTGCCGTAGCCGGTGACCACGCCGTCGCCGTACGGGCGGGACTTGTCCATGCCGAAGTTGGTCGAGCGGTGCCGGGCGAACTCGTCCAGCTCGACGAAGGATCCCTCGTCGAGCAGCGCATCGATGCGCTCGCGGGCGGTCTTCTTGCCGCGTGCGTGCTGCTTCTCGATCGCCCGCGCCGAGCCGGCGTGGACCGCTTCATCAAGGCGTCGCCGATGATCTTCGAGCTTGCCCGCGGTGGTGTGGAGGTTCTGCTGCTCAGTCGAGGCGGTCACGCCCCGATGCTATAGCGACGGCTCGGGCCCGATCCCGGGCAGCGGCGAAGATCACCGCAAGTGCCGCGTACTGCGGTGATCTTGGGGTGACTAGGCTCCGAGAGTGAGTCCCTTATTCGGATCTCGAACGTCCGCCACTGTCCGAGCCGGCGTTGCGGCGAGCGCTGATCGTCGAGGGCGGCGTGTGGACCGACGTCCGCTACCGATTCCAGACCGGCTCCACGAACGCCGACGTTGCCGCGGCGGCCCGCGACGGCGCCCCGGAAGGCTTGGTCGTGGTCGCGGACGAGCAGACCGCCGGCAAGGGCCGGCTCGATCGGCAGTGGACGTCGCCGCCGGCGGCCGGCATCGCGGTCAGCGTGCTGCTACGGCCCGGTCAGGCCGTCGAGGAGCGCGGATGGTCGCCGGTACCGCTTCGCAGGTACGCGCATCTGCCGCTGCTCGCCGGCGTTGCGCTGGCCGAGTCGGTACGGCGCCTCGGTGACGTGGACGCCGTACTCAAATGGCCTAATGATCTTCTGATCGGTGACCGCAAGTGTGCCGGCGTGCTGGCCGAGACGGTGGCCGCACCGGACGGCGGGGCACCGGCCGTCGTGGTCGGCATCGGTCTGAACGTCACGCTGCGGGAATCCGAGCTGCCACGGCCGGATGCGACGTCGCTGCAGCTGGCCGGATCGTCCTGCGTGGACCGCGACCCGTTGCTGCGGGCGCTGCTGCGGACGTTCGCGGACCGCTATGCCGCCTGGCGCGACGCCGGCGGCGATCCGGTAGCGAGCGGGCTGATGGAGATGTACCGCTTCCATTGCGCGACGATCGGTCGGACCGTGCGCGTCGAGTTACCCGGCGGCGACGCACGTGACCGGAGAGGCCACATCGGTCGACGACGATGGATGTCTGGTGGTCGGTGGGCGTAGCATCGCGGCTGGCGATGTCATCCACGTGCGCTGAACCGCGTGGCTTCGCGCGGTGGGCGGCGGATGGAATGCGGAGCGCGACAAATGAGGAACGTTCAGTGGAGACCGCAGGATGAACGTCTCCGCTACCGTCATGCGCGGATAAGTCGGTAAAACTGAGGGAGGTTGGTGTGGGTTTTCCGGAGAATGAGCTGACCAGCAACGAAAGCGTGGTCATGCACATCCACCCGCACTGGAAGTCGGTGGTCGGTCCGTTCGCGGTTCTGATCGTCTGCCTGGCGGGCATGGGTGGCGTCTGGTGGTGGAACCCGGGCACGGTTGTGACCCTGATCTTCGCGGTGATCGCGCTGGCCCTCATCGTGGTGTTCTGGCTCTGGCCGTTCATGAAGTGGCGTGCCACGCACTACGTCTTCACGAACGAGCGGGTCATCACCCGGGTTGGCGTGTTCGGCCGGGATATGGAGAACATCCCGCTGAACCGGGTCAACGACGTGTCGTCGCACCAGTCGTTCTTCGACCGTCTGATCGGCAGCGGCACGCTGATCATCGAGTCGGCCGGCGATCGCGGCCAGGAGCCGCTCAAGGAGATCCCGCACGTCACGCGGGTCGCGCGCGAGCTGCACGAGCTGATCGACCCCGATCAGGTCCGCCCGGCGACGCCGACGCAGGCCACCGACGGCTCGACGCAGCAGCTGAGCGCGGACAAGAACTGAATTCGACGCACACGAGATCAGGCGCTCCCGATATCGGGGGCGCCTATTTTTTCATGGCCGTACGGCGAACCAGCCGCGGAACGTCGTACGCATGACTGCCTTCTGTCGCCGTTGCGGCGGGTCATCGTCGCCTGCAGCCGGAGCGTGCCGAATCCGGGCCGGGTTGCGGACAGCTCGGCGCCCAGCACGTCGAGTCGGTGGCCAGTTCGTCGCCGGCGTAGACCGGTGCCAGCCAGCGCAGCTCCTCTAGGCCAGGGGAGGCGTCACCGGCGGCACGCGAGAGCAGTCGGTCGACGTACGCTCGCATGAACAGCGCCGCCGTGAAGAATCCACTCGCGATCACGTCGCCGTACGCGCTGGCGGCGGCCAACTCCTGGTTGACGTGGTACCACTGCGGATCGAAACGCTCGGCGAAGGCCAGCATCTCGTCGCGATCGATCGTGATGGTCCCGAGGTCGAACGACGTGCCGACGGCCAGGTCCTCGAAGAACAGCTCGGCCGGCGCGCCGGTGCCGGACCGGATCACGGTTACCTCGGGCCGGTGGCGCCGGCCTGTGCGTCCGCGGCGACCGGCCGCATTTCCGCCTCGAGCGGCTCGGTGATGAGTTCGAACTCGACGTCGTCCAACGCGTCGGAGTCCTCGACGACCTGCACCGGAACCACACCGATGATGGCCGCCTCGGCCTCGACCGGGTGCTTCTTGAACACGAACGTCCGGTAGGTCAGGAGCAGGAAGACCGTGCCGACCAGGACGCTTCCGAAGCGGACGTAGCTCAGGTCGAGCCGGTCGGCGCTGTCGATGTCGGAGCAGGCGGCGCCCGCCGTCCAGGACGACGAGCTGGATGCCGAGGCCGATCAGGTTCAGGAGTGCGAACAACGGCAGCTCGCGCCGGAGCGGCGTACGGGCCCGGTGGCGGTAGGTGACGTTGCGGTTCAGCACGAACGAGCCGACGGTCGCGATCGCCGTGGAGATCGTGTTGGCCGTCAGCGCGCCGAGCGCGAAGAACACCTCGAAGAGGACCATGCCGAAGGCCGTGTTGAAGCCGCCGACCAAGCCGAACGTGATCAACTCCTTGACCAGGCTTCGGCGGTGCTCGGGGATGAATCGGATCAAGCGCACCCGGCCACCCTACGGGAGGCACCTGTGATCCGCACGTCTCAATGCCCAGCTGCGGTTCAGGTCACGTCCCGGCGCGGTCGTCACGGCTGTCGGGTTGGGCGAGCGAGGCGAATACATACCGCCGGTACGCCCAGAAGCGGAATGCGGTGCCCAGGATGAGCCCGAAGCCCTGCTTCGCGATGTTGTCGGCGAGCCGGGTGTGGAAGATCTCCGGCCGCCAGGCGCCGAGCAAGCTGTGACTGATCCACAGGCACGCGAGGCTGATCGCGAGGCCGATCACGTTGAACACGGCGTACAGGACGTACTCGCGGCGGAGGCTCGATCTCGGCCGATCACGCCAGGTCCAGAACCGGTTGCCGATGAACGCGACGGTGGCCGAGATGCAGGTCGAGACGACCGCCGCCGCGAACCAGTCGCCGTCGAACATGCTCAGCGCCGCATTGAACGCGATCGTGTCGACGATCCACGCTACGACGCCGACCGCGCCGAACTTGCCCAGCTCGTGGATCTCGCGTTGAAACCGCGTGTAGAGCGTGCGTACGCGGGAGGCTTCCGGGATATCGTCCGGGGCTGGGCGTTGCGGCACGCACGACAGCGTACCCGGATTGGGTCGGACGCCATGGGGGAAGAGTAAGGACGTACCCCGACCGACCGGAGGTGAGCGAAGCTGCAGGAAAAATAGGCCCTTCACGCGCTAGTACGCACCGCTATGCAGAATCTGCAAGCTTGTGCACTTTTTCACAAGCTCTCCCAATGACTGGGACGGCGTCCAGGCTTACGCTGATCGAAACCTTGGGTGTCCTCCCGGTTCCACCAAGCCGTACGGGCATCGCCGCTCGGTAATGATCTTGCCGACCGAACAGCAGATAATCGGCCATAAGCCGCACACGGATGATATGGCCAAAAAGTAAGACGACGACGACCAAAGGAGATCGCGTCATGACAGCTCCGTCCACCTTCCCGCTCGGGTTGGACAGCGCCCCGACCGCCCATCAGCGCCTGCTCGCCTGGGTTCGTGAAGTAGCCGAACTCACCACGCCCGACCGGATCGTCTGGGTCGACGGCTCGGACGCCGAGTGGAAGCGACTCTCCGACGGACTCGTCGCCGCCGGCACGCTCGTCCGGCTCAACGACGAGCTCAAGCCCAACTCGTTCTGGGCGCGGACCGACCCGACCGACGTGGCCCGGGTCGAGCAGCGCACGTTCATCTGCTCGGTCGATCCGGAGGATGCCGGGCCGACGAACAACTGGATGGCGCCGGCGGACATGAAGCGTGTCATGACCGAGCTGTACCGCGGCTGCATGCGCGGCCGCACGATGTACGTGATCCCGTTCTGCATGGGCCCGCTGACCGCGGAGAGCCCGATGTTCGGCGTCGAGATCACCGACAGCGCGTACGTCGTGCTGTCCATGAAGATCATGACCCGGATGGGTACGCACGTCCTCGAAGCGATGGGCGACGACGCCGTGTTCGTGCCGGCCCTGCACAGCGTCGGCGCGCCGCTGGAAGCGGGCCAGGAAGACGTCCCGTGGCCGTGCAACGAAGAGAAGTACATCTCGCACTTCCCCGAGGAGCGGATGATCTGGTCGTACGGGTCCGGCTACGGCGGCAACTCGCTGCTCGGCAAGAAGTGCTACTCGCTGCGGATCGCCAGCGTGATGGGCCGCGACGAGGGCTGGCTCGCCGAGCACATGCTGATCCTCAAGCTGACGTCGCCCGAGGGCAAGGTCTACCACGTCGCGGGCGCGTTCCCGTCGGCCTGCGGCAAGACGAACCTCGCGATGCTCGAGCCGACGATCCCCGGCTGGGACGTCCGTACGCTCGGCGACGACATCGCCTGGATGCGGTACGGCACCGACGGCCGCCTGTACGCGGTGAACCCGGAGTACGGCCTGTTCGGCGTCGCGCCGGGCACCGACTACACCACGAACCCGAACGCGATGCGCACCATCGCCAAGGGCAACACGCTGTTCACGAACGTCGCCCGTACCGACGACGGGGACGTCTGGTGGGAGGGCATGGGCGACGCCGCCCGCGCACCTCATCGACTGGCACGGCAACGACTGGACGCCGGATTCGACCGACGTGTCCAGCCACCCGAACAGCCGCTTCTGCACGCCGATCACGCAGTGCCCGATCCTGGCCGACGAGTACGAGGACCCGCAGGGCGTGCCGATCGACGCGATCCTGTTCGGTGGCCGCCGCAAGACGACGATCCCGCTGGTCACCGAGGCCCGCGACTGGGTGCACGGCGTCTACATGGGCGCGACGCTCTCGTCCGAGACGACCGCGGCCGCGGTCGGCCAGGTCGGCGTCGTCCGCCGCGACCCGATGGCGATGCTGCCGTTCATCGGCTACAACGCCGGCGACTACTTCAACCACTGGATCCAGATGGGCAAGGGCGGCGGCGACAACGCCGGCGACCCGGCCCTGCTGCCGAAGATCTTCTACGTGAACTGGTTCCGCCGCGGCGACCAGGGCCAGTTCCTGTGGCCCGGGTTCGGCGAGAACAGCCGGGTGCTGAAGTGGGTGATCGAGCGCATCGAAGGAAAGGCGGACGCGGTCGAGACGGCTATCGGACACGTACCCACTCCGGAGTCGCTCGACCTCGACGGTCTGGACCTGTCGGCGGACGACATCGCGGCCGCGCTGCGGGTCGACACGGACGAGTGGCGTGCCGAGATCCCGCAGGTCGTGGCATGGTTCGAGCAGTTCGGCGACAAGCTGCCGGCGGTGCTGTGGGCCGAGCTCGACGCGCTGAAAGCCCGCCTCGGCGTCGAGTAAAAAGATCTTGTAAAGCGGCGCCGCCCCGGGAACGAGGCGGCGCCGCAATCGTTGAGGGATAGTCTCCAAGACGTGCGGAATCTGATGTATTCGGTGTACGAGAAACGCCTGCTCGCGTCGCTGGCCGGCAAGCCTCGTCCGCACCACGTCGGCCTGATGTGCGACGGCAACCGCCGGTGGGCACGGGAAATGGGCTACGTCGACCCGAACGACGGCCACCGGGTCGGCGCCGAGAAGATCAAGGCCGTGCTGAGCTGGTGCGAGCAGGCCGGCATCGGGCACGTGACGCTCTACCTGCTCGGCACCGAGAACCTCCGCCGACCGGCCGCCGAACTCGATCCGCTGCTGAAGATCATCGAGGATCTGGCCGGTGAACTGGCCGAGGACGGCCGCTGGCAGCTGCGCCCGGTCGGCGCGCTGGACGTGCTGCCGGCGGCGACATGCGGCCGCGCTCAAGGCGGCCGAGAATGCGACCGCGGACCGGAGCACCGGGATGATCGTCAACATGGCCGTCGGGTACGGCGGCCGGCGCGAGATCGCCGACGCGGTCCGGGCGCTGCTGTTCCAGCACGCGAGCAAGGGCGGCACGCTGGAGGAGCTGGCCGAGGTGCTGGACGTCGAGCACATCGCCGAGCACCTCTACACCAAGGGCCAGCCGGATCCCGACCTCGTCATCCGTACGAGCGGTGAGCAGCGCCTGTCCGGGTTCCTGCTCTGGCAGTCGGCGCACTCGGAGTTCTACTTCTGCGACGTCAACTGGCCGGACTTCCGGCACGTGGATTTCCTTCGCGCTCTCCGGTCCTACGCCAATCGTCAGCGACGATTCGGCGCCTGATCCAGCATTATGAGACGGCCGAGGGGCCGTTGACCTGCTTCGACGTGCCTCTAGCCCAATGTGGCGCCCGGGCGCTACCTTCTCTTTATGGCCCGGGGGTTTCCCGGGTCAGCCGGCCGGCCGGACAGCGTTCTCGAATCGCGGAGGCTGCACCCGACCCCGCGATCCGGTCAGACGGATGTGTGGGCGACATGGGCGGGGTGCACGCCCACCGGAGCAGGCCTTGTGACTATTCGCCGGACCGTCTCAGCAGCCAAATCAACGACCTCGCGCACAGATTCCCCTTCCCCGGATGCGGCCTCCCCGCACACCTACGTACTGGACACCTCGGTCCTTCTCGCAGACCCGGCGGCCTTTGTGCGGTTCGCCGAACACGAGGTAGTCCTTCCGCTGATCGTCATCTCCGAGCTTGAGGGCAAGCGGCACCATCCCGAACTCGGATATTTCGCCCGGGCTGCGCTGCGCCGCCTGGACGAACTTCGCATCCAGCACGGCCGCCTCGACGAGCCGATCCCGGTCAACGAGGCCGGCGGCACCGTCCGCGTGGAGCTCAATCACACCGACATTTCCGTACTTCCCCTTGGATTCCGTACCGATCAGAATGATGTTCGTATTCTCTCGGTCGCGCTCGCGCTCGCCTCCGAAGGCGCCGAGCGTCACACTCGTCACGAAGGACATGCCGCTGCGCGTGAAGGCGGCTGCGGTCGGGTTGCCGGCCGACGAATACCGGCACGGCCAGGCCAGCGACCCGACCTGGACCGGCATGGCCGAGGTCACGGTCGAAGAGGACCAGCTCACGTCGCTGTACGCGGGTCAGACGCTGGACCTCGACGAAGCCGCAAGCCTGCCGATCCATACCGGGTTGATGCTGCACTCGCCGCGCGGGTCCGCGCTGGGCCGGGTCACTGCGGATAAGACCGTGACACTGGTACGCGGTGACCGGGAGGCACTCGGATTGCACGGCCGCTCGGCGGAGCAGCGCATCGCGCTGGACCTGCTGCTGGACGAGTCCGTCGGGATCGTCTCACTCGGCGGCCGGGCCGGCACCGGAAAGTCCGCGCTGGCGCTCTGCGCCGGGCTGGAGCAGGTGCTGGAGAAGCGGCGGCACAAGAAGGTCATCGTGTTCCGGCCGCTGTTTGCGGTCGGCGGTCAGGAACTCGGCTATCTGCCGGGCAGCGAGGCCGAGAAGATGTCGCCGTGGGGGCAGGCGGTGTTCGACACCCTCGGTGCGATCGTGAACGAGAACGTGCTGGATGAGGTGATGAGCCGCGGGATGCTGGAAGTCCTGCCGCTGACCCATATCCGCGGCCGGAGCCTGCACGATGCGTTCGTGATCGTGGACGAGGCGCAGTCGCTCGAACGCGGCGTTTTGTTGACCGTCCTGTCGCGGATCGGTCAGGGTTCGCGCGTCGTGCTGACTCACGACGTGGCGCAGCGGGACAACCTCCGCGTGGGTCGTCACGACGGCGTCGTGGCCGTGATCGAGGCACTGAAGGGACATCCACTGTTCGCACATGTCACCCTCACCCGTTCGGAGCGCTCGCCCATCGCCGAAGTGGTCACGGATCTCCTTGAGGACCTGCCCGTCTAGGGATAGTTCACCCTGAATTAACGGGATTTATCACGTCGCGGTCGTGACACGATCGGGCGCGTGCGTTTGCCAACCGGACCCGGGCTGGGCCATGGTGTTGAGCGAGCGCCACGCGCCCGATCGATGGGTTGCAGCGCTCGCGGCACGTCCGGATTTGACTTCCCCCCGGCCACGTGACCGCGTCCTTGCCCCCGACGAAGGGACGCACTTGTGCGCCGCCAGTCTGGCCGTTCCAACTCAATCAACCTGAATGTTTCACGGCTCTGGAGCCGATCCGGCCTCCGCCTGCTCTCCGTACTCGTGCTCGTGCTCGCCCTGGTCGGTGGCGGCTACGTCACGATGGACCGGCACCAGCAGCAGGCGAACGCTGCTGCGAACGCACGTGCCGCGCAGCAGATGAAGATCGCACAACTCCGGCAAGCCGCATATCTCGCTGCAACGCCGCAACTTACCGCCCGCGCCACCGCTCAGCAGTCCGCGAACAGTGCGGCGTCAGCCGCCGCGAGTACGGCCGCCGTCCAGGCCCAGAAGGCCGAGGACTCGGCACGAGCGGCCGCCGGCGACGACCAGCCGCTCGTCCACCCGTACGCCGAACTACGGCCCGATTCCGACCTCCTGCAAGGCGTACACGGGGAACAAGGCGATCGGCTGCGCGATCGTGGTCTCGAAGGGCCTCGGCCTCGAGCAGATGGTGTGCCTCGATCACATGTGGACGCACGAGAGCAACTGGCGGACGACCGCCAAGAACGCTTCCTCGGGGTCGTACGGGATTCCGCAGGCGCTGCCCGCGAGCAAGATGGGCTTGAAGAGTGAGGACGGCGCCTCGGATTACCTCACGAATCCGGCCACCCAGATCCGCTGGGGCATCTGGTACGCGACCAGTCGATACGGCTCGCCGTGCCAGGCGCTGGACGTTCTGGCAGGCGCACAGCTGGTACTAGTCCGGCCCGGCACTAAGTCCGGCCTACTACTTGGGTCCGGCAGCGATTCATCGGTGGCGACTCGGCGAAAGACTGGCCGGGTCGCCACCGCGTTTTTCCGGTGATTGCCTTTAGGCTCACGCCTTGTGACTTATGCCGTAAATCGTGCTTTTCGGACACTCGAACGCTGGCTCGCGTTCTCCTCGGTCTCGTAGTCGCGGGCTCACTGATCGTCGCGGTTGCTCCCGCGAACGCGATCGTCGGCGGTACGCCGGCCACCGCGAATGCGTACCCGTGGATGGTTCGGCTTTCGGTCGGGTGCGACGGCACGCTGATCGCGCCACGGATCGTGCTGACCGCCGGTCACTGCGTCGGCGGATCCGGCCGCATCACCAGCATCCGCGTGACCGGTGGTTCGGCCAATCTCGCCGCTTCCGCCGCGGTGACCGTTGCCTCGACGTACGTCATCCGGGCGCCCGGCTTCACGTCGGCGGACAAGGGTAACGACTGGGCCGTCATCCAGCTCGCTCATGCGCTTCCGGGCACGGTGCTGGCATTGACGCCGAGTACCGCGTACGACAAGGGCCAGTTCCGGGTGATCGGCTGGGGTGCGACCCGCGAGAACGGACCGCAGCAGACGCAACTGCGCAGTGTCGGCGTGCCGTTCGTCGTCCGACCGGGCATGCGCGAAGGCCTACCGCGGCCAGTCGTTCGTGAAGGCGCAGATGCTGTGTGCGGGCAACCTCAAGCACGGCGGGATCGACGCCTGCCAGGGCGACTCCGGCGGCCCGCTGGTACGCCACGATGCGGCCGGGCACGTCGTCGAGGTCGGCATCGTCGGCTGGGGTGTCGGCTGCGCTCGCCCCGGCGATCCGGGCGTCTATACGCAGGTATCCACGTTCGCACCCGCGATCGAGGCGGCGGTGGCGCATCTGAGCAGGGTCTGATAACAACAACGTATGAGGCCCGAGCCCCTCGGTGATCCGCAACGATTCGGTACCGTCGCCTTCTACACGTCGATCGGCCGGGCGTTCGTCACGATGTGCGCCGTCATCCCGGTGCTGTTCCTGATCGAGCTGGTCGATCAGGTGACGAACCACCGGCTCGACAACGAGTGGCGCGATCGTGCCGCTGCACGTCAGCGGGCTGGACGGGATCGTGCTCGCGCCGTTCCTGCACTACGGCTGGCCGCATCTGTACAGCAACGCGGTTCCGCTGCTGCTCACCGGCACGTTCGTGCTCGCCGGCGGCGGCCGGCGGTTTCTCTGGACGACCGCGTTCATCGCGCTGGTCAGCGGTGTCGGCGTCTGGTTTTTCGGCAACGGTCCGACGGTCGGTGCCAGCGGCATCATCTTCGGGTATATCGGAGTCCTGTTCATGCGCGGATTCGTCGAGCGCAGTTGGTGGAGCTTCGCCGTTGCCATCCTGGTCGGGCTGCTCTATTGGTCGGCACTGTCCGGCGTCGTACCCGGCGATGACGGGTTTATCTCCTGGCAGGGGCACCTGTTCGGCCTGATCGGCGGCCTGGTCGCGGCGATTCTGTTCCGCCGCCGGCGACCCAACACGCCGGAGCCGACGAGCCCGTTGGCGCCGACCATCACGATGCCGCTTTCCCCGTAGTGGCCGCTTTCCCTTTAGTGGCGGCGACGCCGACGGCCACGAAGGTCAGAGCCACGCCCAGCAGCGTGTTCGCGCCCGGCCGGCCCTCCGCACCGGGCAGCAGGAAGTCGATCGCGATCGACCCGACGAGCTGGCCGGCGATCATGGCGAGGCCGAGAAGCAGGACGCCGAGTTCGTGCACGATGGCGGCGGCGACCGCGATGAACAGCACGCCCAGTACGCCACCGGCGTAGAGCCAGGGCTGCCAGGGGAACGTGCCAGTCGGAGCGCCGCGGATGGCGAGATCGATCAGGACTGCGATCGCCAGGACGGTCGTACCCACGATGAAGTTGACGAACGTCGCGGCCGTGACGCTAGCGGCCGCTGCGCGTACCCGGCCATTGACAGCCTGTTGGACCGCGCTGCCGGCGCCGGCCACCGCCGGTAGCAGCGCGAGTGCCAGCGTGGCCGGCGCTCCGAGGTCGCCCGCGACCGCGACGATCACCGCGACCACCGTGAGCACCGCGCCGAACAGCCGGCGCCCGGTCACCGGCTGCCGGCCGGACGTGCCCAGGCCGGCCCGGTCGACGGCCAGACTCGACACCGACTGGCCGGCGACCACCGCAACGGTGAACAACGCCACGCCCAGCGTCGCGACGGTCAGGCTCTGCGACGCGACGAGCGCTGCGCCGAACACGCCACCGAGACAGTGCCACCGCGAGATGCGGCCCTGGCGGATCGACGTCCGGAGTAGCGGCAACCCGCGGCGCGCGGTCGGTTGGACCGCCGTGATCACGCCGATCAGCACGAGGCCGCCGGCGAACGAGATCAGTGCCGCGACGTAACCGTCGTGCAGATGCTCGCCGAGTTCGCCGTTGATCTTCGATTGGACCGCGACCGCAATACCCGAGCCTCCGGCTGCCGCGAGACCGAGTGCGCGCCGGGACGGTCCCGCCATCAGCTTTCGGCGAGCGGCGTGCCGTCGAAGTCCACGACCGAGTAGAGGCTGAGCTTCTCCAAGCGGTGATAGGAGTCGATGACCCGGATCGTGCCGCTCTTCGATCGCATGACGATCGACTGCGTATGCGCGACGCCGGAGCGGTATCGGACACCCTGCAGCAGGTCACCGGTTGTCACGCCGGTCGCCACGAAGAAGCAGTTGTCCCCGGTGACCAGGTCGTCGGTGTGCAGTACGCGATCGAGATCATGACCGGCGCCCAGTGCCTTTTCCCGTTCCAGAGGGTCGCGTGGCCACAGCTTTGCCTGCATGGCGCCGCCGGTGCACTTCAGCGCGCAGGCTGCGGTGATGCCCTCCGGCGTACCGCCGATGCCCATCAGGACATCGGTGTCGTAGCCGTCGCGTGCCGCGCTGATCGCACCCGCGATGTCGCCGTCGCTGATGAAGCGGATCCGGGCGCCGGCGTGGCGTACCTCACGGACCAGATCGTCGTGCCGCGGCCGGTCCAGGATGCAGACGGTCACGTCGGAGATGCTCGTCTTCTTGACCTTCGCGATCCGTCGGAGATTCTCGGTCGGGCCGGCGTTGATGTCGATCACGTCTGCGCAGTCCGCACCGACCACCAGCTTGTCCATGTAGAACACGGCGCTCGGATCGAACATCGCGCCGCGCTCGGCCACTGCGAGGACCGCGAGAGCGTTCGGCATGCCCTTGCTCATCAGCGTCGTACCGTCGACGGGGTCGACCGCGACATCGACCAGCGGGCCGGTCCCGTCGCCGACGACCTCGCCGTTGTAGAGCATCGGGGCGTTGTCCTTCTCGCCTTCGCCGATCACGACCACGCCGCTCATCGGCACCGAATTGATCAACTTGCGCATCGCGTCGACGGCCGCGCCGTCGCCGCCTTCCTTGTCGCCGCGGCCGACCCAGCGGCCTGCAGCCATCGCCGCCGCCTCGGTCACGCGGACGAGGTCGAGAGCGAGGTTGCGATCGAGGTTCTGGGGGATGCGGGCTCGAGCACCGGTGGTCACGCGCGCCTCCTCATGAGTTGGAATGTCCAGGTCATCCTTTCACGAGCGTGGTACGCCCTGCCGGGTGCATGATCGAGCACGCAGGCGAGGATGTATTCATGACGACGACCCATCCGGCCGCACCGAACCCGCATTCGGCTGCCGCACGGCTCGCCCGTACGCCCGGCGACATGGCGAAGGCCGTGCTTGTGCTGCTCGTACCGGTGGCGTTGCTCGTCGCGGTGTACGTGTTCTTCTTCGGCGGCAACAACGTGATCGCGGTCGACCCCGGCGACACTTATTCGGCAGCCCGGGCATCGGCGCACTTCACCGTGGTGCAGCCGGCCGGCCTACCAGGGTCGTGGAAGCCGGTCAGCTCGGTCTACGAGGCGGGGACGCCGTCCATACTGCGCGTCGGCTATGTCACACCGAGCGGTGCCGGAATCCAGCTGGTCGAGAGCGACCGTCCGGCGGACACGCTGATCAAGAGTGAGCTCGGCAGCGAAGCGACCGTGGCCCGGACGGTCACCGTCAACGGCACGGTCTGGGGCGTCGTGCCTTCGACGAACGGCTCGAACCTCGCGCTCGTGGATTCCGAATTCGGCCGTGTCGTGATCATCCGAGGCCAGGCGAGTCAGGCGGAGTTGACGCAGTTCGCAGCAGCGCTGCGCTAGCTAGCTCTCGCTCGCCGCCCGGCGCTCGCGCGCTTCGGCCAGCCGGGAGCGCGCGCCGTCGAGCCATCGCTGGCAGATGTCGGCGAGTTCCTCGCCCCGCTCCCACAGCGCGAGCGACTCTTCGAGCGTGGTGCCGCCGGCCTCCAGCCGGTCGACCACGCCGGCCAGCTCGGCGCGGGCCTGTTCGTAGGTGAGCTGTGTCTCGGTCATGATGTGGTCACTGTAGCGGCGATCTCCCCGCCCGCGATCCGCACGCGCAACGCGTCGCCCGGGTCGACGTCGCCCGGGTCCCTGACCACGTGGTTGTCGCCGGCCCGCTGGACGATCGCGTAGCCGCGCTCCATCGTGGCGGCCGGCGACAGCGCCCGGAGCCGGGCGCGCGTGGTCGCGATATCGGTCTCGGCCTGATCGATCCGGTGTCCGAAGACGCGATCCGCGCGCTGGCGGAGGCCTTTCACATCGGTCTCGCGGGCATCCACGATCACGTCGGGTCGGGCGAGCACCGGACGGCTCCGGACCGCGTCGAGCCGTTGTTGCTCCCGGTCGAGATGGGTGACGATGCCACGGCGCAGGCGCTGCCGGGCCTGTCCGATCAGCCGCATCTCGTCGGCGAGGTCGGGCACGATCCGCTTCGCCGCGTCGGTGGGCGTCGACGCGCGTACGTCGGCGACGTAGTCGACTAGCGGCGCATCGGTTTCGTGGCCGATCGCGCTGACCACCGGCGTACGGCAGGCGAACACCGCCCGGCACAGCGCCTCGTCGGAGAACGGCAGAAGATCTTCGGTGGATCCGCCACCCCGCGCCAGCACGATCACGTCGATCGTCGGATCCTTGTCGAGCACCGCGATCGCGTCGATCATCTGCGGTACGGACGACGTGCCTTGCACCGCCACGTTGATCACCCGGAAATCGACCGACGGCCAGCGCCGCTGCGCATTCGTCAGGACATCACGCTCGGCCGCGCTGGCCCGTCCGGTGATCAGGCCGATCCGGCCGGGCAGGAACGGCAGCCGCCGCTTGCGGCGCGGATCGAAGAGGCCCTCGGCGGCCAGCAGCTTCTTCAGCTGCTCCAGCCGTGCCAGCAGCTCGCCGAGGCCTACTTGGCGGACCTCGTCGGCGCGCAGCGACAGCGTGCCCCGGCCGGCGTAGAACTCCGGCTTCGCGTGCACCAGGATCCGGGCGCCGTCCTCAAGATTCGGAGCGCCCAGGTCCAGCACGTCGCGGTGCGCGGTGACGGACAGGCTGAGATCGGCCGAAGGATCACGAAGGGTGATGAACACGACAGAAGAGCCCGGTCGCCGGGTGATCTGTGCGACCTGCCCGTCGACCCAGATCCAGCCCAGTTTCGAGATCCAACCGCTGATCTTCTGGCTGACCACGCGGACCGGCCACGGCGCTTCGGCGGATGACGACGTCTCTTCGGCCACATCCGGATCTTAGAGTGCGGATGCGACCGAAAAAGTCGGCCGTACCATGGAGGGCATGACCTCTGAGCGCAAGCGTGTCCTGCTGGCCAAGCCGCGCGGCTACTGCGCCGGCGTCGACCGTGCCGTGCAGACCGTCGAGGAGGCGCTGCGGCTCTACGGCGCGCCGATCTACGTACGCAAGCAGATCGTGCACAACAAACACGTGGTGTCCACGCTCGAAGCCCTGGGTGCGATCTTCGTCGAGGAGAACGCCGAGGTCCCGGAGGGTGCCACCGTGGTCTTCTCCGCGCACGGCGTCGCACCGGAGGTCTACGACCAGGCGCAGGCCCGCAACCTTCGGGCGATCGACGCAACCTGCCCGCTCGTGACGAAGGTCCACCACGAGGCGAAGCGGTTCGCGAACGAGGACTACGACATCCTCTTGATCGGCCACGAAGGGCACGAGGAAGTCATCGGTACGGCCGGCGAGGCGCCCGCCCACATCCAGCTCGTCGACGGTCCGGACAGCGTCGACAACGTGGTCGTACGGGACCCGTCGAAGGTCGTCTGGCTGTCCCAGACCACGCTGTCGGTGGACGAGACGATGGCCACCGTGGCCCGGCTCAAGCAGCGTCTCCCGCTGCTCCAGTCGCCGCCCAGCGATGACATCTGCTACGCGACCTCCAACCGGCAGTACGTGGTCAAGGAGATCGCGTCCGAGTGCGACGTGGTGATCGTGGTCGGATCGGTGAACTCGTCCAACTCCGTACGGCTTCGGGAGGTCGCCCTCGACGCCGGTGCCCGCACGTCCTACCTGGTCGACTACGCCAGCGAGATCCGCGACGAGTGGCTCGACGGCGTGACGACGGTCGGCGTGACGTCCGGCGCGAGCGTGCCCGAGGACCTCGTCATGGAGGTGCTCGCGCGGCTCGCGAAGCACGGGTTCGACGACGTCGAGGAGATCACGACGGCACAGGAGCGGCTCGTGTTCGCGCTCCCGCAGGAGTTGCGCCGCGACATGAAGGCCGCCCAGTCCTGACCGATCATTAATCGGTTGCGGCGTACGTGCAGGCCGGAGCAGCATCCTGTGGTGACCGACACCTGGACGCTGTTCGACCGGCTCGCCCCGGCATATGACGAGGTGATTCCGTTCTTCCGCGGCTTCGCCGACCAACTCATCGGATTCCTCGATCCCAGTCCCGGCACGAGGCTGCTGGACATCGGCTGCGGTCGCGGTGCCATCGCCGTTCCGGCCGCGGCTCGCGGATGCGTCGTGACCGCCGTCGACGCGGCACCGACCATGATCGAACTGCTCGCGGCCGCCCATCCGGAGATCGACGCCCGTGTCATGGACGCTCACCACCTGGATCTGCCCGACGACGCGTACGACATCGCGACCGGCGGCTTCATGATCCATCTGGTGTCCGATCCGGCGCAGGTCATCGCGGAACTGCGTCGCGTGCTGCGACCCGGCGGCACCGTCGCGCTGTCCATGCCGGGCGGGTGCGAGGACGACGGCCGCTGGGACGCCTTCAACGATCTTGCCAAGGAGTTCCGCGGGCGGGAGATCCGACCGGGCCGGCTCGGTCGGGACATCGACCCCGACGAACTGCTCGAGGAGGCCGGATTCACCAACGTCCAGGAGCTTGAGCACGAGGTCCACATCCCGGTCGCCGATCCGGAGACATGCTGGCGCTTCCAGATGTCGCACGGATTCGCGGCCGGCGTCGCGGCTCTGAGCCCGGCCGACGCGGCCGAGTTCGAGCAGCGTGCGCTGGCCGAATTTGCTGCGATGCGCGACGCCGGCGGGATCATCATGGACCGAGGGTCGTGGATCGTCACCGCGACCGCTCCATGACCGGCTTCGTCAAGCGGCGGGAGCCGGCCGAACCGGGTTCGATCCCGGACGTCCTCGGCATGTTCCACGCCGAGGTCCGTTTCTATCGCGAGATCGCACCCCACGTCGGCATCCGCGTCCCCGCCTGTCACCAGGCCGAGATCCGGCCCGATGGCAGCACGCTGCTGGTCCTGGAGGATCTGTCCGACTGGGCGCCGGACGCCGAGCCGGTCGCCGCGGCGATCATGTTGAGGCAGCTGCACGAGCGCTGGTCCGGTCGAGCCGTCGAGCGCTGGCCGTGGCTGCGCCCGGTGGGTGCCGCAGACGACCTGGTCGGCGCGTTATACGACCGCGTCTGGGCCGGGATGCGCGATCGTCGAGATCTGTCGTCGCGCGTCCGTACGCTCGGCGACCGCCTGGTAGGCCGGGTGCCCGAGGCGGAGGCGGCGGCCGGTCGCGTCGGGCCGATGACGCTCATCCACGGCGACGCCGCGACCCGCAATTTCCGCACCGGGCCGGACGGTCCCGCACTGATGGACTGGGAGGACGTTTCGGCCGCTCCTGGCATTGGCGACATCGCGTGGCTGCTGGTGGCGTCAACGCCGGTCGAGCGCTGGGACGACGTCCTGGACGCCTATGGCACGTCGGGCGGGCTCGAGGTGTCGTTGCCACCGATCGCCGTTCAGGGGCTGCTCTCGTTGGACGATTACGACGAGGGCACCGACGAGGCGATCGGTCGTAGCGCTCGGCTGGACGAGGCCGCACGCCGACTGGGGATCTAGATGAATCTGGCGATTGCCACGTCGGCGGCGTACCCGGATCTCTGGGAGGACGACGTCGTCCTGGCCCCGGCACTGGCTCGGCTCGGCATCGACGCGGTGCCGCGGGTGTGGACCGATCCGCAGGTCGACTGGTCCGCGTTCGACGCCGTGCTGATTCGTTCGACGTGGGACTACTACGAGCGCTACCCGGCGTTCCTGGCCTGGCTCGATGCGCTCGACGCAGGTGGCGTACCGACGATCAACGACTCTGCGCTGCTGCGCTGGAATTCCGAGAAGCGCTACCTGACCGCGCTCGCCGCCGCCGGGATCCCGATCATCGAGACCGAGATCTGCGCAGCGAACGCGGTGCGTGCGGCCGTCGAGGCGCGCGGCGGCAAGGTCGTGGTCAAGCCGACGATCAGCGGAAATGCCATGCATACGGTACGCGGAACGGCCGGCGATCCCGCGTTCGTCACCGCCCTCGATGCGCTGCCCCGGGAATTCGACTACCTCGTCCAGCCGTACGTCGTGGAGATCGAGACCGCCGGCGAGTGGTCGCTGGTCTTCGTCGACGGCACCTACAGCCATGGCATCCGCAAGCTGCCGGCCGCCGGTGACTATCGGATCCAACACGACTACGGCGGCGCGTGGCACTCGGCCGAACCGGATCCGTCGGTGGTCGACGCGGCCGTCGAGACGCTTCGGGCGGCGGCCGCCCTCGGGTACGCCGACCAGGCGTACGCGCGGGTCGACGGCATTGTCATCGACGGACGGTTCCGGTTGATGGAACTCGAGATGGTCGAGCCCTATCTCGCGTTCCACCTGGCGCCGGAGGCTGCCGCGCTGCTGGCCCGGGCGGTTGCCCGCCGGTTGTCATGAGTCGGTGAACGACTCCCACGGCGAGCCCCGCTCGATCGGCGGTGCGGGCTCCTCCAGTGCCAGCGGGTCGAACTCCGGCGCCTGAAGCTGGCGCGGCGCGACTTCCAGCTGGGCGGCTTCGTCCAGGATGTCGCCGGAGATGCCGAGTTCGGCGAGCTTGCGTGCACTGACCATCACGCGCGACTCGAGCGAGCCGACCGCACGGTTGTACGCGGTGACCGCGCCGCCGAGCGACGATCCGAGCTTCGTGAGATAACCGCCCATCGTGGACAGCCGACTGTAGAGGTCCCGCCCGAGCGCATGTACGGCGAGTGCGTTCGAGGCCAGCGCCTCCTGCCGCCACGCGTACGCGATCGTGCGCAGCAACGCGACCAGCGTCGCCGGTGTGGCCAGCACGACGTCTCGGCTGAACGCGTGCTCGAGCAGCATCGGATCGTGCTGGAGTGCGGCGTCCAGGAACGGATCGGCCGGCAGGAACAGCACGACGAACTCGGGCGTGGACGGAAACCCTTCCCAGTACGCCTTCGCGCCGAGCTGGTCGATGTGCGACCGGACCGCCTTCGCATGCATCCTGAGGTATTCATTGCGGGACCGCTCGTCGCGGGTCTCCATCGCGGTCAGGTACGCGTCGAACGGCGCCTTCGCGTCGACGACGACGTGGCGGCCGCCGGATAGGCGTACCAGGAGATCCGGCCTTATCCCACCCGCGTCCGTGCGCGCGGTCGCCTGCTCGGTGAAGTCGCAGTGTTCGAGCATGCCGGCGGCCTCGACGATCCGGCGGAGCTGGTGTTCGCCCCAGCGACCGCGGACCTGTGGCGCGCGCAGCGCGGCGACCAGCTGGCTCGTCTCGGTACGCAGGCCGGACGAGACACCGGACATCGTGCGGACCTCGGTACGCAGCTCGGCGTAGGCATCGACCCGATCGCGTTCCAGCTCGTTCACGCGCAGCTCGTAGTGGCGCAGACTCTCCTGCAGCGGTGCGATCAGGTGCGCAAGCGCGACGTGCTGGTCTCGCGCGGCATCGGCGGCAAGCCCCCGCAGCGACGAGGCGAGCCGCTCCTCGCCCTCCTTGGACGCGGTCAGCGTGGCCTCCAGGCGTGCAACCGCCGCCGCCGATCGGCTCTGCGACGCGAGCCAGCCGAGCGCGAGTCCGATCACGAGCCCGATGATCAACATCAAGACGAGCATAGGGAGATCATGACGTAGCGGTGCGACACTCGTTCCCGCGCGGTGGACAGCGCCGGGTAGGTTCGAGGCATGTGGTGGTCGCGGAGGCGCGAAGAGCGCCAGCTCGCAGATGCGAGGGAAGAGGCATTGCGCTGGTACGAGCGACTGGGCGGCCAGGTGCTGAACCTGCCGCCGGGCGACACAGCGGCGACGAAGCAGGCACTTGTCGATGCCGGTGAGCGCTATACGGCGGCCGGATCTCAGCTGGAGCGCTCGACGTCGGTGGCGCAATATCAACTGGCCCGGGAGACCGCGCTGGAGGGGCTGGCCTACGTCCGCGCCGCCCGGATCTCACTCGGCTTCGATCCCGGACCGCCGCTGCCGCCGCTGGCCAGCCAGCGCGCTGCAGGTGCGATCCGCCAGGACCGTGAGGTGCAGGTCGGCGACCGGAACTACCGGGCATCGGCACGGCCGGCGGACCAGACGCCGTACTACTACCCGGGTGGTCAGGTCGGCGGGCGACCGGTGCCGTCCGGTTGGTACTCCGAACCGTGGTGGAAGACCGCACTCGTCGCCGGCGCGTGGGGGGTCGGCGGCGCGCTGGTCTTCGATGCGCTGCTGGCGCCGGCCTGGGGCGATTACGGCGCGGGCTACGGCGGCTATGAGCAGGGCTACGACCAGGGCTTCGCGAGCGGCGACAACCAGGGCTACGACCAGGGCTACGACGCTGGATATGCGGCCGGTAACGACGGCGGCAACACCGACGGCAACTACGGGAACGACCCGGGTGGCGACTACGGCAACGACCAGAACTACGGGAACGACCCGAACTATGACGCAGGACAGAGCTACGACACCGGCAACAACGACCAGAACTACGGCGGTGACTTCGATCCCGGCGCCGGTTACGACGGCGGTGGTGGCTTCGACGGCGGTGGTGGCTTCGACGGCGGTGGCGGCGGCTTCGATTTCTGACGCCTGTGAGTGACTTCTCCGAAGGCCTGGCGTTGGATGCTCAGCTCCATGATCGTGAAGCCTGCTCGCAAAGTCTTCACGATCATGGGCGGCGTTAGGAGCAATGCCGCTTGATCGTGAAGCCGACTCGCACAGTCGTCGCGATCATGGGCCGTCCCGCGGGCCGTCGATCGTCGAGTGACGCCGCTGTGAGCTGCGGAAACGTGAACTCCACCAAAAGATCGTGAAGACTTAGCGCCGGCGATCCCGCTAAGTCTTCACGATCATGAAGCTGGCCGGGGTGACGCGGGCGATCAGACGAGGCTGTCTTCCCACTGCTGGTGCAGGTTCGCGTAGCGACCGCCGTGGACGATCAGGTCGGCCGGCGTCCCGTCTTCGACGATGCGACCACCGTCGAGGACCAGGACCCGGTCGGCGATCTCAACCGTGGACAGCCGGTGCGCGATCACGATGGCCGTACGCGATCGGAGGATCGTCCGGAGCGCGTGCTGCACGAGCCGCTCCGACGGGATATCCAGGGATGACGTCGCCTCGTCCAGGATCAGCACGGCCGGATCGGCGAGGAACGCCCGGGCGAACGCCACGAGTTGGCGCTGGCCTGCGGAGAGCCGGCCACCCCGCTTGCGTACGTCGGTCTGGTAGCCGTTCGGCAGTGCGTCGATGAACGTGTCGGCGCCAATCGCGCGGGCGGCTGCGCGTACCTCATCATCGGTGGCTTCTGGTTTTCCGAATCTGATGTTGTCGGCGATCGTGCCGCTGAACAGGAAGTTCTCCTGCGCGACCATGACCACCGCGCGCCGCAGGTCGTCGTCGGACAACTGGCGGACGTCCACGCCGTCGATCTTGACGACTCCGTCGGTCGGGTCGTAGAACCGCGCCACCAGTTTCGCGATCGTGGACTTGCCGGCTCCGGTCGCACCGACCAGCGCGAGCGTTTGACCTGCCGGAATGTGCAGGTTCAGCGCGGGGAGGACCAGCCGGTCCGCACGGTAGGCGAACGTCGTCCCCTCGAACGAGATGTCGCCCGCGCTCGCTCGCATCGGCGTCGGCGTCACCGGCTCGGGTACGGCCGGCTTCTCGGACAGTACGCCGGCGAGCTTCTCCAGCGCCGCGCTCGCGGATTGCAGCGAGTTGTAGAACATGCTCAGGTCCTGCATCGGCTCGAAGAAGCGGCGCAGGTAGAGCAGGAACGCGGCGAGTACGCCGACCTCGGTCTCGCCGTGCAGCGCCCGGTACCCGCCGTAGGTCAGGACGACCGCGATCGTCACGTTGCCGATTACCTTGATCATCGGCGAGAACACCGCGATCAGCTGGAACGCCTTCGTGTTCGCCCGCTGGTAGTCGCCGTTGACGGCCTCGAAGATCTCCTGGTTGCGGCCTTCGCGACGGAACGTCTGCACCGCGCGGATGCCGCCCATCGACTCGACGAACTGCACGATGACCAGCGCGACCGTCTCCCGAGTCCGGCGGTAGGCGCGCGCCGAGGCCTGCTGGAACCAGCGCGACAGCCAGATCAGGAACGGGAACGAGACCAGCGTGACGAGCGCGAGCTTCCAGTCGAGGATGAGCAGGATGGTCGCGACCGAGACCACCGAGATCACCGAGAGCACCAGGTCTTCGATGCCGCCGTCCATGAGTTCGGAGATCGAGTCCATGTCCGACGTCAGGCGCGCGACGACGCGGCCGGACGTATAGCGCTCGTGGAATCCGATCGACAGCGACTGGAAGTGGTTGAACACACGCTTGCGCAGTTCGAACAGGATGGCCTGGCCGACCGTGCCGGAGAGCGTCAGGAAGCCACGTTTGCCCAGGTAGGCCGCGATGATCGAGACAGCGAACGCGATCGCGATCTCGATCATGACGTGACCATCGTGATGCTGGACCAACGGCTGGATGCCGGAGTCGATGCCGACCATCACCAGGTAGGGGCCGGCCATCTCGGCAGTGGCCTGCAGGAGCAGCAGTGCGAGCAGCACGACGATGTTGCGCCGGTGCGGCCGGAGCAGCGATCCGAGCAGGCTCCGGCTGTCCGCGCGAAGACGGATCACGGCCTTGGCATCGGGCGCTTCGGCCTCGGTCCGGTCGGCGTCGTCGTTCGCGACGCCGCGCCAGCTGCGGGTCGGGTCGGTGGTGTTTGCCTGGTCGGGTTCCGGGGCGGTCTGCTGATCAATTGACATGGACACTGTCCCGTACCTCGAAGTTGGCGTCATACCCGATCGGGTTGGCCGCGACCGGTTCCGGTGCGACCGGTTCCACGGTGATCGGGTCTGCGGTTTCGTGCTCGGCGCGGGATGCGTGCTCCTCGTCGCGCTCGGCCTCGGCGGACAGCACCGCGCGGTACGCCGGGACGGTGGCGAGCAGTTCGGAATGCGTACCGACGTGGGTGATCGTCCCGTTCTGTAGCAACGCCACCCGATCGGCAAGCGCGACCGTGGACGGTCGGTGTACGACGATCAGTGCGGTGCTGCCAACCAGTACGCGTGCCAGGGCCTCCTCGACCAGCGCCTCGGTGTGCACGTCGAGCGCCGAGAGCGGATCGTCGAGAACGAGTACGCGCGGTCGCCCGAGCACCGCCCGGGCGAGTGCGAGCCGCTGCCGCTGGCCACCGGAGAGTGACAGCCCCTGCTCGCCGACTCGCGTTTCGAGGCCCCACGGCAGGTCGAAGACGAATTCGGCCTGCGCGATCTGGAGTGCCTCTTGGACCTGCTCATCGGTCGCGTCCGGGTGGCCGAGCGTCAGATTTTCCCGGACCGACATGGAGAACAGCGTCGGCTCTTCGAATGCGACGCCGATCAGGCCGCGGAGGTTGTCCAGCTCAAGGTCGCGGATGTCGTGCCCGTCGATCGTGATCCGGCCGCCGGTCACGTCGTGCATCCGCGGTACGAGTCCGATCAGCGCCGATTTGCCGCTGCCGGTCATACCGACGAGGGCCACCGTCTCGCCCGGTCGGATGTCGAGATCGATGCCGCTCAACACCGGTTCGGTCGCGTCCGGGAACGTGAACGTGACGTTTTCGAAGCGTACGCGGCCGGTGACCTGCGCCGGGTCGATCGTGATCGCGTCCGGCCGGTCCTTGATCGTGACCTCGCTGTCCAGCACCTCGTAGATCCGGTCGGCAGCGGTCATCGACTCCTGCACGTTCGCGATCAGCCAGCCGAGCATGTCGATCGGGCCGATCAGCATCAGTTCGAGCGAGACGAAGGCGACCAGTCCGCCGAGCGTCATACCTTTGCTGGCGACCGCGTACGCGCCTCCGACCAGCACGATCGCGAGCGTCAGGTTCGGGACGAGGTCGAATCGTGCCGACGTACGGGCGACCATGCGGGCTTTCCGGACCGCGGTGTCGTGCAGCAGTCTCGCGCTGCCGGAGAACTGCTTCTGCACCTCCCAGCGCCGGCCGTAGGCCTTCACCGTACGCAGACCCTGCGCCGACTCCTCGGCCAGCGTGGCGAGGTCGCCTTCCTGGTCCTGCATCAGGCGGGACGCGGCGAAGTAGTGCTTCGTGAAGCTCTGGCTGAAGAAGAACAGCGGGATCGAGCACGCCGTGACGATCGCCGCGAGCGGCCAGTAGAGGTTGAACAGCAGCGCGATCACGACGATGTAGGTGAAGAAGTTGACGACCAGGAAGATCAGGCCGAAGGACATCAGCCGCCGGATCGTGCCGAGGTCGCTGGTCGCTCGGGAGAGTAATTGTCCGGATTGCCATTTGTCGTGAAAAGCGACCGGCAGTCGCTGGAGATGCGCGTACAGGGTGTTGCGCTGGGTTGCTTCCATCCCGAGCGCCGACACGCTCTGCGTCCATCGCCGGATGAAGATCAGGACCGCCTCGACGAGACCGAGGGCGAGGGCCAATCCACCGAGTTCGAAGAGTCCGCCGGTGTCGTGATGAGTGACCGGCCCGTCGACGACATGCTGGACGACCAGCGGAATCACGATGCTCGTGGCGGTGGCGCCACCGGCCGCTGCCAACATCCAGATCATCTGCTTGAGGTACGGGCGCAGGAAGACACGCATCCGCAACAGGTTGTGCAGCGGACGATTACGCGGAGTTGTCGAGTCGGCTAACACGCACCGACGTTAACGTGTCAGAGCGCCAGATCACGAACGAGTTTTACCCGTCCTCACACCCTTCCGACGTCGCATGATCGGCATCCATCGATGTATTTAGCTATCAAACTGGGCGAATCACCTTCCGTGGCCCCGGATCGGCCCCTGCGAACCACGGAAAGGTGATTGCGCCCACATTTCTCGGATTCCTCGGCTGCGCCCTTCGTAAGGCGCTGTTACGCGAGGAGTCGTTACGCGGCGTCGGCCAGTGGCTGGGTCGCCGCCGCCTCGTGCGCCAGGAGCCAGCGTTTGATGTCGAGACCGTAGCGGTAGCCGCCGAGCGTGCCGTCCGAGCGGATCACCCGATGGCACGGCACGAACAGCGCCGCTGCGTTTCGGGCACAGGCCTGCGCGGCGGCACGAATCGCGGCCGGCCGGCCGGCGGAGACGGCCAGTTCCGAGTAGGTCACCGGGCTGCCGCCGGCGACTCTCCGCAGCTGCTCCCAAGCCTCGTCGATGAACGCGCCGGAGCACTGCTCGACATCGACGGCGTCGATCGCAGCGATATCACCGTCGAAGAACCGTTGCGCGGCGTCCGTGATCCGGCCGAATTCAGCGTCGTCGCCGGCCATACCGCGCAAGGACGGATGGATCAGTGCGACGAGTTCGTCGACGTTGTCGGTGAATCCGGAAGCCAGCACGGTCTTGCCGTACGCCACGATGGAAAGCGGTCCGGCCGGGGTGTTGATCGTCGTATGAGCCATGGTCACATCCTCCAGAGTCTGACTACTGCATAAGATCGCCACGGCGCCCATCGCCGGGCATGCTGCTCAAGCCGTACGCGCGACGGCGGCAGGTCGGCACGCTTCGCGGCACGTAGGACCGCCAGGTCGGAGCCGAGGAAGACGTCGGGATCGCCCAGCGCCCGCATGGACACGTAATTCGCCGTCCACTCGCCGATGCCCGGGATGGTCAGCAGCGCCGCCTCGGTCTCGACTCGGTCGACGCTGCCGTCGAGCACGAGGTCACCGCTTGCGACCGCCGCTGCCAGCATTTTGATCGTTTCGCGGCGCCGGGTCGGCATGCGGAACTTCGCATCCGGCAGCTGTGCGATCGCGACAGCGCTCGGGAACGGCACGAGGCGGTCCGGCGCGTCCTTAGCCAGCGCCTCGTCGTCCGGATTGGTCGCAGCGACGATGCGTTTGAGCACCGTGATCGCCGCCGGAACCGAGATCTGCTGGCCGACGATCGCGCGGACGGCGATTTCGAAACCGTCGACCGCCCTCGGCACGCGTACGCCGGGCTCGTCCGCGACGACCTGCGCGAACGCGGGATCCTCGCCGAGCAGCCCGTCGACCGCGATCGGATCCGCGTCGAGGTCGAGCAGCCGACGGCATCGAGCAACCGCCGGTGCGAGATCCCGGACGTCGGCGAGCTGCAGGGTGGCGGCGACGAAGCCCGTACGCGGTGTCAGCGTCACCGTCGCGTCGCCGCGCGGCAGCCGGATCGCCCGCGTGTAGTCCTCGGACGTCACAGTTTCGACGCCGGGGATCGCCCGCAGCGCGAGGAACTCCAGCAATGCAGCTGCGTGCAACGGCGGACGGTATGCCAGGCGGAGGCTGATCGTGGTCGGCTGGCCGGGAAGGTGGTGGGCGGCGTTGAGTCGCAGCTCCGACGGCGTGCTCGCGTAGACACCCTGGAGCGTCTCGTTGAACTGCCGGACCGACTTGAACCCGGCCGCGAACGCAATCTCCGCCAGTCCCAGGTCAGTGGTTTCGATCAGCGTCCGGGCCGTCTGTGCCCGCTGCGCCCGGGCGAGCGCCATCGGACCGGCACCGACCTGGACGTTGAGCATGCGGGTGAGGTGCCGGGCGCCGTAACCCAACCGACTTGCGAGACCCGCGACGCCGTCACGATCGACCGCGCCGTCCGCGATCAGACGCATCGCGCGGGCGACCACATCGGCGCGCGTATCCCACTCAGGTGAGCCGGGTGCGGCATCCGGGCGGCAGCGACGGCACGCACGGAAACCGAGTCGATGTGCCGCTGCTGCGGTCGGGAAGAACGTGACGTTCTTCGGCTTCGGTGTTGCGGCCGGGCACGAGGGCCGGCAATAGATGCCGGTCGTCGTCACCGCCGTCACGAACCAGCCGTCGAAGCGCGCATCGCGACTGTCAACAGCTCGGTAGCACCGGTCGAAATCGAGTTCCACGCGGTCAATGGTGCCTCGGTGATCCGGTGGATTGCTGGCGGTTTTCGGACATGGCAATTTTATGAAGACTCCGGGATCGCGCTCGATGAACCGCCCAATCGCGCCAGCAACTCCGCCTTGATCGCCGGTCTCGAGCCGAAGACCAGCAGGAATGCGGCCTCGCGGATCAGCCGTTGGGCATGCTGATCACGCAGTACCGCTCGTGCACCGGTCGAGACGGCCAGCACCGACGCGGCCCGCATCGCCAGCGCCGCCGCGGCGGCACGCGCAGCCGGAACCCGGTCCGACGGCGCGTCGACGAGGGCCGATCGAGCCGCGACCAGCTCCGCATCGAGGCTGCTCGGGCCGATCAACCGGCAGCAACGCGCAGCCAGACCGATCGATAGGAAGCCGTTGAGTGCCGAACCGCCGCTGTCCTCGGCCGCCCACTCGCCTAGCGGTTGCGTCCGTAGCAGCTGGTCGACCGGCACGACGAGGTCGACGAACGTCAGATTCACGGTCCGGCTGGCCTGTACCGCCACCAGATCGAGGAGCGTTGCGGTCAGCTGCGGCGACGAGACCGCGTCCACCAGCAGGTAGTGGATGAGGTCTTCGTCATCGCGAGCGGCGACGTACACGGTGTCGATCATGTCCCAGCCGGTCACCCACGGCACCTGTCCGTTGAGCACGAAGCCGCGCTCGGTTCGGCGTACCCGCATGGGGTGATGGGGTGAGCGCAAGCCCGCGAGCGCGATGCCCGCGCGGCGCTCACCGGACGCGAGCGCCGGGAGCAGGTCCTCGCGGCCGGCCACGGCGGTAGCCGCCAACGGCGCGTTGTGCTGGAGCCAGACGAAGGCCGACGCAAGGCATCCGCCGGCGAGCGCTTCGACGATCGCACCCAGCTCCGCGAAGTCGACCCCGTCGGCGATGGCCGCGCCATAGAGGCCCGCCTCTGCAAAAAGATCAAAATGTGATTTTGGTACGCGATCTGCGGCATCGACAGCCAGCGCGGCGGGGAACAGAACGTCGTCGGCGATCTCGCGCGCACGCGTGGCAAGCATGGATATGACCTTAGACGGGCTGCCGCCGCACCGAACCCGGCGATCGATGCGGCGGCGGCGCCCGGTCAGTGCATGCGGTCCGCGAGCGCGGCCTTGACCTCGGCGCTGGCCCGAAAGACACCCTTGATCGAGACCGACTCGATGGTCTTCCGGGCCAGGTCGGCCGAGACGTCGTTGCCGATCGAAAGGAGGCCGACCGCGGCGATAGCCAACGTGTCACCGGTGGCGAGCTGGGCTTCGAGCTCCTTGCGCCCGTAGTGGACCGCACCGAGCACCATCGACTTGCGGGTCATTGTCTGGTTCATGTCACCCTCATGTCGCTCGAGTTGGTTGCGAATGGCGGTACGGATGAAGTCGGTGCGGTTGCTGTAGAACCCCTCGTCAACGAGCAGGTCAACCTTCCCGAGGTCAACCGCACCCATGTTGATCGTGATCTTTTCGGATTCCACGCCCATCCCTCTGCCATCCGCTCACCATCCCCATGCCATCCATCTGGATGGTGCTCCGAATGTAGCCTGACTCGACGCTCGACCGCAAGGGCCGTCGCCTCTTGCCGAAATGCCGGGCGTGGGTTTACGTTGACGGTGCTCGCCATGTAGCCCCTTCGTCTTCGAAGGAGATCGATATGGTGGCTGGATTTCATGATTTTGGCAGCGTGGAGCCGGTGGTCCGACGATCGCCCACGGTGAGCCCGCTGTAGCGAAACGCCGAGGTTGCCCTTCCCCCGTGGGGCAACCTCGGTTTCGTTTGTCCGGCCTGGCGTCGCGGGCTATCGGCCCCGGCAAACGCAGCGCGGGCGCATCCGTTCAGCGTGCCCGACAACCGCGAAGATAGAACCTTATTTCGTCAATGTGGCCTATTTGCGGACATCGGGCATCACGATGGATCTGTGGCACAGGAGGAATCGAATCGCCTGTTAACGCGGAGGCGGTGCAATGAGATTTCTGATCCGGGTACTCGTGACGGCGGTGGCGCTGTGGGTCGCGACGCTGCTCGTCAGCGGGATCACGGTGACCGGCGGGAGTACGGCGAGGAACGTGCTAACGCTGCTCGTGGTCGCGCTCATCTTCGGGATCGTCAACGCCATCCTCAAGCCGCTGGTCAAGCTGTTCGGCTGCTTCCTCTACGTGCTCACGCTCGGACTCATCGGCCTGGTCGTGAACGCCCTACTGTTCCTGCTGGTCAGCTGGATCGCGGGCAAGCTCAATCTGTCGTTCCACGTGGACGGGTTCTGGTCGGCGTTCTGGGGAGCGATCATCGTCGGCGTGGTCGGCTGGGCGATCAACCTTGTGATTCCGGATCGCCGTGTGCCCGCGCCGCAGCGATAAGTCGGCGCTGTGACGACATCCGCGGCGCGGGGTCAGGCTCATGGGCGCAGTCGTAGGCGACGTACTGCCGTTTGCGCTGGGCGTTGCGATCAGTCCGATGCCGATCATCGCGGTGATCCTGATGCTGCTGGCGGCACGGGCCGGTGCGGCGTCGGCCGGCTTCCTGGTCGGATGGGTGGCCGGCATCGTGATCGCGGTCACCGTGATCACCGTGCTCGCCCGGACGCTCGGACTGTCGAACTCCGGCGGTGGATCCACGGCAGGTGCCGTCATCAAGCTTGTCCTGGGCGCATTGCTGCTGCTCCTCGCAGTCAAGCAATGGCGGTCGCGGCCCGTTGGCGACATCGAGCCGGCCGTACCGAAATGGCTGTCTGCACTGGATTCGGTGACTGCGGCCAAGGCCGTCGGACTCGGTTTCGTACTCGCCGCGGTCAACCCGAAGAACCTGCTGATGGGCCTCGCTGCCGGCGTGTTGATCGGGCAGTCCGCGTTGCCGGTCGGCCAGATCGTCATCGTGATCGCGATCTTCACGATTGTCGCGGCGAGTACGGTCGCGGCCCCGGTCATCGTCTACCGCGCCGCACCGGCCAAGGCGCAGGTGTGGCTGGGAAGCATGAAGACATGGCTGATCGCGAACAACGCCACCGTCATGATGACGTTGTTCGCAGTGATTGGTGTTGTTTTGGTCGGCAAGGGCATCGGCGGACTGTGACCATCGCGTCCGCAAGCCGAACGGTCGAGAGGATGGAGGGGTCACCATGAGTTCGATGGACCGATCACACGCGATGGCCAGGGGCGGCGTCATGTTCGCCGGCGCCTTGCTGATCCTGAACGGAGCGTTCCAGTTCTTTGAGGGCATCGGCGCGATCGCGCACGACGACATCTACGTCGGAGTGCCGAACTACGTATTCAAACTCGACACGACCGCGTGGGGCTGGATCCATCTGTTCGTCGGCCTCGCGGTCGCGGCCACCGGATACTTCGTGCTCACCGGGGCGCTCTGGGCGCGGGGCGTCGGCATCGGGTTGGCTGCGCTGTCCGCGTTCACCAACTTCTTCTTCCTGCCGTACTACCCGCTCTGGGCACTGATCCTGGTAGCGCTGGACGCGTGGGTGATCTGGGCGCTGGCAACCGCGCCGGTACGGGACGAGTAGGCGCCGCTCTTCCGGAAATCTCGCATGCGACGTGTCGATCCGCGGCCCGAGTATTCGTCGTGGAGGTAGCGGGTACCCCCCGAGACACCACGACGATGGGACGGATGACATGGCGAAGTACATGATCCTCATTTTCGGCGACGAGCAGCAGTGGGCCGCGATGTCCCCCGAGGAAGGGCGGAAGATCGACGAGGCCCACCGAGCCTTCAGCGCTGCGGCCGGGTCGGCGATCCTCAGCGGCGAACAACTGGAGGCACCGGGCGCGGCGAAGACGCTGCGTACCGATGCCGCCGGTCGGCTCGCCGTCACCGACGGACCGTTTCTCGAGACGAAGGAGGCGCTCGGCGGCTTCTACGTGCTGGAAGCCTCCGACCTGGACGTGGTGATTGGGCTCGCCTCGGGGCTGGCCGAAGTCTCCGGAGGTCACAGCTGGGTCGAGATCCGCCCGGTGGTCGACCACGGATAGTGCCCACCCCGACCCGAGTCGTCGAGCCCTCTTCGAAGGCACAGGTAAGCTGCTCGGGTGTCTTTGACAATCGGGATCGTCGGCCTGCCCAACGTCGGCAAGAGCACGCTCTTCAACGCGCTCACGAAGAACGACGTCCTCGCGGCGAACTACCCGTTCGCCACGATCGAGCCGAATGTCGGCGTGGTCGGGCTGCCCGACGAGCGGCTCCAGAAGCTCTCCGACATGTTCTCGTCGGTGAAGATCGTGCCGGCGCCGGTGTCGTTCGTCGATATTGCCGGCCTGGTTCGCGGCGCGTCGAAGGGTCAGGGTCGCGGCAATGCGTTCCTCGCCAACATCCGCGACGCCTCGGCCATCTGCCAGGTCGTCCGCGCGTTCTCCGACCCGAACGTGGTCCACGTCGACGGCAAGGTGTCACCGGCCGACGACATCGAAACGATCAATACCGAGCTGATGCTCGCCGATCTGCAGACCGTCGACAAGGCGATTCCGCGGTTGGAGAAGGAGGTACGCCTCCGCAAGGACCGCGCTCCGATCCTCGCTGCCACGGTTGCGGCCCGCGATCTGCTCGACTCCGGCGTGACCCTGTTCGCCGGCGCAGCCAAGGCCAAGATCGACCTTGCCGACCTGGATGAACTGCACCTCCTCACCGCCAAGCCGTTTCTCTACGTCTTCAACGTCGACGAGGCGGAACTCGCCAACAGCGAGTTCCTCGACTCGCTGCGGGCGCTGGTCGCACCGGCCGAAGCCGTGTTCATGGACGCCAAGATCGAGTCGGAGCTCATCGACCTGCCGGACGACGAGGCCCGCGAACTCCTCGAGGCGATCGGCCAGCCCGAGCCCGGCTTGAACCAGCTGATCCGGGTCGGCTTCCGTACGCTGGGCCTGCAGACCTACCTCACCGCCGGCCCGAAGGAAACCCGAGCGTGGACCGTGTCGGTCGGCGCCACCGCACCCGAGGCGGCGGGCGTCATCCACTCCGATTTCCAGCGGGGCTTCATCAAGGCCGAGATTGTCGGGTTCGACGACCTGATGAAGGCCGGATCGAAGGCCGCGGCAAAGACGGTGGGCAAGGTACGCATGGAAGGCAAGGACTACGTCATGCAGGACGGCGACGTGGTGGAGTTCCGCTTCAACGTCTAAGCCCGCCGAGGGCACCGCGTCTCGGTCGCCCTCCCTATGATCCGGCCTATGCGATGGATTGCGTACGTGGCCGCGATCGTTGTCCTTTCCGGCTGCGCCCTGGGCGACATCAATCCGTTCGGCCCGGATCAAACCGTCGCCGTGACGGCGGCCACGATAACCGGTACCTGGACGGTGAGCGGCGGCACCGGGACCGTGACGTTCGAGCCGGACGGCACCTTCATCGCTACCGGCCTGCCGTCATCGGCGTTCAATCCGCATTCGACCGACGTGGAATCGGCGTCCGGTACGGGTACCTGGATGCTCAGCCCTGGTCACCCCGAAGAAAGCCAGGTCATAGATCTGGTTGATCTGACGTTCGAAACCATCACCACGTCGGAGGCATGGGGAATGGATATGCCGTTCGACGCGGTGTGCGACGGATCGAACGTACGGCTGGTCGACCGGAACTACGACAGTGTCAGCCTGCTCAAGGACGGGCTGCCCTGCACGGTGAAATGACCGTCAGGGCGAGCAGCCGGTGGCGAAGCCATTGTCGACGCATTGGTTGTCGTCCGAAGGGACATTCATACCGCTGAGCACGGCGATCAGGACGATCAACATGACAATGCCGACGAGGACGCTCCAGACAACGCCTATCTTGGCGCGGCGATTCTGCCGTTCGAAGTATTCGGTCGCCGAACGATCAAAGCCGGAGGACATCGGCGCCGGTACGCGTATGGGCGACAGCAGGCGGCGCGGGGTAGAGCAGCGCTCGCTTCGCATCCTCGAATTCCTGCGCGGTCAACGCCTCGGAGCTTCTCAACTGCTCGAGCTTCAACAACTCGTCGGCCAGACTCACGTCGCGTCTCCAGGGTAGCCGGTGGAAAAGTGACGTCAGGGTAAGGCATTCAGGCGAGTCCCGCGATCGACCGGTACGTGTCTTCGATCCGAGCGGCGAGATGAACCTCGCCTGGCGACAGTTCGCCGGTTTCGGTAGAGTCCAGGCCGATCAGCGTCTCCCCGTCGCTGCGGCGGATCCGAGGTCGTACGCCGATCGCGTCGGCGATAATCTTGATCCGCTCGGTCAACGCGGCGTGCTGCGCTTCATCGAGGCGGAATGTCCGGTTAATCTCCACGCCGTCGTGGCGCCAGCCGGCCAGCAACGCAAATGCGTCGCTGAGATAGTCGGCGCTCGACGCTGATCTACGTCGAGCAATCATGCTAGTAACCTCCCAGGCTTCCGTTACAGGCTTGTGGCCGTCTTGTCGCCCCCTTGTTGCGTTTCGTCTCTCCAGTGTTTCGAAGCCAACACGCTCTGTCTACTCGCCACATATACGACGTCGGGTAGCCATAGGGATGGGAGGGCATACATTTCCGTGCCGATCTGGCACGCTGATGGCTCGTGCAGACCGAACGGCCCATGCCCCGCGTCATTGTCGGCGCCGCCATCATCCAAAACAGCCGGGTGCTGGCCTGCGCCCGTACCGAACCGCCGGAATTCGCTGGTCGATGGGAGTTTCCCGGCGGCAAGGTCGAACCGGGCGAAACCGAAATCGAGGCACTTGTCCGTGAATGCGTCGAGGAGCTCGGCGTCTCGGTCCACGTCGGCGTGCGGGTCGGCGCGGATATCCCGCTCGGCCACGGCTGGGCGGTCCTCAAGGTCTACACCGCGAAGTTGTACGACGGTGCCGTACCCCAGTTGATCGAGCACGGCGACATGCGATGGCTGGCCGCGAGCGAGCTGGGCAGCGTCGACTGGCTGCCGGCCGACGCACCGATCGTGGCCGCGCTGCCCCCGTTCCTCAGCTGATCCGGGCTCGAAGCGCTGCGGCCAGGTCGCCCAGCAGCGCTCCGATGTCCCGGAGATCCTCGCGAGTCACGTGATAGACGTACCAGCCGGCCGCGTTCAGCGAACGGAGTCGGGCTCGATCGCGGGCGAGTTGGTTCGGGTCGACGTGCCACTGGCCGTCGTACTCGACCGCGAATTTGATCTTTGGCCATGCCAGATCGACACGTGCGACGAACTCCCCGTCGACGAAAACCCGAAACTGCGGAGTCGGTACGGGCAACCCGGCCTTCACGATGTGAACGCGCAGATGTGACTCCGGCGGGGACTCCGCACGCGGATCGCACAGGGCCAGCGCGGTTCGTGCGCGCAGGTGCCCGTACTCCTGGCTATGACGCTCTTGGTGTTCGAGGATTGTTTTTCGGCTGATGACACGGCCGTGTGCGAGCCCGTCGATCCACGCGACCGCATCGAGTTCGGGCAGTGATCGGGCGAGTTCCCAGGTGGTGTGCAGCGCCGAGCACACCGGGACGCCGAACCGGACCGCTCGTTCGTCGTCGGCCAGCGGCCCGATCCGGATTGCCAGGCCGTTGACCGGCCCGAACCGATGTGGCGAAAGAACCTCGATTGGGTCATCGACCTTGCAGTGTTCGACGCCCCAGAGATGGACGGCGGTCCGGCCGGTGATGACCGCTTCCTTCGGCAGGATGAGCGCCGCGCCGTGGATGCGCAGGCGGTACGTCATCGGCGTGGTGGCGCTGACGTAGACGTCGCGGAAGAGCCGCCGCCAGGCGCTGCTGCGGAGTTGTGCGCGCGTGATGAGGCCCGCCGCGATTGCCTCGGATGCCAGAAATGGTCCGTTTCGGAGGCGACTCGGCCGCGCTGGTTGAGTGGGCACGCATCGAAGTTATCCGATCATCCAAGATTGTTACAAGGATTCGGTCCCCTCGTTGTCTCTCGAAGCAACCAAAACCATGTAACAATCTTGAGGAACGCGAAAGGCACACCTGGCCTGAGCCGGGTGCGCCTATCGCACGTGCGCGAAGCTACTTGGTGGGCTCCAGCTGGTCTCGGCGGAAGATCTTGTTGCCGAGCCAGACCAGCGGGTCGTACTTGCGGTCGACCACGCGCTCCTTCATCGGGATGATCGCGTTGTCGGTGATGTGGATGTGCTCCGGGCACACCTCGGTGCAGCACTTCGTGATGTTGCAGTAGCCGATACCCTGCTCGGCCTGCGCGAACTCCTTGCGGTCCGTCCGCGAGCGTCGAGCGGGTGCATGTCCAGCTCGGCGGCCCGGATGAAGTACCGCGGACCGGCGAACTCCTGCTTGTTCTCCTCGTGGTCACGGACCACGTGGCAGGTGTTCTGGCACAGGAAGCACTCGATGCACTTGCGGAACTCCTGCGAGCGCTCGACGTCGATCTGCTGCATCCGGTAGTCGCCGGGGGCGACGCCGACCGGCGGCGCGAACGCCGGCATCTCGCGTGCCTTCTGGTAGTTGAAGGACACGTCGGTGACCAGGTCGCGGATGACCGGGAACGTACGCAGGGGAGTGACCGTCACGGTCTCGGTCTCTTCGAACGTGGACATCCGCGTCATGCAGCCGAGCTTCGGCATGCCGTTGATCTCCATCGAGCAGGATCCGCACTTGCCCGCCTTGCAGTTCCAGCGAACCGCGAGATCGGGCGTCTGGGTGGCCTGCAGCCGGTGGATGATGTCGAGGACGACCTCGCCATCGTTCACCTCGACCTCGAAGTTCTCCAGCTGGCCGCCGGTGTCGTCACCCCGCCAGATGCGGAATTGGCGCTTTCCCATTACTTGCCACCAATCTTCGTCTCGGCGGTGTCATTGACGGTCACCGACGACGCGAGCTTTGCCGCGGCGTCGTAGTTGGTCAGCTCCGCTTCCGTCATGTACTTCGACAGCTCGGACTTGTCGAACAGGCCGAGCAGCTCCGGCCGCAGCGTCGGGAGCGGCTGGTGCCGGAGGTCGACGCCGTCGCCGGCTGCGTTGAGCGAGCACACCAGGTTGACCTGGCGCCACTTGTCGTCCATCTTCGGGAAGTCCTCGCGGGTGTGACCGCCGCGCGACTCCTCCCGTTCCAGTGCGGCCTTGGCCGTGCACTCGGAGACGATCAGCATGTTGCGCAGGTCGAGCGCCAGGTGCCAGCCCGGGTTGAACTTGCGTCCGCCGGTCGCACCGACGTTCGCGACGCGGGCCCGGAGCTCGCCGAGAAGCTTGATGGACTCTTCCAGCTCGCCCTGCCGGCGGATGATGCCGACCAGGCTCTGCATGACCTCCTGCAGGTCGTGCCAGACCGTGTACGGGTTCTCGCCGTCCTTGCCGCGGTTCAGCGGGGCGAGCGCGGTCTCCAGAGCGGCGTCGATCGACGTCTGGCTCACCGAAGCCGGACCGACCGTGGTCGCGTAGTCGGCCGCGGCCGCACCGGCGCGCTTGCCGAAGACCAGCAGGTCGGAGAGCGAGTTGCCGCCGAGCCGGTTGGAGCCGTGCATGCCGCCGGACACCTCGCCGGCGGCGAACAGGCCCTGGACCACGCCTGCTGCCGCGCCGGTGTCGGGGTCGACCTCGACACCGCCCATCACGTAGTGGCAGGTCGGGCCGATCTCCATCGGCTGCTTCGTGATGTCGACGTCGGCCAGCTCCTTGAACTGGTGGTACATCGACGGGAGGCGCTTGAGGATGAACTCCGGCGTACGGCGGGATGCGATGTCGAGGTAGACGCCGCCGGACTCTGTACCGCGTCCGGCCTTGATCTCGGAGTTGATCGCGCGGGCGACCTCGTCGCGGGGCAGCAGTTCCGGCGGGCGCCGGTTGTTGTCCGGATCGGTGTACCAGCGGTCGGCCTCTTCTTCGGTCTCCGCGTACTGCTTGCGGAACACGTCCGGCACGTAGTCGAACATGAACCGCTTGCCCTCGGAGTTCTTGAGCACGCCGCCGTCACCGCGGACCGACTCGGTGACCAGGAGACCCTTGACCGACGGCGGCCAGACCATGCCGGTCGGGTGGAACTGCAGGAACTCCATGTTGATCAGCGTCGCGCCGGCGCGCAGGGCGAGCGCGTGGCCGTCGCCGGTGTACTCCCAGGAGTTCGACGTCACCTTGTACGACTTGCCGACGCCACCGGTGGCGAGCACGATCGCCGGCGTCTCGAAGACCAGGAACTCGCCGCTCTCCCGGGTGTAGGCGAATGCCCCGGCGACGCGATTGCCGTCCAGAATCAGGTCGGTGATCGTGGTCTCGGCGAAGACCTTGATGCCGGCCTCGTAGTCGCCGGTCGCCACGTAGTCGTCCTGCTGCAGCGACACGATCTTCTGCTGCAGCGTACGGATCATCTCGAGGCCGGTACGGTCGCCGACGTGCGCGAGACGCGGGTACTCGTGGCCGCCGAAGTTGCGCTGCGAGATCTTGCCGTCCTTCGTACGGTCGAACAGCGCGCCGTACGTCTCCAGCTCCCAGACCCGCTCCGGCGCCTCCTTGGCGTGCAGCTCGGCCATCCGGAAGTTGTTCAGGAACTTGCCACCACGCATCGTGTCGCGGAAGTGGACCATCCAGTTGTCGTTCGAGTTGACGTTGCCCATCGATGCGGCCGCGCCGCCCTCGGCCATCACCGTGTGGGCCTTGCCGAACAGCGACTTCGAGATGATCGCGGTCTTCTTGCCGGCCAGCCGGGCCTCGACGGCGGCCCGAAGGCCCGCGCCGCCGGCGCCGATCACGACCACGTCGTAGGAGTGTCTCTGAATGTTCTCAGTCATGGTGGAGGATTCCTCAGTTGATGAAGCGCAGGTCGGAGAACCAGCCGGCGGACACGGCCATCACGTAGAAGTCGGCGACGGCGAGCGAGCACAGCGTCGTCCAGGCCAGACCCATGTGGTGGCCGTTGAGTCGCGAGACCCAACCCCACAGCTTGTACCGCACCGGGTGCGCCGAGAAGTGCTTCAGCCGGCCGCCGATGATGTGCCGGCACGAGTGGCAGGAGGCCGTGTACGCCCAGAGCAGCACGACGTTCGCGAGCAGCACCAGGTTGCCGAGGCCGAAACCGAAGCCGTCGGTGCCCCAGAACGCGCGGATCGCGTCCCACGTGTTGATCGCCGAGATCAGGACGGCGAGGTAGAACGCGTACCGGTGGAGGTTCTGGCCGAGCAGCGGGAAGCGCGTCTCACCGGTGTAGGTCTTGTGACCGTCCGGGACGGCGCAGGCCGGCGGCGATGCCCAGAAGCTGCGGTAGTAGGCCTTGCGGTAGTAGTAGCAGGTGAGGCGGAAGAGCAGCAGGAACGGGAGGCTCAGCGCCGCGTACGGGATGATCGGCCAGTTCGGCAGGAACCGGCCGAACTCGGCGACGGCGCGGATCGCAGCCGTTCGAGATGCAGGGCGAGTAGAACGGCGTCAGGTAGTGGAAGCCCGTGCCGATCTTGAAGTAGTCGGCCTGCATGAAGACCCGAAACGTCGCGTACGCCACCCAGGCGATCAGACCGGCGGCGGTCAACAGTGGCGCGACCCACCACCGGTCGGTACGCAGGGTCTTCGCCGCGATCGAGGCTCGGGGTTTGGGCTCGATCGGTTGGCGGGTCGACGGAGGTCGGGCCGCAGTCGTGGTCATATCGTCTTCGCTCCCTGACGGTTGCTCTCACACAAAGCTCATCTCGGGCAGCGCGTCAGGTCTCCATCGGTAGCAAAAACGGCCACACGAAGATCGCGAGCGCCACGCCGCCCCCGCATTTCGGTGCACACGTTACGCCGGGGCCTATAAAGCGGCCGCCGGTGGGCGTGCTCATCCTCGCGAAGTCTCGCGCTGTGAAACTCGCTCCGCGAAAGCTCCTTACCGCCTCCGATGTGCACAACCTCACTCCGGGAAGGGTCTGATCGTCAGGAACATCAGCTCCTGGCGCAGCAGCGACTCGCTGATCCCGCCGGCGGCCATGTGCGACGCGCCGGGCAGCGGGATCATCGAGTGCGGTCGGCCGGACCGCAGCAGCGCGGCGGACAGCCGGAGCGTGTGCGCCGCGATCACGTTGTCGTCGGCGAAACCGTGGATGAGCAGCATCGGGGTCAGCGGATCGCCACGATGGATCGGCTCCGCGCCGAGCGACGACGAGGCTGTGGTGCGCGTACACGTCCGAGCCGTCACTCGGCATGCCGAGGTAGCGCTCGGTGTACGCGGTGTCGTAGAGCTCCCAGTCGGTCGACGGCGCGCCGAGTACGGCGGCCCGGTAGACGTCCGGCCGGCGGAGCGCGGCGAGCCCGGCCAGCCATCCGCCGAACGACCAGCCCCGGATCGCGACGCGGGACAGGTCGAAGTCGGGATGCTTGTCGGCCAGCGCGTGCAGCGCGTCGACCTGGTCGGTGAGTACGACGTCGGCCACCCGCCGATGGATCACCTTTTCGAAGCTCGGTGCGACGCAGGGCGTACCGCGGTTGTCGATCGTGACGACGGCGAATCCGGCGTTCGCCCACCACTGCGATTCCAGACACGCCGCACGGGCGGCCACGACCAGCTGGTGACCCGGGCCACCGTAGATGTCGACGAGGACCGGCAGCTTGTGACCGGCGACGTGATTCTGCGGATAGATCACGCTGGTCGGCAGGCGCCGGTCGGTGACCCGGTCGAACATCGGCCGCGGCGCGTACGGCGGGATGGCCGCGTGATTCGCGAGCGTGCCGACCTGTACGCCGTTGCGCCAGACCGTCCACGCCGTACCGGGTTGATCCAGGGTCATCGACGAGATCACCAGCGTCGAGCCGCCGACGAAGCCGTGGTGCAGGCCGGGTGCCGTGGTCAGGCGGGTCACGTCGACACCGGACGCGCCGGTGGACAGCCGGTAGAGATGCCGCTCGCTCGGTTCGCCGTCGTTCGCCTCGACCAGCAGATCGTTGCCGTACCGGCCGCAGACGCTGTTGACGTAGAGCGAGGCCGGGCTGACCAGCGTGCCGTCGGCGAACAGGCAGCGGGCGTCGTACCCGTCGTGGGCCAGCTCGCCGCCGACCAGCACCCGGCCGTCCGGCAGGTAGGCCGGCGTACCCGGGATCGGTTCGACCCAGCGGGGATCGGCGAGTTCGGCGTGCACCTGGGTCTCGCCGGTACGCGGATCGACGGCCAGCACGAGACCGTGCTGTTGCAGCCGCCGCAGTACGGTGATCAGCGGTCCGCCGGTGTCGGTCCACGACACGGCGACCAGGTAGGGGTAGGTCTCCCGGTCCCAGTGCACGTCGACCCAGCCGCCCTCGAGATCGAGCAGGTGCAGGCTGACCTCGGCGTTCGCGCGTACCGGCGTGCGGATAGGCGATGGTCCGCGGCGCCTCCCCGGGTTCGCTGGGGTCGGACAGTGTCCAGCGGTTCACCCGAGCCTCGTCGACCCGCGCCGCGAGCAGCGACATCCCGTCCGGCGCCCACCAGTAGCCCCGGTAGCGGTCGAACTCCTCGGCCGCGATGAACTCGGCCAGGCCCCAGGTGATGTCGGCCTCACCCGCGATCAACGTGTCGCCGGCCTCGTCGCTGGTCACCCGGAGCGCGCCGCTGGTCGGCGGTGGAGACGTAGGCGATGCGCTGCCCGGTCGGGTCGGGCCGGGGGTCGATCGCGCCGCCGGCCGACGCGCACGGCCGGACCTCGCCGGTGATCAGGTTCGCGCGGAACAGTCGTCCGCCGAGCGTGAACGCCGCGAGCGTCGCGTTCGGGTCGACGCCGTAAGAGCCAATGCCAGAGGCCGATAACCGGGTACGCTCCCGCAGCGCCGCCTCGGCCGGGGGCAGCTTCACGGTCTCGTCGCCGATGATCGTGGCCGGATCGGCGATCAGACGCTCGGTGGCGGTCGCCACATCGAACACGTACAGCCGGTCGACCGGATCCTCGCCCCCGCCGGAGCGTAGGAACACCACGCGGGCACCGTCCGCGCCGACCGTAACGGCCCGGGGCGCCCCATACGTGAACCGACGGGTACGCGCGGCAAGTTCCGGATAGTCCATCCGACCATGATGACTGTTATGGGCGTGGTTTGGTGGGGTTTGCAGCGACGCCGCCCCGACGGTCGGCACGAGCGCCCGATTAGAGTGGCGGGGTGACATCGACCGAACCGCGCGACGCCGCTCGCCGCATCATGTTCGTGCACGCTCACCCGGATGACGAGACGATCGGCACCGGCGCAACCATGGCGCAGTACGCCGCCGATGGCGCCCACGTCACGTTGATCACGTGCACGCTCGGTGAAGAGGGCGAGATCCACGTACCCGAGCTGGCCCAGCTCGAAGCGGCGCAGGCCGATCAGCTCGGCGGTTACCGGATCGGCGAGCTGTTCGCGTCGTGCCGAGCGCTCGGTGTCACGGATCACCGTTTCCTCGGCGGCGCCGGCCGGTTCCGTGACTCCGGCATGATGGGCCTGCCTGCGAACGAGAACCCTCGCGCGTTCTGGGGCGCCGACCTCGACGAGGCCGCGAAGCTGCTGCTTCCGATCATCGACGAGATCCGGCCGCAGGTCATCGTCACGTACGACGAGAACGGCTTCTACGGTCATCCGGATCACATCCAGGCACACCGGGTCGCGATGCGGGCCGCGGAGATGGCGACCGAGGCCGGATTCGGGCCGCAGAAGATCTACTGGACCGCCGTCCCCCGCAGCGTGCTCGCGGCCGGCACTGGATGCGTTCGCCGAGTCGACCGAGAACCCGTTCGGCGATGCGAAGAGCATCGAGGACCTTCCGTTCGGTACGCCCGACGAGCAGATCGCGGCGCGCATCGACGGGCACGCCCAGCACGAGAAGAAGCTCGGCTCGATCCGGGCGCATGCGACCCAGATCCCGACGACATCCTGGCTGTTCGCGATCGCCGGCAACTTCGGCGAGGAGTTCATGGGTGTCGAGTACTACACGCTCGCGGTCGGCGAGCGAGGCCCGGGCGACGGCCCGAACGGTTGGGAAAGTGATCTCTTTGCAGGCATCGACCCCGCCGGCTGAAACCGGCTCGACGTCGGTCGGCCCGGCATCGACCGGCCCGGCATCGACCGGCCCGGCGGAGATTGCGCTGCGCATCGGCGGCACGCTGGTCGGTGTCGCGCTGGCGATCGCCTCCGGCGTATGGGAAGCCGTGCTCACCACCTGGTACGTGATCATCTCCGGTCACGTCATCCGGCTCCCGGTCGCAGCGCTGCTCGCGGTCATCGGGAACCTCGCGATCTTCTGGTTCGTGCGGAAAGTGACCGGCAAGCTCAGCCTCGTGATCTTCCCGGTGCTCGCCTGGCTGGCGGTCATGGTCGCCGCCGGGAACGTGACCTCCGACGGCGATCTGATCGTGTCCGGCACGTGGGTCGGCGTCACGACGCTCCTCTTCGGTACGGCCGCCTGGGCGGTCCCCGGTTACCGAGCGATCCTCAAGCAGAGACCGGCACCGGTCGGCAATGGTCCGGCGGGCGCCCGGCCGGCCGCTGGCAAGCCGGTCGCCGTCAAGCCGACCAGCAGCAAGCCAGCGAGCGGCAAGCCAGCGAGCGGCAAGCCGGCGGGCGGCAAGCCGGCCGGCGGCAAGCCAGCGGGCGGCAAGCCAGCCGGCGGCAAGCCAGCCAGCGGCACGCCAACCGGCGGTGAGCCAGCGAGTGGCACGCCAACCGGCGGTAAGCCAACGAGTGGCAAGCCAGCGGGCGGCACGCCGACCGGCGACACGTCAGCGAGCGGCACGCCGACCGGGGCGACGCCGGGTCCCAAGCAGGCGAAGCCCGCCGGTGCGGCGGTGTCGGCACCGAAGAACAAGCGCCGCTGACGGAACTCCCAGCAGATTTCAAGCGTTTGGGTCTGGCGCCCGGCGTACTCGTCGGGTTATATCTGTTCGGATCAGCGCCGGGGGACTAGGGAGAATGCGTCATGTGGCAGCGATACAAGCCGGTTGCGATCGTGGCGGGCCTGCTCTTCGTCGTGAGTTCGGCGGCCGAGCTGGTCGCTGGAAAAGCGGTCACCGTCGGTGGCTGGAGCGGCGGATCCGGACTGCTTCTGGTCGGTTTGATCATGCTGGTCGCCACCTACCGATGGGCGCGTGACCTTCCCCTCGTGCGAGTGGTCCCCGACGTACTGCTCTCGGTCACGCTCGCGTGTCTGCTCTACGTCCTCCTGAGCCAGTTCTACGTGCAGATCACCGCCAAGACCAAGTTCAAGTGGGCGCTGGCCGAACCGTTCACCGGCGGAGCCGGCTCGTTCTTCGCGAAGGTCTGGCTGTTCTACGGTGCCGGGCTCGTCGGCGCTCTGGTCGGCTGGATGATCGCGGTCGCTCTGGGCCAGGACCAGCGGGCGAAGGCGCTCAAGCAGTTCACGAAGACGGTGAGCGCGAGGCCACACCGCCCGGTCCGCCGCTAGCGTCCCGCCGGGGCGGGATTCGCTTTCCGGCGACGACTGCTTCCAACGGGACGGTCTCGTGCCCGTTTTTGCCGCTAACGACGAGTTCGTCGGCGGTGAACGACACCAAATCTCCCAGAATGTCAGTAAAGAGCGGGCGTCCGTCGCGGGTGCCCGCTACCCGACGTACGACGACGCGAAATCCCACATCCTGTGGACCGAGCATTCGCCTATCCCCTCATCGCCTTACCCCCCGTGGCGTCTTCATGCCGCAGCCGGAATACTAGGCTGTGAGTCATCTTGCTGTGATTCACATTGAGATCACAGGGACCGAAAGGAAGATCAGGCGTGACCTACATCATCGCCGAGCCGTGCGTCGATCTGCTGGACAAGGCGTGCATCGAAGAGTGCCCGGTCGACTGCATCTACGAAGGCAACCGGATGCTCTACATCCACCCTGACGAGTGCGTTGACTGCGGCGCATGCGAACCGGTGTGCCCGGTGGAGGCGATCTTCTACGAAGACGACGTGCCCAGCCAGTGGAAAGACTTCACGACGGCTAACTACGAGTTCTTCGAGGGCCTCGGCTCACCCGGTGGCGCTTCCAAGGTCGGCAAGATCGATAAAGACACGCCGTTCATCATCGGCCTCGCGCCACGGGAAGCCGAGCACTGAGCGCGCCTCTGACGCGATCCGGCGGCCTCGCGGCAGGGCTGCCGGATTTCCCATGGGATCTGCTGGAGCCCGCGAAAGCACGGGCCGCGGCGCATCCAGATGGCATCGTCGACCTGTCGATCGGCACGCCGGTCGACCCGGTGCCGGCAGTGATCCAGGCGGCGCTGGCCGCGCACACCGACACGCCGGGCTATCCGCTCACTGCGGGAACGGCCGCGTTGCGGTCCGCCATTACGTCCTGGGTACGCCGTACCTGCGCTGTTCCGGACGGTTTCGGCGTGCTCCCGACGATTGGCTCCAAGGAACTCGTCGCGTGGCTGCCGACCCTGCTCGGGCTGCGCCCCGGCGATGTCGTGGTGATCCCGTCGGTGTGCTACCCGACGTACGAGGTGGGGGCGCGTCTCGCCGGGGCGACCGTGGTCCGGTCCGATCAGCCGTCCTCCCTCGGCGCGGGCTCCGGCGCCCGGCTGGTCTGGATCAACTCACCGGGCAATCCGAACGGCGCGGTCCTGACCGCCGACGAAATGCGCGCGACGATCGACTGGGCACGTGCGCACGACGTCGTGGTAGCGAGCGACGAGTGTTATCTGACGTTGGGTTGGGAGCGGACGCCGACGTCGGCGCTGTCCGTGTGCGACGGCGATTTCACCGGCGTGATCGGGGTGCACTCGCTGTCGAAGCGATCAAATCTCGCCGGCTATCGGGCCGGATTCGTCGCCGGTGACCCGGCCCTGGTCGCCGAACTGCTCGCGGTCCGCAAGCACGCCGGGATGATCGTGCCGGCGCCCGTACAGGCGGCGATGGTTGCTGCGCTCTCCGACGACACGCACGTCATCGCCCAGCGTGCGCTCTATGCGGCGCGCCGGGATGCGCTCCGTGCGGCGCTGCTCGGGGCCGGATTCTCGATCGATGCGTCAGAGGCGGGGCTCTACCTGTGGGCCCGCCGCGATGACGACGGCTGGTCGACCATCGACTGGCTGGCGTCCCGCGGGATCCTTGCGGCGCCGGGCAGTTTCTACGGTCCGGCCGGCCATGCACATGTCCGGCTCGCCCTGACGGCGACGGACGAGCGGATCGCCGCGGCCGTTCAGCGTTTGGCGTGATCATCATCCACGCTCGCCGGCTCGGCGGTAGCGTTCGAGCATGACCGGTCCAACCGTTGCTGTCCGCGGCGAGAGTCTGCGCGAAGTCGATCCGGAGATTGCCGAGTTCACCGTGGTCGTTCATGCGCGGGACAAGGATCGTGCGACCACGCTGTCCCGCCTGGCCGAACGGGTCGCGGCGGTCCGGGCGATCCTCGACGGGTACGCGGCGGCGATCGACAAGCGGGAAACGTCGCGCATGTCGGTCTACGCGCAGACGAAGCGCTCCGGCGAACGCGTGACGGCGTACGTCGGCAACGCCACGACGCAGGTGAGCGTCACGGATCTCGACGTGATCGGCGAGATGATGCTGCGCGTGGCCGACCAGGATCAAGTCACCGTGACCGGTCCTTACTGGTCGGTACGCCCCGGCAGCCCGGTCTATCGCGAAGCGCGACATGCGGCGATCGCGGACGCGGTGACCCGCGCGAAGGAGTACGCGGAGGCTCTCGGCTCCCGCGTGATCGGCCTGGTCGAACTCAGCGATGTCGGCATGTCCGGTGGCGCTGCGCCACGGTTCGCAAGGGCCATGTCGCTGGCCGGCGGCGCGATCGAGAGCCAGCCGGAACTGGATCTGGATCCGCAGCGCCAGCAGATCCAGGCGCAGATCGAGGGCCGCTTCCTGATCAGCGAGCCGACCGTTCTAGCCGATCCGCTGGATTGATCGCTGTTTGTGGATGGTCACGGTGGTCTCGGCCCCATGATCACCACATTGAACATCCACAACTGCCACAATCAGCGATCTTGGGGCGTGCCGAGTCGGCCCACATGCGTCCTAGTTGGCGTGCAGCGCCGCGTTCAACGTGATGCCCTTGCCGTCCCGGGACCGCGCCTCGATCGCACCGGTCACCGAGTTGCGGATGAACAGCACGTTGGACGCACCGGACAGCGTCAGCGCTTTGACGATCTCGCCGGTCGGCATCGTGACCTTTGATCCTTCGGTCACGTAGAGGCCGGCCTCGACCACACAGTCGTCGCCGAGCGAGATGCCGATGCCCGAGTTAGCGCCGAGCAGCGTGCGCTCACCGATGGCGATCACCTGCTTGCCGCCGCCGGAGAGCGTACCCATGATGGATGCGCCGGCACCGACGTCGGACCCGTCGCCGACGACGACCCCGGCCACGATCCGGCCCTCGACCATGACCGTGCCGAGCGTGCCGGCGTTGAAGTTGACGAAGCCCGAGTGCATGACGGTCGTGCCGGGCGCGAGGTGCGCGCCGAGGCGAACGCGGTCGGCATCGGCGATGCGCACGCCGGTCGGCGTCACGTAATCGACCATGCGCGGGAATTTGTCGACGCCGTAGACCATCAACTGACGTCCCGACCCGAACTCAAAGATGCGCAGGTCATCGACGCGCTCGGGCGGGCACGGCCCGGCCGAGGTCCATGCAACGTTCGCGAGAAGACCGAAGATGCCGTCGAGGTTGGCCTGGTGAGGACGGATCAGGCGGCTGGAGAGCAAGTGCAGACGGAGGTACGCGTCCGCGGCGCTCCTCGGTGCATCCGCGAGCGAGGCGATGTCGACGGCGATCTCGACCACCTCGAGTCCCTCTAGCGCGCGAGGTCCCGTCAGGGTCGGAAGCTTCGTCTCATCCGCCGGCCGGGCACCGAGACCTAGGTGGCCGCTCGGGAACCACGCATCGAGCGTCGTGCCGTCGGTGGTGATCGTGGACAGCGCAGTGCCCCACGCGGCATCGGTCAGAAAGTCGGTCACAGAGGCACGGTACCGGTCCGGCCAGCCAGGCATGGCACTAGGCTGACCGCTCATGGCCTTCCTTGATGCGGTGGTTCTGGGCGATCCGGTGGCGTTGACCCGCGCGCTCTGCGATATCGAGTCGGTCTCCGGCAATGAGCAGGAGATCGCGGACGCGGTCGAGGCGGCGTTGCGAACCGCGCCACACCTGTCCGTCGAGCGGTACGGGAACACCGTCGCCGCGCGTACCGATCTGGGGCGGGACCAGCGCGTCGTGCTCGCCGGTCACCTGGACACGGTGCCGTTGGCGGACAATTTCCCGAGCCGCACCGAGGGCGACATCATGTACGGCTGCGGTACATCCGACATGAAATCCGGCACCGCACTCGCGCTGTGGCTGGCGATCACGGTGACCGAACCCCGCCACGACGTGACCTACTTCTTCTACGAGTGCGAAGAGGTGGAGTCCGAGCGCAACGGTCTGACGAAGATCGCCGCATCGCACCGGCACCTCCTCGAGGCCGACTTCGCGATCCTGCTCGAACCGACGTACGGGCTGGTGGAGGGCGGCTGCCAGGGGACGATGCGGGCGACCGTGACGGCCCGCGGCGTACGGGCGCATGCGGCTCGGTCCTGGCGTGGCAGCAACGCGATCCACGCCGCCGGCGAGATCCTGCGGCGGCTCAGCGATCACGTGGCCCGGGAGGTCACGATCGACGGCTGCGACTACCGCGAGGGCCTCAACGCGGTCGGCATCAGCGGCGGCGTCGCCGGCAACGTGATCCCGGATGTCTGCGTCGTGGACGTCAACTACCGGTTCGCGCCGGATCGCAATGAGAAGGAGGCCGAGGCGTACCTGCGCGAGGTCTTCGCCGGCTATGACGTCGTCATCGCGGACTCGGCGCCGGGTGCGATGCCGGGCCTCGACAATCCGGCCGCGGCCGAGCTCATTGCGATGACCGGCCAGGCACCGATCGGCAAGTTCGGCTGGACGGATGTCGCCCGGTTCGCCGCGATGGGCGTACCCGCGCTGAACTTCGGCCCTGGTGACCCGAACCTCGCGCACAAGCCGGAAGAGAAAGTGGAGATCTCGAAGATCCTCGCCGGTGCGGACATCTTGCGTCGGTGGCTCGCGCGATAGCGTGAGCGGCATGAGCATCATGAATGCGCGCGGGCCGCAACGGCATCGCGGACAGGTCACGCTACGCCGCGATGCGCTGTCTCCGGGTACGGCCGACCAGCACCTTCTCGATTCGTCCGGTCGCGGCGACTGGAAGTCGAAGGACGCGTGGCGGGCGCTTGCGGATCCTGTCCGAGTTCGTCGAAGGCTTCGACAGCCTCGCCGATCTGCCGGTCGCGGTCAGCGTGTTCGGATCGGCGCGGACCGCACCCGGCACGCCGGACTGGGTGATGGCCGAGGCGCTCGGAACCGCGCTGGCCACTGCGGGTTACGCCGTCATCACTGGCGGCGGCCCTGGCGCGATGGAGGCCGTGAACAAGGGCGCGACCGAGGCCGGCGGTATGTCCATCGGGCTCGGCATCGAGTTGCCGTTCGAGCAGGGCCTCAACGACTGGTGCGAGATCGGCATCGACTTCCGCTACTTCTTCGTCCGCAAGACCATGTTCGTGAAGTACGCGCAGGCATTCGTCGTGATGCCCGGTGGCTTCGGCACGATGGACGAGCTGTTCGAAGCGCTGACGCTCGTGCAGACCGGCAAGGTCACGCGGTTCCCGGTGATCCTGATGGGCACCGCCTACTGGTCCGGTCTGATCGATTGGATCCGGACGACCATGGTGGTGGACGGGAAGATCGGCACGACCGACCTGGATCTGCTGCGCGTGACCGACGATGTTGGCGAAGCCGTACAGCACATCGTCGATGCCGACCATGCCTTGAAGGTGGACGGTAGTTAGCCGTTGTCGCACCGGCGTGGTCTGATGGGCGCGTGACGTCGTCTTCCACCGAAACCGCCTATCGGCTCGTACGCCGATCGGGACCGGCGGCACGCACCGATTTTACGTGGGACGCTGCAGGTCAGCGTGTGGTCGCGCACGATCGTGGCCCGTTGCTGGTGATCGGCGGCCCGGGGACCGGCAAGACGACGTGCCTCGTTGCCTCGGTCGCGGCCAGGGTCGCCGATGGCGCCGATCCCGGCGGGATCCTCGTGCTGACGTTCGGACGCCGCGGTGCCAACACCCTGCGTAATCGCATCGAGGTCGCGCTCGGTGGCGCGGGTCGGATCACGGCCGAACCGCTGGTCCGGACGTTTCACGGTTATGCGTTCGGGCTGCTGCGACGCGCGTACGTCGACCTCGGCGAACCGCCGCCACGTCTGCTCAGCGGCCCGGAGCAGGACCTCGTCATCCGCGAAATGATCGCGACCGGCGATCCCGTCGACTGGCCCGAGGCACTGGCACCGGCGCTGTCCACCCGCGCGTTCTCCACGCAACTGCGTGACCTGCTCCTTCGTGCCGCCGAGCGCGGGATCGGCGCAGCCGAACTCGACCGAATCGGCGAGATCAACGCGCGGCCGGACTGGCGCGCTGCGGCTCGCTTTCTGACCGAATATGACCAGGTCCTGGCGTTGCGTGACGCGACCGGTCGAGCCGGCGTCGGCTATGACAACGCGGAGATCGTCCGGGCCGCGGTCGCGCTCCTGCGCAGCGACGATGCGCTGCTCGACGCCGAGCGTCGACGCCTGTCGCACGTCTACGTCGACGAGTTCGCGGACACCGATCCGGCCCAGGTCGACCTGCTGCGACTCGTCGCCGGTGACGGTGCGCACGTGGTCGCGTTCGCCGATCCCGACTCCTCGACGTTCGGATTCCGCGGCGCCGATCCCAGCGCGATCTATGCGTTTCCGGAGAGGTTCGCGGCGCCGTCCGGTGCGGTCGCGCCGACCGTGATGTTGACTCAGAACTTCCGTACGTCGGGTGCACTGCTCGCCGCGACCCGTCGAGTGGCCGATCGGCTCCGCGGCCCGTCCCGGCACCGGTCGCTGTCGGCGGTCTCGGAGGATCCCACCATCGTGGACACCCTCACGTTCCGGTCGACGGCCAGCGAGGCGGCGTACGTTGCGCATCGGCTTCGCGAGGCACATCTGATCGACGGCGTGCCGTGGGACCGGATGGCGGTGATCGTCAAGTCGACCGCATTGCGTCTGGCGTCGTTGCGCCGGGCGTTGCATCAGGCCAGCATCCCGACCGTGACGCTGGCCGACGATCTGCCGCTCGCGTCCCAGCCGGCCGTGGCGCCGCTGCTGCTCGCTCTGAGCTGCGGTCTCGTGCCGTCGAGGTTGGATGAGGCGGCTGCGGTCGCGCTGCTGCACTCGCCGCTGGGCGGAGCCGATCCGCTGACCGAGCGCCGGTTGCGTCAGGAGTTGCGGTCGCTGGCCGCCGCGGCCGGTGATCGGCGCCCATCCGGCGACCTGCTGGTCGAAGCGCTGGCTCGGCCGGCCGAACTCGCTGCAGTGCGGCGTCGCTGGTCCGGGCCGGCATATGCGGTGGCGAACGCGTTGGATGCGGTCCGGCGTACGGCGGCCGAGCCGGATTCCACGATCGAGGACGTGCTCTGGGCGCTGTGGTGCGCCACCCCGCTGCCGCAGCGATGGGCGGCGGAGAGTGCCCGCGGCGGATCCCGGGGTGCGACCGCCGATCGTGATCTCGACGCGGTCGTTGCATTGTTCGAAACCGCGGCCCGGTTCGTCGACCGGATGCCCGGTGCGCGGGCCGATATCTTCCTTGAGCACGTCCTGGGACAGGAACTGCCGGGCGACTCGCTCGCGCCGACCGCCGATCGGGGCGCGGCAGTCCGGATCCTCACCGCGCACGCCGCGAAGGGCCAGGAGTGGGACGTCGTCGTGATCGCCGGAGTCCAGGAAGGACTCTGGCCGGATCTGCGGCTGCGTGGCACGGTGATGGGCGCGGAACGGCTGGTCGACTACGTGGCCGGCCGGATCGGCGCGCCCGGCGGCCCGACCGATCCGCAGGCCGACTCGAACTCGGCCGTCGTCGGCGTGGCGAGTCAGACCGCGACGCTGCTGGACGAGGAGCGCCGGCTGTTCTACGTCGCGGCCACCCGAGCGCGGCAGCGGCTCCTGGTCACCGCGGTGCACTCCGGTGACGGCGAGGACCAGCCGTCTCGGTTCCTGTCCGAACTCGTACCGGCCGATGACGCCGATCCGGAAGCGACGCGGCTGCCACGCGCGTTGACGCTGAGCGCATTGATCGCCGAGCTGCGGTCCGCGCTGATCGACGATGCCTCGCCGGTGGAGCGGCGCCGGGCCGCTGCGGCTCAGCTGCGCCGACTGGCCGACGCCGGCGTACCGGGGGCCGACCCGGCCGACTGGTGGGGTCTCGCGCCGCTGTCCGACTCGCGGCCGCTGGTCGATGACGGCGATCCGGTCACCGTCACACCGTCCACTGTGGAAGTTGTACAGCGGTGCAGTCTGCGCTGGCTGCTCGAACGGCACGGTGGTCGCGATGCGCCGTCGCCGGAGCAGGGCGTCGGCAACCTCGTACACGAAGCGGCGATGCTCGCCACGGATGCGACCGTCGACCGGGCCGAGTTGGCGGCGTACGTTGCCGGGCGGTTCGCCGAGATCGAGCTGACCGCCCGATGGATGGCGGATCGTGAGCAGGGCCGAGCCGACCGGATGATCACCAAGCTGATCGGATACCTCGCGTCGAATCCGCGTCATCTGGGTGCGATCGAGCGCGAATTCCTCGTCCAGATCGACGAGAACGTCCAGATCAAGGGCCGGGTAGACCGGCTGGAAATCGATGCGCAGGGCCGCCTCGTGGTGATCGACCTCAAGACCGGCAAGACGACCAGCGTGTCCAGCGGCGAGATCATCGAGCATCCGCAGCTGGGCGCGTACCAGGCGGCGGTCGAGGCGGGCGCGTTCCCCGAGTTCGGCGACGAGTCCGGCGGTGCCGCGTTGGTGCAGCTCGGCACGACCGCGGCGAGCGCGAAGGAACAGACACAGCCGCCGCTGTCCGACTCCGACGATCCGCAGTGGGCGAAGAATCTCGTCCGCGAGACCGCGAAGACGATGGCCGCATCCACGTTCCACGCAGTAGTCAACAAGAAGTGCCGCAACTGCCCCGTCCGGCGCTCGTGTCCGGTCTCCGGTCAGGGCCGGCAGGTTACCGACGGCGATGCCGGCGGCCCGCCGAACGGTGAAGGGGGAGCGGCATGACCCTGGCAACTGCCGGACCTCGCTACACGCCGGCCGAGATCGCCACCATGCTCCGGCTGCGGCACCGCCCGACGCCGGAGCAGGCCGCGATCATCGCCGCGCCGGTCGCACCGGTGCTCGTCGTGGCCGGCGCGGGCGCGGGTAAGACCGAGACGATGGCCGCCCGCGTGGTCTGGCTGATCGCCAACAACTACGCGCGTCCGGAGCAGATCCTCGGCCTGACGTTCACCCGCAAGGCGGCCGGCGAGCTGTCCACGCGCATCCGGGAACGGCTCGGCCAGCTCATCAACAAGCTCGGCACGGAGGGCATCGCCGATGGCGAGCCGACCGTCGCGACCTATCACAGCTACGCCGCGCGGATCGTCGGCGAACACGGCGTACGGGCCGGGTTCGAGCCGACCACGCGATTGCTGACCGAGGCGTCCGGCTGGCAGATCGCGGACTCCGTAGTGCGGTCGTATGCGGGCGACATGACGTCGGTCGACTACAGCCCGTCGTACGTGACGGATGCCGTCCTCCACCTCGCGGCCGACCTGTCTGAACACCTGGTGTCGCCGGAGCAGCTGTCCGCGTGGACCGGCCGGTTCTACGCCGACGCCACGGCGCCGACGGGCCGCGTGTACGCCGACGTGTCGAAGATGCTCGGCGCCCAGCAGGCTCGGCTCGCGCTGCTGCCGATGGTCCGGGAGTACGCGTTCCGCAAGCGCCAAGCCGAGGCGATGGACTTCGGCGATCAGCTGGCTCGGGCGGCGCACGTGGCGACGGCGCATCCGGAGGTCGGAGCACTGGAACGCGACCGGTTCCGGATCGTGCTGCTGGACGAATATCAGGACACCAGCCACGCCCAGATCACACTGCTGCGCGCGCTGTACGGCGACGGCCACCCGGTGACCGCGGTCGGCGATCCGTGCCAGTCGATCTACGGTTGGCGCGGGGCCAGCGCGGGCACGCTCGACCGCTTCCCGGACGAGTTCCCGGACCGCCGCGGCCGACCGTCGACCGTCCTGACGCTCGCCACCAGCTGGCGGAACCGACCCGAGATCCTCACCGTCGCGAATCTGATGTCGGAGCCGCTCCGCGCGTGGGGACACCGAGTCACCGAACTCGTCGCATCGCCGACGGCCGACGATCCGGTCGGCGCGTCCACGGTCCGATGTGCGCTGCTCAACACGTACGAGGATGAGGCCGAGTGGGTGGCCGACCGGATCGCGGCGGCGTGGCGGCACCACAGCGGCGACGAAGACGTACCGCTGCATCGCCTGGACGTGAACCATCGTCCGTCCACCGCCGTCCTGGTCCGCACACGCCGGCAGATCGCGCCGATCGAGCGGGCGCTGCGCGAGCGCGGCCTGCCGGTCGAGGTGGTCGGCCTCGGTGGCCTGCTGGACACGCCGGAGGTCCGCGACGTCGTCAGCACGCTGGAAGTACTGGCCGATCCGCTCGCCGGCGCCGCGCTGCTGCGGCTGCTGACCGGCCCCCGCTGGCGGCTCGGACCGCGTGACCTGGTCGCCCTCTACGGGCGGGCGCGATCGCTGCTGGCGAGCCGGCGCGAGGGCGTCCCCGATGCCGAGAGCAGCAACGCGGAGCCGCTGATCCCGGGGCGGCTCGACGAGGCCGCATTGATCGACGCGCTCGACGATCTCGGCCACGCCGATCGCTACTCCGAAGACGGCTTCGCGCGGATGACCGCGTTCGGCGCCGAGCTTCGCAGCCTGCGCGAGCGCCTCGATCAGCCACTTCCCGACCTGGTGGCCGAGATCGAGCGCGCGATGGGACTCGATGTCGAAGTCGCCGTACGCGCCGCCGATGCCGGGCTCGCGCGCGCCCATCTCGACGCGTTCGCCGAGACCGCGGCCCGATTCGCGACCGAGGCGCAGGGTGCCACGCTGGCGGCGTTCCTCGCGTTCCTGACCGCGGCCGAATCGGAGGAGCGCGGCCTCGCCGCCGGTGAGGTCGACATCGTCGAGGGATCCGTGCAGGTTCTGACGATTCACGCGGCCAAGGGCCTGGAATGGGACGTGGTTGCGGTCGCCGGGATGACCCAGGGCACGTTCCCGAGCCCGACCGACTCCGGCGACCATTACCTCGGTGGCCTCGGCATGTTGCCGTTCCCGCTCCGTGGCGACCGCGGCGGCCTGCCGACGGTCGATGTCACGCACGCGTCGACGCAGGTCGAGGTCCGGGACGCGTACCAGCGGTTCATCGCGGAGTGGCAGGCGCATGCCGAACGCGAGGAGCGCCGGCTGGCGTACGTCGCCACGACCCGCCCACGGAAGCTGCTGCTCTGCTCGGGTTACTGGTGGGCGCCGGACGCGACGAAGATGCGCGGGCCTTCGGTGTTCCTCGACGACGTCCGCCGGGCCTGTGACAACGGCGCCGGTTCGATCGACGTCTGGGCCGACGTGCCGGTCGACGGTGCCACCAATCCGACGCTGGAGGTCCTCGACTCAGCGGCCTGGCCGGCCGACCCTCTCGGCGTACGGCGTCCGGCGATCGAAGCGGCCGCCGAGATGGTGCGGGCCGCCGTTTCGACCGATGCCGAGGTGGCAGGCGCGGAGGGAGACCGCTGGGCGTACGAGGTCGAGCTGCTTCTCGCCGAGCGGGCCCGTACCGGCACCGGTGCCGGGCACGTACACGAGGTGGCCGTCCCGGCACAGCTGTCGGTCTCGCACCTGGTTGCGCTCCGGCACGATGCGGCCGGACTGGCTCGCAGCCTGCGCCGGCCGATGCCGCGCCGACCGGATCCCTATGCCCGGCGCGGTACCGCGTTCCACCGATGGCTGGAGCAACGTTACGGTGCAGATCACCTGCTCGACCTGGACGATCTGCCCGGTGCCGGCGACGAGAATGCGGCGGCCGACAGCGAGTTGACGGCGTTGCAGGAACGGTTCCTGGCGAGCGAGTGGGCCGACCGTACGCCGGTCGCGGTCGAGGTGCCGTTTGCCACGTCGATCGATGGTGTGGTGATCCGGGGCCGGATGGACGCGGTCTTCGCCGATCTGTCGGACGAGTCCGAAGCCACCGGTGCGGTCGAGACCGACATCGCGATCGACATCGCGATCGAGGCCGACGTCGCGGCGGAGACCGATCGTGGCTCTGCAAGCGGCGCGCGAGTCCAGCGGTATGACGTCGTCGATTGGAAAACCGGCCGTCGACCGACCGGAAAGGCGGCCGCCGATGCGGCCATCCAGCTCGGCGCTTACCGGCTGGCCTGGGCCGAGCTGGCCGGCGTTCCGGTGGAGCACGTCCGCGCCGCGTTCCACTACGTCCGCGACGGCGTGACCGTCCGCCCGGACGCCCTGATCGACGGCAGCGGCCTGGCCGCGCTGATCGACACGCTGCCGGTCGAAGAGGCCTGACCGGTCGACTGCGCGGCGAGGAGCCGACCGGCGAGTGCGGCAGGCCGAGGAGGCCCTGACCGATCGAGATGCCACCGGTCGAACGAGGCGGCCGATCGAGACACGGCCGATCGACGAGGCCAGACCGATCGAGACGCCGGCGATGGCAGGCGCTTGGACGCGGTCACCGGCGGGTGCCGGGGGTCGCAGCCTCTCAGCTTCATGAGGAACACTGGATCCCGATGTCGTCGCCGAACCAATCCAACTCGCCGTGGGCCCGTCCGGCCGACGGAGCAGTGCCGCCTGCCTCGGCGCCCTCCACCCCGACGACGGCACACGGCGCTGGCGGACACGGCGCCAGCGGCCGCAGTGCTAGCGGACACGACACCGGCGGACACGGCGCCAGCGGCCGCAGTGCTAGCGGACACGACACGGGCCGCGGCGACGAGCAGCCGGGAAGCGCTCCGATCGTCACGGGCAACCGCGGCCCGGCGGTCGGCACCGTTCAGGTGTTCGGCGCCGGCCAGGTCACCGGCGCAGCGCCCGAGCCACGCTCGCCGCATCGCGCATTCGGTTGGGACACGGGTACGCCCAAGGACCCGGCCAACGCCCGGCGCCGGACCCTGCGCTGGTTCACCGGTGCGACCGGCGGCATTGTCGCGGTCGGCATCGTCGTCCTGCTCGCACTCGTCCTGACCGGTCGCAACCCGTTTCCGGTACACACCCGACCGGCCCCCGACACGCGACCGATCCTGGCGAAGCTGTGCCCGCCCCCGTCCGGCCCGGCGGCAGATCCCAGCGCGGCACCTCCGACGCCGGCCGGACCGCGTACGGTGGACAAGGACTCCGGCATCTCCTACCGCGCGTACGGGTCACCCTGGCGCAACTGGGGTTTCGACTGGGAGACCGGCGGCGAGCTGGGTGTCACGTTCCGCACCGGGCAGTATTTCGTCACCGAGCCATGGCCGGATCACGGCGACTACCTGGCCACGATCCTGTCCGGATCCGTACCGGCGGCCACCAACGATGCCATGACGCTCGACCTGAAGTGCGCGAGTGCACAGGTCACCGGGGACGTACGCCAGGCCTATTATCCGCTGCCGAACACGATGGACCCGATCGTCGACAAGGCGACCACGATCGCCGGCCGCCCGGCTTGGCTGAGCGAGTTCCGGCTGCATTTTCACTCGGAAGGGTTGACCGCGACGTCGGAGATGGTGGCGATCGCATTGATCGACGTCGGCAAGCCGAACGCGTCGATTCTCTATGTCTCGATCCCGGGTACGCATGACCAATACGACTACGTGATTGACGAGCTACTCGCATCGGTGCGACTCACCTGACGCGAACGCGCTAGGGTCAACATCGTGTCAGGTCGCGTACGCATTCCAGCCACCAAATATCCGATCGAGCGATTCACGCTGCCCAACGGGCTGCGCGTCGTCCTCAATCCGGACAAGTCCGCGCCGGTCGTCGGCGTCGCCGTCGTCTACGACGTGGGCATACGGTCCGAGCCGGAGGGCCGCACGGGCTTCGCCCACCTCTTCGAACACCTGATGTTCCAGGGCTCCGAAAACCTGGAGAAGCTCGCGCACTTCCGGCATGTCCAGGGCTCGGGCGGCACGTTCAACGGCTCGACCCACCTGGATTACACCGACTACTTCGAGACGCTGCCGTCGAACGCGCTCGAACGTGCGTTGTTCCTGGAAGCCGATCGGATGCGTGGTCCCCGGCTGACCGAGGAGAATCTTCGGAACCAGGTCGACGTCGTGAAGGAAGAGATTCGGGTCAACGTACTCAATCGTCCTTATGGTGGTTTTCCCTGGTTGAAGCTGCCACCCGTCATGTTCGACACGTTCGCGAACGCGCACGACGGTTACGGCTCGTTTGTTGATCTGGAAAGCGCGACCGTTGCGGATGCGCAGGATTTCTTCGAAAAATATTATGCGGCGGGCAACGCAGTCCTGTCGGTCACCGGTGACTTCGACGTCGCGAAGGCCACCAAGCTGGTCGAGGCACACTTCAGTGACGTGCCGAAGCGGCCCGCACCGAAGCGGCCCGACTTCGACGAACCCGATCTGACGGCCGAACGCCGCGACTCGTTCCACGACCGCCTCGCGCCGCTTCCGGCCGTCGCGAGCGCCTGGCGGGTGCCGAACCCGGTCGACAGATTCGCCGACTACCTGCCCTACGTCGTGCTCGCCGAGGTGCTTACGGACGGCGACGCGTCGCGGCTCGTCCAGCGGCTGATCCAGCAGGATCGGTCGGCGACCGCGATCGGCGGCTACATCGGATTCATGGGCGAGCCTTACGAGGTACGCGATCCGACGGTCCTCCTACTCCAAGCGCACCTGCCGGTCGGCGGCGACGTCGACAAGGTGCTCCGCACGATCGACGAGGAGTCCGAGCGGATCGCCACCGGCGGCCTCGACGAGGGCGAACTCGCTCGGGTACAGGCTCGGATGGCAACGCACATCCTGCGCGAGTACGACCCGGTGCTCGGGCGGGCGCTGAAGATGGCCGTGCTGGAACAGCAGCGTGGTGACGCGACCGTCATGAACGAGCTGCCGAAGCTGATCGGCGAGGTGACGGCGGAGCAGGTGGTCGCGGCGGCGGCGACGCTCCGGCCGCACCGCCGAGCCAGCATGGAGGTGCTGGTCGGCCCGGACCCGGTAGCGACGAAGCCGGCCGCGAAGCAGTCCAAGGCTGCCGTAAAGCAGGCGAAGGCGGCCGCGGCCGCAAAGGTTCCAGCAAAGAAGGCACCGGCACCGAAGGCACCGGCAACGAAGGCTGCACAGAAGGCACCAGAAAAGCAGGCATCAACGAAGAAGGTCCCGGCGAAAACGGCCGCGAAGGCCCCAGCGAAGACAGCGGCCAAGAAGGCGAACAAGACCGGGAGCAAGTCGTGAAGAAGCTGCCTGATCTGGAAGCGAACCGCAAGCTCAGCCTGCCGAAGACGGTGGAGCGGACGCTGACGAACGGCCTGAAGGTGATCGCGATTCGCCGGCCCGCCGTCCCCCTCGTGGAGATGCGGCTGCGGATCCCGTTCGCGAAGGCGAATCTGGCCAAGGGCGACGTCCTGAGCCAGGCGATGTTCAGCGGTACGGCGACGATGTCGGCCGTGCAGATCGCGGCCGAGTTGCAGACGGTCGGCGGCGCGCTCGGTGCGACCACCGATCCGGACCGGCTGCTGATCTCCGGCAACGCGCTCGCCTCCGGCCTGCCTCGGCTGCTGGAGATCCTCGCCGACGTGCTGCAGACGGCGTCGTACCCGGCGGATGAGGTCGAGACGGAGCGGGATCGGCTCGCCGACCGGATCCAGGTTGCTCGAACCCAGCCGTCGCACCTCGTTCGTGTCGCGCTGCTGAAGCGGGTCTACGGCTCGCACCCGTACGCGGTGCAGACGCCCAGCGCCGACGAGGTGCAGGCGGTCAAGTCGGGCTGCGCTCCGGAAGCTGCAGGCCGAGCGCGTACATCCGACCGGCGCCGTACTCGTGCTGGTCGGCGATATCACGCCGGAGAAGGCGATCGACCAGGTCGCCATCGCGCTGGCCGGGTGGACCGGCGACGGCAAGGACAGCTCGTTTGCGTCGGTCCCGCCGCTGGTCACCGGCCCGATCGTGCTGGTCGACCGGCCCGGCTCGGTGCAGTCCTCGATCCGGCTCGCGCTGCCGGCGGTCGGGCGTACGCATCCGGACTTCGCCCCGCTGCAGCTGGCCAACCTGGTGTTCGGCGGCTACTTCTCCTCCCGCTGGGTGGAGAACATCCGCGAGGACAAGGGCTACACGTACAGCCCGCACTCGGGCATCGAGCATTCGATCGCGGGCTCGATGCTGAGCCTGCAGACCGACGTCGCCACCGAGGTGACCGCGCCGGCGCTGCTGGAGACCTGGTACGAACTCGGTCGCATCTCGACACTGCCGCCGAAGGAGGACGAACTCGAGCAGGCTCGCCAGTACGCGATCGGCACGCTGCTGCTCGGTGTCGCGACGCAGGCCGGGATCGCGGGGCTCACCACGACGTACGCCGCCTACGGTCTCAAGCTCGACCACCTCGCGACCTACTCGGCGCAGCTGGCGCAGGTGACGGCCGAGGACATCGCCCGGGTTGCCGCGGTGTACATGGCGCCGTCCGAGGCGGTCACCGTCATTCTCGGCGACGCGTCGAAGGTCCAGGCGTCGCTCGCGCGGCTCGGTCCGGTCGATCGGACCGACATCGAGTGATCGAGATCCACCCCTCGCCGGCCGGGTTCGTACTCGATCGCGCCGCGCACCGCCGATCGGACACCGAGTGGCTCGCCGCCGCCTGGTTGCGCGCGCGCGTGGTGATCGTGGACGCGTCCAAGCCGTTCACCGGACATGCTCTGGTCACGGACGCCGATGAACTCGTCCTGGTCGACGCCGAGCACCCGGCCGCCGTCGCCACCGATCCGGCCGAACGATTCTTCCTCGGGCTGGACGAGCAGCTCACGCCGTACTTCGCGGCGATCGGCACGCTGCCCGACCATCCCCGGGACACGCGCGGTGACGACCCGGGACATCGGTCATGCGCTCGGATGCCCGTACCGGCGGGATCCTGGTCACCGCGATTGCGCTGGTCAACTGGCACGGTCGCCACGGATTTTCGCCGGAGACCGGCCGGCCGCTGCGGATCGGCGAGGCCGGATGGTCGCGGGTCGACGAGGACGGCCACCAGGTCTGGCCGCGTACCGACCCGGCCGTGATCGTGCTGATCCACGACGGCGTCGCCGGCGACGAGGGTCGCTGCCTGCTCGGACACAATGCGGCTTGGCGTCCGCCGCCGGGCCAGGTCCGCCGATACTCCTGCCTCGCCGGCTTCGTCGAGGCCGGCGAGTCCGCCGAGGCCGCCGTCGAGCGCGAGGTCTTCGAAGAAGTGGGGGTACGCCTGACCGACATCCAGTACGCGTCGAGCCAGCCCTGGCCGTACCCGGGCTCCTTGATGTTGGGTTTCTACGCGATCGCGGACCCGAACGCGCCGCTGAACCTTGACCCGACGGAGATCGCGGCGGCGCGGTGGTTCACCCGTGCCGAAATCCGCTCGGTGCTGCAGGCCGGTCATGCCACCGGCTCCGCCGGCGCAGACTTCGCACCGGTGGAGCCGGGGCTGCCGATGGCTTCGTCGATCGCCTATCGGCTTGTGCGCGGCTGGGCTGACGCCTGATCGGCGCCGAGCGCCCTATGCGCCGACGCGGATTACTTTGACTCGTTGCCGGCCGTTGCGGACCAGACCGCACGACGCCAGTGCACGCGCCATGCGCATAGCGGCGTCGAAGTTGTCGGCCTTGGCCGTCTGTCGGCGGGTCTCCGGGGCGTTCCGCTCATCACGGAAACGACCCGCGTTGACCGTTTCGCGGACGTCGCGGACGTCGGTCCGAATGATCAGGTATGGCATCTCACACTCCACATCCGTGCTGTCGCGGGGATATCGCGGACGGTGCTGTTGCGAGGGGCACGCTCACGTGCGATGTGCATTCGGTGCTCAGGATGCAGTCGGTGCTCATGCGGTGCGAGGGGACTTGCAACTTGCACCCTTCCGCTTGTCACCGTTTAGCACAATAAGCCTCGCCCGGGATTCACCCGGACGAGGCTAAAAGCGACAGTGGTCAGGAGATGCTAGCCGACCGCGATCGTTTCCAGGTGCGCCTTCAGCGCGACGATCGACGGGTTCGTGAGGGCCGAGCCGTCTTCGAACCGGATCGTCGGCACCGTCTGGTTGCCGCCGTTGACACCCATCACGAACGCAGCCGCTTCCGGATCCTGCTCGATGTTGACCTCCGTGTACGCGATTCCCTCGCGGTCGAGCTGCGACTTGAGACGCGAGCAGTAGCCGCACCAAGTGGTCGAATACATCGTCAACATGATTGTGAGCCTTCCGGGGGTTGGACAGACGAGTCACGCTACTTCGCGACAACGTCGGACCGGGCTGCGATGATGCCTAGCTGTGGCGGAAAACTCAGCAGCGTCCCGAGCCGTGCTGGCCGCGCTCGACGACGACCAGCGGATCGCCGTCACCGCGCCCGCCGGACCACTATGCATCCTGGCTGGTGCGGGCACCGGTAAGACGCGCGCGATCACGCATCGCATTGCCTATCGGGCACTGATCGAGGAGATCGAGCCACGGCACGTGCTCGCGGTCACGTTCACCGCCCGTGCGGCCGCCGAGATGCGGGCGCGGCTGGCCGTACTCGGCGTTGCCGGTGTCTCGGCGCGGACGTTCCATGCCGCGGCACTGCGCCAGGTCCGCTACTTCGCACCCCGGCTGCTGCACGGTCGCGCCATGCCGGAACTCGTCGAGAGCAAGGCGCGACTGGTCACGCTCGCCGCCGGTCGGGCCGGGGTGCGCGCCGACCGTACGGTCGCCCGGGATCTGGCCAGCGAGATCGAGTGGGCGAAGTCGAGCCTGGTCGAGCCGGACGAATACGTGGTGGCGGTCGCGAAGGCGGGCCGGGAGACGCCGCTGGATCCGACCAGGATCGGTGCGGTCTTCGCGGAGTACGAGCGGGTGAAGCGTGCGAACGGCGTGGTCGACTTCGAGGACCTGCTGCGTGCGGCGGTCTGGGCGGTAGAAGAGCATCCCGACGTGGCCGACCAGGTGCACGGACAATATCGGCATTTCGTCGTCGACGAATATCAGGATGTCAACCCGCTGCAGCAACGGCTCCTCGACGCATGGCTGGGTCATCGGCGGGATCTCACCGTGGTCGGTGACGCGAGCCAGACGATCTACTCGTTCACCGGTGCATCCAGCTCCTACCTGCTGAACTTTCCGCGGACGCATCGCGACGCGGTCGTGGTCCGGCTGGTCCGCGACTACCGCTCGACGCCACAGGTGGTCGGCGTCGCGAACGCGGTGATCCGGCAGGCCCGCGGCGTTGAGGCGAAGCTCCGGCTGGAACTCGTCGGTCAACGGGCATCCGGCGCCGAGCCGCAGGTGAGCTACTTTGCGGACGAGCCGGACGAGGCCGACGGCGTAGCCGCGCGCTGCGCCGAACTCATCGCACGTGGCGTTCCGGCCAAGGAGATCGCGATCCTGTTCCGGACGAATGCGCAATCCGAGGCGTACGAGGCGGCGTTGGCCGAAATCAGCGTCCCGTACGTGGTGCAGGGCGCCGAGCGCTTCTTCGAGCGGGCCGAGATCCGCCAAGCCATGGTCGCGCTCCGGTCCGCAGAGCGGTCGACGCCGCCCGATACACCGCTGGTGGCGGCCGTGGTCGCGGCGCTGGACGCGATCGGGTGGCGGCCGGGGCAGCCGCCGTCGGGTGGGGCCGCTCGCGAGCGCTGGGAGGCTCTGGCCGCGTTGCTCGGGCTCGCCGAGGAGTTCGGCGGCGGTCGCCGGGCATCGGAGCTGCCGAGTGAGCCGTCGGACGGCCGTACGCTCGCGGATTTCGGAGTGGAATTGAGCCGGCGGGCGGCGAGCCAGCATGCGCCCGCGATCGATGGCGTGACGCTCGCGTCCCTGCACTCCGCCAAGGGCCTGGAGTGGGACGCGGTGTTCCTGGTCGGCTTGGCCGAGGGAACGTTGCCGACCGTCTACGCGAAGACTCCGGAGGCGCTGGAGGAGGAGCGCCGACTGCTCTACGTCGGTGTGACCCGGGCACGCGAATGGTTGTGGATGTCCTACGCGGGCGCTCGGTCCGCGGGCGGTCGGCAGCGGCGGCCGAGTCGCTTCCTGCCCGGCCCGGATCCGGCGGCGTCGCCTCGTCAGATCGGCGCTCCGAAACCGTCCAAGGCGGCCGGTGCCGGTGTCGCGGCGCATGGTCAGCTGCCGGATCTGCGGCGCGGCGCTCCTCGGCGGCGTGGAACGCAAACTGGGCCGGTGTGCGAGTTGCCCGTCCGACCTGGACGACGAGTTGCTGGAGCGTCTGCTGGACTGGCGTGCGCAGATCGCGGCCAAGACAAAGGTCCCGGCGTACGTCGTGTTCACCGACGCCACGTTGACCGCGCTCGCCGAACGGCAACCAGGAAGCCCGCAAGCATTGATCGAGATTGCCGGTATCGGGCCCCGCAAGCTGGGCATGTACGGTCGCAGCGTGCTCGCACTGGTGGCCGGGGCGTCAGCTGAACAGGCACTGAACATCGATGGCGCTGAGTAGCGATACCCGTAACGCTCAGTAGTAATCAGAATTCGAAAAAAGATTTGGCGTCAACAGCGTTAATTCAGTTGCCCTCCTACGGTGGCGGCAACTAGCCTGCAAATACACACGGCGGACCAGCTTCAGGCTGGCCAAACCAGACCGTTACGAGAGCAGATGAGGGAGGTGGCGACGATGGGGATCACATTGACCCAGACGTCGACGCGCTTCGTTCTGCCCGTGCGCGGTTCGGCGGCCGGCCGTGTCCATCAGACGCTGGTGGGCGCTGCTGCTGTGCAAGATCTGTGGATGCCCGAGGGCACCACCGGTGGCTCGAAATATTTCGAGTCGCGCAATAACGACCTCACTGTCCGGACCCAGCCGAACACCGGTGCCTTCAGCGGCATCAGTGGGTCTGCTGCCCAGGGATCTCAGAAGCCAGAAGCTCTCCCGGGAGTCACGGCGAACGGCGTTCCACCTCGAAGTAGGCCGGTCTAACACAGACCAGTCGGCTCACTTCGAGGCCGCGGAACCCGTATACGGGATCCGCGGCCTTACTTTTTGCCCTGTCGACATCGAGAAACGAAGGTCTGCGTGTCTACGAAGACGTTCAACCAGCCGGGAGCCGTTCCCAGCGAACCGAACATGCCCCATCCCATGAGCAGCAAGTACCCCACTGATGAAAGAGGTGACGCAATGACCATGGCGCTATCGCCGAACGACGTGGCGGTCGTGGAAGACGTACCGTGCCGTCGGTTCGACCCGGACCTGTGGTTCGCGGACGCGCCGGCCGAACTCGAACTGGCGAAGTCCCTGTGCCTTGACTGCCCGGTCCAGGTCGAGTGCCTCGCCGGTGCGCTGGAGCGGGCCGAGCCCTGGGGTGTCTGGGGTGGCGAGATCTTCGAGCGCGGTGAGGTCATCGCGCGCAAGCGGCCGCGTGGCCGGCCGCGCAAGGTCGACGTGGCGGCGGACGCCGCTCGGATCAACGAGGGCGTGCTCGTCGGCGCGGGCTCGGCGGCCTGAAATGAACAGCTCTACCCGAACTCGGAACGAACCCAAAATCAAGATCGACAATACCTTTAGGAGTACCACCATGAGTTTCCACACGGGTTCCCAACTCCTCCACGAAGCGATGAGTCGGGCTCGAACGCTTGGGCCTCAGGAGATCCACTCTGAGGCTTCCCGTCCCGCTCGTCGGATCGCGCTCTCGGCACGTGCCAAGCAGCGCCGGTCCCTCAGCAACGAGTAATACACCTTCGGTATCCATCCCGCCCGTCCGGTCATCGACCGGGCGGGCGGTCCCATGTCAGCGGTCCGGCGGCATGGCCGTCGCCGCGGCAGGCGGCATCGCTGGTCGGCGCCGTTTGCGGTCGTTTCAGTTTCCCGGATCGGCGAATCCGGGCAGCCAGCGTTCGATCACCGACCGGTAGGGCGCGCGCGCTTCGAGCTGGCAGAGCACGCCGATCGATCCGAGCGTCACGCGGTGGATCAGCAGATATGACGGCGGCAGGTTGAGATATTTGCCGAGCTGGAATGCCGGACTCCGAGGATTCGCTATGCGCGCCGCCTCGGCGCGCAGCCAGGCGCGGGTGAACTGGAATTCATCGGCCGCGATCGGCTCGAGCATCGGCCGCAGGTAGCCGAGGATGGCCACGGCGTCGACGTCGACGTCCGCTACGCACGAAACCGGCGTCCCGCAATCCGTCGAGCACGCTCGTCGGCATCGCCGGCGAGCGCAAGCCGGGTCAACCGGCCGATCGGCTCCGGATGGCCGTCGGGCAGCCGGGCGACCGCGCCGAAGTCCATCACGCCGAGTCGTCCGTCGCTCAGCAGCCGGAAGTTGCCCGGATGCGGATCGGCATGCAGGAGCCCGGCTCGGGCCGGACCGGAGAAGTGCAGCGTCGACATCAGGTAACCGGAACGGTTGCGCTGCTCGGGCGTACCGGACGCGATGATCTGCGACATCGGGGTGCCGTCGATCCACTCGGTGACGATCACCCGGGCCGCACTCGAGATGACCTCGGGAATGTAGATCTCGTCATCGTCCTTGTACGCCGCCGCGAACTCCTGCTGGGCGCGTCGCCTCGAGGTCGTAGTCGAGCTCCTCGGTGATCCGCGCCTTCAGCTCGACCAGCAGCGGCTTGACGTCGAGGCCCGGCTGGATGACCTTGAAGAGGCCGGCCAGCCGGGACAGCTGGTTGAGGTCGGCGAGCAGCGCTTTGCCGGCACCCGGGATATTGGATCTTGACGGCGACCCGGCGCCCGGCCTTCGCACGGGTCTTCCAGACCGCCCGGTGGACCTGACCGATGCTCGCGGCCGCCGCCGGTATGTCTTCGAAGTCGACGAACTTCTTCCGCCAGTCCGCACCCAATTCGGCGGCGAGCACCTTGTGCACCGATGCGGCCGGCAACGGCGGGGCCGCTTCCTGCAGCTTCGTGAGCGCCTGCCGGTAGGGCCCGGCCAGGTCTTCCGGCAGCGCGGCTTCGAACACCGACAGCGCCTGCCCGAACTTCATCGCGCCGCCCTTGAGCTGGCCAAGCACGCTGAAGAGGTGCTCGGCAGTGCGCTCCTGCAGCTCGGCCGAGACGGCGTCGGACGCGATTCCGGTAACCCGCTTGCCGAGCCCGAGCGCGGCCCGTCCTGCGTAACCCAGCGGGAGCGAGGCCAGGCGGACCGTACGGGACACAGCGCGGCGCGGGATGTCGGTCACCTGGCCATTGAACCTCATGGGGGCACGGAGTGTGATACCTGTGTGGCCTCGGTCTCGAACGGCGGACGGTTTCGTACCTGCCCCGATCACGTCATAACACCGATGCCGCCGCGACCGGTCGCCGTCGTTTGATCGTCCGCGCGCACGAGCACTGCGGATGCGGTTCCCAGCTCCGCCGCCGGATCTGCACCGGCGGGCTGATCTCGATGCACGCATCAAGCGTCTCGACCTCGATGCCGTCGATGAAACCGAGCACCTGACCGGCGATGATCCCGATGGCGATCATGGTGGTCGACAGTGCGGCGGTCGCGGTGTCCTCCGGACCGGTGGCGAGCTGCGCCGCCAGCGCCGGCCAGGCATGGTCGCGATCCCGGCGATGCATGTGTAGGCAGTGGATGCAGGCACTGCGGGTCGGTGCCACCAGCGGACCGACCAGGATCGCGTCGTCTCGCTGCTCGACCAGCAGGTGCGGCAGCCCGCGGCGGGCCAGCCCGAGCGCGAAGACCTCGGACGGCGTGTCCTGCCCGACCTGGACCGCGAAGGACGCGGCCCCGTCGCGCAGGCGGCGGGTATCGACGTCGGGTGCGGCTCGCATGACCGCCGCGGCGCCGGCGGTCGCGCGTGGTTGCCCGACATCGCTCGGGCTCAAGCCGCCGACGGCGATATCGGCCGCGGTCACGCGGCCCTTCAGGCGGACGTCGATGCGACCGATCCCGGCTGCGCCGAGCGTCGTGGCGATCGGGACGACGAGCCGGGTGCGCCCGCTGACCAGGACCGATGCCGCAGATCGCCGCCGGATCGCCTCGGCGGCGGTCGGATGTGCCGGTGAGCCACGGCCGGTGATCGCGATCGAGGCCGCTTCGACGCCGAGTCGGCCCCGGCCGGCGGCGGTCAGGCTGTCCGGCAGCACGGTGTTCGCCGAGACCACGAGGCCGGCGTCGCGGAGTGCGGCCAGCAACTCGTACGCGTCGCGGGCACCGATCCCGATCACCTTGGCATCGCGCAGCACCGCGGCCTCGCCGCGAGAGCCGTCCAGCAGGTCGATCAGCCGGGCATGCTCCGGCGACGTGAGGTGGATGACGACCGCCCGAGCGGGGTCGACACCGAACTGGATCTCGTGATCGCCACGCCAGAGGCGTCGCAAGCCCGGGATGATCGTCAAGCGGTTCACGGCATCGACGATCTCAGGCGGCCGACCGGCCGGTTCGGGATATCCACAGAGCCAATACGTTTTACACCGGGATATCCACAGGCCTGACCTCGGTTATCCACAGGCGACGCGAAAATGTGTCGCAAAGCTGACAGTAACCTCGACGCCCACTGCGTAGATACATACCGCAGCGGGCGTCGGATTAACCATCACAAATCAGACTAATAACGCGGGTTGCTATCGCTACGCCTTGCCGAGGATTCGGTTGACCGTCGTGCCGCAGACGGGGCATGGACCCTTCGCCATCCGCATCCCGGTCTTGCTAATCGCCACGACGCCCTCGAAGTCGCGCTTCTCCTTGCACTTGACGCAGTAGCCGTTGTATTTCTCGACCTTCTCGGCCCCGGCCTTTTCGGCCACGATGTCCTCCTGACGTGAATTGATTCCACCCGGCTTACGTACCGCCTCCGGTGGTCGGCGCGTGAGCGCTCCGCAGTGCTTGCCCGCGCTCTCCAGCGCTGACGAGAACTACTGTGCCTCGCGCTGGACCCGAGCGTACGACGTTCCAGCGGGACACGCCGGGATCTTAGCCATCAACGTCACGTATCACTTCATATGGGGCATTCAGCTCAGCGCTCATCGCAAGATCGTAAAGAATCTTTCGGATAAGTGGCGACGAACCGGGGTGAGTCCGGCGTGCGCCAGGAGTTCACTCTTGCGGACCCCCGGCACTGTCCCGCTAGCGTGCCAACGTGAGCAAGCAAGACGTCGAGGTACGTCGCAGTCAGCGTCGACACCGTACGGTGTCCGCGTACCGCGATGGTGGTCGGGTGGTGGTATTGATCCCCGACCAGTTCACACGCGCCGAGGAGCGCGAATGGGTGGACAAGATGCTCGTCCGCCTCGCCCAGCGGGACGGTCGCGCGGGCAGCAGCGATCGCGATCTGTTGCGCCGCGCCGAGCGCCTGGCCGCCCGATATCTCCCCGATCATCCGGCCGCGAGCCACCCGGCTAGTGTCCGCTGGGTCACGAACCAGACCGGCCGCTGGGGCTCGTGCACGCCGGCGGATGCCACGATCCGCATCTCCAGCCGCATCAGTGAGATGCCGGACTGGGTGGTCGACTACGTGGTCATGCACGAACTCGTGCACCTGATCGTGCCGGCGCACAATGCCGAATTCTGGACGTTGGTGAACCGTTTTCCCAAGTCCGAGCGGGCCCGTGGTTACCTCGAAGGGGTCGCCGCGATCAGCGGCAGCGCAATCGTCGAGGATTGACGGGTGATTCGACGCGTCGTTGCCGTACCGCTTGCTCCTCCGCTGTGGGCACCACCGGGCGCGGACCCGGCGCAATGGCGGCGTGCGCTCGCGGACGACATTGTTGATCTTCTGGCCACGTTGGCCGAGGTAGAGGCGGCGCTCGCGGTGGTCGAGGCCGATCGTGCGTTCGCCGCCTCCGTCGCCTGGCCAAAGATGAGGGTGTACGTGCTACCGGACCTCGCCGTCGGCACCGTGCTCGAGGCCGCGGCCGGAGACGGGTTCGACCAGGCCGCGATCGTTGCCGCCGACGCTCCCGACCTGCCCGGCATGCTGATCGCGAAACTGCTGCGGCCGCTGACCACACGCCCTCTCGCCGCGGCGCCGATCACCGGCGAGCCGGTCGGACTGCTCGGCATCGCATCCCGCCTGCCAGCGCCGTCCTGGCTGCCGGACACGGATCTGGAGACATCGACGGTGGCCGCCATTCGTGCGGCCGCGCCGGATCCGACCGAGGTGATCGGCACGCCGGGCTGGCATCGGCTGCGCATTCCCGCGGCGCTGGCGCGTCTGGACCCCGATCTGGACGGCTGGGAGCAGACCCGTGCGCTGCTGAGCGGTGCCGTGCGTTGATCAGCTGGGATCGTCGGGGGATTCCGGCTCCGGCGGGGTGTCGAGACTGTTCATGAAGTCCTCGATCGAGCCCAGATCGAGCTGTGACTGCGCGAACGCTCCCGGATCGGCGAAGTCGTCGTCGGACGGCAGGAGATCCGGGTGGTCCCAGAGCGCATCGCGGCCGTTGATGCCGCGGTGCTCGGTCAGGGCGCGCCCACAGCGCGGTCGCCTCGCGGAGCCGACGCGGGCGCAGTTCGAGGCCGACGAGCGCACCGAAGGTCTGCTCGGCCGGTCCGCCCGCGGCCCGGCGCCGCCGGAACGCCTCGCCGAGCGCGACGACGTTCGGCAGCCGGGTCGCGGCGGCCGCGTCCACCACGTGGCAGACCCAGCCCTCGACGAGCGCGAGGATCGTCTCCAGCCGGACCAGCGCGGCCTTCTGCGCCGGCGAGTCCTCCGGCGTGAAGATCCCTTCGAGCGCCATGTCCTGCATCGACTCCGGGTTCGCCGGGTCGATGCCGCCCATCGCTTCCTCGATCGCCTCACGGTTGACCTGGATGCCGGCCGCGTACGCCTCGACCGCGCCGAGCACGTGTGCACGCAGCCACGGCACGTGGCCGAAGAGTCGCTGGTGGGCGGCTTCGCGGAGGGCGACGTAGAGGCGTACCTCGGATGGATCCTGGGACAGGCCCTCGCCGTACGCCGTGATGTTCGCCGGTACGAGTGCCGCCGTGCCGGCCGGACCGAGGGGCAGTCCGATGTCGCCGGCCGAGAGCACCTCGGCGGCGAGCGAACCCATGGCCTGGCCGAGTTGGCCGCCGAAGAGGGCGCCGCCGAGCGTCGCGACCATCGACGCCATCGGGCCGAGCTGTTCGCGCATCTCCTCGGGGACGAGGTCGCCCATGGCCGAGACCATCCGGCCGGCGACCGGGTCGCACAGCTTCTTCCAGACCGGCAGCGTGTTGGTGATCCATTCGGCGCGCGTCCAGGCCTCGATCGTGCCGATCCCGGAGGGGAGCGCCGAGGAGTCCTCCAGCCACAGATCGGCCAGGCGCAGCGCGTCCGCGACCTCGCTGCGTTCGGCGCTCGTGACCGGTGGGTTGCCGACCGGCCGGACCGTCTCGTCGGTCGGCAGCGCGGGCGGCGCGGCGTCACCCATCTCGGGGATCGCGAAGCCCATCGGCATCATGCCGGCGCCGGACTGGTTCGTGGTCAGCGAGGAGAGCGCGATCTGCCGGGCTAAGTCCCAATTGACCGGATTATCGCCTGAGGTACTGGCGAACATCTGCTGCATCTGATTGAGGAACTGCGCCATCGCGACCGGATCGTCCGGGTCGGGCGTCCCTGCGGGCATCTGAAATCCGAATGGAATGTCGGGCACGATTCCACCGTACGCGGTCCTAGCCCGGGTACCGCCAGCCTGTCCGCGCAGGGCTTAGAGGTGGACCGGTGCCGGGGGCTCGCAACCTATCAGGAAAGGCGGCTACGCTCGCCTCCATGAACCAGCGCCCGTGCATGTCCGACGTCGCCGATACCGCAGTTACGAGTGGTCGGCGATGAGCCGTCGCGCATCCACGCTGCTGACCGGCTCGCTCGTTCTGCTCGTCATCGTCTGGCTTGCCTTTCGAGCCGTCCCGCCGGTGGGTTATGTCGCGCTCAAGCCCGGCCCGACGTTCAACACGCTGGGCAGTTTCAACGGCAAAGAACTCATCACGATCGACGGTACGACGACGTCGAAGCCGGACGGCCAGCTACGCATGTTGACGGTCAGCGAGTACGACGGTCTGTCCGTCTGGTCGGTCGTGACCGGCTGGCTCGACTCCGGCACCGCGGTCGTCCCGTCCGAGCTGGAGAACCCGCCCGGCGAGACGCAGAAGCAGATCGACCAGCAGAACACGGACGACTTCAAGCAGTCGCAATCGTCGGCGATCACGGCCGCGCTGCGCTACGAGGGCTATCCGGTCCAGCTCAAGATCACGAAGGTGTTGGCCGGCGATCCGGCCGCCGGGCACCTTCAGGTCGGCGACCTCGTGACGACCGTTGACGGCAAGACACTGCTGTCCACGATGGACTTGGACAACGCGATCCAGTCGAAGCCGGCCGGCACGAAGCTGGCGATCGGTTACACGCGCGACGGCGTACCGGGGACGGTGGACATCACCACCGCGAGCGGTAGCGACGGCCGGCCGCTGATCGGCATCGAACTCGAGCAGGACCAGCCGGCACCGCCCGGCAAGCCGACGCTGGACATCAAATTCCAGCTCGACAACGTCGGCGGTCCGAGTGCCGGCATGATGTTCACGCTCGGCATCATCGACAAGCTGAGCCCGACCGACCTGACCGGCGGCCGCATCATTGCCGGGACCGGCGAGATCGACGACGACGGCAATGTCGGCATCATCGGCGGGATCCAGCAGAAGATGCGCGGCGCGTACGCCGCCGGTGCCCGTTACTTCCTCGCTCCGGCGGGTAACTGTGCCGAAGCGCTCAAGAGTCCGGTGCCCGGCCTCGAATTGATCAAGGTATCGACGTTGCAGGACGCGCTCGATGCTCTCCAGGACCTGCGGAGCGGCACCACTCCGCCGCTGTGCACCAACTAGATCCAATACACAGGCACGACGGACCAACCGGGGGTGTGATCACCTCGTAGGCTGTACCCCACGAAGACGACGTACCCCACGAACTTGTAGCAGTCGATAGAGGTGACCTCAGACGTGGTTATGCACTCTGGAATGCCCAGGATGAGCCGGCGGGGCCGGATCGTTCTGGTGGTGGTCGCGGCTCTCCTGCTCGCGCTGATCCTGTTCGGCGCGGTGGACAACATCCTCACCAATCGGCTGTGGTTCAAAGAGGTTCACTACTCCGGCGTCTACACCACGATGATGCTGACCCGGCTCGGGCTCTTCGCGGTATTCGGATTCTTCGTCGGCGGCGTCGTCGGCGGGAGCATGTATCTGGCCTACCGGATGCGCCCGCTCCTGCACTTCCGCTCGCCGGAGCAGCAGGCGCTGGAGCGCTACCGGATGGTCCTGCAACCGCGAATGGGCCTCTGGATCACGCTGTTGTCCGTGGTGATCGGCCTGTTCGCCGGCGGCTCCGGCCAGTCGCAGTGGCAGAACTGGCTGCTGTTCCGCAACGGCGGCTCGTTCCCGGAGAAAGACCCGCAGTTCGGCATCAACATCGGTTTCTACATCTTCCGGTACCCGTTCTGGCGCTACCTGATCGGCGTCGGCTTCACCACGCTGTTCCTGGCGCTGCTCGGCGCCCTGGTGATCCACTACCTGTTCGGCGGCATCCGACTGCAGGGCGAGGGCGATCGCGTCACCACCGCTGCCCGCGCCCAACTGAGCATCCTGGTGGCGCTTGTTCGTCGCGTTGAAGGCCGCCGCGTACGTCCTGGACCGGCGTGGCACGTTGCTCTCGCACAACGGCGCGGCTGCGAACACGTACGGCGCCGGGTATACGGCAGTGAATGCACTCCTGCCGACGAAGGAGATCCTCGCCTGGATCTCGGTCCTCGTGGCGATCGCGATCCTGGTCTTTGCGAACGCGTTCGTCCGCAATATCGCGTGGCCGTCGATGGCGCTCGGCCTGATGGTTCTTTCCATGATCGCGCTCGGTGGCATCTACCCGTTCGTGGTTCAGTCGCTGCAGGTCCACCCGAACCCGTTGACGAAGGAATCGCAGTACATCCAGCGCAGCATCAACGCGACCAGTGACGCGTTCGGGCTGACCGGGATCAACTACTCGACGTACGCGGCGAACAATCAGACGCCACCGGACTCGCTCGCGACCGATACGTCCACCGTGCCGAACATCCGGTTGCTCGATCCGGCCGTGGTCGCGGACACGTATACGCAGCTCCAGCGGTCTCGTGGTTTCTACGACTTCGGCGACAAGCTCGACATCGACCGCTATACGACCACCGGCAAGCTGCAGGATTACGTGCTCGGCGTGCGGGAGATCGACTACGCCGGCTCGGCCGGTACCGGCTGGAACTGGCAGCAGGCGCACACGATCTACACGCACGGCACCGGCTTCGTCGCCGCTCCGGCCAATGAGACGGTCTGCGACGGACAGCCGTACTTCGTCTCCGGTTTCCTGGGCGCGCAGACCTCGCAGAGCCAGGCGTGCCAGTCGCAGTCGGACCAGTTCCCGGTCACGCAGTCCGGCATCTACTACGGCGAAGGCATGGGGTCGTACGCGATCACCGGCCAGGCGAACGGCGCGAACCCGGTCGAATACAACGGCCCGACGGCCAGCTCGACCGACGCGTACGTGACGTATGCCGGCTCGGGCGGCGTACCGGTCAGTGGACTCTTCAACCGGCTGCTCTACGCGTACAAGTACAAGGAAGCGAACTTCCTGATCTCCAGCGTGTTCAATAACAATTCCAAGATCCTTTACATCCGGGACCCACGGGAGCGGGTCGAGAAGGTCGCGCCGTTCCTGACCATGGACGGCGACCCCTACCCGGCGGTGGTCAACGGCCGGATGGTGTGGATCCTCGACGGCTACACGACCGCATCGACGTACCCGTACTCGCAGCAGGAAGATCTGCGGAGCGCGACGAGCGATGCGCAGGTCGGTACCGGCGTGGCGCAGCAGGCCGATACGAACGTGAACTATCTGCGTAACTCGGTCAAGGCGACGGTCGACGCCTACAACGGCACGGTCACGCTGTACGCCTTCGGCGACGACCCGATCCGGGACGCGTGGAACAAGGCGTTCGGCGGCAAGCTGATCCAGCCTCAGTCGAGCATCCCGGCCGACCTCTCCGCGCACTTCCGCTACCCCGAAGACCAGCTGAAGGTCCAGCGCGACCTGCTGCAGCGCTACCACGTGCAGGACGCGAAGACGTTCTACTCGGGCCAGAACAACTGGGGCGTGCCGCCGGACCCGGCAAACGAGGGTTCCGGGCTGAAGCAGCCGCCGTACTACCTGCTGGCCGAGTTCCCCGGGCAGTCCGACCCGACGTTCCAGCTGGTCTCGGCGATGATCTACAACAACAGCGGCAGCACGCAGCTGAACCTGGCGTCACTGATCAGCGGCTCGTACGACTCAACCGGAAAACCGGTGCTCAACGTCTATACCGTGCCGAACGGCGTGAACGCGGTCGGACCTACGCAGGCGCAGCAGAAGATGCAGAATGATCCCAACGTCCGAAAAGACCTGACCCTATTCCAGTCCGGTTCATCGTCGGTTGTCTATGGAAACCTGTTATCACTGCCTCTCGGGAACGGAATCCTCTACGTCGAACCGGTCTATATCAAGTCGACGCAGCAGGGCTCGTACCCGTTGATGAAGAAGGTCCTGCTGAGCTACGGCGACTACATCGCCTATGACGATGACGTGAAATCCGGCATCGCGGACCTGCTGAATCAGGCCAAGACCGGTACGCCGACGACGACCACGCCACCGGCCGGAACGACTCCACCGACAACGACGTCACCCGGTGTGACGCCGGCGTTGACGAAGGCGGTCACCGAGATCAACACGGCGCTGGCTGATCTGCAGGCGGCGTACAAGTCTGGTGACCTTGCGAAGATCGGTGCCGCTCAGGCGGAGTTGCAGAAGGCGACGCAGGACTATCAGACCGCCTTGAGCGCGTCTCCGGTCGCGCCCACATCGACGCCGACGCCCGGGTCAACGCCGACGTCCACGCCAGGTAGTTGATCGTCGTCGCCGCCCGGCGGTAGTGCGCGTACGCGCCGGGTGGCGGCGACGAGGAGCAGCAGCGCCGGGCCGAACGCGGCTGCGCCGGCGTAGAGCGCGGCCCGGATCGACCGACTGAGACCGATCCAGCCGACGATCGGTCCGCCGAGCATTTGGCCGCCGCTGTCGAACATGTCCCGAGCCGACAGGGCGGTCGCGCGTACGCCGGACGGCACCCGACCGACGATCCACCCGGTCATCAACGGGTAGATCACCGGACGAACCGCTTGAACCAAGAGGTACGCGATCGCGGCGATCAGGAATCCGTGCGCCGATGCCATTCCGAACGTACCGAGGGCGATCAGCACGGTCGCGCCCAGCAACGTCGTCACCACAGACGTGTGACCGAGCCGCTCGGTACGCCGTTTTGCCAGCTCCGATGTGCCGAGGCTGAGCAGCGCAACGATCACTGCGAGCGCACTCAGCCACATCGCCGGGCGCAGGCCGGCAATGTGCGGGAACGTGATGTCCTCCAGGAGGAACGCGCTCCACAGCCGGTCGAAGCTCTCGCTCCACGCGCCGAGGAAGAACGTCATGCCCAGGAGCAGGACGAGTCCCGGCACGGCGATCACGGCGATCTTGGCGGTGCCGATCTGCTCGACGAAGTCGGTCCACACCTGCCGCCCCAGCGACCGAGGGCTCGTCTCCGGCAGCTGCTCCTTCGGCGCGCGTTTCGTCTCCGGCATGATGAACGCCAGACCGATGCCGCAGAGGCACATCGCGATGCCGCCGATCAGCATCGGCAGGTACAGCGCGACGCCGGAGATAAATCCGCTGGCCACGCTGCCGGCGATGCCGCCGATGATGCCGAGCTGCGCCGCGCGTACGTAGAGGGGGGTCATCTCGCGATCGGTCTCGTCCGCGATCCAGGCGGCCTGGGCACCGTCCTGCAGGGCCGCCCCGATGCCGACCACGATCTGCGCCAGAGCGAAGTTGAGGAACGTCGGCGACAGCCCCTGCATCGCGAAGCCCGCACCGGTGAGCACCCAGCCGGCGACCACGCAGAACCGCTTGCTGTACGCGTCGGCCAGGACACCGGTCGGCAGCTGGAACACGAAGTAGGTCAGCTCGATGATCGTGCCGAGCAGGACGAGCTGCAGCGGGTTGAGGTGGCCCGAGTTCACCATGTAGACGATCGACGTCGTATAGACCAGCGCCACGAGCACCGAGCCGGTCAGCTCGAGACCGAGATAGAGCCGGTACGGATTCATCCGTTGCCGAACCGCAGCAGACATGCCGTACCTTTCGTCGGTGGGCGCCCACGTTGCCAGGCCGACGGCTTCGGCGCCATCGCATTACGGTTCGTAGCCTGCTCGTCATCGGCTCGCGGGCGCCTCGTTGGAGGGGGTGATCCGATTTCATCGAGCCAGTTCCATGCTCTGGACGGGTTCTGGCAGGACGGCTGTGTCATGGTTGAGACACCGGATCACCAACTCGCCGGCTATTTCGGAAAGTTCGCCACGCAGTCGTTGAGCACGGATCCGTTTGGCTATCCACCACCTGACGTGATGCGGCCGGTATCGTCCCATTAGGCCAGTGCTACTCCGGATCTGAGCTGCCGCACATCGCGGGAGGCAAAATGTACGGTTACCAGGACAGCATGCTCGGCCATGATCTGCCGGAGGAGCTGAGCAGGCTGCGCCTGCTCGAGACGATGCTTGATCCGATGACCCTGACCGTGCTCGACCAGATCGGCATCGGATCGACCTGGCGCTGCCTCGAGATCGGAGCAGGCGCCGGTTCGATCGCCCGTGACCTGGCCCGGCGAGCGATTGGCGGTGACGTCGTGGCCACCGATCTCGATGTTCGATTTCTGCCGCGTGACGTCCCGAACCTGACGGTGTTGCAGCACGACATCACGTCCGACGAACTGCCGGGCGAGGCGTTCGATCTGATCCACGCGCGCATGGTGCTCGAGCACATACCCGCTCGCGACGACGTTCTGCGGCGGCTGGTCACCTGGCTCGCGCCGGGCGGCTGGATCTGTGTCGAGGGCATCGATGACAGCACGTCCTGGAGTTCGCCGTACGCGCCGGTCCGAGCCGCGATGGATGGCCTGGTTGCGACGATGGAAGCCGAACTCGGCACGGACCCGGGATACGCGCGACGCGCGACCGGCATCATGCGAGCGGCCGGATTGCAGCCCGTACATCTTGCGGCGACCCCGATCGTCACCGGTGACGGCGGCACCGGAGACGCGTTCCTTGGTGCGATGATCCGCCGACTCAGTCCGGTCATGACGGCCACCGGCAGAGCTACACCGGAGGACATCGAAGCGATGATGCGGTGGTTGGCCGCACCGGACGGCGTGGACGTCGCGGCTCTGTTCGTGTCGGCGTGCGGCCGCCGGTCGGCATAGTCCCCGAGGGCGACCGTCGAGTTCGATGGATCGATGCCCCGGTTTACTCGTTATCACCCTGACAGATCCGATTCGGGGGAATTGAGGTCCTGGACGGTCCAACTGACATAACGTCAATCAGTTGGCACGTTGCCGGTCGAACGGCCTTCGGCGCGCCCTGGCAGGCCCGCATCACGTGTCTTGACTGGTGTTCATTTTCGCGACGGGGTAACTACGTGGGCGTCCGCGAATCGTGGAGTCGGCTGGCGGCAATGATCCGGAGCCGGATCCCGGGTACCGGCTGGGCTCTCGTGCCAGGCTTGTCCGATCTGCGGAGCTATCAGCGTCGGCAGTGGCGCCCGGACATCATCGCCGGTGTGACGATCGCGGCGGTGGCCATCCCCGCCAGTCTCGGCATGGGCGACCTGGCCGGACTGTCCCCGATGGCGGGGCTCTACGCGACGCTGTTACCGATGGCGGCGTACTGCTTATTCGGGTCGTCCCGGCAATTGATCGTCGGTCCGGAGGGCGCGACCGCCGCGCTCACGGCCGTAACGATCGCGCCGCTGGCGGCCGGGGACCCTGGGCGTTACGCCGCTCTGGCGGCGATGCTGGCCCTGGTGCTCGGCGTGCTCGTGCTGTTGGGGGCGTTGCTCCGGCTCGGATTCATGGCCGACTTCCTCTCCAAACCGGTCCTCATCGGCTACATCAACGGCACCGCGATCATCATCATCGCGAGCCAACTCGGGAAACTGTTCGGTGTCTCGATCACATCGAGACATCCGTTTCCGACGGTCTTCGAGTTATTCCGCAAAATCGGCGGAATCTCGTGGCAGACCACGCTGCTGTCGGCGATCCTGCTCGGCCTCATCTTCGGCTTGCGCAGGATCGCGCCGAAGGTTCCCGGCACTCTGGTCGCCGTGGTGATCGCAGCCATCGCCTCGCCGCTGCTGAACCTGCAGGATCACGGAATCGCCGTGGTCGGCGACATCGCGGGCGGCCTGCCGATCCCGAAACTGCCGTTGGTGCCGCTGCAGGACGTGTTCCACATGATCCTGCCGGCTGCGGGTCTGGCCCTGGTCGCGTTCGCCGATACCGCCGCGAACGCTCGCATCTACGCGGCTCGGCACGGTTACGAGATCGATCCGAACCGGGAACTCGCCGCCCTCGGCGCCGCGAACATCGCCGGCGGGTTGACCTCGGCATTCCCCACCTCGTCGAGCGGTTCCCGGACCGCGCTGAACGACAACACCGGCGGTACGTCCCAGGTCGTCGCCCTCATCGCGGCCGGCATCGTGGCGATCGTCGCGGCCGTCGCGACACCGCTGATCGAGCCGCTGCCCACGGCCGTCCTCGGCGTCGTCGTGGTCGCTTCGGCGATCGGGCTGCTCGACTTCCGCTCGATCGTGCGGCTGCGCCGGGTGCGTACCGCGGAGGCCGGACTCGCCGTCGCCGCCATGATCGGCGTGCTAACCCTCGGAATTCTCGGCGGTCTCGCCCTGGCGATCGTGCTGTCGATCGGGGTCTACGTCTACCGGTCGATCCGGCCGCATGACGCGATCCTCGGTCAGAGCCACACGATCGACGGCTATCACGACATCGATCGCATCAAGCATGCTCAGACCGTCGATGGCCTGATTGTGTACCGCTTCGACGCGCCGCTGTACTTTCCGAACGCCGGCTACTTTCGCGAACGGGTCCTGGCACTCTGCGACACCGAACCCAAACCGACGTGGCTGCTGCTCAATGCCGAGGCGATCGTCTACATCGACTCCACCGCCATCGATACGCTCCGCCAGGTTCACGGCGAACTCGCCGAGCAGGGCATCACCCTGGTCATCGCCCGTGCCAAGGGAATGCTGCGCGACGTGTTCGCCGCCACCGGCCTGACCGAGACGATCGGTGCCGGCAACTTCTATCCGACGGTCACCGCCGCCGTGGACGCGTACCGCAGCAGCCGGTGACCGTGCGCGGGCGCTAGACTGCTCGGCCATGGCGTACCGGTTCGTTTATGTTGCCCGGCACGGCGAGGCCATTGACGAAGGCGAGTTGAGCGAGGCCGGTCGACGGCAGGCAGATGCGCTCGGCCGGCGCATCGCGGGCATCTCGTTTGCGGCGATCCATCACGGCCCGTTGCCACGAGCCACCGAGACCGCGCACTTGGTCGCCGCGCATCTGCCGGGCGTACCCGTGTATGCCACGGAGGAGGTCGGCGACTATCTGCCGTACGCGCCGGACACCGCCGCTTTTCCGCCGTCAATCAAGCGGTTCATCGACTCCTATACGCCCGATGAGCAGGCCGCCGGCGCCGATTTGGCCCGCGCAGCGACGGAACAGTTCATGACCGTGCCGGCGACGATGGACGCCGACGAGACACATCCTCATCGTCACGCACAACTTCCTGGTCGCGTGGTTCGTCCGGCATGCACTCGATGCACCGCCGGCGCGGTGGCTCGGCCTGAACGCGGCCAACGCGGCGCTGACGATCATCCGCTGCGAAGCCGGTCAACCGCCCCGGCTGCTCGCATTCAACGACACCGGGCACGGAGTTGTGTAGTACCTGCGCTACCGCTCCGGACTTTTAGCGTATGCGGAAAGCGGCCGGTGCCGGATGCGATGGATCCCTGCATCCGGCACCGGTGGCCGCTATTGGTGGATCAGGTGACCGGCAGCGAGAAGCACGGCTCGCTGTCCATCTGCCAGTCGATCCAATGCATGTGGGCGCGCGTCTGCGGACCGTAGATGCCGTCGGCGCCGATACCGAGGTACTTCTGCACGGCGATAACGGCCGCCTGGGTCTTCGGGCCGAAAGTGTCCGGGTCGGCGAGGCTGAGATCGGCGGTCACGCCGTACTTCTTCAGGTATCCGTGGTCGATGTAGCACTGGTTGATGTTGATTTGCAGCGAGATGACCGCGAGGTCGGGACCATCGCCGTAGGCCAGTTGGCAGTTCTGGTTCGTGCCGTTGGCCGGCGGCTCGTACTCTCCGCCGTTGTAGTAGATCTGAACGTCGCTGGTGCAGAAGGGAGTCGACGCAAACGCCGACGTCGGCGCCGCGACCAGGGTCAGTGCGGCGGTCGCCACCATCACGAGTGCAGCCAGGAACTTACGCACGCATAGTCCTTTCGTCAGGCATCAAGGACGACGGATATCGTCGCCGATGAGCATGGGCCCGAACCGTTGCGCGCCAACAGATCCACGGCACGTAGGGGCCACCCCTTCCCAGCGGCGGTTAGCTCAGCGTCAGCGTGCCGCCGTCGGTCGTGACATCGAGGTCGCGGATCGTGGCCGGATTCACGCCACGATCCGGATAAGATCGGGCATAGTTGGGGGATGGACAGAGCGGATCTGGTACGGCTGCGGCGCGCCCGCGACCGGATGGACCGCGACTATGCCCGGCCGCTCGATGTAACCGCGCTGGCCCGGGAGGCGCTCATGTCGCCCGGGCACTTCTCCCGCAGTTTCCGATCGGCATTCGGCGAGACCCCGTACGCCTACCTGATGACTCGCCGGATCGAGCGCGCGAAGGCCCTTCTGCGCCGTGGTGACCTGTCCGTCACCGATGTCTGCATGGCCGTCGGGTGCTCGTCGCTCGGGTCGTTCAGCTCGCGCTTCACCGAACTGGTGGGCGAGACGCCGAGCATCTACCGGGCGCGTAACCATTCCGAGCTGTCCGCGCTGCCCGCCTGCGTCGCGAAGATGGTCACCCGACCGGTCAGGAACAAAGAAGCCCGGTCGCTGGTCCTGCCGTAGCGTGGCCGGCATGGACATCCAACTTTCACACACCTTCCTGGCGGTCGACGATCCGGACAAAGCGGTCGAGTTCTACCGCGACGTACTCGGCCTGGAGGTCCGCAACGAAGTCAGCTACGGGAAGATGCGCTGGGTCACCGTCGGCTCGCCATCCCAGCCGGAGGTCGACATCGTGCTCGAACCGCCGGCCGCGAACCCGAACATGTCACCCGAGGACCGCAGCGCCGTGGCCGACCTGATGGCCAAGGGTGTGTACGGCCGGATCGTGTTCTGGACGGACAGTTGCGACGCGACGTTCGAGCGCCTCCAGGCCGCCGGTGCGGACGTCGTCCAGGAGCCGACCGACCAGGCGTACGGCGTACGCGACTGCGCGTTCCGCGATCCGGCCGGCAACGAGGTCCGGTTCAACCAGGCGAAGCACTGAACCCGGGACGTCGGATCAAGGACAGTCACGGTACTCGATAGGGATCGACTCCTACCCTGTGCTCGGGCGCCGCCCAACCTGGCCGTGCGCCGCCCGGACGGAGGTGCCACATGCGCCGCTCACCCATCGTCACCGTGATGTGTCTCATCGCCTGTCTCGGCATCGCCGCGTGCTCGACAAAACCGAGCCAGGGCACCGGCCGGCTCGCCGGGGCCGACGCCTCGCCCGCACCCACGATCACCACTGCGGGGACGCTCGGTCCAGGATCGCAAAGCCCCGGACCGGCACCGTCCGGCTCCACCTCGAGTGCGTCGCCGAGGAGCGGAGGCGGAGGTGGATCCGGTGCGACAACCACGCCGTCACCGGCGAAACTCGTGGTAACCCTGTCGGTCGACCCGATCAGTCCGATCGCGACGCCCGAATGCCCGTACGCGGTGCCGGTCGGCGCGACGATCTCGGTGAACAAGGGACCGGTCGACCTCGTCTTTGCGATGACGGCGGGGGACCACAACCCCGTCCCGTTCGCCGAGGGCGACCTCCACTTCGGTGGTAAGGGTCCTCAGTCCACGTCCGTGAACGAGACGATCTTGCAGCAGGTCGGATACAACCTCACACTTCCGGTCAAGCTGTACGTCGTCTCACCGAGCGACGTCGCCGCGGCAGCAGCCCCGTTCACCCGGTCGTTCACCCTCACGTGCGGCGCCAAACCGTCCAAACCGGCCCCGGCGACGGCCCGCGCGGCGTGCCCGTACACCACGACGTTCAGCTCGACGATCACCGTTCCGATCGGCCCGCAGGACGTCACCTACGAGTGGCATGTCAACAACGGAAAGACGCTCATCGTCATGGCCGGCGGCACCATCCATTTCAATGCGGACCGCATGTCTCAAACGGTCACGTCGCCCGACATACAGATCTTGACACCGGCCACTAGCACGAAGGAGCAGGTGACCATAAGGATCACCAGCCCAGGCGGTGGCGCCGCAACCGGACTCGCATCCTGCAGCTCCATCAATGCGGAATGATCCGTGACGCGTCGCCGACTGTGGTCGCCGGTTGACGACGTATGGCAGGCTCCGGTTCCATGATCGATGAATTCGCGAAGGAGTACCTGCACAGCGATCTGCGCGACATGCGTGAGGTGATGCTGTGGAAGCTCGACGGGCTCTCCGAGTACGACATCCGCCGGCCGCTGACCTCGACGGGAACCAACCTTCTCGGGCTGGTCAAGCATCTGACGAACACCGAATCCCGGTACTTCGGTGAAGTCTTCGACCGGCCGCTCGCCGAACCCCTGGCGCGGTGGGACGACGAGCGCGTGTGGCGGGACTCGCTGCGGCCGACGGCGTACGAGACGCGCGAGGAGATCATCGACCGGTACCGTCGCGCCTGGGAGCACTCGGACGCGACGATCAACGCTCTCGCAGTCGATTCTCCGGGGCACGTGCCCTGGTGGCCCCGCCCGAACGTCAAACTGTTCAACATCCTGGTTCACGTACTCACCGAGACCAGCCGGCACGCCGGACACGCCGACATCCTGCGCGAACAACTCGACGGCGCGACCGGATTTGCGGCCGGTGGCGCTGACTCGACGCGCGACGCGGCATTCTGGGAAGCCGAGTGCGCGAAGATCGAGCAGGCCGCCACGGCCGCCGCCGCTAAGTCCGATAACGCCGGTTTCAGCAACGCGCACGACTAACCGCGACGATGCCCGTCCGCTCAACGGACTGATCCTTCCCCTGCCCGTGGGGCATGTCCCCCCGTTATTCGGAGGGAATCGGCCGGTTCGTCGTGACCTGTCTGACCTCGTCTGCTTCGGTGGGTTGCGGTACGTTACTGCCATATGCAGTGCTCCGCTTTACGGAGGATCTTGACATGCGGGTCTCGGTGCTTTACTTCGCGGATTGCCCGAACTGGCGTCAGGCTGGCGACCATCTCCGCTCGGCGCTCGATCGGATCGGCCAGCCCGCGACGGACATTGAGTTCGTCGCGGTGCGTAGCGACGCTGAGGCGGCTGCACTCAGGTTCGCCGGGTCGCCGACGTTCATGGTCGACGGGACTGACCTCTTCGCGGCAGAGACCGACGTGGCGAGTATGACCTGTCGCGTCTACGCCACCGCCTCGGGTGCCCTCGTCGGGGTTCCCGACGTCGATGACCTGGTCGCGGCGCTGAGGGAGAAGGTTGACGCATGACACAGACAACCGCCGTCGTCGACGACTCGACGAGGGTCTGCGGATGCTGCAATAAACGATTCCCGGCCGACAAGGTCGCCGAACTCGGCATGACTCCCGGAGTGTTCGTATGCGCGGGTTGCGCAATCTGGGCGGCCCGGCGCGCCGGAGTCGTTGACGTGCTGCTCCGATTCCCGCAGAACGCCGCCCGGGCAGTCCTCCGGCGACTCCGGCCCTCTACGTTGGATCCCGAAGACGCGCGTACGGCCATCCCGATCCTGCCGTGTGCCGACCTCGACCGTACCGCCCAGTTCTATGGCACCCTCGGCTACACCGAGACCGGCCGGTATCCCGGTTATCTACTCCTCAACAGCGGCAACGCCGAGCTGCACTTCTCGCAACCCGAACACGTGACGCCCGGTGAATGCTTCATCCACGTGGGCGATGCTCGGCAACTCTGGAAACGGCTCACGGCGATCGACGTACCAGGCGTCGGACCCCTCGTCGACCAGGACTACGGGCTCCGCGAGTTCATCGTGACCGACCCGGACGGCAATCACGTGCGTTTCGGCAGCCCCGCGAACTGACGACCCGAACCGACTCCGGCACCCGTTCAGGTCGTGGACGGTGGCGTCAGCCGGCCGTACGCGGTCAGCGTTCGCAGCGCCTCCAGCGTGATGATGCCGCGCCAGGCCAGTGTGGACGCCGCGCTCGGCGGCTCCCACGTGACCGGCCAGCCGCCGTCCGGCTCCTGGCTGGCGGCTAGGTGGTCGAGGTGCCCCTCGATCTGGGCGTCGCTGAACAGCATCCGCCAGGGCGCATCCGGGCTCGGCGCGATGTGCAGCGGCGTCAGGCCGTAGCCCGGGCTGTCCGGGTCGAGATGAAACATCGGCACCGTCGCCAGCCGGTCGACGACAGCGGCCGCGAGCTTCTCGGCCCGGGCCCGCTCCGGCACATACGCGAGGAAGCCGAGCACTTCGGCCAGCGCGTGCACCTCGTCGGGCAGCGGACCGCTCTCCAGCGCGTCCCAGCAGTAGCGGGTGGCAACGTCACGCCACGGGTGGGCGTACTCGAGCCGGTGCAGCAGGCCGGCGAGGCCGGCGGTCGGGTTGAGACCCGGCTCGTATGTCCACTCCGCCCAGTGCTCAGCCCGCGGAAACGCCTCGATGACCGGGAACGCGAGCGGCACCGCGCCACCTGCATCGGCCTCGGCCGCGGTCCGGCCCAGGAAGTCGGCGGCCCGCCGGAGCATCTCCCGGTCGGAGCCGCCGGCGGCGGCCAGATCCTGCAACGCAATCTCCACATAGACCGGCAGGCTGGCCGGGCAGAGCGTGTCCGGCTCCAGCCCGTGGCCGAAACCGCCGTCGTCGTTTTGATAACCGCGCAGGGCGTCTACTACACCAGCCGGCGGCGCGCCGCCCAAACACGTCGCGAACAGGCGCCGCTCCACAAGGCGCGCCTCGGCCATGAGAAAGCGAACGCCTGAGCTGAAAGAGTCATCCATGGCCCCACGCTAGGCGGAGCCGGGCTGCGGCGTCTTGAAGGAAACGGACACGCGTCGGGGAGGTCAGACATAGCTGAACAGCGGAGGGAAGACGAGGACCACGATCCAGGCCCACACGGCGTACACCGGTAGGTAGCCGGTCTGCCAGCGCTCGAGCGCCGCGAACGGTGTACGCCGGCGGACGAACCTCAGCAACAGCCACGCCGACCAGGCGAGGTTGGCCAGCAGGATGACGTTCTCGCCGAGCGCGGCAGCCCTGTTGGGTGTGGTGCCGTACTCGTCGGTGATGCGTCCGGTGATCGCCAGCAGCACCAGTACGTCGATGGCCAACGCGCTGACCACGAGCGCGAGCTGGAGCTTGTCGAACAGGCCGGGCGGGGCCAGCGGATCGCGGGCCGAGATCGAGTAGAGCAGCAGCCCCAGCACCACGACCAGCAGGAGGTCGAACAGGATCAGCGCTTCGCGCTCGACGTCGATGCCGTGGCTGGTCCAGCCGACGGCGACGAGGAAGGCCAGCAGGGCTGCCGTGAACAGCGGGGTGAATAGCCGGGTGAGCACCGGGGCGATGTTCTCGACCACGCTCTGCTTGGCTTCGACGAGCCATCCGGCCACGACGACCGCGGCCACGGCGCCGCAGGGAAGGAGCCACTGCGAGATGAACTCCTGCGGGACGATCCCGATGGCCTTGAAGGTGTCGTACAGGAACGAGGCTGAGCACACCGCCGCCGAGGGCGATGAGTACGAAGTAGATGAACCACTCGCCGGTGAAGCGGATGAAGTCCATGCGTCGGCGCGAGGAGCGCCAGTCGTCGGCAACGTAGGCCAGACCCACCACGAGCCACAGGGCGATGGGAAGGTGGATGCTGGTGAGGACCAGCGACTGCGACTCGGCGGCCAGGGGGTAGGCGTTGGCCGCCACGGCGCCGAGCGCGAACAGCGCCACCAGTGTCGCGATCAGCGGGCGTCGGGCCCTGTCGGCGCCAGGCCAGGAAGACCGCCAGCCAGGGCAGGGCGAACAGGCTGAAGTTCCGCGCGTAGAACGCGCCGTCGTCCGCCAAGCTCAGCCCGAACAGCTCCGGCACCTTGACGGACACCGCCGCGCCGGCCGCGCACAGGACCATCGCCCACAGGTCCCGCCGTGAGCGCGTGTCCGCCGCCGGGCTGTCTGGGTCGCCGGTCAGCACCAGCTGCTTCCACAGCCGTTCCGAATGCTCCCGGGCGAACTCGCGGGACAGCTCGTCGAGGCTGCCCATCCGCTTGACCGCGACCAGGAACGCCTCATCCGGGCTCAGGCCGACCGCGACGAGCTCGTCGACGGATCCGCGGAGATGGTCTTCGAGCTCGTCGGCGTCGGACGGCTGCAGTTCCCGGCGGCGCTGTACGTACTGACGCCACTGCTCGAACTGCGCCTCCAACTCCGTCCTGACCCTCCCGCGCCGTCATGCCCCGGCTCCCCAGCGGGATCGCGGTCAGCGGCCTGCGGTCGCCGAGGCCGAGCCAGATCTCCTTGAGCGCGTCGGTCGACCGTGTCCCACTGCCGGCGTTGTTCGGCCAGCTCAGCCAGGCCTTTGTCAGTGATGCGGTAGTACTTGCGCCGCCGCTCGCCGGCTACCGACTGCCAGCTCGACTCCACATAACCGAGGCGCTCAAGCCGGTGCAGCAACGGGTAGAGCAGCCCCTCGGTCCAGTCCAGCTCGCCACCGGACAGCTCGTTGATCCGCCCGAGGATGGCGTAGCCGTAGCTGTCCCCCTCGGCCAGGATGCCGAGCACCATCGGTGTCGCCGAGGCGGCCACCAGATCCTTGGCAACCTTCACGAGAACTCACCCCGTTCCGTACCCTAGAAGTATTGATGCATAGTACTGCTAGGTATGGTGGAGCACAACGGATTGAGTAGCGACCGCGACTCTGTCGGCTAGTTCCCGCGTGGCGCGGAGGATATCTTGCACTCGTGACAAGCTATCGAGACTTCCAGCCGATGCGGCAGGTCGGGCCCGTACTGGGGATCTCCCCGGACGGCAGGCGGGTCGCATACTCGGAAAATGGATCGGGTCAGTACAACCTGATCGTCCAACCGTTCGATGGGGGCTCTCCCACTCAGCTCACTGACTATCGGGACAGTACGGTGCGCGGTGTCGTCTGGACCCCAGACGGCGAACGACTGCTGTTTCTCCTCGACACTCAAGGCGACGAGTTCACTCAGCTTCGGACGGTTGCGTGCGACGGCGGTCCGATTGAGATCCTCACGGACGCGCCAACCGTGCAGCACGAGTTGGGCCAGGTTTCACCCGACGGTCGTTGGCTCACCTTCTCGGCCAACGACCGTGATCCGGAGATCAAGGATCTGCTGGTGATGGACCTGGGTACCCGGGAGGTTCGGCGTGTGCCGGGCGCTGGCGGACACATGTTGCCGCAATTCTGGTCGCGCGACAGCTCGATGTTTATTGCCGTGGACTGGTGTTCCGAAACTGACGAGCGACTATATGTTGCGACTGTGGAGGGTTCAGCTCGCCTGGTGGGCGCGACCAGCGAACCTCCGGCTCGATGTGCGGCCGGTCCATGGCTGAACGGCGGCGTGCTGGTCGTCACCGACGCTGGACGCGAATTTGCAGGCCTTGCGCGCATGGATGTCGAAACAGGCGCCCTCGAATGGATCGACACGCCGGACTGGGACGTCGAACGCGTTGCCTTGTCAGCCGACGAACGAATCCTTGTATGGACAGTCAACGTGGGTGGCGTATCCGAACTTCATGTCCGCGATCTGCAAACCGGCCAGGATCTGACGCCGCCGGCGATACCGTCGGGCATGGTCGGCGCCATCTCGCTGTCTGCCGACGGGCGGCGGTTGGCGCTACGTGTACTGACCGCCACCATGCCGGCGAACATCTTCGCTGCCGATCTCGAAACCGGCGAGACCCGCCGGCTGACCACGGCAGCGCCGCGGAACACCGGCTTCGGCATCGAGCCGACGTTGGTGAGCTTTCCGACCTTCGACGGCCGACAGATTCCCGCATTGCTCTACCGACCGGACGTCGACGGTTGCATAGGCGTGGCGCTGGCCATCCACGGTGGTCCCGAGTCGCAGGAACGCCCGTTCTATCAAATGGCTGGCATCTACCAGTACCTGCTCAGCCAAGGAGTCGCTGTCCTCGCTCCCAACGTGCGTGGCTCGACCGGCTACGGCCGCACGTACCAAAAGTTGATCTACCATGACTTCGGCGGGGACGACCTCCGCGACTTTGAGGCAGCAGCGCAATATCTGCGGAGTCTGAGCTGGGTGGACCCCGACCGCATCGGAGTATTCGGTGGCTCGTACGGCGGCTTCGCCGCACTGTCCTGCCTCAGCCGGCTGCCTGAGTACTGGGCGTGTGGTGTATCTCGATTCGGCATGAGCAATCTGGTAACGCTGGCGCAATCGGTTCCGCCGACCTGGCGGGCCATGATGTCCACCTGGATCGGTGACCCGGAGACCGAGTTCGACTTTCTGATGGCACGCTCGCCGATCACCTACGCCGACGACATCACCGCTCCGTTGCTCGTCATTCAAGGGGCCAACGACCCGCGTGTCGTGAAGCGAGAAAGCGATCAGATCGTGGCGAGCCTCCGTTCACGCGGGGTCGATGTTCAATACGACGTCTTCGACGACGAGGGCCACGGATTCACAAAGGCAAGCAACGAGGCCAAAGCCAACAGCCGGACCGCCGAATTTCTCATCGAACACCTCGGCCAAGGCGCACGAAACCCGTAGCGCACATCGGTCGACGGCAAATCGGTCAGCAGCAACCACACAATCTCAATCGACCCGACCGCGTCGATTACCTGACGCGTCACCTCGCCATGCTGGACGAAGGCGTGGTCTGGCATGCGAGGCACAGGCGACGGGATGACTCCGGCTCATCCTCTTATCTGCCCGCCCGGGCGAGGGCATCGATCCTGGCTAGTGGCTCAATCGGTTGGTATGTAGAAGTCGCGCGATGTGGTCTGCCGCACATCCGGCCGCACGACATGCGGCTCAGCTACGCCACGGCGGCGCTCAAGGCCGGAGTCCATCTCAAGATCGTGAGTGCCCGGTTGAGGGCACGCGTCGGAGACGTTCACAGCCCGGGTCTATCGGCACGCGTTGCCCGGGATGGATCGCGAGGCGGCGGGCACGATCGCGGCGCCGTTCCTCGGTCCCTCGGTCCGGACGCCACCGGTCTCGTTAGCAATACCGTTAGCAAAGATGACAAAAACGGGCAACCAGATAATCTCTGATTGCCCGTTTCTAGTGGTAGCGGGGACAGGATTTGAACCTGCGACCTCTGGGTTATGAGCTGTGGCTCAGGCGTCTCGCCGCTGACGTTTCGGCTCGTGCGTGCAGGTCGAGGCATTCGTCGTGTCTCGGCTGTCCCAAGGGATCCCGTGGCTGTCGCCTCGTGCTGGCTACAGTGTTGGCTACGGATACCTCAACAGCTTGTGGCAATGTCGGGCTCCACACGATGCGTTACAGATTGACTTCACATGATGGGGTACATGATCTGTCGCGTCGATCATGACGCGTTGAGTGATGTTCCCTGTGTCCTCAGGTGCTCGGATGCCATTTGAACCAGTAGTCGAGTCCATCAACGCGGTAGCGGGCACCGCCGACAAACCGCAGCTCGCCCGTGAATCGTCGTGCGTCATCGGGCGGTTGACGGAATGGCGCTAGCAGCATTGTCAATTCGTCGTAACGGGCATCGGTCCCGCCGTGGCCTGGATGGGTCTCAAGCTTCACGGCTCCTGTCTGGTAGCCCTCGTCCCATCTCGCGAAGATCGCGAACTGCTCGCGTTCCCACGCCACCGCTACCTCGCTCGCTGGCCAGACGTGGTATGTGTCGGCCTCGACGCTGCTTGTCCAGTCGTCGCTGTAGAAGTAGTGGGGCACGCCGTCGATATCGGCGACGCCGGCGCGTGGCCCGTCGTACCAGTCCAACTCGACGTACACCCGCTCGAATCCGTCGGCGATCAGCCGGGGTTCGTCGAAAATCTCAGCCATACATGCAGGCTACGGTGCGCGCCGTCGTGCAGATCTTGGACATGATCGTCTAGCCGGCCGTGTCGCTGATCAATTGAAAGTAGATCCGTAACGCATCAACTGAAGCCGGACATTCGCGCCGGCTGCCTGTCCGACTCGGATTTATGCGTTACGCATCTGTGTTGGATGATCTGTTACACCTCGACTAGACGATCTTGTCGATGAACACAGCGGTTGCGTGACGATGCCTCGGAAGGCCGGATGGAGTCACAGGCTCGGCGCAGGTTCGATGTTGTGCGCTGCTCGGTAGTAGGCCACGTCCACTACGGGCTGTTGATCGAGTCGGCGGATGGTGAGCGTGGATTCGTCGACAGCTCCGACATCACAGACTGGCCTGGCGAGCCGTGGCCTGAAATCGGCCGGCAGCTGCCGTGCGTGGTCCTGGGCTACACGAAAGAGGGCAGGGTGCGAGCCGCGGCCGCTCTACGTCGAGATGGTGGCCACGGCGGACGATCCTGTCGCAGCCGTGGAGCGGTATACGGCCATGTGGCGGAATGGCGACCTGCCCGGCCGGGGGCCCACCAAGTAAGAGGCCCTGGCACGTTCAAACGCCCCACCACGTGGCGAAGTGTCACGCATCAATCTGAGTCAATATGTAACGCATCAATCCAAGCCTGACATTCGCGCCGGCTGTCGGTCCACCTACCTTGACTCGGGGAAACCCTACGGTTTCGCTTGAGCTATGTGCTGGCGCCGAGTAGATCACCGTCGCCGACGGGTCCTCGCACACGGCCGTTGCGCGGTTACAGGTTGTCGAGAGTGACTTCGTGCATCGCTCCGTCAGGGCCCTTGCGGAAGAACCGAGGCGTTCCCATGGTCTGGCGCGCCTGTGCGTATATCGCCTCGCGTTCGGCCTGCGCCTGGCCGGTCGGGTCGGTCACCCGAAAGCCGTGCAGATGAACCGAGTCCGGATCGATGTCGTCGGGGTCCGGATAGTCTTCCAAGACGAAACCGAACAGCGCCCGTAACGCTGCTTCGCCCAGTTCAAGCGGATGGAACGCAAACGGATACGGCCCCTGGTCGGGCCAGCCGGGCACCGGTTCGACCGGATGCTCGCCAGCCCAGAACGGCCGCTCGAAGTCGAACGGTTCGCCGATGTTCTCGTGAATACCGCTGCGGGGCGACAGGCTCAGCGACCGAATCAGCTGGCCATCCTCCCAGACCGCGAAACACAGCCAGTCCACCACCGAATGCATGCCGTGCATGATGATCCGCCGACCCGCAGCGGCCTCGAGCAGGTGTTCGGGTATCTGAGAAGGCCGGTCGAGCACAAGCCGCCAGTCGCAAAACAGATCCGCACCGGCCAGCACGGCAACTCGCGTCACGTCATCGGGCGGGTTGGCCCCCTCCACCAGCGTGGTCTCGCCAGCGAGCGTCACGCATAGCCCGGGAAGATCTGACGGACAAGTTCCTGAGCCTCCGCCGGATCCGATCGAGTAGCTCCTCGTAACGCCGCACGGATGTCGCCCTCGGTAAACGCGAGCAACGCCGTTTTGGCTCCCATGTTGTGCCTCCGGATCCATCGCCACAGCCCAGCGGCTGCACACTACCTGCCGCTATCCCTCCGAGCACACCCCGAATGGAAGATCGTCTACCCGGAGATGTTCCAGAGGCTATCCGCCGAGAGCGTCTATGCAAGCAGCCGATTTCGGTGTTGCCAGGCCGCGTTCAGGCTGAATCCCGTCTCCGGGCCGAGTCGTCCGCCGGCCCAGAGTTCATTGATGACGTCCTTGGTCAACGGGATGTGGACGGTCGGCTCGTGGCAGCCGATGCGCACGACGGTGCCTTCGTCGTTGACGCGTACCAGGTCGGCGAAGATCGAGTCGAACACGTCGGCGTCGATGACGGCAACTGTTTCCAGCGCGGTCCAGAAGTCGAGCGCACCGACGGCGAGCCCGAAGGCGTAGATACGCAATGCGCCGGACTGGCGGGCCTGTTCGAGGGACCGGAATGGTTCCGTGGTGTAGTCGGCACCGCCGCCGTCTCCGTCGTGTTCGGGGTTGCCCAGGAACTCTTCGGAGTACTCGCGCATGATGTTGCGCCACAGGTCGAAGTCGGGACGCGTGGTTTCCGGGGTGAACCGTGGAGGGTTGAAAGACGCCGGCGGGCATCACGCCGATGACACCGCCGGAGGTGGCGACGTTGGCCGGGTTGCGATTGTGTAGCACCACGCTGGCTCCGGTCCGATCGCGTCGGATGGTGAGTGTGTTGATGGAGATCAGCGCAGGTCGCTTGGTCAGGTCGAATGGGTCACCAAGGGCCTTACGCAGACGCAGACCCGACCATGTGGGGGGATTGACCCCGCCGTCGGTGTCGAGGTGGTGGTGGGCTGTCTCGTGGGCCATGGCTTCGCAGATATCTATCGCGTCGAAGTAGTTCATGTCTCCGAACCGCAAGGATCCGCCGTTGTCGGTCGCATTGACGTCCACGAGCCGCCACGAGGGACGGTTTTCGAACAGTGTTGGTTGAGCGACGTCGCGGATGGCCTGACTGTAGCGGGCGTACCGTTGCGTCTCGGTCTTCAGCGGACGCACCGGGCTGGTGAATTCCTCAGCTCCGGTGATTTCCGCCGTCGGGGTCATGGCGTCGTAGACGACTGACACATTTGCGAGGTCCACCGGCTGCGACCACATCCAGCCGGGTTTGGTCAGCAACCCGGTGTCACCGATGCGCATCGATTCCGGTTAGAGCTGTGCGGCCGTCCGGCCCAGTCACAGGTGGTGAGACGCGTGACCGCCCAGATCTACACCCACAAGTCAGTCGGGAACGACGCGGCGGCAGCTGCCCGTATCGCCGGGCTGAGCCTTCCCCCCGCCGCCGGGGGATTAGTTGGCTACATTATTGGCTACAGCAGGCACCAAAACGCCCCCACAGATGATCTCTGTGAGGGCGTTTCCAGTGGTAGCGGGGACAGGATTTGAACCTGCGACCTCTGGGTTATGAGCCCAGCGAGCTACCGAGCTGCTCCACCCCGCGTCGGCTTCGTAAGACTAGCGCACCCATGACCAACTCGCAAAAACGATAGGCACAAACGACCAACGTGTCGGAAATAACCACAAAACGCCTCCATGGCGCCATGATCCGGCGAATCCTGCTGCAGGCCCTGTGCGGAACTCCGCAAAACCACCGAAGCCGCTGCCTTCCCGTACCGCTTTCCGGTTGTCTTCAGTCAGCAAGCTGCGATTTGGGGAGTGGAGATGCTGACATCGATTGATCTGTCCGAACTGGATAGTCCGGTATACCGCGCGATGCACATCGGGGCGGAGCCGGACGCATCTGAACACATTGTGCGGATCGAAGGCGCAGAAGCAGTCCGCATCCGTACCGGTAACCTCGCCGAGGAGACCGTTGTCGAGTGCGTCTCACTGGTGTGGGGCACATCCGAGGGCTACGCCGGCAAGCTGGAGTTTCAGCGCATGCTGCTTCGGGACGTCAAGATGCGGCGAGTCATGCAATATGCCGGGCCGGAGACGGCTCAGATGCACACCCGGATCGCCACCGGCATTCCGATTTCAATGATTGTCTATGACCGTAAGGTTGCGCTACTGCCGATCGATCCGCGCGTGCCCTTGAACGGCGCACTCGAATTGCGGAGCCGCGGCATCGTCGCAGCAGCATATGCGCTTTTTGAACAGGTCTGGGCCGCGGCTACACCGGCCGGCGCGCACCCCGCGTCGGTACCGAGTGACGGCGAGGGCCTGTCACCGCAGATGCGAGCACTGATCGAGATTCTCGCTGCCGGTGGCACCGACGAGGCGGCCGCTCGCCGCCTGGGTGTATCGGTCCGAACCGTGAAGCGGATGGCGGCCGACCTGCGGGAACGCCTCAATGCTCGCAGCCGGTTCGAGGTCGGCGTCCGCGCCGCTCACCGCGGCTGGATCTGACTTTGAGACCACCACATGCACTAGTGGGGAGGCGCGGTTCCGCCAGCGGGTAGGGGTGCCCTGCCGGCGGAATCGCGCCGGTTTCAACTCGTTCAATGGGTACGCGCGACCTGACGAACACGACAGCGGCGGGCTCGCGTTCCACGACGTCGTCGCGTCCAAGGCTCCGGTGGCGCTCACCCGTCGGCAGGCCACGGCGCTCGTGACGTTGAACACGGACACGACGCTCGCCACGACGAAGGGCTACGACGGCATGAACGCTGTCAGCGGGCGGCGGCGCGGTTTGCGGCGAGCGGCGCAGCAGCCGGAAAGTGGCCGATCCTCGCGGCGCTCGGATCACTCGGCGCGGCTCCGCTCGATCCGATCGGTCCCGACCGGACCGGCAGCGGATGGATTCCGGGCGCTGGACCCGCGGGCGCGGGGATCGGGACGGTGGCCGTGGCGACGACGGTCGAGGTCGCCCCGTGGACTTGCGGCTGAGCGTACCGAGCGAGCCCGATCACGGCGACCAGCGTGCAGGTGAAGCCGATCGCGGCGATCCACTGCCGGCCGGGCCAGATCTGGTCACCGAGCATCGCGAGCCCGATAATCGACGCGGGTACGGTGGCGGCGGCATCCATGGCGGCCACGGCGGCGGTCGTCGAGCCTCGTTGCATCGCCATGCCGAGCAGCAGCGAGCCCATCAACGAGTGCGCGAAAAGCAGGTAGAGCAGCGGGCTGAACGGGATCATGTGCCAGTTGTGTACGCCGGCGAGGGCTCGCGAGTCGACCGCGGCGGCGCCGAACGAGAGACCGGCGAGCGAGCCGAGTGCGACCGATCCCCGTACGCCCTTGAGTCGGGTGGTGAACACGCCGACCACCGCGATCAGGGCGAGGACGCCGACCAGAAGGATCACGCCGACGCCGGTGATCGGCCGGGACTCACCCGGCTCAGCCGAGAAGACGAGTGCTCCGACACCGACGCCGAGCAGGCCGAGCAGCAGCATTTCGGCCCGGGGGAGCCGCCATTTGAGCGTCGCCACACCGAGGATCGCCATCACGCCGAGGCCGGCGGTCATGCTCGCCTGCACCAGGAACAGGGGTAGCTCGCGCCGGGCCGCAAAGGCGAGTCCGAAGCCCAGGATCTGGAATCCGATGCCGGCCATGTAGGTGCGCTGGCAGGCCAGCCGGAACAAAAACGAGGGGTGCATCGAGTGGTGCGGTTTGATCCGTGTCGCGGCCATCGACTGGAGCAGGTTGGAGCAGCCGTATGCGATCACCATCGCCGCGAGACAGATCCAGCCGGAAGACACCACTCGACGAGGATAGACGGCCCAGCCGGTTAACGCCCGTCGCCCGTTCAGGCACCAGGCGAAAGTGAGCGCGTCAAAATCCCGCTCCAGCCAAGAAATACCTGATCAGGCTATGCGTAGCCGATCGTGGCCGGGTTCAAACACGCCAAAATATCGTGATGCAATGCACCATTTGTGGCTATTGCGCTTCCGCTGCCCGGGCCTGGGCGGCCGGACAGGTCGGTAAACGTGCCGCCCGCCTCGGTGATAATCGGCACGAGCGCGGCCACGTCCCAGAGTGATAGTTCGGGGTCCACCACAATGTCGACGCCGCCCTCGGCCAGCAACATGTATCCGTAGAAGTCGCCGTACGCGCGGCTGCGCCACGTCTTGCGCATGATGTCGAGCATGGGTTCGAGCCGCCCGGTCTCTTCCCAGGCGCCCAACGACGAGTAGCAGAACGATGCGTCGGCGAGCCGGCGTACGCCCGATACGCGAAGCGGAGTCGCAGCCGCAGTGTGACGACCAGCGTACGCACCGTGACCAAGTGCCGCCCACCACCGTCGACCGAGTGCCGGTGCCGACACGAGTCCGGCAACGGCCTGGTCGCCTTCCATCAAGGCGATCAACGTGCCCCAGATCGGGATGCCCCGTACAAAATTCTTCGTGCCGTCGATCGGGTCGATCACCCACCGCCGCTGACCCGGTCCGGCCGGCGCCTCGGTCGCGCCGTACTCCTCGCCGAACACGGCGTCGCGCGGCCGGGTCCGGGCCAGCGTCGATCGCAGCGCCTTCTCCACCGCCGTGTCCGCGTCCGTGACGGGTGTCAGGTCCGGCTTCGTGGTGACCTGAAGATTCAGGGCCCGGAACCGGCTCATCGAGATCGCGTCAGCGGTGTCGGCGAGCATATGTGCCAGTGCTAGGTCGTCGGCGTATCCGCTCATGACGGCAACCTAGCCGAGACCGGCCCTGGCCAAAAGCCGTTAGGCCGCAATGGGTGCTTTGCACGATAGATTGGCGGGATGCGCCCGGAGATACTGTGCGGCCTGCTGGCCGAGGAAGAGCGGCTGCTCGCGTTCGCGGCGGTGGTGCTCGGCGCGCAGACCCCGAGCGAGGTTGCCACCACAACCGGTCTTCCGCCCCGCGACGTGGTGCGCGCGCTCCGCCGGCTGGAACAGGGTGGGCTCGTCCAGGCCGTCGAGGGCAGGCTGATCGGTTCGCGAACGGCTTTCAAAGAAACCATGCGGGAGTACGCCCCGGAGCCCGGCCCGTCCGAACCGTTGGATCCGGATCAGGCGAAGGCGACCATCCTGCGGGCGTTCGTGCGGGACGGCCGGCTCGTCACGATCCCGGCCGCCCGTGGCAAGCGTCAGGTGGTTCTCGAGCACATTGCGGCCTGCTTCGAGCCCGGGGTGAAATATCCGGAGCGGGCGGTCGACGCGGTGTTGCGTGCGTGGCATGAGGACTACGTGTCGCTGCGGCGCTACCTGATCGACGAGGACCTGATGGCGCGCGAGAACGGCATCTACTGGCGGGCCGGCGGCCCGGTCGAGATCTAGGCTATGGCCCACAGCGCAGCCGACCGGACTCTTGAAATAGCCCCTAGCCGTCCTGTTCGGGCGTCCCGGCCTGGGAGAGCAGCAGCCGCCGGAACGACGCGAGCCGGCGGGGATCCGCGCCACCGGCCGCGATCAGCGCGTCCAGGCCGCAATCCGGGCTGAGCGCGGTGTGCTCGCAGTTCGGCGGGCAGTTCACCGACGCCTCCACGAGATCCGGGAACCCGTGCAGCAGGCTGTTCGCGGACACGTGCGCGAGGCCGAACGACCGTACGCCCGGCGTATCGATGATCCACCCGTCGTCGTCCGGCAGGTGCAGTGCGATCGCGCTGGTCGACGTGTGCCGGCCCTTGCCGACCGAGCTGACCACGCCGACCGCCCGATAGGCATCCGGGATGAGCTTGTTGACGAGCGTCGACTTGCCCACGCCCGGAGTGCCCGACCATGACCGAGACCTGACCGGAGAGCGCCTCGCGCAGGGCGGCCGGATCCTCGTCCGGGCGGCACAGCACGTACGGCAGGAGCAACTCGGCGTAGTAGTCGAGGACCGCCTCCGGTCCGGCCAGATCGGCCTTCGTCAGGCACAGCAGCGGTTCGATGTCGGCGTCGTACGCGGCCACCAGGCATCGGTCGATGAACCCGGTACGCGCCGGCGGGTCGGCCAGCGCGACGACGATCACGAGCTGGTCGGCGTTCGCGACGATTACCCGTTCCAGGCGGCCCTCGGGCGTCGTGTCGTCATCGTCGGCGGTACGCCGGAGGACGGACGTCCGCTCCTCGATCCGGACGATCCGCGCGAGCGCGCCCTCGCCACCGGAGACGTCGCCGACAATCGCGACCCGGTCGCCGACCACGACACCGCGCCGGCCGAGTTCCCGGGCCCGCATCGCGGTCACCGTGGCGCCGTCGACCTGGCAGGTGAACCGGCCGCGGTCGACCGCCATCACGAAGCCGAGCGCCGCCTCCTCGTGTTTGGGCCGCACCCGCGTACGGGGACGGGACGACTTGCCGGGCCGTACCCGGACGTCGTCTTCGTCATAGTTGCGCTGTTTCGCCGTCAATCCGCCTACTCACGCCGCTCGAGGGTTCACCGATATGTTGATTGCATCTCGCACCATAGCGGTCCACAGCTCCGGGAACTCAGGCATTGTCGCCGACGTGCACGTGACGTCGGACAATTCGATCCCCGGTACGGCGAGGCCGAGCACCGCGCCGGCGTACGCCATCCGATGGTCCTGGTAGGTCTGGAAGACGCCACCGGTCAGCGGACTCGGCCGGATCAGAAGTCCGTCCGGTAGCTCGCTCACGGATGCACCGAGCCCGGACAGCTCGCGAGCCAGCACGCTGAGCCGGTCGATCGTCGTAGCGGCGGATGTGCCCGACACCCCACAGCCGGGACGGCGAGTCCGCAAGTACGGCCAGCGCGGCGATGACCGATGTCAGATCGCTGACCTCGGACAGATCGGCGTCGATGCCATGGATGGCGCCGCTGCCTCGGATCGTGAGCCCGTCGTACGACATCGACACCGAACCGCCCATCGATTCGAGCAGTGCCCGGAGATCGTCTCCGCCCGGGCTCGAGCGCGGCCAGCCGGGCACCTTGACGACGCCACCGGTCACGAGTGCTGCGGCGAGGAACGGCGCCGCCGCGACCGGATCCGGTTCGATGTCCCACCCGCGGCCGTAGAGCCGGCCCGGCGCCACCGCCCAGACGTCCGGTACGCCGTCGTCGACCCCGGCGCCCGCGGCCCGGAGCATCGCGACCGTCATCCGGACGTGCGGCGAGTGCGGGATCGGCGGTCCGACGTGCCGGATCACGATGCCCCGGTCGTACTCCGGTGAGGCCAGCAGCAGCCCGGAGACGAATTGGCCGGACGTGGACGCGTTGATGGTGACGTCGCCGCCGGGGATCCGGCCGGTGCCGTGCACGGTCAGCGGCAGCCCGCCGCCGTCGCGGGACGCCGTGACGCGTACGCCGATCGACGTGAGCGCCCCGATCAGTGGCCCGAGTGGGCGTCGGTGCGCCGGATCGCCGTCGATCGTGACCGGACCGTCCGCGAGGCCGGCCACCGGTGGCAGGAACCGCATCACCGTGCCGCCCGGGCCTGCATCGATGTGCGCCGGTCCGGCCAGCGGACGGGGCCGGATCACCCACCGTGACTCGTCCACTGTGGAGACGTGCACGCCGAGCGCGCGCAGGCCGGTCGCCATCAGTTCGGTGTCGCGTACGCGCAGCGGCGATCGCAGCGTGCTCGGGCCGTCCGAGATGGCGGAGAGCACCAGCGCTCGCGCCATCATGGCGGTGGAACCGGGCAGCCTCGTGGTCACCGCGACCGCGCGTACGGCCGTCGGAGCACGCCACGTCGTGAGGCTCTCCGTCACCCTTCGCATTCTGCCCGCCCCGGTCCGCTACCGGACGTCCGATCTCCGTCGACTGCGCTACGTTGTGGAGCATGTGCGGGCGCTACGCGACAACTCGGACGGCGACGGATCTATCGTCGATCTTCGATGCTATCGACGCGACCAGTGACGATGAATCGGTGGCGATCGACTACAACGTCGCCCCGACCGATCCGGTGCCGATCGTCCGGATGTCCGGGTCGGCCGGTGGCCGGGTGCTGTCGGTCGCCCGCTGGGGCCTGGTGCCGCCGTGGGCGACGGATCGGCGCGGTGCCGCCCGGATGATCAATGCGCGAGCCGAGACGGTTGCGACCACCCGCGCGTACGCGAAGCCGTTCGCGGCCCGGCGGTGCCTGATCCCGGCAACCGGCTGGTACGAGTTCGCCGCGCCGCCCGCCACGGCGCCGGCAAAGGTACGCAAGCAGCCGTACTTCATGACGCCGCTGGACGACGAGCCGGTCGTGTTCGCCGGACTGTGGTCGGTGTGGTCCGACCGGGCCGGTGCCACGACGCTACTGACGTGCTCGATCGTGACCACCGAGGCGCTCGGCGACCTCGCCTCCGTACATGATCGAATGCCGTTGTTTCTCGCACCGGATCGGTGGGAGTCGTGGTTGACCGCGACCTCCGACCTCGACCGGTTACTCGAACCGCCCACGGCAGGCGAAATAGCACGTCTGGAGATTCGCCCGGTAGGACTTTCGGTCGGCGATGTACGCAATGACGGCCCATCCCTGATAGCCCGAACGGGCCAACCTCAAGCCGATTCGGTCGATCTGACCCTGTTTTAGCGAATTTGCGCCAAGAAACCTCCCTCGACATCTCCCCTTGCCTGTCGAAAACTCTTGATTAAGCAGCCACGAGTGCGATAGAAACCAGCGCTGATGTTTGTTAACAGTGGTTTTCGATCGGCATGGTTGTCGATCGGAAGCGAGAGTTGATCGGCCGCAAGAATTGTTCAAAACCCGCGGGGGAGGTGGGTAGTGACCCGAGCACGCATGCCTCGACCACACGAGGTCGCAGCGGCACGGAGAGACCCAAGATTGGTTCGAGCGTTCACCGAACGCACGCCGGACGAGTCTTGGAGAGCGAGCGGTATCTGCCGCAGTCAGGATCCGGAGACATTCTTTCCGGCTCCACGAGAAACATCGGATCCGGCCTTGCGACTGTGCCGGGATTGCCCGGTTCAAGGAGCGTGCCTTGCGTGGGCGCTCGACGCAGGCGATTGCCACGGCGTCTGGGGTGCCACGACAGCACGCGAACGTCGAGCCATGGCGCCGGTCTGGCGCGGTGATCCGGAACCCGATCATGAGATGGCCATCACGCCGTCGATGAGGTCGTTCGCCGCCAGCGTGTAAGCATCGGCGCTTTCACAACGCAGAAATAGGGCGATTTGCGTGCGGCCGGTCGGCTCGACCGGCCGCACGATATATCCATGGCGAAGTCCGCAACAACCGTGACCCAGATCGCAACACCGCGAGGCCCGGCCGAGGTGGTCATCGAGCGGCCATCGGTCCGCGCCGGGGGATCGGCACAGAGCATGCTGGTGCTGGGCCACGGCGCCGGCGGCGGCATCGACTCGCCCGATCTGATCGCCGTCACGCACGCCGTGCTCGAACGCGGAGTCGTCGTGGCCCGGGTGACTCAGCCCTACCGGGTGGCGGGCCGCCGCGCCCCGGCGCCCGCCGCCCATCTCGACGAGGCCTGGATCGCCGTGTTGGCGGCACTCCGACGCGGTGCCGACGAGGCGTTGCCGCTGGTCGTGGGCGGGCGGTCGAGCGGCGCTCGGGTCGCCTGCCGTACCGCTCTCGCGGTCTCGGCGCAGGGCCGTTCTCGCGCTCGCGTTTCCACTGCACCCGCCGGGCCACCCGGAGCGCTCGCGCGATGCGGAGTTGCGTACCGGGCTGCCGACGCTCGTCGTCAACGGCGATCGTGACCCGTTCGGCTGCCCCGATCCGGACGTTGACGTCGAGGTGGCGGTCCGCCCGGGTGCTCGCCACGACCTTCGTACGGATTTACGCGGCACCTCGGCGCTCGTGGTCGACTGGCTGTGCCGATTCGACCTGGCAGCGTGACCCCGGGCGGCCATCCGTCGTTTTATCGCCGTGGGCCCGTTCGCGGGCCGACAGACCGCGGCGTTCCGGCATCGACCGAGCGTCCGTGGCCGGATCCAACCTCCCAGGCTCTCCCTGGTCCCGGCGGTTGGCGGAGCGCTTGAGGGGTCTGCGCGCCGCCGGTCCCGCCGTCGGGACCGGGGTGGGCTCGATCACACCGGCCGGCTGCCCGTCGATGCCGCGATCTTTCGTCACGGAATGTTGTGACCTTCTTCCAGCGTTACAGGACCGTGGACGTGTAGTAGCGCGTCCGTGGAGACCTGGAAGGGGATGTGCGTGAGCACAACTCGCGAATTGATTCCGGACAAGACGCTCGGCGCGACGTTCGTCTCGGGGCTGCTCGAGGCGCCCCGTTGGCCGGCGTCGGTCGTTCCTCCGGCGCATTCGAGCGCTAACACACCCGTGCGTACGCGGTTGCGACCCGCATCCTCGAACGAGTCGATCATTAACGGCGTATCCTCGTCGGGACGGTCGACGAAGGGCGCGCGAGTGACAGTAGGCCAGCAGGCAGACAACCGTGATCGGTTCGAGCGGGATGCAATGCCGTTCATCGACCAGCTCTACGGTGCCGCCCTGCGTATGACTCGCAATCCGGCCGACGCGGAGGATCTCGTCCAGGAGACGTTCCTGAAGGCGTACGCCGCGTTCCACCAGTTCGAACAGGGCACGAACCTGAAGGCCTGGTTGTACCGGATCTTGACGAACACGTACATCAACTCGTATCGGAAGCGTCAGCGCCAGCCGCTGCAGTCTCCGACCGAGGAGATCACCGACTGGCAGCTCGCCGACGCGTCCTCGCACATGTCGACCGGTCTGAAGTCGGCCGAGGCCGAGGCGCTGGACCGGCTGCCGGACTCGGACGTGAAGGATGCGCTGCAGGCGCTGCCCGAGGAGTTCCGGCTGGCCGTCTACCTGGCCGATGTCGAGGGGTTTTCCTACAAGGAGATCGCCGACATCATGAACACGCCGATCGGCACGGTGATGTCACGTTTGCACCGCGGCCGGCGCAACTTGCGTCGCAGCCTGGAAGACTATGCGGCGGAGCGTGGTTTCACCCGCGGCACGGTCGCCACACACGACGATGACGACGCCACGCTGGCGCAGGCAGACGATCCGGCCTCGGGCACTGACGCCCCGGCCGTCCGGGAGGTGTAGACGTGGGTTCCGACACGCCTGAGAAGGGCGATTGCCGCGACGTGCTCGATGAGGTTTATCTCTACCTCGACCTGGAGTGCAACGAGGACCGGCGGCAGCTGATCCGGACGCATCTCGACGAGTGCACACCCTGCCTGCGGGAGTTCGGCATCGAGCAGGAGGTCAAGGCTGCTCGTGTCGCGCTGCTGCGGCGGCGAGACCGCGCCGGACGCGCTCCGCGAGCGGCTGCGTGCCAAGCTGAACGAGATCGTCTCCGAGCCGAGCCAGACCCGCTGAGGCCTGCGAAAACAAAGTTGATCCTGGAGTCAGCGCGCGACGATAGTCGTTGCGTGTGCCGACTCCAGGATCAACCAGGCTTTGGGCTCCTGTGATCAGGAGTTTGGGCGCTTGCCGTGGTTGGCAGCGCTCTTCTTGCGAGCCTTCTTCTTGCGCGACTTCTTCGCCATGTGACCCTCCTTCGTCAGACACGATGGTAGCGGGGTCGAGTGGGCACCTCTGCATCTGAGGTTCCATGATTGGATACGTCTCGCACGTTCATGTAACGAGAGGGACGGATGATGGCTGACGAGATCCGCGCCGAGATGGTGGCAAACGTCTGGAAGGTCGTCGCCAAGGCGGGCGACGAGGTTGAAGAGGGCGACACACTGGTCATCCTCGAATCCATGAAGATGGAGATCCCGGTCGTGGCCGAGTCCGACGGCACGGTCAAGGAGATTGCCGTCAACGAGGGTGACGTCGTCCAGGAGGGCGACCTCATCGCGATCATCGACTAAAGGGCTTAAAACCAGATGAAGGTACGAGTACGGCCGGCGGCCGAGCGCGAATACGCGGTCGCCGGTGAGATCTGCGTCAGCGCGTACCGTGCCGACGGTCAACTCGGCCCGGAGACCGCGCCCGACGAGAAGCGCGAGTTCGACTATTCGGTCGCGCTCGCCGATGTCGCCGGCCGGGTCGCACACGGCGACGTGCTCGTCGCGGTCGACGGCGAGACGGTCGTCGGCTGCGTCACGTACGTGCGGCCGGGCTCTCCGCTGGCCGAGCTGTCGAAGGCCGGCGAGGTGGAGTTCCGGATGCTCGGCGTGGCGCCATCGGCCCAGGGTCGTGGCGTCGGTGCCGCCCTGGTCCAGGCATGCGTCGATCGGGCAACCGAACAGGGCTGCGACGCCGATCGTCATCGCCGTACGCGACTCCAATGCCGTCGCGAAGAAGCTCTACGCCCGATTCGGGTTCACGCCGATGCCGCAACGCGACTTCGTACCCGTACCTCATGTGATTTTGGAAGCTTTCCGCCTCGACCTGCGCTGAGCTACTCCAGCAGCTCGAGCGCGACCTCCAGCCCGGTCTTCTGGCGCTCCTCGTCGGTGACCGAGTCGTCGCGCAGGACGAACCAGGACGCGTGCAGCGCGAACAGCGCGAGCGACGCACGCAGCCGTTCCTTCGGCGGAGCGCCGGGCGCGGACAGATACTCCACCACCTCGATCATCTGCTTGCGCATGCGCTCGCCGGACGGGTGGTCGCGCAGCGCGTCGGGTTGCGTTCGAAGAACTGCATCGTCTCGAAGTGGTTCCCGACGAACAGCTCGGCTGCGTAGCGCTTGATGAATTCGCGCCGGCCCTCGCTCGTTCGCGGCAGCGTCAGACCCCAGCGGAACAGCTCTTCCAGCACCGACGTCCGATCGTCGATGAGGCTCGTGACGATCTCTTCCTTCGTCTTGAAGTGGTAGTAGAGCGCGGCCTTGGTGACCCCGATCTCGTCTGCGATCTCCCGCAGCGATGTGGCCTCGTAGCCGTTCTCGTTGAACAGGCGCAGCGCGACGTTCTGGATCCGCGTGCGCGTGTCGGGCTGGGTCATGCGGGTCTTCCACCTCAGTCGGAATTCTACTTGACGGCCGGCAAGTAGGTAGCTTACCGTTCCGAGTGTAGCCACTAGCCGGTCGGCAAGTAAGTCGGCATCGGAGATCAACGGGAGCGTACCCATGTCATCAGATTTGGCGGAGTCACCGCCGGTCACATCATCCGGGCGCAGCCGCGAGGTGATGTATGTGCTGCCGGCACTGCTGCTCGCGTTCCTGCTGGCCATGCTCGACAACTTCATCGTCGGCACCGCGATGCCGACGATCGTCCGCGATCTCGGCGGCCTGTCGCACCTGTCCTGGGTGGTCACCGCCTACGTCCTCGGCACGTCGGTCTCCACGCCGCTGTGGGGCAAGCTCGGCGACATGTACGGCCGGAAGAGCATCTTCCTGACCTCGATCGTCGGCTTCCTGATCGGATCCGCGCTGAGCGGCGCGGCCCAGAACATGACGCAGCTGATCGGGTTCCGCGCGCTGCAGGGGCTGTTCGCCGGTGGCCTCGCGGTCGGCGCGATGGCGATCATCGGTGACCTCGTGCCGCCCCGCGAACGCGGTCGCTACCAGGGCATCATGGCGAGCGTCATGGCGATCGCGATGGTCGCCGGCCCGCTCGTCGGCGGCTACATCACCGACAACCTGAGCTGGCGCTGGGCGTTCTACGTGAACCTGCCGCTCGGCGCCGTCGCGCTGGCACTCATCACGATCCGCCTGCACCTGCCGAAGAAGCGCACCGAGCACCGGATCGACTGGTGGGGCTCGGCGTTCCTGGCGATCGCGATCACCGGCCTGGTGCTGCTGACCACGTGGGGCGGCACGCAGTACGCGTGGGGCTCGTGGCAGATCATCGGCCTCGGCGTGCTCTCGATCGTGTCGCTGGTCATCTTCGGATTCATCGAGCCCCGCGCCGCCGAGCCGGTGCTGTCGCTCGGTCTGTTCAAGAACCGGAACTTCACGCTCGTCTCGCTGATCGGCTTCCTGGTCGGCTTCGCGATGTTCGGCGTGATCAGCTTCCTGCCGCTCTACCAGCAGACCGTGCAGGGCGCATCGGCGACCAACTCCGGCCTGCTGCTGCTGCCGATGATGGCCGGTCTGCTCGTGTCGTCGCTGTTCGCGGGATCGACGATCACGAGGACCGGCAAATACAGGATGTTCCCGATCGTCGGTGGCACCATCATGACGATCGGCATGGTCCTGCTGGCAACGATCGGTGCGACCACCACGCGTACCACGACGGCGATCTTCATGGTCGTGCTCGGTCTGGGCATGGGCTTCCTGATGCAGACCACGATGCTGATCGCGCAGAACAGCGTCGAGCAGAAGGACATCGGCGTGGCATCCAGCGCGGCTACGTTCTTCCGGTCGATCGGTGGCTCGTTCGGTGTCGCGCTGTTCGGGGCGATCTTCAACCACCGCCTGTACGACTACCTGGTCAGCGTCGGTCAAGCGCCGCTTGCCCAGGCGGTCAAGGCCGGCGGTGCGAATACGCTCAGCCAGGGTGGACACGCCAAGCTGCCGCTGCCGTTGCTCGACGGCATCGCCACGGCCACCGCGACGATCTTCTTCTGGGCGTCGTTCCTGGCCGTACTCGTGCCGATCCTTGCGCTGTTCGTACAGCACATCGCGCTGCGCGGCAAGAACGATCCGCCGCCGCCGGCGGACACGGACACGGACACCGAGGTTGCCGACGCCGAGGCCATGGTCGTCTCCTTCGACTAGTCGCCGACACCACGGAGGCCGTTCCCTCGCTGGGGGGCGGCCTCCGTCGTGCGGGATCCGGGATCTTGGACTCAATTGGCTGCCGAATCGCGCGGAATCGAGCCATTTGGGTCCAAGATCGCTTCGATTCCCCGATCTCGGACTCACATGGCGACCGCGCGACGCCGGGTTGCAGAAGCTCGAGGGTGATGTGTGAGCGTGCGCACTCCGGTGTTCTTTCGCGCATCAATGTGCAAGACTGAGCATGAAACGAGCGAATAATGCTCGATAGGCGCTTGACGGTGGGGGAACGAACGTGAGTGAGCAGAATGTGATTGCTGGCGCCGGGATGGCCGCGGACATCGCCGAGCAGCCGGACATCTACGCGTTGCTGCTCGAGCCCGCGCACGCGAGCGCGATCGCCGCGATCGCCGCGAAGATCGCCGAGAAGCGCCCGCGGCACATCGTGTTCACCGCGCGCGGCACATCCGACCACGCCGCGCTCTACGCCGCCTATCTGACCGAGATCCGTCTCGGCATCCCGGCCGCGCTGGCGTCGCCGTCCGCGGTCACGGTCTACGGTGCCCGTCCGGACCTGTCCGAGGCACTCGTCATCGGGGTCAGCCAGAGCGGCGGATCGACCGACCTGGTCGAGGTGATGCGCCAGGCCCGCGAGTCCGGTGCCACCACGCTGGCGGTCACGAACAACGCGTCCTCGCCGCTGGCCGAGGCGGCCGAGCTGCACATCGACGTCGCGGCCGGTCACGAGCGTGCGGTGGCCGCGACGAAGACGTACACGGCGGAGTTGTTCGCGCTGTTGATGTTCGTCGAAGGCGTACGCGCCGGGAACGGCGTACTGCCGGCCGAGGAACTGGCGGCGCTGTCCGCGCTGCCGAAACTCGCTGCCGATCTGCTCGCCGACGAGACGCCGGTCGAACTGGCTCGCCGTTACCGGTTCGCGGCGCGTGCCGTGACCACCGGACGGGGGTACGCGTACCCGACCGCCCGCGAGACCGCGCTGAAGATGATGGAGACGTCCTACCTGCCGGCACTGGCGTTCTCGGGTGCCGATCTGCTGCACGGCCCGCTCGCGATGACCGACCCGACCGTACCGGTGCTGGCCGTGGTCGGCGACGGCCCCGGCGGAGCGTCCATGCGCGAGGTCGTCGAGCGTCTCGGCTCCCGGCGTGCGGACGTGGTCGTGGTCGGCCCGTCCGACGTGGAGGGTGCGACCGCACGGATCGCGACGCCGTCGATCGACGAGCGCTACGCGCCGCTGCTCGACATCCTGCCGTTGCAGCGGCTGGCGCTCGCGTTGGCGCTCGGCCGGGGCGAGAACCCGGACGCTCCGCGCGGCCTGTCGAAGGTCACCGTCACGCTCTGATCAACCGGCGACGCGCATCTGATCACGGGGGAACGGATGCGCGTTATCCGAGGTAGGACATCGGCACGCGGAGGCAATCGGCGATCGCGACGGCAATCGTCGCGTGATGCGGCGGTCTCCGCGGTGCCGCAGATTCCTGGCCGGCATGCACGAAGAATCGGACGCCTCGATGATTCGCGACATAGAGCGAGTTCAGCGTCCGGATCGTGTTCGACACCCAGGGCGGGAACGGGCCCGGCGTGCGCTCGCCGAATGCGACTTCGATCGGCTTCAGCCAGCCGGTCGCGTCGTCGACGGTGAGTTCGGTCCGGCAGAGCACCGTGGTGACGGCGTTCGAGAGACGGTCGTCCTCACCGTCCGCGAACAGAAGGTCGTTCGGCGTTATCAGGCGCTGCCGGGCCAGGTCGAGCAGGGCCACGAGGTCGGCCGAGCCGAGGTGCCGGGAGCGGGCGAAGGCTTCGATCGTGTCGGATCCGTGCGCCACCGCGTGCAGCCAGCCCAGGGTGTCGTCATGGCCGCGCAGATCGGTCTCGCCGGCGTACCAGGCGGTGAACGCGTCTTGCCAGCGCCGCACATCGGCGGTGGCAAGTTCGCCGGTTACCTCGTCGCGCGGTACCGCGCAGGCGAGTCCGAGCGCGGCGAACGTACGGGCCTGGATCTCCGGGTGCCCGAGCTGCTCGGCCATCCGATCGCCGAGCGTCCGGAGGCTGCCGTCCGCCTTCCCGTCGCGAATGTGGCGGTAGAGCAGGTTGTAGCCGGTCCGGTCGCGGACGGCCGGGTCCGGCGAGGCCAGCATCGTGCATATCTCGTCAAGCGTAGGTTCGGGCACCACCGCAGCATTCCAGCCGCGCCGGTGCCGGCTCGACCCCGAATACCCTCCGCCGACCCTTACCGCCGGTTACGGCGCGGTCGGTGTGATGGTCAGGATCGCGGGGGTGTTCGCACGCAGTTCGCCGGCCGGGAAGGTCTGGGCCGGCCGGCTGCCGATGGCCACGCCGTAGGTGGCGTACCCGCCGGTCACGGCTCGGATCTGGAAGGGGAACGAGCATGCCGGTGCCGTCGCTCGTGATCGCGCCGGCACCGAGCGTGCCGGAGGCGAGCCGCGTGCCGGCCGGGCTCGTCACGACCACGGTCGCGTCTTTGGCCACGTCGCTCGCACCAATCGGTGCCGTGCAGGCGGCGCCCGGTGAGGCCGTGCCTGGGGGGAGCGTGACCATGGCACGGCCGGAGATCACGAAAGCCGACGGCTTGACCGAACTCTTGTCGCCGGCGTCCACGAAACCGCAGCCCGCGACGGTGGTCGTGCGAGACGGCTGCGAGAAGCGCCAGGATGACCGCGTGAGACCGAGGGTGTGGCACGTGCCGAGGCTACTCCCGGTGATCCGCGGTTCATCTGGCAGGCTTAGAGCGTGTCAACACTCCGTGATCTCGTCGAGGAGCACACCACCCTCGCGCCGGTAGAGGTCGAGCATCTGCATCGACTGGCCGGCGATTGGCAGCTGGTGGCGGATCTGTCGTTCGCGGATCTGTTGATGTGGACGAAGACCGCCGGTGGCAGCGAGGGTAAGGACGAATACATCTGCGTGGCCCACGTACGCCCGACCACGGCTGCGACGGCGTACCAGGATGATCAGGTCGGTCGGACCGCAACCGGCGCGGACGCCGCACATCTGGTGATCGCCGCGAGCCAGGGTCGGATCTGGCGGGAGGGCGACCCGGTCTGGTACAACGACACGCCCGCGCGGCACGAGGCCATCCCGGTACGCCGGCGGGACGCCCGCGACGTGATCGCACTCGTCGGCCGGGACACGAACCTCACCACCGCCCGGTCCCCGAGCCAGCTGGAACTCAACTACCTCACCACCGCCGACGATCTCGCCCAGATGATCGCGGACGGCACGTTCCCGCCGGTCGCGCACGTCGGCGAGACGACCACGGCACCGCGGGTCGGAGACGGGCTGATCCGGCTGGACGCGGCCGGCACCGTCATGTACGCGAGCCCGAACGCACTGAGCGCGTACCGGCGGCTCGGCATGCGCTCCGACCTCGAGGGCGAAGACCTCGCGCTGGTCACGAAGCGGCTGTGCGACGACACGCTGGAGGGTGCCGAAGTGAACGCGCGCATCCTCGCAGCTCTGCGCGGTGAAGGCCCGCCTCGCAAGGAGATCGACGCTCGCGGCGCATCCGTACTGATGCGTGCGCTGCCGCTGATGCCGGCCGGCGTGCCGATCGGCGCGCTCGTGCTGGTCCGGGACATCACCGAGGTACGCCGCCGGGACCGCGCCCTGATCACGAAGGACGCGACGATCCGGGAGATCCACCACCGGGTGAAGAACAACCTGCAGACGGTGGCCGCGCTGCTGCGGCTGCAGGCGCGACGGGTCGGCATCCCGGCCGCTCGGGCCGCGCTGGAGGAGTCGGTCCGCCGGGTCGCGTCGATCGCGCTCGTGCACGAGACGCTGTCGATGTCGTCGGACGAGGCGGTCGAGTTCGACGGCATCGTCGACCGGGTCGCGTTCGCGGCCGGCGAGGTCGCGGCGGACGAATCCACGGTCACGATGCGCCGCTCCGGCACGTTCGGCATCCTGCCCGCCGAGATCGCGACGCCGCTGGTCATGGTCCTGAACGAGCTGCTGCTCAATGCGGCCGAGCACGCCTTCGTGCCGGGATCGTCGGGTTCGGTGGTGGTCTCCGTCACACGGGAGCGGCGGCAGATCGAGGTCACGGTGACCGATGACGGCCAGGGACTGCCCGGTGACTTCGATCTGGAGAGCGCCGGACGGCTGGGCATGCAGATCGTCCGTACGCTGGTCACGGGCGAATTGCGTGGCACGATCGACATCCGGGCGGGCGAGTCCGGCGGCACCGTCGCCACGGTGATCTTCCCGTTGGACAAACGTTGACCGCAGTGTGGGACGGCCCCTAAGGGCACTGTCGACTGTCGTTCATATATGGCAAACTTATGGACATGACGGTTGACGCTTATGGGACGGGCGCGGCGATCACTGCCGTGCGGGACCTGAGCGTCTTTCTCACCGCCCGGCGCCACGTGGACTACGGTCGCGTGCGCAGCGCCATGTGTCGGGCTTTCTAGATCTTCCTCAGGACCTAGTTAGCCCAGCTGGGCGCGCACGACCGCCGATCCCCCTGACATTGACGTCACATCACGAGATTGCTCGTGATGCTCCGGCGCGCAAGCGTGTCCTCCCGATATTCGGAAGGACTCTTCGACGTGACTGTTACCTCGAGCCCCGCCGCCGCGAACCCGGCATCGATCCGCCCGCGTCGCAGCGGCGGCGAAGGGCAGTGGGCGCTCGGCCATCGCGAGCCGCTCAACCCGAACGAGCGGATGAAGAAGGACGACGACGGTCTCAACGCCCGTCTCCGGATCGAATACGTCTACTCGCAGCGCGGCTTCGCCAGCATCGACCCGTCCGACCTGCGCGGACGCTTCCGCTGGCTGGGCCTCTACACGCAGCGCAAGCCCGGCATCGACGGCGGCAAGACCGCGATCCTCGAGCCGCACGAGCTGGACGACGAATTCTTCATGCTGCGCATCCGCATCGACGGCGGCCAGCTCGACCTCGCCCAGCTGCGCGCGATCGCGCACGTCTCCACGGTCTACGGCCGCGACACCGCCGATCTCACCGATCGCCAGAACGTGCAGATGCACTGGGTACGCATCGAGGACGTGCCGAAGATCTGGCGCGAGATCGAGGCGGTCGGCCTGTCCACGACCGAGGCCTGCGGCGACACGCCCCGCGTCATCCTCGGCAGCCCGGTCGCCGGCATCTCCGCCGACGAGGTGATCGACGCGACGCCGGCGATCGACGAAGATCACCGAGAAGTACATCGGCGACGCCGCGTACGCGAACCTGCCCCGCAAGTTCAAGACGTCGATCGGCTGGCTGCCCGACCTGCCGTACGAGGTGAACGACATCGGCTTCATCGGCGCCGTACATCCTGAATACGGCCCTGGTTTTGATCTGTGGGTCGGTGGCGGCCTGTCCACCAACCCGATGCTGGCCAAGCGCCTCGGCGCCTGGGTGCCGCTGGACGAGATCCCGGACGTCTGGGACGGCGTGATCGGAATCTTCCGCGACTACGGCTACCGCCGCCTTCGCAGCCGGGCCCGCCTGAAGTTCCTGATGGCCGACTGGGGTCCGGAGAAGTTCCGCGAGATCCTCGAGACCGAATACCTGAAGCGCACGCTCGTCGACGGTCCCGAGGCCGGTCCTGCCGGCGAAGCCGGTCGACCACGTCGGCGTCTACCGGCAGGTCGACGGCAAGTTCTACGTCGGCGTCGCGGCGCTCGCCGGTCGGGTCAGCGGCACGATGCTCGCGCAGGTCGCGGACATCGTCGAGGCGCACGGCGGCTGGCGCGTCCGGACCACCGCGCAGCAGAAGCTGATCGCACTCGACATCGACGAGGACAAGGTCGAATCGCTGGTCGCGGCGCTCGACGCGATCGGGCTGTCGGCCCGCCCGTCGACCTGGCGGCGTTCCACCATGGCCTGCACCGGCATCGAGTTCTGCAAGCTCGCGATCGTCGAGACGAAGGTCGCGGCCGCGTCGCTGATCCGCACGCTGGAGACGACGCTCGCGGACATCGACGTGGACATCTCGGTCAACATCAACGGCTGCCCCAACGCCTGCGCACGCACGCAGGTCGCGGACATCGGACTCAAGGGCCAGCTGATCATCGGCCCGGACGGCACGCAGGTGCCGGGTTATCAGATCCACCTCGGCGGTGGCCTGGGCCTGTCGCAGACGGACAAGCCGGGATTCGGGCGCAAGGTCCGCGGTCTCAAGACCACGGCCGAAGAGCTGCCGGCGTACGTGACCCGGCTGGCCCGCCGCTACGCCGCCGCTCGTGAAGACGGCGAGTCGTTCGCGTCCTGGGTCGTCCGTGCCGACGAGGAGGCGCTGCGATGAGCGCGTCAACGTCCGGTGGCGAGCGCGTCGTGCCCTACTACTGCCCGTACTGCGGGGATGAGGACCTTCGACCCTCGGAAGAGGGCCACGGCACCTGGGAGTGCCGGGCGTGCGCGCGCGCGTTCTCGGTGCGATTCATCGGACTGATCGTCAACCCGACTCGGGTGGAGGCAACGTCATGACTATTACCCTGCTGCCACCGGTCGAAGCCGACCGGCGCTCGCGCGACGAACTGCGCGATCTCGCCAACCGCGCGAACGTCGTGCTCAACGGCGCCAGCGCCGAGCGGGTGGTCGAGTGGGCCGCCGGCGAGTTCGGCGAGCGCTTCTGCGTGACCAGTTCGATGGCGGATGCGGTGCTCGCGCACGTGGTGTCCGCGGTCGTGCCGGGTATCGAGGTCGTGTTCCTCGACACCGGCCTGCACTTCCCGGAGACGCTGCGGGTCCGGGACCAGGTCGCCCGTACGCTGCCGGTGCGGGTCATCTCGGTGACGCCCGATCAGACGGTCGGCCAGCAGGACGGCGAGTACGGTCCGCGGCTGTTCGCCCGGGAACCCAACGACTGCTGCTTCATGCGCAAGGTCGAGCCGCTCGATCGAGCCTTGAAGCCGTATGACGCCTGGGCCGCCGGTCTGCGGCGTGACGAAGGGCCGACCCGCGCGAACACGCCGCTGGTCGGGTTCGAAGAGGCTCGTGGCAAGGTCAAGGTCGCGCCGCTGGCGTACTGGACCGAGGCCGACGTGCAGGCGTACATCAAGCGGTTCAACGTGCCGGTCAACCCGCTGCTCGAGCAGGGCTATTCGTCGATCGGTTGCTGGCCGTGCACGCGGCGGACGGCACCGGGCGAAGATGTCCGGGCCGGCCGCTGGGCCATGTTCGAGAAGACCGAGTGCGGTCTGCACGCGTCGTGACTCCGATCGAGGCACCACACGTCGTCCTGGTCGCGCACGGCAGCCGGGATCCCCGGGCGGCGGTGACGGTACGCGCCATCGTGCGCGCCGTAGCCGCGGCTCGGCCGGATGTCGTCGTGCACGATGCCTATCTGGACTTCGACGCGCCGCGCCTGGCCGACGTACTGGCCGGCCTCGCCGACCGGCACGTCGTCGTGGTGCCGCTGTTGCTGTCGTCGGCGTACCACGCGCGGACCGACGTGCCCGCGATCGTGGCCGCCGCCCGCGAGCGCGGAGCCCGGATCGACGTTGCCGCCGTGCTCGGCGATCCGGATTCGACCGAGTCGGTGGTGGCGGCGCTGCGCCGGCGGCTGTCGGCTGCTCCGGTGGATGCGCTGGTGCTGGCTGCCGCCGGCACGCGTGACGTTGCCGCGCTGGCGGCGATCGACGAGGTCGCGGCGCGCCTCGGTACGGCGGCATCGGTTCCGTGCCTCGCGGGTTACGCATCCGGCGCGGGCCGTACCGTGACCGACGCGATCGGGGCGCTGCGGTCGGCCGGTGCTCGCCGGATCGGCCTCGCCTCCTACTTCCTGGCACCCGGCATCCTGCACGACCGCGTTCTGGCGGCGGCCGCGGGCGCCACGGTCGTGTCGTCCGATCCGTTGGGATCGGCGCCCGAAGTCATCGAGATCATCTCGCAGCGCATCGCCGCCGCCGCGCTCGTCTCGGCGTAGGGCCGCTCGCCGGTTGCCGGGATGTTTCGCGTTCGGGCATGATGGGCGGATCCCGGCCAGCTTGATCGGCCATCATGAATCGCTATCGCGTCCGTACCGCCTCCCAGCAGCGCATTGGCGCCGGGATTAGCGGAGACGGTCGGACTGATGACACTCCGTAGTGGCTGCACCGCGTCGTCATCTCGCGATCTGGGCGCTGATTCCGTCGTCGGTACGAATCTTTACGATGGAATCCCTTGTCATGAGCTGTGATCTCTGGCATGTTGCCCTACACACCCCTGTGTCATTCGGCTGACACAGTGTCGCTGCGTGAGTGAGGGCTGGATGACGGATTCGTTGGCATCAAGATCGGGAACTGCCGCCATTGAGCTGGTGGGCGTCGCGAAGGAATTCGCGTCGCACGGCGACGTCGTCGCTGCGGTCGCCGGCGTCGATCTCGTGATCGATCAGGGCGAATTCTTCTCGATGCTCGGCCCGTCCGGCTGCGGGAAGACGACCACGATGCGGATGATCGCGGGCTTCGAGGATCCCACCCGAGGCTCGGTCTTCCTGCATGGCAAGGACGTCACCGACGTACCGGCTAACCGGCGCGACGTGAACATGGTCTTCCAGTCGTACGCGCTGTTCCCGCACATGAGCGTCGCCGACAACATCGCGTTCGGGCTCGAGCAGCGGCGCGTGCCGAAGGCCGAGATCCGCACCCGGGTCGGCGAGATTCTGGAGATCGTCGACCTGGTCGGCCGGGAGAAGCGCCGCCCGAAGGAACTCTCCGGTGGCCAGCAGCAGCGCGTGGCACTCGCTCGCGCCCTGGTCAACCGGCCCAGTGCGCTGCTCCTCGACGAGCCTCTCGGCGCCCTCGACCTGAAGTTGCGCCAGGCCATGCAGGTCGAGCTGAAGCGGATCCAGCGCGAGGTCGGGATCACGTTCGTCTACGTCACGCACGACCAGAACGAAGCGCTGACGATGTCGGACCGGATCGCGGTGATGAATGAGGGGCGGATCGAGCATCTCGGCACGCCGCGCGACATCTACGAGCACCCGGCCACGAAGTTCGTCGCCGGATTCATCGGCACGTCGAACCTGCTGGGCGGCGTCGTCTCCGGCGTCGAAGGCGGTACCGCGGTGATCACGTACGCGCCGGATGAGCGCATCATCGTCCCGCTGCGCGCCGACGTCACGGTCGCACAGGGCACGACGCTCGAGCTGACCGTACGGCCGGAGAAGATCGCGATCGGCATGGATGCGCCGTCGGCCACCGGCAGCGCGATTCGCGGCACCGTCACGGAGGTCGTCTACCTCGGTACGGCGACCAACTACAACGTCACGACGTCGGCCGGTGCCGAGGTCGTCGTATTCACCCAGAATGCCTCGTCGGCCGAGGACATCGCGGTTCGTGGCGATGGCGTATGGCTGACGTGGGAGTCCCAGCACTCGTACGCGATTGGAGACCGATGAGCGACCCCCGTACCCCCATCGACCCCGCCCTCCTGCGTGGACTGACGTCTCGTCGGATGGGTAGGCGCAACATCCTCAAGGCCGCCGGCATCGGTACGGCCGCTGCGGCGCTCGCCGCCTGCAGTGTCAAGGGACAGGCAACGGGCGCGAAGACGGTGGCACCGGACGCGGTCGCCAAGTTCTGGACCGGTAAGACCGGCACCGGCCACGTCAACTTCGCGAACTGGCCGCTCTACATGGACTCCGATCACCCGCAGCTGAAGCAGTTCACGGCCCAGACCGGCATCACCGTGACCTACAGCGAAGTGATCAACGACGACTCGTCGTTCTTCGCCAAGATCCAGCCGCAGCTGTCGGCGCACGAGTCCATCGGCTACGACCTGATGGTCATCACGAACGGTGTCGAGTTCTCGGAGCTGGTCGAGTTCGGCTACTACGCGCCGCTCGATCACTCGAAGATGCCCAACTACGCGCAGTACGCGGGCGCGAACTACAAGACCGAGACGTACGATCCCGGCAACGTCTACAGCGTGCCGTGGGCGTCCGGCATCACCGGCATCGGCTACAACCCGAAGTACGTCAAGAACAAGCCGACCAGCCTGCAGGATCTGCAGAACGCGGCGTACCGCGGCAAGATCGGTATGTTCGCGGACGTCGAGGAGATCGGTGTCTTCGCGATGCTCGCGGTCGGCGTCGACCCGGCGACGTCCACGCCCGCCGACTGGCAGAAGGCGGCCGACTGGCTGCGGAAGCAGCAGCAGGCCGGCCTGGTCCGGAAGTACTACGACCAGGACTACATCAGCGAGCTGGCGAACGGCGATGTCTGGCTGACCATGGCCTGGTCCGGCGATATCTTCCAGAGCAACGCATCGAACGGGACCAACCTGCAGTTCACCATCCCGTCCGAGGGCGGCACGCTGTGGACCGACAACATGACGATCCCGGTCACCGCGGACAACCCGGTCGATGCGCTGAAGCTGATCGACTTCTTCTACGACCCGGCGGTCGCGGCGAGCCTCGCCGAGTACATCAACTACATCACGCCGGTACCGTCGTCGCAGGCGATCATCGAGTCGGACGCGGCGAAGGCGACCGGTGATGACAAGGCCGCGCTCGAGATGGTCGCGACCAGCCCGCTGGTGTTCCCGGCCCCGGCCGATCTGGCGAAGCTGCACTACTACCGCGCGTTCAAGACGCCGGCAGAGCTGGACCAGTACCACGCGATCTTCGATCCGATCACCACCTCATGATCGGTCGGCTGCGGATGCGGTTAACCCCGTATCTTCTGGCACTGCCGGGAAGTCTGTGGCTCGTCGTGTTCTTCGTGATCCCGATGTGCGCCATGATCTCGCTGTCGCTCACCCAGGGCGACCTCGGAGCAGGCTTCCAGCAGACGTTCCACTGGCAGAACTACACCACCGGCATCTCGACCTATCACGTGCAGTTCGTTCGATCACTCGAGTACGGCCTGATCTCGACGATCCTCCAGATCGCGATCGCGTACCCGGTGGCGTACTGGATCGCGTTCCGTGGTGGGTCGCGGAAGAGCATGTACCTGTTCCTGCTGCTCCTGCCGTTCTTCGTGTCGTTCGTGCTGCGTACCGAGTCGTGGAGCTTCATGCTCTCGGACAACGGCATCATCCTCGGCCCGTTGAAGGACTGGCACCTGCTGCCACAGAACTTCCACGTGCTCGCGACGACGCCCGCGGTGATCGCCGGACTCACGTACAACTATCTGCCGTTCATGGTTCTGCCGATTTTCGTGTCCTTGGAGCGGGTCGATCCGCGCCTGATCGAGGCGTCCTACGACCTGTACGCGACCCGCGTGAAAGCGTTCCGACGGGTGATCTTCCCGCTCTCGCTGCCCGGCGTGTTCGCCGGAATCGTGATCACGTTCGTGCCGGTGAGCTCCGACTATGTGAACGCGGTCATCCTCGGCGGCCCGAAGAACACCATGATCGGCAATGTGATCCAGAACGGATACCTGCTCAATCAGCAGTATCCGATCGCCTCCGCGCTCTCGTTCGCGCTGATGGGCGGGTTGTTGATCTTCCTGTTCATCTATGCGAAGGCGCTCGGCACCGAGGACGTGTTGGAGGCGGCGGCGCGATGACTGCACAACCAGTAGCCGGTGACGAGGCCGTTGCGAGAGGTCAGGGCGTCGGGGCAATCGAGGCCGCGGACCGTGCTGACGTGCCGCTGCCGCGCCGGCACCGGATTCGCTACGGCGACGCGGCGCTGTTCTCCTACGTGTGGGTGGTCATCGCCTGGCTGATGGCACCGATCGTGGTAATGATCATATTCAGCTTCAACGACACCAAGGGCCGCGTCAACACGGTGTGGGACGGGTTCACCACGAAGTGGTACTCGTGGTCCGAGATCACCAAGATCCAGGATCTGACCACCTCGGTGCAGAACTCGCTCATCATCGTGGTGTTCGCGACGATCGGCTCGGTGATCCTCGGTGCGCTGATCGGTGTCGCGCTCGGCAAATACCGGTTCCGCGGGCAGGCGACGCTCAACATCATCCTGTTCGCCTGCATCGCGGCGCCGGAGATCGTGATGGGCGCCTCGCTGCTGTCGTTCTTCGTCCAGCTGGGCATCCCTCGCGGCATGGTCACGATCATCATCGCGCACATCATGTTCTCGCTGTCGTTCGTGGCGGTCGTGGTACGCGCACGGGTGCTCACGCTGGATCCGTCCATCGAGGAGGCCGCGAAGGACCTGGGTGCCAGCGCGTTCACGACGTTCCGGCGGGTCACGTTCCCGATGATCTTCCCGGCCGTACTCTCCGGTGCGTTGCTCGCGTTCGTTCTGTCGATCGACGACTTCGTGGTCACGAACTTCACGAACGGCGGCACCGAAACCTTCCCGCTGTGGATCTTCGGTGCCGCGAAACTCGGAATGCCGCCGCAGGTCAACGTGATCGGTACGCTGATCTTCATGGGTGGACTCCTGATCGCCGCGATCAACCTGCTGGCGACGCGACGTCAGAAATAGGTTCAGCACATGGCTCCGACCGATGAACGCATCGCGCAGATCGCTCGCCGACGCCGTACCCGGGTCGTATTGGTTGGATCAACCGGACGCACCGGCCCGTCAACCGGCACTGTCCGGCCCGACCACCGCGGACCTCGCGGTGGTCGGGGCCGGATTCACCGGACTGTGGACCGCATTGATCGCGAAGGAGCGCGATCCCGACCGTGACGTCGTCGTTCTGGAGGCCCTGGACGCCGGCTGGGCGGCTTCCGGGCGCAACGGCGGGTTCTGTTCGGCCAGCCTCACGCACGGCCTCTCCAACGGCCTGGAGCACTTCCCGGACGAGGTCGCGACGCTGCAGAAGCTGGGGCACGCGAACCTCGACGAGATCGAGGCCGCGATCGCGCGGTACGGCATGGACGTCAACTTCGAACGCACCGGCGAGTTAAGCGTCGCGACCGCTCCATGGCAGGTCGACGGGCTCCGCGACAGCTATGACGAGGAGCGCCGATTCGGCGCCGACGTGCAACTGCTCGATCAGGATGAGGTACGGGCGGAAGTGGCCTCGCCGACCTACCTCGGCGGGCTCTGGGGCCGGAGTGGCTGCGCGATGCTCGACCCGGCCCGGCTGGCCTGGGGGCTGCGCTCCGCGTGCCTTCGCCTCGGCGTGCGGATCCACGAGGGCACGCTGGTCACGGCGATCGAGAAGGCCGGTGCCGGGCTGCGGCTGAAGACGTCTCGCGGCTCGGTGACCGCCGCGCATGTGGCGATGGCGACCGGAGCGTTTCCCGGGCCGCTGCGGCGTCTGCGGGCGTACGTGGTGCCGGTCTACGACTACGTGTTGATGAGCGAGCCGCTGAGCCCGGCGCAGATGGATTCGATCGGCTGGAGCCGGCGGCAGGGCGTCGGCGATTCCGCGAATCAATTTCACTATTACCGGCTGTCGCGGGATAACCGGATCTTGTGGGGCGGCTATGACGCCGTCTATTACAACGGCGGTCGGATTACCGCCGAAGCGTGATCAACGGCCGGCGACGGCGTACAAACTGGCATCGCATTTCTTCGAGACGTTCCCCCAATTGGAGGACGTGCGATTCACACATTCGTGGGGCGGTGTGATCGACACGTGTACGCGTTTCTGTGCGTTCTTCGGCACGGCGTACGCCGGTCGGTTGTCGTACGCGGCCGGCTATACCGGTCTCGGCGTCGGCGCGACCCGCTTCGGCGCCGAAGTGATGCTCGATCTGCTGTCCGGCCGAGCCGACCGAGTTGACGTCACTCGAGATGGTCCGGAAGCGGCCGATCCCGTTCCCGCCGGAGCCGATGCGCTCGGCGGTCATCCAGGCCACCCGGTGGTCGATTGCGCAGGCCGACAGCCACGACGGGCGACGAAACCTCTGGCTGCGTACGCTGGACCGCTTCGGCCTGGGCTTCGATTCCTGACCGCGCTCGGATTGCTGACGGCTGCGTAACAGGACTGTCATACGGGTCGTAGATGCTGTCTCACATGTCACTACAGCACCAAACAGGCACCCCGGAAGATGATCTTCCAAGGTGCCTGTAGTGTGGCTCACAGTTGACACGGATGAAGGTCCGTGCAGCCAGAACTCGTGAGATGTTGCAGTTGTGTTGGAGGCAAGGCGGCCTAGATCAGATTGAGGCGCGAACGCGGATTCCGCCACGACGCTTAACAGCGCGGCGTTCTTCCTCGCTCATGCCACCCCAAACACCGGCGTCCTGGCCAGACTCGAGAGCCCATTGCAGGCACTCGTCAACGGCCGAACAACGGCGACAGACAGCCTTGGCCTGCTCTACCTGCAGTAGAGCCGGGCCGGAAGTCCCGATCGGGAAGAACAGTTCCGGGTCTTCATCGCGGCATACAGCACGGTGGCGCCAGTCCATGGCGGAAACACTCCTCGTTCTTAGTAACGCAGTTGAAAACACACGTCGTGGCCGAACAGGTGACAATGCTGAAGTCCTATACGCAGCGCAACGGTCTTCTCACAGGCTTGGCAACGGCTCGATCGCGGCCATTATTTTCAAGCCCGACGGTCGACAGCGGCGTCAACAGGCATTGCGGTTCGCTTGTGAATACTTTCACGAACTCATGTCATGTCAAGGGGAATCGCTCGAAAAAGTCCGTACGGGTGAGGGAACTCACGTCCGTTTTGGCCGGGATTTTCCGAAGCGACCGGGACCCCCGCTCGCCACTGTCTGTAGCTAATGTAGTACTCTGCGTACTGACATGCCAGCATATTCGGTATGTGTCGGATATGTCAGACGGGCACGCACGGTGACGAGATCTGCTAGCAGACTACCCGGATAGCGTCCTGGACTGCAGAAAAGCGCACTTCGTCCTGTTCGCCCAGGTACTCACCGTCGAGCTGAAGGCCGGCCGGCAACTTCGCGCGGAGTGTAAATTCCGACAAATCGTGCAGGCGGAGGATCTGCTTCCCATGCGGACCGATAACGCTGCCGGTCTCCTTGGACACCCGGCCTGCCAGAAGCTGTGCCATCGTCCTGGTCGCGCCGATCGGGTTCATGCTCCGCATCGCCATCACATCGAGACCCAGGTCGAACGACGCCTCGGGATTTGCATGGATCGCCCGCTCGCCGATATAAGTCCACGGCGCCGTGTTCTGGACCACGACCATCGTCAGCATGTCGCTCTCCGTAGCCACGAGATCGTCACTGTCCGTGACCGACTCTTCCGACTTGACCCGCAACGCCTCGATCTCCGCGCTGTCCAGCGTGATTCGCGGCCTTCGACTGGTCCTATCGAAGGCGAAATTGCCGGCCATCGACTGCACATAGAGCAGCGGCGTCGACTTGCGGCCGCGCCTGCGGGCCTGCTCGACCCGGTGGATCACATCGGCGTCCAGACCGAAGCCGGCGCAGAACGTGAAGTAGCGCCCGACCCGCCAGCCCGAGCGACGCTGAGCGTCGGCGACTTCCCGCTCACCGTGGCCTTGCCGAGACCGATCCGGCGCATCCGGCCCTCGCGCAGCGCCTCCAGGATCACCGACGTGCCTTCGGCCCAATCGGTCGGCAGCCCCAGCGCGCGGGCAAAGACGTTCGTGGATCCGCCGCAGACGACCGCGAGCGCCGGAACCGGATTCGCGCCGCTGGCCACCCGCTCCTCGTCGGTGCCGTCGGCGAGCAGCCCGTTGACGACCTCGTTGACGGTGCCGTCGCCACCGAGTGCGACCACGAGGTCGACGCCGTTCTTGCGGGCCTCCCGGGCGAGGCTGGCGCCGTGACCACGACGGCGGGTAAAGGCGACGTCGAGTTCGGTCTCGCTGCGGAGTGCGCGGACCAGCACGTCGCGTACGCGGTCGCTGGTCGTCGTCGCTTTCGGGTTGCACACCAGCAGAGCTCGCATGGCTGGACTGTACCGGCCCCCTGAGAAACGCTCTCAGTGTGGCGGCCGCGCCGGGTCTACTGGATCATCTGCCGCGGATGCGGTGTCGTCGGCGGGATACTGTGGTCGGGTGTCCGAGACCCCAGCGACGCCGAGTCCGGCGAACGGCAAACGCTCCGGAGGCGCCGATCGACGCAAGAGCGCGACGCCGGCTTCGCCCGCCCCCGCTACGGGACCAAACGGCACGTCACCGGCGAGTGGCAACGCCGCCCCCGGTGGCAAGAAGGCCAGCGGCAAGGCGGCCGGCAGCAAGGCGACGCCCAGCGGCAAGGCCGTAGCCAGTGGCAAGGCGGCAGCCGCCGGAAGCCGGCAGCCAGTGGCAAGGCGGCGCCGGGCGGCAGGCCGGCGGCCAATCTCTCGGCGGACAGCGTGCCGCCGGTGGCGGCGGCTGCTAGCGGTAGTTTCCGGTGGGCGGTCCGGGTGCTCTATGCGGAGGCGGTGGCCACCGGTTTCGTGACGCTCGCGCTGATCTGGCTGGCGCTCGCGGCCGACAACGTCAGCGCGTCGAGTGCCATCGCCACGGTGGCGTTCGCCGCCCTGTGCGCCGCCATCCTGGCCGGACTCGCCACGGCACTGGCACGGCGCAAGTCGCTGGCCCGCGGACCCGCGATCGTGGTGCAGATGCTGCTGGTCCTGATCGGCTATTACATGATCGCCGGCGGTCGCGTGGTTGGGCGTACCCGTATTGGTTGTGGGTCTGTTCGGTTCTGGCCTGTTGCTGGCGCCGTCGACGCGGGCGGCGCTGGGCCTCGACTAGCTAGCGGCGCTTGACCAGGTGAATGGTCGCGACGCCGTTGACGCGTCTCGGCGGTGACCTTGCCGGCCAGCGCGGTCAGGACCTGCCACGAGAACGACTGGGAGCCGGGCAGGACGCCGGCGGCCGTGACCGGTACCGAGACGTCGATGTGCAGTGCCTTGGGGACGACCCGAATTGGCAGGTCACGTCGCTGCCGGGGGCCGCGATCGGCAGCAGGATCGCGCAGGCCTCGTCGACGGCGATCCGGAGATCCTCGATCTCGTCGAGCGTCATGCCCAGGCGAGCGGCGAGCCCGGCCGTCGCGGTACGCAGAACGGCAAGGTAGGACGTCATCGCGGGCACGGCGAGGATCACCACATCACGATCGGTCGACGTGGCATCGGTCGCGGGCGCGCTCACTGTGCCTCCCCTTCGTCGTCGGGCCGCCCGTGCTAGGCAGGGCGGCTAACCGGCCGCAAGCTTTCGTAACGCTGATCCGCTGAGCCGATAGGGTACCCATTCCGGCTGTCGCGACGGCACCCATCGTCGCGTAGAAATCTCGCGCCGGATTCCAATCGAGAACCCACCACTGCAAGCGCCGATAGTCTCGCTGGATGCAGAGGTCGGCGAGCGTCGCGAGCATGCGCGTGCCGAGTCCGGATCCTCTGGCCTCCGGGCGGACGTAGAGATCCTCGAGGTAGATGCCGTGGCGACCCTCCCAGGTGGAGTAGTTCAGGAACCACAGCATCATCGCCACCGGCCGGTCGTCGCCGGTCGATCGCGACGTGCCCGAACAGCGCCGGATCGGTGCCGAAGAGCGAAACGTGCAGTTGCATCCTCGGTGAGGTGGCAGTCGTCCGGCGGCACTTCTCGAACTCGGCCAGTTCGTGGACCATAGCGACGACAGCCGGTACGTCTTGGTGACGTACCGGCTGGATCGTAACGTCCGTGCTCACGCCTGCTTGGTCTCCCAGAAGATCTTGCTGATCTCGTCGATCTTCGCGAGCAGCTGCTCGGCGATGGCCGGGTCGGCCGAGCCCTTGGCGCCGCTGGCGCCGGCGAGCTTCGTCGCGTCGTTGAACAGCGTGTGCAGCTCGGGGTACTTCTCGAAGTGCGGTGCCTTGAAGTAGTCGGTCCACAGCACCCACAGGTGGTGCTTGACCAGCTCGGCGCGCTGCTCCTTGATGATCAGAGCGCGGGTACGGAAGTCCGGGTCCGAGTTGGCCTGGAACTTGTCGCAGATCGCTTTGATCGAATCGGCCTCGATCTTGGCCTGTGCCGGGTCATAAACCCCGCACGGAAGGTCACAGTGGGCGCGCACGATCGTGCGCGGTGTCAGGATGCGTGGCAGACGCATGTCTCTTCAACCTCCATGTGCAAACTGGATAGAACGGAACACTCTGCGATGATCGTTCTCGGTTACGACCCTACTCCAGCGTTGAGAGGCCAGCGACTTGACCGGCGAGATGGGGAGAGCAGAACGCCACTCGCGTCCACATTGGCTTTTTCCGGTCTTGGTCAGGGCCCGTCGATGGTGCCGACTCTTCGCCACGGTGACGCGTTGCTGGTCCGCCGTACGGATCGGGGGAGGACGGGTGCCGTCGCGGTCGTCCGGTTCGGCATCGATCCGTCCTTGTACGTCAAGCGCCTCGCGTACGCGGTCGAGGGCGGCTGGTGGGCACTGGGCGACAACCCGTACGCGTCGTCGGACTCTCGCACCTACGGTCCGGCACGCGTGGTGGGACGGGTGTTGCTGCGGTGGTGGCCTCGGCCGTCCCGGGTAGGCTCAGGCGTTAGACCAGCGGGAGATGAGCATGTCGAGTAAGCATGATCTTGACGATCCGATCTTTGCGACGCACCGTGGCGGCAAGATGGCGATCGAGTCCACCGTACCGCTGACGACCCGCGCGGATCTGTCACTTGCGTATACGCCGGGCGTCGCCGAGGTCTGCCTCGTCATCGCCGAGGACCCGTCGCTGGTCGAGGACTACACGTGGGTGTCGCACGTGGTCGCGGTCGTGACCGACGGATCCGCCGTCCTCGGGCTCGGCAACATCGGCCCGCGCGCGGCGATGCCGGTGATGGAGGGCAAGGCCGTCCTGTTCAAGGCGTTCGGCGGCATCGACGCCGTGCCGATCTGCCTGGACACGCAGGACGTCGAGGCGATCATCGAGGTGGTCACCGCGCTCGCGCCGTCGTTCGGCGGCATCAACCTCGAGGACATCTCGGCACCCCGCTGCTTCGAGATCGAGCGGCGCCTGGACGCAGCACTGCCGATTCCGGTGTTCCACGACGACCAGCACGGTACGGCGATCGTCGTCCTCGCCGCGCTGCGCAACGCGGCGCTCGTGCTGGACCGGAAGCTGCCGGATCTGCGAGTCGTCGTGGTCGGTGCCGGCGCGGCCGGTGTCGCGGTCACGAAGATGCTGATCGCCGGTGGTGTCACCGCAGGTCAGGTCATCGTCTGCGACTCGAAGGGCGCGCTGCACGCGGGCCGTGACGCTGGACGGTGCGAAGGCCGAACTCGCCGCGATCACGAACGCGTGCCAGATCACGGCGGCGTCGAGGACGCGTTGCGTGGCGCGGACGTGCTGATCGGCGTGTCCGGCGGCAGCGTCGTCCGAGGAGGCGGTGGCCGGGATGGCGCCGGACGGGATCATCTTCGCGCTCGCGAACCCGACACCCGAGGTGCATCCGGACATCGCCGAGAAGTACGCGGCGATCGTCGCAACCGGCCGCAGCGACTTCCCGAACCAGATCAACAACGTGCTCGCGTTTCCCGGCATCTTCCGCGGCGCCCTGGACGCGCGGGCGACCACGATCACCGAGAACATGAAGATTGCCGCCGCCGAGGCGATCGCCGCCGTGGCAGCTCACGATCTGCGCGCGGACGCGATCGTGCCGAGCCCGCTGGATCCGCGGGTGGCCGACGCGGTGGCGGCCGCCGTCGCCGAAGCGGCTCGACGTGACGGCGTCTGCCGTCGATAGTGTCTGGTAGGGAAGCGCACCGCCAGTGTTAGCGTGCGGGAATGCGTGCCGCCTACGCTTCGGCGATCAACCCGGATGACCCACTAGCCGCACTCACCGTCGGCGATATCGAGCCACCACCGACGCCGGACGACTGGATCACGGTCAACGTCCAGGCCAGCGCGCTCAACCATCACGATCTCTGGTCGCTGCGCGGCGTCGGCCTGCCCGCGGATCGGCTGCCGATGATCCTCGGATGCGATGCCGCCGGATTCGACCCCGAGGGCAACCCGGTGGTCATCCACGCCGTCATCGGCGGCGGCCCGGCCGGTGAGCCGACGACCGCGGACGAGACCATGGATCCGAAACGGACGCTGCTGTCCGAGCTCTATCCGGGCACGCTCGCGGACCAGGTTCGCGTACCGCGACGGAACGTTGTCCCGAAGCCGGAGGAGTTGACGTTCCTGGAGGCGGCGAGCCTGCCGACCGCGTGGCTGACCGCCTACCGGATGCTACGCGTCCGCGGCCGCCTGCCCGAGGGCGGTTCGGTGCTGGTCCAGGGCGCCGGCGGCGGTGTCGCTACGGCCGCGGTCGTACTGGCCGTCGCCATGGGCGCCCGGATCTACGCGACCAGCCGCGATGCGTCGAAGCGGGAGCGGATCGCGGCGCTCGGCGCGATCGCGCTGGAGCCCGGTGCCCGACTGCCGGAGCGCGTCGACGTGGTGATCGAGACCGTCGGTGCGGCAACGTTCGAGCACTCGATGAAGTCGACCGCGCAGGGCGGTCGCATCGTGGTCTGCGGGTCGACCTCCGGCCACATCGCCAGCGTGGATCTGCGCCGCGTGTTCTTCCTGCAACAGGAGATCGTCGGCTCGACCATGGGCACGCGCGACGAACTCGCCGCGGTGCTGTCACTGTGCGCGACGCAGGAGATCAAACCCGTGATCGATTCCGTGTACGCGTTCTCCGACGCCCGTTCCGCGTTCGAGCGGCTGCATTCGGGCGACGCGTTCGGAAAGATCGTGCTCGACCATTCGCGCTGATTTCAGGTCGGCGTGGACCTCGGATTGGCCGGACTTCAGATCGGGCGGACCGAGCCGATCCGGGGCAGGTAGAACTCGCGTTCGTCATGGCGCAGCCGGCAGTAGGCACTCAACATCGCGCCGTTGAGATCGAGCGGTTCGATCACCCGGCGCGTGACGCGATCCTCGCTGTCCGAGTAAGTGATCTCGATCGGCCGCTCGTTGTCGATCGCCTGCGCCAGGATGTGCTGCTCGTCGGCGCTCAAGAGGAGCGCGGACTGCTGGACGGCCCGCAGCACGGGCATCGTCACCGGCGCGTCCGGGAGGTGCTTCAGCGGCGGTGCGACCATCGTGCGGGACGGTTTGACGAGCGTGAGCATCGACGGCGTACCGGATTCGTCGGCGTCCACGGCGCTGATCAGCCCGGCGGCCACCTCGGCCGGCGAGGACGTGACCGGACGGCCACCTCGGCGGATCGTCGGATAATCGGGATCGTCATCGTCGTCGAACGCCATCACATGCCGTTGCTGGAACGGCAGGACCCGTGCCCGGGCCGCGGCACGACGCCGCTGTGGGCCGCTCGATCAGTGGCGCTCCGTCGTCGGACTCGCCGATCGGCGCGTATCCGGCGGCGCGGAGCGCGGTCAGCGTCCGCTCCAACGGCAGCGTACTGGCGAGCACGGTCGGGTGCCAGTACGGTCAGCCGGAGCGACGCGAGAGCCTTCGTCGCCGCGATCTCGGTGAGCAACGCCGGATCGTCGGCCCGCAGGACGCATCCGACCGAGCGCCCCCGCAGCGTGCCGTGGCGCCGTGCCACGTCCGCCACCAGGTATTCGAGCGGCTGGGGCAGGACGCCGCCGACCGCGATCGCGCGCAGCGCGTCCAGGACGTCGCCAGGGCTCTGCCCGGAGTCGAACGCCCGCCGTACGGATTCGGCAGAGCATCGCCATGTCCCGGCGGCGCCCCGTGATTCGCGATCGGCGACGCTGTCGAGCAGGCGGGCGACGGCCACCGTCGGGCTGCCCGGCACGACGATGGTCAGGTCGGCCTGGAAGATCGCCTCGGCGGTCGCGTCCCGGACGAGCGCGCTCGCCGCCTCGGTGAGCGCGGCCAGCTTGGTTGCCGCGGAGGCGTCCGGGTCCGATACCAGGGCGCGCCCGAGCGGGCTCAGGGCGCCGCGACCGATCAGTCCGAGCGCGGTCGCCTCGGCCCAGATCGCGGCCGTGGCGTACGCCGGTTCCTGCAGCACGTCGCAGACGACCGGGCGGGACCACGCGACCGCCGCGGCGACCGGTGAGGGCTGGCTGCCGATGATCGCCGGCGCCACCGATTGGCCGCTCGGCAGCGCCGGCGGCGACCTGCAGCACGGTGAGCCGGATCTCGGCGGCGATCGACGCGTAGTCGTCGCGGGAAAGGGCCGGCCGAACCGGTACGCCTTCCGGTCGCTGCTCCATCAACGGGACCGCATGCAGGTCCAACCACGCCTCGATCAACGCGGTCAGGCGCTTCGCCGGCGCCAGTGCGAGCCACTCGTCGAAGCTCGGCGTCGGTACGAGTTCGTCGTCGTCGACGTCGATCAGGTCGTCCGAGAACGCGATCTCCAGCCAGAGGCGGGTGGTCGGCCTCGGTCGTACCCGCTGCCTTGGCGAGGCGGCGGATCTCGCGTACGCCCACGCCTCCGGTCTTGAGTAGCGCGACCGGCGTACGCGCCGCACGCCTCGATCACCGCGCTGAACTGATCGATCGCGATGCTGGCCGCGGACGCCGCATCCTGCGTGATCGCGTCCGAGACCGCCCTTGACCTGGACCGTCGGGATCGCCGGCGGCCGTTTCGCGAGCGTCGGGTGCCAGCCCGCGCCGCGCAGCGCGATGCCGACCTCGCGCGGGATCGAGGTCTGCTGCCAGTCGGTGATCACCAAGCCGTGCGTCAGCAGCCAGGCGATCGACGGATCCGGCCGGCCGGAGTAGTAGTACGCCGGCTGGCCGGCCAGGATCGGCTCGTGCTCGGCCCCGAACTGGACCAGTTCGCGCTGCTTGGCCGGCGCCTGCGCAGCAATCGCACGGACCGCGTCGCCGTCGGCGTAGAAGCGGCCGAGCGTCGCCAGCAACTCGGCCTTGCGCTGGACCTTCTTGGGCACGCCCGAGAGGCCGAGCGCCTGGGCGCGGACGGCCAGTTCGTCGACGGTCCGGGATGCCAGGAAGTCGCTCTACCGGCGGCCCGAGCTGCAACGGCGACGGGCACAGCGTGCGTAGCGCGCCGGGAACCCAGATGCGGCCGTCGACCTCCCACGCGATCGCCCACATCTCGCAGGTGGACAGCGTCGCGGCCAGAGTCGCGTCATCCTCGAGCAGGTCAAGCGCCGCGGCCAGGTGCGCGCGGGTCATTCCGCCGGCACCGAAGACCAGGAGCGTTTCGAGTACGTCGAGGCAGGGCTGCGGCATGTCGTAAAGCACGCTGCTGAGGCTGTGCTGCCGGTGCAGACGATCGGCGAGTTCGCCCAGCGTCTTCGGCGGATGGGGGAGGAGCACGTCGGGCCGGCGTTGGAGGATGCCGACGAGCTCGATCTCGGTCCGCTCGGACAGCCAATTCCGCAGCGTTGACGTCACGAACAAGGAATCTGCCGCAACCTGACGCCTGCGTCAAATACCGGCTGACACCGGGTGGGTTAGCGTACCGGTGTGAACAGCTCAGGCGCAGGTGGCAACACATTTGACGGGCCGCACTTCGGCGAGCAGGGCGGCCTGCTGACCTACGGCAGCTACCTGCGGCTACCGGAGTTGTTGGAACAGCAGGTGCCGGAGTCGAAACCGCCGGCCCACGATGAGCTGCTGTTCATCACGATTCACCAGGTCTATGAGCTGTGGTTCAAGCTGCTGCTGGCGGAGTTGACCGACGCGCGGGACCGGATGATGGTGGGCGAGGCGTACCTGCCGAGGGTGCGGCTGGAGCGGTGCCAGGCGATCATGCGGGTCCTGATTGCGCAGGTCGACGTGATCGACACGATGACGCCGCAGGACTTCCTCGCGTTCCGGCAGAAGCTCGCACCCGCGTCCGGATTCCAGTCGGCGCAGTTCCGCGAGATCGAGTTCCTGTCCGGGCTTGAAGGATCCGGGCTACATCGAGCGGTTCCGTGGGCTCACCGATTTCGAGCGCGACCAGCTGAAGCTGCGCCTGGACGAGCCGTCGCTGTGGGACGGATACGTCGAGACGCTCCGGCGGGCCGGATTCGCGGTGGCCACCGCCGATGAGCGGGCCGAGTCGATGCGAGCGGTCGCGCACGACCGCGCCGGGTACGGGCCGATCTGGGATCTCGCCGAGGCGCTGATGGATCATGACCAGTCGTGGGCGCTGTGGCGGGCCCGGCACGTGCTGATGGCCGAGCGCCAGATCGGCACGAAGCCGGGCACCGGAGGCTCGGCCGGCGGCGCGTACCTGCGGTCCCGGATCGACCTGCGCTTCTACCCGGAACTGTGGGAGTTGCGCAGCGTCCTGTAGAGCGGTACGGCCGCGACCTTCAGTCTTTGATCTCAGGCGTTGATGTCGATCTTTCGCAGGTCGGAGTGTTCCTGCAGGTAGCGGCGGATGGCGATCAGCGCCGCTATGCCGTCGCCGACCGCTGAACCCAGCTGCTTCGTGGAGCCGGCCCGTACGTCGCCGGCGGCGAAGACGCCGGGCATCGACGTCGCAAATGAGGCGTCCACCGTGGCGAAGCCCCAGGTGTCGAGCGCTACCGCGCCGTTCAGCCAGGCGGTGTTCGGGTCCAGGCCGATGAAGATGAAGGCCGCGGCCGGATGGTAGGCCGTCTCCGCGCCATCGGCGTCCCGCGCGACGACCGTGGTGAGCTTGCCGTTGCGGCCCTCCATCGACGCGACCGACGTGTTGAGGTGCACCTCGAACTGCGGGTGGTGCGCGACCTTGTCCTGCAGCAGCTTCGACGCCTTCAGCGATCCGGACCGCTCGAACACCCGGATCCGGTCCGCGAACTGGGCCAGGAACAGGCCCTCCTCCAGCGCGGAGTTGCCGCCGCCGACGACCAGCAACTCGGACGCGCCGCGGTAGAACGGACCGTCGCAGGTCGCGCAGAAGTGCACGCCGGCGCCGATCAGATCGTCCTCGCCCGGTACGCCGAGCCGCCGGTACGACGAGCCGGTCGCGACCAGCACCGCGTACGCGCCGACGGTCACGCCGGTGGAGAGCGTCACCTCGATCCCGTCAACGGCTTCGGCGATCGCGGTCACGGCCACCGCGGACAGCAACTCGACCTCATATCGCCGGGCCTGCGCAATGAACCGGTCGGCGAGTTCCGCACCACCGATCCCGTCCGGGAAGCCCGGGTAGTTGTCGATCCGCTCGGTCACGCCGGCCTGGCCGCCGAGGCCCGCCTTGTCGACGACGAGCGTGTCGATGCCCTCCCGGGCGGCGTAGATCGCGGCGGCCAGGCCGGTCGGGCCGCCGCCGATGACCACGAGGTCGTACATGCGGCATTGCGGAGTGCGATCGATGCCGAGCTTGTCGGCGAGTTCATCGTTGCCCGGCTCCATCAGGTGCGTGCCGTCCGGGAAGCGGATCGTCGGGATCGTCCGGCCGCCGTTCTGCAGCTTCTCGACGTACGCGAGGCCGGCCGGGTCTTCGTCGATATTGATCGAGACGTACGGGATCCGGTGCTCAGCGAGGAACGTCTTCGCCCGCTTGCAGTCTGGGCACCAGGGCGCGCCGTAGACGGTGATGTCGGCGTCGGTCATGGATCACCCTAACTATTCATGTGGTGGGCGGCCTGGATCAGGACTTCGCGTACCGCTTCGAGGCTCGCGTCGATCGCGCCGAGCAGCACCGCGTCGTCGGCGAGTCCGGTCGTCGCGACCTCGGCATCGATCGGTGCGGCGGCCCGGATCGCGACCGCCACCGCGTCCCGCAACCGGACGCCGCCGGCCTGTGCGACGGTGCCACCGAGCACGATCAACGTCGGATCGAGGACGGCCGCCACCGCCGTCGCGGCCACCGCGATCCGCTCCGCGAGCGCTTCGATGAAGGCGTCGTTTCCGCTGCTCACGGCAAGTTCCAGCGCCTTGCCGGCGGTCAGCACGGTGGCCGCTGACGGTGGTGCGCCGGCCGGGTCGCGATGGGCGTCGGCGAGCGCGAGGACGGCCTCGCCGGCGAGGATCGTGTCGAGATCCGGTGCGGGCTGCTTCGCCGCGTTCCGGCCGGTGCCACGGGTGGGCAGGCCGACCGGCATGTATCCGATCTCGCCGGCCCCGCCTCGGGCGCCGCGCAGCAGCGGGCCGCCCAGGTCGATCGCGAGCCCGAGGCCGTGATCGAGCCACAGCAGCGCAAACGTCGGTACGCCGGCCGCCACGCCGCGACGTCGCTCGGCGATCGCCGCGAGATTGACGTCGTTGTCGATCGACACCGGCGCGCCGAGCACCGTCCGGAGTGTCCGGACGAGACCGGGGCGTTCCAGCCCGGGTACATCGACGAGGCGGATCGTGTCGCTGGTCGGATCGTACGAACCGGGTACGCCGAGCTGGACGTGCTGGATCCGCTCGAACGGGATGCCGGCTCCGGCGCACAGGTCGCGCAGGCCGGCCGCGAGGACGTCGGCCGGCGTTGAGCCGAGCTTCGTCACGATGTCCGACTGGGCCCGGATCTCGCCGCTGAGGTCGCAGATCGCGATCGCGACGGACTGGGGTCGCCGGCCGTCTCCCGGACCGAGATGGCGGCTGCGAACCCGGCATCCGGGTTGATCGCGTAGATCTCGGCGTTCGGACCGGGACCGCCGGAGGTGTGCCCGATCGCCATCGCGAAGTCTGCCTCGACGAGTTTGCGCAGCACCTCGGACGTGGTCGGCTTGGACAAGCCGGTCAGTTCGCGGATATCGGATCGGGTGAGCGGGCCCCGGTTGAGCAGGTGGGACAGCACCGCGGCGGTGTTCATCGCGCGCAGAAGCTTCGCCGATCCGGACAGTCGATCAACTACGCGGTCCATCGATCTCCACCAGATAGGCCAGCCGTGCGAATAGGCAGTCAATGAGACAGCCAGTTAGGCAAATCAATTTACTATCAAGGGAAAGGTAGTGGCTATAGGCAGGTTGTGTCAAACAGTCACGTTCTGTTGATGGTATCGGTTGCGTAGTTTGAGCGCGAACCATGATCACGCCCCCTGTGGACACTGCGTACGCTGCACAGGCCACAGTAGAGTGTCGAAAGCGATATACTGGACGCCAGCGACAAATCGTGGCAGCGTAGTAGGCATGCCAGACACCGGAGTAAATGCGACAGCGGCCGCCCTACTCGGCCTGCTTCACGACGGTCCTATGACCGGCGGTCAGTTGATGGCGGAAGCCGTCCGGCGCCTCGGCTCGTTCTGGTCGATGACGCGCAGTCAGGTTTACCGGGAGCTGCCCGCGCTCGCCACGATGGGATATGTCCGATTGGGCAAGCCGGGTGCTCGATCCAGCCAGCCGTACGCGATCACGCCGGCCGGCAAGCGCGCGTTTTCCCGCTGGCTGGCCGAAGATGCTGGTCACGAAGCCGTACGCAATCCGGTGGCACTGCGGACCGCGTTCGGCGCCTACCAGAAGCCGACCGCGCTGAAGGAGACCTACGAGGAGGCGGTCGCCTACCACACGCAGGCGCTCGCCGAGATCCGTGAGACCGCGAAGGGCATGCGGGCCGAGGGCGAGGGGTTCGCCGCAGCCGCGCAGGAGTTCGCGGTCGGCTACCACAAGGCGGCGCTCGCGTGGCTGAAGTCGGCCCCGACCGAATAGGCGCGCGCGAAGATCGGCATATGCGACGTACTGTTATCTCCTGTGACCGAAGTTGATTATCACGAGCAGCTGAAAAGCCTCGACCAGATTCTGCGCGCCATCGAGGCCGTCCTCGACCTGCCGCGTATGCGCAAGGAGAAGGACGAACTCGAGGCGGCGGCATCCGAGCCGTCGCTCTGGGAGGACCAGGCGCGCGCCCAGCAGGTCACGTCCAAGCTGTCCTACGTGCAGTCCGAGATCGGGAAGGTCGAGCGCCTCCGCGGCCGCCTCGACGACGCCGGCGTGCTGCTCGATCTCGCGCAGGACGAAGCCGACCCCGACTCGCTCGGCGAGGTGGTCACCGAGATCGCGTCGCTGCGCAAGGCGATCGAGGAGCTGGAGATCCGTACGCTGCTCTCCGGCGAGTACGACTCCCGCGAAGCGCTCGTCACGATCCGCTCCGGCGCAGGTGGCGTCGACGCCGCCGACTTCGCCGAGATGCTGCTGCGGATGTACCTGCGATGGGCCGAGCGGCACGGCTACAGCACCGACGTCTACGACACGTCCTACGCCGAGGAGGCCGGCATCAAGTCGGCCACGTTCGCGGTCAGGGCCCCGTACGCGTACGGGACGCTCTCGGTCGAGCAGGGCACGCACCGGCTGGTCCGGATCAGCCCGTTCGACAACCAGGGCCGGCGCCAGACGAGTTTCGCCGCGGTCGAGGTGGTGCCCGGTGGTCGAGCAGACCGACGCGGTCGACATCCCGGACGACGAGATCCGGGTCGACGTGTTCCGCGCATCCGGCCCGGGCGGCCAGGGCGTCAACACGACCGACTCGGCGGTCCGCCTGACGCACATCCCGACCGGCATCGTGGTGTCCTGCCAGAACGAGCGCTCGCAGCTGCAGAACAAGGCGAGCGCGATGGTCGTACTCCAGGCGAAGTTACTCGCCGTGAAGAAGGCCGAAGAAGCCGCGAAAATGGACGTCCTGCGTGGCGACGTGATGGGTTCGTGGGGCGATCAGATGCGCTCGTACGTGCTGCACCCGTACCAGATGGTGAAAGATCTCCGGACGGAGTACGAGGTCGGCAACCCGAGCGGCGTGTTCGACGGCGACATCGACGGTTTCGTCGAAGCTGGCATCAAATGGCGTAAGCAGCGGGAGCGCGAAGCCCAAGTAGCGTAGACGGCCACGATCGTGTGACCCAGATCACAGTTAATCTGCGGGATTTTGTGACCATTTGGTCCTAATTATGGATCTGATTGCGCCCTGTGCCCCTGGATGGCGGACTTGGCGAATCGGTGACACCGCGTAAACTCCCTGGCGTGATTCGGCTCGAGAACGTGACGAAGACTTACCCGAAGGCGGCACGGCCATCCTTGGATGGCGTGTCGGTCTCGATCGACAAGGGCGATTTCGTGTTCTTCATCGGGCCGTCCGGCTCCGGTAAGTCCACGATCGTCAAGCTCCTGTTGCATGAGGTCGAGCCCACCAAGGGCAAGGTCGTCGTGAACGACAAGGACGTCACCGGCATGCGGTCGTGGCGCATCCCCAACTTCCGCCGCTCGATCGGCTGCGTTTTCCAGGACTTCCGGCTGCTGCCGACGAAGACCGCGTACGAGAACGTGGCGTTCGCGCTCGAGGTGATCGGCAAGACCCAGGCGGTCGCCCGTCGCGTCGTGCCCGAGGTGCTCGAGCTGGTCGGCCTGGGCGGCAAGGAGCACCGCTACCCGCACGAGCTGTCCGGTGGTGAGCAGCAGCGGGTCGCGGTCGCCCGCGCGTTCGTCAACCGTCCGCTGATCCTGCTGGCGGACGAGCCGACCGGAAACCTGGACCCGGACACGTCCATCGAGATCATGCGGCTGCTGGACCGGATCAACCGGACCGGTACGACCGTCGTGATGGTCACGCACGACTCCAACATCGTTAACCAGATGCGCCGCCGCGTCATCGAGATCGAAGGCGGCAAGATCGTGCGCGACCAGCCGCGTGGTGTCTACGGCTGAACCGGCCTGCCCTGATCGGGCGCGCCGAGCAAGTAGATATTCGCGGTTGTAGATCTGAAGGGAATTCCACGCCGATGCGCGCGAAGTACGTCCTGTCCGAGGTAATGATCGGCCTGTGGCGAAACGTCACGATGACCATCGCCATGATCATCACCATGACCGTCTCGCTGACGATGCTCGGCGCGACGTTTGTGATGTACCACCAGATCGACGAGATGAAGCAGGTCTTCGTCGGCAACCTGTCGGTCTCGGTCTACATGGACAAGAACACGAAGACGGTGGACCAGCAGGCGCTGGAAGATCAGATCAAGCAGGACCCGCTGGTGGCCGTCCGCTCAGCTGATCACGCAGGACATGGCGTACGCGGAGTTCACGAAGGCGGACGGCGCCGAATATCCGAACCTGGTCGGCGCGACGAGCGCCCAGGACCTGCCGCCGTCGGTCCGGGTGAAGCTCAAGAACACGAACGACTTCGACAAGTTCAACGCCCAGTTCACCAGCGCCGCCAACGTCACGTCGATCCAGAACCAGGCGGTCCTGCTGGAGAAGGTGTTCAAGGTTCTCGGCGCGCTGCAGAACCTCGCGTTGGTCCTCGCGGTCGCGCAGGGGCTCGCCGCGCTGCTCCTGGTCGCGAACACGATCCAGGTCGCGGCCTACAGCAAGCGGCGCGAAGTCGCGGTGATGAAGCTGGTCGGCGCGTCCAACTGGTTCATCCAGTCGCCGTTCGTGCTCGAAGCGATGTTCGCCGGCATCCTCGGTGCGATCCTCGCGTGGGTGGCCCTGGTCTGCGCGAAGATCTTCCTGATCGACGGGTCGCTGAACGCGCTGACGAATCTCCTCGGCAACGTCCAGTGGAGCACGATCAACGAGATGCTGGCCGTCCTGGTCGCGGCCGGCGCGGTGGTGTCCGGCGTGACCGGCTGGATCACGCTGCGGGTCTACATCAAGAAGTAACAAGATCCGATCACGAAGCCGGGGTACGCCAGGGATGGCGTACCCCGGCTTTCTGCGGTCTATGGGCTGATTTATGAGTATTGTCGCTTATTGATGCTATTGGTGCTTGAATGGACGGAAGGTTCCGAACGGCTCAGAGGTGCCGGAGTTAACCGAGCGACGATCGTGGGGTGACGGGATGACCAGTCGGCAGTGGATGGTCTTCGGCCTCTCGATGATGCTCGGCATCGCCGGTCTCACCGCCACCGGACGAACGCCGCGAGCGGCACACGCCGGCGTACGTGCTGGCGGACTCCGGCAGCGATCTGGCTGCCCGCAAGGCGGCGGTCGACAAGGCGCTGGCGAACGCCAGCGCGCTGTATGAAGGCGCGAGTGCGAAGGTGCAGGCCGCCGCGGCCGCCTACGTCACGGCGAACGCCGAGCTTCCGGGTGCCCGGACCGATCTCGCGAACGCCACCGGTTCGCTGGTGGCCGCCCGGGTCAACGCCGAGCAGGCCGATGCCGCGTCACTCTCGGCCCAGCGTGCGGTCGTCGACGGCGAACGCGACCGTTGTCGACGACAACCACAAGGTGACCGTCCAGCAGGCGGCGATCAGCGACGTGGTCACGTCGGTGTACCAGGGCAGCGCGCTCCTCGGCCTGGACTCGCTGATGACCAGCGGCGCGCCCGGTGACGTACTGAATCAGTTCGGCCTGGCGAACGAACTCGTGGCATCGCAGCGCAAGACGCTCAAGGCCTACCTGGCCGCCCAGCGGACCGCCAAGGCCGCGCTGGCCGCAGCGAGCGCGGCGGCGCAGCAGGCGTCGGCGGCACAGATCGCCGCGGCGGCCGCGCTGACCAGGTCGCAGCATGCTGCGACCGCTGCGCAGCAGGCCTCCGACGCGGTCGACGCGCTGGTCGCGCAGCGGCAGGCCGCGCTGGCGACCGCCCAAGCGAACAAGGCGTCCGTCCTGGCGCAATACAAGGAGCTGCAGAAAGAGAACGATGAGGTGACCGCGCAGTTGAAGGCGCAGGCCGCCGCGGACCGGGTCGCCGCAGCACGAGCTGCCAAGAAGGGCACAAAATCCGGTTCCGGACCTGGTACGTCCAAGACGCCGATCACGACCGGACGCTCCGGATACTTCATCATGCCGATCCACGGCTGGAAATCGAGCAACTTCGGCATGCGCTTCGACCCGATCTACAGGCGCTGGCAGCTGCACGCGGGCGTGGACATCGCCGACCCCGGTGGCACGCCGATCCACGCGGCGCGCGCCGGTCGGGTGATCCGGGCCGGCTGGGACGGCGGCTACGGCAACTACACCTGCATCGACACCGGCCTGTACGCGGGACCGGGCGCCGACCACGGCAAGGACATCGCGAACTGCTACGGCCACCAGTCCCGGATCATGGTGCACGTCGGCCAGCACGTGAGCACCGGGCAGGTGATCGGCCTGGTCGGCGAGACCGGGGCGGCGACCGGCTACCACCTGCACTTCGAAGTGCGGATCGACGGCACACCGGTGCAGCCGTTGAGCTGGCTGCCGGCTTGCTTCTGTTAATCCGATTTCGTCACGGGTCGGTACGATAGCCGGATGCCCAGGGAGAAAGGTCGCAAGCTCGTCGCGTCCAACAAGAAGGCGCGCCACGACTACGCGATCCTCGAGACCGTCGAGGCCGGGCTCGTCCTGACCGGCACCGAAGTCAAGTCGTTGCGTGCCGGCCGCGCGTCGCTGGTGGACGGATTCGCGGGGGAGAGCGGCGGCGAGCTGATGCTGTACGCCGGTGCACATCCCGGAGTACACGCAGGGCACGTGGACCAATCACGAACCACGCCGCACCCGGAAGTTGCTGCTCAAGCGGGTCGAGATGAACAAGCTCATCGGCAAGCTGCAACTCGGACGGGCTGACGCTCGTGCCGCTGTCGCTCTACTTCTCGGACGGCTGGGCCAAGGTCGAGCTGGGCCTGGCGCGGGGCAAGAAGGCGTACGACAAGCGCAACGATCTTGCCGAGCGTGACGCCAACCGGGAGATCACCCGGGCGCTCGGCCGCCGTTCCAAGGGCCGCGACGACTAAGAGCCACCAGTGCACGGACGGCGCCGCCTCGTGATCGAGGCGACGCCGTCAGTCGTTCGTGGAGGTGCCGGGAATCGAACCCGGGTCCTCCGCCGGTTTGATAGGACTTCTCCGAGCGCAGCTCGCTATGCCATCCTCGGCCCTCTCAATCTCACGAGCGAGTTGAGATGACGGGCCCAGTCACAATTAATCTCACCGCACAGACCCCGTGACCGGATCTGCTTGGCCAGTCTCCTAGCTGACGCCGGTGAACTGGGCCGGAGACACTCCCAGACCGACGGACCTGCTATCGCTTAGGCAGCGAGAGCGAAGTCAGCGCGATTTGAATTGGCGCTTATTGGTTTCCAACGACGATTAACGAGGCGACGTTGGCTTCCTCGGCTCGCTTCCCCTGCCGCAACGTACAGAGTCGAAACCTGTCACCCCCGAAGGGTGTTGCCGCAGATCTTGCTCCCCTAGCTTAGCGCGCAGACGCCACCGCCGTCACGCGCGTTAACCCAGTAGACACTGATCGTCGGCCGGGGGTCCCAATTGCCGCCGATATCCATCGACGGATTTCGGACCTGTGCCACGCTGTAACCGTGACCGGGAGGTGCCGCCGACAGAGCCGAGACGGGGGTGGCGACAGGCACTCCGTACAGCCCTTCTGGTGCTGGACGGGCGCTACCGGCTTGATCGCGCCGATCGCGGCCGGCGGGATGTCGGTCGTCTGGCGGGGCCACGACGACGTGCTGGCCCGCCCGATCGCGGTGAAGCTGATGACTCCTGCGGCTCCCGATGCCGGTGCGCAGGCGACCGGCGAATTCGTTGATCGGGTCCGCCGGGAGGCGATGGCGATCGCCCGGATCACCCACCCCTACATCGCCAACGTGTACGACTACGGCGAGAGCACGGATCCCGGCGGTGCCGATCGTGCCGTACATCGTGATGGAGCTGGTGGAAGGCTCTTCGCTCGCCCAGGTGCTCACCCGCGGCCCGCTGTCCTGGCCGACCGCCGCCGGCATCGGGGCCCAGGTCGCCGCCGCGCTGTCGGCGGCCCACCAGTACGGCGTGGTGCACCGTGACGTGACGCCGTCGAACATCATGCTCTGCGTCGACGGCGTGAAGGTGGTCGACTTCGGCATCTCCGCGCCGCCCGGGGAGGAGGCCGATGCGCAGATCTTCGGCACGCCCGCCTACCTCGCGCCGGAGCGCCTCTCCGGCGGCCCCACGCTGCCCGCAACGGACGTGTACGGGCTCGGATTGGTGATGTACCAGATGGTGTCCGGGCGGCTGCCGTGGCCGTCCGAGACGACGACCCAGATGCTGACCGCCCACCAGTACGTGCCGCCGGCGCCGCTGCCGCTGATCCCCGGCATGCCGACGCACCTCACGACGCTGTGCCAGACGCGCGCTCGCGGTCGATCCGGCGGCCCGGCCGACCGCCGGCGAGGTGAGCGTCGAACTCGCCGCGATCGCGCGCGCCGGCGATCCTCGGCCCGGCGCGCTCGGGCGGCCGGCCGCCGAAGTTCCCGATGGCGACGGCGCGGCCCGACCGGGACGCGCGTCCTCCCGCCCGGATCGGTACACGGGTGCGCGATCCGGCGGTCCACCGGAGGCGCCCGCGCCGGTCACGCCGCACGCCGCGCCGCCGGCGGATCACGCCGGCCGCCGGCGCGAGCGGGGATGTTTGCGCTGCCGGCCGTACTCCTGGCGTTTCTGGTGGGTGTTCTTGCGTGGGCGTCCCTGCATCAGGCCGATCCGAACGCGAGCGGGCCCGGCGCCCGTCCGACCGTGACCGCGACGCACGCCGCGGTTGGCGCCGAAACACACGACAAGGCGGTCGCGCGCGGTGTCCTGCCAGCGTCGACTATCAGGTGCTGTCGCAGTGGGTGTTCGGGTTCACCGCGCAGGTGACGATCATCAACACCGGTACGGCCGCGATCAACGGCTGGACGCTCCGGTTCGACCTTGCCGCCGGCCAGAACGTCGGCGGCGGCTGGAACGGCCAGTGGCAGCAGGACGGTACGTCGGTGACGGTCGCGAGACGCGTCCTACAACCAGTCGGTGCCGGTCGGCGGATCGGTCACGCTCGGGTTCCTCGGGACGCAGCACGGCAACACCGACGAGCACGCCCGGCCAGTTCACGGTGAACGGGTCGACCTGTACGGCTGCTCTAAGGCAGCTCGAACGGGAGCGTCAGCCCGTCGAGCGCGTGCCCGCAGGCGCACGTCCGGGCCTCCGGCAGCGCGTGTAATCGCGTCGAGAAGCACGCCGCGCAGGCGCTCGGTGTTCTCGCCGAAAACCCGGAACACCTCCTCGTGCGTCACGCCCTGGTCGCCCTCGACGCCCGCGTCCAGATCGGTGACCAGCGCGATCGAGGTGTAGCAGAGGGCCAGCTCGCGGGCGAGGATCGCCTCCGGGTGCCCGGTCATGTTGATCACCGTGCCGCCGGCCGCCGCCATCCAGCGCGACTCGGCCCGGGTCGAGAAACGCGGACCCTCGATCACGACCATCACGCCGCCGTCGGTCGCGGTGATGCCGTGCCGCGCGGTCGCGGCGAGCGCGGTCTGACGACCACTGGAGCAGTACGGGTCGGCGAAGTTCACGTGCACGGCGCCGTCGTCGTAGAACGTCTGGATCCGGCCGCTGGTCCGATCGATCAGCTGATCCGGCACCACGAACGTGCCCGGGCCCAACTCCGGCCGCAGGCCGCCGACGGCACACGGCGCGAGGATCTGGCGTACTCCGATCGAGCGCAGCGCCCAGAGATTCGCACGATATGGAATCCGGTGCGGCGGATATCGATGATCGGCACCGTGCCGCGGCAGGAACGCGACCCGCCGGCCGCCCACCATAGCCACCGTGATCTCGCCTGATGGTTGCCCGTACGGGGTTTCGATCGTGTGAATCTCCGGAGATTCCAGAAGCGCGTAGAGGCCGGAGCCTCCGATTACGGCAACGTCGGCGATTGCGGTCACGCCACAGACCTTAGCCGCGGCCCTGTCGGCAAGCTATGGTGCGATGCATGGCCGGTCGCGTTTTCCCGGCCGGCGCGGCTCTGGTTGTATGGCGTGGCTTTGTTTTCAGGTGCAGGACGTTGTTCGTGTACGGGCAGTTGTTCAGGTGCGGGACGGAGTGTGAAGCGGTGTCCGGATCGGATGACAGCCGTCCCCGTCCGGAACGGCTCGGCGGCCCGCTCGACAGCGGTGCCGGTGAACGCATCCTTGGGCGGATCGGGGGACTGGGCGTGGAGCCGCTGGCCGGCCGGTTGCTGGTTGCGACGCCGGCACTGAAGGACCCCAACTTCGAACGTACGGTGGTCCTGGTTGTCGCGCACGAGCCCGGCGGCTCGATCGGCGTCGTGCTGAACCGTGCGACCGAGGTTGCCGGTCGTCCGACGTGCTGGACGGCTGGGGCGCGCTCGCCGACGACCCGAGCGTCGTCTTCGAGGGCGGCCCGCTGCAGCCGGAGGCCGCGATCTGCATCGCCAGGTCGCGCTCGGCAACCGGCCGGATCGCCGGCTTCAACCGGGTATCCGGCGCCGTCGGCACGCTCGACCTCTCCCAAGATCCGGAAGCACTGCTCGAGAAGATCGCTGCGCGTACGGGTCTTCGCCGGCTACGCCGGCTGGGGCGAGGGCCAGCTCGAATCCGAGATCGAGACCGGATCATGGTTCGTGTTCGACGCGCTGCCCGGCGACGCGTTCGTGTCCCGCCCGGACGATCTGTGGCCGATGGTCCTGCGCCGTCAGGGCGGCCTGATGGCCGCGGTCGCGATCTTCCCGCCGATCCGTCGATGAACTGAGCGGTACCCGTTCCCGTCGGGATGCCGAAGTGACTGGGCGACCCCGGATGTGTACTATTGCGCGAGTGCTCAGGCGACTGATCACGATGGGGCGGTGGCGCAGCTGGTAGCGCACCACACTGGCAGTGTGGGGGTCAGGGGTTCGAATCCCCTCCGCTCCACCCACAATAAACGCCCTGGCCACGGACATGATCCGAAGTGCCAGGGCGTTTCTCGTAGCTCTTGCCAATCTGGCGTCGTGCTAGCCGCGAATCGTTAGGCTTGAGCACGTCCGCGACGGCGGTCGCGGGTAGCCACGCCCGGGGATGAGTCGCGTGGCAGCGTCGACCACGACGGTGCGCGCTGCCGAGGAGATGACCTTCATGCCTTTTGTCCGCATCTCATTGGCCCGCGGTAAGCCGGCTGAGCACCTCGAAGCCGTATCGCGGGCGGTGCATGACGCCCTGGTAGCCGAGCTGAATATCGACCCCGACGACCAATTCCAGCTCATCGAGCAACACGACCCCAGCGAGCTGAGATTCGACCGCAACTTCCGCGGCGGGCCACGCTCCGACGACTGGATCGTGTTCACGATCACAGACGGGATCGATCACGGCCAATCGGTCAAGCGCAGGTTCTACAAGACCTTGGCCGGTCTGCTCGAAGAAGGCCCGGGCGTGCGGCCGGCAGACGTGTTCGTCATGATGACGGTGACCCCGACGGAGAACTTCTCGTTTGCCGATGGTGTGATCGGCACCGACGTGGTCGCCGCCGAAGCGCTCGACGCCGCGGCGAAGATCTCCGGCACCCGCAACGCGTACACCAAGACGGAGATGGCCACCGCGATCACTACGCTGCTCACGCACCGCGATCGAGGACCCATCCTGCCAATGCTCCGAGACGATGTCGTGCTTAAAGTACCGACCACCCTGCCGTACGGCGGAGAGTTCACCGGCATCACAGCCTTCGATGGCTTCTTCGCGGGGTTCGCCGGCAACCAGGTCTGGAGGTCTTTCGTCGTTCACCTCGACGACATCATCGAGTCCGATAAACACTTCATCGTCCAGCTCACGAACACGGGGGTCCTCGAGGCGAGCGGCAAGACGGTGGTCTTTCAGAATCTCTGGCTGTTCGAGGCCGCCGACGGCAAGTTCATTCGAGTTCAGCTATACGCCGATACCGCAGCCGCCCAAACCACATCGGCCTGATCGGATTCCGCCGAACCGATCGGTTCTCATTGGCTCGGCTCAACCCGCCGGAACCGGTGCGTGGTGGCTCCGAACGGATCGCCCTTGGCGTGGGCAAAGACCTTGACCGGCGCGACCGAGAACACCATCACTTCGCCGTTGCCTTCGGGATCACGGAAGCAGCCGCCGCGAGCGGTGTACTGCCAGCGGCCATCCCATTTGGCAGCGAACACCTCGGCGACCCGGTTGAGCACGACGTCGTCGGTCACCCGGACTGCGTCGCCCTCGACCACGACGTCCATTCCTCCGTCCCACCGGTTGCAGCCGGTGGTCAGCACCACGTGGGGGTTAGCGCGCAGATTGGCGAACTTCTGCTCGTCGGCGCCGGTGGAAAACCAGACGGCCGCCTCGGTCCACGCCGCGACGACCGGGGTGACGTGCGGCCGGCCATCGGCCCGGACGGTGGAGATCCAAAACAGCTCGGCGGTTTCCAGGACCCGCTGGGTCTCCTCCCACTCCACCGCGGTCGCGGCCGGATCGCTGTAAACCTCGTTGAGCGTGGTGGTGGCTGGTGCGGACATCGGCATCTCTCCCATCGCAGCATCGGCGGTACGTGCCGGGACCGACACGCAACCCGGGCAGGTCCATTACAGATAAGACCAGCCCTCAGCCCGGAACTAATCGCCGCGCGCCCAGGTTTCGAGCTCGGCGCTGTCGGGCGGCCGGGTTCGAGCAGACGACCTCGTCGCCCGAATGAGGCTCGGATCGATACCGGAGGTGGCCCGTTGGCTGTTCGCGCTGGTCAGGACGCAGGTTCTCGTTCGTTCGGGCGGGTGGAGATACCAAGCCGGATCGCGTCGAGCGGAACCATCCGTGATCTTTGAAGGAGGAATCCGGTGGACTTCCGGTCGGTGGTCTGGTTGTGTTCCGACCCGTGAACAGCGAGCGCGTACGGGCTGCGCGGTCAGATGAGCTGGTGCTCCTACAGGGGATCCAGTTGGCGGCTGGGGAGGCGTTTCGTGGTATCGGGATGTCTGATGTCGCGGACAACCCGCCGTTGCCTCTCGATGTATTGGAGGCCTACCAAGAGTTCGGTCGGGCGTTTGTGGCGAGTGATGTCATGGATGGTCCGATCGGATTTGTGGTCGTTGACGTGATCGACGATTGCGCTCATGTCGAGCAGGTCAGTGTCCTTCCGGATCATGCGCGTCGCGGTGCCGGGCGAGCGTTGGTGGATCATGTCGGGTCGTGGGCGGGTGATCGAGGTTTGTTGGCGTTGACGCTGACGACCTTTCGAACGGTGCCGTGGAATGCCCCCTACTATGCGCGTTGTGGGTTTCGTGAGCTGAGGCCGGGCGAGATCACGCCGGGTCTTGCCGAGGTGATCGCGGCCGAGGTGGCGTTCGGGCTCGATCCGGCAACGCGTGTGTGCATGCGTCGGGATGTTGTCTGACGCGTCTAGTTCTCGTCGGGCGGGACCACTGGCCGCGCACCGGGTGGTTGTCGTGGCGCGCCGCCGGCTGGACGCCCGGTGTTCGATGCGCATCTATAGACGGCCTCCGAAGTCTGGCGTACGTGAACCGGCCATGCCGGCGTTGGACCGACCCAGCCTCTGTTCGATGAGCAGGCCTGCCGGATAACCGGCGGGCCTGCTCTCGTTGTGGACGAACCAACCGCCGCACCTGCCCTGAGCTGCGATTTGTGTGATGTCGACGGTGGCGGCATCGCGCCAGGCACCGTCACGCCAGCCCTAAACCAGTGACACCCCTTCATGTTCGGGCCACCATTTGTTTACCGGCGGAACGGACCACAAGACACCGCAACAACCGCCGAAAACCCCGGAATACCAGTTTCCCCGCAATAAACGCGTACAGATCCATCGATAACTGTCAATGTTTTACCTACCCAGAGAGGCATCACCCCCATGAACCGGAAAATCCGTATCGCCGCCCTGTCCGCGATCACCGCAGCCACGGTGCTCATTCCGATGAGCCTGTCGGCCGCCGCCTTTGCATCACCAGTCCAGACAAGCAGTCTGCTCTGCCAGGACCAGACCGGTGCCGGCAACAGCCCGAGCGTCACCTTCCCCAACGGTGGCGACATGGGCTTCTACGTCTCCACCTGCATCGCCTACAGCTCGACGCTGGACGAGTACAACTCGGAGATCATCATCGACTGGCACGACGCCGACAACAACCGCCCGGCCGTTCCCTTCGACGCACTCACCGCCCACGTCGAGACGCAGGACTTCGACGACCCCAACCACACGAACGACTGCGACTTCACGTCCGCCATGAACAACGCGACCGGTACGAGCGGCGAATTCGTCTGCCAGACCGGCTACTACACCGGCCACGTCAGCGGCTACTACATGACGTCCGACGGCTACATCGACTGGAACATCAACAACGACGGCCTCGGCAACATGCCGAACAACCAGCTCACCGGCAGCCCGGTGTTCTACGACGCCCACGGTCTCATCCGCCACAACGTCGCCGTCACCGCCGCCGCCGAGGCCAGCAACAACACCCGCAACTTCGAATACCGCGGCAGCGACAACTGCACGTACTACGCCGGCGTCATGACCTCCTGGCCGACATGCGGCAAGACCACGGGCGGCGTCGCCTGGCGCGGTGGCACCAGCAACGGTGACAGCACCTACGCCTGGTGCGCCGTCTTCGCGAACTACATCTACCAGACGGTCGGTGGCATCAACCGCGCCGGCATCACCACGTTCGCCGACTCGTTCCGTACCACCTACGGTGGAACCTGGCACCCGGCCGGCGACGGGTTCAGCCCGCTACCGGGAGACGCTGTCCTGTTCGACTGGGACGGCGACGGCAAGGCCGACCACGTTGCCCTGGTCTACTCGAACATCAGCGGCAACATCACGATCGTCGAAGGTAACAGCAGCAACGACGACGTCCAGAAGGTCGCCAACCACGGCAGCATCCTCGGCTACGCAGCGCTCACCTACAGCTAGTCCGCAACAGCCGAGCGGCCCCACCCCGACGCGGGGGTGGGGCCGCTCGGCGTTGCGCCGCGCGAGCTGGATGACGTCGAACATTCGGTCCCGTCGACCGGTATCAGGCTAAACCACATTATTTAGCTGCTAATACGCCTAACATGGGCTTACATTGACGACGAGCTAGCACGTCAGTCGCGGAAGCGACGGGAAAAAACGAACACTGCCACACACCCAGCGACACCCAAGGAGACCGAAGTGATCACCCTGGCATCCACGACAGACTCGTTCGGCAATGGCAATTTTCTCCTCTGGATGCTCGAGTTCTTCCTTTTCGTCATCTGGTTCTGGCTGCTGATCGCGATCTTCGGCGACCTGTTCCGCGACCACGAGGCCTCCGGCGCCACCAAGGTGCTATGGACCATCCTCGTGATCGTGCTGCCGTTCATCGGAATTCTCGCGTACCTCCTGGTCCGCGGACGCGGGATGGCGGAACGGTCGGCCAAGCAGCAAAAGGCCGTACAGCAGCAGGTTGACGCGCAGATCCGATCGGCCGTCGGTACGGCCGCGTCTCCTGCGGATCAGATCGTGCAGGCCAAGTCCCTGCTCGACTCCGGAGCGATCAGCCAGGCCGAGTTCAACGCCTTGAAGTCCAAGGCCCTGTCGCACTGACGTAGCCATGACGACGACCAGCGATCGGGTGGCGATGGTGCCAGGCGATGGCGTGATGACGTCGTCGTTCACGCCGATCGAGGACTACGCGTTCCTGTCGGACTGCCATACCGGCGCTCTGGTTGCCCCGGACGGTTCGATCGACTGGCTGTGCGTTCCGGCATTCGACTCGCCCAGCATCTTCGCCGCGCTGCTCGATCGAGAGGCGGGCACGTTCCGGTTCGCTCCGTACGGGATCTTCCACCCGATCTCGCGGGTGTACCAACCGAACACGAACGTCCTCGAGACAACCTGGCGTACGCGTACCGGCTGGATCGTCGTGCGGGATGCTCTCACGATCGGGCCGTCCTCGTCGCCGGATGTGGTCACGCCGCACACCCGTCCACCGGCGAACGTCGATGCCGATCACCTCTTCGTCCGTACGGCCGAGTGCATCGTCGGCAGCGTAGAGGTCGAGCTGACCTGCGAGCCGGCGTTCGATTACGGGCGTGTTCCGGCCGCGTGGACGATGCACGACGGTGCCGGCTACAGCGCCGACGCCGTCGGTGCCGGGCAGACCGTCCGGTTGACGTCGGATCTGCCGATCGGCATCGAGGGCAGCATGGTTCGGGGCCGTCGCGTACTCAACCAGGGCGAGTGGGCGTACTGCGTGATGTCCTGGGCCGATCAACTGGCCGCGCCGGCCGATGCCGCGCAGGCCCAGGCGCGGATCGCTGCGACCACGACCTATTGGCGTAACTGGATCGCCAATTCACGCATGCCCGATCATCGGTGGCGCGAGCGGATGGAGCGCTCGGCGCTGGTTATCAAGGGCCTGACATACATGCCGACCGGGGCAACGGTCGCCGCCTTGACGACATCGCTGCCGGAAACGCCGGGCGGCGACCGCAACTGGGACTACCGGTACACCTGGATGCGCGATACGACGTTCACGCTGCGGGCGCTGCACTACCTTCAGTTGGACTGGGAGGCCAACGACTTCATGCAGTTCATCGCGGACGTCGAGCCGACCGAGGACGGGCCATTACAGATCATGTACGGCATCGACGGGCGCCGTGACCTGACCGAGACGACCCGCGACGGGCTGACCGGCTACGAAGGCGCACGTCCGGTACGCGTCGGCAACGGCGCGTACGACCAGAAGCAGAACGATGTCTTCGGCGCCGTGCTCGACTCGATCCTGCTGCATACTCGGCACGCCCAGCGGCTGCCCAGCCGTCTGTGGCCGATCGTGGTCTCGCAGGCCGAAGCGGCGTCGCGCGTGTGGCAGGAGCCGGACCAGGGAATCTGGGAGGCGCGTGGAGAGCCGCGGCATTACGTGTCGTCGAAGCTGATGTGCTGGGTGGCCCTCGATCGGGCGGCGAAGCTGGCCGAGATCCGCGGCGACCCGAACCAGGCGCAGGCGTGGAGGCAGACCGCCGTGGAGATCCGGACCGACATCCTCGCGCACGGCGTTAGCGACCGTGGCGTCTTACGACAGCACTACGACACCGACGCTTTGGACGCCTCGGCATTACTTGCCGGCATCTTCAAATTCCTCGCACCGGGCGACGAGCGGCTGCGCTCAACGGTCGAAGCGATCGCTGATGGCCTGACCGAGGACGGGTTCGTGCTTCGCTACCACACTCAGGAGACCGACGACGGATTGAGCGGCAAGGAAGGCAGCTTCATCATCTGCTCGTTCTGGCTGGTATCCAACCTTGCCATCGTCGGGCAGATCGGTCGGGCACGCGATCTGATGGAACGGTTGCTGCGCGTAGCGTCACCTCTCGGCCTGTACGCCGAGGAGTTCGATACCCGATCCGCCCGGCACCTGGGCAACTTTCCGCAGGCGTTCTCGCACCTGGCCCTCATCGATGCAGCCGGACGAATCATCGTCCGGGAGATCATGCAGGACCTGTAAGCACAGCGTGCCGCCCCCCAACCATCGAGGTTGGAGGGCGGCACGTGCCGTGTCAGCTGGGCGGTGTTATGGCAGCGTCCAGGCCTGGTTCGCACTTCCGGCGCAGTCCCAGATCTGCAATCGCGTACCGTCGGCCGAACTCGGCCCGGTCGCGTCAAGGCATCTGCCGGAGTTGGTGTTGATCAGTTCGTTGTTCGGACCGACCGTCCATTGCTGGGCGCCGGTGCCGTTGCAGTCCCATAGTTGGACCTTCGTGCCGTTCGCCGTGCCGGCCGACGTGACGTCCATGCACTTGCCGAGCGCCTGCAGCGTGTTGCCGCTGTGCGTCCAGCTCTGGGCGCCGGTGCCATTGCACGTGTACAGCTGGACAGCCGTACCGTTCGTGGTGTTTGAACCGGCGACGTCGACGCACTTGCCGCCGTATCCGTGGATCGGGCCGGATCCGCCGGTTCCGCCGCCGCCACCGCCGCCCGGTGCCTTGTTGTAGACCGCGACGTAGTCGATGTTCATCTGCCCGCCGGACACGGTCGACGCGTTCGGTCCGCCGCCGAAGGCCGCCGGGAACGCGCCGCCCATCGCCAGGTCGAAGATGATGAAGAACGGGTGATCAACGGCGTTTGCCCAGGTCGTTGCGTCCACCTGGTTCGCGTTGATGGTGAAGTAGTTGGCGCCGTCGAGGTACCAGCGGATCTGCTCCGGCGACACCGAACGGTCGATCTGTACCGCGTACGTGTGGTAGCCGGTGTTGCAGCCGGAACACGCGCGCTCACCGCTGCCGATGCCGGTCGACTCGTTGCACGGGCCGCCAGGGCTGACGCCGCAGTGCAGTGTGCCGAAGACCGTGCTGCGGCTGTTGATGTCCTCGAGGATGTCCACCTCGCCGACGCCCGGCCAGGTGCCGCCGGAGCGAAGTGCGGAGCCGAGCATCCAGAACGCCGGCCAGTAGCCGGCACCGTTGGACGTGTTCAGGTTCGGCTGCTGGATCGATGCCTGCATCATCACGACGCCGCCGGCCGGAGCGCCGAACGTCGCCGCGTTCGTCTCGACTCGGCCGGACGTCCAGCCGGACGTCGGGTTGGTGCCCGAGTGCAGCGCCTTCAGCACCAGGTGGCCGCTGCCGTCCTGGAAGACATTCGAGGTGCTGTTCGTCATCGTCTCGATCTCGCCGGTGCCGAAGACGCCGGTGCCGGTGTCGAACTTCCAGTTGCCGTCGATCGCCGCGCCGGATCCGCCGGTGAAGTCATCGCTAAACGTCGTGGTGAATCCGGCCGGAGCGCCGGGCACCGTATTCGGCGTCACGACGGCGGCCTTTGTTACGGCCTGATGCACGGTCGTCGATGGGGTTGCCGCGCTCGCCGTCGAGCTGACAAATCCGATCGCGGCCGTGACTACCACCGCCGCGAGTATCGCTCGATGCCGCACCACTATGGACCTTCGCCTGCTGGACATAACCGTTCTCCTTCGTCCGTTTGGGGGGGTCGTTCAGCGCTCCATCGACAGATTTCGCTTCCGTTACAGTTCTGTCAAGACATAATTTAAGGTTTGTTAAAAGTAAAGGGGGGTCCACCCCAGATCCGCGCCCGCTTCGCAGGTCGCGGATCTGCTGTCACATGGCTCGGTTCGACAAGCTCCGCTCACGCCAGGCGCGGCAGCCACGGGTGCGCCTCGCCCCACGCAGAGGCGACCGCGGTACGCAGCCACGCCCGTTGCACATCGTCCAGAAGTGGTGCGACCAGCCGAAAGTCCCGGAGATCCTTGGACCGTTGCAGCCGTGCCTTGAAGAACAGCACGATCTCCGGCCGCAGGTAACGGACGCCGTCCGGGGCCACCCACGACACCTCGTCGAGCGGCGCGCGGTGGCCGGCCAGCATCTTGTTCGTCCATAGACCCTCGTGATCCGGCGTCAGCGGGATGTCGATCCGCCACGGCGCGTCGCCGTGCTCGCGTACCCACAGCTGGCTGGCCGGCTCGAAGACATCCGGATACTTGTCGATCAGCGGTCGCATGTCGGCCTTGGCCACGTTCCACAGATGCCACCGGCCGCGTACGTGCGCCCGCAGCGCCGGAACGTCGGAGGCGAAGATCGAGATATCGACATCGCTGTGCTCGCGCGGTTGTCCGGTGAACGCGTCGATCGCCCAGCCGCCGACCACCCACCACGGACGTGGGAAGCCCGCCATGAAATCACGGACTTCCGGAAGCGTCATCGGGTCCCATCGCCCGAAGATGTGCGCCCAGTACGCAGCCTCGTCGGACTCGGCGGTGGTCGGCGTCAACGCTTCCGGTTCCGGCATGATCCGAACCTAGGCGAGGCGAATCAGTCGAGGCGAGCGATTTCCTCGGGGGAGAGTCGCAGCGCGCCGGCGGCGATGTTCTCCGCGAGATGGGCCGGGTCGCCCGTACCGGGGATGGCCAGGACGTTCGGTCCGCGATGCAGGGACCACGCCAGGCGTACCTGTGCGGGTGTTGCGTGATGTGCGAGCGCGACCTCGCGGACGGCCTCGCTGTGCGCGGACGCTGCGCCCGACTCCCGGCCGGTGCCGGCAATCGTGAAGAACGGCACGAACGCGATGCCCCGCTCGCCGCAGAGCGTGATCAGATCATCGCCAGTACGGTTCAGATCGATCGAGTACGCGTTCTGTACGCACACCACCGGCGCAATGGTCTGCGCCTCGTCGAGATGATCGATGCGGACGTTCGACAGGCCCAGGTGTCGGATCAGCCCGGCATCGCGCATGTCCGCAAGTGCGCCGAACCGGTCCGCGATCGAGTCCTTGCCGGGACTCTTGATGATCCGCAGGTTGACGACGTCGAGATGGTCCCGGCCGAGCCGGCGCAGGTTCTCCTCGACCTGGGTACGCAGCTCCGCAGGGGTGGTCGCGTGGTAGAAGCCGGTGTCCGGATCCTCGCCCGGCCCGACCTTCGTGGTGATCACCAGATCGTCCGGGTACGGCGAGAATGCGTCCCGGATCAGCTCGGTCGCGTACCGGGTTGGACCGGTGCCGACCTCGAGCGTGCCGCCGGGGGACTTGTAGAACGCGGCGGTGTCGATGTGGTTGACGCCCAGCTCGACCGCCCGCCGCAGCACGCGGATGGCCAGGTCGCGGTCCGGGTTCGCGGTGATCCGCATCGAGCCGAACCCCATCCGCCGGATGGTGCGGTCACCGAGTGTCCAGGTGCCCGCGGCAGCCGCGGTGATCTCATCGGTAGGCATCCGGCGACCTTAGCCAGCTGTGCTGGGCTGCGCAGTCCGCTCATCGACCGATTCCGTACCGTGGTGATCTCTGTTAGTTTTGGTGCACTGGAGGAAACCGACCACGGATGAAGTCCGTCCGCCATATCCTGAAATGAGTGCATTTCAGGATGACGCGGAGGTTCACCGATCGTGACTTCAACACCCTCAGCCAGCTCCCTCGGTCCGGTAGACGTGTCCGTCATCGCGTTCGAGGGAAACAGATTCAACGGCGACGTCGCACCGGCGCTCCTCGAACTCCAGGACAACGGGACCGTTCGTATCATCGATCTCACCTTCGTCCGCAAGGACGACGACGGCTCGGTGGCCGTGGTCGAGTTGGCGGATTCCGGCCTCGCCGAGGCGTTTAAGAAGTTCGGCGATGACGAACTCGATCTGCTCAGCGACGACGATCTGACCGCGATCGCGGACGACCTCGATCCCGGCTCGTCCGCAATGGTCGTCGTCTGGGAGAACAGCTGGGCCGCGCGGTTGGCGGCGGCGCTGCGCGATTCCCATGCCGAGGTGGCTGTGATGGAACGAGTCCCGCGCGAGACGGTCCTGGCCGCGTTCGCCGCGCTTGATGAGAGGTAGGAACCAACGATGATGCGTCGTCGAGGAGGACGTCCCGGTCTGCTGGGCATGGCCACCCGTACTGCGGTGGTCGCGGGTACGGCAACAGCCGTCTCGGGCGGCGTACGGCGCCGGGGTGACGCGCGCGCCGCGGAGAAGCAGCAGGCAGCGCAGGAGCAGCAGGAGCCGATGGACCAGGGGCCGGCACCGGACCAGGATCCCGGCGCGGACCGGCTCGGCCAGCTGCAGCAACTCGGCGAACTGAAGTCGAGTGGCGTGCTGACCGATGCCGAATTCGAGGCGGAGAAGGCCCGCGTCTTGGCATCCTGAGGCCCGGCCGACGTGATGATCGGCGCCGAGGACGCCCTGGATGTTTCCGAGACCGTTGACGTTCTCGCGCTGGTCCGCCGCTACGAACCCGTCCTGCGGTTCACCTCCGGTGAGCTGTTCTTCCCGATGCCGGTGGACGACTATCTGGCACACGCCGCGCTGTGGGCATCCGCTCCGAACGGACGCGGAGACCCGACGATGCTCGTCGACCACGGCCAGCTCAGCCCGGAGCGCCTCGCCGACGCGGCCCTGGCGCATCCCAGGGCGTCGCTGTTCCTGCGCTATGCCACGCGCTCGCTGAAGGGCGCCGAACTGCGCACCTGGCGCCGACGCCCCGATCGGCCGACGTTCACCGGTGTCTCTCGGCTCGCCGCCGTCGGCCTACTCGGGCGGTTCATCGACTCCGGCATGCGCTTGTCACTGCTCTTGCGCGGGAAGGTGCCCGGCGGTCTGACCGCGTCGGCACAGCGCCTGTACAGCACGACCGCACCACCGGACGCGTACCACGCGCACGTCGGCAGCGACGGCGGCTACCTGACGATCCAGTACTGGTTCCTGTATCCGATGAATGACTGGCGCGGCAGCTTCGGCGGGGTCAACGACCATGAGGCCGACTGGGAACAGGTCACGCTGTTCCTCACGGCCGGCAGCCGGCAAACCATAGACGGGTACGAGCTGGCCTGGATCGCATTCTCGTCACACGACGAGACCGGCGACGAGCTGCGCCGGCGACCCGACGATCCGGACATCGGCTGGATCGACGGCACCCATCCGATCGTGTACGCCGGCGCCGGCTCGCATTCGGGCGCGTACCTGCCCGGGGACTATCTCGTCCGAGTCCAGCCGCCCGCGCTCGATGGGCTGTTCTCGGTCGTGAACAGAATCCGCTCGCGGCTGTTCCCCTGGGCGCGGCACCAACCGTCGCTCGGCCTCGGCATTCCGTTCGTCGACTACCGGCGCGGCGACGGCGTCCGGATCGGGCCCGGCACCGACCGGCCGTGGACGCCGATCCTGATCGACTCGACGACGCCGTGGGTACGCGACTATCGAGGGCTCTGGGGCTTGGATATCGACGATCCGTTCGGCGGCGAACGTGCTCCGGCCGGTCCGCGCTACGAGCGCAGCGGCGCGATCCGGGCCTCGTGGGGTGACCCGGTCGGCTGGGCCGGGCTGGACAAGGTTCCCCCGACACCCGCCGGTGACGCGCATGCCGAGGTCGAGCGGATCGCTGAACTCGACGCGATCATCGAGGACCTACAGGCGCAGATCTCCGCCGGACAGGACGAGCTGCGTCGAGCCGCTGCGGGCGTGGCCGTGCTCCCGCCGACGGTGACCGCGGCGCGGCGCGGCGACGGTAGTGCCGCTCGTCTCGCTGCGCGGGAGGCCGAGATCGGCGCCCTGCGCGACCGCCGCCGCGATGCGACCAACGAGCGCGACCAGCTCCAGCACGTACGCGGTGCCGCTCGCAACACGCCACCGCACGCACACCTGAACCGTCGCAGTGTTCCGGATACTCCGCCGCCGACCAGCGCACTGCTCAAGTTCTGGTCCGGTGCGTCCCTGTCGATCCTGCTGCTCCTGCTCGGGTTGGCTCTGATCTCGGCCAACACGTCGGTGCTGCGGACGGCGGTGATCGGCATTCTCGTTGTCATGGCGGTGGAGGCACTCCTCCGTCACCGGCTGCCGCTGTTCCTGCTCGGCGTCGCGATCCTTGCCGCCGTGGTGGTTCTCCTCTGGCTTCTGATCACCAACATCGGGACCGCGTTGGGCGTGCTGGCGCTGATCGCCGCGGTCACGATCGGCGTCGCCAACCTGCGCAACGTGCTGGCCCGACGCTAGAGCGGGGGGCCAGACGGCTAAGGCAGAATGCCATCCATGTCTGATACGAGCCGCTGGCTGGAAGCCCTCCGTACGTCTCACGACCGGATGACCGCGCTGGTCACGCCGCTGGACGAGGACGAGGTAATGGCGCCGTCCTACGACAGCGAGTGGACCATCGCACAGGTCGCATCGCACCTCGGCAGCCAGGCCGAGATCTTCGAGCTGTTCCTGGAGGCCGGTCTGACCGGCAAGACCGCACCGAGCAACGACGTGTTCCCGCCGATCTGGGAGCGCTGGAACGCGAAGCCGCCGATCCGCCAGGTCGCCGACAGCGTGGCCGCGAACGAGGCGCTCGTGACGACGCTGGAGCACATGCCCGACGAGCAGCGGGCCTCGTTCGCGCTGACGATGTTCGGCCTGGATCTGGACGTGGCCGGATTCGCGGCGCTGCGCCTTGGCGAGCACGCCGTACATACGTGGGACATTGCGGTCGCGCTCGACCCGACCGCGCTGGTCGCCGACGATGCGGTCGCGCTGCTGACCGATCTGCTCCCGCAGCGGGTGGGCTGGATCGGGAAACCGGTCGCCGATGCCGATCCGATTGCGGTCGCCACGACGAACCCGGACCGCCGGTTCAGGCTGACGCTGAGCCCGAGCATCGCACTCGAGAACACCGCCGGTGACGCGGACCCGGTGGAGATCCCGGCCGAAGCGTTCCTCCGCCTCGCGTACGGCCGGATGGATCCCGATCACACGCCGTCCGATGTGGCCGATGACAGCCGCATCGACCTGCTCCGGAGGGCATTCCCGGGGTTCTAGAAACGGCCCGTCGTTTCAATCGCCGACCAACCGGGAATACCAGTGCCACCTGCAGCACCCACCCGGTTTGGAGAGGTTGACGGAAATGACCATCACACTCGCGGTCATCATTTGGACCATCATCATCGGTGCCGTCATCGGCATGCTCGGCCGCCTGCTCGTGCCGGGGCGCCAGAACATGGGCATGGGCCTGACGATCATCGTCGGTATCGTCGCCGCGTTCGTCGGTTACCTGATTGCATCCGCGCTGCACGTCGCGCACACCGCCGGCATCAACTGGACGGAGCACATCATCCAGGTCGTCGTCGCCGCTATCGGGGTTGCCCTGGTCGCGGGCACCGGTTCACGCCGCCGCCGGATCTGACATGTACACAACGTCCGGGGTACGCCATCGATGGCGTACCCCGGACTCGTCTAGCCGACTGCCACGGCCGCGCCGCTGAGAGGAACCGGCGCGTGTACGTGCACCGGCAGGCGTTCGACGCCGTACACAATGGACAGTTTGCGAAACTCGAGTTCCTCGGCCGGCACCGCGAGGCGCATGTGCGGGAACCGCCGGACCAGCGCCGGATACGCGGCTCGCAGCTCCATCCGGGCCAGCTCGGCGCCGACGCAGCGATGGAACCCGTACCCGAAGGCGATGTGCGGGGACGGCGGACGAGCCGGCTCGACGGTCTCCAGATCCGGGCCTAGTGCCGGGTCCCGGTTCGCACCGGATAGCGAGACCACTACAACGTCTCCCTTGGAGATCTTGACGCCGTCGATCTCCACGTCCGTACGGGCGAAGCGCGGGAACGCGACCTGTACGACGGTGAGGTGCCGGAGTACCTCCTCGACGAACGGCGCGATCGCGGCATCGTCGTCGTGGATGAGCTGCATCGCCTGCGGATCTTCGAGCAGCACGAGCGCACCGAGCGCCAGCATGCTCGCAGTCGTCTCGAATCCGCCGGTCAGTACGCCGTCGGCCAGGCCGGCGAGCTCGTCGTCGCCGATCTCGTCGCCGTGTTCCTTGATGATCGCGCCGAGCAGGCCGTCACCCGGGTTGATGCGCTGCTTGCGTACGACTTCCCGCAGGTAGACCAGCGATTCGGAGATGGCCCCGAACGACTGAGCAACCCCGCCGAAGATGTCGAACCGGGCCATCGCCAGCCGCTGGAACTCCTCTCGATCCGCGTACGGCACGCCGAGCAGTTCGCAGATCACGAGCGACGGGATCGGCAGCGCGAATTCGGCGACGAGATCCACGGTGCCGGCGGCGGCCATCGCGTCCAGGCGCTCCTCGATGATGTCGTGGATCCGCGGTTCCAGCCGGGCCAGCCGGCGCATCGTGAACTCCGGCGTCAGCATCCGACGCAGCCGGGTGTGCACCGGCGGGTCGGCGAAGCCGAGGCCGCCCGGGTTCGTGGACGCACCGGGAACGCCGCCGATCATGTTCGCGAAGTCGGTCGAGAACGCGTCCGCGTCGGTCAGCACCGCTTTGGCCTGTTGATGGCCGCTGACCAGCCAGATCCGCAGCCCGAACGCGAGCGCGAGCCGGCTGATCGGCGCTGCGTCACGGGCGATGCCCAGCTCCGGCACCGGATCCAGACCAATGCGGCGTAACGGCATCAATACCGCGGGCGGTAGGTGGCCCAGCGCGGCTAGATCGAGCCCCCGCTTTCCGGCCCGTCGCACGTAACGATGCGCGATCGATGCCATGACGCGCGAGCGGAGGTTCCTCATGGGTGGCGACGCTATTAGTACGGTGCAAGGACGGTCAAGCGATCGGCGGCACTATGGGATATCAATCCGCACAGGTTGTCGCTGCACACGACCGTTCCGGTTCAAGATCAGTGAGTGGTACGAGCGACCGCTACCGCTCGGTGGGACCGGACAACCCGAACGTCGACCGCTGGAGCGGAACGGCCATGGCCTCGTTCGCGGAGCTGGCCGGGATGGTCGCCGTGAGGTCGGCCCATGCCTGTCCGATGCCGGCCGCGAGGCAGCCGTCCACGACAGCGTCGGCGCCGAGAGCACTGACCCGCAGCTCGGGGAGGACCGGCGCCAGCGGGCGCAGTTGGATGGCGACCGCATCGAGGAAGCCGGCGGCCTGGCCGACGCCGCCGCCGAGCACGATGAGCTCCGGGTCGACGACCGTGATGACCGCGCAGACCGCCTGCGCGACCAGCAGCGCCTCCTCGGCGACGATCGTGACCGCCCACGGCTCACCGCGATCGGCCGCGGCGAACACCTTCCGGGCCGACAGAGGGCCGGTGATGCCGGCACGCTTCGCCGCTCGGACGATGCCGGCGGCCGAGGCGGCGGCTTCGAGACGCCCGCGCCGACGGGCGTCCTTCTCGTCGTCGTCCGATCCGAGTGGCAGGTAGCCGATCTCGCCGGCTGCGCCGTGCCGGCCCCGATGCAGCTGGCCGCCGAGGACGAGGCCCATGCCGATACCCGTACCGATCGAGATGAATGCGAAGGTGCCGAAGTCGCGGCCGTGACCGTGTGCGCGTTCGGCCAGCGCGGCGGCGTCCACGTCGTTTTCGATCATGAGCTTCGGTCCGAACGCCTGCCGCAATTCGGTCAGGACGGTCGGCTTCTCCCAGCCGGGCAGGCCGCCCGCGAGCGCGAGATGGTCCCGCTGCGGATCGTGTACGCCGGGGCTGCCCAGCACGGTCTGCGTGATGTCGTCGGCGGCCACTCCGGCCTCGGCGCAGAGTGCCGCGGCGAGCGTGACCAGCTCGGCGACGCGACGGGAACTCGTGGTGGCCCGGCTTTCGATCGACCTCCGCGCCCGTACGGTGCCGGAAATGTCGCTGATGGCACCGCGGACGAACTCGCTGCCGACGTCGAGTCCGAGCACGAAGCCGCACTCCGACCGCACCTCGTAGAGGACCGCGGCCGGGCCGGGTACGCCGGTCCGCATGCCGGAGACGTGGACGAGGCCGGAGCGTTCGAGATTGGCCAGCGCGAGCGAGACGGTGTTCTTCGCGAGGCCGGAAATCCGGGCCAGATCCGCTCGGGAGATGCCGTCGGCGTCCCGGATGAGGTCGAGTAACAGCAGCTCATTCATGGCTCGGATCATCTGCAGGTCGCGCCGGGGATGAACCTGCGCCGTGCGCCGTTGAATTGCTGAGCACCGCGACCTCCTCCGTTATTGATCTGCGACCTGTCGATGTCTGGCAGAGCCTTGCACATCGAAGGTTAGTTAGTCTACTTTCCTAACCACCAAGCGTACGAACATTAAGGTCCGAGTCTGAAGGAGCCGCCGTGCACGTACCCGTAGTGCTCGGGCTCGACTTCGGTGGCACAAAGATAGCGGTCGCGGTCAGCGATGCAACCGGCGAGCGGCTCGGCACGATGTCGGTGGACACCCCGGCCGCGCTCGGTGGCCGGGCAACCCTCGACCAAGGTCTGCGCGCCGCTCGTATGCTGCTCGCGTCGTCGGCGCCGGACTCCGAAGTCGTCGCGGTCGGCGTCAGCACGATCGGAATCCCGGGCGAGCACGGTGTCGCGCTCGCGCCGGCCGTACCGGGGTGGGACGAGATCCCGCTGGGCCGGGAGATCGCCGAGGCGTTTCCCGGGGCCGCGGTGCGTCTGGCGACCGACGTGAAAGCGGCCGCCCAGGCGGAGGCGTCGTGGGGCGCGCTGGTCGGCGCCGATCCCGGCATCTACCTCAATCTGGGCACCGGCCTTGCGGTCGCGATCGTCGCGAACGGCACCGTCCTGAGCGGCCAGCACGGCGCATCCGGCGAGATCGGATACAACCTTCGGTCGGTCTCGGACGTCGGTGCCGAGCTGGCCGGCCGGGTGCCGCTCGAGGATGTGGTCAGCGGCAAGGCGTTCCAGCAGTCGGCCGTACGTCTCGTCCCGGGCCTGCCCAGCCCGGCCGCCGCATTCGAACGCGCGCCGACCGATGCGCACCTGGCCGAACTCGTCGACGCATTCGTCGCGGAATTGTCTTTTCACATGGTCAACCTGGCGATCGCGGTCGATCCGACCCGGATCGCAGTCGGTGGCGGCATGATCCGCTCCTGGCAACACATCGAGGGTGGACTTCGCCGCGCCCTCGATGCGGCCGTGCCCTATCCACCGGAACTCGTCCGGGCGAAGTTCCCGTTCGATGCGCCGCTGATGGGTGCGCTCGCCCTCGGCACCGAAGCAGCTCGACAACTCTTGGCCGTCACCTGACGGTCAGCGCCGACCCATCACGCTCTACCACACCCGCCCTATCGCCCCGCCCTACTGCACCCCCATTGCACCTCTATGTAAGGAAGGACTGTCAGGATGAGGAGAACCAAGGTTCTCGCCGCCCTTATTGGGATCAGCCTGCTCGGGACGGCAGCTTGCACGAGTGCCGCGACGACCAGCAAGCCCAAGCCGACGGCATCTGTCGACCTCAACGCCGCGCGTAAGCAGGGCGGTACGGTCACGATCGCGAACGAGCAGGGTCAGACATGGCCGTGCCAGTTCAACCCGTTCAACCCGTCGGCGAACTCCGAGTCGCTCGGTTTCGTCTACGAGCCGTTGATCTATGTCGACCTGCTGAACAACCAGGCCGAGACGCCGATGCTGGCATCGAGCTACAAGTGGAGCGATGACCACAAGTCGATCGTGTTCACCATCCGTGACGGTGTGACGTGGAGCGACGGTCAGCCGTTCTCGGCCGCCGATGTCGCGTTCACGTTCAACCTGATGAAGTCGCAGCCGTCGACCGACCTCTACGCCCTGTGGACCGGTGCCGGGCTGCAGAGCGTGACCGCGGCCGGTAACCAGGTCACGATGACGTTCGCGGACGTGGCCACGCCGTACTTCTTCAACTTCGCCGACCAGGTCGGCATCGTGCCGCAGCACATCTTCTCCACCGGTGACGCCGCGGCGCACCCGGACACCTGGGCGGACACCGACCCGGTCGGCACCGGCCCGTTCATGGTCAGCCCGTGCACGCCGAACAACATCCAGTACACGGCGAACCCGAAGTACTGGCAGGCCGGTAAGCCGTACATCCAGAAGATCGAATACCCGGCCTACCTGGACAACGGTCCGGCGAACCTCGACCTCGCCAGCGGCAAGGCTCAGTGGGGCAGCCAGTTCATCCCGAACATCAAGACCACCTACCTGAACAAGTCGCAGGCGAACAACACCTGGTCGCCGCCGGTGACCAACGTCGAACTGTTCCCGAACCTGGACCCGTCGCACAAGGCGACCAGCACCCTCGCGGTGCGTCAGGCGATCGCCCAGGCGATCGACCGCACGCAGATCGCCGCGATCGGTGAAGGCGGCCAGCAGCCGCCCGCGAACCAGACCGGCATCGTCGCGCCGACGTTCCAGAAGTACTTCGACTCCGACGCCCTGACCGCCTCCGGCTACGCGACGCCGGACGCTGCCAAGGCGACGACGCTGCTGGCCAGCGCCGGATACTCCCCGGCGAAGCCGTTGAACCTGACGGTCATCACGATCACCGGCTACACCGACTGGGACGCATCCCTGGCCGTCATCAAGCAGGAGCTCAAGCCGATCGGCATCAACCTGACCGTGTCCGACCTGGCCCAGCAGACCTACGACACGAAGCTGTTCACCGGCGACTACGACCTGGCCTACTACGGCGAGGCCGGCGGCCCGACCCCGTACACCGAACTCCGGGCGATCCTCTACTCGAAGAACTCGGCCCCGATCGGCAAGCAGGCCAACAGCAACTACGAGCGGTACAACAACCCGGCCGTGGACGCACTGTTCGACCAGTACCCGGCCGCGTCCGACGCGGACCAGGTCACCATCATGAAGAAGATCGAGGCAGCCATGCTCGCCGACATCCCCTTCATCCCGACCACCGAATCGGTCGACTGGTTCCAATACAACACCACGGACATCCAAGGCTGGCCCACGGAGTCAGACCCGTACGCACAGCCCGCGGCGTTCAACGTCCCCGACGTCGAGCAGGTTCTTCTCCACCTGTACTCGCAGTCGGCTCAGTAAAACCGTAAGGATTTGACGACCATGAGGGTGAGTACGAGGAGAAGGTCTCCGTGAGGTACATCGCGCAACGATTCGGATTCTTCGTGCTCACCCTCTGGGCGGCACTAACACTGAACTTCTTCATCCCGAGATTCATGCCCGGCTCCCCGCTGCAGTCGCTCCGGGACCGGACGCACAACAAGCTGTCCCCGGCGGCGCTGCAGTCGATGCTGACGTCGTTCGGGTTCAAGCCGAACCAGAACATCTTCCAGCAGTACTTCGCGTATCTGCAGAACATGGTCACCGGGCACTGGGGCGTATCGATCGGCACCGCGCTCGGCGAACCGGTGTCCACGATCGTGGGCCAGGCACTGCCGTGGACACTCGGCCTGGTTGGCATCACCACGATCCTGGCGTTCATGGCTGGATCGGCGATCGGCATCGTCTCGGGATGGCGCCGGGGCAGCCGATTGGACTCGATCGTGCCGTCGGTGTTCGTAGTCACGTCCGCGCTGCCGTACTTCTGGGTGGGTCTGGTCCTGATCTACATCTTCAACGTCTGGTCGAACGGCCTGCTGCCGAGCGACTTCAACTACGACAACGGGCTGGTGCCCGGCTTCAACGGGCCGTTCGTCCGCAGCGTGCTCCAGCATGCGATCCTTCCCGCGCTGGCGTTGTTGATCACGGCGATCGGCGGCTGGATCCTGACCATGCGCAACAACATGATCACCACGTTGGCCGAGGATTACGTCCGGATGGGAAGAGCCAAAGGCCTTTCCAACCGCAAGATTATGTACGGGTACGCCGCGCGGAACGCATTCCTGCCGAACCTCTCCGGCTTCGCGATGTCGATCGGCTTCGTGATCTCCGGCGCGATCCTCGTCGAGTACGTCTTCAACTACCAGGGTCTCGGCTACCTGCTCTTCAACGCGGTCCAGAACGCGGACTACCCGCTGATGCAGGTGCTGTTCATGCTCTACACGGTCGCGGTGCTGGTCTCGGTATTCCTCTGTGACGTGGCGATCGCCTGGCTCGACCCGCGCGCCCGGGCGAAGGGATAGTCGGCCATGACGCAACGAAGTGAAGTCATCGAGATCGCAGGGGTGCGACCATGACAAGTCTATTGATACAGGCGCCCACCGCGGTGGACGCCGAGACCGTACCGCGCGGGCGCGGACGGGTCCTGACCGCGCTGCGGCGCAGCCCCAAGGCCACCGTCGGCTTGGTGATGTTCCTGATCTTCTGTGTCCTGGCGGTATTCCCGCATCTCTTCACGTCGGTTAAGGATCCGCTCGCGGTGGCGCAGTTCGCCCCGGGCCTCGGACCATCCGGCACACACCTGCTCGGCACCACATCGCTCGGTCAGGACATCTGGGGCCAACTGGTATACGGGACCCGGCAGTCGCTGATCATCGCCTTGGTCGCGGGCGCCTTCGCCACGGTGCTGTCGGTGCTGGTCGGCGTGTCGGCCGCGTACCTCGGTGGGATCGCCGACGAGACGCTCTCGATGATCACCAACATCTTCCTGGTGCTGCCCACGTTCCCGCTGATCATCATCTTCGCGTCGTACGCGGGGAAGGGCAGCCTGACGGTGACGCTGCTCGTGCTGGTGGTGACCGGATGGTCGTACGGCGCCAATCAGCTCCGAGCCCAAACGCTGTCGCTGCGGAACCGGGACTTCTTGGAATCCGCCCGGGTCCGAGGCGAGCGTCGCTCGTACATCATCGTTTTTGAGGTTCTGCCGACAATGACCTCCCTCATCGTCGCGAACTTTCTCGGGGCAGCGCTGTATTCGGTGTTGACCGCCGCGGGCCTGCAGTTCCTGGGTCTCGGCGATCAAGATTCGATCAGCTGGGGCACGATGCTCTATCGCGCGCAGGGCTACGAGGCGCTGCAGAGCGGCAGCCCGCTGTGGTCGATCGCCCCCGGTGTCTGCGTGGCCCTGCTGGGCGTGTCGTTCGCCCTGCTCAACTACGCATTCGATGAGATCAGCAACCCGGCGCTTCGTCCGGTGAGGAGGCGTCGTGTCCGCACCACTAAATAACCTCGTTCCGGCCAGCAGGATCGGGGAGCCCGGCAGTGACGTGCTCCTGGAGGTCAATGACCTGCAGGTGGAGTATCTGACGCAGCGTGGCGCGGTCCGCGCGGTCGACGGCGTGAACCTGGATGTGCACAAGGGTGAGTTCGTCGGTGTGGTCGGCGAGTCCGGCTGCGGCAAGTCGACGATGCTGTTCGGCATCGCCCGGCTGCTCTCGCCACCGGCCGAGATCACCGGCGGCAGCGTGATATTCCACGGCGAGAACCTCGTCACGATGACCGAGAAGCAGCTCAACAACCTGCGGTGGCGTGACTATTCGGTGGTCATGCAGAGTGCGATGAACGCGCTGAACCCGGTCACCACGATCGGCGCGCAGTTCAAGGACGCGATCGATGCGCACGCGAAGTATTCGGCGCAGAAGATCCGCGATCGCAGCCGCGAGGTGATGGAGTTGGTCGGCATCGACCCGATCCACCTCAAGAGCTATCCGCACCAGCTCAGCGGCGGCATGCGCCAGCGCGCGATGATCGCGATGGCGCTGCTGTTCACGCCGGACCTGGTCATCATGGACGAGCCCACGTCAGCGCTCGACGTGGTCGCGCAGCGGTCGCTGATGGTGCAGATCAAGGAGTTGCAGAAGCAGCTCGGCTTTGCGGTCATCTTCGTCACGCACGACATGTCGCTGGTCAGCCACTTCTCCGATCGCCTGCTCGTGATGTACGCGGGCCAGGTGGTCGAGGACGGCCCGACCCGTACCGTGTTCGACACGCCCACGCACCCGTACAGCCAGGGGTTGCTCGACGCGTTCCCGTCGATCCGCGGGCCCCGCGTGGAGCTGACCGGCATCCCCGGAGCGCCGCCGGATCTCGGCCAGGCCATCACCGGTTGCCGCTTCGCGCCGCGGTGCACGCAGGTCAAGGAGCGGTGCCACAGCATCGAACCGGAGCTGTATCCGATCGGACCGGTCGGTTCGCGGTGCCTGATGTACTGCCCGGATCACCAGGATGCTTGGAAGGTGCCCGCATGACCTCGCCTCTTATCGAGACCAAGGGGCTGACCAAGCACTTCAAGGTCGGTGGCAACTTCTCGCGCAAGTCGCTGCATGCGGTCGACGATGCCGATATCTCGATCTACCCCAAGGAGATCGTGGCGTTGGTCGGCGAGAGCGGCAGCGGCAAGAGCACGATCGCCCGGCTGCTCGCCCGCGTCTACAAGCCGACCCGCGGCGAGATCCTCTACCAGGGCAGGTCGCTGCGATCGATGCGTACGCGCAAGCAGAGCATGGCCTACCGCGGTGACGTGCCGATGGTGTTCCAGGACCCGTTCAGCTCGCTGAATCCGGCCTACAAGGTCTCGCACGGCATCCTGCGCGGCCTCAAGCTGCACCGGCCCGACCTGCGCCCGGACCAGCGCCGAGCCGAGGCAGAGCGAGTCGTCGAGGCGGTCGGCCTGACGCCCGCACGCGACGTGCTCGATCGCTACCCGCACGAACTCTCCGGTGGCCAGCGGCAGCGGATCGGGTTTGCGCAGGCGCTCGCGTACCGGCCGAAGCTGATCCTGGCCGACGAGCCGGTCTCGATGCTGGACGTGTCGATCCGGATCGGCCTGCTCAACGTGATGGCGAAGCTCCGGGCGGACGAGGACGTGTCGTTCCTCTACATCACCCACGACATCGCCAGCGCGCGTTACGTGTCCGATCGCGTGATGGTCATGTACGCCGGCAATATCGTCGAGCGTGGCCGTACCGAGGATGTTCTGCAGCGGCCGAAGCACCCGTACACGCAGCTGCTGCTGTCGGCCGTACCGGATCCGCGGGCGCCGCTCGCGGTCGACGCGGAGACCGACAAGGGCGAGCCGCCACGGGTGATCGACCCGGGGGAGGGCTGCCGGTTCCGGTGGCGTTGCCCATTCAAGATCGACCAGTGCGAGACCGTCACGCCGTTGCTGCGAGTCCTGGGCGACGGCCACGAGGCGGCCTGTCACGTCGCGGTCGCTGATGCTGTTTCTGATTCTCCTGTTGTTGCATAACTAGATCGGACTTACTGTGAAAATTGCCGTTATCGGCGGTGGCAGCACCTACACGCCCGAACTCATCGAAGGCTTCGCACGCCGCTCCGACGTGCTCGCCGTCGACGAACTGGTGCTCCACGACGTGTCGCAGGACCGCCTCGATGTCGTCGGCGGTCTGGCCGGCCGGATCCTTGCCAAGCAGGGCTTCGCCGGCAAGCTGACGATGACCACGTCGGTCGAGCGTGCCGTCAGCGACGCGTCGGCCGTGTTGATCCAGCTGCGCGTCGGCGGCCAGGCCGCCCGGCTCGTGGACGAGACACTGCCGAACAAGTTCGGTCTGCTCGGCCAGGAGACCACCGGCCCGGGCGGGTTCGCCAAGGGTCTGCGTACGGTGCCGGTCGTGCTCGGCATCGCCGACCTGGTCCGGGAGAAGGCGCTCCCCGGCGCGTGGATCGTCGACTTCACGAACCCGGTCGGCATCGTGACGCGCGCGCTGCTGGACGAGGGCCATCGGGCGCTCGGGCTCTGCAACGTGGCGATCGGCTTCCAGCGGCGGCTGGCGAAGCAGTTCGGCGTGGAGGCGGATCGCGTACGGCTCGATCACGTCGGTCTGAACCACTTGTCGTGGATCCGGCGCGTCCTCGTCGACGGCGTCGACCGCCTGCCCGAGATGCTCGCCAGCGATGAAGGTATCCGCGAAATCTCCGAAGACACCGAGATTCCGGCCGAACTGCTGCGTACGGTCGGCGCGATCCCGTCCTACTACCTGCACTACTTCTACTGCACCGACCACGCGGTCGCCGCGCAGATGACCGGGCCGCACCGGGCCGAGGAAGTGCTGCAGATCGAGAAGACCCTCCTCGAGATGTACGCCGACCCGCTGCTGGACGAGAAGCCGGCCCTGCTGGAGCAGCGTGGTGGCGCCTACTACAGCGAGGCCGCCGCGGCGCTCGTGACGTCGCTGCTGACCGGCGACGGCGCGCATCACTACGTGGACCTGCGCAACAACGGTACGGTCGTCGGCCTGCCGGACGAGGCCGTCGTCGAGGTGCCGGCACACGTCGACCTGTCGGGTGCCCATCCCGTCGAGGTCGCACCGCTGGCGCCGGAGATGCTCGGACTCGTGCAGGCGGTCACCGCGTACGAGGAGTTGACGATCGAGGCCGCGAAGACCGGTTCCCGTCGCGTCGCTCTTCGCGCTCTGCTCGCCAACCCGCTGGTCCGGCAGTGGGATATCGCAGTGCCACTGTTCGATGCGCTGCTCGACGCGAATCGCGGTTACCTTCCGCAGTTCGATGTCTGATTACGTCATCGGCATCGATGGTGGCAACTCCAAGACGGATGTCGTCGTCGCATCGATGTCGGGTCACCTGCTTGCGCGTACGCGCGGGCCGGGCGTCGATTCGCCAGGCCGCGACCTGCCCAGATGGCGGCATGAACTCACGTCGCTCGTCGACGCCGCCCGGGTTCAGGCTCAGGTCGGCGCCGACAGCCGGGCCGCCTGCGCCGCCTATTTCCTGGCCAACGTGGATCTGCCGGCCGAACGCCGGGTCGCGTTACGGGAGCTGAACGGCGCGCACGCGGAGCTGACCGTCGTACACAACGATGCGGTCGCGATCCTGCGGGCCGGTGCGCTGCGTCCCTGGGGCGTTGCCGTGGTGGCGGGTGCCGGCATCAACGCGGTCGGCGTCCATCCGAACGGCAAGATCGCCCGATTCCTGGCGCTCGGCGACTACACCGGCGACAAGGGCGGCGGTCACTGGCTGGGCACCGAGGGCATCGGCGCGGCGATTCGGGCGACCGACGGTCGCGGGCCGGCGACGGTGTTGACGAAGGCGGTGCCGGACTTCTTCGGGCTGCGACGCCCGGAAGACGTCGCGGTGGCGATTCACAGCAAGGCCATCGAGTACGACGACCTGCATGTTCTCGCGCCGATCGTGTTCGCGGCGGCGGCCGACGGAGATTCGGTGGCGCGCCGGATCCTGACCGAGTTCGGCACCGAGGTGGCGACGATGGCGAACGCGCTGATCCGGCGTTTGCACCTGACCCGTACGGACGTTGAGGTCGTGCTCGGCGGCGGCGTCCTCCAGGCCGGTGACGGCGAGCTGCTCCAGCACATCACCGACGGTGTCACGGACGTGGCACCGGCGGCGCAGGTACGGGTGCTGAACGTTCCGCCGGTGTTCGGCGCCGTGGTGGAGGCGTTCAGCCACGTCGGCGGATCGCGGACGTCACTCGATCGGCTCCAGGCAATCCTCGCCGCGTGACGGTCGCTCCGCCCGGATGCATGCCGGGCGGGGCGTACCGCATTGTCGCGCCGGATTTCGGATATCGCGACCGATGCCGCTCGGCTAACCTGTGCCACGGCTCGCAGATGTGAGCCGGATTCGGGGCAGTGCCGCAGGCACGGGGAGCGGGCAAAGAGTGAGTGACGGCCGGTCGTACGACTCGTGGAACCAGTACCCCCCGCCGACCGACCCGACACGGCAGGCACCGCAATACCAGCCTTTCGCCTGCGGTGCAGCCACGGTGGGGATCTCGAAGATCCACGATTCGTCGTCGACTCCCGGCAGTGTCGCCAACACGCAGGCGGTTGCTCTGATCGCGCCGGGGGACGGCCCGGGACTCGCGGCGCACCTGGCCAAGCCTCCGACCGGAGCGAAGATCCTGCCGATCGACAACAGCACCGGCGGCGTACAGACGCTCGATCAGTACATCAAGAACTCGTACCCGGACTCCACGAAGGAGAAGGGCATCCTGCAGAGCCGGGGATTCGCGGTGGCCGCCGAGAACGATTGGCGCGGCACCGATGGCGTGCAGGTGGATACCCAGCTTCTCCAGTTCGGCACTGCCGACGGGGCGCAGAGTCACATCGACGGCCAGCACGCCGCGCTGGTTGCGGACAAGACCGTCACCAAGACGTATACCCTGCCGCGGCCGGATGCCGGCTACGGCTATGAACGGTCAGGACTCGACAAGGTCGGCGACCGCCAGGCGATCTTCATGTGTCAGATGGGCCCGATCGTCATCGTCATGACCATCTACACACCGGGACAGTTCGATGTCTTGGCCGAGGAGGCCATCCTCCAGTTTCAGGTCGCAGCGCTCGCGCCGTGATCCGGTAACGCCCGTACGCCAGGCGCGTACGGGCGTTACCGGTCACGAAGGCACCGCTATGAGACCGGTGCCGCGATGTCGAACTTCGTGGCGTTCCAGCCGGACACGCTGATTACCGGCGTTGCACCCTGCAGGTCGGCCGAGTTGTACGAGACCACCAACGTCTCCGACTCGCCCGGCCACAACACCACGTCGTTGTCGTTCCAGATCGACGACTGCAACTCGTTGTCGCCGGCCAGTTCCGCACCGGCGGCCGTACCGCGACGGACATCGGCACGCAGGAAGAAGCCCACGGTCGGTGTGGTCGAGGTGTTCGTGATCGTGACCGTGGTCGCCAGGTCGGCACCGTTCGCGCCGCTGTGATGCGTGGTGGTCGCGGTCGCGCTGACGGCCGCCTGCGGCAGCGACTGCAGAGCTTGCAGGTTCGCGTACTGGCTCATCGTCGCCTGTGGGTTTCCGATGGTCTTGGTCCAGTTCGTGACGTCCTGCTGGGTCGACTGCCAGTACGTGTTCCGGTCGACGAGCACGCCGTTCTGCTTGAGCAGCAACTCGACGAAGTACACCTTCGGGGTCGCCGGTGGCACGGTGGCCGCCGGTACGGTCGGCGTCAGCACCGAGTTCTTCACCTGCTGGCTGGTCAATGACAGCGAAGCGGACGTCTTGTCATCGAGGACGGCGCCGTTGATGTCATAGACCTTGGACTCGACCGTGATGCCGCTCTGCGTGGTCCCGCTCAGGTTGTCGAGCGTGACGTTGCCGGCGTCCAGCGTGTAGATCGCGTGCAGCGCCTTGTTCGCCTTGGCCGCACCGAAGTACGCACCGGCCTGGTCGCCGTCGTTGTTGTACAGCGACCACAGCAGCGTCGGCCAGCCCTTGTTGAGCTGCCAGTAGATCGTGCCGGTGGACGGCAGTGTGGCGTTGTTGGAGTGCGCGAGGAACGCCTCGAACTGCGCGCGCGTGTCCTCGTAGTTCTGCACCTGCGCCTCTTCGACGTACTGGTTCAGCGAACTCCAGGCGCCGTACCGATCGGTGATCGCGGTGTCGAGGTTGAAGAGCGTGCCGAACGCGTACCCGGTGTGTTTCGTCCCTTCGTAGTTGCTGTGGTACTGGTTCGTGGTCGGGCTCTGCCACAGGTTGGACAGCGCCGCCGAGGACATGAATCGGTTGAGCGAGTCCAATGTGGGCACGGTGTTACCGGCCGACTCCTCGCTGTCGTAGCCCCATGCGCCGCCGACGTTCGTCAGCGTGGTGTCGCCCGAGTCGAAGTGCGTCTTGTCGTACCAGTAGTTCGGCGCGACCCAGTCGTACGGGCCTTCCTTCTCGCCGGCCTGGCCGAGTTGCGGGCTGCTGTTGTACTCCGCCGAAGCGATCAGCGGGTCCTGGAAGTCGGCCTGCGCGAACGCGGTCAGCGAGATCGACTCCTGTTTCGTGGTCGGCGCGTTGTCGCTCCACTGGAAGCTGAACACGCTCGGGTGGTTGCGCAGCGATTGGCCGAGCGTCAACGCGGAGAGCGTGAGCGTGGTGACCTGCGCCGCACTCAACGAGCCGCTGACCTCCCACGCGTCACAGCACTGGTAGCCGGCGTTGATCAGGATGCCGGCCCGATCCATCTGCTGATAGAAGTCGTCCGGCTCGAGGTGGCCTTCCAGCCGGATCGTGTTGATGCCCAGGTTCTTCATCAGCGCGATCTGCTTCGTCGTGTCGGCCGCCGAATAGCGCAGGAACAGGTCCGGTGCGAAGCCGCCGCCCCGGATCACGATCGGCACGCCGTTGATCTTGAAGGCCCGCGTGCCCTGGGGTTCGGCCGTTGAGCTTCCGGTGAGGTAGGACGTCACGGTCCGGATGCCGAACTGCTCGCTGGTCGAGTTGCTCGCCGTCGAACCTTGCGCCACCGACGTGGTCAGGGTGTAGAGAGGCTGCGAACCCATCTGGTACGGCCACCAGATCTGCGGCGTCGTGATGGTCTGGGTCGGGAACGTGACCGTGGTGGTCGCGCCGGCCGCCACCGTGACCGACTTCGTGGCCGTGATCGCGGCACCACCGCCGGGTGGCGTGATCGTCGCGGTAACCGTACCGGTCTGCGATGCCGTGGAGTTGTTGGTGATGTCGGACTTCACGGTGAGCACCGAGCTGCTCAGGTCGGCCGCGGTGGTCTGCAGCACGTGCGCGTTCGAGTCGGTGAGCGCGTTACTGGTCTGCAACTGCACCGGGAACTGGATGCCGGTGTTGTTGTCCGGCGGGATCTGATTCCAGTCCACGTCGTCGACCGTGAACATGGTCAGCGGATTGTTCGGGTAGACCTCGATCGCCAGCGAATTCGTGCCCGAGTGCAGCTTCGACGTCACCGGGAACGTGAACTTCGTGTACGCGCCGGTGACCGTCGAGCTGGTCGACAATTCGCTGCCGTTGAGCCAGACATCAGCCTTGCCGATCACGCCGTTGACGATCAGGCTCGCGTACTGGCTGCTGCTCAGCGTCGCGGTGAAGTCGGTGCGGTACCACCACGGCACCGAGAACTGCGCGATCGTGTCCGCTCCGACCTTGGTCATCTGGCCGAAGCACGTCTTCATGTTGTTGGAGAAGAAGACGTCGGGGCAGGATCCGTTCTGTAGCAACGCATTGATTTCGGTGCCGGGCGCGTCCGCGCTGTCGTTCGTGACCGGGAGCCAACCGCTCGTACTGAATCCGGGTGTGGAGATCTGGGCGCCGGTCTGGGTCGCGGTGGTCGACGTGAGCACCCTCCAGCCGCCCGTACCGAGGTCGGTGACGGCAGTGGAACCGGTCGATGCGTTGGGCTGCGGGACGATGGCCGCCGATGCGGTCTGGCTCGCGGTGATGACGGCGCCGAGCGCCGCGACCAGCGCGGCTGCGGCGGCGACGGACAGGACTCTTCGGTTCATAGGTTGCAGCTCCCGTAGGGGGTAGGGCTGAAACGTCTGCCAATTCAGGACCCTAGGCCGCAACGGATTGTTAGGGAAGTCTTCTAACAATCAATTGTTAAATCATTTTACTAAACCCCAGGTAGTGACGGACATCGCTGGGCTTCCACTTATCATCATCGATACTCGTTCAGTCGGGGCCGTACGCCGAGGCCGATCAGTACGATCGCCGCGATCATCAGCGTGGCCGGAATCTCGGGCCAGAACCGTAACGTCCGCCGGGCGTCCAGCAACTGCCGCCCGTACGCGCTCCGGTGCGCCGCCGTGATCGTGTCGACGGTCCGGTTGTACCGGTACAGATCGATCGCACCGTTGCCCGCGGACAGGCCGGTGAGGACGTTGATCGCCTGGTCCGGTTGGCCGGCGTTGGCCAGCTCCACGACGCGTGCGTAGTCCGCCTCGTACGCGTTCCACTGCGCGACGGCGTCGCTCGAGCTGCCCGTGATGCCGGCCAGGCCGCCGGTCGGCAACACCGTGGTCCGCGCCGATGGATCACACGTACCGCCGGATCGCAGGCATTTCGCCTTCGTCGCAAACTCGTCCGCCACGAGCAGCGGATCGCTCTCGATCAGGTATCGGCTCGCATCCCCGGCCGCGTCGTAGCTGACCGCTTGGGCCTGCGTCAACGCGAGGTAGGGCTCGATGTCGCGCTGCTGCGCCCGCCGCAATGACCCGGTCTCCGCGCCGAATAGGAGGCTCGAGCTGATCACCAGCGTCGCCGTACACAACGTCGCCAGGACGAGCGACGGATTCACCATCCGGTGATGCGATCGTGCGAGCCGGCGCTGGAACGCGACGAGCGCGATCGCCAACGCCAAGCCGCCGAGCAGCGTCGACCCGATCGCCCAGGACGCGCTCGTACGCTCCGCCGCGAAGGAAGCATCGAGATCCGACTCGTTCGCCTGACGTAGCGAGGCCGCAAGCGGCAGCAGCCGCGTACGCAGAACCGTGGTCGCCTGGGCGTAGTAGCCGAGCGACGACGCCGGTGGATGCCCGGCCGGTTGGGTGGCCTGCTCCTGCTGGACCGCGAACGCCATGCCGAGCCAGTCCCGATAGAGCGTGAGAGCGGCCGCGAGCCGGCTCAGTTCGGTCCGTTCGGTCGCGTTCGTGGTGGCGAGTTCGGCCTGTTGCAGGTCGAGGTCGACCTCGGCGTCGCGCTGCTCGAACGTACGCAGCGAGACCAGCTGGTTGGTGGACAGAGCGTCGCTGTTGCCGAGCATCAGCAGGCTCGCCGCCTGCGCATCGAGGTCGCTCAGCGCGAAGTAGATATCCGAGGCGGTGGCCGCCTGAGGCGCATCGTGTTCACCGATCGCGGCAATCTGATGCGAGAGCCGGGTGATTCCGGTGCTGGTGATCGCGAGGAGTAGGAGGGCACCGATGGTCAGGCCGATGGCCCAGATCCGCAGCTTGGCCGGCGTCGACAGCCGGTCTTTCCGGTCGCCGGGTGGTTCGGCCGGCTGCGTGGGGGTGCGGCGAAGCAGTGACACAGTGGCGTCGTTGCCGGACATGACGTGAGGGTAGGGCCGGCGGGTGAACGGTGGTCAACGACGATCATCAATCAACACCAATGGCGAATGTCTTCTCCGCGCGAGTCTCGGTCGGGCCGGCGGCGGCTGATCCGGCGGGAGAACTTCCCGGTCCGGGTGGGAACTCTGCTCTATCCGGTGGGAAACGCCGTCGGCGAACCTCTGTGCATCGGTCGCGTGGTGCGACCGCCTGGATGCGAAGAGGTGGCGACATGCCGTTGTCCTGGAAAGCCGCTGGTGGACTGGCGATCGGATATGTGGTTCTCGAGCTGGTCTCGGTATCGATCGGCACCAAGGTGCCGGAGCTGAGTGCGTCCCGCGCCGACGTGGTCGCGGACTTCACGACCGGCTCAGCCTCGAAGATGTACGCCGGGGCCTACGTCACGGTGCTCGCGTTGCTGGTGTTCGCAGCGGTCGCCGCGTTCCTTGTGCAGGCGCTGCGCGAGACGGCCGCGGCTCGGTGGGCGGTGACGACGGCGTTTGCCGCCGGCGTCGTCTACGTGACGGCCAGCGGACTCGACCCGGCGCTGCTCGCGGCGCTGGTGCACAGCGGGCACCACGGTGCCGACGCGGGAGCGTTGATGCTCGTGAACGACGTCCGCAACTTCACGCTCGATCTGGGCTTCCTCGGGCTGGGCGGATTCACGGTCGCGGCGTCGATTGCGCTGCTGCGGGCGAACGTGCTGCCCCGCTGGATCGCGTACGCCGGGTTGGTCAGCGGCGTGCTGCTGTTCGTGCCGATGGCATTCGGCGAGGCGTTCCTGCTCAACATGGTATGGATGGTCGCGTTCGGCATCGTGATGGCGAGCCGTCGTCGCGATCCGGCCGGCACCACACCCGTCCACACATCGGGTGTTCCGGCCGGCGTCTAGCCGCCACAATAATCCTCGTGAGCAACGCCATCAGCAGGGCAAAGACCGTCACGGCCACCGCCGTGGCGGTCATCGCCACGATCGCGGGCCAGACCGCGGATCTCGTCCTCGGATCGGCGAACCACGTTGACGTCGCGGACGCGCTGTCGTCGGCTCTCGCCGTGGCCACGTTCCTGATCGTCGGCGCGGTACTGACCGTCGCCCGGCCGGCCAACCGGGTCGGTTGGTTCCTGCTGGCCGCGGCCGGCTGCTGGGCGCTCGGTGATGCCGCGATCGAATTCGCCGTCTACGCCATCCTGACGAAGCCCGGCACGATGCCGGGCGCCGCCGTGTTCAGCGTGTTCGGTGAGGCAACTCGGGCGCTCGGCTGGTCGATCGTGGTCGTGGCGGTGGCGATCGTGTTCCCGGACGGGCACCTGGCCGGGCCGCGCTGGCGCTGGCTTGCCCGCCTGACCGTGGTCGCGACCGGGCTCGTCGTGCTGGCGCAGTTCCTCAGTCCGACCCTGGAGGAGTTGCGCTTGTCGGGCGTACGGAATCCGATCGGCGGCCCGATGTCCTGGAACGATCCGACCGGCCTGATGGCGCTGACCGGCACCGGCCTGTTGTCGATCGCGGTGATCGGCGCGGTCGCCCAGCTCATCTCGCGCTGGCGGGCCGGCGGTCCGTTGATCCGCCAGCAGTTGCTCGCGTTCGCGGTCGCGATCTGCGCGCCGGCGCTGATCCCGCTGTCGTTCATCGTCGGGCCGCCGCAGCCGTGGATGTTCGGCCTGACCGTCCTTCCGTTGCCGGTCGCGATCGCGATCGCCGTCCTCCAGCACCGTCTCTACGATCTGCACTTCGCGGTGAACCGGACGCTGCTGTGGCTCGGCCTGTCCGGCACGGTGATCGCCGTGTACGTGCTGGTCATCGGCGGCGTCGGCGGCCTGCTGAACGCATCCGGCGCTCGCTGGCTGCCGTGGGTTGCGACCGGTGTGGTGGCGGTGTCGTTCGCCCCGCTGCGTACGGCGATGCAGGCCGCCGTCAACCGGATCACGTACGGGCGGTGGGAGCAGCCCTATGACGTGCTTGCCGACGTCGGCCAGCGGCTTGCCGAAGCGGCCGACACCAGCCTGCTGCTGGATTCGGTCGCGGACGAACTCGCCGTCGGTCTCGGCCTGCCCGGCCTGCTCATCCGCGACCGCGACGGCACGACCCTGGTCCGGCGTGGCGAGATCGGAGCCCATCCGTTGCAGCAGGCGTTGATCGCCTACGGCGAGATGGTCGGCACGATGGCGTACGGGCTGCCGAAATCCACCCGGCAGAGCGACGCGCGGCTGCTCGAGGACTTGGCCCGGCAACTCGGCAGCGTGTTGCACGCGCGGCATCTGGTGACCGCCCTACAACACACTCGCGAGCGGCTCGTCCTGACCCGCGAGGAGGAGCGCCGCCGGCTCCGCCGGGACCTGCATGACGGCGTCGGTCCCGCGCTGGCCGGCTTGATCCTCAAGGTCGACACGATCGGCAACATCCTGCCGCCCGGTGTGGATGCGCAGCCCGCGCGCGACCGTCTCCGGGCTTTGCGCGAGGACGTCCAGGCCACCGTGCTCGACGTCCGCCGAGTGGTGGAAGGCCTCCGGCCGCCCGCGCTCGACGAACTCGGTCTCGCCGCCGCGCTGCATCAGGCGACCGCACGACTCGCGGCCGAAGACCGGCTGACCGTCGCGGTGGAGGCAGGCGCAGCGCTCCCTCACCTCCCGGCCGCGGTCGAGGTCGCGGCGTTCCGGATCGCGGTCGAAGCAGTGACCAATGTGGTACGCCATTCCGGCGCACATATCTGCACCGTCGTGCTGACCGGTGAACCCGGGCGGCTGCGAATGACCGTGACCGATGACGGCGCCGGCATGGGTGCCGGATCGACGCAGCCGGGGACCGGCAACGGCATGGCTACGATGCGGGAGCGCGCCGAGGAGTTGGGCGGGACATTGACGGTCGAGACGTCGGCATCCGGCACCGTGCTCATCGCCCTGCTGCCCCTGGCCGCATCCGTACCCGCGATGGCCGAGGGCGCATCCGAAGCAGCTGCGGTGGTTGCTCGTACCTTATTGGGGGTGGAGGCTTGATCTCGGTCTTGGTGGTTGACGATCACCCGCTGTTCCGGGAGGGCCTCGCCGGGCTGCTGGCGACCGCTCCGGGCGTGTCCGTCCTGGGATCGGCGGGTGACGGGCGGACGGCGATCGAGTTGGCTGCGGCGTTGCGTCCGGACGTGGTGTTCATGGACCTCAACATGCCGGGGATGTCCGGCATCGAGGCGACGCGCGCGCTGCTGGCCGCCGATCCGAACATCGCGGTGCTGATCGTCACGATGGTCGACGACGACGCGACCGTGGTGGCGGCGTTGCAAGCGGGCGCGCGCGGCTATGTCCTCAAGGGCGCCGACCAGGATGAGGTGCTCGGCGCGCTCCGGACGATCGCGGCCGGCGGAGCGGTGTTCGGTGCCGGCGTGGCCGCGCAGGTGCTGGCGCTGGCCCGCGGCGGTGCGCTGACGCCGATCAGTATGCCGACCGATCACCTGACCGTCCGCGAACGCGAGGTGCTGCAGCTCATTTCGTCCGGTCAGAGCAGTGCGCAGATCGCGCGGACGCTGGGTGTCAGCGTGAAGACCGTGCAGAACTATGTCTCGCGGGTGCTGATGAAGCTGCAGGTAACGGATCGGACGCAGGCGGCCCTGCGCGCCCGTGGCCTGAACTGACAAGGGCGGCGCACCGGAGTGCGCCGCCCTTTCCCCGTTGTCACTCGTCAGCTGATGCGGAGCCAGACGCAGGTGTCCGACGGCAGCAGGTTGCCGTCGAGCGGTGTGCTGGCCAGCAGGACCGAGCCTGCGATCGGCAACTCCACCGGTGTGTCGGAGTAGTTGACGATGCAGGCGAAGTCGCCGCGCCGAAACGCGATCACCTGCGGATCGCTGTCGATCCAAGCGAGGCCCTCGGGCAGCCTGGTGAGTTCGGATCGCCGGATCGCGAGTGCGGTGCGGTAGAGCGACAGCGTGGAATTCGCGTCGTCGGACTGGATCGCGACGGTCGAGTCCTTCCATTCGAGCGGCTGAGGCAGCCACGGCTCGGCGCCGCCGGCCGGCGAGAAGCCGAACGGTGACTCGTCGCCGCTCCACGGCAACGGGACCCGACAACCGTCGCGACCCTTGTCGGTGAACTCGGAGCGCTCCCAGGTCGGGTCCTGGATCTTGTCGATCGGGATGTCGACCTCGGCCAGGGCCAGCTCATCGCCCTGGTAGACGTAGACGCCGCCGGGGAGACCGAAGGTCAGCATCGCGGCCGCCCGGGCTCGGCGTACGCCCAGGTCGAGATCGCTGAATGCGCTGTGCCGCTTGTTGCCCATGTCGAACGACGTGTCCTCGCGGCCGTAGCGGGTGACGTGCCGGATCGTGTCGTGGTTCGACAGCACCCAGGTCGGCGGCGCCGCGACGATCGCGTGCGTCTCCAGCGTGTCCACGATGACCTGGCGCATCGCGTCCGCCTCCCAGGCACAGCAGAGGAACTCGAAGTTGAACGCGGAGTGCAGCTCGTCCGCGCGGAGATAGCGCGTGAACTGACCCGGCGTCGGCAGCCAGACTTCGCCCACGAAGACCCGCTCGCCCTCGTACGCGTCGGAGATCCGACGCCACGAACGGTAGATTTCGTGTACGCCGGCCACGTCCTGGTACGGCAGCGCGGTGTTGACCGGGTTCGGGCCGAGATCCGGAAGGCCGTCCGCCTTGATCAGCCCGTGGGCGACGTCAATCCGGAATCCGTCCACCCCCCGATCGAGCCAGAACCGCAGGATGTCTTCGAATTCGGTCCGGACGATGGGACTTTCCCAGTTCAGGTCGGGCTGCTGCGGGGTGAACATGTGCAGGTACCAGGGGCCCGGCGTGCCATCGGGGTCGGTAGTGCGGGTCCAGGCCGGGCCGCCGAAGTAGCCCTGCCAGTCGTTCGGCGGCTCGTCACCGTCGACGCCCTTACCTTCCTTGAACCAGAACAGCGCACGCTCGGGTGCATCCGGGTCAGCGAGAGCGGCCTGGAACCACGGGTGCCTATCCGAGCAGTGATTCGGTACGAGATCGACGATCAGCCGGAGATCGTGGCGGTGCGCGGCTTCGATCAGCTTCTCGGCCTGTGCCAGGTCGCCGAAGATCGGATCGATGTCGCGGTAGTCGGCCACGTCGTACCCGGCGTCGGCCATCGGGGACACGTACCAGGGAGTGAGCCAGAGCGCGTCCACACCCAGATCGCGCAGGTACGGCAGCCGGCTCTGGATGCCGGCGAGGTCGCCGATCCCGTCACCGTTGTCGTCGGCGAAGCTGCGTACATAGATCTGGTAGATCGACGCGGTACGCCACCAGGCGGTCGAAGTCGGGCCGACGGTGGATTGAGGCAACAAGTGATCTCTCCTGACTTGTATGGATTTCTACATTATTACGGTTAAGAGCCTGGGTGCCCCGTCCGCTCCACGGGGCACCCAGGGGTCTAGCAGTTATCGCGGTGAGCGGCCGTTACCAGCCGGTATCGCCGGCACCACGGTTGATCGTGTAGCCGTTGATGTCGTTCAAACCACCGGAACCGGCACCCGTGACGGTGACGTAATTGGCGGTCAGGCTGCCGGTCACGTTGTAGATGTCGATGCCGAACGTGCCGGCGGTCGTGATCGTGTCGTGATCAAGCAGCAGGCCGGAGATCTGCTTGGCGTAGCTCAGCTCGATCGCCTGGTAGGTACTGTCGTTGATGGTGTTGTACGAGACGGTGACCGGGGTAGTGATGTCGTAGATATCGGCGAAGATCCAGATCGCGCCGATGTTGGTCGCCCAGTCCTTGTGGTAGCTGCCGGACCGGTTCAGCACGTTGCGGGTCACCAGGATCGGACCCGCGAACGGGATGCCGAAGTAGGTGCTGACCGTGATGCCGGAGCCGTTGACGACGATGTCCGAGACGTTGTTGTCGGAGACGGTGTCGTTGTTGCCGCCATAGATGCCGATGCCGTTGGCGAGCATCGGGTCCTGCACGGTGTTGCGGGTGAACGACGAGTTCGTGACGGAGACGCCGTCGGAGAACATCGCGAGTGCATCGTCACCGGTGTTGCGGATCGCGCTGTTGTCGACCCGGGTGTTCTGGATGTTCGCGTGCAGGTTGATGCCGTCCGCCCACTGGTCGCGGATGCGTACGCCCTCGATGTACAGGCCGTTCGTGCCCGAGTCCGGCCACATTCCGACCTTGTCGTGCTCCATCCAGACGTTGAAGACGAGCGACCCGGTGCCGAAGTTGCCTTCGATGCCGGCGTTGAACCCACCGTCGTTGCGGTACGTGGCCGCGTTGTCGATCGTGAAGTCGGCGATCGTGACGTTGTTACCGCTGGTGTCCAGGCCGCCGAGTCCGGCGGCACCCTGGAGCACCGTGTACCACATGCCGGCGCCGCGGATGCTGACGTTCGCGACGTTGTTCAACCGGGAGTTGATGTTGAACGTACCGGCCGGGATCCAGACGCCCTTACCCTGCGTCTCGGCCTGCGAGATCGTGGTGTTGAACGCGGCGGTGTCGTCGGTGCCGTCGTTCGCGGTGGCGCCGTTCGTGGCCACCGAGATGTAGTTCGCCGGCGCAGACAGTGCCGCATCGACCTGCTGGATGTCGATCACGTTGACGTTGACGTACGCCAGCGTGGCACTGTCCTTCTGCAACTTCAGGACGGTGCCGGTCGGCCAGCTGCCGATCAGAGCGTGGGCCTCGTCGAAGTAGTGGTGCGGAGAGCCCTCGCCCGGGTTGTTGTCATACGGGTACGCGCCGTACGTCCACTCGTACTTCGAGGTCAGCGTGATGTCCTGGACCTTCGTGCCGTTCGCGTAGAGCGCGATCGGACCGGAGAGGCCGGTGCCATCGGAGCTGTCCGGGATGTTGAAGCGGACGTCGATCGTGTTCGTCGGTGCCGTCGTCGTCCACTGTACGTACTGCCCGGTGGAGGTGAGCGAGACGTACTGGCGACCGATGGCTTCCGCCGCAACCGTCCCGTACGTGCGGCTGGCCGCCACCTTCGTGCCGGTCGTCGTGCCGTTCACCGCGAGGTACTCGGTGTAGGGCAGCGTCGCGCCGTTCGCGGCCATCGCAACGCCGCCGGTGACGGTGATGTTGTCGAGGAAGACGGCACCGGAGTCACCGCTGTCCATCTGGTAGCCGATCAGGTTGACGCCGCTGCGCAGTGCAACCGTCGAGCTGCTGGTCAGCCAGCCGGAGCCGGCCGCGAGCGTGATCTGCGCGCTCTTCAGACCGTTGACGTACATCGAGAGGGTCTTCGAGGCACCGGTCGTGTTCGCGTAGCGGAGTGCGACGGCATAGTTCGCGGCGGACGGGACGTTCGCCGTGATGATCGTGCGTGCACCGACCGTGGTGAAGCCGGTCAGGTAGCCGGTGCCGGTGTAGCCGCTCGTACTCGTCGAGACGCTCGGGCCGCCGGAGAAGAAGGCGGTCTCGGCCTCGTACGTGCTCGGGCTCGGTGGCGGCGTCGTCCCGGTGCTGGACGGCGTCGGGGTCGGGCTCGGCGTGGGCGACGGGCTGGCCGTCGTGCCCATGTTGATCCGGTCGATGTTCACGTTGCCGGTATCGGTCGTGTCGAACTTGTACGAGATCGTGTTGCTGCCCGAATTCAGGGCGACGCTCTCGGTCTCGGTGCCCCACGTGTTCCAGTCGGCCGTCGCGGCGAGCGAGATCTGCTTGATCTTCGTGCCGTTGACGTACAGCGACAGGGTCATGACGACGCCGTTGCCGTCGGCGTAGCGAAGCGTGACGTTTGCGTTGCCGGCGATCGACGACGGGACCGTGAACGTCGTGTTCGCGTTGCCCTTGTTGGCGTCGACGTATCCCTCGACGAATCCGGTGCCGGAGTAGCCGGTGTGGTCGGTGCCGACGACGGCGCCGCCCGCGAGGGCAGCCGCCTCGGCCTCGTACTGGCCGGCCGGTGACGTCGGCGTGCTGGTCGGCGTCGGACTCGGCGTGACCGTGGTCGCGGTGACCACGATGTTGTCGACGTTGACGTTGCCCGAATCACCGGTGTCGTACTTGTATCCGATCGTGTTGCTGCCCGAATGCAGTGTCAGGGTCTCGGTCTCGGTCGTCCACGTGTTCCAGTCCGCGGTCGCGACCAGCGAGATCTGCTTGACCTTCGTGGCGTTGAGGTAGAGCGAGAGCGTCTTCGTCGCGCCGTTGCCGTTCGCGAATCGGACCGCGACGCTCACCGCACCGGCCGCGGACGCCGTGACCGTGAACGTGGTCAGAGCGTTGCCCGCGTTGGCGTCGATGTATCCGCCGACGAAGCCGCTGCCGGTGTAACCAGTGTGGTCGGATGCGACGGCGGCGCCCCCGGACAATGCCGCCGACTCTGCCTCGTACTGGTTAGCGGGCGGTGCGGCAACCGCGGTGACCAGGACATTGTCGATGTTGACGTTGCCGCTGTCGGTGGTGTCGAACTTGTACGCGACGGTGTTGCTGCCGGAGTGGAGGGTGACCGTCTCGGTCTCCGTCGTCCACGTGTTCCAGTCCGTCGTGGCGTTGAGCGTGATCTGCCGCAGCTTCGTGCCGTTGACGTAGAGCGACAGCGTCTTCGAGGCGCCGTTGGCGTTCGCGAACCGGACCGCGAGCGTGTCGCTGCCGGCGGCCGAGGCGCTGACCGTGAATGTGATGTTCGCGTTGCCCTTGTTTGCATCGGTATATCCGCCGACGAACCCGGTGCCGGTGTAGCCGGTGTGGTCGCTCTGGACCACCGCGCCACCGGTCAACGAGGCCGATTCGGCCTCGTACGTGGTGCCGGCCGCGGAGGCCGGGAAGGCTTCGACGCCGACGATGACGCCGGCCGCTGCGACCGTAGCCGCGATGAGTGAAACGAAGGTTCGTGCCCTATTTCGGGCTGGTTTCGGAACCACGCTGTTGTGGACCATGGACGACTCCTTGACTCCTGGTTGCGCGGGGGACGCGTGGGAGCGAGCACGAGGCCTGGAGGGAGGCACGGCGGCTGACGCAGATACGGATGCGGACTGCTTGCTGTACCGAACTGTTTCGCGAACATTGCACCGGGATTGCCTAAAGGTGACCCGAAGTGCTTAGCGGGACAGTACAACTGGCGCCCAGAGAAGTCCATAGGTCCATGCAGGAACCGAACTAAACGGGTTGATCCACTTGCATAGATTTCGCGACGACAAACGCGCGCTATTTGCGATGCTTTAGTGCTTTTGGCGTGGCGAAATCGGGCCGGAAGATGGCCGGAAGTCAGTCCGCAAAGGGTCTCGAACGCCCTTGTTGACGGCTTGTCGACTTCTTGCACACAGAATGATTTCGATGTGCGCTGAGTTGTGCAACCAGCTCGCAAGCGCTGTTGCCGCTTGGGCGCGGTCGTCGGGTGGGATGCCGTCTTTGCCCAGCTGGAATCCGTTGTGCAAGCGCGCGGTCGGCCCTCCGAGGGCCGAGAACCGGCTCAGCGGCGGCGCATACCGGTGGAGCTGCGGACGATCAACTCAGGCTCGAACACGCTCTGATCGGTCGGGATCCGATTGCCGTTGATCTGAGCGTTGAGGGATTCGACTGCGGCACCGCTCATCGCCTCGATCGGTTGGCGCAGCGTGGTGAGCGCCGGATCGGTCGCGATCATATAGATCGAGTCGTCGAATCCGACTACCGACAGATCACCGGGCACGCTCAGGCCGCGACGGCGTGCAGCTCGGATCGCTCCGAGGGCAAGTGCGTCGCTGGCGCAGACGATGGCGGTCACTCCTTCGGCGAACAGCCGCGTCGCGGCCTGCGCCCCGCCCTCCATGGAGAAGCTGGTGTGCGCGACGAGGCTCCGCCACGAGGCAGTTTCGCGGTCGGCGTCGGCGCCGAAGCCACTGGTGGCAGCGGTGGAACCGGTCAAGGTGCCGTACGCGGTGCTGCCCGGGTTGGCGCGTTCTTGGGCGGCTCGGTAGGCAGCCAGCTTGCGCGCGGACGGCACGTGTCCGATCGGGCCGAGGATCAAACCGATCTGATCGTGCCCGAGCGCGCTGAGGTGCGACATCGCCTGGTCGACTGCTGCTTCATCGTCGACGCTCACGGTGGAGACGCCCTCATTGATATCGGCCGGATTGATCAGAACGATCGGAATTTTCCGTTCCCGCAGCTCACGACCGTATTCCGGGCCGGCGTCCGCATAGCTCGCGCCGACGAAAATGATGCCGGCGACGTTGTGCTTGAGCAGCAGCTTGATGTAGTGCGCCTCGGAGACGGCGTCCGCCGTCCGGGTGCAGAGGACCGGCATCAGGCCGGTCTTGACCAGGCGAAGCGAGACGGCCTCGGCGAACGCGGGGAAGATAGGGTTCTGCAGGTCCGGCATGACCAGGCCGACCAGGCCGGCGGTTTCGGCACGGAACCGCACCGGTCGCTCGAAACCGAACACGTCCAGCGCGGTCAGCACGGCGTCGCGGGTTTCGGCGGCGATGCCGGTCTTGCCGTTGAGAACCCGGCCGACGGTCGCGGTGCTGACACCGGCGAACTCGGCAACCTCTGAAAGCCTGGTCTTCATAACCACGATCCTACATCCTGTATCGCAAGAAGCGATGTCGAGTTTGCAAAAAATGAACAACATTGAGATGCGCCGATAGAATGCAAGTAATTGCGGATCTTCATCGGGGATTTACCGGAAAACTGACCGTCAAAGTGGTCGGCCCGAGGGTCAGGTTCGGCTCGGCCGAACGTCGGATACCGTAAACATACTGGTCACGGCGGCAAGTGCAAGAGCAGGGTCTGAGCGCTCAACAGGCATCCGTCGTAACAAAGCCGTGTTGTTGCAAATCCCGTCGACATCTTGCGGAAAAGATGTCGACGACCTTACGGTGGGCCAACCCACGCCGGATCTGGCCGCTCCCAGATCGGGAGTTACGAAGAAATTAAGACTCTGTAACAGGGCATCGCCGCGGTGAAGGTCACCGCAGCGTCAGCACCCCCGCTTTGGGAAAGGATGGACTAGATGTCCACTCGGCACTACCGGAAGGCTGCGGCGCTCGCGCTCGTAGCCGCGGTCGGCCTCAGCGTCGCAGCCTGCTCCAGCAGTGGTTCTGCGAAGGCAACGCCGGGCCACACCACGATCACGGTCGACTGTCCGCCGGCGAAGACGGCGGATAAGGGCGCGGACCTCGCGAACTGGAACAAGGACGTCGCGAACTTCGAAAAGGCGAACCCGACGATCACGATCGACACGGTCTCGGTCGGCGCCCAGTGCGACAACCCGCCGGACTTCACGGCTCGCCTCGCTGGTAACACCGAGACGGACCTGTACTACGCCTACATGACGGACGCCGCTCAGGTTCTCCAGCAGGGCCAGGCCACGGACATCACCAGCTACGTCAATGACCTGCCGGCGTGGTCGCAGATGTCGGACGCGGTCAAGTCGCCGTTCGTCGTCGGCGGCAAGGTCTACGGCGTCGGCTACGCCGGTTACACCATGGGCCTCGTCTACAACACCAAGCTGTTCGCGCAGGCCGGCATCACCACCCCGCCGACCACGTGGGCGGATGTCGCCACCGACGCCAAGGCGATCGTCAAGGTCTGCCCGGACTGCGCCGGCTACGAGGACTACAGCGCCCAGAACACGGGTGGCTGGCACTTCACCGCTGAGCTCTACTCGCTCGGTGGCAAGATGGTTTCGGACGACGGCAAGACCGCTACGTTCAACTCGCCCGAGGGCCAGCAGGTTCTCCAGCAGCTGCACGACATGCGTTTCAAGGACAACACGATGGGCCAGAAGCAGCTTCTCGGCTGGGGCGACCTGCTCGGAAACGCTGGCGCTGGCAAGGTCGGTATGTTCATCGGCGCGCCGGACACCATCCCGACGATCCAGTCGACCTTCAAGGGCAACACCACCGACTGGGCCATGACGGCCATGCCGGGCGCGACCTCGCACGGTGCCGGCACCCTCGGTGGCGGTAGCGGTTACATCTTCAAGGCGGGCGACACCCCGGACCAGATCAAGGCCGGTATGGCGTGGCTCAACTACGAAGAGTTCACCCCGGGTCAGGGTCAGTTCGACTTCGTCGCCGCGAAGGCCAACGGCCAGGCCGTCGGTATCCCGGAGCCGCAGCCGTTCAACGTCGGCACGCCGCTCGCGGCTGCCCTGGACAAGGCGCGGGCTGCCAGCCAGACCGTCTCGCCGGACCAGTTCAAGGACTTCGTCGCCAACCCGGTTCCGATCGTGGTTGAGCCGCCGTTCGCCCAGCAGATCTACGCAGTACTCGACAAGGCCATGTCCGCCGTGCTGACCCAGCCGAACGCGAACATCCCGGCCCTGCTCGCCTCTGCAACGACTGCAGTGAACACGATCCTCGCGGGTACGGGTTCCTGATTGAAAAGGTACGGGGGTCGGTTCGCCGGCCCCCGTACCTCTGCGTTGAGTGATCTTTTCTAGCTCTTTCCATCGGCTAACATCCGGGGAGTACGACATGGCGGCGACGACCGTCCTTGCACCGCCCGCGAAATCCAGCGGATCCAAGGGACCGGGTGGGCAACGTCGCCCGCGTAAGCGATTGCGCCTGGCTGACCAACTGACCGGCCATGGCTTCATCTTCGGTGCGGCTATCTGTTTCGCATTCTTCTCGTGGTGGCCGATGGTCCACGAGTTCATCATGAGCTTCCAGGCGAAGCACTTCGACATCTCGACGGGTACGTCCGTCACGTCGTGGGTCGGCTGGCACAACTACATCCGCATCATCCACGACCCGTCGTTCAAGCAGGCGTGGGAGAACACCGGACTGTTCACGCTGCTCGCGTTGATCATCGGTTATGCGGTGCCGTTCTTCATGGCGGTCCTGATCAACGAGTTCCGGCACGCTCAGGGCTATCTCCGGGCGCTGGTGTACCTGCCGGTCATGCTCCCGCCGACCGCAGGCCTGTTCCTGTTCAAGATGGCGTACTACCCGGACAACTCCGGCATCTTCAACTACATCCTGCACGTCCTGCACTTGCCGACATCGCAATGGGTGCAGTCGACCTCCGCGGTCATTCCGGCGCTTGTCCTCGCATCGACCTGGTTGAACATGGGTGCCACGACGCTGATCTACCTGGCGGCGTTGCAGGACATCCCGGGTGAGCTGTACGAGGCGGCCGAGCTTGACGGCGCGAATATCTTCCAGCGGATCTGGCACGTCACCGTCCCGCAGACCCGCATGATCTTGTCACTGATGTTCCTGTTGCAGGTGATCGGCACGATGCAGTTCTTCATCGAGCCGCTCCTGCTCGCCGGCGGCGAGGGACCCGACGGTCACGCGACCGGGCTCGTCTACCTCATGTATCAGCACGCGTTCAACTTCGGCGACCTTAACGGTGGTGCGGCGCTGGGCGTGATGCTGATGATCGTCTTGGTCGCGTTCGCCGCGGTCTACCAGTGGCTCGCCCCCAAACAGGACTAGAAGGGTACGGAAAATGGCTAAGCAAAAGACGTTGGAAACAGCGACCCGTACCCTGATCTCTCCCTCGCGGCTGAGCCGTGCGGGCGGGAAGCGAACCTACTGGATCATTCTCGCGCTGGTCGTCCTGGTGTTCACGATCATCTTCCTCGGGCCGCTGTACTGGATGATTACCGGTGGACTCAAGACCCCGAGCGAGATCGCCAGCATCCCGCCGGATCTGTTCCCGGCACACCCCAGCGTCGGCCCCTACAAAGATGCCTGGCAAGCGCTGAACATCGGCCGGCTGCTCTGGAACACGATCTACTACGCGTTCGGCGCACTCGCCTTCCAGTTGGTGCTCGACATCGCGGCCGCGTTCGCGTTCTCCAAGCTGAAGCCGATCGGCAGCAAGATCATTCTCGGCATGATGCTGGGTACGCTGATGATCCCGTCGACCGTGTTGATCATCCCGCAGTACGTCAACGTGATCAACCTGCCGATCTTCCACTGGCACATGCTGAACTCCCCGTTCGCGATCTGGCTTCCGGCCGTCACGAACGCGTTCAGCATCTTCGTCCTGAAGCGGTTCTTCGACTCGATCCCGGAGGATCTCATCGCCGCCGCGGCGATCGACGGCGCAGGTCCCCTGCGTACGCTGTGGTCGATCATCCTGCCGATGTCCCGGCCGATCATCGGTGTCGTCTCGATCTTCACGATTACCGCGGTCTGGAAGGACTTCCTCTGGCCGTTGCTGGTCGAGCCGGCACCGGAAAAGAGCACGATCAACGTCGGCATCTACGCGTTCTCGTCGAACCTGCCACCGAACATCGTGATCGCCGCGGCCGTGATGGCGGCAATCCCGACGATCGCGTTCTTCCTGATCTTCCAGCGCAACATCATGTCCGGCCTCACCACGGGCAGCCTCAAGGGCTGATCCAGCGCCACAACGTTCGGCCGCCGGCCGGGATCAGCACGATCCCACCGGCGGCCGACGTGCGTTTATACGGTGTACGCGCGACGAACGCACCATGTCATAGTGGCATCGTGCAGAACCTGGCGCTGTCGTGGCAGCAATCGTCCGAGGTCGCCGGTGCTCTGGTGGCCGTCGGCGTCGCGTTCCGGCTGGCACCGTCACCGCGCCTGCGCAAGATCTCGCCGTTCGTGCTCGAGGCGTTCGTCATCGCCGCGCTCTACTCGATCTGGCAGCTGGCCGGCACGGTTTCGGTGATGGGCGCCGACGATGCGACCCGACGCGCGCTGTGGATCGAGCGGTTCGAGCACACCATCCATCTGCCGTCCGAGCGCAGCGTCCAGAATCTCGTCCTCGGCCATCCGTGGATCGTGCAGGCGGAGAACCTCTACTACGCGACGATGCACTTCGGAGTGCTGTTCCTGTTCCTGATCTGGCTGTTCGTCCGGCACCGCGACCGCTACCGCCCGGTGCGTACGACGATGGCGCTCACCACGCTGGTCTGCCTCGTGATCCAGCTGATCCCGGTGGCACCGCCGCGGCTGCTGCCGGGCTACGTCGACACCGCATCGCAGTACGGCCAGTCCGTGTACAACGTCGGCCTGGGTGCCGACTCGCTGTCCGCGATGCCGTCGGTCCACGTGGCCTGGGCCGTCCTGATCGGCTGGTACGTCGTCCGGATCAGCGACAGCCGTTGGCGCTGGACCGCCGCCGCCCATGCCGCGATCACCGTGTTCGTCGTGGTCAGCACCGGAAACCACTGGTGGCTGGACGGCATCGTCGGCGTCGCGGTCCTGGTCGTCTGCGCGTGGAGCCGAGCCGGCGTGGCGGCCGGATGGCAGCGGATCCGGCGCGGCCCCACCGGCGTGGATCCGGATCTGGTCGAGCCGTCGCCGGCGGTCGAACCGGCCGCGGAGAGTGTCCGGTAGCGATCAGGACGGCATCGCGCCGGAGACCGAGCGGGAGCCTGGCGGCGGCACCACAATCAGGTATTCCTGCAGCTGCTGCACCGTGTACGGGTCGAGCAACCCCCGTTGCACCAGCTCATCCACGGTCCGGAACGGTCCTCGGGTGAACCGGTCGATCGCGATGAGATGGGCGTGCTGCGGCGCCAGTCCCAGCATGATCGACAGGAGTTGCTCCGGGACGGCGTTGATGTCGATCAAGCCGCCATCGTCGAACGTACGCATCAGGTGCGGCGCGCCGATCAGCATCTGCCGGGCGGTGTCCGGATCGGTGGCCACGATCTCGCGGGCGCGCTGCCGCCGGAACCGCCGGTCCACCTCGAACTGATGCGCGATCTGCATCGGCGGCGCGTAGACGAGCGCTGGCGTAATCGGGTGTGTGGCGGATTTCCCGCCGGCCGGTGCCGACCCGAGCACGTGGAGCACGATGACGTGCATGAACCCGGCGAGCGCGAGGCAGAACAGGAGCAGGACGCCGGCGGCCGCGGCCGCGTCGCTCGAGCTGCTGCTCATGATCCCGACCGCTACGAACGGGACCACGAAGTACCCGGCGGCGCACCAGGCCAGCGCGACGCTGCGCCGCCGGGCCGCGTAGTAGGTGAAGACCGCCCAGTTCAGGAGTCCGAACGAGGCCAGGCAGAGCAGCGCTGCGAAGGCTATACAGGTGAACCGCCACGCCCGGCGGAGGAGCGTCGGCGGCGTGCTCGTCGGGGCGGCACCGGCGCCCGGCATGATCGCCGGCGGCAACTCCACCTGTACGGCGGCCGGTGGACGCGGTGGCGGAACGATCATGAGATCCGGGTCGGAGCGCAGGATCCGCTGATGCAGCTCGGTCAACGCGGTGCCCGGCTGCACACCGAACTCGTCATCCAGGAAGCGCTGCGCCTCGCGATAGGCGGCCAGCGCCTCGGCCTGGCGGCCGGCCCGATACAGCGCGAGCATGAGCAGCCAGCGCAGCCGTTCGCGGACCGGGTACGCGATCACCAGCTCGGCCAGTTCCGGTACGAGATCGTCGTGCCGCCCAAGCGCCAATTCGACGTCGGCGCACGTCTCCAGTGCTGCGATCCGGGCATCGGTGAACCGGTCGCGAGCCGCATCGATGACCGGCCCGGACAGCCCGGCCAGCGCGGCCGTACGGTGCAAGCCGACGGCTTCGCGGAGGTACGCCGACGCTTGCTCGAGATGGGCCCGTGCGTTATCGGCCACCGTGACATCGGCGGATGCCCGCTCGGTCCGCGCCTGGCCGATCAGCCGGTCGAAAACGTCCACGTCGATCGTGCCGGCCTCGACGGTCAGTACGTAGCCGGCATCGGTCAGCGCGATCACGCCGCCGCCGGTCCGCGGCGATCGCTCCGGTTCGAGGATCCGGCGGAGGCCGGCGATGTGCTTCTGCACGACGTTCGGCCCGTTGGCCGGCGGATCGTCGCGCCAGACCGTATCGATGATGGTGGTCGGCGAGACCGGCCGGTTGGCATGGATCAGCAGAACGGCGAGGACCGTCCGCTGCTTGGCCGGTCCGAGGTCGATGTCCTCGTCGCCGCGGATCGCCCGGAGCGGGCCGAGGATCTCGAATCGGACGCGTACGGGCGACGAGGAGTCGGGCATATCACCCTCGCGCGGATCGGTCACCGGTCTCCCCGTACGTTTTCGTCGGATATCTTTGGACGCTCCACCTGCGCGAGCGCGTGTGCGGAAGTCGCGTGGCAGTTATCGGCAGCATAACGGCAGCGAAGTGACCGACGCTCGATGCGATTCTGACTGCGCTCACCCCCTGGTACCGGAGGAATTTGTGAAGACCCGCATGAAGCAGGCGTACGGCGTCGGTGTGCTCGTGGCACTCGCGCTCGGCATGGGTGCCTGCCAGATCGGCACCAACACCGCGACCGCGTCGAACCCGGCGAATCCGTCGAGCCCGAGCCCATCCGCGTCGCCGTCGCCGCTGGCACCGGCCGACGCACTCACCGCAGCCGTCAACAAGCTCGCCACAGCCAGCTACAACGTGAAGGGCACCGGTGGCGACCTCAGCGCGACCGGCGCGGTGAACACGACCGCCAAGACCGCGTTCCTCAACCTGTCGACGCCGATCGGTTCCGGCCAGACGCTGAAGATGGACACCGTCCTGATCGACGGCGCCATCTACCTCAAGATGGACGCCGGCATCGCGAACTCGAGCATGCACCTCAACCCCAAGGCGTGGATGCTGATCGACCCGGCAAAGGTCCACGAAGACGTGGCGCTGCCGCTGGATACCGCTGATCTGACCGATCCGCTCGACATCGACGGTCTGAACCAGGGCGTCATCTCGGTCACGCGTACCGACCCGACGCACTACGCCGGCACGATCGATCTGACCCAGACCGGTGGCGTGTCCTCGCCCGACCCCGACGACCTCACGAAGGCCGGCGCCAAGGCGAAGGCCGTCCCGTTCACGGCGACGCTCGATAGCCAGGGCCGGCTGGTGACGTTCTCGGTCAACGGCGCGAAGATCTCCAAGGCGCTCCAGTTCGGACTCGTCTTCTCGCACTACGGCGCGGCCACGGCTGCGGTCAAGCCGGCGGCGAAGTCCATCGTCAAGGCGTCCTCCAGCATCTACTCGCTGATCAACGGATAGCGCGAGCCGCCCTCAACAGCACGAACAGCACAGACAGCACGGGGATGGCCGGTATGCGAAAGTTCGCGTACCGGCCGGCTGTTTTGTGAAGAGTTCTTCAGGCAGGATCGTGAGATGGCCGGATCAGGTACCGCTGTCACCTACCCCGAGGCTGTCCGCCTCGACGTCGTTGACGAGATGCACGGGCAGATCGTCGCCGACCCCTACCGGTGGCTCGAGGACGTCGAGGACGCCCGTACGGTCGCGTGGTCGCAGGCCCAGGACGACCTGTACGCGGCGGCGCGCGAGACCTGGTCGCGGTACGCCGACCTGCAGGCCCGATTGACCGAATTGCACGCCGTCGGCGAGGTCGGTGTGCCGGTGTGGCGCGGCGACCGGTCCTTCGCGTTGCGCCGGGAGCCGGATCAGGAGCACGCCGTGCTGATCGCGACCGACGTCAGCGAGGGCGGCGACGTTGAGCGGATCCTGGTCGATCCGATGGCCGTCGACCCGCTCGGGACGACGACGCTCGACTTCTTCGTGCCGTCGCCGGACGGGCGCCGGCTCGCGTACGGGCTGTCGGTCGGCGGCTCGGAGCAGGCCGTTCTGCGGGTGATGGACGTGGACACCGGGGAGATCGTGGAGGAGCCGATCGACCGGGTCCGGTACACGCCGATCGCGTGGTTGCCGGGCAGCGACGGGTTCTACTTCGTCCGGAGCCTGCCGCCCGGCAGCGTCGCCGACGACACCGTGCTGCACCGCCGGGTCTATCTGCACATGATCGGCGGCCGAGCCGAGTTGGTGTTCGGTGAGGGATCGCCGCGGGCCGCCAACTACCACGTCGGCATCTCCGAGGACGGGCGATGGGTGTGGATCACCGTGCGCCGGGGTACCGATGCCCGCAACGAGATCTGGCTCGCGGATCGCGAATCCGGCGGCGGGTTCGTCGCGGTGCTGCGAGACGTCGATGCGCTCGCGCATCTCTCGGTCGGGCGGGACGGCATCGCGTACATCCTGACGAACCGTGATGCGCCTCGGTGGCGCCTGTGCGTGGCCAACCCGCGTGACCTGGTGTCCGGCGCCGGGTACGGCGGCTGGCGGACCCTGGTCCCGGAGGATCCGACCGCGATCCTGGCCGACTTTGCGCTGCTCGACGGTGCCGAGCTGCCGATCGGCCTGGTCCTCGTCCAGCACACCCGGCACACCGTGAGCGAGCTGTCCGTGCATGACGCCTCGACCGGTACGCCGATCCACGACCTGGCGCTGCCCGGGACCGGCACGATCGGCGAGATCCGGACCCGGCCCGGCGGCGGTCACGAGGCTTGGTTCTCCTACACCGACTTCACCACGCCGCAGCGCGTCCTGCGCTACGACGCGACGGCCGGCACGGTGAGCGTCTGGGCCGAGCCGGCCGGGTCGGTCGCCGCACGGGTCCGGATCGACGTGGAGCACGTCACGTACCCGTCGAAGGACGGCACCGAGGTCCACATCTTCGTGCTGTCCGGGGCATCGGCACCGAGCCCCGCACCCGCGATCCTGTACGGCTACGGCGGCTTCAACATCGCGATGGTCCCCACCTACCGGCCCGATGCCCTGGCCTGGGTGGAAGCCGGCGGCGTGTACGCGATCGCCTGCCTGCGCGGCGGCAGCGAGGAGGGCGAGGCGTGGCACCGCGCCGGCATGCGCGAATCGAAGCAGAACGTGTTCGACGATTTCCACGCGGCGGCGGACTGGCTGGTCGCGACCGGCCGAACGACGTACGGGCGGCTCGGCATCTTCGGCGGCTCGAACGGCGGCCTGCTCGTCGGCGTCGCGGTCACGCAGCATCCGGAGAAGTACGCGGCGGTGGTCTGCGCGGCACCGCTGCTGGACATGCTTCGCTTCGAGCACTTCGGCCTCGGCCCGTACTGGACCGGCGAGTACGGCAGCGTCGCCAATGCGGACGAGTTCGCCTGGTTGCGGGCCTACTCGCCGTACCACAACGTGATCGAACGCACCGCGTACCCGGCGGTGGTCTTCACGATCTTCGAGGGCGACACCCGGGTCGACCCGCTGCACGGGCGCAAGCTGTGTGCCGCGATGCAGCACGCGACCAGCGGATCCGCTCCGATCCTGATCCGCCGCGAGGGTAGCGTTGGGCATTCGAGCCGGGCCGTGTCCAAGACGGTGGATGCGTCCGCCGAGCGGCTCGCGTTCTTCGCGGCAACGCTGTCGTAGAGGCCGCGATTGCCGGACCTCTTAAGGAGCCGCATGCGCGCAGGTCGCCGCACGAATCTCGCGCTCCTGGTACTGCTGCCGGCGGCGTTCGCGACCGGCTGGCTCGCGTTCGGCACCGGCACGATCTGGCCCGCCCGGATTGTCACGATCGGACACGCGATCTTCGGATTCGGCGTGCTGGCGCTCGTACCCTGGAAGCAGTTGATCGTTCGACGCGGCCTGAAACGCCCCGGCGGACCGAAAACCGTCCTGATCAAGATCAGTAGCGCAGTGCTCGCGGTCAGCGTGCTGCTGTCGCTGGCCGGTGGTTTTGCGCAGTCCTACGCCGGCACCCGGACATACTTCGGTCTGACCGCGATGCAGATCCACGTCGGTGGCGCGCTGGTGGCCACGCCGTTCTTCATCGCGCACCTCATCACCCGGCCGCAGCGCGTGCGCGCCACCGATCTGTCGCGGCGCAGCATGCTGCGGTTCGGTGCGCTGCTGGGCGCCGGTGCGATCGGCTACGTCGCGCTCGAAGGCCTCGCGATCGTGGCGAACCTGCCGGGGCGCCGCCGCCGGGTCACCGGCTCCTACGAACGCGGTACCGACAATCCCGACGAAATGCCTTATGTCGCCTGGCTCTTCGACGAGGTGCCGTCGATCGACCCAGCCGGTTACCGGCTCACGGTTCGCGGCGGGCGCACGGTGGATTACCAGGAGCTGTCTGAAGGTTCAGATGTGGTACGCGCAACCATCGACTGCACCGGTGGCTGGTACGCCACACAGAACTGGCGTGGCGTCCGGCTCGATCGGTTGCTGCCGCCGAGCCGCGACGGGCGGAGCCGTGATGATCAGATCGTGGTCGTGACGTCCGCGACCGGCTACCAGCGGCGATTTCCGGCCACCGAGGCGTCTCATCTCTATCTCGCGACGCACGTCGCCGGCCTGCCGTTGGATGCCGGCCACGGCGCACCGGTACGTCTGGTGGCGCCCGGCCGCCGCGGATTCTGGTGGGTGAAATGGGTGACCGAGATCGCGCTCGAAGACGGGCTGGCCTGGTGGCAGTCGCCGTTCCCGCTGCAGTAGCTGCGCTGTCCGCGAACCGGGCTGGCCAGGATCACCGAATTCCGCGAACCTGAGGCCATGCGACTGACGATTCTTGGCATGTCCGGATCGGCACCCGGCCCCGATTCTCCATGCTCCGGCTACCTCGTCGAGCATGACGACTACAAGCTGCTGCTCGACCTCGGTCCGGGCGCCTCGATGACGCTGCAACGGTTTGCGGCGCCGGGCGACATCGACGCGGCGATCCTCTCGCACACGCACTCGGACCACTACGCGGATCTGTTGCAGATGTGGCGGCTCCGCGCTGTCACGGACAGCGGGCCGCTCCGCATTGTGCTGCCGTCCGACGTGCCGCCGTCGCTGACCGATCCGGACGCTTTCGACTACACGTACGCGGCCGAGGGTGCCATCCGGCTCGGGCCGCTCGACGTGCGGCTGGCCCGCGTCATTCACGGCGAATGCTGGGCGACCCGGATCGGCGACGCGCTCTGCTACACCGCGGACACCGAGCCGTGCGAGGCGCTCGACGATCTCGCCGCCGGCGTGAACGTGCTGCTCGCCGAGGCGTGCGGATCCGACGCCGACGGTCCGATGCGGGCGCATCTGACCGCCGGCGACGCGGCTCGATTGTCGGTGCGATCGGGCGCGAAGCTCCTGGTCCTGACGCATCTGCGAGCCTGGACCGACCATGCGGCGCTGCTGGCCGAGGCGGCGGCGATCGCCGAATGTCCGGTCATCCTTGCCGTCGCGGGCCTCCGGATCGCGCTCTGACCGCCGTCGCAGCCTGTCGGTGGTGATCGTTACAGTCGCCGGTATGGCATTCCCGACTATCACCCCGCACCGCACGGCCTCCGGTTCGCTGCACTACGCCGGCATCGTCTTCGCCGAGCTGGACGGATTCCGGCCGCTGCTGCTCGATCTCCACGTGCCGGCACGGCAGGAGGGCATCGTCCCGCCGGTCGTGATCTACCTGCACGGCGGCGGCTTCATGTCCGGCGACCGTCGCTACCTGCCGGACACGATGGTCCAGGGAAGCTTGTTCGAAGCGCTCACCGCGGCCGGCATCGCCTGCGCGACGGTCGACTACCGGCTGCTCGGGGAGGCGAAGCTGCCGGCACCGTTCGACGACGTCACCTCCGCCATTGACTACCTGCAGGAACACGGCTCGGAGTTCGGCATCGACGCGAGCCGTCTGGGCACGTGGGGCGAGTCCGCCGGTGCCCGGCTCGCGGTCGTGGCCGGCCTGACCGATCCGCGGGTCGCAGCGGTCGTCGGGTGGTATACCCCGACCGACGTGTGGGACGAGGTCGTCGACAAGGACGAAGAGGCTCGGTTCGACCTGATGCTCTACGGTGCGCCGCACTCTCAGGTGCCGGACGCGGTCACGCGGTCCAGCGTCTTCCCGCACATCACGCCGGCCGCGCCGCCGTTCCTGCTCGTCCACGGCGATGCGGATGCGCAGGTCCCCGCCGTCCACAGCGAGCGTCTGCATGAGCTGCTGGTGGCGGCGGGGACGAAAAGCACCTACCGGCTGGTGCCGGGTGCCGATCACTGCTTCGGCGGCTACGGCGACATTGCCGGTCTGATCGACGAAGCAGTCGCGTTCTTCAGCGCCGAACTGTAGCCGGCGCACTACCCATCCTCGGCGGATCCCTCATGCATCTCAGCATCGCGACCGGAGGAGGGCCCGGCATCGGCGCCGCTACGGATGTCGGCTGAGTAGCGGCATTGATGAAGTTGAGTATGCGGACTCAGGCACGGTTGTCGTCGAGGCCGCTTTCGATGGCGTACCGGACGAGTTCGGCGCGGTTGTGCAGTTGCAGTTTCTGCAGCGTGTTCTGCACGTGGTTCTGCACGGTCCGGTGTGACAGCACCAACCGCTCGGCGATCTGCTTGTAGGACAGCCCTTTCGCGACGAATCGCAACACCTCGGTCTCGCGGTCGGTGAGGCGCGGCGTCTCGGCACCTCCGACGGCGGCACCGACCGTCGCGAGACGGCGATACTCGCCCAGCACCAAACCCGCGAGTCCGGGCGTGAAGATGGCGTCGCCGGCGGCCGTACCGGCGACGGCGGCCAGGAAATCGGCCTGGCTGGCGGATTTCACCAGATATCCGGCGGCCCCGGCGGTGACCGCGTTCAGCACGTCCTGCTGCTCTCCGCTCGCGGACAGCACGAGGATCTTGATGGTCGGGATCGCTGCGACCAGACCGAGGATCACGTCGACCCCGGACAGATCGGGTAGCTGCAGATCCAGCACGACCACGTCCGGCTGGGCCGCCGGCGCGATTCGGACCGCCTGGGCGCCCTCGCCGACGGCTGCGACGACGTCGTACCCGGCTTCGAGGAGGTCGCGTTCGATGCCCGTACGCCACATCGGGTGGTCGTCGACGACCATCACCCGGATCTTCATGCGGTACTCGTCATCATGCGATGCTCCGGGGGATATGCAGCTCGATCTCCGTGCCCTGGCCCGGGATCGAGCTGATGGTGGCCGATCCGCCCAGGTCGCGCATGCGGCCGCGGATCGATTGAGCAATGCCGAGGCGCCCGGCCGCGGCCGCGGCATCCAGACGTCCGTGCGGAATGCCGGTGCCGTCGTCGCGGACCGTGACGGTGACCGCAGCCGGTGTGTCCTCGAGCAGGATCCAGGCCCGGGCGCCGGTCCCGGCGTGCCGTTCCACGTTGTCGAGCGCGCTGCGGACCGCGGCAACCGCCTCGTTGTGTACGTGTTCCGGCAGCATCGCGGCACCGGCCGGGGCGGCGACCGACACCGTTGCCGAGGCGAACCGGTCCAGCGACAGCCGGAGGTCGGCGAGACCGTCCGAGGTGAGCGTCTGCTCGGTTGTGCCGATCAGCGTACGCAGCGCCGCCTCCTGCTCGCCGGCGAGCCGGCCCAGCTCGGCCGCCTCACCACCGAGCTGCTGTGCACGCCTCGCGACGAGTGCGAGCACCTGCAGGACCGAGTCGTGGATGTCGCGGGCGAGCCGCTCGCGGGTCCGGGTCGCCGCCTCCAGCTTCACCGCCTGCGCCATCCGCTCCTCCGCGATGATGCCGAGTCGCGACACGTGCCCGATCGCGATCGCGGCCAGCAGCAGGAGCACGACGCTGTTCAGCGTGTTCTGGTTGATCAGCCCGCGGGTCGAGAGATCGGCCGAGCCGATCAGGATCGCCGCGATCGTGCCGCCCCGTTTGCCTGCGCTGATCGCCCACGCCATCACCGGTCCGGCCACCGCAATGCCCGGCAGCGTCCGCGTCTCGGAGAGTGAGCCGATCCCGATGATCGGCACGCTGACCAGCACAAATACACCCATAATGACGACATCGGCGATCAGCAGCGGCCACGGATGGCGGTCTTGCGGATAGAACCGGATCGTCACGATCGTCCACGCCGCCATGGCGCCGCCGACGGTCCAGGAAGCGACCGGGTGCGCGTACGACGGTGCATTGTGGAAGATCAGGATCAGCGCGTACGCGAGGGCGGCGATCCGGAACACGGCCAGCGCGCGCCAGAGCGGCGCCTCGAAGCTGCTGGCCGTGCCGGTCATCTCGGTGCGCACGGGTAGATGGTAGCTACCGGATGCGTACCGCGGCTCCGACGTTTAGCGTGGACCTATGCTCACCGAACCCACGATTGTCGACCGCCCGGCCCAGCCGTACGTCTCGATCACCGAGCGCGTCTCGATGCAGGAGATCGGGGCGGTGCTGCCGCAGTTGCATCCGGAGGTCGGGCTTTGGCTGCGCTCGCACGGCATCCGGCCGTCCGGCGCGCCGTTCTGGAAGTACGACGTGATCGACATGGCCGGCACCATGGAGGTCGAGGTCGGAGCGCCGATCGCGGAGCCGGCCGAAGGCGACGAGCGGGTACGGTCGAGTGTCATCCCAGCCGGACGATTCGTGACCGCGACGTTCACCGGGCACCCGATGGGCCTCGAGGGAGCGACCGCCACGCTGCTCGCCTGGGCGAGCGAGCAGGGCCTGCATTGGGACATGTCGGCGACCGACGTGGGTGACGTCTGGGGTGCACGGCTCGAGATCTACGAGACCGATCCGGCAACCGAGCCGGACATGTCGAATTGGGTCACTACGCTGGCGTTCCGGCTGGCCGATTAGGGAGCCGCGTCGACCACCACGGGCGCGTGATCGGACGGCAGCTTGCCCTTGCGCGCCTCCCGATCGACGTACGCCTTCGTGACGCTGTCGGCCAGCGTCTTCGTCGCGTAGAAGAGATCGATTCGCATGCCCATGTCCTTGTGGAACGCGCCGGCGCGATAGTCCCAGTACGTGAACGGATGCGGGCCCTTCATCGGCTCCGGGACGACGTCGACGAGCCCGAGATCACGCAGCGCTCCGAGTGCGGCTCGTTCGGGCTCGGTGACGTGCGTCGACCCGACGAACGCGCCCGGATCCCACACGTCCGCGTCGGTCGGCGCGACGTTGAAGTCACCGCAGATCACCAGCGGCGTCCCGGTCGCGATCTGTGGCACGAGCGCGTCCTTCAAACGCGCCAGCCACTCCAGCTTGTACTGGTAATGCGGATCGTCAAGCGTCCGCCCGTTCGGCACATACAGTGACCAGATCCGGACGCCGCCGCAGGTTGCCCCGATCGCACGGGGTTCCGGATCGGGGAAGCCGGGCTGCCCGTCGAAGCCCTCCGACACGTCGTCGATGCCGATCCGCGAGAGGATCGCGACGCCGTTCCAGCGGCCCGTCCCGTATGCCGCGACCTGATATCCGAGCTGCTCGCACTCGGCGACCGGGAAGTCCGCGGTCTTCGTCTCCTGCAGGCACAACACGTCCGGTTGCGCGGCGGCGAGCCATTCCAGCAGGCGGGGAAGGCGCGACGAGACGGAGTTGACGTTCCACGTAGCTATCCGCATACCGCCCACGTTAGTAGAGCCCGCCGACAACGGCCCCGCGGCACCGGCGTTGGGGTCGCTCCCCTTTTCGTGGCGCTACCACTCTGCACTCATGAACGGTGCAGAGCGGTAGCGCCGTGCCGAGGGGTCCCTGCGGCCTCGGCGTGGGCGGATCGCAGGCCTGGCCGGCGCCCTTTCGTGGCGCTACCGCTCTGCACTCACGGACGGTGCAGAGCGGTAGCGGCCCGCACGAGGGGTCCGGCCCCTGCCGGATCGTCGCGGGCGCGTCGCGTGCCCGGCTGGCGGCTTCGCGGCGCTGCCACTCTGCACTCACGGACGGTGCAGAGCGGTAGCGGCCCGCACGAGGCTCCGCCCTCTGCGGGCTTGGCGCGGGTCGCCTGCGGGGACGCTTTTCACGGCGCGACAACTCTGGACTCATGGACGGTGCAGAGCGGTAGCGCCCTGCACGAGACCGATCGACCCCGAGTGCTCTGGCCGAGCGGGCGTAGGTTGGCCGTGTGTGCACAGTCCTGCTGCGGTTCGATCCCGGTGCGGAGTGGCCGCTTCTTGTGGCCGCGGTTCGTGACGAGTTCATGGGCCGGCCATGGGATCGGCCCGGATACCACTGGCCGGAGTGGCCGACCTGGTCGGCGGACGGGATCGTGTCGCCGGCGGCACCTGGATGGCGGTCGACACGGGCACGACCGCCGGGCGGCCCGCGGTCGCGGCGCTTCTCAACGGAGTGCGGCTTGAGGGTCCGTCGGATCGGCCGACGCGGGGGCGCCTGGTGCTGGCGGCGCTCGCCGGCCAGGACGGCATCGTTCCCGGCATCGCCGACGCCGACGAACTCGCGCGGTATGACGGGTTCCACCTGCTTCGAGCAGACTCCGACAGCGTCGAGATGTGGTCCTGGGACGGCGTCGGACTGTCGCATCGGCAACTCGACCCAGGCGACCACATCATCGTGAACGTCGGCGCGGACCGCGATGAGGATCCGCTCGTACCACATTTTCGTCCGTTGTTTGCGGCGACCGCGACGCCGCCGCTGGTCGGGGATACCGCGGCGGCCTGGGCCGGTTGGGTGGATCTTCTGCGTGGGGACGGCCTCGCGCCGGACGATCCGGCCGGTCTGATCATCGCGCACGAGCACGACGGTCGGCGCTACGGATCTACGTCGGCGAGCCTGGTCGCGATTGGTCGTGATGGGCGTGTGCGGTACGACTTCACCGCGACACCGGAGAACCCCAGCTGGAGCCGGGTAGAAATGTCTGATTAGGGGCCATTATCTAGGGAGTTGCTCGATACGCTGGCAACGTGCCGCCGATGATGATCAAGCCGGTGTCCAACCCGGCAGTCAACACAAGTACGGGCGCTGAGCTGCTGTGTCTCGTCGGAGTGTTCATCATCGCCGGTCTCGCGCTGTGGCTGTTTCTCCGTCACCGCTCGGGGACCAAGGGCGGCGGTGTGAAGAAGTCGTCACCGGATCCCAACGACCCGTACGGCACGTTCACCACCGAGCAGCTCAGCAACGATGCGAACACGCTGCTGGTGGCCGCCGACGACTCGCTGAAGACGAGCGAGCAGGAGTTGACGTTCGCAACCGCGCAGTACGGCGCCGGAGCGACCGCGGCGTTCTCGGCCGCGCTCGACGAGTCGCGGGCCGATGTGGCGGCGGCGTTCCATCGGCGGCAACTCCTCGACGACGAGATCCCGGATGACGAACCGACGCAGCGTGCCTGGTACGTGGAGATCATCGAGCGCTGCCGTGGCGCCGATGCCCGGCTGGACGCGCAGGTGGAGGAGTTCGACAAGCTGCGGAACCTGGAAGCGAACATCGAGACACTGCTGCCGGAGCTGGCCATCCGGCGGGATGCGGCGGCCGCGAAGCAGGCGCCGACACAGTCCGCGTACGCGTTGATGCAGGATCGCTACTCGCCGGTCGCGGTCATGTCGGTGTCGAACAGCGCGGCACAGATCCAGGAACGCATCGACTTTGCCGATCGGACGCTCGGCCAGGCACGCGAGGCAGTCGGCGCGGAGAACCGTCCGTACGCGGCGCTGGCCGTACGCGCGGTCGAGGAGTCGCTCGGCCAGGTCGACCTGATCTACAACGGCGTCATGCAGCTGTCGTCGAACCTGGATGCCGCATTGGCGTCGGTCACCGCCACGCTGGCCGAGGTGGAGACCGACATCGCGGCCGGCAACGCTGCGGTCGCGACGCTGAACGTGAACCCGACGTCGACCACGTCGGCCGCGACCGTTGATCTGGCCGCCGCCGTCGCCGGTGCACAGCAGGTGGTGCAGGCGGTTCGATCGGAGTTGGGGCAATCGTTGCCGGACCCGTTCGACGCGCTGCGCCGGCTCGAAGTCGTCGATGCTCGGCTCGATACCGCGCTGGCCGGCATCCGGGACGCGGCCAGCCGGGCCGAACGGGCCCGGGCGCTGCTCGAGCAGGCGATTCCGGCCGCTAGGGCGGAGATCTCGGCGGTCAACAACTTCATCACGACGCGCCGCGGCGCGATCGGCACCGAAGCGCGTACGCGCCTCAACGAGGCCGAGCGCTTCCTCGAGCAGGCGCTGTCGCAGTCCGCGACGGATCCGGTCGCCGCCCTGTCGGCCGCGCAGCAGGCGGATGCGCTCGCCGAGCAGGCCGGCAAGCTCGCGAACGAGGACGTCAACGGCTGGAACTCGCCGTCGTTCGGCGGCTACGGCGGTGGCATGGGTGCAGGGGGCATCTCGATGGGCGGCCTCGGCGGCGCCGTACTCGGGGGGATTCTGCTGGAAAGCGTGCTCGGCGGTGGCGGGCGCGGTGGTGGTTCGGCGTTCGGGTGGGGTGGGCGAATGCCCGGCAGTTTCGGCGGCCCGGGTACGCGCGTGCGGTTCCGGATCTAGATCAACGACCAAGAGGGGTACGGCATGTCACAACAATCGATCATCGGCCGGATCACGTCGCTGGCCCGCGCGAACATCAATGCGCTGCTCGACCAGGCCGAGGATCCGCAGAAGATGCTCGATCAGATGGTCCGCGACTACACGAGCGCGATCAGCGATGCCGAAGGTGCGGTCGCCCAGACGATCGGCAACCTGCGGATGATGGAGGAGGACGCACGCGAGGAGCAGGCGGCCGCCGCGCAATGGGGCTCGAAGGCGATGGCGGCCAGCAAGAAGGCCGATGAGCTGCGGTTGTCCAACGCCACCGAGGCCGACAAGTTCGACAACCTGGCCCGGATTGCGCTCCGCAACCAGCTCGCCGACGAGAACGACGCGAAGACGCTGGCGGTCACGATCGCCGACCAGTCAGCGGTGGTCGAGCGGCTCAAGGACGGGCTTGCCCAGATGCACCTCAAACTCGACGAACTGCGGCGCAAGCGGGACGAGCTGGTCGGTCGGGCCAAGAACGTCAATGCGCAGACCAAGGTACGCGAAGCAGCCCGCAGCGTGGACATCCTGGATCCGACGAGCGAGATCGCCCGATTCGAGGAGAAGATCCGGCGCGAGGAGGCGCGGATCCGTGGCCACGAGGAGCTGGCCGCATCCTCGCTCGATGCCCAATGGGAGTCCTTGGACGCCGACGCGATGAACGTGGACGTCGAAGCGCGCCTGCAGAAGCTCAAGTCGCGCTGAGCCACGGATGGGAGCCGTCTCGACGGCTCCCATCTCGCGTTTAGTCGTGCCGGGTATCAGTCGAGCTCGGACAGCGCGGCTTCGATCGCGCGGTGGAACGTCGGGTACGCGAAGATCATGTTGCGCAGTGTCGCGATCGGTACCTTCGCGTGGACCGCGACCGCGAGCCACCCCAGCACCTCGCCGCCGGTCGGGCCGGCCGATGTCGCGCCGACCAGGACGTCGTCGGCGGCGACCAGCTTGATGAAGCCCTCGTTGCCGGCCTTGTGGATCCAGCCACGGGTCGATGCCGGGATCTGCGTGATGGCCGTACGCACGTGCAGACCTTCATCTCTCGCCTGGGCCTCGGTCAACCCGACCACGCCGATCTCCGGATCCGTGAACGTCACCCGTGACGATGCGTGATAGACCGCGGCCGGACCATCCTGGCCGAGGATGTCGCGGATCGCGTGCGCCGCCTGATACATCGACATGTGCGTGAATGCGCCCTTGCCGGTGATGTCGCCGACGGCCCAGAGACTCTCCGCACCGACCACGCGCATGCGCTCGTCGACCTCGACCGTCCGCGCCTTCGGGTCGAGTCCGACGGATTCCAGGCCGACGTCCCCGATGTTCGCCTTCCGACCCGTCGCCACCAGCAGCTTCTCGCCGCTCACCGACTCGCCGCCGTGCAGATGAAGGGTGAAGTTCGTCCCGTCGTACGACACTCGTTCGGCTCTTGCTCCGACCTTGATCGTGACGCCGTCGCGCTCCAGGGCATCCGTTGCGAGCGCCGACGACTCCGGCTCCTCGAACGCGATCAGCCGCTCGCCGGCCTCGACGATCGTCACCTGTACGCCGAACCGTGCGAACACCTGCGATAACTCGAGCCCGATCGCGCCGCCCCCGAGCACGAGCAGCGAGCCCGGAAGCGATGTGACCTCGATCATTTCCTTGTTGGTCCAGAACGGCGTGTCGGCCAGGCCGTCGATCGGCGGCACCAAGGCGGACGTACCGAGATTCAGCACGACACCACGGCGCCCGACGTACGTTTCGTCGTCGACCGCCACCGTATTCGGACCGACCAGACGGCCGGAGCCGCGGACGAACACGCCACCCTTGTCGGTGAATCGCTTGACCGCGACCGTGTCGTCCCAGTTGTCGGTCGCCTCATCCCGAATGCGGGCAGCGATCGGCGCCCAGTCCGGTGATACAGATGCGTGACCTGCGAGTATGTCGACACGACGCGCTTCGGTGATCGCGTTCGAGCCGCGGATCATCATCTTGCTCGGAACGCATCCCCAGTACGGACACTCGCCACCGACGAGACGGCGTTCGATTCCGATGACGGACAGGCCGGCCATGGCGAGCTTGCCGCCGACTTCCTCGCCGCCGACCCCGAGTCCTAACACGACCACATCAACCTCGTGTGCCATTACCGCTCCCCATTCCAGATCACGACGGTGCGGACGTTGCTTTCGGCGCGTATGGCCACCCCTTCGGTAACACGCGTCGCACGGGGACTATTCTCGCGTCCGAGGTACGGCATCAGATCATCTCTGGCACTGTGGGATTTGGCTGCGCGCCTGAGTCGGTGATCATGTACAGGAGGGCACCACGTGGACAACATCGTTCCCCAGCCGATTGTGACGCGGCCGTACCCGGTGCGTAACCCTCTGCCGGGCTCGGCGTTCGCGCGCTTGATCCGTACGACCGACGCCAAGCAGATCGGTCTGATGTACCTCGTCACGTCCTTCATCTTCTTCCTGGTCGGCGGGTTCTTGGCGCTGCTCATGCGCGCCGAGCTGGCCCGGCCGGGACTGCAGTTCCTGTCGTTGGAGCAGTACAACCAACTGTTCACCATGCACGGCACGATCATGCTGCTTTTCTTCGCAACGCCGATCGTTTTCGCATTCGCGAACTACATCGTGCCGTTGCAGATCGGCGCACCCGATGTCTCGTTCCCCCGTCTGAACGCGTTCGCCTACTGGCTGTACGCGTTCGGTGGCACGCTCGCCGTCCTCGGCTTCGCGACGCCGGGCGGTGCCGCGGACTTCGGATGGTTCGCGTACCAGCCGCTGGCCAACGCCACGAACTCGCCCGGCCTCGGCGGCGACATGTGGATCATGGGCCTGGTGCTCTCCGGCCTCGGTACGATCCTCGGTGCCGTGAACATGATTACGACGACGCTGACGTTGCGCGCGCCCGGCATGACGATGTTCCGTATGCCGATCTTCACCTGGAACATCATGGTGACGTCGCTGCTCGTCCTGCTCGTGTTCCCGATCCTCGCGGCCGCTCTGCTGGCCGCCGAGGCGGACCGGCAATTGGGCGCGCACGTCTACGACTCGAACACCGGCGGTGCGCTGCTCTGGCAGCACCTGTTCTGGTTCTTCGGGCACCCCGAGGTCTACATCGTGGCGCTGCCGTTCTTCGGCATCATCTCCGAGATCATCCCGGTGTTCAGCCGGAAACCGATCTTCGGCTACAAGGGCCTGGTCGCCGCGACCCTTGGTATCGCTGCCCTGTCGATGAGTGTGTGGGCGCACCACATGTTCGCGACCGGCCAGGTGCTGCTGCCGTTCTTCTCGTTCCTGAGCTTCCTGATCGCGGTCCCGACCGGCATCAAGTTCTTCAACTGGATCGGCACGATGTGGCGAGGGCAGATCAGTTTCGAGACGCCGATGCTGTTCGCGATCGGCTTCCTGATCACGTTCCTGCTCGGCGGCCTGTCCGGCGTCATGCTGGCCGCTCCGCCGATCGACTGGCACGTCTCCGACTCGTACTTCGTCGTCGCCCACTTCCACTACGTGCTGTTCGGCACGATCGTGTTCGCGGTCTATGGCGGCGTCTACTTCTGGTTCCCGAAGATGACCGGCCGAATGCTCGACGAGAAGCTCGGCAAGGTGCACTTCTGGCTCACGTTCATCGGGTTCCACACGACGTTCCTGGTGCAGCACTGGCTCGGCGCCGAAGGCATGCCCCGCCGGTACGGCGACTACCTGGCGACCGACGGATTCACGCTGCTCAACACGATATCGACGGTCGGCGCGTTCATTCTCGGCGCCTCCACGCTGCCGTTCCTCTACAACGTCTGGCACTCGTACAAGGCCGGGCCGATCGTCGAGGTCGATGATCCGTGGGGCCACGGCATGTCGCTGGAGTGGGCCACATCGTGTCCGCCGCCGTTGCGTAACTTCGATCGAATGCCGCGCATCCGCTCCGAGCGGCCGGCCTTCGACCTGCACTTCCCGCACCTGGCGCCGGGCGCCAACCCGATTCCGCTCGAACCGGTCCGGGTAGGTTCCACCGACGACCGGCACTAGCTGCTCTTTTGCCGCAGGCCAGCCCGCCATTCGTGGTCGGCTGGCCTGCTGGCGTTTCGGCGTTTCTGCCGCTGCGGTAGGCCAGCATGATCGGAGATCTTGGCTGGACTGGATGCCCACGGTCGTGATCATGACGGAATAGGCACCGTGGGCAGCCAAGATCTGTGATGCACCGTCCGGCATTCTGGAGCGCACTACGGAGTTGGCGGAGGAACGACTCCGGGTTCTTCAAGTCGTCCGACGTCACGCGGATCACGGTCCAGCCCGCCTCACGCATCGCGTTGTATCGCCGGATGTCCTGCCGGAACGTCCGTCGGTCCCGGTGATGGTCGCCCTCGTACTCGATCGCGATGCGTTCCGCTCGATATGCCAAATCCACCCGTCCGATGAATTCTCCGTTGATCGAACGTACCTCCACCTGCGATTCCGGCTGCGGCAGGCCGCCCGCCACGATCGTCAGCCGCAGACTCGTCTGCATCGGCGACGCCGCGCCTGGATCCGCGGCACCGAGCACCCGCTCGACATTCCTCGAACCGTGGCATCGCGGCGCACCGAGTGCATAGAACCGCAGGCCGGCGATCGTGATCAGACGACGGTTGGCCATCGCATCGATCGCCATCACAGCCGCCCGGAACTCCAGAGGCGAGCGAGGTCGAAGGCGGTCCGCAGGCCGTTCGTGGTCGGCAGACGATCATCGGTGACATCTGTCGGATCGAGTCCGACCGGAGGACGGTGAGATGGTCTCGTACTGCTCGGACGATCCGGCCGTCCGACCCGAGCCCGAGCGGGTCCGTCCTGGGCGCGGTGATCGTGACCGGCGGCTCGGGCACGAGCGGAAGCAGATCAACACCCATGAGGTACGCAGCGCTCAGGCCGCTCACGGCGACGTTTAGGTAGCTCTGAGCGTAAATCGAGCGCGGCTTCGCACCAGACTCGGTGGTCCAACTCGATGTCGGCGGCGACGTAGACGTCCGGAAAGAGACGGCGCCAGGCGCCTCCGCGGAGCTGGTTTCGGGTGAGGAGTCCGGACGCGATCGCAGCAGTTCCTCGGAACGGCAGGAAGCGCAGCGGTGGCGGCACCTGAGCAAGCCTCGACATGCCGAGCATCCTGGCCGCAAACCTTGGCGACCGCTCCGTCCAACTCCGGCAACTGTGGACAGCAAGGGTGCATGTGCATAACGGAACATCACAGATCTTGGCTGCCTACGGTGCCTATTCCGTCATGATCACGACACTGGCCCTCCGACGCAGCCAAGATCTCCGATCTTGCTCAAGCAGCGTGGACAATCGGAGTGCCGGTCAGCGTTGCTCCAGCGGCGCGCAGCGCGATCAGGGCACTGTCGGTCGTGGACGATGCCACGCCGGCCGTCAGGTCCAGCAGCACCGTGGTGCGGAAGCCCTCCGCGACGGCGTCCAGAGCCGTCGCCCGTACGCAGTGGTCGGTAGCCAGCCCGACGACGTCCACGTCGGTCACGTCGTGGATCCGGAGCCACGCCGCGAGCGTGAATGAGCCCGAGTGGCCCTGGAACCCCGAGTACGCCGCCTCGTGCTCGCCCTTCGTGAACACGGCCTCGATGCGGGCCGTCTCCAGGGCAGGGTGAAATTCGGTGCCGGCCGTGCCGACGACGCAGTGTGTGGGCCACGAGTCCACATAGTCCGGTGGATTGCCGAAGTGCGTACCCGGGTTGATGTGGTAGTCCTTCGTCGCCACGACGTGATCCCATTCGCCGTCGGCCAGGGCTGCCGAGATGCCGAGCGCAACGGCGGCACCGCCGGTGACCGGCGAGCGTTCCGCCCTCGCAGAAGTCGTTCTGGACATCCACGATGATGAGCGCGCGAGTCATTGACTTCTCCTACGACGCGGGGATGACGGTGACCGGGATCGCGGGATCGCCGGCGGACAGCTTGAGGCCCTCCCACGGGATGGAGATCAGCGCCTCGCGCAGGTGCTCGCGGGATTCGGACAGCGGCACCGGCGGCAACGGGACGCCACCGAGGATGAAGTCACGCTGCAGCAGCCGGTCGCCGGCCTGATGGTCCGGTACGCCCTGCGACACGATGATCTCCTCGGTCGCCGTACCGGTCGGCTTGTGCCGGCGGACTGCGGTCTTGCGACCGCCGACCGGTGGCCTTGTTCTCGCTGCGCTTCACGACCGGGCGGCCCTCGACCTCGACCAGCTTGTAGACCAGGCCGGCGGTCGGCGCGCCGGAGCCGGTGACGACGGCGGTACCGGCGCCGTAGACGTCGACCGGCTCGGCCGCGAGCGCCGCGATCGCGTATTCGTCGAGGTCGCCGGAGACCACGATCTTCGTGTCCGGTGCGCCCAGCGAGTCGAGCTGCTCGCGCGAGTGCGACGCGAGCACCGACAGGTCGCCGGAGTCGATCCGGATCGCCCGGAGATCGGGGCCGGCCACCGCGATCGCGTTGCGGATGCCCTGCGCGATGTCGTACGTGTCGACCAGCAGCGTGGTCTGCTTGCCCAGCGCCGCGACCTGCGATGCGAACGCGGTCGGCTCGTCGGCGTGCAGCAGCGTGAAGGCGTGCGCGGCGGTACCCGTGGTCGGGATGCCGAAGGCGCGTCCGGCGGCGAGGTTCGACGTGTACGCGAATCCGGCCAGGTACGCCGCCCGGGCCGCGGCAACGGCCGCGCTCTCCTGCGCCCGGCGCGAGCCCATCTCGATCAGCGGCCGTCCGCGCGCCGCAGTGACCATCCGGGCGGCGGCGGCGGCGATCGCGCTGTCGAAGTTGAAGATGGACAGGATCAGCGTCTCCAGCACGACGCATTCGGCGAAGCCGCCGCTCACCGTGAGAATCGGCGAGCCCGGGAAGAACAGCTCGCCCTCGGCGTAGCCGACGATGTCGCCGGTGAAGCGGTAGTCGGCCAGCCATGCGGCCGTCTGCTCGTCGACCACCTGCGTGGAGAGCAGGAACTCGATGTCGTCCGGCTGGAACCGGAACGCGGTGATCGCGTCGATGAGGCGGGCGGTGCCGGCGACGACGCCGTACCGGCGGCCGGGCGGCAGCCGCCGGGCGAATACCTCGAACACGCACGCGCGGTCGGCCGTCCCGTCCTGCAGCGCCGCGTTCACCATGGTCAGCTCGTAGTGGTCGGTCATCAGCGGCGTACGGAACCGGGTGCCGTTATCAGTGATCGTCACGAGCCCAGCGTAGAGCGAGGCCGGTGTCCGACTCGTCACGGGCATGGCACGATGGGAGACATGGCCGCGCCAGGAGTGCTTCCCGTCGAGTCGCCGGATGTCGACACCGACGTCGAGGAGCTGGCGAGCGCGGATCGGCCCTGGGTGACGATCGTCTGGAACGATCCGGTGAACCTGATGTCCTACGTGACCTATGTGCTGCAGAAGCTGTTCGGTTACAGCCTGGAGAAGGCCGAGAAGCTGATGTTGGACGTACACCACAAGGGCAAGGCGATCGTGTCGTCGGGCGCTCGGGAACGGATGGAGTACGACGCGTCCCGGCTGCACGAATACGGCCTCTGGGCGACGGTCAGCAAAGAATCATGATCATGTTCCGGCGTACCGGGGATCAGTTCATCGCTCGCTTCAGTCCGGAGGAGGTCAGCGTCCTCCGGCAGGTGGCGACCGAGGTGATCGCGCTGCTCACCGAGGGCTTCGACCGGGACGATCCAGTCGTCGAACGGCTGTTTCCGGACATCTACCCCGATGATCCCGAGACAACGAATGACCTGCGGAAATATACCGACGGCGACCTGAAGACCGGCAAGATCGATCAGGCCGGTGCGATCCTCGCGGCGCTGCCGTCATCCGGCGGCGGCGACGTCCTGCTGGACCTGGAATCGGCCGAGGCGTGGCTGCGCGGGCTGACCGATGTTCGGCTCGCGATCGGCACCCGGCTCGACGTCCGCGACGACACGGTTCTGGAAGACGAGCTGGACGAGGCGGTGTTCCACGATCCGACGTCCGCGCGCGTCGGCCAGCTGTCGCTCTACGCCTATGTCGGGCTGCTGCTGGAATCGTTACTGGACGCCATGACCAGCTGACGGATGGCCGACCGCGAACAGGGCGGCCTGCGTGCGATCGGCCACGCCGAGCTTCATCAGCACGTTCGAGACGTGCGTCTTGACGGTCTTCTCGGCCAGCGACAACGCCTTCGCGATCTCCCGGTTCGACCGGCCGAGCGCGATCTCGGCGAGCACCTCACGCTCCCGAGCGGTCAGCGCGGCCAATCGATCGGTCGCGACCGACGTCGACAGCAGGGCCGCCGCCACCTCCGGCGGCAACAGCACATGACCAGCGTGTACGGACCGGATCGCGCTCGCCAGGTCCCGCGGTTCGATGTCCTTGAACACGATGCCGGACGCACCTGCGCGTACCGCGGGGACCACGACGGCCGGATCGGTGAAGCTCGTGACGATCAGCACGCGCGCCGGATTCTCGCCGGCTCGGAGCGCCCGGACCGTCTCGACGCCGCCCATCCCGGGCATGGCGAGATCGAGCAGGATCACGTCCGGCCGCAGCGTCGCCACGAGCGCGAGGCACTCGTCGCCGTTGGCCGCCTCGCCGACCACGTCGATGTCGTCCAGCACGTCCAGGAACGTACGCAGTCCACGCCGTACCATCTCGTGATCGTCGACGACCAGGACGCGGATCGGATCAGGCACCGGGCACCTCCAGCCGCACGACGGTCCCGGTACCCGCGGCCGATGTGATGGCGAGGCTGCCGCGAACCGCGCGCGATCGCTCCCGCATCGATGCGAGCCCCAGCCGGTTCGAGCCGGCCGTGGCGTCGAATCCGGTGCCGTCGTCGGCGACCTCCAGCGTGCCGCCGGTCTCGGTGCCGGTCAGCGTCACCGAGACGTGCTTCGCGGACGCGTGGCGCAGCGCGTTGTGCAGCGCCTCCTCGGCCACCCGCAGTACCGCCTCCTCGGTCAACGGCGGCAGCCGCGCCGACCACGATCGGAGTTCGAACGACACCGACGCCCCATGTACGCGATCCAGCAACCCGATCCGGGCCCGCAACGTCTCGGGCAGCCCGGCGTGGACGAGTTCCCGTGGTCGCAGCTCCGCGACGATCTGGCGGAGTTCGTCGGCGGCGCTCGCGGCCAGCTCGGCGACGGTCTCCATTTCGGCGGCGGCGCGATCCGGATCCCGATGGACGAGCGTGGCCGCCGCCTGTGCCGTCAACCGGAGGCTGAACAGCGTCTGTGCGACCGCATCGTGCAACTCCCGGGCGATCCGCTGACGCTCCTGCACCAAGGTCAACTCGCGACCCTGCTCGAACAGCCGGGCGTTGGTCAGCGCGATCGCGGCATGCGCCGCGAGTACGCCCAGCAGCCGCTCATCGTCGTCGCTGAACACCGTCCGGCCGCGCGGATTCGCGAGATAGATCGCACCGAGAATCTCGGCGGTGCCGTCCGTTGCCGTGGCATCGTCCGGCGACGGCAGGCCGAGCACCGGCATGCCGAGGAACGCGCCCATGTGCGGATGTGCGGCCGGCCACCAGCCGAACCGTGGATCGGACCGCAGGTCCGGCAGGCGCTGCGGCTGCGGGTCGGACAGCATCACACCGAGCATGCCGTGCTGCCGCGGGAGCGGGCCGATCGCCTCCCACTGGTCGTCGCTGATGCCGTCGACCACGAATTCGGCGAATCCGCCCTGGTCATCGGGGACGCCGAGGGCTGCGTACTCGGCATCGAGCAGAGCTCTGGCCGTACTCACAATGGTTTGCAGGACATCGCGGACCGATCGTCGGGCCGCGACCGCGAGCACCGCGGCGCTGAGCTCTTCGAGTGCGGCTGTCGCCCTGACACGGATCTCACGCTAGTCGGCGTCGGACCCGCCGGCGCATGAGCCTGGAGACCTAGGACAAAGGTCGTAGTCCGCGTGCGGCTCGCGCCCGATTCGCCGACACGATGATCGACATAGCGTCGAGACATGACAACGGCAATCATCACCGGAGCGTCCAGAGGGCTCGGATTCGCGATCGCGACCGAGTTGGCGGCGGCCGGATGGCACCTGATCATCGACGCACGCGACGAATCGGCGCTGCTCGCCGCGGCGGATTCGCTGCCGAAAACGGGGGCGGTCGAACCGATCGCCGGCGACATCACCGATCCTGCACACCGGGCTGCGCTGATCCGTGCCGCGGGGGCGCACGGGCGGCTGGACCTGCTGATCAACAACGCCGGTACGCTCGGTCCGAGCCCGCTGCCGTCGATCGCGGCGATCGATCTGGATGACCTTCGGGCCGCGTTCGAGGCGAATGTGGTCGCGCCGCTCGCGCTCACCCAGCTGGCGCTGCCGCTGCTGCGGGCGTCGCGCGGCACCGTGATCGACGTGACGTCGGATGCGGCGCTCGAGGCGTATCCGGGCTGGGGCGGCGTACGGTGCCTCGAAGGCCGCGACCGAACAGCTCCGGAACGTGCTGGCCGCCGAGGAACCGGACGTGTCGGTATGGCGCGTGGACCCCGGCGATCTGCGTACCCGGATGCATCAGGACGCGTTTCCGGGCGAGGACATCAGTGACCGGCCGTTGCCGTCGTCGGTCGCGCCGGCGCTCCGGCGGCTGCTCGATGACGCACCGCCGTCCGGCCGGATCCGGCTCGCCGACTACCTCGACGCGGCGGTTTCACGATGACCGCGCCGACGCTGCTCGACTTCCACCTGCCGAGCCGCCTCGAAGCGCACGAGCCGTCGGAGGCGCGCGGCGTACCGCGTGACCAGGTCCGCCTGCTCGTCGGTCGGGGCGACGCCGTGACGCATCACCGGTTTGACGAGTTGCCGGCCATTCTGGACCCGGGCGACGTGCTCGTCGTCAACACGTCCGGCACCATGCCGGCCGCGCTCGACGTGCTCGCATCCCCCCTGGTCGTGCACGTCTCCACGCAGCTGCCGGACGGGGAGTGGGTGGTGGAGTTGCGCCGGCGGGTCGGCAACGCGACCGAGCCGTTCGCGGCCGGCGTACGGTGCGAATCGCTGCCGGTCACCGGCGGTGCGAGGGTACGGCTGATCCGCCCGTACACGCGGGGGCGGCTGTGGGTGGCACAGTTCGATGTGGACGACGTGCCCGCCTATCTAGCCGTTTCCGGTCGACCGATCCGATACTCCTATGTGGACCGGGACTGGCCGATCGAAACGTACCGCAGCGTGTTCGCCACGACCGCCGGCAGCGCCGAGATGCCCAGTGCGAGCCGGCCGTTCACCGAAGCGCTGGTCACGCGGCTGGTCAGCCGAGGCATCGTGTTCGCGCCGATCACGTTGCACACCGGTGTTGCGTCACCGGAGGCGCACGAGCCGCCGTACCCGGAGCGGTTCAACGTACCGGCCTCGACCGCGCGGCTGGTCAATGAGGCGCGAGCGGCCGGTCGGCGGATCATCGCGGTCGGTACGACCGCGGTCCGGGCGCTGGAATCGGCCACGAACGAAGGCGCGGCGATCGTCGCTCACGGTCCGGTGCGCGCCGCGGGCGGCTGGACGTCGCTCGTGATCAATCAAGATCACGGGGTACGCGTTATCGACGGCCTGATCACCGGCTTCCATGAGCCGCAGGCGTCGCACCTGGACATGCTGCGAGCGATCGTCGGTGACGAGTTGCTGGCGACGTGCTACGCCGAGGCGCTGGACCACGGCTACCTGTGGCACGAGTTCGGCGACGCCAATCTGCTCCTGGCCCGCTAGCGTCAGTGCTGGTCGGGGCGGGTGTGGACCACCGCTCCTTCGATCAGGGTGTAGTCGATCCGCGCGTCCGGTAGCGGGCCGGCGTCCGGTGCGAAGATGTCTCGATCCAGGACCACCAGGTCGGCGTACTTTCCGGGCTCGATCGAGCCGGTCGCGTCGTCCTGGTGGTTCGCGTGCGCCGAGCCCATCGTGTACGCGTACACCGCGTCGGTCAGCGACAGTCGCTCGGACGGCAGGAACGGTTCGGTCGATCCGTCCGGCTCGGTACGGGTGACCGCGACATGCAGGATCTCCAGCGGATTCGGGCTGGAGACCGGCCAGTCCGAGCCGAGCGCGAGCCGCCCACCGGCGTCGATGATCGACGCGAACGGGTACTGCCAGGCGGCGCGTTCCGGGCCGAGGTAGGGGATCGTCAAGCTCCACCATCTGCGGCTCGGAGCAGGCCCAGAGCGCCTGCGCGTTTGCGGTCGCGCCGAGAAGCCCGAACCGGATGATGTCCTCCGGGTGTACGACCTGCAGATGCGCGATCTGATGACGGTTGCCGGTCGAACCGTTGGCGAAGCGGGCGGCGCTGAGTGCGTCCAGCGCGTCCCGGACACTGCGGTCGCCGAGCGCGTGCATGTGTACCTGGAATCCGTCCCGGTCGAGTGCGGTGACGATCTCCGCGAGGTCGGTGGCCGGGATGAACGACAGCCCGAGGTTGCCGGTCTCGTGCCCGTGGCCGTCGAGGTACGGCGTGAGCATCGACGCGGTGAACGTCTCGCAGACGCCGTCCAGCATGATCTTCACGGCGATCGGTCGGAACCGGCCGAACTCGCCGCGGCGTTCCCGGAGCCCGGCGATCTGCTCCATGCCCTGCGAACGCTCCCACCACTGGCAGCCGACCACGCGCGCGGTGAGATCGCCGGATGAGACCAGGTCCTGGTAGGTCGCGTACTCGCGGGGCGAGACCCAAGCGTCCTGCCAGGCGGTGATGCCGAGCGAGTGCAGATACGCCTGGCCGACCAGCAGCCCGGCCCGCAACTCGGCCGGGCTCGGCTCCGGGACCAGTGCCTCGACCAGCGCCATTGCGCCTTCGTGCAGTGCGCCGCTGGGGGAGCCGTCCGGCTTCCGCTCGATCCGGCCGTCCGGCGGGTCGGGCGTCTCCGCCGTGATGCCGGCGAGCGTGAGCGCGGCCGAGTTCGCCCAGCCGCTGTGATGATCACGGTTCGGCAGATAGACCGGCCGATCGCCGACGGCCCCGATGCCGTCGAGTATCTCGGCGGTCGGGCAGCCGCCGGGGAACACCTCCATCGCCCATCCGCCGCCGAGGATCCAGGGCGCGTCCGTCGACCCGGCGAAGGCTGAGATGATCTTCGTGTAGCCGGCCAGGGTACGCACCGGCGTCAGGTCGCATCGGGTGCGCTCCAGGCCGCCCTGGCCCGGGTGGGCATGACTGTCCTGGAAGCCGGGCAGCACGAGCCGCCCGTCAAGCGCGATGCTCTGGGTCTGCGTACCCGCAAGGGTTTGGATCTCGGCATCGGATCCGACCGCGACGATGCGCCCTCCGCGGACCGCGACCGCGGTCGGGGCCGGGCCGCTGACCGGAGTGACCGGATGCACACGTCCACCATGCAGGATGAGATCGGCAGTCATGCCGAGCACGATAGGCTATGAGGTGTGCTCACCATAGACCGCGAGATAGTCGACGCGATCGTGGCTCACGCGCGCCGTGATCACCCCGAGGAAGCGTGCGGGGTAGTGGCCGGTCCGACCGGTGCCGATCGGCCGGTTCGTCACATCCCGATGGACAACGCCGAGCGCTCGATGACGTTCTACCGCTTCGATGCGATGGAGCAGCTGCGCGTCTGGCGGGAGATGGATGATCGCGACGAGGAGCCGGTCGTGATCTACCACTCGCACACCGCGACCGAGGCCTATCCGTCGCGGACCGATATCTCCTTCGCCGGTGAGCCGGGCGCGCACTACGTGCTCGTCTCGACTCGCGATCCGGAGACCGATGAGATCCGATCGTTCCGCATCGTGGACGGCGCCGTAACCGAAGAGCCGGTCCGCGTCGTTGATGGCAGTGTGGACAGCGTGACCACCTACATGTTTGGACAGACGGAAGCGAACGTCGACTACGAGTGTTGTCCGTAGTTACGACGTCATAACAGGCTGACCCATCCAGACTTTTTCGTAGGAGAACCCACAATCATGGCAATCACTGTTGGCATCCCCACCATCCTGCGCAGTCACACCGGCGGCGCAAAGAGCGTCGAAGGTGCCGGTGACACGCTGTCCGAGCTGCTCGCCGACCTCGAGACCCGGCACAAGGGCCTCAACGACAAGCTGCTCAAGGACGGTTCGCTCAACCGCTTCGTGAACATCTACGTCAACGACGAGGACGTCCGTTTCCTCGGCTCGCTGGAGACCAAGCTGTCCGACGGCGACACCGTGACGATCCTGCCGGCCGTGGCCGGTGGTGCGTTCGCGTTCGCCGCGATTGCCGCGATCAACGGCCAGCCCGTGCACGTCGGCCGCTTCCCGACGCTGCGCGGCTAGCCGTGGCGAGGTTCGACAGCCTCCTCTCGATCTGCGGAGGTACCCCCCTCGTCGGACTGCCGCGGCTGTCGCCCTCGGAGGACGTACGACTGTGGGCGAAACTCGAGGATCGCAACCCGACCGGAAGCGTGAAGGACCGCACCGCGCTCTACATGGTCCGTGCCGCCGAAGAGTCCGGTCGGCTCCGCCCGGGTGACACCATCCTGGAGCCGACCAGCGGCAACACCGGTATCGCGCTGGCCATGGTGGCGAAGCTGCGCGGCTACCGGCTGGTCTGCGTGATGCCGGAGAACGTGTCGGTCGAGCGGACGCAGATCCTCCGGATGTACGGCGCGGAGATCATCTTCTCCGCGGCCGCCGGAGGATCGAACCAGGCCGTCGCGAAGGCCCGTCAGATCGCCGAGGATCACCCGGATTGGGTGATGCTGTTCCAGTACGGCAACGAGGCGAATGCACGCGCCCACTACGAAACGACGGGTCCGGAGCTCCTCCTGGACCTGCCCACGATCACGCACTTCGTGGCCGGGCTCGGTACCACCGGCACGCTGATGGGCACCGGCCGTTACCTGCGCGAGAAGCAGCCGGACATCGAGATCATCGCGGCCGAGCCACGGTACGGCGAGATCGTCTACGGGCTGCGGAACATCGACGAGGGTTACGTTCCGGAGCTGTACGACGCGACCGTCCTGACCCGCCGGTTCTCCGTCGGTACGCAGGACGCCGTGCTGCGGACGCGCCAGCTGGTCGAGGTGGAGGGCCTGTTCGCCGGATTCTCGACCGGTGCGGTGCTGCATGCGGCGCTTGCGATCGCACATCAGTGCGTGAAGGCCGGGCGCAAAGCGGATATCGCGTTCCTGGTCGCGGACGGCGGCTGGAAATACCTGTCGACCGGCGCGTACGGCGGGACGCTGGCGGACGCGGAAGCCGCACTCGAAGGGCAGCTCTGGGCCTGATCGCTGGCGGCCGGTCACGCCTGGTCGACGGGCGTTGGTCGGACGGGCGTTGGCCGTCGCTTAGCGAGTTAGATGGCGGTCAGCGTCACGATCAGGGCGCCGCCGAGCGCGCACGATGCCAGGCCGAGCAGGGTCCACGGGATGATCCGGGCCCGCGCGGTGAGGAATGCGCCCATGGTGAGGGCAACGCCGACGACTCCGATGATCGTGATCAGCGGCAGGAAGTAGGACGGTGCGCCGACCAGCAGGCCGACGGCGTCGCGGAGGGCGAGAATGACGCCGAGGATGCCGAGTGCGGCGGCCCACAGGGCCAGACCGACGAGGCGGCGCGGCGCCGGGGACTCTTTGCGGACCGGCGTACGCATGGCCATGGTGACCCGAGCCAGGCCGGCCGGCTCGCCGTCGTGTGCGAGCGCCGGGGTGCCGCCCATCGTCGCGGTGATGTCGCCGGTGAAGCTGTCCGCAACGTAGGTGCCGGAGAACGCGCCCAGCTCGGACTCGCCCCGCGCCGGGGGAATCTTCGCGCGCCCGGCGGCCGGTGCCTTCGCAGCCGTGACGCCCCGCTGAACCAGCGGTACGCCGGTCTCCGCGCTGGTGCCGTCCGTCTTCGTCTCCACGCTGTCACCATCTCTTCGTCGCACTTCGTCGCAAACGGGGCATGTACCCAGCAGGTGCAACGTCTAACCTAACGGGGCGTAACGCCGCTTGGGAAACTCGGTCCACCGTTCGGGGGTCTTGTCACGTTGGCGACACCGGGCAGCCATCTTGCCCTGTTGCCTAGGTCGGGCGGCGTAGGCTGCGCAGCGTGACGGATGCGCCGATTGGGATCTTCGACTCGGGCGTCGGCGGTCTAACCGTAGCCCGAGCCATCCTTGATCAACTGCCGCATGAGCAAGTGATCTACCTGGGCGATTCGGCGCACCTGCCGTACGGTAACCGGCCGATCGCCGAGGTGCGCTCGCTCGCGCTGGCGTGCCTGGATCGGCTCGTCGAGCAGGGCGTCAAGATGCTCGTGATCGCATGCAACAGCGCTTCGGCGGCCTGCCTGCACGATGCCCGCGAGCGATACGCGGTGCCGGTGGTCGAGGTGATCCGGCCGGCCGTACGACGAGCGGTCGCCGCGACCCGCAACGGCCACATCGGCGTGATCGGCACGAACGCGACCATCAACAGCGGCGCCTATCAGGACGCGTTTGCGGCCGCACCGCACGTCGACGTCGCCAGTGTCGCGTGCCCGCAATTCGTCGACTTCATCGAACGCGGCGTGACCTCCGGGCGGGCGCTGCTCGGTCTCGCGAACGGCTATCTCGAGCCGCTCCAGCGGGCCGACGTCGATACGCTGATCCTCGGATGTACGCACTATCCTCTGCTCGCCGGCCTGATCGGGCTGGTCATGGGGGAGAACGTGACGCTGGTGTCGAGCGCCGATGAAACGGCTCGCGAGGTCTACCGGCTGCTCACCGCGAACGATCTGTTCCGGCCCGATGAAGCGCCGGCGCCCGTTCACGAATTCACCAGCACCGGCGATCCGGCCGCGTTCGCCCGGCTGGCGCTGCGGTTCCTCGGACCGGAGGCGGCGGCCGCAAGTGCACTCGCTCACGCAGAGGTCCTGGCATGAAGTTGACGGTTCTGGGATGCGCCGGAAGTTTCCCCGGCCCGGAGTCGGCCTGCTCCGCCTATCTGGTCGAGGCCGACGGATTCCGGCTGCTGCTCGACTTCGGCACCGGTTCACTGTCGGCACTGCAGCGCTACGCCAGCCTGACCAGTATCGACGCGATCCTGCTGTCGCATCTCCACTGTGACCACATGCTCGACGCGTGCTCGTACGTCGTGGTTCGCCGGTACGCGCCGGACGGCCCCTATCCTCGCCTGCCGCTATTCGGCCCGTCCGGCGCGCGGGAGCGGATGGCCGCCGCCTACGGCTCCGAGGAGGGCCCTCTCGACGACGTCTACACGTTCTACTCGCTCGAGCCGGGCACGTTCCCGATCGGGCCGTTGCGGGTGATGGTCGATCGGGTCGATCACCCGGTCGAGACGTACGGCGTCCGGATCGAACACGGCGGCCGTACGCTCGCGTACTCGGCCGACACGGCACCGTGCGACGCGCTGCTGCGGCTGGCCGAGGGTGCAGACGCATTCCTGTGCGAGGCGAGCTATCTCGCGACCGAGGACAACCCGCCGGGTCTGCACATGACCGGGCGGGATGCGGGGATGGCCGCGACGAAGGCGGGTGTCGGTCGGCTCCTGCTGACCCATCTCGTGCACGCGTGGGGCAGCGAGATCGCGACCGTCGACGAGGCAAGCTCGACATATGCCGGTCCGATCGACGTCGTCCGCCCGGGTTCCCGGTACGAAATTTAGCTTCATTAGGATCACGGCATGGCCCGACCTGATGGACGTACCCCCGATCAACTCCGCCCGGTAACGATGACGCGCGACTGGAGCATGCACTCGGAAGGCTCCGTGCTGATCACGTTCGGCGGTACGAAGGTGCTGTGCACCGCGAGCGTCACGCCCGGCGTACCGCGCTGGCGGAAGGGTTCCGGCCTCGGCTGGGTCACGTCCGAATATGCGATGCTGCCGCGCGCCACGACGACCCGCAACGACCGGGAGAGCGTCAAGGGTCGCATCGGTGGCCGTACCCATGAGATCTCCCGCCTGATCGGCCGCAGCCTGCGCGCGTGCATCGACCTGAGCGCGCTCGGCGAGAACTCGTTGGTGATCGACTGCGACGTGCTGCAGGCCGACGGCGGCACCCGGACCGCATCGGTGACCGGCGGATACGTTGCGCTGGTCGACGCGGTCACCTGGATGGCGAGCAAGAAGATGCTGGCGGCGCCGGTGGACAAGGTGATTTTCCGGTCGGTCTGCGCGGTCAGCGTCGGCGTCATCGACGGCGAACCCCGACTCGACCTGGACTACGCCGAAGACGGCAGCGCCGACGTCGACATGAACATCGTGTGTACCGGCACCGGCGAGTTCGTCGAGGTCCAGGGCACCGGTGAGCACGACGTCTTCGATCGCGAACGCCTGAACGCGCTGCTCGATCTCGGTCTCGCCGGTTGTGCCTCGTTGACCGCCGCGCAGAACGCGGCGCTCGGCCGGTGAACATCCTTCTGGCCACCCGCAACGCGAAGAAGCTCGTCGAGTTGCAGCGCATCGTGGATGCGGCGGCGCTACCGCACACGATCGTCGGCATGTCCGACGTGGACGACTACCTCGAAGTACCCGAATCTGGGTTGACGTTCGCCGAGAACGCGCTGCTCAAGGCGTCCGAAGCCGTGAAGTACACCGGTCTGCCGGCGATCGCGGACGACTCCGGTCTCGCGGTCGACGTGATGGGCGGCATGCCCGGCATCTTCAGCGCTCGATGGTCCGGCCGGCACGGCGACGACGACGCGAACCTCGATCTCGTCCTGGCACAGATCGCCGACCTGCCCGACTCGGCGAGGGCGGCGTCGTTCCTCTGCGCCGCGGCGCTGGCGCTGCCGGACGGCCGGACGTTCGTGGCCGAGGGCCGGATGCCCGGGCACCTGATTCGAGCGCGCCGAGGCACCGGTGGCTTCGGTTACGATCCGATCTTCGTGCCGGACGGTGAAACGCGCACGAGTGCCGAGTTGACGCCGGCCGAGAAGGACGCGATCAGCCACCGTGGCCAGGCGTTCCGCGCGCTCGCGACGATCATCGCGGCGGAACTCGGCTAATCAGCGCCTCCTCGCGCGGCCGGTCGAAGTAGAGCCACCACATGCCGTACACGATGATCAGCCCGGCGGCGGTCAGCGCGAACAGATCGCCGCCAGGATCAGCGCTCCGGTGATCTGGATGAGCGTGGTGATCCGATACGCGACATCGTCGTTGTCGTACGCGGAGGCGAACCACGTGAAGTTCACCCACGCCCACCAGATCGCGAAGAACACCATCAGGTAGTGGCCGATGCCGTGGCCGATCTCGCCGGCGGTCAGCGCATGTGCAGGCGCCCGCTCGCCTGGGCGACACCGATCACGAAGCACAGGTCGAACAGCAGCTCGAGCGGCGTCGATGTGCGGTGGCTCTCGTCGGCGCTGCGCGGAATCATCGGCCGATATTTCGCTACGGGCATCCCGTCATTCTGGGCCGAGTGATCGCGGTACGCGCAACGCGATCAGGCAACCCGTCGACGACCCTCGATACGGTGAGTCCTCATCATGTAACGCACAGATTGTGTGACGGACTTCGATGTCTCGAGGGAACGCTGTCTGGCGGAGGTGGGTATCGTGCCGATGACCGTGACGAGTCCCTTCGCATTCGGCTCCGCCAACTTGATCGTCGCGTTCGCGATGTCCCTGGTGGGTGCCCTGTTCGGCCTGTCATGCCTGGTCCGCGCACGGAAGACGACATCGCATCGCTACGGCATCCGATGGCTGATCTTCGGCGCCGCCGCACTCGCCGTCGTGGGCGTCTGGCTGACGCACTTCATCGCCGTACTCGGCTTCGATGTGCCGTCGAGCCCGGTGCGTTACAGCGTGCTTCAGACGTTCGGGAGCCTGCTGATCGCGATCATCGTGATCGGTGCTGCGATGAGGGTCGTGGGTACCGAGCGGCCGTCGATCGTCCGGGTCCTGTTCGCCGGTCTACTGATCGGTGGCGGCATCTCGGCGATGCATTACTCCGGAGTCGCGGCGAGCCACGTCGAGGGCTTCTACACGTACGACGTACACCTGGTCGAGGCGTCGGTGCTGATCGCCGTGGTCGGGTCGATCATCGCGCTGGCCTTGACGGTCTGGACCGACAGTTACGTGGCGATCGGGGTCGCTGCCGTGGTGTTTGCCACGATGGTCGCGGCCACGCACTACACCGGGATGGCCGCACTGCGCGTGCATCTGACCGCGGGCGGCCACGCCCCGTCGGGCGTTGAGGTGATTTCGATCGTCATTCCGGTCACCATCGGCGGCGTCTTGACGTTGCTGGCAATGCTGTTCGCCGCGCTCGGCATGATGTCCGATGACGGGGATCCGCTGGACGCCGACCGTCCGGGATCGGGTCGCGAACCGGCACCGGTCCGGCCGATGTGGCACATCCCGCAGCAGTACGCGACGCCGGAGCAGAACGGGCATCGCGATCTGGCGCCGGAGATCGTCACCGTCACCCATCTGCGCCGCCACGGATAACGCGTCGGCCCGGCGCTGCGCTGGACAGAAATGCCAAAGAACACTTTGATATTTTGCAACTATCAAAGTACTCTTTGGCTTATGGAGATCGGAGACCCGCAGGCGATCCGGGCACTGTCCCATCCGCTGCGTCTGGACCTGCTCGAACTGCTGGGGGCGATCAGTCCGGCCACGGCCGCGACCTGCGGCCGCATCCTGGGCGTGCCGCAGGCGAACTGCTCGTTCCATCTGCGGCAACTCGCGAAGTACGGGTATGTCGAAGACGCCGGACCGGGCCGTGATCGCCGGGAGCGGCAGTGGCGAGTGCCTGAGCCCCGCCCGGTGCTGCGTATCGCCGGCTCCGATCCCCTGGTCGGCCAGGAACTTCTCCGCATCGTTGTCGAGCGCGAGGCGAAAGCGATCCTCAGCAACCGGGAACGCCGTGACAGCGACCCGACCTGGAGTGACGCCTCGACGGTGTTCGCCGCGGTCGCGATCCTGACTGCCGAGGAAGCCACCGATCTCAAGGCGAAATGGAAAGCGCTGATCGAGCCGTACGTCGGTCGCGATCGGCAAGCCGACCTGACGCCGGATCGGCGCTATGTCCGCTACTTCATGGCCGCCACCCCGATGCCCGTCCTTGACCTGGGAGAGACTGACGATGACCGCGAATCCTGAGCCGACCGACTCCATCCATGCCGGCTCGCTCGATGTCGTGTGGCGGCACGGTACGCCCACGAAGAACCACCCGGCGGAGCCCCCGATCCAGATCCACCGGTACGACGACCGCACCGTGATCATGCGGCAGAGCAAGACGCTGTCGTACGAGGCACCGTTCATGTTCCTGCTTTTCGGTGCCCAGCGGGCACTGCTGCTGGACACCGGCGCGACCGAGGACCCGCAGACCTTCCCGCTCCGCGCGACTGTCGACGACCTCATCGATCAGTGGCTCGCCGTGCATCCGTGCGACGGCTACGAACTCGTCATCGCGCACACCCACGGACACGGCGACCACGTCGCCGGCGACGCACAGTTCGCCGACCGTCCGGCCACCCGGGTCGTGCCGCGCAACGGCGACGAAATGCGGTCCTTCTTCGGCTTTGACGACCGGTGGCCGGCCCAGACGGTCACGTTCGATCTGGGCGGCCGGCTCCTGGAACTGATCGGCTCACCCGGCCATCACGGCGCCGCCATCACGATCTACGACCCGCGCACCGGCATTCTGTTCACCGGCGACACCGTTATCCCCGGTCGTCTGTACGTCTTCGATCTGCCCGCCTTTCGCGACACGATGACCCGGCTGGTCGACTTCACGGCCACCCGAACCGTCACGCATGTGCTCGGATGCCACATCGAAATGGCTCGCAAACCGGGTCGCGACTACGCTCTCGGCGCCACCTACCAGCCGAACGAGCGTCCGCTGGAGATGGCTGCGGCTCGGCTCGTTGCGGTACGGGACGCCGTGATCGCCGCCGGAAACCGTCCTGGCGTACGCCGATACGACGATTTCGTGCTCTACGTCGAACCACGCCAGCGTGACCTGCGCAGGTTGGTGGTGGTGAGCGCCATCAAGAAGAACGCTGCCAAGATCCGCAGCGCGTTGTTCATGCGGACGTAGCGGCGGTCACCGGTCGGTTAGCGTCGTCGCATGCTCGAACAGCAACGACTGATCGCCCGCGTACGGGAACTCTGCCGTGCCGATCCACGATTCGACGCCGTCCTCATGTACGGATCGTTTGCGCAGGGCATCGGTGATCGGTTCAGCGACATCGAATTCTGGCTTTTCACGACCGACCCCATCGACGCGACGGCCTGGTGCGAGCGGATCGCACCGACGCTCGCGATCACGCGCAACGAGTTCGGCGCCCACGTCGTGTTCTTCCCGGATCTGATCCGGGGCGAGTTCCACTTCGCGCCGTACGCCGAGATCGCGCAGGTCGCGACGTGGCCGGCGGTCGGAGCGGCGCCGGACGACATGATCGTGGTCGATCGGCACGGCACGCTGCGACCGCTACTGGCCGGTCTGCCCGCCGAACCCGAGGTGCCCGGCACGGCCCGCGAGGTCGAGCAACTGTGCCTGCGGTTCGTCAACTGGCTGGTGCTGGGGCTGCACGTGTACGCGCGGGGCGAGGTGTTGCGGGCACACGATGCGCTGTCGCACGTACACCGGCATCTGATCTGGATGGCTCGCCTGGATGCGGACGGTCCGGTGGGCGCGTGGCTCACCCCGTCGCGGCGCGCGGAGCTGGAGTTGCCGGCGGCGACCGCGACGCTCCTGCACGCGGCGCACACCGGCGACGCCGCTGGCGGACTGCGGAATGCGTGGGTGATCGGCCATGATCTGTGGCGAAAATTGGCCGACCGGTACGGATTCACGGTGGTCGCCGCGCTATCCGAGGCGATTGATGATCGAGTTGTGCAATTACTTACGGATCATCATGCCGATATTGCAATCCTAAATAGCAAATCGAAGGGCGCCAGCGGCGATTAGGACAAACCGAAGCGGGGCTCGGCAACCCTTTAGAAACAAAGTATTCGCCGGTAGAGGCGGCTTGAACTGGCAGTTTGGGGAAATACGTCGCGCCGAGTTACGTCATTGTTTTGCAAAGTTACGCCGACATCTTGCGGAAACAATGTCGTGATCGCTACGGTGAGCCCACTCACATGCGACACGCCATCCCAAGCATCATCGGGCGCGTCGAAGCGAGTCTCCCCGGCATCTATACGGCTCACTCGAGAGAAGACAAGCCACGATGAAGCCCCGTCTTATCCCCATTTCGATCGCGGTAGCTGCGGCTATCGCGACGACGGCGTTCCTGGCCGCGCCGGCACTGGCGAGCCACCCGCTGCTCCCCACGATCCCCTCGCTTCCGGGCACCGCCCTCCCGCTGCCGAATTTGTCCGGCGCCGGCGCAGCGGTTCCGTTCACCGAGTACGAAGCGGAGAACGCACACACGACCGGCACGGTTCTCGCATCCAGCCGCGCATTCACGTCGCTCGCCGCAGAGGCGTCCGGCCGCAAGGCGGTCTCGTTGAAGGCCGGCCAGGTCGTCGACTTCGTCCTGGTCAAGGCCGCGAACGCGGTCGACCTGCGGTACTCGATCCCGGACGGCCCCGATGCCGCGCTCGGCGTGAGCATCAACGGCAAGGCATCGAGCAGCCTGACGCTGACCGCCGCCTACTCGCACTTCTACGGCAACTACCCGTTCACGAAGAACGTCTCCGAGGGCGGCGAGCACCACTACTTCGATGACGTACGCACGATGTTCGGCAAGACGCTCCCGGCCGGTACGGTCGTCGAGTTCACGGCGACCGCGGCGAACACCGTGATCGACCTCGCCGACTTCGAGAACGTCGCGAAGGCGAAGACGGCTCCGGCCGGCTTCCTCGACGTCACCACGGTCGGCGCGGACGCGACCGGCGTGGCCGACTCGAGCGACGCGATCCAGAACGCGATCAACACGGCCGAGTCCGCCCACGAGCGCGTATGGATCCCGGCCGGCACGTTCAAGGTCACCCGCCAGCTGCTCGTCAACGGCGTTACCGTCGATGGTGCCGGCCCGTGGTACTCGGTCCTGTCCGGCGCCGGCGTCGGCGTCTTCGGCAACGGCCCGACCAACCCGAGCCCGAGCCTCGGCGTGCACCTTGCCGACTTCGCGATCTTCGGAGACACCCGGATCCGCAACGACTCGGTCTCCGACAGCGGCCTCGGCGGCGCGATGGGCGGCGGCTCGACCGTCGACAACCTGTGGATCCAGCACACGAAGGTCGGTGCCTGGTTCGACGGTCCGGTGGACGGGCTCACCATCACCAACACCCGGATCCAGGACACCAACGCGGACGGCATCAACCTGCACAACGGCGTCAGCCACGTGACCGTGACGAACACGTTCGTCCGCAACACCGGTGACGACGGTATGGCGATGTGGTCGGACACGAACGCGGACAACAACAACTCGTTCACGCACGACACGGTCTCGGTGCCGGTGCTCGCGAACGGTTTCGCGGTCTACGGGGGCCACGACAACACGGTCAGCGACGACATCGCGTCGGACACGGTCAACCAGGGCGGCGGCGTCCAGGTGGCCAACCGCTTCGGATCGGTGCCGCTGTCCGGCGTCACGACGGTCAAGGGCAACCTGCTCGTACGCGACGGGCAACTCCTCCCGAACGACCCGACCGAGGCGCCCGCACTGTGGCTCTGGGCCGGCGACGAGGCGATGGACGGCACCGTCAACATCACCGGCAACACGATTCTGAGCAGCTCGTTCGCTGCCGTCGGGTTCTACGGCAAGGCGATCACGAACGTGCACGTGGACCAGCTCGCGATCATCGGAGCCGGTACGTTCGCGCTGCAGCTTCAGTCACCCGGCGCGGCAACGTTCTCGCACGTCGTGGCGGCCGGTCTCGGTGCCGCGGGCATCTACGACTGCAACAGCGGCTTCACCCCGACGTTGGGCGCGGGCAACCTCGGTTGGTCGACCACGAAGTGCGGCTTCCCGCCGGCCGGCCAGCTGACGATCGCTCAGGCGCTCGGCATCGGCTACGGCTTCCAGTCGCTCGGTTCGTCCACGGCGAAGTCGATCGACATCACGAACGCCGGCCCCAAGTCGGTCGCGATCACGTCGATCCAGGCGCCGGCCGGCTTCACCATCCCGAACACCTGCGCCACGATCGCGGCCGGAGCGACCTGCTCGCTGACCGCGACGTTCAACCCGACCGCGTCGGCGAACTACTCGGGCCTGGTCACGATCGACAGCACGTCGCCGGCGGGACCGTACCTGGTCGCGCTCAGCGGTGTCGGTTTCGACCCGAACGGTGACCTGGCGCTCGGCCGTACCGCGACGTCAAGCTCCGAAGTGAACGACTACTACGGCGCGTACAAGCTGGTCGACGGCGATCAGGGCACGTACTACGAGAGCCTGGACGCTCAGGGCTTCCCGCAGACCGTCACGATCGACCTGGGCGAGAAGTTCTCGGTCGACCGGATCGTTCTGGCGCTGCCGCCCGGCTGGGGTACACGGACCGAGACGCTGTCCATCGCGGCTGACGGAAACCCGCTGGTGGCCTCGGCCGACTACACGCTCGACCCGGGCGTGGACAACAACACGGTGACGATCACGTTCCCGGCGACTCAGGTGCAGACGCTGACGTTCACGGTCACGAACAACACCGGCTGGATCGCGGCGCAGTTCTCCGAGATCTCGGTCTACGCACACTGATCCACTCGTACCACCTGGTTCACGCCGTGCGGGCGTCCGCGATTTCGCGGGCGCCGCACGCTGCGGTTGGCGGAACAGAGTCGATCGTGTGGGGTTGGGGTAGTGCTGGCTACCGAACCCCCACACGATCAACAAGGACCGGCTACGACAGGATGCCGATCGCGTTTTCGATCTCGGAGCGCAGCTCCGGGCCGGCGATCGTCGCCCGGGCGTGCTCCAGCACCGGCGCCAGGAAGATGTCGGGCCCCGGCAGCCCGGCGAACGCGGTCACGGCGCGTACGGCCGCCTGCCCGGCCGGCGACGGTACGAGCGGCGAGCGCAACTGCAACCCCCGTACGCCGGCCAGCAGCTCGACCGCCAGCAGGCTGGTCAGGTTGTCGAGCACCGTACGCAGCTTCCGCGTCGCCGCCCATCCCATCGACACGTGGTCTTCCTGCATGCCGCTCGTCGGTACGGAGTCGACACTGGCCGGCGACGCCAGGCGCCGATTCTCGGCCACGATGCCGGCCGCGGTGTACTGCGCGATCATCAGGCCGGAGTTCACGCCGGGATCGGGCGTGAGGAAGGCCGGTAGATCACGGGATCGGGTGACGTCGAGCAGCCGGTCGACGCGCCGCTCGGAGATCGATCCGACTTCGGCCGCGGCGATCGAGAGGAAGTCCGCTCCGAAGCCGAGCGGCGCACCGTGGAAGTTGCCCGTCGACACCACGCGACCGTCCGGCAGTACGACCGGATTGTCGACAATGGAGATGAGCTCCCGGCCGGCCACGTCGCGGACGAAACCGAGCGTGTCCCGCGCGGCGCCGGCGACCTGCGGGGCGCACCGGATCGAGTACGCGTCCTGCACCGCGTGCTCGAAGTCGTCCCGGTGGCTGTCCATCACGCCGGAGTTCTGCAGCAGCCGATGGATGTTCGCCGCGGACACCGCCTGGCCCGGATGCGGCCGGATCGAGTGAATCTCGGGCGCGAACGGCCGGTCCGAGCCCAGCATCGCCTCGATCGAGAGCGCCGCCGTGACGTCGGCCATGGTGAACAGGTGGGCCGCGTCCGAGATCGCCATCAGCAGCATGCCGAGCATGCCGTCGGTCCCGTTGATCAGCGCGAGACCTTCCTTCGACGACAGGTCGATCGGCGTCAGGCCGGCATGGGTCAGCGCATCCGCTGCGGCGATCCGGCCGCCGTCCTTTGCCAGCACCCAACCCTCGCCGAGCAGCACCAGCGCGCAGTGCGCGAGCGGCGCGAGGTCGCCGGATGCGCCCAGCGAGCCGTGCTCCGGCGTCCACGGCGTGATGTCGTGGTTGAGCAGGTCGACGAGCGACTGCGCGACCAGCGGCCGGACACCGGAGTGCCCGAGTGCGAGCGACCGTACCCGCAGCAGCATCATCGCCCGTACCACCTCGCGCGGCATCGGTGCGCCGATACCGGCGGCGTGCGAGCGGATCAGCGCGTGCTGCAACTCGGCGCGGCGCTCCGGCGGGATGAACGTGTTCGCGAGCGCACCGAAGCCGGTGGTCACGCCGTAGACGGGCCGACCCTGGCGCTCGATGTCGTCGATGATTTCCCGACTGGCCGCCATCGCGGCGACCGCGTCCGGCGAGATCACGACGCGCTCGCTGCTGCGCGCGACGGTGATCACGTCGGTTGCGGTGACGCCGGTGCGGGTGACGGTGACGGTCATGGTGATTCCCTATCTTTGTGCGTGATGACCGATGCGACGAGCGGCACGCCCGGTCGGTAGGCGAGGTGCAGGTAGGAGGGTGCGTCGAGCAGCGCGATGTCGGCTCGTGCGCCGACGCTCAGGTGGCCGATGTCCGTGCGCCGAAGCGCCCGCGCGCCGCCCGCGGTCGCTGCCCACAGCGCTTCCGCGGGCGTCATCCGCATCTCTCGGACCGCGAGCGCAAGACAGAACGGCATGGATGAGGTGTACGACGAACCGGGGTTGCAATCCGTCGCCAACGCGACCGTGGCACCCGCATCGAGCAGCGCACGGGCATCCGGATACCGCGACCGGGTGGAGAATTCGGCACCGGGCAGCAGCGTCGCGACCGTTTGCGAACCCGCCAACGCATCGATGTCGGAGCCCGACAGATGCGTGCAGTGATCCGCGCTGGCGCAGCCGAGATCGACCGCGAGCTGCACGCCGGCACCCGCGCTGAGCTGGTTCGCATGGATGCGGGGGAGCAGTCCGGCCGCGATCCCGGCGACCAGGACCGCACGCGCCTGCGCACCGTCGAACGCGCCGCGTTCGCAGAAGACATCCACCCATTTGGCGTACGGGCGGGACGCCGTCAGCATCTCGCCACAGACCAGTTCGGTATAGGCGTCGGCATCGGTGCCGTCCGGCACCGTGTGCGCGCCCAGGAACGTCGTTTCGCCTGTGAACTCGGATGCGATCCGCAGCGATCGGGTCTCGTCGGCGACGCTCAGGCCGTACCCACTCTTGATCTCGATGGTCGTGGTGCCCTGCTTGAGCGCTTCGCGGACCAAGCGGTCGACGTTCGTGCGCAGTTCGTCGTCGCCGGCCGCGCGGGTGGCGGCGACGGTCGTGCGGATGCCACCGCCGGTGTACGGCTGGCCGGCCATGCGGGCCGCGAACTCGTCCGCCCGATCACCGGCGAACACGAGGTGGGCGTGGCTGTCCACGAACCCGGGAATGGCGGCCCGCCCCTCGGCGTCCACGCGTTCATCCGCGCTCGGTGCCGATCTGGCGGGTCCGACCCAGGCCACGTACCCGTCTTCGATCACGATCGCCGCATCCCGCACAAGCCCGAGCGCACCGCCGAACCCGGGATCATTGGTCACCAACTCCCCGATCCCGCTGACCAGCGTGCTCACCGTCGGCCCCGGCGCGAGATCGCATCGAGTGGACGCTGACGAGCCTGATCATGGACGCGGGACACGCATGCGTATCCACTCGACGCGATCACGTCAGGGCTCCGATCGCGGCTACCAGCGCGGAGCCGGTGTCGATCGAGGTGTGCTGGGAGTCCCGGACGATGATCTTGCCGCCGGAGACCACGTGCGTCACGTCGCTGGCCGTGGCGGCGAAGACCGGCGCCGCGTACGGGTCGGTGCCGGCCGTACGCGGGCTGTCCATCCGTAGCGTGACCAGGTCCGCGCGGCAGCCGACCGCGATCTCGCCGGCATCGTGCCAGCCGAGCGCGCGATGCCCGTTGACGGTCGCGGCGGACATGAGCTCGGAGGCGCTGAAGTGGCCGCGTGTTTCGGTGCGTACGCGCTCGTGCATCTCGACCGCGCGCGCCTCCTCGAACAGGTCGATGACCGCGTGACTATCTGAGCCGAGGCATAAGGGTGATCCGGCGTCGACGAGCGCGCGGGCCGGTCCGATTCCGTCGGCGAGGTCGCGTTCGGTGGTCGGGCAGAAGCAGACCGCGGTGTCCGAGTCGCCGAGCATCGTGCGATCGTCGTCGGTCAGGTGCGTCGCGTGTACCGCGGTCGTGGCCGCGCCCAGCACGCCGTAGTCGCCGAGCAGCTGGGTCGGCGTCCGGCCGTACTCGGCGAGGCAGGCGCTGTTCTCGGCCCGCTGCTCCGACAGGTGTACGTGCAACGGCCGCCCACCGGCAACCGTGACGACCGTGGCGAAGGCCGATGCCGGCACGGCCCGTACCGAGTGGGCCGCGACGCCGATCCGAGCATGTGGCTGCGCGACCAGCCCGCCGACCCGGGCGGCCCAGGCGTCAACCGTCCGATCGGAGAACCGTTGCTGCGTCGGCGAGAGAGCCGAGCCGTCCACGGCTGCGGTCAGATAGAGCGTGTCCAGCAGCGTGATCCGGATGCCGGAGTCGCGGGCGGCGTAGATCATCGCCTGACCCATCGCGTTCGGGTCGTCGTACGGGACGCCGCCCGGCCCGTGATGCAGGTAGTGAAACTCGCCGACCGCGGTGATGCCGGCGAGCGCCATCTCGGCGTACACGGCGCGGGCCAGGTAGTAGTAGGTGTCCGGATTCAGGCGTTCGGCCAGCGCGTACATGGCGTCCCGCCACGTCCAGAAGCTGCCCTTGCCGGCGTGCGTACGCCCCCGGAGCGCCCGATGGAACGCGTGCGAGTGCACGTTCGCGAGGCCCGGCATGGTCAGGCCGGGCAGCCGGATCGCGCCGTCGGCCGCGGCCACCCCGTTCGGTACGCCCGGCGTGACCGTGGTGAACCGGCCGTCCGTCGTTTCGATCAGGACGTCGGCGAGCACCCGAGGAGCGAGAACGGCGGTGGCCAACTCGTTGCCGCGGGACGGCAGGATCGCACGTTCGGCATGGAACCGGGTGATCACCGGCATGCCAGCTCCGTCAGCACGTCGGCGAGTGCGGTGATGCCGCTGGCACAGTCGGCGTCGGTGGCGTGTTCGGCCGGTGCGTGCGAGATGCCGGTCGGATTGCGTACGAACAGCATCGCGGTCGGCACGTGCTCGGCCAGCACACCGGCGTCGTGACCGGCGCCGGTCGGCAGGATCGGCGCCCCTTCCAGGACGCGCCGCAAACGGCTGATGAGCCCGTCGTGGAACGTGGTCTGGGCCGAGGTGGACTCCGCCGCCACGGCGACCGTCGTGCCGTCGCGTCCGGCCCGCTCGCTGACCTTGTCACCGATCGCATCGACCAGCTTCGTCAGCGTCGGGCTCGTCCGCGGCCCGGGCGTCCAGCCACGCGGTGACCGATGCCGCGATCGCGTTCGTCGCGTTCGGCGCCGCCTGGATCCGTCCGACGGTGGCGTGGGCTCCGACGAGCCGGGCCTCCTTGTTCGCCGCCAACACCGTGTACGCGAACGTCAGCATCGGATCGTGCCGGTCCTCCATCCGGGTCGTACCGGCGTGGTTGCCCTCGCCGTGGAAGTCCAGGCGCCAGCGGCCGTGCGGCCAGATCGAGCTGGCGATCCCGACCGGCGCGTCCATCGCGCGACCCTGCTCGACGTGCAGCTCGATGAATGCCTCGATGCCCGCGACCCGAGCAGGATCGGCGCCGACCGCATCGATCTCCATGCCGGTCTGCGTCATCGCGTCCGCGAGCGTGACACCGTCGAGATCGGTCAGGCCGAGCGCCTTCGACGCGCTGACCGCGCCGGTGAGCAGGCGCGATCCGAGGCACGCCAGGCCGAAGCGGGACCCTTCCTCTTCGGTGAAGACGACGATGCGAATCGGTCGGATCGGCGCTGCGCCGCGGGACCGCATCTCGTCGATCGCCAGCAGCGCGGACACCACGCCGAGCGGGCCGTCATAGGCACCACCCCGCGGTACGGAGTCGAGGTGGCTGCCGGTCACGATCGCCTTCGACGCCGGGTCGACGCCGTCCGGTAGCCACGTCGCCCAGATGTTGCCGTTGCCGTCCACCTCGACGTCGAGATCGCGGTCGAGCGCCTCCTCGGTGAACCATTCACGGCAGTCGAGATCGGCCGCGGTCCACGAGTAGCGGAGGTAGCCGCCGTCCTCGGCCGCCCGTCCGATCGGCGACAGCGAGCCCCACAGTGCGGCAAACCGCTCCTCCAGGTTCATGACACGACTGCTTCGCGCATCGGAATGCGTACGTCCTTCTCGTCGGCGACCGTCTCCGCGAGGTCGTAGCCGGCGTCCACGTGGCGGATCACGCCCATGCCCGGATCGTTGGTCAGCACGCGCTCGATCTTCTGGCCGGCCAGCGCGGTTCCGTCCGCGACGCAGACCTGACCGGCGTGGATCGACCGCCCGATGCCGACGCCGCCGCCGTGGTGGATCGACACCCACGACGCGCCGGAAGCCGTGTTGACCAGCGCATTCAACAGCGGCCAATCGGCGATCGCGTCGGAGCCGTCGAGCCATCGACTCGGTCTCCCGATATGGCGACGCGACCGATCCGCAGTCCAGGTGATCCCGGCCGATCACCAGCGGCGCGGAGATCTCGCCGGACGCGACCATGTCGTTGAACCGGACGCCGGCCTTGTCCCGCTCGCCGTACCCGAGCCAGCAGATCCGTGCCGGCAGGCCCTGGAACGCGACCCGCTCGCCGGCCATTTTGATCCAGCGGTGCGAGTGACTCATTCTCCGGGAACAGGTCGAGGATCGCCTTGTCGGTTTTATGAATATCCGCAGGGTCGCCGGAGAGCGCAGCCCACCGGAACGGGCCCTTGCCCTCGCAGAACAGCGGCCGGATGTAGGCCGGTACGAACCCCGGGAACGCGAACGCCCGCTGGTAGCCGCCGGCTGCCGCCTCGCCGCGGATCGAGTTGCCGTAGTCGAACACCTCGGCGCCGGCATCCATGAACCCGACCATCGCCTCGACGTGCTTCGCCATCGACACGCGCGCCCGGTCGGTGAACTCCTCCGGCTTCTTCGCCGCGTAGTCGGGCGCGTCGGCCGGATCGATCCCCTCCGGGATGTACGCCAGCGGGTCGTGGGCGCTGGTCTGATCGGTGACGATGTCGACCGGTACGCCCCGGCGGAGGATCTCCGGCACCAGCGTCGCCGCGTTGCCGACCACGCCGATGGACAGCGCCTTGCGGTCCCGCTTCGCGGCCAGGGCCAGCTCGATGCCGTGATCGAGCGAGTCGGCGACCATGTCGAGATAGCGGGTCTCCACGCGCCGGGCCAGGCGAGTGCGCGTCGATGTCGATGATCAGGCAGACGCCGTCGTTCATGGTGACCGCGAGTGGCTGCGCGCCACCCATGCCACCGCAGCCGGCGGTCAGCGTCAGCGTGCCGGCCAGCGTGCCGTCGAAGCGCTTCTCGGCGACCGCGGCAAACGTCTCGTACGTGCCCTGCAGGATGCCCTGCGTGCCGATGTAGATCCAGGAACCGGCGGTCATCTGCCCGTACATGGTGAGGCCGAGCTTCTCCAGGCGGCGGAACTCCGGCCAGTTGGCCCAGTCGGGGACGAGGTTCGAATTCGCCAGCAGGACCCGCGGCGCCCACTCGTGGGTCCGGAACACGCCGACCGGCCGCCCGGACTGCACGAGCATGGTCTCGTCGTCCTTCAGCGTGGTCAGCGTCCGGATCAGCGCGTGGTAGCTCGGCCAGTCGCGCGCGGCTTTGCCGGTTCCCCCGTAGACGACCAGGTCCTCGGGGCGCTCCGCGACATCGGGGTCGAGGTTGTTCTGCAGCATCCGCATCGCGGCCTCCTGCGGCCAGCCCTGTGCGGTGATCGTCGTGCCGCGTGCGGCGCGGATCGCGTCCACTGTCAACTCCTAGGCAAAAATAGATCGGCGGGTAGCCGAGGCTTCGAATTCTTCGAGTCGTGTCTGTGTTTGTACCGGTATGGCATCACAGATCGCCTGCAGTAGGACCATCGCCAGCGCCATCGGCGCGGCGTGCAGGTCGAACACCAGCCGCGAACTCACCGCCGCCCGCAGCGTCACGTCGGCCAGGTCGGCGACCTCACCGATCGGCGAATCGGTCAACGCGACCACGGCCAGCCCGGCTGCGCGCGCTTCGCGCAGCGCATCCAGCGACTCGCGGGGATAACGCGGCAACACAATCCCCAGCATCGCGGTCGCACCGGCTGCGCGCGCGTGTTCCAGCCGATCGGTGAGAAGGCTTCCACCATGATCGAGTACGCGTACGTCCGGCAGCACCTTCGCCGCGAAGTAGCCGAAGTACGCGGCCAGCGGCGCGGCGGACCGGAGCCCGACCACGGGCAGCGGCGTCGTGGCGGCCAGCAGGCGCGCGGCGCCACCGACCGCGGCCAGGTCCGGCGACCCGTCGGCGAGTTGGTCGACGAGTCGAGTCAGCGTGTCCACCTCGGCGGCGACACCGTGCTGGAGATCGTTGCGGTCGGCGCTGGGCGCGCTCGTACCCGGCGCCGGCTTCCGGATGGCTCGCCGCAGCGCGGGGTATCCGTCGTATCCGAGCGCCATCGCGAACCGCGTGACGGACGGCTGCGACACCGCGGCCAGATCGGCGACCTCGGCCGCGCTCAGGTAGGCAACCTTGTCGGCGTGCTCAACCAGGCACTGCGCGATGCGCCGCTGGGTGGGCGTGAGCCGAACGCCGTCCACGAGCGCCAGCAACTCTTCATGCACGTGCTCACCATAATGTAATTCCTCATTCAGAATGCAGCGGGTCGGTGGAATTGGCGCAAGCGGAGTGCAACCCGGACCGGTAGCCCAGCGTGTGTACGGCGATATATCCATCGGCATAACCGTCGACACCTCCGCCATCCCGGGAGTTCACATGCGCACACGCCGCGTTGCCATCGCCGCAGTCACGGCGTGGCTGGCCTGGACTGTCACTCCGGCCGGGATGGCCGCGGCGGACGGCACCACCACCGACCCGGCGCCCACGAACGTGACGGTGGCCTGGGCCACGTCCGCGCATAAATCGATCCTGATCACCTGGGACGAGACCGGTGACGTCGAGAACGTTGTCACTCTGCAGGACAGGTCCGGTACCGTCGATATCTATGGTCCGCAGGACGTACCCGCAGGTCAGCCGAATCGCGAGGTACTGCCGGCCGACGCCGGGGGGACGATGCGTGCGGCGGTGGTGATCGGCAAGCCGGGATCGACGCCGCTGAGCGATCCCGGATACTCGGTCTACTTCGATACGTCGGCGCCGCCGAAGCCGACGTTGACGTCGGTCGTACCGCGGGCGGATGGCACGGTCACGATCACGTGGACGAAGAACACGGTGCCCGACACGACGCCCGGAGACCCGCTCGACCTGCCGGAGGCGCCGGTCGGCTATACGGTTTATACGAACTCGTACCCGAATAACTTCGACGACCTGGTTCCGGTGGGTCCGACCACCACGTCGACCAGCGAGGTCCTTCCGCACGTCGCGTCGCCGTACTTCGTCTGGATCCAGACGACGTCGAACGAGTGGGGTTACTCGTCGTCCAGCGATATCACGGTCGGTACGACCAAGGTCACGATCGCCCGATCGGCCGGCGCGACCGAGCTGACCGGAATCGTGTCGGCAGTGGAGTTGGCCTGCGACCAGGTCACCTGCGATCTCGCTCCCTGGCCGTCGCCTGGACGTACGGTAAGTCTCGAGGCCCACTCCGGTTCCGGATGGTCGACGGTCGACAGCGCCAAGACCTCGTCCACCGGCCGTTACACGTTCCACGTGCGACCGTCCGAGACGACGGCGTACCGCGTGGTCGTTGCGCCGATGGAGTGGCACGGCAACGCAAACGAGACTCTGGCCGGCTTCGCCATGACCTCCGGCACGGTGTCGGTGACCGGCACCGCGCCCGCGGGCGGCACTCAGCCGATCGGCGACGGAGCGACACCGACGTCCACGCCGGATACGGGCTTGCCGACTCCGACGGATTCGGCCGTCGAGCCGACATCGGAGGCCGGTGTGCCGTCCACGCCGGAATCGGCCGGTGCCTCCAGCACGGCCATGGTCCGCGCCGCCAGCAGCACATCCGCCGGTCACCTGTGGTGGATCGCGGTGCTCGTCGTGCTCGCGATCGGCGGGACCGGATTCTGGTGGTTCGCGAAGCGGCGCCAGCGGCTGGAGTAGTCAGCGGCTCGAGGGCCTCGGTACCCTGCCTGGTATGCGCGTTGCGTCGCTCCACACGTACCCCATTAAAGGTTGTTATCGCACTGACCACCGTGAGCTGGTCGTCGAACCGTGGGGACCGGTCGGTGATCGCCGGTGGGTGCTCGTCGACGCCGACGGCATCATGGTCACGCAGCGCCAGGTGCCCGGCCTCGTGCGGGTCAAGCCGACGGCGGACGGGACGACCCTGCATCTGCGTGCGGACGGCTTCCCGGACATCTCGGTGGAGTCGGTGCCGGGCGAGCTCACCGAGATGAAGGTGTTCTCCGATCCGGTCCTGACCAGCCCGGTCGGCGAGGCCGCGGATGCGTGGCTGACGCAGGTGTTGGACCACAAGGTCCGCCTGCTGTGGCTGGACGATCCGACCCGGCGACCGCTGCGGCCGGAGTTCCAGAGCGAGCGACCGGACGTGCGGGTCAGCCTCGCCGACGAGTTTCCCGTGCTGATCACGAACATCGCGTCGCTGAACTGGCTCAATGACGAGTTGCTGGAGTCGGGCTCGGATGAGGGACCGCTCCCGATGACCCGGTTTCGGCCGAACATCGTGGTCGAAGGCTCGACCGCCTGGGCCGAGGACGACTGGCGCGGCCGCCGTCTGCGAGATCGGCGACGTGGTGTTCCAGGTGATCAAGGGCCACGGCCGGTGCATCGTGACAACGACCGACCAGGACACCGGCGTACGCGGACGCGAGCCGCTGCGCGCGCTCGGGCGTTATCCGCAACTTCGACCAGAGCCTTCAGTTCGGGGTCGTGATGATCCCGGAGCACGTCGGCACCGTGTCCGTGGGAGACGAGATCGTCGTTCGGTAAGGTCTACGCCGAGGGGCCGTAGCCCAATGGCAGAGGCACGCGGTTTAGGTCCGCGCCAGTGTGAGTTCGAATCTCATCGGCCCTACAGAGCGGTCGTGCCAGCAGGCGCGTCCGTGATTATGCATCAATGCCGAGGTCACGGCGCAGCTTCGCGACGTGGCCGGTCGCTTTCACGTTGTAGAACGCCCGCTCGATCGCGCCTTTTTCGTCGATCACGAACGTCGACCGGATCACGCCGGTGACCGTCTTGCCATAGAGCTGCTTCTCGCCGTACGCGCCGTACGCCAGCAGCACGCTCTTGTCCTCGTCGGCGACCAGCGGAAACGTGAGCTCGTCGCGTTCGCGGAATTTCGCGAGCTTCGCCGGGCTGTCCGGCGAGATGCCGACGATCTGGTAGCCGTGTGCGCTCAGCGACGCCAGCGAGTCGCGGAAATCGCAGGCCTGCTTCGTGCAGCCGGGCGTCATGGCCGCCGGGTACGCATAGAGGACAACCTTTTTGCCGCGCAGGCTCGACAGCGTGAGCGGCGTACCGGCGTCGGTCGTCAGCGTGAAGTCGGGGGCCGGATCGCCGGGGCTCAAACGCACAGATTCCGTCATCCGGACAGATTACCCAATCGGGTTAGCCGATCGTGTCAGCCGATCCCGTCAGCCGATCGCGGCTTGCAGTTCCGCGAGCGTCGGTACCGTGCCGGTCGCGGCGATCGACACGCCGTTGACGAGCACGGTCGGCGCGCTCGTGACGTGCGCCTTCGTGGCCAGCGTGTTCTCGCTTGTCGACCCACTTGTCATACGTGCCGTTGCGGATGCACTGCGCGAAATCCGGGTTGATGATGCCCGCCGCGCCGCCGACCTGCACGAGCTGGTCGTCGCTCAGCCCCACCGGCACTCCCGCGGCCGGTGCCGGCTTGGCGGGTGCGGTCCCTTTCGGGGCGGCTTTCGGAGTGGCCTTGTGCGTCGCCTTGTGCGTGGGTTTCGCGGTCGCCTTGCTGTGCGCCTTGGTCGTTGGTTTGGTGGTCGGCTTCGGAGCCGGCTTCGCGGCCGCGTGGGTCCGGCAGCGCGACCGGCTCGTCGGCGAAGAGCTGATTGTTGTACGCCAGGAAGGCGCCCATGTCCGATGCGCAGGCGGCTGACGCGGCGGCCCGCGTGGACGATTCCATGTTCGCGGGCGCGATACTCAGCGACAGCGGGTGGTAGACGAGCGTGATCCGGTCGGCCGCGACCGCATCGCTCAGCATCGTGCCGGCCGACATCTGGAACGTCTTGCAGCTCGCGCACTGGTAGTCGACGTACATGTCGACGCGGATCGGACCCTTGCCGCCCGCCACGATCCCGTCGCTGTGGATGCCGACGTTCTTCGGGACGACATACGACGGCTTGTTGTGGGTCGCCCAGTAGCCGTACCCGAACAGGCCGAGCGCGATCAGAGCGACGCCGCCGAACGCGGACCAGACCGCGATCCGCCTGACGGCGCCGATCCCGGCGTGCCATCTGGCGGCGCAGTTCGTCGGTGGCTTCGGTTGCGGTCATCGGTGCGCGGCTCGTGCCGTCGTCGGTGGTGGACGCGGCATGCTTCGATGAACTGCTCATTCTGGAAACCCCTGTACGTTCTGCGCCTGAGTTGCCAGATTACGTGATAACCGGACATAGCGTCGGGGGACTGAGAGAACGCGCCATAGCCGTTTTCGTACTCACAATTTCATGGGTCACTATTGGTTTCATGACTTTGCCGACCAGCCCGCGCAGGCGTGCGTTGACGCTGTTCGCCGGTTTGATCCTTGGCTTGATCGGGTTCTTCCTGATCCCGGCCGGTACGGCCGACGCGCACGCCGCTCTGATCAGCACGAATCCGGTGGCCGGATCGATCCTGCCGGTCGGGCAGGCGCCGTCGGTGGTCATCATCACGTTCTCCGAGCATGTCGGCCCGGTGGCCGGCAAGATCTCGGTGATCGGTCCGGATTCGAAGCGGATCGACTCGGGCGTGCCGGTCTCGGTCGGCGACCAGTTGCGGATCCCGGTACAGCACGGATGTCGCCGATCGGCACGTACCTCGTCAGTTATCGGGTGATCTCGGCGGACAGCCACCCGGTCGCGAACGGGTTCTACTACTCGGTCGGTTCGCCGTCCGCCGGTGGTGCACCGAAGCCGCTCGACAGCGACGCGACCGATCCGGTCGTCTCGGCCGCGGTCTCGGTGATGCAATTCATCGGATTTGCCGGTCTCTGCCTGATCGTCGGTCCGGCGCTGGTGCTGATCGCGCTCTGGCCGCGCCGCCTCGACCGGACCGGGCCGACCCGACTCGCGTACACGGGGGTCGGTCTGGTCGGGTTCGCGGCCCTCGCCGGGCTCTATCTCCAAGCGCCGTACGCGAGCGGCAACAGCCTGTTCGACGTGAGCGGATCCGACATCTCGAGCGTGCTGGACACCACGTTCGGGCGGGCGATCATGGTCCGGCTGGCCGCGCTGGTCGTCTGCGCGCTGCTGCTCCGGCCGGTGCTCGCCGGCCGCGGCGTGAAATCGGACCGGATCCTGCTCGGCGTGATCGGCCTGATCGGTATCGCGACCTGGCCGTTCGAGGGCCATCCGGCGGCCTCGAGCGTGCCGCCGCTGACCATCATCGCGGACGCGGCGCACCTGGTCAGCGTCTCGATCTGGCTGGGCGGGCTGGTCATGCTCGCGGTGTTCCTGCTCCGCCGTGCGAACGCGCGCGAACTCGGCGCCATCCTTCCGGTCTGGTCCAACTGGGCGACCCTCGCGATCACCGTGTTGGTGCTCGGTGGCACCGCGCAGGCGCTGATCGAGATCGGCTCGATCAACGCGCTGCTGCACACGACGTACGGGCAACTCGTGCTGATCAAGGTCGGCATCCTCGCAGTGATCATGGTGTTCGCCGCCGGCGCCCGCAGGCTGGTCCAGAAGCACGGTGTCGTGCCGGCGCTCGCCCCACCGGCGGAGGCCGAAGCGACGGAGGCCGAAGCGACGGAGGCCGGGGCGGCTGAGGCCGAAACGGCGGCCCTGCGCGAGCCGGTCACGATCGGAGCGAACGCGCGATCGATCGTCACTGCCCGCATCGGGACGGGCGCCGACCGCGACGGCACCGGCCTCGACGACATCGACGTCGGCGGGATTGACCTCGACGGTTCCCACCTTGACGGCACTCGCCTCAACGGCTCTCATCCCAACGGGTCTAACTCCAACGGCTCTGGCGGCAGCTCCGACGGCGGCCTCGACGCGTCCGACCGCGGCCCGGATGACGTCAGCGCAGATGGGGACGCAGGCGACGGCGACGGCGACGACATTGACGGCTACGACGACGACGGCTACGACGAGGAAGCCGACGACGCCAACGACGATGCGGATCAAGAGCCGATCGGGATGTTCGAACCGCAGGTCAAACGCCTTCGGCGATCCGTCCTCCTGGAACTGGCACTCGCCGTCGTGGTACTGATCGCGACATCGATCCTGGTGCAGTCATCGCCCGCGTTGAACGCCGCCGGTGTCAACGCGAACGGCGGCGGCACGATCTCGCTGACGTCGACGCCGCCGCTCTACACGATGCAGGTCGAGTTCGACAGCGACAACGGTGGCACCGACGTCCACATGTTCTTCTACAACGCGGCCGGAGGGCCGCAACCGGTACAGAAGCTGACCATCGTCGCGTCGCTACCGTCCGGCGAGTCCGAGAACCTCGGCGTCAGCAGGATCTCCGACTCGCACTGGACATCGACCGCGATCCTGCCCACACCCGGGCTGTGGACGTTCACGTTTACGGTACAGACATCATCGATCGATGCCGCTACCGTGCATACGACGCAGAACATCGGCTGACGTCCGCCGACCGGAGGTTACGACCACTTACATGGCCCGCAGACGGCAAGACTGGACCGCCCGCGTACCGACGTTCTTTTCGGCAATGCTCGCCGCACTGGCGGTGCTGTGTGCGCTCGCCGCGATCAGTCTCGCGGTCTTCTCCCGCAGCCAGCCGTTCCGCGAGGTGATCGACGACGTCCTCGTACCGGCGCCGGCGAACCTCGGATACGCGGCGTTCGTCGGCGTCCTGGCCGCGAGCGTGGCCCGCCGGAAGCGGTTGGCGCTGGGCGTACTGCTCACGTACTTCGCCGTGCAGGTGGTGGCCGATCTCGGCTTCCTGACGCTGATCAGCACGACACGTCTCGGCGCGGTCGGGCACGCCGTACAGCATCTTCGTCGGCCGTCCTGGTGGATCCCGGGGGCGACGTCGGCGAACCTGGTGTTGGCGATCGCCGCGATTGTCGTGCTGTGGCTCGCCCGCGGCCAGTTCTTCGCGCAGGTACAGCGGGCGAGCGCGGCCAAGGCGGCGGCCGTGTTCGCGTCCATCATCGTGGTGTGGTCGTTGGGCGGCTGGCTGCTCGTCGATGCCTTCCCCGGCATGCTGCAGCACGGCCAGAAGGGCCTGTACGCGTTCCAGCGCGTGCTCGGTGGCGCATTCGACTTCGACGCCACGCGCCGTGGGCAGGCGCCCGGATGGGTGAATCTGATCCTCGGTCTCGGTGGCGCGATCGCGCTTCTGGCCGCAGCGTGGGCGCTGTTCCAGTCGCAGCGGATCAACGCGGCCATGCCGGCCTCAGACGAGCAGAAGGTACGCGCACTGCTGGCCGTACACGGCGAGCGCGACTCGCTCGGCTACTTCGCGACGCGGCGGGACAAGTCCGTGCAGTTCTCGCCGAGCGAGAAGGCGGCGATCACCTACCGTGTCGTGGCCGGTGTCAGCCTCGCCAGCGGTGATCCGCTGGGCGATGCCGAAGCGTGGGTGCCGGCGATCGAGGCGTGGCTGGCGCACAGCGAGAGTTATGCGTGGACTCCGGCGGTGATGGGTGCGAGCGAGGCCGGCGCGACCGCGTACGCGCGTGCCGGTCTCCGCGTGATCGAGCTCGGCGATGAGGCGATCCTGCACGTCCATGCGTTCACGCTGGACGGGCGGGAGATGCGCCCGATCCGGCAGGCGGTCAACCGGATCCGGCGGGCCGGATATGCGATCCGGATCCGGCGGCACGCCGAGATCCCGCCGACCGAGATGTCGCGGATCATCGACCTGGCCGCACAGTGGCGGGATACCGAGACCGAGCGCGGGTTCTCGATGGCGCTCGGTCGGCTCGGCGACCCGGCCGACGGCCGGTGCGTTCTGGTCGAGGCGCTGGACGCGGCCGGTCGGGAGGCGGCGATCCTGTCGTTCGTACCGTGGGGCTCGGACGGCATCTCGCTGGACCTGATGCGGCGTGACCGAGCCAGCGACAACGGCCTGGTGGAGTTCATGGTCGCGGAACTCGTCGCGGCCGCGTCGCGTCTGGGCGTCACCCGGATCTCGCTGAACTTCGCGGTGTTCCGGTCGGTGTTCGAAGACGGTGCGCGGATCGGTGCCGGTCCGGTCCTGCGTACGTGGCGGAGTCTGCTGCTGTTCGCATCGCGCTGGTTCCAGCTCGAATCGCTGTACCGGTCGAACGTGAAGTACCGCCCGGAGTGGGTGCCGCGATTCCTCTGCTTCGAGGATCGCCGCGATCTCGCGAAGGTGGCGATGGCGTCCGGCATCGCCGAGGGTTTCGTCGTCGTACCGAGCCTGCGGACGCTGCTGCGCCGGGGACGGCACGCCGTGGTCGAGCCGTCGCAGGCGATCGCGGATATCGCTCCGACCATGGTGAGCGCGGTTGCCTCGACCGCGGCCGCCCGCAACGAACAGCAGCTCATCCGGATCGCGAAGGTCGATACGCTAGGCGGCGCCGGTGTCGAGGCCTATCCGGTGTCCGTCGCCCGCACGCATCGCTGCTCGGACGTTCGCGCCGCGCACCCGGGTCTCGCCGCAGACGAACGTACGGGTGAGAGCGTCGCCGTCGCGGGCCGGCTGATGCTGCTGCGGGACCACGGCGGTGTGTGTTTCGCCACACTCCGCGACGACAGCGGCGATCTGCAGGTGATCGTCGACGAGGCGCAGACCGGCGCGGACGCGCTCACCGCCTGGCGGTCCACCGTCGACCTGGGTGACCTGGTCGCGGTCGCCGGCGAGGTGGTGGCGTCGCGACTCGGTGAGGTTTCGGTACTGGCGACGTCGTGGACGATGGCCGCGAAGTGCCTGCGCCCGATGCCGGACAAGCATCGCGGCCTGACCGACCCGGAAGCCCGCATCCGGCAGCGGTACCTCGATCTGGTCCTCGATCCGAACGCCCGGCAGCTGCTCGAAGTCCGCGGCGCGGTACTGCACGCGGTGCGCTCGACGCTGGTCGGTGAGCGGTTCCTCGAGGTCGAGACGCCGATCCTGCAACGCAGCCACGGCGGCGCGAACGCGAAACCGTTCGTCACCCACATCAACGCGTACGACCTGCGGATGTACCTGCGGATCGCGCCGGAGCTCTACCTGAAACGCCTCGCGATCGGTGGCATCGAACGGATCTTCGAGCTGGGCCGGACGTTCCGCAACGAAGGTGCCGACGCGACGCACAATCCCGAGTTCACGATGCTCGAGGCCTATCAGGCGTACGCCGACTACCACGATATGCGCCGGTTGACGCAGACGTTGATCGTGGCGGCGGCCCGGGCCGCGTACGGGTTGCCGGTCGCCCGCCGGCCCGAAGGCGATATCGATCTGTCCGGGGACTGGCCGGTCGTCACGGTGCATGACGCGGTCGCGGCGGCGCTGCTCGAACGCGTACCCGCAGCGAAGTTGACGGTGGACACGCCTGCCGATGCGCTTGCCGAGTGGGCACGTGCCGCGGGCGTGCGCCTCGACCCGAGCTGGAATCGTGGCCAGGTGCTGCTCGAGTGCTACGAGCATCTGGTGGAGGCGGTGACCGTCGCGCCGACGTTCTACATCGACTTCCCGGTCGAGGTGTCGCCACTGACCCGCGCGCACCGCAATGACGCGCGGCTTGCCGAGCGCTGGGATCTGGTCGCGTTCGGCATGGAGATCGGCACGGCCTACTCCGAACTCGTCGACCCGCTGGAGCAGCGCCGCCGTCTGACCGCGCAGTCGCTGCTGGCGGCCGGCGGCGATGCCGAGGCGATGGACCTCGACGAGGATTTCCTGCAGGCACTCGAGTACGGCATGCCGCCGACCGGCGGCCTCGGCCTCGGCATCGACCGCGTCGTGATGGCGCTGACCGGCCGACCAATCCGCGAAACACTGGCGTTCCCGATCGTCCGTCCGCACCGCTGATCGAATCCGCTGATCATGGCCGCGTCGTGGCCGGGATCAGCCTTTTGGCCGGTTATATTAGGCCAAATCGGCGGAAAGGCCTCTGTCATGCGTATTGCTCGCATCCTGCTCGGAATGGTCCTGGTCACCGTCGCGGTGCTGGCGTTCCTCGGCGGTGCTGCGATGTGGATAGCGATGCAGCATGAGAGCAGCGACGGTGGATTCGGCGGTCCGGTCGGTGGTCTGTCCACTCCGGGCACGGCGATTGTCATCCCGGACGTGAACGCGATGCTCCGTACGAGTGCGACGCTGACCGGTCGCGCCGGCACATCGGTGACCGTGGATGCGGCTACATCGGCCGGTCCCGCGTTCGTCGGCATCGCATCGATCGGCGCGATTCAGGCCTACCTCGGTCCGATCGCGTACGCGCGGGTGACCGCGGTGCACGCCGGCTTGGGCGGTATCGCGGTGAAGGCGGTGCGGGTGCCGGGCAAATCTGCGCCGATTCCCGGTGGCGTGCCGGCCAAGCAAGGCTTCTGGGCCGCGGCGGGCCGGGCCGGCCACCTGGAGTGGTCGCCGAGCGACCCGAAATACGACGGGCTGGCGCTGATCATCATGCGCTCGGACGCGGCCGGGCCGCTGACGATCACGGCGCGCGCCGAGGTCAAGCCGGATTGGTTGGCGTCGACCACGTGGGCGCTGTTCAGCGTGGGTACGGCCATCGCGATCGTCGCGGTCGCACTGCTGCTCTGGCCACTGCGTCGGCGGGACATCGTGTACGTCGTCGAGCCCGGCCAGCTTCCGGAAGTGGCCGAGCGACTCGGCATGACGATCATCCGTGAACCGTCGTCGCGCGCCGAACCGGCCGTATCTCTGTCGCCGCCCGGGCAGCCTGCACCGGCGTCACCGGTTTCGGCGGCAGTTTCGGCGGCGGCGTCAGCGGTTTCGGCGGCGTCAGCGGTTTCGGCGGCGTCGGCGGCGTCAGCGGTTTCGGCGGCGTCGGCGGCGTCGGCGGCCGCGCTGGCCGAGGCGTTGCCGGAGGACGTCCTTGCCGCGCTCGACGTGCACGATGCGAGCGCTCCGCATCCGTTCGCCGCGATGTCAGCCGCAGCGCGTTCGGCGAAGCGGGTCACGATGCCGGGTCCCCGCGATGCGCCGGCGTGGGCCGGGCCTACGCCGATCGCGAGCGCTCGGGTGTCCGTACCGCGGCGGACGGTGCCGCCGGTCTTCGCCGACCCGCTGATGCGGCCGCACTCGCTGCGGACGGCGATGCTGCTGGACGACGATGCGGAGCGTAGGTCGCCAACCCGGACGAACGAGTCGGGAACCTATCGTGCGTTCGGTACGCCGCCGCAGGTCACGCCGTCATTTCTGTGGACGCGTCCGGTATCGGGCGATAAAAAATGATCTTGGAATGAACAGCAAGCGGCGCTGTTCATTCCAAGATCTAATGCGCCTGGGCGCCACAGCCGACCTGCCCGCAGGGGATGCTCCGCCTCCGTTGAACCGCTGCCCGAAGGGCGAGCCGTTCCGGAGCTCCGCAACGCACGAGATCGACCGCTTACGAGATATAGAGTCCCGCATAGGCGTTGCAGAAATGTTGCAGCGTCCACGGGTTGGCGGCGCCGCTCATGCACTCGTTTTCCGCAGGCCGGTCACGGTCTCACTGATGTGCTGTGACAGCGTCGTCGGGAGCGGTTGCCGGACGAGTTGCAGCGCCTCGTAGAGCATGATCTCGGCCGCGCGTACGCCGTCTCCCTGGCGCTGGAAGCTCAGGCTCAGCCCACGGAGGCACTGCGCTTCGCCGTTGCGATCACCGAGTGCCCGGCAGGCCGACAGCGCATCGTGGAAATGCGCGTCCGCCTCACCGTAGCGACGCTCGTACAAGCCGAGCATGCCCAGCCAGAACCGGGTGTGATTGACGCCCTGGCGCGCACCGATCCGTTCGTAGATCGACATGGCGATGCCGAAGTGCGTCCCGGCGTCGGCGGCGTGCCGACCGGTCAAGTGGATCTGTCCGAGGCTGCGGTGGGCGTACGCGATCCCGCCCTCGTCGCCGTGTTCGTGCAGCACTGGCAACGCGCGTTCATGGAGTACCAGTGCGTTGTGCGTGTCGCCGCGCAGCCGCTGGATCGTGGCAAGCCGGTTGAGGACCGTTGCCTGCCCGTAGACGTCGTCGGCGTCCTCCAACAGGTAGTGCGCGCGCTCGTAGCAGCTCTGCGCAGCCTCGAGGTCTTCGGCATCCAGATGGACGTCACCGAGACGGTAGGTGACGGCCGCGGCGCCCCGGCTCCGGTGGGTTTCGACCGCGGCCAGCGCGGTGGTCAGGGCCAGCCGATTCTCATCGAGCAAGCGGATCGCCTGCAGCAGCGGAGACGACGTACAGGCGAGTTCCCAACATGCCTCGGTGAGCCCGTTCCGGCTGGTACGGCCGACCATGTCGACGATGAGCTTCGCTTCGGACTCCACCCATCGCAGCGGTTCGGCGCGAATCGTGGCGGCGAGCGCCTCGTCGATCCGGTGCCGCGGCGTCGTGCCGACGATGTTCTGGGACGCCACACCGAACAGCGCGCCATGGGCGATGTCGAGCAGGCTCAACAACGCGCCGGCCAGCCGGCCTTCGGCCGCCAGCAACTCCGTGGGCGAGTCTTCGGCACGCGCGCGATCCTGCGCGAACAGCCGGACAAGATCATGCAGGCGATATTGCATCCGTCCGGTCGCGTCGACTCCGGCGCTCTCCGCGAGGCGTGCGTCGAAGAGATCCTCGAGTGCCTCCTCGGCCTCGCCCGCGGTGCAGTCGAGGACCGCCGCGGCCATCCATACGCCGGATTGCTGCAGACCGGCATGTCCGAGCCCACGCAGGAGCCGTCGGGCGGTCCGCATCAGTCCGGCGTAACTCAGCGAGATGCACGTACTCACGTCCAGCTTGCCGTACGCGAGCCGGGTCAGCCGTTCGCGCTCGTCGGCCAGCAGATCCAGCAGTCGGGAGACGCCCCAGTTCGGCTTCGTGGCCAGTTTTGCGCCACCGATCCGCAGCGCCAGCGGAAGATGTCCGCAGTACGCGGCGAGCCGGTGCCAGTCCGCCGCCGGTGCGACGACACCCGGCCCCGCGATGCGCTGGAGAAGTTCCTGCGCATCGTTCGGGTCGAAGACATCAAGATCGATCGCCGTGGCGCCGAATGTCGCTCCGATCCGAGAGCGGCTGTTGACGAGCAGGCCGCACCGCGAATCGGCGGGGACCAACGGGATGACCTGATCGTCGTCGGCCGCATTGTCGAGCACGACCAGGAGCCGTCGTTCGGACAGCCGATTGCGGTAGAGATCGGCGCGCTCGTCGTCGTCGGTCGGGATGCCGTCACCGTCGACACCGAGCGCACGAAGCAGTCGCGACAGGGCTTCGGACGGGTCGGTCGGCACCGGATCCGTACCGTGCAGGTCGAGGTAGAGCTGGCCGTCCGGGAAATCGTCGGCGAGCGTACGGGCGACTTCGACGCACAGCGTCGTCTTCCCGATCCCGCCCGAGCCGGACACGGCAACCCGCCGGATCGATCCGGATCGGCCGGTCAGGACGTCGATGATCGCCGCGGTCTCGTCGGACCGGCCGGTGAACTCGCCGGTCGCGGCCGGAAGCATGTGCGGCCGTACGGACTGGGTCTCGCCGTCCGCGACCGGCGGACGGGTCGGACCGCGGTCCAACGCCGGGTCACGTTTCAGGATCGCCACGTGCAGCGCTTGGAGGTCGGCTCCGGGATCGGCGCCGAGGTCATCCGCGAGCGATCGGCGCCATTCTTCGTAGGTCCGCAGCGAATCGCCCGGCCGTCCGGACCGATACTGGGCCAGCATGAGCTGGCCGAGAATCCGCTCTCGAGCCGGGTGAGCGGCGAGCAGGTCCAGGATCTCGGTGATCACGTCATGGTGGTGTCCGAGTGCGAGTTCGGCATCGAAAAGCGCCTCGGCCGCGTCGATCCTTGCCGATTCGAGGCCGGCCCACGGCAGCCATGCTGGAGTCGTCCGGCGTCCAGCCGCCCAGGACCGGTCCGCGCCACAGTTGAAGCGCCGCGCGAAGCACGGTGCGCGCACGCTCCGGCGCTTCGATCTCACGGGCGTCGGCGGCCATCTGCAGGAACCTGTGGGCGTCGATGTTCTCGGTCGCCGTACGCAGGATGTAGCCACCGTTGTAGGTGTCGAGGCGGCAGTCGTCGGCCGACTTCAACCTGGCTCGGATCTCGGAGATCCGGCTCTGCACGATGGCACGCGCCTTTGCCGGCGATCGGTCGCCCCACACCAGATCGATGATGCGATCGGAGAGGACCAGTTTGTTCACGCTCAGCGCCAGAATGCCGAGAATGAGTCGTTGCTGCTGTCGAGCGAAGAAGATCTGCCGGTGGTCGTGCCAGACCTCGATCGATCCGAGGATTTTGATGTCCACGTATGTCCCTAGTTCCCCGTAGACGGAAGTGAACTCGATCGTGACGATCGCTGCCGCCGCAACGATGCCGGGCAGTCATGGTTACTACGCAAGTCAGCGTCCTGGATCGATGTTGCAGAAGTGTTGCAGTGCTTTGTGCTGCTGACAAGGCTCGGGCGGGCGCATGCAGCGCCCGCCCGAGTGGCGACGATTCGGTACGAGCGCCGGTCGGCGCTCGGCGCTACGCGTTCGGCGGCATGATGGCGAAGACCTGGACGGTGTATCCGTGCGTCGCCTCGTGGTAGCGGTTGACCGAGATGGTCAGGATGTTGTCGTTGCACCCGTACGGGAGGATGCTGTCGTCCTCGATCAGGCTTCCCGGGACCGCGTTGACCTCCAGCACGGTCTGGGTCGTTCCACCCGGCTGCCAGCGCATCAGGTTGTCGTGGCTGCCACCGACCATCGCCCCGGTGATCCAGTACGCGTAGCCGCCGCAGACTTCAAGATCCATCGCCCGTACGTTGCCGAGCGCGACCGCCGGTGCCGTGCCATTGCTCGCGTGCAGAGGCAGGTAGGGCACGAGTTCGGTTCGGCTTTGATCGCTCCAGAGCGACCATCCGTCGAGCGTCGCGGTGTCGAACGTGGTGCAGTTGCCGGCCGGGCCGACGGTCACGACCGAACCGTTGACGAGCGCCCGCCCGGTACGGCATCCGGTGATGCTGCCGTCGCTCAGTTCGGTCCAGGCGACGCCGTTGCTGGTGCTGTTGACGTACCAGATCGCGCCTTTTCCGGAAGCGCACTCGACCATGTGACCCTTGAGCGTGATCAGGTTGAGTTCGCCGACGCAGTTCGCGAAGTGGCCCTTCGTCTGGGCGCTGTAGTACCAGTCGCCGTCCGCGTTGACGACGCCCTCCGCCGCGTACGGCGACGGGGTGGGAGCGGACGCGATCGAGGACACGGCCGTCTTCGCCCCGGTCGTCAAGTTGTAGACGAACCCGATGTCACCGGACTTGCCGCTGCCTGAGGTCATCGAATCGTCGCTGGCGATGTCCTCGTCGAGCAGGACGAGCCGGTCGCCCGCCAGGGCGGCGAACGTCGTCTGGAAGGTCTTGTCGTCGGCCGGCCGGTGCCGGATCACGACGTGGCGGTCGGAGAGTCGGATCGCGTCGATGGTGTTCGGATCGCTGGCATCCGGGCGGACGAGGTAGCGGGCGTTCACCGCGACCGTGGGGTCGTCGCCGAGGCTTGGCCCGGTGCCGAAGTCGACGAGCTTGGCCTGCTGATCGGCGACCGGGCCGGCCGTCGTCGGGGCGACGGATGGCGCCGGCGACGACGTACCGCCGGCGGGCGGGGTGGCCGCGGACGACGAGGCTGTCGTCGTCCGCGGCGCACCCGATTGGCCGTCCGTGCAACCTGCCAGGGCCAAGACCGTCAACGCTGCCAGTACGGTGATCCGGGAACGGGAAAGCCTGCGGTCTGCTGGGCTGGGCATGAGTATCACGGCGTCCAATCATCGATGTGGATGTGTCGGTGCTCCGATTAGAAGGCGATGTCTTCCTGGCCGGAGTTGTTGCGGTTGGCCTTTCCGATGTCCTCGAACGTGTCGGTCGCCGTCAAGGACGTGTAGACATTGCCCTCGGCCGCCCCGCCGGCCGGCTCGAACAGATCCACGATGTCCTTCGTGGGCCCGCCGTTGCCCGGGTAGTCCATGTTGTATCCGCGACCGACGTCGAAGTGGCCGCTCGTGCTGCCCGGGTAGTAGTCGTTGTTGCCGGGAGCGAGCTTCGGGTGCAGCTGGATGGGCGAGTGCTCGATGGCAAGGTGGTTCATGAACAGGTTCTCCCACTGGTCGAGCGTGTAGGAGGAGATGCTCACGACCGCGTACGAGCCGGCGTAGGACGAGGAGTCCCAGGTCGTCTGCGAGTTGATCTCGTCCTTCAGGTCACCGATGTACGTGCTGGTGCCGGCGGCGGTGACGCCGAGCTTGCCGGCCTCGTACGTCTGGGTCTGGTAGACCCCACCGGTCGGTGAGTTCCAGACGAACGCCTGCAGCGACGTCGGACCGCACCAGTTGCCCTTCTCCTGCTTCTTCATCTTCGCCGTGCTCATCGTGATGTAGTTGTTGGCGACGGGCGGATCGACCGGGTTGATGTTCGGCGTGACACCGTCGGCGATGTTGTGCTCCACCGTCAGCTGCTTCTCCCGGGCGAGCATCGTGCGGGATGCCGGCACCCACGAGGCGAGGTCCGGGAACGCGGTGGCGAAGTTCGCCGGCAGCGGTTTCTGGTTCAGCACCACGTCGTTGTAGTAGACCTGCTTGCCGGCCGCCTTGACCGCTTCGTTGAGCTCGGTCGTCTCCTGCGCCACCCGCTGCGCACGCGACATTCCGGCCCAGTGCTTCAGGTAGGACACGAGCGACATGTCGCCGCCCCGGTTGGCCGAGGTCAACGCGGTTGCCGTCATCGCGGATGCCGACTTCACCGCCGCGTTGACGTCGCTGGTTGCCTGGGCGGCCGTACCTTCCCAGCCACGGTGCAGGCAGTACGTCAGGCCGTCGATCGGCACGCACCGTACGCCCAGCTTGACCAACTGCGCGTTGGACGCCTTGGCGAGGGCGGCATCCGACGGCGACGTGGCCAGCGCCGAGCTGACCGCGGTCCTGGTGATCTGCGCGTTGAACGGATCGGCCTGGACCGATGCCGTACTGGCGGACGCCATGCCCGGCGTCATGAGCAGGGCGACGGCGGCTGCAGCAGCCGCAATCACCGATGCCCGGCTTACACTCGTTGCTGTCTTCACGAATTGCTCCCTTATCCGGTGGAGTTCGCAGAGGGCATCGTGGCTGCGGCGTCCCATCGCCGCAGCCACATCCATGCCGTACTGCGCAGAAGCGCTATCGGAGCGCTCGGTCACAGAGTGCATGACCGGCCTTCCCGAAACCTTCCACCGTCGCGCCGGAGCGTGCGCATCGTGCTCACCCGCTCAGTCAAGCCGGTTCCGCCGAATACACGAGTGCGGCGAGTGTTTTTGCGGAAACCCGCAAACGCCCCGTGGGCACAACGACGAGTGGGCTGCCGGACCCGGGTCCGACAGCCCACTCGTCAGTGGTCGAGCGTTACTTCGATTCGATGATGTGGGTCGGCGCCCCGTGCACGGCCGGGATCGAGCCCAGGCGGCCGGCCTGGTAGTCCTCGAACGCGGCGAGCACCTCGGCCTTCGTGTTCATCACGAACGGTCCCATGAACGCGATCGGCTCGCGGATCGGCTTGCCGCCGAGCAGCAGCACGTCGAGGTTGGGCGAGCGCGATTCCTGCTGCGCATCGGCCGTGATGGTCAGCGTGTCACCGGCGCCGTACACGGCGAGCTGCCCCATCTGGAAGGGCCGCTTTTCGGCGCCCACACTGCCGTGGCCGGCCAGCGCATACGCGAGCGCGTTGAAGTCCTTGTTCCACGGAATGGTCAGCTGCGCACCGGGGCTCAGCGTCGCGTGGATCATGGTCATCGGCGAATAGGTGGAGCCCGAACCGGTGTGCCCGTCCAGCTCGCCGGCGATCACCCGGATCAGCGTGCCACCGTCCTCGGTCGTGACCAGCGCGGCGTCCGTGGCACCGATGTCCTGATAGCGCGGCGGCACGAACTTCTGCGACCGCGGCAGGTTCACCCACAGCTGGATGCCGTGGAACAGGCCGCCGCTCAGCACGAGCGACTCCGGCGGCGTTTCGATGTGCAGGATGCCGGCACCGGCCGTCATCCACTGCGTGTCGCCATTCGTGATAACCCCGCCGCCACCGTTCGAGTCCTGGTGGATGAACGTGCCATCCATGATGTACGTCACCGTCTCGAATCCACGGTGCGGGTGCCACGGCGTGCCCTTCGGCTCGCCCGGGGCGTACTCGACCTCGCCCATCTGGTCCATGTGCACGAACGGATCAAGATCCGAAAGATCAACACCGGCAAAGGCACGGCGTACGGGGAAGCCCTCGCCCTCGAATCCGGAGGGCGCCGTGGTGACCCGCTGTACGGGGCGCTGGCGCGTGCCGACCGGATCGGGCGTGACGATCCGTGGCAACACGGTGATATCGGAGACGGTTACCGCTGGCATGGAAACCTCCTGATGAAAAGCCTAGCCCCGTCGGTAAGGCGGGTTCATCCTAGCAAAACACTTGCGTAAGCAAATAATTCCCAACCCAGTTTCATGATCCTGAAGCGTTTGGCGCCGCCGGCCCGCTAAGTCTTCACGATCACGCGGCGGCGATCGGGGTCAATGCCCTGACCTGGCACTCGTCGGCGGCACGGGCGCGGGTTAGAGGGCATTGGCAAGAGCCTGTAAAGAAAACGCGCTATAACGCCCTTATCTCTACCGGATCATCGTGCGGCCGAGAGACGGTCTCACCTCACGATCAACGTGCCCGTCGAGCGCTAACTAACTCCCGAGGTGGGCTGCGCGGCGGCGCTGGCGGGACGATTCGTAGAGCGCAACCGTTGCGGCGTTGGCCGCGTTCAGGGAGCTTGCGGTGCCCTGTATCGGGATGCTGACCGTGATATCCGCGGCGGAACGCCAGGCGGCCGACAGCCCGGCCGTTTCATTGCCGACCAACAGCATCGTCGGGCCGGTCAGGTCGGCGTCCGCGATGTCGACGTCGCCGTCCTCGTCGGTGGCGATCAGCAGCGGCCGGATCTCGGCCGTTTCCAGCCAGTCGAGTACCGCCGCGTGCGACGGCACCCGGACGACCGGCAGGCCGAACAGGGACCCGGCCGACGCGCGCACCGAACGAGGGTCGTATGGGTCCGCAGCATGGCCGGTGACCAGCACGTACGATGCCCCGAATGCGTCCGCTGACCGTACCAGTGTGCCTATGTTTCCGGGGTTTGCCGGCCGATCGAACACGACGCCGAGCGACTCGGCGGACAGCGACAACCGTGTGAGATCGTCCGGTGGGAGCGCCGCCACGGCGATCAGTTCGGGCGTCTCGTCGGTCTTCTCGCCGAGTTCGTGCATCAGCTCGCCGGACATCGCGATCTGCTCGGCCGTGGAGCCGTCCAGCGACGACAGCGCCCAGGTGGAGAGCGCACGATCGCCGTGATAGAGCAGCGTGCGGATCGGCCAACCGGCGGCGAGCGCGAGCGTGATCGGGCGCACGCCGTGCACCAGGAACGAGCCCTCGCGCTGGCGTTTCTGCCGGTTGGTGAGCAGCGATTCCCACACCTGGAACCGGGCATTTCGACTGGTGATGCGCATGCCTACCCTCAAGTAACCATTGATGCGAGCCCGCCTACGGTAGGACCGTAGTCGACGACGACGTCAGGGAGTGCACATGACCACACAGACCAGCCGGGAGTTCCGCCTCGCGAGCCGTCCGCACGGATGGCCGACCGCCGAGAACTTCGAGTTCGCCGAGGTCGAGGTGGAAGAGCCAGGCCCGGATCAGGTGCTGGTACGCAATACGTACATGTCCGTTGACCCGTATATGCGCGGCCGGATGAACGACGTTCCGAGCTACGTTCCGCCGTTCAAGGTCGGCGACGTGCTCGAAGGCGGCGCGATCGGCGAGGTGATCGCGTCGAACAGCGATCGCGTCGCGGTCGGCGACACCGTGCTGCACATGGGCGGCTGGCGCGATCTTGCGGTGCTCAAGGCCAAGCACGTCACGGTCGTCGATCCGAACGTGGTGGAGAAGCCGTCGGTCTACCTCGGTGCGCTCGGCACGACCGGCTTCACGGCCTGGATCGGCCTGCTGGACATCGCGCAGTTCAAGCCGGGCGACACGGTGTTCGTGTCCGGCGCGGCCGGAGCGGTCGGATCGGTGGTCGGCCAGCTCGCGAAGCTCCGGGGCGCGGCGCGCGTGATCGGCAGCGCCGGATCCGACGCCAAGGTGGCGACGTGCCTGGAGAAGTACGGGTACGACGCGGCGTTCAACTACAAGAACGGCAAGGTACGCGATCTGCTCCGCGAAGCGGCCCCGGACGGGATCGACATCTACTTCGACAACGTCGGCGGCGATCATCTGTCCGCCGCAATCTACTCGTTGAAGCCGTTCGGTCGGGCCGCGATCTGCGGTGCGATCGATCAGTACAACGCGACCTCCGCGGTGCCCGGGCCGTCGAACATGGCGATGATCATCGGCAAGCGGCTCACGCTGCGCGGATTCATCGTGACCGACCACATGGCGCGGATGCCGGAGTTCGTCGCCGAGGTCGGTGCCGCGCTGCGGGACGGCTCGATCAGCTGCGACGAGACCATTGTGGACGGTCTGGAGCACGCACCCGACGCGTTCCTGGGCGTCCTGCGCGGCGACAACACCGGAAAGATGATCGTCCGGTTGTAGCCGGTACGTCAGGCGGTGAGCAGCGGCTCGGTCAGGAGGCCGTTCGGGACCACGCCGGCGAGCAGTTCGGCGGCGGCCGTGGCGCATGCCGTGGACGCGCCGTAGGTGGAGATCTGGTTCGCCGCCACTGGTCCGGTCGGGACGCCCATCTCGACCACGATCGCGTCCGGGCGGGCCGCCAGCGCCTGGCGTACCGCGGCGGACATCCAACCGTGCCGGTGCGCGTCCCGGACGCCCAGAACCAACGGGCGTCCGGCGGCGGCGCGCAGCGCGGAATCGATGGATGCGCCGGCGACGGCGTCACCCTCAAACTCCGGTGCCGCCACCCGTACGCCGTCGGTGCCCGGCATCAGGTCGCGCAGCGGCCCCAGAACGCCCCAGGGCGTCTCCGGCGCGATCGCCATGTTCATGTCGGGGGACAGCTCGATCACGTACGCGGGGGACGTGAGAGGCCACGGCGCGGCGGCCGTGGTGTGCGCGCGGATCGCCCGTCGTGCGGCCGGCAGACCCGGGTGGTACGCCGCCCCGCCCAGCGGCGCCTTCGGCAGACTTCGTTGCGTACGCGACCAGGCACCGAGCGCGGCGACTCGGGCGGCGGCATCGGCCAGCCGCTCCTCCGGCAGCAGACCGGACCGGACCGCCGACACGATCGCGTCACGCAGGTCGATCGCGGTCCGTTCGTCGGCCCGCTCGCCCCCGACGCAGATCAGATCGGCACCGGCCACGATCGCGGCCACCGTGGCGCCGGCCAGCCCGTACTGGCGGGCGACCGCCTGCATCTCGATCGCATCCGTGACGATCAGGCCGTCGTAGCCGAGTTCGACGCGCAGCAGGTCGGTCAGGATCGCATGGGATAGCGTCGCCGGACGATCCGGATCGATTGCCGGAACGACCAGGTGCCCGGTCATGATCGCTTTGACGCCGGCGGTAATGGCGGCCCGAAAGGGGGGCAGCTCGCACGCGTCGAGCGAGGCGCGGTCGGCGGTGATCACGGGTACGTCGTGGTGCGAGTCGACGCCGGTGTCGCCGTGGCCCGGAAAGTGCTTCGCGCACGCGGCCACGCCGGCGGACTGCAGGCCGCGGACCCACGCGGCGGTGTGCCGGGCAACCAGCGCGGAGTCGGAGCCGAATGCGCGTACGCCGATGACCGGGTTGTTCGGATTCGAATTGACGTCGGCATCCGGCGCGAAGTCGAGCGTGACGCCCAGCGAGGCGAGTTCGAGGCCCAGGTGCCGGGCGACCGAGGCGGTAAGCTCGAGATCGTCGGCCGCGCCGAGCGCGAGGTTGCCGGGCCGCGAGCTGCCGGTGTGAGCTTCGAGCCGCGTGACGTCGCCGGCTTCCTCGTCGATCGCGATCGTCACATCCGGCGACTCTGCGCGCAGTGCGGCGTTAAGCGACGAAAGCTGTGCGGGATCGATGATGTTCCGCGCATACAACGTGACCGATCCGAGGCCCTCGGAGATGCGGCGATTGATCCATTCCGGCGGCGCCGTACCCACGAAGCCGGGCGACAACACGGCGTCAGCCAGACGGTTCAGACGTCGGTCCATCGCTGGCTTCCTCCACGATCGGGTTGGTGAGCGGCTCCCCGTAAACGGCCGGCAACAGAAAACATTGTTGACAGTGAGGGGGTTAATAGTCAAGAAACCTTGCAGTTATTTCCTTCAGCGTGTCGGCTCGGCGCAATGCGACCTTGATAGAACATGTGTTCTAATACCCAGCGTGGAGCGTCGGAAGCACTGGTGTATAGCAGAGTCCGGATCTGCCGTCCTGCTGTACGAAGACGGAGGTCGGTGGTGGATGGAGATCCGCTTGGGTGGCGCCGAACCCCGCAGCCACTGGCGCGAGTTCGACGACGAGGACGCGGCCATGGATCGCGTACGCGCCCTTTTGTCCGGACCGCAGCGCTGGAGGCAACTGATTTAACGGATCGCCGACCTCGGCTCGGATTACGCAACGAATCGTCGTGCAGGCGCAAGATCTACGCCTGACCTTGTCGGTCGCCACCGCATAACGTCGAACAATACCGACTGTTATCACCTGGAGGCCAGATGAGCCGGCATTACCTGATGTGCCGACCGACGTATTTCGCGGTGGATTACGCCATCAACCCATGGATGGATCCCACCTCGCCGGTGGACGCGGATCTCGCGATCAGCCAGTGGACGAAGCTCGTCGAGACATACCAGTCGCTGGGGCACACGGTCGAGTTCATCGACCCGATCCCCGGCCTGCCGGACATGGTCTTCGCCGCCAACGGTGCCACGATGGTCGACGGCAGTGTGCTCGGCGTCTCCTTTACCTATGCAGAGCGGGCCGCGGAAGGACCGGCGTACCTCGACTGGTTCGCACGCGCCGGCTACCGTACCCAGGCGCCGAAGGCCACGAACGAGGGCGAGGGCGACATCCTGCTGACGTCCGACTACCTTCTCGCCGGCACCGGGTTCCGGACCGATCTCGCCGCCCACGCCGAGGCGCAGGAGCTGTTCGGCTTGCCGGTGATCACGTTGCAGCTCGTCGACCCGCGCTTCTACCACCTGGACACCGCGCTGTGTGTTCTCAACCGTGGCCCGTACGACGGCCGGCCGCAGATCGCGTACCTGCCGGAGGCGTTCTCCGAGGGCAGCCAGAGGGTGCTCGCCCGCCTGTTCCCGGACGCGATCCACGCAACCATCGAGGACGCGTCCGTGCTCGGCCTCAACGCGGCCTCCGACGGCCTGCGGGTGGTGCTGCCCGTTCAAGCCGCCGGATTGGCCGCTGAACTAGCCTCTAAGGGGTACGAGCCCGTGCCCGTCGACATGTCCGAACTGCGCAAGGCCGGCGGCGGCCCGAAGTGCTGCACCCTGGAGGTACGTCCATGACCACGGCGTGACCTGAGCACGACCGACCTGACCACGCCGGCGCTGGAAGAGGCCGAGGCATACACCGCGCACAACTATCACCCGCTGCCGGTCGTGATCGCCGAGGCGGAGGGCGTCTGGGTGACCGACGTCGACGGCCGGCGCTACCTCGACTGCCTGGCCGGCTATTCGGCGCTGAACTTCGGCCACCGGCACCCCCAGCTGATCGCGGCCGCGCACGAGCAGCTCGACCGGGTCACGCTGACCAGCCGCGCATTCGTGCACGATCAGTTCGGGCCGTTCTGCCACGAGCTGGCGACGCTGTGCGGGACGGATCTGGTGCTGCCGATGAACACCGGCGCCGAGGCCGTCGAGACCGCGATCAAGTTGGCCCGCAAGTGGGGCTACCTGGTCAAGGGCGTACCGGACGGGCAAGCGAAGATCATCGTGGCGGCGGACAACTTCCACGGCCGTACCACCACGATCATCAGCTTCTCCACCGATCCGGATGCCCGCAACGACTTCGGCCCGTACACCCCCGGTTTCGTGGTTGTGCCCTACGGCGACCTGGACGCGCTGACCGCCGCGATCGACGACAACACCGTCGCCGTGCTGATCGAGCCGATCCAGGGCGAGGCCGGCGTGATCGTGCCGCCGGCCGGCTACCTCGCCGGCGTCCGCGCGGTCACGTCCGAGCGGCACGTGCTGTTCATCGCCGACGAGATCCAGTCGGGTCTCGGCCGGACCGGCACGAACTTCGCGGTCGAGCACGAGGGCGTCGTGCCGGACATGTACATCCTCGGCAAGGCACTCGGCGGCGGCGTCGTGCCGGTCTCCGCGGTGGCCGGGTCGAAGGAGGTGCTCGGCACGCTGAAGCCGGGCGAGCACGGCTCCACGTTCGGCGGCAACCCGCTCGCGTGCGCGGTCGCGCGTTCGGTGATCGCGCTGCTGAACACGGGCGAGTTCCAGGCTCGGGCGACCGAGCTGGGCGAGCGCCTGCACGCGACGGCTGCACGCGCTGGTCGGTCACGGCGTGACCGCCGTCCGCGGGCGTGGCCTCTGGGCCGGCGTCGACATCGATCCGGCGCTCATGACCGGCCGGGAGGCGAGCAAGCGCCTGATGGCGCTCGGCGTGCTCGCGAAGGACACGCACGGCTCGACGATCCGCCTCGCGCCGCCGCTGCAGCATCACCGCCGAGGAGGTCGACTGGGCGGTCGACCGGCTCGCCCAGGTGCTCGCCGAGGCCTAGCAACGCGCGAAAGGGCCCGGACTCAAACGAGAGTCCGGGCCCTTTCGTGTACCGCTTACTTCGTCAGGTGGCGGAACTCGATGTTGTGGCTCCAGATCTTGACCAGGCGGACGTTGGCACCGGTGTGCGGTGCCTCCCACCACATGCCGTGACCGGCGTAGATCGCGACGTGGTGCGCGTACGAGCCGGTGAAGCACGAAGACCAGGTCGCCCGGCTTCGCGTCCTTCTCGGACACCCGGGTGCCGTAGTGCTTCATGGAGTCCGCGTGATGCGGCAGGTTGATGCCGAACTGGCGGTAGACGTACTTGCACCAGGCCGGAGCAGTCGAACGACCTCGGTCCGGCGGCACCGAACACGTACGGCCTGCCCTTTTCCTTGGCGGCGGCCGCGACGATCTGCGGCCCGATGTCCTTCGGCTTCGCGTGCACCGTCACGGCGACCGTGCTCGCCGCGGCAATCTCCGTGCCCGCGGTGGCCGCACCGGCGGCCGTCGCCGGCGTATCGGCCGAGAATTCGACCTTGTACGCGTGGTCGTAGTTCGGCTTGAACGTGAACGTCGCCGTGCCGTCGGCTCGGGTCGTGGCGGAGCGCACGCTCTTCCAACCGCTGACCGTGTGGACGAAGAACTCGGCCGCATTGCCGGCGACCGGCGACCCGTCCGGAGCCTTCTCCGATGTGGTGAACGTGATCGTGTCACCGACGGTGACGCTCGAGTGGTTGGCCGCCAGCGTGGTGGTCGGCGTCAGCAGCGGTAGGTCGCTGACGCCGGAACGCGGGTCGACCAGCGGCGATAGGCCGCTGGTGGGGGCGTTGCTCGGGGGGACTGGTGGTGTGGCGGTCGTTGCGAACGCCGGGCTGGCGCTGAATGTTGCGCCGAGGACGGCGACGGAGGCCAGCGAGGCGGTTGCCGCACGCCGTCCGGTGGTGGTGGGGACGCGACGGTGCTTACCGTGGCTACGCACAGGTGTTTCCCTTCGAAACGCCTGCGAGGTTAGCTGTCGGGTTCGGGACGAAGGATTGCCCCGGCCGGGCTCCGCGGGGGTTGCGGAGTCGGCTTCACCCCAAGGCCGTCGCCGAGGGAGGCGATGGCCGAAATTGGGTTTCCCGCTTCTGCCCGTTGCCCGGAATTACGAGGGGTGTTGACATCGACCCGGGCGGGCAGAACTCGGCGTGACCCGAGTGCGACATCAGCCGGCGCTCGTGACCGGCACATCTGTTTACCGCAGGTCAGACCGTCTGCGCTCGGTGCGAGGATCTTGACCGGATGGGGTACGGCCGTCAATATCCATCGCACCCTGCCCGAGTGTCCGGATCGATATCACGTTCCGTGGTCGATTCCTCGCGATCAGCACGGCTGAGGGCGGGACCGAGCGTGACTCGGGTCACGAAACCTCGTACGAGCGATTTGATCAAGGAATGTTGCCAGCGTGTCGAACGTGACAGACGGCAGCTCAGGAGGCTTTTGATTCTCGTCGCGGTGGCCGTGCTCCGAGCCGGTCGGATGGTCGATCAGCAGGCCGAGATCCTGACGAAATGGAGTGATCTGTGCCACATAAATCGGGCGGATTACCCGCTCACACGCTGTCATTGATGGGCTTCCCAGCGTGCTTTCCGCGGACACCCAGGAAGTTCACAGCGCCGTTTGCGAACGTATTTGCGCGGGTAGGCGTCTATCTAAGTAGCAGATCCGAATACCTGCCAGGAAAAGTGACCGGAACGACGTTTTGATGTGGAATCTCTGGGATCTGCCGCCTGTTGTGAAGGGGGCAGGGCAAGCCAGGGTCATCACCCAGGCGCGGTGCGTCGCCACCTGTGTGGCGCGTCATCGACCAGCGCTCTGCATGATCTACAGCTCGTCGCTAACGACGGGGAGGGGCCCGAAGCGTGAAAGACTCGACTGTGACAGTACTACGAACCGATCAGGTTGCCGAAGAACGCGACCTAGTCGGCGTCTACCTCCACGAGATTTCCAGGACTCCGCTACTCGACGCGGTGCAGGAAGTTGATCTGTCCCGCGATATTGAAGCCGGCTTGTACGCCGAATACCTGCTCGACCAGGACGAAATCCCGGAGCGGTGGAACCCTGCCGACCTGCGCGGCATGATCAAGCGCGGTGAGACCGCGAAGGATCTGTTCATCCGTGCCAACCTGCGGCTCGTGGTGTCGATCGCACGTCGTTACGTGCGCAGCGGCATGCCGATGCTGGATTTGATCCAGGAAGGCAACACCGGCCTGGTTCGTGCGGTCGAGAAGTTCGACTACGAGCGTGGCTTCAAGTTCTCGACCTACGCGACGTGGTGGATCCGACAGGCGATCAGCCGCGCCATCGCGCAGCAGGAGCGCACCGTCCGGCTGCCCGTACACCTGGTCGAAGACGTGAACCGGATGCGCAACGTGGTCCGCCAGCTCACCCGTGAGTTCGGCGCCGACCCCGAGCCCGCGCAGGTCGCGGCCGCTCTGGGCGTGTCGGTCGAGCGGATCGGCGAGCTCAAGCGCTGGTCCCAGGACACGGTTTCGCTGGATACACCGGTCGGCGACGACGGCGATACCCGCCTCGGCGACCTCGTTTCCGACACCGACGCGCCGTCGCCCGAGGATCTCGTCCTCGCGGCTATGGAGCGCAACCGCATTGCCGGGCTGCTCGGGCACCTCGATGACCGGTCCGCCGGCATCATGCGTGCGCGCTACGGCCTGGAAGACGGTCGCGAGCACTCGCTGACCGAGGTGGCTTCGCGCTTTTCGCTCTCCCGCGAGCGGATCCGCCAGCTCGAAATCCAGGCACTCGGGCGGCTTCGCGAGCTGGCCCGCGCCGAAGGCCTCAAGGCCGCGTAACTCCCCCTGGTACGACCCTTTGATCTCCGCCGGTGCTTGCTGCCGGCGGAGATCTTGGCGTTCTAACCCTTCACGAGGGCTTCCTTTAACTCGATGATCTGCTCGTGCATCTCCTTGTGATCGGCACGCAGCTGATCCAGGCTCTCGCACAGCGACTCGATCAGTCGCTCGGCCCGGCTGTCCGTCTCGTAGTCGTGCTGCGCCAGCTCCGACGCGATCTGATCGCTGCGCTTCGCGGCGATCAGCAGGATCGCTCCCTGCATCGCGGCAAGACAGCTCAGGACCAAGTTCAACAGGATAAAGGGGTACGCGTCGAAAGCCGATCGCCCTCGGATGCCGTTGTAGATCATCCAGATCGCGAGGAAGCCGAGTGCCGCGAACACGAATGCCCACGAACCCATGCTGTTGCGCATCCGGTCTGCGGCGCGTTCGCCCGTCGTCAGCTGATCCTCGGTGCGTACGGCCGGGTGCGCGTGCCAGCTGTGCACGAGGCGGGACATCGGGGAGGGGGTCTTGTCCGTCATGGCTCATCACCATGACATCCCGTCGCGGCCGGCGCCAGCCCCAGTCGCCGAACCGACTCTCGCCGCCGGTCGCTGCGAAGGCCGTGCGAGAGACCAGCGAATGAGATGCTGCCAAGCGGCGTTCCGTAATGAATACGATATGTTTTTGATCATATGACTCGTATTTGCCGGCGTTTAGGATGGCGAATGTGGTGTGATCTCGCCGCACCCACACGCAACCCCGAACCCTAGGAGCGCTCCATGTGGAAGTCTCGTAGTGCCGTTGCGCTCGCGATCATCGCGGCCCTCGCGCTCGCCGGATGCTCAAGCAGCGCTGCCAAGCCGACCAGCTCAGGCAGCACGCCGCCGGCACCGGTCACGCTCAACGTCTTGGCGGCCTCATCGCTGACCGGCACATTCACGAAGCTCGCGAGCGAGTTCGAGACCGCTCATCCCGGCGTCACGGTCAAGCTGGAGTTCGGCGGCAGCGCGACGCTGGCCACGCAGATCACCCAGGGTGCGCCGGCCGACGTGTTCGCCGCCGCCTCACCCGCCACCATGAAGCAGGTCACCGACGCGGGTGACGCCGATGGCACGCCGGTGAACTTCGTCAGCAACAAGCTGGTCATCGCGGTGCCGACGGGCAACCCGAAGGGCATCACGTCGCTGGCCGACCTCACGAAGCCCGGCCTCAAGGTCGTGCTGTGCGAGGCGGACCAGCCATGCGGATCGGCCGCCACGAAGGCGCTGACCGCGAGCAACGTGAAGATCACGCCGGTATCGCTCGCGCCTGACGTCAAGTCCGCGCTCAACTCGGTGGAACTCGGCGAGGCCGACGCGGCACTGGTCTACCAGACCGACGCGCTGGCATCGGGCGGCAAGGTCGACGGCGTACAGTTCCCGGAATCGGCATCGGCCATCAACGAATACCCGATCGTCGCGCTCAAGGCCTCGAAGAACCCCGATGACGCCAGCGCATTCGTCACGTTCATCGAGTCACCGGCGGCGTTGACGGAGTTCGAAGCGGCTGGATTCCTGGCACCGTAAGCGTTTCCCCGACGGGACATCAGTGGTACGAGCACGCAACGAGCAGCACCGTGGTCCGACCGCGGTGCTGCTCGTCCCTGCGATCATCGGTCTGCTCTTTCTCGTCCTGCCGTTATTCGGCCTGCTATGGCGGGCGCCGTGGAAATCGATCGTTCAACGGCTCTCGCAGCCGGGCGCGCTGACCGCGCTCTGGCTGTCGCTGGAGACCGGTGCCATCACGACGGCGATCTGCCTGGTGCTCGGCGTCCCGATCGCGTTCCTGCTGGCCCGTACGACGTTTCCGGGTCTGCGGCTGGTCCGGGCGCTCGTGCTGCTGCCGGTGATCCTGCCGCCCGTGGTCGGCGGCGTCGCGCTGCTCACCGCGTTCGGCCGGGCCGGACTGATCGGCCAGTGGGCGTACAAGTGGTGGGGCTTTTCGCTGCCGTTCACCACGCCGGCCGTCGTCCTCGCCCAGACGTTCGTCGCCATGCCGTTCCTGATCCTTGCCGTCGAGGGCGCGCTGCGCGGTGCGGATTCCCGCTTCGAAGAGGCGGCCGCGACGCTCGGCGCATCCCGCTGGACCGCGTTTCGGCGGATCACGCTGCCCCTCGTGCTGCCCGGCATCGGTGCCGGTGCGGTGCTGTGCTTCGCCCGAGCGCTCGGCGAATTCGGGGCCACGATCACGTTCGCCGGCAACTTCCCCGGCACCACGCAGACCATGCCGCTGGCGGTCTACCAGACGCTCGAGGATGATCCGTTCACGGCGATCGTGCTGAGTCTGATGCTCGTGGTCGTGTCGCTGGTGATCCTGGTCAGCCTGCGCGGCAAGTGGCTGGATCGCGCGGCGTGAGTGCACGTGGTCTGACGGCGCACCTCGTCGCCGTACGGGGGGTCTTCCGTCTCGACGTGTCACTCGACGTGGCGGCCGGCGAGGTGGTCGCGTTGCTCGGTCCGAACGGCGCCGGGAAATCGACCGCGCTGCGGATATTGGCCGGGCTCGTACCGCTCGACAGCGGCTCGATCACGCTCGACGGCGACGAGATCGCCGGCCCGGACATGTCTCGCCCACCGGAAGACCGTCGAGTCGGCGTCGTGTTCCAGGACTACCTGCTGTTTCCGCACATGTCGGCGCTGGACAACGTCGCGTTCGGGCCGCGCTGCGCCGGCCAGTCCCGAGCGTCGGCCCGGTCCATCGCGACCGGCTGGCTCGCCCGGATGGGCCTCGCCGAAGTGGCCGGCGTCAAGCCCTCCAGCCTCTCCGGCGGGCAGGCACAGCGGGTGGCGCTGGCCCGCGCGCTCGCGACCGCACCGACGTTGCTGCTGCTCGACGAGCCGTTGGCGGCGCTCGATGCTCGTACGAGGTTGACCGTACGGTCGGATCTGCGCCGGCATCTCGCGGACTTCGAGGGCGCGACGCTGATGGTCACCCACGATCCGCTGGACGCGATGGTGCTCGCGGATCGGATCGTCGTGATCGAGGACGGGAGCATCGTCCAGTCCGGTACGCCGGCCGAGATCGTACGGCGACCGCGTACCGACTATGTGGCCCGGCTGGCCGGCCTGAATCTCTATCGGGGCGAGGCCGGCCCGGACGGTGTCGATCTCGCCGGTGGCGGCCGTTTCATCGTGGACGACGACGCCAGCGGAGACGTGTTCGTGGCATTCTCGCCGAGCGCCGTTTCCATCTATCCCCAGCGGCCCGAAGGCAGTCCTCGCAACGTCTGGCCGGTCGTGGTGGCCGGCGTCGAGCAGTACGGCGACCGGGTCCGGGTGGAGTTCGCGGGTACGCCACCGGTCGCCGCCGAGGTGACCACGGCCGCCGCGGCTGAGCTGGATCTCGTACCCGGCCGGGACGTCTGGGTCGCCGTGAAGGCCACCGAAACGCGGGCGTATCCCGCTTAGCGGCTACGTGCACTCCGCAGGGAACATGCCGGTGAGGACATGTTCCCTGCGGATGACGTTATTTGATGCGGCCGTAGCCGTACGTCGACATCATGGTGATGCTGGAGATCTTGACGACGTCACCCGGCTGCGGAGCGTGGATGACCTGGTTGTTGCCGATGTAGATGGCAACGTGGTGCAAGTCGCCGCGCTCGTAGAACACGAGATCGCCGGGGCTCAACTCGCCGCGGGGGATGTGCACCGAATCCTTGTACTGCACAGCTGCCTCGTGATAGAGGTCGATTCCGACGCTGCGGTAGGCCGCGAGGACAAGGCCGGAGCAGTCGTAGGAGCCGGGTCCGTCGGCCGCCCAGGCGTAGGGCTTGCCAAGCTGCTTGTACGCGAACGCCACGATCTTGCCGGCCCGCCCCGGGATGTACGGCGGGATCGCGTGCGACGTACTCGACTTGACCGTCGACGAGCCGTAGGCCTTGGCACGCAGCGCGTACAGGCTGGTCAGCTTGGTGTTGATCGTTGCCTTTTGAGCCGTGAGGCTGGCACGCTGCGACGTCTCGGCGGAGATCAGGTTGTCGAGTTTCTGCTTTTCCTGGTTGTACTTGTCGATCGCCGCCTGATAGGTCGCGACGTCCTTCTTCGCGTCCTTGGCGAGCTCGTTCAAGGTGCCCAGGGCATTGAGCATGTCGTCCGTGGTGTCCGACGCGACGAGCGTCGACAACGTGCCGACCGATCCCCGCATGTACGCCTCGGAGGCGAGTGCGCCGACCTGATCATGCGCTGCCTGCGAGGCTTGCAGCGTCGGTCCGATTTGCGACTGCAGCAATTTCGACGCAGTTTCGTTGTCCTTGAGCTGCTGATTTACGCCGTCGTACTGTTCAACGATCTTTTCCAGAGCATTCGACTGGGAGTCGATCTGTTGTTGGATGGACTTTGTCGATGGGGCTGCGTCGGCCGGCGTCGCCGTGGCGATGAGACCGGCAACGGCTGCGCCGAGAATCGTGGCGCGCAGCATCCTTCGCGCGGTGCGCAAAATGCAAACACTCCTTCTTCCCACATGCCGCCTACCGGGTTAGCTGACGGATTCGGGCGGGAAGAACGCCCTACCACGAGCGGATGCGCGCGGATTCACCCCGACTACCTGGGTCCCCGATTCGCTGCCCTACTGTGGATCTTCGGGTCCTAGCGCGATTCAGCGGCGCCGCGCCGGAGTCGGTTGGAGGTAACCGGCAAGTGGCCGATGCGGCTCACTCAACCTAGCGGGGTCATGGAAATACCGAAAGTTTGTAGGGGTGATGTGCCAGAGTCTCACCCATCTTAGGTAAATGTCGCAATCACCCAATGTCATGAGGCGGCTTCGCATCGTTATTAAGCGGTAACAGCAGGTCGCGTTGACGCCATGTGCAAATCAGTCTAAATCGGACTGAGGTCGGATCGTCACTCGCGATGTGCCCGATCCCACGTGACCGGCCCGAGATAGGTAATCGCTCCGGCCACGTTGCGGACGCTGGTGCCCAGCCAGTCGTCGGCGGCCCGGTGCCCGAAGCGTACGTGATCGGCCGGCGCATGCAGACCGAGCACGACGTCCAGCAACTCGCTACCCCACAGGACGACACCCAGGGTCATGGCCGGATTGTCGATGGCACCACCCGCGTCGAGCGATTCCTTCAGGGCGGTGCGGAGACTTTCGGCGAGATCCGCCGCGGACGGCAGTTCGACCAGGCGGTCCGCGCGTTCGCGATGGTGAGTGGCTCCGACTGCGAGACCCAGGCTGGCGGACAGCTCGTTGAACACCTGATATCCGAAGCTGCGCATCCACGTGAAGGGCAGCGCCGGCCGGGCATCGATCACGTTCTGCAGGATGCTGTCGACGATCGGGTCACCGGTCGGTTGCCAGCCGATGACCTTGACCGCGCCGGTGTGCTTGTTCAGCGTCACCCGGCCGCCGAGGCGCAGCTCCGCGAGGACGGCCGCGACCGCGCCGGCACGCGCGAGCACCGGCTCGGTCCGCAGACGTCCATGTGGCGAATACGCCAGGAGGATGAACTGCTCGGGCAGCGACAACGTCACGGCACAGGACGATACCCGCGACGCGCGGCACCGACCAGGGACTATTCGATGACCGTAGGCTACCCGCCGACGTCCTACCACTCTGGACTCACATCCGGTGCAGAGTGGTAGGCACTCGCAACGATGTCCGGGGCACGGCGAGGACGCGACGCGGCGCGCAACCGGAGTGGCGTACAACATCTGACTGTGACTCTGGTATTTGATGCTGGTTTGACCGACTGCCCAAAAGACCGAAAGTCCGTGATGATGTCCGAGTGACTGACGCGTCTCCTTTGCTCGCTGCCCCGCCTGCCCAACCGCGCGAACCGGATGCCGTGCATCGCGCCGAAGATGTGCTGCGGATCGGGCGAAACGACAACAACGACATCGTCCTGCCGGACCTGCGGGCATCCGACTTCCACGCCGAGGTACACCGCGTCGGCGACGCGTGGCACGTGCACGAACTCGGCGGCGCGATCGGCCTGCACGTCAACGGCCACCGGGTTAAGCAGGCAACGTTGGCCAACGGCGACCGGCTCTCGGTCGGGCGGCACGACCTGGTCTTCAACGACGGCCGCCTGCATGAGTTCGTGGACCGCGGACCGGCCTCGCTCTACGCCGACGACCTGACCGTGCAGATCGGCAAGAACACGCTGCTCGACGACGTCACGTTCGCGGTCCAGGAAGGGTCGCTGGTCGGCGTGATCGGCCCCAGCGGTTGCGGAAAGTCGACCCTGATCAAGGCGGTCACCGGGTTGCGGCCCGCGAATCAGGGCCAGGTCTCCTACGACGGCCGAAACCTTTATGACGAGTACGCCGAACTCCGCTACCGCATCGGCATGGTGCCGCAGGACGACGTCCTGCATCGGCAGTTGACCGTGCGTACCGCGCTGCGTTTCGCCGCCTCTCTTCGCTTCGCCCACGACGTGCCGCGCAAGCAACGGCATGCGCGCGTGGACGAGGTCATCGCGATGCTCGGCCTCAGCGAGCGTGCGAACCAGCGCATCGACACGCTCTCCGGTGGCCAGCGCAAACGGACGTCGGTGGCGCTCGAGCTGCTGACCGAACCGTCGCTGCTCTGCCTGGACGAGCCGACGTCCGGCCTGGATCCGGCGCTGGACCGTGACGTGATGCGCGAGCTTCGCCGGCTGGCCGACAACGGCCGTACGGTCGTCGTCGTCACGCACAGCGTGCTGCACCTGTCCATGTGCGACCGGGTGTTGGTGATGTGCCTGGGCGGCCGGATGGGATTCTTCGGGCCGCCGGACGAGGTGCTCGACTTCTTCGGCGCACAGGACTACGCCGACGTCTTCGAGATGATTACCAGCGATGCCACCGCGTGGGCGCAGCGCTATCGCAACTCGGACGCGTACCGGACGCATGTCGGTGACGTCGTGCTGGCCATGGCGCCGCCGGTGGGGAGCCGGATTCCGGCCCAACGGACCGGCACGCCCGAGCCCGTCGCCGCGGAACCGGTTGCTGAGCCGGTTGCGGCTGAGCCGGCGGTGGTCGCGCTTGTCGTCCCGGACCCGGCCGAGCCGCTCGATGCGGCGCCGCCGGTAGCCGAGCCCGCTACCGCGGCATCGGTTGCGACGGAACCTGCTGCGACGGACTCTGTTGCGACGGAACCTGCTGGTGCGGCGCCGGTCGCGTCGGCTGTGCAGCACCGGCTGGACAGCGCCGGCGCGCAGACCCGCTGCGACGTCGCGGCCGATGCTCAAAGCCGGTGGCCGGACCGCATTCGCCGGATTCCGGCAGTTTGCGACGCTGTCGGCTCGGATGACCGCGGTCATCTGTTCGGATCGCGGCTATGCGGCGTTCCTGCTCGGGCTTCCGCTCATTCTGGCGCTGCTGACGCACTCCGTCCCCGGCGACCGGGGCCTCGGCCCCGATCCGACCTACAGCCTGGAGGCGCAGCGACTGCTAGTCGTGTTCATCGTCGGTGCCGCGTTCATGGGCATCGCGCTCGCGATCCGGGAGATCGTCAGCGAGGGCCCGATCTACGCCCGCGAGCGTGCGGTCGGCATCTCGGCCACCGCCTACCTGGGCTCGAAGCTGCTGGTCTTCCTGGTCATCGACGCGCTTCAGGTGCTGCTGTTCGTCTGGCTCGCACTGCTCGGTCGCAGCGGCCCGACGGTGCCGCTGGTGATCCACTGGTGGCCGCTGCTGGAGATCATCATCCCGGTCACGCTGGTCGCGTTCGCGTCGACCGTACTCGGCCTGGCGGTCAGCGCATTGGTGAAGACGGTCGAGCAGACCACGCCGGTCCTCGTCGTCACGGTGATGGCGCAGCTCGTCCTGTCCGGCGGCCTGTTCCAGGTGGCCGGCCAGCCGATCCTTGAGCAGATCTCCTGGCTCGCGCCCGCGCGGTGGGGCTTCGCCGCCACCGGATCGACGGTCAACCTGCTGTCCGAGGTGCCGCCGATCATCGCCGATCCGCTCTGGGTGCACACGGTCTCGGCATGGTGGCGATCGATCGCGTACCTGGTGATCCAAATCGTGGTGCTCGCGATCCTCGCCCGAATCGCGCTCCGCCGCTACGAACCAGGACGCAAGAACTGATCAACCGGTACGCGCAACCGGCTCCCGCTGCGGCTCGACATCGACCGTGACGGGAGCCGGTTCCGTTGTGCGCCGCAGGCGGGCCCGGAGGTAGGCGGAGGTGTCCGCGACCGCGAGTCCGAGAAGCACCAGCAAGACCGCGGCGAGCGCGTCCGACCAGTAGTGATTGCCGGTGACCACCACGACGAGCACGGTCAGCACCGCGTGGATCGGGCCGATCCAGCGCCACCGGCTCTTGGCGACGCAGAAGATCGCGGCGCCGGTGGTGATCGCCCAGACGCAGTGCAGCGACGGCATCGCGGCCAGCTGCGGCGCGAATCCGGCGCCGTCCGACGAGTACACCTGCGGGCCGTAGACGTGCATGGTGTCGACGATGCCCGGGAGCGTCAGCCGGGGCGGCGCGACCGGGATCGCCTGGATCAGCTCGCCGACGATGCTGCCGACCGCGAGCACGGTACGCCAGCGGCCGAAGTCCGGGCGGTGTCGCACGTACAGCCAGACCAGGAACGCGCCCATGACCGGTGCGTGGCCGACGACGTAGTACCAGTTCGCAGCCTTGATGATCAGATGGCTGTGCAGCGCGAGGTGCTGGGTCCATTCCTCGGTCGGCAGGTGTACGACGTGTTCGAAGTGCACGATCGCGAGGCCCCGGGCGACGGCGTGCAGCGTGTCACCGGTACTCAGGCGGCCGACGTACTGCCAGGTGGCGTACAGGATCGAGAAGATCGCGCTCTCCTGAGCCAGGTCGCGGACCCATAGCCAACGCTTCGACGGGGGCCAGATGCGCATGGCGCTCGCCATGATCGCGAGCACCACCGCGAGCCAGACCGCGCCCTGCCAGGGTAACCACATGTGACATGTGTACTAGGCCGCCTCCTGCCGATCATCGGCGCCCTCTACAGATACATCCCCGTCGGTACGGCCTGCTCCGGCACGTACGCGGGATCGCCGTCACGCAGCGCGTACAGCTCGGCCAGTGTCGCGCCGGCCGGACCGATGCCGTCGCTCCGGCCGAGCCACGCCGCCGCTTCGGCCTGCTCGAGCGGACCGACCTCGATCTGCGCGAGGCACCGTCCGGGCCGGACCGTCGCCGGGTGCAGCCGCGCCAGATCCTCGTTCGTCGTGATCGCCACGATGATCCGGCGACCCTGGCCGAGCAGTCCGTCGGTCAGGTTCAGCAGGCGGGACAGCGACTGGCCGGTGGCGCTCTTCGCCTCCGAGCGGATCAATTCGTCGCAATCCTCGAGGAGCAGAATCCGCCACCGATCGGGCGACTCATCGGTGCCGTCCTCACGGTCGTCGCTCCCGTCCTCGCTGCCGAGCGCGGCCTCCAGCAGGTAAGCCGGCTCCGCGAACATCCGCTCCGGGTCGAGCACGCAGTCCAGGCTGCACCACGTCTGCCACTCGGTAGCCAGCGCGCGAAGAGCCGTCGTCTTGCCCGTACCCGGTGCCCCGTGCAACAGCAGCAACCGTCCGCGGACATCCGCGGGCGTCATCGACATCAACCGCTCCAGCGCGGAACCGGCCCGAGCACTGTAGTTGGTCTTGATCTCGGACCACGGGCGCCGCTTGAACGTGCGCTCCGTGCGCACGGCACGGTTCGTCCGATGCCAGAACCCAATGGGTACGGTCGACGGCTCCGGCAGCATCACCGCACCGGCGGTCGCTTCGTCGAGGATCGTCGAGGCTAGTTCGGCGGTGGTCGCCGTGACCGCGACATAGGCGTTCCCGTTGCTCCAGCGGACCGACCGCAACGTCCAGCCGCTGCCGGCGACGAGCTTCGCGACGGTCGCACCGAGCGTGGCCGAGCGCAACAGATCACCCGTGAGGGGCATGAGGCGGGAGTCCGGGTGGACGCGGGACAGGTTCTTCGCCTGCGCGAACGGCTCGCGGCCGGTCACGAACGGGGCGAGTGCCATCGCGTCGATCATGTCGATGTGCCCGTCCGCATCGTCGATCATGACGTGAAACGGCAGCAATCCGGCCGGGTCGACCACGGCTACCGGCAATGCCGGGAGTGCCGCGGTTGCCGGCCGGTCGCTGATGGTGATGGTCACGTGCGCCAATGATCCCGGCGGATTCGGTTGGCGTACAGCGAATATTGCGCCGTTCGGTTGATCTGGACAGTCGTGCCACCCCTATGTAGCATTCCGCACATGTCCGATGAACTCCGTATGACGACGGCCGTCGCGAAGGTCGCCTCGGCGTTTCTGGCCGATCCGACCGCGGACCGTTACGGTCTCGACCTGATCCGCGCGACCGCGCTGCCGAGCGGCACGCTCTATCCGGTTCTGGTCCGGATGGAACGCGCCGGCTGGGTGACGAAGAGCTGGGAGGACGCCGATCCGAGCAGCATGGGGCCGGTGCGCCGGTACTACCGGCTGACTCCGAACGGCGTGATCGAGGCCCGTCGCGAACTTGCCGCCCTGCACCAGCAGATCGCGAAGGCAAGCGGCGCGATCGGACAGGTCCGGCCGGCATGAGCGAGCTTGTCGGAGCAGTTGTTCGCCGTGCGGCTCGCCGTTGGCCTGCGGATATGCGGGACGAGATGGCGACCGAATGGCTGGCCGAACTCGCCGCGATGGGCCGTGAGCGGGTGCCCGGGTGGCGCCGGATCGCGTACGCGATGAGCCTGCTGATGTCGGCGCCGGTCGAAGAGCCCGGCCGCCCGCCGCGGCTGTGGCGCGAGGAGTTCCCGTCGCTCGGCCGTGCCGCGTCGCACCTTCTGACGCTCGTGGTGGTCGCCTGGACTGCCGCATTCGCCGCATCCCAGCTGCCGACGTTCGCGAATTTCCTGCTGTCCGAAGCGCGTGGCGACTATCCGGGGACCTACTACATCGGACAGGCGACGACCGTCCAGTGGGCGGCGAACGCAGTTGCCGTCGCGTCGCTTGCGCTGGCGTGTGCCGGCTTCGGCTGGCTCGGCACGAGGCTGGGTCGCGTGATGCCGCTGCGTTGGGCCCGGCACATCGGCCTGGGCGCAGCCGGACCGGGCGTGGTCGCGTCGGTCGTCATCGGAGCGACGCTCGCCGGGACGTTCGCGTTGGACGTCGTCGGTGGAACCCCGGGTGCCACCATGAGTGCGGGCGGCGTCGGGACGGTTGCATTGTGGACGGTCCTCGCGATGCTGGTGACGTGGTCGGCCGTACGGCTGGCACGGCGCCGTTGGCTCGCCGTCCTGGTCGGCGTGGTCGGCTACCTTGTCACGCTCGAGATCGTCGGGATCCTGGTCTCGTCGTCCGGCCCCGGTAAGGCGCTGTGGTTCCCGCTGTCGCTGTTCGACCTGGAACACAGCGGCATATCGTACGGCGACGCGATCACGTACCACGTGAACGTCAACACCGTCGGTGCGATGGTCCGGCCGATGCTGGTCTGCGCCGCATTCCTGCTCCGGTACGCGTTCCGCGCCGGCCGGGCGAATCCGATCGCGGCGACATTGCGTACCGTGGCGGCGGCACCGCGCCGGGCATCGGTCGACCCGATCCGGTACGCCTTCGCCGGCACGTTGATGGCTGCCGGTCTGGCGCTTTGGGCGTACACCGGGGCGTGGCTGACGCCGGCGACCGAAGCGATCGTCAATGGTCCGGACGAATTGCCCATCTGGCTGCAGGAGCAACGCGAACTCGCGATCTGGCTCGTGGTCGTGGCGTTGGTGCTCGCGATCATTCGGCGCGGGCCGGTTGCGCTGCCGGCCTTCCTGACGTACGTGCTGCTGTTCACCGCCGACTGCATCGTTGACGCGCATGGGCTGTCCGGTCCGCGTACCGGGATGGCCATGGTCCTGGTCGGCGTGATCGTGCTGGCAGGTGCGTGGTGGCTGTCCGGGAGGATCTCGCTGCGACCGGCCGATCCGGTCGAGACCCGCCGGGTCGCCGCGGCGGTGGCGATCGCTGCGGCACTGCCGGCGCCGGTGTTGGCCACGAACTTCCAGGACATCCAGGACTTCCAGTGGTTACCGGCCGGACTCGTGCCCGCCGCGCTGGCGGTGATGGCACTCGTGTGGTGCGCTGCGGTCGCCGTCGCGTGCACCGCCCGTGAGACGGCGCCGTCGAAACGGGTGGTCGCCGCGTACGTTGTCGTGCCGTTGATTGTGCTTTCCGGCATCGGTGCGTACGGCGGCCTGGACCAGACGGTCATGTACGGGGCCGGGCCGGCGCTCGGCCTGGTCGTGATGTCCGTGGTCCTCGGTCGTGGAACCGTCCGGCCGCTGCGCTGGCTGCTACTCGGCCTCGCCGGTGTCGTTGCCGGGATTCCCTACATCGTCGGCTCGGTCCTGATCGGGATGACGGTGGGTGGCGCCCTGATGGCCGCGGCCGGCTTCGAGTATCCCTCCGACGGCGCGCCGTTCATGCCGGGTGCGCTGCCGCTTGCCGTCGGGGCAGGGCTGTCCTTCGCACAGTTGGTGGTGCGCTCGGCGCCCGCAGTTCCGCAGCCCGATCCGGCGGCTGCGGATGGTGAGCCGGTCGGTCTGCTTCCGGGCTAGCCCCGTCCGATGTCGGCGGGTCGGCAACGCCTGAGTCAGCGATCGGTGTCGGGAATCAGTTTGGCGAGGGCGTCGAGGATCACGGTCAGCCCGAATTCAAATTCGTCACCGAAGTCATAGCCGGGCTGCAGGATGTATTCGCTGGCCATCTCGACGAAGTGCGGATACGTCTCGGCCGAGATTTGCTGCAGCATCGGTTCGGCGACCTGGTTGACGGTCTCCGGGCCCTTGAACGGCAGCGAAGCCTCCTGGAGTGCGAAGCCGTAGATGTAGCTGTCGAGCAGGGCGTACGCGTGCGCGGTCATCGCCACCGAGAAGCCGGCCGCGCGTAGGGCGCCGATAACCGCATCGTGGTGTCGTAGCGTCGCCGCGCCAGGGGCGATCCGCGACTCCATCAGCCCGATCGCCCATGGGTGGCGCTTCAGCGCGTGGCGGGCCGAGGCTGCCCGCCGCCGCATCTCGGATCGCCAGTTGCCGTCGGTCGAGGGCAGCTCGATCTCGTCGAAGACGAGATCAACGATGCCGTCGAGGATCTCGTCCTTATTGGCGACATAGTGGTAAACCGTCATCGGTTTCACGCCGAGATGGTCGGCGAGGGAGCGGATCGTCAGCGATGCGATCCCGCCCGCGTCGGCGACCGCGACGGCGCTGCGCAGTACCCGGTCCCGACTGAGTACCGGACGTACCCGGCGGCTGTCACGGCCCAGCTTTGGCATGCGGCTCCCCACGACGATGGTGCGTTCGTACTTTGTACGATAGTGTAGTCGTACAAAGTACGGTGGGATTGTCCCGCCGTCCGGGAAGCGATCATGGGATCTGTAGGGCAGCACGCCGAGACGGTGGAACGCACGATGCAGGCGATCGTCCAGGACGGCTACGGTTCCGTCGACGTTCTGCGCCTCGCATCGGTGGCACGGCCTCGGATCGGCGATCACGAGGTGCTCCTACGGGTCCACGCCGCAGGCCTCGACCGGGGCGCCTGGCACTTCATGACCGGTCGGCCGTACCTGATGCGGCTTGCCGTCGGACTCCGTGGCCCGAAGAACCCGGTGCTCGGCCGAGAGGTCGCCGGCACAGTCGTCGCGGTCGGATCGGCGGTCACCCGGTTCGCCGAGGGCGACGAGGTGTTCGGCATCGGCCGGGGTACCTTCGCCGAATACGCCGCGGCTCGGGAAGACAAGCTGGCCCGCAAGCCGGCCAACGTCACGTTCGAGCAGGCCGCGGTGGTGTCGGTTTCCGCGCTGACAGCACTCCAGGCCCTGACCGATGTCGGGCACGTCCAGCCGGCTCAGCACGTGCTCGTCATCGGCGCATCCGGTGGCGTCGGCAGCTACGCCGTACAGCTGGCGAAGGCTTTCGGCGCCGAGGTCACGGGCGTGTGCAGCACCGGGAAACTTGATCTCGTACGCTCTCTGGGCGCCGACCACGTCATCGACTACACCCGCGCCGACTTTGCCGCCGAGGGTAGTCGGTACGACCTGATCCTCGACATCGGCGGAAGCCCGTCCCCTGCCCGGCTGCGCCGCGCACTCACGTCGACCGGAACCGCGGTCATCGTCGGCGGCGAGGAGGGCGGCAACCTGACCGGAGGCATGGACCGGCAGCTGCGTGCCGTCACGCTGTCCCTATTCGTGGGCCAGCGGCTGACCGGCATGCTGTGCAAGGAGCGCTCCGCCGACCTGGAACGGCTCACCGAACTTATCGAGGCGGGGACGGTAACCCCAAGCGTCGACCGAACGTACCCGCTGGCCGAGGTCCCCGACGCCATCCGTCGGCTGGTCGCCGGTGAGGTCCGAGGAAAAGTAGCGATCACCGTCTGAGATCGTCCGTGAGTGCGCCCGGTTGGATTCGAACCAACGGCCTCGGGATTAGAAGTCCCTCGCTCTATCCACTGAGCTACGGGCGCGCGTCTGCCGAGAGAATACCGGCAAGCATCGAGTCTAGGGCCCTGCGCCATGGTGCGAAAACCGAGTTAAGGCCCGGCCGATCTGTTGCACGTGGGAGGGCGACCCGGGTAGGACTAGTTGGTCTGCGTGTTCGGCAGGTGCGGACCGATGTACCCGACGAAAACCGCCGCCGCGGTCGAGGTCGCGTCGTGATAGTGCATGCGCGGCGAGATCTGTGCGTCGGTGCCGAGGCGCACATGCGCATGCATGAGCACCTTTCCGGTCGGGTCCACCGAGACCGGTACGGGCAGCGTCCTCGGTTGTGCGTACTTCCGGGTGCCGGTCACGGCAGCGGACTCATACCGGGTGACCTTGCCGGGCGGGATCGTGTGGCAATCGTCGGTCGGTGATTCGCACCATGTCTTGAAGTCTCCGCCGAATCCGTGCTCAACCTTGACCCGTGCATAGTCGTGCAGTGCGCGCAGTGCCTGCCAGGCGCTCTGTGCCCACGTCGCGTTCTGTGGATGTCCGTCCAGGCTCAGCATCTGATCCGGTACGCCGGTGTAAACGACGTACGGCGCTAGCTCGTCCAGCCGGGCGAGAAGATCGTCGAACGTGGTCGGCAACGGTTGTGGCTGCTCGACCGGTGCGTACGCCTGCGCGGCCTGTCCCGCGGCGATCAGCCGGCGGCGTAGCTCGCGAGCGACGGCGGCGCTGTGTTCCAACGCCTTCTGCGCGACCTCAAGTTCATGGGCCACATCCATCATCTCGTCCTGTTGGCGTCCGACGATGGCGTCGAGCTGCCGGATCTCGTTGCTCGCGTCGGAGAGCAATTCGTTGACGAGATTCACCTCATCGCGGAGTTCGACGAGCTGCGCGTCATCGACCGTGGCGGCCGATCGTGCGAAGTCGCTGCCCGACAGCGCGAGTTTGGCGGTCGGGACGGAGGTGGTCGCGGCGCGCTGGCGTGGGAGGGCGGCGAGCAGGTAGCGGGCTCGAGCAGGATCCGCGTCGATCCGTCGGTGCGACAGCACGCGGTGCCGCAGCGCGTCGGCTTCGATCGCCGGGTCGAGATTGGGCAGGTACGTCCGGATGCTGCCCGGCCCGATCCAATGCGTGGTGCCGATGCCGCCGTTGAAGTCGTCGGTCACGTTCGGTTCGAGAACGTACATGCTGGCCAGGCCGGGTAGCTCCGACATGGTTCCGTTCACGTCGCGACGCCACGCATCGAAGTCGACGCCGCCCGGTGGTGCGGCAACGATCACCGGAAGCCTGCGCTCCGGATCGCAGACGATCTCCAACAGCTCCTCGCAGCGGGCCTGTGAGATGGCCACCGGATAGGAGCGCAGTTCCGCGTCCTGGTCGTGGGCCTGCATCCCGTCGAGCAGCGCGCGGGCGATATGAGGTGTCCTCGCGTCCGGTGCGGAGACGCCCGGCGGTGCGATGGCCTCCACCGCGATCGACACCCACTCCTCATCCGCGGCTCGGCTGGCCTGCGTAATGGTGATCCGGCTGACCCACGCGACGCCGTTGGGCTTCTGCTCGCGCAGTTGCCAGCCGGTGGCGTCGTTGGTCGCTGCATATCGCAGTACGGTGTTCGGTCCCAGCTGAACGCGCCCGGCATCGAATCGATCGAGATCGAGGTGCTTGTGGCGCAACCACGCACGCAGTTCGCCGCGAACGTGTTCGGTCGCGGACCGGTAGTCCAATGGCGTCTGAAAAGCAGTGCGGTACGGAAGCGAACCGCGGCGCGTTCGTCCGTACCCGTCGTCGCTCATCGGCCTCTTTTCTCAACGCGGGTCGACCGCCCGATAGCTGACGGCTGACGCCCCGTTGCGGTCTGCTGCAGGTCGGATCGGCAGACGCAACAGCAGTAAGACGCGATGTTACTGCCGTTGCCGCACGCACACATCGCACAAAAGTCTCGTTCCGGCGGCCAGGCCCTGCCCCTTAGTCGAGCGCGTGTCGCGTTCCGGTGTCGCGTGGCAGGGCGGTGTTGCGGGGGACGAACACGAGCCGATCCCGTACGACATCCAGCCAGTCCGGATTGACACTGTCGACCGACACGAGCAGATCGTCGGCGGAGAAGAAACCGCTGCGCAGACTGCGTACGTCGACGATCTCGGCGGCCACGATCGGGTGCATTTCCAGCGCCGCGACGAGCGTCTCCGCCGGAACGTGGTTGACATCGATCAGGCCACCGTCGTCGTACGTCCGGTCGAGGTCCGGCCGACCGATCCGCAGTTCGGCGGCGAGCGCCGGATCGTGGTGCAGGATCTCCCGAGCTTCGCGGCGGCGGTCGATGGCCGCCTGCGCCACCGCGATCGCCGGATCGGCCACCGGTCCGGCGGCCGCCAGTTGCTGCGCGAACCGGTACGAGAGGTAGGTCGCGTGCGCCGACGCGGTCAGCATGCACACGATGATGAGCAGGCTGATCGGCAGGTCAGCGGTGTCCGCGAACGCCCATGTGGAGATGCCGAGATACACCGGTGTGGTCCAGAGGCTCCAGCGGGTCCGGGTCCGAAGCGATCCGTACAGGATGATCGGGAATGAACCGAGGCCGATGGTCGCGAGCGGGACCGCAAACCACCACCAGAGGTGCCGTCGCTTCCGCCCCCGCCGTGGCATGGTCCGAGACTAGGACGCGAACGCTACGAACGTCGATATCGCGGCGGCGGCGAATCAGTCACAAAGGTGCGAAGGCCCCAGTCGATATTTCGCATTGGCCTTATTTGCGCGCTAGGACGGGTACCGTTCCTTACGTTGGTAGAGACCCGCGAGGCAGGCATTTCCATGACCGCAGATCAGGTCTTTATCGGCGTCGGCCTCACGCTCGTCCTGGCGGTTGGTTGCCAGGTGCTCGGCATGCGGCTGCGAATCCCCGCGCTGATCCTGCTGTTGCCGGCCGGTTTCATCGCCGGCTCGCTGACGTCGGATATCAACCCCAATAATCTCCTCGGTGCGTCGTTCCAGCCGCTGGTCTCGTTGTCCGTCGCGGTGATCCTCTACGACGCCGGTCTGGCCCTGAACCTGTCGATGCTCAAGGGGCATACCCGTCGCGTCGTGATCCGGCTGTTGGCCATCGGCGTGCCGGTCACCGGCGTGGTGGCGGCGCTCGTCGCCGAACCACTGCTCGGCATGTCGCACGGGGCGGCGGTAATGCTCGGTGCCATCCTCGTGGTGTCCGGGCCGACCGTGGTCGGGCCGCTGCTGAGCTTCGTACGCCCGACCGAGAAGTTGCGTCGCGTCCTCACCTGGGAGGGCTCGCTGATCGACCCGGTCGGCGGCCTCCTGGGTGCGGTGGTGTTTCATGCCGTCACCGCATCGGAGCATGTCGGCTTCGCCGCCAAGCTCGGCGAGTTCATCGCGAGCGTCGGCCTGGGCGCGATCGGTGGTCTCGTCGGCACGTTCGTCCTCTGGCTGTTGCTGACGAAGATGCGCCTTGGCGAGGCGCTCGGCACATCGGCCCAGTTGGCCGTGGTCGTGGCCGTCGCGGCGGCCTGTGACGCGCTGCGCGACGACACCGGACTCATCGCCGGGATCGTGATGGGCCTCGCGCTCGCGAACATGAAGGCGTTCGACATGCCGTCCCGGCGGCCGTTCTTCGAGGTGCTCGTCCAGCTCATCATCGGCGTGCTGTTCATCTCGATTTCGGCGACCGTAACGCCGGCGTCGGTCCGGCACCTGTTCCTGCCGACGCTCGCGTTGGTCGGAGTGCTTGTGCTGGTCGTGCGCCCTCTTGTCGCGGCCGCGTCCACGCTGCGAACCGACTTGACGAACGGGGAGCGAGGGTTCGTCGGCTGGATGGCGCCGCGTGGAATCGTCGCCGCGGCGACCGCATCGACGTTCGGCTCGGCGCTGGTCACCCAAGGAGTCGGTGGTGCGTCGAAGATCCTGCCGGCCACGTTCCTGGCGATCGTATTGACGGTGATGTTGTACGGCCTGACCGCGGCCCCGGTGGCCCGACGGCTAGGCGTGATCCGTTCCGCGGTGTCCCGACCATTGATCGTCGGCGGCACGCCGTGGGTTGTCGATCTCGGGCGTACGTTGCAGTCAACCGGCATCTCCGTGCTCATGTGGGCGGAGTCGGACGAACAGCGGGCGAGCATTCGGGACGCGGGCCTGGAACTCGCACCGGACGAGCTGATCGCCGACGCCACCGGCGAGGGCGCCAAAATCGAGGGCGTGACCGCGATCCTGCTGCTCACCGAGGAGGACGGGTTCAACGCGCTGGCTGCCGCCCTGTTCCGCGGCGGCGATGGCGGAGAGGTGTACCGGATGGCGGCACCGAGCGATGCCCGCGGGACCGTCGTCGCGTATGCCGGCGGAGACGTCCTATTCGGCCATCGCGTCACCGGCGAGGAGTTCGGCCGGGCTTACCGTGACGGTGCGCGGATCGTCACGGTGCCGGCCGGCGGTGACCTTCCCGCCGAACACGACGTGCTCTTCCGGGTACGAGCGGACGGCAGACTCGCCCCGGTCACGGTGTCGAACGATCCGGTCGCCGAGACGGGCGACACGACCATTCTGTTCGGGCCCGTCCGCGCGGGCATCGCCAGCGGATCCCATGACTGACCAGCCGCCGGACGCCCAGCCGCCGGACGCTCAGCCGCCCAACGCTCGACCGCCGCGGCGCGGGCTGCGGCGCTGGACCACCGACGATGACCTGCTGGCCGGCCTGGATCGGGACGGGCGCCCGCACGGGCTCCGCCCGTTCTTCGCGATCACGATCGCCCTCTCGCTGACCGTCTGGCAGCTGGCCTTCGCATTGGGCGCCTATCACACCGTGTTCTACTCGCGGCTGTTCCAGATCCTGGTGGTGTCCAGCGTCCTGCTGATCGGTTCGGTCGTCCTACGCCATGACGTCAAGGTGCGGCTATGGATGCGGGTGCTGCTGGCCGTACCGTTGATCTGGCTGGTCGTCCGATTTCTGGAGCCGTTCGGGAACTCATCGCGCGTCGAGCGCGGCCTGGAAGCGGTCCTCGTCGGCATGACGCTGGCGAGCGTGCCGTTCACGTTGTGGGCGGTGGCCCGGATCATGGCGCCGGAATTCTTTGTGCTCCGCGGCCGTCGCCTCAAGGCGGCGGTGGTCACGATCGTCGTGCTGGTCGCCGTGACCGGTTTCCTGGTCGGGCAGTTCAACAACCGGTTCACCAGCTGTCAGGACTACGTGATCGCCGGCGACGACGAACCGGCCACGTGCCAGCCGCCGCCCCCACCACCGCCGTCGCACACGGCCCAGGGTCAGAGCCCGCTCAGAAACTCTTTCGCGAGCCGTTTCGGCGCCTTGACCAGCCAAGACTCGGTAAGCAGCTCGCTCAGACCGGTCTCGTCGATCTCCGCGAGCCGGACGAGGACCGCCGGATAGCCGTTGAAGTGCGGCGTCGTGAAATAGACGCCGGGTTCGTCGGCGATCAACGCGAACTTCACACCCTCATCCGGCACCCGGACGCCGAGGATGTCTCCGGTCGGCGCGGCATCGCCGAGCGCCTCCAGGTCACTTGCGCGCAGCGGCCGTTCCCACGCGAACGAGCCTCGATTGGCGACCGTCCACTGCACTCCGCTATGCGCCGTGCGCTCCTCGGTGCTCGGCAGCGCGAGCGCGAGCCGTCGCACGTCATCCCAGGTAGCCATGACGCCACGATAGGCCGACCCGCCGACAGAACGGGCCGGCTCAGACCAGCCGCCGCACGGCCAACTCGGCCAGCAGCGCGGCGCCGTCGCCCAGCACGCTGTCGTCGAACGTCGCCCGAGGTGAGTGGTTGGACGCGGCCGTCACCGGGTCGTCGGTCTCGCACGCCCCGAGGAACAGATACGACCCCGGGACCTCGGCCAGTACGCGCGAGAAGTCCTCCGAGCCGGTCACCGGCGTCGGCATCTCGAAGAAGCGTTTCGGCCCGAACACCTCGGCGATGGACGCCGCCACGAAGTCGTGCTCGGCGGCGTCGTTGACGGTGACCGGATATTCCTGCTCGTAGCGCGCCTCGACCTTAAGGCCGTAAGCTGCGGCGATGCTCTCGCACAGCTGGATCGCGTACGCGCCGACCTGCGCTCGGATCTCCGCGTTGAACGTCCGTACGGTCGCCTCGAAGTAGGCCTCGTCCGGGATGATGTTGCGTTTCGTGCCCGCGTGGAACACGCCGACGGTCAGCACGACCGGCTCGAACACGTCGAACCGGCGGGTCACCATCGTCTGCAGCGCGGTCACCATCTCGCCGCGGCCGGGATCGGGTCGAGCGCGTCGTGCGGCCGGGAGCCGTGACCGCCGGCGCCGATCACCCGGACGAACAGGCCGTCGGACGCGGCCATCAGCGGGCCGCGGCGGGACGCGAACACGCCACGCGGCGAGCACCGACGACATCACATGCAGTCCGTAAGCGTCGTCGACCGGCCGACCGGCCGCCTCCAGCACGCCCTCGGCGATCATGTGGGCGGCGCCGTCGAAGCCCTCCTCGCCCGGCTGGAACATGAACACGATGTCGCCGGCCAGCGATTCCCGCCGGGCGGCCAGCAGTTGCGCGGCGCCGACGAGGCCGGCCGTGTGCAGGTCGTGACCGCACGCGTGCATCGCGCCGTCGTGCCGGGAGACGAAGTGCTCGCCGGGGCTCTCGGTGACCGGCAGCGCGTCCATGTCGCCGCGCAGCAGCACGACCGGGCCGGGTTTGCCGCCGCGCAGCACGGCGGTGATCGAGGTCAGGCCGGTGCCGGTCGTCACCTCGAGCGGCAGCGGATGCAGTGCCGCGAGCACCCGCTCCTGCGTGCGCGGCAGGTCGAGCCCGATTTCCGGAATCTGATGCAGGTCGTGTCGCAGGTCGGCCAGATCGCCTTGGAGGGCGGCGGCGTCCGATCGAAGGCTCATGCGGCGAAACCTACGCCCGCAACGTCAAGTCAAAATGCGTTCGTCACGGGTACGGATCCGCGACGCTGTCGTTCCGGCCATTGACGTCGCCCGCGCAGACGAGCCGACGTGCGGACATTGCTCGTGTTACGCGGTTGCGGCGTATAAGCGTCAATAAATCTTGGCAAGTTGCACGAGAAGTCTTTTCACCTTGTGCGTTCATCGGCCATTATGTTGCTGCCATGCAGGTGATGAACGCCACGTTTATGCCGGTGGTGGTTTCGGCCGGCGATCCCGCCTACAACGACCACCACGTCCTCGACGTGCTGTTCGACGATCTTGTGGTCGGTTATTCGCTCGGGACAGCCCCACGGCGGAACGTCTGATGACATGGGCCGACTTCGATCGGCTGGACATGTCGCGGCGCGAACTTGCGCCGTCGCGCCGCCGAGTACCTCGACGCGTCGCTGCGTGGCCTGCGCAATTCACGGCCAGCCGCCCGCGCTGATGCCCTCATTCGACGGCATCGAATCGAGCCTGCTGCTGGCCGACGATTTCTGGGAGAGCTTCGAGGGCTCGGTGTCCCGGGCGCGATCGTGATCGGCATGCCCGCCCGGGACGCGATGATCATTACCGGCTCGCGATCGCCGTCGGGCATCGCGAAGGTCCGGCGCGCCGATCGACCGCATGTTCTTCGCCGGCGGCCGCCACCTGCTGACGCCACACCTGCTGGTTCGCACCGCGGCCGCTGGCAGCGCTTCTAGCCCTTCGGCAGGCGCTTCTAGCCCTTCGGCAAGTAGGCGTCGATCCAGGTGGCGAGTTCGGCGAAGACCTGCTCGCGCACCGGCTGCCTGCGACAGCGCCAGATCGTGCCGGGCGCCCGGCGAACCGCACCAGCGTGACGTGCCGCCCGACGCCGGCGCCCAGCGAGCCATGTGCGCCGGATCGAGCACCGCGTCGGCATGGTGCGCGTCGTCGCTCCAGGTCGAGCCGCGGTAGGTCGCTGTCCGACGTGCCGATCAGCACCGGCACCTCGACGTCCAGGCCGGCGTGCAGCCGCGCCTGCGCGCTGCGGATCGCGGTCAGCCATCCGGCCCGCACCGCGAAGCCGCCGAGCGGCTTCCATGCCAGGTTGTAGTCCCATTCGCCCTCGTGGTCAGCGATGGATGCTGCGGCCGTAGACCTGGTTGAGACCGGCCGGCACCAGCGCATACGGCTTGGTCTTCGCGATCGCCGCGAACGTCGGGCCGATCAGGCCGCGGACCGCCGGCGGCACGTTGAACTCGAAGAACGGGCTGTTGAGGAACAGGCCGTCGATCACGCCGTCGGCGCGGCGCCGGTGCGCCCACAGCGACGCCGTCAGGCCGCCGGTGGAGTGGCCGTTGACGAGCACACGTCGTGTGGCCGTCCACGTCCCGGATGATCTTCAGCGCCTCGTCGAGCTCGACGAAGTAGGTTCGCGACGTCGTCGACGTAGTTCGCGGTCTGGTGCGATGCCCAGGCTCCGGCCGTGTTTGCGCAGGTCGATCGCGTAGAAGTCGATGCCGAGATCGCGCAGTAGAAGTCGGCGAGATGCGTCTGGAAGAAGTAGTCGGTGAAGCCGTGCACGTAGAGCACGGCGCGGCCCGTCCGGCTGCGGCGGAAAGCCGGCGCACGAGCGTCGCGGTCACCGGGCCCTCGTCGTCAGTGCCCAGATCAATAGCTCATTTGCTGGTACGGCTCGCCCAGCACATCGATTTCCACAGCAGCGAGGCTACCGCCCGATGCCGTCGGGTCGTCCACATCCACCCTCGCTGTCCACAGATTGCGCGTGTGGCGTTCGCGATCGTGGCATCGATCGATGAGTGTGGCGGGTGTTCCAGTCGCCGTTCTCAGAGTGCAGTTCTCGCAAACGAAGGGAGAGCCCATGAACGACACCGCCATCACGATGATGCGGCAACGTCCTCACCACGCCCGAGTGGCGCCGGACGTCGAACACCGGGACCTACGTCATGACGTTCCGGTTCGCGTCGACGTCGCGACGGCTCGATCGCAAGACCGAATCAGTGGGTCGACGGCGATTCAGCTGCGGGTCAAGGTTGCCTGCTGGCGCACGCTCGGCCAGAACGCGTTCGAGTCGATCCAGCTCGGTGATCCGCTGATCATCTACGGCCGGCTCTACAGCCGCGACTGGATCGACAGCGAGCAGAAGCGGCGGACGTCCTACGAACTCGACGCGATCAGCGTCGGCCACGACATCGCCCGGGGTGTTTCGCACTTCGCGCGGCGTAAGGCCGCCGGGGCGGTCGACTCGATCGACGACGCCGAAGCTCGTACGGCGATCGGCGGCGAGGCGTCCGAGGCGGTCGACCCGCCGCTCGGAGCGCCGTCGGTGACCGGGCTGTTCGCGGGCTTCGATCCGGAGCGTTTCGACACCGAACCCGTTCTCCCCGACGGGTACGAGATCGTGGACTCCGGCGGCGGCTCGGACGATCCCGATGCGGACGACCTCGATGCGGACGACCTCGACGATGAGTCGGACGACATCGAGGCCGAGTTGGCCGTCGCGGCCTGACGCGGAGGCTGCGACGGCCGGCTGCGGTGGGCCGGCATAGGGGTGCCGGCGCACCGCGGTGGTGGACCAGTCACGGGGGGTGGCTGGTCCACCGCGCCGTCGGGGATCCGGGGTGGCTGGTCGATCGTTGATCGTGATCGGCATACGCTCGGTCGGGTGTTGCCGACGGGGAAGCGCATGCCGCTCGCATTTGGCAGGTTAGATCTCGACGACATTCGGGCACAGGAATCCGATCGGCATGACGGTCGTTCGCGATCGTGTGGCAGACAGGTGGACATGCGATGAGCCGGCCCATGATGATCGCGCAGGTCTGCGGCCTGACCGCCGGCGTGCTCGCGGACGCGGTATTCGGCGATCCGCGCCGATTCCATCCCGTTGCCGGGTTCGGACAGGCCGCCACACGTCTGGAGCACCGGATCTACGCACCTGATCGGCGGGCGGGCAGGCGATTCGCCGCGATCGCGGTCGGCGTACCGGTGGGGCTGGCGGTCGCGGCACACGTCGTGACGAGACGGCGGCCCTTGGCGCGCGCCGCGATCACGGCGATCACGACGTGGGCTGTGCTCGGCGGGACATCGCTGCGACGCGAGGCGGCCGCGATCGCCGATGATCTGGCACAGGCGCCTGCCGAGGCGGCGCTGGCCGCGGCACGGCGACGCCTGCCGAACCTGGTCGGCCGCGACCCGAACGCGCTGGACGCACCGGAGATCGCTCGCGCGGCCGTCGAGTCGGTCGCCGAGAACACCTCCGACGCGCAGGTCGCACCGCTGTTCTGGGGAGCCGTCGCCGGCCTGCCCGGCCTCGTCGGCTACCGCGCAATCAACACGCTCGACGCAATGGTCGGGCACCGGTCGCCGCGGTACCGCGACTTCGGCACGGCGTCGGCCCGCCTCGACGACGTCGCGAATATCGTGCCGTCCCGGCTGACGGCGCTGCTCACGGCGGCGGTCGCGCCGACCGCCGGCGGCGACGGCGTGGCGGCGTTGACGACCTGGTGGCGAGACGGCGACCGGCATCCGAGCCCGAACTCGGGCCAATGCGAGGCGGCGATGGCCGGTGCGCTGGGCGTACGGCTCGGTGGGCGCAACGTCTACCACGGCCGGGTCGAGGACCGCCCGACGCTGGGATTCGGGCCGTTGCCACGCCCGGCCGACGTACGAACGATCCGCGCGGATCTCCGGCGCGGTCGGGCTCGCCGCGCTCGGCGTCTGTGTGGCCGGCCGCTCCTGATCGCCGAGCGGGCGTCTCGATGACGCACGGTCGGGACGATTCTGGTCGCCGGGACGAACTCGGACGCGGGCAAGAGCACGATCGTGGCCGGCATCTGCCGGTGGCTGCATCGGCAGGGCGTCCGGGTGGCGCCGTTCAAGGCGCAGAACATGTCGAACAACTCGGTCGTCGTCCTCGATGATCAGGATCGCGGCGGTGAGATCGGGCGGGCGCAGGCGTTTCAGGCGGCCGCATGCGGCCTCGCGCCGAGCGTGCGGTTCAATCCGGTGCTGTTGAAGCCGGGCAGCGACATGACCAGCCAGGTCATCGTGAACGGGCAGGTCCGCGTTCACGGTCGGTGCGCAGTCGTTTCGCGGAGGCTCGGCCGATCCTCGCCGATGCCGCGTTCGCCGCGTTCGACGAGTTGCGGTCCGAATTCGACGTCGTGGTCTGCGAAGGCGCCGGCAGCCCGACCGAGATCAACCTGCGTGAGGGCGACTTCGTCAACATGGGCCTGGCACGGTACGGCGAGATCCCGGTGATCGTGGCCGGGGACATCGATCGTGGCGGCGTCTTCGCGTCGCTGTACGGCACGGTCGCGCTGCTCTCGGCCGAGGATCAGCGGCTGCTGTCCGGTTTCGTGATCAATAAGTTTCGGGGCGACGTGCGGTCTGCTGCAGCCCGGCATCGATGCCATCGAGACGTTGACCGGCCGGCCGACGCTCGGGGTGCTGCCATGGCATGCGGATCTGTGGGTCGACGCCGAAGACTCGCTGTCCTACGCGGACGGTCGCGTGCTCGGGCGACCGGAGCCGCCCCGCGGTACGCAGTGGCTGCGGGTCGCGGTCATCCGCCTGCCGCGGATCTCGAACGCGACGGATGTGGAAGCGCTCGCCGGCGAGCCCGGCGTGGTGGTCCGGCTGACGACGTCGCCCGCCGAACTTGCCGATGCCGACCTGATCGTCGTGCCCGGCTCGAAGTCGACCGTGGCCGATCTGGAATGGCTGCGAGCGAACGGGCTGGTCGCGGCGATCGAGGATCATGTCCGGGCCGGCCGGCCGGTGCTCGGCATCTGCGGCGGATTCCAGATGCTCGGCCGGACGATTTACGATGCGGTCGAGAGCGGGCAGGGTCGGGTGGACGGGCTCGGGCTGCTGCCGATCGAGGTGACATTCGCGCCCGGAGAAGACGGTGCGGCACGTCGCCGGCATCGGCGTTCGGCGTCGAGGTCGGCGGGTACGAGATCCACCACGGCTACGTCTCGGCCGCCGATCCCGGATTGTTGCCGCTGATCACGTACCCGGACGGGACCGGCGAGGGCGCGATGGACATTTCCGGCATTTACGGCACGCACTGGCACGGCGCATTCGAGTCGGATGCGTTCCGTCGTGCGTTCCTCGCCGAGGTCGCGCGGCAAGCCGGCCGTACCGGCTTCGTGCCCGCGAGCGAGACGGTATTCGGCTCGCGTCGCGAACGTACCATCGAGTTGCTGGCGGATCTGGTCGACGAAAACCTTGATACGGCAGCACTGTGGCGACTCATTCAGGACGGTCCGTCGCGCGACCTTCCGTTCGTGCCACCGGGGACGATGACCACTCGGTTGTAAAGTACATCGTTGCTCTTCGGGCCAGAGATGGTTACTGCGCTGGACTCCGGCTTCGATGTGGTGCACGATCCGGAATGAGACGCGTAATGCGACCAGCTGGCACATACCGGGGAGGCTCAGCGATGGCGAAAGACGAGTCAGGTAAGAAAGGCAAGCGCGCAGGCGACGACGGAGTAGCCGCCCCGCCCGCCCGTCGCCGCATCGTATTGACCGGCATCAGCTCGCGGGCATGGGAGCACCCGGCCGATCGCGGCGCGTTGACCGCCCTCCGCGAACTGCGCGGATTCGACGAAGTCCTCAAGGCGATGTCCGGAATCTGGAACGAGCGGGCCTACCGCATGCAATATCTCGGCAGCTCGATCCGCGTCGACCACCGCCAGCATCCTCGCGTCTACCGGTTGTTCGCCGAGGCCGGCGCCTCGCTGGATATCGCGACACTGCCGGAGTTGTACATCGAACTGTCCCCGAACCTGAACGCGTCCTGCATTGGCATGTCGAAGCCGTTCATCGTCGCGACCAACCGCGCGGTCGAATCGCTCGACGACGACGAACTGCGCTACATCCTCGGTCACGAACTCGGGCACCTGCTGAGCGGGCACGCCGTCTACCGCACGATGATGGCGATCCTCACCCGCATGTCCGCGAATCTCGCGTGGCTGCCGGCCGGCTCGATCGTGCTGCGCGGCATCATCGTGGCCCTGCACGAGTGGTGGCGCAAAGCCGAGTTGTCCGCCGACCGGGCCGGTCTTCTGGCCGGTCAAGATCCGGCTGCGGCGCTGCGGGCGCACATGAAGCTGGCCGGCGGTGGTGACCTCTCGGAGATCGACACGGCCGCGTTCCTCGAGCAGGCTGCGGAGTTCGAGAGTACGGGCGATCTGCGGGAGAGCTTGATCAAGCTGCAGTTGACGATGTTCCTGACGCATCCGCTGCCGGTCGCCCGCGCCGCCGACCTGCGGCACTGGATGGATGAGGGGCACTACGCCCGGATTCTCGCCGGCGACTATCCGCGCCGGGACAACGACCGCGAAGCCTCGGTCGGTAACGACGCGAAGGCGGCTGCCGACTCGTACCGGGATGCGTTCAAGCGCTCGCAGGACCCGCTCGTCGGGCTTCTCCGCAAGCTTGGCGATGGAGCAAACGGCGTGGTCGGAGACGTCGTCGGCGCGGGCGCGACCCGGGTGAAGGGCTGGATGGGTGGGGCCAACGGCTCCGGCACCGGCGGGGGTAACGGCTCGGGTGGCGACGGGACATCTAACGACAGTCACGAATAGGTCGAAACCCTGCATTCCGACCGGTGGCGGCGGAGCCTACGATCTTCGGCATGACCGAATCTGACCTTCGCGCCGCCGTTGCCGCCGCCCTGCCGGGTGTACGGGCAGATCTTGAACGCCTCGTCGCCATACCCAGTGTGGCGTTCGAGGGATTTGACCACTCGCACGTTGAAGCGTCCGCCGAAGCGACCGCGGCGTTGCTGCGTGACGCGGGTCTGCCGGACGTACGTATCGTTCGTGCCGGCGGACAGCCTGCCGTGATCGGACGCCGCCCGGCACCCGCCGGAGCGCCGACCGTCCTCCTGTACGCGCACCACGACGTGCAGCCGATCGGCGATGCGACGCAGTGGGAGACCGAGCCGTTCGTCGCCACCGAGCGCGACGGCCGGCTCTACGGTCGTGGCGCCGCCGATGACAAGGCCGGCATCATGGCCCACGTCGCGGCACTGCGCGCATTCGGCGACGATCTGCCGGTCGGCGTCGTGTTGTTCATCGAGGGCGAAGAGGAGTTCGGGTCGGACTCACTCGAGCAACTGCTCTCCGACTATCGCGAGGACCTCGCCGCCGACGTGATCGTGATCGCCGATTCCGGCAACTGGGACATCGGCGTACCGGCGCTGACCACCAGCCTGCGAGGCATCGTCAACATGTTCGTGGACGTCCGTACCCTCGACCACGCGGTGCACAGCGGCATGTTCGGCGGTGCGGTGCCGGATGCGCTGACCGTGCTGGTTCGGGTGCTCGCCACGCTGCACGACAGTGCCGGCGATGTGGCGATCCCCGGGCTCGTCCGTACCGAGGCCGCGCCGCTGGACTATCCCCTCGACCGCTTCCGGTACGAGGCCGGGATCCTGGACGGCGTTGAGCTGATCGGCACCGGACGGCTCGTCGACCGCACCTGGACCAAGCCGGCACTGTCGATCCTCGGCATCGACGCGCCGCCGACCAACGCGGCACCGAACGCGCTGGTCCCGTCCGCGCGGGCGAAGCTGTCCATCCGGATCGCGCCGGGCGATGATCCGAAGAAGGCGTACGACGCGGTCAAGACCCACATCGAGGCGCACACCCCGTGGGGCGCCGTGGTTGCAGTATCGCTCGAACACGACGGCAACGCCTGCGTGATCGACGCGACCGGGCCGTACTTCGACGCCGCCCGGGATGCGTTCCGCACCGCCTGGGACGGTACCGAGCCGGTCGATGTCGGCATCGGCGGATCGATCCCGTTCATCGCCACGTTCCAGGAGATGTTCCCGAACGCGGCGATCCTGGTGACCGGGGTGGAAGACCCGCACGCGCGTGCGCACGGACCCAACGAGAGCCTGCACCTGGGTGAATTCGCCAAGGTTTGCCTGGCCGAAGCGTTGCTTCTCCGGAACGTGGCAGCCGCAGCGCGCGCATAGGCGTGGTCCGGCGCCAGATCCGCCTCGACCTGGCGCCGGAACGTTTATCTACCTCTCCGTCCACCCCGTGGTCCCCGCGCGCTGGGCAAGATCGGGAGTTTGGGAACGTTTCCCGTGTCACGGCTGTGATCATGACGTTTTGACCACACTGGACATCCACATTCGGCGATCACTGGATCCGCGGCGTTGGGTGCGATAGCATTCGAACATGCGTACGAACGATGGAATTGATGTGATCGAGCGGCTGGATGCCGCTGCAACCGCGTTGTCAACGGTTGACCTCGGGGAACTCTCCGACGCCGCGATCGAAGAGAGTTTTTCGGTCCTGTCCGTCTCGCTGTGCCGCGTCGACGTGCTGCTCTCCCGGCTGGTCGACGAGGTCCGATCGCGGGATTCGACGATCGTCGAGTTTCCGTGGTTCGGCGTCAACCCGCGCGATATCCGGCGGACCGACGCCGAGGTGGCACGGATCGACGCGTGGCCGCTGGCAAGCTGACCGCCTGGATGCCGGGTCCTCTCATGATCCGGCCGAGCTGACGGTTCGAGCGGCCCGTCAGCTCGGCCGGATCATGAGCGTCGAGGTACGAAGTCCAGGCGTTGTGTCACCCGTCGCTGGCACGATGGCGGGGTGAGATTTGCGGATATCGCGGCGACGTCGGTGGCCGTGGCGGCAACGACGAAACGGCTCGCGAAAGTGGAGCTACTGGCGACCGCCCTGCGCGGACTACGCGGTACCGAGCCGGAGCCAGGCCCCGACGGCCTGGAGACTGGCGGCTCGGGGGTCGGCGGCGGTAGGGAGGCCGGCAGTGGTGCGTTCGGGCGTCGAGGCGACGATCGAAGTACGGAGATCGCAGCCGGGGCTGCCTATCTGGCGGGCGAGATCCGGCAGCGGCAGATCGGCGTCGGGTGGGCGGCACTCCGCGATCTGCCGGCGTCCGCGACCGAGGCGACACTGACCGTCGCGGACGTGGACGCAGCACTCGCCGAGATCGGTATGCAGTCCGGTCCGGGCTCGCAGGCTCGCCGGCGTGAGCTTCTGCTGGCCCTGTTCGCGTCCGCCACCGAGCCGGAACAGACCCTGCTCCGCGGGCTGATCAGCGGCGAATTGCGGCAGGGCGCGCAGGCCGGACTCTTGGCCGACGCGATCGGGAAGGCCGCTGACGTAGATCTTGCGAGCGTCCGCCGGGCCCTGCTGCTCAGCGGTGACCTCAAAGCCGTTGCGACGGCCGCGCTGACCGGCGGAGCCGCGTCGCTTGCGACCATCGGTCTCGAGGTAGGGCGGCCGCTCACGCCGATGCTCGCCCAGGCCGCGCCGACCGTCGCCGAGGCCCTCGACGCTACCGGGCTGCCGGCGGTCGTGGACGCGAAACTCGACGGCATCCGGATCCAGGTGCACCGGCACGGTGACGTGGTCTCGGTGTTCACCCGCAGCCTGGACGACATCACGGTCCGGCTGCCGGAGGTCGTACGGGCAACGTTGGCCCTGCCGGTCGACTCGATCGTGCTGGACGGCGAGGCCATCGCGCTGGATGCCGGCGGACGACCGCGCCCGTTCCAGGAAACCTCGTCGAGAGCCGCAACCCGGGAGGCAGGCGCTGCTGGGGCGGCTGACGACGATGGCGCGGATCTCGATGCAGCAGGTGGCGTACTCAGGCCTTATTTCTTTGATCTTCTGCATCTCGACGGCCGTGACCTGTTCGATGAGCCCGGGCATCGGCGGTGGCGCGAGTTGGCCGACGTCGTTCCGGTCGAGTTGCTCGTCGAGCGGACCGTCGTCGAGGACGTCGCTGCCGCACAGGCAGCCAGCGACGCAGCGTTGGCGGCGGGCCACGAAGGCGTAGTCGTCAAGGCGGCCGATGCCCCTTACGACGTCGGGCGGCGCGGCAACGCGTGGGTGAAGGTCAAGCCTCGGCACACGTTGGACCTGGTGGTGCTCGCGGTCGAGTGGGGGCACGGGCGGCGCACGGGTCTGCTGTCGAACCTGCATCTGGGCGCGCGCGATCCGGAGACCGGCGGGTTCGTGATGCTCGGGAAGACGTTCAAGGGCATGACCGACGAGATGCTGCGGTGGCAGACGCAGCGCTTCACCGAGCTGGCGGTCGACGGAAAGACGGACGACTGGGTGGTGCACCTGCGGCCGGAGCAGGTCGTGGAGATCGCGTTCGACGGTGTGCAGACGTCGCCGCGCTATCCGGGCGGAGTCGCGCTGCGATTTGCCCGGGTGGTGCGCTATCGGGAGGACAAGCGGGCGCAGGACGCCGACACGATCGACGCGGTGCGCGCCGTCCTCAAATGAGCGCCGTACTCAGATAAGCGCCGCGCTGGGGGCGTCGTCGGCGAGCCGGTCGCGAGACTTCGTCTTCGCCGGCCGGTCGACGGTCGCCCGCACGACGCCGTCGCGACGATCCCGGGCCTCCTTGCGGGCGGCCCATCCGAAGCCGAACAGCGCGAGCGCGGCAAATGCCCACCACTGGACGGTATATCCCGCGTTCATCCACGCCGGCTGCGTGTCGGCGGGGATCGTGGTGAAGCCGTGTACCGCCGGCGTCTGCTGGTCGAGCAGTACGTAGTCCTGGTAGAGCGCCGGATATCCGAGATCGCCCGCGACCGTGGACGGGGAGATGCGTCGTACGGCGAGGTGGCCGTCCAGGTGGATCGGCGCATCGGGCTTGCTCTCCGGCAGGTGTACGCGACCGGTCACGCTGACGATGCCGGTCGGGGCCGGCGGTACCTTCGGCAGCACGTTCGACGCGTCGTCGCCGGGCAGGAAGCCGCGATCGACCAGGACTGCCGAACCGTCGGCCAGGACGAGCGGCGTGACGATCTCGAAGCCGATCGTGTCGTTGACCGTACGCTCACGGGCCACCACGGTCTTGTCCGCCGCGTACGTGCCACTGACCGTGACGCGTACCCATTCCTGGCTGGATGGCAACGGATGATCAAGACTGAGCGTGCTGGTGAGCGGGACAGGCGCCACGAGCTTGGCGTCGGCGATCCGGACGTTGATGCCGTGCCGTTCGTGGTACCGGTGCAGCTGCCAGTCACCGAGGCCGACCATCACCGCGGACATGGAGATCATCAACGCGGCGAAGCCGATCCATTTCGGGGTCGCGAGGAACCGGTACACAAGAAAGGACGCTACCGCAGCAACCTCAGACGATTTTCCGAGGTCATACATATGTCGGCGCGATTTCCTTGTAGTGGATCTCCAGAAGCCGGATCCTTAAGGCAATGTTGGACACTGATGTCTAGCGAGGAGCATGCGTGGTCGGACTCACAGTCTCACCGGTCGAAGAAGAACTTCGCGATCTGATCCCTGCGCAACGCCGCCCCGATGGCGTCTTTGTCGGCGAACGTTTCCCCAGCCTCCTGATCGCGACGCCGCGCCTGCTGGTCCGGCCGCTGACCGTCGCCGATGCAGCGCCGGTCGATGAGATCTTCCACGACCGGCTGACTCGGCGCTGGCTGCCGTTCCCGCCCGACTTCGGTCCGATCGACGGCCGGTCGTGGTGCACCGAGATGGCGAGCGAACGGCGTGCGCTCGGAGCAGGTGACCACTACGGCGTGGTCCGGCGCGACGACGAGCAGCTGGTCGGGTGCGTCTGGACGAAGCGTACGGACTGGCCGGCTCGATCGACCGAGGTGTCGTTCGCGTTCGCACCCGAGGCGCGTGGGTTCGGATTCGCCGCCGAGGCGATCGACGGGCTCGCCATCGAGTTGATCATGCGGCACGACTTCCACCGGATCGAGATGCGCGTGGCGGCCGGCAACGTGGCCTCGAAGCGGGTCGCGGAAAAGGCCGGCTTCGCGTACGAGGGGCTCCTCCGCGATGCCGGCCATGTCCACAGCGGTCGGGTCGATCTTCAGATCTGGTCGCTGGTCGCCGCCGACCTGAAGTAGTGGACCCGAGCAGTTACTTGTAGGCGATCGCGCCCGGCGGGAACGTCAACGCATGCGGGTGCGCCGCTCCGAGCATGGCGCTCGACGGTGGCGTGAAGTACTCCACCGGCATCCCCTTCACGGCGTTGTGCATCGTCCGCCCGACTGTGGCCATCGGCTTCGGGTGCTGGCCGGAGCCGGCGATGTCGTTCGCGCTGTCCGGGTCGGCGACGAAGCACGATGCCGCGAGCTGGGGCGTGAACGCCGAGAACCAGGCGGTGCGGTTCTGGTCGGTCGTACCGGTCTTGCCGGCGATCGGGCGCCCGACCACGCCGTAGATCTGGCTCGCCGTACCGGCACCGCCGCAGCTGCCGCGGGCCGCACCGTATCCGGTCGGGCAGCGTGCCGCGTCGGTCGCCGCACGGGCGACGTCCTGCGAGAACACCCGGTGGCACCGAGGCGCCGCGACCTCGACCTGCTTGCCGTTCGATGTCATCATCGCGGGCTGGCCGTCCGGTGCGGTGATCGACGAGACCGGCAGCGGCTCGCAGTAGACGCCCTGGTTCGCGATCGTGGCGAAGACGTTCGCGATGTCGAGCGGTGTGGTGTCGGCGACGCCGAGCGTGAACGCACCCCAGCCGTTGCGGTGCGACGGCGAGGCCAGCAGCTGGTCGATCGGCGTACGGAACTTGATACCCAGGTGCTGCGCCATCTGGACCGCGTTGCCGGCGCCGATCTTCTCCTCCACCTGGACCCAGTACGTGTTGACCGACTTGCCGAAGCCGGACCACATGTTCTGGACGCCGGTGTCGCCGCCGCCCGCGTTGCCCGGACACCAGTGCCCGTTGTCGCAGGAGGACGGTCCGAATCCGGTCGAGATAATGGGTCCGGAGCTTGGGCGGCGCGTAGTACGACATGTTCAGCGTGTAGCCCATGTCGAGCGCGGCCAGCATCGTGAAGATCTTGAACGTCGATCCGGCCTGGTAGCCGGGCAGATCGCCGCCGCCGTCGATCGGTGCCACGGTATTCGGATAGTTGCCCTTGATGCCCTTGCTCTTCTTGTACGCATCACTGTTCGGCAGGTTGTGCGATTGGTCCAGCGAGTACGTTCGGTTCACCGCCATCGCCTTGACGCGGCCGGTGCCCGGTTGGATCAGGACTTCGCCGACCGCGTATCTGCTGTTTTGCTTCTCGTTCGCGAGGACGGCGCTCTGTGCGTCCTCCTGGATCTTCGGGTCGATCGACGTGACGATCTTCCATCCGCCCTGCTCGAGCGAGTCGAGGCGATCCGAGACGGTCTTGCCGAAGGCGGGTTGGGCGAGCCACCACGTCTTGAACATGTCGCAGAAGAATCCCCAGTCGTTGTGCGCCTGCGGGATCGACACGCAGTCGTTCGGTGGCGTCGACAGCTTCAGTTTGATCGGCTGGGCCTCGTCGGCCTTCGCCACCTCTGGCGAGATGTAGCCGAGGCCGGCCATCCGTTCGATCACGTAGTTGCGACGCTCGAGCGCCGCGGCCTTGTCCGAGCCGGTCGGGTCGTACGTCGTCGGTGCCTGCACGATGCCCGCGATCATCGCGGCCTGCGGCAGCGTCAGCTTGTCCGGAGTGGTGGAGAAGTAGATGTCGGCGGCCGCGTTGATGCCGTACGCGCGGTGACCGAAGTACGCGACGTTGAGGTAGCCCTCGAGGATCTGCGTCTTCGTCATCTTGTGTTCGAGTTCGAGCGCGAGCTTCATCTCCCGGATCTTGCGGGTGTTGGTCTGCTCGGTCGCCTCCAGCGCCGCCTCGGGCGTATCGGCACCGTCGCGCAGCGCGTTCCGGACGTACTGCATCGTCAGCGTCGACGCACCCTGCGACACCTGGCCGGCCTGGTCGTTCGCGACGAAGGCGCGGGCGACGCCGCGGAGGTCGACGCCGTTGTGGTCATAGAACCGGCTGTCTTCGGACGCGACGATCGCCTCCTGGATATAGGGCGACATCTTCGTGATCGGGGTATACGTCCGGTCTTCCTGGTAGAACTCGGTCAGCAATGTCTTGCCATCACTGGCATAGACGTAGGTCGTCTGCGCGAGCGGCGGGATGATCAGGTCGCTGGGCAGCGCGTCGACCGCGTTCGCGCCGGCCTTGGCGGAGAGCCCGCCGACCGCGGCGAACGGATAGCTGGCGGCAGCGACGACGACGCCGGCGATGAGGCCGGCGCGGATGAGTGGGACGATGCGGGTGCTGGCGGAGAGTGCGCGCTTAATCACTTCACTAAGGTAGGACAAAGTCGTGAATTAACGTGATTCGAAGCGCCCAACCCACAGGAAAAAGAAGAGTTCCATAGGAAGCTCGGTAGCCCGCAACCTCGCGTCGAGGTCGCTGCCGAGCGGTTGACCAGAGGGCGGCAGTATCAACACCATGAAACGGTACGGATCGGCTGAACCGCTCGATTTTCACGGAGATTCCGAGTTGTCGGGCGAACTCGTCGATCTGGCCGTTAACGTTAGGTCCGCGCCCGCGCCGGATTGGCTCGCCGCGCCGATCGCCGCCACGTTGTCGGACTTATCGCGATATCCGGATCAGCGCCGAGCGCGCGCAGCCATCGCGGATCGCCATCGCCGTTCCCCGGACGAGGTGCTGCTGACCGCCGGTGCCGCCCAGGCATTCACCCTGATCGCGCACGCACTCACGCCCCGCTGCCCGGTCGTGATCCACCCGCAGTTCACCGAGCCCGAGGCCGCGATGACCGCGGCCGGTCACGTGGTACGGCGGCACATCCTCGACGCCGGCAACGGTTTCCGGTTGGATCCCGCCGCCGTACCGGACGTCGCCGACATGGTCATTGTCGGCAATCCGACGAACCCCACGTCCGTGCTGCATCCCGCGTCGGCCATCGCGAGCCTGGCCCGGCGGGGCCGGACGCTCATCGTCGACGAGGCGTTCGCGGACACGATTCCGGGCGAGCCCGAGTCGCTGTCGCAGCGACCGGACATCGACGGGCTGGTCGTGATCCGCAGCCTGACCAAGACCTGGGGCCTGGCCGGACTGCGCATCGGTTACGTGCTCGCAGCTCCCGACATGATCGCCGCGCTGGCCGTCCATCAGCCACTCTGGC
>CAWCQQ010000008.1:0-71410 GCA_963797675.1 uncultured Actinomycetota bacterium
GGAAATCGTCGTGGACCTGGGCAACGTCACCGATCGATCGACGGCACCGGATCCGCTGCCTCGCCGGTCGGCGAAGCGGTCGATCGGGCTCGCCTTCCTGGTGACCACGGCACTCCTGCTGCTCGCCGCGGCCGGGCCCCTGACGCGATCGACGCTGACCGTGGTCGCCGATGCACCGGTCGGTTCGCAGGCGCACGTGCTGCTCACCGGCGGGCGCTTGTTCGTCGATTCGTACGGGGAGAAGAACACGATCACCGCGTACGCGCTGGACGGCGGCCGGCGACTCTGGTCGACCGACGATGCCGAAGAGCCGGACCTCGGAGCTCTCCTTGCCGTCGATGGGACGATCGTCGTGTCCACGAGCGGTATCGCGCCGCACGAGACGAACACCGAATCGTTCGACCAGGCGACCGGCCGGCGACTGTGGGCCTCCGAATCCGGCTATGCGGTCGTGACCAGCCACGGCGTGCTTCTCCAATCGCCGCCGTCGGCCGCGACATTTGCCGACGGTTTCGTGGACAGCGCCGGCTACCAGCTGCTCGATCCACGTACCGGACAGGCGATCTGGTCGCTCCACATCCCGGACGGCTGCGTCACCGCGCTGGCCGAGACCGGGGTGCCGACCACGCTGGTCGAGGTGTGCGTTACGGACTCGTCGGTACGCGCGATCGACCTTGCCGACGGCCGTACGGTGGCGGAGCGTCTCGTGCCGCTCGGCCAGGACGTCAACGTCGCCCCGCTCGACCCGAGCGAAGTGATGGAACGGCCGCAGGTGACGGTGATCGGCGCCACGCTCCTCATCTCGCGTGCGAGCGTACCGACGCCGACCGTCGATGCGTATGCGCTGGACGGACTCTTGTCCGAGCGGTGGAGTGGACTCACCGAGCCGCAGGCCCAGTACGTCGAGCCCTGTGGCGATGCGATCTGCTTCTACACGACGGGTCAGAACGGCATCCGGATTGACGTGACGACCGGCGAGTCCCTCGGGCCGATCGCGGCGCCGCCGGTGCGGGTGGCGCCCGGATCGCTCGCAGTCGTCGCCACGAACGGCATCCAGCCGCAGGCCATCCTGAACTCGCCCGCCGGAACCGACGTCGCGGTCCAACCGGACGGCAACGCCCCGGTGTGGCTGGAACGCACACCGGGCGAGCTGATCGCGCCGCTCCCCGGTGCCGGCCCGACGTCGTGTGCGCAGACGGCGGGATACATCGTCTGTGCCACGCTGGACAGCCGCGTACGCGTCTGGCGCCTGTCCTGATACACGGCGCCGGCCGCACCCCACAGGGGATGCGGCCGGCATAGCGCGCAGTTATACAGCCCAGACCTGGAAGTCGGACAGTTGGCCGGCCGGCCAACCGGTGTTCGCGGTGATGTTCAGTCGTACGTACCGCTGGCTGCTGCTGGCGAACGTGATCGTGACGGAGTTGCCGCCGCTGTTCGGGTCGAATGTGTATCCGGCCGAGTTCACCAGCGTCGTGAACGTCGTCCCGTTCGTGCTGCCCTGGACCGACAGCGTCTGGGTACGGGCACCCCAGGACGTCGACGGCGGGAGCTTCAGCACGAGGCGGCTGATCGCCGTCGCCGCACCGAGGTCGACCTGGATCCACTGCGGGAATGCGTTGTCGACGCTCTCCCAGTAGCTGTTCACGTCGCCGTCGACCGCGTTGCCGGACGCGTACGTCTGCGTGTGGCCGCTCTCCGACGTGGCCTTTCCGGCGGCGAGGTTCGTGGCGGTCGCAGCGCTGGTCGTGACCGTGACCGCGTTCGAGGCTGCGGACGTGTTGCCGGCCGCGTCCTTCGCGGTGACCGTGAACGTGTACGCGGTCGATGCGGCCAGGCCGCTGACCGTCGCCGTGGTACCGGTGACCGTCGCAACCACCGCGCCGCCCTGCAGCACCTGGTAGCCCGTGACACCGACGTTGTCGGTGGACGCGTTCCAGGACAGCGCCACCGATGACGACGTGTGCGACGGCGACGTCAGGCTGCCCGGCGCGCTCGGCGGGGTGGTGTCCGGCGGAGGCGGGCTCCCGGCCGTCCCGTACACCTGGAATTCGGAGAGCTGACCCGCCGGCCAACCGTCGTTCGCGGTGAACGTCAGCCGCACGTACCGCTGGGTCGTGCTCGTGAAGTTGATCGTGACCTTGTTGCCGCTGGCCGGGTCGAACGTGTAGCTGGTGGCGCCGACGACCGTGGTGATGTTCGCGCCGTCGTTGCTGGTGCCGACCGCGATCGTCTGGTGCCGCAGGCCCCAGGTCGACGGCAGGAACCCGACCACCTGGGTGATCGCGGACGCGGCGCCGAGGTCGACCTGGATCCACTGCGGGAACGCGTTGTTGTTCGACTCCCAGTACGAGTTCGTGTCGCCGTCGACCGCGTTGCCCGACGCGTACGTCTGCGTGTGGCTGGACTCGGTCGTCGACTTGTGCAGCGCGATGTTCGTCGTGCCGGACGCCGCCGTGGTGATCGTGACCGAGTTCGACGCGCCGGAGACGTTGCCGGCTGCGTCGATCGCGGTGATCGTGAACGTGTACGCGGTCGACGGGTTCAGGCCGCTGACCGTGGCGGACGTGCCGGTCGTGGTGGTGAGCACCGAGCCGCCGGAGCGGATCTGGTAGCCGGTGACGCCGACGTTGTCGGTCGAGCCGGTCCACGCGAGCGCGACCGACGACGACGTGACCGCGGACGACGTGAGGTTCGACGGCGCGGTCGGTGCCTGAGTGTCGCCGCCACCGCCGCCGACCACCGGCTGGGTCGGGCGCACCGACGTCAGCGCGATCTGGCCCTTGAGCATCTTGCCGCCGTCGCCGGACAGGCGCAGGTAGTAGTCGCTGCTGCAGGCGGTGCCGTCCTCGTCGAGCGACAGCAGCCCGGAGTTGGTCGGTACGCCGGCCTGCGTGGCCGCGGTCTTGACGATCTGGTTGCCCTCGTTGAACTCGTCGAACATCGAGATGTAGATGCCCGATACGCCGGCCCGGCACATGTTGTAGAACTGGTGCCACATGAAATCGCCGTGTACGCGCTGCCGGCCGGACAGGTCGCCGGGGAGCACGCACGGCTGGTAGTCGATGCCGTTCGCGAGGCAGTCGGCCTGATCGCTGACGGTGAACTGGTTGTAGACGTTGTCCGAGTCGGTGATGTTGCCGATCGCACCGACCATCCACGGGGAGATCATGTTGAACGCGTGATACGTGCCGATGTAACCGGCCCGCGATCCACCGACGCCGGTACGCCATTCGCGCGGCACACCGCCGATGACGTAGCAGCCCTGTCCCTTGAACCAGTTGATGACGTCGAGGCAGGTCGCAGCGTCCCACGGGTGGTTGTCGTCGTTGAAGCCGAAGCCCCAGATGCACACGACCGGCTTGCCGTTCTGCTTCGCGTACGCGGTCGACGCCGTGTACGCCGACATCTTGTTCGTCCAGTCGGCCTTGATGTCGGCCTGCATGGTCGTCCAGCCGGTGACGTCATACATGATGTAGAACTTGCGCCCGTACGTCTCGGCGGCGATCTTCACGCGCGCGGTCACCGCGTCCCGGATCGGACCCTCGCCGCCGGTCGGGTTGAACCGCTGCAGCGCGGCCGTGTCCAGGTTGTTGGCCTGCATCGATGCGAACTGCGCGTTGACCGTCGACTGGTCGTAGTCGGAGAACAGCGTCGCGGGTTGGCCGTTGCCGAGGTTCGCGTACGCGGTGGTGTACTTCGCGGGGTAGTCGGTCATGTCCGGCCAGGCGCGCAGCGTGCCGTTGTTGCTCGGCGACGGCGCGGCACCCCAGTTCGCAGCCCAGTGCCACCACGCGTTGATCGGTGAACCGTCGCCGATCGCGGCGAACCAGCCCTGGTAGCCGACGGTGATCTTGCCGACGACGTCGCCGGCCGGGCTGTTTGCGTACGCGGCGGTGCCGAGCGCGGCCACGAGCCCACTGGTCGAGACTGCCGCGAGCGCCGAGCCGGCCAGAGCCGAGCCGATGAATTTCCGGCGGGATACAGCCATGCGTCCTCTCCTTCTCACAGGTCATAGAGTTTTGTGAGGAGGCCGGACGTCAAACGATCCCACCGTCGTCCCTCTCCCCAGCCGGGCACGCACTCGCCGCAGGTGCACGAGGGCGGTCGCGTAGCTGTCGTGAGCGGGACGACATGCGGCCGATGGCCGCAGTAACGCGTGGGGCCATCCTGTCAGTCCTTGACACATGAACGCAATACATTGATGAAGTGCGCGCAACAAATGAATGTTTGCTAGCTCTTAAATAGACAGACGCTCAAACCAAACGCTCAAAATCCGGGTGTACGCCTCGGCGAACGCGTCCGGGTCCTCGCTGTCGAGCCGCCTCGGCCAATGCCCGCAGCCGGGCACGTCGACGATCGTGATCGCGTTGTTGCCGGCGGTCGCAGCGGCCCGCCGCCAGACCGCCTTGCTCGCCTCGGCCGGGCTGTTCTCCTCGTCCTCGCCCCACATCAGCAGGGCCGGGCAGGTCACCCGCGCGTAGATCGGTTCGGGATCCCAGTCGAGGTCGTCCCACGTCGGCGCCGGATCCGGGATTTCCGACGGCAGGTACGCGTGGACGAACCACGGCTGCCGGGAGCACGCGGCGAGCAGCGCTTCCATGCGTGCCACGTCACCGTGTCCGCGCAACGCATCCTCGACGGCGAGCCGTAGTTCCAGCAGGTCCGCCCGGGCGGCGTCGTCGAAGCCGTTGCGGCGCAACAGTTCGTCGGTGAAGTACCGCATCTGGATCGCCGGGCTGACACCGGAGTTGCCGACGAGCGCGAGGAATGCGACGTCGGTCGAGCGTGCCGCAGCCGCGGCGGCCGACCAGGAGCCCTGACTCAGGCCGTAGATGCCGACCGGTTTGTCGATGATCGTGGCGAGCGCGTCGAGTGCGAGCAGCGCGTCGTCGGCCTGGATCTCGAACGGAATATCGCCGCCGTCGGTGCTCGGGCGCCGGTCGAAACTCAGCACGGCGAAACCGAGCGGCGTGACGGTTGCGGCGAGGTGCGTGAAGAGTGGCTGGTCCCGGGACGGGAGGCCGGCGCCGTGCAGCGCGATGACACCGCCGCGCGCGTTGCCGTCCGGGAGCCGCAGCAGGCCGGGTCGTCCGAGGCTGTCGATCGTGATCTCGCGCGTCTGCATGCATCGCAGGTTGCCACGGACGGGTGACACGCGAAAGGCCCGACGATCATCGTCGGGCCTTTCGCGAGCGTCGGTGTTACGCCTGCGGGGCGTACTGCTGGGTGCGCATCGGCGGCTGCAGTTCGCTGACCTTCTTCGCGCTGGCGTTGTTCTTCATGATGAAGATCGGCGTGCCGATCACGCCAGAGATGCTCCACCAGCCCTTGGCCTTGAGGAACGACTGATACTCCTGGTACGTGCGGAGGCCGCAGTCGCGACAGAAGTAGCCATTGGCCCACCAGGTCCGGCGGAGGATGAGCATGCCCTGCATCTTGACGAACGCCGCCTTGACGGTCGGCTGGGCGCCGCAAACCATGCACGGCTGATCGATCTTGGGTGCCACGCGGTATTCCCCGTTTCTACAGCTCGAAGTAGTTTTGCGCGAAAACGTATCTGCGAACGGCTACCTCCAAGGTCATACTTTCGAACAAATCGCCCAGCCGTCCAGGCAGACAAGCAGGCCGAAGGCGTAGTACGGTGTGCTTTCGTCACGCTCGTCGAAAGGGCCGTCACTGTGAGTGCGTCAACCTGGGACTACCTGCTGCCGTACCAGGCGGACGTGGATGCGGTGATGGCCGAATTGCCGCTGTTCGCGCGTACGCATGCGGTGACGGAGAAGGAAGCCCGGGTCACGTTCGGCACGACCGCGCCGACGCTGCACGACCTCGAGCGGTGGGGCGGTGTCGGCGCACCCGAGGTCCGGTCCCTGCTGCCGGACACCGGCGACGGCCGCCACCTCGTTCTTTACCACGACAACCAGCCGGCACACATCTTGTTCTGGGGCCCGGCTCCGGAGTAGTCAGAACCATAAGCTGGCTCCGTAGTATGCGGGGCATGTCGTTGCACCCGTACCGCATCGCCGTTCGAGTCCCGTGCCTTCGCACGACATGAGCGAGCCCCGGATCGCGTTGCTGCGCAGCGGCAGCGAGATGCTCAAACGCATCAGCCGGACGTCCTCCGGCGACGACGTCGAGGGCTTCGTGCTCGCGGTCGGTTCACTGTGGGTACTGGTCGCGACGCTATCTGATTCGATCTACATCGACGGTTTCGCGGTCTTTCCGGTCGGCGACGTTCGCGACGTCGAGGACCGCTCCGATGAGATGCGATTCGTCCGCCGCGCTCTGGCGTTGCAACGATCGTGGCCGCCGCCCCGACCGCCGGTGCCGCTCGATCTCGACGACACGGTCGCAATGGTGAAGTCGATCGCGGCGGTCGCTCCCGTCGTCACACTGTTCACCGAGCGCATCGACGACGACGTCTGCTTCGTCGGCGTACCGATGAACGTCAAGGCCACGAGCCTTGACCTGCGCGAAATCCGGTACGACGCGACATGGCGTACGGAGCCGTCGGAGTGGAGCTTCGCCGACATCACGCGGATCGAGTTCGCCGATCGGTACAGCGGCATCATCTACGCCGTGGCCACCGAGTCGGAACCCGCGCCGAACTGATGACCAGCGCCGGTGCCGAACGGGCGATTGTCTGAGTCCGTACAGATACCTGTGCTGAGCGTCCGATTTCTGCTACCGTGCGGCGGATCTCACGGCGAACGCGTTAGAGGAGCGGCACTGTGTCCGAAGAGGACAGTCCAATCGGTAACCTGGCGAGCAAATTGACCGAGAAGGCCACCCAAAAGGTGACCGAGAAGGTCGGAGACGCCGTTGACGCGGCTGACATGGACACAAAGGAAGCCCGGGGCCTGCGGAAAGTTGCGGGCGTCTTCGACTCGGCCCGCAAGGTGGTCGCGTCGGCGTCCGCACTCGTGGTCGCGGCCGGAGGCCTCTGGTTGGGCATCCACCAGATCTTCGCGTCGCCGTCCGCGAACGCCAAGCCGGACACGGCAGTCAGCACGCCGGCCACCGCCCCTCCGAGCGTGACGCCGACCACGGCCGCGCCGTCGCCCACCGCGACACCCATCCCGCCGCCCGCGGCCGCGGCGAACATCCCGACCCGGAACCCAAACTGGGCGGTGCCGTTCGGCGACAGCGTCGAGTCAAGCCCGACCGTCTACAACGGAGTCGTCTACGTCGGCAGCGACGACAACTACCTGTACGCGATCGAGGCGACGACCGGCCACACGCTGTGGCACACCAAGACCGGCGGCCGCGTGCTGAGCAAGCCGGTGGTGAGCGGCGGCGTGATCTACGTCGGCAGCGCGGACAAGAAGATCTATGCGATCACGGCTGCCACCGGCGTCGTCCGCTGGTCGTACGCGACGAAGGGCGAGGTCGACACCGCGGTCGCGATCGCCGGCGGCGTTCTCTACGCGGGCAGCACCGACCACGACCTATACGCGATCACGCTGAGCACGCACAAGCTCAAGTGGAAGGTCGCCACGAAGGGCGCGATCCGCTCGGCGCCTGCGGTCTCCGGCACGACCGTCTACGTCGGCAGCGACGACGGCAAGCTGTACGCGTTCAGCACCACGACGCACCGGCAGGTCTGGGCGGTTACCACCGGCGCGGCGGTCGAGTCGAATCCGATCGTGTCCGGCGGGATCGTCTACGTCGGCAGCAACGACGGCTACGTCCGGGCGATCCGGCAGGCCGGCGGCACGCAGGTCTGGAAGTTCCGCACCGGCTCGTCGGTGCACGCCAGCGGCATCATCTCGGCCGGTGTGCTCTACATCGGCAGCGACGACGACACGATGTATGCATTCAACGCCGGCAACGGCAAGGTCAACTGGAAGCAGAAGACGTCCGGCGACATTCGGACCGCCCCGGCGCTGGCCGCGTCCGTGATCTACATCGGCACCCGGGACGGCTCGGTCTACGCGCTGAGTGCGACCACCGGCACGCCGGCCTGGACGATTGCGACCGGCGACTGGGTCGACTCGTCACCGCTCTACTCGAACGGCTATATCTACTTCGGCAGCGACAACAACTACCTGTACTCGGTAGCCACCTCGTAGATCCGCCAACCCGTTCGTCCGCTATCTGCGTTCGGCCAGCTTCGGCAGGCTCATCCACATAGCGGACGAACGGCGGCGCCGTGCTTTCGCTACACGGCGACCGGAACAGCCTCGTCGATGATGACCGGTTCGGTGTCGCGGCCGTCTTGCCCCGGCGTGAGGAGCCGGTGCAGCGACAGCGCGAGGGCCGATGCCACGAGCGCACCGATCACCACGAGGACCAACCACACCGTCGCAAATCCGTGCCCGATCAGCGGCGCTGCGGTCAACGGCCCGATAATCCCGGTGATGCCCCAGGACATGCCGGAGATCGCGTTGTAGCGTCCGCGCAGCTCATCGGTGGCCAGCGCGTTCGTGACCGCCGGCAGGATCGGCGACATCAGCGTCTCGCCGCACGCGAACACGGTTGCGCACAGAATCACGCAGATCATCGGGATCACCGAGTTGACCGACGCGCCCCAGGCACCGGCGCCGAGGATGAGCCAGGACACCGCGATGATCGCGCCGACCAGCGCGAGCGCCCGAGTGCGGCTGCGACCTTCCATGCGTTTCAGCACGAACAGTTGGGCGAGCACGATCGTCGCGGTGTTCGCGGCGAACGCCCAGGCGATGGTGCGTGGCGCCACACCGGCCGCGGTCGACGCGTACGCCGGGAAGCCGACCTCCATCTGCGCGTACGCGCATGACATCAGGACAACCGTGAAGATCGCCATGCGGCGGAATGCCCGATTGGCGAAGACCTCCCGATAGCCGCCGGACTCGGAGCGTTTCTCCGGTGTCGCCGCGGATGCCACCGGTCCGCCGATGCGCCGCAGCGCCAGCAGGATCACCATCGGTATCAGCGTGGTGGCACCATCGATCAGGTAGAGCAACTGGAACGACGAGGGCCGGTGGACGTCGGCGATGAAGCCGGCAACGACGCCACCCGAGCCGATGCCGAGATTCAGGATCGCGAACGACAAGCCGAACACCTTCTGGCGCTCGGCTTCGGTCGTGACGCCCACCATGATCGTGTTCTGGCCGGACCACAGCCCCGCGCCACCGACCGCGCCGAGGCTTGCCGCCGCGAGCGCCTGCCACGTGGTATGGATGAAGCCGTATCCGGCGGTGCCGACCGCGCTGCACACGAACAGCGGCAGGATCACCCGCCGTGCACCGAACCGGTCGATCATCGCGCCAACCGGTCCGCCGAGGATCAGCCCGAGGATGCCCATCCACGCGATGATCACGCCGACCATGATCGAGTCGATGTGCCGGACTTTGGTCAGATAGATGAAGAGGAACGGCAGGGTCATGCCCTGACCGAACGAGGTCAGGAACGTGCCGAACAGCATCCAGCGTGCTTCCGGGCGGTGGGGGAGGGCGGATCGGATCACGCGGCTAGTCTGCCTTCCGGGTACGACATCGGCTCCCTCGTGAGGGCCATCCCACATCTTGTTCGGGCACGTCCCGCGCGCGCGACTCATTTATTACTACGCTGACGGTCGTGGCTCGTTACTTTGACGTCAATCCCGACAATCCGCAGGCTCGTTCGATCCGCCAGGTGGTGGACGTGGTACGCGAGGGCGGGCTGATCGCGTACCCGACGGATTCCTGCTTCGCCCTCGGCTGCCAGATCGGCAACAAGGAGGGTCTGGACCGGATCCGAGAGATCCGGCGCCTCGACGATCGGCACCACTTCACGCTGGTGTGCCGGGACTTTGCCCAGCTCGGGCAGTTCGTGCAGGTGAGCAACTCGGTGTTTCGCCTGGTGAAGGCATCGACGCCGGGCAGCTACACGTTCATCCTGCCGGCCACGCGGGAGGTGCCCCGGCGCCTGCTGCACCCGAAGAAGAAGACGGTCGGCGTACGCGTACCCAAACATGCGGTTGCGCAGGCGCTCCTGGAAGAGCTCGGCGAACCGCTCCTGTCCACGACCCTGCTCCTACCTGACGAGGAAGAGCCGATGACGCAGGGCTGGGAGATCAAGGATCGCCTGGACAGTGCGATCGATGCGGTGATCGACTCGGGTGACTGTGGCATCGAACCGACCACCGTCGTCGATCTGTCCGGAGACGAACCGGAAATCCTGCGCCGCGGCGCCGGCGACCCATCCCGCTTCGAGTAGGCCCAGGAGTCTCAGGCGTCGTCCCCGGTGATCGCCTCGATCAATCGCCACATTGCTGAGCTGGGATTGGTCCCCTTCGCCGAGCCGTCGAGACGGTGTTTGTCGTCCAGTTTGACGGCCCGCTCGACCGCGTCACGATGTCGCAGGACCAGGGTCGCAAGAGCTGAGCCGTCGAGTACCTTCGCGCATTTGAGCAGCTCTTTAGACCGACGGGCCGGCCGCGTCCTCGTCCGGCCTCTCGTGCCTCGAGTTGCTGCGCTTCCACCGCGTGTTGGACGAGTTGCAGCGGTGGCGCGCCCAATGCGTGAGGTAAAGCTCTCGGTCTGTCGCCCCTCGACAAATACAAGTATTTCGCGGCGTTGGGCGGCGTCGGAGACGGATCGTCTAGGTCTACCTGCCTTGATCAATGCCCGCCTCCGGGCGCCGCGGTGATGGCATCCGCGAACTGCTGGCCGGACAGGATCGGTATGGCACCGTAACGTCCGGCTAGGTAGCGCCGGCCGATTGCCTCGGCTTTACGCGGCGCCAGATCGGCCAACGCGTACAGCCGCGTACTCCGGCCATCGCGTTTCTCGGTGAACCAGACTTGATCTCGTCCGATCGTGGCGTCGTCGACCGAGTCGCCCAGCAGCGTGGCATCGTGCGAGTTGAAAACGAGTTGGGCGTGTTCGCGATTGGTTTGAGGATCCTGGAAGAGCCGGATCAGCCTAGTGACGAGAGCGGGATGGAGGCTTGCGTCCAGAATCCGTACGACACGGCGGACGCGTTCCCTCATCGCCGGATCGATTTCGCGTTTCACTGCGCCAGTAATGCCCAGGTCGGCCGCCTGCAGAAGACCGAGCACCTGATCACGACGCTTCGGGTCATCGAGCAGCTGAGTGGTCATGGCCTGGCGGCCGTGATGGAACCGCCACGAGGGGCAGCTCATTGCCCTGCTAGCATGTTGGTCTCGGCTAATCTCCCGATAGCGCGGATTCCTCGCAAATCGACATTAGGATGCCAAAGCATGCCAACGCGCAGGTCAATTGTCATCAACGGAGACCTCGGCAGCGGCAAAAGCACGGTGTCGAAGCTATTGGCCGAGCGGCTGTCGATCAAGCGGATCAGCGTCGGCGACCTGTACCGCGATATGGCTGCCCAGCGGGGAATGACGGCGCTGCAGCTGAACTTGCACGCGGAACTCGACGACAAGATCGACACGTACGTCGATGAGCTGCAAAGCGGCATCGCTGCCTCCGGTGAACAGCTGATCGTCGACAGCCGCCTCGCGTGGTTCTTCTTCAAGGACGCACTGAAGGTCCACCTGATCACCGAACCGATGGTCGCCGCGCGCCGTGTTCTGTCCCGGCCCGGTGACGAGGTCGAGAGTTACGCATCGGTGGAGGAGGCGATCGACCGCCTGGCCAGCCGCAGCGAGAGCGAGCGCGCACGGTTCGTCACGCGGTACGGCGCCGACAAGACCCGCCTGCGCAACTACGACCTGGTCTGCGATTCGACCGGTGCCACGCCGAATCAGATCGTCGAGCAGATCGTGCAGGTCTTCCAGCGGCATACGACCGCCGGACCGGTCCTGCTCCTGGACCCGACGCGCATCTACCCGACGGCAGAGATCGCGGCGGTCGGCGGCATGTGGGACTCGGATCTCGTCGAGGCGGTCAAGGCCGATCCGGCGGCGCTCGAGACCATCTCGGTCGGCTACGCGCACCCGAACTTCTTCGTCATCGACGGCCATCGCCGCCTGAGCGCCGCGATCCAGAACGGCCTCCGGCTCGTCCCCGCGACGCTGGCGGCCGAGGCGAACGAGGAGGTCGCCGGCGGTCTGAGCGCGCTGCAGTTTCTGGAGCACGAGGTGACCGCGGCGCGTATCGACGACTGGGCCGAGGCGCACCAACTGACTCTCCCGGCGCCGCATCGGACTCGTGTCGCCCCGCTTTAGCAGCTCTGTTCTCGCGCTCGGTCTGCTCGTCGGCGTCGTCGGCCTGACGCCCGGTCCGGCGTCGGCCACGCGCCAGACCGTCTGTACGGTCACGGATCACCGGGTGATCGGCCTGTCCGGTCTGATCGTCACGAAGACCGGGTTCATCTCGATCTCGGACAGCAACATCGACAAGTCCAAGATTCGCATCTGGTACCTCGACCAGAACTGCCACGTCGTCACGTCCATCGGATACCCGACGTCGGCCTACGACCCGGAGGATGCCGCGATCGGCCGGGACGGCACGCTCTATGTCGCCGATATCGGGGACAACGGCCGCAGCCGGTCGACCATCGCGGTCTGGTCACTGCCACCCGGGCACAAGATCCCCACGATCACGCGGTACGCGTACCCCGACGGCCCGCACGACGCGGAAGCGATGCTGCTGGCCGCCGACGACACACCGATCTTCGTCACGAAGGATCCGATCACGGCCGGCATCTACACGCCGAGCGCGCCGGGTGTCCTGCGGAAGGTCGGCATGTTCACGCTGACCCCGACGGATACGCCCAGTGGCGTCGGTGCCCTCGGCGGATTCGTGGTGACCGGTGGCGCGAACTCGCCCGATCGCCGGAAGGTCGCGCTGCGCTCGTACAACGACGCCTACGAATGGGACGTCCCGGACGGCAACGTCGTCACGGCGATCACCACGACACCCCCGCGGATCAGTCCGCTGCCGAACGAGCCGCAGGGCGAAGGCATCGCGTACGGGCTCGACGGTGCCTCTTTCTATACCGTCAGCGACCAGGAGGTCGCGCCGATCCGTACGGCGATCCGGCGCTATCCGTCGGCGCTGGTCGCGTCGTCGGCCGCTCCGATCCGATCGGCGGCCCCGACGGTGTCCCCATCGGTGTCCGCATCGCCGGCCGGCGGGAGCGGCGGTCGATCGACACGAAGTCCGTTGTTACTGCTGGTAGCGGGTGGGATAGTCCTCGTCGGCGGTGGCGCCTGGGGGCTCAGCCGATCTCGACGGCGTCCGTGAAGCAGCGCTCCGTGACCCCGCCAATTGGTACGGCGAGGACGAAAACGGCCTCTACGTCGAACCCCGGAACCACGGCAATGTCCGCCATTTCCGGGTGTTCGCGGTCGGCATAGAGACCAGGGTCACCCGCCCGGCGTACGCCACCTAGAGTGTGCTCGTGGGAATCGCGGATCGTTTGAAGAAGTCATTTGGGAAGCTGCTCCAGAAGCCTGGCGCGACGGTCAACCTCGCCGAGTACGAGCTGGTGCTCGACCAGGTCACCGAGCGTGAAGCCGAGCTGCGCGAGCTCTCCGACGAGGAGCTGACCGCGGTCGCACGTGAGGTGCTCGGGCGCCCGGACGTCGATGCGGCATCCGACGCAGACGACGCGAGACGACGAGGTGGAAGACCTCGATGCGGAAGACCTCGATGCGGAGGACGCCGACCTCGACGTCGAGCCCGATGATGACGATGCGGTGGTGGCCGAACCGGTCGCACTGACCCGCGAACAGCTCGCGGAGATCTGTGCACTCGGTCGCGAGGCCGGTCGTCGTGCGCTCGGCGAGACCGCGTTCGACACGCAGTTGCTCGGCGCGATGGCGATGATCGACGGGCGCGTCGCGGAGATGGCGACCGGCGAGGGCAAGACGCTCGCCGCCGTGATCGCGGCGTTCGGGCATGTGGTGCGGGGGTCGCGCGTACACGTGTTGACGGTCAACGACTATCTCGCCCGGCGCGACGCGACCTGGATGGGCCCGGTCTACGAGCTGCTCGGACTGACCGTCGCCGCGGTCGGCGAGACCAGCACGCACGATGAGCGGACCGAGGCGTACGCCTCCGACGTGACATATGTCGGCATCAGCGAGGCCGGCTTCGACTTCCTGCGTGATCAGCTCATCGTCTCTTCGGACGATGCCGTGATGCCGCCGCTGGCGACCGTCATCGTGGACGAGGCCGACTCGATCCTGATCGACGAGGCTCGCGTACCCCTGGTTCTGGCCGGAAGCATCACCGAGACGGACGCCGAGAGCATCGCGGTGGCGACCGCCACCCTGGTCGGCTCGCTCCGGCGTGGCCGGGACTACCAAATCGTGGACGACCGGCGCAACGTGCAGCTCACCACGCGCGGCGCGGCCGTCGTCGAGCGTGCGTTCGGCGATATCGACCTGTACAGCGAGGAGAGTCTCGGCAAGCTGACCGCGGTCAACCAGGCGCTGCACGCCCGCGCGCTGCTGACCCGCGACGTCGACTACATCGTGCGGGACGGCAAGGTCGCGCTGGTGGACGAGTTCCGCGGCCGGGTACCGAAGCGTCGGCGCTGGCCGGACGGCCTCCAGGCCGCGGTCGAGGCGAAGGAAGGCCTGGTCGCGACGCCGGAAGGCCACGTACTGGGCTCGATCACGGTACAGGCGTTCATCGGTCTCTACCCGACCGTCTGTGGCATGACCGGCACCGCGATCCGGATCGGCGACCAGCTGCGTGAGTTCTATCAGCTCGAGGTGGCGGTGATCCCGCCGAACACGCCGTGCATCCGTAAGGACGAGCCGGACCGCGTCTATGCGACGGCGGAGGAGAAGGAGGCCGCGCTCATCGCCGAGGTCGCCGAGGCACACGCCGAGGGCCGCCCGGTACTGGTCGGCACGCTCGACGTGGCCGAGTCCGAGCGCCTCGCCGAACACATGCGTGCCGAGGGCGTCGAGTGCGTCGTGCTCAACGCGAAGAACGACGAGGACGAGGCGGCCATCATCGCCGAGGCCGGCCGGCCCGGCGCGGTGACCGTGTCGACGCAGATGGCCGGCCGCGGCATCGACATCCGTCTCGGCGGCAGCGAGACGACCGAACGTGACGAGGTGGTCGCGGTCGGCGGCCTGTACGTGATCGGTGCCGGCCGCAACGACAGCAGCCGGATCGACGACCAGCTGCGCGGTCGCGCCGGCCGGCAGGGCGATCCGGGCGGCTCGGTCTTCTTCGTCAGCGTCGAGGATTCGCTGATCGTCAACAACGGCGATCCGGTCTACGGCCGCGCGGACGGCGACGGGCTGGTCAAGGACCCGGCCGTAGTCGAGGCGGTGGCGCACGCGCAGCGCGTCTCCGAGGGTGTCTCGTTCGAGATCCACCGCAGCACCTGGAAGTACGGCGTCCTGATCGAGCGGCAGCGCCAGCTCCTCGCCGAGCGGCGGCACGAGCTGCTGACCACCGACGCCGCCGTCGACCTGGTGTCGAGCGGGGAATACTACGACGAGGTGGTCGAGGAGGTCGGCGCCGAGACGGCCGCACGTGCAGCTCGGCTGATCGCGCTCTACTACCTCGATCAGGGCTGGTCCGACCACCTGGCCATGCTCGCCGACGTACGCGAGGGCATCCACCTGCGTACCCTCGGCAAGCAGAATCCGCTGGACGAGTTCCACCGAGCCGCGATCCCGGCGTTCCGCGAGATGATGGCGCAGGCCGAGACGCAGACCGTCGACGCGTTCGAGGAGTCGGAGATCAGCGGCAAGGACTGGTCACCGGATGAGGCGGGCCTGGCCCGACCGGCGGCGACGTGGACGTACATGGTGCACGACAACCCGTTCGGTTCGGAGATGGAGCGCTTCATCGCGAACGCGTCCCGGGCCCTCCTCGGCAAGCGCTGACCGCCGCTTACCACCCTGCACTCACGCAGGGTGCAGAGTGGTGGGCACAGCAAAACCGGTTGGGCTCCGGTGCCTGGTGACGGAGACTGATGGCATGTCGACGATGCAGCGGCCGGCCGCCAAGACCGCACACACGGTGGCCAGCGAATATGCGCTCGGCACGCTCGACGCTCGTTACCTGCCGTGGTATGCCGCGGACTGGCTCGCCGAAGGGCACGACGGGCCGAACCTTGTCGAGCTGGCGTGCCTCGACGACAGCGATCCGGGACGCAATATCGACCTGCTCCCGGATGCTCTCGCTGACGTCCGGGAACCCGTACCGACGGTGGACCAGGCGGTCGACGAGTGGCTCGACGACATCGCGGCGGCGTTGGCGCGCGGTGAGATCGACGAGCGCACGGTCTTTGTGCGGGTCGCGGCGTTCACCGTGGAGGTCCTCGGCTACCAGACCCGGTGGCCCGCGACACTCGTGACGCTGGCCGCGATGGCGGACGAGTGGGAAGGCGAATGGGGCCGCAGCGACGCCGAACTGGCCACCGAGGTCCGTGATGTGTGCGCCCAGCACGTTCGTCGCCGGCCCGACGCGTGACGGCGAGCGAGGCGAGACGGGTGCAAGTCCGGACGGCGTTCCGGCCGGGACCGGAGTCGGTGTATCGGATCGGGTTCGCGGCGCACACCATGTTCGTCACCGGCAACGCTGCGGCGTTCACCGCCGAGGCGAACGAGCTGCGGACGATGACACTCGAGGCAGGTCGCGAGATCAAGGAGCGCGACGGGAGGTACCACTTCTGTGTAGAACTGGGTAACCACTCGGTCACTCCGTGGTTCCGGCGGAAGCGCCGCTACCCGACTGAGGTGCACATTCAATACTGCCCTCGGTGGAAAGCGTTCTAGTCTGACCGTTCGGTCGGCTACCGCCAGTCGCGGTCATCGATACTCTCGGCCCTGGCATGTCCAGTGGCGACCGTGGGGGCCGCAGGTGGTGGGGGTCTTTTCCGCAAGCGATGTCGTTCATCCGTTTGACGAAGCGGCGAAACGGCACCTTGAATCGATGAACGGCCTGCAGACGGCGGTCCAGTCGTATCACAAGGCCTATACCGAGCGGCTGCAGTTCAACGCGAGCCTGGCCGAGTCGCTCCGGCTCGGTCCTCGGCAGGTGCCGGAGATCTACCGGCTACTGCCTCCGATCTGCGAAGCCTTCGGCATTCCGGAGCCCGAGCTGTACCTGGCACACGGGCCGATCAACGCGTTCACGACCGGACACACCCGCACAGCCATCACAATCTACAGTGGACTCGTCGAGGATCTGCGGCCGGACGAGATCGAGGCGGTCCTCGCGCATGAGTGCGGCCACATCCTCTGCCAGCACATGCTCTACCACTCGATGGCCGCGTTCCTGACCCAGGCGGCGTCGGTCGGCAGCACCGCTGCCATCCCGGTCCTGTCGACGTTGCTGCAGGTCGCGTCGGTGCCAATCCGGGTCGCGATCGGGGCGTGGGCGCGCAAGAGCGAGTTGTCCGCCGATCGTGCAGCGGCGGCGTACATGGGGAATACCGACGTGATCACGCGGCTGATGCTGCGCTTCGCCGGCATCTCCGCACGATCGAAACTGACCTACGACATCGACCTGTTCGCCTCGCAGGCCCTGGAGTTCGAGGCGTTGCGCGAATCCAAGTGGGACCGCTTCCTGCAGTGGCAGGTCGGGCAGGCGTCGACACATCCGCTGCTGGCCGTCCGGGTGCGCGAGATCCAGTCCTGGTCGTCGACCGCGATGTTCGAGCGGCTGGCCGCGCTGGCCGAGCCGATCCGGACGGCGCCTCGATGCTCCTGGTGCGGCCAACGGATGGATCCGGCTTGGCAGCACTGTGCCGAATGCGGCGCCGCCCGCAGCCAGGGTCAGCCCGCTCTGCCCGCGCCCCGCGCCGAACACTCCGAGATGGTGGACTGACGATGGCCCGCATGCGTATGCCGACCGATCCATTCAAGACTCAGAAGCGGTTCTGGACGGTCGTCGAAGATCTGAGCCCGGTCGCCGACGCCGTGCAGAGCCACTTTTCGGCGAAGGGCTTCCAGGTCGCATCGGTGCGTACGGCGACCGGCGCGTGGGACATCGACGTGACCAAGAGCGGCACGTTCCGCACCGTGTCCGGTCTGAACACCTCGTTGAAGATCCGGATCGAATCGCTGGACGATTCGGTGATGGCCCGCGCCGGCATCGGCATCCTCGGTGCACAGGTGCTGCCGACCGCGATCGCGTTGCTGGTGTTCTGGCCGGTCGTGGTCACGCAGGTCTGGGGCGTGGTCCGCGCGGCAAAGCTCGACGACGAGGCACTCATGGTGATCGAAACGGCGCTGTCCACGGGCTCCTCGGGCGCCGTCCCGGGCGCGTACGGGACGCCGGCCGCGCCGACGGCGACGTTCTGCCCGTCCTGCGGTGCGGCCCGCGCGGGGACGGCGAAGTTCTGCGTATCCTGCGGCGGCGCGATGGAGTGACATCGGCTGTCTCTAGAGTGATCCAGTGGGGATATCCGGTTGGTTGGTCGTGCTGGTCGCGGTTGCGACGGCGGCCGGTGCGCTCGCCCGCCGGTACGGCATCTCCGAGCCACTCGTCCTGACCATAGTCGGGCTGGCCGGATCGTTCCTCCCGTTCGTACCGACCCTGCATCTCACGCCGGACGTCGTCCTCGCCGGCCTGCTCCCGCCGCTGCTCTACACGGCCGCGATCCGGACGTCGCTGGTCGACTTCAAGGCGAACAAGCGACCGATCATGCTGCTCTCCGTCGGTCTCGTGGTGTTCACCACGTTCGGGGTCGCGCTGGTCGTCTGGTGGCTGCTGCCGGTCCCGTTCGCGGCAGCGGTTGCGCTCGGCGCCGTTGTCGCGCCGCCGGACGCCGTTGCCGCGACCGCGATCGCGCGCCGGACCGGGCTGCCCCGGCGGGTCGTGACGATCCTTGAGGGGGAGTCGCTGTTCAACGACGCGGCCGCGCTGGTCACGTTGCGTACCGCGATCTTCGCGATTGCCGGTGCGGTCAGCGTGTGGCACATCGGCCGGGACTTTCTGGTCAGCGTCGTCGGCGGTATCGCGGTCGGTGTGGCGGTGGCGTACCTGCTCGGCGCGATCCGGCGCCAGGTCGTCAATCCGGTCACGGACACCACCATCTCGTTTCTCGCGCCGTTCGTCGCCTACCTCCCGGCCGAGCGCATCGATGGTTCCGGCGTGCTGGCCGTGGTCACCGCCGGTTTGATCCTCGGCCAGAACGCGCCCCGCTGGCAGAGCGCCTCGTCGCGGATCGCCGAGCGCACGAACTGGCGTACCGTCCAGTTCGTCCTGGAAAACGCGGTGTTCGTGCTGATCGGATTGCAGGTCCGAGCGATCGTGGAATCGGCATGGCGCACAAACCTCGGACACGGCCGCCTGCTCGGAGTCTGCGGTGCGGTGCTGCTCGCCGTGGTGGTCCTCCGGCCGCTCTGGGTGTTCCCGGCCACCTACCTGCCACGGCTGATCCCGTCGGTCGCTCGCGCCGATCCGTCGCCGTCGTGGAAGGTGCCGGCGGTCATCTCGTGGGCCGGCATGCGAGGTGTGGTCACGCTGGCGGCCGTGTTCGTGATCCCGGCGAGCGTGCCGTACCAGCCGGTTCTGGTGCTGTTGTCGTTGGTGGTCGTCGCTGGGACGCTGCTCGTCCAGGGCACGACGCTGCCCGCGCTGGTCCGGGCGCTCGCGATGCGCGGCCCGAGCCGGGCCGAAGATGCGCTGCAGGTCGCGAACCTGCTCCAGCAGGTGACATCGGCCGGTGAACGCACGCTCGACGAGGTCACCGACGAGAACACCGACAAGGCCACGATCAAACAATTGCGGGTACGGGCGGAAGCGCGTACGAACGCGGCGTGGGAGCGGCTGGGCCCGGGGGAGGCCGAACGGAGTACGCCGAGCGAGACCTACCGCAAGCTACGGCTGATCATGCTCGGCGCGGAGCGGGCCGAACTGCTCCGGGTCCGTGACTCCGGTGTCATGGATCATGAAGTGATGCAGGTCGTGATGCAGATGATCGACCTGGAAGAGTCGATGATCGATCGGCTCGAACTCGCGGAGGACGAGCTGCGCGAGGAGGAGCTGAACCTCGTGCCCGGATCGGCCGAGTGCGTCCATCTGCACAAGGCACCGCGCGCGCTCCGCCCGGACACGCCGGGTGTCTGTGAGCGCTGCGTCGAGGGCGGCTCGACGTGGGTGCACCTGCGGATGTGTTTGACCTGTGGGCACATTGCGTGTTGCGATTCGAGCCCGCAGCGGCATGCGACCGCGCACTTCCAGGCGGAGCAGCATCCGGTGATGCGCAGCGTCGAACCGGGCGAGGCGTGGCGTTGGTGCTACGTCGACGAACTTCTCGGCTGACCGTTTAGCCGTTCAACTCAGTACGTCGACGTATGCACGGATGTTGTTGAGCAGCTGTGCCAGCTGCTTCGCGTGCTTGGCGCCGACCGGCCGCGGTACGCCGTCGCCGAACGTCACGTGGGTCGGCGTCGGGCTCTCGAAGCGTTTCCGCGGAAAGTCGACGTACCGGCAGGCCGAGGACGCGTAGTTGTCGCTCCAATAGACGCCGGTGTTCGTGAACAGCACGGACTGGTACGCCCCGACGTGCAGAAACGCGACCGTCTCCTCGTTCGTGGAGACGCCCGCATTCGTCCGGGCACGGCGCAGCGGTCCGGAATCGGCTGGCGTGAGCAGCAGATCGGGGACTGTGGAGACGCGGATCGCATCAGCGATCGCACTAGCGGTGACGAAGCGCGGAGCGCGTGGTGGTTCGGCGTCCGCCTGAGCGGTCGGGGACTGCGGCGTGTTCGCCCCATGGCTGGTGGCGCGCTCACCGGCTCTGGTCGCAAGATCCCGCGCGTATTGGGTCATCGGGGTAGGCCATGATGTGCTCACCGATAGGCCGGCATCGATTTGGAAGACTTCAGGGTCGGAGATCGATGCCTGGCCCACCGCTGGAATCTCCGCCGGTTCCGCATCGGGCGGCGAAGCAGGCACTGGCACCGGCTGCTGCGGCAGGACCGCGGCGGCGGCGGCGACGGTGACCTCGATCGGCAGCTCGACGACCGTACCGCTGATCCGATCGTGTACGTAGACGTAGGCGAGGTGCCGACCGGGCGGCGGGTCGAGAGACACGTCGAAGTAGCCGTCGTCGGGTCGGACCGTAACCCACTCGGTCGGCGATCCGGCTCGCCAGTCGGCCGGCCCGTTCGGATCGGTACGGACGAACACGCGGCTGTTCGGTGGCCGGCTCCCGGCCGGGACGGTGTCGGCGAACCGAATGCCGGTCGAGGACAGCGTTAGCGGAGCCAGGACGGCGGCGACCGGACCGTTGCCGCGGGCGATCGTCAGCTCGCCGGCACCCTCGGTGTGGAACTGCGGTTCGGCCTGCCCGTACCCGGACATCTTTCCGTAGACGTACTGGTAGAGCTCGTGGATCGAGATTTCCGCGCCGATCGCCGCCGCGCCGGCGAGCCCCTGAGTGAGGTGCCGGGTGAAGAGGCTGGGTGCGTTGCGATCGACCGTGTCCGGTGTCAACTGGGTGGCGCGCGAGCTGGTCAGGACGAAGCGGCCGGTGCCGGCCAGCGGAGAGGAGATGTCGGCGTCCTTGAACGCGCCGCTGTGGCAGCAGTCGAGCACCACCACGATGGTCTTCGCGGCCGAGTCGGACATCGCGTCGTTGAGCCATCGGGAGCCGAGAGCGGTCGCGTTCATCCGGGCGAGAACCGTATCGGCGGCGCACAGAAACAGCTGGTTGTTGGCGTTGCGTACGCCGTGGCCGCTGTAGTAGAAGACCAGGACGTCGTTGCGGGTGGCGTCGGCGAAGAAGCCCTCGATCTCCTCGCGCAGCTCCTGGATCGGACGTTCCGGCAGACGGCGTACGTCGTCGGGCTTGAATAGCCCGCGTCGCTCGTCGGTGATCGCCGCGAACATCAGCGGCACGTCGTTCGCCGGACCTTCGAGGTCGGCGAGGTGTGGCTCATGAGCAAACCGGGAGTTGCCGATCAGGATGGCCCGGTAGCGCCGATCGGTCACGGGGAGGTGCTGCCGGGCCCGGCCAGCGCGGCCGCGAATTTCGCGAGCGTCTCGTCGCTGAGGCCGGTGCCGCGGAGGACCAGCTTCTCCTCTTTACCGTCGACCGTCCGGGTCAGCTCGATCACCCGGGTGGGGTCGCGTCGCAGCCAGCCGCCGAGGCACTGCAATGCGACCTTGATCGTGCCGGGCGTGATCAGGCTCAGGATCAGCGCCTCGGTGAACCCTTTCGCGTTCGGCACGACCGTACGCTCGAGACGAGCGGCTTCGGTCTCTTCCATCAACTCGTTCCACAGTTCGCGTTCGGCCTCGCTGACACGTTCGTCGTCCGGGTCGAATCGCTCGGAACTGGTGGCAAGCTGGAACTCGGATGCCGTGGTCATGTGCAGATTGTGAATGGCGTAGCGCCGCTACGCCAGCCTCCAACCGAATGACGGACGCGGTGTCCCGTCGGACACCGCGTCGCCAACTACGTCACCGCTTCCAGAACGCTCGCTTCGACTCGCCTGCGCCGGCGCCCCCACCTGCGAATGCCTGCAGCGGCTCGAGCGTCCACTGTCCTGTGTCGAGGTCCGCGATCATCCGTACCAGAGTCTCGACGTCGGGCTCGGTCGCGCCGATCGATCGCAGGTCATCGACGAGGTCGACGAGTTCGCGCCGCAGGCCGTCCGGGTCCAGCTGGCCGCGTTCGACCCGATCGAGCAGGTCACCGGCGCGCTTTCGATAGGGCGTGAGGTCCAGCACCGCGGCTTCCTTGCGCTTCGGCTGGTCGTCGCCGCGGACTCGGATCGATCGCTGGGCCGCCGGCGGCAACGAGAGGTTCACGGCGCCACCCGATCTCGCGGCCCTCATGCGCTTCGGCGCCGACATCGAAGTCGGCATGGGTGCGGCCGCCGGAGCCGCCATTGCCGCACCGAAGCCGCCCACCATCGGCGGGCTCATCGGCGCCGCATCCGCCTGGAACATGTCCCAGCCGTGCGGTGCATCCACCGGCTGCGTGACCTTGCGCATGGTGCCGCCCTCGACCACCACTACGACGTCAACCGCGACGAACGCGGTGAACCGGGACAGCACCATACCGTCCAATGACGTGCGGACGATCTCGCGTTCGATTGCCTCATCGCCGAACGCGACAACATAGCGGTCCTCGAGATCGCGGATGTGTGCACGCGCCCAGGCCGGCGCGAGAGCTGCGCTGCCGGTGCCGGACGCGGCGACCTCGGTCGCCCATGGCCGACCGGCCGCGTCGGTCGCGGTGACCCGGACGGTGCCGGTCGGATCGCCGGTAAACCGCCCGAGTACGACCAGCGGCGCGCCCTCGTGCAACGCGGGCAGGCGCGCCGGAGCGACCGTACCGGCGGTGATGCCGAGACCGGGGCCGGTGATCGTGATGCCGCTGAGCACCGGCGCGCTGATCCTCCGGTGGATGCGTTCCATCACCTCGTCGAGACGATCTTCGGACTCGACGACCTCGCAGCTTCCGCCGCCCGCGGCCGCGACCCGGCGCAGGAACGCGTCGTTGACGGCGGTGTCAATCCCGACCGTGAAGATGCGGATGTTGGCCGCATCCGGTCCGATCGCGGCGAGGATCTGATCCTCGTTGCCGACCTGGCCGTCGGTGGCCAGGACGAGGACCCGGTCGCGGGTACGGTCGTCGCCGGCCAGAACCTGGACCGCTTGCTGCAGGGGTTCGAGCATTTCGGTGCCGCCCCGCGCATCGAGCGTGGCCAGGTATTCGACCGCCCGGAACCGCTGCCGATCGGTCGCCGCGACCAGACCGCCGTCCAGCGTGGAGGGAGTCTCCACGCGGTCGTCGAACGCGAGCACCGCGAACCGATCGCCGCTGCCCAGCGTATCGATCATGCGGGCCACGGCACGCCGGGCGGCGGTCATTTTCCAGCCTTGCATGCTGCCCGAACGATCCAGGACGAAGACGATGTCGCGGGGCCGGGTCGTACCGGCGGCTCGGGCCGGCGGCACGATCGTGAGCGCGAACGTGCCCTCGTGCGCGACCAGTGACGTTCCGATGGTGTCGGTGCCGACATCGAACCGGATCACCAGGTCGCGATCGAGGCGCTGACCGGGCTGGAGCGTGACGACCGAACCGTCGATGCGAGCCGGGAGGCTGGACCGGATGCCGGTTACCGGCAGCCCGGCTGCGTCGATGTCGACCCGTACGCCGAGCCGGACCGGGTTCGGAAAACCGGGCAGCAGCACCGGCGGCGTGATCCGGGATGCGTCCGGGACGGCATCAGTGTCGATCGCGGTACCGTCGCCGACCGGCGCGCCGGGCAGCGGGTTGCCCGGGATGTAGCGCGGCGCCACGACCAGCGGGAACCGCCACGTCGCCTCGCCGGAGTCCAGCGCCAGCGGCCCCGCCAGCATCAGCTCGACGGTCGCGCGGTCACCGGGAAGGAGGTTTCCGACCCGTACCGTAAAAATGTTCGGACGCTCTTCCTCGGCGATGGCCGCGCGCCGCCCCTCGGAGATCGCCTGGTCATAGTTGTGGCGGGCCTCCGCACGCTCCTGCAGCAGGCCTTCCACCACCCGGTCGCCGACCTCCATCCGGAACGCCGTCACCGCGGCGCGGTCCGGCAGCGGGAAGATGTACGTCGCCTCCAGCGGCTCGTCGTGCGGATTCGTGAACGTCTGGCGGACCCGCGAGGTGTGCAGCAGTCCGGTGATGTGCGCGTCGATGTCGACGGCCTCGAGTGGCAGGTTGCCACGTTCGGTGGTGAGGCAACCGAGACCGGCCTCGTCATCGACGGTAATGGTGTCGGACATCAGTGGCACGGAGTTCATGACTGTCCTAATGAGTTCTGGGAGTGAGCCATCCGGCAGACTCCTGGTGGGTAGGTAGCCGCCGGCAGATGAGCACTCGATTCTCCTGGACGTTGAGTCCTGACGAAAGATCGTGCTGCTGCCGGTCGGTGGGGAGAGTTGATCGCTGATGGGATGTCGTGCCCGCCGGTTTGCTGCGTGAGCACTGCTTCATTAGGTCGCTGATGGTTCTCCCGCTGGCTGCTGTGTATCGGTGTCGGAGACGGGAGCTGCGTTGCTGTTCGTAGGAGATGACTGGGCTGAGGATCACCACGACGTGGAGTTGATGGACGCCTCCGGGCGTCGGCTGGCCAAGGCCCGGCTGAGCGAGGGTGTGGCGGGGATCGCCCGGTTGCACGCGATGATCGGCGAGCAGCTCGGCGACGACGCCGACGACGCCGACGACGCTGCCGGGCAGGTGAAGGTCGGGATCGAGACCGATCGGGGTCCGTGGGTGCAGGCGCTGATCGCGGCCGGATACATCGTGTTCGCGGTCAACCCGTTGCAGGCGGCCCGATACCGGGAACGCCTCGGTGTGTCGGGTGCCAAGAGCGACGCCGGCGACGCGCACATCCTCGCGGACATGGTTCGCACCGACTCCCATCAGCTGCGCCCGGTCGCGGGTGACACCGCCGAGGTCGAGGCGGTCAAGGTGGTCACCCGGATGCATAAGACGCTGATCTGGGAACGGACCCGGGCCGGGCAGCGGTTGCGGCACGCGTTGCGGGAGTACTTTCCCGCCGCGCTGCAGGCGTTCGAGGATCTCGACGCCGCCGACACCCTGGAACTCCTCGCCAAGGCCCCGGACCTGGCCGGTGCGGCCAGGCTGACGACCGCGCAGATCAGCGCCGCCCTCAAACGCGCCCGCCGCCGCGACATCCCGGCGAAGACCGCGACGATTCAGGCGGTACTGCGCGCCGAACACCTCGGCCAACCCGCTGTCGTCACCGCCGCCTACGCCGCGTCGGTCCGCGCACTGGTCGCGATCCTGGGCACCCTCAACGAGCAGGTCACGATCCTGCAGGGCGAGGTCGAGGCCTATTTTGGTCGGCACCCGGACGCTGAGATCGTGCTGTCCCAGCCCGGGCTGGGACCGATCCTCGGCGCCCGGGTGCTTGCCGAGTTCGGCGACGACCACGACCGGTACATCTCGGCGAAGGCCCGCAAAAACTATGCCGCCACCAGCCCGATCACCCGCACGTCCGGGAAGAAGAAGGTCGTCGCCGCCCGGTTCGTACACAACGACCGACTTATCGACGCGCTGATGACCCAGGCATTCACATCGCTGCGATGGTCCCCAGGCGCGAGGGCTTACTACGACCAACAACGCGCCCGCGGCGCCAGCTACAACGCCGCGCTGCGCCAGCTCGCCAACCGGCTCGTCGGCATCCTCCACGGATGCCTCAAAACCGGCACACCCTACGACGAGGCAACTGCCTGGTCGCACCACCTCACGAACGCTGCTGCTTGACATTCAAGCTCCTGGGATGTCTTTCGGGAGCTGTGCGACGGCGGCATCGAGTTGAGCGGCGGCGGCGCGCAGTGTGGCGGCTTCGTGGTCGGTCAGAGCCTGGTTGCGGGGGATGAGCACGATCGCGCCGCTGGGCAGCGGCACGGTCTGATAGGCGGGCGTTGCCTCGGTCGTACTCCGGGCTCGGGTCGGCTTCGGCACCTGTCGCCAGAAGCCCTCGTCCGGTACGTCGGCGAGGCGCTTCAACGTGGCGTCGGGTGCGGCGGCCAACTCGTGCTGGATCTCGGCGAGCGTCCGGCCGTCGGCCTGGAGTCGCTTGATCGCAACGAGCTGCCACAGGTGGCGCGGACGGTAGAGCGCGGTTCGGCCGCGCATCTCGGCCGGCCGATCGAGGAGTCCGAGCGTCGTGTAGTAGCGGATAGCGCGGGTGTCCGGGACGTCGGAGACGCGTCGGTTCTGCTGGCCGGGGTATCCGGACGACAATGCGCCCGCAACCCGATCGGCCAACTCGGCCAGCGTCCACAACTCCGTATCCATGCACCTAATATGACACTGTCATATGACACTGTCAAATAGAAATTCCGGTTACGTTTGCCGTGCTTCGGGTATCGGAATGCTTCATCCGGACATAGGAGTGCACGTGTCGCAACAGTCATGGATCGTGCTCGGCGTTGTGGTCGGAATCGTCGGGATCGTCACCTTCGCGTACGCCATCCGGCTGGTCTTCAAGCTGGTCACGGTCAAGCGAATGCTGGGTGAGATGGGCGCGAAGGGCACGTGGGTGTTCTGGGGAGCGATCGCGTACCTGATCTTCCCGATTGATCTGCTGCCCGACCCGATCTACCTCGACGACATCGCGGTCCTGAGCGGCGCGTTGATCTTCCTGACCAGGCTCGTCAAGAAGCAGGAGACGATGAAGGCGGGCCTGCCGCACGCTCGGCGGATCGTCGAGCGCGTCGCCGCCCGCAAGCGCGTTCGCTAATTCGACGCCTGGCCGCTGCCGGGGCACTCCTCCTGGCTGCCCTCGGCCCGGTGCGGAGGCGTCGGGGTGCCGGTCTGGGCGTAGACACGAGCCCCGCACACGGGGCACCTGCTCAGCAGTTCGCTCATCGTCTCTTCATACTCCGTTCGGGCCTCAGGCGGACCGAAAGTTCACCGTAATCGTCGTGAAGCCCAAAGCTTTCAGGAAGCCGATCAGCATCGATTTCGTGTTCGCCTCGGCGGTCGCGACGAGCTGGCTGCTCACGGCGGCGGCCGCGATTTTCTGGTCGGCGAGCTGGTACAGCTCCTGCTGCTTGTTCGCGTCGCTGCTGAACAGGTCCTGGAGCTTGTTGATGATGCCTTTCTGATCCTCGTAGACGTACGACTTGGCCGGGTCGATGGTCGGCGGTTCGAGTTGCGGCATCGGCAACGTGATGGTCGCCGTCTTGCCGTCCGCCGATGCGACCACGTCGCCCGCAGCGATGTTGGAGAAGTCCACGTACGCGTCGACCGAACCGGCCGCGATGAACAGTGAACGCTCGCTGAAGATGATGTCGGGGATGTAGGAGCGATCGTTCTGGACGTCGACGATGACCTGGAAGTTGCCGCTGGCCGCCTCGAATCGGGCCAGGTCGCGGATGGACAGCACGAGCACCGGCCCGCTGCGGTCGGTGGTCTTCGCCTTGAACGGGTTCGACAGATGCGGCAGTACCAGCACGATGCCGATCACGACCACGATGATCGCGACCAGTGCGGCCACGATCGCCAGTTTGAGAGCCCGGCCGGCCCGGCGCCAGCCGCCCGACGTACGCGGCTCGTCCAGCGGCCGAGTCTCATCACCGCTCTGCCCAGCCGGGATCCGGACGGTCGTGTGCGGACCGTTCGAGGCCCATGGATCCGAGGCGCGCTCGTCATCGTCCGGCGAGGTCATGTTAGCTCCGTCATGATGGGTCGAGGACATATATCACGTTCCATACCCCCGATTCCGACGTTTTAACACCGTCACCCGCAGTGGGTCTCCGAGGGGCTGGCGCTACGCTCGACGGCGTGGCCAGGAAAGCAATCGAAGTGTGTTCGTGTGACCGGTGCGGTGTGGAGTCGGCGCACACCTGGGTGATCGTCGGTCCGGACGGCCTCGCTCGGGAGATCGAGCTCTGCGATGCGCACAGCGGTCCGGTCGCCAACACGTACGCGCTCGCGCGCCCGACCGACCACCGGCTGATCGCCGCCCGGCCCGTCAAGCGCGCGACGAAGGCCGAGGCTCCGCCTGCGCCGGCCGCTCCACCCACTCCACCCACCCCGGCCAAGGCCGAGCCGGAACCGATCTGGCGCTGACCTCAGAGAGCGCCGACCTGAGCAGGCGCCGACACAGAGAAGGCGCTGACCAGATAACTGCTGGTCAACGCCTTCTTCACGGGGTGGGCAATGCTGGTTTCGAACCAGCGACCTCTCCGGTGTGAGCGGAGCGCTCTCCCACTGAGCTAATCGCCCGTGACTCACGGGTCAGTGTTTCGCCCGCGAACACGGCGACTCTACCCGATGCGGGCCGCCCACGGCATCATGGGGTGCGCTAGGGTCGCGAAATGTTCGCCAACGAGCGCATCCGGCTCCGGCCCGTGATGTCGGACGACGCCACCAAGATCTACGAGATCACCGCGGATCCGGAGACGCACCTGATCGCGGACGATCGGCCCTTCATCCCGCGCTCCCTGGCTGCGGTGATCGCCGACATCGAGAAGCGCGACGCCGAACCGGGCGACGGCAGTGAGGTGGGATTCGTCGCGGAGACGGTTGCGGACGCCACGTTTGTCGGCATCGGCGTGGTGTGGGGGATCGACGCCTTCAACCGGTACGGGCACCTGGGCATCAACCTGGCCCGGTCGGCGCGCGGCCTCGGGTACGGGCGGGACGTGGTCGCACTGCTCAGCCGGTACGCGTTCCGCAACCGCAATCTTCGCCGCCTGGAGATCGAGACGCTCGCATCCAACACTCCGATGCGCCGGACGGCCGAGGCCTGCGGATTCATCCATGAAGGCACCCAGCGGTCGCGCGAATACGACGGCGACGGCTACGCCGACATCGCAATATATGGGCTGCTGAGGACGGACTGGGCGGGATAGTCTCCGGCACATGTTCGCTACCGATCGCGTCCGCCTCCGTGCGGCCGTCCCCGACGACGCTGCCGACCTCGTCGGGATCTGGGGAGATCCGGAGACTCACCTGCTCGCCAGCGGCGCGCCGTTCGTTCCCAAGTCGGTGCCCTCGGTGCGAGCCTCGCTGGAGAAGGACATGTCCGAGACCTCCGAGACGTTCGCGGGCTTCGTCGCGGTGGCGGCCGGCGACGGAACGCTGCTCGGCCGATGCGCCCTGTGGGGCATCGATGCGTACAACCAGGAGGCGCACATCGGCTTGTCACTTGTGCCGACCGCACGCGGCCACGGGTACGGGCGGGACGTGGTGCAGCTGCTCTGCCGCTACGGTTTCCGGATGCGCAACCTCCACCGCCTCGAGATCGAGACGTTCGCGCACAACATGTCGATGCGCAAGACGGCGGAGGCCTGCGGATTCACGCTGGAGGGCACCCAGCGGCAAAAGGGGTGGACCGGCGAGGGCTACGGCGACCTCGCGCTCTACGGTCTGCTCAGGACGGAGTGGGCATCGCCAGGACACCCGTCCCGCGCTTGATCAGCTCACCCGCGATGATCAGGCGCTGGATCTCCGACGTGCCCTCCCAGATCCGGTCGACGCGCAGTTCACGGTAGAGCCGCTCGACCGCGTACGTCCGGTCGTAGCCTCGGCCGCCGAAGATCTGCAGGCAGCGGTCGATCACCCGGTTCGACGCCTCGGACGCGCCGAGCTTCGCGATCGACGCCTTGGCGTGCAGCGTTTTCGTCCATCCACACCGTTGTCCGCCTCCCATGCCACCTGGTGGTAGTAGGCCCGCTGGACCGCGATGTCCACCGCCGAGTCGGCGAGCATGCCCTGGATCAGCTGGTACGACGAGATCGGCGCACCGAACTGCTCCCGCTGGACGGCCCAGTCGCGAGCCTCGTTCAGACCCCGCTCGGCGGCACCGATCGTGCGGGCCGCGATCATCAGGCGCTCCTCGGTGAACCAGCCCCGGGTGATGTCGTAGCCCTGTCCGATCTCGCCGAGCACGTTCGCCGCCGGTACGAACACGTCGGTGAACGTGAACTCCGGGTGCTCGTACACGAAGGTGTGCATGAAACGCGGCGTACGCTGCACCGCGATCCCGGCGGTGTCCTTGTCGACCAGGAACAGCGTCGGCTGCCGGTCGGGGCCGGCCGCGGCCAGCAGGATCATGAAGTCGGCGTGGTCGCCGACGGTCACGAACCACTTCTCGCCGTTGATCAGCCAGCCGCCGTCGGTCTCGGTCGCGGTCGTGGCGAGGTTCTGCGGGTCGGAGCCGGCGTTCGGCTCGGTGACCGCGTAGCAGTCGCGGCGCTCGCCGTTGATCACCGGGATCAGGTACTTCTCGCGCTGCTCGGGCGTGCAGAAGCTCAGCGCGTTGGCCGGGCGCCAGATCATGTCCCACAGCGCGCCGGTCAGCCGGCCGAGTTCTTCCTGCACGACGACCTGCTCGAAGATGGTCAGCCCGGCGCCGCCCCACTCGGTCGGCATGTTCACCGCCTGCAGACCCGAGGCGAGCACGGCCTTGCGGACGGCGGCGTGTGCCTCCGGCGGCAGCCCGTTGTTCTCCTCGTTCTCGATCTCGTACTGCTTCACGAACTCGTACAGCTCGGCGGCGGTCGCCTTCAGCGCTGCCTGGCGGGCGCTATACCGGAAGTCCATGTCATGCCTCCGACAGTGAAGTTGAGCGCGCCCGTGCCGCGCTTGATGATCTCGTTCGCGATGATGAGTCGCTGGATCTCGGACGTGCCTTCCCAGATGCGGTCGACGCGCAGCTCGCGGTACATCCGCTCGACCGGGTACGAGCGGTCGTAGCCGCGACCGCCGAAGATCTGCACGCAGCGGTCGATGACCCGACCGGCCGCCTCGGAGGCGGAGAGCTTCGCCATCGACGCCTTGGCGTGCAGCGTCTTCTTGCGTCGACGGCTGCCGTTGATCTCGCCTCCCACGCGACCTGATGCGTGAAGGCCCGGTTCACCGCGATGTCCACCGCGCAGTCCGCGAGCATGCCCTGGATCAGCTGGAACGACGCGATCGGCGCACCGAACTGCTCGCGCTGGACCGCCCAGTCGCGGGCCAGCTTCAGCGCGCGCTCGGCGGCGCCGACGGTCCGCGCCGCGATCATCAGGCGCTCGTCGGTGAACCACTCCTTGGTCAGGTCGAAGCCCTGGCCCGAGCTCGCCGAGGATGTCCTCGTCGGCCACGAACACGTCGGTGAACACGAACTCCGGGTGCCCGTTCACGGCCGAGTGCATGAAGTGCGGCGTGCGCTGGATCGTCACGCCGGGCGTCGACTTCTCGACCAGGAACAGCGTCGACAGCTTCGCGCCGTCGACCAGCGCGTCGGCCTGGACGACCAGGAAGTCGGCGACGTCGCCGCAGGTCACGAACCACTTCTCGCCGTTGATGAGCCAGCCGCCGTCGGTGCGGGTCGCGGTCGTCGTACCCATGCTCGGGTCTGATCCGGCGTTCGGCTCGGTGACCGCGAACGCGTCGAACCGCTCGCCGCGGATGATCGGCAGCAGGTACTTCTCCCGCTGCGCCTCGGTGCCGTAGGCCAGCACGTTCGCCGGCCGCCACGGGATGTCCCAGAGGCAGTTCGTCGCCTTGCCGAACTCCTCCTCGACGATCACCTGGTCGAGCAGCGACAGGCCGGCGCCGCCCCACTCCGTCGGCATGTTGATCGCATAGACGCCGTGGTCCATCGCCTGCCTGCGTCAGCTCCCGCACGATCGCGTCCGGCAGCGGCCCGCCGGCCTGCTCGGACGCGTCTTCATGCGCGATCATCAACTCGGTGTAGGCGGCGGCCCGCCGCTTGAGATCCACTTGCTCGGGCGTGTACCGGAAGTCCATCTCGAGTCCTCACATGTCCAGTAGTGCAGTCATGGTGGTCGGATTGCGCGCGCATCCAGCGCCAGCGCGCCTCGCGGCGTCACCAGCAGCGGGTTGACTTCGAATTCGGCAATCTCGGGATGTGCCGCCGCGACCGCGGTGATCCGCGCGATCGCGTCGGCCGCGGCCTCGAGGTCAACAGCCGGACGGCCGCGCACGCCCGCCAGCAACGCCGCCGACCGCAGCGTCCGCAGCAGATCCAGCCGCCAGATCAGCGGGTACGGGCGCCAGCGCGAACGCGACGTCGCGGAAGACCTCGGCGTACACGCCACCGAGACCGACCATCGCCACCGGCCCGAATCTCGGATCGGACGTTGACACCGACGATCAGCTCGATGCCGTCGGTGCCATCGGCCATCGCCTCGACCGAGTAGGACGGCGCACCGAGCCGCGCGTGCATGTCGGCATGCGCGGCGACCAGTGCGTCGACGTCGCGCAGCCCGACGCGTACGCCACCGGCATCCGACTTGTGCAGCAGGTGCAGCGCCTTGAGGACGAACGGGCCTCCGATGGCAACGGCGGCGGCCCGGAGTTCGTCGACCGTCGACACCTCGACGGCCGGCGGGAACCGGACACCGGCGTCGGCGAGCAGGCGCCGGCTGCCGAAGTAGCCGAGATCCGTCGCGGCCGCAGCCGGCCGGGGGAGCGCTGCGAAACCGCGCGGCCCGGTCGACGACATCACCGACGCGAGCGACGCCGCAGCATCCTCGATCGCGCCGAAAACGGGCGCGACGACCGATGTCAGCGACGGCGACGCCGGGTACATCGACTGGATCGCGACCGGCTTGCCGTGCTGCTCGACGAGCCGCCCGATCTCGGCGGCCGCCTTGCCTTCGCCGTCACCGAGCGCGGCGCCGCCGAAGCCGTCGCGCCGCGTACCCGCCGAAGAAGCCCGTCATCAGCACGCCGTCGACGTCATCGGCGGCCAGCAGCGCGCCGAGCGCGTACGCGTAGCTCATCGGATCCTGCTCGCCCATGCCGGCGAGGTCGACCGGGTTCGTGACCGACGACTGGGACCAGAGCACATCCGCGACGCGGGCCTGCGCTTCGATGCCGAGCACCGGCACGGTGAGACCGGCGCGCTCGGCGACGTCGGCCGCGATCGAGCCGTGCCCGCCGCCGTCGGTGAGGATCGCCGACCCGCCGGCCGGTCGCCCGCCGGGGCGTCGTCAACGACGCGAGCAGCGCGGTCAGCTCCCTCGGCGTACGGGCGAGATGGATGCCGGCATCCCGGCACGCGGCCGCGACCACATCGGACGAACTGGTCAGCGCGCCGGTGTGCGATGCGGCGCTGCGCGCCGAGGCCTCGCCTCCGCCCGCTGTCAGGCGACGATCGGCTTGCCGTACTCGGACAGGGCCCCGGCCGCAGCCATCGCGAACCCCCGACCGTCGGCGAAGTCCTCGGCGTAGACCGCGATCGCGTTCGTCCGTTCGTGCCGTGCGCAGTCCTCGACCAGGTCGACGAGGCTGACGTCGGCCTGGTTGCCGAACGAGACGAATCGGGAGAAGCCCAGGCCGTGGCCGGTGCAGCCGAAGTTCGAGTTCGAGCGCGAGGTTGCCGCTCTGCGACAGCAGCGCGACCGAGCCGTCGGTGAACCGGTCCGAGGACAGGTAGACCTGAGTGGTGTTGTCCACGAGGCCGAGGCAGTTCGGGCCGACCAGCACCGCGCCGGCGGCCCGGACGCGCTCGACGATCGCCCGCTGCCGTACGGCGCCATCCGCGCCCAGCTCGGCGAAGCCGGCCGTGATGCCGACGATGCCCCGCGCACCGAGCGCGAGTGCCTCATCGACGCACGCCTCGAAGCTCGCCGCCGGAACCGAGATGACCACGAGGTCGATCGGCTCGCCGATATCGGTCAGGCTGGTCGCCGCGCGCCGCCCGAGAATCGTGCCGCCACGGCGGTTGACCAGGTGTACCGGCCGGCGGTCGCCGGCCCGCAGCGCCTGCGCCGCGACGGCGTGGCCCCACTTCGAATGGTCGTCGCTGGCCCCGACGATCGCGACCGAGCGGGATCGAACAGCGCACTCAAATCTTTCACTTCTACCTCCGCTTCGCAGGAGCCAGAAGTCCGGCTACACCAGTTCGCTCGCTGCGCTCGTTCATTTGGATTCCAGCCTCAGAGCCACGTTCGGGCAGATCGCGACGGCTGCGCGTGCGGCGTCGACCTGATCGGCCGGCACATCCGGCATGATGACCGCGGCGTAGCCCCACTCATCGAGTTGGATCAACGCCGGTGCCTGTTCGTGGCACAGCCCGTACGCCTGGCAGAGCGTGGGATCGACGTGCAGTTTCATGCGTTCCTCCGAGCAAGTTCCATGGGTGAGACGAAGAATCGGGCGCCGCCGCTGCGGGTGGAGTCGGTGCAGGTCGGGCAGGCGCGATCGAGGTGCGCGGCAACGGGTTCCGCGCAGTGCATGCCGAGCGATCCGGCGATCCGCGCCGCCGCGTCGAGCAGCCCGCAGGCGCCGCGTCCGGGCAGGCCGGTAGCCCAGCGGGCCACGTTCGCAACGTGCGTCTCGGTCGCCGTGCCGTCGCGCATCGCGGCGACCGCATCGGCGAGCGACCGCGTGCCCGAGACGCATACGCCGCACTGCCGGGAACTCTCGGCCGCGAGGTAGGCGAGCGCATCGGCGGCGACATCAATCGGGCAGTCGCCGCCGCTGAGCGCGTATATCGTGCCGTGGCCCATCGGTCCGATCAGGTGCCCGGTGCCGATCGGAGCCAGGCCACCGAACATGCCGCCGACCAGCGCGAACTCGGTGTCCGGCAGGAGGTCATGCAGCGCGGTCCGGCTCGACGCTTCGATCAGCTGCGGCTCGATACCGCTGCCCGCGAGCGTGATCAGGAGATGGCCGGTCGCGTCGATCCCGGACGCCAGCAGCGCCACATGGGCGAGCGTTTCGACGTTGCTGATCAGCGTCGGAGCGCCGCCGACGCCGTACTCGAACGGTCGGGGCGGCTTCGCGACCGGCAGCGCCGGCCCGCCGTCGAGGAACCGGACGAGCGCGGTCTCCTCGCCGGCGACGTACGTGCGGGCCACCTCGACGACCGTCACGTCGATCGGTTGGGCGTGTTCGACCAGCGCCTCTCGGATCGTGCCGGCGGCGATCGGATCGGAGAGGTAGACGTACCCGCGCTCGGCACCGACCATCGCAGCCGCGCGCGCGAGACCGTCCAGGATCAGGTGGGGCCGCGTACGCATCAGGTGCCGGTCCTTGATCGAACCGGGTTCGCCTTCCTCGCCGTTGGCCACGACGATCGGGGAGGTCGGTTGGGCGGCGACCGACTTCAGCTTCGTCGCCAGCGGGAACCCGGCTCCGCCGCGGCCGCGCAGGTTGGTCGCGTCGATGCGCGCAAGCAGGTCCGTCGAGGTCACGGCGTCGGCGTAGCCACCGGCCGCGCGATAGCCGTCAAGATCTTCGCACTCGTACGGCCGGCCGCCCAGCAGCAGCGGCTCCACATTGAGCGATCTGACCGTGGTCATGAGGCGGCCGCCCGCAGCCTCGTAACGATCACGGTCAGCGCTTCGCGATCCGCGGCGACCCGCTGATAGCCGTCGCCCGGCAGGCCGATCAGCATCCGGTGGTGCTCAAGGACGGCCTCCGCCGCCTGCAGGATCAGCGCCGCATCGTCCGCGTCCGAAGCAGCCGAGGCATCCGTGATCAGGCCGGTGACGTCGCCCAGGTAGCGCAGCCAGGATCGTTGCGTCCCGCGCATGATCAACGCTTCGATGCGGCGGGACTCGGCGGTGATCCACGGCGCGACATCCGCCGCCGTACCGGCGCTCAGCGCAGCACTCGGGGCGCCGTGGCGGGCGCGCAGCATGGCGACGGCGACCGGCAGTTCGCGCTCGGGCTCGGGCGTGAGGCCCAGCCAAGCCAACCTCGCTCCCATGCCGCTCCATCCTCGATCGTGGTGACGTCGTGCTGCTCCGGCCACCCGAAACTCACCCACGGTCGGCCGGCTTCGGGTGCCGTGGCGCCAACCTAACTAACTGGTTAGTCAGTTGCAAGAGGCAATATCCGAGCGACTGTCAAATCTTTGCAGCGTGACCCTTGACACGTCTCGGTCGGGGGTAGAGGCTAACTAACCAATTAGTCAGGCCGTCGTTGCCCTAGCTGCGGCGGCCGGCTTTCCAGCCCCTGGAGCGTGAGATGCCGAGCCCGACCGCACCGAGCCGAACCGACGCACCGCCGGTCATGACCGACGAAACACACGTCGCTGAGCCGGCTGCCCTGGACGGGGAGGCGTCGAGTCTCCGAGGTTGCAGCAGCGACCCGCCGTTACCAGCGGGGTCGGCGAAGCGCTCGCGGCGCGGTACTACGTGGACCCCGCCGTGGCGGACGCCGAGAGCGAACGCATCTTCGCGCGGACCTGGCAACTGGCGTGCCACGAGTCGGATCTGCCGGCGGTCGGCGCGCGGATCGTGGTGAGCGATCGCCGGGCGCGAGGTGATCGTCGTCCGGACCGAGACCGGGCTGGCCGCGCATCTGAACGTCTGCCGGCATCGCGGGTCCCGGCTCGTCACCGGGCCCGAGACCGAGGGCAAGGCGATCCGGTGCCGGTACCACGGTTGGACGTACAACCTGGATGGAACGCTTGTCGGGGCGCCGGAGGGCAAGACCATCCCGTGCCTCGACCGCCCGAGCCTCGGTCTGTTCCCGCGCGAGTGGAGTCGTTCCTCGGGCTGGTCTTCGTCAACCTCGACCGCGACGCGACGCCGCTGGCGGAGCAGCTCACCGGGCTTGGAGGAGCGGATCGGCCGCTATCTCGGCGCGGATCTCGTGCCGGTCGGGAAATACCGGATCTACACCGACCTCGAGCAGCAGGACGCGAACTGGAAGGTGATCGTCGACAACTACCTCGAGGGTTACCACGTGCCGGTCGCGCACCCGGGACTCATGCGGCTGCTCGACTACCAGCGCTACACCGTCGCCACGACCGAGCACTACGCCTACTTCGAGGTGCCGCTGCGGGACAAGCCGTCGTCGAACCTGCTGGAGCGCGCCTACCAGCGGATGGCGTCGCCGATGCCGGGTCTGCGCGAGTCCGACCGGCGGATCTGGCGCTACCTGATGATCTATCCGAACACGCTGATCGATCTCTACCCGGATCACGTGCTCGCCTGGAAGGTCACGCCGCACGGGGTCGGCCGGGCCGGGCTGCCGGGCGCGTTCTATGCCCGCCCGGGGACGAGCCTGCGGACCCGGATCGCGCAACGGCTGAACATCAAGATCGGCTGGATCACGAACGACGAGGATGCCGAGCTGGTCGCGCGGGTCCAGCAGGGCGTCGCGACGCCCGGCTGGGGTCCGGGCCCGCTGTCCCGGCGGGAAGCCGGCGTCGCGTGGTTCGCCGACCGCATTCGCGCTGATATCGGCGTCGACAAAGGAGAACAGCAGTGACGGCTGAAGAACGCGCGGAGTCGACGCGTCGCAAGATCCTGACGGCGGCCTGCGAGGTGATCGCGGAGCTGGGCTTCGAAGGCGTACGCATGCGCAGCGTCGCCGCCCGTGCCGAGGTCTCCAGCGCGCTGCTGCACTACCACTTCGAGAACCGGGAGAAGCTGTTCCTCGCGGCGCTGCGGTTCTCGTTCGAGAACGCCGGGTCGGCGACGTACGACGAGGCGCCGCCCGGAGATCACCCGAACACGTGGCGCCTCGCCCGGATCATCGACGGCTGCCTGCCGATCGACGCCGAGCTGCGGCGCGACTTCCTGCTCTGGCAGGAGCTGTGGCTGCGCGGCGCCCGTGACGCCGACTCGAAGGCGCTCGCGGTCGTGCTCTACGGCGAGTTGCGGGAGTGGGCCGGCGGCGCGATCCGCGACGGCATCAACGCCGGCGAGTTCATCGCCTGCGACGTCCAGGCGGTGACCGACCTGCTGCTCGCCCTCACCGACGGCTACGGCATCCGACTCGTACTCGACGATCCGCTGCTCAACCTCGACCGAGCGCGTACCCAGATCTGGGCCGCGATCAGTCGTGATCTCGGCATCACCATGCCGTTCCCGGTAGTCCAACGCGTTTCCTGAACCCCTTTCATAAAACCCACCTCGAAAGGAACGTTCCCATGCCCCAGGGAACTTCACGCCGCAACATCCTGCGCGGCGGCCTGATCGGCGCAGCCGCATTGGCGACCTCGGCCTGTGCGTTCGCGCCGCAGACCGCCGCCACGGCGACGCCGTCCGCGGTCGACACCCAGCCCGCGGTCAAGCCGACGATCGACGGCGACCTCGTCTACTTCAACTGGGCCGACTACGTCGACCCGTCGATCTTCGACGGGTTCAAGAAGGAGTACGGCGTCAACATCGTCCAGTCGAGCTTCGACTCGATGGAGTCGATGGTGGACAAGATGAACGCCGGCAACTCGTACGACGTGATCTTCCCGTCCGCGAAGTGGACGCAGCGGCTCTGGCAGGCCGGCAAGCTCGCCCACATCGACCCGAACTCGCTGGTCAACGGCGCGGCGATCTACGGCACGTACACCTACTTCGATGACCCGTGGTACGACCCGAAGTCGCAGCACAGCGTGCCGTTCAGCATGTACAAGACCGGCATCGGCTGGCGCAAGGACAAGCTCGGCGACCTGACCGGCTCGTGGGGCGACATGTGGAACGCGACCGCCAGCGGCCACACGTACGTGCTGGACGACCGCGACGAGGCGCTCGGCATGGCCGCGCTGCGGCTCGGCCTGGACGTGAACACCGCGAAGCCGGACGATCTCGCGAAGATCGTGACGATGCTCAAGGATCTGCGCAGCCATCTGCGCGCGTTCGACAGCGACGACTACGACAACCTGCTCAACGGCAACGCGTGGATGACCCAGGCGTGGAGCGGCGACATGACCACGGTGCTGTCGCAGGCGAAGAACCCGAACCAGTACGGCTTCGAGGTCGCGAAGGAGGGCGCGCCGGTCAACTCGGACTGCTACGCGATCCCGGCCAACGCGGCTCACCCCGGCACGGCGCTGCTGTTCATCGACTTCATGCTGCGGCCGGAGAACGTGATCAAGAACATCAACTACATCGGCTACCCGATGCCGGTCAAGGGCACCGAGTCGGCGTACGAGGCGCTGGTCGCGACATTGCCGCAGTGCGTCGTGACGGTCGACGACCTGAAGAGCGCGGTCACGTTCCAGAACGGTACGCAAGCCGGCGAGCAGGCCCGCGACGCTGCGTGGACCGACGCTCAGGCGGGGTGACATGGCGGACATGACCGATGTGATGACGCGGCCGGCCACGACGCCGGCCACGACGAAGAAGCCATCGCAGGCGAAGAGTGCGAACCGGCTGTGGCTGCTGCTCGCCGCTGCCCGGTACGGCCTGGATGTCGGTGTTCTTCATCGCGTCGCTGCTGCTGGTGATCGCGCTGTCGTTCGGCACCACCGACTCGCTCGGCGGTGCCCACTTCGGCGCGTCGCTCGCGAACGTCAAGGCGCTCGGCGACCCGGTGTTCCTCAAGGTCGCCGCCCGGTCGCTGGTCTACTCGGTGCTGACCGCGGTGCTGTGCCTCGCGCTCGGCTATCCGGTCGCGTACGCGATCGCTCTGCACGGCGGCCGGTACAAGAACGCGCTGATCGCCGCCGATCGTCGTGCCGTTCTTCGCGAACTACCTGGTCCGGATGTACGGCTGGTCGGCGGTGCTGTCCGACAACGGCCCGATCCTGTCGCTGGGTCGCAAGCTGGGCCTGTCGCCGGACGTGCACATCATCAACACCGAGCTTCGGCGTGATCCTCGGCCTGGTCTACGGCTTCATCGTGTTCATGATCCTGCCGCTCTACGCGGCCCTGGAACGGATGGACACGTCGCTGATCGAGGCCGGCCGAGACCTGTACGGCGGCCCGCTGCGGACGTTCCTGTTCGTCACGGTGCCGGCCACCCGGCAGGGCGCGCTCGCCGGCCTCGTGCTCGTCTTCCTGCCGGCCACCGGCGACTTCGTCAGCGCGCAGTTCATGGGCGGCCCGAACCAGATCATGATCGGCGGCCTGATCCAGCAGAAGTTCACCGAGGCAGATCAACTGGCCGCTCGGATCCGCACTGACGATGGCGCTGCTGCTCGTACTCCTGATCGGCATGTTCGGCTATCTGCGCCGAGCCCGCCGCGACGAAACGGATGCACTGCGATGAGATCTCCTAAGCGAGTCGTCCGCCGGCCACGCACGGCCATCGTCATCACCGCGCTGTTCTTCGTGCTGTTCTACCTGCCGATCGCGGTCGTCGTGCTGTTCTCGTTCAACTCGCAGAAGTCGCTGTCCGTGTTCAAGGGCTTCAGCCTGCAGTGGTACACGGCGTTCTTCCACGATCAGGAGCTGACCGGATCGCTCGGCATGAGCCTGAAGGTCGCCGCGGTCGCGATGGTCGGCTCGGTCATCGTCGGTGTCGCGCTGGCGCTGGGGCTGGTCCGCGTACGGTCGAGGTTGGGCTCGTTCGCCAGCCTGATCATGTTGATCCCGCTGGTCACGCCGGAGATCGTCACCGGTGTCGCGTCGCAGATGCTGTTCAAGGGCTTCGGCATGCATCTGTCGATCACGACCGTGATGATCGCCGAGATCACGTTCTCGATCTCGTACGTGACGGTCATCCTCCGCAGCCGCGTCGCCGCGCTGAATCCGGAGCTCGAAGAGGCCGCGATGGACCTCGGCGCGACGCGTTTCCAGGCGCTGCGCCTGGTCACGCTGCCCGCGCTGATGCCCGCGATCCTGGCCAGTTCGGTGCTGATGTTCGCGCTGGTCTTCGACGACTTCGTGCTCGCGTCGTTCACCACCGGCGTCTCGCCGCAGCCGCTGCCGGTGCGGATCTACTCCGCGATCCGGACCGGCGTGAAGCCGACCATCAACGCGGTCGGCACGCTCATGCTCGTCGCCTCGATCGGCCTGATCGTGCTGGCGATGGTGATTCCACGGTTCTTCGGCCGCAAGGGCGGCCTGGATATCTTGTCGGGAGACTAGGAATGAACACACCAGCCGTAAGACTCGACCGGATCTCCAAGGAGTTCGACGGAAACCTCGCCGTCAACGACGTCACGCTCGACATCGCTCCCGGTGAGTTCTTCTCGCTGCTCGGCCCGTCCGGCTGCGGCAAGACCACGTCGCTGCGGATGATCGGCGGCTTCGCCGACCCGACAGCCGGCTCGATCCTGCTCGACGGCGTCGACGTCACGTCGCTGCCGCCGAACGAGCGCAACGTGAACACGGTCTTCCAGAGCTACGCCGTCTTCGAGCACCTGACCGTCGCGGACAACGTCGCGTTCGGCCTGCGTCGCAAGGGCGTCGCCAAGGCGGAGATCAAGACGCGAGTGTCGGACATGCTCGATCTCGTGCAGCTCACCGGCATGGCGGACCGCCGCCCGCGTACGCTCTCCGGCGGTCAACGGCAGCGGGTCGCGCTCGCCCGGGCCCTCGTCTGCCGGCCGGCCGTACTGCTGCTGGACGAGCCGCTGGCCGCGCTCGACCTGAAACTACGCCGCCAGATGCAGGTCGAGTTGAAGCATATCCAGCGCGAGGTCGGCATCACGTTCGTGTTCGTCACGCACGACCAGGACGAGGCGCTGACCATGTCCGACCGGCTCGCAGTGATGAACGGCGGCGTGGTCGAGCAGTGCGGTACCCCCGAGGACGTGTACGAGCGGCCGGCCACGAAGTTCGTCGCCTCGTTCATGGGCACGTCCAACCTGATGTCCGGCATCTACACGTCGGACGGGCGGGTCACGCTCGACGGCGGCCCGTCGGTCGCGGTCGGTGCCCGGGACGGGTTCGCGAACGGTGCCGCGGTCAACGTGTCGATCCGGCCGGAGAAGATCTGGCTGTCCGAGTTCGAGCCGGGCATGGTTCAGGCGCGCCGGAACCGTACGGGACACGGTCTACGGCGGTGCCACCACGACGTACCTGATCGATCTCGCACCGGGCATCTCGGTCGCCGTTCTGGAGCAGAACACCGACCGGTCCCGCAACGAGGACCGCTGGTCGAACGGCCAGAACGTCCAGGTCGGCTGGCGTCCCGAGCACTGTCTGGTGCTGGCATAGCCATGAAACACGACGTGATCGTGCTGGGCGCCGGGCTCGGCGGGACTGTCCGCCGCTCGGGATCTCCACCGGGCCGGCGTCGACGTACTGGTGTTGGAGGCCCGGGACCGGGTCGGCGGCCGGGTCGAGCAGCAGGTGCTCGACGACGGCCGGATCGTGCAGCTCGGCGGCGAGGTGGTCGGCGGCGCGCATACGTCCTATCTCGGGCTGGTCGCCGAACTCGGGCTCACGCTCGTGCCGAGCTACGTCGCCGAGCCCGGCGAGATCGTCCGGGCCACCCCGGAGGACGTGTCCGTCGGCGATCCGCCGTCGTGGTTCGGCTCCGGCGATTGGGCTGTCCACGAAGCCGTCACGATGGAGTTCACCACCCTCGCGACCAGCGTGGACCCGGACAACCCCTGGGTGCACCCGGACGCGATCAAGCTCGACGCGATCTCGGTCGGCGCATGGCTCCGGACCAACGGTGCGACGCCGGCCGTCATCCGGCTGTGGGAGATCGGCCAGCTGTCGCTGTCCAGCGGCTCGTACGAGCGGACGTCGATGCTGGCCGCGCTCCGCAAGAACGCCGCCGTACCGAGCGAATCGCACTACTCGACCGACGACTGGGAAGGCCTGCGCGTGGCCGAGGGCTCCGCGACGGTGGCGCTGCGCATGGCGGCCGATCTCGGCCAGCGAGTCCGGCTGGGCTCACCGGTCGCCGCGGTGCACATCGGCCCGACATCGACGGTTCGGCTGACCACCGGCGAGACGTTCACCGCCCATGCGGTGGTCAGTGCGCTGCCGGTCGGACCCCTGCGCGACGTGCACATCACCGGCGTCTCCGACGCACGTCTGGACTCGCTGCATCGCCAGCGGAACGCGCGCGCGGCGAAGGTGGCCGCCGTCTACGACCGGCCGTTCTGGCGTGACCTCGGCCGCAACGGTCTGTCCGAGAGCGAAGGCGTACTCGGCAGCACCTGGCCTCAGGGGTACGGCATCCTGTCCGCGTTGATCCCGCCGGAGCGCCTGTCCGTCCTCACCGGCATCCCCGCCCACCTGCGGCAGCACGAAGCGCTGTCGGAGATCGCCCGCATGTACGGCGACGCAGGCGATGTCGCCGTCCGCGTTCTATCTGCGCCTCTGGGGCACCGATCCCTACACCCAGGGGTACGTCACGCAGTGGACCCCGGGCGACGTCATGGCCGTCGGGCCGCTGCACGCGACGCACGAGCCGCCGTTCTACGTCTGCGGTTCGGATCAGTGGGTCGCCGGATACATGGAAGGCGCGGTACGCACCGGGCGCGGCACCGCGGCGGCGGTGCTGGCACGATGAGATTCCTCAACCACATCAACGGAACGGACGTCGCCGCGCAGTCCGGCGCGACGCTCGACATCATCGATCCGTCCACTGGCGAGGTCTACGGCACGTCGCCGAATTCAGGAGCGTCCGATGTGGACGACGCTTGCCAAGCGGCGTTGACCGCGCTCGGAAGCTGGCGCCGGACCACGCCGTCGCAGCGGGCCCGTGCCCTTCTCAAGCTTGCCGACGCGATGGAAGCGCGCGCATCCGACCTGACCAGCGCTGAGGTTACCGACACCGGCAAGCCGATCGCCGCGTTCCGCGACGACGAACTCGAACCCATCATCGACGTGGTCCGGTTCTTCGCCGGTGCGGCCCGCTCGATGACCGGCTCGGCGACGGGCGTTTACGCGCCCGGATTCACGTCCATGCTCCGGCGCGAACCGATCGGCGTCTGCGCCCAGATCACACCGTGGAACTATCCGCTGATGATGGCGGTCTGGAAGATCGCGCCCGCGCTCGCGGCCGGCAACACGGTCGTGCTGAAACCGGCCGACACCACACCGGCGTCGGCGGTGCTACTCGCGCAGATCGCGGCCGAACACCTCCCACCCGGCGTGTTCAACGTCGTCTGCGGCGATCGGGACGCCGGCCGCGCGCTGGTCGAGCACCCGACGCCGCGGATGATCGCGGTCACCGGTTCGGTGCGCGCCGGTCGCGAGATCGCCGCCGCAGCCGCCGCCGATCTCAAACGCACCCACCTCGAACTGGGCGGGAACGCGCCGGTGCTGATCTTCGACGACGTCGACATCGCGGCGACCGCGGAGACGCTGGCCGGCATCGCGTACTACAACGCCGGCCAGGACTGCACGGCGCCGACCCGGCTGCTCGTACAGGATAAGGTTCATGATCTTTTTGTTCGCGAGTTTGCGCGCGCGGCGTCCGCGCTGCGCACGGGGGCGCCGGCCGAGTCGGGCATCGCGTTCGGTCCGCTCAACAACCAGATCCAATTCGATGCGGTACGCGCAACCGTGGCCGCCCTTCCCCCGCACGCGTACGATCGTCTGCGGCGGATCCGCGCTGGACCGGCCCGGCTACTTCCACGCAAGCGACCGTCGTCGCCGGCGTGCGTCAGGGCGACGCGATCGTGCAGCGTGAGACGTTCGGACCGGTCGTGACCGTGCAGTCGTTCGCGGACGAGACCGAGGCGTACGAGCTGGCGAACGGCGTCGATTTCGGGCTCGCCGCGAGCGTCTGGACCCACGACCATGCGCGCGCGATGCGGGCCGGTCAGGAGCTGGATACCGGCATCGTGTGGCTGAACACGCACGGTACGACGGTGTCCGAGATGCCGCACGGCGGTACGAAGCACTCCGGCTACGGCAGCGACCTGTCGATGCAGGGCCTGCTCGACTACACCCGGGTCAAGCACGTGATGTCCGCGCACTGAGCGGGCTTCGCGGCGAGCCGCCGACCGCTACCATGCGCCGCATGAGTTTCTCTGAGGAGGTCCGCGCGACCACTCGCATGCTGGCCACGTTTACGCTTGTCATCGGGTTCCTGGTGGCGATCCTGTCGCAGCTCGCGGACTCGACCGTCGCGTCGTCGGCCGGCCGCACGATCGGTGTGTCGGTGATCACGGTCGGGCTCCTCCTGCGGTTCGAGTCGGTGTTGCGTGTCGGCGAGCCGGTCCGCGTCGCGTCCGGCGGTGCGTCGGAGCGTGATGCAGCGCGAACCGGCCCGCGGACTCGGTCCGCCGGTGGGCTCTCGATGCTCGCCGGCCTCGTCGTCGAACTGTTCGGCGTATCCGACCATCCACGTGCGCTGCTGGTCGGTGTGCTGTTCGTGCTCGTCGGCGCGGCGTTACGGATCGAGGCGCTGGTAACCGAGCGGCTCCGGGGTTGACGCACCTATTGAGTCGGTGTGACAAGATTTTCTGGTGGAACCCGACGTAGCTGAAATCGCAGGAGCGACCCTCCGACCGCCGAGCCTGACCGTCAGCAAGCGCGCGATCGGCTATTGGACGGCCCGTGCGGTCCCGCCATGGCTGGTGATCATCGCGATCGAGATCCTGTGGTGGCTCAACGACACCGCAGACGGCACCGCGCACCTGATCGCGCTGATCGTGACCGTCGTCGTGGCGGTCGCGCATCTGATCGTGATGCCGCAGTGGCGGTTCCGCGTGCACCGGTGGGAGACGACGCCGCAGGCGGTCTACACCCAGGCGGGTTGGTTCAACCAGGAACGCCGGATCGCGCCGATTTCCCGGATCCAGACCGTGGACAGCCAGCGCGGACCGTTCGAGCAGATGTTCAAGCTGTCGAACGTGACCGTGACGACCGCGTCGGCGGCCGGCCCGCTGCGGATCCATGGGCTGGACCGCGAGGTGGCGCAGCGACTCGTCGACGAACTCACGTCGATCACGCAGGCCTCGCAGGGCGATGCCACATGAGCCAGCCACGAGTCGATGCAAGCGACCGATGTCCGATGGGCCTGCCCGCCCGTTCGACGAAGTGGATCCCGGCTTCAACGACGGTGACGCCGATGCGGTCGTGGAGGCGCGGCGACGGCTGGCGCCGGCTGAGCCCTCGCATGCTGCTCGTGCACCCGCTGCAGGAGGCGCGGCGGGTGATCTGGCCGCTGCTCGCCGTGGTCCTGTTCGGGCAGCGGATCGCGGCCGGAGTTGTGGCCGCTGATCGGTCTCGCCGTCGTGGTCGTGCTCGGTGTCACGCGATGGTTCACCACCACCTATCGGGTCACGCCGGTCCAGGTGCAGGTCCGACGTGGTCTGCTCTCGCGGAGCACGATCACGGTGCCGCGCGATCGCGTACGTACGGTCGATCTGACGTCGCATCTGCTGCACCGCGCGCTCGGACTGGCCCGGATCACGATCGGCACCGGCCAGACCGACCGGAAGAAGGAAGAGCTTCGGCTCGATGCGCTGACCGTCGCCGCGGCCGAGCGCCTGCGTACCGAGTTGCTGCACGAGCGGCCACGGGACCGCCGGAGCCGATCCGGCCGTGCCGGTCACCGCATCGACCGCCGATGGCCGACCGGCCGATCGCGCGGCTGAATCCGGCCTGGGTCCGGTACGCGCCGTTCACGCTGTCCGGCCTGGTCACGATCGGCGTGTTCGCCGGCTTCACGGCGAACCTCATCAATCAGACGCGGGTCAACGTCGCGAACAATCCGGCGCTGCAGTCCGCTCGGCGAGACCTGTCCAGCATGTCCTGGGTGACCGCGACGATCGTGATCATCCTGCTGATCATCGTGGTCGTCGTCGGTGCTGTCGGCCGGCGGGTACATTCTGCAGTTCTGGAACTTCCGGCTGTCCCGGCAGGGCGCGACGCTGCACGTGTCCCGAGGACTCCTGACCACGCGGCAGACCACGATCGAGGAGCGGCGGCTGCGCGGCGCCGAGATCAGCGAGCCGCTGCTGCTCCGCTGGGTGCACGGCGCCCGCTGCGTCGCGATCACCACCGGCCTTCGGGTCGGCCGTGGTGCCGAACGCGGCGGTTCGATCCTGATGCCGGCCGCCCCGCCGGCCGAGGTCGACCGCGTCGCCGCCGACGTGCTGGCCACCTCGGCGCCGGTCGACGTGGCGCTGTCCAGCACAGCTGCGAAGGCCCGGCGGCGCCGGTTCACGCCGGGCGTTCGAGTTCGCCGCGATCGTCACCGGCATCGGCGCGCTGATCTGGCTCGCCGGAGGGTCGGAGTGGTTCCCGCTGGTCGCGCTGGTGATGTTCCCGCTCGGCGTCTACTTCGCGATCGACCGCTACCGCAACCTCGGGCACGCGCTCGTCGACGGATATCTGGTGGCGCGGCAGGGCTCGGCGATCCGCCGCCGGTACATGCTGCACACCGACGGCATCATCGGCTGGAACGAGCGGCAGTCGTTCTTCCAGCGCCGAGCCGGCGTGGCGACGCTGAAGGCGACGACGGCCGCGGGCCGAGGCGGCTACGAGATCCTGGACATCGAACCCGCGGCGGGCATCGCGCTGGCGAACGAGGCGACGCCGGGCCTGCTGACCCCGTTCCTCACGTCATCCCTTTAGGAGATCCTCCCCATGATCTTTCGAGCGGAGTGCGTTTCCGCAGGTCGTGGCGGTGTCATCCGGTGTTCGGCGGCGTCCCGGACGGCTCGCCTGGTGATCCTGTAGAGATAAGGGCGTCATAGCGCCTTTGTCGCTACAGGATCACGGGACGGCCGCGCGACCGCAGCCGGCGCCGACAAGAAGTGCCAGGTCACGGCATTGCCCTGCTTGTTGCCGCCATGATCGCGAAGAGTTAACGGGCCTGCGGCACCGAAGTCTTCACGATCTTGTCCACCGGCGTCCAAGATCTACCAGACGCAACCGAGTCCATGATCAACTTTTCGTGCCCTGGGCCAGGGCGGCACCGAGGCGGTCGTACGTGGGAGCCAGGGTGCGCAACGCTGCCGCGGCCGCCGGAAAGTTGCCCGTAACCAGCGGATGCTGGAGCGATCCGACCAGCCGTGCCTGCGTCGCGGCAACGTCCGCCGCCTCGGCGTAACCGGCCAGCGCCAGGCAGCCGGCGGCGTCGCTGAGTGAGCGCGCGCCACCCCGGACGGCGAAGTAGATCAGGTGCTCGCGCAGTCCGTTATCGGCGCCCGCCTCGATCATCTGCGCGAGCCGTTCGGCGGCTTCGGCGTTGCCAAGGCTTCCCGGCGGCATCTCCTTGTCGGTGTGCATGGACAGGAGCTCGATCGCGAACGGGATGATCGATCGGATCGCGTCGGCATCGGACACATCGGCCACCCGACGGAAGCCGGTACGCATCGTGTACGGCTCGCCGTAGTTGATCGTCTCGGCACGCCAGGCGGCCATGAAGTCGTCGATCGGCACCTCCGCGTACGGATACCCGTGCGGGTCGTGGACGAGTACGCGCTCGTCATCGACGTCGAGGACGACCACGTAGTGATCGGCTCCGATCGGCCCGGTCATCTCGGGCTGATGGTGGAGATGCCCCATTTCCACGGGACCGACCCAGACCGGTCCCGCCGCCGCGGCCTCGGCGAGACGCGCGCGAGCGGCATCGGACTCGCCGCCACTGGTCACGGTCGATGTCCATCCGATCGCGGACAACGCGCGTTCGAAGCCCATTCCAGGGTTCCAGCCGTACGGGTCGAAGAACGGGAGCGTGCCGCCGATGACCTGCATCCCGAACGGGCTGCCGGTGATGACCTGGATGATCGCCGGCGATGGTGCCCGGTCGCCGAGGAGCATGGCGAAGGAGTTGGCGTAGCAGTAGGGGCCGCTGCCCACGTAGGGGGTGTGTCGCACGGGAGGGACCAACCGATCTGTTTGCGGGTCAGTGGGACAGGGGGTACGCGACGTCGAAGCGCGCGCCCGTACCGGGGTAGATCTCGTACGGATGCCCGGCGCACGTGACGTCCGGTCGGGCATCGGTCCAGGCTTCGATCGCGTCGTACGCGCGGAAGATCAGCGGGAAGTCCTCGTACGCCGGCGGGACCGGCAGGTAGACCTCGCGATGTGCCGGAGTCAGCCGGATGTGCAGATCGTCGACCGGCTCGACGCTGCCCTGATAGGCGACGGCGACCTCGACGACGCGTTCGGTGTCCGGTGTCACGAGACCGGTGAAGGTCACGATTTTCGGACCGTCGCCGGACAGCCCGGAGGCTCGCAGGTGGGCTCGGATCTCGCGCTCGGCATTCTGGTTCAGATCAGGTAGGGCCGCCGTGTCAACCTGGCGGCTGCGGCACAGAACTTTGGTCGCGGGTACGTGCCTGATCGCGACGGCGGCGGTCAGGGCATCGTCGTCCACGCTCCCGCGGACCAGCTCCGCGAGGACTGCCTGTTCGTCAAGTTCCGTCCGCCGAGCCCGGAGCCAGCCGCGCAGCTCGATCTCGCGCGCCTCCGGCGTGAGGTCGGCCAGGAACGCGATGCGGGCCAGCGGCAGCCCGAGCCGGCGCAGCCGGCCGATCAAGCGGGCGCGTGGCAGCTGATCCGGCGCGTAGTAGCGGTAGCCGGTGACCAGATCCTGGTTGGCCGGGAGCAACAGTCCCTGTTCGGCGTAGAGGCGCAGCGCTTTCGGTGACAGCCGTGCGGCCGCCCCGAACTCGCCCGCCAGGAGGAATTTCCGATCCATGAGGGCAGTGTGCGGCGTGCCCGTGGGGCGAGGTCAAGCTCGTTGACCGTACGGGTCAGGAGTGGTCGTCCGGGCGCTGGCGGTTGCGTTTGATGTCAGCGGTCCGGCGCTTTGCGGTGATCCGGCGCTCGATCGAGCCCTTGGACGGCTTCGTCGGATGCCGTCGGGCCGGCGGCGGTGCGATCGCTTCGGCCACGATCGAGGCCAGCCGGCGCTCGGCGATCTGCCGGTTCTGCAGCTGCGCGCGCTCCTCCGAGACGACCACCGACAGCACGCCGTCGATCAGGCGCTTGGCGAGGCGTTCGGTGGCGCGTACCCGTAATGGTTCGGGCAGTGCGGCGCTCGCCGCGAGGTCCCAGCGGAGCTCGACCCGCGAATCCGCGGTGTTGACGCCCTGACCGCCCGGACCGCTGGACCTGGAGAAACGCCAACGGAGCTCGCCGCGGGGGATCACGATCGATCCGCGCACGACAAGCCCGTCAGAGGTAAACGGCGCGGTCACGCCGCAACGATGTCACCACCGAGCCGGTCGGCGCCAAAGAAATAACGATGATCGGATACTTTCGTCGCTAATAATCCCAAAAGTCTAGATCCGGCGGGTAGATGATTAGGGTGCCTAAGTATTAGGGTGAGGAACTGTGAGCCAGATGAACAGTTCCGATGACCGCGTGGCCGCGGTCCGCGTGCTCGCCCGGCTGCACCGGATGCTGGAGGCGACCGACTCCGGATTGACGCTGCCGCAGTATCGGGTGCTGGCGGCCGTTGCCCAGGGTGGCGTGCGATCGGCCCATCTCGCGGAGCGTCTGGCCGTCCGGCGGCCGACGCTGACCGCGATCGCCGACGGGCTGGTCGCTGCGGGCTATGTGTGCCGGCAGAGCGAAGAGGGCGACCGGCGGGTCGTCCGGCTCTACGCAACCGACGCCGGCCGCTCCATTTTGGCCGCGGCAGACGAGGCGTACGCGGCCCGATTCGGTCGGCTTCTCGACGAAATACCGCACCCCGACGCGTTTGTTGCCGCTCTTGTGAGCGTCGGTGACGCCCTCGACGCGAGGCTGCGCGCTGACCTCCCTCTCCCCGAAACCCACCACAAAGCTGATCTCCCCGGAACCACTGATCTCCCGAGAACCGACTGATCTCCCCGGAACGCACGAAAATGAGGCTGCACTGTGACCGACGCACGACCTGGATGGCTCCACCGTCTCGCCGCCGCCTGCTGGCAGTACCGCCGGAACGTTCTGATCGCCTTCGGCGCATCGATGTTCGGGATGACGCTCACCGCGCTCGTCCCGCTGGTGCAGCGCCGGATCGTCGACAACGTCGATCGTCCATCACACCGAAAGCATCTGGCCGCTCGCGGCGATCCTCGTCGGTGGCCGCGCTGATGACGTACGGGCTCACGTTCATCCGGCGCTACTTCGGCGGCAAGCTCGCCCTCGACGTGCAGCACGACCTGCGTAACCAGATCTTCGGCTCGCTATCGCGGCTAGACGGCGCTCGTCAGGACGAGTTGGAGACCGGCCAGATCATCGGCCGGGCCACCGGCGACATCACCATGGTCCAGGGCCTGCTCAGCATGCTGCCGATCATGACCGGCAACATCATCCTGTTCGTCGTGTCGCTGGTCGTCATGCTCGTACTCTCGCCGCTGCTGACGCTGATCGCGCTCGCCGTCGGCCCGGGCCTGCTGGTGATCGCGACGCTGGCCCGCAAGCGGCTGTTCCCGGCCAGCTGGGACGCGTCACAGCAGGCCGCCGCGGTGGCTGCGATCGTGGACGATGCGGTCACCGGCGTACGCGTCGTGAAGGGCTTCGGCCAGGAGGAGCAGGAACTCGGCAAGCTCACGTCGGTCGCGAAGCGCCTGTTCGCATCGCGGGTCCGGGCCGCCCGGCTGACCGCGAAGTACAACCCGTCGCTGCAGATCGTGCCGGCGCTCGGCCAGGTCGGCGTGCTGTGCCTCGGCGGCTACCTCGCGGTCAAGGGTTCGATCTCGCTCGGTACGTTCCTGTTGTTCTCGACATATCTTGCCCAGCTCGTCGGCCCGGTCCGGATGCTGTCCAACCTGATCACGATCGGCCAGCAGGCACGCGCGAGCGTGATCCGCGTGTTCGAGGTGATCGACTCGAAGCCGATCGTGACCGAGAAGCCGGACGCGCAGCCGCTCGACCCTGCGCTGACGCCGGACATCCAGCTCGACGACATCACGTTCGGCTACCTCAGCGCACAGCCGGTTCTCAAGGGCCTGTCGCTGCACGTGGCACCGGGCGAGACGGTGGCGCTCGTCGGTACCTCCGGCTCCGGCAAGTCGACACTGTCGATGCTGCTGCCACGCTTCTACGACGTGCAGTCCGGCGCGGTACGGGTCGGCGGCATCGACGTACGCGACCTGACGATCGACTCGATCCGAGCCTCGATCGGATTCGTGATGGAGGACAGCTTCCTGTTCTCCGAGTCGGTACGGGCGAACATCGCGTACGGGCGGCCGGACGCGACCGAGGAGCAGATCATCGCGGCGGCCAAGGCGGCCGAGGCGCACGACTTCATCGCGGCGCTGCCGAACGGCTACGACACGATGATCGGCGAGCAGGGCTTGACACTCTCCGGTGGCCAGCGCCAGCGGGTCTCGCTCGCCCGGGCGCTCATCACCGACCCGCGGATCCTGATGCTCGACGACGCGACCAGCGCGGTTGATGCCCGGATCGAAGCCGAGATTCACGCGACGCTGCACCGGGTGATGGCCGGGCGTACCACGATTCTGATCGCGCACCGCCGCTCGACGCTCGAGCTGGCCGACCGGGTCGCGGTACTCGACGAGGGCCGGCTGGTCGACATCGGTACGGCCGACGAGCTGGAAGCCCGCTGCCCGCTCTACCGGCTGCTGCTGTCCGGCCCCGGCGATGACGCGGAAGGCGTCGATGCCGGTGAGCTGCTCGCCGCTGCGCCGGTGGTGGACACGATGGTCGATGGCGTCACGCCGGCACTGTGGGACCCGGCGCGGGCGCCGGACGACCTCGCGGTCGACACGAGCGGTCGTGTCCTGTCCGCCGCCGGTTCGACCGGCGGCGGGCCGTGGCGGCTCGGTCCGCGGTGGCCGCGCCGGCCTCGGCGGCGGCGCGATGTCCGAGGCGATGGGCAGCATGCCGGCCACGCCGGAACTGCTCGCCGCGGTCGGAAAGCTGCCGCCGGCGAACGACGTACCCGACGTGGACGAGGAGGCCGCCCGGGCGGCGGATCCGAACTTCACGTTGAAGAAGCTGATCCGGCCGCTCGTGAAGCCGCTGTTGGCGGCGTTCGTGCTGGTTGCGCTCGACGCGATGGCAACGTTGGCGCTGCCGGTCCTGATCCGCAACGGCGTCGACAACGGTGTCGATGCCGGCGCGTACGACGTGATCTGGACGGTCTCGGCGATCGCGCTGGCGGTCGTACTGGTCGACTGGTTCATCAACTGGAAGCAGACGTGGCTCACGTCGAAGACCGGCGAGCGCTTCCTCTACACGCTGCGGCTGAAGACGTTCGCGCACCTGCAGCGGCTCGGGTCTGGACTACTACGAGCGCGAGATGTCCGGCCGGATCATGACCCGCATGACGACCGATGTCGATGCGTTCGCGACGTTCCTGCAGACCGGCCTCACCACGACGGCGGTCAGCCTGCTCACGTTCGTCGGCATCCTGGCCGCCCTGCTCTACCTCAACCTCATGCTCGGGCTCGTCGTGCTGATCAGCCTGCCGTTCATGCTGGTGGCGACGCAGATCTTCCGGAAGAAGTCGGCGAAGGCCTACACCGAGGCGCGGGAGAAGGTCGCGATCGTCAACGCCGACCTGCAGGAGAACGTGGCCGGCATGCGGGTCGCGCAGGCGTACCGCCGCGAGGAGCACAACCAGAACCGGTTCTCCGGGCGCAGCGATGCGTACCGGGTCAGCCGGATGCGGGCACAGCGCTACATCGCGACGTACTTCCCGTTCGTCCAGCTGCTGTCCGACCTGACGGCGACCGCGGTGCTGGTCGTGGGTGCGCACCTGGTCGGCAACAACATGCTGACGCAGGGCGCGCTGATCGCCTACCTGCTGTACATCGACATGTTCTTCGCGCCGATCCAGCAGCTGTCCCAGGTCTTCGACGGATACCAGCAGGCGATGGTCGGTCTCCAGCGGATCCGCGATCTGCTCCGGACGCCGACGTCCACACCGCCGGCGTTTGCGCCGGTCGAGGTCCGCGGCCGGCTGCGCGGCGACATCACCTTCGACAACGTGCATTTCCGGTACGCCGCCGACGCGCCGGAAGCACTCGCCGGCGTGAACCTGACCGTGCCGGCGGGGGAGACGCTGGCGCTCGTCGGGCAGACCGGCGCCGGCAAGTCGACGATCGTGAAGATGGTGTCGCGGTTCTACGACGTCACCAGCGGCACGGTTCGCGTGGACGGCGTGGATGTGCGGGACTACGACATGGCCGGCTACCGGCACCGGCTCGGATTCGTGCCGCAGGAGGCGTACCTGTTCCCCGGCACGGTCCGGGACACCATCGCGTACGGGCGGCCGTCCGCCACGAACGCCGAGGTGGAAGCGGCGGCGCGGGCGGTCGGTGCGCACGAGATGATCGCGCGACTCGACGGCGGCTACTACCACGAGATCACTGGGCGCGGTCGCAACCTGTCCAGCGGACAGCGACAGTTGCTGGCACTCGCACGGGCCGAACTCGTCGATCCGGATGTGCTGATCATGGACGAGGCGACCGCATCGCTCGACCTGGCCAGTGAGGCTGCGGTTGTCCGGGCGGCGGATGTGCTGGCGGCTCGGCGTACCACCTTGGTCGTGGCTCACAGATTGACCACGGCGGCCCGGGCCGACCGGATCGCGGTGCTGCACGCGGGCCAGGTGGTCGAATTGGGCACGCATGCCGAACTGCTGGCGCAGGACGGCTTCTACGCGGCCCAGTGGGCGACGTTCACCGGAGCCGATCGGGAGCTGGAGCCCTCCGCCTGACCGTTGATCCCGGAGCCGGCCGTGTGACCGGCTTCGGGATCACCGTCGAAGTGTGGGATTGATCTGGGCGGCCAGCTGCGCGAGGGTGGCGTCGGGCACCGGGCGCGCGGTGTTGACCCGGTGGACCGTGCCGAAGCCGAGCGGCTCGGCCAGAATGGCCCACTCGGCCCAGATCTCGGATTTGTCCAGGTCGTCGAAGTGGATCGGGTGGCGCGTCCGAGCGCGCTCGACGTAGCGGGCCATCGCAACCTCGGTCGGTACGTCGCACCAGACCTCGTGGATGTCGTCGAGCGCGACGCCGGCTCGTTTGAGTCCGGCCGCGGCGAACTCGCGCGTGTGAGCGAGCATGGGTGACTCGATCACGGCGCCGCGTCCGGATGCGCCGAGGAGCGTCCAGATCGCCTCGGTCGTGGCGGCGCCCAGCGCCTGGCTCCACTCCAGCGGCGTACGTCCGGGCGGCGGCGTGACACCGATCACGTCGGCAATCGTCTCCTTTACGGCATCCTTGGCGAACAACGGCAGGTCGAGTGCCCGCGCGAGCCGAGGGGCGAGCGTCGTCTTACCCGCACCAGGCAGGCCGTTGACCAGAACCGCGATCATGCGGGGAGTTTACGTGGGCGTGATCTGTGTCGCTGGCCGCGATCCCGGGTAGATGGTCGAATCGTTGGGTTGGATGCATGGTGTGGTTATCGAGAAGGCGGGCAGTGTGGGAATCGATCGCGTGGACATTACGAAAAAGGTCGGCCGTGGCGGGTTGGGGCTGCTCACGGGCTTCCGTGACTTCATTGCGCGAGGAAACGTCGTCGACTTGGCCGTCGGTATTGTCATCGGTGCGGCGTTCACCGGCCTCGTCACGCAGTTCACCAAGGACTTCATTCAACCGTTGATCAGCGGTTTCGGCGGCGGGACGACGATCCACGCCGGGCAGTGGAAGTTCCGCGGTCAGTACTTCAACTGGGCCGACTTCGCCAACCAGGTTGTCCTGTTCCTGCTCGTCGCGGCCGTGCTCTACTTCCTCGTGGTGATGCCGCTCAACAAGCTTGCCGAGCGGCGCAACCGCAATCGGAAGCCGGATCCGGTCCAGATCAGCGATGAGGTTGCGGTGCTGATGGAGATCCGCGACGCGCTGCTCGCCGGCGCTCGTCCCGCTCCCGCGCAGCGGACACCGGACCGTGCCCTGGTTGATGACCGCGTCAATGACGCGCCGGCGGCCGACTAGCGGGTAGCCGCCTACCGGCCGGTCGGATAGTAGATATACCTTCGACGCGGAATCAGACACGGAATCAGATGTGAATCGCGGACAAGGGAGTTGGCGGATGTCGGAACAGCGTGTGGCAATTGTGACGGGCGCGGCCCGCGGGATCGGCGCGGCGACCGCGCTGCGCCTCGCGGCGTCGGGGCACGCGGTCGCGGTCATCGACCTCGACGAGGCGGCGTGCGGCGCCACGGTGTCGGCCGTCGAGGCGGCCGGTGGGCGCGCGCTCGCGGTCGGTGCAGACGTGTCGGACGCGGCGGCAGTGGCCGCAGCATTCGAGCGGGTGGAGGCGGGTCTCGGCGCGCCGACGATCCTGGTGAACAACGCCGGCGTGCTGCGGGACAATCTGCTGTTCAAGATGACCGACAGCGACTGGGACACGGTCCTCGGCGTGCACTTGCGCGGTGCGTTCCTGATGAGCCGGGCCGCGCAGGCGTACATGACGGCGGCGAAGTGGGGCCGGATCGTCAACCTGTCGTCGACGTCCGCGCTCGGCAACCGTGGTCAGGCGAACTATGCCGCGGCGAAGGCCGGCATGCAGGGCTTCACGAAGACGCTTGCGATCGAACTCGGCCCCTTCGGCGTGACCGCGAACGCGGTGGCACCCGGCTTCATCGTGACCGACATGACCGCGGCGACCGCGGCCCGGCTGAAGGTCGGCTTCGACGCACTGCAGGAGCACACCGCAAACGAGATCCCGGTACGCCGGGTCGGCCGGCCCGAGGACGTCGCCAACGTGGTGAACTTCCTGGCCAGCGACGAGGCGTCGTTCGTCTCCGGTCAGACGATCTACGTCGCCGGTGGCCCGCGCGGCTAAGGTGCGATAAGCGATAATGGTCCGGGCGGCGTACGCGCCCGGACCATTTTGTCTGATCGAGGGAGAGTTGTGGGTCTTCTGTACTCCGGCAAGGTGCGAGACATCTACGCCGACGGCGACGACCTGATCCTGGTCGCGTCCGATCGCATCTCGGTCTATGACGTGGTCCTGCCGACCGACATCCCGGACAAGGGCAAGATCCTCACGCAACTGTCGCTCTGGTGGTTCGACCAGCTTGCCGACCTGGTGCCGAACCACATCATCTCGGCGACCGATGTGCCGGCCGAGTGGGCCGGCCGCGCCGTACGCTGCCGTCGCCTCCAGATGATCGGGGTGGAGTGCATCGCCCGCGGCTACCTGACCGGGTTGGGCCTGAAGGAGTACCAGGCGACCGGCCAGGTCTCCGGTATCCCGCTGGCGCCCGGTCTGGTCGAGGCTTCGAAGCTGCCGGCACCGATCTTCACGCCGACCACGAAGGAGGCCGTCGGTACGCACGACGAATTCATTACGTTCGCGGACGTGATCGAGCGCGAGGGCGCCGAGGTCGCCGAGGAGTTGCGGAGGCTGACCGTCGAGATCTACTCCCGTGGTGCTGCGATCGCAGCGAAGCGCGGCATCCTGATCGCGGATACGAAGCTCGAGTTCGGGTGGGACGCCAGCGGCACGCTGGTCCTCGGCGACGAGGTCCTGACGCCCGATTCGTCGCGGTTCTGGCCGCTGGACGAGTGGCAGCCGGGGCGCGTCCAGCACTCGTACGACAAGCAGTACGTCCGGGACTGGTCGATGAGCACCGGGTGGGACAAGACCGCACCGGCACCGGAGATCCCGGAGCAGATCGTCGAGGCCACCCGAGGGCTCTACGTCGAGGCGTACGAGCAGCTCACCGGCGATACGTGGCGGTAGCCTCCGGCTCGTAGACGATCTCCGGCGCGGGTTCGGTGCCACTCATCCGGCCGGGTGCGAATTCGGCGCGCAATGCAGCGGCGGCCACCCATCCGAGTTCCCACCAGGACGCCATGAGCAGGCTCCGGGCGCGCCACCGTGGTGCGAACTTCGCGGAGAACCGGTTCAGCGGCCCGACCTCGATCCAGCGGTCGAGCGCGTGCAGCAGCGTGGCACTGACCTTCGGGATCAGGCCGGGCGAGTCGAACACCCAGCGCAGCGCCGCGAAGTTCAGCGACACCTCGCGGCCGCCTTGTGTGCGCGCGTAGTCGACGATCTCGATGATCATGCGCTCGGCCACGCCGTTCGGAGCGTTCCGCCCGCGCGGCGCCACGTCCAGCGTGTAGACCGCGCCATCGGCGGCGACCGCGAACCGGGCGAACGCCACCGGCTCGCCGGTACGGGTGTAGGCCGTCGCGACCAGGCAGTCCGGCCGTGGCGTCAGGATCGCATCGAGGTTCATCGCGAAACCGCGCTCGCGCTCGCCGTGCAGCCATTCGTCGAGGATCGGCCGCAGTTGGATCGACTGCTCGGCGGTCAGCCGGCCGATCGTGACGGTCACGCCGGCGTTGCGGGTCCGGTTCACGGCCTGGCGGAGGTTGCGCATACGCCGCGACTCCAGGCTGAAGTCGTGTACGTCGAGGACTGCTTCGTCGCCGATGTGCATGCCCCGCAGGCCCAACTCGCGCCAGAGTTGTGTCATCGCATCGCTCGCGCCCAGGACGGCCGGACGCCAGCCGTGTTTGACGCAGAGGTCGAGGTAGGCCGTCATCGCGGCCGGGGCGCTGGTCAACGCGCCGACCGGGTCGCCGCCGACGAGTGCGGTGCCGAGCACAACCCGATATCCGATCGCGGCGCGACGGTCGGGGCTGAACACGTACGCCTTGTCGCCGCGGGTTGCGAACGGCGCCAGGCTGTCGGCATCGGTGTGGGCGACGAGCGCCCGGACGTCGGCCCGCTCGGCCGGATCGCCCGGTGCCGGAGGCGCCGCCGGTCCGAACGCAACGATCACGGCGGCGATCACCGCGGTAGCGAGTGCGAACGTCAGGATCATCGAGCGCCAGCTGTCCGGCGATCCGGTGGACAGGTTGGCGAGCATCACGTGGCCGACGCCGCCCGGCGAGTGGCGATTCGTGACCGCATCCCAGGTGCCACCGACGACGGCGGCACCGATCGCGATAAACGACAGTTGTGCGGCGACGTGCATTCGCGCCGGATCCGGCCGGGTCACGAAGGCGCGCCGCATGATCACCAGCGCGAGGAGTGCGCAGCCGCAGAGCAGCGCGGAGAACGGGCGGTGTTGCGGGACGACGATCAGGGTGGCGAATGCGAGCGTGACGACGCCGCCGATCCACGCGGCCCAGCGCCGGTGCACCAGTCCACGTGCGACGGTCAGCAGCAGCAGGCCGAGCACGAACATCTGCGCGCGGCCCGGAACGGCACCGTCGATGGGTGTGGCGAGGTCAGCCACCTCGGTGTCCGGACGGATGGCTGTGAGAAAGTTCACGCCACCGATCGCGGCGACGAGGAGTGCTACCAGGCGTACGCCAACAAATCGCACGATTCGACCTTAGTGAACTGGTTCGGTGAGACGTCAAATATGGTTTCGGGGGGTGCGTAACCGCATTTAACACCTCATAAGCGACAAGTCTCTTTGTTGTAAACCTTTAACCGTTAATGACCTGGTCAAAGCCCTCTTCCATCCGGAGTATGGGGTCGGTGAAGGGACAGCATCGCAACTCAAGTGGCTCTACCGCGCGTCGGGTCTTGACCTCGGTCATTGTTCTCGCGCTCCTCGGGGCCGTCGGTTGGTATGGCGATCGGCACGGGTGGTTCAGCAAGGCCGGTAGCACCACGGCGAGCTGCACCACCGATCTGCACGTCGAAGCTACGCCGGAAATCGCCCCGGCGCTGTCCACCGTAGCCGCCAACTGGAACACCAAGCGAACCCTTATCGATGGCACCTGCGTACGGGTGGTCGTCACGCCGGGCGTTCCGGCCACGGTGGCCGCCACGATCGCCGGCAAGAAGGGTGTCGCGGTCCCCGGCCTCGGCGGTGCGAACGGCACCGCAACCGTGCCGGACGTGTGGGTCCCGGATTCGTCCACGTGGCTGTCCCGCTTGAAGACGGCGTCGCCCGATCTGGCGATGACCGGCACCACGATCGCGACCAGCCCGATCGTGATCGCGCTCCCGCAACCGGTGGCCGCCTCGCTCGGCTCGTCCCTGACGTCGCTGAACTGGACCGACCTGCTGGGCAAACTGACCGGTGGCACGCTGCGGCCGGGCATCGTCGATCCGAACCTGGACGCGACCGGCCTGGCCACGTTGCTCACCGTCGGTGCGGTCGCCACCGGTGGCACCGGCCAGGTGACCCAGCACAGCCAGGCGGAGATCGTCGGCGCGATGCGGGCACTCTCCAGCGGCGACTCGCAGCTGCGTGATGATCTGATGGGTCAGTTCCCCCGGGCCACCGATGCGTCCACGATCGCCCGGAGCCTCGCCGCGGCACCGATTCCCGAGCAGGCATTGTTGGCGTTCAACGCGCAGCAGCCTCCGGTCCCGCTGATCGGCCTCTATCTCGACCCGGCACCGCCCGCGCTGGACTACCCGTACGCGACGATCGGCGGCCTGACCTCGGTGAAGGCGGATGCGGCCGCACAGTTCGGTGCACTCCTGACCGGTCCGGCGTGGCGCGACGATCTCGCATCGGTGGATCTGCGAGCGGCGGACGGCACCTACGGCAACGCCATGCCGTCGACGGCCGGCATGCCGACCGGGCCGCTGGCATTGACGCCGGCCCCGGTCGATGCGATCGCGCAGGCACTGTCGACCTGGTCGGCGGTGACCGTACCGGGTCGGATGCTGGCCGTGATCGACGTATCCGGCTCGATGACCACGCCGGTGCCGACCGCGGGCGGCGCTCCACGCGAGGCCGTCACGGTCGCGGCGGCCACCGCCGGTCTGGGCCTGTTCGACGATCGGTGGTCGGTCGGTCTGTGGACGTTCTCCACCGACATGGACGGCAAGAAGCCGTACAAGCAGCTGGTCCCGATCCAGCCGCTGTCGAGCGGCCGGAGCACGATGGCCTCGGCACTGGGCCAGGTCCAGCCGATCCCGAACGGGAACACCGGCCTCTACGACACGGTTCTGGCCGCTTACAAGACCGTGCAGGCCGGTTGGGACCCGAGCCGGGTGAACTCGATCGTGATCATGACCGATGGTCAGAACGACAACCCGGGCGGCCTGACGCTTCCGCAGTTGCTGGCGGACATCGCCAAGATCAAGGACCCCAGCAAGCCGATCGAAGTGATCGCGCTCGGTATCGGCGACCAGGTCGACAAGGGTGAGTTGATGAAGATCACGGATGCGACCGGCGGCGGCGTCTTCGTTGCGACCGACCCGTCCAAGATCGGGGAGATCTTCCTGCAGGCGATTGCGCTTCGGCCGGGTTCCGCCAAGTAGTCAGATCAGCACAGCGTCAGTTCAGTCCGGCGTCGTTGTTCGTCGCGGTCGTGGCGGCGTCGGTCGAGAAGCCGCAGCCGGCACCCGCCGGTACGGTCTCGGCCGGCGCGCCCGATGGCGTCGCCGCGCAGACGACCACGCGCCCCGGCGGTATCCCGAGCGTCACGTCGATCGCGGGTGAGGACAGCGTCGGGGCGACCGGCCCGCCGAGCGTGCACGTGACGACGATCGCAGAGCCGGACACCGTACCGCTGTCACAGGTGATCAGGTTGTGCTTCGGAGGCACGGTCACGATCGGCGTACCGGCCGGCAGCCACATCGTGACCCGGACCTTCTGCGGTGAGAGGTTCGGGCCGGTGTTGCTCACCCAGGCCCGGACCGTCCGGCCGTCCAGCATCTGTACGTGCGTGACCAGGTCATAGGCGGTGGATCCGCCGAGTGCCGCGTCGACGTTGTGACCGGCCGGATCGATCTCGTCCGGTGCGCGCCGCTTGTCGTGCAGCCCGGTCGGGCACAGTGTCATGTCACCCGCGGCGCAGAACGTCGAATCCGGATCGCCGGACTGATCGATGTGATCGACGCCGATCAACCACCCGCGCCCCTGCGGCTCGCCGGACGGGCAGAGCGCCTTGTCCGGCTTCGTGATCGTGCAGCCCGGCGTGCCGGGCCCCGATGCGGTCCGACCGCCGATCCGCACCCGGACGCCGGCCGCCGGTGGCCAGGCTGCCGGCGAACGACAGGTCGAGGTAGCGGGTCGAGCAGTCCGGCGCCGCCGGGCTCACGGTCAGATCGCCCAGGCCGGACGGCACCGTGTACGCCAGCACCGCGGCCCCCGTCGCACAGTCCCCGGGCGGTACGTAGACCCGGGCGCGTACGCCGGTCAGCGGGCTCGTGCCCTGGTTGAACAGCTGCCCGTCCATCGCGAACGTGTCACCGGCGCGGCAGATCTGCAGGCTGCCGCCGACGCAGGTGCCGGACGTCCAGGACAGGCGTGCCGCGACGTCGACCTCGTTCGCCGGAACCACACCGGCGACCGGCGGCGGAATCGTCATCGAGCGGCCGGGCCAGTCCGGCACCAGCCCGACGTTGATGTTCGAGACGCTCTTCGACGTCAGCACGTACCGGACGAACTGGTTGTTCACGGTGAAGTCGTTGTCCGCACCCGGTCCGACCTTGCAGCTATTCGTGGTCGGGTTCGCGGCCGGCGGGCACTGCGACCGCAGCCAGCCCGTCTCCACCTGGAGATAGCCGGACTTCGGCAACGACGTGAACGCATAGCCGCCGTCCGTGCCGGTCAGGGTGGTGTGCGCGACCGAGCCGGTATCGATGCGCAGGCCGGCGAGGCCCGGTTCGCCGGGATCGCGTACACCGCTGTCATTGCGGTCGTAGAACACATATCCGCGGACCGCGACCGACGCCGCACTTCCGGCGGACGCCTGGTCCGGCACCGACAGCCAGATCAGGAGCAGCGCGAGCGCTGCGATTCCGGCGAGAATGGCGGTCGAGGTGCCTGCGGCAGAGCGGACGGTACGCATGGTCTGGGCAACGATCCAGACCTATCAGTGGAAATCGGATGAAACGGTAAATTAACGTTCTTCCGCGCGAACCCAGCCGGTGACCTTGCGCTCGGCGTAGAACGACAGGAAGGGGATCGTGCCCGCGAGCCCGACCCAGACCACCCGGATCATGCTCCAGCGCGCCCGGGCGGCCAGCACGAACGTCACGATCAGGTAGACCATGAACAGCCAGCCGTGTGCGATGCCGACATACGTGGCGATGATCTTGTTGTGTCCCCAGAATTGCAGCGGGAGGCCGACGCACACGAGGATCACCAGACCGGTGCCGACCACATAGGCGAGAATCCGGTAAACCAGCAGGTTGGTGCCGAGATCCGGCCGCGTCCTCGCCGCTGCGGTGGTGGGCTCGCTCAACTCGATGTCGCTCATGCGCGGGACGTCTCCTCAGATGTGGCCGGATGGATGGCCGGATGGACGGTGGGCGACACGGCCGCTCGCCGGTAGTCACTCGGTCGGGCGTGGGGGTGCTCCGCCAGCCACGTCAGATATTGGTTGTATTCGGATGTCGGGTCGCCGGCCGCATCGGTGCTCGCGCTGACCGCCGCACGCGCGGCGCGTGCCTGCGCCGGATCAAACCGGGAAACCCCGGCGGGTACGTCCGGCTCGCCCGGTTCGGCTGCGGCCGGGGCCACGTCGGGCCGGCCGGCCCGGACGGTGGTCCGGACTTCGCGCAGCCATACCAGCACGACGAATCCGGAAAACAGCGGCCACTCGAGCGTGTATCCGATGCTCAGACCGTTACCGCCCTCGGCCCGGCTCAGCTGCCACCACCCGAGCCGCAGGAACGTGACGACCAGCGCGACCATCGCGACATGGCACAGTAGCCAGCCGGGCGTCGCCAGTCGTTTCATGCGCGCGAGAGTACGCCTGCTACCTGAAACGGCCGTTCGACGCCTGCCCGAGCGTCGGCGCGGACACATTGTCGTTCTGGCATGGCGCGTCCGACGATCTAGTGATCTGCTAGGACTATGGCATTGGCGATCGAGGATTACGGCTTCATCGGTGACCTGCATACCGGAGCGCTGGTCGGCAAGGACGGGTCGGTCGACTGGCTGTGCCTGCCGCACTTCGACTCCGGCGCCTGCTTCGCGGCCCTGCTGGGCACGCCCGACCACGGCCGGTGGCTGCTCGCGCCGGCGGGTGTCTACGGGCAGGACTACACGTCGACACGCTCGTACCGGGGCGAGACGCTGGTGCTGGAGACCGTGTTCGAGACGGCTACCGGCGCGGTCCGGGTGATCGACTGCATGCCGGTACGCGACGAGGTCGCGGACCTGGTCCGGCGGGTGGAGGGCATCCGCGGCACGGTGGAGATGGTGTGTGACGTCAATCTCCGGTTCGACTACGGCAGCATCGTGCCCTGGATCCGGCGGCTGCCGGAGAACACTTCGGCCGGGCACTGCCGGGTGCAGATCATCGCCGGTCCGGACACTGTGATCCTTGACTCGACGGTGCCGCTGGACTGCGGCGACGATCACGCCGCACGAGCCTCGTTCCGGATCTCGGCCGGGGACGCGGCCGACTTCCGGATCGGATGGACCGGCCCGCGCGCTCGGTTCACGCCGGTCCCGGACGTTCGGCGGCTCATCCACGACACCGAGCTGTGGTGGCAGAAATGGTCGTCGAAGTGCCGATACGTCGGGCCGGATCGAGATGCCGTGGTGCGATCGCTGATCACGTTGAAGGGACTCACGTACACGCCGAGCGGTGGCATCGTCGCCGCGCTCACCACATCGCTGCCGGAGCAGCTCGGTGGCGTCCGGAACTGGGACTATCGCTACTGCTGGATCCGCGACGCGACGTACACCCTCCTGGTGTTGGTCGAGGGCGGCTACATCGATGAGGCGCGTCGCTGGCGCGAGTGGCTCGTGCGCGCGCTCGCCGGGCAACCCGAGCAGATGCAGATCATGTACGGCATCGACGGCAAGCGCCGGCTGACCGAGATGGAGCTGCCGTGGCTGCCCGGCTACCAGGGCGCCGCCCCGGTCCGGATCGGTAATGGCGCGTCCACGCAGCTGCAGCTGGACGTGTTCGGTGAACTGATCGACGCGCTCTACCACGCACGGTTGGCCGGCCTCGGACCGACGCCGGAGGGCTGGATGGTCCAGACGAAGCTGATGGACTTCCTCGAGTCCAAGTGGCACGAGCCGGACGAGGGCATCTGGGAGGTACGTGGGCCGCGCCGCCACTTCACGCATTCGAAGGTGATGGCATGGGTGGCGATGGACCGGGCGATCAAGAGCGTCGAGGAGTTCGACCTCGTGGGCGACCTCGACACCTGGAAGCGCAGCCGCGACGAGATCCGCACACAGGTTCTGGACCTGGGCTTCAACAGCAGCAAGAACACGTTCACCCAGTCGTACGGGTCGACCGCGCTGGACGCGTCGACGCTGCTGATCGCGCCGGTCGGATTCCTGCGAGCGGACGATCCTCGGGTGCTCGGCACAGTGGCCGCGATCGAGCGCGAACTGATGCAGGACGGATTCGTCCGCCGCTACAACAACGACAACGACTCCAACGTCGATGGTCTGCCGCCCGGCGAAGGTTCATTCCTGGCCTGCACGTTCTGGCTCGCGGACAACTACAGTCTGCAGGGCCGCCACGACGAGGCCCGCGCCATCATGGATCGACTGCTCGCCTTGCGGAACGATGTCGGCCTGCTGGCCGAGGAGTACGACGTCATCAACAAACGCCAGGTCGGCAACTTTCCGCAGGCGCTGTCGCACATCCAGCTGGTCAGCTCCGCGTTTACGATCGCGGCTGCGGCCGGGCACTCGGAGATGTCGGGGCCGGCGATAACCCGTGCGGCAACGTCCGCCTAGACACCGCTACTCGTCCGCCTTACCGCGGTCGCCCAGCCACAGGCAGAACGGATGGCCGGCCGGATCGAGCATCACCCGTACCTCGTCCTGCGGTTGGAGCTCGGCGACCGTGGCGCCGCAGGCCTCGGCGTGCGCCACCGCGCCGTCCATGTCGTCGGTCCAGATCTCCAGGTGCATCATCATGTTGTGGTCGCCCGCCAGCGCCGGCCAGACCGGCCGGACGTAGTGCGGTTCGTGCTGGAACGACAGCGGCAGGCCCGCGCCGGGTGGCCGCATGATCACCCAGTCCGGCTCTTCAGCGGCGATGTCGTAGCCGAGCAGCCGCTGGTAGAAGTGGGCCAGAGCGGTGGGATCCGGCGCACCGATATTGATCGTGGTGAGTTCCAGCCGAGCGGTCATGCCGGTCACTTTACGCGGCGCGCAGCAACTCGGTGACCTGTGTGACCTGCTCCTGATCGACCGGATACGGCGTGTAGAGCGAGATCCGGCCGACCATGTCGCCGAAACGGGCACGCAGACCGGCCGCGACGTGGATGGCGTCGCCGGAGACCGCGAACGCATCCAGCACGTCGTCGGTGATCAGCTCGCCCATCTCCGTCCACGCGCCCTGCCGGGACAGCGCGTTGAGCTTCGCGCCGAGGTCGGCCCAGCCGTGCTGCTCCAGCACCGGCAGGTAGGAGGGTGTCGACCCGTAGAACGCGATCTGCTTGCGGATGCCGATCTCGGCGCGGGCTCGAGCAGCGTCGTCGGCGCCGAGTACGACGAACGCGGGCAGGCACAGCGTGAACCCGTCGAGCGAGCCGCGTGCCTGGCGGAGTGCCGGCAGCGTGTGCTCCCGCAGGTACGCCTCCGTGGTGAAGCTGTGTACGAGCATGCCGTCGGCCACCCGCCCGGCGACGCGGGTCATCAGTTCGCCGACCGCGGCCAGCAGGATCGGCGGGTTCCCGTGCGGGTTCGGGCCCGGGTTGAAGAAGTCGGTCATCAGCGTGTGCGAATAGAACTCGCCCTTGAACATCAGCCGCTCGCCGGTGGCCCACGTAGCCCAGATTGCCCGGATCGCAGCGATGAACTCCTCCATCCGTGCGGCCGGCTTGCTCCAGGGCATCGAGAAGCGGCGCTCGATATGCGGCTTGACCTGCGAACCGAGCCCGAGCTGGAAGCGGCCTTCGGAGATCAGCTGGATGTCGTTCGCGGCCGTCGCGACGGTCATCGGATTACGGCTGAACGCGACCGCGATCGCGGACTGCAGCGTGATCCGGGTCGTTGCACGGGCGGCCAGCGACAGGACCGTGAACGCGTCGTGGCTGGTCTCGGCGACGCCAAAGCCGTCGTACCCGTCCGCCTCGGCACGCACCGCTGCGGCCTCGACCTGCAGTGGGGAGGCGGAGATATCGGCGCTGATATCGACACGCATGGCTACTCCTCGGTGCGGGCCGCTACTGCAGCCTGAATCCTTCGCAGCGTACGCAGGCCCTTCTTGGCGGCCACGCGTACCCAGCCGTCGAACACGGTCACGCCCTCGTCGTCGGCCATGATGCGCTCCAGCGTCGGGATGACCTCGTCATCGCCGGTGGAGCCGAGCGCGATCGCGGCCCAGTAGCGCTGGTCCGCATCTCCGTTCGTGGCCATGCCGATCAGATCCGGGATGACCCTCGGGGTGAACGTGGCCAGCGCGCTGGCAATGTGTCCGATCCGCTGAAAGCGCCGGTGTTCGAGTTCGGCCCACAGCGCGGCGTACGCGGCGTCGCCGCCGATCGTGCCGAGTGCCGCGGCGGCGGCTTCGCGCGTGTACGGGTCCGAATCGCCGAGCAGCGGCGCGAGGATCGGGACGGTGGACGCGTCGCCGAGCATGCCGAGTCCGATGATCGCCTGCTCGCGAGCGATCCAGCGATCGTCGTCCAGCATCGGGATCAGCATCGGGATGGCCGCCGTGAAGCCGAGGTCGGCGCAGCCCATCGCGCCCCACGGCTCGCACTGGAAGTCCCGGTCGGTCAGCAACGCGAGCAGCGGCTGCTCCAGGCTGGCGTCGCCGAAGACGGTGGCCTGGTTCAGAGCGCGGCTGACGAGGCCCGGATGAAAGTCCGAGTAATGGGAGATCATGTGCCGCAGTGCGGCCGCCGTACCGTCGTCTCCGCTGCGGGCACGGTTGATGAGGTCGTAGAGGTGTTCCTCGCGGTCGGCGAGGTCACCCTCCTGGAGCGCTTGCAGATCGGCCGGGTTCACCGTGTCACCGTAGTCGTGACGCACCAAGATCTACACACGCCACTACACTTCGCGGCGTGGAGACTGGCTGATGGGCGCGCGTAAACCGAAGGTGCCCCGCGGCCGACCGCTGCGGGCGCCGCATCACGTCGACGCGCCCGAGGCATCGACCGATGCCCGCAAGGCCGTCTACGCGATCATCGACCGGGCGCTCACCGCGACCCGCGACCAGGGCGGCGCCGCATTCGAGTCGGCGCTGGACGAGCTGACCACCGCGCCGGATGAGCTGGTCGACGCCTCGATCGTGGAGATCACCGAGCACATCCTCGGAGCGATCTGGAAGCGCGGCTGGCAACCGCTGGACGTCGCCCGTACGGTGTCGAAGGGTCCGCACACGGACTGGTTGCGCGACATGGTGGCCGGCCAGATCGGCACCTATCCGGCCGACCGGATCCACGACCGCTGGAGCGCCCAACTGGTCGAGATGCGGGCCGACGTGTGGTGGGCCGGCGATGCATACGCGCACCTGCGCCTCTGGTCCGAGCAGTGGGGGATGCCACGGGTCGAGGCGCTGCGGATTGTGCTTGAAGTCGTCGGCGAGATCAACTACCTGCCGGATCTGCCGTTGCTGATGCCGCCACCCGGGCAGGCCCGCCGCGGCACGCTGTCGCCGGATGCCCGGGCCGCGGACAGCCGGATGCTCGGCAAGATCCGGGGGCTGCTGGCGAAGGCGGAGTCGACGAAGTTCCCGGCCGAGGCCGAGTCCTACTCCGCCAAGGCGCAGGAGCTGATGGCCCGGCACGCGATCGATCACGCGCTGATCGCCGGGCAGATCGACGATCCGGACAAGCCGGTCGGCGTACGGATCACCATCGACAAGCCGTACGCGGAGTCGAAGGCGGTTCTCCTGCAGCAGGTGGCCGAGGCGAATCTGTGCCGGTCGGTGTGGAGTCCGGACTACGAGTTCTCGACCGTCTTCGGATATGCCCCGGATCTCGACGTCGTGGAGATGATGTTCCTGTCCCTGCTCGTCCAGGGCTCGGCGGCGATGATCCGCGAGGGCTCCACGTCGAAGGAGAGCCCGGACCGCACGCGCGCGTTCCGGCAGTCGTTCATGCAGGCATATGCGAGCCGGATCGGCGAACGCCTCGGCGAGGTGTCGGCGGCGGCCATGGCGGACGCCGCGCAGGATGACGACCGCCTCCTCCCGGTGCTGGCCAGCCGGGAGAAGGCGGTCGATGAACGGATGCGGGCGTTGTTCCCGGTGTCCACGCGAGGCACGATTCGGGTCCGCGACGAGCGGGGCTGGGTCTCCGGCCGCGCCGCCGCCGACCGAGCCGCCCTCCGTGGTCAGGACCACTGAGTCCCGGTTCTCGTCCGGCATCCGGCCGCCGCCGGCGGGCGATCTGCCCGCGACCGAATATGATGCGGTGGGAGGCTCCGATGGCGGACGACTCGATCGACGGTGTGGAATTCACGCATCTGGACCAGGAGTTATTTGACGGCGCTGGTGCGACGAAGCGTGATCTCGTCAGTTATCTCGATGCGATCGCCGGCCCATTCGTCGAGGTACTGCGCGATCGCCCGCTGTCGGTGATCCGAGTTCGGCCGGGCCAGGAACCGTTCATGCAGAAGAATCTGCCGAAATATGCCCCGGACTGGATCCAGACGACGACCCGCTGGGCGGAGACGTCCAAACGCGACGTCGCGTACGCGCTCGCCAACGACCGTCGGACGCTGCTGTGGTTCGCGAACCAGCGAGCGGTCGAGTTCCATGCGGCGCTCGTGCGGGTCGATCACTGGGATGCGCCGACGCACCTCATCATCGATCTGGACCCGCCGTCCGGAGAGGACTTTCCGCTGGTCGTCCGGGTCGCGCAGCGGGTCCGCGAGGTACTCGACACGGCCGGTCTCGCGGGTGCCGTGAAGACCAGCGGTGCCAAGGGTCTGCATGTGTTCGTACCGCTGGCGCCGGCGTCCCATGAGGACGTGGCGGCCGCGACGAGAGCGCTCGCGGCACGTGTGGAGCGAGTGGATCCGGCCATCGCGACCACCGCGTTCATCCGCGAGGATCGCGAAGGCAAGGTCTTCGTCGATTCCACCCGAGCCGGCGGTGCCACGGTGGCCGCCGCGTACAGTCCGCGGATCCGGCCCGGCGTACCGGTGTCGTTCCCGGTGGCCTGGGCCGATCTCGACCGCATCACGCCGGCCGACTTTACGATCCACAACGCCGCTGCGCTGATTGCCGCCGACGATCCCTGGGCGCGGGAGATGCCGTCGCCGGTGGTGCTCGACCCGGCTCTGATCGCCGAGGGCCACGAGATCCCGATCGCCCGGGTCCAGGCCATGCACGAGGGCAAACGGCGTGCCCGCGCTCGCCACTACATGCCCTGATTCGAGCATGTACGTTGACTGTCAACCTGCTTGACAGTCAATGGCTTGCAAATATGATCGACGGCATGGCTGATGCAGGTGAGGTTGTCATCCCGGCTCTGTTGCGCGCGGCGCGCGGTGCCTACGCCCATGCCGTCCGATCGCGACTGGCCGAAGGCGGCTTCGACGACATGCCCGCCAACGGCCCGTTCGTGCTCGGTGGCATCGTCAACAACGGCGGCAGCGCCGCGCAACTGATTCGTGAACTGGGCGTCAGTCGCCAGGCCGCCAGCCAGCTCATCGACACGCTGGTTCTGCGCGGCTATCTCGAACGCGCGCCGAGCACCGACGACCGGCGGCGGATGACGATCACGGTCACCGAGCGTGGGAGGCAGGCCGCATCCGCGGTCCGTGCCGGCGTCGTCTCGGTCGATGCCCAACTGGCCGACGCGTGTACGGCCGAGGAGATCGCTGGCTTGAGGGCCGGTCTGATCGCGCTGTGCGACATCCGGGATCTGTTCGAGGATCGGATGCGCGCCGAAGGGCGGTGAGTCACCCCGCGGAACCGGACGGCCCGCGGGGTGACTTCGTCATCGCGTCAGCGGCTCTGCCGCGGCACCGTACGGCGCTCGGTCACGCGCTTCTTCTCCACCGTCTCGTCGACCTCGCCACTCGGGGTGGCGACGGCGACCTTCTCCGTGGTGTCGGTCTTCGTCGTGGTACGGGTACCGGCCCGGGTCGCGCGCGTCTTGGTTGCCGTGGTGACCGTCTTGGTCGCCTCGACCTCGGTCTCGTCGCCGCCCTCGAGCAGCTCGACTTCGGCGGACGGCTTCGCGTTGGCCTTGCGGTAACGCAGCGGCTCCCACAGCGGGTGCGGCAACACGTGTACGCCATAGTGCGTCCGGTGGTGCACGACGCAGAGCGCCTCCAGGTTGCCCGGCGACTCGATCCAGGCCGAGAACTCTTTGTCGTCGTCGAGGTGCAGGCCGAATGCCTCGTTCACCTTCTGCAGATCCTCGAACGTGATGTTCGCCGACTCGATGTGCGTGTGGTGCAGCTCGATGTCCCCGCCGCAGTAGTCGTCGTTGATCGCGCACTTCCACAGGCCCTGTCGCTTCAGACGCGTCTTGGCCTGCTGGAACAGGGCGTAATGCGGATCGCCGGGAACCGGCTCGTGCTCCGGGATCTGCGTGAGGATGTGTACCGTCATCCGCTGGTCGTGGGCTTCGGTCACACCGTCGTCATCGCTGGCCACTGTCGGGCCCTCCTCATGGTCGGTTCGCTACGTTGACAACCTCTACGACTTGTGGCGCGCCGTCAACCCGCGAGCCGAGATCCGACAACCTCAAACGGTTGATTTAACTGGATTTTCGGGCTATGTGCGGTCACCACGTAGTCTCCGCTGATCGTGAACCGGCCGCTG
>CAWCQQ010000009.1:0-45026 GCA_963797675.1 uncultured Actinomycetota bacterium
CGGTGGTGGCGACGGTCATGAGCGGGACCAGGACTGGTTGCTGCCGCCGTTGCAGGTCCAGACTTCGACTGTGGTGCCGTTGGCTGTTGCGGCGCCGGTGACGTCCAGGCACAGGCCGGACTGGACACCGGTGATGGTGCCGTTGGAGTTGATGTTCCACTGCTGGTTGGTGGCGGCTGTACAGGTGGCGATCTGGGCGTGCGCGCCGGCCGTCGTCGATTGGCCGGCCACCTCGAGGCATTTCGTGCCGTACACGGTGAGCTGCTTGCTTGCGGTCAGCGTCCATGACTGGTTGGTGCCGCCGTTGCAGTCCCAGATGGCGACCTGCGTGCCGTCGGCGGTGGACCTGTTCGGCACGTCGAGGCATCGGTTCGAGCCCACGCCGCGCAGGACCGTGGATGTGGGTCCGCCGGCCGTCGTCCAGGTGAAAGTCGCCGATCCGGAGGCTCCGGTGGTGTCGGTGGCGGTGACGGTGACGGTGACGGTCGCCGCGCTGCTGGGCGTGCCGGTGATCAGGCCGGAGGAACTGATCGACAGGCCGGGCGGCAGGCCGTTGGCGGTGTAGGTCAGCGTCTGCCCGGATGCGGAGTCCGTGGCCTGGATCTGCACGCCGTTGATGGGCGTGCCCACCGTGCCGGTCTGGTTGCCCGGGTTGGTGACGGTGACCGTGTTGCCGCCGGGCAGGCTGTTGCCGCTCAGGCCGATCGTGACGTTGCCCAGCGCCCGGCTCGTCCGGGCAGCCGCTCCGGTGACCTGGGCGAAGGGCAACGACGTGGTGGGTGCCGACGGCCGCTGTACCAGGTACGACCGGCCGGCGGTCACCGGCACGCTGAACGTTGAGGCGGTGGTCGGGGAGACCACCACGGCGCCGGTTGAGCCGTCGACCACTTCCGCCTGCTGGCCCGACCACGGGTTGCGCACGGTCATCGTCTGCGTCGTGCCGGCCTCGATCGCCGCCGTGGCGAGGGTGCCGCCCTCGACCTGCACGTCAACCTTCGAGCCGCCCCGGACGTACACCGTGCCTGACACGTCCCAGCCGGCAGGCCAGGCCGGCGCGAAACGGAGGGTGCCGTCGTAGTCGGTGGCCAACGCCTCGTCCAGAGTGGTGGCGACGTTGGACACATGCTCGATGTACGGCTCATCCAGCGAGCCCGGGTTCCACGCGGCCAGCCCCGACGGGTACACCTGATAGCTCTTCGTGCTGTTCACCAGGTCGTTCGCGACCTCGGAGGACAGGTCCAGGCGGGCCGCCTGCACCGAGTCGTAGGTCCAGTCCGGATTGTTGACGTACTGCCGATGGCTGTACGTGCGCTGTGCCAGCGCGGTCAGGTTGTCCCCGCTCACCACGGTGTTGTCACCGATCACGCCGAACGGCCAGACCGGCTCCAGCCCCAGGTTCTCCACGTTGTGGGTCGCCGCCGTGGGTTGGTACGAGTTCCCGATCACGTCGGTGCCCGATGCGTCCGCGGACGGGCCGAGCAGCTGGCTGTGCGTGGACTGGTCGGTACGCGCGTACGGCCGGATCTGGCCGAGTGCGGTGTGCAGCTGGGAGACCAGTGACGAGTCGGTGCCCAGCAGCGTCGCGGCCGACGAGGTGGCGGAGAACAGCGCCTGGTCGGCAGCAATGTCGGTGGTCGGATCCTGCACCGCCCACTGTGTCTCGTGCGCGTTGTCGACAGACTGCAGGTAGCCGTCCGATCCGACCGACTGCCACGCGAGCAGGAACGTCGCGGTCTGCTGCAGCACCGGATAGTATTTCTGCAGGAAGGCCAGGCTGCCGGTGTCCTGGTACTGCTGCCAGATCCACAGCGCGATCTCCGCGCCGCTGGTGATGGTCTCAGCGTTGAAGCTCGGGCTGGACGCCACGGCACACGAAGCGTTCGAGGTAATGCCGCCACCGTTGTAGTAGCCGTTGCCGTTGAACCGCATGGTCTCCGGCACACACGCGCCCGACTTACCGTTCATGTTCGCGCTCGTCCACGACTCAATCGCGGGCAGGTCATTGAGGTACATGTCGAAGATCGGCAGGTTCAACGCGAAGTTTCCGGATGCGAGGTTCGCGTTGATCTGCCCGCGGAGGTTCCACAACCAGTACCCGGCGGGGTACCAGGCCTGGTGGTCCTGGTTGAAGTTGTACAGGTCCGCGAGCCCCGCCTGGCTGCCCGGATACTGGCCGGTGTGCATGATGCCGGCCTCGAAGTACAGGTAGAGGGTGTTGAGGTTCTCCATGTACTGAGCGGTGCCGTCCGAGGAGCTCGCCTCGATCAGGCCGCTGTTCGCCCAGTACCTGTTCCACCACGTGGACTGCGTCGCCAGCAAGCTTGATGTGGACGCGGAGACGTCGCTGCCGATCACGGTCGACGCGGCGGACACCGCGTTGCCACCGGTCCACGAGGGCGACGCGACGATGATCCGGTACGAGCCGTTGCTGTTGGGGTTGAAACTCACCTGTACCTGGGTGCCGTTGACCACCGCCGCGGAGACGTTCTGCCCGCCCGCCGTGATCGCCGCCATCGCGCCGAACGTCTGGTTCGAGTGACCCGACTGCGTATTGTCGGACCACGACTGCGCCAACGCCCCTACCGCACCCGACGCGGACGCGGCCGGGGATCGGCCACTCCACAAGCTCACGCTCGCGACCATCCGGCTGCCTGGGTTGGCGCCAGTCACGTCGACGACCAACTCGTCCTTACCCGCCGGCACCCACGACTGCATCGTCATGCCACCGCCGGACTCGTGCAACACCCCGTTGTACAAGTCGAGGTACCCGACGAAATTCGCCGCCGACGTCATCACCGACAACCCGGGGATGGTCACCTGACCCGGCGACCACCGGTTCGGCATGGTGTCACTGCGATTCAACTGCGCCGTGAACCCGTTCGCTGCCCACGCAGCCACGCCCAACGAGCCGTTACCCAACGGCAAAAACTGCGTCGCCGACGAGTTCGGCCGGCCCAACACCACATTCGAACGCGACACAATCCCACCGACGTTCGACGAGAACACCCCGTCCCGCCAAGCAGTCGTCGTCGTTGCCGCTTGCGCAGGCGTGCCCGCACCAACCGCCACCGCCAATGCCGAAGTAAGGCACACGACGGCGGCCGCAGCGCCGAACCACAACCTCTTGGAACGTCTGAACACGGTTCCTCCTCAGCACACAGCGGCAGTGGTGACGGGACGGCACCTACGTATCGAGAACGTCTGATGTTTTGGATCGCATGTTCAGCCTGAAGTCCAGACATGCGACATGCGCGTGCGCTGTGCAGCTGAAGCGGCATGTGGCACATCTGATGAATCCGGCCGGATCGGCGGCAGACCCGTGTCGAGTCCGCCCTGGCACCGGACGCATGGTCCACACTGGACCACCGCCATCGCCGTCGTCTCCTCTCCTGGGAGACCGTAGCGGTCACGCCAGGGAAAGCCAAGAATACCAAACAATTTCAGGCATATTTTCGCACAGTAAACAACAGATATTGACAAGACGTCGACTATGGAGTTGAGTTCCAAACGCCTCCCATGTGACGTAGCGGGCCTCCGCCCCGGTCTGCCCTGTTCAGAGGCGTCTATGTGGCATGCCCCCGCCAGGTACACCGAGGACGGAGACGCACTCATGCGCTCAGAAACCCCCAGAAAGATCAACAGAAGGTCACGAAGATTGGTCGCCGTGGTAGCGGCGGCTGCGACGGCGCTCGCCGTGACCCTGCTGCCGAGCACGCCGGCCCAGGCCGAAGGCAACGGCGTCGGACTCACCCCGGCGCTCGGCTGGAGCAGTTGGAGCTTCGTCCGGAAGGCCCCGACCGCCGCCGTGATCGACGCCCAGGCCGACGCGATGAAAAACAGCGGACTCGCGGCCGCCGGCTACCAGTACGTCAACATCGACGACTTCTGGTACCAGTGCCCAGGAGGTCAGGGTCCGGCCGTGGACCAGTACGGCCGCTGGGCCACCAACACCACCGCGTTCCCACCGTCCGGCTCTACCGACGGTATCGCCGTGGTCGCGTCGCACGTACACGCCGACGGGTTGAAGTTCGGCATCTACGTCACCCCGGGCATCTCCAAACAGGCCGTCGCCCAGAAGTCCCCGATTCAGGGCACCAGCTATACCGCCGACCAGATCGCGACCACCGCTGGTGAGAGCAACTACAACTGCGGCGGCATGGTCGGCATCGACTACACCAAGCCGGGCGCGCAGGCGTTCATCAACTCCTGGGCCAACGAGTTCGCCTCGTGGGGCGTCGACTACGTCAAGATCGACGGCGTCGGTACCGGCGACGTCGCCGACGTTCAGGCGTGGTCGGCCGCGCTCGCGCAGACCGGCCGCCCGATCCACCTGGAGCTTTCCAACAACCTCGCCATCGGCAGCGCGAGCACCTGGGCGCAGTACTCCAACGGCTGGCGTACCGGCGGTGACGTCGAGTGCTACTGCGGGTCGGGCGGCAGCAGCTACCCGCTGACCGACTGGGGCAACATCCAGCAGCGCTACGCCCAGGTCGCCGCGTGGCAGCCGGACGGCGGCCCCGGCGCGTTCAACGACTACGACTCGATCGAGGTCGGCAACGGCACCAACGACGGGCTGACCGCGCCGGAACGCCAGTCGCAGCTGAGCCTCTGGTCGATGGCGGCCTCGCCGCTGATCCTCGGCACCGACCTGACCCACCTGGACGCGACCGACCTCGGCTACCTCAAGAACGCCGCCGTGCTCAAGGTGGATCAGGACGCCATCGACGCGTCCCGGATCGTCAGCAATGGCAATCAGCAGGTGTTCAGCAAGACGGAGTCGGACGGCAGCGTGATCATCGGGCTGTTCAACTACTCGAGCAGCGCCAGCCAGACCGTGAGCGTCAACCTCGCCGCGGCCGGCATCACCACCTCGCCGACCGCCACCGACCTGTGGACCGGCTCGTCGATCGGCACGATCAGCGGGACCTACAGCGTCAACCTCGGCCCCGGCGCCGTTCAACTGCTGCGCACCCCGGCCGGCACGAGCAGCGGGACCGGCACGAGCAGCGCAGCCGAGTTCGTCAGCACCGCCTCCGGCCGATGCCTGGACGACCCCAACTCGGCGACCACCCCCGGCACGCTCCAGGAAGTCTTCGACTGCCACCACGGCGTCAACCAGGAGTGGACCTATTCCGGCGGGACGATCCGTGAACTCGGCCTGTGCCTGGACGCCTTCAACAACGGCACCACATCCGGGACCAACGTCGACCTGTTCACCTGCAACGGTCAGACGAATCAGCAGTGGACCGTCAACGCCAACGGCACCATCACCGGCGTGCAGTCGGGCCTGTGCCTCGACGTCAAGGGCGGCGGCGCCAGCCCCAACGGCACCGGCGTGGAGATCTGGACCTGCAACGGCGGTACCAACCAGAAGTGGACAAAGGCCTAATGTTGTGAGCCCGGCCGCTCCCGCGCGTAAGGGCGGCCGGGGACTCTTATGCCAACGGTAAGAGCTGACCATTTCCGGTCGTGACCGATCCCCCGGAAGCTGTCGTTGGCGATGGCGCCCCATGCGTTGGAACAGGCGTCGAAACACTCACCGAGACCGGCGTGCGTGAACCAGACCTCGGTCCCGTCATCCGTTGTGCAGATGTCGAGAAGACGATGTCCGTGCCGGTCCACTCGGCCTTGTCCTCGGTGACGCTCAAGGGCTGCCGCTGCTGGCGCCGACTACTACGGTAGCCCGGCCCGGCAGCCCTACGTCGTCGACGGCAACCTGATTACCAGCCGGAACCCATCCTCCGGCAAGGCCCCCGCCAATGCCTTGCTCAAGGCACTCGCCAACCGCTGAGGCAACTTCCGCCTGCCGGCTGCTCGCCGCCGTGCGGATGCACGCCGGGCGCCTGCGGCGGGTGCTCAATTTCGCTTGACCACCCAGCAGCTGCACCCGGCAGAAATTGCTGCGGCGCTGGGCTGATTGGGTCTCATGAAGTCGCCGGGTCTTTCAGTGCTCGGCCGCCGAGGATGAGCCGTCCCACGGCGGGCCGACCGGCACCAGTCATTTCAGCGTAGAGACCGCCTCAAGAGCCGCGATCCAAGGGAATTCCGGGATCCGATCCTCGCCTTGTCCCGGCGGATGTGGTTGGAATCCGGCAGGACCGAGAAGAACCTGCACGTGTTCGGCTCGAAGCTTCTCAACTGCGGTGACCAGCGGTGCGCGGGCGGCGAGTGCCGTGTTGACGAATGGGAGCATGGCGACCGGGATGTCGGTCCCGATGATTTCGGCGAGTATTCCAAGGGCATAGTTGTCGCTGATGCCGACGGCGAGTTTGTTGATCGTGTTGAACGTCGCTGGTGCGACGATGACCGCGTCGGCGGCGGGCCGAGGTTGGCGCGAGGTTCCTGGCTGGCGGTACGCGGCCCGAATCGGGTGGCCGGTTGCTTGTTCTACTGCGGTGGAGTCGATGAAGTCGAGCGCGGATGGTGTGGCGATGGTATGGACGTCCCACTGCCGCTGCTGCGCCAGGTCGATCATGGTGCCAATTGCCTTGGCCGGGCCAGCACCGCAAATAACCAGGTAGAGCACACGGGTTCGGGTCGGTGTCGTCATGCACTCGCGCCGCGCTGGGCCATGGCAGCGAGGTGAGGCCGAAGACTGGCGGGTGCGGTGCGCTGCAGGTTGTCGATCAGCTGTCGAGTGCCGGTTCGTGTGTGAACTTCTTCTGGAGCCGTTTCTTCGGCCGCGCGGAGGGCCTGGTAGGCGGATTCGGGTTTGTTCCACTGGTGGTAGGCGTGGGCGACGTCGATCATGAGTCGAGCGCGACGTTCCGGCAGGTCGATCTTGGTGAGATCGATGCGGTGGGCGTGGTCGATTGCCTGGCCGGCGTCGCCAAGCGTCAGCGCGGCGTGGACGCGATGGAGTTGGACGTTGGCGGTGTTGAACCCGGTCCAGCAAAGGTTCCCCTCGGGTACTCCGCGAGCGGCGCGCTCGTCGGCCCGGCTGAGCAGATCGGTGGCGCCGTGGCGGTCGCTCGCCCGTGCAGCGGCGATCGCGCCCCGCAACAGCAGCGCGCCGAGAACGGCATCGGCGGTGGGCGTGGCCGGGACGGCTTGGTCGAGGCGGTCCACCGTGTCGGCCGCGTACTCGGCGCCGTGGATGGGATGTCCGGCGCTGATGAGGGCGTGCGTGACGAGCCGTGCGCTGGCGGCGACGGTGATCGGATCGCCACTGTGGTTGGCGGCGGTGAGGCTGCGGTCGGCGGCGAGCATCGCCATCGAGACGTCACCCAGCTTGAGCAGCACACTGCCCGCGATCTGGAACGCCTCCGCGGTGAGCCGGTAGGCACTCGGGATGTCACGCCGGTGCGAGCGGTCGGCCGCGCCGTTCAAGGAACCGAGCAGCGGGGGAAGCGAGGTGAGCAGGCCGGCGTAGGCGCAACTCTGATAGCGGCGCTTAGCCGCGGCGACCCGCTGGGTGAGTGCCACCAGGTCCGTCTCAGTCGACTCGGCGGAGCCTTGGCCGCCGAGGACGGCGGCGACGAGAAGGCCGCGCGGATCGGCGGGGGAGCCGACGCCCAGGACGGTGGCGAAGATCGAGGCGCTGGCACCGCCAAGAATCGTGCGCCGGTCGACCGTCGTATGCGCGCTGTCGGCAATCGAAACCAGATCCACATCGCGGGCGGCGACGTGAGGCATAGGCGGACCGCCAGGTGTGACGGCACTGGCGAGGGAGTCGATCTCCACTTGGTCGACGTTCCGCGGCTTCACGGCTCCCGTGTCGAGACCGAGGTGGGGGTAGTCGTCGTGGTCGAGGAGGTCGCCCGGCCGGCATTGGTAGATGACGGCGAGCCGGCCAAGGGTGGCGAGTGTTGGGGTACGGCCGCTCGGTGCGGGCCAGGCTTCCCAGTAGGAGATGTGTTTGCCGGTCTTCGGCCCGTCCTCGTGCGGCCACAGCTCGTTCCACCGGTCGGCAACCTGTTGCTGAGTCAGCCCGTGGGCGAGCCGAAATGCGACCCGGCTGTTGACCCCGTGCTCGGCTCGGATCCGGTCGGCAATCTGGTCGTGGGTCCAGCGTTCCGCGCGGAGGCGTTCGCGGAGCTGGGCGAGTTCTTCTTTGCGGCTGCGTGCCCGGCTCGTCATCCCACCCTCCGCTCGCCCGCGCAGTTGGCGGGTGTTCCGAGCGTACGACTGATCTGCCGAATATGGACACCGCGCGATCCGAGTTACCGAAAGTCCCCTCCTGATGGGGAGTTCCCGCGGTCCCCGACCGCGGCGGCCGCGCGGTGCGGTCGGGACCGGCCATGTGGGGGAGCCGGCGGTCCAATCATCAACATCATTCGGGGTCGGCTGTGACCAGCGTGGGTGACACGGTCAACTCATGCCAATCGATCGATCGCCATCCCTGGATAGTGAATCTGTCTCGACTGCTGCCTGGCCGGCCACGACTCCGGCCGGGACCGCGTCTGCTCTGGCGCTGGAGCACGACGGACCGTGCCCCAGCCGATGGGTGAGCGGTGACCCGTGCCCGTCCAACGCCGACGGCGAGCACAGCTGCTGGCGTACCTCTGAGCACCGGACCCATTTGTGCGACTGCGGCGCGATGCTGCTGCCCGACAGCGATGCCCGGAGCGGGTGCGGGCACCGGTGGGTGGACGGCCGTGCCTGCAGCGACGGCTCGGCACACCGATGTCTGCGGGCAGGTGTCCACGACCTGCACGTATGCGCGTGCCTGGCCACGGAGACCCAGGCGGTGCGGGCGTGAGTCTGCATCGGCCGCGCCGGTCGTGGCTGCGTCTAGGCATCTGGCGGTGTACCTGCGGCCGTCCGGTCGGGCACAGCCCAGCAGCGCCGCCCGGAGCGCCGATCCCGGACGGCGACGTCGTGCTCGTCAACGGCTACCGCCGTTTCGCTGACGCTCTGATCGCACCTCGGAATACCGGTCGGTGGCCACGATGACCGTCGCCGCATCTCGTCAACACCGCAGGTCCAGGGCGCATCCGGCTGCCCCTCGCCCAGCGGAGGTTTACCTCATCGGCCGGGACGCGAGCGTCCAGTTCGCCGCAGATCCATTCAACTTCCGGGTCAGTCACGTGCGCGATGTCGATCCCTACAGCTGGTGGCTCTGGCTCGACGGCTACCAGCTCAACCTCGTCGGCGAAGCCGTCGCTCGGCGGTCGATCTTCGTCTTGCGGGCGGGACTGCGACCGCCGGCCGTGATCCCGCAGCAGCGTAGACGCCGGAACAGGGCCGGTGTCGTCGGTGGTCAATAGCGGCATCCGCGCGGACGACCGGGAGGACTTCATCTGGTATATCAAGGCCGAGATTCAGCGCCTTGCTGACGAGATCGCCGACCTCGCCATGGCCGACGATAGTACCGATCGGATCGAGGCTGACCGGTTGATCGCGATTCACCGGCGGACGATCGGGCGGTTGCGGGTGCATCTGCCGTCGATCCCGACCGGTTCCTAGACGCGTGGCAGCCGTCGCCGAAGGGGCGGAGATGGCTGGCACGCCAGCAGCCGATCCGGCCGCGATGTGCGCCGCATCGCCACACGCGAGCCGTCCCGTCCGCGATCCCATAACGACGCCGATCAGTGGTGATGCCGGCGGGGCCTTGGGGTCCCGCTGGCGTCGAATCAGATCTTGGGAACGAATTCTGCTCAACCGCGCTCGGTTGACCAGATTTGACGGCCAAAGGCCACATCTCGCTCCACCCGTGCCAGTTCATCGAATGAAATTCGCTGCAGTTTGTCAGTTCCGCGTGATCTTTGCGGTGTCCGGACCTACATTGCGGGGCTGGCCGACACTTGTTTCATGCCGAGGGCTTGCCTTGGCGGAGCCAGTCCGGGTCCGGATCGGTCGCGAGGCGTTGTGCCGGGATCGAGGTATGCCCGTAGAGCAGCGCCTTGGCGATCCGGTGCATGCCGTCGAGCACCTGACCGTCGGAGGCGAGGATGATCGGTATGGTCAAGTCTGCGTCCTCGATTCTTCGTGCGTGGTCGACGACCTCGCGCACGGTGGCTGGTTGCCCGCTGAACCAGCAGTCCTCGTCGATCTCTGGGATCGCGTCTATCGGCACCTCCTGGACAGCGATGCCGAGGGCCGCCCGCCATATGGTCTCGATGTGCCATGCACGGTCGCCGAGGGCCGCGGTGTGGCCCGATCCGCCCTGTACTTCCACCCTGCGATCCTAGTCCGTTCGTCAGCGCCCGCTCTGTCAACGTCGCAGCCAGGAATCCGCAAGGTAAGTCTGGACACATTGGTCTGATGTCGTCCGGACTTACTTTGCGGACGGCAGGTCAGCGCCTTGATCATCCGCAACCTTCAGGTGGGCGCGACACAGTTGGTCATCCTCAGATTGAGGCTGGACAATGACGACGTGGCCTTACTCGACAGCGTCCGGCGACTCGCGGAGGTTCAAGCAAGGCTAATGCCGCCGTACGGGCCGATTGAGCTGCCGGCCCCGGTCCCTTCCAACGAGCCGCTCAACGACATCGCCGCCGGTTATGCCGCGTTCCTCCGCATCGCCGACGGCGCGGCCTGCGGAAGCAGCGGCGAGATCCGACTATGGCCCGCCGCCGCGGTACGCCAACTGCAATCGGTGACCGACAACCTGCCGGGCGCAGGTGAGCGTTGGTGCGCCGTCGCCGACGTCGTACAAAACCCCGTCGTGGTCGAATACGCGACCGGTGAGGTCTGGTGGTTCTCCGACCTGAACATCGTCTGGTACACCGACACCCAACAGTCCAGCTTCGCCAAACTGGCAGACAACATCGCGGCTTCATCGACTACCTCGTCCTCGGCCTCGGATACTCCGAGCACATCGCCAGCGAACCGGGCGACCCATGGCTGCAGGCGCTATCAAACCCCCGATGAGGCATACCAGTGACATCGGCTTCGATGTGTGGGATGCGCCGCATCCGGTCTCCGTGGACCTGAAACCGGATGAACTCCGCAGCTACAGAGCGTTACCTGAACCTGTCCATCCGCATGGAATACGTTCAAATCGAATACGCGAGGCTGCCAGTTAACTGCTGCGGGTTTCATCGGGTGGAGCACTCGCATCGGTGTGATGGCTAACCCGTCGCCGAGGAATTAGGGCACTCCGACGTGCGGGTTCGTGGCGGTAACAGCGCTGCGAACGACCGATCTGCCCGGTGCTGTGGGCGGCGGCCGGCGTCGAGGACCTTCACTCTGCCGGGGCACGGTGCGCGTCTTTCATCTGATGAAGGATTCCTTCATCTGATGAAAGCTACGGAGGGTGCCGATGGCGAGTCGGGTCATTCCGCTCCGGCCGCCCGCGCTGCGGCTGGTCGACGGGGCAACGTGATCCCGCACCATCGCACCGTCAACCCGGTCCTCGTCCGCGAGTGGTCCACCCCGATGGAGGCCTTCGCTGGTGCGATCTGGCAGAGCCGGCGCACCACGAAGCGATTCACGAAGCGATTCACGAAGTGATCGAAAACGAACCGGGCCCGGCCTGCGCTTCCCTGCGAAACACGACACCACCGCCAGCAGCCGAGTTCAGCAACCTAACCAAGCCCTGCTAGGAGTACATCTGAAGGATCTGTGTAGCGAGTTGTCGGATGCGCTCGCGGGCTTCTGCGGGGCCGGTGACGGTGATGCTGTTGCCGAACTGCAGTAGCAGGCGAACGTCTTCTAACTCCCGTCCGGTGACCGTGATGTGTACTCGTTGCGCTCCTGCGGTGTCCCAAATGGTCAAGCGGCGGCCGAGGATGCGCCTCGCCCGATTGAGTTGGTTCGAGTCGAGTTCGGCGTGGATCTGGAAGGCTTCCGGGTTCTCCCAGTGCGCCGTCAGTTCGGTTGCGACGCTGTCCAGGGTTACGGCCGGACGCAGTCGACGAACTGCCCGCATCGGCTCCCAGCCGACGATCCGTTCGAGCGCGTGGAGTCGAGGACGACCCATGGAGTCCGCCACGAGATACCACCTCCCGGCTTTGGCCAGCAGGCCGTAAGGGTCTATGACCCGCCAGGTGGCCTCGATGTCCTCGGATCGGCGGTAGCAGATGCGCAACCGCACACCGCGTCGCAGGTCACCCACCAGCGCTGCCGGAGGCAGTCCCTCGATGTCTCGGGAGAACCACGGTCTGTTGTCGGTGGTGACGACCGCGCTCAAGGGCAGCACATCGGTGTTCGACAGGCGCAGGGTCGAACGGATCTTCTGGTGCGCGCGCCGGGTGTCGGTCGCGGCTCCCAGCTGCTCGCGCTGCATGTCGTCGAGGCCGTAGAGCGCGAGATGGTCCCGTTCGCTGGAGGTGAGCCGTGACGTGTCGAGCAACCCACCGGACAGAAGGGTCACCCCGCCCCAACGGCCTCGTCGGATCAGCAGCGGGAAGCCCGCTTCTTGCAGCCATTGCAGATCTCGCGGGACGGTACGGACCGACACACCGACGTGCGCCGCCAGATCGGCGCTCGTCGTGGTCTCCCGAGATTGCAGCGTCAGCAGCAGCGAGAAGAAGCGATCTGGAGTCACGGATCAAGAGTCTCTCAGGAAACATGACGGAACCTGTCACACATGACAGGCAAGCTCCAGTCGTTCAGTGAGACCGACCCAAGGATGTCCAGATGACGGTTCTTCTTCTAGGTGACAGCAATCTCGCCCGCCTGTACTACGAACTCCCCGACTTGGTGCCGCAAGCGTTCGGCGGCGTCGTCGAGTGTCGAGCCGCCGGCGGCGCATGGTCCGGATCCCTTCGCCACCAGATCGGCGACCAGGCAGCGTCGGACTACGAGGCGGTCGTGGTGTCGATCGGAAGCAGCGACAGCCACACCCCCTACGGCAGTTCCCCGGCAGCCTTCCGCGAGAACCTGTCCCGAGAACTGGAAAGCGGAGGCCGGTGGATCGCCCTGCTACCGCGTGACCTGCTCCGCGCTCTCGACCCCTCCGAAACCGACGAGGTCAACACTCGGATCCGGACCTTCAGCGCGATCCTGGCCGAGCTGGTCGAGGCATCCGGAGGCATCGCCCTGGATGTGGGGGCGATCACCGGAACACTCGCACCGGCGGCGTACGACGACGATGGCATCCATCTGACACGCGGGGCCTACGAGAAGCTGGTACCCGAGATCGCTAACGCGATCAAGGCGGTCGCACGATGAGGTAGCTCCTCGCAGCGTTCCCGAGCTCCAGCAGGATGCAGTGATCGTCGAGCCCAGCGGTGAGGCGATCCAAGCCGTCATCGACCAACTCTGACGACGGGCCGGCAACGATGGCACTGGCCATGCGCGTTCGATCCCTCGCCGATCTGGGCAACAACACGGAAGCCAGAGATTCATTCACCGAAGCTAAAACGATCTTCGAGACTACGAAGGCTTTGAAACATGACGATCCCGAGGCCGGGGTGATCGCCAACTGGCTAAACGCCTTGCCGACCTCAGCGTAGCGAAACCCAGAGTACGCAACCCTAGACGGACGAAACGATGACGGAACATCGGACTTCGTCCAGACACGCGTTGCGCTCGAACCGAATCCTTCGGGCATGACATCGCATGGCCGTCGTACGAGCCAGTCCCGGCTATGCACATGCTCTGCGGCTTGACATCGATCAAGAGAAACGAACCAAGATCAACATTATCGAGCGTGATGTTGATCTTTGTTGCACCGAGAATTCGATCAAATCGAATACGCGATGCTGCCAGTCAAGCAGTGGGAATTTCATCGGATGAAACTCGCAGCGGCTGATGTCGGTTCCGCGTGAACTTTGCGGTGTCCGGACTTACTTTGCGGGTGATCTTGCGGAGTCAGATTTACTTTGCGGGGCGGGTATGGGTACCGGGAGCCGATCTGGTTCTGACGCTGGGTCGCTGGCCAGCCAGCGCTCGCGCTATGCAGACGGCCGCAGAGACAGCTCACGAAGCGACGGAATATACGGGAATGCCGAATCATGGGCCATGATGGATGGCGTGGACCATGAGGCAACCATCGACCGAGAGGCGCACCTGCGTCGTTCCGGTATGGCGCTGGCCTGCCTCACTCCCGAGCAACAGTCGGCGACCATCGAGCGGATGGCGTTCTATCGGCGTTGGGCTAAAGAACTCCGCCGTGACCACCTCGCGATGATCCGTTGGCATCCCTGGCCGGTGAGCGCCGTCGCCGCGGCATTCACTGTTGTGGCCCCCGTGGCCGGCCACGGTTCTGTTCGACGGCTTCGCCGCCGCGGCCCCAACCTCCAGCACCGATGCCTGCGGTCGGCTTGCGGGGTAGCCGGCGCCTGAACATGTCGCGTACCCCGCCGTATCAGGTTGGGGTTGCACATGCTCGATCTCAGTACACACATTTCCGTGGTCGCTGGCTCGGCGGCGTGGGTCTGGGCGGCAGCAGTCGGGGCCTTCGTTGTGTTCGTCGGGACCACGGTGGCTGTCGCACTGTTCAGCTCGGATGTCGATCGCCGCCAGCAGGCCATCCGGGTGTTGCGGCTGCTGCTCGCCGCTGGGAAACGGCGGTGAGTGCGGCACGGGGACGCGGCCGTCCTCCGCTGTGCCCGCCAGACGTCCTCAGGCGGATCATCCAGATGCGCCGGGCGGGTCTGCGGTACGTCGACATCTGTGCAGCTCTCAATGGGGAGGGTGTGCCGACACCAGCTGGACGGAGCCGATGGGGAACGTCGCATGTCGGGAACCTCTTGCAGACCCGTGCTGCACAATGGGCGGCCGCCGAGTTTGCCGCCCCGCCGGCCTAACGTCCGGCTGACGGCAACGGCGGTCGGGTAATCACGTCTGGACGGATCTCCTCGACGATGGAACCTCGGCCCCGCTGATTTCGGTGGGGCCGCTCGACTCGTCACAGGATCAGCTTGTGGACGTTGAGCAGGCGCTGGTAGCCGACGAACGTGCCGTCCGCGCTGACCGGTCTTCCGGGTCTCGACCAGGCCGAGCTGGCGCAGTTCGTGGAGCCCGGCGATGCCAGGTGGCTGGTGCGACCTTTGCAGCCACGCGGAGGCCGGCCGATGCTCGGATAGGAACGCAGACTGGCCAGCACCACGAGGACCACGCCATCGATCCGCGCCGCCGGCCGGACCGGAGCTACCCAGGAACCGCAAAGTGCGCGCGGCCTTGGATGCCTTGGCAAGGTTCGCTTCCTACGCGGGCATCGGTGACCGTACCAATCTCGGTATGGGTGTGGTGCGCGGTGAGCAGCCGGGCGACCTGGTGAAGGTCGATGATCGTGCACGGTCCGAATCGGACGGTAGAGGTCGTGCTGCTAAGCGGCTTGTTTCTGTGCGCTGTCGTGCGTTCGGTGGATCGTCTGTTCGCCGATGGTCATCTATGACTGGTGTCGTTAGATTGCTCTTGCCGTCTGTGTCGGTGCTCGTTGCATGTTCGCTGGACGAAGGGCGTGACAATTGTGAAGTTCGTGATTTCGGCGGGAGCCGCGTATGTCGTCCTGGGGGGGTGTCCGGTCTTTCCGCGACTAAGACATTGGGGTTGCCGTGAGCGCTGATCAAGGTGAAGAACATGAAGTCCCCGAGCCTCGTGGCAAGAATGAGCCTGTCGTTACGGCCGGTCAGTCGGACGGAGTGCAGGTTGGTTCAGGGGATGCCCAGATCAATAATGTCTACGGAAGCTCAACGCGGCCAGAGGCTCGTGAGACCACGGTCCCGAGCGGTCCTGCTTCATCGGTCAGTGGTTCAACCAGTCAGCAGACCGTCGTTGACGCACAGCGGGCGGGCTTAAGGCAGTGGTCTCGTGACAACAAACTCACACTCGCATCAATCGTGCTCCCTCTTATCCTGGGTACCGTGGCCCTCGTCATCCCTCTGATGAGCAGCGACAGCAACGGATCTCCGAGTGGCGTCAATAGTTCCACCGCCAACCAGATCGAATGCAATAACATCACGACCAACGCTCAATGCGTTGGCACCATCAATAACAACTACGGTTCCACTCCGAGCAGCACTAGCCCCCAAGAGCAGATCACCAGCCTCACCGGCGCCTACTCCGATAAAGGCTTCGCAGACGCGATTTTCGAGCGCAACAACCGCGTCGTCGCCTTGTACCTGAAGTCAGGCATGCCCGCGACGACCCTGTATGAGGGTACAAGCGCCATCCTCTTCGGATTTGAGAACGTTGATCAGAACGACGCTCCCAACCAGAGTGGCGATCCCGTTGCTTTGATAAAGACCTTCCTAGCCGGCGGGTTCACGGTCGATACCGAACTGGACGACAGCTATCTCATGGGGCAGATCACGGGCGGGATCTTTCCGACAATGTTCAATACGAACCTGACGCCGAAAGGCTACACCGGGGGCTACCAGGACGGAACATTCGTCGGCTCGTTGATGTTCTGGATCATCCAGAAGTCGCTCGGGTGGGGTCCCAGCGACCAGGACATCCAGGCAATCAACTACCTGATCAGCCAAGGCGCGGATTGCAAGGTTCCGCTGTCCTACCTGAACTACAGCATCGGCACAACGATAACGAAAGGCGAAGCTGGCGTTAATGAACTGCTTTCGATGATGCAGAGCTGCGCCAAGTGACTTGGGGCCACGGCCCAGGTGATGATGAGCGCAATGGGTAACACAGCATCGGAGGACGGCGACCCAGCCTGGTCATACTGGCTCGATGAGGCCCAGGTCAACGCCCAGGCCGGCTACTGCTACACGCGGCTACTAGTCCAGCCTGGGAACGTTATGTAGACGTTGGCTGATATCAGAGCCAGGCTAGTTGCTGGCGGAGAAGCCCGTCGAGGTCGTTGGGTGTGGTGATGATGCGGTGTTGGGGGGTGTGCTCGAGGGTGTCGAAGTCAACGAGGCCGAATTCGGTCTCGCCGGAGTCCCAGACGATCAGTTGGGCGCATCGAGGGCCGCTTTCCAGCGTGATAGAGATGCTGGCCTTGTCCCACTCGGGCGGTGACTCGCGCACCGTGACGGTGATGCCAGCGGCGGTGAGCGGGGCACACTGGTCGGTGTGCCATTGCCGCAGGTGCGGCAGGATCGCTGCGAGGTCGGGGCGGTTGTCGCTGGTCATGTCGTCCGGCGTGTCGATGGGCGTGAAACCGACCACCACGTGATCATCAACGTTTTGTGGAAACAATTTCAGATAGCGTGACGGTCGCGTCCGTCAGCGTAGACGTTGCCGCCTGGATCGAGGAGTTCGCCTGCGGGTTCGCGCGCGTCGCGGGTCGGTTCACCCGGCGCGAACCCCGCCTTCAGGCCAGGTCGTTCCCGCTCGGCGTGCTCTCGGACGTCGATACGATCGGTGACCCGGGCGCGGTGTTGATCCTCGATGACACTGGGCGATCTGAAGGCCGGCACCCACACGGTCGGGGTGCAACGCCAATACACCGGAACCGCAGGCAGGATCGAAAACGCGCAGGTCTCAGTGTTCCTCGCCTACAGCCCGACCGGCCGGGCGCTGATCGATCGGGCGGTCTACCTTCCGGTCGCCTGGATCTGATGTTGCGCCTGAACGCGTGAGGCGGACGGTATATCGATCAACTCCGGGCAGCCACCTCGACGGCACCGCACCGGGTTGCGGGAAGCAATGAATGCGCAGAGACCAATGGTCCAGCCGATGGCACCCGTGCGGCATAACTCGCGCAGCTTCGCCTCGGTGCCGTCCGGCATGGTGACCAGGTGCCCACCCGATTCGATAGCCAGCCCAGGACCTCGAACCTGCGCTCGGAGCCTTTCTCGTTGCCGCATGGCTGGCTAGGCGTGTTCTGGCCTGCCGGAATCGGGTGGCGTCCTAATCCCTGTCGTGGGCGCATGTCTGGGGGAAACCCTACTACTGCCCGGTAGGCATGCGGTCCACCCTGGATTGCGTCAGTCCGGCCGAGCGGTTACCCCGTCAGCCGTACCCCCGTTTGGCTGTTCTCCTGGAGGAGAAATGCGACTACGACTTCCGATGCTGGGCCTAGCCGCGGCAGCGTCGCTGCTGGCGCTTGGACTCATGAGCGCACCGGCGCTGGCCGCGCCGGGTGCCGAGGCTGTGACCACGCCCCATATCACCACCGCAATCCACGCGCCGACCGTTCGGAAGGACTGTGCTACCCCGACTAAGGCGCACACGATGGCGTGTTTCGCGTTGCTGCGTACGGATATCGGTGCGCTGTACGGCTCGGTCTCGTCGAACGCGCTGACACCGAATGTGACGCCGTCGGGTCTCGGCCCGGCCAACCTCGCCTCCGCGTACAAGCTCTCGACCAGCGGCGGTGCCGGGCAGACGGTCGCGGTCGTGGATGCGTACAACAACCCGACCGCGGCGGCCGACCTTGCCGTCTACCGGAGCCAGTACGGCCTGCCCGCGTGTACGGTGGCCAGCGGCTGCCTGAAGATCGTCAATCAGAACGGTGCCACCAGCCCGCTTCCGACCACCGATACCGGCTGGGCCGGTGAGGAGTCCCTCGACCTGGATATGGTTTCGGCGATCTGCCCGAACTGCCACATCATCCTGGTCGAGGCCAGTTCCGCGACCGACAGCAACCTCTATGCCGCTGAAGACCGTGCCGTTTCCTTGGGTGCGAAGTTCGTCTCGAACAGTTGGGGTGGCACCGAATATTCCGGCCAGACCACCGATGACGCGTACTTCAACCATCCGGGTGTCGTCGTCACGGCCAGCACCGGCGATGCCGGGTACGGCGCAAGCTTCCCGGCCACGTCGCAGTATGTGACGGCGGTCGGCGGTACCACCCTGAATACCTCTACCAATACCCGCGGCTGGTCCGAGACGGCTTGGGCCGGCGCCGGTTCCGGTTGCTCCGCATATGAGCCGAAGCCGTCCTGGCAGACCGTGACGACGGGCTGCGCGCGGCGGGCCGAGGGTGACGTCTCCGCGGTCGCGGACCCGGCGACCGGTGTCGCGGTCTACCAGACCACCGGCGCGGCCGGCTGGGTTGTCTACGGCGGCACGAGCGCGTCATCCCCGGTCATTGCCAGCGTGTACGCCCTCGCCGGTACGCCGGCCGCCGGTACCTACCCGGCGTCCTTGCCGTACGCGCACGCCGCCAACCTCTTCGACGTGATCAGCGGCAAGAACGGTACGTGCTCGACCGCCGTGCTCTGCACCGCCGCAACTGGCTGGGACGGTCCGACGGGTCTTGGCACGCCGAACGGCACGGCCGCATTCTCCGCCACCGCGCCGGTCCTGGCAGTGTCCTCTGTGGCCACGCAGACGAACCAGGTCGGTGCTACGGTCGCCCTTGGGATGGCAGCGGGCGGCGGTACCGCTCCTTACACGTGGACCGCCTCCGGCCTCCCGGCCGGTCTGACGATCGCCGCCGCCACCGGCGTCATTTCCGGCAAGCCGACCACCATCCAGACGAGCACGGTGACCGTGACCGCCCATGACGCGGCTGCCCACACCGCGTCGACCTCGTTCAGCTGGGTGATCAACGCCGTGGCCGGCTGCACGGCGGCGCAACTGCTCGGTAACCCCGGCTTCGAGTCCGGCAACACGATCTGGAGCGCCGCCGCCGCTGTCATCGGTGTCAACGGGCCGAGTGAGCCGGCGCACTCCGGCACCTACGACGCATGGCTTGACGGCTACGGCACCACGCACACCGACACGCTCTCGCAGTCGGTCACGATCGCGACCAACTGTAAGGGAGTCCTGAACTTCTATCTGCATGTCGACACGGCCGAAACGTCCACGACGACGCAGTTCGACAAGCTGACCGTCCAGGCCACCGTCGGCACCGTCACGTCGACCCTGGCGACCTACTCCAACCTCAACCACAACGCCGGGTACGTGCTCGTGAGCCTGCCGATCACCGGTGCCGGTACCACGAAGATCACGTTCACCGGTGTCGAGGACTCCACGCTGCAGACGTCCTTCGTCCTCGACGACCTGGCGCTGATTGTGAGCTGAACGAGGAAACGAACGGGGGTGGACGCCAACGGCGTCCACCCCCGTTCCGTGTATCGGTCATGCGTCGCTGCCTAGCTTGCGCACCAACTGGGTGCGGGACGCGACGCCGAACTTCGCGTATACCCGGGTCAGGTGTGCTTCGACCGCGCTGACGCTGATGAACAACCGATCGGCGACCTGCCGGTTCGTGCATCCGGTTACGACGAGTTCGACCACCTGCTGTTCGGTGGGGGTGAGCCCGCTGGTCGTCGAGGCATGTTCCGGTGTCCGCCCACCGACGCGTTTTGCCTCGTCGCGGGCTGTGCGGGCGAGTCCGTAGGCGCCGAGGTGCTCGAATCGGTCGGCCGCGTCTTGGAGCAGCGTTCGCGCTTCGCGGAAGCGGCGCTGACGGCGGCGAAGGGTGCCGAGCGCGACGATCGTCCGAGCTTCGTCGAACGGCAGGTTGAGGTCCCGGTAGCGTTCGAGCGCCTCGGTTAGTGCAGCCTCGGCGTCGTCGGTGCCCGGTGCCGTGTCCGCCGATGCTTTCGGTGTGGACGCGGCGACCGTGGATGCCGATAGGAGGATGCCTCGGGCGCGGGCCGCTCCGGCCCGAGCCCATGGATGGTCGAGCTCGGCCGCGACAGCGTCAAGCTGTTCCAGCGCGCCCTGTGCGTCGTTGAGCCGCCCGGCCTTCACCAGTGCCTCGATGAGATCCGGTCCGGTCGGGAACACGCCCGGATCGCGGTAGCCGCCGGCGGTCGCATCGGCGGCCACCCGTGCCAGTAGGGCGACCGCCGCTTCCGCGTCACCGTCGAAGAGCGCCGCCTGCCCGGCTGCTCGGCGGGTTTCCGTGTGATGCCAGAACATGGGTGGCGACTGCGGCCGTTCCGCGGCTGTGAGGGTAACCATCTCGTCGAACTGGCGTAGGAGCACGTCCGCAAGCGCACGGTCGCCCGTGCCGGCGGCGATCGCGGCTTGAGTACGCCACAGCATCGTCGGGTCGTGCCCGAGCCGCGCGGCAAGGTCCACGAAGTCGCTGCGGACCTCGGCAGCGAAGGCCCAGTCTCCGGCGCGGATCGCGACCTCGAACATGTGTAACGTGAAGACGGAGGCCGACCACTCCTCGTCGCGTTCCGCGGCGAGTTTTCGGAGTTCGCAGAAGAGCTGCTGGGCCTGCTCCACGTCGCCCCGCCACATCGCATGCAACGCCCGGAGCCGGTCGCCATGGTCGTGCAACGGCAGATCCGGCAGCAGACGGGGGTCGAGTGTCGCGAGGCGCTGTTCGGGATCTGCGCCGAGGAGTGCCTCCATCCAAGCCGCCTCCCAGACGATCTGGGCGCGTGCAACGTGATCGTCGAGGTCGGCGCTGATCTCGACCGCCTCAAGGGTCCACTGCAACGCCTGGGTGACCGTGACGGTACCGCTGGCCACGCCCGTGTCCGCCTGGTAGGCGAGGATCTCGGCGCGCAGCTGCGGATCCGCCTCGGCTAACGCCTGTTCGTACAAGGGCGACGAGACCTGAGCGTAGCTCATCTGCGCGGTCAGCGCTCGGGCCCGTGCCCGGATGGGTCCGGCGGGCAGCGACGTCAGGTGCGGTGTGAGCAGCGCAACCCCGGCGTCGTGCAGGCCGGCCTGGTAGTAGCGGCTCGCCGCGGTCATCAGGCGCTCGTCGCGACGTGGGTCGGATGTCGGCGTGAATCGCCAGGCATGTTCGGTCAAGTCGGCGGCGGCGGCTGCACCTGCGCGATCGGCGGTCGCGTCGGCGATGTGCGCAAGCTCATCGGCGATGGCCGCATCCGGCGGCACTCCACCGAGAGCCCGATGCCGACCCCGTTCCTCGATGTCGGCGGCCATGTCGGCGAGCACCCGGTGCAGCCGTCGGGTCTGGGACGGCGCTGCCTCGGCTCGCGAGACCGCCCCGATCAACGGATGAGCGAGTCGTACATGGTCACCCCGCACGACGATCAGGCCGGCGGCGGTCGCGTCGTCGAGATCATCGACGCCCGCGCCGGACCGCTCAACGTCCGTGGACACCAGGATGTCGCGGATCGCCCCGATGCGCGGGTTGCTCATCAGAGACGTCACGAGGACGGCCTGGCGCGCACCGGCCGAGGCCGCGGCCAGCCGCGCGCTGACCAGAGCATGCAACGACGAGGGTACGGGCAGTTCGTCGCCGGATCCGGTCGGATGGTCGCCGCGGCGCAGCGCCTCGGCGATCTCCAGAGCGAAGAACGGATTGCCGCCGGACATGTTGTACACGCGACGGCCGAGTCGGGCCGGCAACGGATGATCAATGAGACGCAGGATCGCATACAGCGGCAGTGGTTGCAGGTCCACGGTGGAGACACGGGCCGGCATGGTGCTGAGGTCCGGGGCGAGGCCGTCGCTGCGATAGGGCGCGCCCGGCCCTTCGGTGCGGCGGGTTAGCAGCACGATTGCGTGCTCGTTGCGAAGGCGTCGCACCGCGTACAGCACCGCCGCGGTACTGGCCGTGTCGAGCCACTGGTCGTCGTCGATTGCGATCAGCACCGGGTTCGCGGCGGCGAGTTCGCGGACGATCGACAGGAACCCCGCACCGAGTGCCCGAGGATCGATCGGACCACTCTCCTCCCACAGCAACGCCGCCTCGACGGCTCGCCGTTGCGGCAGCGGCAGACCAGCCAGCACCTCCGGATCGACGTTTTCGAGCAGATCGCTCAGGCCACCGAGGGACAGCCGGGCCTCGGACTCACAGGCGCGGGTCTGCAGAACCACGTAACCGCGCTCATACCCGTCCGCGACACCGGCCTCCCAAATCGCGGTCTTGCCGATGCCGGCTTGGCCGGTCAGGAGAACGATGCGAAATCCCTCGCCAGCTCCCTCGATCTCAGAGCGGACGACCGCGATTTGGTCGTCCCGGCCGAAAAGGCCGCGGTCGGGGGAACTGCCGCTCACGTCGTCGCCTCCTAGGGTCGCGGTGGCTGTACTCTCGGAGGTTGCCGCTGGTCGCGACGGAGTATAGGGAAATCCCCACTACCGCGGGAGGATCCTAAGCGAAGTATGAGCCGCTCGCATCCGGCGCTATAACCCACTGATCGGCCGGAACCCCCATGACGCCGACCCGTCCGCGAACCCGGGCCAAGCCCACCAACGAGCCGCGCCGACCATGATCAACCACAGCCCTCGCCGGCGTCGGGCCCACGGCGTCGCGAATGAGCGCCTCTAGGCGTGCCGGCGCAGGTCCATCAGCAGTCGGCGCCACGGTGGCGGCCAGCCGAACGCCGTACCTCGGGTGGCTTGTGCCACGGCGAGCAGCCCGGACGTGCATCCCCGCTCGCGGCGAGGCTGCGGGCCGCGCGGTATGAGCCACAACTCGATCGCCGTGCGGACGATGGTGGTGTGGTTGCCGCACTCGATCGCGGCGCCGAGCAGATCCTGCAGGTCGCCGATGCTTCCTGCGCGCTACGGCGACATTCTGCCGTCCGGGCCGGGCCGCCGCGATCAGGGTTTCGGCGGCCCGGCGCTCAGACGCTCCGGTCAGGTGCAACTGCCGGCGTCCTTCCAGACCGCCCATGACGTCGGGTCGCTGGGAACGGCGCCGGTCGAGTAGTACGTGGCGGTCCAGTTGTGGCCGCCGTAGGAGACGCGCTGCCCGCTCGTGTACGACGTGGTGGCACTCCACGGAGTCGCGCAGGTGCCGCCGGTGCCGGTCGGCGTCGGCGTGGGGGTCGGCGTCGGAGTTGGTCGCGGCGTCGGGCTCATTGTGCTGGTCGGCGAGGGTGTCGGCGTCGTCGAACCGTACGGGTTGGGGATGACGGTGATCGTCCGGTGCTGTACGCCCCACGCGTTGGCCTGCGCTCCGGGGAGCCAGATGTCGACCGTGTCGTTCTGGATCCACGTGCCGATGTCGCCGGCGAAGCACGTGCCGTAGTTCGGCACGGTGAAGTACGTCCCCCACGGGATCACCCGCGGGTCGACGGCGCAGATGCCGAGGCCGGCGGCGTAGCCGCTGGCGGTCGACCCCATGTCGTTGTACGACGTGACCATCATCGTGGTCGTCGTTCCGGCCGGAGCGGTGCCGGGACCGGGTGCGATGACACCGTTGGCACCCAGCCAGTACGGCACCGACAGCCGTCCCATCGACGCATCGGTGGCGTTGTTGTCGACCATCGCGACGACCGTGTAGTAGGCGTTCTTGCAGGGCGCCGTGTCGGTGGCGGTCAGCGTCGCCTGCCCCCAGTCACTGATCCAGGCAACCGCGACACCATCGCGCCAGATCCGGTAGGCGACTGCGCCGGCCACACGCGACACGGTGAAGTTCACCTGCCCGTTCGTGAACGAGCCGGTCATCGTCGGGGCGGCGAGCCGGGACGAGAAGTTGACCGCGGCGGCCGTCTGCAGTGGAGCCGTCCACGGTGTGTCGCTGCGCGGGGGCGGGGTGATGCCGGACGCCCAGAACGGGCAGGCGCCCAGGTTCGCTGTACTGTCACCGGCGGCGGACTCAGCGCTGATCACCTGGATCGAGATCACCATGAGCGCGCACGCGCTCAGCGCGGCGATCATGCTTGACCGCCGGCGCTTCTGGCGGAGCGCCGGCGTGGTGCCCTCCGGCAGGCCGTCGTCGCCACCATTTCTGATTCGCAGCACTGCCTCACTCCTCTCGACGTGCGGACGCGATTCGATTAGGTAAGTTTCCTGTTAATAAAACATAGATAGCAGTCAGTGCGAGTCGGTGGCAAGGGTTGGTCTGTGATCAGGCACGGCCGGTCGGTGGGCCGGCTGACGATCGCGGCGACGCCCGGCCGGATCATCGACGACCAGCGGCCGCATGTGACCGTCGCCGGGCTCGTCCCCAACGCCACCGTCATTGTGACCGCGTCCGTCACCGACGCGGCCAAGACCGCCTGGACGTCGACGGCGAGGTTCAAGGCCGACGACGGCGACCGGCTCGACCTCGATCGCACCCGCCGCTGCGGCTCATACCAGGGAGTCGACGGCGGCGGCCTGCTCTGGTCGATGACGCCCGGATCCGGGCAGCAGAACGCGATGCTCGCCGTGCCGGTCGCTGGCGACCAGGACGTCGTCTTCACCGCTGTCAGCGGCGGCCGATCACCGAGCGCCACCGTCGTCCGGACGGTCGCCCCGGCCATCGTGCGCGAGCACTCGTTGATGGTCGCCGCCGACGGCCTGTACGGCGTCTACGCCGCCTCGTCGGCACCGGCTGCGACGCCCCGTGCCGGCGGTCGTCGTCTGGGGCAGCTCCGAAGGCGGCCTGTCCACGACGGCCGACGCCGAACTCCTCGCCGCCCACGGCATTCCGGCGCTGGCACTGGCATATTTTGCCGGCCCGGCCTGCCGACCCGGCTGTCCGACATCCCGATCGAATACTTCGAGAAGGTCGCCTGGGTCGGCCGCCAACCGGGCGTCGACCCGCGGCGCATCATCGTCGCGGCATCTCCCGAGGCGGCGAAGCCGCGCTGCTCACCGGCGCGGACGACCCCGGGTAGTCGGAGTGATCTCGATCGTAGGCAGCGAGTCGGTCGTCTGCGGCCTGCCCGGATGTGACGGATCAGCCTGGTCGCTCGGCGGCCGGCCGTTGCCGTACTTCGATCCGCGCTCCGGCCAGGCGAACAACGATCCGGCCGCATACATCCCGGTCGACCGGATCGGTGGGCCCATGCTCGAATGTCTGCGGATTCGACGATGCCGAGTGGAACTCCTGCGCGTACCAGCAGAACCTCAAACCCCGCCGCCAGAGTCGGCCGGACGACACCTACTTCGCGTTCATCACCGGGATCCCGCGTTCGTGATCGCCAATGGGGGCAGAAATCGACCGTCGCTGAAAGAATGATGGCGTGGCTGCACACGATGCATCAGCGCTGGACCGGTCCGCGCTCGCCGAAGCCGGTCAGGCGCGGGCCGAGGCGTTGACCGCCGACGGCGTGGTTGCGGTCGCGTTGACCTGGGTCGACAACGTCGGGGTGACGCGTGTCAAAGCCGTGCCGGTGACGCGGCTCGGGCACGCGGCGGCGTGGGGTGTCGGCATGTCGCCCGTCCACGACGTGTTCCAGGTCGACGACTCGGTGACGACGAGCCGCCACATCGGCGGCCCGGTCGGCGATCTGCGCCTCCACCCCGACCTCGCGGCTCTGACCGTCCTGCACGCCCAATCGGGCTGGGCCTGGGCGCCGGTCGACCGGTGGACCCAGGACGGCCGTCCGTACCCACCGGATCAACGGACGTTCGCCCGGCGCATGGTCCGGGCCGCGGCCGAGGCCGGCTTCACTCTGCGGATGGGCTTCGAACTCGAGTGGTACCTGGCACATCCCGATGGGACGGCGGCCGCGACCGGACCGGCGTACGGCATGAGCCGGTTGATGGAGGTCGGCGACTACGGCCGTGACCTCATGGCGGCGCTGATGGCGCAGGACGTGCCGGTCGAGCAGTACCACCCCGAATACGGTGCCAGCCAGTTCGAACTGTCCATCGGGCCGGGCGATCCGGTCGCGGCGGCTGACCGTGCCGTCCTCGCGCGCGAGACGATCCGCGCAGTCTCGCACCGGCACGGCCTGCGCGCCTCCTTCGCGCCGGTCCCGGTTACGGGCACGGTCGGCAACGGCATGCATCTGCACATGTCGATCATGGACCGTGACGGGAACAACCTGTTCACCGGCGGCAACGGGCCATCCGGGCTGACCGGTCCAGGTGAATCGGCGCTCGCGGACCTGCTCGCACGGTTGCCGGCCGTCGCGGCGATCGGAGCTCCCAGCCCGTCGAGCCACCTGCGCTCGATCCCGCAGCGCTGGGCCGGCCCGTATCAATGCTGGGGACTGGAGAACCGCGAAGCGGCGCTGCGGTTGATTCCCGGCGTTCTCGGGGCCGGACCGGGTGGCGCGAACGTGGAAATCAAGTGCGTCGACGGATCCGCCAATCCATACCTGATCGTCGGCGCGGTGACGGCGGTCGCGGCACACGGCGCGGCCGCGGGGCTCAGGCTCCCGCCGGGCGTCGACGTCGATCCGGCGACGCTGCCGCCCGAAGACCGGCCGCACCGGCTGCCCGAAACCGTCCCGGACGCCCTGGCCGCACTCTGCGCCGATGCCGCGCTCGTCGAGGCGCTCGGGCCGGAACTCACCGACGCGTTCCGATCGGTTCACCTGGCCGACGCCGCATGGGCGGATGGACGGTCGGCACCGGAGATCGCCGATGCCGTGCGGTGGCGGCATTGAACCCGATTAACCTCGGCGACCTGCCGCTCGTCGACGGCCACTGCCACCAGGTGACGACCGGACCGCTCACCGATGATGCGTTCGTGCTGTGGTGCACCGAGTCGTCCTCCGCGAGCGAGTCGACCATCGACGGTCAACTGGGGTACGCGATCCGGCGCTGGTGTGCGCCGGTACTCGATCTGCCGGCGCACGCGTCGATCCGCGACTACCTAGCCGCCCGGCGTGACATCGGCCCGCAGGAGGCGGCGAGCAGGCTGATGCGGGCGGCACGCCTGTCCGGCCTGCTGATCGACACTGGGCTGCCGGCCGCCGGTCTCGTCACGATCGGGCAGATGTCCGACCTCGCCGGGGCGCCCGCGCGCGAGGTCATCCGGCTGGAGACACTCGCGGAGTCCGTGATCGACGGAAGTGACGCGATGGGGTATTCGGACACCGTGGGTGACGCGCTCGATGCCGCATTTCGTGCGGGTGCCGTCGCGGCGAAGTCGATCGCGGCCTATCGGCATGGTCTCGACCTCCCGCCGGAACGGCCGACCGGCGCCGAGGTGCAGGCTGCGGCCGGTGCGTGGAAGCGCGAGCGGGCCGCCAGACCGGCCCGGCTTACCGATCCGGTCCTCCTACGGCACCTGCTGTGGTGCGCGGTCGACGCGGGTCGTCCGATCCAGTTGCACTCCGGATTCGGCGACGCCGACGCGAATCTCCTCCGATCCGATCCGGCCCGGCTACAGCCGTTCTGCGCCGCGACCCGGAACACAGGTACCCGCCTCGTGCTCCTGCACTGCTATCCGTACCACCGGGAGGCCGGCTGGCTGGCACACGTCTATCCGCACGTTTACGTCGACGTCGGCCTCACCGTCGGCTATGTCGGCGCCCGGGCGGCGGCGGTCCTCGGCGAATTCCTGGAACTCGCGCCGTTCGGCAAGGTGATGTATTCATCCGACGCGTACGGGCTAGCCGAGTTGTACCAGGTGGGAGCGGCGCAGTTCCGGCACTCCCTCGGCCGTACGTTCGGCGGTTTCGTCGATGACGGCGCGATGACCGCCGACGATGCCCGCGCGGTCGCCGCCGCGATCGGTGAAGGCACCGCGAATCGGCTCTACGGACCGACCGCTATCGAGACCACAGTGGACTATCCACCGGATTGAGCGAGCCGTCATCGATCTCTACCGGGCTGCGGCCGTCGTGACCGTGCTGGCCGTGGTCGCGGCCGTCGTCGCGCTGTGGTACGCCGACCACAGTGCACTGTCGGTGATCTTCTCGGCGGTGGTCGCGCCGTTGCTGCTACCGGTGATCATCGGGTTGAGCCGTCGCGGGTGGGGCCGGAAAGGTGGCCGCGAGGACGCCAAGGAAGGTTCGACGTTCGACCGGATTACCGAGACGGCGCCGGTGCTGGCCGGGAGCAGCCACGAAGCGGTCGACGCCTAGCAGCGCCCGGCAGCTGGCCGACTTCGTCGTGTGCGACTTCGGGGATCGGGGCAGTTTCATCCACGACCACGGATTCGGTGAGTCGCAAATCCTGGCAACGACCCCGGACCTCGATTGCCTACTCCTACGCCTACACACCCAACAGGTCACGATGCACTGGCTCCGTCATACCACCCTGACCTGGGTCGAGCGGAACTTCGGCTACGCAATCGCCCGCGCGTACGCCAGACACGACGGCAAGAGCGACGCCGGAACGACCTCCACCTACGTCCGTGCCGACGTCTACGAAGTCGCCCGAGCGCTCGCGACCCTCACCGGAGAATCGCATCCGCTCGCAGAGAGCTGACGCTCGATTCTGAGAGCGGACCGGATGCCGATTGTCGAAGACGGCGACCGTTCGGGGAAGCGTTCTGCCGACCAGTCGTAGCGAATACCGATGGAACCAACGGAAGCTCTCGCAAGCAACACCGGATTCCGCCGGCCCGGCCGCGGCAAAGACCCAGTCCCGAACGGCGACCGAGCCGCCGATACTGCCGCCCGAGTAGCCAGTCGGTACTCTCCGGGCGTGGATACCGGGGATGTGAATGATTTACCGGCGGTGGGCCGGAGCCGAATCGAGATCCTGCTGGCGGTGGCCGCGTTCGCGGTGCTCTGCGTCGCGGCGCTGAGCTTCGCGCCGATCCTGATGGAGCCGGACGACTTCGCGTACAACGCCTCGATCATCGCTATCACCCATGGCCACTTCCTGAGTCTGTCCGCCGCCCAGGTCCAGGCGCTGCTCCCGCATCTGACCGCCTTCCCGGGCGATCTACGTTTCGCCGGCGGTCCGGGTGCCGCGGGTGGACCGGGTGGCACCGCACCCCCTGTCATCCAGTGGGTGCAGCTGTCCGGCGGTCGTTGGATCAGCGAGAAGGATCCCGGGTACCCGTTTCTGGCCGCCCCGTTCCAGCTGCTCGGCATCATCCGGCTGGCGCCGCTGTTCTACGGGGCGCTGGGCTGCGCCGGGCTGTACGTCGGCGCCCGGCGCTGGCTGGGGCCGTTCGGCGGTACTGTTGCCGTCGCTCTTTTCTGCTCCTCGGGCGCGGCACTGTTTTTCGCCTGGCGCGACTACATGCCGACGTTCACAGAGGCGTCGCTGATCGCGGCGGGCACCGGCGCGCTGCTATGGGCGGTGCTGGCCGCCGAGGCCAGTGTTGGCCGGCGTACCTGGGCCGGGCTGGCCGGGTTCGTGGCGGTCGAGGCCGCGGTGTTCGTCCGGTACACCGATGTCGTGGTGCTCGGCTGCGCGGTCGTGGCGGTGGCCGCGACCTGGCGTCTGCGGCCCGCGAAGCTGCCGACTGCGGCGGTGCTGTGCTGGCTCGGCTCGGTCGCCGTGTTCGGTGCGGGTGTGCTCGTGTTCGACGATCTGGTGTACGGCGGTGTGTTCCGCTCCGGGTACCGGCCCGGTGAGATCACATTCAGCCTCGGCGCGCTGCTGCCCAACCTCCGGTACATGCCGGTGCACCTGTTCGAGGCCATGCCCGTCCTGGTACCGGCGCTCGTGGCGCTGGCCTGGATCATCCGACGGAAGGTGAACCCGCCGCCGATCGATGGCGAGTCGGGTGCCGTCGCAGGGCGCGATTTCGCCGTCGGTCTGGCCCTGGCCGCGTCCTGGTTCAGCGTGTGGGGGCTATACGCCGCCTACACCTGGACCGCCAATCCCCACGGCACCACCTTGCAGGTCGCCCGGTTCTACGTCCCCGCGATCGGCGCGATGGCCCTGCTGGCCGCGTGGCTGATCGTCCGGGTTCCGCGCCGGACGTGGACCGGCGCGGCCGCCGTGACCGCTCTCGTCGTGGTGACGTTCGGGCTGGGTGCCTGGTCGTTCACCGCCATGCGGGAGACCGCGCCACCGGCGGCCGGTCACATTTCGTGCGCCCCGGGAACGGCGCCCGCACCAGGAGCGACCGACCATTCACCGCCGAGGTGCGTCTGACGCCGGAACGCCTCGGTCAGGACCGCTGCCGGCGGTGATCGACAAGGCCATCACCGCGGCGTCCGACACCAGCGGTGACGCCGATGCGGTGATGGCCACGTCATGGGCAGATCCTCGCAGGATCGCCGTCAAAGCGGTCTGCAGCGAGGCTCCCGGTTCGACGCCGAGTTCGCATGTCAGGTTCGCACGTGCCGTGTGGTACGCGTTGATAGCTGCGTTGGTGTCACCCACGGCCTGGAAGGCGTAGATCAACTGGGAGCTGGCTTCTTCACGAAGTGGTTGATTGCGGACGTGTGTAATAATTTCCGCGAGAATGGATTGAGCGCGTCTGGCGGCGAGGTAGGTCGCGAATCGCTCCTCGCGGATGGCGGCGAACTGCGACACCAGGGCCGCCCGCATTGCCTCCGCGTGAGGACTCTCGGGGATGTCCTCGAACGGACTTCCCCGATCGATCAGCATGACCGCTGAGTCCCAGACGTGACAGGCTGCGGCGATGTTTCGACCATGGAGCCTGCGAGCCTGATCCGCCAACGTGAGAGCCCGGCCGATGTCTGTATCGCCAGGGCCGAGACTCCACCGGTATCCGTTGGACGTCGTGACAATCTGATGGCGCGCGCCGAGGGATGAGCGGATCGCCGCGACGTAGGTCCGGATATTCGCCACTGCTGCCTCCGGCGGCCGGTCGGGCCAGATCTGATCGACGAGCGTATCGACACTCACCGATCGATCCGGCCGGGTGCCGAGAAGCGTGATCAGCTGCCGATGTTTCGGGCGCCATGACACAACCGCCCGACCGTCCACCGACACTGCCAACGGTCCGAGAAATTCGACGAACAACGTCATGAACACCCCCCGTGATGATCTGGTCAGCCCTTCAGGCGCGCGGCGCCTTCGAGCCGCCAACTCGACAGATAGTGGGATGTAGGAATTGCCGCTCGATTGCCAGATCTGGGCCTGTGTCCACCGGAGACATAGACTATTGTTTCTATCGATGGAGTTCCGGCTGCTCGGCCCGATGCAGGTTGTGACCGACGGTCGCCGTGCAGAGCTGGGCCGACGTCGGGAACGTTGTCTTCTCGGCCTGCTTCTGCTTGAGTCTGGGTCGGTGCTGGCCACCGATCGGCTGATAGATCTGCTGTGGGACGGTGAGCCACCCGACGCGGCCGTCGGTCAACTGCGCACGAACGTCTCCCGGCTGCGAACTCATCTCAGGATCTGCGATCCCGAACAGGCCGCTGTACGCATAGTCACCCACGGCAGCACCGGGTACTCCGTCGACGTTGATCCGGAGCACATTGACGCCTACCAGTTCCGTCAGTTGGTTGCCACAGAGCGGCCCGGCACCGAAATCGAACGACTTCGGGCCGCACTCGCTTTGTGGCGTGGGCCGGTCATGGCCGACGTCATGAGTGACCAATTGCGCTATCGGATCGCCAGCGGGTTGGATGAGCTGCGGTTGACCGCGATGACCCGGCTCGCCGAGGCGAGGCTTCTGACCGGTCATGCGCACGAACTCGTCGCTGATCTTTCCGAGATGACCGAACGGCACCCGCTGCGCGAGCAACTGAGTGCGCTGTTCATGCGCTGCTTGTTCCAAACCGGCAGTCAGGCCGAAGCATCACGGGCGTATCACCGGTTGCGGACAAGCATGGCCGATCAACTGGGGCTTGAGCCGAGCAGGGAACTTCGTGACCTCCATGATCGAATCTTGAGAAACGACCAATCACTCCTGGTCACGTCGATCAACGTCAAGGCAGCCGTGCGCGCGTCCCCAACGACGGTTCCAGCGCAGTTGCCCAATGACCTCCCCATGTTCACCGGGAGAACCGCCGAACTCGGTTACCTGGACACCCTCGCCGCCAGGCAAGAACGTACCGACGGATCCAGTGACGCAGCCATCTGTGTCATCAGCGGAACAGCGGGCGTCGGGAAGACCGCAATCGCCATGCGGTGGTCCCATCGAAACCGGGACCGGTTTCCTGACGGCCAGATCTATCTCAATCTGCGCGGGTTCGACCCGACCGGACCTGTGATGACGACTGCCGCAGCCATGCGCAGGCTGCTCGACGCGTTTGGACTAAGCGCCCAACGAATTCCATCGAGCCTTGAAGCACAGACGGATCTCTATCGCAGCGCGGTCGCGGACAAAAGAATTCTTGTCGTACTGGACAACGCACGCGATGCGGCTCAAGTACGACCGCTGCTGCCGGGTGCGCCCGGCTGCCTCACCCTGGTCACGAGCCGTCACGCACTGACCGGCCTCGTAGCGATCGATGGAGCCCGGTCATTAAGCGTTGACCTGCTCGCCTACGACGAAGCCCGGCAACTACTGGCTGCCCGTCTCGGAGACTCACGGGTCGATGCCGAACCCGGCGCCACCGATGAGCTGGTCACCCGCTGCGCGCGGTTGCCGCTGGCACTGGCAGTCGCCGCCGCCCGTGCCACAGTCGACCGCCGGCTTCGCCTGAGCGATCTGGTGATCGAATTGCGAGACGCACGCAGCGCCCTTGACGCACTCAGCGACAACGACGCCGCGAGCGACGTCCGAGCAGTGTTTGCCTGTTCCTACCATGTCCTGCTCCCGGCAACGGCTCGACTGTTCCAACTCCTTGGAGTCCATCCAGGCACCGAGATCTCTGCTGCGGCGGCCGCCAGTCTCGCGGGCGTACCGCTGCCGATCGGCAGGTCGATGCTCGGCGAGCTGGTCGCGGCTCACCTGCTCGAACAGCGCGACTCCGGGTGGTATACGGCTCACGATCTGCTCCGCAGCTACGCTGCGAGCCTGTGCTCCGATCACGTCGATCAGAGCGAGTTCCGTCATGCCAGCGACCGGATGTTCGACCACTATCTCCGCAGCGCCTACGCCGGAGACCGCCTCGTCGATCCCAACCGACAAGACATCGCCCTCGCATCATCCGTCCCCGGAGTCACGACAGCGCAGCAAACAGACGTTGACGACGCAATGGCCTGGTTCTCGGTCGAACACCCGGCAATGATCGAGCTGATCCGCAAGGCCGAACGGTCTGGTCTCCATACGTATACCTGGCAGATGGTCGACACGCTTCAGAACTTTCTCGATCGTCGCGGACACTGGCACGACCTCATCACGGTCCAGGAGGCTTCGGCCCGCGCCGCGCGAAGCCTCGGCGAACGAGTTTGGGAAGCCACCGCTCATCGGCATATCGCGCTTGCCTGCGTGCGCGTTCAGCGCTATGACGACGCCAATGATCACCTCGATCTGGCCGTCGACATCAATCGTGCATCCGGAAACCTTGCTGGAATTGGCCATGTCGACCTCCAGCGCGGCTGGCTTCTCGAAGCACAGCAGGACTACCGGCAAGCACTTCGCCACACCGAACGCGCATTGGCAAACTATCGAGAAGCCCGGCATCAGCCCGGCGAAGCACGTGCCCTTAATGCGATCGGCTGGTATCACGCCGAGCTTGGCAACCACCGGCAGACGGTCGTGCATTGCGAGCAAGCGCTGAGACTGTTCGAGCAGCTTGCTGATGCAGATGGCCAGGCCGCCGCGCAGGACAGCCTTGGGTACGCCAAGCACCACCTTGGCGAACACTCCGATGCCGTCGCCTGCTATCGGCAGGCTCTGGAGAATTACCGCACTCTCGGGGACCTCCGCAACGAAGCCGGTACGCTCATACATCTCGGTGACGCCTACGAAGCAGTGAGCAGATTCGATAAGGCCCATGCAAACTGGGAACGCGCCCTTGTCATCTTCTCCGATCTCGAGCACCCCAACGGCGCCATCGTCCAGGCAAAGCTCGCCAGGTTGGCGACTGCCTAAGGCCGAGTGTTACGGCTGTTGCAGGGCTTGTAGACGGGCACGTGTGTGCCGTCGCTGATCCCTAATCACGCAAAATCCGCGACCGCACAGGTACGGTCAGTGCTGAGGGGCATCCAGCAGTCGGGTGCCCCTCAGCCGTCACTGTCGGACCGTGCGAAGCATTTCGTCAGCTCGGGCTACTTCCGCAGCTGGCACCGTCCCAGCCCGGCGTGGTCGGCCACTCCATGTTCGACCGGGTTTGGCTGCCGTAGACGCCGTCCTTGCTGATCTGATGGGCGTATTGGACATCCCAGACTGCGTCGAACGTCTGCGAGCCGTACTGACCGTCGACCTTCAGCGGGTAAACCACGTAAGGGTCGTCACCCGGATACGCGAGAACCTGTTCGTTGCAGGCGTTCATGGCCTGTTGCAGCGCCGTGACGGCAGCACTGTGGTCACCCTTCGCCATCCAGCAGTTGATGCTGCCCCCGGCCGATGCCGGAACCACAAGCGGCACGCCGGTATCGCCGTCCTCGCCGGTGCCGTGAGCTACAACTGTCGTCGTGCACTGCGGTGATGAGGCATATGCCGACGTCGGCGCGATGACCTCAACCGCTCCGACACACAACATGATCGCGACTGCCGTCGCGATCAGCCGAGATTTTTGCCAACGAGAGACCATACGGAACCTTCCTTTCAGCCAACGTGATCGAGTCCTGGACGCTAGAGAGGGGCCATACACATCGAATACACACGGTCGGAACCTGGTCCGCTCACACGACGATCTGTTGAATCCTCGGAGCTGTGGCCGGACTCTTGCCGTTGGCGGGGGTTCACGAGTATGACTCTGCCGGTTCAGCCGCGAGGAGATCGGAGCCCTCACTCGACTCCACCAAAGTCAGGTATGGCTGCCCGGAACCATTTGAATGGTTACGCGGGCTAGCTAGCCAACAGTGATTAACTTCGATTGAAGAAAGAGGGTCAGATCCGCATGAGCCTGTCAGCCAGCCCTCAGATCCGCAGACGTGTATCAGGCGTATATCTCTGTCTCCTAGCGTCGCCGAACAACCGGAACATGAGACGTAAACATGCCGAAGTCCCGGCCGACGACTGGTCCCCACGGTGTGGCCGTCTTTGGAGACCATCTCGTCGGCATTCAGTTGATCGACATGTGTAAATTACGTCGACTTCTTGGTCGGCCGGTTCGAATTGCCACCACATGAGAGGACGTAGAGATGAAACGAAGAGGCGTATCCGTGGCTGCGATGGTCGTCGCGTCGATGTTCGCCGTTGCGACACCGAGTGCGTCACATGCTGCGACGGCAGGCTCCGCGGCGACAGCGCAGCGTTCTGCGGAGGCGGCGTTCGTTCGGCGTGAGGCTGCATTGAGCGGTGTTGGTCCGAATTCTTCGGGCGTGGAAACAGGTACGACTGCTGCGAACAAGCACCTGACGTGCGATGGCACCACGAATGGCACGTATGTCTACTTTTCGGACAGCGATCGTGTCGGCACTACCAGCGGAACCTTCGCTGGCACCTCTGGCGCGAGTTGGCTGATCTACGGAAACCCGAACTCGATCCGTGCGGTCGATACCTTCGAAGTCGAAGGTGCCGCCGTTGGTTGGTCGTCGCCCGGGTCAAGCTGGCATGTCAGTGGCTCGACGCTAACCTACGACACGACGATCTCCGGTAATTGGTATAACCAGCACACGTACAACATCAAGGCGACCGGGTTCATCGGCTACTACTCGCACGACATCAGCGGGACGTTCAATTACGGCCCGAGTTCGTGCCAGGTTTCCACCAGTGCATCGACGTTCTTCTAAGACACCTCAGATGAATCTCGCGCGAAGCATGAGCCGCCACCGCTGGTGGCGGCTCATGCCGTACCTCTCCGTCGTCGTCATCTGTATGGGCATCGTGGTCGCGACCCGCTACCGGACACATAACCCACAAGATGACCACCATGATGATCATTTGGGGAGTCTGCGGAAGCAGATGATGGCGCAGGCCAGGCTCATGAAGGCTTCGTGGATGTCGTCGCGGACTTCCCAGCGGATGCGGAGCCGTCGGAACCAGTGCAGTAGCGCGATTGACTGTTCGACGACCCAGCGGTGGATGCCGAGGCCGGAGCCGTGCGGGACGCCTTTTCGGGCGAGGTGCGGTGTGATGCCGTGGTTGTTGAGGTAGAGGCGGTGTGGGTTGGAGTCGTAGGCCCGGTCGGCATACAGGGACAGGGGTCGCCGGCGGGGTCGGCCGCGTTTGCCGCGGACGGCGGGTAGGGCGTTGACCAGGGGTTTGAGTTGGGTGATGTCGTGGCGGTTCCCGCCGGTCAGGGTGACTGCGAGGGGGATGCCGGTGCCGTCGACGATCAGGTGGTGCTTCGAGCCCGTTCTGGCACGGTCGACCGGGCTCGGTCCGGTTTTGGGCCGCCTTTCATGGCCCGGATATGGGTGCCGTCTATCACCGCCTTGGACCAGTCGAGCTTGTCCGCGGCGTGGAGTTCGGCCAGCAGGGTTTCGTGGAGTTGCTGCCAGACGCCGGCGTCGTTCCACTCGGCCAGCCGCCGCCAGCAGGTCATTCCGGAGCCGAAGCCGAGTTCCTGGGGCAGGAATTCCCACGGGATCGCGGTGTAGAGCACGAACAGGATTCCGCACATCACCTGTCGGTCGTCGAGCCGTTTGCGGCCTGGGTAGCGGAAGTTCCGTTCTACCTGCGGTAACAGTCGTTCGATACGTTCCCACAGGCCGTCCGAGACGATCCATGGGGGTTGTTCGCCTTTCCTCACACCGCGAACTGTAGATCCACGTCCACAAAGGACACCAGTGATCTAGATCATTCTGTTAGGAGTTCTCAGTCGGCTGCCGCCGTGCGGGATGCCCTGTTGGACCTCATCGAGCCGGCCCATCCATTTCCGATTGTGTTGGAACCGATGCCGAACGTCGCTATCGCGTCATACGCGAATTCCTTGATCGCTGCCGGTACTTTCGGCATCGCGGCTTCCGGGACCAACCTGGCTGCGCTCTCGGAGGCGCTACAGGCAGAACTCGCCGTGCCTGAACGCTCGGCCGGAGATGATCTGGCGGATGTGTGGCTGTCGGCACGTGCGCTGGCCGGTAACGACGGCACCCCGGTGCTGGCGCGTGCAGGGGTTGTCTCCATCACGGCATATCTGCAGACCCTGGAAACCGGTCCATCCGACCGTGGTGATGTCGTCCTACAAGCGGCCTACCTGAGCCGCGTGGAACGCATCGCGACGCCGGTATGGCCTGATGTTGCATCTGCCACCGAGCATGCCCTATCAAAGCTGTTCGACGCGCACTGCACGGACCTAACTGATGCTCTGCGGTCCGAAGACTTCATCGATGTCGGCCTAATAGCCGAAGTTGGTCGCGACGCCTATCAGCACTGCGTTGATGTGTCGGCCGATGCCGTTGCCGCCGTGATGCCGACGACGCTGTCGGAATCGCAGGACGTCGAACTCGCCGAAGATGTCCTTTCGCATGTCATGACCGTTCCCGCGAGCGCCGTTGAGAACCTGCGCCAAGCATCACGTGATGCATTCGAGGACGCAGCCTCGCAGATCGCCGCAGACCCGACGATGGCATGCCCGACCGACGAGGTTCGCAAAGCTGCCGACTTCGCTCATGCTGCCGGCGAGGATGCCCCGTATGTTCCGCAATCTGTTTTGGACTGTGTCTCTCGAAACCTGCGCTGGGATGGCCATCTCGCCGACAGCTATGCGAGTCCCTCGCCGATCGGCACCTTTCTTGCGTTTACAGCCCTGCGAGGGCTTCCCGGCAGTTCCGGCGAAGACGCGGCACTCGATTCGATGGCGCGGTCGATCGACTGGACCGACACAGCCGACCATCCTATGGCCACAGTCGTTCTTGCCCTCACCTTTGATTCCGGACATCTGGATCATTCATTGGTCGATCACGCCGCCATGGCGACGCCGGCGAGCGCCCTCGATGTTGTTGCTATCAACGCGGCGTCTGAACGTATCGGAGGGTGCAGTAACGCTGTATCCCGCGCAACGAACGAGTGGATTTCGTCGCTCAAGGCCAGCGAGGATTCCGCGCAATCTGTATGGAGCCTGTTTGCGGTCTACGCCGCCGCGAGGTGTGCCGATGCCGCACATCGGGCACTGCTGCCGAGAATCAGGGCCGACTTCGTCAGCTCACTGGCTGCTGAAACGTCCGGACCGACATCGCATGATTCCGTCTTCATGTGGTGGATTCGCCGAGCCGAACAGTGCCTCGATTCTTCTGCGACTGGGCCAATCGGTTCGGCTCCGTTGGTACCGCAAACCGTGGACGGTCTCCTCGACCAAGGGCCGGTGTCGACGATATCGCTACTTGCGGACGCTATGTTGCTGTCGACCCCGACTTCCGCTTGCCACCTCTTGGGCTGGCTCGAGGTTCATACGGCTGCGACCGGATAGGGCATGTTGAAGTTACGTGATCGCGTCGGCGGTCGCGGCGTGGCCGGCGAACCGCTTCCGCACCCGATAGCTAAAGCGGGTTGCCGTAAGTCTTGTCCGTAACGAGATTATCCGGATAGTTCCGCGCACACCGGTCCGCGAGCGCTCCGGTCACGATGTCGTCGACGGCGAACGCTGACTCGTGACTCGCCACCTCGATGCGGCTCATCGGCATCCGACCAGACAATAAACCTCGCGGGTTGAATTGCCAGCTATGAAACGTCAATCATCGGCCGCCAGCGCTCGTTGACGAAAACGCGTAGCTGTCAGACCTTACGCGAACGGCTCGCGATGGGGGTGTGCGGTACCGCGGACCTCACGGATCGTCATCGCGCGATCGTAACCAACTTCGCGAAATCCGTGTCTGAGCCCGGTCGTAGACTGGCCGCCATGGCACCGCACATCCGGCCCGCGATCGAAACCGACACCGACGCGCTGTACGACATCTGCGTCCGCACCGCCGACGCCGGGAAGGACGCCCGCGGCCAGCTGGACGACGACCGGCTGTGGGGCGACCTGTTCGCGGTGCCGTACCAGCGGCTCGCGCCCGACCATTCGTACGTCCTGGACGACGGCACCGGTCAGGCCGTCGGCTACGTCGTGGGCACCGCGGACACCGCGGCGTTCGCCCGCCTCCTGCGGGACGTGTGGCTGCCGGCCACCGCCGGCCGGGTGCCGGTCCCGCCCGACCCGCCGGTCACCGCCCAGGACGGACTCCGTGCGGTGCACCACCACCCGGAGTGGCGGGTCAACCCGGAGCTGGCGGCCTACCCGGCCCATCTGCACATCGACCTGCTGCCCGACTGGCGGGGCCGGGGTTTCGGGCGGGGCCTGATGGCCGCCCTGATCGACGGGTTGCGGGCGGCCGGCGTGCCCGCCCTGCATCTGGAGATGCTGACGTCGAATACGAACGCCCGCCGGTTCTACGACCGGCTCGGGTTCACCGAGTTGCCGGTGTCCGGTCCCGGCGATCTGACGATCCTGGTGCGGGACACGTCCCCGCTCTGACCGGTTCGCCGATTCGCGTGCGATCCGGACCGCGGTCATCGAGCCCACACCCGGCCGACTCGGACTGGGCAGTGACGCCAGTTGATCCCACACAACCGGGCATTTCCGTTATTCGACTCAAATCCCAACCGGTTGTGGTGTTGCCGAACCAGGTCGAAACTCAGGTCATTCGGGCAACAACGGGCTGGATCAAACACGATCGGGCACCCGGCACCGTCGTGATGATCCTGTCCGCCTGGTACGGGCTGCCGCGCCTCGACGACATCTGGATGTCGGCGCTGACGTGGTTACGTGACCGCTGCCAGCAGAAACGTCACCGGGGTCGCAGCCGTTGCGAGCGGCTACGACCCCGGTGACGCTAAACGCTCTCAGATCGGACCCCAGGCAGTAGCCGACTGTCCATCTCCGGTTGGTCCCGCCATCGCAGGACCAAATCACTGCTCCGGTCTCATGGCACCAGGCTGAACGCCTGGGCCGCGGTACCGGTGCAGGTGTTCTGCACGAGCTGAACTCCACTGCCGGTGGACAGGGCGCCTATACACAGGCCCGAGTTGTCCGCGACGAAGGAGTAGTAGCCGGAGTACTGCAGGGCCCCGGCAAACAAGGCATTGGTGTTGCCGGTCCCTCCGTAGTTCCAGGTCTGGAGCGTGGCCCCCGGAGCGGTGGCCCCCACGCCGCCGGTGATGTTCCAGCTCTCGCCTTGGGACTGGGCGTTGTCGTTGACCACCTCGTAGTAGCCGCTTACCGACGTCGGCGTGAACTTCCACCTCTGGCTGGTGGCTCCGGTGCAGGCCAGCTGCTGAACGGCGGTGCCGTTGGCGGTCGAGCCACCGGCTGCGCTTGCGCACAGGCCGGAGCCCTCGTTCACCACCTCGAACCACGACGAGGTGTTGATGCCCGAGTTGGGCACCAAGCTGAACGCCTCGGCCGTGCTGCCGTTGCAGGTGTTCTGCACGAGCTGAGCTCCGCTGCTGGTGGAAGGAGCGCCTATGCACAGGCCCGAGTTGTCGGCGACGAAGGTGTAGAAGCCCGAGGACCCGAGCTTGGCGGAGAACAAGGCGTTGGTGTTGCCGGTCCCGCCGTAGTTCCAGGTCTGGAGCGTGGTCCCTGGGGCGGTGGCTCCCACCCCGCCGGTGATGTTCCAGGTCTCGTCTTCGGACTGGGCGTTGTCGTTGACCACGTCGTAGTTACCGCTCACCGAGGTCGGCACGAACTTCCACAGCTGGCTGGCCGCACCTGTGCAGGCCAGCTGCGCAACGGCGGTGCCGTTGGCGGTCGAGCCACCGGCTGCGCTTGCGCACAGGCCGGAGCTCTGGTTGACCACCTCGAACCACGACGAGGTGACGCCGGCTGCGGCGAAGTTCATGGAGTGAATGTTCCACCCCCCGTTGTCTTGGTCCAAGACCAACGTCTGGGTGCCCGCCGGCAGAGTGACGGTGGCGGTCACCGTCGTCCAGGTCTATACTTGAGATGTCGGAGTTTTTCTTGGGCTCGTTCCCGCCGTCCGGCATCTTGGAACATGAGTTGGAAGTCCCGAGCGATCTCGGTCCAGTAGTGTTCGTCTTCTCCAGGTCGACCTGTTTGAAGTTCTTGGACAGCCCACATGGTTTTCTCCCGTACCCAATCATTGACATTTGGTCCTTTGATATAGGTAAGGAAGAGGGCTGCCCTCTTCATTGGGTTGGTCATCTGGTCGGTATCGATATTGGTCATTCGATACAGATTGAAGTCGTTCATGAATTCGTCGGCTTTTGAACGATCGCCGTCGAATATAACTGGTGGGTTGCCCCCTAGTTTTCCACTACCGGTTCCTCCTCCTGGTTGGCCTAGTACTCCGCCAGGTCCGCTTCCTCCAGGTGGTCCTCCTGATCCTCCAGGTGGTCCTCCTGATCCTCCAGGTGGTCCACCTGATCCGCTAGGTGGTCCTCCTGGTCCTGTTGATGGTTTCACGAAGAAGTTGTGAACCATTCCTTTCCTGCCGCTGTCGTGACCTGCTAGGTCCAGGGCTGCTGCCACTCTTGTTGTCTGTGTTTGTGTGGCCATGCTGTCGTCGTCAACCTTTATTGCTTTATGTGTTGACGGTATTCCTTTTCGTCCTAATTTGAATGACGAAGGTACTGGTTGTGTTGCTACCCAACGTCCTGTTCGGCTGTCTTGGGTTATGAAATACCACTGTTCTGTGTGGTCGTCGTATTCAATGTCTTGGTACTGCTGCTCGAGTACGTTGAATACTTGATATCCTTCTGTATCAGCAAGATCGTTCCAACGTGCTGATCCCTTGATATGTTGTGGAAGGTCGTCGTCTTCCCTTCGTTCGATGATAAACGCTTTGAATCCTTGCACAGACCGTGACTGTGTGAGTCTTCGTTCTTTCCCCAGTTTGACTGGTAGTTCTGGTACACTTGACTTATGTTACGTCACGACAGGGACGTTCGCTTGACGTAAGCAGAGATGCGAGAGAGTACTAAGTTCGAGGCGAACTTAGAGAGCTTCTGATGAGAGGTAGTAACCTTGAATGCCTTAGTGAAGGACTTAAGACAAGAATACTGCGAGAGGAGAGTAGAGGATGTCGTATTACAACTAAGTCAAGTGTAAGGATACAAGCTACTTACTACGCGACTTATATACGATCTATGAAAGGGACACGTCGACAGAGGAATGGAGACGTGTCCTACTACGTGTACAGTAAACGTGTCCTTCCACGTCAGTCTACACGTCAGTCATACGTGTCAGTAGACGTGTCAGTAACGTGTCAATCTAAATAAAGGAATGCCACCAGTACTGTAACCCAAGTAGTACGTGGCAGTGACGTGTCAGTCCGTAGGTAACGTGTCGAAGAAAAAATGAAAAATCGAGTGGTGGTAACACTTCGATATAGTAGAAACCCTCACCTCTGTTTACCGAGACATAAGTGTACATGGGCTAGACGAACGAGCAGGATTTGCTGATGGCTGGATGTGCCCAATCTATAAAAAGAAAGATCCCATGGAAATAAGCAACTACCGCCCCATAACACTACTAAACACGGACTACAAACTCCTGACTAAAGTTCTCGCAATCCAGCTGATGAACCCTATCCACACCCTGGTACACCCAGATCAAGCTGGGTTCATACCCAAGAGATCGATCTTTAACCACATAAGACTAGCGAAAGCAATAATCGAATATGCGGAAGTGATGGACGAAAATGGAACTATCATGGCCCTAGACCAAGAGAAAGCATACGATAAGATTCGACATGACTACCTGTGGGCAACACTCGAAGCCTTCGGACTCCCACACCACTTCACCAAAGTAGTAAAAGCCCTGTACCAACATGCCCACACTCTCGTAGCAATAAACGGCGTTTTCAGCCGCCCATTCAAAGTCACGCGAGGAGTCCGCCAAGGCGACCCCCTATCCTGCCCCCTCTTCGACCTAGCCATCGAACCTCTTGCATGCAAACTAAGGAATGACCAAGAGGTCATCGGATTATCAATACCGGGCCTAGACGAGAAACTGATAATAAACCTGTTCGCAGATGATACAACCCTCTTCCTAAGCGAAAATGACAGCTTTGAAACCATTGAGCCTAAACTAAAAGACTGGTGTGATGTATCAGGCGCAAAATTTAACATCGAAAAGACAGAAATAATACCCCTTGGAACACAAGAACATAGGAACATGGTCATAACCTCCCGCAAGATCAACCAGCGTGACCGCTCCCAACTAGACCCCCGCATCCACATCGCGAGAGACGGGGAAGCAGTAAGATCCCTAGGCGCGTGGATTGGCAACCACGCTGTCGACCCAACCCCATGGGAACTAACCCTGGACAAAATAAGGAAGAAACTTGAGATCTGGAAAAGAGCGCACCCAACCATGTATGGCAAACGCCTCATCATCCAGGCCATCATCGGTGGCCACACCCAATTCCTAGCAGCCGCCCAAGGAATGCCGGACCACATCGAAGCAGCGATAACCAACATGACCAGAGAATTCATATGGGACCATGACACCTCCCCAAGAATGGCCCTCGAACACCTATACAGACCAATAGAAGAAGGCGGCCTAAACATCCTAAACATCAAAGCACGAAATGATGCCATCGAAATAATGTGGCTCAAATCCTACCTAAACCTCTCACCATCCCGTCCGGCCTGGGCAATAGTTACGGACCTCCTAATAAACGCGGCGGCCCCCCCAGGAACCTCCGCAATAGCAAGGATCAACACCTTCACACAGACCTGGAACCCACCATCGAGAGGCCCCCGCGCCAACCTGATAGGAAATAATAACCTGAGAATGCTCAAAACAGCAAAAACATATAACACTAACCTAGCGGCGATCCACCTATCCCCTGAGATCCGCATGAGACTCCCCGCATGGTACCATCCCTACTCTGAACCACACCCAATGACTAGCGCAACAGCCCGATGCCTCCTGAGGAGGCACAGAATAACCACCGTAGCGGAACTGGTCAAGCTATCAAAGAAACTCCGAATAAAACAACAGAATGATGAACATACCCAGACCCAACTCTGTGTGTGCCGCGACTGCCAAAGGGACAAAGCAGACGGATGCCGCAACCCACACGCGTGTGCAACAGAAGCCCTGTCAAGAATACACGAATTAGCACCAAAATACAACCCCCTCCTAATAGGAGAACAGCATGACCAACTATCCCTAACCCACCGTAGGAAGGCAAGGAACTCCCTCGCAAGACGAACCGATAAGGAAATCACCTTTGACCCCACCATTACCTGCAAGGACAGCGTGGCAGAATGTTTCAGGATCTTTACAGACCCGACCCGCCTTTCACCTCTCCCGGCAAGACGCCCCTTCGCACGCGGCCTGAACCTGAACCCCCACAAAATAAGCGTGTACACGGACGGTGCCTGCTGGAATAACGGAAAAGCAAATGCCAAATGGGGGAGCAGAATCTGGTTCAGCCCAAACCACCGCAGGAACGCAGCAATAAGAGTCCCGGGCCCGAAACAGTCCAACCAAGTCGGAGAACTGGCTGCCGTGATAGAAGCGGTCAGCTCCGTCCCAAACTTCTACCCCCTCACCATTATAACCGACTCACGCTATGTCATCGATGGCCTCACTGAACACCTAGGAAAGTGGGAAGACGATGGCTGGATAGGTATAGACAACGCCGAGTTCTTCAAACGAGCGGTGTACCTGCTGAAGAAATGCACGGTGGAAACAACCTTCCAATGGGTAAGAGGCCACAGAGGCATCCTAGGAAACGAAGAAAGTGATAAACTCGCCAAAGAAGGAGCAAACAAAGACGAAGCCGACTTACTCCCCCTCGACGTCCCGAAAGAGTATGACCTGCAAGGAGCCAAACTCTCCACCCTCACACAGGCAACCGCATATAAAGGCATCCAAAGCTCCACCACCCCCCCGCCACGC
>CAWCQQ010000010.1:0-12530 GCA_963797675.1 uncultured Actinomycetota bacterium
ACCCGCGAGCCGTGCGCGGGGATGACCGGCGCGGGCATGTCGGAGGAGTACCAGTTGCCGTACACAGCGCCGTTCGACGGATACCAGACCGGCTTGAGGACCGGCCGCCACGGACCGCCGTTGACGTCCCACTGCATCGTCGGCGTGGCCGGGGTGGAGCGGATTGCCATCAGCATCCGAAATCGCGATGTCGAATGCCCAGCCCGCGGTGGCGTCCGACGAGCGGTTGTCGACCCGCATGTCCACCTCTGCCGCGACTCCGGGGACGGTTTGCGCGGCTCCCCCAAGAGTGTCGGCGAACAGCACGTGTGGCGGGCACACCGGCAACGTTGAGGTCGGTGAAGACGTCGGAACCGGCGGCTTCGGTGTCTTCGACGGCTGTGGGGACGGGCTGGGCGGCGGTCCGGCTGAAGCAGTCACGACCAACAGAGGAGCGCCCCAGGCTTGTGCCGCCCCGGCCGGCGATCCGACACCGAGCACAGCGGCCGCCGCCACGGCGCACAGCGCGATGCGAACAGACGATGCCATCAGCCGGCGGCACCGACGAGCGCCACGGGCTCGGCTGGAGCGGCGGTGTCCAGCGCCGCCAGCCGCCTAATGTAGCGGTACAGGAACAGCAGCGGCACCAGCCCAACCACGCCGAACGACATGTCGATGCAGGACCACCAGAACGGGATCCCCCGCACCGGCCCGGCGATCAGCGCCAGCGGAATGATCGACAGGCACGCGATCATCGCCCACTGCACCACCCATACGTTGCGCACCGGATCCCGAAACAGCCCAATAAAGAGCAAGAGCGATCATGAGATGGGCGTACGCAAGCCAGTCCGTCCCGTACGCGATGAACGGATACCTCGTGGCCGTGACCGTGATGCCGGTCGTGACCTGTGCGATCCACGACGTCAACCACGGCATGTGCGCGACGAACGGCGTGTGCGGATTGCGCAGCACCGACGATAGCCACCGCACCTCGTGCGTCAACGGAAACGCGGTCACGCCGGCGACGACCAGACCGACCATCATGATGACGATCCAGACCCGGATGCGACGCACGAGCATTTCGCGAGAATCGTTCACGCGGGGCAGCGTACTCGGTGGCTGGAAGCCTCGACGAGGCGTCTGATCTACTGTGGTCCCGACGCGACACCACGGGGAGGATCGGATGACCACGGTCTACGACGTGATGGAATACGCCGAGCGTCTCCGGGCCGCCCACCCGGACCAGCGCGAAGGGCAGGCGGCCTACAACGCCCTGGCCGGGCTGGAGCCGGCGTGTGCCGAGGCGGTCAACGGCACGCCCGCCGACCCGTTCTATCAGGACCGGCGGGTGGACGAGTTCTGGGCCTGGGTCGAAGCCTGGTTGGACGAACGGTCGTAGGACCGCGTCTCAGCCGGCCTGGGACGACAGCAGCAGCGCCGCCCGGCTCTGCAGATAGCGGCGCTCCACCGGATCCGGAGGGCGGCGCCCGAGCGCTGCGATGAGACGGTCGCCGGCACACTCGCCGTCCGGGATCACGACCGGCGGAGCGAAGCACCGGTAGCGGAACCCGTCGCCCATGAACAGCGGCAACAGCTCCAGCATCTCCTCAGCCAGCAATCGCGGCACCGGGCGACGCCAGCCACACGCACGCGCGATATCCCAGCCGTGCGCCGCGATCTCGATCGCGCCGGCGGTCGCCACGATCGTCGAACTCAACACCGCCGGTCCCACCAGGATCGCCGCCGGACGCGATGCGCTCCAGCCGCCGAGCACGCGGCGAGCTCCGTCGCGTACAGCTGAGATTGGATCTTCTGCATCAACCGCGACCGGCGCCCCGACCGCGCCCGCTTCCGCCGCGAACCCGAGCGCATCGAACGAGTCCGCCACGTGCCGCAACAGCGCGCGCAGGTCCCACCCCTCGCACGGCGTCGGCCGGGACAACGACGCAGCGCGCACCAGCGCGAGATTGCCCAACAGGTACGCCGTCGAGCGTTCCAGCAGCGAGACCGCGCCGGCGAGCGCGGCGTTCTCGGACATCAGGCAGCTGGCGGTAGCGACGCAGGCAGCCCGAACTTCTCGAACAGGCTGAGGTCGAAGAAGCAGGCCACGTGCGTGATGTTGCCGTCCGGTCCGATGTCGAGTACCGGCAGGTTGAACGGACGGTGTACGCCGTCCTCGCCGCGCATGTAGAGCCCGAACGCCGGCTGGCCGTTGGCGGACGTCGGGATCAGCCGCATGTCGCCGGGGCCCTGCGCGGGGCACTGCGTGTCGACGAGGCGGCCGATGTTTTCGGCACCCTGGTACCACCCGATGAACGGCGGCATCTCCCACACCGCGTCGGTCGCGAACAGCTCGACGATCGCTTTGATGTCCTTGTTCTCGAACGCGATCACGAAACGATCGAGCAGCTCGCGGTGCGTCGCATCGGTCGGTTCGCTCATCGCGTCTTCGGCCGGCGAGACCTGGTCGAGCTGCGCTCGCGCTCGCTGCAGCGCGCTGTTCACCGCGGCGGTCGTGGTGTCGAGCAGCTCGGCGACCTCGGCGGCGGGCCATCCGAGCACCTCACGAAGGACGAGCACGGCACGCTGGCGCGGCGGCAGGTACTGCATCGCGGCGATCACGGCCAGGCGCAGGCTCGAGCGGTCGGCGACGATCGACGCCGGATCGTGACCGTCGATCATCGAGTCCGGCAGCGGTCCGAGCCACGGCACCTCGGGCCGCTCGACCAGCGCGTCGCCCGCGTTCGAGCCGGGCGCGCCAAGGCCGGTCGGCAGCGGTCGGCGGCTGCGGGTGTCGAGCGCGGTCAGGCAGACCCGGGTCGCGATCTGATACAGCCACGTACGCAGCGACGAGCGTCCTTCGAACCGGTCGTAGCCCTTCCACGCCCGGATGTAGGTCTCCTGGACCAGGTCTTCCGCGTCGTGTACGGATCCGAGCATCCGGTAGCAGTGCGCCAGCAACTCCCTGCGGTAAGGATCCGCCTCGCGGATGAAGTCGGTCTCTACCACCGTGCCAGTCGCCGTCACGTCTGCCTCCATCCACCGACTCTATGCCGTCTTCAGATAGAGAGACCGCCGTGGCGACCGAAACTCATCGCGGTCCGGCCGATGACATTTCCGCCGCCGCGCGGTCTGCATAGACGTCAACCCGATCAGCGCCATGAGGGAGTACGCGATGTCCAAGAAGATCTTCGTGAACCTGCCGGTCAAGAGCCTGGACACCGCGGTCACGTTCTTCAGCGCGCTCGGCTTCACGTTCAACCAGCAGTTCACCGACGAGAACGCCACCTGCATGGTCATCTCGGACGACATCTACGCGATGCTGCTGGTCGAGCCGTTCTTCCAGATGTTCACAAAGAAGCCGATTGCGGACACGTCACAGGTCACCGAGGTGCTGATCGCGCTATCGGTGGACAGCCGGGACGAGGTCGACGAGCTGGCCGACAAGGCGATGGCGGCCGGTGGTGGCTACCTCAACGACCCGCAGGACCAGGGCTTCATGTACACCCGGAGCTTCAACGACCCGGACGGGCACGGCTGGGAGATCCTCTTCATGGAGCCGAGCCACATCCAGCAGTAATGGTCAGACTGATCCGTCGTCGGGCGCGCACGTCGTCGGATCGGTCGTCGGCGCGCAGATCGCGATGTACGCCGGCTCGTTGTACGCGTACTGCAGGCCGTTGGCTTCGTAGACGATGTGGAAGCCGTTGATCACCGAGCGCGCCCGGCCACCGGCGGCGAGGCCGACGACCAGTCCGTACCCGGCATCGCTCACGGATTCCCCGCCCGGCAGGACGAATCCGACCGCCGGGACGAGGGTCCCGAGCAGCGGGTCGGCGGGCGGGAACTCGTGGTAGCTGCCACCGCCGACGGTGCCCGGTCGCTGCGGTCCGGCGACGTCGACGCCGGCCACGGTGATGCTCCCGTCACCGTCGATCGGCGTGACGCTGACCAGTGTGACGGCGTACGGGCGGATGTTGTGGAACGCGCCGAGCGTGACCGACACGTCGGTGCCTGCTCCGGCTGTCGTGCTCCACTCCCACGCCACGGCCGGCACGGCTACGCCGTCGTGGACGTGCTGGAACGCGCCCGGCGGGTGCGGTACGGCCGGGGTACACGCCGAGACGGTCGCCGTCACGAGCATCGCCGTCGCAACGAACCTGATCCACTTCGGCACCTGCCGCCGTTTCCGTACTCCCATGTGGCCAGACAGTAATTCACCTCCGATCGCGTGCTGTCACTCGGGAGGGGCTCACCTGAAGAACACGCCCAGAACGCCACAACTCATGATTTGTCGCCTAAACATCTACAGCGTGTAGGGTCGGACACCATGCCAGCCGACTATGCCAGCGTGTTCCAGAGTGATCGAGCGGTCGACAAGTACGAGGACGTCCAGTACGCGACGCATACGCAGGCCTCGGCGGTCAATGAGCGGCAGCGACGGTTCCTGCGCCGGCTCGTCCGTCGATCCTTCCGCGGTACGCCACCTGTGCAGCACGACTTCGCCTGCGGCACCGGCCGCGTGATCGAGCTGCTCGCCGGTACGGTGACGACGGCCCACGGCTACGACGTCTCGCCGGCGATGATGGCCCGGGCGGACGAACTCGGCCGTACCGCGACGTGGCACACCGTCGCGGCCGATGGCCCGGTACCGGCGCCGGTGGCCACCGACGGGCCGTCCATCGTGACCATCTTCCGGCTGCTGCTGAACGTGCCGCCGGAGGTACGCGATCGGGCCGTCAAGTTCGCCGCCGCCGCACTGCCGGACGCGCCTTCCGGCCTGCTGGTCGTACAGAATCACGGCAACCGCCGGTCGCTGCGGCACCTGCGCAGCCGCCGCCGGACGGACCGCGAGTGGTTCCACGAAATGTCCGATGACGAGGTCGTATCGCTGCTGGAACGGCACGGTTTCCGGATCATCGAGCGCCGGGGATTCGCGATGTTTCCGCAAGGCTGGTACGGCCCGCGATGGACCCGCTCGCTCGTTCGCGGCGTGGACGGTGTGCTCTGCGCGACGCAGCTGTTCGACCGGTACGCGGTTGATCTGCTCTACGTCGCGATCCGCGATCTCTAGGCGTCAGAGCGCTCGGACGAATGAGGCGAAGTCGGTCGTGGCGTCGAGCACTCCCCCGACCGACACCGCGATCGCGGTCGCCCAGAGCGCGAGCTGCCACCACTGCCGCTTCGGCGGCACCGCCAGCAGCGCGGTCACACGATCGGTGACGGCGAGGCGGTGCAGCGCGGGTGCGGTCGGGGGCGACGTCGCGAGTCCCGATCGGGCCAGCGCGGCCAGCGCCACCGTCTTTGCGACCAGCGCCCGGCTGCCGGTCACGGTCGCGGCGACCTCGTCGGCGTGCCGCTCGCAGAGGAACGCGATCGCGTCGCGAACCGGGATCAGGATCGGCACGGCGGCCGCGCAGACCGAGCCCAGGAACCGTGCGGTGCCGTGCCGCGCATCGAGGTGCGCGCGCTCGTGGGTCATCAGCACCCGCAGTTGCGCGGGGTCAAGAAGACGTACCATGCCGGACGTGACGTAGACCGTACCGCCGGACGCGAACCATCGCGCACCGACCGCGAACGCCTCCGCATCGGCCCGATCGGCCACGACCAACTCCTCGCCGCCACCGGTCATCCGCCGGAGTGCGTCGACGTCGCGAGACAGCCGCCGAGCCGCCCGGACGCCGCGTACCGCGCAGATCGTCAACACCACCGCGGCCGCAACCGACACCGGATCCGGGACCGGCATCGACGTCGCCAACCGATCAAAACCAGGAAGATCATCAAGCAGTACGCCGACCAGCAGCACCAGCGACCACAGGCTGCCCGCGGCGGCCGTGACGGCGGCGATCGCCAGCGACCAGACGCCGATGCCGGGTGGCAGCCGCCGTGCCGCCGGACCCGCCAGCGCGGCGAGCGCGAGGCAGACCAGCAGCGGCAGGTAGACCGCCAGGATCACGTCTCGCTCTCCAGTGCCGCACGCAGCGCAGCCTCGTCATCCGGGCTCAGCGTCGTGACGAACCGCATCAGCACCTCGCTGCGGTTGACATCACCGTCGAGGACCGCGCGCATGCGGTCGGCGGCGGCTTCGGCGGCGCCTTGTACCGGCTGGTAGACCGAACGGCCACCGACGTTCATCCGCCGGATCCGATCCTTGGTGTGCAAGCGGCTCAGGATCGTGTGCACCGTGTTGTACGCGAGATCTCCACTACAGGCGGCCTGCACCTCGGTGGCCGAGAGGGGCCGGCCGGCGGACCACAGAATCGCGAGCACCTCGCCTTCCAGACCACCGGCGGGCCGGCGACTCCGCCCGGACGACTCCAGAGCCATGGCATCTCTCCACTCTCGCGACCGAGCAACGGTCTGTTAAAGGTCCGATCGGCGGCCTTGAACTGACCCTAGCCCCGACGGAGAGAACGTTAAACGGTGGCCGAGGATTCGGTGCGATGACGATTCGAACGGCCGGCGCTCGTTGATCTCGTCGTGCTACTCGAACGGCATCAACGGCCTGACGTGGCCGGATGAGAATGGAAGCTCCCCCGTTTGGACTCGAACCAAAAACCTGCCGGTTAACAGCCGGCTGCTCTGCCAATTGAGCTACGGGGGACCGAAGCTGCCGCTATCTCCTGCGAGATCCGGTGATCTTTCAACCGGTGCGACGCGGACAAGAGTACATGACTCCGGGGGGTGTCGCGCTAGTGGGTTACGCATGTCGCGATCGACTCGTACGACCCGCACCGCGCACGGCCGGTTGGCGACAAAATCGTCCAGCCTCGCGGGATTACCGCGTGATGCGGAAGGATATAGCGAAGGATAGGCCCGAGAGCGAAGGTTGTACCCAGTTGCGCTGGTCGGGGTCCCCGGCCGAGGCGCCGACATGTAAGGGAGCGCGAGATGCGTGGGAAGTTGACGTTCGTCGTGGGAGTTGCGGTGGGCTTCGTGCTCGGTACGCGTGCCGGGCGCGAGCGCTATGAAGAGATGAAGGACGCGGCTCACAAGTTCCTCGACAGCCCCAGCGTGCACGAGGCGACCGGCGTCGCGCAGGCGCAGGCGCAGAAGCTCTACGAGCGGGGCAAGGAATCGTTCGCCGCCAGCCCGCTCAGCGACCGCCTGCGGCACCCGATGGGTCACAAGGACGAGGTCGATCCCTTCCTCGGCGACGACACTCACCAGCACATGTCGTCGAACAGCTTTTAGGCAATTGCCGGGGCCATCCGCAAGGATGGCCCTATGACTTGGTTCGCACCTGAAATAAACCGCCGCCTGCCGCCGACAAACGTGGGCGAGCGCGAGATGCTGCAGGCGTGGCTCGACTTCCACCGAGACACGCTGCTGCTCAAATGCGCGAACCTCACCGCCGAGCAACTCGCGTCCGCCTCGATCCAGCCGTCGAACCTGACGCTGCTGGGGCTGGTCCGGCATATGGCAGGGGTCGAACGCGAGTGGTTCCGGCAGACCGCCGCCGGCCTCGATGTCGACGACCTGTACGCGACCGAGGACGAGCCCGACGCCGACCTCGAATCGATCGATCCGGCCCGCGCCGAGGCCGACTTCGCCACGTTCGGCGACGAATGCCGACTCGGCGATGACGCGGTCGCCAGCCTCAATCTGAGCCACAAGTTCCAGCACCGAGGCAAATCGATGAACCTGCGCTGGGTCTACAACCACATGATCGAGGAGTACGCGCGGCACAACGGCCACGCCGACCTGATCCGTGAACGGATCGACGGGACGACCGGCGTCTGAGCAGCTACTTGAGCAGCAGACGGCTCATTCGTCGGGATGCCAGCAGGAGTCCGAGCGCGGCCAGCACCGCCAGGTAGGCCGCATGCCCGAGCAGGCCGACCGTGAGCTGATCGAGCGTGATCCCCCGGACGAGCACGACGGCCTGATACAGCGGCGACAGCTGGATCGCGAACCGCGCGACCGGCGAGTGAAACGATGACAGCGGCACGAACGTCGCCGAGAACAGGAACAGCGTGACCTGCACGGTGGCGATCAGGTCGAAGTCCTGCCAGCCCCGGACGTAGGTCGACATGGCCATGCCGACACTCCCGAACGCGAACCCGATCAGCATCGCGGCGAAGAATGCGATGACGGCGAGTCCGGCCGTGGTCAAATGCATGATCACCATGATCACCACAAACGCACCCGAGTAGAGCGCGCCGCGGGTCATCGCCCACAGCAGCTCGCCGGCCGCGATCTCCATCGGCTTGACCGGGGTCGCCAGGATCCCGTCAAAGATCTTGGAGATCTTCATCTTCGCGAAGAAGTTGAACGTCGACTCGTTCAACGCGCCGGTCATCGCCGACGACGCCAGCATGGCGGGCGCCACGAACGTCGCATACGACACCGAGGCACCGTCGGGCAGGTGGATGTTTCCGATCAACGCGCCGACGCCGACACCGATCGAGAGCAGGTAGAGCAGGGGCTCAAAAAACCCGGAGATCATATGCAGCCAGTACGCCGACTGCAGCGCTGCCAGATTCCGCCCGGTGACCGCTCCGGCCCGTTGCAACGAGCCTTCGGATCGCCGGTACGCGCGCGGGGCGAGCATCGTGCCAACCATGATCGCCTCCTAGTCCGACAGCCGGCGAGCGAACGCCCGGTATGCGAGCCACAGCCCGACGACGCACCACAACACCAGATATGCGGCGTGCCCGAGGGCCACGAGAAGTGAGCCGTGATCCGCGCTGGTCGCAGCGCGACAGAGTTCGACGCCGTGCCAGAGCGGCGAAATGTACGCCAGCCAGCGGATGCCGATGCTCAACGAGCTGACCTTGAAGAACACGCCGGCGAACAGCGACATCGGGATGATCACGAACCGGTACACGGTCGGGAAGTTGTTGCCGGTCTCGGACTTCGCGGTGAGCGCGAAGAGCGGCGCGGCGAACGCGAGCCCGACCAGCACGGCGATCAGCGGCACCAGCAGCGCCCACCACGACGCCAGAGCACCGAACAGCGCCGTGACCAGCAGGAAAACGGATGCTGTCGTGACGATCCGGAACGCCATGAACGCGATGTCACCGGCCAGAATCTCACCGACACGCAGCGGCGTCGCGGTCATCGAGCTGTAGATCCCGATCCATTTGAACCGGGCCAGCACCGGCCACGTCGACTCGCCGACCGCAACCTGCATCGCCACCGAAGCGATCATGCCGGGCACGATGAACTGCAGGTAGGACTCGGGTCCGAGCCGACCGGACGCGTTGACGAGGCTGCCGACCGATAGCCCGAAGCCGAGCACCAGCAGCACCGGCATCACGAACGACGACAGCACCGAGCCGCGCCACGTCCGCGCGTAGCTCACCAGGTGATAGTTGAGGACCGCTCCGACCGGTGCCATCTACTCCACCAACGTCCGACCGGTGAGGTGCAGGAAGACGTCTTCGAGCGAGCTTCGCCGGACCAGCACGCTGCTCGGCAGCAGACCGCGCCGCGCGACCTCGTCGACGGCCGCGTCGCCGTCGTCGGCATAGAGCAGCACCCGATCCGGCAGGACTTCGGTCCGCTCGCCGGCGCCGTCGAGCTTCGACGCGTACACACCCTGGTCGTCGGTGGTGAATCGCAGCTCGACCACCTCGCGCGTGGAGTAACGCTCGATCAGCTCGCGTGGGCTGCCGGTCGCGACGATCCGGCCCTTGTCCATCACCACAAGCCGGTCGCAGAGCTGCTCCGCCTCGTCCATGTAGTGGGTCGTCAGCACGAGCGTGACGCCCTGCTGCTTGAGCCGGAACAGCCGCTCCCAGACGAGGTGCCGAGCCTGTGGGTCGAGGCCGGTCGTCGGCTCGTCGAGCATCACGATCTCGGGGTCGTTGACGAGCGCGCGGGCAATCGTCAGACGGCGCTTCATGCCGCCGGACAGCGGCTCGACACGGCTGTTCGCACGATCGGTGAGCTGCACGAACTCGATCAGCTCGTCGGCCTTCGCGCGGGCCGCGCGGCGGCCGATGCCGAAGTAGCGCGCGTAGACCGTGAGATTCTGCCGGACGGTCAGCTCGGGGTCGAGCGTGTCGAGCTGCGGGCAGACGCCGAGCTTGGCGCGGATCTGCGGGCCGTCCTTCGCCGGATCGAGGCCGAGAATCCGCAGCGTGCCGGCGGTCGGGCGGGAGACGCAGCCGATCATGCGCATGGTCGAACTCTTCCCGGCGCCGTTCGGACCGAGGAACCCGAACGCCTCGCCGGTGGCAACATCGACATCGATGCCGTCGACGGCGGTGAAGTCGCCGAACTGCTTCCGCAACCCGCGCGCGTGGATGAGAGGCAGGTCATCAGGCATGCGCAGACCCTAACTCGCGCCTGTGACAGATCGCGACGCCATTTGTACCCGGGACTCTCGGCCGATCTCGTCAGTCGACGACCGAAATGGATGCCTTCGCATCTGCCACCAGGTCGTCGACCGCCGCGCGTACATCTGGATGATCCTGGTTCTTGACGGCGGCACCCTCCATCCGGACCGACCAGCGCAGACCGTCGCGGCCGGAGACTCGGCGCGCGACCACTCGCGCGGCTCCACCACCGGGCACCGGGTAGAGGGACGTGAACGCGACCGAGGCGTTCACGCGCTCGCGGACGCGACGCGGCACCGCATCGGGTTCCGCGATGCGGACGCGGATCGGGGTGGCGTCGGTGGCAAACGTATATCCGGCGCCGACCGGGACCGGTTCGGTAGCCACCGGATCGATCTCGACGGAATCGATCTCGACGGAATCGGCCTCCGGAACGTCGTCCGGATCGGTGCCGGCCGGCGACTCATCCGCGGCCACTGGTGGCGCGGCATCGGTGAAAACCGCGCCGGTCACGGTCAGGACACCCTCGTTCCAGGCGGCTTTGTGGATCTCGTGCCATCCGACCCGGGTATCGACGCCGGGCAGCCACAGGCCACGGTTCGTGACGACGATCGCCGACTCCTCGGCACGAGCCCACGCGAGGACCCGTTCCTCGCGCTCGAGCTTCGGCGACAGGTCGGCGGGCAGCCGCGGTACGCGTCCAAACATTCCTACAGTCCTCCGGCAGCCTGATCGCGCAGTGCGCGCGCGTGCGCTTCGAACGAAACCAACTCGCCGATCATCTTCGCGTAGTCATCCTTCTGCGTAATCGGATTCATCCGCTGCAGCTTCGACTTCACCTCGTCGACGCGGCGGGCAACGCCGAAGTACTGCAGGCGCGTGAGCAGCTCACCGACGTAGCGGGGATCCGGCTCGCCGTCGATCAGCAGCGGCTCGACCGCGAGTTCCGCGACGAGCGCAGCGGCCGCGAGATCCGTGCATTCGCTCCGGACGCGTTCGATCCACACCGCCCCCGCGGTCGCGCCCGAGACGCCTCCGGCAGCGGCGATCGCCGTGCGCACGACCGCATAGACCGGATGCGCATAGTCGTCTGCCGGCGTCGAATCGAACACCGGACCAGCGAGTACAGGCGACTGCAGCGCGAGCTTCAACGCCTCCCGTTCGACCAGCGCGGTCGGGCCGGCGCTTGCCGCGCGGGACACCTGGCGAGGCGCCGGCACCGGATCGCCACCCCCAGCCGCAGCCACCGCCCGGCGTACCGGCTCGATCTCCATGCCAAGGTAGGTCTCGGCGAGCTTCCGGGTGTACTCCGGCCGGAGTGCCATGTCCTTGATCTTGGCGACCAGCGGCGCGGTCGCACGCAGTGCGGCGATCCGGCCCTCGGCATTCTCCACGTTGTAGCGAGCGACGACGGATCGCAGCGCGAACGCGATCAGCGGCTCACGCCGGGCGACCAGGTCGCGGACGGCCGCGTCGCCCTTGGCCAGCCGCAGCTCGCACGGGTCCATGTTGTCCGGGCTGACCGCGATGAACGTCTGCGCGACGAAGCGCTGGTCGTCCGCGAACGCGCGCAACGCGGCCTTCTGCCCGGCGGCGTCGCCGTCGAACGTAAAGATGATCTCGCCGGCCAGCGTGTCGGTGTCCATCAGCAGCCGACGCAGTACGCCGATGTGGTCGCCGCCGAACGCGGTGCCGCACGTCGCGACGGCCGTGGTCACACCCGCGAGGTGACAGGCCATCACGTCGGTGTATCCCTCGACGATCACCGCGCGGGACTGCCGGGCAATGTCCTTCTTCGCATGTTCGATGCCGTAGAGCACGTGGGATTTCTTGTACAGCACGGTTTCCGGGGTATTCAGGTATTTCGGGCCGTCGTCGTCATCGAACAGCTTCCGCGCGCCGAAGCCGATGATGTCGCCGGTGAGGTCCTTGATCGGCCAGACCAACCGGCGCCGGAACCGGTCGATCAGGCTGCCCGAACGGGCCGGCTTCGCCAGGCCGGCCGCTTCCAGCTCCTGGCTCGTGTAGCCCTTCTGGCGCAGGTGTTTGACCAGCGAGTCCCAGCCCTCCGGTGCGAAACCGCAGCCGTACGTCTGTGCCGCGTTGCGGTCGAAGCCGCGTTGCGCGAGAAATTCGCGGGCCGCCCTGGCGCCCTGCCCGGACAGCTGCCCGGCGTAGAACTCGGCCGCCGCCACGTGTGCGGCGACCAGGCGCTGCTTCTGGCCCTGGTTCTGCCGCGGCGCCTGCGGACCGCTGGACTCGTCG
>CAWCQQ010000011.1:0-182453 GCA_963797675.1 uncultured Actinomycetota bacterium
AAGGCCTTCGCTGCAAGGTTCAGCGACAAACCACCGATTCAACCAGGCCAAGCCGCACCGCCCACCTTGGCGAAAACATGGTTTCGACGCCGGGCGCCCGGTGGGAAGCACCGCTATGTTCGGCGCGTGTCGCGGCGGTGATGACCTGGATCAGCATGCTGCTCGGTTTCTTCTAGCGGCTGTCGGTCGTCATTGTGGGGTGGTGGCGCAGCATCGCCCGGGACAAAGGCCTCATGGAACTCGGCATCCTGTCACTCAGCGTGAACGCGTCGGGGGTGTCCTCGATGGACGCGCACGGGCTCGGGATACGGCTGGCCGGCCGCAGACAGGTCCTCGCCGGCGGCCGTCAGCTTCGGGGCTGCAGTCAGTTTGCTGATACCCCGGACCGTGGCCGGCCGGGCGAGTATGGACTTGTTGATCACCAGGCCGCGATCGGCCTCGACTTCGACGTATTGGCGTGGGCGCCAGAGGGATGATCCGCAGCCGCCGCCGGAGACGCTGATCCCGCCGGGCGACCCTCGAGGTTCGCGACGTCAGATGTTCCGCACGGTGTTTACTGGATGGATGGCCGAGCAGACCGTGTCACAGGAACTAACTGCTGCACAGATCGAGTACCTGGCAAGCCAGTTGCTGGGGCGCATCGCCACGGCTGGCTCCGACCACAAGCCGCACGTGGTGCCGACGTCGTTCCGATACAACGCCGAACTCGGTACGGTCGATGTCGGCGGTCACCACGTCGCGACCACGAAGAAGTACCGGGACGTACAGGCAACCGGTTGGGCGGCGATCGTCGTCGATGATCTTGTCTCGATTGACCCGTGGACGCCACGTATGCTCGAAATCCGTGGCCGTGCCGAGGCGATCGCGACCGGTGGGGCGGACCTTGGGCGCGGATTCGGCGACGCGTTTATTCGCATCTATCCGGAGAAGATCAATAGTTTCGGCATTGCGTAGCGGTGTTGAACTCTTCGGCCGATCGGAGCAGCACCCGTGGACACCTCACAGCCGCGGATCGTGATCGTCGGTTGTTTCTGTTGTCGCGGATCGGTCGCGCGTTTGACTAGTTGCCATGGCTTCCCGTCGGCACGCCGTACCAGGTGATTCGCCGGCCGGCGGCAGCACCGTCGATCGGCGGTTTGTCGTGCAGCGCCATCGGGCCACACGGCTGCACTACGACCTGCGCCTCGAAATTGACGGGGTATTGGTCAGCTGGGCTGTCCCCAAGGGCCCCACCCTGGATCCGGCGATCCGCCGGGCCGCCATCCACGTCGACGATCATGCGCTGGACTACATCGACTTCGAAGGCGTCATCCCGGCCGGTTCCTATGGCGGCGGAGATGTCATCGTCTGGGACGCCGGCACGTGGACACCGCACGAGGCCCCCGATCCTGCCCGGGCGGTCCGCGACGGCGAACTGCACTTCGAGCTTCATGGTGTCAAACTCACCGGACGGTTCGTGCTTGTTCGCACCCGCGTCGGCGCCGGCGGCAAACATGAGTGGCTCTTAGTACACAAACGTGACGATCACGCTGTCGACGGCTGGCAGACCGACGGGCATCCGCGCTCGGTGCTGACCGGCCGCACCAACGAAGACGTGAGCGCCCCCAGCCGTGGGACGCGACGTCCCATGGACCCGGAATAGGACCCGATTCCCGGTCAAGGTTCCGAGCGACCCAAATCATTCAGTTAGGCTGCTCAGACGTCGCGCAGCAGGACCTGCTGGACCGTGTGATCGGCACCCTTGTGCAGGATCAGCCGGGCGCGACCCCGGGTCGGCAGGATATTGCGCACGAGGTTCACCTCGTTGATGTCGGTGTAGATGCGTTCTGCGCGTGCCACCGCCTCCTCGTCGGAGAGGCTGGCGTAGCCGTGGAAGTACGACGTCGGGTCGGAGAAGGCGGTCTCCCGCAGCGCGAGGAAGCGTTCCACGTACCAGCGACGCACGTCTTCCGGTCGGGCATCGACGTAGATGGTGAAGTCGAAGAAGTCGGAGATCGCCAGCGCTGACCGTCGCAAGGCCCGAAGGCTCGCCGGCTGTAGCACGTTCAGACCCTCGACGATCAGAATGGCCGGTGAACGGAGCGTTTGCACCACATCGGGCACGATGTCGTAGCGCAGATGCGAGTAGACGGGTGCCTGGACCTCCGGGCGTCCGGCCTTCACCTCTTCCAGGAAGCGCAGCAGCGCCCGCTGGTCGTAGGATTCGGGGAAGCCCTTGCGTTGCAGGATGCCGCGCCGCTCCAGTTCCGCGTTCGGCAGCAGGAAGCCGTCGGTGGTGACGAGCTCGACCGTCGGATGTTCGGGCCAGCGCGCCAGCAGATCGCGCAGGATGCGAGCCGTGGTGCTCTTGCCGACCGCGACGCCGCCGGCGATGCCGATGACGAACGGTGTCCTGCGCATTCCGCCGCCCAGGAACGTGGAGACGGCCTGGTGCAGCCCTCCCGTCGCGTGCGCGCAGAGGTTCAGCAGCCGCGACAGCGGCAGATAGACGTCGCGGATCTCGTCGAGATCGAGGTTGTCGCTGAGACCGCGCAGCCGGTCCAGGTCCTGCTCGCCCAGTGTCATCGGCGTGTTCACCCGCAACCGCTGCCAGTCGGTCCGATCGAACGACAGGTAGGGGGACCAGGTGGAAACTGTGGCTTGTTCGTCCACCGTTTGCACCTCTCCGCTCCGACCAGTGCGCCGCGGGCACGGCATGTCCGAGTGCGGCGTTCTCCAGGTCCTTGACCGATTTATGCTACAGCGCCGGTCCTGCGCGCACCGATGGCGGCGCCGAAGTGCCGGACTGTCTGCACTCGCCCACGTTCGATCCGTCCACAGTGGAGGTCGGCGTGGGGCCGCTGCGGTACAAGATGGCGCGGCCTCCTGGGTAGGCCTGCGCGTCTTAGTTTCGAGACCATTCCGAAGGCGTCGACGAACCAGTTCGGATTTCAGTTAGGCGGCGACCTGAGCCGTGTTCAACCGGCTCAGGTCGACGCGTACGACCGAATCTGTGTCCAGGTGCTGCTTCAGGACACCGTTCTGGCACGCGGGTCGGTCCTGGTCAATCTTTGACGCATTCGGCGAACAGGTTGATCCGCTGCTCCTCAAAGCGGATCTCGGTCGCGCCGCGCCCGAACGCGGATGCCGTGTACAGACGATGGAGATCTGCCTCGTCGCGATGGATCAGCGGCCACGCCAGGACGTGGTCCATCAGCGCCTTCGAGCCGTTGTTCGGGTGGAAGTTGCCGAGGATGAGACGTCCGCCGGGCCGAAGCATCCGGTGGGCGAGGTTCATCAGCGAGACGACGAAGCGGTCCGGGAAGTAGTCGATCAGGCCGATCGAGTACACCAGATCCTGGTCGGTGACGGGTAGTTCGCGGCGACCGGTCGCGGCGTACACCAGATTCTCCCGCAGCAGCGTGCATCGCGGCTCGATAGGCGTACCTGCGATCCTCGCCCGGACGTGGTCGAGCGCCTGGTCGTCGATGTCGATCAGGGTCGCCGCGACGACGCCCGGATCGTCGAGACCGGCGAACACGTCGAGCATTTCCTGGGCCGGTCCGCATGCGAGGCTGGTGATCCGGGCCGGTGAGCGTGGCGCCGCGGCGGAGATGGTGCGACCGATCTCCTCGCGCAACAGCCCGCGCCGGTTGGCGACGGCCCGGCACGCGCCGGTCTGGAGGAAGCCGCGGTCGATCGCCGGCCCGATCCGGCCGATCCCGGCCGCCCGATCGTCGTAGATCCACGCGATGCTGAGGAAGTCCCCGGCGTACCCGCGCGGCTTGGCGTACCAGCGCTCGGCGTTACGGGTCAGCAGGATATAGGGCAGCAGTTCGGCCTGTATGCGAGCACCGACGTCGGCCTTGTCCGCGGGCGTGCCCGCGGCGTCGTCGCCGATCACGTCGTCGAGCATGGTCTCCCACCGGCGGGTCGCGTCGCTCACGCGTGCGGCGAGGTCGGTCGGGATCTCACCGTCCTTGATGGCCAGGCGATCGGCCGTGGCGACGATGCTCTTGTATTCGGCGAGCGGATCGGCCAACGATTGCCACAGTGCCGCGATGTCTCGTGGAGTCGTCTGGATGGTCATCGGCGTTCCCGCCGGTCACGGTAGGTCATGACCGGAAAGGTAGGGCTGCCGGGGGCGTACGCCATCAGTGTTAGCACGTACCCGTTGATTTTTCGGTCGGGGTCGACGCGGCGCGGCCCCGGGCCGCATAATCCAGCCCGTGAGAGCGTCGTGGCGAGCGGTGTCACTGCTGATCGTTGTCGCGGTGATCGCGCTGGGGCGGCTGTCGCCATGGGAACTGACATGCTGGGCCGCGGTCGGCCTGGTGCACATCGAGGCGGCCGCACGGCTGCCGTATCGGCTGACCCGGCTGTTGCTGTTCGGGTGCGGCGTGGTGTGGCTCGCCGATGGCCTGGCCCGGCGCAGCCTGCCGGACGGGCTGCTGCTGAGCGCGGTCCGTGACCCGATGCTGCTCCACTGTGCACTAGCGGTACGGAGCGGGCGGCTGTCCGGACGGATCGACCGGACAGCCGCGTTCCTCGGCTACGTATGCTGGCCGCTGCTGATCGTGGGCGGGTTGCTCGCGCGGCCGGGACTGTCCGGGCTGCTCGCGGTACGGGCCGAGGCCTACCCGGTCATCGGTGTGGCGCTGACCGTGTTCTTCGCACTGCGGATGGTCCAGCGGCCGTCGGCGATCTGGCCGGCGATGATCGTGAATACGGCCGCGACCATCGCTTTCACGTTCGCGTCCGGGCAGGTGTGGCTGGTCGTGCTGTTCTACCTGGCCTCGGCGGCCGTGCCACTGACGGTGTGGTTCGAGGCGGCCCGGACCCGGACTGCCCGCACGGCGATCGACGCCCGCGACTCGGAGCGCCGCCGGATCGAACGCGACATTCACGACGGCGTGCAACAGCGTCTGGTCGCGGCATCTCTGCTGCTGCAACGGGCGCGGCGGGCGGCGGACGCGCCGGAACTCGTACACGCCGGGATCACGCAACTCGATCTCGCGCTGACCGAGTTGCGGGAGCTCGTGCACGGCATGGATCCGCAGGTACTGCGCCGGTACGGTCTCGTGTCCGCGATCGAGTCGATGATCGACGGCCAGACGTTGCCGATCACGTTCGACAGCGGACCGGAGCGGACGTCTGCCGCCGGACGTCGCCGCTGCCGCGTACTTCGTCACCGCCGAGGCGGTCACGAACGCGGCCAAGCACGCAGGTGCCGCCTCGGTCGCGATCCGCCTGGCCCGGCAGCCTGGCCGGATCACGGTCACGATTGTTGACGACGGTGCCGGAGGTGCCCGTACGGTTCCCGGCGGCGGCCTTGCCGGCCTGCGGGAGCGGGTTCGGATCGTCGGCGGCGAGTTGCAGGTGGTCAGTCCGGACGGCGGCGGCACGACGATCTGTGCCACCCTCCCGCTATGACGACGATCGTCCTGGCCGACGATGCAGTGCTGCTGCGTACCGGGTTGGAGCATCTGCTGACCGAGGCCGGTTTCGACGTCGCCGGTGGCGCGGGGGACGCGCCCGGCCTGCATCGCCTGGTCGTCGAGCATCGGCCGGATCTCGCCATTGTGGACATCCGGATGCCGCCGACGCACACCGACGAGGGCGTACGGGCGGCGTTGCACCTGCGGCGCAGCCACCCCCAGGTCGGCATCCTGCTGCTGTCACAGTACATCGAGACCGCGGACGTGCTGACCGTGGTGCGCGGCAACGGCGAGCGCGGCACCGGATACCTGCTGAAGGAGCGGATCGCGAGTGTCGAGCAGTTCGTCGCGGACGTGCATACCGTCGCCGACGGTGGCACCGTCATCGACCCGCTGGTGGCGCAGCGGCTGATGCGCCGGCGCGGCCCGGCCGGGTGGGATCAGCTGACCGCCCGCGAACGGGAGATTCTCGCGCAAATGGCGACCGGGCGGTCCAACATCGCAATCGCCGCCGAACTGGGCATGACCGAGCGCACGGTGGAGGCGCACGTCCGCAGCGTCTTCGCGAAACTCGGGCTGCCGACCGGTCCGGACGCCAACCGGCGGGTCCTGGCCGTACTGTCGCATCTCGCCGCGCGCGGATAGCCGTATGATCGCGTATACGGCGAGTGGCGCTGCGTTGAGCCCTGACCCGTCTTCGTACGCTGCGGCTGCCGGTGGCCGCCCTCTGTTCCGGCGACGCCTGGACCCGGCCAGCATCCGTTCTGTCCGGCCGGGTCCCTCGTGTCGATCAGAGCTCAGACGCGTACCAATGCGTGGTCGTCCGCGCGCCGACCCGGCGCGGGCGTGCGTGGCTTGGCCGCGGTTAGCGTGATGGACGTGATGAGCAACCAGATGCCGAACACGAGGAACGGCACCAGGAGCGCGGACGCCAGCATCAGTGCGGCCAGCAGGTAGCTCACGACGGCCAGCCATGCTGGCATCGTCTTGCGCCGCAGGCCGATCGTCGCCGCTGTGATCGCCAGCGTCGCGGCCGGGATCATTGAGAACACGAACATGACCGCGGTGCACAGGCCCATGCTCAGGCGATACGTCTCGGCCGAGGCAGTCGGGCTGCTTTCGAGCAGATGCCCGATTGGCACCGCGGCGAACAGCGCCCCGCCGAGAATCACCGAAGCGGTGAGCAGGCCGCCGGTCATGGTGAGCAGGGATGCGCCGAGGTCGGGGCGGTCGCCCGTGAGGCGGGCGCGCAGGCTGTACGCGAACAGCAGAAGCGCGATGCCGGCGGCGCCCAGGAGCAGGCCGTGTCCGATCCAGCCGCCGTTGTGGCCGCCAGCAAGCCACGCCGTGATTGTGGCGTCGCTGTCACTGGTGGGTACGTTGTTCTCGGCCAGGCCGGCCACGAGCAGGCCGGCTGCGGCGATGCCGCTCAGGGGTGCGTATCGCATGGTGTTCCTCCGGTGGGTTGGGTGGTCGTTCGCCTGTCAATATCGGTCACGCAACCGGTCGGGTCGTCCATCCTGCGCGGTCATCCGGCGCAGTCCGGTTCAACCGTGGGGTTGACGTCGCCGCCGCTGATCACCGCCTAGGGTGCAGGCATGCAATCGCGCCTGCGTGCCCACGCCGTCGACCTTTTTGTCGTCCTGCTTGCCGTCGCGCAGCAGGCGGAGCTGTGGCTCGGCCGTCGATCCGAAGCGACGCTGGCGGCCGCCGTCACCTCGGTGCTGGCGACGTTGCCGCTGCTGGCTCGGCGGCGAGTGCCGAGCCTGTCGATCCTCGTGGCGGTGGCGGCGTCGGCCGTGACGATCCAGCTGTTCCCCAACGGTTTGCAGTCGTCGTTCTTCGCGGTGCTGACCACCGGCGCCATCGCCGGCGCACTGCCCGGCATCGCGTCCTATGTCGGATATCTCGCGCTCGTCGGGCTGATGGCCGAACAGTCCTGGCTGGACCCGAACGGCGGCGGCTGGGGTGACTTCGGTTTGTCCACGGCTGTGATCAGCGCGTTTTGGGCCGGCGGGTGGGTCATTGCACGACGGTCGCGCGCGGCACGGCTGCTACTGGAGCAGATGGAGGTAGCCGAGCGTGAGGCCGTCGTGCAGGAGCGTGCACGCATCACGCGCGAACTGCACGACGTGGTTGCGCATGGCTTGACCGTGGTCATCGTGCAAGCGGCCGCTGCGCAGCACGCGGTCGGCCACGGCGCCCCCGCCGATCAGGTGCTACCCCGCCTGGCCGCGGCCGAGGAGAGTGCCCGACAGGCGCTGGCCGACCTGCGCAGAATGCTCGGCATGCTGCGGGCGGACAGGGTTGAGGACATGACCGTACCCGCGCGCGGACGCGCCGGTATCGACGAACTGGTTGGCCGGGTATCGGCGACCGGTACACCGGTCACTTTGACGGTCACCGGCGACGCTGCGACGGCACCGGTGGGTCAGGATCTCGTCGTGTACCGCATCGTGCAGGAATCGTTGACGAACGCCGTCAAGCATGCCCCCCGGGCTGCGGTCGTCGTCGGGATTGACTACGCGGCCGACGAGATCCGGGTGCGCATCGCGAACGACGCACCGGCCGATGCACCCGCGGTCGGCGGCGGCGTCGGGCACGGCCTGATCGGCATGCGGGAGCGCGTCACGCTGTACGGCGGTCACCTGAGCGCGGCTCCAGCACCGCTGGGCGGGTTCCAGGTCAGCGCGACCATGCCGCTGGGCGAAGCACCAGCATGATCCAGGTCGTTCTCGCCGACGACCAGGCACTCGTCCGCGACGGTTTCAAATACATCCTCGACCAAGCGCCCGACATCCAGGTCGTTGCGGAGGCCGCCGACGGCGTCGCGGCGTTGGCGGCGATCGATCGGACAAGGCCCGACGTCGTCCTTATGGATATCCGCATGCCGGTCATGGACGGACTGGCCACCTGCCGCCGGATCATGGCCATGCCGCGCCCGCCGAAGGTGATCGTGTTGACCACGTTCGACACCGACGACTACATCGTCGAGGCGCTGCGCGCGGGTGCCAGCGGCTTCCTGCTCAAAGACATCCGAGCGCCGCAGCTCATCGACGCGATCCGCACTGCCGCCGCCGGTGACGCACTGCTGGGACCATCGGTGACGCGCCGTGTCATCGAGGGATTCCTCAGCGGCCACCACACCCGCGCCGAGGCAGCACGGCGGCTCAAGCCGCTGACTGACCGGGAACGCGAGGTGCTTACCTGCGTCGGTCGCGGCCTGTCGAACTCGGAGATCGCGTCGACCTTGTTTCTGTCCGAGGCGACCGTGAAGACACACATCAACCGGATCCTCTCCAAGCTGGCCCTGCGCGATCGGGCCGCCGCGGTCATCGTCGCCTACGAAACCGGGCTTGTCCGCCCCGGTCCGTAGCGACCTATCAGCGCATGTGGGGTGCGAGGCCGGCAGTCGCGCAGCGTGGTCGACACGTCATCCGGACGCAGGCCGGCCGGGCGTTCTGCACACCCACTGGCCGGTGTCGCAGGAACCGCTTGAATCGGTGCGGTTATGTGGCCACGACGGTCCGCTCGAAGCGGCCGCCGGACGTCCGGCGGCCGCTTCGATGAGGCGAGCGAGTGGACCAGGCTAGCCGACCAGGTGCAGCGTCAGTTGCTGCTGATCTCCCGACATCGAGAAGTCCAGAGTTCCTGTGGTGCCCGCGTACGCGCCGGTACCGCCCGTGACGACGAGCGTGAATGTCGGCGTCTGCGTGACGATGCCGGCCACGGTCACGTCGCCATCCTTGAGTTCCAGGGTGCCGCTGGCCTCGCTCAGCTGGCGTTTGTGGTCGACGACGACCGCGGACACGTGCACGAGCCCAACCTGATTGCCGTTTGCCGTCAGTGTCTGCGTGAACGCGATGAGGTCGCCGATGTCGGGACCGTTCTTGCTTTTCGGGCCAAGGTCGACGAAGACGTCGTTGCCGTTTTCCGGCTGCGCATTAAAGGTGAGCGTCGTGGTGGTCGACGTCCGTGCCGCGGCCGGAACGGGCGCTGCCGCGGCTGGACGCGAGGTGTGCAGCAGGTAGCCCGTGGTGACACCGACAACAGCCAAGACGATCGCGACGGTGGCGGTCGCGATGCGCCTGCGTACAGATTGCATGTGAGTTCCTTCCGAAGGTGACGCGCGGCTGGCGTCGCTCACGAAGCAACGTATGGGCGCAGGCACGGTGCGGACGTCCAACCGGAGACCCGTACCGACGCGCCACGGCTTGACTTTGGCGGCTGGCATCTACCACCAGGGGTTGACGACTCAAGCGGACTGAAACATATATCAAGGTCAACGGCATGCGCACCACCGGCCCGAACGGAGCGCACGCCCGCGATGTGACCTGTAATATCTGTATTCCTCGATATCGAGGTGTTGAGGAACGGTACTTTGGCCTGCGTAGCCGTCCGGTCAGACTGTTGTCCCGATTGGAGTCTGCAGTGGAGATCCGGATCCTCGGACCGGTCGAGATCCACCATATCGGTGCGGTCATCCGGCCACGACGACGCCAGGAGAGGCTGCTCCTCAGTGTCTTGGCGCTGGAACATCGCCGGTTCGTCTCGATGGACCGGCTGGTCGACCTGTTCTGGCCGACCGAACCACCAATGTCGGCCCGTTCCGCGGTGCAGGCAATGGTGTCGCACCTGCGATCGGCGCTCGCACGCAGCGCCGGCACCATCGTTTCCCGAGAGAACACGTACGCGCTGATCGGCCCGCCCGACCTGGTCGACGTGTGGCGGTTCTGGACGCTGCTTGCCGAAGCGGACCATGATTCGGCACCGATCCGGGTGGCCCGCCTGCGCGCCGCTCTCGATCTGTGGCGCGGACCGGCACTGGCCGACGCGGTCGACCCGGATAGCGGCATGCGCGCGGCCGAGCACCTGACCGAGGAACGGCTCACCGCCCGCGAACGGTTGTGGGAGGCGCTTCTCGACACCGGTGGCTGGGCCGCCGTCGTCAGCGAGTCGGCGCCGGCCGCGGATCTCGAACCGCTGCGGGAACGGCTGATCCGCATTCGGATGCTGGCGTTGTACCGGGCCGGGCAGTCCGCGGCCGCGCTGGACGTCTATGCCACGCTGGCCGCGCGCCTGGATCAGGAACTGGGTGTCCTGCCCAGCGGGCCGACACGCCATCTGCACCTGGCCATCCTGCGGGACGATCCGGGGTTGCAGCGGGTCGGCGGCCAACCGGTCCCGGCACAGCTCCCGGCCCCCCCGGGCCAGTTCGTCGGCCGCGACGAGGAACTGGCATGGCTGGCCCAGCCTCGACCACGGGGTCTGATGGTGATCTCGGCAATCGCCGGCACCGCCGGTGTGGGCAAGACCGCGCTCGTGCTGCACTGGGCTCACCATGCGCGAGACCAGTACCCGGACGGACAGTTGTACCTTGACCTGCGGGGATTTTCCCGTGACGCGGCGATGTCGCCGGTCGATGCCTTGACCGCGCTGCTGCGTGGACTCGACGTGGCGGTCGGCGAGATGGCCGGCGATGCCGAGGCGCTGGCGGCCCGGTACCGCACCGAGGCGGCCCGGCGACGCATGCTGATCTTCCTGGACAACGCGGCCGACGCCGCCCAGGTCCGGCCGCTGCTGCCGGGTGGAGACGGTTGCCGGGTGATCGTGACCAGCCGGCACGGCCTCAGCGGCCTGGTTGCGGCGGAAGGCGCGTACCGTCTCGTGCTCGGTCTCCTGGACCCCGGTCAGGCCGTCGCGCTGCTGGCCGCGATCGTCGGACCGGCTCGGGTGTGCGCCCAGCCGGCTGTGTCGGCGGAACTGGTCCGCGTCTGCGGCTACCTGCCCCTGGCCATCCGGATCGCGGCGGCGAACCTCCTCGCCGAACCGGGTCGTCCGCTCGCCGACTACCTGGCCGCGCTGCGAGCGGCTCCGCTGGCGATGCTGGCCGTGACTGACGAGCCGGGACGCGCAGTCATCGCCGCCTTGGACCTGTCCTACCAGCGGCTGCCCCCAACCGCTCAGCGAATGTTCCGGCTCCTGGGGGTGGTGCCGGGACCGCACATCGACATCGCCGCGGCGAACGCACTGGCCGCAACGGAGCGGGCCGGGACCTGGACAGTCGAGACCCGCCGGATCATGACAACCTTGGTCGAGGCGAACCTGGTACGGGAAGTGGCACCGGACCGATTCACGATGCACGATCTGGTCCGCGAGTACGCCGTCGAGTTGATCGACGGCGACCCGGACCAGGTTCACCCCGATGTCGCGGCCCGGCTCTACCACTGGTACCTCGCCGGCCTGGACGCCGTGGCCAGGATGGTCTATCCGAGCATGGCCCGGTTGCCGGTGCCCGCCTTCGCCACCGCGATGAGTAGACCCGAGTTCCAGACCGAAGAGGCCGCGATCGCCTGGGCGGTCGCCGAGTTGCCGAACCTCGTCGCGGCGGTGGCCGCTGCGGCCCGCCGGGGGCCGACCGACTATGCATGGCGCCTCGCCGACGCGATCCGCGGTTTCTACTGGAACGCGCCGCCCGTCGAAGGCTGGCGAGACATCGCCGGGATTGTCCTGGACCTGGGCCGGGCCACCGGCCACCCGCTGGCTGAGGCGATCGGCGAGATGACGTTCGCCGCCTTCTCCTGGAGCACCGGCGCTACCGACACCGCCGTGGCACACCTCCGCCGGGCGCTTCCGCTGATCGAGTCGGCCGGGTGGCGGCAGGGCCAGGCATCCGTCCTCGGCAACCTCGGTCTCCTGTACAGCGAGCTCGGCCAGTTGGATCAGGCGATCCAGATGCAGAAAGCGGCCCTTGCGATCGACCGGGAACTCGGATTGGCTGAGGAGGTGGCGGCCCGGCTCGGCGATCTCGGCGCAGCCGTCGAGGATCAGCTACGGATCGACGAGGCGGGCGACTACTACGAGCAGTCGCTGCACTGCTACCAGGACTGCGCATCGGCGACAGGGCTGGCCATCGCCACGCTCCGGCTGGCCCGCGCCCGGGTTCACCAAGGCCGGCTCGACGAGGTGTCGGAATTGGCCAGAGCCAGCCGCGACCTGCACCAACGCGTCGGGGACCGGCAATACGTGGTGTACTCGTGCCTTGTGCTCGGGCACGCAATGCTGGGCCGAGGTGATACCGCTGCCGCCCGGACCGTCGTGGCGTCGGCGCAGCCACTAGCCGACCAGATCGAGGACCAACGGCTGCAGGCCGACGTGACGGCACTGATCGGCGAGATAGATCTGGCCGAAGGGCACGTTGCCGCCGCCGTGACGGCGTTCCGGGAAGCGGTGGGCATCGCCGACCGGGCCGAGCGATTCCGGCTCCGGATACATCTACGCTGCCTGCTGACGCACGCGCTGTGCGCGGCCGGCGACCGGGTCGGTGCACGGCGCGCGGCGACCGATGCGGCCCAATTGGCGAACGCGGAGCCGTGGCGCACTTCTGACGGGCCACCTCCGATGATCTTGATTAGCGTCGATGCGGAAGTGTCGATCGCCCGTGCACGGGTGGCGCTGGCGTACGGCGACACCGCTGCCGCCGCGGAACTGGTCGACGGCGCACTCGCCGAATACGCAGCCATCGGTCTGCACCCGGGCCTTGAGAAGGCCCGGGCGTTGCACGCCGACATCGCCGCCGCCTTCTGCGACGCCCGCGAATAGCGCCGGGATCTCCCCGGACCGCCGGCCAGGGCGACGGATGTGCATGCCAAGTCGGTGCCAAGTGGCGGCTGCGACCGTCTTCGTAGGGGCCGCCCCGGTCCTCGGACAGGACCTCTACACGGGGGGTTCCAGTCCATCGTTGGCGTGGAGAACACCGTCGAGCTGGTTTCACGGTGTTGTCTACATAGGACAGAGGCGTGTGTCGCTTGTTGCTAGCACAGCACCTGCATCGCCAGGTCCGCTCCGGTGCGGAATACGGGCCGATTGCGGGGGTGAACCTAGCGTGAGTGGCGCACTCGGCCACGCCGACCAGGCGGATCTGCGAGAACGCGCAGGACGCTTGTCAGCGTGTTGGAGCCTCAGCGCGGTCATCGATGCTGTTCCATACCTCGAATCACTCCAAGACCCGGAAAGGCTTACCCCTATGGCAAAGAGAAACACGCAAGGCGGAACGCGGCGACGATTGAGGGTCTATGCAACCGCGACAACAATGGCGACCCTCTTGTCCGTGGGGCTTCTGAGTGCTCCCGCCATGGCGGCGGCGGCAAAGGGGCCAGCTATGTCGAAGCATTTCAACCTCAATACGAAGTTGGCAGGTGTCAGCTTCAAATCAGAAGCTGCGCTCAGCAACGGCGACTACACGGCGACGTGGAACACGCCGACCGAGACCGTCAAAGTTGCTGCGCCCTCTGGCTCGACGGTAACTCTGGCCGCGTCGCCAACCGGATCGGCCGAGGTCGGCGTTACCCTGCCGACCGGTGACAGCAAGCCGGCGCAGCCGAACCTAGGCCCGGCAGGTTCGATCGTGGCCAACGCGATCGCCGTCGGTTACTCCGTCGCGGAGGCAGACGCATTGGCGATGAAGACTGGCGTCCAACCCAACTACAATGTTGGCGACATCATCGCAACACCGTGCGTCAGCGTCACCGGTGACGCCGGCTGGGCCTGGGGACGTGCCTGCGATACCCAGAAGTTCCTGCAGAACAACGGCGGCGGTAACTGGATTCTGGGCGACGCGGTCGTGGGCTCGGCCAACGACACGGGCTGTTGGTGCCTGAGCAACCTTACTGCCTGGGTGCAGTACGGGGCCAACAACAGCATCTTCAACTGGTCTCCCAACGCAACCGTAACCGAGGGTAGTTGCACCAACTGGACGGCGTCGCTCGCTTATAACAGTGTTGGCCTGTCGGCGAGTACGACAGTATGCTCCGACCGTCTTGACCCCTACGACGCCAACACCGGCACCAAGTTCGGCGCGGCCTGGTCGGGCCTCGACTGTTCCCATGACTATACCCAGGGTGTGGCGTCCGCGGACGTTGACAACAACCCCTCCAACGCGTCCGCAGCCGTGACGCTATATATCCACATTGCGTGGAACTACTGGTGCTGAGCGGCCAGTAGGCACGCAGACGGATAGAGATCCTGTGCGACCCGGATGACTCCACGTCGACGCGGAGTCATCCGAGTCGCCGTTGGGCTATCGAGACTATCGATGGGCTGCCGCGGGTGCTCGAGGAGGCGGCACCGGCGGCGCGGCATCACGTCGAGCGGTACGCCAAAACCGGATCGAGGCGGACCACAGCCGGCTCAAGCAGCGGCTGCGGCCGATGCGGGTCTACGGACCGATCGCACCGCGACCGTCATCACCACGGTCGATGCGGGATGTCCGGAGCCACAACCTGCGCCAGAGGTAGCCGGCTGCAGCGACGAAGCCGCGTAGCCAGATCCGCGCCGTGACTTTTGTCGCGGTAGCGGTGGTGGAGGCCGTATGCGGCGACTCGTCCGAGCCGGCAACCGTCGCAGCCACCGATCGGCTCGCTGCGGCAAGGTTGTTCGCGAATTCGGTCAGCATGGACTCGACGACCACGCTCGCGCCGGCTTCGATCAGCGTGGACAGCTTGCCGGCGAGGTCGACCCGTCCGGTGAGGTCCACCAGGGATGCCCCGCCGGACGGCGTGACCGCGAAGTCCGCAGCGATTTTGAAGCGCGTACCTCCGTTGTTGTCTTTGCCCTGCCCGGCGAGCGTGCCGGTATGCGCGGCCGGATCGAGTTCGAGTGTTCCGGAGCCTTTGAACGGCACCCGCAGGCCGCCGAACGCGATCGTCATCCGGCCGGTAAAGGCGTTCTCGTCCTGACTGTCCAGGACCGCGCCCGGAATGCACTGCACCACCTCGGCCGGGTCGGAGAGCACGTGCCAGACGTCGTCCGGTGCGCTCGCGACCGTGATCTGCCGCTGGACTTCAATCATCGTTCTCCGAACTGGTCGTCAACGTTCCGTCGGGAGGTCATGCGTTCGGGTCGCCGTTCCACAGGCGACGGTAGGGGATGCTCAGCACCGTCGGCGCGATCCGCAGGTCGATGATCGCGGGTCCCGGTTCGGCCAGGTATTCCGCGACCGCAGCACTCAACTCGGCCTCGGTGCGCGCGAGCCAGCCGCGCCCGCCGAGCGCGGCCGCGACCGCGCCGAGGTTGGGTGTGGAGACGCGCGCCAGGTCCGGCTTGAGGCCCTTGCTGAGCGACTTGTGGTACTCGGCGCCCAGGCTCTGGTCGTTGAACACCACAATCAACAGGGGTACGCCGAACCGGACCGCGGTCTCGAAGTCGCCGATGTGCATCATCACGCTGGAATCGCCCTCGACCAGGACGGCCGGGCGGTTTCCGTGCGCGAGAATGGCGCCGATTCCGGTGCCCAGGCCCTGTCCGATGCAGCCGAAGTGCTTGTTGACCAGGGTGAGTTCACGCGGCCGTTGGAATAGCATGGTGCCGAAGTGCGACTGGTGCCCGCTGCCGAGAATCAGGCCGATCTCGCTCGGCAGCATTGTGTCGAGGTGCCGGCACGCAACTCGGGGATCGATCGTGCCTTCGGGGATGTCGAACGTACCGGGGTCGGCGAGCGCGTGATCGAGCCGTGCGCGTACCTCGGGCGTCCGGTAGCCGACGTTGGTGACTGAGCGCGCCGCGAGCGCATCGTTGATCACCGCCAGTCGTTCATCCCCGATCTCGTTCCGAGCGGCCAGCTGGCGAACGCGGTCACGCTTAACTCGATCACCGTGAACATCGCGCGGATCGTCGGGGCCGCCGTCGGCGGCGCGGTCGCTGCAGCCCTCGGACTGGCGGCGTGCTTCGGTCTCAATGCGCTGTCGTTCGTCGCCGTGCTGGTGAGTCTGATGGTCATGTCGGGTGCGCAGATCGCCCGTCCGGTCCGCGCACCGCGCGAACGTGGGCAGCTCCGGGCCGGATTCCGCTACGTCCGAACCACGCCGGAGCTCCTGTTACCACTCGTCATGATCGCGATCATCGGAACGCTCGCCTGGGAATTCCAGGTCAGCCTGCCGCTCGTGGCCAACGAGACATTCCACGGCGGTGCCGGACTGTACGGCGCGATGACCGCGACCATGGGCATCGGTGCGGTGATCGGCGGTCTGGTATCGGCATCGCGCCCCAGGGTGGGTATGCGGACTCTCGGCATCGCCGCGATCGGATGGGGTATCGCGATCACCGCGGCCGGGCTGGCACCCACGCTGCCGATCGAATTCGCCGTACTGGCATGTGTCGGCTACGGCAGTATCACGTTCAACTCGTACGCGAAGACCGCCCTGCAGGTCGCCGCGTCGCCGGAGATGCGTGGACGGGTCATGGCCCTGTGGGGGTTGGCGTGGCTCGGCTCGACGCCGATCGGCGGCCCTGTGATCGGATGGATCGGCGAAGCGTTCGGCGGTCGTTGGACACTGCTGGCCGGTGGTATCCCGACGCTGGTCGTGGGGTTGGCCGCGCTCCCGACACTGTCCCGGCTCGATCGTAGGTCCGGCGATCCGGTCTCGGCGGTGGCATACCCGGGCGGGTGAACCAGCCCGGAGACATAGGGACCCCAAGGCCATCCTGAAAGGGATGGCCTTGGGGGACGCCCGAGAAGGGCGCCGTTCGAGCAACCAAACGGTTCAGGAACGGGCGGTCATTGCACGACGGACCAGATGAACGTCGCCGTACCGGTGACTCCCTGGGAGTCCTTCGCTGTCACCGTCACCGTGTAGGTGCCGAGCGTGGTGCCGGTACCCGAGATCGTGCCGTTCGACGCGATCGTGATGCCGGGTGGCAGCCCGGTCGCGGTGAAGGTGAGGGTCTGGGACGGGTTGGAGTCCACGGCCTGCATGGCGAACGAGGCTGCCGGTGCCCTTCGGGCTGCTGTAGCCCCACGGGTTGACCACGCCGACCGTCTCCGCGCCCGGCACACCCGAGTTCGGGGTGACGTTCGCGCTGACCGCGGTGTTGGCCAGCGCGATCCCGGCACCGGAGGTGCCCGCGGCGACCTGGCCGGTGAGTTGGTGGGCCAGGCTGGTGGTGGCCGACAGCGGCCGGTTGGCCGAGGAGTCGCCGACCGAGATGCCGTACGTGCCGGCCTGGGCCTCCCACTGGTTGTCGGTGTTGGACCAGTTGGCCAGGTCGTGGATGGTCAGGGTGAAGCTGACCGTCGTGCTCTGGCCGGCGTTGAGGCTGACCCGCTGGAAGCCGGCGAGTTGCTGCGGCGGGTTGCCGCTGGCGGCCGGGTCGTTGACGTACATCTGCGCGACCTCCGCCCCGGCCCGCGAGCCGGTGTTGGTGACGGTGGCCGTCACCGTGGCGGTGCCGTTGGCGTTGAACGCGCCGACGTTGAGGTTGGAGAAGGAGAAGTTGGTGTACGACAGGCCGAAGCCGAACGGGAACGCGGGCGTGATGTTCTGCGACTGGTACCAGCGGTATCCGATCTTCACGCCCTCGCTGTAGGTCACCCCGGTCGAGGTGCCGGGCCACTGCGCCTGCGTCTGCGCCGGAACCTGGCTCAGGCTGCTCGGGAACGTGACCGGCAGCTTGCCGGAGGGGTTCGCCGTGCCGAAGATCAGCGCCGCCATGGCGTTGCCGACCCCCTGGCCGGGGTACCAGTTCGCGAACACGCCCGCGACCGAGTTCAGCCACGGCATGACCACCGGTCCGCCGCTGTTGAGCACCACGACGGTGTTCGGGTTCGCCGCCGCCACCTGCTGGATCAGCGACTCGTCCGTGGCGGACAGGTCCAGCGTGGTGAGGTCGCTCTCCTCGCCCTCCGGGAGGTTGACGAAGATGATCGCGTCGGTCGCCGCCCTGGCCGCGGTGACCGCCTGCGGGATGTTGGTGGTGCCGTTGTCGTTGCCCGGCGGTGTAGGTGACCTTGACACCGGTCCCGACCGCGTTCTGGATCCCGGTGATCGGCCAGATCGTGTTGGAGCTGGTCACCGTGCCACTGCCGCCGCCGGCGAGTTCCACGCCGGCGCCGGCGTCGGTGCCGATCACGGCGATCGACTCGGTGCCGTTCGGGTTCAGCGGCAGGATCCCGTTGTTCTTCAGCAGGACCGAGCCCTCCTCGCTGAGCTGCAGCGCGGTCTGCTGGTGCGCCGCCGAGGTCACGGTGCTGGTGAGCGAGCCGGTCGCCGGGTTGTCGAACATGCCGAAGGCGAACATCTGGGTCAGGATCCGGGCGACCGCCGCGTTCACCGCGTACTGGCTCAGCGTGCCGTTCGCGATCGCGTTGGCCATGTCCGTCGCGATCGAGCCGGGGAACGGCATCCCGATCTCCATGCCACCCACGACCGAGGCGACGTTGTTGTAGTCGGCCGCCCCAGTCGGAGGTGATGTAGCCACCGAAGTTCGCCTCGTTGTTCAGGCCCTTGATCTGCATGTCGGCGTTCTGGCAGGAGGCGGCGCTGTTGACCACGGCGTAGGAGCACATGAACGACGCCGGTGCCGACTGGTAGATGGCCGACTGGAACGGAGCCAGGTACAGCTCCTGCAGCGCCTGCTCGCTGACCGTCTCGTTGTTGCTGCCGTTGGGGTACTGCTCCTGGTCGTAGGCCGCGACGTGCTTGACCATCGCCTGGACGCCCTGGCTCTGCAGGCCCATGACCTCGGCCGCGGTGATCTGGCCGGCCAGGTACGGGTCCTCACCGTAGGTCTCGTAGGTCCGCCCCCACCGCGGGTCGCGCACCAGGTTCGTTGTCGGGCCGAGCGAGACGTTCACGCCTTTGCCCGCGAACTCGGCACCCATCGCGGCGCCCTCCTGCTGGATCAGCGCCGGATCCCAGGTGGCCGCGGCATTCTCGCCGTCGGGGTAGGCGGTGACCCCGCCGGTCCCGTCGCCGACCCCGTTCGGGCCGTCCTGCATGTTCATCGCCTTGATGCACAGGTTGGGGATGGCGGCGACCTGGCCGATGTACGACGAGCCGCCGTCGCCGGAGAGCAGCGTGAACTCCTCGGACTGGTTCATCGTGTTCAGCACCTGCTGGACCCGCTGGGCAACCGGCGCGGTGGAGTTGACCCACGGGCAGACCCCGTTGCCGCCGTTGCCGTTGCCGCCGCTGATCGGGGCGACGGTGGTCAGGCCGTAGACGCGGAACTCGAGGATCGAATCGCCCCACTGGGTCGCCCGCACCGTGGCGTACACCCGGATGTAGCGGTCGGTCGTCGAGAAGGTCAGCGACTCGCTCCCGCCGGTGGCGGTCGTGGTCGAGTAGACCGTGCTCCAGGTCGCGTTGTCGTTGGATACCTGGATCTGGAACGCCGAGGCGTAGGCGGCCTCCCAGAGCAGGCTGGCACCGCAGATCTGGGTCTGGGCGCCGAGGTCGACATCGAGCCACTGCGGGTCGCTGTAGGCGCTTTCCCAGCGGGAGCCGGGGTCGCCGTCGGTGGCGGCGGATGCCAGGTTGCCGGTGGGGGAGTAGGTCGAGGAGGCGGTGGTCGGCTGGCCCAGGGCAAGATCCTGGTAACCGCAGTACTGGCCCGGACCGGGACCGCCGGTCGGACTGGTGGTCGGGCTCGGCGTCGGGCTGGGAGTCGGACTCGGGGTCGTACCGCTGCCGGCGTGTTGACGGTGAACTCCCAGAGCGAGTACCCGTAGCCGGTCGCGCGCGCGGTGCCGTACATCCGGATGTACCGGCCGCTGCCGGAGACGGTCGAGCGTCTGCGTGCCGCCGGTGCCGGTCGTGGTCGAGTAGATCGTGCTCCACGTCGACGCGTCGGCGGACACCTGGATCTGGAACGCGGTCGCGTACGCGGTCTCCCACTGCAGCACCACCTGGCACACGGTGACCGTTGAGCCCAGGTCGACCTGGAGCCATTGCGGGTCGCTGAACCGCGCTCGACCACCGGGTACCGGCGTTGCCGTCGACCGCGGCGCTCGCCGGGCGTACCGGCGTTCTCGGTCGAGGACGCGGTCGCCGGCTTGTTCAGCGCGGCGTTGCTGGTACCGCATCCGCCGCCGGCCGCGAGCGAGCCGTAGACCTGGAACTCCCAGAGCGAGTACCCGTACCCGGTCGCGCGCGCGGTCCCGTACATGCGGACGTACCGGCCGCTGCCGGAGATGTTGAGCGTCTGCGTTCCGCCGGTGCCGGTCGTGGTCGAGTAGATCGTGCTCCACGTCGACGCGTCGGCGGACACCTGGATCTGGAACGCCGTGGCGTAGGCGGTCTCCCACTGCAGGACGACCTGGCTGATGGTCGCCGTCGACCCGAGGTCGACCTGGAGCCACTGCGGGTCGCTGGCCGCGCTCGACCACCGGGTACCGGTGTTGCCGTCGACCGCCGCGCTCGCCGGCGTGCCGGCATTCTCCACCGACGACGCGGTGGCGGCCTTGCCCTGCGACAGCAGGGTCGCCGCGGCTCTGGCGGGTCCCACGGCGACCACGAGCCAGGCCAACAGGATCAGGACGAGCGCACTGGCCATGACCAGCGTGCGCGTTTTTCGGGCACGCTGAAGCGGCACCGAGACAACAGAAATCATGACTCTTCCCCAGGACGATGGAGGACGAAGGGGAGAGCGCTCTCACGATAGAGGCTCGCGGTGCCGCCGCAGCCTGTCAAGGTTTCCGATCCGTTACGGCCGAGCTGCCACGGCATACGTGGCCATCGACGAGCCGGACCGGAACCGCGCCGAACAGGGCTTTATTCGAGTCTAAAGTTAATTGGCAAACGTATGGTCTGTCGGCCAAATTGGCACACCGCTGTCGTGGTCATGCGGGGCGCTCCGATACGCCGGCTCGGCGCCTTCGCTCGACGACCATGTTCTGCCGATGTTCGGGCTGCCGCCGGCCGTCGAGACCGCGTCGAACGGATAGTCGTTTCCGGATCGTGTGGCTGTGCGTCACTGTGGCGCGTCCCGCGTCAGCGCATCGAGGATGAGTTGGCCCGTCGTCGGGTACTCGTGCAGGATTTTGTCGTGGAAGCTCTGCCATTGCTTCTTGGTTTCCGTGATGGCTCCGGCAACCGCGTTAGCCGCGTTCGTGTGGCCGTTCGCACCGATGATGCTGCCGCGTTCGGTGGTCAGCGCACCGGGTGCCTCGTCCACCGCACCGGTCACCGGGTTGATCGTTTCTTCGTCCTTGTTCAGGCAGGCGTGCGTCACCCGGTCGGTGAAGGTGAGACTGTGCGCGCAGTCGAAGGGCGCGGCGAAGACGATGAAGTAGCCGGTGGTGAAGTCGTACGGTACCGGCGGATCGGTATCGTCGGCCAGGTCCAGCAAGTTGCTCGGCGCACTCAATCCGAGGCCGGGCGGGTTGTCCGGTCCGATCGGCCGGGTGGGGTCCGACGCGTCGGTCCAGTTGCTGTGGGCGTAGAAGTCCTGGATGCCGTGCAGCACGCGGCCGAAGTCCGCGAGGACCTGACATTTCGTTGAGTCGAGGCGATCTGCGACGAAGTCGCATCCGAGCTCGGTAGAACCCACTTCGAGCGAACCGTCGGCGTTGAGAAAATGGCCGGCGGTATCGACGCCGGTACTGAACTGGCCGCGGAGGTAGTCGACGCACTGGTGGAACGTTGCCGTCGCCTCGGCGCGGTTCGGCGTGTATCCCGGGGTGGGCAGGAAGTCGGCGTTGTCGCAATGTTGGTCGGGGTTCAGTACTTCGGTGACGTCCGGAGAACCGACCGCGCCTAACGAGCCCTTCGCACCGGCCAATGCGGCCAGCGTCTGTGGTTCGAAACAGCTACCGTCCGGGGCCTGACCGGGCTTGCAACCGAGCGCGACCTGGGTAATGTACTGATGTTCGCTGCCCTGAGCGAGCGTCGTACCGAACGCGTTCGCCGGATCCGACGCCGACGGAAGAAACGTCAAACCCCCCACGGTCAGCGCAACGGCGGCCGCAAGGACTTTGGACCCACGCCGAAAATCCCTGCCCTGCCAACGCCGATGTGCTGACATGTACCGCTCCCGATGTTCAGCTGTACGGCCGAACGTGGTCGCCAGCACGGTCAGCGCCGCTCGCCGGCCACGAGGATAAACGGCAGCGGCGGCATCGACCCGGCCGATCCAAGCGACAGGACCGGTCCACGGCAAGCGATTGACGCAAACACGTGTTCGACCACGCTTGTGATTCTCGCACCCGCTGGTCACGGCATGCGCATGATCCGGTATGTCCGGTACCAGGAAAATCGGGCGGCCGTCGCTCCCGACCCATCGCAGGCCGATGTTGGACCGGGTCGTCGGGGCTCGACGCCCCGAGTCGACGCGTGGCTCCTCCCGATCCTTTTACGGGCCTGTTCACCGACCGGTTCGTGCCCGTTCGTCATGACTTCCAGATGCAGCCCACGCGGCGAGCGTTCCTGTGTGACCGCAGCGCACTCATTGTTGACTTCCGGGCGGTTCGATGTCCGTATCGCCTCTGAGCTGGGCTGGAACGTAACGCACGTGTCCGCGACCGGTGCTGGGTTGATGCTGGTCCGGCGTGTCGCGCCGTTGAAGCCGATCTGTTCTGTCGGCGAGCGCGCGGTGTCTCGTCAGCTCAATTGCAGCTTGGCATTGGCATGGCTGGCCGCTGCCGCAGCCTGCTAACTAGAGGCCGAGGTGGATCGGCTGGGTTGGCGTGCCTGCGGTGAGAAGCGCCGTCAACGGTGTGGCGAGGTCGCGGGGCGAAAACAGCTCAGGGCCGACATAGCTGAGGATCTCCGAGAGATGCCACCACCGGAACGCGGCCAGGTTCTCGGCGGCGAGTTGGTCGTCGGTCAGCTCGCCGCGGGGCTCGAAGTGGCTCGAGCGGATGAGGAAGTAGTCATTGATGATGCCGTCGAACCCCGGCGCGTGGTCGGTGGCGACAACTTCCTGGTGCCAGACGTGCGGTGGGTCGACGGTGATCGTCAGACCCGTCTCCTCGCGAAGTTCGCGGCGCAGGGCCGTCAACGGGTCCTCGCCGGGTTCGATGCCGCCGCCTGGTGCCGCCCATACGCCCTTCGCCTGGCCAGGTACCGCCGGGTGAGGGAAGACGAACCGGCACAGCAGGATGCGGTCGTCTTCGTCGAGCACGATCGCACGGACAGAGCGACGCAGGTTCGGCGTCATGGTGTGTCAGACGTGGCGGCGGTGGGAACGATGATCGACACGTTTGGAGACTATAAGCTCCCCGCTCGGTATATGGCTTGGCGTTGGCGCGGTGCTGGCCCACCTCATTTCCCTGTCCCACGTATGTTGACGGCGGTTTCAAGGCCGGCGCCGACGGCGATGTCGATGTCGCGGTCGGAAGCGGTAAGCAGGGACAATTGGTGACTACAACCAGCGTCAACCTGGGGGAGCGCCCATCGGGCAGGTCGGGGAGAGCGATACCACGGGTCACGCGGCTTTGGTCTTGGAACTAGAACGGAGCGGGCCTGCTGCACATGCAGCAGGCCCGTCTCAGCGCTGTAGCCTTGCCGAACGGGAGTGACATGGACAAGAGCGATTCGACACCGATTGCTGTCGAAGCAGACATTTTCATGAAAGTGCAGGCCATTGGCGGCATCGTGCTGCTTGTCGTGGCGGCCGGAGTGCTGTTCGCACCGTTGTCCCTCCCGCCCGGGTGGCGCCTATTATCCGTTCTCGCAATACTCCTCGGGCTGTGGGCGTCAGTCTGGAGCCTGTTGCTGACGAGCCGTTCGTTCCGGGTAGAAGGAGGAGTACTGCGGTGGCGTGCATGGCTGGCCCGCGGACAGTTCCCGGTCGCTTCGATTCGCTGCATTCGCGCTAATCGGTTCCAGCCGTGGCGGGGCACCAAAAAGCTGATCAGAGTCGAAACTGCCACAGGTCTTGCGCAAATGATGGAATCGACGGAACTCAGGTCTTTCGTCCGAGCTCTCGGCGATGCGAACCCTCATATCCGGATCGAAAAGTGGTGGTAGTCCGTTTAGTCCAGCAGGTTGTGTGAAGCCGGGCGCCGGACCTGGTTCGAACCGCTGACCAGTGCGAGCGCAGGCTGAGTGAGCGGTTGAATGAGTCGCATTGTCAAACAGGAGATTCGGGCGCGCCAACCGATGGTGCTCGCCATACGGGCTGCCCCCACGCGAACTCGTATCTGATCTAGGCTCTCCCCGCCCCCTTGTAGAAAGGTTCTTCATGCGTGTGAGCCCCCGCGCGCGATTCCTGGCGATCACGTCAGTCGTTGCCACAACGATCGCGCTCTGCTTTCAGATCTCCGCCCCGGCCAGTGCGGCCGATCCCGCACCGACCATCTCCGTGCGCCATGTCGACGTCGCGGTCGCTCCGGGACAGGACACGTCCTCGGAAGACACTCAGACCGCTATCTACATGACCGTGCCGGGCGTGACGGTCAAGCACGCTGCGATCGCGTTCGACACCAGCACGCTTCCGACGGGAGCGACGCTGTCGTTCCCGGACGGCCTCGGCTTCGAATGGACCTGCACGACCGCGGGCGCGATCGTCACCTGTGCGAACTCCGAGACGCTCAGCAGCGTGCCGGACGTGTTCAACCCCGAGATCGACCTCGACTTCATCTTCTTCACGATCACCGCAGCCGCGGACGCCCCGTTCGGTACCGGCTCGATGCTCGCCACCGCGTCCGGTGACGGCCTTACGTCCAGTTCCACAAGCATTGGTGTATCGGTCGCGCAGCCGGTCTCGTTTACGCCCGGCGCCGACGGGACCTTCGCCGGGGCTCCGGGCTCCTCGTACTCGGTCAACCCGACGGTCACGAACACCGGAACGACGACGATCCACGGCATCGATATCGCGTTCGACAGCGACTACGGGTTCAACACCGTCAACGCCGCGTCCAACTGCTCGTACGCGACCGACGGCAACGGCAGCGGCAACGGTTTCTGCCACTTCGCCAACGACCTCGCCCCGGGGGTGACCTACGACCTGGTCACGCCGATGACGTTCCAGATCAGCGCCGACCACGAGAGCCCGTTCCTCGGCGACACGGAGGTCGGCTGGTTCACGCCTGTCGACCGGGGGATCGCACCGACCGGCAGTTTTGCCGTCGGTGCCGGTGCGCCGCTGAGCCTGCAGGTCAAGTCGACGAGCGTACCGGCACCGCCGGTCACGGACACCGCGACGCCGCAGACGTTCGCTAACGGCAACGCTTACCAGAGTCTGGAGATCACCGTCAACGGCAAGGCGTCGTCGCCGACGTTCGTCGCGCTCGGCGCGGTCGCCGGCGGCATGACGCTCAACACGTCGACGGTCGTCTCGATCGGCGTCCGCGACACCGGACCCGCTGCCGGGGCGCTGAACCGCTCCGGTAACGCCCTGGTACTGATCGACATCACGTCCCCGGCCGGAACGTCGGTGACCGCGGTGCCGTTCACCTGCGCGCCGTACGTCAGCGGCAAGGTCGATTGGACCAAGCTCGGAAAGCCCGGTTTCGCGAAGTATCGGTGCTCGGTGCATGAGAACCTGCCGGTCGGCGGGTCTTACTTGATCGACTTCGGGCTGAAGGTGACCGCGGTCGAGACGGCGTACACCGGGAAGGTCGAGGTACTCGACGCCGGTGACGAGCCGGAGAACGAGCGTAAGGTGCTCAGCACCGCGAAGATCACGCTCACGTCGGCGGTTGTCGGTTCGCCGTCGCCGAGCCAGTCGGCGGGTCAGCCGAGTGCGTCGCCTGAGCCGACCGGTACCGGGTCAGCTTCGGCAAGCCCGACGACAACGGCTACGGGGTCGCCGGCACCGGGTGCGTCCGCTGGCGGATCGGGTCTGCCGCTGACCGGCACCGAGGCCGGCGTCTACGGCGGCATCGGCCTGGTCCTGCTGGGTCTCGGTATCGCGTTGTTCCTGTTCGCGCGCCAGCGCCGCCGCCTCGTCTAGTACACCCTCGTCGGCGCGGGCACCCAGGCCGGGTGTCCGCGCCGACGTGTGTGATCAGGCTTGCTCATGGACGTCAGCGGGGTCTCGTCGATGCGACGGCCTGCGCGACCAGTCGGCCGCGGTGGCGCGGCCAACCATTCGACCGCTGGTCGGTCTTCAGACAGCCCGTCGTTACCTCTCTCACGGTGTCCGCCGATCACAATGGACGGTGCTCACTGGCCCGACGAGAGAGGTTTTTTCATGAGGAATCGACTGATTCTGCTGATAGCCACCGCAACGCTGGTGGCTATGACCGGCTACGCCACGACCGGCAGCGCCGCCGCCGCAGCGACACCGGCCGCCGCGGCCGTCAACCCGGTGGCCGCCGTGCATCCCAACCACGGCCTGAGCCCCTTCGACATCGTCACCGTGTCCGGCACCGGTCTGCCGGCCGGTACGGCGATCGACGTCATCCAGTGCGACGTGCCGAGTTCGGAGGGCGACGAAGGTCCGATCGGCTGCGCTCCGCAGCGGACCGTGACCACCACCGCCCAGGGCAAGCTCTCCACGCCGTTCAACGTGCTCGGTACGGTCTACCGGGAGCAGCAGCTCGGCGATCCGGATCCGGTCTACTGCCGCGCCGACCAGTGCCGCTACTTCCTCGAATGGACCGACGCCGCCGGGTTTCACTCGATCGCCACACCGAAGATGATCTTCGCCGGTTCGCCCGCGACGCTCGCGGCGACGCCGACGACCGGGCTGGCCGACGGGGCGGCGGTTCGGGTGACCGGCACGGCGCACGGTGCGACCGGCCGTTACGTCATCGTCGACGAGGTGTCCTGCTTCCAGATCATCCAGGGCAACGGCTGCAACGGCGCGATCCCGCTCGGCACGTTGAAGCTCACCGCCGGCGGTACGTTCGCCGGCACCCTCGACGCCTACCGGTACCTCGGTGACGGCGAGGACTGCTCGGACTCGTTCTACGGATGCCAACTGCGGGTGACCGTGCTGAACAGCGATGGCAACACCGACACCTCGTTCGGCGACCCGGCCGACGGCGACCAGAGCGTGGCGATCACCTTCGCCGCCTGATCCGTCCGTTGATTCCTCCGCGAGTTGGATGATTCCGCCGGCCTCGCCGCCGCTCGACCGGTGGCGAGGCGCAAGTCGGATGCCCGGATGCTCGCTTGCCCGTCGGCAGGTACTGGCGCGACCGGAGTCACTCTCAACATGGTTAGGACACGTCGCAAGGACCGCCGACGGCCGACACAAGGACCGGCACGGGGATCAAGCGAGCGCTCGGCCGGTGAAGCAAGGGGCAAGACGGTAGCGGTCGACCAACCGCTACCGTCCTGGCCGGAGACCGCGACCACGTCCGGCACCGTCGGATTGCCGTCTGTGTCGCGGACTGGACAGACGCGAGCCAGCGCCGTCGTTGTCCGGCAGCGTCGCGGCCATGAAGAGATCACTCAGCCGACATCCGCGTGCAACACGACCGTACAGTTCACTCCGCCGACCACGTCCGACTCGGTCCTGGTCACGGTGTGCCGCCAGGCGTCGGGCGGAGCCAAGACCAACTGCAACCCACTGGACGTCCCGTCGTCGCTGGAGGATCCGTTCCTGTCCGTCGCCGGCAACGGCTTCAACTGGTACGACTACACCCAGAGCAACCCGTACATCACCGAGGACTGGGCCGCGTACCTGACTATTGGTTCGGTCGACTTCGACTACTTCGGTACCGACAACTTCGGCGGTAGCGGAAAACGCTGGATCGAGCCGTTCCTGACGCTGCTGAACCAGACCACGGCGTGCGGCTCCGGTCAGATCTTTTCCGGTACGGTGGCGTCGTCCTTGACGCTGTGCGGCGGCGACAAGATCCAGGAACTGCCGACCACAACCGTCGCCGGGACCGTCGTCGGACAAGGCTGCATCTGGTCCACCCGAACGATTGTCGTCAAGGCCGTCGCACCGCGATCCGCGCAGCCGGTCATCAAGAACTGTGTCGTCGTCGACGTTCCCGTTCCGAACTGAAAGCGAGAAGGTCACCACATGTCAGGCACCTACAGCCAGCAGAGCCTCGAGGCCAACTTCGCCGCCATCAGCAAGCGGTGTGCCGTCCTCGAAGCGCAGGTCGCGCTGCTTTCGGAGAAGCTCGGCCTGCCGTTCACAACCACCGCGTCGAGCACTCCTGACGACGTTGTCGCACTCGCCCGCGCCGGAAAGAAACTCGACGCCGTCAAGCGGTACCGGGAACTGACCGGCGCCAGCTTCGAAGAAGCACGCAACATCGTTGACGGCCTCTGATCCGGCCGGTGCGGCGACCGGCAGCCTTGCGTATTCGATGTGAGCGAATCCTCGACACGAACGAGATCAATCGGCAAGCGCTGAGCGTCACGCCGGCGTTCGGGTGAGTTTGGCGGCCACGGCGTCGAGGACCCAGTCCAGGCCGGTCGCGAAGGATGCCTCGGCGTCCACGTCCGTGCCGTCGTACACGGCCTTGGTCAGCGCCGGGAAGCGACCCGTGGCCAGCATTCTCGTCACATGCGGGCCACGGGCGCGCTGCCAGTCTCGCTTGGACAGGCCGGTGGCGCGCTCGGCCCGCAGGTTCGCGATCTCGCGCCCGATCGCGCCGGTGATGTAGGCGCTGATCGTTTCCACGGCGCGCATGACGGTGTCGATGTCGGCGAGGCCGTCGAGGGCGGCCAGCTTGGCCTCGGTCACGGCGAGGCCGTTCGGGCCTAGGGTCGGGCGGCCGCCGAGCAGGTCGGCCAGCCATTCGTGACGGAGAGCGGCCTGCCTGGTGCGGTGGGCGAGGATGTGCAGCGCCTCCCGCCAGTCACCGGGCTGCTCCTCGGGGAGAATCTCGGCGTAGACCTCGTCCACCATGAGGTCGAACAGCTCCTCCTTGGTGGCGATGTATCCGTACAGCCGCATCGGGCCGGCGTTCAGCCGGGCGGCGACCTTGCGCAACGACACCGCCTCCAGCCCGCCCTCGTCGGCCAGCGCGATGGCGGCGGCGACGATCCGCTCCCGGTCGAGCGGCACGGGGCGAGTCGGCGGCTCCGGCCGGTCCCACACAGTCATGGTCACACCGTTCTGTTGCGGCATATCGCGAGTGTAATACAGTGTATCGACATGAGACATCGTATCGCCGTGGTCGGGGGCGGCCCCGCCGGCCTTACCTTCGCCCGCGTCCTGCACCGCCACGGCTACCCCGTCACCGTCCTCGAACGCGATCCCGCCCCCGACGCCCGGCCCCTGGGCGGCACGCTGGACCTGCACGAAGGGCTGGGCCAGCTCGCGCTGGACAAGGCGGGGCTGTTGGCGGAGTTCCAGGCGCTGTCCCGTCCCGAGGGGCAGGCCATGCGCATCCTGGACACCGACGGGACCGTCCTGCGCGACTGGCAACCCCGTCCAGATGACCGGGCCAATCCCGAGATCGACCGCGGGCAACTCCGTGACCTGCTGCTCGGCCCTCTCGACGTCCAGTGGGGGCGGGGCGTGACGCAGGTGGTGCCGGGGACCCGGGATGGCGTACTGGTCCATTTCGCGGACGGGCGGCAGGAGACGTTCGACCTCGTCGTCGGCGCGGACGGCGCCTGGTCCCGGATCCGCCCGGCAGTCTCGTCGGTGACGCCGCACTACAGCGGCGTCACCTCGGTCGAGACCTCCCTCGACGACGTCGACACCCGCCACCCTGACCTCGCCCGGTTGATCGGCGACGGTTCCGTGGCCGTGTACGGCGTGAACCGAGCTCTCGTCGCCCAGCGCAACAGCGGCGGCCACGTCAAGGTGTACGCCCGGTTCCGCGCGCCGCTGGACTGGCACCGAATCTGGACCTGGCCGACGTCGAGGCCGTGCGATCGAGTCTGCTGGCTCTGTTCGACGGCTGGGCCGCTCCCGTCCTCGACCTCCTGCGCCACGGCACCGCTTTCGTCCACCGCCCCCTCTACGTCCTGCCCGTGTCCCACACCTGGACCCACGTCCTCGGGGTAACGCTACTGGGGGACGCCGCCCATCTGATGCCGCCGCTTGGGGGCGGGCGCGAACCTCGCGATGCTCGAAGGCGCCGAACTCGCCGAGTCCATCGCGACCACCGGCCCTGCAGATCTGGACGAGGCCGTCCGCGCCTTCGAGGAGCAGATGTGGGCACGGGCCGGCAAATGGGCGAAGATGACGATGGCCGGTCTGGAACGCCTCGTGAGCCCGGACCCCGCTGAAGCCCTCGCCCACTGGGACCAAGTCCAGCCGTCGTAACCGGCAAGCGTGAGAGCACCCGTACTAACAGCTCGCCACGGCCATATAGTCGCGCGATGGACATCGAGCGCGTTCGGCTGGCATATGGGTCGGTGGCAGACCTCTACATCGAGCTGTTCGGTTCACGCCAGAAGGTTCATGCCGAGGATCTGGCCTTCATCGGACGACATCTGACGGACCAGCCGGGCCCGGTGCTTGATCTGGGCTGCGGTCCCGGTCATATTACCGACTACCTTCGCTCGCTGGACGTCGACGCAACAGGAATCGACATAGTCCCCGAGTTCATCGTCCATGCTCAAGCCGCCCACCCGACCGGCAGATATCAGCTCGGGTCGATGGAGAACCTCGACGTTCCAGGCGACTCCATCGCCGGCATCCTGGCCTGGTACTCGTTGATCCATCTGCCGCCGCAACGGCTCGACGGTGTGCTCGCTGGGTTCCGAAGAGCCATGGCCCCGGGCGGAACGTTGGTCATCGGCGTCTTCGACGCCAATGAGGTGGCGGCATTTGACCACAAAGTCGTGACCGCCTACCGGTGGCCCATCAACGAGCTTTCCGAGCGACTGACGCGAGCCGGGTTCACGGAAGTCGAACGCCTGCAGCGATCCAGCGAAGCCCGGCCGCACGCCGCCATCGCGGCACGTGCAGTTCGAGCCTGTTGACATCGAGCCGCAGATCCTGATGCCCTCGAAGGTCGGCTCGGAAGTGGTCAGAGAGTTGGCCGATCGCGATCTCGCGCGAATGGTCGAGAACAGCAAATACGGCCGTGTTCTCGAGGTAAAGCTCAGCTCGGCTCAGGTATGGACGGTCAGGACGGTGCGGTCACGGGCCGCCGCTACCGCCGTCCGTGACACGGCGGACAGGTTCGCGCCGCACGTCGTTGGCGGCGTGACTCCGAGCCGGGTGTTAGCGGCGAGTCAGTCGGCTTCCGATCAGCCGTCATCGGCTTCCACATGGTCGGCGTCCAGACGCTCGAGGAATTCCCTGATCGCCCGCTTGGATCTGAGCACGTGAAGGGCCACATGCTGACCGTGCTGGGCAATGATTTCGTGTTCGCGCTGCGGGTCTGACCGGCGTCTTCGCCAGATGAGGACGGCCAAACGCCACTCGTCGCGCAGCCGCAGCCAGGCCGAATAGTCGCACCCTTCGGGCAACTCGCTCGGCATGCGAAAGCCGCGCAGGAGCGCGCGTCCTGCGCACAGCCACCCGGGCAGGTCGAGAAACACAACAGTGTCCGCGCGTTCGAGCCGGAGATCGAGCGTCTCGTGGTAGTTGCCGTCAGCGATCCACGCGTTGCCGGCGAGCACGCCACATTGCTTCTCGCGCCACTCGGTCTCCGACGGTGCAACCCAGCCGGGCTTCCAGAAGTGGAGGTCAAGATGAATGACCGGCAAGCCGGTCTTGGCAGCGAGCGCGAGCGAGAACGTGCTCTTCCCGGACCCGGCCAGCCCAGTGACGATGACGCGGCGTCCTAGCGCCGACGGGGCTTCACTCACAAACCGCCCTCTGAGACCTCGAGTGTCCAATGCACGTTCCGCCGTTTCGGCGTGAATCCGGCCTTCTCGTAGACCCCGAACTCTTCGAAGGGGTTAGCCGAGTCGACCTGCAGGCTGGCGCGGTCGTAGCCCTGGTCGGCTGCGGTCCGTAGCGCGTGCCCGATCAGTGCGCTGGCGACGCCCCGGTTCCGGTAGTCCGGCTGCGTCGCGATGTACATGAAGCGCCCGTCGCGGATGCCGGTGGCCTCAGTGTCGCCGTCCCAGGACATCGTCACCAGCATGGCCGCCGGTGCCCCGTTCGCCGCGTCCCGGAGCAGGAAACTGACCGCCGGTCGGAACGTGTGGTTGGTGATCTTGCTCTTCCAGGAGTCCGCAGACATCGGCGCATAAAGCCAGTCGTCCTTGAACGCCTCATTCCGGATCAGCCGGAACTCCTCGTCGTTCTGCTCCGACCACGGCTCGATCCGCAGCCCGATGGGGATCGCCGTGTCGCAGATCGCGTCGCCGAGCGGGTGCTCCATGTGCTGGTAGTAGCGCAGCGGCGCGAAGCCCTGGGAGCGCAGAAGCTCCGCCGGGCCGGCGATGCTCTCGGGCTTTTCGACGTCGACTGCGAGCCTCAGCGTCGGGTGGTGGAGCGCGTGCAGCTCCTTCGCCGCCGCTATCCCGGCCTTCAGTAGCATCGAGCCGAGGCCTTTGCGCCGGTAGTCGGGGGCCACCCCGCCATCCATGACGACCCGGTGGACGTCTTCGGCGTCCGGCTGGTACCTGGTCATCATGAAGCCGACCATCACGTCGCCGTCGAAGGCGGCGAGACTTCCGCGCTCCAAATCGACACAGGGGTCGATCAGGTACTGGAGAATGTCCTCCTCTTCGTAGTACTCGCCAATCTTGTCGACGGCCTCCTGGGCGTTGACCAGGTCTGCGCCCGCCTTCGCGTCCTCGGTGGTGAGCGGCCGCCACGTGAGGGAGCTGAATTCTTCATACATTCGGCGGAGCCTAATCCCCGCGCAGCGAGCTGTCGCTGTATTTCCGAACCGGAGCCGAAGGCGCCCACATTGTTGGTCGCCCGGACCGTCGTGAGCGTGCCGAAGCATCCGGCGAACCGGTTGCGGATTATCAGGCCGCAGTACCCGCGGCTGGCCGGACGGTCGTCGCGGATGGCTTGGAGGCGGTGCGTGACGGTGGTGGATGTTTGCGCGGCAGGCCGCGTGCGACGGCGGAACGGCGATGGCGCCGGTAGTAAGGGTAGAAGAAGTCGCGGCAGAACTGTCGTGCCTGTGCGCGTTCGCGAAAGTGTTCGGGAGTCCGGCCGACGTCAACGTGCGGAACTGCGACTTCGCTAAAGGTGTTGCCAATACTCGTGTGCGGGCGGAAATGGATGGAGGCGTAGGCGGTCGATTTCCGTCCGTTCAAGATGATCATCCTGCGTAGTCCGGTTTACGCACCCGGCGCGGACCCACGTATCGGGGCGTGGCATGCTGTCTCGCGTTCGTGCCGTGACGGCACGGAACGCACTGTCCACAAAGGTCGCGCCGGATCGGCGGGACACCCGACAGAAGGAGCACGATATGGGTTTTCTCGACAAGCTCAAGGACGCGGCTGACAACGCGAAGGACAAGGTCAGCAATGCGACGGGCTACGACACCGACAAGGTGATGGAGGCCGCCGGAAGCGCGAAGGACGCCGCCGAGAACCTGAACGACGTGCAGAATGCGTTGGGCGAGGCCCGGCGCGACAACTGAACCATCAGCCGGAGGGAGCGGACGCGCACGCGTCCGCTCCCTCCGGCGTCCTGGGGTATGCGCGGTGCGACGGTGGAATCGAGCGGGCGAAGCGTCTGTGGGCTATGGCTTCTTCACCAGGACTACATGTGCGTTGGTCGGGGTTCCGAGCAACCGGGCGACGACGGGCCACATAGGACCGGAATGGGGATCATTCGAGCGCTCGGTTCGATGTCGGCCGAGTCGTAACCCTCGCCCTCCGTGGTCGCGCCGAACCACCAGCCACTACGGCCGCCGATCGCGGCGATTACGACGTCGCCGTTCGCGGCCGCCGCCACTGTGGCGTCGATGTCGTGCGGCTCTGAGTCGAGCACGCCACAGCCGGGTACGACTGTGACGCCGGCGTCGGGGACCACGGTCCGTCGCCGTCTCGTCGGCGCGGCGGATAGGTGTGCTGAGCGGGTCAGGAGACGTCGGCGCGGAGGAGTTCGGTGACGAGGGCGGTGACACGGTCGCGGATCTCGTCGCGGACGGTGCGGACGACTTCGATCGGCTGTCCGGCCGGGTCGGTCAGGGTCCAGTCCTCGTAGCGTTTGCCGGGGAAGACGGGGCAGGTGTCGCCGCAGCCCATGGTGATGATGACGTCGGCGCCTTCGGCGAGATCCCAGTCGAGTTTCTTCGGGATGCCGGCGGAGATGTCGATGCCGACCTCGGCCATCGCGGCGACCGCGACCGGGTTGATCTGGTCGCCGGGTTCGGATCCGGCGGAGCGGGCCTCGATGGCGTCGCCGGCGAGGTGGCGCAGCCAGCCGGCGGCCATCTGGGAGCGGCCGGCGTTGTGGACGCAGACGAACAGGACACTCGGTCGTGCTGGTGTGCTGGTCATGTCATGGGCTCCGCACGTGGTCGGGACAGGTGATCTCGGGAAATATCAACCAGGACGTCGAGGTCAGGCTCGGGCGGTCGACGGCGCGGCCGAAGCCGCTTCGGCGTCGACGTCGGCGAGCACGACCGCGTCGTCAGGCCGGTGATGCGGATACAGGATCGCGATCAGGGCGAGCCCGACGAGCAGACCGACGATCTGCGCGACCACGAAACCCGGCACGGAGATCGGCGCGATGCCCGCGAAGGTGTTGCTGAACGCCCGGCCGATCGTGACGGCGGGGTTGGCGAACGAGGTCGACGAGGTGAACCAGTACGCGGCGCCGATGTAGGCGCCGACCGCCGGTGCTGCGATCGCGGCGCGGCCGGTGCGGACCAGGGCGAAGATCAGCAGCAGTAGCCCGGCGGTCGCGACCGTCTCGCCCAGCCACAGATGCACGCCCGTGCGGTGCTTCGTCGACCACGCCAGCGGTACGGCGAACATGGCGTTGGCGAGCAGCGACCCGCAGATCGCACCACCGATCTGCGACGCCGCTGTAGGCGCCGAGGTCGCGGCCGGTCAGGCCCTCGCGGGTGCGGTGGTGCAGCCACCAGTCGGCGGCCGAGACGACCGGGTTGAAGTGCGCTCCGGAGATCGGCCCGAACACCAGGATCAGGACGGTCAGCGCGAACACCGTCGCGGTCGAGTTTTCCAGAAGTTGCAGACCGACGTCGGACGGGGACAAGCGCGACGCCATGATGCCGGAGCCGACGACGGCGGTGACAAGTAACGCGGTACCGAGGAATTCCGCGGCGAGACGCCGCCACAGCGGGCTGGTCACGCGCACTCCCGACGGACCTCGGCGTTGGTACGCGCCTGCTCGGCCAGGGCGGCAAAGTGCGCTGCGGCGGCGGCGAGCGCGTCGGGCAGCAGCCGGTAGTAGGTGAACCGACCGTGCGGCTCCCGCGCGACCAGCCCCGCCTGACGCAGCGCGCGCAGATGATTGGAGACGTTCGACTGCGCCAGCCCGAGATCCTCGACCAGATGACAGGTGCAGGCGGGTCCGGCGGCGAGGGCTTCGAGGATCGTCGCCCGGGTCGGGTCCGCCAGCACACGGAGCGTCTCGGCAACACTCGCATCACCAACGACTGATATCACCATACGGTAATGAAAGCGCGCGCCTGGTCACCACGTCAAACCGCAGGTCGTGAACAGTCGGTGAATCGCCGCCGGTCAGCTCGCGGCGGCGAGCGCCGGGATGTCGATCGCGAGGAGCTGGGACAGGGCGTTGAGCTTCGCCGGCATCGCCCAGTAGTAGACCCAGGTGCCGCGGCGCTGGTGGTCGATCAGCCCGGCCTCGCGCAGCACCCGCAGGTGGTGCGAGATCGTCGGCCCGGTCAGGTCGAACGCGGGGGTCAGGTCGCACACGCAGACCTCGCCACCGGCGTGGGAGGCGATCATCGACAGCAGTTGCAGCCGGACCGGGTCGCCGAGGGCCTTGAACGCGGCCGCCAGGTCGACGGCCTCGTCGGGGGTGATCGGCGCCTGCGAGATCGGGGCGCAGCACCCGGCCGTCTCCAGCACGGGCAGCGTTTGCTTCGACATGACTCTAGGTTGACAGATATCGAATCAGGGTGCAAGCTCGATGTTACTTAGACAGCCGTCAACTTAGGTGGTTGCCGAGACAAGGAGGTTGCCGTGTTCCGACGACGTGCGAACCGCGACCTGTCCGCGACGACGTGGTGCGAGGAGTGCGGCCAGGCATGCGACCCGGCCTGCCGGGCTCGCGCGCACCGTGACCGGTCCCGCACCAGCGCCATCGCTCTGCGGGCCGGTCTTCCGTTCTGACCGCACAGGCAGCGTCCCATCCGTTCTGATCCACTGATCGAAGGAGTTCGAGATGACCACACCGACCACCACCCGAGCCCACCGCGACCGGCGGCGGGTTCACCGGCGACCCGGCCGAGGCGTTCACCCCGGCAGCGGCGGGCGGCTGTTGCGGCAGCCCCGCTCCGCGACCAGTGCGGCGCCGGTCCCGGCGTCGACGTGCTGCGGCACGGCGGAGGCCGCGACCGCCGCCGGGTCGTGCTGCGACCCGGCCGCGAAGGCCGAGGCGGTAGCGGCCGGGGCCGGCTGCTGCGGATGAGCGGGACGTCCGCGGGGTCGGCGGCACACGTCGCCGACCCCGGACGCTAACTAGACGTCACTCTAGACAGCGTGTTTAGAGAAATGTCGAATCAAAGATGGGATGGTCCGCGATGAGCAACTCCGCTACCGACAGCCTGCCGGTCGCCGTGATCGGCGCCGGCCCGGTCGGCCTGGCCGCCGCCGCCGAACTCGCCGAACGCGGCATCGATTTCGTGGTCCTCGAGTCCGGTTCCGCTGCCGGGGCGGCGGTCAGCGCGTGGGGACACGTGCGGGTGTTCAGCCCCTGGCGCTACAACCTCGCCCCGGCCGCCCGCCGCCTCCTGGAAGCCGACGGCTGGACCGCACCCGATGCGGACTACCTGCCCACCGGCGCCGAACTCGTCGCCGACTACCTTTCGCCCCTGGCGAAACTACCGGCACTGTCCGCGTCGATCCGCTACGACGCCCGGGTGGTCGGGATCGCCCGCGACGGCATCGACCGGGTCCGCACCGCCGGACGCGAAACCAGCCCCGTTCCTGATCCGCCTCGCCGACGGCATCGAGGTCACCGCCCGGGCGGTCATCGACGCCTCCGGCACCTGGCCCACCCCGAACGTCCTCGGCGCCTCCGGCCTGCCCGCCCACGGCGAAACCGACGCCGCCGCCCACATCGACGGCGCCATGCCCGACGTCCTCGGCGCCGACCGCGACCGCTACGCCGGGAAGCACACCCTCGTCGTCGGCGCCGGTTACTCCGCCGCGAACACGCTGCTGTCGCTCGCCCAGCTCGCCGACGAGGAACCCGGTACGACGATCAGCTGGGCGATCCGGACCGGCAGCCCGGACCGTACCTACGGCGGCCAGGACGCCGACGCCCTCGCCGCCCGCGGCGCCCTCGGTTCCCGCGTCCACACGCCTCGTCGACAGCGGGCGGATCGCCCTGCACACCGGATTCTCCGCGCAGCCGGATCGCGACCGACGGCGACACCGTCACGGTGACCGCCCGCAGCGGCGCCACCATCACCGCCGACCGGGTCGTGTCCGCGACCGGATACCGGCCCGACCACACCATCACCAGCGAACTGCGCCTCGACCTCGACCCGATCATGGGCGCCACCCGTGCCCTGGCCCCGCTGATCGACCCGAACGAACACTCCTGCGGCACCGTGCCACCGCACGGCGTCGACGAACTGTCCCACCCCGAACCCGGCTACTGGACCGTCGGCGCCAAGTCCTACGGCCGGGCGCCGACGTTCCTGATGGCCACCGGCTACGAGCAGGCCCGCTCGGTCGTCGCCGCCCTCGCCGGGGACTGGGATGCCGCCCGCGACGTGCAGCTCGACCTGCCCGAAACCGGGGTCTGCTCCACCGACAACAGCCTCGGCGACATCCGCCGGCGGTTCATGCTGCGGTACCCCCGCCGCCGCACCGTGCCGGTGTCGGTCGGGTTGGCGACCGGGATCAGCGGCGGACTGCTCAGCCTGCCGATCCTCAACCAGCTACCGGCCGACACCGCCGTCTCCGGCAGCGGATGCTGTGGCTGAGCCCGCCACCGTCGAGGCCGCCGTTCCCGTCCGGGACGGCGGCCTCGTCCGTCATGGGGAACGCCGGACGGTCGCGGCCCTGGCGGTCACCCAAACCATCGGGTACGGCGTGCTGTACTACGCCTTCGCCGTCTTCCTCGTCCCGCTCGCCGCCAGCCTCCACACCAGCGTCACCGCCGTCTCCGGCGCGTTGACGGTGTCGATCGTCGTGACCGGCGTGGCCGGCGTCGCCGTCGGCCGCTGGATCGACCGCCGCGGTGGCCACCGGCTGATGACCGCCGGATCACTGCTCGGGACGGCGCGCGATCGCCGCGTGGTCCCAGGTCCACACTCTCACCGAGCTGTACGCCGTGTTCGTCGCGGTCGGGGTCGCATCCGCGATGGTGCTCTACGAACCCGCGTTCGCGGTCATCATCCGCAGCACCCCGGCCGAACGGCGGCCGAACGCACTGCTCGCGGTCACCGTCGTCGCCGGATTCGCCTCCACCGTCTTCCTGCCGCTCGCCGGGCTCCTCAACGCCCACCTCGGTTGGCGGCACGCGCTGCTCGCCCTCGCCGCCATCCACCTCGCCACCACAGCACCGCTGCACGCCCTGTTCCTGCCCCGTGACCGCCGATCGGGTGTCGGGTGACCAGACCCGCGCGGCCGGGCACCTACGACGGGCGGTCACCGATCGCGGGTTCTGGCACCTGCTGACCGGGTTCGCCGCGCAAGGCGCCGCCGTCGCGATCATCGGCGTCCTGCTGGTCACCTACCTCATCCGTCTCGGCCATCCACCGGTCTTCGCCGCCACCGTCGCCGGGCTCCTCGGCGTCCTGTCGGTCACCGGCCGACTGGTCACCACCGGCCTGCGCCGGCGGCTACCGATCAGCCGTATCACCGCCGCCGTCTTCGCTCTGCAAGCCTGCGGCGTCGCCGCCCTGCCCTGGATCGGCGCGACCGCGGCCGGGGCGATCGGCTGCGTCACCGTCATCGGGCTCGGCTTCGGCGTCGCCACCATCGCCCGGCCCGCGATCCTCGCCGACCGATACGACACCACCGCCTACGCCAGCATCTCCGCCACCATGGCCGTACCCATGAACGCCGTCAAAGCCACCGCACCCCTCGGCGCCGCCGCCCTCGCCGCCAGCAGCAGCGGCGGCTACACCACCGCGATGACCGTGACCGCCGCGATCCTCATCCTCGCTGCGGTCATGCTCGCCACCACCAGCCGTGGCCAGACCAATCGTGGCAACGCGTGACCGGTGAGCGGCTCGATTCGCATCCGGTCGCGCCATACGCAGGGCGCGACCCAGATGCTCAACGCCGGCCGCACAGGGTTGTCGCGTACACGGCGAGACAGTCGATAACGTCGAGGCTGTGACGTCGAGTCGCCGGACCGCGCGGGGTCAGCGCGCCACAGGTTGCGACGACAACTCCGATCGACACTGCAGAACCGGTAGCCGGACCTATCCGAACCGGCCGGCGGGACACCCGTTCGCACCGAACGGTGAGCGCAGTGTCGCCCACGCCTATACCGAGGCTCTGGGACGGGCCCGACGCCTGATCTATGTCGAAGACCAGTACCTGTGGTCGACGCATATCGCCGCGCCGTTCGCCGCGGCCCTCCGGGCCAATCCGGACCTATAGCTGATCGTTGTGCTCCCGGCGTTCCCTGACACTACCGGCGTCACCCGGACCGCTGAGACCGTCGGACGCCGTGACGCATTGTCGATGCTCTACGCCGCCGGCGGCGACCGCGTGCGTGTCTACGGTCTGGAAACACCGCCGGTACACCGATCTACGTGCATGCAAAGGTGACCATCCTCGACGACACCTGGACTTCCGTCGGATCCGACAACCTCAATATGCGGTCGTGGACCCACGACTCGGAGCTGTCGTGCGCCGTCGTCGACGAACCGGGCGCGGGCGGTGACAGTCCCGCCGAACCGTTCGGGCTGCGGCTGCGTCTGGCTCTCGCACGCGAACACCTGCACCGCGCCGATGGCGAAGACGCCGACCTGCGCGATCCCGGGACGGCGTTTGACAGGTTCGCTGCCAGCGCGGCTGACCTCGACGCCTGGCACGCCGGCGGACAGGACGGGCCGCGGCCGCCGGGTCAACTGCGGTCCTACTCCGTCCCGTACGACAATAGAATCCGGCGACTGATCGCTGTTCCGCTCTACCGATGGGCCTGCGACCCGGACGGCAGAGGCGTCATCACCCGGTGGAGCTGCAACCTTTTGCAACCCTCAGGACCCGGATCGTGGCGAGGTGCACGATCCGTTGTTAGCGCTGTCGTTTGGCCGAGCGCCGCCCACGCCGAAAGACGCCGGTGACGACCGTCGCGAGGAACAGAAGGCACGCGATGATGAACAGCCAGAATAGGCCATGGACGGTGAAGCCGATGATGCCCAACACGATCCAGATGATGACCAGCACAAGCAGGAACGCAATCAAAAGTCACCGCCTGCCGAGGCGGCGCTCGCCGGACGCTCCGGGCCGATAGGCAAGCTTGTAGTGCTCGTAGATCGCCGGTTCGTCAGCGGCCGCAAGTTCTCCGTCCATTTCGATCGACGGAGCATCTTTGACGAGCTGCTTGTCTGCCTGCACCCGTACATGCGTGGGCGCGACGGTGGCGCCGGAAAGGGGGACGAACTCGAGCCGGCGCCGCCCGACGATGCCGACCTGCACGGTCGCGAAGGTGGGCTCTTGGGTGGCGGTGTCGAAGTAGACGCCCTCCAGCGTGCCGATCTTCGATCCATGGGCGTCAACGACGTCCGCGCCGCGCCAATCCCGTAGATCTTCCGCTTCAAACACGCTGTACCCCTCGCAGAAAGCAGTCATATCCAACATACCAGTCATACGGTGAGTGGCGTCGCGATCGCGGATCGACAACCGGACCCCGTCCAGGCGCGGCGCAGTCGGTCGGTGCATCCGGCCGCGGAGCCTGCGCAGAAAACGCATTTGGCGGATCACGGCGGCCGCTGTTAGCTTGTCGGAGGCCGTGCGAGAGACCGAGGAGGTGGTACCCGTGAACGTATCGACATGGGTGCTCCCCTCTGGGGTCACGGTCGGGCGATAGGTCGTCCGGGAGCGCCGTCGCGAGCACTCCCGAAAGGCACGACCATGCGATTCACTTCTGAGCAGCGCCTCGACGACGGCGTCCTCGAACGCGAATTCACCCTCGGCGAGATCCCCGGCATCCTGTGGACGCCCGGATCCGCTCCGCACCGGCCCCGCTGATCCTGCTCGGCCATCCCCCGCTCGGACTGCACAAGATGTACCCCCGACTGGTGGCGCGGGCCCGGCACTGCGCGGCGGAGGGCTTCGCCGCGGCCACCATCGAGCTCCCCGGCAGCGGTGACCGGCCCCGTTGGGCCGCCGTCGAGCAGGCCCGCGCCGACCTGCGCCGGGCGCTGGAGGCCGGCGAGCCGGTCAGCGACGAGATCATCGACGCCCTCATCCTCCCGCTGGTCGACAAGGCGGTCCCGGAATGGCAGGCCGCCCTGGACGCCCTCCTTTCGCTGCCGGAGATCGGCGGCCCGGTCGGGTACTCGGGTGGGGTGATCTCCATCGGCATCCGGCTGGCGGTGGTCGAGCCGCGCATCTCGGCCGCCGGCTTCTTCGCCGGGAGTTTCGTGCCTCGCGCCATGTTCGAGGAGGCCCGGCAGGTCACCATTCCGCTGCATGTCCTGCTGCAGTGGGACGACGAGGGCAACGACCGGCAGGCGGCCCTGGACCTGTTCGACGCCTTCGGCTCCAGGGAGAAGACGCTGCACGCCAACATGGGCGGGCACACCGGCGTCCCGCAGTTCGCAGGGGAGGACGCGGCCCGGTTCTTCGCCCGGCACCTGCGCTAGCCGCGGGCCGGAGCCCCGCCGTCAGGACAGCAGCGCGCGGTAGGCGGCCCCGGCCGGCACGCCGCTCATCGAGGTTCGGCACCGGCCTTCCTCGATCGCGGCGGTGAGCAAGATCCACAACCGCCCCGATCGCGGCGGTACCGGCCATCGGCGGTACCGGCGCGGTCGGGGCGGAGTTCTCTCCTGGCGACCGCCTTAACCTCTGCAAGATCAGCTGTACCTACTTCTGTTCTCCAATGGCTCTGGCAAGATCTTCGTAGCCGCCGGCCGCTGCGACGCTATTTTCATGATCGACTATCTCAAGGTAGTCACAAAACGCCGCTTCTGCTTCGCAAGATGCAGCGAAACGGCCCTCTTGGCCGACGAATACCCTAAGTTGATCAACGGCTACGAAAATCTTCGCCAGAGCCACGCCAAGGAGTACCCCGACACTGCGTGACTCGAAGCGAGCAGGTAGCCACATGTGTATCGACGCGGCAGCGCCCGCCGGTGGGGCATCGACCCGAGCATCACGGCCGGATCCACACCACGTCCAGCATCATCACAGCTCTCCATGCCCGGCACCGACCGTCGGGGCGAGGCCGCCCGGCCACGCCACGTATTCACGGAACGCTCGCACCCGCCCGTCCCGGACGACGAAGACCAGACACAAGGCCTGCACGAACCGCCGCTCGTTCATCGAGCCGTCCACGGTGACCTCGAAGCCCGTGCGCGTACCGTCGCGCAACGTCGCCGTCACGGCGAGGTCCGCGCGCAGCACGGCCGACAGATGGTCGAAGAATCGGGTCGCCGCGGCGACACCGTACTGGACGCCGCTGAACCCCGAGACCGGCACGTGGAACGTCACGTCGGGTTCCAGCATCGCGACGAGGCGCGACCAGTCACCGTCGGCCGCGGCGGCCGTCCAGTGGCGCATCGCCGTCGTGGCGGTGGCGTGGTGTGAGGATTCCGGTGCGTTCACGGTCGGCCGCCCTCGGCTCGGGTTCCATGAGTTTGCTCGTTTTCGCGAAAGCAGTCAATACGACAGCAAGAATCGCGCTTATATGTGACGTGTTCTGTCTGAAGTAGACAGAACTTAAGGACCTTCAATGAGTAGAGGACGATCCGCATAGCGAATCGTGACGATCCGTATAACGAATCATCGGATTTGAACGGGTACATGTGGCCGTGCACCCGGGGATGGTCGACCGCTTCGCACTTTCGCGATGTCATTCTGACTGAACCATACTTAATGGAGTCGTGACACGGCCCGTTTGCGCTGTTCCATTGACTAGTCCCGCGTAAACGTCAATACTCGGTTCCACATCGGAGTGTGGAATGGGTGGCCATGACATCGCCTGACTCGTCGTCAACCCAGCGCCGGTCGAACCGCGCCCGGGTCGTGCGAGCGCTGCGCGAGCGCGGTCCGATGAGCCGCAGTGGGCTCGGCGAGGTCGGGCTGTCGCGGTCGACGGTGACAAGCGTGGTCGAGGAGCTGATGGCCGCCGGCACGTCGTGGAGGTCAGCGGCGGCCGGGATGTCCGCAACGCCGGTCGCCCACCGACTCGGGTCGGGCTCAAGGGGACCCTCGGGGTGGCCGTCGGTGTCGAGATCGCCAACGGCATCGTGCGGGTCGGCGATCTGCAACACGGCGCAGGAGCTGGTGCTCTACGACGCCGTGCCGATGGACGACACGACCGCGCCCGAGGCCGCGCTCAAGACGACCGGCATGCTGATCGACCAGATGCTGGGCCGGGCGGATTTCCCGGTCGCGCGGCTCGTCGGCGTCGGACTGGCGATGCCCGGGCCGTTGCAACGCCGCAGCGGCGTCAACGGCCGGGCGACCACGCTGAAGCCGTGGGTGAACGTCAACCCGCGGACCGCTGGCCGAGCAGGTCCTGCAACTGCCCCTGCTCGTCGACAACGACGCCAACCTGGCGGCGCTCGCCGAGCTCACCTGGGGCGCCGCGCGGGGGCTCAAGGACGTCTCCTACATCTACACCGCATCCGGCATCGGCGCCGGACTGATCCTCGGCGGCCGGCTGTACGCCGGCGCCAACGGGACCGCGGGCGAGCTGGGGCACACCACGATCGACGAGAACGGGCTGGTTTGCCGGTGCGGCGGGCGCGGCTGTCTCAACACCCTGGCCAACGCGGACGCGATCATCGAGAACCTGTGGCGCAGTCACCACGAACGGCTGTCGATCGCCGACGTCATCAAGCTGGCCCAGATCGGCGACGTGGGTTGCCGCCGCGTCTTGGCCGACGCGGGCAGCCACATCGGGCTGGCCGCGGCCAACATGTACAACCTGCTCGACCCCGAGCTGATCGTGGTCGGCGGGAACCTCGCTCCGGCGGGGGAGATCCTGCTGGGTCCGTTGCGGGACTCGATGGCCCGGCGGGCGATCCACGCGGGAGAGGTGCTGCCACCGGTCGTGGTCGGCGAACTGGACGAGAAGGTTGTCGTCCTGGGCGCCGCCGCGGCAGTGCTCAGGGATGCCGACAACTTCCCTCTGCCGAATCAGAACGTATAACCGACTGGCGGTGTGGCGGACTCACCCGCCGTCCCGCACGAAACACGGCCAGCGACCGATGGTCCCTGGCCGTGCAGCCTCACGCCTCAGTGCGGGTCAAGCAAGAGTGGCCGCGGGTGCAACCGCGGTCAGGCACCAGCGCATCGGGAACGGCCCGACGGCGACGATTCCACATGGAGCTAGCCATGAGTGTAGGTCGTTTCGCACGGCTGCTTGCCGCGGCGAGTGTTGTGATGTTGATCGCAACGGCGTGCAGCAGTTCGCCGTCCGCCTCGAAGCCGGGCGGCACGAAGAAGTTGAAGATCGCGCTTGTCCAACTCGTTCATCGGCAATCAGTGGCGGGTCGAGATGGAGAACGTGTTCAAGTCGGCCTGCGCAACGCCGCCGTACGCGCAGCAGGTCGACTGCTCGGTGTACAACTCCGGCAACGACGTGTCGGTCCAGTCCCAGCAGATCTCCAACCTGATCTCCCAGGGCGTCAATGCCATCGTCATCGACGCGGCGTCGACCAGCGGCCTGAACGGAGTCGTCCAGCAGGCCTGCGACCGCGGCATCGTGATCGTGTCGTTCGACAACACCGTCGACGCGAAGTGCGGCCTGACCGTCAACACCGACCAGGTCAAGTTCGGCCAGCAACTCGCGCCAGTTCATCGTCGACCAGCTCAAGGGCCAGGGCAACGTCGTCATGGTCACCGGCGTGGCGGGCACGGGAGCCGACAGCGACCGCAACAAGGGCGCCACCGGCGTCTTCGCCGCCAATCCCGGCATCCATGTCGTCGCGACGTACAGCGGCATGTGGGACTCGGCCACCGCCCAGCGCGTGACGTCGGCCCAGTTGCCGAGCCTGCCGAAGGTGGACGGGGTGTGGGTGTCCGGCGGCACCGACGGCGTCGTGAAGGCGTTCGTCGCGGCCGGCCGGCCGATGCCGGTCTTCGCCGGCGAGGGCGAGAACGGCTTCCGCAAGTTCATGGCCGGCATCTCGACGCCCAAGATCACCGGCATGTCGATCGGGCAGCCGCCGTTCCTGTCGGTGATGGGCCTGGAGCTGGCGCGGGCCGTGCTCACCAAGCAGCACGCGAAGGTCAGCATCACGATCCCGTTCCCGGTCGCGACGTCGGATTCACTGGTGGCCGGCCAGACCGTCTTCGCCGACCTGCCGGACAGCTTCTTCGCCGACTTCACCGACTCCGGTTCCAACGCCACGGTGGTGCTCTGCCAGGTCGCGGCGACGGACGGGAAGGCGTGTCCCGGCACGCTGACGGTCAACCTCAGTAACTCCTGACGATGGGAATGCCGTCGATAGCGCCGACAGCGACGCCCGGTCCCGGGCCGGAGACTGATGTCCATGCCGTGCAGGCCGTGGGTGTCGACCGTGCTTTCGGCGGTGTTCAGGCTCTCCGGGGCGCGTCGTTCGCGGCGCGGCCCGGAGAGATACACGCCCTCGCCGGCGAGAACGGCGCGGGAAAGAGCACGTTGATCAAGGTGCTGTGCGGGCTCGTGACCGCCGACCGCGGCACCGTGGAGATCCTCGGTCAGCCGGTCCGGCGGGTCGTCGAGCCCAATGCCCGCCGCCGGATGGGTGTGGCCACCGCGTTCCAGGAGCTCTCGCTGCTGCCGGACCTGTCCATTGCGGAGAACCTGCTGTTGGCGGAGCCACCGCGCGGCCGGCTCGGGCTGATCCGCCGCGGCCGGCTGGTGCCGGAGGCGCAGGCGATCCTGGAGCGCTTCGGTGTCGACTACATCGACGCCCGTGCCACCGCGGCCGACCTGTCCGTCGCGCACCGCCAGATCGTGGAGCTCGTCCGGGTGCTGGCCACCGATCCGCGGGTGCTGATCCTCGACGAGCCTACCGCGGCGCTGCCCGACCGGCAGGTCGAGTGGCTCGCCGCCCACATGCGCCGGCTGCGCGACCAGGGCTGCTGCGTCATCTTCACCTCGCACCGGTGGCGGGAGATCGAGTCGCTCGCCGACCGGGTCACGGTGTTCCGCAACGGCGCTCACGTCGCCACCCGCCAGCACATCTCCGAGGCCGAGGCGGTCACGCTGATGAGCGGGCGCAGCTTCGAGGGCACCTACCCGGACGTGACGACGGTCGCGGTGACCGACAGCGCACTGCGGGTGGAACACCTCCGCGGCGGCCGGCTGCGCGACGTCTCGTTCGACCTGCGCCGGGGCGAGATCCTCGGGGTGGGCGGGCTGGCCGGCCAGGGCCAGCGCGATCTGTTCCTGACCCTGTTCGGCGCGCAGCGCGCGGCCGGTGGCGCGCTGTACGCCGACGGTCGGCCGATCACCGTCCGCCGGCCCCGCGACGCGATCCGGGCCGGGCTCGGTATCGCCTACGTGCCGGAGGACCGCAAGGCCGAGGGCCTGTTCCTGCCGCTGTCCATCCGGGACAACGTGGCGCTGGCGACCCTGTGGCGGCGATCGGCCGCCGGCTTCGTGCGTCGTGGTGCCGAGCGCGCCGCGGTGGCCTCGATCGCCGGACAGCTGCGCATCGGCGGCGGTCGCTCGACCCGGCAGGCCGTCGACACGCTGTCCGGCGGCAACCAGCAGAAGGTGCTGATGGCGCGGTGGCTGCTCACCGACGCCCGGGTGCTGCTGCTGTTCGACATCACACGTGGCGTCGACGCGGCGACCAAGCACGACATCTATCAACTCGTCGCCGATCTCGCCGCGGCCGGCAAGGCGATCCTGTACTACTCGAGCGAAACCGAGGAGATCGCGAACCTGTGTCACCGGGTGCTGGTGCTGCGGGAGGGTGCGATATCCGCGGTGCTCGACGGCCCGGTCGGCGACGCGGAACGCATCGTCGCCGCATCGATCAAGGAGGTGCCGGATGCGTGAACGGGTGCGACGGCTGGTGGCCTCGCCGGCGAGCCTCGGCTACGCCGTGCTGGCGGCCACGGCCGTGGCCTACTTCGTCGTGTACACCACCGACCTCGGCCACCTGCCGACGTCGTTCGACTACCTGTCCATCCTCAACACGGCGCTGCCGCTGGTGTTCGTCGCGACCGGCCAGAGCCTGGTCGTGCTCACCGGCGGCATCGACCTGTCGGTGGGCGGCGTGATGAGCCTCTGCGTCGCGGTCGCCGCGACCACGGTGGCGGGCGGGCGCTCGGCCCCGTACGCCTGGCTGCTGCTGGTCCTTGTCCTCGGCACCGTCTGCGGCGCGCTCAACGGCGTGATCGTGGCGAAGGCCCGGATCGCGCCGATCCTGACCACCCTCGCCACCCTGTCGATCTTCGACGGCCTGGCGCTGCGGGTGCTGCCCGTACCGGGCGGCTCGATCCCCGACGAGGTCCGGCTGGTGCTGACTAACCCGAACGCACCGACCGGCCTGATCTGGCTGGGCCTGGCCGTCGTCGGCTGGCTGGTGCTGCGCCGGACCCGGTTCGGGATGCAGGTCTACGCGATCGGCAGCGACGAGTCCAGCGCGCTCGCGATCGGCGTGCCGTCGGCGTGGGTGAAGATCCGCGTGTACGCGCTGTCCGGACTGTGCAGCGCGCTGGCCGCGGTGTTCTTCGTCTCCACCACGACGGCCGGCGACGCCAACGCCGGCAGTCCGTTCATCCTCACCTCCATCGCCTCGGTGGTCGTCGGCGGTATCGCGTTCGCCGGCGGCCGGGGCAGCGCGCTCGGGGCGATGGCCGGTGCGGTGGCGCTGACCCTCGTGATCGACGTGCTGTTCTTCGCCGGCATCGATCCGCTCTACCAGTCGCTGTTCCAGGGGCTTTTCCTCGTTGTCGCGGTCTTGCTCGGCACCGGCGCGGCGCTGGTCACCCGGGTCCGTCGGGGTGCGCTGTGAGCACCGCCGAGACGACCGACCCGCCGGTGCGCGAGCGCTGGTCGGCGTACCTGACCCCGGCGACCCGCCGGGTGCTCTACGCGTTCGCGGGTACGGCGGCGATCCTGGCGATCGGTTCAGTCCTGCATCCCGGGTTCGCCTCCTGGTCGAGCCTGCGGGTAATGCTGGTGGTCGCCAGCTTCATCGGCTTCGTCGCGGCCGGTCAGATGCTCGTCGTGCTGGTCGGCGGCATCGACCTGTCCATTCCGTGGGTGCTCAACGGCGCGGCGATCGTGCTGACGACCACGAGCCTCGGTCAGAGTTCACGGCTGCCGTTGGCCATCGCCGCGGCACTCGGGCTGGGCGCGCTGGTCGGCTTCGCCAACGGCATGGGCGTGGCCTGGCTCGGCGTGCCGGCCGTCGTGATGACCCTCGGCATGGACGGTGTCCTGCAAGGGCTGTCGCTCGGCCTGTCCAAGGGGCTGACCTGCCCGTCCTGCGGCTCGTACGCGCCGCGGCCGCTGCGGGACCTCTACTCCGGTGCCACCCTGGGCATCCCGTCGGAACTGTTGCTGTGGATAGGCGTTGCCGTGCTGATGACGGTGCTGTTGACGCTGACCACGTTCGGCCGCCGGGTGTACGCGGTCGGGGTCAACCCGCGCGCGGCGTACCTGTCCGGCGTCGGTGTGCGGGGCGTAACGGTCGCGCTCTACTCGCTCAGCGGCGTGTTCGCCGCGCTCGCCGGCATCGCGCTCGTGGCCTACGGTGGTCAGCCCTCACTCGGCCTCGGTGACCCGTACCTGTTCGAGTCGATCGCCGCGGTCGTCGTCGGCGGCGTGTCGATCCTCGGCGGGCGCGGCCACTACGTCGGCGTCGTGGCAGGCTCCGTGACGCTGGTCGCCATCGTGACGTTCCTGCAGGCCGAACGGGTACCCGAGTACGCCCGCAGCATCATCTACGGACTCGTCATTCTCGCCATCCTCTTCACCTACGGCAGGGACAAGACGCATGACTGAGCAGAGCACCGCGGACACGGCCGTCTTCAGCGACGTGCCATGCGACCTCGGCGAGAGCGCCCTGTGGGACGCCGCGGCGTCGCGCTTCTACTGGGTCGACGTCACCGGCCAGATGATCTACGCCCGGGACTGGTCCGGCACCGAGACCCAGACGCTGGCCACCGACGGCCCGGTCGGCTCGGTCGGGCTGCGGGCGGCCGGCGGCTTGGTTGCCGCGCTGCGTCACGCGATCGCGTTCTGCGACGTCGACCTCGCCACCGTCGAGGTCGTCCGCACGATCGAGGACGACATCGCCGGCAACCGGCTCAACGACGGCGCGGTCGACCCCGCCGGCCGCTTCTGGGTCGGCTCGATGGACACCGCCGAGTCCGCGCCGACCGGCTCGTTCTACCGCCTCGACCCCGGCGGGGCCGTGGAGCGGGCCTTCGGCGACATCATCTGCTCGAACGGCCCGGCGTGGAGCCCCGATGGCCGCACGATGTACCACGTCGACTCGACGGTCGGGCTGATCCGGGCGTACGACTTCGATCCCGCGACCGGCAGCGTCGGTGCCGGCCGGATCTTCGTCTCCGACGCCGACGAGGCCTGGTTCCCCGACGGCGTGACCGTCGACGCGGACGGCTTCGTCTGGAACTGCAAGTGGGACGGCGGCCGGATCGTGCGCTACGACCCCGACGGATCGGTTGACCGGGTACTGCTCCTGCCGGTGCCCCGACCGACCCGATGTGCTTTTGTCGGTCCCGACCTTACCCAGCTCGCCATAACCAGCGCCCGGATTGGGCTGTCTGCCGGCGCGCTCGCCGACGCGCCCCTGTCCGGGCAGGTCCTCCTGCTCGATCCTGGCGCCCGAGGGCTCCCGACGCCGGCGTTCGCCGGCTGAGGAGCCGGCGGTGATAACCGTCCATAGCCGGCCCTCCGACAGGACTGCAGTATCGTCCGTTGGATTGCCAGCTCGGAAGGATCCGGATGACTCTGCCGGTCGACAGCCATGTGCACAGTGAGTGGTCGTGGGATACCGCCGTTGGCTCGATGGCGGGGTCATGCGATCGGGCGGTCGAACTCGGGCTGGTGGGGATCGCGTTCACCGAGCATGTGGATTTCACGACCTACGGCATCGCGTTGGACGGGCCCTACCAGTCGGACCATCTCACGGCGCTGGCTGACGCGGACGGGCAGCTAACGCCGCCGGCGTTCGACGCGGCGGGCTATCTCGAGGCCATCGAGGTTTGCCGGGAGCGGTATCCGGACCTGCGGATTCTGAGCGGACTGGAGATGGGCCAACCGCATTGGCACGTGGCCGAGTTCTCGGCAGTGCTCGCCGCCGGCCCGTACGACCGGGTTCTTGGATCTCTGCACTGCCTGCCCGACGGCGACGGGTTCGCTGAACCGTGGCTGTTGTATCCGCGACGGGTCGCAGCCGACGTGCTGCGTGCGTATCTGGCCGACATTTCCGCGCTCATGGCCGGCGACGTTCCGTTCGGCGTGCTGGCCCATATCGACTACGCGGTCCGGTCCTGGCCCGAGGAGCACGCCGGGGCATTCGATCCGTGGGCGTTCGAGGACGAGTTCCGCGATGCCCTGCGGGCGACCGCTCAATCGGGGCGTGCCTTGGAGATCAACACGCGTATCCCACTGCATTCGACGATTCTGACCTGGTGGCATGAGGAAGGCGGCGACGCGGTGACCTTCGGTAGTGACGCCCACCTGCCCGACTTCGTCGGTCATCAGTTCACGGAAGCGGTGGCGATGGCGGAAGCACACGGGTTTCGTCCAGGTCGCCATCCGTACGATCTCTGGCGCCGCGCAGACCGACCCATCCCGCGATCGGGAGCGTAGTCGTCCGCCGCGTTCTGTCATGGGCGGTCGAATGGGCTACGGTCGGATGACGGCGACGTGGAACAAGCCGCTCACCGACACGCGACGTAATCGCCGGGGTCGCCTCCTGCGAACCACTACCACCAAGGAGTCCACGCCAATGTCGCCGACAGCAGGCGAGTTCGTCACCGAGACGTTTGCCTACGACGGTGGACGGCAGGTCACCGCGTATGTCCCGGCGGCCGCGGCCGAGGCGATCGTTTTCGCCGGCGACGGCCAGTTGATCACGTCATGGGCGGGAGTCCTGGAGGCCGCCGATCTCCCGCCGACGATGATCGTCGGCACACACCGCGTCAACGATGAGGTGCTGCGGCTGCAGGAGTATTCGCCGGGCGAGACCACGGACGCATTCGCCTTCGACCCGCAACGGTTCGCGGCACACGAGCAGTTTTTCGTCGAGGACGTACGGCTGTGGGTGCGGTCGCATCTCGGCGTCGCGCTGCCGGCCGACCGGACCGCGGTGTTCGGTGTCTCGGCGAGTGCCGAGCTCGCGCTGGCCATGGGGCTTCGCCATCCCGACATCTACGGTGCGGTCTTCTGCGCGTCGCCAGGCGCAGGGTTCCGGCCGCCTTCCGTGATGCCCCGCCCGCTTCCCCGCGTGTACCTCGTCGCCGGCACCCAGGAGCCGTTCTTCCTCACCAACGCGACCCGGTGGGCGCACGCGCTGCGCGACGCCGGTGGCGACGTTGTGATGACCGAGCGGGTCGGGTCGCACGGCGACGCGTTCTGGAAGGAGGAGTTTCCGCTGATGGTGGCGTGGGCGTTCGGACACTGAACAACGGCACGGGCAGTCCGCGGTAGCCGTCTGCGGCCGGCACCGAGCCGCTGGCGCGACGCAGGCCACGTGGAGCGTTCACCACGGCAGGTCAGTTCGACGTCCGCGTACCGCGCGGCAGCACGCACGCCCGGCACGTGCAGGCGCCCTCCAGGCCAGGCCGTCACCGGATCTCGCGAAGCATGCGCGCAGCTCTCTCGGGTGCGATGTCGTTGACGAACACGCCCATCGCCGACTCGGAACCGGCGAGATATTTGAGCTTGCCCACACCACGCCGCACGCTGAACAGTTGCAGGTACAGGTGCGACAGGTCGCGGCCGGTGTGTACCGGAGCCTGATGCCACGCCGCGATGTAGGGCATCGGCGTGCCGAACAGATCGTCGAGGCGGTGTAGCACGTCGAGGTAGAGCGGGCCGAACGCATCGGCTTCTTCATCCGTGAGCGCCGGCAGGTCCGGCACGACGCGGCGCGGTGCGATGAACACCTCGAACGGCCAGCGTGCGGCGGCCGGCACGAACGCGCTCCAGTACGGGTTCTCGGCGACGAGGCGTGCACCGGCTTGGCGCTCGGCGGTCAGCATGTCGGCGAACAGGTTGCCGCCGTGCGCCTTCGCGTGGCGGCGGGCGGCGGCCAGCATGCCGCTGGTCCGCGGTGTCAGAAACGGATATGCGTAGATCTGGCCGTGCGGGTGGCGGAGCGTAACACCGATTTCGTCGCCGCGGTTTTCGAAGCAGAACACCTGCTCCACGCCGGTCATGGTGGACAGGGCCGCGGTGCGGTCGGCGAGTACGTCGATGACCGTACGGACCCGTTGCGGCGTGAGCTGCCCAAAGGACGAGTTGTGGTCGGCCGTGAAACACACGACCTCGCATCGCCCGACGCCCGGACGAGTCGGATGAAGTGCCGTGAGCGGCGGGTGCTTCCCGGCCGTCGGCGCCCCGAACGCCGGGAACCGGTTCTCGAAAACCACCACGTCGTAGTCTTCGGACGGGATCTCGGTGGCCCGCTGCGGCGTCGACGGGCACAAGGGACACTCGTCGGCCGGTGGCAGGAACGTGCGTGACTGCCGGTGCGCGGCAACCACCACCCATTCGTCGGTCAGCGGGTCGTATCGCAGCTCGGACGCGGTTGGCGGTGGTGGGAGCTGCCGGCGGTCGATGGCATCCCGCACGGTGTTGTCCCGCTCGTCGAAGTAGATGAGTTCGCGGCCGTCGGCGAGGCGGGTGGTGTGGCGTTTCACCGGACCTCATCTCGTGTCACTGGTGGCCGGCCAGCGGTTCGCGGACCACCCGTACCTCGCCGGCGGGAACGACCACGGTGCCTGCACACGCGGCACCGGTCAGTAGTTCCACACCATTGACCGCGACCGGCACGTCGACGTCCTCGTGGTTGACGAGGATCGTGAATTGGTACCGGTTGTTGACGCGGCGCACGACTTCCAGGCCGGCCGGCAGGTCGGGGCTGGATGCCAATCCGGCATCCCGGTAGGCATCGGCCAGCACCGTGTCCAAGTGTTCGCCCCGCAACCCGGTCGAGACGTACCAGGCCTGTCCACGGTCCAGCCGATGCCGGGTGACGGCCGGACCGCCCGCCGCTGGTCCATCCACATAGGACAACATGGTCTCGGCGCCCTGCGGCACGAGGTGCTCGGCCCAGACGTGTCCCCGGCAGCCCCGATCCAGCAGCACTGCCTCGCCGGCACGCAGCGGCAGGAACTCCTCCACCTCCAGGCCGAGGACATCGCGAAGCACCACCGGGGAAGCCGCCGGGGTGGAAAGCGTCGTTCGCGTCGACGATGCCGGAGAAGTAGGACACCACGAGCGTGCCGCCGCCGCGTACGTAGTCGGTGAGGTTCGCGGTGGCTTCCGGCGTCGTGAGGTACAAGCTGGGTACGACCACCAGCGGGTACCGGCGCAGGTCCGCCTCCGGGTGAAGGAAGTCGACCGTGTGGTGGGCGCGCCACAGCCTGTCGTAGTAGGCCGCGATCCGTTCGGTGAAGGATGCGTCGATCGACGGTCGCCAGTCCAGCTCCAGCGCCCACCAGGATTGCCAGTCCCACACCACGCCGACGTCGGCGACCACCCGGCTGCCCTGCAGTTCGTGCAGGGCGGCGAGGTCCCCGCCGAGCCGCACCACGTCCCGCCAGATCCGGGTCCCGGTGCCGCCCTGCGGCAGCATCGCCGAGTGGAACTTCTCCGCTCCGAACGCGGCCGCCCGCCACTGGAAGAACAGCGTGCCGTCGGCGCCGCGGGCCAGATGGGTGAGGCTGTTGCGGCGCATCTCTCCCGGCCGTTTGGCGATATTGCGCGGCTGCCAGTTGACCGCTCCGGTGGAGTGCTCCATCAGCAGCCAGGGATCACCGCCGGCCAGCGACCGGGTCAGATCGGCGGTCATGGCCAGGTCGATGTGGTTGTCCGCCTGCTCGGCCTTGAGGTAGTGATCGTTGGAGACAATGTCGACTTCCTGCGCCCACCGCCAGTAGTCGATGTTCTTGCAGTTGGCAGCCATGAAGTTGGTCGTCACCGGGATGCCGGGGGACAGCTCGCGGACGATGTCCCGCTCGCGGCGGTAGCAGTCCAGCAGCGCGTCGGAGGAGAATCGGAGGAAGTCCAGCTGCTGCGCCGGGTTGATCGCGGTCGCCGCCAACCGGGGCGGTTCGATCTCGGCCCAGTCGCCGTAGCGCTGGCCCCAGAAGGATGTTCCCCACGCGGCATTCAGGCCGGCCAGGTTCTCGTACCTGCTGCGCAGCCACTCCCGGAATGCGCGCTGCGGACGTCTCGCAGTAGCAGGCGCCCAGCGGAGCGCCGTACTCGTTGTGCACGTGCCACAGCACCAGCGCGGGATGCCCGGCATAGCGGCGGGCCAGCTGCTCGGTGATCCGCGCCGCCGCCGAGGCGTACTCCGGCGAGCTCGGGCAGAAGCTGCCACGCCCGCCCGTGCCCAGCACATGTCCCTCTCGAGTCACCGGGCGGCTACCCGGGTACCGGTGCGCCAGCCATGCCGGCGGCGCGGCGGTTGGCGTGGCCAGGTCGACCGCGATCCCGTAGGCGTGCAGCAGGTCCAGGATCCGGTCCAGCCAGGCGAAGTCGTACTGCCCCTCGGTCGGTTCGAGCAGCGCCCAGGAGAAGATGCCGAGGCTCACGAGATTGACTCCGGCTTCGTTCATCAATGCCACGTCCTCGGCCCAGACGGACTCCGGCCACTGTTCCGGGTTGTAGTCCCCGCCGTAGGCGAGCCCGTCCAACCTGATCCATCGCGACGGGCGGTCCGGCGCTGGTAGGGCCGCCGGTCGCCGAGGGGACGGCACCGCCACCCGGTAGGCGACGGTCGGCTCGGCCGGCATGGGCGTGGCGATGGACGGTGCGACATTCACCGGTGCCGAACCGGCCGGTCGGTGATCGGTAGCCGGGTTGCCGGCCGGTGCCGCTGCCGCTGCAGGTACCTGCATGTTCACCTCTTTCTGGGAGCGATTACAGGCGTCGCCGCGAATGATTACATAGCAATCAGCTGCAGATCTATCAGCAATTGGCCTATTGACAGGCAACTTTGGGAGGCCGAAACTGTGAGCGCTCCCAGCGTTTAACACAACCGTAATCCATGCCACCCACGATCGTGAGCCGGAGGACGCCCATGCGTTTCAGGTTTGGTAAGGCGATCACGATTTTCGTGATCGGTGCGGCCCTGGTTTCGGGCTGCAGTTCCGGTAGCACCAGCAGCCAAAGCACCACCGCCGCCACGAAGGTGAACCTCTCCTTCTGGTCCTGGGTCCCCAACATCGACAAGGTGGTGGACCTGTGGAACAACACCCATCCCAACATCCACGTCACGGTCAACAAAGACGCCCAGGGCGATGCGCTCTACACCAAACTGCTGACCGCAGCCAAGGCCGGTAACCCGCCGGACCTGGCCCAGATCGAGTACCAGGCGCTGCCGACGATGGTCAGCAACAACGTGGTGGCTGACATCAAAACCCAGGCCACCAAGGTGAAGAGCGCCTTCAGCGACGGGCTGTGGCAGCAGGTCACCCTCGGGACCAACTCGGTGTACGCGATACCGCAGGATGCCGGTCCGATGATGCTGTTCTACCGTTCGGACCTGTTCGCCAAGTACGGTCTGCAGGTCCCCACCACCTGGGCCGACTTCGCCACGCTCGCGCAGCAGGTCCGGGTCAAGGACCCCAAGGCGCATCTGACCACGTTCTCCGCCAACGACCCGGGTTGGTTTGCCGGGCTGGCACAGCAAGCCGGTGCCTCCTGGTGGGCGATCAACGGCAACACGTGGAAGGTCTCCGTCAACGACGCGGCCTCCCAGAGCGTCGCCAACTACTGGGGCGGCCTGGTGGACTCCGGAGCAATCGACAAGCAGCCGATGTTCACCCCGGCGTGGTACAAGGCGCTCAACGACGGTTCGCTGCTGGCCTGGCCCAGTGGGGTATGGGCTCCCGGCGTACTGTCCGGCAACGCAGCGTCCACTAAGGGCGACTGGCAGATGGCACCACTTCCCCAGTGGAGCGCGGGCCAGAACATCACCGGCAACTGGGGCGGCTCGACCACCGCGGTGATGGCCAAGTCCAAGAACCAGGCGGCCGCGACCCAGTTCGCGATCTGGCTGAACACCGATCCGACGGCGACCGCAGCGCTGGTCACCCAGGGTGGCCTGTACCCGGCCGACGCCGACGCCCAGACCGGGCCGGCCCTGCAACAGCCACCGGCGTTCTTCTCCCAGCAGACCAACTTCTATCCACAGGCCAAAGCCATTGCGGCAACCGCCGCCGGCTTCACCTGGGGACCCGACGTGACGGTCACCTACAGTGCTTACACCGACGACTTCGGTAAGGCGATCACCCAGAAGTCGCCGTTTGGTGCGGCGCTGGACCAGATGCAGGCGACAACCGTCGCCGACATGCAGAACAGCGGATTCACACTCGCCAACTAAGGCCGATGGGCGAAGGGAGACAGGTACAGCTATGAAATCGACCGTCGTAACTGCCGGTCGGGTCCGGAGACGTACGGTACCGCGAGCGGTACCGTACGTCTTCCTGGCACCGGCGATCCTGCTGTTTATCCTGTTGTTACTGATACCCATCGGATACACCGCCTACTTGAGCCTGCGCGAATCCAAGGTGCGGGGATCGGGACTGGGTCTGGGCGCGCGGCACGAGGTGTTCGTCGGGCTGGCGAACTACCGCTCCGCGCTGGCCGACCCGGACCTGTGGCACTCCGGGCTGCGAGTGCTGATCTACGGCGGCATCCTGGTGCCGCTCATGCTCGGGCTCGCCGTGCTCTTCGCGCTGTTGCTCGACCACCCCCGGTCCAAGCTGCGCCGGTTCACCCGGATCGCCATCTTCCTGCCGTACGCGGTGCCCGGCGTCATCGCCACCGTGCTGTGGGGCTTCCTGTATCTGCCGTCGGTCAGCCCGTTCCAGTATCTGGCCGGCAAACTCGGACTCCCGCAGGTCGACCTGCTCGGCCCGACGACGATCTACGGTGCGCTGGTGAACATCGCGGTCTGGGGCGGGGTGGGCTTCAACATGATCGTGATCTATACCGCGTTGCGCGCGATCCCGTCGGAGATCTATGAGTCGGCGCGCATCGACGGATGTTCGGAGTTCCAGATCGCGGTCCGAATCAAGATTCCCCTGGTGATACCGGCGCTCATCATGACCGCGGTCTTCTCGGTCATCGCCACCCTGCAGGTATTCAGCGAACCGACGACACTTCAGCCACTGACCAACTCCCTTTCCAGCACCTGGTCGCCGCTGATGAAGATCTACCGCGACGCCTTTGTACGCAACGACATCTACTCGGCGGCCGGCACCTCGATCGTCGTCGCCGCACTCACCTTGATCTTCTCCTTCGGTTTCCTTCGCCTGGTCCAGGCCCGTGCCTTCGGGCAGGAGAGATGAGCGCGCAGCAGCCCGTAGCAGTCCGGGCCGTACGGCGCGAACACTCGGTGTCGGCCACCGTTGAACCGCCCACCCTGAAGACCCGGCCGCGGCTCAACCCGGTACCGACGCTGATCCTGCTCCTGGGCGCGTTCTACTGCCTGCTGCCCGTCGCCTGGGTGCTGATCGCCGCGACCAAGAACAACTCCCAACTGTTCAACTCGTTCACGCTGGCACCGGGCGGATCGCTGACGTCGAACATCCGCGAGCTGTCCGCCTACCGGGGCGGCCTGTACTGGCGATGGTTGCTGAACACGGCCCTCTACGCCGGTGTCGGAGCGATTCTGTCGGCGACACTGTCCGGCGTCACCGGATATACGCTCGCGAAGTTCCGCTTCCGCGGACGGACAGTGATCTTCAACATCCTGCTGGCAGGGGTACTCGTTCCCGGCATCACCCTGGCGATCCCGCAGTACCTGCTGCTGGCCAAGATCGGGCTCACGGGTGGATACCTCTCCGTCCTCCTGCCGAGCATCGTGAGCCCTTTCGGCATGTACCTGTCCCGCATCTACGCGGCGGCGGCGATACCCGATTCACTCATCGAGGCGGCACGCACCGACGGCGCCGGCGAGTTTCGGATCCTCCGCAGCATCGTCACTCCGATGATGGCGCCCGGACTGATCACCGTTTTCCTGTTCCAGTTCGTCGCGATCTGGAACAACTTCCTGCTGCCGTTCATCATGCTCAGCGACGACCAGAAGTACCCGGTCACCGTCGGGCTCTACACCCTGCTGGCCCAGGGCGCTTCCGAACCGGCACTGTACGGGCTGGTCATCACCGGCGCGCTGCTGTCGATCTTCCCGCTGGCCGCGCTCTTCCTGTCCCTCCAACGGTACTGGCGGATCGATCTGCTTTCCGGAACCGTCAAGGGATGATCCGGTTACCGGCAGCCAGGCGGCTTCGAGGAGAGGATCGATGTGGGCATTGATCATGCGGGTACTGACTATGTGAGCGATCCGGCACCCGGCGAGGGCTACCTTCCGGCCCGCGCGACACTCGACAGCGACGCGGCGCGGTTGAATCTGAACGGCGCCTGGCGGTTCCGGCTGTGCGATCGCGTCGACAACGACGTCGATGGCTTCTGGACACCGGAGTACGACGACCGGACCTGGCACGACATCACCGTCCCCGGCCACTGGCAGCTGCTCGGCCACGGCCGGCCGGCGTACACGAATGTCGACTTCCCGTTTCCGGTCGACCCGCCGTACGTACCGGACGAAAACCCGACCGGTGACTACCGGGTCCGCTTCGACCTGCCGGCGTCGTGGCCGGGCAGTCGCAGCGTGCTGCGGTTCGACGGTGTCGATTCCTGCTTTGCGGTCTGGCTCAACGGCACCCGCCTCGGGCACGCGACCGGCAGCCGCCTCCCGACGGAGTTCGACGTCGGTGCGCTGCTCGTGCCGGGTCGCAACGTGATCGCGGTCCGCGTACACCAATGGTCGGCGGGCAGCTATCTCGAAGATCAGGACATGTGGTGGCTGTCCGGCATATTCCGGGACGTGACGCTGCTGGCCCGGCCGTCGATCGAGGACGTGTTCGTCCACGCGGACTACGCCGACGGCCGCGGGACGCTGCGCGTCGAGGTCGACGTCGCGGACGGCGAGGCGTTATTGACCGTACCCGATCTCGGTATCGTCAACGCCGCGCCGATCGGCCCGTTCGTGCTCGACGGCGTGCGGCCCTGGTCGGCCGAGCAGCCGCACCTCTATCCCGCGACGCTGACCGCCGGCTCCGAGACGGTACGGTTGCGGATCGGCTTCCGAACCGTCACGACCAGCGGCGGCGTCCTCGCGGTCAACGGCCACCCGATCACACTCCGCGGCGTCAACCGGCACGAGTTCCACCCGGACCACGGCCGTACCCTCGACCTCGACACCATGCGCGCCGATCTGCTGCTGATGAAGCAACACCACATCAACGCGGTACGGACCAGCCACTATCCGCCACACCCGGCCTTCCTGGACCTGTGCGACGAACTCGGCATGTGGATCGTCGACGAATGCGATCTCGAAACCCACGGGTTCCGCGACATCGGATGGCGCGGCAACCCGTCCGACGACCCGGCGTGGCAGCCGGCGATCCTCGACCGGATGCGTCGTACGCTCGAGCGCGACAAGAACCACCCCAGCGTCATCATGTGGTCACTCGGCAACGAAGGCGGCACGGGAGCGAACCTGGCCGCGGCATCCGCTTGGGTGGCCGGACGGGATCCGTCCCGTCCGCGGCACTACGAAGGCGACCGCGCGAGCACCTACGTCGACGTCTACAGCCGCATGTATCCGCCGCACGCCGAAGTCGAACGCATCGGGTCACGGACCGAGGATCCGCTGCCCGACGCCGCCGAGGACGCGCACCGACGGGCGCTGCCGTTCGTCATGTGCGAGTACGGGCATGCGATGGGCAACGGCCCGGGCGGCGTCGTCGACTACCAGCGCATCATCGACGCGCATCCGCGCTGTGCCGGCGGCTTCATCTGGGAATGGATCGACCACGGGCTCGGCACCCGGACGGATACTTCGCCTACGGCGGAGACTTCGGCGAGGAACTGCACGACGGCAACTTCGTCTGCGACGGGCTGCGTGTTTCCCGACCGTACGCCGTCGCCGGGGCTGCTCGAGGTCGCCGCCGTGTTCGCTCCGTTGCACATGTCCGAAGTTTCGCCGGGAGTCGTCCGGATCGACAGCCGCTACGATATGCGCGACACGTCGCACCTGCGCTTCGACTGGGCGCTTCGAGACCGCATCGGGCGGTACGCCGGCGACCGGCGCGCTCACCGTTCCCGCTATCGCCGCCCGCGAGTCAGATCGAGATCGAGCTGCCACCGTTGCCCGACATCCCCACCGGGATCGAGGCCTGGCTGACGATCCGGGCCACGCTCGCGAGCGATCAGCCGTGGGCTCCGGCGGGTCACGAGATAGCCCGGTGCCAGCTGCCCCTGCGGCCGGTCACCACCGGAGCCCGAAACGGCCCGGCAACCAGTACGGCGGACCGAGCGCGGACTCACCCTCGGCGCCGGCGTCTTCGACGCGCGAACCGGATCCTCATCCGGCTCGGTGATCGATCGCCATGACGGGCTGGTCGTCGACCTGTGGCGGGCACCGACCGACAACGACATCGGTGCGCATCTCGACCGGGCCTGGCGCGCGATCGGCCTGCACCGGCTGCACCAGCGCGTCGTCGACGTCGCGACATCAACGGATGAGCTGATCGTCACTGTTCGGGTCGGCGCCGCGGCGACCGACCTTGCCTATATGTGCACGCTGCGCTGGCGGGCCGGCGACACGACTGCGCCTCGACATGGCCGGTGATCCGGTCGGCGAGTGGCCGTGTCCGCTTCCGAGATTCGGCATCCGGCTCGACGCTGCCGGCGACGATGCGCCACGTCACATGGTTCGGCTACGGTCCGGGCGAGGCCTACGTGGACACCTCGGAGCGCCGTACGGCTGGGACATTTGTCCGAGGACGTCGATGACATGCAGACGCCGTACGTGCGACCGCAGGAAAACGGTAACCGTACCGACTCGCGCTCGCTCACACTGACCGACGACACCGGCTCGGGCATCGGCATCGACGGCTGCCCGACGTTCGACTTCACCATCCGGCGTTGGACCTCGGCGGACCTCGATGCGGCACGGCACAACCACGAACTCGCGCCACGGGACCGGATCTTTCTCAACCTCGACACCGCGCACCAGGGGATCGGTTCGGCGTCCTGCGGTCCCGGCGTACTCCCGGACTATGAACTCAAGGCCGGGCACCTCCGACTGCAGGCGCTTTTGCGCTCCGTTACCGGTCCCACTGGATCTTTCGAACGGAGGCGGTAAAGTTCCGGTGACCGTGATCGCGCTATCATCATTGTCGCTGTGGCAAAGACCTGCTCACCGGCCCTGGGAAGGACTGCCTTCCGGATGGAAGAGCAGTACCGGGTAGAGAATGGAATTGTGACCGAACCACGTCAAATCCGAGGCCGCCCCAACCGCCAGCGCCCCACCATCAACGATGTCGCCGCGGCCGCCGGTGTGTCGCGGGGGACCGTGTCCCGCGTCCTCAACGGCGGTCACGACGTCAGCAGCGCGGCGCTCGAGGCGGTCGAGAAGGCGATGCGCAAGACCGGGTACATCGTCAACCAGCACGCCCGCAGCCTCGTGACGCAACGCTCGCAGTCCGTCGCTTTCATCCTCTCGGAACCACAGGACCTCCTGTTCGAAGATCCCAACTTCAACGTGCTGCTCCGCGGCTGCACTCAGGCGCTGGCCCGTCATGACATCACGTTGCTACTGACCCTCGCCGGCGGCCAAGAGGACCGCAAACGCGTCGGCCGCTATCTGACATCAGGCCACGTCGACGGTGCGCTCCTCGTCTCGGCACATTCCGGTAATTCCCTGATCGCCGAACTCCTCGCCCGCGATGTGCCGGTGGTTGCCTGCGGTAAGCCGCTGGGCCATGAGCGTTCGATCGCCTACGTGGCCGCGGACGACCGCGACGGCGCCCGGCAGATGGTCGACTACATGCGCTCGATCGGGCGCCGCCGGATCGCCACGATCACCGGTCCGTTGGATACCCCTGGCGGCATCGAGCGGCTCGCCGGCTACCAGGAGGCCGTTGGCGATCGGGATCCGAACCTGATCGTCAGTGGCCAGCAATACAGCCGGCATGCGGGTGAGACCGCGATGGAGCAGCTGCTTGAGCAGGCACCGGACCTTGATGCCGTGTTCGTCGCCTCCGACCTGATGGCCGCCGGGGCACTGATCACGCTTCAACGTGTCGGACGCAGGGTGCCGGATGATGTCGCGGTCGGCGGTTTCGATGACTCCAGCATCGCCACCACCTCCAACCCGCAACTGACCACGATCAGGCAGCCGTACGGGCGGATCAGCACCGAAATGGTCCGGCTGCTACTCGGCCTCATCGAGGGAGACAGCCCCGCCGCGGTTATCCTGCCGACCGAACTCGTGATCCGCGCGTCCGCCTGACGGCGGGTGCCGCCGCGAACGGCCGTTTAGCCGCCACCTGAGGTGGGCGGTGTGCCGAGATCGTGCATCGCCGGTCCGGTGGGTGATGCGGTTACAGTGCAACGATGACTGATGTGCGTACGGGTGGCGGTGGTGACCGGGGCCGCGCAGGGTATCGGCGCGCGGATCGCCGAGGTGCTTGCGGATGAGGGGTACGCGCTGGCCCGGTTCGACCGGCAGCCCTGCACCGAGCGGCTATGTGGTCGGCGACGTGACCAGTGAATCCGATGTGACCGCGTTCGCGGGCGAGGTGACGGCCCGGTACGGGCGGGTCGATGTGGTGGTCAACAACGCCGGGATCGCGTGCATCACGCCGCTGAGGACACCCCGCTGGACGTGTGGCGGCAGGTACTCGACGTGAACCTCACCGGCCCGTTCCTGATCAGCCGCGCGTTCGGCCGGATGATGCTGGCCGCGCGCAGCGGGTCGATCGTCAACATCGCTTCGGTCGCCGGCCTGCGGGGAGTCGCCGACCGGGCGGCGTACAACGCGTGCAAGCACGGCCTGGTCGGCCTGACCCGTACGCTCGCCGTCGAGTGGGGCGGCCGCGGCGTACGCGTCAACGCGGTCTGTCCGGGTTGGGTCAAGACGCCGATGGACGACGCCTCGCAGGGCGAGGGCGCCTACGGCGACGCCGACATCACCGACCACGTCCCGCTGGGCCGCTTCGCCTCGCCCGACGACATCGCGCAGGCGGTGGCGTTCCTGGCCGATCCGAGGCGCAGTGGGTTCGTCAACGGCACCACGCTGTCGGTGGACGGCGGCTGGTCCGGCGACGGCTCCTGGCAGTCACTGCGCCTCGCCGCCCGCAACCGATAGCGGCCGGCGGGTCGCTGTGGCGCGATCGCGATCATGAGCGATTTGAGCAGCCGCCACCGCAACCCGGTGCTCACCGACGGTGTCGCAGTCGCTGGCTTGTGCTGGTAGCCGCAGCCTGACGTGTGGTGTTCGCGCAGGGCGTCACCGCGAAGGGAGTGCCGACCGGTAACCGATCGGTAGCCTGGTCGGATGGCCACCATCAAGACCACGCCGATCATCGCCGCCGGCACAGCGTCGGCGCTGGGGGTGACCACCGTCATCGAGGTGATCACCCGACTCGCGGCCTGGCTGCGTCGGCTGCCACCGCCGCAGGAGCGTATCGACCGGCTCGTGGCCGAGTTGGAGGAGCGATTCGCCGGACGGACCGAGCCGATCACTGAGGACGCGTGTGCCGAGATCGAGCGGGTCGCCTGGCCGTACTCGCGGCACCTGCGGCTGCAATACGATCGCGATGGCGTCGGCGAACCTGACGAGGAAGATCCAGGTTGGCCCGAACCGGATCCAGAGGCCATCTGGCCCTACGCCGCCCAGGTTCGGCAGGTATCGCGGCTGGACGGGGGTGCGTGCCTCATTTGCATCGACGGTTTCGAGTCATTGTCCATCGCCCAGCCATACCTCGATGCAGCATTCGCATTGGCGCGTGGCGCCACGGGCATAGTGCTTGATCTGCGCTCTAATGGGGGCGGCTACCCGGAAACGGTCGCCTACCTCGCCGGGCGGCTCCTGGGCGACAAGGCGGTGAAGCTGTCCGAGGTCACCTACCGTGACCACCACCGACAGTGGTGGACTCCTGACCTTCCGATCGGAACCGCCGTGCCGGCCGACATGCCGGTGGCGGTGCTGGTCAGCGGGCGGACGTTCTCCTCCGGTGAGGCGTTGGCATACCACCTTCAGGCCCGCGGCCGGGTCACGATAGTGGGCGAGCAGACCCCTGGGGCTGCCGATCACGTTACCGATATACGACTGGCGGCGACCGTGACCGGCGAGCTGCCGTTCGGGTATTGCACCGATTCGGTCACCGGAACCAACTGGGAGGGTCGCGGAGTCGCGCCCGACGTGGACTGCGCCGCGGATGACGCTATCGACGCTGCGCTGGTCCACATGCCGATACTGAAGCGGAGATAGGTCGATCTCGCCGCCTCTTTCGTCGGCGGAAACCGGATGGCCGACGTGACGACGAAAGGTATGCGCCCGGGTGGTTGACCGGCGGCGGCTCGGAGTAGTCGTGGTGATCCGGTCAGTCGGTTCCGGCAGGGCACTCAACTGGCGCGCCACCGGCCGTGCTCGGCGCGGATCGTACAGTCTCCGGCGCGGAGCGGGATGGTCAGCACGAGGCCGTTGTCGCTGGCGGTCGTCGTCAGCGGACCGATGATGTCCAGGCCCGATCGATCGAGCTCGAGGTACGTACAACTGGCTCCTCCCAGGGTCAGGTTCGCGATGATGCCTTGGCCGTTCGCGCGGTCGAAGGCGTCGATGTGCAGCCGGATCTCGTCGCGTTTGCCGTCGTAGATGAACATGCGTAGGCGCCCGCCGACGAAGTCGATCATCTCGAACCGTTCCGTAGCGTCGAGTTTGGCGGCGTGGACCAGAATCCGATCGGCCTGCGTCCATTGGACGTCGCTGCGGCGTAACGACAGACGGTCGAGCGCTGCTCGTGCCGCACGGTTCCGCGCTCGTCGGGTCGACCGGGTCGCGGCCGCGATGGTTTCCGAGCCCAGTCCTCGGCAGGCCGCCGAGAGGAGCATCAGGTCCCAGCGGTTCAGTTGCCCGCTGATACGCATATTGCGCATCTGTAACAGCGCTTGGAACTGCTCGAACGCCAGTGAGCCGATGTCGCCGCGGATCGGCCACGTCGGTACCGGCATGTAGGGGCGTGGGGCGTCGGGCTCGGCGGCTATTGCGGCTGTGGACAGATGCCACAGCATGTCATCGACGGAGTAGCTCAGGAGCGGTGCTTCAATGACCGTGACACCGAGGATCTGCACGCCGGCACGGTCGGCAGCGACGTCGTAGACGGGCGGGCCGCAGAGCGATTCCGGGCCGCCGCCGGCGCGCGGAAGGCTGAAGCGCAGCGGCTTGCCGGTGCTGAAGGTCAGTTTGGCCGGCAGCCATTGGCCGTCAGGTCGAAGGCTGGTCGGTGGATGGGCAAACCGGCGTCGGTCGGTGGACACCGTGACCGACACCGTGATCGGACCGCTGTCCTCGCCGGATACTTCGATGTGCGCATAGTCGAAACGTGCAGCGCGGAGGTCGTAGTCGGTCTCGATGAGGTCGGTGCACTGCGGCGTCAGGAGTGTCGCGATCGCGTGGACGTGTCCTTGGTGGTCGAGGTAATGGCCCATGGCCGGCGGCGTTTCGCCGAGGATCGTGGTCGGGTCGAGGCCGGCCGCCCGGACGTGACCTTCCAGCCAGTCTCGCCGCCGGCCCGAGGTCTGGCCGAGATGTGCGAGCAGTTCGCGGGCTGCGGATTGGCGCTTGCGGTGGGTGGGGCGTGTCGCGGCTCCGACCGCCGGGAACACGTAGGTGACCCAAATGTCGGTCAGGGTGACGAGCAGGCTCCGGTTCAGCGTGCGGGGATTGCGGCAGGCGTCGTACACACGCTCGTAGGTGTCATCGATCATGGCACCCAAGACCGCGACTTCGGGTTCGTTTCGCATGACTGCGATGATGACACAACGTCGCAACGGCTGCGTATCGTCGAAACGGTATAGGATCGACGTTAAGTTCTAGCCCGCGGCGTTTCCCGCTCGGCGAAGCCCGCACGAGAACGGGTCACTGTCGGCTCGCGGCCTCGCGCAGCATCGCCTTGATTTCAGGGTCGAACCCGAGTTCCCAGACCTCCTGCGCGCAGCGGCACGCGGCGGTGAACTTCGCCGCCCATTCCAGGGCCTCCGCACGTGAGGGAACCTCGATGACCGTGACCCCGCCAACACTGACCTGCGGGCCCTCGGTCACCGTCCCGTCGACGGCGACAATGCTCGCCCTCTGGTCCTCGATACCGCTGCCGCACACCCACACACCGGCGTCGATCGCCTCACGGCAGACCGCGTGCGCGGCCCTGGCGATCTCGGGCATGTCCTCTCCGGGGAAGCCGTCCATGGCATGCGCATCAAGCAAGATCATGTACTGCGTCATCGCATGTCCCCTTTCTTCCGGCGGGTCTCCTGTTAGGAGCCGCCGCCTGAGATTTGCACAGAACGCTACGCGCAGGATTGAACACTCCACCGCACGCCGACAGGCGTCGTCGATGCGACCCGGAATCATGAGCGACCGTCTATTGTTTCGCCACACCGCTGGACGTGACCCCGATGGTCGACGCTCGTCCATGGGAATGGCCGGGGCTGGGGCGAATCGATACAGGGCCCGGCCTTCTGCGAGTGGATGCGGCCTGACATCTTCGCAGCGAAGCACCGATGTGGCCGTCGGTGCGCGGTAGTCAAAGCCAACCAGATCAGCGCTGGTTTCGGGACAACTCTCACGAGACGCCGCATGCTAAACAGACGCTGTGCGCAAGCTGAGAATCCCGTGGAATACCCGTACCAAAACCGTTTCTGTGCTGTGCGCAGTCGCGCTGATCGTGCCCGGCCTCATAGCCGCGCACAGCGACCGCTTCACGGTCAGCGCACCACCGTCGGTCTGCGGCCTGATCCGGCCGGCCTTTTTCGATGTCCTAACGCCCGGCCACGGCACGCTCGACGACGGGCACAGGATGTTCGGGTCCTACGACCGCGTCAGCGGCTGCGGATCCGACGCGGCGGATGGGACCTATCTGGACGTGAATCTCAGCCACATCGGCCGCGGCCCGGCCGGGGATCCGGTGCGCCAGACCAAGTTCGATATGGCCCAACTCGCGGCGTCACCGGTGACCGCCGTGGGTCCCCGGCTCCGGGTCGCCGTCGGCGAGGAGGCCGAGTTCGTCGTCATCGACAACGGCACGGGCGGTAGCGGCGTCGAGGTGTGGCTGGTGGTCCGCGTCGGCACGTACCTCTTCTGGGGCGATTACGGACAGCGAGACGCCCATGGGCTTACTGTCGACAGCGCTGCAGGGGCGCTGCTGACCGTCGCCGACGAGGTGCTGGCTCAACTATGACCAAGCCCATGTCGTTGTACGACTCCGCGCCCTTCAAGCCGAAAATGGTCCTGTTGTCGCTGCTGACCATCGTCGTCTGCGGCCTGGTCGGCTGGTTCGGCGCGCTCGCCTTCGATCGAGTGGACGGGCTGGGTGCCGGCAAGATTGCGGACCATACCTGGCATCGGCCGGACCGGCCGGCGCTGCCGACATCGCCTTTCGTTTCGCCCTGAGCGGGCTGGCCGCTCTGGCGCGGTCGGGGATTGGGATTGATTAGATGTCGAGGCGTTTGCGTAGGGTGCGGGCGACGACGTCGGGTGCAGTGTCGGTCGTGCACTCTGGCCACGAGGTTGGTTCCATACCCATCTGCGTCGGGGGTGAGTACAAGCGGTGATGAACGGCTTGACGACGCCCTCGCACGCCAATCTGAGCGAGTTCCTACCCGAGTTTGCTCACCTCCGGCGTAGTGCGGTGCGCCTGCACCCGCGACGGGCCGCCGTCGATGTGTATGCGAGCAGCATTGGCGGCCCGCATATGGCTGATGTGGACGACGTATGGCCTACCTGCTTCGCCGATCATGTCCTACCGACATCTCCTGACGCGTTTGCAGACGCGCCGGTCGCAACCGTGCCGGCGGTGCAGTTGTGGAAGCGCGATGTGCCGCAACTGCCGTATCCGGCCGGCGCGGACATCTGTCAGATCCGTTGGTGCCCGCTCGAGCACCGGGCCGACTATGGTCCGCTGCTCTACGGCCGGTGGATCAACTCCGGCGACCTTCAGGCCAGCGACCGGGCCAACGCGGATTCTGGCTCGCGGATCGCGTACGACAACTTCGTTCCCGCGGCGTGTACCGTCAGTCCGGAGATCGTTGACGATTACCCGATGGACGTGAGCGAGGAGACCTACCTGGCCGTCGCGACCTGGATGCGCGCTCAGGGCGAACGCCCGGAACTCTACGGGTTCATGTATAACGCCCCCGGCACCAAGGTCGGCGGGTGGCCCAAGTGGAGCGGCCGAACGTTGACGAGGCGCTGCCGGCACGGCCATGACATGGACGTCATGATGACCGTGGCGAGCGATGAATACGACCTCCATTCGCAGGTACCCTGGCAGCCCATTGAGGAACAGGGCACCGACATCGGCCGGATGGATGTGGACCTGATCATCGGCGACCTGGGGCAGTGTTCATCTTCGTATGTCTTACCTGCGAGGACAGGCCCATGACAGCCGCAACCCAAGGTTAGGACTGAATGATGCGTTGCACATTGACTCTGAATGATGTCTGGCATTTCACCGATTGCCGCCAATGCGCGACACGGTCCTTACGGTGTGTTGAGTATTTCGCGGTTTGGCGAGTGCCCATCTTCTCATCTTCCCGCGATCCGCGTGTCAATGCTGGCCCGTCGACGGGCGTGTACGGCACAGGCTGGCGTGCGGAGGATTGGAGGCCGTGATGTGACGGTGGTGGAAGCTGGCGGTGTGGTCAGAGGTGAAGGATGGCGATGCCGTCGGGTTGGACGATCGCTATCCGGTCGCCGTCGGGATGGATTGCGGTGATCGGCGTCGGTCGGTGTTGTACGCCGTAGCTGCCGTTGCGGGCGCCGGAGTTGACCTGCGGCCATTCGGTCAGCACGGTGCCGGTGGCGGGGTCGAGGAGTCGGGGATGCCCGTACAGGCAGAGAAGCCGATCGGCGACCGGGATCATGACGCCGATCGGATGGTCGACGGTCGTCATGAACGTCCAGGCGCCAGCGGCGAGGGACCATACGCCGAACTGGCCGGCCTCGTCGGTTTCACCGGCGGAGATCGCCAAATGGTCGTTGTCGAGCCAGCACGCTGACCAGACTTCGTCGTCGATCGCGTGCATCAGCGGCGTCACGCCCGGGCCGTCGAGTCCGGACGGGTCTTCGAGTGCTTCGGTCAGGTCGAATACTTCGGCGATGCCGGACGGTTGCCAGTACCAGCCCGCGGACAGCAGATGCTGCCCGTCGGGGCTGATCGCCAGCCGGGAGTGGAACACGTCTTTGGTTCGCGTGGCCCGGCCGTCAACTGTTCGCCGGTGGCGGCGTCCTCGATCTGCAGCACGTTGTAGGCGTCGGGGCAGTGGACCACGATCGGTCGGCCGTCGGGCAGAGCGCCAAGCGCGATCGGGTAGTCGTAGGCACCGGCCTGCTGGCGGCTGCGGTGCAGTTCCCGGATCAGCTTTCCGTCGTGCAACAGCAGCGCCTTGGTGCCGCGCTCGACATACACCGCGCGATACCGGCCGGAGGTGATCGTCTGATCGAACGGTGGATGAATGCCTCGGCGGAGCACACGCGGATTGTTCGTGGTGCCGTCGGGTGCCCACCGGTAGTCGCCGCTGACCAGGTCATCGCCGTCCCAGTCGAGCGCGACGACCCGCTGCGCTGTCGGGATCATCCGCCAGTTGCTCACGTCGGGAACTATCGCAAACGGGCGATCGCGGACGCCACTGGATTGTCGCCCGGCCCGCGAAGCCGATCCGATCACCTTGACCGGACACACCGGCCCAGTCGGATCGGTGGCATTCGCATCCGACGGGCGCCTGGCCAGCGCCTCGTGGGATTACACGGCCCGGATTTGGAGCGCGCCGCGAATACTTGCGGATCTGGTAGATCTGGCACGGATGTGCACGCTGAGACCGTTAGGCACCGTTGATCGCCAGGGGGCGATGCTGCCTTTTGCGATCGCGTGATCCTAAGGATGGTTGAGCTGCAGCTGTGCGGTCTTCATGTCGTTCGCCGCCGGCGACGAGGTTTAGGCCTGGACCCGATCCTGCGGACGCGGCTGTAGGCCCGGCGGGTCGGCTACGTCCTGGCGATCGCCCGCAACCAGCGCATCCAGGTCACCGCGGCGATCCGGATGCGAGTCGACGATGTCGCGGCCGGGCTCACCGACACGGCGTGGGACCTGCAGACCTGCGAAGGGGTCGAAAGGTGAACGGTTCTGTGCCTGGGCGTTCGTCCACGAACACACCAACCTCGACGGCGGGGTCCACAGCGTCCTCATACGCCGCAACGTCGACACCGACGAGCTGGCGTTCTCCCGCTGCTCGACCCCGTATCCGTCCCTTTCGCGATCCTGGTGACGGTCGCCGGGCGCCGATCGATGATTGAAGAGTCCTCCTAGGCAGCAAACACACAGGTCGGACTTGACCACCACGAGTGCCGGACCTGGACCTCATGGCACCGCTTCGCACGACTCGCGATGATCGCCTCGCGATCCTCGTCATCACCGCCGCCCACGACCGACCCGACCGGATCGACCCGCGCCACGACGCCTACGTCCGCTCTGCGTCGGTGAACTCCGACGCCTCATCACCGCCGCCGAGCAGATCGACGGCCACAGCTATGCCGCCGCGATCCGTGGTCCTTGGTGGCGACGACGCCACCAAGGACCACCGCACGCCGCAGCCACGACAAACCACGCGCCGCCCACACCAGCCGGGACGAAACTGCCGGATCAGGCGGCGCCGGTTGCAGCGGCGAGATCGTTCCGCGTCGTCGTGGATCAGCTGGTCAGAGGGGAAACAGTCTAGAAGGCGGCTCATCGAGCGACCTTGGTGCCCTGGGGCATCCATCCAGCGGGTGCGGTCATGCGTTGGCTTCCGGCGGTCGGTTGCGTCCGCCGGGGACCTCGGCGCCATTGCCGTCCGTGACTGTGGCGAACCATGACGTGGCCCAGACCGTCAGTCGGTCAGGCTCGTGGAGAGTTTCGAACGGATGGTCGTTCCAGGTTCCGTAGGACGTTACCGTGACAGTCTCGCCGGACAGCAGCCAGTAGTCCTGGCCGAATGGCTCGAGCCAAAGTTCCAGCAGCGACTCCCCGCTGTTGGTCACGAACATCGGCACCGCGCTGCCCAGTGCCTTGATCGCCTCGAAGCTGAAGTCTCCAGCGTTGGCCATGTTGGATGTGAGCGGCGCGATGATCTGATCGATGGAGACTCCCGGCGGCTGAGTGACCGGACCGTCGGGCATCGATGTCGCCTTCGGCTTGACCCGCTTCCATCTCCGCAGCATGATCAGGATTCTGCCCGGAGCGATACCCCGTGCGCCATCCGCTCATCGGCAGATCCGGTTGTTGCTCGGACCCGTATGGATGGTGACAACCTTCGCAACGTGGTGGTGCTCATCGGGGGAGCAGGACAATCGTGTTTCAGAAGTCCGGCCCGGAGATGGCCCTGTTTCGACAGAAGTGCGCCGTTCGACGCCGTTGGATAGAGCACCTCCGTGTCATCCCTGAAGGAGTGGGGCCGTGTCAAGCGGCGGTGCTGACGGGTTTTGGGTTGATGCTGGTTTCCTGGGTCGGTGTGGGCAGGCGCCGGCGAGGGGTCGGGGTCAAGGCTTGACCGGAGGTCAACCCGCGTAGCGGGCATGGGCCTTGATGTCGGCTCCGAGTGGCGCACAATCTGGCGGCCGGGGACGAGTGATGCAGTTGTGGGTGGCCGTGTTCTCCAAGGTCCGATGTGGACTAGTGGGCAGCGCGGACGAGTCCGGTTGCCGGTCATCCCTTCGCCACGCAGGTGGTGGCATGGAGTGATACGGCCGCAGCCAGGGCGGGGTCAATCAGACAACTCGACCACGCCTAGCACCGGGGGTCAGACACAGAACGGCCTCGCACCCTGGCTGCGTCCGGACCTTCCTCACGCCGCCGGGGCCAGGCAACGGATGTGACCGTCGCGCAGCCCGTAGAACACCAGCGTGAGAAGCATGCGCGCGACCGCGACCTTGGAAATGTTGGCTCCCCGCCGTTCACCGATCCGGGCCCGTGCCGCGGCCAGCGGTCCGCCGCGGGGACGGGAAACCGCCTCGATCGCCGCCCAGCGCAGCAGCGTGTTGCCCTGCTTGGTGATCCGACCGCGGTGCACCTTCGTATCGGACTCCCGGTGCAGTGGCGTCAACCCGGCCCACGAGCACAACTGCTCGGGTCGGCGGAACCGGGTCACGTCCCCGATCTCGGCGACGAAGATCGCCGCGAGGATCGGACCGACCCCGTCGATGGCCTGGACTGCACGGTAGCCCGGATGGACGGCCAGCTTCGTCGCGGTTCGCTTCGCGACGATGTCGATCTCGAAATCCAACGCCTCGATCAGCCGACGCAGCGACACGACCCGCGCGTTGAAGGCCGGATCGAGGTGCAGCTCGTCGAGCAGCCGGCCACCGGCAACACCGAACAGATCCGACATCGGCACGTGCACACCCTGTTTCGCCAGCACCGCGTGGACCTGTGCCTTGAGCCCGGACCGCAACGCGACCAGCTTCGCTCGATGCCGGACCGCCTCCCGCAGCTCCCGCACCTGCGGCGGTGCGATCCACGCCTCCGGCAGCCGGCCCATCCGCAGCAGATCCGCTAGGTCCGAGGCGTCGCGGACATCGTTTTTGACCCGCCGGTAGGCGAACCCTTTCACTCCGAGCGGATGCGCCAAATGCACGCTCGCACCTGCGTCCTGGAGCACATCGACAGCCCAGTACCAGCCGTAGGTCGCCTCCAGCACGACCTCGGGCGCCTCACCGGCCTTCGCGATCTCCAACCCCAACGCCAACGGATCATTGTCGATCCGCACCGTCTCCAGATGCTCCCCGGCCTCGGTCATCCGCACGATCACCGACCGACGCCGATGCAAATCGATCCCTACAACCTGTTTACCGTCATAATCGTCCACAAGGGGCCTCCATCGTCGTGGTGGACGTTTGGTTGACACCCCCAAGAGAACATCGCTACTTGGGTGACTGTCACGAGGAGCGGAGGCCCCGCTCCTTCATCGCATCAGAACGGTCCACACAGATCGCTGACCACCGGAAATGGAAACGTCTGCGGGTCGGCGGCGGCCGTTGGGATCCGTTCGGCGCCGTTGAAATCGGTTGGTTGCTCCCTGGCCAGCGTGATGGTGGCCCAATTCGGGGAGCAGCGGCCGGCGGAACGGGTGTGGTCGTTCGACAATGCGGTCCGGCTGCTCCCAGCAACGCCGCCGAGCTGCGGGTTGGGCTCGTCGACGCCCTGAAGCAGGACGGGTTCGAGGTACTGATGCACTCGCGGTCCCGCCGAACGATGGCGGCATCAGTCTCGGCCGTGCCGCCATCGCGCAGAATGCCGAGTCCGCACTCCGCTAAAGTTGTGGCGATGATCGACTACAACCGTGAAGCCGGAACCTACGATGCCTCGCGAGGCGGGGAGGCGCGGGCGGCCGTCACCGCGGAGGCCGTCGAACGGCTACTGCCCGACGGTACGCAGACCCTGCTGGATGTCGCGTGCGGCACCGGAATCGTCACCAGCCGGCTGCGCCGTCCGCAGCGCGCGGTCTTCGGCGTCGACCGTTCGTCGGGCATGCTGGCCGTCGCCTCCGGCCGGCTGCCGCACGACGTCGTGATCGGCGACGCCGTACGCCTCCCGATCGGATCGGCGCACGTGGACGCGGTGGTGCTCATCTGGCTGCTGCACCTGCTGCCGGACGCGGCGCCCGCGCTGGCGGAGGGCGCCCGCGTCCTGCGGCACGGAGGAGTGCTCATCACCACCGTGGACAAGGACACGGCGGCGTTCAAGGTCGAGAGTGACGTCGGTGCCGCGACGGCACCGCTGCGACGCAAGTACGCCCGGCATCCGGCCGACAGCTTCGATCACGTGGCAACGCTGGCCGCCGGACACGGACTCCGGCCCGTCGGTGAGACGAGCTTCGAAGGTATCGGTCAGGGCCGGAGCCCACGCCAATGGCGTGAGCGAATCACCGCGGGCAGCTTCGCCTGGAGTCGAGAAGCCGGCCCGGAGGAGATCGCCGGCGTGTGCCGGGATCTCGCCTCGCTCCCGGACCAGGACGCGGTCCGGCCGGACCCGCTCTACCGCCTGGTCGCTCTGGCCTGATAGCGGCTCATCGACCGGCTTCGGCCGGGACCGGGGTGCCGAGGATCCTTTCGAGGAACTGATCCATCCATCCGAATTAATGCATGTGGTGAACCTCCATCGTCGTGCGTCACGCTACCGTCAGCGTTCACGACGGTTCGATTCCCCGGAAGCGGTCTGGGCATAGGCTGGCCGGGATTAGTCCATGCGGAAGTCGGTGTATTCGAAGCCGGGCGCCACGACACAGCTCACCAGCACCGGCAGCGATCCGACCGGTACGGCGGCCTGCCATACCCCGCCCGGCACCCGCACCTGAGGATGTTGACCGGCAACGACGTCCCCGCCGAGCAGGACAACGGCTTCGGCGACCGGCCGGTCACCGGTACCGCCGAGTCGCAACTCCAAGGGGTCGCCGTGGTGCCAGAACCACACCTCATCCGACCGGACCACATGCCAACGGGATTCCTCACCCGGATGCAGCAGGAAGTAGATCGCCGTCGCGACGCTTCGCGGCCCGTCGTACCCCTCGGGCTCGAAGGTCACCGTTGAGCGCCACGTCTGCCGGAACCAACCGCCCTCAGGGTGCGGAGCCAGATCCAGCTGTTCGGCCAGCCGCGATCGCGGCGCAATGTCGTTGTCCATCCGACCATCGTGGCCGATCGGATGCCACCATCGATGGATGCTCGACCCGTCGGTGCCGATGTGTCCCGGGCGGTCAGCGGTCGCGCATCGATGGTCACCAATCCGGTTGATGAAGCGGATCCGACGCAGTGGGCGACCGGGTTCCTGCTCCGGCTAGCGGACTGACGTCGGTCGCGTCGATCGCGGACCGCGCGTCGGTGGCCATGGTGCGGGCCTGGTCGGCCACGATAGCACCACAACGTTCCGTGAGCAGTGACCTCGGCAGGGTCATGTCTACACAGGTCAAGGCCCGTTGCGGCAGTTGAGGTCTGTCTGTTCTCTCGGAGGGTGTGTCAGCTGGTCAGCGCCAGTTCGGGACTGATGGTGGCGGATTGGTGGCATCGACGGTTGTCGTGAACCAGGCGGCCTCATATTCGTCGAGGGACCGCCAACCGAGGTCAGATGGGCTCCGGGGCGCAACCGGCCTGCGAGGTATGCGGCGACCACCGTCCTTCAGCCCCACGGGAGCTCCAGGCGCGCACGACGCGTCGCACGGTTCAACACGAACCCTCAGTTCCGGACGTTGAAATACCGGCTCGACTTCCCGGCGGGGCTTTCGCCAACGTCCCCGGGTCAGGCGCGCGGGTTTAGCGTCGGTTGATGCGATGCAGGATGACGTCGGTGAGTTCGCCGGCCTCGATCTGGGCGGTGAGGAAGGTGGCGTGTGGTTGTCGGCGGCGGTCGGTGGGGGAGCCGGGGTTGAGCAGGCGTAGGCGGTTGGGTGCCTGTGTGTCCCACGGAATGTGGGAGTGGCCGAAGATCAGCAGGTCGCGGTCCGGGAATCGGGTGGAGCACCGTTGTTCGCGGTCGGCAGCGGGGCCGGTGTCGTGGATGACCGCGATCCGCACGCCGTCGAGGTCTACCTGGGCGATTTCGGACAGTCGGGCGCGCAGGTCGGGGCCGTCGTTGTTGCCGTAGACGCCGATCAGGCGGGCGGCGCGGGCTTCGATCGCGTCCAGCAGCGACACGTCGATCCAGTCTCCGGCGTGGAATACGACGTCGGCGGCGTCGATCGCGGCCCACAGAGGGGCTGGTAGATCGCAGGCCCGGTTCGGCAGGTGGGTGTCCGCGGTGATGACCAGTCGCATTCGATCCACGGTACCGGAAACACCGATCCCAGCCGGTCGCGGTCATCTCTACGTCTCGTCCCACGCACGATCGGAAAGAAGTCGTCCGGCTGGTAGGGAACGCGCGCGGCGGCTCGAGCCAGCGGGCCACCGGTCGCAGTTGACACCCGTTGGCCGCCCGATACTGGCCGCCGCGGCGGTGCTCGCTGATCGTGTGCTCGTCCGATCGGAGTGGCGTCTCGGGTCGGCGTTCGTTGTCGTTGATTCCGCGACGGCTGTCGCTGCGCACCAACATTTTGCGTCCGATGCTCCCAACGCCCCGGCAACGTGCTCGGGCGTGTCCGACCGGTTCGTCGGATTGCGGGAGCGCGCTGCGACGCGCTTGCCGTTTGCGTCGGTCGCCGCCGGTTACTGCGATCCTGCGGCCACCAGCGCCGCGGTGATGGGTCGGAGCTCGGCAATCAGCTCGTCGAGCTCGGCGGAAGAAAGGGCGTCGTAGGGCGGGGCGGCGAGTTCGTCGGTCAGAGCTTCGATGCGTTGGTGGGTCTCGCGGCCGGCGTCGGTGAACCGGCCGTCGGCATCGACAAGCCCGCGCTCGCGTAAGCCGTCCATGACGGCGGCCAACCGCTGTTTCGGCAGGTGATGGATGCGCCCGAACGACTCCGGCGGGTAGATACCCTGCGCCAGCGCGCTGAGCACGTGGGCCTCCGTGCCGCCGATCCGCGCGCCGAGGAGAGCGGCGACGTGCCCGTCACCGCGGTGCTCACGCAGCATGTTCGCGCAATGCCACAGCCGGGCAACAGGGTCGCTCGGCACCGCAAGGGTGCGCAGCCCGGCATACATCACCCGGCCTTCTGTGGGTGCGCTCAGCGCGGCTTTGGTGGTCAGATCGGCGGCGCGCACCAGGCCCGCGGAGTCGGCCAGCTCGACGCCGAGAATCCGCCGCACGGAGGCCGCACTGCCCCGCTCCCGGGCGGCGACGGATGCCTCGGGCGGGATCGTCTCCCACGCGCTCGGGATGTGCCGCGCGGCTTCCCCGTCGGCGAAGCTGTAGAAGGCTGCGTGCACCACCTGCGCCGGCACCCGCCCCAGCGGCGCAGCGCGGCTGGCGAAGTAGCCGTCCCAGTAGGTGCGGTGACCCAGTGCCGCCAACTCCTGGTTGCACTCGTCAGCGAAATAGGTGACCAAGCAGATCGGCTCCAGGAGCTCGAACATCCGACGAGCAATGCGGGTCATCGTGCCGGCTCCTCGCCTGCTGCGCCGTAAGGCGTCGTGATGAGTAACTGTCCATACCCCCACTACGAACACGGCCGCCCCGTTCCGACACCCCCGCCAACTTTCTCGACAAAACGGTGTCAGCCCGGGCGTGGGAATGCTGCTAGTCAGCAAGGTCACGTCCAACGACCCGATGTCACGGGTGCCGGGCGGCTATGACCCGAACTTTGTCCATTGCCCTTCGGAGACCACCTCGACGGAGCCGTCGACGACCTTGATGGCCGTCTGTTCGTCGATGGCGTAGGCCAGGGCGGCGATATCGGCGGCCCACCGCTCTGCGTCAGCCGGGGTGTTCGTAGGGAAGGCGTTCAGGTGCGGGAAGATCGAGAAGTCGACGACTCCCAGCGTGCGGTCGTCTGGCGCGGAGGGCCACTCGACGAAGCGCGCTCCGATTCGGGGCGTCATCACCATGCTACCGGCACTGACCCCCACCCAGACCGTGTCGGGCAGCGACGGCAGCAGATCGGCCAGCCCGGACTCCCGCATCCAGTGGCACAGGTACGTTGCGTCGCCACCATCGACCAGCAGCACATCGGCTTCCCGGACCCAGGGGACCCATCGCTGCGCGCCGATGGTGGGCAGTGCGGTCAGCTCGAGGACACCCAACGACGCCCAGCCCAGCCCGGAGAAGTGCCGGAAGTCGGGCTCGGCGGCGATCAGGCCCCGCACCGACGCCGGCCCGCACATCGGGTGACCCCACTGCGCGGTCGGGACAACCAGTGCGTGGCACTCGGCGATCGGCTTGCCGAGCAGTTGCACGAGCGCCGAGTGGATGCTGGGGTTAGTGACGCCGCCCGAGGTAAGCAAGAGCTTCAAGGTCCCTCCAAATTCCTGCGTACAAGGTGGATGTACCTAAGACCAGAAACCGTGCGGAAACTCATCGAGGTTCGGGCGACCTCTTCGGAGATTCTCAGATCCCGAGAGCGATGATGTTGCGGCGACGGGTCATCGGCACAACCGGATGTCGCCCACCTGAGGCGGGCCCGATGACCTGCGGGCACTTTCGACTCACAGCGCGTGTACGCAGTCGGTTTCTGCATGGATGACGCATGGGAGGTCCAGCCGCTGCGGAAACATGCGTCGAAAATTCGACCAGCCGGCGATCGATCGGCGGCGGTTGAACCCGCATGATCGGGTCATGCATGGAGGTGAACTGGTGTTAGCGGCGGTCGTTGAGCCGGAGTATGGCCAGATCAGGATGTCGGTGCTCGGATGTGATTCCGGCGAACCTGGTGCATGGCCGCAGTGGGCCGGCGAGGTGGGGGCAGTGTCGGGCAGCGGTGGCATCCTGGTCGCCACCTGGTCGGATGACAACGATCCGGTCGCGGTCTCAGTCTGTCGGGGCCGGCCGGCGTTGGATGGTTGGTCGCATGTGCACACGGCGCGGCTCATCGTGGGGGCTGGCGGACTTGCGGTCGGAATGACGGTCAGCGCGGTGGGGTATCCCGTGGCTGCGCCTGCCGGGCCGGTGACGGTTGAGGTGTGGGTGCTGCCTGAGGACTGCCCGAGCGAGGTCACGTTCGTCCTGGGGTTCTGAGCGGCCGCCGCCACACCAACGCTACCGGTCATCGATGCCGCTGCTGCGATTCGCCTCAGATTCGGTGTTTCGTCAGGATCCACTGTCGAAGGCGCTCGCTGTCCTGCCACCACTGCCGTACCAGGGCTGGAGTCCAGTGGCTGTCGCCGTCGTAGGCCCAACAGCCCACGGATCTTGTGCCATGCCAGTGATCACGTCGCGTAGTTCGAGGCTGGTCCGCCGGCTCACCCATGTCGGGGTACTCCGTGCAGTGCAGAGGTATGTGTAGTTGATCTTACGGAGTTCGGCGCGACAGCGGACGCATTTCGCTGGTGGGTTGGTAGCGACGTGCTGCCCGGGAATCGTTAGCTGATCCGTTCCGGCATGTAACCCAGTACGAGGTGGTCCATGGCCACCGGCAGGCGACCAAAGGTGGCCAGCCGGTCAACGACGAGATAGACCTCGTCCTGTTCGTCGATGCCTAACCAGGCCAACCCGCAGGCTCCGCCGGCCAGCTCACCGATCGGGGCGATATGGCGACCGACCTCGTGGCTCCAGCCTCGTTCTGCGTTGCAGCATCGACCCCGACAACCCAACAGTTGCCCGTCATCGCGCTGTACAAGGGCTCGGGCACATTGCGCCAGTTGCGTTCTTCCCATCTGCCGCAGAAAACCGTCGTCACAGACGGCCGGAGCTCCGTTCAGGGTGGGGAGTCAAACGCCGTCGGGATGTGCGGCATGGGATCTGCCGTAGACGTAGAGCCCACCGTGCATGACCACCAGACGCCCGCTCGGCATCGGCAAGGTGACCTGCGTGCAGTGCAGGCGGGCGCGCCAGCCTTCGACGCTGACGAATTCTGTTCCGTGATCGAACCACCGGCTCATGTCGGGTGGTTCGAGGCCGACCGGGTTCAGGTCCATGCACGCCAGCGTACGTATCGCCTGTGACAGTCTCCGATACCTGCGGGGATCGATAGACGGCCTGGTGTTGCAACTGTGGAGAAGCGTAGTGGCGCTGCTGTACTTGTGCGCGATCAAGGACATGTACCTCCAACCGGATCGTCGACCACTCGATCGATGCCCCGATGCGAACAGACCCGCAAGGAACACCCGCGTATGGGCTTGAGATCACCGGTCCGGACGGCATCACGGCCGATCCCTATTAGGTCGATGGCCACCTCGGCTAGGTATTGCTGCCATCCGATTGAAGCCGTCGAGCGCCGAGCCAATGTCTATCGCCATCAGCTGCTGCATGTGCCGGGCCGGTCACCCGGTGCCACCGGTCAGCCACGAACGCCCTCCGACGTCTGCGGGGCCAGATCGGGTTGTCTCGACTCGTTCGAGCGACTCGGTCTCCGACCACGGCGAACGGCGTCCGCGAGCAGCAGGCTGGCGCCCGGGGTAACCGCGGCCAGCATGAGCACCGCATAGAGCGTGGCGACCGTCACCCCGGTGGCGGCGCCGAGCCCGGCCGCGGCGAAGGCCCAGGCAGCAGCACCCTCCCGTGGCCCCCACCCGCCGATACTCAGGGGGATCGCCGCTGCAGTCTGCACCACCATGAGCAGCGCGACCAGTTCACCCAGGGGCGCGGTGCAGCCGGCGACTCGGGCCGCGATGACGAAGGTTGCCGTGTGCCCGGCAACGACCAGCACCGATGCCAGCATGAGCTTGGGCCACACGCGCGGGGCCAGCAGTTGGCGACGCAGGTCATCAGATGCGGCCCTCGCCGTGCGTGCCAGCCGCGATCGGCCACGGCGAGCTGCGCCGCGCACCACCAGCGCAGCACACCCGGCTACGGCCGCGACACCCAGGAGAACATACGGCAGCGCGGGCCGGACCGGTGAGGGCAGCATCAGCAATACGACGGCGGTCACCACGGCCTGGATGACCTGGCCCCACAGCCGTTCCCACGCCACCGCGCGCATTCCCCGCGCCACGGCTCCAGCGCGCCGGCCATGCGTGACCGCCCGGTGCACGTCACCGAGGACCCCGCCGACGAGCACGGAGTTGAGGAACAGGGAGCGGTAGTAAGCGCCGATCGCGCGCGGCAGGCCAAGTCCGATGTCGAGCGCCTGGGCGACGACCCTCCACCGCCAGGCAGAACAGACCGTGGTCAGCGCTGTGAGCGTGACGACCGCCACGACCGCCGGCCAGGTGACCGCCCGCAGGCCGTCCTCGAACGGCGCCGCGCCCACCAGCCGTACGAGCAACCACAGCACCGTGACGCCAGCGGCCAGGCGCAGCAACAACGGTCCGAACCGGCGGCCGATTCGACCGAGCCCGACCGCACCCGAGCGCACGAACGCCACACCTGGTTACACGGGCCTGCTGGACACGTAGTTCAACCGCTGGGCCTCCGCAGTCAAGCGGTCCGGCGGTCAGTGACGCTGAACCGGCGGCGGACCTGTTCTCCGTCGGGAGCGTCGGCAGTCGGCTCCGCAGAACGAGGCGCGGTGCGTACGGTTCGGCCACGCCGGGGCGCCGTTGCGCTATCGGGATGGCTGGCAAGCTGAATCTTCGTGCATCGACGCCACAACCGGACGCCAGTGCCGAATGAAGCCCCATTTACCTAGATGATCTTGTACTGCCAACCTCCTTGGAACGTAAGCACCGAAAAGCAAAGAGCCCGTTACAGTGATCCGGTACGGGCTCCTTCGGCACTGTTGCAATAGCCCATCGTCAACTGATTCGCGCAGGATCAGCCGGTGATCGTGTCCTCCCCGGGCTCGACCATCGCTGCCGTTCGCGGTCGGCTTTCGCGCGCTCCCGCTCCGAGGTGATCGTGGTGGCGGTGCGCTCGCGCGCGCAGTACGGCCTGCCCAGCGGACGCCGATCGCCTCGAATCGAACCGTATCCACCTCTTGTCCGTACCATCCTGTGTCACGAATGACGGACCGGCGGCGTGTATTTCAGGTCAGCCGAGGCTGGAGGCTAGCTCATGACAATCAGAACCGAGAGCCGCATAACAATCGATAGCAGCGTCGATGAGGTGTGGGCGTATGTCTGTGACGTCGGACGCTGGCCGGAGTGGGCGCCAACGGTTCTCGAATGCTGGGTTCGCGGAGGAGGGCCGCTTCAGCCCGGTTCGCGCGTGGAGCAACGGGCGAAGGACCTGTGGCGGACGCACGGCCGCAGCCAGGAAGTTACCGCTGTCGAGGCGCCCCGCTACGTGGCGTTCGCCGGGCCGATGGGTACCTCCGCTGCGCGCTGGGCAATGGAACTCGAGCCAGTGCACGAGAGGCAAACCGACGCCAAGATGTGGATTGAAGTCGACCTCGCGGGCATCATGCGTGCGGCCCCCGGCCTGTTCAAGGGCAGTATTCAGCGCGTCAGCAATCGCGAGATGGTGGCCATCAAGGCTGCGATCGAATCTACTGCGCGGGAAGACGCGGAGTCCTAAGTGGGGTGAGGCGCGCCCGCGGTTGTACCGCGACGCTACCGAGATCGAGGAGCATACCGTGGGCCAGATCGACCCTGCGCGAGAGCGTCTGATCAAGACATATCGCAAGAAGGCGAAGCACTACGACATCACCTCCCGGCTCTACCCCGCGCCCTGCTACCCCCAGCAGGCACAACGCCTCCGGGCCGTACGAGCGCTCGGCCTTCGCGCGGGTGACCGTGTGATCGACATCGCATGCGGCACAGGTCTGAACTTCCCGCTGATCGAGAAGGTAATCGGTCCCGAAGGACGGATCGTCGGTGTCGATCTGACCGACGCGATGCTCGCCCAGGCCCAGGGTCGGATAGAGACGAACGCCTGGAGCAATATCAGCCTCGTGCAGGCAGACGCGGCTGACTTCGACTTCCCGACCGAGGTCAACGCGATCCTGTCCACGTACGCCATGACGCAGGTGCCCGGGTGCGCAGAGGTCATCGCCCACGGCGCCGCAGCCCTCTCCAGAGGTGGACGCTGGGTCGTGCTGGATGTCAAGTTCCCCGACAACACGCCTGGGTGGCTAGTCCAGCCCGGAACCGCAATTGTCCGGCATTTCGCCTCCATAGATGAGTGGATCATGCGCCGCCCGTGGGAGACGATTCGCGCAGCCATGCAGGAAGAACTGGCCGATCTCTCCTGGACCGAGTTGTTCTTCGGTACCGCATTCCTCGCTGCCGGATCCCGCGGCCCCAAACCGTGATCATGACGTCTGCGTCGGCGCGGATCGTGGTGATGTCACGGTCCGGCGGGTATCTCGTCGGTGTGCGGGCAAGCCAGACCAGGTCGCGCCGGAATTCGATGGTCGTCCGTGGTCGCAGGTATCGATTGCGTCTGCCGGATTTGTGGTGTCCGAACTCGCGGTCGATGTACTCGGCCAGGTCGAGACCGTAGCTTGGACGCATCACGCCAATCGTTTGACGACGGAGACTGACCGGGCCCGGCCGGCGGCGATGGCGCTGACATCACCGGAAGGGACGTCGCCGCGATCGCCGACGCCGCCCACCACTCCGGCGTGATCCTGCACCAGCTGACCGCCGAGCGCCCGTCCTCGAAGACATCTTCCCAACGCGAGTGGCAGCGCCTTCCGGCAGCAGGGGAGTGAGCCTGGTAGACCCGCGGCATGTCCTGGCCGTGCCCAACGCCTTTGAGCCGTCGTAGCGGCCGTGCGTTGACGTTGATGCGTCAACGCCGTTCAGTCGCCGATCGCCGTACGGACGAGCTTTCCTTGGCCCGCCGATGCGCCGGCCGCGGCACGTGGATGCCGTGGTGATGGTGGTGGAAGATCAAGCCGAGCCCGGGGAATCGATGACAGTCCGTCCGAACCCGGTCGGCTCGGTCGCGTACAGCTGTCGGCCGAAGGACGTGATCGACATCTACAATGACTGTATGCGCTGGTCAGCCGAGTTCGATGCGTATTTGTTCTGGGGTGTCGAGTATTGATCGGCGCGAGCCGCGGCCAGCGATACCAGTTACCTCGACGCGGTCGAACGCGTCATAACGGTGTCAGCGACCCTAGGCAGATCACCGGGCCGGCGGTGCGGTCGCCCCATTGGAAGGAAGTCACCGAATGAGCGAAACACGGATCCTGGTCACCGGGCGCGGCCTGGTCGAGTCACCGCGGTGGTCCGGCGACCGGTGGTACGTTTCGGACTGGTCGGCCGGTGAGGTCTTCACAGCCGAGGCCGACGGTCGGGTCGAGGTCGTCGCCCGGGTTGACTCGCTGCCATTGTGCACCGCCTTCACCACGGATGGCCGGCTGGTGATTGTCTCCTCGCCACAGGGCATGCTGTTGCTGCGCGAGCCGGACGGATCGGTGGTCCCGTACCGGGAGCTTGGCCGTCCGGGCTGGAACGACATCGTGATCGACGGTCGTGACAACGCCTACGTCAACGGGGCCGGCTACGACCCGATCACCCGAGCGTTCACGCCGGGTGGCGTGACCCTCGCCGCGGCCGATGGCACGGTTCGCGCGGTCGCGGACGACATCGCGTTCCCGAACGGCATGGCGGTGACCCCGGACAACGGGACGCTGATCGTGGCCGATTCGCACCGGCACTGCCTGGTGGCGTTCGACATCGCCGACGACGGTGGGCTCTCCGGCCGCCGGGTGTGGGCTGACCTCGGTGAGGCTGCGCCGGACGGGATCTGCCTGGATGCCGCCGGTGCCGTCTGGTACGCCGACGTGCCCAATCGTTCCTGCGTACGCGTCATCGAGGGCGGCGCCGTGCAGCAGACGATCGCACTGGATCGCGGCGGCTTCGCGTGCGCGCTCGGTGGCCCGGACGGCACGACACTATGCATTGTCGGTGCCGAGTTCCGCAGCATGAGGGAGGGTGTCGTGCCGGGCAGCGGCCAGGTGCTCGTGGCCGAGGTGGACGTCCCGGGCGCCGGCTGGCTGTGACCGTGCAGCTGACACTTAGCCGACGCAACGACCGTCGCAGCGACGGCGGTTCGCGCGTGCTCGCTGCCGGTCACCGAGATCGGCAGCCGCAAGGCCAGGATGCTCCTGAGACTGCTCGCGGTCGAGTCACAACGCTGATCGGACGTCGAACTGTTCGCCGAGGACCGATCGCCGTCTCCCATGACATGCCCCAGTAGCCGACCGGCCCGACGCCGATGTCGTCGCGTTGCTGCAGGGCGTCGAGGGTGGCCCGCCACTCGGGGACGGCGCGCTCGGCGAGTTCGACGCTATAGTGACCGACCAGCTCGGCGACCGGCTGGCCGGCCGTCACCCGCGCCCTGATGTCTGCCGAAACCTGCTCGCCTGTGTTCCCGGTGGACGCACGCATGCCCCCAACGGGGCTTCTTGACGACGGTGTTGCGTCCCTGTATCCGTATCTGCCGCGATCCGACCAAGGCGTTCGGATGGCGTGGTTAGCGCAGCAGTGACCGGGCGGTCGGCGCGAGCCGCAGTCGTTGCGGTGCTCCGGCGATCATCGTTGACAGGCTCGGCCACGTCTTGTCCTGCCACAGCTCGGAACGCTGCAGCCGATCGTCGACCGCATCCGCGTGCGCCGTGTCGCAGAACCGTGCGAACCATACGAACGCGTGTTCACCCGTGCGGACCGGCAGCCCGGGAAACGTGTTCTCGGCGTACTCGGTCTGCAGGCAGGTGAAGGGTTCGGCGCCCGCCGCGGCCAGCGTCGGGCGGGCCTGGCTGTCGAAGAAATCGAGGAACTCGTCGTCGAACGGCCGGTCGCGGTAGTAGATCGTGGCGAGGACAAGTGATCTCGGCGATTGCCTGTGCCCGGTGGCTGGCCGTGCCGCTGCGGGGGTGGGGAAGCCGTGGTGAGGCGAAGCGGGGCGTAGCAGCAGCACATTGTCGGAGTCGATCATTGTCACGTTCGCCGCGGCACTATTCGCCTTCCACGCTGGTCCGGTATAAAAGCGGCTCAATGCTTCGGCCCGGCCCGGCATCGTGTCGAAGCCACGCAGCCACACGAACCGGTCGGAGTCGTCCAGGTCGCAGAACTGGCCCAGGATCGTCATTCCGAGTTGCTCCTGGCTTTCGACGAATTCTCGATCGAACAGGTTGATCAGCACGTCGCGTTGGCCGGAGTGCAACGTGTATTGCCGCAGCTCAACGATCGGACATCGCACGACGGTCATCGAGGTACTCCTAAGGTTGATCGCAACACCTCGGCAATGGACGTTCGGGCTAGCTCGCGCCGCAGGGCCGCCTCGATGTCGCCGTAGACATGACCGAGTACGGGTCGGATGCCGTAGCCGACCGGGCACTCCACGTTCGGCTCGCTACGGTGCATCGCGAACAACGGCTCATGCTCAACCGCGTCGTACACATCCAGCAACGTGATCTCACCCGGGTCACGGGCCAGGCTCCAACCCGCCCCGGCGCCGCGCCGTACGTCGACCAACCCGGCCCGGTGCAGATCGCCCAGACTGCGCCGAATGATCACCGGGTTGGTGTTGACACTGGCGGCGACCTGCTCGGATGTCATCAACTCCAGGCCGCGGTCGCGAGCCAGCGCCATCCACGCCAGCGCATGTACCGCGATCGTCAGCCGACTGTTAGCGCTCATGACGTAACAGCTTCTGTTACATCAAAGTCTGTGTCAAGCTGACATCCCGTCAGGCCGACATCCCGACACTCATCGTGATGAGGTCCACCGCCAGGTCGTCTGGCTGCAGTGATCGCCCTTGCGGAACCGCAGCCCGCGCACCGGACGCACCCGGAACACGAGCACGCGCCCTCCGGCATTCCGGTCGCTGAATGCCCCGTCGCACACCGCGAAGTCCCACGGACCAGCCGAGTACTTGACCACGAACGCGACCGCGACCGGTTCGAGTTCGGCGTCGTCGGTCACCTGCTCGGCCCGGCCTTCGAGCACGACGTCAAGCGCTCCCTTGGCGAGGTCGCTGCGCCCGGTCGTCAGCACGCAAGACGGGTTCTCGGCCAGGTTTATCGCCTTGCGCTCCTGCGGCCCGTTGGCGAACCAGAGCGCCGCCGCGTGCCAGACCGCGATCAGGCGCGTGACGTGCGGTCGGCGGCCGGGACGAACGGTGGACAGCCAGAACGCGTCTGCAGCGCGGAGCTGCGGTGCGCTCCGGGCGGCAGCCCGCCTGGCTGAGGAGGCGTCGGGCGGGTCGGCCTCGCCGGAACGCGGTTTCGGTCTGTTGATCGAGCAGATGTGGGTTATCGCATCCTGCAGCTTGTTGACCGGCTGATCTAACCGAGCCACCGCGCCCGATGGGGCCGCTAGGCTTTGTGGGGAGGCACGCCGGTGGCTGGAGCTGACAGGCGCGTGCGTTGGGCGTTCTTCGTCGCCTTACTCGTGCTGTTTACCGTGTACCCGCTGCTGTCGGCTTTCGGCCGGGGGGTCGCGTTCGCGTCGGCGTCGCTCGTGGCGATACCGGCGGTCATGATCGGCCGGCAGCGGGTTGACCGCGGGTACCGGCGGCCTTGGTGGCTGCTGATGGCGGCGTTGATGACCGTCAGCGTCGCCAACATCGTGAGGCTTGTCCCGGGTGGCGGCGCTACGACCAGCAGCACGTTCCTTGACGCTACCGGCAACCTGCTGGCCCTGGCCGCTGCGCTCGCGTTGGTGGTGCGGCGGGGGCGCGACGGCCTCGGGGGCATCCTCGACGCCAGCATCATCGGTTTGGCGCTTGGCGGCCTGATCTGGGACGTGGCCCTGCAACCGAATCTTCATGAGAACTACGCCGCCACAGCGGACCACGTTGATCTGTTCGTCGTGGTGTTCGCCCTCTGCGGCGTCTTAGGTGCGTTGGCGCGGCTCGTACAGGTCTCGGGGCGATTGATCAGCGCGTTGTGGTGGCTGGCCGCAGCGGTCGCGCTGGCGCTGGTCGGCAACCTTGTGCTGGCGTTGACGGATGATCAATGGCCGCACGTGGTCGCCATGATGATGTTTATTGCCACCTACGCCGCACTCGGGGCGTTCGGACTGGACCCGTCGGCCGCGGTCCTGGCGCGGCCGGGACCGATGCCGCGCGAGGACGGGCTGTCCGTCGGCCGGCTTGCGTTTCTGGGCGCGGCCGTGGCGGTAATCCCGGTGGTCGTCGGTGTGCACGCGCTCGTGGACGGCGACACCGATGGCGTGCTGTTGACGGTCGGTGGGGCCGGTATCGCCGTCCTGGTGATGGTGCGTATCGGCGGCCTGTCCGCGGAGCGTGCCCGTGCGGAGACGGCGCTTAGGCACGAGGCGTCACACGACCCGTTGACGAATCTGGCCAACCGGCGTGAGTTCGTCGCCCGTCTCGGCGATGAGCTGTCGGTCCATCCCGATTGTGTGGTCGTCTTCTGCGATCTGGACGGATTCAAGGCCGTCAATGACCGTCTCGGTCACGGTGCCGGTGATCAACTTCTGGTTGAGGTCGCGCGGCGGCTTCGGGCCTGCGTGCGTGAGCACGACGTGGTGAGCCGGTTCGGCGGTGACGAATTCTTGATCCTGTTTCGGGGCGCAGGGCTCGATCAGGTCGATGCGTTCTGCGTGCGCATTGTCGAAGCGCTGTCGCTGCCGATCATGCTGCGTGGTGACGTCATGACCATCGGTGCGAGCATGGGGATAGCAGTCGCGTTCGGTGAGGATGATCCCGAAGAGCTCATCAAGCGCGCCGATCGCGCGATGTACAACGCGAAACGCGACGAGCCGGAGACCAAGGGGATCCGCGTGATCCGAGCGTGAATGTCCACACCGGCAACCCGAGACCGCGCTGCCAACCCGCCTCCGCAAGATCCGTGGGGCCGGCCGCGGGTGTCGATCACGACACGCCGGAGTTTTTCTCACTGCTCGGTCGCCGATCTGTGGCGTGCTCGACCATGAACACATCGACGACGGCAGCCGGTCATCACGCCACGACACAGCCATCAGGTCGCCCACAGATATGAGGCTTCGCGGTCGATCAGCCACAAGGTGCGCTCGGCCGCTACGGTACTTCCATGCGTATCTCGAGCGCGGTGCGGCTTGCGGTGGTCATCGTGATTGTCGCCTCCGTTGCTGCGTGTACCAGTTCCACTCAGACCGCGACACCACCAACCTATGTCACGCCGTCGATCGCCGGCAGCCTGGCGGTTCCTGTTCGTATCTCGATCGGCGGTGCTTCCGCCGACATCACGCTCAACGCGGTCGACTACGCGCCGATCGCACTCACAGGCGGCCTGGAGTACGCGGTGGCTGAGGTCACGATCGTCGGCCGATCAGCACAGCCGTTCCGCTACGATCCCGGCGATTTCTTCTTCCAGTACGCTGCCGGCGCCGATCCCTACCATCCTGACGACACCAGTATCTGGACCGTAGAAGCCGACGACTTGCATGCATTCGTGCCCGCGCTTGTCGCCGGATATCTCGAGTTGGGCCGAGAGGTTCGAGGCAACGTCACATTTCGAGTACGTCAGAAGTCGCTGCTGCTGATCGGGCTGATCGGCGACAAACTGACGACCGTCGTCGAATGGCTTACCGGCTCACCGTGAAGACGAGCCGTTCCTGCACTTCGTTGTTGGCATGTGCGGTCGACAACGTCAGGCCGGCGCGGTGGGCCAGTTCGGTCAGCGTGAGCTCACAGTGGTCGGCGTCGAAGGCGCCCAGGATGGCGAGCACCTTCGACGTCACCGAATTCGCACTGGCTCCGCTCAGGCTCAGTTCGCCTCTACTATCTCGGGATCGGCGGACCCGGCCTGCGCCGGGATCCCGACGGACACGTCCGGTGTCTCGGGATCGTCGAACATCTCCTGCGGTTGGCGTCCCCGCAACATCGTCGCCGCGATGAGCGCGGCCAATATGGCTGCGATTCCGCACACCAGGTAGCCGATGGCGTAGGCGTGCGAGAGTGCGTGGAACGCGACGTCCTTGAGCGGATTGAACGGGACAAGTTTGCCGTCCGGTCCAGGCACCTGTGCCGGGACGCCGTTCTGTCCGAGCGGGCCGGACTTCACCGCGGCGACGGCCGCTTCCACCGCCGGGCGCTGTGCGGCCGGGACGTGCTGCGGCGCGGCGTAGAACGCGTCCAGCGCTGCCTTCAGGGTGGGGGTCGAGGCGATCTTGGCGTTGATCGCGTTCGCAGCATTCGTCAGTGCGATCGCGCCCACTATCGCCGGCCCGAGCGTCAGGCCACCGTCGCGCAGCATGCTCGTTGCCCCGCTGGCCATACCTGCCTTGGACGTCGGGACGCTGTTCACGGCGACCACGGTGATCGACGTGACCGCCAGCTTGAACCCGGCACCGATGACCAGTAGCGGGCCTGCGACTGCCGCGATCGACAGGTTGGTGGCGGGAATGACGGTGAGCACGAGGTCACCGACGCCGATCATCGACATTCCGGTGGCGAGCACCGCGCCGGGGGTGAAGCGCCCGATCATTCGCGTGCTGACCGGGAACAGGACGACACCCATGATGTTGAGGCAGAAGAAGGCGATGGATGTCTTGAGCGGGGTGTAGTCCTGGATGGCCGACAGCCGGATGCTCGTCGTGTAGGCCGTGCCGAGGTAGGCGAACATGCCGACGACGGTGACCACCGCGGAGACCGTGAACATCCGGTTGCTGAACAGGTCCAGGCGAATCAGCGGCCGGTCCACCCGGCGCTCGATGACCACGAACAGCGCCATGAACACGGCGGCGGCGACGAATCCGCCGACCACCCGGAGGCTGCCCCAGCCGGAATCGGCCCCCTGGATCACGGCGTACAGCAAGGCGAACAGTGACACCGCGATGGTGATCTGGCCCGGCCAGTCCAGCGACCGTCCCTGTGGTGCGGAGGAGTTCTGCGCCCATACCAGCGTGATCACGCAGCTGATCGCGGCCAGGATCGCCATGGCGAGAAACGCGTAGCGCCAGCTCGCGTAGTCGCCACCCGAGTGGTGGATGCGGGCCAGCAGGCCGCCCAGCACCGGTGAGATGAAGCCGGCACCGGTGAGTGCTGCGGCCCAGATCGAGATGGCGTGGGCGCGTTGTCGGACATTGTGCGTGCCGGCCGCGAGCATCGCGATCGATGTCGGGAACAGTGCGGCGGCGCCGATGCCGGAAACCACCTGACCGGTGAGGAGCACGCCGACGTTACCACTGGGTGTGAAGAAGCCGAGCAGTCCGCCCACGACCATCAACGCGGCACCGATGGCCAGCAGCCGCTTGCGTCCGAAGAGGTCACCCACCACGCCGAAGGACAGTTCGAGCAGGGTCACCGGAACCAGGAAGGCGTCGGAGACCCAGGTCAGGGTCGTTGACGTGGTATGCAGATCCTGGTTGATGAAGCCGTTGATGACGGCCGGTATGGACAGGCCGATCTGGGCGATAGCGACAGCCGCGGCCGCGGCGACCAACGTGCCGCGGCTGAGCTTGGGGGACTCAGATGATGGGCCAGGTGTGGCCGCGGTCTCACTCATGGTTGTGAAGCAAACCACATTGGAAACCTGATGTACAGGTTTCCTGATGATTATGTCGCGTCGGGCTCGCGGATCGCGCCGAGCCTCGGAGGCGCCGGTGGGCCGGCCGCGATCTTTTCGTCGCGCAAGGCCTGCCGGCACAGCTCCAACGAATGGCGTAGCTCGGTCGCCTGTGCGTCCGAATGCAGCGACAGCATGCGGTCCTGCAACGCGGCCACCTGCGGCCGGAGACGGTCGAGCAAGCGGCGGCCGGCGGGCGTCAGCGCGATGACCAGGCGACGGCGATCGGCCGGATCGCGATGACGATCGATGAGGCCGCGGTTCAGTAGCGACGTCACCATATCGGCCATGGTCTGCCCGGTGACGAAAGAGTGCCGGGCCAGATGCGCGGCGGCAATGTCAGGGTGTCGTTCGAGGACGGTCAGCGCTGTGTACTGCAGCGCCGTCAGACCCAACGGGCGGGCAAGTTCGTCGAGTTCGGCACGCACCGCCAACTCGACCTGCTTCATCAGATACAGCAGGGTCGACGGCGGCTCGGCTGGCCCGTCCGAACGAGCCGTACCCGAACGCGCGTTGCCAACCGTCTTGGTCATCGAGGACCTCCTGAACGCCGATCGTCGTCAGCCCAGACCCAGTAGCCGGGCGGCCGTGCCCTTCACGATCGCAGGTCGATAAGCCGCCTCGATACCGAGCTGGTCGAAGTCGGCCAGCCAGCGCTCGGGTAGGATCAGGGGGTAGTCGCTCCCGAACATGACCTTGTGGCGCAACTGCCCACCAGCGGCGCGGACGAGTTCGGGCGGGAAGTACTTAGGTCGCCAGCCGGACATGTCGATGTAGACGTTGGCCTTGTGCGTGGCCATCGAGATCGCCTCGGCCTGCCACGGCACCGACGGATGCGCCAGGATCACCCTCAGCCCGGGGAATTCGGCGGCGACGTCGTCGAGCAGCAGCGGGTTGGAGTAGCGCAGCTTGATACCGCGTCCGCCCGGCAGGCCGGCACCGATGCCGTTCTGACCGGTGTGGAACAGCGCGGGTACGCCCAACTCCTCAAGCGCCCCCCACAGCGGTCGCCATGCCGGGTCGTCTGGCGAGAATGCCTGGAGGCTCGGGTGGAACTTGAACCCCCGCACACCGAATACCTCGACCAGGTTCCGGGCGCGGTCTACCGCCGCCTGGCCCTGGTGCGGGTCCACCGAGCCGAACGGGATCAGCACGTCGTTGTGCCGTGCCGCGGACTCGGCGATCTGTTCGCTGGACAGCGCCGGGTGGCCGGTGGCGGTGGTGGCGTCCACGGTGAACACGACGGCGGCCATGCCTGATGCGCGGTAGCGCGTGGCGAGGTCATCGACGGTCGGCGTGCGAGTCTCGGCGCTCTTGAAGTAGGCCGCGGACGCGTCCATCAGTTCCTGGTCCAGGGACAGATGCCCGTGGCCGTCGGACTCCACATGGACGTGCATGTCCAGCGCGCTGACGGCGTCGAGGTCGATGGCCGGTTCGTAGCGGGTCACGGGCTCTCCTCTCGCAGCCGGGACTTCAGCACCTTTCCGGCCGCACTGTGCGGCAGACCAGGGACGAATTCGATCGATTTGGGCATCTTATAGCGAGCCAGGCGGGTCTCGAGGTGGCGCAGGACAGCCTCGGCATCAAGGCGTCCGCCGTCGAGTACCACGATGAACGCCCGCCCCACCTCGCCCCAGACGGCGTCGGGCACGCCGATCACCGCGCACTCGGACACCGCCGGGTGGGCGTAGATCGCCTGTTCGACCTCGGCGGGATACACATTCTCGCCGCCGGAGATGTACATGTCCTTCAGCCGGTCGACGATGCGGATATAGCCCTCGTCATCATGAGTGGCGAGGTCGCCGGTATGCAGCCAACCCTCGGTGAACGCGCGCGCGTCGGCGGCTTCGTCCTGCCAGTAGCCGCGGCTGACGTTCGGGCCGCGCACCAGCACTTCGCCGGGCTCGTCGATGTCCGCGTCCCGGTCACCGACCACGATCCGGACGTCGGTGAAGAAGCAGGCCGTGCCGGCTGAGCCGAGCTTACGGACACCGTCGGCCGCGCGCAGCATCGTCGTACCCGGGGAGGCCTCGGTGAGGCCGTAGCCTTGCACGATCATCAGTCCCCGGTCGAGCCAGACGCGCAGCAGCGACTCCGGGATCGGAGCGCCGCCGCTGAGCGCCAGGTGCAGGCTGTTCAGGTCGGCCACGTGGAAGCGCGGCGCCTGCGACAGCGCCAGGTACATCGTCGTGACCCCGAACAGGAGCGTGACCCGCTCGCGTTCGATCAGGTCGATGGCGCGAACGGGATCAAACCTGGCCTCGATCAGCGCCGTGCCACCTTTGGCAACGATCGGGAACAGTATCTGGTTCAGCGCGGCGGTATGGAACAGCGGCGCCGTCACCAGCGCGATCTCCTCGCTGCCTAGGTCGATGTCGATGAGCAGGTTGTACACGTTCCACACGACGTTGCCGTGGGTCAGCATGACACCCTTGGGCAGGCCGCTCGTGCCCGACGTGTATTGGATCATGAATAGATCGTCGAGGTCGATCACTTCGTCGATCACGGAGGCATCGCTCGCCATCAGCGCGTCGAGTCCCGAACCGGCCAACCGGGTGAACACGACGGTGTCAACGCCCAGGTCGACCACCGGCGTTTGCTCGGCCGCGGCGGCCAGCCCATCCTCGACCAGCAGCAAGCCGGCACCGCTGTGCTCGAACACATACGCCAGTTCCGCTGCGGCCAGCCGGGTGTTGACCGGGACGAACACCGCCCCGAGCCGAGCGGTGGCGAACATCGCGATCACCATCTCCACCGAGTTCAGACCGAGGAAGGCGACCCGATCGCCGCGGCCCGCGCCGCGTGCACGCAGCCCGTGCGCGAGGCGGTTGGTGGCCCGCTCCAGGTCCGCGTAGGTGGTGGTGACGCCGTTCTGGACGAGCGCAGGCTTGCTCGGTGTCATCCGGGCGCGCCGCCGCGGCCAGGATCCGAGTCCACGATCGTTCACCGCTCGCTCCCGTCCGCCAGACCAAGTCCCAGCCGGCCCTTGATGGCAAGCAGTTCGCGCAGCGCGCGGTCGCGGCGAGCGAGCACCTCGCGTTCGCGGCCGTCGAACTCCTCCCGCACGCCGTCGACCAACCGGTCGCTGAGTTCGGGCGTCAGGTCGGGCTCGCCGAGGTCGGCCCACCAATCGACCATCGGCGGTCCGAGGTGTTCGAGGACGTGCCGCAGGCCGCCCGACCCTCCGGACAGGTGCTGTGTCGCGATCGGCCCCAGCAGCGCCCAGCGCAGCCCCGGTCCGTTGGCCACCGCGTGGTCCAGGTCAGCCACCGAGATCGCGCCCAGACCGATCAGGTAGTACGCCTCGCGCCACAGCGCCGCCTGAAGGCGGTTGACCACATGGCCGGGCAGTTCGGTGCGCACCCGCACCGGCCGCCGACCGAGCCGAGTCATAGCCGCGATCGTCGCCTCCACGGTCTCCTCGGACGATCGCGTGCCGCCCACGACCTCGACAAGCGGGATCAGGTGCGGCGGGTTGAACGGGTGCGCGACGACGACTCGGTCCGGACGGCGGCAGGCGTCCTGGAATGCGCTGGGGCCGAAGCCGGAGGAGCTGCTCGCCAGTACGACGTCCGGTGCCGCCACCTCGTCCAGCGCGGCAAACAGCGCCCGCTTGACGTCGAGGCGTTCGGGTCCCGCTTCGATCACCATGTCGGCGATGGCCGCGGCCTCGGCGACGTCCGTGTGGACGGTCAACCGGTCCAGTGCCTCCGGGCCGGCGTCGAGTTCGGTGAGATGGGCGGTGACCGTCGCCCGCAACCGGGCGTCGATGCCGGGGTCCGGGTCGGCGGCGTGCACGGTCAAGCCGTGCGCCAGGGCCAGCGCCACCCAGCTACTGCCGATCGAGCCGGCGCCGATGACCGCCACGATGTCCGGTGCGCTCCTCACCGCCGCGCCCCCCATTGAGATGCAGCGAGTTCGATGAACGGGTCCAGCGACGACGGATCGGCCAACGCGTCACGGCTGGCCACCTCGGCGGCGGGCGTACCCTGCAGGATCCGCTTCACCGGCACCTCGAGCTTCTTGCCCGTCAGGTTCCGCGGCACGGCGGGCACCGCCAGGATGCGGTCGGGCACATGGCGTGGCGACAGGTGATGCCTCAGCGCTGTCTGGATGCTCGCGGTCAGGTCGCCGTCGAGCTGTCTCGACTCACGTACGACCACGAACAAGATCAGGTCGCCGTTGCCGCCCGCGGGATCCTCCAGGTGCACCGCCAGGCTATCGGTAATGTCCGGCAGTTCTTCGACCACGCGGTACAGCTCCGCGGTTCCCAGCCGCACGCCGCCGCGGTTGAGCGTGGCATCGCTGCGGCCGGTGACGACGCAGCTGCCGTCGGGTTCGAATACGATCCAGTCACCGTGCCGCCAGATGCCGGGGTAGCGGTCGAAGTACGTCTCGCGCAGCCTGGTTCCATCGGGGTCGTTCCACAAACCGATCGGCATCGACGGCATCGGCGCGGTGATCACTAGTTCGCCCGGCACCCCGATCACCGTGTTGCCGTCCTCGTCGAAGGCGTGCGCGTCCACACCCAGCGCGCGGCCGGAGATCATGCCCGCCCGCACCGGCAAGAGTGGGTTGTTCTGCACCAGCCCGCCGCACACGTCGGTGCCGCCGCTGCCCACGTTGATCTGGACCCGCTCACCGAGTTGCTCGCCCACCCAGGCGTAGCCCTCCGGCGGCAGCGGCGCCCCGGCCGATCCGACGATCCGGATACGCAGGTCGAGGCCGCTCAGATCGACTCCGGCCGCACGGCAGGCCATCACGAAGCCCGGACTCGCTCCCATCATGGTGGCGCCGGTCTGCTCGGCCAACCGCCACTGCCAGGTGAGGTCCGGGAAGACCGGGTCGCCGTCGATCATGACGATCGCCGAGCCTAGCAACAGGGCCGACACCAGCGCGTTCCACATCATCCAGGCCATCGTCGAGTACCAGAGCATGACATCGTCACGGCCGAGATCCCACGACAGCGCGTGGTTCTTCAAGTGTTCGAGCAAGATACCGCCGTGGCCGTGCACGATCGCCTTCGGCGCTCCGGTGGTGCCGGAGGAGAACAAGACGACGAGCGGGTGGTCGAACGGAACCGGCGTGGTCTCGGACCGGGTCCGGTCGGAGTCGGCCAGTGCTTGCGGCCACGACGTCGCACCGTCGACGCGCCAATCGCCGTACTCGATGTCCAGCACGTGGCGGACCGTCGGCAGGGCCGCCACGATCTCGCGGACCTCGGCGCGGCGGTCGATGGTCTTGCGGCCGTAGCGGTAGCCGCCGGCTACCAGCAGGACCACCGGCTCCACCTGGCCGAAGCGGTCGATCACGCTGCGCGGTCCGAACTCGACGGCGCAACTGGTCCATACCGCGCCGAGCCCGGCGGCGGCCAGGAACACGACCAACGCCTCCGGACAGTTGGGCAGGTAGCCGGCCACCCGATCGCCCGCCCGGACATCGAGGTCGACGAGCACCTGCCGGGCCCGAGCGACCTGCTGGCGCAACTGGCCCCAGGTGAGCTGGCGGTCCGACCGGGTCTGCGAGCGCGCGAACACGGCGACGTCGGAGTCGGGCGCGCCCGCGCCACGCAGCGCGTGCTCGGCATAGTTCACCAGCGATCCGGGGAACCAGCGGGCGCCGGGCATGACCCGCTCGGACAGGACCGCGGTGCGGGTGCCGTGGTCGAGGACGCCGAAGAACTCCCAGATCGCCGACCAGAACCCATCCAGGTCCTCGACCGACCAGCGCCAGAGGGCATCGTGGTCGCGCAGGTCCATGCCCCGCCGCTCGCACAACCACGCCGCGAACTGCCCGATCCGGCTCGTCGTGAGCACGTCCACCGGCGGGCGCCAGATCACGTCGCCGGTACCGACGCTCATCGGTCGGTCACCTTCTCCGCCCGGCCATCCAGGAACGCGCGCATCCGATCTTTCGCGTCGTCGGTGCCCTGGGCGATCGCCGCCATCAGGGCCTCCATGAAGTAGCCCTCGCGCGGATTCGACTCGGCGATGCGGGGCAGCGCCTGCACGATGGCGTAGTTGGTCTGCGGGGCGTTCTGGGCGATCCGCGTGGCAAGCTCCAACGCGCGGTCGAGACCGGTCCCATCGTCGACGACGTACTGCGACAAACCTATGGCCAGCCCCTCTTCAGCGTCGTATCGCCGTCCGGTCAGCATCAGGTCGGCCATCCGGGCCACGCCGATCAGTCGCGGAACCCGCACCGACGCGCCGCCGCCGACGAAGATCCCGCGCATACCTTCGGGCAGGGCATAGAACGTGGAGCGCTCAGCCACCCGAAGGTGCGCTGCTGCGGCCAGCTCAAGACCGCCGCCGACCACCGCACCGCGAAGCGCACATACGACCGGCACCGGCCCGAACTCGACCATTTCGAGGGTTCGGTGCCACATGCGGGAGTGGCGTACGCCCGAGATCGTGTCGCGCTCGCCCATTTCCGAGAGGTCGAGGCCGGCGCTGAAGTGGTCACCCTCGGCGGCGAGAACGACGCACGCGACATCGTCGGGAAGGTGAGTGAAGAAGGCCTCGATGCCCAGCAACGTCTCGTCGTTCAGGGCATTGCGCTTGGCCGGACGGTTCAGGATCAGGACGGCGACTGCCCCGTGCCGCCTCGTCAGAAGCGACGCCGGCAGATCCATGGCACGTTGTAACAGCGAATCAGGCACGGTCATCCTTACAAATAGACAGGTTTCCTGATTATCACATATGGCGGCGAGGCTTGTCACAGGATGCGGGCTCGGAGCCGAAGTCCGCGGGACGGCCACTCCTTGAGGTTTGCCGAAGCCACTACTCGATCGTCCCGAGTTCCGTCAACGTGGCCGTCGCAGTGCGTAGCGACCGGCGAAGAGTGTGGCGCCGAAGACCAGTACCGCGCAGCCGGCGACCGCGATCGCCGGCGGGATCCATGGGATGTCCCGGGCGGACGGTACCCCGATGGCATGCGGGCCGACCGGCACCGCGTAAGCGGTCAGGCGCCGTGATGGCTGCGCGGTGGGCATCGTTTCCGAACTATGCTGATTGGCGTGGCGGCGGCGATGTCGAGGATCGGGGTGCGGCAGACCGAATTGCTCGCCGTGCTGTCGCTCGGGGCCGATCTTGGTCTTGGCCAGCCACTTGAGCACGTGCTGCGCGAGTGTTTGATCGCACGGCGACTCGCGGAGCATGCAGGTCTGGATGCGGCCGCTCGCGGCGTCGTCTGCCACACCGCGCTGCTGACCTGGGTCGGCTGCCATGTCGATGCGTATGAGCAGGCGAAGTGGTTCGGCGACGATCTCGCCTTCAAGTCTGACTACGTGTCTGTCGACGGTCCGGGAATGGGTTTCGTGCTCCGGCATCTCGGGGCCGGGCGGCCGATGCTGGACCGGGCGTTGCTGGGCGTGTCTCTGCTTGCCGGCGGGCGGCGCGAAGTTGACCAGATCATCGACAACCACCGGCGCGCGGCCGAGTCGCTCGCCGCGGCGCTCGGTCTCGCGCCGTCGGTCCGTGACAGTCTCGGCCAGGCCTTCGAACGGTGGGATGGCAAGGGTACGCCCGGAAACGCACGTGGCGACCAGATCTCGGTGGCCTCGCGTCTGGTGAGCCTGGCCGACGTCGTCGAGGTGTTCCACCGCCTCGGTGGTGTACCGGCCGCGATCGAGGTGGCCCGCAAGCGCAGCGGCACCCAGTTCGATCCCGCCATCGTGGACCTGTTCTGCGCACACGCGGACGAGGTGCTCGACGGCGTCGACGCCTCCACCACCTGGGACGCGGTGGTGGAGCAGGAACCGGATCTGGACGTGGTGCTGCGCGGCGCCGAACTAGACGCGGCTCTTCGCGCGTTGGCGAACTTCGTCGATGTGAAGTCGCCGTACACGGTGGGGCACTCCGCCGCGGTCGCGGATCTGGCCGAGGCTGCCGCGCGCGTGTACGGCCTGGCGGAGGCAGAGGTCGTCATGGTGCGCCGGGCGGGACTGGTACACGATCTAGGTCGGCTCGGCGTGCCGAACACGATTTGGGACAAGAAGTCAATGCTGACACTGGTTGAGATGGAACGAGTGCGCATGCACCCCTACCTGACCGAACGGATGCTCGCCTCCTCGTCGTTGGCACCGATCGGCGCAGTCGCCGCCCAGCATCACGAGCGGCTGGACGGCAGCGGCTACCCCCGCGGCCTCCGCGGATCCGCCCTCGCCCCGCCCGGCCGAATCCTCGCGGCAGCCGATGCCTACCAGAGCAAGCTCGAGCCTCGACCGTACCGGCCGGAACTGGCTGCGGCTGGTGCCGTAGACCACCTTCGCGCGGAGGTGACCGCCGGGCGTTTGGACGCGCGCGCCGTCGATGCCGTGCTGCGCTGTGCCGGACACCGGCCGGGTCGCCGGTCGACCTGGCCGGCCGGTCTGACCAACCGTGAGGTCGAGGTGCTGCGCTTGGCCGCCCGCGGACTGTCCAGCCATGAGATCGCCGCACGGCTGGGCATCGCACGCAAGACCGCGGCGAACCACGTGGAGCACATCTACGCCAAGATCGGCGCAACGAACCGGGCGCTGGCCAGCCTATACGCCGCCCAACACGGTTTGGTCACCGATGATCTCGGAGCGACCACGGATTAACGCGGATGTGGGAGCCGAAAATGAGGCAATCGCCCCATGACCTGATGGTCGGTCACTCGTAGCGTCGAAGGCGTCACAACCGTCGCGCGAGGGGGAGTCATGGCACGAGTCACCTGGGACAATGGATCCGCGTACGAGATGGTGCTTGAAGCACGCGCCGACGCACCGCCCGCCGCCGTCTATCGGCTGCTTGCCGATCTGCCGGCACATCTGGACTGGGGCGGCCGTCGGCAGCGTCGCAGCTTCCGCCTGACTGCGCTGTCCGGCCCCGCCCCAGCGGCAACCGGCACACAGTTTTCCAGCGAGGGCGTGATCCCGATGACCAGGACGCGATCAAGAGACGACAGCACGGTGGTCGCCGCCGAGCCGCCATCGGTCTTCGAGTTTCACACCGACAGCACCATGGACTGGCCACACGCCGGACGATCCGAAACCCGGTGGGAGCACCGCTACGAGATCCGCCCGCACGGTGCCGGCAGCCAGGTCAGGTACCGGTTGCGCCTGGCCGCGGCGAACAACCCGCCACTGCGGATGCGAGCGCCGCTGATGCGTACCATGACGCACCGCGTGATGATTCCACTGCTGTGCCGGCGCGGCTTCGACAACCTGCTCGCGACCGCAGCCCACGCGCATACGGCCGCCACTGACGTACCGACACGGCGTACCTGGTCGAAACGGTGAGCAGTGTCGATCGCCAGTCCCGCGGCGGTGGCGAGCGCCTGCACGAGTCGAGGGCGTCGATGTCGGCCCCGGTGGGCGCGGCGCGGCGGGCAGTCCGAGGTCGGCGCAGACCCTTTTCGGCCACCGTCGGGTTGTCCCAGGTGACGACCTTCACCGTGACGCCGAGGTCGGCGAGGCGGGCTAGCGCATCGGCGGCGTCGGGCTTCGGTGGGTCGAGGAGGCGCTCACCACTGCCCGAACGTCGGTCTAACGCGCTGCGTGAACGCAATCATCGCGGCCAGCAACACTTGCACGTTGCAAGAGATTGCCGGATACTGCTTGTGTGACGCGTAGCAATAACCGTTCCGCGATATATGTGACAGACGCCGAAGTGAACGCGGTTTTGGCGGCCTGCCGAGTGCTCGTCGCCGTGTCCGCCCGCTCGATCGCGGCGGTCCAGGACATGGTCGATCCGGTGCAATTCCGCGCGCTGGTTGTCATCGCGAGCCGTCGGTCAATGTCGCTGGGCGAACTCGCCGAGGCGGCCGGCCTCAACCTCTCCACCGCGAGCCGGCTGTGCGACCGGCTCGTGCAGGCCGAACTGGTCGACCGATCCGACGACCCCAACAACCGGCGCCAGCTACGGCTCGCGCTGACTGACGACGGGCACCGGCTCGTGGCGGACGTCATGGCCCGCCGCCGCGAAGCCTTGACCCTGATACTGCAGCGGTTAGCACCGCCACGCCGATTGGAGCTGATCGCCGTGCTCCGCGAGTTCGCATCGGCGGGCGGCGAGACCAATGAGCGTGACCTGTGGTCCCTGGGCTGGACCAACATCCCGGAGGAGGTATCGGTCGGGTAACGTGACCCGACCGTCGAGCGCAGCAACGTCGCCCCTTACGGTTGCCGTCGGCTTTCCTCGATGACTTCGGCGAGCACGGCGGCTTCGCTGATTGTCAGGGCTTTGCTGGCGGTCAGTAACGTCAGCGTGTGACCGGTGGCCAGTTGTTGCAGGTGCGCCAGCGGCTGGGAGCGTTCGGGTCCGTGGAGCTCTCGTCGGTAGCGGCGCCGGAATTCGGGATAGAGCACCGGGTCATGGTCGTACCAGGTGCGTAGCTCGGTGGATGGGGCGATCTGCTTGCACCATTCGTCCAGTTGGGCGTCTGTTTTGGTGAGTCCGCGTGGCCATAGCCGGTCTACGAGGACGCGTGTGCCGTCATGGTCTGATCGATGGTCGTAGACGCGGCCAATTCGCACTTTCGTCGTCTTCTTCATGACCGTCTTCCTTACGTGACTGGCGCTTCATCGCTGTGCGTTCGGCCGGCGAGCCAGGCGATGAGTGCCGGGTCGGCCGTCGTCAGACGGTCGACTTCTTCCCCGCCGTCGCAGCGGCACATCGAGATGGTGACCGAGTCCCTGTCGCGTTCGACAACGCGCCAGACCGCGCCGAACTCCTCCCATCGTCGCAGGTAGTCGACCGGCGAGGGGGATGCGGTGCCAGGGTTGTCGGTTGGTTCAGGCATATCAGCGTCCGATCTTGTCGATACGCTTTTAATCGTATTCCTCCAAGTCAGGTTTGTGTAAACTGACGTCGTGGTACATCGACAGCCGGTTGCGAACCCATCGCGGTCCGCGTGACATCCACGGGCGCACGATCGCCGGCCAGCGCGCGGGGCCGGCGTCGCGACATGGTGTTCGCGGTCGTCCGCGCCTCGGTGACACCGTTGAGCGTCGAAACCATCGCCGGACGCCTGGGCGTGCACGTCAACACGGTGCGATTCCACCTCGACGCTCTGATCAAGGCCGGACGGGTCGAACGGTCGCCGGCGGCCACGCGGCGTGAGGGACGGCCGGCGCTGGTGTATCGGGCGTCGCGCACGATGGACCGTGGCGCCCCGTCGAACTATCGGCTCCTCGCCACGATCCTGACCGGTCATCTCGCCGCGACGACACATGATCCCGCCACGGTGGCGACCGAACTGGGGCGGGCGTGGGGTCCGTCTTTGGCCGAGCAGCCGCCGCGTAAGGTCCCGCTGAAGCCGGGTACGGCCGCGACGCGACTCGTACGGATCCTCGATGACCTCGGGTTTCAACCGGAGCCGCTGCTCGCGGGCCGCGATGACCAGCTCCGGTTGCGGCATTGTCCGTTTCTCGACCTTGTCGACTCTCACGCGGATGTGATCTGTCCGCTACATCTTGGCCTGATGCAGGGAGTTCTGGCGGCAATGCCGGCATCGATCACCGTGGACCGACTCGAGCCCTTCACCGAGCCCGACGTCTGCACCGCGTATCTGGCGCCAGCGGGCAATGCCGTGCCCGGGACCGTGAAATCGACGGACGCAGAACCATCGGCAGACGACCGACGGTCCGCGGACCGTGCCCGGCGCGCCGATCGATCCCGATCGTCGTCAGCGACCGGTGCGACAGGTCGACTGCGATGACGGCCGGCGGACCGCGCATCGAGGATCTCGGGGAGCACCGTTTCCTAGTGTCCGTGGATGCAGATGACGACCCGGTTGAAGTACAGGTCTACGTGGACCCGGCCGTACTGGAACGGATCGGGCTCGCTATCGCAGATGAGCTGTCGATCGTTTCCGCCGCGATGGACTTCCTGCTGGAGCGCCAACATGCAGACGATCTTCCGAGCCGAGTTGACCTCGATGAGGTCGCCGGTGTCTACGAGGGTTTCGTCAAGGACATCCGAGGGCGGATCGACAGTGATCACAAGGAATAGGAGCACAGGACGGAACACTCTCGCCCGCGAGGATAAGGGCGGCGGCCTGCATGGCGACACGGTCGCGTCGCGCCGTGAGCCTCCGCATGCTGCGAGGTCGTGCCCCGCCTGCGCCTCACCCTGATCTGAACGCTCCCGCGGTTACGCCGCGTCCTTAAGCGGATCTAGCCGATCCGATTTCTGTGCATTATCCGATCCTGCCCGCTCGCGGCCGGCCATGCCGCTACGTCGAGCTATCGCGATCGTGTGATGCGGGCTCTGCGAACTTAACGGAGGTGCTTCTGGCCCATCGGGTCCCCTGACTCTGGCAGCTCCGCAGCAGTGCACGCGAGCTGCCAGGACGGCCGACGTCCCATGGGAGTAGGGCATGAGCCGCTACATGCCGCGGTACTGGGCCTGTGCATGTGCTTTCAGTGCCGAGTGCACCCACTTGGAGACGGCGGGCTTGCCGGGTAGGTCCGTCAGGTCGATGACTGCCCACCGGGCTTCGGAGATCTCGCCGTTCGGAGACACCTCGTCCGAGATCGCGTGTAGGCGGACAATCTTCAGGTGTCCCAGTTTGTCTCCGCTAGTGGTCAGGTGTTCCTCCAGCACGAGGGCGAACGGCTCCAACTCAACGCCCAGTTCCTCGATGGCCTCACGCTTGGCCGCTTGCTCGGGGGTCTCGCGGGCCGGCTTGTATCCGCCTCCAGGCAGGCTCCACAGGGACTGGTCGCCGTAGCTATGTCGGACGAGAAGTACTCGGTCAGAGTCGACCGAGTGCATGATCAGCGCCTTCACGCCGTGCGTGGTGGGCTTTGCGATCCGCCAGTACACCTTACGGATGCGATAGAGCAGTCTGAACGCGGGCGGTGGAATCCTCATAGGGGTCCCTCGGGGGTCATGGGCTCCTCCTATTGCCAATGAGAATGGTGGGGATTGTGGCCCACCTTGTCCTGTGTGGACTGGGAGCTTGTGAAGCCTGTGGCTCTTGGTGATCATTCCTGTTGTCGAAGCAACAACGTGACAGCAGAAGAGCCACGGCATGAGCCGTCGAGGCGCTACGCCCGCACGGCGCCAAGTGCAGTGAGCGCCAGCCGTGCTTCTGTCCGCAGCGCGCTGCCGCGCACGACCTCCCCGGTAGCCAGGTGGATGCGGCCGAGCACCTCGGTGGCCCGGGCACGGATGAGCGGCAAGTTGGCCCGCTCGGCGATCGCCCCGGCCTGCTCCGCGCGATCCCGCGCCTGCTCGTGCCGCCCCTGCGCGAACGCGGTCTCGGCCAGCCCGAGATACCCGACCGACTCCCGATCCGGGTCGCCGATCTCCACGCCCATCCGTACTCCGGCCTCGTACTCCCGCCCGGCCTCGTCCAATTCACCCAATCGGAAATGCATCCGACCGTTGATTGTGTGGACGTTGGCCAGGATTGCCCGGCTGTTCAGCCGGGTGGCGATCGGCACAAGCTCATTGATCAGCTTGGTCGCGGAGTGGTACTCATCGAGTTCCACCAGGGCCCGCGCCAGCTCTGCCGCCGTTGTCAGGTGGGCGCCCGCCTGCTCCCGGGTCAGCAGTACCGGCATCGCCTCTTCGTGCAGCTCCCGTGCCTTCCGGTAGTCGCCCCGGATGAAGTAGACGTTGCCGATGTTCGACCTGGTGTACGCCGTCTGTATCGGGTCGTCGATGGTCACCAGGATCTCGAGGGCGCGCTCGTAGTGGACGAGCGCCTCCTGGTAGCGGCCGAGGCTGTGGCAGGTCACGCCGATGTTGCTGAGCGTTCGCGCGGCACTCGGGGCATTGCCGTCACGCTCGTAGGCCGCCACCGCCTGTGCGAAGCAGCGCAGCGCCCCGTCCAGGTCCGCCCGCCGTAGGAGCACCGCGCCCAGGTTGTTGTACGTCTGGCCGAGGCCGACCTGGATGCCTTCCGCCAGCAGGATGTCGAGGGCCTCCTCCATGAACTCGGCTGCGCGGTCGTCGCCCTGGTGCCAGTACACGGTGCCGAGCAGCCGCAGCCCGCGTGCGGTGGACTGCGCGTCGCCCTGGCTCCGGGCCGCGCGGATGAGCCGGTCGAACATTTCGGTCGCCGTGGTGAAGTGCGCGAAGCTCATCAACCATCGGGACACGATCGAGGCGGCGGCGATCGCGAACCGGTCGGACTCGTCGGCACCGGCCGCCATCGAGCGGATCGGCTGGAGCTCGTACTCGAGCCATTCGTGGGCGGAACCGGCGTCGGGGAACTCGAGGGTGGTCGCGCCGGGGTCCGTCGGCTCCTCGTACCCGTTGGGCTGCTGCCCCGCGGCGATGACGGCGCGCCAGGCGGCCTGGGCGTAGTGCCGGTGCAGGCGTTCGACCATATCCACAGCGGCGGCCGACTCGCACGTCCGGGCCCGGTCGCCGGCGTAGGCACGGAGCAGATCGTGCATCCGGTACCAGCCGCGCCCGGTCTCGGTGATGAGGTGGATCTGTCGGAGGCGGGCCGCCAGCGCCGCCACCGCCGGCCCGTCCAGGCCGAGGGCCATCGCGGCGGCGTGCGGTTCCAGCGCCGGCCCCGGATGCAGGCCGAGGAGGTGGAACAGCCGGCGGGGTTCGGGGTCGAGGGCCGCGTACGACTGGTCGAACACCGCGCGCACCGGCGAGTCGTCGCCCGGGTCTGCGCCTTCCCGTAGCAGCGCACCGCCGCCGATGGCGCGGACCTGGTCGGCCAGGGTGCGGTGGTCGCGTTCGGCCAGGTGGGCGCCGGTGATGCACAGGGCGAGCGGCAGCCGCTCGCAGGCCAGCGCGAGGTCGCGGGCGTCGCCCGGATCGGCGGCGATGCGGTCGGCGCCGACGATGCGGGCCAGCAGCGCGACGGCGTCGTCCTCCTCCAGCCCGGCGAGGGTGTGACGGCGAGCGCCGTGCCGCACGACGGCGTCGGTCAGGCGGAAGCGGCTCGTGACGACCAGGAGTGATCCGGGCGCCGGCTGCAGGTGCGGCAGGTGGGCCGACTCGGCGACGTTGTCCAGCACGATGAGGACCCGCCGGTCGGCGGTGACAGTACGCAGCAGAGCCGCCGCGCCATCGAGGTCGGCGGGGACGGAGCCGGCGGGTACGCCCAGCGACTGCAGGACGCGGCGCAGGATGGTCAGCGCCGGCACTGCCGTCTGCGAGTGGTGACCCTGCACGTCCATCCAGACCTGACCGTCCGGGAACCGGTCGGCGACGGACACCCCGAACTCGGCCGCGAGTGTGGACTTGCCGATGCCGGCCGGTCCAACGATGAGGATCACGCCGGCCGGAACGGGTCCGTCGAGCAGAGCAGCCAGCTCGGCCAGATCTGACCGGCGGCCGGTGAACAGGTGGGTCGGTGCCGGCAGCTCGCGCGGCCCCCGAGGCGCCGCCGCCGCCGGCGCCGGCGTCCTGGCGCCCAGCACCAGCCGGTGCAGCCGCTGCAGTTCGGTGGATGGTTCGATGCCGAGCTCGTCGGCCATTCGGCGGTACGTGTCCCGGTAGACCTGCAGCGCCTCGTGCGCCCGGCCTAGCTCGTGGAGGGCCAGCATCAGCTGCTCGGCGAAGCGCCCGCGCATCGGGTGCTCGGCGACCAGGTGATGCAGGTCGGCGACGGTCTCCTCGTAACGGCCGAGTCCGTGTGCGGCGTCGATGCGCATCTCGGTGGCGTGCAGCCGCAGCTCGGTCCACCGGGTGGTGTCGGCGGCCAGCGCGACGCTCGGCAGGTCGGCCAGGAACGGGCCTCGCCACAGCGCAAGTCCGGCGGTCAGCCGCTCCTGTGCGTCCGACCACCGGCCCGTCCGGTACGCATCCAGACCGGACTCGTAGCAATTGTGGAAATCGCTCAGGTCTAACCGCGCACCTTCTAGGTCGATCATGTAGCCGGCGCCGGTCGTACGGATGCGCTGGCGCCCCGCGGGTCCGAATGCGCTCCGGAGTCGGGCGATGACGTTGTGTGCGGAGGCGACGGCATGCCGGGGCGGGTTCGCTTCCCACAGCACATCGATCATCCGGTCGAGGCTCACCGGCTGCGGGGCGTGGACGAGTAGCGTCGCGAGAGTCAGGCGGGGCTTGGGCGCGTCCAGCGCAACGGGATAGCCGTCATCGGCCACGGTCAGGAGCGGGCCGAGTACCCCAAATCTCATGGTCTTCCCATCCATGCAGGTCTTGGGAACTCCCCGGAGAGGTCGATGTTAGTGCTCTGTTAGAGCCGTCCACAACTATGAACACCTGGGGTCTGGTGGCCCGGACCGCCTTCCGGGTACCGTCCGCACTCGTTATCGGGGGAGTGCGGCCGCGGGCCGAGGCCACCCCACGCGCCGACCGGCGCAGCGCTGCGTCGGTCGGTTGTTGACCCAGTCGACAAACTCCGATCCCCGCTGTCCTGCTGGTCTGCGGCTGGGGGCTTTGACCTCCGGTCCCGGGAACTCAGATGTAGTTGAGTATGCGTACCGATGTCCGGTCCGCCGCCGACGGCCACGATCAGTCCATGAGCTTGATGCCGATCCGTCCGCTGGTGGAGAAGTCCCAGCAACGCCCGCCGGCCGTCCCTGTGGGTGCAACTCGATCCGACGATGCCGGGGTCAGTGCCGGCATGGTGGTGGCCGCTTTGATCATCTGGTGGCCGGTGGCAGCATTCGCGTACAAGGGCATCGTCAACCAGGCCAAGCAGCCCGGCCACGGCACCGCGATCGCCTGGTACGCATTCGTCGGTCTGTTTCCGCTGTTCGTCGCCGTACTCGTGGCGCTGCGCCGGAAGGCGATCCAGCGGCGCGAGGCAAGGTACGACGATGGGTACCCGGCCGCCCCGGCCTACGTACGCGTCGACCCGGGGCGCCGGTCCACATCGCACGACGGCACGGCGACGCCGCCCGTACGGACCGTGGTCGGGCCGGCACCCGTGGCCGTACGGTCGGAGCCTTCGAGCGTGGTCCAGAGCGCCGCGAAGGGCGCCATGATCACCGCCGGAATCATGCTGGCGATCGCGGGCCTGATCCTCGGCATCTGGATCGCCTTCGCCATGTCGAGCGGACAGTTGTTCGTCGACTAGTGAACCACTGCACCGCCGTACCAATCGAAGTTGAGCGGCCGTCGTCGGGTTGGACCATTCGTGCCGTGGCCGGCCGCACCGGCCGGGCACGCCTCCGCGGCGCGAGCAACGGTGCCGTCCACAACAGACAATGATCACGCCGTGGCCGTCGTCACGCGTGCCCCCGAAACCACGTACCGCTGCGTATTAGGGCCACACCACACCTTCATCGGTCCACGTGATCCCGTCGTGGCGGCACAGGCAGAAAGGATGCCCGACCGGGTCGGTGTAGACCTGCCAGCCGTGGCCCTCGGGTCCGATGAAGTCCTTCTGCAATGTCGCGCCGAGCTTGACGACGCGGCGCTGTTCGGGCTCGATTTCGCCGACTTCGAAGTCGAGGTGGTACTGCTTGGGGTGTTCGTCATCCGGCCAGCGCGGAGGGCGGTAGTCCTCCACCCGCTGAAAGGCCAGATCGACCTCGCCGAAGGTGATGCAGGCGAAGTTCTCGTCACTGCCCTCCCTGATGGCGCGGCCGGTCACCTCGGAGTAGAAGACCGCCAGCTTCATCGGGTCCGGGCAGTCGATGATGAAACCCAAGAGTTGGAGCACCAGACGATCTTGCCACAGCGCGGGTCACGGCCGATATCGCCCCGCGTACCGCAGCTTCCAGTCGTCCGGCCCCGATAGAGTTGGTCACGTGGGTTTGGTGGTGCGATGGGTGGGTTCGGCCTCCAGCAGGGTGTTGACCCTCCCAGGCCACCACAGCATCCGCCCGAGGGCAGCTAATGCCGCTGGGAGCGTCACGACGCGGATGAGTGTGACATCCAGCAGGGTCGCGATCGCCAGGCCCACGCCCATCTGTTTGAGTTCGATGAATGACAACGAGCCGAAGATCGCGAATACCACGATCATTACTGCCGCTGCCGCCGTCACCACCCCGGCCGTTTTCGCGACGCCTTCGAAGATGGAACGCTTATTGGTCATCCCCAGCCGAGCGTTTTCGCGGATGCGGTTGACGACGAGGACATGGTAGTCCAGGGACAGCCCGGAAAGCACGACGAACAGCATCAACGGAATCCATGCGACCAGCGCCCCCTTCGAGGTGAACCCGAGCAGTCCCTCTGCCCAGGTGTTCTGGAAGATCAACGTGACGAGGCCGAATGACGCGAACGTCGAGCAGATGTTGAGCAGGATCGTGATCAGAGCGAGGCCGAGCGACCGGTAGATCGCGAACATGTAGACGAATGTCAGGGCGATCACGATGCCGATAACCCAGAGCATGCTCCGGGCAAGGGTATTCGTGTCGTCGAGGTTGGACGCGATGTCACCGCCGACGCCGTGGTCGGCGTCGGCGAAGCGGCCGAGCGCGCCCGGCACGATGTTCTCCCGCAACTCGCGAACCGCGTTCTTCGCCTGCTGTGACGTCGTCTCGTACGGCACGGCCACATCCAGCACGAGAGTGCGCTTGTCGTTCGAGATCCACGGCTCACCCGCCGCGCCGAACAGGGTCGGCTCGGCGGCCGTTTGCTGCGCGATTCTGTCCGCCAGCGCGCGCAGGGCTGCCTCATCGGGCTCGTCCGAGGTCACCACGATACGGGCGGAACTCGTTGTGTCGGGAAAATCCTGGCGGACTTCGTTGTAGACCTGGAGGGAACTCAGTTTGGCCGGATAGTCGTCGATCGTTGTTGTCGACAGCTTCATACCGAGCGCCGGGGCAGCCATGACTGCGAGTACCACGGCAGCCGCGGCGAGCGCGATCCATGGATGGCGGATCACGAGCCTGAGCATTGCGCGCAGCGCTCTGTTGTCCTTGTTGTGAGCCAGCCGCCAGACGTACGGGATGCGAGGCTTGTCGATCCAGCGGTGGATGAGACGCATGAGGGCGGGCATTGCGGTCAACGACGATGCCATCGCAACGACTACGACCAGGATGGCGCCAATGGCGACGCCCGAGTAGAGCGTCTCGCCCACCAGCAGGAGCCCGGCCATCGCGAGGGCGACTGCCGTCCCCGACACGATGATCGAATGTCCGGCCGTGCGGGCTGCGATCTCGGTGGCCGCCATGGGGCCGTGACCAGCGTGCGCCTCCTCGCGGTATCGGCGCGAGTAGAACAGCGCGTAGTCGACGCCGACGGCCAGTCCGATCAAGGTGATCACATCGGGCACGATGCCGGTGTCGGGGACGATCTGCGAGGCGACCGCCCACAGGCCCAGGGCGGACAGGACGGACGCTGCGCCGATCGCGATCGGCAAGACAGCGATCATGATGGCACCGAATGCGATGAGCAGAATCACGAGGGTCGTGGGGATACTGATGAGCGTCGCGCGGTTCAGATCCTCACCTAGCCAGTTTTGGAAGTCATCGATGATCGAGGCTTCCCCCGTCTGGCTGATCGTGAGCGAGCCGAACTCACCGCCCAGAGCCTGCACCGTGGCCCGCAGCGGATCTAGACGATCGGAGGCGGTGTCCGGATCGCCGTCGATGGCGACCGTGTAGAGCAGGGCGGCGCCGGAGTCGGAATGGATGGGGCCGGTCACTGATTCGACGTGCTCGGTGCGGGAGAGTTCCGTCAAGATCTGCTGGGCGTCCGCGGAGTTGGCGTTTCCCGTCACAAGGACCAGTTCGGTCGCGGCGTCTCGGTATCCGGCTGCGTCGGCGAGTTCGGCGGTGTGCCGTGACTCTCCGGTGATCCTCTGGGCGTCCGACGCTTCGTGCGGGCCGACCAGATAAGACAGCGAGACAGTGCTGGCGATGAAGGTGGCCCAGATGAGGAGCGCGAACCACGGATGCACCGAACTCCATACCGCGATGCGCGCGACGGTTCCGCGATGAGAGGAGGGGGGCATGGAATGCGCCGGGGTGACGATTGTCATCTTCCCATTTCACGTGCTTCCTCACGCATGATCCATGGTGCGTGCACCCCAACGCTCGGCGCATGCCGCCGCGTAGGCGGTTTCGTGATCGTCCCGTCAACGGATCGAAAGACGCCAGATGGTCAGCCGCGTAGGTAGATGAGGACGGCTCGGACCCGCCGGGAGCTGTTGGCGTTCTCACCCAGCCCGAGTTTGGCGAAGATGCCGTTGATGTGTTTGGCGACGGCTTTCTCCGTGATGAACATTCGCCCGGCGATCTCCGCGTTGGAACTGCCCGTCGCCATGTGCCCCAGGGTGGCGTACTCGCGAGGGGTCAGTTCGGCGAGAGGACCGCTCGTGGGGCTGCGCTTTTCGAGTCGGGCGACGACTTCAGTGTCGACGATGGTCTCACCCGACGCGACCGCGCGCAGTGTCCCGACGAACCGTACGTCATCGAACACACGGTCTTTGAGCAAGTAGCCCACGCCGCCGTCGCCGTGCGCGAGCAGCTCATCGAAGTAGAGTTGCTCGACATACTGGGACAGGACGACCACGGGGAAGCCGGGGGCGCGTCGCCGTAGTTCCACGCCCACCCGGATGCCCTCGTCAGTGTGGGTAGGGGGCATGCGGATATCCAGGAGCGCGAGATCCGCGCCGGAGCTGAGGATTGTGTCTTCCAGGCCGGACGCCTCTCCGGCGGTCCCGGCGATCGACGCCCCGTGTGCGAGGAGTATCTGCTCGATCCCGCGGCGAACGAGCATCTGGTCCTCTGCGATGAACACGCGCATGCACAGAGTTTAGGGTGACCCCGAGTGCTGGCGATGCCATCGCGCCACGGGTGAACACCCACCACCGCCTCGTACACCTCGGTCATCACCTTCGCGCCAAGCCGCGTACGGGCCTGGACAGTGGTGCTGGCACCATCGGTGCACGGCGCGCGGCGGCATACCCTGATGCGCATGAGCACGCCGTCCGCCGATTCATCTGCACGTGAGAATGTCCCACGAGATGGGCTCCCACGGGCGCCGCGCGCGTGGGCGCGTTCCATCCAGTTCTTCACCCAGGCGTTCGTTGAATGGTTCGGGTTCATCCGGCTGCTCTTCGCGTTCGTGCTGGTGTTCATCGGCGTAGGCATCTGGCTGCTCCCGGGTGCGATCGAGATCGCCGGCGCGAACGCGGACCGGTCCCGCGCCCTCGCGCGGCGGCTCACGGGCGTGACCGTTGAGGCGTACCGCCGATCGGTGACCGGGGGGCCCGGCCCCGGGCAGGTACGCCACACCTGGCAGCGTCTGAAGGATCGTGTGGTTCAGCGAGACCTGCTGTGGCAGCTGCTGAACCCCATCGTGGGCATACCTCTCGGCATCCTGTCGCTCGGACTCGTGCTGGAGGGGGCATGGGAGCTTGTTGCGATGCCGTTCGAGGTCCTCTTCGCGCCATTCCGGCCCGCGACGTGGTTCTCGATCGCCGACGCGATGGGCATGCCGCTCGCAGCCGGCATCGGGGCGGCGCTCGTCATGATCGCTGTTCAGGTTCTCATCGGCATCGTCCTTGCCCGCCCGCTGCTGCGTGCCCAGGGTCATTGGTCCCGGCTCGTGCTCCACGTCGAGGACGCAGGGCAATGGCGCGGCCGCGCGGCCACCCTCGAGGCCACCCGCGCTGACGTTCTCGATCTCGAGCAGGCGGAACTGGAGCGCATCGAGCGTGACCTGCACGACGGCGCACAGATGCGCTTCGTCTCCACCGGGCTCACCATCACGGAGGCCGCCCGGCTCGTGCGCGATGACCCCGACCGGGCTATCGAGCTGCTCCGGCAGGCAAAAGGTGAGTCGGCGGCCGGGCTTGCCGAGCTGCGCAACCTCGTGCGCGGCATCCGTCCGCCCGTGCTCGCCGACCGCGGCCTGGTCGACGCGATCCGCGCGCTCGCCAAGGACACGGCACTCCCAACCGTGGTGACCTCCACGCTTTCGGGCAGGCTCGCCGCGCCCCTCGAGTCGGCGCTCTACTTTGCGATTGCTGAAGTGCTGACCAACGCGGTCAAGCACGCCAAGGCCACCAGTTTGCAAGTGAACCTCAGTGAGACATCCGAGACCGTCACGTTGCTCGTCACCGATGACGGCCACGGCGGAGCACAGCCCGACCCCGACCACGGCGGCCTGGCCGGCATCCGCCGGCGCCTGAGCGCCTTCGACGGCAGCCTGAGCGTGCTCAGTCCCGATGGTGGTCCGACCGTGGTCACGATCACGGCGCCGAACATCCCGGCAGCGTCGGACAAGATCGCCACGACGCGCGCGACATGATAGGCGTCCGAATCGACGTGGTGACAGCCGCTGTCGTGTCGAGCAGACCGGCGATGCTTGAGCCTCAAAAACTGGAGCGTTCCGAGCGGAGGCTGAGGAAATCGCGTAGCCGCGAGAACAAGTGCTCGATGACTACCGCATCGTCATCGGGATATGCCAACGCATCTTCGCTTCCGTGGTCGAAGACCTCGCGAAGCACCAACGCCCACCATGCATAATTGTTCACTGCATGGTGCTGCGGCTGCTCGCAGATCCAACGCTGAAACCCGCCTAGAACGTCGTCGCCGCGACCGGCACCGAAGCCCTCGACGAAGCACCGGACGAACGCGTACTTCGGTCGGCCGACAAACATGCCAGAACGGGTGGCCACCGCATCGATCATCTCGTCCCAAGAAAACAGCACGCGCCAGTATCTCCGAGAAGATCAAACGAAGTAACAGTGGGCACTCTGTCAGGATCCCGCAACAGAGCCCGCGGCCAGCAGCCCGGCGACCTGCCACAGGTACGGCGCGACGGGTGCCGGTGGGCAGAATGTCGTGCAGGATATGTGGTGGTGTGTAGTAGGGGAGATAGGGTGGTAGATGAAGTGAAAGGATAGCTGTAGAATTGCAGCTGATTCCGTCCGGGTCGTCGACGACGAGCAGCCAGCCGACCGATGCCTCGATGACCGGTGAGTGGCACGCCGATGGTGTCGAGGTGCGCGGCCCAGGCCTGGATATCGACGTGGTCGTCGACGGCGAAGCTGACCGGGTTGAAACCGCGACAGCCCTGGACGGCGGTGTGGTTAACCCGCAGGGTGATCTGGGTGTCGCCGAGGCCGGGAACGGTGCCGGCAACGCCTCGGACGGTGCCGTCGGCGTCGGGGAACTCCGTCGTGACGGTGAGGCCTAAGACGTCTTCGACCGCCCGGAAATGACCACCACCCGCGAACAGACCGATCCGCGGATCGCGATCGCCCAGCTCGTCACCTACACCACCGACCTGCTCGAACGAGCCGGCGACCTGATCATGGTTAGCGTCGAAGCGGCCGGGGCCGACGCCGACATGCGCGCCGCCGCCGCCGCCGGCGCCGCGGCCACCCATCGACTGCACCTCCCCCTCACCACCCGGCTACACCGACGCGGCGCGCTCCACGACGGGCTCGCCCCGGCGACAGCCGCCCACATCCTCTACGCGCTCGCCTCACCGCACACCCACCAGCTACTACGCCGCCACCGCGGCTGGTCGGTCGAGCAGTACGCCGCCTGGGTCGAGAACGCCGCGATCCGTGAGCCGCTCGGGTGACCATGTCGGTATCGCTCCGATCGGCGATTGGCCTCGGGCGCCGGCTCGCCGCTGTCTCTGCAGGCGGCTTGCGGGCGCGGTGGCCCGGCGACGTGCCAGCGTCATCGGGTTGAGGTCGCGGCTGGCATTACCGCCCAGTTCCTGACGTTCATGGCGTCTCCATGACATCGCTGATAGGAAGCCTCCATGACCACCGTGATCACGCATCCCGCGACCTGCACGGACGCAACCGTTGTCCGGAGAATCCAAAGCCCGCCGAGCGTATGACCGAGGCTAGGCGGGCCGACCGGTGCTTCGGCTGTACTCAGCGGCCGAGGGAGGCGAGGCAGAGCACGAAATGGTGGTCGGCGTCATAATATGCGCCGATCGTCGTGGGCCAGGGCGCGCAGTCCTGCGTCAGTTGGCTGTCAAACGGCCTGCTGGAGATGCTCAGGCGGCCGACGACCTTCAAATGCGCGGCCGACGACGAGCAGTCCACGACCTGCACCGAATCGCCCGAGTTGAGCGACATGCAGCTGCCGACCCGGGCGTTCTGCGGCCCGGATTTGCCGAACACGCCGCACACCAGCACGATAGCGAACACCAGTACGACGCTGACACCGACCCAGATGATCAGGCGCCGCCGCCGCGCCGCCCGCTCGACCTGATCAAATTCTGATATTCCCGCCGCATCGGGCTGGCCAGGCAGAGTAAACAGCGGGTTGACCTCGGTCACAATGAACTCCGAATGACATCAGGGGTGGCGCGGAGCAGGCACGGCCGCGACAGCATAGCCCTGTACGAGGGCGGCCTGACTGGGCCGCCTATGTGATGCGATACGCCGTGGCGACCGCCGCAGGACTTGCTCAAGCGGTTCACATCCGGCGAGCCGGCCGAGAGCCTTCTGCGGATGCCGGCCTGACCGCCCGACCCCACGCCGATGGATATGCAGCGGTGGTAACCGCGCCGCGGCTACAGCACCTCAAAGACGTGATAGGTCGGGCCGCTGGCCGTGCGTTGGCCGGTGGCGACCGTGCAGATGCGGTTCAGCCAGCCGTACTTATCCGAGCTCGTCTCGAAATAGGGCGTGGCGCGGAAATAGTAGAGGGCCGGATCGACGTCTTCGCCGCGGTTGAGGCGGTCGATCACGTCCTTGGGTCCGTGACGCAGGCCCTTATACGTCATGTAGATGAGGTGCCCGTCATTGGTCTGCAGCGGCAGGCGCACGTCGAGCTGCAGGGTATTGTCGTGGCGCAGCAACAGCCAGTCGCCGCCGCCGGGCAACACCGTGCCGCTCACCTTCGGACCGTCGAAACTGCCGCCGGCCACCTGTGCGATACGCCGCCCGCCGTAAGGCGTGCTGCCCAAATCACGGACCATCGGCACTTCGAGCACGATCTTGAATAGGAACTCGGTATTGATCTCGGGCATGAGTTTTCCCCACGGCGGGGGCGACATCCCGCGACAGATTGAAGGATAACGGCTTTCGGACCGCAAGCGGACGCGCGGCGGCCTACTTCAGAACGACAGTACCGAAACGGCGGAGCCGGACACGGTCGGCAGGTCGGTCTGCCCTCGGATGTGTGCCCGCAGCACCAGAAGACCGAGGAGTACAACGAGGATGGACGAGACAGCGACAATGAACGGCACCACGAGGCAGGACCGCACGACACCAACGCATCATCGTCGTCCATATGCCCGAGGCCTCACAGTAGCGGCGTGTCCGGTTCAGTCGAAGATGGTTCGATCGGCCGATCGGCCCGGGTACGCAGGGGTGGGACCCGGCCGGTCTACGCATCGGACCGGAACTCGGCCGAAGACGTGTGGCCGAACGTGGCAAGCGGGTCGCTTCGTCGATCCCTACGATCCGAGCATCCCGTGGTGCCTCCTCCACTATGGACCCTCATAATGAGATCGATTGCCCCATGGAGTGATACGGAAGGACGTCGTGGACCAGCCTGCCGCACCTGCCACCGATGACCGTCTCCCGACCCTGGTCTGGGTCATCGCCGCCGCCTTTGTCGTCATCGAGCTGGCGTTCAGCGCCGGCTATGGTTTCCAGCAGGACGAGCTTTACTTCATCCAAGCCAGCCGCCACCTCGCGTTCGGCTACGTCGACCAGCCGCCGATCGCCCCACTCCTGACCCGGCTGGCCACGATGATCGGTGGCACGAATCCGACCGCCGTGCGGACACTGCCGGCGCTCGAGGGCGGCGCGATCATCGTGCTGGCCGCGCGACAGGCCGCGATTTTCGGCGCCGGGCGCATCGGTGCGTTTCGGCGGCGCTCTGCTTGGCCGGCGCCCCGGTGCTGCTCGGCGCCGCCCACATCGGCAACACCACGCCACCGGCGCTGCTGACCTGGACACTGGTCGTGCTGTGCGTGAGCACCGCGATCGCGCGGGACCGGCCCCGGTGGTGGCTCGGCGCCGGCATCGCCGCCGGGCTCGGCCTGCAGACCAACAACCTGATCGCGCTGCTGTTGCTGGCGCTAGCGGTCGGTCTGCTTGCCACCCGCCGCTTCGACATCGTGGGTACGCGCTGGCCGTGGCTGGGCGCCGCGGTCGCCGCGGTTATCTGGGCGCCGAACGTGGTGTGGCAGGCGACGCACGGCTGGCCGCAGTTTACAATGGCGGCGTCGCTTCACCGGGAGAACACGTCCCAGGCCGAGTACCTGGGTGGGTTACCGGCGCAGATCGTCTACGGCGGCCTTTTGGCCGCCCCGGTGCTGATCGCCGGCGTCGTACGGCTGTGGCGTTTGCCGGAGCTGCGCTACCTCGCGGTCACGGTCACCGTCGTAGCGGTGTACGTGCTGGCGTGGGTGCCGGGAAAGCCGTACTACACCTCGGGCTGCTGCCGGCCGTCCTCGCGGCCGGGTCGGTGGCGGCCGAGCGCTGGTTCGCCCGGGGTCGGCGACCGTTCGGGCGGCGATGCTCGTCGTCGGCGCGATCCTCGTCGCGACCGTGGTTGAGTTGCCCACGGTGCTACCGGTCTGGCCGGTGCGTGACCTGCACGCGCACACGACCAGTGGCGACCTGGCCGACATGGTCGGCTGGCCGGAACTCGCTCGCCTCGTCGCGACCGAGAACACCGCGCTCACCGCTTCCGGCACGCCACCGACGTCGATCTTCACCAGCAATTACGCCGAAGCGGCCACGCTCGACGTACTCGGCCGGCCCGGGCTACCGCCGGTGCTGTCGGGGCACAACGCGTACGGCACTTGGGGACCGGGTTCGGCGTCCGACGCTACGGTGCTCGCGGTGGACGCCGCCGACCAGCTCCGGCCGTACTTCGCGCAGTGCCTGACGGTGGGCATTTTGTGACGCCGTACCGTGTGGACAACGACTTCAACCATCTCGACCTGAGCCTCTGCACCGGCCCCACAACCGACTGGGCCGGGCTGTGGCCCCACCTGACCCATGACGACTAGCCAGCCTGGACTCGACGAACGAACGGAAAGCACACCGGCAAAATCGTGTACGGGTATGCCGGCGCCAACAAGCACGCCGAAGCGATTGCGTGGCTCGCCGCGATCGGCGGCCTCCGCACCGCGCTGCGGGTTCACCCGAACCGTGGCGACGTCGCCATGATGACCTGGCCGGGTCTGGCCATCGAGCTGAAAGCCGACCTGAACGTGAGGCTGGCCGTGCTGGGATACGTCGGCGGCGGCTGGATCCGCGCCGTGGGCAGCTTCGATCATGAACTCATCGAGCCGCACGCGGTCGAACGGTGGCTTCAGACCTGGGCACCTGGAGCCTGGCCAACCCACGCCTGACCATGCCCAGCCCGCCCTTGTCGGGGCGAGTCGCTCGACCCGCTGAACGCATCTCTGCGAGCCGGATACTCGGGGTGATCTCGTTGATCCAAACCTGAACGCCAACGCCGCAGCGGGTTGATATCGGCAGCAACCACCGTCACTTCGACGATCCCGCCGCAGATATGACCGGCCACGACGCAGACCGGCACGCAGCCATGGACTCGAGCCGTAGCGGCGCAGTCGTCGTGTGATGTTCACCCGCATCACCCGACCCCGACAACATCGATCGGCGACAATGCGTGGAGTTGTTGATGTCGCGCCCCCACCTCCGGGGGACCCACATGAACTGGCCACGACTGCCCGCACTCCAGCTCACCCTCGCCATCGCCACCGCTGTGATGTTCACCGCCGGACCTGCGAACGCCGCTCCGCCCGGGGTTCCGGCCGGACCGACCGCCCGATCGGAACTGGCAACCTTGACCGTGGCCGCGTGGACCCACACCATTACCTACGAGCGCAGCCTGTTCCCGACCTGGGACACCATCTCCGGCACCTGCGACACCCGCGAGACTGTCCTGAAACGTGACGGGGTCAGCGTCGTCGTCAACTCCGCCTGTACCGCGACCTCCGGCACCTGGTACAGCCCGTACGACGGGGCTACCTGGACCGCCGCCTCCGACGTCGACATCGACCACATGGTCACCCTGAAAAACGCGTTCTCGGCGAGGAGCTTGCCGATCTTGTAAAGCGGCGCCCGGCCGTGAATGATGTCCCGTCGGTGGTCGAAGCGGTCAGCTCGGATTCTTGCGGTCGCGGTCAGGGACTACGCCTTCTGGGATAGTCCCGACCGCGAGCAAATTGCGTCGTTGCTGGTAGATGGCTTTCGTCAAGCATCGAAAGCGCGGTCGCGTACTACCAGGCATTGCCTCGGATCGCTGGCACGTCGTATCCGTCCCGGCCGCCGGCGAGCAACTCCTGACGTACCGAACGCCACTGGACGCGCTCTTGCTTGCGGGCGAGTTTGCGGCCGGGCTGCCCGGTGCACATTTTGCAGCCGCAGAGCGACACGATCGAAGTGACGCCCATCTGCCACGGCCACACGGCGTACCGGTAGAACAGGTGGCGGCTGTAGGGATCGGCGACCTGGACGCGCCAGGGTCGGTGGACATCGGTGCGGGACATGTGACGACCTGTCCTTCGGCCGCCTGCGGACCATCCGCAGGACTAGCGCCGCTTGCCCATGTCGATCGCCTCCCGCTCATCCAGGCGGAAGCTACCCGCAGGTGGACCTCAAGATTACTACTTGCCGACGAATGAATACGCGTCCGGATTCGCGGCTACCCGTGCCTTAAATCCGGGCTCGTCTCAGTAGTACACCGACGCCTGATCGCAGAGTTGACATGCGAGTTGTAGCGGCTTGCCGTCGTTCGTCGGTGCGTGCCGGCCACCACAGCACACATCGCCGGGCCTGCCTACCTGCGGCGGTGGTGTCGCCTTCGCCTTAGCCATCCCGACAGGCACTTCGACCGGGTACGCGGCCGCGGCGGGCGCGCCGCCTGCTGTGCATGCCACCACACCTCCCAGTCCTGTGGCAGCTTCGACTCGTCGTCGACACCCTCCACCCGGATTTTGATCTCGAGCCGGGAGGCGAGCCCCCGATCTCGGAGCTGGTGGCATTGCTCGACAGGGCGGACAACTGTTACGGCGCCGCTACCGGTATTGGCTCACGCCATCCAAGGCGGGGCGATTAGTCAGCGTGCCGGACATGCGCGCTGAGAACGCCTGACCCATCTTCCCTTCACCCCATCACCCCTCCTCCAGGGCGCCGTGACCGTGCCGGCTGGCCAGCCGATGCCTGGCAAAGCTAAGGAAGGCTCTCGATGAGGCGACGGACGGGTTGGGGCCTTGATTTACCAGCGGCGCACCCAGTGGAGGTGGTCGTCAAGCCAGTTGTGCAGCGCCGCGATCTCGTCGGTGCGGTTGGACAGCCACGACACGGAGTGAGTCATGGCGAACGTGGATGTGCTCGGTCCTGCTGGGTGAGAAGCCGCCGACGTGTCCAGGGTTGCCGTGGTGGGGCTTCGTGGGTCGGAACGAGCCATCCCGGACGGCGAAGTCGTAGCACCCGTCGCCGACCGTGTACTGGGTCAGGACCCCGGTCAGCGTATGGCGTTCGGTCCACGCCAGGGCCGTGGCCCGATCGGTGAATACCCCCGATGCGTAACGAGCGTCATCACCATGGAAGATCCATACGTGGGTTCGGTAGTCGGCGATGCCCGGGTGTGCCTGCTCGATCTGGTGCTGTACTGATTCCCCGATCTCGGGCGGCGACATCGTCGATCGGGCGTGGCGGAGCACGGCGTAGGACATTCCTTCAAGTTCTTCCGGGTTGACCGGGAGCCGATATGCGCCGACAAACGGGATCAGCGCGGCAATCGCCCGCTGCATTTCCGCACGCGCAGACTCTTCCATTCCGCCGACCCTATCGTCCCGCGATCAGACGCCAGGCCGTTCATGCCTCACCGATACGGTCCTGATCGCCGTCGCCGGTCCCACCGGCAACGATGACCTCTCCTTTCGAGGCAGGCGGAGACACCCGGCTGACTCGCCGAGATCGCGTCGCGAGGTGTAGAACGCGTCCGCTGCCGGGCCGTCCGGCCCAGACCATCGCACCGTCCTCGGCGAACAGTTGGGCGCCGTTGTGGCCACCGGGCTGCCACACGCCGAAGTACGCGCCGGTCGGATCGGCGGCCATCAACATGGTGCCCTGACCCGGCACCTCCTGTTGTCTGCCCGCCCGGCGAGGGCAGATAAGCCTCCCGGCACGGCCTACGTGTGCTGATCACGGGGCAGAGCGCAGGGTTGGTAACTGATAGCGTGCGGCGTGTGTTGACACCCACGCCGGTTAGACGTCGCTCGATGATTTGGTGGCTGGTTTCACCCGCTTTTGTCGTTCTGGCAATCGCTAATATTTTCCTAGCGAACGTCGCCCATCCACGTCCCCCGAGCTTTTGGTTATACCTAACGACAGTCCTCGGTGTGGCCGGCGTCGCGGCGGCTGGTTTGTTTGCTGGCATGCTTATCGAACGACTGCGCGTCGAACGTCAGTCGAGTGTCTCGCGTCCGCGCTGATCTCAGCTGGACTTCTCTGATCATCAATTGCGGCGCGCCGATGCGGTGCCGCCGGGAGCGAGGCGGCGAGGCGGCTGGCGCGCACGGCCCGACAGGGCCGTCTTGACCCTGTACAGAAAGTCGTCGTGGGTGCGGTCAGACCGCACTGTCTGGCTCCGCTTGATGCATTACGGCGGGTTCAACCGGTGTGCGCAAGGAGCTCGGTGAGCCGCTCTGATGGTTTCATGTAGCCGAGGTGTTTTGCGGGGTCGGTCGTTGAGGCTTCGGGCGTAGCGGGCGAGGTCTTCGGCGGTGTGGACCGACAGGTCGGTGCCCTTGGGCATGTACTGGCGCAGCAGGCCGTTGGTGTTCTCGTTCGAGCCGCGCTGCCAGGGCTTGTGCGGGTCGCAGAAGTAGACCTGGATGCCGGTGGAGATGGTGAATCGGGCGTGGTGGGCCATCTCCTTGCCCTGGTCCCAGGTGACGCTCCGGCGCAGCTGCGTCGGGCAGGGTGCTGATCGCTTGCCGCATCGCCCGTTCGACGCCGGCGGCGTCGCGCCCGTCGGGCAGGTGCAGCAGCATGACGTAGCGGGTGGTGCGCTCGACCAGCGTGCCGACCGCGGAGCGGCAGTCCGTGCCGATGATCAGGTCGCCCTCCCAGTGGCCCGGGACGGCTCGGTCGTCGGCCTCGGCCGGCCGCTCGCTGATCATGACCATGTCCGCGGAGCTGGCCGGTGTTCTGCGGGCGCCGCCGGGCCGCCGTTTGACCCGTCCGGTGCGCAGGCAGCGGGCCAGCTCGCGGCGTAGTTCGCCGCGGCCCTGCACGAACAGGGACTGATAGATCGTCTCGTGGCTCACCTGCATCATCGGATCGTCGGCGAACTCCATCCGCAACCGGCAGGCGATCTCCTGCGGCGACCACCACTCTTTCAGCCACCGCGTGACCTGGGCCGCGAGCCGGGCATCAGCTCAGCTTCGCCGGCTTGGGACGACGAGCGCGGTCTCGAGCCCGTTGGTGCGCACGCCAGGCGCGGTAGTCACCGCGGCCGCCATTGCCGGCCACCTCCCGCGAGACAGTCGAGACGGCCTTGCCGAGCCGGACCGCGATGGCGGTGAACGAGTCACCGGCACGCAGGCCGAGACTGATCTCCTCCCGATCGGCCAGGGTCAGCCGTCCCGGCCCAGGCTGCCACGACTCTGACCGCACCGGACGCTTCGATTCGCGGCGAACGACGGCTCCGGACGACCTCATGGGAGCAGCCGACCTGCCGGCCGATCTCCCGCAGCGACAGGCCCTTCGCGCTCAGCCGGCGGGCCAACTGGCGTTGAGATGATGCGTGACACTTCGCCGAGTGTTGGTGGAGTTGAACGTGACGGAGCGTTACCGTGCGGTTTTACAAGTCCAGGCCGGAGTTGCCCGTGACCGGCGGAGGTCGACTCGCTCAATGTGAACTGCTCCGGAATCACTGTCAGCCCGACACAGTCCAGCTCTCCCTCCAGCCGGCACCTAACGACGCTGGTACGAGACGGGACGTGTCTCAGTGACCTAACCCGCGAAGGGATACACAGTTGGATCCATCGATCCGCAATATGCCCGCTGCCGAAGTAGACATCGACGAGCAGCTCGTGCGTCGGTTGCTCGGTTCGCAGTTCCCACAATGGGCTCCACTACCCCTTACGCTGGTCGAGTCCGCCGGCTGGGACAACACGATCTACCGGCTCGGCCCCGAACTCGCGGTCCGGATCCCACGCCGCCGCATTGGTGCTGGGCACCTCGCCACGGAGTCCCAGTGGCTGCCGGTGCTCGCTCCGCAACTGCCCCTGACGACTCCCATCCCAGTTGGCCTAGGTTCACCAGCCGAGGGATATCCCTGGCCATGGACGGTGTCTCGATGGCTGACGGGTGAGATCGCCGCCGTCGCGCCCGTCACCGATCTGCGGCGGACCGCCATCGTGCTCGCCGAGTTCGTGGCCGCACTCCAGACGATCAATCCAGCCGGCGGACCGGCCAGCGAATTCCGTGGCATGCCGCTCGCCGAGAAAGATCGAATCGCCCGCGCGGCGATAGACACGCTGCACAACGAATTCGACCCAGTTGCAGTGACGGCAGCCTGGGAAGCGGCAGCCACGACACCGACATGGCGCGGCTCGGCCGTCTGGATGCACGGCGACCTGCACCCCGCCAACATCCTGGTCGAGAACGGACACGTGACCGCCGTCATCGACTTCGGCCTGACCGCCGTCGGCGATCCCGCCTGCGACCTGACGGTCGCCTGGACCTTCCTGTCCGGTGACGCGCGCAGCGACTTCCGCACCGCACTCTCGATCGACGACGCCACATGGGCCAGGGCACGCGGCCAGGCGCTGGACGTCGGCTTGATGTGTGCCAGCCACGCATCCGAGAACTCAATCATCGGCGGCATCGGCCGACGAACGTTGAACGAAGTACTCACCGACCATAACCGCAGCACTGAATTCGGATCGCGCTGACCACGGAGCGTACGGCGCCGGACCCGGTCACCGGCTCGGTACCCCCATGGCGTGATCCTTCGGCCAGGGCCGGGCACCGCTACCCATCCTGTCGCTAACCAAAGATCATCTAGTCGATGTGTAACGCATCATCCAACCCTGATCCGTAACGCAGCAATCCAAGCCCGACAGCGGTCAGACCGCACGGCTCTCCCCATGTCAGGCATCCATTTGATGCGTGACGGGGGCTGTCCCACCTGATGCTTGACGGCGTCCGATCCCGAAGGGAGGCGATCATGCCAGACGAGAGCGCCAAACGGGACTTCCTAGAGCAGATGCACCTGGCGATCGAAGAGGAATGCCCGCTGCATGAGGCGGCTCAAGGCTCGGTCGACCGTCTTGCCAGCGGCCCGGTGACCCATGGGCCATGGCCGGTCGAACACGTCGCCGCGGTGTTTCGGGCATGGCGGGAAGTCGGCTGGATAGACCTCTACTTTCCCGAGCTTCCGCCGTGGAGCCTTGTCCCGGCCGAGTGGCAGAGTCGGCTCTTACCCGATCGCACGCTGGCCCCAGCGGACGCAGCGGAGCTTCTCGACCAACCGGAGCGGTGGATCGCAGGTCGCGCAGACGGACACGTAAGCCCTTACCGGACCGATTTCGGCGACACCATCGATGTTCAGCAATGGTTTGACATGGCCGACTCCACGACGGCCTGAAGTCGGCCGTACGGGTCTGAATCTCCGCGACCTAGAAGGACTGTAAAGCATGTTCTGGGGACGGAAATGACACCCCGGACGGAACCTGACTACGGGATGCTGCGGCCTGTCGGCCGGTCGCCGGATCACGCCTCATCGACCTTTCGAGTTTGAGTCATGCCTCAAGTGGTGCCACGGGCCGGTAGTTCGTGTCGCATGGTGTCGGCGGTTGCCGCGGCGCTCGCGTGGCAGCGCAGTGAGCAAGGTCGATCTGGCGGGTACATTTGCGCTGGTGGATCCGTATTTGCCAGCAACGACAACGGAGCACTTACGGAGTAGCAGAACATCGGCGCTCATCGATCTACTTCCGCCATGTGGCGACGGTGTACAGGTCGTCGGCCATCCATATAAATCGAAAATGTCGATGCACTAGGCATCCAGTAGCTTAAAAGTCCGTTCCACATCACGGATGACACCGCACTGCGTGCACCACGGTAGAGCCGCAGGGCGCACAGCGCAGGCTTGCCGCGGTCGGCGTCTGCTGCGAGCGCGTCACGACAGGCGCCGCGATGACGTTCGCGCCTGCGGTTTCCTGGCCGGTCCGAGACGGGTGTCGGCGCGTCCGCGTCGGTGCAGGTCATCGACTATGGCCCCGAGCGGAATCGGGGCGCGCCCGGCGCCGCCTACCTTGCACAGACGCGAGTCACTGTCCCACGAGCAGCGCCTCGAGCTCCGGAAGTCGCCCGAACAGGTCGGGGAGGCCGCGCACGCCGTTACGCACGGACTCGTGCGACAGCGCGAGGTCAGGGCCGGTGCTCGCCTCGACACCGGCGAGGCACCGCAAGATGTTCCACCTCGTATGCCCCAGCCAGGCGCCGATCATGAACACAAACCAGCTTGGCCCTGACGGCGGCAGCGCTCCGCCGGCCGCGACATAGCCGTCGAGGACCGAGCGGAAGATGGCGGGCACGACGTCGTCGAAGCCAGGTCCCTTCGCGAGGCTCAGCGCGGTCGAGCCGAGCTCACCGGACAGGTCGAGCATCCCCGAGAGCTCCCAGTCGAGCAGCACCGGCCGACCCGCTCGAGCGAGCAGGTTCCACGGTTGGATGTCCTTATGGGTCAGCACGACCGGGCCTGGCCGTTCGCAGGCGTCGACGAAGTGGGCAATCGCGAGGAACGTCTCGACGTGAGCGGCGAGTTCCTCGGCCCACGGCTGTCCGGTCGCCGCCGCCTGCGCGGCGAGTTCGGCCCAGTCCCGTGACATCTGGTCCTCGATCGACACACGGGTCCACGCGACGTCGAGCGCGTGGATGCGCGCGAGGATCTCACCGATCTCAAACGCGTACGCCGCCGATACCGGTGCTTCCGGCACCGTTTCTCCCTCGACCCATCGGTGGACGAGTGTGTCGTGGCCGGCCGAGATCGGCTCCGGCATCGGGATGCCGGCGGCGAAGGCCGCCCGCTCGAACCTGAACACGTCCTCGACACGATAGATCCAGCGGCGGTCGACGAGGTTCAACTTCTTCACCGCGAACGACCCCTGGTCGGTGTCGAGCCGGTACATCCGGTTGGCGAACCCGCCGTGGACGCGGACCATCGGCCCGATCGGCGCGCCGAGATGCGAAAGGTCCACCCACGCACTCTAGGGGCCGGCAGTTCATCGATGCACCGGACTTTCCCGCGATGCATGCCCGGTTCACGTGGTCACGTACGGTCGTTTTTGGTGAGGCCTCGCCGCCTGCTGAGGACAGGCCAGCGCCAGGCGGTCGGTTCCGAAGCTTTCGCGGGACGGCCCTTGAAGAAGATGTCTTCAAGGTCGGAGCGCTCGGTGTCAGCTGATGCACGATCACATCGGCGCCGTCGGCGATCGCGGCGGCGTCCATTCCGGTGACATAGGCGGCATCGTCGCCGGCCGGGGTGAGCACGGCATCGCCGCCCAGGGTGGTGCTCGGCTTTGTCGAGGTCACGGCTGCGCACCCGCCTCACATTCGGGCGGGCCGTCTCGTCATAGGGATATGAGAACGACAGCCCGATATGCGAGTCTCGGGTTCCTGGCCGCGACGGCACTGTATACAGGGATCTGGGCATATTTCTCCACGGCCAGCTGGTATGCACACTTTCCCGGTCTCGGACTGAGCTGGCTGCCGGAACTAGGCCCCTACAACGAGCATCTCAGCAAAGACGTGGGGGCCATGTTTCTGGCGCTGGCAGTCCTGACGATCATCACTCTGCGTTCCGTGCACAACACCCGGCTGGTGCGCACGACGGGGGCGGTGTGGTTGGTCTTCAACGTGCTGCACTTCAGCTACCACGTCCAGCACCTCGATATGTACGACACACGCGACCAGGTGCTCAACGTCGTGTTCCTGTCTGCTTCGGTGCTTCTGGCCGCTTTGCTGCTGGTGCCGTCTCTGGCCGGTCGACGGGACGGCGCACGATGACGGACAACTACGGCGGCGACGGCAACGGCGCTACGGGCGCGAAGACGGAACGCGGCGTGCGGGTGGCAGTGGCCGGCGGGACCGGTGTGATCGGCAGGTACGTGGTCGAGGAGTTGGCGGCAGCGGGCCAGGAACCGGTGGTGCTGGCTCGGTCGCGGGGAGTGGACCTGGTGACCGGCGCGGGACTCGACGCGGTCATGGCTGGCGTGTCGGTGGTCATCGATGTCAGCAACATCACGACAACCAGCGGTACGAAGGCCATCGCGTTCTTCGACCGCGTCAGCCGTAACCTCCTGGACGCCGGTGAGCGGGTCGGCGTTGCCCACCACGTCGTACTGTCGATCGTGGGCATCGACCGGGTGGGCCTGCCCTACTACCGGGGAAAGCTGCGCCAGGAGGAGGTCGTCAGGAACGGTCAGATCCCGTGGACGGTGCTGCGCGCCACCCAGTGTCACGAGTTCGCGGCGCAGACCCTCGACCGGGTGCCCAAGCCGTTCGCGGTGGTGCCCCGCATGCGCACCCAACCGGTCGCGGCACGTGAGGTTGCCCAACACCTCGTACAGCTCGCCGTGGCCTCTGCGCAGGGCATGTCACCCGATCTCGCCGGACCCCGTGTCGAGCAGCTCGTCGACATGGTGGGACGACTATTGCGGGCCACGCGCCAGCACCGCCTGATGCTGCCCATGAAGGTGCCCGGCGCCATCGGCGCAGCCATGACGGGCGACGGCCAACTGCCGATCGGCCCCGGGCCTCGGGGCAGCCAGACCTTCGATGCATGGCTCGCCGAGCATGCAGTCTGAGGAGGATGACGACATCATGCCTGTACCCTCCGGATCAACCCCGGACCCCAGCGTCGGCTCCATGCTGTCCGAGCGTCGCCGACTGCTCAACATCGGCTACCGCATGCTCGGGACGGTGCAGGACGCCGAGGATGTGGTGCAGGAGACCTACGCCCGCTGGTACGCCATGTCTGAGGAGGAACAGCGGGCCATCGAGACACCGCCGGCGTGGCTGACCCGGGTCGCCTCACGGATATGCCTCGACCAGCTCGTCTCGGCCCGGGTCCGCCGCGAACGCTACACCGGTGACTGGCTGCCCGAACCCGTCCGCGACAGCGCCCTGTGGACCAGCGCCGGCGACAAGGGCGGCGCCGATCCGGCCGACCGGGTCACCTTGGACGAATCGGTCAGCATGGCCATGCTCGTGGTCCTTGAGTCGATCACGCCGGCGGAGCGCGTCGCCTTCGTCCTCCACGACGTCTTCGGCATGACGTTCACCGAGATCGCCGAGACGGTAGGCCGGACCCCCGCGGCCTGCCGCACGCTCGCCTCCTCCGCCCGACGGCATGTCGCCCTTCAGCGACCCGGCAGCAGCACCGCAGCGGAACACCGGCGGATCGTCACCGCATTCCGCGGTGCCTGTGGGACCGGCGATCTCGATACCCTTGTCTCCCTCCTCGACCCCTCCGTCGAGGCGCGCAGCGATGGGGGCGGTAAGGTTCGCGCGGCTCTGCGCCCGGTCGTCGGTCGGGAGAAGGTGGCCCGCCTCTTCCTCGGTCTGCTGCGCAGGCAGCCGGAGGTGGAACTCCGCGAGGAGGACATCAACGGCACTCCCGGACTGACCGTCCGTATCGCGGACGCCGTCATCGCTGTACTCGCCATGGACGCACGTGACGGTCTGATCACCGATCTGTGGATGGTGGTCAACCCGGACAAGCTCCACGCCTGGACCGGCACCGACCCGGGCTGAGCCGCCCCAGCCGCCCCGTGGCGCGGTTGGGGCGACTCGAGTCGGTCGGAGTTGGTTATTGAACATCTTCGTGTCCGTGATCGTGCCGTTGCGGACCATATCGAGTGCCTCCGTGTCTGACGGCGAACGCGGGATCCCGTTCCCGGGAATCTTGACCAAGGAATTGAGCACTGCCATGGTTTGCTCGCCGGGTCGCTCATCTCGGGGCGATGCGGTCGAGGAGGCAATCCATGAACAAGAGCGATCTTCATTCAACCGGCCTCGACACGCGGCGAGATGTCCTGGGCCATGACTACGTCGAGGCCGGCCTGGCCGGCTCCGACGACTTCATGATGGCCTTTCAGGACGCTGTGACCGAGATAGCGTGGGGATACTCATGGAGCCGTCCGGGACTTGACCGGAGAAGTCGTCTCATTCTCACGCTGGGCATTCTTGCCGGTCTGGGGCGCCATCAGGAACTTGGCATCTACGCACAGGGTGCGGTACGAAACGGCATCACGGTCGAGGAGATCAAGGAGATCCTGATCCATGTGACGTCGTACTGCGGCACGCCGGCTGGGCGGCAGTCGTTCCTTGCGGTTCATGAGGCGCTCAACGAGATCCAGGCATTGCCCGAGACTGCGCCGTAGGCGCACGCCCATGTCAGCGCTGACCGCCATGACCGCACACGCTGTGCCGCAGATGAGTGCACTACCCGCGGACGAGCCGGGGACGGGATAAGATGTACGTCTCCATTCACTGCGGCGTTCTGCGGAGGGCCAGTGCTTGCTTCGGCCTCACCTATCGCCTTCCTGCCATCGACTGACCTCGACCGTTCACGGCAGTTCTTCGCCGACAGGCTCGGTCTCGCCGTTGACGAGGTCACGCCGTTCGCCTGCGTTGTCCGCGTCGGGACAACGATGCTGCGGGTGACCAAGGTCGAGCAGCTGCACGCGCAGCCGTTCACGGTGTTTGGCTGGGAGGTTCCCGACATTGACGCGGTGGTGGCGGATCTGGGGGGAGCGGGCATCACCTTCGTCCGCTATGACGGCATGGTCCAGGACGCCGCCGGTGTATGGACGACGCCGGGAGGCGATCGCGTTGCCTGGTTTCAGGATCCCGACGGCAACACGCTGTCGTTGACACAGTTCGTCGCTCACTGATCACTCGTCCAGACGACGAATGGTCGCGGCTCGAGTTGGCACCGGGCGGGATTTCCTCATCTCGGCACGACCGGATGCCTGGAACGATCGGCTCGTGGTGACCTGCAGTACGCCCGCTCGGCGGCAGATCCCGATGCAGCGCCGAAGCCGGGCCCGGTTGTACGACGTATCGTGCTTACCGTAGATGTCGCGGTGGAACTCGTCGAAGCTCTCGACGCCGAGAGCATCGAAGCGTTCTGCCGGGATGAGCCGACGTTGTCGAGTCGGCCAAGTCGTCTGAGTCCAGAAGCGCTGGCTGGCATGATCGCGTCACCACCGCGCGAGCCGCCTGACGCGTACACCGCGAACATTTGCGTTTAGTCTGCTGGACGACCTGGCCTAGGTTGATACGATCCGCTACCAGAAGAAGGGGGGCTCGGTGCGCATACGCCGAGTTGAGAAGCGCGATTTCCCCGCCCTGCAGGACATCGAGCACGCAGCCGCCGAGCTGTTCCGGTCGATCGGCATTGCAGCGATAGCCGACCTAGGCCCGTTCAGCGACGAGGAGATGACCGAGTTTGTCAACGCGGGCCTCGCCTGGGTCGCGCCGGACGAAAATGACGTACCCGTGGGTTTCCTCGTGGCCGATGTCGTCGATGACTGCCTCTACATCTCAGAGGTGAGTGTTCACCCCCGCGTTGCCCGCCAGGGCATAGGCCGGCAGCTCATCGAACACGCCGAGACCGGCGAGTACCCCGCCCTGATCCTGACCACCTTCCGCGACGTGCCCTGGAACGCCCCCTACTACCAACGCCTCGGGTTCGTGATCCTGGCCGACGACCAGATAACGCCGGGCCTGCGCGCCATCCGCGAGTTCCAGGCCACAATCGGCCTAGACCACTGGCCCCCGCGTCTGCATGCGCCGGAACCTCATCACCGTGTAAACGCTAACGTGATGCAGGCAGCGAAGATGATCAAGCTGACGCGCCCAGCAGCAGTGCCGGTACAGAGACCGCTCCAGCCAAAGAATTTGCGCACACGCCAGCCGATCATCGGAAACGTGAACGCCACGCGGCAGCTCATCCAACACGGTCACTGTTTGTGGTCATCAGAGCACTGTCAAGCAGGTTCCTACGAAGGGCCTCGATGTCAACGTCGAGGCTTTGGCGCAGGAACGCCGGCATGCCGCCGTAGTGTGCATCGACCTCGGCGAACGCGGCGCCGAGGTAGTCGACTCGGGCTTCCAGCAACGGCAGCACTGTCACGACGTCAACGCCCAGATCACTGAGCGAGGCAAGCAACTGGGCTCGTCCCGCCGCACCGCGACCGGTGCTGAAGCGCTCGTTGGTAAGCAGGTAGTCGGCGGTGATCGTCGCTCGATCCACGCCAAGTGCGGCGAGCATGAGCGCGGCCAGCCAGCCGGTACGGTCCTTACCGGCGGTGCAATGGAATAACAGCGGTACGCCGTCCGGATCGGCGATCATGCGCAACGCGGCGGAGAACTGCGCACGGTTGGCCTTGCCGCAGACGAAGTCCCGGTACATATTGAGCATCGTCGTCTCGGCAAAGCCGGGCGCCAGCGGTGCGGCGCCCGGCTTGACCTGCTGCGCGAGCAGACCGGCCACCACATCGCTGATCGGCAGATGGATGCGTGGCGCGGTCCAAGCGCCGAGTCCGAAGTACGCGATCTCGGCGTCGCCACGCATGTCGATCACCCGGCGGATGTTGAGCTGCTCCAGCGTGCGCAGATCCTCGTCTGTCGCGCTGATCGGCGCGTCCGAGCGCAGCACCCGGCCGTAGCGCACGATCGCGCCGACCTCGGTGCGGTAACCACCTAGGTCACGGCCGTTGGGTAGACCGGCCAACCCGAGATCGAGACCGGTTATCGTGACATCCACCAGTACATCCTCGACGAGCGCATCCCGCTGTGTCGCGCCGAATTCGAGACCCATGGGTCACCCGTCGGCGCCGACGAGTCGGGTGCGGGTTTGCCCTTTTGTCTCGCGCCCCGCCATTGCGGTCGCAAACCTCGTTTGAATCGGCCGGTCACACCGGCGCGCCTTGTCACGGCGGATCAATAACTGAACGTGGTGGCCGGCTCGTCGCCGATCCACTGCCACATGGGAACGGTGCCGTTGAGCTCGGCGCCGGGAATGAGTGCGGCGGCGTCGAGACGCTTCGTGTTGAAGCAGATGGGACACACGTAGTAGCGCCCGCCGGCCGCATCGTAGCGTTTCACCAGGTCGGCCAATGAGGGACAACCCTCGCAGGCGATACCGACCGCCGTGTCGGTGATCGCGACACGTACGGCCTCCTTGGTCAGGAACATCAACGTCTCATGTCCGGTTTCGGCGGCGCCGACGGCCACCAGGAATGCGACGGTGACCTTCTCCGCGTCTTCCATCCCTGTCGTCAGATTGATAACAGCTTTGCTGGTCATGGCTTTCTCTCTCCTCGCGATGTCAATGAGGCAACCGGTGAAGATCTGGCTTAACGAGGCCCGGCGCCTAGGTACAGTGCCGTAGCGGCCAGGAGACCGAGACACGCGTACCGGATGGTCGATTTCATATCCTTATGACGAGACAGCCCTTCCGCATGTGAGGCGGAGGGTCGCCCGATCGCCCCACACGACTGGTCCCGGGCGATTCGCTGCATCGGGTCTGTCATGAAAGTGGATCAAGGTGGTGGCAGACAGGCAGGCGCTCAGGCTCAGGGGGTGTTCCGTCTGCCATCGACCCAGGCAAGCCGAGCAGGCCTGCCCCAGCCTGCCGAGGTCGTTCCGCCGGGGGGTGATACACCTAGACAGGCAGGGGCAGGCCCGCACCCCGGAGGGTGGGTCGACGGCATACGGGACGCGCAGGGATGACGCCGCATCGGACCGACCTGTACGGTGCAGCTACAACGCGTAGCCCTCAACAAGCAGGTCGGTAACGGCGATGTCGGTCAAGCACCACGTGAAGAACCTGGCCCTGGCCGGACGCGCGGTCGAAGCGATGTGGTCGGACATGGCGTTCTGGGCAATTTCCTGATCTACGGCTACGCCATCTGGCATCGCTGGTCGGGCAACGTCCGCGGCATCATGGTCCTCGTTCTGCTTGTCCTGTCAGTGGCCAGCCATATGTCCCGCTGGCGCCGAGCTGCCCGTCAGGACACCGGCGCCGAGAGCGTCGCGATCGCCTCTACCGCTGACGCCGGTGGCGACCTGCGATGAGGCCATGATTCACTCCGATCGCGTCCGACACCGAGTTATGACGACCCGCTGCACGAGGAGCCACAGTGGTGAAGCCAGGCACACTGCGACACCGGCTCGGCCGATGGAGCGGACTATCCCGCACCGATGGCGGCGGCGCCGAGCAGAGCATCCCGTGGAGCGCACCCATCATCTGCCTCATATGGCAAACATCGCTGCTGACCCTGTTCGGTTGGCTGCTCAGCAAGACCAGCTGGGGCAGCGACGATTGGCCCATCCTCGCTCCAATGATCAGCGGGCAGTCAACGATCCTGTACCTCGCCGGGTTACCGGCAAGACGCCGGTTACGCCACTGGATCGGCACATGTGTCGCGATCGGCAGCATATGGATCGCCGAGTTCGGCATAGCGACCACGCTCCGCCCGACGCACAGCTCCGCGATCGAGTTCGCCGCAAGCTGCGCCGCAGCCGTCATCGGCAGCTACCTCTTCACCGCCATTTACCGCTTCGGCCCCGATACGCGTCGACCATCCACCGACCGCACGCAGGCCAGTGCCGGATCCGATGGCAATGATCTGGCAACGATAGAGCCACGACAGGGATAACCACAGGCAGAGACTACTGGTCGCGCCGGACGGTAGATCCGCCCCGAATAGATAGGCGGTACCGGTGACCGGTCAGCTGGGACTTTGTCGGTAGCCGCCCGAGATGGTGAGACTCCCGCAGATGTGCCAGGCGTCGAAGAGCATCCACTGGTTGCCATCGCCAAGCCGTAGTTCCAGTGCGCACGTCACGCCGGACTGCTCGACTGTCTCGTACCCGACGACAGGTAGGTCGGGCAGGTCGCTGAACATCATGTGGATCACCGATAACCATCGCAACTCGACGTCTGCCGTGTCGGCGTCCAGAGCCTCACGAAGATCGCCTGCAGAGAACTCTGCCGCCGGTACCAGCGTCAATGAGCCGTCACCGCCAGCGAGGACCTTCTCGAATCCGTCTGCGAAGCACAGCCAGAAGCGCTGTCCGTCGACCGTCAGGTCATCCTCGTCAAGGAACCGGTACGTCCATACCCGGACATCGGTGAGAACGCGGCCGATGAGATTCACTCCGCGACGTTAACCCGCCGTACCCGAACCCCGCGTCGCCATTTCCCGAGGTGGGTACCGAAGCTGTCGGGACCAGCGATGATCATCGGGTACAAATCCGGTACGCGTCGTTCCGGAAAGCACCGGCAGGCGCTGACAGACAACCGTAGGGTTTCTGCTGCTCCCGTGATGGATTCGCCGACTCGCGATGACCGCCGACGCCGTCGCAGGTCACGGGTTCAATTCCCCGCCACGACGCTCGCCTTGTAGGCGTTTTCCAGCGTGGGAATCGTGGGTGACAGACGTGTCTCGGTCGACTCCCGCACGTCGCCGCGTATCAGCGTGAGCATCCGCACCTCGTCGCTGTCAGTCGCCGATCCTGAGCCGAGTACGCAGTATCCGAGCCCATACACCGTTCGCACCTCGGCCGGCGGAACGGCAGAGGTGCGAACGGTGCGCCGAACGTCACGACGAGAGCGCGTCCATGATGAGCGCCGCGATCGCCAGCACCGGGGCAAGCCCGCCGATGACGAGCGCGGTCGTGGCCATGCCGGACGAGCGGCCGTCCCGTCGCGCCGACGTGCGGGCCGCAACGGCGATCGCGACCGCGGCCAGGCCGAGGATGATCGGCAGGCCGCTCCAGTAGAAGACGACGGTCAGCAATGCCGGTACAGCGAGACCGAGCGCGAGTCCCGGCTTGCCGGCGCCCCGCGTGCCGCGGGGGACTAGTAGCCCGTACACGGCGGCGGAGACGACCGCCATGAAACCGATGATGAACGGCAACGCGTGCTCCTGTGACTTCTGGTCGGCCGCGTCGGTGGCGCCGTACACCGACGTCACGCCGAGGGCTGCGCTCGCGAGGAACGCGACGACGCCCCAGGCCAGGCTGTTCGTGCGGCCGGCCGGTGCGACGACCGAGGTGCTGGTGAGCTGTGACATGTTGGTAAACCCTTTTCTCGAAAGCCTGCTGTTGATGTCCCGAGCCTGCGGTCGTCGCCGTCCCGGGCGCATGAGACGGCGGTCCTGAATCTGGCCAGGACAACGCCGGCCGCATGTCCCGAAGTGCTTCGGGACATTGGGCCGATGTCGCCGGGACGCGCAGCGCCGCACTATGTGGCGACATGCGTGACAGAGGAGGCATGGTGCGACTTCGGCAAGCGGTAACGGTGATCGCGACGCTCGCCGTCGTGGAGGTGTTTCTCACCACGATCCTGTGGAGTGCGAACCACGAGACGCTGCGGTACGTACTCGAGCAGCATGACCTCATCGGGGTCGTGATCGCGGTCGAGTTCGCCACGGTCGGCGCCATTGTGCTGCACCGCTGGATCGACCACGCGCTCGGCTGGCTGTTCCTGCTCGTCGGCCAGCTCATGGCCATCAACGCGCTGGCCGGCGAGTTCGTGATCCGGTGGCCGGCCTCGCCGCTAGCGACCGCTGCGGCCATGCTCGCCGAATTCCTCTGGATCCCGACCGGCCTCGCCGCGGTCGGACTGTTCCCGCTGCTGTTCCCGGACGGACGGCCGGCATCGCGACGCTGGCACTGGCTGATATGGCTCGCGGCCGCCGCGTCGCTGGCGTCCGCGGTTGTGCTGGCGTTTGTGCGCATGCCGGACTATCCCCAGTACCGCAATCCGTTCGCGGCATCGAAGCCGGTACAGGCGGCACTAATGTATGTGCTGCTCGGAGTCGCCGTTGTCGCGTTCGGGTGCGGACTGGCCGGCTTCGGCAACCTGATCCGCCGGATGGTGCGGACGACCGGATCGGAACGCCGCCGCATCGCCTGGTTCTTCGCCGGACTGCTGCTCGTGGTCATCGTGCAGCCGTTGCCGGTCAACGTGATCGTCCCGACCATCGCGAATGCGCTGCTGCCGGTATTCCTCGGTATCGGCATGCTCCGCCACGGATTGTTCGACGGGGACCGGCTGCTCAACCGCACGCTCGTTTACGGCGTGCTGACCGTCCTGATCGCGGGTGTGTTCGGCGTGACGGTCGGCCTCGCCGGTCAGGCACTCGGCGGCTCGGGAACCGGCGCGATCGCAGCCGCCGTCGTGATCGCGCTCGGTCTGGCGCCGGCCCGAGATGTCGTGCAGAGGATCGTCGACCGCGTCCTCTACGGCGCGCGGCGTGACCCGTACGCGGCGTTGACCGGCCTCGGGCGGCAACTGTCCGAGGTGATTGCGCCGGAAGATGTGCTGCCGGTGGTGGCGCGTACCGTATGCGGATCGCTGCGGTTGCCGTATGCGGCCGTGACGCTCACCGGCACCGTGACCCCGGCGGCAGCCGAGGGTGAACGCCCCGAGACAACGGTCGACCTGGAGTTGTGGCACGCTGGTGCGCCGGTCGGCGTCCTGACTGTGGGGCTGCCGCCGGGGCAGCGCTTCCTCGACCCGACCGATGAGCGGCTGCTCGCCCACTTCGCCCAGCAGGCCGGCGCCGCCGCGCACAGCGTCGGTCTCACCGACGCGTTGCGCCGATCGCGCGATGCGCTCGCAGTCGCGCGCGACGAGGAGCGCTACCGGATCCGCCGCGACCTGCACGACGGCCTGGGTCCGACGTTGGCAGGCATCGCGCTCGGCCTCGGCGCCGCGATCCGTTCGGCCGGCACCGTCGACGACGCCGACCTGCTAGGACACCTGCACGCCGAGGTCCAGGGCAGTCTCGACGATGTAAAACGGCTGGTCGCCGACCTTCGACCCACGGTGCTCGAACAGGTCGGGCTCGTCGAGGCGCTGCGGAAATACGCCGAGACGGTCACGATCAGAAGCGAAGGAACGCTGAAGGTACGCCTGACCACGCCGGATCTGGTTCCGCCACTGCGGCCCGAGATCGAAGTCGCGGCATACCGGATCGTGCTGGAAGCCGTCACGAACGTCGCCCGGCATTCGGCCGCGACCCACTGCTCGATTTCGCTCGCCGTGCGGGATGATGCACTGATGATCTCGGTGGGCGACAATGGTGTCGGGTTGGCCGCTCGTACGGCCGGCGGTCGCGTTGGGCTGGGGCTGCGATCGATGTCGGAACGCGCTGCCGAGCTCGGTGGTTCCTGCACGATCACGTCGGCGAGCGGGACCCTGGTCGAGGCGACGATTCCGGCGATGATCCCGTGACGATCCGGATACTGATCGCCGACGACCATCCCGTCTTCCGGCACGGGCTGCGGGCCGCACTCGCAGGCCTCCCCGACGTCGAGGTGTGCGGCGACGCGTGCGACGGTGCCGCGGCCGTGGCGGCGGCGATCGCACTCGATGCCGACGTCGTCCTGATGGATCTGAACATGCCACAACTGTCGGGTATCGATGCGACGCGGGAGTTGAGCGTCCGGGCGCCACGGACAGCCGTCCTCGTACTGACCATGTTCGACAACGACGAGTCGCTCTTCACGGCGATGCGCGCAGGTGCACGCGGCTATCTAGTCAAAGGCGCGGATCAAGCCGAAATAGTACGAGCGGTGCACGCCGTCGCCGCCGGCGAGGTCGTGTTCGGTGCCGGCGTGGCGGCCAGGGCACTCGCCTTCTTCGCCGCGGCACCGCTCGGCGGCCGGGCCGCACGGCCGTTTCCGGAGCTGACCGATCGCGAGTGGGAAGTGCTCCGGCTGCTCGCCGACGGGCTCAAGAACACGACCATCTCGCAGCGGTTGTTCCTGTCCGAGAAGACGGTTCGCAATCACGTGTCGAATATCTTTACCAAGCTGCGCGTGACCGATCGCGGTCAGGCGATCGCGCGCGCTCGCGACGTCGGGCTCGGAGGGGCTTAGGGCTGTTTCAAGGGTCCGGCCGACCGCTCGGCCGAACGGCAGATCTGTGAAACAGCGCTACGCCGGCGGGTTCGGGGTTCAAACCACTGGCGAGGCTCATCGCACCGGCCATCCTTCAGGCCGCAGCCGCCGCGATCGCATCGATGGTGCTCACCGCCGGGCTGGGAGCGCCCCTGCTGCCGGATGTCGAGGAGATCCGCGCCGCGTCGGCGGTCGTTGCGATGCGGTCGTGGAAGCCGCGATAAGCGACCGCGTTGCCATGGTCAAACCGGACAACATCATCGAGGCCGTACAGGCCACGATCTGGAAGATTGACTATCCCGATATCGAGTCGTGACGGTCTTCGGGATAGGCCGCCGCCCGGCAAGCCTCCCGACGCACGGATAGCGGGCGGACCCGCGTGGGTCCGCCCGCTTGATCGTCTGTCGTTCAGCTCGCGTTCGGGCTGGTGCCCAGCGTCAGCGAGACATTCTGCGTGCTGCCGTTTCGAACGACCGTCAGCGTCACGCTCGTGCCCGGCTGCAAGGCCCGGACCTGACCGACGAGCGAGTCGCCGCTGCCGACGGGCTGGCCGTTTAGTGCGATGATCGCGTCACCGTCCTTCAGTCCGGCACTGGCGGCCGGCGTACCGCTGCTGACCGCGCCCACGATCGCCGCCTGCTGCTTGGCGCCGGAGATCGACGCGGTGCCGTCGCTGACCGACACGCCGAGGTAGGCATGTTTGACGGTACCGGTCGAGATCAGCTGTTGGGCGACGCTGCCGGCCTCGTTCGACGGGATCGCGAATCCGAGGCCGATGCTGCCGCTCTGGCCACCGCTGGCATCCGAGCTGCCGAGCGACGCGATCGAGGACGTCACGCCGATCACGTGACCAGACGCGTCGATCAGGGCTCCACCGCTGTTGCCCGGGTTGATCGCGGCGTCGGTCTGGATCGCGTTGGTCACCACCGGCGCGCTCTGCTCGCCTCCGGACTGCGAGGATCCGAACGGACTGCTGGGATCCTGCTGCTGCGACTCGGTGCTGGTACTGACCGGTCGGTTCAGCGCGCTCACGATGCCGGTCGTGACGGTGTCTGACAGGCCGAGCGGATTGCCGATCGCCATCACATCCTCACCGACCTTGACGGCGCCGGAGTCACCGAACATCGCCGGGGTCAGCCCCGCTGGAGGGTTCGTCAGCTTCAGAACGGCCAGGTCGGTCGTGCTGTCGGCGCCTACGATCGTCGCGTCGTACACCTTGCCGTTGGACAGGGTGACCGTGATCGGGCTACCGGCACTGGCCGCATTGGTGACCGAACTGCTGCCGGCGGCGCTCGCGATCACGTGATTATTGGTCAGGATGTGCCCCTGCGTGTCGAGGACGATCCCGGATCCCTGGTCCCCGCTGCCGTCGCCGTTGTTCACGCTGACCGCGACCACACTCGGCTGGACCGCCGCTGAGACCGCTTCCCAGTTAACTCCGGAAGACGAGCCGGCCGATGCGGTCGACAGCGATCCGCTCGATGTCGTGACGCTGGAGGACTGGCTCGCCGGTACGGCCGCGGTCGAGGTGTTGGTACCGAACGCGGCCATGCCGCCGGCGGTGAGCAGCGCCGCGAGCACGGCGGCGGCCGCGCCTACGCCGATCGTGCCGCGCCAGCCGGGCCTCGAGCGATCGGCGGTACCGGTCGTCGCGCCCGGTGCCGGCTCCGGCGGGAGCCCCAACGGCGACGTGTTCGGCGCCGACCCGGTCGCGAAGGTCGACGGCGTCGACCACGGAGCGTGCGATGCCGGTACGCCAGCCGGTGAAACGTTCGCGGACGGCGCCTCGGCGGCCGGCTGCTGCGGAGACTGCGCCGCGCTCGGCGGAGCCGGCTGATGCTGGGCCGGACTGGTCGGTTCGGCACTGGTCGGATCGGCATTGGTCCAGGCCGAATCGTTGTCGGACCAGGCCGGTTGGTTATCGGTCATGGGAACGTCGCCTCCGTGATGGTTTCGTGCTACCCATCTACTAAAGGTCAGGTTCCTGAAACGATCCTGGGCACTTCCGGTACGGCTCCTGCACGTTACCTGAAAGATTTCTGTGAGGTACGCGCTGACCACGATCATCAGGGGCTTCGGAGTTGAGTCACTGACCGTGCACCGCGCCGGGGACACAGGCAGCTGAGGACCTGAAGGTCAGCCGATGGGCACGGGGCGGCTACCGCGCGACGGCAAGACGAACTGATCTTGCGCCGGGCTCACGCAACCAAGGCGTCGGTTCGTGACGTGTCGGGCCGGTCTCCACCGGTCACCGCTTGTCGGGCAGGCGCCGTATCGGCGGTCGTCCGCGACGGGCGCGCCTCCGGTTCACCCAGTCCTTCAACGGTCCGAGGATCGCATCGATCGTCGGCTGCGGATCAGGCTCGGGTGCCGTATTCGAAAGGATCTGCACCTGCGGCGCGGCCTCCCGGACTGCCGCTTCGAGCTGGCGCGAGTCGTAACGCGCATGGATGGGCCAGGTCCGCTCAACGGTCCCGTCCGCCAGCTCCACCTGGACCATCGACTGCACGCCCGAGGATTCTGCGTCGCCGGTCTCGATCCAGGTCCGAACCACCGTGATGTCAGCCCACGGCAGCCGTCGACCGCCCACGACGAACCCATCCCGATCGATCTCGAGCACGCATTCCCGCCGAACCGCCGTCCACGCCATCAGGAGGCCCAGTACGACGAGGCCGCCCCCGCTGATAACGCCCAGCACGAGGCCAAGCGGGTCGCCGCCGTCGGTGATCCCGAACCACAACAACACTGCACCGACCACGAGCGGAAGGTAGGACCGCGGGTCGAAGCGGCGCTCGCGAACGGCATACGGCAGCACGGCGACCTCGGTCCGGAGGCGACTGGATCCATAGATTACCGTGTGCCGTCTCAAACTGGCTCATGTCTCCTGTGGACGAGGGTGCTAGTGCCGTAGCAGGGAACGTTCGCCTGGTCCCGCGCACCGCCTAAGTACAATCATGTGGTGATCTCTATGAGGGTGAGCCGCGAGTTGCGGGGTGAGGTCGTGGCGAGGGCGGGATGCGGGCTGCCGTGGGAAACCACGCTGGGCGGCCTGGACCAAGCTGCGTTTCCGATGCTCGGTGCTCTCGATCCGTATGGAGATGCCGTTTTCAACGACCGGCAGATCCCGGCGCTGCTCGTGGAGCTTGACCGGCTCCCTGCTGAACGCGGCGGTGCGTGGGTCGCTGAAGTTCGAGCCTTGTGTGAGGTGGCTTTGCGAGGGACGCATCACTACATCCTGTTTATCGGGGACTGATCCTGGTTAGGCGACGTTCGCGCGGACGACGAACTGGCGTAGCCGGACGTCGTCGGCGTGGCGGTTCCGCCAGATGATGTAGCGGCGGATCATGCTTCCTTGCTCTTTGTGGCTGTGGTGGTCGGTGCCGTGCACGTGGCCGTCCATCGCCGTGACCGAGGGGTCTGCGCAAACGGTGTCGTTGCGGGACAGGACAGCGCAGATCACCAGCCGTTGTCGCGTGCGGCCGGTGCCAGTGGCACCTTCGCGTTTACTACTATCGACGGACACATACCCGATTCACCCGACCCGAAGGTGGCCGATGAACCCCGAGCCCGCTGCCCCGTTCGAGCCTCGCCCCGGATACGCCACCGACACCGTGGCCGAGGACGCGAAAAAGGCACCCGAGGGCATCAAGGCGCGGCTCGCCGGCCGGATCGTGCTCTGGCGCCCGTTCGGCGGTCTCCTGTTCGGCCACATCCAGGACCGCAGCGGACGCGTCCAGATCTCGTTGCGCCGCGACGAACTCGGCGAAGACGTCTTCAAAACCTGGATCAGCGCTGTCAAGGTCGGCGACTTCATCGGCGTCGCCGGCACGATGTACCTCACCAACAAAGGCGAGCCGACCCTCGGCGTCACCGAGTTCGAGATCCTCAACAAGGCCGCCCGGCCCATGCCTGACAAGTGGGCGGGGATCTCCAACCCGGAGGTCCGCTACCGGCGCCGCTACCTCGACCTGCTGGCCAACACCGAATCCCGCGAACGGTTCCGGACCCGCTTCAAAATGATCTCCGCGATCCGCCGGTTCCTGGATGGCTACGACTTCCTCGAAGTCGAAACCCCGATCCTGCAGGAGACCGCCTCCGGCGCGGCGGCCCGCCCGTTCGTCACTCATCACAACGCGCTCGGCGAAGACTTCTATCTGCGTATCGCCCCGGAGACATACTTGAAGCGCACCGTCGCGGGCTCCTTCGACCGGGTCTATGAGCTGGGCAAGAACTTCCGTAACGAAGGCATGGACCCGTCGCATCTCCAGGAGTTCACGATGCTGGAGTGGTACGCCGGCTACTGGGATTACCGCGACAACATGCGCGTCGTCCGCGAACTGGTGCTCACCGTCATGGACGAGGTCCTTCACACCACCAAAGTCACCTACCAGGGCATCGAACTCGACTTCGGCGCTGACTGGGCCGAAGTCGACTACCGCGAGGCCGTCCAGCAACGCACGGGCATCGACCTCACCGAGGTCCGTGATCTTCCGACGCTCCGCGAACAGGTCACCCGTACCTACCCAGGTTCCGATCTCGCCGCCGCTCCGTCGTACGCGGCCATGGTCGACCTGCTCTACAAGCGCACCGTCCGCCCGGGCCTGATCCAGCCGTGCTTCCTGCTTCACCACCCGGTCGAACTCGTCCCCTTGGCCCGCCGCAGCGACGAGGACCCGAGTCGTCTCGACATGTTCCAGGTCGTGGTCAACTCGTGGGAGATCGTCAAGGCATACTCCGAACTCGTCGACCCCGTCGACCAGCGCCGACGCCTCGAAGAACAGATGGACATGCGCGAGGCCGGCGACGACGAGGCCATGATGCTCGAAGAAGACTTCATCGAAGCGATGGAGTACGGCATGCCGCCGATGTCCGGCCTCGGCCTCGGCATCGACCGGTTCATCGCACTCATGACCGACGCGCCCAACCTCCGCGACGTCGTCCTGTTCCCGCAAATGCGTACCACCGCTCACCAAGACGACGCACCAGAGGACGTCGTGGCGCACTGAGCGTTGCCTGCCAACGTATTCGAGACCCGCATGGTCGAGAAGGGCGCTGTTCCACCACCGAAGGTTCAGGAACCGGCTGTCACCGAACGATGACCCGCAGCTCCAGCATGGCGGCGAAACGAGCCTCGGGGTCGGCGAGGTCGATCGGGCCGACCTCGACCACACGACGCAGCCGGTAGCGGAACGTGTTCGGGTGCACGTACATCGCGGCGGATGCGGTCGCCACGTCGCCGAACGCCTCCAGCCAGGCCCGGAGCGTGTCGACGAGGTTCGTGCCGTGTTCGGCGTCGTACGCCAGCAGGTGCGCGACCGGACCGGTCGGCTGGTCGCCGCGCGCCGACACGATGTCGCGCATCTCGATGACCAGCGCCTCGACGTGGACGTCGGCCAGCCGCGCGACGCGCCGTACGGTGACTGTCGCGGTCCCGCAGCACGCGCAGCGCCCGGTCGGCGCCGGTCCGCGCCTCGGCGAGTCCGGCGGCGTCCGGGGCGACCGCGCCGATGCCGATCACCGCCGGCGTACGGCCGCCCACCCGGTCCAGGAAGTCCGAGGCGATGCGAACGGCGCGCTGCTCGCCGTCGGCGCGGCCGCGAACGACCGGGACGAGGCCGTACACGACGTCGCCGACCAGCGCGGCGGCGCACCGAGGGTGTACCGCGCCCAGGTGCATCGCGAGCGCGTCGGCGAGCCGCTGCCGTTCGGTGGCCGCGCTCGCGTCGGTGCCGAGCCGGCCGACCGGGTCGGCGGATTCGAGGACGGCGAGTCCCAGCACCACCACGGGCTGGTCGGCCAGGCCGAGGCGGCTGAGCGCCTCGCGGGCGCCCACGCCGCCCTCCAGCGCGGTGCTGACCAGGTCGGCACGGAGCCGGCGCTCGACGTCGGCGCCGGCCCGGATGCGCAGCATGTGCAGCGCGACGACCCGGGCGCCGTCGCGTAGCGCCTGCATCCGGTCTTGCGTGAGGGGCTCCTGTCACCGCCGCCCAGATCGAGCCGAGCATCTCGTCGCCGGCGCGGACGGCGACCGCCACCCGGGGCATGGAGAAGTCGGCCGGGCCGTCGGCGGAGGGCTGCACGCACACCGGCTCGTCGCTGCGGTACAGGTCGCGGAAGACGCCGCGGTCGGCGAGCATGCGGGAGTAGCGCTCGGGCACCTGGCGGCCCAGGATCGTCTCGACCCGGGACGAGTCGGCCTCGTCCTGGCGGCCGGAGTAGGCCAGCACGCGCGAGCTGCGGTCCTCGATGGTCACCGGCGCGTCGAGCAGGGCGCCGATCGCGTTGGCGAGGGCGAACAGGTCGCCGGAGGGCATACCGCCGAGCGTCTGCGGCCCGGCCTCGCCCACGTCGCCCTCGGCCAGCAGTGACCGCAGCAGTGCCGCGAGCTGCGCCCAGGATGCGCCCCGGGTGAGGCCGATGAGCGCCACGCCCGACTCGGCGGCCGCGGCGCGCGAGCGCCTCGGTCCGCGGGACCGGTGACCGTACGACCAGGCCGGCCGCGTCCTGGCGGCCGAGCGTCCGCAGCAGTCGGCGCGATCTCGTCGGGGTCGCGCAGGCCGACGCCGAGCACCAGGGCGTGCTGCGGCAGGACGGGCTCCTCGAGCGGGTCGTGGATGGCGACGCCGCCGATGTCGCCCGGTTTGTCGGCGTCGCCGTGGACGAGCTCCAGCAGCGTGGCTCCGAGGTCGTCGAGCACGCGGCCGAGACTGGCATGGGGTCGCAGGTTCACCGAGACAAGCACCGTCCGAAGGTAGACGCCCTGTGGAGAGCCTAGTTCGTCGGCGCGGACAGGATGAGCCCCTCCGGTTGTCCGGCCTGACCAGCGCAGTCGCAGCCGATGGCGCTGGTCAGACCGCTGGACGGACCGGACGCCGACCGGGGGAGTGCCGGCCGGCGTCCGGAGCCGGTGGTGCGCGGAGAACTACAGGGGCAGCCACTGGGTGCTCGACGTGACGTCGGCCAGCACCTCGGGGAGCGGGTCGACGCCGAGCCCGGGGCCGGTGGGCACGGGCAGGTGGCCGTCCTGCAGGACGAACGGTGGCGTGATGTCGGTGCGGAAGTAGCGGTCCGAGGCGGAGGTGTCGCCGGGCAGAGTGAATCCGGGCAGCGCGGCGAGCGCCACGTTGGCGGCCCGGCCGATGCCGGTCTCCAGCATGCCGCCGCACCACACCGGTATGTCGTGCGCGGCGCAGACGTCGTGGATGCGGCGCGCCTCCAGGTAGCCGCCGACCCGGCCGGGCTTGATGTTGACGATCTCGCAGGCGCCGAGGCGGATCGCGTCGGCGGCCGCGCGGGCCGAGGTGATCGACTCGTCGAGGCAGACCGGGGTACGGATGATCTTCGCCAGTGCCGGCGTGGCCGAGGATGTCCTCCTCGTCCAGCGGCTGCTCGATCAGCAGCAGGTCGAACGGGTCGAGCTTGGCCAGGTGCCGTGCGTCGCCAGGGTGTAGGCCGTGTTCGCGTCGACCTGCAGCAGGACGTCGTCGCCGAAGCGCTCGCGGACCGCGCGGACCGGCTCGACGTCCCAGCCCGGCTCGATCTTCAGCTTGATGCGGACGTATCCGGCGTCGAGGTAGCCGCCGACCGCGTCGAGCAGTTCGTCGATCGAGTTCATGATGCCGACCGAGACGCCGCAGGGCACCCGGTCGCGCGACGGCGCCGAGCTCGCGGGCCAGCGGGCGGCCGGCGGCGCGCAGCTCGGCGTCGAGCACGGCCATCTCCAGCGCCGCCTTGGCCATCCGGTGTCCCTTGAACGGCGCGAGTACCCGGCCGACCGCGTAGCGCGTCGAGCCGCTCGCTGCGCGGCGAGGGCCGGGATGAGGAACCGGGTCAGCACGTCGGCGGCGGCGTCGACGTACTCCGAGGAGTACAGCGGGTCGGACATCGCCACGCACTCGCCCCAGCCCTCGGCCTCGTCCGTGACGACGCGCAGCAGCAGCACGTCACGGCGTGTCTCGGTGCCGAACGAGGTCCGGAACGGCGACACCAGCGGCATCGTGGATGCGGCGCAGCTCCACTCCGGTGAGCTTCATGAGGTCTCCTCTGCGGCGCGGGTGCGCACGTACCAGCCGGCCTTGTCGAATCCGGTCGAGCCGCCAGCCGCCGGCCATCAGGGCGGTCAGCGCCTCGCGCACCGCGACGCGCCACTCCTTGGCGCGCGCCCGGGTCGCTCGACGCGCAGGGTCTCGATGTCGCGCGGCACGGCGACGAGCACGGTGGGCGCCGTCGAGCGTGCCCGCGACCGGCGCGCCGTCGGCCGAGCGCCCGAGCCCGACGACGGCGCCGCGGGCGAGCTCCGTCTCGCGCGTCGCGCCGGTGACACGCCGCCGGCGCACGCCGCGGCGACCGCCGGGCGCGTCAGATCCCAGCTGACCAGCAGCCGGTCGCTGTCGTCGCTGCCGTTGATGCCGTCGTTCATGCCGCCGTAGAAGTTGGCCAGGTACTCCGACCGGCAGCGCGCCGAGCTTGACCAGGTTGAAGTACGCGTTGCGGCTGACCAGCGGGTCGTACGTCCACGAGATCGTGGCCACGCCCCGGCGCAGCGCCCAGGCGCGCTGGTGCAGCTTGAGCGCGAACCCGACGCTGCGGCCGCATCGCCGGCGCGGCGACGCCCGCGATGTGGCTGTGCATGGTCGCCTCCGCCGGCGGGCCGAAGAACCCGACGCACGCGCCGACCAGCTCGTCGCCCTCGAACGCCCCGCCGACGTAGTTGTCCGCCTTGGTCAGCGCCCGCAGCAGCTCGGCCGTGATCGGCGGGTTCTGCGGTTCGGGCCGCCAGATCTCGTCGAACAGCCGGCACACCGCCTCGAACTCGCCGAGTTCGGCCACCTCCCGGACGGTGACGCCCGCGGCCAGCGCCGCGGCGTCGGCCACCAGCGCCGGCCCGCGCGGCGGCATCGCCGGGCGTGCCCGCGTCGCGCAGGCTCCACCGGCTCAGTCACGCTTTCCATACTCCGGACCTCACGTACATTCGTCATGATCGGTACGCTCGAGCGCCGCTCGGTCGGGACGCGCGTGAGCACAGTCGTTCCACCAGGGCGGCGAGCAGCGCCGTGCGGCCGGGCAGCTCGTCGACGAGGACGTGCTCGTGGTCCGCGTGCGCGCCCCCGCCGACCGCGCCGAGGCCGTCGAGGGTCGGCGTGCCGACGCCGGCGGTGAAGTTGCCGTCCGAGGCGCCGCCGACCGCGACGCCGGTCAGCGCCGCCAGCCCCAGCTCGGCGGCGAGCCGCGACCGCGCGGGCGAACAGCGCGGCCGACGCGAGGCCGCGTCCAGCGGCGGCCGGTTCGGGCCGCCGGCCACCTCGACGCGGGCGCCGGCGAGCACCGGGCGACAGCGCCCGCATCGCGGCGTCGACCCGGGCCTGCTCGGCCTGGTCACGGACCCGCACGTCGACCGCGAACTCCCCGGACGCCGGCACGGTGTTGCTGGTCGTGCCGGCCGAGCCCGCGGTCGGCGTGACCGTGGTGCCGCGCGCCGCGTCGCCGAGGCCGTTGACCGCGAGGACCTGGTGGGCCAGCTTCGACGCTGGCGTTGACGCCGCGCTCGGGCTCGAGGCCGGCGTGCGCCGCGCGGCCGGTCACCCGCACCTGGTAGAGCGACACGCCCTTGCGCTCGGTCTTGAGCGCCCCGCCGTCGGCCGAGGCCTCCAGCACGAGCGCGGCGACGCAGCCGGCGGCCTCCTCCTCGATCAGCGCGCGCGAACTCGGCGAGCCGAGCTCCTCGTCGCCGGTGACCAGGATGGTGACCCCCGTGCCGCCGTCGAGGCTCACCTCGGCGGCGGCGTGGAAGCGCCATCACCACACCGGCCTTCATGTCGAAGCAGCCCGGGCCGCGCAGCACGCCGCCGTCGACCGCCGAACGGGTGCGTCGCGAGCGAGCCGAGCGGCCACACCGTGTCGTGGTGGCCGAGCAGCAGCACCCGCGGTCCGTCGCCGCCGAGCCGCCAGCGCAGGTGGGTACGGCCGTCGAGGACGATCCGCTCCGGCGCGGCGCCGAGCCGGCGCTCGCCGACGCGGGCCACCACGTCGGCGCTGCGCGCCACCGCGTCGAGGTCCGCCGACGGCGACTCGCAGGTCACCAGCTCCTCGATGTCGGCGAGCATGGCCGGCAGCGACGCGCGCATGCGCGCCACGGCACCGTGGTCGCCCATCAGCGCCACCTTGGGCGTCGCCCGCACGCCGAAGTGCAGGTAGCGCTCACCGGTCGGCAGCGAGTAGAAGGTGACCGGCGTCCAGTGCTGCGCCGACTCCTCCTTGACCACGTACAGGTCTTCGGTCGACCGGCGTCATCGGGTACTCCTGGGTCGGGTCGGGCAGCAGCGCGGCCAGCGGACCGGTGAGCGTCGTGCGCATCACCGCGCCTCCGTCGCGCTCGAACACCTCGATGATGACGCTGGCCCGCTCGTAGCGGCCCACGTGCCGCGCCGTGTCGACCGTGACCGGCTCGGCCGGCGGGGTGAGTCGAGTCCTGCATCGCCACGCCCGCGAGCTCGGCGAAGATCTCGCGGTAGAGGTCCTCGTAGAGGTCGCGGGCGTTGCCGCCGTTGGTCAGCAGGGTGACCGCGAGGCCCTGCTCCGGCAGCAGGCGCAGGAACGCCGCCTGGCCGATGGTGTTGCCGTCGTGGCCGATGAGCCGGTGGCCGTCCCAGCCGAAGCGGATCCAGCCGAGGCCCCACGAGTCGCCGAGGGAGTGCTTGTCGGGCAGGTCGGCGTGCTTGGCGGCCATCGCGGCGGCGCTGGCCTCGCTGAGCACCCGGGTGCCGTCGGCCGCGACGCCGCCGGTGAGGTGGGCACGGGCGAAGGCGAGCACGTCGGCGGCGGTCGACGTTGATCAGGCCGGCCGGGCCGAGCGACCGGGGCAGGCCCCACACCGGCGCCACCTGCGGCTCGGCGGGCGGCTCGCCCACGTGGCCGACCGCGGCCCGGTGCAGCAGCGCCTCCTCGGGAAGCGTGCCGGTACGGGCCAGGCCCAGCGGCGTGAACAGGCGCTCGCGCATCGCGTTGTCCCAGGTGACGCCGGTGACCTTCTCGATCACCCGGCCCGCGACCGACCAGCCGGCGTTGCAGTACGACCAGGTCGCGCCGAGCGGGTGGTTCTGCGTCTGCTCGGCCAGCAGCCCGACGTAGCTTCTCCAGGCAGTCGTCGCCGCGGCCGGTGTCGGTGAACACGTCGCCGTCGATACCGCTGGTGTGCGTGAGCAGGTGGCGCACCGTGACGCTCTTGGTCACGTCCGGGTCGGCGAGCCGGAACTCGGGCAGCACGTCGGCGACCGGGGCGTCCAGCTCGATCAGGCCCTCGTCGACCAGCTGCATGACCACGGTCGCGGTCCACACCTTGCGAGATCGACCCGATCTGGAAGACGCGAGTCGGTCGTGACGGTCGACGCCGGTGTTCTTGTTGAGCACGCCGTACGCCGCGGCGACCAGTCTCGTCGGCCGCGCCGTCGCGCAGGCGCAGGATGCCGAGCGAGGCACCGGGCACCCCGTGCCGCTCGGCGAGTTCGTCCAGCCGCCGCTGCCAGTGCGCGCCGTCGATGCCGCCACGCGCCTGCGCCGCGTCTCCCGCGTACTGCTCCATCCAGTCCACCACCCGCTGGTTGAAGTCGATCCGGTGCGACGGCTTGCCCTGCAGAATGAACAGGTGCGAGCCGCCGGGGTAGAGCACGAGACGCGTCGGTACGCCCCGCTCGCGAAGTGCTGTGAACCACTGCTGTGCCTGCCCGACCGGGCACCGTACGTCCGCGGCGCCGTGCAGGATGAGCGTCGGCGTACGGACCTGGTCCACCGTGGACAGCGGTGACATCTCGCTCGTACGGACACGCCGTTGACCCACGGCTGGCCGCCGAGCTCGTACTCGCTGAGGAAGTGCCCGGCGTCCGAGGTGCCGGCCAGGCTGGCCAGGTCGCTGACCACGCCGCCGGCCATGGCGGCGGCGAACCGGCCGTCGCGGCCGGTGAGGTAGCAGGTCATGTAGCCGCCGTAGCTGTAGCCGGCGACCGCGAGCCGGGCCGGGTCCGCGGTGCCGTCGGCGACGAGCTGGTCGATCGGCTCCAGGAAGTCCTTCGCGTCCGCGACGCCCCAGGCGCCGAGGCCGCCGTTGTAGAACCGCTCGCCGTAGCCGTCGCTGCCGCGCGGGTTGAGCAGCAGCACCGTCCAGCCGCGGGCGACCAGCTCCTGGTGGTAGAGGTGCACGTCGTCGGCGGCGGCGTTCCACGCGTTGTGCGGGCCGCCGTGGATGTCCAGCAGCAGCGGGCCGGGGCCGGTCGACCGACGGGTCACGCATCAGCCAGCCGTGCACCACGGTGCCGTCGGAGACGGTGAACTCGCGCTCCTCGCGCGCGAACAGGTCGAGCGCGGCGAAGTCCGCGCCGTGCGCGGTGCGCACCGACTCGGCGCCGGTGGCGAGGTCGACGGTGACCAGCTCGCCCAGCGAGGTCGGGGTCAGCAGCGCCACGACCGCGGAGCCACCGGCGACCGACAGGCCCGCCACGACGCGCCCGGCGCCGCCCAGCACCGGCCGCGGCTCGCCGCCGTCGACGCCGACCGCGTAGAGGTGGGTGTCGCCGCGCTCGCGGACGCAGAACAGCACCGTCCGGCCGTCGTCGGCGAGCTGCGGGAGCGCACCCGGGTAGCCCGGGCCGCCCGGCATCACGTTGCGGTCGAGCGGCGCCGCGAGGTCGACCACGTCGCCGCCGTCGAGCGGTACCCGCAGCAGGCCGGCGTGGCCGGTCGGCGCGCCGACGGTACCGACGACCAGCAGCGCCGAGCCGTCCGCCGTCCAGGTCACCGTGCCGGCGACACCGTCGGCGAGGCCGACGAGGCGCGGCTCGGTCGGCCCGTCGGGCGCGACCACGTAGAGCGGGGTACGGAACGCCGTGTCCGCGTCGGGCGCGGTGGCCGCGGCGTAGGCGAGCACGGTGCCGTCCGGCGACCACGCCGGGTCGCCGGCGTGGAAGTCGCCGCTGGTCACCTGGCGTGCACCGCTTCGTCGCCACGTCCACGACGTGGACGTGCTTGCGCAGCGTACGCAGCAATCCGGCGCCGTCGGCCTGGTAGTCCAGCCGGTCGACGACGATCGGGGCGCCGTCCCGGCGCGCGCGGGCCGCGTCGTCCTCGCCCGCCACCGCCGCGATGTCGACGGCCGCCGCGAACGCGATGCGGGACCCGTCCGGGCTCCACACCGGCGCACCGGCGCCGAGCGGCAGCGTGGTGAGCTGCTCGGGCTCGCCGCCGTCGATCGGCAGCAGCCACAGCTGCGCCGGCCCGTCCTGGGCGCGGAGGAACGCCACCCGGGTGCCGTCCGGCGACCAGGCCGGCGCGGCGTCGGTCTGCCCGCGGGTGAGCTGCCGGGGTTCGCCGCCGTGCGTGCCCACCCGCCAGATGCTGTGGCAGCGTGGTGTCGGCCTCGGCGTCGAGGGTGCGCAGCACGTACAGGATCTGGCTCGCCGTCGGGCGACAGCGCGGGCTGTTCGGGTACGGCGAACGTGGTCAGGTCAGCGATGCGCAGGCGTCGGGTCACCGGGTGCTCCTCATCGAGTCGGTGTGGTGGATGGTGGTGTCGGGTACGTCGCCCGCGAAGTGGCAGGCGGCGAGGTGGAGGTGCCCGGCTCCGGCGGGCTCGGTAGTCGCGGCAGGCGTCGCGGCCGTCGAGCACGAGCGGGCCGATCGGGCAGCGGGGATGGAAGCGGCAGCCGGACGGCGGGTGGTGCGGGTCGGCGGGCTCCGCGTCGGCGACCGCGGCCGGCTCCGCGGCGACCGCTGCCGCCGGGCCGCGGTGCCGATGCGAGCAGCTCGCGGGTGTACGGGTGCTGCGGGTCGCCGAGCACGTCGTCGGCGGGCCCGAACTCCACGATCCGGCCGAGGTACATGACCGCGATGTAGTCGCTGACGTAGCGCACCACCGCGAGGTTGTGCGAGATGAACAGCATCGACAGGTGCAGCCGGCGCTGCAGGTCGCGGACCAGGTTGAGCACCGTGCCCTGGATCGAGACGTCCAGCGCCGAGGTGATCTCGTCGGCGATGATGACGTCCGGCCGGGCCGGCGAGCGCCCGGGCGACGCGCGACCCGCTGGCGCTGGCCGCCGGAGAGCAGCGCCGGGAACTGCGCCGCGCGGTCGGGCGCGAGTTCGACGAGTTCGAGCAGCCGGGCCACCTCGGCCCGGCGGGCGCCCGGACCGGCGGCGCGGTCGCGCGGGATGGCCTCGGCGATCGAGGCGCCGATCGTCATCCGCGGGTCGAGCGAGGAGTACGGGTCCTGGAACACCATCTGCACCCGGCGCCGGGCACCGGCGCGCGGCGACCGGCCCAGCGGCTGCCCGTCGAGCAGCACCTGCCCGGCGGTGACCGGGGACAGCCCGACGGCGGCGCGGGCGAGCGTCGACTTGCCCGACCCGGACTCGCCGACCAGCCCGACGACGTGCCCGTCGGGGACGGTCAGCGAGACGCGGTCGACGGCGGTCACGCCGCGGCGGCGGGTGCCGAACCGGACCGTCACATCCTGGAAGGAGAGCTCACTCACCGCGACCACCCGTCCGTACCTCGTCGTGTGCGCGCGGTGCCGGCAGCACCGGCAGCAGCGCCGTCTCGTCGGCGTGCCAGCACGCCACCCGCCGACCCGGCCGATCCTCCCGCAGCACCGGGTCGGCCGTGCGGCAGGTGTCGTCGGCGAAGGCGCAGCGCGCGGCGAACGCGCAGCCGGCCGGCGTGTGCGCCGGGTCGACCGGCCGGCCCGGGATCACGGCCAGCGGCCGGTCGCGGTCGGTGTCCATGTCCGGCACCGCCGCGAGCAGCGCCCGCGTGTACGGGTGCCGGGCCCCGGTGAGCAGGTCGGCCGCGGGCAGGTCCTCGACGATCCGCCCGGCGTACATGACCAGGACGCGTTCGCAGACCTGGCCGACGACGGTGATGTCGTGGCTGATCAGCAGCAGCGCCACGTCGTCGGCGCGGCGGACGCTCTCCAGCAGGGACAGCACCTGGCGCTGGACGGTCACGTCGAGCGCGGTGGTCGGCTCGTCGGCGACGATCAGGGCGGGCGTACCCATCAGGCCCATGCCGATCATCGCGCGCTGCCGCATGCCGCCGGAGAACTCGTGCGGGAACTGGTGGGCGCGGCGCTCGGCGGCGGGTACGCGGACCGCGCGCAGCCGGTCGACCGCCCGGGCCATCGCGGGCTTGCGGCTCATGCCCTGGTGCAGCTCGGCGACCTCGGCGAGCTGGCGGCCGATGCGCTGGGTCGGGTTGAACGAGGTCATCGGGTCCTGGAACACCATCGCGAACGAGGTGCCGAGGGTGCGCTTCTGCGCGCGGCTGGGCGCCGCCGCGCAGGTCTTCGCCGAGGAACTCGAGCCGGTCGGCGCGGACCCGGCCGGGCTGCTCGATGAGGTGCGCGATGGCGAGGGCGGTGAGGCTCTTGCCGGAGCCGGACTCGCCCACGACGCCGATCGCCTCGCCGCGGCGGATGGAGAAGCTGATGCCGCGTACCGGCGTGATCTCTCCGGCGGCCGTCGGGAAGCTGACCCGCAGCCCCTCGACGGCCAGCACCGGCGCGTCGGCCGGGGTCGGCCGGGACGCATCGATGCGCGCCGGGATCCGCGCGTCGCGGATCCGGGCGCCACCGGCCACCGCCGGGGTACGCAGCCCGATGCCCTTGGCGATCGCCTCGCCGAACAGGTTGAACGCGAGCCCCGCGACGACCACGGCGGCACCGGGGACGAGGGCGGCGAGCGGGTGGATGTAGATGCTGTTGAGGCCCTCGTTGAGCATCCGACCCCAGTCGTAGGCGGGCGGCTGCACGCCCAGGCCCAGGAAGGACAGGCCGGCGAAGGCGAGCAGCGCGCCGCCGGCACCGATCGTCGCGTTGACCACCAGCGGCTCGCCGATGTTCGGCAGCATGTGCCGCACCAGGACCCGGATCCGGCCGACGCCGGCGATCCGCGCGGCGGCGATGTAGTCGCGCTGCGCGACCGAGGCGATCAGGGTGCTGGTCAGCCGGGCGAAGCCGGGGGCGCTGGCGAAGCCGATGGCCAGTACCGCGCCCTTGGCGCCGACGCCGAAGATGACCGCGAAGGTGAGCGCGAGCAGCAGGCCGGGGAACGCGACGGCGATGTTGACGACCGCCGTCACCAGCCGGCCGACCCGGCGCCCGAGCAGTTCCGGTGCGGCGCCGAGCAGCAGGCCGCTGACCACGCCGATGAGCGTCGACAGCAGCGCCAGCTCCACCGACAGGCGGGTGGCGACCAGGGTGCGGAAGAAGATGTCGCGGCCGAGGTTGTCGGTGCCGGCCCAGTGCGCCGACGACGGCCCCTGCAGGATGTTCGCGGTGTGGAACGCGGACGCGCGGTCCGCCCACAGCATCGGCGCCAGCCACGGCGAACAGCAGCACGATCGCCAGCAGCACGGACGCGGTCATACCGAGGGGGGTCCGCAGGGCGGCGCCCCACCGCCTGAGTCGCATCGTCACGGTGTCAGCTCTCCCTGATCGTCGAGCGCGGGTCGAGCAGCGCGAGCGCGACGTCGACGGCGAGGTTGACCAGCAGCACGCCGAGGCCGTACACGAGCACGACGCCCTGCACCACCGGGTAGTCCTTGGCCAGGATCGACTGCACGATCGTGCTGCCGAGGCCCGGCCAGGCGAAGACGTTCTCGACCAGGACGGTGCCGGCGACCATGCCGGACAGCAGCAGGCCGGCGAGGGTGACCGTGGCGGTCAGCGCGTTGGGCAGCGCGTGGCGCAGGTAGAGCAGCCGGTCCGGCAGCCGCTTGGCGCGGGCGGTGCGCATGTAGTCGGCCTGCAGCACGCCGAGCGTCTCGACCCGCACGATCCGGGCGAGCACCGCGGCCGGGCCGACGGCGAGGGACACCACCGGCAGCACGTACGAGCCGGGCGTGCCGCGGCCGGCGACCGGCGCCCAGCCGAGGCTGACCGCGAACACGTACACCAGGCGCGGCGCCGATCAGGAACTCGGGGATCGCGGCGATGATCGCGCTGGTCGAGGTGAACGCCAGTTCGGCGGGGCGGCGCCGGCCGCCGCGGGTCAGCACCGCCATGGTCAGGCCCAGCGGGACCGCGATCGCGATCGCCAGCAGGAACGCGTACAGGGCAAGTTCCAGGGTCGCCGGGTAGCGCTCGCTGATCACCTGGGAGACCGGCAGGCCGGAGATCATCGAGGTTCCGGCGCGTCCGTGGACGAGATCGCGCAGGTAGTGCGCGTACTGGAGCCAGAGCGGGTCGTTCAGGCCGAGCATCCGCCGACGGGCCGCGACGAGCTCCAGCGGGGCGGTGGGTCCGAGCGCGGCCCGGACCGGGTCGCCCGGGATCAGGTGGATCATCAGGAAGGCGGCGGTGATGAGGACCCAGACCGAGACCAGCAGGCGCCCGAGGCGGCGTACGGCGAACCGTACCCACGCGTTGTCGGCGACCGCGCGCATCGGGCGGACGTCCGCGGTGGCGGTGGTCATCGGTGCGGCCTCCAGGTGGGTTCGCGTCGTTGCGGTGGTGGACCGTGGGCCGGCCCGTCCCGGTGTGCCCGGGACGGGCCGGCGTGTCCGGATGTCAGCCGAGCATGCGGATCGACTGGGGTTCCAGGCTGCCCTGGCTGAACTCGAACTGGGCGCCCTCGGCGAACGTCGGGATCGTCGAGTCGACGAACGGCACCATGTCCACGTGCTGGAAGATGGACGTCTCCGCGGCCGACCACTTCGCGCACCCGTCGCTGCCGGCGAGAGCGGACGCGGCCTGCACGCCGGCGCTGTAGTCGGCGTTGTCGATGCCCGAGAAGTTCGCGCCGTTCGGCGCGCCCGGACCGGACAGGAACGGTACGAGCTGCGACGGCAGGGTGACGCCGAGCGGGAGCATCGCCACGTCCCACGAGCCCTGGCCGCCGACGATCGCGGTACCGACCTCGGCGTCGGTGATGCCCTTGAGCGTCACGTCCACCCCGAGGCCCTTCCAGACCTGCTGCAGCAGTTCGGCACCGGCCTCGTTGCCCGCGCCGACGCTGCTCGCGTAGTCCACGGCCAGCGACAGCTTCTTGCCGTCCTTGGCGCGGATGCCGTCGGGGCCGGCGACCCAGCCGTCGGCGTCGAGGGCGGCCTTGGCGGCGTCCAGGTCGTGCGCCGGCAGGTTGCCGTCGATCGTGTTCCCGGGGCACGGGCTGAGGTCCGGGGCGACCAGGCCGGTGGCCGGCTTGCCGGAGCCGCTGCTCACCACGTTGCCGAGCTGGGACAGGTCGAGGGCCTGGACGAGCGCCTTGCGGACGGCCTCGTCGGAGCCGGGCAGGCCGGCCTTGTGGTTGAACCACATCTCGCCCAGCGGCGCCTCGACGCTGCGCGAGAACAGCTTCTGCGCCTCGAGGCGCTGCCGGTCCGGGCCGATCACCTGGGCGGCGTTGACCTGGCCCGAGGTGAGCAGGTTGGCCGCGGTGGTCTCGTTGGTGACGATCTTGATGACGACCTTGTCCGGCAGGCCGCTCTGGGTGGTCTGCCAGTCGCCCGGACCCCACGCGTAGTCCTTACGGCGGGTCAGCGTGTAGTGGTCGCCGGCGACCGCCTCGGTCAGCGTGAACATCCCGGTGCCGTCCGCGCTCTCCTTGAGCGTGGTGCGGTCCTTCATGCCCTTGTCGCACACGATCGGCAGGCCGCCGACGTTACGGACGAGGAACGAACTCGGGCGCGGGCGACGTGACGGTCACCGTGCCGGTGGCGTCGTCGCCCTTCGCGGTCGCGCCCGGCCGGCACGTAGACACCGACACGGGAGGACGCGTTCTTCACGTCGCCGACGAAGTTGATGTTGTCGGCGACCGTGGTGGCGGTCAGCGGGGTGCCGTCCGAGCAGGTGACGCCCTTGCGCAGGACGAACGTGGCGCGGTCGTCGTGCCCTGCCAGCTCTGCGCCAGGCCGGCGACGACGTTGCCGTCCTGGTCGATGTTGACCAGGGAGTCGTACAGGAACAGGTCGGTCTGCAGCGCTGACGACAGTGACGTCATGTGCGGGTCGAGGTTGCCCGGGTCGCTGGCGAGCACCATCGTGAACGTCTTGCCGTCGGCGAACTTCTGTGCGCTGCTCGACGGAGCCTTGGAACCGCCGCTGCTGCCGCATGCGGCGAGCGCGAGCGCGAGACCACCGATCGCGGCGATGGTCAGGACATGCTTCATCGTGCCTCCACTAGAGGGGTGCATGGTGCGTGATCAGGCTTCAGCGCGGCGGGTGGCCCGGCCGCTGTGGATGTAGAGCGCGTGGCCGTCGCCGTCGTCGCCGACGAAGGCCTGCGGCATGTGGAGGCCCAGGCGGCCCTCCAGCGGGATGAACGTGTCGCCGTCGAGGTGCACCAGTTCGTTGCGCTCGACCTGGCCGCCCATCTCCGCGAGGATTCCCTTGGGCCGCTGCTCCAGCCAGAGCCGCCCGTCCTCGTCCCGCGACACGGTCAGCTCGCCGACTTCGGAGGAGTACGTGCCGAGGAAGCGGCTGACGTCGACGCTGCCCGGGTGCGGTCGGCGGCTTCGGCATCGCGGGCATCTCGACTCCGGCCAGCTCGCGCAGGACCCGGCCGAAGATCTCCAGGTACGGCCCGAACGGGTTGCCGCCGTTGGTGAGCAGCGTGACCGCGACGTTGCGGCCGGGTACGACGCGCAGGAACGCACCCTGGCCGATGGTGCCGCCGTCGTGCCCGATCACCGGGCCGCCGTCCCAGTCGAACAGCTCCCAGCCGAGGCCCCACGAGTCGCCCATCATGCCGAGCTTCGGCAGCTTGACCTGGGTCTCCTGCATCGCCTGAGTGCTGGCCTCGCTGAGCACCCGGGTGCCGTCGGCGGCCGTGCCGCCGTTGACGTGCATCTGGGCGAACGCGAGCAGATCGCGCGGGCGCATGGACAGCGCCGCGCCGGCCGGAGCGTTGGAGCGCACCAGGCACCAGACCGGCGCCGGCTGCGGGTCGCCGTCGGGCTCCAGCTGGATGTGGCCGAGCGCGGCCCGGTACATGATCGCCTCGTCGGCGCCGTTGGCGGCGTGGGTGAGGCCGAGCGGGGTGAACAGGTGCTCGCGCATGCACGCGTCGAACGGCTTGCCGCGCAGCACCTCGACAATCCGCCCGAGTACGCAGAATCCGGCGTTGTTGTAGGAGAACATCTCGCCGGGCGGGAAGAGCTGGGTGGTCTCGGACAGCGTCGCGACATACTTCTCGACACAGTCGTCGCCCTTGCCGGTATCGGTGAACAGGTCACCCTCGAAGCCGGCGGTGTGGCACATGAGCTGCCGTACGGTGATCGCCGCCGCGGCCTCCTCGTCGACAAGGCCGAATTCGGGGAGGTAGCGCCGCACGGGGGCGTCGAGGTCGAGCGCGCCTTCGTCGGCGAGCTGCATCAGCAGCGTGGTCGTCCAGACCTTGGTGATCGACCCGACCTGGAAGAGGGAGTCGACGGTGGCCTCGACGCCGGTCGCCTTGTTCAGTACACCGGCGGCGACCTCGATCACCTGGCCGTCGGCCCATACGCCCACGGCCGCGCCGGGGACCTTGTATTCAGCGAGGAGGTCGGGGAGACGCTCCTGGAGCCAGCTATTGATCTCGTTCAGATCGGACATGCGGTTACCCTAGGTTCGCCGGCACCCGCGGTATTCGTACAAGCCGACAAGTTCGGGGCCCCGGATCCATCCGCCCGGACAGTCGGGCGCTCGGCACGGCCTACGACGGTCCGGAGGTCGGCGGCCGCGCCGGTTCATCGCACGCGTACGGGCGACGTAGCCCGCGCCGCCCGCGCCGAGCACCCACACCGCGCTGGAGGTCCTGGGCAACCCGACCGATCACCCCCACGACGACCGCCCGACCGTCGCGCCGTGGTTCGGGTTCGTCGTCTAACCGCACCCCGGACACGTCGCTCATCCTCCATGCGCCGATCGGATTCCCGCTCGTGTACGTGTTCTCGGCACGGGTCGGTTACCTGACCCGGCCGTACACCATCTACCGCAGCCGCGACCGGCAACTCGGCAGGCCCCGAGGCGCGCCGCGGTGGGGAGCGGGTGCAGTAATCGCGGTCGTCAAACGCCGACATGGAGGTACGCGGCCCAGGTCGACCGGGTCCTGCGCTAACGGTCTCGGTCGAGACCGGCTACCGGCGCATCCGGGAACAGGTCCGCTGAGCCATCCTACAGTTGATCCCTGGGCGAACCGGAAGGCGACGCCATCTGGGCCGACATCCGCGACCCGATCGCGTCCGGTCGGGAAGTTCGTGGCGGCGGGTCTGCACCCACCCGCTCCATGATCTAGTTCATGCGTGGCATCTGCACGCCAGTGACCAGCTCATGTGTGTCGATGCCGGCGGCCGGAGTGGCATGCAGCCAGGCGGCATGCACCTCGGTCGTGCGTCCACCCAACGCCGCCACCACGCGGGCAACGCGCTCCAGATGGTCGATGAAGAGGCCACCGCCGGCGTACAGCTGTCCTCGGTGTGCCCGCTCGGCAACCCGGCGGATCCCCGCTGTTCCCATGACGGTGATTGAACCTTACGGCGGGTATACGCGGAGATGGCGGAGCCCGGACCCGGGCCTTGGATGAGTCCTCGTGTGGTCGCCGAGCGGATCCTGAAACTGGTGCGCTCTAAGCTCTACACATCGAGGACGACTTGATATCCGTTGTCCGACTCTCGACGACGTCAGCCCGTCAGCGGTGCGTGGATCTTCACAGACACCCGAGGTTCCCGGTGCGTCCAACCTCGGGTTCGTCGTCCACCTGCTCGGAGCCGGCCTCCGCTGACACCGGGCTTCACGCGGGCTGTTCGGTCACCGGCAGCCGCAGCGACATGCTGCCGCGGAAGTCGAGCCAGACATCCGTCGGTGTCCGTACCATCCGCGCCGTGACCTGGTCGCAGGACGGACAGCGGACGACAGTACCGGGGCAGCGGTTGTAGACGTGGTGGTCGGCGAACATCCGACGCCGACCACAGCCACCGCACGTCACCACGGCGGATGAGATGTCGACTGCGAACACGTCACCGAACATGCCGGCGGCTCCGCTGCCGTCAATGAAGGACGGGCCGGATTCCGTACTCATGTCAGCCTCCGATGGATCATTGATGTTGGTTGGCGACGCCGTCAGTCGCCGGTGCGGCTGTTCGCGCCACGGATCGCCGTACGCGTCGTAACCGAGGCTCTCCCGGAAGCTGGCGAGTCCTGCGCGCGGTTCCATGCCTGACCGGTGCCGCCTAAAACCTACATCCGTGCAGGTCAGGCGTAAGCAGAAATCAGTGCTTGGTGCTGGCGCGTTGGTCGTGTTGGTACCCTTCGCGGCGCAGCGTGAACGGGGTCGAACGGGACGGCCCCGGCCGTGGGGCTGCCGCCGGCGCTGCTATGCCGCCCGCCGCCTCATGGCATTGGCGACGGCTTCCGCTCCGGCGCGGTGGGCGTCCGCTCGGTGCCGGCCAGGATTCCCAGTACGAGATCTGCTTGCTCGTCTTCGGCGCATCCGTGCCGGGCCACCGCTCGTTCCACCGATCGGCGACCTGCTGCTGCGTGAGCCCGCACGCCAGCCGATACGCCACACGGACGTTGACGCGGTAGTCGGCACGAATCCGGTGAGCGATCCGGTCGATGCTCCAGCCGCTGGCACGCAGACGCTTGCATAGGTCGGCGAGTTCGTCTTTGCGGCTTCGCGTACGCACCGTTCGGCCTCCGTTTGCCAACTCCGGCATCGCTTCCGAGTCTATGACGTTCCTGACTCCGAACCACCGCGGCTGGGGTGGTGCTTAAGTCCACGGCAGGCGGGGTTGAACATGCGCCCGAGGGCTGTAAGCGGTTCCGTTCCGGCACGTCGTAACTCCGAATTCGTCAACGCGTCCAGAGGTCCTTATCGCCGGGTTCGGATGGCACGGTCGTTCCGTGGCATCCAATCGATCGCAATCACTGACCAGTGAACCGTGCCAGCCTGCGACCAGGCAAGTCGCGCCACCCGGGACGTCGTGCGACACAACCTGGGCGGCGGCCGTTCCTGGCGAGGGCCGGCCATGACCGGCGCTCGAAACAACCTCGCGGAGCAGGTCCTGGCGCTTGCAGCGATGCCGTCTCCGACCTACGCGATCATGTACCAGACGCGGGACGGCGAGTACCGACTGTCAGGGCCGGACGGTTTGACCGGCTCGCGACGCAACCGCTCTGTGATCTCCGTCAACCAACTGCGGAAACTCCGATGGGAGCTGGGCATCGCGCCCGACGATCTCGCCGAAGGCAACAACCTCTATCGGCTGGCGGCGGCAGTGGCGGACAGCCGCTGATGGGCCTCTACGTCGATGAGCGTGCGGCGCGCGAGTTCGCGTTCATCTCCGAGCAGGTCTCCGCAGCTCAGCGCGGCCTGAACACGCGCACCCTGAACCTTGCCGGCACCTGCATCACGTGTCGCGGCTACGGCTGCGGGCAGCGGGAATCGGCGCTCGCACGGTTCTCGTACGGCGACGAGTTCGAGCCGATGCTGCGCCGCCTTCGCCGGGACCTCATCGCGGTGGAAACTGATGCCCTGACCCGCCTGTACGAGGACGGGACCATCGGTGCGGCGACCCGACGAGATCTCCAGCGCCGCCTCGACCTCGAAGACACCAGCCTCGACCACTGACACCCACGCCGGGTCTCAACAGTCGTCCGGACCGGTCATGGACTGCATCGGTACTTCCGTACGTCGATAGGTCGGGCATACGCTGTGCGTGGCGTGCCGGGAAGTCTGGTCGGCGACGAACACATCCGTAATCCTGCGGGAGATGTGGAGCCGACCATGGACGCCGCCAACCTCACCAGTCCGATCCTGGCCTTCGTGCTGCTCATCCTGTACAAACTGCCCGCATCCAACCCGTGGTGATGGAGAACAGGAGAAGCACATGAACGGCAAACTGCTTGACGCCGGCCTGTTGGTCGTATGGCTTGGCTCGGCACCTTCCTGATCGTGGCGATGGTCCACCCCGGCGTCGCGAACCTGCTGATCGCCTGGTGCGGTGCCATCGCACTCGGCTGGTACAACTCGCTCGTCCGCCACGATGCCAAGACCGACGCACTACGGCGCCCGTGGCAGCCCAGAGCCGCCACCGCATCGGTCGTCCAGGAGAACTGAGGCCCATCTCGGCGCGCTCACCGGCGCCGGACGGCCACCGTGGTGGGTGTGCCGGACGGCTGTCGGTGGGTGAATGCCGCGCACCGTTAGGCCCTGGAGGCAGGTCGATGCCCGATCTTGTCAGACCAACGGCGGTGGCGTGCCTGCCGGCCGGGCAGGTCGAATACCGGTTGGAACGGCGTGGTGACGCCGTGGTGGTGGTCTTCCACGGTGGGCACGTGCGAGCCGGCTTGGCGTTGGGTGAGGACGTCTTCGCCACAGCCGGCTGCACGCTGCTGGCGCCCTCACGTCCCGGCTACGGACGTACCCCACTGTCAACCGGCCGCACGGTGACAAGGTATACGGACGTGATCCGGGCACTATGCGCCGACGTGGGCATCACCCGGATCGCCGCCGTGGTCGGCGTCTCCGGCGGCGGCCCGACCGCGGCCACGATGGCCGCACGCCACCCCGACCTCGTCGAGCGACTGATCCTGATCAGCGCCGTGAGCTGGCTGCCCTATCCGGATCGCTGGACTCGCCTCGGCGCGCACCTCGGCTTCGCTACCGGGACCGAGGCCGTGACATGGGCCGGGATACACACGCTCGCGCGGATCGCGCCCGATGCCTGTCTACGGCTGATGATGAACAGCCTGTCGACCCGACCGGTGACAGAGGTCGTGGCCGCGTTGCGGCCCGAAGACCGCGACCTGCTGCTGGCGTTGTTCACCCAGATGCGCTCCGGCCGCGGGTTCCTCAACGATCTGCGTCCCACACCGGACGTCACCGCCCACATCGACCAACCCACCCTGGTCATCGCCACCCGCACTGACGGAGGCGTCCCCTATGCCCACGCCCAATCGCTTGCCAGCACCATCCGCAACGCCGAACTCGTCGAAAGCCACGCCGACACCCACTTCGTCTGGCTCGGGCCTGACTGGCCGGCAATCTCCGAGCGAATCCGACGATTCCTCGATACAGACGCCACCACCGCCGCCCTCTGACCGGCTCGGCATGGAGGACAAGCAGTGGTGTGGCGGCACCGCCATAGCATCGACGACCGTCCTGCTGACTGTGTTCCGGCGCCCGCAGCGGTGGTACGCGGCGCTGCTCGTGCTGGCTGGTGCCGTGCTGGCTGGGATGTCGGCCGTGCTGTCGGTGGGCCGCCTCGGCGCTGCGGCGGCCGTCGCATTCTCGGCGGTCACGATGGTGTGCCTGGTGGTGGCCGTCGCGGTGGCGCGGGCGGCCCGGTGGGCGCTCTGGCTGATGGTGGTGGTGTCGGGCGGGCAGATCGCCGCGGTCATCGGCACGGTCTGGGAACTCGCCACCGGAATCGACGCTACTAAGGCGGATCAGCTACGGCGCTTGGGCTTCAACCCGACCGCCGGGGTCGTGATCAACCTGGTGTACTCGGCTCTGGCGGTGATGCTGTTCGGGTGGCTGGCGATGCGGTGGCGGCGGGTACGCATCGTAGTCTCTTCGTCTCCGCCTTCGATCGAGTTCGACATTGATGCTTGATACTGGACTCGATGCCGTCAGTGGCCAGGCTGGGTGCGGACCGTGCCATGGAATGCCAGCCCATGATGCCGCACCCGTCATGTGACCGTCAGCGCGGACGGCTACTGTTCCGGCTGCCGTTCGATGATCTGTTTGAGGTTGTTCAGGTCTTTGCGGTTGGCGCGGCGCATCGCGGCGGCCATCGCCGGTGCGGCGATGCGGCCGAAGCCGGCGGGTTCGCCGCGGTTGCGCAAGGTCATGCGGGTGTGGCTGTCGTCGACGGCGGTCCAGGTGTAGGTCGTTTCCATCGGGAACGGACCCTCGGCGGTACGCATGACGAGCCGCGACCCGGGTTCGAGTTCGGTGATTTCGTAGGTGTACGCCAGCCGGCGGCCGAGGAACTGGGCGACGAAGTCCATCCGCGAACCGATCGCGATCGGCGGCGTGGTCTGCCAGTCGACGGACTTGATGTTGAGATACCAGTCCGGTGCGTTGGTCGGATCGGCAGCATAGGCGGCGACAGCGGCCACCGGCCGGTCGATCACGATCTCGGTCAGCACATCAACGGCCACGGTCGGTTCCTCGGCTCACTTGGGTGGCAGGCTGCGGGCGTAGTCGACGCCGCGGGTGACCCAGCGACGCAGGTCGTCGTCCTCGGCGCAGCCTTCCGGGTCGACGACGAGCCAGCCTTTCATCGGCCGAGAGGTGGCCGGTACGCGCACCCAACCTGTCATCAGTCGGACCCAAACCTGCAGGTTCGGCCAGTGGAGAAGCTGGCCGAGATCGAGACACGTATCAGCGACCTGCAGTGGCCGGCAATTAGCAGCAGTCGTTTCCGCGCCATGCCCCGCGGCCACGCACGGCGATGGCGGCCAGTGCGAGGCCGACGATCGCGTTGGTCCACCACCAGCCGAAGGCAGCCGTCAGTACCAGCCCGAGGAGCACTGCGCCGGCCTGTGCAGCGCACGGCAGGTTCTGCAGACCTTCCCCCCTCACGTGCGCTGTAGATACATCGGACGGCGGACGGCAATCCGACAGCATCGATACGTGCATCGACAGCTTGTGGCGGCTAACAATCGAGTCTGAAGGTCACGTTCCCTCGCGTTCGGAGGTCCTTGTGAAAAGTCGTATGCTGGCGGCCGCTGCCGTTGCCACCCTAGGTCTCGGCCTGATACTGGTCTCACCGGCATCGCCGGTCTTCGCCGCGACCTGCAAGGGCGGCACATCTTCGGATTTCAATGGCGACGGCATCTCCGACGCGGCCATTGCCGAACCGGACGGCCCTGGCGGTTTCGGCAGCGTCCATATCCTTTACGGCACCCGATCGGGTCTGACCGCCGGTGCCAGCGGTACGGCGCCGGACGATCAGTTGATCGGATCGACGAACTCGGGCGGCACCTTCGGTGAGGCGCTGGTCGCCGCCGACTTCGACGGCGACGGTTGCACAGATCTGGCCGTCGGCGATCCGGGGGAGTCGGTCTCGGGCAAGCTGAACGCCGGATCGGTACACATCTATCTGGGCGGCACCGGCGGGCTGTTTCCGGAGGCGCCGATCATCGACCGGGCAACATTCGGTGAGGCGCCGAGCACGGCCGACAACTTCGGCGCGGCCCTGGCGGCCGGTGACGTCAACGGCGATGGTCTTCCCGATCTGATCATCGGAGCTCCCGGCGAGAACTCCGAAGCCGGCGCCATCTACATCGCACCCGGCAACAGATCCCTCCAGCTGACCTCGGCAAAGCGGTTCGCCGAGGGCGACAGCGTCGTGGGCGGGACGGTGAGCGGCGGCGACGAGTGGGGCTCGTCGGTGGCGACCGCAGACTTCAACGGCGACCATCTCGGCGATGTGGTCGTCGGCGCTCCGGGCAAGAGCGGTGACGAAGGCATCGTCTCCGTGATCCGCGGGTCGTCGAGCAGTGCGCTGCTGACCGCGACCGGACGCTACACCTGGTCGCAGGATGCCCCCGGAGTTCCCGGCTCCTCCGAGCTCAACGACGAGTTCGGCTGGTCGTTGGCGACCGGTGACTTCAATGGTGACACTCACCCGGACCTGGCCATCGGCGTACCCGATGAGACGGTCGGCGACATTGACCAGGCCGGGACGGTCGACGTGATCTACGGCAGCGGTTCCGGACTGTCGAACACGGGTGTCCAGGCGTGGAACCTCACGTCGCCCGGCCTCGCCGGCTCTGCGGAGGCGTACGGCTCGTTCGGAAAGGCCCTGGCCGCCGGCAACTTCAACGGCGATGCCTATACCGATCTCGCCGTCGGGGTGCCATTCGAGACCGTCTCCGGCAACGACAACGCGGGTTCGGTGACAATGTTGCCCGGCGGTCCCGGAGCCGGCCTGACAGCTACCGGCTCCACGGTCTGGAACCAGGCCACTCCCGGTATCGGTGGCACACCCGAGGCCAACGACCAATTCGGCAGCGGGCTGACCGTCCTGCGCACCCGATCGGCGAGCCGCGATGATCTCCTGATCGGCGACTACTACGAGGCCGTCGGCAGTACCCAGGGAGCCGGTGCCGCCGAGTTCATCCCGGGCTCAGGAAACGGCCTGACCGCCACAGGCTCGCAGCTGTGGGATGACGGCGTCGCCGGGATCAAGGGCTCGGTCTGCACCTACTGCCTCTTCGGCTACGCGCTGGCCTGATCAGCGCAATCCGGCGTGAACCCCGGACACTCAAGCCACCCGCCGACGGCGACGCCCAGCACGTATCGAGAAGCAGCGAAGAGGTCGTAACACGTTTCGCGAGCCGCACGCGACCTGTCCCCGGGGATCGGCCAGAGGTGTTACCTCGACGCTATCGTTCATGCTGGGGCACCGACCCGACAAGCCGGGTTCGAGGACACCTCAGTGGTCGTGATCCAACTCCTGCCGTGGCCATCGAGCTGAGGTAAATACCCCGGTCGATCGGACGGTCGCCGAGCGTGCGGAAACGGAACGGCGAAGGCGCAATGCGCTCATGGTCCGCTGACGTTGTGGTGACGGATGACCGCCTGCAGATCCGGATAGCCACCCGTGCCGTCGGCGTCGACCAAGGCCGGGCAGGCCGAGCCCTGCCGACTCCACGTGTACGTATAGTCGAACGCCGGCGTGGCCACCAATGAGTGCCACAGGGCCAGCATCTTCTGCAACTCCGACGCGCTCGGCAAGCGATAGTAGTCGGACGCGGCGCACGCCTGCCCGAATGCCTGGAACACCGGCACGATAGCGGACTTCGGGATGCCGTTGCTGGTAGCGTGCTGCACCGTCGAGCTGATCTTCGAGTATTCGCAACCGCTCGTGATGTTGCTGGTGTTACACGGGTAGGGATCCAGACCGATCAGATCCACGTGCGTCTTGCTTGGCGCGAGCGCCGCGAACTCGCAGCCGTAGCTCCCGTTGCACTCGTTGGTGCCGTCCAGCACCACGACGAACGAGCGATGCGACGGGTCGTGCGTTCGAACGTAGTCGGCGCGTTGCCTAAGATCGGCGGCCGTTTTCGGGCAGTCTTTCGGGTGCGGCTCGTCGGCCAGGAAGTACCCGAACACCTTCGGGTTGCCGACCAGCTTGTCGACGGCGGCAGTGAACTGCTCGAATGTGTACGACGGATTGTCGCAGTCGTGATTGTCGAGCGATCCGAGCCAGACCAGAGCGCGTACGCCGGACGGTAGCGCGTCTACAGTCTCCGGATCCGGGCCGGTGTCGATGAGGTTGAAGCCGAGCGCTCGGACCGCCGGGACCTGGCCGCCGACATTGGCGATGAAATGCAGGATCCCGTTGGGTGTTGCCGGTGGCGGGATATGTCCTGGAGTGGCGGTCGGATGGTTCGGTGCAGGCGTTTGACCGGCGGACTGACTCGGTCCGGACGGCGGCCCACCCGATGATGCGCTGCTTGGCGGACCTGGCTGCACGCCGGTCAGCGGCGATTGTCCCGATAGCGGCGAAACCGGCTCCGGCGCCGACTTCCCCGGCGAACCCGAGCATGCACTGAAGACGACCATCGTGACCAGCGCGATGATCGCGTACAAGGTGACTCGTGCAGTCTTTGTCATTGGTTTCCTCGACGAACCCTCTGACAATAGCCCTCGCAATGCTCGACGCTTGTGGAAAGCCGCGTCTCCGTTGCCCGGTCGGTTTGAGGTTGTGGTCAGTTGCACGGGATGGTGTAGTCGCCGTCGGATCCGATGGGTGTGACGGCATGGGTACCGTGATGACGCGACGTTGTTGGCCTCGTCGGTTTCGGGGACCTCGGGGCGGCGACCGCGGCTCGGCTGCTCATCCGGCGGTCTTATCTCCTCGACCGCGACAATCAGCCGGACGGAATTATGCTAATACTGGCGGATGGTGCATGGCGACGATAACGCCTCAACTCCGATCGAGGGCGAGTCGACCAGAGACGGATCCCACGATCTACTCGGTTCGGTACCGCAGCCGACCGATCCTGGTGGGTCCGCGAGCACGACGACCGTGTTGGTGGCCTTCGGCGCCAATATCCTGGTAGCGGTCGCGAAGACGGTCGCCGCCACGGTGACCGGTTCGGCGTCGATACTGGCCGAGGCTGCCCATTCGTGGGCGGACACCGGCAACGAGGTGTTCCTGCTGATCGCCGACCGGCGGTCTCGCCGCCCGGCGGATCTCGCGCACCCGTTCGGACATGGCCGGGAGGCCTACGTCTGGTCGATGTTCGCTGCACTCGGATTGTTCGTCGCCGGCGCCGCCGTATCGATCACGCACGGTGTTCAAGAACTCGTCACGCCCGAGCCCGCGAGCAACTTCGCTGTCGGGTATGCCGTCCTGGCGGTGTCTTTCGTGCTGGAAGGAGGATCCTTCCTGCGGTCGGTCAGGCAGGCCAAACCCGAGGCCGAGGTCCTGCAGCGTGATCTTATCGAGCATGTGCTGGCAAGCTCGGACCCCACCTTGCGGGCGGTGTTCGCCGAAGACGCCGCGGCGCTCGCGGGCCTGCTCATCGCCGCCGCGGGCCTCGCTGCGCATCAGCTGACGGGTTCTGCGATTCCCGACGCTGTCGGATCGATCCTGGTCGGCGTCCTGCTCGCTGTCGTCGCGATCGTGTTGATCAACCGAAACCGGCGGTTCCTGGTCGGCCAGGAGGCCGACCGTCGGGTGCGGGCGGCAACAATCCAGGCGTTGCTGAGCGACCCGGAGGTTGCGCGGGTGACGTATCTGCGACTGGAGTTCGTCGGACCGCGCCGGATTTCGGTAGTCGGGGATGTCGATCTGACCGGCGACGACATCGAGTCACACCTCGCCGTACGGCTGCGGGCGCTGGAGGCCAGACTATGCGCTTCACCCGCGGTGGCGGGCACCGTGCTGAGCCTCTCTGCGCCCGACGAGCCGTCGCTGGTGGTTTAGCTGCTCGTCGAGGTCACACGGTCGCCGTGATGATGGCGGGAATACCCATGGGCTTGTCGATCAAGCGTCGGTGGGCTCGGTTGTCTTACGCGTTGACGTACTGGTCCTCATTGTTGTCGGCCGGTTTGATGGTGTAGTCAGCTGCACGGGATGGTGTAGTCGCCGTCGGATCCGGTGGGCGAGAACGGCAGCGGTGCCGGTACCGGCACCGTGATGACGGCGACGTTGTTGGACTCGTCGGTTTCGGGGACGTCGTTGCCCGGATCGATGGTGACGGTGATCTTCACGGTGTGGCCGAGCCAGGCGTTGCCGACGGCGGGTTCGCCGCCGATCGCCCAGGTGAACGGTGCCGTGGAATGGACCGGCCCGCCGGCGGTGTGCTTGCCGTAGTTGGTGGTCATGCTGAACCCGAGGTTCGCCGACGGGAAGGGGCCAGGTCCGGTCCAGCCGACGACGAGGCGCGGGTTGAGCCACAGGCCGCCGCTGGTATCGCTGTAGAAGCCGCAGTAGTCGCCACGGGCCAGATAGATCGTCAGGTCGCCGGCGGGTCGTCGGGTGGCGGTCGGATCCAGGACCAGCGTCGGATGGGGTGTCGGCGTCGGATGTGCCGTGACCGGCGGATGCGCCACGAGAGTCGGTGCCAGGGTCGGGGTGGTCGGTGACGGTGTCGTCACCGAGACCGCGCCGGCGCCGCCAGCTGTGCCGGGCGGCTGCGAGGACTTGCACGCCGCGAGCGCGCCGGCAACGAGGATGGCGAGCGCGGCGTATCGGAGGGTGCGGGCGGCGGAGACTCGGGGAGTCATGGCCACAGCGTAGGGGCGGCGGAGCTGCTGTGGAGTCACCCGAACCGTCACAGCTGATCGCACCGCGGGCAACCCCCGACCGAGTGCGCGGCGTGTCCTTTAAGGACTGCGCGACGTCAACCGCATCGGGGCGTCAGCGGAGCTGCGGCCGGACGATGACGGCTTGGATCAGGATGCCGATGAGCTGCTCGACTCTGGGCCGTTGCCTCGTGCGGTTCAGGCGGGTCGTCGCCAGAGCGGCTGGTCGAGCTCGCCGACGCCCGAACTGTCACGGCCAACAAGCCGGGCTCGTTGGCCGGACCGGCCATCCCTGGTATTGGAATGCCGCCGAAGCCGCGACGATTCGGGACGCGGCCGAGCGACTCGCCGCCCCTGGCAGCTGCTCATGCCGGAGCGTCCGAGTGGGCGGCGGCCACGGCCGGAGATGGTGGACAGCAAATCGTGTTGTCACCGCTTCTCGGTTCGAGCAGACTCTTGCGGTGTCCCGCGATCTTGCGCTGCTGCCGAAGGCGCACCTGCATCTACACCTGGACGGCTCGCTGCGCCCATCGACGGTGGCCGAACTGGCCGCCAGGTCTGGAATCGAGGCGCCGATGCCGACCGGGTACGGGTCCTTCGCGGCATTTTCCGCAACGATCGCTGCTGCGGCTGCGTGCATGCGCACACCGGAGGACGTCATGCAGGTGCTGAACGAGATCGTCGAGGACGCCCGAGCCGCCGGTGCGGTCTGGGTCGAGGTGTCAATGTGGCCCGGTCTGTTCGCGGGTCGACTCGGCTCGCATGCCGACGTGGTCCGCATGGTCCTCGGATCGCTTCACCGAGCCGGATCTGCCCATGGCGTGGGGGCCGGGCTGGTTCTTGCCGCGAACCGTGACCTCGGGCCGCAGCAGGCGTTGGACGTCGCCCGACTGGCGTGCGACTTCGCCGGCGACGGCGTCGTGGGGTTCGGTCTGGATGGCGACGAGTCCCGGTTCCCACCTGCGTTGTTCGCCGACGCCTGCGGCACAGTACGCGCGGCGGGGCTGGCCGTGGTGCCGCACGCGGGGGAACTGCTCGGGCCGGGCAGCGTGGTCGACGCCATTGACGCGCTGGGCGCGCGCCGCGTGATGCACGGTATCCGCTGCATCGAAGATCCGCAGCTGGTGGCCCGGCTCGCCGATGCGGGCACGGTGCTGGATGTCTGCCCGACCAGCAACATCCTGCTGTCCGTCGTTCCCTCGTGGCAGGAGCACCCGCTGCCCGCGCTGCTCGCCGCCGGCGTCCGGTGCACCGTCAATGCCGACGATCCGCTGCTGTTCGATACCGATCTGCTGACCGAGTACCGGCGGTGCCGCGATCAGCTGGGGCTGACGGACCTTCAGCTTGCCGGCGTCGCCCGCACCTCCCTGGAAGCCTCAGCGGCCCCCGCCGGTCTGATCGCTGCAGCACTCGCCCGGATCGATGTATGGCTGCTCAACGAAGTTAGCGGGGGTTGAGGTGCCGCGGGTTCGTCGGGTGGTTGCCGCGCGGGTGCGTAGGCGGTGTTCAGCTGGACTCGTGGCGAGCGAATGCCAGCGATTCCCGGATGATCTGCATGACCACGGCGTGCTCGTTGTCGTCGCGGGGGCCGTAAATCATGACCTCAGTGCCGAAGTCGGCGTACTGGTGCGGTTCGCCCCACCCGAGTGCGCACACGTCGGTGGCGCGTTCGACCGGCAGGACCAGGTGCGTGCTGGTGTCGGTCACGCCGTGCAGATGCACGGGCTCGAGGCGGCCGTCGGGTACCAGCGAGGCGGCCGGGTTGCGAATCTCGGTGAGGTCGTCGAAGAAGACCGCTCGCGACGTCGCCGGTGATACCTGACTGATGCCCTCGACGGCGTGCGGCAAAGACATCGTGTCGGCGACGAGACGGCCCCAGCGCTCCGGCGTGGACAGCTGGTCGAGCTGCCGGTGTGGGCCGTCGTCGGATGTCAGGGGACGGGCGCCGGCGCGCCGGTCGAGGTCGGTCATCGTAGCAGCGTAACGGCCTGTTCTCTCGTGTCCGGCATGCGGTCTCGCGGCGCGGCGGTCGAAGGGACGCCGGGTTACCCGGCCAAGGGATCTACCCGTTGGCAGGCGGCGTCCGCGGCTGGTCCGGTCGAAGCAGCCGTGCCGTAGCCGGGCCTCGGCGTGGGTGGTGAAGGTGTGCCGGTGGACGTACTCGACCTTCAGAACGCTGTTGAACGACTCGCTGACCGCGTTGTCCAGCGCGGACCCGACCCGGCCCATCGACGGGACCACCCCCATCCGGGCACAGGCCAAATCCTCACAGGGGAGACGTCGAGCGTACCTGGGCGCAGTCCGAAGACCGCGGCCGTTCCGTCAGACCCGGTTGGTGTCTCGGCGGAACACCAACGCCGCTCCGACCACGAAGGTCGCGGTCCAGGCCAGGACGTTGAGCATGCTGGTCCAATGGAACTCGCCGCCAAGAGGGGCTCGCGCCATCTCACCCACGCCGTACATCGGGATGAACTTGGCGATGTCTTGGACCAGATGCGGTGACGAGGTCAGCGGGTAGAAGATGCCGCCGAAGATCGACAGGATCGCAAGGACAGGACCGACGATCTGCATGACGTTCTCGGACGGCAGCAGGTAGCCCATGAAGAGGCCGAGCGCGGCGAACACCAAAGAACCGAGCCAGGCGCCGAGCCCGCACAGGATCCAGGCGTGCGTCGGCAAATACACGTGGGAGAGCGCGCCAACGGCGAAGACTGCGACGACCGGGATCAGTCCGAGAAACATCGCCGCAAGGATCTTGACGGCGACGTACGCCATCGGACGCAGTGGAGTCAGCCGTAGCTGGCGGCTCCACCCGAGGGCACGCTCGACGGCCACCATGCTGCCGCCACTGGCGCACGCGGTCATGGCGCCGTAGACCGCGAAGCTGACCATGTCGTACGCCATGACAGTCATCGTGCTGCCGGAGCCGATCGTCTGATTCTTTTGAGGTAGCGCGAGCAGTACGAAGAGGACGATCGGCATGAGCACGGCGAAGATGACCGTGCGCTTGTTGCGGAGCATGCTGCGCACCTCGAGACCGAGGAATGCCAGGTTGAAACCGCCGAGCGGGGGAGCCGTGCGTTTGATTGCCGGAGGAATCGCGACAAGTGTCGCGGTTGTCATCGGATGCTCCCTTCGAGCACGGTGCGGTCCATGTCGCCGTTCGCATCGCCGCAGGTGAGCGCGACGAAGGCGTCTTCGAGGTTTTGCGCTGTGATTTCCAGATCGCGAGCCTGGGTGTTGTTCAGCAGGTACCGCGCCACGCCGTCGGGGTCCTTGCCCCGGATCAGCACGCTATCGCCGCGCAGTTCCACGCCTTCGACGCCGGGAAGCGAGGCGAGGGCGCGGGCGTTTGCGCCGGGCAGTGTCACCCGGATCTGCCGGCCGTTCGCTATCGCCTTGATCTGGGCGGTGGTGCCGTCGGCGACGATGCGGCCGGAACGGATCAACACGATCCGATCCGCGTAGGCGTCGGCCTCTTCGAGGTAGTGCGTGGCGAAGACGACCGTGCGGCCACGCTCGGTGTCTTCCCGGATGGCCGCCCAGAAATCACGGCGGCCTTCCACATCCATGGCCGCAGTCGGCTCGTCGAGGAGCATCAATTCCGGCTCGGACAGAAGCGCGAGCGCGAAACGCAGCCGCTGCTGCTGGCCGCCAGAGCATTTGCCGACGAGCCTGTTGCCGATTTCGGTGATGCCGGCGCGTGCGAGAACGTCGTTCACCGGGAGGGAGTGGCGAAACAACGTAGCGGTCATGCGGACCGTCTCTTTGATCGTCAGGTCCTTGAGCAGGCCGGCGGTCTGCATGACCGCGGAGACCCGGCCCTGCGCGATCGCGTCGTGGGGTTTGCTGCCATAGACCGCAACCGCGCCCGTCGTCGGGTGGGACAGGCCGAGGATCATGTCGATGGTCGATGTCTTGCCGGCGCCATTTGGTCCGAGGAAAGCGACGATCTCGCCGGGCTGGATCTGAAGGGTCAGATCATCGACCGCGGTGACGGGACCGAACTTCTTCGTCACCCGCCGAAGGTCAACTGCCAGTGTCTGCATGACCCAAGTTTCCGGGTCGGGCGCAAAGCTGGGCAGAGCCGTCAATAAGGACCTGCCCACTGCGTGATTTATTTGAGGTCTGTTTGAGCCAGCCGGGGGAGCGGCGTCCGATTTTCGGTGACCGCGTGTCATCAAGCCAGCAGTGTGCAGCCATATGTGCTGCCAGCAGCATGTCGTCGGGATCACAGAAGAATGTTGATCATGGACTTCCGGCGTTGTTTCTGATGAGACCAGCGCGATTGGCGTGGCGATCGTTCTCATTGTGACGAGGCTGGCGAAAGCTGTTGGGGGTGATGGAGCAGCGCCCTTCGGGGGGCGTCCACCCTCGCGCGCAACCATGGGCTGCCCGGTGGAGATTCCCACGTCTTGGGCGGTTTCACCCGCGCGGATGCGCGGGCCGGAGCCGGTCCCACGGTGGACATTGGTGACCGGGCGTTTGCCATTCGCGATGTGCCAGCGTTCGGCCAGCCCACCCACATTCGGCGCAGCGCCGAACGACATGCCACCTGAACTGCATGGACGCAGCTTTCGGCAGGCAGGGCGGCAACCGGCGAATGGTTCGTCAGAACGGCGTGGTCTTTGGGTCGGTGAACGCCAACGGCCGGGACTAATCGGCGGCGGCAAGAGTCCTTGCCGCCGCCGACCAGGCACGGCTCAACCGGCTCATATCCCGACGTATCATCCTGGACCACTTCGCGGACGGATTCGCCCGGCAGCCCGGTGACGTGAAGGTCGTCATCGACGTTGTCTAGGCATGTGCCGGCCGGTCCGGCGGTTGCGACGGGATCGTATGACACCAAGGCACGCCCCCCGCGGGATCAACCGCGTTCGTGATCCGGTGGGATCGGCCGATCCCACCGGATTACGAACTGCCTAGCTGTGCACCGGCGCCGGAGCTATGGCGCTCGTGATCGACGGAGCCGGAACCGTTCGGCGGATCGTGTGGAGGCCGATCGCGAACAGCGCGGTGAAGGCCAGGTAGTCGCTGATAAGCGCGAGGCCGCCGGACAGCCCCGCAAAGCCGGCGACCGGCGATGCGATGAACAGCGCTCCGACCCACCAGCCGAACACCTTCGCCCGGATCACCGCGATGCCCAGGCAGATCAGGCCGATCACGAGGAACAGCAGCGCGACGTTCTCGAACATGTCGAGGCCCGCCGCCGAGTCCGGGATTCCGCCGTGGGTCGCGAGGTACGGCTTCACGTACGCCTCGACCAGTCCCTCGGCGACGTTCAATGCCGTCATCGTGACGAAGATGCCGACGTAGCCGATCAGCGTCAGCAGCGGCAGCCGACCGGCGTGACCGGCGAGGATCGCCGGCAGGCCGAGCAGGATGATGATGTCGCCGACCAGCGCGATCGAGTACAGCGGCATCCAGAGCGAGCCGGTGAACTGCGTGGTCATCGCGAACGCGGCCAGGTATCCGGCGGTGGCGACAACCGTACCGATGATCAGGGCCCAGCCGCTGAGCCGCCTCAGGTGTACAGACATGCGAATCCTCCATGGCCGCCGAGCCCCGGTGGCGCGGATCGACCGGGACCAGATTCGCCGTCCCCAACCCCGGCCGGCGTCGTACGCGGGTCGTCGGCCGGATCGGCCGGAGGTCGTCGGAGCGGGTCGAATCCTCCGACCTACGTCGCTCCGGCATGATGCTCAAGGATGACGACCAGCCGCGCCGCGTGCCGCAGACTGGCCGCCATGGACCAGACCACGGATCGTCGCGGCGGGTTGCTGTTCGACGTGCTGATCGCTTCGGTATTGACCGTTTTTGCTCAGGTCGACCTGCGCTTCAACATCGATCAATCGGTGCATTACGGTCCGGTGCTCGCTGTGGCCATCGTCACCGCGATCGCAACCGGTGTGCTCGCGCTCCGCCGGCGTGCCGCTCGCCACCGTCTGTGTCGTCGCCGCCGCGATCGCCGGACCCGCGATTTTCACCCGGCTCACGATCACGCTGTGGGGCGATTTCCTGCCGCTGCTGGTTGCCGCGTACGCGGTCGCGCGCTGGGCCGGTCGGCAGGCCGCGATGATCGGCGCGGGGATCGCCGTGTTCGCGGTCGCGGTGCTGTTCGCTCGGTACCGGTCATCGGCACGGTGGCGAACGTCCCGTTCACGTTCGTGCCGCTCATCGGCGCGATCGTGGCCGGTCGGGTGCTGGCGCACCGGCACCGCACGCACACGATGGCCCGGGATCTCGCCCGCCAACTCGAGTCCGACCGCGACGAGTCGATCCGGGCCGCGATCACCGAGGAGCGCAACCGGATCGCCCGCGAGCTGCACGATATCGTCGCGCACTGTGTGAGTGTCATGGTCGTCCAGGCCGGCGCCGCCGAAGACCTGCTGGAACGCGACCCGGCGGCCGCGATCGAGCCGTTGCGGTCGGTGCAGGAGACCGGTCGCGACGCGGTCGGGGAACTCGAACGCATGCTCGGCCTGCTGCGCGGCGAAGGCAGCGCTCTTGCGCTCAAACCACAACCGGGCACGGGCCAGCTCACCGACCTCACCGAACAGATGAACCTGGTCGGCCTTCCCGTCGTGCTGACGATCGAAGGATCGGTCCGGCAACTCCCGCCCGGCGCAGAACTCACGATCTACCGGATCGCGCAGGAGGCGTTGACGAACACGCTCAAGCACGCGAACGCGGCCAAGGCATCGGTGGTCCTGCGCTACACCGACGACAGCGTCGAGCTGGAGGTCACCGACGACGGCCCCGGCGGCACCGGCACCGGCCACGGCCACGGCCTGATCGGCATGCACGAGCGCGCCGCCCTGTACGGCGGCTCGCTGTCGGCCGGGCCGCGGTCGAGCGGCGGCTACGGCGTCCGGGTCGAGCTGCCGATGGCCGTGGCGGCCCGATGATCCGGGTCCTGCTCGCCGACGACCAGGCGCTCGTACGCGGTGGATTCCGGTCGATCCTCGACGGCCAGCCCGACATCGACGTGGTCGGCGAGGCGTCCGACGGCGCCGAGGCGATCGATCTCGCTCATCAGCACGACCCTGACGTGATCCTGATGGACATCCGCATGCCACGTATCGACGGCATCGAGGCGACCCGGCGACTCACCGGTGGCCGGGTGTCGTCCAGAATCCTGATCCTGACCACGTTCGACCACGACGAGTACGTGTACGCTGCGCTCCGCGCCGGTGCCAGCGGATTCCTGCTGAAAAGCGCACCACCACGCGAACTCGCGGGCGCGATCCGGACCGTCGCCGCCGGCGAGGCGATGCTTGCACCGGAGATCACCCGCCGGATGATCGAAGACTACGTACGTCGGCCACGCCGCGACGCCGACCCGCCGCCCGGCCTAGTCGCCCTGACGCCACGGGAATTGGAAGTACTCGGCCTGATCGCACGAGGCCGCTCCAACGCCGAGATCGGCGCGGCCCTGTTTCTCGGTGAACCAACGGTCAAGACGCACGTCGGACGGATGTTGCTGAAGCTCGGACTGCGGGATCGTGTACAGGCCGTGGTGTTCGCGTACGAGTGTGGCCTCGTCCAGCCCGGCAATCCCTGAACGTCACCCGCTCCGGCAAGACGTGCAAGCGAGGCCGGATGCCGACCCTCACTCGACGCGATCACACCCGACCAGTCCAACCGATCGTCGCCGCCCCACCGGCACCAGGTGCGGTGTCCAGGCTCGCGAAGCGACCGCGACAGCGGCCCGGCCTTGACACCGCACCCGCAGCCGTGACTGTCACCGACCGGATGAACCGGCAACGCCGGTCACTCCATACGGTCTAGCCGTACCTCGACCGCTCCGTAACGCCGGAGTTAGTTGACGCGGCGATAGCGGATGTGGGTGGTCAGTGGTGAGTGAAGCACCTCGGCGGGTTCGAAGCCGAAGAATTCAACCCCGTCGAAGATGCGCTCGCCCGAACCGAGCAGGACCGGTGCAATATCGAGTGTGAGCTCGTCGATCACGCCGGCGATCAGTGCCTGTCGGACGGTCGAGGCCCCACCGGCGATGTCCACGCCGCTGTCCCCGGCGGCCTGGCACGCGGCGGAGTAGGCCGCGTCGAAGCCCTCGGTGACAAAGTGGAAGGTCGTCCCGCCGTCCATCTGGATCGGGTCATGTTGGTGATGGGTCAGCACGAACACCGGTGCGTGATACGGCGGTTCGGGGCCCCACCACCCGGTCCATTCCTCATCCCAGTCCCCGCGGATCGGGCCGAACATGTTCCGACCCATCACATACGCGCCCCGCGGGCGCATGAGCCACTCGGTCGCGACCTTGTCGGCATCGTTGGCTCGCGGGTCGCCGATGTGCCAGCCGTGCAACTCCCGCCCCCGCTTGCCCAGGGGTTCTCGCGGCTCTGGTCCGGCCCGGCGACGAAGCCGTCCAGCGAGATCGACATGTGGCAGGTGGTGTCCGGCACCGCGAACCTCCTGAGTGATTGCGACTTCCACGCGTTCGTGCGGATGCTAGCAGGTGATGGCGGACCGCAAGTCTGTACAGGCGATGATGACGCGCAGGTCAGATCCGGCCAGCGATGTGCAGAGCTCGGCGACCTCCGATCATCACGAGGCCACTCCTCAGGTAGCGGAACCGCAGCGGTCGGGCCGGGGATCTGCGGCGCCAGCCGACCGCAACCCATCGATGATGTCCTGTTCCCACGCCACCGGATTATCGACGGACAGCGCCCAATCTGAAGCGATCTTGGGAGATTGCGGCCCTCACCAGTTCGGCGACCTTCTTCTCCACCGCCGGGCTCCACTTCGTGAGCGCGTACGTCACGGGCCACATGTCGCCGTCGTCGAGGTTCGCTGCATCCTGGAACTCCAGGGTCGAGTACCGCGTGTTGAATTTCCCCGAATTCTTCAACGCGACGACGATCTTGCCAGCTGCGTTCGCATAGGCGGGCATGCCGTACCAGGTCTTCGGCGACAATTCGGCGGCGTTTGCGGTCACCGTCGCGTGGAGCGCTCGGCGAGCGCACGGTCGTCCGCGTCCATCTGGGCGATACTGTCGAGCGCCGCCTGCAGGTCATCGGCCTTCTTGGCGCCCTTCTTGCCCTCGGCGCGCAGTTCTTCGGCGCGCGCCTTCATCGCGGCCCGCTCCTCGGCGCTGAAGCCGCCGGATCCGGTTTTAGTATTCTTCGCAGGCATCTTTCAAGATTCCCTTCTCGCACGGTACGGGCTCGGCGTCGTTGCTGGGCTGCCATCGACGATAGGCCCCAGTACACGGTGGCGCTTCTCGGTTCCTGATCTGTTCGGGAACCGTCGCCGGCTTGACCGCAGCCGAGACCGGGATAGCTTGGTGCAGTGGGGTACGAGGACGTAACGACAGCGAGTGCGGGCGATCCGGCCTTGGCGGCATGGCTGGACCGGCTCCAGGAGGCGTCGTTTCGTCGGGCCGCTGCGGCGACGTCCGAGGCGTACCCGCCGCAGCGGCGGATGACCGGACCCCAACTGGCCGAGTACCTGACGCGCCGCACATACGCGCTTGGCGTCCTCGACCCGGCCCGACGGTCGCGCCCACGCCGCACCGACACTGTTCACCGTATACGCGCAGGCGTTCTGGCTACCCACGCTCGGTGCCGCGGCCCGGCTCCGCAACGTCCAGGCCCATCCGTGGCTCGCGCTGTCCATCATCGAGGGCGAGCACGACACCCACGCCGCGGTGCTCACCGAGGGACCCGCCGAGGTGCTCACGACCGTTCCGGACGACGTCCGCAGCATCACCGAGCTGCGCAACCGAGGCGGCAGCCTGGACTGGGCAACGGCCTGGCTGCGGATGACCCCGCAGCGGCTGTTCAGCTTCGCCGAGCGCGCCTGGCGGAATGCGTCCCCTCGCTCACGGGATATCCGTACGCCGACACCGGACGGGCGGCGGTAGATCGCTTGGGCGAGGTCAGTGACGTGAGATGGCTGCCCGACCCTCGCCGGGGCTGGCAGCCTACGACGTCCAGCGGAGATTGTCATCGGCACGCCGGAGCCGGTGGCCGATGACGGTCGCCTTGTGGCCGGCCTTGTCCTACCGGCTCTGGTGTGTGCCGGTCGTCTGGACTGCCCCGCGTCCCCCGAGGTGGACGATCACGCGTCGCGCAACCGCAGGACGAGGCCGCCCAGAATCAGGGCACCCGTTGCCCAGCAGGCGAGTACGCCGAGCCCGGACCATGCTCCGATGGCCTGTTGGTGTAGGCCGGTGGTGTTCTGGACAGCTAGTCCGGCCGACATCGGTGCGATCTGTTCGAGACGCCGCTGGAGGGTACCGGTGACGGCCTGGATGAGCAGCAACGGCAGGTAGAGCAGGCCGAGGACGACGCCGATGGACACGGCGGTGTCCCGGATCGCGGTCGCCAAACCGAGCGCGAGTAGGGCGACCAGGATCAGGTAGAGCACCGTGCCGACAGCGGCCCGTGTGGTCGCGCCGTCGGTGACGCTGACCAGCGGGTAGCCGTGGGTCGGGCCCAGTCCGGCGCGGGGGAGTAGTAGCCGCCCGGTGATCAGGCTGCCGGCGACGGCGATCACACCGGCGACCGCGGCCAGACCGGCGACGGTGACGGCCTTGCCGGCGAGCACGACCAGGCGTTGCGGGATCGCGGTGAAGGTGGCCCGGATCATGCCGGTGCCATACTCTTCGCCGATGGCCAGCACGGCGAGGACGACGATGACCGCCTGGCCGAGATAGACACCGGTCAAGGCAAGTTTGGTCGGGTCGTGGCCGGTGGTGTCGCCGCCCGCCACATGGGTTGTCGCGGCGACGAGTGTGCTGACGGCGATCGTCACTGCGGCGGCTGCGGCGCACAGCGCGGCTGTGCCGGGCAGGGTGCGGACCTTGAGCCACTCGGTCGGCACCGCATCGCCGATCGCTGTGGTCATGCGTCCCGCCTCCGCCACCGGTATACGGCCACAGCCAGGGCAAGGGCGGCGTAGGCGGCCAGGACCGCCAGGCCGGCCCACGGTCCGAGTGGGTAGTACCCGTTGGCCAGGGTGAACGGGTAGTCGACCAGGGTGGTGCGCGGCAGGGTGTCGAACACCGACAGGCCGGCCGCGGGCGAGGCCCGGTAGAGCCAGCTCGCCGCGCCGCCGGACAGGCTCGGTCCGAGGACGCCGGGGCCGAGCAGCATCGGCAGGACGAAGACCAGGATGCCGATGCTGACCGCGGCGGCCGCGCGGCGCACGATCGCCGCGAGCGCGACGGCGCCGATCGCAGCCAGTGCGAGCAGCAGGCCGGTGCCGACCACGACGCGGACCACGGTGGCGCTACTCGACGGGAACAGGAAGTTTCCGTTGCCGGTCATAACGTGCCGTCCGATCGGCAGGGCGATCGCTGCGGTGACCGCGCCGACCGCGAAGGCGACGGCACCGATGACGAATGCCTTGGCGGCCAGAACGGTGCCGCGTTGCAGGGTGGCCGCGAGGGTGACCCGGATCAGCCCCCGGCGGTATTCGCCGGTGACGAAGCCGGTGGCGATCACGATCAGCACGATCAGGGCGACGACGAGGACGAACAGCAGCGTTTCGGATGCGGTGTCACCGCCGGCTTGGGTGGGCACGGCCAGCGCGAGGTCGCCGGACCCGGTCACCGTGACGGTCGTTGCGGACGCCCGGGCGCCGCCGGTACCGAGTACGGGGTAGGCGTCCTGCGGGCCCATGCCGATGCTGTGCGCCTGCCATGTACCGTTCGTGCTGCCGGTGAGGGCGATGTCGTCGAAGCCGAGCGGTGGCCTGGGTGGCGATCTGCTGGGGCGGTCATCGGCGAGGTGACGAACAAGCCAACGGTGGACCGTGGCGGGCAGGCCGGGCAGTCGGGTGCTGCCGATGCGGTGCCAGCTGACCCCGTCGGTCGAGTCGTACCCGGTGATCGTGTCGCCCGTGCGCCGTAGCTGCAGCCACCGCGGCGCCGTGTCGGTGACCGTGCCGGGCAGGCCCGGCTGGTCGCCGGTGTAGTTGGTCTGGAGCCGGTCGCCGTGCCCGCCTGTGGTCATAAGCGCGGCGTAGGCGGATCCTTGTGTCGTCGTCGGGGTGATCAGCAGACCGGCCTTCGCCCACCCCGCCAGCGCCGGCCGAGTGTTGGCCAGCGTCGGTGCCTGGTTGGCGGGGCCGGTCGAGACCAGCCCGGTCAAGGCGTCGATACGGGCGGTGAGGGTGCCGTCACCGGTGAGGGTCTGCGTGTAGTACTGGTAGCTGGCGGCGACGGCCCGACCGTCGGGCCCGGTGGGTTCGTCCGCGGGTGCCCGGACTGGCAGACGCCGCTGCCGGTGCAGGTGCCCTGGTGGTGTCCGTTGGCGACGACGAAGGTGAAGGTCACCATCAGTCCGGCGGCGACGACGAGACCGACCAGCCAGCCGCGGACGGTGCGGAACTTGAGCCATTCCGCGGCGAGCGCCGCGCGCCAGACACCGGACTCCGGCGACCGGACCGGCTGCGGGTCCGGGCGCGGGGCAATGGTTGGGGTCATCGCTGCACCCGCCCGTCGGTCGTCGCCC
>CAWCQQ010000012.1:0-46883 GCA_963797675.1 uncultured Actinomycetota bacterium
GGCCTGGATCAGCGACGCCCGTGTGTATGCGTTCTTGCTCCGGGCGAGCGTGCTGCGGCCGAGGGGCATTCGTGGCGGCGGCACGCGCGGTGCGACGACAATCGTCTTGTCCCGTTCAGGTGAGGGCGCCGGGCTCACGGTGCCACCTTCGAAGCGAGGGATGTCCGCATGATCGATGTCGGACGGATTGTCGGCTGCTGGATGTGATGATTCAGGCCGATGCGGTCGAGCGTCGGGTCGACGTTCGGTATCCGGACGGAGGCGATCGTCAAGCGGGGGGCGACGAGGCAACTGCGCTGCGCCGCGGGAAAGCCGGCGTCGCGAGCGCGTCTCGTGTACGGCGAGCGCGGTGTCCACGGCCGTCATCGCCCGGGCGCGGTCATCGTCCATCGAAGCTCCGGGACGTCGACAGCGGCTCGTCCGTGTCGGTCATGCGCGGCAACAGCACCGTCGAGTCGGAGGTACGGCCCCGGTAGCCGCCCGGCGCCGGCGTCAATACGGTCGTCGGGTCGAGCGCTGCGGGTTCCCGTGCCGAGGTGACCTCGGCGCGCGGCCCGGCTGCTCGCGCCGGCGCCGGCCTCACCCGGTGGACCAGGTGCGCCGGCGTCACCCGCGCGTGTTCGGGCTTACGGTCGTGGCGGTTGCCGGTCACGACGACCACACCGGCGACGGGCGCGTGGGTGCGGTGGAACCCGTCCAGCGCGGCGTCGATCTCGGGCCGGTGCACCGTGCGGGTCTCGACGACGACCAGGATCGCGGCGGCCGCTTCGCTGAACGTCTGCGCATCGACCGATTGGCTCGGCGGTGGCGTCGCGATCAGCACCTGATCGACCTGTCGATACAGTTCGCGCAGCAGGTCGGCTACACGACCGACCGGCAGTTCGATCCGCGGATCGCGCTGTCCGGCCGTCAGGATCCGCAGCCGCGGCAGTTCCGGAGCCGTCTGGAGCGCCGCGTCCAACGTCAACTCGCCGGCGAGGACTTCGCCGAGGCCGTACGGTGTCTGGACGCCGAGCATGTCGACGATGGTGGATTCGCGGTCGGTGCAGACGATCACGACGCGGTCGCCGGAGCGGGCCGACGCGGCGGCGAGGTTCGCGACGACGAAGTCGACCGTCCGGCCGCGGCCAACACCGCAGACGACCAGCGGTCCGGTGGTTGGTTGCCGGGCGCCCCGGCCGGCATCGGCCGCATGCCGCAGGACGTTGCGGAGTTGGCTGAACTCCCGAGCGACGGTCGTGGCCGCATCCACGACGGACGGGCGGGACCGGCCCGGCCGCACCGCCATGAGGACCGGCACACTCAGGTGTTGCGCCACATCGGCGACGTCGTAGACGCGGGTGTCGCGGCGCGCCAGGGCGAGCGCGATGGCGAGGCCGATCAGGAGGCCGGTGCCCACACCGACGAACACAGAGAGCGCGACGCCGGATGTTGCCGTCGGCACGCTCGCCGGCGACAGTACGGTCCCGGCGTCGACCTCGACGGCCTGCAGCGGCGCCAGCCGGGCCGACAGCTGTTGGATCTCGCTGGTGTAGAGGGTGACGTCGCTCTGCGCCTGCACGAGCTCCGCCGACTTCGGTGCGGCTGCCTGGACCTCGGTGGTGGCGTGGCTGAGGAGGGCCTCGTCGGCGGCGATCTGATCGCGCACGGCTGCGATGTGGGCATCGAGTGCCGATTGTGCGCCGGCGGTGCGCTGATCGAGGTAGGCCTGGGCGAACGCGGCGGATCCGTTCTCGGCGTCGGTCGCCGTCGCGGCGGAGAAAACGACGTTCAGGATCGAGGTGTTCGCCGGCACTGTGTAGCTGACCATGGCCAGCAGCTCGGGAGCGGTCAACGAGGTGTGCAGGCGGCGGCGGGCATCCGCGGCGACGGTGGCCGACATCAGGATGTTGCCTTCGGTGTCCATGTCGACCTTGGCGCCGTCGCCGTAGGGTGACAGCACATTGACCGGCGTGACCGACGCGTACACCGGTGGGGCGGTCTGCAGGTATCCGATTGTTGCGACGCCGCTGACGGCCATCGCGATGATCAGAATCCACCAGCGCCGCACGAGCCAGCCGATGTGGTCGCCGAAGCGAGTGGCTGGCACTTTGTTGACGTCCACGATTCGCTGTCCCTCAGAGTTGGTGGCGCGCGTCCCCGGCGTTCCGGCGGTGTCTGCAACGGGCGTTCGCCCGGTCGGTGTGTGGTCCACCGCGACGGCGGCCGGCGCTGCGACGATGCGGCCGCGGCTGACGGCAGTCAGCGCATCGCGGTGTCGTCGCAGGCCGCCGGGGTCGCGGCGAGTCGGCGATCTCGGGGTCCCCGCGTCACCGGTGGCCGTCGGCGGCGACATGGGGAGTTTGGTGTCCACGGCGCATTACTATCCGGGCCAGTACCCGGTCACCGTGCATGGCTGTCATGACCTTCTCAGTCTCGCGAGAAGCAGCGCGGTTCGACAACGGCTTGCTCCGTGCGCTGCGGCAATTCCGCGTTCGTCGATCCTGCTCAGGAGGGGTGACGTGCGGCCGACTCGTCGTCCGCCGCAGATCGTCTGGAAATCCGTGCGGGCGACGCTGAGAGTTTGTTCCATTACGACGCCACCGGCGGCGTATCCGACCGGATCCGCCGACACTGCGCCGACGTCCAGGGCCGTGGTGATGTCGCTGCTCACTACGCGGGCATCGGTGGAGCGGTCGCCGGTACCGGCACCTGCAGTGAAAGACGGTCGCTGTCCGGCCGGCGGCGGTCAGCCGGTGCGGCGCGGGCATCGACCGCGCCTCTCCGACCCGCAGTACCCGGGAACCAGGAGCTTCCGGACCCGACAGTCGACAGGCAAGATGGCGGCCTGATGGTGCCGGCTGGCGTGTCCCGCCGGTAACGGATTGCTTCCGGAGTGACAACGGATCGACGGCGGGGACGGCGGCGCGGTGCCGATGGCACCGACGATGAAGCCATGGCGGATCCGGACGACGTCACGACGCCGAGTGCTCGACGTTCGCTGTCATTGGGAATGTTCTGCGCGCTGGCATTCCTGCTGGCGTTGGTGGTCACGTGCTGTATCGGCGCGTACGGTGCCGTGTTCCCGGCGCAGCAGCATCCGTACCCGCTGCCGACGCAGAACCCGTTGAGCGCCCAGGCCCGACTCCGACCGCCCGGATCGGCGCCGTCCGGTGAGGACTCGTGAACCGGCGACCGGTACGGCTCGTGGCGATCGCGCTCGCTGCTGTGCTGGGCGTCGTCACGGGCCTGTGGTGCGAACAGTTGACGGGGGTCCGCCAAGGTGTAGACACACGCATCAGCAGTCTGACCGTCATGCCGGACGACCGCACGATCGTGGTCATGGCCGGCGGGCATGATCGGGTTAGTGCGGTCGAAACGCCCACCGAGGTCCGGATAACACGGCACACCACCTGGGAGCCGTTTACGGCCTGCTTCGAGGCGTGCGACGACACGTCGCTGGCGGTCCACCTCCACGCGCCGCTCGGCGGCCGGTCGATCGTTGACACATCGGATGGCGCGTCGATGCCGCCGGCAGCGCAACGGATCCTGCGCCCCTCGGCCATACCCACCGGGCTTGTGCACCAATACGACGTGGGCACATTCGATTACGGACCGGGCACAACGGTCGGCTGGACATATGTGCAGTACTACACGTACCGCACCTCGTGGATCGTGATCAGGGAAGGTCGGACGCCCGCGTTACGACTCCAGAGCGTGACCATCCGCGGCTACCCCGGCTCCATGGATGCCACCGGAGTCACCTGGTACGACCCCGGTGCGTCAACCATGATCGATATCGCGGTGGTTGGCGGGAGCATCGGCGACCCGGCGACGATGCTGACAACGATCGCGAACAGCCTCACCTAAGTTTAGTCGCCTTGCGCCCGCTCCAGCCGCCGTCGGTCCCGCTGCGCGGGGAGTTCACCTGACAAGCCCAGCGGCCGAAACGGACCTCACGTGCAGCACCCACGACCGCACCGCGAACCGCTCCGATGGACCCACGACGGCCGCCCACTCACCGCCGCGTAAACCCATCGACGAACCTGTCCGGCCGGCACGGACTTCTGGGCGGACCCGGTATCGGGTCGACACGTCGATGGATGGCGCGACCGCCGATTCCGCGACCGACGGGTTGGGCGCGAGGCAGGACGGGCCGGGGCGCGTGCCGCCCTGATCCGCCGGCGGTTTGGCGCGCCTGTCGGTGCTGCGGTCGAGCGTGCCGGTGAGCAGAGGCCGTCGATTGCCGATTCCAGCGGACTGCGAAGTAGTGTGGGACGAGGCCGACGGCCACGAGGACAACCGAGGTGGCGTCCTCGACCGCAGCCGGCCGTGTCGGTGGATTGGGTAGCAGAAACCCGTGTCCGGCACCTGGCGAGCGCCGGGCACGGGTTCCCCTCCCAATGGGTGTCGTCGGCAGGCCGACCGTCCTGCGGTACCTCTAGGAGCAGCTGGGAGTTGATCTGGCTGTCCGGCCATCATCTCGAACTGCGCCTGGCCACTCTTAGCACCGCTTCGTGCACCCGATGAAAGCGTGCCAGGCGAGTTTTAGAGGCATCTAAGACTTCGCCGCCGTCACACTGCCGGCCTGCGGAAATATCAGGCAAACGGCATTCATGTTCACCGTCCAGATCGGACGGTCGACCCGTTGCCGACGGTGGCACCGCGTACCGCTTCCGTACCGATCGACTACATCCGATGGTCTGCGGTGTGTCTTCCGGGGCCGGCAGCATGCCGGCCCCGGAAGATGCCGCTCAGGAGACGTTGACCGCCGTGTCATCGACGACGAAGGAGGTCTGTAGCGACGAGTCCTCTGTGCCGGTGAATGTCAGCGTTACGGTCGTGCCGGCAAACGCGGCCAGACTGAACGTGTGGAGCTGGTAACCGGTGGCGTGGTTCAGGTTGGAATAGGTCACCAGCGTCGTCGTCCCGGCCTTGACCGTCAGCTTGTCGAACTGCGTCGTGGTCGTCGTCTCGGCCGTGTCGATGTGGAGGTAGAACGCGAACGAGTACGTGGTGCAGCCGGCCGGCAGCGTCACGGACTGGGACAGCGTGTCGGTGTGCGTCGTGCCGTAGCCGTCCAGCCACGCCTTCCACGAACCGGTGTGGGCCGGCTCCGCGGTCGAGCTGTCGATGACGCCGGCAGACGCGGTCCACGGTGCGGCCGAACCGGTCTCGAAGCCCGGGTTGCCGAGCTTCTGCCCCGGACTTGAACAGCCGCCACCGCCGGACGGGCTAATGATCCAGCTGAACGTTGTACTGCCCGTCAGATGCGTCGGTGTCGTACTGTCGGTCGCGGTGGCGGTGACGGAGTATGTGGTCGCCGTCGTGGGCGTGCCGGAGATGACACCCGTCGACGCGTTGAGCGACAGGCCGGCAGGCAGGCCGGTTGCCGTCCACGTGTACGGCGAGACGCCGCCCGATGCGCTTAACGTCAGGCTGGTCGCCGTGCCGACCGTCCCGGTCTGCGTACCCGGGTTGGTCACCGTGACGCTGCCGCCACCGCCGCCACCGAAGATCGTGTGCGAGATCTCGCAGTCACCCGTGCCGCTCACCGAGTCGTTCGACCACGTGCCCTGCATCGCGAATGAACCGTCAGCGAACGCGACGTTACCGGCACCGCCGTGCGTACCGGGGGAGACCCAGGCGCACTTGTCGGCGTTCTCCTCGCCGGAGGAGTCGGTATAGCCGCCGGCCGGGTTCTGGTCGGTGATGGTCTCGGAGTACTCGTGGCCGTTGACGATCGTGAATCCGTCCAGCGTTCCGGCCGAACCCGAGTTGACGAAGTTCTCGCCGCAGCTGGTGGTCTCGTCCAGGATGTACGGCATGTTGGTAAACGCGACGTCGCCGACGGACGATGACGCGCCGACGTCGCCGTTCCAGTCGTGCCAGGCGCAGAAGCCACCGGTCTTGTAGTTGTCCGGGTTGAGACCCTTCGCCGAGACGATGTCGTACTGCGCGTTGCGGTTGAGTGCCGCCGACGTGTTGCCGAAGTGGCTCGCCGCTTTGACGGCTTCGTTTCCGAGCTGCAGCGGGCTCGCGGCGGTCGGTTCTGCCGCGGAGTTGTCGTACCAGACGCCGGCGTACGCGCCGCCGGTCGGATACGCGACGTGTGTGCCGCTCGTTCCACAGTTCTGCGTTCCGGTCGCGACGCCTTCGCAGTACTGCGTCATCACCCCGGACCACAGCTCGCCGTTCGTACCAATGCCTTTGAACATGTTTTGAAGTCGGGCCGACGCACCGGCAGTGTCGTTGGAGAACGTCAGGTTGCCGCTGCCGTCGGTGCTCTGAGTGCCCCACTGCGTGCCCCAGAAGACCAGGTAGACCTTTTCGTGGCCGGTCGTGACGCCGATACCGTCGACGCCGCCGCCGTAGCTGATGTTTTGTGTGGAATCCGCCGGTGTCACGGCGTTCGGATGGGTCGCGGCATACGACTGCATCTTCGTCAGCGTCGTGCGGGTCGGAACCGCACCATGCCGGTAGCTGTGCTGGTAATTGGGGGCGTACGGGTTGGTCGACGCGGTCGAAGCAGTGGCCGTTGCGGCGGGTGTCGCCGAAACCGGTGATGCAACGGCCGTCAAGCCGCCGAAAACTACAATGGTCGACAACGTGACGAGGCCGAGTCGGCCGTGCCACCGTCCACCTGGGACTGTGCGGATCATCGCTTTCCCTTCGCGGTGCCGTATGGGGGTATCGGGGGCGTCCGCGGGCCGCCACCGAGGCATGCATCATCCGTTCGATGGCCATTTCCAACGAATGAATGATCCGCAACATAGTTCGCTGTCAATTCAATGTCAACGAAGCGTTAGATTCTTAGAAATCTCTAACTTTTTGGGTCACATCGGACGCGATGGATCGCCGGGCTGGTCGGGGACGCTGCGGGTGGCCGGGCCACAGAAGATCACGGTTAACCATGCAGATTCTGTGATGTGTCATCTTGGTGACAGCACAGACGTCGAGTGGATCTGAAGGTCCCTGGCATGGTTTGGTCATGGCGATACGGAGATGTTCCTGTTGGCGGCGCTGCCGCCACCGTGCCCGATCGCGGCCAGGCGGTCACCGCACGCATCCGTCACCGAGTTCTCGCGCCGCTCCCGAGAGTGTTGCTGTCGGCGAGTTGCTCGCGCAGCGTGGACGCCTCGTGCGCACGGAGCGCGTCAAACAGGCGCAGCGCAAGTCTCCAGCATCGCTGCGCCTCGGTGGGCTCCTGCCTGGCGATGTGTACGTCGCCGAGCCGTCGCAGGGTCGTGGCCTCGCCGTGTTCGTCGCCGATCTCGCGACGTATCGCCAGGGTTCCCGCACATAGACATCGTTGCGGAGCCGAATTGCGAGCCGATCGTTGGATTCCGGTGGAGACAGCCGTGGCGGTTGAAGCGGCAAACGCCGCTGTGGTTGGCTCGGTTGAGACATGTGGTTGTGGATCTGTACAGTTCAGCTGATCATGACCCAGCTGTCCACCATGATCGGCGCCTCGCGATTGGCGTACTGGCGGGCGACCACTCCCACCTCGGTGCAGGAACCGCGCGGGTATAGCCGAGCCACACGGGTGCTGTTGCTGCACGGCCTGGGCGCCGACCACCGTGGCCTGCTTCCGCTGACCAGTATGTGGCCGGACGTCGAGGTGATCGCCCCGGACCTGCCCGGCTTCGGAAGTTCCCCGCCGTTGGATGTCGAACACTCGCTGATCAACTACGGGCGCGTGTTCGACGCATTCTGCGCGCAGACCGACCTGACTGATCTGACCGTCATCGGACACTTCCTGGGCGCCAGCATCGGCCTCGCCTTCGCCGCCATGTACCCGCACCGGATCCGTACGCTGATACTGATCGGCCCGGTCACCACCGGACACGGGCCGTTGACCTGGGCCGTCCGGGCCTACTACCGCGCGCTCCCTCTTGCCCACGGCCGCGGCCCGGGCATGGTTCGCCAGCAAACCAGCCGTCTACCTCACCGATCGGGCCGCCCTGCGCACCCGCAACCCGGACACTCGCCGACGCTTCCTGGCCGAGGACTACCGCACCGCAGTTCTGTCCGACCCGCACGCGATCGCGCAGGTGTACGCCAGCATGCGCCACACCCCGTTCCCGATCCTCGCCGCCGCCGTCACGGCACCGACGTTGCTCATCGCCGCCGAACACGACAGTCTCGCCACGCCGCACGCTGTCCACGCCCTGCAACGCCACATGCCCGGATCCGAACTCCAGATCGTCGGCGACGCCGGACACCTGTGGCCCGCCGAAGACCCCGACACCGCCGGCCGCTTGATCGCCACATGGCTGCGCAGATCCACCCGCGCGGTCTGACTTCCGCCGGACCACGGACGTCGAGGGGTGCATCTGCCGCAGGGCAATCCGCCGCTGATCCGACCAGCACCCGACGGTGCGGTCATCGCCAGCGCCGCCGGGTCACGCCGCCGGCTTCCGGTCGCCGGCGAGCTTCTGCCAGGCCGTCATCTCGTCGTTCTCGATCCGCGACACGGCCTCGACGAGGGCCACGTCGCGGGTGGCCGGGTCACCGTACGGATCCGCGCCAACCATGAACTTGCGTTGTTCCTGCTTGATCTGCTCACGGGCGCTGGCGAAGCGCAGGTGGTTCTCCGGCCATCGGAATGTGGTGCGCAGTCCGGAGGCGACCACGATCAGCGCTCCGATCACAGCCGGGATGACGACCTGTTTCGGGGCGATCACCGCGGACACCGGGATGAATGCGGACACCGACACGATGAAGATGTCCAGGACGCGGTACGCCCAGCGGGCCCGGGTGGCGGCGCGCCGGAACCAGTCGTAGGAATCCGCCGCCATCCGTATACCCAGCGTCATGTCAGATCTGTCGTCGGTCACCGGGACATGCTCGCACAGCCCAATCCTTTGTGGACAGGCCCGGAATCGAGGCGCTTCCTGAGCTCTCAAACGGTCCCGGGTGGGATCAACGCCAGCGCGGCGACCTCGAAAGGTGCCGAGCAAGCAGCGAACGGTTGTCGTAAACGCCGGCATCTGCATGTTCTCCGCGGACGCTCCCGGCTCGATGGCATCGCCGGGTTCCAGGTGTGACATCGACGCGCCGTACCATAGCGGTGAGACAATCGGGCGATGCGATACGCGCTGTTCTACACGACCGCCGATGGTGCGATAGGCGCCGCTCGTGACAACTTTCCCGCGCACCGTGCGCACTGGGAGTCGTTCCTCGCCGCAGGGACGTTGACCGGCATCGGCACGTTCGGTGACCCGCAGGCCGAGGGTGCGATGGCGCTGTTCACGACGCGTGAGGCTGCGGAGTTGTTCGCCACCGGGGATCCGTTCGTCACCCATGGCGTCATTGCCCGATGGCAGGTGCGGGAATGGAACGATGCGCTCCAACCGTAGCGGGTGCCTGGTCCGACGACCGGTGGCATCAGGTTCGGGAGCACGACCGTGCACGAGAGCCGCGCGGGATCTCGCGGAGGTTCAACCGCCTGTACGAGGCCGCGTCGAGCACACAGCCGCTGAACGGGACATCGCGGTGTCATCGGGCGTCGGAATCCCGGTACACGCCGCCCGCACGGACAGCTTCTTGCGACCGTGGCACGGCTGCACATGTTGAACGCGGCCAGCATCGCGGCGAGCCACGCTGCCGCCGAGGGCACGAGGCGGCCGCAGCGCGGATGAGACGAAGTACGAGGAGCTGTGCAGTCTCCCATCAGATGCCGATCTGGATTCTTCGCCGTGCCAGCCTTGGCCTGCGTCTTTGGCACAACCCGCGCCGCCGCGAGTGCGCGCTCGCCAGCATCACTACATTTCACTTCGCCGAACCGCGCCTGGTCCGCATCGCCTACGCGACGGATAACACACAATGACCTCCGCCTCGCATCGTGCGACCAATTACAGATCGTTGTCCGGAATCTTCAGGGACTTCCTTCCCGGATCGGGTCACGTTGCCCGGTGGGTCTTCGACAGTCGCGGCCATCTGAGCGATCTGCAACGAGGCAATGACACTGACGATTTCAGCTGGCCCCACCGGCTTGGCTTGAACCCGCTGGACCTTGGCCGCCTATGCGTTGAGTGACGTGGCGTAGAGCGGATCGCGGCTAGATGTGCGCATTCCTCGGTCACTACGCCGGGGCTGCCTTCAGGAGGAATTTCCGGGGATGGTGTCGTATCTGGGAGCAGCCGTTCGTGGAATGAGTGTGCGGCGGCCGTCGGGCCGCCGACACGAGGAGCCGGAAAGGCCCTCGCCCCGCAACCAGGAGGAGACGACCATGACGGAGTACCTGATCACCTTTAACGATGAATGGGTGGCCGACCACACGGCGGAGGAGCTGCGCGAGAAGAGTGCGGCCGCCCGGGTCGTGATCGAGGAGATGCTGGCAGAAGATGTCCTGATCTTCACCAACGGCGGGCTCGACCGGTCCACCGCGGTGTGCAGTGTCGAGTCGGTCGGCGGCGTGCCCGTCTTCACCGACGGGCCGTACGTCGAGACCAAGGAGCACCTCGGCGGCTTCACCGTCGTGGACGTAGCAGACGACGAAACGGCGCGATACTGGGCCGGCCGGATTGCGACCGCGCTCGACTGGCCGCAAGAGGTGCACCGGTTCCGAGGTCCCGGGCAGGCCCGGCGTAACGGCCCGGGGGAGAAGTAAGCCCGGTGCCCAGGTATCTGCTGTCAGTCCACGGGCCGGCCGAGCGCACCGAGTCGGGCACCTACCCCTCGCAGGAGGCAATGCTGCAGGCGTTCACTGGCACCTGCGCCTTCAACGAGAGGCTTCACAAGGACGGTCACTTCATCTTCTCCGGCGGTCTGGAGCCCGCGACGACCGCCACCGCCGTCGACGGGCAGGGCGAGAAGCCTGCCTTCACCGACGGGCCCTATCTGGAGACGCAAGAGTGCCTCGGCGGCTTCTGGATCATCGGCGCGGCCGATCTCGACGTGGTGCTGGCGCTCCAACCGACGAACCCATACGAGCGCTGCCGGAGCCGTGACCGGTCCCGTCGTCGAGCAGGCGATCACCCGTGCCCACCACCAGGAGCGGGCGCGGGTGGTCTCCGACCTCGCGCGCCGCTTCGGCGACCTCGACGTCGCCGAGGAAGCCGCGGCCGAGGCGTTCGTAGCGGCTGCGGAGCGGTGGCCGCGCGAGGGTGTACCGCCCAATCCCGGCGGTTGGCTCGCCACCACCGCGACCCGCAAGGCGATCGATTGGCTCCGTCGCGAGTCGCAGCGCGCCGCCAAACACCAGGCGGCCCGACTCGTGTACGACGACACCCCTCCTGAGCCGACCGGCCCGGTCGAGGACGACCGGCTCAGACTGGTCTTCACCTGCTGCCACCCTGCACTCGCGATGGAGGCCAGGGTGGCGCTCACTCACCCTGCGGCTGCTCGGCGGCCTCACCATCCCCGAGATCGCCCGCGCCTATCTTGTGCAGGAGACCACGATGGCGCGACGGATCACCCGCGCGAAGGCGAAGATCAAGGCGGCACACATTCCCTACCGGGTTCCGTCTGCCCACGACATCCGCGAGCGCCTCGTCGGCGTGCTCGCGGTCGTCTACCTCATCTTCAACGAGGGCTATTTGGCTGGCGAGGGGGACGACCCGGTGCGCGTCGACCTCACCGACCAGGCGATCCACCTCGGCCGCCTGCTCCGGACTCTTCTCCCGCACGACGGCGAGGTAGCCGGACTGCTTGCCCTGATGCTCTTCACCGACGCCCGGCGACCGGCGCGCGTGTCCCGCACCGGAGAGCTGGTGACCCTCGACGAGCAGGACCGCGGCGCATGGAACCACACCCTCATCGCCGAGGGCAACGCCCTGGTTTGGGAGCGGATCGAGGCGGTGGCGGCCGGCGGTGGCCCACCCGGGCGCTACCAACTGCAGGCCGCGATCAACGCGGTCCACACAGAGGCCACATCCGCCCGAGACACCAACTGGTCCGCGATCGTCGCCCTCTACGGCCAGATGGCGCTGAGCGACCCCTCGCCGATCGTGCGGCTCAACCGCGCGGTCGCCGAGGTCGACGGCGCCGGAGCCGGGTTCGCCGAAATCGACCGGCTCGCCGAGGTCCTCGACGACTACCACGCCTTCCACGCCGCCCGAGCCGACCTGCTGCGGCGACTCGGGCGCAGCGGCGAGTCTCGGGCCGCGTACAACCGGGCCGTCAGTCTCGCCGGCAACCCCGCCGAGCGGGCCTACCTCACCCGCCGCCGGGATCAGCTCGCCGGCTGACCGACACGTCTACGTAGGCCGGCCGGCACCGTTCACGACAAAGTCGGGACATCTCGATCCAGCGGCCCTGACGAAGCCCAATTCGCGCGATACCGATTCATGCGTCATCAGCGGCATAGAGCGGATGTTGCCAGCCGTCAGCCGGTCGAAGGCGCCGACTCGTGCCGGTGGCGAGAATGCGGTGGCACGTCAGGCGGCGTGTTTGGCAACCTACTGGGATGCTGCTGACGATCGCCGGTTCGAGTTGCTCGGGAAAGACGACCGCGCTTCGGGCGTGCGCAGCGATTCACGGACTCGTCGTGCACGACTTCGACGAGATCGGCATCCCGAGCGGGGCGGACACCGCGTGGCGCCAGCGCACCTTGGAGGCGTGGATCCAGCGCGCGCTGCGTTACCAGGCCGACGGCCTCGACGTTGTGCTGACCGGGCAGTCGCCCCTCGGAGAAGTGTTGGCGAGCCCGTCCGCAACGGAACTCAACGGCATCGCGGCATGCCTGCTGGACGTCAACGACCAGGTGCGCTGGCATCGGCTCGAGGAGCGCGATCCCGGCAAGTGGGACCTTGATGCCAAGCGGAGGTTCAATGGGTGGGCGCGGTGGCATCGCGAGCACGCCGCCGATCCTCGACAGCGGCCTGAGGTGATCACCGCCGACGGATATGAGCAGATGAGATGGGATCGTTGGAGCGACTGGCCAAGCCGTGATCACCGCTGGGTGGTGAGAGTCATCGACACGACCGGCCGAGCGGTAGAGCAGTCGGCGGCCGAGATCAAACAATGGACCGATGACGTTCGCGCTGACTTTGCTTCCGGGCGGCTCGCGTTGGCGGGCCCCTGGGCGAGCGGCTCGGTGAGCCACGAATGACATCCGCTCATCGGCTACTTGAACATCCGCCGCAGCGACTGGCTCGGCGGCATCATCCACGAATACCAACATGCCGCCTGAACCGCACGGAGGCAATTTTCGGCAGGCGCAGCCCTGTGACACCGACGACCTGGCCGGTAGCGCCAACCGCGTGTCGCGATCGGTCCAGCTGTGGCCTGCGGATCGTTGACGACCGGCATCTCCTACCAGGTGTCGGGCCTCGTCGTGTTGGACCACCGACGCCTCTCCCAACGTCAATCATCATCACGATAGGTATCGATTAACATAAATCATCATTGACCGCAGTCGCTCTGGACGAGGCCGGAAATCAGCTGTCCTCCCAGCGGCTGGCGGTGAACACGGGCACATATCAGCGCCTCACCGACTGGGCGGTCGGCTGGCCGCAACGACGGTTCGCCGTCGAGGACGCCGCCGGTCTGGGCCGCGGAATCGCCCAGCTGCTGGCTGCCGCCGGCGAGGACGTCGTAGATGCGCCGTCGACATTGAGCGTGCGTGCTCGCCTCCTCGATACCGGCGGAGGCCGCAAGACCGACGTCACCGACGCGACCAGCGTCGCCGTCGTCGCTCAACCGTAGTCGCCGGCATCTGCGCCAGGTGACAGTCGGAGGCGAGTCTGTGACACTGCGGCTGCTGTGTGAAGGCCCGGCGGATCTGGCCGCAGAACGCGTCCGGATCGTCTACCGACTGCACGGTATTCTGCGCGACCTGATGCATGGCGGCGCGCCACGTCGCCTCAACGCCGATGGCGCCGCCCTACTGCGCACCGTCCGACCCATCACGCCAGCGGATCTGTGCCGCCGAGACATCGCCTGTGACCTACTCGCCGATCTGCGCCGGGTCGATCGCTACCTCAAGTCCAATGAACAACAGGCCAAACAAGCGGTCGCCCCGTCCGGCGCCCCTGCACCTGTGGCACTACCACTGGACCACGGCAGACACCCCAACTGTCACCCCAGCGTCAACCCACGCCCACGTGCCAGCGAGACGCCGGATGCCGACCCGACCTTAACCGGACGCGATCGCACCCAACCAGTCCAACCGATCGCCGCCGCCTCACCGGCACCGGGTGCGGTGTTAGGGCTCGCGAAGCGACCGCGCAGCGGCCCTGGCCTTGACACCACACCCGGAACACATGACCGTCACCGACCGGATGGATCGGCAACGCCGGTCACTCCATACGGTCTAGCTGTGCACCGGCGCCGGAGCTACGGCGCTCGTGATCGACGGAGCCGGAACCGTCCGGCGGATCGTGTGGAGGCCGATCGCGAACAGCGCGGTGAAGGCCAGGTAGTCGCTGATAAGCGCGAGGCCGCCGGACAGCCCCGCAAAGCCGGCGACCGGCGATGCGATGAACAGCGCTCCGACCCACCAGCCGAACACCTTCGCCCGGATCACCGCGATGCCCAGGCAGATCAGGCCGATCACGAGGAACAGCAGCGCGACGTTCTCGAACATGTCGAGGCCCGCCGCCGAGTCCGGGATTCCGCCGTGGGTCGCGAGGTACGGCTTCACGTACGCCTCGACCAGTCCCTCGGCGACGTTCAATGCCGTCATCGTGACGAAGATGCCGACGTAGCCGATCAGCGTCAGCAGCGGCAGCCGACCGGCGTGACCGGCGAGGATCGCCGGCAGGCCGAGCAGGATGATGATGTCGCCGACCAGCGCGATCGAGTACAGCGGCATCCAGAGCGAGCCGGTGAACTGCGTGGTCATCGCGAACGCGGCCAGGTATCCGGCGGTGGCGACAACCGTACCGATGATCAGGGCCCAGCCGCTGAGCCGCCTCAGGTGTACAGACATGCGAATCCTCCATGGCCGCCGAGCCCCGGTGGCGCGGATCGACCGGGACCAGATTCGCCGTCCCCAACCCCGGCCGGCGTCGTACGCGGGTCGTCGGCCGGATCGGCCGGAGGTCGTCGGAGCGGGTCGAATCCTCCGACCTACGTCGCTCCGGCATGATGCTCAAGGATGACGACCAGCCGCGCCGCGTGCCGCAGACTGGCCGCCATGGACCAGACCACGGATCGTCGCGGCGGGTTGCTGTTCGACGTGCTGATCGCTTCGGTATTGACCGTTTTTGCTCAGGTCGACCTGCGCTTCAACATCGATCAATCGGTGCATTACGGTCCAGTGCTCGCTGTGGCCATCGTCACCGCGATCGCAACCGGTGTGCTCGCGCTCCGCCGGCGTGCTCCGCTCGCCACCGTCTGTGTCGTCGCCGCCGCGATCGCCGGACCCGAGATTTTCACCCGGCTCACGATCACGCTGTGGGGCGATTTCCTGCCGCTGCTGGTTGCCGCGTACGCGGTCGCGCGCTGGGCCGGTCGGCAGGCCGCGATGATCGGCGCGGGGATCGCCGTGTTCGCGGTCGCGGTGCTGTTCGCTCGGGTCCCGGTCATCGGCACGGTGGCGAACGTCCCGTTCACGTTCGTGCCGCTCATCGGCGCGATCGTGGCCGGTCGGGTGCTGGCGCACCGGCACCGCACGCACACGATGGCCCGGGATCTCGCCCGCCAACTCGAGTCCGACCGCGACGAGTCGATCCGGGCCGCGATCACCGAGGAGCGCAACCGGATCGCCCGCGAGCTGCACGATATCGTCGCGCACTGCGTGAGTGTCATGGTCGTCCAGGCCGGCGCCGCCGAAGACCTGCTGGAACGCGACCCGGCGGCCGCGATCGAGCCGTTGCGGTCGGTGCAGGAGACCGGTCGCGACGCGGTCGGGGAACTCCAACGCATGCTCGGCCTGCTCCGCGGCGAAGGCAGCGCTCTTGCGCTCAAACCACAACCGGGCACGGGCCAGCTCACCGACCTCACCGAACAGATGAACCTGGTCGGCCTTCCCGTCGTGCTGACGATCGAAGGATCGGTCCGGCAACTCCCGCCCGGCGCAGAACTCACGATCTACCGGATCGCGCAGGAGGCGTTGACGAACACGCTCAAGCACGCGAACGCGGCCAAGGCATCGGTGGTCCTGCGCTACACCGACGACAGCGTCGAGCTGGAGGTCACCGACGACGGCCCCGGCGCCACCGTCACCGGCCACGGCCACGGCCTGATCGGCATGCACGAGCGCGCCGCCCTGTACGGCGGCTCGCTGTCGGCCGGGCCGCGGTCGAGCGGCGGCTACGGCGTCCGGGTCGAGCTGCCGATGGCCGTGGCGGCCCGATGATCCGGGTCCTGCTCGCCGACGACCAGGCGCTCGTACGCGGTGGATTCCGGTCGATCCTCGACGGCCAGCCCGACATCGACGTGGTCGGCGAGGCGTCCGACGGCGCCGAGGCGATCGATCTCGCTCATCAGCACGACCCTGACGTGATCCTGATGGACATCCGCATGCCACGTATCGACGGCATCGAGGCGACCCGGCGACTCACCGGTGGCCGGGTTTCGTCCAGAATCCTGATCCTGACCACGTTCGACCACGACGAGTACGTGTACGCTGCGCTCCGCGCCGGTGCCAGCGGATTCCTGCTGAAAAGCGCACCACCACGCGAACTCGCGGGCGCGATCCGGACCGTCGCCGCCGGCGAGGCGATGCTTGCACCGGAGATCACCCGCCGGATGATCGAAGACTACGTACGTCGGCCACGCCACGACGCCGACCCGCCGCCCGGCCTAGCCGCCCTGACGCCACGGGAATTGGAAGTACTCGGCCTGATCGCACGAGGCCGCTCCAACGCCGAGATCGGCGCGGCCCTGTTTCTCGGTGAACCAACGGTCAAGACGCACGTCGGACGGATGTTGCTGAAGCTCGGACTGCGGGATCGTGTACAGGCCGTGGTGTTCGCGTACGAGTGTGGCCTCGTCCAGCCCGGCAATCCCTGAACGTCACCCGCTCCGGCAAGACGTGCAAGCGAGACGCCGGATGCCGACCCTCACCCGACACGATCACACCCGACCAGTCCAACCGAGCGTCGCCGCCCCACCGGCACCAGGTGCGGTGTCCAGGCTCGCGAAGCGACCGCGACAGCGGCCCGGCCTTGACACCACACCCGCAGCCGTGACTGTCACCGACCGGATGAACCGGCAACGCCGGTCACTCCATACGGTCTAGCCGTACCTCGACCGCTCCGTAACGCCGGAGTTAGTTGACGCGGCGATAGCGGATATGGGTGGTCAGTGGTGAGTGAAGCACCTCGGCGGGTTCGAAGCCGAAGAATTCAACCCCGTCGAAGATGCGCTCGCCCGAACCGAGCAGGACCGGTGCAATATCGAGTGTGAGCTCGTCGATCACGCCGGCGATCAGCGCCTGTCGGACGGTCGAGGCCCCACCGGCGATGTCCACGCCGCTGTCCCCGGCGGCCTGGCACGCGGCGGAGTAGGCCGCGTCGAAGCCCTCGGTGACAAAGTGGAAGGTCGTCCCGCCGTCCATCTGGATCGGGTCATGTTGGTGATGGGTCAGCACGAACACCGGTGCGTGATACGGCGGTTCGGGGCCCCACCACCCGGTCCATTCCTCATGCCAGTCCCCGCGGATCGGGCCGAACATGTTCCGACCCATCACATACGCGCCCCGCGGGCGCATGAGCCACTCGGTCGCGACCTTGTCGGCATCGTTGGCTCGTGGGTCGCCGATGTGCCAGCCGTGCAACTCCGGCCCTCGCTTGCCCAGGGGGTTCTCGCGGCTCTGGTCCGGCCCAGCGACGAAGCCGTCCAGCGAGATCGACATGTGGCAGGTGGTGTGCGCCGAGCCGGCGATCGGGGCGGATTCGGTGTCCGGCACCGCGAACCTCCTGAGTGATTGCGACTTGCACGCGTTCGTGCGGATGTTAGCAGGTGATGGCAGACCGAAAGCGCTATACACGCGATGGTGACGCACAGGTCAGACCAACCGCGCTCGGGCTGCGCGATCAACTCAGCGGTCGAGCTGATCGGCGACCGCTGGTCGCAAACGCAGCCGCCACACGTGATCGAGGAAGTGCCTGGCGTAGACAACGCCGAGCCGATTCACCTCTTGCGCGCGGAAAGCCGCGACATGGCAACACCGGCTCCGGCAACTGTTGCCAGCGTGGCGGGTTCTATCTCGGACGCGATCTCCAGGTTGCTATCGCAGCAAGAGATCCTGCGACGATGCAACCGGTCGTCACCCGAGGTGAGGCGCCCGAACAATCAGCAGCCCCACCCGCGCCAGGTCGGCGGCGCTGGCCTGGCCGCGGTCGACCGCGACAGCAGTGTCGACTGACCCGCCGAGCAGGACCGCTGGCAACACCACCGCGGTGTTCATCACAATCCCTGACGCCGAGCCGGCCGCCAGCAGACCGGTGACCTGCGGCAGGTAACGCCACATCCGGCGGATCAGACCGCGCCGATCGACCTGCCTATCGGCGACGGATTGGCCCGCACCCGACGGGACCGTAGTGGTGGGGGAGTGGGGTGGTCACAGCTCGTCCAGGCGCTCCGACAGATCGGCGACCGCGTCGCCGGTGTGGGCCGAACCGCCGGCGATCACAGCGAGGTCGGTGTAGACCATTGCGACCGTCCACAGCCGATCGAAACCAACGGGTGCCGCCGTGCCGTCGAGGTAGCCGGCCCGGATCGCGGCCCGGTCGGCCGGTGCCGGCCACCGGTGCAGGTCCAGGGCCGGGTGACTGGTGTAGGCGTCACCGAAGTCGATCACGCCGGTCATGGTGCCGTGAGCCGGGTCGACGAACACGTGGGTCGGGCTCGGATTCGAGTGCAGCACCACCATCGGCGCGTCGATCGAGGTCGGGACGGCGCCCAAGGCTCGGGCGGCGATCTCAGCCGCGGGCAGCGGCAGAGCCGCCGGGTCGGGCCGCTCGTCGAAAGCGTCGAGGAGATCGGCGAACCCGAACTCCAACCGCCGATACACGGCGGCGGCGTCGGTGTCGGCGGGCACGATCGGATCGCTGACGTCGGCGCTGTGCAGGATCCGCAGCCAATGACCGAGCTCGGCAAGCAACCGCGTCCGGGCCTGCGCGGTGATGGTCACGGCGCGGACCGGTAGGCCCAGGATTCGGGTCATGCACAGGTATTCCACCACGCCGGCGGCGGTATCGACCCGGTCGTAACCGAGTAGCCGCGGAATCCGATCCGCCATGACAGGGGCCAACGCGTCGAGGAGGTAGGCCTCCTTGGCCAGGCTCGTCCGCGGCCGCAACCGGTGCGGACGCTGCGTCTTGACCACCACACCGTCGTCGATCAGGTGGGCCCGGGCCTCGCCGCCGGACTCGTCCACGCCGGTCACCGCCGCCGCGTCCGGCACATGTCGGCGGGCGAGGTCGAGGACGACCCCAACCGGTAGCACCGGGTCCGGGGCATCGGGCTGCAGATACACGTCGGCACGACCCACCACACACACTCCTCATACGGCGCCAGGCCGGGCCGAGTGTAGCCACGGCCCCCACGGGCCGGCCATGCAGCAACTCGCCGTCACCCACGTGGCCGCACGCAGCGCAGCCCGGATGTCCATCGCCACCGTGGCGACGATGCCCCACCCGGACGGATGAACCTCCGGGCGTGGCATCGTCGGCAGAATGGCGAGGTTCAGCTGTTGGGGTCGAGCGCGCCGTCGAACCCGCTGCTGCGGCTGCCAGGTGCCCCGGTAAGAGCAGTGCGCAGGCTGTTTACGCTACTGGTCGGTGCCGCCGGCTGCGGCTAGCAACTGGTCGACGATCGGGCTGATCGTCAAGGCCGCCGGACTGGTGCCGCCGCTGTTACCGCCGTTGCCGTGCCCGTTGTCGTCTCCGTTGCCGTGGCCGCCGCCGTTGGTGAGGGCGTCCTGCAACTGCCGGCATTGGTCGCGGAACTCGCCGAGGTCGCCGCTCTGCCACGCGGCCCGGATCCGCTCGACCCGCCGGGTGACCTCCTTGACCTGATCGTGGCCGAGGCTGCCGTCGCCGGCCGCGGTATCGACAGCCTGCTGCAGCGTCACCAGGAGCGCGTTGACGTTTCCGGTGGACGGAGATGCCGATGGTTGCGTGCTCGGCGGGGCGTTGGTTGTCGTGGCGGTTGCGGTGGGGCTGGTTGCGGCGGTGTTCTGGCCGTTGCTCGGTTTGTGCAGCGACGAGAGTGTCACGATCACGATGATCAGGACCGCCACCGCCGCGGCCGCGAGCGCTACGATGCGGGCCGGGGACCGGCCGGGTCCGATGCCGGAGAGGTCGGCGACCGTGGTCGGCGCCGGCCGCGGCACGGGAACGGCGGCGACGCCGGCTGGCCGTGTGGTCACGATCGTCGGCTCGGTCAGTGCCGCCCGCACCGTCGGCGCGATGGGCGGCGTGGTGGGTGCCGTTAGGCTGGTGAGCGCCGTTTCAAGCTGTGCCGCGGTCGGCCGTCGCTGCGGTTCTGCGGCGAGCGCGGCGGCGAGCATCGGCGCGATCGCGGGCGCTACGCCGGCCGGCATCGCGAGTGGGGCGTGGAAGTCGGTCTGGGCGAGTTCCTGCCATGTCGTGATCGGCCGTGGCAGCCTGCCGGTGAGCGCTTCGTGGACGACGACGGCCAGTCTATACACGTCCGCGGCGGGCCTGCCGGCGTGGCCGTGGATGCGTTCCGGCGCCGTGTAGCCCGGCGTGCCGGCGACCAGGGTGTCAGGGTGATCTTGGTGGGCGACGCCGGCGACGCCGAAGTCCAGCACTTTGACGCCGGCAGCGGTGAGCATGATGTTCGCGGGCTTGATGTCGCGGTGCACGATGTGCTGGGTCGTGTGCGGCGGCGATCGCGGCGGCGATCTGGCGGGCGACCTCCGCTGTCTCGAGCCACGGCATCGGGCCGGTGGCGAGCCGGTCGGCGAGGGTCTGTCCAGTGAGTAGCTCCATCACCAGGTATCCGTAACGGCTGGAGTCCTGCCCGGTGTCACCGAAGTCGTATATGGCCGTTATGTATGGATGAGTGAGGCGGGCCGCGGCCTGTGCCTCCGAGCGGATCTGGCGTTCGGAGGAGCCGGGGATCAGCTTGATCGCCACCGGACGGGGCAAGCACGGGTCTCCGGGACATGAGGGAGTTCGCGTCGGGTTCGAGAATTTTCGTGATCGACCGCAATTGGGCTTGACCTTGACGCTGCGTCAACCTTGCACACTGACTGCTATGAACATGTCGTCAACAACGGATCGGGTCGCCGAGCCGGCGATCCTCGTGCAGGGCTTGGAGAAGTCGTACAAGGAGCTGCGGGTACTGAGCGGCGTCGACATCGAGGTGGCACCCGGCAGTATCTTCGCGCTGCTCGGCTCGAACGGGGCAGGCAAGACCACGGTGGTGAAAATCCTGTCCACGCTGCTCAAGGCCGACACCGGGACCGCGCGGGTCAACGGCTTCGATGTCGCGACGCAGGCCGCCAAGGTACGGGACTCGATCAGTCTGACCGGCCAGTTCGCGGCGGTCGACGAAATCCTCAGCGGGCGCGAAAACCTCGTCCTGGTCGCCCGGTTGCGGCACGTGAAGGACCCGGGCGCGATCGCGGATGACCTCCTTCGGCGCTTCTCGCTGACCGAAGCGGCCACTCGGAGGGTAGCGACGTACTCCGGCGGCATGCGCCGCCGTCTCGACATTGCGATGAGCCTGATCGGGAATCCACCGGTCATCTTCCTCGACGAGCCAACGACCGGGCTGGACCCGCAGGCGCGGATCGAGGTGTGGCATGCCGTCAAGGCCCTCGCCGCCGGCGGCACGACCGTGCTGCTCACCACCCAGTACCTGGACGAGGCGGAGCAGCTCGCCGACCGGATCGCGATCCTTCACCAGGGTCGGATCATCGTCAACGGCACCCTCGCCGAACTCAAGGCGCTGCTGCCACCGGCCAAGGTCGAATACGTCGAGAAGCAGCCCTCCCTCGAAGAAGTCTTCCTGGCGCTCGTCGGCAAGAAAGACACCGACGGCAGCGAAGGACCGCCAGACCAGCCCGATCACGAAGTAGGAGACGAACCATGGCCACGTACTACCTCGCCGACACCGCTGCCTTGACCGGGCGGACCATGCGCCATGTCACCCGCAGCCTGGACACGATCATCACCACCGCGATCACACCGATCGCCATCATGCTGCTGTTCGTCTACGTGTTTGGCGGCGCGATCGACACCGGGTCCGTCCCGTACGTGACCTACATGCTCCCCGGCATCCTGCTCATCACGATCGCCTCGGGCGTCGCCTACACCGCCTACCGGCTCTTCCAAGATCTGCAGAGCGGCATCTTCGAACGGTTCCAGTCCATGCCGATCGCCCGCTCCGGCGTGCTGTGGGCACACGTGCTGACCTCACTGGCCGCAAACATGATCTCCGTGGTCATCGTGGTGCTCGTCGCCGTCGCCATGGGCTTCCGCACCGGGGCCGGCGTGCTGGCCTGGCTCGCGGTCGCCACCATCCTGGTTCTGTTCACCCTGGCGCTGACCTGGATCGCCGTGATCCCCGGCCTCACCGCGAAAACCCCCGACGGAGTGAGCGCGTTCTCCTACCCGCTGATCTTCCTACCGTTCATCAGCTCCGCTTTCGTACCCACCGCCACCATGCCCGGCCCGGTGCGGGCCTTCGCCGACCACCAGCCGGTGACCTCCATCGTCAACACAATCCGGGACCTGTTCACCGGACAGCCGGTCGGCACCGACATCTGGATTGCCCTCGCCTGGTGTGTCGGCATCCTCATCGTCGCCTACATCTTCGCCAACATCGCCTACCGGCGGCGGATCTCCTGAGCGGCTCCGGGCGCATGGAGGGCAGGATCAGAGCATGCTGACAATCAGCCAACTGGCGGCCTACTGCGGGGTTACCGTCCGGGCGGTACGGCACTACCACCAGATCGGGCTCCTGCCCGAACCGCAGCGGGACGCGTCGGGCTACCGCCGCTACGGCGCAACCGCCGTCGTGTCGCTCATCAAGATCCGCACCCTCGCCGGGGCCGGCGTACCGCTGTCACAGATCGCCCAGATGCTCGAAGCCGACGCATCCACCTTTGCCGAAGCGATCGGCACGATCGACAGCCAACTGCGCGACCAGATCGAACGCCTGGAGACCATCCGCAAACAGATCGCGCAACTCGCCGCCGGAGACAGCCTCGCGCTCCCACCAGCGGTCGTCTACTACCTCGACCGGCTCCGCGAAATCGGGGCATCAGAACGGATGGTGCAAGGCGAACGAGACGGATGGATCCTGATAGCGGCGCGCTGGCCCGATCGCATCCACGAATGGATTCCCGCCAAACTCGCCCAACTCGACGACCCACGACTCGTGCGGCTCTACCAAGTCCTCTCGGAACTCCTCGACAGCGACCCCAGCACCACGGGCGATGACCCACGCCTGGAGGAAGCCGCCGACATCATGGCCGAACTCGCCGAGCAGGCGTACGCCAACGGCGAACTCATCTCCGGCGACGAGGCACACGACGACATGCAGTACGACCTTCTCGACGAACTCGCCGACGAAGCCGACCCCCGGGCGCAGCGACTACGAGACCTGATGCGCAAACGCGGCTGGGACGGCTGGACCCGCCTGGAGCGGCTACCGCAGCCGCCCGCCACGTAAACAGCCGATACACGGCCGGGCAACCATGCGAACGAGAACCTCCGTTATGCAGATGCGTGCCCGCAACAGGTTCACGATTGCACTTCGGCTGATAGCGCTGTTCTGATGGAACACGGCGCGTCCATGCACGGGCACAACAGCACGAGAAGCACACCGACCCCGGACCGCCGGGTCGGCCGGGCGCTGGGCTTAGCAGCGCTCGCCTCGAGATTGTTGGCCGGGGCGATCGACAGCGATGTGATCAGTCCTCCGACATCGTGGTCGTTGCTTCCGGAGCCGATCACGAGGGCGGCTTCGAATGGATGTCACGGGTGCGGGGGCGGCGTGAGTCCGTCGTGGAGGATGCGGTCGATCGCGGCGGCCGGCTGTGGGCGGGCGTAGAGGTAGCCCTGGACGTAGCGGCAGCCGAGCCGGCGCAGGGCGTGGTCTTGTTCCGGTGTTTCGATGCCTTCGGTGATGGCGGTCAGGCCGAGAACCTCGACATCTTCGACTTCGACCTCACCGCCAACGAGATGACCGCCATCGCGGGCCTCGACGGCGGGAAGAGCATGTTCATCGACCACCACGACCCGGCGATGGTCCAGTGGCTCGTCGGACGCCGCGTCGACTGACGCTCCCGGCCCGCCACGATCTGCCTCGCGAATCCGTCAATGAGGAAGCGTCATGCACACCGCACACCTTGGAAAACTGGAAGTCTCCCGGATCGGGCTCGGCGCGATGGGCATGTCCCACGGCTACATCGGCGCCGACAGCGACGACGCCGAATCGATCCGCACCATCCACTGCGCCCTCGACCTCGGCGTCACCCGGATCGACACCTACATCAACTAGGTGAGGACCTTGTCGGCCGCGCCCTCAAAGGCCGCCGCGACCAGGTGGTCCTGGCCACCACGTTCGGCCTCGTCGCCCACGACGGCCGCGGCCCCTGGACCCGCGACAGCAGCCCGGCCAACATCCGCACCGCCGTCGACGGCTCGCTCCAACGCCTCGGCACCGACCACATCGACGTCTACTACCAGCACCGCGTCGACCCGGGCACGCCGATCGAGGACACCATCGGCGCCCTCGCCGACCTCGTCCAAGCTGGCAAGATCCGCCACATCGGCCTGTCCGAAGCCTGGACCGACACCATCCGCCGCGCCCACCGTCCACCCGATCAGCGCCCTGCAATCGGAGTACTCCCTGTGGACCCGCGACCAGGAAGAACTCCTGCCGATGCCACGCGAACTCGGCATCGGGCTCGTCGCCTACTCACCGCTCGGCAAGGGATTCCTCACCGGCAACCTACGCACCCCGGAAGACGTCGGGCGCCTCGACGACAGCGGCTTCCGCAAAACCAGCCCCCGGTTCATCGGCGATAACTTCCAGCGCAACCTGCGCCTCGCCGACGAGGGACATCGTGCCGATCCCCGGCACCAAACGCGTGCATCCACTACCAGGAGCACGTCCTATGTTGACGCCGTCCGGACTGCCGTCGGGGGATCTGCCGTTCCACCTTGAGGCTGGCACCCGACTGATCGAGCTTCGCGGACATTTGACATGCGATCGACCGTCGATACCGTGCGCCGGCGCGTCCGCCGGCTCCCGGTCGCACTGGGCCAGCTGACACCGCCAGAACCAACCCGACGTCCATCGGGCACTGAACTGCCTATTCACAGGTTCTAACGGCCGGGGTCGATGCAACCAAAGATCATCGAAACGGCATCTGTAGAGACACGCCGGCCGCGTGTTCGATGACCACACTGAGCACAGCAGCGAGCAGCAATACCATCAGAGTCGCGATCAACGCCGCGGCGACCGCGACCGCGTACGCCTCAGCCGTACGCGTTATCCGCCGCCCGCGACCCGCGACGACAGCCCTACGGCCATGGTCCACGTCGAATGCCTCGATCAGTTGTTCGGTAGGGCCGCGCTGATGTCCGCGAGCAGCGATCGCTCGTCGCGGTCGATGGCCAGATCCCCGAGTGACACGATCCCGACCGCCGTGCCGTGCTCATCGATGACGGGCAGCCGCCGGACCGAGTGTTGACGCATCAGCGCCACGGCCTGCGCCGGATTGTCGTCCGGGTCGATCGAGATCGGCGATCGGGTGATTACGGCCTGGACCGGCGTCATGGTCGGATCCATGCCGTCGGCGACGGCGCGGATGACAATATCGCGGTCGGTGACGATCCCGTAGAGGGCGCCGCCGCCGTCGGCGACCAGCACGTCGCCGGTCTCGCGTTCACGCATCAGCTCGGCGGCCTGCGTGAGGGATGTCTGCAGCGACACGATCGCCGGGTCCGGGGTCATCACCCCGCGTATCTGCGGTTGCATCTCGAGCCTCCTTCACTCTGAGTTTCAAAATCCAGGTCTACCCAGCTTCGCAATGAACGCAAACGCCCGCAACGCCGGGTGACACGCGCCGGGGCATCGACCGGCGGCTACCGCGGCGTAACCACCGTGCCGGGTGCAACGGACCGCCGATAGCCGTCAGGCACCACCTGACGGCCGTCGCACGGGGCACCGCCGTGACGGCGGAGACGCGCAGCCCCTACCGGTGGGGTGGGGGCGGCGGAGGCGGTGGTATGCGAGGAGCGCCGGGCGGCTCGTCGTCCGGATCGACGGGCTGCGGTTCGTCCGGGTTGAACGGGCGGGAACCCATACGGGATCGAGCGGCTCCGGATCTAACGGGCGTGGCGGCGCCTGGGTCGCGGTCACCGTGATCATCGTGCGCCTCCGTCCTCGGGCGAGATGGTCGGTGCATTCACCTGCCATTATTCAGTGAGACTGCGGAGGCGGCTCGTCGGCCCTGCCTCTACCGAATCGTTCACCATTCATCCGCGACATCATCGCGGCCACAGTTGCCCAACAGGAGACTCAGCCCGCCCGGACCGCTGCGGGTGGCGGTTGTCGTGTCGACATCGGTGCCATCCGGGCGATCAGCGGTCGGGCGGCAGCCAGGATCAGGTCGCAGTCGTCACTGCTGATGACGTCGAACCCGCGGCCCGGTCCTTCGGGTGTAGGGCGTGCGAACAGGCCTTCGGCGGCCCGGGCGCCGATGACGATCACGGCCCATTCGACGGCCAGGAGGTCGCCGCGATCGGGAATCCTCGGACACCTGCCGTCGGCGTGGCCGGCATGTCAGTCGGCGCCGGTCGATGCAGGGTCGACATCCGGTCCTTCCCCTCCACAGTGGAGCAGCCTCGGCGGCGCATGGGTTCAGAGATCACTACGGCGGGGTGTGAAACCGATGCTCCGCGTTGCCGAAATGTGGTCCGGATTCAGCCGAACAAAGCACAACGGGGCCTGGGAACGTGAGCCTCGAGCGCCGCCACTCGCCGATCGTCCGCACGGGCGGCCGACCATTGCACGACACAACCTTGTCCGCGAGGTTGATGACAGCCGATCCGCTGACCGTGCCGGTCGTGGACCTCGATCGTGCGGGCGCCCGCCTGGGCGACGCTGGAGATGTTAGGTGGCTGTGGGTTGAGCAGAATCCCGGCCGACAGGGGACCCGGTCGAGGTCTGTCGTCTCCCACCGCTCCGGGAGATGGCTGAGCGCAGCTCACACATCCAGCACTGTGGACGCGCAGACAGACCGAACGATAAGCGTCACGGCTTCTCGGTCGACCCTTGGTCTAGGCCCGCCGTCCGGTGAGCACCCCGATCGAGTACCGGCACCGTGCTCCACGGTCCGGCGGCGACGAATACTCCGTTTCCGGTTCGGCCGTGTGCCAGACGACCAACACGGTGCCGTGCGCAACGACGGCTCCCGCTCAATCATGGGGTGATCATCCGGTGTGCGAACGCGCAGACGTCTGGGCCGTTCACGAGTGCATAGCGATGTCGCAGACATCGGATGTAACCGGGGCCTGAATCCGGCCAGCGATGTGCAGAAACTCGACGACCTCCGATCATCACGAGGCCACCCCCCTAGGTAGCGGAACCGCAGCGGTCGGGCCAGGGATCAGCGGCGCCAGCCGACCGCAACCCATCGATAATGTCCTGTTCCCACGCCACCGGATTATCGACCGACATCGCCATACTCAAGAGACTGATTTATTCAATCTGGAACGGTCTTTAGAGGATTGCGGCCCTCACCAGTTCGGCGACCTTCGTCTCCACCGCCGGGCTCCACTTCGTGAGCGCGTACGTCACCGGCCACATGTCGCCGTCGTCGAGGTTCGCTGCATCCTGGAACTCCAGGGTCGAGTACCGCGTGTTGAATTTGCCCGAATTCTTCAACGCGACGACGATCTTGCCAGCTGCGTTCGCATAGGCGGGCATGCCGTACCAGGTCTTCGGCGACAATTCGGCGGCGTTTGCGGTCACCGTCGCGTGGACGCGCTCGGCGAGCGCACGGTCGTCCGCGTCCATCTGGGCGATACTGTCGAGCGCCGCCTGCAGGTCATCGGCCTTCTTGGCGCCCTTCTTGCCCTCGGCGCGCAGTTCTTCGGCGCGCGCCTTCATCGCGGCCCGCTCCTCGGCGCTGAAGCCGCCGGATCCGGTTTTAGTATTCTTCGCAGGCATCTTTCAAGATTCCCTTCTCGCACGGTACGGGCTCGGCGTCGTTGCTGGGCTGCCATCGACGATAGGCCCCGGTACACGGTGGCGCTTCTCGGTTCCTGATCTGTTCGGGATCCGGCAGCGCGCTTGACCACAGCTGAGACCCGGATAGCGTGGAACAGTGGCGCACGAGGACGTAACGACAGCGAGTGCGGGCGATCGGGCTTTGGCGGCGTGGCTGGATCGGCTCCAGGAGGCATCGTTCCAACGGGCCGCTCCGGCGACGTCCGAGGCGTACGCGCCGCAGCGGCGGATGACCGGACCCCAACTGGCCGAGTACCTGACGCGCCGCACATACGCATTGGCGTCCTCGACCCGGCCCGACGGTCGCGCCCATGCCGCACCGACACTGTTCACCGTATACGCGCAGGCGTTCTGGCTACCCACGCTCGGTGCCGCCGCCCGGCTCCGCAACGTCCAGGCCCATCCGTGGCTCGCGCTGTCCATCATCGAGGGCGAGCACGACACACACGCAGCGGTGCTCACCGAGGGACCCGCCGAGGTGCTCACGACCGTTCCGGACGACGTCCGCAGCATCACCGAGCTGCGCAACCGAGGCGGCAGCCTGGACTGGGCAACGGCCTGGCTGCGGATGACCCCGCAGCGGCTGTTCAGCTTCGCCGAGCGCGCCTGGCGGAATGCGTCCCCTCGCTCACGGGATATCCGTACGCCGACACCGGACGGGCGGCGGTAGACCGCTTGGGCGAGGTCAGTGACGCGAGATGGCTGCCCGACCCTCACCGGGGCTGGCAGCCTACGACGTCCAGCGGAGATCGTCATCGGCACGCCGGAGCCGGTGGCCGATGACGGTCGCCTTGTGGCCGGCCTTGTCCTACCGGCTCTGGTGTGTGCCGGTCGTCTGGACTGCCCCGCGTCCCCCGAGGTGGACGATCACGCGTCGCGCAACCGCAGGACGAGGCCGCCCAGAATCAGGGCGCCCGTTGCCCAGCAGGCGAGTACGCCGAGCCCGGACCATGCTCCGATGGCCTGTTGGTGTAGGCCGGTGGTGTTCTGGACAGCTAGTCCGGCCGACATCGGTGCGATCTGTTCGAGACGCCGCTGGAGGGTACCGGTGACGGCCTGGATGAGCAGCAACGGCAGGTAGAGCAGGCCGAGGACGACGCCGATGGACACGGCGGTGTCCCGGATCGCGGTCGCCAAACCGAGCGCGAGTAGGGCGACCAGGATCAGGTAGAGCACCGTGCCGACAGCGGCCCGTGTGGTCGCGCCGTCGGTGACGCTGACCAGCGGGTAGCCGTGGGTCGGGCCCAGTCCGGCGCGGGGGAGTAGTAGCCGCCCGGTGATCAGGCTGCCGGCGACGGCGACTACACCGGCGACCGCGGCCAGACCGGCGACGGTGACGGCCTTGCCGGCGAGCACGACCAGGCGTTGCGGGATCGCGGTGAAGGTGGCCCGGATCATGCCGGTGCCGTACTCTTCGCCGATGGCCAGCACGGCGAGGACGGCGATGACCGCCTGGCCGAGATAGACACCGGTCAAGGCAAGTTTGGTCGGGTCGTGGCCGGTGGTGTCGCCGCCCGCCACATGGGTTGTCGCGGCGACGAGTGTGCTGACGGCGATCGTCACTGCGGCGGCTGCGGCGCACAGCGCGGCGGTGCCGGGCAGGGTGCGGACCTTGAGCCACTCGGTGCGCACCGCATCGCCGATCGCTGTGGTCATGCGTCCCGCCTCCGCCACCGGTATACGGCCAGAGCCAGGGCAAGGGCGGCGTAGGCGGCCAGGACCGCCAGGCCGGCCCACGGTCCGAGTGGGTAGTACCCGTTGGCCAGGGTGAACGGGTAGTCGACCAGGGTGGTGCGCGGCAGGGTGTCGAACACCGACAGGCCGGCCGCGGGCGAGGCCCGGTAGAGCCAGCCCGCCGCGCTGCCGGACAGGCTCGGTCCGAGGACGCCGGGGCCGAGCAGCATCGGCAGGACGAAGACCAGGATGCCGATGCTGACCGCGGCGGCCGCGCGGCGCACGATCGCCGCGAGCGCGACGGCGCCGATCGCAGCCAGTGCGAGCAGCAGGCCGGTGCCGACCACGACGCGGACCACGGTGGCGCTACTCGACGGGAACAGGAAGTTTCCGTTGCCGGTCATGACGTGCCGCCGATCGGCAGGGCGATCGCTGCGGTGACCGCGCCGACCGCGAAGGCGACGGCACCGATGACGAGTGCCTTGGCGGCCAGAACGGTGCCGCGTTGCGGGGTGGCCGCGAGGGTGACCCGGATCAGCCCCCGGCGGTATTCGCCGGTGACGAAGCCGGTGGCGATCACGATCAGCACGATCAGGGCGACGACGAGGCCGAACAGCAGCGTTTCGGATGCGGTGTCACCGCCGGCTTGGGTGGGCACGGCCAGCGCGAGGTCGCCGGACCCGGTCACCGTGACGGTCGTTGCGGACGCCCGGGCGCCGCCGGTACCGAGTACGGGGTAGGCGTCCTGCGGGCCTATGCCGATGCTGTGCGCCTGCCATGTACCGTTCGTGCTGCCGGTGAGGGCGACGTCGTCGAACCGGGCGGTGGCCTGGGTGGGGGGTCTGCTGGGCGGTAATCGGCGAGGTGACGAACAAGCCGACGGTGACGGTGGCGGGCAGGCCGGGCAGTCGGGTGCTGCCGATGCGGTGCCAGCTGGCCCGTCGGTCGAGTCGTACCGGTGATCGTGTCGCCGGTGCGGCGTCAGCTGCAGCCACCGTGGCGTCGCGTCGGTGACCGTGCCGGAGGCCCGCCTGGTCGTGGGTGTAGTCGTGCTGGAAGCGGTCGCCGTGGCCGCCGGTGGCCATGACCGCGGCGTAGGCCGATCCCTGGGTCGTCGTCGGGGTGATCAGGAGGGCCGGCCTTCGCCCATGCGGCCAGCCCCGGCCGGTGTTGGCCAGGGTCGGGTGCCTGGTTGGCGGGCCGGTCGAGATCAGCCCGGTCAAGGCCTCGATCCGGGCGGTGAGGGTGCCGTCACCAGTGAGGGTCTGCGCGTCGTATTCGTAGATGGCGGCGACGGCCCGCCGCCGGGCCCGGTCGGGACGTACGGGTGGCCGGTCTGGCAGACGCCGGTGCCGGTGCAGGTGCCTTGGTGGTGGCCGTTGGCGACGACGAAGGTGAAGGTCGACCATCAGTCCGGCGGCGACGACGAGACCGATCAGCCAGCCGCGGACGGTGCGGAACTTGAGCCATTCCGCGGCCAGCGTCCGCGCCACACACCGGACTCCGGCGACCGGACCGGTGCAGGTCAGGGTGCGGGCAATGGTGGCGGTAATCGCTGGACCTGCCCGTCGGTCGTCGCCCGGAAGTCGGCTGCGGTACCCGCGACGTCAGGTACACGTCCTCGAGCGGCGCCCGTTGCGCGGAGACCGCAGAGATCGCGACGCCGGCGGCGGCCAGGACCGCCACGATCCGCTCGGCCGGAACCCGGCACGGTGACGGTGCCCGCGGTCGGCGGTCGTCGCCACGGCACCGGCATCGCGGAGGGCGACGAAGGCGTCCGCGGGTACCGGGGTACGCAGCCGGACCTCGTCGGGGAGGCCTGCGCCACCAGGTCGGGAGACTCGCGTCGGCCAGCACCCGGCCGCGGCCGAGGACGACGACCCGGTCGGCGGTGTCCTGCAGCTCGCCCATCAGGTGGCTGGAGACCAGGATCGCCCGGCCCTTGCGCAGCGAGCGATCCGCAGGAAGCCGCGGATCCAGATGATGCCCTCGGGGTCCATGCCGTTGAACGGCTCGTCGAGGATCAGTACCGGCGGGTCGCCGAGCATGGCGGCGGCGATGCCGAGGCGCCGCCGCATGCCCAGCGAGTAGCCGCCTGCCTGCGCCCCGCCGCGGTGTTCAAGGCGAACAAGTGATCACCTCGTTGACGCGGGTGGCGGGCAGTCGTTGGGAGCAGGCCAGCCACCGCAGGTGGTTGCGGCCCGTCCGGGCGGCTGGACCGCGGCCGCGTCGAGCAGGGCGCCGACGCGGCGCAGCGGATAGCGCAGGGTCGCGTAGCGGTGTCCGCCGACCAAGGCATGACCCTCGTCCGGGGTATCGAGGCCCAGGATCGACCCGGATCGTGGTCGACTTCCCGGACCCGTTCGAGCCGACAAACCCGGTGACCATGCCCGGCGGAGACCGAGAAAGTCACTCCGTCGAGCGCCTGCGTCGGGGAGAACCGCTGGCGGAGTCCGCTGACCTCGATACGTGCCTCATCCATCGGTGGCATCCCTTCGCTGGTGTCGGATCGTGTCGACATCGGTCTAGGGCACCGGCGAGTGTCAGCCCGGTGTCGGCGACCGACACCGGGCTGACACCGGGCGCGTGCCAGGAGGACGCATCCGGCCCGGCGGCTGCACAAACAGCCGCCGCGGGAAGCCGGACGGGGCAGGAGAACGGGGAGGGCCGTGCGGGTACTGGTCGTCGAGGACTTCGAGGTCATGGCCCGCTCCATCGCGACCGGGCTGCGCCGCGAGGGCATGGCCGTCGACATCGCGCCCGACGGCATCGAGGCGCTGGAACGGATGGCGGTGACCCGCTACGACGTGATCGTCCTCGACCGCGACCTGCCCGGCGTCCACGGCGACGACGTCTGCCGGCAGGTCACCGCCGACGGCGCCGACAGCCGGGTCCTGATGCTCACCGCGGCCAACAGCCTGCACGACCGGGTCGAGGGCCTCGGCCTCGGCGCCGACGACTATCTGCCCAAACCGTTCGACTTCGCCGAACTCGTCGCCCGGGTCCGCGCGCTCGGCCGCCGCAGCACCCGGGCGGTGCCACCGACGCTGCGCCACGGCGACCTGATCCTGGACCCGTCCCGCCGGGTCGCCACCCGCGCCGGCCGGCGCCTCGACCTGAGCCCGAAAGAGTTCGCCGTCCTGGAATGCCTGCTCGCCGCCGGCGACCGGGTCGTGTCCACCGAGCAACTCCTCGACCAGGTCTGGGACGAGGCCGCCGACCCGTTCACCACCGCCGTGAAGACCACCATCCGCCGGCTGCGCACCAAACTCGGCGACCCGCCCGTCATCCACACCGTCCGCGAGGGCGGCTACCGGATCGGCGACGACCGATGAACCCCACGCCGTACATCCCCACCCGGAGGCTCCGCATGCGACTGACCTCGACGATCACCGACCTGTGGCGGACCAAGCGCCCCGTTCTGCGCGTCCAGCTCACCGCGCTGTACTCGGGACTGATCCTGGGCATCCTCGCCGCGGTCCTGCTCGCCACCGGCCTGCTCTACCGGCACTCCTCGCAGCAGGCACCGCCCGGCACCCCCGCCAACGCCGGCGGCCTCGGCTCCGGCGGCCGGGCCTTCGAGATCTGGCCGGCCCTCATCGCGCTGATCGCCGCCACCGTAGCCGTCACCGGCGCCTGGTGGCTGGCCGGCCGATTCCTGCACCCACTGCGCACGATGACCGCCACCGCCCAGGAGATCTCCGCCAGCAACCTCAACCAGCGCCTGGAACTGTCCGGAGCCAGCGACGAGCTCACCGCGCTGGGCACCACCCTCAACGATCTGTTCGCCCGGCTGGAGGCCACCTTCACCGCGCAGCGGCATTTCGTCGCCAACGCCTCCCACGAACTACGTACACCCCTGGCCGGGCAACGCACCCTCCTTCAAGTGGCGCTCGCTGATCCGGACGCAGACACCGCATCGCTGCGCGCCGCGTGCGAGGAAGCGCTGCAGCTCGGCGACCAACAGGAACGCCTCATCGACGCCCTCCTCACCCTTGCCAGCAGCGAACAGGGCATCCAACGGCGCCAGCCGCTGGATCTTGCCACGATCACCGACCACGTCCTGAACGGCCGAGCCGAGACGGCCGAACGCGTCGGCGTCACCATCGACGGCGCACTCCAGCCCGCACCGGCCACCGGCGACCCGGTACTGCTGGAACGGCTCGTGAACAACCTCATGGACAACGCGCTGCGCTACAACACCCCGGGCGGGCTGATCACGATCAGCACCGACACCGTCGACGGCGCGGCCCGGCTGACCGTCCGCAACACCGGCCCGACGATCGCCGCCGCCGATGTCGAAGCACTCTTCCAGCCGTTCCGCCAAGCCGATCAGCAGCGACATGGCCGCGGCGGACACGGACTCGGCCTCGCTATCGTGCGCGCCATCGCCGAAGCCCACAGCGCCGTGCTCACCGCCCAACCGCACCCCGACGGCGGCCTCGACATCGAGGTCAGCCTGCCGGCGGCGACGAACCGACCAACCGCGTCGACCACCATCACGGCCGCGCACCCCGCCGAATAGCTCGCGCCCGGCGGCAGCGCGCCTTGATCTGTCGTCGACATCGGTAACCTACGTCGCCGGCATGCGTCGCGTCGTTGCCACAGTCGCAGTAACCGTCCCGATGAACACTCGCGTCGGGGGAGTGATCCGCGGTCTCCGAGGCCCGTGCGCACCCAGGCGAGATGTCGCTGTTGATCGATCCCGATCGACCCAGGACCTGGCCCGACAAGCTGCGGGACTCCATCGCCGCCCGCGAACAGCTGACCCCGAGTGGTACGACGGCGAGGTCGTCAAGGGAGCGCGACCTCGGCGAACCTGGACAGTTGTTGTGCGGGCTCGGCGCATCGTGGAGTGGCGACGCTCGATGTGGTGAGGCCAGGCCTGACGGCCGCTCAGGTTCGTGATCTCCTGCGGACCGCGACCGTTGCTACCAGCGTGACCGCCACGGCCAGCCAGATCAGTGCTATGAGCAGCCAATATCCGCCGATGTAGTTGCGGGGCAGGGCCGAGGGGTTATCCGGGATCCGGCCGTAGCCGAGCACGAACGGCAGCGCCACGAAGGTTACTGCGGCGGTCACGATCAGACCCGCCTGCACGATCGCGCGCTCGCGCCGTGGCACGAAGCGGTGCACCAGCAGGCCGATCACCAGAAACGCCGGCAGCAGGAAGCCGTCGTGCAGTGCGAGCGCCACGATCAGAAACGTGATCTGACGGAACGCCTTGAATCCGTGGTTCGTCACGGCACTGACCGCGCCGAACAGCATCATCGCGCAGCCGACGGCGACCAAGGAGACGCGTACGGTTTTCATGATGGTGTCACGCGCATGATGCTCACCCATTTCGTCTGCAGGACGCCGGGCCGGTTTGGCGCGATGATGCGGGCCGGGTATCCGTGGTCGAGCGCGAGGGGTCGTCCGTCGATCTCCAGCGCCAGCAGCGTCAGGTCGTCGCGGACGTGTGGCTTCGGGAGCATCGACATCGCGTACTGGCTGTTCTTCTGTAGCGACGTCACTTCGACGGTCGCGTTGCCGTCGCTGACTCCGGCGAGCGCCGCGAGGTCGCGGATCCGGATGCCGGTCCAGGTCGCGGTGGCGCTCCACCCTTCCACGCAGGCGATCGGCAGCCGGACCGTGTGCTGCGGCATGGCCCGGAGGTCGTCGATAGACAGTCGGTGGGTGCCGGCGGGTCCGATCAGTGTCAGCCGGTAGGCCGGATCAGCTGCCGTGGCGAGTACGCCGGCAGCTACCGCCGACTTGTTGACCGGCAGGCCCTGCGGGCCCTGGTCCGGGCGGCGGCCGCCCAGCAGCGCCAGCGGGCTCAGCGGCGTGACCGTCTCGCCCACGGTGGCGATGGTGATCACTCCGGCGGTCACTGCGACCGTGGTGAGCAGGCCGCGGCGGGACAGTCCACCGTCGACCGGAGGCTCGACGGGCGACCGTGCCGGTCGTCCGAGGTTGTTCCGGATGATCGGCAGCTGTACCGCGATATGTACGAGCAGTGCACCGATCGCGAGCCAGGCCGTCCAGTAGTGTGCCGTGGTGAAGTTGAAGCCCATCGGGGTGTACCAGCGCGCGACGTTCAGGATCCCGGTCATGATCTGGAACAGTGCCGCAGCGACGAGCACGGCGATCGAGCCGCGTTCGAGCGCATGTGCGACGGTCTTCGCCGGTGGCCAGACGAACAGCTTCGGATAGACCGACCAGAGTTTCGCGCCCAGCAGCGGTACGACCGCGAACCCGGTCGCGACGTGTATGCCCTGGGTGGCGCGGTAGAGCCAGATCGGGCGGGACGGCCACCAGAACCAGCCGCCCGGATGCTGGATGAAGTGGCTGATCAGGCCGGTGATGAAGCAGATGCCGAACGCGATGCCGAGCCACAGGCCGAGCTGGGTTGTCAGGCGTTGCGATCGCAGCGGCGAGGTGAACGTATCGTCGCGCAGCGGCCCTTGCCGGAGCACGTCCGGTGGCGCGGGCAGCGGCGTGGCACCGAGCTTGCGGACCAGCGCGGCCGGCTTGTTCAGCAGCGACACCGATCGTCGCTCGCGGCTCGGGCCGGGCGCGGCCGGCTCGTTGGCGGCTGCGTCGTGGCCGGCTGCCTGGTTGCCGACTGCCTGGTCGGCGCCGGCGGGGCCGTCGGTCACGGCGCTGTCCGTGGATGCATTGTCCGCGGCGGCGTCATCATCGGATCTCATGGACGCGCCAATCGGGCGAACCATCGGTCGGCGTCGGTCCACGTGTCGAGGACCGACATGGCGGTGGCCTCGGCGAGCGACGCGAGATCATCGGCGCCGACGACCGCCCATGCGAACGGCGAGCTCACGCTGCCGCGATAGCCGAGATTGACCGAGCCGGTCCAGCTGCCGGTGCCCGGTGGGGCGAACTCGACGAGGATGTCGCCACCGGGCTCGAGCAGAGCACCGCATCGAGCCAGCAGCCGGTGCGGGTCGCCGCCGATGCCGATGTTGCCGTCGATCAGCAGGATGTGCCGCCACCTGCGTGGTGCGAGGTCGCTGGTCAGGATGCAGGCGAGTTCGGCCTCGGCGCCCCGGCCGCGGGTCTGCCGGACGGCCTCGGGGCTGATGTCGATGCCGAGCGTCGGTACCCATCGCCCGGCCAGGGCGGCCGCGAGTCGGCCCGGTCCGCAGCCGACGTCGAGTGTCGATCCGTGGCATCGGGCCAGCAACTCGGCGTCGCCGTCGCGCAGCGCACACCAGGACGCGGGCGCCAGCTGGATCGGCGGTCGCAGACCGGTCGGATCGATCAGCCGCAGATCGGCGGCGTCGCCGATGGCGGCACGCCGGAGTGCGGCGCCGTAGTAGGCCAATGCGCTCGTCATACTCGCACTCCGATGTAGGCGCCGACCGCGGCGGCGAACGCCCCGTCCGGGCACGCGGTCGCGACGTCGATCGCGTCGTCGGCCGTGTCCACGTCGCCGAGGATCGGCCCGATCGCGACCGCCAGCCCGAGGCGGCTCAGCGCCGTGAGCGTGTCGGCGCAGGTCGCCGCGGTCGACATCGCGACGCCGGTCAGCACACGGGCGTGGACGGGCTGCTGCAGAGCCAGTGCCCACCAGCCGCCGTCCTGCGCCGGCGCCAGCACCGCATCCGACGTCTCCGCGCCGGCCGCGACCTCGGCGAGCAGCGACGCGGTGACCTGCGGCGTGTCCATGCCGATCAGCAGCGTCGTGACACCCACGATCGCGGTGTCGGCGAACGCGTTCGCCAGCCGCTCACCCAGTCCGCTGCCGTGCTGCAGCACGACCCGCCACCCGGCCGGCACCGGGAATGCCGACGCCCCGGCCGGTCCGGGATCGAGCACGAGCGTGCGCCGTACGGCCGGAAACGCGGCCGCCGCGGCGAGCGTATCGGCCAACGCAGCCGCGGCGATCGCGGCGGCCTGCTCAGGCGTGCACGGCGGGCACAGCCGCGTCTTGACCCGCCCGGGAATCGGCGCCTTCGCGATGACAAGAAGCTGAACACTCATCGGGCCAGCACCGCACTCATGTCGGAGATGGTTCGCAGCGTGCCACGGACCGTGCCGGTGACCTTCGACTGTCGTACCCTCGAATCGAGGGGCGTAGTCGACGTCGACCTCCGCCACCCGCCATCCGGCGCGCGCCGCCGCGACCATCATCTCCAGCGGATATCCGAACCGGCGGTCGCGGAGGTCGAGGCCGAGGAGTGCCTCCCGCCGCGCAGCACGCATCGGACCGAGGTCGTGCACCGGCAGGTTCACGCACGCCGCAGCCGTCCGGCGACCACCGCGTTGCCGAGCCGCGCATGCCACGGCCAGGCACTCGCTGTTGTCGGGCGCCGTCGGCCGAGCATCAGATCGGTCGTACCGGCCGCGACCGGCCTCGCGACCCGATCGAGCTGCATGGGATCGAACGACGCGTCCGCGTCCATGAAACACACGATGGTCGCGGTCGCGGCCTCCAGCCCGGCGTGCGCGGCCGCACCGAAACCACGCTGCGGTACGTGCACCACGGTCGCGCCGTAGCGGCGGGCCACATCCGGCGAGCCGTCGGTTGAACCGTTGTCGGCCACGATGACGTGATAACCGACGGGCATGCGTTCGAGTACCCACGGCAGCGCCGGCGCTTCGTTGAGGCACGGCAGGATCACGTCTGCGAGATCATCCACGCCCACACGCTAAGACGCTCGGCAGCGGACTGAGCTGCTTCGACGATTACGGAGTCCTTACCGCGCCGGCGTTTCTTACGGCCTGCGAACGAGGCCCTTACGACCCGATGACATCGACGCGATTCACCGTCCGATCAGCGCGCGAGCCGGTAATGTCGACCGGCACCATGCCCACAATGTCCGCGGTCTCCCCGCCTCTGCAAGCGCCGCCGTTGCTGGCGCGGCGTCGGATCGATCTGATCGTGCTCGGCGTGGAACTCACGTTCGTCGCAGTCATCGCCGTCGTCGGCGCGATCCTCAATCGCCACGGCGTGCCGATCCACGCCGGCGCCGCACCGCTAGCGGCCCGGTGGAAGCCGCACGTCGGCATCGGTACGCCGGCCGCGGTCGCCATTGCCGCGGTCGTGATCTGCTACGGATATTCGGCGAACGTCGCCGCGTGGTCGTGGCGTCGAATCTGGTGGACCGCGTACGCCGCAGGCGCCGGGTGGACGTTCAGCCTCGCCCTCATCGACGGATGGCAACGCGGCATCGCGGGTCGGCTTGCCGGATCCGACTCCTACCTGCCCACCGCGGCGACCGTCGGGAACGTCCATCAGCTGCTGGCGACGTTCTCGGACCACATCCTTGCCCGCCAACCGGGCTCCTGGCCGACCGACGTCGCCGGTCACCCGCCCGGCGCGCTGCTGGTCTTCGTCGCGCTGCACCGGGTCGGACTGCCCGGCGGCGGTCCGGCCGGCGTCGCCTGCATCCTGGTGGGTGCGCTCGCGCCGGTCTGCGTCGCGGCCACGCTGCGCTCACTTGCCGGGTCGAGTCACGGCCCGAGCCGCACTGCCGTTCCTGGTGTTGTTTCCCGGCGCGGTGTGGGTCGGCACGTCCGCCGACGGTCTGTTCATGGGTGTCGCGGCCGCCGGGATCGCGCTGATATCGCTGCCCGGCTGGTGGCGCGCCGCCATCGGCGGGGTGCTGCTCGGATACACGCTCTACCTGTCGTACGGACTGGTGCTGCTCGGGCTGGTCGCGCTCGCGGTGTTGTGGCTGAAGCCGGCCGACCGGCTCCGCAGCCTGATCGCGGCGGCGGGCGGAGTCGGGCTGGTCGTGGCCGCGTTCACGGCCGCCGGATTCTGGTGGGTCACCGGATATCGCCTGGTCGTCCGGCGCTACTACCAGGGGTGGGGGCTGGAACGCCCGTACGCCTATTGGGTCTGGGCCGACCTCGCCGTGCTCGTGGCATGCGTCGGACCAGTGCTGTGGCCCGCGCTGCGCCGGGTGTTCGCACGTGTGCCGTCGGCCGTGACCGGCCGGGAATCCGCGCCGAGGGCACTGGTCCTGTTGCCGCTGCTGGCGCTGGTCGGCGTGATCGCGGCCGACCTGTCCGGGCTGAGCAAGGCCGAGGTCGAGCGGATCTGGTTGCCGTTCGCGATCTGGCTGGTCGCGGCGGCCGCGCTGCTTCCGGGTCGACGCACCTGGCTGATCGGCCAGGCCATCACAGCGCTTCTGATCAACTCCTTGCTACTCACCGCCTGGTGACTCGTGCCGACCACCGTGGCCTGCCTCAATATGCCGCAGGCGACGTTCGTCATTGCGGATGTGTTCGACGGCAAGATCATGGACCTGGCGCCGTATTGCCGACAGTGGGATTGCGAAGACTCGCCCAGGGATGGCCGCAGCGGCCGACGTGCGAATGGTAACCGAATCCTTACCGTTCAGTGCGTCGACCGTCATCGAGGCGCCGCGCATCTAGGGTCGGATGCGTGAAGGTTCTGGTTACCGGCGCGGCCGGATTCATCGGCTCGCAGATCGCCGACGTGCTCGCCGACGGCGGTCACGAGGTCGTGACGCTGGACGCGCTCGTGCCGCAGGCACACGGCACCGGGTCGCCGCCGCGCTGGTGCGACCGGCACGACCTGGTGACCGGCGCGGTCGAGGACGCAGCGCTGCTGCGGCGGCTGCTACCGGGCGTGGATGCGATCTGTCACCAGGCGGCCGCGGTCGGCCACGGCCTCAACCCGAGCGACGCCCCGATGTACGTGCACAACAACGACTTCGCGACCGCCGTCCTGCTGGCCGAGGCGTACCGGGCCGGAATCTCGAATCTCGTGCTTGCCAGCTCGATGGTGGTCTACGGCGAGGGTCGCTATCGGTGTGCGGAGCACGGGATCGTCAGTCCGGCCGCCCGCCGCGTGGCGGACATCGATGCGGGCCGGTTCGACCCGCCGTGCCCGACCTGCGATGCCCAGCTGGAGTGGCAACTCGTCCCCGAGGACGCTCCGCTGGCGCCGCAGAGCACGTACGCGGCGACAAAGCTCGCGCAGGAGCATCTCGCCGCGGCGTGGGCCCGGCAGACCGGCGGCTCGGTATGGGCGATGCGCTACCACAACGTGTACGGCCCCCGGATGCCGCGGGACACGCCGTACGCCGGCGTCGCCTCGATCTTCCGGTCGGCGCTCGTCGACGGTGAGGCGCCGCGGGTTCTCGAGGACGGTCGACAGCTCCGCGACTTCGTGCACGTCACCGATGTCGCCCGAGCCAATGTCCGCGCCCTGGACCGGCCGCAGGCCGGGTTCCGGGCGGTCAACGTGTGCTCCGGGCGGCCGCACACGGTCGGCGAGTTCGCTACCACGCTGGCCGCCGCAATGGGCGGTCCGGCGCCGGTCATCGTCGGTGGTGCGCGTCCGGCCGACGTACGCCACGTCGTCGCGTCGCCCGCCTGGCCGACGAGTTGCTCGGGTTCCGCGCGCAGGTGACGTTCGAGGACGGCGTGGCGGCGTTCGCGACCGACGAACTCCGAGCGCCCGCTGCGCTTTAGCCCATCTCTCCGGCTGGTCAGGCAACAAGCGGCACCTCAGGATCGGTGTCATGAGTGCCGGATAAAAAAAGGGGGCTGGCGATCTGAAGGTCGAGCCAGACTCGATCGCGAGGGGAACGCCGTTGATCTGCATGCCGGGCGGGTACCCGGTGGATTCGGGAAAGCCGGCGCTTTTGACTAACCGGTTCGGCGGACGCGGTGAGGTCAGTCGGTCCGTGGGCCGGTGGCGAAGATGGGCCAGCCGATCTCGGTGCGCCAGTAGACGGGCGTCGGCGGTGATGGCGATTGACCGGGTAAAACTCGCGAACGGGACCTGGGACAACAGAGCGCATGACATGGACGCATAGGACGCCAGCGACCCCGTAGGCGCGGTGGAATCCCGTCCTCCGGGCCGTCGTGTGAAACGACCAGCGAGAGAGTCGGCTGGGCGGTTCAGGAATCGGTTGACTCTGCCTTGTCGGGACAATTACTGCCCCGTGATGGGAAGAAACGCGGTCACGAGCCCGGACCTCATCCCAGCGAAGAGGGCCGCCACAGGCTATGACCCGCCAGCGACGCCCTGAGGGAGCGCTCACCCTCGGCAGCACGGTTGCGTACAACTCACCGAGAGCTCCCTGAAGCCAGAAAAAAAAATCCGCGTCACCGACACGACCTCGTCGCTGATCGCAGCGACCCACGTCGCGGCAGGGAGCGACGCTCGACAGGTGCCTCTCGGCGGAGGGATGATCAAGGAGATCCCGCAGAGCTGCGACCGCTACTTGCGTCTTGCCGAGTTCGTCTTCCAGGCACCCTCGATGTCGCCCGATCAGGACGTTGCGGTGTCCGAGGATGGGCGGATCCTGGAGCACCGGCGCGGACATCGTCAACGGGCGTTCCAAGATGCGCCAAAGCGCCGGATGACCTGAGCAGTATGGATACCTAGCAGACGTAGTAACGCCGGTAGCCGAATGCGGGTCGATCTCGGCCGGGACGAGCAGGTGGGCGTCGTGGTAGTACCGCAGCGTCTTGACGCTCAGATGCGTCGCCCGCGCGAAGTCGCCGATGAGAGGCAAGCTCACCAGCTGAGTCTGGACTCTCCACCTACTGGAGAGTCCAGCGTCTCCGGGCACTTGAGCCTCCCGTTCAGGGAGACAGCATCAGAGGCGGTGGCTCGACGGAGCCGCCCATCACCAATGAAAAACGAGAGGACAGTTGCCATGAAGAAACGGATCACGCTAGCCGAGGCTCCCCAGGTCGTGCGGCGACCACCTGCCCGGCCATCAACGATCTCGACCTCGACGCGATCGTCGCGGCATTCCCCGATGATGCCTACGTCAACGACAACTCGCGAGAGATCCGTGGCAAGGACGCCGTCCGGGCCTTCTTCACCAAGAAATTCGTCGGTGACTCGGTGACCATCGACCCGGTAGAGGTGCTGGAGCACTACGGCGACATCGTCATCCGCGGCCGCTACGACGGCACCTACGACAAGGCCAGAACTCCCCGAGGTGCTGATCATGAGCAATTACCTGACCATGCGCGACAGCCAGATCGTCTCGCTGGCCGTCATCAACAATCGGCCGTCCCCCTACGACGAGGCGGCCTAGTGAGCACACGAATCGACCCGGACATCCGCACCATTTCCCGCCGCCGGTCCGGGATCCACGGTGCGGGGTCTTTCGCCTGCCGACAATACTGACCTCAACATCCACCCGTATCCGGCCGGCAGCTGGAGGCCGCCGGCCGGAGTCGAATCACGGCGTCGTCGCCGCGGTGGCCACCAGGTCCATCGCAGGCTGGGTGACCGTTGTTCCACGATCTACCGGTGCATGTGGACACTCTGTTCCCGCTTCTGAAAATAGTCGTGATTGAAGAGATCGAGCGGTCCACGGACGGGATGACGGTGTTGGCTCGTCCGCGGGCGACGGGTGGAACATGTCCGTGATGCTTGACGGTCTCGGTGGCACTCCCACGGTCATCGATCTCGCGGTAAGGCGTTTCAAATGCGTCGACGTCGCGTGTCCGGCCACGACGTTCGTCGAGCAGGCAACGCGCTGACGGTCGCGTACGGCCGGTACACGCCGACGACACGCGCGATTCTGGCGGCCATCGCGGCGCGGCCGGCGGGCCGCTTGGCGCACCGGTGGGGTCAACCTATCGCGAAGGACACGATGTCCCGCGCGACGACCGTTACCTGTACGGCGCCAGGTTGCGTACCGGATATGGGTCAGTGAGGTGATTTTTTACTGGCGCGCTTGCGTGGCGGCGTCAAGAGGTCGGCGATCGAGGCGATCGCTGACGGGACGAGGCTGTAATACGCCCAGACGCCACGTTTGTCGCGGGTGAGTAGACCCGCCTCGGTCAGGATCCGCAGGTGGTGGCTGACGGTCGGTTGGGACAGCCCGACCGGTGCGGTCAGGTCGACGACGCAGGCTTCACCGCCCTCGGCGGACTGGATAAGGCTGAGCAGCCGGAGGCGAGCTGGGTCGGCGAGGGCCTTGAGTACGCCGGCGAGGCGGCGAGCGTCCGCGGATTCGATCGGGTCGCCGGTTAGTGGCGAGACTGTGGGCTGGTTGGGTGCGGTCGTTGCGGTTGGCATAACTTTCATGATTCCACCGTTGCCATTGATTTGCCTGCATATATACACGTCGAGTGGACAATTTCGATCACCCGTCCGGGCGATGTCGGCCGGGTGGCCGCCGCCCGGTTGAACCTCAAGGTGGCCGGTTTTCGTGGATGATCACGACGGTTTCGAGGGATTGCACCGGCATATCGGCACATCCACCGCGGAAAGATCCTGGCTGCTATGTCTGGTCTCTGCTGGATCGCGCAACTCTGGCCGGGTAGCAGCGATCATCAGATCAGCCGGCGGTGCTGACGGCGAGGGCCGCTCCGGCGAGGGGGTGCGGCGGCTTTGGCGGCGTTGATGGGCAGCACCATGGTTCCGGAGAGCGACAGAGCCCATTCAGCACTCCAAGCCGTACCCCGACAGCAGGTCGGGCAGGCCACCTGCCCGACAGCCCGGCGTTCGCTGATCACCGCTGATTCCGGCGGTTTCAAGGGCTCCCGGCTGCCGTTATGGTAGACGGAGCGGGCGGACTTCGCGGCCGGGACCGGCACCGGGTCGTGCCGGATAGGCCCCCCGAACTTCCCGTTTTCTCCTGGAGTTCACGGAAACCGATGGGTCGATCGCGGCATCTGCGCCGGGAATTGGGAACTCGCGGCTCCGCGCCCGTTCTCAGCCTGACGTACCAGCTTCGGGCGGCGTGGGCTGAAGCCGATTCTTCTGATCGTTCGCTCGGGCCAGTCGTCCGCGGGGCCGTGTGGACCCGCGGACGAGGCGGGGTGTTAGGAGATGCGGCGGATGCGGCGGATGGCGAGGTAGAGCAGGATCGCGGTCAGGGCGAGGAAGATGCCGGTTTCGATGCCCTGGAATTCCCAGAACCTGCTGGCGGGTTGGTATTGCTGCCAGTTGGAGAACGGTCCGGGGCCGAGGCCCTGGGACACCAGCCCACCGCCGCACGGGTCGTCGGACGGGACGGCGCCGGCGATTCCCACGTTGCCGCCGGGTCCGCCGCAGCTGATGCCCGAGTGCGGCATGACGAGTTTGCCGACGCCGTTGATCACGCCGTTGCTCATGATCCAGTCTTTGGAGTTGGCGTTGAACTGCTCGGTGCTGGTCGATCGGGATGCTTGCGGTCAGTGGGCTGCGGTAGTGGGGCCGGGCGAGGGTTTCGATCAGGATGCGGACGACGGCGTAGCCGGCGAGGGTGACGCCCATCGCGGGCAGGACTTTCTTCCACATGGTGCTGGCGAGGATGCCAAGGGCGACGGCGAAGAGGGTGTAGCCGATCGGGGCGATGCCCTGGATGTCGAAGACGATCGGGCCCATCCGCCCGCCGTTGGCCACCAGGGGCTCGGCCCACCAGTCCATTCCGAGCGTGTACGCGGCGGCAAGGATCAGGGTGACGGCGCCGACCAGACCGAATTTCACCAGCGCCCAGTGTCGGCGGCTGACGCCCTGGGTCCAGACGAGGCGGTGGGTGCCGGCTTCGACCTCTCGGGCGATCAGCGGGGCGCCGAAGAACATTCCGACGATGGCCGGCAGGATCACGAACAGGATCGCGATGAACGACACCGAGTGGTATTGGTTCTGGAACTGTTGGCTCAAGGCACCGCAGTCGTGCGGCGTTGCCGGAGGTGATCGTCGCGGTGGGGAGTTTGGCCAGGCAGGCCGCCAGTCCGGAGTTGGTGTAGGTGTGGTGCATCGCGAGGCCGGTGGGCAGCATGACCGCGGCCAGGACGGCGAGTGCGATCAGGGTGTAGAGGGCCTGTTTGCGGTGCTGGCGCCAGGTGAGCCAGATCATGCGTTCACTTCCCATGCGGTCCGGGTGCTGCGGGTGTCGGCTTTGGCGAGGTAGGCCAGCACGAGGTCTTCGAGGGTTACTTCGTGCACGCTCCACGCCGGGTCGGTGGGAAGAGTCCCGTCGGTGCGGGCGAGCAGGGTGGACTGCCGGTCGGTGTGGCTGGCCCGGATCACCTCGGCCACCCCGGGGATCTGGTCGGATTCGGTGCGCGGGCCGACCAGGGTGCGGTGGCCGTCGAGCAGGTCGTCGACGGGGCCGGAGAGCTGGACGTGCGCGGTCTGCAGCACGATCAGGTAGTCGCAGGCGCGTTCGAGGTCGGCCAGCAGGTGCGAGGAGAGCAGCACGGTGGTGCCGGTCTCGGCGACCGCGCCCATCAGGGCCTGCATGAACTCGTGCCGCGCGAGCGGGTCGAGGGCGGCGATCGGCTCGTCGAGCAGCAGCAGCCGCGGGCGCTTGGCCAGCGCGAGGGCGAGGGCGACCTGGGCGCGCTGTCCGCCGGAGAGCTTGCCGACCGGCAGGTTCGGCGGGATGCCCAGGTCGGACAGCCGGGTCCGGGCCAGCGCGGCGTCCCAGGTCTGGTTGAGCTTGCCGCCCATGGTGATCAGTTCCTGGGCGGTGAAGTCCCGGTAGAGCGGGGTGTCCTGGGCGACGAACCCGATCTCGGCCAGTGCCTTGGTGTTGCCGCGCGGGTCCTGCCCGAAGACGCGCACGCTGCCGGCGTCGGGGGCCAGCAGGCCGACCGCGAGGTGCAGCAGCGTGGTCTTGCCCGCGCCGTTCGGGCCGACCAGGGCGGCGATCCGCCCGGTCGGCAGGTGCAGCGTGCAGTCTTGCAGTGCCCAGGCGCGCTTGTAGCGTTTGCCGAGCCCGGCGGTTTCTATCGCGGTGTCGGTCATGTCTGCTCCCACATCGTCGTCCTCAGGTCTCTTGTCGGCCGGGGCCGTCAAGGACGGCGCGCATGGTGGTGTCGATCAGGGCGGTGATGTCCTCACGGGCCAGAGCCGGCCGCCTCGGCCTTGCGTAGCCAAGTGACAAGGTCCTCGCGCAGGTCGACCTGGCTGGCAGAGACGGCCCGGCCAGGGTGCGGGTGATGAAGGTGCCCACCCCCGGCCGGCCCTCGGCGAGGCCCTCGATCTCCAACTCGCGGTAGGCCTTGAGGACCGTGTTCGGGTTGATCGCCAGCGACCCGGCGACCTCACGCACCCTGGGCAGCTGGTCGCCGGGCCGAGCAGGCCGACCCGTAGCGCCTGCTTGACCTGCAGGACCAGCTGCATATAGGTGGACACCCGCGAGCGGCCGTCGAGCACGAATTCG
>CAWCQQ010000013.1:0-379137 GCA_963797675.1 uncultured Actinomycetota bacterium
GACCTCCGTGGCGTAAAGAATCTTTGACACCACGAATGTAAGACAGACTTAACTCGGTGTCAAATATTCTTGACTGTGCCGCGAGGTGTGCGGGCTGTTAGAGATGTGATAGCGCGCTCGTAGCCAGGTCGACCAGCGCAGCTTTCGGTGCATCCGGATCCGTCGGCGTTTTCGCGCCGAGACTCGTCGATGTGATGGTGAAGCCGCGGCTGCCCGTTCGTACCAGCATGGTGTCGATGGTGCCGTTCCAGAACGCGTCGTCGCCGAGCCCGTCAACGTGTTCGCTGCTTGATTCGAGCTGCTGGATCGTGTTGGTCATGTTGGTCTGATCGAGAAACTCATGGACCATGAGCTGCTGGCTGTGATCGGCGCTGGCAGCGTAGATACAGTCCGCGGCGGTGCCACCGAGTTGGGTCATCGGCTCGCCCATCGCGGTGGTTACGTCGGCAGCCGTCACCAGGGTGCACGCAGTTCCGCCGCTGCCGGTCGTTTGGCCCGAGTCAGCCGCGGAACTGGTCCGTGTCGAGCCGCTCAGCGACGAAGGTCGTGCCGCCGCATGATTCGCGCATCCGCCGACGGCGGCGGAGACGAGCGCCACGGCGGATACGGCGAAAATCAGGTGATGCCGGCTGCGGCTGTGGTGGGGCAACGCTGGTCGTGTCGTCATCGTTTCTCCTGGTATTTGCGGTGGTTGAGGGACGAACGGGGCGCCGCAGGCGCCGACCATCGGCAACGGCGCGGCGGACTGCTCATCGTTCGAAGGTGGACGTGCCGCAGAGCCGCAGCCCGGTGTCATCGGCACGTGCGGGTCAGTGCCTGTCGATGGTTCGAGGGCTGCGTCTTACTGAAAGAAGCCGGTCGCGGATACCGGTCGCGATCCGTGCAGCGCGGGCAGGTAGTGGTCGCGCAGGATCGTGGCGATCAGCTCCCGGCGGCTGCGGACACCGGTCTTGTCGAAGACGGACTTCAGGTGGTCCTGGACGGTGTTTCCGGAGATCCACAGCGTCGCCGCGATCTCGCGCCGTCGAGCGGCCCTGGCACACCAGGCCGGTCACGCGAGCGTTCGCGTTCGGTCAGGCCGTACGCCCGCATGATGACGGCGGCCACCTCGATCGGGGTGGCCGCCTCGATGATGACGGCGACCTGATCCGCGGCCGGGTCGGCGCCGGTCAGGTACGACGCGTGCAGGACAACCCAGCGGCCGGCCTTCGTGCGTACCCGCAGCCTCGGCGCCGGCGCGCCGGCCGACCGACGGAGCAGCGCCATCGCGGTGGCGACCTCGGCCGGAACCGGCGGCCCGGCCGTGCCGTCGTGACCGAGTTCGGCGAACCACGCCTGTGCGGCGGCGGTTGCCGCGACGATCTCGCCGCCACGGTCGACCACGACGAGCCCCGGCGATCGGCGGCGGTGCCCTCGACCGCGCTCGCCACGAGCAGCCCGGCCCGGATGCCGTAGCCCAGATGCGGCGCCAGCTGCTGGACGAACTGCGTCTCCTCGTCGGAGAACGGGCTGCCGGCCGCGCGATGCAGGCACAGCAGCCCCCAGCAGTCGTCGCCGGTGCGCAGCACCGCGCGCAGTTCGTCGCCGAGCCCCAGCGGCTGGAACACGTCCCGGAAGCGGGCACTGGCCTCCAGGCTCCCGCCGGTCGCCCGGCCAGCGAGCGCACGCCGCCGGTGATGCTGCGCGAGTTCGGTCCACTGGTTGACGTCACGGCCGAGAAACTCGTTGTCGACCAGGTAAGGGATGGTCCGGTCGGGGATGCCCTCGCGGAACGCCTGCGTGAACAGCAGCGTCGCCGGATCACTCGTCGCCCACCACAGCGCATCGACCGGAAGCACCCGCCGCAGCAGCGCCAGCACCTCGGCCTTGAGCCGCTCCGGCGGAAGACCCTGGTGGCATAGCGGACACGATGGCGGCCGCGGTCCCGGTCAATGCAGATCGACTGGCCATCATGCCCCCTGCCTCATCGTCTCAGAACTTCGTCACGATCTCGTAGCGGCCACGGGCCACGAGCTCGACACCCGTCGCCGCGACCGTCGCCGCCCGGCTCGCCTCGGCGTGCTGGTCGCTCACGAGCGCCGCGTCCTCGGTGTCCCACAACGTCATCGTCATCGCCGACTCGGCCTTCCCGATCGATGAGGAACACTGCTCCGGCCACTCCGGGCAGCCCGCGCACCATCGGCGCGACCTGGCCCGTCACGTGATCCACCCATTTGTCGAGCGCCTCCGGTGAACCACTCCACGTCGATGTCCTGGCAAACATGCTGACCTCCATTGGTTTGGGCCTGTCCTGCGTTCAGCCTGCCCCGGGGCATGCCCGGCGACCATCCCAGGAACCTGGGATGGTCGATAGCAACTGGTGTCCGGTATCCGCACGACAGATTCTCATCGACGTCGATCGGCGCTATGGTGACGACGCGAGGTGCCCATCAGGGCCGCTCCAGGGTGAGAGGCCCACATCCATGCCGTCGCCTGTCTCCGTTCGAGTGCTAGCGGTCACCGTGGTTCTCGCCCTCACCGCGGGCTGCGGTTCGGCCGGTCACGCCGTCGCGGCAGACGCGGCACCCCCGGCACCTTCACCGGTGGGCGCGGCCAGCGGTGACGCTGCGACGGCGACAATCGGCGCCGCGGGTGGCACCGTGTCCGCCAAGGACGGTGGCATCACCGTCACCATTCCGGCCGGCGCGCTCACCGCCGACACGACGATCGGCATCCAGCCGATCGAGAACACCGCCGCGGCCGGCCTCGGTCCCGGATATCGCCTCACGCCAGCCGGGCAGACGTTCGCCCAGCCGGTGCGGATCACCTTCCCGTACAGTGACGTCGACATCGAGGGCAGCGCGCCCGAGGCGCTCGGCATCGCGTTCCAGGACGCCGCCGGCCGATGGGAGTTCCAGACCTCCACCACCGTCGACACGACGGCCCGGACACTGACGGTGCCGACCACCCACTTCACCGACTGGTCCAAGGTGGCGGGCCTGCAGTTGCGGCCGGGCGACGCGACCGTCAAGGTCAAGGACCAGATCAGCCTGAAGGCCACGATCTGCCTGACCCGGGGCAAGGACGTCGTCTACGTCCGCAAGAGCTGTGGCGATCCGACCTCCGACGACGCCGCGGCCGCACAGATCGTGCCCGGAACGTGGTCGGTCAACCGCGCCGTCGGTGGCAACGTCACGGTCGGTACGGTCCAGGGCGTCGAGGGCGTCGCCGAGTACTTCGCGCCGGCGAAGAAGCCATCCGGGGTCGGCGGTAAATCGATCGTCGCGGTAAGGTGCAGGCGAAGAGCTTCACCGGCACGAAGCTGCTGGTCAGCAACATCACCATCATCGACGGCTACCACGTCGTCGGGTCGTTCAAGGTCACCAACTCCAATATGGTCTGCGCCGGGGGGATCGCGGCCTACGTCACGGACACGTTCTCGTTCTCCTTGACCGACAACCACAACATCTACGCCGTGACCAACATCGCCAACTCGCCGAGCGACTACCCGACACCGGAGATACCGAGCATCGGCGCCGGGATCGTGGTGACGAAAGCCGCCGACGCGTTCCACGCCACCGAAGGCACCGCCGACGTGTCCGGCGACCTCGTCACGGTGGCTGTAAAAGGCACGACCGTCGTCGGCGACTGCACCTACCTCAAAAACTACAAAGAGACTGGTACGGATGGCGTTGCCTCGGTCGGCTTCAGCTTCTACGTCTCGAAGTTCAAGGACGGTTCACAGGTCGGTATCCCCAACGACCGGCCGGGACTGCCCTGGACCTGGGTCGTCACCGAGCAGTGACACACTCCGTGCCCTGATGGAACCAGGTGACGAGGTCAGCCCTTGACGGCTCCCTCGTTCGCGCCGCGGACGAAGTAGCGCTGGAAGATGAAGAAGATGATCGCGACCGGGATCGTCGCGAGCAGCGCCGCGCCGAGCTTCAGCGGATACTGCGTGCCCGAGCCGAGCGATCCGCTGACCAGGTCGGCGAGCCCGCGTGGCAGCGTGAAGTACTCGCGGGCTCTGCACCGCGACGAGCGTGCCGGGAAACTCGTTCCACGAGCCCTGGAACGACAGGATCGTCAGGGTGATCAGGGCCGGGCGGGCCATCGGCAGGACGACCGACCAGTAGGTCCGGAAGACGCCGGCGCCGTCGATCCGGGCCGCCTCCTCCACCTGGACCGGGATCGACTCGAACATCTGCTTCATGATGAACACACCGGCCGCGTCCACCAGGAGCGGCAGGATCAGGCCGCCGTAGCTGTCGTACAGGCCGAGCTGCTTGAGCACCAGGAACTTCGGGATGAGCAGGACGACGCCGGGGACGGCCATCATCGCGACAATCGGTGGCGAAGATGCCGGCGCGGCCGCGGAACCGCAGCCGCGCCAGCGCGTAGCCGGCGAGCGAGTCGAAGAAGACCCGGCCGAGCGTGACCAGGACCGTGACGAGGATCGAGTTGATCATCCAGCGTGGGAAGTCGGTCCCGTCGAAGATGCGCAGGAAGCTGGCGTCGGTGAACGGATGCGGGATGGGCGACAGCGGATGCGCGGCCGCGTCCGGCTCGGATTTGAACGTGTTGGCGAGCTGGATGACGAAGGGGTAGAGAAACACCAGGGCGAAGAAGGCCAGCACGACGTAGCCGGTGATGCGGCTGGCGAGCTGGCGGGCGCGAGTGCTGTCGTCGCGTACGCGCAGCGATGGTGTGGTCATCGGTGCCTCCCGACTGAGCGCGTCGTGGCGCGCGAGACCTGACCGCGGCGGGGTGCGTCGCGGTCGCGCATGATCCACCGCTGCATCAGCGTCATCACCACGATGATGAGGAACAGGACGAACGAGATCGCGGCGCCGGAGCCGTAGTTGAAGTCCTTGAATGCCGTCTGGTAGGACAGGAATGCCGGGGTGAGCGTGGTCTTTGCCGGGTTGCCCTGGCTCATCACGTAGATCTGGTCGAAGACCTGCCAGGTGCCGATGAGTCCGAGCGTGATGACCAGGAAGAGGGCCGGTTTGAGCTGCGGCAGGGTGACGTAGCGCAGCCGCTGCCAGCGGGATGCGCCATCGATCATGGCGGCCTCGTCCAGCTCGACCGGCAGGTTCTGCAGCGCGGCCAGGAACATCAGCATGAACGTGCCGCTCGTGGTCCAGACCACCAGCGTGATGATCGCGCACATGGCGACGCTCGGCCCGGAAATCCAGTCCCATGTGGACAGTCCGAGCAGGTGCGAGCCGGTCAGCGCGTGCGGCGGCGCGTCCGGGTCGACGAGCCCGAGCGCGCCGAGAATGATCTGGATGACCCCGCGCGGGTCGGCGAACCAGGCGGGGCCGTTGATGCCGAGGAACCTCAGCAGCGCGTTGATCGCGCCGCTGTTGGAGAACATGAACAGGAACACCACGCTGATGGCGACCGAGCTGGTCACCGACGGGAAGTAGAACGCGGTGCGGAAGAAGCCCTTGCCGCGCAGCAGGCGCCCGTTGACGACCAGCGCCAGGACCAGCGCCAGTACGGTCTGCAGCGGCACCACGAGCAGCACGTAGTAGAGGTTGTTGCGGATGCTCGTCATGAAGTCCTCGCGGGTCAGGCCGTCGACGGCGACGAGGTTGGTGTAGTTGGCGCCGCCGGCGAGCGGCACCCCGAGGTGAACGGGCTGCCCTGGCCGTTCCATTTCGTGAAGCTCACGAACAGCGCCATCAGGATCGGCAGCAGCAGGAACAGGCCGAGGATGACGACCACCGGTGTGACGAACAGCCAGCCGGCGACGCCCTGCCGGCCCGCGATGCCGCCGCGCGGGCCGCGGCGCGCGGGCGCGATGGCGTCGGCGCGCTCCGCGATCGCGGTGCTGGGCACGGCCACGGTCACGGGCCCGCCGGCGGTCACGTCGCTTGGCCACGGCGGGTCCCCTTTCGGCGTGTGGTGCAGCCGGTGCGGCGCGGATGCCCGCGCCGCACCGGCGTTCGGTCAGCCGCTGCTCCTGCAGCGCCGCGGCCAGGTTCGTCTGCACCCTCTTCAGGATCGCGTCGGGGCTACCGCTGGCCAAGCCGCTGAGCTGGCTGTCGAAGTCGGCGAGGACGCTGTCGACCTTCGGAGCGTTCACCGGGCCGTGCGCGAAGTCGGCGGAGTCGACGAACGCCGCGTCGTTCGGGAACTGCGTGCAGGTACTCGGCCTTGGCCGACTGGCGCGACGGCATGACGCCGAAGGCCTTCGCGAACGACAGCTGCTGGTGCTTGGCGGTCATCGCCTCGACGAACTTGATCGCCTGGTCCTTGAACTTGCTCTTGGCCGAGATGCCCCAGCACTGGGTGAAGGACAGCGTGCCCTTGCCGGCCGGGCCGGCCGGCAGCTGCACGACTTGTAGTTGATGTTCGGGTAGTCGCTCTGCATGGCGCCCTCGATCCAGTTGCCTTCCATCGCCATCGCGGTCTTGCCCTTGCCGAACGCCTCGCCGCCCCAGCCCGCGTCAACCTGCTTCGGGTAGACGGCCAGGCCCTGCTTGAGCAGGCCCTGCACGTACGTCAGCGCCTGTACGTTCTGCGGGGTGTCGGCGGTCGCCTGGGTGCCGTCCGTGTTGGTGAGCCAGCCGCCGGCCTGCACCATGAACGCGCCGAGGCGGTCACGGGTGTCAGCCGTGGCCAGCGGCGTGATGCCCGCCGCCTTGAGCTTCTTGGACACCGCCGTCAACTGGTCCCAGGTGGTGGGGATGTCGGCGTCGGTGAGGCCGGCTTTCGCCCACAGATCGGTGTTGATCTCCAGCGCCAGCGTCGAGAAGTCCTTCGGGATGCAGTACAGCTGGCCCTTGTACGTGAACGCGTTGCGCAGCGACGGGTAGAAGTCGTTCGACGTCCGGCACCTTGCTCGCGTACGGCTCGAGGGCGCCGACGCTCGCGTAGTTGGCGAACACGCGCCGCGTCGACGTAGAACACGTCGGGCGGGGTGCCACCGGCGAACGCCTGCCCGAGCTGCTGGGCGATGTCCTGAGCCGGCGTGACGGTGACGGTGTTGCCGCTGCTCGTCGCCCAGGTCGCGGCCGCGTCCTTGACCGCCTTGGTCTCGGCGTCGCCGGACGAGGCGATCAGGACCTGCAAGCTTCGCCGGTCCGGACGTCTGCTGCGGAGTGGATGTGCCGTTGAAGCCGCCACCGCACGCGGCGGTGGACAGCGTCAGTGTGGCGAGTGCCGCGATGACAGCGGCTCTGCGCAATCGGTGTGTCATGGATGTCCCTCCTTCGGGGGTGACCGTGCGAGGGGAAGTTGGTCAGCCGGAGTCCCGGACGACCAGATGCGGAGCGAGGAGTACGTGCCGCATCGACGGATCGGCGACGTCGGGGTCACGGGCGTCGCGATCGCCGTTGCTCAACGGCGTCGGGTGGTCGCCGAGCAGCAGCGACAGCGTGCGAACACATTCGGCGGCGGCCTCGGCGAGCGGCTGGCGGACGCTGGACAGGCCGGTCGCCTGCGCCATCGGAGTGTCATCGAAGCCGATCACCGCGAGATTTCGGTAGTCGCCACGCGCCCAGGGCAAGCGGGTCGCTCGCGCAGACCACTGCGGTCGGCGGATCCGGCGAGCGCGAGCAGATCGCGCGGTGAGTCGCTCGCCTTCGGCGACGCCGTCGAATGCGTGTGCCGGCGAGCCCGTCGGTAGCCAGCCCGGCCGCACGCATCGCCCGCTGCCCAACCGGCGCGCCGGTCGTCGCCGACGCCGGAGCCCGAGCGGCCAGCCGAGGAAGGCGATCCGCCGGTGACCGGCGGCGATCAGGTGGTCGGTGGCAGCGTCGGTGCCGGCCGCGCCGTCGATGTCGACCCAGCTGTGCCGGTCCTGCGCACCCCACGGCCGACCGAACGTGGTGAACGGGACCCGCCGCTGGCGCAGCCAGGCGGTGCGAGTGTCCTCGTGGTGGGTGTGGGTGAGGACAAAGGCATCCAGCGCGTACGAGGCGAGCAGGTCGTCGTACGTGGCGATCTCGGTCGCGTCGTCGGCGGCGGTGTAGAGCACGATCCGGTATCCGGCCGGTGCCGCAGACTCGGTGATGCCGTGCAGGAACCGGTCGAGCACGGAGGCTTCGATGCCGTTGCGGATCGGGTCGATGCGCACCCCGATCAGGCGCGACCGGCCGGTGCGCATCTGCCGTGCGGCGAGGTTGGCCCGGTAGCCCAGCTCCTCGATCGCCGCCATCACCCGCGCCCGCGTCTCGTCACGCACCATGTCAGGCGCGTTGAGCACGTTGGACACGGTCTGCCGAGACACGTTGGCGTGCCGGGCTACCGTGTCAATCGTCACCTTTGACGGCATAGGTCCCTATCCATAATACGGTGTTTGATCGTTCAAGCCGTCGTGCGTCACGATTGGATCGTTCAAGTTGCTGGGATGTATCGAACTTTCTCGCTGTCCGGGCTCCGTGTCAAGTCGAAACGTCCACATCGGCGCATCAGAGATCGTGGCAAGGGAGGTGCCATGCCATCGGCCTCTGGCTTCGACGTACCGAACCCATGCACAACCTCGTCGCGACCGTTGCCGCACCCGCCTGCGTGCTCGGCGACCGCGACGGGCAGATGCGCCCGGACGGAGTGCAAGGACTGTACGTCTCGGACGTCCGGGTGCTGCGCGGTGCTCGGATCACGCTCGACGACCGCGCGCCGGTGGGTCTCGGCTGCGAACCTGCCGGGCCCGATCGCGACCGACTTTCACGGCGTCGTGCCCGGCCTCGGCGATCCATCGCCCGACCCGACCGTACGCATCGAGCGCACCCGGACGCATGCGCCCGGACGGGCATGGACGAGACCATCCGGGTCCGGACGACCGCGGTCGCACCGATCCGCGCGAGCCTCACGCTGTCGCTGATCCCGGACATGACGCCCTTGACGGTCGCGCGATCCGGCCGCGACGGGCCGTCGCCGGTGACCCGTACCGACGGCCACGAACTCGTGTGGAACCGCGACGGCGTCGCGGTCACCGCCACCGCCGACGCCGCCGACATCGATGTCACCGCGAGCACGGCGCGATGGTCCATCGATCTGCGCAGCGGCGACGAGATCACGCTGCGCTGGTCGGTTCGCGTACGCGATCTCACGTCCCCGACGGTCGCGGCACGCAGCCCGATCGAGTGGACGACACCGGCCGTCGTCGCACCCGATCCACGCCTCGGCCGGCTGGTCGAGCAGGCGCTGGCCGACCTCGCATCGCTGCGGCTCGCCGACGCTGCGACACCGCAGGACACCTTCATCGCCGCCGGCGCGCCCTGGTTCCTGACCCTGTTCGGCCGGGACAGCATCTGGGCCGCCCGGATGATGCTGCCGCTCGGCACCGGGCTGGCCGAGAGCACGCTGCGAACGCTCGCCAACCGCCAGGGGACCCGCGTCGATCCGGCCTCCGGCGAGGAGCCCGGCAAGATCATGCATGAGTGGCGAAGCGCCGATGTCCGGATCCGGCCGGCTTCGGCGCGCGCCGCCGGATCGGCGGTGTACTACGGCACGATCGACGCGACCCTGCTGTGGATCAGTCTGCTCGCCGACGCGTGGCGCTGGGGCATGCCCGACGACGTCGTCGTCGGCTTCATGCCGTACCTCCGCAACGCCCTGAGCTGGCTCGGCGACTACGGCGACGCGGCCGGCGACGGCTTCATCTCCTACGTCGACCGCACCGGGCGGGGCCTGGCGAACCAGGGCTGGAAGGACTCCGGCACATCCGTGCGGTTCCGCGACGGAACAATCGCCGCGGCGCCGATCGCGCTGTGCGAGGTGCAGGGGTACGCCCACCGTGCGGCGCTGGACGGGGCCGCGCTGATGGACGCGTTCGGCGACGTGCGGGTCGCCGACCGCTGGCGCGACTACGCGACGCGGCTCGCGGACCGGTTCCGCGCACGGTTCTGGGTGGACGGCCCGCTCGGCGCGCATCCGGCCCTCGCGCTCGACCGAGACGGCCGGACCGTGGACGCGTTGACCAGCAATATCGGCCACCTGCTCGGGACCGGGCTGCTCTCGGGCGACGAGGAGTCAACGGTGGCGCGCATGCTCGGACTGCCGACACTCGCCGGCGGGTACGGCCTACGGACGATGTCCGATCTCGACGCCGCGTACGACCCGCTGTCCTACCATTGCGGCTCCATCTGGCCGCACGACACCGCGATCACGCTGCTCGGCCTGGCCACGATGCCCGACGATCCGGACTGCGCAGGCCACCGCCGCGACCCTCGCGGAGGGACTGCTCACGGCGGCCGAGGCGTTCGACTACCGGCTGCCCGAACTCTTCAGCGGCGATGCCCGGACGGACACCGACCGACCGCTGCCACATCCGGCCGCCTGCCGACCGCAGGCCTGGGCCGCCGCCGCTGCGATCGTCGTCCTCCAGGCGCGGCTCGCGTCCGCCGACGCGCGCGGCACGGTGGCAACTCCCGGAGTGTCGGCGATGCCCGGCATCCGCGCATGATCATGGCCGTGGTGAGGACGCGGATCCGGTCGGCGAGGGTCTGTTCGAGTGTGGTGTTCACGCCAGGCCGTCGCCGATGAAGGCGAGGGTGAGCTGCTCGAGATGGTGCCGGGTGGATTCCGGGACGTCGCGCAGCGGTCCTTGCCCGACGAGTACGGCCAACCCGTGGACGGTCGACCAGACGGGGTACTCGATGCCGTCGCGTCGCGCCCGGTCGAGGATGCCGGCGTCGACCAGCTCGTCGAGCCTGGTACGCAGCTGACCCAGTGGTGTGCGGTCCGGTGCAGTCCCGTCGGCCGCGGCGGCGTAGGCGTGCTGCTGCGGGAGCGCGAATGCGGTGGCGAATAGTCCCGGCTCCTCGCGAGCGAAGTCCAGGTATGCGATGCCTATCGCGCCCAGGCGTCGCCGGGCCGCGGCGGCGTCACCGTGCCGGCCGCGTACGCGGGCGACGCCGGTGGCCATCCGGTCGGCCAGTTCGCGCATGGCGGCCGCGCAGACCTCGGCGAGGAGTTCGTCACGGTCGGCGAAGTGCCGGTAGGCGGCGTTGGGCACGACCCCCACGAGCCGGGTCGCTTCGCGGAGCAGTACGGCCTCCGGGCCACCGCCCCGGGCCAGCTCGAGGCCGGCGGCGACGAGGCCGTCGCGCACAGCGCCCCGCGGACGGCGTCGCGGCGCCTGGTCCGTCTCTTCTGCCGATCGGCTGTTCGTCACGACGACAGCCTAACAAGTGGACAGTGTCCACGTGCCGCGGTAATGTGGACAGCGTCCACTAATGTCGAGGAGGGCCTGATGATCACGAACAAGACGGTAGCCGTAGCGCAGCGGGATCGGGTGACGGCAGCGCAGTGGTTCGCCGGCGGGCAACGCATCCCGTACGACCCGGATTCTGCTCGTGTACTGACCGAGGAGGAGGCCGCCGGGACTCCCGGTGCGCTGCGGGTCTTTGACCGCATCGCCGCCGAGACACCGGACCCGGATGCTTTATGGCTGACGCTGTTGCCCGGTTTCCCGGACGGCTCGTACGGCTGGGCGCAGGTGGACCGGATGCTCCCCGCCGACCTCGGCCCGCGGCTCTACGTGGAGCCGGTGGGCCAGGGCGACTCGGACAAACCACGCGACTATCCGTACTCCACCATCGAGCGCGCGGATTTGGTCGAGGCGATGTGGCGTCACCACGGTGTGCGCCGCACCGTCGTCGTCACCTTCGACTACACCTCGCTGGCCCTGCTCGAGCTGCTGCGCCGGCGGTTGGAACGGACGCACTCCGGCGAAACCTCGATGCCTGCGATCGTTGCAGTGCTCATGGTCAACGGAGGTCTGTTCGCCGACGCGCACACGCACCCCTGGCAGGGCACTCCGCTGTTGCGGACCCGCCTGGGCGCCCTCGGGATGCAGCGGGCGCAGCGCTCACCCCGCGTGTTCGACACTGCCATGCTGCGGGCCCGGCTGTATTCGCGCGGCTACCGGCCCACTTCGGCCGAGCTCGCCGACCTGCGTACGGCCATCACGCGCCGGGACGGTGCGGCGTTCCTGCACAACGCCGCCGGATTCGTCACCGAACACCGTCGCCACGCACAACGCTGGGATCTCGCCGCGATCGCTCGCGACCTGCACGGCGCGGTCGCGTTCTACATCGGCGGCAGCGACGAGGACCCCTACGAACACCGGCAGATCCAAGCCACCCGCGAGCGCGTGCCCGGCGCTGACGTCCTGACCTTCCCTGGCGGCCACCTCACCACCAGCGAACACCCCGACCTGCTCGCCTCGGCCATCACCGACATCGCCGTCCGCCACGGCGTCGGCATGGGAGCAGGCGACAGCGGCGACATCAGGTAGGTGCTGGCCGCGCATCGCGGGATGATCGGGGGAGTCGCGGCCGGGGGGACCACATCTGGCGGCGTGTTCCCACTCCTCGTGGCCCAGCCTGAGCCACGCGCCGGATCCGCGTGCAGGTCAATTGCATCGGTGAAGCGAGCGCCGCTCACCGGCCGCCTCACCGATCGGCGCCGGCCAGCACCGGTTCGGGCTTCAGCTCCTGCGGGCCGGCTGCAGCCCCGGTACGCAGCTCGTCCAGCCGGACCAGCGTGACGCCGGCCGCGATCAACAGCCCGCCGACGGCCTGTACCACGGTCGGCAACTGGGCCAGGAACAGCCAGGCGAACAGCACCGCGAACACGACTTCGAACAGGCCGAGGAATGACGCCAGGCGAGCGCCGAGCAGCCGCGCGGCCTTGATGCCGGTCACGTACGACACGACCGCCGCCACCAGTGACAACCCGCCGATCGGCAGCAGCCAGCTGACCTGGTGTCCGGCGAAGGTGACGTCGTCGAACCTGGCGTGCAGCGGCACGGCGCCGAGCACGCCGATCACCAGGAGCGTGATCGCGCCGATGCCCATACCGGCGCTGGCCAGAGCGAGGGCGGGAACGGCGTCGTCGCCGCGGGCGGAGAGCACGTAGTAGACGGCCAGGCCGACGGCGGCGCCCAGGCCCCACAGCACGCCGGCCCCGCTGACACCGCCCGCTCCGGTCAGGTCGAGCACGCAGATCAGGCCGGCGATGGCGATCACCGATCCGGCGATGGTCAGGCGGCGGGGCCGCTGCTGGTGCACTGCCCACATCCAGAGCACGACCAGTACCAGGCCCATGTACTCCATCAGCAGCGCAACCCCGACCGGCAGGTAGCGTACGGCGTTGAAGAAGCAGACCTGGGCGCCCGCGACGGCGAACACGCCGTAGATCGCGATCGTGCCGAAGTTGCTGCGCAGCCGGCGCCAGCGACCGCGCAGCGCCCAGAGCGCCGGGCCGAGCAACACGATCGCGGCGATACCGATCCGGAAGATCACCGCCGCGGCGGCGGACCAGCCGGCGTCGAGCAGGGAGGTGGCGAACGACCCCGACGTGCCGAAGGTGGCCGCCGACACCAGACCGAGGGCGATCCCGGAGCGCGCAGCTGACGACCGGTTCATGATGATCGACCTCCGTTGCTGTCATGACCAAAAAGTGCCACACTGATGACAGTATCCGGACGGATGACAGGGGTCAAGATGGTCTTTGCCCATGACACGGAACTGGGTCTCGAGGCCGCCATCGGACTGATCAACACCGACGGCTCGGACGGCGACACCCTCACCACCGTCCCCGCGCTCGACGCTTTCCTGGCGTGCCACGGCTTCACCGGCCGATTCGATCGGACCCAGGAGGAGCTGCAGGCCGTCCGTGATCTGCGACAGCGGCTGCGGGCGATCTGGGACGCCAACGAGGACGGCGTGGTCGACATCGTCAACGGACTCCTGCGCGAATACCATGCTCAACCGCAACTCGTCCGGCACGATCAAGAGCCGTACCACCTACACGCGACCGCCTTCGACGCACCGCTGGTCGACCGGATGGCGGTCGAGGCGGCAATGGCGTTTCTCGACGTCGTACGCAGCGGCGAACTCGAACGGCTCCGCGTCTGCGCCCTCCCGACCTGCGGCGACGTCCTGATCGACCTCTCCAAGAACCGCTCCAAACGATTCTGCGACATCACCTGCGGCAACAACGCGGCCGTCACGGCGTACCGCGCTCGCAAGGCTGCCGGAGCCTCCGTACGGTGAGAAACGGTCGTACTTTCGATCTACGGTGGGTGGGTTGTCGGAGGGGGTCGGATGAGTGAGCAGCGTACGTACCCGCACGGTGTGCCGTGCTGGATCGACACTGAGCAGCCGGACACCGGCGCCGCGACTCGTTTCTACGGTGGGTTGTTCGGCTGGACGTTCGAGGAGGCGGTGCCGCCCGGTGGCCCCGGGTCGTATCTGATCGCGAAGCTCGACGGGCGCGATGTCGCCGCGATCGGCCCGGGTTCGGACGCGCCGTCGTGGAACACCTACATCGCGGTGAACGATACCGATGCCGCCGCTGCGGCCGTGGTCACCGCCGGCGGCGCGGTCCTCGCCGAACCGTGGGACGCCGGTCCGGGCGGCCGGGCAGCGGTCTGCGCCGACCCCGCCGGCGCGCGGTTCCGCCTCTGGCAGCCGCGCCGCCGGCTTGGTGCGCAGGTCGTCAACGTTCCCGGCGCGTGGAACTTCAGCAACCTGCGCACCGATGATCCGGGCCAGGCCCGGGCGTTCTACACGGCCGTGTTCGGCTGGGTGGCCGATGACATGGGCGAGGGGGCCGGGGCGATGCTGCGCGTGCCCGGTTACGGCGACCATCTGGCCCGGACCGTCGATCCCGGCATTCACCGGCGTCAGGCCGGTGCGCCGGCGGGCTTCGCCGATGTCGTTGCCGGCATCGAGCCGCTCGCGCCCGGCCAACCGACACAGTGGCGTGTGAAGTTCAGCGTGGCCGACCGCGATGACAGCGCCGCGACCGCCGAGCGGCTCGGCGCGGTGATCGTGGCGACAACGGAGTCGCGCTGGACAAAGGAGGCGGCGATCCGGGATCCGCAGGGTGCCGAGTTCAGCCTGAGCCAGTTCACACCACCGGCCTGACCGACCGTCCGGCGGCCGATTGCAGCGGGTCCGCACGAACCACGCATACCACTGACTTATGGTTGCTGGCCTTCGAAATATAGGTTGAGCAAACCGCTAATCTGTGGTCTGGTCTGATTGTCGCGCGCCGTACAAAGCGGAAAGTAGCAGGTCAGAAGGCTTGCCGGCCGCGACTTCTGGTTGGATGTCGGGATGACACTCCCGATCGGGATCCTCTTCTACCGGCCACGCGGTCGGTGGAACCAGCAGCGGCGGTACTCGGTATGGGTCGACGGCCGGCTTGTGTGCCGGCTCGCCCGTGGCCGGGCCTGCGAGGTGGCATTGTCTCCAGGGCGGCACGTGATCGAGGCGCGCGTGGCCCGGACCGCCAGTCAGCCGGTCGAACTCGATGTGTCCGAGGCAGGTACGCCGATGCACGTCCAGGTCGCGTACGCCGGGAAGGTCTTCCTCTTCGGGGCGTTGTGGCGCGCCTTCACCTTCCGACACTGGCTCGCCGTTGTTCCCGATCTCGCCCCCGCGTCGGCGGTCCCGCCGGGCATCACGGGAGAGACGCTGCCGCCAGCGGCGCTGGTGCCTGCGCGAAAGTCTTAGATGTCGAAACATGCGCCATAGCCGCTAAACCCCTATTATGGGACATATGTCGTTCACCGTGATTACGCGCTTCGCGGCCGACCCGGCCACGTTCCAGCAGTACGCCGCCGCGAACCACGAGCAGATGGCTCGCATCGCCGAGGAATCCAAGGGGTACGGCTGCATCAGCCACTTCTTCGTAGCCGGTGACGGCGACATCCTCGCGGTCGACGAGTGGGAGACCGTGGAGCAATGCCAGCAGTTCTTCGGCAACCAGCCCGAGATTCCCGACGTGATGCGCGGAATCGGCGCGACCGGGGCGCCCGAGACCGCCTTTTACCAGAAGCTGCAGACGGGAGGTGACTTCTGACCGCCGACATCGAAGGTTTCCAGCTTCATTTGTGCTGGTCTTCGACGGCCCGGTGTCGCCGCCCATCAGTGGCGACGCACACTACAGAGCGAACGGTTCGGTAAGACCGTCGAAGGTTGGCAAAGTCATCGCGGTACGTCAGTCGGCCAGCCGGAACAGAAGCTCCGTTTCCCGTCTGCCCGCGTCGTTGTCCGGGGTGTCACCGGTCTTGTTCACCAGCAGGCGGCAACCCCACCTGCGGCCTAACGGCGTTTCCGACACATCCCATTCCATGGCACGCTCGGCCGCCCAGTCGAGCACCTCGGCGGTGACATCGACGAGTTCGCCGGCATCACCGACATGGGTAGCGGTCACATACCTTCCGGCGGGTAGGACACCGGACACGACATCGCCGGCGGCCGGCACGCGGATCGCGACCGGCACCCCAGCCTCGACTTCCAGTTCCCGCTCCATGTCGATCACGTTGAACTTCAAGAACGGCGCCCCCGCCGGTTCGATCCCGTGTTCGCGAAGCCAGCCGAAGACCTCCGGCAGACGGTCCGTGATCAGACTGAAGGTCTCCATGGTCACGGCCCGCCTGATCGCCACGTACGGCTGCTCGGCAAGATCGACAACGGTGGGTTCGATACGCACTTCGGACTCTCCCAATCAGCAAAGACTGCGGCAGGCGAACGCTATAGGTCGCCTACGACACCCTGCGCAGCCCCCGCACGCGGGAACATCCGTTCGGTGATCAGACCGAGAACCCGGCGACGTGATCCGGGGTGAGCCGCCCGATCAGCCGGTGCGAGCCCGGTGGGTCAGGCGGTGGATCCTGGCCGAGATAGCGCCGCGTCAATTCGATCGACAGAGTGCGGTCGGGGTCGTCGATCAGTTCGACGGTGCCGCGGATATCCACGGTCCGGTACGGGTCGTCCGCGGCGAATACCGTGACCGAGGCCCGCGGATCGCGGCGCAGGTTGCGGGCCTTCCGACGCTGGTCGTGGGTCGTAAAGATCACTACGTCGTCGTCCCGAGCGGCCCAGATCACCGAGGTCTGCGGCGTACCGTCGGGATTGAGGGTCGCCAGGACTGCGAAGCTGCGGCCGTCCAGGAGCTCTCTGACCCGGTCGTCAAGAATCATGTTTCGCTCCTTGTCCGCTCCGCGCAGCGAGTAGCTACCGTTACCGCCACTATGTCATCAGAAGGCGTTGTTCCATGCGGTGGACCGATCATCTCAACGCCGAGACGGCTGACCAGGACGTCAACCGGTAGTCTCGGCTGTCATCTCAAGGCGTCCGACCGGACGATCGCCCTTGAACCAACCGCCGGACATCGCCGATCGCGACACTGCCACGCGGTATTCGCCGGCGAATTCGATGGACGGGTGCGTTCCCGTTTCCACGTAGTCGATCTCGCGGAATACGAGGTCTGGGCCGTCGGCTCCGCTTGACGCGTCTTCGCGCCGCTGGCCTGCGGCGCCGGCGATCCGTGTCACGGTCCCCGAATCGCCGTATGTCAGGGTTCCGTTGAACGACTGCTCCGACCATTCGCCGATGACCAATCGCAGATCGGGGATAACGCGGCTGGGATCGTTGATGCCGCTGTACGAGCCGCGCCATCTGGACGGAATCCGCGTTGCATCGGTGGTGAGTCCCCACCGTTCCGAGGCTGCGAGGTGCTCGAGAACGAGGTCTCTCCACTCGCGATCGCGGTGGCTGTAACTGATGAAGACCTTCGTACGTTCCACGATGCTCCACACTAGAGAGCGGGCGGCGAGGACCGATAGTGGGTCAGCGGGGGAACGTGCGTGCGGGTACGGTCGTCGAATGCGTAGGCCTCCGCTCCTGGGCGTTCTGGCGCCCGTCACCCGAGAACGGCTCTCCACGCGGGCGGTCGGGGACCGACCGGAACATGGTCAAGGCACCCGCGCCGTCACGATCGACGAGTACGACCCGGCGTGGCCGACGATGTTCGCCGGCGAGGAGGCTCGGATCCGGGATGCACTCGGACCGACGGCGCTCGCGGTCGACCACGTCGGATCCACTGCGGTAGTCGGTCTGGCCGCGAAGAACCGGCTCGACATCGACTTGATCGTGGCCGATCCGGCCGACGAGGACGCCTACGTCCCGGCACTCGAACCGGCCGGGTACATCCTGCGCACCCGCGAACCCGACTGGTACGAACACCGTTGCCTGTGGACCCATGACCATGGAGTCAACCTGCATGTCTTCGGTCCGGATTGCGACGAGCATCTCCGCCATCTGATCTTTCGCGACTGGCTGCGGACGCACGCGGAGGACCGGGAGCGCTATGAGGCCGAGAAGCGCCGGATCGCGGACGAAAATCAGTGGGACATCGTCGAGTACGTCCAGCAGAAGTCGACCGTCATCCACGAAATTCTGCGACGTGCCGGTCTGAGCTGACCAGCTCGCGGCCTGGCCTTTGACCACAAAGCTCGGGGTGCTTGAGGGCACCCCGAGCTTGCGATCAGATTGTGGTGTGGACGCCCCAATCCTCTTCATATCCCTGGTAGAGGTAGGTGCGTGCGCCGTTGGCCGCGATCTTCGTGACCCACGCGGCACCGTTGTGCGTGGCGGTGACGAGCAGTGAGCCGTCGGCGGCCGGCGACGGCGCCGGCTGCGAGTCGCCGTTGACCCCGATCTGCACGTACGGGCCGGTCTCCCAGACTTCACCGGAGAGATCGGACCCACGCCGCCGATCGAAACCTGCTGGTTCCACACCAGGTGGGCCGAGTCCGCGGTCCAGGCCGGGTCGGTCGCGTAGCCGTCGTCGATGTTGCCGCCGCCACCCCATGCCGCGACCACGGTCTCCACATTGGTTGCGAGGTCGAGCACGCTCAGGCACGAGTCGTCGACGCCGAGGCAGTCACCACCGGGGAAGGCGATCCCTTCGCCGTTGGGTTCCCATGCCACGCCGAGCGATGACCGCAGCGGCGACCAGGAGCCGGACGCATCCGCTTTGACCGCCGGGCCGACCCGGCGCGCACTCGTGCTGACAACCGTCACGTTCGGGCGTACGAGACCGCCGTCGCCGGCGGTGCCGAGATGCACGATGTACAGCGTCGGATAGCCCAGGTCCTGCATGTAGGCGATCTGGAAGCCGTCGGGCGACCAGGACGCCGGGCCGGTGTGCCCACCGGTCGTCAGCTGACGATCCTCGTACAGGTGGCCCGACGTGTCGAAGTTCCCGAGGTAGAGGTTGCTCTTGTAGAGGTAGGCCACCTCGTCGAAGTAGCCGGTGGTCAACCGCGGCCAGGCGTAGTTCCCGCCGGTGGTCGCCTGCACGGCCGGTGCTCCGGCCGATGCTGCGCGGTAGATGTTGCCGCCGCGAACGAAGACGACGGCGCCCGGTGTCCCGGGATTTGCCGCGTCGGCCGGCGATACCGGTACGGCCATAAACGCGACCGACAGCGTGGCGATCAGCAGTACCGTATTGCGAATGTGACGCATCTGGCGTGTCCCCCATCTCGAATATCTCATTGACGGGAGACTATGACCGTACGGACGCGTCGTGCTCGTAGAATGCGAGTCCGATTCTTGTCACCGCACCTGGTCAGGCATGTTGGCCGCCGATGGATTTCGCGGTTGAGAACCATGGAATGAATCGTTGGCCGCCGTCCATCTGCGCAAATACGGGCGCGTGATCCTGGCGCAATTCCATTGCCGATTCTGATACATCGAAATGACGTCAGAAGTGCGACACGTGCGCTCGCTGCCGAAGGATTCGACCGACGGCGCGGCCGGTTGCGCGCGCATGATGTATTCATGCCGCTCTCCACAGCCTTCACCGACGTCATGTCGATCGAGTACCCGATTGCCCTCGCCCCGATGGGCGGCTCGGCCGGCGGAGCACTCGCGGCCGCCGTATCCAACGGTGGCGGCCTCGGTCTGATCGGTGGCGGACGCGGTAACCGAGCATGGATGGAGCGCGAGCTGGCGATCGTGACGTCGCGGACCGACAAGCCGTGGGGCATCGGCTTCCTGACCTGGGCGATCGACGACGACATCATCAGCTGGGCACTCGACCAACAGCCGCACGCCGTCATGCTGTCCTTCGGCGACCCGGGACAATTCGCTCAACGCGTACGGGCTGCCGACGTACCCCTGATCATCCAGGTCACCGACCTGGACGAGGCTCAGCGCGCGCTTGACGTCGGCGCCGACCTGATCGTCGCCCAAGGTAGTGAAGCCGGCGGCCACGGCGGTCGCCGTGCAACGCTGCCGTTCGTCCCGATGGTCGTCGACCTCGCCGCACCTGTTCCGGTCCTGGCCGCCGGCGGCATTGCGGACGGTCGCGGTCTCGCCGCCGTACTCGCACTCGGCGCAGCCGGTGCCCTGATCGGCACCCGCTTCCAGGTCAGTCACGAAGCGATCGTGGACCCCGAAATCAGCAAGGCGATCATCGACGGACACGGTGCAGATACCGAGCGCACCCGCGTACTGGACATCGCCGCCGGCTTCGGCTGGCCGGCAAAATACACCGCACGGGTGCTGCGCAACGCGTACGTCGACACCTGGCGCGACCGGGAGGATGAACTCGCCCACGATGAGGAGGCGCTGCGGGTCTACGGCGAGGCCCTCGACGGCAGGGATATCGATGCGGTCTCGATCTGGTGCAGTGATGCGATCGACCTCATCACCGAGATCGACTCCGCGACCAATCTGGTACACCGACTCGCCGCCGACGCCGTTACTGCGCTGACCAATGCCGCAGTGCGGGTTAGTTGATCCAGGAACTTCTCGCGTAGGCCGCGGTAGTCGGTGGCCAGGAGTCTCCAGTCACACGCGGGGGAGAGCGAGCACGAGCCCGGGATAGGTTGCGGACATCCAGTCGTTGGTCGCCGTCGTTGACATGGTGGTGAGGTCTGGCATGCCGAACACGACGGCACGCTCGATGCGTTCAGTGTTCGGAATGACCTGAGCAGCGACCTGAAGCTGGCCCTGACTCCATTGGCGGAGAGCATCATCAACGGTCGATGCGTCGGTCAGGGCGTCCGTCAACGAGATGGCATTGCCTACCGCCCTCAAGACGCCACTGCCCGCGAACGGGGGGACCACTGCACCGGCGTCGCCGACCAGGCACAAGCGATCGTGCGCGTAGCTGGGGGCCACATAGGAGTAGATGGCCTGGATCGACGAGTTGCCGCTCTGTTGCACCAGCTCGAACAGCGACAGCGGCAGCAGGCCTGCGAGGCGGGACTCCAGGGCCGCCCGGACCGCCGGATGCACCTTCCCGAACGGTACCGAGCCGGACTGCTGCCGCTCTTGATCGTCGACGAGCACCGACGCCAGGGCACTCTCCGGAACCTGGAGGTAGTAGCCCCACATGAGAAGGCGTTGTCCCCGTTCGGTGCCGTCCCCGGGTCCGGGGACGTAGTACGCGATCCCGTGGCCCCCCTGGTATACGGGTCGCAGAAGGTCGCAGCCGTCGAGGGCATCGGCGCGGATGTCGCGCTCAGGGAGCAGACCGCGCCACAGCACGATTCCCCGGTAGGCAGGCGTGGCGCGTGGGTCAATGAGCCCGCGGCCCAGTGAACGGTACCCGTCGGCGCACACGACGAGGTCGAAGTCCAGTGAACCGCCGGAGAGAAGATGCAGCGTCGTGCCGTGAGGTGTCGCTTCGATCCGCTCGACGGCCGCGCCAGTGCGGTACTGATCGTCAGGGACGCGCCGCCGAAGTCCCTGGTAGAGATGGGCCCAGTTGAGCAGCGTAAAGCTCATCTGGAAGTCGCCCAGCCACCGCTGCTGGCCTGTCCCGGGTGCACGAGTGACGAGCCGGGAGTGGTCGGCCTGGCAGGCGGGAACGGTCGCGTCGATCAGACCGTGCGCCACCATGTCCTGCCACGCGGTCGTCGTCATAAGGATGCCGGCGCCACGGCTCACCAGGTCGGACTCGGACCGCTCGAAGATGATGACGTCGTGCCCGGCCCGATGCAGGAGCGCCGCTGCCGCGCATCCGGCGATCGATCCCCCGACAATGCCGACTCTCATGCCCGTCGCCCCCGAAGCTCGTGGAGCGCCACCCGGGAGGTGACCGCAATCCGTCAGCGTAGTGGCCACATGTTCTCGGAGGAAGTCGACGGAACGGGATCGGAGCATCAGCGCTCAACCACGACAGCATGGAACGGGTTATCGCGCGCAACAGTGGTTGGGCGGCTTTCGCTTCCGGGACCGGGGTCCTCGCGTAGCCGCCCAACCACTGTCACATCCGTACGAGCTATTCGTGCCGTTATTGCGTGACCGGATTCAGCGGGCCTTACCGTCGCCGACTACCGATCGGATTTCGTACAATTGCTTGATGTCACGGCCCGTCCTGGTGGAAGTAGGTCGAAACAATTCCCGGCCCGTTGACGACCATGTTCTGGTAAAGCACCCCGGTAAAGATGGCCCGTGTAGCGTCAGCCAGCTGGACGGTGGCATCGCAATATCCCCGGCCGCCGGTGACCCAACGGCTGGTGGTGATATTGGTGATGGCGACAAGGATCGATACGCCCGTGTCCTGCCAGGTGCAGTTTTGATCGGAGAGTACGACGTTATTACCGGTCACGTAGTAGTAATCGAGCGAAGCAGTGTTGCAAATCCCGATGTAGCACACCGTGTGGTGGAACCAGGAATGAACGTTGTACGTTGTGTAGGACGGTGTTACTCGGCCGCCCGCTACCACGGAGTTCGTCGTCATCGCGGACGTCCCGGCGATGCGGCCCGAGCTATGTTGATCAACGACGGTCATGCCGGGATAAAGGCTTTTCGCCTCGGAGTTCGTGAGCGTGCCCAGGGCGATCCGCGGATCGCTGAACGCCTGAATGACTCGTTGTTTGTCCTGCTTGCCGAGGTGCTCGAAAACAGCTCGTTGCGAGGGGGAGAGCTGGCCGACGAGTACGGATTCGGCACTGGTCGAGGCGGTTGAGGGTGTACCGGCGGCGGCATAAGCGCCGCCGGCGGTGCTCAGAATCAGACCCCCGGCGAGCAAAGGTACGCAAATACCCAATGCCAGCTTCATGAAGGAACGCTTCAATTTTTCGTCCTTTCTCGATGATGCGCGTCGCCATTCGGTCGTTGACAAACCGGCTGAATGGCTTTTCCAGCTAACGGCTCAAACCGGCTGATGTGCGATGTGCGGAATCTCCGAGCCACCTCCAGTCTCACGGGTTAGCGTCATCTTTTCGGTGCGGGCCACGACACAAAGCCGATGGACTCCGCGCGAGGTCGCCGGCAAAGCCCGCGGAGGGCTATGCCGGCCTGGCAATCGTCAGTGGAAGCCCTTTCGAGGGCCGGAGGTCGTCGCGCTAAATGCGTCAGGAATCGCCGTGCGTTATGTTCGCCACACAGCGGCCGTAACACAGGCAGCGCCGAGCAGCTCTATCTCTGATGCGCATTCCAATGCGACTGTCGAAGCGACGCCTCCGTCCAATAATATTCACCCCTACCGATCAGGCTTGAATACCTCTACTCTTCTACACGCACGAGAGGACGCGAACCACTGCACGTCTTTGCAGAAAATTTCTGCGCGGCTTGTTGAGAGCACGGGGGAGCTGATGTGGCATGGCAACGGCACGGGGGTTCGACGACTATGCACGATCAGTACGTAGCTATTTGCACCGGGATGCATATGATTTGTGCCGAGACTGGCATAAGGCCGAGGACCTCGTCCAAGTAACGTTGGAGAAGGTCTTTCTTCGGTGGGAGTACCTGAATGACCACAGTCTTCTTGGCGCGTACAGCCGCAGGACACTGCTCTACAGCTACATCAGCGACCGCCGACAACGACGCTGGCGGTACGAAGTCACGGTGGCCGAGGTACCCGACTACGGCCGGCCCGACGAGGCCAATGAGACCGACCAGCAATTGTGGGCGGCGATGGATGGTCTCGGCGCCCGGCAACGACAGGTCATCATATTGCGCTTCTGGAACGACCTGAGCGTGGATCAGGCTGCCGCGGTCATGGGATGCACAGCCGGGACCATCACCAGCCAGACCCATCGCGCTCTGGCGCGTCTGCGTGTCGCCCTGACCACGCGACACACGTCTTGGGATGCCTCCGTCCCCGGACCACGGCGCGGTTCGTTGTTGAAGTCCTGACGTTAGTTGATCAAGGTCGGTCGTCTGTCCGTTGTGGTTCGTTCGATGGATCGCGGGCCGGATGATGATCGTCTATGACCGTGGCGGTGACGTACGGCGATGCGGGGGGTCGCTCCGGGTCGCCGGGTGGCCGGGCTGATCGCGACATGCCCGGCCACCGGACGATGCGCGTGACATGATCGACGAACGCCGTCGTGACGGGGAGGCACATGAATCCGGTCGGACACGCCCTGTCGATCGCAGGGTCGATGGCCTGGGAGATTCTCTGGGCGTTGATCCTCGGTTTCGTCCTGTCCGCGATGGTCCAGGCTCTGGTCCGCCGCTCGACGATCATCCGGCTCCTCGGCAACGACCGCCCGAGAACGTTGACCATCGCCGCCGGCCTCGGCGCCGCGTCGTCGTCGTGTTCGTACGCCGCGGTGGCGCTGGCCCGGTCACTCTTTCGCAAAGGCGCGAACTTCACGGCCGCGATGGCGTTCGAGATCGCCTCCACCAATCTCGTGATCGAACTCGGCGTCATCCTGGCCCTGCTGATGGGCTGGCAGTTCACCGCCGCCGAATTCATCGGTGGACCGATCATGATCGTCGCGTTAGCGGTCCTGTTCCGCCTCACCCTGCGCCGGCGACTGATCCGCGAGGCGCGTACGCAGGCGGACCGGGGTCTGGCCGGGTCGATGGAGGGCCACGCCGCGATGGACATGTCCGTCCAACGCGGGGGAACCTTCGCTCAGCGGCTGGCGTCCGCTGCGGGATTCACCGCGGTTGCGCACGTATTCGTGATGGAGTTCGTCGCGATCTGGAAGGACCTCGTCGGCGGCCTGCTGATCGCCGGCGCGATTGCCGCGTGGGTTCCGGACAGCTTCTGGCAGACGTTCTTCCTGACCGACCATCCGCTGCTGTCGAAGATCTGGGGACCGCTGGTCGGGCCGCTGGTCGCCGTGGTCAGCTTCGTCTGCTCGATCGGCAATGTGCCGCTGGCCGCCGTGTTGTGGAACGGCGGGATCAGCTTCGGTGGTGTGGTGGCATTCATCTTCGCCGACCTGATCATCCTGCCGATCATCAACATCTACCGCAAATACTACGGCTGGCGTACCGCGCTGTATCTGACCGGCACGTTCTACCTGGCGATGGTCACCGCCGGGTACGCGATCGAAATCCTGTTCGGCGTGACCGGTCTGACCCCGACCGAGCGCGATGCCAAGGTCGTCGATGCGGGCATCAGCTGGAACTACACCACCTGGCTGAACATCGCGTTCCTCGTGCTCGCCGCCGCCCTGGTGATCCGGTTCGTCCGTACCGGCGGCCGAGCGATGCTCGCGATGATGGGCGGTAGCCCGGACACCGACCACAGCGGACATCCCGACGACGCCCACCACGAGCATCACGGTCTCGGCGCCATGTCACCGGACGACGACTGAGATCCGCCTCCGCCGTTTCGAACGCGTCACGTTTACGGCAATGCTCGCTGTAAACGTACCTGGTTTCGTCGTGTTTTTTCTTTCGGGAGTCGAAACCTTGCGGTAACACATCGATGACTATACCGTGAATCGAACTTCGCTCGACCGTCCTCCGCTCGGGGCGTAACCCAACTTCGGCGACGCGGCTCCCCGCCACCGGAAACCGCCAGTGCCGCCTGGATCGCCTGCCTGACCATAGTGGTCGGTGCGGCCGGGACCCGCGGGCGCACGCAGCGCAGCCGGCCGGATGGAGTCGCGGCAGCCGCCACGACGTCCCCAGGGAGCTGTCATGCAACTGCCCACACACCGGCACCGCGCGGCCGATCATGCGAACAGTGCACCGGATCGTGCGTCCGGACACAGCCGAAAGCGACGCGTTCTCGCAGCCTGCGCAGCCGCCGCAGCGGTCATCACCGCCATCGTGGCGCCGACGTATGGCAGCGCGCAGGCCGCGACCGGGTGCATCGCCTCGGGCACGGACGCCGCGATCAACGCCGCGCTGGCCGGGGTCGGCGCCCAGGCGGTGCTCTGCCCCGGTGCCGTGTTCAACCTGAGCAACTCGATCGTGTTCACCGCCGCCAACCAGCAGATTTACACGCAAGGCCTGCCGACCGACAGCACCCGCGCGACGTTGGTGGTGGCCAGCAGCAGCCTGTCGACGGCGATCGTGGGTAACGGCCAGTCCGGTGTCGTGGTGCAGAACATCCAGGTCAACGGCTCTCGGCCGGCGCTCGGTGTTCTGTCCGGCGGCGGCGCGCTGCTGGAGATGGGCGGCGCGGGCAGCAACGAAACCGTGCAGAACATCTACGCGCACGACACTCGCAGCTGGTCGACGCTGCACTTCATCGAGGGTCAGGTCACCAACAACACGCCGGCCTGCCAGGGCGGCCAGATCCTGAACAACCAGATCGGCCCGGCCGGCACCGCGACTCCATCGGCGACCGGCGTCTGGGCCGACGGCATCTCCCTGGCATGCGGCACGACCATGGTCTCGGGCAACACCGTCACCGATGCCACCGACGGCGCCATCGTCGTGTTCGGCGCACCCGGCTCGACCATCCAGAACAACACGATCATCGCGAAGAACCAGCTGCTTCTCGGCGGGATCAACATGGTCGACTACGCGCCGATGAACGGCAACTACACCGGCACCGTCGTCACCAACAACACCATCAACGCGCTCAGCGCATTCATCAAGATCGGTATCGCGCAGGGTCAACAGGTATGGAACTGCGCCACCGGCACGAACTACGGCGGCACGGTCACGAACAACACCCTTCAAGGCCAGTACATGGGGTACGGGTACGCCATCACGGGCGTCACCGGCTGGACCGACACCGGCAACATCGACAACTCCCGGCACGTCGGGACGCAGACCGGCGGCGGCTGCTTCGGCACCCCGGCCGCCTCACAGCCGGCCGGCTACCAGGTCGAGACGGCCACCTCCAGCACCCTGCAGTCGCAGTTCGTCAGTGCCGTGCTGACCAACGCCCTCGGTACCGTCAACTCGCCGCCGATCACGCCGCCGACCGGCCCGACGCTGACCACCAGCCCGTCGAGTGTCGCGTTCGGCAACCAGACCGTCGGCTCGACCAGCGCCGCGCACGCAGTGACCGTCACCAACACCGGCTCCTCGGCGGCGACCGTCTCCTCGATCACGACCAGCAGCAGCTTCGCCCAGACGAACACCTGCGGTACCTCGATCGCCGCCGGCGCGTCCTGCACCGTCAACGTCACCTTCACCCCTGGCAGTGCGGCCGGCTTCACCGGCACGGTCACTATCACCGGCAACGCATCCAACAGCCCGACGACGGTTGCCCTGTCCGGCACCGGTACCGGGCCGACCACGAATCTGGCGCTGGGTGCCACGATGACGGCGAGCAGCAACGCCCCCGGCTATCCGCCGACGAATGCCAACGACGGCAACTCGAGTACCTACTGGGAGAGCCTGAACGGTGCCGCATATCCACAGACGCTCACCGCGAAGCTCGGATCCGCGCAGAGCCTCGGATCGGTGACGCTGGAACTCCCGCCGGCGGGCACCTGGGCGACCCGTACCGAGACGCTGTCCGTACTCGGCTCGACCAACGGCACGACGTACACCACACTCGTTCCCTCGACCGGTTACACGTTCAATCCGGCGACCGGTAACACGGTCAGCTTCAGCCTGCCGGCCGGCACAAATGAGCAGTATCTCCAGCTCTCGTTCACCGGCAACTCGGGCTGGTCCGCGGCCCAGGTTTCGGAGTTCGAGATCTTCTCGGGCGGCGGCAGCGGTGGCGGTAGCGCAACGTTGACGGCGACTCCGACCACGCTGTCCTTCGGCAACCAGGCCGTGGGATCCACGTCGGCAGCCCAGTCGGTGACGGTCAAGAACACCGGCACCGTCGCCGCCACGGTCTCCTCGATCTCCGCCGCAGCACCGTTCGCGCAGACCAACACGTGCGGTACGTCGGTCGCCGCCGGCGCCACGTGCACGGTGAGCGTGACCTTCAAGCCCACCGCCAACGGCGCTGCGTCGACCAACCTCACGATCGTCAGCAACGCGAGCGACCCGACGCTCACCGTGGGCCTCAGCGGGACCGGGACGGGCGGCACCACGCCGCCGACGAACGTCGCGCTCAACGCACCCATCACCGCGTCGAGCTTCACCCAGACGTACGTGGCCACGAACGCGAACGATGGGAACACCAGCACGTACTGGGAAGGCGTGAACGGCTCCTGGCCGACGACTCTGACCGTCAATCTGGGATCGACCAGGTCGCTGGCCTCCGTCGTGCTGGACCTGCCGCCGGCCACGTCGTGGGCGACCCGTACCCAGACGCTGTCGGTCCTGGGAAGTGCCAACAACACCACTTGGACGACCCTGGTCGCCTCGGCTACCTACACCTTCAACCCGGCGACCGGGAACACCGTCACCATCGCTCTACCCGCCGGCACCACCGACCAGTACGTCCGGCTCTCCGTCACGGCCAACAGCGTGCAGAACGGCGCACAGGTCTCCGAATTCCAGGTATTCACTCCGTAGCAACCCGGTCTACCGGACGGAAACGAGGGAACTGCACATCCGGTGCAGGTCCCTCGCCGCCGGTGCGCGTTTTAGAATGCTATGAGCCATATCCGTCCAGTGGGGAGCACTCCATGACAGGCACAACGTCCCGGGAGACTCAACCGAACGGGATCGATCGCCGCCACCTCCTCTTGGTCGGGGCCGGGCCCGGCCTCGGAGCGGCCGTGGCTCGTCGCTTCGCGCAGGGCGGTTACCGCGTCACCTTGGCCGCCCGCAGTACCGACCGACTCGAGAGTCTCGCCGACGACTTGGCGGACACGGATGCCGACATCGACACGATCTCGGTGGATGCCAGCGACCCCGAAGCTCTGGGCGCTGTGCTGGGTCGCCTCTACCGTGAGGGCGGCGCGCCGGGGCTGATCGTCTACAACGCGGTCATCGGGGCGCCGGATCACCTCCTGACCTCGAGCGTGGCCCATCTCCAGACGGCGTACGCGGTCGACGTCATCAGTGCCATCGTTGTCGCTCAGATCGCCGCCCCGGCGATGCAAGCCGCGGGCTTCGGCACCATTCTGGTGACGGGGGGCGGATTCGCGGATCATCCGATTCCCGGTCTGGCGACGGTCTCGCTCGGCAAGGCGGCGCTGCGATCAGCCGCGACGATGCTCGGGGCCGATCTCAAACAGGACGGCATCCGGGTCGCCACCATCACGATCGCCGGACAGATCGTTGCCGACACCGAGTTTGCCCCGGAGCGCATCGCGGAGCGCTACTGGGAGGTCGTGCACTCGGACGAACCGTGGCAGCCGGAGTATCGCTACCCGGGCTGAGCGGGACACCGGTTGGGAAACTGCAGCCGGACGCTCTCGACGGACCCTAGCCGAGCCGCAGGATGGTCTCCTCGATCTCGGCATCCCGGGCGGTGGCGTAGGAGATCTCGGTGCCGATGACGGTGAAGCCCGCCTTTTGAAGGACCCGGAGCGAACCGACGTTGTCGCTGGCGGCGCGTGCATACACGGGACGGACCGCCAGCGTGTCGAGGAGCAGGGCGAGGGCGCGGCTGGCGATGCCCTGCCCCCAGGCGGAGCGTTCGATCCAATAGGTGATCTCGGTGTCACCGTCGCTGATGAAGCTCGCGATGCTGCCGACGAGGTGTCCGTCGCGGGTCACGGCCCGGTGGACGATGTCGGGGGAGTTGCGCACCCTCGACATGTGGGCATCGAACGCGTGGCGGTCGTCCGGATCCTGGGGTGTGAACGCGGCCATCCGGACCGACTCCGCGTCACGCATCTGGTCGAACAGTGCGTCGAGATCGGAGTCCTCGACCGGCCGTAGTACCAACTCCGCCATGGATCTGCTCCTCAGCGCTCGTAGGGGATCTGCCGGAAAAACGTATCAGCGGCGTCCGACACTCGATCAGCGTCCGTGATCGCGGCACGCGTACCGGCGATCATTACGGGTTCGTCGTATCCTCAACCGGACGATACGTCTGATCGACCCCCGAGGAGCGAACCCGTATGACACTGACCGCCGCACCGGAATCCGTCTCCGACAAACTCGATCGGGGTGTCCTCAAGGTCGCCGGCGTTGTCGTGCTCGGTGCCATCATGGCGATCCTCGACATCACCGTGGTCAGCGTCGCGTTGCCGACGTTCCAGCGGGTGTTCCACGCGTCGTACGCGACCGTTGCGTGGACGATGACGGCGTACACCCTGGCCTTGGCGACGGTCATTCCGGTGACCGGATGGGCGGCCGACCGGTTCGGGACCAAGCGGCTTTACCTGACCTCGATCGTGTTGTTCGTCTGCGGCTCAGCGCTGTGCAGCATGGCCTGGGGTATCGGGCCGCTGATCGCATTCCGCGTGCTGCAGGGCCTCGGCGGAGGCATGCTCATGCCGCTGGGCATGACCATCATGACCCGTGCCGCAGGCCCGGATCGTGTCGGCCGGGTGATGGCCGTGCTGGGCGTGCCGATGCTGCTCGGCCCGATCGGTGGCCCGATTCTCGGCGGCTGGCTGATCCAGGCGGCGAGCTGGCACTGGATCTTCCTGATCAACGTACCGATCGGCGTCGTCGCGTTCGTCACGGCGTTCCGGGTGCTGCCCAAGGACCAGCCGCAACCGTCCGAGGCGTTCGACTTCTTCGGCATGTTGCTGCTCTCGCCGGGCCTGGCACTGTTCCTGTACGGCGTGTCATCGATCCCCGGTGCCGGCACGGTTACCTCAGCCAAGGTGCTGATTCCGGCGACCATCGGTCTTGCACTCCTCGTCGGTTTCGTCTTCCACGCACTCCGCAAGGCGCACCCGTTGATCGACCTCGGGTTGTTCAAGAATCGCAGCCTGACGATCGCCGTCGTCACGATGACGCTGTTCTCGGTCGCGTTCATGGGCTGCATGCTGCTGTTGCCGAGCTACTTCCTGCAGGTACGCGGCGAGAGCACGCTGAATGCCGGTCTCCTGCTCGCCCCGCAGGGCCTCGGCGCGATGCTCACCATGCCGGTCGGCGGCAAGCTGACCGACAAGATGGGCCCGGGCAAACTGGTCCTGGTCGGCATCGTCCTGATCGCCGCCGGTCTCGGGGTGTTTACCCAGGTAACCGCTGTGTCGTCGTACGCGCTGCTGCTCGGCGCATTGTTCGTGATGGGCATGGGAATGGGCATGACGATGATGCCGATCATGTCCGCTGCGCTGGCAAGTCTGGTCGATCACCAAATCGCGCGCGGATCGACGATGATGAACATCATCCAGCAGACCGCCGGCTCGATCGGCACCGCCACGATGTCGGTCATCCTGACCAACCAGGTTCTCCACAGTTCGGCGGCGAGCCAGTACAGTGCCGTCACGCAAGGCAAGGTCCAGGCCAGCCAGGTCTCGGCCGGGGAACTGTCGCTCGGGCGGTCCGCGCTCGCCGTTGCCTTCGGCCACACCTACCTGGTGGGGCTGGTGCTGATCGTCTTGTGCCTGGTCCCGGCGCTGTTCCTGCCTCGCCGGAAGGTCGACCGCACCAGCGAGCAGGGCGAGGTCGCCGTACCGGTGGCCGTGCACTAAAGCCGCCGACGGGCTTCGGAGATCCTCACGATTGACAACGTCACACCGCGCGATCACGATTTGACCAGCATCAACGCATCCGGCGAGCGGTCACGTCAACGCGCCGAGGCCCGTTGTTCCTGGATGGAAGGCTGACCTCGATGGCGCTGTTCGAACGAAAGATGCATGATCCGGTACCCGGAACGGCGCGGGTCGTCGACAACGACGGCCTCCACAGCATCCCCGGGCAGAGCATCCACTGCCCGCTGGATCTGGTGGTGGAGGCCGACGGCATCCCGGCGTACATGGTGCACATCAAGGTGCGGCCGCCGACCGGGAAGTGGCCTGCTCTCAATCAGATCCTGCCGGTCGTCCTCGATCGCGCCGAACCGACCCGCGTCGATATCGTCTGGGATCAGGTTTCGTCGCTGCAGGAACGGGTCGATGCCGATCGGGCGCGCCGGATCGAAGCCGCCCAGCGCAGTGTGGCGGGCGGCTCCGATTCGGTCGGACCGATCGGGGATGGTTCTCCGCAGGATTTCATGCGGCAGGCGTTGGCCGATCCGGCTGCGTTCGTCGAGCGGATGCGTGCCCAGGGCACGCATCCCATCCCGGTGCCGTCCGGCCCTCAGGTCGCCGTCACGCAGCCGGATCCGGTCAGCCAGATCGCGAAGCTCGCCGAACTCCATGACCGGGGAGCGCTGACCGATGACGAGTTTGCGGCCATGAAGGCACGCATTCTCGGCGGGTAATGCCGCCAGTGTCGAACACCGCAGTGCCGATCAGCCGGCTCGAGCGCCTATGACGGTGAGGAAGAGGCGGTGCTCATGATCGCGGCGCCGCTCGGGTTGACCAGCCACCACAGGCCTCCGGAGAGGTTGCTGCCCTGGCCGGCGGTGTCACCGGCAGCCGTGTCACCGGCGTAGTAGTAGAGCGGGTGTCCGTTGTAGTCGACCTGCGTCGTGCCGTCGGCCCGCATCGAGGTGGAGAGCATCGACGCGGTCACTCCGGCGCCGGCCGTCGGCGTACCCGTGGTGACCAACGGTGGCCAGTAGGTTGCGCAGGTGCCGACACACGTGGAGGTCGTGCCGGTGTCCGCGGCGAAGAGATAGAGCGACTTGCCGGTCGAGTCGGTGAGGTACGTGCCGGCGGGGCCCGTGTGCGTCGTGACAACGACGGCCGAGCCGGTCGGGGTGCTGACTGCCGCCTTGCCCGAGGTTGCGGTACTTGCGCACGCGGCAAGGACCACGCCTGCACAGAGGATTGCTCCAATCGACATAAGTCGATGGATCGAGAGTCGAATAGTTCCTGGCATGTGTCCGTCCCTCTTCCGTCTTCCGTAGGTTGAGGAGGCCTCATCTAAAGGGAACGCAAAAGCTGCCGAGACGGTTCAAACAACATTAGCGCTGACCTAACACCCAAGTCCGGTGTTCGCCATAGTTGATCGCCTCGAACAGGTGGACGAAGTGTGCACCGGTCAGAACGTCACGGCGATCCCGATCACCGGGGGGCGGCGGAGGTGCAGGATTTTGGTGAACCAGTTTCCGATCCGCGACATCAGATACTTGCGAGCCAGGCGCGTACGTCCGGCTTCCGTGTCCGCCTCGTTCAGGAGCCGGGCCGTACCCTCGGCGCTCGGAGCGCCCGGCGCGATCCGGCCGCGGATGCTGCAGACCGTGACCACGACGTGGCTGTTGTTGCGTATCCGTTTGACCTTCCACGCGTCGGCCTCGGACACGATGAGGAGTTCACCGCTGCTCATCACGTGCCAGACCGGCGTGGCGATGCCCGTGCCGTCCTTACGGTAGGTGGTGAGGCTGACGTACTTACTGCGGCCGATCTCGTCCACAACGGTCATCGGGCAAGCGTATCGATCCGTGCGTCCCGGCGCGGCGTCCGATCGCCGTCGTTGGGCAAACGTCCGGTCGGGACGTCACTGCGGGTCGGTATTCCCGGCGATGAACAGTCCTCGGTTGAACGCCTCGGCGACGGCGGCAGCGCGGTCGCCGACGCCGAGCTTCGCGTAGATGTTGAGCAGGTGGGTCTTGACGGTGGCTTCGCTGATGAACAGCCTCGCGGCGGCTTCCCGGTTGGTGGTGCCGGCGGCCACCAGTTCAAGGACCTCGAGTTCGCGTTGGCTGAGCGGCCCGGGGGTGGGGGTGCGGACCCGGCTCATCAGCCGGGTGGCCACCGATGGTGAGAGCACCGCCTGGCCGCCGGCTGCGGCTCGGACCGCCCGTAGCAATTCGGCGCGGGGAGCGTCTTTGAGGAGGTAGCCGGTCGCGCCCGCTTCGATCGCCGGCAGTACGTAGGTGTCCGTGTCGTATGTCGTCAGCACCAGTACCCGAGCGGCGCTGCCCAACCGGGCCAGTTCGGTAATCGCGGTCACACCGTCCATGCCGGGCATCCGGAGGTCCATCAGGATCACGTCCGGTCGCAAAGCCTGGGCGAGCCGGATCGCCTCGGCGCCATCCGCGGCTTCGCCGAGTACCTCGAACCCGGGATCGGAGGCGAACATGCCGGACAGACCGTCCCTGACCACGGGGTGATCATCCGCGATCACCAGTCTGATCGGCGCGCCGGGACCGTGGTTCCCGGTCGCCGGAACGGAGTCGGGACGGCTCACGCGAGGACTCCGACCGGCGCGGTCGGTACGCAGGCCGGGATCGCCGTAGTGATGCGTGGCTCCGACTCGACCGGCAGGGTTCTCGACGGGCCCTCGATCCGCTGCCGCGTCGCCGGCAGCCCGAAACCGACGGTTACCAGCCGGATCAGCCTCGGCCCCCGCGCATCCGCCCGGGACTTCGGCGTTGGACTGTTCATCTGGACCCTCCGCTGCCATCTCGTCCGAACGAACCAATCTATCCACGCCCGGCGTGAATACCACGGCAGGCAGGCTGCTACCGGGTGATGAACAACGACCGCAGGTGCTTGCCGTTGACGATCACGACGACGCCCACCAGGATCAGGCCGCAGACGCCTTGTTCGATCTTCATCCACAAGGGGAACGTACCGGGGAGCGCGATGATGACCGCGATGGCGGCCACCAGGACACCGGAGATGATCCGCAGCCGCCGGTAGGCGTTGCGGGAACCGCGAGCCGCTCGCGTGGCAACGCTGAACAGCAGCAGAGCGCTGGCAACGACGATGGTTCCCCGTGTCCAGACGGCCGCGTTCACGGCCGCGGCGTTGTCGCGGAGCGCGACGATGGCCACTACGGTGAGGACGCTGATGCCGAGGTAGGCCCCGACCAGCGCCTTCACGCTGCGGAACGCCTGCAGGCTGCGCGGATGATTCAGGTCTGCAACGGTTATTGCGGGTTGTGGAATCGGCGTGCTCATGATGATCCGTCCCTTTCGCGGCAACGTGGATGCCGGCCTCACGGCCAGGCACCTTGAGCGTCGCAACAACGCCACCGGGCGCGCATCGACCGGACAGCAAGATCTCACGAGGCACGGGCTGAACTGTCGGCTCAGCCCGACGGCTGAGCCGATCCACCAATCGACTGACTCGGACCCGACGAGCGCGCCGGCTACCTCGGGTTGAACCTAGTTGGCCGTGACGGTGAGGCTCTGGATCGTCACCGGTAGCTTCGGGTGTCCGTCGGCGGAACCGTCCACGACGCCGGCGGCGGCGATCTTGTCGAGGATGTCCAGGCCCTTGGTGACCGTTCCGAACTTCGTGTAGGTGGGAGGCAGCGGACTGTCCTTGTAGACGAGGAAGAACTGGCTGCTGCCGCTGTTCGGCTCGCCGGTGTTGGCCATCGCGATCGTACCGCGGGCGTAGTTGATCGATGAGCCGTCGCTGTTCGCGGGCAGGTTCTCGTCCGGGATCGTGTAGGACGGGCCGCCGCTGCCGGTACCGGTGGGATCGCCGCACTGCAGGACGAAGATGCCGTCGGTGGTGAGCCGGTGGCACGGCGTGTTGTTGAAGAACTTCGTCGCGCCCAGGTAGGCGAAGCTCGCCACCGTACACGGAGTTGCCTTGCGGTCGGTCTTGATCACGATATCGCCCTGATTCGTGACGATCGTCATGGTGGCGGTGCCGGCGTGCGGCGGCGAGACCGGGGGTACGCCGGTCTTGGTCAGGGCGGGATTGTTCTCGGCGAGGGTCCACGCGCACAGACCGCTCGGCACCGGGGACGCCGGGACGGTGGATGCGACCGGAGGCGTGCTGATCGGAGTGGTCGGCGCGGCGCCGCCCGCCGTACCGCTTGAGGTCGCCGATGAGGCACAACCGGCGACGGCCAGAACGGCGAATGCGGCGACCAGGGACAGGCGAGCGCGGAGTCGGTTCACCGGCGCACTCTATCGGGTCTCCCCGCGAGGCGACGGCCGGATCGTCGATATGGAGTGCTCGGCTGCCGACGTGTATCGGGGGATTACCCCGACGTCGTCCCTCGGATCATCAGGGTATCGGTGGGAGGACTCCCGGATGGCCGACGGGTCGGATGCCCGCACACTGAATCCGCAACTGTTCTTGGCGGCAACGGCGGGCGCGGCTGCTCATGGCGTACGGCTGCTCGCTGTATACCGAGTATGATACTCAGTTTCCTACCGACGGGATTTGGTATGACTGTGCGGCATGCATTGCTCGCGATATTGAGCGAGGGCCCGAAGTACGGGCTGCAGCTTCGACAGGAGTTCGAGGCGAGAACGGGCGAGGTCTGGCCGTTGAACGTCGGCCAGGTGTACACGACCTTGCAGCGACTCGAGCGTGACGGGTTGGTGGAGTCGGACGACACCCCGGATGAGGGCGCGCAGAAGAACTTTCAGATCACCGCGGCGGGCGGGTCGGAGTTGTCGCGATGGCTGCGTACGCCGCCGGACCTGAGTTCCCCGCCGCGCGACGAACTGGTCGTGAAGGTGCTGGTGGCGTTGCGCGTTCCCGGCATCGAGGTCCGCGACGTGATCCAGGTGCACCGACGCTATCTGGTGGAGCTGATGCAGCAGTGGACTCGCCTCAAGGAGGATGAATCGCAGCTCGATCTGGCATTCGGCCTGGTCGTCGACGCCGAGCTGTTCCGATTGGACTCCGTCATACGCTGGCTGGACACCGCGGACGGCCGGATCAAACGAGCCGCCGCAGAACCGGTGCCGGCGCCGGAGTTCGCGCTGCCGAAGCTGCGTCGCACGGTCGGGACGCCACGATGAGCGTTCTCGAACTGCACGACGTCAGCAAGGTCTACGGGCAGAAGCCGGTCGAGGTACACGCCCTTGATGAGGTCTGCCTGTCCGTCGACGCCGGCATGATGGTGGCGGTGATGGGGGCCAGCGGATCGGGCAAGAGCACCCTGCTGACGATCGCCGGCAGCCTGGAGGATCCGACCAGCGGCACCGTCACCGTCGACGGCGCCGATCTCTCGCAGATGTCACGCAATGCGAAGGCGCGGCTGCGCCGCCGCTCGATCGGCTACGTGTTTCAGGACTACAACCTGCTCGCCGGACTGACCGCACTGGAAAACGTCGCAATGCCGATGGAACTCGACGGGGTTTCCGCACGCACAGCGCAGGCAACCGGCCTGCAGACGCTCGACGAGCTGGGCCTCGCCGATCGCGCGTCGCACTACCCGGACCAGCTGTCCGGCGGCGAGCGGCAACGGGTCGCCATCGCCCGGGCCGTCGTCGGCGACCGTCGGCTGCTGCTGGCCGACGAACCCTCGGGCGCCCTCGACTCGACCAACGGTGAGGCCGTCATGCGTCTGATCCTCGCAGCGTGTCGACGTGGCGTCGCCGCCGTCGTGGTCACCCACGATGCGCAGCTGGCGTCCTGGGCCGATCGTGTCGTGTTCCTTCGCGACGGTCGCATCGTCGACCAGACCTCCCCACCACCGAGCCCCGATTCGCTCCTGGAATCCGTGCCGCAGACCGGCCCGCGCTCATGAGCGCCACCACGCTGGAGCGCCCGACGCTCTCCGCCGACGGCGGAGCACCCGCCCGCCGGGCCGTCATGCGCTGGGCATGGCGACTGTTTCGGCGCGAATGGCGCCAACAACTGCTGGTACTGGCGTTGGTCATCGTCGCGGTCGCCGCCACGATCCTCGGCGCGGCGATCGAGACGAACATCCCGCCGGCCGTGAACGCCGGATTCGGCACCGCCAACCACCTCATCACCCTCCCCGGTGGAACCACCGACCTCACCGGCGAACTCGCCACCATCGGTCAGCACTTCGGGACCGTCGACGTCATCGAGAACCAGACCCTGAACATCGGGCTGGCACAGGCGGCCCAACTGCGCGCCCAGGACCCGTCGCGGTGCCTTCGGTCGCCCGATGCTCGCGCTCGTCTCCGGCCGCTACCCGCACGGTGCCGCCGAGGTCGCCATGACCCAACAGCTGGCCAGCACGCTCGCCCTGCACGTCGGCGAGCGTGTGGCAGACCGGCGGCCGGCACCTGCAGGTCGTCGGGGTGGTGGAGAACCCGCAGAACCTCCTCGACAACTTCGCGCTGCTCGCTCCCGGGCAGCTCGCATCACCGAGCCAGGTGACCGTCCTGTTCAACGCCACATCGGCGAGCCTGGCCGGGTTCACGTTCCCGGCCGGTACCGCGCCGGTGACGCCGACGCCCCCGAACGGCATCGCACCGTCGGTGATCGTCTTCGCGATCGCGATCATCGGGCTGATCTTCGTCGGCCTGGTCGCCACCGCCGGGTTCGCGGTGCTGGCCCAACGCCGCCTCCGCGGACTCGGGATGCTCTCCGCGCTCGGCGCCACCGATCGGCACGTCCGCCTCGTCATGGTCGCCAACGGTGCCCTCGTCGGTGCCGCCGGCGCGCTCATCGGCGCCGTCATCGGGCTCGGCGCGTGGATCGCGTACGCGCCGCATCTGGCGGTCAGCGCCCACCACGAACTCACCTGGACCCACCTGCCCTGGTGGCTGGTTGCCGCGACGATGCTGCTCGCGATCCTGACCGCCACTCTCGCCTCCCGCCGCCCGGCTCGCGCCGTGGCGCAGGTCCCGACCGTCGCCGCCCTGTCCGGTCGACCCCCCGCCACTCGGGCGGTCCACCGGTCCGCCGATCCCGGGCGCCGTGATCCTCGTGATCGCCACGCTGATGCTCGCGTTCTCCGGTGGCTGGGGCGGCAACGGCGGCAAGGACACGCGGCCTGCAACTCTCGGCCTCCTCGGAACCGCGGTCGGCCTGCTGCTGCTCGCCCCGTTCGCGATATCGCTTCTGGGCTTCCATGCCCACCGAGCGCCGATCGCGGCCCGGATCGCCCTCCGCGATCTCGCCCGCTACCGATCCCGCTCCGGAGCCGCGCTCGCCGCGAGCAGCTTCGCCGTACTCATCGCGATGCTCGTCACCCTCATCACCACCGGCCGCTACGCCGACCCGGTGGACTACTTCGGACCGAACCTCCCCGCCAACCAACTTCTCGTCCAAACCGCGGCTATCACGCGGTCCGGACACCGGCCCACCGACGCCGGCGACGCCGCAGCGCGCCGCCGAGCAGGCAGCCCAGGCCCAAGCGATCGCCGCATCACTGGACTCGCACGACATTCTCGCCCTCGACACCACCGACGCGTTCCTCGGCGCGGCATACCGCGACCGGCGACCTCGGCGGACCCGGCACCATCTACCTGGCCACACCGGCGCTGCTGGCGCACTACGGCATCGACTCGAGCTCGATCAGCCCGGCCACGATGGTCATCACGTCCCGGCCCGGGCTGCAAGGCACCTCCGGGCTGGAACTGATCTCCGGCGGCATCGGGACCCGACCCGCAAGCGCTGCGTGATCCCGGCGATTCAGACCGAACGACGAGCTGCCGACCGACGCCTCCGCACCCAACCTGCTCGTCACCGAACATGCGGTGACCGCCCTCGGGCTGCAGGTGACGCAGGACGCGTGGCTGATCCAGACCGCGGATCCGCTGACCGCCACGCAGATCAACACCGCCCGGCAGATCGCCGCCGCCGCCGGCCTGACCATCGAAACCAAGAGCCAAGCCCCGTCGCTGTCCACCGTCCGCAACGACGCCACGTACGCCGGTGTGCTGCTCGCCCTCGGGGTCCTGGCCATGACGATCGGGTTGATCCGCAGCGAAGCCGCCGGCGAACTGCGTACGCTCACCGCGACCGGCGCATCCAGCCGTACCCGTCGCACCATCACCGCCGCCACCGCCGGCACCCTCGGCCTGCTCAGCGCCGTCCTCGGCACCGCCGTCGCCTACCTCGCCACGGCAGCGTTCTTCCGCAGCCAACTCACCGAACGCATGGCCCATCCGCCGATCCTCAACCTGATACTCATCCTGATCGGACTGCCGCTGCTCGCCACGGCCGGCGGCTGGCTGTTCGCCGGCCGCCAGCCACCGGCCATCGCCCACCAGCCGATCGAATGAGCGCTCAGCCGAATGGCGCAGCCGTCGGGCGTCATGGATCGGATTGTTTGGAATCGTGGCAGGCGGGTGTCGATTCGGCGGTGGCCACTTCGTAGTGGGAGTGAGGGCCGGCCAGAGACCGGCTCCGGATGACAAACGGGAGCGATCGTCATGACGCAGTACCTGCTCGCACTCTACAAGGCCGACAATGTCGAACCGTTCCCCCGGAACGGACCCGGCAGATCTGGGCCGGCGTCAACGCGCTGGGCGACAAGATGAACGGACGCCGGTGTGTTCGTGTTCAAGAGCGGCCTGCGTGGTGGCTCGGCGTCTGCGACCGTGGTGCGCCAGTCCGGCGGCGACTTCCTGATGACCGACGGGCCGTACACCGAGACCAAGGAACACCTCTGCGGGTTCTGGATCATCGACGTCGCCGACCTGGACGAGGCACTGGAGTGGGCGAAGCTCGCCGCGGTCGCGGAGCAGCTGCCGATCGAGGTCCGCCCGTTCTTTGAAGGGGACCTCGACGACGCGATCCGGGCTAATGCGTCCGACGCGCAGTGACCATATCCGTGCAGCGGCCATAGACTCTCGCGCGTGACTGTCGAGGCTGTGTTCCGCCGCGAGTACGGTCGCTGCGTCGCCAGCCTGATCCGCTTCCTCGGCGATATCGACGCCGCCGAGGAAGCGGTCCAGGACGCGTTCACCGTGGCGGTCGCCAGGTGGCCGTCGGACGGTCTGCCGCCCAATCCCGGTGCGTGGATCGTCACGACCGCCCGCAACCGGGCCATCGACCGGCTGCGCCGCGAGTCGGTCCGGGACGAGCGGCACGCGCAAGCACATCACCTGTACGGTGCCGCCGTTCAGGCCGCACCGGACAATGACCTGGCGCAGCAGGAGGAGACCGTGCCCGATGACCGGCTGCGCCTGATCTTCACCTGCTGTCATCCGGCGTTGAACCAGCCCGCCCAGGTCGCGCTGACCCTGCGGCTGCTCGGCGGGCTCGAGACGCCGGAGATCGCGCGGGCATTCCTCGTTCCCGAAGCAACGATGGCCCAGCGGATCGTCCGGGCCAAACGCAAGATCAGGGACACCGGCATCCCCTATCGCGTGCCCGCGGAAGCCGAACTTCCGGCCCGCCTCACACCCGTCCTCGCCGTCGTCTACCTGATCTTCAACGAAGGCTACGCGGCGACCGCCGACTCTCTGATAAGGGTTGATCTGTGCGCCGAGGGGATCCGGCTCGCCCGCGTGCTGGCCGAGATGATGCCCGACGAGCCGGAGGCGCGGGGGCTGCTGGCTCTGCTCTTGCTGCTGCACGCTCGCAGCGCCGCCCGCCTCACCGCCAACGGCTCGCTGGTCCGCCTGGGTGAACAGGACCGGCGGCTCTGGGACCGGGACCTGATCGCCGAAGGGCAGGCCATCGTGCGTGCGTGCGTCCAGCGCGGCCGTCCCGGCCCGTACCAGATCCAGGCTGCGATCAACGCTGTCCACTCCGTTGCGCCCCGCTTCGACAACACCGACTGGCACGCCATCCTGACGCTCTACGACCAGCTGTACGCACTCACGCCGACTCCGGTAGTCGCACTCAACCGGGCAGTCGCGCTCGCCGAAGTCCGCGGCCCCGCAGCCGGCCTGGCCGCAGTGGACGACCTGCGGTCTTCGGGCCTCGACAACTACTACTTGTTCCACGCGTCACGCGCCGACCTGCTACACCGCCTCGGCCGCACCACCGAAGCCGCGGCGGCCTACGCTACCGCCCGCTCCCTCACCGCGAACCCGGTCGAACAGGCCTTCCTCGACGCTCGGCGCGCCACGCTCAGCCGACCGAATCCCGCACAAGAATGAGCCCGGCGCAATGACGTACGCGCGACGAAGCATGGGAGCGCGCGAGAAAAGGTCGACGACCATTCCGGCGCCCTTCAGCGCCGGCGCGCCGAGATGCGAAAGGTTCACCTGTGCCGCACGAGGACTGCGGCGCCGGCCGCCGTCGGTAGGAACTGTTCAGGAACGGCCCGGACGGGGACAACTAGACGGGCCAGCAGTCCCCACCGGTCGACCCGGCGCGCAGCAGCGCCGAGCACAGCCCGACTATTTACCCAACACGCCTTAGCACGTGACATCGACGATGATCGTGGCACCGGGTGCGTCGGACTGCGGGTCGCTCTTTCCCTCGATGTGGGCGGTCTTGCCGTCCGACGACTGCGTCATGGTCGCATCGCCGAGATTGAAGTAGTTCTTCCCGCCGACCGTCGCCTGAATCGTCGCCTTGCCCTGGGTGGCGGTGTTGTTGACGACGACGCTGTCGACCTTCGGTCCGGTGTACGCGCCGTGGAGTCCGGTCACGTCGATGAGCACGCCGGCCGCGGCGCTCCAGATGTCGCTGGCGGATCGGCAGGTGCCGCCGTGAATGTCCGCGTTGGCGCCGCCGGCCTGGATCTTGATCTCGGCGGTGCCGCCACAGTTGACGCTGACGACGCCGGGTTCGTTGCCGGTGAGACCACCCGAACAGGCGGTGTCGGCGGCGGCTGGAGCGGTGGCGTTCGCTGTGGTCGCGGCGGACCCGGGCGAAACTTTCGTGCCGGTTGTGGCGCTGTCGTTGGTGCCGCTGGAGCATCCCGCGAGCACTACGAGCGACAACGCAGCGATTGAGACCCGTCTCTTCATGAGATAGCAAGATACGCCCTGCGTTCAAGCCAGGATAGCGGCTACCGTTTACGGAGCTTGGCGAAGTGCATACCCACGCCGACAGCTCGAATCGGGACGGTGGAACGTGATGGCGACCTCTCACCGGCGACGACGCAGTCACCGGCGGCCGCCCCGTCCGTAGGATCCGATCCGGCCAGTGCGGCTTGACGACCATCAGGCAGCTGTGAATTCGGGCAGCGGATATCCAGAGGTGCCGACACCCATGACCGCCATCGACGAGACCGCAGCACGTGGCACCGTCCGGCAGTGGTACCCGTTGGCGCTGGTGTACCTGTCGGTCGGCGTGTCGTCGGCGATGGCGGCACCGTTTCTCACCCTGTTCCTCACCACCGCGGTACGCGCCGATCCGGTCCACGTGACCATCTACCTGGTCGTCGCGCCGCTGTCCGCGGTGGTGGTGTCCACGCTGCTCGGCCGGTTGTCGGATCGCCGGGCGATCCGCCGTCGCCTTCTGATCGGTGCGGCGCTCGCCGGCTGTGTCGGCTCCGGGCTGTTGCGATCGTCCGCGACTACTGGATCCTGCTGGTCCTGGTGGTGACCGCGACCGCGACGGCGGCATGCCTGATTCCGCAGGTGTTCGCGTACGCGCGCACCGCCATGCGCGGCTCCGATCGTGCCCCGATGGCGATCAGTTCGCTGCGTACGCTGTTCTCGGTCGCCTGGGTGGGTGGTCCTCCGCTCGCGGCCGTGGTGTTGTCGGCCGGCGGATTCACCGCGGTCTACGCGTGCGCGGCCGGAATGTATGCGGTCGCTGCGCTCATCGCGCTGCGTCGCCTGCCGGAACTGGAGCCGGCCCACGTCGACGCCGATCCGGCCGCACCGGCAGCCGCGGCCGAAACGTCCCGCAGGCTCGTTGCGCTCACCCTGGCCGCGTTCGTGCTGCTGCAGTGTGCGACGAGCCTCAGCGTCCAATTGGTGTCGGTGTACGTCACGCACGACCTCGGCGGAGACGTCCGCGACTCGGGCCTGATCCTGGGGCTGTGCGCCGGGCTGGAGATCCCGCTCATGCTCGGCCTCGGTCTGCTGTCGTCCCGCGTGCCGGTGCGCCGACTCATCCTCGCCGGGCCGGTGTTCGCCGTCGCGTACTTCTCCCTGGCCGCCGTCACCAGCCACACCTGGCAACTCGCGGTCGCGCAGATCCTCAACGCCTCCTCGATCGCCGCGATCCAGGGCCTCGGCATCGCGTACTTCCAGGATCTGCTCCCCGGTCACCCGGGCCGGGCCTCGACCCTGTACAGCAACGGCTTTCCGGCCGGCGCGATGCTCGCCGGACCGATCATCGGCGCGGCCGGCCACCTCGGCTACCGGTTCGCCTACGCCTCCGCGGCCGTCCTCAGCGCCGGTGGGCTCGTCCTGCTGCTGATCAATCGCGGGCCGACCACAGACCGGCCGCGGGTGGAAGCCGTCGCGGCGATCGACGTGCCACGGGATGCCAGCGCGACCACCATTCTCGACCCGGCGCCGTAGCCCGACAAAACAGTCAGCCGGCGGCGACGTCGACGGGCTCGGTCCGGTTGTGGTGCCGTCGCTCACTGACGGCCTCGACATCGACGGCTTCACGCCGTCGCTCGGTGGCGATTACGCGTTCACGGGTATGCCATGCGACGACGAAGATGAGCACCCACAATCCGCCGAGGAGCACGGCGGCGACGGTCTGGCTGGGCAGACTCCAACCGGTGTAGACGCGAGCGGCCCCGACGAGCACCAGGCCGACGATGGCCGCCGTCCAGGCGGAGGCGCCGATCGCCCAGCCGAATCGGTGCGAGATCAGCCACGCGATCATGCACAGACCGACGGTGACGATAACGGTCTGGTTCGGTAGCAGTGTGGCCGCTCGGCTGGATGCCGACGGGTTGGCCCAGCTCGTGGCGAGCGAAATGAGGGCAAGCGGCATGATCGCGCCGATGCTGCCGAGGACCCCGACAAAGTCCGTACGCCAGACCCGTGACCGCCAGTTGAGGACGACGGCCAGCACGGCGACGATCACCATAAGGTAGGACCCGCGGAGCACCGACAGCGTGTCGGTCGCCGTGTCGACGGTTGCCGACGTGCGCCGGGCGGTGACCCAGCCGACGATCGACGTGTCGACCAACGGCAGGCCGCTGTGGCGGACCAGCGAGTTCACCGTCCAGGTCAACGCGAAGCCGATCACCAGCAGGAGCGCCGCGCCGCCGAGCGTGTTGACGGCGACGGCACCGCCGATGCCGACCCGTCGGCTCAGCCACATGAACCGGTCGCGGTAGAACCGGCCCATGAATCGCAGCGGCGGCCACCGCAGGATCCGCGTGGCGAGCGCGGAGACCGGGGCGGGATGGTGGCCCAGATAGCGTCCGATCAGCACGAGGCCGGCGATCACCATCAACAGGACGACGACGGCACTGCTGATTCGGCCGACGACCTGGGCGACGGTCGCGTACGAGCGGCCGGCGGTGAAGCCGAGTATCACGGTGACCCCGACGCTGCCGACCACACCGACGGCGTTCCAGACCACAAATCGGCGGTACGGCATCGCGGACATGCCGACCAGGCGTGGCGTGAGCGTACGTGCGAAAGCGACGAACCGTGCGAGGGCCACGGCACGGCCACCGGAGCGGCGCAACATGGCCTCCGCCCGCGCCCATCGCTGCGCCCCGACCCGTCGAGCGAGTCCGCTGTCGCGCAGCCGTGGCCCGAGTTTGCGGCCCTGCCGATAGCCGAGGTTGTCACCGACGACGGCCGCAGCGACCATGAGCGGCAGTGCCACGCTCAGCTGCAGCGTCCCGGTGGAGCAGAGGAACCCGACGACCAGGAGCGTCACTTCGCCGGGAAGGATGAGGCCGACGATTGATCCGGTTTCGGCCGCCACCAACAGAGCCGCCAACGCATAGATCAATGCCGATGGCAGCTCGGTGAACATGTGCACCAACACGGTCATTATCGAAAACGCCTCACAATGCACCATCATCGCAGGCTCGTCGAGCCGCGACCGCGCCGCCTCGCGCAGCCGTACCGGCCGATCTCGCAAGGGGGCGCACGCAAGCGGTCAGTCGGAGGGCTCGACACCTCCGGTGCCGAGCCACTGCGCCAGCAGCACGGTGGCGTCATCCTGCAACTCGTCGAGCTGATAGGCGAGGATCGCGTGCACCAGGCGGCGGGCGGTTTCCGGGGCGGGCAGCTGGTCGGCGAGCGCGCGGGCGACGAAGTCGACGAGTCGATCGAGTCCGAACGGTTCCCCGTCGGCGTCGCGGGCGTCGGTGATCCCGTCGGTGTAGAGCAGCAGCTGGTCGCCGGGCTCCAGCGCCTCTTCGACCACGACGGGTGGATGGATGTCGCCCAGCGTCACCGGCATCGCGGTCGGCGTGGGCAGCATCTTGACGGCCTTGCCGTCACGCAGGACCAGACCGCCCGGGTGGCCGGCGGAGATGACGGACAACACTCCGGTGCTCTGGTCGAGTTGGGCGAGGATACCGGTGATCAGCCCGGCCCGGTCGTGGTCGCGGACGGCGCGATCAATGTGGTGATAGGTGTCGATCAGGTCCATGCCCGCACGTCGGGCATTGCGGTACCCGGCCAGGGTGATCGACGCGAGGACGGCCGCCCGCATGCCGCCGTTGGAGCCGTGCCCCATCGCATCGAACAGGGCCAGGTGGGCGATGTCGCCGTTGACCGCGTAGTCGAACGCGTCCCCGCCGACTTCGTAGCAGGGTTCCAGGATGCCGCTGATGATGAGCTGATCGGTGGAGAACGTTGACGGCGGGAGCTGGGCCCGGACGAGTTCGGCGGGCAGCCGCATGCGTTCACGACGCCGGACAATCTCGATCACATCGCCGTACAGGGTGCGGTTGAGTACCATTTCCGCGAGCAACGCCGCCGCCGTGTCACAGCCGTCGCGGATCTCGTCGCTGAGGCCGCCGGTGGTCGAGACCTCCAGCACTCCGAGGCGTTCCGAGCCGTTGACCAGCGGAATCCAGAGTGTGACGGTGTCGTCGGACCTGTCGTCGTCGGACGCGGTATCGGTGGTGGTCACGGTCGTGAAGGCTCGGCCGGGAAGAGTGCCGTCGACATCGACGACGTCGCGCGCGGGGACGAGCGGTCCGGTCAGGGGGAGCAGGATTCGCTGCTGGTGGTCGACGAGGTAGATGACCATCGCGGTGACGTTGAGCAGCGGCGCGGCTCGCATCACGATATCGGGCAGGTCGTCTGGCCGGGAACGCGGTGCGTCGCGGAGTAACTGTCGGAGTGCATCGAAGCCGTTCACCGCAGGTTCCCGCTCTCTTCCGTCGGCCGGGTGTGCCCAACCTATCTCCTACCCACCCCGGTGAGCAGCTACAGCGGTGAGCGAGGCAGGCGTGGCCGCGGCTACGATCAGGCCGATCGGCACGCGCCGCCGGACGGTGTCGCGTATCCAACGGTTGACCGAGGAGGTCGCGTGGCAGCGTCGTACACGATCCAGGACTCGGTGCGTGACGATGTCGCTCACATCGACGTCGTCGGCGACCTTGATCTGTCCGCCAAGGCTGCCCTGGAGGATCACGTCACGCGGCACGTCAGCACCGGCGCGGTGACCGGCGTCGTGATCGACCTTTCCGCGGTGACGTTCATCGACTCCACCGGCATCGGCGCCCTCGTGGTGTGTCGGCACACCGCCGCCGACGCCGGTAAGACGCTGACCGTGTCCGGTGCCCAGGGACGGGTGGCGGCCATGATGGATCTCACCGGCGTCCGGGCCTGGCTCGCCGGCGAACCCGAGCCGGGCTCGACGCCCGGATAGCTGCACGCTGTGTGACGGCTGAGAGTTTGGCAGGTCGGACGCGATTGCGCATCGATCACGGTAACGTCGGACACGACCTCTCATCCGGAAGTCCGTGAGCCCGTCGATATCCGTCGACGGGTTTTCACGTTTCTCCTCGCCGTGCCGGACTCCTGCGGCTGGCGGGAAGTCCGGTGTTCGCCGATACCGTTTGATAGCGTCGGCAGGAGTGAAACGAATTCGGTCGCGGATGGCGGCGTACCTGGCACGTCGGTACGGTGCCCGTACCGGCCGAGGTGGATTCGACCTGTCCACGCTGCGGCGATTGCCGCCCGCCGCACTGCTGGCGCTGCGCCGTGATGGTGTGGATCCGGTGGCGGAGCTGGGCCAGCAGCGGATGCGCGCACCCATCAGCAACATCCCGCTGCCGTTCGGGCTGCGGGCGTGGCTGGTAACCGGACATCCCCAGGCCAAGGCGGTCCTCGCCGACTCGGTGACGTTCTCGAATGACTTCCTGCATCTGTCCGATGACGCGTCGACCATCCGGACCGGCCCGGGCGGCCTGGGATTCGCCGATCCGCCGGTGCACACGCGCTTGCGGCATCTGCTGACCCCCGAGTTCACGATGCATCGGCTGACCCGGCTGGCGCCGCGGATCGCGGAGATCGTCGAGGCCCGTCTGGACGCCATCGACGGCGTCGAGCCGGTCGATCTGGTCTCCGAGTTCGCGTTGCCGATCCCTTCCCACGTGATCTGCGAGCTTCTCGGTATCCCGTACGCGGACCGGGCCGAGTTTCAGCAGCTGTCCATGGCCCATTTCGACATGGTCGGCGACGCGTCGCGGACGTTGGACGCCGTCGACGAGTCGCTGACGTACCTGCGCCGGGTGGTGGCACAGCAGCGCCGGCACCCGGATGACGGGCTACTCGGCATGATCATCAAAGAGCACGGTGACGAGATCGACGACGTTGAGCTCGCCGGCCTCGCCGACGGCGTCCTCACCGGTGGGTTCGAGACCACCGCCAGCATGTTGAGCCTGGGCATCTTCGTGGGGCTGCGCGACCCCGAGGCGGTACGGAGCCTGCGCGAGCAGGGCAGCGATCCGGGCCCGTTCGTCGAGGAGCTGCTGCGGTACCTCAGCGTCGTCCAGGTGGCGTTTCCCCGATTCGCCCGTACCGACGTCACCATCGACGGCGTCACGATCGCGAAGGGCGACATCGTCATCGTCTCGCTGTCCGGCGCCAACCGCGACGCCGCGCTCGGCGCCGACATGGATCTCTACGACCCCACCCGCGCACCCCTTGCCCACCTGGCCTTCGGGCACGGCATCCACCGCTGCGTCGGCGCGGAGCTCGCCCGCATGCAGCTGCGAGCCGCGTTGCCGGCCTTCGTCCGGCGGTTCCCGCACGCGACCCTGGCCGTACCGATCGACGCGGTGACGTTCCGCAAGGCATCCATCGTGTACGGCATCGACAGCCTGCCGGTCCACCTGGCCGGCGCACCGGACACCCGCACGTAAGAGGCGGTCGGATCGATGCGCGAACATCGACCCGACCGCCTCGTTCATGCGGGCGTTAGCTCATCAGTCGTGGATGAGGTCGAACTCCTCCCACGGGCCGATCGCCGTGCGGTTGGCGATCAGTGGCGAGGCGCCGGCGTTGTCGGCGGTGACGATGTCACCGTTGGCATGAGCGCGCAGGCTGATGCTGCCGTCGGCGTTGTTGATCAGGTCGAACTCCTCCCAGGTACCGATCGCCGTGCGGTTGGCGATCAGCGCCGACGCCCCGGCGTTCTCGGCGGTGACGATGTCACCGTTGGCATGAGCCCGCAGGCTGACGCTGCCGTCGGCGTTGTTGATCAGGTCGAATTGCTCCGCTGAACCGATCGTCGTGCTGCTGGCGATCAGCGGTGACGCCCCGGCGTTGGCGGCGGTGACGATGTCACTGTTGGCATGAGCGCGCAGACTGATCGCCCCTGACGTGATCTTCAACGACGAGATCGCGTCATTGTTGCCGGTGTTGATGAGGCTGGCGTTGTCGGCAGTGAATGTCCACGCCGTTCCGGCGAAGCCTGAATTGCTGTAGGCGACGACGGTGTACCCGGACGGAACCCGGATCGAGGAGATCGAATCGTTGGCGATCCCGGCGGCCTGCAACTGCGGCAGGTCGTAGCTGCCGGCCCCGAGCGTGACTCCGGTGCCGCCGAAGTTGATATCCGGGTAGAACGTCGGGCCGCCACCGCCACCGCCCGCGGAGGCGTCCAGGCCGAGCTGGACCGGGCCGAGGTGCTTGTCGGTCGTCGCAACCGAGCCGGTGACCTGCGCAAACGTGTACGACGTCGTCAGCGATGCGGTGTTCTCGATCAGGTAGGACGTCCCGGCGGTCACCGGTACCGAGAACGTCGCCGCCGTCGTCGGTGAGACCACCACGGCACCGGACGAACCGTTGACGACCTCCGTCGACGCGAACGGGTTCTTGACGGTCATCGACCCGGTCGTACCGGCGATCAGCGCGGCGGTGGTGATCGTGCCGCCCTGCACCTGTACGTCAACCTTCGAGCCGTTCTGGACGTAGACGGTGCCCGAGACGTTCCAGGCCGACGGCCAGGCCGGCGCGAAACGCAGGACGCCGTCGTAGTCGGTGGCGAGCGCCTCGTCCAGCGCCGTACCGACGGTTGCCGACTGCTCCAGGTAGGGCTCGTCGCCGGGCGTGGTGCCGCCGAGGGAGGCGGCGCCGGCGATGAAGGCCTGGTTGCGTTCGGTGATCTGGACCAGGTCGGTCTGCACCTGGCTGCCCATGTCGAGCCGGGCCGCGTCGATCGCGTCCATGCTCCAGTCGTTGCCGTACACGTTCGGACGGGAGTTGTAGGTGCGGTCGGCGATCGCGGTCAGCGACGAGTTGTCCCCGATCAGACCGTACGGCCAGACCGGCTCGAGGCCGATGTTCTCGTCGTTGTGGATGGTCGCGGTCGGCTGGAACGAGTCCGAGATGACATCGGTGCCGCCCGCGTCCGACGATGGCGTGAGCAGCTGCTGGTGGGTTGCCGCGTCGGTCCGGGAATAGGGTTCGATCTTGCTGGACGCGGTCTGCAGCTGCGAGACCAGCGACGCGTCGGTGCCGAGCTTCTGCGCCGCCGCAATGGTCGCCGCGAACAGCGCCGAGTCGGCAGCGAGATCGGTGGTCGGATCGGTGACCGCCCACTGCGTCTCGTGCGCATTCGCGGTCGCGTGCAGGAACCCGTCCGAGCCGACGGTCTGGTAGGCGAGCAGGAACGTCGCGGCCTGCTCCATCACCGGGTAGTACTTCTGCAGGAACGTCAGGCTGCCGGTGTCCTGGTACTGCTGCCAGATCCACAGCGCGATCTCGGCGCCTGATGTCACGTTCTCGGCGTTGTAGCTGGGCGACGCGGCGATGCTGCAGGACGCGTTGGACGCGCTGCCGCCGTAGTAGCCGTTGCCGTTGAAGCGCATCGTCTCCGGTACGCAGATGCCGGCCTTGCCGCCCATCTGCGCGCTCGTCCAGGTCTTCAGCGCGGCCACGTCATTGAGGTACATGTTGAAGATCGGTACGTTCTCGGCGAAGTTGCCGTCGCTCATGTTCGTCGCGATCTCGGCCCGCAGGTTCCAGAGCCAGAATCCGGCCGGGAACCAGTCCTGGTGATCCTGGTCGAAGTTGAACATGTCCGCCACGCCGGCCTGGCTGCCGCCGTACGTGCTGGTGCCGGTCATCGACGCGGCCTCGTCGTACAGGTAGATCGCGCGCAGCGACTCCAGGTACTCCCCGGAGCCGTCCGACGACGAGATCTCCATCAGCCCGGACGCCGACCAGAACGAGTTCCAGTGCGACGACTGCGTCGACAGCAGCGACGACTCCGCAGCGGTCGCATCCGAGCCGAGCAGGCTCGATGCGGTGGTCGCGGCGTTGCCGCCGGTCCACGTCGGTGCGCCGACGACCACCCGGAACGATCCGTCCGTGTTCGGCTTGAAGCTGGCCTGGATCGTGGTCGAGTTGACCACCGACGTCGTGACGCCCTGGCCACCGGCCGTGATCGCGGCGAGCGACCCGAACGTCAGCCCGCTCGTACCCGAGCCTTCGGAGTTGTCCACCCAGGTTTCGGCGAGCGTCGCGATCGCGCCCGAGGCCGCCGCCGTGGGGTTGCGCCCGGTCCACAGGTTCACCGTCGCGGTCTGGGTGTTGGCCGGGTTCGCGCCGGTCACGTCGACGATCAGCTCGTCCTTGTTGCCCGCGACCCAGATTTTGGCGGTCATGCCACCGCCGGATTCGTTGAGCACGCCGTTGTAGATGTCCAGCGTGGCCTTGAAGTTCGACGCCGACGTCATCGCGGCGAGCCCAGGAATCTTGACCTGGCCGGGAGACTTGCGATCGGGCATGGTGTCGCTGCGGTTGAGCTGGGCGGTGAACCCGCCCGCGGCCCACTCGGCCACGCCCAGCGAGCCGTTGCCGAGCGGGAGATACTGCGTCGCCGCCGAGTTGGCCTGGCCGATCACGACGTCGGAACGTCCGACGATGCCGCCGACGTTCTCCGAGAACGCACCGCTCTGCCACGCGGTGGTCAGGGTCGCCGCGCTCGCCGCGGTCGGTGGGCCGGCCACGAGCGCGAGCGCGGCCGCGAGGCCGGTCGCCGCTGCCGCGGCCAAGAACTTCTTTCGAGTGGTACGCAGCACTGAGTTCTCCTTCGTAGGGGGTGGAGTTCAGCTCACGTCGAAACGGTCGACGTTGAGGTACTGGCCGCTCTGTGTGGTGAGCGTGATGGTGTGCCGGCCGAGGAAACATAGGACGGATCGGCAGTGACGACGCTGTTGCCGCTCAGCGTGAAGCCGGCCCGGTGCCGGGCGCCACACGCTCGCTGCGTTAGGACGCCATTGCGGGTTGGCTTCGTCATCTGTGCTCCCTTGACGGATCGTTTCGGAGCGTGCGACAGCATCGTCGGCGCGGCTCGCGTGCCGCATACATAGGATGTACTTATAGCCGTAACACATCAGAAACGTCTAGAGGTCGCTCGATGTTTGGCGCAGAATCGCCTCAGAGAACCCATTTGCCAGGTGAAATCGCCGAGCAACGACGTGGCGGCCGCGACCGGGCCGTCATGATTCATCGGGTGACTTGAACCCCGCGGCGCGATGTCGCTCCGGATTGCGCACCCCGCCGTAGACATCGGGTGTATCCAAATCGTGACATCGACGTGTCGTGCGGATTTCGCCGGCGTGACGGCCACAAAAATCGACTCTGACCAGCCATTATGCGTCGTACCACTGAGGTATTGATGCCATTCGATCATAGCCGAAGCGGCCGATCGTCGCACATAACCTCTTGCGCTCGCAGCGATTGGCCCGCTATACATCCGATCTATAGATCGGATGTTTCGAGCAAGCATCAGCAACATGATGAGGGAGTCCCCGTGACGCAGCAATCGCCGCCCACGAGCCGGCCGGATGAATTTCCGGTGATCCCGGCTCCCGCAACGCCGCACGACGGCGGCGCGCGGATCGTGGCGCTCGACTGCTATGACATCCGGTTCCCGACATCGCTCGAGCACGACGGTTCGGATGCGATGAACCCTGATCCGGACTATTCGGCCGCCTACGCAGTGCTGCGCACGGACGTTCCCGGCCTCGAAGGACACGCGCTCAGCTTCACCATCGGGCGCGGCAACGACGTGGTCGTCGCCGCGATCGAGGCGCTGCGAACGCACGTGGTCGGGCAGTCGATCGACGGCATCGTCCGCGGCCTCGGCCGGTTCAGCGCCGACCTGATCAACGACAGCCAGCTGCGTTGGCTCGGGCCGGAGAAGGGCGTCATTCATATGGCGATCGGCGCGGTCGTCAACGCAGCCTGGGATCTGGCCGCGAAGATGGCCGGGAAGCCGCTGTGGCGCCTGCTCGCCGACGCGTCGCCGGAGGAGATCGTCGACCTGGTCGACTTCCGTTACCTCGAAGAGGCGCTGACCCGAGACGAGGCGCTGGCGATCCTGCGCGCCGGCCGGATCGGTCGCGAGGATCGCATCGCGACCCTCGAGCGCGACGGCTATCCGGCGTACACCACGACGCCCGGCTGGCTGGGCTACTCGGACGAGAAGCTGGTGCGGCTGTCCGCGGAAGCGGTTGCGGCCGGGTTCACGCAGATCAAGCTCAAGGTCGGCGCCGATCGGGACGCCGATGCTCGCCGGATGGCGCTCGCCCGGGCGACCGTCGGACCGGACATCCGGATCGCGGTGGACGCCAATCAACGATGGAGCGTGCCGGAGGCGATCGCCGCCATTGAGGCGCTCGCACCGTGGGACCCGTACTGGGTCGAGGAGCCGACGAGCCCGGACGAGGTCATCGGGCTGGCGGCGATCCGCAACGCCATCGCACCTATCAAGATCGCGGTCGGCGAGCACGTCGCCAACCGGGTGGTCTTCAAGCAGTTGCTGCAGGCCGGTGCGCTGGACTTCCTGCAGATCGATGCATGCCGGGTCGCCGGCGTGAACGAAAACATCGCCATTCTGCTGCTGGCCGCGAAATTCGGCGTACCGGTCTGCCCGCACGCGGGCGGCGTCGGCCTGTGCGAACTTGTCCAGCACCTGGCGATGTTCGATTACATCGCGGTATCGGCGTCGATGACCGACCGCGTCATCGAATACGTCGATCACCTGCACGAGCACTTCATCGATCCGGTACGCGTCGTCGGCGGCCGCTACCTGGCGCCGAACACACCGGGCTTCTCCTCGACGTTGAAGCCCGACACCCTCCGCGACCACGAATTTCCGGCCGGATCCGTCTGGCAGGCAATCGATGCCGGCGTCCCAGCCGGCATGTGAAGAAAAAGTAGTACCCCGCACAGCCCTCACCGCACTTAAGCTCACGTTCGCACGATGGGAGAGCCATGAAGACAAAGCGCCTGCTGGCGGTTACGGCAATCGCCGTGGTCAGCACGCTGCTCGCCGCTTGTGGGTCCAGCGGTACCAGCAGCAAACCGGCAAAGTCGGGACCGATCAAGATCGGTGTCGACCTGACCTACAACAACACCGCATTCTGGTCCGCGTACGTCAACTACGAGCAGCAGTACGCCAAGGACATGGGCATCACGCTGCTCGGCCCGCTGCTCGCCGCCGCGGACGCGAACCTGCAGAACACGCAGATCGAGACGCTCGTCAACGAGGGCGCTCAGGCGATCATCGTGAACCCGGAGACGGCAGCCAGCCTCGGCCCGGCCATCACGTACGCCACCGCGCACCACGTTGAGCTGATCTCGGTCGACACGATCGTCGCCGTCGGGCACGTCTACATGGTCGTCCGGGCGTCGAACACGCTCTACGGCCAGGACGCGTGTGCCGAGATCTCCTCGAGCATCAAGTCCGGCTACGTCCTCGACCTCGAAGGCGATCTGACGTCATCGAACGGCGGCGACCGGACGAACGCGTTCAACGACTGCATGAAGGCCAACGACCCGGGTGTCACGGTGCTCGCGAAGCCGACGGTCTGGACCGACGCGACCGCGGTCACCGACGCGCAGAACGCCATCAACGCGTACGGCACGCAGCTCAAGGCGATCTACTCGCAGTGGTCGAGCCCCGACACGGGCATCATCCCGCTGTTGCAGGCCAAGGGTCTCGGCGCCGGCTCACCCAACCACGTCATGTTGATCAGTGATGACGGTGTGCCGTTCGAGATGTGTGACATCGCAGCCGGTACGGTCGACGCTTCCCAGTCGCAGCCGGCCGATCTCTACGCGAAGTGGGCGCTGACCTATGCGGTCGACGCCGCCAAGGGCGTCAAGCTCGCGGTCGGACAGCCCGGCGGCGGTGCGCCGACGCTGGAGAACGTCACCTACCAGGGCGACACCAACCTGGCCGACCCGATCGTCGCACCGTTCGTCACGAAGACGCAGCAGACCCTCACGCTCGCCACCCCCGGCGACGGCCTGCCCGCCACCGTGACCACGAACGCGGTCACCGACGCCAGTCTGTGGGGCAACGTCTACGGCGCCGCACACGGCGGCGTCTGCAGCACGACGTCCTAGTACCAAACGGTAAGTAGTTCCAGACCGTAAGTCCGGTGTGCCGGCCCCGAGCGGGGGCCGGCACACCCACGGACGCCCCGCGCGATCGCGGAGCGAAAGGAGCACCGGAAGATGACCCCGTTGGTGCAGGTCAGCGGCGTCGACAAGCGCTTCGGCAGTACGCATGCGCTACGCGGCGTGGACCTGTCGATCGAAGCCGGGCAGTGTCTCGGCCTCGTCGGGCGCAACGGCGCCGGCAAGTCCACGCTGGTGTCGATCCTCAGCGGCCTGCTCGCCCCTGATGCGGGTGCGGTCCACTTCGACGGCCACCGGGCACCGCACGTCGGTGCCGTCGACGCGTGGCGGGAATGGATCGCCACCGTGTTCCAGCACTCCATGGTCGTACCGGATCTCACGGTCGCCGAAAACGTGTTTCTGGGCAGCGGCAGGCGCTTCGTCGACTGGCGCGAGATGCGCGCCCGGACCACCGACATCATGGCCGAGTGGGGCTACGACATCGACGCTCAGACCCGCTGCCGCGAACTCAGCGTCGAGCAACTCCAGATCGTGGAGATCGCCCGGTCGCTGGCCCGCGGCGCGCGCTGCGTCGTGCTGGACGAGCCGACCGCCGCTCTCGAACGCGACTCCGTACGGCGGCTCTTCGAGCGCGTACGCCAACTCGTCGCCGGCGGCGTCGCCGTTCTCTACATCTCCCACCACCTCGAAGAGGTCTTCGAAATCTGCCAGGACGTGGCCGTCCTGCGCGACGGCGCACTCGTGCTCTCCGCCGCGACCGCCGACCTGACCCGGGACGATCTGGTGACGGCGATGGTCGGTTCCGCGCCGGTCGCCGAGGCGCCGGCGTCCCGATCCGTCTCGGCCGCGGCGACCGGTGAACCGGTACTCACCGTCGAGAACGTGACCGCCGCATCGGCCCGCGGACGGCTGTCCGGAGTATCGCTTTCGGTCGCCCCCGGCGAGGTCGTCGGCGTGACCGGGCTGCTCAGCGCCGGTGTCGCGACCCTCGGTCGAGTGGTCGCCGGTGCGTCACCCTATGACGGCGGCCGGATCACCGTACGCGGGAAGCCGGTCCGCAGCGGCCGCCGTGACCTGGCCGAGAGCTCGGGGATCGGATACATCCCCGAAGACCGGCACGCCGAGGGTTTCGTCGCGCATCTGGGCGTCGCCGAGAACGCGACGATGACGATCACCGAGCGCCTGGCCGGACGGTTCGGCCTGATGCGGCCCGGTCGGCGTACGACCGCCGCGGCACCGATGACCGAGGCGCTGTCGCTGGTCTCGTCCGGACCCGGCCAACCCGTCGGCGAACTGTCCGGCGGCAACCAGCAGAAGGTGACCGTCGCCCGGACCCTGGTGCACGATCCCGGTGTCGTGGTGGCGATCACACCGACCCGCGGCGTGGATGTCGCCTCCAAGGCACTGCTGCTGCGCTCACTGGCCGACGTTGCCCGTACCACGGGCGCCGGTGTCCTGCTCTGCAGCGATGAACTGTCCGACCTCGTCCTCTGCGATCGCGTGATCGTGCTCGTCCGCGGAGAGGTCTTCACCGAATTCACCGAACCGCCGTTCGACCGCGACGAGCTGATCGTCGCAACCGAAGGGCTCGTCCGCACGGTCACCGGTTCGGGCAATGCCGAGGAGGCAGCACGATGATCTCCAACTCGACTCCCGATACCGCGAGCGTGCCGGCACCGCGCACCGCCGGCGGTCCGCCCAAGCCACCGTTGATCCGGCCGCTCGCCAAACGATTCCACGGCATCAACGTGAACGTACTGCGGGAAGCCGCCCTCGTTCCGGTGCTCATCGTGCTGCTGGTGGTTGGTTCGCTGGTCAGCCCGTTCTTCCTCACCGTCTCGAATATCACCGGCATCGGTGGGCAGATCTCGGCACTCGGCGTCGTGGTCGTCGGTGAGAGCCTGATCCTGATGATCGGCGGCATGGATCTGTCGCTCGAGTCGACCTACGGCTTGGCCCCGATGGTTGCCGCCTGGCTGATCGTGCCGATCGCGTCCTACGGCAACGGCTGGCAGCTCAACCCGTACCTGGGCATCCTGGTGTTGATCGTGGTCGGTGCGGCGGTGGGCCTGATCAACGGTCTGCTGATCGTGAAGGGCCGACTCAACGGGTTCATCGTCACGCTCGGCATGACCATCGTGCTCGCCGGTCTGCAGAACGGCATCGTGAAGGCGCAGTCGCTGTTCAACATGCCGAAAGCGTTCAACTACCTCGGCTCGGCCACGTTCGGCAAGGTGTCGGTCTCGCTGGTCGTGGCCGCGCTCATCTTCGTTGCCGTCGGACTGTTCCTGCGCTACCACCGCACCGGTCGCGCGATCTACGCCGTCGGCGGCAACCCGGCCGCGGCACGCGCCGCCGGGATCAAGGTCGACCGCATCAAAATCGGGGTGTATGTCGTCGGCAGCGTCCTCGCCGCGATCGGCGGCCTGATGGAGGCCGGTCGGGTCTCGGCCGTGACCGGCCAGCAGGGCTACGGCGAAGGCATCATCTTCTCGGTGTTCGCCGCGGCCGTGATCGGTGGCGTCAGCCTCAAGGGCGGCAAGGGCAACATGCTCGGCGCCGCGTCCGGCGTGATCCTGCTCGGACTGGTCCAGAACATCCTGGAACTCACCAACGTCTCGAACTACTGGGTCGAGGCCATCGACGGCGCCGTGATCCTGTTTGCACTGCTGCTGGCACGCGTCATCGGCGGTGAGTCGACGGCGGACGAGGGCTGACGCGCCCTGGGAAACGCCTGAACCCGGCCCGGCCGGGTTCAGGCGACCGTCAGCGTGCCGTAACGCCTGTCTATCTGACGGTTCTATCTGTCTACCAGTCTGTCTACCTGACGGAGGCGCGCGTGGCACTCACCGACGAAGCCATCGGCAAGATCAAGGAGATGATCCTCTCCGGACGCGTACGCCCCGGCGAGAAACTGCCGCGCGAGGCGGATCTCGCCGCCGAAATCGGCCTGTCCCGCAACTCACTCCGCGAAGCCGTCAAGGCGCTGACGCTGGTCAACGTGCTCGACGTACGGCAGGGCGACGGCACGTACGCGACCAGCCTCGCGCCGTCGCTGCTGCTGGAGGCGTTGAGCTTCATCGTCGACTTCCACCGCGACGACACCGTGCTGGACTTCCTGGAGATCCGCCGGATCCTGGAACCGGCCGCCACCGCCCTCGCCGCGGTCCGCATGTCGGACGACAACCGCACGGAACTCGGCAAGGTCTTGACGAGCGCCGACATCGACACACCCGTGGAAGAACTCGTCGCCGCCGACCTCGAGTTCCACCGGCAGATCGCGCTCGGCGCCAACAATCCGGTACTCGCGTCACTGGTCGACAACATGTCCGCGCCGACATCGCGGGCCCGGGTGTGGCGAGGCATGACCGAGCGAGGTTCGCTGGAACGGACGCTCGCCGAACACCGCGCGATCTACCAGGCGATCCTCGCCCGGGACGCGGATCTGGCCCGATCGTGGGCGACCGTACACGTCGCGGGGATCGAGTCCTGGCTGCGTACCACGCTGGCCGCACCGAAATACGGCTCGTGACATCATGATCGCCATGGGGGACCTCGACGCCTACTGGCAGCTGGTCGCCGACGCCCGCGCGGATCGTCCGGACGGCATCGCCGCAGGTACCGTGACGGCTCTGCGTACGCGTCCGGCGGAGGAGATCCTGGCGCTGCACCACGCGGCCAGGACGTTGATGGCGTCGTCGTACCGCTGGTCGTTATGGCATGCCGCCTACCAGATCAACGGCGGGTGCTCGGATGACGGGTTCGACTACTTCCGCGGGTGGCTGCTGTCCCAGGGTCGCGACGTATTCGAGCGCGCGGTTGCCGACCCGGATTCCCTGGCCGACGTGCCGGACGTACGCCACGCCATCGCCAAGGGTGGCGGCCTGGAGAACGAGGACATGCAGGGCGCGACCACGACCGCGTACAAGCTGGTCACCGGCGACTACCCGCCGCGGACCGGTATCGGGATGCCGGCGCTCGGCCCAGGCTGGGACTTCGAGGACGACGACGAATTCGCCACGAGGCTGCCGCGCCTGTGCGAGCTGATCGCCGCCGAGACCTCGGTTCGAGGGACAACGTAACCGCGGCAGTTTCGATAGACTGAATCCGATGGAAGACGGGGAGGTGAAGACAGTGGAGACGCATGGATTCAGCTGGCTACTCGGGTTTTCGTCCTGATCGGATGTGGTGAGCGCCGCAGGGCGGAGACTCGTGTCCGCCCTGCGATTCGCTTCACACCACGGTGTCGGCGCGGCGGAACAACGCGGTCCACAGGAAGGGCTCGCCGAACAACGCGGACTCGGGCGGCTCATCGTTCATCCGGCGTAGTTCCACCTCGGTCAGGTCGGAGAAGATCCACCGCAAGGACTCCGGTGTGTACGCGAGACCACCGGCAGGCAGGGACTGGCGATAGATTTCGGCGTCCGGGCGTTCCGAACCGCCGGCCTCGCCGCCGGCGAAGCAGGTGAGGGCCAGGTGTCCGCCCGGGGCGAGAACCTCGTCGATCAGGGCGAGATAGCTGACCCGGCGATGCGGTGGCAAATGATGGAAGCATCCCGAATCGCAGATCAGGTCGTACGGACCGGCGATGTCGGTCGCGGTGAGCGTGAAGGCGTCGCCGCACCGAAATCGGATGTCGGCACCGGCCTCACGGGCACGATCCTCGGCCCAGGCGATGGCTTTCGGGGACAGGTCCACGGCGTCCACCTGGAATCCCAGCGAGGCCAGATAGAGCGCGTTGCGGCCGGGACCGCAGCCCAGATCGAGCGCTCGCCCCGGCGTGATCAGGCCCTGACCAACGTAGGAGGCCAGGCTCTCGTCCGGCTTCGCCACGAAGAACGGGACCGGCCTGGAGCGGTCGGTGTAGAAGCCGTCCCACCACGCGGCTCCGCCGCCGGTCCAGCGGTCGGCTTCCGGTGTGAGAAGGCCGTCCAAGAGCGTGAGTACGTCGTCGACGGTGCGGATGTATCGATCCATCGGATCCCCTTTCGCGATGCGGAAATCCTACGGCCGGATGATCCGCGGGCTCAGCTCTTGTGCCAGGCCACAGCACCTCAGAAAGCGGCTGAACAGTTGATACGAGGCCATCAATCCCACTACCGTCGGGCGCCTACGAACGCTGGCTCAAGCCATCCATCAAGGCGGCAGCTGACCCGTTGTGCCGCGTGTTCGACCATGTTTCCTAGTGATCTGCGACACTGCCTCCGAGCCACGTCGTAGGAGGGCGGTTCATCCGTTGTTGTGCGTATCTGGAGCCGCCAGGGCTGAAATCATCAATGCGTTTCGGTAGCCTCCGTGGCGTGACGAGTCCTTCGGTCCGTTCGCAGCCGCTGATCTCGGTGGTTGACATCACGACGTCGAGTGCCTGGTATCAACGTGTGCTCGGCGCGGCCAGCGGGCACGGCGGTGCCGACTACGAGCAGATACTCGTCGATGGCCAGATGATCCTGCAGCTGCATCGAGAGGACGTCGGCCACCACCACGGCACGATCGGCGTTCCGGACCAGCCGTTGGGCAACGGTGTGGCGATCTGGTTCGAGGTCGATGACTTCGACGGCATCGTTGCGAACGCTCGGGCCGCCGGTGCGCAGATCGAGACGGATGTGCACATGAACCCGAACTCCGGGCACCGCGAGTTGTGGTTACGCGACCCGGACGGTTACCTCGTCGTGGTCGCCGAACCGTCGTAGCCGCCGCCGACCGGCGGTCCACACCGCGCCCGGAGGGCAGTACGGCCGGCGTTACGCGCGCGCGCGGCGCCAGGCTCGGATGCCGAGCACACCGACGATCGTGCCGATCACCAGCGACACCGCGATCAGGAGCGCGTGAATCCACAGGAAGCCGGTCGGACTGCCGTGTCCGATATGCCGGGTTGCCCAGGCGCGCGGATCGTCCCAGATTGCCAGCGCAAACCTCGGCCAGATCACCCAGCTCCAGATGCCGACCACGATCAGAAAGCCGGCCCACCGGCGGGTAACTACCACGCGGGCAGTATGCCAGCGCGACGGTCGCACCCGACGACCACCGGTCGGGTGAGCCTCCGTGCAGGTCGACCGGACCGACCGGCCTATGGTTGATCCATGGCTGATCGACCCCTGACACTGATGGCCGTCCACGCTCATCCGGACGACGAAGCGACCGGCACGGGTGGCATCCTGGCCCGCAGCGCCGCCGAAGGCATCCGTACCGTGCTGGTCACGTGTACCGACGGTGCCTGCGGTGACGGCCCCGGCGGCGTCAAGCCGGGGGAGCCCGGCCACGATCCGGCGGCCGTCGTCGCGATGCGGATGAAAGAGCTGGAAACAAGCTGTGACCTGCTCCAGATCAGCGATCTCGAGCTGCTCAACTACGCCGACTCCGGGATGATGGGCTGGCCCGCGAACGACGCGCCGGGATCGTTCTGGACGACGCCGGTCGACGAGGCCGCCGCCCGGCTCGGCGAGCTGATCCGCACGTACCAGCCCGATGTGGTGGTCACGTACGACCCGAACGGCTTCTACGGCCATCCGGACCACATCCAGGCCCACCGGATCACGATGGCGGCCGTGGCCGCGACCGGCATCCCGGCGAAGGTGTACTGGACGACCGCACCGCGCTCCAAGATGGCGGAGTTCGTCGCCATCATGCGCGAGTTCGGCGCGGACTGGGATGACCCGGACCCGTCCTCGGACACGCCGGAGCCGGAGATGGGCCTGCCGGACGACGAGATCACGACATGGGTCGACACGACCGCGTTCGGTGGGCAGAAATTCGACGCCCTCGCGGCGCATGCGAGCCAGAGCGAGAACATCTTCTTCCTGCGCATGGGCAAGGAACGGTTCAGCGAGCTGATGGGCATGGAGGCGTTCGTCCGCGTGCACGACACCACCGGCGCCGCGCTCCCCGAGGACGATCTGTTCGCCGGCCTGCGCTGACGGTTTCGAAGCCGACAGCACGCCGGCGCGGCTCAGTCGATGAGGTCGCGCAGGCGGCGCATGCCCTCGTCGATGTCATCGGCAGCAATCGCGCCGTAGCCGATGATCAGGCCGGGCGGGTGATGGTCGCCGTACCCGAAGCCGCTCAGCGCGTACGCGCCGACGCCGCTGTCGAAGGCCCGGCCGACGATGTCGTGCATCTGCTCGGCGGTGTGGTGCGGACTGATCGCGGCGACGTGCAGGCCGACCGCGCTGTCCACCGGCGCGAGGCAGTCCGCGAAGTCTCGTCGGAGTGCGTCGGTGACGAGCCGATGGCGCTCCTGATAGGTGCGGCGCATGGTCCGGATGTGGCGGGCGAACATGCCCGTCTCGATGAACTCGGCCAAGGCCGCTTGGGTCGGCATCGCGGTGTGCCAGTCGGTCAACAGCTTCGCCGCCCGCAGCGCCGGGAGCAGCGACATCGGCGCGATCAGGAAGCCCAGCCGGAACCCCGGCAGCATCGTCTTGGAGAACGATCCGACGTAGATCACGCGGCCGCTCCGATCGAGGCAGTGCAGCGCATCGAGGATGCCGGGACCGTAGCGGAATTCGCTGTCATAGTCGTCCTCGACAATCGCGGCGCCGTGCTTTTGGGCCCAGGCCAGCAGCGCCACCCGCCGCGCCTCGGTCATCGGCATGCCGAGCGGGAACTGATGCGACGGCGTGACGTAGACGAGACGGGTGTCGTCCGGGATCTCGTCGACGACGATGCCGTCGGCATCCACCCGTACGCCGACGACGTGCATGCCCTGCGACTGCAGGAGCATCCGCGGGATGTGGTAGCCGGGAGCCTCCACCGCGACCGTGTCGCCGGGCTCGAGCAGCACCCGTGCGATCAGATCCACGGCCTGCTGGCAGCCGTTCGTGACGACCACGTCATCGGCACCGGCCGATACGCCACGGGACACGCCGACGTGCCGTGCGATCGCCGCTCGCAGGCGTGGATCGCCGGCCGGCTCACCCGGGTTGCCACGGCCGATCGCCGAGGAACGCAGCTGCTGCGCCATCAGCCGCCGCCACGTCGTGTACGGAAACAGGGCGGCGTCCGGGAGTCCGGCCCGGAAGTCGTAGCGGGGCGTGGCGTCGACACCCCACCACTCCCCGTTCGACAGCTCGGCCCAGACCGGCCGCGGTTGCAGCGCGCTGGTCGGCCGGGGCGGCTCGGTCGTGCCGGCCGCCTGACCGGTCACGAAGCTGCCGGCGCCGATGCGGCCCTTGACGAGCCCGTCGGCGATCAGCCGGTCGTACGCGATGCCGACGGTGTATCGGGAGACGCCGACGCGTACGGCGAGGTCACGCGTCGCGGGCAGCCGCTCTCCCGGTCGCAGCCGGCCGTCGATGATCGCGTCGCGGATCTGCTGGTGCAACTGGCCGACGAGATCCCGCCGAGTCGTGAACGTTACATGCAGCTCCACCGGCAGAGTTTATGCCGCATCGCCGATCAGAACACCTTTCCCGGGTCGGCAGAGTTCCGCCGGTGGCGGTGCACTGGGCCGAGATACGAGCGGCGGCATCGGGGAGGAACGGCTCCAGCTCGGTGGCCAGCGTGCGGCACGCGTACAGAAGATTTCCGAGTACGCCGGAGAGCCGCGGGTCACCGGCTTTCGCGAGCTTCCACGGCGCCGTCGTCTCGATGTAGCGGTTCGCCTCGTCCACAATCGACCGCAGCGCGACGGTGGCCGCCCGGAAATCGGGAATCGCCAGCGCCGCGGCGATCAGATCCGGCGTCTCAGCGCACACCGCCAGCAGCGCCTTCGCGTCGTCGTCCGGCTGCGGTACGGGTGCGACGCCGTTGCGGAATCGGTGGATCATCGTGACCACCCGGTTCACGACGTTGCCGAAGCCACCGGCGAGATCCTCGCGCGTACGCAGTTCGAGGCGCTCGGTGGTGAAGTCGGTGTCCCCGATCCGCGGTACGTCCCGCAGCAGCCACCAGCGCAGCGCGTCGACACCGTACCCGTCGATGATGTCGAGCGGGCTGATCGCCGTACCCGCTGATTTGGTGATCTTGTGGCCGTCGACCGTGAGGTAGTCGTGGACCAGCAGATGCGTGGGCAGCTCGAGCCCGGCGGAGAGCAGGATCGCCGGCCAGTAGACCGCATGGAACCGCAGCACGCCCTTGCCGAGTACGTGCACACGGCGATCGGCCTGCGTCCACCAGTGGTCGAACGCGGCCGGGTCGGAGCCGTAGCCGAGGCTGTTGATGTAGTTCGTGAGCGCGTCGAACCAGACGTAGATGACCTGGTCCGGGTCGCCGGGCACCGGGATGCCCCAGCCGCGGGCGCGCTCGGCGGTCCGGGAGACCGAGAAGTCGTGCAGGCCACCGGCGAGGAATCCGAGGACCTCGTTGCGGCGGGACGGCGGTTCGATGGTGAGCCGGCCGGATTCGATCGCGTCGGTGATCTGCGTCGGTGTATCGGCTCAGCCGGAAGAACCAGTTGTGCTCCTCGATCCGCTGCGGCGGCGTGCCGTGCTCGGGGCAGTGTCCGGCCGCGTCGAGTTCGTCCGGCGTGAGGTAGTGCTCGCAGCCGATGCAGTACAGACCTTGGTAGCGGCCCTGGTAGAGATCGTCGGCGCAGGCGTGCCAGATCGCGTCGACGCCGGCTCGGTGGCGGGGATCGGTGCTGGTGCGGATGAAATCGTCGTAGCTCAGCGTCAGCGATTCGGCGAGCGCGGCGAAGCGATCCGCGTTGGTGTCGACGAACGCCTGCACCGGTATGCCGGCCGCTTCGGCGCCGATGACGTTCTTCAGCGAGTTGTCGTCGGTGCCGGACAGCAGGCGTACGTCGTGTCCGAGGTGGCGGCCGTGCCGGGCGAGGACGTCGGCCTGGACGGCTTCGAGCGCGAAACCGACGTGCGGGGCGCCGTTGACGTACGGGATGGTGGTGGTGATGAACGTGCGGGTCATGGTCTGGGCCTCCGTGGTCAGACGGGGCCCGGTCGGCGAACCCCGTGATGGGGTTCGCTCGCTCTACACGCGCGTCAGCAGCCCCGGAAGCGGGGCATCATCTGGCGGGCGGCGGCGTACATGGCGTGAATGATAGCGCGGACCGGCCGCGAGCGGAGGACTCGCGACCGGTCCTGTGCGGAGCCGGACTCTAGTGGGGGTAGGCCGGCTCCCGATGGGATTGCCTGCGTGCGCTCCATGAGGATCGCAGCGGTGGGCTGCTCTGTCACGGGGTTTGAGCTGGCCTGAACATGCCTGGCCCATTGGTGTCCGATCATCAAACCTAGCTTCCTAGGATGCGCTAGCCGCTGTGACCTAAGAACACCAAGAACCAGAACAATAAGGCCGCTACGCGGCTCATCGATCAGAAGCGGCTTGGTGATTTTGGGCTTGCGGCTGCGTCCTCGCGCCTCGAAGGGACCAGAAGGCCACCACCATCAAGCCGGCCCGCGACGCGTGAGAGCGGTCGTCCGGATCGGCCACGCGGCCGGCGCAGCGGCTGCCGGCCTACGTGCGAAGAGGGGGCTGGCCAAACGCAAAAACCACCACTATTGTGGTGGTCGAGTGTGCCTATAAATGAAAATAGCCCCTATTGCCTGGGCTCAGAAAGACGTTAACACCCGAGGAGTATATGTGTCAAGTGAAGTCGCTCGCGAGCAAACCTACATTTCCATGCTGTACGGGCGCCTCGACCGCATGCGGGAGACTGCGAAGGATCGCCTGGACACCACGATGAAGGGCGGTGAGCAGGGCGGCACCGCCGGTGGGACCATGCAGGCCCGCGGCGAGCGCGACAGCACATTCACGTTGTATCTCGATCAGATCGCGCAATACAACGCGGTCGAGAATGGTTTGTGTTTCGGTCGATTGGACTTTGTCGAAGGAATGCCGCTCTATGTCGGCCGCATCGGCATCCATGCGCACGAGACCGATGACGACGTGCCCTATCTGATGGATTGGCGGGCACCGGCGGCGAGGCCGTTTTATCTCGCGACCGTCGCATCGCCGGAAGGGCTGACGCGGCGCCGGCATATCCAGACGCACCGACGCGAGGTGCTCGGGGTCGAGGACGAGGCGTTCGATCTCGACGCCGTCGATGCCGATACGCACGACATGCTCACCAACGAGAACGCGCTGCTGGCGGCGATGAACGCGAGTCGGACCGGGCAGATGGGCGACATCGTCGAGACGATCCAGGTCGAGCAGGACCGGATCATCCGGTCCGGGCATGACGGCGTCCTCGTCGTGCAGGGCGGTCCCGGGACCGGTAAGACCGCGGTCGCGCTGCACCGGGCGGCGTACCTGCTGTACACCCATCGTGCCGAACTCGCGCATCGGGCGGTGCTGATCGTCGGGCCCGAGCACCACATTCCTTCGCTACATCGGCCGGGTGCTGCCCGGCCTGGGGGAGAGCGCGGTGGTGCTGTCCACGATCGGCACGCTGATGCCGGGCATCGCCGCGACCTCGGCCGAGGCGCCCGAGGTGGCCGAGATCAAGGGCCGCGTCGCAATGGCGGCGGTCGTTCGCGCGGCCGTCGGCGACCGGCAACAGGTGCCGGACGAGCCGTGGGAGGTGCCGTTCGACCGGGACGTGCTGCGCTTCGACGCGGCGCTGGTCGAGCCGATCCGCGACCGGATGCGCCGGTCCCGGATGAGCCACAACCAGGCGCATCCGATCTTCGTCGAGGAGATGGTCGGCGCGCTGGCGCGGCAGGTTGCCGACCGGATCGGCGCCGACGTGTTGGGCGGCCCGAACCTCCTCACGGCCGGTGATGTCGCGACGTTCCGCGACGAGATCCGTGAGGACTCGTCGGTGATGGAATCGATTGCCGAGCTGTGGCCGATCCTCACGGCCGAGGAGCTGATCTCCGATCTCTATACCGAGGACGACCGGCTCGAGTCGGCCGCACCGGATCTGACCGATGACGAGCGCAAACTGCTCGCGCGCCAGGCCGGTGATGCCTGGACGGCCGCCGACGTGCCGTTGCTCGACGAGGCCGCGGAGCTGCTCGGCGTCGACGACTCGGGGCAGGCCGAAGCCGACGAGCGCCTGCGCGGTTCGGAGACCGACTACGCGGAGGGTGTGCTGGAGATCCTGTCCCGCGATATCGAGGATGACGAAGAGATCCTGATGGCGTACGACCTGATCGACGCGGGTCGGCTGGCCGGCCGGCAGGTGGAGGGCGACGGTTTGAGCGTCGCCGAACGCGCGGCGGCCGATCGTCAGTGGGCCTACGGGCACATCATCGTCGACGAGGCGCAGGAGCTGTCGTCGATGGCGTGGCGTGCGCTGATGCGACGGTGCCCGAGCCGGTCGATGACACTGGTCGGCGACATCGCGCAGACCAGTGACCTGGCCGGCACGTCCGCGTGGGAGTCGGCGCTGGCGCCGTTCGTCGCGGATCGGTGGCGGATCTCGGAGTTGACGGTCAACTACCGGACGCCGTCGGAGATCATGGAGGTCGCGGCCGATGTGCTCGCGAAGATCGATCCTGCGTTGCAGGTGCCGCGCTCGGTGCGCAGCAGCGGCCATCCGCCGGTGACGGTGACGCTGCCGCGATCGGAGCTGGTCGGTCGGCTGCCGGAGCTGGTCGCGACGGTCGCGGCCGAGGTCGGGGAGGGTCGGCTGGCGGTGTTGGTGGCGGATCAGGACTTTGATCTGGTACGCGCGGCGTTGCCGGATGCGGCGGCCGGCGAGGATCCGGATCTGTCGCATCGGATCGTGGTGCTCGAGGTGCGGCAGGCGAAGGGGTTGGAGTTCGACGCGGCGGTCGTGGTGGAGCCGGACCGGATCGTGGGGGAGTCCGCCCGTGGCCTGAACGATCTCTATGTGGCGTTGACCCGGGCCACCCAGCGGCTGATGATCATTACGGGGACGTGAAATTGAGTTGTACGGACGTGCAAAAATCGCCGCGTGACGTTAACCGTTCTTGAGAACTACTACGACGCCGTACCGCGATCCGGTGCCCGCGCCGAAGACTTCGGATCGCTGACGCTGTTCGTCCGCGAGGGCGCCGGCTGGCCGTACTATGCACGGCCGACGCTGTCGACGTCTGCGGCGGTGACGTGTGCAGACGTCGATCGGGTGCGGCAGCGGATGCGTGAGCTGACGATCGGTGAGGCGTTCGAGTGGGTGCACGAGACCACGCCGTCGATGCGGGCTGCGGTCGAGGCGTCGGGCTTGGCGGTGCACGTACACCCGCTGATGGTTCTTGATACCGGGGTGGACGTTCCGGAGCTGTTGCCGCTGCCGGCCGGTGTGTCGGTGCGGACGCTGCAGGTCGGTGACCCGGCGTTGGCGAGCGCGTTGACCGTCGGGCAAATCGCGTTTCCGAACGGTGGTACGCAGATCGGCGCACCCGGAGTCGAGGAGTTGCGGGCGAAGATGGCCGCGCAGGCCGGCGACGGATCGGTGGCGCGGATGGAGGAGCGGATCCGGTCAGGAGCCGGCGCGATCGCGGCCGCCGTCGATGCGGACGGTCTGGCGCTGTGTGCCGGTCAGCATCAACCGGTCGGGTCGATCACCGAGATCGTCGGTGTCGGTACCCTACCGAGCGCTCGTCGGCAGGGTTTGGGGCTCGCGGTGACGGCGGCGTTGGTCGCGGATGCCGCCGCGCGTGGCATCGAGACGGTCTTCCTGTCCGCCGGTGACGAGGATGTCGCCCGGATCTACGGTCGGCTCGGGTTCCGTCGGGTCGGCAGCGCGATGATCGCGGAGCCGGCCTAGTTGTACTGCCCAGGGACATTGGTTGCGCCCGTTGGCTGGCGCGGACGTCATCGTGCCTGTAGGAACATCCAGCGGTGCCCTTCGGTGTCCGCGACGCGGTAAAGCCGTCCGGGCGGTGCGGACTCGATCACGGACAGCATGATCGCGCCAGCCTGTACCGCGCGGGCATAGTGTGCCTCGATGTCGTCAACGTGGACCAGTACGCCGTCGATGACATACGGGCTACGCATCCAGGTGTCCGCGACCGGGCAATGCGCCCGATGCCGGTTCGGCGACTGGTAATCCGACGTCGGTGTGGCCAGCATGATCGCGCCGTCGCCGGTGTCCATCTCGCCGTGGCTGAGTCGTCCGTCGGCCAGCATTCGAGCCGTCTCGGTGAAACCGAACGCCTCGGCTAGCCAGTCCAGCATCGCAGGTCCATCTTCATAGGACAGCATCGGAATAGTCATCTCGGCTCCTCGAAATCGTCGAAGCACTCTAGTACTGATGCGGATCTGGGGAACCGGATCGAAAGGCGAACGGTTCTATCAGGAGGCCCGGGTCCACGACCACACCGACCCAACTAGGGCGCGACCGGTCCCATGTAGCTGGTGAGCAACGCCGGTGTGAGGCCGGCGTTGTGGATCGCGGTCAGTGCGGCCAGGACGTCCTGCGGAAACGCGGGCCGGAAGTGCATCAGGATGATGTCCCCGGGTTTGATCTTGTGGACGGACGTCTGGTAGAAGACCTTGCCGTCGTTGACCGTCTCGGACCAGTCGAAGGCCGCGGTCAGACCGCAGTCGTGGACGGCTTTGAGGGTGGTCTGGTCGTAGTCGCCGTACGGTGGGCGGAACAGCGTCGGGGGCTGCCCGAACGCCGCCGCGAGTTTCGCTTTGGCGCCGCAGATCTCGTTTTTCTGGAACGCGTACGACTTGCCCTTCAGCTCGGTGTGCGTGATCGTGTGGTCCTCGATCACACCGCCGTCGGCCTCGAGCGCTTTGAAGAAGGTGGGGTTCTTCGCGGCGACCGGGCCGATCAGGAACATCGTGAACGGGATCCCGGCGGCCTTCATCACCTGCAGGTCGGCCGGCTGCTGATCGATGCCGTCGTCCATGGTGAGGAACGCGACCTTCGCGGTCACCGGCATGCGGAAGAAGAGCTTCGCGGTCGCGCCGCCCGGCAGCACGACCGGGACGGCCGGCGGCGGGGGACCGAACGTCGGGAGCTTGGCGAGCACCTGTTCCAGCGCGGTCAGGTGCGCGCCGGCCGATGTGGCCGGTTTCGGGGATGTGCTCGGCTTCGCGGACGTGCCCGCCGACGGCCCGCGCGATGCGCTGACCGGTGTTGTCGTCGGTTGTCCTGTGCATGCGGCGAGCGTCAGGGTCACGCAGGCCAAGGCGGCCGCGACCCGGATCGGTCGTCGAGCGGATCGGGTGGCGGTGGGCACCCGCCGAGAGTAATCGACGTCCGCCACTCCAGCTGTCCGTGACGGTCCGCGGACGCGCGTGTTGCGTTCGATCGGAGGTGGCGGTTTAGCGCGGCGATCCATGGGGTACCAGCCGGATTTGACCCGCGTCGGTGCCATCGGATGAGGGCTGATTCCACCCTGTCGGTCGCCTAGAAAGGTGGAGCGGTGAGCGATACAGCGTTGATGTCGCGTACGGGCGAGGTCGTGACGATCACGCTGCACGGCGATGTCGATCTCGTCGTCGTCGGCACGTTGCTGCGCGTGTTCGCCGAAGCCCGGGCGGTGGCCGATGTGCGGCGGATCGTGGTTGATCTGAGCGCCGTCCCGTTCATGGACTCGTCCGGTCTCGGCGCGCTGGTGGCCGGTTTCCGGTTCGCCCGTCAGGATGGTCGGACGTTCGAGGTCATCAACCCGACGCCGAACGTACGGTCGCTGCTGGCGATGACCGGCGTTGCGCAGTTGTTCGCGGACGTGGCCGAGGCCTGAGCGGCGCGGCTCGGCGGACGGCCGACGGTCGTTCGGGCGATTGGCGGGCCGAGGTCTGTTGTATTTACTGCGATGGGCAGTTATCCCGGCTGCCGGCCCCTCGCCGAGGAGACATCCATGGACGCCGTCGACGACGGTCGATCAGCCGACGCCGTGCCGCAGGACAATGTTCCGGCACCCCGTTCGCCGCACGGGTTCGGTGACGGTGGCAACGCCGCCGATGATGCGCTGCTCGAGCACACCGCCGACGAGGAGGACATCGAGGCGCTGGTCGATGCCGCCGAGGCCGAGGCGATCTCGATGCGCGGCGAGGGCGCCGAACTCGGTACGCCGGGTCCGCCGATCAACCGGCGTACCCCGTTCATGGTCGGGATGATGGGTGCCGCGGGCGTGGCCGTCACGTACGTGCTCGCCCGTGCGGTGGTCTCGGCCGCGAGCATCCTGGCGTTGATCGGGCTGTCGATGTTCCTCGCGATCGGCCTGGAGCCGATCGTGGCGTGGCTGACCCGCCGCCGGATGCGGCGCGGTTTCGCGGTCGCGCTGGTGGCACTGTTGGTCGTCGGCGTGGTCAGCGGATTCCTCGCGGCCGCGATCCCGCCGCTGGTGACGCAGATCGAGGCGTTCATCCGGGAGTCGCCGCGCTACATCGCGCAGATGAAGGACCACAGCACGACGTTGGGCAAGATGGACCTGCGCTTCCACATCCAGCAGCACATCTCCGACTTCGCCAGCGGATCGTCGGTCGCCACCGGTGTGCTCAGCGCCGGCCGGCTGGTTCTGACCACGACCGCATCGACGACCACGGTGCTGGTCCTGACCGTGTACCTGCTGTTCGACCTGCCCCGGATCCGGCGGCTCGCCTACCGGCTGACGCCGGCGTCGCGGCGTCCGCGGGTGATCCTGATCGGTGACGAGGTGCTCGCGAAGGTCGGCCGGTACGTGCTCGGGAACATGGTCACATCGCTGATCGCCGGCGTCGGTACGTTCATCTGGCTGTACGCGTTCGGGGTCCCGTACCCGATCGTGCTCGCCGCGATGGTCGCGCTGTTCGACCTGATCCCGGTCGTCGGATCGACGATCGCCGGCGTCATCGTCTCGCTGATCGCGGTGTCGGTGTCGGTACCGGTCGCGATCGCCACCGCCGTGTTCTACATCGTCTATCGGCTGCTGGAGGATTACCTGATCGTGCCGCGGGTGATCGGACGGGCGGTGGAGGTCTCCGGTACCGCGACGATCGTCGCGGTCCTGATCGGTGCCGCGGTCCTGGGACTGCTCGGCGCGTTGGTCGCGATTCCGGCCGCCGCGGCGATCGACGTCCTGCTGCGCGAAACCGTCTATCCGCGGCTCGACCGGGCCTGAGCGATGTCGTGCCGGGGCCCTCACCCGGGTCCCGGCACGACGCGCTCGGTCTAGAAGTCCTCGTCGAAGGCGACGTTGCCGGCCACCGCGACCTGGTAGGCCGAGACCCTGCGTTCGAAGAAGTTCGACAATTCCTGCACGTCCTGCAGTTCGAGGAACCCGAACGGATTCGCCGACCCGTACAGCGGTTCGAGGCCGAGTTGGACCAGCCGCCGGTCGGCGACGTGTTCCAGGTAGGTGCGCATGTCGGTCAGCGACATGCCGGGCACGCCCTGGCCGAGGAGGTCCTCGGCGAAGGCGGCTTCGGCGTCGACGGCCTCGGCCAGCATCGTACGGACCTGCGTGGCGAGGTCGTCGTCGAACAGGTCCGGCTCCTCCCGCCGTGCGGTCGCCACGACGTCGAACGCGAACGCCATGTGCATCGACTCGTCCCGGAACACCCAGTTGGTACCCGACGCCAGGCCGTGCAGGAGACCACGCGAGCGCAGGAAATACACGTACGCGAATGCGCCGTAGAAGAACAGCCCTTCGATGCAGGCGGCGAAGCAGATGACGTTGAGCAGGAATGAGCGCCGGTCGGCCTTCGTCTCCAAGCGCTGCACGTGGTTGATCGAGTCGATCCAGGTGAAGCAGAACCGGGCCTTACGGGCGATCGACGGGATCCGCTCGACTGCGGCGAACGCGTCGGCGCGGGCGTCGTCGTCGGGCAGGTAGGTGTCCAGCAGCGTCAGGTAGAACTGGATGTGTACGGCCTCTTCGAACAGTTGCCGCGACAGGTAGAGCCGGGCCTCGGGAGAGTTGATGTGCTGGTACAGGTTGAGGACGAGGTTGTTGGCGACGATGGTGTCGCCGGTGGCGAAGAACGCGACCAGCCGGTTGACCAGGTGCCGTTCGGCCGGTGACAGCTTCGCGAGGTCGGCGAGGTCGGTGTGCAGGTCGACTTCCTCGACCGTCCAGGTGTTCTTGATCGCGTCGCGGAACCGGTCGTAGAAGTCCGGGTAGCGCATCGGTCGCAGCGTCAGGTCCATGCCGGGGTCGAGCAGCAGCTGCCGGGCACGCCGTTGGGTGTCGCCCGATCGGGGTGCGGCGTCGGTGATGGTCATTGGCAGGCCTCGCAGTTCTCGGGGTTTTCCAGGGAGCACGCGACGGCGTCGGTATCGGTGCCGGTGGTCGCGGCGAGCGGGCTGACGGTGGCCTGCTGGATCCGGGTGGCCGGCCGCGACCGCAGGTAGTAGGTGGTCTTCAGGCCGGCTTTCCAGGCGTAGAGGTACATCGAGGAGAGCTTGCCGATCGTGGGAGAGGCCAGAAACAAGTTCAAGGACTGGCTTTGATCAATGTACGGCGACCGGGCCGCCGCGAGGTCGACCAGCGCCTTCTGCGGCAGTTCCCATGCGGTACGAAACAGTGCCCGTACCTCGTCCGGCAGCGCGGTGATGCCCTGGACGGATCCGTCGGCCCGTTTGATCGCCGCCCGAACGTCGTCGGTCCACAGGCCACGCGCCTTCAGCTCGCCGACGAGCGCCGTGTTGACCTGCAGGAACTCGCCGGACAACGTTTCGCGTTTGAACACGTTGGACACGGCCGGTTCGATGCACTCGTAGCAGCCGGCGATCGAGGCGATCGTCGCGGTCGGAGCGATCGCGATCAGCAGCGAGTTGCGCAGCCCGTGCTCGGCGATCCGGTCGCGCAGCGTCGCCCAGCGCTCGGTCTGCGTCGGCGTGACGTTCCACAGGTCGGGTTGCAGGTCGCCGCGGGCGGCCCGGGTGTCGGCGTACGCGGGGTGCGGGCCGTGTCGGCGGCGAGGCCGCTGGAGACTTCGAGCGCGGACAGGTAGATCTCCTCGGCGATCCGGGTGGACAGCTCGAGCGCGTCCGGGCTGTCGAAGGCGAGGCCGCAGCGCGAAGAACACGTCCTGCAGGCCCATCACGCCGAGGCCGACCGGTCGCCAGCGCGGATTCGAGGCGGCGGCCTGCGTACTCGGGTAGTAGTTGATGTCGATGACCCGGTCCAGGAACACGACCGCGGTGCGTACGGTGGCGCGGAGCCGTCCCAGTCGATGTCGGCGTCGGCGGTCAGGTGGGCGGCGAGGTTGATCGAGCCGAGGTTGCAGACGGCGGTCTCGTCGTCGCTGGACACTTCGATGATCTCGGTGCACAGGTTCGACAGGTGGACGACGTTGCCGGGCGTGCCGGTCTGGTTGCAGGTACGGTTGGCGGCGTCCTTGAACGTCATCCAGCCGTTGCCGGTCTGGGCCAGCGTGCGCATCATCTGGCTGTACAGTTCCCGGGCCGGCAGCTGCCGGGTGATGCGGCCGTCCGCCTCGGCGGCCCGGTACGCGGCGTCGAATGCGTCGCCCCACAGATCGACCAGTTCGGGTGCCTGCGCCGGGTCGATCAGCGACCACAGCTCGTCGGCCTCGACCCGGCGCATGAACTCGTCCGGGATCCAGTTCGCGAGGTTCAGGTTGTGGGTACGCCGGGCGTCCTCACCGGTGTTGTCGCGCAGCGCCAGGAACTCCGCGATGTCCGGGTGCCACGGCTCCAGATAGACGCAGGCCGCGCCCTTGCGCCGGCCGCCCTGGTTGACCGCGGCGACCGATGCGTCCAGGGTCCGCAGGAACGGCACGATGCCGTTGGACAGGCCGTTGGTGCCGCGGATCAGGGCGCCCCGGCCGCGTACCCGGCTGAACGAGATCCCGATCCCGCCGGCGAACTTCGACAGCTGCGCGACCTGGGCGTAGCGGGCGTAGATCGAGTCGAGTTCGTCGCGGGGCGAGTCGACCAGGTAGCACGAGGACATCTGGGAGTGTGCGGTGCCGGAGTTGAACAGCGTCGGCGACGACGGCAGGTAGGCGAGCGACGCCATCAGCCGGTAGAAGTCGATCGCCTCACCGGGCGTGGTCGACAGTCCGCAGGCGACGCGCAGCAGCCAGTACTGCGGTGATCTCGACGACGAGGCGGGTGGTGGGGTGGCGCAGCAGGTAGCGGTCGTAGACGGTCCGCAGGCCGAAGTATTCGAACCGGCGGTCGTATGCGTCGTCGATCGCGTGGTCGAGTTTGCGGGCGTGCGCGGCCACGAACGCGGCCGTCTCGTCGCCGATGAGACCTTGGGCGTGACCTGCGGCGATCGGACTGGCTGAACGAGGCGATGCCCTGACCGCGAACCTCCTTGTCGATGTAGTTCGCGAGCAGCCGGGCCGCCAGCCGCGAGTATTCGGGCTCCTCGGCCAGGAGTTCGGCGGCGGTCTGGATCGACAGCCGGTCCAGCTCCGCGGTGGTGGCGCCGTCGTAGAGGCCGCTGATCGTTTTCGTCGCGACCCGCAGCGGGTCGACCGCCGTCAGGTCTTCGGCGCAGCGGTCAACGGCGCGGACGATCTTGTTGACGTCGACGTCCATCAGGTCGCCGTTGCGTTTGCGGACCCGCATCTGGTGGCGGCGTACCGGTTCGGCCGGAGTCTGGTCCGGGATCGTGGGTGCCGTGGGGTCGGCGATGACGGCGGTGGGTGTCACGGTTCTCTCCTCGCGAACTCGTCGAACGACGGTCCATGGCGTGCGGAGCGACCGGAAGACACGACAGCACGGCGCCGCGCAGGCGCGTACGGTTTGTCCCCTGGCCCTCCCACGAGGCCGCGGACCACCACACGCACACGCGTGTGGCGCGCTGGCAGGTCTTCGGACTCACGGGCACGCACCCCGGAGGGTGCACCTAATGGCCGTCGCTTCCCAAACCGTTACTCGGTCCAGTGCTTCGTTGACGGCGGTCGTTCCCGTTCACCGCTGCGGGGCAGTCCCGGCATCACACCGGATTCCCTCTTGCGACGCCCGGCCCGGCGACGGGCCGTGCGAACCAGCTGCCTGATCACCATATCGTGTATGGGTGTCAGGTCAAACCACCTACATGTAGTGGGCGTGTTGCGATCCGAGCGCTTATCGACCGCCGTCATCCGTGGCCTTCGCGGCGCTGTACGCGGCGGCATCGTGTTGCGCCTGGTCAGCGACGAGCCGAGGTCGGTGCCGTTCGATATGGGGGGTGGCTCCGACGTACGCTGGATCAACCAGCACAAAACGGACACATCCGCGCGTAGAATAGAGGCGACTGAACTGAGCGCAAGCGGACGCCCTGCTCGCGCGGGATGTCGATTGCCTGTGAACGATGGTTCAGGCGGTGGTCGGACCGCCGAATGCTGGCACGATAGAAGTGCACCATGAGGTGAGATCTTGGACGGACGGGATCGTCGTCCTCAGTAGATCTCCGACATGTGTGGCAACAGCCGTCACCACGCCATCAGAGGGAAACGCCAGGGCCCTCGACATGATTCGCCTATCGCAGCCGCCACCCGACAATGCCCGCGAGCGGGCTCTGCCATGACGTTGGGTGACATCTACCAGGGACGCCTCGCGCCGCACGACCGGACGGCGACAAACTCTCGGCCGACCGGCGCAGGTCGGTGGCTGACCGCGCTCGGTACGAAGGCGACGCGGAGATCCGTCGTCACCGGACCGGACGATGTCGCCGTCCGGCCACTGCCGAGCACGGACGAGGTCACCGAGTCGAGCCGGTACCGGATCCGTCGGCGACGCCCGCGGGCCTTTCTCGGAAGCGGCTGGTCGGACTCGACGGTATTCGCGGCCTGGCCGCCCTGTTCGTGGTGGTCAACCACATATTCCTGCGCGCGTTTCCCGGCTATCCGGTGGACAACGCACCGTTCTGGGCCGGCTGGTTCATCTACGGACGCTTCGCCGTCGTCATCTTCATCGTCCTGTCCGGCTTTTCCCTGTCCGTCTCACCCGCCCGCAACGGATGGCGGCTCGACGGGGTGTCCCGCTTCGCTCACCGCCGCGCCTGGCGGATCCTTCCGCCGTACTGGGCCGCACTCGTCTTCAGCCTGTTGATGACCTGGTTCGTTCTGTCCCAGCCGGAATGGCCGCTGCCGACCGGGAAGTCGGTCATCGTCAACGGTCTGCTGCTGCAGGACGTGTACGCCGCGCCGAGTCCCAACCGTGCGTTCTGGTCGATCGCGATCGAAGCCCAGCTGTACATCGTGTTTCCGCTGCTCCTGCTCATGATCCGCCGGATAAACGCGATCACGATGCTCTCCGCGGTCACGTTCGTCGTGGTCACCACCGGCCTGCTGGCTCCGCATGTGGCCTGGGCGAACAAGGCGCTGATTCAGTACACGCCCGATCTCGCCGTGCTGTTCGCGATCGGGGTGTTGACCGCCGGCATCCTGACCGCCAGCAAACGCCGCAGGGCCTGGCCGTGGCCGTGGCTCGCCCTGGCCGCGGTCACACCCGTGATCGCCGTGATGGCGTGGAAGGGCTCGGTCTGGACGATCGACAACCTGTTCTGGATCGACCTCGCGATCGGCCCGGCGATCGGGTGCCTGATCGCCGCCGTGGCGACCGACCGCCCCAAGCCGCTGGTACGCGTCCTGGACACGCGCCCGCTGCGCAGTCTCGGCTCGTTCTCCTACAGCCTCTACCTGACCCACGCGCCGATCGTGATCTTCGTGTACTACGGCATCGTGGCCGGCCGGGTCCGCCAGGGCGTACCGGTGTTCCTGGTCCTGCTCGCCATCCTGCTGCCGGTCACCGTCATCTTCGCCCGGCTGTTCGCCGCCGTGTTCGAGATTCCGTTCCAGAAACACCGCGGCTGGGGAGCGCTGTGGGGCGCCATGCCGCACCGCCGGCGCCGGGTTCGGCGAGATCCGGATCCGGCCGCGCTGCCGGGGGAGTCCGGATAGCTTGTCGATCCGCCGTGGCCACGTTCGTCGGATGGGTAGAAGCACCCATTTCCGACGGAGGTTGTCATGTCAGACCAGGCAGTTACCTACCCGAGTGACGCAAGCGCCACGACATTCCTGCTCACCGTCCGCGGCACGATCGCGGCACCCTCGCTCCCCGAGGCGCGAGAAATCCACAACGCGACCGCCGGTGCGGCGGAAGGTGTCGCCGCGGCGCGTTCGCTCGGCGACCTCAGCCACAACGTGTATGTCGGCCACGGCGCCGCCCAGCCCGGCGAGCTGCTGTTCATCGACTACTGGAACAGCCTGTCCGGACTCGGCCAGTTCTTCTCGAATCCGCAGGTGCAGGCCGGTGCGGGCATGCTGTTCCGGAGCCGCGAGAACCCGGTCTGGGAGCAGACCGAGGACTTCGGAAACTACCATCTCGCCACGCCCTCGGGCCGCGGACCGGCCGGCGTCGGCATCATCACAGTCGAGGTCACATCGCTGGACAAGGCCGCCAGCGCATTCCGCACGTACGCCGACGCCACCATCAACCAGGCACGGATGCACGGGATGGTGTCGCATAGTCTCTGGACCCGAGTGGCCGGTCCCGGCGCCGAGTCGGCACCCGAGATCATCGGCGTGGACATGTGGCTCGACGCGGACGAGATGGCCCGCTATTACGACATGTCGCTCGGCTTCGAACACCTCGGGCCGATCTTCGCCGGTACGCCGGACACGTCGGTGTGGCAGTCCGCACCGGACTCGTGGGTCGAGTGGTAAACCGAGTGCGGCGGCTGCCCGCCGATCACTCGCCGTGCTCCCTCCGCCGTCGCATGCGGCGGAGGGAGCATCGCAGACTCCGAACTACATCGTGACGACGTCAGCGACGACGCAGGCGATGTTGTCCGGTGCCCCCGCGGCGTACGCGAGGTCGATCAGAGCCTGCACGACCTGCTCAGGATCGACAGTTGCACTCAGGGCCGCGTACAGCGACGCGCGGTCCACGACGGCGGACAGTCCGTCGGAGCACAGCAGATAACGATCACCGGGCAGGGCGGTGCGTAGCGCCAGATCCGCCTCGACTGGCTGTCCGCCGGCGCCGAGCGCCCTCACCAGCAGGGCGCGCTGAGGATGCGCGGCGGCCTCGTCGCGGCCGAGCTTGCCTTGATCGACCTGTGCCTGCACCCAGGTATGGTCCTGCGTGAGCGGGAACAGCTCATCGCCGCGCAGCAGGTACGCCCGGGTGTCACCGATGTGCACCAGCGCCAGCTGGGAGCCGTGGCGCAGCAGCGCCGTCAGGGTGGTGATCGGCTGCTCGCCGTCGGCCGCCGCCCGGCGAACCGTCCGGTCGGCCTCGGCAATCGCACCGGCGAGCAGGGTGAGCAATTCGGCCGCCGGTACGTCGGCCAGTTCCAACGCCTTGAGCACGTCGATGGCGGTGATGCTGGCCGCGGCGCCGCCGGGTCCTCCGCCGTCGGCGACGGCCAGCAGCCGATCGCCGGCGTAGGCGGCGTCCTGGTTGCTGTCGCGTACCGCCCCGATGTCAGACCGGACGGCGTAGCGGAGACCGAGTATGGGATTCGTCTCGGACATGGTGGTGCCCCTTTCGGACAGGTGCTCGGCGAGGAGGGCGGCGATCCGTCCGCGGGCCGCCGTGTCGACGGTCACCTGCTGCCAGTACCGGGTGATCGCGTCAGCGGCGGCGACCGGCTCCAGAGCGCACACGGTGCGAATCTGCGCCAGCGGCATACCGATGCGCCGCAGCTGGGCGATCAGCCTGGCCTGCTCCAGCTGGTCCGGGTCGTAGAGCCGGTAACTGGACTCGGGATCAACGGCGGCCGGCGGCAACAGCCCCAGCTCGTCGTAGAGGCGTAAGGCCTTCGGCGTCAGACGCGCCGCCCGGGCGAACGCCCCGATGGTCAACAGCTCCACGTCGACATCCTCCTCGTACCGGTCACGGCGACCGGTACGACCCACGGTGGGGCTTACCCAAAGGTCAAGGTCAAGCGCGGCATCCAACACCGCTATCGGCCTGCAGTCTGTTCCGCGCGGCGCAGCCCGCTGCCTCTACGTCCTCACCGGCGACCGGATCTGTGCCATGACCCGCTTCGAAAACAGCGTCCTTCGGGCTGCCGCGGTCACTCCCGAGCCGATAGGCGGTGGAGTCTGCAGGCGTCGGTGCGCAAAATCGGTTGCCGGCGGGCGTCCGCCCGGCGATGTTGAAGCGTGACCTCTGACCCAGATACCGTCCCGGTACCGGATCGACGTTCCGTCGACGTGAGTCTCGTGAGACGGCTCATCGCCCGGCAGTTCCCGCGATGGGCCGACCTGCCGGTTCGACCCGTCGCGATGAGTGGTTGGGACAACCAGACTTTTCGCCTCGGCGATCGGCTGTCGGTACGACTGCCCACGGCTGCGGAGTACGCGCTGGCCGTGGACAAGGAACACCGGTGGCTACCCGTACTTGCGCCACGGGTTCCGCTACCGATACCTATGCCGTTGGCGAAGGGTGAGCCCGACGAAGAGTTTCGTTTCCACTGGTCCGTGTACGAATGGATCGACGGTGATCCGGCCGGCATCGACACCATCGGTGACCTGACCGAGTTCGCGGTCAGCCTGGCCGCCTTCCTGGTCGCGCTGCGACACGTCGATCCGGCCGGTGGGCCCGAGCCGGGGGTGCACAACTGGTTCCGTGGTGGGCCACTGCAGGTCTACGACCCTCAGGTACGACGGGCGATCGACGTGCTCGAGGGTCGGATACCGGGGGATCGCGTCACGGAGATCTGGCAATCTGCGCTCCGAGCCTCCTGGGATTGCCCGCCGGTGTGGTTCCACGGCGACATCGCCCCAGGGAACCTCCTGGTCCGGGACGGCTCGCTGGCGGCCGTCATCGACTTCGGCACGTGCGGGGTCGGCGACCCCGCGTGCGACGTGGCGATCGCCTGGACGCTCCTGACCGGAGCGAGCCGCGAGGCGTTCCGCGCCGGGCTCGACGTCGACCGGGGGACGTGGGCGCGTGGGCAGGGCTGGGCATTGTGGGCGGCGCTGATCATCTACGCCGATGCACCGCGGAGAGACCACGCTGCGGTGGTAGCGGCCCAACGAGTGATCGGCGAGATTCTCACCGAGTCCGGCTGAATCAGGACCCGCATTTCGGCCCGCCTGACGGCACCGCTCGCGGTGATGCCGGGCCGGGACGTCGTGACGATGTCCGTTGTGCAGAAGTATCGGCCTCCTGCGGGTCGCCTGTCCGATTCGGTGTGATACTCAGTGGATTTTGAGGCGCACATGCGGGTCTCGCGGTGCGGAAGGCCGAAACGTGAGCGCCCTGTGGGCCGGCCGAAGCCGCCCCCTCCGGCCTAGGAGGCGTTGGTGGCCTGCGTAGGGACGTCTCATGTGAGATGTAGCGTTCGGCACTGCGCGAGGTCGGGGCCTTTCTCGGCCGACTGGCCGATTTTGCGGTTGGTCGCGAATTCTCGTCGGCGAGTGCCGGGCACCATGGACCACATGAATGAGACGGTGAGAGATACGCGGGCGGGTCAGGCGCCCACACTGTTCTTAATGGTGGGTCTTCCCGGGTCCGGGAAGACCCTTCGAGCGCGGGAGCTGGCGGCGGAGCGCGGAGCCCTGCAGCTCACCCCCGACGACTGGGCGCTCACCCTCTTTGGCCAAGAAGACCGTCACCAGGAGCCCGGTGGAAAACGGTGGCTGCTGGAGGGCCGACTCGTCGCACTGGCCATCGACGCCCTGCGCCTGCGGCTCAGCGTCGTTCTTGACTTCGGACTCTGGTCGCGCGATGAGCGCTCCGCCCTGCGCTGGATGGCCGCTTCAGTGAGAGCGTCATGCGAGATCGTGTACCTGCCGGTGGAACGCGAGGTGCAATGGAGCCGGATTCAGAACCGCTGGAAACACACGCCAGAGCAGACATTCCCTATGGCCGAGGCGGAACTCGACCCCTGGAGAGAGAAGTTCGAGGTCCCCGACGTAGACGAGCTCTCCGGTTCGTTTCTGCCCTCCCCGCCGCCCGGGGATGAGAGCTGGTTTGATTGGGCTCAGCGATTTTGGCCCTCTCTCGCTGAGAGCTTGAACGAGCGACTCCCCGAGAGATGACGGTCCGCGGCGTGGGCGCCGCTTAGGCGAGCGGGGGCCTTGCAGCCTTGTCGACCGGTTGAGGTTCTCGGTCATTGCCTGGTGGCGCCAGTAGGGCGAAGAGCCTGGTCAGGGCGACAGTCTCCGACTATGTCGCGGCGTCGATGGTCGCGTTGTCGATGAAGCGGGTTTCGTGACCCTGATTCGTGAAGGCCTGGACGCGTCGGTAAGCCGGCGAACTGTCCCAGAGCAGCTCGTTCCAGCCTCGGCAAATCGGGACAGCGTCCATCGTGGCGCGGCGGACCTGCTCGCGGCCGTAGATCTTGATCATTCGTCGGTGTCGCCGGTTGGCTTTGAGGATGTCGAAACAGGTGGGTGAAACCAGGAGATGCCTCAGACACGCTGGTAGGCCCAGTGCTTGGGTACGTGACCTCAGCCGCAAAGTAACCCGGGAGTAGCTTAGGCGGATGCCCTCGCCTTGCTTGGCGGGTCTTCGCGCAGATAGCTGTAGACGGTTTCGCGGCTGATCCCGAACGCTTTGGCCAGCGCCGACTTCTTCTCTCCGTCGCCGGCGCGCTGGCGTAGCTGGCGGGCTCGCTCTGGGGTGAGGGCGGGTTTGCGTCCCTTGTAGACGCCTTGCTGTTTTGCGGCGGCGATGCCTTCGCGCTGGCGTTCGAGGATGAGGGCGCGTTCGAATTCGGCGAAGGCGCCCATGACCGACAGCAGCAGGGTGGCCATCGGCGAGTCTTCGCCGGTGAAGGTGAGGCTCTCTTTGACGAATTCGACGCGGACGCCTTTGCCGGTCAGGGTTTTCACGAGGTGGCGCAGGTCGTCGAGGTTGCGGGCGAGCCGGTCCATGGAGTGGACCAGGACGGTGTCGCCGTCGCGGACGAACGTGATCATCTCGTCGAGTTTCGGGCGGGCGGTGTCCTTGCCGGACGCCTTGTCGGTGAAGGTGCGCTCAACCTCGATGCCGTCGAGTTGGCGGGTGGTGTTCTGATCGACAGTGCTGACCCTGACGTAGCCGACGCGCATCGCCTGGTTCCCTTCCGCCATCCTGAGAGTGTCAGGCTGGACTCTATGAACCTGGCGAACATGTGTCAAGGAATGCGAGAATGGACCCTATCCTGACGCAGTTGAGCGCTGGCGATTGGTGTGGTGCTGGGGTACGCCCTAAAACGACAGTCAGGCGAGCGCCGGCGAAGTTCCGTCGCTGAGGTAGATCGTCGTGCCCTTTGTCGCCTTCCGAAGTCGGCTGCACCAATGACTGCAGTCGTCTGCACTGCTGGGTCGCATCACCACGCGGCCCAGAATGTTCCGCTCATAGCCCGGGGGACGGCTGAGATTCTCGCCTCGATGTCAGTGCTCAATTGCTCACCAATGACAGTGTTTTCTCACGTGATGTCGGTAGACAGCGCACCACCAAAGACGCGTAAAGACGTTGCCGCGCTGGCCCGCGTCGACGCCGATGGTGGACGGCTGGATAGACCGGCACGCCCAGATCGGCCTGGCAGGCCTGGACGGCGACTGTCCGGGCGCGGGCCGCGAGCAGGTCCCGGCGCGGGTACGCGCAAGGATTCTCGCGATTGGCGCGGAAGGGGGTTCATCCGAGGTTGCGGAGTATCCACTGTTGGTAGCGTGTTGGGTCGGCACGCAGGTGCGGACTGACGATGACGTGCCGCGGGCTGGTTTTGAGCCCGAATAATCCGGCTACCGGGAGGATTGAAATACGCAGCTGTGTGCTGGAGTCGAGGCGTGCGCCAAGCTGGCGGAGGAGTAGCTGTTCCGGCATGGTGGGCCGCGCGGCCGATGATGTGAGGTACTCGCGCTTTCGGTGGGCGGCCCACGCCACTGCCGCGTCGTGGTCGACTTCCAGCAACGAGGCGAGCAGTGGGCCGGGGTCGACGTGATGGTCAGTATCAGCCGGGTCGAGGGCTTGGACCAGGCGATGCCACCACGCAGCCCACTCGGCTGACGCGGTGGGTAGCTCAAATTCGGTTGGTCGCAGCTGGGGCGGGACAGCTGGGCTCAGACGCGGAACCTGGTAGGGGCCGACGTTGGCGAGGTCTGCGGCGTCGCGCACGTGCAGCGCGATGATCAGGGAGACTGGTTGGTCCACGATCACTCGCCAGCCGGCGCCATGCGACGCGAACGCGGGGGCCGGAGTTGGCCGCCGGGTGATGGGAGCCGGCGGCGTGATGGGGAGCAGAGCTGGGATGTCCGCCGCGGCCTGGACTCCCACGATCAGAACCGTGTGGGACGCGACGACGGCGCTGACCACCCAGCTGTCCCGTACGCGGAAACCGGTGAAGGTCCGTCGCCGCCCGGCGACCGGGATGACCAGCCGCAGGGGGGTGGGTTCCGTTGCCGCCGTATCCTGGAGATCGGCGGTGACGGCGGCGTGCCGGGCAACGGTGATGCTGGCGAGGTCGGCGTGTCGGCCACCGGCGCGGGCTTCCGACTCCAGTATCTCCCATGGGCTCGGCCCGGGGCTGGTCGCGGTGATCACCGCGACCAGCCCCGGCGGGTCAGCGCTCGGATAGCGCACGATCTCAGCAGTCCAACCGCCTTCCGCGTCGGCGGTGGCCGAGGCCGGCCACATCTTGCGGTGCACGCCTCCCGGCTCGGCCGGCCCGAACGAGGATGGCAGGCCATAGACGAGCCGGTCGGACGGAGGACGATCCATCACTACTCCGATACGCTGCGTTCGATGCCGTGGCGGCCGAGGCGGCGGTCAGCGCGGGTCTTCGGTCTCGTCGGTCGGGAAGCCGGTGTAGCAGACCAGCCCGGTGTCGAGCCACGCGATCCCGGTCTGCACCGCGGCGTGGTAGTACTCAGTGGTGATCTTCATCGTAGGCGGTGGTCCGTCCGATCCTTCCCAACTCGGGTTCGTCGGGTGGTCGCTCCACTCCCGGCTGGTGAACGTCGCCCAGTTGTAGTCGTACACCTTCGTGATCCACTCGAAGTCGTCGACCGGGGCGATGACGTCGTAGCCGGTCAGTTCCGACCAGTCACCACCCGAGGCAGCGATGATTCAGGGCGGCCAGGTGCGGCGGGGCGGGTTGCTTCGTGCGCGCCGGCACGGTGATCCACGCCTGCCCGTGCTTGATGCCGATCCGCACGCCGCCGGTGGTGTCTTCCTTCAGCCCGCGGGCGAACCGGGACAGCGCCGTGTCCATCTTGGTCTTCAGCGTGGCCAGGAACTCGGTCGGGTCCTGCGGCAGGCGCAGCGCCTGGTAGTGCACGTCGCGGTGGACATCGAAATCGGCGGGCAGTTCGGTCTCCGGGTTGCGCCACTTCTTGGCGCCCGCCACCCAGATCTCGCGGTTCATCAACGCCTGGCGCAGCGCCCGCAGCACGCATAGCTCGTACGGGATGCGCTCGACGCGGTCATGCTCGTCGACCACCGCACCCTTCCAGTCCGCCGGAACCACCCCGGCGACCGGCGGCTCGTCGGTGTGCTCGAAGAACGCCGTGTCGCGCAGATCCCGGTCCTTGTACCGGTCCAGCAGGGGCGACGGCGTTCATCACCGGCCGGTGCCGGGTGTTGTTGCACCCGAACTCCAGGGCCTTGAGCAGCTTGGGCAGCATCTGCCGGTAGTAGCTGGAGTACGAACTGGTCAGCACCGTGCGCACCTAGGCCTTGCGCCGCGGCTCACTGGCCGCCGCCTCGGCGGCCAGATCCTTGAGCGTGTCCTCCCCGACCAAGGGGAACAACACGTCACGGACCTTGCCGTCCGGATGCTCCAGCGCGGCCCCCGCGCGATGCGGAACAGCACCGTCTCCTTGTTGGAGATCCGTTTGAACTCCTGCATCTGGGCCTTGTCGACCCGCTTCTCCGCCCGCGTATTGATCCTGTTCACCAGATCGATGAACAACCGCACCAGGTCATCGGTGATCTCCGTCAGCCGGCACCAGCACAACACCGCCAACAGCGTCATCGCGACCTCCGGTGTGTGGTCGCGGCGCAGCGTCGACGGGAACTCGGCCAACACCCGGGCCTTCCACACCGCGATCCGCGCCTCCGCCACGTCCGCGAACAGATCCGACGGCAACCCCACCGCCCGCACCCGCTGTAACCTGCCGATCTCGATCAGCAGCGTCTCCAACCCGAGCTTGCCCGGATCGGCCTTCAAGTCCGTGAACAGGCTGCGCTGAGCCGGATCCGCGGCATCACGATCCGACACCAGCGGGGAGTAAGCGGCCGTCAGCGCGTCGACCGCCCCCGGCGCCGTGCGCAGCCGCTGCACCGTCACCGCAACGAACCGCGCATCAGCGGCCGTGACCGCGGAGTTGATGATCCGGTCGATACGGCCGGGCTGCTCCACCCGGTCGGCACGGCACCGGGCCAGCAGCGCCTCCCGATGGCGGGCCTCGCTCAACTCGCTCGGGCACACCTCCGCCGCCAGCCACCCGGTCAGCCGCTCCTCGTCGGCGCGGGTGGACTCCCGGAACCCGAACTTGGCCCGGATCTCCTCACGGTGATAGGTCGCCGCGCGGCTGTCGAACCGGTACTGCGCTGAACGCCGTAGGCTCGACCCGGACCTGCTTGGCCATGTAGTCGACGACCACGGCCGGGAACTCGAAATGCCGCTCCGGGAACCTCGCATCGATCTCGAAGAATTTCAGAGCCAGGGCGAACCCCAACCTCGTCGGGCCGCTCTTGTTGCCCACCATCTTCCGCTCGTCATCGGTCAACGACCACGACTCGATCAAGTCGTCAAGACTCCATCCCCCTCGATCGATACCCTGACCTGTCGCCAGAGCACGGCAACGAAAGGGCATGATCATGCGCAGATGGGTCCGCTTCGACGCACCGGCCATGGTGTGCGTCGACATCGACGAAGACGGCTACACCGGCAAAATCGTCAACGTCGTCCTCGCTACCGAGACCGACGACATCAGCCTCGCCCGCGACTTCCAAGGCCACTTCCTCGTCTACGACGAGCACATGAACCGCATCCCCAGCGACAACGACGGATCCGAAACCGGCACCCGCGCCGTCACCATCGCCGACCACCGCGGCGAATGGCCCCACGCCGACGACTGGGAACAAGGCCCCGACCTCTACGACATCGACGTCGAACATCAGGACGAAGACGACGACGAAGACCTCGAACCATTCGACAAGAAGAAGATCGCGACCACGCACGGTAAACCCCGACCACGCCTACGGACCCAGGCAACAAGTTACTCGCGGTTACTTTGCGGCTGGGGTCACGTACCTAAGCACTGGGCCTGGTAATGCCTCACATCAACTGGCGGACGACAACTCACATCGATTGCAGAATTGTCGATAACAGTAATTCAATAAAGCGATCAAGAGTAGCCGAGAGAGCCAGACGAGCATAACTGTCATTATCGCCACTCAAACACAGTGTATGCTCGCGCGATGGAGAAGACGTGCATCCGATGTGGACAGACCGCCGCAATTGAGGTTTTTTCCCCCGGCCAGAACAAGTGCAAGCCGTGCATCCGCATCATCAACAAGGAGATCTACAGCAGCGGGCTGTCGAAGACCCGTAGCTACGACGGCGTCTATGCCGCCAACATCATGCGAACCTTCGGAATGACGCTCGACGACTACAACTCGATGCTTGAGCGCCAGAGTGGCGTGTGCGCGGTATGTCGCGAACCCGAATCCGTGCTTCGCAAAAACGGCCAGCCGTACCGACTGGCAGTTGATCACAACCACCGGACCATGCAGGTTCGCGGACTGGTATGCCGACGTTGCAACCAGGTCGTCTGGGCGATCGAGGAGCACGCCGGACTTCTCGCCGACGTAACGCGGTATCTGGAACAGTTCGCATCGCCCTAGCGCTACCCGCGGCTACGGGCATGACGGCGACGCAGCGTGCAACGTTCCGGCGCGCCACGCAGTGTTATAGATGACAGCGGGGAGAGCGATGGACGAGCCGGACGGGTTTCGTGAATACGTGGGCGCCCGGCAACGGGCCCTGCTTCGTTCGGCCTGGCTGCTCAGCGGAGACTGGGCCGCCGCCGAGGACATCGTCCAGGTCGCGCTCATGAAGGTCTGGCCACGCTGGTCGCGGGTGATCGCATCCGGCGACCCGGATGGCTACGTACGCCGAGCCGTCATCAACACATTCCTCAGCGCACGCAAGCGTCGCTGGACCGGCGAGTACGCCACCGAAGCGATCCCGGAACACGAGGCGCCCGGCGACGCGTACGCATCCGTCGACCATCGCGACCAACTGACGCGAGCGCTGCGGAAACTCGCCCCGCGGCAGCGCGCCGTCCTCGTCCTGCGTTACGTCGAAGACCTCACCGACGTGCAGATCGGTGAGGTGATGGGCTGTTCCGTCACGACCGTCCGGAGCCAGGCGTCGCGGGGACTCGCCAGCATCCGGGCCGAATGGGCATCGAGCGGAGAAACGATGGGGGCGTCACAGTGAATCCAACCGACGTGGATCAGCAGATCGCGGGTGCCCTCGGTACGCTCGCGCCGGAACCACCGCCGATCGCGGACCTGGCCGACCGGGTCGGTGCCCGCATACGCCGGCGTGCCCGGATCCGGCTGCGCGGAGCCGTTGCCGGTATCGCCGTGGTCGCCGTCCTCGTCGCGGTTCCGCTGACGGTCGGCCGTACGACGCGAGACGGAGCACTGCCTCCACCCGCGCCGGTCTACGTCGGGGCAGCCGGTCAGCAGGCGGCGCAACGGCAGAACGACGTCATGCTCGGCGCCTTTTCCCTGCCCCCGCACGTGACGGCGCTGTCCGGGCCGCCGTCGACCATCGAGGTGCCACCGCCGCCGGACTTCTACCCGAATCCGCAGATCGTATCGGCCAGCCGGTGGTGGCTGATTCCGTCCCGGCTGAACTCGGCCATCACCTGGCTGAACGCGCACCGGCCGTCAGGCTCGGCACCTCTGGTCCGCGGATCAGGAACGGATCACGGTGTTCTGACGACGTATCTCCTGCAATTCGTCTGGCCGGATGTCACGGGCGTCCTCGTCAATCAGTCGCTCAGCATCAATCTGTTCGCCGACGGTTCGCACACGGTGATCTGGGAGTACGCCACATCCACCTGGCTGCCGGTCCGGTCCCCGGTGATGACGATTCCGGCGTCGGTCGTGGCGGTCGTCGTCACCCTGCATACGAAAGGCAAGGGGTACGGAAGTCCGGACGTACCCGTGCAGACGTTCGGCCCGGCCCGGATCACCGACGATGCGCGCGTGACGGATGTGGTGGCGCTGGTCAACTCTCTATCGCCGGCGACGCCGATGGCCGGTCCCCACAGCTGCCCGGTTGACATCGGCGGCGATATGTCCGTCGCGTTCGTTGATGCTGCCGGCCGCACCCGCGACACGCTCATAACGACGCTGACCGGATGCCGAACGAACACCCTGACCGCTGCCGACGGCAGCACCCTCGAGATCGCCGACTCGGACCACGGGCTGCCTTCCGACATCCGGTCGCGGCTCGGCCTCGACTGGACGTGGCCGACGTGAGCCTCAGATCGTGAGGATGGCGTGGTTGCGTAGGCAGGCACGGATCATGATGGTCGTCCGTGCCTGCCTAGTCGTCCTACAGTTTGCAGGTGCCCGAGTAGCTATGCCGTGCCTACCGACGTGAGCGGCACGGCAAAGACGATGCGTTCGTCCAGCGCCGCGTTCAGCGTGCATTGCGTGGTTGTCCAGTTGCAGTACGCGTGTTCGGTGAGGGTCCACAACTGGCCGGGCAGGGCCGAACCGTTGCTGTCGACCTGCTGGTGGTAGAGGTCTTCACCCCCGATCGTCCAGCTCGACGTGAGCGGGGTGCTACCGGAGCCGCCGCCGTACATCAGCCCGTAGCTGTTGCTCGAGCTGCGGCCGAGGTAGTACTTCGAGGAGAACGTGAATGCGCCCTGCACGTTGGACACCGGAATCGTCACCGCCGCTGAGGCGGTCACGGTCGAGCCGGAGGTGACGAGTTTGCGGCTGGTCGAATCGACCGGGTACGACACGACGCGGGCACCCGTCGTGCTGTCGATGTATTCGCCCACGACGAGGCGGTCCGGTGTGGTGCTGCGGTCCAACGCCAGCGAGCTGAAGCAGATCGGGTCGGTCGTCGACCGGGCCGTTGTGGAGTCGCAGTTCGTCGCCGCGGTGCCTTGGAAGTACGTCGCAACCTGGGGAAGGATGTACTTGTAGCCGTATGCGTAATAGCTCGTGCCGGACTTGCCGATGATCGTCTTGTCGGTCGATGTCACGGTCATCATCTTGTCGAGGTCGAAGACGCGCAGGCCGTGTGTCGAGTCGGTCACGTAGAGATAATGGCCGGCGAGGCTGATGCCGCCCGCGTGTACGACGACCGGCTTGTAGTCGGAGCTGCTCGTCGGCTCGACCAGCAGGACGCTGCGGTACATGGTGTGGGCCGCGTTGACGAACGTGATGCGGACGCCCTTGTTCGCATAGTCGATCGGGGGCGTCGGGTCGGCCGGCACGGCGCTGGCGGAGTAGTACCAGCTGACGGCGGTGAAGGTCTGGCCTTCGAGGGATCCGTCGATCGCTCCGTCGTACGAGCCGGTGATGCCTTGCGGGATCCAGTAGCTGACCATGCTGTCGCCGGAGTCCCAGCAGAAATGATCGCTGCTGTGCAGGATCTGGCTGCCGGACAGGGTCGGGTTCGTGCCGTTGTAATGCTCCGGAAGGACGTGCAGTTGCGAGCTGTCGCACGCGGCGGTGCTGTTGCTCAGGTCGGACATGAGGTCGGTGAGCGTCACCGGTGTGTTGACCGTCGCGCGGAGTGAGGTGGCCAGGGCGTCGTCGGACCAGTCCGCCGTGAGGTTGAAACTCGCCGTGGAAATGGAGGTGATGTGACCGGTGACCGCGGCGTCAGCAGCAGGTTGTGCGATGAGTACGAGGGCGCCGGCTGCAGCGACCAGAAGCGCGGCGATGCGTCGATGTGGTGACATGGGATTCCTTTCGGTCGGGTGAAAACGCGATGTGGGGGGAGGGTGGTGTCGGCGCGGCCGACAGCACCGATGTGTGCGCGGGATGCATGTCGATGAATACCACCGCGGACAGCCGGTATGAGCCGATCTGTCCGCCGCAGGTGCACGCGCGGCGGACAGATCGGCTCGTCGGCGGCTAGATGGTCACGGACGGGCTGCCGGTGATGTAGCGGGGGCCGGTCCAGCCGATGCCGTCGTTGTTCTCGTCCCAATGCAGCCAGCCGTCGGTGGTCCAGGTGCCCGAGGCGGGGCTGGATACCGAGATCAGGCAGTCTGCGGTACCGGAGTCGGCCGCGTTGATCGCGGTTGCGATGCCGGTGCAGTAGTCCTCGCTGGAGGTGACGTTGTTCTTCTGGGCTTGCACGTGGATGGTGAAGCCGTCGAACTTGTTGTGGCCGATCACGGTCGAGTCATCGGATCCGGGGGGCGTCGGCGCCCAATTGACCGCGACCCATGCCTTGAGCACGCCGCCGGAGTAGCTGCGGCAGTTTTCGTCGGTGATGTCGACGTTACGCATGTCGGTGAGGTGCACGGTCTGCGTCTCGGCGGAGCTGCAGGTGCTGCCGGAACCGACGGTCTGCGTGCCGGGCGCGTCATCGATGATGTTCTTGTACCGGTAGGCGTTGTAGTCCGTGCGGGCGTGGGAGTACCAGGTCGACTGGGAGAACGTACGGATCTCGTAGGTCACCGGCGTGGAGCCGAAGCTGTAGGCGTAGAAGCCCTGGCTGTGATCGCTGGATGAGACCCAACTGTCGAACAGGAACATGTGCTCGGCCGGATCGTCGAGGATGTCACCGGCTTTCAGATCGGTGCTCGCCGACGGGCTCGACGACAGCAGGGAGACGTCCGACGAGCCGGGGAACTGACCGGTGGTCAGGCCGGGCGCGCTCATGTGCAGGGCCATGGCCACGAACCCCGAGCAGTCGGTGCGGTAGTTGGTGCCGTCGACGTCCGGGTGGGTGGCGGTCTGGCTGTAGGTCAGGCTCTGGGTGTACCAGTCCTGAGCCCGGGCGATGACCTCGCTCCGGCTGATCTTCTGGCTGATGCCGGCGGTATCGGCGTTGGCCGCGGTCATGCCGAACGGCAGAGCCGCCATGCCGAAGGTGATGATCGCGGCGGCGAGTAGCCCGCGTGTGGCGTGGACGAGTTTTCGAGAAATGGTCACAGAAATGCTCCAAACAATTGTTGAGGGATGTGAATACGGGACGATTTTGAGCGTGTTTCACCACGTCCCGGGACGCGCATTTTCGCGACCGGGGCGAGGGTGGTGAAGCGATTGATTCGAAAATTGTGACGGCTTTATGCGTGGTGCGGTGAGCGAGGTACGTGACGTCGATCGGACAACAGATGAGCAGCTAGAAGGTCCAACCGGGGGTGTCCGGTGCATCGCGAAGGCCGCGGTGCATTGTGCGATGCATGACAGACTCCTCCTGTTGAACGCATTGAATAGACAGGGTTACTACCGGCCGTGAAGTTCCATTTTCGGTGTGTCTTTCGGCGGTTCTTTCTGTGCTGAAATCAACGATGCGCCATGCCGGCGCCGGTGTCGATAGATATTGGCTGGCACGAATACGCCTGGCACTTTGCGGGACGCAAGGGTGCGGGCATCGTGCCTGCACAGCCCATTGATCGGCATATTCTGCCGGCTCTCGGACGTGACCCTCAGACGGTGAGGATCTTGTGAAAGAGCCGGACACGATCGGGTTCGCGGACCGGTTCGCCGGCGGCTTCGACCCACGCGTGCGACTCGAACGGCCCGAGCCGGACGCCGACGCACCAGTCCAGCGACCGGCGACACAGCGCCGCGAAGAGCACGAGCGCCACCGACGTTTCCAGGCATGCCACGCGGACCGGCATGAGTCGCTGCGCCGACGACACGGCACCCCACGATGCGACGGCGTCGGTCTCGGTCATCGCCTGCGTACACCGCCGTTTCGCGCGAACCAGCAGTGCCGACAACTGTTCGGTACTGAGGCGCCGTACCGCGACAACCGATACGCCCAGCACCATCAGTGCAACGAACGTACGTCGCCGCGACGGTCTCACCGGTACCCGGGGTCTACGCGGACTCGATCAGGCCGCGCTGCAGCAGCCCGCTGATGAGGCGATCGACGTCGCGCTGCGCGCGGAGCGGTTCAATTCCGTAGTGACGTGCGATGTCGGTCGCGACGACATCGGTCGACGACCCGCCGACCAGAAGCGCTGCGATGCGCGCGGCGGTCGTGTTCAGGACGTAGAAGCGGTCTCGACGGGTGTCCAGCAGGACCGCACGACTGTCCACGGACGAGCGGTGCACGTGCCGGGGAAGCTGGTAGCGCATCACGGATCGTCCTGTCGTTCCTCGTCCCACATGTCGGGTAGGTGGTCGAGGTTGCGCAGCCAGTACTCGGCGGCCAGGGTGTAGTTGAACTGCGGCAGCCCGACCGACAGCCCGTTGGCGAAACGATCGATCGCGGCGTGCAACTCCGGCAGGTCCACCAGTCCCAGATCGGCCAGGCACGATGTTTGCAACTGTTCGTGCAGCTCGGCCGCGTGTAAGCGGATACCTTCGAACATGCCACCGGTGAAGTCGCCCTTGCCGGTACGGGCCACGAGCCGGTCGGGCAGTACGTCGGCGAACGCGCGAACGATGAGCGGCTTGAACGCGTACGGGCTGGTCCGCTCGTGCGGCCGGACGGTGAGGCAGGCCGTGATGACCTGCGTATCGAGGTACGGATAGTCGACCCGGACACCGTGAAATTCGGCCACGTCGCCCAGACCGCGGGCGATCCGTGCCGTGAACGCCAGATCCACCAGCGTGCGATGTACGCCCGGCCGCGGCGCCAGCGGATGGATGTCGGCGCGATCCCGGAGCATCCCGGCGGCCGATCGCAGGACGTCCGGCGTGAGCCAACCCGGCGTCCACGGTGTGCCCGACCATCCCATCCGCGCCGGCTCGGCGGTGTCGGTCGTCAGGCGGACCGCTTCGGCGCGAGCCCATCTGCGGTACGGCGTCAAGGCCAGCGTCATCGCCTGGGCGGCAACCGTCCAGGGTGCCCGATGGTGCACACGCGACCATCCGTAGACGTGCCGGGCGAACGTGGCGATGCGCCCCTGGCGGAACAGATCGGCGACGTACGAGCGCGCCGACAGGACCACCGGGTCGCCGCCTTCGCCGTTGAGATGGACATCGGAGCCGGTCGAGGCGATCAGGTCGAAGACGATCCGCATCTTCTCCAGAACGCAGAGGAAGATCAGCGGCTCGTCGCTGGCCGGAGCACGGTCCATCCGCCCGTACGGGAGCGGGTAGGCGTCATCCGGCAGGACCACGTGGTCGATATTGGTACGGCTGGCAGCGGCTGCGCCGGCGATCTCGACGTCGTCCACCTCGGTGGCGCCGGAGTTGCCGAACGTGACGCCGATCAGGTCCCGACCGCGCTCGGCCAGGCGGTCGGCGGCCAGCAGCGCGACCGTGGTCGAATCAAACCCGCCGCTCATGTCCGACGTGACGCACCCGGGTCCGGCGATGCGCCCCGCCACGGCTCGGCCGAGCGCATCCCGCAACAGGTCGGCGCCGTCGGCAAGGCCGAGCCGCCCGCGCGTGGGTGACCAGTACCGTTCGATCCTGGGTTTTCCGCTGTCGATGACGAGCCGGTGACCGCCGGGGATCGCGTGGACGCCGGTGAACAGCGACGAGCCGTGGATTGCTTCGACGGTGCCGAGCAGACACAGGCTCGCCGCGAGGTGGTCGCGGTCGACCGATGCCCCGGTCAGTTGGCGCAGGGCGACGCTCCGCGACGCGTACGCGACCGTGCCGCGCCATGTGGTGTAGTAGATCGGTCGAAGCGACGCGAGGTCGGCGTGGATATGGAGCCCGGCGCGGTCCCGCACGATCAGGTTGAAGTTGCCGTCCAGCCGGAGCACCGCCGCATAGTCGGAGGTACGGCAGCCGGCCACGGCCGCCCGGATGGTCTCGATGTCGGCGAAGCAGATGCCGAGGATGACGGCCCGTACCGTACCGACGTCGATCGTGACGCACTGCTCGGCCGGCCAGTTCCCGGCGATGAAGAGCCGATCTCGACCGGCCCAGACGGTACGTCCGCCGGCCGGAATACGGGCATCGGCGCGGGAGGTGCCCGCGGCGGAGACGAATCCGGCGAACAGCGGCGCTACGACAGCGGTCATCATCGGCCTGCTCTCGTCGAGAGATCGTGGATTGGGGGTGGCCCGGCGACGGGTGAGAACGCAGCCCCCTCGGCTATTCGGCGCTCTCACCCGGGCCGGCGCCCACCGATCAGATGGTGCCGTTCTCGTAGCTGACGCTGTCGGCCTGGGAACCGTTGCCGCCGAGCGTCAGTTCGACGAAGTCGCCCACGTCAAAGATCTCGGGTGGCTCGTAGGTCTCGTACACCCCTGTCACCTCCTGTGCTTCCCGACGTCCGGTGGCAACCTTGCCACCGGCGGACCGCGAATCCTTGAGCGAACCTTGCATGCTCGTTGATTCGGCCATGGCCCGAGCCGTATGGTCGCGACGTGACTCTTCCGCGTCCGCGCCTGCCGTCCGGCTACAGCCCGGGCTGGCCGCCCGCGAGCCTGCTCGGGCAGGTCGGCGAGCAGGACCGGGATGCGTTGCTGGCGCTCGGTACGACCCGGCGGGTGGCCGGTGGACTCCCGCTGATCGTGGAGGGCGATACCGGCGGATGTGTCTACATCGTCCTGTCCGGGTTCGTGAAGGTGGTCAGTGATCTGCCGTCCGGGCATCAGGTCGTGCTGGTGATCCGGTCCAAGGGCGAGATCATCGGTGAACTCGCGGCGCTCGACGGTGGGCTGCGGTCGTCGTCGGTCCTCGCCGCCGGTCGCGTCGTGGTCCGTTCGATCGACAGCCGCCGGTTCCGGGACTTCCTGCAGGAGCATCCGCCGATCGCCGATGCGGTACATCGCAGCGTCATGGCGAAGCTGCGTACGGCAACACGCCACGCGGTGGCGGTCAGCTCGGCATCGGTCCTGGCTCGCCTCGCCCGGACGATCGAGCTCCTGGCCGACGGGTACGGCCGCCCGGACGGGGCCGGTGTGGTTCTGGACCTGCCGGTGACGCAGGCGGATCTCGCGTCGCTGATCGGCGCCTCGGACAAGGGGGTCCGGCGATCCATCCGCACGCTCGCCGGGGCCGGGGCGATCCGCAACGGCTACCGGCATATCGAGGTCTGCGATGCGGTCCTGTTGCACCGTTTCAGCGAGGACTCCGACGAAGACGAAGCTGGCCACGGTGAGCAACGTTCGGTAGCCGGCTCGTAGGACGCGGCCGGGTGGCCGCGCCCTCACGAGCGCGGGTGCTACGGGTGGGGCGTGGTGTCGTAGTCGTTGGCCTGGATCGTGGTGGCCGACGTCGTGGTCGTGTGAGCGACGACGGCCACCGACGCGGTGACGAGCGCGCCGGCGATGGCGGCGGCGGCGATGGTACGGCGGAAGCGGTTGAGCGAGTGCATGGGTGTCCCCTTCGGATTCGCTCGATCGGGGGGTTCCCGATCGGGCGGTAGCGGTTAGTGGGGACAGAAAACCGCTGGTAGGCATGTCGAAACCCGGTCACATGACCGGATCCGGCGAGATCGGGTTCGCGACGATGGACATGGCAGAGGAGGGCGCGAGTACGGCATGGTTGCGGACATGAACGGATACGAGCCGCCGACGTTCGTCATGCTCGGGCCGCTGGCGGTCCGCGACGGCGACGCCGTGGAGCCGTTGAAGCGCACGAAGCAGACGACGTTCCTGGCGAGGCTGCTGCTGGCGCCGAACGAGTACGTGTCCGCCGTGGACATCAAGGAGGCCGCATGGGGTGACGCGCCGGCGCCGGACACGTTGCTGCACGTCTACGCGTCGCGGCTGCGGGTGGAGCTGGAACCGCATGGCGCCGGGATCAAGAACAGCGACCAGTCGTACCGATTGATCGTCGATCCGATGCGCATCGACCTGCACCGGTTCCGGTGGCTGGTCCGTGAGGCCGGCAAGGCCGCGGGTCCGGCCCGCCGCGCGATCGACGCGGCGCTGGCGCTGTGCCGGGGCCCCGAACTTCTCAACGGCTTCGACGGCGACTGGCTCACGTCGTACCGCACGGCCCACGCCGACCAGTGGCGCGACGTCCTGCTGCGGCGCAACCGGCTGTGGTTCGACGAGGGCCTGCACGAGGAGCTGATGATCGAACTGCGCCCGATCGTCGCCCGGCGCCCGGACGACGAACGCCTGGCCGAGGACTATCTGCTCGCCATGTACCGGTCGGGGCGCCTCGGCGAGGCCCTGTCGCACTATCTCGCGCTGAACAAGCTGATCTCGCGCGAGCACGGGCGGCCGCCGTCGAAGCAGCTGCAGGATCTCAACAGCCGCATGATCCGCCAGGACGAGGTGCTCGACTACGGTGCCGTTCCGAGCGCACCGGCGGCACCGCCGGCGAACCTCGCACCGGGGCCGGTCGCGCTTGTCGGCCGCGACGCCGAACTCGGCGCACTGCGGTCGCGGCTGACGGTGACCGCATCCCGGACGGTCGCGGTCGTCATCGTGACCGGGGCGCCGACGATCGGCAAGACCTCGCTCGCGGTCGCGTTCGCGAACAACGTCAAGGACATCTACCCCGGCGGTACGCTGCAGGCGAACTTCGGCGGATCGCGCCCGGCCGGCGGCGTCGCCGTCGATCAGATTCTCACCGAGTTCCTGATCGCGCTCGGGGTGACACCGGCCCGGATCCCGGCCGAACCGTCGTTGAAGCTCGCGCTCTACCGCTACGAGATCCGCGACCGCAAGATGTTGATCCTCCTCGACGATGTGGTGTCCGAGCACGACGCGGCGATGCTGATGCCACAGGCACCGGGATCGTTGGTGATCATCACGACTCGGCGGCGGCTGCCGACGCTGGTCACTTCGCACCAGTCGCCGCCGCTCGTGCTCGGCCCGCTGCCGGACGCCAGCGCCGCCGTGCTGCTGGCGCACTTCACCGGTGCCGGCCGGGCCGGCGCGGAGCCCGAGGCGCGCGATGCCATCGTGGCCGCCTGCGGTGGTATGCCGTTGGCGGTGTGTCTGGCCGGCGCGTACCTCGCCCAGCGTCCGGACGCGTCCCTCGACGGCGTCGCATCGATGCTGGCCAACCCGGCGAACCGGCTGTCCGTCCTGGATCTCGACGCCGAGGACGGCGACTCGTTGGCGGCGCTGTTCCAATGGTCGTACGGTCGACTGCCCGAGGACCAGGCCCGGATGTTCCGGCTGCTCGGCATCTCGCCGTGCGTCAGCCACGACGCGCCCGCCGCCGCCGCGCTCGCGGACGTACCGGCGTCGACGGCCGCCACGCTGCTCAGCGGACTCGCCGACGCGCATCTCGTGACGCCGGTCGGCGACGACCGCTACACCATGCTCGACCTGATCGCCTCGTACGCCGCGAATCTCGCCGCCGCGGTGCACACCGGGACCGCGCAGACCGACGCGCTGGAACGGCTGACCCACCACCTGACCAGCTCCGCGCGTGCCGCGACCAACCGGCTCTGGCTCACCGGCGAATCGCACCTCGCGGCCATCTTCGACCAGGACAAGGACGCGGCGGCCTGGCTGGAGGAGCAGCGTACGGCGTTGCTCAACGTCGCACGCCAGGCCGGCGAGCAGGGCCGAGACGCCGACATCATCGAACTGTCCCGAGTCCTGGCCAGATATCTCGACCACGGCGGATTCGTCGCCGAGGCGATCGAACTGCACCGGGCCGCGGCGCAGGCGTCCGTGTCGCTCGGCGACCGCAACGGACGGGCGTTCGCGTTGACGCAGCTCGCCGGGGCACTGATCCGGCGAGCGCACTTCGACCCGGCGATCACGGCGCTGCAGGAGGCGTTGACGATCTACACCGACCTCGGCGACCTGCGCGGGATGGGTGCCGCGTACGGCAACCTCGGCCGCGTCGAATCCGGTCGCGGTGCGCTGGCCGCGGCGAAAACACTGCAGGAACGGTCGGTCGAGTGCCTGCGTTCGGCCGGGTACCGTCTGGGCCTGGCACGGGGACTGACCAATCTCGGCAATGTCCTCGTCGGCCTCGGCGACCTGGACGAGGCGCTCGTCCGCTATGAGGAGGCCCGCGCGATCTGTGCGACGCTATCGGCGCCGGACGCTCTGGCCCGCGCGTACGCGAGCATTGCCCGCGTGCACCAGATGGCCGGTCGGCTGCCGGAGGCGACCGAGCTGTACGAGCAGGCGCTCGCCGCGTTCGAGACCGTCCTGGACCACAACGGGATCGCGATCACGCTGACCAATCTCGGCGCGCTTGCGACCGAGCGCCGACGATTCCACGATGCGGTCGGGCTGCACGAACGCGCGATCGCCATGTTCGAGGCGATGTCCGACCGGGCCAACACGGTCGAAGTGCTCAATAGTCTCGGTGTGGCACTGCTGGGATGCGGACGAGCGGGTGAGGCGCTCACCCGGCACACGGATGCGCTCGCGGCGGCGGTCGCTGGCGGCCAGCGGCGAGAAGCCGCCCGCGCGCACAGCGGCATGGCCGAGTGCCTCGATGCCATCGGCACGGACCCGTCGCAGGTCCAACAGCATGTGTCCGCGGCGGTGGCGATCTATGCCGAGCTGGGCCTGGCGGTACCCGAACGGTTGCGTGCCTTCATCGAGCGCACCCAACCGCCGGAGGCCGAACTCGAGCAGCCGTAGGTTGCCTGTGCGGGATGTCAGCTGTTTTCGTCCACCGGCCAGACCAGCCGCGGGCCGTGGTCGGCCAGCCGCTGCTCCACGACCGACCCGTCGCGATGCGTCCGGATGACCGAATCGTGATAGTTGCTCAGACGCTGCTCGAAGTGGCGGACGTAGACGGTCATGTGCGCCTGGTGCAGCTCGATCTCGATCAGCTGATCGGCCGCGGCACGGTTGAGATGCTTGATGATCAGGGCGCGGGCGTCGGTCTCCTGCATGAGCGTCGCACGCAGCGACTCGAGCGACTCGAAGGTCCGGCGGCGCGCGGCTTCCGGAGCGCGCAGTTCCCGCCAGATCGCCACCCGTACCGTGTCGTCCACGGCTTTCAGCTGTTTGCGCAGGTCGGCCAGCTCCTGGTCGAGCAGCGCCAGCCGCGGCTTGAGTTCGTTGACGAGCTCCTCCATGCGCGCGATGCGAACGCTGCGGGCGTCGCGGTCGTCCTCCAGCGCCTTGTAGTACTTGGCCAGGTCGGCAACCCGATCCAGGTGACGTTTCTGCTCGACCGCGCGGTATTCGTTCATCGCGTCCTGCAGGCGGGTCCAGTGCCCGGTCTGGATGTCCGAGCCGCGCGGATCGGGCCGGTACTGGATGCCGTCGCGCCATCCGCAGAACTTGTCGACGCACTTCTTGAACGGGCTGTATATCGGTGGATTGATGGTCGTGTCGCCCATCGGTCGCCGAGTCGGCAGATTTCGCGTCTCGTGGGGGCTGTGAGACATGGCATCTCCACATCTTCGGGAGGGAGCCGACCGCGGCAGCCGTGGCCGGCACGTCCGCGTGCGGGACACGCAGGCGTTGATGCGAGTGTGCGTCCCGTCGAGGTCCAGACCTTGCGTCGAACTTGAGCGTCCGTCGTACAGCCGTTCCAGCCTTTGTACGAAAACCGGGTGGATCGCCGGTCGCCGGTCGACTACCGTCCCGGTCTGTGATGCACGAGGGAGAGATCAAGACCGACCCTGATCAGGTACGCCGCCTGATCGCCCGGCAGTTCCCGCACTGGGCCGATCTACCGGTCGAGCCGGTGGCGCAGTCCGGGACCGACCATCTCCTGTTCCGGATCGGCGACGACCTGGTCGCCCGGATGCCGCGGATCGACTGGGCGCTCGACCAGGCCGACAGCGATGCCCGCTGGCTGCCGGTCCTGGCGGCGCACCTGCCGGTGCCGATCCCGCAGACACTGGCGATCGGCGTGCCGGGGGAGGGTTATCCGTGGCCGTGGTCGGTGGTCGCGTGGCTGGTCGGCGAGAACCCGACCGCCGACAACGCGGACCTCGACGCCGTCGCCGTGCAGCTCGCGGCGTTCGTGGTCGCCCTCGGCCGGATCGACACCACCGGCGGGCCGTTGAAGACCGGCACGATGCGAGGCGTACCGCTGGCCAACCGCGACGAACTCACCCGCGCCGCCATCGCCGAGCTGGGTGACCGTATCGATGCCCGGCGAGTGACCGCCGCCTGGGACGAGGCGCTGTCCGCCGATGCGTGGACGCAGCCGCCGGTATGGGTTCACGGCGACCTACAGGTCGGCAACCTGCTCGTACACGAGCGGAAACTGTCCGGCGTGATCGACTTCGGCGGCCTCGGGCTGGGGGATCCGGCGGTGGATCTGATGCCGGCGTGGAACCTGTTCGACACGCATGCGCGCCGGACGTTCCGGGACGCCCTGGGCTGCGACGAGGACATGTGGCACCGCAGCCGCGGCTGGGCGCTGTCGACCGCGGTGATCGGGATGCCGTACTACTGGGACACCGTCCCGGCATTCGTGGCCGACGGTCAGAACCGGCTCGCCGCGGTCCTGGGCGACCGAGGCTGACAGCACCTGGCGCATTACGGCGCGAACGCGGCGGCGGTGTCCGGCGTTCCGAGGCCGGTCGGACCGTCCCAGCCGGGGCCGGCCTTGCACATCGGCGCACCACAGCCGCTGTCCGGCCCGGCCGTGATGTCGAACAGGGCGCCCGGGTGCGCGTACGGGTACGACGCCGGATACGTGCCCGCCGTCGGAAGGCCGGCCAGCGCGTACACCGCCGCGATGATCGGCACCGGGACGCTGCCGCCGCCGAACACCGCCCAGCCGGAGCCGCCGTACGTCTGGTAGACCGCGACACCGGTGTTCGGATCGGCGACCGCGGAGACGTCCGAGACGGCTCGCCGGTTGCAGCTCGGCGTCGGCATCGTCTGCCACACCGGCCGCGTCTCGTAGAGCGAGCAGCCGGAGCCCGAGCCGGCCCAGCCGGTCTCGGTCCAGCCGCGCACGGTCGCCGCGGCCCGCACGAGCGTCGTGCCGCCGACCGCGGTGACATAGCGGGACGCGCCCGGATACTCCGGCGCGCTCGGATCGCCGGACGGTGCCGTGATCGCCACGCCCGGGTGGTTGAAGTGCACGTCGGCGCTTGTCTCGGTGGCGGTTTCGGCAGCGCCCCAGCCGTTGGAGATGAAGTGCGCGCCGAGCGTCACGGCTTCGTCCTCGCGATGCGTACAGGTTCGCGAACGACGATGACGTCGCCTCGACGAGGATGATGTGGCACTTCGGGCAGACCGCCGAGACCATGTCGAGTTCGAGGGACTCCTCGGCCGCCCAGCCGGTGTCGTTCGGCGGCAGCGGGCTCGCCGCGCCGCCCTGGTTGACCTGGCGGAAGCAGGTGGTCACCGGGCATGCGGCCAGCCCGTACGTCGACCGGTACTTCGCCATGTCCGCAGCGGCGGACGGGTCGTTGTAGGCGGCCACGATGGCGACGACGAGTTTGGCGTTTCCGCAGCACGGCAGCTTGTAGGCGGACGTGAGATCGGACGGCCCGTAGCCGGCGGGCAGCGCGTCCGGCCGGACCGCCGCGGGTCGGATGCTGCCGACGCGGACCGCGTGGCAGATCGCGAATCCGGGTGCGGCGGTTGCCGGGCAGGCCACCGACGGTTGGGTCGCGGCCGCGGCGGCCGGGGTGGTGGCCATGGTCGCGGTCAGGACGGCCGCGCACGCAACCGCAAACAAGCGCATCGACATGGATATATGTGTACCGCATGCCGGGCACCGCGTGAAGACCCTACGTTGGGAACAGCTGTGGCAGCACGTAGAGCATGGCGACCGACCAGGTGACGTGGGTGAGGATCGGTGCCAGGACGCCGCCGGAGGCCCGCCGCTGCAGGCCGAGGACGACACCCAGCGTCAGGGCGGCGAAGACGAGCATCGGGTTGCCGGTCGCCAGCGTCGCGAGCGCGTACACGACCGTCGAGATCACCACCGGGTACCGTCGGCCGACGGCGGCGTACAGCGCGCCGCGGAAGAAGATCTCCTCGGCGATGCCGTTGACGACGGTAACGATCGTGATCGGCACGATCGACCCCTGCCGGGCGTGTGCGAGCACCGTGATCACGTAGTCGCGCAGCGGCGGGATCTGCCGCACGATCAGCGCCCCGACGATGAAGATCCCGGCGGCGACCAGGCCGATGACAATCGGTACGACCAGCGGTCGGCGCAGGCCGTCCCGGCTGGGAAGATAGCCGAGGTGCAGCGGACCGGAGAGGAGCCCGCCAATCGTCCACGTCGCCGCGACCGCTGCGGTGAGCGGGTAGAACGACGTGTCACCCGGCGGCACCGACAGCGAGAAGCCGAGCAGCGTCGTACCGACGACCAGCACGATCGCCACCACGATCCGGCGACGCAGAACCGCCCGATCGGTCTCGGTGTGATCGCGGTCGACCTGATCGATCAGCGACCCGGCAATCGCCTGCCCGACGCGCGTACGCCGGATCATGCCCTGGCACGCTCCCGATCCGCGAGCGCCAGCCGTACCGATTCGTCGTAGCCGACGGTACGGCCGGGCACGACGTCGTCGATCGACCGGTCGTGGACGACCACCTCGTTGATCATCGAGTCGACGAGGTTGCGGGCGGTTGCCACGTCGACGTCGGTCACCAGCGCGAGCCACGCCGACGACAGCCGGGGCGTCAGCAGCGGCACGGTCACGTTCGGCAGCGCCTTTCCCTGGATCCGGGCGGCACCGCGCAGCATGTCGATGTAGCTGAGCACGTCGGGGCCGCCGATCTCGTACGTCGCGCCACGCGCCTCGACCGGCTCGAGGACGCCGACGAGGTAGCGGATGACGTCGCGGAGCGCGATCGGCTGCGTCCGCGTGTCCACCCACCGCGGCGTGAGCACCATCGGCAGGTGGTCGACGAGCTGGCGGGTGATCTCCCACGAGATGCTTCCGTGCCCGACGACGACGGCTGCACGCAGGACGGTTACCGGCACCGTACCCTCGCGTAAAAGTTCTTCGACCTTGCGGCGGGAGCGCAGGTGCGCCGACAGTTTGGCGTCCTCGGCGCCGAGACCACCCAGGTAGACGATCCGTTCCAGGCCGGCGGCCGTGGCGGCGGACGCGAAGTTCCGGGCCGCGGTGGCATCCCGGCGTTCGAAGTCGGCCGAGCCGAGCGAGTGCACGAGGTAGTACGCCGCGTCGGTGCCGTCGAGTGCCTCACGGAGGCTGTCCGGGTCGGCGACGTCACCGGCGACGGCAGACCCGGCGCCGTCGTAGGTTTCCGGACGGCGGGTCATCGCACGAACGTGGTGGCCGGCGTCGATCAACGCGGGTGCGAGATGCGAGCCGATGAACCCGGAAGCGCCGGTGACCAGCACGGTCTTTGCCACACCACAGTCTTACCCAACCGCACCCCGAATGCAGTTTCATGATGGTTAGCGGGTGCTTGTCGACTGTTTGGGCGATTCCGTCGATGCGCCACAGCCATCGATGATGGTCATCCTGGTGGCCGTGGATCGAGACCGGTGAGACGGTCAGCCGATCTCGTAGTCGAACCAGATCCGGTGCGTACCGTCCGCATCGACCGCGAGCCCGCCGGTCCCGGTGATCCCGGCCAGTTCATCGGTACCGCTCGACGGCACGATCGTGAAGAACTCCGCCGTACGGTCGGAGCCGGACGTGGTCGTCGAGTGCGCGAAGTTGAACGTGCCGACCCGTCCGCCGAGCGTCCCTTCGAACGACTCCATCGCCACGTAGGTGCCGACGCCGGTCGCCTGGTCGAACGCGGCCGTGAACAGCGTCGCGGAGCGGCCGGCGACGTCGCCCTCGAACGATTTCTCCAGCGTCGCGACACCGACCGGCAGGGCGGTCGAGATGGCCGGATCCGGTACGAGTTCGGTCGGCACGAAGGCCTTCACGGTGAATGTTCCAGCAGCTTTCATGCCTTGATCCTACGAGCGGGTCCGACAAGTCCCCGGAGCGCTACGGCGTGGGCTGGACCAACCAGGTGAGGCGCAGCTCGTGGGCGGTCGCCTGGGACGCCTCGACCAGCGTCGTGCGCTCCGAGCCCGGCGGCAGCACATCGGCGAGCGTGGCCTGGGCCGCGGCGACCTGCGGCCGGGCACCGAGCGCCGAGCGCAACTCCAGCGACCGGCGAAACAGCAGCTCGGCCTGGACCGGATCGGTCGTGGTCGCGTGGTCGGCGAGGTGGCGGGCCACGTACGACTCGAGGAACAGATCGTGGGCGACCTGCGCGTACACGGCCGCTTCGTCGTAGTGGCGGCGGGCGGCATCGCGGTCGTGGCGGATGTTGTCGGCGGTCACACCGAGCCAGAACGACGCCCAGCCGGACAACTCGTCGTCCTCCTCGGCCCGCGTGAAGTCGGCCGCAACGGACGCCACATCCGGCACCGGACCGAGGTCGAACGTCAGCCGCGTGAAGCCCAGCCGGCCGCGGGCCATCGCCGTCCGGGGCGCCTTCGGATCGAGCGCGGCCAGCGCGGACTCCACGTCGGCCGGATCGTCGAGCCGCCACCACAGCCGGTCCACCAGGATCTCGGCTCGCAGTTCGGGATCGGTGTCACCGAGGACGGCCAGGGCCGCGTCCCACTGACCGGCCCGGTGAAGGTGCCCGGCGAGGACCGGCGGTGGATAGGCGCTATCGAGATCCATGGCCTTCACCGTAGTTCTGTCGGTCGCCGGGGGCACAATCAGGACATGGAGAAACCGAAGATCGTATCGGGCGAGGAGTGGCAGCAGGCCCGTGATGAGCTGCTCATCGCCGAAAAGCAGGCCACACGCGAACTGGACGCACTCGCCGCACGGCGCCGACGGCTCCCGATGGTCACGATCACCAAGGGGTACGTGTTCGACGCGCCCGGTGGTCCGAAGACGCTGATCGACCTGTTCGAGGGCCGGGATCAGCTGGTCGTCTACCAGTTCATGGACAACGGTCCCGACGACTTCTGCGGCGGCTGCACCTGGCTCACCGACAACGTCGTGAATCTGTCCGGACTCGCTGCTACCGGGATCAGCTGGGCAACCGTGTCGAATATGCCGCTGGCGCAGATCGAGGCGTACAAGGCGCAGAAGGGGTGGACGTTACCGTTCGTGTCGTCGCACGGCACCACGTTCGCGGACGACTGCGGTGCCGGCGGTGGCTTCATGCTCAGTGCGTTCCTGCGCGACGGCGACGACGTCTACCGGACCTATAACACCACGTCACGCGGCGTGGACCGGCTGCTGTTCGTGAACAACGTCCAGGACCTGACCGTCTACGGGCGCCAGGAGGACTGGGAGGATTCCCCGGCCGGCTGGCCGCAGCGCCCGACCTATGGATAGCCGTTGCTGCGCCGCCCCGGGCCTGCTCGGCCGGGACGGCGCAGCGATATCGGCGGTCAGTAGACCACGGATTCCACGTGCATCTGATCGTTGACCAGGCCGGTCACCGCGAGTGCGGCGATCATGCCGTTGGTGTCGATCCGGACCGCGCTCGACCACGCGGCGGACGTGCTGTACACCCGGTCGTAGATGCCGGAGCCCGGCAGGATCGTGTCGACGTGCAGATTGCCGTAGAGGTCGCCGGCCGACGCGACGTTGGTGACGCTGCCGTTCGTGTCGATCCGTTCGGCCGTCCCGCTCCACGCGCCGGTCGCAGCGCGGGCCCGGTCGTAGACGCCGACACCCGGGAGCACCGTGTCGAGGTGCAGGATGCCGGATGCGGTGGCTGCGGAGATATCCGAGACGTCGCCGTTCGTGTCGATCTTGGTCGCCGATGACCAGACACCGGACGCGCTGAGAGTGCGGTCCCACACGCCGCTGCCGGGGAGCAGGGTCTCCACGTGCAGGCTGCCGTCGGGCATCCCGGCAGCCGCGACAGCCGTGATGGAGCCGTTGCTGTCGATCAGGGTTGCGGAGCTCGACCACGTGCCGGAGGCACTCCGCGTACGGTCCCAGATGCCGCTACCGGGCACCAGCGACAACAGATGCATGCTGCCGTTCGGCAAGGCGGCGAGGGCGAGCGCGGCAATCGTGCCCGTGGTTTCGATGCGGGTCGCGGCCGACCACGTTCCGGACGCACTGAGGGTGCGGTCCCAGATGCCGGAGCCCGGCAGCAGCGTATCGACGTGGGTGGTGCCGTCGTTCAGGCCGGCGTTGGCGACCTTGGTCACGTTGATGTTGGTGTCGAGTTCGGACGCCGAACCCCAGGTACCGCTGCTGCTCTCGCTCCGGTCCCAGGTGTATCCGGTGCCACCGATGTTGGTGTAGCGGTACGGCGTGTAGTCGCCGATCGGATGCCCGTCGATGTTGCCGCTGCTGGCGTTGAAGCTGCTCTGTTCGTAGGTCGGGGGGTTGCCCTGCGAGTGCTCGGCGTAGTCGTGGAATGTTCCCGCAGACTTGTCGACCCAGCCGGCGAACAGCACGACGTGCCCGTTCGGTGCCGGTTCGACGTGGTCGTCGAGCATGTCGCCGGGCTCGAGCTGATCGCGGCTGATCTCGGTCGCGACCGACGGCAGGGTGGTGGTGTTGAGGCTGGACGTGAGCCCCCAGGCCATCGAGATGAAGCCCGAGCAGTCGATCCGGTACGGACCGCCGGTCGCGGCATCCGTCCAGCCCTGACTGCTGTTGTAGAGGACTCCGTTGGCGACCCAGTCGGCGGCGCGTGCGAGTGCTTCGCCGCGGCTCACCGAGTCGCCGAGGCCGGCCGGCCCCAACGAACCGGTCGAGGTCGGTGTCGTGCTGGAACCGTACGAGGCCTGAGCCGGTGTGGCCGCGAGAAGTGTCGCGGCGAGCACACCGGCGGCGGCGACGACCCCGTAGCGGATCGAACGAGAAGCTCCGAATTTCATGCGTGGTCCTTTGTAGACAGGCTTGATCGTCCGGCGTGGGCACGTCGGCTGATCGAGGCGGGTGATGTCTGACGGATGAAGCGCTGCGCATCGGCGAGTGCCGCTCCGTCCACGACTCTGCCGTCCGGAAAAACGGTTGTCACGGCCGTGGCGCGTAGGGGCCACTGCGGTCGCACCGTGGCCCGTTGTGGCCGGGAAGCCCGTGAGAGGCGGCCTGGAAGGGCAGCATGGCTACGGTGCCGCGCTGTACCCTGCGGCGTGACGATCAGCCATGAGCCGCCGGGGTACGACTGCCCGTTCTGCCGGATCGCGGCCGGCACGTACGGCGATCTGACGACCGAGCACGACATCGTTCGCCGCACCGACGGCGCGATCGCGTTCATCGCGCCGAGGTGGTGGCCGAACAATCACGGCCACGTGCTCGTCGTCCCGGTCGGGCACCACGAGAACCTCTACCGACTGCCGCCGCACGCCGGGCATGCGGTCCACGATCTGGTGCAGGAGATGGCGATCGCGATCCGGACGTCGTACGGGTGCGACGGTGTCTCGACCCGACAGCACGCGGCGGCGACGTCGCCTCGCCAGACCTGCCTCGGCAGCGGCCGGCGTTAGGTTCGAAGGTGCGCAGGGAGTGCTGCTCGACGAATGGCGCGTCTGCCGCCCGTACTCCTCGGGTTTCTGTCGGCCCCCGATGCAACGATGAGCCATGCCTGTCCGCACAGTCATCGAACGCGGTCCGAAGGAGAAGCGGTCAGTAGCCTTCGGCCTCGACTGGCCAGGGTGGAGTCGGGGCGCGAAGACCGCCGACCTCGCCCTGGAGACGCTCGAGTCCTACCGGGAGCGCTACCGGCTGATCGCGGATCTCGCCGGCATGGCCCGCGAGTTCGACGCCGCCGGACCCCTCGAGATCGTGGAGGACAGGATCGGACCCGGCTCGACCGACTTCTGGGGCATCTCCTTCGCGCCCTCCGCGACCGAACAGGGGCCGATGACCGAGGCGGACCTCGAGCGCGGGATCACGATATTGCAGGCCTGCTGGACGTTCTTCGACGGCGTCGCGGCACGGGTCTCGCCGGAGATGCGTAAAGGTTCGCGCGGCGGAGGACGCGACCGCGACCGGATCATCAGCCACACCGTCCGCGTCGAAAGCGAGGATTTCGCGAGGCAGGTCGGGCTACGGATCACCGGAGGGCGCGGCGCTCACCCCGGACGGACTGCGGCAGCATCGCGAGACCTACGTTGCGGCGATGCGCACGTACAACGCCGGGGAGGTCAAGCGCATGCGGTCCTGGACGCTGCCGTTCCTGATCCGACACTCGGCCTTCCACACACTTGACCATGCGTGGGAGATGGAGGACAAGGATCTCTCCTGACCTACCGGTATATGAGGCACCTACCGGTATATGAGGCGAATACCTCATGTACCGCACGCACGCTCCGCATACTGTCGATTCATGGGATTCTACGGTGAACGAGTGGTTCCGCGGCTGGTCAACGTCGCGTGCGGCAACAAGAAGATGAGTCCGCTGCGCCAGCGGGCCTGTGAAGGGCTGACCGGCGACGTCGTCGAGATCGGCTTCGGCTCGGGGCTCAACGTCCCGTTCTACCCGGCGACGGTCACCAAGGTCGCCGCGGTTGAACCGGCCGAACTCGGATGGCAGCTGGCCGACAAGCGCTTGAGCGCCAGCACCGTACTCGTGGAGCGGGCCGGACTCGACGGCCAGGCACTGCCGTTCGCCGATGACAGCTTCGACGGCGCCCTGTCCACCTGGACGCTGTGCACGATCCCGGATGTCGATGCCGCGCTGGGCGAACTGCGCCGGGTGCTCAAGCCCGGCGCCACCCTGCACTTCGCCGAGCACGGACTGGCCCCCGACGAGAAGGTACGGCGCATGCAGCGACGGCTCGAACCGCTGCAGAAAAAGATCTTCGACGGCTGCCACCTGACGCGCTCGGTGGTCGGCATGCTGACCGACGCCGGCTTCACGATCACCGAGGTCGACGAATTCTACGGTGAAGGTGCACCGAAGTTCGGCGGTGCCTATTCGGTCGGCATCGCGGTGTCACCGTAAATCCGTTGCGCCGATCGTCGGTGATTGCGTAACCTGAGTTTCAAGCACGACACACCAACCGAGGAGTCATCCGTGAACACCATGTGGCACGCCAACTGCCCGACGCCCAGCGTGGCGTCGATGCTCGGCATGCCCGTGGAATCCGCGGCCCGACGCTGCGACGAGCGGCACGGGAACGAGTCGGCCAGGTGGCTCAGGTAGCGCATTCAGCTTCACGCGCCGCCCGCCCCTTCAGGGTCCGGGCGGTTTTTTGTTGTCCGAATGGGCGTGATGTAACGGGAGCATGACTGATTCCAAATCAGTTTGCGAGGGTTCGAATCCTTCCGCCCGTGCGTTTTCCCCAGGCTCCGGCCTGCGGGGTTGTGCATTGAGAACTCCACAGTGGATGGCATGACATATGTCAGGCCGGCGCATACCGAGCGCCGGCCGATCGGGTACGGGGCCGACGGTAGGCCGCCTGCTTTGGAAGCAGGAGTCACGGAGTTCGACTCTCCGGTACCCGACGCATGGACCGTTGGAGCAACCGGAAGCTCACCTGACTCTCGATCAGGAGGTCGCGGGTTCGAGCCCCGCACGGTCTACGTCACGCGGTAATCGCCCAACAGGTAGGGCATCTGCCTTCCAAGCAGACATAGACGGGGTTCGAGTCCCCGTTACCGCTCGCATGACGCCAGCGCAGCACGGTCGGTCCGTGCGCCGTCTTCGTACAACGGAGGTAGTCGGTTCGAATCCGACCGTTGGCTCTTCGGGTTGAGCACTGGTGTGCAGCGTCGACTTGCAATCCTCGCCTGCAGGGTTCGATCCCCTGTCGATCCACTTATGCCCCGCTGGCCCAACTGGAAGAGGCGCCTGCCTTAGGAGCAGGAGGTTGTGGGTTCGAATCCCTCGCGGGGTACGCACGAGAAATGCCGTCGTAGCTCAGTGGTAGAGCGCCCGCCTGTCGAGCGGGTGGCGAGGGTTCGATTCCCTCCGGTGGCGCGCATGGAGGATTGGCCGAGCGGCTAAGGCAGCGGGTTGCTAACCCGTAACGGGTAACACCGTCGTGGGTTCGAGTCCCTCATCCTCCGCAACGTCGTCGAACACGGGGTCGAACGACGTCCTGCCCCTGTAGCTCATCGGAGAGAGCGCCTCGCTACGAACGAGGAAGTAAGAGGTTCGATTCCTCTCAGGGGTACGCATACCACGGGTTGTAGCGCAGCTTGGTAGCGCGCCGCGTTTGGGACGCGGACGTCGTGGGTTCAAATCCCGCCAACCCGACTGTGGAGGGTAGCGCCGTGGTGGCGAAACGGTCTTGAAAACCGCGCCCGGGTGACACCGGAGAGTTCGATTCTTTTACCCTCCTCCAACGTCCACGCTCCGATAGCTCAGCGGTAGAGCAGCGGCCTCTTAAGCCGTTAGCCGTCAGTTCGAATCTGACTCGGAGTACTGCGGGGAAGAGCACCGGTTGTGCTCGACGGCCTCATAAGCCGAACCAGGTGGGTTCGACTCCCACCCCCGCCTCCAACGAGCGTTCGGCCATGGGTAGGCCCCGAGATTTTCACTCTCGCGAAGCGGGTTCGAGTCCCGCACGCTTGACCATTCCGATGTCGGGTAATTCGGTAGCCCAGCGCACTGTTACTGCGCCCGTCCTGGTTCGAGTCCAGGCGTCGGAGCAATGCCCGGATAGCTCAACTGGGAGAGCGGCTGTCTTACAAACAGCAGGTCGGCGGTTCGACACCGTCTCCGGGTACGCATGCCTTCGTGGCGCAGCGGATAGCGCGCGTGGTTCCGAACCACGAGGTCACTGGTTCGAGTCCAGTCGAGGGCACAGAAGAAACCGGGAATTGCCCGGCAATGACGGTGTGGCCGAGTGGATAAGGCCCTGGATTGCAAACCCAGTCATGCGAGTTCGATTCTCGCCTCCGTCTCGACGTGCCATCCACTGTCCACGTGGGCGCGAGCGCTGGCTGCTCGGCCATCCCTCATAAGGATGGTGTGCCCGGTTCGACACCGGGGTCCACGACATGTTCGAACCTGCCTTATCGCGCCGTCTTCGTGACAGCCGCCACGTCCTCGTCGCCGGGGCCGGGGGCGGCTTCGACGTATTCGCCGGACTTCCGCTGGCGCTGGCCCTCCGCAACGCCGGGACGCGGGTCACGCTGCGCGAACTTCTCGTTCAGCGAACTCGACCGCCTCGACCACAGGTCGTGGCTGCGTGACGGGCGTCGCGGTGGTCACGCCGGACAGCGACGGCAACGATCGCTACTTTCCCGAACGCACGCTCGCGCGGTGGCTGGCCATCCAAGGTCAGGACCATTCCGTGTACGCGTTCCGGCCGGCCGGCGTACGGCCGCTGCGGGCTGCCTATCGTGCGCTGATCAACGCACTCGACATCGACGCCGTGGTTCTGGCCGACGGTGGCACCGACATCCTGATGCGCGGCGACGAGGCCGGCCTCGGTACGCCGGAGGAGGACATGGCGAGCCTCGCCGCGGTCGCCGGACTGGCCGTGCCGCAGAAGGCGGTCGTGAGCCTGGGCTTCGGCATCGACTTCTACCACGGGGTCTGCCACGCGCACGTACTGGAGAACATCGCGGCGCTGCAGCGTGCCGGCGCGTACCTGGGCGGGTTCTCGATCCAGCCGGGCAGCCCGGAGGCGGACGGCTACCTCGACGCGGTCGCGTATGCCACCAAGGAGAATCCGACGCTGGCGAGCATGGTGAATACGCAGGTCGCGTCGGCGCTGTCCGGTGATTTCGGTGACGTGCACTACACCGAGCGCACCCGCGGCACGCGAGCTGTTCGTCAATCCGCTGATGTCGATGTACTTCGCCTTCGACCTCGACGGTCTGGCGCGTCACGTGCACTACCGGGAGGCGCTCGACCGGACGCGTACGCGGATGGATGTCGGTCTGGTGATCGAGGAGTACCGCGAGGGTCTGGATCGTCTGCGGCCGCGGCGTGTGATTCCGCACTGATCGCGGGCTGGCGTTGACGCTGGTGTCAAGGTTTACCGTTGCGGTATGCGGATAGGTGAGCTGGCTGAACGTGCCGGTACGAGCGCTCGGACCCTGCGCTACTACGAGGCGCAGGGGCTGTTGCGGACGCGTCGGGCGTCGAACGGGTACCGCGACTACGACGAGGCCGATCTGCGGCTGGTGTCGGAGATCCGGTCGTTGCTGGACATGGGCTTCGGCCTGGACGAGACCCGGCCGTTCGTCGACTGCCTGCGGGCCGGCAACGAATCCGGTGCGGTGTGTCCGGATTCGATCCAGGTGTTCCGGCGCAAACTCGCCGAGATCGACCGTTGTGTTGCCGCGCTGAGCGCGGTCCGAGAGCAGGTCAGCGGCCAACTGGCCGCGGCCGTCGATGCACGACTGGGAGCTGGATCATGCTGACCGACGTGACCGATGCGACGTTCGCCGACGAGGTGCTCGGCAGCGAGCTTCCGGTGTTCGTGGACTTCTGGGCCGAATGGTGCCCGCCGTGCCATCGGCTGACGCCGGTTCTGGAGGAGCTGGCGACGGAGTATGCGGGTCGGATCCGGTTTGTGAAGGTCGACGTGGACCACAATCCGCAGACCGCGCGGGAATTCCGGGTGCTGTCGATGCCGACGCTGAGCATCTTCCACGGTGGGGACCTGGTTTCGCAGAGCATCGGCGCGCAGCCGAAGTCACGGTTGCGCGCCCAGCTGGACCAGGTAGTCGCGGCGATTGAGTCGATCAGCGCGGATCGGTGAGCCGGCCTCGGGGATAGTCCCAGGTACGACCGTCGATGAGTTCGCGGACGGCGTCGAGGTGCCCGGCGTGGCAGCTGGTTTCGACGATGACGTGGAGCAGGACGTCGTGGAGGGTCTCGAGCCGCCAGCCGCCGAACGCATCCTCCGGCCACCATGCCGGTGGCGTGTCCAGAGGCAGATCGGCGACCAGTGCCGCGGCGGTACGGGCCTGTTCGGCGTACGCGTCGAGAAGGGTCAACGCGGCCACGGTGTCGGGGACGTGGAATTCGTCGTCGTCGGATGGTTCGACCGGGCAGCCGGCCATGACGTCGACGAACCAGAATCGGGTCATCAGCGTCAGGTGCTGGATCATGCCGGCGCAGGACCAGCCCGACGGTAGGACGGCCTGCCGCAGTGCCCGGTCGTCCAGACCGTCGAGGATCCCGTGGATCCGCCGCTGCTGTGCGTCGATGCAGCTCAGCAGCGTACGGGCGTCGTACGTGCTGATGTCGGGGGTGCGCGTTTCGGTTGTCATGATGTCTCCTGTGTCCGGGTGAGGCGTGGTACATGTGAGACGTCGGGACCGTTGGTGGAAATTCGACACGCGCCGGCATGTCGAGATCGTCCGGTCGGCTCCGACGTCTCTGGTGAAAGCAACGATGCGTCGGAGCAGAGGAGCATTCCATGAAGTACGTGATCTTGATCCACGCGAACCCGGAGCCGTGGGGCCACCCGACCTCGATCTACACCGCCGAAGGCCGGGCGCTGCCACAGGAGCAGCACGACGAGATGGATCGCAAGTTCGATGCGCTGTTGGAGGAGATTTCGGCCTCGGGGGAGTTCGTGACCGCCGAGGCGCTGGCCGACCCGGCGTCATCGACCCTGTACGGGTGGAGCCACGCAGGGTCACATCGCCACCGAGGGCCCGTACGCGGAGGCCAAGGAGCATCTGGCCGGGTTCTTCCTGATCGATTGCGCCACTCGGCAACGTGCCGAGGAGATCGCCGCGCAGTTTGCCGGGCCCGGGAGCGTCGATCGAGCTTCGGCCGGTGATGTGGCCCGGCGGCGACGACCAGTGACCCTGACGGTCTCGAGGACATCTGGCGCCGCTGTGCGCCGGACGTGCTCGCCGCGCTGGTTCGCCACTTCGGCGACTTCGACGCCGCTGAGGATGCGGCGCAGGAAGCGCTGCTCGCGGCGAGCGCGGCAATGGCCGGTGGACGGGCTCCCGGACGAATCCGAAATCCTGGCTGATCACGGTCGCTTCGCGCCGCCTGGTCGACCAGTGGCGCAGCGACCAGGCCCGCGCCGACCGCGAGCAGCTCGTCGTCCGGCGCACGCCGGCCGAGGCGCTGCTCGCGCCGTCGGCCGACACGTTCGATCAGTCGGCGAACGGGATGACTCGCTGACGTTGCTGCTGCTGTGCTGCCACCCGGCGCTGACGCGTCCATCGCAGGTCGCGTTGACGTTGCGTGCCGTCGCCGGGTTGAGCACCGCGCAGATAGCCCGGGCTTTCCTGGTGCCCGAAACCACGATGGCGCAGCGGATCAGCCGAGCCAAGGCGCGGCTGCGCGAGGTCGGAGCGCGGTTCGGCGTTCCGTCGGCCGAGCAGATGCCGGACCGGGTCGTCGGCCGTCGCCCAGGTGCTGTACCTGGTCTTCACCGAGGGCCACACCAGCAACCACTGGCGCCGGGACTGACCGACACGTCGCTGGCGGACGAGGCGATCCGTCTGACCCGGCGGCTGCATCGGCACCTGCCACGCCGCCGGAGAGGTGACCGGGCTGCTGGCGTTGATGCTGCTCACGGACTCTCGGCGAGCCGCCCGGGCCGCGCCGACGGTTCGCTGGTGCCGCTGGCCGAGCAGGACCGGACGTTGTGGGATCGCGGTCAGCATCGACGAGGGCGTTCGGCCTGATCGAAGCAGGCGCTGCCGGCCGGGCCGGTCGGGCCGTACCAGTTGCAGGCGGCGATCGCGGCCGTGCACGCCGAGGCGCGCCTGCGCCGCGGACACCGATTGGGCCCAGATCGAGGTCCTGTACCGCATGCTCGACAACATCGCGCCCGAGCCCAGTGGTCACGCTGAATCACGCGGTCGCGGTCGCGAAGGTCGAGCGGTCCGGCAGCCGGGCTGGACATGATCGAGCCGCTGCTGGCGGATCGAGCAGATGCGCCGCCACCACCGGCTGTACGCGGTCCGCGGGCATCTGCTGGAGATGGACGGCCGGATCGACGAGGCCCGGGCGGCGTACGCCGACGCGGCACGCCTGGCCACGAGCATCCCGGAGCAGCGGTACCTCAACGGCAAGGTCGGCGGCTTGTAGATCATCATCCGGGTCGGGTCGGGCAGCGGGGTGAATCCGACCTTGGCGTAGACGCCGTGGGCGTCCGCGGTACCGAGCAGGATCCGGGTCAGCCCGTACGGTGCGAGATGCTCGACGGCCGTCCGGCGAGACGGGTGCCGAGGCCGTGGCCGCGGTGGGCCGGATCGACGTAGACGTCGCAGAGCCATGCGAACGTGGCGAGGTCGGTGACGACGCGGGCGAATGCGACCTGGGTGCCGTCGGTTGCGTACGCGCCGAAGGTTGACCGATGCCTGGATGGACCGTTCGACGGTGTCGCGGCTGCGGCCGGTGGCCCAGTAGGCGTCGGTCGACAGCCAGCGGTGGATCAGGTCGACGTCCAGGCGGCTCGGGTCGGTGGAAATCTCGTACATGCTGCACCATGGTAGAGGTGCTGATCTCCCCGCGTTGGCGGCAGTTGCTCGACGAGCGCCTGCAGGAGGCGGTCCGCCTGCTGGCACCGGTGCCGGGGGTGGCCGGGCTGATCGTCGGCGGGAGTCTCGGCCGGGATGAGCCGTGGCCGATGTCGGACATCGATCTGCTGCCGGTCTACCGCGCGTCGACCACGCCGGAGGCGGAGCTGGCGCAGCTGCAGGCCGAACTCGTCGATTGGTGGGCCGCGTCCGGTCGCGCGCAGACGCTCGACATGGGATCGATCGCGTTCACGGTGCCGGAAATCCACGCGGCGATGGCCGGCGGACCGGAGTGGATCGTCGCCCGGATGGACGAGCGCCGCTGGTTTCACGGCGTCGACAAGGCGTACGGCGGGCGGGCGGTGGCCGGCAGCGATCCGCTGGTCGCCGAGTTCGTGGCCTGGTTGACGTCGATCCGGTTTGCGCCGGGGATCGTCGCGGGCCGTCGGGAACGCTGGATCGCGGCCGCACGGCAGGAGTATCGCCGGGCTGCCGCGGCTGATGACCCGGTGCAGGCGACGATCCTGATGCGGGAGTCGGCTCGTTCGCTGCGGATGGTGCTGCTGGAATCCTGGGGCGAGCGGCTCGGCTCGATGGGTCGGGAGTGGACCCGCTTCGAGCGTATGGCGGGCGTACACGGAAAAGAACGGGAAGCGGCGCGGATCGCGACGATCGCCGGTGCTGACGTGGCGGCGGCCTCGCGCCGGGCGCAGCGCGCTCCGGCGTGGTTGGCCGAACGGATCGACCTGTGTTGGGCCGCGCGGACGGCGCTCGGCGAAGCAGGTGAGCGAGGCGGAGAATGCGCGGGATCAGCTGGCCGCGTTCACCGTGCATGTCACGCGGCACCGGCCGGATCTCGACGGCCCGTGGACCGGTACGCCGGATCCGGATCTCGCCACCCGACTGTCGGAGATCCGAATGCTCCTCGAAACTGACGTGACCCGATGGGTATCGATGCCGTAGCGTTCCGCTTCGTGGCAAAGCTCAACCAGATCATCGCAGTCTCCAAAGGCGTGAAAAGCCAGACGCTGCGAACCCTCACCGATTCCCATCGCGACGTGCAGAAGCAGGCGTTGCTGTCCGGCATTTCCCGGACCTACCAGCCGAAGGACGACGAGGGCGAGAAGCTTCCGGCCGAGTCGACCCGCGTCCAGTTGACCGCCGACGGCGTGATCGCGGACGTCCGGACGGCGCTGGTCAAGCTGTTCGACGTCGTCGCGACGCAGGACTACGCGAACTGCACCGCGAAGGCCGACGTCGTCGTCGACGGCTCGGTGCTCGCCGCCGACGTACCGGTGACGTACCTGCTCTTCCTGGAGAAGCAGCTCACCGACCTGTACACGTTCGTCGACAAGCTGCCCGCGCTCGACCCGTCGGAGCACTGGACGTTCAGCGAGTCCGCCGGCCACTATGCGGCCGATCCGGTGCAGACCACGCGGACGAAGAAGGTGCCGCGCAACCACGTCAAGGCCGAGGCGACCGAGAAGCACCCGGCGCAGGTCGACGTGTACACCGAGGATGTCGTCGTGGGCACCTGGAACACGATCAAGTTCTCCGGCGCGCTGCCCGCGTCGAAGATCCGCGAGCTTCGCGAGCGGGTGACGAAGCTGCAGCAGGCGGTCAAGTTCGCGCGGGAGACCGCGAACGCGGCCGATGTCACGGACGTGACCATCGGCGAGCAGATTCTGGGCTACCTCTTCGGATAGCCCGCACAGACGCCCCCGTTGGAGCACGGGGGTCGCGCCTCGCTGGAGGCGCGAAAGCTGAGGCTGAAAATTGAAGCTGATGTAGGTCGCAGTACAGGTGGAGGTTCGATTCCTCCCCGGCGCACACAGCGTGCGGGTAGCCCAATGGCAGAGGCAGCTGCGGCAGTGAGATTCAGACTATTGCTCCAGCCTGAGCATTCTCCACCGAACACCAGATCGAACGGCACCCGGCGAAGTTCACCGAGATTCGGGCTCATTTCCCGAAGCCCGCTCCATCATGCGGGCTTAGCTTAATGGCAAAGCGCGGTGAGTTGAGAATGACCGAGTGCCTTAAACGCCACTGGTGTGCGCAAATGGGTGGAAAAAGGATTCCCGGGGACTGGGTATGTCCCCGGGAATCGCTACATCCTGGCTAAGAACTCGGTGCCGATCTCGATCACGTCATCGGCACTCCACTCGAGCGCCGACGCGCCGATCGAGACCTCGGCCATGCATCGGTCGCCGGGTGCCTGTGGCCGCCACCCGTCGACGAACCGCACCTTCAGGTCTTCGGCGAGCGTCAACACCGCCTCGTTGGCCGTCGCCACCGGATGCGCGAGCCACAGCTGGAATTGCTGCGTGTGCGGCGGATTCGGATAGACGGTCAGGCCGGGAAGGGTGGCCAGCGCGGCCGCGACGACCTTGGCGTGCGCGACATACTCCGGCAGTCGCGGCAATTGCTGATCCAGACCGGACAGCGCGGACAGTACGGCCGGCCACTGCGTGAACAGTTGCCCGCCGTACCGGTGCCGCCACGCCTTCGCGGTCGCGATGAACGTCTTCGTCGCCGACGAGCGCCGCACCGGACAGGCCGCCCAGTGACTTGTAGAACGACACGTAGACGCTGTCCGCGAGCGCGGCGATGGTCGGGAGGTCCTGGCCGAGATGGGTCGTCGACTCCCAAAGGCGGGCGCCGTCGAGATGGACGAACGCTCCGCGCTCGCGTGCCGCGGCACACATGTCCTCAGTTCGTCCCACGTCGGCAGCAGGAAGCCGGCTTCGCGTAGCGGCAACTCGATCTGGATCGCCGCGAACGGTTCGGCCAGGCCGCGGATCTCGTCGCCGGTCGCGGCCCGCCGGGCGGTCGTCGGCCATACCGATCGCAGGCCGGTCAGGGTCGCGTACGCGTGCTTCTCGTACATCTCGGGGTGGTGCAGCGGGTGCAGTGCGACGGTCGGGTTGCCGGCCTTCTCGCTCCAGATCCGCAGCGCGACCTGTTGCGCCATCGTGCCGGTCGGGAAGAACGCCGCGGCCGGTTTGCCGAGCAGGTCGGCGACCCGGCGTTCCAGCTCCTCGACGATGCCGCCGCCGTACATGTCCGGCGGTTGATCGAGGTCGTAGCCGCTGGCGGTCAGCTCGTGGAGTTGCGCCTCGATGGTGGCCGACGCGCGTCCGGACAGGATGCGGGTGACGCCGGCATAGGCCTGCTTGATCCGTGTTTCCCGGTCGACGTCTGCCACTCGGTCCTGCCTCCCTGCTGGTGAGCGGCCATCGTAGCGTCCGTGCCGGAGCGTGTTCCGGCCGCTCATACCGGTCGTCAGAGGGCTTTCGTGGGCGTGCAGGTCGGTGAGATGAATTTCGTGGTGTAGCCACCGGCGCTGGTGATGTGCAGGGACGCATGGAATCGGTTGGTGAACACCGTGAACGGGACCGAATGGAACGTAAAGACGGTCGACTGCGCCGGGCCGGAGCCGGTGAAGTTGACGTCGCCGGGGGTCGACGTCCCGTCGGAGAACACCCACTCGTAGGTCACGTCCTGGGGACCGAGCGTACGGATGTTCGTACTGAACTCGGCCGTGTACGGGCACGACGTCCCGCTCGACGGCGTGGCGATCGGATCCTCGGCGGTAGCGCCGCAGATCAGCGTGTACTGGACGTACGTCGGTCCGATGAAGGTGGCGGAGTGACCGATGATTTGCAGCGCTTCGGCGCCCTCAATCTGGACATCGGCAAGTGTCTGTTGAACGCTGATCGACTTGGTCTGCGGACCGGAGCCGCTGAAGGTGATCTTCTGGACCTCCGGCGGCGCGTCGGAATGCCTCCACCCGTAGCGGAGCGTGATCGGGCCCCGGCTCACCGAGATCTTGGCGGTGACCGTGAACGTGTAGGGGCAGGCGGTCGTGGTCACGTCGGCGACCGGTTCGATCGTCGCGGTCACCGTGATCGGCGGGCCGGCCGGCGCGGTCGTCGTACCGGTGCCGGACGTCGGTGACGTGGTGCCGGGTGATGTGGTGCCGGTCGGTGGTGTGGTGTCCGTCGGTGACGTCGTGCCCGGGAGCACGCCGGTGTCGGCCGGTGACGGCGTGGAGGGCGCGATGTTGACGGGTGCGCCGGACAGGGAGCCGGTCGTGTGACTCGACGAGGAGCAGGCGGCGATGGCCAGGCATAGGACCAGGCCGATGGCGAGGAATGACTGATGACGGCGCATACGGCGAGGCTAGAAGTCGAACAATGTCAATTCGACACCTTCGTCGGGTATCGGACTCGGCGTCGTATTCTCGAGGGTCATTCGCGGTTTCGACTCCACAAGAAGGACAAAACAGAGAAAATTACCAAAAGATCACTCTGGTACGGGGGGCGAGCACATATGGCTTCGATGGGTTCCATGTCGGGCGGGCGCGGAAGCGGCCTGGGCCCGATACCCGGATCGCTGGCCGATCTGGGCACCAGTGTGGCGAGTTACCCGACGTACGCGCAGGCGCAGCGGGCGATGGATTACCTGTCCGACAACCAGTTCCCGGTCGAGCACGCCTCGATCATCGGCTCCGACCTGAGCCTGGTCGAGAATGTTCTCGGCCGGATGACCACGCAGAAGGCGGCGCTGACCGGAGCGATGAGCGGCGGCTGGTTCGGCCTGTTCATCGGCCTGCTGTTCGGCCTGTTCACCCGGCACAACTGGTTCTATGTGGTGTTCGCCGGTCTGATCATCGGCGCGATCTGGGGCGCTATCTTCGGTGCGCTCGCGCACGCGGCCACGCGCGGTGTCCGTGACTTCATCTCGACCAGGTCGCTCGCGGCCGGTAGCTACGAGGTCGTCGTCAAGGAACCGTACGCCGAGCAGGCGCGCATGATGCTCGTGAACCTACCGGCCGCGTAGTACGCCGGGAGCCGGCACTCGACACCGGACGATAGGGTTTCGCACCATGAAGGTTCTCGTGACCGGCGGCGCCGGATATATCGGCAGCGTCGTAACCCATGCCCTTGTCGACGCCGGCCACGAGGTGGTGATCATCGACGACCTCTCGACCGGGTTCCGGGAGAACATCCCGGCCGAAGCCGTCCTCGACGAGCGCTCGCTGCACGACGTCGCAGCCGTGCTGCGGCCCGGCGTCCGGCTTCGAAGCCGTGCTGCACTTCGCCGGCAAGATCGAGGTCGCCGAGTCGGTCGCCCGGCCGGACGTGTACTGGCACACCAACGTGACCGGCACGATCGCGCTGCTGGAGGCGATGCGAGCTCGCTCGTACCCCTCGATTGATCTTCTCTTCCACCGGCTCGATCTACCGCACCGACCCGAACGGCGCACCGCTGTCCGAGGAGTCACCGGTCGGACCGATCAATCCCTATGCGGCCACGAAACTCACCGTCGACATGATGCTCGCCGGCGAGGCCACGGCGTTCGGCCTGGGCGCGGTCAGCCTGCGGTACTTCAACGCGGCCGGTGCGGTCGGTGACCTCGGCGAGCGGCACAACCCGGAGAGTCACCTGATCCCGATCGTGCTCCAGGCGGCGAGCGGTCAGCGCGATGAGCTGGCGCTCTACGGTGACGACTACCCGACCCGCGACGGTACGTGCATCCGGGACTACATCCACGTCTCCGACCTCGCCAGCGCGCACCTGCTCGCGTTGGCCGCGATGGAGCCCGGGCGGCACGAGATCTTCAACCTCGGCAACGGCAGCGGCTACACGAACAAGCAGGTCATCGACACGGTGCAGCGGGTCAGCGGCCGCGACTTCCCGGTCGAAGGTGATGGATCGCCGCCCCGGCGACCCGATGGTCGGCATCGCGTCGAGCGAGAAGGCGCACCGGATGCTCGGCTGGAAGCCGGCGCGACCGGAGCTCTCCGACATCATCGGCGACGCGTGGGCGTTCCACTGCCGGCTGCACGGGATTCCGCAGTCGTAGACGACCGATTGCGCCGACGGCGAACCGTGTTGACGTCAGGGCAGCCTGACGGCACGCTGGGGTGATGAGCACACCCGACGAGCTGGAACGCCAGACCACGTTGATGACCGCCGCAGCGCGGTATGACGCGCTGCGTACGCGGGATGCGCTCGCGGACATGGCCGAGGATCCGTCGGTCACGCTCGGTGTTGGCGATGCGCTGGAGATGCTGGCGCTCGGCGAGGTGCTGGCCCGCAAGGCCGCCTACGGACGTCAGCTCGGCGTGCGCAGCGCCCGTGCCGCCGGTGCGACGTGGACGCAGATCGGGGCGGCGCTCGGCAGCACGAAGCAGTCGGCGTGGGAGGCGCATACCCGATGGATCGAGGAGCAGTCGGCCGAGCATCGGCGTACCGGATTCGAGGGAATGGACGCGGGCACCGCCGACGCGGCACGCCGCATGGCCGGCGACGAGCCCTAGATTACGATGGACGTCATGACTCTGAGTAAGCCTTTCATCGACGCGCCCACCGGCCCCGCGCCGGCCGACCTCGTCATCGAAGACATCACCGTCGGCGACGGCGACGAAGCGACCGCCGGTCACAAGGTCGTCGTGCACTACGTCGGCGTCGCACACTCCAACGGCAAGGAGTTCGACTCGTCCTGGAACCGCAACTCGCCGTTCGAGTTCGGTCTCGGCGCCGGACAGGTCATCGCGGGCTGGGACCAGGGCGTCGCCGGCATGCGCGTCGGCGGCCGTCGCCAGCTGACCATCCCGGCCAAACTGGGGTACGGCGACCGCGGCGCCGGCGGTGCCATCAAGGGTGGCGAAACGCTGATCTTCGTGGTCGATCTTCTCGCGGTGAAGTAGCCTATCGCGCGCCTGCTTGCCCTGCTAACGTTCGTGATCGTGCGAACTCGGGTAAGCAGGCGCCGTGACTAAATCCGGACGTATAAAAGCGGAACGCGCGAGAGCCGAACGCAAGTGGCGTCTCCGGCATCTGATCTACGCCATCGTCATCATCACGGTGATCTGCGGCGGCGGGTGGGGCTACGTCATCTACCGGACGAACCAGGAAGGTAAGGCGCCGACCGAGGCGGCCGAAAAGTTCCTCAGCGCGCTCCAGACCAACAGTCCGGCCGACGCCTATCTGCAGTTGTGCGCGGCGACGAAGAAGCAGTACACCGAGTCGTCATTCGCCGACTACGTCAAGGCACAACCGCAGATCACCGCACACAAGGCGGTATCGGTCGATCTCAGCACCGTCAACGGCCAACGCAGTGCGGTGGTGACCGAAAACATCACGACCGGCAGCGGTTCTGCGACGTCGCGCAGCATCGTGCTCACCAGTGAAGGCGGCGACTGGCTTGTCTGCGGGCAGCCGTACTGACCCCACGCCCGAATCGATCGCGGGCGAGATCGTCGCCCGCGGAACCGGCCACGTCGACGCGTACGACGCACTGGCCCACCACACGGCCGCGTGGCTGTGGAGCTTCCGCGAATCCGGGCACACCCGGGCGGCGTACCGGCGGGATGTCGAGGACTTCGTCGGCTGGTGCGCCGGGCGGGAGATCAACCCGATCGACGTACGCCGGTCCGATGTGGACGCGTACGCGGCGAATCTCGTGAACCTGCCGAACCCGCGGACCGGGCGGCCGCTCGCCCCGGCGAGTCTCGCCCGGCGCCTGGCGGCGCTCTCGTCCTGGTACGGCTACCTCCAGGATGCCGACGTGATCACGGTGAATCCGATGCTGCGAGTCCGGCGTCCGCGGATCGACACCCAGCACACGACGACCGTCGGGATGACCGTCGACGAGACGATCGCGGTTCTCCGCGCCGCCGAGGCCGATCCGGTGCTCGGGCCGGTCACCGCGACCGCGCTGGCCGGGTTCCTGGTCGGCATCGGCGCCCGCGTGTCCGAAATCTGCGCGCTCGACGTCGCCGACCTCGGGTACGACAGCGGCCACCGGACCGTACGGCTGCGGATGAAAGGCGGCAAGACGCGTACCCGGGCGATCCCCCCGGAGTTGGCCGCGAAGCTGGATGCCATGTCCGCGGGCCGCACGATCGGGCCGCTGTTCCGGACCGCGGACGGCGAGCGGATGGACCGGCACATCGTGGCCCGTTTTGTCCGGCGAGCGGCGATCGCCGCGGGCATCGCGACCGCCGACCGGATCACCCCGCACAGCTTCCGGCACGCGTGGGCAACGCTCGCGCGCGAGGCCGGTGCGACGTTGGAGGAGCGCCAACACGCGCTCGGCCACGCCGATCCCCGCACCACGCAACGCTACGACCGGGCCCGCGCGAGCCTCGACCGCGATCCGTCCTACCTGATCGCCGCGGCCATCGCGCCGAAACCCGACTTGTTACCGTAGCCCGCATGGGGGATACGACGTGGGACGGCCTTGCGATCGCGGACGACTGGCCGAACGGTGCGACGGTCGTCATCCGCCGCACCGACGGCGATGTGCTGCTCGTGCACCGCGCGCACCACGGCGCGGACTTCGCCGGCGACTGGGCCTGGACGCCGCCGTCCGGTGCCCGGCACCCCGGCGAGCCGCTGCTGGTCGGAGCGCTGCGCGAACTCGCCGAGGAGGCCGGCATCACCGGCGTCGACATCACACCGATCGACCTGTCCGGACGGTGGGGGCTGTTCGCCGCCGAGGTCGAGCAGGACACGGCCGTCACGCTGGTCGACGTCGAACACGATCAATACCAGTGGGTACGCCCATCGGTCGCGCTCACCATGTGCAAGCCGCACGTCGTGGCGGCCAACATCCGCCGCGTCGCGGCCAATCCGGCGCCGACCATCACGTTCCGGCCGCTGCGGCGTGACGACCTGGCCTCGATGGTCACGTGGCAGGCGTCGCCGCCGGTGGCCCGCCATTGGTCGGACCCGGTCGCCGACGTGGCGGCGGCCGAGGCGAAGTACGGCCCGCGGATCGACGGCACCCGTCCGACCCGGGTCGACGTGATCGTCGTGGACGACAAACCGGCCGGATTTATCCAGATGACACCGCTCGCCGCCGATCCGGACTACCTGGTCACCGCGGGGCCGGTCACCGAAGGCGGCCACGACGCGGTGACGATCGACTACGCGATCGGCGTACCCGACCTGGTCGGTCAGGGCATCGGATCGCGGATGCTCTGGGCGTACCTCCGGGACGTCATCCTGCAACGACGCCCGTCGACCCGGTTCGTCGTGGCGGCACCGGCGGCGGCGAACGTCGCATCCTGGCGGGCCTGCGAAAAGATCGGATTCCAGCGGATCGTCGAGTTCTATCCCGACGACGACAGCCCTCGGCAGTCGCTCTACGTCCTCGACCGGGCCCGCGTGATCGGCTGATCGTCGCGGCCTGCCGCGGGCAGTGCCTGGCCCTTCTCCGCCAGGTTGCATGACGCCCAGTGCGCCAATCCGTCCAGGATCGGGGTCAGCGCGGCACCGGCCGGCGTCAACGCGTACGAGACGCCGGGTGGCTTCGTGTCGGTGATCTCCCGCGACACGAGTCCGGCCGCGGTCAGCTCGGTCAGCCGGTCGGACAGCACCGAGTCGGTGATCGTCGCCAGCGAGCGCCGCAGCTCGGCGAAGCCGGCCGGGCCTAACGACAGCGTGCCGAGAATCATGCCGTTCCATCGCTTGCCGAGAAAGTCGAAGGCGCGAGCGAGAGCGCGGTCACATTGCCGCGCGTCGTGCTCCTCCGGCTGCTTCGCCATGAGATGGATGCTACTCGCCACTTGCAGAATCCGTGAAACTAGTTATTTACTAGTAGCAAGTGTCAGGCTAGCTCGCAGAGGGAGATCGTCATGTCATTGCTCCGGATTGACACCAGCATCAGGGTCGACGGCTCGCACAGCCGCGAACTCGCCGACATCGTCGAGCACGAATGGCAGGCGACCCACCCGGGCGACACCGTCATCCGTCGTGACCTGGGACGGGACCCGATTCCGGCGGATGTCTGGGCGCACGTCCGTCGGCACGTCCCGCATCCCGGCCGCCGACCGTACGCCGGAGCAGGTCGCCGCGTACGCGCTCGCCACCGAAGCCGCAGACCAGCTCATCGACGCCGAATCGGTGCTGCTCGCGGTGCCGCTCTACAACTTCGGCGTCTCCCAGCACCTGAAGACGTGGATCGACCTCGTGATCACCGACCCGCGGATGGGGGCCAGCGCCGAGCCCGTCCTGGCCGGCAAGAAGGCCGTGCTGATCATCGTGCGCGGTGGTGCGTACGGGCCGGGCACGCCGCGTGACGGCTGGGACCACTCCACCGCCTGGATCCGCCGGATCCTCGAAGACGTCTGGAGACTCGACGTCCGCATCATCGAGACCGAGATGACGCTGGCCGCCGTCAACCCGGCGCTGGCCCAGTTCATCGACTACGCCACCGAGTCCCGCAGCGCCGCCGAGGCGTCCGCACGCGAGCACGGCCGGGCGTTGGCACCGGCAGCCGTCTGACCGCCGGCCCGTGGCGTTATGACGCGACGCCGACAGTCTGGCCGACCGAGTCCGGCCGGTCGAGCATCGCCAGCATGCAGTCGGCCACGTCGGCGCGCGAGATGCTGAATCCGCCCCGGATGTTGCGTCCGAGCGCAATCCGGTAGTCGCCGGTCCGTGCCTTGTCGGTGAGTTTCGGCGGCCGTACGATCGTCCACTGCAGAGGGCTCGCCATCACGACGTCCTCCATTACCGCGAGGTCGGCATAGTTCTTGCCGAACATCGTCTTCGCGAAGGTGGCGCCCAGGTGCCGCATGAAGAAACCATCGCCCGGATCGTGCTTCGGCGGATGCGGACGGTCCGGCGACGCGACCGTACCCATCGGCGCCGCACTCACCACGACCAGGCGTTTCGTGCCGGTGGCGGTCATCGCGTCGACGATCGCCCGGGTACCGCGCCCGGCGACGCCGTAGTCCGCCGAGGTACGGGCACCGAGGCCGGACAGGACCGCATCGGCGCCCCACACCGCCTGCTCGACCATGGTCATGTCCGGGTGGGCGAGATCGGCCCGGACGGTGCGTACCTTCTGGGTCAGATTCTGGGGGTTGCGGACCACGGCCGTGACGTCATGGCCGCCCGCTTGCGCCTGTTCGAGGAGGTAGCGGCCGATGCCGCCGGTCGCCGCGAAGACGGTGAGCTTCATGCTGCGCTCCGATGCTCTAGGATTTACTCAACGATCCATATATTACGAGGACCATATCATATGAGCGACGTAGTACCTGTGCCCGGGGATCCGTTCGCGATCCCGCCCGGGTCGAGCACCCGCCGGCGCCGCACGGTCGCGCTGCGGAACTCACTGCGCGCGTTGAGCATCGAATTGTCGCTGCTCAATCACCGGGTGGGGGAGTCGCTCGGGCTCCGCGACGTGGACCTCGACTGCCTCGACCTGATCAGCCGGCACGGACCGCTGAGCGCGAGCGCGCTGGCGCAGCTCGCCCGGCTGCATCCGGCGACCATTACCGGAATCCTGGACCGCCTCGAGCGCGCGGGATGGATCTCGCGTGACCGCGATCCGTCCGACCGGCGAGCGGTCGTCATCCGCGCCGCCCGCGACCGCGCGGCCGAGATCCTCGGCCGCTACGCGGGGATGAACACCGCGATGGATGCGCTCTGCGCCGGCTACGACGAGGCGCAGCTCGAGCTGATCGGCGACTTTCTACGCCGGACCGCCGAGGCCGGCCGAGCCGCAACGGAGCAGCTGACGTCGTAGCGCGACGGACTAGCCGCGGGCCGCCTCGTAGATGGCAATCGTCCGGGTCGCGGCTGCGCTCCAGGAGAAGTGCTCGATGGCGCGCTCCCGGCCGGCGAGGCCCATCAGCGAGGCTCGCGCCGGATCGGCGAGCAGTTCGTTGATCGCCGCCGCCAGGTCGGCGACGAACCGGTCGGGGTCACGGGGCGTGCCGTCCTCGTACTGGTCGATCGGCACCAGGATGCCGGTCCCGCCGTCCTCCACCACTTCGGGAATCCCGCCGGTCGCGGTCGCCACGACGGCGGTCTCACACGCCATCGCCTCGAGGTTCACGATGCCCATCGGCTCGTAGATGGACGGGCAGACGAACACCGTACTCGCGGTCAGGATCTGGATGACCTCGGTCTTCGGCAGCATGCCGGGGATCCAGACCACGCCGTCGAGCTCGGCGACCAGCGACTCGACCTCGGCCGCGATCTCCACCGTGTCCGGCGCGCCGGCCAGCAGGACGAGCTGCACGTCCGGTGCGAACGACGAGGCCGCCCGCAGCAGGTACGGCAGGCCCTTCTGGCGGGTGATCCGGCCGACGAACACGACCGTCGGCCGGGTCGGATCGATGCCGTGTTTGGCGAGCACCTCGGTGCCGCGATCCGGCGCGTACTGGTCGGTGTCGATGCCGTTGTGCACGACGTGGATCTTGTCCGGATCGACGCCCGGATAGGCGGTCAGGACGTCGGTACGCATGCCCTCGGAGACCGCGATGATCGCATCGGCACTGCCGACCGCGGTTCGTTCGGCCCAGCTCGACAGCGCGTAGCCGCCGCCGAGCTGCTCGGCCTTCCACGGACGCAGCGGCTCCAGGCTGTGCGCGGTCAACACGTGCGGGATGCCGTACAGCAGCTTCGCGATGTGGCCGGCGAGTGCCGCGTACCAGGTGTGGCTGTGCACCACGTCGGCGCCGGCGCAGTCCGCGACCATCTCGAGGTCGACCCCGAACGTGGCGAGCGCCGCATTCGCGGCGATGAGTGCGGGCGCCTCGCGGTAGGCCGTCACACCGTCCTCGTCGCGTGTCGCGCCGAAACAATGCACCCGGACGTCCGCGAGTTTGCGCAGCTCACGAGCCAAATATTCAACGTGTACGCCGGCTCCGCCGTAGACCTCCGGCGGGTATTCACGGGTGAGGAGATCGACGCGCAGAGCCATGTCGAAAAGCTTAAACGTTCCGTCGGCCGGAAACCCAACCGTACGTCCGGGGCGTCTTGATGGCGTTTCGGGTTTGTGATCCATACGATCTAGCCATGGCTGCCAAAGTGCTCGCAATCGTGTTGGCTGGTGGGGAAGGCAAGCGTCTGTTGCCGTTGACGGCCGACCGAGCGAAACCGGCAGTGCCGTTCGGTGGGATATACCGGATGGTCGACTTCGTCCTATCGAACCTGGCGAATGCCGGGTTCTTGAAGATCGTGGTGTTGACGCAGTACAAGTCGCACTCGCTGGACCTGCACATCACCAAGACGTGGCGGATGTCGACGCTGCTGGGCAACTACGTGACCCCGGTGCCGGCACAGCAACGCCTCGGGCCGTACTGGTTCGCCGGCTCCGCGGACGCGATCTTCCAGAGCCTGAACCTCGTCGACGACGAGCATCCGGACTACATCATCGTGTTCGGTGCCGACCACATCTACCGGATGGATCCGTCGCAGATGGTCGCCGACCACATCGCGTCCGGCGCCGCCGTCACGGTCGCCGGCATCCGGCAGCCGAAGTCGATGTCGGACCAGTTCGGCGTGATCGAGGTGGCGCCGGGCAGCAACCGCATCACCGCGTTCCGGGAGAAACCGACCGAGACCCGAGGGCCTGCCGGACGCGCCGGACCAGATCTTCGCGTCCATGGGCAACTACGTGTTCACCACGTCCGCGCTGCTGGACATCCTGCACGCGGACGCGGTCGATCCGACCAGTAAGCACGACATGGGCGGCAACATCATCCCCGCGCTGGTCGCCCGCGGCGAGGCGAACGTGTACGACTTCGCCGACAACGAGGTCCCCGGCAGCACCGACCGCGACCGGGGCTACTGGCGCGACGTGGGGACGCTCGACTCGTTCTACGACGCGCACATGGACCTGATCGCGATCCACCCGATCTTCAACCTCTACAACTCGCACTGGCCGATCTTCACCGGCAACCAGCCGTGGCCGCCGGCAAAGTTCGTGCACGGCTGGCAGAACCGGGTCGGTCGCGCGGTCAGCTCGATGGTGTCACCCGGTGCGATCATCTCCGGTGCCCTGGTCGAGGAGTGCGTCGTATCGCCGAACGTCCGCGTCCACTCGTGGGCGTTCGTGCAGGGCTCGGTGCTGATGGAGGGCGTTGACGTGGGCCGGGGTGCGGTGATCCGCCGGGCGATCATCGACAAGAACGTCCACATCCCGGAGGGTGCCGAGATCGGTGTCGACCTCGAACGCGACCGGGAGCGCTACACCGTCTCCACCGACGGTGTCGTGGTGATCGGTAAGGGGCAGCGCGTCGAACCGTGATCGCTGCTACATGATCTTATGCGATTGAAGTACCATGTTCGGTATGACTCGACGGATCTCGATCACCCTGCCGGACGAGGTTGCCCAGCGCCTTGACCAGGAAGAGAACGCATCGGCCTACATTGCCGATGCGATCCGCCAGCGCGTACGGCGGGAGACCCTCCGTGACGTGCTGGTCGATGCCGGCTACCAGATCACGGCGGACGGCAAGGAGAAGATGCGCCGGCGGCTGCATGAGGCCGAGGCCCGCAGGGCCGCGCACCGCACCGCAGCGGCGTGAGCGACGTCCGGCTGGTGCTCGACGCCTCGGCGCTCATCTCCTACGCGAGGCTGGACAGCATGGCGGTCGGCGAACTGCTGGCGATGCTCGAAGAGGAGGACGACCGCAGCCTGGTGGCGGCGCCGGCCGCATCGTTTCTGGCCGCCCACCGCGACCTGGCCGACGACGAGCGTGCCGTGTTGAAGGCGCTGGTCACCAAGGCCGACGGTGTCATCGTGATCCTGCCGTTGCTGGGCAGCGACGCGGTGGAAGTCGCCGAACTCGATGCGCGCCTGGGATGCCCGGGGATCGGGCACGCGATCGTGGAGACCCGCAATCGCGACGCCACGCTGGCGACGTTTCACTCGGTCGAAGCAGGCGCCGAACTGGATGACGGGGCCGTCGTCGACCTCGGCATGGAGTAGAGCGCCCGCGCGGTATCAGCGTTGTGGTTAGGTCGCCGGTACCGGCACCTGAAAGACCGACCAGGCGTCCACCGGCTGGAAACCGAGCGCTGCGTTGACCGCCCGCATGTGCGTGTTCTCCTCGGCGTTCCACGCGTCGACCACCAGCAGCGCCGGCTCGTGTGCCCGTGCGTACGCGTGGTTGGCCGACTTCACGATCAGGCCGAGACGCCGTCCGCGGTGGGCCGGCTCGACGATCGTGATCCGCTGCCGCGCGTGGGTGTCGTCGTTCGCCTCGAATGACAGCTTGGTACGGGCGACGATCTGGCCGGTAGCGTCGTGCCGGGCCGCCGTCGAGTACCACCGGTAGCCGCGACCCAGTTGGGTGGCCTCTTCGCCGCGTACTCGGCCGGCGTCGTACGACGTCTGCTCGACCGCCAGGTCACCCGTGGGGGCGTCGAGCATGAGCCGGCTCTGCAGCGCGGCGATATCCTCGATGATCTCTTCCGGGACCGCGTCGCGCCACTGTACGAGCGAGTACCCGTCCGCGTGGGTCCACGCCTCGGCGAGCGTCGCCTCGTCGCCCACGGTATGGTCGGCGATCCGGCACCGGGACCTGATGCTGGTCACGCCGGGCTGGTGAGCGCGGTTGGTGAGGTAGCGGTAGCCGGCCTCGTCGCGGGCATCGCCGCCGGGCAGGGCCCGAACCGTCTCGATCTCGATCAGGGTCCGGTGGTGCCGTCGGGCGGCCGCGTAGACCTCCGCCAGCAGCGCGGTGCCGATGCCGCGGCGCCGGTACTGCGGGTGCACGATCAGTTCCAGGTAGACCATGCTCAGGTTGTCCGCCTGGGGCAGCCGGTACGACGCGGCACCGACCACCCGGTCGCCGTCCCGGGCCAGCAGCGCCTCTTCGGTCAATGTGGGCCACGGGTACTCGAACCTGGCCACGTGCTCCTGCCGGCTCGGGGTCGGGAAGTCGGGCACGTCGTGGCGGGCGACCGCGACCATCAGGTCGTACCACTGGCCCATCGCCACGGAGTCGGCCGGATCGAGGCGCGTGATCGTCATGCCCGCATTGTTCGGCCGGCGTGACCGATCAGCAATGGAATTACTGCACCATGACGACATCACGACGGGCCGTCGTCGGCGTAGGGCACCCGGCAAACCAGCCATTGACCGGTCCGCCGGGTGTCGCTCTAGCTCACCGATACGCTGGTCACCGAGAGTGCGACCGGCAGGGCACCGGCCCGCAGCAGGTTTGCCAGCGATGTCGCGGTCGCCTTGGTGAACCCGCCACTGATCGTGATCGGTCCCGTGATCTGTGCCGTGATCTGCGGCGCTGTCAACACCGTCGAGTCGACCATGATCGCGACCTCCTTGTACGTGTTGTTGGCCGGATCCGCCTCGGCGAACAGCTGGGCCGTGAGATTCGACCACTTCTGCTCGCCGGGACCGTTCAGCGACAGGTCGATCTCCCAACCGGGCACGTTGACCGGACTACCGCCGATGTTGTCGGCCGCCACGGCGCCGGCGAGGTCTGCGCTGCCGACCTTCGCCACGTCGAGCAGATACTTCGTCATCGGGCCGTTGCCGTTGCGCTCGCACGCGACGATCTGCGAGGAGGCTGCGGGGCCGAGCGTCGACCCGTACGGGCGAGCGAGTAGCTGAGAGCAGGAGATCATCGGCACCGCGAACTGCATCACCGGCGGCAGGACGCTGACCTCCGCCGGCGACAACGTGGCGAACGGAGCCAAGCGCGTCTCGATCGCTTGGGTGACCAACGAGGGATCCGTGACACCGGCTGCCACCTGATACGCGGACCCGAGCTTCGCCTGGACCTGCGCCAGCGTCGGTATGTTCACGCCGACCGCAGGAGCAGGCACGGGACTGTTCGGCCCGATATCCGAGACGCTGTTGAGGACCGTGCGCAACTGCAGGTGGGCCGGGACGATGAGCGGTTCGATCCGCGCCGTCGGGACGCGGCCTTTAATGGTGACCTCAATCTCGCCGGACGTCGTCGAGGAGATGGTCGCCGGCAGACCGGCGCCGGCAAAACGCTTCCGGAGCACGTCCCGGACCTGAGACATGTCCGCAGCCATACCGGGCAGTGCCGCAACGTGCAACGTCACGGTCGTCGACACCCGGGTCCGCGCCGCTGCGGTGGTGGAGTCGTCATGCAGGACGGCGGCGGTAACCGCCGGGACCGCCAGAACGGCGAGCGCGACGACCGATGCCACCGCCGTCAGTACCGTACGGCGACGGCGCAGGCGCCGGCCGTCCCGATAGGCGACGGTCGCGAGTTCATCGGCGCCGGTGCCCACCTCATCTGCGAGTTCCTGCAGCGTGGCGGTCAGTTCGGTCTCGAATGCGGTGGTCATCGGGTCACCTCCGGGGCGGAGAGTCGCACCGGGCGGCGGGTGCCGTCCCGGTCGTCGTGATGGCGGTCGTCGTGATGGCGGCGTAGGTGTGCCAGGGCACGTGTGGTCTGGCTGCCGACCGTGCCGCGGGTACAGCCGAGGATCGCGGCGACCTGCTCGACGCTCATGTCCTCCAAGTACCGCAGGACGATCACGGCCCGTTGCCGCGGTGGCAGCGTCGCGATCAGTGCCCGCATCGCCAGCCGGTTGACGGATGCATCGGCCGGATCACCGCCGTTGATCTCGTCGGGGACGGTCGCGACGATCGATTCGGGGCGCCTGCGTCGTCGTCGCCACCCGGAGACGAATTCGCGGTAGATCACGACCCGTACGTAGTGCTCCGGTTCGCCGCGAATCCTGGCCCATCTGCTGGCCGCTTTCGTCAGGGCGTTCTGGACGAGATCCTCGGCGCCGTGCTGATCGCCGGTGAGCGCGTACGCGGCCCGCAACAGCACGTGTCGTCGGGCCGCAACGAATGCGGTGAAGTCATCTTCGGCGTTGCTGTCCATGTGCACCTCCACCCGGTTTTCCATGTGCACCTCCACCCGGTAAGACGCCACTGCTCCACGTTCTTCTGCACATAACTTTGGGTGACCGCCCGGATCCGCGACCCGCGCACAAAATTGCGTAGTTCCACTGACGCGCGACGCCCTGGTCAGCGTCTACATTCGGGCCACAGTCCCACGAGAAGGAGTTCCGATGAGCCCCACCATCACCGATCTGGCCGGCGCCTACTCGAAGGCGTGGGCGTCGCATGATGCCGACGCCGTTGCCGCCCTGCACACGAAGGACTCCGTGTTCCACGTCCACGGTCTCGGCGCCGCCGCCACCGGTGTCGAGATGGTCCGCCAGCTCACCGCCGGTTTCTTCGCGCTCGTACCGGATCTGCTGTTCACGCCGAAGCGGGTCTACATCGGACCCGACCATCTGGTGTTCGAGTACGACATGTCCGGTACCACGGCCGGGAAGCCGTTCGTGTGTGACGGCGTCGACGTGATCGCGTTCCGCGACGGCCTGGTCGCCCGCAAGGACACCTACCTGGACATGGTCGGCTTGCAGCGACAGGTCGGGGCACTTCCCGACATGGCATGACCGCGCCTCGTACCGCGGGCGGGCAGGTGACGGCCGCGGTCAGCGGTGCGAGCGGCCGCAGATCAGGTCGATCACGAGCGCCGTCCAGCCGGTCTGGTGCCCGGCACCGAGACCTTCGCCGGTGTCGCCGTGGAAGTATTCGTAGAACAGCAGCCCTTCGTTCCAGCGCGGATCGTCGCGGAACACCTCGACATCCCCGTACGCCGGGATGCGGCCGGTCTCGTCCGGGCGGAACAGGCTGATCAGCCGGCCGGCCACCTCGTCGGCGATCTCGCCGAGTGTGCGCTGCTCGCTGCTGCCGGTCGGGTACGCGATCGTGAACCCGGACCCGAGCCGCCGCTCGTGGTCCCGGAGCGCGTTGACGAGCAGCACGTTCACCGGCAACCAGACCGGGCCGCGCCAGTTGGAGTTGCCGCCGAACGTCGACGACCGCGACTCCGCCGGCTCGTAGTCCGCCGTGTACGTGAATCCGGCAACCGTGACAGCCGCCGGCTGGTCCTTGTGAGCCTTCGACAGCGACCGCAGCCCGTACGGGGACAGGAACTCGTTCTCGTCGAGCATCCGGGACAGCACGCGCCGCAGACGGTCGCCGTCGACCATCGCGTTCGGCGGCTCCTCGCCGGCGACGTCGGTGTGCCCGGCCGGCGGCGCGACCGCGCAAACCGGTAGCAGACCCACCACGGACCGTGCCTGGACCTCCTGCGTCGTGCCGTCCGGCTCGATCAGCAGGTCGAAGAAGAAGCCGATCTCGTCGTCCCACAGGCCACGCTCGTAGGAGGCGAGCACGATGTCGTCGAACCGGGTCCGGTATTCCGTCGCGACCGCCAGCAGCTCGGGGTCACGCGTCGACAGGATCTGCGCGATCTCCGCGATGTGGGCGGCGAACATCGCCATCCACGCGGTGCCGTCGGCCTGCACGAGCGCGCCCGCACCGGCCGGCGGATGGGTCCGCTCGATCGGGCCGACGTTGTCGAGGCCGAGGAAGCCGCCACCGAACGTGTTGACCGTCCCGCCGACCGCCTTCGCCGCCGACCACCACTCGAAGTTGCGGATCAGACCCGGCAGCAGCCGTGCCAGAAAGTCGAAGTCCCAGCCGCCGTCGAGGTGGAACACCCGCAGCGAGGCCCAGGCCTGGACCGGCGGGTTCACGTCGTCGAACGCCCACTCGTACGCCGGGATCTGGCCGTCCGGGTGCTGGTAGCGCTCGTCCAGCAGCAGCGAGAGCTGGGTTTTGGCGAAGCCGGGGTCGGTATAGCCGATTGCGACGCAGTGGAATGCGAGATCCCAGGCGGCGAACCACGGATACTCCCACGGGTCCGGCATCGAGATCACGTCGTGGCAGTTCATGTGGGCCCAGCGGCTGTTGCGGCCGGCCAGGCGCGAATGCGACGGAGGAATCGAACTCGGGTCGCCACTCAGCCAGCGGCCGACGTCGTAGTTGTAGAACTGCTTGCTCCACATGAGCCCGGCGACCGCCTGCCGCAGCGTCTTGATCTCGTCCTTGGACGCGTCCGCCGGTGTCATCGAGACGAAGTACTCGTCCGCCTCGTCGGTGCGGGCCGCCATGACCGCCTGGTGACCCGTACCAAGATCAGGATTGGATTCGCCGGCCGCGAGCCGCAGGCGGATCTCGGCCGTGCCCCCGGCGGCGACCGTGAGTGTGTAGTGCAGGGCCGCCTTCGTGCCGACGCCGGCCGGGTTGAGCGTGTCCAGGCCGGAGACGATGTAGTCGTTGATCGCGTCCTTCGGGTAGAGGCTGCGGCCGGGCAGCTTCCACAGGCGCTCGGCATTCGACTCGTTATCGCAGGCCAGGCCGGTCGGCGAGCCGTCGCCCGCGAGGACCAGGCGGCCGAGTTCGTCGTGCTCGGCGACGAGCAGGCCCTCGGTCGCGGTGATCGTCGGCGGCGTCGCCCGCGGTACCTCCCAGCCCCACGTGTTGCGGAACCAGAGTGTCGGCAGGACGTGCAGCGTCGCGGTGTCCGGGCCGTTGTTCGTGACCGTGACCAGCATCGACATGTCGTGCGTGTCGGCCTTCGCGTATTCGACGTCGACCGTCCAGTACCGGTCGTCGTCGAAGACACCGGTGTCCATCAGCTCGTATTCGGGCTCGTTGCGCCCGGTGTTGTGGTTGACGTCACGCACCTGCGCGTACGGGAACGCTAACTGCGGGTAGTGGTAACGCCACTTCATGTACGAGTGCGTCGGCGTGGAGTCCAGGTACCACCAGTACTCCTTGGCGTCCTCGCCGTGATTGCCCTCCGGGCCGGTCAAACCGTAGATACGCTCCTTGAGGATCGGATCTTCACCGTTCCAGAACGCGAATGCGAAACAGAACAGCTGGCGCTCGTCACAGATCCCACCCAGACCGTCCTCGCTCCACCGGTAGGTCCGGGAGCGGGCGGTGTCATGCGGAAAGTAGGTCCAGGAGTCGCCGTAGTCGCTGTAATCCTCTCGAACCGTGCCCCAGGCGCGCTCGGAGAGGTAGGGCCCCCACTCGCGCCACGGTGCGGTGCCCTGGTCAGCTGCTGCCAAGCGTGAGCGCTCGGCCTGATCGGAGTTGTGCACCGGGCCTAGTGTGCCTTGCGATCATCACAAAACGGTAGAGTAAGGGGTGTCGAATTTGCCACTGACCCTCGGTTTGCAGACCTGCGGCGATGTCTCGGCTGCATCTGCGCGCGAATGGATCTTGCCGGACGGTCGTGGCGGATATGCCATGGGTACCGTGTCCGGCCTGCGTACACGGCGGTATCACGCGCTTCTCGTGCCGAGCGGCGCGCACCCCGGAGACCGGCAGGTCGGGCTCGTGTCGCTGGACCCGGTCGTCGAGATCAACGGATCGCATTGGTCCCTCGGCGTGCATGAATGGGCCACCGGCGCAATATCCCCAAAAGGGTATGAGTTACTCGAATCATTTGCGTACGAGGACGGCCTGCCCCGGTGGCGGTGGCGCATCGGCGACACCGTGATCGAGCGTCGCATCGCGATGGCCCACGGACGCTCCGCGGTCGGCGTCACCCACCGGCTGATCGCCGGGCCGCCGATCACCCTTACCCTCAACGCGCTCGGCACGTGGCGTAACTGCCACGGCGAACGCTATGCGTCCGGCCCGGCGCCCACGATGGCAGCGACCACCGACGGCGTCGTCGTTGACGACGCCTACCGGATCGCAGGACCCGGATTCACCGTCGACGGCAACTGGTACCTCGGCGCGCACCTCCGCGAAGAAGCCGCCCGCGGTCTCAACGCGAACGAGGACCTCTGGTCGATCGGCCGATTCACCGCGACGCTGACCGCGGGGGAGACCCTCGAGGTCACGGCCTGGGCCGGCGATCTCGAGACTCCGCCACCACCGGCCACGGAGATGATCACGGCCGCTGCGGTACGCAACCGGGACCTGATCGCCACCGCGAAACCCGACAACGACGTCGATGCCGTGCTCGCACTCGCCGCCGACGCATTCGTCATCGAAGGCCCGGACGTCGTCGCCGGATACCCGTGGTTCGGCGCCTGGTCCCGCGACACCATGACGTCCTACGAAGGCCTGTTCCTCACCTCCGGCCGCGCCACCCTCGGCCGCGACGTCCTACGCCGCTACGCCGCCGCACTCTCCGACGGCATGCTCCCGAACACCGCCGACATCACCGACGACACCGGCGCCGCCGACTTCAACAGCGTCGACGCACCGCTGTGGTTCATCCACGCCGTCGGCCGACACGTCGCGGTCACCGGCGACACCGACCTCGCCGCCGAGCTGGTACCCGGACTGACCACGATCATCGACGCGTACGCCGACGGCGCCCGCTACGGCATCGGCCTGGACAGCCGCGGCCTGATCGCCACCGTCGGAGCACCCGACAAGGCCCTGACCTGGATGGATGCCCGCGTCAACGGAGTGCCGGTCACACCGCGCCACGGATCGCCGGTCGAGATCAACGCACTGTGGTGCAACGCGCTCGGCGCGATGGCGGCAATGTCCGGCCGATCCCATCTCGGACGCGCATCGGACTGGTTCGAAAACCTGCGCAACACCGCCGTGGCCGCGTTCACGTCGGCGTACACCGGCGACTCGCTGCCCGACGTGATCACGGCCGACGGCGAGGACCGGTCACTGCGCCCGAACCAGCTGCTCGCCTTCGCGCTGCCGTACGGGCCGCTGCGCGGGCACCGGCCACCCGAGGCGGTCAGCCGGCAACTGCTGACACCGCTCGGCCTGCGTACGCTCGATACCGCCGACCCGCAGTACAAAGGCCTGCACCTCGGCGACGGCGCCACCCGCGACTACGCCTACCACCAGGGCACCGTCTGGCCGTGGATGATCGGCCCGTACGTCACCGCCCGGCACGAGGCCGGCCTGCCGACCGACGGCCTGCTCGACGGACTGGTCGCACACCTCGGCGAGTACGGCATCGGATCGATCTCCGAGACCGCCTGCGGCGACGCACCGCACATCGCCACCGGCTGCCCGTTCCAGGCCTGGTCGGTCGCCCAAACCTGGCAGGCCTGGCGCCTGATCAACGCCGGCTGATCCCACCGACCGAACGCGATACGGTCGACTCCATGGCTACCGAACACGTCACCGTGACCATCCACCGGACCGCCGACGCCGTCTACGCCTACGCCTCCGACCCGCGGCACCTCACCGTCTGGGCCGCCGGCCTGACCGCGGCACCGCTCGACCTCGTTGACGGCCGCTGGGTCACCGACTCGCCGATGGGCCGCGTGACCATCGACTTCGCACCCCACAACGAGTACGGCATCCTCGACCACGACGTCACGACGCCGGACGGTCAGACCGTCTACAACCCGTTCCGGGTCATCACCGACGGGGACCGCTGCGAGGTCGTGTTCTCCGTCCGCCAGCGCGACCTGACCGACGACGAATTCGCCCGCGACATCGCGGCCGTCCGCGCCGACCTGGAAACTCTCCGCGACCTCCTCGAAGCGGCCGAATAATCCCTGGACACGAGCACTAGCGTGACCTCGTGGACAGGAAAACTGTGGACATCAGGATCGTCGAGACCGACGCCGACTACGACGCCTGGCGCCGTGTCCGCATCGCCGTCGTGCCGCACGAGCGCACCGATACCGTCGAAGAGCTGCGCCGGGACGCGACGCCGGATCGGCTGTTCATCCTCGCCGAGCGCGACGGCGTCGTCGTCGGCTCCGGCACCGCGGCCCGCTCCGATACCGCCGGTGGTGGTTTCGCCGCCGTCCGGGTCCTGCCGGAATGCCGTAGGCAGGGGATCGGAACAGTCCTTCTAAAGACTCTGTCCGATCACGTTGCGTCACTCGGCCTGCCGGAGCTGCGCGGCAGCATCGACGACCCCGCTCTGATGGGCTTCGCCGAACACCACGGTTTCACCGAACAAGATCGTCAAGTCGAACAGGTACGCACCATAGGCACCGAGCCCCTGCCGGCACCGCCGTCCGGTGTCGAGGTCGTCATGCTGGACGATCGCCCGGAACTGTGGGCCGCCTGCTACGACCGCTTCGGCCGGGAGGCGCTCGATGACTTCGCCGTCGCCAACCCGATGGTGATCACGCGCGAGCAGTGGGAGACGTACTGGGCCGGCGACCCGATGTTCCTCGCGCTCGCCGACGGCGAGGTGATCGGCTGCGCCGGCCTCGACCGTGGACACCGACCATCCGTACCGCGGCGAGAACGCACTCACCGCGGTACGCCGGGACTGGCGCGGCCGGGGCATCGCGTCCCACCTGAAACGGCGCACCCTGCACTGGGCCGCCGACCACGGCCTGACCGAGGTGTACACGTGGACGCAGCGTGGCAACGACGACATGCGCCGCCTCAACGAGCACCTCGGCTACGTGTACGGCAAGGAGAGCATCACCATCGCGAAGCCGATCTAGCCGCGCTGGGCGCTAGTCTCGCAGCAATCTAGCCGCGCAGGATGTCGCCGAGGAGGCCGCCGGCGATACCCGCCTCGGCGACCCGGCCGCGCTCGCCACCGAGGTACGGCGCGAGCGTCGCGGCGAGCATCGTGATCGGCATCGACTGCAGCCACACCCGACCCGGCCCGGTCAGGTAGGCGAAGTGGTGCGAATCCCCGCCGAAGTACCGGTTCGCGATCCCCGGGACCCGCATGACCTGGAACGACACCGAACGCTGGAACATGCCGACGTGCCCCGGATGCACCCGCAGCGACTGCCCGGCACCGAGGTCGTAGCTGACCAGCTCGCCGGACAACTCCACCCACGCCTTACCCTGGCCCATCAGCCGCTGCAGGATGAAGCCCTCACCGGCGAAGATGCCGGCCGCGAACGACTGCTGGAAGCCGGCGGTGATCTGGATGCCCGGCGTACCGCACAGGAACCCGTGCCGGTGCACCATGTATTCGCTGGTCGGCGAGATGTCGACCGGCACGATCGAGCCCGGTACCTTCGACGCGAAGGCCACAAAGCCCGGCGCGCCCTGCGCCGTGTACGTCGTGAACAGGAACGATGCGCCGCTCACCTTCCGCTTCAGCGCACCCATGAGACCGGTGCCGCCCATGCCGCCGCCCATGCCGGTCGACATCTGCACCGAATCACTCATCCACGAGAATTCGCCGACCTCGGCGACGACGCTCTCGTTCGCCTCCAGGCTGACCGACAGAACGGGCATGGTGGTACCGAGAATCTGATCGCGCATTGCAGACGCTCCTTGCCGGGGGACAGGTACGACCAGTGTCGATCCTGGACGCAAGCGAGCACCAGCCATGGTCCTGATCCCGACACACTGTCGTGACACGGTGCGACGATCCGCCAGTCGCCGGTCCTCGGATCAGATCAGCTCGGGCGGCTCGTTTCCGGCCGCCACGATCGCCCGCCGGATCGGCACCGCAGCCAGTGCGAAGAACCCGACCACGAAGAAGATCAGCAGCGAAATGATGGCGATCCGGTAGCTGCCGGTCAGCTGGAACGCCAGCCCGAACAGCAACGGCCCCAGCCAGGTCGTACCGTCCTGGGAGATCTCATAGATGCCGAAGTACTCGGCCTCCTGCCCGGCCGGGATCAGCTGGCTGAACACCGACCGACTCAACGCCTGGCTGCCGCCGAGCACGATCCCGATCAGTACGCCGAGCAGCATGAAGTACAGCGGCTTGCCGGCCGGCAGGAAGAATGCGATCGCGACGGCGACCGTCCACAGCGCCAGGCTCGCCAGGATCGTCTTGCGGGCGCCGTACGTGCGGGCCAGCCGGCCCAGCAGCAGCGCACCACCGAACGCCACGAACTGGACCAGCAGAATCGTCTCCACCTGGACGTTCTGCGACAGGTGCAGCTCCTTGTCGGCGTACACGCTGGCCATCGTGATGACCGTCTGGATGCCGTCGTTGTAGATCAGATAGGCGCCCAGGAACGCGAGCGTCAACGGGAACGCCCGCATCTTTCGCAGCGTGTGCCCGAGCTGCTTGAACCCGTCGGTCAGCACCGACCCGGACGCCTCGCCGGCCACCGCCGGACGGTTCTGCAGCCGGAGCAGCGGAATCGTCGTGAACGCCGCCCACCAGATGCCGGCCGAGACGAGGCTGTAGCGGGCCACCTCACCCTTCGACATACCGAGCTGGGCATCGAAGGTCAGCATGATGAGGTTGATCAGCAGCAGCACGCCGCCACCGATATAGCCGATGCCCCAGCCGATCGTCGACACCCGGTCACGCTCGTCCGGCGTCGCGATCTGCGGCAGGAACGAGTTGTAGATGACCGAACTTGCACCGAGCGCCACGTTCGCGACCAGGAACAGACCGGCGCCCAGCAGGAAGCGGTCACCGGTGAGGAACAGGAAGCAGATCGTCGCCGCGGAACCGATGTAGGCGAACATGGCCAGCAGCTGCTTCTTGTGCGACGACCGGTCGGCGATCGCGCCGACCACCGGCAACACGAACACCTGCAGAATGACCGCGAGCGACACCGTGTAGGCGAACACCGAACCGGACGCGATCGGGACACCGAGCACGTGCACCCGGCCGTGGGCATCCGCCGCGTTGTCGGCGATGTCGCCGAGGTACGGGCCGAGGAACACGGTCACGACCGTGGTCGCGAACGCCGAGTTCGCCCAGTCGTAGAAGTACCAACCGACGCGTTCCCGCTTGGTGCTGCCGGGAGCGCCTGGTTCGGCGGTCATCGTGTCGACGGCCACGTGATCTGCTCTCACTCGAGTCGGCTTCGACATGCGGACTCGCACATCGATGTGTGATCGGTCATGATGCCATCTACGCGGCCATCCGGTAAGCCCTCATCGTCACCGTGATCGCGGATGCACTACACCAAAAAGTGTGTACGGAAATCAACCGAGCCGACGCTTTACATTGGGCCACCCTACGAGAGACCGTGGACACCACAGGTTTGTGCCATCTCACGGGACGTTAACAAAGTGCCGCCGTGATATGACGCGACCGGGCACATGGAGGTGCGCGGATGACGATCCCGCGGTACGTGGTCGCGACGGCCGCTGAAGCAACGCGCATCCTGCATCGCCTCAGCCGAACCGGATGGCACCCGCGCGCCGGCTTCGGCGTGCCCCCGATGGGCAGCCCGGTCGCCACCCATCTCGTTCTCTACGGCCGGGTCGCGACGCTGTCCGCCTCGGCCGCCGCGACCACCGCCGCCGGACGCGGCGTCGGCATCGTCGCGATCGCCGACGGAGCCACCCCGCCGGGCCGCGCCCTGCTGACCGCACTGGAAACGCTCGGGCCGGTGTTCCGGACCGAATTCGGTCACGAGAACTCGATCGACATGTCGCCCATCATCGAACGGCTCAGCGACGGCCAGGTCCTCGCCAACCTGCTGCCGGAGCAGCGCGCCCTGCTGGGCCGGCTGGCCAACGGCGAAACGATCGCGACCGCGGCCGCCGCCGAATACCTGTCCCTGCGTACCGCGAACCGGCGCATCGCACAGGCCCGCAGCCAGCTCGGCGTCCGGACCACCCGGGAGGCGGTCCTGGTCTTCCTGCAGCAGCGCCGCCCGGCCTGACTCCTGGCCGTGGCCCTCTAGTCGTGCCGGTGGCCGCGGATCCAGTCGATGCCGATGTTCACACCGAGCAGGGCCGCACCAGGGACCAGCAGCCACAACGGCCACGGATAGACCCAGTGCGCGGTCACGCCGACGATCAACCAGACCGCGATGTTGATCGCCATGATCGCGCCCCAGATGGTCCACAGAATCATCATCGCCAACGGCATCCGGTGCCCGCGGGCATCGGCGGGCGGATTGATTCGCGCCGCGGACTTCGCCGTCGGAATCGCCAGCACGCCATCCGGACGGGCGCGCGGCAGATCGAAGAGCAGGGCATTCAGGTCCGCGTACGTCACCGACCGGTACGCGGTGGCCACCCGCTCGTCGTACTCGGGCAGGCTGAGCCGGCCGGCATCGAGCGCCTCGCGAAGCAGATCGACGACCTGATTCCGATCGGAGTCCGCCGCCCGCATCGTCTCGTCGCCGTGTCCGACCCGATCATCTGAACCCATCCGTAGAGAATTACCGTTTTCGTCCCCGAGGGCAAGTTATTCCCGGCCGGTCACAGCCACCCGATGCGTACGCGCGGCCGTGACCGGACGGGCCGGATCGACCCACCGCGGCAGCCGCGGCTCATCCGCACGCAACGGCCGCAGGGCCAGCACGATCTCGTCCATGATCCGGTCCGTCGCCACCCGGATCGACCGCGCGCCCTGATCACCGCCGACCGTGAACGCCGGCCCGAAATGCACCCGGACCACCGGCCGGTGCAGCAACGCCCACACGATCCGGCCGGTCGACTTCTTCGGCGCGCCCCACGGCAGCACGGTATGCGCACCCCACTGCGCCACCGGCACGACCGGCACACCAGTGGCGACCGCCAGCCGCGCGAGACCGGTCTTGCCGCGCTCCGGCCACATCCCCGGATCGAGCGTGATCCGCCCCTCCGGATAGGCGAGCACCACCGACCGCTCCGCGAGCGCCGCCTCCGCCGACCCGAGCGCAGCGGTCACCGTGGCCTGCCGCCGATCCACCCGGATATGACCGGCCGCCCTCATCAACACACCGATCACCGGCGCCCGAAACAGGCCGCCGGTCGCCATGATCCGGGGCGCCAGGCCGACCTTCGCACATGCCGCGGACAGCACGAACGGGTCGAACGACCCGATGTGATTCGCGGCCAGGATCAGCGGCCCGGCCCGGAGCGCGGGCGGCACCTCACCGGTGACGCGCAGCCGGCAGAACGGGCCGACCACGAGACTGGAAATGCCGAGAGTCCCGCGCCAGAGCCAAGGAACCCGCCAAGGCTCCGGCGATGCGTCCACGAGGGTCAGCGCGGCGTCGGCAGATCGGCGAGACGAGCCTCGATCTCCACCAACTCGGCCCGCAGCCGGTCCGCGTGCGCCTGCGTTTCCTGACGTTCGGCGTCGACGATCTGCTCGACCGCCTCGTGTACGCCCGGGACGTCGAGCAGCGCGACGAATCGCAGGGCCTCGGCCGCCTTGATCACATAGGGCTTGGCCAGTGCTTTCGTGCCCTGCTGCGCGCCGATCATCCAGTCGCCGTCGGTGTAGGACAGCGTGACGGTCAACGTGGCCGGCGCCTTCACCTTCGCTACCCGTGGCGCGGCGGCCTTGCGGGCCGGCTTCGCGTCGGGTTCGCCGGCGGGTACGGCATCCGCGGTGGACGTGGTCATTGAGGGAACCTCCTGGCGTGGCGGTGGCACCGCGGTCACTGATTCATAGGGGATCTCGGTCGTCGCCGGGGGAGCGGCCGGCTCCGCTTCGACAACGGCCGGCACGGCCTTCGGCTTCGGTGGCGACTTCGGCGGAATGGCCAGATCGATCGGGGAGAACGGCAGCTCATCGCGGCCGAACCGGACCACGACCCACTCGTCGACCGGCGGGTCGATCAACTCGACGACCTGACCGATCTGCCCGGCGATCTGGCCGGCCGCCTCGGTGAACACAACCCTGGGTTTACGGCCGGCAGCGAGCGTCGTGCGGATCGAGGCCAGATCCGCCGTCGACAGCCCGCGGGCCGCGGTCTTGGCAACCATCGTCACGCTCCGGCTCTCATGTCGGTCCGGAGGCCGACCACTCAAGGTCAAGTGGTGCCATCCGAACACCAGTTTCAATTATGCTCTTCATACCAGGTCACACTGACAGTCTGCAGTCAACACCCCGGCCTGTGACGCCGCGGCGTTTGAATCAGGTTCGCGTGACGGGTTCCGCGGTCCGGCGCGCCACGAACACCGCCGTATCGACGCGTGGGCGCAGGATGCCGCCGCGGTCATCGACGACCGCCCGTACGCCGTCGAGGAGCGCATGCAGCTGATCGCGTGGCAGCATCCGGTGCGGCGAGAATGTTGCCAGTAGCCGCAGGTACTCGTCGGTCGAATAGGACAGGATGCGCGAGAACTGCGCCACCCGCGGATCGCTCCACAGCACCGACCCGGAGATCTCCGGATACGCGTACGGTGCCGTGGCGCGCGCGGGGGAGCGGAGATCGCTGATCAGCGCCGGTGCGATCGCGCGGTAGACACCGTCGAGTGCCCTCTCCAGATCCGGGTCCGCGAACTCGTAGTTGTGGCCGAACAATGCCAGTACGCCGCCGGTCGCGACGGTTTCGGCGGCGAGCCGTAACCGGACCGCCGGGTCGATCCAGTGCCACGCCTGCGCGCAGTAGAGCAGATCGACACCCTCGCCCGGTGGCGTCCACTCCTCGAACGCGCCGACCACGACGTCGACCATCTCGTTGCCGGCGTTGCGTTGCGCCAGCACAGCGGCCATCTCGGGATCCGGTTCGATGCACGTGATCGGTACGCCCAGCGTCGCGAATGCCCTGGTGGCAAGGCCCGTGCCGGCACCGACCTCGACCATCTGGTGCGGCGGCGAGCCGGCGTAGCCGACCACGAACTCGACCAGCTCGGCCGGATAGTCGGCGCGTACGGCGTCGTACTCCTCGGCTACCTCGCCGAAGACGAGACGCTGCTCCCGTATCGTCACGTGGCAGAGGCTACCGCAGACGTCGGCCGGTGTTACAGGTCGGTGACCAGCCGCGCGTGCAGATGTTCGTCATACCGAACGCCGTCACCGTAGACGAACGACTGACGTAGCAGACCTTCGAGGGCGTACCCGGATCCGGTTGCGACGGCACACGATGCCGGGTTCGCGACCGCGTGCGCCAGCTCGATGCGTACCAGGTGAAGACTGTCGAAAGCCCACTGGGTCGCGGCCGTGACCGCCTCGCGGGCATATCCTCGCCCGCGCGCCCAGGGTGCGGTCCGGTAGCCGATCTCGGCATCGTGGTATTCGGCGTCGATGGAATGCACCGACACGGTGCCCGCGTAGCGCCCGGATGCCGCGTCGACGACGGCGAACGACGCGTGCGAACCGTCGTTCCAGTCCGCGTTGTCGAGACCCCAGGCGGCCGCCGATGCGAGATCATCGATGTAATGGCCGGCGTTCCGTCCTGGATTCCATCGCCGCGTCTCCTCGTCCAGCATCATCTCCAGGATGTCCGGGCCGTCGAGCGGATTGTGGCGACGCAGCAGCAGACGCGACGTTTCGATCACGACGCCAGCATCGCATGCACGCGGCGGTCGACCAGACGCCCGGCGTCGACGTCGAGGTGGCGGTCACAGCCGATCGCCGCCGGAAGGTAGGCGTCATGCGAAACCACGATCAAAGCGCCCTGGTACGCGCGGAGCGCCTCCTCGACCACGTCCAGCGCGTCGAAGTCGAGGTAGTTCGTCGGCTCGTCCAGCAGGATGACGTTCGCCGGACTATTGACGATCGTCGCGAGGAGCAGTCGCCGGATCTCACCGGCGGACAGCGTACGCAACGGCTGGCGCTGCAGGTCGTCGTCGAACAGGTACGCCCGCAAGAGCGCCTCGGCGTCGTCGATGTAGACCGGCACCCGGGACCGGAAGAAGTCCCGGACCGACGTGCCCAGCCGAAGATCATCATGAGTCTGGGGGAGTAGTGCCACCACACCGTTCGCGGTCACCGTCCCGTCCGCCGGCGCGGTGAGACCGGCGAGCGTACGCAGCAGCGTCGACTTGCCGGTGCCGTTCGCGCCGGTCAGCAGAATTCGTTCGCCGGCGGCCACGGTGAGGTCGAGACCGTCGTCGAGCGTGCCGTATGCGAGCCGCAGGTTCTTCGCCGCCAGGACGGTTTCGCCGTCGCCCGGAGCGTTCGGAAACGCCAGTACCAGCGGCGCGCGCTGCTGCGGTTCGGCGATCCAGGTCGTGGCGAGCATCTGCCGCGTCAGCCGGCGTTCCCGGGCGATCGCCTTCGCCGCGACCTTCTTCGCGTACCGTCGGATCCGATCGTTGCGGGTCGACAGCTCGACGCCGAGCGACTGGTTCTTCGTCCGCTCGATGTCCTCGGCCAGCCGTACGCGTGCCTTCTCCTGCGCCTCGAACTCGAGGAGCCAACGCTGCCACCGGGCCTGCTTCTCGGCTCGGTATTCGGTGTAGCCGCCGGTGTAGTACTGCGGCTCGTCGTGGATACCGTCGATCTCGACGATCCGGGTGGCGATCCGGTCGAGCAGTGCCCGGTCGTGGGTGACGACGACGACCGCACCGGCGAACCGGCCCAGATACGTTCCCAGCCAGTCGATCCCGGCCGCATCCAGGTGATTCGTCGGCTCGTCGAGCAGCAGCACGGTCGGCTCGTCCAGCAGCACCCGGGCCAGCATCAGGCGCGCCTGTTCGCCGCCGCTGAGCGTACCGAGACGGGCATCGTCGGGCAGTTGCGTGACACCGAGACGGTCACGGACCTCGTCCACCCGCGCCGCGTACGCCCAGCCGCCGAGCTGGGCGTACCGCTCGAGCAGGTCGACGTATCCGGGCACCATGATCCCGGATCGTGGCGATGCAGCGCCGCGAGTTCACCGGGGGCGTCGTCGAGGAAGCGGCGACCGTCGAGCCCGGGTCGGGCACCTGGCCGGCGAAGTAGCCCACCCGGGCATCCGGTGCGAGTTCGACGCTGCCGGCGACCGGTGGGATTTCGCCGGCGATGATTTTCAGCAGCGTCGACTTGCCGGCACCGTTCGGCCCGACGAGGCCGACGCGATCGCTGCCGGAAACGGTGAAGGTGGCGTCGGCGAACAGCGACTCGTCGCCGTAGGACGCAGTGATGCCGAGGACTTTGAACATGCGCGAACCAATCCGCTCGTACCGTCGGGGTCAGGATTTCCGGGTACGGGTCTCAGCGCATGACGGCGACTATGCCGCGTGCGGTCACGGCGGCGTCCACTCAATTATTCGGCGGCCCACGCTGCGAGCAGCGTCGCCAGACCTTCCAGGCGCCGCAACTCCGCGTCCCGGTCGGTTTCCCGGTTGTAGATCGACGCCTGAGTGTCGGCCCGGACCGCCTTGCCCAACACGTGCGGCGCGAACCATGAGTACTTCGCCGCGCCGTACGCGTGGATCGCGGCCCGCACGGCTGTGTCGGTGCCGCGCCATCCGCCGTCACGCAGGCCGCCGACGTATCCGTCGGTCACCGCGGCATCGATCTCCGGCAGCAGCGCCGCATCGATGAGGCCGTCGGTGACGGAGTCGACGATCAGGTTCGCCGCGTCCTCGCCGATGCCGCCGTCACCGGTGAACGACCAGTCCAGCAGCGTCGTGGCGGAGTCGGTCCCGATCAGGTTCATCGGCCAGACGTCCAGGTGGCACAGCGTGCGGGGAGCCGTCAACGCCCGGGCCAGGACATCGTCGCGGTGGTCCCACAGCCGGCGGAGATCGGCGCGCAGTGCGGCCGGCCAGAGCGGATGTGACCAGCCGTCGTCGCGGACGTTTGCGCCCGGGCCGGCGGTCAGATACTGCCGCAGCCAATCGCGCGACAACCATGCGATATCCGGTACGCGATCCACCCACCGCGCCTGCGCCGCACCGAGTTGGCGAGCGAAGACGCCGAAACGCTCGGGCGACCAGGTGGTGGCCGCGACCCCGGCGACATCCGCCAGCCACAGCTTCGATCGAGCCGTTCGGACTGCTCGACCATCTCGATGAGTTCGGGAGCGGCGATGCCCCCGTCGCGGTACGCGTCCGCGGCAAGCCCGCTGCTGTACGCCAGGACCTCGCGTCGCCAGTAGTTCCAGTGCGTCGGATCGTTGCTCGTCTGCCACGGTGATGTCGTGCTCGGCTGCGGAGTCGGCGGGCGGGCGATCTTCAGGATCGACGAACCGTGCGTACCGGTGACCCGCCAGATGCCGCCGGTCGCCGCGTTGCCGGCGTTGTGCACCAACGGTTCGCGGGTGCCGCCGAGGACGGCCTCACTCACGCCCGATCCAGGTCGATACGCAGGCTTCGTTACCTTCGGCGTCGGCCAGCACCCACCAGGCCGGCGCATGCTCGATCGGTCACCAGGTGGCCACCGGCCGCGATCGCCGCAGCGATCCGCGCCTCGGCCTGGTCGTGCGGTACGGCGATATCGACGTGCACGCGGCTGCGCTGCGAAGCGCGGTGCGTCCATCTCCTGGAACCAGATCGACGGGCCGCGGGAGTACGCGTCGACCAGGTCTTCATCGCCCTCGTCCCGATATCCGAGGACGGCCTGCCAGAACGGTTGCACGTCCGCGGCGACGAGCCGGTCGATCGTGAGGTTGACCTGCTGGACGGCGGACGGATCGGCGGGCACGTTCAGGTCCCGCGCCGCGGCCGAGATCTGCCGGGCGAGTGCGACGTCACGTTCGCTGAGGCCACCGACGCTGTGGGTCGACAGAGACACCGTCACGCCGCCGTAACGCAGGTCGACATCCGGATGATGATCCGCAGCGTCGGCGAGACGACCGATTACGTCGATCAATGCCACGCCGACCGCGAACGATCCGGTGCGGAAATATGCGCACGCACCGTTGACGTACACCAGCGCCCGCCAGTCCTCAACGCCCTCGGCCTGATGGAACTCGCGCGCCGTGATCCGTTCGGTCATGCCCTCAACGTACCGCCACGAGCCGATCCGGCCCTTCCCCACTCGCCGGTACTCTGACATTCGATAATGTACATTATGTCAATCTAGCGAGCTACGCCCCGCGGCCGAGTGGAATAGGCACCGGATAGTCGCCGGTCATGCATGCCGTGCACAGTCCCGGCTTCGTCGGGCTGATCGCCTCGAGCATCGCGTCGAGATCCAGATAGGCGAGCGAATCGGCGCCGAGATATTCGCGGATCTCCTCGACGTCACGATGAGCGGCGATCAGTGCCGACCGGTCGGTCGTGTCCATGCCGTAGAAGCACGGCCACCGGTACGGCGCCGACAGCACCCGCAGATGGATCTCGGCGACGCCGACGTGACGCAGCATGCGCATCGTCTCGCGCAGCGTCGTCGCTCGGATGATCGAGTCCTCGACGACGATGATCCGCTTCCCGGCGACGTTCTCCTTGATCGGATTCAACTTGATCCGTACCGCGTTACGCCGCAGTTCCTGGCTCGGTGCGATGAACGTACGGCCGATGTAGCGGTTCTTGATGAACCCGTCGACGTACGGGATCCCGGACTCGTGCGCGTAGCCCTGAGCTCCCGGAATGCTGGAATCCGGGATCGGGATCACGGCGTCGGCCTCGACCGGGGACTGCCGGGCGAGCGCCTCCCCCATCCGCTGGCGGACCCGGTGCACATTGTCGCCGCGCAGCTGCCCGTCCGGTCGGGCGAAGTAGACGTACTCGAACGAGCACAAGGTCGGGTTGATGCGCGCGGCCGGGAACGCCTGGATCGAGCGCACGCCGTCGGCGTTGATGATCACCATCTCGCCCGGAGCGATCTCGCGGACGATCTCCGCGCTGATGACATCGAGCGCGGGAGTCTCCGAGGCCAGCACCCAGCCGTCGTCGAGCTTGCCGAGGAACAGCGGCCGGAAGCCGTTGGGATCACGGATCCCGATGAGGCTGTCATCGGTCAGCATCACGAAGGAGAACGCGCCCGACAGGCGCGGCAGCATCCGCTCGAGAGCCAGCACAATGTCGGGGTCGCGAACGAGCTCCTGGCTGAGCAGCTCGGCGGCGACATCACTGTCGCTGCCGTCGCCGTCGAGGTCCAGGCCGTGTTCGTCGATCAGTTGCCGGGTGTTGACGAGGTTGCCGTTGTGGGCGAGCGCGAACTGGAACCCGGCCACGAAGCGGTAGACCGGCTGTGCGTTGTCCCAGGTGCTTCCACCGGTCGTGGAGTATCGCGTGTGCCCGATGGCCAGGTGGCCACGTAGCGCCGCCAACCGGTGATCGTCGAAGACGGTCGACACCAGGCCCATACCTTTGTCGACCCAGATCTTGGCGCCGTCACTCACGGCGATGCCGGCGGACTCCTGCCCGCGGTGCTGCAGCGCGAAGAGTCCGAGATAGGTCAGATGGGATACCGGCGCACCCGGCGCCCACACTCCGAAGACTCCGCAGGCTTCGTGGATCTCGCCGTCACTGGCCACGCGTCAGACCATAGCTGGTCTGCGTCGGATCAATGGGGACGGGACTGCAAGGGACCGCAGGGATGACGAGGGTCCATCGATAGCCGTACGGTGGCACCCGTCATCCCAACGGCTTGATCCTTCGCCGGCATAGCTCGATGACAGTCGATCAGATATGACCTTCGAGCAGCGCATCAGCTCGCCACACAGCGGCAACGCATTGATCATTCAGGTCTCCGTCAGGATGACGGATAGACGACATTCGGTCGATCCTACCGTCACCGTCTGCTAATTACAGAGGGAACAATCAGCCTCTGCGATGCGGAAGGACCTGCCGATGGCGATTCAGGCAGTCTCGGGCAAGGCACCGGTCACGTTCACCGACTCCTTTGGCGCGCAGCGATCGGTGCCGCTGGCGGCCTTTCAGCTGAACGGTTCGACGATCCAGCTCGATTCCGCGTGGAGCGCGGTGTTCTCGCCCGCCGACGCGGTGATCCTGCTCGCCCTCGCGAAGGCCAAGGTGCTCGCCGGCGAGTTCGCGCCGCCGCCGGTCATCCCGCCGGCACCGGCGCTTTCGTTCGCGGCCGTGACACCAGGCCCCGAAGGCAACGGCATCACGGTGTCCATCCAACCGGATCCGGGACCGTTGCTGACCACGAAGTTCCTGATCAACGCCGTCGAGACCGACACGTACACGGGAATCGCCGACGCCACTGCGGCCGCCAACACGATCGGTGTCGACGTCGCCACCGGTACGCCGGGCAGCCCACCGGCCGGAAGCGGGCTCGTCACCGTACAGGCGGGCAGCATCGCGGCCGGCGCCGACCTGCCGAAAGACGGCCAGTCGCTGTCGGTGAAGTCGAGCGCGGTCAGCGTCGTCGCGGCCGACGGCACGACCGTGCTGTTCAAACTCGTGCCGCGGGCCGGCTACTCCGGATCCGGGATCCCGGTGACGATCGCCCTCGATCCGGGCGGCCACACGTTCACGCTGACCGCGACGTGCGATGCCGGCAACACCACCAACAAGGTAACCGCCGCCGGACTGTCGACGCTGCCGTCGGCTGTCGCGTTCCTGGTGAGCGCACAGGCGCCGCCGAGCGGACTGGCTCTTCCGGCCGCCGGCCCTGTCCGGCTCAGCGGCGGTGCAACCGGTTTACCCGCCAGCGGCAGCGCGTACACGAGCTGATCCACCGATTCCGTGACCGCTGATCCTTGCCGGTCACACCAGGACCGTCCACTGACCTGACGCGCCGCGAGGGATGACAGCCATGCCAGTCACACCCACCTATCCGGGCATCTACATCGAAGAAGTGCTGAGCAACGCGCACACGATCACGGCGGCGCCGACCTCGGTCACCGTCTTCATCGGGTACACGCACCCGTTCAAGACGAAGCCGTCGAACTACGGCCAGGCCATCCAGATCTTCTCGTTCACCGACTACGAACGGGAGTTCGGCGGCCTGTTCTCGGTCGACTGGCTCGGCGACGACGTCGGCCGCGCGGTCAGCGAGTTCTTCCTCAACGGCGGTGCCGTCGCCTACGTGGTGGCGCTCCAGGCGTCGTACCACGACCTGGTCACGTTGACGCCGTCGGACATCGAGGCGCCACTGTTCGACCTGCCCGGCGTGGCGGCCAGCACCGGCATCCGGTTCACCGGCCTGGAACCGGTCGACGGCACCAAGAAGCTGACCGTGTCGGTCACCAACGTCCGCGCGACCACCGGCACCACTCCCCTGGACCTGGCCGACATCGTCATCACGTACGGGACCCGGACCGAAACGTACCGGCGGGTCACGCTTAGCCAGCCGCCGGCGCCGGCCGATGCCGGCAACACGCTGGACAAGCGGATCGGCACCGTGGACGCGCCCATCTCCACGCTGGTCACGGTCGCGCCGATGCCGACGTTCACGTACCCGACCGCATGGCCGTCCGCGCTCGCGCCGTCCGCGCTGACCGCACCGAACCTGCCGTCGAACCCGTACACCACCTACGAGCCGGGCGACTTCGCGCCGGCGTTCGCCGAAGACGGGTCCCTGGACAAGGTGTCCATCTTCAACCTGCTGCTCACACCGGGCGTGTGGGATCAGCCGGTGGTCTCCGAGGCACTGGCGTTCTGCGAGCGCAAGCGGGCTTTCATGATCATGGATCCGCCGGCTGATGCAGGCGCCGACCACTCCAGCGATCCGCTGCCGCTGATCGGTGACATCATGTCCGACGCGGTCAGCGGCCGGATGATCCCGAAGAGTCAGAACGGTGCCCTGTACTTCCCGTTCCTGAAGTCGACCGATCCGGAGACCGGTACGCCGGTGACGGTCGCGCCGTGCGGTTTCGTGGCCGGCATCTACGCCCGCGAGGATACCAACCGCGGCGTGTGGAAGGCACCGGCCGGTCTGGAGACGATCGTCGCGGACACCACCGGTGTCGTCCCGTCCGGGGTGATGACCAATGCGCGGCAGGGCACGCTGAACCCGATCGGGGTGAACTGCCTGCGCGGCTTCCCCGGCATCGGGACGGTGGTGTTCGGTGCCCGTACGCTCGTCGCCGCGAACCCCGCGTTCCAGCAGTACCGCTACGTGTCGGTCCGGCGGATGGCGTTGTTCCTGGAACAGTCGCTCGCGACGAGCCTGACCTGGGTCACGTTCGAGCCGAACGACACGCCGCTGTGGGTGTCGATCCGCACCACGATCGAGAACTTCATGCTCGGGCTGTTCCACCAGGGCGCGTTCCAGGGTTCGACGCCGAGCCAGGCGTTCCAGGTGGTCTGCGATGCGAGCACGACCACACCCGACGACCAGGCCAACGGCGTGGTCAACGTGGTGGTCGCGTTCGCGCCGCTCAAGCCGGCCGAGTTCCTCGTCATCAAGCTCGCCCAGCTCGCCGGCCAGCCGGCCGCGTAGGAGGAGTCACGGTGTCCAAGCCGTTTTCGGTAAACGTCAGCCGGTTCGACCCGTACAAGTCGTATCGGTTCCTGGTCTATTTCGGGGCGAGCGCGACGCCGGTCGCCGGCGTGAGCAAGGTCGGCGCGTTGAAACGCTCGGCCGATGTCGTGGAGTACAAGGAGGGCGGCAACGCACTGATCCGCAAGGGTCTGGGCCGCACGAAGTACGACCCGATCACGTTCGAGCGCGGCATCACCTACGCGGACGAGTTCGAGTCGTGGGCGAACGCGAGCCAGGTGCTCGACAAGGGCTCGCCGAACACGTCGCTGCTGAACCTGCGCAAGGAGATCCGCATCGAGCTGCTCAGCGAGCAGGGCGTACCGGTGCACCGCTATCTCGTGCACCGCGCGTGGGTGTCGGAGTATCAGGCGCTGCCGGACCTCGACGCCGGTACGAACGCGATCGCGATCGAGCACATCAAGGTCGAGCACGAGGGCTGGGAGCACGACCTGGCGCTGGCCGAGCAGCAGGAGACATAGACCGATGCCGCGGACACCCATCACGGGCCTGGTCGTCGGCTGGCGTGACGCCACTGGGCACGACGATCTGCTGCTGGTGGAGGGCCGTGGCGATCTGGCGACGGCGGTCCGCGTGGTCGGGCACCGTGCGGAACTGCCGCCGGACCAGGACGGTATTCGGCCGACCGCCGACGAGTTGCCGGTCGGTGACATCGACGCGTTGATCGTGGCGATGCGGGTCGAGCGGCTCGGGTCCGGCATGGTCGCGGAGATCACCTGCGGCCGCTGCGAGGCACTCGCCGATATCGACTTCGACCTGGTCGCCTACGCCGAGCATCGCCGACCCCGGCGCAGCCGTGCCGCGGCACCGGCCGCCGAGCCGGGTTGGTGGCGGCTGCTGCGATCGGCGACCACGTTCCGCCTGCCGTCGGCCGCGGATGTGCTGGGCGCCGGTGCGGAGGCTACGAACGACGACGCGGCTCGGGCCGCGCTGGTCGCCGCCTGCATCCGCGGTGACGTGTCAGCCCCCGCGGTACGCGCGGCGGAGCGTGCCATGGAGACGCTCGCGCCGATCCTGCGATCCACCGTCCCCGGAGCCTGCCCGGAGTGCGGCGCGCCGGTCGACCTCGATCTCGACGCGCGCGCGCTCTGCCTGGCCGAGTTGGGGTTCCTGGCCGGTGCGGTGCTCGACGAGGTGCATCTGCTCGCCGCGGCCTACCACTGGACCGAACGCGACATCCTCGATCTGCCGAGCAGCCGCCGCAGCGCGTACGCCGAACGGGTCCGCGTGGCCAGCGGCGCCGCCGATCCGGCCGGAGTCTCCGTTGGCTAGGGTGCCGGCGCGCGGCGGCTACCTCAGCGCGCTCGTCGATACGCCGGGGCGTCGTACGTCGGCGCGGCAGGTCCGGGCGCCGTACCGGCCTGCATGGGGACCGGATGTCGAGCCACTGCCCGCCCGCGATGCGAGTCGCCCCGCGCCGGTGACCCGGCCGCGTGCACCGAGGCCGACGGTGGACAGCGCCGACGTACCGGGCGTGCCCGTGTCCCGGCGTCCGACCGTCTCCGACCAGGATCGTGTCGTCGACCGCACTGCAGACCCCGCCCGAAACCGCGGCCAAGACCCCGGTCAGGATCGCCGCCGGGATCGCGGCGACCGGTCGGACACCCGGATTCCGCAGCCGACCCGGACCGCGTCGGCGTCCCCCGTACCGACCCCTGACCTCGGCAACCGTCCGTCCGCCGTGGTGCCCGCTCGCACACCGGATGCGGCCCAACCTGCGCCGGTCGCCCTGCCCACGGCCGCCGTGCCGACGGACCGTTCCGTGCCGTCGCCCACGCGACCGGCCGTGGTGAGATCCCGTGGCGATCGTTCGGATCCGCCGCGCCCGGCTCCCCGACCCGACGCCGCCGTGCCGCCGCGCGCTGACCGCATGACCCGGCCGGAGCCGGTACCGGTGCGGGTGACGCTGCCGGACCGGCCGGCCGCGCGCCTGGTCGCCGCTCCCCCGCCGACGCAGCCGTCCGTCCACATCGGTGTCGTCGAGGTGCGGATCGTCGCGCCGGCGCCCGCGCCCGTTGCGGCGCCGGCACCGCCGACGCGTACCGTCGCTGCACCGGCGACCCGGATCAGCCGTCCGGCCAGCCAATTCGGCCTGGCGCAGGGGTGATCCGATGTACGACCTGTCCATCATCACCGACGCGATCCGGCAGATCATCATTGATGCGCTCGCGTCCAGCCCGCTGTTCGGCGGCCTACCGCCCGGGTTCTCGGTCGCGGTGTCCGGCCAGCATCCGCAGCAGCCGCCGACGACGTCGGACTGCGACCTGAACCTCTACCTGTTTCACCTGACCGAGAACAAGTATCTGAAGAACTCGTTCTGGACGCAGGCGTCGATCACGAACCAGCCGCCGGGTCCGCCGCGGCAGCCGGTCGCGTACGAGCCGCTGTGTCTGGATCTGTTCTTCCTGCTGACCGCGCAGTCGCAGACCAGCTACGTGCACGAGCAGCAGGTGATGAGCATCGCGATGCGGGCTCTGCACGAGTACGGCACGTTGAAGCTCGCCACCCCGACGTGGGACGGGACACAGGCCGTCTCGGAGGTGTCGATCGGGTTGGAGTCGCCCGACCTGGGACGAGTTGAGCAGGCTATGGCAAGCGTTGACGGTGCCGCTGCGGATGGCCGCGCAGTACCGGGTCGGGGTCGCGATGCTGATGCCGGAGCAGGGCCTCGTGGACCAGCCGCATCCGACGAAGTGGACGCTGCTCGGCGGGCCGACGGCGTCCGATCCGTCGGTGCCGGTGCTGTTCGGGACGAGCCGGCACGTGACGTTCACCGCGCCGGTAACCGGTGACCGCGAATACGACCAGACGCCCGCCGCGGCGGCTCCCGCGCCGACCGCGATCGTCGGGCAGGAGTTCATGCTGCGTGGCCTGAACATCCTCGACACGTGCCCGGTCTACCTGGTGACCTACACCGGCACGACGGAGACCGAGACCGATATTTCGACGTGGCGGCAGCCGTTGACGAAGCCGTACGTCACCGCGCCGATCGACGGTATCCCGTTTCTGCTGCGCCCGCCGGCCCCGCCCGCGGTGTGCCCGCCGCCTGGCCAGTACGGGCTGCGGATCGGCACGGTCGCCGATCCGTCATGGCGGTCCGCGACGGTGCCGTTCCTGATCGCGCCGTGGCTGGACCCGACCGGTGGTCCGCTGCTCACCGCGAGCGGCGGGATCTTCACTGCGCTGACCGCGAACATCCCGGCCGCCGGCGCCGAGGTGCGGCTCGGCACGACGTCGCTGAACCGGATTACGTCCGGGTCGCCGGCGGCGGGCGAATGGCTGCTCACCGGTGCGACGCTGACGTTTGCCGCGCCGTCCGGCATGGCCGCCGGCCAGTACGCGATCCGGCTACGCGCCGCCGATATCGAATCGGATCCGGCGTTGTGGGCGGTGCTGACATGACCGTCCTCCCGCTGGCGGCCGGGGCCGAGATCGAGCCGGCCTGGATGGCGTGGGTACGCGTCGCCGCCCGGCTGCGCGTCGACGAACTGCGCGTCGGCTGGCAGCGCCGGGATCGTTCGGGCAGCGTCCACGCCGGCATCGACGAGATCCTGCGCGGCGGGCCGTCGCACCAACCGCCGCCGGAGGCGCCCGCCGGAGCCGCGTTCGCGCGGCTGGCAGACGTGTGCGCTCTCAGCCTCCGGGAGTGCGAATGGCTTGCCCTGCTCGCCATGTGCCAGGCCGACCCGCGGTGGAGCCGTGTCCTCGGCTACCTCGATGACGACCTTCGGCCGGTCGCGCCGACACCGGCGGCGGCAGCCCTGCTGTGGGCCTGGCCACCGGGTGACACGAGTGCCCGTAACGCCTCCGGCGGCCTGGTCACGTGGGCGCTCGCCGCACCGATCGGGGACGCCACCGACCTGCCGGAGACACCGTGGGTCGCCGATCCCGGCGTCGTCGGCTACCTGTGCGGCGCCGACGAGTGGTGGGCCTATCACGGCGGCATCGACATCGACGACGAGCCGGTTGGTCACGCGTGCCTGCACCCCGAACTGCGCGACGAGATCGCCGGCACCGTGACGGCCCTGGTCGGCGCGGGTCGAGCGGTCGAGGTCGAGCTGACCGGCGGGCACGGCTCCGGGCGGCGGACGCTGCTGCGCCAGGTGAGCGCCGCGCTCGGCGCGAGGTCCGCTCTGGTCATCGATCCACACCTGGGTGTACGTGCCCTGCGGACCGCCCGGCTGCTGGATGCCGTACCCGTGTGGGTGCTCGACGGCGAACCGATCCGCATCCCGCTCGACGCTCGGCCGGGCGGCGTGACGCTGGTGGCCCGGGAACAGGCCGATGCCCGCCCGGCCGGTACGGTGTCCCGGCTCAGCTGGCCGATCCCGGAGCTCCGGGCCGCCACCCGGCTGCAGCTGTGGCACGGGTTCGCACCCGGCCATCCGGCGCCGGATGCCATCACCGACTGGTCGCTGACGCCGGCTGAGATCGTGGCCGCTGCCGCACTCGCCCCCGCCGGTGTCCGCGCCGTCGCCACGGCCACCCGCCGCGGCCTCGGTGTCATCTCCTCCGACCTGCTGAGCCCGGTACCGTGCGCGTACACGTGGGACGACCTGGTCGTCGCGGATACCGTGATGGCCCGCCTGCACGAGGTGGAGAACCAGGTCCGGCTGCGTACGGCGGTCCTCGACGACTGGGACTTCCAGCGCCTCACCCCCGGCAGCCGGGGCGTGACCGCGTTGTTCGCCGGCCCGAGCGGCACCGGCAAGACGATGGCCGCACAGATCCTGGCCCGCGAACTCGACCTGGACCTCTACCGCGTCGACCTGGCGCAGGTGGTGGACAAGTACATCGGGGAGACCGAGAAGCGGCTGGCCCGGATCTTCGACGAGTGCGAGCGCCGCCGGGTGCTGCTGCTGTGGGACGAGGCGGATGCGTTGTTCGGGCAGCGTACCCGGGTCAAGGACGCCCACGACCGGTTCGCGAACATCGAGATCGACTACCTGTTGCAGCGGATGGAGTCGTTCGACGGGCTCGCGGTCCTCGCCACCAACCGCAAAGGCGACCTCGACCAGGCGTTCCTGCGGCGGCTGCGGGTGATCGTGGATTTCCTCGCGCCGACTCCGGAACAGCGGCTGCGGCTGTGGACGCTGGCGCTGCCGGCCGCGACCCCGGCCGGGGTGCCGGTCAGCGACGGCATCGACCTGGCCCGGCTGGCCCAGGATCTGCCGATGACCGGCGCCGAGATCAAGGCGGTCACGCTGACCGCCGCGTTCCTGGCCCGCGCCGACGGCGGCCTGATCGGCATGCGGCACGTCCTTGCCGCGGCGCAGTCGGAGATGGCGAAGCACGGCACGGTCATGCGTGCCGGTAGGGAGAACGCGCCGGGGACGACCGTCATCGCGGCCAACGGCGTCCACCGGGCACCGCCACCCTCCGTGACGATTCCGGCGGTGACCCGATGACCGTCAACACGCCCGCGCCGGGCGCACGGCTGTCCATCGACCGACTCACCGTCACCGTGCCGGGCATGAGCGAAGCCGATGCTCGGCGCCTCGCCGAGCAGGTCGCCGCCGCGCTGCGGGACTGGCCGGACGCACCGGTGACGACGACGCGGGTGGATCGGGTCGCGGCCACCGTCGAGGTCGACGCCGACGATGCGATGTCGTCCGGGACCGGAACGCTCGCCGGTCGCATCGCCGAGGCGATCCTGTCCGCAACGCTCCGGGAGATCCGCTGATGTCCTCGACGTACCTGCGCGGTGCGCTCATCTCGTTCATGCCGACGATGCTGATCCCGATCCCGAACATCATCCTGTTCCAGTACAACCCGGAGTCGTTGACGCACACCTGGACGCAGCCGCAGGCGGTCCCGGCGGGCCCGCACGGCAACCGCGGCAACCCCCTGGCGGTGACCGGCTACGCCGGTGAGGCGTTCACGTTCTCGCTGGCGATGGATGCCACCGACACGATCGCCGACGACGAACTCGGCTCGACCCTGGCGAAGATCAGCGGTATCTACAGCCGCATCGCGGCGCTGGAGATGCTGATCCAGCCGTCGTCGGCGTCGGCGTCCGACGGCCTGCTCGGCCTGGTCACCTCCGCCCTGTCCGGCGCGTTGAGCAGCGGCCACCCGCCGCGGCCGATCCCGGCGACGACGGTTCCTGTGGTGCTGTTCGTGTGGGGCCCGGGCCGGATCGTACCGGTGCGGGTCACCAGCCTCACGATCGTCGAGCAGCGCTACGACACGCTGCTCATGCCGATCCACGCCGAGGCGCAGATCGGCTTGCAGGTACTCACCCCGGAGGACGTCAACGCGGTCACCGACACGCTGAAAGTGGTCGCGAAGGCGGCGAACGCGTACACCGAGAGCCTCCGGCAGGTGGCCGCGATCGCGAACCTGGTCAACGCCGCCGATTCGATCATCGGCATGATCCCGCACTAAGGAGCGCTATGTTCTTCCCCGGCAGCAGATACATCGCCACCGGCACGTACCAGGTGACTCTTGCCGACGGTACGGTCGTCACCGCCGCACGCCTGCCGTTACCGGCCGGCCGGCCGGTGCTCGGCTGGTACCGACGGACCTCCGGCGAGCGCCTCGATCTGCTGGCTGCGAATTTCGTCGACGATGCCACCGGTGCGTGGCAGCTCGGCTGGACGAACGCAGCGGTATCCCTCGACGCGCTCGCCGCGCACGAGCTGATCGCCATCCCGCGGGCTTCCTGATCCGATGTCCACCTACCAGGTCCTGTTCGACGGCACCGCCGTCGGCGACGACGTGTACGACGCGATCGGCGCGCTGGAGGTCGAGGAGAACCTCAACCTGCCCGGCGCGCTGCGTCTCGTCCTGCCCGTCTCGAACGACAGCGGCGACCTGACCTGGGCCGGGGACACGCGGATCCGCCCGTACGCGAACATCGCCGTGGTCGCCACGCCGGACGGCGGGTCGCCACAGTGCGTCTTCGACGGGTACGTCATCTCGCACGCCGTGCATCTGCAGGCCGGGATCACTGCGTCCACGGTGGAGGTACGGGCGCAGGACGCGTCGGTGCTGATGGCACTCGACCACAAGACCCGTGAGTTCGCCGGGATGACCGACAGTGCCGTGGCGCAGGAGGTGTTCTCCGGGCACGGATTCACCGCAGCCGATGTGAACACGGCCGACGACTCCCCCGCGCATACCTCGCCGGGGCACACGTTGATGCAGCGTGGCACGGATCTGGAGTTTCTGCGCAGGCTCGCCCGCCGGTCGGGTCGGTGGATGTGGGTGGCCGCCGGGGCGACGCCCGGCCAGCGTACCGGCTACTTCGCCGTACCGGATCTGTCCGCCGATCCGGCCGTCACCATCGTGATGAACGATCCGGCGACCGCGTCGGTGCCGTCGCTGGACTTCACCTGGGATGTCTCGCGGCCGTCGAGCGTGTTCGCGGCGCAGTCGAGCCTCACCGACTCCGACCCGAGTGGCGTCAACGCCGACACCACGGACAGCGGGCTGCCGCTGCTCGGAGCCCGTGGCCTGCGGGAGTGGGCCGGCCGGGACGTGTCCACCCGGCTCACCACGCCCGGCGACACCGCGGACCTGCCCGGCCGGGCGAAGGCGCTGCTGCGCGACGCGGGCTGGTTCGCCGGATGCACCGGCACGGCCGAGATGTCCCGCCTGCAGGCGGTGTTGCGGGTCGGGATGGTCGTCGCGATCTCCGATGTCGGCACGCTGCTGTCCGGCAACTACCTGTGTACGTCGGTACGCCACACGATCGCCGCGAACAGCCACACGATGGCGTTCACGCTGGCCCGCAACGGCGTCGGCCCGGCGCCGGCCGGTGGCGGCGGGCCGAGCCTACCGGGAGGGCTCTGATGAGCAGCGAGCGGCGGAGGCGGACATGAGCGAGCACGACGAGTTGTTGGCCGACCTCGCGGACCTGATGCGCAACCGGTTCTACGGCAAGTACCGGGGCACGGTCAGCGACGTGGACACCGACACGTTGCGGATCAAGGCGATCGTGCCGGCCGTCCTCGGGACCACGCCGACCGACTGGTGCCTGCCCTGCGTGCCGTACGCCGGACCGGACGTCGGCCTGTTCCTCATCCCGGACCAGGGTGCGGCGGTGTGGATCGAGTTCGAAGGCGGTGACGTCTCCGCGCCGATCTGGACCGGCTGCCTGTGGCGGGCGGGTGAGCTGCCGTCCGACGCCGCACCGAAGGTCCGCGGCCTGGTCACCGCCGGGCCGCACAAGCTGCTGTTCGACGACGAAGGGACGACGGTGACGCTGCAGGACGCCAACGACAACTCGGTGTCGCTCGACGCGACCGGGATCACGCACGCGCGCGGCGGCCAGACGCTCGTGGTCGGCGACGCGTCGGTGTCGGTCAACGACGGCGCGATGACGGTCACGTGAGGAGACGGCGATGAGCGGTGCACTGCTGACGATGGCGGCGACCATGACCTGCCCGCACGGCGGGACGATCATGCCGATCCCGCTGTCGCCGCGAGTCAGCCTCGACGGGTCGCAGGTCGTGTACTCGACCGACACGTTCGTCGTCACCGGCTGCCCGTTCCTGGTCGTCCTGGTGCCACAGCCGTGTGTCCTGGTCCAGTGGCAGCTGACCGCACAGATGGGCGCCAGCGGCGGGAATCCGACGCTGACCACCGACAGCGTCGGCTTCTGCTACGGGCCGACCGGGGCGATCCAGGGCAGCGTCATGATCCAGGCCACCCAGACCGACGTGACGGGGGAATGACATGCGGCGCGCGGACTACGACTTCCCGTTGCGGATCGACGCCGGTTCCGGCCAGGCCGGTCAGACCGGGTACGCCAACCACGTCGACCAGATGCTGCGCCAGCTGCTGCTCACGTCCCCGGGCGAGCGGACCTGCCTGCCCACGTTCGGCTGCGGACTGCGGCAGTTGCTGTTCGCGCCGCAGTCCGACGCGCTGGTCGCGAGCGTGTCGATCCAGATTCGCCAGTCGATCGACACGTGGCTGTCCGACCAGGTGAAACTCACCGACGTGAACGTCGTCGCGGGCGCCGGATCGGACCCGACACTCGGCCTCGACGAAGGCACGATCCTGGTCACGATCTCGTACGTGCTGATCGACACGCAGACTCCGGCGACACTGACGTTGAGGGTGAGCTGACATGACCGACCGGCTCGCCGCACTGCTCGCCTCCGCCACGCTCAACGGCATCGACTGGGTCGAGGTCGCCAGCGACGACCAGATGCATCTGGTCGTGCACTTCCTCAACACGGTGACCGTCGCCGGTACGCTGATCGGCGCCCAACCGGTGACGATCACCGGCGGCGAGAAGCCGGCCGTGGTGCCGGTCGGACCGATCGCCGACCCGGGCGACTGGGCCTTCGACGACGAAGGTCGGCCGCTGCTGCACCTGACCACCCCGTACCCGGGTGATTTTTCGTTCTACCGGTTCGGTCTGGCCAGCAGCGTGCTCGACCCGTTCTACGCGCAGGCGCCGCTGAACTTCAAGGCCCGCTGCCCGTCGGTGCTGGACTGTGCCGCCGCCGAGGCGGCCTGCCCGCCGGACGACGGGCCGTCCCCGCCGATCGACTACCTGGCCAGGGATTTCCGCAGCTTCGTACGGGCGCTGACCGACTACTCCGCGGCGGCGTATCCGGACTGGGTCGAACGCAGCGAAGCCGACCTCGGCATGGTCCTGCTCGAACTCGCCGCATCGGTCGGTGACGACCTCGCCTACCTGCAGGACCGGGTCGCGGCCGAAGCGACGCTGGCCACCGCGACGCAACGCCGGTCGGTCGTCCGGCACGCCCGGCTCGTCGACTACCAGCCGTCGCCGTCGCTGTCCGCCCAGGTCACCGCGCAGGTGGATGTCGCCACCGGTCCGCTGCCGGCCGGTACGGTGCTGACCGCGCCGGCACCGGACGGCACCCTGATCGCGTTCGAACTCGGCACCGGCATGGTCGACCCGGCCACCGGTGAGCGAGCCGACGCGCCGCTGACCGTCGATCCGCGCTGGAATGCCCGCGACACGATCACCGGTGCCTGGCGGATCCTGCCGTACATCTGGGACGACAGCATGCGGTGCCTGACCGCCGGATCGACCACGATGTGGGTGACCGGCCACGGGTACGGGTTCCCGGCCGGTGACCCGATCCTCGGTACGGTCGGCATCGCGCTGCTCATCGACACCGAGCCGGAGCAGCCGCTGGATCCGCCGATCCGGGAGGTCGTGCACCTGATCGCGGCGATCGAGGAGACCGACCCGCTGTTCGGGGTCGCGATCACCCGGCTGGTCTGGGCCGCGAGCGAGGCGCTCGGATCCGATCACGACCTGACGCGTACGCACGTCGCCGGTAACCTGCTGGCCGCGACCGAGGGCCGACGGTTCACCGAGCGGTTCGTCACCGGCCCGGCACCGAGCGCCGTCGGTGGCCCGATCCCGGCGGTCGTCCGGGCCGGCCCGGACGGCGACTGTTCCGATCCGCAGCCGATCTACCAGCACACCCTGACCCAAGGCCGGCTCGCGTGGCTGGCGCCGCCGGGCGGGTCACTGCCCGGTGCGGGTGCCGGCGTCGACACCGGTGCGGACGGTCCCGGACCGTCGCCGGAGATTCTGGTCTCCGACATCCCAGCCGACGGCAGCGCGCCGTCGCCGTGGCGGTGGCGACCCCGGCTGCTCGACGCGGCACCGTTCGAAGCGGCGTTCACCGTCGACACCGTCCGCTACACCGACATCCGTACCGGTGCCGAGCGCCTCACCGGTGCACCCCGGTGGGAGTACGACGGCGACGACGCGGACACCGTCCGGTTCGGCGACGGTGTGTTCGGCAACCGCCCGGTCGCGACGACCGTCTTCGACGTGACCTACCGGATCACCCACGGCGCCCTCGGCAACATCGGCGCCGACACGCTCACCGGCATCGACCCGGGGATGGCCGGCGTCATCCTGCGTGCCACGAACCCGTTCGCAGCACTCGGCGGAGCCGACGAAGAGCCGCTGGATCAGGTCAAACGCCTCGCCCCGTACGCGTTCCGGGCCCGCCAGTTCCGGGCGGTTCGCCCGGGTGACTACGACGCCGCGGCCGAGGAACTCGGCTGGGTCGAGGAGGCCGGCACGGTGTTCCGGTGGACCGGCAGCTGGCCGACGATCTTCACCACGGTCGAGCCCCGCGATGTCGAGACGATCGCCGACGACCGGGCCGCGACGCTGCTCGCCCTGCTCAACCGTCGACGGCTCGCCGGCTACGAGGTGTACGCCCCGCAGCCCCGGTACGCGAACTTCGACCTCATCGTGACCGTCTGCGCGAAGTCGTGGGCGTTCCGCGGCGACGTGGCGACGGCGCTGGCCGTCGAACTCGGCACCGGCATCCGCGCCGACGGCCGGCCGGCGTTCTTCGCCCACGGCCGGTTCACGTTCGGGCAGGCGCTCGAGCGCAGCGAATTCGAGATCGCCGCGCAACGCGCGACCGGCGTCGACGGCGTGGTGTCGGTGCAGTACCGCCGGCGCGGCTACGTCACCACGTACACGTTGATGCCCGAGGCGGTGACGGTCGGCATCGACGAGATCGTCCGGGTCGACAACGATCCGAGCGCACCCGGGCGCGGCTCGCTGCGGATCGTTGTGGAGGGCGGCAAATGACCTATCCGATGCCACTGCCACCGCGTCCGCCCGACGGATGCGGCTGCGATGACGGCGCGATCTGCCGGTGCGACACGTCCATGCCGGTGTGCCTGGAAGATCACGAACCTGCCGGGGCTGGCCGCGATCGCGTACCGGGCCGGTGACTTCGCCTCGTTCCGCCGCGCGCATGCTGCATCACCCGCCCGGCGAGACCGAACTCGACGGCTGGCGGCCCACCGCCGCCACCGACCTGGCTCTGCAGGTCGTCGACTGGTGGGCGTACGTCGCCGACATCCTGACGTTCTACAACGAGCGGATCGCGAACGAGGCCTACCTGGGGACCGCGGTCCTGCCGGAGAGCGTGCAGCCGGCTGTGTCGGCCTGCTCGGCTACCGGCCGCGGCCGGGCATCGGCGCCGTCCGCGACGCTCGCCGTGATCGCCGCCGGGCCCGGCCCGATCATCGTGCCGGCCGGGTTCGCGGTCGCGTCGAAAGCCGCGCCCGGCGTCGAGTCGCAGACGTTCGAGACGACCGCGGCGGTGACGTTCGCGATCCCGACCAGCGATCCCGGGCCGCCGGCCGAATCCACCTCGACGCAGCCGTCGCGGTCGGACCACCGCCCGGTAGGCCGCCGGGCACCGCCGAGCGCGCCACCGCACCCCGCAGCTGATCGTCCGCGGCGGCGTGCTCGTCAAGGGCAAGCCCGCGTCGATCGCGGTCGGCGACCGGCTGCTGCTGATCCCGAAGCAGTGGACGGCACCGAGCGACCCGCCGCGGCCGTCGTACGGGTACCGGGCTCATCGCCGAGACCGACGCCCACCGGAAGCTCAACACCCGGGTGCTGCTCGACGGCACCGGCGGGATCAGCACCGGGGCCGCGGCGGCCGACTACCGGCTCGTGCCGTCCACACGCGACGAGCCACCTGATCACAGTGCCGTCCGGCGCCGCCGTGATCACCGACGACGATGGTGACGCTCGACGGCACCGCGCGCTCGCTGAAGGCCGGCGACCCGCTGGTCATCGAGGTTCCCGGCGCCGGCACCGGGCGTCAGCACGGCACCGGGTTCGACGTCGTCGCGCTGACGCGGTACGCCGAGATGCTGTGGTACGCCAACGGCACCGCCGCTGACCCGACCACAGCCCCGGCACGCCGGCGAGTCCGATCCCGCTGCTGGTCGCGCACGCTGACCGTGGCCGCGGCCGGCGGCACCGACCTCGGCAGCCGCTACGGGACGCAGGTCAACTCGGTGGTTGTCCGATCCGGGTGGACCGACGTCGGCGTGCTGCTCGACACGCCGGTCAACTCAGGTGGTCGGCATCCCGTCGATGGTCCGACTGTTCCGCGCCGCCGGCCGCGGCCGCCGGGAAGGCGGCACCGGCGCTGGTCGAGGACGCGAACGGGGCCGGCGCGGCGGTGACCGCGACGCCGACCGCCGGTGACAACACGGTGGCGCTGTCGACGTCCGCGGCGAACCCGGCCACCGGTGCGCTCGCGCCGCCGCTGCGGATGCTGTGGGACCTGATCACCGTGACCCGAGGCGCGACGGTCGCGAACGAAGTCCTCGGCGTCGGCGACGCCACCATGCCCGGGCAGGACTTCACGCTGCAGCGCTCGCCCGTCACGTACCTGGCGGACACCGCCGGCGGGCCGCGTCGCCGGGCGACGGCGGCCTCATCGGCGCCGGATCCCGATCCGGTCCCGGCTACTCCAGCACGGTCCAGCTGGTCGTCGACGGCGATCCGGTGGACGGGAGGTGCCGATGCTGTTCGGCCACGGCCCGACCGAGACGATCTTCGTGACCTACGAGGACGACGCCGGCAAGACGCACGTGATGACCGGCGACGGCGATCACCGGCGGACGGCTGCGCACCGGATCGCGAGGTGACCGGCGACTACCGCGTCGGCAGCGGCTCGGCGGTCCCACCGGCGGGCACGCTCACGAAGGTCCTGAAACCGGTGACCAACCTGCGTCGCTGCGCAACCCGGTCGCCGCCGGTCGGCGGCGCCGACCCGGACCCGGCCGACCTGATCCGCGACTTCGCGCCGCGCTCGGTGCTGACGTTCGGCCGGGCGGTCTCCGGCGACGACTACGCCGCCGTCGCCGCGCAGGCGCCGGGGGTGACCCGGGCCGCCGCGGTGTGGGCGTGGGACACCCCGAGCAGCGGGCGATCGTGCGACGGTCTACGTCGGCGACGACGATGCCGCGGTCGCGTCGGCCCGGACGGCACTGCGGGCCGCAGGCCGACCCGAACCGGCCGTTCATCGTGCTGCCGGCGATCGGTGCCGTCGCGAAGCTGCGGCTGGTGCTGCTGCTCGACCCGGCGTACGTCGCCGACGACGTCGTGGCCGCGGTCCGGTCGGCCCTGCTCGATCCGCCGACGGGCTGTTCGCGCCCGGGTGTGCTCGCCGTCGGCGAGGTGCTGTACCGCAGCCGGATCGAGGAGGTCTGCGACCTGCCCGGCGTGCTCGCCGTGCACCGGCTGCTGCATGCGCTGGAAGGGCTGGCTGCCCGGCAGCGTGCCACGCGACGCCCGCGGCCCGCGGTACGTCGCCCGGCGAGGGCGGCTTCTTCGACGCGTCGTCGTCGACGTCACCTCGGCACGGAGGAGGTGGCCACGGTGACTAGCCCGAACCCGCCGTCGGTCGACGGATACGAGCAGGCCGCCGCCGCACAAGCTGTGGGCGCTGCTGCCGGCCGTCTACCGCGCAGCGGACAGCCCGTGCTCGACGGCGCCGGGCCGCTGCACGAGCTGATCGACCGGGTCGCGACGCCAGGTCGGCGTGGTCCGGCGCAGCATCGACCGGCTGTGGGAGGACCAGTCGGTCGAGACCTGCGACGACTGGGTGATCCCCTACCTCGCCGAACTGCTCGACACGAACCTCGTGCCGGCATGGACGCCCGCGGCCAGCGCCTCGACGTCGCCAACACGATCTACTACCGCCGCCGCAAGGGCACGGTCGGGCTGCTGGAACAGCTCGCCGCCGACGTCACCGGCTGGGAGTGCCGCGTCGTCGAGTTCTTCCGCGCGCTCGGGCCGCAACCGGCACGGCCTCGACCCGGCGATCGGCCGGCCCGCGGACAGCCGCCGATCCGCCGCGGCGCGGCGCCTGCAGCGCGCGGACGGACTCACCGGGCTGCTCACCGGCACCCCGCCGGCGGCTGGGCCGACCTGCGCAGCCGCTCGGTGCGGCGAACACGAACGGCACCGCGTTCGACGAGTACCACCACCGCGCCGACGTGCGCCGCGGCACGCGGCGCACTCGGCTGGTACGGCATCCCGAAGATCGGCGTGTTCCTGTGGCGCGACGCCGGCATCGCGCGTCGACCGGGCCACCCCGGTGCCGGTCGGCGGCTGCCCCGGACACTACGCCTTCGACCCGACCGGCCGGCAGATCGCGCTGTTGCAGGCCGACGACCGGCCGGGCGAGCGGGCTACGGCGAGGGCTGGCGCCGCTCGCCGCAATGGCAGGTGCCGGGACCGATCACCCGCGACTCTGTACGACGCGATCCTCGCCGGCGCATCAGATCCCGGTGCCGCAGGGCGCCTACCCGGACCCGGCCGCGACGCTGTGGCCGGCGTCGTTGCGGTCACGCCCGCTCGGCTCCGGCGACCCGCTCGACGACGGCCATGTCGGCGTCTGGCCCGAGGTCGGCCGGTTCGAGCGTGCTCGGACGGCGCCGGCCGACGTCGAGGTCGGCTACCACTACGGGCTCGTGCTCGCCGGATCGGCGCCGGACCCGTACGACCGGCGCCAGTCGGCGTCGCCGCGCCGCGCCGACCCGGCCCCGGTCGGCGTCGCGTGCCCGGCGGCATCGGCGATCGCTCTGCCCGACGCGCTCGCCGCCCTCGGCGCCACCGGCACGGTGATCGTCACCGACGGGCTGACCAGCACGACGGTCGCGCCCGGTCGGGCTCGACCGCGGTGCCGATCGCGGACAGGTGACGATCCGCGGCCGCCGACCAGCGCCGGGCCGTCGATCGGCTGCCCGCGGCGCGACGGCCCGTGGATGTTCGCCGGCGACCCGTCGGCACCGGCGACCGACCGCGCGGCTGCGGCTGGAAGGGCTGCTGCTGTCCGGCGCCGACATCGTCCTGCGCGGCCGGTTCGCCGAGGTCAGCATCTCCTGCTGCACGCTCGACCCGGGCACGAGCGGCGCACTGCGGACACCGCCGGACGATCTGGGAGCCGGCCGTCGACGGCCGCGACCTGACCCCGGCCGGCGTGTGGATCGAGGGCGAGGTCCAGCACGCTGATCCTGGACCGCGTGCATCACCGGGCCGATCCGCGTCCGCGCAACGCGGGCTGGTCGAGACGCTGTGCGTCGAGCGACTCGGTCGTCCAGGGCCTGCCGGGCGAACCGGCGGCACGCTGGCCGCCCCCGGCGGTGTACGACGCCGACGGCCTGTTCAGCGCGCTCAACCACCAGCGCGACCCGCTCACGCGCTGGCTCGCCGGCCAGCTGATCGCGGCCGACGACGACGGCGGTGTCCGGGCACAGCCGACGGCACCACCGTCGCCGGCGGCCGACCTGGCAGCGCGTCGTCACCGACCTCAACGCGGTCATCGCCGGGCCGCTGATCTGGAGCCGGCGCGGTTCGCCGGCCGCCGATCCGCTCGACCCGGCGATCGTGGCCGCCGAGGCCGGACCGTCCGGTGCGGACGCTGCTCGCGGCTCAACCGCGCACTGCTCGCCGAGGCGTTCCCGCTCGCGCTCGCCGACGCCGCGCTCGCCGTCGACGACGGAGTGGTACGCCTGACCCGCGTGACCGTGCTCGGCCCGCGCTACGTCCACCGGCTGGAGTGCAGCGAGTCGATCCTCGACGACGTCGTCACGGTCGAGCGACGCCCAGGACGGCTGCGTCCGGTTCTCCGCCTGGTCGACCGGCAGCTCCCTGCCGCGCAAGTACGAGTAGCGTCGAGATCAGCCCGCCGGCGCCGATCTTCGTCAGCCGCCGGTTCGGCGAGTGGGGCTACGCCCAGCTGTCCGAGCGGCGCGGACGCGCGATCCTGACCGCCAACACGGCCGGGCCGCCGAGCATCCGCATCGGGCAGCCACGACGGCTCGGAGATGGGCGTCTTCTGCCGCGACGGCGCCGCGGTCAAGGAGCGCTCGCTGCTGATCAAGCTCCAGGAGTACCTGCCGGTGGGACTCAGCCGCCGTGCATCGTTCACCATGCCGCCGGTGGACATCCGAGGCGCGAAACCATGAGAGGCAGGCCATGGCCACCGACGTAGCACGGCTGTCCTTCGACCCCGGCCGGCAGTACACCGGACGTCGCGCCGCAGCAGGGCCGCGTCACCCTCGAGGCCGAGGAGAACGAGCAGCGGCATCGATCCACGACCGAGGAGCGCCGCGCCGAACTGCTCGACATCATCGGCCCGGCCGGGACCCCGGACGACGGCTACGCCGTGTCCCGCGCCGGCGGCTGCGACCTGACCATCGGCGCCGGCACGATGTACGTCGGCGGTCTGCGGGTCTCGCTCGACGCGCCGATCCTCTACAGCGCCCAGCCGGACTGGCTGGACCAGCGACGGCGATCCGGCGTATCGTGCCGGCGGCGCGACAATGAGGGCAACGAGCACGTCGTCCTGGAACTCATCGAGACGGACGTCACCGCCACCGAGGATCCCGTGCTGCGCGAGGTCGCGCTCGGCGGCCCGGACGGCTGCCGCCCGCACGCGCATCCTCCAGCGCATCCAGCCGCCTCCCGACGGAGGCGAACAACTGCGCCGAGGCGTCCAAGCCCGACACGCGACACTGGGCGCAGGACGGGCTCGTCTTCGACCCGGCCACGATGCGGCTCGACTCGAACGCCCGGCTGCTCGTCACCTGGGACGGCCCGCTGCCGGACCCGGATCCGTGCGAGCCGTCGGCGACCGGCGGCTACCTCGGCGCCGAGAACCAGGTCGATCCGGGTCCAGGTCGCGCGCCGTCGAACGCCGAGGCCACCACGTTCGACCTCGTGTGGGCATAGGACAACGCGTCGTTCCTGTACCGCGGTCACCGCGGACGCCAGCGCGAATCCGGTGCTGACCCTCGACCGCAGCCCGGTCGACGACTTCCACCGCCCGCGCGCCGGGCAGGCCGTCGCAGGTGCTGCGCGCCGCGGCCGAGCTGGACAGCACGGACGGCGTCGGTCGAGGGATATGTCGCGACGCTGAGCGGCGAGGTCGCGGTGCTGACCGCGCCGTACGACCCGGACACCAAGACCGTGCAGTTCCCGGCGCCGCTGCCGCGCCAGTACACCGACCCCGACGCAGACACCGCAGCTGTACCTGCGGGTGTGGGAGGAGCTGCTCACCGATGACGCCGCCGGCGACACGATCGCGCTTGACCGGCACCGGGCTAGGTACGGTCACGCTGACGATGCCCGGACGGGATCGCTGCACCCGGGCGACTTCTGGTCGATCGGGGTCCGCCCGGCGACCCCCGACACCGTGCTGCCCGACCGGCTGCTGCGCACCCCGCAGCCGCCCGACGGGCCGCGGATGTGGGCGTGCCCGCTCGCCGTGATCGAGTGGAAAGGCGGCCAGCTGTACCCGCTCGACGACTGCCGGGTGCCGTTCCCGCCGCTGACCAACCTGCCCACGAGCACCCCGACGACCACGTCGACGGGCGGCTGCTGCACCGTCAGCGTCGAACCGAAACAAGCCGCCGAACTGCAGAAAATCATTGAGAAGGTGACCGCGGGACGGGAGATCCACGACCCGTCGACCCGGGTCACGGTCTGCCTACGTCCGGGCCGCTACTTCCTGTCCGGCCCGATCAAGCTCGGCCCCGGACAGGGCGAACTGCACCTGGAGGGCTGCGGCGAGGGCGCGGTGTTGGCGGCGAAACCGGGCAGCGAGAACAAGTTCCCCCAGGGCCTGATCGAGCTGTACCAGGCCGACGCGGTAAAGATCACCGGGATCACGTTCCTGCCGCCGTTGGCCGGCAACACCGGCGACGACCTCGCCAAGCTGTACGTGTCCGACGCGATCGATCCCACGATCGCCGCCATCGTCGCGGATCGGGCGGTGGCGATCGGCATCCGGCCGGTGTCCTGCGCGGATCTGAGCGTTGCCGACTGCGTGTTCGACTTCGGTGACCAGGCGCCGTCCGGCGCATCCGACCTGGCTGCCAACGATGCGGCGACCGGCGTCGCGATCACGCACCTGCGCGGCACCGAGTTCGCGATCGGTATCTTCACCGGCGGCATCTGTGAGCGCATGTCGGTGACGGACTGCCTGTTCACGTACACCGACGTCGGCAAATCCGGCACCGGAACCCGGATCCGGGTCGGTGTGCTGTCCACGCCGGCGCTGCTGCGCGACCCGAAGATCAAAGGCAAGTCGGGCAAATCCGCCACGTCCGTTCTCGACGGTGCACTCATCGACACGATCCTGCGGGCAAACACGTTCATCTCCCTGACCGTCGCGGTCGCCGTGATGGGTGCGCCCGGCGGGCTGCGCGCCACCGACAACACCGTCCGGGACTGCTACGGCGGGATCTGGCTGGCCGCGTCGGACACGCTGATGCACATGGACCTGATCGGGGCGTACCAGGCGACCGGTATCACGGCGGACGCGATGGCGGGCATCAACGAGACGGTGTCCAGCACGTGGCTGGATCCGGCGCTGATGTTCCTGGTGGCGCACGGCTGGACGTACCCGTTGCCGGATGCGGCGGTCGATGCGGCAGCGGCGAATCAGTCCGGCACGCCGGTCGCCGCCGCTGACTGGACGAAGACGTTCACCGCCCGGGTTACCGGCGGTGACTACCCCCCGGCGGTGAACTCGATGGCCGCCGGCGCTGTGCCGTCGCCGCCTCTGCCAAGTCTGGCGGCGAAGGATCAGGCGGCGGTGGATCCGGCGGACAGCGGCAACGAGGTGTGGTTCGGGCGGTTCGCCGGCTCCCGGGCCGAACTCGTCGCCGACGGCGGCCCGGCCCAGCAGGCGATCCGGGACGCCGCGCTGACCGTCGAGACGATCGCCGCGGGCCTCTATGCGCCGGCTCAGCCGGTCGGCACAGTGACGATCCTGATCCACGGCAACATCGTCGACTGTACGCAGCCGACGCAGAACTTCGCGATCGGTGACGGCAACACCGGGACCGGCGTCACCGGGCCGGCGCTGCTGGTCGTGAACATCAGCGCGGCAACCGGCGTCTACACGCACTCCTCGGACGTCGCCGGAGCCGGCACCGTGATCGTCGACGCCAACGAGTTCAGCGCCCAGCCGAGCGGGCCGGTCGCCGTGGTGATGCTGATGTCCACGGTTACGGTCACCGGCAATGTCATCCGGCGGCTGATCCGCGATGAGAATGACAGTCTCAGTGTGCTCGGTGTCGGCGGCGGTGCCGCGATCACCGGCAACGTCCTGTACGGGCCGGCCACGCTGCCGAGCCGGCCGTTCGTGGCGCCGCTGGACTCCTGGACGCCGTTCAACACGGTGAACTGAGCGAGCCGGACTCGTGTCGGCCGCCGCCTCGCCGCCCACCGCCTCGCCGTCGCCCGACGGCGGGGCGGCCGGGCGTGCCCGGATGGCGGCGCCGAAGCCGGCCGATGCCGACCGTCGTACCGGTCCTGCGGCGGCCGGACCGGCCGATCCGTCCGCGGCGCGGGCCGTGGTCCGGCGGATGGCACCGCGGCTCGGGCTGGACGCCGATTCGGTGCCGCTGCGGGTGGTGGCGGCCGGCTTCGACAGCCGCCTCGGACACTCGCCGGCGGCGGCCACAGCGGATGCGGTCCTGCTGCGGCCGTCCGCCCTCACCGACGCCGATCCGGCGATGCTCGTCCACGAACTCGCGCACATCGCCCAGCACCGCAACCGTCTGCGACCATCGGCATCGGCGCACCGGGTGCCGGCCGGGCACGCGGTCACGCGTACCCCCGATGTCACGGCGGCGGAGGCGGAGGCCGCCGCGCTCGCCGACGCCGCACGCACCGGTGCGCCGCTCTGGGTGCCGCGGACGGCGCTGCCCGACGGCCACCTCGCCCGCCTGGACGGCGCATCCGGCGTAGCGGCGGTCGGTGATCCGTCCAGGACCCCGGAGCAGGCCGCGGCACAGCTCATCGCGGACACCGCCGAACTCAACGGCCTCGTGGCGTCGAACCATATCGCCGAGATCGCCCGGATCCGCACCGAGATCGACGGCAGCCCGCAACTGAGCAATGCGACACTCGGCGTCATCCTCTCGCTGCTCGATACGATGCCGTTCGTGGTCGCCCGGGCGGTGCTGGGCGTCGGCGCGCTGAGCGGCGAGCAGCGGCAGAAGCTCGCGATCCTCGACGACGCGCAGAACCGCAACCATCCGCGCTCGGCGGTCGCCGTGTTCGCCGCGCTGACACCCGACGACATCCGAGCGCTCCACGACCGCCTCACCACCGGCTACGACGCGCCGTTGCACGGGGTCGACGTCACGCTGCTCGACGCGGCGTCGCTGCGCGCGCTCTACCTCGTCCTCCAGGGCCAGTCCGAGCAGGCCCTGACCCGGCTCGTCGGCGGCGACCGGCGGGAGTACTTCCGCGGCTTGCTGAACTCGCCGGCACCACAGGGCAACGAGGCGACCGATATCGGTACGGCGCTCACGATCGAGCGACGGATGGCCTACGTGCGGGCGAACAGCGTCGCAACCCCGACCGGCACCGACACCGACCTCGTCGCCCGGGTCCGCACGCTGCTCAGCCACCACAACGCCGATCAGGCGAAGCTGGCACTGACCGCGCTGAGTCCGCTGACCCGGGACGTGCTCGATGAACGCGTGAGTCCACCGAAGACCACGACACCGACCGCCACATCGAGCACCACACCGACCGGGACGCCCGCGACCGCCGCCCACCCGCCTTCGGACAACGCACCGATCCGGGCGAGTGAACGCGTCCGGGCGGTGGTGACGCAACTCGACACCGACCGTCTGATCGACGTGATCCTGGACAACCTGCCGTCCAACCTGCGATATCCGGCCGGCGACAGCCAGGACTACGGCAGTGTTCTGACTGTGCTCCTGGCCGGCCGGGCACCCGGATTCACACTGCCGCGGATCGAATCACTGCTGTCCTACGGGATCTTCGACTGGGCCGTCACCGACGACGACGCGAGATTCGCCTACCTGCTCGTACGCAGTCTGCCGTTGCCGGTGCAGGACGAGTGGCGCCGCCGCGACGGCGCGAAGTGGTTCCACCGCCTGGAAGACAACCTGCCCGACGGCATGGTCGCCAGCGGCGAGTACACCGGCGTCGGTACCGAATACCGGCCCGGTGGTCCGGGCGCCGTCACCGACCCGGCGATCCTGACCCTGCTCGACCGGATCCTGAACCGGTGGCGACACGACGGCGGACCCGAGACCGCGGCCGACCTCATGACGATGCTCGCGCCCGAGGACGTCGCACAGCCGGCCGCGTCCGCCACCGACACACCCGAGCAGATCACGGCCCGCAAGGACAGCGCCGCCGCGCGGGAAACCGAGCGTCAGAACCGGATCGCGGTTATTCGACGCCTGGACACTCTCGGCACCCTCGACGACATCCTGTGGCACCTCACCGTCCCGTACCTGGTCAGCGAACCCGGCCGGCACGCGATCGACCGGCTGGCCGCGCAGCGCGACCCGGTCCGCCTCGGTGAACAGGCCACCCGGCTCTTGAGCCTGGGCGTGTTCGACTGGGTGATCTCCGCACACGAGGCATGGCTCGCATTCCTGCTCCTGAAGGCCTTGCCACCGGCGGAGCAGGCCCTGTGGGACCACGACCATCCGGGCCTGTGGTCGTCGATGATGGGTGCGATGACGCCACAGATGCGTCAGTCCACCGCGATCTCCGCACTGACCGGCCGCGACGGCTGGCCGTCCCTCGCCGATCTGCACGAACGTCTCGCCGATGTCCGGCTGTGGGACGGCCACCACAATCCGGAGCTACGTGCGGTGATCCTGCTCGCGTACGCCTCCGACGACCGGCGTTGGGTGTTCGAGCTGTCCCGCCGGTACGCGTCCCTGCTCCCGCAGATCGGTCCGCTGATGGTCAACAGCCTCAGCCTGTACGACCCGGCGGCCAACCGTACCGAGTACGTCGAAGAGCAGCTGGAGGTGCCCAACGCCTTCGAGAGTCTGCTCAGCGTCGTCGCCGAGGGCGGCCGGCTCGCGCTCTACGGCGTCGGACTGCTCTTCGAGCTGCTGTGGCAGAGCCACAACCGGACCATGAACGAGACGATCAACCTGCAGACCGTCCAGTGGGCTCTGGGCGGTGACGTCTTCGGCGCCGAGATCACCGACCGGGATCACACGATCGTCGGCGGTACGACGGCCGAGGAACGTGCACTGCGCGCCAACACCAACATGCTCGAGATCTCCATGGATCCGGGGCGGGGCGCATTCCGGATGCGGCTGCCACAGCTGCGGCTGAATCGTCTGAACGTGTCGCGACCCGGTTCGTCGTACCGGACCGGCCCGGTCACCCTGCGCAACCTCGAGGTGTCCGGCAGCTTCTCCGACCGGCACTATCGCGAACCGGTCGGCTTCGACATCACCATGGACTCGGCCGAGGTGCAGGATCTGGTCATCGCGAACCAGGCCGTTGGCGCGCTCGCCGCCACCGAGGTGGATCTGTCGCTGGTGCGGCTGCGATCCGGTGCCACCGGCGCGGAGGACTTCGCCGCCCATCCGCCGCGGGAGGGCTGGGTCGGCGTACCGGTGATCGGTCCGCTGCTGCAGATGATCGACAACATCGTGATGATCTGGGGCGGACTACCGGGCGACTTCACCCTCCTCGACTTCATGGCGCTCGCGCTGCCCAGCGTCTCCGGAGCCGCCTGGCTCGCCAAAGAGGCCGGAAACGTGGCGGCGAACCAGCTGATCCCAACGCCCGCGCCGGGCGACTACATCTACGGTCTGTTCAGCGACGGCACGCTGCGGCCGCCGCGCTCGGTCACCGATCGGATGGCCGATGCGGTACGGATGCTGCGCAGCCTGTCGGTGTCGTTCTCCGACCTGGACATCACCGGACTGTCGATCGGCGCATCGGTGCAGGTTGCGTCGGTCGGGTTGCACGACTTCTCGGCCGGTGGTGCTCGCAGCCGCCCGGCGTACCTGCGCCTGTTGATCGATTCGCTGCGCCAGCGCATCCCGCGCCTGCAGGGCGCGGAGCGCGACGCGGCGATCGCCCGTCGCGACGCGGCCCTGGACGAACTCGACCGGTTCACGCTGTCGGCGGTACGGATCCGGGAACTGCGGGTTCTCGAGCAGGCGCACACGCTCACCCCGGCCGAGCAGATCGAGCTGCGGTGGCTGGTGTCGTTTCAGGACTCGATCGTCGCGCAGCGCCGCGCCGCCCGGGCCGCCGTCGACCCGGATGCGCCGATGGCGTCGTACGCGCCGCCGACCGAGGCCGAGATCCGGATGGAGGAGCTGGAGCGCAAGGACCGCTGGATCGCCGGATCGCTGACCTTGGCCGAACGGCAGGAACTCCAGCGACTCAACGGATTGATGCGTACCGAGATGGGTGCGGTGCTGGATATCGGCCGGACCGAGATCGGCGCGGTGTCCGGCCGGGTCGAGGCGGCCGGTGCCCGGATCGGCCCGATCCACCTCGATGCGCGGCTGCCGGACACGGTCGTACCGCTGCCGTCCGGGGAGTACCTGGCCGATCCCGAGTTGATCGCGCAGTTCCGACGCGGTCGATCCCGCCCGACCGCCGAGCAGCTGCCACAGGTCGCGGAGGTCAACCTCACGGTCGCCGGCGTCACGTTGACGCCGAGCCCCGACGGCGGTGCGATCCTGCGCTTCCCCGCCGGCACCATCCCGTCGGCGGCGGCGCTGAGCAACCAGGTCCGGAGCCTGGCGGCCAATGTCGATCCGACCATCCGGACGCGGCTGGAGACGGCGGCGGCACTGGCGGCGCGGCTGGAGACGGCGCAGGCGCAGCCCGCCACCACCGCCCGTGACATCGACATCCAGACCATGCAACAGGAGATCCGGCATCAGCTGGGTATCGATGTCGGTGGGCTCACCATCGGTCCGATCACCGGCTCGCTGCATGCGGCCAATGCACGGCACCCGCGTGCGTGGTTCGGCGTGGACGTCCCGGTCGACGCCACCGACATCGCCAGCGCCAGTTTCGCGATGGACCGCGCGCACGGCAGCCTGAGCGCCGGAGTCGGCCTGGCCGGCCTGCCGGGTACGGCGACCTCGACCGGCGACTGGTCGCATTGGGCACACGGCCTGCATCCGCTGGTCGGTGCGAACCTGACCTTCGACAACGTCCGTACGCCGTTCGGCCGGTTCGATCAGGCCGCGGTCGAGAACCTCGTCGGGACCGTCGAACTCATCGACGGCGGGTTCCACGTCGGCGACCTGCATGCCGATGCGATCACGCTGGAGGGCCTCAACGTCAGTACGCCCGACAAGCGGATCACCGGCCGCAACGTGCGCCTCGAAGGACTCGACCTGGACGTGACGTATCGGTCGGTGGACGGTGTGGTTTCGGTATCCGTCCCACGGCTGAGCATCACCCGGGTCGTCGGCGACAACATCGTCTACGAGACCGACAACGACGGCACCCGGCTGCACGTCGAGTTGCTGCACGGCATCTTCGGCGACATCCACGCGACCGGCATCAGCTACGCGCCGAGCGACGAGGGAACGTGGATTACCGGAGACGTCGGGGTGAACCACGTCGATGCCCCGTACGAAATCGTCCGTACGGTCTTGGCCAGCGGCGCGTCGACCCGGGTCTCCGGTACATTGGCCGGCACCGCCACCGCCGGTACCCCCGTCCTGCACCTCGGCTACGTCCAGGATCCGCAGCACCGCGTCGTGACGTTCGACGAGGCCGGGCTCGTCGCACGGGACACCCGCATCTCGACTGGGCCCGACAGTTCGATGCTCATCCAGCAGATCCCGATCGCCGCACACGTCGTCGCCACCACCGACGCCACGGCCGCACCACCGTCGACGGCCACGCCGACCTGACCAACATCGTCATCGGGCCTGTGCATTGGCGCTCCGGCTCGACGCTGATCACGTCGACCGGCGACAGTCGCATCGCCGCGATCCACCTCGACGGCCGATACGACTCCGGCTCGGCGGCTGCGCCGGGGCATCCGGCGGTGCCGCCGAGCATCGCGGTCACTACCTTCGAGATCGACGGCATCGACGCGACCAGCCTCAGCTACCGCGACACCTCCGGCCCGTCGCCGCTCTATCTCGATCTCGGGCGTACCGCGGGTCACCGCGATCCGCAGGAGGTCAATCCTCTGCACATCAACCGGATCACCCTGCACGACTTCGTCCTGCCGTTCACCGCCGCCGGCACACTCGACACCGCCCACCTGGGGGTCCAGGGCGACATCACAGGGCTGCACATCGACGGCCGGATACTCCGTGGGGCGATCTCACGCCGCCGGCGAGGTCGACGCCGGCTGATCACCGTCGGCCTGAGCCAGGGCGGCAACCGGATCACCGCCCACGGCTACGATGTCACCGCCGACGCGATATACCGACGACGATCGCGGCTCACCGCGGCGACGCGGGCATCCGTCGACGGATCCGCTGTTCGTCAGCGGCCACCTGCATCTGGCCGGTCGGATACCGGCGACATCACCGTGACCCCTACCACCATCGAGATCGCCGGCATGCACTTGCCCGATCTCAGCCTCACGTCACTGCGGATCGGCTGGGGCGCACGCGGCTATCTGGCCGCCACGCGGACCCTGCCAACACGCCGTTTCCGGCGACGGCGCCAGCGTCTCGATGCCGGGCAGCGGCGGACGGTCGACGTCCACGACGTGCAGGTCGATGCCCGGATCGACCGCACGAGCGGTCGGATATGGTTGCGGCATATGGAGATCGACCACATCGACGCTCGCGGCATCGAACTCGCGCTTCCGGGCCGAGGCACGATCACGCTGCCGGTCACCGCCTTGCCGACGGCCGGCGCGGCCACGCCTCCGGTCGCCGCCTCACCCACAGCCCCGCCGCCGGGCGTCGCCCGCCTGCAGCACATCCAGCTGAGCGGGCCGACCGCCGACGGGTTCATCATCGACGAACACATGCCCGGCGGCATGGCCGGGACGGTCCACGTCGACGCGACAACGCTGCCGACCGTGGCCGCGAACATGACCAGTGCGTTCCACGGCAACGTCGCGCTCGCGGCCGGAGCGATCCAGGTGGACATTGCCGCATCCGGTGCCCTCGAGGCATAGGTCACCACGCCACACGCGCAGATCGTCGACCCGGCGACCGTCGGTGCCAGCGGTCAACTCACCGGCGAGCGCCGGAGCGGAAGCTGATCCACTACAGCTCGACACCGGGACATCCGAGCATGACCGAGATCCGCAATACGATGATATCCAATGTGGACTACCGTGATGTCCCGACCGCCGGCCTCGCTGTTCACGTCAACCGTGCCACGATTCCGGGCACGACCGAGTGACGCCGACGACCGGATACATCCCGAACCTGTACATCCAAGATGCCGACATCCACATCGACTTCGCCAGCCGGACACCGTCATCGGGCGGCGGGATGGCGCTGCCCAGTGCCATGTGGGACACGCTGATGGACAGCTTCGACGGTTCGATTCCGATGGAAGTCAGGATCGAGGACGGTCACATACCGGTGTCGGCGCCCGAGGACATCACATCGACCTGGTCTGGTGTTCCGCCACGGCCGGTCAACGTGGCCCATCTCCAGATCGATCGGCGGCCCGATGACGTTCAGTCGGCCTGCCGAGAATCGGCTCGGCCGGCCGCAATGATCCGATCGTGGTGGGGGCCCATGTTTGTCTTCGGTTGACGGTCCCTGTCGACGTCTGCCTCCGGTGGCCGGCTTCGGACTACATCCAACGACATCATGGCCTGGTACCTCGACCGACCGGATGTCACGCTGTTCGACACATCGCAGGAGATGCGGCTCCCCGTCATCCTCAACCAGATGGTCCCGACCGGTCCGGCGACGCCGACGCCGGGGATCACGGTCTCTATCGGGAGCGCCACGTCTGCGCGTGGCGCGGCATCCCTCGACGTCCACAACGCCTCGTTCCCCGTCAACTTCTACGGCGATCCGCACGGGCACATCACGCTCGCACCGAACGTCGCGCTCGGGATCAGCGTTGCCGGCACGATCCGCCCGGTCAGCCCCATCGCCCCCCGTGGCGGTTCACTGTCGTTCGCGCTGCAGCACTTCAGCGTCAGCGACACCGACCTGACGATCGGCGACGTCGGGCTCAGGACCGGCGCGATCCACGTCGACAACGTCCACGACGGGTCGCTGACCATGCTCGACAGTATGCCGCAGGTGCTCGACCTGCAGGTACGCCAGGCCACCGCGCGCAACATCAACTGGACGCTGCCGCCGTAGCCGCGCCGGATCACCGCTGCTATAGGCGTATGCGGGTCCGCCACAGATGGGCTATAGTCACCGGCATGCAGTTCATGACGCGCTATCGACCGGCTCCGGGAGGAGTCGTCGGCTAGACGCGTGCCTGCTCAACCCGGAGCCACCAGCGAGGACCAACACCGGTCCTCGCTTTTGTCGTCTAACGGCAGGCTCGGGGTGATCCGTCCTCGCCGTATACAGAACCTGAGGACGCCATGATCGACATCTTGGAACGGCTGGATCGCACGACCGACGAGATCATCGGACGCAACGATCTCGTCCGCGGCTCGCGAGCGGCAGACCGTTACGCATCAAGTACGGCGTCGACTGCACCGCGCCCGACCTGCACATCGGGCACGCCGTCAACCTGTGGATGATGCGAGCGCTGCAGGATCTCGGCCACACCGTGGTGTTCCTGCTCGGCGACCTGACCACGGCGATCGGCGATCCGACCGGGCGCTCGGAGACCCGACCACAGCTGTCCGCGGCACAGATCGACGCGAACGCCGCCGCCTTCCTCGAGCAGGTGTCGCTCGTCCTGCGGACCGAGCCGGAGGTGTTCGAGGTGCGGCGCAACTCCGAGTGGTACGCCACCCTCGGCGTCGCCCGTACGCTCGAGCTGTTCAGCATGGTCACGCACGCCCGGCTGGTGTCCCGGGACATGTTCGCCGCCCGGATCGCGGCCGGCCGGGAGATCGCGATGAGCGAGTTCACGTACCCGATCTTCCAGGGCTACGACAGCTTCGCCCTCGACAGCGACCTCACCATCGTCGGCTCCGACCAGCTGTTCAACGAGCTGATGGGCCGGCACTTCCAGGAGCGTCTCGGCGCGCCGCCGCAGGTCGTCATCACCACCCGGATCACGCCGGGCCTGGACGGGCGGGCAAAGCAGTCGAAATCGCTGAACAACTACGTCGCGCTGCGCGATCCGGCGGCGGAGAAGTTCGGCAAGCTGATGAGCCTCCCGGACCACCTGACCGCCGAGTTCGCGCTGGTCTACTCGGATCTGCCGCTCGCCGACGTCGATGCGATCACCCGGGATGCGGCCGGCGGTGGTGCGGCGGCCCGCGATGCGAAGCTGCGCACCGCGGCGGCGATCGTGGCCCGCTGGCACGGCAGCGAAGCGGCGGCCGCCTGCCGGGCCGGGTTCCTCGCGACGTTCTCGCAGCGGTCCGGGCCGATCGATCCGCCGGTCGTCACGGTGGTCGGGGCCCGGCTCGGCGTACTCGATCTCCTTGCCCTGGCTCGTCCGCAGGCCAGCGGCCGTGAGCTGCGGCGGCTGATCGAGCAGGGCGGGGTGTCGATCAACGACGTCCGCGTCACCGGCCCGGACGCGTGCCTGGACCTTGCCGACGGCGATGTGCTCAAATCCGGCAAGCGCACCTGGCACCAAATCAAGATCAAGTGACCGATCAGACAATGGTACGGGCGGCCGGGAGCCCAGGTCATCAGCGAGAATCGGTGGATGGACGCACCGACCACCGGCCGTGACCTCGGGCTCGCCGGCCTGCCGAACGCCCGCGACCTCGGCGGCTACCGGACCTCGACCGGCGATGTCATCCGCCACGGAGTGCTGTTCCGGGCCGATGCGCCGGTCAAGGCCACCGACGACGACCTCGCGATCCTCGACGCGCTCGGCATCGTCACCGTCGTCGACCTCCGCGGTGCCACCGAGGCCGAGAACTTCGGCGTCGGCACGTGGCCGGTCCCCCGCGTCCACCTGCCGGTCAGCGACGTCACGACCGGGATCCTGGCCGACCTGACCGGCGGTAACGTCGTCGAAGCGGGCGCGTCCGAACGCACGATGATCGGCATGTACCGCGACTTCGTCGCCTCCGCCGAGCCGCGCCGCCAGTTCGCCGCCGCGGTCGCACTGATCGCCGCACCCGGTGGCGTACCGCTGCTGTTCCACTGCACCGCCGGCAAGGACCGCACCGGCTGGCTCGCCGCGATCGTGTTGACCGCGCTCGGCGTCGACCGCGACACCGTCACCGCCGACTACCTGCTGACCAACGAGCGCTTCACCACCGGCCGCGGCGCCGTCGGTCGGGCCCGGCTGCTGGCCTCGATGGCCGGGTTCGTTGACGACATCGACCTGCTCACGCCGCTCATCGATGCTCGCGCGAGCTATCTCGACGCCGCATTCGACGAGGCCGAATCCTGCTATGGCAGCATCGGCGCGTTCCTGCGCGACGGCCTCGATGCCGACGTCGCCGGCCTGCGAGCGAACCTGCTCGAACCCTGAAGTCACTGATCCGTACGGCCGGCTACGGTCCGGATGAGCCGCTGCTCGTCGCCGTGAACGGCGACATCCATACCCAGGGGCTCACCCGTGTGGGCGTTCCGGTCTCCGCCGGTACCGTGACCTACCTCGCGTCGCTGTCGAAGCAGATGCTGTGCGCGCTCGTCGCCGGGCTCGTCCGCGACGACGGACTCGACCTGAATGAGCCGATCGCGGGCCACCTGCCCGAGTTGCCGGCGTGGGCGGCCCGGGTGCGGATCCGGCATCTGATCCACCACCTCGGAGCGTTACCGCACGTCGCGGACACGATCGACAGCGACCGGACCGGCGATGCCGTGATCGACTCGATCGCTCACGTCGGCGTTCTCGACGGCGTGCCGGGCACCGCGTACGCGTACTCCAACGCCGGATACGTCTGCCTCGGCCGCATCCTCGAGCGCATCGTCGGACCGCTGCCGGCCTACGCCCGTGACGTGGTCTTCCGGCCGCTGGGCATGCGCGACACGTTCTTCTGGGACGGGCCCGATCCGTGGCCGCCCGGTGGTGCGCCGCTGGCCCAGGCTCATCCGGCGCCGCTGTCGCTCGGCGACGGCGGCGCCTGGGGAACCGCCGCCGACCTGCTGCGATGGGGAGCGGCGTTAAACTCCGACGCGCTCGGGCTCACCGACCTGCTACAGACACCCGGACGTTTCGACGACGGGACGGCGCTCGACTACGCGTGGGGCATGGGCGTACGCACGATGCGTGGCCTGGCGGTGTACCGGCACGGCGGTGGATGGACCGGAAGCCGGTCGATGCTGGTCCGCGTACCGGATCGGGGGTTGACGATTGTGGTGCTGGCGCTCGACGACGACACCGAACGGCGGGTCGGGCTGACCGACGCGCTGCTCGATGCGCTCCTATGAGCACTGTCAGGCGTACCGGTGAGCCCGAACCAGGAGGAAGTTCGGCAGGTGCACGTACGCCTGGAGACCCGGATCGTTGCCGGCGACCGCCGGATCGAGGCCCGGCTCGGCGACCTCATCGATCACGCAGCCGGCCCGCGCGGTCTCGGTGAGATACGCCGAAAGCGGCCGGTGGAAGTCGGTCGCAACCGCCAATTCGATCGGATACTCGTCGAGGTAGCGATCGAGCCGGTAGGCGCCGTGCCGGCGCCACGTGGACGCGAGCTGCTCGAAGCACGGGTGCACGATCGCGTAGACGAGGACACCGTCCGGCTTCAGCGCCCCGACACAGGCCTGCAGTGCGCCGATCCACTCCGGGATCGCCATCAGCACCATGCTGGAGACGACCGCGTCGAACGGGCCGCCGAGATCCGGCAGTGCACACAGATCGGCTTGCACGTAGCGGATCGATGCCGGACCCTGCTCGACCGCGAAGTCGTACAGGCCTTGGGCCGGCTCGACGGCGACCATGTCGGCGCCGCGGTCGGCGAGCATCCGGCTCAGATATCCGTTGCCGGCGCCGGCATCGAGGATCCGCCGGCCGCGTACGTCCCCCAGCATCCGCAGCAGCGTCGGGTTCGCCAGATGGCGTTTCGCGACGTCGCCGTCGACCGCGTTCGCCGCCGGATCCGATCGTGCCCAGCGCGCGATCGCCGCCTCATTTGTCCACGTCAATCCCGTTATCTCCTCACCGTGGTCACGGATTTGCCAACCGTCCCAGAACACCGCAGGATGTGACGACCCTCAACTCGAACCGCCCGGAGCAGCACAGATGACGCCGACCACCGTCCCGCCCTGTCCGAAATGCGGAGACATCCGTAACCGGACACAGGTCCGCTTCACCTTCTGGGGCGGCGCGATCGGGCCGGCATTGGTCAACCACACGCTCTGCAACAGCTGCCGCACAACATTCAACGGCAAAACCGGCAAATCAAACAAAAACATCATTCGGTACGGTTTTCTCCTGCCGACGATCATCGGCCTGCTGGTCGTCGTTGCGCTCGCCATCTACCACGTTTCACACTGACCGAGACTGCATGATTGTGGAGTGCTGAACGTGCCGTGGCGCGTCCAACACTCCACGTTGAGCGAAAGCCGCCCGGTTTACGGCTCGGTCCGCTGATCGAGGGCCTTCGCGAAGCAGAGGCTGATGTCCCACTGGTCGTAGGGCGCGTACGTCGGGATCCGCGTGAATCCGGCGCGCTCGTAGACGGTGATCGCGGCCAGTTGGCGTACCCCTGTCTCGAGCTTGATCTGGCTGTAACCGCGGGCCTGCGCGAGCCGCTCCACCGCCGCCATCAGTGTCCCGGCGACGCCGCGTCCACGATGGTCGGGGACGACGTACATCCGTTTGAGTTCAGACCAGCCGTCGTCGAGCGGCTGCAGCGCGCAGCAGCCCGCGACCACACCGTCGACGTGCGCGAGCAGGTAATCCGCTGCCTGCTTCACGGTCGGATGAGCGAAGGTGATCTCCTGCGGGTACATCGCATCCAACTCGGCGCGGAGCGCGGCGAGCAACGGAACGAGCCGCGGATCATCCGGAGTGACGTCCTCCACCATGACAAGCACGCGGTTCCCTTCTTTGGCAGGATGCCGGCATGACCACACTCGTCGTGCCGGCCGCATCGAACTCGACCGGCGAACTCCTCGCCGAGACGGCACGCGCCCGCGGCCTGGACGTCGTACGGCCGGTCACACCGTACGATATCGACCTGGATCTGCGCGGAGACGCCCACCTCTACGCCGGACCGCGGTTCGCCGCTGTGGCGGCGGACCTGCTCGACATCGACCTGCGGGAACCAGCCGACGACTGGCTCATCCGACTTCCGGACCGGTTCCGCGGCCGGGACATCACCGCGATGTCACTCGGCGAGGCACGCGACGCGCGTACGCCCACGTTCGTGAAGCAGCCGCGGGAGAAGGACCTGCCGGCCGCGGTATACACCGACGGCGGGCGGCTTCCGGTCGGCGACGACGCGCTCGCGGTCCTGGTCAGCGACGTGGTGACATGGGTCGTGGAGTATCGGCTGTTCGTCGTTGGCGGCGCGGTCGCGGCCGGCTCGCGGTACGCGCGCTTCGGGCACCTGGATCCGATGCCGCTGGATGTCAGTCCGGAACGCGACGCCGTCCTTGAGTTCGCCGACAGGCTGCTCGCAGCACCGGACCTCGGGCTGCCCGGCGGGGTCGTCATCGACGTCGGGCTGCTCACCAGCGCCGATCGGCACACCGAGGACTGGGCGGTCGTCGAGGCGAACATGGCGTGGTTCGCGAGCGCCTATGCGGCCGAACCCGACGGCGTGCTCGACGTCGTGCTCCGCGCCGCGGGGCCTCGCCACAGGTGACGGTATTAGAGTGACGATCATGCGTTTTGCCGTGAAGACCGCGCCCCAGCACACCACCTGGTCGGACATGCTTGCCGTCTGGCAGGAAGCCGACACGATCGACCTGTTCGAGTCGGCGTGGACGTTCGACCACTTCTATCCGATCGTCGGCGACTCGCACGGCCCGTGCCTGGAGGGCTGGACGATGCTGTCGGCGATGGCGGCCGCGACCCGGCGGATCCGGCTCGGCGTGCTCGTCACCGGGATCCACTATCGGCATCCGGCGGTGCTCGCGAACATGGCCGCGACGCTCGACATCATCTCCGGTGGCCGCCTCGAACTCGGCATCGGCGCCGGTTGGAACGAAGAGGAGTCCGGCGCGTACGGGCTCGAACTCGGTACGCCCCGCGAGCGCAGCGACCGCTTCGAGGAGGCGACCGCCGTGCTGGTCAGCCTGCTGTCGCAGGAGTCGACGACGTTCGACGGCGAGTATTACCAGCTCAAGGACGCCTACAACGAGCCGAAGGGTCCGCAGCGTCCGCACCCGCCGATCTGCATCGGCGGCAGCGGCGAGAAGCGGACCCTGCTGACCACGGCGAAGTACGCCCAGCACTGGAACTCCGTTGCCGGCGACGCCGAGCTGTTCGCCCACAAACGTGCGGTTCTGCACGAGCACTGTGCCGCGATCGGCCGCGATCCGTCGGAGATCACGCTGTCGTCGCACGTACGCCTCGGTGTCGACGGCGACCCGGGCCCGGTGGTCGAGACGATCGGCAAGCTCGGCGCGGTCGGACTCGATCTGGCGATCATCACGCTGCCGGTGCCGCACTCCCCTGCCGTGCTGGCGCCGCTGGCCGAGGCGCTCCGCGACGCGTTCTGACCGATGCGCATCGCCAGCAGCGCGCTGACCCCGGCGGACCTGGAATTGATCGAATTCGCCCGCCGGATCGTCGACGCGAACACCGACGGTGAGGCGGGCGTCCACACCATGGGCGCGGCGGTGCGGGGCGTCGATGGTCAGATCTACGGCGGCATCAACGTCTACCATTTCACCGGCGGCCCATGCGCTGAGCTGGTAGCGCTCGGGAACGCTCGTGCGTCGGGCGCTCGTGAACTGTCGACCATCGTCGCGGTCGGCAACTTCGGGCGAGGTCCGGTCGGACCGTGCGGCCGGGACCGGCAGATCCTGTTCGACTACCACCCCGAAATCCGGGTGATCCTTCCGACCGGTGACGGCATCCGCAGTGTCCGGATCAAGGATCTGATGCCGCTCGGCGCCGTGTGGACGGTTGACGAGGGCACCCAACCGTACGATCCGTCGATCTTCACCCAGCCCTTCACCCCGCCGACGGAACTCAGTTAGGGCGCCGGGACCGGCGGATCGTGAGGACGAACAGGTCGATCAGCGCGGCGACGGCCGCCGCGAACATGATCCACGCGAGCACGATCGCGCCGATGTGCAGGAAGATCACCCAGGCGACCGTACAGACGACCAGCCCGAACGATGCGAGCACGATCCGCAGGCCGATCGCGCTGTTCGGGTGCTCCACGGTGCCACGCGCCCGGCGTGGCTGCGGTCCGAGCGGCATACCGGACAAATTACCCTCCGGTATGCCGCGGTAAAACGTCAGGCCACGCCGTAGCCGAAATGGCACTCCGCGCAGCTGGTGCCCTTGACCCCGGCGGTGCCTTCGGTGAACATCTGCGCCCCGTCGCCGGTCAGGCCGTCGCCGTTGCGGTGGATGATCGTCACCATGCCGGCCTGGTCCTTCGCGCCGAGGGTCTCGTCCGGTGATCCGACCACCAGCTGGCTGCCGTACACCGACGGCGAGTAGACGTTCGCCAGCGAGCTGCCGAATCCGTCGCCCACGTCGGCCGAGCCGCCGACCCCCGGTGTCGCCTGGCTGAGCTGCGTCGTCCCACCGGCGTTGAGGCCGGTGCCGGTACCGCCGTAGATGACGTCGACGGCTCCGGCGAAGTCGTGGCCGTTGATCGACCGGCCGGGTACGCCGATCGCCAGGTCATGGTCGTTGTCGAGGTTGTACTGGCCGACCGCGAGCGCCTGGCCGAAGAAGTCGTCGACGGCCGCCGGGCCGGGCATCTGGGAGGAGTTCTCGTCGAAGACCTGTGCCCCACCGGTCCCGAGGCCGGCCGAACCTCCGCTGTAGAGGATGTTGACCGCGCCGGCGTTCGCCTTGCCGTTGATCGTCTCGTTCGGTACGCCGACGGCGAGATCGATGCGGCCGTTGCCCCGGAAGTCGCCGGTCGCCAGCGACGAACCGAATTGGTCGCCGTCCTCGGCCACGCCGGGTACGCCGTCGGTGCCCTGCGACCACTTCTGCGCACCGTCGGTTGTCAGCCCGGTGCCGTTTGCGGCTCCGCGCAGGATGATGACGACCCCGGCGGCCTCATGTCCGGCCGCGGTCTCGTCGGGTACGCCGATCGCGACATCGGCCTTGCCGTCGCCGTCGAAGTCGCCGGTGGCAAGCGCGAAACCGAAGCCGAGCGCACCGAATCCGCTGGACCCGGGTGTGCCGGGGACCCCGTTGCGACCCTTGACGAACGGATGACCGGTCGTCGACAGGCCGTTCGAGGTGCCGAGGAACACGTCGATGGTGTCCTCGTTGGGCGTACCGACGATCAGGTCGTCGTTGCCGTCAGCATTGACGTCGCCGGTGGCGAGACCGAGACCGAAGTAGTCGCCGGGGTGCGCGGTGCCGCCGCCGTTGTCGATGGTGAGCTTCACGCCGGTCGACGTCAGGCCGGACGGAGTGCCCTTGAAGATGGTGACGTTGCCGCCGTAGGTGGCGCCGTCGGTGGTCGCGTACGGGTCGGCAACGGCGAGGTCGGTGCAGCCGTCGTCGTTGAAGTCACCGGCGACGACGGTTTCGCCGTACTCGCCGCTGGTCGTTGCGCCTGCGGTGAGCAGCGTGTCGTCCGGCGAGTCGGCGTTGATGCCGGCCGCGGATGCGTAGAGGACGTGCACGCGTCCGTGGGCGGCCGGCTCGGTGATCGCGAGATCGTCGTTGCCGTCGCCGTTGAAGTCCGACCAGGCGCCGGTGCGGTGACATGAGGCGGCCGCGGCCGGGCCGACCGGTGCGGCGATGGTGAACAGCGCGCCGACCAGGACTGCGGCGGCGGCGAGGGCGGCAGGTTTCGCGATGCGCATGGCTTCTCCCAACACGGATATCGACGGCCGTGAGCGTACGGCCGTCGATATCCGGCAGGCTTGCACCTGTCACCTATCCGACGCGCGGAGGTCAGTAGCGGTAGTGCTCCGGCTTGTACGGTCCGTTGACGTCGACACCGATGTATTCGGCCTGGTCCGTACGCAGTTCGGTCAGGCGTACGCCGAGCGCGTCCAGGTGCAGCCGGGCGACCTTCTCGTCGAGGTGCTTCGGCAGCCGGTAGACCTCCCGGCCGAACTCGTGCGGCTTGGTGAACAGCTCGATCTGCGCCATCGTCTGGTTCGTGAACGAGTTCGACATCACGAAGCTCGGGTGACCGGTCGCGTTGCCGAGGTTCAGCAGGCGGCCCTCGGACAGCACGATGACCGCGTGCCCGTCCGGGAACGTCCACTCGTGCACCTGCGGCTTGACCTCGGTCCGCACGATCCCCGGTACGCGTGCCAGCCCGGCCATGTCGATCTCGTCGTCGAAGTGGCCGACGTTGCCGAGGATCGCGTTGTGCTTCATCCGGGCCATGTCGGCGGCGAGCACGATGCCGGTATTGCCGGTGGTCGTGACCACGACGTCGGCCGTTTCGATGACGTCGTCGAGCCGCACCACCTGCAGGCCGTCCATCGCGGCCTGCAGCGCGCAGATCGGGTCGATCTCGGTGACCACGACCCGGGCGCCCTGGCCGCGCAGCGCCTCGGCCGCGCCCTTGCCGACGTCGCCGTATCCGCAGACGACGATCAGCTTCCCGGCCAGCATCACGTCGGTGGCCCGGTTGATGCCGTCGACGAGCGAGTGCCGGATGCCGTACTTGTTGTCGAATTTGGACTTCGTCACCGAGTCGTTGACGTTGATCGCCGGGAACAGCAGCTCGCCGTCGCGGGCGAGCCGGTAGAGCCGGTCGACGCCGGTCGTCGTCTCCTCGGTGACACCGATCATGCCGGCCGCGATCCGGGTGAACCGCTGGCCGTCCTCCTGCAGGCTCTGCGCGAGGGTGGCCAGCACATACGCGTACTCGTGCGGGTCGTCGGCGGCCGGCTGCGGCACCGACCCTTCGCCTCGAACGCGACGCCACGATGGACGAGCAGGGTCGCGTCACCGCCGTCGTCGACGATCATGTTCGGGCCGAGGCCGTCGGCGAACCGGAACAGCTGGTCGGTGCACCACCAGTACTCCTCGAGCGTCTCGCCCTTCCACGCGAACACCGGCGTGCCCGACGGCGCGTCGACGGTGCCGTGCGGGCCGACGACGACCGCGGCGGCCGCTTCGTCCTGGGTGGAGAAGATGTTGCACGACACCCAGCGGACGTCGGCGCCGAGCGCGACGAGTGTTTCGATGAGCACCGCGGTCTGGACGGTCATGTGCAGCGAGCCGGCGATCCGGGCGCCGCGCAGCGGCTGCGCGTCGGCGAACTCCCGCCGCGTCGCCATCAGCCCGGGCATTTCGTGTTCGGCGAGCCGGATCTGGGTCCGCCCGTACGCCGCCAGGGACAGGTCCGCGACCGCGAACTCGATACCGTTGATCTGCTGTAACAAGGTCTTTCGCCTCCTCGGAAAAGGAGGCGCCCTTATCGGGTTAGTCAGTATCGAGCGTGGCGGGCATCCGTTCGTGGACCGGCCCGTCGCAGCGCCTCTCGACCCCGACCGCGGATATCGACCGCGATAGCACGCAGAATACCGCCGGCACAGAGGCCCCGCAACCGGACATTCATCACCGTGCGTGCCACCGCCGCCTACCGATATCCGACGGCCGGGCGGAACCGGCACACGCGGGAACGAGTGGCTTGGGTCCGGTCGCCGCGTCGGCGCACTAAGGTGACGGTGAAGGAACGTATCGGCGCGTCTCGACGGCATCGCCAGCGGAGGGACGGGATATGCAGCTCGATCCACCTCCGCAGTCTCCGGTGATCGTCGCGGCGTTCAACACGGTCATGGCAGTCCGCGGAATCCGCTGCGTCTACCAGCCGATCGTGCACATCCCGACCGAGGAAGTCGTCGGCTTCGAGGCGCTCGCCCGCGGCCCGGCCGGCACCACGTGGTCGCACGCCGGAGGCGCTGGTCAGCTATGCGGCCCAGGTCGGACGGCTGCCCGAACTGGACTGGATCTGCCGCGCCGCGGCCGTCCGGGGCGCGTTCGCGGCCCGGTACCCCGCCGACATGCCGCTGTTCGTCAACGTCGAACCGGCAAGTTCCCGCACGCCGTGCCCGACCGACCTGATCGAGCTGCTCACCCGCGGCGCCACCGAACTGCAGATCGTCGCCGAGGTGACCGAACGGTCGGTGGCCAGCGACCCGGCCGGTCTGATCGCCGCGATCGAGGTCCTCCGAGCGAACACGAACCGGATCGCGCTCGACGACGTCGGCTCCGACGCCGCCAGCCAGGCGATGATGTCGCTGATCCGACCGGACGTCATCAAACTGGACCGCGGCCGTCGTCCAGGGTCCGGATTCACCGGCCGTCCACGCCGTCGTCGACGCCGTCCTCGCCGAGGCCAAACGCACCGGTGCGGTGATCCTCGCCGAAGGCATCGAGACACCCCGTCACCTGGACGCCGCGAAGGCGATGGGCGCAACCCTCGGTCAGGGCTGGTTGTTCGGGCGGCCCGGTCCGCTGCCGAAGCGGGCCTACCGGTCCGCGGTGACGCTGCCGCAGCTGATCGTCCAGGCGCCGACCGCGAAGACGCCGTTCGAGGTCGCCCGGCTCAGCCAGACACCGGACAGCGCGACCGTGCGAGATCTTCTCCCGTTGAGCCGAGATCTCGAAGACAAAGGGGTACGGGCCACCGAACCGACCGTGCTGCTGTCGGCGTTCCAGAGCCGCGAACACTTCGACGAGGCGACCCGCATCCGCTACAACGACCTGGCCGACCACGCGATCTTCACCGCGACGTTCGCCGAGGGCATGCCGCTGGCACCCGGCCCGCACGTCCGCGGATGCGCGCTGCCGGCCGACGATCCGCTGGTCGGCGAGTGGGACGTGATCGTGATCGGCAGCCAGTTCGCCGGCGGCATGTTCGCCCGGGAGCGACCGAACGGCACCGGAGAACGAAGTTTCGACCTTATCGTCACCTATGACCGGGATGTGATCCTCGCGGCCGCCCGGCCTCTGCTGGATCGTCTGATGCCGGTCGAGTAGGTGTCCGACCGCAGGGACGTGCCGTGGTGGGCCGTCGTATCGTCCGCCCTCGCTCCGGTGTTCCTGATCGGCGGGTGGACGGTCGCGGCTCGGCTGCAGCCACCCGGCTACGACCCGGTCCGCGACACCATCAGCGCGCTCGCCGGCCGTGGCGTCACCGACCGGTGGGTGATGTCGGTCGGCCTCCTCGGACTCGGGCTCTGCCACGGCCTCACCGCACTCGGGCTGCGACCGGCTGCCCCCGCCGGCCGTACCCTGCTCGGGGTCGGTGCGGCCGGCACGGTCCTGGTCGCCGCATTCCCGGTTCCGGCGGCCGGCCCGTCCTTGATCCACGGCGTCGTGGCCGGGCTCGGATTCGTCGCCCTGGCGGTGTGGCCGGCGTGTGCGTGGCGGCGGAGTGCCCGCGCGTGGACCCTGCGCCGGACGGCGGCCTACACCGCGACGGCGGTACTGTCCGCGCTGGTGACCGTGTTCGCCGTACAGCTCTACGGTGCGGCCGGCGGCGGCCATCGGATCGGCCTGGCCGAACGGATCGCGGCCGGTGCCGAAGCGCTGTGGCCGCTGATCGTCGTGGTCGGCGTCCTTGTTTCCAGCCGGTCGCGCGAACGGCGCATCCGGTCCGCCGCGAGCGCCACGTGATCGGCGGCGTCGCCCGCCGTCGGGCGGCCAACGCTGTTAGGATGCCACAGGGCCGTGACTGGCGCGCTGGGATGGATCAACCATCGGGAAGCGGCTCGATCATCTGATCTTGTGCCGTGCGCCTGGGCCTCCCCGACGATCGACTTGGAGGCACCACTATGAGCGCGTCTACTCCCGAGTCCACGACGGCCGAATCGACGGCGTTCCGCGCCGGCCTCGACGTCATCCGGGCGGTCGAGCCCCGCATCGCCGACGCGATCGCGCAGGAGCTGTCCGACCAGCGCGAAATGCTCAAACTCATCGCGAGCGAGAACTACGCCTCCCCGGCGGTCCTGCTCGCGATGGGCAACTGGCTGTCCGACAAATACGCCGAGGGCACGATCGGTCGCCGCTTCTACGCCGGCTGCCGCAACGTCGACACGGTCGAATCGATCGCCGCCGAACACGCGAAGGACCTGTTCGGCGCCCAGCACGCCTACGTGCAGCCGCACTCCGGCATCGACGCGAACCTGGTCGCATTCTGGGCCGTCCTCGCCCAGCGGGTCGAGGCGCCCGCGCTCGTGAAGGCCGGCGTCCGCCAGATCAACGACATGACCGAAGCCGACTGGGAGCAGCTCCGCCACGAGTTCGGCAACCAGCGCATGCTCGGCATGTCACTGGACGCCGGCGGCCACCTGACCCACGGATTCCGGCCTAACATCTCCGGCAAGATGTTCCACCAGCGCAGCTACGGCACCGACCCGGCGACCGGGCTGCTCGACTACGACGCGCTCCGGGCCACCGCCACGCGACTTCCGGCCGATGATCCTCGTCGCCGGCTACTCCGCGTACCCGCGGCTGGTGAACTTCCGCATCATGCGCGAGATCGCCGACGAGGTCGGCGCAACGTTGATGGTCGACATGGCGCACTTCGCCGGCCTCGTCGCCGGCAAGGTGCTCACCGGCGACTTCGACCCCGTACCGCATGCCCAGATCGTCACCTCGACCACGCACAAGACGCTGCGCGGTCCGCGCGGCGGCATGGTGCTGTGCCAGGCCGAACTCGCCGACCAGGTCGACCGCGGCTGCCCGATGGTCCTCGGCGGTCCGCTGCCGCACGTGATGGCCGCGAAGGCGGTCGCGTTCGCCGAGGCCCGGACCGAGGAGTACCGCACGTATGCGCAGGCCGTGGTCGCGAACGCGAAAGCGCTCGCCGAGGGTCTGATGCGCCGCGGGCACAAGCTCGTCACCGGCGGCACCGACAACCACCTGGTGCTCATCGACGTGTCCGCGGACGGACTCACCGGCCGCCAGGCCGAGCAGGCGCTGCTGGACTCCGGCATCGTCACCAACCGCAACGCGGTCCCGGCGGACCCGAACGGCGCCTGGTACACCTCCGGCATCCGGATCGGCTCACCGGCACTGACCACCCGCGGCCTCGGCACCGGCGAGATGGACGAGATCGCCGAGCTGATCCACACCGTGCTGTCGGCGACGACGCAGGGCGAATCCAAGGCGAAGTTCGACCTCGACCCGTCGATCTCGGCAAAGGTGTCCCAGCAGGCCGCCGAACTCGTCGGCGCGCACCCGCTCTACCCGTCGGTCCATCTCGGCTGACTCGTCCCGCGTGCATCGCATCGGGCCGGCGCGACGTGCCCGCCCGATGCGATGATCACGGCCGTGGACATCATCGTCATGGATTACCAGCCGGCACGACGCGGCACGCTACGGCGCCTTGAAGGTGCATCTTGCGGCGGTGTCGGTCGACGGGGATGCCTATACCAGAGCGAAGACGGCACTGATCCAGGAACTCGTCGACCGAGCCCAGGCCGATCGTGGACTGCCGCAGGAGTCGGTCTGGGAGTGACGGTCATTTCGCCAGGCTGGCGACCAGGTTGATGGCGGTGGCGATGATGACCGTCCCGTACACGTAGGACAGCAGGCCGTGACGCAGCGCGGTCGCACGGATCTCCGACGTCTGGATGTTGGTATCGGACACCTGAAACGTCATGCCGATCGTGAACGCAAGGTACGCGAAGTCGGTGAACCGGGGCGCCTGCTTCTGATTGAAGTCGATACCGCTGTCGCCGCCGGTGTAGTACAACTTCGCGTACCGCAACGTATAGATGGTGTGCACGACCAGCCACGACGCCACGACGCTGCCGATACCGAGGGTGATCTGCAGACCCTTCGCCAGGCCTTCGACGCGACCGGCGTGGACGATGACCAAGACGACGGCGACCAGACTCGCGATACCGGCGGCGAGCAGAATGGATTCGACGATCGGAAGGCTGGGATCATCGCGGGTGACCGTCGCCGCGGTCCCGGTTTCGTCGAGAACGGAGAACATCAGCCACGTCCAGGCGACATACGTGACCGCGGCAGCATCCCAGCCCAGCAGCGGCGCGAACCATCCGACCCCGTGCCAGATCACGGCAGCGGCCACCGCGACCACCACGCCGACGAGGGCACTGACGGCGACGTGCACCCAGGCCGGGCCGTACCGGCCGAGGCGAGCCGATCGACCGGGATCATGGTTTGCCATGGCGGGAGCCTATCGCTTCGCGTGATCCCATCCGCGCGGCCCGGCATCGACGTGGCGCCGCTTTCCCCGGTGGGTGCCGAACTCCGCACTGACCTACAGTGAGATCGACCGTGCGCCACACCACACAGGGTTCGCGCGGCACTCGGGCGGATAACACGACGTCTTCGACGGCTCCCTTGGCGAAGGTTGAACCATGGACACAGGCGACCAGACCCGACCTGGTAACGGCAGGTTGACGGTCCACGGCGCATTCCACCCGACCGACCTCGCCCGGATCCGGGCCCAGACCACCGCGTACGCGCATCGCCAGGGCATGTCCGACACCGACGTCGACCGGTTCGTCCTCGCCGTCAGCGAGGCCGTCACGAACGTGATCCGGCACGCGGGCGGTGCCGGACGGCTCGACGTCTTCGTCGCCGACGGCAACCTCGTCGCCGACGTCGCCGACCACGGGTCCGGGTTCATCGACAGCGACCGGAAGCCGGCACTGACCGAACCCGGCGGACGCGGCCTGTGGCTGATGCGCCGGTGCGTGGATGCGGTGACCGTCGACACGCATCCGACCGGAACCACCGTCCGGCTGGTGCTCGCGCTCGCGCCCCGCACGGCCGACCACGAAGCCCCGCGCTGACCTGCGCCGACGTTACGAGTCGACGCGACTCTGCCGACGATGCCGCGACACCGTCCAGATCGCCAGCGCAATCACGGCCGCGGCACCGACGATCCCGGCCGTCACCGGCCCGACCAGCCGCTCCAGCGTGTGGTACGAGTCGCCGGCGATATATCCGATCAGCACCGACCCGACACCCCAGACGGTCGCCCCGGCCACGTTGAACGCCAGGAACCGCCGGTACGGCAGGTGCGACGAGCCCGCCAGGAACGGCGTCACCGCCCGCAGAAACGCGACGAAACGACCGACGATCACGGCCGTCCCACCGCGGCGGCGGATCTGTCCCCGGGCCGCGTCGATACGTGCCGCCCGGCGGCGCAGCACCCGGGTCTCGACCAGCCGGTCGCCGTACCGGGCGCCGAGCCCGAACCCGATCGAGTCCCCGAGGATCGCCGCGACCACCACCACGACGCACAGAACGGCCAGGTTCGCGTTACCGCGGCTGGCGGCAACACCCCCGATGATCGCGGCGGTCTCCCCCGGCACGAAGAAGCCGACGAACACCGCATCCTCGGCAAACACGAGTCCGCCGACGAGCACATACACGACGAGGCCGTGCAGCGCGAGGATCTTGTCAACGAGCGAACTCACAAGCGATAGGCCCTTTTTCGCAGGGTGACGCCGAGACGCGGACCTGATCTACCCTATGCCGCATGGAACTCGACGATCTTCGCCGGACGGCCCAGGACGCGGCCCGCGCCGAAAAATGGGACGAACTGCTCACACTGACCGACGCGCTGCGCGCCGACACCGAACTATGGGCATCCGTCTGGGCCGTCGCGTGCGCACTCGCCGCCCGTACGATCGGGCAGCCCGACCGCGCTCGCAGCCTGCTCGACGAGGCGATCGCCGGCGGCTACTTCCAGGTGGAGATCTTCGAACCCGAACTCACCGACACGTTCGGCGCCGACGACGACTGGCCCGCGCTGCGTGCGGCCATCCTCGCGAACACGCCCCCGCCGCCGATCACCCTCCGGACGTGGCCCACGGTACGGCCGACCGCCCCGTACACGCTGTTCCGCCTGCCACCCGAGCGCGAGACACTCCTGCGCGACCGCGTGCCGGCACCCCTGGACTCCGCGTGGGCGACCGCGCAAGCACTCCTGGCATGGGTCGCCAAACGGTGGGTACACACCACCGCCAAACATGCCGAACCGGACGCCCTGGTCATCCTCGACCTGGTCGACACCGGCGCCCGCTTCGCCTGCCTCGAATACGCGACCGTGCTGAGCCAGGCACTCAACGCCGTCGGCATCCCGGCCCGCCGAATCGGGCTGCGGACCGCGACCCACCACGCCGGGGTCGGATCCGGCCACATGGTCGCCGAGGCCTGGATCGACGACCTCGGCCGATGGGTCGTCCTCGACGGCCAGAACGGCCTCTACTGGGTCGACGCCGCCGGGGCACCGCTCGGCGTCGTCGACCTCCAGAACCGATTCCGCGCCGGCGCCGACCGGTCCGGCGCGGTCTTCCTCAGCACCGCGCTCACCGACGGGGAACTCGACCTCTGGTGGACCTACTTCGCCGCCGCGGTCGTCAACGACGTCGCCTGGGGCGTCCCGGGAATCATTCCGTTCTTCGAAGGAGCTCCCCAGGCCGTCGGGCCGCTGCTCGCCGACCCGACGCAGGCGTACCCGGACTTCACCGAACTGGTCACCACCGCCCCCGTCCACCACGGCCGTGCGGCGATCCTCCCGCAACCGATCCACCCGTACGCGATCGGCTACCGCATCACCGACGGCACCTCCGGCACCGACTACGCACTCGACGAACCATGGCCGATCCCGCTCGACCAACCCGGCGAGCACCGCGTCGAGATCGCCACCCGCACCCCGTACGGCCCGCTCGGTCCATCGGCCCTCACCTTCACAGTCTCCTAACAACGCAAACGATCCGATGGCCGAACCAGACCGACGTTGCTAGGTTGATCCAGTGAAGCTCGCCCGCAATGTGATCTACCGCCTCTACACCCGTACGCTGCGCAAACAACTCGTACACGGCCCCACGCCGCAGCACGTTGCGCTCGTCATGGACGGCAATCGCCGCTGGGCCCGACAGATGGGGTTCGACAACCCCAGCATCGGCCACCGCTACGGCGCCGAACACGTCGACGAAGTCGTCGGCTGGTGCGCCGCCGCCGGCATCACCCACGTCACGATCTTCGTCGCATCCACCGACAACCTGCGCAAACGGGCCACCGCCGAGATGCAGACGCTGATGGCGCTGATCGAGGACGTCGTCGCCGAACGCGTCACCCGCCGCGCCGGAGTCTGGCAGCTACACCTCGCCGGCCGCCTCGACGCCCTCCCGGACACCACCCGCGACGCGCTCAAACGCGCCCAGGACGCGACCAACGACACCGACGCGAAGTTCCACCTCACGATCGCGATCGGCTACGACGGCCGGCAGGAGATCGTCGACGCGCTCCGATCCCTCCTCGACCAGGAAGCCCGCGCCGGCACCAGCATCGCCGCGCTCGCCGAACGCCTCACCGCCGACGACATCGCCGCGCACCTCTACACCAGCGGACAACCCGACCCGGACCTGATCATCCGGACCTCCGGCGAACGCCGCATGTCCGGCTTCCTGCTCTGGCAGGCAGCCCACTCCGAGCTCTACTTCTGCGACGTCTACTGGCCCGGATTCCGCGAAGTCGACTTCCTGCGGGCCCTGCGGTCCTACGCCGGTCGCAGCCGACGCTTCGGCGCCTAACCCACATGCCGGAACTGGTTCTACCCCTGACGCGCGTCCACGCGTCGTTTCTGGCCGCGATGGACGAGTTCCGGGCCGAAGGCCGTGCCGTGGCCACCGACCTCAGCATGATCGGCCGGGAGATCCGGACATTCGGCGGCAGCTGGCACGACCCGGACATGTTCGCCCGCTACGTCGCCGAACTCCACGCCGACGCACTGCCGGACACACCCCGACCGGACGGCTGGGTGCCCAGCACCACGCTCTGGTACGTCGACGGCGACACCTTCCTCGGCCGCATCGCCGTCCGCCACCGCCTGACCCCGACCCTCCTCGAGGTCGGCGGCCACATCGGCTACGACGTCCGCCGCACCGCACGACGCCGCGGCCACGCCACCGCGATGCTCTCCGCCGCCCTGCCGACCGCCGCCGCACTCGGCATCGACCCGGCACTGGTCACCTGCGACACCGACAACCTCGGCTCCCGTACGGTGATCGAATCCTGCGGCGGCATCCTCGAAGACGTACGCCAGGGCAAACTGCGCTACTGGGTGCCGGCCGGCGGCGCGTACGTCGCGAGATAGTGCGTGATCGCCGCCACCACGTCCGGATACGACATCAACGCCCGACCGTGCGCGCTCGCGCTCGGCTCCACGATCAGCTGCTTGTGCGCCGTCTTCGTCGCCGCCCGGTAGATCGCCTCGGTATCCGGAGCGAAACTCGTATCCGCCTCGCCGACCGCCAGCAGAACCGGCACCGTCATGCTTCCTCGCCGCACCGATCCCGTCCGCGCCGCCGAACGCGATCGGCGGCGACAGCGCGATCACACAATCGACCGGCAACGACGACGCCGCCGCGCCCGCCAGAACCGCGTCACCACCCATCGACGAGCCCCACAGCACCACCGACGTCACACCGTGCGCGCCCAGATAGGTGACCGCGTCATCGATATCCTCGCCGAACTTGTTGCCGTTCTTCGTCGATGCGGCATAACCGTCGAAATCCATCGCCAGCGTCGTATAGCCCGACGACGACATCAACCGCGCCTCATACATCCAGTCACAGGCGTCCCCATCGGACTCATGCCCGAACACGATCCCGACGGTGCCCGTCCCGAACCGGTACCCGGCCAGATAGCCGGAGCCCTCGTCGCCGAAGAACACCGCCGTGCCGCCCTGACGCGACCCGGGACAGTTGTCGCCCGACGTGTCCTGCGTTGCGCTCGGCGACGCCGCAGCCGACGCATGCCCGGAACCGGAACACGCGGTCGCCGAGCAGAGCACAACGGCGAGAGCGGCCGCGGCCACAGATCGCTTCATGATCCGAGCATAGGAAAACGTCGAGCCGTCCGCTGTCCCGGAAAGATCCCTAAAGCTCGCGCAGCGCGGTCGCGACGATCTCGTCCGGAGCCGTCTGCGCACCGACCCGGATCGTGATCGCGTGCTCCGAATCCGACGGCCGTTCCAACGTCGCCAACTGGCTGTTCAACAGCTGCGCCGGCATGAAATGGCCGGGCCGATGCGCCAACCGGGCATGCAGAACGTCGACATCGACGTCCAGGAAGACGAACCGGACCTCGCCCGGACCGTCGCGCAGCACGTCGCGATAGGCGCGCCGCAACGCCGAACACGCGATCACGCCGTCCGAGCCGTCCGCGACCCACGCATCCATCCACGCCCGGACCGCGGCCAGCCAACCCGCGCGATCCTGGTCGGTCAGCGGATGACCGGAGGCCATCTTCGCCACGTTCGCAGCCGAATGCAGATTGTCGCCGTCCTCGAACGGCCAGCCGCGGGCGCTCGCGATGCCACGGCCGATGGTCGACTTGCCGCAGCCGGACACGCCCATCACTACAACGATCACGACATCAGTGTGGGGTACGGCGGCAGCGCGTTCTCGTACAACCACGCATGGAAGAACGAGTCGAGCGACTTACCGGACACCTGATCGGCCAGCGCGATGAACTGGGCCGTCGATCCGTTGCCGTACTGCCGCTGCGCCGCCCACTCCCGGATGATCTGAAAGAATGCGGTGTCGCCGACGGTGATCCGCAGCGCCTCCAGCGTCTCCGCGCCACGCTGGTAGACCGCCTGGTCGAACAGGTTCGCCGGGGTCCGGATCGCCGGCGCCTCCAAATACACGCTCTTGCCGGTCTTCGACGCCTGGAACGTGCGATCGAACGTCTGCTTCGGTGTCGCACCGCCCAGATGCTGGATCCACAGCCACTCCGCGTACGTCGCGAAGCCCTCGTTCAGCCAGACGTCCGACCAGTTCGCGACCGACACGCTGTCGCCGTACCACTGGTGGGCCAGCTCATGCGCGATCACCTGGCGATCATCACCGGAACCGAAGAACTCCGACGAATACACCGGCCGGGACTGGTTCTCCAACGCGAACGGGATCTCCCGGTCGGCCTGCACGATCCCGCCCTCGGCGTCGAACGGGTACGGGCCGAACTGCGTCGCCAGGAAGTCGATGATCTCCGGCGTCTGCGCGATCTGCGGATCGATCGACGTCGGCAGCGACGCGTCGACCGCGTTGACGACCGGCAGACCGTCATGCGTCGACATCGTCACCCGGTACTTGCCGATCGCGACCATCGCCAGATAGCTCGCCATCGGCTTGTTCTCGGCCCAGTGCCACGTCGTGTCCCCGCCCGACACGGTCTTGGACACGAGCACGCCGTTGCTCAACGCGGAAAACGCAGTCGGCGCGGTGACCGTGATGTCGTACGTCGCCTTGTCCCGCGGGTGATCGTTGACCGGATACCACGTCGCCGCGACCTGCGGCTCGCCCTGCGCGACCGCTTCATGGTCGCCGTAGGTCAGGAGACCCTCGTCACCGAGCGTCGGATCGCTGTACTTCGTCGGCACACCGCCGTACACGACGTGGGTGATCATCGGCGTCCCGATGTCGACACCATGGGCCGGCGTGATCACCAGCTTGTCGTCACCACGCGTGAACGCAGCCGGGGCACCGTTCACGGTCACCGACGTCACGGTCAGCCCACGCAAGTCAAGATCGAACCGCGACAGGTCCTGCGTCGCCGTCGCCGTGACCACGTCATCGCCGGTCAACGTACTCGTCGCCGGGTCCCAGCCGATCGTCACCGCATAGTGGCCGACGTCGTAGCCGCCGTTACCCGACGTCGGAAACAGCGGATCGCCGATGCCGGACGCCCCGGGCGTGTAGTGATGCGGCCCCGGCTGGGTCGGTACCGGCGTCGACGGGAGCGGCGACACCGACACGTTCGGGGTCGGTGCGGTCTTGCGGTCCGTCGGCGAGCCGCCGCAGGAGGCCAGCAGACCGAGCGCGGTGACGGCGGATATCGCGACTATCGCTCGACGAGGGGACATGCGATGACGATAACCGGCGCACGCCCGTAATCCCTCGTCAGAGTGTTCACCGTAGAGTAGCCCGATGCCCATCGACTTCGACCTCATCATCTTTGACTGCGACGGCATACTCGTCGACAGCGAACCTCTCGCCGTCCGCGTCAACGCCGGCATGCTCGCCGAACTCGGCTGGCAGCCCGGAGACGACGAGATCATCGAACGGTTCCTCGGACGCTCGATGACCTCGAACGTCGCGATCGTCGAAGAGCACATCGGGCACCCGGTACCCGACGACTGGGTGGACCGGTTCATGACCCGGATCCACGCTGCCCACGAGGCCGAACTCGCCGCCGTCGAAGGTATCGCGGAAACGCTCGACACGATCTCCGGCTGGGATGTCGCCACCTGCATCGCGTCCAGCGGGCAGCCCGCCAAGATCCGCCATAGCCTCGCCCTGGTCGGACTGGACGGCGCATTCGGCGATCGGATCTTCAGCGCCGTCGAGGTGGCACACGGCAAACCGGCCCCCGACCTGTTCCTGCACGCCGCGGCACGGCTCGGCATCCAGCCGGCGCGATGCGTCGTGATCGAGGACAGCCAGTACGGCGTACAGGCCGCTCGAGCCGCCGGGATGTACGCCTACGGATACGCCGGCGGCCTCACCCCGGCGGCATGGCTGACCGGCCCCGACACGACGGTCTTCACCGACATGCGCAAACTCCCCCAACTCCTTGTCGACGGCCGTGCCGGAACGTCGCCGTGATCCGATACGGTTTCACCTATGAGTGAGCGGGTTGCGGGCATCGGCGGGATCTTCTTCCGGGCACGAAATCCCGGAGTGCTCGCCGCCTGGTACGCGGAGCACCTCGGGATCGACATCGACGCGTCCTACGGCGGTGCGAGCTTCAGTGGCGCCGACGGGACGTACGCCGTCTGGTCGCCGTTCCCCGTCGACACGGATTACCTGGGCGAACCGGCGCAGACGTTCATGGTCAACTATCGCGTGACCGACCTCGATGCGATGCTCGCCCAGCTGCGAGCGGCCGGCGTACGGGTCGAGGAAGACGTCGAGGACTCGGAGTCCGGGCGCTTCGGCTGGGCGTACGACCTCGAAGGCACACGCTTCGAGCTGTGGCAACCCCGCTGACCTGCGGATCTGCCTCTTTTAATCGGTGAGCCGCGTAGCGGCGTCATGTGTTCTTTGAGGTTGATCACTGCCCGTAGCGCATCCTAGGAAGCTAGGTTATACCGGGAAACAGGTACGATTGCCGCATGTCGCCGGGCGCCGATCACGACGATCCGACCGGCGCCACAGCGGCCGTGCTGGCCCGATTGTGGGGCGCATACGCACGAGAACCGCTCGACGGCGTTGTCTCCCGGCGATATGAGGGTGCGCACCTGATCCTGGCGCTGGGCGGCGGCCGCACCGCGATCGGGCCCGCCGACGCGGCCCAGGCATTCGCACGCGCCGAGCGCGGCCTGTCCATCACCGTGGACGGCCGCCCGATCCGCGACCCGGGTACGCTGCTCGCCGCGATCAGCCCGCCATCGCCGGCCCGCGACCGGCTGCGCGCCGAACTCGACAACAGCGCCACGAATCTCGCGCTCGCCCGGTCCGGCGCACCGCGCAAATCGGCCAGCACCGCACTCCCCCACCTGGAACAGTCCATCGTGGACGGACATCCGCTGCATCCGCTGTGCCGGACCCGGATGGGTCTGAGTGAAGACGAAATCCGCCGGTACGCGCCGGAATTCCGACCGGTCATCGATCTCAGCGTGGTCGCCGTGCCGCCGGACAGCTGGCACAGCACCGGCACCGGCCTGCCGCCCCGGCTGCCGATGCATCCGTGGCAGCGCGAGCACGTGCTGGACGCCTATCCCGGCCTGGAGCCGACCGGTCAGGTGATCCGGGCCCGGCCGCTGATGTCGCTGCGGACGGTCGCGCCGATCGACGAGCCCGAGTGGCATCTCAAGACCGCGATCGACGTACAGATGACGTCCGCGGTACGGATCGTGTCGCCGGCCGCGGTACACAACGGTCCACTGGTGTCGGCACTGATCGGCACGCTCGCGAAGAACCGCCGCCTCGACGTGTTCGCCGAGGTCGCGGCCGGTGCCGTGCTGGTCGACGGCGAACCGTGTCGTTCGCTGGCGGTGGTGAAACGGCGGGTACCGCCGACTCGGCCGGGCGAGATCGATGATGCCGTTCGCGCTGCTGTCCGCCCGGTCGCTCGGGTCCGGCCGCGCGTACGTCACCGAGGTCACCGGTGATCCGGTCGCCTTCTTCCGGCAACTGATCGACGTCGCCGTGCCCCCGCTGCTGGGCCTGCTGGCCGATGGCATCGCGCTCGAGGCGCACGGGCAGAACCTGCTGGTCGTGGTGGACGCTCGCGACGGCCGGCCGGCCCGGATCGCGTACCGCGATATGGGTGGCGTCCGGATCAGCCCGCGCCGCCTCGCCGACGCCGGCATCGACCCGCCCGCGCTCGCCGGCGACCTGATCACCGACGACCCGGCGGAGTTGCGGACGAAGTTCGCCGCGGCGTTCCTGAGCACCGTCGTCGCCGAGCTGATCACGACGCTCGGGTACGAGTACGGCCTCGAACCGCGGGCGTTATGGCGGATCGTGGCAGATCGGGTGCGAACGTCGGTCGGATCCGCGGACTCGGTCGTTATGTTGGGTGCGACGCTCCCGATCAAGGCGATGGTCGCGATGCGGCTCGCCGATCACCCGCTGGAGGACATCTGGACCGCCGTGGCGAACCCGATGGCCGGCCCGTGAGCGACCGCGCTCGGGACAGCGCCCGCGATGTGGTCGGTCGCCGACTTCTGGACGCCGCCCACCGCGAGGACCTCGGCAACGCCCGCCGCCTTCGGTTCCCGGCGCGCCAGCACGGATTCGACCGGGTGGAAGTGGCCGACACCGTCACCGCCGGACCGACCGAGCTGCTCGACGCGCTCGGCATCGACAGCCCCCAGCTGGCCGCGGAACTCGACGACGCGGTCGCGAACCTCACGGTTGCCTACCAGCGCCGGGACGCCGCCGCCGCCTGCTGGCGCGCACGGGCGGCCGAGCGCGGCGTGACCGACGCGTACGGCGTGATGGCCGACGACACCGCCGACGATCAGGCGATCGCGTTCGAGCAGCTGGCGACGGAGGGTCACAATCTGCATCCGTGCGGGCGGACGCGGCACGGCTGGTCGCCCGCGGACGTCCTGGCATACGACCAGGAGGCGCAGCCGTTCGGCGTACGTTTCGTTGCGTTGCGCCGGCACGCGCACGTCGGCGACGACATCGGCGCACTGCTCGCCGCAGACTATCCGCAGGTGCCGTCGCCGCCGCCGGGATTCGTCGTCCAGCCGGTGCATCCGTGGCAGCTCACCGATGTGCTGCACACACGGTATGCGTCGCTCTACGCCGATGACGTGCTCCGCGATCTGCCCGGCTCGATCCGCGCCGCGCCGACGTCGGCGATCCGCACGCTCCTGCTCGAGCCCGGCCGTTCCGGCACCCGCCGCTACCTCAAGGTCTCGCTCGATATCCAGATCACGTCGACCCGGCGGAGCATCTCGATGGCCAGCACGCGCAACGGGCCGCAGATCACCGCACTGCTCGCCGAACTCACCGGCGACGACCCGCGGATCATTCTGATGCCCGAGGTCGCGGGCGCGGCGATGGCCACCGGCCGGGATGTCGCCGCGATCGTCCGGCGGCGCGCTCGCCGGAGTCGAGGACGGCGAGGTTGCGGTCCCGGCCGTGGCACTGCCGGCCGTCTCACCGGTCACCGGCCGCACGATCGTCGCCGAGCTGGTCGACCGCTTCGGCGCCGCACGCGGCCTGCGCTTCCCCGCACTCCCGTTCCTTTCCGAGTACGCACACCTGCTGCTCTCCCCGGTGCTGCGGCTGCTGGACGCCGGTGTGGGCTTCGAGGCGCATCTGCAGAACTGCATCCCGGTGTTCCGCGACGGCGTACCGGTCCGGATGGCGTTCCGTGACTTCGCCGGCATGCGGCTGCACCTGCCGCGCCACCGTCCCGGCTCCGGACGGACCGGTCGGGCGCCGTTCGGCGGGCTCTGGCCCGGTTCGGTGATCGGCACCGATGACATCGACGTGGTCCGGGCGAAGGTCGGCTACACCGCGCTGCAGGCGCATCTGGGCGAGATCGTCGCGCGCTTGTACGACTCGCATCGCCTCCCCGAGCCGGAGGCGTGGGCCCGAGTGCGGCGCATCATCGACGGGCTCTATGCCGAGCACGGCTGGAACGCCGCCGACCACGCGTTTCTGACCGCACCGACGATGCCGCACAAGGCCCTCGTCCGGATGCGTCTGGGCGGCAGCGGCGACGTGTACGTGCCGGTCCGCAACCCGCTGCACAAATATGCCTGAGCCGACCATCGCGCCGATGCTGCCGCCGTCGGTCACGACCGCGATCGACGGCGCCGACGAGCCGGTCTGTGCGTACGTCTACGACACCCGCGTGCTCGCCCGGCAGGCGGACGCGGTCCGGGCCGCGCTGCCGGGCGCATCCGTGCTGTACGCGATCAAGGCGAACGGGCACGAGGCGGTGGTCGGCACGTTCGCCCGGACGCTGTCCGGCCTCGAGGTCGCGTCCGGCGGCGAACTCGCACTGGCGCTGGCATCTCCGGCCGGGCGCGACGGCCGGATCGTGTTCGGCGGACCGGCGAAGACCGATGCCGAACTCGCCTCGGCGGTCGCTGCGGTGCGGGCCGGAACCGATCTGACGATCAATGTGGAGAGTCGCCATGAGCTGCAGCGGCTCGCGCTCGTCACCGGTGACCGCGACCGCGTCCGGGTCGCGCTGCGGGTCAACCGGGCGGCCGCGGCGATACCGGGCGGCAGCCATCAGATGACCGGTACACCGACGCAGTTCGGCATCGACGAGGCGCAGCTCGACACGGTGGTCGCAGTGGCTCGGGAGAGCCCGGCGCTCGACATCGTCGGGTTCTCGTTGCACGCCGTGTCGAACAACCTCGACGCAGCGGCCCATGCGGCCTTCATCCGGGACGCGCTCGGCTGGTCTCGGCGTACCGCCGGCCGGCTCGGCATCGATCTCCGCGATGTCAACGCCGGTGGCGGGTTCGGCGTCGACTACACCGGGGACGCCGCCTTCGACCTGGCCGAGCTGGCCGGCGTGGTGCCGGCGGACGTCCGGCTGACGGTCGAGCCCGGCCGGTTCCTGGCCGCCGCGGGTGGCTGGTACGCCGCCGAGATCCTCGACCTGAAGCAGACGCACGATCGCTGGTTTGCCATACTACGAGGCGGTACACACCATTTCCGGCTGCCGGCCGCGTGGGGCTACAGCCACCCGTTCATGGTCGTACCGCGGGATCGCTGGCGTTACCCGCACCAGCGGCCGGAGATCCGGGATGTCGCGATCGACGTGGTCGGCGAACTCTGCACGCCGCGAGACGTGCTCGCCCGCAACGCCCACGTCGAGCGCGTCCGGATCGGCGACGTGCTCGCGTTCCCCAACGCCGGCGCGTACGGGTGGGACATCTCGCATCACGAATTCCTCCGGCACCCGTACCCCCAGATGTTCGTGGTCTGAACAGCGAGTGCCCTGCTGACCGGGGTCGCCCGGCGCTGGGCATAATCAGCGGGACGTCTTGCAGACCCGTGCAGAATCCAGTGGGAGCGGCCGATGACCGATCAGGAACCGGAAGCGTCGGTTGCCACCGACCCGACGCCGGCGCAGGCGTGGCAGCTTCTGATCGAGGGCAATCAACGATTCGTCGCCGGTACGCGTCTTCATCCGCATCAGGACGCCGACCGGCGGCAGCTGATCGCGGCACCGGTCCAGCGACCGTTCGCGGTGCTGTTCGGCTGCTCCGACTCGCGACTCGCCGCCGAGATCATCTTCGACCGGGGCCTCGGTGACCTGTTCGTGGTCCGGACCGCCGGACATGTCATCGGCCCGGAGGTGCTCGGCAGCATCGAGTACGGCATCGAGGTGCTCAACGCGCCGCTGATCGCCGTGCTCGGGCACGACTCGTGCGGAGCGATCGGCGCGACGATGAACGTGCTGCGCGGCGATCCGGTGCCGCCCGGATTCATGCGCGACGTGGTCGAACGGATCATGCTCAGCGTGCTCAGCGTGCGAGAGGAAGCGCTCATCGACGCCGAAGTGGCGGTCGTCGAACACGTGCAGTACACGGTGGGCATGCTGGCCGAACGCTCGGAACTCATTGCCGAGCGGCTCGCCGACGGCCGGCTCGGCATCGTGGGCATGACCTACCAGCTCGCCGAGGGCAGCGTCGAGCCGGTTGCGTGGCGCGGCATCTCGGAGTAGGCGAGCGGCGTCTATGTCGGTGTGGACGATGCCCATGCGGCGGAGCGGATCGCTCGCAGAGCCTGCCGGCGTACGTCGCCCTTGAGCGTGTCCACGTAGAGTCGCCCGTCGAGGTGGTCGACTTCGTGCTGCAACGCGCGCGCGAGGAAGCCGGTGCCTTCCACCACGATCGGCTCGCCGTGCTGGTCATACCCGTGTGCGGAACAGGTCTGCGCCCGCGGCGTCGGAAAGTAGAGTCCGGGCAGCGACAGGCAGCCCTCGTCCCCGCCCTGGCGTTCCTCGCCCACCACGATGGTCGGATTGACCAGGTGCCCGGTCTGGCCGCCGGCCGCGTACACGAACACGCGCGCGGACACGCCGATCTGCGGTGCCGCGACACCGGCCCGACCCGGCGCACCGAGCAGCGTGTCCATCAGATCGGTGACGAGATCGGCGAGGCCCGCATCGAATGCCGTGACGGGCTCGCACGGCGTACGCAGAACCGCGTCACCCAGCAGCCGGATCGATCGCATGGTCATGGGACGTGAGCCTAGCGTCGCGTCGGACGGGCGCCTACGACGTCACCTCGCGCCACGGACTGGTCACTATCGGTAGATGATCCGTTGCATACGTGAAACGGTGGGCACACGGCATTCCGGCTCCGGTTGACATGCGCCTAAACTGTCCCGGTCCCGACACCTGTTGACGCTGGCCTGGTGCGTCTTGCGTCGGCGCGTCCTGCGCCGACCGACCCCCCAGCACTCGACAGACCCCTGGTCACACGGAGGCACCACGATGGCGAACGGCCGTTCCGCGAACGTACGATCGCACCGCCGCGGTCGCGGTCGACTACCACTGTGGCTCGGGCTCGGTCTGGTCGTCGTTCTGGCGGCCGGCGCCCTCACGGTCAGCTGGCCCAAGCTGTTCCCGAAGCCGTGCAGTGGCACGGAGACGGCGACGGTCGACGCGGCCCCGGATATCGCACCGATCCTGACGCAGCTCAACACCGACTGGGCGGCATCCAAGCCGGCCGTCGGCGGTCGCTGCGTATCGGTCACGATCAATCCGAAGGACTCCGCGCTGATGGCGGTCTGGCTGGGCAGCCCGTGGGATCCGTCGAACGGCCCGGCCCCGGACGTCTGGGTGCCCGAGTCGAGCGTCTGGATCCAGCAGGCGTCCACCAGCCCGGTCGCCCAGCAACTGATGCCCGACTACCAGCCGAGCCTCGCCCGCTCGCCGAACGTGATCGCCATGCCGCAGAGCGAGGCGAAGGCGCTCGGCTGGCCGGATCCGCTGAAGTTCGACTGGAGCGACATCGTCAAGGATGCCAACACGCCGGCCTTCTGGACCACCAAGAAGCAGACCTTCGGCCAGTTCAAGTTCACGATGACGAACCCGGAGACGTCGACCGCCGGCATGTTGACACTGATGTCGGTCGCGGACGCCAACAACGACGGCTCGGTCGCCATGACCGGCACGGACTCGGAGCGCCCGAACATCATTGAACTCGCGAAACTGCTCAACAAGACGCCGCTGGTCGGCGACGCGAGCGACGTGCTGACCGGCCTCGCGTCCGCGGATACCCAGTCCGCAGCCGCCGCGACCGGGTACGTGTCGGCGTTCCCGGCGCTGGAACAGGACGTCATCAAGTATGACGAAACAGACCCGAAGGAGCCGCTCGTCGCGGTCTACCCGACGTCGGGCAGCTTCGACGCCGACAATCCGTACTTGATCCTGAACCACCCGAGCTGGGGCAATGCCCACAACGTCGAGGCCGCGACCGCGTTCCAGCAGTACATCCGGACGCCCGACGCCCGCGCGTTGTTCCAGCACGCGGGCTTCCGCGACGCGAACCGCAACGGCGACGCCGCGTTCACGACGACCAACGGCGTCGTGGGATCGCTCGCCGACATCACGCTGCCCCGCTCGCTCGTCGACCCCAACTCGGTCCGCGACACGCTCCTCACCTGGAATGCGGTGACCCAGGAGTCGAACGTCCTGATCGTGATGGACGTGTCCGGCTCGATGGACGACACCGTGGCCGGCGCGAATGGCCAGAACCGGCTGCAGCTCGCACAGGAGGCGGCGAACCACGCGGTGGACGAGTTCGCCGCCACGTCCAACGTCGGGCTCTGGGAGTTCTCCACGAACCTGGACGGCACCAAGGACTATCGGAGCCTCGTCCCGCTCGGCGCGTTGGACGACGACATGCCGGGCGGCGGCACCCGCCGCGACGACCTGCACACGCAGATCGGCGCGTTGAAGGCGCAGGGCAACACCGGGCTCTACAACACCGTGGACGCGGCGCAGAAGTCGATCGTCGGCGGCCTTCAAGCCGAATGCGCGCAACTTCGTCGTGGTGATCACCGACGGCAAGAACACTCCGGACACGACGGCCGGCGCTTCCGATATCGACCTGCAGGAGCTGAAGCTCGACCTGACGCACGTCAAGAGCAGCGGCAAGAACGTCCCGGTCATGACGATCGGGATCAGCGCCGAGGCCGACGACGCCGACCTGCAGGCGATCGCGTCCACATCCGGCGGCGTGTTCTTCAAGTCCGTGTCCGGCTTCGACATCGACCCGATCCTCGAACAGGCGCTGTTCGCGGCGCCCGACTCGAACTAGCGTCACGCCGCGTACGAGCCCCGCAGCATCGTCGATGGTGCGGGGCTCGACCGGGGCCTAACCGCGTAGCGCGGCCCGGATCGGGCCGGCCTTTGCGGCGGCCTCGGCCACCTCGGCATCGGGATCGCTGCTCCACGTGATGCCGCCGCCGGCCCAGATGTGCAGGCGGTCGCTGTCGGCGGCGACCGTTCGGATGGTCAGGCCGAGATCCAGCCGGTCCGGCGCGAACCAGCCGAGCGCACCCATGCTCGGGCCACGGCCGACCGGTTCGAGCGCGGCGATCTGACGTAGCGCGGCCAGTTTCGGTGCACCGGTCACCGAACCGCCGGGGCAGAGCGCCCGGAGCACAGCCGCGAGGCCCGGTGCCGGGCGCCAGTCCGCCGAGACGACCGACTCGGCCTGCCACAGATCGCTCCACCGCCGGATCGCGTACAGCTCGTCCACGCGTACGGAGCCGGTCGTGGCGACCCGGGCCAGGTCATTGCGGCTCAGGTCGACGATCATGACGTGCTCGGCGCGCTCCTTGTCGGATGCGAGCAGCTCCCGCCGACCGGTCTCGGTCGCCGGGCGGGTTCCCTTGATCGGCTTGGTGACGATCCGCCCATCCGCGACGGACACCAGCGTTTCCGGGGACGCGCATGCCAGCGCCCATCCGCGGCCCTCCAGGAGCATCGGATAGCGCGCACCGGGCAACCTCGGCCACCCTTGCCAGGGCGGAGCCTGGATCGCCCGCATATGGCACGCTGGCGTGGCCTACGACGTTGACCTGATAAACGTCACCCTCCGCAATCGCGGCGAGTACCGAACGGACCGCATCGGCATGATCCTTCTCCGACCAGCTCGGCTGCCAGGTGCCCAGAGACCACGATGCGCGATGCCGGAGCCGGCCGCCGCGGTGTCGCGGTAAATGCGTCATATCAGGATTGGTTCCCGCGGCGTCGGGCGCGGGATCGAACACGATGGCGACCAGGTCCGGGACCGCCGGAGCCGGCGTCGGTCGACCACGCGTACCGGCCGTGACCTGTGACGATGCGTCCGCGGAGAGGTGGATCGCGGCCAGCGGGGCGCCCGCGGACGGGGGTGCTGGAGAGGGCGGTGAGATCACGTGCGGGCAACCCGGCATCGGCCAGAAAATCTTCGAGGATGGCGGCCGGATCACCGCCGTCGGCGAGCCACCACTCCAGCCGGCAACGCTCGCGAAGGCCACTTCGGCCTGCGAAATTCCCGTTACCTGCCATACGGGACATGATGGACTCGTTGATTACGCTGAGTGGCCGATTCGGGCTCATCCAAAGGGCTTAATCTGAGTAGCTTTCAGCGTTACCTGCTCGAACTTGCATCGTTCGGCAGAGTAGCGTGCGTGGTTGGTCATGTGAGTGACTTCACAGACGCCTGGTGATACCACTGAGAGCATGAAACACAGCACCACCACAGAAACACGGATCCCCCGTCATGCCAGCACCACGCACCGCCAGAAACCGGCTCAATGAAAGCGCCGCACCTGGAACCGATATCCACCCCGTACCACCCCCGGAGACCTGAGCCAAAATGTCCAGTCCGATGTGCCAGCACCAACCGTCCTGTCCCTCCGCCGACGCTCAAGATCATGACGCGGCCCGAGCCATCGCGTCATTCCCCGAGCAGGGCTGGAGCCTCCTCTGCAACGGTGTGATCGTTTTCGAAGACACCGGCGAGATCATGCCCGACGGCAGCGCTGTCGGCCCGCACCGCGGCCCGGCCCCGCACAACGCGGCATACGCCGCGGCCGCCGCCGCAACAGCTCCCAGCAACACCGAGCAACGCCCGTCGCCACGGCCCCGCACCGCTCGCGGGACCGTAACGACAGCCCGGCCGAGTCAGGGCCGACGCCCCGATCAGCTCATTCGAACGCCTCCGGCGGCGGGCACGAACACACCAGATTCCGGTCACCGTACGCGCCGTCGATACGCCGCACCGGTGCCCAGTACTTCCCCACCGCAGCCGTACCGGCCGGATAAGCCGCGACCGAGCGCGGGTACGCGTACGGCCACTCGTCGCCGGTCACCATCATCGCGGTGTGCGGCGCGTTCACCAGCGGGTTGTTCTCCGCCGGCCAGATGCCCTCGCCGACCTTGTCGATCTCGGCGCGGATCGCGATCATCGCGTCGCAGAACCGGTCGAGTTCGCGCCGGTCCTCCGACTCGGTCGGCTCGACCATCAGCGTCCCGGCGACCGGGAACGACATCGTCGGCGCGTGGAAGCCGTAGTCGATCAGCCGCTTCGCCACGTCGTCCACGGTCACGCCGGTCGACTTCGTGATGCCACGCAGGTCCAGGATGCACTCGTGCGCGACCAGGCCCTTGTTGCCGGCGTACAGCACCGGGAAGTGATCGCGCAGCCGCGTCGCGACATAGTTCGCGGCCAGCACCGCGACACCGGTCGCGCGGGCCAGGCCGTCCGGGCCCATCATCCGCAGGTACGCCCACGGAATCGGCAGGATGCCGGCCGAACCGTGCGGAGCCGCCGACACCGGGCCGACACCGTCGGTGACCCGCGCGCAGCGGGTGTCCCGGCAGGAACGGCGCCAGGTGGGCGCGGACCGCGACCGGGCCGACACCGGGGCCGCCGCCGCCGTGCGGGATGCAGAACGTCTTGTGCAGGTTCAGGTGCGACACGTCCGCGCCGAACGTGCCCGGCTTCGCGAAGCCGAGCAGCGCGTTGAGGTTCGCACCGTCGACGTACACCTGGCCGCCGGCGTCGTGGACGCGCGAGCACAGCTCGGTGATCGCGGTCTCGTAGACGCCGTGCGTGGACGGGTACGTCACCATGATCGCTGCCAGCTGGGCGGCGTTGGCGTCGATCTTGCGTTGCAGGTCGTGCAGGTCGATATTGCCGTCCGCGTCGCAGGCGACGACGACGACCCGCATCCCGGCCATCACGGCGCTGGCCGCGTTCGTGCCGTGCGCGCTGGACGGGATCAGGCAGACGTCCCGGGCGGCGTCGCCGTTGTGCTGGTGATAGGCCCGGATGGCCAGCAGCCCGGCCAGCTCGCCCTGGGACCCGGCGTTCGGCTGCACGCTGACCGCGTCGTAGCCGGTCACCTCGGCCAGCCACGCTTCCAGCTGCGCCACCAGGTCGCGGTAGCCCTCGGCCTGCGCGGCCGGCGCGAACGGGTGCATGTTCGCGAACTCGGGCCAGGTGATCGGCTCCATCTCGGTGGTCGCGTTCAGCTTCATCGTGCACGAGCCGAGCGGGATCATGCCCCGGTCCAGCGCGTAGTCCTTGTCCGACAGCGAGCGCAGGTAGCGCAGCATCGCGGTCTCGGAGTGGTGCGCGGAGAAGACCGGGTGGGTGAGGAAGTCGCTCGTCCGGGCGAGCGCGGCCGGAATGCGCGGACGCGGCGGTCGTGCGCCGCGGTCACCCCGAACGCGTCCAGCACCGCGGCGACGTGCGCCGACGTGGTGGTCTCGTCGCAGGAGACGGATACCCGGTCGGCGTCCGGCGCGTACAGGTTGATGCCGGCCTGCTCGGCGGCGGTGACGATCGCCGGCGGCACGACCGGGCACGATCGCGGTGACGGTGTCGAAGAACGCGCCGCTGACCGTTTCGATGCCGCTCGCGGCGAGCGCCGACGAGATCGCGGTTGCGTGCTCGTGCGTCCGGCGCGCGATCCGGCGCAGGCCGGCCGGGCCGTGGTAGACCGCGTACATGCCGGCGATCACGGCCAGCAGCACCTGCGCGGTGCAGATGTTGCTGGTCGCCTTCTCCCGGCGGATGTGCTGCTCGCGGGTCTGCAGTGCGAGCCGGTAGGCGGGTGCGCCGTCCTGATCCTTGGAGACGCCGACCAGCCGGCCGGGCAGCGACCGCTCCAGGCCCGCGCGCACCGCGAGGTAACCGGCATGCGGCCCGCCAAAGCCCATGGGTACGCCGAACCGCTGCGCCGAGCCGCACGCGATGTCGGCACCGGCCTCACCGGGCGCCCGCAGCAGCGTCAGCGCGAGCAGGTCGGCGGCGACCGTGACGAGCGCACCGGCGCCGTGGGCCGCCTCGATCAACGCCGCGTGGTCGCGGACAGCACCGGATGCGCCCGGATATTGCAGGTGCAGACCGAAGAACTCGGCCGGCAGCGGCTCGGTGTCGACGTCGATGACCGCGACGTCGATGCCGAGCGGCAGCGCCCGGGTCGCGATCACGGCGATCGTCTGCGGCAGGGTGTCGGCGTCGACCACGTACACCTGGCTCTTGCTCTTGCTGGACCGTCGTGCGAGCGTCATCGCCTCCGCGGCGGCCGTGCCCTCGTCGAGCATGGACGCGTTCGCGGTGGCGAGCCCGGTGAGGTCGGTGACCATGGTCTGGAAGTTGAGCAGCGCCTCCAGACGGCCCTGGCTGATCTCCGGCTGGTACGGCGTGTACGCGGTGTACCAGGCGGGGCTCTCGAGCACGTTGCGGCGGATCACGGCCGGCGTATGGGTGCCGTAGTAGCCGAGGCCGATCATGGAGACCAGCGGGCGGTTGCGGGCGGCGATCTCGCGCAGTTCGGCGATCGTCTCGGCCTCGGTCGCGGCCGGCGGCAGATCGAGGCGGCCGTGGAAGCGGATCGTCTCGGGGATCGCGACGTCCATCAGCTCGTCGACGGTCTCGTAGCCGACCGTGGTGAGCATGTGGCTGACGTCGTCGGCGGACGGGCCGATGTGCCGGGCAGAGAACGGCGAATCCAGATGCGTCATGGCAACTCCAGCTACGAGGACGGACTGACGTCCTCCCCCTCTGTCGTCTCGCGCCGGACTGGCCGGATCGAGCGTTCAGAGCTGCCTGCCCGATTGCGGTCCTTTTGCCTGAGAGGTTCCGGGGAGGATTTGCCCCTTCGGCGCCGTGGCGATACACGGTCTCTCCCGCGCGGGTAGCTGGCTCCACCAGATTAGCGCAGCGAGATCACACGCATGTGACGGACGCGCTGCATGTGGCGTACGGCTCAACCGAATTGGCTCAACCGGCTCTGCGACGGGCCCTTCGTGCGGCCAGTTCGTCGCCTTCGATCGGCACGACCGCGGCCGGGTCGTCGGGGAGCGGCGGCTCGGCCGTCGCCGGTTCGGCCGGCAGCTTCGCCAGCGACCCCTGGATCTCCTTGAACGCGCCGCTGATCGCTATGCCGAACACGCCCTGCCCACCCTGCAGCAGGTCGACGACCTCTTCCGGGGATCGGCACTCGTAGACCGTCGTGCCGTCGGAGATCAACGTGATCTGCGCGAGATCCTCGGCGCCGCGGGACCGAAGCGCTTCGATCGCCCTGCGGATGTTCTGTAACGAAACGCCGGCGTCGAGAAGTCGCTTCACGACCTTGAGAACGACCATGTCGCGGAACGAATAGAGGCGCTGCGTGCCGGAGCCGGACGCGTCGCGCACACTCGGGACGACCAGACCGGTGCGGGCCCAATAGTCGAGTTGCCGGTAGCTGATGGTGACGGCATTACACGCGGTGACGCCGCGGTAGCCCAGGCCCTCGGTGTCGATCGGGGCGGATGAGGCGTCTGGCGCGTCCTGCACAGCGCTTGCCTCCTGCCGTGACCGATTTCCCGACGGCTCAACACTAGCCCTGTCCGCCGTTTCCGGCTGCTCCCCAACGGCCCGACACGCCGATGGCGTCGGTCTCAGGGCACATTCAGGCCGGTGTCAGCCGGCGAAATCCTCCGGCGTGACCTGCTCCAGGAATTCCCGGAACTTTTCGACTTCGTCCTCCTGCTCGTCCGGGATCACGATCCCGACATCCGTGAGGATCTGTTCGGCACATCGGATCGGGGCACCGACCCGCAGGGCGAGTGCGATCGAGTCGCTGGGCCGGGCCGAAACGCGTACGCCGTCGCCCAGGAGCAGGTCGGCAAAGTAGACGTTGTCCTTCAGCTCCATGATTTCCACGGCTTGCAGCGGTGCGTTGAGGGCGGTGAGGATGTCGCGCAGCAGATCGTGCGTCAACGGACGGGGAGGTTTTACACCTTGCTGCTCGTAGGCGATCGCGGTCGCTTCCACGGCACCGATCCAAATCGGAAGATACCGGTCGCCATCCACCTCTTTGAGCAGCACGATCGGCTGGTTGCTGGGCAGCTCAACCCGAACCCCGACCACGCTCAGCTCACGCACCGACGCCTCCGTACCCTTGGTCGTACTCTTGCACGCTACACGCACGCGACTATGGATACCGCTGCGTCGAGCCTACGACACCACGGCGACGAACCCACGTGCAGACCGCGCCCGGCTTCAGAAGCCGAGGTCACGGACCCAGCGAATTGCGTAGGCCAACTCGGACGAGTGCAGCGTGCAGCTGCTGCGACAGTGCGGCCAATTCGCGGGCGGTTTCGACCGCCTGGGACCGCGACGATGCCGACGCCGATTTGGCCAGCGGTGCCACCACGGCCGCGAACAGTCCGACCTCGCGATCGGCCGACGTCCGGTACGGCCGCAGATGGCGCCCGCCGATGCCGTGCTTCGCTAGCCGGGCGGCGATCGTGCCGATGATCAGCGCATCCGCGTCGTACCAGCCGGGTGACCGTGGGCAGACGATGCCGGCGTCCTCCAACTCGGTCAGCGAGGTGTCGCTCAGGCCGGTCCGGGCGAGCATCTCGTCCCGTCGGATCGGGCCGCCGTCCAGCTCTTCGACCATGGCGTGGCCGTCCAGGTCGTCGCCGTGTGACGACGGCTCGTCCGCACCGAAACCAAACTCCACGGTCTCGCCCCGGTCAAGTGCGGCGAGGTAATCGCGGATGACGCGCAGCGGCAGGAATCGGTCACGCTGCGCGGCCAGGACGAAACCGAGCCGGTCGACGTCGGCGGCGGTGTATTTCCGATAGCCGGCCGAGGTGCGTTCCGGCTCGACCAGGCCTTCGGCCTCCAGGAACCGCAGCTTCGAGATGGTGACGTCAGGAAAGTCCTCGCGCAGACGCGCGAGGACTTCTCCGATACTCATCAGGTCTCCGAAGAGACTCGGATCACCAGTCGGGTCCCTCATGAAATCCGAGGTGCCTTCTGAACCGATGTCGGAACGAAATGACTCCTCGGGCGGATCGGCGGCCGCTGCTGCGGCCCCGCTCACGCGAACCGACTCCGGCTTCCCCGTCGACCCGCGTCGGTCACGACAACTCGTCCGGGCGCGGGCCGGCGATCAGCACCAGACGGAACTTACCGATCTGCACCTCATCGCCGCCGGCCAGGGTCGCCGCTTCGACCCGCTCACGGTTGACGTAGGTGCCGTTGAGGCTGCCGACGTCGCGCACCGTGAACGTGGAACCGTCGCGGTGGAACTCCGCGTGCCGGCGCGACACGGTCACGTCGTCGAGGAAGATGTCGCTGTCCGGGTGCCGGCCACTCGTCGTCACGTCGTGATCGAGCAGGAAGCGCGCACCGGCGTTGGGGCCGCGGCGCACCACGAGCAGTGCCGTGCCGGGTGGCAGCGATCCGGCAACTCGTGCCGGTGCGACGTCCGTCTCCGCGATGTTGTTGGCCTCGATCATGTCATCGAGCGCGCCAAGGTTCAGCGTCGACGTGACGTCGAGTGGAGGGAACTCGTCGTCTGGGCGCGTCATTGAACCACCTCACGGATAAAAGCCATTACTCCCCGACGTTGGGAGCCTAGCGACGCGCTCATCATAGGGTCAACCGGACGCGCCAAAGATCGTGATCTTCGCTGGCGTTACGCCCCGTTTTGGTCGATGCCTTCCTGAAACCCGTCGTTTCGGCAACCGGTCGTTCGTGAAACCGGCAGTTCAGGATGTGGTCAACTCCTCGTACGCGACCGCATCCAACAGCTCGTCCACGTCGACCGGTTCGGTCGGTGCGATCTCGACCAGCCATCCGTCGCCGTACGGGTCGGAATTGATCAGCTCCGGCGCGTCGGTGAGCCGCTCGTTGCTTGCCACTACGGTACCGCTGACCGGCGCGTAGATCTCCGAGACGCTCTTCGTCGACTCCACCTCGCCGAGCGCCTGGCCGGCCACGACCGCCGTACCCTCGTCGGGCAGCTGCACGTAGACGATGTCACCGAGCGCATCCTGGGCGAAGTCGGTAATGCCGACGCGAACTGATGCGTCACCGACGGCGATCCACTCGTGGTCGGATGTGTAGCGAAGGTCCTCGGGAATCAACGGTTGCCCTCTCTCAAGCCGCGGATGTTACGACGCGGGATGCGCATACTTCAGTGATCCGGTCGGCGCCAGCGCGGTGACCTGCACCCTGGCCTCCTGCTGCATGAGCACGGTACCGCCGTTCTCCTGCACGCTGTCGGCCACCCCGCCGGGAATGCTCATGGCCGTCTGCATCGTCTGCCCGTCGCCGATCGCGGTGATCGTCAGCGTTCCCTGCATCGAGACGCCGTCGACCATGATCGCACCGCTGTTGTCGTCGGCATCGACGATCCAGGTGGAGGCGATGATCCGTACCGACGGCGAATTGGTTCCGGAGATCTCCATCGCCTCCGCACCGGCACCGCGGAGTTCCTCGACGGTCTCCAGCACCACCAGCGACGAGATCGGCTTGGCCGCGGGCTCCATCCGGATCACCAGCCCGGGCCCTTCGGCCGGCAGCGTACCGGCGAGGATGCCCAGCTCATCGGCCCGCTGACTGGCCGCGTTCAGAGCCGCCTGCTTGCTCTGCGCGCCCGAACTCAGCTGCTGCTGCTGGGTCTGCAGATTGGTGATCTCGGTATCCAGCCGATCCTTGCGCGAATCCAGGTCCGACAGGATCCGGACCAGGTCGTCCGGCCGGTCGTTGATCAGCGTGGACGCGTTGTTGTTGCTCGTCACCTGCGCGATCAGCGCGAAGCCGAGCAGCCCGATCAGCACCGCGATCACGGCTCCGGCGCGGTCAGGCGCGGGTGCAGGAACGCGCGGGCCGATCGCTGCCAGACGTTCGCGGTGGTGGCGGCCACCGATTCGGACACACTGGTACGCGTACCAGCGGCGGTATCCCTCGGCTCGTCGTCGTCGCGGCTCGTCGTCGTCGTCGGCTTCATCGTCGGTCTCGGCCTGATCGTCGGTCTCCGCCTGACCGTCGGCCTCGGCCTGATCGTCGGTCTCCGCCTGACCGTCGGCCTCGCCTGATCGTCGGTCTCGGCTGCGGTCAGCGCGGCACCGGCGGTCGGCGCGGCGGCCTCGTCGTCGGCACCGGCCGTCTCATCTCGGGCTACGTCGTCGTCGGCCGTGGCGTTGTTGACCGGTTCGTCGTCTGCGGGCTCGTGGTCTGCGGGCTCGTGGTCTGCGGGCTCGTCGTCTGCGGGCTCGTCGTCTGCGGGCTCGTCGTCTGCGGGCTCGTGGTCTGCGGGCTCGTCGTCTGTCGGATCTGCGGCATCCGGATCCGGATGAGCGTCGATGCCGTCATCGTCGTCGACCGAGCCGATGGCCGGCGGCACATCGGTTACGTCGATGATCTCGTCGATCGACTCAGCGGGAATCGCGTCCGGAACATCCGGGGTGTCGGGGGTCTCGCGGGGGTGGTCGTCGGTCATGTCCGCTGCCTCCCTACGCCCGGAACAGGTGGCGGCGGATCGCCGCGACGTTGCCGAAGATCCGCACGCCGAGGACGACCACGACACCGGTCGAGAGCTGGCCGCCGACGCCCAACTGGTCGCCCAGGTAGACGATCAGCGCGGCGACGAGCACGTTCGAGATGAACGAGATCACGAACTGCTTGTCGTCGAAGATACCGTCCAGCCGCGCGCGGATGCCGCCGAAGACGGCGTCGAGCGCGGCCACCACGGCGATCGGCAGATACGGCTGGAGCGAGGCCGGTACGGTCGGTTCGAGCACGACTCCGAGGATGACACCGACGATCATGGCGAGTACCGCGAACATTAGTGACCTCCGGGTGACCGCGATGGCGGCGTCGGTGAAGGGGGCGGCGTCGATGCCGGAGCAGCGGACGGTGGTGCGGTCGATGGCGGCGTACCCGTGGTCGCGTACTTGAGCTGCGGATCGGGTGCGGCCGGTAACGACAGATTGTCGTTCGCATCGATCGAGAAATGCATACCGTACGAACTGATGAATCCTTCGTATACGTGTCCGAGCGGCGAGTCGCGTAGTTTGTCCGCCAGATCGTCGGGCCCGATCGCCGTGATCCGGTACGGCTCCTGCAGCGGAACGAAGTCGACCAGGATCGCATCGCCCGCGGTACGGATGGCCGACGTGGCGGTCAGCCGCTGGCCGTTGATCGCGATCGCCTCGGCGCCGTCACGCCACAATTCGTTGGCCAGAACCTGGAGATCGCTGTCCTGGACACGCCCGATATAGGCGCCTTCCGGCTGGTTCGTCACCGGATTGACCGGTGCCGGGCCGTCCGCGATCGACACGATCACACCGTCTCCGGTGACCGCGCCGAGGCCGGTCTCGGCCTCCAGATTGGTCAGCCGCTGCGCATCCGAGGAGTTCAGGGCCGCGTTACGCAGCTTCGTAACCTCCAACCGCAGCGCCGCCGCTTGGCGCTCGAGCCCATCGGTGATCTGTCTGACGGGACCGGACATCGGTGACCAGACGCCTTCTGCGCCTTGTTCGTCGCCGGTTTCGCGGCGACCGTCTGCTGGTACGCGATCGCCAGCAGCAGGCCGGTCAGGACGAGCGCAACCGTACGCAGGCCGATGCCGAACCGTCGCGACGCGGGGCTGTCCGGACCGAGCCGGGCCCGGCGGTCGGCCGCATCGGTGTATCCGGCGTCGAGCGGGTTCGCGAACATCTCCAGCAGGAAGTCCGGGGCGAACTCACGGGCCGCGTCCGGGTTCCGCCCGGTTGGCGCGTTTGTCGCGGATGCCGGCTCGGGCGGTGAATCGGTCATGCCGCCGCAGCCGTCGCGGAACGTCGTGATGCACGCACGACCCCGGCGACCTGGTAGAGGTAGAAACCGGCCGCGATCCAGTACAGGACGATGCCCCACCACGCGAAGCCCCAGCCGGTGGCGTACCAGAACGTCTCATGGGTGATCTTGGCGAGGAACAGCAGCGGGAATGAGAACAGCAGGATGAACGTGGCTGTTTTCCCCAGATAGTGGACCGGCGGCGGCCCGTAACCGTAGCGGCGCAGCACCAACAGGGCGAGCGTCATCAGCAGATCGCGCGCCACGATCGCGATCAGGAACCACCACGGAATGATGTCGCGCAACGCGAACGCGAGCAGCGTCGCGAAAATATAGAGGCGATCCGCGAGCGGATCCATCAGCTCGCCGAGCCGGCTGACCTGATTGAGGCGCCGCGCCAGATAACCGTCGATCCAGTCGCTCGACCCGCCGACCGCCAGCACGATCACGGCCGCGACGTCATAGTGCGGGCCGAGGATCAGATAGAGGAACACGGGTACGCCGAGCAGCCGCGCGAAGCTGACCGCGTTCGGGATCGTTGCGATCCGGCCGAGGCCGGTATCCGATTCCGTCGTCACGTCAACTCCCATAGCAAACCGTCAAAGCGAGTGTCGATCGAGGTTATCAGGCGCGGCGAGTACCGCGGACCGACCGGTCTATGCGGCTTTCCAGGCCTCGGACAGCCGGATCCGAGCGCCGCTGCGAACGACGGCGTTGCGGTAAATCCGCCCGGACAGCCACACCAGCAAAGGAATCACCGCGAGCATGCCGGCGACCGCGACGACCGACTGCCACACCGGTACGCCACCCATCGCGAGCCGCATCGGCATCAGCGTCGGGGCAAATGTCGGGATCATCGACAGCGTCGCGATCAGGCTGTTGCCCGGATCGGCCGGCAGCAGCGACACCCCGAGCGAGTAGCCCGCGACGACCAGGACCAGTAGCGGTGCGGTCACACCGTTCGCGTCCTCCTGGCGGGATACCAGCGCTGCCACGGCCGCGAACGCGAGCGCGTAGGCGAAGTAGCCGAGCAGGTACCATCCGATCAGCCGACGACCGTACCGGCGGCGGCACCGCCCGAGATGGCGAGCGCTCCGGTCAACAGCCCGGCCGTCATGCCGACCGTGCCGATCACGGCGATCTGCAGGAGTCCGACGATCCCGATGCCGACCACCTTGCCGGCCATCAGCTGCCACGGTCGTACGGTCGCGAGCAGCAACTCGACCACCCGCGATGACTTCTCCTCGACCACGCCCTGCGCGACCGCCTGCCCGTTGAGCATCAGCGACAGATAGATCAGGATGCCGGCGATGATGCCGAGGATCAGTTGCTGCGTGTTGTACGCGTGCGGTGGTTTGATCGAGGTCACGGTGACCGGTGCCGCCGCGACCTGCGCAGTGACCGTCGCCGGATCACCACCCAGTGCGGTGATCGTGCGCGCGAACGCGACCCGACCGGCGAGCACGTGCAGCACGTTGCCGAGCTTGGGATCGAGGTTCTGCTTGACCACCGCTTCGACGCCGGTGCCGTCGCCGACCAGCAGCGCATCGAGTCGGCCCGAGGAGACCTCGGCGCGTCCGGCGTCGACATCCGGCACCGTGACGATGCTCACGCGCTCGTCGATGGACGCGCCGCTCGCGACGAGCGGTGCCGACAACGATGCCGTGCTGCTGGTCACGCCGACGGTGTAGTCGGAGTTGCCGCCGCCGACCAGCTTGACCGCGATCGCGAGCGCCACCAGGATCACGATGAGAACGATCGTCGAGATGATGTACGCCTTCGAGCGCAGCCGCGTGGTGATCTCGCGGGTCGCTATCAGCCAGACGCTCATGACGTGACTCCCTCGGTGACGGAACGCTCGATAACGGAAACCTCAGGAGCATCAGGCTCAGCGGCCGGCTGCGCCGTGGTGGATCGAGCCGGAGCGGCGACGATGTGACGGAACAGGTCGGTCAGCGACGGTCGGCGGCGTGCGAACTGGTGCACCGGCCCGGTTGCCAGCGCGGCCCGCAGGACGGCCTGGTCATCGCTGCCGGGCCCGAGTTCGAGTTCGGTACGGCCGTGGGCGTGCCGGCGGACGACGACGCCGGGCAGCCCGTCCGCCCATCCCGGTGGTGCCTGTGGCGCGTCGATGATGAGCGCGTCGTTGCCGGACGACCGCAGCTCGTCGACGGATCCGCAGGCGACCATCGTGCCCGCTCGGATCACACCGACCCGATCGCAGATCCGCTCGACCAGATCCAGTTGATGGCTGGAGAACACCACCGGGATGCCTTGCGCGGCCTTTTCCCGCAGCACGTCGGACATCACGTCGACGGCGACCGGATCGAGGCCGGAGAACGGCTCGTCCAGCACGAGGATGGCCGGGTCGTGCACGAGCGAGGCGGCGAGCTGCACCCGCTGCTGATTGCCGAGGCTGAGCTTCTGCACCTCGTCGCCGAAGCGCGGGCCGACGCCGAGGCGATCCGCCCACGCGGTCGCGGCCGAGCGCGCTGCCGCCGCCGACATGCCGTGCAGCCGGGCCAGGTAGGTCAACTGCGCGCCGACCTTCATCCGCGGATAGAGCCCGCGCTCCTCCGGCATGTAGCCGATCCGGCGCCTCGTCTCCACCGTGATCGGTACGCCGTCCCACCGGATTTCGCCGGCATCGGCAATCAGCACGCCGAGCGCGATGCGCATGGCGGTGGTCTTACCGGCGCCGTTGCTGCCGACGAATCCGAAGATCTCGCCGGCCCGTACGTCGAACGTCAAGCGGTCGAGCGCGACCACCTCGCCGTACCGCTTCGAGACTGCGTCGATTTCCAACCGGGTCATCGGGAGCTCCCAAGTTCGAGGGGTGTTCGTGTTCTCATAAAAGTGATATCACTATGATAGTTTCGATGGCAAGCCCGCCAGCGAACCCGAACGAAGGAGCTGCCATGTCCGACGTCGAGCCGGCCCCGACCACACCCCCGGTCACCGCATCGCGTGTCACCGAGCGCCACATCGACGGCGCATCCGGGCCGGCGATGCTGATCGTCGTGCTGATCGGAATCTTCGGCGGGATCGCGCTGATCGTGATCGGCGCATTAGGCACGCATTGGCTGATCTGGGTCGGCATCGCGGCTGTGGTGATCGCGGCCATCCTGGGCTTCGGCCTGACCGCGGTCTCGCCCGGCCAGGCGCGCGTCGTCCAGCTGCTCGGCCGCTACGTCGGCACGATCCGGCGTACCGGCCTGTGCTGGGTGAACCCGTTCACCACCCGCCGGGCGGTCTCCACCCGGATCCGCAACCACCAGACCGAGGTCACCAAGGTCAACGACGCCGACGGCAACCCGATCGAGATCGCGGCGGTCGTAGTGTGGCGGGTCGACGACACCGCGCAGGCGATCGTTCGAGGTCAACGATTTCCGGGAATTCGTGGCGATCCAGGCCGAGACGGCCGTACGGCACATCGCGAACTCCTACCCGTACGACGCTCACGTCGACGGACAGATGTCGCTGCGCGACAGCGCCGACGAGATCACGTCACGCCTGTCCGAAGAGATCTCCACCCGGGTCCGGCCGGCGGGCGTCACCGTCATCGAATCCCGGCTGTCCCACCTCGCGTACGCGCCGGAGATCGCCCAGGCCATGCTGCGCCGCCAGCAGGCGGGCGCGATCGTCGCGGCCCGCAGCCGGATCGTCGACGGCGCGGTCGGCATGGTCGAGCAGGCGCTCAACCGGCTGGCCGAAAATCACGTCGTCGAACTCGACGAGGAGCGCAAGGCGACGATGGTGAGCAACCTGCTCGTCGTGCTCTGCGGTGACCGCGACGCGCAGCCGGTCGTCAACGCCGGCACCCTCTACCAGTAGCGATCAGCAGTGGCGGAGCGAAAAGGCATCCTGTTGCGGCTCGACCCGGCCGTGCACGACGCGCTCGCGCGCTGGGCGTCGGCCGAGCTGCGCAGCACGAACGCGCAGATCGAGTTTCTGCTGCGGCGCGCGCTGTCGGATGCCGGCCGGTTGCCAGGGCACGTCGGCACGATGCGCAAGCAGGGTCGGCCGCGCAGCAACGAGGCCGAATCCCCACAAGCCGAGCCCTCGCAAGCCGAGCCCTGAGCCGACCCGATCCACGTCCATTGATGCCGAATCGCATGACGCCGAATCCGAGGTGGAGACGTAATGCGCACCCCATTGAGCCTGCCCGGTCGCACGTACCTCCTCGCCTTCGATCGCGACCGCGACCGGATGGCCAACCGACAGTGGCTCGCCTACGCTCTGCGTGCGGCGGCGCTCGCCGAACTTGTCATCGGCGGGCATCTCGCGGACGTGGACGGCGTGGCCGTGCCGGTCCCCGGCGTCCGGCCGCCGGACGACCCGGTGCTGCGTGGCGTGCTCGATGACGTCGGACGCCGGAAATGGCGGGCGCTCGCCGGCCGCCAACGTCGGGAGACCGAGAACGCGGTCGCGGCCCAGCTCGTCGCGGCCGGTTACATCGGCGTGGAGCGCGCGGCCACCCGATGGCGGCGCGCTCTCATCGAGGTGCGCGACCCGCTCGTGCTGACCCGGCTGACCGAACAGGTGTCGGCGACGCTGCGGAGTCCGCTGCCGATCAACCGCACGCCGCGTGCCGACGTCGCACTGATCGCGATCCTCGCGGTCGCCGGCATCAAAACCGGCCTGACAAAGGTGCAGCGCCGCGAGTACGCGGATCGGATCGCGGCCGCGGTGACCGCCGCCGGAGCACCGATCGACGGGCTGAAGCACGCGATCAGTCAGGCACGCGCCGCGTCGTGACCTACCGGCGACCCCAGTCGATCTCCGGTAGGCCGGCCTCGGCGAGCGCCTTCGCGATGGCCGAGAACGGCTTGGTGCCGAGGAATCCCTTGGGGTTCATCGGACTCGGGTGTCCGGCCTCCAACACGACGTGCTGCGGCGCTGTGACGAGTTCGGCCTTCTTCCGGGCGTATGACCCCCAGAGCACGAACACGACGCGCGAGGTGCGGGCGTTGAGAGCTCGGATCGCCGCATCGGTGACGTCCTCCCAACCGCGGCCGGCATGGGACGCGGGCTTGCCGGCCCGGACGGTCAGGACTGCGTTGAGGAGCAGCACGCCCTGCGACGCCCACGGGGTCAGATCGCCGTTCGCCGGAGGTTCGACGCCGAGGTCGTCACGCAACTCCTTGTAGACGTTGCGCAGCGACGGAGGAACCGAGACGCCGGGCCGGACGCTGAAACTCAGACCATGCGCCTGTCCGGCCTTGTGGTAAGGGTCCTGCCCCAGGATCAGCACCCGCGTGTCTTCCAAGCTGCACAGCCGGAACGCGGTGAACAGATCGTCGATCGGCGGGAACACATCGCCCGACGCATACTCCGACTCGACGAACGCGGACAGCGCCGCGATATCGGTGTCGGCATCGGTCAGAAAAGGCAGCATGGCCGTGCGCCACGGCGCCGGAAGCCGGTCGAGAAGATCCATGCGATGCACTGTAGACAACCGGTCCGACAGGCCGGACGAGCGCGGTCATGAACCGTGCGAAACGACCGTGCCGAAACGAAGGAGGCCCCGGTCCGCCTTCCACGGGGGAAGAAGGCGGAACGAGGCGCTCTGGTGAAAACGTTAGCGCGAATCGGCGTATCTGTCGAGGCCACGACGCCACGAAATCCTTACGAAACACGGTTGGCAGTTGCGATTCGACCCCTCGGCCATCCGCCGTCGGCCGCTTGATTCGCTGATTCGCTGGTCAGCGTGGCTGATTGACCCAACAGTCGGCGCGGATGCCGACCCTTTCGGTTGGGGGTACGCCGCCGCCGAGCCGTACTCCGGCGGACCGACGGTCGGGTAGTGTGTGCAGACCCCTCAGCACAGCCTGGAGACCAACCCCGTGACCCGCGTGCTGTTCCGGCCGGCTTCGGCGGCCGCCGACCATGTCTGACGCCGTCGCGCCGCACCCGCCGGCGCTCGCCGACTTCAGCGAGTTCTACGCGGCCGCCTACGGACCTCTGTGCACGCAGCTCTACCTGCACTGCGGCTCGCCGGCCGAGGCACAGGACGTGGTTCAGGACGCATTCTGTCGCGCGCTGGCGCGGTGGAAGACCATCAGCACGTACGAGGACCCGGTCGCCTGGGTCCGTCGCGTCGCCTGGAACCTTGCCACCAGCCGCTGGCGGCGACTCCGGCGCCTGCGTGACCTCAGCCCCCGCCTGGTCAGTACATCGACGATGGCCGGACCCGACCCCGACCGTGTTGCCGTCCACGCGGCCCTGGCTACGCTTCCGGTCCGGCAGCGGCAGGCGGTCGTCCTGCACTATCTGGCCGATCTGTCCATCGCCGAGATCTCCATGATGACGAATGCGCCGGAGGGCACCGTGAAGGCGTGGTTGCATCGCGGCCGCGCGCAGCTGGCCACCGTGCTGGGCACCGGCGATGTCGAACCGGCAGACAACGCGGCCGAGACGCGGCCGAGCGGATCTAGACGCGATCACCTGGAGCCGTTCCGTGGCTGATCTGACACCGGACATTCTGCGTGCCCGACTCCGCTCGGCGCAGATCGCCGTCGCCGCGGAGATCGATACGCCCTCGGTCACGGCCGTTCAGGCGCGGCTGCACCGTCGTCGGCAGCGACGCGCCGTGGGCACCGCCGTCGCCGCGCTCGCGCTGGTCGCCGCGATCGGAGTGCCGCTCTGGGCGCGGACCGGCGACGAGGACGGTACAACACCGTCGGTGGATCCGGCTTCGGCGACCGCATCTGCGTCACCGAGCCAGACGCCGACGCCACCGGCTCCGTCGGCCAGCACCGCAATCGCCGGTGCCGGCGCCTCCACCAGCGCAAAAGCGCACTCGGGCAACGGATCGGCGGGATGCACGCCGAAGGGCTACGTGGAGGTCGGCTACGGTACCGGCACCATCATTCTCAACGGCGACGTGAACAACGTTTACCGTCTATGCCCCGGGCAGCAGCTGCAGGCGTTCTGGGTGCAGTACGAGTATCTGCCGGACGGCTCGCAGGTGGTCTACGAATCGCACGTCGTCACGCTGACGCCGGGCCATTCGAAGGACGAGTCGGGCTATCCGGACACCACCGGCGTGACCTGCCCCGGCGACCGGTACGTCGTCTCCGGCCCGTACGACATCGTCGCGCAGATCCCGCCGGAGCTGCACGACCCCTACCCGGGTTTCCAGAACTACCAGGGCGGTGCGGTGTCCTCGACCTACGGAACGGCATGTCCGGGGATCGTCATCACGCCGACCGACTCCCCGGACGCGACACCCTCACCCGCTGCGAGTTGAGCTGCCGCTACTGCGGACCGACCGCCAGGATCCGGACTACCGCCGCGCCGATCTCATCCGATGCGGCGAGATCGATCTCGGCGCTGATCCCCCAGTCACGGTCGCCGGCCGGGTCGTCGAAGGTCTGCCGCACGGTCCAAACCGAAGGCCCGGTGGTGATGTCCACCAACGCCGGTCCGCGCGCATCCGGCCCGACGCCGAGGTCGGCGTACTCGTCGAAGTAGTCCTCGATCGCGTCTTCCCAGGCGGCCGCATCCCAGCCGGACTCGGCATCAAGCTCGCCCAGTTCGTCATAGTGCCCCAGCGCGGCCAACTCGACCCGGCGGAACAGCGCATTGCGGACCAGGACGCGGAACGCCCGGACGTTGCGGGTGACCGCGGGCGGCCGGTCGTCGATCACGATCGGCTCGTCGGTCGGGTTACGCAGCCGCTCCCACTCGTCGATCAGGCTCGAGTCGACCTGGCGGACCAGCTCGCCGAGCCACTCGATCAGGTCGATCAGCTCATCGGTCTTCGCGTCCTCGGGCACGGTCTGCCGGACCGCCTTGTACGCGTCCGCGAGGTAGCGCAGCACCAGGCCTTCCGAGCGCTGCAAGCCGTAGAACGACACGTATTCGGTGAACGTCATGGCCCGCTCGTACATGTCGCGGACCACGGACTTCGGCGCGATCTCGTGGTCGCCGACCCACGGATGCCCCTTGCGGTACATCGCGTAGGCGCCCTCGAGCAGATCGAGCAGCGGTCGCGGGTAGGTCACGTCCTCCAGCAGGGCCATCCGCTCGTCGTACTCGATGCCGTCGGCCTTCATCGACGCGACCGCCTCGCCCTTCGCCTTGAACTGCTGCGACGACAGGATCTGGCGCGGATCGTCCAACGTGGACTCGATCACCGACAGGACGTCGAGCGGGTAGGACGGCGAATCCCGGTCGAGCAGTTCGAGCGTCGCGAGCGCGAACGGTGACAGCGGCTGATTCAGCGCGAAGTCGCGCTGCAGGTCGACGGTGAGGCGGTAGGTCCGACCGTACTCGTCGGGCTCGGGCAGGCGCTCGACCACACCGCCGGCGACCAGGGCACGGTAGATCGCGATCGCCCGGTGGATATGCCGACGCTGCGCCGGCGGCGTCCTCGTGATTGTCGGTCAGCAGATGCCGCATCGCCGCGAACGCGTCGCCCGGCCGTCCGATCACGTTCAGCAGCATCGCGTGCGACACCGTGAAACTCGACTTCAACGTCTCCGGATCGGCCGCGATCAGACGCTCGTAGGTCGGACGCGCCCAGGCGATCGAAACCCTCCGGCGGCTTCTTGCGTACCACTTTGCGGCGTTTCTTTTCGTCGTCACCGGCCTTGAGCAGCGCGCGCTCGTTGTCGACGACGTGTTCGGGAGCCTGGACCACGACCTGGCCGACGGTGTCGAATCCGGCGCGACCCGCGCGACCGGCGATCTGGTGGAACTCGCGGGCCTGCAGCAGCCGCATCCGCACGCCGTCGTACTTCGACAGCGCGGTGAACAGCACGGTCCGGATCGGCACGTTGATGCCGACGCCGAGCGTGTCCGTCCCGCAGATGACCTTGAGAAGTCCGGCCTGCGCAAGCGTCTCCACCAGCCGGCGGTACTTCGGCAGCATGCCCGCGTGGTGCACGCCGATGCCGTGCCGGACCAGCCGCGAGAGCACCTTGCCGAACCCGGCGGTGAACCGGAAGTTGCCGATCGCCTCGGCGATCGCGTCCTTCTCGGCCTTGCTGCACACGTTCACGCTCATCAGCGCCTGCGCGCGCTCCAGCGCCGCGGCCTGGGTGAAGTGCACGACATAGACCGGCGCCTGGTGGGTCTGGAGGAGATCCTCCAGCGTCTCGTGCAGCGGCGTCAGAGCATACGAAAAATGCAGGGGTACGGGCCGCTCGGCGCTCGCGACCACGGCGGTCGTCCCGCCCGGTACGCCGGGTCAGGTCGTCGGTGAACCGGCTGACGTCGCCGAGCGTTGCGGACATCAGGATGAACTGGACGTCCGGCAGCTCGATCAGCGGCACCTGCCACGCCCAGCCGCGATCCGGTTCGGCGTAGAAGTGGAACTCGTCCATCACGACCTGGTCGACGTCCGCGTCACGGCCGTCGCGCAGCGCGATGTTCGCGAGGATCTCCGCGGTCGCGCAGATGATCGGCGCGTCCGCGTTGACCCGTGCGTCACCGGTCATCATGCCGACGTTGGCCGGGCCGAAGATCTCGCAGAGCGCGAAGAACTTCTCCGAGACCAGCGCCTTGATCGGCGCGGTATAGAAGGTGCGTTTGCCGGTCGGCCAGCGCGAAGAAGTGGGCGCCGACGGCGACGAGGCTCTTGCCCGAGCCGGTCGGCGTGGAAAGGATCACGTTCGCACCGGTCGCGATCTCCAGGAGCGCCTCTTCCTGGTGCGGGTAGAGCGCGAGGCCGGACTCGGCGGTCCAGACTTCGAACGCCTCGAACAGCGCATCGGGATCGCTGGTGGCCGGAGTGCTGTCGGTAAGCGTCATGATCGCACCATGGTGCCTGGTCGGATGCCATGAACGCCAGTCGGCATCTCATCGGAATAAACGTTCCGATAATGTGGGAACATGTCTTCCCACGTCGCCGCGCTGCGCGCGTATGCCCATCCGACCCGCAATCGGATCCTCGAGCTGCTCCGGGAGCGGGCATCGATGACCGCCACCGAATGCGCGGGCATGCTGCACCTTACGCCGAAGACGTGCTCGTACCATCTTCAGACACTCGCATCGAGCGGTTTGATTGAGGAAGTTCCGACCCCGGGCCGCAACCGGCCGTGGCGACTGGCTCCGTCCGCCACGGATTCGGCAGGCACGCCCTCCGATGACTCGAACTCCGCCGGCACGACCTCGGCCGGCACGGTCTCGACCGAATCGGTGGCATCGGCGGGAGCGGCCGGTGTCCGCAAGGCCGTCCGCCGGCGCCGCGAGGATTCGCTCCTCGACCGGGCCGGCGACGCGATCGCCGCCGCACCCCCCGGCTGGACGGACGCGGTGACCGTACATACCCGGGTAGCCATGATGACCGTGGAGGAGTTGGTCGCCTGGTACGACGAGGTCGAACGGGTGACCAGCCGGCACGTCCGCAGATCCAGCATCCCGGACGGTACGCCGCGGATGCCGGTACATCTGCTGTTCGTCGGTTACCCGGTCCTTGCCGCTTGACGGGTCTTTTACTGGCTGACGAGTCTTTTACTGGCTGACGGGTCTTTTACTGGCTGACGGATCTATTACTGCCTGACGAGGTCGGCCTCGGCGATGGTGATGTCTCGGCTCAAACGATCCAGCTCGGCCGGATCACCGATCTCCGCACGGCGGTCCGGGTCGGCCGCGTAGACGTTGATGGCGGTGGCGAGCCGGTACGGGTCGGCCCAGAGATCGCGCACCGCGATCCCGGCCGACGGCGTGAACCTGCCGTCGATGAGCGGGCCGTGCAGGTAGACGGTCAGCTGTCTCCGGCGCCCGGCACCGGAGACAGCTGCGCTGCGGATCTCGTCCCAGGCGTAGGTCCGGCCGCGCAGTTCGCGGCGGATCAGGACACCGGTCCGGGTCAGGCCTACTGCCGTCGGGTCCACCAGAGCGATCATGACCATGACCACGAACGCCAGGACAGCAATGATCACATCGAAGCGGTCCAGGCCGTAGCCGTAGTCCCGGCGGACGTTGCCCGCGACGGCATGTCCGGCGACGTAGCCGTACGCGTACGCCGGTATGACGAGCGTCCGCGGCCACGTACCCGCGAGGAACCGGCCGCGCTGCGCATCCGGCCACAGCCCGCCCGAGCCGGACCGCTTGGCGGCGCCGATACTGCGCCTCGTCCAGCCGGCGTACACCGCGAGGACGGCCGCGAAGCCGGCAAGCCCCACGACGAAGCGACCGGATCCCTGCGGCGCGAATGTGCCGGAGCCGACCGACACACCCCCGGCAATCAGGGCAGACGGGATCGCGGCAACGCGAAGCGCTCTCGGAGACATGCCGGAAGGGTATGGCATCCGGTCGTCCGGGCGCTCGCATCGTTCAAACGCGCCGGCCCCGACCGCTCAGACGCGGACCGATCCGGCGCGGACCGCTCAGGCGCTCACGGCGATGGTGACCGTCGTGCCGTACCGGCTGGTTTCGATCTCCATGCGATCGGTCATCCGCCGGATCAGCCACAGCCCGCGGCCGGAGAACGCGTCCGGCTCGGGGGCGTCCAGGCTCGGCTCGCTCATCTCGGACATGCCCGGACCGTTGTCGCTGACCCGGCAGGTCACGCCCGAGCCGGTCGGCCAGATCGTCATCCGGCCGACGCCGTAACCGTGGCGGATCACGTTGGTGGCCAGCTCGTGTACGGACAAGACCAGCCTGACGACGCCGTCTTCGGACAGCCCGGCCCGCGTACCGACCTTCTCGACGAGTGCCCGGATCGAAGCGAGGGCGGAAATGTCGACGGCGAGTTCCTCCGGAATCCCGGCCCGGTCCTCGCCGACGACGCTCACAAGCCCTCCCCCACGCCGGAATACGGCCTATGCCGTAAGCCACCGCGGTTTCATACCCCGAATAACCCGATCCATGCCGCTGATCTCGGACAAACGTAGACGCGACCGAAAAGTCATGGCATGAGCGGGAGCCGGGGCAACGCGACCCGATCTCTACTCCGGAGGACCGCCCCGAACGCCCGCTCCGGCCTCGGCCGTACCCCAGACGAACGGCTCACCGTGCGCCAGGTTGTACGCGCGGATCCAGCTGTCCGGCGAGTCGTCGTTGAACGGCCCGCCCGGGTGGTCGATCACCCAGACGTGCATCATCTCGCCGACCGTCAGCTGTACCGAGAACAGCGGACACGTCCCGTACGCGTCGACCACGCCGTACGACGGCGGCAGCGCGGTCAGGCAGACGTCGTGCGCGTGCCACTGGGTGATCGGACCGCCCGGTGTCGGGCCCGGTACGCCGGCCCGGGGCATCTGGAACACGGCACCGAGCAGCGTCGCCCGGCCGTCGGCGATCGCGTACATCAGCATCTCCGGATGCATAGGATCAAGAATCCGGCCGTCCTGCCCGTACGCCTTGTTCGCCAGGTGTACGCGCAGCCCGGTGTTCTCCAGCGATGCGGTGTACCCGGCCGCGATCGCCGTCCGGATATCCGCATACCGCAGCAGGGAGGCTCGGGTCGCGTCGGCGAGCGCCGCAGCGGCCTGCACCTGCGCGGGCGTCGGATTCTCGTCCTCCAGCGGCGCCATGATCATCCCTGCCTGCCCACGGTCCGCGTCGTGGTGGTGCCCGGACGCGCTGCCTGCGACGACCACACCGGCCGAATGCCCAGCAAACGACGCCGCCCAGATCGAGCCGCCGGTGATCACGACCGCGAGGACGAACGCGATGCTCCCGACCGTACGGCGGACCGGAGCCGGATTCCGCGGGATCAGGCAGATGCCGAGCGTCACGACCTCGAGCACGGCAGTGAGGATGCCGACCTGATCCGCGCCCTCGCCACCAGTGCCGACGACTCGGACGTACGCGATGAGCGTCGCGACGATCAGCAGCGCGCTCGCCGTCCGGTAGCGGCGGCCCGCGATGGCCAGCCACCCGAGTACGCCATAGGCGACACCGCTGGCCAGGAACAGGATCGTCAGGACCGGATCGTCGTGATGCCCGATCGGCAGCGCGGCGTGGATCACGGCACTGTCGATCAACAGATGCCCGGCCAGCCGATCGGCGGCCGGCGCCGGACTCCGGCGGCCGGTGAGACGGCCGTAGATCGGCACGGCCAGCGCGTAGAGCAGGCCGGCGAAGAACGCCGGCAGGTGATCCGGGTCGAAGCCGGCCACAAATGTCTGCCAGGTTGTCATGCCGACACCGTCTCCATCGCGACGGTGTCCAGCGACGCCGTCTGGATGGACAGCGTCTCGGCGGACACGGTGTCGGCGGACACGGTGTCGGCGGGCACGGTGTCGGCGGCCGGCGCGCCGGGTATGGTGGCCGCCGGTCGGTTGACCAGCTGCACAGCGGCCATCACCGCGACGATGCTCGGCAGGATGAAGCCGTCGGTCAGAGACGAGCCGGTCAGCGTCAACTCCACCCACGGGAGCATGCCGATGAGTCCACTGAGCGCGAACCCGATCAGCCGTACGCTCTCGCAGATGATCAGCGTGAGCAGTCCCCACCGCCGACCGCGCGAAGCGGCCTGACCGGCGGCGACGTACAGCACGACGACGGCGAGGCCGGAGCCGATATACAGCGGGCTGAGTCCCATGAAGAGCAACCCGCCGAGCGTGGCGAGCCCGGACATGCCCGCCTCCAGCAGTGCGAACACGTAGAGCAGCCGTCGATCCATTGTCATGCACTCATGGTGGGAGCCGCCGGTGAGCCGGGCATGAAGCGTCTCTAAGAAATCGATGAGATCGCAACGGTGAACGTCGCGCCGCCCTTGTTGTTCGTCACCGCCACGATCGCGCCGCGGTGACTCTCCGCGATCCAGCGCGCGATCGACAGTCCGAGCCCGGCTCCCCCGCGCTTGCGCGCGGGATCAGCCTGATAGAAGCGATCGAAGATCCGCTCATGCGCGCCGGCCGGGATGCCGTCGCCGTCGTCCGTGACCACGATCATCACCTGGTACGCGCCCCTCACCTGATATGCGCCGTGCGGAGCCACGTTCACCCAGATATTGCCGCCGTCGCCGGTATGCCGAACCGCGTTGTCGATCAGGATCGCCAGCAACTGCGTCAGGGCATCGCCGTCGGCGTGCAGGATCGACGGCACACCGGTGAAGTGGATCTGCCGCCGCGCCTGCTGCGCGGACGTCCGACGGCAGACATCGTCGGCGAGCACCGCGACGTCCACCGTCGCGGGGGTCAGCGTCGCGCCGCCGTCCGCTCGGGCAAGCGTGAGCAGATCACCGACGAGCCGTCCCATCCGTCCGGCTTCCGCCTCGATATCGGCGAGCGCGGCGGCCCGATCCGGCGGCGCCGCATCTGGATGCGCCCGCAGAAACGTCGCGTTGTTCAGGATCGTCGTCAACGGCGTACGCAGTTCGTGCGACGCGTCGGCGGCGAATCTCTGCTGTCCGGCGAGCGCATCGGCGGTCCGGCGATGCGCTCGCTGCAGGCGGCGACTGACCCACCAGATGCCGACCGTGGCCGACACCAGCGTCACGATCCCGGCGATGATGATCACTGCGACGACGCCGTTCAGGTCGCTCCGGCGGCGCCGGATCGGCTGCGCCGCCGCCACGAATCCGTTCCGGCCCAGATCGGCGCGGTGCCATGCCTCCACCCGTACGCGCGTCGGCACCCCGTCGATGGTTACCGTGGCCGAGACCGGCGCCCGTACGGCCACGTCGAGGATGCTCGCCGGCAGGCGCGGATCGCGTCCGCCGGTCCACGTGATCGGGTTCCCGTACGCGTCGAGGACGATCGTGAAAATGTCGTTGTCGACCGCCGGGTCGATCGGCGCGGCCGGTGGCGTCACGGTGAACGCGGCCGCCGGTGCGGTCGCGATCGCGGTACGCGCTTCGTCAGCCCGCGCACCGAGCTGTTTGTCCTGGCTGCTCGTGGCGCCACCGGCGGCCAGGACGAAGATGGCTCCCGAGGTGCAGCCGAGGACGACGAGCACGAGCAGGATGCCGAGGGCGACCGCACTGTTCTTCCGGACGACCGGGCTCTTCGGTGCAGCGGTCTTCGGCGTCATCGCCGGGGATGTCACGGCTGCTCTCTCAGCGCGTACCCGACGCCGCGCATCGTGTGCAGCAGCCGCGTCTCGCCGCCGATTTCCAACTTGGCGCGCAGATAGCCGACGTACACGTCGACGACGTTGCTGGTGGTCGCATTGCCGCCGCCCCAGACCGCGTCGAGCAGCTGCTGGCGCCGCAGGACTTGGCGCGGATGGCGGAGAAACTGGTGCAGCAGATCGAATTCGAGCGGCGTGAGCGAGAGCCGACGCGGACCACGCCAGGCATCGCGAGTGAGCAGGTCGACGCGGATGTCGGCGTACGCCAGCGCGTCCTTCGCCGCCGTCGTGTCGGCCGGCCGACGGCGCAGCAACGCCCGTACGCGGGCCAGCAACTCCTCGTGATCGAACGGCTTCACCAGATAGTCGTCGGCACCGGCGTCGAGGCCGGTCACCCGGTCGGCCGTGGCATCGCGGGCGGTCAGCATCAGCACCATGGCGTCGATCGTCGGGTCGGCTCGCAGCGCTCGGCAGACACCGTGGCCGTCGATCCCGGGAAGCATCACGTCGAGCACGACCACGGCCGGCCGGTCCCGATGCACCGCGGCCAGGGCGAGTGGGCCGTCGTGTGCGACCGAGACGGCGTACCCGGCGTATTCAAGGCTGCGCCGTACCGACGCCGCCAACCGCTCGTCGTCGTCGACGACCAGGATGCGCGTACGCGGCTCGATGGGCGCCATGAACGCATACGGTAACCGCTCGCCGCCGGGTGAGCCATCGGTCCGTCGACCGCCTCACGGCTGCATCCGGACCGTCGCAGCGGCTATCTTGCTACGTGATCTCGGATGCTAACGACGCCCCATCGACCGATGTCCTCGCCGCATTCGGCCGTCCGCGTGCCTCGTTGACGTTGCTGGCCGGCGGCGAAGGACGCACTTGGCAAGCCGACCGTCTGATCCTGAAACCGTGCGCCAACGTGCGCGAATCCACGTGGGTCGCATCGGTCGCGGCGGCGGTGCCCGAGTCCGCGGATTTCCGGGTCGCGCGACCGGTTCGCGCTGACGACGGCTCGTGGATCAAGTACGGGTGGGAGGCGTGGCATGCGGTCGACGGCGAGCCGGACGAACGCCGCGTCGCTGACGTGGTCCAGGCCGGTAGGGCGTTTCATCGCTCGCTTGCCGCACTCCCCCGGCCGGCGTTCCTCGAGGAGCGTGACAACCCGTGGACGTACGGCGACCGGATCGCCTGGGACGAGCACCTGCTGACCGGCCGCGAGGTGATGGCGGATCTTCTCCGGCCGCTGGGCGAAGCGCGGCGCCCGGTCACGGTGGCTGATCAGGTCGTCCATGGTGACCTGCTCGGGAATGTCCTGTTCGCAGAAGGACCAGCCGCCCGCGATCATTGACTGGGCGGTCTACTTCCGGCCCGCCGAGTGGGCACACGCTGTTGCCATCGTCGATGCGCTCACCTGGCACGACGTGGACCCGGGAGTGCTCGGCCGGCATCACGATGTGGATCACGAACAATGGACCCAGATGCTCATCCGGGCGCTGATGTTCCGGATCGGCACGTCCGAAGGCCAGGTCCGCGCTGGTATGCCGAGCGCCGAAGCGGACTCCGAAGAAGCTGCACATCGCTACCGGAACGTCGTCGAACGCGTACTCGCACGGGTTTAAGGGTTTGTCGTACTCCTGTTCTAAGTTATGGATATGCATGAAACGTTGGCTCAGGCTCGCGCGGCAGTCGCCGACCTGCAGGTACTTCCTGCATGGGCGTTGACCGACAGCGAATCCGTCGCGATGATCGACACCGCGCAGCAGCTGATCACGGAGCTCACGGCGCTCGCCGCGGCGCATGTGCACGAACTCGACGCGCGTGGCTACCCCCGCGCACAGGGCGCAACCAGCACCGGGGTGTGGCTCCGGGACCGCTTCCGCATCTCGATCCATTCGGCCCGGAGACTACTGGCGCTGGGCAACCAGATGATCGACCGACCGTTCCTCCGCGACGCCGTGGCAAGCGGCGACATCAATAGCGAACAGGCCGCGGTCATCGACGAAGCGCTCGCGGATCTGCCCACCGACGTCGGCCCGGCCGTCGTCGCGGAATGCGAGGCCGCGCTCATCGATCAGGCCCGCACGTGGGAACCGGCCACGCTTCGGACCATCGCCGAGCACATCCTCGCGCACGTCGCACCGGACCTGGCCGACGACGCACTGCGCCGCAAGCTGGAACGCGACGAAGAACAAGCGCATCGGCTCCGCGGCTTCACCATGACAAACCAAGGTCATGGTGTGGTACGCATTTCCGGCTCCATCGACGCCGAATCGGCCGCGATCGTCCGTGCCGCCATCGATCCCCTATGCCGGCCCGCTCCGACGGCCTGGCCAACCAGCGCCGAATCGGCTGGTCGATGGTCCGCAGCCGCTGCACGCGACGCCGCCGCCGCACATAGCCCAGCCGCTGCGCACGGCGCGCTCGCTGCGCACGGTGCGGTCGCCAGCAGTGCGGGCGCCGCCGGCCTCCGCAATGGCTCGGGCGGCGATGAGGCCACGCGCGACCTACGACTGCCTGCGCAGCGGCGGGCTGACGCGCTGGTGGACATTTGTCGCCTCGCGCTCGCCACGACGACGTTGCCGGACAACGGCGGCGACCGGCCGCAGATCACGCTCACCCTCGATTTCGACACGCTCACCAAACAGGTCATCGGCGGAACGCTCGATACCGGCGAACCACTGACGCCGAGCGCACTGCGGAGGCTCGCGTGCGATGCCGCCATCATCCCGGCCGTCCTCGGAAGCTACTCGGAGGTGCTCGACCTCGGCCGATCCCGCCGCCTGTTCACCGGCCCGATCCGCCGGGCGCTGGTGCTCCGTGACCGAGGCTGCGCGTTCGCGGGCTGCGATCGACCGCCGCGCTGGACCGACGGGCACCACGTCATATCGTGGCTCGACGGCGGCCCGACGGACGTTTCCAACGGCGTACTGCTGTGCCGCCGCCATCACCGAGCCGTCCACCACGACGGCTGGCAGGTCCGGCTGGCCGGAGACGGCATCCCCGAGTTCGTCCCGCCGCCGTACGTCGACCCGCTCCAACGCCCGCGGCGCAACCAGTTCCATCGCCGCTGCTGACCGGGCGAGGCCGGTCAGATCCGAGAGCGGTCACATCGCGTAAGGCATCCTAGGATGCTAGTGAGCAAGGCTACGACTCCGCGCGACCCATGCTCAACCGTCGCTGGCAACCGAGTACGGCAGCGACGCGTAGCCATGGCAGTCCGGATGCGGTTGGATAGCGCGTGTCACATGAGGCGTTTCGGCGAGACGGTCGGGCCCTGCGGTACTGCCTGTACGGCGCGGCGGACGGCGTTCCGGTGATCTTTCATGGTGGTTCGCCGAGTTCACGTTGGAAGTGGCCACACATCATTGCGACGATCGAGCGCAGCGGTGTTCGCGTGTTGGCCTACGACCGACCGGGTTATGGCGGCTCGACCCGCCATCCGGGACGCCTCGTCGCCGATGCCGTGCACGACGTGCAGGTGCTCGCCGATGCTCAGGGCTGGGACCGGTTCGCCATCATGGGTGGGTCCGGCGGCGGACCGCACGCTCTAGCATGTGCAGCGCTCATGCCCGACCGCGTGACGAGGTGTGCGGTCGTATCCGGCATCATGCCGCCGGACATCTCCGATCTCAACAGTCCGACTCTGCGTGAAGGCTCTCGCCTCGCGGTCCTGGGCGAGCACGTCCTGCGCCCGCACCTGGAAGAGGCCAGCCGCGACATCATGGCACGGGTCGATGCCGGCGGTCCGGAGATATTGCCGGAGCCCGGAGCAGTGCAGCCGGCGACAACGCCAAAGCGCGCTCTCGACGACCCGGCGGCGATGGCTCGCCTCCGGGCCACATTCGTCGATGGTATGGACGGCTGGGTCGATGACAACATCTCGTACGTCCGGCCGTGGGGTTTCGAGATGGACATGATCTCGATGCCGGTCGGCATCTGGTACGGCACTCGCGATGCGAACGTCACATCTATCCATGCCGACTGGCTGCTGTCACACATTCCGACGGCGGAAGATCACCGCTATCTCGGTGGGCACTTGCCGGATTCCAGCACGTACCGCGAGATCTACACCTGGCTGCGCGACTGAGCCGATTCTGCGTATGCGCCGGCGTCTCGGTCTCAGCGGAACAGCTTCGCTGCCAACTCTGCGTATACCTCGACCGGATCCTGGTCCGGCTCGGTGATCAGATTGATCGCGACATGATCGGCGCCGGCCTCGACGTGTTCGGTGAGCGCAGCCGTCACGGCCGCGGCATCGCCGTGGGCGACCAGTGCATCGATCAGCCGGTCGCTGCCGCCGTCGGCGAAGTCCGCATCGTCGAAGCCGAGCGTCCGCAGGTTGTTCGTGTAGTTGGTCAGACCCAGGTACGGCGTGGCGACCGCGGGGCGTCCGACCATTCGGCCGCGTTCCGGACTCGCGTCGATGACCACCTTGTGTTCCGGTGCGAGCAGCACGCCCTCGCCCAGGATGGCCCTCGCACGACGGGTGTGCTCCGGCGTGACCAGGTACGGGTGGGCACCCGCGGACCGCTCGGCGGACAGCCGCAACATCTTGGGGCCGAGCGCGGCGAGGACACGGCTCGCCTGCGGCACTCCGGCCGCGTCCAGGACGTCGAGATACTCCACCACCGCCGTGTACGGCTTCGTATAGCGCGCACTCGACTGTTCCGGATGACCGACGCCGATACCCAACAGGAGACGGCCGGGATGGCGGGCCTCGATCCGATGGAACGACGCGGCAACCGGTGCCGGCGCGTCCTTCCAGATGTTGACGATGCCGGTCGCGACGACAAGCGTGGTGGTCGCGTCCAGGAGGTCCTCGATCTCCTGGAGATCGCCGTCGGGGGAACTACCGACCCACAGCGTGCCGTATCCGAGACGCTCCAGGGCTGCGGCGATGGAGGGCGATACGGCGGACTTGCGGCGGAAGACACCGAAGGTGCCGAGTTCATCGATCATGTCCTCGGCAACCTCGGTACGGCGGAGGCATATTCCCGCGCCGCCGGAAGACGAGCAGTGGTCACGGCCGCGGTAACAGCCGTGACCACTGCTCAGTGGAATGTCAGAAGCCGACGGCCACCTCGAGCCACTGCGGGTTGTTGTGCGAGATGAACGACGACTGGCCGGCGAAGTCGTCGTACGGGAAGCCGTACGCGAGGCCGCCGATCGCGTTGTCGTGCCAGAACTTCGCGTAGTAGTTCGCCGGAGCCGACAGGTAGTACTGCGACGGATCCGACCACGATGCCTGCGGCAACTGCGCCACATGCCGGTTCAGTGCGGCACACTCACCCGGATTCGCGGACAGCGTGCCCGCGCACCCGAAGATGTTCGACGTCGTCTCCGGGAAGCCGACCGACGATGCGTACGCCGTCATGTAGCCGGCATTGGCGCCGCCGGCCTGGAACGAGGGATCGTTACCCGGCGACGGGATGTGGAACGGCGCCTGGATCGTCGCCAGCTCCTTGAACGGTGCCGGGACGCTGGCCTGGAACCGTGCGAACGTCGCCGCGCGGCTCTCCTGGAACGTTGCGTAGTTCTCACCGACCTCCTCGTCGGTGCCGTCGTGCGAGTGCAGACGCATCGCGATCTTCAAACCGAAGCCGTCCACCCGCGTCGTGTTGCCGTTGAACACGGCCGCACCCACGGTGAACTCGATGAAGTCGAAGTACTGGCCGTTCGGCGTGCCGACATAGAAGTACATGCGACCGGACGAGTTCGCCGCCATGTCGATGTACGGCTGCTGGGCGATCGACTCGGTCACCCCGTTGAAGCTCCAGAACACCTGGCTGTCCGGGTAGGCGCCGTTTGTCCGGTTGAGGATCTTCACCTCGACGACGTTCTGCGCGGCCGGGATCGTGGTGGTGTCGCCCCAGAACGAGTCCGGCGGCGGGTTCCCGGTGCCGCTCGGAGACGGCGTCGGGGAAGCCGTCGGAGAAGGCGTCGGCGAAGACGTTGCCGATGTGCCGGTGTGTACGACGAACTCGAACACCGAGTCGCCGTATTGGGTGGCTCGCGCGGTCATATTCAGCCGGATATAGCGACCGCTGCCGGTCACGTTGATCGTCTGCGTGCCGCCCGTTCCCGTCGTGGTCGAGAAGATCGACGTCCACGTGGCCGCGTCGCCCGATGTCTGGATCTGGAACGCGGTCGCGTACGCCGCCTCCCACGTGATCACGATCTGGCAGATCTGCTGCGTGGAGCCCAGATCGACCTGGAGCCACTGCGGGTCGGAGAACGCGCTCGACCAGCGCGTACCGGTGTTGCCGTCAACCGCGTTGGAAGCCGGGAACGTCGCGTTCTCCAGCGACGACGCGGTCGCGGCCTTGCCCTGGGCAGCGTCGGTGGTACCGCATCCGCCGCCGCCACCGCCGATCGTGCCGTAGACCTGGAACTCCCACAGCGAGTAGCCGTACACCGTGCCTCGGACCGTGCCGTTCATCCGCACGTAGCGGCCGGTGCCGGTGATGTTCAGGGTCTGCGTGCCGCCGGTGCCCGTGGTGGTCGAGTAGATCGAGGTCCACGTGGTGCCGTCCGGCGACGTCTGGATCTGGAACGACTTCGCGTAGGCCGCCTCCCAGGTCAGCACGACCTGGCTGATCGACGCGGACGCTCCGAGGTCGACCTGGATCCACTGCGGGTCGGAGAACGCGCTCGACCAGCGCGTCCCGGTGGTGTTGCCGTCGAACGCGGCTGACGCCGGGAACGTGGCGTTCTCAGTCGATGACGCGGTGGCGGGCTTGCCCTGTGACAGCAGCGTCGCGGCGGCGCGGGCCGACCCGCCGCCGACCACGAGAAAGCCGATCACAAGGACAAGGACCGAACCGAGAATTACGAACAATCTGGTACGCAAACCGGGTGCATGAAGACCCGGTGCACGAAGAATCGAGGCATCCAGAACCGAAGCCTCGGGGATCGGGGCACGTTGCATGAGCTCTCCCTAGGACGGGACAGTTGGGGTGAGGTTTGAGAGCGTTCTCATGACCGACATTTGCGTTTACATCGATGCCTGTCAAGGTTTCCGAACGATTACATCTGCCGCCGGTTTCTGCGCCACGTCGGCGTTGTTGTTGCGGAACCGAGCTGGCCAGACCCTTTGTTCGAGGCTCGAACATTCTCGGCGAGCGAAGTTGGCACACTGCGTCGCGGGCTCGGGACCGAGAAAGACGGTGCGGTACGACGATCGAGTCAGGCCGCCGACTCCCGGACGTCCGCGGATTGTGGATCATGGGGTCGCGACTGGCTCAGTCGGGCCGCCAACGATCGCGTCCGCGCCTCGCCGACACGATCCGCCAGTCGCCCGTACACCATGAAAGCCTGGAGGAGCGCACGCTCGGCGGCCTCGAGCCGACCGGCGGCGAGCCACGCCTGTGCCAGCAGCTCCAGCGTCCGCGCCTCGCCGTTCAGCGACCCGACCTGCCGGAAGATCACGAGCGCTCGGCGGTGCAGTGCGACCGCCTCGGCATGGACGCCCATCGTTCGTTTGATGCTCGCGATGTTGTTGTAGAGCGTGGCCTGCGTGGTGGGCCGGCCGGCCGCGGCCGACAGCTCGAGCGCGTGCTGGTAGTCGCGCAGCGCACGGTCCAGGCGGCCGCGGCGGTGGTTGATGCCGCCGCGGTTCGCGTAGCTCGCGGCGCATCCGCTCAGCCATCCGGCGCGGGCGGCATTCGCGCCGAGCGCGACGCAGGCCTCTTCCGCGCGGTCCATCTCCCCGGCCAGGAAGCACGCGTCGGCCAGGCACAGATAGGCCGCGGCGGTCTCGCGCGGTCCACCGTCCGCGAGCGCCGCGATCACCGCGGCATCGGCGGCCGCGATCCAGTTCACACGGTACGGGTCCTGCCATGCCCGGCCCCGGAGAGCGTCGGCGAGCAGCCAGGCGAAGCGGCCGACACTGAGCCTGCGCGCGTTCTGGATCGCCGACTGAAGGTTGTCGATCTCCGCATCGAGCCAGGTGGCCGCGTGCGCGGACGTCGGTAGTGCCACCACCGGAATCGTGGTCGAGGTGCCGGCCTCGAGCCGCAACGCTTGCGGATAAAGAAGGTCCGCGGCAGCGGCGGCGTTTGCCAGGCACCAGTCGAACCAGCGCTGGATCGAGCGGGATTCGGCGCCGGACCACTCCGGTCGCAGCGCGGCGCCGGTCACGGTCACCGCGTACCGGCCTGCTCCGACGTGTGGGGCCCGGGCATCCGGTGCGGTGTCCGCTCCGGTATCCGGTCCCGTGCCCGATCGTGCCGAGACGCTGGTGATCTCGACGAGATCGCTGTCGGTCAGGGCTTCCAGCAACACCATGATCTCGGCATCCCCCACCGCCATTGCCGCGCTCAGACCCGCGATGCTCTGGTCCGCACCAGGCAACGACCGGAGCAGGCCGAATAGGCGTTGCGCCGGCACCGACTGAACCCGGAACGCTCGCCACGCCGCGACGTCGCGGCGTGCGGTCACGCTCTGTCGATCAACCGAGCGGCCGTCGAGCATGGCACGGGCCGGGTCTGGGTAGCCCGCGGAGGGCTGCTGGTAGGCCATACATATGACGACTACTGAGATCCCGCGTGAGTTGTTGTATTCACCAAATTGACACTTTAGGTAACAGGCATATCAGGCGTAACAGGTGCATGTTATGTAGACCGCGCGTCGGCAGCGGCACCTGGCAGGATCCGATCGTCACTGTTAGTGTTTACGGAGTCGCTTTCAGTAGGGTCCGGCGGCGGGGGAACGCGAACGCCGGACCGATACGGGCCAAGTCGGTGCACAGCCGGCTAAGTACGCACAAGCAGTGCGATACAGGCCCGCTTACCTGCATGTACGATTTTTCCGTTCTGGTACTGACTTAGTACGAACATGCCTTGGCGTCTGTGACCTGGATCACCATTACCCTCCGTAGTGTTGCCAGGTCAAGGGGGTTCCATGGCACGGTCGATGTCTTGCGCCACTCCCCCGCGGCGCAAGTCAATCGAGAAGGAACGGAAGCGATCTTGCCGGCTCATCGCCGATTCCCCCGCGTCCCCGGTACCTTGCTCACCCGCCGCCTTGCGGTGGGTGCCTTGTGTCTTGCAACTGCCGGCGCTGCGGCCATGGGAGTCTCTCTCAGTCCAGCCTCTAGTACGCCATCCAACGCGCCGGCTCTCGCCGGCGCCGCCGCGCTGAACGCGGCCCGGCTCGACGGGTTGACGCGGTCCAACCGCGACATGACCCGCACCGACGCGCCGACCACGACCCCATCGACCACGCCACCGAAGCCTGCGGCGCCACCTCCCTTGCCGAAGATCGCCGGCCTCAGCGCGACCCAGGTCAAGAACGCGTGGGCGATCGTCCAAGAGGGTCACAAGATGGGCATCAACGCTCGTGGCCAGCAGATCGCGATCGCGACCGCGATGCAGGAGTCGAACCTGTTCAACCTGAAGCACGCCGTTGACCACGACTCGCTCGGCCTGTTCCAGCAGCGGCCAAGTTCCGGCTGGGGTTCGCCGAAGCAGCTGACCAACCCCAGGTACGCCGCGCACGCGTTCTATGCCGTGCTCGTGCAGCACAAGAACACGTGGGGCACGCTGTGGAGGGCCGCGCAGATCGTGCAGCGAAGCGCCTTCCCGTACGCGTACCAGAAGCACGCGACCGCGGCGGCGAAGGTCGTCAAGGTTCTCGACACCCGCTTCTAGGTGTCAACGTCAAGGATTCTCCATCCGGTCCCCCGGTGATCGATGCCCGCCGCGCAGTCAGCTGCGTGGCGGGCATCGGCGAATCTAGGAGTGCATCATGCACGAACTCGAAACGCACAAACTCGATGTCCTCGAAACAACGGTCCGGACCATGTCGCACGAGCAGATGGTCCGGCAGTGGCGGCACGGACAGGCCTATCCGGTCTCGCCGCGCGTCACCGACTACGCCCATTGCGATGGCGGCTGGTGGCGACGCAGCGGTGGCCGGAGTCGTGAGTGGACGTCCATTCCGGACGGACCGTTCGCGATGGCGCTCACCGGCGGCCGGGAACGGCTCTGGTCGCTGACCGGTGGCCTCGACGCCGATCGTCATCGCGATCCCTGGTCGGTCGCACGCAACCGGCTGCGCAGCGGCACCTGCCGGGGCGGTCGCTAGTCCAGGCGGCGGTGGCTCGCGACCTACGTTTGTGCCGATCTATTCGGTGACCGCCGATCCGACCGGCTTCACCGGCGGCACGACCCGCTCCGGTAGGACGACCTCGACGAAGTCGTTTGCCCAGCAGAAGCCGCGCGGAGCCGTGTGCCCGTTGTCGTCCAGGTATAGGAACTCGATGGCCGGAATCAACGTCTTCGCCGTCGTGCGCAGGACCACGCGGTACGAAATCTGATCCTGACCGGTCAACGGGACCTCCCACAACCAGATCCCGCCGGGCGGCACGACACCGTCGGCCGACAGCTGACCGTCCACCAGCACGCTGTTCGGCGAGTTGACCGCACTGTCGAAGACAAGTTGCCGGCCGCGATATGCCCAGCCTCGGACACTCCCGGCCGACTGGCCGGCGTTGACGACGGTCACGAAGAGGGCACCGACCATCTCCATGAAGCCGCCGCTGAGGTACTCGTACCGGTAGTCCACGTCCGACATATTCTCTCCCTTGAATTCCGTCATCGTGACGATAGCCGCGGGGTCGCCGTATCGGGGTCGGACGGACTACCCATTTCGGTGTGCCGTGCCCCCATAATCAGCGGATGGCCGCGAGTTCGGCGGGCGAGACCGATCTGGGGTATGTTGCCGCGGTGGAGATCTCCGTTCCGGGGCTGGAGAAGCCGCTGACCTGGGCGTTGGCCCCGATCCGTGCTACGTCGGTCGATAGCGGAACAGTCACGGTCGAGGCAGGCCCACAGACCGATGTGTTCGTTGACCCCCAATCGGGTGAGGTCATCGCCACGGCTCCCCGGGCGATGGCGCCGGCCCCCGCCGGCGACTTCCAGCTGTCGGCCCGAGTCACCGTCGAATTCAGGTCGACGTTCGACGCCGGCGTGTTGTTGGTCTGGTTCGACGAGCGCCGCAGCGCGAAGCTCTGCTTCGAACTGTCTCCGCAAGGTGTACCGATGGTCGTATCGGTCGTCACGCGGGGCGTCTCCGACGACGCCAACGGTTGGCCGGTCAGCGGCGACGAGGTCTGGTTACGGATCAGCCGGATCGGTGCAACCTGGGCGCTGCACGCCGGCACGGACGGCCGGACATGGGCACTCGCCCGCTACTTCCACCTCGACAGCGAACTCCCGGCGCAGGTGGGAATCCTGGCGCAGTCGCCGGTCGGCGAGGGGTGCACGGTCCGATTCGATCAGCTCGCCGTTGTCGAGGATCGTCTCGCCGATCTCCGCGACGGCAGTTGAGGCCTGTCTCAATCAGTGGCTGACCGGTCTCATCGGTCACTCCGTGCCGACGGCCGGGCTCACCGAAGGGACGCCAGCAGGTGTCGCTCGAATGTCCCACGTTCGGCGATGACGTAGTCGGCGTCGGTGAGGTATTGGATGTGGTGCCCATCGGCGAGGTGGCTCGCGAACGCGGCACTCCCCGCCGCAGCCTGCTCTCTCATGAAGCCGACAAGTGCGTGCAACCGAGCGGCGACCGCATCGACGAGGTCACCGCGTGCCCGATCGGCCAGTCCGTACCGGTCGCAGAAGATGCGTAGCCGCTGCGCTTGTTCGTCGCTTGTACCGAACCCGTCGGCGTTGGTCGGCGCGGTCATCGGCACCCATCGGTAGACCGCGTACGCCACGTCCCACAGGCGGGTACCGGGGTGCGCGGCATCGAAATCGAACATCCCGATCACCCGAGTGCCGTCCAGAACGCAGTTGTGCGGGGCGAAGTCGCCGTGACAGATGACTTCCGCCGGGTCCACCGCGGGAAGTTGCCAGCCGGTCGAGGGTGCCTGGGCCGCGTACTCCACGGTGCTGTCGTGATATGCCCGCAGCAAGTCGGCCGCAGTCTCCAGCGCCTCCGGGGACGCGGCAGCCGGCGTGGGCGGATAGTTGGAGACGTCACCGGGGATGAAGTCGAGAATCTCGTGGCCATCCGCGGTGACCTCGTGGAAACGTGGTGCCCCGGTGAAGCCGCGCCGCCGGATCTGCCGCAACAACTCATGCACCATGGGTGACCAGGGACCGGTCGGTCGCCGTACGGTGTCGCCGATGCGTACGACCTCATTGACTCCCCCACCGGTCAACGTCTCGTGCTCGGGCATCGGGCGCTTCCTTCCGTCGGCGAACCTCGGCTGTCGGCCACAGGGTACGTCGGTGGAGAGCGACGACGCCGCGCCACTCGTCAGGAGCCGAAGCTCAGTCCCGCACTAGCGGCCGTGCTGCTGTCACCGCGGCTGGGAAACATCAGTCCCCATTCGAGCAGGTGGCTCCCGGTCCATACGGTGGCGATCGTCCCGGCGCCCGCGTCGGGTGCGCTCGGCAGCCCGCTCCACGCGTTGGTCGCCGGATCCCACACGGCTGCTTCGCCGGGATAATTGGTGCCCGCAGGTCCGCTGGTGGTCGCGCCGGTATCGACACTGAGCAGGGCTGCGCCGGTCCATACGGGCGTGGCGCCGAGGTCGTCGACCGGACCGTGAGGGATGCGGCGGAAGGTCCCGGTCGGCAGGTCCAGACGCCAGCCGGATCTGCCGGTGGTGTACGGCCCGGGCACGTCGCCGTAGAACGGTTGCGCGGCCGGGAAGATCAGCTCACGCCCGGTCCACAGCGGCGTACCCAGGTCGCGCGGTTGGGTCGTGTCCATGCTGTGCCATGTCCCCGACGTCGGGTCGTAGCGCGCGAGGCTGATGCCCGACGTCACCGTGCCGCCGTCCTTCGTCACCACATCGTGTTCCCAATACGACCAGACGTAGATGCCGTCCGACGTTGCCACGGCGGTCACGGAGTCCGTTGTGTGCGACGGCTGGACCGGCATCGTCGGCAGGCGCCGCCAGCGGTTCGTTGCCGGATCGTACGCCGCCGCATCGAGGTATTCGCGCTGCGTTGAGGTGACCACGGCCGGCATGCCACCGATGACCACCACCTCGCTGCCGGTCCACACGGCGATCGCGTCCGCCCGCCCGGCCAGCGGTGACGGGGCGACCGGCTGCCACGTGCCGGACACCGGATCGTAGAGGGCCCCGTCGCTGGCTACCTGCTGTGAGCCGGCACCGACGTACCCACCCCAGACGAACATCCGGCTACCGGTCCAGGCAACCGCTGCGGAGGAGCGCGCCGACAGCGGTCCGCTTGGCAGTTTCTGCCACTCGCGCGTCGCCGGATCGTAGGCGGCGCCGTCGGCGTACGCGCGGTCGCCGGATGCCGACGTGCCGCCCCACACCACCATCTGCCGGCCGGTCCAGGCCACCGCGGCATCGCTACGTCCGACGATCGGCGCAGCCGGCAACGACGTCCAGTGCCCTCGGGCGAGGGCGGCCACGCCGGCGGCAGAGGCGGTCGGATACGCGCCGACCGTCGGTACGCCGTAGGACGGCAATGCCTGCGCAGTCGTCGCCTCGGCAGTCGTCGGACCGCGGCCGTGCAGGATCGCCACCGGCACTCCGATCGCGAGCAGGACGACGACGAATGCCCCGGCGAGCTGGACATACCGGCCACGGCGACGCCGGGTCCGGGTACGGTCGAGCAGGCCCGCCAACGGCACTCCGATCGGGCCTCCAGGCAGCTGGTCAGCGGCCACGTTCAGCAGCGTACGTACTTGATCTCCGGGCAGCGTCACGATGGTGTCTCCCAGTCTGGTCGGTGGCCGGCGGAGTACGGGGCAACGGGCGCCGCGACGTCATCGAGCAGAAGTCCACGCGCACGCAGCGTCTGGAGCGCACGGCTCGACCGGCTTTTCACCGTGCCGACCGAGCAGCGCAGCATCGTCGCGATCTCCTGCTCCGACCGGTCGTCGAAGAACCGCAGTACGAGCACCGCACGCTGTACGGCCGGCAGGGCTGCGAGCGCGGACCGGACCGCCTCGGCTAGCGCAACGTCGCCTGCGTGGTCATGGATCGACGCTTCGGGCAGCGGATCGGTCGGCACCTCGCCGCGCCAGCGCCGCCGCCACCAGCGACTGGCCAGGCGCGCCATGCTGGTCCGGGTGTAGGCCTCGGCGCTTCCGGGCTGGTCCAGCCGCCGCCACGCCCGGAACGTCGTGAGCAGACACTGCTGAACCAGATCCTCGGCCAGCCCGCGGTCGCCCGTCAGCAGGTATCCGGTCCGCACGAGTCCGGTGTAGCTGCCGGTGACAAATGCCACGAAGCCGTCGTCGACATCAGGATCAGCGTCCACGTGTACCTCCTCATACGTATTGGAGGCAGTAGCACAGCGGATCGGTTCCATCGGATTGTTCGGGCCGGAGGCGACGATCGGTGGACACGCCGCATTCGGGCGTGCCCACCGATCGTCAAATGCAAGCGGTCACCAGTCGGAGTTGGTACCGCCGAGGCCGAGGATCACCTGGTCGAAGCCGTTGCCGTCGTTGTCGTCGGTGTACGCCACCGCCAACTGCCCGAACGGTGACACGGCGACCTGCATCTGCTCCTGCCGTCCGGTCGTCGTCTGGCTGAGTGACTGGCTCGGCAGGCGGCCGACGCTGGTGCCGTCCGGGTTCAGACCGGCCGCCCAGACCGCCGGATCGGTGCCGGCTACCGACCAGCCGACCACGACGTCCTGCTGGTCATCGATGCCGACGGCCGGATCGGCGGCACCGGTGCCGGTCGAGACCTGGACCTCGGCGGACAAGCCGACTCCGGCCGGCGTGAACGACCGTGCCCATACGCCGACGGTGCCGGTATGGTCGGATTCCCAGGCGACCACGAAGTCACCGTTGAAGTCCGTCGCGATGGCCGGATGTTCCTGCTGGCCGCTGGCGATCGTGTTGGCCGACCGGCGTGACAGGATCACGGCTCCGTTCGCCTTCGCCAGCCGGGTCAGCCCGATGTTGTAGAAACCGTTGCCGTCGGTGTCCTCATCCCAGACCACGGTCGCGTCGCCGGAGGCGGATACCGCCACGTCGGGACGATGGTGCGATCCGCCGGCCTGGTTGACGGTCACCTCGTACGCCTTGGTGGTGGTTCCGGTGAATCCGGCGGCCTTGACCGTGGCTGCGGCCGTGCCCTGGATGTCCTCCCACACCACCGTGAACGCGACCGCGGTCGTGCTGTTCGGCGCACCGTCCGGGTCGACCGCCACCTTGGGGTTGATCTGCTGGCCGGCCGCGCTCGCGTTGGCGTAGCCGGAGCCGATGACCGACCCGGTCGGCGACACGACCCGGTACGGCACGTTGAACACGCCGTTGCCGTCCGGGTCATCGGACCACACCACGACCGCATTGCCACGGTCGTCCAGGCCGACGTCCGGCGTGATGTGCTTCCAGTTCGCGCCGGACGTGCCACCGGCGGAGAGCTTGACCTCGTAGCTCGACACGCCGTTGTGAAACAGCCGCAGGTAGATCTCGGAGTGCGTGTTGTCCTGGGGATCGGTGGTATCCCGGTCGTCCTCCCAGACCACCGCGACGTCGCCGTTGCGGTTCGTGGCGACCGCTGAGCCGTCCTGATCTCCGGTCGCGACACTGTTCGCGGCGAGCCAGGTGGACGGGCCGGCGGCGAACGCGGCCGGGCCGGGAAACAGAAGACTCGCTCCGACGGCGACGACGGCCAGGGCGGACGTGACCGCGATCCGGACCGAGGTGAGCGGCAGCAGGAGGCGCATCGGAGACCTTCCGTACGTTGAGGGATCAGGCATTGACGAGTCCCGGCTGGCCGTCGTGGATGACGAAGGAGCGTGCGGTCGTCGCGGCCGCTCCGTGCTCGGACACCGCGGCCACGCTGCGGAAGTCCGCGGCGATCTCGGTGGGGCTGATGGTGGTACGGACGTATCCGCGTCGATCGCAGAAGAACTTGACATGCGGGTTCGTCGCGGCATTCGGGATCGTCGTCGAACCGGTGCCGTCGCCGTCCGACGTGATCGACGTGGCGACCAGTTCGGTGCCGATGACCGCCGACGACGGGTTGGCGTAGTCGGCCATCAGGTTGTTCGCGTATGCCCGGTGTACATCGCCGGTGAGCACCACCGGATTGCGTACGGCTCGGTCGACCCAGCCCTGCTGGATCCGGGAACGCGACGCCCGGTAGCCATCCCAGGCATCCATGTTGCCGGCCCCGCTGGCGTCGAATTCGCGGGCGAAGAACACCTGCTGTCCGATGATGTCCCAGGTGCCGAGGTGCTGCGCGAATCCGTCGAGCAGCCAGGCCTCCTGCGTGGCCCCGGTAATGGTGCGGCTGGCCAGATCGGCGTCCGCGCACACCTTGTTGCCGTCGCCGCACGCCTGGTCGTCCCGGAACTGGCGGGTGTCGAGCATGTGGAACGTGGCCAGCGTGCCCCACCGGATCCGCCGGTAGAGCGGGATGCTGTTGCCGGCCGGCGCGGACGACGGTCGCAGCGGCATGTTCTCGTAGTAGGCCTGGTATGCCGCGGTCCGTCGGGCGGTCCACTGCGCGGTGGTCAGCACCGGGCTGTTGTCGGCCCGGACCATGTCGGCATAGTTGTTCTCCACCTCATGGTCGTCCGGTACCACCAACCAGGGCGCGATCGCGTGCGCCGCCTGCAGATCCGGATCGGACTTGTACTGCGCGTACCGGCGGCGGTAGTCGGCCAGCGATACGCACTCCGCGCCGAGGTGCTGGCGTACCTTGCCGGTGGTGGCCGCACCCTCGTAGATGTAGTCACCGAGGTGCAGGATCAGATCGGGCTGATCGTCGGCGATCCGGCGGTAGGCGGTGTAGTAGCCCGATTCGAAGTGCGAACATGACGCGAACGACATCGTGAGGTTGCGCCCAACGGCCGTGAGCGCCGGAGCGGTACGGGTACGGCCGACCGGCGAAACGAATCCCTGCGCACGGAACCGGTAGAAGTAGTCGGCATCCGACGACAGTCCTCCGGCGACCACATGCACGGAGTGCGCACTCGCGTACTGGGCCGTGACGGAACCCGACGCGATCAGCGTGGCGAACGTTGCGCTCGACGAGACCTGCCAGTCGACGACGACATCCGCATTCGGCATGCCGCCCTGTCCATCGGCGTTCGTCGGCGAGGGAGCCAGCCGCGTCCAGAGCACGACGCTGTCGAATGCCGGATCTCCGGATGCCACACCGAGCGTGAACGGGTACGCGGCGACCGCAGCCGCGGCGCGACCGGATGCACTGAGGGGAAGAGCGACCGCACCGGCTGTCGCGATGGAACCGAGAATGAATGTTCTGCGGTTAAGTTTGGTCATGCCGAGAGCGTGAGATCAATCAATGGATTGTGATCGACCTCTGGTCAAACGGCGGATGACACATCGATGGATCCCGCAGGTTTGCGCGGGACCGACCGGTTAAGAAACGGCTTAGCGGCGGGCCGCGAAGTCCTTGCTGCGGATCGTCGTGAACGCCACCACGCAGGCCACCAACGCGATGACCGCCGACACCAGCAGGATGCGATCCAGACCCGCGGTGAACGCGCCGGTGATCAGTTGGTGCACCATCGGTCTGCTCTCGGGCGGCACCGCGGCAACGGCCTGCTGCGAGTTACCCGCCTGTACCGCGGTCGCGAGCTGCTGACCCTTGCCGGCCAGGGCCGGAACGCTCCGCGAACCGGCGATGACGTCGCCTGCGACCTTGTTGGAGAAGAGCGTGCCGAGCAGTGCGATACCGGTGGCGATGCCGACCTGCCGGAAGGTCGAGTTGATCCCGGAGGCCATCCCGGCGCGGTCGGGCGTGACGACACCGACGGCGGTCGAGGCAAGCGGAGGATTGACCATCCCGACCCCCGCGCCGCCGATGATCATGCCGGGGATCAGGTGCGTCCACTGGGAGCCGGAGTCGAGCCCTCGCATCAGCAGCAGGCCGACGCCGACCAGCAGGAGGCCCGGTCCGATCAGGAGGCGTACCGGCACGCGTGAACTCAGCCGTCCGGCGATCGGCGTCGTCAGCAGGATGCCGCCGGAGACCACCAGCAGCCGCAGGCCGGTGTCGAACGCGCTGTACCCGAGCACGTCCTGCAGGTAGAGCACCAGATACAGCAGCATCGAGAAGATCGAAGCGCTCAGTCCGAACGCGGCCACCGCCGCGCCGGAGAACGTCGGCAGTCGGAACAGTTTCAGGTCGAACATGGGATGCGGCAGGCGCGCTTCGAGCACGATGAACACGATCAGCAGGACACCGGCGGCGACGAGGCAGCCGATGACGCGGGCGTCGGAGAAGGATCGTTCGTTCGATTCGATCAGGCCGTACACGAGGCTGGACAGCGCGAGCGCGAACACCACGAAGCCCGGGATATCGGGCCGGCGGGCACCCTGCACGCGGGACTCGGCGACCCGGGTCAGCGTGATCACGACGGCGATGACGCCGACCGGCAGGTTGATGAAGAAGATCCACCGCCAGGACAGGCCGGACGTCAGCGCGCCGCCCAGCAGCGGCCCGATCGCCACGGCGAGACCCGTGATGGCACCCCAGACGCCGAACGCGACGCCTCGGTCCTTGCCGCGGAACGCGTCCGCGAGCAGCGCCAGCGAGACCGAGAACATGATCGCGCCGCCGACACCCTGCAAACCGCGGGAGAGCTGCAGCACGAGCGTTGACGTCGCGGCGCCGCACAGCGCCGACGCGATCGTGAACACGGACAGGCCGATCAGGTAGAGGATCCGTCGGCCGTACAGGTCGGCAATGCTGCCGGCCGGAAGCAGGAGCGACGCGAGCGTCAGCGCGTACGCGTCCACGACCCACTGGAGATCGGCGAAACTGGAGTGCAGCGCCAGCTGAATGTCCGGCAGGGCGACGTTGATCACCGTGATGTCCAGCAGCAGCATGAACGTGCCCAGGCAGACGGCGCCGAGCGTCCACCACTTGTTGCCGCCGAAATCGGCCAGCGCCGATTCTGATGGCCCGGATTGTGATGACCCGGATTCTGATGGAGCCTCCGCGGGCCCCCCTGGCTCCATAAACTCCACTGTGGCACCTCCGGGCTCGGCCCGACCGCGGTACCGGCATTTATCCCAACGGGAGGCCCTCATGACCCAGCGGTTCTCATGACCAGCCGGAGGCTTTCATGACACTGCCGACGACGATGCGAGCGTGGGAGGTCGCCGAACCGGGCCCGATCGAGTCCGGCCCGCTGCGCTACGTCACGAAGCCGGTCCCGACACCGCGCCCCGACGAACTCCTCGTCCACGTGCGTACGTGCGGAGTCTGCCGTACGGACCTGCACGTGAGCGAGGGCGATCTGCCGGTCCACCGGAAGAACGTGACACCGGGTCACGAAGTCGTCGGCGTGGTGGCGGCGCTGGGTGCGGAGGTGACGGGCCACGTCGTCGGTGACCGGGTCGGCGTCGCGTGGCTCCGGCACACCGACGGGACCTGCGAATACTGCGTACGCGGCGCGGAGAACCTGTGCCCGGATTCGCGCTACACCGGCTGGGACGCCGACGGTGGCTACGCCGAGTACACGTGCGTTCCGGCCGCGTACGCCTATCCGCTGCCGGACGGCGTCGCGGACATCTCGCTGGCGCCGCTGCTCTGCGCCGGCATCATCGGCTTCCGCGCACTCCGGCGGACCAACCTGCGGTACGGTGGCCGGCTCGGCCTGTACGGCTTCGGCGGCAGCGCCCACCTCTGCGCGCAGATCGCGATCGCCCAGGGCGCGACCGTACACGTGCTGACCCGCGGTGCGGCGGCCCGCCGGCTCGCGCTCGAACTCGGTGCCGCCTCGGCCGGCGACGCGGACGACCCCCCGCCCGAACCGCTGGACGCCGCGATCCTGTTCGCGCCGGTCGGCGACCTGGTGCCGGTGGCTATGCGGGCGCTCGATCGGGGTGGGATCCTGGCGATCGCCGGCATCCATCTCACCGATATCCCGTCGCTGAACTACGAGCGGGAACTCTTCTACGAACGGGAGTTACGCAGCGTCACGTCCAACACGAGGGACGACGGCCGGGATTTCCTCCAGCTCGCCACGCTGTACCACGTCCGCCCGACCACCCACACGTACCCGCTGTCACGGGCGCAGGAAGCGCTGCAGGATCTGAAGTCCGGCCGGTTCGACGGCGCGGCAGTCCTGGTCAATGACGTCTGAGCAGGTCCGCGATCCCGTCGAGCACGATCGTCAAGCCGAACTCGAACAACGTCGCCAGGTCGAATTCGAACCCGTCGCCACTACCGTCGATCGCCGCGAGTGACGGATACCGCCCCGACTGGATGTGCGGCGTGAATTCGTCGTCGTGCACCTCGAACCATTCGTCGATGTCGAGACCGGTGTCGCGTTCGGCCTGCTGCTCCTGCTCCAGCCCGATCGCCACCGACTTGACGTGGCCGAACAGCGTCAACACGACGTAGATCTGATCACCCGGCGGCAGCCGATGCGGCGCCAGCGCACGCAGTACCCATTCGGTGTGCATCATCGCGCCCGGCGCGAGCTGCGGTCGCGTCAGCGAGACAACCTGCGCGAGCCACGGGTGCGCGAGGTAGCCGCGCCACTGCCGGCGCGCGACGAACTCCAGCTGAGCCCGCCAACCCTCAGGAGGTACGGCCGGCCACGCATCCGCCCCCATCAACGTGTCGATCATCCCGACCACGAGATCGTCCTTGCTGGATATCCAGTGGTAGAGCGACATCGTCGCGACACCCAGATCCACCGCGAGCCGTCGCATCGTGACCGCGCCGATGCCTTCACTGTCGGCGACGTCGATCGCGGCCGCGATGATCCGTGCCCGGTTGACTGCAGGCCCAGCCGAGGCCTTCGTGTGTCCACGTCCACCGCCGGCTCGGCTGACCGGCGTGCCGACCGTCTTCGCCGGCCCGGGACCTGTGCCCGATGTGATCGAACCGGGCGCCGGGCCGGCGGTCGAGGTGCCCGACCGCGATGCCCGACCAGCGGCCGATGCGATCGACCGGGATGACATCGCCAACGCCGATCCGGACGGCAATGTGGTCGGCGGTGCGGCCGATCCCGGTGCGGCGACCACCGTACCGACGCCGGGGATTGCTGTCACGGCTCCTCGATCGGCCAGTTCGGCCAGCACCTTCGTGGCGGTCGCGATCGCGATGCCGTAATCCCTCGTGATCTGGCGCGTCGACGGGACACGATCGCCAGGCGCCAGCGCGCCGGAGCGGATGCGCCCCTCGATCTCCGCAGCGATCCGTAGATATGGCGCTTCGGCCGTCGCCATACAGACTCCCTCCTCATCACTGGTGTACTAGTACGCGATGCTCGTTCGATGTCCGGCGTCGTTGACGTTGCTGCTTGCCAGGCGTCTCTGTACTAGTGCGGCACACAACCGACGTTGCGATAGTGCTGCACCGATCGTACGTTGTACGAGCTAAACGTACACCGTACAGATGAGGAGGTACGACATGACAGCTGATCTGGCGATCGAGGCGAGCGGCATCCGGAAGGCGTACCGGAGCGTTGATGTTCTTCGAGGGGTTGACCTGGCCGTGCGGGCCGGGAGCGTGCACGCTCTCCTGGGTCCGAACGGCGCCGGCAAGACCACGCTCGTGCGGATCCTGGCGACGCTCATCCCGGCCGATCACGGCACGGCGCGGGTGGGCGGATTCGACATCGGGCCGGACCGGCGCCGGGTGCGCCGCAATATCAGCCTGACCGGCCAGTACGCGGCCGTCGACGACGCGCAGACCGGACGCGAGAACCTACACATGATGGGCCGTCTGCTCGGGTTGTCGCATCGCGAGGCACGATCGCGGGCCGGTGCGATGCTCGCGCAGTTCGATCTGGTGCAGGCGGGCGATCGGCGGGTCGGTACGTACTCCGGCGGCATGCGTCGCCGACTCGACCTGGCCGCGAGTCTGATCAGCCGACCATCGGTGATCTTCCTGGACGAACCGTCCACCGGCCTCGACCTGCCGAGTCGACAGGTGATGTGGCAGGTGGTCGGCGACCTGGCCAGGTCCGGCGTGACCGTGCTGCTGACCACGCAGTACCTGGAAGAGGCCGACCTGCTGGCCGACCGGATCGCGATGCTCGACGGCGGTCGCATCATCGCCGAGGGAAGCGCGGCCAGCCTGAAGCGGCGGGTCTCGGAGCAGCGACTGGATCTGACCGCGACCGACGCGAGCGCGTACGAGCGGCTGCGGCATCGCGCCAATGCGATCGATCCCGACGTGACAGATCGCAGCATCGAGCGGCCCGATGGAGAGCGACCTGATGGAGGGCGGCCCGATGGAGGGCGGCTCAGCATCGGCGTGCCGACCGACGGAAGCGCGGCTCATGTCCGTGCGCTGCTCGACGACCTCGACCCCGAACGGCGTGACATCGCGTCATTCGCGATCCACAGCGCGACGCTCGACCAGGTGTTCCTCGCGCTGACCGGCGCCAACGCACGGAACGAGGAGTCGCATGTCTAACGCCACCCTGATCAGGCCGGATCGCGTGGTCGGCGCTCCGGCGGCCCGGCCGTCGTCACCGATCCGGGACACCGCGACGATGGTCTGTCGCGGCCTTCGATTGTCCCGGCGAAACGTGGAAGCGCTGATCACGTCACTGATGCTGCCGGTCATGTTGATGCTCGTCTTCGTCTACCTGTTCGGCGGTGCGATCAAGGTTGACATCGACTACGCGACGTATATCGTGCCCGGCGTCATCCTGCTCTGCGCGTCGTTCGGTTCGGCGATGACCGCGGTCACGGTGAGCCAGGACATGCACAGCGGCATCATCGACCGGTTCCGGTCGATGGATATCAGCGGCGCCTCGGTGATCGCCGGGCACGTGGTCGCGAGCGTCGCCCGCAATCTGGTCTCCAGCGCACTCGTGTTCGGCGTCGGGCTCGCGATCGGATTCCGTCCGCACGCGTCGGTCGCCGAGTGGCTCGGCGTGGTCGGTGTCCTCGCGATGGTCATGGTCGCGATCTCGTGGTTGGCGGCGGTCGGCGGGCTCTGGGCATCGTCGCCGGAGACCGCGAACGGGCTGACCTTCGTCTTCATGTTCGTGCCGTACGCGAGCAGCGCGTTCGTGCCGATCTCGACGATGCCGACCTGGCTGCACGGGTTTGCCGAGAACCAGCCGACGACGCCGATCATCGAATCGATCCGGTCGCTGCTGGCGGGTTCACCCGATCGTGGCGACATCGTCACGGCCGTGCTCTGGTGTGCCGGGATTCTGGCGGTGAGCATCATCGGGTCGATCGTGGTGTTCCGCCGACGAGTGCGGTAGCACCGCCTGACGGTGAGACCCGCTGAATACGATGGCGGTGGGCTACCCCGGCTTCCCGGAGCGCCCACCGCCAACGATGTTAGAACATCACCGCATTAGCTGACAAGTTGCCTCAGCTGATGAGTTGCCAGAGTGCCGGCGTTGTCGACGGCTCCCAGCCCACCTGCGATGTGTGCGCCTGCAGGCACTTGTACGTGTGACCTGCATAGGTGACCAGAGCTCCGACCGCGTACGCGTGGTTCGCCACCCAGGCCGGCGCGGTGCCGGTCTGCGTGGGAGTCGGCGTCGGCGTCACCGTCGGCGGAGGCGTCGTCGGTGGTGCCGTGGTCGGTGGTGCCGTGGTCGGTGGTGCCGTGGTCGTTCCGCAGACGCCGTTGTCGGTCCACTCCGCGTACTGCGCGTGATGCGTCGCCGGGTCAGCCCCCTGCGACCAGTAGTTCGCGGTGTACTTGTGACCACCTTCGGACACGGTCATGCCGGTCGTGTACGCCGTCGCCGCGACCCATGCCGGTGACGTGCAACCGCCCGGGGGCGGGGTGGTCGGCGGCGGAGTCGTCGGCGGGGTGGTGGTCGGCGGCGGGCTGGACGGGTGCGCACTCGTCGGCGGCGTCGTGGTCGGCGGCTGCGACACCGGCGTACAGCCGGCGGCACTTCCGTTGACGTCGGTTACCACGTCGTTGAAGAGCGTTGCGGCCGGGTCGAGGTCGTAGAGCGAGAACATCATCGCGCCGGCATAGCCGTTGCAGTGCAGGTAATCCGACCTGGCCTGGATCGACTGAGCCGATTCACCGGTGTAGAAGTTCGTACCGTCGTACCAGTACGACGACTGTGTCGTCGGATCCCAGAACGTATCGGCGGGAGTGTTCAGTAGCGTCGTGATCTCTTTGTACATCGCGATGCCGGGAACACTGCCGGACAGTGTCATCGGTGGTGATCCGCCGGTGGCCGATTGATACAGACCGTGGGTCGATCCGGCCGGTACGCCGGTCCATCCGCGGTAGTAGAACGGTATTCCGATGACCGCCTTGCTGGCCGGGAACCCGCCGGTGATGCCGTATGCGGCGTCGCCGACCGTCCAGGCCTTCATAGCGCTGTCGATGTTGTACTTCTCCGTGCCCGGGGCGACGTGGCTCGGGTCGTTCGGCGACGGGTACAGGGGGTCCTGCTCGTTCGTCGTTGCGTCGAACGCACCGTGCATGTCGTACGTCATGATGTCGCCGTAGTCCAGGTACTGGCCGATCTGGTTCGTCTGGATGAACGGGATCTTGTCCTGGCCGGCCGGGAGTGCCGCGGTCAGGTACATCTTCTTGCCGCCGTGCGACGTGCCCCACGCGTTGATCTCGCTGCGGAACTCGCCGAGCAGCGCGGTGTAGTTCGCCGGGTCGTTCGTCGGGTCGACGTGGTTGCCGAGGTGGCCGCCGGCCGCGCCGGGGTACTCCCAGTCGATGTCGAAGCCGTCGAAGATGCCGGCCGCCGTACCCGCTCCGCCGTAACCGCCCTGCGCGGGGATGTTGCCGTTGAGGAACATGTCCACGCAGGAGCTGACGAACTTCTGCCGGCTCGCCGCGGTCTTCGCGACGTCGGAGAAGTACTTCGAGTACGTCCAGCCGCCGATCGACAGCAGGATGTGCAGGTTCGGGTACTTCGCCTTCAGCTCCTTGAGCTGGTTGAAGTTACCGACGATGGGCTGGCCGAACGCATCGGCGACGCCGCTGACCGAGGTCGTGGCGTCGTACGACTTCTGGTAGTCGGCGAACGAGTCCTCCGCGCCGTCACCGGCGTTCGGGTCGTTTTCGCCGGCCGGATCGGGATCCGTCGCCTTGGTGTTCTCGAAGCAGGTCAGGTTCGTGGGATCGATGTTCTCGAAGTCGTAGATGAGATAGTTGAGCTTGCTGGCTATCCCCTCGGTGTCGAGATTCTTGATGTAGAACGCGTTCTGGTAGATCGACCACTGGTCGAAGTACGCAATCTTCACGCCACCCGCGGTAGCCGCCGCGTTCGCGGCACCTCCGCCGGTGAGCAACACAGGTAGCGCCGCGGTCCCGGCCAGCATTACACCGGCCAGCGCGATAACCCATGCAGGACGCCGCTTTGAGGTATCTCGCACCGTTGCCACACTCCCCTTCCATCGATCAGTAATTCTTAGTTAACCTTCCTAAGTGATTTATATAACAGTCAGCCGACTCTCAGACAAGAGCAGACGGCAAAAAAGAGGGTACGAATAGCCGAACGCGGCACGTCCAAACGTCCATAAGTGACGGTCAGCGGACCACAGTACGCAGGCGCTACGCTGCACCTCATGTCAGCGGGGGCGGCGGAATGAAACGCTTCGATGTGATCGTGGTCGGCGCACGCGTCGCCGGGTCGGCCACCGCGCTGCTGCTGAGCCGCTCCGGCCTCGATGTCCTGCTCGTCGATCGGGCCCGGTTCCCCAGTGACACGCTGTCATCGCACCAGGTCCAGGTGCCCGGCGTCGCCTGCCTCCAGCGGTGGGGACTCCTCGACCGGCTGGCGGCGACGGGCGTGGAACCTGTCCGCGAGGTCCGGTTCGATCCCGGCACCCGCGTCCTGATCGGATCGTTCCCGTCCCTCGACGGCGTCGGCGCACTCTACAGTCCGCGACGGACCGTACTCGACGCGCTGCTGCTCGACGCCGCCGTGGACGCAGGTGTCCAGGTACGCACCGGATTCGATGTCGAAGGTGTCCTGACCGACGGTCAGCGTGTCACCGGCGTACGCGGCCGGGCGCGCGGCACCGCATCGACGCTCATCCAGGAACGCGCCGACCTCGTGATCGGCGCGGACGGCAAGCACTCGACGATCGCGAGCGCCGTCCGGGCCGAGCACTACCGCGAACGGCCGACGGCCACCGTCGCCTGTTACACCTACTGGTCCGGACTGCCGGTCGCGCGTGGCGAGCTCTATCAACGCCCGGGTCGCACGGTCGCGGTCTTCCCCACGAACGACAACCAGACCATGGTGTACACGGCAGCGCCGATCGCCGCGCTCACCGAGTTCCGGGACAACACCGAGCGCGCGTACCTCGACACGCTCGCGCTCTGCGGTGACCTCGCCGATCGCGTACGGGCCGGCACCCGAGCGGAGCGGTTCCGCGTGGCACCCGACCAGCCGAACTTCTTCGCGCGACCGTACGGGCCCGGGTGGGCGCTCGTCGGCGATGCCGGTCACTCGCTGGATTCGATCAGTGCGATGGGCATCAGCAACGCGTTCCGGGATGCCGAGTCGGTCACCGCCGCGATTGCCGAAGCACGGTCGGCCGGGCGCCCGCTCGACGCACACCTCGCCGACTATCAGCGGCGACGTGATGCCGCCGCGATCCCGATGTACGAGTTCACCGCACGGTTGGCCGAACTCCGATCGTCACCGGCTGCGACGCTGCTGTACGACGCGGTCGCGGATCGTCCGCGCGAGCTGGATCGGCTGGTCGGCGTGTTCGCCGGCATCGAGTCGCCGAAGCGGTACTTCTCGACTCTCAACATGGTCCGGCTGCTCGGCATCCGGGGCGCGATCCGCGCGGCGCGGGACCGATAGCCGGAACCAGCGGCGGTTGCGGCGCGTCTATAAGATCGGCATCACCACGACACTGAGGCGGCTTCAATGACGGCACCGAGCACCGAATTCATCGCTCCGGACGGTCCTGCTCGACGCCGCGTGCTGTTGCCGATCATCATCGGTCTCGCCGTCATGGCGCTCCTCGTGATCGGTGCGATCTTCCTCTTCGACCCGTTCGCCAGCGCCGCCGGAAGCTGCGGCGGAGGCTGACCGTCCGCTACCGCACCAGCAGGTAGGGCAGGCTTTCCCGGAGGAACGTCCGCGGGAACTCGTCGCGAAGCCGCCACAGCCCGGCGTCGATCACGAAGTGCGCCATCACGATGCCGAGATACGCGCCGTACACCGCGCGGGCGACCGGCCCGCCGCTGTGCAGGTGCGATGCTGCGTTCAGCGCGAGGCCGCCGAGCAGCGCGACGTTCACGAGCACCAGCAGGCTGATCACGCGACGCCCGCCGACCGGGAGGTCCACCCGCGTGACGCTGCGCGCGTCCGCAACAAGACTCACGATCAGCAGGTACTGGCAGCCGTGCGCCAGCGTCAGCCCGGCTACCGCCGCGTACGGCGACGCGAACACGAAGACCGGCGCGAAGAACACCAGCGACAGGGCGTAGACCACGACGAATGCGACCGGCCGGGTGCCGCGCGGCCGGCGCAGCGATCTCCGTGATCCCGACCAGCACGGCGACGACGAATCCGGCCGCCACGACGGCGAACAGATACCGCACGTGCGCGTCGATCGTCAGTTGCAGCAACTCCGGATGTACGAGCAGACCGGCCGTCCCGGCGAAGCCCGCGCCGACCAGGGCACGGCGCTCGGTGCGGCTCATCGGTCCGGCGCCGCTCGAGATGCCGGCGAGCGCGGCCATGCCGAGGTTCTGCTTCTGGAAGTGGACGAACTGCCACCCGAAGAACCCCAGCAGGAGCCACGTGAACAGATGCTCCGGGATGGCGGCGGCCACGACGGCCGTACCGGCGACCAGGGCGAGTGGCACGATCGCGTACCGGCGGCGATGCGCGGCCATGTGTCCTCGCACCTCGGGGACGGCATAGAACCAGGCGGTCGACGCGACGTGGACCGAGGAGCCGACGAACAGCAGCCAGCCAAGCGCGTGTACCGGTGGGTCGTCGGCGGCCGGTGCCATCGCGATCGTGACCGCGAACGCCCCGACGGTCAGGCCGACCGTGCCGAGCAGCCACGCGAGCCGGCGGGGATCCGATCGGGTAGCTGACATCGCAGCAGCGTAACGGTTTCACGCCATAGTGCGCCGTCCGCGTACGGCGAAAATATGTCCCCGCGAGCGCCAACGCCCACCTTTCGGATGACCAAGTCCATCGATCACATTGAACGCCGCGCCACTACTGTGTGCCCATGGTTTCCACCATTGCGATCCTCGGCGAGAGCGACGACAGCCTCGCGCACCAGACCGATCTCCTCGATCTTCAAAGGTCGTTGCGCGCCGACTCCAGCCTTCGCGGAATGGTCCTCACCGCGGAGACGTCACCACCGCAGAACGGACAACTTGGGCCGGTGACCGACGCACTGAACTGGGTTGCCGAGAACAAGGAACTGGTGCCCTCGTTGGCCGCGGCGCTCAAGATCTGGCTCGGGTATCGCAAAACCACGATCCGGCTGCGGATCGGCACGAACAAGATCCGGATCGACTCCTCCGTCGGGGATGCCGGCGAGCTGGCGGACACCATCCTCCGCGCACTCAAGGACGACGAAAGCGATGCGTGAGCGATTCACCGATCGGGCCCGATATGCGATCGACCGTGCGATGGAAGACGCCGGCGCGACCGGCGCTCGGCAGGTGGGCGCGAGTCATCTGGTCATTGGATTGATCAGCGACCCGGAAAGCGTCGCAGCGACCGTCCTGCTGCACATCGGGATCGATGTCGACGACATTCGCCGCGAAGTGCGAAACGTCGTGGGCCCCCCTTTGCAGACCGCGGGCGGCGATCCGCCGCTGTCCAACGAGTGCGAAGCAGTTCTGGAACTGTCCGGCCGGGAGGCTGTACAACTCGGAGCGGACTACGTCGACACCGGGCACATCCTGCTCGGGCTGGTTCGCGAGGGCAGATGTGCCGCGGCGCGGGTCCTCGCCGAGCACGGCGTGGATCGTCTGCGGCTGATCCAGGCGATCCGGGAGGCAGCCGTCACCGAGGTTCCGGATCTAGCCGATGCCTTGGTCGCCGGCGTGAACATCCGTGACCTGCCGGTGGACAGTCCGCTTCATCTGTTCGGCCGCAGCCTGAACGAGAGCCCGGTCTACACCTCCGGTCGCGATCGCGAAATCGGCGAGATCATCGAAGTGCTCTGCAGCCGTCCGCCGAACAGCGTCATTCTGACCGGCCCATCCGGCGTCGGCAAGACGACGATCATCGGTGGTTTCGTCGACCGGCTGATCCGCAACAAAGTGCCCCAGCCGCTGCAGAACCACATGGTCTATGAACTCGACGTGACGATGCTGCTGGCCGATCTGCACGATCGCGCCGAGCTCGACGGGCGACTGAACGACATCCGCACGGGTCTCCTCGGGCTCAACAACGTGCTGCTCGTCGTGGACAACCTCAATCTGCTGACGAAGTCAACCCCGGTCGACGTGGGCGAACTCATGGCTACTGTGACGTCGGCCGGACGCATACGGGCGATCACGGTGATGTCACGGCCGCGATTCCGGCAACTCCTCGACGCGGAGGTGCTATCCGACCGCATCTATCAGGACATCGATGTCGCCGAACCCGATGCCGACGCCGCGGCCGCCATGCTTCGCGCCAGCGAGCGCGACACCCTGGAACTTCACTATCGCGTGCTCATCACGGATGCCGCGCTGGCTGCGGCCGTGACATTGGCCAAGGAGAGCATCACCGGGCGCGCACTTCCCGGCTCCGCCATCGGCCTGGTGGACAAGGCCGCATCCCGGATGCTGAGCCGCCGGCTCGGAGATCCGGCGAAAACCACGCACGACGTAGAGCGGGCCGCCCTCGCGGGCGAGCTGACGAACGCCTTGAACTCCTTCGACTTCCGGCGGGCAGCGGTCGCCCGGGAGCGCCTCAAGGCCTTCGACCGGGATTGGATCCAGCGCCAGAAGCAGTGGCGGATCCAGGACTTCGACACCCTCGACCGGGTCGACGAGGCGGACATCCTCCGGCTGAGAAAGGCGCCGCCCGGTACTCCGGCGACGCCGCACCAGCGGACCGGGAACGCATCGGCCTCGCCACAGCTTCCGGACGAAAAGAAGTCCGTCGCCATTCTCATGGGCGCCAGTAAGTTCATCGATCCGTTGCTACCGGACGCCGACGCGCTCGCCAACAACCTTCTGGACCTGCGGCGGACGCTGACCGGGACCACCGGCTTGTTCCTGCCCGCCAACGTTCACGACTTTCACGAGGTCAGTCACGCGGATCTTCGTGCGGTCGAGGAGCTCGCTCAGAGCGCGCTGGACACCTTGATCATCTACTACGCGGGCCACGGTATCGTCGACAAGGACGGCTACTACCTTGCGTACGCTGACACGCTCAGCGAGCGTCCGGTCTCCTCCGCGCTGTCGTACGACATCATCCGGACGATCGTTACGAACAGTCCGGCGACCCGCCGGATCGTCATCCTCGACTGCTGCTTCTCCGGTAACGCCGTGGACTACGTCCAGCAAGGCGGTCGCGACTCGATTGCCGCGATCTCGATCACCGGAACGCTGCTGTTGACCGCCACCAACGAAAACCAACCCGCTCTGGTCCTGCCGGGCGAACGGAATTCGGTGTTCACCGGCTCGTTGCTCCGGCTGCTGCGTGAAGGCGTCGACAACGGCAGCGAGTTCATCCGCGTCGACGAGCTGTACAAACACATCGACGCTGATCTGTTTTATGGCGGACAGCCGCGGCCACGACAGAAACCGACCGATCGGATCGGCGACCTCGCGTTTGCCCGGAATCCTTACTGGATCAAAGCGAACCAGGAGCCGGCCGACTGATCGGACCGTGCCACCGAATCATCTGGCGAACCGACGCCAGCCTTGGCAGGCTGGGGAGATGGACGAATTTGACGTCGTGATCGTCGGCGCCGGGCCGGCCGGATCGTGCGCCGCCCTCGCCGCGCGGCGGGCCGGAGCGAGCGTGCTGCTGCTCGACCGGGCCGCATTCCCCCGCGACAAGGCCTGCGGTGACGGGATCGCCCCGCACGCGCTGGACGTGCTCCGCGATCTCGGCGTCGCCGGGGTCGAGGACGGATACCAGCCGATATCGGATCTCCAGCTCGTCGGTCCGTCCGGCGCGTCGGTCGTACGCCGGTTGAGCCGCCCGGACTACACCATCCCGCGTACGGTGTTCGACGCTCGGCTGGTCGATGCGGCGGTGACCGCCGGGGCGACTCTGGTCCGGCACACCGTTCACGACATCGACGAGCGTCCGCATTCGGTGGTCATCGACGGCATGATCTCGGCCGGCGTCGTGGTCGGCGCGGACGGCGCGTATTCGCTGGTCCGCCGGGCGCTCGGCGAGCCGGCCAACCCGCACCGCAGCATGGCCCTGGCCATCCGCGGGTACGCCCCCGCCGCCGGCCCGGCCCGGCAGCAGATCATCACCGCCCCGGCGACGCAATGGCCCGCGTACGCGTGGAACTTTCCGATCGGCGACGGCCGCGCGAACATCGGGTACGGCGAGTTGCTGCGCGACGTGCCGCTGTCCCGCGACCATCTGCTGGCCAGGCTCGCGACGCTGCTGCCGGACGTCGACACCACGAAGGCCACCGGGCTTCGGGCCCACCACCTGCCGCTGTCGACGTACCGTCCGGCACCCGGCCGCGGTCGACTGCTCCTGGCCGGGGACGCGTTGTCGCTGATCAACCCGTTCACCGGCGAAGGCATCTTCTACGCCGTCCTGTCCGGTGCCCTGGCCGGTGCGGCCGCCGTCCGCGCCGGGCGTGGTTCGGGTGAGCACGGTTCGGGTGGGCAGGATTCGGCCCGGCTCTACCGGGACGCGCTCCGCCGCCGGTTGGGTCGGCACCTTCGGCACAGCCGGTTCGCCGCGTGGCTGACCCGCAGCCCATCGGTGATCGACGGCGCGATCCGGGCGGCCGACTCCGACCAGCGGGTGTTCGACTCGATCGTCGACCTCGGCCTGGGCGACGGCCTGCTCACCGTACGGACGCTCGCGGGCATTGCGAGCCGTCTCCGCAGGTAAGCCCGCAGCACCGGCCGAACTACGTCACCAGGTGCAGCGTACGAGCGGCGAGGCCGATCGTCAGACGCTGCCCGTACGCGAGGGTGAGTCGATCCGGCTCCAGACCGTCGGCGAACGCCACCAGCCCTTCGGCCTGCGCGGTGATCTCCAGCCGATCGTCCCCGTCCAGGTGACCCTCGGTCAGCGCGACACCGGTCGCCGGTGACGGCCATGCTTCTCGGACGAACCATGCCAGCGTCGCGCTCTGCGGACCCGGCAACGTCGCCGCGGCACCGCGCTCGCGCGCGATCGACGAGCACCAGCCGGTGCTGCCGGTACCGGTGCCGATCACGATGCCGGACGACGAATGCCGCTCGCGACGCCCGTCCGGCACCCCGATCAGGTACCGCGACGACTGGTGGGTCTGGTGACCGACGTACACGTCGTTGAGGCCGAGCAGCAGCTGACCGTCGTCCAGCCGCGCCTCCACCATCGCCCGCCGCTCGATCGAGCACCGTCCGGACGCAACCGCGGCGAGCAGCCCGGAGGTCGCGTCGGCGTGGTGCCGGACCAGTACGCCGGGGTTGCGGCCGGGCTCCGGGTCGATGCCGATCACCGGCTGGCCGTCGACGTACTTGGCAACGTTGGCAACCAGACCGTCCTGCCCGACGACGACGATGACATCGTCCGACGCGAACAGGAAACGCGGCAGGTCGGCCCGATCGACATGGCCGCGTCGCCAGTCGACCGGAATGGCGGCGCCGACCGTTGCCAGGGTGGAGGCCTGCGCCTCGTCACGGCGTACCGCATCGTCCAGATCTTGACCGCGCTGCCGAAGGAAGTACGCCGCAGCGGTCCGCGTACCGTGCCTGGCCTGCAGCTCGGCCAGCTCGGTCGGGCGGGTCACCACCACGACCCGCGGCGCGAGCGTGCTCACGAGCCCTGCTCACCGGCCGCCAGGCCGAGCCGGGTCAGCAGGCCGGTGAGGACGTCCGGCGTGACCGTCAGCTGGCCGATCTGAGGCAGCTTCCCGGCCAGTTCGCGCAGCGTCAGCATCTGGAGCACGGCCTCGGACAGATCGCTGTACGCCGCCATCCGAGCCGCCTCACCGTCCGCCTCGGCCAGGCGCAGTGCCTTCACGCCTTCGGCCTTCGCGGCCGCGGCGAGTCGAGCGGCGTCGGCATTCGACGCGGCCGTCACCTGCTCGCGCTCGGCCTGACCCTGCGCGGTGACCAGTTGTGCCGACGCCTCCAACTCGGCCTGGCGCCGCGCGTTCGTGCCGTCCTGCTCGACCAGCTGGTTCTGCCGGCGGGCCAGCTCGATCTTGCTCTGCAACTCGTTCTCGGCGATGGCGCGTTCGCGTTCCACCGCGACCGCACGCCGCTCGTAGGTGGCGCGATCCGCGTCCTGCTGGACCGCTTCCCGCGTCGGCGTCTGCAGTGCCCGTTCCAGCTCCGGCTCCGGCCGGATCGCGACGACGCGCGCACCGACCACACCGACACCGGTCTCGGCCAGGCGTTCATCGGCGCCGAGCGCGCTCGCCAACGCGGCACGCAGCGGCGCCGTACCGGCGGTCAGTGCTTCGGTCAGCGGCATCCGGGCGAGCAGGTCGAGGGCCGGCTGCTGGGCGAGTTCGGCGAGCAGCGTCGCGATCTGATCGAGCGGCTGCGCTCGCCACGTACCGCGATTCGCATCGATCGAGAAGTCGAGCCGGGTCGCGGCGCGCTCCGGGTCCGCGATCCGGTAGCTGACCGTCGCCTGCACGGTCACATCCGCGAAATCACTGGTACGGGCGTGAAAGAGCAGCGGCAGTTCGCGGTCGTCGACCGGTACCTCGGACAGGACGGCGGTCAACGGGCGGTACCAGAACGACTGGCCGACGCCTTCGTGCTTGACCGTCCCGCGCGCGTAGTGGCGGACCCAGCTGGTCGAGGTGCCGCGAAGGTGTCGCAGGTGCAGGCGGCTGGTGATGTCGGCCATGTCGATGACCCTCTTCTGTTATCGTCAATCACTGTTATCGTCAGCTTGACGATATAGCTGGGAAGTATTTCTCGTCAATGTGGTGGTAAATGATGGACGTCACAGTGGATCTCGTCGTACTGACGATCGCCGGATCCGGCCTGCAGGTGCTTTTGGTGCGGCGAGCGATCCCACCGCACCGCGGCGCGTGGGCGCTGCCGGGCGGGTTCGTGCTGCCCGACGAGGATCTCGTCGACGCCGCCTGGCGTGAATTGGCCGAGGAGACCGGACTCGGCGACGCCGTGTCACGGGCGCATCTGGAGCAACTCGCCACGTACGGCCAGCCGAACCGGGACCCGCGTGGCCGCGTCGTCACGGTGGCGTACCTGGCCCTACTACCGGACCTGCCGACACCCGTGGCCGGATCGGACGCCGCCGCCGCGGAGTGGGTCGACGCCGGCACGGTCCGGCCGCTCGCATTCGATCACGCGACGATCCTTGCCGACGGCATCGAGCGCGCCCGTTCCAAGCTGGAGTACACGCCGCTGGCGGCCGCGTTCTGCCCACCCGAGTTCACCATCGCGCAGCTCCGAGACGTGTACGAGGCGGTGTGGGGCGTACCCATTGATCCTCGCAACTTCCACCGCAAGGTGACCACGACCGCAGGATTCGTCACGCCGACCGGCCAATCGACCGCCGGCGAGCGCGGCCGTCCGGCGCAGCTGTTCCGGCGCGGCGATGCGGACGTCCTGTTCCCGCCGATGCTGCGCCCGACCGTCGGCTGACGCACGTCAGCCGAACCAGATCATCGCCTGCCCGTGCGACCGGGACCAGGCCAGCGGCTTTCCGTCCAGCGCGAGCACGTTGTACAGCGCCGCGTCCGGCGGCTCCGGCAGCGCGTCGTACGGCAGCACGTCCGGCGCCTCGTTCGCGATCCAGTGCCCGGGCAGCGCGCCCACCACTTCGGCGAACGCCGCGCGACGCGGGGCCGGTACCTGGTACAGCACGGAGGTGTGGAACACCACCAGCGTTGCACCGGCCGGGGCCTGCGCGGCCAGCGCCGGCAGGTCGTCCACCACGTCGCCGCGCACCAGCAGCGGCGGATCGGCTGCGGCGACGGCCGCCGCTGCTCGCAGCCGGGCACGGCGGTGCGTGTGCTCCGGCCAGATGAGCGCGTCGAGCCAGGCGACGTCCGTGGGATCGGTGACGTCGAGCGGATTCAGATCCAGGCCGGCCCGCCACACCACGTCGGGTAGCCGGACCGGCGGCGCCATCCCGGTCGCGGCGCACTCCAGGATCGGTTCGCCGGTGCCGACCGCGTGATCGCCGTATCGGTAGGCGTACCGGTCGGGGTAGAGGCACAGCCCGGCGGACGCGCCGACCTCCAGTAACGCGAGCGGCTGCGGCAGCGCGGCGAGCACCGGCAGCAGGACGGCACACCGGCCGGGCTCGTTCGTCTGCGTGCCCCGGGTACGCAGCTCCGCCTCGATCGCCGGCCAGTTCGCGACCGTGAAGTCACGGAACGCGACGGTGTCATCGACCGGGCCGCCGAGCAGCCGGACGACACCGAACAGCAGGTTCGGCTGCTGCTTGGACGGCGGGAGCGTGCCGAGCAGCGCGAGCACCTCGGCATCACCGGAGACCGCGAGCGACAGGCGCTCGTACGCGGGCGACACGCCATGCGTCTCACGGGCGGCGAATTCGGCGTACAGCGTGGCGGTCGTCATGCCCGAATGATCTCGCCGCATCGTCGAGCGCGCTATGACCCGCGTCTCACGGCCCGTACCGGCGGCGACTATATCGGCTCGTACGGGCCGAACACGTCGGGCGCGTCGCCGTCGGCCAGCGCGGCGGCCGCATCGGCGAGACGGAACCGGTCGCGGACGCGGCCGAGGAAGTCGGTGTCCTTCATCCGGACCAGCTTCGTGCGACGCGAGCCGCCGTACACCATGATCCAGTCACCCGGATCGATCACGCCGCGCAGCGCACCGTCGATGGTGACCGCGACCTGGCCGGAACGCTCCAGAACGCGGATCGCGATCTGTTGGCGCCCGGACAGGATCAGGCTCCGATCGAATATCATGTGCGGCGCCACCGGCGTGAATATCAAAGCGTCGAGCTGCGGCGATACGATCGGCCCGCCGGCCGAGAAGCTGTACGCGGTCGAACCGGTCGGCGTCGCCACGATCAGCGCATCGGACGAGTACGAGGCGAACAGCTTGCCGTCGACGTACAGCGACAGGCTGGCCTGCCGGTCCCGGGCGAGCTTCTCGAACACCACGTCGTTAAGGGCGATCACGTCCAGCAGTACGCCCGCCCCGAGACTTGCCGTGCCGTCGCGCGGCTGCGGCGGCGGGAGTGCCGGACCACGCCCGTACTCGAGGAGCGCCTGCATGTCGGCCGGGATCCGCAGCGGCTTGGACGCCCGCATCTCCAGGTTGAGGCGGGCGTCGATGTGATAGCGACCGGCGTGCACCGCGTCCAGCGCCGACACGAGCTGATCGACCTGCACCTCGGTCAGGAATCCCACCCGACCCACGTCGACACCGAGCACCGGCGCGTCGATCGAGGCCGCGACGCGTACGCCCCGCAGAAACGTACCGTCGCCGCCGACCGTGACGATCAGGTCGGGCCGGCCGGCCCGGGCGGCTTCCTCGGCGGCGCTGAGCCGGCCGGTCTTCGGCGCGACCGTCCACACATCGATTTCGGTGCACCGGACGTCGTGCCGGCCGGCCCACTCACGGACGGTCTGAGCCGCCTCGATCGCAATCTGCTTACCGGCGTGCACGACGAGGCCGATCGAATGGATCACCGGTCGATGCTATCGCCCGCCGCGGATCGGGGCAGTCGGATCTGCGGCGTGCCGGTACGATCCCGCGCATGACGTCACCCTCGGCGAACGCCGGTGCCGCGCCGACGCCGACGCGCCGGCCCGCCGCCCTGCACATCTCGGCCGCGCTGCAGGTCATCGTGATCGCTGCGCTGATCGGACTCGCGGTCCTGAACTACCGGGATTCGGACCGGTTCAGCGCCGCCGCCGCCGAGGTGGACCAGCGCCTGTCCGGCGGCGTCGACGGCGGCTTCATCCTGTGGGACCTGGCGTTCACGGCCATCGCGCTGACCGCCGCGGCCGTCGTCACGCTGGTCGCGGTCACCGCGTACGCGTGGCCGTCCTGGATCGCGCGGATACCGCTGATCGTGGTGAACGTCGGCACCGCGGTCGCGCTCGGTGGCCTCGCCACCCTGACGGCCGCGGTCGCCCTGTTCTCGACGCCGAGCCGGGCCGACCTCACCAGCAACGACTACACGACCGCGGTCAACGCCGTGTACTTCGGCAACATGACCGCGTCGTACAAGGCGTTCGAGATACTGCTCGCGGCGGTGCTCGTCGTTGGCCCGGTCGTCGCGACCGTGTTCATGCTGCTGCCCAGCGTGAGCCGGTTCCAGTCCGGCCGCGCCGCGGTACGCAGGTCCCGACCGTTACGGCACCAGCCGGCTTAGGAGTCGCGGACCGACGCCCGCAGCCGCTTGCGGTCCAGCTTGCCCACCGACGTCAGCGGGATCGCATCGACGATGTGCAGCTCGCGAGGGTATTTGTGGGCACTGACCCGTTCCCGGACGTACGCGATCAGTTCGTCGGCACTCGCGGTCTCGCCGTCGGCCAGCGCCACGAACGCCACGACCTCCTCGCCGAGCCGGTCGTCCGGCCGGCCGACGACCGCGGCCATGGCGACCGCGGGGTGCGCCATCAGCACGTCCTCGACATCACGGGGGTAGACGTTGAAGCCGCCACGCAGGATCAGATCCTTGATCCGGTCCACGATCGTCAGGTATCCGTCGTCGTCGAGTCGCCCGACGTCACCGGTCGCGAACCAGCCGTCGCCGAGCGGTTCGCCACGCCAGTAGCCCGCCATCACGTTGTCGCCGTGCACGACGATCTCGCCGTCGGATCCGACCGGCATCTCCGCCCGATCGGGCCCGAGGATCCGGAGCGACACGCCCGGCACCGGCCGGCCGACGGTACCCGGGCGCGGAGCCAGCGGTGGCGTACCGGTGATGATCGCGCTCGTCTCCGTACACCCATATCCTTCCAGGACCGTGGCCGACGGGACGCGCCGCGCGAATTCCTGCGCGACCGCGGCGGACAGTGGCGCCGCTCCCGAATAGACGAACCGCAACGCGCTCAGGTCGCGGTCCTCCAGTGGTTGGGCCAACAGGATCGCGAGCATGGACGGGACCACGGCGGTGCTCTGGGCGCGGTGCTCCTCGGCCAGCCGCAGCCACTCAACCGGTTCGAACCAGCGCTGCAGGATCGCCACCGGCGGCTCCGGCGTGTGCAGGCCGCCGACCGTCACCAGCAGGCCGAACGAGTGCGACAGCGGCAGCGCGACGATGCCGCGGTTGACGCCGGGGACGTGGCTGACCGACCGGGACGCGAAGCCGGCGTGCGACAGGTTCGTGTGCGTGAGCGGTACGCCCTTGCTGCGACCGGTCGTCCCGCCGGTGTAGAGCAGCGCGGCCAGGTCGTCCGGGCCGCGGTCCACAATGGATCCCGGTGCCGAGGACTCCAGCTCGGTGAACGATCCGCCGACGACGTAGACCGGCACCGGCTGCCCGGCTCCGTCCTGCGCGGCGGAGATCTTCGGTACGAGTTCCTCGGTGGTGATCACCGCGACCGCACCGGAGTCGGCGAGGATGTGCCGCAGTTCCGGCGGCGTCACGAGGAACACGACCGGCGTGACGACCGCACCGGCGCGCCAGAGCGCGCTGTAGGCCACGTGTACCTCAGGGCAATTCGCCATGAAAACGACAACCCGGTCGCCGGGCTGGACGCCGGCGAGTCGCAGTCCCTGGGCGACGCGCGCCGAACGCTCATGCATGGACGCGGAGGTGAACCACTCGCCGCCGTAGTGCAGCGACGGGTAGTCGCCGTGGCGGTCGAGCGCGATGTCGGCCAGGCGGGCGAGGTTCGACTCCATCGTCATCTCCAACCATGCAGGTTCTGCGTACGCGGGTACCTGCCCATATAGTTTCTACACTGACTATGTCAAAACATGAATCCGAGTCAACCCCATAGGAGTTTGGTATGCCCGACCGACCGATCGTGGCCGGCGAACGGTTCGCCGACATCACGTCGTTTGCGCAGCGTGCGGGCGACGGACCGAACCTGTGGCGGACGCTCGGATTCCGACGTACGGACTGGGGCCCGGGTACCGCGACGATCGAGTGGGACGCGACGCAGGACTACGGCTTCGTCACACCGGCCGGGCCGGTGATCCAGGGCGGCCTGGTGACCGCGATCCTCGACTCGGCGATGGGCGGCGCCTGCTGGACGACGCTCGACAACCACGAGGTGTTCCTGACCGCCGATCTGCGGGTCGAATTCTTCCGGCCGACCCGACCCGGCCGGCTGCACGCGATCGGGCACGTGGTCCGGCGTACGTCCCGGGTGGTGTTCTGCAGCGCCGAACTGTTCGACGCGGACGGTTCGACGCTGGCCAGCAGCCGCTGTACGCAGGCCGTGCTGCCGGCCTGATGCCGGTGCCGCTCAGACCGGCCGGATCGGCCTACTCCGGCTGGATCGCCAGGAGCTGCGGGATGACCGCCTGGCAATACAGCAGCGCGCCGGGCTTGTAGTAGTGCACGCCGTCCCACCGGTAGCTCAGGCTCGTGGCGATCTTCGGATCGTCGCAGAACTGGTGCGGCGGATTGATCAACGACACCCACGGATCCGTCGCAGCGGCGGCCGACAGCAGCGTGTTGACGTGCCGCGTCCGGCTGTCGTCGCCACGCTCCGGCCAGAAGCCCGCGCTCGCGTGCACCGGCCGGTAGCAGGGCAGCAGCGAGATCGCGACGCGGGCCACCGACGCGTGCAGCGCACCGAGCGCGACCTGATACTGCGCCGTGAAGTACGCGTCCCACGCGGCCGTGCCGAACGTCATCGCCGTACCGTTGACGTTGATGTTGAAGACGTCCCACGCGCCGACCATGATCATCGCGATGTCGGGCTTGTCGCGCTTGGCGCGGGAGGCCCACTCGGACTCCCAGTTCCGGCAGTTGCTGAGCAGGTCATGCCGCTCGCCCGACCGGCTGGTCACCTTGCCGAGCAGGAAACCGCAGCCCTCGATCGTGTCGTCTTTGAAGGCGACGTACTTTCCGGTGTCCTTCGGCACGTTGATCAGTAACGTCATGCCCTGCGAATCGCCGAAGATCGCGACCTTCGGAATCCTTCCGGGCCGGGTACTGCTCGGCGTCGGATTGGCCGCCGGCAGCGGCGATGATGACGCCGACGGCGAGGGCCCGATCGAGGCGATCGGCGGTGGCGTGACGAGCGGGCCGAGCTGCGTGTCCGGGCCCGGTCCGACCGGTGCCGAACCGGGTGGAGACGCCGCGACGATCTGGCTGCCGATCACCACGACCACGACCATCGTGGTCAGCACGACGCCGGTCGCCTTGACGCCGCCGATCACGCGCTTGGGCCCGGCCGCGTCCCGCCACGACCGGATCGCCCGACCGAGCGCCCCCGACCGCATCGGCTTCTCCACGAAGCGGTACGAGAGTTCGGCAATCCCGAGGGTCAGCCCGATCCGCAGAATCGTGCTGGGTACCGCGCCGATCGACAGGTTCACGCCGGGCTGCGTGACCGCGAAAATCGGCCAGTGCCACAGGTAGATCGCGTACGACCGCTCGCCGAGCCATCGCAGCGGCGCGAACGCGAGAGCGCGGCCGAACGCGACGTCCGGGTGTGCCGCGGCGACCACGACCACGCCCGCGAGTGCGGCAACGGCCAGGAACCCGCCGCGGTAGAGCACCGGACTCTGATCGGTGAGCAACACGCAGGCGACGCCGAGCCCGAGCACGGCCAGCACGCCGCCGGCGGTCAGCGCCTTGCGCGCGCCGGATCGCAGCGAACCGGCGTGCCACCGCCACGGCCGCAGCACGATCGCGAGCAGCGCGCCGAGCAACGGCGTCGCCAGTCGCGTGTCCGTGCCGTAGTAGATCCGCGACGGATCCTGCCACGGGCTGAACAGGGCCGCGGCGAGCAGCGTGGAGGCAAGGACGACCGTACCGACGATCGCGATGACCGTCGATCGCCTGCGGATGTAGGTCAATCCGATCAGGGCAAGCGGCCAGAGCAGGTAGAACTGTTCCTCCAGTGCGAGCGACCACAGGTGCGTCAGTAGTGGCGGGTGGACTCCGACGCCGAAGTACGAGCTGCCACCGGCGATCAGCCACCAGTTCGTCACGTACGCAAACGCCGCAATCAGGTCACCTTTGAGTTGCGCCGCGTAGTCGTGGTACCAGAATGCCGCCGCGGCCGACACGACCAGCAGCATCGCGTAGAGCGCGGGCAGGAGACGCCGGGCGCGGCGCAGATAGAACGTCCGGATGCTGATCCGGCCGGTCTCGGCCCGCTCGGCGAGCAGCAGCGACGTGATCAGGAAGCCGGAGAGTACGAAGAACACGTCGACGCCGAGAAATCCGCCGGGCGCGATCAGTGTGGCGCCGTGGTTGATGGTGAGTCCGGTCGTGCCGAGGTGGTAGAGCACAACGGCGGTGACCGCCAGAGCGCGTACGCCGTCGAGGCCGGGCGCGTACGTGAGCCGGCCGTGCGGTGCCGGTTTAGCAGCCGGACCGGCGGGTGCCGGGTTGCGGGCCGGATCGGCGGGCGTCGGGTTGCCCGCAGGACCGGCTGCCGCCGCGGACCGGTAAATGGTCACGCGCGGAGAGTAGTCGCAGCGTGCAACGGTGTATATAGGTCCGCGCGGGCCGGAATTCCCTACCCGTCGTCGGGCGCCGCCGAACTGGCCCACGGCCGGAGCTCGGGCGACATGTGCAGTGCCCGCCGGATCAGGTCATCGACCGCCCGTCGCGCCCGAGCGAACGGGTCGGCCAGGCTGAACACACCGATGTGCAGGAACGACGGATCGACACGGACGACGATGTGTTCGATCCGATCGGATGGGAGTGCGGCCGCCCACAGGATGTCGACGATCGAGGCGACGCTGGTCGGCGCATGGTTCGGTGTTGTGATTCTGGGAAGAGCCACCGGAATCAGATGCATGATGGTTACCGCCGAACATGGTGGCCGCAGAGCCGGCGTACCGTCTCCGAACTGGACGAGGTGAACGTTTGCCGCTCGTTCATCAGTGTGCGGATCGCGCATCGGGCGCGGAAGCGCCTCCGCTGGCCGCTTGCGGCCATGGCCCAAACGGTCCACAACCCTTGTCGGAGCACCCATGTGACCGCAGACTTTGCGCGATGGTTGCGGCCAATACGGGGGTTGCGATGTTAGAGACATTCGGCGTTGACACGGCCGCGGAACGTACCTACCGGGCCATGGTGGAGAACCCGGGATGGAGCGTCACCGACCTGTCGCACTACCTTGACATGTCGGACGACGCGGTCCGTGGCGCACTCGACCGGCTGTTCGAAATCACGCTGGTACGGCCGTCGGTCGAGACGCCGGGCCGGATGCGAGCCGTCCCGCTGCACGTCGGCCTGCGCACCGTGCTGGCCCGGCAGCAGGCGCAGATCGCCCGGCAGCAGGCAGACTTCGCGCAGAGCCAGATCACGATCCAGGCGCTGCTGGTCGAGACGCAGGTTCGTCACGGCCCCGAATCCGGGGACGCGGAGATCCAGCGGCTCGTCGGCATGGACGAGATCTACGATCGCCTCGAACAACTCGCGGCCGAAACGCGGATCGAGTGCCTGTCCGTGATGCCCGGCGGCGCCCAGCCCCCACAGAGTCTGGTCGCGAGCCGTCCCCTGGATGCCGATGCGCTCGCTCGCGGTGTCGAGGTCCGGACGCTCTACCAGGACAGCGTTCGCAACGACCCGGCCACGCTGGAGTACGCGCGCTGGCTGACCGAGTTGGGCGGCGAAGTACGTACGGTGCCGACCACACCGCCGCGCCTGCTCGTCCTCGACCGACAGGTGGCACTGGTCGCCATCGATCCCGAACACTCGCAGGCGGGCGCGCTGCAGATCCGGTCACCCGGCGTCGTCGCGTCCCTCCTGTCACTGTTCGAGCGGGCCTGGAACACCGCGGCCCCGCTCGGCGCCGACCGTACGCCGGACGCGGCCGGACTGACCACGGCACAGCGCGAACTACTTCGCCTGCAGGCACACGGACTGACCGACGAGGCGTGCGCCGGACGTCTTGGCATCTCGCCGCGTACCGCCCGGCGGATGATGGCCGAACTGATGGAACGCCTGGAGGCACGTAGCCGCTTCGAAGCCGGTCTCAAGGCGGCCCAACGCGGCTGGCTCTGAGAGGCGGAACGTGGGTCCTGTTCCTGGCTTTACTGCAGCCGAAGGATGATGCGCGGGCACACGTAGATCTACGGGGCAGCCCGGTCTGACGGGTAGACCGCCGGCAGGCCGAACGCGACGAAGTGCTCGACGCCGATGAACGACGTGATCGCGGCGATCCGATCGTCACGCATCGTTAACACGTCGATCGACCAGGCGCCGAACACGTCCGCGCCGGGTGGGCACAGGTACGACGCCATGGCCGGCTGCGCGTTGGCGGTCGTTGACAGGTGCCGCCATCGGCCGCACGATCCCATAGGTACACATTCTGCGAAATTGCGCACCGCGGGCAACCCTGCGTACCAGCCACGCAGCGGCGGCATCGACCACGTGACGTCTTCGGTCAGCATCGCGACCAACGTGTCCGCGTCGCCGCGCTGGAGCGCGTCCGCGTACCGGCGGGCGAGCGCTCGCGATCGCGCGTCGAGCGGCTCGGACGGGCGTGGCAACGGCGCGGCACGCGCGCGCTGCAGGGCGCTGTTTATCGACGCGAGCGTGGTAGCCATCATGGTCGCGACCTCGGCCGGCGCGTAGCCGAGCACCTCCACCAACAGCAACGCGGCGCGCTGGTTGCCCGGCAGGTGCTGCAACGCGGCAACGAATGCGAGTTCGACGGCCTCCCGTAGCTCATATCGCGAACCCGGACCGCTCGGGTACGGCGTCAGCCAAGCCACCTCAGTGTCGGCCGCGTCCGCGGTCACGGCGAGTGGGCTAGCCGGACCGAGATCGGCGGGAAGCGCCCGGCGGCCGCGTCGCTCGATGGCGTCAAGACACACCCGAGTGGTAACGGTGTACATCCACGAGCGCGTCGCGGCTGGCGTGCGTACCGAGGACACGCCGCGCCACGCGCGGACCATCGCCTCCTGTACCGCGTCGTCGGCATCGTGGGTGGAGCCGAGCATTCGGTAACAATGTGCGTGCATCTCGTCACGCAACGGAGCGATGGCCGCGGAAAACTCCACGACCGATGATTCTGCCCTACGACGCCGGTCCTATGCGGTGTAAGACCGAGTCGAGGAGTTGATATGCGCAGCGTGACGGCACCAAACGACCAACAGATCATCACGTTCAGCCGCGAGTTCGCGGCACCGGCCGCGCACGTGTTCGCGGCGCACACGCGGGGCGCCTTGATGGCGCGATGGACCGGACCGCAGGGCACCACCGTTGACATCGAACAGTTCGCTGCACTGCCCGGCGGCACGTGGCAGTACACCGTGTCCGACGGCACCAACGAATTTCGCTTCCACGGTGTATTCCATGAGGTGACGCCGAGCCAGCGGATCGTGCAGACGTTCGAGTTCGACGGGCATCCGTCGCTGGAGATCCGTACGTTCACCGACTTCGGCGACGGCCGATCGCGTGTGGACGGCATCTCGATCTTCCCGAGCGTGGCCGAGCGGGACGACATGTTCCAGGGCATGGATCAGCAGATGGAGGCGGACTACCAGCGCCTCGACGCGCTGCTGGCCGCAGGTGCCGACGAGGACCCGATTCCCAGCATCCGGTACAGCGGTACGACGGTGGACTGCGCCGATCCGGGTGCGCTCGCCGACTTCTATGCGGCGCTCACCGGCGGTTCCGTGGTGGTGCGGCAACCGCACTGGGCCCTGATTCGCATGGACGACGGCGAGATCGCATTCCAGGGCACGCCGGGCTACCGGCCGCCAGTGTGGCCGGATCCGGCCGCCTCGATCCAGATGCACCTGGACTTCTACGTCACCGATCGGGCGGCGACCGAAAAGCGAGCGCTCGAGCTGGGCGCGACCAAATACGATTACCAACCCAACGACGACCACTGCACCGTGTTCGCCGACCCGGCTGGTCACGCCTTCTGCTTGTCCACGTGGGGCGAACCGGCGTAGCGCGATCACTGGCGATCACGCGAGCCCGGCGGATCGCAACCCGGCTATCCGGGCCGGGCGTGGCGCGGTCGCCGGCGTGCGCAGCCCGTAGCAGGCGTTGAGCATCTCCATCGCGGCACCGGCCGCGATCACGTCGGCCCCCATACGCGACGGCGTCACCTCGACGGTGAGCCAGTCCGCGCGTGGCACCTCGGTGCGCACCGCCGTCTCGACCGCGCGGACGTAGAGATTCTCGTGCCGCAGCACGTCCGCGCCGGCCAACACGACGTGATTCACATCCAGCGTCTGCAGCAGATTGACAACGCCGCTGGCCAGCACGCGGGCCGCGAACGCGAGGTCGCCGGCGGCCACGGCGCGCTGGTGCACGATTTCGACGCAGCCGCGCCGGCCGCAGACACAGAGCGGACCGTCGAGCTGCACGACGGTATGCCCGAATTCACCGGCGTTGGTATGCGCACCGCGGTAGGCCACGCCGTCCAACCACAGGCCCGCGCCGATCCCGGACTCGACCATGACCAGCACGGCGTCGCGGAAGGACGACCCACGCCGCCAGGCCTCCGCGGTCACGCCCGCGGTCACGTCCTTGTCCACGAGCACGGGCAGACCCAGCCGCTCCGCGGCAAGATCACGAAGTGGTACGTCGTGCCAGTGCCGGAATCCGTGTGCGTCCCGGACCACACCGTGCTCGTAGTCCATCGGCCCGACCATGCCGATCCCGACGCCGACCAGCCTCGCCCGGTCGCCGGTACCGCAGACCAGCGGTACGCCGTCGGCCAGCGCGTCGAGCAATACATCCGGCGTGAAGTCGCGTGGCAACGGCACCACCGTCGACGACAGGATCGCGCCGGCCAGATCCGTCACGACCAGGCGCAGCGTACGGCGGGCGACGTGTGCTCCGATCGCGATCCGGCTGCCGGTCAACAGCCGGTAAATGCTGGTCGGCTTCCCGACGCCCTGTCGCCGTACGCCGTCCGCGGCTACCAGGCCGGATTCGATCAGCCGAGCGATGACCTTGGACACCGCCTGCGGCGTCAGGCCGGTCGCGTCTGCGACGGTGGCCCGATCGAACGTCTCGGCGCGGCGGGCCACCGCCACGACCAGCGCTTCGTTGTAATCGCGGAGATAGCCGAGATCGGCGGCCGAACGGTTCATCGAGGCCTCCCGTCTAATTACGCAACAGTGTTGCTATACTAGCTCTCGATACGGCCGCTCGCGACGATGCCCCCGGCACCGCAGCTCCACACGATCGCAGAGGTCTGTTCATGGAACGGCTGACACCAGCCCAACGCTGGTTCGCACTGCTCGCCCTGGCGCTTGGCGGATTCGCCATCGGACTGACGGAATTCGTCGCGATCGGTCTCCTGCCGCAGATCGCGCAAAATCTCCTCCCCGGCGCAGTACGCCGCATCCAGCGCCAAAGCGGTCGCCCACGCCGGCTGGATGATCACCGTGTACGCCCTCGGCGTCGTCGTCGGCGCACCGCTGTTCGCGGCGCTCGGCGCACGCGTAGCCCGGAAGAAGATGGTCCTCGGCCTGCTCTCGCTGTTCATCATCGGCACGGTCGCATCCGCGGTCGCGCCGACGTTCGGCCTGGTGCTGGTGGCACGGTTCATCGCGGCACTTCCGCACGGCGCGTACTTCGGCGCGGCCGGCATCCTGGCCGCATCGATCATGGGACCGGGTCGCCAGGCACGTGGCTTCGCGATTGTCCTCGGCGGCCTGACCGTGTCGAACGTACTCGGCGTACCGCTGATCACGCGGCTCGGCCAGACGGCCGGCTGGCGAGCCTCCTACCTGGTGATCGGCGCCGTGTTCGCGCTGACGCTAGTCGCCGTCGTCGCGACCGTCCCGAAGGTGCCGGCGCAGGTGAACAGCTCCGCCCGCCGGGAACTCGGCGCATTCCGCGCGCCGCAGGTCTGGCTGGTCGCCGCGGTCGCATCGGTGGGATTCGGCGGCTTCTTCGCGATCGACAGCTACATCGCGCCGGTGACCACGCACGTCACGTCGCTGTCCGCGTCGGCCGTACCGTGGGTGCTCGTCGCCGTCGGTCTCGGCATGACCACCGGAAACGCGGTCGGTGGCTGGTTCTCCGACCGCAACCTCCGCCGCGCCCTGGTGCTCGGCTTCCCGATCTTCATCGCCGCCATGGTGCTGTTCGCGCTGATCGCGCACACCCACGTCGGCCTGTTTCTGGGCGCGTACCTCGTCGGTGCGACCGCGCTGTTCCTCGGCCCGGCGATGCAGGCACGCCTGATCGCGGTCGCACCGGATGCGCAGCTGATGGGCGCCGCGGTGAATCAGTCCGCGACGAACATCGCGAACAGCATCGGTGCGCTGCTCGGCGGCATCGTGATCGCACACGGTCTCGGCTATGCCGCCCCGAGCTGGGTCGGCGTGATGCTGGGCGTCCTCGGCTTCGCCCTGGCCGGTGTGAGCTTTGCGCTCGAAGACGCGGCCCGGAAGAGGGCCCCGGCCGCACCGGTGGTCGAGCGCGAGCATGTGCACGCCGCCTGACTGGTCGCCGTCTGATTAGTCGCCGTCTGATTGGTCGCCGGATGGGGCGTGCCGGCCCGGCCGGTCAGGCGCGCAGGAAACCGTCGACGATCGCGTTGAACGGCTTCGGCGTGAACACCGGCCATGAGTGCCCGACGTGCGGTACCTCGAGATGTCGTGCGCCCGGAATGAGGCCGGCCGCCAGTCGCGAATCGGCGAGATTCTTCCGGTCACGCTTGCCGCACACGACCAACGTGCGGGCAGTGATCCGCGGCAGGACCGGCCGAAGATCGCAACCTCCGACCTCGTCGATCAGCGACAACCAGCCGGTCCGTCCCGGCACATCGGTGAACATCCGGATCGCGAATCCGGGCGCGCGCCGGTACCACCGGATCGTCCGCGGCTCGGTTGCCGCGGGCGTCACCGCAATGCCGGACAGCACCAGCCGGTCCACCACATCCGGGTGCTCGGCGGCGGCCATCGCCGCCACCATCGCGCCCAGGGACAGACCACACAGGTGTACCGGCGGCCGGCTCCCGCGGGCCAGCTCGACGATCTGCGCCACCGCACCTGCGAAGGAGAACCCGACATCCGCGTTGGCGCCGAAGCCGGGAAGATCCGGTGTCCGTACGGTGAAGTGCTCGGACAGCGGTCCGACGTTGTTCCGCCAGGTCCGGCCGGCCGGACCGGCCGCGTGGATCAGGATCAACGTGGCGCGCGGGACACCAACGTCCGGCGACGACGGGTCGTCAACGTTCAACGGGACAGCGCCGGCGCGTACGTGCGCAGCACGTCGCTGACCTGGATCTCCAGATCGTCGAGTGAGTCGTAGTAGGTGACCGACCACCGATCTGCGGTCGGATGGATCATCGTGCCGACCTCGGCGATCACCGCGACCGGCAGCCCGATTCCGTGCGCAATGCCCAGCTCGTAGTAGCTGCTCGGCCGCTCGAGGCTCAGGTCGACGAGCGCGACCGCACACATCGCGATCTCGGCCCGGATCGCCGCCGCGGATGCGGCGTCGGCGTGGCTGCGATGGTCGTGCGGGTGGTACGGGGACAGACCAAGTCCGAGAGTGGCTGCGTCGATGCGCACACGCCGGGTGGCATGCTCACGATCGGTTCCGATCGGCATGATCACATACACACCCCGGTTCACCAGCTGTCGACTCCCTGAGACTGGTCGCGACGTCGGCCTTCAATCCGAGTGTAGCAACGGCATCGATTCGCGCATCACCCGTCGATAGCCCTCAATCGACAGCGGCACCGCGACCACGACGACCAGCACCGCCAGCTGACCGGCCGCGACCACCAGACCCAGCGGGATGCTCGCGAGCGCTCCGGCCAGCGCGACGATCCGGTAGCCGGGACGGCCCAACCGCAGGATCCGCCGGAAGATCAGGTCACCGGCGAGGAACAGCGCTACGCCGCCACCGAGCGCGATCGCCTGTGCGAGGTTGACGTGGCCGAACGCGTGCGCGGTCGCCTTCTTCACGCCGGCCGCCACGGCGACGATCCCGGCCAGCATCGGGTAGTGCGCGTACCCGTAGCTGCGCAGCGCGGTCCGCGCCCGCCGGACCGGATCGGCGATCGCGTCCAGCGCGTGCTCGGCCCGTTCCTCGTCGCCGCCGAAGTAACACCAGTACAGGAAGTACGCCAGGACCAGGCCGAGGACGGCGACGCCGAGCGTCTCGATGTCCAGGTGCAGCGCCCCGATGCCGACGCCGATCGCGACCACCGACTCCCCCAGCGCCACGATGATCACCAGGCCGTGCCGCTCGACGAAGTGGTCGGCCGAGATCGTGAAGCCGCCGATCGGGATCAGGTAGGGCGTCGCGATCTGCAGGGCCAGCGCGGCGGCCCAGAGGCCGTACCGCCAGCCGACCGGGGTCAGGCCGCCGACGAGCACCATGGTCGCGCTCACGAGGTTGATCGGGCCGAGCTTGGACAGCGCCTTGAGGGTCGCTTTGCCGCCGGAGATCACGAACAGTCCGGAGTGGACCAGGTTGACCACGAAGTATCCGAGGCCGAACGCCCATCCGCTGCTGGTGAACGCGAGCGGGACGGCGAGGGCCATGGTGAAGAAGCCGGCCATCCCGGCGACCAGCAGACCGCGGCGCATCGAGTTGACCGGCGCGACGGCGTTCGTGAGCCACGCGTACCCGCCGTACATCCACCAGGTGACGCCGAGCATCAACAGGATCTGCAGGAACGACACCCACGTCGTGTGGTTCGCGAGTACCGCGGTGAGCTGCGTGATGGTGAATACGAAGACCAGGTCGAAGAAGAGTTCGATGGTACTGACGCGTACGCCGGACTCGGTCGGCACCGATACGACGTTGAACTGCGGACTCCACAATGACGGTCGGGTCATCGTCGGAGCTTAGGCTCTGTGGTGTGGAGGTTGTGGCCACCGGGGTGTTCCCGAGCGGAGAGACCTGGGCGATCAGCGCGGAACGCGACGGCCCGGGTCTGTATACGTTTCTCGACATCATCGATCGCGACGGTCGAAGCATCGGCGGCGGCGGTTTCGGCGGCGAACTGTTCGTCCGCGGGCACGTGGTCAACTGCCTGGTACGCCGGCCGGCGACCGGCGACGTCCAGTATGTCGGGCGGGCCGATCCGCGGACCGAGACGATCCGGTTCACGCTGAGCAGCGGTGCAACGTTGACGACCGCGACCGTCGGCTATCCGGCGCGCTTCGGCGTGGCGTTCTTCTGTGCGCTGCTGCCTCGCGACGATGACGTGATCGCGATCGACGCGTTCGACGGCGACGGTGTGATCATCGACCGGCTACACGCCTGACGGTCAGACTCGTTCAGACCGCGACGCGTACGGCGACGGCGAGGCGGGGGTGCGACGGCACGGCCCATAGGTCGTCGGCGACGCCGTGCGTCTCCATGATCGAACGCGCCCAGGCGAGCTGGGTGCATCCGGTGACGGGCACCCATCGGCCCCAGAGTTCCATGCATCCGCTGACAGACTCCGTCATCGGTCGGCCGATGCGTGTTGAGTACGACGGTCGCCTGATCCATGGCCATCTGCCGGCCTTGAACGGCCTCTTCACTGGGGAACGGCAACATCGGAGCCTCCGTGGCGTCGGCGTGGGTGGTGTCGACGACCAGCGTTCACCGAAACGTCGCGAAAACGTCGCACAACGCGTCGCAGAATCGTTAATTGTCTGTTTCCAGATTGATTCGCGACGCGTCACGCAATCGGTGGTAGAGCCTCAGAGCCTGTGGTAGGCGGTCAGAGCCTGCGGTTGACGGTCAGGTCGCGGGCTTCGGCGTACCGTGCCCGGACCTGTGGCGTCGGCTCGGCGTGCGCCAGGATCGCGTCCGCAAGCGGCCAATCCGGCGGAGTCGGGCTCCCGGTCAGCACCCACGCCGCCTGTCGCGCGGCACCGTCGGCGACGTACTCCGACGGTGCCGGTACGACGACCGGGAGCCCGAAGATTGCGGGTGCGATCGCCCGGACCGCCGGCGATGCGGCCGCACCGCCGATCAGGATCACGCGCGTCGGCGGGGAGGTCAGCGCGACCAGCGCATCCACCGCGTCGGCGAGTGCGCAGAGCATGCCTTCGACCGCGGCCCGGGCGAGCGTCGCCGGCGTCGATGTGGTCAGCGTCAGGCCGTGCAGCGCACCGGTCGCATCCGGCTTGTTCGGCGTGCGCTCGCCTTCCAGGTACGGCACCAGCACCAGGCCGCCGGCACCGGCCGGCGCCGACAGCGCCAGATCCGACAGGGCCGCATGCGAGACGCCGAGCATGGAGGCCGCGGCGTCCAGCACGCGGGCCGCGTTCAACGTGCAGACCAGCGGCAGGAACCCGTCCTCGGCGTCGGCGAAGCCCGCGACGATGCCGGTCGCGTCGGCGGTCGGCGCGGTCCAGCGGCGAAACGCCGTACCGGACGTGCCGAGCGAGACGATCACGTCACCGGGCTGCGTGGACAGGCCGAGCGCGGCGGCGGCGTTGTCTCCGGCACCGGCGCCGAGGAGGTATCCGGCGGCGCCGACGCCGGCTCGCGACGACGCCGGGAGCACGGTCGGCAGCACGAGGTCGCGGCCGGTCGCCGTGCGCAGAAGATCCGGCCGGTACGCGTTCGCCGACGGCGACCAGTAGCCGGTGCCACTGGCATCGCTGCGATCGGTGACGAGCGACGTCGAAGCCTCGTCCACCGTTCAGCCGCCAGGTCAGCCAGTCATGCGGCAGGCAGACCGCCTCGGTGCGCGCCATCGAGTCCGGTTCGTGCTCGGCGAGCCACCGCAGCTTCGTGATCGTGAACGAGGCGACCGGTACGCTGCCACCGCCGCCGCCCACGCGTCCGGACCGCCGGCCTCGGCGACCAGCGCATCCGCCGCCGCGGCCGAGCGGGTGTCGTTCCACAGCAACGCCGGACGGACGACATCTCCACGCCCGTCCAGGCAGACCATGCCGTGCTGCTGCGCACCGACCGAGACCGCGGCGACGTCGTCCAGCCCGCCGGCCGCCCGGATCGCCGTTTCCAGCGCCTCCCACCAGGCCAGCGGGCTGACCTCCGTACCGGCCGGGTGTGCTGCGGAACCGGATCGGACCAGAGCGCCCGACTCGGCGTCGCGGACGACCACCTTGCAGGATTGGGTCGACGAATCGACCCCTGCGACCAGCTGCGTCATCTGTGCGTCCGTTTCACCGGACGCACAGATGACGAATCGACCACTAGCGGGCACCCATCAGGTGCTCAAGGGCGAGCTGGTTGAGGTGCACGAAGCCGAAGCCGCGCGCGGCCACGCCGTCGAGGTCGAAGTCCTCGAACGCGCTGCGGTCGGCGGCGAGGTCGGCGACGGTCTCGCCCGGGTTGAGCGTCGGCGTGGACAGCTCCGGTACCAGGCTCGCGGCCAGCGCGGCCTGCACCTCCGGATCCGCACGGAACGCCGCGGCCCGCTCTTTGAGCAGCAGGTACGTGGTCATGTTCGCGGCCGCGGACGCCCAGACACCGTCGAAGTTCTCGGTCCGGGACGGCTTGTAGTCGAAGTGCCGCGGCCCGGTGTAGGCCGGCTGCCCGTCGGGACCGCCGGATTCCAGCAGGTCGACCAGGGCAAACGCGTTCATCAGGTCGCCGTGACCGAAGACGAGATCCTGGTCGTACTTGATGCTGCGCTGGCCGTTCAGGTCGATGTGGAAGAGCTTGCCCTGCCACAGCGCCTGCGAGATGCCGTGCACGAAGTTCAGCCCGGCCATCTGCTCGTGGCCGACCTCCGGGTTCAGGCCGACCATCTCGTGGTGTTCCAGCGTCGAGATGAAGGCGAGCCCGTGCCCGACCGTCGGAAGCAGGATGTCGCCGCGAGGCTCGTTCGGCTTCGGTTCGAGCGCGAAGCGCATGTCGTAGCCCTGTGCCTGTACGTAGTCGCAGAGCGTATCCACCGCCTCGCGGTAGCGGTCGAGGGCTGCGCGTACGTCCTTCGCGAGGTCGTATTCGCCGCCCTCTCGCCCACCCCACATGACGTACGTCTGGGCGCCGAACGCCGCGGCGAGGTCGATGTTGCGCATGACCTTGCGCAGCGCGTAGCGGCGGACCAACGCGGTCGTTGCTGGTGAAGCCACCGTCCTTGAACACCGGATGGGTGAACAGGTTGGTGGTCATCATCGGCACGACCAGACCGGTCTCCTTCAACGCGACAGTAAAGCGGTCAATCGTCGCCTTTCGTTCTGTATCGGACAGATCGGGCGCTACCAGGTCATCGTCATGGAACGTGACACCGTATGCGCCAAGCTCCGCGAGTCGATGCACGGACTCGACCGGATCGAGCGGAGCCCGAGTCGGATCGCCGAACGGATCCCGGGCCTGCCATCCAACCGTCCACAAGCCGAACGTGAACCGATCTTCCGGGGTAGGCTGCGTCGCCATCATCACCACCGCCTAGCAAAATTGGATTTGTTTAGCGGGTGAATTATTTGTTTGAGGATGCGAGACTGTCAAGCCATGGCGCACGGACAACCCCTGACGCGAGACCCAAGCCCAATCCGGCAGGCCAGCCTGCGGGAGCATAACCTCGCGCTCGTCCTCCGGCAGGTCGCGACGGCCGGCACCCGATCCGGTCCCGCGCTGACCGGGCGCCACCCCACGTCGCGGGCGGACATCGCCACCGCAACCGGCCTCACCAGGGCAACCGTGTCCGCTCTGGTGGACGACCTGATCACCGGCCGGCTGGTGGCCGAGGTGGCACCGGCACCCAAATCGGGCGCCGGTCGGCCGTCGGTCGGCCTGTCGCTGGATCCCCGCGGTCCGGCCGGGCTCGGACTCGAAATCAACGTCGACTACCTGGCCGCCTGCGTCGTCGACCTGACCGGCGCGATCCGGCATCGGGAGATCCTGCACGCCGACCAACGTCCGCGTACGCCGGCCGAGGTCCTCGATGCGCTCACCGGACTCGCGGCCAACGTCGATCGAGGCGACCACCGCGCAGGGGCTGACGCTGGCCGGCGCGGCGCTCGGCGTACCGGGCCTGGTCCAGGACCACATCGTCCGGCTCGCACCCAACCTGGGCTGGCGGAACGTCGACATGCCCGGCGCAAATCGCCGGCATCGACGTACGCCTCGACAACGAGGCCAACCTCGCCGCGCTCGGCGAAATGCTGACCAACCCGCACGCCGGCCGGAACTTCATCTACGTCTCCGGCGAGATCGGCATCGGCTCCGGCGTGGTGATCAACGGCGAGATCATCGGCGGTGCCCGCGGGTTCAGCGGCGAGATCGGCCACGTCGCGGTCCAGCCGAACGGGCCGCAGTGCCGCTGCGGCGCGTACGGGTGCCTGGAGCAGTACGCCGGCCAGGAGGCAATCGCCCGCGCGGCCGGTCTCGTCCCAGGTCAGCGCATACCGCACGTCACCGGTGCACCGCCGCCGGACATCGTCGCCGGTGCCCGTGCCGGCAACCGGAAAGTACTCGGCGCCCTGGACAGCGCCGGTACGGCGCTCGGCATCGTGCTGGCCGGGATGATCAACGTGGTGGACGTCGACACGGTGATCCTCGGCGGGATCTATACCAGATTGGAACCTTGGCTTCACAACCACATCTCCAGGGAGCTCAGCCGACCGCGTTCTGGCCGCCGATTGGGCGCCGGTACAGATCCGCGCGAGCGTTCTGGCCGAGGAAGCGACCGTGGTGGGAGCGGCTGCATCGGTCGTACGGACCGTCTGGGATCATCCGGCCGCCTGGATTCCCACACGGAGTTAACGTGCGGAGACTTGCCTCGTTTACACGCATCGCCTGATATTTCGCCTGGTCGGTGAGATCATTTTGCGTAGTGGCACGTCAGAGATGCTCTTGACAATGGTTGCGCGTCCAACAAATAATTCATCCGCTAAACAAAATGCATGTTGAGGTGTAACCGCGTTACATCCCAGACATGGGATATCTAAAAAATCGAGCACCACGCGCGTGGCGTCGCCGAAGCGGCGACGTTGTCAGGAAGGAGACACGCGGCGATGCGTTCTACACCCCGTACGGTCCTCGTCATGGCTGGAGCTGCGGCTCTGCTGGTGGCCGGGATTTCCGGCTGCGGCAGCAGCGCAAAGACTGCTTCGCCCGGATCCAGCACTGCAGCAGCGGCGACGAACAACAAGGTCGGCATCCTGCTGCCCGACACCGCGTCCTCACCCCGCTGGGTGTCCGCGGACCCGAAGGAACTCCAGGCTCAGTGCACCAAGTACAAGCTTGACTGCACGATCGACAACGCCAAGGGCAGCGCGACCACGATGCAGTCGCAGGCGCAGTCGATGATCGCCGACGGCGTCGGCGTCATCCTGATCACGGACCTGGACCCGGGCTCCGGCACGGCCATCCAGACGCTCGCGAAGCAGCACAACGTCGTCACGATCGACTACGACCGCCTCACCTCCGGTGGCAGCGCCGCCTACTACGTGTCGTTCGACAACGTGGAGGTCGGCAAGGACCAGGGCACCGCCCTGACCCAGTGCGCCGCAGGTCAAGGGCAAGGCGAACGGTCAACTACGTCGAGATCGACGGCGCGCCGACCGACAACAACGCGACGCTGTTCGCGAAGGGCTACAACTCCGTTCTGTCGGTCGCGCCGGGCTGGAAGAAGCTCGCCGACCAGACCGGTAACTGGGACGCCGCCACCGCGCAGACCGTCTTCACGACGATGCTCGGCCAGCACCCCGACATCAACGCGGTCATGGTTGCCAACGACACGATGGCGCAGTCGGTCATCAACGTCCTCAAGGGCCAGAACCTCGCGGGCAAGGTAGCCGTGTCCGGCCAGGACGCGACCGCCGGTGGCCTGGACAACATCATGGCAGAACAACCAGTGCTTCACCATCTACAAGCCGGTTGCCGGCGAGGCTGACCTGGCGATCATGCTGGCCAGCCAGATCCTCGCAGGTCAGAAGCCGACCGCTCCGGCCACGACCAAGGACCCGACGAACGGCCGTGAGGTTCCGTCGTACCTGGTACGCCGACCGTCATCACCAAGGCCAACGTCGCGCTTCCGGTGACCGACGGTTACTGACCACCGCCAGGCCGTCTGCACCACGCCGGCCCTGGTCAAGCTGTGCAACGGCGAACGGCATTCAAGCCAGCTGATCTAAGTTAGCCCTTACTGTGGGGTTGGAGCCGCACGACGGGCTCCAACCCCACAACCACATGACGAGCAGGTGATTGAGACGTGACTGATACCCCGACGCTTGAGCTGCGTGGCGTCGAAAAATCATTCGGCCCGGTGCACGTGTTGTCGTCCGTGGACTTCCAGGCCACGGGCCGGCGAAGTAACCGCACTGGTCGGCGACAACGGTGCGGGTAAGACCACCATGGTCAAATGCATCGGTGGCATCTACTCCGCCGACGCCGGCGAGTTCCTCTTCGAGGGCACGCCGATGTCGATCCACGGTCCGCGCGACGCGGCCGCGCTCGGCATCGAGATCGTTTACCAGGACCTGGCGCTCTGCGACAACCTCGACATCGTGCAGAACATGTTCCTCGGCCGCGAGCGCATCACCGGCGCCCGTACGCTCGACGAGAACACGATGGAGACGGCTCGCGAAGGAGGCCCTGACCTCGCTCTCGGTCCGGACCGTCCGGTCGACCCGCCAGCTCGTCGCGAGCCTCTCCGGTGGTCAGCGCCAGACGGTCGCGATCGCGAAGTCGGTGCTGTGGAAGTCGAAGGTCGTCATCCTGGACGAGCCGACCGCCGCGCTCGGCGTCGCGCAGACCGAGCAGGTTCTCCAGCTCGTCCGCCGGCTGGCCGAGCAGGGCGTCGCGGTCATCCTCATTTCCCACAACATGCTCGACGTCCTCCAGGTCGCGGACTCGATCGGCGGTGCTCTACCTCGGCCGGATGGCAGCGCAGGTACGGCGCACCGACGTCACCCAGACGCAGGTCGTCGAGCTGATCACCGCGGGCCGCTCAGGCAATATCGGCCTGTCCCCCGCCGAGTCGACGCGGAGCGACGGTATGAGTGCGCAGACCGACGATCGCGTCGAGCAACCCGAACCATCGCAGTCGGTGGCACCGGTCGACGGCGGCAGCTCGCTGATCTCCTACAGCCAGAACTACTTCCAGCGAGTCAAGGGCGGTCAGCTCGGCTCGATTCCGGCGGTCATCGGCCTGCTCGTCATCACCGTCATCTTCGCGATCGTCCACCAGGGCTTCCTGACGCCGTACAACATCGAAGCGCTGGTCTTCCAGGCCGCCGCAACGATCATCATGGCGATGGGTCTGATCTTCGTCCTGCTGCTCGGCGAGATCGACCTGTCCGCCGGTACGAGCGGCGGCCTGTGCGCCGCGATCATGGCGGTGCTGCTGCTCCGCCACGGCTGGAACGAGTGGCTGGCGATTCTCGCGGCCATCGTGGTCGGCATGGTCATCGGCTTCGTGATGGGCTGGCTGCGCGCCCGGGTGGGCATCCCGTCGTTCGTGACGACGCTGGCGACGTTCCTCGCGTTCCAGGGCATCACCCTGATCCTGATCGGCTCGCAGGGCTCGGTGACGCTGCCGGACAAGTCCTTCGATCCTCAAGCTCGAGAACAGCTTCATGCCGCTCTGGGCCGGCTGGGCGCTCACCGGCGTGATGGTGATCGGCTACGCGAGTGATCAAGCTGAACGATGCGCCGGAACCGTCGCAAGGCGGGCCTGCAGCCGATGCCGATCTCGGTGATCGGCGTGAAGGTGCTGGCGTTCGCCGTCCTCGGCGGCGGATTCACCTACATCATGGGGCGCAACCGCATCCTCAGCAACGCGAACTCGGCGTTCTTCCCGAACGCAAGTCCGAGGGCATGCCGTGGTCGGTGCTGCTGATCGCGGTCCTGTTCGTGATCTGGAACTTCGTGCTCAACCGCACACGCTACGGCCGGCACGTGTACGCCCTCGGCGGCAACGAAGAGGCGGCGCGGCGCGCCGGCATCGTGGTGCTCCCGGTCCGGATCTCGGTCTTCGTGATCTGCTCCGGCATGGCCGCGATCTCCGGCCTGGTCGCGGCGTCGCAGCTGCAGTCGGTGCAGTCCAACGCCGGTGCCGGCAACACGCTGCTGCTCGCGGTCGGCGCCGCGGTCATCGGTGGCACCTCGTTGTTCGGCGGTCGCGGCCGCATGATCGACGCGGTCCTCGGCGGCCTCGTCGTCGCCGTCATCATCAACGGCATGTCGAACCTGATCCAGGGTTCGAACGCCGGCGGTGCGCAGTAGATCGTCACCGGCGCCGTCCTGCTGATCGCAGCCGGATTCGATGCGGTGGTCCGCAGCCGGGCCCGGGCACGATAGATCGGCACGTATGTTCGGTGCGTTCGTCAGCGCACGGCAATCCCTGCAGCTCCGGCGCGCGACCGACAGGTCGCGCGCCGGAGGTCGTTTCAGCGCTTGCGGGCCTGCAGCGTGTAGGACAGCGGCAGCCGCTCCGGCCGGTCGACCAGGCGCCACTCCCCCTGCTCGTCGCTGGTCATCTGGCCCGGCAGCGCGTCCCACGGTACCGATCGGTGCTCGACCAGCATGGTCAGCTCGAGGCCGTGCTCCAGCAGCGCCGACACGATCTCGCCGAGGCCGTGATTCCACTGATGCGTGGTGTTCTGCACGAACTCGACGTCGGTCTCGACGTACGTACCGGCGACGGTGAACACCATCGGGTCGACCGTCTCGAAATAGGGGTAGTTGACGGTCAGCGAGCCGTCCTCGCCGGAAGTCGTCGATCGCCCACAGCATCGGATGCCCTTCCCGGATGAACAGCCGGCCGCCCGGGCGCAGCAGATCCGCGACCACGCCGGCCCACCGCCGGATGTCCGGCAGCCAGCACAGCGCTCCGATGCCGGTAAAGACAAGATCGAAAACTTCGGACCCGAGTACGGCAACCGCGTCGTACACGTCCGACGTCACGAACCCGACCTGACCCGGCAACGGATCGTCGCCGTCCGCCGGCGCGGCACCGGTCTGCGCCGCCAGCAGGCGGGCCTGCTCGACCGCGGGCTCCGAGAAGTCGAGTCCGGTCATCGCCGCGCCGAGCCGGGCCAGCGACAGCGTGTCCGTGCCGATATGGCACTGCAGATGTACGCCACGCAGCCCACGGACGTCTCCGAGCAGCGGCACATCGAACTCGACCACCGGGCTCAGAGCGGTCGGGTCGGCAAGCAGCTTCGCGACCGGGTAATCCGGGGACGCCACATGCGCCGGCACTCGCTCGTCCCAATTGGCCTTGTTCACCGTGCGATAGTCGTCCACCGCGCCAGACTCCCATATCCGGATACGGGCCTCTACCGAATTGGATTAGCCTGATCTTGTGGCCGACTTCGAGTGGGAACGCCCGGTACCCGTCGTCGGTGACCCGAGCGCCGCATCGCAGCGTTCCGCCGACCCGGCCGGCTGGGCGTTTCCCGAGGCCGAGCGCGACGCCCTCTACGACGTCGTCTTCGCCCGCCGCGACGTACGCCGGTACCGCCCGGATCGCGTACCCGATGAGGTGTTGCGAAGGGTGCTGAGCGCGGCGCACAGCGCACCGTCCGTCGGTCACAGCCAGCCGTGGCGGTTCATCGTCGTCCGCGAGGCGGCCCGGCGGGAACGGGCGGCGCTGCTCGCCGATCGCGAGCGGCTACGGCAGGCCGCGCAGATGGCGCCCGATTCCGCCCGACGCCTCCTCGACCTGCAGCTCGAAGGCATCCGCGAGGCACCGCTGGGCATCGTGGTGTGCTGCGACCGCCGGACCGCCGCGGCCGGGGTGCTGGGGCGGGCCACGTTCCCGGACGCCGATGTGTGGAGCTGCGCCGCGGCGATCCAGAATCTCTGGCTGGCGGCCCGGGCAGAGGGTCTCGGCGTGGGCTGGGTGACCCTGTTCCAGCCGTCCGACCTGGCGGAACTCGTCGGCATCCCGGGCGGCGTGAGCACGCTCGGATGGCTTTGCCTCGGCTGGCCGGACGAGCGCCCGCCGGCACCCGGCCTCCAGCGCGCGGGCTGGTCGACCCGGATACCGCTGGACGACGTCATCTTCGACGGTGCCTGGCACGACGCGACCGCCGCACCCCCCTCGCACCTGCGCGCGCCCGATCAGGCCGCGGTTGTGGCCGCGCACGACGCCGCCGACCGGCTGCTGACTCCACCGGGGTCGCTCGGCGTGCTCGACCGGGCCGTCGATCGCGTGGTCGCACTCGGCCGGGCCGAGACCACGACCGGAACGCTCGTGCTGGTGGCGGCCGATCACCCGGTCGCGGTACACGGCGTCTCCGCCTATCCGGTCAGCGTGACGCGCGAGGTCCTGTCCGCATCGGCGGCCGGAAAAGCACTGGGCGTACGCGCAGCAGCCACGTCAGGCCTGGACGTACGCCTGATCGACGCGGGCGTCACGGGCGCCGATCGGCTCGATACAGCCGGCGGGGCGATCACGGTCGACCGGATCCGGCTGCCGCGCGAATCCGTCCGCGGCGACCTGGTCACCGGCGATGCGATGTCCCGCGACGATGCCCGGAGGCTGATCGATGCCGGCCGGACGATCGGGCGCGATGCCGCAGCCGTCGGGCTGGTCGCGTTGGGTGAGATCGGCATCGGCAACACCACCGTCGGCGCCTGCCTGGCGGTCGCGCTGCTCGGACTCGACGTGGTCGACACGGTCGGCCTCGGCTCCGGCGCCGACAGCGCGATCCTGACCCGCAAGCGCGACGTGGTGACCGCGGCCGTCACCCGGTGGCGTACGGACGGCGACCGCGATCCGGTCGGCGTACTCGCCGCGCTCGGCGGTCCCGAGTTCGCGCTGCTGACCGGTGTCACGCTGGGCGCGGCGGCGGCCGGGACGGCGATCGTGCTGGACGGTCTGGCAACCGGGCTGGCAGCGCTCGTGGCGGTCCGGATGGAGCCGGCCGTCGCCGCCCACCTCATCGCCGGTCAGCGCAGTCGCGAGCGCGCGCACGGTGCCGTACTCACCGAGTTGGGCCTGGAGCCCCTGCTGGACCTCCGGATCCGTTCCGGCGAGGGGGTCGGCGCCTGCCTGGGGGCCGCATTGCTGCTGTCCGCGCTGGAAATCCGGCGGACCACCGCGCGCGTCAACTACTAGAGTCACGGCATGTTTGGACTCCTTCCGGTGTCGCCGTGCTGACCGACCACTATCCGGTCTTCGGCCTGCGGATCCGGACGCCGCGGCTGGAACTGCGCCTGGCCGACCTCGATCTGCTTGCCGCGCTCGCCGACGTCGCGAACCTCGGCGTCCACGATCCGGCGGACATGCCGTTCTCGGTGCCGTGGACCGACTGGCAGCCGACCGTACGAGGGCGCGCGGTGATCACGTACAACCTGGGGTTGATCGCCCGAGCGACCCCGGCGGACTGGTCACTTCCGCTCGCCGTCATCGTCGCGGGCGAGCCGGTCGGGCTGCAGGAGATCGGCGCACGCGAGTTCGCGACGATGCGCGAGGTCACCACCGGTTCGTGGCTGGGGCAGCGGTTTCATCGCCGCGGCATCGGCACCGAGATGCGCGCGGCGGTGTTGGCGCTCGCATTTGAGGGGCTCGACGCGGCCTACGCGGTATCGAGCGCACGCGACACGAACGCGGGATCGAACGGCGTATCGGCGAAGCTCGGCTACCAGCACGACGGCATCGAGCGTCAACCGATCCGCGGCGAGGCCACCACGTTTCACCGGCTGCGGCTGAGCCGCGCGGCCTGGGCGGCACACCGGACGGTCGCGGTCACGATCAACGGACTCGACGACGCCTGCCGCACCATGCTGGGCGCGGACGCGCCGCAGTAGTAGAGCCCCCGGTGAAACGGGTGGACTGGGTGGTTTGACGTGCGGCCGGGTGGGGAATGGCGACGGTCGTGACCTTTGAAACAGTCTTCACCGACGAAGAGTGGAGCCTGCTGGTCGGGCTTCCGCAGTCGATCATGTCGGCGGCGAGTGCAACCGGCTCGCAGTCCGTTCGCCAAACGCTGACCGAGGGCGAAGCCGGCCTGGATGTCGTCTCCGACGGCCGCCAATCCGGCAGCCCGTTGGTCGAGGCGGTCGCGAAGGAGCTGGTCTTCCGCCTCGGCGGCGATCCGGAACTCGGCGAGGAGCCGCCGGTGGTCGTGGTGCCGGCCGATGCCTCGACCTACGTGTCCGAGACGCTCAGCCGGGCCGGCGAGGCGCGCGTGCTGCTGGCCGCAAAGGTCGGCGAGGGTGACGCGGGCGCGTACCGGCACTGGCTCGTCACGATCGCCGAGCGGGTCGTCGGCGCGACGTCCACCGGTGGCGTTCTCGGCCTGGGCGGCGACCAGGTCACCGCAGCCGAGGGCACGTTCGTGCGCGAACTCAGCACGGCGTTGAACGACTGATCCGCGGCGCGCGTCAGTAGCCGGTGACGCCGTCCAGACACTGGCGGAGGAAGTCCGCATGGCCGTTGTGCCGGGCGTACTCACCGATCATGTGCACGAAGATGAATCGCAACGAAGCCTCGGTACCGTCGGGGTTGCGAAACGTCTCGTCCAGTGATGCATCGGCCGATGCCAGGCGAGCCAGTTCCTGCTCGTCAAGCAGCCGGGCGTAGTCGGCTTCCGCCGTGGACGGCGTCGACGTCCTCGTAGTCGGCGTCCGGCCGGTCCGGCGTCGAGTACAGGTTCTCGATCGGCTCGCTACGGAAGCGGCGCCGGAACCAGATCCGCTCGACCTTCGACAGATGCCGGATCAGGCCGAGCATCGTCAGGTTGGAGGCGGCAATCGGAGCGGTCACCAGCTGTTCGGCGGTTAGACCGGCGCATTTGTGGAGCAGCGTCGCACGATGGAAGTCGAGGAAACCCCGCAACAGCTCGGTTTCGGGTGCCACCAGCGATCCATCCGGGCGAACGACGTCGGGAGAAGTCCAGGTCACCGCGCGATGATCGCACAGTCACCGCTTGCGGCGGCGGTGGGCCTGGAAGTACGCGCTCGACTGCGGCAGCGCGATCAGCACGATCACGGCCAGCAGCGCTACCAGCGCGAACACGTCGAACAGCCGGCTCGTGCTGACGTACCATTCCGGGACGGCGGCCCTGACCTGCGCGAGCGCCGCCACGACGCGTGGATGCAGCGCATCTGCCGCGGTCGGCCGGGCCGCAATCGTCGCCGCATCCGTCGATCCGAGTGCGCTCAGCGTGAACAGCACCGAGACGCCGGAAATCAGCCAGGTCCAGATACGGCCGGTGTAGCTGCCGCGGTAACTCGTACCGGCGAGGATTCCGGCCATGACGGCGGCGATCGCGTACACGACGACCACGAACATCATCGCGGCGACCACGCCGGTCCCGGCGTCGCTCGTCAGCCCCGCGAACGCTTTCTGCACGGTCTGGCCGACCCGGACGGTCGCGGCCACGACGATGACCGCCTCGATGCCGCAGGCGATCGCCAGCGCCATCAGCACCCGGCCCGCCGCGGTCACGGTCGCCGGGCGACGCGCGCCGGCCGCCGGATTCACCAGATGTGGTACGGCCATCCATCCGTTCGGCGTCGCCACCTGCGTCCAGACGTAGTACGGCTGACCCGGCCCGCCCGGCGATGCGACGGCACCGGGTGCTCCGGGTGGCCGTCTCGCCGACGGTGCCGCCGGGCCGAGCGCCGCGGCTGCGCCGGGACCGGCCGGCACCGGGCGCCGGGCCTGACCGGGTGACGGCACCTGGCCCGGTGGTGACTGGCCCGGTGACGGTGACTGACCGGGGGCCGGCGACCACACCGGCGCGATAGGTCCAGCCTGGTGCGGATATGGCGAGGCGGCACGACCCGGTGTGCCGGGAGTCGAGCCGGCCCGTCCGGGTGCATAGACCGCCCGCGCAGCGGCCCCATCCGGCGATGCGCTCCCTGGAACGGCCGGACTACCCGGAGCCGCCGGGCTCACCATCGCGGCCGGGCTACCGGCGGCGACCGGGCTGCCGATCGGACCTCCGGCCGCCGGTGAGACCGGTGGCGCCGAAGCGCCCAGCAGCCGGCTGTCCACCAGGGTCGGACGCGGCTCCGCCACCAGCGGTACGCGTTCCAGCCGCTCCCGGACGGCGTCGGCGTCCCGAGGCCGGCGAGCCGGATCCTTGGCCAGCAGCGCGTGGATCAGCGACTCGAGTTCCGTCGAGATCGTCGGCGCGTACGAGCGGATCGGCGTCGGCAACGCGGACTGATGTGCGGCGACCCACTGTGCCGGCGACTCGGCGACGTACGGCGAATGGTCGGTGAGCAGCTCATATAGCAGGCAACCGAGCGAGTACAGGTCGGATCGCCCGTCCACGACTCCGTCGCCCATCTGCTCCGGCGACGCGTACGGCAGCGTACCGAGGTATCCGCCGGGCTTCGTCAGCCGGGACAGGTCACTGATGTGCGCGATGCCGAAGTCGACGATCTTCACCGCTCCGGTTGCGCGTACCAGCATGATGTTGGCGGGTTTGAGATCCCGATGGACGAGCCCGGCGCTGTGCGCGGCCGCGAGCCCCGCGGCGATCTGAGTGCCGAGCGTGACCACCCGGCGGACGTCGAGCGGCGGCGTGCCGGCCATCCGGCGGGTCGCCAACTCGTCCGCGAGCGAACCGCCGGTGATCAGCTCCATCACCAGGTAGGCGGAGTCGTCAACGACGCCGAAGTCGTGCGCGATCACGATGTTCGGATGGTTGAGGGACGCGACCGCCTGCGCCTCGCGCCAGAAGCGGGCGATGATGTCACGGTCTTCGGGGACCACCTCGAGCAGCTTGACGGCGACGTCGCGACGCAGCGTCGCGTCGCGCGCCTGCCACACCGAGCCGAAACCGCCGCGGCCGATCCGAGCTGTCAACTCGTAGCGGTTTCCGACCACCAACCCGACCGACATGCGTGGAGTATGTGCCACGCCAGGTGGCCCGCGCCACTCTCCGACAAAGTCCGAACCAGGTCGTTACATGCGTCGGATATGCGGCAAACATTGACCTCAGCTGATCATTTGGGGCAGAGTGCGAACAGAAGCTGGCCGGGGAGGAGGCATGCCACGCTGGAGATGATCGGGCTCGCGCCCGCCGCGGTCCGCGCCTATCGCATGCTTTTACGGCTGCCCACGGCATCCGTCCGTGACCTCGCGACCGGGTTGGGAATGTCCATGATGGACGTCAAGGCGACGCTGCGCGGTCTGGAAGCCAAGGGTCTCGTCGGCCGTCTGCCGGGCGCCGCGAACCGATTCCGGGCTGAGCCACCGCGACGAACCCTCGATCCGCAGGTCCGGCGGCGCCATCATGCGCGCCGGATGATCGGTGCCGACCTGGACGTGTTCGGCCCCGAATTCGGCTCCGGCCTGCTCAGCGCCCAATCGTCGGTGCAGCTCGTGACCGGTGCCGACCTCGTCCGCGCGCAGGCCGACCGGCTGCTCGCCGGCGCGTCCATCGACGTGTGCATCGCGAGTCCGAGCACGTCCAGCGCGCTGGACGCGCTCGCCACCTCAGTCCACATCCGGGCCATCCATCCACGCTCGGCGCTCACCCGGGTCGACGATCGCCGTCGTATCGCCCGGCTCCTCAATGGTGGCCACCACGCCCGGACGGTCGAACGCCTGCCGGTGGACATGCTGGTGGTGGACCGATCGGTGGCGTTGCTGCCGGTACACGGCGAGAGCCTGGACGGGGCGGTCACGGCCGCGGTGCTGGTCTGGCCCGGCGGATTGCACGACACGCTGCTCGCCGCGTTCGAGCGCACGTGGGCCGCGGCGGCCGCGTTGCGCGTACACGGCGGTGACATCGCCGAAGACAGCGAAGACGGCGTACCGACGCCGGACGACCTGCGGCTGCTCGAACTCCTCCTGAACGGCCTGACCGATCAGGCGATCGCCGGACGGTTGGGGGTCGGTGAACGTACCGTGCAGCGCCGGGTTCGTGACCTGATCGATCTGGTCGGCGTACAGACCAGGATCCAGCTGATCTGGCAGGCCTCCCAACGGGGCTGGATCTGACACTCAGCGTCATCGGATACGGTCATGGTGTGCGCATCGACGACGTGACCGACATTCTCCGGGAAGCCGCCGATACCGAGATCCTGCCGCGATTCCGCGCGCTCGTGGACGGCGACGTCACCGAGAAGTCGCCGGGCGAACTCGTCACGGTCGCCGATCGCGCCGCCGAGGTGCTGATCACGCGACGGTTGCGCGCCGTCCTCGACATCCCGGTGGTCGGTGAAGAGGCCACCGCGGAAAACCCCGATCTGGTACGCGCTCTGCGCGATGCACCGGCCGCCTGGCTCGTCGATCCGGTGGACGGGACTGCGAACTTCGTCGCCGGCAGCACCGACTATGCCGTGATGGTCGCGCTCGTACGGGCGAGAGCCACCGTGGCGGCGTGGATCCTGCACCCGGCCGACGGTGCCGCCTACGTCGCGGAGATCGGCTCCGGCGCGTACCGCAACGGCGAGCGGCTGATCCGGCAGCCGGCCGGCCCGGATCCGCTCACGTGGCGCGGAGCGCTGTTCACGCGTTTCCTGGAACCGCCCGCTCGCGTACGGGCGCTGGCCGCAGCCTCACGTTTCGCGATCACCGACGCCGGTTCGAAGTGCGCCGGCATCGACTATCCGAGGCTGATCGGTGGCGACCTCGACTTCGTCCGCTATCAGCGGACCATGCCCTGGGACCACGCGCCGGGCTCGCTGCTGCTCACCGAGGCCGGCGGCGTCGCACGGCGGTTGGACGGTTCCGCGTACCGGCCGGACGACGATCGGCTCGCACTGCTCAACGCCGCCGACGCCCGTACCTGGGACACCGTGCTGGAGATCATCAGCTGACGTCTTATCGGCTGCCACCTCGCCGGGACGGGAGCCAGGACATCATCGCCTCGTCCATCTCGTCCTCCGACACGGCCGGTACGGCCAGCGTCGGCAGATCCGGTCGCGCCCGTAGGCCGTCGATGACGATCTGGAGGTAACGCCGCCAGGCGTCCGGTACGTGCTTCGCATACTGCGCGATGCCGCCGATCATGAATTCGATCATGACCATGTCGATCCGGCCGACATCCGGGCGCAGATATCCGGCGTCCTGTGCGCGATGCAACGCCGTCTCGATGGCGGGCGTCAACCGCATCCGGGCGGTCGCGGCACATCCACTCCCGTACGCGCTGGACAGCAGGATCTCGCGCATGCCGCGGTTGTTCGCCTGCAGCGTGCACACCTCGGTCAGGGCACCGACGAAGCCCTCCCACGGGTCCTCGGCCGCCGCGGCTCGCTCGACGACCGACGCCAGCGTGGCCAGATGCTCCTCGAACAGCGCCTCGACCAGCAACTGCTTGGTCGGGAACCGCCGGTAGACCGTACCGACGCCGAGTTCGGCGTGGTGTGCGACGTCGTCGAGCGACACATCGAGGCCACGGTCGGCGAATACCTCGGCGGCTGCGACGAGGATCCGCTGTCGGTTCCGCTCGGCGTCCCGGCGCAGCGGGCGTTCGGCCGGCGGCTGATCGGTGTCGGCCGGCGCGGCGCTGTCAGCCGGTGGGATGGCGATGGAGGTCACACATCCAGTGTAGCGATTAAGTGGAGGCGTGTCCTCAACATGTGCTTAAGTAGATCTGTAAGTGGAGACACAACCTCAAGTTTCCGCCACGTTACCCATCGGATTGGAACTCGGCCATGACCATCACCGCCGAACACGCGATCGAGGCTGAATACGGCACGGAGCGTGCGACGTATGGCACGGAGCATGCGGTCGATCCGCACCACGCGCGCCGCTGGCTGATCCTTGCCGTCCTCGGACTCGCCCAGCTCATGGTCGTGCTGGACGCCACCATCGTGAACATCGCACTGCCCACGGCGCAGCAGGCGCTCGGATTCTCCAACAATGATCGCCAGTGGATCATCACGGCGTACGCGCTGGCCTTCGGCAGTCTGCTGCTGCTCGGCGGACGCATCGCCGACATCTTCGGCCGCAAGCGGGCGTTCCTGATCGGTCTGGTCGGCTTCGCCGTCGCGTCCGCGGTCGGCGGCGCCGCGACGTCGTTCGGCATGCTGACCGCCGCACGCGCATTCCAGGGCGGCTTCGGCGCGCTGCTGGCTCCGGCCGCGCTGTCGCTGCTCGCGACCACGTTCACGAACCCGCAGGAGCGCAACAAGGCGTTCGGCATCTACGGCGCGATCGCCGGCGGCGGTGGCGCGATCGGTCTGCTGCTCGGCGGCATCCTCACCGAGTACGCATCGTGGCGCTGGTGCCTGCTGGTCAACCTGTTCTTCGCCGCGGCGGCCCTGATCGGCGGCTCGATCCTGCTGGTCCACCAGAAGGTGACGCACCGCGTGAAGCTCGACGTGCCCGGCACGATCACCGTGGCACTGTCCATGTTCGGCCTGGTGTACGGCTTCACCAACGCACCGACCCACGGCTGGTCCAGCCCGATGACCTGGGGCTTCCTGGCCGTCGGCGTGGTCCTGCTGGCGACATTCGCGTGGCTGCAGACCGTGGTCGAGCACCCGCTGCTGCCGCTGCGCGTGGTTCTCGACCGGGACCGCGGCGGTTCCTATCTCGCCATGTTCATCACGGGTGCGGGCATGTTCGGCGTGTTCCTGTTCCTCACCTACTACCTGCGCCTGACGCTGGGCTTCAGCCCGGTCAGCACCGGACTCGCGTTCCTGCCGATGATCGGCGTACTGGCGACCACGGCATCGATTGCGACGACCGTGATCGTGCCCCGGTACGGGCCGAAGTGGCCGCTCACGATCGGCATGCTGTTGGCCTCCGGCGCGATGGTCTATATGGCGCAGCTGACCGTGACCAGCTCGTACGCGTCGAACGTTCTTCCGCCGCTGCTGATCATGGGCTTCGGTCTCGGCCTGGTGTTCGCGCCGGCGATGAACAGTGCCACGGCCGGCGTCGACACCCAGGACGCCGGCGTCGCCTCGGCGACCGTCAACACGATGCAGCAGGTCGGTGGCTCGATCGGCACCGCGCTGCTGTCGACGCTGTCGATCAGCGCCGGCACCGCCTGGGCGGCCGGCCATACGCCGCACGTGTCGATCCCGGTCTCGCCGACGGTCGCGGCGCGGGTCAAGGAAGCGATCGAAATGCAGGCGACGGTGCACGGGTACACCACCGCGTTCTGGTGGTCGGCGCTGATCTTCGCGGTCGGCGCGGTCATCTGCGGTGCGCTGCTGCGCCCCGGCCGTCAGGTCCTGGACCCGGAGGCACCGCGGGCGATGGCTCACTGACCGTCATGACTTCGGTCTAATGGCTCCATGCTCGGTTGGTGTTAGACCAACCGAGCGTGGGCGTCAGAGCGGCAGGTCGAAGCCGGTGTAGTTCTCGGCCAGTGTGGTTGCGGCCGCCCGCGATGTGGTCACATAGCGTAGTTGGGACAGCTGTAGCGCGGCGTCCATCGGATCGCCGCCCGGCAACGGATGCAGCATCGAGGTCATCCACCACGAGAAGTGGGTGGCCCGCCAGATCCGAGCGAGGCAGTCCTGCGAATACGCTGTCGATGAGATCGGTCCGCCGCTCCCGCAGCAGCGCGACCAGCGCCCGAGCCAGGACGGCCGCGTCCCCGAGCGCGAGATTCAGCCCCTTGGCACCGGTCGGGGGCACGATATGCGCGGCGTCGCCGGCCAGGAACAGTCGGCCGTGACGCATCGGCGCACTGACGAAGCTGCGCATCTCGGTGATGCCCTTCTCCAGCACCGGGCCGTCGGCCAGATGCCAGCCCGGCAACTCGAACCGTCGCCGCAGCTCCGACCAGATCCGGTCGTCCGACCAGTCTTCGATCCGCTCATCCGGCGCGACCTGCAGGTACAGCCGGCTCACCTCGGGGCTGCGCAGGCTGTGCAGCGCGAAGCCGCCCGGATGGCGGTTGTAGATCAGCTCGTCGGTGGACGGTGCGACCTGCGCGAGGATGCCGAGCCACGCGTACGGATAGACCCGATCCACCACGGTCAGATCCGGTACGGCCGGCCGGGAGATGCCGTGGAACCCGTCGCATCCGGCGATCACGTCGCATTCGACCTCGTGTCGGACCCCATTCGCGTCGGTGTACGACATCACCGGGCGATCGGTGTCCACATCGGTGACGGCGGTGTCGGTGACCGAGAACTCCAGCCGGGCGCCGGCGGCGATCCGGGCCGCGATCAGATCCTTGACGATCTCGGTCTGCGCATAGACCATGACCGTCCGTCCACCGGTCAGCTCACGGAAGTCGATGTGGTGGCGAACGCCCTCGAACTGCAGGTAGATGCCGCCGTGTACGAGGCCTTCGCGATCCATCCGCTCGCCCAGTCCGACCGACCGGAGCAGGTCGGCGCTCCCCTGCTCGATCACGCCGGCACGCTGGCGGGCCTCGCAGTACGCCCGGCTGCGCAGCTCGATCACCACCGAGTCGATGCCGGCCCGGGCGAGCAGGTGCGACAGCAAGAGGCCGGCCGGCCCACCGCCGACGATCCCGACCTGGGTCCGCTCTCTCATGGTCGCCTTCCCCGATCGTGCGGAGCGGTCACCGCACGACCCGGTGGCCGACCGGGAACAGTTCGGCACCGGTACGGTTACGCAGCGTTCCCCAAACGCCGCCGGGCATCAGGACGGCACCGCCGATCGCGAGCGCGCCGAGCAGCACCAGATACCACGTCCCGTAGTTCGCGAAGACCTGCTGGATGACGAAGAAGATGATCGTACCGACGAGCGGGCCCTCCAGCGTCCCGATACCGCCGATCACCACGATGAAGATCATGTACGCCGACCACTGCACGCTGAATGCCGAATCCGGCTGTACGCCCAACTGGCTGACGATCAGCACACCACCGGCGGCGCCACAACCCGCGGCGGCGACCAGATAGACGATCCGCTTCGCCCGGGATACCCGAACACCGGCGGACGCGGCGGCGCGTTCATCGTCCCGGACCGCGGTCAACGCGAGCCCCAGCCGGCTGCGCATCAGCAGATATGCCCCGACCAGCGTGACCAGCGCGACGCCGAGCGCGACCCAGTAGGTCAGCGCCTCCCGGACCGACGGATCCAGATTGGACAGCGTGGTCAGCGACCGACCGCTGCCGCCACCGAGTGACGTGTCGCGGACCGTGACGAGCCGGTAGACCTCGGCGATCACCCAGGTGCCGACCGCGAAGTAGTCGCCGCGCAGCCGGAATGCGAGCCAGGACGTGGGAATCGCGAACACGGCCGCCACCACCGCAGCGATGAGGACGCCGAGGTAGGGCTGGATGCCCCAATCGGAGAACTGGAGGACGGCGTACGCGCCGAGCCCGATGTACGCCTGCTGGCCGATCGACACCAGTCCGGTGTAGCCGGCCAGGAGATTCCACATCGTGGCCATCGTGAGCAGCATGAAGAACGTGATCATCTGGTCGGTCCACGACGTGTACGCGAGGTAGGGAAGGTACGCCAGAACCGCGACCAGGATGACGAGGACGCCGGTGGCCCACGGCGTATACCGGCGGGCGCGGGCAATCTTCGCGGGATCGCCGGGCGACCGCGCCAGCAGCACGTCGGTCAGTGCACCGGGCTTCGGCCGGGTCGGCGTCGTCATGCCGTCCTCCGCGCGGGGAACAGGCCCTGCGGCCGGAAGGCCAGCACGGCCAGGAAGATGAGATGACCGCCGAGCAGCGTGAACGCCGGATCGATCTGAGCGCACAGCGTCTGGGCGAGGCCGAGCACGATGCCGCCGGCGAGCGTGCCCCACAGCGAGCCGAGGCCGCCGATCACGACCGCCTCGAACGCGAAGATCAACTGTGTCGGGCCGATATTCGGGTTGAACGACGATCGGGTTGCGAACAACAGTCCGGCCAGCGCGATCGTGCCGAACGCGATCGCCATCGCGGTCGCGTAGATGTGGCGGGTGTTCCCGCCGACGAGGCTGGCCGCGCCGGGATCGTCGGCGCTCGCCCGGAGCATCCGTCCGGGCTGGGTCCGGGACAGGAACAGCTGCAGGCCGACCAGGACCACGATCGCGAGCAGGAACGTGACCAGTGCGAGGGTGGAGATCGAGATCTGGTTGGTGATCCGGATCGAGCTGGAGCTCAACGCGCCGGCCGACAGCGAGTGCGTATCGGCCGAGTACACCTGCAGCAGCAGGTTCTGGATCACGATCGACAGTCCGAACGTCGCGAGCAGGGTGGACAGCGGTCCCACGCCGAGGCTGCGCTGCAGAAGTACGCGATGCATGCCGTACCCGAAGGCGGCGAAGATCGGGATGACGACGATCGCGGCGGTGAGCGAGTGTCCGGGAAGGACACCGGTCAACGAGAACGCGATGAATGCCGCGAGCACGGCCAGATCACCGTGTGCCAGGTTGACGATGCGCATCACGCCGAAGACGAGCGACAGCCCGCAGGCGAACAGCGCGTACAGGCCGCCGAGCAGGGTTCCCTGCACCACGGCGTTGGCCCACAGCATCTATGCCTCCTCGCCGGCATCGATTGCCCCGCCGGTGGCGGCCACCGTCGCGCGGCCGAAGTACGCCTGCTCGACCTGCTGCGCGGTCAGGTCGTCCGGGCGGCCGCTGAGCACGGAACGGCCCTCCAACAGGCAGACCACCTCGGTCGCGACCCGCATCGCCTGGGTGACGTCCTGCTCGACCAGCAGGACGGCCGTACCGGCGTCAAGGATCTGCGGCAGCGTCTCGTAAAGCCGCCGGACGACGATCGGCGCCAGCCCCAACGACACCTCGTCGAGCAGCAGCAGCCGCGGATTGGACATCAGGGCACGGCCGATCGCGACCGCCTGCTGCTCGCCGCCGGACAACTGCGCGCCGCGCTGGCGGGCCCGGCCGCGCATCCAGTCGAACAGGTCCATCACGCGGTCGATGTTCCACGGTCCCGGCCGCTTGGTGTACGCGCCGACGAGCAGGTTCTCCTCCACCGACAGGGAGTCGAACAGGCGCCGGCCCTCCGGTACGAGCGCGATCCCGGCGCCGACCCGGCGGTGGGTCGGCCACGATGTCACATCGGATCCATCGAACGTGATCCGGCCCGCGCTCGGACGCAGCAGACCGGCGATCGCGCCCAGCAGCGTCGACTTGCCGGCCCCGTTCGCGCCGATCACCGCCAGGACGCCCGATTCGGGTACGCGCAACGACAGGTCGGCAACCGCCCGAAGCTGTCCATGATGGACGGTGAGCCGGTCGATCTCCAGCAGACTCCCGGTCATTGCGTTCCCACGCCCATGTAGACGGTGCGTACAGCATCGCTGTCGAGGACCTCGGTCGGCGTACCGTCCGCGATGATCTTTCCGCCGGCGAGGCAGACCAGCCGATCGACGCCGCGCAGCAGCGCATGGACGACGTGCTCGATCCACACCACCGTGGTGCCGGTCGAACGGACCCGCGCGACGATCTCCACGAACTCGTCGACCTCGGCATCGGTCAGGCCGCCGGCCACCTCGTCCAGCAGCAGCAGCTTCGGTGCGCCACCGAGCGCCCGCGCCACTTCCAGCCGTTTGCGGGCGAGTAGTGTGAGGCGTCCGGCCGGCGTGTTCGGGCTCGTACCCAGATCGGTCAGGTCGAGCACCTCGAGTGCGCGACGGTGGGCGGCTCGACCGCGGATGCCGGCACCCTGCTGGACGCAGACCAGCACGTTCTCGAACACGGTGAGGTTCGCGAACGGTCGTGGCACCTGATATGTCCGGCCGATGCCGAGCCGGGCGCGCTGCGGCGCCGGCACGCCGGTGAGGTCACGTCCGCCGAACGTGATCGCACCCGCATCCGGCGCCAACTCCCCGCCGATGATGGCGAACAGGCTCGTCTTGCCCGCACCGTTCGGGCCGACGATGCCGACCGCCTCGCCCTCGGCGACCACGAAGTCGACGCCGTCGGCCACGACGATCCGGCCGAAGCGTTTACTCACACCGACCAGCCGAAGGAGAGGATCCATACCCCGACGGCCTCAGGCGTTCGTCGGCTGGAGATCGCCGGTCACCGGGATGGCCGTGTTGAACGTGTTGTCCACCAGGAACATGTCCCACGGGAACTGCGTACCGGGACGCCACTGGCCGCCGACCGGCGTCTGGATCGCGATCCCCGGCTGCGGTCCGGTGGTGAAGTCCAGCGGCCCGCTCATCCCGGTGATCTTCATGGTTTTGAGCTGCTGTGCGACATCCTCACGGTTCTTGGGGTCGCTCGCGGTCTTGAGCGCCTGCACGGCGATCTCGAACAGCGAGTACGCCGAACCGAGCGCCTGGCTCCACTGCTTGCCGCTCGACGTCGCGTAGTCCGCCGCCAACTGCTTCGCGCTCTTGCCGTCGATCGACGACGAGTAGGGGTGGCTCGGGCTCCACCACACGTCGGTGGCGATGTTGTTGGACAGCTGGCCCAACGCGTTCGCCTCGTCCGGGAACAGCATGACCTTCGCGACCGTGGCCAGTTTTGGCTTGTAGCCCTGCTGGTTGGCCTGCTTCCAGAACGTCTGGAAGTCCGGCGGCAGCGGGCAGCAGGTGAACAGTTCGGCGTTCGCCGACTTGAACCTCGCGATCTGCGCGGAGAAGTCGGTGATCCCGTCCTGGTAGGCGCCGGCGTCGATGGTCTTGTAGTTGTGTACCGGGATGACCGGGGTGAAGCCGGCCCGGAACGCGTTCGCGTCGGTGTCGTTCGGCCACAGGCAGCCGACATTGCGCTCGGTGAGGCTCATCTGGTCCCACATGTGGATGAACAGGTCGGTGAACTCCTTCATGCCGAAGAAGAACATCGTCGTGTACTTGAACGACTCACCCGCCTTGAGCCCGCGGCCGAAGAACCACGCCTCCCACGGCACGATCGTCGACACGTTCGGCATGGCATTGGCTTCACACTGGTCGGCGACCGGATTCGCGGTGTCCGGCGTCGCCGACGCCAGCACGATGTCGACCTTGTCGGTGAAGATGAGTTCCTTGGCGACATCGGCGGCCCGCGTCGAACTCGACTGGCTGTCCTTGACCACGACCTCGATCGAGCGCTTCGTGCCGCCGGCCGTGAAGCCGTTCTTCAACGCGTCGCGGACCTGCGAGATGACGAAATTGTCCGAGGCCGCGAAGCTCGCCAGCGGTCCGGTCTGCGGGCTGACGTAGCCGATTTTCAAGACGCTCGAGCTGCCGCTACTGCCGGAGCCCTTCAGCTTGGAACTGCACGCGGCGAGCGCGCCGGCGCTGCCGGCCAGGGCCGAAGCACGCAGCAGGCTCCGCCGGGACACAGCGGTCATGGAGTATCTCCTGTCCGAGGGGGGTGCGAGACACAGGACGATCTAGAACGGGTACGGCGCGATGTCACCGCGGACGGTGACCCACCGGGTGTCGGTGAACGCGTCGATGTTGGCGGAGCCGCCGAAGCGGGCGCCGGTGCCCGACGCGGCGACGCCGCCGAAGGGCGTGTTCGCCTCGTCGTTCACGGTCTGGTCGTTGATGTGCACGATGCCGGTCGGGATGCGCTTGGCGAGTTCGAGGCCCCTCATCACATCGCGGGTGAGGATGCCCAGCGACAGCCCGTACTCGCTGTCGCCGGCGAGCGCCGCGACCTCGTCCAGCGAGGAGAAGCGCAGCACCGGAGCGACCGGGCCGAAGACCTCGTTGGCGTACGCGGGGCTGTCGGTGGTGACGTCGGCGAGCACGGTCGGGCGGTAGAACAGGCCCTCGTACTCGCCGCCGGTGGTGAGCTTCGCGCCGGCGGCGACGCTCGCGGTCACCAGCGCGTGCACCTTGTCGCGCTGGCCGCGTCGATGATCGGGCCGAGCGCGACCTGGTCCGTGGCCGGGTTGCCGACCGGCAGGTGGGATGCCTTCTCGGTCAGGCGCGCGACGAACTCGTCGTAGATCGACTCGTGCACGAGGTGCCGGCCGGTGGTCATGCAGATCTGGCCCTGGTGCAGGAACGAGCCCCAGGCCGCGGCGGAGACGGCGGCGTCGAGGTCGACGTCGTCGAGCACGATCAGCGCGGAGTTGCCGCCGAGTTCGAGGTGGACGCGCTTGAGGTGGCGGCCGGCGAGCTCGCCGACCCGGCGGCCGGCGGCGGTGGAGCCGGTGAACGAGATGACCTTGACGCGCGGGTGCGGTGACCAGCGCCTCGCCGGCGTCGGCGCCGCCGGGCAGCACGGCGAGCAGGCCGTCGGGCAGGCCGGCTTCCTCGAAGACCCGGGCGATGGCGACGCCGCCGCAGACCGCCGTGCGCGGGTCCGGCTTGAGGATGACCGCGTTGCCGAGCGCCAGCGCCGGCGCGACCGAGCGCATCGCGAGCACCTGCGGGAAGTTGAACGGTGCGATGACGCCGACGACGCCGACCGGCACCCGCTGGACGAAGCTCAGCCGGGGCGATTCGCTCGGCAGCAGCTCGCCGTACGGGCGGGACGGCAGCGACCGGCCGCCTCGTTCAGCTCGGACTCGACGAGGTGGCGTCTCGAACGCGGCCGCGGGCGGGATCTTGCCGCTCTCGCGGATGCTCCAGCCCTCGATCTCGGCGGCGTTCTCGCGCCAGATCGCCGCGGCGCGGCGCAGCACGGCGGCGCGCTCGCGAGTGCGGCAGCGCGGCCCAGTCGGTCTGCGCGGCGGCGGCGCGCTCGGCGGCGGTCGCGACGTCGGCGGGCGAGGCGATGCCGGTGCGGGCGAGTTCGGCGCCGGTGGCGGGCTCGGTCACCGCCGCGTCGCCGCCGTGCGGCGGTCACCCAGCCGCCGGAGATACACCTTGCCGTGCCACGTCGCCTGGTCGAGGAAGGACATGATCGCTCATCCCATGCTGTACGCATGCGAACCACGTTCTCTAGGCGAACCTAAGTGACGCGCGCAACACTGTCAACGCCGGCCAACTCGGGTGACGGTTGACCGGTCCGGCCGGGTCTCACTAGTGTTCGATTAAAGAATGTCGTTCGCTATGCCGAACATCCACTCTGAGTGCACGAAGAAGATCATGGCCGCGATCGTTTCCCTCGCCACGCGCGATCGGCGAACTCGTCCACGACGGCGACACCGTCGCGCTGGAGGGATTCACGCACCTCATCCCGTTCGCGGCCGGGCACGAGATCATCCGGCAGGGCCGCCGCGACCTCACGCTGGTCCGGATGACCCCGGATCTCATCTACGACCAGCTGATCGGCGCCGGCTGCGCGAAGGCGCTGGTCTTCTCGTGGGGCGGCAACCCGGGCGTCGGCTCGCTGCACCGGTTCCGCGACGCGGTCGAGAACGGCTGGCCGCGGCCGCTGGCGATCGAGGAGCACAGCCACGCCGGCATGGCCAACCGCTACGTCGCCGGCGCCTCCGGGCTGCCGTTCGCGGTGCTGCGCGGGTACGCCGGCACGGATCTGCTCGCCCAGACCGCCAACCTCGCGCCGATCACCTGCCCGTTCACCGGCGAGGTGCTGACCGCCGTCTCCGGCGCTGCGCCCCGACGTCACGGTCATCCACGCCCAACGCGCCGACCGCGCCGGTAACGTGCAGCTGTGGGGCCTGACCGGCGTACAGAAGGAGGCCGTGCTGGCCGCCGCGCGAAGCCTCGTCACGGTCGAGGAGATCGTCGACGCACTCGAGCCGATACCCGGCGCGGTGGTGCTGCCGACCTGGGCGGTGACCTACGTCGCGCACGTGCCCGGCGGCGCCCACCCGTCCTACGCGCAGGGCTACTCCGACCGCGACAACGACTACTACCGGGCCTGGGACGCGATCAGCCGCGACCGCGCGACGTTCACCGCGTGGATCGACGAGCACGTCCGGTCGTCGTCATGACCCACTGACACGACCGGCGAGTCGCGGCCGACTACACGGCCGACGAGATGATGACGCGTCGCCGCCGCCCGGGAACTGCGCGACGGCGCCGTCTGCTTCGTCGGCATCGGCCTGCCCAGCACGGCCGCCGAACCTCGCCCGCGGCACGCCACGCCCCGGACCTCGTGCTGATCTACGAGTCCGGCGCGCTCGGCGCGAAGCCGGACCGCCTGCCGCTGTCCATCGGCGACGGCATCCTCGCCACCACCGCCGACGCCGTGATCAGCGTGCCGGAGGTGTTCAACTACTGGCTCCAGCCCGGCCGCATCGACCTCGGCTTCCTCTCCGCCGCCCAACTCGACCGGTTCGCGAACATCAACACGACCGTGGTCGGCGGCGACTACCGCGCACCCCGCCGTCCGCCTGCCCGGCGCCGGCGGCGCACCCGAGATCGCCGCCTCCTGCCGCGACGTCATCGTGATCGTCCGCCAGAGCCGGCGTACGTTCGTCGACCGGGTCGAGTTCATCACCAGCGTCGGCTTCGGCTCCGGCCCCGGCAGCCGCGAGCGGCTCGGCCTCACCGGCGCCGGCCCGCGCATCGTCATCACCGACCTGGGCGTGCTGCGCCCCGACCCGGTCACGTGCGAACTGACGATGACCGCGCTGCACCCGGGCGTCACGATCGAGCGAGGTGCGGGCGCGACCGGCTGGCCGCTGGCGATCAGCGACGACGCTGACCGAGACCGCGCCACCCACCGAGAAGGAGCTCGCCGTGCTGCGCGACCTGACGCGAGCCGAGCCGTGACCGCCACGACGGCCTGGCCCGGCGTATCCCCGGCCGCGCGGCGTCCACCCGCCGCTGGCCACGCCCGAGTACCGCTCGACCGCGCTGCGCGCACCGAAGCGAAGCCGCTGGTCCTGCTGCCGCATAACCTGACCGAGATCACCGGACCGATGCTCGGCGCCGATCGGGTGGCCGCGGCCGACGCCGACCTGACCCGCCAGCACGACGGCGAGCCGCAGGGCCAGCGCATCATCGTCTACGGCCAGGTCCGCGACTCCGGCGGCCGGGCGGTCCCGGACACGCTGCTGGAGGTCTGGCAGGCCAACGCGGCCGGCCGCTACCGGCACGCGGCCGACAACTGGCCGGCGCCGCTCGACCCGAACTTCACCGGCGCCGGCCGTACGATCACCGACGCGCACCGGCTACTACCGCTTCGTCACGATCAAGCCGGGCATCTATCCGTGGGGCAACCACCACAACGCGTGGCGACCGGCGCACATCCACTTCTCGCTGTTCGGCCGGGCGTTCACGTCCCGGCTGGTGACCCAGATGTACTTCCCGGACGACCCGATGCTCCGCACGACCCGATCTTCAATTCGGTGCCGGATCCGGCCGGCCGCAACGCGCCATGGTCTCCACGTTCGACCTGGCGACGACCGAGCCGAACTGGGCGCTCGCGTTCCGCTTCGACATCGTGCTGCGCGGCGCCGGCGCCACCCCGTTCGAGGAGCCGCACGATGAGTGAGATGCTCACACCGTCGCAGACCGTCGGGCCGTTCCTCGCGATCGGCCTGCCCTGGCCGGACGGCCCCGATGTGGTCGCCGGTCGGCACGCCCGGCAGCGATCACGATCAGCGGCTTCATCCGTCGACGGTGCCGGCGCGCCCGTACCGGACGCGATGCTCGAGACCTGGCAGGCCGACCCGGACGGCCGCTTCGATCACCCGGACGATCCCCGCGGTGCCGATCGCCGGACTTCCGCGGCTTCGGGCGCTGCGCCACCGGCCCGGACGGCGGGTACCGGATCGACACGCGTCAAGCCCGGACGCGCTGCCCGCGGCCGACGGCGGTCGGGAGGCACCGCACATCGACGTGTCGGTCTTCGCCCGCGGGCTGCTCGACCGCGTCGTCACGCGGATCTACTTCGCCGACGAGGACAACGCCGACGACCCGGTGCTCGCCGCGATCGACGAGGCCCGACGAGCCACGCTGATCGCGACGCCGGCCGACGGCGGGTACCGCTTCGACATCGTCCTGCAGGGCCCCGACGAGACGGTCTTCTTCGATGTCTGACGCCGCCGGTGGGGCGATCGAACTGGGCTATGACGTGATCGGCGCCGACGATGCGCCGGTGCTGGTGCTCGGGCCATCCCTCGGTACCTCCCGTCGGATGTGGGCAAGCCTGCCACCGCGCTGTCGCAGCACTTCCGGGTGGTCAGCTACGACCTGCTCGGGCACGGCGACTCGGCGGTGCCGGCCGGACCGTACTCGATCGGGCGCATCGGCCGTGCCGTCCTGGATCTGCTCGACCATCTCGACGTGGCCAGGCCGACTACGCCGGTGTCTCGCTCGGCGGCATGGTCGGCATGTGGCTCGGCGATCAACGCACCGGAGCGCATCGGCCGATTGGCGCTGGTGTGCACGTCGGCCTACATGCCCGAGGGCGGCTGGGTCGAACGTGCCGCGCAGGTCCGCGCGTACGGCACCGGTAGCATCGCCGACGCGGTCGTCTCGCGCTGGTTCACCGAACCGTTTCGAACCGCGTCGACCGGCCGTCGTAGCCGACTTCCGTGCCATGATCGCCGACTGCCCGGACGAGGGCTACGCCGCGTGCTGCGACGCGATCGGGGACATGGACCAGCGACCGTCGTTGGCGCGCATCACCGCGCCGACGCTCGTCATCTCCGGCGCGGACGACCCGGCCACGCCACCACCGCATGGCGGGACGATCGCCGCGGCGGTACCGGGAGCGCGGTTCACCATCCTGCATAATGCGGCTCACCTGGCCAACGTCGAGCGCGCCGATGACGTCACCGCTTTGCTGGCCGCATTCCTGACCGACGATGACCCGCACGCTCTCACCCCGGAGGCTCGATGACGACACGCGGACCGGCGGACGCCCGCGCCACCGGCGAGACCGTGCGGCGTGAGGTGCTCGGGGACGCGCACGTCGACGCCGCGTTCGCCGACGCCGACGCGTTCACCGGCGACTTCCAGGAGCTACATCACCACGTATGCGTGGGGCGAGATCTGGGGCCGCGACGGCCTGGACCGACGCACGCGCAGCGCGATCACGCTGGCCATGCTCGCCACGCTCGGGCACGAGAACGAATTCGCGATGCACGTACGCGCCGCGATCGGCAACGGCCTCACGGTCGACGAGATCAAGGAGATCCTGATGCAGGTCGCGGTCTATGCCGGCGTACCGGCTGCGAACACCGCATTCCGCATCGCCCGCCGCGAGTTGGGCGAGGTCGCGGATGAGCGATGGTGCGCCGGTGGGCGAGATGGCGGTCGCGGACGGGCGCGAGGGCGAATTCGTGCAGTCGCTGGCCCGCGGGCTGGCGGTCATTCGCGCGTTCGACGCCGAGCACAGCGACCTGACGCTCTCCGAGGTCGCCAAACAGACCGGACTCCCCCGCGCCGCCGCCCGCCGGTTCCTGCACACGCTGGTGGAACTGGGCTACATCCGGGTGGACAACGCGCGGTTCTCACTGCGACCGAAGATCCTCGAACTCGGGTACGCGTACCTGTCCAGCATGTCGCTACCGGAGATGGCCACGCCGCACCTGGAACAGCTGGTCGAGCGGGTCCACGAGTCGTCCTCGGTCAGCGTTCTCGACGGCGACGAGGTGGTCTACATCGCCCGCGTGCCCACCCGGCGGATCATGACGGTCGCGATCGCGGTCGGTACGCGCTTCCCCGCCTACGTCACGTCGATGGGCCGGGTGCTGCTGGCGGCCCGATCCGACGAATGGCTCGACGGCTACTTCGCCTCCACGAAGTTGCGCAGCCTGACCGCGCACACGATCGCCGACGCGGAGACCCTTAGAGCCGAGCTGGTACGCGTCCGGGCGCAGGGATGGGCACTGGTCGACCAGGAACTCGAGGAGGGCCTGCGATCGTTGGCCGCACCCATCCGCGATCCGGACGGCCGGGTGATCGCCGCGGTCAACGTGTCCACCAGCGCGCTGCGCCGCAACCTCGACGACGTCGTCGCCGACCTCCTCGAAGCGCTGCTCGACACGGCCCGCAACATCGAGGCCGATCTGGCCAGCTCGGGCGGTCATCGCCGCGCGTAGCGGTCCGGGCCGGGACAGCCGGATGCCCGGCTGGCAACACTCGCCAGCCGGGCATCGGTGTGCTTGGACGACTAGTCCTTCAGCAGAACGAAGTTCGCCGTCGTCGTCGCACCCTTCACGATCTTCACCGTCACCACCTGCGGTTGGTAACCGTCCTTGGCGCAGATGATCTGCAACGGGTTGTTGCGGACGTCGAGCCACAGCGCGTAATGACCGGAACTGTCGGTCTTCAGCGTGTAGTGCGTCGCCCACGTGTTGATCTGCACGGTCGCTCCGGCGAGCGGAACACCGTTGCTGGTCACCAGACCGGTGATCTTGCCCCACGTCTTCGGGGGCTTGACCGTCATCGACACGCCGATCGCCGCGACCGGGTACGGGGTGTCCGTCCCGACCGAGACCTTCGCCGTGTACGTTCCGGGCTGCGTGATGTCCGGCACGTTCGCGTTCACGGTGACCGTGACGTGGGCGGATGCACCCGGTGCCAGGGTCAGCGTGGTCGGCGCCTCGGACAGCCAGCTGACGTCCGCGGTCGCATCGCAGTCGACCTGACCCGGCAGCACTTCGGCAGCTGGCGAGCGGCGTGGAGAACGCACCGCCCGGGTTGCCACCGATCTTGTAGAAGCCGCAGGTCGCACCGCCACGGTAGGCCGCGTTGTTCGAGTTCGGCAGCGCCGACCAGGAGTTGGACGACGGGTCGAACGCGTACCCCTGGTTGGTGATGACCGTGCTGTTCGACACGGCACCGCCGGAGACCAGCAGCTGACCCTCGGCCGCGGTGGAGCCCGAGCCCCAGAGGTCGGCCGGCATGTCGGCCATCGGGGACCACGTGTTCGAACCGGCGTCGTACGCGTACGTGTGGACGATCGATGCCGCGTCGGTCACGCCGCCGGAGCAGTAGATCGTGCCGGCGATGTTGCCGCAGGCCTCCCACGCGACCGGCTCGGGATAGCCGGCCGCCGTCGACCAGGTGTCCGTCGACGGGTCGTACACGTTGACGTCGGTGACGCCGCACGAGGACGCCGTGCAGCCGCCGATGCCGTAGATCTTGCCGTTCAGCACGACCGTCGCCGAACCCGCGAGCGGGTCAGGGTCGGACGCGCCGGTCGACCAGGAGTTGCTGGCCGGGTCGTAGATCTCCAGCTTCGGGTCCGGGTTTCCGTCCGAGCCCCAGCCGCCGGCGACGTACAGCTTGCCGTCCAGGAACGCGAACACCGGCTTCTCGCGCGTGTCCGTGGCGGAGGCGAGCGCGGTCCACGCGCCGGTGTCCGGGTCGTAGACGGTCAGTCCGGACGAGTCCCCACTACCGTTGAAGCCCATGCCGACGTAGATCTTGCCACCGAACGCGGCGACACCCTCGTCCTGGATCGGACCCGGGAAGTCGGCGATCTCGGTCCATGGTGCGTCGGACGGAGAGACGCTCGGCTTTGCGGTCGCGGTCGCCTTCTTCACCGCCTTGCCGCTGTGCAGCGACAGCGGCGAGTACTTGCCGGTGATCTTCTGCAGCGGTGCGCCACCCTGTGCCAGCAGCACGCTACCGCCGGGGACCTCCCCCACCGTGACGGTCGCGGGAGAACCGCCGGTGTTCTTGACGGTGACGACCTGGCTGGCCGTACCGTCCCAGTTCACGGTCTTGGCGATGCTCGTCGGTGTCACGGTGATGCGGCCGGCCTTGAGGCTGAACGTCAGCTTCTTGGTCTTGTTCGCGGTCACCGTGGTGCTGGTCGTCTTCGACGTGTAGTGGCTCCGGCTCGCGGTGAAGCTGTGCGTGCCGGTCAGCGCCGAGAACAGGTGGTAGAAGCCGTCGGGCACGTTCGGGTCGTCCGGTGTCGCCACCGTGGTGGCCGTCGCCGACGGTGCGTCGACGCTGGTCACGGTCGCGCCGACCAGACCGCCACCGGTGTTGGCGTCCGCCACCGTACCGGCGACGAGGCCACCGGCGATCGGCTGGCATGTGCGGCTGCCGACGAACACGTTGTCGACCTCCCACCACCAGGCCCAGATGCCGGTGTAGTGGAACCGGACCTGTACGGCGGACTGGTTCGCCGCCTGCGGGAGCGGTACGTCCACGTGGGCCGGACCGCGGAAGTCGGTGTCGCTGGAGTCCCAGATGGTCGTTCCAGGTGGTCCCGCCGTCGATGCTCAGGTCAACCTGTGCGGTCGACTGCAGATCGTGGTAGTCGGTGTCGAACCCGAGGTCCGGCGAGGCGACGCCGGTCAGGTTCGTCACCGGCGACATCAGGTACGTGTCCTCGGTGTTGCCCTTGGCCGAGGTGGTCACTGTCGATGATCGCGAAGTTGCCGCTTCCACCGGTCATGTTGTCGCGGGCACCGGGGTCGTCGAATTCCCATCCGCCGACGGCCGTGTTGTTCACGACCGACCATCCGGGCGGCGTGGTCGTCGCGTCGAACGATTCCGACGTCCCGTTGACCGCCACGGTGTAGCCCGCGGCCGTGCAGGAGGCCGCATCGACCGGCACCGGGATGTTCTTGGTGACGTTCGCCGAGCCGAGTGTGACGTTCGTGTCGACCGCCTGGTAACCGCTGTAGACCGACGTGACGTGCAGGGCGTAGGTGGCCCCGGACGGCAGCGTCAGGCTGTACGCGCCGGTGTACGGGTTCGTGTACACCGGAGCACCCGGTACGCCTTCGGCGGTGATCGCGGCGTAGAGCGGCCAGCCGTGGCCGGAGCCGTCGGTGACCTTGCCGCTGATCGTCTGGGTCGGTGCCGCGACGAGCGCGAAGTTCTCCGTCACGCTGCCGCCGTCGCTGACCGTGACGCCGGCGACGGTCTGGCTGATGTAGCCGTAGGCGGCTGCCGTGACGCTGTACGTGCCGACCGGCACCGAGAGGCTGTAGTGGCCGCTCGCGTCCGTGATCGCCGACGACGTACCGGCGGAGACCGTGGCACCGACAACCGGCGCGCTGGTCGCGCTGTTGGTGATCGTGCCGGTGACGGTGCCGTGCGGACCGGTGGTGAAGGCGGCGACGCCGTTGGGCGTACCGAGTCCGGTCGGGCCGTCGTAGCCGGCTGCGGCGGTGCAGTAGTACGCCGGCGAGCAGGATCCGTTGTTGCCGGTCGTGACGTCGTTCAACGAGCCAGCCGCCGCGTACGGGTAGCTGCTCGGGTAGGTGCCGGCGACCGGGGTGCCGGCGTCGGCGAAGACGCTCGCGATGATCGGCGACGATGCACTGGTGCCGCCGAAGACCTCCCAGCCGCCCTCGCCGAACGTGTCGTAGACCGCGACACCGGTCTCGGGGTCGGCGACCGCGGAGACGTCGGCCACGGTCCGGTTCGCGCAGCCGCTATCGGTCTGCCACGACGGCTTCGCCTCGAAGAGCGAGCAGCCGCTGCCCGGACCGCCGAACGAGTTGTTCCAGACCGACTCCGACCAGCCGCGGGTGCTGCCGTCCGGTACCAGCGACGTGCCGCCGACCGACGTGACGAAGTTGCGACGACGCCGGGTACGAGACGCCGTAGTCGTCGTCGCCGGAGCTGGCCACGACCGCGACACCGGGGTGGTTGTAGAACGGGTCGAGTTCGGTGACGTCGGTCGGGTCCTCGCCGCTGCCCGGCGTCGAGTCATAGGCGGAGCCGTAGCTGTTCGACACGTACTTCGCACCGAGCGCCACCGCCTCGTCCACGGCCGCACCGAGGTTGTCGTTGTCGTTCGTGTCGGCCTCGACGAGCAGGATGTGGGCCTGCGGCGCGATCGCGGACACCATGTCGATGTCGAGCGAGATCTCGCCGGCCCAGCCCGCGTCCGATGGCGGGTAGCTCGTACCACCGCGTTGGTCGATCTTGCTGAAGCAGCCGTTCGCGGTCGTGCAGGCCGGCAGTCCGTACTGGCTGCGGTAGATCGCGAGGTCGGCCTCGGCGTTCGGGTCATCGAACGCGTCGACCAGCGCGACGGTCTGGCCGGCGCCGCCGCCGCCCGGGAGGTTGTATGCGCTCGCTAGGTCACCCGGGCCGTAGCCGGACGGCGTCAACGCCGGGTGGATGCCTTTTGTCGATTTCAGATCCTTGCGGACCAGCGCGAAACACCGGGACATACCCTTTTTCGCGACGCCGCAGAGCGCGCTCACGTTCTGCTTGGGAGTGGCGACCTTGGCGGCCGCAACTCCCGGAGTGGAGAGCCCGAGGCACACCATCGACGCGGTCAACGCGACGAGGAATATCCTCCTGGCTCGAGACGGATTCTGGGGAACGTGCATCGATCCTCCCGTGGTACGGACTCCGGTGTCAGTGGGTGGTTACCGGCGCTACCCAGACGCTCCTGAAAGATGCTGATCAATGTCAACGAATGTCGATGTCGGATGTCCGTCGTGGCGGGTACTCGCCACTCCCGACAAATCGCCCATTCGTCGCATCGAGCCAATTTCGCGTTACCGCCGCCGACCGCTTACCCTGGGCTGCCCGGTCCCCCACCGGGTGGATCACCACAGCGCGGAGGTTGGCATGACACGCGGCACCCACCCCCCGCGCGGTCGACGATTCCGTGTGATCGCCGCCACAGTCGCGGTGGCGACCACGCTCGCGCTCACCGCGTGCGCCTCGGCCACGGTCACCTGGGTACCGGCCGGACACCCCGCATCAGCGCCGTCGTCCACACCGGTCGCGAAGCCGTCGATCAAGGCCGGCGCGACCGCCGCCGCCGGTGCCACGTTCACGCTCTCCGCGGTCGGCGACACGATCATCGCCTCGGCGCCGAACTACCTTCCGCCGAACGGTGGCGCCGGGATGTTCGACAGCCTGTCCGGCGCACTGCACTCCGACCTGCAGATGGCGAACCTCGAAGAGCCGATCACCGACGTCACCACGTCGACGAAGTGCGCCGCCGCATCGCTCGGCAAGACCTGCTTCGCCTACCGGGCCCCGACGTCGTACGCGGCGGTGCTCCACGACGCCGGTTTCGACCTGGTCAACCTCGCGAACAACCACGCGCTCGACTACGGCCCGAACGGCCACAGCCAGACCGAACAGGCACTCACCGCAGCCGGCGTGCGGTACACCGGTACGCCCGGCTACATCCCGATCGTCACGGTCAAGGGCATCAAGGTGGCGGTCCTCGGATTTGCGCCGTACGCGTGGGCGAACAACCTGCTCAACATCCGATCCGACCAGGCACTCGTGGCGAAGGCCAGGACGATGGCGGACGTCGTGATCGTGCAGGCGCACATGGGTGGCGAGGGCAAGGCCTACCAGCACGTCACGCCCGGCAACCAGATCTTCCTGGGTGAGAATCGGGGCGACGCGATCGCATTCAGCCATGCGATGATCGACGCCGGAGCCGATCTCGTGATCGGACACAGCCCACACGTCCTGCGCGGGATGGAGTTCTACAAGGGTCACCTGATCGCCTACAGCCTCGGCAACTTCGACGGCTACCACGCACTGAGCGTCAGCGGCGTGAACGGGATCTCGATGATCCTGCGGGTGACGCTCCGCGCAGACGGCTCATTCGTCGCGGCAATGTCGTACCGATCACGCTGGCCCCGCCGGGCGTACCGTCGCTCGACCCGAAGGACCAGGCAATTCCCATGATCCAGTCGTTGACCGCGGACGACTTCCCGACCACCGGCGCAGAGATTTCGAACACCGGCATGGTGGCGCCGAATCCGTAGCTCGCACACGAAGAGTAAGGTCCTCCCGCATGAAGGTATGCATCGTAGGAACGGGATATGTCGGCATCACGACGGGCGCGTGTCTGGCGTACCTCGGACATAACGTGACGTGCGTCGACGTCGACCAGGCCAAGGTCGACCTGCTGCGGGCCGGCAAGAGCCCGATCTACGAGCCGTACCTCGTCGAGCTGCTCGCGGTCGCATCCGACCGGATGAGCTTCACCACCGACTACGCCGAAGCGGTGCCCGGCGCGGACGTCGTGTTCATCGCGGTCGGCACGCCGTCGAACAACGACGGCAGCCCGGACCTGCGGTACGTGTCGTCCGCCGCGGACAGCATCGGCACCTACCTCGACGGCGACTTCACCGTCGTGGTGAACAAGTCCACCGTCCCGATCGGCAGCGGCAACTGGGTCGACGCGATCGTCCGGGAGGCGTACGAGCGCAGCCACGGCGAGCGCGCCGCAGACCACTTCTCGGTCGCATCCAACCCCGAGTTTCTTCGCGAGGGCACCGCGATCGGCGACACGCTCTACCCGGACCGGGTCGTCGTCGGCTCCGACCACGCCCGTACGCTCGAGGTGCTCTACTCGCTCTACCGCCCGATCGTCGAGCAGTCGTTCACCGCGCCGGCGTTCCTGCCACGGCCGGAGGAGATGGCCGCGATCCCGCTGGTCGCCACCGACCTCGCCTCGGCCGAGCTGATCAAGTACGCGGCCAACGCGTTCCTGGCGCTGAAGATCAGCTACATCAACGAGATCGGCGCGCTCGCCGCCAAGGTCGGCGCGGACATCACGCAGGTCGCCCGCGGCACCGGCCTGGACGCCCGGATCGGGTCGCGCTTCTTGAACCCCGGCGTCGGCTGGGGCGGATCCTGCTTCGGCAAGGACACCGCGGCGCTGATCTCCACCGCCGGTGAATACAAGCTGGATATGCCGATCGTGTCCGCCGCGCGGGTGATCAACGCCCACCAGCGTGAGCTCGTCGTGGAGAAGCTCCTCGACGAGGTACGCATCCTCAAGGGACGCACGATCGGCCTGCTCGGACTCGCGTTCAAGCCGAACACCGACGACCTTCGCGACGCGCCGGCGATCGACATCGCTCGCAAGCTGCTCGAGCGCGGCGCACGCGTCCGGCTGCACGACCCGATCGCGATGGAGCGGTTCGCGGTGGAGTACCCCGATCTCGCGCCGTACCTCTGCGACAGCGCCGCCGAGGTCGTCGACGACGCGGATGCGGTCGTCCTGGTGACCGAGTGGCCGCAGTACCTCGAACTCGACTGGGCGAAGCTCGCGGTCGTCATGCGTACCGCACGCGTGCTCGACGGACGGCACGCGCTGGACCGGGAACGCCTGCAGCGCGCCGGATTCCGTTACCTCGCACTCGCCGGATAGGTTTTCCGGACCGACCTTCGGTGGATGAGTCGTGTCGGCGGCAGCCGCTACGATGCGCCCATGAGACGCCGCTACATCGTCTGTGGAGACAACACGCTCGCATTTCGGCTCATCACCGAATTGCGTACGTTGCCGGACACGGATGTGACCGTCGTGATGCGACGGTCGCAGGTCACCAGCGAGGCGCCGATCGAGTCGCTGCCCGGCATCGAGCTGATCGTGACCGACCACCTGGACGCCGAGACGCTGCAGCGCGCCCGGATCACCGATAGCGAGGCGATCGCGCTCACCGATCAGAACGACGTCGCCAACCTCGACACGGCGCTGCTGGTCCGCGAGGTCGCTCCGCACGTGCGCATCGTCCTGCGCATGTTCGACGAGGTGCTGGCCGACGCCGTGCACGAGCTGGTCAGTGACTGCGCGGTGCTGTCCGCAACCGCGGTCGCAGCGCCCGCGTTCGTCGCGGCAGCGGTCGGCAGCGAGGCACCGATCCCCTTGCGCCTCTTCAACCGCATGGTGTATGTGATGAGCCGCACCCAGGCCCGCCCGGAGGATGTCCTCTGTGGACTCGCCGTCACCGCCGGCGTGCACGAGCCGTTCGTCCTGCCCGAGGATCAGATCGAGGCCGATCTCGTGCTGAGCGGCGGCACCGGGCCGGGTGCCGCGCTGGCGGCCGCCTCAACCGGCGACGTGCACCGCCGGGGCCACCGGCGCGCGCTCCTCGTCATGCTGGCACTCGTCGCTCGGCGGCTGCGCCTCGTCGTGGTGGCACTTCTGGCCATCATCGTGGCGGGCACCGCGATCCTCACACCGCTGGCCCACCTCAATCTGTGGCAGGGCTTCTACGTGACCGTGCTGTCGACGTTCGGCGGCACCACACCGGACCTGTCCGCCAACCCCAGCCTGCAGGTGCTGCACATCCTGTTCACGGTCATCAGCATCGCGCTGATCCCGCTGGTCACGGCGACCGTCGTGGAGTCCGTGGTCAGCGCGCGGCTCGCGATCTCCGGTGGCGGCCTGATCGGCCCGATCGACTCGCACGTGATCGTGGCGGGCCTCGGCGACCTCGGTACGCGCGTGTTGACCGCACTCGATGATCTCGGCTTCGCGGTCGTCGGCATCGACCGTGACCCGAGCGCCCGCGGTGTCGAGGTCGCCCGCGAGCGGCACGTTCCGGTGATCGTCGGGGATCTCGGCAGGCAGGCGACGCTGGGATCGGCGTCCGTCGCCACGGCGCGCAGCCTCGTCGTCCTAACCAGCAGTGATCTCGCCAACGTGCAGACGGCGTTGCTGGCCCGCAAGGTCAATCCGGACATCCGGCCGGCGCTGCGACTGTTCGACGGCGACTTCGCCGAACGAATCCAGCGGACGTTCTCGTTCACCACATCACGCAGCGTGTCCGCGCTCGCCGCGCCGTCGTTCGCGGCCGCGATGCTCGATCACGAGGTCGTCGCGACGATCCCGGTCCACCGCCGGGTGCTGCTCGTCGCAGAGATCCCGGTCGGCGCCGGCTCCGAACTGGACGGCCGGACCGTCGGGGATCTGCAGCGCCCCGGCGTTGCCCGGGTGGTTGCGATCCGGACCGGGCGCGGTGCTCAGGTGCTCTGGGCGCCGCCGGCCGGGCGCAAGCTCACGCGTACCGACACGGTGCTGACCGTGAGCAGCCGGGACGGCCTCGGCGACCTGCTGCACCGGGCGATTCCCGCCGCGACGGCCGTGCCGGCGATCACGCCGTTCGAATGACGGTCGATGAGGTCCGCCGCCTCTCATTCATGAAAGTTACAACGACCGTCGTGGCGCCGGCCGCGGGCGGCCGGATCGCCGGCACGCGTCGGTAGATCACCGCCGGTTCGCGTTTGCCGTGCTGGCGGCGGTCGCTGGTCCCGACCGTCCGGGTACGGCCGGCGGGCGCCGGAGCGGATATGCCGCGAGCTAACCGACGCAGATATGTCGATGCCTTTACAGACCGGTGACACCACCGTTAAATCATCGATTAAATCATCGATGCCAATATCTGCGGCCATCGATGGGAGCGCTCCCATGTTCCAGGAGTGCTTCTACCTGCGTCAATGGACAGATTTCGTCACGTGAAGGAGCCCCATGCAACTGAGTTCACGTCCCCCTCGAATTCGACACGGCCGCATTATGGGTGCCGCGGCCATCCTGGTCGCCGCGCTGCTCGGACCGGTCATCGCGGCCCAGCCGGCGGCGGCGGCGACGCACGTCGCCAACCCGTTCGTCGGCGCGACGCAGTATCTGAGCCCGGACTACACCGCCGAGGTCATGGCGCAGGCCAATGCCGACGGCGGCACGCTCGGTGCGGCCGAGGCGAAGGTCGCGACCAACCCGACCGCAGTGTGGATGGACAAGATCGCCGCGATCGCCGGCGACAGCGTCCACCACGGCCTGCAGTTCCACCTCGACACCGCGTTGACGCAGGTGCAGGGAACGACACCGGAGACGATCGAGATCGTCATCTACGACCTCCCCGGTCGTGACTGCGCCGCGCTGGCGTCGAACGGCGAGATCCCGGCGACCGCGGCCGGTCTCACCGAGTACGAAACGCAGTACATCGACCCGATCGCCGCGATGATGGCGACCGCGAAGTACGCGAACCTCCGGATCGTCGCAATCATCGAACCGGATTCGCTGCCGAACGCCGTCACGAACCAGAGCAAGCCGGCCTGTGCGACGGCGACACCGTTCTACGAGACCGGCGTCGAGTACGCGTTGAACAAGCTGCACGCGATCTCCAACGTGTACACCTACGTGGACATCGCGCACTCGGCATGGCTGGGCTGGCCGAGCAACCTGCAACCGGCCGCCAACGAGCTCGCCAAGGTGGCGAAGGCCACCACGGCCGGTGTCGCCAGCGTGGACGGGTTCATCAGCGACACGGCGAACACCACTCCGACCACGGAGCCGTTCCTGCCGAACCCGACGCTCAACGTCGGTGGCAACCCGCTCGATTCGGTCACGTTCTACCAGTTCAACCCGACCTTCGACGAGCAGACGTACGACAACCTGATGTACACCGCGCTGGTCACCGCCGGGTTCCCGTCCACGATCGGGATCCTGATCGACACGTCCCGTAACGGCTGGGGCGGCTCGGCCCGACCGACCGCGCTGAACAGCACCCCGACCACCGCAACCGCCTACGTCGCGGCCAACAAGATCGACCAGCGGCCGTTCCGTGGCGACTGGTGCAACCAGAACGGCGCAGGTATCGGCGCCCGACCGGTCGCACAGCCCTTCGGCGCCTCGGCGCACATCATCGCGTTCGTCTGGATCAAGCCCCCGGGCGAGTCCGACGGCGACTACCCCACCGCCACGCACACCCACGGTGACCCGCACTGCGACCCGAACAGCACGAACACGGACGGCAACGGCGGCACGTACGCGACCGGCGCCATCCCCGGCTTCGACGTACCGGCCGGGCAGTGGTTCGCGTTCCAGTTCCAGCAGCTCGTCACGAACGCCTTCCCGGCGCTCGGCGCGGTTGCCGGCAGCGTCACCGTCACCAACCCGGGTAGCCAGACCGGCACGGTCGGCACGGCGAAGAGCCTGCAGATCTCCGCTGTGGACACCGCCGGGGGCACCTTGTCCTACGCGGCGACCGGTCTTCCGGCCGGCCTGTCGATCAGCAGCTCGACCGGGCTGATCTCGGGTACGCCGACCACCGCCGGCACGTCGAGCGTGACGGTCACCGCGACCGACTCGACCGGTCCGTCCGGCACGGCCGCATTCACCTGGACCGTCAGTGCAGCCGGGGCGAACACCGTCACGGTCACCAACCCGGGTAGCCAGACCGGCACGGTCGGCACGGCGAAGAGCCTGCAGATCTCGGCCACCGATTCGGCATCCGGCCAGACCCTGACCTACACCGCGACCGGCCTGCCGTCCGGGCTCTCGATCAGCAGCTCGACCGGGCTGATCTCGGGTACGCCGACCATCACCGGTACGTCGAGCGTGACGGTCACCGCGAAGGACACCACCAACGCGTCCGGCTCGGCGTCGTTCTCCTGGACCGTGAATGCGGCCGGGGCGAACACCGTCACGGTCACCAACCCGGGTAGCCAGACCGGCACGGTCGGCACGGCGAAGAGCCTGCAGATCTCGGCCACCGATTCGGCATCCGGCCAGACCCTGACCTACACCGCGACCGGCCTGCCGGCCGGGCTCTCGATCAGCAGCTCGACCGGGCTGATCTCCGGAACACCGACCACGGCGGCCACCTCAACCGTGACGGTCACCGCGAAGGACACCACCAACGCATCCGGCTCGGCGTCGTTCACCTGGACGGTGTCGGGCAGCGGTGGCGGCGGTAGCGGTGCCCAGTGCACCGCGACCTACACGATCTCCAACGACTGGGGCACCGGCTTCACCGCCAACGTCACGGTCACCAACACCGGTACGACTTCCACCTCGACGTGGAAGGTCACCTGGACGTTCGGTGGCAACCAGCTGATCACGAACGAGTGGAACGCCAGCGGCACGCAGTCCGGCGCAACCGAGACCGCGCTCAACATGCCGTACAACAACGTGATCGCGCCCGGTGGTAACACCGCGTTCGGATTCCAGGCCAGCTACACCGGAACGAACGCAGTACCGACCGCTACCTGCGTCGCCAGCTGATCCTCGCCGCGGAAAGAAAGGAGTGAAATGTTACGTCCCCTTCGAACGCTCGCGCTGGCCGGTTTGCTCGTCCTCGGCTCGGGTGCGATGGTGATCGCAGCCACGACCGGCGCTTCTGCGGCAACCCAGATCTGTGACCAGTTCGGGACCACGACCGTCGGCGGCAAGTACATCGTGCAGAACAACCGGTGGGGCACCAGCGCCACCCAGTGCATCAATGTCACCGACACCGGCTTCTCCATCGCCGAGCAGGACGGCACCGGCAACCTCGGTGGTGCTCCGGTGTCGTACCCGTCGATCTATCTCGGCTGCCACTACAGCAACTGCAGTCCGGGGTCGCCCTTACCGGCACAGATCAGCAAGATCAGCACAGCACCGAGCAGTATCAGCGACACCTATCCCAGCTCGGGGACCTACGACGCCTCGTACGACATCTGGCTCAATGCAACCACGGATGTCAGCGGCGTCCAGGACACCGAGATCATGATCTGGCTGAACCACACCGGTTCGATCCAGCCGATCGGATCGCCGACCGGATCGGCCACCATCGCCGGTCACACGTGGACGGTATGGACCGGCAACAACGGCCAGAACAATGTGGTGTCGTACGTGCAGTCGGGCCTCACCAGCCTGAGCTTCAACGTGAAGGACTTCATCTCCGACACGCTGAGCCGCAACTCCGCGTACGGCACGAGCGCCTGGTATCTGACCAGCATCCAGGCCGGCTTCGAACCGTGGGTCGGGGGTGTCGGCCTCACCGTCAACAGCTTCTCGGCCGCCATCACCACCGGCGGCGGCGGTAACCCGACGCCGACACCCACGCCGACACCGACGCACACGCCGACACCTACCCCAACGCCCAGCCCGACCGGGGGCGGCGGGGCCGGCGGTTGCAGCGCCACCTACTCCACCACGAATTCGTGGGCCGGAGGCTTCCAGGGCGGCGTGACGGTCAAGGCCGGAGCCAGCGCAATCCACGGCTGGACCACGAAATGGACGTTCTCGAACGGCCAGACGATCACCCAGCTCTGGAGCGGTACGTTGACCCAAAGCGGCAGTGCCGTCACGGTCGCGAACCTCAGCTACAACGGGCAGACTCCGGCCGGCGGGACCCAGACGTTCGGGTTCACCGCCAACGGGAGCGCGCCCACATCGCTCGCCGTGAGCTGCACCAGCTCATAACCAGCGGTAGCCGACGGGCATCTCGAGCGGATTCACTCCCGCTTGAGGTGCCCGTCGTTCGCTTCAACCTCGGCCGCCGTCGGCGGATCGGCACCGAAACGAGCACAGGTCAACGCGGCCACGGTGCTCGCATAGTCGACCGCCGCACGCCACACATCCGGCGTTGCCGATGTCAGCCGGGCGACCGGATCGGAGCCGAGCGCATCAGCGCCGGCGAGCGCGCTCAGCAGACCGGCGGTAAATGCGTCCCCGGCACCGACCGTGTCGACCACGGTGACCGGCCGCGCCGGTGTCCGTACCGCGACGCCGTCCGGCGGCAGCAGATAGACCCCGTCGCCGCCGAGCGTCACGACGACGCACGTCGCGCCGGCCGCTTGCCACGATGCGGCGATCTCGGCAACCGTCCGGCCCGGATACAGCCACATCACGTCCTCCTGGCTCGCCTTGACCAGTTGGGCGTGGCGGATCTGCCGCTCGATCCGAAGCCGCTCGGCGTCCCGGTCGTCACAGATCGACGGGCGCAGGTTGATATCGATGGACACCGTGACCGGCACGGCCGACAGCATCTCTTCGAGGACATCGGCGCCCGGCGCCAATGACAGCGCCAACGATCCGGAGTGCACCGCCCGTACGCCGTCCCAGGTCGCCGGCAGCTGCTCGCGCCGCCACTGCCAGTCGGCCGTACCGGCGAGGTAGAACGCGTACTCGGCGTGGCCGTGCTGATCGAGGGATGCGATCGCGAGCGATGTCGGCTCGGTCGCATCGACGCTCCACGTGAGATCGACTCCGTTGTCCGCCAGGTACGTGCGGATCCGCTGGCCGAACGGGTCGGCGCTGATCCGGGCGAGCAGCCGGACCCGTTGCTGCAGGCGCGCAAGTCCGACCGCGACGTTGGCCGGCGATCCACCGACCACCGCACGGTAGCCGTCGTCCCCGCTGGACACGAGGTCGATCAGTGCCTCTCCGGCGACGACGATCACGGTGCTACCTCCGGTTGGGCGTACGGCGGCACAAAACGCGACGCCACCCGACAGCCTGACACACTTGATCATGCCAGTCACACGTGGATCCCGGCGACGTGGCTCCTCCGGTTCTTCGACTATCTGTGACGTCAGGCGATGGCGAGCGCCTTGCCGACTACGTGCGGATGGTCGAGCAGGGGTGACGAGATGATGTAGTCAGCGGTGGCCCGATTGCAGGCCACCGGAATGTTCGCCAGGACTGCGATCCGCAGCAGCGCTCGTACGTCCGGTTCGTGGGGTTGGGCGGCGAGTGGATCCCAGAAGAACACCAGCAGGTCGACCTCGCCTTCGGCGATCCGGGAACCGATCTGCTGGTCGCCGCCGAGCGGGCCGCTGCGCAGCCGGGCGACCGATAGGCCGACGTGGTCGATGAGTAGCCCTCCGGTCGTACCGGTCGCGTAGAGGCGATGCCGGGCGAGGGTGCCGCGGTTGAACGCCGCCCAATCCACCATGTCTTGCTTGCAACTGTCGTGGGCGACGAGAGCAATTCCGCGCTGGACGAACGGTTGCGCAGTCATCAATGCTGCCTCCTTAACCGTGTTCAGCCTGCACGGACGACGTTTCTCCGCCATGAACGGCGCATGACGTGCCCGGTTTGGGCGATGTGACCCATGCAACATGCGGGCCGAGCACCGTCAAGCCGGATGCGGCAGGTCGATGACGTAGAACAGCAGGTCACCGCGGTCGTCGTGCTCGGTTCGATCCACCCGGAGGCCGAGGTGCTCGACGATGCGGCGGGACGGGGTGTTGTGCGGACGGATGCTCGCCCACACGCGGGTGATCCCGGACTCCGCGCACTCCCGCAGGACCGCCTGCGCCGCTTCGGTGGCAAATCCTTGACCACGATCGGATGTGTCGATCAGGTAGCCGATTTCCGGCTCGGCATAGGCGGTGCGTCCTCGCAGCATCCCGCAGTTGCCGATCAGGCGGTTACTCTCTCGGGACCTGAGCGCGTACCAGCAGAGGCCGTGATCGCGCTGCGCGTCCATCCGGTTGCGGATCCATTGCTCGGTCTGCGCGATCGAGGTGAACGGCCCGGATCCGATGGTGTGGGTGAGCGGATCGGAGAAGAGTACGTGTAGGTCCGGCGCGTCCGACAGGGCGAACGGGGTCAGCTGGAGCCGCGCTGTCAGGATCGAGCTACGCAATTCGAGCCTCCGAGGTCAACCACGAGCTTAGTGATCTCGGTCGCGCTTGGGTGCCCGTGCTGCGACGAACCCGGACGAGGAGTTGACTATCGGGATGCGAGTGAACGATGTCGAGCTGTGCGTGGACACCGTCGGTGACCCCGGCGACCCGGCGATCCTGCTGATCGCGGGCGCTGCGAGTTCGATGGACTGGTGGGACGGCGGCTTCGTCGACCGGCTCGCCGCCGGTGGCCGGTACGTCATCCGCTACGACACGCGTGACACCGGCCGGTCCGAAAGCTACCCGCCCGGCGAGCCTGGTTACACGTTCTCCGACCTGGTCGCCGACGCGATCGGCGTACTCGATGTCGCTCGGCGTCGCATCGGCGCAGATCGTCGGGATCTCGATGGGCGGCGCGTTGGCCCAGCTCATCGCGTTCGAGCACCCGGATCGGGTCACCTCGCTGGTTCTGATCGCTACGTCGCCGGCCGCGTCCGGCCCGGAAGACCTCCCGCCGATGAGCGACGAGCTGCGCGAATACTTCGCCGGTCAGGCACCGCCGGACTACACCGATCGGGACGCCATGGTCGAGCACGGCGTCGACGTGCTGCGACATTTCTACGGATCCGAATACTTCGACGAGGACCGGGTGCGCGAGACCGCCGGACGCGTGTTCGACCGTACGCGCAACATGGCGTCCAGCGAGATCAACCATATGCGGATGGCCGGCGACGGGCCGAGCCTGCTGCGGCTGCATGACATCGCGGTGCCGACGCTCGTCATACACGGCACCGCCGATCCGCTCTTCGCGCTGGCGCACGGCGAGGCGCTCGCCCACGCAATCCCGGGGGCAACGCTGCTCCGGCTCGACGGCGTCGGGCACCAACCGCCGCCACCGGCCACATGGGACGTCGTGGTGCCGAGAATCCTGGCACTCTAACGGGACGACAGCTCAGTCGCGCCTGAGATGTCCGGCGACGATGACACCACCACGCACGGTGTACGTACCGGTCCACGACTGATGGCTGCCGTCGGTCATCTCCGCATCGAGGTCGACGTGGACGACGTCGCCATGGGTCGAGCCGATCGTGATCGCGTCATGCTGGGTGTTGGCGAATCCGCCGGCGAACGTGTCGTACCCGTGGCCCAGGTTCTTGCCACCCAGGTCCCACGCCTTCTGGTAGTCGCCGGCGTTGATGGCGTCGTAGAACTCGGTCACCACCGTCCCCGGGCTGCTCGTGGCCGGCCCTCTGGGTGCGGTCGGCGTACGCGGGGGCACGCTCCAGGTTCCGACGTCGTCGGACAGCCCACTGTCCGGCGTGAACTGCACCTCGGTGACGGTCGCGGACGACGGGATCTCGAACACGACGTACCCCAGACGGGAATCGCCGTCGGGGATGTTCACGCTGCCCGGAAAGCTCGGACCGGCGGACACGTCGTCGAAGGTGGTGTTGTACGACTGGCCGTTCGCATCCACGAGCGTGACGTCGTTGTCGGGTGCATCCGAGTACATCGCCGTACCTTGATTGGTGATGCGCACCTGCACCCCGACCAGCCGGTCGCCGCCGGATGGATCGCTGATGTCGTTGGCCGGCCGGGCCGGGTCGTTGATCTTCGTGAGCGTGACGGCCAGGTGCTCGTTACCGTCGATGCCGGTGAGCTGGATGGTGTCCCCGACGGTCGGATTCGAGGCGGCGGCAGCCGCCGCCGTGGGTATCAGGACGGAGCTCATGAGGGTCAGAAGCGACAACGCGGCGGTTATCGCGATCGGCCTTGCGGTCGTCATGCTGCGCCTCCGTACGTCGGCGACGATTCCATCCTAGAAGTCGATCAGTACGGCCACCTGCGGAATGCCAACCTGCACCCTTGCCGGTCCAGCGTCGCAGAGCGCGGGGTGACGGAGGCCCCGGAGCACTGATACGTTGCGCCGGTGACCATGCCCGACCTTGCGTCCACGACCGTTGCCGAACTCCGCGCCGCCCTGGATGCCGGTACGCTGACCAGCCGGCTCATCGTCGAGGCGCATCTCGCCCGGATCGAGCGGCTCGACCCGGCATTCGGCGCGATCCGATGCCTCGCACCGGATGCGCTCGACCAAGCCGACGCCAGCGACCGGATCCGCCGTGACCACGGCCCGCGCAGCCCGATCGACGGCATTCCGGTGCTGATCAAGGACAACATCAACGTCGCCGGCCTGCCGACGACCGGCGGCGCTCGGGCGCTCGAGCACACGATGCCGGCGGTGGATGCGCCGATCGTCGCCCGCCTGCGCGAGGCCGGGCGCCGTGATTCTCGGCAAGACGAACCTGTCGGAGCTGGCCAACTTCCTGACCGAGAACATGCCGTCCGGTTACTCGTCACTCGGCGGCCAGGTGCTCAACCCGTACGACACATCGATCACCCCGAGCGGGTCCAGCAGCGGGTCCGGCGCCGCCGCCGCGCTCGGTCTGGCCCCGTTGACCATCGGTACGGAGACGGACGGTTCCATCACGAGTCCGGCCGATCATCAGAGCCTGGTCGGCATGAAGCCCACCGTGGGCCTGGTCAGCCGTACCGGCATCCTGCCGATCGCGCCGAGCCAGGACACCGCCGGCCCGATGACCCGGACCGTTGCCGACGCGGCCGCACTGCTCGCAGTGATCGCCGGACCGGATCCGTCCGATCCGGCCACGGCCGCCGCACCGGCGCCGTTCCAGCCGCCGGTTCTCGTATCGGGCGCGCTGGCCGGGCTCCGGATCGGCGTCGTGCGCAGCGCGCCGGACGATGACGAGGACAAGCCGGACGAGCATGCGCTGGCCTGTCACGAGGAGGCGCTCGTTGCGCTGCGTACGGCCGGCGCCGTACTGGTCGACGTGGTACTGCCGTCGCTCGGTCACGACGACGAGATGACCGTGCTGCACCACGAATTCGCGCCCGGCGTGGACCGTTTCCTCGCGGAGATCGGTGCTGGAACGTCGGTGCGGTCGATGGCCGAGATCCAGGCGTGGAACCGGGCACACGCCGACGTCGCGCTGAAGTTCGGCCAGGTCCACGTGGATGCCGCGGTGGCCATCGATCAGGAGCAGGAGCGCGCCGCGTACGAAGAGGCGCGTGCACGTGACCTGCGGGCTACCACCGACGGCCTGCTGACCGCGCTCGAACGACGACCTGGAGTGCCTGGTCTTCCCGGGTGCAACCGGCTGCTCGTGGGCGGCCCGGGCGGGCTGGCCGAGCATCGTGATCCCGGCCGGGTATGCGGCCAACAACCGCCGGCCGGTCGGCATCATGCTGGTCGCCCGGCCGTGGACCGACGCGCGGCTGCTGTCGATCGCGTACGCGTTCGAGCAGGCCCATCCCGTCCGGCGTACGCCGCAGGAGATCAATCCCGCTGCGTTTCGCGGCTAGCGGGTCAGCAGCAGTGCACCGATCGCGGCGGCCACGCAGAGGACCGCGGTCACCGCACCGGTCGCGATGAATCGGGTCCACCGGAACGCGAGTCCGTCCGCGCGGCAGCGCTCGGCCCACAGCATGGTCGCCAAGGACGCCCACGGCAGGATCAACGGGCCGACGTTCGTGCCGATCAGCAGGCCGAGCAGCTGATCGTGATTGGCGGGCGGAATAACCGCCTCACCGGCGACGTACGCCGGGAGGTTGTTGATGGCGTTGGACACGCCGGCGCCGACCGAGCCTGCCCGTACGATGCCGGATCCGGACGGCGATGTGCCGATCAACGCGGACATCCAGTCCGAGAGCCCGTGCCGGCCGACCGTGTCGACCACCAGAAACAGCCCGCTGACGAAGACCAGGAGCCGCCAGGGCAGCAGGCTCCACCGCAGGTGCTGACGATCCCAGACGGCATACGCGATCACCAGGACCAGCGCGCAGGCGACCGCCGCGATGGCAATGCTGACGCCGGCCAGGATGCATACGATGAACGCGACGGCGCTCGCCGCTGACGTCCAGAACAGACGCCGATCGCGTGGTCGGTGCATCGGCGGTGGCACGTACCGCGACGGGCTGTGGCGCCAGTAGAACATCCACAGGCAGGCGCCGACGACCATCAGCACGGCGATCTGCGGCACCGCCATCCGCGCGGCGAACGCGAGCGGTCCGAGGTCGACCCGATCCGCGGCGAGCAGGTTCGTCAGGTTCGACACCGGCAGCAGCAGGCTCGCGGTATTGGCGAGCCATACCGTGGTCATCGCGAGCGGGAGCGCCGGTACGCCGGCACGGCGAGCGGTGGCGAGCATGACCGGAGTGAGCAGCACCGCCGTGGTATCGAGATTGAGGAACATCGTGGTCACCGCGGCAAACGCGATGCACAGGAAGAACAGCGCGACGTTCCGGCCGCGAGCGACCGCGGTCAGTCGTAGCGCGAGCACGTCGAACAGTTCGGCGCGGGCGGCCAGCTCGGCCAGGATGATCACGGCGCCCAGGAACACCAGGAGCGGCGCGATCCGGGTCACCGTCGCGTGAGCGGCGGACAGCGGCAGGAGGTGGGTGGCTACCGCGATCACGCCGCCGATCAGGAGCGCGATCGCGATCCAGTCCATCACGCTCAGACGTCGCCGGTCGGGTCCGGAGTCCGCCGCGGCCGGCGGCTCGTCGTGCACTCGGTCCCCCACTGCCCTTTACGCAACGCGGCTCGACTCCGGCCGCAGCCAGCAGCGTGGCACTGGTCGAGATAGCGACCCCGCCACGCTATCCGGGTCATCGGCAACGGTTTGCCGACCGACGCTCTCGCCGTCATGCTATCGGCGACGAAAACCTGCTTGTCGGTCGGCATCTCCCGAGACGCCGCAGAGCCAGCCGTACGTCTGGATCGTGGGTTGAGGCTCGTCAGGACGCGATGACGTCGATGTAGTTGAGCTTGTCGTTGCTCGAGCCGGTGCCGTTCGTCACGGTCAGCCGGCCGTCCGAGACGGTGACCAGCGCACTGCCCTCGATCCACGGACTGGCTGCGGTCGGCACGCCGGAGAGCACCAGAACCCCTTCAACATTGATCTTGTACGTGCTGTCCGTCGCGGTCGGATCGCCGCTGACGATATGCACCGTGTAGCGGCCGTTCGGCACCGCGATCTCCCACACCGTCGCGCTGCCGGTGCGCTGCATGTGGATCAGCGTGTCGTAGCGCTGGTCCGGCGACGACGCGCTGTCGCGGTCGCGGGTGTTGACCGCGTTGTCGATGTTCCAGCCATAGCTGAGACCGCCGGTACGAGCACCGTAGGCCGCACCGGCATCGAGCGCATATCCGGTCGGTACGGTCGAGCCGGCCGGACCGAAGTTGACGTTCACGGCATAGCTCGGCGTCAGCAGGAATGCGCGCTGGTGCCCGTTGTGCAGTCCGGTGCCGACGATCTGCCCGCGGTCGTTGATGCCGTTGGCCGCCTGCAGCGTCCATCCCGATCCGGACGGGATGAGCGTGTCGAGCCGGGTCATCACGCTGCCCTGCTGCCAGATCCACGCCTCGGCCGACGGGCATGGCGAGCAGCCCGGGTCCGCCGTACCGACGACCTGCCCGGCTGCGTTGATGCCGGTGGCCTCGTTGGTCAGGATGCCGTCGATCGTACCGAGGTCGGTGATCGCGCCGTTGCGCCAGATGACCGCGTCCTGTCCGGTGTTGGCGGCGTTGTTCGCGGCGCCCACGACCTGGCCGCCGACGTTGATGGCGGTCGCGATCGACGATGAGCTGAACCCGCCGGGAATCGGCGGCAGCATCGTGAGAGTGCCGCTCTGCCAGACGAACGCCGGGCTGCCGACAACCTGGCCGCGTGCGTTGATGGCGGTCGCGGCGTTCAGGCTGTCCGGTGGATTGCCGAGATTGGTGGGATTACCGGCCTGGTCGTAGAGGATCGCGTTCGGGCCGCCCTCGGAGTCGGCTGCGCGCTGGCCGCCGACTACCCGGCCGGACGGATCGATGCCGTTGCCGACGCCGAGCCGGTTCGTGACCGGACCGCCGAGGTCGGTGAGGACACCGCTGGCCGACCAGGTCGCCGGATAGGCGTACCCGCCGACGGATCGGTCCGCGGTGCCGGCGACCTGACCGGCGTCGTTGATGCCGTTGGCCCAGCTGGCCTGGCCGGCGGGTTCGATGCCGAGGTCGGTGAGTGTGCCGGCGGTCCAGCGGAACGCGTGCGGAATGCCCGGCGTGGCGTACGAGTTGCCGACCACCACGCCCGCGTTGTTGATGGCAAGCGCATCGCTGTAGTCGCCGGCGAACGAACCGAGATCGGTGATCGCATACCGGCTGGGGGCCGGCGGCGTCGGGGCGAGGTCACCGGTGTGCACGATGATCTCCAGAAGCGAGCAGCCGCTCGGGCTCGGCCCGGCCGCGCAGTTGACGCGCAGGTAGCGGCCGGTGCCGCCGACGTTGAGCGTCTGCGTGCCACCGGTGCCCGTGGTGGTCGAGTAGATCGTGGTCCACGCCGTCGCGTCCTGGGAGAGCTGGATCTGGAACGCGGTCGCGTATGCGGCTCCCCACTCCAGAATCACCTGGCAGATCGGGAACGACCGGCCGAGGTCGATCTGAATCCACTGTGGAAAGCCGGCCGCGCTGGACCATCCGGTGCCCGCGTTTCCGTCGACTGCTGCGGACGCCGGCGTGCCGGCGCTCGCCGTCGACGAGGCGGTCGCGGCCTTGTTCAGCGCGTCGTCGTACGCGTTGCAGACATCGGCGACGGCGTTGCCGTAAACCTGGAACTCGTACAGCGAGTAGCCGTACTTCGTGGCACGTGCGGTGCCGAGGACGCGGACGAACCGGCCGGAGCCGGTGACCGGGAGCGTCTGCGTGCCGCCGGCACCCGTCGTGGTGGAGTAGATCGTCGTCCAGGTCGCCGCGTCGGTGGACACCTGGATCTGAAACGACGTCGCGTACGCCGCTTCCCACGACAGGACGACCTGGCTGACGCTCGAGAGCGTACCGAGGTCGACCTGCAGCCACTGCGGATCGCTGAACGCGCTGGACCACCGCGTGGTGGTGTTGCCGTCGACCGCGGCGGAGGCCGGGTACATCGCGTTCTCGGTCGAAGATGCGGTGGCCGTCTTGCCCTGCGACAGCAGCGTGGGAGCAGCGGCGGCGGATCCTTCGGTGGCGGACAGAAGCGCGGCCACCAGCGCGAGCGCCGACACTGCGGTCACGGCGACGCGGCGCGCCGGTGCGACGTTCATCGCGATCCTTCCCGGGTACGAACACCGATTGTCCGGACCACGTTCGAGACCGAGATTCGCGTTTACATCGATGCCTGTCAAGGTCTTGGGTGGATTTTCGCGCCCCGGCAACGGCACGCACGCAGCGGCGTCTGTTCCGGAACCGACGCCGCCAGATGCTTTGTTTGCGATCCGAACCGGCACCGCGCAAAACTTGGCACGGACGCCGAGGGCCGGCTGAAGTATCTACAACAACCAGCGGTCTGGCACGACTTTCCGTTCTCAGTGTGTTACACCCTATATGCGGAATATCGCGGAGGGACAGCCATGACGAACGCCATCAGAGCAGCGCTGGTTCAAACGACGTGGACCGGCGACCAGGAGTCAATGACCAAGATCCACGAGGAGTACGCGCGACAGGCCGCCGCGCAGGGCGCAAAGGTGATCTGCTTCCAGGAGCTGTTCTACGGGCCGTACTTCTGCCAGGTCCAGGATCCGAAGTTCTACGCGTACGCCGAGTCGATCCCGGGCCCCACCACCGAACGATTCCAGGCGCTGGCTCGTGAACTGGGCCTCGTCATGATCCTTCCGATGTACGAGCGGGAACAGGCCGGCCTGCTCTACAACACCGCCGCCGTGATCGACGCGGACGGTCGTTACCTCGGCAAATATCGCAAAACGCACATCCCGCAGCTGCCCGGATTCTGGGAGAAGTTCTACTTCCGGCCCGGCAACCTCGGCTACCCGGTGTTCGACACCGCCGTCGGTCGGATCGGCGTCTACATCTGCTACGACCGGCACTTCCCGGAGGGCTGGCGGGCGCTCGGGCTGGCCGGGGCGCAGATCGTGTTCAACCCGTCCGCGACCAGCCGGGGACTGTCGAACCACCTGTGGAAGCTGGAGCAGCCGGCCAGCGCGGTCGCGAACCAGTACTTCATCGGTGCGATCAATCGGGTCGGCGTGGAGGACCTGGGCGACGACGACTTCTACGGCACGTCCTACTTCGTCGATCCGGAGGGTGCGTTCGTCGGCGGTACCGCGGATGCGTACATCCCGGAATTGATGGTTCAGGATCTTGATATGGATCTGCTGGCCGCGGTGCGCGATCGGTGGGCGTTCTACCGAGACCGGCGTCCGGACGCCTACGGCCCGTTGGTGGCGCCGTGATCCTCATCCACGGCGGCACGCTCGTCACCGCGACCGGCTCGCACGCCGCCGACGTGCTGATCGACGGCGAGACGGTGGCCGCGATCTACTCCCCCGCGCACACACCGGAGCTGCCGGACGCGCAGCGGATCGACGCGACCGGGAAGTACGTGATCCCGGGCGGCGTCGATGTGCACACGCACATGGAGATGCCGTTCGGCGGCACGGCCGCGTCGGACACGTTCGAAACCGGTACGAAAGCGGCTGCGTTCGGCGGCACGACCACGATCGTCGACTTCGCGATCCAGCGCACCGGCGAGCGGGTCCCGGACGGGCTCGCCGCCTGGCACGCGAAGGCGGCCGGGAACTGCCACATCGACTACGGCTTCCACATGATCATCGGTGGGGTCGACGACGACGCGCTGAAGGCGATGGACGCGCTCGTCGCCGACGAGGGGATCACGAGTTTCAAGCTGTTCATGGCGTACCCGGGCGTGTTCTACAGCGACGACGGTCAGGTGCTGCGAGCGATGCAGCAGGCCCGCGCGAACGGCTCGATCATCATGATGCACGCGGAGAACGGCATCGCGATCGACGTCCTCGTCGGCCAGGCGCTGTCGCGCGGAGAAACCGCGCCGATCTACCACGGGCTCACGCGGCCGGCGGAGCTTGAGGCGGAGGCCACCCGCCGGGCCGTCTCGCTCGCCCGCGTTGCCGGCGATACACCCCTGTACGTGGTGCATCTGTCCGCGACCGACGCACTCGAAGCGATCGCCGCCGCCCGCCACGACGGCCGCAACGTGTTCGCCGAGACCTGCCCGCAATACCTCTACCTGACGCTGGAGGACCAGCTCGGCGCGCCCGGCTTCGAAGGCGCCAAGTGGGTCTGCTCGACGCCGCTGCGATCCAAGCACGAGACACACCAGGCCGACCTGTGGCGCGGCCTGCGGACGAACGAACTCGCCGTGGTCTCGACCGACCACTGCCCGTTCTGTTTCAAGGACCAGAAGGAACTCGGCATCGGCGACTTCTCAAAGATCCCGAACGGGATCGGCGGTGTCGAGCACCGGGTCGATCTGCTGTATCAGGGGGTCGTCGACGGGAAGCTGTCGCTGGAACGCTGGGTCGAGACGATCGCGACCACACCCGCCCGGATGTTCGGCCTCTACCCGCGCAAGGGCGTGATCGCGCCGGGATCCGACGCCGACGTCGTCCTGTACGACCCGCACGGCGTGACCCGCATCGGCCTCGCGACCCAGCACATGAACATGGACTACTCGGCCTACGAGGGGTTCGAGGTGGCCGGGCGGGTCGACACGGTGATCTCGCGCGGCACCGTGCTCGTCTCCGGCGGCGAGTTCCACGGTCGTAAGGGCCACGGGCGGTACCTGCCGCGTGGCCTCTCCAATTATCTCAGGTAGGAGCGGCATGGACATCGGTGTCGTCTTCCAGCTCGACCCGCCCGCGCGGCAGATCGTCGAGTACGCCGTCGCGGCCGAAGCGGCCGGCTTCACGCACGTCTGGTCGTTCGACTCGCCCCTGCTGTGGCAGGAGCCGTACGTGATCTACAGCGCGATCCTCGCGAACACGTCCCGGGTGATCGTCGGCCCGATGGTCACCAACCCGAGCACCCGCGACGTCACCGTCACCGCGAGCACGTTCGCGACCCTCAACGAGATGTACGGCAACCGCACGATCTGCGGCATCGGCCGAGGCGACTCCGCCCGCCGTGCCCTCGGGCAGGCGCCGGCGCCGCTGGCCGAGCTACGCGACTCCGTGCACGTCATTCGCGAACTCGGCAACGGCCGGTCGGTGACCTATCAGGGCACGTCCGTTCAGCTTCCGTGGGTGTCCGACGAGGCCCGGCTGGAGGTCTGGGTGGCCGCGTACGGGCCGAAGGCGCTCGCTCTCACCGGCGAGGTCGCGGACGGGTTCATCCTGCAGCTCGCCGACGTCGACATCGCCGAGTGGATGATCCACGCGGTGCGTACCGCGGCCGAGCGCGCCGGACGTGATCCGATGTCGATCAAGTTTTGCGTGGCCGCGCCGGCGTACGTCGGGACCGACCTTGCCCACATGCGCGACCAGACCCGATGGTTCGGTGGCATGGTCGGCAACCACGTCGCCGACATCGTCAAGCGCTACGGCGACAGCGGTGCCGTCCCGCCGGCGTTGACCGACTACATCAGAGGTCGCGACGGCTACGACTACGCAGAACACGGCCGGGCCGGGAACACCCACACACAGTTCGTGCCGGACGAGATCGTCGACCGGTTCTGCGTACTCGGGCCGGCGTCGGCGCATATCGACCGGCTGACCAAACTCGCCCGGCTCGGTGCCGATCAGTTCGCGGTCTACCTGCAGCACGACGACAAGGACGGCACGCTCGCCGCCTACCGCGACGACGTGATCCCGGCGCTGTCAGCCGGCTTCGAACCGCTCCTTGGCGGCTAGCACGATCCGGTGAACCTCGTCGTCGCGTACGCCGTGCAGGTTCAACGCCGGCTCGTACCGCTCGACGAGATCCGCTTCCACCTCATCGGGGTACGGGTATCCGGCCCAGGTCAGCCGTAGGCTGCGGCGCATCCAGTTGGTCAGCCGCACCTCGTCGGCCGGCACCAGGACCGCGCCGTCCTTCCACATCGTCCGGTAGCCCTCGACCGGCATCAGCAGCCCGGCCAGCGTACGGCGTAGCGCGGAATTGCCGGACCGGCGCAGATCGGTCTTGAGAATCCGTCCGCGCAGGCTCGCCGCCGATCCGATGTACAGCAGGCGGAGATGCTTGTCGTGGTCGTTGATCAGGCCGGGCAGCTCCGGCAGCACGGTGTGGTACGCCCACCACGCGTACGCGCCGGGACCGCGGCCGATCGCTGCGGCCGCCGAGTCGCTGGACACCGGCGGCCCGCTGAGGAGCTGGTAGACGTGGTCAAGAACGCTGTCGGCATCGGTCACTCGACGAACGTACGCTCCCGGCTCGGCGACGGACGCCAGGACGCCACCGGAATCGCGGATCGCCGGGCTACTCGGCGTCGGCCGCGACTCGCTGTGGCAACGGGTCGCGCTGTGCCGGTACGGCGATCGCGGCATTCTGCGCGGCGTGACCGAGGCCGACGGCCGGCATGTCCGTCGCGGTGTTCTCGTCGTCGTACTCGGCGTCGCCATCAGCCTCGGCGACCACCTCGACGTCGGTTTCGACGACAACCTCGACGTCCTGGCCGAGCTCCGCATCCTGATCCGTGTTGTCCACGTCCGGATCGACGTCATCGTTCGACGGCGTGTTCTGGCTCGATGGCGGGTTCGGGTTCGACGCACCGTTCTGGTCGTGCTGGCGGCCCTGCTGGTGAACCGACTGCGGCGATCGGCGCTCGTCGGCCTCCGCCTCCTGCTGCTGCGCGACCTTCGCCGGCGCTTCGGCCGCGCCGCCGTTGGCGTCCGCCCTACTGGACAGGACGACCCGCGGGTACTCACCGGTGGCGCCGCCGGCCGCAGCCGCCATCACGGCCGCCGAGGCCAACTCGGCGACTCGCCGCGCCTCGCGCTGCACCCGAGCGCGTACCTCCTTGGCGTGCTGCTCGGCCAACTCGGCCGACCGCCGCGCCTCCTCCAGCCGGGCCAGCTCGCTGCTCAGGTCCTGGCGGGTCTGGCCGAGGCGCTGCTGCAGTGCAGCAACCTCGCGCTCGGCGACGGCACCCTTCTGCCGTGTCTGGGCCAGTTGCTGCTGGGTACTCTGCAGATCGGCCTGCAGCTTGGCAAGCGCCTGCTGCCGGGCCGAGATCTCCTGCTGGAGCGCGGTGAGCTGCTGCTGATGCGCGGCGGCCTGCTCGTTCGCCCGGCGGCGCAGATCGGCCGAGTACTGCTGGGTCTCGGCATGCAGCGCCGCATTCTTCTGGTCGGCCGCAGTGCGCTGGGCCTGCAGTTCCCGTTCGACGCCGGCGCGCCGCTCGGCGATCTCCCGCTCGACATTGGTCTTCCACTGCGTGACCTGCTGCTCGGTCTGAGCGCGGGCCGTCTCGACCTCCTGCACGACCTGCGCGCGTGCCGCTTCCACCAGCGCGTTCGCCTCGGCGGTGGCCTCTTCGGCCTGCTTGGCCATCAGCTCGCTGTGCTGCTTCGCCTCGGCCCCGGCCCGTTCGAGCGTGGCCTTGCTGTCGGCCAGCAGCTTGTCCGCCTGCTCCCGCGCCTCGAGGAGCATCTTCTCGGCCTCGGCCTGATGACCGTTGACGCGCTCCACGGCCGTCGTGGTGATCGCTTCGGACTGCTTCTCGGCGAGGGCCAGGATCTGGTCGACCATCGGGCCCAGGTGGCGGAACGACGCCCGTTCCACCTGCGGCGACCGCTGACGCAGGTCGGTCGCCTCGGTCTGCAGCTGCTCGAGCTGCGCGACCAGGCTCCGGATCTGCTCGAAGGCTCGCTCACGATCGGTCGCCAGCGTCGCGGCCTCGCCAGCCGCCTGGGCGACGAAGTGATCGACCTGACGTTTGTCGTAGCCACGCATGACGACCTCGAAGGTCGGCCGCGATGCGGTGTCTTCGAGCAGTGCGAACGAGTTCTCGCCGTGGGACATGCGCCATCCTCCATACAATCGCGAACGCGCCGCAGGCGGGGTGAGACACCCGTCCGCAGTTCCGCAACGCTACCGCCGTCCCGCGTCCACCAACACCCCCACCCCGGTCATCAATCGCCTATCTTTTAGTGCTGTGGCGGCTGCGGTCCGTACGCAGTGAGGAACCGGTCGCGGAACGTGTCCATCCGCCAGACCGGCGCCTGCGGTCCGGGCAGCATGCCGTCCTGCCAGCCCCAGCTGGAGATCTGGGCCAACACCGCCGGGTCGTGCGCGATGATCGAGATCGGCACGTCGTGGTTGGCGCCTTCACCCGAGACGATCGTGGCCGGCTGGTGGTCGCCGAGGACGACGAGCACGAGGTTCGGGTCGTTGCTCGTCTGCACGAACGAGATCAGGCTGTTCAGCGAGTACTCGATCGACTGCGCCGTACGCGTCCCGGACCTGCTCGGCGTTGCGCCAGACGCTGGTCGGCGGCTTGCCCTGTTGCGGCATCCCGTTGAAGATCGAGCCGTCGCCGAGCTGGCTCGGATCGACCATGTGCGGCAGCGGCGTCCACGGCGTGTGGCTGGACACGAGGTCGATCTCGGCCATCACCGGCGCGTGGTTCGGTTCCGCCAGCTCCAGGTGCTGGAACGCCGACAGGGTGTACTGGTCCGGCATGCGTCGCGTAGCTGAAGTTCGGACCGGCGTAGCCGACGTTCTGCCCGTCATAGACCTGGTCGTAGTGGTAGAACGACTTGCCCTCGGGCCAGTCCAGCCCGTTCGACGGCACGTCGCCGACCGTACGCCAGCCGGCCCGCTTGAACGCGTCGCTGAGCGTGAACCGGTCGCTGGTGACCAGGTCGTTGTAGCGCTGCTGGTTGTCGATCCACAGCCCGGACTGCAGCGTGGAGTGGGCCAGCCAGCTGATGCCGCCGAACGTCGGCGAGGTGAGGAACGCGCTCTTCGTGGAGAACCCGGCCGCCTGCGAGCTGCGCCGTTGCCGGCCTTGAGCACCGCGTCGACGCTGCGGCGAGAACTCGAGCCCTGGACCGCGACCTGGCCGTAGCTCTCCACGAACGCGACGATCACGTCCTTGCCGCGCAGCCCGGTCAGCAGATCGGCGCCGGGGCGTTGCGGAACGGGTCGACGGCGGCCGCCTTGGCGAACGTCTGCTGGTCCTTGATGCCGGCGCGCACCTGAGCGCACCTGGTCATAGGCGAGGCCGGCCGCGCTCGTGGAGGCGATCGGCGCGCCCGGCGACGACCGCCGCGCCGAACACGGCGCAGAGCACCCAGACCACACCGAGCGCGGTGACCGTCCGGATCGAGGTGCTCCGGTGACGGGCCGCCAGCCGGACTCAGCCGCAGCACCGACAGCGGGAGCAGAACCAGCACGGCGACGACCAGAATGCTCGCCACGACCAGAGCGGCGATCGCATCCGACCGGCCGACCGAGCAGGGTGAGCAGGCCCACGCGCCGAGTCGAAGTAGCCCCAGTCGATGACCGGGTTGAACGGCCGGCCGATGCGTCGTGAAGAAGCCCATGTCGAGGATCTTGACGATCGATCAGCAGGCCGAGCAGCAGGCCGACCAGCAGTCGCGACGATCCATCTGGCCCGCTTCGGTGGCAGGACGAGCGCGAGGCCGACGAGCACGAGCCCTTCGATCGGGATGCGGACGAACGCGCCGGGCGTGAGCCGGCTGATCTGGTTCGGCACGACCAGCGCGAACCAGACCAGCAGGCAGGCCAGGACGGTGGTCGTCCAGGCCGCGACGGTACGCACTTTCCCCCGGCGGCGTACCGGCGCCGGGGCGGTCACCGGTTCATCGCCCGGTACGCCGGCTCGGCGAGACCATCCGCCGGATCGTCAGCCCTCTGTTCCTCGACCGACTGATCCATGGCCGTTGGATCGGCTCGGCCGTTGACTCGTCGACGTGACTGGTCCATCGACCGCCGGATTCGGCTACCTCTGAATCGTCGACCGTGGCTGGACGTCAACTGCGACCGTCTGATCTGCGACCGTCTGATCGTCGAGCAGTGCGGTTTCCGGCCGACGGATTCGTGAAGCGACGACAATCTGTGTACCCCCAACGTACTTGTCCCGATCACTGCACGCCGCATGGATCACAGCATGCCGCCAGCGCGATCGAGGGAGTGTCTCGGCTACCAACACGTTCGCGCGACCGGGATCGGTTCACCACCGACCACGATCCGGACCTGCGTCCGGCTGCCGGTGGCGCCACAGCCACCACACGTCCCGGCCGAACGACTCGGCGAGCAGAGCCAGCGCCACGCCGAGCGCGACGACCGTCCACGACCGCGGCAGCAGATCCGCCGCGGCGAACGCCAGCACGATGCCCTGGGTCGCGGCGACGACCTTGCGCCAGTACCGCGGCGGCAGCGATCCGCGCATCCACGGCAGCAGCCAGCCGGCCGCGACGAACACGTACCGCGCAGCACCGATCGCGAGCACCCAGCCGCCGACCGACCGCGGCGACGTAGACGCTGAGCACGAGAGATCAGGAACGCGTCGACCTCCATGTCGAAGCGCGCGCCGAGCGCCGACGCGTTCCGGTGCGCCGGGCGACCCAGCCGTCGACCGCGTCCAGCACCAGCGCGACCGACGGTGAGCGCCACCAGCGTCGGCACCGGCGCCGGACGGCTGAACGCGTCGGCGATCAGCGCGGCGACGCCGCCGACGAGCGTGGCCCGGGCGAGCGTCACCCGGTCGGCCGGGCCGAACGCGGTCGGCACCGGATCGCGGCCAGGCCACGGTGCCAGCGCCGCGTGCGTGACCACCCCGCAGGCGAGCCCGACGACCCAGCCGACGCCGTCCAGGCCGACGCGTCGCGGCGAGCGCGGCGAGCAGCGCCAGCTGGCCGATCAGCCCGATCACCGGGCCGGTTTGAACCGTACGCACCGCGCCTCCGTGTCTATGGGGTACTGCGGTAACACGAGGAATGCGACGGTTCGGTTCATTTCGGGATCCGGGAAGGGTGAGGCCGGTGTGGGGCGACGCGCTCGCGTTCTGGCTGCGCGAGCCCGGCATCGGCGAGATCCGGCCGGTGCCGCTGCCCGAGCCCGGCCCGGACGACGTCCTCGTGCGCACGCTGCACTCCGGCATCAGCCGCGGCACCGAGACGCTGGTGTTCCGCGGCGGCGTCCCGGCGAGCCAGTACGCAGCGATGCGGGCGCCGTTCCAGGACGGCGACTTCCCGGGGCCGGTCAAGTACGGCTACCTCAACGTCGGCGTCGTCGAGCACGGGCCGCCGGAACTGCGTCGGCCGCACCGTTTTCTGCCTCTACCCGCACCAGACCGCCTACGTGGTGCCGGCGCGGCCGGTGACCGTCGTGCCCGACGACGTGCCGCCCGCGCGAGCGGTGCTCGCCGGCACGGTCGAGACCGCGGTCAACGCGCTCTGGGACGCCGCGCCGCTGCTCGGCGACCGGATCGCGGTCGTCGGCGCCGGCATGGTCGGATGCTGCGTCGCCCGCCTGCTCGCCCGGTTCCCGGGCGTCCAGCGTCACGCTGGTCGACGTCGACGCCGACACGCGCCGGCGTCGCGGCCGCGCTCGGCGTCGACTTCGCGCTGCCCGGCGACGCCGCCGGCGGCCGCGACCTGGTCGTGCACACGAGCGCGACCTCCGCCGGGCTCCAGCTGTCGCTGGACCTGCTCGGCCCGGAGGGCACGGTCATCGACCTCAGCTGGTACGGCGACGCCGACGTCACGCTGTCGCTCGGCGGCGCGTTCCACTCCGGACGCCTCGGCGATCCGGGCCAGCCAGGTCGGCATGGTCTCGCCGGCCCGGCGCGGGCGCCGCACCACGGCCGACCGGCTGGCGCTCGCCCTGGACCTGCTGCGCGATCCGGCGTTCGACGCGCTGATCACCGGCGTCGTCCCGCTTCGACGAACTGCCCGACGTCATGCCGCGGCTGGCGGCCGGGACGCTTCCGGCGCTATGCCACACCATCACCTACGGCAAAGGGTAAACCGTGTTCAGCGTGACCGTCCGTGATCACATGATGATCGCCCACAGCTTCCGCGGCGAGGTTTTCGGACCGGCGCAACGCCTGCACGGCGCGACGTACGTCGTCGACGCGACGTTCCGGCGCGCCGCGCTCGACGCCGACAACATCGTGGTCGACATCGGCCGGGCCGCCGAGGAGCTGCGCGCGGTCGTCGGCGAGCTGAGCTACCGCAACCTCGACGACGAGCCCGCCTTCGCCGGCGTGAACACGTCCACCGAGGCGCTGGCCCAGGTGATCGCCGACCGGCTGGCCGAGCGGGTGCACGCGCGGCGCGCTCGGCGAGGCGGCGCGGGAGCTGGCCGGGATCGCGGTGACGCTGCACGAGTCGCACATCGCCTGGGCGAGCTACGAGCGGCCGCTGTGACGCGCGGTGCATGTGCGTCGTGCCGGACGGCATCGACGATCCGGCCCGGCCGAGCGGCGGCAACGCGTACGACCGGCGGATCTGCGCGGGCTCGCGCGCGGTCGGCTGGTCGGTGCGCGAGCACGCCGTGCCCGGCTCGCTGGCCCCGGCCCGAGACGCGGCGCGCGCGCCGCCTGGCCGGCGTGCTCGCGGGCATGCCGGACGGCGCCGTCGTGCTGATCGACGGGCTGATCGCCTCGACCGTGCCGGAGGTCCTGGTGCCCGCACGCGCGGCGGCTGCGGCTGGTCGTGCTCGTGCACATGCCGCTCGGTGATGGGCCTGACCGACGACCGCCGTGGCGGGACGGCACGCGAGCGCGTGCTGTCCGCCGCCGCCGCGGTCGTCACGACCAGCGACTGGACCCGCCGCCGGCTGCTCGACCGGTACGCGCTGCGACCCGGCCGGGTGCACGTCGCCGAGCCGGGCGTTGACCGGCCGGCGCTGGCGACCGGAACCGCAGCGCGGCGGCGAGCTGCTCTGCGTCGCGGCGGTCACCCCGCACAAGGGGCACGACGTGCTGCTCGCGGCGCTGGCGACGGTCGCCGATCTGCCGTGGCGCTGCGTCTGCGTGGGCACGCTGGACCGCGATCCGGACTTCGTCGAGCGACTCGTCCGGCAGGCGCGCGCGGACGGCATCGAGCGATCGGGTGCGCTTCGCCGGACCGCTGGCCGGCCGACGACCTCGACGCCGCGTACGCCGCCGCGGACGTGCTGGTGCTGGCGTCGCGCGCCGAGACGTACGGCATGGTGGTCACCGAGGCGCTGGCCCGCGGGCTGCCGGTCATCGCGACGGCCGTCGGCGGCCTGCCGGAGGCGCTCGGGCCGGCAGCCGACGGCAGCCGGCCGGGCCTGCTGGTCCCGGCCGGACGACCCGGCCGCGCTCGGCTCGGCGCTGCGCGGCTGGCTCGTCGACGCCGACCTGCGCCAGCGGCTCCGGCGACGCGGCCGAACAGCGCCGTGCAGCGCTGACCGGCTGGTCGGTGACCGCCGGCCGGATCGCGGCGGTGCTGGCGGCGGTGGCCGCATGACCACCGAACCCGTCCGGGTCAGCCCCGCGTGGCTGGCGCTGCGCGAGCCGGCCGACGCCGCCGCCCGCGCAGCCGACCTGGTCGAGCGCGTTCAGCCGCATCTGCCCAGCCGGCGACCGATCGGTGATCCACGATCTCGGCTGCGGCACCGGATCGATGGGCCGCTGGCTGGCGCCCCAGCTGGCCGGCCGCAGCACTGGGTCCTGTACGACTGGGACGCCGACCTGCTCGCCCGCTGCCGCCGGCATACCCGCCCGCGGTCCGCGGACGGCGCCGGCGGTCACCGTCGAGACCCGGCAGCGCGACATCACCCGGCTGGATCCGGCGACCTGGCGGGCGCGTCGCTGATCACCGCTTCCGCGCTGCTGGACATGCTCACCGCCGACGAGCTGGACCGGTTCGTCACGGCCTGCGGCCGGCGCCGGCTGCCCGGTGCTGGTGACCATCTCCGTGATCGGTCGGGTCGATCTTGTGCCGGCCGATCCGCTGGACGGGCGCGATCGAGGACGCGTTCAATGCCCACCAGCGCCGTACGGTCGGCGGGCGACGGCTGCTCGGCCCGGACGCGGTCGACGCCGCGGCCGAGGCGTTCACCCGGCTGCGGCGCCGACGTCCTGGTGCGGCCGAGCCCGTGGCGACTCGGTGCCGACCAGGCCGCGCTCGCCGCGGAGTGGTTCGCCGGCTGGGTCGGCGCGGCCTGCGAGCAGCACCCGAGTTGAGCGGCCGAGCACGGCCGCGTACGCGCAGCGGCGCCGGACCGGCGGCCGGCAACCGGGCGGCTGCCCGTGACCGTGCACCACCACGACCTGCTGGCCGTGCACGCCGATGACCGTCGGTGACACGATGAACCCGTGGCACTCGGTAGCCGTGCGTATGTCTATTACAGGGAACACTGTCGACAAGCGGTACGCAGCTTGCACAGCGCCTCGGACAGCACCTTCGAGGAGATCGGGCGCCGGAATGAATCGGACGTTGTGGGCGTGTGCGCGCCTGCTGGGCGGCGCCGCGATCCTCGCCGTCCTGGTCTGGCGGCTCGGCACCGGCCCGTTCCTGCGACGGGATCCGGACGATCAACGGCTGGTCGCTGCTGGCGGCGGCCGTCATCGCCGTGCGTGACCACGGTGTGCTGCGCCTGGCGGTGGAGCCTGGTCGCCCGCGGACTCGGCGTCGACGTGCCGCTGCGCGGCCGCGGTCGCGGCGTACTACCGATCGCAGTTCCTGAACACGGTCCTGCCCGGCGGCGTGCTCGGTGACGTGCACGCGGGGTGACGCCACGGGCGTGACGTCGGTGATGTCGGGCGTGGACTGCGGGCCGTCTGGCTGGGAGCGTTCCGCCGGCCAGATCGTCCAGGTGGTTCTGGCGGTGATCGTGCTGCTCGCGATGCCGTCGCCGGTGCGTCGGCGATGCCGATCATCGTCGACGCGGCCGTGCTGGGCGTGCTCGTCGGCGTACTCGTGGCTCGTGTGCTGCCCGAGCAGCGGGCCGTCCCGGTGGGCGCGGACCGTGCGTGCCGCGCGGAGCCGACCTCCGCGATGGGCTGCTCGCGCCGCGGGCCTGGCCTGGCATCGTGCTCGCGTCCGTCGTCGTCGTGGCCGGGCACGCCGCGACGTTCCTGATCGCTGCGCGGACCGCCGGCTCGACCGCATCGCCGGTCCGGATGCTGCCGCTGGCGCTGCTGGTGCTGCTGGCAATGGGCGTCCCGACGAACATCGGCGGATGGGGTCCGCGCGAGGGCGTCGCCGCCTGGGCGTTCGCCGCGGCCGGGCTCGGCGCGGCCCAGGGCGTCGCCACCGCGGTCGTGTACGGCGTGATGGTGCTCGTCGCCAGCCTGCCCGGCGCCGTGGTGCTGGTCGTGGCCTGGCTGCGGCGGATCAAGCGACGTGACAGCGATACCACTCCGGCGCAGTGGCAGCCGATTGCACCGGAGGGCGCCGTACGTGGCTGAGCGTCCCTACACACTGCTGAGCTGCAGCATGTCGATCGACGGCTACCTCGACGCCGCGACCGAGCAGCCGGCTGCTGCTGTCGAACGACGCCGACTTCGACCGCGTCGACGCCGTGCGGGCCGCCTGCGACGCGATCCTCGTCGGCGCGGCCACCGTCCGCAACGACAATCCGCGACTGCTGGTCCGTTCGCAGGCGCGCCAGGACGAACGCGTCGCCCGAGGGCTTCCGCCGTCGCCGATCAAGGTGACCGTCACCGGCCGGGCGCAGCTGGACGTGTGTGCGAACTTCTTCGCCACCGGCGACGACCGAGAAGCTGGTCTACTGCGCCAGCACGGCGCGTCGCCGAGGCGCGCGACCGGCTGCATCCGGTGGCGACCGTGGTCGACGGCGGGCAGCCGGTGGACATGCGCCGGATCAGCGAGGACCTCTACGCCCGAGGCGTACAGCGGCTGATGGTCGAGGGCGGCGGAACGGTGCACACCCAGTTCCTGACCGCCGATCTCGCCGATGAGCTGCACCTTGTCGTCGCACCGTTCTTCGTCGGCGACTCCCGGGCGCGGCGGTTCGTCAGCGACGGCGGGTTCCCGTGGAACCCCGGCCGCCGCGCGACGCTCGCCGACGTCCGCCAGATCGGCGACGTGGTGCTGCTGCGGTACGCGCTCTCGACGCGATTTCGTACGGACTGACCGAGGAGGCCCGATGCCGCGAAATCTGCCCGTGGCGACGATCCGTACGCAGGTGACCGTGCCGCTGCGGTTCGCCGACGGGTACGCCACATCCGCGCGCGTGTTCACGTTCGACGGTCTCGTCGACGGCCGGGAACACCTCGCGCTCGGCCTCGGCGACCGGTCCGGCGACATCGCGCCGGACGCGCACCGGCGTCCCGCGCTGGTCCGGCCGCACAGCGAGTGCCTCACCGGCGACGTGTTCGGCAGCGAACGATGCGACTGCGGCCCGCAGCTGCGCGAAGCCGTCGAACGCATCGCCGACGCCGGTGGATACCTGCTGTACCTACGCCAGGAGGGTCGTGGCATCGGCCTGTACGCGAAACTCGACGCGTACGCGCTGCAGGACGCTGGCCTGGACACGTACGAGGCGAACCTCGCGCTCGGCCATGCCGAGGACGAGCGGGACTACACGGTGGCGGCGCAGATGCTGTTCGCGCTCGGATCGCCGCGGGTGGCCATGCTGAGCAACAACCCGGACAAGGCCGCGCAACTCGAGCGGCTCGGGGTGACCGTGACCGAGCGGGTACCGACGGGCGTACACCTGTCCGAGGCGAACGCGGGCTATCTGGCCACAAAGGCCCAACAGGGCGGCCACACGCTGGACATCCCGCTCGCCGGCCAGCTCGACATCATCCGCCAGCGCTGAGCCCGACCCGCCGGATCTATTCGACGATGTCGTAGCGCAGGCCGCTGGTTGCCTCGCCCCGGCCGGCTCGACGCCGCCGCGCGGTCCACAGGTGCGTCGAGCCGTCGATCCAGCGGGTCCGGCGGACGGCGCGCAGCACGCGCGTACCGGTCCGGGTGACCTCCTCCTCGGGGACGCGGTAGATCGCCGGGTCGGCAAGGCCGCTCGGGCGCAGCACCCGACCGATGGGCTGCACCGCGGTCAGCACGCCGTCGACGTCGCGCTGCATCGCGGCGCGCTCCAGCGCGACGGCCCGGCGCGCGTCGTCGATCTGTACCGGCACGAACGGGATCCAGTTGATCGGTACGGTCGTCTGCAGCCGGTAGCGCAGTCCGCCGTCGCTCGGCAGGGCGGCCGCGTCGGGCACCGCGTTGGCCCGCTCCGATCCGGGTCTCGGCCGGCCGGTGCCGTCCTCGACGGTGGATTCGACCGCCCAGATCAGATTCGCCTGCTCGTCCCGGATGAACCGGACGTCTTCGAGGTCCGGCCCGTCCAGTGTGGTCCGCAGCGCGCTCGGCGGCAGCAGCGCGTAGTCGGCGAGGCCACCGCCGGCCGTCGCGGTCGAGAACATCGTCCATCGCTCGCGCCCGATGCCGGTACCGGCGTCGGCGCGCGGCACCACGGTGACGTCGCCGAATACGTCGCGGACCAGCAGCTGATCGACACGGATCAGCGAGCCGACATCGTGGCCGAACGGCACCATGAACCAATCGGTCCCCTGCACCAGCATGAAGTCGATGACCAGCAGCCGGGCCAGGTCACGCCGGTCGGTGTCGACGGATGCCCAGTTGATCCGGCCGTCCTCGAAGCTCCACCAGCGCGGGTCGGGCATGCCGCTGAATCGGACCGGCGCCGGCAACACACTGCTCGTAAGCGCACCGGTAGCAGTGGCGCTGCCGGTGGTGCGGGCCGTCTCGTCGAACGCGTACCAGTCGAATTCGCCGTGCATACCGGCGTGGCCGGCGAGTTCGACGGCGGCACCGTCCGGAGTGGTCGCGGTCGCGGCGAACGCGTACTCCAGGCGATCGGCCCGCCACGCCGCCGCATCCGCCGGGCCGATCGGGCCGAGCGTCGCGTCGGTCCACGCGACGAACCACGCAAGCACCTCGGCGACCGCACCCGGCGTACCGGTCGGAAGATCCAACCCAGCCGGTACGCCCGGCAGCGCAGCCCTGGCGGCGGCCAGCGCAGCGAGACCGTGGATGGCCCGGCCGCCGCAGACCCGGGCCAGCCGGACCAGCGCCGGATCCCGCTGCTCCATCACCGACAGCTGAGTCGGACCCGGCACCGGATACGCCGCCCGGAACGCCTCGACCACTCCGGCGCCGGTGAGCCGCTGCGCCAGCGCCTGACCCAACTCCACCGCCGTACGCAGATCCGGCGTGATCGACTCGGTCTCGACGGCGGCCTCCAGCGGTGCCTCGTCGTGCCACGGCCGGACCGGATCGGCGCCGGTGTGCCAGCCGTCGATCGACGACGAGCGGGACGTGACCGTGGTGAACGCGGGCGACCCGGCATCCTCGCCGCGGAACTCCCCGATCTGCCACTGCCGGGTCAGGAACCACAGCGGATCGCGAACCGCGGCGGCCAGGCCGGGCGCCAGGCTGTCGCTGTGCGGGCTCGGTTCGACCCGGTTCCAGTAGGTGATGCTCGGCGCCTGCGCGACGATCGGTGCGGTCACCTCAGCCTCCCAGTCCGGTCGTCATGACGGCGTCACCGATCAGCAGGCCCGCGAACGATGTCGAGATCGCCGCGTTGGCCGGGTTCGCCGCGAGGAATGTCATGGGTGCGAACTGCGCGTACGCGCCGAGGTTCGACAGGTCGAGCGCGCGTACCTTGGCGAGCGCCAGCGTGTCGAGCAGTGTGCGTTCCAGGTGCTCGTACGTCCATGTGCTGCCCGCCGGCGGTACGGCGACGAGCACGGCCTGCGGCGCCTGGGCGCCCGGCGCATCGTAGTGGAACGCGATGCCGGCGTCCTCCTGCCGGTTCGGCAGCAGCTCGGGCCACGCGTCGAGGAGCAGCCCCGACCAGGGCGCCGCGGCGTCCGGCGCCGGCGCACCGGCGAGTGCGAGGCTGACCAGGCCGGACACCGGGCGCTGCGTCTCGTCGTCGAAGCCGAGGCCGGCCCAGCGTGGCACCGGACCGGGCGCGGTCGGCAGCTGCACGATGCGCGGGCGATCGAGGCCGCCGACCGGTCGAGGGCGCGGCCGAACAGCCGTACGTCGCACCACGCGCCGATCGCCGGCCGTACGCGGGCGAGTTGGGCGAGCCATCCCTCCACAGTGGCCTCGGGATCGGCGGACAGGTCGGGCTCGGCGGCCAGCGCGGTGCCGAGCGCGGTGGGTCCGGCCGGCCGGAATCGCGGGACCACCGGCATCGCCCGCCCGAACACGGCAGCAAGCACGTCCGTGGGTGCCGTCGCCGAACCCGCGCCGGCCAGGCGCGCATCCAGGTCGGCGAGGATCGTCGCGGCCGTGGTCGGGCTGGATCCGAACGCTCCCGGGACGCCGAACACCGCGACCGTACGCAGTGCCGCGCTCACCGCCACCGCGTCCTGATTGCCGACCGCGGTCGCCAGCGCCGCACGTGCGGACGACAGTGCGGAGACCGCGGCCGAAGCCCGGGCGGCCAGTTCGGACTGCATCGCGTCGGCCGGTGGCGTACCGGCTTGGTCGGGTGGCAGCAGGTCGTCGGCGGTGAGCGCGCGTCCGTGCCCGAGCACGTCGGCGGCCGCGCCGAGCAGGACGCCGACGGATCCGAGCGGTATTGATCCCGGTCGGGCCGCGTCGTAGTCGATCGCGACCGTGTCCGAGCCGGGACCGGCGGCGTGTACGGCAATCCGGGCGTCCAGTTCCGCGCCGGTGCCCGCCTGTACGACCAGCAGCAGATCGATCGGGTGCAGGCCGAGGTCGGCAACGGTGACCGGCACCGTCGTGCCACCGGTGGTGACGGTGCACTCGATCAGCGCCGGATCGCCGATCAGCCCGGCCAGCCACGCGTTGACCTCGGGCGCCGCGGCGGCGCGCGGCGTCGCCGGTACGCCCTGCCACGCGGCCGGCAGCACGGCGTCGAACAGGACGGCCATGCGCTGATGTAGGACCGTGCCGCCGCGGGGCGTCGCGACCACCTCGGGTTCGGCCGGGCGTTGCCCCTTCGCGAGCGTGTCCAGCGTCGCCGCGGCACCGCTCGGCGATCCCTTGACGACCTGGAACACCGACTCCGCGAGCAGCAGGTCGGAGACGGCATCGACAGCGTCGGCAAGCGCGGCGAGTTCGGCGTCGATCGCCGAGCGTTCATCGGTCGACGGCGTGAGATCGGCGGTGTTCCACGGGATCTGACCGGTCTGCGACGCGAGCAGCAACGCGAGACCGTCGACCACGTTACGCGCGGCGATCGCGTCCGCGGGTGCGCTCGAGGCTTCGGTCTTGCCCGCCACGGCCGGATAGAGGCGGCGCAGCGGATCGATGAACCGATCCAGCTCGACGTCCGGATGCCCCTCATGCAGGCCGCGCTCGAACGAGGCACCGAGGACCGCGCCGAGCGCCTGCTCGTCCCGGACGGCGTCCAGCAGTGCCAGGCCGCTGCGCACCCGCGCGGACGACAGGTCGACGGTGTACGGCTCGCGCGACGGGCCGGACCGCGCGAGATATCCACTGCGCAGCACGGCTGCCGTGGCCGCGTGCATCATCGACGGCGCCTCGACGTACCCGCCGTCATCGGTCCGCGCGACCGTGGTCGTACCGTCCGGGAGCGTGACCGTGACGGTGTCGCCGGCCGGCGCCGCGTGCAGGTTCTCGACCCATCCGTAGCCGCCGATCCAGGTGCCCGCCGGGGTCGCCTCCCGCAGCTGGGCAAGCTGGCGCGTCGCGAACGAGGTCACCCACGCGTCGATGCGGTGCGAGCAGGCATCGAGCGTCTCGGTGAAGAGCCGGTGCAGTTCGGCCGTTGGCCGGCCGCTCAGCGTCTGCAGCGCCGCCCGCAGGTCGGTGAGTTCGCGCAGGGCGGCCGCGACGTCCTCCGGTGTGCCGGGTCCGCCGGGTGCCGGCTGGGCGAGAAACTCACCGAGCGTGAGACTTCCGGTCAGACCGCTGATGCTGCAATCCCAGGCGATCCCATGCGGTACGCATGACCGGCGCGCTCTGCGCCGGTGGCTGCACACTGCGAGCCGGCGACTCGGCGCTCGGCTGCTGGGCGCTGACCAGCGGTGGTGCCGGTGTCTCGGGCGGGGCCAGGATCGCCACCATCTCGGGTTCACTCGCCTCGTGCGCGAGCAGCAGGCCGTTGATCTGCAGCAGGCGCCGGGCACATCGGTCGTACTCGGTGAGCAGGGCATGTCGGAGCATCAGATAGAGCAGCGCCGTCACCGGCTCGGCCGAGGGTGGTGCGGTCTGTGCGCGTAGCGTCTCGGTGGATGCGGTCGCGAGCCACGCGATGTAGTCGAACGGCAGCGGGTCGGTCTCCGACAGCGGTGCGAGTGCGACCATCGGGCCGTTGAAGTCGACCGACGTGGCACCGTAGCTCAGGTAGGCCGCGCGGGGATCGCGCCCGGCCGCGCCGACGGCGGACAGCGCGGCCTGACCGATCCGCTGCTGGTCGGCTACCCAGCGGGTCATGTCGGTGCCGGTGAAGCCGAAGATGTTCCACGCCGCGTCGTAGCCGACGCTGCGCCGGATCCGCGCCGTCGCGGCGCTTGCGTCCATGCCGAGCAGCTCGACGAGGTCCAGGTCGGGATCGGCGGTCCGGTCGACGTGCGGTACGCCGCCGGTCAACGTCACCGCGGCGCCGGCCAGCAGTCCGACCAGCCCCGGCAGGCCGGGCGGCGCGTCGGTGACCGCCGGCGGGGTCCCGGGTGCGAGTGGTGCCACCGGCAGCACGCCGTACGGGACGGCGCCGATCCTGATCGCGGGCAGCGGGCCACGTGGCCGGACCCAGGTGCGCATCCACGCCCGTACGGCGTCGAGAGTTGCCTGGCTGACCTCGGGGGCGAACAGCTGGTCGAGGAAGTATCCGATGGTTGCCGGCCAGATCGCGTCGATCATCGCGGCGGCCGTGGACTGCTCGTCCCGCCCGGCGCCGGGCATCCGTTCCACCGTGGACGATGCGATGCCGAGCGCGGTCGCGAGACGGCCACCGTCGGCGCCGGCCAGCGCCGGTGGCGTACCGCGAGCGGCGGCGAAGCTGATCGTGCCGGCCGGGTCCGCCGGCGGGTAGTCGCTGGGCGCGTCGCCGGTGTTGTTCGTCCGGGTGCCCTGCGGCACGATCGCGAGCCCTCGGCTGAATCGCTGTGCGGTCAGCAGGTTCGCCAGGTCGGTCGCCTGATCGCCGGCCGGGCCGGTGGTGCGTACGCCGACCGCGAGCAGCGTCGTGAACCCGGCCGCGAAATCCGGTGCGGTGAGCGGGATGCGCACCGCCATCCCGGCGACGACGGCCTCGGCGAAGTCGTACGCCCAGGCGAGATCCGGCTCCACGGTCAGCCCGTCGCCGGAGATGTCCACGCGGGTCGTGTCCGGCGTGTCGTCGCCGACGAGTCGCGGGGTCAGGGCCAGATCGGGCCGGACCGGTGCACTGATGGCCTGGACCACCCGTACGCCGTCGCGGAACCCCGAGACGATCCAGCAATCCGGCAGCAAGGCTGCGTGCGGTGCGCGATGCCAGTTGTCCGGCCGAGTCGTTATCGTGGCGAAGACCGGCGAGGTCGCCGTACCGGCGGATGTCGGCATCGCGGTGATGTTGGTCGGCGTCGTCTGGTCGACGATCCACGCGGCCCGTGGTGTCGCCGCCTCACCGAGCAGCGCCGTCCAGGCGTTGTTCTCCCGGCCGTCGGTGAACGCGCGCCGCCAGTAGTCCTGCCCGGCGGCGACCTCGTTCACGGTGAGCAGCGGTTCGTGACTGTCCGCCCCGATCGCGTCCGGGTAAATCCGTACCAGCAGGTCGCCGCCCACGGCCGGCGCGTTGACCAGGGCGGCTCCGGCTGGAGTCGGCGTCGTGACGGTGGTACGGCGGAAGCGGGTTTCGAGCCGCACCGGGAGCAGCGCCATCGGATGGGCGGCGTCGAGCTGGCCGATCGCGGTGACCGGATCTGTCATGACGGCTCCTCGATCAGCAGGTCGGAGCCGTGCATGGCGACCCGGAACGGTCGCTGCAGCGTGATCCAGGCGAGGTCCGAGCCGTTCGATCCGGAGGGGCCGAGCCCGCGATCGGCATGCCACGCGAGCACCGGATCGCCGGGCGACGGGACGATCGATCTTGTGTCCGGCAGATCCGCATTGAGGTCGAGATATCCGAGGCCCGCCACGCCCTGCGGGTCCGCGGCGGTGTGCGCCCAGCTGAGATCGTCCCAGCCGGTCGGTGCCGTGGTGGCCACCCCGTCGGCGGCGTCGAGGCCGAACCGCGGCTCGGCCGGGTGCTCGGCCAGCACGAAGAACCAGCCGTTGCCCGCGGTGCCACCGCCACGAGCCTCGGCCGCCTGCAGATCGAAGCCGAAGAAGGCGAGGTCGGGATCGAGGCGGCCGGAGAAGATCGGATAGCGCGTCGAAGTGCCCAGCGTCCGTACGCCGGCTTCGACGACCGCATCCGCCGCGTACACGAGCGTGTTCGGGAACCGGCGCAGCAGTTCGCCCTTCACGAGCAGTACCAGGTGATCCGGCGGCGCGGGTGGCGTACGGGCGGTGTGGTCGCCGAGCACGCTGGTCGCACTCCAGGTGTGGATCGCGGTGATGTCACGCATCGTCTCCGGATCGATCGGCGTGCCGTCGGGCGCGGCGGCGCCCCGGACGTCCCAGAACTGCCGGAAATACGTGCCGCGCTGGTCGGTCGGGAACTCGTGGAACAGCAGCTCGCGTGACATCTCGTGGCTGAGTCCGGCCATGTACGCCTCGACGAACCGCTGGTCGGACTGCACGAGCGTGACGGTGTCGGCGGGGATCGATCCGGCGCCGGGCAGCAGCCAGTCGTGCGCGAGGTCGCTGAGCGGCTCGTACATCGGTGCGTCGAACTCGGGCGCGGCCATGATCGGCTCGATCGGGTCGGCACTCCCCCAGGTCACCCACGGCGCGAGCTGCAGCCGCGAACGGATGCCCTGCGCGATCGTCACGCGTGGATCGAGCGCCGAGGTGAGCGTCGCCGCGATCCCGCCCAGGTCCGCCGGTACGAGTACCGGCCCGGCCTGCGGCGCCGTGTTGAGAACGTCGGTCAGCTCGGTGAACGCGCTGTGGAACCGAGCAACCGCCGCGGCGGACGCCGGATCCGTGGCCGGGTCGCCACCGACCGGGACCGGCAGGTGGATCGATCCGCCGGCCTTTCCCGATCACGGCCCCGGCCGCGCCGGGGCGCCACGAACCGGATGCCGGCTGGCCGGGCACCGGCTGCGGTGCGGGCGGACGGATCGCCGGGGCCGGCTGGTCCGCCGGTGGGTCAGCCGGGGCCGGGCTGCGACGGCAGGCGCGGCGCGACCGCGCGGATCACGCCGCCGGCCAGGCCGCCGATATCGAGTCCGCCGATGTCGACGATCGGCAGCCGCCCGGGCGGTGCTTCCGCGGTCAGCACCAGCATCGTGTCCGGCGTCGGCACCGGCGGGCGGGCGCGCAGCACACCGCGATTGAGCCGGTCGAGCAGCCCGCCCGCGGTGTCCAGCGACGGCGCCGGCGCTGCCGGCCGCCGGGCGGCGGAGAAGCCGACGGCCCCGGGGCGACGCCGAGCAGCGGCACGACCGCCGCTGGCGGCACCGGCGCACCGCCGGCTGGCGGCTCCGCCGCGCCGGACGGCGACGGCACCCGCCGCGACGGCCGGTCGTCGCAGGCGGCGCAGCTGTCCGTCGAGGGCACCGGGCGGGATCGGGCTCGCACGCAGGCGCTCGTGGATCGTCGCGACCGTCGCCGTCGCGACCGCGGACGTCGAAGACGACGCCGGGATCGCCGCCGCAGCGGTCAGGTGCGCATGCAGCGGTGCGGTCACCTGCACGAGCATGTCCTGGTCCAGAGTGGACAGATGGTTGGTGAGCAGCCGTACGGACGCCTCGCGGGCGAGTTGTGCGCGCCGCATCTGCGCGTTCGCCGCGAGGATGCCGGCCACCTGGTCCCATGCGGCGGCCATCAACGCGTCGTCGTTGCGGCGGATGACCTCGGCGCCGAGACCGGCCGCGACGCGCAGCCGGGGGTCCGCGTTGAGCTCCTGGAACCACGCGGGCGTGGCACCGTCGGTCGGATCGAGCCGATCGGTGGCCGCCTGCCACCGGACCCAGAGCGGCGGCGCGACCAGCGGCTCGCCGCCGGCGTGGTCGAGGAGATCGGCCGGCTGGTTGAGCATCGCCGCGAGCGCGCCGACGAACGGCCCTCGTTCGGTCGCCGGCCACGGGCTCGACGTGGCGGCGGGCGCCGCGAGCGCACCGGTGCCGGTCATCGGGTCGGCCGAGGCCGCCGGGAGCGCCGGATCCGGCGTACGCGCGTCCAGCGTGAACACGCCGGTCGACGGGTCCGCGGCCCGGGCCGTGAGCCGCCGGGCGAGCTGCTCGAAATCGGCCTGGTCACCGGTCTGGAACGACCAGCGGTAGTAGACCGGCAGCCGGATCGCGGTCGCACCGGCCGCCCACGCGGCGGCGAGCCCGTCGACCGAGTCCGGCACGGGCTCGCGCAGCCCGGCGAGCCGGCCACGCTCGAACGCCGGCACGAGCATCGCCGTGTAAGCGGTGCGTGGCAGCAGATGGCGCGGGGCGAGCAGCCGCGACCGGGCGCGCAGCGGAGACGCGTCGACCACGGTTGCGATGGATTCGGTCGCCGGGTCGTACGCGTCGACCTGGACGTGTGCCCACGCCCACGACTGATCGAGCAGCGGCAGCGACGCGGCGCTGGCGACCGTGACCGCGGGGAGGCGGCCGTCGGCGCCGGCCGGTGCATCGTCGGTGATCTCGTCGGCGGCCAGCACGCACAGCACGAGCCACGGCCGCAGCCGATCGTGGGCAGCCGGCGGTCGCGGGCGTGAACCGCCACGGCAGGTCGGGTTCGCCGAACTCGAGCATCACGGAACTCGTTCGGTTCGCGCGTCGAGTTCGCCGGGCTTCGGCGCGACCCGGATCACCGCGCGCGGGTCGATCGCCGCGACCTCGCCGGGACCGAACAGCGACAGCGTGGTCAGGACCGGTCGGTTGTCGCCGGCGGCGTTGACCACGACGCTGACGTCGACGGACGAGCGCGGCGCGGTGGTGGGGTCGCCGTCGGCGCGCAGGATGCCGCCCGCGAGACCGGTCCGCAGCCAGGGCAGGAACGCGTACGGACGCCGTCATCCGGTGGACCTCAGTTCGTGATCGGGGACGACCTGCAGGCCGGTACCGCGTACCGCTGCGGTGTGGCGCAGCGCGGAGATCGCGGCGCCCTTGGTCAGCCCGGCCGCGATGTCGGTGCGCGGGGTCAGCGTGTCGGTGGTCGCGACGGTGTAGCGCTCGGGCGGCAGCGCGACGCCGCGGCGGCCTGGGCGTGGTCCGAGCGAATCGAGACCGCAGACCCGTCCCGCGCCGTCGCAGGCGCGCCGAGACCGCGCCACGGCGAGCTGTACGCCGCGATCGAGCGGGAACCTCGGCAGCGGCCGGGATCGCCAGTGCGTGTCGATGATCTTCGTCTCGTAGTCGACGGATGCGACCTTCACGGTGCCCGCAGGTGCCGGCGTCGTCGGCGCGTCGAGCCGGACGCCCGCATCCATCTCCTCGAACGAGTCCCGGGAGATCTGGTCGGTCGCCGACAGGTTCTCGAAGTCGCCGGGCGCGAAGTGGTCGGTCGACCGGCGTCGATGTGGCCGGCTTCCCGTCGACCAACACGACCGTGACGTCGAACCGGTCGGGGCCGGTGATCGCGTACTGGCCGAAGTGGTCGAGCGCGCGGTTCAGCGGCAGTACGTGCTGGCGGAGGCTCGCCGTACCGGCCGGATGCAGCAGCGCGGCGCCGGGCGCGTCGAGGCCCGGACGAGCGAGACCGACGTGAATCCGGTGGCGTCGCCGGCCCAGTTCGCGGCGAGCGCGATCGCGTCGTGCAGCAGCGGCCACGGATCCGACGGTGGCAGATCGGGCGTCGGGGTCCGGTCGCCGAACGTGGCGTCGAACGGGACGCTGATGTCGAAGAACAGCAGCGACAGGCTGGCCGAGCCGGTGACGTGGAACGGATTGGGCCCGGTCAGCGTGCCGTTGACGGTGACGCCGGCGATCTGGCTCGAGCCGTGGTTCAGCGACATGCCGACGGAGAAGTCGAATTCGAAGGAGAACGGGTGCAGCTGCAGCAGCGCGTCGAAGCCGAGCCAGCCGTGCACGTTGAAGCCGCCGGCCGCGGCGTACAGCTCCGCCTTTGCTCCGAACTGCCGTGAGTTGGAGGTGACCGCGAGGTAGCCCTGGATCGTGACCCGCGGGTTGTCCTGCTTGCCGAGCGCGACCGAGACCGGCTGCAGCGTCGGGAAGCCGGCCGGCGCGGTGAAGTGCGGGTTGAAGCCGCCGACCGCGAGCGACGAACGTCGAGCTGTCGCCGAAGTCGGCGCGCAGCGCGAGGTCGCCGGCGAGTGCGAACGCGGCGACCCGGGAGTCGTGCAGCGTGGCGTCGACGGCGAGTTGGCGTTTGCCCGCGTCGTAGACGCCGATCACGTCCACGTTCAGGGACACGATCGGGGCCGCCGCGTCGGGCAGTACCACCGACGCCTGTCCCAGCAGCGCGAGCGTGATCGGGTGCGGGCACCTCGACGACGACGGCCAGCTCGATGTGGATCAGCGTCGGCGTGCCCCAGCCGATGATCGCCATCGGCCCGAACACGTAGCGGCCCATCGCGACCGGAAAGACCGACGAGAGGTTCGCGATGATCGTCGGTGCGTCCTTCACCGGGTTCGGATCGAACAGTATCGCGTCGAGGCCGCCCTTGCGAACGGCCGCGACCAGCGCATTCGCGTCCAGCCGCCGATTGAGCGCGGCAACGCCGCCGACGCCGTCGAGGTGGAAGCCGAGGCCGAGCTGGATCGGCGGGAAGTCGACCGACACCACGATCAGGAACGAGAAGCCGGGCGGCGGCAGCGCGGCACCGGAGGCGTCCTTCGTATCCAGAATGCCGATCGCGGTGACCGTGACGTCGAAGACCGCCAGGTGCAGCAGGCCGGCGTAGCGGCCGGTACCCGAGTCGTAGGAGACGAAACCGCCGCCGCTGACCGGCCCGGCCGAGATCGCCAGGCCGAGACCGGTCGGCCAGAGCGGGTTGAGCGCCAGCCCGAACGGACCGGCGTTGCCGTCGGTGAACGTCGCGGCGAGTTCGATGCCGGCCCGGTCGACCGAGAACGCGACCGGGCCGATGCTGCCGGAGAACGCGACCGCCGCGCGTACGTCGAGCTCAGGCGTGGTACCGGCACCCGCGACGAACCGCATGGCGAGGTCGACCCGATCGAATCGGAGTGGGCCGAGATCCGCGTGCGGGTAGAGCGACGCGGCGAAACCGGCACCGGCGATGAACGACAGGCCGGTCCGGCTCGACCACGCCAGCGTGAACGGCACCGCGATCCGGGTCTCCCCGCCGCCGGCCATCGCGCCGAGGAAGCTGTCGAGGTCACCGGCGGCGAGGACGAGCGTGAGTCCGGTCGTACCGGCCGATGCCGCCATCTCCAGGTCACCCGAGACCACGTCGACCTCCAGGCCGACCTGCGCCGACGCGAGTTCGAGCCGGGTGTGCCCGGGCTGGCCGAACAGCAGCGTCGGACCCTTCCCGGCGTACGCGAGGGTGATGCCGAAGCCCGCGCTCGGCAGCTGCAGGCCGGGTGCGAACGGATAGCGTACGAACGTCGCGTCCGGCCGGATCACGACACCGAGCTGCTGAGCGAGGTCGGTGCCGGCCCGCAGCTGGAACGTCCAGCCGGTGCCGAGGTCGATCGTGTCGGTGATGCCGTCCGGTACGAGCAGCTGCGCGATCATGCCCGGCAGCGTGTCGCCTTCGGACGGCAGCTCGGCGAGCATGACGCCGACCTCGTCCGTGGCGTCGCCGACCCGGGTGTCGAACAGCACGACCGTGAGCGCCCGGCGGGCCGGTCGGACCGGCGGCAGGACGGCGCCGGACTGCAGTGCGGTCGCGAGATCCGAGCCGAGCCGGTCCACCGTCGTCGGTACGCCCAACCGGTTGATCAGCTCACTGACCAGCTCGGCGAGGTGCGCGAAGTCGAAGGTGGGCGTCCCCCAGCCGTACACCTTCGAAAGGATCGACGTCGGATCGGCGCCGACCGCCGGGATCTGATCCCAATCGATGTGGACGCGGGTGAACAAAGGCCGGGTGTCGGTCGCCGGGAAGTGTTCGAACCAGATGACGCCGAGCGATTCGAGCAGCGAGAACCACTTCGGGGCGTACCGGTGGAGGTCTTCGACCAGCAGGTACTCGACGAGCCGCTGGCCGATCTCGGCCAGGAACGCGGTTGCGTCGATGCCGGCCGGCGCCTCGGTCAGGCCGCGGACCGCGCGGTAGACGTCGCCGGCCTTACCGACCAGCGCGGTGATCTCGGGCAGGCTCGGATCGTCCGACAGCGCCTCCAGCGCACTCGTCGCGGCCAGCGCCGCGTTCGCCACCTCGAGGTACGACGGCGGCAGCGACTTCGCGTTCCAGCCGAGCGTGAACATCAGCGATCGGAAGGATGCGATGTCCCGGAACGCGTCGTCCAGTGGCGCCATTGCCCGCGCGAGCATGGTCGCGAGCGCACCGAGCGAGCCGCTGTCGGTCATGCCGGATATCGCTTCGCGTATTCGGCGTCGATCACGCCGTGCTTGGTCGGGTCGATCCGGTCCACGAGCGCGTACCGGCAGACCGGGCAGAACTGGTATGCCCGGACGGTCTTCGTGGCGTCATCGACGAAGTCCGGCTTCGCCATCAGGCAGATGCCGGTCGGCCGGTAGACGCCGCTGTTGTAGTGGCCGCCGTTGTCGAAGAGTCCGACGTACCAGGACGACCACGGCGGCGGTTGAGGCGCGACGTTGTTCGGGAAGTTCGTCGCGGCGGTCGGCACGGCGAGGCTGATCTGGGAGACCAGGTTGGGGGCAGCACCGTCGTCCATGTTGAGCGGGTTGTGGGTGGCCTCGATGCGGTCGATCGTGCTCTGCGCGACGAGCAGCAGGTCGTCGCCGAGCACGTTGTCCCCGACCGGATCGGCGCGCACGGCGACCAGGACCACGCTGCCGGCGGGCCATGCCGTCTCGACGAAGGTGCTGGCAGCGACCAGCTCGGCGACGATGACGTCGCCGGTGATGCTCGTGACGCTCAGACGGTCCGACATCGTCGACAGGCCGAGGGGCCGGGTCCGGACGTTGATGACGTCGTGGACGGCGAACGGGGCGCCGTGGCCGGGCTGCAGCGTGAACGTGAACGGCCCGACACCGATGCCACCCGAGTCGACCACAGCCGCCGCCAGGACGCCCGCCTTCGCGATCCGCGGCCAGGCCCATTTGATCCCGGGGATCGGCGGTGTGCCGTCGGGCGCTTTGACCCGCAGCGTGTCGTCGATGAGCAGGTCGTTGCGGGCCTGCAGGTTCGGGTAGGCGGCGATGCCCGGCACCTCGTCGTCCGGGATCGTCGCCCCTTCGCCGTACTCGTCACCGAGGGTGAACGAATGGGCGAGTTCGTGTGCTGCGGTGGCCCACAGGTCGGTCGGCATCGGGTTGGGGGGCGGCGCGATGATCAGGTTCCACCCGTTCGTGTCCGATGCCTTGATCGGCACGAACTTGTCGTCGAAGAGCGGGATGCCGATGTAGCGGGCGGCGTGTATGCCGGGCCGGTAGATGTTCGAACCGGAGTTCACCATGATCCGGCACAGGAAGATGATGTTCCGCTGATCGGCGTTGCCGGCCGACCACACATCGGTGACGGCATTGCCGTCTTCGTTCTGCAGCGCGCGGAGGAAGCCGTCGAGATCATCGGACATGCCGCGCAGCGGATGAAACGAAATCGTGCCGGGATCATTGACGGCATCGACCATCGGCCGCTCTCCGCTGCACAGGCCGAATGCCGTGTCGCATTCGTTGAGCAGCACCCGGGTCGACAGCCTGAGCCACCGGGTGAAGATCGTCGCAGACACCTGCGACGTGTCCGGCCCGTCGAACAGTGCGTCCCAGTCGTGTACGTCGTCGGCCAGGGCGTCGCCGGGGTGGTCCAGGCCCGGCAGCGGGAGGCCGACCGTCCAGATCAGTTGGCGCAGCGACAGCGGCGGAGTGCCGGTGTCCGCGGGCTCGTCCGGGATGGGCACGATATCCGCGGAGAAGCCGTCGGCCGTCGATGCCTGCTGGAACACCTCGTACTGCACGCTGTGGCCGGCCTCGTTCGACGGCACCCACGCGGTGAAGAAGTTCAGACTCTTGCCCAGCACATCGTACGGGCTGGTCTCGTGGCGGAACCGCATCGCGGTGACGATGCCCTGCACCAGCCGCTCATACTCGTTGCGTTCGCTGGCGAGGAAGCCGTCCGGCAGGAACAGCACGTTGTTGATCTCGGGCCGGGCCATCGCGTCGTAGCCGGCCCCCATCACGTGTGCGAGCCGGACCGGTGTGGTCCAGGCCGGGCCGCCGCGGGCGAGGCCGGTCGCGGTCATCCCGTCGGTGGACCGGGTCACGGTGACCGAGACGTTTGTCGCGGTGGCGTTCAAGCACGACAGTTGGCCGGTGTCGTTGTCGACGGTGATGCCGGGCTGGGTGCTCGGATCCGGGTTGGTCACGGCCCACTGGTGGACCGGATCAGGGTCGCCGGTGTGGTGTACCCAGAGATCCTCACCGGACCCGATCACCGCCCATGGTGCCCAGTTCGTGATGTCGCCGATGACACCGTCGTCGAACAGCCCGAGCACACTGAACCGGATATCGGTGGTATCCACCCGGACGGTCAGCGGCGAGGGCGTCAGCCACATCGAGGTCATAGTGTCGTGGATGTGGAACCGGATGTGGGCGTGGAACTCCTGGTCTCCGTCCCGGACCTGGGCGTCGACGATGAACGACCGCAGGCGTGGCATGCCGGGTGACGGCGCCGGCAGCGGATCGGCCACGGTGATCACGCCGTGCTCGTCGATGCCGACCCCGACGTCGTCCTCGTCGACCTCGAAGTTGGTCGAGAACGTCGTGGTGACCGAGCCCTCGGTGCCGGTGAACTTGAGCATCTGGTCCAGCGCCGGCCCGGACAGACCGGGCAGCAGATGGATGTCACGGCCGTGGTAGCCGGCCTCACTCCAGGCGACGCCGGTAATCGTCATGACACGGCCCGGGCAGCGCGCCGTCGGCATCCGGGGTCGTCGATGGTGCCGTCCACCGAATCACCATGCTCGCTCGTCCGTACGCGCGTCAATGATCCTGCGGGTGCCCGACTGTCTTATTTCGGCCAGTTAAGCCCTTTGCTTCGTCGCCCGGTCAGCGGACGGTTGCGCCGCACTCCGCATTTCCGACGACCGCCGATATGAAGCTGACGAATCGGCCGTCGACCGTGATCGAGCAACTGCTCTTCACCGCGGGCGTGCTCACCACCGATCCACTGGGCATGGAGAACGTTTCGCTGCGGCCATCCTCGGTGACCACGACCGTGTGCATGGCGATCGGCGCCTGATGCGGAACGGTCGGTTCGTGAATCCGCGCCGTCGCCATCCCGATCACGACGCCGACGACCAGCGCCATGACCACCGGCACGGCTCGTGGCAACGGACGCCGATCCTCCACCGGACCCGGGTCGATTTCGATCAGAGGCTCATCGACAGTCATACCGGCATCTGAGCCCTCTCGTACCTGCCATCCCGAAACCCCACCCACTTGGAGTGTCCGGTTCAACGTCGACGACGTCAACGTCCCGGCCCTGGCAGGGTGGCGGCGGTGGACGGGGACCACTACTCTGCCGCCATGACATCGCTGGACGTACCGAAATCGCAGCTGCCGCTGGACGCAGCCGACCCGTATACCCGGCATGTGAACTGGCGTCGGATCGTGCGGGTCGTGCTCGCGCTCATCGTCGTACTCGTGGTGGCCACACCGATCGTGTGGTGGGAGGCGGCCGCGCGGACGGACGCGCTCCAGCCCGGCGGTGAATCCGCCATCGGCACAGCAGCGGTACTGCAAGCCGGATATACCACCGAATACTGCTATACCGACGTGCCGGGATCGACGATCGTTTTCGGATTCAGCATCATGAACACCGGTAGTCATGCCGTAACGGTGACCTCCATTGACTTCCCGCTGCCGGATATGACATCACCGTCGTTCACGTTCGGTCCGGTCAGCCGCGGTGGCGCGGTCAGTCCGCAGGAGGCGACGCAGACGCTGCCGGTCACGTTCCAGCCCGGCCAGGATCGCCAGGTCTTCCTGACGATGCACCTCTCCACCACCATCACCATTGACACCGCCGGTCAGGACCTTGTCGACGGCGTCACGCTCCACGTACGTGCGCTGGGTATCAGCCGCACCCAGGACTTCACGTTCGGCGACAGCCTGAACCAGCTCTGGCTCGGCATCAGCGGATTCGATGAGCAAGGGCAAGCGTGCGACTTCAATAGACCCGCGAATACGAACCAATGATCGCCAGAATCATCGTGCCGGGAAGCGGCTACGGCCCTCAAGCTGTTCCGCGCCGCTAGTCGGCGTCAGCGGCGGTCGGTTACTGTCGCCGACGCCGGCAACGCGGAAATGAGGTGACGCCGGTGCGGTGCCGGTCTACGGTCCGGGTGTGATGATCAGGGAGACAACGATCGCGGATCTGACCGCCGTCGACCGAGTGAAGCAGGCGACCGAGCCATGGCATGTCGCGACGGTCGCGTCGCAGGAGCTGTGGTTCGATGCGAATCCGCCGGAGGCGCGGACGTTCCGGATCTGCGCTCACATCGACACCGGCGCCGATCTGGTCGGTTTCGGGTGGACGAAACTCGATCTCTACGCGGACGAGCCTGGCACCGCGATCCTCACGCTTGCTGTTCAGCCAGAGGCGCAGCGTCAGGGTATTGCCACCGCCCTCCACGATCGTCTGATCGGCCACCTCAGGGACATCGGCGCACACAAGGTTGTGGTCACACTCGTAGATCAGCCGCAGTCCCGTCGCGTTCGCGGAGAAGTGCGGCTACGTCCTGGGAGCCATCAACCGTTACATCGTCGTGGATCCGCGGGTCGTGCCGGCGGTGGCATCGCCTGCCGCCGGTGTCACCGTGATGTCCGCGCGCGAAGCCGGACCCGAGCCGTTCTATCAGGTCATCGACGTCGCGGCTCGGGATGAGCCCGGTGAGGTCGCGTTCGTAGGAATGCCGTATGACGAGTGGCTCGAACAGTACTGGCAGACGGTCGACCACGACCTGAGCATGATTGCGGTTGTCGACGGGAGGCCGGCTTCCACGACCGAGCTGAACGTCAACTACGCGACCGGCCGTGCGACGTCTGCCGGGACCGACACGCTCCCCGAATTCCGTGGTCAAGGCCTGGCCACGCTCGTCAAGACGGTCTCGCTGCGGGCCGCCGCCGGTCGCGGGATCACCGCCGCGTTCACGTCGAACGACGAGGTCAACACTCCGATGCGCGCGATCAATGCCCGACTCGGGTACGAGTACGTCGGGTCGGTCCGGGTCGGTGTCCGCACGCCGATATAACCAGACAGCTTCGTCGCACAGCGGCACGAACCTCGCGAAGAGGTCCCCGATCCGGTCAGGTTTCGAGAAGCGCCAGGGTCTCGTCGGACCTAGTCTTCCTTCAGATGGCCGGCATCGCGCCGAGCCTTGAGCGTCGAAAGGTGGCGGAGAATGCCTGCGAAGGTTCGCCAGACCGAGTCCGAAGGCTTCAGCGCTGAAGAACGTGCCGCGATGAAGGAGCGCGCTGCGGAGCTGCGCGCCGAGGGCAAGAAGGGTGCCAAGAAGGCCGACGAGCTGCAGGCGGTCCTCGACAGCATCGAGAAAATGGCCCCGGAGGACCGTGCGCTCGCGGAGCGCGTGCACCAGACGGTGACCGCTACCGCTCCGGAGCTGTCGCCCAAGACCTGGTACGGGATGCCCGCCTACGCGAACGCAGACGGCAAGGTCGTCGTCTTCTTCCAGGACTCCGGCAAGTTCAAGTACCGGTATTCGACCCTCGGCTTCCAGGACGCAGCCAACCTCGACGACGGGGACATCTGGCCGGTGTCGTACGCACTCCAGAAGTGGAGCCCTTCGGTGGAGAAGAGGGTCGCCGAGCTGGTGAAGTCTGCGCTCGCATGAGGGTGATGGCCGACCGACGACGTCATTAGCTGAGCGCATCCGTGTGGGGATGGAGGACGCCCGGGCCGGCGCTGCATTATGACCTGGCTCTGAATTTCCGACTGTACAAAGTGTTCACACGCCGCTAACGTTCTCCGCACGGTTTGCTATTTGCTGTCTGCAGCCGCGCTTTCGCCCCCGCAGGTATCTGAGCAGGCAGGTATCAAGTGGCAACCACAGAACGAGAATGATCCGACTGAAGGCGCGTACGAGATCGAATTGAAGACCAAGCGCACGATCACGGACATGAGTTCTCGGTAATTGTGGCGAGTGCCAATGTATTGTTGGCACTCATACTGTACGGGCGGATTATCGAAAACAGCACACCCGAACAGGGTAACCTATCTCGCAATTGCAATAGCCTTGACCTCTACCCTGGCAGCGATCCTCGCTTACTACTCAATTCAAATGGGCATCCTGTTCCTGACTGGCCCTTTGCGGCTGACCGAAGTCCTTGTCTCATTCCTCATTGCAGCAGTGCAGCTCGCGTTGTTCCTATGGCCCACGCACGTACTCGGTGTCGAGTGGCGCACCTCCGAAGCCGAATTCAAGGAACTGCGACAATGGCTCGCTTCTCCTCGGGCTTTTCGCCTTTGCTGGCCCTTTCGCCAATTGGTACGATGCACGAGTGCGAAGGCTTAGAAATCCCAACCTTATCGTGGCGGATTATGAGTCCACTCAGCGAAAGGATCGAATCGCGGGGTTCATAACCTGTGGAGTCGTGACTGGTTGCTGGGCACTCAGTCTTCGATGGTTGATCATCCCGGTAGTAGCAGGGGTAGCCATCGGCATCGTCGGCGTGATCATCGGCATCATCTCTCAGGAGCGCGTGGCCAGGCAACTGGTCAATGGTTTTTGACAGCCCACGCGAAGAGCCGGCTTATCCGACGGCCGAGAACGAGGGCACGGAATCTCCGGTACGTGGTTGAGTGAGGGTATGAGGCAACGGATTCTCGGCGCGACCGGCATGTCGGTCAGCGAATTCGCGCTCGGCGCGATGATGTTCGGCGCGATGGGCAACTCCGACCACGACGAGTCGGTACGCATGATCCACGCCGCGCTCGACGCCGGCATCAACTTCATCGACACCGCCGACGTCTACTCCGGCGGCGAGTCCGAGGAGATCGTCGGCAAGGCGCTCCAGGGCCGGCGCGACGACGTCGTCCTGGCGACGAAGTTCGGCCTGCCGATGGGCGCCGGACGCCGAACCGGCGCGGCGGCTCCCGCGCTGGATCATACCGGGCCGTCGAGGACAGCCTGCGCCGGCTCGGCACCGACCACATCGACCTCTACCAGATGCACCGGCCGGACCACGACACCGACCTCGGCGAGACCCTCGGCCGCGCTCTCCGATCTGGTCCGGCGGGCAAGGTCCGCGCGATCGGTGCGTCCACGTTCCCGGCCGAGCTCATCGTCGCAGGCACAGTGGGCCGCGGAGAAGCGGTGGTCACCGGCGGTTCCTACCGAGCAGCCCCGATACTCGATCCTCAACCGCACCATCGAAGCGCGCCGTGCTGCCGACGGCGCAGCGCTACGGCATCGGCGTCCTGACGTACGGGCCGCTGGACAGCGGCTGGCTGTCCGGCCGCGCCGACCCCACGCAGGGACCACCGAGCGTCGACACCGCCGCTCGGACTTCGACGTCGCACGCCGGCCAACCAGGCCAAGCTCGCCGCCGTCGACGAAGCTGACCACGCTCGCCGCCGAGGCCGGGCTGCCGTTGAGCGCATCTGGCGACCGCGTTCGTCCGGGCCCACCCGGCGGTGACGTCAGTGCTGATCGGCCCTCGTACGCCGGAGCAGCTCGACGACTTGCTGCCGCCGCCGAGGTCGAGCTGGACGGCGACATCCTCGACCGGATCGACGAGATCGTTGGGCCCGGAACCGAACTGAACCCGGCCGACAACTACTTCGCCGACCCACCTGCCATTCCGACAAGCGCCTGCGTCGCCGGCGTTAGCAGGCGCGCGGTCTACGATGGCCCGATGGCCGGCAGCGCAGGCGACATTGTGGACCGCGCAGAGGCGCTGATCGCCGTCGAGAACGCATTCGCCGGCTACCGTGGTCGCTACTGGATTGCCGGCGGGCGGGCGGTCGACCTGCACGTCGGCCGCATCCGGCGGGTCCATTCGGACGTCGACGTCCTCATCCTCGCCCGAGATCTGGAGCTTTTCGATGCCGTCTTCGGCGCCGGCGGGATCACGATGCACGACCATCAGACCGGTACGGACACGCCAGGGCGTTCCCGCAGACGTCATCCCCGGCCGGCAGGTGCTCCGGTTCGCCGATGCGGTCGATCCGCTGGCGATCGAGGTCGTGGTCGGACTCGCCGACGGCGACGACTGGCTGTTTCACCGTGGTCGCACCACGCGCCGTCCATTGGCGGCCATGACGCACGTGAGCCCGGGCGGATCTCCTACCTCGGCCCCGAGGTCGTGCTGATGTTCAAGGCCCGCGAACGGCGCCCCAAGGACGTTCAGGACTTCGCCGATCTCCGGCCGCTCCTGACCCGCGAGCAGACCGACTGGCTGGCGCCGCGCCTGTCGCCACCGGGCGCCCCTGACCACCCATGGTTGTCCCCGGCCTGTCTGGCCCGTCTCATGGAGAACGCACCTTGACATCCTCCGCCGCCTTGAAGGGCGGGAATCCCTCGGTCGCCCTCTGGGTTCCTGCTTCACCGGGCGTGCCCTCACCGCTCGCGCAGGTCGGGTCCTACCAGCCCTCCCAGACGTTTTACCTCTCCGCGAGCCCCGCTGCAGAATATCGGGCAGCATTGATATCCCGATCGTGCACGGCGCCGCACCCGCAGATCCACTCCCGCACCGCCAGCGGCATCGCATCAGCGACCCGGCCGCAGACCGAACAGGTCTTGGTCGACGGAGACCACGGTCGACCGTGATCAAATCCCGACCGTACCAGCGGCACTTGTAGTGAGCATGGTTCGCAGCTGCGACCAGGACACATCGGAGATCGCGCGGGCCAGCCGACGGTTTCTTCAGCATGTTCGCGACGCTGAGGTCCTCGATCACGACCGTTTGATTGTCACGGACGGAGTCGACTGGTCGGCTGCTGCAGACGGTCACGGCGCCGGCGGCGATCCGGGCATGGATCCGGCAACCCTGACCCCGGCCCTCCCCCGATTCTTCGAGCCGGTCTCCGTACGGGCCAGCGCGCGCTGCGCCGTCGCCAGCCTCCGACGGTCCGCGCGTTCATGCCGCGGGTTAGGATCTTCTCACCGGTAGACAGGGTGACCAGCGTCGTGATCCCGACATCGACCCCGACCGCGGCTGCCACGGCCGGCAGCGGCTGCGATGCCGGCGTCGTCACACAGCAGGCTGACATGCCAGCGGCCGGCAGCATCCCGCGACACCGTGACCGTCGACGGCACGACACCGTCCGGCAGCGGCCGCGACCAGACGACGGCCAGCGGCTCGGCCATCTTCGCCAAGGTCAGCTGGCCGTTGCCGTAGCGGAAGGCGGACCGGGTGTGCTCGGCCGCCGCCCGCGACCGGTGTTTGGACTTGAACCGCGGATAATTGCCCGCTTCGCAAAAAACGCGGTGTAGCCGCCGCCGAGGTGGCGCAGGGTCTGCTGCAACGGCACGCACGGACACCTCGTTCAGGAACACCAGCTCCGGATCGGTCTTCCACTGCGTGAGCATC
>CAWCQQ010000014.1:0-285066 GCA_963797675.1 uncultured Actinomycetota bacterium
ACCATCCACAGCGCCGTCGGCTGCCCGGCGACCACGAGGACGACTCCGTCGCAGGCGGTCGCGAGCGCCCGGTTGACGGAGCCACAGGCGTCGGCGAACGTACGCCCGAGCGGGTGTCGCCGGGATGACCGACAGGCCGACCTCCGGGCTGACGATGACGAGGCGCGCCGGTGTGGTGCCGACCGCGATCGCGAGCGCCTCGACCGTGGATGCGAGATCGTTCGCGCGTGCCGACGCGGTGATCGGAGCATCGGTGGCGGCCGGCTGCGTCACCGCCGACTGGGCGGTCGCCCGCTTCCGGACCGGCGCCTTCGCAGCGGTCGCCTCTGCGGTGATCGTCTCTGCTGCCGACGCTGCCGGATCGGGCGATCCCGCGCCGGCCCGGTCGAGGAGGGCGCTCAGCCAGCCGCCGATGTCATCGACCAGGATCGTGTCCGTTGCGGTCGCGTTCGCGATCAGTGCGGAGAGTTCATCCGGCGTTTTCCCGATCTCCTCGGTCGACCATCCGTCCGGTCGCCGATCACGGTGGCCGGCGAGTCGGGCATTCCATTCGGGATCGCCGTCGTACTCGGCGGCGGTGGCCACATACCGAACATTCGGCGCGTTGCTGACGAGCGATTCGGCGTATTCCGATTTACCCGAGCGGATGCCGCCGAGGACGAGGACCGTACGTGGCTGTCGCGACATGCTCCGTACTTTATGGCTTCCCGGCCGCAACGCGGAGCCGGGCGTACCTGTGAATGACATCCGTGTGCACGGGTCGGTGGGGATCGCGGATACAGGCGGAGGCACTACGCTTGCCTGCGGGTCATAGGTACGCGTGGCATGGCTAGCCGATCATGGCCAAAGGAACCACAGACTGGAGAGTAAAGATGGCGTGGACGTGGCAGTACGAGGACGCGACCGGCGCGGCGGTGACCGGCCCGGAGGAGACGTTCACCAACCAGGCCGACGCGGAATCGTGGCTCGGCCAGAACTGGCGCGAACTCTTGTCGGCCGGTGCCACCACCGTCACGCTGGTCGAGGACGATCGGGTTGAATACCGCATGCCATTGACGCCGGCGGGTCAGTGACATAGCCGTGAGTTACTACGACTGGACCGAGAACCGTACCCGGGCCCGCGCTCCGCGCGGAGCGTTCAAGACGAGCCCGATCTTCATCGGCATCGTCGTCCTGTTCGTGGCGGCCGGTGCGCTCGCGTGGACCCGGAGCGGCAACGCCGGCGTCGACGTGTTCCTGTTCGTCATCGCGGGTTGGCTGACGTCGCTGTGCCTGCACGAGTTCGCGCACGCGTTCACCGCGTACCGGTTCGGTGACATGAGCGTCGCCCAGCGCGGATATCTCCAGCTCAACCCGCTTGAAGTACGCGCACTGGCTGCTCTCGATCGTGCTGCCGCTGCTGTTCCTGCTCGCGGGTGGTTTCCCGCTGCCCGGCGGAGCCGTCTTCATCGATCACGCGAACATCCAGAACCGTGGCAAGGACACCACGATCAGCCTCGTCGGTCCGGCCACGAACCTCGTCTTCGCCGCGATCCTCACGGTCCCGTTCGCGGTCGGCGTCGACTTGGGGGCGCACCCGGTGTTCTGGTCGGCGATGGCGTACCTCGCGTTCCTCCAGCTCATCGTCGGAGTGATCAACCTGCTGCCGATCCCCGGGCTGGACGGCGGCAACGCGATCTATCCGTGGCTGTCCGGCGACGCCCGCCGCGCGTTCGACGCGATCCGCGTGTGGGGCTTCTTCATCATGCTGCTGCTGCTGTGGCAGACGTCGTTCGGTCGGGCGCTCTCCAGCCATCTCGAAAACGTGCTGATCAGCGCCGGTGTCCCGCAGAACGCGATCTACCTCGGCGACAACCTGTTCCGATTCTGGCGCCCCCAGGACTACGACTTCAGCATCATCAATTACGGCTAGAAGAGGTCGCCGAAGCCGGCCTCGGCAGCGAGATCGGCCGGCGTACGGCCGTCGTCATTCGGGGTGTCCGCCGAGGCGCCGGCGGCGAGCAGCGCCGTCACCAACTCGGCGTCACCGTGCAGCGCGGCCGTGTGCAGCGGTGTCCAGCCGTGCCGCTGTGCGGTGTTCACGTCTGCGCCCGCCCCGATCAACGTGCGGGCGATCTCGCTGTGGCGGTTGGCCGTGGCAGCATGGATCGCCTGAATGCGCATCGGATTCGCGGCTACCACGTTCAAGTCGGCGCCGGCGGCTATCAACACGGATAGCGCGTGCGGGGCGCCGAAGAATGCGGCCAGTTGGAGCGGCGTGTATCCGTCCGGGGTGAAGCTGTCGATCGCCGCGCCGGCTGCGAGATGCGCACGAACCCGCTCGGCATCGTCGATGGCAGCGGCTTCGGCCAGGCTGAGTTCGCCGCCGGACGCAACGATGTGCGAGACGAGCGCGGCCGCCAGGTCGTTGTTCTGGTGATATTTCGCGTGCAGGATGGGCGTCGCGCCCTCGTCGCTGTGTGCCTGCGCGAGGCTCGGGTCTGCGGCGAGCAGCTCCACCGCGGCGGCCTGGTCGTCCATCTCGATCGCGCTGAAGATATCCACGCGCTGAATCTACTGCCCACGGACCACCACCCCAATAGTCGGTTGATCCTGGAATCAGCGTCGCGACTCCAGGATCAACCGGCTCTTGATTACGGGCGCTGCGCGGGGCTTTGGGTCTTTGCCGCGTCGCGTTCGGTGACCGGATCGACGATCTCGTCGATCCGCTTCATCGTGTCCGCGTCGAGCTTCACGCCGGCCGCCTTCACGTTGTCGTGCACCTGCTCCGGGCGGGTTGCGCCAACGATCGCGCTGGACACGTTCGGGTTCTGCAGGACCCACGCGATCGCGAGCTGCGCCATGCTCAGGCCGACACCGTCGGCGATCGGCCGGAGCTTCTGTACGGCGGTCAGCACGTCGTCATTGAGCCACGCCGAGATGAAGTTCGCGCCCGACTTGTCGTCGGTGGCACGGGATCCGGCCGGCGGTGGCTGGCCGGGCAGGTACTTGCCGGACAGCACACCCTGCGCCATCGGCGACCAGACGACCTGACCGATGCCGAGCTCCTCACACGTCGGTACGACCTCGGCCTCGATCACGCGCCAGAGCATCGAATACTGCGGCTGGCTCGATACCAGCTGGATCTTCAATTCCCGTGCGAGTTCGTGAGCCGCCCGGATCTCGGATGCCTTCCACTCCGAGACGCCGATGTAGTGCGCCTTACCCGCGTGTACGACGTCGGCCAGCGCCTCCATCGTCTCGTCCAGCGGGGTCATGTAGTCGTATCGGTGGCACTGGTACAGATCGACGTAGTCGGTCTGCAGCCGCGTCAGCGAGCCGTCGATCGACTCCATGATGTGCTTGCGCGACAGCCCGCGATCGTTGTGACCCTGGCCGGTCGGCCAGAAGACCTTCGTGAAGATCTCCAGACCGGCACGGCGCTCGCCCTTCAGCGCACGACCGAGTACGGCTTCGGCGCGCGTACCCGCGTAGACATCCGCGGTATCAAACGTAGTGATGCCCTCATCCAGAGCCGCGCGTACGCACGCGCTGGCTGCATCCTCTTCGACCTGCGATCCATGCGTGATCCAGTTTCCGTACGAGATCTCGCTGACCAGCATGCCGGAACGACCAAGGTGTCGGAATTCCATACCGGCAACCCTATCGGTCCTTACCGAGAGCTACAGCACGGGCCGTGCATCGGCGAGCAGGCGGTCGATTTCCAGCGTCACCGAGATGCGGCTCGGGTGGGTCGGGTCGATCAGGATCCGGCCCTTGCGATCGAGCGCGCCCCACCGGCCGGACTCGTCCGTGATGAGGAACGCGACCGGGTGGATCACCAGTGACGCGAACACCGGCTCGACGATCATCCGGCCGGACCGGTCGACCACACCCTTGCGCCCGTTAGCGCCGACGACTGCGAGGCCCTCGTCGGAGAATCCGTCGATGTAACGGCCGTCGGACAGTGCCGTCGCGAACTGCTCGAACTTGAACGGCACGACGACCCGGCCGACGCCGTCGACCGCGCCCCAGAGTCGACCGCGCCGGACTGCGGCGATGCCACGCCGGAACGGGCGGACGTCGTCGAAGCCGGTCGAGATCGTCACCGTACCGGTCTTGTCGATCGCGATCCACGAGCCGTTTCCGTCCCGCGAGACCCACGCCAGACCGCCGGAGAAGCTGCTGACGCCGAGATAGCCGGCCTTCGGTGAGATCAGCGATCCGCCGGTCTCGTCGATCAGCTCCCACGTTTCGAACTGCGGTTGCCGCACCCAGGCCGCGCCGTCACGGAACGGCTGCACGTCGGCGTAGGCCGCCGGGACGCGCGTCTCGCCCTCGTTGCCGGCAAAACCCCAGAGGCCGGACCGCTCGTCCAACGCGGGTACCGGAGGCTTCTGGATCTGCAAGATCTCTTCACGACTGCGCGGGTACGGGCCCCAGCCGTTCACCGCGACTCGGCGGAACACCGCGTCGAGCGCGAGTTCGGTCGCGGCCATCAGGTCCGGGTCTTCCTCTTTGCGCAGCTCGAGCGCCTTTTCGAAGTGGTTGCACGCCTCGATATAGCGGCCCTGGTCATACGCCGACTTGCCGGTGTGCTGGTGCATCGTTCCGCGCAGCCGGTCCGGCAACTCGCTGGAGTTGGCCTCGGTGAAGAGGCGGTCGGCCTCCGGCGTACTCCTCGCGCCATTGCAGGACGTGCGCGAGGCGGGCCTGGCAGATCGCGATCCGGCGGAGTTCGCCGGTGGCTTCGGCGTGCGCCAGCGCGAGCTTCGCGTCGGCCAGCGCCTTGTGCAGGTCGCCCAGGATGCGCGAGACGACCGCGCGGAGGCTGAGCAGGCGAGCCCGGGACGCGTTGTCCGTGTGCAGGTTGACCTTCGCGGTCAGCATGTCGCGGATCTCGCTCAGACCGTCCGGGTCCTCGCAGACCTCGCGCAGCGTCTCCGGGTCGAAGACCCATTCGAACGAGCCGAGGATCTGCTCGGGATCCGGACCGGTCGGTGCCGGCGGCGAGGAAGCCGGGATGCTCGACGCGGGCAGGCTGGATGCGGGCAGGCTGGACGACGGAATGCTGGACGTCGGGACGCTGGACGACGGAATACTCGACGTCGGTACGCCCGACGCCGGTGCACCCGAGGCCGGGGCGCCGGATGTCGGGGGTGCCGAGACCGGTGCCGCCGGCGATCCGGAGACCGGCGATCCGGACGTCGGTGACGTTGACGCCGGTGCGCCGGTGACGGGGGCTGCGGCCGGTGTGCCGTAGATCGTCGGAGGCGCCGTGACCGGTGCGTTCGCGGGCTGTTGCGGACCTGCGTACGCGGTGGCCGGTAGTGGCGTCGGGCCGGCCCATGACGGGATCGCGCCCTGCCCGCCGGATCCCGGCCGGACCGGCTGCTGCGATCCCGGGTGCTGGGGTCCGCGCTGCTGACCGGGGTGCTGCTGGCCCGGGTGTTGCGGTCCGACGTGTTGCGGTGCCGGGTGCTGCGGTCCGGCGTACATCTGGGGCGCGCCGGGACCACGGCCGCCCTGCTGCGCGTGGCCGTTGGGCTGCTGGCGCGGATCACGGCCGGCCGGACCATAGGGTCCGGGACCGCCGGGCGGGTAAGGACCGGGACCCTGCTGCCGAGGTGCCTGCCCGGGCGGGTACGGGCCTTGTGGCGGGTACGGGCCTTGGGGATGTTGACCGTGCGGTGCCTGTCCCGGCGGGTAGGGACCCTGCGGGGCTTGGCCGGGCGGGTACGGGCCTTGCGGCGCCTGGCCGGGCGGGTAAGGACCCTGCGGCGGGTACGGGCCCTGCGGGTGTTGACCGTGCGGTGCCTGGCCGGGCGGGTACGGGAGCCTGCCCGGGCGGGTAGGGACCCTGCGGTGCCTGCCCGGGCGGGTAGGGACCCTGCTGGTTGGGGGGCTGCTGAGCGGGTTGCTGCTGGCCGGGGCGCTGACCGCCACGCTGCGACGGAACCGTCGCACGGCCGGTGCCGGGTCGATCCGGGACCTGCGGACCGGCCGATCCACCGCGCGCGCGAGGTGCTCGGGGCTGGCCGTCTTCATCCAGTTCGGACTCTTCGACCCGCTGCCACGTGGTGGTCGGGACGGTGGCCCACGCCGGGGCGGCCGGACGAGCGCGCTCGTCGTTGTATTCGCTACTCATGGTCACCTCCCCAGGTACCGCCGTCGCGCATGCCATCACTGTGCGGCACATAATCGCCGCGCAGAGTCAACACAGACCGGCTACGATCGCGCGGGCCAATAGCGAAGGAGGGTACGTTGTGCCGCGCCTCACGTTCACTCCGGCCCGCCACTTCGCAGCGCGGTCGCCCATACCCTTGCACGCTTTTGCGGTTTTGGCCAAGGCTGGTTTCCGACGATATTCGACATACCGGCAGGCAACCATCGCCGGGATATGCACGAACAGCGTTTTCGGGTTTTTGCGGTGCTTTGTCATGCTGGCCACCGTGGCCGGAGGCGGTGCGGTCGGCGGCTACCAGGCGCCACAACTTGTGGCATATGTATGGATCGGTCAGGGCCTGATCGGGACCGTCGGACTGTGGGGCGACAGCCAGCTGTCCAACCGAATCCGTACGGGTGACGTCGTGTCCGATTTGCTCCGGCCGATGCACCCGATCGCCACCTACTTCGCCACCGACATCGGCCGGGCCGGATTCGCGCTGATCACCCGGTTCATCGCGCCGATCATCGTGGGCGTGGTCGCGTTCCCGTTCTATGTTCCGCAACGAGTGGCCACATATCCGCTGTTCGCCGATCTCCATGGCGCTCGCGATCGCGATCTGCTTCGCCTGCCGGTACGTGGTGAACGCCACATCGTATTGGCTGCTCGACGGTCGCGGCGCGCAGATCGCGTGGTCGATGACGTCGACGCTGCTGGGCGGCCTCTACTTCCCGCTGCGATTCCTGCCCACTCCGCTCGCGGCGACGCTGTGGCTGGCCACGCCGTTCCCGTCGTTGCTGCAGACGCCGCTCGACATCGCGGTGGAACGGGCGTCGACGCTCGGTGCGATCGGCTTCATCGGCGTACAGCTGATGTGGTTGATTCTGGCATTTGGGCTGGCCGCGGCGATGCAGCGGCGTGGCGAGCGGAAGCTGGTGGCACAGGGTGGCTGACCGGTCGGCCGAGCGCGCGTTCCGGCCCTACCGACGGATGCTGGGCGCTCAGTTGCGGGCGCAGATGTCCTACCGCGCATCGTTCTGGGCCGAGATCGTCGGTCAGCACGCTCTGGTCGTCACTCGACCTGATCACCGTGATCGTGCTGTTCCACGTCACCAACTCGCTGGGCGACTTCTCGTTCCACGCCGTCTTCCTGATGGCGGCGCTGACCACCGTGGCGTTCGGGATTGCGGATCTGGCGGTCGGCAACATCGACAACCTGCGCGAACCATCCGCACCGGCCACCTCGACGCGATGCTGGTCCGGCCGCTCGGCGTGCTGACCCAACTGCTCGCGACCGATTTCGAACTGCGGCGGATCGGCCGCATCGTCCAGGGCGTGACCGTGCTGGCGATCGCGGTCGCCATCTCGGGCACGCATCTGACCTGGCAGACGTCGGTCCTGCTGGTCACGACGCCGATCGCCGGCGCGGTGGTCTTCGCGTCGGTGCTCGTCATCGGCGGGTCGGTCGCGTTCTGGTGGATCGACTCGGGCGAGTTCGCGAACGGGTTCACCTACGGCGGACGTGACTTCGCGACCTATCCGATCACCGTGTACGGGCAGCGTGTTCCGGCGCCTGTTCGCGTTCGGTCTCGGTCTTCGCGTTCGTCACGTACTACCCGGCGCTCGCGATCCTGCACCTGCCCGACCCGCTCGGCCTGCCGTCCTGGGTCGGGTTGGACATCGCCGCTGGTCGCGGCAGCCATCGCCGGAATCGCGGCCGCCATCTGGCGGACCGGGGTCCGGCACTATCGGAGTACGGGGTCATGACGGTCATCGACCGCGCACGGGCTACGCAAAGAGTTCACGATCACCGCGAAGGCGGGCCGATTCCGGCGTACGAGTTCGCAGGTCGCCGCGGTGGACGGTGTCGATCTCGTGGTCGAGCGCGGTGAGATGGTCGGCTACATCGGGCCGAACGGGGCCGGCAAGTCCACCACGCTCAAGATGATGACCGGCGTTCTGATGCCGAGCGGCGGCACCCTGACGGTCTGCGGCCTGACGCCCGTACCGCAGCGGACCCGGCTCGCCCGGCAGATCGGCGTCGTGTTCGGTACGCGTTCCCAGCTCTGGTGGGACCTCCCGCTGTCGGATTCGTTCGAGATCCTGCGGCACATCTATCGCGTACCGGCGGCCGAGCACGCGACCCGGCTCGCCCAGTGCCGCTCGATGCTCGGGCTGGACGAGTTCGAGGCGCGCCCGGTCCGCCAGCTGTCGCTCGGCCAGCGGATGCGCGGCGAGATCACCGCGGCGCTGCTGCACCGGCCGGAGGTGTTGTTCCTGGACGAGCCGACGATCGGTCTCGACGTGGTGAGCAAACTGGCGGTACGCGGATTCCTCGCCGATCTCGGCGCGGCCGGCGACACGACCGTCGTACTGACCACCCACGACCTCGCCGACATCGAGAAGTTGTGCCGCCGGCTGGTGGTGATCGATCACGGCAGTGTGGTGCACGACGGCACGCTCGAGGCGCTGCACGCCCGCTACAACTCCCGCCGGCTCGTCGTCGTCGACCTGGATACCCCGATGGACGCGGCGCCGCTGATCGCCGGCCTCGCGGATACGTCCATCGAGTCGTACACGCCGGATCGGCTCCGGTGGACGTTCGCGCTCTCCGGCGGCGCGACCGCGGGAGCGCTCGTGGTCGCGCTGGCCGGGGTCGCGTCGCTACGGGACCTGTCGGTGATCGAACCGGCCATCGAAGACGTGGTGTCCAGGCTTTACACGGCATAGCACTATGTCTCGCATGGGTCTCTTCAGCAGCCGCAGCAACACACCGAACATCGTGACGATCGGCGAGCGGCGGTTCCACTGCATGTTCTGCCAGGGCGAGCGGTTCTGGTACCGCTCGGTCAAGATGAACACGACCGGCATGGAGTTCTTCGACCTCGGCTGGGCAAATCAGTCGTCACACGGACTGATCTGCGTGGCCTGCGGCTACGTGCACGAGTTCATGGGCGACAACGTCCATCTGTGGGAGTCGCCGCAGGATTGAGCGTCAGATGACGAGCGGGCGCTCAGAACTTGTGTCCGCGCTCGACCATCGCCTTGGGGATACGCATCCGGCGGATCTGCAGGGACCGGGCGATGCCGTAACGGACCAGGCCCTTCGCCGACGCCTTCGGCATCTTGGCCGCCAGGACCTTCACGATCCGGCGCTTGAGCAGGAACGAGTCGGTCACGACGGCGAGGACCAAGGCCACCAAAAGCACGATGAAAAGGTACGACGCGTTGGCGTTGCGGCCGTCGATCGTACTCATGATCATCAGTGCGATCGCCGCGTAGAGGCCGTATTCGGCGAGGTTGCGGCGCGAGTCGACGACGTCGCGGACGAGTCGGCGCTCCGGACCGGCGTCGCGCGGGGTGAGCGCCCACTCCTCGCCGTTCATCATCGCGTTGCGCTGCTTGCCGCGCTCGGCCGTGGCGGCCTTGCGCGCCGCCTTGGCCTCTTCCTTCGTCTTGGGCACCTGGGTGCCCACTCGTCGCGGCGTGCCGGTGCGCTTCGGCGTCGCGACGCCCAGCTCACGCTTGCTCGGTGTGTAGTTCCTCGACCGGGCGTTGGTCTCCTCGACGGCCTCGGGCTCAGGCTCGGTCGAGGTGATCACGTCTGCGGACTTGCGGCTGAATAGCGTAGGCACCTGTGAAGGGTAGCCGACCGGGGGCCGTCCTCACATGGGCCGCGTCACATCATGTCACTCTGCGAGGCGGCGCCCGTGATCAGCGCAACATCGCGGATGCTGCGCTGATCACGATCTTCAGGCGGCGCGCTCGGCGTTTGCGCCGAGCGCGGCCAGCTTCGCATCGAAGTCTTCGTAGCCGCGGTTGATCAAATCGACGCCGTAGACGTGCGACGTGCCCTCGGCCGCCAGCGCGGCGATCAGGTGGCTGAAACCGCCCCGAAGATCCGGGATGACCAGGTCGGCCGCGTGCAACTTGCTCGGGCCCGCGATCACGGCGGAGTGCATGAAGTTACGGCGGCCAAACCGGCAGGGCGTACCGCCGAGGCAGTCGCGGTAGACCTGGATCGTCGCACCCATGCTGTTCAGCGCGCTGGTGTAGCCGAGCCGGCGCTCGTACACGGTCTCGTGCACGATCGAGATGCCCTGGGCCTGCGTGAGCGCGACCACGAGCGGCTGCTGCCAGTCGGTCATGAAACCGGGGTGTACGTCGGTCTCCAGCGCGACGGCCTGCAGGTCGCCGCCCGGGTGCCAGAAGCGGATGCCGCCGCCGACCGGGTTGTCGTCGATCTCGAAGGCGCCGCCGATCGACGTGAACACGTTGAGGAACGTCATCATGTCGGCCTGGCGCGCGCCGTGCACCGTGATGTCACCGTGCGTGACCAGTGCGGCGCAGGCCCAGCTCGCCGCCTCGAGCCGGTCCGGGATCGGGCGGTGAGTGTAGCCACGAAGCTTCGGTACGCCTTCGATCTCGATCACGCGATCGGTGCTGACCTTGATGATCGCGCCCATCTTCTGCAGCGCGCAGATCAGGTCGATGATCTCCGGCTCGACGGCGGCGTTGCGCAGCTCGGTGACGCCCTCGGCGCGTACGGCGGTGAGCAGCACCTGCTCGGTCGCGCCGACGCTCGGGTACGGCAGCTCGAACTTCGTGCCGTGCAGCCCGCTCGGCGCGGTCAGGTGCAGGCCCTCGGGTGCCTTCTCGACGACCGCGCCGAACTGGCGCAGCGCCTCGAGGTGGAAATCGATCGGCCGGTCGCCGATGTGGCAGCCGCCGAGATCGGGGATGAACGCGTGGCCGAGCCGGTGCAGCAGTGGGCCGCACAGCAGGATCGGGATCCGGCTGGAGCCGGCATGCACGTTGATCTCGTCGACCCCGGCACTCTCCACGTTTGCCGGATCGAAGATCATTTCGCCGTCGGCACCGTCGGTGACCTTGACGCCGTGCAGCTCGAGAAGCCCGCGGACGACATCGACATCGCGGATGCGGGGCACGTTGTGCAGGACGCTCGGACTATCACCGAGAAGCGTCGCGACCATTGCTTTCGAGACCAGGTTCTTGGCTCCCCGAACCCGGATCTCACCATGAAGCGGCTGGCCGCCGTGCACACGTAGGACGTCGTTCGACAACGCGGTCCCCTTACCGGTCGATTGCGTGGATGCGCGGAGTTCCGCGCGAAGGTCGTGCCGGATGTCTTGCAGGATGTCTTGCCGGATGGCGAAGGCCCTGGTCGATGCCCAAAACGCTCGCGGGTTAACCCTGTGCACGGGCGCGACGGTGTAGGGGCGCCCACTACGGAGCGTGCACCGTATCGCGGAGATGCCCCGGCAGCATAGCCCGCCAGATCGGGCACGACGCCGTACCCCGTGTGTGATTTCGCCCGTGTTGATGCCGAATGTCACCTACGGTGGCGTACCGGCTACGGAAGCGCGAGCATCTGGTCGAGTGCGGACCGCGCCTCGGCCGCGGTTTTGGGGTCGACGGTGATCCGATTCACGACCCGACCTGCAACAAGTTCCTCAAGTGCCCAGACGAGGTGCGGAAGATCGATGCGATTCATCGTCGAGCAGTAACAGACCGTCCGGTCGAGGAACATGATCTGCTTGTCCGGGTGTGCGTTGGCCAGACGGCGGACCAGATTGAGTTCGGTCGCGACCGCCCACGCGGAGCCGGCGGGCGCGGCCTCGATGGTCCGGATGATGTATTCGGTCGATCCGACGTAGTCGGCGGCATTCACCACCTCGTGCTTGCACTCCGGATGCACCAGAACATTCACCCCGGGTACGCGTTCCCGCACATCATTCACGGAGTCGACGGTGAACCGGCCGTGTACCGAGCAGTGGCCCTTCCACAGGATCATCTTCGCGTTGCGCAGCTGCTCATCGGTCAGGCCGCCCTGCGGCTTGTGCGGGTTGTAGAGCACGCACTCGTCCAGCGGGATGCCCATCTCCAGCACGGCAGTATTGCGGCCGAGGTGCTCGTCCGGCATGAACAGCACCTTCTGGCCGCGCTCGAACGCCCAGTCCAGCGCGCGCTTGGCGTTCGACGACGTACAGACGACGCCGTCGTGGCGCCCGACAAAGCCCTTGATGTCGGCGGACGAGTTCATGTACGTCACCGGGACGGTCTGCGCCGCGATGCCCAGATCGGCCAGCGCGTCCCAGCACGACTCGACCTGGCTCAGCACGGCCATGTCCGCCATCGAGCAGCCGGCGGCCAGGTCGGGCAGGATCACGGCCTGGTCCGGGCCGGTCAGGATGTCGGCGCTCTCCGCCATGAAGTGCACGCCGCAGAACACGATGAACTCGGCGTCCGGCCGCGCGGCCGCGTCCCGGGCCAGTTTGAACGAGTCGCCGGTCACGTCCGCGAACTCGATCACCTCGTCGCGCTGGTAGTGGTGCCCGAGCACGAACACCCGGCGGCCCAGCGCTGCCTTTGCCGCGCGAGCGCGAGCGACCAGATTCGGGTCGCTCGGGGCGGGAAGTTCGCCCGGGCAGTCGACACCACGCTCGGAATCGGCATCGGATCCGCGTCCGAGAAGCAGGAGAGCAGTAGCCGTACCGGATGGTTCCACCCACGTCGTCACGCTTTCGATACTCCCACAACGCTCGCCCGCCGGACTGTGATCGTGCTCGCACCCGACATCGTCAAGCCCGTTCGGTCTCCATGTCCGGTTCGGATGTGTCGATCATGATGCCGGCCGCCCGCACGGCGGCGGCGCAACGAAATTTCGCCTGACATGCTGTACGCGTGCGCGTGCTGATCTGTCCTGACAAGTTCGCCGGTTCGATCGGTGCCGCCGATGCCGCCCGCGCGATCGCGGAGGGATGGTCCTCGGTCGCTCCGGCCGACGTCCTCGAACTGCGCCCGCTCTCCGACGGTGGCCCCGGCTTCCTGGACGTCCTCGACCTGGACCGATCCGCGAGGACCGCGGTGCCGACGACGGATCCGCTCGGCCGGACGGTTGACGGCGAGTTCCTGCTGGTCGGGACCACGGCCTACGTCGAGAGCGCGCAGGCGGTCGGCCTGCATCTGCTCTCCGAGAACGAACGAAACCCCAAGATCACCACATCGTACGGGCTTGGCGCGCTCGTCCTGGCGGCCATCGGAGCCGGTGCGACCGACATCGTGATCGGGCTCGGCGGCTCGGCGACGAATGACGGCGGCGCCGGATTTCTGGCCGCACTCGGTGCGGTCCCGGTCGACGCCGACGGTGTCGCATTGCCGCCGGGTGGCGCGGCGTTACGTCGATGCGCGGGACTGGTCGTCCAGCCGGCGCAGGCGGCCGACGGTCGGGCCGGATCATCGGCGGAACGGCTTGCGGACGGCCGCGCACCGGTGGGCGATCAGCTGCCGGGAGTCGGTCAACAATTGCTGCAGGGCGTGACGTTGATCGGCGCTACCGATGTGGATGCGCCGCTGACCGGGATCTACGGTGCGTCGGCGATCTTCGGTCCGCAGAAGGGTGCGAGCCGCGACGATGTCATGGTGCTCGATGCGGCGTTGGAGCACTTTTCCGTCGTACTAGAAAGAGATCTTGGTGGTGCGGGTCTGGCTGCGCATCCTGGAGCCGGCGCTGCCGGCGGCCTCGGCGTCGCGATCCTCGCGCTCGGCGGCGAGCTGCGTTCCGGCATCGGTCTGGTCCGGGCGTTGACCGGCTTGGACGCGGCGCTGGAGGCGGCAGATCTGGTGATCACCGGCGAGGGCATGCTGGACGCGCAGTCGCTGCGCGGCAAGGTCGTCGGCGGCGTCGCGAACGGCGCCCGCGACCTGGGTGTCTCGTGCGTGGTGCTGGCCGGGACGAGTTCGGCCGGCCGCCGCGAGACGATGTCGGCCGGCGTGACCGACGTCTACACGCTGGTGGATCACTTCGGCACGGTCGCAGAGGCGATGTCGCGCCCGGCCCGAGGGCCTCTACGCGCTGGCGGCGCGCCTGGCGGGTCAGTGGTCCGGCTGACGCCCAAGATTCTTACAGGGTTTTCGCGGTGTCCAAGTCGGCTGAGCGGGCGGAGCGCCGGAACCGCGGATCTTTGCGGGCCTGGAACTGGACAAGCAGCGCAAAAGCGTGCCAGTGAGGCGGGGTGTGGTGGCGAATCTAACGTCACGTGGGACCATGGGAATGTCCGACGCGCGCGCTAGCGTTGCGGCAGACGTTCCATTGTCTTGCGAGGGAGCTAACAGTGACTGTTCAGAGTGAGCAGACGAGCACCGAAGCGCCGGCGACCACGATCCAGCTCACCCCGGTGGCGGCTGTCAAGGTCAAGGCGTTGCTCGAGCAGGAGGGTCGCGATGACCTGCGGCTGCGCATCGCCGTTCAGCCTGGCGGCTGCTCTGGCCTGCGTTACCAGCTGTTCTTTGACGAGCGTGATCTCGACGGAGATGTCGTGACCGACTTCGACGGCGTCGGTGTCGTGGTAGACCGGATGTCCGCGCCCTACCTGGCCGGTGCCTCGATCGACTTCGCGGACCGGATCGACGCTCAGGGTTTCACGATCGACAACCCGAACGCGGGCGGTTCGTGCGCCTGCGGCGACTCGTTCCACTAAGCGCGTTCCTTGGAAAAGCCCACGTCTGTTGACGTGGGCTTTTTCGCATTCCATTGCGCGGGAGCCGTGGTCCTCAGACCCCGCCGGTACGCTGTTCACTTCTGCCCTCCGTACACCTGGGATGCCTGATGAAGATCGTTGTCACCGGTTCGATCGCCTCTGACCACCTGATGCATTTCCCGGGGCGGTTCGCCGACCAGTTCATCGGCGACCAGCTGCACAAGGTGTCGCTGTCGTTCCTGGTCGACGACCTCGTCGTACGCCGGGGCGGCGTGGCGCCCAACATCGCGTTCGGCATGGGCCAGCTGGGCCTCTCGTCGGTGCTCGTCGGTGCGGTCGGACCGGACTTCGGCGACTACCGCGCATGGCTGGAGCAGCACCGGGTCGACTGCGCATCGTTGCACTACAGCGAGGTCGCGCAGACCGCCCGCTTCGTCTGTACGACCGACGACGACATGTGCCAGATCGGCTCGTTCTATGCCGGTGCGATGTCGGAGGCGCGCAATATCTCACTGCAGCCGGTCGCGGAGCGCATGCTCGGCCTCGACCTCGTCGTGATCAGCCCGAACGACCCGGCCGCGATGGTCCGGCACACCGCCGAATGCCGGGAGATGGGCTACGCGTTCGCCGCCGACCCGTCTCAGCAGCTCGCGCGGATGGAGAACGACGACATCCGCAGCCTCATCGACGGCGCGGCCTACCTGCTGACGAACGAGTACGAGAAGGATCTGCTCGAGTCGAAGACCGGCTACTCGGATGCCGAGGTGCTGTCCCGGGTGGACATTCGGGTCACTACGCTCGGCGCGGACGGCGTACGCATCACCGGGCGCGCCATCGAGACCGTCGAGGTGCCGGCCGTCACGGCGCACACCATCCAGGACCCGACCGGCGTCGGCGACGGATTCCGTGCCGGTTTCTTCACCGCCCGGTCGTGGGGCCTCGGCCTGGAACGGTCCGCGCAGGTCGGCTCGATGCTCGCGACGCTGGTCCTGGAGACCGTCGGCACGCAGGAGTACGTGATCGAGTCCGATTCGTTCGCGAAGCGCATCGCCGAGTCCTACGGCGACGCCGCAGCCGACGAGATCCGCCCCTACCTCCCGTAACAGGGGCCCGACGACTCCGGATCAGCGTCTCTTGACGTCGAACGTGTGCGGCTCGGTCTGGGGCAGGAGCTCCTGGTCGCGCATGCGGCACCAGGCCGCTATGTCGCCGGCCGCGGCCGGATCGTCGGCCAGGACGCGGATCACGTCACCGACGGCAATTGCGGTGATCGCCCGGGCCAGCGCGATCACCGGCAGCGGACACCGCTGGCCGAGGCAGTCCAGGACGGTCACAGGCCGACCACGCCGGCCTCGGCCCGCAGATCCGCGACGACCTGCGGCAACACCGCCAGGAACCGGTCCACGTCCGACGACATGACGCCCGGATGCAGCGACACCCGGACGTTGCCATGGCTGAGTGCCCCCATCGCCTCGAGTACGTGCGACGGCTTGAGCGTCGATGCCGTACACGACGAGCCGGACGAGACCGCGAAGCCGTGCCGGTCCAGCGCGTAGAGCAGCGCTTCCCCGTCGACGTAGAGGCACGAGAACGTGACGATGTGCGGCACCCGGGCGTCCGGGTCGCCGACCAGATCGACGTCCGGCACGGTCGCTGTGACCTGCGCGCGGATCCGGGCCGTCAACGCGCGCATCCGGGCTGCGTCGGCGTCCCGCGTCGTCATCACCGCGCGCAGGGCGGCCGCGGCCGCGACAACCAGCGGCAGGTTCAGCGACTTCGGGATCGACCCGCTCGACCGGCCACGGCTTCGTCCAGCGCGTACCCTTCCGGACCGCCAGGACGCCGACGCCCGCGGGGCCGCCCCACTTCGATGCGCTCGCGCTCAGCAGGGACCACTCGGGTGATAGTGGCGAGTGTCCGACGGAGGCCGCTGCGTCCACGTACAACGGCACGTCACGGGCGCTGGCGAGCGCGGCGGCCGCGCGTACCGGCTGATCCGTACCCACTTCGTGATTCGCGCTCTGCAGGGCCGCGAGGGCCACCCGCGGCTCGGCCACCGCGGACGCGAACGCGTCGAGATCCAGACGACCCAACCGATCAACGGGTACGGCGACGGATGCGCGGTCCTGCGCGGCCCGGATCACGGACGAGTGCTCGACCGCGGAGTGCACGACGATGTCGCCGACGCGGGACCGGCCGAGCCGGACGCCCTCGATCGCGAGCTGTGCGGCCCGGGTGCCGGACGACACGAACATCACCTCGTCCGGCCGGGCATCGATCGCGTTCGCGATGGTGGACCGGGCGGCGTCGAGCAGTTGCGCCGCGCGCCGCCCCTCGAGATAGAGCTTCGTCGGGTCGGCCCAACCGTCCGCAGCCGCTGCGACCAGCGCCTGCGCCGCCACCGGATGCAGCGGGGCGCCGGCGGCGGCATCCAAGTACGTGCGAGTCGCACTTGGCGGGTCGACCGCGGGATCCATGCTCCGACGGTATCGTCAGGCGGGAGGACGCGATCGTCACGGGTGCCGCCACACCCGACCCACCCACCCCACGCCGGGCGAGGTGACCATGGTCGAGTAATGTGCGACCGTCTAGGACGCCTTGCCAAAGCCCTGCGGGTTAAGGGCAAGTGGCGCTGCTAAGGAGGCAGGAGCAGGTGGTCGCAAGGGGTAGCGGTCTGGCCGCGACATCGCGGGCCAAGTCGCAGCGCATCCGTCGTGCGGTAACGCTCGGCGTGGTCGCGATCGGCGCCGCATTGGCGTTGTCCGGATGTTCCGCAAAGGACGCGTTCGCGCTGGGCTGGCCGCACGGCGGCATCAGCCATCAGTCCAACGAGATGTACAACCTCTGGATCGGTACGGTCATCGCGGCGGCCGTCGTCGGTCTCATCGTGTACGCGCTGATCTTCTGGTGCATCATCCGGTACCGGAAGAAGGGCAATGAGCTGCCGGTTCAGACCCGGTACAACCTGCCGATCGAACTTATCTACTCGGTCATCCCATTCCTGATCATCGCGGTGTTGTTCTACTACACCGCGCGGGCCGAGACCGATGTCGACAAGATCTCGGCACACCCGGACGTGACCGTCGGCATCGTCGCGTTCAAGTGGAACTGGGAGTTCGACTACCCGGACTCCGCGAAGACCGGTACCGCCGTCTCCGAGATCGGTGACAGCTCGTACATCCCGATTCTGGTCGTGCCGACCGACAAGACGATCGAGTTCGTCGAGCACAGCCAGGACGTCATCCACTCGTTCTGGGTGCCGGCCCTGCTGTTCAAGCGCGACGTCTTCCCGGGCAACGTGGTGAACCGCTTCCAGGTCGACATCCACACCCCGGGCGCGTACGTCGGGCGGTGTGCGGAGTTGTGCGGCACGTACCACTCGCAGATGAACTTCGAGCTGCTCGCGGTGTCCCCGGCGCAGTACGCGCAGTATCTCTCCGAGCGGCAGAGCGGTATGAGCACGCCGCAGGCGATCCTGACGCTCGGCCTGCCCGAGGCGTGGACCGGCCCGCAGGGGTACGCGGTGACGACGCACCCGTTCGACACCAGCCGTACCGATAGCACGGCAACGCCGTAGACATTCGAAGGTAGAGGGTTAGCTGATGAAGGCTGAGTGGCGGATCTTCGGCATGGTGGCGGCGTTCCTGTTCGCCATGTGCGCGCTGTACGCATGGTGGTCCCGCGACTACTTCGACCAGCAGGTGGACGCGGCGCACCACGTCGACTGGGTCGGTACGGTGGCGTTGCTCCTGTCGGGTCTGCTGTGCCTGATGTGCGCCGGCTATTTCTGGTTCGTGTCGACGCGCATCGACCTGCGGCCGGAAGACCGTGAGGATGCCGAGATCGCGGACGCGGCCGGCGAGGTCGGCTTCTTCAGCCCGGGCAGCTACTGGCCGTTCGGTCTCGCGCTGTCGGCGCTGTTCCTGGGGTTCGGCATCGCGGTCTGGGAGCCGTGGATGATTGCCGTCGGCGCGCTGGCCATCATCGGTGCGGCGAGTGCGCTGCTGTTCGAGTACTACTCAGGCTCGCGCCGCAACGCGCACTGAATCCTGGCATCACGACAACGGCGCCGCCCCTTCTGGGGCGGCGCCGTTGTTGCGTCCCTTGTCAGTGGCTTCGTCTGTCAGTGGCTTCGTTGTTGGTGGCGACGTCTTCGGCGCGCTGAGAGAGCCGTGAGCGACGGTCCGGCCACCGCCTTGCCGTTTCCCGCCGTCATGCCGATTCAGCCGTCCACGGGCCGATCCGATGGTCTGTGGCCGGTGCCCGGCGCGATGCCGGGCCGCCGGACGTGACGGGCCGGTTGCTAGCGGCGCTTGCGCAGGATCTCGGCGACCGTACGTCCGGTCGTCATCGGGTCCAACGGGTGCACGAGGGTCGCGTCCACCTTCGCGTACGCGGCGAGCCACCGGTCCGCCGTACGGGCGATGACGACGCAGATCGGCGGGCAGTTGTCGACCTCGTCACGCAGCTGGCGAGCAATGCCGATGCCGCCGGCCGGCTGTGCTTCGCCGTCGAGGATCAGCAGGTCGATCTCGGTGTGGTCGACGAGCGCGATGCAGTCGTCGTAGGTCGCCGCATCCTCGTACGTCACGGTCATGCCGGCCGCCGGACGTACGCCGATGGCCTGGCGGATCCGGTCGCGGACCTCCGGCTTGTCGCTGTAGAGCAGGACCGTGTACGACTGGTTCGTCACGGTCGGCTCGGACGTCGTGCCGGTCTGTGTGCTGATGCTCATGCTCCCGCTCACCCTCTCGCTACTGCTCGACGATCGTAGCGGTCGACCGATCGGCGGGCGCCGCCGCCTCGTTGCGCTCGGTGACCCACCACGGAAGCGTCATGCCGTCGTCATCCGGTGCGGCGGTCGCGACCCGGGCGTTGCGGATCTGCGCGTCCTGTCGGTCCAGCTTCCGGTCGACGCGACGCGATTCACGATCGGATGACTTCATCCACTGGACCACCAGCGCGGCCAGCATCGTGACGCTGACCACTTCGCCGCCGGCCCAGAGGATGCCGCCGGCGAGCCGCTGGTCGGCGAATGCGTCGACGTACGCGAGGTGCAGGGACGGGTAGTAATCCCCGCCGATCAGCGCACTCGACTGCATGATGGTCAGGCCGAGGACGGCGTGGAACGGCGTGGAGATCAACATCATCAACGCCCGAGCCGGGTACGGCCAGCGGCCGGGCAGCGGGTCGAGCCCGACCAGCGGCCAGAAGAACAGGCAGCCGACGATCAGGAAGTGGATGTGGGTCAGGTTGTGGATCCACTCGTGCTGCAGCGTCAGCTGGTAGAGCCCGCTGAAGTAGAGCGCGAACGGCGTGGCGACGTAGAGCGCGAAGCTGAACAGCGGAAACGCGAGGACCTTGGCGATCCGGGTATGCAGCGCCGCGATCAGCCAGGCACGCGGTCGGGCCGGCAGCGTACGCAGGGCGAGTGTCACCGGCGCGCCGAGCGCGAGGAACACCGGCGCGACCATGCCGAGCACCATGTGCTGGACCATGTGCACCGAGAGCATCTGATCGTCATAGACCCCGATGCCGCCGATTGTGACGAGAGCGATCGGCGCCATTCCGCCGATCAGGAACAGCAGAGTTCGCGAGATCGGCCATTCATCGCCGCGCCGGCGCATCCGCCATACGCCGTAAAGGTAGAGCGCAGTGATCGCGATCAGACCGAGCGTGAGCAGCTGAAACGGGTCCCACTGGGTAAACGCGGTCGCACCGGTGAACGGGGGCAGATGGTCATCGCCGTCGGCCAGCAGTCCAACAAAGGCATCGATAGGTGGCACGAGAGGCAGGATATGCCTGAGCAGCCGCCACCTTTCCGGCGGCACCGCGACACGCGGAGATCGTGACCCCCACGCACACCGATGCTTTCGGCGGGGCAATAATGACCGCGTGACTGCGGCCTCATCGACAATTGACCAGAGCCGGATCCATTCCCTCACCAGGCCCAACATGGTCAGTGTCGGGACGATCATTTGGCTCTCCAGCGAGCTCATGTTCTTCGCTGCGCTATTCGCGATGTATTTCTCGATTCGCGCGGCGTCGCCATCGACCGGGCCGCTGTCGTGGCCCTACCACACCGAGCACCTCGACGTGTTCTACGCGCTTCCGTTCACGGTCATCCTCGTGCTGTCGTCGATCACGTGCCAGCTCGGCGTGTTCGCAGCCGAGAAAGGCAACGTGTTCGTGCTGCGGCGCTGGTTCACGGTCACGTTCGTGATGGGCCTGATCTTCCTGCTCGGCCAGGCGAACGAGTACCGGATGAACGTCCACGAGGGCTTCATCGTCCTCAACAGGGACGGCTACGGGTCGATGTTCTACCTGACCACGGGCTTCCACGGACTGCACGTGTTGGGCGGTCTGATCGCGTTCATCGTCTTCATGATCCGTACGACCATGGGCCGGTTCACTCCGGCGCAGGCCACCGCGGCGATCGTCGTGTCCTACTACTGGCACTTCGTCGACATCGTGTGGATCGCGCCTGTTCGCCATGATCTACTTGCTGCAGTAACAAGATGAAGATTTGTTGTGCCCCGAATAGGACGACCAAGGTGAGGTCATGACCGCTTCTCCACCCGAAACCGGCGGTACGCGCGGCCGCGGCGCCCGTCGCCGCAGCGCACTGCGGATGTGGGCCCGCAAGCCGCGGGCCGCCCAGTCGCCGATGCGCCGCCGGATCTCCACCGTCGCCCGCATGGCCCTCGCCCTCATGTTCGTCGGCGGCGTCTACACGGCGTTCGCGCCCGGTGCCGCCGCGCAGGATCAGCCGGTGCTGTCCGCAGACGCGACCAAAGGCAAGGCGATTTACGACAACAGCTGCGTGACCTGCCACGGCTTGAACGGCCAGGGCGTCCAGGACCGCGGCCCGAGCCTGATCGGCGTCGGTTCCGCGGCGGTCGAATTCCAGGTCACGACAGGCCGGATGCCGGCCACGCGCCAGGAGGCTCAGATCACCCGCGGTCAGCCGGTGTTCGACATCACCCAGGCGCAGCAGATCGGCGCCTACATCCAGGCCCTCGGCGGCGGACCGGAGCTGCCGAGCGATGACACCATCGCGACGCTGACGACCGTGCCCGGCGACCAACTGGCCGCGGGCGGCGAGCTGTTCCGGGTCAACTGCTCCTCCTGCCACGCGTTCGGCGGGGGCGGCGGCGCGTTGTCGTCCGGAAAGGCCGCGCCGAGCCTGGGCCTGGCGACCGACCGCGAGATCTACGCCGCGATGCTGACCGGACCGCAGAGCATGCCGGTCTTCGGTGACAACCAGCTGAGCCCGGCCGAAAAGGGCCAGATCATCGCGTACATCCAGAACTTGAAGAGCGACACCGACCCGGGTGGCTGGGGCCTCGGCCGGCTCGGCCCGACCACCGAGGGCCTGGTCATCTTCCTGGTCGGAATGGTCGGTCTCATCTTCGCGACGTTGTGGATTGCGGGTAAATCATGAGCGCGCACGTGCAGGCCGAGGACTTCGACGTGGAAGACCCCACGCTGACCCGGTTTGATCTGGTCAAAGAGGGTGCGCGCCGGGACGGCGTGGAGATCGTGCACTACGTGCCGCGATTCCCGGTCCCCGGTACGAAGCGGGAGAAGCGCGTCGTCCGGACCATCGCATTGATGTTCCTGCTGGCCGGCCTGTTCGGCACGCTGTTCGTCGTCGCGTACTGCGCATGGCCGTGGACCTACCAGGCCGGATTCCACAACAGCAAGCTCTACACGCCGATCCTCGGCCTGACGATGGGCCTGATGCTGGCGCTGGTCGGATTCGGCATGATCACCTGGGGCAAGAAGCTGCTGCCCGAGGAGATCTCGGTCCAGGAGCGCCACGAAGGCGGGTCGGCCCCGGACGAGCGCAAGCTGACCGGCCAGACGATGCTCAACATGGTCGACGAACTCGGCGTGAAGCGCCGTCCGCTGCTCGGCGTGGTGGCGCTTGCGGGTATGGCTCCGATCGGTGTGGTACTGCATCGCGCCGCTGATCGGCGGCATGATCCAGAGCCCGCACCACGCGGACGGCGACGAGGGGGCCGATCCTGTTCCGCACCGGCTGGGACCCGCACGGCAAGTACAACCCGGTGCCGGGCGGACCGATCGCGGTGACCCGCGACGGACGGCACCAAGATCCGGCCCGAGGACGTCAGCGTCGGCGGCCAGATGACGGTGTTCCCCGGCATCTACTGGCGACGGCGTCTACGTCGGGGCAGCAACGAGTTCGCCGATTCGCCCACGCTGCTGATCCACCTGCGCGACGAGGACGCGGCGACGCTGGACGCGAACCTCGTCCACGTTCCGCAGAACGCCAATTCGCCGTACGGTAGCTTCGTGGCGTACTCGAAGATCTGTACGCATGCCGGCTGTCCGGCGAGCCTGTACGAGCAGCAGACCAACCGTCTGCTCTGCCCGTGCCACCAGTCGCAGTTCAACATCGTCGACAACGCTCGGCCGGTCTTCGGTCCGGCAACGCGGCACCTGCCGATGCTGCCGCTGGCGGTGGACCCCGACGGCTTCTTCGTCGCCGGCATCCAGAAGACGAGGGTGGTCCGATCGTTCCGACCGACTACAAGGAGCCGATCGGCCCCGGATTCTGGGAGAGGTGACGGGTCATGAAGAAGCCCAAGATTGACGTAGCGGCGCTTCCCGGCGCCGCCGCGGGCGAGATCGACGACCGGATGCAGATGGCCAGCCCGCTCCGGCGGCTGTTCAACAAGGTCTTCCCGGACCACTGGTCGTTCCTGCTCGGCGAGATCGCGCTCTACTCGTTCGTCGTCCTGCTGCTGACCGGCACGTTCCTCGCCTTCTTCTTCGACCCGTCGATGCAGGAGGTCAAGTACAGCGGCAACTACACGCCGCTGACCGGCATCACGATGTCCCAGGCGTACAACACGACGCTGCACATCTCGTTCGACGTGCGTGGCGGCCTGATCATGCGGCAGATGCACCACTGGGCGGCGCTGCTGTTCATGGCCGCGATCGTCGTACACATGCTGCGGGTGTTCTTCACCGGCGCGTTCCGCAAGCCGCGCGAGCTGAACTGGATCATCGGACTCACGCTGTTCTGGCTCGGCTTCACCGAGGGCTTCGCCGGCTACTCGCTGCCGGATGACGCCCTGTCCGGTACCGGTCTCCGGATCGCAAGCGCGATCATGGAGTCCATCCCGGTGGTCGGCTCGTGGGTGACGACGTCGCTGTTCGGCGGCGAGTTCCCCGGTCACGTGATTCTGCCGCGGCTCTATATCCTGCACGTGTTCCTGCTGCCCGGCCTGATCCTCGGCCTGATCGCCGTGCACATGGGGCTGCTCGTCAAGCAGAAGCACACGCAGTGGCCCGGACCGGGCCGGACCAACGACAACGTCGTCGGCATCCGGATGTTCCCGGCGTTCTCCGTCAAGGCCGGCGGCTTCTTCATGATCGTCTTCGCGATGATCGCGCTGCTGGGCGGCCTCTTCCAGATCAACCCGGTCTGGCTGTTCGGCCCGTACAACGCGGCGGTGGTCTCGGCCGCGAGCCAGCCCGACTGGTACGTCATGTTCCTGGACGGCTCGACGCGTCTGATGCCGCCGTGGGAGTTCCGCGGCAGCCTGTTCGGCTACAGCCACTACACGATCCCGCCGCTGTTCTGGCCCACGGTCGTGCTGCCCGGCATCCTGGCCGTGCTGCCGATGATCTATCCGTTCATCGAGGCACGGCACCTCAAGGACAGAAAGTCGCATCACCTGCTGCAACGTCCGCGCGACGTGCCGACGCGTACCGCGCTCGGCGCGATGGCCGTGACGTTCTACATGGTGCTGCTGCTCTCCGGCGGCAACGACGTGATCGCGGACAAGTTCAACATCAGCCTGAACGCGACCACCTGGGCAGGCCGGATCGGGATCCTGATCCTGCCGCCGCTGGCCTACTTCGTGGCTCAGCGGGTCTGCCTCGGCCTGCAGCAGCACGACCGTGAAGTGCTGGCGCACGGTGTCGAAACCGGCATCATCAAGCGCCTGCCGGACGGCCGGTTCATCGAGGTGCACCAGCCGCTGGCCGAGCCGGATTCGCACGGTCACGTCGATCTGGAATACCTCGGCTGGGTCGTGCCGAAGAAGATGAACCGGATCGGCGCGCTCAAGCCGACCCGCCGTGGTTTCTTCAGCGCGATCGAGAGCCAGGACGAGGCCGACGGCCACGTGGACGGCGCGATCGAGTCGAACGGCCACACCAACGGCCATGCGCAGCCCGCGATCGAGCAGAGCGACCAGCGCGAAATCACCAGCGGCCGGCACTGACCGGCGGCTCGCGATGTGAGTCCCTACCGATGCCCCGCCGGTCTTCCGGCGGGGCATCGACTTTTGCTGGCCACCCGTTAATGTGTGTCCGTGAATCCCACTCAACTCGCTCTCGGTCGCTGGCCGGGCATCCCCACGTTGCACCCGAGCGGCGACTCCGCCGTTGTCGCGGTCACCCGGGTCGACCTCGATGCCGACGACTACACGAGCCAGTTGTGGGCGCTCGACTACAGTGGCGGCGGCCAGCGCCAGGTGACGCGCGGCTGGCGGGATTCGTCGCCGGCCTTCTCGCCGGACGGTGTGTGGATCGCGTTCGTACGGGCCGAGAAGGACTCCGCCGGCAAGGTCGGTAAGCCGCAGCTGTGGGTGATGCCGACCGTGGGTGGCGAGCCGTGGCGCCTGACCGACGTGCCGGCCGGCGTGTCCGCACCGTCGTGGAGCCCCGCCTCGGACCGACTCGCCTTCCTCGCCCGTACGCCCCCGGAGGGCCGGGACGACGCGACCGAGCCCGGAAAGCAGCCGCCCCGGCGGATCACGCGGCGCACCTACCGGCGGGACGGTCTCGGATTCCTGGACAGTCCACGACAGATCTGGACCGTCTCGCTCGATGACGACGAGCCGCAGCAGATCACGTACGGCGACGTGGACCACGAGTCGGTGCGCTGGCACCCGGCCGCCGACCTCCTGGCCTTCGTAGCCGCCGCGCACGACGAGCGCTACGACGACGTCCGGCGCGATCTGTGGATCTGCCAGCCGGACGGATCCGGTCGCTGGGCGCTGACGCACGGCGGGATGTGGTGCGACGACCCGCGGTTCACGCCGGACGGCTCGGCGATCGTCTACGCCGGCGCGCCGATCACCGCCGGGCACCGGGAGGTGGTTGCCCGGAACGTCTCGCTCTGGTCGGTGCCGACCGACGGCTCCGGTGGGCCGCAGCGGCTGACCGACGCCGAGCACTACAACCTGGGCGCCCCATTCGACGTCTCGGCAGACGGTGCACTGTTCCCGAACGAGAACCGGGGCGCGATCGAACTCCTGCTCGTGCCGTACGACGGCGGCGAACCTCGCGTGCTGATGACCGGTCCCCGCCAGATCACCGGCGTCGCCGCCGGACCCGCCCGGATCGTCGCGACCGTGCAGGATCCCCGGTCCTGGGGTGAGATCGTCACGCTCGAGCAGGACGGGACCGAGCGCAGGCTGAGTGCGTTCAACGTCGGATATGCGGCGGAGGCCTCGATCTACGACATGGACGAGGTCACGGCGTCGGCGCCGGACGGTTACCCCGTACACGGGTGGCTCGTGCGTCCCACCGGTGCCGGTCCGCACCCGCTGGTGCTGCTGATCCACGGCGGACCCTTTGCGCAGTACGGCTGGGCGCTCTTCGATGAAGCGCAGGTCTATGCCGGCGCCGGCTACGCCGTGCTGATGGCGAACCCGAGAGGATCATCCGGGTACGGGCAGCAGCACGGTCTGGCGATCCGTGGCAACGTCGGCGAGGTGTCCGCCGGCGATCTGATGGCGATCCTCGATCACGTACTGGCCTCGAATCCGTCGCTGGATCCGGCGCGCGTCGCCGTACTCGGCGGATCGCACGGCGGCTACATGACGACATGGCTGGCCGCGCACGACGGGCACCGGTTCCGGACCGCGATCTCGGAGCGTGCCGTGAATGCGATCGACAGCTTCAGCGGCTCGTCCGACATCGGGTGGTACTTCGCCGATGACCTCTACGGCTCGGATGCGATCGCGCAGCGCAAGCAGTCTCCGCTGACCTACGCGAACGTGATCAAGATTCCGATGCTCCTGATCCACTCGGAGCAGGACTGGCGGTGTCCGATCGAGCAGGCACAGCGGCTCTACGTCGCGTTGCGGCGCAACGGTACCGAGGCCGAGATGCTCGTCTTCCCCGGTGAGGGGCATGAGCTGACCCGGTCCGGGCTGCCGTCGCACCGGGTGGCCCGGTTCGACGCGATCATCGAGTGGCTGGGGCGATATCTCTAGACGTTACCCAGACTCCAGGCGTTACTCAGAGAAGCCGATCGAGAACGCCTCTTCCAGATCGTGCTTGGAGTACGCGCGGAACGCGATGTGCGTGTCGGTGTGCACGACGCCGGGCGTCTTCGAGATGCTGCCGGCGATGACCTCGGCAATCTCGTCGAATTCACGGACCCGGACGATCGCGATGAGGTCGACGCCACCGGCCACGGAGTAGACCTCGCTGACGCCGTCGAGGCTCGCCAGTTTCTCGGCAACCTCGGGGATGGCGTCGTTGGCGCAGCCGATGAGAACGATCGCAGTGATCACCGTGCACACTCCCATGTTGAGTTGGATCACATCGTAGTCCAGCGCGATGCTGGTTCAGCGAGCCGGATAGAGCGTCTCGGCGGCGGTGGGCCCGAAGCGGATCGCGCCGTGCAGCATTTCGTTGCCGGCCACGAACGCGTCCGGCCAGACGACCGAGTCCACGACCGCGCCTTTCACGGTCGCGCCCGGCCCGATGACCGAACGGGTGACGATGCCGGTCACGCGTGCGCGGGCCGAGATGAGCGTGCCGCCCAGCCGTGCGGCCGCGTCCAGGTTCGCGGTGAGGTAGTCGGTCGGCGTACCGCAGTCGATGAACTCGCCGCCGTACGCGACGGTGTGCAACTCCCCGGCTCGCTCGGCCGGACGCCAGACGGTGTGGACGAGGTCGGACGGTTCCGCTTTGAGTCCTTCGATGTAACGCCACGGGATCACGCTGAACCCGGCGAAACGATCCGCGCCGAACTCGGCCCGATGTGTACCGGCCGGGACGACCAGCATCCGTACGCCGTCCCCGGCCCAGTCGTGGATCAGGCCGGCGACCGAACCGCCGTCCAGATAGGCGTCCGCGTTCGCCACCACCACGTCCCGCCCGTCGATCCAGTCCCGCAGCGCGGCCAGGCCACCGGCGCTGCCCAGCGGCGCCGATCCGGTCTCCACGCCGACGTACGCGCGGGGGCCGACCGCATCGACGATTGCGCCGGCGAGATGCCACGCGTTGACCGCCACGTCGGCCGGGCCGGTGAGGCCGAGCGAGTTCACCGCCACGAATGCGCGGTCGAGCAGCGTGATGTTCGCGATCGGGCACAGTGGCTTCGGCCGTACGGCGGTCAGCGGTCGTAGTCGCCGGCCCTCGCCCGCGGCCAGGAGTACTGCGCACAGTCGCGGTGGCATCGGCGGTTCAGTCCTCCAGCATCTCGGGATAGGCGACGTACGGCCCGATGCCGTAGTGCGCCAGAAGCCGCGCCGTCGGTACGGTCAGCGGCGGCAGCGCGTCCAGCCGGAACCAGGACGCCTCCAGCACCTCGCCACCGTCCACAGTGAACTCGGTGCTGCCCGGCACGTATGCCTTGAACACGCAGTCGATCCAACGGCCGGCCGAGTGCACGAGCACGTTCGGGACCATGGCGATCAGGTCGGCCGCGTCGACGCGTACCCCTGATTCTTCGAACAGCTCGCGTGCGGCCGCGACCACCGGGGTTTCGTTGCGGTTGAGCAGACCGCCGGGGATCGACCAGCCGTGACCCGGTGGCTGGCGCTGCAGCACGATTCGGCCGGCACCGGTGGCATCGTTGCGGGCGTCGGCGTCGAAGACCAGCACGACCGCGCCAACAATAAATTTCGGCATCGCCGTCCGGACCATGAGCCGCCGCCACTTGCCGGGCATCTTGTACGCGACGCGGTAGGCCTGCGTCCGGAGCCGTTGGCGGAGGGTCATGTGTCAAGACCATAGTCGGCCCCTCGGAACGCCGCTCAGGCCACTCCGCGTGCCTGTGATGGATTGTCGATCCGGCTGATCAGTTGCTCCGCGATGTCGGTCGCCGACAGCCGTTGATCACCGATGGCGACGAACATGGCGTCCAGGTCCGGGAAGTCGAGAGCATTGGCGATTTCGCGCAGGGGGGTCGAATCATGCAGGTAGCGGTCGTGCGCCCGCAGCGCGGCGACGAGCGCCGTTTGCCCGCGGCGGACCCGACCGGACACGGTCTGCGGATTGTCCCGCTGGGCGGATTTCGCCGCCTGCTCATGCCATCGCGTGATTTCCAGGCGCGCCTGGGGCGATTTGACGAAGTCGAGCCACTCGCGCGCGGGCCCGGCGCCGGCACCGAGCGATGCCCGCTCGTGGTCCCGGGTCAGGATGTCGACGACGTCGCCGTCTTCGAGCTGCCGGGACAGCGGGACGAGCCGTCCGTTGATGGTGGCGGCCACGCACGCGTGCCCCAACTCGGCGTCGACCGTGAACGCCACGTCGACCGGCGTCGAGCCGCTGGGCAGCAGCAGGTTCTGGCCGCGCGCCGTGAACACCTGGATCTGTGCCTCGGAGAGGTCGCAGCGCAGTGCGTCGAGGAAGTTCGTCGCATCGTCCGCGACGTGCTGCCAGTTCACCACGCGATGCAGCCAGCTCAGCTGCTCGGCGCGGTCGTGTACCTCGAGTTGGGAGGCGGCGTGCGGATCGCGGTAGTTCGCCACGATGCCGTACTCGGCGAAGTGGTGCATCGCCACCGTGCGGATCAGGACCTCGACCGGCTGGTCGTCCGGGCCGATCACGGTCGTGTGCAGGGACCGGTAGAGGTTGTTCTTCGGCGACGCGATGAAGTCCTTGAATCGGCCCGGCACCGGATGCCAGGCCGAATGCAGCGTGCCGAGCGCGGTGTAGCAGTCGTTGCGGGGGCCGTCCACGATGATCACGATGCGGGGCAGATCGTGCGCGAGCGGAAAGCCCTTCGCGATCGTGTCGCGCCAGATCGAGAAGTAGTGCCGGGGTCGCGATCGGACCACCGCATCGATGTCGGCCTTGCGCAGATGTCGCTGGACATCGGTGATCGTGGCCTCGAGCGTGTGCGTGAACGTCGGCCGGTCGCGGACGTGGGCGTCGATCTTCGCGTACGCCTCCGGCTCGAGCGTTTCCAGCACGCTGTCTTCCAGGAGGCGTTTCAGGGCTTGGATGCCGAGCCGGTCGGAGAGCGGCACCAGCACGTCGAGGGTGGCGCGCGCGATCCGGGCCTGGGACGCCGGCGAGCGGGACTCCAGCGTTCGCATGTTGTGCAGCCGGTCGGCCAGTTTGATGACCAGCACCCGGACGTCTTGACCTGCCTTGACGATCATCTTGCGGTACGTCTCGATCTCGGCGTCCGCGCCGAAGTGTGCTTTGTCGAGCTTGGTTACGCCGTCGACGAGCAGGGCGACTTCGGCGCCGAAATCCTCCGACAGCGTACGTAAGTCGTAGCTGGTGTCTTCGACCGTGTCGTGCAGCAGCGCCGCGACGAGCGTGGTCGTGTCCATGCCGAGTTCGGCCAGGATGTGGGCGACGGCGAGCGGGTGGGTGATGAATTCCTCGCCGCTCTTGCGCATCTGTCCGCGGTGCATCTGCTCGGCGATGACGTATCCGCGCCGGACCTGGCGGACGTCGCTGCGCGGATGCACCTGCCGGTGCAGCGCGCACGATGTCCGGTGATCGGATCCTCGGCCCGGCCGGTCCGCCCGAGCGCCCTCAGCAACCGTCCGGCGCTCTGGCGGACCGCATGAGCACCCTCGTCGACAAGCCGGCGGGGCCTGGCTCGCGCCCATCGACGAACGCAGGCCGGCCGAGGTTGATGTCGATGGGACACCTCCTCGGCCGGATATGGCGATGCCGCGCCTCGAGAAGGAATGAGCGCGGTTCGTCGTTTGGTGTGGTCCTCAGCTTAGTGATCTCAGCGTCCCACTAATGGGTCATTTGATGCTATTCGAATGGGCGACGTTCTGACACTTTCGGGTAAGCGCGTCCGATAGGAGCTGCGATAACGGACTAACTGTCCGATCGTGCTGCCTCCGCTTTCGCGAGCAGCGCGGTGAATCGTGCTGCGCCGCGCGCCGGCAGTGCCCATCCGTCGGAGACGCGCGACGAGTCGTGCGTCGGGGCGCTCGATCCACGCGAGGACCCGCTCGGTCTCCTCGGCGGTCGCCGCCGGCGTCGGCCCGGGCGCCGGGCGGACGGTCTCGGCCGTGGCGAGCATCGCCTCGATCGTGTCGCGCGGATGCACCCGCCGCGGTGATCGACCGGCACCGGCGAGGCGGCCGTGCCGGATCACGGCCAAGCTCCCAGCCGCCGGCCTCGGCCGGTCGCGCGGCGATCACCTCGGCCAGGTCGGTCAGCGCCCGCAGCCGCTGCATCCGGATCGTGGCCCGCAGCAGGACCGCCATGCGCTCGCGAACGGCCGCCGCCTCCTCGTAGCGCTGCGGCCGCGGCAGAACGTGTCGATCCGCCGCATCAGCGTCTCGATCAGCGGCGTCAGGTCGGCGGTCGTCGACTCGCGGAACGGTATCGCGGCGGAGTGCGCGTAGTCGTCCACCGAGATCCGGTGCTCGCACGGCGCGTTGCACCGACCGAGTTCGGCGAGCGCACACGCGGGTGTCGACGTGATCGCCGAGAGCTTGAGCGTGCACGGCCGCATCGGCAACGCCTCGTGGATCGCTGCCGCGGCGAGGCCGGCCGACCGTGGCGACGAGAACGGGCCGAGATAGGCGCCGCCGTCCGCGGTGACGCTCCGGACCGTCGACAGCCGCGGGTAGGCCTCCGCGGTCAGCTTCAGCCAGTGCGTGCGTTCCGGATATTTGGATCGCCGGTTGTACGGAGGCTTGTGCGCCGCGATCAGCCGCAGCTCGCGAACCTCGGCTTCCAGCGAATGGGCGCACTCGATCGCGTCCACCCGGACCGCGGCATTGAGCATCTCGCTGATCCGGGCACGTTTCTCGGCAGCGGTGAAGTAGGTCTTGACCCGGGTCGCGATCGACTTCGACGTGCCGACGTAGAGCGGACGGTCGTCGGCGGCACGGAACACGTAGACCCCCGGGACGTCCGGCAGCCCGTCGGCGAGATGGCGCTGTCGGCGCTGGGTCGGTGTGACCGCCTTCGCGAACTCGATCGCATCGCCGAGCGTGAACACCTGGAAGCTGCCCAGCCGGCCGAACAGGCCGTGCAGGACGTCGACGGTCGCACGCGCGTCGTCAGCGCCCGGTGACTCGGCACGCGGGTGCCGAAGAATGCGGCCAGTGTGGACAGTTTGCGGTTGGCCACCTCGTCGTTGGTCAGTGCGCGGCGCGCGAGCGCGACCGTATCCAGCACGCGAGGCTTCGGCCAGGGGTATCCGAACTTTGCGCAGGCGGCCTTGAGAAACCCGATATCGTACGGCGCATTGTGCGCGACCAGCACGGCACCGTGCGCGAACTCGAGGAAGGCCGGCAGGGCGAGTTCGAGAGGGGGTGCCGGCAGCAGCATCGCCTCGGTGATGCCGGTCAGGACCTGCACGAACGGCGGCACCGGGACGCCGGGATTGACCAGCGTGCCGAACTCGCCCAACTCCTCGCCGCCGCGAACCCGGACGGCACCGATCTCGGTGATGCCGCAGTCCGCAGCGACTCCGCCGGTGGTCTCCAGGTCGACGACGACGAACGTGGTGTCGCGCAGCGAGGTGGCGTCGGTGTTTCCCTCAGTCTGGCCGAGGTCCAGCGTCCCCTGGACGTAGCGCGTCTCCACGACGTGGACGGTAGGTGCCGGGTACGACAGTCAGTCGGGTTGGGGCTCGACGAACACCGGAGCGACAGTGGACGGACGCCGCGTGATCTCGGACCGGAGCCGGTCGTATTCCGCGCCGGTCCCGATGAGATGGCGTCGCCACGGATCGTCCAGATAGCCGCGCAGGACCGCGGCGTACAAGGACGGGTGGATGGCCGGGATCCATCCGAAGATCGTGCGGGACGGTATCCGTCGTGTCGACTCGTGCGTCGCGGGCCGCACCAGCAGCGGATCGATACGCAGCCAGTGCAGCAGGTTCGGATTCGCATCGAGCTCGGCCCACGTGCAGCGACGGCTGGGCAGCAGCAGCCGCTTGACCGTCACGCCCTCCGGCCGCAGGGTGACCGGATCGTGATAGCCGATCGAGATGATCACGCGGCCACTTGCCGCGATCATGACCAGCGCCAGCGACACCGGTGGGATGCCACCCACGTCGATCCAGTCCACCAGCGATCCGATCAACACGACTGCGCTGATCAGGATCAGGTCCCCTGGTCCGGAGTTGCTGGGCACGATGAACGCGCCCTCGGTGAGATCGAGCCACCGAAACCGGCCACGCTGCTCGCGCATGGCCTTGATACCGATGATCAGCAGGATTGCCGAAACAAGCGTCAGGACGATGTAAAGACTGACCATGCCGGCAGTGTAGATCTCATATTCCCGGCCGTGGGGTCTCTCACGTTGATCATGGATTGCCAGATACTATGGGCCATGTTGGCCATGACGGTGCGACACTTGGCGCATGTCAGATCAGGTTGATCAGTCCAGCTTCCCGGTGGGGGACCGGGCGCAGCCTGACGCACACGATTTCGTACCCGAGCCGACCCTTCCCGAGCCCGTCCGGCAGCGGGTCATTGCGCTGGCCGCGGCCGCCATGACACAGCTGCCGGCTGCGGAAATGCCGGTGGCACTCCGTCGGGTCGCGAATTTTGCACCGAACCGGCGAGCCCGCCTCGGTGCCGGCGCCATCGCGATGCAGCTGGTCAGTGATCCGCTCTTCCGGCAGCGGATCGGCGTCCTGGTAGCGGCGGATTCCGGTGATCTTGCAAGTGCCGTACTCGAAGGGATTTTCCCGCCGGCTGCCGACCCGGTGGAGACCGCGGCCCTGGCCTACCTGTGCCGCCCGGACGGCTGGCGCGAGCTGCTGGCCGAGGCGGCCGATGCGATGAACGCGGACGCCGACCTGGCGTCGATCGAGGCGGCCATGCACGCGCAGGAGCAGCGGGCCGCCCGTGCCGAGCACGAGCGTGCGATGGCGAAGGTCGAGGTCGAGAAGCTCCGGGACGAGACCGCACGGCTCCGGGACGAGGTCACCGGGCTGCGCGACGAGACCCGGACGCTGGCGAAGGCGCTCCGGGAAGCCCAGGCGAAGGAGCGCCGCTCGAGCGAACTGCTGGCGACCGAGCGGGGGCGGATCACGCGTACGGCGTCGGATCACGATGCCGAACTGCGGCGCATCCGGGCCCAACTGGCCGAGGCGGAGACCGCCGCAGGAGCGTCGCGGCAGAACGCGAAGCACTCCCGGCAGGTCGACGACGCCCGGCTCTGGCTGTTGCTCGAGACGATCGGCCAGGCCGCCAGCGGGCTGCGCCGAGAACTGGCGCTCGAGCCGACCTCGATCCTGCCCGGCGACATCGTCGCCGACGCGCACGCGGATCGCCCCGGTGGGCGCGCCGACGACGGCCGTGCGCTGGAAGCCGACGATCCGCTGCGCTTGGACCGCCTGCTCGCGATGCCGAAGGCACACATGATCGTGGACGGCTACAACGTGACGAAGAGCGGCTTCGGCGAGATGTCGCTGGAACAGCAGCGCAACCGGTTGATCGGAGCGATGGCCGGGCTGGCCGCGCAGACGGGTGCCGAGGTCACGGTCGTGTTCGACGGCGCCGATCGGATGGTCGGCTTGCCGCCGGCACCGCGGGGCGTACGCGTGCTGTTCTCGAAGAAGGGCGAGATCGCGGATGAGCTGATCCGGCGACTGGTCCGAGCCGAACCGCCGGGGCGCCCGATCATCGTGATCTCCTCGGATCACGAGGTCGCCGACGGCGTACGCCGTCATGGTGCCTATCCGCTGTCGTCCGAGACGCTGTTGCGCCGGATGGCCCGGTCCTGACCGATCCCTGACCTTGATCTAGTAGCGGCATGGTTGCGACAACCACCACGTCGCTACTAGATCAAGGTGTATGGGCTATGGCTTGTAGACCAGCGGACCCTCACCATCGTGGGACGAACAGGCGCCGCTGATGCCGCCGGACATCGAGTAGGTGTGGTCGTTGCACTCGACCATGAGGCCGTGGCCGTTCGAGAAGTTGCCGATGCAGTGGAAGTAGTTGCAGACCCCGCTGGGCAGCTGCGACGCGGTCATCGTGTGGCCGTGACCGCACAGGTTGAGGCCCCACGGATTCGCCGGCGCGCCGCACGTGGACGGCGTCGGCTTCTTCGTGGGTGGCGGCGTCGGCTTGTGCGTCGGCGTTGGAGTCGGCTTCGGCGTGACCTTCGGTGGCGTCGCACTGGGCGTCGGGGCCGGGGCCGCTGTGGTGGGCACGACGACCGGCGCGGCGATCGATGAGGGCGACGAAGATGGGGCCGGTTGGAGACCGGCCTGGCCGACTGCCTGTCCACCAACTTGAACAGCCACGACGCTCGCGGTGGCCGTCGGCAATGACGCCGTCGATGTGGCGGATGGGAGGAGGGCACCGAGCGCAGCCAGGCCGAAGCACACGACGAGCAGGACGATGACGCCGATCAGTACGGGCTTCTGCCAGGCCGGACGCGGCGGCTTGACGGGCGGCGCGTACGGATAGCCCGACGGGTTGTGGGGGTTCATCAGGACATCCTGGTGTCCGAAACCCGCTAAGTCATGACCCCTTGCGGACCAACCATCCTGGTCATGTCGCGTCAACACTGTCGGTTAGTACGACCCCGTACGAGCACAAGCGGCATGCGTACGCTGACCCGCATGACATCACGGAGCTGGGCGGTCGGCGTACTCGTGCTCCTTGTGCTCGGTCTTGCCGTGCTCACGTTGACCACCGTTCCGTGGCACGAGTCACCCGCTCCTCGGGCCGACCAGCTCGCCGCGCTGAAGTCGCTGCCGCCGGCGCAGGTCGCACGCGGCGAGGAGTTCAACGCGGCGCTCCGGCCGGCCACCTACGCCTCGATGCTGGTCAGCCTCGTCATCGCGCTCGTCCTCGGCCTCACGCCGCTCGGCGCCCGCATCGTCACCGCCGTCGCGCGCCCTTTCCACGAAGGCTGGATCGCGCAGGCGCTGCTCGGCGGCCTGGTGATCGTGTTCCTCGGCTCGCTGCTGACGCTGCCGTTCGCGGCCTGGTCGCACGCGGTCGTGCACCGGTACGGCCTGTCCACGCAGGGCTGGGGTCCATGGTTCGTCGACGTGCTGAAAGGCTACGCGGTGACGGCGGTCATCGGCGCGATCGCCCTGTTCGGCTTCTACGGCCTGGTGAAACTGTTCCCACGCTGGTGGTGGGCCTGGGGTGCGGTCGGTGCGGCCGGGCTCGTCGTGCTGCTGTCGTTCGTGTTCCCGGTGCTGGTCGAGCCGATTTTCAACCACTTCACGCCGATGCCGGACAGCCCGTTGCGGACCCAACTGATCGCGATGGCCGACCGTGATGGCGTACCGGTGAAGGACGTCCTGATCGCGGACGCGTCCCGACGAACGACGGCGGTCAACGCGTACGTGTCCGGATTCGGCGCGACCCGGCGCATCGTCATCTACGACACGCTGCTCGAACAGGCGACACCGGCCGAGGTGCAGAGCGTCGTCGCGCACGAACTCGGGCACGCGAAGGACAACGATGTGATCACCGGTACGGTCATCGGCGCGCTCGGTGCGGCCGCCGCCGTGATCGCGATCTACCTGCTCGGATCGTGGACCGGGCTGCTCAAACGCGCCGGTGTGACGGACATCGGCGAGCCGCGTGCGATCGCGCTGCTGCTGGCGATCGCCGCGCTCGCCGGGCTGGTCGTGACGCCGTTCAGCAATCTCGTGAGCCGACATATCGAGGCCCGCGCGGACACCCATGCGCTGCAACTGACGAACGATCCCGCCACGTTCGAACAGATGCAGGCCCGGCTCGCCCAGGTCAACATCGCCGATGTCGATCCGGACTGGTTCGAATACACCCTGTTCGCGAACCATCCGTCGACCGTCCAGCGGATGGCGGCGGCCCTCGCGTACGCGGACGGGGAGCGCTGAGCGCCGGACCGCTGCTGGAAGACTGTTCGGCATGACGAAGACGCTCGTGGTCACGAATGATTTCCCGCCCCGCGCCGGCGGGATCCAGAACTTCGTGCACGCGCTCGCGATCCGTCAGCCGGCCGGTTCGATCGTCGTCTACTGCTCCGACTGGCGGGGATCGGCCGAGTTCGACGCCGCCCAGCCGTTCCCGGTCATCCGGGAGAAGACCAGCATCCTGCTCCCGGCGCCGGCGGTCGGTCGGCGCGCGGCGGAGATCGCCCGCGAACACGGCTGCGACACGGTCTGGTTCGGCGCCGCGGCGCCGCTCGGCCTGCTCGCCTCCGGGCTGCGCAAACGCGCCGGGATCCAGCGCGCGATCGCGCTCACGCACGGCCACGAGGTCGGCTGGGCCGCGCTGCCGGGTGCGCGGGGGTTGCTCAAGCGGATCGCTCGCGGCTGCGACGTGGTTACGTACTTAAGCGAATACCAGCGGGTACGCCTGGCCATGCCGCTCGACCACCTGACCGAGCTGCGCCGTCTCGCCCCGGGAGTCGATACCGACCTGTTCCATCCGGGCGCCGACGGTGCCGCGGTCCGGGAACGCTACCGCCTCGGCGACCGGCCGGTCATCGTCTGCGTGTCCCGGCTCGTACCGCGGAAGGGGCAGGACACGCTGATCCGGGCGTTTCCCGAGGTACGGCGGCAGGTGCCCGGCACGGTACTGCTGATCGTCAGCGGCGGGCCGGACAAGAAGCGGCTGAAGAAACTGGCCGGCGGAGATCCGGACATCGTGTTCACCGGCTCGGTACCGTACGCCGACCTGCCGGCGCACTACGCGGCCGGCGACGTGTACGCGATGCCGTGCCGGACGCGCCGCGGCGGTCTCGACGTAGAGGGCCTCGGGATCGTCTACCTGGAGGCGTCGGCGGTGGGACTGCCGGTCGTCGGTGGTGATTCCGGCGGAGCCCCAGACGCGGTTCTGGAGGGCGAGACGGGCTATGTGGTCGGCGGACGTGACCTGGAGGCGCTGACCGGACGGCTGGTCGAGCTGCTGCGGGACCCGGACCTCCGGGCACGAATGGGCGCGGCCGGCCGCAAGTGGATCGAGTCCGAGTGGACCTGGGACCTTCAGGCCGAGCGCATGCAGAGCCTGCTCAACGACGTCGATCCCGGAGCCACGGGTAGGTGACTCCAGGATCGATGTCGTCGATGACTTAGAACTTCGGGGAGTCCGGTGCCTCCAGGAGGCCCAGACGCAGTGCAGTCATGAGAGCCTGTGCACGGTTGGCCGCACCCAGCTTCTCGTACAGCTTGGAGATGTGGGTCTTCGCGGTCGACTCGCTGACGAACAGCTGCTTCGCGATGCCGGCGACACTCATGCCGTCGGCAAGCAGGCGAAGCACCTGACCCTCACGCGGCGACAGTTGCGGGCCGCTGGGCGCGAGACGGCGCTTCATCGCCTCGGCCAGGTCGGCCGCCGTGAATGCGCTGGGGGCCGATGCTGCGTGTCGTGCCGCAGCGACCACTTCATCGGCCGGCGCGGTCTTCGGGACGAACGCGCTCGCGCCCGCCTCGAGTGCGCCGAAGAGCTGGTCATCGCCCGCGTACATGGTCAGGACGACAATGCCCATCGTCGTTGACGTCTTGCGGAGGGCGCGCGTCGCCTCCAGGCCGCTGCCATCGGGCAGTCGTAGATCCATGATGACGACATCGGGCTGAAGGTTGCCCGCCTGGCGTACCGCCTCGGCCGCGGTCGCCGCCTCGCCGACCACCTCGAACTGCCGGTCCCGCTCGAACGCATGCCGCAGACCCTTGCGGATCAGGTCATGGTCATCAACGAGCAGGACCCGCGTGCGGGTCGTCGGCGCAGTGCTGGTGGACATAGCCGGTTTCTCTCCCTTTTGTGATCTTGGGGATCACGATGATGCTGGACCCGCCGGTAACACTGTGCCTTGTAAATCCGCTGCCGTGCTAATCCGCCGTGTGGCGACTTTTTTTAACCACCTCGGCGAGAGGATGTTCCTATCACGATCGCCACGGTGGTACCAGTGGGCAGTCTTGGCCGAAATTCGAGTCGGCCACGGATACGTTCCGCTCTCTCCGCCATGATCGCAAGACCGTACCGGCCGTCTGGCCTCGTATCTCCCATTCCTTGGCCATCGTCGGTGACCTCAACCTGAGCGAACGGCGGGTCGACAACGCATGTCACCCAAAGGTTTTCGGCGCCGGCGTGCTTGCGCGCATTCGTAATTGCCTCCTGCGCGATGCGTAACAATTCCGCTTCAATGGCGGCCGGGAGCCGGGCCGTCGATTCATCGAGCGACATGTGCACGCGTAGGCCGGCGGATGAGGCGACGGTCCGGGCGAATTCCGAGATGGCGGCGGCCAGGCCACCGTGCCGGTCTACCTCGCTACGCAGTTCGAACAGGGAAAGCCGCAGCTCAGTGATGACGCGCGTGACTTCGGCGCGGAGCGTACGGAGTTCGAACGCGGCGTCCGTCGCGTCGTCCGGGAGGACCGCGACCGCGTTGTCGATGCCGTAACCGACCATCACGAGCTCCTGCGCCACGCCGTCGTGAATCTCTCTCGCGAGCCGCTGGCGCTCCTCGTTCGTGGCGAGCGACCGCACCTCGTCGAAGAGCAGCGCGGCCTCCAGGCGCAGTGCGGCCGGAGCGGCGAGTGCGACCACGCGGTCGATCAAAGCGGGCGAGTACGCCCCGGCGGTGTCCGCCTCGATCGTCAATAATCCGACAGTACGCACACCGGTGATCAGCGGCACGACGAGCGCTGATACCTCGCCTCCGCTGCCCGGCCCGGACTGGGATCGTGACTGCGACCGTGTCGATGTCTGCGGTTGCTGGCTCGCCCAGGCCTCGGAGATGACGGCGTCCGAGTCGAGGGATGTCTCCCAGTCGAGGCGCTCCAGCCCGGACTGGGCCAGCACGACGAGCCGGGAGCCGCCGCTCGCGCAGAGCACGGCGGCGCGATCCGCTCGGGCGACCAGCCGGACGTCGTCGAGCAGGTGCTCGGCCAGGCCACCCGGGTCGAGCGTGGCACCGGGCAGCTGCCGCGCGACCGTACGCAGCTGGGTCAGCAGCCGGGTCGCCTCCGCGTACGGCGCCGGTCGCGTCGTGTGCTCGGCGAACGCCCGCTGCAGCGCGAGCGCCATCGCGGCCGCGACGCCGGCCAGCACGAGCCACTCGATGCAGGCGCTGAGGTAGCCCATGTCGCCGAGCCGGCCGTCGATCGCACCGGTCACGGTCAGTCCGACCGCGGCGAGCGCGAGCAGGCCGACGAGTTCGTACCGCCGCCGTGCGACGGCCGCCGCAACCGGTGGCACCACCAGGTAGGGAAGCATCGCGCCGGCGGCCGAGCCGGCGGACGTGTAGACGCTGTGCGCGCCGAAATTGCGCACGACGCTGTCGGCCGCAAGGCAGGTGATGATCACCTCGGTGGCCCGGCCGATCGGCAGTAGCACCCGACCGGTGTTCACCAGGATCGCCGCGGACGGCGGGATCGATGCCGGTATGCCGGCGATGGCGAGCAGCGCCACCCACACGAGGATCCAGGCGCGGTCGGTGGCCGCGACGCTGAGCACGCCGACCAGCGCGAGCATGCCGATGCGAGCGGCGATGATCAACCGGCGCGTCGGCTCGAAGGTGGCGCGTGCGGTGTCGTCGGGCGCGTTCTCGACCGGCTGCCCGTCGCCGGGTCGGCCGTTTCCGGTCGGTGCGTCCGAGCCGGTCATGGCGTCATCCGCGGTAGATAGTGGCGATTTCGTCGGCGTACTCCTTCATCACGACGTTGCGCTTGACCTTGAGCGACGGCGTGATCTCGCCGGTTGCCTCGCTCCAGTCCCGGGGGAGGATGCGGAACGTCCGGATCGCCTCGGCCTTGGAGACCGCCTTGTTCGCCGCGTCGACGGCCTCCTGGACCGTCGACTTTAGCGCCTCATGGTCGCGGAGATCGGCGACGGTCGCAACTACTGTCCAGGCCGTGCTCGCTCAGCCACGTGGGCCAGGCCTCCTCGTCGATGGTGACCAGCGCGGCGATGAACGGCTTGCCGTCGCCGACGACCATGCACTGGCTGATCAGCGGGTGCGCGCGGACCCGATCCTCGAGGACGGCCGGCGCGACGTTCTTGCCGCCCGCGGTCACCAGGATCTCCTTCTTGCGGCCGGTGATCTTGAGGTAGCCGTCGTCGTCGAGCGTGCCGAGATCGCCGGTGTGGAACCAGCGGTCCGCGTCGATCGCCTCCGCGGTGGCCGTCGGGTTGTTCCAGTACTCCCGGAACACCAGGTCGCCCTTGATCAGGATCTCGCCGTCGTCCGCGATCCGGATCGCGACGCCGGGCAGCGGCCGGCCGACGGTGCCGAGCCGCACCGCGCTCTCCAGGTTGACCGCCGCGGCCGGGGACGTCTCGGTCAGGCCGTAGCCCTCGTAGATGGTCACGCCGATGCCGCGGAAGAAGTGCGCGAGCCGGGCACCGAGCGGCGCGCCGCCGGAGATCGCGGCCTTGCACTCCCCGCCCAGCGCGGCCCGCAGCTTGCCGTAGACCAGCCGGTCGAACAGCGTGTGCTGGGTGCGCAGCAGGAACCCCGGCCCGCGCGGACGGTCCAGCGCCATGCTGTAGGCGACCGCGACCTTGTCGGCCCGATCGAAGATCGCGCCCTTGCCGTCGGCATGCGCCCGCTGCTTCGCGCCGTTGTAGACCTTTTCAAACACCCGGGGTACGGCCAGCACAAACGTCGGCTTGAACCCGCCCAGGTCGGCGACCAGGTTCGTGACGTCGGCGCTGTGGCCCATCCGGACCCGTGCGGTCACGATGCCGATCTGGATCAGCCGGGCGAACGAGTGCGCCAGCGGCAGGAACAGCAGCGTGCTGGAGCCCTCGTTGAACAGGTTCGACAGTCCCGGGATCGCGTTCGCGATGTCGGCGTACATGTTGCGGTGGGTCAGGACGCAGCCCTTCGGCCGGCCGGTCGTACCGCTGGTGTAGATGATCGTGGCGATGTCGTCGGCGGAGACCGCCGCGCGGCGCTCCTCGACCGCGCTGTCCGGGATGATCGCGCCGTCGGCGACCAGCGTGCCGAGCCGGCCGGCGTCGATGCCCCAGACCGCCCGCATCCCCGGTACGCCGTCGCGGGCCTGCTCGACCGTCAGCTGGTGGTCCTGGGTCTCGACGAACGACGCGACCGCACCGGAGTCGGAGAGGATCCAGTTGACCTGCTCGGTGCTGGACGTCTCGTAGATCGGGACGGTAACCGCCCCGGCCGCCCAGATCGCGTAGTCGATCAACGTCCACTCGTACCGCGTCTTGCTCATCAGCGCGACCCGGTCGCCGGCCTGGATGCCGGCCGCGATCAGGCCCTTGGCGAGCGCGACCACCTCGTTCTTGAAGTGCGGCGCAGCTGACGTCCTGCCAGCCGTCGTCAACCGGCCGTGCGAACTGAGCGCGCACCCGGTGCGACCTGGGCGTTTGTCCAGACCGGGTCGGTCAGATTGGCGTTGTCGGGGATCGTCGCGACCGGCGGTACAGCGAACTCACGCACGTTGGGACTCCTCGAATCGTTCCGCCACGCTCGGTCCTCGGTTCCCCGGGCGACATCAAAACTCGCATCAAATTACCCTGGCGCGACGTTGTCCTGGCAAAATTACCCTGGCGCCAGCCCGCGGTCGCGGCGCGGTTCGCGGTAACCTGCGGGACATGGCGGACACCTCCACCCAATCGATCGAGCATCGGCCGGCCGCTCGCCGCCATCGCTGAGGTGATCTGCGACTTTCCCAGGTATCCGGAGTGGGTGTCGGCAGCCCGCTCGGTCGAGGTGATCGAGGAGTACGAGGACGGGTACGCGAGCCAGGTCCGGTTCGTGATCGACGCGGCGATGGTGCAGGACGAGTACGTTTTGGCGTACGAGTATGCCGAGGACATCTCGCGGATCGAGTGGACCTTGGTGGCACCCTCCCGGATGCAGAAGTCGCAGTCCGGGTCGTACGACATCGAGGACAATGGCGACGGCACGTCGACCGTGACGTACACGTTGTCGGTCGAACTGTCGATCGGCGTGATGGGCATGTTCAAGCGCAAAGCCGAGAAAATGATCATGGATACCGCGCTGAAGGAACTCAAGCGGCGCGTGGAAGCCGGGTGAGCTGAATGGAACGGAACGACTCCTCACGGCGCGAGGCGGAGCGGCTGGCGGCCGCAGCGCTCGCGGCCGCGTCGTTTGCGGCGAAGAACCTGAGCCGGCGGATGGCGGCCAATGCCCGCGCGGGCGATGATCGCGATCGTGGCCGCGACGATCGCGGACGCTCATCGGCGGCGGGCTCGGCGACGACCTGTCGGCGCTGGTCGGCATCGCACGGGGATTCCTCGGCGGCGACGGCGGACGCGATGACCGGCGCCGCTATGACGATCGCCGCGATGACCGGGGCGACCGCCGTACGCATCACGTCGCCAACGGCTCGGACGAGTGCTGCGTGTGCCCGGTCTGCCGGGTCATTTCCGCGGTCCGGGATCCGTCACCGGAGTTCTCCGAACGGATCGCGTCCGGTGCGAGCGATCTCGCGGCCGGTGTCGCGACGGTGATGCGCGCGTTCGGCAATGTCACCGTCCGCCGCGGACGCACCGCGGATGAGCCCGCGGCCGATGTCGCGGATGTGGCCGTGGTGACCGAGGACGACGTTGACGTCGTGGAGCTGGACGTCCCCGATCTGGACGTCACGGGCCTCGCCGACGATGTGGTGGTCGAAGAGGTCCGGGTCGTCGCCGAGCCGGAACCGCAGTCGTCGCTGTGGAGCGACTTCAGCAGCATCTGGCAGGCTGCGACGCGGGCGCCGTTCGACGAGCCGGCGTCCCCGCCGGCTACTCCGGCATCCACGACGAAGCCGGTGGCCAAGAAGGTCGTCGCGAAGAAGGCCGTTGCGAAGAAGGCGGTCGCGACGAAGACCGCCGAAATCGTGCCGGAGCCGCCGGCCGTTGCGAAGAAGGCTGCGCCGGCGAAGAAGGCCGCGCCTGCCAAGGCCGCCCCGGCGAAGAAGTCCGCACCGATTGCGGCAGCACCGACGGCCTCGATGCCGGCCACGAAGGCCGCGAAGAAGGCCGCCAAGAAGGCGGCGGGTGCAGCGAAAACGGCGGGCGCAAAGAAGACCGCGGGCGCCAAGGCCGTGGGCGTCAAGGCCGCAGGAACCAAGGCTGCGCCGTTGAAATCCGCATCGAAGAAGGCGGCCCCGACGAAGAAGGTGGCCAAAAAGACCGCTGCACCCCAACCCGCAGCTGACACCGCGGACGTGACCGTGCAGAATGCGTCCAACCCGTCGTCATGACGGGTGCCCACTGATTCGAGGAGCTTCACGTGTCGTTGGCGATCGGTGTCGACATCGGCGGTACCAAAGTGCTCGGCGGTGTCGTCGATCCCGACGGCAACGTCATCGACCAGGCACGCCGTGATACACCGGCGGACGACCCGAAAGAGGTTCTCGAGCGGATCGTCGAGGTCATCGAGGAACTCTCCGCGAAGCACGACGTCGAGGCGGTCGGCATCGGCGCGGCCGGCTGGATCGACGCGGACCGGTCGACCGTCCTGTACGCGCCGAATCTCGCCTGGCGGGATGAGCCGCTGCGTGATGAGGTGCAGAAGCGTACGCATCACCCGGTCGTCGTGGAGAACGACGCGAACGTCGCCGCGTGGGCGGAGTTCCGCTACGGCGCGGCGAAGGATGCGACCGACTCGATGGTGTTGTTCACCGTCGGTACGGGTATCGGCGGCGGCATCGTGCTCGGCGGTCAGCTGGTCCGCGGAGCGCACGGCATCGCGGCCGAACTCGGACACGTTCTGGCGGTCCCGCACGGCCACGAGTGCGGCTGTGGCAGCCGGGGCTGCCTCGAGCAGTACGCGAGCGGCAACGCACTGACCCGGTTCGCTCGAGAGGCGATCGCGCTCGATCCGGAGCGCGGCAAGGACCTGCTGGCCGAGGCCGGGGGAGACGCCGCGAATCTGACCGGCCCGATGGTGACCGAGGCGGCACAGGCGGGCGACGCGGTCGCGCTGGAGGCGTTCGCCCAGGCCGGATTCTGGCTCGGCCAAGGGCTCGCGGACATGGTGCAGATCTTCGATCCGCAGATCCTGGTCGTCGGCGGCGGTGTGATCGAAGCCGGTGACCTGCTGCTGGCGCCGTCCCGTCGCGCGTACGAGTTGCGGCTCGCGGCCCGAGCCCGGTTCCCGGTCGCCGAGATCGTCGCGGCGCAGATGGGCAACACGGCCGGCGTCGTCGGCGCGGCTGACCTTGCCCGAAGCCACTAGTCAGGCGGGCATGGCCGCTGCCGCACCGGTCATCCGGGTCCTCTCGTACAACGTGCACGGCCTGGGCGACGATCGGGGCGCGCTGGCGGCGGTTGTCCGTACTATTGCGCCTGATGTCGTGTTTGTGCAGGAGGCACCGCGCCGGTTCCGGTGGCGGACGCGCTGCGCGGACATGGCTCATGCGTTCGACCTGGTGTACGCGGCCGGGGGGCTGCCGTCCCTCGGCAACGTGATCCTGACGAACCAGCGCGTCCGCGTGCACGACACCTGGTGCCTGCGTTATCCGCTGACGCCCGGCCGGCACATGCGCGGGGCCGCGTTCGCGACCTGCTCGGTCGGCCGGTGTGCGGTTCGTCGCGGTCGCGTCTCACCTGGCCACCGACGTGACCGAACGCCCGTCGCAGGCCCGCGCAGCTGAAGGCGGCGATGGCGGCGGTCTCCGCGCCGGTGATCCTCGGCTGCGATCTCAACGACGAGCCCGGCGGCGATGCGTGGACCGTGCTCGCCGACGGCCTCCTCGATGCCGGCGCGGACGGCGGTGCCGCGACGTATCCGGCACACGGACCGCGGCGGCGGATCGACGCGATCATGGTCGATCCGCGGATCCGGATCGAGCGGTTCGAGGCGGTCGATTCCGAACATGTGAGACGAGCCAGTGACCATTTGCCGATCGTCAGTGACGTGGCGCTCCCGGTGATAGCGTGAGGCTCATTGCGCCCGATAAGTGGATAAATATCGGATAAGGGCGCCTCGGAATGTCGGAAAGGGGCTAGTCACATGCCCGACAAACGGGACATGCACAAGGCAAAGAGTCACCGGAACAGCAAGTCGGCGAAGCAGCAGCAGCACGCAGCGACGCAGCGCGCTGCGTCGGGCGCGCAGGCGGCGACTTCGACGACGACGATGGCGGCACCGACCGAGCCGACCGAGATGTTGGCACCCGACTTGCAGGGAAAGAAGAACAAGAGCCGGCGGTAACCGCCCAATAATCCCAAACGTCGGTCCAGCCCACGGAACGAGGACTGGACAAAGTCGCCCGCGGCGCACCAAGATGGCGCAGCCGGGGGCGACGACGTTGGGGGAGTGCGGGTGAGTATGCAATCGGCCGGCCGGGACTTCGGCACGAGCGGCAGCAGCGACGAGAGCAGCGGCAGCAGCGCAGCGCCGGCCACGAATACGGGCAGTCTCAGCACCGCGTGGAACGAGGACACCGGATCCTGGCTCAGCGTCGCGTGGAAGAGCACGGCGTGGTCCGATCGGGCCGAGGCGTCGTTCTACGTCGGCGACAAGGCGGTCTACGACCGCGGCGAGACGGTCTGCGTGATCGGCGCCGGTGCGAGCGGCCTCGCCGCGATCAAGAATCTGCGGGAGCAGGGCTTCACGGTCGACTGCTACGAGCGCGAGACGAACGTCGGCGGCTCCTGGAACTGGCGGCACAGCCGCAGCCCGATCTATGCGAGCGCGCACCTGATCTCGTCGAAGCCGTTCACCCAGTTCCCGGACTTTCCGATGCCCGACAGCTGGCCGGACTACCCGAGCCACGCGCAGGTCAAGGAATATCTCGAGCGCTACGCCGAACACTTCGGGCTGCGCGAGCACATCTGGTTCGGCACCGAGGTCGCAGCGGTTGCAGCGGTCGGCGACGATCGGTGGGACATCACTACGCGTCCGACCGGTGGTGGCGCCGAACGCGTCCACCGGTACGCCGCCGTGGTCGTCGCGAACGGGCACAACTGGTCGCCGAAGCTTCCGCAGTACCAGGGCATGGAGGACTTCCGAGGCGAGCTGATCCACGCATCGTCGTACAAGGACGCATCCACGCTCCGCAACCGGAGGGTGCTCGTCGTCGGCGCCGGCAACACCGGCTGCGACATCGCGGTCGAAGCCGCCACGACGGCCGCGCAGTGCTGGCATTCCAGCCGCCGCGGTTACTGGTACGCGCCGAAGTTCGTGTTCGGTCGCCCGGTCGATCAGGTCAACGACGGACCGGCCGCGAAGCTGCCGTTGCGCCTCCGGCAGTGGGCGTTCGCCCGGACGTTGAAGCTCACCGTCGGCGACCTCACCCGGTACGGGCTGCCGAAGCCCGATCACCGTGTCTACGAGACGCATCCGATCGTCAACTCGCAGCTGCCGTACTACATCGGCCACGGCGGCATCACGCCGGTCGGCGAGATCGCGTCCTTCGAACGTGACGACGTGGTGCTGTCCACCGGCGAGCGGATCGATCCGGAACTCGTCGTGTTCGCCACCGGCTACCTGCCACGCTTCGAGTTCCTCAGCGGCGACATGCTCGACCCCGATGCCGAGGGCCGCCCGCAACTGCACCTGTACACGTTTGCCCGCCGGTTCCCGACGCTCGCGGTGGCCGGATTGGTCCAGCCCGACTCGGGCGTCTTCCCGATCGTGCACTGGCAGACCGTTGCGATCGCACGATGGCTCCGGCTGCGCGAGGCCGATCCGCGCCGGGCCGGTGCATTCTGGCGCGGTGTCGTCGCCGCACCCGATCGCCGCTATACCCAGGCGAAGGTGAAGGATTCAACCCGGCACTGGTTTGAAATCAGCCACATCGCCTATCTCAAGGCGTTGCAGCAGACCCTTGGCGAGTTGGAGCCGGCGCGATGAGCCCATCGGTGAACATCATGCGTCCCCGCGAATGGTCCAGCCCGATCCTGCCGGTGAAGCGCGAGGTCATCTCGGCCCGCCCGTCCACCGGCGCGGAGGGCAGTTACGGCGAAGCGGCCGCCGAGGTGCTGGCGCTCTCCGATCCGCAGCGACCGCCGATCCTGTTCGTACCGGGATTCGGCCATGGTGCGTGGGCGTTCGAGGAGCACTGGCTGGAGCACACGGCGCAGCGCGGATTCCCGGCGCACGCGATGAGCGTTCGGGGCCACGGCACGAGCACGATGGCTGGTAAGGCGTCGATCCGCGCGTACGCGCATGACGTCACGCAGGTCGCGGCGAGCCTCCCGCGCCAGGCCGTGCTCGTCGGTCACGGTGCCGGTGCGCTCGTGGTCGCACATGCGCTCGCCCGATACCCGGCTCGCGCCGGCGTACTGCTCGCGCCGGTCTTCGGCGGCTGGGGCACGCTCGGAAATGCCTTACTGCGAAACCCATTCGGTACGGCCATCGGCGCCTTCGGTGCCCGGATCCGGCTGCGTCGTGGCCAGTTGTTCGGACCGAACCTGCACGGATCGGCGGCGCGGACCTACATGTCGCGGATCACCGGCGCGCCGGCCAGCGTGCAGTGGCAGCTGCTCGGTCGCCGGATGCCGGATGGTCCGGTCGGTGACCCGCCGGTGCTCGTGGTCGGCGGACCCGACGACAAGATTGTGTCGCAGAAGGCGTTGCGTCAGGTGGCGACCCGGTACGGCGGAGCGCCGCTCCTGTTCCCCGGCATGGGCCACGACATGATGCTCGACGCCGGCTGGGCCGAGCCGATCGACGCGATCCTGGATTGGCTCAGCAAAGCCTGAAGCCGGACGGATCGAACGTCACCGTTACGCACGACAGGCTCGCCATCGGACATTACTGTCTAGATCGTCGGTCGGACAGCTGATTGCGACAAGCCGCGCGGTCCGGGATGCTGTGTCGAGCGACAGACGTGAATATGGAGCTGGGGGGACCGTGGGCGAAGTTCTGAAGTTCCAGACGGAGCGGGGCCGGAGTGTGCTCGTCGAGGTGCCGGCGTCCGAGAGCGGCGGTTTCCAGAACTCGAGCTTCAAGGACCATGTCATCGACGCCAAGGTGAAATTCGAGTCTGCCCTCGCCGAGGTGGTCGACGCCGCCGAATCGGCTCTCGACGTCATTATCGACGGCCCGCTGCGCCCGGATACCATCGCGATGACATTCGGCGTCCGGTTCAGCGGCGAGTTGGGGGCCATGTTGGCGAAAGCGTCCACCGAGGCGAACCTGAGCATCACGTTGACCTGGGCAAGGATCGCGAGGCGGTCGACATCGCGGATGCGCCGATCATCCCGTCGCCCTGATGGACGTCATTCCCTGGAGTGTGAAGGTCGTATCAGCCGGCGGCATCGGCGCCGGCTTCCGGATCGACGATCGTCACGTGATCACGTGTGCCCACATCGTCGGTACGAGCGAGACTGCGCTCGTTACGCTCCACGACAACGGCAACCGCACCGACGACATCGATGCGGATGTGATCGAGGTATATGCGAAAGACGACGTGGCGGTCCTTCGACTCGAGCGGATCGCACCCATCACCGTCACGTTTGCCCCGCTGTCGCTGATCGACTTCGACTCTCGCCCGCTTAACGTCCTGGGCTTCCCGAGGGGCCATACGGACGACGGCATTCCTATTCGGATCGTGCCGGTCGAGGGCACAGCCGTGAACGGAGTCGTACAGGTCAAGCGCGCTGCATCCACGGATGAGCCGCTCCGGCCCGGATTCAGCGGCGCCGCAGTGTTCAGCCCCAAGCATCGTATTGTCGGCATGGTCATTCAGTCGGCGGAGCGTGAGGGCTACGGCCGGATGATCATGGCCGAACGATTGGCCGAGATCCATCCACCGTTGCTGGAACTGCTGACCCTCAGGGGCCTGCCGTCGGCCGCGGCCTACCGCGAACTGCGGCACATATCCGCCGCCGCGAAGCCGATCAATCATGGCCCGAGCCTGATCGACCTGATCCAGCGGGAGGGGTTCGTTCCCGGCGCCGGAGAACCGAAACTAACGATCGTTTCCGCGATCGAGTACATCGCGGAGCGAGACTGGCCCAGGGTCGATACCGCGCGGCTGATATCGATCTTCCTGCAGCGCATCAGTGGCCGCATGCCCGGCATCTCCGGGAGCCTGAACAACTGGCTGCAAAACTACTTCCCTTCCACCATGCCGGTCGCGTCGACCCCGGCCACGGTGGCGGCCTCCAGCACAGCTCCCGATCTGTCCGGGTTCGCACTCGTCGATGCGTCCGACGTCATCGACAAGGGCACCGTGACCGTCCGCATGGATCCGCAGGTCGACGGTCGCTATAGGATCGAGGTGATCGTCGCGGACGCCGACAACGAACCGACCTTCGGGAAAGTCCACGACGACATCGAACCTGACCTGAAAGCGATCGAGACGTGCGTCGTCTCCACGTTCGAGGATTCCGTATTCGGCGACGCGGCATTCGGCGACCTGTACGCCCTCGACTCGTATCTGATCCGGTTCGCCGTGCCGCCGGCTTGGCTGGCGAGTCCATTCGATACGTGGACGTCCGGGCATTCCCAGCACATCGCCATCGGTCAAGCTCATCCGGTCGTCGTCTGTAATGTCGAGTCGGACTCCCATGACGAGCGATGGACGACTTTGCGAGACCGGGTTCCGTTTGCCATGACGTGGCGTACGTGTGCCGATAAGCCCGGTGCCCCGGCGTTCATGGCGGCGATGCTCGGTGCCCGAGCGCTTGCCGCGGGGATCGCCGGGCCGGAAGCCAACTCCCTCGTCGATCGGATCGCCAAGTTGCCGGTTAAAGTGTGCGTCTGGTCCCGTGATCCGTGTGCGGCCACCGAACACGACACGACCGCCGGGTCCTGCGACGGCGGTGTCTTCGCACGCGACGTGTCGGCGGCGTTCGAACGGACTCCGGTCGATCTTCTGCCCTGGCTGGTCCGGAGCATCGCGATCGCATTTGAGGCCGGATCGTGGAAGGGCGGGCGCCCGGCGATGTACTGGGACAATCCGTTTCGCCAGCCGAAGGACTCCAGCCTCGGCATCCCCACCGGAGCGACACGATGACGGGCTGGGGTATCTATCGCGGTGAGCCGGGCACGCACGAAGGGATCGCCGACCTGCCGCCGCCGCCGCCGTGGCGAACGTTTCCCCTCGACGGTGAGGCACTGACCGGGCCGCCGCCGGAGTCCGAAAAGGACATCCGCCGAGCGGAGTCATACCGGCCGAGCGCCGAGACGGTCGAGCTCGTCAATGCCGCACTGTTTCTGCGCCGGCCGATGCTCGTCAGCGGGCCGCCAGGCTCCGGTAAGTCGACGCTGGCGTACGCGATCGCTCACGAACTCGGCCTCGGCCGCGTCCTGCACTGGCCGATCACGAGCCAGGTGACGGCGGTCGGCGGTCTCTACACATATGACCCGCTGGCTCGCCTCTACGCTGCCAGCCAGCGTGACGGGAGGACCGGAGTCGATCCGCTGCCCACCGTTCCGGCACCCCGCACGCGCGATGAGACGACGCCGGAGGATATCGGCCAGTTCGTGACGCTCGGACCGTTGGGTACTGCGCTGTTGCCGTGGGGCCGGCCGCGCGTGCTGTTGATCGACGAGATCGACAAGGTGCGATCTCGATCTTCCGAATGATCTGCTCACCATCTTCGAGGACGGCAAGTACGAGATTCCCGAGTTGGTCCGCCAGGCCGAGCGCGAGCAGACGGCCAGGCCGATGATGTCGGGCGGTGCGCGACGTGTGCCGATCCGCGACGGCGCGGTACAGGCATATCAGTTCCCGGTCGTCGTCATGACGAGCAACGCTGAGCGGGAGTTCCCGCTGCGTTTCTCCGCCGGTGCATCCGGATCAACATAAGCCTGCCCGACAACACCGCGGAGATGACGGAGATCGTCTCGGCTCATCTCGGCGACCGCGCCGATAGAAGTGTCGGAGCTGATCGTAGTCATTCGTGGTCCGCGCTCGAGCAGGCGAGACCTGTCGACCGACCAGCTTCTTAACGCGATCTATCTAGTGCATGAGACCACCAGCCTGGATCCTGAGCAACTCAATCGCCTTGCCAATCGGATCATGGTGGCGTTCAGCCAGAGCGAAGATCAGCATGACGGTCGAGGCGCTTCGTCTGGCATTGGCCGATGACGAGGTGCCTCCGGATGATCTTGAGTTGGCGGATATTCTCTGGCTCGCATCGCAGCTGTCGCGCATCGCTTCGCTGGGGTGCCGGTCGTGGCGATCCAGCCCGTATCGTAGCGTCTCTGCCGGAGGACAGGCCACCACATCCGCCCGTCGAGCACGATCTGCCACCGGTCATTCCTGTTAATCCCGCACCAGTGCAACGGTCGACGACAGAGACCCACGTATTGCCTCCGGTCGTGCAGCTCCCGCATCCGGTGTCGCGGAAGGCCCGGATGTCTATCTGTACGCCGCACATCAGATTGCCCGCGGCATCAAGTCGGCCAGCGATGTGATGCTCGCCGGAGCCCGGATGCCCTCGGTCCACGGCTGCCGTTCTCACCGCGCACTCCGGTCGATTCATCGCAAAGTCCCGGGTCGCCGAAGGTCCGTTGTCGATGACGAAAGAACCGCGCGTTTCATTGCCGATCGCCGCAGCTGATCGGCGGATCTGGCTGCCGATATTCCGGGCAGCGATGGAACGGCCGCTTGAGTTGGCGCTGGTCATCGATGGTGGGGCGTCCATGCAGATCTGGCGCCGGTTGACATACGAATTCGGCAAGATGCTGATCTCCTCAGGCGCTTTTCGCCGCCCGGAGGTCTCGGCTGATGCGTACGGACGGCATCGCGCAAGTGCGCCGTATCGGCGATCGACAATTGGCAGCGCCCGGAGTCCCTGTCCACGCCCGGACGCAGACGCGTCACGCCTGATTTTGAGCGACTGCACGTCACCAGCCTGGCGAACGGGGTCGGCGACTGCGGCCGTGGACGTTTGGGCGACGAACGGCTCGGTCGCGATCGCGCCGCTCCCGGCCCGGATGTGGCGGCGGACCGCCGTGCCGACCGTGACCGCGATGGTTGGGGCAACCGTTCCGTTCGCCCTACCGGCTCGATCTGTCGATCACGCCGTTTGATGGCATCGTGGCGTCTGCCAAGGGGACCCCGGTGCCGGTGATGGAATTCTATCCGGCTGGCTTGACCGATGGGCCCGGATGATCTCCGGCGTGGCGACCGTACCAAGCGCCATCACCTATCTCGGTAACGCGGCATCGAGCCTGCCGCTGGTCCGGGTGGACGGCACAGCGCAGGATCGGGTGCGCCGATTCCGGGCGTCCGCGAGCGTCTCCGCCTTCCGGCTCGGCGGCTACCTGGCCATGACGGAGCCATGGCTGCCGGTCTAGGTGGTACGTACAGCCGGCGATGCTGGGTTACCCTGCGCCAGCGTATCGGCCGAGGTGATCTTGAGCGGCCTATCGGAATCGATTGAGGACACCGATGGCGGAGACGGCTCGGGGCGATTCCTATTCGCGGACGGTGTTAAGGACGAAGTTGCTGAGCACGATCAGCCCATCCGAGATGTACGAGGTCCGATCCATCTTGCTCCGCGTCGCCGAAGCCATCCAACAGCAGGCCGGCCGTACCGCCGATGAGTTTCTGGCGCTGGCGAGCGGCGGCAACGAGGTAGCGCTTGCGCCGGATGCCCGCCCCTTCGCGTTGGTCAGCATCGAAGGCCAGCGCCGCCTGCACATGATCGAGGCCGCGAACAGCTGTCACCGCGACTGTTCGTGGACAGACGATGGTTCCGGCCGTCCGAATTGATCGATCCGCACCGCGCGATCGTCCCGTATCAGGACCACCGGGCCAGACTGAGCTGGCTGCGTTCATGGCCTTTCTGTCGCGCCCAGGCCGACGTCGTGGTGATCGCCGGCCCGAGCGGCGCCGGAAAGACTCGTATGCTGGTTGAGCTGTGCGATACCAGCGCTCGATCGGCTGGCGTGCCGAGTTTCTCGCCGAGGATGCTCACGGCCTGCCAGCCGACGATGGCCGTGGTCTCCTCCTCGTCATCGACGACGCGGATCTATGGCGGCGAGGTCGACGCCGTACTCGCGTGGCAGAACGACCGCGTGGCACCGACGCGCGTCGCGCTCGTGGCCCGTTCGGCACACCGTTGGTGGTCGAGTTTGTTGGAGGGTCGGCCGCGACTGCGGATTGCGCGGGTGGAGACGCTCACCGGATCCTTCGGATCGCCGGGCGGTACCGATGCCTACTACCGGGCGGCCGTCCGATCTTTCGCAGCGATCCTGGCCGACATCGACCGCCGTCGCCGGCGTCGATTGGCGGATCGCCTCGGAACTGTCCGAGCGCGCGAGCGGCGCGGCCATCGCCGACGACGTGTGTTCCGACCTGCAGGTCACAGCGTTGCGGCGCGCTCCAGCCGCGTTCGGTGCGTCGGCCGATGCGGCGACGGAGCCGCTTCTGATCGGCCTCATCGAGACGACGACGGTATTGGTGCAGGTCGGCATCGGTCTCGCAGATACCGTACGCCTCCGCGGGCTTGCTCGATCTATGCGTTGCCGCGGTGGGGCTGTACGGCGCCGAAAACAGCCGCCTCGCACTGACGACCGTGGAAGCGGTCGTGTCGATTCTGGGTGACGGCCGAGCGCCGGTGGAGGAGATCTCGGACTGGCTGCACAACACCTATCCCAGCGATCAGGGTGACTATTGGGGCAGCCTCGGGCCGCGGCAGGTCGTCGGTCGGTTGGTTGTCGACGCGATCCAGGAGACGCCGCGGCTCCTGATCGACATCCTCCCTACCGCGTCCCGTGGGCAGATTACGCCGACGCCTTCGGGCTACTGGCTGATTCCGGTCCGGCATCGCCGACATCGCCGGCCATCTCGACCTCGCCATCGCCCGTGATCCGGCCGCATTGGTTCCGTTGGCGGCCGAGGCCGTTGCCGGCGCCACCCCGGACGTGCAGACTGCGTTCGAGCCGTCCTTCACGCGAGCATTGGCGGACCCGCGGACGCGGATCGCGACGCTCCGGACCATTGTGGACAGTCTTGCCGACCAAGAGGCCACGCTGCGGCGACTGGATCTCCGTACGCTGCTGGGCGCCGCAGTCGGTTATCGAGGCTGGTAAGTCAGTCCAGCGCGGCACCAGCCGGACCTCGCAATCGTGCTCTATCTCCTGTTGGAGCACAACTCGAGGCCGACCGACTGGATGACGCGCTCGCGACGGCCGGAGAGGTCGTCGGCGTCTACGACGCGCTCGCCGACGCCCAGCGCATCGGTACGCTTCCCTGCTCGGCGAGCCCTGGTACGGCAGGCCGACTGTTCATGGAGAGGATCGTTTCGGTGACGCGTTGCAGGCGAGCCGGAAAGGGATAGCGGCTCTGCGCCGTCCCTGGGCCCCTCCGTAGCGTTGGCCGGCGCGCTCGTACAGGCTGCCGAGCTGCTCGACCGCATGGAGCACTGCCGGAAGCGGTGTCGACGTGCAGGAGGCGGTGGCGATGAGTCGCGCCCTCGCCGCCGGCGATCCGGCCATGGACCCGCTGCTGTTGCCGTCGATGTTGCGTGCTCGGTCGGGAATGATCCACACTGCGGCAGCCCAGTTCGATGACGCCATGAGTGCGTTCGATGAAGCGGCTGCTTCTATCGAAGTAGGACGCACGACAGCTTCGATGCAGAACTGGCCCGCGTACTCCTCGCCGCGGTGCTGACCCTGCTCGAGAGCGCACGTCCCCGCGAGTCGATTGCCTACTCGCTTGAGGCGATCGCGGTGTTGCAGCGCCTGTCCGTAGGTGAGTCCGGCGATCGGGCCGGACGGACGAAGCCCGAGCCCATGGCTACATCGGACGTGCCTATGCCGATCTGGAGAAACTGGATGTGCCGCGGTCGAATACGGTCTGGCGTCGCAGGCATGTCCGATGTCGCCTCTACCGATGCCGACGTCCGATCGGACCTGGCGTTCCATGGCGTCGATCAGGCGGATGCACTCGATCAATGCCGGGAGACCGCACGAGGCGCTCTCGGTATTGCAACTGGCGTATGAGACGCTGCGGGAATTCATCGACGATCCCGGCCGCTGGGATCGCCTGCGTGGCGTCCTGCTGCGGATGGCCCGGCTGGGCGAGGACAACGGCATGCCGGCCGTCGCGGTGGACGCGTTAATCGAGCTCATCGAGATGAACCGGCGACGCGGCGACACCGAGACCCGCGCTTGCCGACCTCCGAACGCGCCTCGCACGACCGCGCCCGGCGACGAGGCCGGATGACCTGGATCCGATCGACGCAGCGATCGTAGCCAGCGGGTGGTGGAGAGCCACGCGGGACACCCACGCCACGGTGTGTACGCCGCGTTGGTGTCGACAAGACGAGATGGCGGCGAGCGCCATGGCGACCACGATGGGGACGACGTGGATCGTCCTATCAGGTAGCCGACCGGCAGAGGCGACTCAGGAGGCACGGCGCCCTCCGAGATCACGCGGTCTCGCTCAGCAGCCACCGCGAGGGCTGCGGCTCCGAGCGGATGGCCGGGACCGAAGACACCGAAGTACCTGACGATCTTGAGTTCGCGTTGCGGCGAGCACGACATTGTCCAGGCCGTGACGCTTCAGCCAGGCGGCGATGCGCGCCGAGGATCCACCAGGCTGTCGATCTTCCGGCATGAGGGCGAGCCGGTCGGCCTTGGTCACTGCGACCGCGAGGCGCTGCCGGCGCGTCTGAGATCTCCGTACAGGCGCAGTCGCATGACCGTCGCCTGATAGGACTCCTCCGTGTCGTAGGCGCCGAACTCCCCGGCCGGCGGGCCTTCGCCGGTACGCTCGAGATCCGCTGGATACCGGAAGTCGGAGTGGATCGATGACGAGTATCAGTGACCGTGCTTCCTCGAGAATGCGTGCCGCTCGTCGTACGCGGGATCAAGGAGTTCTTGCCCGGACACGTCGTACCAGTGCACGAGTCATCCGTCGGCCGTCGCTGAAGCGCGGTCGGGACCACCTTCGTGGTCGGGCCGACCGGTTGGCGATCGAGGGGCAGCTGTTCAATGCGCTTCTGATCTGTTCGAGCACGGTCCGGACTGGTACCGAGTTGCGTTGCGAGACAGCGAGTACGTCGCTCAGTGTCGCCAGGATGAGGTCCGTCTTTCCGGCCGCCACCGCGCCGAACACGCCCACCCGGCTATCCGTGACGACGCCTGCGCCGGTGCCGATCCCGATGCCGCACAGAGGACAGTGCGCGGGGAGCCGAGCCGCCGACGATCGGATGACGCCGGTGGGTGGCTTGCCACAGATGCAACGTCGCCACACGAATCCGCGGATGCCGGGCGTACGTCGATGTGGAACGCGGTCTCGTCGTCGCGGGTGTGCCCCGGTGCACCGGAACGTGGGGAAGGGCGATATGTGGTGAGAAGTCGCAGCTCGCCTGCGTGTGTGAGATCCGGCGCAACGCCGCCTCGAACGCGCGGACCGAGGCCGAGATGCCTGCGCCGGTGCCGAGCACGACCTCATCCACCAGAACATAAGCGACGCACATTGCCATCACGCCGACCAGGACGCCGAGGCTGAGCGCGGTCAGTCGATCGGCACCGAGATGACGAACGGCCAGCCCGCTGCCAGGACCCAGAGAGCTGCTCGGCCCTCGATCGCCGTCCACGATCTGATCCACATGGTGAGCGTGGCTGATATCGCGAGGTCATCGCAAGCACGAAAATCGCACGATACCTGTATCGCAAAGTAGTGCGGCCATGCGGCGTCGGGCAGGTAGTCATATCGATAGGCGGCGCCTGGTAGCTGAGCGACTCGCGTGCTCGGAGACGCGCGAACCCCCTGTTTCGAACCGATCAGGAAAAGTTGGGCAGGATCGCGGTGATGACCCCGAGGGCGCCGCCGAGGACGACTGCGGCCAGGGCGAGCGGCAGCGTCACGTAGATGGCCGCGACGAAACAGCCAAGGACGTACACGATTGCCGCTGCGATCCGGGTGAAAGCGTTCATAATTTTCTACGCCTAGATAGCCACCCACGTTTTCGCTCGCCCAGAAGCGTGTGCCATTCGTCGACCCAGGGTGGTCCGAGCGTGGCGATAAGACTGGTCGCCGAAGTCACGACGCGTGAATTGGCACTGCGAATCACAAAGCGGCGGACCGCCTCGCGAAGCTCGTTGACCACCGGTACCGTCGGCTGCGAATCCGAGCCGGGAACCAATACCGAACACCGCGGATCTCCGGTGGGTGCCTTCACGAAGTAGAACGCCGTGGCAATGGTGTGGGGCAGTCCCAGCCGGACCTGTTTCAACAACTCGCTGAAGTACGTGCTCGCAAGTATCGGTTGGTTGACCAGCACGGCGATCACGAGCGGCGAATAGTGAATTCCGAGGAGCGCCGTGAGGATGTGGACTCGCCGAGCCTCGATATGGCGGGCATCGATCGAAGCGAACACGGCTGCCGGACCCGGCAGCACATCGACATACAGGGGGATCGTCGCGCAGGCCTTACGCATTGCCGCGTCGGTCGCAAGCAGGTACTGAATCCCCGGTAACGGATCATAAAGCCCGCTCTCGACGAGGTCGGCGGCGGCGTTGATCGCGTCGCCGGCGGCATCCCCGGCCGTCAGGATCCGATCGACGTAGCTCCCGAAGGCGCCAGAACCGAGGCGTAGGCCGGATGGCACCGCTACCTTCATGATCGTCACATCGCTTGTGCTAGGTACCGCGCGTCGCCACAGGGCGCGGACAGTCTCCGTGGCGAGTCCGAGGTCAAGACCGGCCGCGCCAATCCGTCGTCGGATATAGCCGGATCGCTCGCCGGCCTCCCGGCCCTGCAGGCCAATGTTGAGCAGCGCCTCGCCGATCGGTGATCGAGGAGAGAGCGCATACTCTATCCAGGACGGGTCGCCACCGTTCGGCCAGGACATCGGCCGGGTCGCCGCTGGAGATGCGCTGGTCCAGTTCGAACATTAGAGCCGCAACCAGTTCCGACTCGCACAGCCAACGCGCCGAGCGGTACTGGCGTGCGGGATGGCTGGCCCAGTCCGAGATGAAGCGAGCCGTCGCCGTGTCCAGCCGCGACAACGAGATGGATATCCCGTACACGCTCGCGATCTCGAGGAGTACGGCGAATCGCTGCGGGGACGCGTCGCCCAGCGAGTCGTGCATCAGCGCCGTCGCGGCCACGCCGAACTCGCCGCTGAACGCCCGGTCCTCGGTGGGGCCGGGGAGCGCAGGAATCTCGGCGGCCGGTTCGGCCCCACCAACCACGATGGTGAGGAGGCGCAGACGGAGCCCGGGGCTGACGTCAACGGCGTTCGTCTCGACGGCGACGAGGAACTCCATCAAGCTCGACCAGGGCCAATCGACGACCACCGGCAGCATGAGTGCGACGAGTCGATCATGTGAGCGCGCCGCAGACGCAGGTCACCATGGCGAAGCCATGCCACGAGACTCAGACCGTCATCCAGATCGGCCGGCGGTTGGCGGAGCGCTATCGCGGCACCCACCAACCACCTCTGACCGGCGTTCTGAGATCCCATGGGACGTTCGGCCAGTTCGATCGCGTCGACCACGTCGTACGGGTCTTCGGTCAGGAACAGATCGACGTTGCGACGGGCCGCCGGCGGCACGTCGACAGGCGACCAGACCTCCTTGATGAGGTCGAATACCGCGTATCCGCGGTCGGCGGCGCTCGTCACGGATCCGGCCGGTGTCTCGGCGTGTACGGCGACGATGGGCTGACGTGCACGTGCCGGGTCGGTTGTGAAAACCTTGAACCCGAGCTTCAAGGCCGAACTCTGGGTATCAGTACGGTCGCCGCGGCAATCCACTTCACTACGTCATCACAGTTGTCGGCTATGAACATGACGCGGTGGGAGTTCGACGTCAGGCACCTGGCGAATGCGGCGATTAGCGTCATCAGCCGCATACGGCCGTTGGGATGGCCGCGTACCGTCTCGGCGAGGTGCTCGATGTCCAGCCATCCGGGGACCCATCCCGGCTCCAGGATCGTCGTCGTCGTACCGGGAGCGGGCTCCTGTGTCCAGAACGGTGCTCCGAAGAGTTGGGCCGGCCGGAAGGGGCCGTACGATGCCCGGTTGCGCGTGATGATGCTATGCGTCAGTTGATTGCCCTCGCGACCGCCGCTGACCTCGCGCCCCAGATAGACGCCTGCGGCCGTCGCGGTATACGCGCGATCGACGGCGTGCGAGAACGATGATGGGTACTCCGCGACTGGTCGGCGATCACGCATCCACGCCTCCGGAGCCTCGTAGAGCAGGCTGTCCCGAACGAGCGCTATCGCGTTTTCGTCCGCGCCCGGCGAGCGCGATTGGAATTGGAGACCCGCCGCCCCGGAGATGCTGCCCCCCGGTGGGCAGTCGGTATAGATCAGCGTCTCGAACGGCCCGGTCATCAGAACTTGTGACTTTCCACGATGTTGAACTGGCTGAGCAGCCAGACGAGTGGCTCATCCACCCGCAAGGGCATGACGCCGGCGTCGCTGACTGTCCGTTGCTCATAGTTCGGCTCGCGTCCGAGCGCCGATATCGAGAAGTACCGGTAATTCTTGAAGTTCAGCCGCAGATGGTTGTCGATGCCGTCGGCGTCCAGGCTCTTCAACAGCGTGCGTACGTGTTCGTCGGTCTTGCGCCCCAGCGTCTCGTCGTATGCGGCTTTGGATCCGTTCGGTGGCCGCTGCGCAAGCGCATGCCCTTCCTGCAGGCGCGGAATGATCGCGTCCATCTTGGCGAACGCGACTGCCAAGGGGATATCGATGAGCCGGCCGGACGGCACTTTGCGGTTCTGTCGGATCACATCGGTGATCCGGTTGACGACGTGCTCCGGATGCTCACGTTCCTCGCGGATGCCGTATTCGGCATGATAATCGATCCGATAGGTGCTTCGGGCGTTCGGCAGTTCGAACGGGTCGAGCAAGAGAATCAGCGCATCGGCGGCGCCGAGGTAGCGCTGATCCTGGGCGCGGATCAGATCGGTCTGGTCCTCGCCCGCGGTGTCGTAGAACGAGAGGTAGCTGGTCGCCAACCGGCGCCGCCCGTGGCGGCGAACCTCCTGGCGCCATTCGAAGACGAGAGGGTCGCGACGGCCCCCCTCGGCCGCGGGCGTTGCCTGGAACAGTTGCTTGGATTTGAAGACGGTCTGCTCATTCGCCTCCAGCCACTGATGGGTGGAGCGGAACCCACCGCGGCCCTCGCCGGTGAGTCGGACATCGGCGTCGAACCGGCGTCGAATCGTGGATCGAAGCTCATGGGCAAGCACCGTCATGTAGACGGTCTTGCCGGTACGTTTCGCACCAACCATCGCGATCATCGGTCCGGTCGACTCGCCGAAGTTGATCGGCAAGGGAGTGTGGCAGTGCGGGCAGGCGCGGATACCGGTCTCGCCGCCGCACCATTTGCAGTTGGCCGTACGCCGGGCGCGCACGCCCTCCGGCGGCGGGAAGACCGGGCGGGCCGGCTCGTTGAAGTCCGTCAATCGCAGCCGTTCATCGTCCTGTACGGCTTCGCAGCCGGGTCGCCCCGGCGAACCACGGCCTTTGCACTGAAACCATAGCGGGGTTTTGCCGATCGACTCATAGCAGTACGGACACGAATGCGGTCCCATCTAGCCTGCTTTCATGTACTCGATGGGCGGATCGACCATCGCGGGACCGCCGTCGATGAAGCACCGCAGCCAGTGGGGCCTTGCCCGGTGGATGTCCCGCGGGATTTCCACGGTGACTGGGTACGGCATCGCCGCAATCAAGTCGACCGTGACGTCATGCACGCGTATTGACGCCGGATCGGTCGGACTGTCGGGCATAGCCCGATCGAGCGAAGCCACGAAGATCAGGCGGATGCCCGGGCAGTCCCGATCCGCCGTCACGTTGATGTCACACGCGCGCACCTTGCCGGCCCGCTTCGTCGGCTGCCAGCTCACGGCGGCCGGCTTCGGGGGGACCGTACGAATCTCGGCCTGGCCGCGGGCCGCCGTGAGGTCGGGCATCTTCTCGATCGTCCGCACGGCAACCGTGATCGCACCGTCTGATCCGGCGACGATCAGGGAGCCGCGCTCTCCGGGTGCGGTCGCGCTGACCTCTCGGGTCCGCGGGGAGTCGCCGGCCCGGATCTCGACCTCGGCCATTGCGCAGTCATGCGGCCACATCCAACTGATGAACAGGTCTCCGTTGTCACGTGTCACCTCGAGCGACTCGACTCGCCGGGCGACCGTGATCGGCTGTGGCTGCCCGACGACGACGGTGCCGTCGCGCACGATGAACGGTACGAAGACCCGATAGCCGGTCTCCATCTCGGCAGTCATCGAACGCCGCTGGCCGGAGTCGGTCACGTCGGCCCGCTCCGGCGTGCCGTAGGTGCGCATGGCAGCCGGCGAGATGAGGTCCCCCGCCTGCCAGCTCTCGGGCATGGAGTCTGAGGACCGCACCTCGACATGACCGTCCTCCGGCTGAACCCAGCTGGCGCGGACCGTTACCGCCGAACCCTCCGTGGTCACCTTGCGTATTTCGAAGAGCAGCCGACTTGCGGCTTGCACGTCATGCGTGCGGCGTGCCGGCCCGGGTTCTGGCTGAGCGGACACCGACGCCCGTTGCTGCGGCGTGCTCGGCGGCCGGCTGTCGGACCCCTGACTCGTACTCGGCCCGCGACTGCGGTCTGTCCGGTCACGGTCGTGCGCCTGCCGCCGGATTTCGTGCATGGGACGGCGGCCCCAGCCGTTCTGTTGGCTACCGGTCTGGTCGTCGGCGGCCTTCGCGGGCGACGTCGATTCGGGTGTGGTCGGCTCGGTTACCGTACGAGGATCGGTGACCGGTGGCTCGACGATCCTCTGGTGCGGCACCGGGGCGTCGACAGCGAAAGGATCGTCTTCGCGACTGCCTGAGGTGGCCGGATCGAGTCGGCCGCGGGCGCGCCACCATCCGATGGTTTCGAGATCGGCGCCGTACCGCGCATGAGCGGCCTGGTCGAGCTGAATAAGTTGGTTACAGACGTGTTTGATCTGATCGAACACGACGACGAGTTCGGCCCAGCGTGCCCGGACATCGCGCATCCGGTCGCTGACCTGGGCCTGGGTCATGTATCCGGAGAGTGCGAACGCATCCAGAAGATCAACTTCACGCAGAGGCTCTCGGCGGCGGCGCAGAGGGCGCAGGACAGCGGCGTCATATGCGTCTTTGTTGAAAGCCACCGATTCGGGCCCTCACTTCTGTTGTATTACGGGTCGAGGAAGGCCCGGAGATCCACGACCCTCGATATGACGATAATCACGAACGTGTTCGACGCGCCGGCGTCGTCGACGGGACGACATCGTCTTGCGTCAATTCGCACACGATATCCCAGAGCCCTACGGCATGCATGTCCGCCGAACTGCCGACGCCGGCATCGGTAGAACTGCGTCACGGTTCAAGACTTCAGACATAAAGCACCGGCAATCGGTGCGAGAGCACACCCCGCCCGCGAACGCCTGTTGGCATTCGTCCGCATCTAAGGAGATCGACCAATGACGCAGTGGGAGTACGCCCGCCTGGAGTATCAGGAAACCGGCTCGTACGGGACGGATAAGCATCTGGACTGGAGTGCGGTGTTCCATACCGGTCGGGGAACTCAGCGTTGGGGAGTTGACGACCGGTTCGACGACCTCAAGCACCTCGATCGTGCGGGCGCGCTCGGCTGGCAGGTGTACGCACGATCCGAGCGATTGGCCGGGCAGCCCCAGCGGGCATATCAAATAACGTTCGCGTTCAAACGCCCGGCATCCCAGGCGGCCGGGGACGAGTAGGTCAGACCGACATGATGCTCGATGCCGGCTGGGCCGAACCGATCGACGCGATCCTGGATTGGCTCAGCAAAGCCTAAAAACGGCGCCGTTGTCGCGGTCGTCGTCGTCCGGGCCACCGGATCGCAGCCGTCCGATCAGGCCGACCGCGCCCGCGAGCAGGGCGGCACATCCGAGAAACTCGGTCTGCCGCGGGTCGATCGAGAGCAGGTTCGGGTCGGCGATCAGCGCGATGCCTCCGATGATGCCGATGATCGACAAGATCGTGATCATCGCGAAGCGTGGCAACGGCGGTGGTGGCGGCGGGTGATACGTCTCGTCGTCCTCGTCGGCCAGATCGGCGCCGAAGCTGTCGAGCCCGGACAGCAGCGACGGCTCGTCGGCCGAGGAACCGTAGGAGACGGTGGCGGCACGCCAGCGCGGATATTCACGCGGCGGCTCCGGCGGTGTGTCCTCGGCCGTCGGCCACGGCCCGATGTCGCCGGCCGGCCGCTCGGCGGTCTCGTCGAAGCCGGCCACTATTGACGCCCAGGCACTTTCGAAGTCCGTCGTCGAGCCGGTCGTCGGTGCCTCGGCGGTAACCGGGCCGCTGGCCGCCGGGCTGGTCACATCGCCGTCGTTTGTCAGGATTTCCAGGAACTCGCGGGCGGTGTCCACTTCGGACCGGTCGACGTACAGGCGGTCGGTGGGGCGTCCCGGCAGCGTCGTCAGGCGGGTGATCGGGTGCTGGTCGGACGTCGGCTGGAGGTACGCCGCGATGCCGCGGTTGCCCAGCACGTCGAGCAGGTGCTCGCCGACTCTCGGGTCGACGTCTGCGACGGCCGTGTAGTCGGTCGCATACAACCCGTTGTCCTGCCGCCCGTAGCGTGGATTTCCGCCGGTCACCGTCGCCCCTTTGAATCCGTGAACCTCCATCGTGGCACGCGAGACCACGCCTGAACAGGAGCGGGCGAGTCGGTTGTGGTGTCGGGCGTCATGTTCGTAGGCTGATCACCTCACCGGCGACAGCTGGCACCTTGCGTTACCGAAGGGACTCGTGTGGTCTATTCGCTGCTCAAGTACGTCATACTCGGTCCGATTTTGCGGCTTCTGTTCTGGCCGCACGTCGAGGGCAGGGACAACGTGCCGCGTACTGGCGCCGCGATCATCGCGAGCAACCACCTGAGCTTCTGCGACTCGATCTTCATGCCGCTGATGGTTCGGCGGAAAGTGACGTTTGTTGCCAAAGCGGAGTATTTCCGGGGCACCGGCATCAAAGGCTGGCTGACGAAGATGTTCTTCGTGAGCACCGGCACGATCCCGGTGGACCGGTCCGGCGGCCGTGCCGCGGCCGCCGCGATGGACACCGGCCTGCGGATCCTGCGGGAAGGCGACCTGTTCGGCATCTATCCGGAAGGCACCCGCTCGCCCGACGGCCGGCTCTACCGCGGGAAGACCGGCGTGGCCCGCTTGGCGCTGGAGAGCGGCGCGCCGGTCATCCCGGTGGCGATGCTGAATTCGGACACCGTACAGCCGCCGGGGCGGATCCGACCGAAGATCATGCGGGTACGGATCGTGTTCGGCGCACCGCTGGACTTCTCCCGGTACGAGGGCATGGCCGGCGACCGGTACGTCGAGCGCGCCGTGACCGACGAGATCATGTACGAGCTGATGGAGCTGTCCGGACGCGAATACGTCGACGTCTACGCGGCGACGTTGAAGGAGAAGGCCGCGGTTACTTATCCGGAACTCCGGCCCGGCGCCGCAGCGACGGCAGGTCCGTGAGCACGATCCGCCGACCCTCCGTACGCAGCCAGCCACGGCTTGCGAACGATCCGATCGCCTGGTTGACGCTCTGGCGGGAGCCACCGGCCATCGCGGCGAGCTGACTCTGGTTCAGCTCGATCGTGACCATCCCGCTCGGAGATTCACCCGCGAGGCGTACCAGCGTCTTCGCGACCCGGCCCGGCAGGTCCAGGAAGATGTGGTCGGCGTGCTGCTCGGTCAGGCGGCGGATCAGGCTCCCGAGCGACTGCATCACCGCATCGAGGATGCTCGGATTCGCGTGCACCAGGTCGATGAACGCGGCCCGCGACAGCGCGAGCGCCTTGCAGTCCTCGATTGCCTCCGCCGACGCCGATCGTGCCGCACCGTCCAACAGGGACACTTCGCCGAACACGTCCGGCGGCCGGAGGACGGTCAGTACGGCCCGTTCGCCGCTGGGGGATGTCCGGAAAACCGCGATTGCGCCGCGTTTCAGCACGATCAGCGAGTCGCCGGGGTCGTTCTCGACGAACAGCACCTGTCCCTTGCGGTACGTTCGGGGCACCGCGGCTGCGATCACCCGCTGGCGTACGTCGGGGTCCAATGCCGCGAACATCGCCACGCCCGTCAAGGCGTCGGGCGAGTCCGGTACCCGTACGTCCACGTGTTTGCCCTTCCCATCCACTACGTACCTAGATCCTGACGTCCCTCGACGCCTTTGTATACACCGAGGTCTCCACCCCGATTCGAAGTTCAGGTGGCACGGTAGCGTCCCGCGCTTAGTTTCGCTCTATGTACAGGCGTTGTTACCGACTCGATATGCCGAATCCGCGCAGCGCCGGGGGAGAGCGTGGTTCCACGGTGCGGTAAGGGACATAATCGGCGCCGTGGCCACCGACGAACACGTACGAGCGGCGCTGCGAAGCGTCTGGCAGCTTGCTGCGGAAACGTGCGTATCGTCCGGCGATTCGTCGCATTCGGAGTGGTCCGTGACTATCGGCGGTGGGCGCTATACCGCACGAATGACGCCGGAATCTCGGCGCGCCGACGTCGTCGCGTCCCTTTTCGCAGCCGAAGTGCTCGCCTCGGCCGGACTTGGCATCGGCCGCCCGGTCCGGACCGTCGACGGCGCGCTCACCGCATCTACGAACGCCGGCGACATGTCACTCGTGCACACGGCGCCCGGCCGGCCGCTAGACGCCGGGGATCCGCTCGACCAGCAGTGGTGGGGCGACGTCCTCGGTCGGGCTCATCAGATGCTGTTGCAGCACCAGGCCGCCGTACCACGGAGGTTGCTACTGCCCGAGCCGGCCGGAGCGCACCTGAGCGTGACGCCGGGACTGCGCGCGGCGCTGTCCGACGCGGCCGCATCGGTAACCCGGCTGCTGGTGACCGACCAGCTCACCTACGGCGTGTTGCACGGTGATCCGCGCGCGGACGAGTTCCGCCTGGACCCCTCGACCGGCCGGACCGGTCTGTCCGGCTGGGGCGTGCCGCGGATCGGCCCCCTCGTGTACGACGTTGCGGTCGCGGTCCGGTACGCCGGCGGCGTCGAGGCCGCCGACGGATTCGTGGACGGATACGTCTCGGCCGGACCGGTCACGAGGGACGAAGTCCAGGTCGCCCTGCCGGTGATGCTGCGGTTGCACTGGGCGCTGGTGGCCGAGGAGTACGCCCGCGCGCTGACCGGCGGGGTGCCGCCGCAACGAGGTGCGGTCGACGAAGCGGCGCTCCGGGACGCGCTCGAAGAGGCTCGGCAGGTGCTGGCGGCATTGGCCGAAGCGGATCGGGCAGAGTAGGGCCATGCCGTACCGGTACTTTTATGACTGCGAGTTCATCGAGGACGGGCTCACCATCGACCTGGTGTCGATCGGCGTCGTCGATGAGTTCGGGCGCGAGTTTTACGCGATCTCGTCCCAGTTCGACGACTCCAAGGCGATCCCGTGGGTCCGCCGCAACGTGCTGGACAAGTTGCCGTCGCCGGGCAACCCGGCCTGGCGCTCGCGCGAGCGAATCCGCGACGACCTGTACGAGTTCCTGATGGATCCGATCCGAGACGGCTCCGACACGATGGAGTTGTGGGCCTGGTACGCCGCCTACGACCACGTCGCGCTCGCGCAACTCTGGGGTGCGATGCCGGCGCTGCCTCGGGCGATACCGCGGTTCACGAAGGATCTACGGCAGATGTGGGACGACTACGGCAAGCCGAAGCTGCCGGAGGCGACCGGCCGCCACGATGCGCTGGTCGATGCGCTGCACAACCTCGCCCGATGGAACACCATGATCGAGCTGGCCGGTGGAGTGCCGGGCTCGCCACGGACGTAACCTGAATGTGACCAGATCGACCCAAGCAGCTAAAGTACGTCCGCACCCACCCAGGCTGGCAGTGCCGCCGGCATACGCGACAGCGACGTGGCGTACCCAGGGATCTGTTGGGTCTTCATGTTTTCCACCTGCTTCTCAGGAGGATCTTTCACTATGCGTATTGGTGTTCTCACTGGTGGCGGCGACTGCCCCGGGCTGAACGCGGTCATTCGCGCGGTCGTCCGCAAGGGCGTCGAGGTCTACGGTCACGAGTTCGTCGGATTCCGGGACGGTTGGCGCGGCCCGCTCGAGGGCATGACGAAGCAGCTCGGCGTCGCCGAGGTGCGGGGCATCCTGCCCCGCGGCGGCACGATCCTCGGCTCGTCCCGGACGAACCCGTTCAAGATCGAGGGTGGCGTCGAAAAGATCAAGGCGAACCTGGCCGAATTCGGTATCGACGCGCTCGTCGCGATCGGTGGCGAGGACACGCTCGGCGTCGCGACGAAGCTCTCCGAGCTGGGCGTGAACGTCGTCGGCGTACCGAAGACGATCGACAACGACCTCGGCGCGACCGACTACACGTTCGGCTTCGACACCGCTGTCAACATCGCGATGGAGGCGATCGACCGGCTGCACACGACGGCCGAGTCGCACCACCGCACGCTCGTCGTCGAGGTGATGGGCCGGCACGCCGGCTGGATCGCGCTGCACGCCGGCCTCGCCGGTGGCGCGAACGTCATCCTGCTGCCGGAGCGCCAGTTCGACGTCGACCAGGTCGCCAAGTACGTCGAGGAGCGCTTCGAGCGCCAGTACGCGCCGATCGTCGTGGTCGCCGAGGGTGCGCAGCCGCTCGAGGGGCAGATGGTCGCTGCGCAACCAGGAACTCGACGCGTTCGGCCACGTCCGCCTCGGCGGCATCGGCCAGTGGCTCGCCGAGTCATTGGAGGCGAAGACCGGCAAGGAAGCTCGTACGGTCGTGCTCGGCCACATCCAGCGCGGCGGCACGCCGACCGCGTTCGACCGTGTCCTCGCGACCCGGTTCGGCCTGCACGCGATCGATGCCGTCCAGGACGGCGATTTCGGCAACATGGTCGCGCTGCGGGGCACCGACATCATCCGGGTCCCGCTGGCCGAGGCCACTCGCGAGCTGAAGACGGTTCCGGACTCGCGGTTCGCCGAGGCCGAAGTCTTCTTCGGCTGAGTCCGATCCGCTGACTCTCGACGTTGATCCTGAGGTTGGTTCCCGTTCGGCCGCATGCCGTGCGACTAACCTCAGGTCAACGTCCTCGGGTGTATCTCTGAGAGGTGGACGGGCATGCCCACTGTTGCGGTGATCGGCGCGGGCAAGATCGGCGAGCTTCTGCTCTCCGGCCTGCTGCGGTCCGGATGGCCGGTGGCACAGCTGGTGGCGACCGCCCGGCGCCCCGAGCGCGCGGCCGAACTGGCCGAGCGCTACGGCGTCGCCGTGGTCGACAACGCGGCCGCCGTTGCCGTGGCCGATGTGATCGCGATCGCGGTCAAGCCGCAGGACGCCGGCGCGCTGATGGCCGATCTTGGCCCGCTCCTTACCGAGCGCCAAGGTTGTCTGGTGATCTCGCTCTGTGCCGGGCTCCCGACCTCGTTCTTCGCGAAGTGGCTGCCCGAGGCGACGCCGGTGGTCCGGGTGATGACAAACACACCCGCGCTGGTCGACGAGGCGATGACCGCGATCTCCGCCGGTCCGCACGCGACCGCCGAGCACCTGGCCCTCGCCGAGGAGATGTTCGCGCCGCTCGGGCGCACGATCCGCGTCCCGGAATCGCAGCAGGACGCGGTCACGGCGCTGTCCGGCTCCGGTCCGGCGTACTTCTTTTACCTGGTAGAGGCCATGACCGACGCGGGCATCCTGCTCGGACTGCCGCGCCAGGTGGCCTATGACCTGATCGTCCAGACCGCGATCGGGTCCGCGATCATGTTGCGCGACTCGGGGGAGCACCCGGTCAAATTGCGCGAGGCGGTGACGTCGCCGGCGGGAACGACGATCAACGCGATTAGAGAACTGGAAAATCACGGGGTACGGGCGGCTCTGCTCTCGGCACTCGAAGCTGCTCGCGATCGTGCGCGGCAGATTGCTGAACAGGCGAGCTAACCCCAACGGGTGTTGTCTTCCAGCTGAATGTCCGACATTTTGTCAATCGCACACCCGATCTGCTTCGGTCCGGTAACGAGGGCGGGCAATTGTCGCGCTGGTTGCGTAGGCTCGCCGCTGTGGAGAACCCGGGAGTCGCGAACGACCCTCAAGAACCTGCTGGTGCCGACACGGCATCCGCCGGTCTTCCGGGTCCTCGCGCATCCTCCGGGCCGGTCCCGCCGCCGTCACCGTGGCAGCAATCCAGCTCCGACGCCTACGGGCCACCGCCGGTCCAGAGCGCACCTGGTTCATCCGGTTACGGTCCGTCCGGCTACGGTCCCCCGCCCGGCTATGGCCAGCCTGGTTATAGCCAGCCCGGCTACGGTCAGCCTGGTTACGGCCAACCCGGATACGGCCCGCCACCGGCCGGGTATTCGCAGCTCGATTCGGCCGGTTCCTACCAGGGATATCCGGCGCAGCAGCCCGGCTATCCGCCACCGCCAGGAGCCCCACGCGTTCCGCCACAGGGCGGCTATTCACAGCTCGATACGCCGATGTCCTATCCGCCGTCCTATCCGCAGGGCGGCGGTGCTGTGCCACCGGGCTACCCGCCGTACGGCGTGCCTACCCAGAGTGCGCAGAACTATGGGCCGACCACCTACGGCGGTCCGTCCGGTCATCCGGCGGCGCCGGCCTACCCGCCGTATCCGAACTACGGTCCCTACGACCCGAATGCGTCGCTCAACTACTACTTCCCGCAGGCCAAGCCGCCGCGCCGGGGCCGGACCGCGGTGATCGTGTCCGCGGTCGTGGTCGTCGCGCTGCTCGCCTGTGGGTTCGGCGTCTACGGCCTTTCGAAGATGGGCGATCCGAGCTCATCGGGCACGACCGCCGGCGGGTCGAACGGGACCACGTCCTCGTCCGCACCGGTGAAGGTCGATACGACGACGCTGAACGGTGTGCTCTACCAGCAGAGCCAAGCCCTGCTCAGCAACGACTCGAAGGGCTTCCTGGCCACCGTCGACCCGGCCGCGACCTCGGCTGTGTCGGCGTACCAGCGAATCTTCCACAACATGCGCCAGATGCACGTCACGCTCTGGGAGCAGAGCGCGCCGACCGGCAACTACGTCACGTCGGCGCCGCAGTCGTACGAGGTTGACGTCACCTACTGCGTCGTCGTGCCGAACTGCCAGGAGACTGATGCGACATGGCACGTGACCGCGGAGCTCAAAGGCGGCCGCGTGGTGATCGAGTCGTTCACCGTTCCGCCGCCGAGCCGCTACACGAGCGAGCCGTACCCGTGGGAGGTCGCAACGCTGACCGCGCTCGTCGGGCCGCGGGTCGTGGTGGCGGCATCGAACGCGTACGCCGGGACGCTGAGCCGGGCCCTGTCGATCGCCGAGCAGGCGGCAACGGCGGCCGATCAGTACGCGCACTGGGGCAAGCCGGCCGTGTACGTGCTCTATCTGGCCAGCCCATCCGAGGGTAAGACCTGGTTCGACGGTGACCTCGCCAACGCCGACGGCGTCACGTACACGATCCAGCCGCACGACCTGGAAGTAGTCGCATTGATGCCGGACGCCGACGATGTGTCCTACGCCGGGCCGGGCCGGCTCAACGCGGTGATCCAGCACGAGTTCGGGCATGTCGCAACGCTGCAAGGCGACGATTCGGACCGCGGGCACGACTCGTTCATCGAGGGCATTGCCGAGTACTGCTCGTATTCCGGGCACCCGATGTGGGCGTCGTACCGCATCCAGGACGTACGGGCGTACATCCACACCGGCAAGTGGAAACACACCATCTATCTGACCAGCGAGATCACCAGCAAGGATGTGCTGACCGGCTCCGCCGCGTACGGCATCGGCTACCTCGGGCTGCGTTATATCGCCGAAACATACGGATTGAGTAAAATGCTAGATTTCTGGGGATCTGTTGAGCGCGATGGCGACTCGGTGCAGCAGGCGTCCGCATCCGCGCTGGGTAAGCCGTGGACCACGGTGAACGCCGCAGCAGTGAAGTACATCGAATCCACGGTCGGTGCTTGAGCCATGACCGACACCACCCCCACGCCGATGTCCGAGCCGGCCGATAACGCCTCTTCCGAATCGCTCACCACTCCGCTGTCGGCCGAGCCGGCAACCGAATCGTTCGCGCCTTCGCCGGCGTCCGCGCCGCTATCGCCGGCCGCCTCGGTATCGGCCGCTCCGACGTCGTATCCGCCGCCGCCCGGGACGTTCCCGGCCGCACCGGCTGCCGCACCGGCCGCGCTGCCGTCGTATCCTGCGCAGCCCGTTCCGGTGTCCTATCCGTTCGCCGCACCGACGCCTCCGTCGACCTATCCTGCGCCGCCCACACCGGCCTCCTACCCGGCCGCTGCCGGGTCCGTCCCGGCCGCGCCGCCGTCCTATCCCGCGCAGCCCGCGCCGCCGTCCTATCCGCCCGCCCCGGTCGCCGTACCGCAGGCTCCGTCGACCTATCCCACACCGGCCTCTTACCCGGCCGCTGCCGGGTCGGTCCCGGCCGTGCCGCCGTCCTATCCACCCGCCCAGCCCGCGCCGCCGTCCTATCCACCCGCCCCGGTCGCCGCCCCGCCGGCTCAGCCCAGCTATCCCACGCCGGCCGCTGCCGGGGCTGCTCCGACGGTTTACCCGGCAGGCGCGGGTCCGGTTCCACCTGCGCCGGCGTCGTACCCAACGGCCGCGAGTCCCGTGCCGCCCGCGTCGGCTTCGTACCCGATGGCTGCCGGGGTGGTTCCGCCTGCGGGTCCGGTTCCGCCTGCGGCGGCGTCGTACCCGGCCGCCTCAGGACCCGTTTCGTCCGCGCCGACGACCTACCCACAGGCGTCACCGACCGCTCCGACCGCTCCGGCGGCGCCGTGGTCGATTCCGGCGCAGCGCGAGCCGTGGGGCACGGTCCCGCCGAGCGGCGCGCCGTTCAGCGGCACGTATCCGCAGCCACCCACTCCCGGCCTCTATGCGGCCCCGGGCCAGTACGCGCCAACCAGTGCGCCGAGTCAGTACGCGCCGGGTCAATATCAGCCTGGTCAATACCCGCCCGGCCAGTACGCACCGGGTCAATACCAGCCCGGTCAGTACCCGCCGAGTCAATACGCACCGGGCCAATACGCACCGGGTCAATACGCACCGAGTCAGTACGCACCGGGCCAGTACGTGCCCGGTCAATATGCGCCCGGATCGCCGTACCAGTATCAGCAGTTCCCCGCCTACGCGCCGTCCCCGCCGCGGCGTCGTCGGTGGCCGCTGTGGACCGGGCTGTCGATTCTCGTTCTCGCGCTGATCATCGGCGGCGGTGTCGTGGTCGCGAACCGGGCCTCGAACCGCAACAACGCGAGCGGACCGCAGACATCGCCGAGCGGACCGACGTCATCGCCGTCCGCCACGCCGAAGGTGCCACCGCCCGATCCGTCCACGCTGAACGGCGCGCTCGTCATTCAGTCGAACGCGCTGATGAGCGGGGATCAGGCTGGTTTCCTCGCCGAGGTCGACCCGGCCGCGCACGCCGCGGTGATCGAATTCACCCGGATCTACCAGAACATGCACACGATGCATGTGGCGCGGTGGTCGGCCGAGAGTACGGACGGCTATGAGAAGCCGACCGCGACCGCGACGCCCACCGAGATCACGATCTCGTACTGCCTGGTCGTCGTGGCGTGTACGACCACGAGCCAGACGCTCAAGATCTCGCAGAAGATGGTCGGCGACAAGGCACTGATCTCGTCGGTGACCGTCCCGGCGCAGAACAAGTTCGAGTACGGGCCGCTGCCGTGGCTGGTCTCGACCCTGAAGGCCGTGGTCGGTCCGCGCCTCGTGGTCGCGGCATCGGACGCCGAAGCCAGCAACCTGGCCCACGTGCTGACGATCGCCGAGGATGCGGTGCAGAATGCCGACAAGTACGCCAAGTGGGGCCAGGTTCCGGTCTACGTGCTCTACCTCGCCAGCCACACCGAGGCGAACAACCACTGGTTCGGTGTGACCATGCGCGATTCGCTGGGCCTGACGATGCAGATCGACTCGACCGACAACGAGGTCATGGTCCTGATGCCGGACGCCAACGAATTCGACGCAGCCGGCCCGGGCCTGCTCTCTGGGGTGATCCGGCACGAGTTCGGCCACGTCGCCACGCTGCAGAACGACGCGTACAACTCGGATGACTCGTTCGTCGAGGGCATCGCGCAGTACATCTCGCTGTACGGGCACGCCGGTTGGGACAAGTTCGGCAAGCTGGCGGCCAAGCAGTACATCCGGTCCGGCAAGTGGTCGAAGAAGATCCTGTTGACGAAGGAGATCCGCAGCAGCAACCTGGTCACGGCCAACGCCGCGTACGAAATCGGTTACCTCGGGCTGCAGTATTTGGCATCGAAGTACGGCCTGGCCAAGATGCTCGCGTTCTGGGGCGACGTCGAGCAGAACGACGAATCGCCGACGACCGCGTCGATGAAGGAGTTCAACACGTCCTGGACGTCGGTGAACTCGTCCGCAGTCACCTACGTCAAGCACACCGTCGGAGCGTAACTCTCAGCACGTAGCCATTGAGTCTCATCTCACGAGACAAGCGAGGGCGCCGGTGGATTGTCCACCGGCGCCCGTACGCTATGCTACATGCGCCAAGAGTGGCACCGTTTCCGCAATCCCGGCCTTGACATCGGGCACCCGCCGACCGACGCCGCCGAGATCGAGGCTCTCGGTCTCGACGTCTGGCGTACGCTCCCGCGTGAGCAGATGCCGCCGTGGGCGGACCTGGACGAGGTCGCCGAGGTCTGCAACGTGCTGTCGACCGTGCCGACGATCGTCGCGCCCTACGAGGTCGACGAGCTGCGGCAGCGGCTCGCGCTGGTGTGCGAGGGCAAGGCGTTCATGCTGCAGGGCGGCGACTGCGCCGAGACGTTCGCCGACAACACCGAGGCGCACCTGCTCGCCGAACGCGCGCACGCTGCTGCAGATGGCGGTCGTGCTGACCTACGGCGCGAGCCTGCCGGTGATCAAGGTGGCGCGGGTCGCCGGGCAGTACACGAAGCCGCGCTCGTCGGCGCTCGACTCGCTCGGGCTGCCGGCCTATCGCGGCGACATGATCAATTCGCTGGAGCCGACCGAGGCCGCTCGCGTCGCCGATCCGCAGCGCATGATCCGCGCGTACGCGAACGCGTCCAGCGCGATGAACATGCTGCGCGCCTACCTCGGTGGCGGCATGGCCGACCTGCACGCGGTGCACGACTGGAACAAGGGCTTCGTCACGACGTCCCGGGCCGGCGAGCGCTACGAGGCGCTCGCGCAGGAGATCGACCGGGCGCTGGCGTTCATCCGCGCCTGTGGCATGACCGAGGACGACGCGCTGCGTACGGCGACGCTGTACTGCTCGCACGAGGCGCTGGCGCTCGAGTACGACCGTGCGCTGACCCGGGTCGCCGACGGCAAGGCGTACGGGCTGTCCGGCCACTTCCTGTGGGTCGGCGAGCGGACCCGGCAGCTCGACGGCGCGCACATCGACTTCGTCGTCCCGCATCGCCAACCCGATCGGCGTCAAGATCGGGCCGGAGACGTCGCCGGACATCGCGATCCAGCTGTGCGAGAAGCTCAACCCGGAGAACATCCCGGGCCGGCTCACGCTGGTCAGCCGGATGGGCAACAAGAAGGTCCGCGACGTGCTGCCGCCGATCGTCGAGAAGGTCACCGCGTCCGGCGCCAAGGTCGTCTGGCAGTGCGACCCGATGCACGGCAACACGCACGAGTCGTCCAACGGCTACAAGACCCGTCACTTCGACCGCATCGTCGACGAGGTGCTCGGCTACTTCGAGGTGCACCGCGAACTCGGTACCCACCCGGGCGGCATGCACGTCGAGCTGACCGGCGAGGACGTCACCGAGTGCCTCGGCGGCGCGCAGGCGATCGAGGACGCCGACCTGCCCGGCCGGTACGAGACCGCGTGCGACCCTCGCCTGAACACCCAGCAGTCGGTCGAGCTGGCGTTCCTGGTGGCGGAGATGCTCCGCGGCTAGAGACCAGCTGGGGAGTGCGCATGACCGTCGACGTCCGCTCCGACACCGTCACCCGTCCGACCGACGGGATGCGGGCCGCGATGGCCGCCGCCGCGGTCGGCGACGACGTCTACGGCGAGGATCCGACGATCAACGAGCTGCAGGCGTACGTCGCGGAGCTGTTCGGCCACGAGGCGGCCCTGTTCGCGCCGTCCGGCTCGATGGCCAACCAGATCGCGCTGCAGGTCAACGTCCCGCCGGCGTCCGAGTTGCTCTGCGACGCGACGCGCACATCGTCACGTACGAGTTCGGCGCCGCGGCGGCGATCGGCGGCATCTCGTCGCGGACGTGGCCGGCGGTCGGCGGCGACATCGATGTCGACCAGGTCGCGTCGATGATCCGTACGGACGGCTATCACGCGGTGGCGACCAGGGCGATCGCGGTCGAGCAGACGCACAACCGGGCCGGCGGCGCGGTCATCCCGCTCGCGACGCTGCGGCGTCTGCGCGAGGTCGCCGACGCCGACGGCATCGCGCTGCACTGCGACGGCGCCCGGATCTGGCACGCGCACATCGCCGACGGCGTCCCGCTGCGCGACTACGGCGCGCTCTTCGACACCATGTCGGTCTGCCTCTCCAAGGGCCTCGGCGCGCCGGTCGGCTCGCTGGTGGTCGGTAGCGCGGAGAAGATCGAGCAGGCGTGGTGGATCCGCAAGCGGATGGGCGGCGGCATGCGCCAGGCCGGCATCCTGGCCGCGGCCGGGCTGTACGCGCTGGGGAACCACGTCGACCGGCTCGCCGAGGATCATGCCCGGGCCCGCCGGCTGGCCGAGGCGCTCGCGCCGTTCGGCGTCGTGGACGTGGATCGCGTACGGACGAACATCGTCTCGATCGACCTGACGAAGTCGTCGCTGGACGCGCCGGCACTGGTCGCCGCGGCGGCGGCGAAGGACGTTCGGATCTCGGCGATGGGCCGGCAGCTCGGCCGGGTGGTGTTCCACATGGACGTCGACGACGACGACACCGACCAGGTGATCGACGTCCTGACCGGTCTCTTCTGACGGACTTGCCGGGCCGCTCTGACGGACTTTGCCGGGCCGGACGCGTTATGGCCGGAAGCGGAACAGCCGCAGGCTGTTCGTCACCACGAAGATGCTGGACAGCGCCATCGCCGCCGCCGCGAGCACCGGCGTGACCAGACCCAGCGCGGCCAGCGGGATCGCCGCCACGTTGTAGGCGAACGCCCAGAACAGGTTCGTCCGGATCGTGCCGAGCGTCGCACGGGCCAGCCGGATCGCGGTCGGCACGCTCGCCAGATCGCCGCGCACCAGCGTCAGGTCGCCGGCGTCGATCGCAGCATCCGTACCGGTGCCGATCGCGATCCCCAGATCGGCGGCGGCGAGCGCGGGCGCATCGTTGACGCCGTCGCCGACCATCGCCACGGTCCGCCCTTCGGCCTGCAGCCGCCGTACCGTGGCGACCTTGTCCGGCCGGCATCACCTCGGCGATCACCTCGTCGATCCCGACCTCCGCCGCGATCGCGTGCGCGGCTGCCGACGAGTCGCCGGTCAGCAGCACCGGCCGGAGTCCGAGCGCCCGCAATTGCGATACCGCGGCCGCCGCGTCCGGTTTCGGCGGCGTCGGCGACGACGAGCACGCCGCGGGCGCGGCCGTCCACCGCGACAACCACAGCTGGTACGCCCAGCCGAGTCCGCCGCGTCCATCGCCCCCCGCAGATCATCCGGTACGCCGATCCCATGCGCCTGCAGCAGCCGCGGCCGCCCGATGATCACCTCGGATCCGTCGACGCATGCCGCGCGCACCGAGCCCGGGAAGCGCCTCGAACGACGTCACGGCCGGCAGCGGGCCGTAGCGCTCGGCGGCGGCACGGGCGATCGCCTGCCCGATCGGATGCTCCGACGCATGCTCGACCGCTCGGCCGCGCGCAGCACCACGTCCAGCTCGGCAGCAGTGTCACCGACGTGCAGAAAGTGAGTGTCGACGTCCGGCGTGGTGGCCGTACTGATGACGATGTCGACGAGCGTCATGCGGCCGGTGGTCACGGTGCCGGTCTTGTCGAGCACGACGGTGTCGATGCGCCGGGTCGACTCCAGCACCTGCGGACCTTTGATCAGGATGCCGAGCTGGGCACCCCGGCCGGTACCGACCAGCAGCGCGGTCGGCGTGGCCAGCCCGAGCGCGCACGGGCACGCCACGATCAGTACCGCGATCGCCGGCGGTGATCGCGGCGGCGGTACCGAACCCGAGGACCAGCCATCCGGCGAACACGACCAGCGCGACGGCGATCACGACCGGCACGAACACCGACGCGATCCGATCCGCGAGCCGCTGTACGTCGGCCTTGCCGGACTGCGCATCGGCGACCAGCCGGGCCATCTGGGCGAGCTGTGTCTGCGCGCCGACCCGGGTCGCCCGGACGGTCAGGAGGCCGCCGTGGTTGACGGTCGCGCCGATGACCGGATCGCCGGCGATCACGTCGACCGGTACGGACTCGCCGGTCACCATGCTGGCGTCGATCGCGCCGAAACCGTCGACGACGACGCCGTCGGTGGCGATCTGCTCTCCAGGGCGTACCACAAAAAAGTCGTTGACCTGCGAGCGATCGCGGCCGGGATCCGCTCCTCGCGGCCGTCGCGCAGGATGGTCGCGTCCTTCGCACCGAGATCGAGCAACGCTCGCAGCGCGGAGGCCGGCGCGGCGCTTGGCACGCGCTTCGATCAGGCGCCCGGCCAGCAGGAACGTGGTCAGCGCCGCGCCGACCTCGAAGTAGATATCGCCGCTCGCGGAACCGCGCGGTGCGAGGAGCCGGACGTCCATGTGCATGCCGGGCGTGCCGGCGGTGCCGAGGAACAGCGCGTAGAGGCTCCAGCCGTAGGACGCGAGAGCGCCGAGCGAGATCAGCGTGTCCATGGTGGCGGCGCCGTGGCGCAGATTCGTCCATGCGGCCCGGTGGAACGGCCATGCGCACCATGCGACGACCGGCGTAGCGAGCGCGAGCGCGACCCACTGCCAGTAGGTGAACTGCAGCGCCGGAATCATCGCGAGCGCGAGCAGCGGTACGGTCAGCGACGCGCTGACCACGACGCGCGGTAGCGGATCGTCGAGTCGCGGTCGCAGGCGGTGACGGATGCCGAATATCCGGTGGCGGACGACGGTCGCGATCAGGTCGTCGACGGTGACGCCGTCGGGGACCGTGACGCGCGCGGTCGCGGTGGCGTAGTTGACCGACGCGGCCACGCCCGGCATCCGGTTGAGCTTGCGCTCGACGCGGTTCGCGCACGTCGCGCAGGTCATGCCGCCGATCGACGAGATCGATCGAGGCCCGGGGGAGTACGGCCGTCATCAGCTCACCAGCGCGTAGCCGGCCTCATCGATCGCGGCCCGCAGCGCCCCGACGTCGATCGTGACCGCGCTGGTGATCGTGACGGCGCCGGTCGGAAGGTCGACGGCGACCGCGGTGACCTGGGAATCGCGGTCACTTCGGTGGTGACTGCCTGCACGCAGTGCCCGCAGGTCATGCCGGAAACGGTGTATGTGGTGGTGATCATTGCGGTCCTATCGACTGGGTTGGCTCACGAGCGCACGAGCCGGGCGATCGCCGCGCTCGCTTCCTTGACCTTGACGTCGGCGTCCGCGCCGCCTTCGCGCGCGGCGTCCACGACACACGTGCGCAGGTGCTCGTCGAGCAGGGCCAGCGAGAACGACTGAAGCGCGCTCGTCGCGGCGGACACCTGCGTGAGCACGTCGATGCAGTACTTATCCTCGTCGATCATCCGCTGAAGCCCGCGGATCTGGCCCTCGACGCGGCGTAGTCGCGCGAGGTAGTCCGCCTTCGCATTCGTGTAACTGGCCATGACCGATAGCCTACCCCCCTAGGGTATGCGGGCCAGTGGCCAGATCACCACGGGAACGTGTCGGCGATCACCTTCAGGACGATCACCAGCGCGACCACGGTGGTCACGCTCCCGATGATCACGGCCGCGAGGCAACCCCACCCCATCTGGCGGGGTGGTCGCGGTTCGTCGTCGCTCCAGGGGTCTACCGGCATACCAGGAATCCAGAGTGGGTACGGAACGTGAACGCGCCATCGCGCGCGATGATCTCCTCGACCATGCGTCGGACCGGCACCATCACGCGCTCGTCCGAGCCGTAGAACGAGCGGGTCGAGTCGATGAATGCGACCACCGGATCCGGGATCGGCACCCGTGACGACGGACTCGAGATCGAGGCGTTCGACCGTGCCGAAGTATCGTCCGGCGACCGATTCGGCCTCGTCCAGGTTGAATCGCATCGCCGGTCCGATACTCGGGATGGTCACGCCGACCTCGGCCGCCGCTCTCGCGTGTACCTCGCGCATTGCCGCCTTGTCGCCGTACGCGTTCGTGGAGATCACAGCGTGCCGCCCGGCCGCAGGACGCGACGGATGTCCGCGATCGCATCGGCCGGTTCCGGCACGTGGTAGAGCATGTGCAGCGCGATCGCGGCACCGAACGTACGGTCCGGAAACGGCAGCGCGGTCGCGTCGGCAACAGTCGCGGGTGAGCCGCCGGCGGCCGCCATGCCGGCGGACAGGTCGGATGCGACGACCGTGGCGCCGGGATGGGCCTCGCGCAGCATCCGCGTGTACGAGCCGGCACCGCACCCGACGTCGAGGAACGGGCCGTCGAGATCGCTCAGGAACCGCCGGACGTGGACGCGCAGGTCGTGCCGTGGCGTCTGGTATTGGTAGACGGCCATCCGGCTGGCCAGCTTCGACGTGTCCGCGTAGGCGCTGGTACGCAGGTTCGCGCGGTCAACGTAGAGCCCCGGATCGGATGCGGTCATAGGCGATGACGCTAGACCATCGCGTCATTGCCGGTGTAACGCGTCGTTCCCGGTGTAGGACGAGCGCGGCCGCGTAGCGTTGAACCATGAGCAAGCGTCGCAATCAGCAACAACACCATGATCCGCGACCGGTCGCCAGTCACGACGAAGATCCACATCCCTGGATCGTGGACGACTCCCGGCAGCAGTCGATGGCCGCGCATGCGCGCGAGACCAGGACGAAGATGTCGGTCGGCCAGGCGAATACCATGCGCCTGAAGAAGGGCAACGCCCCTCGGAACGGTTAGCTCTCCGGCTCCGGGTGTGTTGTCACGTTCTGCAGGTAGAGCTGCTCGCCCAGCTTCTCGATCAGCGCGATCTGGGTCTCCAGGTAGTCGATGTGGTGCTCCTCGTCGGCCAGGATGTCCTCGAAGATCTTTGCAGGACGTGATGTCGCCGACCGAGCGCATGTATTCGGCGCCCCGGCGCAGCCGCTCGACCGCTTCGACCTCGACCAGCATGTCGCAGGCGAACTGCTCCGGTACGGTCTCGCCGATGCGCAGCGGGAACAGCTTCTGGTAGTTCGGGAGCCCTTCGAGGAACAGGATCCGGTCGGTCAGGACCTCGGCGTGCCGCATCTCGTCGATCGACTCGGCGCGCGTATGCGAGGCCAAGGTCGTATATCCCCAGTTCTCCTGCATCCGTGCGTGCAGGAAGTACTGGTTGATCGCGGTCAGTTCCGCGGTCAGTTGCTCGTTGAGAAATTCGATAACTCGCGCGTCGCCCTGCATGGCGAGCATCTTATGCCCTTATGTCGCGATGGTTCGGTATTGGCACGCCACGCCGGAGCGTCAGGCTGCGACGGCCATATCCACGTCGCTCGTCGACTCTTCCTCGATCAGCTCATAGATCCGGTCCAGGCAGCTGCCGCAGCCGGTACCGGCACCGCATGCCGTACCGACCGACTCCTCGGTACGGGCACCACAGCGGATCGCCATCCGGACATCGCACTCGCGGACGCGTTCACAGATGCAGGCGTACATGCTTGGAACCCTCCGGCGGTTAGGTTGACCTTCGTAAGGTTGACCTAACTTACACCGGATCGCAAGGCTCGTGTGGTCTCACTCACACTATCGCGAAGTGCAGCGATGTCCTTCGCGTGGCCGGTGGAGCCCTCGCTGGGCGTCTCCACGACGAGCGGCACGCCGGCCGTGGCCGGGTGCGCGAGGAGTTCCCGGAACGCGTCGAAGCCGACGAAACCCTGCCCGATCGACTCATGCCGGTCGCGTACGGACCCGCGGGGGTCCTTGGAGTCGTTCGCATGTACGAGCGCGAGCCGTTCCGGGCCGACCGTCGCCACGAGCGCATCCAGCGTCTCGGTCATGCCGCCCGGCGTCGCGAGATCGTGGCCGGCCGCCCAGGCGTGGCACGTGTCGAGACAGACGCCGAGCCACGGGTGCTGATCCACCGCCGCGAAGTACTCGGCCAGGTCCTCGACCCGGGACGCGAGCGACCGTCCGCCGCCGGCGCTCGGCTCGACCAGGAGCCTCGGCTGTCCGGCGGCCATCGCGGCGTCGAGCAGCGGCCCCAGGACGTCGCGAAGTTGCCGGTACGCCTGTGGTGCGTGATCGACGTCGACCGCACTGCCGGCGTGGAACACCACACCCTGCGCCCCGATCGCGGCCGCCCGGGTCAGCGTGTGCGCGAGCGTCTCGGCCGATTTCGTGACCGTTGCCTCGGTCGGTGAGCCGAGGTTCACCAGCAGCGACGCATGGACGAACGCGGCAACGTCGCGGGTCTGACACCCGTCCCGGAACGCGGCATCCACGTCCGGGTCGCCGGCCGACAGCGCCCAGCCGCGCGGATTGCCGACGTAGACCTGGACGGCGTCTGCCGCCGTGGCGTCGATGTACGGGAGTGCAGCCTTGGCCAGCCCACCCGCGACCGGAGCGTGCGCACCGATCCGGTGGGACGCGCGCCGGCCGATCGTCGAATCCGCGGACCTGCTCAGGGCCCCATCCAGACCTGGACTGTCGAGCCCTGCGGTGCGTTCTGGCCGGCCGCCGGGTTCTGGTTGCGGATCTGGCCGCCGGGGAAGTCGAACACCTCGACCACCACGAAACCGGCCTGCTGCAGTACCTGTTGGGCCTGCTCGAAGGTCAATCCGATGTTCGACACGTTCGGCACGGTGACTACCGGAGGCCCGGTGCTGACGGTCAGGATGATGGTCTGGTTGTTGGTCGCACCCGATCCGTCCGGCAGGCTCTGCGTCATCACCTGATTCAGCGGCACCGTGGCGCTCGGCTTCTGTACCTCTGCCACCTGCAAACCAAGCGCGGTGAGCTGCGCGTTGGCGTCGTTGTAGTCGTGCCCGACCACGTTCGGGACGGTGATCGGCGCGCGACCCTTGCTGACGTACACGGTCACCACCGTGTTCGGCTGCTCGATCGTGCCGGCGGCCGGTGACGTCGAGATGACGACGCCCGAGATGATGTCGTTGTTGTACTGGTCGACGCGGTGCACGCTCATCTTGATCGCGATCAGATCGTCACTCGCGAGGTCGAAGGTCGACCCAACCTCGTTCGGGATCGGATAGCGTTCCTTTCCCTTCGACAGGGTCAGGATCACGACACCGTTCTTGAGGATCTTGCCATTCGGCGACGGGCTCTGCTTGATGACGGAGTCCTGCTTGACGGTTGCCGAGAACACGGCCGCCGCGTACTGGACTTTGAAGCCGTCCTTCGCCGCGGTCGCCGCCGCCTGGGCCTTCGTCTGGCCGATCAGGGACGGTGCGGTGGTGTAGCGGCCGAAGCCGAACCACCAGCCGGTCACGGAGATGAGCAGCGCGAGGACGGCAAGCGTCGCGTAGAACGTACGGCGGCCGTTCGGGCGGGACATGAACTGCCCGAACCAGAGCGCGGCCGGCGATGCCGGCGAGACCGCCCAGCGCGTGCCGGGCGCGCGCCGCGGCACGGCCGACGGCCCGGGACCGGTCGCTCGTCGGCCCGCGTGGACGGCAGCTTCGACCAGGACGGCCGATCGGTGGACGTGGTCGGGCTGGTGGCGGCGATCGTGTCGACGAGCACGGTCGGTGCCGCGATCGGCTGATTGTGCCAGCCGGCGTTCGCCTCGATCGAATCCTGCGCGGCTTGGACCGCGGCAAGCATCGCGCCGGCGTCGTTGGGACGGCGGTCCGGATTGCGGTTCGTGGCCGAGCGGACCAGGTCGTCGATCTCTCTCGGCAGACCGGGCACGGATCGGGACGGTGCCGGGACATCCTCGTCGACGTGCTGCCAGGCGATCTCGATCGGCTTACCGCCGTCGTACGGCACCCGGCCGGTGAGCATCTCGAACAGCACGATGCCGACCGAGTAGACGTCGCTGCGCGGATCGGCGCGACCGTCCGTGACGAGTTCCGGCGCGACGTACGCCACGGTCGCGAGCAGCTGCCCGTCGCCGTCGTCGGCACTCGCCTCGACCGCGCGGGCCAGGCCGAAGTCGGCGACCTTCACCACCGCGTCGACCAGTCCGGTGCCGCCGGGGGCCTCGGCGATCAGCACGTTCTCCGGCTTGACGTCGCGGTGCACGACGCCGGACCGGTGCGCGGCAGCGATCGCGGCGAGCATCTGCTCCATCACGGCGAGCGCGTCGGACGGGTTCATCCGCGGAGAATCGTTCAGGATGTCGCGCAGCGTGCGGCCGCGGACGAACTCCATGATCAGGTACGGCAGGCCTTCATGGCGCCCCTGGTCATAGACGGCGACCACGTTCGGGTGGGTCAGCCGGGCGATCGTTTTGGCTTCCCGCGTGAACCGGTCGACGAAGCGTGGATCAGTGGCCTGACCTGGGTGAATGATCTTCAGAGCGACCGTTCGCTCGAGGCGTTCATCGACCGCGGTATAGACGGTCGCCATACCTCCGCGCGCGACTCGGCTACGGACGCGATAGCGCCCGTCTACGAGTGAGCCGATGAGATTGTCGGCGACCATGGTATCCATCGGCTGGCAGTCTAAGCGCCAACCGTCGGGATCGTCGAGGATGACCGCCCGGAGCGCTCATTACCTGCGACATCCCGGGCCGCCGCAGCCGAGAAATCGGGTGCCGAATCAGACACGGACGGTGACGGACTATCCGGCGGCGACGGATCACTTGACGTGGGCGGATCCGTCGGCGTCACCGGCGGCGTGGTACTCGGCGACGGCGATGGAGCAGGCGTCGTGGGCTCGCTCGTTGCCGACGGACTCGTCGACGATGTGGCACGGTGAGTCGCCGGTTGGCCGTCGACGCCGGCCGCGGCGCGACCGCTCCCGCCGGCGTGGCGACCGCCGGCCGTTCCCGGCGTCGTGGCAACGTCCGTCGGCGACAGGCTCGGCGCCGGATGTGGCTGAGGTGCATGAGCGGCACCGGTGAATGCCGGCGCACCCGCCGGGCCGGCCGGATTCGGCGCCGAGATGTTCGATCCGAGCAGCCAGCCGCCGAGCCCTCCGGCCAGGGCGAGGTACGTGCCGGCCACACCGACGATCGCGAGTCCCGCGATTCCTGCGCCGAGCAGCGCGCGTCGCGGCCGTCGCGTGTAGGCCGCATATTCCGGGTACGCGTCGTCCGATCCGTTCATCGACGCGCGAAACCGGCGCCGGACGTCGTACCCGATCGAGCGCATGGTGCCGGTGATTTCCCGCCGTACGGTGTCCCAGATCCTCACGTGCACAACCGTCCCGTACGTGTTTCCGACCTATCGTGGCGACCACGGGACCCGGCATGGGAAAGTAGAGGCGTGAGTGAATCCGTGTCCACGGCCGGTCCCATTGTCGAGCCGGCCGAATGGCTAACCCTCCCCGACATCGCCGAGCGATTCGACGCCAAGATCACGACCATCCGCCAGATGGTCCGCGACCATTCGCTTCTTGCCGTGCGGCGCGACGGCGTGCTGCGCGTCCCGTCCGAATTCATTGCTAACGACACCGTCCGCAAGCACCTCCCGGGCGTGCTGAACTTGCTCTTCGACGCTGGGTATAACGACGAAGAGGCGATGCGGTGGCTCTTCACCGACGACCCATCGCTGCCCGGTACGCCGGCGACCGCGCTCGGCGGCCCGAAAGCGACCGAGGTCAAGCGGCGCGCGCAGGCTCTCGGCTTCTGACCGAACCGTCACCGTCGCCGATGCGCCACTTCACGTACGTCGCGGTGCTGGTCGCATGCCTCGTCGGTGCGCTCTGGCTGGAACCGGTCCTGCACGTCCATGTGCTGCGACGATGGCGCCGGTTGGCGGTGACGATCATCGTGGTGGTGATCGCGTTCGGCGCCTGGGACATCGCCGCGATCGCCGCCGGGCACTGGTCCTACGACCCGGCGCAGACCCTCCCCGTACGCCTTCCGGGCCGCCTGCCGGTGGAGGAGTTGCTGTTCTTCATCGTCATACCTTTGTGCACTATTTGCGGATTTGAAGCTGTTCGCAGCGTGCTCAAGAGGCCGGCCGGCGATGAGGAAGCCGGCGACGAGGAGCCCGGCGTCACCGTCGGCGAGGAACCGGCGCCATGACGTACACGGCGGCGGCAGCGCTGGGCGTCGTGATCGCGCTCGTGATCGATGTGGCGATCCTCCGAACCCGGCTGGTCACCCGAGCGGTGTTCTGGTCGACGTACCCCCTGATTCTGATCTTTCAGTTGATCGCGAACGGCGTGCTGACCGGCCGTGGCGTCGTGCGATACGCCCCGAGCGCGATCATCGGCTGGCGGATCGCCTGGGCGCCGGTCGAGGATCTCGCGTTCGGCTTCGCGCTCGTGCTGGTCACGCTCTCGGTCTGGGTCTGGCTGGGGCGGCGCGGCCTGGACCGGCATCCGATCGCGGGCGAACGGTGACGGCGATCGCGCTCGGCGGCGGTGACCCCGAAGGCGCTGATGATCGCGGCGTCGATCGTGGTGATCGCGCTGCTCGCGGTGTTCGGGCTGAACCGATGTTCGAGCACGACCCGTCACCACGACCCCGCATTCGACGTCGACGCCCAGCTCCGGGCTGCCGACGATCGCGGCGGCGGACCTGCCGAGCCAGGCCCGCGCGGTGCTCGTCGCTGATCGACCAGGGCGGCCCGTTTCCCGTATAAGCAGGACAACACGGTGTTCAGCAACTTCGAGGGCCTGCTGCCGAAGCAGCCGAGCGGCTACTACCACGAGTACACGGTGGTCACGCCCGGGTCACCCGATCGTGGCGAGCGGCGTCTGATCGCCGGGCGCGACGGCGATGTCTACTACACCGGTGATCACTACGCGTCGTTCCGATCAGGTGATTCGATGACCGGCCGCCTCGACGAGCTGACCGGCGGTGCGCTCCCGCCCGGGCGTTACCGGCTGGCGGCGACCGCATCGGTCCGGAGCATCCGCGATGAGCTGGTGGCCGCCGGCTGGATGATGCGGATCGTGGACGGCGCCGCGATGACCGATCGGGCGGCGCTGTTCGACGAGTTCGCCACCGCCTGCGACTTTCCGCGTTGGTTCGGTGGCAACTGGGACGCGTTCGCGGACTGCCTGCGCGACCTGTCGTGGCTGCCGGAGGCGCCGATCGCCATCCTCTGGCAGCGGTCCGGTGCGGTCGACGCCGAACTCGCGCACGACGCCGGACGGGTCATCGATGCCGCGATCGCCGCCCGGGTCGCCACCGGCCTGCCGGCACTCGCTCGTGATCTACCCGGCCCCGCCGGGTGGCGACCTCAGCGCCGGCGCCGGACCGCCGCTGCGACCAGTTCGCTGAGGACGTCGTCGGCGCCGTTCGCGAGTGGGACCTTGGTGAGCGCGGTCAGCGCGGTGTCGGTCAGGTCGGCGATCCGGGCCTCGGTGCGGTCCAGCGCTCCGGAGGACGTGATGATCGCCCGGAACCGGTCTACGCCCGCGTCGTCGAGCGCCGGATTGCCGAGGTCGCGGCGCATGGCGGCAGCCGAGACGGAGTCGGCGAGCGCGTACGCCGTCGCGACCAGGTAGGTGTGCTTGCCCTCGCGGATGTCGTCGCCGGCCGGCTTGCCGGTCTCGGACGGATCACCGAACACGCCCAGTACGTCGTCGCGCAGCTGGAACGCCTCGCCGAGGGCAAGTCCGTAGGTCGAGTAGACGGCCTCGATGTCCGGGCCTGCGTCGGCCAGCGCGGCGCCGATCAGCAGCGGCCGTTCGACCGTGTACTTCGCGGACTTGAACGTCGCGATCTTGCTGGCCCGCTCGATCGACGTGTCATCGGTGACCGATGCCAGGACGTCCAGGTACTGCCCGACCATCACCTCGGTACGCATCTCGTCGAAGACCGGCCGGGCGCGGGCCAGCGACGTCGGGTCCACCCCGGCGCTGTGCAGCATCTCGTCCGACCAGACCAGGCACAGATCACCGGCGAGAATCGCGGCGTTCTCGCCGAATCGGGACGCGACACCGTTCCAGCCGCCGTCGCGATGATGCGCCTCGAACAGCCGGTGTACGGCCGGGCGGCCGCGCCGTGTGTCGGACGCGTCCATCACGTCGTCGTGGATCAGTGCGCTGGCCTGGACGAGTTCGAGCGATGCGAGCGCGGTCACGATGTCGTCGCGGTCGGCGCCGGCCGCGCCGCGGTATCCCCAGTAGGCGAACGCGGGCCGCAGCCGCTTGCCGTCGCCGAGCACCAGCGACTCGATCGACGCCGCCACCGGTTCGAGCGCGGCATCGATCTGCGCGAGTCGGGCGCGCTGCCGGCGGAGGAACGCCGCCAGCGCGGCCTCGACTCTCGTCCGCAGCTCAGCCCGGTCCGTCGGAGTTTGGCTCACGACGCGACCGTAGCCGGTCACGGCGGTCGGCCGGCGGCCGGGCACGGTCGTCGACCTGGGCTCGGGCCTCCCCGTCGGACCGATGGGCGGCGTGGTCGCCGGCCGGCGGGCGGCGGTGGTCGGCCGGCGGCCCGGCACGCAGCAGGATGCCGCCGTCCGGAGTGGCGACGCGCGTAGCCCACGATCAGCCGCCACGGCCACGATCCGGGCGCGAGCCGGGTGTGCGCGCACGCGGTGTGCGACCGTGCCCCGCCGGTCCCGGGTGTGCGCCGCCGCCCGCTCGAGGTCGACGAGCGGCAGGTCGAGCACCACGCTCAACCAGGCCAGCCAGTAGGGCGACGGGATGCGATCCTCGCGCTCCCATCGGGAGATCTCGTGCCGGCTGACGGTCGACATGCCCGCGACGGCGCAGAGCTGCTCGGCTAGCCGCTGCTGCGATCGGGACCGTGCCCGCCGCGCGCGAAGCAGCAGCGGGCCGAGGCTGACGTGAGCTGGTCGGAGCGTGGTCTCGATCCGGTCTTTCGGTCATGGCGTGCCTTTCGTGTCGAACCCCGCCGGCGGGTGCCGCCGTGCCGGCCGATCCCCGCCGGCGGGTCGGTATCGCGGTGGCCGATCCCCGTCGGGTGCCGAGGCACCCGTTGGCCAACGCGATTCGCACACGAGTTCTAACCGTTGGGTACGACGACTTTGGCCGCCGCGACACGCCGAAGGCGCGACACGCCGTACGAGGCGTGCAATGGCCCCCCTTCTGGCCCCTCCCAAGCGCCCGTAATCGCGGTTGGATTGGGCTCGTTGCGATCGTCCCATCGCCGAGAATCGAGATGCCGATGCCGCTGGAGGAACCACCGCCCTGGGTGACCAAGACCACGTTATGGCGCCTCGCCATGTGCATCCTGCGCGATCATGCGATCGCCGGCACCGGCGTGATCGAGGTCTGCGCACGCTGCTACGAGGACTGGCCGTGCACGTGCCGCACGCTGGCCGAACGCGCCCTGGCCGACTCCGGTCGCCCGCCGCGCCCGCGACCCGTACGCAACCAGGAATATCTCGATCTGCTCCGCGATCGGCTGGCCGAACGACCACGCCACGACCCATAGGCTGGGACATCGGCGCGGTTCGGGGCGACTGTCCGGATATCCTCGTGGTGTGGCCCTCGGACTCCCCTCAGTGATGCCCGGTGTACGTGCGTACATCGGGGATCTCGTCCGAGCGCCCGAGCCGACGTTCTCGTTCGAGTTCTCGCCGCCGAAGGACGCGGCGTCGACGACGCAGCTGTGGCAGACCGTCCGCGAACTCGAGCCGCTCGGACCGTCGTTCGTCTCGATCACCTACGGTGCCGGCGGGTCGACCCGCGACACCACGGTCTCGTCCACCGAGCGCATCGCGACCGAGACCACGCTGCTGCCGATGGCCCACATCACCGCCGTCAATCACTCGGTCGCGGAGCTGCGCAACCTGATCGGCCGGCTGGCCGAGGCGGATGTCCGCAACGTGCTCGTGGTCCGCGGTGATCCGCCCGGCGACCCGACCGGCGAGTGGGTCCGCCACGACGCCGGTGTGACCTACGCGTCCGATCTGGTCCGACTGGTCAAGGAGTCCGGCGACTTCAGCGTCGGCGTCGCGGCCTTCCCGTACAAGCACCCGCGGTCGGCCGACATCGAGTCCGACACTCGCTACTTCGTCGAGAAGTGCCGGGCCGGCGCCGACTTCGCGATCACCCAGATGTTCTTCGACGCCGACGACTACCTGCGGCTGCGCGACCGGGTCGCGGCCGCCGGCTGTGACACCCCGATCGTGGCCGGCGTCATGCCGATCACCGGCTTCGGCCAGATCCTCCGCTGCTCAACACTGTCCGGCGCGCCGTTCCCTCCGGCGCTCGCGGCGCAGTTCGAAGAGATCAAAGACGATGCGGCCGCCGTACGCCGCCTCGGCATGGAACAGATGGGTGCGATGTGCCGCCGGTTGCTGACCGAAGGCGTACCCGGCATCCACTTCATCACGATGAACCGGTCGACGGCCACGCGCGAACTCTGGCGTGACCTCGCAACCACGCCGCTGGGGCCAGGTCACCACTAGACCACCACCGCACCACCGTCCGCGCTTGAGGGAGTGTGGGACATGCCAGGTCGCGAGCAACTGCCGAACTGGGACCAGTACGCGACCAGGTGGACCGCGCTGCACGGCGGCGTCGACCCGCGACGTGCCCGAACCTCGGTCGAGCACTGGCAACACGCCGGCTATCACCTCGCGAAGGTCTGCGCTCGCCTGCGGATCAAGCCGGCCGCGATCACGTTCACCGGACTCCTGGCCTGCCTGCTGGTCCCGGCGTTCGTCGCGCACGGCAACGGCGGCCGGATGCTGGCGGCGGGGCTCGTGCTGTTTGCGGCGGTCGCCGATACGGTCGACGGCGCGCTGGCCGTGGTCACCTCGCATGCCACCCGGCTCGGATACGTCTACGACTCGGTGGTCGACCGGATCGCCGAACTGTGCTGGCTGCTGGCGCTGTGGCGGATCGGCGTACCGGCTTATCTCGTGCTCATTGCCGGTGCGATGTCTTGGCTGCACGAATACACGCGGGCGCGCGCAAACGCGGCCGGGATGCGCGAGATCGGCGCATCCACGCTGGGCGAGCGCCCGACCCGCGTGCTGCTCGCGTTCATCGGCATCGCACTGGCCGGCCTGCTCGGCCTGGGCAGTCACGGCCATGCCGTCCGGCGTGGCGACGTTCGTCGTCGCGGTCTGGTCGGTGATCGCATTGATCGGGTTCATGCAGCTGTTCGCGAGCGTCCACAAGGCGTTGGCAGGCCGCAACTGGCCGATGTGGCAGCCGAAGCCGCCGGATCCGCCGACTACCACGACGTCCATCGACGACGAGTTCGCCCGGCTGACCGCGATGCCCGCCACGACGGCCCTCTATAGCTCTCAGTCACTGCGCGACGTGGAGCCCGATCCCGAGCAGCACCTCGCCGCCGAACTCACCGTAGATCCGGGAGCGGATGATCCCCGAGGCGTCATGAACGGCGGGTGAGCCATTCGTCGACCAGGGATCGGAAGATGTCCGGACGTTCGAACGGCAGGTAGTGACCAGCGCCGGCGACGACCGTGAACGTTGCGTCGGGATAGTTCCGCAACGATCGGTAGGGGTCGGCGTAGCCCGCGATGCGGTCGTTGCGGCCCGTGATGATCGACGTCGGTCCGTCGAATATCACCTCGGCGTCCTCATCGGACAGCCGGTAGCCGGTGGCTCGCAATCGTTGCAGGAAATCCTCATCGCCGCTGCCGGCGGACGCGATCACGCCGGCCACTCGTTCGGCGACCGCGGCGTGCGGTGCGCCGACCGCCACTTTCAGGTGGGTACGCAGATCCGCCGGCACCCCGCCGAGCCACGTACCGTCCGGCAACTCGGGTCCGGTGCCCGAGAGGTCACGGTCGGCAAATGTGATCTTCGTGCCGTGGCAGACCAGCAGCAGTCCGTCGACCGGGATCCGGCGGGCCACCGCCGCGGCGAGGTAGCCGCCGTACGAGCAGCCGGCCAGCAAGGCCGACGGGTACGCCTGCACGAACTCGCAGACCGCCTCGACGATGCTGTCGGAGGTCGCCGGCCCGCCCGGGGACTGGCCGACACCGGGCAGGTCGACGTAGATCCGCTGGACACCGTCGTACGCGAGCGGCTCGAACGCGGCCACCATCGCGGACCGGTCGAGGCTGAACCACGGCAGCAGCACGAGTGGGCGTCCTTCGCCGTGTACCTCCGACGCCAACGTCACGTGTTGTCCCGTCCGAGGATCGCGAACGGCCGCTCGTCGCCCGGGAAGTAGTAGTGGCGCAGCAGGTCGACGAACCCGAATCGCCGGTAGAGCCGCCAGGCACGGGATTTCTGCTCGTCGGCTTCGGGCGTGGACAGCAGCGTACGTGTTCCGACGGTCATCCGGGACAGCGACGTGAGCTGCGACGCGCCGACGCCGTGCCCCTGCGCGTACGGGGCGACGTGCAGCTCCACCACCTCGAAGCTGTCGTTCATCCACAGTGCCCGCTGCTCCCGGCCGAGTCCGGCACTGACCGTGTCATGCCACCACTGGCCGGCTGACGAGAGATAGCCGTAGCCGAAGCCGGCCAGCCGGCCGGTCTCCTCGATCGTGGCGACCGCACAGAACCCGGTCCGGCTGGCGTGCGTGGCCATGTAGCCGCGCCGCGATTCGAGCATTTTCGGCCCGTAGTTCATCGCCTGGCCGTAGACGCCGACGACGTCGTCGAGCCGGTTCAGGAAATCCTCCGGGCGCCACGCGACGAGTCTCATGCCACCTCGGTCGGCGTACCGGCGGTGATGCGCACCAGCTCCGCGTACGTCGTCGGGAACACTGCCTGTGCGACGCCGCCGGCCGCCCAGATCTCGTCGTACTGGCCGAGCGCCACGTCGACCAGTGTCCGGATCGGCTTCGGGTGTCCGACCGGTGCGACGCCACCGATCGCCTGTCCGGTGTGCGCCAGGACGAATTCGGGTGTCGCCCGGGTGAGCGCGTCGACGCCGAGCAGGCCTGCGACCTTGGCCGTGTCCACCCGGTGCGCGCCCGACGTCATCACCAGCAGAGGTGCGCCGCCGGCCGCGAAGACCAGGGAGTTTGCGATCTGTCCGACCTCGATGTCGAGCGCGGCGGCAGCCGCGACGGCGGTCTTGACCGCCTCGGGAAGGACCCGGACCGTGCTCGGTTTGTCCGCGCCGTCGAGCGCGTCCGCCGCGAGAAGCGCGTCGGAGACCATGCGAACGTTGGGATGCATGTTCAACATCTTGCCTGCTGATCAGCGCGAGGTCTCGTCAATACCCCGTCCCGGTCCGGTCACGCTGGCGGGAGATCTGCCGTTTGCCCAGGTCCAGCCGTTCTTGCCGTCTCGGCGACACCGACACCCGCGAGCACGAGCGAACCCCCGATGAGCTGGGCAACGGTGAGTCGCTCGCCGAGAGCGATCCAGGCAACCCCGGACGCCACGACCGGCTCGAGCATCCCGATGATGCCGACACTGGTCGGCGGCAGGTGTCGCAGCGCGGCCGCGACCAGCAGGTAGGAGGCCATCGACCCGCCGATAATGAGGTAGGCGACCAGTGCCCAGACCGGGACGCCGCGCGAACTGCGACCGAATATGTGGTACGGGAAGACGTGCGTACCGTTTCGGACTGCGGCGAGAATCAGTCCGGCGAGCGCCGATACGCCGAACGCCCACCAGGTCAGCGAGATCGTGTCCCGCTCCGCGACGCCGCGCGCGCCGAGCACGTAGTAGAAGCACAGCAGGACGGCCGCACCGAGTCCGGCGGCGACGCCGATTCCGGAGAGCTGCATGCTGCCCTGCCACACCTCGGCAACGCAGGCGAGACCGGCGACGCTGAGCGCCAGCCCGTACCAGAGCCTGTTCTTGACCTGCTGCTTCTGCCCGAAGCGGGCCCAGAGCGCGACCATCAGCGGCGCCATGTACTCGAACAGCAGCGCGATGCCGACCGGCAGGTGGGTGATCGCGACGAAGTACAGCATCGGCACGAAGAAGAAGCCGGCGAGGCCGTAGGTGATCAGGAGCGGCAACTCCCCGCGCCTGACGCGCAGGCGGCGGATGCCCGGCCGGACGATCGCGGCCAGCATCAGCAGGCCGGTCCACGCCCCGACCGCCCGAAGAAGCGTCAGCTGCGGCGCGCTGAGACCGGCTTCCAGGATCAGCTTGGAGACGGTGCCGTTGACGCCGAACAGGATGGCGGATGCGACGACCATGACAACACCGATCGCGGGTCTTGTCTTTGGGCTGGTCGTGGACACGTCGAGAGGTTAGCCGCCACCGATCGATCGATTCTCGAGCGGGTTCTTGACGCTCACGGTCACGCCGGCCGGCCGCGAACTCGCCGACCGGGCCGTCGCGGTGGTCGAGGCGTGCGATCGTGCGTTCTTCGCGCCGCTGGGCGCGGAAGTAGCTGATTTCGGACGTGCCTTACTGCGTTTGCGTCCACACGCTCCGGCGTAATGACTGCTCACGGGAGGGTTGTTGCGGTCTTGTCGTACCCGAGGTTTACTGTACGGGTGTTCGATAGAACTTCTGTTCTAATTGATCAGACGTGATGCCGAACATGCTTAGCGCGGGAGATGCGTTCGCGGCGCATCGTCCGCCTGGACCGGGCTCCGCAGCCTGGTTCTCAGTGCGGGTCCGTCGCCCGCCGTCGCTGACCCCCCGGTCGGCGGGCGACGGATTCGCTGCCTAAGGAGAGGACGCGACCACGATGTACGTCGATACACACAACGTGACCGTGCTGCAGCCGTCGAGCCGCCGGATGAACGCGCCGGCCGAGATGCCCACCGTGCCCGCGCACGCGTTTCCGCACCGTTCCGCGTCGCAACTGCTCGCGCTCGCGCGCCGTGATCTGGACGATGCGATCGGCCAGTCGGTGGACGGCCTGCGTTACGCGACCGCACACCTCGCCGGCCTCCGCGCGGCTGCGGCAGTCGTCGCGGCGCGGGCGAAGCCGGTGCCCAGCCCCCGCAGCAAGCTCACGAGCGTGTGGGACATGCTTTCCATCGTCGCACCGGCGCTCGGCGAGTGGGCGGCCTACTTCGCGGCCAGCGCATCGAAGCGGGTCGCGGCCGAGGCCGGCATTCCGCGGGTCGTCTCGAGGCAGGAGGCCGACGATCTCGTACAGGCGGCCGCCACGTTCATCGCGATCGTCGAGCGGGCGCTCGGCCACCTTGCGATGCCGGCACTTCTCGACGATCTCGTCGCCTAGCGCGCACGAGACGGCGTGGAGGCGTTCGACGCCGTCCGCGCGAGGAGCGGCACGACTGCATAAAACGCGATGAACACCACGGTCGAATCGTTGGTGCTCATTTAATCTCTCGTTCGGACGCAGGCGATCCGGCGGCGGCTACATCTCGTCAATACTCCGGGCAATTCCCCGACCCGGAGGTTCCCCATGACCCCGATCTCCCGCCGAAAGCTCCTCGGCGCGGCCGCCGGTGGCGCCGCGTTGACCGCACTCCCTGCCGGTCTGCGCCTCGCCGCCGACGCGGCCGCCGCGGCGACCACCGGCACCATCACCGATGTCCAGCACGTTGTGATCCTGATGCAGGAAAACCGCAGCTTCGATCACTACTTCGGGACCATGAAAGGCGTACGCGGTTTCGCCGACAAGAGCACGGTCACGATCTCGTCCACGATTTCGGTGTTCAACCAGCCGAACGGCACTAAGCGGCAGTACCCGTGGCAGCTGTCGGTGAACTCGGGCGGCGGCGGTGTCTCGCAGGAAGAGCTGGCGCAGTGCGACGGTTCGCTCGATCACGGCTGGTCCACGCAGCACACGGCGTGGGACACCGGCAAGATGGACAAGTGGGTCTCGGCCAAGGGCAACGTCCGTACGCTCGGGTTCCTGAACCGCACCGACATCCCCTACCACTACGCATTGTGCGACGCCTATACGGTCTGCGACGCGTACCACTGCTCGATTTTGAGCGCGACCGGCCCGAACCGTACCTATCTCTGGTCCGGGTCGATCGATCCGGCCGGAACGCACGGCGGACCGGCCTATGACGGCGGTGACGAGTCGGGTCTGACCTACACCACCTATGCCGAGACGCTGCAGAACGCCGGTGTGACGTGGAAGGTCTACCAGAACGCGAACGACAATTTCGGCGATAACGGCCTCGCTTACTTCACCCAGTTCGCGAACGCGCCAGCGGGCAATCCGCTGCACGATCGCGGCATGGCATCGGTTCCGGCGACCACCGGCTCGACCATCACCGACATCGCCGCAGCGATCCAATCGGACGCCGCAAACGGTACGCTGCCGCAGGTCTCCTGGGTCGTCGCACCGCAGGCATTCTCCGAGCACCCGGACGCGCCGCCCGGCGATGGCGCCCACTTCGTGAACCTGATCGTGCAGGCGCTCGCCGCCACCCCGGCGGTGTTCAACTCGACCGTGCTGTTCCTGAACTACGACGAGAACGACGGCTTCTTCGATCACGTGCAGCCGCCGTCGCCGCCGTCCGGCACGGCTGGTGAGTTCGTCAGCGGTACCGCCATCGGCCTGGGTTTCCGCGTCCCGATGGTGATCGTCTCGCCGTGGTCGCGGGGTGGCTGGGTCAGCTCCGAGGTGTTCGACCACACGTCGGTCATCCAGTTCCTGGAGAAGTGGACGACTGCGATCGGCAAGCCCACCACCTGCCCGAACCTCAGCGTCTGGCGTCGTGCCGTGACCGGCGACCTGACCAGCGCGTTCGACTTCACCTCGCCGGTGTACGGGCTGCCGACGCTGCCGTCCACCAGCACGGTGATCGGGCAGTCGGTCTGCAACCCGCTGCCGAACCCGTCGCCGACGACGAACGCGCTGCCGGCGCAGGAGTCCGGCACGAAACCTGCGCGCGCGGTGCCGTACCAGCCGAATGGCTACATCGATCATCTGGAGTTCGACGCGAACAACAAGATCCTCGTCTGGATCAACATGTACAACCAGGGCACCCCCGCAACGAAGTCGGCCGCGTTCTCGATCTACGCGAACCAGTACCGCACCGGCGGCCCGTGGCAGTACACGGTCGCTCCGGGCGGAACGACGAACGACTTCTTCAACGTCGGATCGTCGTTCGGCAACGGAAAATATGACCTGACGCTGCTCGGCCCGAACCGGTTCCTGCGCCACTTCGCCGGCAACGCGACCACGGCCGGGAAGGCGCAGGAGGTCACCACCTCTTACCAGGTCGAGCCCGGCACCGGGAAGCTCGCGATCTACTTCCACATGACGAACACGTCCACGTCGTCGGTGACGTTCACGATCACGTCGAACCAGTACCGTACGGACGGGCCGTGGCACTACACGGTCGCGGCCGGCGCCACGGTCAGCGACTACTTCAACGCGGTCGCGTACAACAGCGGCTGGTACGACTTCTCCGTCACGGTCACCGGCGACACCGCGTGGACCCGGCGTTTCGCCGGTCACCTGGAGACCGGAACGGCCAGCATCACCGGCTGAGACAAATGTCGGCGATTCCGCAGCGGACTCCTCCGCTCGCGCGTGTCTCTCGCGATCCGGCACTATTGCCGGCGTAGTCGAGAGGGGCGCGCCATGGGGGAGTCCGCTGCACGCATCTCCAGCCCGGTCCGGTCCGAGACACCGACCGAGAGGAGAGGCGTGGACGATTTCGACGCGTTCTACACGGCCAACTACAACCGGCTCACCGCGCAGCTCTACGCGTACTGCGGCGACATGGCCGAGGCGCAGGATGCGGTGCAGGAAGCGTTCTGCCGCGCGCTGGACCGGTGGAACAAGTTAAGCAAGTACGACGAACCGGTCGCCTGGGTCCGGCGCGTTGCGTGGAACGTCGCGACCAGCCGTTGGCGTCGCCGGTCGACCGCGGCCCGGCATCTCCACCTCGCACGCCTGGCGACCGCGCCGGAGCCGAGCCCGGACCGGGTCGCGCTCGTACGTGCCCTCGCGACACTTCCGCCTGCCCAGCGCCGCGTGATCGCGCTCTACTACCTCGGTGATCTGTCCGTCGCCGAGATCGCCGCGCAGGATGGGATCGCGGAGGGCACGGTCCGATCGTGGCTGCATCGAGGCCGCGCCGCGCTCGCCATCCAACTCACCGATCTCGCCGAAGGGATGAACTGACATGACTGACGTCGACAACGACCCGTTTGCGGTCGCCTTCGGCCGGTTCCGCACCGAAGTTGACAACGAAGTACGCCCGATCGGGGTCGGCGCCACGCGGGTCGAGGTCGGCCGCCGGCGTCGCCGCCGTACCGTGGCGATCGGCATCGCGGTCGTGGTGGCGATCGCCGTCCCGGTCGCCGCATTCGCGGTCCACGGCTCGACCGGACACACGCTGCCCGCCGGCTCGCCGTCGACCTCGGTGTCTCCGACATTGCCGCCGAAACCGTCGGTGCCGCCGAGCGCCGTGAACACCTCGACGATCCATCCGTCGTCGGTCCGGACCGCCGCTGCATCGGTGTCCGGCACGCTGACGTACACCGCCCGGACCGGCGATAACGGCGGTCAGCAGAACGCGACCGTGATCACCGTGTCCGGTACGCGCATCGCCGAGCAGCACATCGGCGATCCGACGTGGGGCGACTCGCCGCCGGCCCTGGTCGAAACCGCGCTCGCACCGGACGGACAGCACATCGCCTTCCTCGGCAACGGGCAGGGTGGTGGCCTCGACGTAACGAACATCGACGGCAGCGATCTCCGTGATCTCGACGACCAGTCCGACGCTGCCTGCGGTTCGCCGATGTGGTCACCCGATTCCAGCCGGATCGTGTACGCGCGGGGACTGGATGCCGGGAGTACGCAGGTCACCGTCGTCAACGCCGACGGCACCGGTCGTCACGCGTTCGGCACCGGCTGCTACCCGGTGTTCTCCGCCGACGGTTCGCAGATTGCCTATGTCAGCAAGTCCGGAGGCCTCGACGTGGTCAACGTCGACGGGACCGGGCGCCGCGTCGTGGCCGGCAAGCTAGGCCCGGCCGGCATCCAGACCATCATCAGCGTCGACCACGACCACGCGATCGTCGACGTAGGTTTCGCGCCGTGCTGCGACAGCGGCGACACGCGACACTGGCACCTGATCAATCCGTACGTGGTGGATCTCGCCACCGGGAAGACCTCGCGGCTGCCGAGCGCGTACGGCACGATCTGGTCGGCCCTCTACACCGCGGATGGCGGGATGGTGCTGCGAGTCGCACCGCACGGTGCCGGTAAGCCCGGACGCCTGATCTTCCTCGCGCCCGACGGCACCAAGACCGGAACGTTCGACGAGTCGCAGCTGTCGGCGCCGGGCTACCCGGTCACGGCCGAGAACATCGACCTGGTCGGCTACCAACCGTGATGCCAGAGCCGTTGGCCGGTGTGCGCCGGCCAACGGCTCTGTGCGGATGAATTCGTTTGGCATCCCAGTGAACGCTGTCGATCGTTCACCTGCGGTGCCTAGGATCGCCGCATGCTCACGGTCGTGGTCGGAGCGCTCATGTTGGGCGTCTGCCTGATCATCACAAGTGTCACCGCTCTCGCCCTGAAAGCCAGCCACAACCACGAACGGAAGTCGGTCCTCCGGACGCCGATCACGCAGATCACGTCCTGGCGTCCCGGATCCGCACGCGTGGCAGCGGCCGGTCAGACCGCGTACGGGCCGGCCGGTCCGTTCGTCGCCCCGGTCAGCGGCGAGGGGTGCGCATGGTTCACGACCTCCCTGATTCGGACGCCGAGCCGCCGCTTCGACGACAGTGACCCGGTCGAGGACGTCCTGTGGAGGATGACCACCCCGGTGCCGCCGGCATTCCAGGATGCGACCGGCACCGTCCTGATCGACCCGAAGATCCTGATCGAGCCGCCCAATCTGCTCGATCCGGTTGCTACCAAGACCACCATGCGGGTGTACGGGAAGCAGACCGCATCCACCGCACCCCGATTCGTGCCGCGCGAGTTCGTCTCCGACGTCCGTAGCAACGAGACGCTCCGGTTGTGGGAGACCTGGATGCCGGCTGGCCAGAACGTGTACGCGTTCGGTGCGGTCTCGCGCTCCGGCAACGACCTGATGCTGCGCCCGCGGTCCGGCCTGACCATCTTCACCACGGACAGTCCGGAAACCGTGATGGCGCGCCGCCGGCAGGAGGCGATCGATGCCCGCAAATTGGCCATCTTCCTCGGCCGGTTCGGCCTCGTCGTCACGGCAGTGTCCGGCGCGCTCGCATTCTGGCTCGTCTCCTGAGAACGACCAGGTTTCCGCAGGTGTCGCGGCGGGTAGGTCGTCGCCATGGCGGAGCGATGGTACGACGAGGCAGTGGTCTACTGCGTTGATGTGGATACGTTCGCGGACTCCGACGGCGACGGTGTCGGTGACTTCCGCGGCTTGATCGGCCGGCTCGGCTACCTGACTCGGCTGGGTGTCACGTGCCTGTGGCTGAACCCGATCCACCCGACGCCCGGTCGCGACGACGGCTACGACGTCACCGACTACTACGCGGTCGACGACCGTCTCGGCTCGCTGGGCGACTTCGCGGAACTCCTGCATGAAGCCGCCAACCGCGGCATCCGCATCATCATCGACCTGGTGGTGAACCACACGTCGGATCAGCATCCGTGGTTCCGTTCGGCGTGCGCGTCGCCCGATTCGCCGTTCCGCGACTGGTACGTGTGGTCGGCGAAAGAGCCGTCCGACCGCTATGACGGGATCGTCTTTCCCGGCGAGCAGACCGAGACGTGGACCTATCAGCGGCAGGCGCATGCGTGGTACTACCACCGGTTCTACGATTTCCAGCCCGACCTCAACATGCGCAACCCGGAGGTCCGGGCCGAGATTAAACGGATCATGGGCTTCTGGCTGCAACTCGGCGTCGCCGGATTCCGGATCGACGCAGCGCCGTTCGTGATCGAAATGACCGAGCCGGGCAACCCGGACTCGCCGCGCAACTACGACTTTCTCACCGAGCTGCGGCAGCTCGCATCCTGGCGACGCAGCGATGCGGTACTGCTGGCGGAGGCGAACGTCGTCCCCGAGGAGTTGCTGCGCTACCTGGGCGACCAGGGTGGCTCGGCGAACCGCGTACAGATGCTGTTCGACTTCATGCTCAACGACGCGTTGGTGCTTGCCCTGGCCCGCCGGTCCGCGGAGCCGATCGTGATGGCGTTGCGGACCAGCCCGCAGATCCCGGCCGGCAGCCAGTGGGCGACGTTCCTGCGCAACCACGACGAGATCGACCTGTCCCGGCTGACCGCCGATCAACGCAACGAGGTGTTCGAGGCGTTCGGACCGGATCCGGAGATGCGGCTCTATGACCGGGGCATCCGCCGCCGGCTCGCGCCGATGCTCGGTGGCGACCGCAAGCGCGTGGAGCTGGCGTACTCGCTGCAGTTCACGCTGCGCGGCACACCGGTCCTGCGTTACGGCGAGGAGATCGGTATGGGCGACGACCTGACGCTCATCGGCCGGGAGGCGATCCGGACACCGATGCAGTGGTCGGACGGTCCTCAGGCCGGCTTCACCAGCTCGGACAAGCCGTTGCGGCCGGTGATCTCGACCGGCGAGTTCCGCTATGCCAAGGTGAACGTCGCCGCCCAGCGTGCGACTCCGCTGTCGCTGCTGAGCTGGTTCAGCCGGATGATCCTCACGCTGCGAGACTGCCCCGAGGTGGGCATCGGATCCTGTACCGCGCTCGATCAGCAGCTGCCGCCGGCCGTGCTGGCGCATCGCGCCGATGCGCGTACGGGCACGATGCTTTTCCTGCACAATCTGGGGGAGGAGCCGGTGTGTCTCGATCTGAGCAACCTGTTCGCCGAGACCGACGAGCCGCATGAACTATTCGCCGATCAGGATTATCCGTCGATCGCCCGTTTCGGTGCCTTGGATCTGGACGCGTACGGCTATCGATGGATCCGGCTCTGCCGCAGTCCGATGGGATGATGACATGGCTGACCTGACGAGGCTGGTGGATGACAGCATCGCGGTGATCGAGCGGTGCCAACACGCATCCGGCGGCTACATTGCGGCGCCGGACTATCCGGCCTACCGCTACTGCTGGCTGCGTGACGGCTCGTTCACCGCCGGTGCGATGAGCCGGGCCGGCCGGGCGGAGAGCGCGGACGCGTTCTTCGACTGGTACGCACGCGTGTTGCGCGAGCGCGAACCCTACCTGCGCGAGATCCTCGCCCGTGCCGCCAAGGACGAGCTCGTCGTCGATGCGGAGCTGCTGCCCACCCGCTACGAACTCGATGGTGCGGACGGCGTCGAGCCGTGGGCCAACTTCCAGACCGACGGCTACGGCACGCTGCTGTTCGTGTTGGTCGCCCACGCCCGCCGCCACGACCGGCCGCTCGAGAGGTATCGCGATGTCATCACGAACACCGTCGAGTACCTGGTCGCATTCGGGGAGCGGCCGTGTTTCGACTGGTGGGAGGAGTCGACCGAGCAACGGCATACCTCGACCATGGTGGCGGTGCTCGCCGGCCTGCGGGCGGCCGCGTCCTCCGGCATCCTGGACCCGGACTGCGCGGCTCGGGCGATGAAGACCGCCGCGGACCTTGAGTCGGTCGTGCTCGGCGACGCGCAGCGGGCCGGCTTCCTGACGAAGTGGATCGGCAGTGACGACGTCGACGGCAGCCTGCTGTCGTGCATCGCGCCGTTCGGGCTGCTGAAGCCATCCGACCCGCTGGCCGTCGCCACGATCGCGAAGATCCGCGCCGACATCCTGCATGACGGCGTCTACCGCTACCGCGGCGATACGTTCTACGGCGGCGGCGAATGGCCGATCCTGACCGCGTGGCTCGGCTGGGTCGAGGCCGCCGGCGGTGACGAGGCCTCCGCCGGCGCGCGCCTGGACTGGATCGCCGCCCAGGCAGCCTCGGACGGATCGCTGCCGGAACAGGTCAGCACACATGCGCAGCAACCGGAGTTCGTCGGCGAATGGGAACGTCGATGGGGTCCGGTTGCCACGCCGCTGGTGTGGTCGCACGCAATGGTGCTGACGCTCGTCCAGGTCTTGCGTGACAGGGCTACCGCGTCCGCCTGAACGGACGTACGGCCACCGCATGGGCGTGCGCGCTCGCTGCCCGCATGGCAGGATTCGGCTCCGTGACGTCGTCTGTCGAGCCGAAGCCCGAGTTGACCTGGATCGCGTCGTTCATCGACGGTCCGTGGCCGGTGTCGCATGTCGAGATCAGGTCGGCCGTGGCCGTCTCGGTCCGGATCGTCATCTACATCGTGCTGGCGTACGCGCTGGTCAACGTGGTGCCGGAGGCGGGTCGGGATCTGATCGGACCGATGGTCGTCATCCTGCCGCTGGTTCTTCTGCCGGCGCTTTGGATCGGTACGCGCCGCGGTGTTCGGCGCCTCGCCGCGGCTCGTTCGGTGTCCGTTGTCACGGACTCTGCGGTCCTGCGCGACTACGGCGTCCGGAGCGTCACGATCGTGCTTCAACCGAACGCCCGCCGGATCGGTCTGTGCACCCGCCAGGGCGGGAAGGCGTGGATCGCGCTGAATCCGTACACGCCGGATCATCGCTTGATCGAATTCGTGGTGGCGCACGAGATCGGGCACGCGCTCCGCGACGAGTGGTTGCGGCGAGCGGCGTCGTTCGTCGGGGCCTACACACTGTTCCTGTGCGCGCTGCTGAGCTTCGACTATCGCGTTTTCCTGGCCGGTACGGTGACCGCGTTGGCACTGTGGACCAGCCAGGCCTGGATCAGCGAGATCGCGTGTGATCGGATCGCGGTGCGCAAAGCCGGCATCGAGGCGTTCGAAACGTTCGTGGCCGAGCATCGGAAGGTGCTGGACCTGCGTCCGAATCGGACGGTTCGGCGCCGGATCCGCCGAGTGTTCGGCCGCCTGATGCACCCGCCGATCGGCTGGCGGCTGGCCGTCGGGCGCTACCTGGCCGCGCGCTAGCGTCGCCGGCTAGCGCATCGCGAAGACCGGTCCCTTCGGCGTGAACGGGAGACGAGCGCGGGCCGGCATCAGATAGGCATGCTCACGACGGACGCGTACGACGTCGCAGAAGCCGTCCGTGATGACCAGGATCGGCGCGGTCGGCGGGAAGTCGGCCGCCCGTTCCAGCAGGGTGATGCCCGGCTGCAGGATGGTGCCACCGCGGCCCAGTACGCGTACGCGACCGGCGATGTCGGCGACCGGCAGGTATCCGGCGTCGTACGCGGCGGCATCGCAGAACACCACCCGCGCAGCCGGCACATCCCGAGCCGTCGCGTACGAGGCGATCGCCCCGAGTGCCTTGCCGAGCAGCTTCCGATCCATCGAGCCCGAGGTATCCAGCACCACGCCGAACGTGCACCGCTCGACGAGTTCGTCCGGGTAGCGCCAGCCCGGCCGCGGAATCGACGGCGTGCTCGACTGCCGCCGCGACGGTCGCGCGTACGAGCGGGACCGCTCCGGCGACGGTACGAACTCGTCGAACCACCGTGCCAGCTGCGCGTCCCACGGCAGCGGCGGCTGTTCGAGCACGCGGATCTCGTCGACCAGACCGGCCGGGAGCATCCCGCGAGCGCTGTCGGACTGGTGGTACGCGTACCCGGTCAGGATTGCCCGCCGGTAGAAGTCGTCGAGGTCGGAGTAGCGTCCCGGCGTTCCGGGCCACGGCAGCGGTTCGCCGAGCATGTCGCCGACGCCACGGCCGCGCAGCGTAGCGAGCTTGCGGAGCCGGCGGATGTCCTTGGCGATCCGCTCGTAGACCGCGTCCGCCGAGAGCCCGGCGAGGGTCGCGTCATAGAGCAGGCCCTCCGGCATCTCGCCGACGTTCATCTCGACCAGCCAGCCGTTGATGACGTAGTCACACGCCACGTTCCACAGGTACGGGTCCCGGGCCCGGACGCGATCGCCGTGCCGGAGCGCGGCGTGCAGCATCTCGTGCGCGAGCACGAACCGCCAGCCCTCCTCGGTCATCCCGGCCAGCGGGTTGACGTAGATCTCACCGGCCTCGGCCGAGACCGCGGCGATCGAGATGTCCCACGAGCGGGCGAGTGCCGGATCGGCCACGATGGTGAATCCGGCCGCGATGCCGCCGAGCAGCGGGTAGGACGACAGGAACCAACCGTGCGCGCGTTCCCACGAGGTCTTGCCGCGCTTCGGACCGGACAGCGTTTCCCGTACGCCGCCGGCGATCTCGACCGCCGCAGTGGCCGCCGCGGCCAGCCCGCGCCCGAACGCGGCCGGCCAGTCGGGCGTATCGGCCGCCGCCGCGCCCAGGTCCGGGCCGGTGCCTCCGACGCCGCAGCGTTCCAGGCCGGCCGGGATGCCGCCGATCCGCCATTGGCGAGCCAGCACCTCCTCGTCCGCTGTCGGCAGATCCGCCGGTACGAAATCGGGCTCCGTCCCGAGCTTCACCTCGCGCTGGAAGCGCGTAACCGCGACGCAGGCGGCGACGCGACCGGCATCGTCGGTCGGACCGTCCGCGCCGAGATGGCCGAATCCGAGGTGCAGCAGGCAATGCGCGAGCACCCAGGTCCACTCGCCGGGCGTGAGCCGTACGGCCTTGCTGCAGCCGATCCGACCCTGCCGGTCGACGTGCGCGACGGCACGCGCCATCACGAGTGCACCGCTGTCCTGCAGCGTTGCGCTCAGAGTCGCCGCGCATGGTCCCGCCGCCGACACGTATCCCAGCGGCACGAACATCGGATGCGAGCGGAGCGTCTCCCACGCGCCCAGGAACGCGACGGTGTTCGGATCGACGACGACGGCGCGGCGGGTGGCCACCGCGCTTACGCCCGCGCCGCGACGAGCCGCGGAAGGTCGCGGCTCACCTCTACCAGAAACCACGAAGGCAGTACGGGCGAGCCGTCGCCGTCATCCGCGATCACCAGCTGCGCGCACTCCAACGACAGCTCGGCGAGCTCCACGAGCATCGCCTTCGACCGGTGCGCGAACTGCCGCAGCACCGGCGACGCGTGCTGCTTGTTGGCCGGCAGATCCTTGACGAGGCGAGCCCGGAAGGTGGACGCGAGGAAGTAGAGCAGGTCACGGTCGGTTGCCTCGCGTGGCCAGCCGACATCGCCACGGAGGATGGCGTCGAGACCGAAACGGTGGCGCGCAATCTTCACGTACCCGCAAAAGGAGCTGGCGTGGCCGGGGCTGAGCGTGCCGCGCGGCGAGCAAGGCGAGCGTGATCTCATCGATCTCCTCGCCGTAGCTGTGGAGTGCGTCGGACAGCATGTGCCAGCTGCGCGGCGTGGAGAAGACCTCCTCCACCTTGGGCGGATTGACCCACATGTGGTCCGGGCGTTCGACCAGGTAGTTCGTGATCCACGAGTGGATGCCGGCGCTCTGCGCCCAGGCGAGCCAGTCGTCGACGTTCGCCCGCAGGTGGATGTGGACGAGCCGGTTGACCAGCGCGGAGGCCATCGGGCGGGCGAGCGCGTTGTCGGTGGACCGGTTGCCCGCGCCGATCACGATCGAGCCGCCCGGCAGCTCATAGGCACCGATCCGGCGGTCGAGGATCAGCGAGTAGAACGCCTTCTGTACCTCGGGCGTTGACGCGTTGAGTTCGTCGAGGAACAGGCAGTACGGCTCGTCGCGCGCGATCGACTCCGGCGGCGCGAACCGGCTGCGGCCGTCCCGCAACTCCGGGATGCCGATCAGGTCCTCGGCCGCGAGCTGCGTGCCGACGAGCGTGACGCAATCCAGTCCGAGTGACTCCGCGAACGCTCGGACCAGCGAACTCTTGCCGATGCCCGGTGCGCCCCACACGAAGACGGGCCGCACGACGGCTACGTGAAGCAGCAGGTCGGGCAGCTGGGACGGGGTGACGGTCAGGGCGCTCTGCACGCCGAACATGATCCGCGCTCGGTACGTCGTACGCACCTGGATTACGTACCGTTCGGTAGTAGTTGCGTTAGCTACTACGCCTCCGCTAGTGTCACTCCATGTGATTGATCGACTGAGCGCGCTCGGGTTCTCCTCGCAGGAGGCCCGCGTCTACATCGCCCTGCTGCAGCAGCCGTTCGCGACCGGATACGAGGTCGCCAAGAGCGCCGGCCTGGCCCGGGCGAACGTCTACCAGGTGCTCGCCGGCCTGACCGATCGCGGCATCATCGACCGCGTCTCCGCGGACTCGCCGGCGCGCTTCGTCGCGCATCCGCCGGCCGAGGTGCTCGGCCGGATCAAGCGGGAGACCGCCGAACTCGCCGACGCTCTGATCACCGACCTCGCCGCGCTGACCGTGCCGGAGGAGCAGGCCTCGTTCTTCACGCTGCGCGATCGCGACGCGGTGATCGATCACGCGTCCGCGTTCGTCAGCGAAGCCCGCGCAACGCGTCGCCGTCTGTGCCTGGTCGAGCGACCTCGACTGGCTTGCGGCGCCGCTGCACGCCGCGGCCGAGAACGGCTGCCAGGTCGTCGTCAACGTGTTCGGCGACACCGATCTCGAGGTCGGCGAGGTCTACCGGCACGAGGAGCCCAGCCGGACCGTCGGCGGTCACCTGCTCACGCTCGCCGTCGACTATTCGACCGCGCTGGTCGCGTCGTTCGACGGCACCGGCCGGTGCGGTCTTCACCAGCCACCCGGCACTCGTCCGGGTCGTGGAGAAGCTGATCCGCGACGAGACCTACCTCGCCGCGATCTACGAACGCTTCCCGGAAGAACTCGAGGCCGCGTTCGGACAAGCACCTGGTCAAGCTGCGTACGAAGGTGCTGCCACCGGAGCAGGCCGAGCAGCTGATCTCGATCGTCGGGTTCGGAGCCGAATCCGGCGCGCACAAACTCAAGGAGGACTGAGATGTCCGCGATCGTGATCGTCGATGCCCTGTGGGGCGACTCCGGCAAGGGCAAGGCCTGCGCATACCTGGCCCGCAAACACGATGCGGCGCTGGCCGTACGCGCTGGCGTCGGCACCAATGCCGGTGCCAGCGTGACGCTCGACGACGGCACGCTGGTCAAGGCGCGCCAGTTCCCGACCGGCTGGATCAACCCGGGTACGCGCGTCGCGGTCGGCTCCGGCGTACTCGTCGATCCGGCCATCGCGGCCGCCGAGATCGAACGATTCGGGCTGGCCGGCCGGGCGATGATCGACGGCCGGTGCGCCGTGATCACGCCGGAGCACATCGCGGCCGAACGCGCCGACGTGCACCTCGCGACGACCGTCGGCTCATCGTGTTCAGGCAGCGGACATGCACGTGCCGACTTCATCCTGCGCCGGGCGCAGCAGGCCCGATCCGTGGCCGCCCTCGCGCCCTACATCGCCGATGTGGCACGGGAGGTCAACACGCTCGCCGCCGCGGGCGAGACCGTGATCATCGAAGGTTCGCAGGGCACGATGCTGTCGCTCGCGCTCGGCAACGAGTACCCGTACACGACGTCGGACAACTGCACGGCGGCCGCCGCGATGGACGACGTCGGGCTGAACTGGCGTCTCGTCACCGACGTCGTGATGGTGGTGAAGGCGATGCCGACGCGGGTCGGTGAGGGTCCGCTGCCGTACGAAATGACGCACGACGAAGCGGTGGCCCGTGGCATCGCCGAATACGGCGTGAACACCGGACGCCCGCGTCGCAAGGCCGAGCAGATCGACTTCGAGCTGCTCGAATACGCGACGATGCTGAACGGCCCGACGCAGATCGCGCTGACGTTCGGCGACCACTACGAGCCGTCGATGCGTGGCGCTCGTTCGTCCGACGCGATCACGCCGCGCGTCATGTCGCTGATTCGCGAGGTGGAAGCCGTGACCGGCAGCGCGGGTCACGATGATCGACACCGGCCCCGGCCTCAGCGACGTGATCGACCTGATGCCGGTCGCGGCCGGCTAGCGGCGGCCGGTGCCGTCGAATTGCCTGGTCGGCTCGGCGGCACCGGTCTACGCTGCCGCGGTGGACCTGTTCGCGATCACCGAAAGCAACCGAACCGGCTGGAATCACATCGCGCCGCGTCGGCCGGGTCAGCCTGCCGCGTTGTTCCGGGACGGCGGGGGAGTGCTGGAACCGTACGAGATCGAGCTGGCCGGTGACGTGGCCGGCAAACGAGTCCTGCAACTCGCCTGTTCGATGGGCGACGAGGTGCTGTCGTGGGCGAACCTCGGCGCGGCCGCCATCGGGACCGACATCTCCGATGTGGCGATCGTCAACGCGCAGCGGAAAGCCGCCGACGCCGGCATCGCCGCGGAGTTCCGCCAGGCCGACATGTTCGCCCTGCCGGGCGACCTCACCGACCTCGATCTCGTCTACTTCAGCTGGGGGGCGATCTGCTGGGTCCCGGACCTGGCCCGATTCGCCGGCATCGTGGCCGAGCGCCTCCGACCCGGCGGCAGCGTCCTCATGTCCGAACACCATCCGCTGTGGGAGGTGCTCGGCGTCCGCGGTGACAACGACCTCACGGTCAACGGCAACTACTTTGGCCGTACGACGCCGGATGACGACAACGACGACGACAAACGCCCGAAGGGTGCTCGCGGCGAGCCGGACGCACCGCCGCTGACGAGTTTCGTCTGGCCGGTAGCCGACGTGATCACCGCCTTCATCGGGGCCGACCTGCGGATCGACGCGTTTCACGAGCACCCCGAGCCCGCCATGTACGCCCGCCTCGGTGCCGCCGCCGGACATCTCCCGGCCACCTACGTGATCAAGGCCACCCGACGATCTCGTTGAGCGGACGTTGACGACTATGCGTCGACTGCGGTGAGGGTGGGGAGGGTGGGGAGCACCCGTTCGCGTACACCCTGGGTTATGAAGGTTTTGATCTGTTCTGCGCAGGCGGCGGGCTCGTGCGCGGCCGTGTCGACCTCGATGTCGTAGCGCATGTTCTCGTGCACGATCGGGAACTGGAACGCGGCCAGACCGATCGGGCGGTTCCCGCGCTCGCGCTCGCGACGGACGAGTTCGTCGACCGGACACTGGAGCCCGACGAGGACGACGTCGAAGTCGGCGAACGTGCTGACCGCGTCGGCGAGGCGCCAGCGCTCGCCCATCACGTAGTCGACGATGACGTTGTTGCCAGCCGCGGCGAATCCCGCGACCGCACGGTGGAAGCCGAGGATCGTGCGCTGCATGACGACCGCGAACTCGTCGTCGGTCCAGTTCTTGCCGGCTCCCATCAGGCGGAAGCGGTCGATGGCAAAGTGAAAGTACGGCTGGTCGAGCAGTTTCTGCAGACCGGCGGCGATGCTGGACTTGCCGGAACTGGACGTGCCGTTGAGGATCACGATCTGGCCCGGGCTGGGCATTTCGAGCTCGGGATGCAGGTCATGGCTGATAGCGAATGTCACCGGCCGATTTTCGCCTGCAACCGGCGCTGACGCCACCCCCGGACAGATATTGATGCCGTCCGGGGGCGGTGCGCGCTCAGCCGGCCGCGGCCGTGAACACCGGCAGGTAGCCGCCGGAGTGGCCGGCCGCGGTCGGGTGGTAGGACTCGGTGATGTCGGTGATGTTCAGCGAGTGCAGCCAGTTCGTGCCGCTCGCCGCACAGCTGGTGACCGGCGGCGAACTTGCTGCGGACGTCGCCGAACGTGAATCCGTGCTGCCGATGCGGCCGAGCTGATGATGCCGTCGACGATGTTGATGCCCTCGTCGATCTTCGCGTGCGACGTCGCGCTGAGCCCGATGCAGAGCGTGCCGAGCTGGTAGAAGACCGGGTAGTCGAGCACCACGACGTGCGCGTTCGGCGCGTGCGAGCGGATGTCGTTGTAGACCGTGTTGAGCAGGCCCGGGCAGCGTGTTGACTGCGCGCTAGTTCTCGGCCGACTGGACGGCGGCGACGCAGGCGCTCGTGCCATCGAGCGCGCACGTCTCCATGATGTTCGCGAAGCCGACGTCGTTGCCGCCGATCGTGATGCTGACCAGCGTCGTGCTCGCGCTGAGTGCGGACAGCTGCGTGTTGATCACCGTCGTCGTGGTGGCGCCGGAGCAGGCCACCGACGTGTAGGACGCGGGCGCGTGCGCGGTGGCCCAGAGCGCCGAGTACGCGTTCGGGCTGCGGTCGCAGGAACCGCTCGAGGAGATGTAGCTGCCGGCGCCGACGCCGGACGAGTAGGAGTCGCCGAGCGCGACGTAGTGCACGGTGCTGGCGGCGCTGGCCGGGGCGGCCGCGGCGATGAGCACGCCGAGCGCGGCGACCGCGCTGATGGAGAGCTGATGAGACGGGAGTGGCGCATGTAGTCCTCCGGGGGGAGAGGGAAAGCAGGCGCCATATATATAGCATTGTGATTTAAATCACGAAAGAGGGGAGATGTGCCTAATTTCGATGGTCTGCGACGAGTGTCGCGACAGAGGCGACCTGAGGTTACCAACCAGTCAGTAACTTGGCTAGAACCTGTTGGAAACAAACCTGTTAGATAGATCCGTGGACGTTCGCAATCGGTAATCGTCGACCGCTGCGGCCCGCCGTAGGCTTGGTGCATGACTGAGCAGGTTCTTCCGAAGACCGAAGAGGAATGGCGCGTACGCCTGACGCCGGCCGAGTTCAAGGTGCTCCGGCAGGGTGGCACCGAGGCGCCGTTCGTGGGCGAGTACACCGACACGAAGACCAAGGGCACCTATCACTGCAGGGCGTGCGGCGCGAAGCTCTTCGAGAGCGTCACGAAGTTCGACTCACACTGCGGCTGGCCGTCGTTCGACGAGGCGATCCCGGGTGCGATCACCTACATCGAAGACCGGTCGCACGGCATGGTGCGAGTCGAGACGCGCTGCGCCAATTGCGGTTCGCATCTGGGGCACCGATTCGACGGCGAGCACTACACCGACAAGAACCAGCGCTACTGCATCAACTCGATCAGCCTGACGCTGGAGCCCGACGCCGGATAGCACTTTCTTGGGTTGACGTCGGCCCTACTCTCACTATGTGTCCCGGAATCGTGTAGGTCTCGTCGCCATCGCGTGTGGCCTGCTGGCCACCGCTATGCGCTTGTACTACGAGCTTGAACTGGAACTCGACCATCCGCGCGCCGGTTGGTACTTCGGCTCCGTACTGGTGCCGGTTCTGCTGGCGTTCGGGCTGTTCTACGCGATCACATGGCGGTCGTTCGTACGCCGGGGAACGCTCCGCCTAGATGCCGAGCGCGGCCGGTTCGTCGTGGACGCGAGCCGGCGAAAGGTGCCCGTCGGGATCATGTTTCTTACGCTGGCGTCGAACGCGTTGCCGGTTACCCGTGTGGAGAACGCCGACCGAATGAGCCTAAACGGCGTACCGGGACTGCTGCCCATCGCTGCCGTGACGTTCGGCGTGTGGGTGCTCCTCGGTGTCACGATCATCGTGATGAACCGTCCGCGCGTGACGCTGGATCGAGATGGCCTTCAGCTCACGCATCTGTTGCGTACCACACGGGTCGCCTGGGCCGATCTCGCGACCGGATCGACCCGGGTCGGTCCGAAGGGGAGAACCGTTGACGTTCGCGACGCCGTTTCCGGTCGCATCGTGACGCTGCCCACCGCATCTCTGGACGTTGATCCGAGGCTGCTGGAGATCGCGATCCGCGGCTACCTTGATGAGCCGGCCAGTCAGGGCGACATCGGCACCGAGGCCGGTCTGCAACGCCTCGCATCCGGGCGAAGCGGTGCCCCTGCCACTGCGGGTCAGTGATCCGAGGGCGGATCGTCGTCGGCGACCGCATGCGCAATGACGGCGTCCCAAACGTCCTCCGGCAACGGGGTATCCGGCACCGATCCGAGCAGCTCCGCCAGCGGCAGCGCCGGGATCTCCTCGTCGTCATCGATGTCGTCGTAACGCGACATGTCCACGAATCCGGTCTCCGGATCTATCGTGGGCCTGTCGTCGTCTCCCTGGTCAGACATCATCGCGTAGACCATACTAAGCGGTTGCTCGAGGGACTTGGGGGCCGGTCGAGTGGTCTTCATATTTAGGCACAAACACCGAACGGCCCGCCGCCATAGACATGCGCTTTAGGCTGCAGAGATGGCCAGCACGGAAGGGTACGTCGATCTGGGTGACGACTTCGACGTTCCAGCCGTACCATCGCGCGTTCCGTGGCAGCGGACGGTACGGCGGCTGCGATTGCCCGTACTCCTGGTGATGATTCTGCTTCTCTGCGGGGCAGCGCTGCCGCCGCCGCCGTCACCTCTGCGTCTCGTCGCGAGCGCACCGGTGGCCACCGATGCCAGTGTGATGATCCAGGGTTCGACTCTCTACGTGCTGGACCTGACGAACGGCATCCGGGCCTTCGATCTGGCCGACGGCCGGCTGCGCTGGTCCGCCCGGACGATCGAGTTGGCCCCCGAGACGGCCATGACGTACGCGAGCGGCCAGGTGATCGTGAGCATGGAGGACACGGATGCGTCCGGCGAGCACACGGCCGCGTTCGATGCTGCGACCGGCCGGAAGGTGTGGACCAGCGACTACGGTTCGGCGCAGCTGATCGCCGGGGGAGTGCTCGTCGCGGCGCTTCCGCGACCACCGGGATTCAACTACCCGGGCACGCCGCAGTCGGGTTCGATCCGCCTGGTCGATCCGCAGACCGGCGCGGCGGTGTGGACGTACGACGTGGCGGTGAACTGCTCGTTCGAGGTGACCACCGCGGTCGTCGAGCTGTGCCCGAACTCGTCGCAGCTTTCGGTGATCAGCCTCGCCGACGGACGTCCGGCCGTCGCCCGTGCCGTGCCGCTCGGCGCCGCCGCCGTGAACTTCCTGCTGCCGGCCCAGGATCAGATGGACGTCCCGCACCTCCAAGTCGCCGGCGACACCGTACTGGTCGCGCACGCGGCTACGCCGAGACCGGTGCTCGACGCGTACGCGATGAGCGATCTCCATCCGCTGTGGAGTGGAGTCCCGGTCGTTGCGGGGCAGAGCTTCGAGCAGTGTGGCACCGCGGTCTGCCTGACGAACGGGCCGGACGTCGGCGACGCGTTCGATTTGCTGACCGGCCGCCCGGTCGCGGCAGAGCGCGGTCGCGCCTTCCAGCGCGTCCTATCTGGTGCTGCTCTCGATCGGGCTCAGCACCACCCATCCGTCCTCCACCCCGGTCACCGCGGCCGGGACCGGCGTCAGCGTCTCGATCTCGGATGCGCAGCCGGCCGTACCGACGCTCCTCCTACGCTCGTCCGGTGGGATGTTGACGCCGATCGGCGAAGTGCCGGGCGCCGATCCGGCGTCCTGCGTCACGATTTCCGGCTACCTGACCTGCACGACCGCGGATCACCGGCTCACAGTCTGGAAAGTGCGCTGATTCCCGCAAGATCGTAGATTATGGAAGCGGTGGAAAGCTCAGCGTCGTGATCATGGCGGTCCGAGCGCCCCGCAATCACCGGAGGTTGAGGCTGTGGCTATTCACGAACGCGCTGGTCAGCATGCCCAAGAGCGCGACCTGGTCGACATTGACGCGCTGATCGGTGCGTATTTTGCCGGCCACCCCGACGTCACTGATCCGGCGCAGCGGGTCCTGTTCGGCACGTCCGGGCATCGCGGTTCGAGCTTCGACACCGCGTTCAACGAGGACCACATCGTCGCGACCAGCCAGGCGATCTGCGAATATCGTGCGGCCCAGGGCACCGACGGCCCGCTGTTCGTCGGCCGGGACCCGCACGCGCTGTCCGCGCCCGCCACCACGTCGGCGCTCGAGGTGTTCGCCGCGAACGGTGTCACCGCGCTGGTCGACAGCCGGGACGGTTACACGCCGACGCCTGCGGTCTCGCACGCGATCCTCACCTACAACCGTGGTCGCGACGACGCACCTCGCGGACGGCGTGGTCGTCACGCCGTCGCACAATCCGCCGCGCGACGGCGGGTTCAAATACAACCCACCGCACGGCGGTCCGGCCGATACGGACGCGACGACGTGGATCCAGGATCGCGCGAACGCGCTCATCGCCGATGGACTGAAGGGGGTACGCCGGACCGCCAAACCCGATCCGGGTACCTACGACTTCCTCGGCGTCTACGTCGACGATCTGGGTGCCGTGATCGACATGGACGCGATCCGCTCGGCCGGCGTACGGATCGGTGCCGATCCACTCGGTGGAGCGAGCGTCGCCTACTGGGGTGCGATCGGGGAGCGCTACCGGCTTGACCTGACCGTCGTCAACGAGACGGTCGACCCGACCTGGCGATTCATGACGCTCGACCATGACGGCAAGATCCGGATGGACTGCTCGTCGCCGTACGCGATGGCGTCGCTGATCGCGCAACGAGACCGCTACGACATCACGACCGGCAACGATGCCGACGCCGACCGGCACGGCATCGTGACGCCGGACGGCGGCCTGATGAACCCGAACCACTACCTGGCGGTCGCGATCTCGTACCTGTTCGGGGCCAGGACCGGATGGCCGGCGAACGCGGCGGTCGGCAAGACGCTGGTGTCGTCCACGATGATCGATTACGTCGCGGCGTCGTTGATCGGCGCGCTGCTCGAGGTGCCGGTGGGCTTCAAGTGGTTCGTACCCGGGCTTCTTGATGGTTCGGTCGGGTTCGGTGGTGAGGAGAGTGCGGGTGCGTCGTTCCTGCGCCGCGACGGGTCGGTGTGGACGACCGACAAGGACGGCATCCTGCTGTGCCTGCTCGCGTCCGAAATCACCGCCATCACCGGGCAGTCGCCGAGCCGGCACTACGCGGCGTTGACCGAGCGGTTCGGCGCGCCCGCGTACGCGCGCGTCGACGTGCCGTGCTCGCGGGCGGACAAGGCGCTGCTGGGCAAGCTGTCGCCCGACCAGGTACGCGCGACCGAGCTGGCCGGCGTGCCGATCACCGCGAAGCTGACCGCGGCGCCGGGTAACGGCGCGTCGATCGGTGGCTTGAAGGTGACCACCGATTCGGCCTGGTTCGCGGCGCGGCCGTCCGGGACCGAGGACGTCTACAAGATCTACGCCGAATCGTTCCTCGGCGCCGATGACCTGGTCGACGTTCAGAACGGCGCGCGCGTGGTCGTTGCCGAGGCACTCGCGTAATCGTGCCACTTTGTTCGAGACTTAACTCAAGACATTGACGTATGGACATTTATCCCTGGTACGCTCCGGGACAGAGCGCTCTATCTTCCAATCCGGGAGATCCACTTCGGGGGGCAATTCACTCTGCCCAGACAATGACAGTGGGAGCCTCATGTCCAGGAATAGCTGCTCAAAAGCGCTCGCCCTTGTGGCGATGGCGTTGATCGTCGCGTCCGCGGCGATCCAAGCGCCCGCCGCCGCGGCCGGCACGCCACCGGCCACACCGGCCAGCGAGGAACTGAGCGCCGGCAGTGACACGTCGATCACCATCACGTGGACGCCGAGCGCCGGAGCGACCAGCTACAACATCTATCGCGGCACGTCGTCCGGTGGCGAGGGCACCACGCCGCTCGTCTCAGTCACCGGCACCAGCTACAAGGACGCCAACCTCAGCACGACACCGATCTACTTCTACGAGATCACCGCGGTGAACTCGTCGGGCGAGTCGGCCCCAACCGCCGAGGACGCATCCAAGACCCCACCGCCGATCGGGACCGGCGGCAACGTCGCGGGCGTGACATCCGGCGCCGGCAAGGTCTACTACGGCGAAGACGCTCTCCTTGGAGGATTCGACTGGTTCCAGACGCTGACCGGCTGGTTCCCGCAGGTCCTCGGCTCGTCCGGCTCGACCTCGCCGGGCCAGCGGGTGGTCGACATGGCGTACGCGGACAGAGGGCAGCATGACGTTCAACAACGTCTCCGTTGCCACCGCGGGTCTCTACACGATCGACTGGCGGTACGCGTTCGAGAGCGGCCTGTTCCCGGGCGTCACGAACCGGGAGATGGGCCTGAAGGTGAACGGCACCGTCATCACGACGACGGAACGGTTCCCGACCACTGGTAGCTTCGAGACCTACCAGCACTCGGCCCTGCAGGTGCACCTGAACGCGGGCGTCAACTCGGTCGCGCTGCTCGCGGCGAGCGATCACGGCGTCTCGCGGGTCGATCAGCTGACCGTCACACCGGCGACCGCATCGGTCCCCAGTGGACCGACGAATCTGACGGCGACGCCGAGTAGCGCCACCGTCGCACTGTCGTGGACCGGCAGCACCAGCGGCAGCCCGACGTCGTACAGCATCTTCCGCGGTTCGAAGTCCGACGGTGAAGCAGTCGTCCCGGTCGCCACGGTGAGCGGTACGACCACCACGTTCACCGACACCGGCCTGCACAACGGCACGACCTACTTCTACAACATCGCCGCGAACAACGCGGTCGGCGTCTCGCCGGACTCGAACGAGCTGTCGGTCGTCCCGAACGGCGTCGCCACGACCCCGGCCGCGCCGACCGGACTGACCGCGTCGGGCGGTGACTCGGTGGTCGCGTTGAGCTGGAACGGCAGTACCGGCGCCACGAGCTACTCGATCTACCGGGGCACCACCGCCGGCGGTGAGGGCGCGACGGCCATCGCCACCAGCACGTCGGCGTCGTACACCGACACCGGGCGTACGAACGGCACGACGTACTACTACCGCGTCACGGCAAGCAACACCGCCGGTACGTCGGGGAACTCGAACGAGGCCAGCGCCACCCCGGTGGCCGGCGGCGGTGGGGGCATCGTCCCGAAGGTACCGTTCGGCGTCGTGATCTCGCCGCATGTCGGAAGCATCCTGCTGCAGTGGGGATTCCAGTCCGGCGTGACGAGTTGGCACGTCTTCCGCAGTACGACACCGGGCGGTGAGGGTGCGACGCCGTACGCCACGACGACGTCGCCGACGTACACCGATCACACGGTGACCGCAGGTCAGACGTACTACTACCAATTCAGTGCGCTGGTCGGCACGACCGAGAGCGCTCGGACGGCGGAATTCAGCGTCGTCGCCCAGTAGCGGTACCGGCCGGTGTCGCCCACGCGGCACCGGCCGTGCTACGGATCGATGCGGGTCACGCTGCCGTACTGGTCGACGACGAGGACGTCGCCGTCGAACCAGACGTCGACGTTGACCGCATTGCCGTGCCAGCGATCGTCGTCGCCCCGGGACAAGCGGACCGGCGGCTGCCGGGCGTACGTGAGGATCAGGCCGTCTCCGTGGACCTCGACCCGGAACTCACCGTAGGTGCCGGGCTTTGCCGTTCCGGGATCGTCCGGCGCGATCGGCGCACCTGGCCAGCCGAACGCCGTGGCCACCGCCGGCAGGATGACGGAGTTGATGAGCGCCTGGCCGTAGAAGGCGTTCGTGGTCACCACGAGGCCCTGGCCCGACTCCAGATATACCACCGCACGGTTCTCGAATCCCTGATCGTTGCCGTGGTTGCCGACCCGGGCAGGTGCGTTGGGGCCGTTGACTTCCAGCCCGAGGCCGTACGGGACATCGGTCGCCGGCGCGGCCATCTGCTCGGCGATGTGCTGCGGCAGGAGCGCACCGGGCTCGCCGGCGATGCTCGCCCGGATGGCCAGGAAGAATCTCGCGAGGTCGGTCGCTGTCGTCCACAGCCCGCCGGCGGCCATCTCGGGATAGGTGTGCCACCGTCCGGGGACCGGAACCGGTCCGGGGTGATGTCCGGACGCCGCGTTCGCCGCCAGCGCCTGCGGCAGCGGTTGAGCGAACGTGCTGTCCACCATGCCGACCGGTCCGAGGACGAGCCGCTCGGCAAGGGCCGGAAAGTCGGTGCCGGTGACGTCCACGAGGAGTTGCTGCATGATCAGGTAACCGCCGCCGGAGTAGCCGAAGCGCAGGCCCGGAAGTCCGGAGACGACGACCGGCTCGGAGTTGCCCCGGCCGTCGAGGATGTCCGGCACGGACGGTACGGGTGTCCCATGCGGATAGCCGATGTACCCACCCGCGGTGGTCCCACCGGTGTGGGCGAGGAGCTGGCGCAGCGTGACCACCGGTTGCCATCCGTCATTCGCCGGCACGCGCCAGGACGTCAGCTTCTCGTTGACGTCGTCATCCAGATCGAGCACACCGTCGGCGACCAGGCGCAGCGCGCACGCCGCCGCCACCGACTTCGCGATCGATCCGGCCTGGAACAGCGTGTGCTCGTCGACCGCGTCCGATCCGCCGAACTCGCGGACACCGGCGAATACCGTTTCGGCGACCGCGCCGTCGCGGACGAGCGCGATCCCGATGCCGGGCGTATGACACATGACCATCGCGCCGGGCAGGTCGACACGACCATGACTACGTGGCATCCCGACATCGAGGCTTCGAAGGATCTCATCCAGCATCGGGCGAGCCTAGCGAAGGTAGCCGCATTCGGGTCACCCCGACGTCAAGACGTTCAGTCGCCGTGCCCAGCCGTACACGACGGGCAGGAAGTTGAACGCGTACGGCGATCCGACCAGATCGGCCAGGCGAACGAATTGTGCGAGCTGCGCGAATGACCCGGCGATCCGCACGGACCGCCACGCACGCAGACCCGTGGCGACATCGGCCCACCCGGCGGCGTAGGCCGTCGCGGCCGCGAGCGCGTCATCATCCGACGCCCGGTAGCACCACGTCGCGATGTCCAGCATCGCCGGACCGGCCTCGGCGCACGACCAGTCGTGCAGGAGGACGCCGTGATCGCGCAGCACGGCGTTGCCGGGATGGAAGTCGGTATGCAGCAACGTTTCCGGCAGCCCTGCGGCCGCCACGTCCGCGCACGCCGCCTCGATCACGGCCGCAGAGCGCCGGAGCGTAGCGGCCGCAGCACTATCGAGCGCTCGATGCAGATTCGCCAGCGCCGGCGCCGCGTCCCACAGATCAGCCCGATCAAGCACAGCGGGTACGCCGGCGGCCAGATCGCCGATCGACCGACGTGGGCATCCGAGCGCGACCGCAGCATCGGTACGCCCGGCGAGCGCCCGTTGGATATCGGCGAGCCGGGCGACCACGGCCGGGTGGTCCGACTGCGTCGCCGGATGCCCGCCGAAGTCTTCCGCCAACCACCATTGTCGGGCGTCGTCGGCGCCGACGATCTCCGCGAACGAGCCGATCTCCTGCCGACCGAGCCATGAGGTGAGCCGCGGCTCGTGCACGTACGGGGGGGATGCCGCTCTTCAGATAGACGCTGCCACGGTCGGTCGGGATCTGGAGCACGGTGGACAGGCTCCAATGCTTGACCTGCACCGGATTTCCGGTCCGGCGCCGCCCGGTGGCGTCGAGGATCGAGTCGGCGTACGCGATGGCCTGCTCGTGCCAGCCCGAGCGGTACCACGCCGGGCGCCAGTGATCGTCGCCGTGGAGATAGGCGTCGATGACGGAGTTCCGGCCGGATACCGCCGATGCGGCAACCCAGCGGAACCCGTACGGCGCGGGTTGCCCCGGTGCCGCGGCCATCACGACGGTCACGACGTCGAGCGGTTCGCGGACCACCGCGCGTACGCCGATCTGTCGGACCAGCGCGTCGGTCAGGCGCCCGTCGAGCGGTGGCCAGTCCGGTTCGAACGACAGCGTCGGCAGCGCGCCGGACGTCTGAGTGAGGACCAGCCCGGATTCGTCGTCCACGATCAGGACGGTCGCCGACGTGATCGGTGCGAGGGTCATCTACCGGATGTTGCCACCATCGGCGAGAATGACTGTGCCCACGACGAGATGAGAGTGCCATGAGGCAACGCTCCGCAGGTCAACCGGTCGATGCCACGGTGATTGCCGTGGCGTGCTCCGATTCCGGTTCTGATCGTGGCGTTGCCGTTTATGACCGCGGTCGCCCTGCTGTTGTCGGTGATCGGCTGGGGACCGGTCGATCCGGAATCTCGCATCGGCCATGGCCGGATTCTGGGCGATCACATGGGTCGGCGGAGGCTGGACCAGGTCCTCGGCGAGGCATCGGGTCGCCCTGACGATCGGTTATCTCCTGCTGATCGTGCTGCCCGGTCGTCGGTGAGCAGCTGCTCCCGGCCGCACAGCGCCACGAGTGGTACGCCGCCCGTCCGGCATCCTGGGTCGGTGCCACCCTCGCCGTGTACGCGTACGTGGCGATCACCCGCCGGCCGGGATTCGCGCCGCCGGTTCGCGAGTCGGACGACGCACAACGGCAGCGCGAGGAGCAGCTCTACGACGTGCCGATACAGCTGTGGGCGCCCGAGGAGCGCGCCGCCCGGCTCGGTGCAGCGGGTGTCGTGGTGTACCGCCGCGCGTACCCCGTGGTGTTCAACGCTCTGCTCTTCGCATTTGTGATCCTGGTGTCGATCGGCGTGGCGGTGGTCGAGGGGAGCGTCGGCGGCTGGGCCGTGATGGTCGCCGCGATCGTGGTCGCGGTGTTGAGCGCGCGTGCGGCAGTGCGCGCGTTCCGGATCGCGGTGATCATCGATGCCGACGGCCTGACCGTTCGCAACGTGCAGCGCACCCACCGGGTGGCCTGGGACACCATCGTCCGGATCGTTCCGCCGAGCGCTGACGACTACCGGTGCCTGCGGATAGATCTGCGCCGGGGTCGCTCGGTGCGGTGCACGGCGCTCAGCGCCAGCACGTTCCAGCGAGCCGGCCACCTCGACCGGCAGGCGGCCGAACTCACCGCGCTCGTCGGTCCGGCGCCGGAGTCGGTCTCGATCTGAGGTGCCGGTTACGGCTTCGATCGGCCGCGGGCGATCAGGCCGCCACCGACGTGGATGGCGAAGAATCCGAACAGGATGCCGGCCTCGGCGCGCTGGTCATTTGCCTGGTTGCGCTGGTACGCCGCCTCGGTCAAGCACGTGTACGTGCCGTGGGTGTTGAGGACGTGTGCGCAGGTCTGTCCCGTGCTGAGCGGGGTGCCGTGTGCGCCGGCCGGTGCCGAGGCCGCAGCCATCAGCCAGCCCGCGAATGCGAGAGCCGCCACAGCGCCGAGGACCATCGGATTGATCCGGCGCAAGGCGGCACTCGACAACCGGCTCTGTCCCAGTACCCGGCGCAGGCAGATGATCACCCAGATCTGGCCGCCGAAGACGACCGGGATGGCGAGGAGCGTCAGCGCGGTCGGTACGGCGACGGCTGAGCCGGTGATCAGGTTGGCGGCGACGATCCAGGCGGTGACCGCGGCGGCCGCTGCGGCAAGCGCAATGGCACCGAGGCCGACCTGGCGCATGCGCGGCGAGAGTTCGCGCGGTACGGGGGCTGACATGCCTGCTCCTGCGATCGATCCGGTTCTGGGAATCGCGATTGTAGCCGGACCGCGCCGCGCTGCCTCGCAGCTCAGGCGACGTGGGCGGCCAGGAACTCGACCGCGTCGGCCTCGGACTTCATCTGGTTGCTGGTCTTCATGAATCCGTGTCCCTCGCCGGGGTAGACGTCGTACCGGACCGGAATGTCCTGCTCGCGAAGCGCCTCGACGAACTGATCGCTCTCCGACTGCGGTACCCGGATGTCGTTCGCGCCCTGGAGGACGAACAGCGGTGTCCGCACCCGGGAGGCGTACGTCATCGGCGAACGCTCGATCAACGCGTCGAAGTCGTCGTCCGGGTCACCGACCGTTGCCGCGACCAGCGCTCGATACGCCGGTGGCGTGGCCCTCGCCAAGGTCACCAGATTTGTCGGGCCGAATTGCGCATGCGCCGCGGCCCAGTTGATCTCGGGAAGCCGGGTGATGCACGACAGCACCATGAAGCCGCCGTACGAGCCGCCGGTCAGGCCGATCCGGGTAGCGTCCACCCAGGGCTGAGCCTGCAGATAGCGGGCGGCAGCCTCGATGTCGCGCAGGTCGTCGCCGCCCCAATCGCGGTAGACCAGTTCCTGGTAGCGCCGCCCGTATCCGACCGAGCCACGGATGTTCGGAGCCAGCACAGCGATACCAAGGCTGACCAGGAACTGGTAGAAGCCGGTGCCGTAGGTGGGCCGCTCCTGCCAGGTGGGGCCGCCGTGGATCGAGATGACGACGCCGACCGGTTGCGTCGCGGCGGCCGGCGGTCGGTAGAGATACGCCGGGATCATCCGGCCGTCGAACGACTCGTACCTGACGAGTTCCGGCTCGACGAGCGCCGCCGGGTCCATGTCCTGGGCATCCGTATTGCTCAACCACCGCACGTCCCGTGACGCGACGTCGATGATGAGTACGCCGGCCGGCCGGGTCGGCGTGGACAGTACCAGCGCGAGGCGCTCGCCGTCGTCGGAGACGATCAAGGACGTCACCCGGCCCATCGGAAGGCCCGGCATCTCCACGTCGCTGCCGGTCTCCATGTCGCGGGCACGCAGCCGGGAAGCACCGTCGACGTTGACCGACCACACGGCGAGCCGGCCGTCCGCCGACAGGGCCACCGTCTCGACATCCCAGTCCGGTGTGTCGAGCCACGACAGATGCCCGTCGTCGGCATCCATGACGGCGAGTCCGAGAAAGTCGCGCGACTCGTCCGTACGCACCAGAAGGCCGGAACCGTCGCCGAGCCAGGGCCCGATGTCGTAGCTCGCCGTGGAACCCTCGGGACTCAGCTGCCGTACCGACGTCCCGTCCACCGATGTCACGAGAACTGCCTGATCGTAGGCCTGCTGATATTGCGCCAGGCTCAATCGCGTGCCATCCGGTGACCAGTGGGCCGCATAGGTGCGCCCGCCCCCGTCGTAGATGCAGCGACTCTCGCCGGACCGGACGTCCATGACGAACGTATTGAATCCGGGATATGCCTGGCCGGTAGCGGAGTATGCGATCTGCGTACCGTCGCCGGAGAACGGATTGCCGGAGGCCAGCACGAACCGCGACTGTGCCGATTGCGTCAGAGCCGTCGGTGCTCCTCCGGCACGATCGATCCGGTAGAGCTGCGTGTTTTCCGCGCCGCCCGTGTCGGCTTCCAGAAACAGCGAGTCGCCGTCCGGATGCCACGCGACACGGCGCACGGTCTCATCGACGAACGAGGTCAGCGTCGTACCGTCAACGGCACCGATCTCGTGCGTGGTCACGTTGAACTGGCCGGTGCCGTCGTCGACGTACGCCACGCTGAGACCGTCCGGCGCGAATGCGAGCGTCGGGGAGATGCGCCGCGCCGGACGGTATCGCCGATATGCCGCCATGGCCCAGCCCTCGCCGGTCTCCGTCTGCGTTGCGGCCGACATCTGCGTCATCTCCTCTGGCCGATCATCCACTCATCCACGCAGTGGCTACTGGCAATCTAGAGCCGTCCGATGCACACGTCGATCCCGTCGCGATCGAACGGCGCTGCTACACGATCGTGGCCATCGGGCCGCCACGCCAAGCAACGGCATCGGCCAGCGCGGCGACCAGGTCGAATTCGCCGCCCCGCCGCTCGGCGTACGCCCGGTGCAGGTTGAGCACGATCCGTTCGGCATCCGGCCACCTGGCGAATTCGCCCAGGTCGCACGCCTGCGCGGCGCGTAGCGGGCTCCAGCCACGGTCCAACGCGGCGTCGGCCGTATCGAGGACGAATTGGTAGTAGCGGCGTAGCCCATCGAATGCCGGACCGATCTGCGCGGCGGTCATCAGCGGACCGTGCCCGGGGATGATGTGCGCTGGCTCGAAGGAGGCCATCCAATCCATGGAGCGCATCGCGCCCGATACCGACCCCATGAACACCAGCGGCGTCAGACCGTGGAATACCAGGTCCCCGGCGTACAGGACGCGCTGTTCCGGCAGCCACGCCACGACGTCCCCGGTGGTGTGCGCCGGGCCTCCCGGGTGCAGCAACTCGATCCGACACTGACCGACATGCACGGTCAGCCGGTCGCTCATGGTGACGTCGGGCAGGCGACGGGAGACCGTACCCCAGTCGGGAACCGGCCGCCAGAACGGCGGGCACCCGTCGATGACCGGGTCCACTCGCAGCCCTTCTCGCATGTGTTCGTGTCCGATGATCACCGTGTGTCGCGGTAGCAGGCTGTTGCCGTACGTGTGGTCGCCGTGCTGGTGGGTGTTGACGGCCATCCGGATCGGGCTGCCGTTGCCGACCGTGTCGACCGCGTCGAGAAACCGTCGTGTACGCGCCTCGGTCGCGCAGGTGTCCACGACGAACACCTCGCCGTCGTCGACTACGACGCCGGCGTTGTTCACCCACCACGTGCCGTCCGGCTGCACCCAGGCGTACACGCCGGGGACGATCTCGTGAAGCGCTGCCGCGTTGAGGGGAGACATGCCGGAAAGCCTAGATCTTCCGCCCACACTCCATACCGTTAGGCGAGGCGCGATACCTGGTAGTGGCTGATGAGCCAACGGTCGCCGGTGCGGCGCACGATCACGCTGAGGTAGACAGTCAGGACCGGGCGGTCGGTGAAGCCGAAGTCGACACTCAGATAGCCGAGGATCAGGTCGTCGGCGAGGTGGCGGGTTTCCAGGATGTCGTACGCGGCGGTCATCCCGATCGGCTGGGAGTCGTAGTACTCCGCGATGCCATGAGGGCCGATGCTGTACGGATGCAAGCCCTGGAAGATCGCGTCCCGAGTGAACAGAGACGCGGCGCGCTTCGGGTCGTGGGCATCGATGGCGGACTTCCACGCGTCGAGGACGCTGCCCAGGATTTCGCTATCGGTATCGGTGTGGCCGCTGGTCATGATGGTCTCCCTGGTGAATGCGTGGATGAGTGGATGTACGGCTGCGAGATGCGCGGCCCGGGCTCAGTGCCCGGCGCTCTGGCCGCCGTCGACGTGCAGGATCTCGCCGGTGACGAACGTGGCGGTCTCGAGATAGAGGATCGCGTCGACGACGTCGCTGATCTCGCCCATCCGGCCAATCGGGTGCAGGCCGGCGAGGGTGTCGTCGGTCTCGGCCGGGTGCGTGCGAATCACGCCTAACGAGACGGCGTTGACCCGGATACCGCGGGCGGCGTACTCGATCGCCAGTGACTTCGTGACGGCGTTGAGTCCGCCCTTGGTGAGCGACGTCAGTGCCGACGGCACGCTGCTGTTGGCATGGTCGACGAGGCTGGTCGAGACGTTGACGATGTGTCCGCTGCCCTGGGCCAGCATTGGCACGACGGCACGCTTCGAGACCTCGAAGAACCCGCGGAGATTGACGCCGGTGACCAGGTCGTAGTCCTCGTCGGTGTAGTCGGTGAACGGTTTGGCGACGAAGATGCCGGCGTTGTTGACGAGCGTGTCGATGCGGCCGAACGTGGCGAGGCCGTGCTCGATGACACGGGCGCTGACGGCCGGGTCGGCGATGTCTCCCGCGACGGTCTGGACCATCGGATCATCGGCCGGTGTGATCGATCGGGAGTTCGCGACAACCCCGTAGCCGGCCGTACGGTACGCGATCACGAGCGCTGCGCCGATGCCGTGGGATGCGCCTGTGATAACGGCGGTTTTCATACCTCCATGGTGAGCCCGACCGGCCGTCGTCCGCCGACGAACTGCATCCGGCGATCCGTTTCGAGCTACCGGATCGGCTGACCCGGATCGCTCGGGTGCGGCGACAGGGGCGTGACGGTGTCATGCCGCCATACGTGCAGCGGCATCGACGTGAGGATCGAGTCCAGTTCATCTGCATCGGTCGCGGTGAACAGGCCCCACGTACGCCACTCGCCCGGGGCCAGCGGCGGTCGCCACAGCCGCAGCAGATTCCCGTACGCCACCAGCTCAGCCGCTCGCGCCGCCTCGCGCGTACGCATGGCGGCGACCTCGTCGTCCGAGGTGCCGTCCGGCACCGTCGTCACCATGTCAACGAGATACTCCACCGCGCTGCCTCCATCCGCCCCGCCCCGGCTGAACCTAGCCTCGATGTCGACGAAAGAGGAACGGTTTCGCCAAATGCGCTCCGGCCGGCGTTCCGTGGCCGGACAATCGTCGTTTGAACCGCTGATCAACCTGTCTCCGCTGCCGGACCTGCTTCAGCTCAGGCATACGATCATGAGATGACTTCTGAGTCGTCAGCAGAAAAGCCTCCGGTGGTGGATGCCAGGGCACAGACCCTCGCACTGCAGGGACTGGCCAATTGGATTGTGCGTGGTCTACTGCGCACACCATTGGTGAGCCGAGCAGTGGGCAAACGCTTGATCACGGTGTACGTCGTGGGCCGCAAGTCGGGACGGCACTACTCGGTGCCGGTTGCATACACCCGCGAGGACAGTGCCCTCCTGATCGGTACGCCGTTCGGGTGGGGACGCAACCTGCGCACCGGGGAGTCCGTGGACATCCGTCTCCAGGGCAAGCGGCGACCGGCCGACGTTCAGGTCTTCAGCGACGAGGCCGGCATCGCCGAGTACTACGGCGTGATGGCACGCGACAACCGAAACTTCGCCAAGTTCAACAAGATCGGCCTCGATCACGACGGCAATCCGGACCCCGACGACCTTCGTCTGGCCTGGGCCGCCGGTGCTCGAGCCTTCCGTCTGACCCCGCACTGAGAAGACCCCGACTCGGCGTACAACCCGTCGTTCAGCTCAGCTCGCGTCCTCGTCGGGTTCCGCCTCGGCGATGGGCTGCGCCTCGGCGACGGGCTCGCGCGCGTCGGGTACGGGCGGGACGTTGTGGGTACGGCCCCGCTTCTGCAGGTGGGCCGACGAACTGGCCGAGGCGTACTTCGAGGCTCGTAGGGCCGACCCGGTCTCCGTCTCCCGCGCGAGGTAGCTGAGCATCTCGGCCTCCTCAGTGAGATCGGCCACCAGCGCTTCTGGTGCACCGACCTGCGCTTCGGCGATCTCACGCTGAGCCTGCTGGATTTCCTTCAGCGCCGAGTCGATGTCGCCGCTGCTCAGGTGGCTGGAAGCGCGCCGCTTCGCCTGCTGCGCCCGCAGGTAGATCAGCTCTGTACGTACCACCGGATCAGGCACCCGACCGGCGGCCTGGTCGCCGGGCATCACGTTGACGTGCACCGGCACCGTCACCGTGTGTTGCACCAGCGCGGGCAACTCCACGTACGTAAAGGTCAACGTCGCCACCTCGGTCAGCCCCAGCGCCGCGACCGCCGGGATGTCGAATGTCAGCACCAATTTGCGGGTCTCCTCGGCGTAGAAGCTGCCGAGTTCGATGAGCAGGCCGTCGTCGATCGTGTTGGCCGGCAGGTCGTTGACCACCAGCACGCTCCGCACCGCCGGGGAGAGTCGTACGTGCAGCGACGCGGCCTGGGCGGTCTGCGCGAGCAGCCCTTCCACCTCGCCCGCGATAAGCGCCACCGCGGTGTCCGGGTCCTCAGCGAAGTGCTCGTTGCCGGAACCCCCGCGCGCGATCGCCGACATGATCCGCTCGTCGTAGCCGAGGCCGAAGCCGAGCGTGGAGGTGGTCACCCCGTGCGTGTACGCCTCGGCAGCCACCCGGGCCAGCGCCTCGGGATCGGTGATGCCGGCGTTGGCATGTCCGTCACTGATGATCAGTACGGTGGCGCTGCCGGAGCCGGCTACCCGTCGGGCCTCCTGCAACCCCCGAAGGTAGCCGCCGGACAGGTCCGTGTTGCCACCCGTCTGTACGCCCGCGATCGCTCGTTTGACCATCGCCTTGTCGGTGAGCCGCCGTGCGGGCACGGTGACGTCGGCTTGGTTGTCGAACACCACCAGGCCGAAGTGGTCACGCGGGTCGAGCCGCTCGACGAGGCTGGTCAGCGCGGTCTTCGCACCGGTGAGCCGGTCGCCGGCCATCGAGCCGCTGCGGTCGAGGACGACCTCGAGGGCGCTCGACGCGCGCTCGCCGGTGTCGGGCGCCGGCGGAGCGGTCAGCTCGATCATCACGGAGAGCTGGTCGTCGGTCTCGATGGCGATCATCTCGACGTCGAGGTGGGCAGTGATGCGCATAGCGGCTACTCCTTCGCCGGGGCGATCGAACCCTGCCGATCGTAGTCACCGCGTACCACCGCGACGCGGACGTACGTCATACGCAGGCAGGCACGGCCTGTGCCACGATGGGCGGCATGGATAACAGCCTCGCCGACACGTTCGCCCATAGCGGGGTCGCTGAGGCGTATCAGCACCGGCCGCCGTACCCGGATGAGGTCTTCGATCTGCTCGAACGGCTCATGACGGACCGGCCGCGTAACGTCCTCGATCTCGGCGCAGGCGAAGGGGCTCTGGCGAGACCGCTGGCCGCCCGGGTTGATCGCGTCGACGCCGTCGACATCTCGTCCGCGATGATCGAGGTGGGTCGAAACAGGCCGGGCGGGCAGAGGACCAATCTGCGTTGGATCGTCAGCCCGGCCGAGACGGTCGAATTGCACGGCCCGTACGCACTCGTGACCGCAGGTGCGAGCCTGCACTGGATGGATCGGTCCGTCACGCTCGGTCGTCTGAAGGCGGTCATGGCCCGGAATGCCTTCCTAGCCGTCGTCGCGCATGGACACCAAGCACCTCCGTGGCAGGATCAGCTCATCGACATCATCCGCGAACATTCGCGCAACCGGTCGTATGACCCGGGCTTCTCGCTGGTTGACGCGCTCGTCCGCGAGGAGATTTTTGAGATCGCCGACCACGCGACGACGGCGCCGACGGTGTTCCGTCAGTCCGCGGCAGACTACGTCGAGCAGTTCCACTCCACCTCGAGCCTCGCCCGCGAACTGATGCCGGCCGCCGAGAGTGCGGCGTTCGATCGGAGAGTGGGCGAGATCGTGGCGCCGTTCGCCGTGGACGGCATCCTCGAGCTTCAGGTGGTCGCCGATATCACCTGGGGAACTCCGCGATAGCGGTAACGCGCCCGAGGACGCGGACGCCAGCCGGCTGCTGTTGACCGAGGCGGACCGGATCAAAACGACCATTTTGCCGCCATCGGCTCCGCCGGCGGTCGCAACCCGTCGCGTGCAAGAAGTTTGCAGGTGACGAGGGGTCGCGTCATGCCGATCCCCATGTCAGCATGTGCACGTGATCGGCATCCGTCGCAGTGAACAGCACTGCATATGAGTGGTTTGTCAGTGCGTCGATGGCTCGCGTCGCTGGCCGTTCTGATGGTCGCCGTCGCGGTGATGACGGGATCGACGTTCCATCCATCGGCCACCGACGGACCGCTCTCGTTCCGGTCACCGGACGGCGATCACCGACGGTTTCCAGCCGGCAACGCGGGGGGTACGTCGATGGGCCTGGCCGTTGGGCAGACGCATACCTCCGGGCTCGGCGAGCTATACAACACCTCCTCGTCGCCGGTGAAGATCGAGGATGTGCGGGCGGTGTACGGCGTACCCGGGATCACGATTCTCGGGGCGTTGATCTATCCGCCCTCGCCGGACAGATATTCGGCGGATATCGCGAACTGGGATCGGTTTCCACCCGTCGACAAGAACATGGGTACGCCGATCTCGGCGGCCGGATTCATCGTGCCGCCGCATACAACCGGGATCGGCTACGCCATCGTGGTCGGTATCGCCGGGACGGGCGTGAGCCGCGCGACCATCCGGCACTTCGTGGTCGACTACGAGGCCGATGGACGGCAGTACGTCGTCTCATATCCGACCAGCGTGGCTGTCTGTGCGGCACCGACTATCGGCGACAACTGTCCGCCCGAGTACAACACCGCCTGAGGCCGCGCCCGGCGCGCTGACCCCGGGATCAGCCCGTGGCGACCTGAGCGCGAAACCGGAACGAGCGCTTGCGGCTGCGCGTCGTCGCGGTGTGGAATCCGGCTCCGCGGAGGCGCCGAACGATCGTCTTCGGATCGACCGGTTCGTAGACGTCACCGGTGTGGAACTCGCGAAAACCGTCCGACGCGCGACTGTCCGTGCCGGCAAAGAATCCGCCCGGGCGCAGGACGCGGGCGGCCTCTATGAAGAGCCGGTCCTGCGCCGCCGCCGGGCGTACGTGGTGGAGCATGGTGAAACACACGACCGTGTCGACCGAGTCGTCGTCGAATGGCATCGCGGTGGCGTCTCCCCAGACGATCTCGGCGTCTTCGCCGAAGCGGTCGGACAGGCCGCCGGCCAGGGCTTCGTCGACTTCGATCACGGTCAGCTTGCCGACGCGTTCCAGCAGATAGGCCGTACTGGCGCCGTAGCCGCCGCCGATCTCGAGCACGTGTCCCGACAGGTCGAGGCCGTCGATCCCCCACGGCACCAGCTTTGAGGTGAGGTACTGCGCCCAGCCCGTGCTGGCGCAGAGTTCGTCGTGAACGCTGTTCATGCCATCATCCCGTCCAGAATTGTGTCGACGAGGACCCGGCGGGCTCGTTTGGCGGTCCACTTGTGCCGGATCCGGAAATGCAGGTAGGGCCATGCCACCGAGTTGAACGCGACATCCGCGAGTTCGAGGTCTCTCGTCCGGCTGGACTTCACGGGGCCGTGCAACGCACCGGCCGCCCGTGCCTCACGGATCGCCTGCAGGAACGGATCAAGAAACCCCAGTGGTACGGAACCGGCCGCATATGCTCGATGGAACATGTCATCGGAGACGCTGAGCAGGTCCGAGTGCTTGTCAATGACGTCACACAACGCATACATCGTCTTCTCGAACCGCTCGCGCGGCGTCATGGTCGCGACCAGGATCGGCAGCATCGCGTCGCGATAGTCGTCCGACAGCTGCCGTAGCAGCCCGTCGAGCAGCGATTCGCGGGTCACGCCGTTGCGCCACAGCGTCACCCGTGATTTGCCCACGCGCTCCGCGACGCGGTCGAGCGTCAGCGCGTCCCAGCCGACTTCGCCGATGACTTGCGCCGTCGCGCGGTACAGCTTTTGATCCATGCATGCAACATATCTGTTGCGCCGAGTGATGGCAACGCCAACAGACAAGGGATAGCCTTGACACGATGCAACATTGACGTTGCATAATAGAAGCCCATACGTTTCAGTTTCGGAGGCTGACATGAAGTTGCCATACGCCGAACCATTGGTACGCATCGAGCCATCGCCGCTCGTCATCCCGGAGCCGCCTCGTCCCGGCGACCCCGATGGCGAGCCGTGTGGCCTCTGTGACCAGGACGGCGGCATCTGGTCGGATGACAATTGGGTGCTGCACAACCCCGTGGGCGGCAGCATTCCCGGCACGGTCTGGCTCGCGTCCCGCGAGCACTTCGACTCGTTCCGCGACCTGCCGGCGCATCTCGCAGCCGACTTCGGGCGGATCGCCGGCCGGATCGAGGCCGGCATCTTCGGTCTCGGTGGCTTCGGTCGGGTTCACCTCTATCGGTGGGGCGATGGGATCGCGCACTTCCACGTCTGGTTCCTTCCCCGACCGCTGGGCATGATGGACGCCGTCCGGCACGCGCTGCCGTTGTGGGAGGACGTGATGGATCCGGCTCCGCAGTCCGCATTCGACGACGCCGGTAGTGCGCTCGCGAAGGCCCTCGGTTGACCGAGGTCGAGCGCTGACGCTCTACGGTGGGCGGATGTCAGTGATCGTCGTGACGGGCGTCCAGGCGGCCGGCAAGTCATCGGTCGCGCAGGCGCTCGCCGAACGGCTCGAGTGCTCGGTGCACGTACGCGGCGACGTGTTCCGGCGGATGGTGATCAACGGTCGCGTCGAGATGGGGCCGTCCGATCCGCCTCCCGAGGCGTTGCGCCAACTCCAGCTGCGGTACGCGCTGGCGGCCACCGTCGCCGACGGCTACGCCGAGGCCGGTTTCAATGTGGTCTTGCAGGACATCGTGCTCGGTAGCGATCTCACTGACATGGTCGCCGCGATCCGGCATCGACCGCTGGCCGTGGTGGTATTGGCTCCGCGCGCCGATGTCGTTGTGCAACGCGATGCCGCCCGACAGGCTGCGCGGGGCAAGGTCGCCTACCGGCCCGGCGATGAAGGTGTCGCGGAGCTCGACGCCCACCTGCGTACCGCAACGCCGCGTATCGGACTCTGGCTGGACACCTCGGACCAGACGGTCGACGAGACCGCCGACGAGATCCTCGCTCGCGTCTGGTCCGAAGGGGTAATCGGCATCTGACGTGCATAGACGTAGTTTCCGATCTGCCTGGGTTGCGCCAAACGAGTTTTTAGCGCAAACTAGTTGGCAGGAGGTTCACATGAATGAGCACGAGGACGAGATGACGGCGGCGGCCACGCTGGCAGTTATCGATGCAGAGGGCCGGCGCGTCAGTCAACGCGTCACCTTCAATCCCGCATGGATCAACGGACTGTGGGCGGCGGCCTGGTTCTTCGGGTTCGGAGCGGCTTACCTGGCGTACGGGCCGGATCGCGTGATCCCGGCCTGGCTGGGTCCGATCGTTCCCAGCGTGCTGATCGGCGTCTCCATCGTGGCGTCGATCGTCTACGGGGCCCGAGTCGGCGCCGGCATCAGCGGGCCGTCCCGCGTGGTCGGCGCGATGTACGGCTGGTGCTGGACGCTCGGCTTCGTCTGCCTGACGGCGGTGAACGTCACGTTGGAGAACCGTGGCCTGTCGGAGACCACCTCGATCCTGCTCTGGTCGGCGTCATCGCTGCTGCTCGTCGGCGTGCTTCAGATGGCCGGCGGCGCATTGTGGCGAGACACCGTGCTGTACGTGACCGGTGTCTGGACGATGCTCTGCGGCGCGGGCGCCGTGCTGGTCGGCGTACCGGGCAATTTCCTGGTGCTGGCGCTCGCCGGCGGCGGTGGGTTCGCCGTGATCGCGGCGTACACGACATGGCGGCGGCGGGGATGATCGGCGAACTCGATCCGGTCATCCACGTCCAGGCCAGGCTGCGGGTGATGGTGGCACTGTCGACGCTCGCGCAGGACGAGGAGATCACGTTTCCACGTCTGCGGCAGCTCCTCGACATGACCGCCGGCAATCTGTCGATTCACCTGCGCAAGCTCGAGGAGGCGGGGTACATCGCGGTCACGAAGACGTTTCAGCGGCGTACCCCGGTCACGAACGTGGCGCTGACCCCGGACGGGCGTACGGCGTTCGACACCTACGTCGCCGCCGTCCGGGCCCTGCTGCCGTCGTGACCGATCGAAGTCGGCTTTCGGCCCTCGACACGCGGCCCCGCTTCGGGCCTGGGAGAATGACGTCAGTGGCGTCTACAGACCGGAGCTGAATGAGGATGAGCGAGTCGGCGGAGGTGGTGTCCTTCACCGGACTGGCGCTGCGTCCCGAGTTGTTGAAGGCGCTGTCCGACCTCGGGTACGAGGAGCCCACCCCGATCCAGCGCGAGTCGATCCCGCCGTTGCTGGCCGGTAGCGACCTGCTCGGTCAGGCCGCTACCGGCACCGGCAAGACGGCGGCGTTCGCGCTGCCGATTCTGGAGCGGCTCGCCGCCGGTGATCGAGGTCGGGCGCCGGCGGCACTGGTACTGGTCCCGACCCGGGAACTGGCCGTACAGGTCTCCCAGGCGTTCCACCGCTACGGCCGTGAGCTGGGCGTACGTGTTCTGCCGATCTACGGCGGCCAGCCGATCGTCCGGCAGTTGGAGGCCTTGCGGCGGGGTGTCGACGTGGTGATCGCCACGCCGGGCCGAGCGATCGACCACATCAGTCGCGGCACGCTTGACCTGCGCGAAATCGAGACCGTCGTGCTCGACGAGGCGGACGAGATGCTCGACATGGGCTTCGCCGAGGACATCGAGGCGATCCTCGACGAGACCAGCGACCAACGGCAGACGGTGCTCTTCTCGGCCACCATGCCGTCGCGGATCGACTCGATCGCCCGCCGATACCTGCGTGACCCGGTGCGCATCGAAATGGGCCGGCAGTCGACACCGGTGGGTGAGGCACCGAAGATCCGCCAGAGCGCGTACATGGTGACCCGAGCGCACAAGCCGGCCGCTCTCGGACGGATTCTCGACGTGGAGTCACCGACCGCCGCGATCGTCTTCTGCCGGACCCGGGAAGAGGTCGACGGACTTACCGAGACCCTCAACGGCCGCGGTTACCGGGCCGAGCCGCTACACGGCGGGATGAGCCAGGACCAGCGCGATCGCGTGATGGGACGGCTCCGCGCCGGCACCGCCGACCTGCTGATCGCCACCGACGTCGCGGCCCGTGGACTCGACGTCGAGCAACTGACGCACGTGGTCAACTACAACGTGCCGTCGGCCGCCGAGGCGTACGTCCACCGCATCGGCCGGGTCGGACGCGCGGGCCGCGAGGGCGTCGCGATCACGCTCGCCGAGCCGCGCGAGCATCGCATGCTCAAGACGATCGAGCAGCTCACGAAGCAGCGGTTCACGATCGAGAAGCTGCCGACGGTCGCGGATCTGCGGACGCGGCGGCTGGAGATGACACGCGCTGCGTTGCAGGAGACGCTCGTCGTCGCCGACCGCCTGGAACGGTTCCGGGTCGTCGTCGAGTCGCTCGCGGAGGAGTTCGACCTCATGGACATCGCGCTCGCCGCGGTGAAGCTGGCACACGAGGCCAGCGGCGGCGAACTCGACGAGCAGGAGATACCGGACCACTCCGAATCGATCAACCGGAAGCCGCAACGCTCGGAGCCCGAGCGACGCAACGGACGGCGCGATCACCGGTCCGACGGAGACACGATCCGCCTCTTCTTCGGCGTCGGTCGGCGCTCGGGCGTACGCCCGCAGGATCTCGTCGGTGCGATCGCGAACGAGTCGAGCCTCAGCGGCCGGGACATCGGCGCGATCGAGATCGCCGACCGCTTCTCGCTGGTCGAGGTACCGGCAGCGGCGGCGGACGAGGTCATCGACGCGCTTCGCAACAGCACGATCAAAGGCAAGAAGGCAACGGTACGCCGAGAGGGCTACACGGCGCCGCGACGGTACGGCGACAGCCGGGGACGTTCCTGAACCCTGGCGACTGCGTCGTGCCGAACCGTACCGGAATAATGGCGGCGTGACGGAGGCAGCGAAGTCCAGGGACGGTAGCAGCACGCCGACGGCGGCGGTCATCGGTGCGCTCGGTGGCGCGGCACTCGCCAGCGGATTCGGGTGGCGCTGGGTGCTGACCGGCACTCTCGCGGGCGCGATTGCCGTCGCGGTGGTGGACCGGGTAGCGCGGGCGCGGCAAGGCCCCAATGAGATCCCGGCGCTCTGGTCCCGGATCGTTGCCAGTGCTGCGATCGCGGCCGCGCTCGGCTGGCTGGTGGGGCTGATTCCCGGGGTCGGTCCGGTGATCGCGGCGATCCTGGCCGGTACGGTCGCAGGGCTGCTGGGCGTACGCCCGCAGAAGGTCGCGCTCGGGCCGGTCGTGGGTGCCGCGGTCGGGTTCGCGCTGTGGGCGATCAGCCATGACACGTCGGCCGCGATCGCGGCTGCGGTAGCCGTCGTCGCGTTTCGGATCATCTCGGCCGTCGTGTTCCGGGATCCGCAGGTCAGCCTCATCGCCGAATCAGCGGCGCCGACTGACCTGCCGTTCGTGGTGCCACGCGCGGCTACCGGCCGATACGTCGGTACGTCCTACGTACGGCAGCTTGCCGACCGGATCGGCGGCGACTACCACGAGGCGGTACCGGACGTGGGCATCGTCGCCTCGCTCGACGAATTGGCCGGCCCGCAATTCGACCCCGGCACGGTGGATCCGGCGGTACGCGAGTTCTACGAACACACCACCCGGTTCCGGCTGGACATCGTGCCGGAGTGGCGAATCTGGGTCCGGCCCGGCTACCTGCTCTACCGCACGCTGGTGGCTCGGCCGCTCGGCCAGGCGAACGTACCGACGAATCAGCGGGAGACACTGCGCGGCGTACGGTCGCGGATCGACACGATCAGCGATCCGAACCGGTCCGAGATCACGATTCGAGGCTGGATCCGATCGTTCGCCGACAACGACGAACCCATCTACGTGGGGATCTATACGACGTACCGGCGAGGCGACCGCGGGTACGTCAGCGTCGGGTTTCCGCTACCGGAGGCGAACTTCACCGCTACTCTGCTGCCGCTACCCCGTAGCGATGGCGGGCTGACGTTGACCAGCCGCGGCGATACCGACCAGTCCGGCCACTATCTGAGCTACATCGACCCGGATTCCGGTGCCCTCTCGACCGTGGCGGTGTACGGGTTCGCCGAGCGCCTGGATGTGTTCGTCGCCGACGGGGAACTCCTCGCCGACCACGCCTTCTCGATCTTCGGCATTCCGTTCATGGTGTTGCGCTATCGGATGCATCGCCACTGAGGATCGTAGGCTGGTCAGCTCATATCGATCGCCGCGGCACCGGGATATCCAGGCGGCGGTTCCATCGTCCGCCGTCCAGCAGGCCGAGGTCGGTGGCGTGCGCCGGGAGCAACGTCAGGGACCCGCGGATGCCGTACAGCGCGACATGAAGGCCGACGGATTCTGCGGTAACGGGCGACCCGCCGCGCGTACGCAACCGCCGTAGCGTCCGGGCGCCCGACAGGGTACGGCGGGGAAGAAAACATGCGCCGACGCCGACACACACCACGATTGCGACGGCGGTGACGGTTGGCGGAATGACCCCGTGGGCCATCAGCCGAGCTCCGATTCCCGGCGGCACTGTGACGAGGCACAGCGGGACCAGTAAACGCGCCCACCAGGCCCGCAGATAACCCTGACGTACCAGGCGTTTGTGCAGATCGCGCAGGACCGTCTGGACGTGCGGCTGATTGGTCACCTCGCGGGCGCCCATCGCCCCGTACAGGCTGCTGTACAGCGCTCGTGCCAACGGCTGTCCCGACGGTGGCGTTGGCCTGGCACGTTCGATCTGGCCCTTACCCGCGCCCACCACGGAGCCCGCCACGACCAGCATCGCCAACGCGGTTTGCGCTGCGCCCCAGCTGCCGCCACGGAGGAATCCGATCTCGGCCGGCTCCAGCTCCACGGTTTCCACCCCCCGAGTGTGACTCGCCACGACAAGCCTCGGATCTGTCGTTGGAAAAGCCTTTGCCCGACCGCGCTACCTGCGCCTATGCTCCGCACCCGTGGATGCCATCGATGAGAGCCGGCTGCGCACGTCGTTCGTCAACTGCTCCAAGGGCGAGGTCGCACGGATGAACGTACCGGGGCTGACGGACGTCGCGTGGGATCGGTTGGAGTTTCTCGGCTGGCGCGACCCCAAGGCTCCCGACCGCGGCTACCTCGTCGCACCGTGGGGCGGGAAGGTCGTCGGCATCGCGCTGCGGGCAGCGACCCGATCCCGTACCCGCATTGCGCGCAGCAGCATGTGCTCGCTGTGCCTGACCGTCCATGCGGCCTCTGGAGTGGGGCTGTTCACCGCCGCGCTCGCCGGCAGCGCCGGGCGCAATGGCAACTCGGCCGGTACCTACATCTGTGACAACCTGCAGTGTTCCCGGTACGTGCGAGGTGAGCTGAAGTCGGATGCGCTGATCGTCCCGAACGAGACGCTCGACCTCGAAATGCGGGTGGAACGACTCCGATCGAAGCTCGACCCGTTCATCGCAAAGATCCTCGGTTCCACGGTCGTCGCCGAGGTGCGATAGCGGTTCCGCCGCGATGATCGGCACCCGGTTACAGGTCGATCACCAGGTCGGACGTGGGGCGTGAGCAGCAGACCAGGATATCGCCGGGGACCGGCGGTTCGAGGGGCTGCGGACTGTACGCGACCTGACCGGCCAGCAATGGCGTCGTGCACGTGTGGCATACGCCGGTGCGGCAGGACCACCGTGTGGGTACGTCGCATGCCTCGGCGAACTCCAGGACGTTGCGATATGCGCTGTTGAACGGCACGGAGAGTGAACTGCGGGCGAACGTGATGACCGGCCCGTCGCCGGATTCACCCGCGGGCGGGTGGGGTGCCGGCCGACGGGTGTCGACGATGCCGGGGTTGATGGCGGTGCGGGCGCCGAACAGTTCGGTGTGGATCCGGGTCGGTTCCACGCCGACCGCGATCAGCGCGGTCTGGATGTCGGTCATGAATGCCGCTGGGCCGCAGATGTAGGCGTCGGCGTCTGCGGGTGGGTCGAGCGCGGTGAGCGTATCGGTGTCGAGGTGGCCGGCGATCGCGTGGTGCTCGACTGCCACGTCGGGATCGGCGGCGCTGTAGAAGACGTGTTCGTGGGCGTGCGGCAGTTCGGCAAGGAGGTCGTGTGCCTCGGCCGCGAGTGGGTGTTCGCGGGGGCCACGGGCGGCGTGGAGCCACCAGACCTCGCGGTCGGTGTGAGCGTCGGCGAGCTGGTGGAGCATGGCCAGAACGGGTGTCACGCCGACGCCGGCCGAGATCGAGTAGCACTGGTTTGCGGTCGTCGGTGAGGCCGAACTCGCCGCGCGGTGCCGCGACGTCGAGCAGCGCGCCGGGGTGCAGAGTCTTCAGCAGGTATTGGCTGACCAGCCCGTGCGGCTCACGTTTGACGCTGACCCGGTAGGTGTCGGCGCCCGGGGCGGAGGACAGCGAATAGTTTCGTACCGCGGTGGCGGTGTCGGTTGCTACACGCAGGGTCAGATATTGACCGGCGCGGGCGGCGGCCAGCGGTTGGCCGTCCGCCGGAGCGAGACAGATCGAGGTAACCGTGTCGCTCTCGGGGACGATGGCCGAGACGCGGAGCGGCCGGAAGCCGGCCCAGCCCGGTTCGACGCCGATCGGGGTCGCGGGTGCGGCGCCACCGGTCTCGGCCGCGGCGAGGAGCTCGCGGAAGGAACCCTGCCAGCCGGGGCTCAAGGCCGGGATGGTCAGGGCGAGCCGGAGTTGGTCGATGTCGGGATCGGGTAGGTAGAGCAGCGCGTCGGTATCGGCGACGCTGAGCTTTCCCGGCCCCGTACGCGTCTGGATGATCGGATCACCGGCCTGCACGTGGCCCTCGGTGATGACCCGCATGTAGAAGCCGGGGCGACGGTGGCTGACCAGCAGCGACGGCATGTCCGGTTGGTCGAGGCGGATCCCGACTCGGAAGCAGGTAACGCGCGGCTGCGTGACCTCGAACTCGGCGTCGCCGACGCGGTAGCGGTCGCCGATGCAGACTTCGGTGTCCGGTAGCCCGTCGACGGTCAGGTTCTCGCCGAACTGGCCGTAGGTGAAGTCGTCCCGGCCGAGGTGGTCCTGCCAGTGCCGGTAGGACTCGATCTGATAGACGAGTACGGCCCGCATTTCGCCGCCATGGCCCGCGGTGTCACCCTGTCCGTCACCGTCGATGTTGAGTCGGCGTACCAGCCGTGGCCCGGTAACGGCGCTTTTCCAGATACCGGTGTGCACCGTCCGGCCGTTCCACGGCACGTCCGCCGGCATCCCGACGTTCAGGGATATCAGATGCGCCACGACAGCCCTCCGGATCGCGCGGCATCGGCGTGGGCGCTGCGCTGCTCGGATTGTTCCGGCCCCATGGCACGGTGACGTTCTGCTCGCGCCGGCCAGTATCAGCAGTTTACGCTGCTCGCCGCCATCGCACTCGGCAACGGCCGGGTCGAAGGATCTCGTCCGGGCGCGGCTCTGGATCGGGCCGCACCCGGACCGACTACATCACGGACTTGTGCAGGTCAGGGTTGGTATCGCGTTCGTCGATCCGGCCGTGCCGTTGAACCCGAACGTGGTCGTCCCGTTGGCGGCGAGTGCCCCGTTGTAGCCGACATTCTGCACCGCGATGCTCGCCCCGCTCGCGGTCAGCGTGCCGCTCCAGAGCTGGCTGATCGTCTGGCCGTTGGCGAATATCCACTTCACGGTCCAGGCGGTGATCGGCGAGCCACCGGCCTTGACGGTCACCGTGGCGCCGAAGTTGCCCGGCCACGAGTTCGTGATGGCGTACGTCGCGGTGCAGGCACCGCCGGTGGGCGTACCCGTGGGGGTGGCTGATGGCGTACCCGATGGGGTTGCGGATGGGGTTGCGGATGGGGACGGGGACGGCGAGCCCGTCGCGGACCCGGTGGTGTACGCGACCTGGGTGTACGGGGCACTGCACTGCGACGAGCAACTCGACGGCAGCGAGAAGCTGTACACCCGGCCGGCATTGATCAGGGCGCCGGTGACGTCGTGGACCCGGATCTGGAACGTGGTCGCGCCCGAGGTTGTGCCACCGATGATGTAGGACTGGCCCATGTCGCTGTTCATGGTCGCGGCCTGCCAGACGCCGTTGACCAGGAAATCGACGCCGTGGATGCCGTTGGCGAGGTGCGAGACCGAGATCGCGGGCCACCACTGCTGGGCGCCGGCCAGGAACCCGACTTGGATGTCGCCGGTGTAGTTGGGCGCGGCGACGAACTTCCAGCTGATCTGGCGGTTGTTCCAATGGTTCGGGTACATGTCGGTGACCGTGGTCCCGTTGCGCTGGAAGCGGTTGAGCGAGGCCTGGGCAAGATCCAGGTGGTACGGATCGTCGCGGCACCACGCGTTGGAGTCGCCGCAGCTATCCGCGACCAGCATGGTCAACGTGTCACCGTTGTACGCGTCCGTCGTCCATGCGCCGTTGCGGCAGAACGGTTGGTTCTGGGCGCCGTCGTTGACGCCGGTGCAGTAGTTGCCGATCGAGACCTGCACGTAGCGACCGCAGTTCAGCCCGTTGTTCCACATGCCGATCTTGCTCGAGTCGGTGGCCGGGACGGGACGCGTCGAGTACGAGTAGTCGCCGGGGGTGTTGAAGACGTTCAGTGCGACGAAGTCCTGACTGTCCAGATTGGCCTGTGGGAGGCCGCAGCCGCCGTACGGTTGGCCGAGACCGGTGAACCAGGTGCCGTTGCCGGTGACCGGAGTGACCGGATCCGGCAGGGCGAACGCGCCGGTGGTGAGCTGGATGACCAGCAAGGAGACGACGGCGATGAACGAGGCGAGGAGAGCGGCGCGCCGCCTCCGGCGAGGCAATGACATGACGTGTCCTTCCGGCGGGTACCGCTTCGGGATCGGCGGCCAGCCGAACCGAAACGCGGATGAAACACCCAGACGGTAGGTGTCGACGTTTATCGATGTCAACGCACGCCGAAAGACGATGACCGGCGCGTTGGTTGCCGCCCACCCTCAACTCCGTCCCCGACGTCACGGAGTTGGACCGCGGCTTTGGCTGCCGGCCCGCGACCAGCCCGTTTAGCATGGTCAAGAGCTTTGGCGAACGCTGCGGGCCGGCCGGACGGACGTCGCCGAGGTGCGTCCATCAACCACGAAGCCATGAAAATAGCGTGTAATTACTTGTATGTTTCATGGACCAGCCCGTGGCTGAGGGGAGAGAAATGGCCAGCGTCGGTGTCCGCTACATCGTCGATGATGTGACTGCGGCGATCGGGTTCTACTGTGACCACCTCGGTTTCCAGGAGGTGATGCATCCGGCGCCGACCTTCGCGATGCTTGCCCGTGGTGATCTTCGGCTGGTGCTCACCGCGGCCGGCGGAGGTCCCGGCGGTGGGCAGGCGATGCCGGATGGTCGGCTGCCCGAGCCAGGCGGTTGGAACCGTTTCCAGTTGGAGGTGACCGATCTCGACGCCACAGTGGACCGGCTGCGCCAACACGGCACGCGGTTCCGCAACGACATCGTCAACGGAGTCGGTGGTCGGCAGATCCTCGTCGAGGATCCCTCCGGCAATCCCATCGAACTGTTCGAACCAACCCTCGACGAGGCCAGACTGTCGTCGTCCTAGGCCGCGACCTGCTGCAATACACGAATGTCCCGCCCGGTCGAGCCGGACGGGACATTGGGGCCTGAGTGCTGCTGCCTACAGAATCCAGCCGAGACCGGTCAGCAGGCTCGCGACGACGCCGACTACCGCGTCGAGGAGATAACTAAGCATTGACATGCTCCTTCGTGTCGGCCGAACAATGTGAACATGGATGAAGTTCGCCTAATATCGCAAATCATGCAAATAGTACGAAATGATAGATCCTATCGAGGTCGGACGGGAACCAGGCCACGTGATTCGGCGTGTCGATGGGTGGCGGGCGATCGCGTCCGCCTGAGGCGAAGCCAGTTTTCGACAACCAGCCCGGGTTAAACTCATGCTGGCCTGCGGCTTCTCGGCTGTGGCTTGGTGGTGTGGCCGGCGCTATGAGCGGATTCGGCTGAACACCGTGCAGGTAGCGCGCACGACGCGAGAGGCGGTCATCTCATGCGTTCCGACATCACACCCGGCGGCGTCTTCCCCGATTACTCGCTGCCCGACCACACCGGCACCGTCCGTACGCTCAGCGAACTGCAGGGCCGCGATCCGCTGATCCTCACGCTCGCGCGCGGCCACTACTGTCCCAAAGAGCACCAACAGCACCTCGAATTGGCGGCCATCCAGCCGGCGATTGCGGTGGCCTATACGCAGATCGTCACGATCGCGACCGACGAGCATCACACGCTGCAGGAGTTCCGGCTGTCGGTGGGCGCCCAGTGGCCCTTCCTCTCCGACCCCGGTCGGACGGTCCAGAAAGATCTGGACATCCAGGAGTACACCGACCCCGAGCACGACCCGATGATCCCGTACACGCTCGTGCTCAAGCCGGGTCTGGTCATCCACAGCATCTATAACGGCTACTGGTTCTGGGGTCGACCCTCGATCGACGACCTGTGGCGTGACCTGCGCGCGGCGTCGAGCGAGATCCGACCGGACTGGGATCTGAGCACGCCGGGGCTCCGCGAGGCCTGGGCCGCGGGCGACCGATCACCGTTCCACGGATGGGACAGGCAGTAGACCCGCCGGGGGATTGCGCCCCCGGCGGGCCAGAGCATTAGCTGATCGCGATCGCGTCGAGATCGGGCGCGTACGTGGCGGAGTTGCTGAACGTGATCGAGTTGCTTCCGGCGGTCAACGTGATGGTGATGCTCGCCGAGGCCGGCGCCGACCAGCTGGTGCCGGTGACCGGTACGGCGATCGCCGTACCTCCGTTCACGCTGATGTTGAACGTCCGGGAACCGTCCAGCTCGTACGTGATCGTCAGCGTGTGACTGCCGGTGGCACTCGACACGACGTTGTTGATGGTTGCGAAATTCGTGGCGTTGTTGCCGATGAAGCGCACCTTCCCGCCGCCCGAACAGGTCGAGCAGGTGGCCCGCACAGCCGCACCGGACAGCGTGTTGCCGTTCGCTTCGGCCTGGACCGAGCGCGTGAGCGCACCGCTGGTCGGCACCGCCCGGATGAGTCGGGCCTCGCCCGGTCGCAACGTGGCCGAGTAGGAGGTCGCGATCGATCCGGAGTTCGTGTTGGCCCACAGATCGGTGACGTTCGCGCTCGACGTGGTGATGCCGACCTGTGACCAGGTCACGCTCACGGTCTGGCTGGCGGTCGTGCTGGTGTTGAACAGCGCGACGACGTACGCGCCGGACGACTCCTTTTTCGACCAGACCTGGCTGCTCGAGTTGTTGACGATTCGAGACGCGGCCACGCCGTCCTGGTCGACGCCGATCAGGCTGTCGTTGTCGAGCATGGCCAGGTCGGTGGCGTCGAGGTGGGTGAGATCGGTGCCGAGCAGCAGCGGCGATGCGGCCATCGACCACAGCGTGAACGTCGTGCGTCGCTGGTCGGTGGTGAGCCCGTCGTTCGTACCGTTGCCGATCTCGAGTGAGTCGTAGTCGTTCCAGCCGCCCGATCCGGCGTACGGCTGCCACGATGCCGCTGCGTTGAACCGGCCGCTGACGTGTGACCAGTCGGTCAACGGGTAGGACGCACCACCGGTGCCGCAGTAGCACTCGATGTCGCCCTGCGTACGCCAGCTGTTCGCGTACTGCTGCCAGGTGCTGGCGCTGCCGATCGCGAGGCTGTTCGACAGTGCGAGGTTGATCGGACGGCCGGACTGGCGCAGCGCATTCGACCATGCCTGGATGTCGCCGACGTCGCTCGTACCCACGCCGTCGATCTTGAGGTAGTCGACGCCCCACGACGCGAACTCGTCGGCCCAGGAGTTGATGTAGGGCTGCGCGCCCGGCTTGGTGTAGTCGATGCCGTACATGTGCTGGCAGTTGTAGTTCTTCTCGGCGACGCCGGTCTCCGCGATGTCGGCGGCGTGGTAGCTGGTCCCCAGGATCGGCGTGTTCGCCGTGACCGCGTTCTGCGGTATGCCGGGCGTGACGTAGAGACCGAACTTCAAGCCGTCGTTGTGGACGTAGGTCGCGAGCGACGCGATCCCGTCCGGGAACTTCGTGGTATCGACGACCCAGCGGCCGTTGCCGTCGACGGTCGGACCGGTGCTGTTGCACGCCATCCAGAAGTCGTCGAGGTTGATGTAGACGAAGCCGTGGTTGATCAGGCCGCTGTTCTTCATCGCGTCGGCCTGAGCCTTGACCGCTGCCTCGGTAGGGTGGCTGCGGATGAAGCTCCAGGTGCTCCAGCCCATGGCTGGGGTGAGGGAGAGCCCGTTGTTCTCAGCGACGGCCGGCGCCGGGCCGGCGACGGTCATGGCTCCCGTGACGATCAGTAGTGCGATGGCGGCTACCGCGCTGCGGCCGGACATGCGCATGCGGAACCCCCTCCTTCCGGGTGGGCGAGGAACACGTGATGAGACGAGGGTTTGATCGCGATAGGAAAAGCAATTTCCTATCAGATTCGCACTGAATCACACAGACTCAAACATGTCAATGGATCGGCATGCCATCCGCGGCTCAACGTAGGGTGGCCCGTACTGGATCATTCGCGGTGGTCGTGTTTGACTTTGTGCAAACCATCACTCTGCGTGAACAGCGGCCAGGCCGGTCGTGAAGGGATCGACATGCTTGCGCACCAGCGACAGATCCGCATCCTTGCCGAGCTACGGCGGATCGGCGCGGTTCGGGTCTCCGATCTGACCGAGCTGCTGGGCGTCTCCGACATGACCATCCGGCGTGACCTAGAACAGCTGGTCGCGAGCGGGATCGCGCGCAAAGTCCATGGTGGTGCGGTGCTCGCCGGGCAGGTCGCGCACGAGCCCGGCTTCGCAGCGAAGAGCCAGCTCGAACAGTCCGCGAAGAACGCGATCGCAGCACACGCTGCCACCCTGATCCAGCCCGGCGCGGCCGTCGCGCTGTCCGCCGGTACGACCACCTGGGCGATGGCCCGCCTGATCGTGACGATCCCGGGCCTCACCGTGGTCACAAATTCCACCACGGTCGCCGACGCGATCGCGACACTCGATCCGACGAACCAGGTCGGCGTGATTCTCACCGGTGGCGTTCGGACGCCCAGCGCCGCGCTGGTCGGTCCGGTGGCCGAACGCACCATCGCGACCATGCACGTCGACCAGCTCTTCCTGGGCGTCCACGGGATGGATGAGCGGATCGGTTTCACCACGCCCAACCTGGCCGAAGCGACGACGGACCGCGCGCTGATCGCGTGTGCGCGCGAAGTGATCGTCCTCGCCGACGCGTCGAAGTGGGGCGTGGTCGGGCTCGCGGACATCGCGCCGCTATCGGCCGCGCACACCGTCATCACCGATGACAAGTTGCCGCACGAGGCGGCCCGCGTGCTGCGCGATCGTGTCAGTTCTTTGATCGTGGTGCACGACGACACGGTCGCCGCGTAGGTCGTCGGCACGCGCGGGATCTGCGGTCCTGCAGCGTTTGCGGTGAACGAACCCGCCTCAATGGACGGCCGTCACAGGTCACAAGGTGAAACCGGAATGAAACAGAGCCTTGACAACCCAACACGTCCGCGTTTTGCTTTGGTTGGTTGTGAGGATCTGCGTTGGAAGTTGTTGAGAATGCCCGACTAGATCAACTCTAGAGCGCGGCTCAATACCCACCCCCTCGGTCCAGGAGGCCCACCATGCCCGATCGCTCTGGTAATTCCATCCCACCGATGTCCCGTCGTTCGGCGCTCAAGGGCATGGCCGGCCTCGCCGCGGCCGCGGCGGTCCCAGCCGGCCTGATCAGCGCCTGTAGTAGCAGCGCAACGAAGGCGACCACCCCAGCCACCGGAGCGGCCACCGGGCCGATCACGTTCGGCTCCAACTACTCCGACGACTCCACGAAGCAGGCGTTCGCCGCGCTGTGCACGGCGGCGACCGGGAGCACGAAGGTGCCCATCACGGTCAACACGACCGACCACAACACGTTCCAAAACAACATCAGCGACTACCTGCAGGGCACACCCGATTCGCTGGCGACCTGGTTTGCCGGATATCGCCTGCAGTTCTTTGCGGCGCAAGGCCTGCTGACCCCGATCGACGACGTCTGGGACAAGATCGGCGGCACGTTCAACGACGCTGCGAAGAGTCTCTCGAAGGGACTCGACGGCCACTACTACATGGTCCCGCTGTACAACTACCCGTGGGTCGTGTTCTACAGCAAGAGCCTGTTCGCGGCGAAGGGCTACACCATCCCGACCACCTGGGACGACTTCATGGCGCTGGCCAAGAAGATGAAGGCGGACGGCCTGGTCCCGATCGCGTTCGCAGAGAAGGACGGATGGCCGGCGCTCGGTACGTTCGACATCCTCAACCTGCGGATCAACGGCTACGACTACCACATCAAACTCATGAAGCACGAAGTCCCGTGGACCGATCCCGGCGTCGCGGCCGTGTTCAACCAGTGGCGCGAGATCATGCCGTACATGCAGAACGGTGCGAACGGCCGGATCTGGCAGGACGCGGCGAAGGCGCTGGAAAACAAGCAGGCCGGCATGATGTTCCAGGGCTCCAACCAGGTCGCCGCGAACTACGCCGCGGCCAACCTGCCGGACCTGGACTTCTTCCCCTACCCGGTGATCAACGAAGCCTACGGTCAGGACTATATGGACGCTCCGACCGACGGGTTCATGCTGCCGAAGAAGGGCAAGAACCCGGCGGCCGCGAAGGCTGTCCTGGAGTACATCGGCAGCGGTGCCGCCGAGACCGGCTTCCTGGCCACCGACCACTGGGATGTCGGCCTCGCGAACGGGCTGTCCGCACCGACCTACAACGACATCCAGAAGAAGTCGGTCACCGAGATCGCGAAGTGCAAGAACGTTTCCCAGTTCATGGACCGCGACACGGTTCCGGACATGGCAACCGCCATGATCAAAGCGATCCAGACCTTTGTCGACAGCCCAACCGCTGCAACAATCGCATCTATCCAGCAGAGCGCTGAAGCCCAGGCCAAGACGATCTTTACGAGCTGATGGTTGCGACGACACCTCTAGTAACGGACGATTCCCCGACGGTGACCCCCGGTCAGCGTCGGGGCCTTCGTGGACGGCGCGATCCGCGCCGTCCACGCGGCGGTCGTCTGCGTACGCTGACCGGCCGCGACAAGGTCATCGTCGGGTTCATGCTCGGGATCCCGCTGCTGCTGGAAGCCGCGTTCATCTGGCTGCCGGCGCTTGCATCGGTCGGGCTGTCGTTCACGAAGTGGACCGGCGTCGGCAGCATCCATTACGTCTCGTGCAAGTCGCTGCCGTCGGTGCCGGGCATCCCGCAACCGGGCTGTCTCTTCGGCGTACAGAACTACAAACAGGCGTTCACCGTCTATCCCGATTTCTGGCCGGCACTCGAACACAACATCATCTGGCTGCTCGTGTTCCTGTTCATCGCGACGCCGCTCGGCATGCTGTTCGCGGTGATCATCGACCGCGGCATCAAGGGTTCGCGCATCTACCAGAGCGTGCTGTTCCTGCCGGTTATGTTGTCGCTGGCCCTGATCGGCATCATCTGGGAACTGATCTACTCGCCGAACTACGGTCTGATCAACTCGGTCATCGGCCGCACCGGCAACGACAATCTGATCGACTGGCTCGGCAACCCGCACCTCAATCTGTGGGCACTCCTGGTCGAGGCGAGCTGGCGCCAAGCCGGCTACGTCATGGTGCTCTACCTCGCCGGCCTCAAGGCGGTCGATCCGACGCTGCGTGAGGCCGCACTCGTGGACGGCGCCAGTGACCGGCAGACGTTCTTCCGCGTCATCTTCCCGGCGATGCGCCCGATCAACATCGTGGTCATCGTGATCACCGTGATCGAGTCGCTGCGTGCGTTCGACCTCGTCTACATCACGTCCGGCGGCAACCCGCTGAAAGGGCTTGAGCTGCTGTCGGTCTCGGTCACCCAGAGCATTGTGGGCGAGACGCAGCGGATCGGCTTCGGCTCGACGCTCGGAGTGATCCTGCTCGTGATCTCGCTCGTGCCCATCTCGATCTTTCTCTATCAGGCGTTCCGACGAGAGGAGTCGCACTCATGACCGCGCTCGCCGAGGCTGCACGACCGGTCGGCCGCCGCCGGCGTCTCACCGTCGGCGGTGTGTCGGCTCAGATTTTCATGATCGTCATGGTGGTCCTGTGGCTGACGCCCGTCGTATTCGCGCTCTACGTCGCGCTCCGGCCGGTCGAAGAGACGAACAAATATGGGTACGTGTCCCTGCCGCACCATCTGACGCTGCAGAACTTCATCAACGCGTGGCATCAGTCGAACATGTGGCACTTCTTCCTGAACTCGCTGATCGTGACGGTGCCGGCGGTGATCGTGACGCTGTTGCTCGCCTCCTCGTTCGCCTACGTCGTCTCGCGCCTGAAGCTCCGGTTCAGCATCGCGTTGCTGATCCTGTTCACGGCCGGCAATCTGCTGCCACAACAGGTCATCATCACCCCGCTCTACCGTCTCTATCTGGCCATCCCGCTGCCGAATTGGCTGAGCAACAGCGACCTGATGTACAACTCGTACTTCGGTCTGATCGTCATCAACATCGCGTTCCAGCTCGGCTTCTGCGTGTTCGTCCTGAGTAACTACATGAAAGCCCTCCCGAAGGAGCTCGACGAGGCCGCCATCGTCGACGGCGCGGGCATATGGACGCGGTTCTGGCGGCTCACATTGCCGTTGTGCCGGCCGGCGCTGGCCGCACTCGCCACGCTGCTCACGACCTGGATCTACAACGACTTCTTCTGGGCGATCACGCTGATCTCGACCGGCAACAAGCGGCCGATCACGTCGGCGCTGGCGAACCTGCAGGGCCAGTTCGTCGCGAACCACAACATGATCGCGGCCGCGGCGCTCATCGCCGCGATCCCGACGCTGGTCGTGTACATCCTGCTGCAGAAGCAGTTCATCGCCGGCCTGGCACTCGGCGCCACGAAGGGCTAGGCCACGCGGTGGGCACCGGCGCTCGGCGTCGCGGTGAACGCTGACGGTGCAACGTACCCGTACCGGCGGAAAGCCGCTGCGATCCTGGTCGCGATCGCAGCGGCGGCCGACTCCTCGACCAACGCGATGATGCTGCCGCCGAACCCGCCACCGGTCATCCGCGCGCCGTGGGCGCCCTCGTCGAGCGCGACCTGCACGGCGAGATCGATCTCCGGAATGGTGATGTCGTAGTCGTCCCGCATGGACGCATGCGACGCGGTCAGCAGCGGGCCGATCTCCCGGATCCGGTGTGCGCGCAGGAGTTCGACCGCGTCAAGGACGCGAGCGTTCTCGGTGACCACGTGCCGGACACGTCGGCGCATCACCGGATCCGTCAGTGCGGCCAGCGCAGCGTCGAGATCCGGCACGTCCCGCAGAGCTGGAATCCCGAGCAGCCGAGCGGCAACCTCGCACGTACGCCGCAGATCCGCGTACGCGTTGTCGACGTGCTGGTGCTTCGCGTTCGAGTCGATCACGAGCAGAGCCAGGCCGGCCGAGCGCAGATCGCAAGGGATGTGTTCGGTCGCGAGGCTGCGGCAGTCGAGGAACAGAGCGGCGCCGTCGCGGCACAGGATCGATGCGGCCTGATCCATGATGCCGCACGGCATGCCGACGTAGCCGTTCTCGGCACGCTGCGCGATCCGGGGCCGGTCCTCGACCGGAAGAGCCAGTCCGCCGAGGTCACAGAGTGCGGACAGGATCGCGCATTCCAGCGCCGCCGAGGACGAGAGTCCGGCGCCGGCGGGTACGTCGGATGCCAGCGTGATGTCGGCCGGTGGCACGTCGAATCCGGCATCCCGGAGCGCCCAGATCACCCCGGCGACGTACGCGGCCCATCCGCCGATCCGCCCCGGTACGAGGTCGTCGGTCGTGATCTCGACGGTGTCGGCCGACTGGCTGCTCGTCACGGACCAACCCATCGGTCCTGGTCGGCGGGTCACCGTGGCGGTCGTCCGCTGCGCGAGCGCGAACGGCAGGACGAAGCCGTCGTTGTAGTCGGTGTGCTCGCCGATGAGATTGAGCCGTCCGGGCGCGGCCCAGGACATCTTAGGTTCGCTGGGCACGATAGAACTCCCATGCGTCGGTGATCATCTCGCGCAGTTCCGGTCGCTGTGGCGTCCATCCGAGTTCGGTGCAGGCCCGGTCGGCGCTCGCCACCAGGGCAGCCGGGTCGCCGGCTCGCCGGCCCATGACCTCGATCGGCACGTCGCACCCGGTCACCTCGCGGACGGCGTCAATGACGTGCCGGTTGGAGAATCCGTGACCGTTGCCGAGGTTGTAGACGCGGTGTGTCCCCGGTGCCGTGCTGCGGAGCGCCGCGAGGTGCGCCTCGGCGATGTCGGTGACGTGGATGTAGTCGCGGATGCAGGTGCCGTCCGGCGTCGGATAGTCGTCGCCGAAGAGTTGCAGCTTGTCGCGCGCTCCGGCGGCGACCGCGAGTGCGAGTGGGATGAGGTGGGTTTCCGGATCGTGCCGCTCGCCGAGCATGCGTCGCCCGTTGCCCGTTCGCCGCGGGGCAGGTGTGCGCCGGCAACGTTGAAATACCGCAAGGAGGTCGCCGCCAGTCCATGCGCCGCCGCCTCGCCGGCCAGCGCGTGGTCGGACGCGAGTTTCGAGGCTGCGTACGGGTTCGGCGGCCACGCCGGTGCGTCCTCGGAGATCGGGACGGTGTCCGGATCTCCGTAGACGTTGGCGGTCGAGGAGAAGATGAGCTTGCCGATGCCGTGGTCGGCGCATGGCGTCCAGCAGCCGCAGCGTACCGACGAGGTTGTTGTCCCAGTACTTCGCCGGATTCGGCGACGGATTCGCCGGCCGCGATCGACGCGGCGAAGTGTAGGACGCCGTCGAAGCTGTGATCGAGCACGCGATCCGCGACATCGTGCACGCGTCCTTGGACGAAGTGTGCATCGCGGGGGAGGGCGACTGCGTGGCCGGTGGACAGATCGTCGAGTATGACAACGTCATCGCCGGCATCGACGAGGAGCCGTGCGACAACCGAACCGATGAATCCTGCGCCGCCGGTTACCAGCCATCTCATCAGCTCAGTCACTCCATCGCGCCGCGTTGGGAGTCGCGCTTGACCGTATCGATGACAGCCTCTCACACCACCCCACACAATCCAACACTCTGGGTCAGGCAGGCTGTGACCAGGCGTACGCCCATAGTCGTTGGCCTAGCGCTGGTCAAGGCCATCCCTGCGGTACAGACCGATTGGTTAGTTCTGATTGGTTTTGTTTGTATGCGATGGAACCTGCCGGTAAGCTGGTCGCTGCACCCCCGTATTGTTCGCGGCACCCCCCATCGGCCTTGCAGCTAAAGGCGGCGAAGACCATGCACAAGACCAGCACCCGGCTCGCCGATGGTCGCGAATTGATCTACTATCGCCGCGGTGCGGAGCCGGCCGTTTACCCTCCCGACCTGCGGGAGCTGTCGTTACAGACGGGAGCCGGCCGGGCTCGCCTCGATGCGCACGACCGGTGACTGGGTGATCGTCGCCGGCCACCGGCAGGCGCGCGGGTTCGCGCCGATCGCCGACGAGTGCCCGCTCTGCCCGAGCCGAGACGGTCATCTGACCGAGGTGCCGGCCGCCGACTACGAGGTCGCCGTATTCGAGAATCGCTTCCCCGCGCTGACGTCCGTGCCCGGCGCGATCGGCCGATGGCGACGGCGTGCTGCGATCCGCACCGGCCGCCGGCCGATGCGAGGTGATCTGCTTCTCCAGCGAGCACGACACGACGTTCGCCGAACTCAAGGCGGATCAGGTGCAATTGGTACTGGAGGCGTGGATCGACCGCAGCCGGGAACTGTCGAGGCTTCCGGGTGTCCGGCAGGTGTTCTGTTTCGAGAACCGAGGACCGGAGATGGGTGTCAGCCAGCCGCATCCGCACGGCCAGATCTACGCGTACCCGTTCGTGACGCCGCGGACGGCCCGGATGCTCGCGCAGGCACGGGCCTACCGGCGAGCGCACGACGCCAATCTGTTCGACGACCTGGTGGCCGCCGAGATCGCGGACGGCGCTCGGATCATCCGGGCTACCGACGACTGGGTCGCGTTCGTCCCGTACGCGGCCCGTTGGCCGTACGAGGTCCACCTGTACCCGCGCCGGCGCCGGCTCGATCTCCCCGGGCTCGACGACGCGCAGCGGGACTCGTTCGGCGCGCGTCTATGTCGACCTGCTTCAGCGCTTCGAGCGGCTGTTCGATATGTCGACGCCGTACGTAGCGGCGTGGCACCAGGCTCCGAACGAGCCGGCGAATCGAAGACCTCGCGCTGCACGTCGAGCTGTTCACGAACCGCCGCAGCTCCGATCGCCTGAAGGTCCTCGGCGGCACCGAAGTCGCGATGGACTCGTTCTCGAACGACGTCGGGCCCGAGGTGGCCGCCGCCCGCCTGCGTGAACTCGGAGAGTGACGGCGCTGCAGATCTGGCGCGGAATGTCAGCCAGGATCGGTTGCATCGCGTAATGCCAGCGCCGCTTGGACGAGAGCCGAGTGGGTCAGTGCCTGCGGGAAATTACCCAGATGGCGGCCGGTGGCGGGGTCGATCTCCTCGGCATAGAGCCCGAGCGGGCTAGCCAGCGTCATCAGGTGTTCGAAGAGTTCGGTTGCTTCGTGCGACCGGCCGCTCGTGGCTAGCGCCTGGACGAGCCAGAACGAACAGGGCAGGAAGGCGCCTTCAGTCCCCGGCAACCCGTCCTGACCGGGCGGATACCGGTAGAGCAGCCCGACCCCCGCGTGGAGGTCGCGGCGGATCGTATCGATGGTGGCGCGAACAAGATCGGAGTCCGGCGGCACGAGATTCAGCAGCGGCAGGACGAGCAGCGCGGCATCGACGTCGTGTGATCCATACGTACGGGAAAGGCTGCCGGTGGTGGGGTCGACACCGCGACTGGCGATCTCGGCGGCGAGTGCGTCACGTTGGTCGGCCCATCGTTGCCGGCGCCGAGCGGATGTGCGCTGGTGTGCGGAGATGCTCAGGGCGCGGTCGAGCGCGAGCCACGCCATCACCTTGGAGTGCACGTGGTTTGCGGCCGGACCTCGGATCTCCCAGATGCCCGCGTCCGGCTCGCTCCAGCGGGCCGCGACGGTGTCGGCGAATCCGGCCATCGCGCGCCAGGTCTCGGCATATAGGTGATGGCCGGCCTTCGTCAACAGCCACGCCGCGTCGAGGATCCAGCCGTATCCATCGAGCTGATGCTGGTTCGCCGCGTCGTTTCCGGTCCGTACCGGTCGGCTGTGGGCGTAGCCGGGCCAGCTGTTCAGTTCGTGCTCCGGTCGTGGGTGCCTGCCGTCGAGCGTGAGCAGTACGGGCAGGTGCGGTCGGTCGAGGCGGGTCGCATTGAGCAGCCATGCCATGAAGCGTCGTGCCTCATCCGTTTTGCCGACGCCAAGAAAGGCGCCGATGCCGATGCTGGCATCACGCGGCCAGGCGAAACGATAGTCCCAGTTGCGTACGCCGCCGAGGTGCTCGGGTAGCGACGTGGTGGGGGCGGCGACCGGTGCGCCCGACGGTGAGTAGGTCAACAGGCGCAGGGTGAACAGGCTGCGTACGACGGTCTCGCGTTGTGGCAGGCGCTCGTCGATGTCCCGGCACCACGTTTGCCAACATTGCTCGTCTGCCTCCAGCGCGGCCCAGGCGGCGGCCGGGCTGACGTGGACGAGAGGTTCTCGGTGGGCGACTGCCATCACGATGGTGAGGGGCTCGCCGGGATTGACGGTCACGGTCGCCGGACGACTCGGTTCGATCACCACGTGCGGGGCCGCGTGCAGGGCTATCGCGATGCCGGGCCAGCTGCACACGAGGAGTTCGCCGCGATGTTGGCTACGCGGCGTACGGCGGTCAGCGCCGAGGCGGGGGTCGAACATGATGGTTGCCTGGATCGGGCCACCGGTCGCGGAGAGTCGGCGGACCAGCAGCGTGGCCGGTAGGAGCCGGCCGGTGACCTCGCCGATCATGCCTTCGGTCAAGGTAAGTCGTCCGGTGGCGGTTTCCCAGGTTGTTTCGGCGGTGACCGTGGCAGGTCGATAACGGCGCGCAACAACCCTCGCCGGGCCCTCCGGGCCGAGTTTGAATGTTCCGGCGGTTGGTCCGCCGACAAGGCGTCCGAAGACCGGCTCGCTGTCGAAGCGCGGAATACACATCCAGTTGATGGCGCCGTCGGAGCCCACCAGCGCGGCCGTGCGGGTGTCGCCCAGCAACACGTGGTCCTCGATCGGCAGCTGATCGCCCCCGCCGTCGTCGCGTGATGTGTTGGTCATGCTCGGCCCTTGCGGCGCACGTCAACGGCTCTTGAGGAGGACGCCGAGGGCGATGCCGTACGCGACGTGCGCGACGACAGTGACCAGTGGGGTTTGCGTGCCGTAGTTGAGGCCGAGAAACCCCGGCGGTTCGAGCGCAGCCGTCGATGCCGGACCAGCGCGGGACGACGCGATGCGGGGGTTGGCTCCGACGAACAGCGGGACCAACGCGGTCAGAGCGACGGCTGCGTGCAGCAACCCGAAAATGCCACCCAGCCACCAGTTGGCACGATGCAACAGGGCGAAGGCGGCGGCATAGCCGAGGGCGAACGCTTCGCCGAATGCCAGGTGCATGAAGAATCCGGCGACCCGGGCCCGGTCGGGGTCTTCGGTGACCGTGGTCCCCAGCAGCAAGGGCAGGTCGAGCCGGGTGAGCCCGATCATCTGGGCGGTAGTCATGGCAACCGTGAGAATGGCCGTCGCGACCAGCCCGAACAGTGCCCACCCGGCCCAGTCCACGACTCAGGCCTCCGCTCGTTGGCGTGTTTGAGCGTCAAGAGTGACGGGCACGTGCGGCGAAGTCTCGTGGAAGGTGGCCACACGTCGATTCTCCAGGATGCGGTCCGGCTCGCACGGCAACCGGTGAAGCTTCCCTCTTTTCTGACGACGTACCCCGGTGGGACCGGACCAGGAAGATCCAGTGCGGTGTCCGGAGGGGCCGCCGGTCAGTCCAATCTCTGGGTCCAGTACGAAAGTCGCCGCTGCCGGTCTTGTCCGCGTTCGCCGACGTCAGGCCGGTCGGGAAGCCGGTATTCGTCACAAGCGGGTTTGTTGTCGGCCGGCGATCGCCCGTTGAAACCCGCGAATCCGAAGGACGTGGGCGTACCGATGTGTTCCCGGGCCAGCAATCAGGCTAGGACGAACCGCTCGCCACGGGGGCCAAACCTGAATATTGCCGATCTGTCAGGCATCGTCGTTAGTTCGGCGGCACGACACTGATGACGACGTTGCCGATTTTTCGCCCCGCCTCGACGTACCGGTAGGCTTCGACGATTTCGTCCAGCGAATACGTTCGATCGATGACGGGCTTGAACTCGCCGGATTCGATCAGCCCTTGGACGTATCGGACCATCGCCTGACCACGTAACTTCTGCATCGGAAACTTGACCCTCTTGCCACCGAACACCGGTGTCATGAGCGGTAGCGTGATGTTCTGAGCGAACCGGCCGAGGTCGGAGGAGAGATACACCCCGCGCCTCTTCAACAGTCGCTTGCACCGGCCGAATGAACTCTTGCCGACCGCATCGAAAACCGCGTCGTACCGTTGCTCGTCCGCAGTGAAATCCGTCGCCGTGTAGTCGACAACCCGATCCGCGCCCAAGCCCTTGACCAGCTCCATGTTCGCCGTGTCGCAGACCGCCGTGACGACCGCGCCGACGCTCTTGAGCAACTGAACCGCCGCTGAGCCGATCGCTCCCGTGGCGCCGTACACCAGAACGCTCTGCCCGCTCTGGATCTTTGCAGTATGGAGGAACGAGAGGGCGTACTGCGCTCCTTCGATACTGGGAGCGGCCTGCTCGAACGACACGTGTGCCGGCATCACCGCAAGCCGACCGCTGTCCGGCATCGACAGATACTCGGCGTGGGCGCCCCACGAGCCCTCGCGGTATCCAAACACCCTGTCGCCGACGGTGAAGGTCGTGACTCGACTGCCGAGCGCATCGACGACTCCCGCGAATTCACCCCCGAGGACGCTCGCCCTCGGCGTGACGAGCCCTGCGAAGAATCGCACGATGAAGGGTTCGGCGGCCAGGAGGGCGCAGTCCGTCCGGTTAACCGTCGTCGCGTGAACCTTGACGAGTACGTCGTGGTCCTTGATCGTCGGCCTGTCCACGTCCGAGATCCGCACTACGTCCGGCGGGCCGTACGTGGTGCGGACTGCTGCCTTCATGGGTGGACTGTAACAACGGAGCACGGTACGGCCGAAAACCGCTTGCTTCGAGTGATCGGCTCGGGGAGCCTGATGTCCATGACGTTCTGACGGACAACACCTGCTACTCCGAGGCCCCCGGCGCCGACCCGGGCCCGCATGCCGTCCGTCCATACCCTTTTCGTTGAAGAGAGCGTCTGTGTCTCAGCACCAATCCCGGCAGCGACCCCTGCCGCAGTCCATTCCGGCCATCGGTTCGGCCACCGTCACCGTGTTCGCCTCGCCAGCGAGCTGGATCGAGTCCGATGCCGTCGGTGCAGTGCCAGCAGGTGGCCGCCCTCGACGGCATGATCCACGTCGCGGCCATGCCGGACCTACACCCGGGCAAGGGCGCGCCCATCGGCGCCGCCATGGCGTCGACCGTGTTGTACCCGCTGCTGGTCGGCTCCGACATCGGTTGCGGTATCGCGGTGTTCCCGATCAAGCTGAAGCGCGCTGTGCCGGAGAGGCTTGCCGCCCGATTCCCCGACCTCGACCGCGCGTTGGATCCGGAGCAGGACGCCGACGACCCGGCCTGGGCAGTTGTGGACGGCGATATTCCCGCCGGTCACATCGAGGGCCTCGGGACCGTAGGCCGGGGCAACCACTTCGTCGAGCTGGCGCGGATCGAGACGTGTCTTCGAGCCGGATCATGCGAGCCGTCTCGGGCTCGCCGCCGACGACCTCGTGCTCATCGTCCACAGCGGTTCACGTGGGCTGGGCGAGCAGATCCTGCGGGCGCACACCGCGGTCCACGGCGCCGGTCCCGCACCTGATCCGGCCGCGTACCTGTCGATGCACGACGACGCCGTACGGTGGGGGTCGCTCAACCGGCGGCTGATGGCCGCCCGGGTTGCCCATGCCCTCGGGGCCGAGCCGACCGAGCCGATCGTCGACCAGTGCCACAACCTGGTCGAGATCCGCGACGGGGTCTACCTGCATCGCAAGGGTGCGGCGCCGGGGGACGGCCGCGACGTGCTGATCGCCGGTACGCGAGGCACTCGTTCCTACCTCGTCGCCGCCCATGCCGGGTCGGATGCCAACTACTCCGTGGCGCACGGCGCAGGCCGCAAGATGTCCCGCGCCGACGCCCTCCGCCGAGGCCGGGCCAAGCACACGGTCGAGGAGCTGCGCCGCACACCGGTCGGGTCGCTGGTGGTGTGCGGCGATCGCCAGCTGCTCTTCGAAGAGGCACCGACGGCCTACAAGCGCATCGAGCAGGTGATCGCCGACCTCGTTGACCACGACCTGGCCACGCCCGTGGCGACCACGGTCCCGCTGGTCACGTACAAGACTCCCGACCTTGGATCGAGACCCCAACCGGACCGCCGCCGCGAACGCGGTCGGCGGTGAGTGCCGTTCGCCAGTTTTGCGCTTCCGTCACGAGCGACTCTGCGCCGTTGTACCGTCTTACCGAGACCGTGCCGATGGTCCCATGACCTGCCAAAACACGCGTCTCGGTGCTCCTAGCGGACAGCCGATCGGCCACGCAGAAGTGAGGACATTATGGCCAAGACCGACGAGACGTTCATCTTCGTCGCTACGTATCCCAATGAGACGGCCGCGCGAGACGATTACGAGGCCGTCAAGGCGCTGCATGCCGACGGCCTGGTCGGCTCGTATGACGCGGCGGTCGTCACCAAGGACATCAAGGGCAAGGTGCACGAAAACAAGGACGAGACCGCAACGCGCCACGGCGCCTGGTGGGGCGTCGCAGCCGGTGCCGCGCTCGGAGTGATCTTCCCGCCCTCCATCCTCGGCACCGCGGCCGTCGGCGGTGTCATCGGCGGGGTCAGCGGTCACCTCACCAAGGGCATGTCACGTGCCAGCGTCAAAGAACTCGGCGACTTCATCGATCCCGGCGAGGCAGGTCTCGTCATCGTCGGCGAGAGCAAGGTCAAGGCAGCCATCGAGGACGCAGTTACCCGTGCCGAGAAGGAAACCGCCAAAGAACTCGGCGTTAACCCGAAGGACATCGACAGCGCCCTGCGTGCGGCGACCAAGGAGATGTAGAGCGGCCTCAACCGTTGCAACGGACGTCGACGAAGTCTGATTTGTCGTTGTGGACGACGTCGACTTCGTTGGCGTCCAACGGCGTGTCCAGGCCGGCGTCGGTATCTGGTGTCCCGAGCGCGCCCATGCTCGTGACCATGCCGGCCGTGACCGTGACCGGAGCGATGTGCTCCACATCGCCCTGCGACTCGAAGTTGTACGTGATCGCGTAGGACAGGCAGCCTTCCATGGTGAACACGTCGTAGGCGGTGCCGGTCGCTTCACTGCCGTCCGCGATCGGGACGTTGAACGTCGTGCTCACGACGCTGTAGCCGTCGGCTTCGGCGTATGTCGGCGCAGGCCATTCGCAGGTTGCCGATCCGGTCTGCCCGATGCGGATCTGCAGCTGCTGGTGGTCCTTCGACATGCCGTGGTTGTGCTTGCACACCGCGACCTGCTTGGCGACGATCGCGTCCGAACCCGAGTTGCCGTCGGTCGTGGCAGAGTCACCGCCATTGAGCGCGTGGATCGCCGCCCACGCGCCGGCGATGGCGACGACGAGTGCCGTGATCGTGGTGATCGTTTTCGCGGTCGTGTCGAAGACTCCGAGCAGTCGCGCGAATCCCTTCGGCTTCTTCTCCTCGCCGGGTTGCGCGTCAACGACGGGGGAGTGGCTCTGGGTCATTGACGGATCCTCTGGTCAGGTGCGGGGGCCTACACTGCGCACAGTAGGCGACCGTCAACCCGTTGGCAGTCGGCGAACCGACCACAAAATGCGCCTTGGACGACAGTTGCAATCTCGTGCGCTTCGTCGCCGCGCAGGTCAGAGCGGCCGTTACGGCCGCGGTGTCGCCGAGTTGAGCAATGGACTCAAGGTCAGCCACTGGATGTGGTACGTGTTCCTGGAGAATGTGATCGGGCGGCGCACACGTGCGATGTTCACTCTTCAGGAGGACCTATGCCAGAGTTCGTTGCGTCCGCGACGCAGATACCGGTTCCCGGCGGCAAAGTGATATTGGAATATGTCGGGCGCCTGAACAGCGGCGAGTCGGCCATCTCGATCGCACACATGAACGCTCCGGCCGGCTGGTCGGAACCGTTTCAGACGCCCGAATTCGACGAGTACACCGTGGTGATCCAGGGTCGACTATCGGTGGAACACCACGACGGGGTCCTGCACGTCGAGGCCGGCCAGGCCGTCGTCACGAGATCCGGTGAACGCGTCCGGTACACCACGCCTCCGGACTCGGGCGCAGAATACGTTGCTGTTTGCCTGCCGGCGTTCTCTCCCGATCTCGCCCATAGGGATGACGAGTAGCGCAACGCCCACATGACGCTCAGAGGCGCCAGCGTGTCGCGCCGCCGGGTTCGACTGTCGCGATCGCGGTGACCGTACGCAGGTCCAGCCGGTACACGGACCAGGGCGGTGGCCCGGCCGAGGGAGCGCTGTACTCGGCGGTGAGTGCCCGGCCGGTGTCATCGACGCGCGCCGGCCATCCGGCGGCGGCCCATCGTGTCGCCATGGCCGCGACCGTCGGTGGGTCGGTGATCTGGCGCCCGTGACCGTCGATGATGAGGTCGAACTCTTCGGTCGCGAGGCTCAGTACGCATCGGGAGTCGCGTGCGAGGTTTTTGCCCTTGCGGGTCTGTTCCCCGGTCTGGAACCAGAAGGTGCCCTCGGCCCAGATGGCTCCGATACCGGTGACGTGCGGACTGCCATCGGCGTTGATCGTCGTCAGCCAGCAGGTATGGCGGTTCGGGCCGCCGGATGCCGGCGCCTGTGGAATGCCGGCATCGAGCCGGGTCTGGATGTCCGTCCAGTCCAGCGGCGGCAGGTCGTACAGGCCGGCGAGGTTGGTTGTGTCCATATCTCATAAGACCGTTCGGAAGGCGGGAACTCATCGGCGACACGCGCTGCTTGCAGTGCGGAATGATGCATGCGGAATGATCAGTTCGTGACGATAACCGGGACCGACGCGTACGAGGGCTGTTCTGATCTGCCGCCGTTGGTGGCCGCCGCGGTCGCGGTAGCTCGCCGGGCTCAGTTCGGCCAGTCCTGCCTGCCCGAACAGGGTCGACTCCTACGGCTACTGGCGGCCGGTGTGGGCGGCGGGACTATCGGCGAGACCGGTACGGGCTGCGGTGTGGGCTTGGCGTGGCTGGCCAGCGGCGCCCATCCCGACGCCCGGCTGACCAGCATCGACCGCGATGGGGAGCGAGCCGCTGCGGCCGCTCGTGTCTTCACGGGCGACCCGCGAGTGCAGATCCGCACCGGTGACTGGCGTGAAATGGTCGACGACGGCCCGTTCGATCTCCTGGTCATCGACGGCGGTGGACAGGGCAAATCCGACGAGCCGCCGCTCGATCCTGCTGTGTGGCTGCGTCCTGGCGGCGTTGCCGTGTTGGACGACTTCACCCCGATGACAGCGTGGCCGCCCATACACGACGGACGGCCGGACACGGCCCGAATGTACTGGCTGAGCCACCCACGACTGCGTGCCGCAGAGGTGAAGGTGACTCCCACCGCAGCGACGATTATCGCCACCTATCTTGGCTGACTGCCGTACGTCCCGCGGGGTAGTGAACAAGATCCAAGACGTCGTTATGTGAAGCAGTACGTGATGACCTCTGCGCCGAGAGAGTCGGTCGGTGGCGCGAGATCGCAGTCGGCGAGTCCGACAATGGGGACTCCCCATGAGTGGATTGATCCGGTCATCGGTTTGCCGTCGTCGGTGCCGGCCTGAGTGCATACGGCCTGGTATGACGCGTCGACAGTTCGGACGCCGTCTAGGACACGTAGGTGCCGACGTCGAGCTTGTCATTCATGGGCGCGAGATCCGACGGAGCCGGACCGGGCGTCCAGTGAGCGGCGGTGCCTTGGGAGTCTAGATTCTGCAGGAGGGGGACAAGGCTAGGCGTCGGCCCGGTGGCCGCCGTTGAGCCCTACGTGACCGGTTGGTACACGAATATTTATCGCCGCCTCGCCGCCTGTCAAGCCCTCAACAGCCCTCGAATCGAGCACATAACCCAGGTCGGGAGTCAGGCGGGAGTACCGGGCCGGGAAGCTTCCAGCCGCTCCTGCTCAGCAGCGGCTCTCGCCCGCTCGAGGCGTACCCGCTCCGGCACGATGTCTTCGCGCGGGCTGGCCGGCGCGTAGTCGTACCGGTCGACCCCGAGGCCCTGCAGCACCGCGCGCTCCACCACGGAGAAGTCGGCCGAATCGATTCGGTTGAAGTCCATCGGTTCGCGTAGTGCCAGCGGCGGGTTGGTGATGATGCGGCCCACTCCGAGCACGTTCTGAGACGTGGCGTGCAGCACGTACGGGTGCAGCAGTACCACGTCGCCGACGGTACCGGTGATCTCCACAAAGTCGTGGCACTGTGCGATCAGGCGGCCGAAGTCGAACTCGTCCGGCAGTACCCCGGATGGATGCTCGGCCAGGAAGCGGGCGACCACCGGTACCGAGTCGGCCGCCACGAACGTGCCGCCGCCGGTGTGCTGTACGTCGGTCCAGCAGACCAGCGTCAGCAGCCCCTGCTCCGGCGAGTCGAGGAAATGCCGGAAGAAGTCGCCGTCCTTGTGCCAGCCATCTACCGCGGCCGACGGCGGCTGCCACGGCCGGTCGTCGCCGACGCCCAGATTGGCGATGAAGCTGTCGCCCCATTGCCATGGCAGTGCCATCCGGTCCTCTCCGCCGACCAGTTCCCGCGCCGCGTGCCAGGCTTTCGGGGCGAACTCGCGGGCGTCGCGGTACTCCCGGGCCGCCAGGTGGATGCGCTTCTCGGTCCAGCTGGCCGGGGCGTCCGGGTCGTAGCCGAGGCGTACCCATCCGGCGGCCAGCCAGTCCGCCACCGACTCCGCGGTGAAGCATCCGGGAATCGTCACGTACCCACGGTTCAGGAAGTGCTCGACCTGCTCGTCGGTCAGGTACTCGTACCGCATCCGGCTCGCCTCTTCTCGAAGACCGGCTTAGCGCCTTGTGCAACGCGAGGCTCTGAACCGGCGGTGGTGATGTGCGGGGTCAGTGTTCCTCACCGGCAGGTCGGGCCGCTACCGCGGCGGGCCACCGCAGTGTCAGGTCCGATTCCCGCCAGACATCCGCGGCGCGCGCGGGGAGGATTGGACTATGGACATGACGTACCGCATCGACTGCATCGACGCCACCGTGGTCAAGGAACTCCTCGAGCGGGATGACGCCGGCGAACTCCCTCGTATCAGCATCGATCACGAAGGCGGCTCGCCACTACGATGCTGCCTGCGCTCTGCTGCGCCGGATGAGCGTCTGGCCCTCGTCGCCTACGAGCCGCTGCGGCGCTGGGCAACGGCTACCGGCGCGGATCCGGGGCCGTACAACGAGCGAGGTCCGGTCTTCGTGCACGCGGACGGCTGCGCCGGTCCGGAGGGCGATCCATATCCGGGTGCCAAGCGTCGGGTGTTCCGTCGGTACGACCGGAACGGCCATATCCTGGGCGGTCGTCTGGTCGAGGCGGCCGAGAACCACCGCGACGTGATGACAGAACTGTTTCAGGATCCGCGAACTGAACTGGTACAGTCCGCGCGGTCGAGTTCGGTTGTTTCCTCTACCAGGCGTCGCGAATCTGAGCGGCCGGTAGTTGGGGATCTCCGGGGCATTAATCCAGGTCGAGTCGCATCACGACGCGGCGCGTGGTCGGGTGACTGACCTCGCGGAATCCGGCCGCCACGAACGCGTCGCGGGATCCGACGTTCATCTCGCCCCAGGACACGGTCTGCCCGGGCTTGGGAACCATCGGGTAACCCTCGACGGCCTTCGCACCGTGCGCTCGTGCGTACTCGACGGCCGCCTTCGCCAGCGGCCGGGTGAGGCCCTGTCCCCGGTAGCCGGCCCGGATCGCGAAGCAGACGATCGCCCAGACGTCCGGGTCGTCCGGGTCCTCGGTCCGGCCGGTCCACGGCACCGATGATCCGCGCAGCCGCCGGTAGTTGGGCCGCGGCTCGACGGCGACCCAGCCGACCGGCTCGCCGTCCAGGTAGGCGACCATGCCGCTGGTGCCGTCGGCCGTCGGGTTGCCGCAGTCGGTCTCCTCGCGTAGCCGGTGGGCCCGCTCCTCGACCGGCATGTCGAACCACGCCCCGTCGCCCAGCTTGATCCGCTGGCACTGGCACTTCGCCGCGCCACCCCGCCCGAACACCGCCTGCAGGTCGTCCCAGCTCGCTTCGTTGGCGGGGACCACGTACACATCACTTTCCGACATAGGTCGTGCTTAACACAGGCCCCCGACACTCCGCATGGAGATTCTCGTTGCGGTCGTGACTAGATCCAGCGATCAAGCGCCACCCCAGCCGGTCCGCAGCGGTAGCCTCACTGTCGACACTCGAACGCACACAGACGACGGGCGGGGCCGATGGAGTTTATCGATGTCGACGGCGTACGCATCGCGGCCGCCATATCCGGCACGCCCGGCGCGATCCCGCTCGTGCTCCTGCACGGCGGCGGGGGCGACAAGTCCTCGTGGGACACCATCGCACCAGCATTCGCGTCGACTCATCGTGTCTACGCCATCGACCTGCGCGGCTTCGGCGACAGCGACCGGCCGGGGACGTACTCCTTCGAAACCATGCGCGACGACGTACTCGGGCTGCTCGACGTGATCGGTGCCGACCGGGCCGACGTCGTCGGCCATTCGATGGGCGGCTCGGTCGCCTGGTTGGTCGCGCAGGAACAGCCGGGACGGGTGGCCCATCTCGTCGTCGAGGACAGCCCGCCGCCGAAAGCGGGCGTCAAGCGCCTCACGCTCGGTCCGCGTCCAGAGACGGAACCACCGTTCGACTGGGACGCGCTGGTCGCGATCGTCCGCGAATTCGACGAGCCCGACCCGCGATGGTGGGATCGGATCGACGCGGTGACAGCGCCGACCCTGATGCTGGCCGGAGGCCCGCTGAGCCACGTGCCGCAGGACCTGTTCACCGAGGCGTTGGCGCTGCTGCAGGACGGCCGGATCGTCCAGATCCCGGTCGGCCACCACATCCATCGTGATGCGCCCGATCAGTTCCTGGCGGAAGTCGTTCCGTTTTTGACGACGTGAGTTCCGGTTGTCGACGGACCACGCTTAGGCGTCTGCCAGCCATGCCAGCACGCGGCCCTGCGACCAGCAGCGGCCGACGGCCTCGGCGCGCATCACCGATCGGTCGAACATCGCCAGGCCGATGATGCTGTGACCCGAGGCGCGGCGGTCGCCAAGCGTCGGTATCGTCGGCGCGACTCCGACCCCCTCCGCCGACACCCAAACCACCGCCCGACCGGCTGCCGCTTCGTCGAGGCGGTGCAGGACACGAAGGCGGCTCTCGAGCGGGAAGTGCGAGAGCGTCCACGTGGTGGTGACGACCGGCAGGGCGTCCGCCGGCACACGGGCGACCGCGTCGGACAGTACCTCGACGGCATCACCTCGCAGCAGCAGCGGAGGGGCCGTCGCCGCCAACGCGATCTCCGCGTCGAGCCTCGCGACCCGCTCCGGCTGATCCGGCCACAGGCAGGCGCGCAACCATCGGACGTCATCGGCGTCGGTCACGTCGATCGGATCGGGGTCGACGGCGATCCGGGCGACGACCTCGGGCATCGCCTGCGTCGGGACGGGTCGGCCTCGCACGATCGACGACGACAGCTGCACGGGAGATGCCGGGTCGCCCAACGACTGTCCGTTGCCGTATGTGATGCCAACGCGATCGACATGGAGATTGAGCCCAGCCGAACAGCCCACGTCGATCAGCCCCACCGCGTTCGCACCTGCCCGACGCGCCGCCTCGCCAATGGCCGGATACAGCACGGCGCAGCGTACGGTCTCGATTGTCCGTATCTGCCGGCGCACGGCGATGGCCACGACCGAGTCGGTCATGTGTAGCAGCGTGTCGATCGCCGCGCCAGCAGCAGCGTCGCCGTCGGCAGCCGCATAGGCTGCGGCAAGCGCCGGGGCGCGTCCGGCGAGGGCGAGGTCATGTAGCGCGGCGAGGATTACCGTCGGGTGCCGCTTGCGCGCCGGCGCTGCCTCGATGGCGCGCAGCGCCTCGCCGGACTCACTCACAGCGATGGCGACGCGCTCGTACAGTGGCGATGTTTCGGCCGCATCGACCTCACCGAAGTGTCGGTACGCCTGAGCGAGTGTGCGGGTCCTCGCCACGGGTACGGCGCTCCCTGCGGTCCGCTCTGGCATCCTTCGTTTATATGACAAGTCAACCTCAACCTCGGCCCATAGGGTCCTATTTCGATTCGAACCCGGCGTCGCCACTGCCTTAGCCGACCAGCAGTACGAGCTTTCCGCGCACGTGACCGTTCTCGCTGACGCGGTGCGCCTGCGCGATCTCGGCGAGTGGAAAGGTCTGCGCGACTGGGAGAGCGAAGCGCCCGGACTCGATCAGGTCGCCGATCTCGGCGAGCGCGTGGACCGCGCGACCGGCGTCACCTCTGCTGAACGCCACTCCGTGCTCCTGCGCGCCACTGAAGTCGGCGACCGTCACGACGTGCCCCGGGCCGTCCGCGAGCTCGATGAGTTCGGGCAGGATGCCGCTGCCTGCGACGTCGAGCGCCACGTCGACGCCGTCGGGTGCAACCGCGCGTACCCGCTCGACGAGGCCCTCGCCGTACGCGACGGGCTCTGCACCCAGCGAACGCAGGTAATCATGGTTGGCGGGACTGGCGGTGCCGATCACGCGCGCACCGCGTGCCACGGCAAGCTGAACGGCGGCGCTGCCGACGCTTCCGGAGGCGCCGTTGATGAGCAGCGTGCTGCCGCCGTCGACGCCGAGCTGGTCGAGTGCGCGCGTGGCCGTCTCGATGGCGGCCGGCAGCGCGGCAGCGCCGGCGAAGTCGAGCGACGGCGGGATCGGCGCATAGTAGGACAGCACCGCCAGCTCAGCCTGGGCCGTCCCCTCGGCGGAGAAGCCGAACACTCGATCGCCGACGGCCACGTCTGCAACGCCTTCGCCGAGTTCGTCGATGATGCCTGCTGCCTCGTGGCCCATGGTCTGCGGGAGTTCCTCATCCATCAGGCCCTTGCGCTTCTTCCAGTCACTCGGGTTGACGCCGGCCGCGCGTACCGCAATCCGGACCTGGCCGGGACCCGGATGCGGATCGGGGAGATCCACGATCTCAAGGACCTCCGGACCCCCGAACCGGCTGAAGCGGGCTGCCTTCATCATTCGCTCCGATCTTTACCCCGTCTTCGGGGCGCTCGACAGCGCACGCTGCTCGCTGCGAACACCGTACGTCACGGACGACGTCCTTCTGGACGGTTCGCTCGCAGTGTCCGTCACCCACGTCCGCCCAGCACAGGACCATCGGCCGACCCGGCCACGTCAGTCGTGGCGCTGCGGCGGTGGGATCGGCGCGCCGGTGTCGTCCCACACGTTGCCGGTGTCCGCGGACAGGAACGTCTGGGTACTCAGCAGGATCGGGCACTGGAATGTGGAGTGCCGGCCGAACCGGTTGCCGATCACGTAGATTCCGGTCATCGGGGTCGGGCCGCCCTTGTGTGCAAAGTTCAGCGTGCAGCCGCCGCCGTCCAGCCAGTTGTCTTCGATGTGCAGGTCGGTGGAGACCTTGCCGCCGTCCTGCGTCACCTGGTACGCCGAGTTGCCCTTCGGTCCCGGGCTCATCGTGTTGTGCCGCAGCACGATGTGCTCGTTGCCTTCGTAGGTCTGTACGTCGTCGTTGTGCGTTGCGCCGCCGCCTTGGTTCGGATCGCTCGCGAACCAACTGAGATCATGGATGTACGAGTCCTCGACGGTGACGTGGTCGTACGCTTTCACGCCGTCGACCGCGCCGTGGATGTTCATCCGTTGCAGGGTGGCGTTGGTGGCCCAGATCCCGTCCAGGCAGGGGCTCGGGTCGGCCGGATCGATCTCGCTGTCCTCGATCGTCGCGCTGGCATTGTGGTCAGCGCGGATCCACACGACCGCCGAGTTGCACGGCGGGTTCGGGCCGCCCCGGATGATCGAGTCCTTGATGGTCACGTTCTTGGCCGTGATCTGTACGAAGCCGTGCACGTCAACGCCGCTGACGACCTCGTTCGGCGTGGAGTAAACCTGGTTGCCGGTGACCACCTTCAACGTGGTGCCGGCTGGGACGCCGGTGTTCGCCGGCCCCGGCTTGCCGCCGGCGCGCTTCGTCGGCGACGGCTTCGGTGACGGCCGTGACGACGGTGAGGCAGGCAGCGAGGCGGACGGCGACGCGGATGCGCTCGGCGACGCGGTCAGGCTCGGGCACGCGACGGTCGTCGCCGGGGCGGTGCAGGCCGGCGACGTGGAGGCGCAGCCGGTCGCGATGTCGCCGCTCGGGCACCCGCCGGGGATGGCCGTACTGAGCGGGCTCTGGTCAGACCGTACAGCGCCGGGCTCGAGTGACACGGCCACGGTGATCCCGAGCGCGATCCCGATGACGGCCGCGCCGGCCAGGAGCGCGACGGTGCGCCGCGACGGGCGGCGGTTCCGGACGTCGAGGTTCCACACGGCAGACAGCCTAGGCCTTGCACACTGCTATGAATACCCGTACGAAGCCGCCCACGGTCTCGATGGCGCCCGCGCACGCGGCACCCATCCGAGCCAGCGACTCTCTAGCGATTCTGAGACGTCAGCCCTCGAGAGCCCAGCGCACGGACCGCTTCTTGGCCGTGAACCCGGCCTTCTCGTAGACCCCGAATGCCCCGAAAGGGTTCTCCGAGTCCACGCTCAAGCTGGCGCGGCCGTAGCCCTGGTCGGCGGCGGCCCGGAGCGCGTGCCCGATCAGCGCGCTGGCGACGCCGCGCTTCCGGTAGTCCCGGAGCGTGCCGATGAGCATGAAGTACGCGTCGCGGACGCCGGTGGCGACCGTGTCGGCCTCCCAAGACTTGGTCACCAGGATCCCCGCGGGCGCTCCGTTCGCCACATCGCGGAGCAGGAACGTGACCTCGGGTTGGAACGTCTGATTGGTGATCTTGTTTTTCCAGGAGTCCGCGGGCATCGGCACCGAACCCCAGTGGTCGTTGAACGACTCGTTCCGGATCATCCGGAACTCCTCGTCGTTCTGCTCCGACCAGGGCTCGACCCGCAGCCCGTCGGGGATCGCCGCGTCCGGGATCGCGTCGCCGAGTGGGTGCTCCATGTGTTGGTAGTAGCGGACCGGCGCGAAGCCCTGGGAGCGGAAGAGTTCGGCTGCGCCCGCAACGTGCTCGGCGTTCCCGACGTCGACCACGAGCTTCAGCGTCGGGTGATGCAGCGCGTGCAGTACCTTCGCCGCTGCCACTCCGGCTTCCACGAGCACGGTGCCGACGCCCCGGCGGCGGTAGTCGGGGTGGACCCCGCCGTCCATGTAGACCCGGTCGACCTCGTCTGCGACCGGACTGTAGGGGGCTTTCATGAAGCCGACCATCACGTCGCCGTCGAAGGCGGCGAGGCTCGCCCGCTCCAGATCCGTGTAAGGGTCGATCAACTCCTGGAGGGTGTCCTCCTCGTCGTAGTTCTCGCCGATCTTGTCAACGGCCTCGATGGCGTTGAGGAGGTCGGCCGATGCCTTCGCGTCGTCGCAGGTGAGCGGCCGCCACATGAGGGAGCTGGATGCGTCGTACATGGGGCCGACAGTATGGACTCGATGCACAGGCTGTCACGTCATTTTCCCGCCGAGCCGGCGTACGGACGTCGTCGCACCGCAGCCACAGCACTGCCGCCACGGGGCAGGGCGATCCCACCGGTCGGTAGGATCGTCCGCGTGGATCTGGACGACACCGCAGCCCGGCTCGGCGTACCCGTCGAAGAGGTCGACCGCGTGCACCGGCTCGCCGGCGACCGGCGGTCGGCTCCGCTGCCTGCCAAGGCCGACGCGCCCGCGATCCTCGACCGGCTCGCGGTGCGGCCGGACGACGCCGCCGAGATCATGGCGGGCTGGCCCGACCCCGAGTCTCCACTGTGGACTCCGGAGCTGCGCTGGCTGCTCGACCGCTCGATCGCGCTGGTCCGCGCCGATCTCGGCGGCCACGGCTGGCTGCCGCCCGGTCCGGAACTGCCGCGCGAACGAGGCCCCGCCTGGCGGCATCTCTACGTGTACGCGTACCTGGCCATGGTCGATGTCGTGACGGGATACCACCGCGACCACGGCATCGCCGATGCCGTGTCGCGGGTGACCCTCGCGGACCTGGGCCGCAACCTCGCGGTCGACCGGCGGATGCACCGCGAGGGCTGGCCCGTCATGCAGAGCTGGCTGACGCTGCACGCGCGCGGCGGCGTCTACGAGCTGGGCCGGCTGCAGTACCAGCGCGGCGGCACCGCCATCGACCTGCACATCCCCGAGGCGGGGCCGATGACCCCGGAGGCGGTCGCGGCGTCGCTCGACGAGGCCCGCGCGTTCTTCCCGCGTCACTTTCCCGATGAGCGCTACACGGCGTTCGCCTGCGGCTCGTGGCTGCTCGACCCGCAGCTGCTGGAGTACCTGCCCGAGGACTCCAACATCGTCCGGTTCCAGCAGAGGTTCGAACTGGAGCCCTACCAGGAGCCGGAAGGGCTGGACTGCTGACGTCGAGGTGCTGCGGTTCGTGTTCCGCAGCCTGACCACGCCGCTCGACCAGCTGCCACGCCGCACCGTGCTCCAGCGCGCGATCGTCGACCACCTGAAGGCCGGCGGCCACTGGTACTGGCGCCGCGGCACCTTCCCGATGGCCACTCGCGCATCGTAGAAGTCGTGCGCGTGTTCGGAGCGCATGCCTCGATGGCATGGTCGTGGATACTTGCGTCATGGCCAAGCTGATCTACTCTGCGATGACGTCGCTCGACGGATATGTCGAAGATGAGACCGGAAACTTTGACTGGGCAGCCCCCGACGATGACGTACTCACCTTCCTTAACGACCTTGAACGTCCGATCGGCACGTATCTCTATGGGCGCCGGATGTACGAGACCATGGTGTTTTGGGAAACGGCGGAGGTGCTCAGAGACCAGTCGCCCGTGGAGTGGGACTGGATGCAGTTGTGGCGAGCAGCCGACAAACTGGTCTACTCCCGCTCACTGGAGGCGGCGTCGAGTGCCAGGACCCGCATCGAGCGCTCGTTCGATCCCAGCGCGATCCAGGCGATGAAGGACTCTGTGGATCGCGACATCACCATCGGCGGGGCCGACCTGGCCGCCCAGGCGTTCAGGGCTGGGCTTGTCGACCACTGCCAACTGTTCTTAACGCCTGTCCTCGTCGGTGGCGGCAAGCCTGCGTTACCAAAGCATGTTCGTCTCGACCTGGATCTGGTCAGCGAGCGTCGCTTCGATAGCGGGGTCGTCTTCCTCGACTATCGCGTGCGATAGAGGTCCGAGGCCGGCGGACGCTCATGCGATAACCCGGACGCATATCGTCCGGAATTCGTTCTACATTGCGTCCATGACTGAAGCCGAGACGATTGATTGGCTGCTCGACGCCGATCCCGCTATCCGCTGGCAGGTTCTGCGCGATCTCACTGACGCCTCGCCCGATGAGGTCGCCGCCGAACGAGCGCGGGTGGAGCGCGAGGGCTGGGGCGCGCGACTGCTGGCCCTGGAGGATGCCGACGGGTTGTGGGACGGCGGTGCGTGCTTCCCGGCGTCCTACACCGGCGAGGAACCGGATCAGCCCTGGACGGCGACGATGCACACGCTGCAGACGCTGCAGATCTTCGGGCTCGACCCGACATCGGAGGCGGCGCGCCGCGCGATCGCGCTCATCGCCGAGCACGGGCAATGGGAGCACGCCGGGCAGCGGTACTTCGACGGCGAGGTCGAGCCGTGCATCAACGGTCGGACGATCGAGACCGGCGCACACTTCGGGGTGGACGTCGCGCCGATCGTGGAGCGGATCCTCGGTGAGCGACTCGCCGACGGCGGCTGGAACTGCGAGGCTGAGAACGGATCCGTGCGCTCCTCGTTCGACACGACGATCAATGTGCTCGACGGGCTGCTCGAATTCGAGCGTACGACCGGCGGGTCCGCCGAGGTGCGCGAGGCGCGACGCAGCGGGGAGGAGTACCTGCTCGCGCGTGGCCTGTTCCGCCGCAAAAGTACCGGCGAGGTCGCCGATGCGGCGTATCTCGACTTCGCCTTCCCGTACTACTGGCACTACGACGTGCTACGCGCGCTCGACTACTTCCGGCAGGCACGCGCCGAGCCGGATCCCCGGATGGCTGCGGCCGTGGAGGTCGTGCGCTCGAAGCAGCAGCCCGACGGGCGCTGGCTGCTCGACCGTATCCATCCGGGTCGCGTTCATTTCGCGATCGAGGGCGACGTGCGGCAGCCCAGCCGCTGGACCACCCTGCGCGCACTGCGGGTACTCGACTGGTGGAAAAACTGACCGCACAGTCCGATGCGCCGACACAGCATCACGCGCGGCAGCCCATCGGATCCCGTTAATCGTGGGATGCCGAGTCCGTCGGTCGGCGTGACGGGCTGACCAGGCCGAACTCGTACGCGAACACGACCGCCTGCACCCGGTCACGCAGCCCCAGTTTGGCGAGGATTCGGACCACGTGCGACTTCACGGTGCCGTCACCCAGGTACAGGTCACGCGCGATCTCGGCGTTGGACATGCCGCGTGCTATCAGCGCGAGGACGTCGCGTTCCCGCGCGGTCAGCAACGCGAGTCCGGGCGGTGGTGCGCTATGCGGGGCGGGGGCCGCGACGTACCGGTCGATCAGCCGGCGGGTGATCTCCGGGGCCAGCAGCGCCTCGCCGGCCGCAACCAACCGGACCGCGTCGACCAGGCGCGACGGTGAATCCATCTTCAACAGGAAGCCGGCGGCACCGGCCCGAAGCGCCTCGTAGACGTACTCGTCGGCACCGTACGTCGTCAGCACCAGGATCTTGATCGCCGGCTGGTCGCGGACCAGCCGGCGAGTCGCCTCGATGCCGTCGAGCACCGGCATCCGGATGTCCATCAGCACGACGTCCGGCTTGAGGCGGCTTGTCAGCTCGATCGCCGCTTTGCCGTCTGCCGCCTCGCCTACGACATCCATGCCAGCAGCTTCCAGGATCATCCGCAGCCCACCGAGGACGATGCCTTGATCATCGGCGATAACGATGCGGAGCGCGGTCACCGGACCACCGGCAGCGTCGCAGCGAGACGCCAGCCGCCGTCGGTGGCCGGCCCGACATCGAGGCGACCGCCGAAGATGGCCACGCGCTCGCGCAGACCGATAAGTCCACGGCCGTTGCCACCGGCGATGACGGTCGTACCCCGGCCGTTGACGATCTCGACGGCGACACTCTCGTCGCGGTATCGCACGTCCACCCGGACCGGCGCCGACGGCGCGTGTTTGATCGCGTTGGTCAGGCCCTCCTGCGCAATGCGATACATCGACAGATCCACCGCGGCCGGCAGCACCGGTGCGGTGCCGTGGACACCGAATTCGACGCTGACGCCGGTGTCGCGGGCACGGCGTACCAATGTCTCGATGTCCGTAGCTCGCGGCTGCGGCTCGCGTCCCGACTTCCGGTCACCCCGGATCAGCCCGAGGATGGTCCCCATCTCACCGACCGCCTCCAGGCCTGCCACACGGATCGACTGAAACGCCTCCCGTGCCTTCGCCGGATCGGTGTCGACGAACTGCTCACCGACGCCGGCCTGAAACACCAGCAGGCCGAGACTGTGCGAGACGATGTCGTGCAACTCGCGCGCAATCCGTTGCCGCTCCTGCTCGGCAGCGGCCTCGGCGCGGGCGACCTGTTCGCGTTCGGCCTCCCGCGCGCTCTGCTCGCTGGCGCTCAGCCGCAACTGCCGCAGCCGCGTGCCGTAGCCGATGCCGACGAACATGCCGACGAAGAGCCAGTCCCAGATACGCTCGCCGAACGCATGGATCTCGGGATCGTAGGCGTCGCGCAGGAAGACACCGACGGCTGTCACGCCGAACGCGACCGGCAGCGACGATCCGTACGCGGTAGCCGTATACACCGTGATCGCCAGCGTGAACACGGTGACCGAAGCCTGCGTGGAGCCGTAGGCAAACCCGAGGGCGTCCATCGCGATACACGTCGCGACGAGGACCGAAAGCGGGTAGCGCCGGCGCCATGCGATCGCGATCGCGGCGAGCGGCACCACGACCGCGTTGACCGAGCGCGGGCCGCGCCACTCGTCGAGGCCCGAGAACGTGTCGATGAAGAACGTGTCGGCGAACGCGAACGACGCGAGCGTCATCGCCAGCACGACATCGCCGATCGGCGCGCCCAGCAAAGTACGCCGCCGCAGTCGGTTCAGCCAGGTCATCACATGATGCACGGTAGCGTCCTGACCTGCGGCGGTCGTCCACCGTACGGACGCATCACGCTCTATCTCGCGATAGAGGTTGGCGATCCGGCTGGTCCACACATCATGTCCCGGCGGTAGGCGCCGCGACGCCACCGTGCCCATAGCGTCGGGACAACTGTTCGACCAAAGGAGGATTGTCATGTCGTTGCTGTCTGACCCGTACCGGTTCCGCAAGGCCGTCGGCGGGATAGCGCTCATCGGGTTTCCGCTCGCGGCCTTCGTCTCGTGCTTCACCGATTCCGCCGACGGCACCGGTGAGTCGGGCTCGCAACTGGCCGCGTACGTCCAGGAGAACGCATCCGGGATCCGTACCACCGGCTTGGTGTTCATGCTGTCGGCGTTGCTCACCGTGCCGGCCGCGCTCGGCGTCGCACACCTGCTCCGACGTCGTGGCACGGTGCTCGGTCACATCGGCGCCGCCTGCCTGACGGTCGGCGCATTCGGGCATTTCGGGTACGGGTTCTGGCAGGTCCTGATCTCTCGATCGCAGGGCCTCGATGTCACCGAGTACCTCGGCCGGATGTCCGATCAGTCCAACCTTCTACTGCCCGAACTGATCCTCGTCGATGTCGGGGTCCTACTGCTATCGATCGGCCTCGTACGGTCCCGGGCGGTGCCCGTGTGGGCGCCGTGGGCGACGATTGTCGGCATCGGGCTGGATGTGGTGGTGCAGTTCTCCGGCACGACAGCAACGTGGCCGGTCACGGCGATCTGGGGCCTGCTGACGGTGACCTGGGGCTTCGTCGGCGTATGCGTGCTGCGGATGACGACGGATGCGTGGAGCGCGTACGAGTCACCGCTCGGGCGGTCCGAGGAATTGGAACTCATGACCACCGGCTGACCGTCGCCTGGCCCGACACGCCGCAATCCACAAACCCTAGAACCGCCAGCCGATACCGGCTGGCGGCTCTACTACTGCCACGCGGTGGCGGGGGTTGAGGACGCCGCACCACAACGGACGAAAGAGCATGAGGTCACAACCGCAGCCGAGCCTGACCGGTTTAGCGAAGTCATCGAAGTCCGGGTATCCACCGCAGCCCGGGCCGACCGGTGACTGATACCGCGACGGCGGCCGCGCCCACGACGAGGACGGTCCACCACACGGTGTTGGACGACAGCCCGTCGCCACCGGATGTCGGGAACGTACTCACCCGACGGGCCACCGCCGGTAGGAGGGTGGGTGCCATGAGGGTCAGCACGACGGCGGCGGAAACCGGTGCACCCGGTTCACCGGTGTGGGTACGAGCCACACACGCTACGGCGAATCCGAGCAGGATGTTGCCGGTGAGCGCGAGACCGGTCGCGGCCCACGGCAGTGCCACACCGCGCAGCGCGCCCGCGAGCATCAGCAGCGCACCGACGGCCAGCGGCACCAGCAGGGCCAGGGCGCGGATTCCGGTGCGCCGGACGGCTCCGGTGGGTGTCACGTCGACGATCTGGCTGGCCGGCTCGTCGAGGGCGAACGCGGCTGCAGCGGCGAGCAGCGTGAAGCCGATCGGGAGCAGCACGGTGGCGGCCGCGGGGAACGCGACCCCGCAGCCGCCCAGCACGACTGCCATGCCACTGACCCCGACGACGGCCGGCCACGCCCCAGCCCGCAGCATCGACCACACCATCACGTCGCGACCGGGTGGGCGTACCCGCCGGTGATGGCCAGCACGAGCGTGACCACAGCCACGACGGAGACGATCTGGAAGGTACGGACGATCCGCGCGCGCACCTGACCGTCGGCTCCGCGCAGCAGTGCCACCAGCACGGTGATCGCGCACAGCGCGAGTTGCCAGCCGATGAACAACCATGGTGAGCCGCGCCAGGTGGTGACATCTGAGGCGTTGTCGGCCGGGGTGAGGAAGGCGAACGGTGCGAACAGCCGCAGCACCACGTTGGGTATCAGGTCTGGATGGCTGTAGATCAGGATCGTGACCAGGCTGATCCAGCCGTACAGGAGCAGGAACGCCACGAACGCGGCGCCGGGGAAGCGGACCCAGCGGCCGAGTGCGACGCCGAGCAGTGGGCCGCCGAGTGCCGGTAGGGCTGTCTGTCCGACGAGCACGGCGATGCGGGCGGGTGAGCTGAACGCCCCGGACACCCAGTCGCCGCTGCCCGGCTGGTAGAGCCAGAACGCGACCAGGCTCAGGACGCCACAGAGGAACGGCACGATCGCGACCGTGCACAGCGCGGCGGTACGCATCGGCAGCGTGGTCGGGGTCGTGCCGACGACAGGCTCGCTGCCCTGCATGGACCGGGTCTGCCAGAACGCGGCCATCATGCCGAAGCCGCCCAGGAAGATCGTGTACGGGATCACTGTGTCGATCTCGGTGACGTTGGGGTGGGTGGGCCACGCGGAGAATGCGGTGAGTACGGCACCGGCCAGAAAGACCGGGTTGACGACGTAGCGACGCATCTCCCGGCCGGCGAGCGCGACGAACGTAGGCCGGCCGGTAACCGCTTCCGGGCGGGTGGGCGTGAGTGTCGTGGTCACGATGCCACGCCCTGGGTGGACTCGGACTCCGGCGACCCGCCGCGTAGGAGTAGGTAGGCGTCTTCGAGGGATGGTTCGACGTGTTCGACGCCGTCGCGGGTGTGCGCGGCGACGTTGCGGTAGCGTCCGGTGCCGGTCCGCCAGGACACGGTTGCCGCCGGGTCGGGTTGGTCGGCGAGCCAGACTCGGCCGGCGGCTCGGGCGACGAGTTCGGTGACCTGGCCGTCGTAGCGGATCCGGCCCTGGTCCAGCACGACGACGCGTTCGCAGAGGGCCGCGACGTCCTCGGTCTGGTGCGTGGACAGCACCACGATCGAGGTACGGGCGATCTCCGCGAGCACCGTGCGCAACGTGACCCGCTGTTCCGGGTCGACGCCGGCGGTCGGTTCATCGAGGATCAGCACCGGCGGCGACCCGAGCAGTGCCTGTGCCAGTGCGACCCGCCGGCGTTGGCCGCCGGACATGGCCCGGATCCGTCTGGTGGCGATGTCGGACAGCCCGACCTGGTCGAGCACCCGGCGCACTTCGGCGTGCCGGGTGGGCGGCTGGTTCCATTCCTTGAGTAGCGCGATGTAGTCGATGAACGCGAACGCGGTGAACCCGCGCGGGAAGCCGATCTCCTGCGGCAGGTAGCCCAGCCGGCGGCGGATGTCGGTGCGTTCGGCCGGCACCTGCGGGTCGCGGCCCAGCACCCGGATCTCGCCGTGGCTGGGCGGCAGGGCGGTGGCCAGCAGCCGTAGCAGGGTGGTCTTACCGGCACCATTCGGGCCGAGGAGCCCGATCACGCCGGGTTCCAGGTCCAGGTCGACATCGGCCAAGGCCCGGGTGGTCCCGAACGTGCGCCCGACGCCACGCAAACTGATCGAGGCGGTCATCGCCGCTACCTCCAGGGTCGAAGTTGGCGCAGCCGGCGGCGGCGTACCAGAAGAATCCCGAACGACGCGGCGGCCAGCAGCAGGAAGGCCACCTGGGTGCGGGTCTGCAGCACCGTGGCCGGCGCCGCCGACCGTGAGGCGAGTAGCAAGACCGTCGTGAGCCAGGCGACGCTGACCGCCATCGCCGCGTTCAGCGGGCTGACCCAGGTCGACGCGGCCAGCACTACCGCGACGAAGCCGACCGCCGGCAGCAGCCAGGCGAACGGCGCAGCGCCTGGCACGACCAGCCCGAGCAGCAGCACGGCCGGCAGCGCGAGCGCGAGGACCGCGATCGTACGCAGCAGGACCAGACGCAACGCCGGGTAGGGCGTGACCATCTCCGGTTCCAGGGCCGGGTCCCACCGCCGGTCATAGCTGAACGCGACCACCAGGCACGGTGCCAGCGGCGCCACGGCCAGGAAGAACCACAGCCCGCGCGCATGCCCGATCGCCGCCGCGGCCGCCGCGAACGCGAGGACCGCGGCCACGCCGACCAGCCACACCCCGCGAAACGCGCTGGCCACCGCGACCAGCCGGGCCTCGTGAGCCGGCATCCCCGCGGCGCGCAGCAGCCGCTCGAACGCAGACGGGCGCGGCACCTCGACAGCGGCGCGGGTACGGTCCCACACCACAGCGACGTCGACCGCGGCGAACTCGACTGCGGTGGCCGCAGTGTTGACCCGGGTCCGGCACTGCGCGCAGGTCAGTACGTGCTGCTCGACCGAGGCGCCCTCGGCCACCGAGTCGGTTCGCTCCACGTAACGCCGCAGCGTTTCGTCCTCGACATGCCAGCCGGTCATCCCAATCCCTCCGCCAATGTCGCGCGCAACTGTGCCTTGGCCCGGTACAACCGCGTCTTGAGGCTGCTGACCGGCAGGTGCAGCAGCTGCGCGGCCTCTTTAGCGGACAGGCCGTCCAGCACGACGGCCTGAATCACGGCGCGCATCTCCGGCGACAGCCGGGCCAGGGCCTCGCCGATGTCGCCGTACTCCACCGACAACAGGACCTGGTCCTCCGCCGCCGGTGTGGTCGCAGTGCTCTCGACCACGGCGGCGACGTCGGTCCGCTTGCGGAGGCGGCTGACCAGCCGGCGGATCGCGATGCCCCACAGCCACGCCGCGATGTCGCCGTCACCGCGGAAGCCCCGCGGTTTCTGCCAGACGGCGACAAACGTGTCCTGAACGGCGTCGGCCACCAGGTCACGGTCGTTGCACCGGCGGGCAAGGCGCAGCGCGAGCCAACCGGCATGGCGTTCGTAGAGCACGCGGAAGGCACCGATGTCGCGTTCGGCGACGCCGACCAGCAGCGTCTCGTCGCTCGGAGAACCCTCCATACTTCAACTGTCGCGTTCCGGGGTCGGAAAAGATTCACCCCGACGCCGCGAATCTTCCCGGCCGAGTAACGGATGGTGCCGATGTGGCCAACGAGCCGCAGGTGCCACGCGAGCAAGATCCCTTGCCGAGCGCTGGTGCCGCACGGTCGCGCGACACCGACCAATGATCTCGCGGCGCAGGTGAAACTTTTCCGGTCCCGGAACGCGACAGTCGAGGTATGGAGGATTCTCGAGCGACGAGGTGCGCACTTCTAGCCTCGATAACACGACGGCTGTTCGTGCCGATGCGAATACCGCGGATATCGGCAAGCTGGCCCGGATCACCGGTGCGGCGGGCGTGGTCACTCTGGTCGCGGTCGTGGGTACGTCGTTCATCAACGGATATCAGAACCAGTCGATGACCGAAGGCACGGCAGCGATCGTCGCATTCTTCCGGTCAGTCGACGACCGTACGGGTTGGGTGAGCTCGTACGCGACCTCGGTCGGCTTGATCGCCGCCCTGTGGTTCGCCATCGGACTCGCCATGATCCTGCGCCGGTACGAGTCCGGCGTTCCGTGGCGTTCCGCGTTCCTGGCGTCGGCCGGCATCGTCGGCGTCGTGTCCGGCCAGATCGCGTCCTGGGACGCGGCGGCATTCCGGTCGGGAACGATTGATCCGAAGGTCGCCACCTACGCCTACGACCTGGGCAACATCTCGTTCGCCAACAGCTGGACGGCGACCGGTGCGGTGGGCATCTGTGCCGCGTTGGTGCTGCTCCGCGGGCCCGGGCTGCCCCGCTGGCTCGGATGGTGGGGTCTGGCCGCCGGTATCGGCGAGGTGTTGGCGCGCGCGTTTTTCCGGCACGGCTTCGCGTACGCACCCTTCGCCCTGTACTGGGCCTGGGTTCTGGCCGTCTCGATCATCCTGCTCGCCGGACGGCTCACACGTCCGTCTTCGTACTCGTCAGAGGAGTGACACCATGCATCGCACACTGCCCGCCGTGTCCGCCGCCATCTTCGCCGTCCTCGGTGTCATCGACATCGCACTGCTCGCCGTCATCGGATCCAGCGTCGCCCCGCCGCTCGGCGTCAGCCTGCTGTTCGCGGTCCTCGGGCTGGTGACGCTGCTCGCCGTGATTCCGGCCCGGCGCGGAAACCGGCCGGCGTACCTGGCCGTTCTTCTCACCCGAATCGTGTCCGCGCTGCTGGCCTTCGGCTCCTACTTCGCCGGTGCGCCGTACTGGATCTATGCGATCGAAACGTTCGTCATCGTCGCGACCGTGGTGGCTCTGGTCCTGCTCCGCCGCCGGCAGCCGAGCCTGGCGTAATCACCCGCTCCGGACGCCGATCCTCGCATGGGGTCACATACTGACCTACCGCGACATCCATCGAAACATTGACGTGTTAGTAGCACGTCTGTAACGTTCGGCGAAAGCAAAGTGATGCAAGAAGTTAACAAAAATCCGTTACTTCTTGTCGATCATTGATGCAATTAGCACAGTGTACGTCCAGCGGGGCCGCTCCCCTGCCGGTGTTCCGTCCGAACGGATCAACCCGGTCACGGAGTCGGCTTTCCTAGGCAGCGCTGTGCGCTGGTCAGCACTGATAGGCAGCCGCTACGCGACCGGGTTGACGACTCACCCGTGCTTCGCCTACCCGCCCACCGACTCGTACTCATTCGTCGCCCGCCCGGCCTCGGCGCGCGACCATGCCGCGTGCCGGTTGGCCCCTCGTGCTCGACCATCCACTAAGGACACGAAGATGAAACGAACCAAGCTGATCAGGGTGGTGGCGACGGCAGTCGTTGCCGCCGTGATCGTCACCGTTGGGTCGGTGGCCCCAGCGCAAGCTGCCGGCGGACCCAACCTCGCGAGCGGCAAATCCGCATCCGTCAGCAGCAGCAACGCACCATACGTCGCCGGCAACCTCAATGACGGCAACCAGGCCTCCTACTGGGAGAGCAGCGGCGCCCTGCCGCAGTGGGCCCAGATCGACCTCGGCTCGGCCACCAGCATCGACCAGGTTCTGCTCAAGCTCCCGACCGGATGGGGTGCCCGCACCGAGACCCTGACGCTCCAGGGAAGCACAGACGGCTCGACCTTCTCCACGCTCGTCGCCTCCGGTGGCCGAATCTTCGACCCGGCCGCCAGCAACGTGGTTGCGCTCAACTTCACCGCGGCCAGCGTCCGCTACGTCCGCGTGACCATCTCCGCGAACACCGGCTGGACCGCGGCCCAACTGTCGGAGTTCGAGGTCTACGGCACCACCACCTCGACCAGCAACCTAGCCGCCGGCAAGGCCACGTCGGAGAGCGGCCACTCGGACGTTTACCCGTCCGGCAACGTGGTCGACGGTAACCAGGCCACCTACTGGGAGAGCGTCAACAATGCGTTCCCCCAGTGGGCGCAGATCGACCTCGGCGCGGCCACGAACATCAACAAGGTCGTACTGAAGATCCCGAGCGCATGGGGTACGAGGACCGAGACACTGTCCGTCCAAGGAAGCGTCGACAACTCCACGTTCGGTGACATCGTGGCATCCGCGACGTACACGTTCGCGTCGGCGGGCGGCAACGCGGTGACGATCAATTTCGCCGCCGTGACCACGCGGTACGTGCGCATCCGGATCACGACCAACAGCGCCTGGCCGGCCGGTCAGCTGTCCGAGGTCGAGATCTACGGTCCTGGCGCCTCTCCGGACACCACCGCGCCGACCGTACCGGGCACGCTGTCCTACACGCAGAGCGGCACATCGATCAACCTGACCTGGGGCGCGTCCACCGACACCGGCGGCAGCAACCTCGCCGGGTACGACGTCTACCGCAACGGCGCGATCGCGGCGAGCACGGCGGCCGGAACCACGACGTACACGGACACCCAGCCGACCACGGCGACCGTGTCGTATTCCGTGAAGGCACGTGACGGCGCGGGCAACGTCTCCGCCGCCGGCAACACGGTCACCCGGACCGGTACCGCGCCGGACACCACGCCACCGACCGTGCCGGGCACACTGTCGTACACCCAGAGCGGCACCACGATCAACCTCAGCTGGGGCGCGTCCACCGACACCGGCGGCAGCAACCTCGCCGGATACGACATCTATCGCAACGGCACCCTGGCGGCCAGCACCGTCGCCGGGACCACGACGTACGCCGACACCCAGCCGACCACGGCGACCGTGTCCTACTACGTCAAGGCACGTGACGGCGCCGGCAACGTCTCCGCCGGTGGCAACACGGTCACCCGGACCGGTACCGCGCCGGACACCACGCCGCCGACCGTGCCGGGCACACTGTCGTACACGCAGAGCGGCACCACGATCAACCTCAGCTGGGGCGCGTCCACCGACACCGGCGGCAGCGGCCTGGCCGGCTACAACGTCTACCGCGGCGGCACCCTGATCGCCACGCTGGGCACAGTCCTCACGTACGCCGACACCCAGCCGACCACGGCGACCGTGTCCTACTCCGTTGTGGCCCGTGACGGCGCCGGCAACATGTCGGGCAACAGCAACACCGTGACCCGCACCGGCACGGCGCCGCCGGGCTGCACCAACGTCGCGCTCGGCAAGACCGTCACGGCGACCGGCTCCACGTTCAGCTTCACGCCGAACAACGCCGTCGACGGCAACGTCACCACCTACTGGGAGGGTTCGGCGACGTACCCGCAGGACCTGACCGTCGCGCTGGGTGCCAACTACATCATCACCGGGCTCAACGTGAAGCTGAACCCGGATCCCGCCTGGGGTACGCGTAGCCAGACGTTCCAGGTTCTCGACCGGGACCAGGCCGCCAGCACGTACGCGAACGTGGTCGCAGCGACGTCGTACCAATTCACGCAGGGCAACAACGTCGTCAGCATCCCGGTCAGCGTGACCGCCGCGGACATCCGGCTGCACTTCACCGCAAACACCGGCGCCCCCTCGGGCCAGGTCGCGGAGCTTGAGATCTGCGGCACCCCGGCCCCCAACCCGGACCTGTCCGTCTCCTCGGTCACGTGGTCGCCGACCTCCGTGAACGAGACCACCGCGATCACGTTGTCCGCGACGGTCCAGAACACGGGCACGGCGGCCTCGGCCGCCACGACGGTCAACTTCAACCTCGGGGGTACGCTCGTCGGCTCCGCGCCGGTCGGCGCGCTCGCCGCGGGCGCGTCCACCACCGTGACCCTCAACGTCGGCACGAAGGCGATGGGCAGCTACAGCGTCTCGGCGACGGTCGACCCGACCAACACCGTGATTGAGCAGAACGATGCCAACAACACCTTCGTCTCGACCTCGACGCTGGTGGTAGCACAGGCGCCGGGACCGGACCTGCAGGTCACCGGCATCACCTCCAACCCGACCAACCCGGCCGTGGGCGCGGCGGTCTCGTTCATCGTGTCGGTGAACAACCGTGGCACGACGGCGTCGGGTGTCAACACCGTGACCCGGGTGACCGTCGGCACCGCCACGCTCGACACCACCACGGCGTCCATCGCCGCCGGTGCCACGGCGAACGTGGCCATCACCGGCACCTGGACGGCGACCACCGGCGGCGCGACCATTACCGCGACCGCCGACGCCACCAACGTGGTCGCCGAGACGAACGAGACCAACAACACGGCCACCCAGGCCATCGTGGTCGGTCGCGGCGCCGCGGTGCCGTGGACCGAGTACGAGGCCGAGCAGGGTTCCTACATGGGCACCCTGCTGACCGACGACCCGCTGCGTACGTTCGGGCACACCAACTTCGCGACCGAGTCCTCCGGCCGCCAGTCGGTGCAGCTGAACAGCACCGGACAGTATGTCCAGTTCACGTCGACCGCCTCGACGAACTCGATCGTCGTGCGTAACTCGATCCCGGACGCCCCCAGCGGCGGTGGCATCGACGCGACGATCAGCCTCTACATCAACGGCACGTTCGCGCAGAAGATCACGTTGTCGTCGAAGAACAGCTGGCTCTACGGCCTGACCGACGACACCGAGTCCCTGTCGAACACGCCCCAGGCCGGCGTCGCCCGGCGTCTGTTCGACGAGTCGCACGCCCTGCTGGCGCAGTCCTGGCCGGCCGGTACGACGTTCAAGCTGCAGCGCGACTCGGGTGACACCGCGTCGTTCTACGTCATCGACTTCGTCGACCTGGAGCAGGTGGCACCGCCGATCTCCCAGCCCGCCGGATGCACCTCGATCACGTCGTACGGCGCGGTGCCGAATGACGGCATCGACGACACGGCCGCGATCCAGCAGGCCGTGATGGACGACCAGAACGGCATCATCAGCTGCGTCTACATCCCGGCCGGCATGTGGCGCCAGGAGCAGAAGATCCTGACGCCGGATCCGACCCGCGGCCAGTACAACCAGAAGGGCATCCGCAACGTCGTGATCCGCGGCGCCGGCATGTGGTATTCCGAGATGTACACGAACACCGGGCCGCAGCAGGTGGTGGGCGGTATCAACCACCCGAACGAGGGCAACGTCGGCTTCGACATCGACGACAACACCCAGATCTCGGACATCGCCATCTTCGGTATGACCACCAACCGCAATGAACGCGGCCACGGTCTCAACGGCCGGTTCGGCCAGAACACGAAGATCAGCAACGTCTGGATCGAGCACACCAACGTCGGTGCCTGGGTCGGCCGCGACTACACCGACACCCCCGCCTACTGGAACCCGGCCATCGGCCTGCAGTTCTCCGGCATGCGGATCCGGGACACGTACGCCGACGGCATCAATTTCTCCAACGGCACGCGTGGCTCCACGGTGTTCAACTCGTCGTTCCGGGAGACCGGTGACGACTCGCTGGCGGTCTGGGCGAGCACCTTCGTCAAGGACACGTCGGTGGACATCGGCAGCAACAACCACTTCACCAACAACACCATCCAGCTGCCGTGGCGAGCCAACGGCATCGCCATCTACGGCGGCTTCGGCAACACGATCGAGAACAACCTGATCTACGACACCATGAACTACCCGGGCATCATGCTGGCGACCGACCACAGTCCGCTGCCCTTCTCGGGTACGACGTTGATCGCCAACAACGGGCTCTACCGTGATGGCGGCGTCTTCTGGAACGAAGCCCAGCAATTCGGCGCGATCACGCTGTTCCCATCGACGACGGACATCGTCGGGGTGACCATCCGAGATACCGACATTTACGACTCCACGTACGACGGTATCCAATTCAAGAACGGCAGCGGGAGTATGCCGGGTGTCATCATCACCAACGTGAAGATCGACAAGTCGAATAACGGTGCCGGCATCCTCGCGATGGGCGGCGCTCGCGGCAGCGCGACGCTGTCCAATGTGACCATCACGAACTCGTCCACGGGCAACATCGTCATCCAGCCCGGATCGACGTTCACGATCACGGGTAGCTAGTACGCACTGTAGCTGCCCCCGCCTCTCGCTTCATCGGAGAGACGGGGGCAGTTTACGTGGCTCCATGCGTCGCCCACCGGCCAGAACGCCCGTCGTGTACGGCCGATACAGCGGTTAGCGAGTGGGCCGTCGGTGTAGTAGCAGGGGTCATGGCAGGCATGAGCATCGAGTGGTTACGCCGCGAACGCTCGTCCGGTGTGACGACGCTGCGGTGATCGGCCGGAGTACGTTCATCTGGATCTAGCATGTCCTCCTCGGTCATGTCCATTGTTCAGGCAGCTCGCCAGTGAGTCTCCTACAATTCGGTTGTGCTGCTTGCCCGGTATGCAGAGCGGGTTCAAGAAGCGCCGGAGCCGTTGCAAGGCTGGTCTGCGAAATCCGCGTGTCGCAACCGACGCACGCCGATCGGTGGGCAGCATGGAAGTCGGACGCGCGGTCCCAGAGCCGACACAATTCCCGGAAAGTCAGAGATCATGCCAGAGGTCATCGCGGGGTTGGAGATTCCTGAGACGGCGGCGGTCGCCGAAGCGACCAGGCTCATCCAGGAGACGACCAGCCCTGTCATCTACCACCATTCCCGGCGGGTCTTCTTCTTCAGCCTGATTCACGCTCACAAGCTCGGCGTGAACCCGGACCGGGAGCTGCTCTACTTCGCGGCCATGTTCCACGACGCCGGCCTCCTGACTCCCTTTTCCGGCGTCGAGCAGCGCTTCGAACTCGATGGCGCCGACCATGCGCGTACGTTCCTCCTGGGTCGCGGGTTCTCGACGGCCGCCGCCGAGACCGTTTGGACGGCGATCGCGCTGCACACCACGCCGGGAATCCCCGTCCGGATGGCCCCGGAAATCGCGACCACGTATCTCGGCGTCTTGACCGACGTGCTCGGCTTCGGCCTGGAGGAAATGGAACACGATCAGCTGGACGAAATCCTCGCCGTCCACCCACGAGGGGACTTCAAGAACGAGTTTCTCCGAGCGTACGTTGACGGGCTCAAGAACCGCCCCGAAACCACGATCGGCACCGTGAACTCCGACGTGCTCGAGCACTTCATCCCCGGCTTCCGGCGCACGACAACGGTCGAGCGCATCGTTGGCTCGCCCTGGCCGAGCTGACCGGCATCACACGGGGCCGCGCAATGGACGGTGCAAGTCACTTCGACAACGGACGTCGTGCTCCGTTCGTCCGGCTCGTCTGCGCAGACGCGCTGAGCCCTCACAACCACTCCATACCGAGGACCTTCTTTGAAAGGATTCGAGCATGCGAGCGATCACCGTGCGAGACCGTGACGCGGGTGTCAGCGGCCTCACCCTGACCGACATGCCTTACCCCCACGCTGCGGAAAACGACGTCATCGTGCGCGTTCACGCTGCGGGTTTCACCCCCGGAGAGCTCGACTGGCCGGCAACGTGGTCCGATCGCGCCGGCCGCGACCGGACACCCAGCATCCCTGGGCACGAGCTGTCCGGAACCGTGGTCGAGCTCGGCTACGGAACCACCGGCCTCACCGTGGGCCAGCGGGTGTTCGGACTGACCGACTGGACCCGCAACGGGTCCCTGGCCGAATACGCCGCGGTGGAGGCTCGCAACCTCGCCCCCCTCGCGCCCGACATCGACCACCCTGTGGCCGCCGCGCTGCCCATTTCCGGACTGACCGCATGGCAAGGACTGTTCGACCATGCCCAACTCACGACCGGCCAGACCGTCCTCATTCACGGTGCCGCGGGCGGCGTCGGCTCGATCGCCGTTCAACTCGCGCGAGAAGTGGGGGCCAGCGTGATCGGCACCGGACGAGCCGACGACCGTGATCTCGTGCTCAGGCTCGGCGCGCAGACCTTCCTCGACCTGGACGCCGATGATTTGCAGCAGGTCGGCGAGGTGGACGTGGTGCTTGACGTGATCGGCGGCGACATCCTGGACCGATCGACCGACCTGGTACGCCCGGGCGGCACTCTCGTCACCATCGCCACGCCACCTACCGTGCAGCCCAAGGACGGGCGAGCCATCTTCTTCGTCGTCGAACCCGACCGCGCTCGGCTGACCGACCTCGCCCGGCGCGTCCGGGACGGACGGCTCAGTCTCATCGTCGGCGCCGTGCTGCCGCTTTCCGAAACGGCCTCCGCGTTCGCCCGCCACCGCCGTACGCCCGGTAAGACGATCATTCAGATCGCGGACGAAGAAGGAGCGCAGCACTCGTGATCAGTGTGTGAATCGCCAGTGCATTGTCGCGGCGATGGACACAGCTGCTGCTGTGAGCCTGCTGGTCAGACCGCCTGGGTCAACTCGGCGAACGCAGCGACGATGCGGAGGCGCCGTGGCAAGTCGGCTCCGCATTCATAGCGGTGGCGGCGCAGATTCTGCATAAACGCGATCCCGGGGAATGATGACGGCCGCGGCGCGGTCGGTCCGTAGGCCGCGCATCGGTCGGAGTCGCTGTCTGAGCCGACCGTGGTCGGCTTCGATCCGGTTGTTGGCGTACTGCTCGAGGCCCGGCAAGCCTAGCGGGCTCCTTCGGAGAAGGCTATGTGGACTCCCGCTTCCGTTCAGCGAGTCGGTCGGTCAGAGCGCGAAGCACCAGGTCGGGCACCAGTCCCGAGACATCGCCGCCGAGTGAGGCGACCTCCTTCAGCAGCGAGGAGGACAGGTAGCTATACAGCGGATTGGACGCCACGAACAGCGTCTCGACGCCGGACAAGCGATGGTTCATATGCGACATCTGGATTTCGTACTCGTAGTCGCTCACTGCACGCAAGCCCCTCATCATCGCGCGGATGCCGTGCCGGGCGCAGAAGTCGACCAGCAGGCCGTCGACTGACTCGGCGCGCACGTTGCCGTACTCGGCGGTTGCCATCCGCACCAGCTCGATGCGCTCGTCGAGGGTGAACATCGCGCTTCCCTTCCCGGCGTTCACACCGACCGCGACGATCACCTCATCGAACAGCTGCGAGGCACGGCCGATGATGTCGAGGTGTCCATTAGTGATCGGATCAAAGGACCCGGGACAGATGACCCGGCGGATGACGGGCTCGACCACGTTCACTCCGGCCGATGGGTGGGCTTGTCGAGGTAGCGTCGCAGAACGCGGCGCGCCTCGGCGTTCACCTGCGGCGAGGCAACAGGTGCCCACGCCGCGAACAACTCACGCAGATAAGCCCCAAACCGGCCGGACGCAGTCGGGTCGTTCTCGACAACATCCAACTCGTTGATAACGCTCAGGTCGACAAGCGATCGCAGGTCGGCGCCGGTGAGCACCTCCGCCGCGCCGGTGAAACGGTCCACCAGTCGGCCGGTGCCGGCCAGTTGGTCCCAGCTTCGCCGACGATCACAGGCGCCGTACCGGTACACCAAGCGCTCCGCGTCCTCCCCGACGAGTCCCCTCAGTGTCAGCCGCTCCGCGCGGTCGAGCAGCGCGACATCGAACCCGTCCGTCCCGTACGCCGCGTGAGTGAGACCGGCCAGCTGCACCGCGGTTCCGAGCCCTAAGCGGACGAGCCGGTCGTGAACCCGGCCCAGGTGTGCATAGAGCGTGCCGCCCGGGTGTCCGATCGTTTCGGCGCCGCGTTTGCGCAGCCAAGCGAACACGTCATCCTCAACCGCCATAAGCGCAATCTAGCTGCCAGACGCGCGGGAGAGCGGCTCGGCGACTCTGCCGAGTTCGTCACACCACTCCTACCCGGCTCTAAACACCAGCTCACGGCCAAGGCCGTAGCTGGGACGTAGCCGCTCTCAAGTGTCAAGGCCGAAGTGACGCTGAGCGCGTCGAACAGGAGTCGCCAGGCACGTCCTGCGGCCTCGCATACCTGGCACGGTCGTGACGGCCTGGACTACGGTGCACCGGCCGCGACGGTTGTCATCGACGTACTGCCTGTCGGGTCATTGGCTTGCTGACGGGGCGCGGGCGGCGGCCTGCCCTGGGGGCCTGCCCGGACCGCCGGGCCGAAGGCAGAGGCGTGTCCGGGCCGCTTGCGCTCTCCGAAGGCGGCCGGACGCCAGCGTGCGCGCCCCAGCGCGGCGCGCCTTGATATCCGGCCGGGCCGCGGGGGAGATGTTCACCAATACCGCAGCTGGTCCGTTGCGGCGAACCCTGGTCCGCCGCCGCGCCGTTGGCGCGGTGACGCAAGGCTGGGCGATCGCCACCCGGCATGTCTTCGTCTATGGTGGCGCGATGGTCATTCGCGTGCCGCGCACTGGGTCAGCTTCACGTTTGACGAAGGATAGTGCCGGAGCACTCGCGGCCGCACTCGGTGCCGGCTTCGTTGCAGTCACTGAGTTTCACCCATTTGTCCAGTCGTGGGATTACGGATGGACGGCGTCCATGCCCGTGGGATGGGTCGCCGGCGCGGTCGCGTACCGGACCATGCTTCGCGCAATGCGCAAGCTGCCGTCGTAGGTAGGGTGCCCGACCTATTTGACCTCCGGACGGAGGCTAAGCGGTTCCACGCACCAAAGATTCCCTACGCACGTCGGGGTTAGCGGGTACGCGATCGCCTCCGGAGCGCGATGCTCGCATCACGTAGCGGAAGCGTCCGGCCTGGGAATATGGCCTGATAGGTGACCTTGCGGTATGACTCTGGCATGTATTCGGCAAATGCAGTTTCGGGCGGCTTCACGAAGAGCGCGCCCACGGAGCCGCCTGCTAACGTCCTGATTGGGCCGTGGGCCAAAAAGCCCAACGGGCCGCTGCCATCGAAGCATTCTGTTGCGTCCGACTCGCCATGCATACGTGACAAGGAGGCGCGACCTCGATGATTGATGACAACTCGGCCGCGTGGCATGGCGTCTCGGCGTCCGGCTATGCCACCGTTCGTGATCGGATCCAGCGCCGGCAAGACATCATCAAGATGGTCCGACGGCGAAGCAAGGGTCGGCCCGTCGAGGACATCGAGGTGGATCTGCGCAGGGAGTTTGCCGTAGCGGGTATACCGCAAGCACCCGAGATGATCTCCGTGACCGCTGCGGGAATCAGCGGATCCGCATGGTCGGCACTGGCCATGTTTGGCCGGGGGATGCGCACCATCGCGGCCGGGGGCTCTCCGGCGGGCATGCGACTCGGGCGCGCCGGGTTGGCGGGTGACCGCTGGATCGCGGTGGATATCGCGGGCGACCCGTCAACTCAGGAAGTGCTGCGGTGCTCGGCCCGCATCGATGAATCGAATCTGAATCATGTGCCGGCGCACGCACGGGCCATGTGGCCCGGTCCGTCAGTACGCCTCATCGCTGTACCACCCGCCGTTGCAGGCGATGACGACCTGGTCGGCGTGCTATTGCGTCGAGAGTTCGTGGGTACCGTGCCCCTTCAACTCGTCAATGCGGGCGACCTCCGTGAGGCGATCGAGCGGGCCGAGGCATCCGACCGACGTCTCATGGTGCCAGCCCGGATCGATGACGGGGATACCGGCGACGTTTTGACGTTGTCGGTAGCTCTGCGCTAGTCCGAGGGATTGCCGGCATTGAGGGGTCGACGCGGATGCCAACGACGTCAGCTGCCCGCAGGGCCTCGGCAAGGTCGGTCGTTAGCCGTTCAGCAGGGCTGTGAGTGGTCGGTTCGGGCTCCTGCTGGGTGGTGCGCTCGCCGCGCGAGTCCCGGGCGCGTGGTGCGACGGTTCCAGCTGGTCTCCACCATGCCGGGTCGTGCGCCCGGACCTCGCAGTAAATGCTCGATGACGAGAGAGCGCTGGCTGGAGCCCTCCGCCCCGGATCGCGGCACCTCTGCCGCGCGGCCGCGGTGCAACGGTACTGGCCCGCACCATCTGACGCAGGCTTGCCGACGGGCGGACCGCGCGCGCCGCCCAGGCCGAAGCCCTCGACGGCACCGATCGGGCCTTTACCCAGTTACGGTCGGTTTCCGGTTAGTCGAGCAGCCAGCCGGACACCTGCCGGCCGGCCGGCGACAGCGCCACGACCAGCGTGGCGATCGCCAGAACCGTGCTGACCAGCAGGGTGATCCATTGGACCCGATACTCGCGGACCCGGCGCGTCAAGAGCAGCCCGATCGAGGCGGCGGCGCCGAATCCCGCGAACAGTGGGCCCGCCACCGCCGTCGCCATCAACAGTCCGGACCACTGCCAGCCGTCGGTCACGTCGGCCTCTGCGGTCGCGGCGTCGCCTTGCGCCGGGAGCGGGAAGTAGTGACCTTCGAAGTGCGCCGCCCGGGCCAGGGTGAGATACACGGCGAGGGGAAACCAAATCGCGTACACGAACTGAGTGGCCGCCAGCAGCCACACGCCGTTCCATCGGGCCAATCGTCTCGCCGGGGCGATCGAGATAGTTGCCGTCACGAATACACGGTACCGGCTTGCGCGGTCCGGCGCCGCCCCTCGGTGTCGACGGGCGTTCGTTCCGCTCCGTTCGGTTTAGCGGTAGCTCCTGGCCACCCCGGTCCGCGTACCGCGGGCCGCGTGGTCGACGACGGTTGGTTCCTGCTGCTCAGAATGCAGGTGCTCGCGGGTATCGTCCCGGGGCTCGGCAAGGTCGGCGTCGTTGCAGGTCGGCCGGTGATGCGGGTCGACAGTTGGGCAGGCATGGCCCGGTAGGCGATCATGGCGGTTCCTACACCAAACCAGTCTGCCGTGAGGGATCATGCCTGCTGTTGCTTCTTCGCCGATGACCCCTGCCCTGGACCACTTGGCCTACCTGGGCGGTGGCGGCGGGTCCGAAGCGGACGTAGCGTCGCTGCTGGCGATCCTGGGCCAGGTCTCCGATCCGCGTGACCGGCGCGGGGTCCGCCACCGGTTGACGGTCGTGCTGGTCATCGGGGTCTGCGCGGTGCTGCGTGGGATGCGCTCGTTCGTCGCGATCGCGCAGTGGGCCCGAGACAGCATCGAGACCTGTCCTGCGCTGCGGGAGCAGCTGGGAATCGTGCGGGCGCCGGCGGAATCGACGACAGGCTTAGACCGCCAGTTTGACCGCCGAGAGCACGATGGATCTTGACTAAGCAAAAGATTGTGCTGGTGGGCGTTACAGGGATTGAACCTGTGACCTCTTCCGTGTCAGGCAACCAAGAGTGATCTTCGGCCTGGTTCGGCGTTGCGGTTGTGCTGCGCGTCCGGTACGTGGATGTCCGTCAACGTACTCAGTCCGCCGAGCCGGTAGACACTCAGTTAGACACTCACGCGGCTTGGCCGCGAACTTGTGCGCAACTCGTCAGGTTCCAAGACACCGGGCGCCGCGTCGATGCCTCAACGCGCTGCCCGAGCCAATGACTCGGGCTCACCCTGCGGGCGTGGGGGCGGGCTCCCTGACGAGTTGCTCCCAAAGCATAGCGGATCAGCTGCAATGAGCCGGCCGACTTTCGGTAGAGCGGGGACCGATCCCGGCGTACAGGTCGACTCGTCCGTCGCCCGCCTGATCAGAGCGTCTGCGGTGCTCTGATCAAGCGTTATCGGTGGCGGTCATTGGAAGCATGATCGACCTCATTCATAAACAACGGTGCGGCCAGGGCGCGAGCAAAGAACTTCCAATCTCCATCCACTGGCAGAACCTGGCCAAAGTTCGCGTACCAGCCGTCGGCATCACTGACCCAGCGCGCCAACGCCTCTAGGTATTCGTCCAACGGGCGTGAGCTGCGGGCGATGGACTCACTCAAGGCGGTGACGAAGGAGGCGAGGTCTTCTCGTGTGTGTACGGCATTGGCTGGATGGTCCGGCAAGTCCCACGGCATGCATACAGACTACTGACGCCCGAATCTAGAACACCGACCCATTGACCCACAGGCAACCCAATGGCCGCTGACACCTGGACCGGCATAGGTACTGTGCTGCCCAAACAGTGTACGTAGCTCACCGAGTTGATAGACATGCAGCTATACACTCAGACGACCAACGTTCGGACACTGGCCAGACAGTCGCCGATCTGGCTGGGCTACCGCGATAAAGGTTGTCAGATCAGGGGGACTCGGCGGAGATCCCGGCAGTACCTAGAGCGAGAGATTCGTCGATGCCAAGGCCGCGTTGAAGCCCCGTAAGCGGCCATGGAGCCATGGGTGCTTCGCCCGCGATGCCAAGATCCCTCCTGGCTTGCTGGTAAAACGTACCGCGCGCCTCGTCGGCCTCGGCTAGGAGCTGCTGAAAGCTACGTTCTCCGTCACTGATTCCACGTGCAAGAACCTCCAACCTCCAGGAGGCTTCGTGCCAAGAACGCGCAGCAGTGATCGTAGCTGGATCTCCCACCAGCAAAACCCGCTCCCAAAGAGTCGCCCGGGTCTGCTCGGCGTCAGCAAGGCGCTTCAGACCTTCATCGGGAGCCAGCGGCTGAGCAATCGAGCCAAGGCCGCGAAATGCACATATTCGGATCGCTAGCTGCATGTGAGCCTTCACCGCGTTCCCGTAATCCGAGTACGTGTCCAGACGGCGGTTGTCCCTTTGCGTGGTCATCTCGCGACGCCACCGAGTTCGCTCATTTGTGGCGGTCGCAAGGTATGAAGCCACTGCACCGATCGCAACGCCGATCAAAGCTGGCATCTGTTGTAGGAAGTTGTTCATGAGTCTCGTCTCGCGCGTCAACGTGGACTGGCAGCGTCCCGAGATTAGCAGCATGCAGCTCCACTCTCGACGGTGACGACCGAGAACCCGGCGTACAGGTCGACTCGTCCGTCGCCCTCATGGTCGAGCGCTTCTGTACCTCGTTGACCTGGTCTTTTACCTGTGGTCGTTAGTCGACATTGGTCAACGTTGGTCGGCGTTTGACGGCCCGGTGACGGCCCAGACGGCCCAGAGACGGCCCCATGATCGCGACCATTGCTACGGGTCGACTCGTGGGTTTCAGGAGGCTGATGCCGCTTGCTCCGCGATCGCTTCCGTGTCAGCTACGGGCAGCGCCGTCCGAAAAGGTCCGATCCGAGGTCAGGGGGTTGGTAAGGGCTGGATCCGGATGGCTTCAGTTGGTCTGGCTGCTGTACTTCTCTGCTGTACAGCAGGGGCGTGCCTTGTGTTCGCCAGCCGTGCCGACCGTCAAGGACGCGTTGACGTTCACGCCGGATTCGCCGTCAACGGAACCCCCGTAGGCGCGCACAAGTGACCGTCTCGACGCAGACACTCGTCCCCGGAACCCCATACGTTCCGGGCACGGGTGCGTACACCGAGCCGTGGGCGAATTTCCGGCCGACCACCGCCCGAGAACACATCGCGCTACGGGCCGCAGCAGATCCGAACGTGTTCGACTGGCTGCACCACATCTCGGCCGCCGCCGCCTGCACCCGACCCGTGCGCCTGGCCGGGGCGATGCTGACCGTGGAGGCCGCCACCGGCCGCCTCCTCGCCTCCGTCGACACCGCTGCGATGCCGGATGGGTTGATCTACAAGCCGTGCGGTAACCGCCGTGCGTCGGTCTGCCCGGCCTGCGCCAAGGTGTACCAGCGCGACGCCTACCAGATCCTGCGCAGCATGCTCATCGGCGGCAAAGGCGTCCCCGCCACCGTGTCCCGGCATCTTGCCGTGTTCGCGACCTTCACCGCCCCGTCGTTCGGCACCGTCCACAACCGGGTCGTGGCCACCCACAGCTGCATCGATCGGAAGCGCTGCGACTGCCGCGCCGAGCCCTGCCATCCCCGCCGCGACGGCGACTGCGTCCACGGCCGCCCGTCCGCCTGCTTCGCCCGCCACAAGGGCACCGACCAGACGGTCGGGCATCCGCTGTGCCTGGACTGCTACGACCACGACCACCAGGTCGTCTGGAACCTCTACGCCGGAGAACTGTGGCGGCGCACCAAACAAGCCGCTGAACGCTACCTCGACCACCTCGCCATCCGGCGCGGCGTCACCCCCGTCGTCGTCCCACTGCCGGGCGGCAGAACACGGACTCTGCCGATCGTGCGGCTGTCGCACGGCAAGGCCGCCGAATTCCAGATCCGCGCTGCTGTGCACTTCCACGCCCTGATCCGCCTCGACGGCATCGATCACAGCGACCCCGACCGGGTCGTCCCACCGCCGCCGGTCTTCACCGCCAGCGACCTCCAGGACGCGATCGAGTACGCCGCCGCCCTGGTCGCCTACACCACCCCGTGCCACCCCGACCGGCCCGGCGGCTGGCCGATCGTGTGGGGCACCCAGCTCGACGTCCGGCACATCACCCTGTCCGGCAACGGCCAGGTCACCGATGGTATGGCCGCCGGATACCTCGCCAAATACGCCACCAAATCCACCGAGGTCACCGGCCACCGCTCCACCCGGATCACCGCCGCGAAATCGACCTGTACGCCGACCCGCAGGGCAACCACACCGCCCGGCTCATCGCCGCCTGCTGGCGCCTCGGCCGACCACTCACACCACCGATCCCGCTGTCGCAACGCCCCCGCCGACCGCGACCCCTCACCGCCTTCGGCGCCCCCTGGACCTGCGGCGACTGTGGCATCCGAACCCGGCTGACCATCTGCCCCACCTGCACCCCGATGGCGCAACCTCCGGTTGACACCGAAACCGCCAACGGCGACGACACCAACCCATACACCCGGCTCCGCCGATGGGCGCACATGCTCGGCTTCGGCGGCCACTTCCTCACCAAAGCCCGCCGCGGCGTCCCCACCTTCGGACTGCTCCGCGCCTGCCCGCGTCGACTACCGACGCACCGTCGAGGACGACACCGCCAGCGACGTGATCCGGGCCGTCGACCACCTCGACGAAACCACCCTCATCGTCGGCGGACTCACCTTCGCCGGCGCCGGATGGCGCAACACCGGAGACGCACTCCTGGCCAACACATCCGCCGCCATGGCCCGCGCACAACGCGAAGCAGCACGCGACGCACTCACCGACAAACCTCGACACCGACATGTCGACCGCCATGAACGCGTCCCTTGACAACTCCACAGCGACAGATCATCTCCGCTTGGCCCGCTGCTTCGATACCCACCAGATCGCCAAGGCCGAGCACTCCCAATGCCACAGGACGGATCTGCCCGGAATGAAATGCCTGCTCAAGCCACGGATGCATGGCCGCACGCTACCTGATACCCACATCGGAAGGAGACACCAAATGGCACCTGTAGATCTACTGCCGGTCGCGCCATCTCCACAGGCGCTCTATCGGATACCCGAAGCGATGCGACTGCTGTCGATGAGCCGCACCGTCATCTACGAACTGATCCGCTCTGGCCGCCTTCGCACCGTCGCCGAAGGTCGCAGCCGCCGGATCTCCGCCGCCGCGATCGCGGACTACGTCAACCTCCTGGAGACCGAGTCGAGGCGAGCCGCCTGATGACCGAGAAGAACCACGACGCGGCCGGGGCGAGGGTGCCCTGTTCTGGGACGAGAAGCGCCAGCGCTACATCTGCGAGGTCACGACCGGCTACACCGCCGCCGGCAAGCGGATCGTGCGGCGGGGGAGCGGCAAGACCGAAGACCGAGGCACGCAACAAGCTCAAGGAAGTGCTGCGCGATCACGACGACGGACTGACCGTCAGCGCGCAGCCCATCACCGTCGCCACGGCGGTCGACGACTGGCTCGACTTCGGGCTCGACCGGCCTGGCCGTGAACACGGTCACGAAGTACCGCTACCTGTGTCAGGGCCACATCATTCCGGCTCTCGGCGCGCGGAAGCTCCGGGAACTCAGCGCGACGGACGTGGACCGGTGGCTCGCCGCGAAAGCCGACGATCTTGAGCACGAGCACACTGCAACGGCTCCATGAATGCCTCAACCGGGCGGTTAACCGGGCAATGGCACGGGACCAGGTCAAGCGCAACGTGGTGGCGCTGTGCGGCGTACCGAAGGGCCAAGAAGGTCGGCCGTCGAAGTCGCTGAACCTGGCCCAGGCGAATGCGCTGCTCGTCGCCGCCGAGGACACGTCGCTGGACGCGTATGTCGTCGTTTCGCTGCTCACCGGCGCCCGGACCGAGGAGCTGCGCGCCCTGCGATGGGATCACGTCGACCTCGATGGCGACCCGCAAGCCGACCCACCCACACCGCCGTCGATCCAGGTGTGGAGATCCGTCCGTGACGACGGTGACACCAAGACCCGCAAATCGCGGCGGACCCTGGCACTGCCGCTCCGCGCGGTCGACGCGCTGCGGCCGCCACAAGACCGACAAGCAGTGGCCAAGACCCAGGCCGGGACGCGGTGGCAGGGACTGGCCTGGTGTTCGCCTCGACGATCGGGACCGAGCTGAACGCGGGCAATGTCCGGCGCGGCCTGCGGGCCGTCCTCCGGGCGGCCGGTCTCGACGACGCCGAATGGACTCCGCGCGAACTGCGGCACAGCTTCGTCTCGCTGATGTCTGACAGCGGTCACGGTCGAGGACATCGCGGAGCTGTGCGGCCACGCCGGGACTCGGGTGACCGAGGCGGTCTACCGCCACCAGCTGCGGCCGGTGCATCCTCAACGGGGCGGTGCGCGATGGAAAGATCTTCCCTGGCCGAAAGAGGCCGTAGTCACGCAGATAGACACGCAGTGAAGCAGAAAGGCCATCTCCATCGATGGAAGATGGCCTCTGACGCTGGTGGGCGTTACAGGGATTGAACCTGTGACCTCTTCCGTGTCAGGGAAGCGCTCTCCCGCTGAGCTAAACGCCCGGGAAACTTGCGTGAGGTGGAGACGGGATTTGAACCCGTGTACACGGCTTTGCAGGCCGTTGCCTCGCCTCTCGGCCACTCCACCGATGTCGGCCGAATTGGCCTCCGAGCGGACGACGGGATTCGAACCCGCGACCCTCACCTTGGCAAGGTGATGCGCTACCAGCTGCGCTACGTCCGCACATCGCCGGGTGTTTCTGGCGACAGTGCGAAACTCTAGCTGAGCTTGGCGCCCCGCGCCAACCCGGGGTGGTTTGACGCGCCGTGGTCGTTGAGGGGCAGCCACGACGCAAGTTGCGGTATAGGCACTGAACAGCCACGACGCAAGTTGAGGTGTAGGCACTGAGCAGCCACGAAGCACGTTGCGGTGTAGGGCACTGAGCGCCACGACGCACGTTGCGGTGTAGGCACTGAGCGCCGCGACGCAATAGGCGACGTACGGATGTCGGCCAAGGCCGTGAATCGGTGCAAAGCAGTCTCAAGCAGTGGTTGAGCCTCGAATTAGCTGTTAACCTTCGCAACCGGCGTGCCGCCCCCGGCTCGCCATGGTGTGCAATTGGAGACTCGATGCCGGCCACGCAACTCGCCGCTCACCCAGCCGCATGGCGGGCACTGCCATCCGCGACCCGGCAGGCCGTCACGGCCGCCGCCCGGCAGCAGCTTCCGGCGCCGGACCTGGCGACCGCGACCGCCGCCGTCCAGTACGGCCGGCATGTCCGTCGCCACGGCACTCGCCTCGGCGCCGTGCTCGCCGCCGTCATGCTCCTCCTGCTCGGCGTTGCCGGCCTGGTCGGCCGGTTCATCCCCGCCTTGCCGTACCAGACCGTCGACGGGACGCTGCGTGATCTGGTGGTCGCCGCGTTCCTGGCCGGCGGTACGGGCCTGATCGTGCTGGTCGAGTCGGGGATCGGCATGTCCCGCCTGATCGGGGCGAATCTGCACGTGGCGAGCGCTCATCCGGCGGAGGCGCCCAGTGCGTTGCGGGTCGGCGTACGGTGGCCGCTGCCGGCCGGCGTGATCGAGGTCGCCGCACTCTGTGCGGGCATCGTGACCATGCCGCTGCTGCACAACTACGTGACCACGGCCGCGCTGGTGGGTGCTTTGATGGCGTACCTCTATGTGGGTCCGGGCTTCTTCCACCCGAGCACCGCGACCATCGACGCGGACGGCCTTGAACTACCGCGCTGGCACGCCCGCCTGCCCTGGTCGTCGGTGCACGCGGTGACGCTGCTGGACGACCGGCGCGTACGGGTCAGTGTCTCCGGCCGTTACCGCGGCACCGCGCCGCTGCCGGCACTCTGGTCCCGGCGGGTGGCGGCGCAGCTGGAGCCGGGTAACTCGTTCACGATCACCTGTCGGGAGCCGGAGATCGTGATGTGGATCGCGCGGTCATATCTGCAGGACTGATTCGGTCGCGGTGAGCCATTGGAAATACCAGTCGCCGAACGTCAGGTTGATCGGCCGCAGGTCCATGTCGATGCAGCGCGGGTCTTCCCACATGGTCCCGCGGGCCGATCCGCTCACCGCCAGCCAGTCGCGGTAGGCGCAGCCCTCATGGGCGATGCAGATCGCTCCGACGGTCATCGACGGCTGGTAGAGCAGTGCTTCCAGGCGTACGTCCCACACGTCGTACGCTGCGTCGAAATCTTCGACATCGTCGAATGCGTCCTCGTCGGGCTTTTGGGCTTCGAGCGCGTCGAGCGCCGCCTCGGGCACCCGAGCGGTCGGAAACGCTTCGCCGATGCGTGCGAAATCCGGCAGCTCACCGCCGTCGCCGTCCCAGAACCAGCCGCCGTCGCCGCGCCGTCGGACCGGGAAGAGGCCGTAGAACGGCCCGGCACCACCGGCGCCGACGTCGGTCAGGAAGCTGCGGTAGTCATCGGGCAGCGTGATCGCCAACCACGCTTCGAGATCCCTGAGGTCGGCCGTGGTCAGGCGCGATTCGAGCACGAATCCATGCCCCTTGGCGCCGAAGATCTCGCCGCTGCCCGGGTGCGCGCGTAGCGCGGCGACCCGCTCCCGTACGCCGGACCAGTCCATCGCCTCATGGTTGTCCCTGCGTCACGCGACTACAAGAACCCGGCTCATAACCGCAGCTCCACGGGTGTTTCGGTGATCAGTGCCGTGGTGACGGTGCACATCCGATCATGGACGCGCTGCGCCACGGCACGGTAGACGTCCTCGGCTTCCGGATCGTCCGGCGGGAAGTCGACGGCGTACGTCATGACGACCGTACCGAGCTGATTGGTCTTGATCCTTTCGGATTCGATCGTGGCGGCAAGCTTCGTCAGGCGGTGTCCGCGCTTCGCGGTGAGTGGTTCGACCGTGACGATGTTGCAGCCGCCGAGCGCCGCGAGCAGCAGCTCGACCGGCGTGAAGTCGGCGTCTTCACCTCCGGTGCCGAACATGATCTCCGCACCTCGATCGTTGCGCGCGATGAATCCGCTGTCGGTCCGCTCGACCGTAACGTGATATCCCATGGATCAAGGATGTCGGAACCCTGGCTCGCGGAAGAAGGGCTCGCGGCGTTCGAGAAAGGCGGCGAGACCTTCCGGCACGTCCGACGGCTCGTGTTCCACGGTCGGACGGCCGTTGTTGATCACGTCCCGAGCTGCGGCGATGCTGCGTGGCGACCGTTTGGCGATGCGTGCCGCCACCGCGAACGCGTGTGCCGGATCGTCGGTCACCTCTTCGACGAGACCGTAGCCGAGAGCGACGTCGGCACTGATCAGATCGGCGGTCAGCAGGAGGTATTTGGCTCGCGCGGGTCCGACGAGCGAGGCCAGCCGCAGCGTGGGGGCGGGCGGGTAGATCACGCCGAGCTTCGCCGGTGTCAGGCCGAAACGCGCGTCGCGGTGCGCGATCCGGAGGTCACACGCGAGCGCGAGCTGCAGGCCACCGCCGATGCATGAGCCCTCGATCGCGGCGATCGTCGGCTGCGGGAACGCGGCCAGCGCGGCCTCAGCGATCATGTTCACCCGGTGGTACGCGCTGGCGTGCTCCGCATCACCGTAGATGTCCCGCAGCTCGGCGATGTCGGCACCGGCGCTGAACGTTCCGCCGGCGCCGGTGACGACGAGCACCCGGATCGTGTTCGCGAGCTCGTCCAGGATGCCCGGGAGCCGTACCCACATGTCGCGGGTCAGCGCGTTGCGTTTGCTCGGGCGATCGATCGTGAGAACGCCGACGTGATCACGTCGGTCCACCCGAAACCCATCCACCGGCTGATCGTCGCACGTCCCGAATTCCGGTCAACCGCGAATGTCGGGCGTCCTCAGGTTCAAGATCGGCCGGATCGGTGGCCGGCGTGGCAGCATGGGTGCGTGATGGAACGGCTTGTCGACCTGTGCGCCGGCGGTGGAGTCGCGGTGCTGACCGGCGCGGGACTCTCCACCGAATCCGGTATTCCGGACTATCGAGGCCCGAGCGGGCTGGCGCGGCGGGCGACGCCGATGACGTACCAGATGTTCATGGGCGATGCCGACGCTCGGCGGCGCTACTGGGCTCGCAGCTACGTCGGCTGGCGCGCATTCGCGAAGGCCGAGCCGAACGCCGGCCACCGGGCCGTCACCGATCTTGAAGGGGCCGGGCTGCTCACCGGCATCGTCACGCAGAACGTCGACGGCCTGCACCAGGCCAGTGGTGCGCGGAACGTGATCGACCTGCACGGTCGGTTGAGTCGGGTGATCTGCATGGAGTGCGGCAATACGATGGGTCGCGGCGAATTCGATCAGCGATTGCGGGAGGCGAATCCGACCTTCGACGCGACCTCAACGGTGATCAATCCGGACGGCGACGTGGAACTCGACGACGAGCACGTCGCGGACTTCCGGGTGGTCGGATGCTCGGTGTGTCCGGGCGGCGTACTCAAACCGGACGTGGTGTTCTTCGGCGAGTCCGTGCCACGCGAGCGCGTCGACTCCTGCTTCGCGATCGTGGAGCGGTCCCGTGCGCTCGTCGTTCTGGGATCGTCGCTGACCGTCATGTCAGGTCGCCGGTTCGTCCTGCGGGCAAACAAGCTCGGGCTGCCGGTCGCGATCGTCAATCAGGGTCCGACCCGCGCCGACGCGACCGCCGCCATCATGGTCGATGCGCCGCTGGGCGGTGTCCTGACGGTGTTGTCAGAGCGTCTTGTCCGGCACGACCTCAAGCTGGACCCCGTCGGCTAGCCGGTAGCCGATGCTGCGCACGGTCGTCACGAGCGGACCGTCGCCGATCTTGAGGCGAAGCCGCCGTACGTGCACGTCGACCGTACGGGTGCCGGTGCTGGCGCCGTGCCAGATCTGTTCCAGAAGGTGCTCGCGACTGAACGCCCGGCCGGGATTCCGGGCCAGGTAGAGGAGCAGGTCGAATTCGAGCCGGCTGAGTTCGATCGTGGTGGCACCGCGGCGTACGCATCGGGCGAGCGGATCGATCCGCAGCGTGCGATGCGACGTCGGATCGGTACGGTCGGCGACGCGGCTCAACTCGCGGATGAGTTCCAGCACGGCCGGGTCGGCGTCGCCGGTCACCCGGACATCGAACGTGAGTGTCCACACGGGAGGACTCGCCAACCGGGGACGGCGCTGGGCTCCCGGGCGCGCCGCCGGACGATTGTGGATCGGCGTGACAGTCATAAGCTTATCCTACCGATTAAGTATGGATTTGCGAAGCGTTAGACTCGGATCATGACAGAACGGCTAGATGGAACAGTCGCGCTCATCACGGGCGCATCCAGTGGTATCGGCGAAGCCGCCGCATTGTCGCTCGCGGACAACGGTGCGAAGGTCGCGATCGCGGCGCGCCGGGTAGACCGGCTGGAGGGCCTCGCCAAGCGGATCCGCGACAGCGGCGGTACGGCACTCGTCATCGAAGCGGACGTCACCGATGAGGCGCAGGCTCGCGCGATGGTCGACCGTACGGTGTCGGAACTCGGCCGGCTCGACACGCTGGTGAACAACGCGGGTGTGATGCTGCTCGGTCCGGCCGTCGACGCGCCGCTCTCGGAATGGCAGAACATGGTCGACCTGAACCTGAAAGGCCTGCTCTACTGCGCGTACGCGGCGATGCCGCACCTTTTGGCGGCGGCCGAGGACAGCCCGCGACGGGTCTCGGACATGGTGAACATCAGCTCGGTCGCGGGCCGGCAGACACGCAGCGGCAGCGCGGTCTACAACGCGACGAAGCACGGTGTCGGCGCGTTCAGCGACGCCTTGCGCCAGGAGGTGACAAAGCGTCACCTGCGGATCTCGCTGGTCGAGCCGGGTGCGGTCGCGACCGAGTTGGCCGGGCACAACCGGCCCGAGGTGCTGGAGACGCTGCGGACGCGATTTTCCACGATGGAACGCCTGCAGGCACCGGACATCGCCGACGCGATCACGTACATCGTGACGCGCCCCCGGCACGTGGCGATCAACGAAATCCTGGTCCGACCGACCGAGCAGGACCAGTAAAACTTAGAGGTAGGTCTTCCGGGCGTAGACCGCCTGCGGGCCGGCGACCCGATCGAGGAACAGCAGTCCGTCGCAGTGGTCGATCTCGTGCTGCAGCGCCCGCGCCTCGAATGCGTCCGTCGTGAACTCGACCGTTGCCGCATGACCGGGCACCTGACCACGGACGGTCAGGAGCCCGGCGCGCTTCACGTCTCCGGTCAGGTCGGGCACCGACAGGCAGCCTTCGCGAGCCTTCTGCCACCGGCTCGCCGACACGATTTCCGCGTTGCACAGCACGAACAGCCCGTGCGACGCATGCGTCTTCGGATGGTCACGTACGTCCAGCGCGAATACGCGTACGCCCTGGCCTATCTGGTTTGCCGCAAGCCCGACACAACCCGCGTGCGCACGCATCGTGGCGACCAGGTCCTCGGCGAGCGCCGTGATCTCCGGATCGCAGGGGTCGACGGCCGCGCACGGCTCGGACAGCATGGTGTCCGGAGCGAGTACTGACGCGCGGACGCGTCCGGTTCCGGCCGGCACCCAGGGGAATGTGCTCACATCACATCCGCGTCGGACGGCCGCACGCTGATCTTGACGGCCATCCGCGTGGCGACTTCGGCGAGACCGTGCTCGAGTACCGTGACGTCGGCGCCGACCGGAAGATCCACTTCGGCGCTCAGCACGTAAAGGCCGCCGGCAAGTCGCGTTCCGAGATTGACGATATTGCCTCCGACGTGCGCGATCGCCGCGGTCACCGCGGCCACGATGCCCAGCCGGTCAGCACCATGAACCATCACGGTGTACGGCGAGCCGGCCGCCGCTGCGGAGTCCTCGGGCGACACGAGCCGCACCGCGGCGACCAGACGGCCGTCCGCACACAGCGGCATCAGCGCATCCTCAACGTCCCTCGCGGATGCGTCGCCGAGGCAGACGAGCGTCATCGTGAAATGCCCGCGCAGCAGCGTCATGGTCGAGTCGGTGAGGTTCAGGCCGAGGCTCGCGAGCGCGGCGGAAACGTCGGCGACGGTGCCGGTACGGTCACGGCCGATCACGGTGACGACGATCTCATTCACCCGGCGAATTCTGCCCTAGTGCGGTGCGGCCCCGGCGCTCAGGTGAGTGCCGGGGCCGCGTGCGGTCACATTTTGTTGCGGACGTGGTTACCCGTCTACGTGCTTTGCCAATTCGCCGGCGGCGACGAGCTTGGCGGCGTTGCGCAGCGCGACTCGGACGATGTCCACGATCTCGTGGAACAGGTCCATGTCGGCGACGAGCGGCGGCGACAGCTGCAGGACCGGCTCGCCGCGATCGTCGAGACGGCACAGCAGCCCGGCGTCCATCAGCTCCTCGGAGAGCACCTCGCGCAGCAGCCAGTCGGCCTCCGCGCCGACGAACGTCTCCTTCGTCGCCTGGTCCTTGACCAGTTCGACGGCCCAGAAGTGCCCGGCGCCGCGGATGTCGCCGACGATCGGGATCTCGCGCAGTTCCTCGAGCGCCGCGCGCATCAGCGGCTCGTTGCGCGCGGACATTGCCGAGCACGTCCTCGCGCTCGATGATCTCGATGACTTTCAGCGCGATCGCGCACGACGCCGGATGCCCGCCGAACGTCAGACCGTGCATGAACGTGAGTTCGCCGTCGGCGAACGGCTGGGCCACCCGGTCGGAGACGATCACGCCGCCGAGCGACGCGTGTCCGGCCGTCACGCCCTTCGCGAACGTGATCATGTCGGGCTGGAACCCGTACCGGACGGCGCCGAACCACTCGCCGACACGGCCGAAGCCGGTGATCACCTCGTCCGAGACGAGCAGGATGCCGTACGTGTCGCACAGCGCGCGTACGCCCTGCCAGTAGCCTCGCGGCGGGGTGAAGCAACCGCCGGAGTTCTGCACCGGCTCCGCGATCATCATCGCGATCGACTCGGGGCCCTCGAAGACGATCGCGTCTTCCAACTCGGTGAGCAGGGCGGCGCAGAACGCGTCCTCATCGTGACCGAGCGGATGCCGGTAGGCGTTGGTGTTGCTGACGAAGTGCGTCGGGACGGCGGCCGGTGCGAACGGTGCGCGGGCGTCGACCAGGCCGGTGAACGAGAGCGCACCCAGCGATGTGCCGTGGTACGCGATCCGGCGCGAGATGACCTTGTGCCGCAGCGGCTGGCCGTTGTGTGCGTGCCACTGCCGGGCCAGCTTGTAGGCGGCCTCGTTGGCGTCGCCGCCGCCGGAGGTGAAGAAGACCCGGTTGAGGTCGCCGGGAGCGAGTTCGGCCAGCTTCGTCGCGAGAGCGATCGCGCTGGGGTGGGCGACGAACCAGTTCGGCATGAACACGAGCGTCGAGAGCTGCTCCTGTGCGGCCGCACCGACCTCCGCGCCGTAGTCGTGTCCGAGGTTCGTGCAGAACAGGCCGGACAGTCCGTCGATGAACCTGCGGCCGTCCGCGTCGAAGAGGTGACAACCCTCTCCGCGTACGTAGATCGGGATGTTGCGGTCTGCAAACTCGGACATGTCCGTGAAGTGCAGCATGAGGTGTTCTCTCGCGTCTCGCTGCAGATCAGCGACGTCGAGCGACATGAAAAACGCCTTCTTTCGGGTAGGGACAAAATCCTGAACAGCCGTTCAGGATTTAACCTTACGACGAATGCCCTGGTTAGGGAACCCCGGGACCGAGATGGAGTTCCAGCGCGGCGGACTCTCGCCACAGCTGGATCATGCGCGGATAGGGCAGGTCGGGATCGCGCAGCGCGACCTGAAGAGCCAGGCCGTCCATCAGTGCGGCCAGCCGGAAGCTCGCTGCGACGGGGTCGTCGCAGTGGAACGCGCCCTCGGTCCGGCCCTGCTCGATGATCCGGAGAAGGATCGCGCGCCAGCGCCGGTCCAGCTGTTCCCGGGTCGCCCGGACCTGGTCGTCGCGCAGCGCCTGGACCCAGACCTCCATCCAGAGCACCCAGTCGCCGATCGCCGGTCCGCCGCTCGCGGCCAGGTCGATCAGCGCCCAGAGCTTCTCCTGTGCACCGGATCGGCCGGCCAGGATGTGCTCGAAGTCGGCGTAGAACTTGTCCTCGGCCACCGTGAGCGCCTCGGACAGGACCGCCGAGAGCGTGCCGAAGTGGTACGCGACCAGCGCCGGACTCGTACCGGCGCGATTCGCGATATCCGCCATCCGGGCGCCGGCGAATCCACGTTCACGCAGCACGTCGAGGGCGGCGTCGACGATCAGCCGACGCCGGCGTTCGGGTGCCTTGGGGCCCAGGGCCATGCGTACCTCAATCTGAATCCTAAACGGTGGCACAGGACGTGCTGCATGGTATCAGCGGCCGTGGCCGACCAAGATCAATGCGATTCTCCGGCAAAGTGTCGGTACCGAATGGTGCGATGTCCAGATGGATGCAACGACTCTCACGACGTATCTCGCTCACGAATACGGGCTGCTGCGTGCGGCGCTCGATGCGGCCGATCCCACTACGCCCGTGCCCAGTTGCCCGGGCTGGACCGCGGCCGATATCGAGGAGCACGTGACCGCCGTCTACCTGCACAAGGTCGAGGTCATGCGGCAAGGCGTGTTTCCCAAGCCGTGGCCGCCGGCGGACGGTGTCGGGACACTCGACGACGCCTATACGGCGCTGGTGGCCGAGTTTGCCGCCCGTAGGCCGTCAGATGCCTCGGTGACGTGGTTCGAGCCGGACCAGACCGTCGGTTTCTGGATCCGCCGGATGGCGCTGGAGACCGCGATCCACCGCGTCGACGCCGATCTCGCCGCCGGCATCGATGCCGCACCGATCGCCCCGGATCTCGCTGCAGACGGGATCGACGAGGTGCTCGGCTGGGTCGTCCACGGCACGGTCGCGTGGCACGACGAGTTCGCCGACGTGCTTGCCACCGCCGATCCGCGGCCGATGCGCGTGACCACCGAGGGTCACGGCTGGATGATTTCGGCCACGCCGGAACGCGTACTCGTCGAGGCCGGGCCGAGTGACCTGGACGCAGACATCGCCGCGTCGGTCAGTGGCAGCCCCGACGACGTCTACCGGTGGCTCTGGGGCCGGGGCGATCATGTGACGATCGACGGCACGGACAGCCTGGTGACGCAGTTGAAAGCGATCATGGCGCCGGTCCAACAGTAAGTCTTGGCGAACCTGGACGTCTGCTGGGATCGAGGCATGAACCGGCTCGATGCCCGGCACCACGGTGCCGGGCCGTGACCTGGACTGATGCGGTGTTGAGCGCTCAATGCGGGGCGTTTTCAAGATCGAATATTCACAGCTACCTCCAATCTTGCGCCCAGTTCGGTCCGTGCATGCGGGCGCAGAGTGATTCCCATGAGCACATCGGAGCCAGAGGGCCGACCCGGAACCGGCGAGTGGTCGACCTGGCCCACGTCGCATCAGCAGCCGCAGCAACAGCCGCGCCAGCAGCCCTACGGCTATCCGGGGTATCCGCCGGTCGGCTACGGCTCGTACCCGGTCTACGGCTCGTCGGCCTACCCGCATCCGGCCGCCCAACCGGCCATGGCGGCCACTCCGAGGCGGCGTGGGCGGCGAGTGGCCCTGGGCGCGGTGGCTGCTCTCGCCGTCGTCGTGGTGGGCGGGGGAGTCGGCGCGGCGGCAGTGAAACTCACCGACCGTACGCAGACCGCCGCCTCGACCACGGCGACCGCTGCCTCGGCGCCGGTGCAGACCGTGGTGAACTCGGCGAACGCGTCGATCACCACGCTCGTCAAGGCGGTCGATCCGGTCGTCGTCTCGCTCACCGTGACCGGCGGCAACGAGGAGGACGAGGGCTCCGGCATCGTGCTCGAGTCCAACGGCGTGATCCTCACGAACAACCACGTGATCAGCGCGGCCGAGAACGGCGGTACGGTCGAGGTCACCTTCACCGACGGAACGTCGGCACCGGCGACGATCGTGGCGGCGGACGCGTCCGAGGATCTCGCGATCGTGAAAGCGACCGGCGTCTCCGGTCGGCCCACCGCGACGCTGGCCGACAGCAACAGCGTCCAGGTCGGCGACACCGTCGTCGCGATCGGCGACGAACTCGGCCTGTCGAACAGCGTCAGCTCCGGCATCGTCAGCGCGCTGCACCGCAAGGTCAGCGTCGCGTCCGAGGAGAACACGCCGTTCACCGGTGGCCGTAACTTCAACGGCCAGAACAGCTCCGGCACGACCTACGGCAACGCCATCCAGACCGACGCCGCGATCAATCAGGGCGACTCCGGTGGCGCGCTGTTCAACATGCAAGGCCAGGTCATCGGCATTGACAGTGCGATTGCCACGGGTGACTCGGGCAGCAGCGGCAGCGTCGGGATCGGCTTCGCCATCGCCATCAACGATGCCCAGGCCTTCATCAAGGCCAATTCATAGCCAACCGCTGGGGTCAGACCGGCGATCACATGGGGGTGGGGTCGTTCGGTCGTACCGGAGCTGCCGCCGCAGGATCATCCTCCTGTCCTGCGGCGGCGGCCCCGGTATCTTGTGCGTTATGACTCGACCGAGCGATCCAGCGGCTGAATGACGGCATCGCGTGACTGATGTCGAACAGTTCGGGCTGATCCTGCTCGCGGTCGCCGGCGCATTCCTGCTGGCGATCGGGTCGAGCCGATTGAGCGCGTGGATTCGCGTACCGGCGCCGGCGTTGTTCCTGATCGGCGCCGCGATCGCCTCCGACCTGGTGCCGAGAATCAACCACATCCCGACCCAGACCGTGGAACGGCTGGTCACCACGGCGCTCGTCGTCATCCTGTTCGACGGCGGCATGCACATCGGCTGGCGGCGGTTCCGATCCCAGGCCGGCGCGGTGGTGTGGCTCGGCGTCGCCGGTACGGTCGCCACGGCCGGCGGCATCGCCGTACTCGCTCATCTGATCTTCGATCTGAGCTGGACCGAATCGTTGCTGCTCGGGACCGCACTGGCACCCACCGACCCGGCCGTCGTGTTCTCCGTGCTCGGCGGGCAGGAGATCAGCGGCCGGACCGGGACGCTGCTCGAAGGCGAGTCGGGTGCCAACGATCCGGTCGGTATCGCGATGATGGTTGCGCTGCTCGGCGTGCACAGTGGCGGTGGCGGCGCCGCGATCGTGCATGGACTCGTGGAATTCGCCGTGCAGATGGCGGTCGGGGCGGCGGTCGGCATCGGCGGCGGTCTTGCGCTGCGGATATTCATGGGACGGATCCGGTTGCCCAGTGAGGGCCTGTACGCGTTGCGCGCGATCGCGAGCGCGTTTGCGGTCTACGGTCTGGCGACCGTGGCGCACGGTTCCGGCTTCCTCGCCGTGCTGGTCGCGGGCATCGTGGTCGGCGACGCGGAGGTGCCCCACCGCAAGGAGATCCGGCGCTTCTCCGGGTCTCTCGCGAGCATCGCCGAGATCGTCGCGTTCGTCGTGCTCGGGCTCACCATCGACATCCGATCGCTCGGCCGCGACGATGCGTGGATCATCGGTTTGGTGCTCGCCGTGCTGCTCGCATTCGTGGTCCGGCCGTTGCTCGGCGGCCTGGTGCTCGCGCCGATCACGCTGACCCGCGGCGAACGCATCTTCGTGCTCTGGTCCGGCCTGAAGGGCGCGGTGCCGATCCTTCTGGGCGTGTTCATCGTCTCCGCGGGAGCGCTGCACAAGGACCAGATGTACGCGATCATCTTCGTCGTCGTGCTGTTCTCGGTGATCGTCCAGGGCGGCATGGTGCCCTGGGTGGCGGGCCGATGCGGTGTGCTGGTTCGCGACGTCACCGAAGAAACGGATGAGCTTTAGTCGCAGCGAGGAGCGGTCCCGCGTGTTGCCGGGACCGCTCCTCGCTCCCCTCCGCCAGCGTGTCCATCGGGAGGCCCCCCAGGTGGAACGCCTTTCCGGCATCCCATGACCCGGAGACCGAACTCGCGAACCATGGCAGCCTCGTGCGCTTAGCTCACTGGTATCAGTGGTGTAAATGGTCTATACCAGTGATGCTTACACGATACGTCGCAGGGAGTGATCACATCAATACATTCACCCATATGACGTTGTTCAAATGGCGCGTACGATTGGTCCAAGCCACTTGGACCACGGGAGTGTGAGTGACCGATCCGACGTATCTGTCCATCGCGGACGATCTGCGCCTACGCATCGCCAACGGCGAGTTCACGGAATCGCGGCTCCCCGCCGAACGTACGCTGGCCGAGCAGCTTGGTGTGGCTCGTGGCACGGTCCGAAGTGCACTTGAATCGCTGAAGGCCGAAGGAGCCATCACCGCCCGGCACGGGTTGGGCTACTTCGTCCGCGTACACAAGCCGATCCGGTGGATCGCCTCGGAGCCCGAACGGAATCCGAACCCCGGCATCTCTCCATCCGACGCGTGGTCGCGCAATATTCGCGGGCAGGGATTCACGCCGGAGGAGCGCATCACCGTCGAGATTGACAAGGCCGACGCGTACACCGCGGAGCGGCTGGAGATCCCGGTCGGCACCGACGTCGTGATCCGGCGCCGGCTGCGGCTCGTGGACGGTGAGCCGTTCATGATCGCTGACTCGTACTACATCTACGAAGATGTGAAGGACACGCCCATTTCTCGATCTGGCGACGTTCTTCCCGGCGTCTACGCCATATTTGAGCAGATGGGTCGTCCATGGTCACCGGCGAAGGTTGATCGCATCGCGGCGCGGATGCCACGGCGCCACGAGATCTCTATGCTCACCATCGGCGCCGGTACGCCTGTGATGACCATCGCCAGGGTGTCACGCGACATCCACGGCATACCGGTGCGCTTGACGTGCTTTGTCGTGCCAGGTGACCGGAGCGAATCTGAGTATCACTACCGGGAGGACGAACTATGATCGCCGCTACCACCGGGCGCCTACTGGGTCGGCTGGAACTCGAGTCGGCCGCGCCCGCATACGACCCGCAGCGGGAACCGTGGCCGACGGTCGCCTACCGACCGAAGGACATCGTCCTGGACAACGACGGATGTTGGCGGCACTGGCTGGCGCCGAACGAGCCCGAGCCGTACACGATCGACCGCGATGAGTCCGGCTGGGTCGTGAACAACCCGCGGTGGATGACCAACCACGTGTACCGGCTCGGCGTCGCAGGCGGCAACAAGCAGCGCACCGACCGGCTGCCGATGTCCGACGGCACGACGATCCAGCTGGACCCGGAGCGGAGCTACCGCATCCGGCAGGTCGTGCAGGGCGAGCGCGTCGCGTTCGACCTCTACGAAGCCTGAACCGCCACGGCGCCCTCGACCGCCCTGGCCGGGGGCGCCGCCGTTTCGTCTTCATCGCGCTCGACGCTCCGAGGCATGGATCAAGACCGAACACCACATCCGGTACGGGCGCCAGCCGTCGGTGACGCGTTGGACGTCGTCGGTGCCGTAGAACCGCCGGATCCCGGCGCGCGTGATGTCGTCGTTCGGCGTGGCATCGAGGAGCCCGGCGCCGCGCATGACGATGGCGACCGCGAAGAATTCACCGATGCCCTTCAGCCGGCGTACGTCGGCCAGGGCCTCGTCGATCGGCATCGCGCGCAGCCGATCGCGGTCCAGCCGCCCGTCCAGCGCTGCCTCGGCGATGCCGTGCAGGCGGGCGATCTTCTCGTCGCTGACACCGGGGATCGACGCGATCTCGAGCAGCCGCTGCGGCGTCGGAAACGCGTGGACCTGCCTACCGAGTGCCTCAAACGATTCGCCGTGCTCCTGCGCTATCCGGGCGCGGATGGCCCGGCCCTGCTCGATCCGCATCCGGTGCCCGATCACGAACGCGCAGGCCGCCTCGTACGGCGAGTGGAACAGCACAGGCCGAAGGACTGCGTGCTCCCGTTGAAGCGCCCCGATCACCGGGTCACGCTCGCCGACCTCCTCGTACCCGCTGCCGTCTGCGTCGAGCGACAGTACCGCCATCGCCTGATCCCACGCCCGCGCCGAGTCGGCGACGCCGGTGACCAGGTTCGGTGCGGTCTGGCGGATCGTGACGACCGCTGATGCGTGCCACCCCTCAACCGGGAATGCCATGACGATTGCGCCGCCGTCGCCGTGCGTCCAGTCGCCGAAGTACTGGTTCTGGGCGGCCATGTCGTAGTGGCCGAGAACTTTCTGCGTCATCTCCATGCACTCACTCTGGCAGCGAATACCTGACACCTGGTGTCATATATCTGGGATATTCTGACCGGCATGCGCGCTGATCGGTTGCTCTCCCTCGTCCTGTTGCTTCAGGCGCGAACCGGATCGTCAGCGCCCGAGCTAGCGGAACGCCTCGACGTCTCGGTGCGTACGGTGCTGCGTGATGTCGAGGCGCTGAGCGCGGCCGGGATCCCGGTCTACACCGAGCGCGGGCGTACCGGCGGGATCCGGCTGCTCGACACGTACCGGACGGGTGTCGCGCACCTCAGCCACGACGAAGGCGCCGGGCTGGCGGTCGGCCAGCCGCGTCTCGCCGCGGAACTCGGCCTCGGCGATGCGCTGGACATGGCGATCGAGAAGATCACCGGCGCCGGCGGGCGGGCGTTGCGCGGCGGGTACGACCAGGGGCGATCGCTCATCCTGGTCGATGTCGATCCGTGGATGCGCACCGGGGAACCGGTCCCGCTGCTGCCGTTGATTCACGACGGGGTGATCCGCCGGCGGCAGCTCGACCTGGACTACCGCGACAGCGAGGCGCAGGAGCGGCGGATGACCGTCGATCCGGTGGGTCTCGTAGCGAAGGCCGGTGTCTGGTATCTCGTGACCGCCGAACCGGCGCTGTTGCGGGTCGGCCGGATCTCCTCGTGCGACATCAGAGCCGAGGCGGCGGCGCCCGCAACGCCGGATGCGCTTGCCGAGACCTGGGCCCTGCTGCGCAAGCGGGTCGAGGTCCGTCCGCGTGACCTGCAGGTGACCGTCAGGGTGTCGCCGGATGCGACGGGCATGGTACGGCGGCTGATGGCGACCCGTACGACCGGCGAGGACGGTGCGACGATGCAGCTCGCGTTCAACGGTGTCGAGCACGCGGTCGGCAGCCTGCTCGGTCTCGGTACGCGGATCGAGGTACTGCACCCGCCGGCCGTACGATCGGCGATGGTGGCGGCGGCCGAATCGGTGATCGCGCTCTACCGTCGTTGATCCGGGATCAACGGCGGTGGATGGCGGCGATCAGTTACCTGAGGTCGTATGCGGCATTGATGGCGGCGCTCAGTGTGGCCTCTTGATCGGGCAGCAGGTAGCCCAGCACCCGCCCGACCGCCTGGCGATCGATGGTGAGGACGTTGTCGCAGGACACGACTGACTCGTGATCCAGGCCGTTGGCCGTCCCGACCGGGACCTCGGTCGGGATGCCTCGCACGGTGCTCGTGATCGGGGCCACCGTGACGTGTGACAGATAGTTCAGCGCGTGCACGCGGGTCAGAATCAGCACCGGCCGTACCTTGTCGAGCTTCGCCAGCCGAATCTGGCGCATCAAGCGAGGTCGATCGGTTGATCCGCGGACCACCCGGCCAAGCCGTCAAGATCGGGATAGGGCTCCTCGCCACGGTCGTGCAGGGCCGCGAGGAGCTGGATCTCGCGTTCATGACGGACCGCACGGGCGATCATCTCGGCGCGGCTTGCGGCATCACCGAGGCTGACGCGTTCGTCGATGTAGTCGGCGACGTCGTCGGGGAGCCGTACCGTCATCTGGGTCGTCATACCGCTACTATACCGGGACGGTATCGGGCTCACCAGAGGTGTCGATCAGCCGCTCAGGTCGCCGGACGCCTTCGCGATGATCGAGATCGCGGTCCGCTTCGGCAGCACGCGCTGTGTGACCGCGGCGAACTTCATGAACCCACCCGGAACCGTCCGGGGACGGCGGCCGAGTTGAGCCAGCGCCGCTTCTGCCACCACGTCCGGCGAGACCGTCCCCGGCGCCCGCTTCGACTTGCTCCGCGCGAGACCCGGCGTCTCGACCGCGCCCGGTGCGCATGCGATTACGTCGACGCCACGCGGCCGCATCTCGGCCCAGAGACCTTCGGCCAGTACGCCGCCGAACGCCTTGGTCGCCGCGTACGTCGTGATGCCGGGGGAGCCCTGCTGCCCGGCCATCGACGACATCACGACGAATCCGCCACGACCGCGCTCGGCCATCATCGGCAGGTAATGCCGCGCGAGTCGCAGCGTTGCCGTGCAGTTCAGATCGATCGCCTGCCGCAGCGAGGCTTCGTCGGTGGTCAGGAACGATCCGATCGGCGCCCAGGCCGCATTCGCAACCACGAGACCGATCTCCAGGTCATCGGTGGTGTCGAAGACGGTGGAGACGCCGTCGGACCCGCTCAGGTCGGCGCTCAGGACACGCGTCTGCACGGTGAGCGTACGAGCGAGTGCGTGCAGCGGCTCGGTACGGCGCGCGACGAGCACGACGTTGATGCCGGCCGCTGCGATCCGGGTGGCGAACGCGGCTCCGATTCCCTCGGAGGCGCCGGCGATCAGCGCCCAGGGCCCGTACCCGGGCTTCATACCTCGGCCTTTTCCAAAAGAACAGGAATCTCCGGTGGAACCGAAGGGGCAAATCGGCTGAAAGGACGATCCCAGCTCATCCGAATGATGACCGCGACCGGTAACAGGAACCACGGGAGATTCGCACCGAGAACCATCCCGAAATGCGATGTCGCGTAGATTCCGTTTTTCTCCTCGAACAGGATGATTGCTACGTTTGTCATCATCACGCCCGACCAGACCAGCGCCGGTACGCGAATCCAATCGCGCCCGCGAATGAACGCGTAGATCGCCGCGACGTAGAACGGGCCGAATGCGATCACGTCGATCCAGATGGTCATGCGGAAGAACGCCGGCCGGGCCATGAGCAGCGGATCCCACTGGCGGCCGTACCAGTGCACGAGATCGACGATCGGCCTCGGCGGCCAGGCCGGGTAGTGCGTCATGTGGACCGCGTTCGCGACGGTGATCTGTTCGATGTCGAAGAAGTATGTGATGAATCCGAGGTTCAGCACGAAGAACGCGATGAAGATCAGATCCCAGCGGCGGTAGCGCAGCATAAAGTTTCACCTCGCCGAGAACGATCGCACGATCAAGCGATGTGCGAAACCCTCTCGGCGAGGTGAGATCGGATCCACTGTGGACACCCGCTGGCTGCTTCCCCGACGGCCTCGAGCCGTCCGGGACTAGCGTCCGGCGAGCAGCCGGTTCACTGCGGCGTCGACGTCCAAGTGGTCGGCCTCACGACCACGCGGTACGACGACGTACGTGCGGCGCAGGAAGCGTACGAGCACGCTCCGCGGCACTTCGAACAGTGCGTTGCCGTCCGGCGACGACAGCGCGAGCGCGACGAACTCGCCGCGCGGCGTATTCCAGGGCCAGACGCGGACATCACCGATGCCGGCTGGTTCGTCAAGCCCTGTGACCAACAGTTCGCGCGCGAACGACCAACTGACCGCTTCGCCCCCCGCGGACTCTGCATGGAACAGAACATGGACCGCGTACGGGTCAGCTGGGTCGTAGCGCAGACTTGCCCGCACCGCCAAGGCGGTGGAATCTGGCGCGACCAGCCGTAGTGACGTCTCGACTTCCACAGTCGTAGGACGGATTGCACTCATGACGTACTCCCCCCGGCACCGCTGCGAGGACCACACGAGCCCCGCACTCCCATAGTCGAGTGATACTTGCTTGTCACGCTCCGCCATACGCTGATCTCACCCAGTAGTGGGATGGCTAATCGATTTACCTGCGGTAATAACCGGAAAAAAGAGACAATGTCTAGTTCCGTGCGGGTGGCTCGGGTAGCCCGGCGTCAGGTTCTTTGGACGTCGACTCACTCCGGTAACGCACAGTTCGCCCTTGGGGTGACGGGTGTTGCTGGTGGGGAAGGTGCGAAATGGCAAAGCTTTCCGTGCCCGAAGAGAATGCGCAGGTCAGAGGGGGAGTCGATGCAGGTGATTCCGCCGATAGTGAAGAGTCTGACAATGCTGCCAAAACGAACGGAATGGCCAAAAGCGGCCGATTGGACACACTGCTCGAATCGATCAGACGGACACCGGCCGGACGTCTCGGGCTGAAGATCGGTGTCGCGGTTCTGGGCTCGATCGTCGTCGCCGGTGGGCTGGTCCTCGTACCGCTTCCGGGACCCGGATGGCTGATCGTATTTGCCGGCTTCGCTATCTGGTCGATCGAATTCCGCTGGGCCAAGCGCCTCAACCGGTACGTGCGCGAGCGCGTCTCCGCGTGGACCACCTGGTACGGCGATCAGGGCTGGCCGCTGCGGATCGCGATCGGCGCCGTCTTGTTCATCCTCATCGTGGTTGCAGTCAGCGCCGCGACATATCTGAGCTTCGGATCGGCACCGTTCCACTGGATCGGTCTCTCATAATCCTATTTAGCCTTGAGAGTCCGAATCGACATCGAGAGTCCCAATCGACCGAGAGCCGCTGGCCGAGGCCGGCGTGCCCCGCTACGGTCAGCGCATGACGTTCTCGATCGTGGCTCGCTCGAACGACGGCCGGATGCACGGTGTCGCGGTGGCAAGCAAGTTTCTCGCCGTAGGTGCCGCAGTACCGGCCGCCGAGGCGGACATCGGTGCACTGGCGACGCAGTCGTACGCCAATCTGGCGTACCGGCCTCAGGGCTTGATGCTTCTTCGCACCGGCACCGCGGCTGCCGATGTGGTGGCCGGCCTGACCGCCGCGGACCCGGGTCGTGAGACCCGGCAACTCGGCGTCGTCGATGCGGCCGGTGCGGGCGCGACCTATACGGGCGCCGACTGCCATGCCTGGGCCGGTGGCGTGTCCGGCGACGGCTACGCGATCCAGGGCAACATCCTCACCGGCCAGGACGTCGTGGCCGCCATGGAACGTGCCTGGCGCGCAGGTGCCGACCTGCCGTTCGGTCGCCGGCTGGTATCGGCGCTGGCCGCCGGGGATCGCGCAGGCGGGGACAGCCGCGGCCGCCAGAGCGCCGCGCTCTACGTCGTCGCCAAGGGTCAGGGATACGGCGGTACCAGCGACATCGTCTGCGACCTCCGCGTCGACGACCATCCGGATCCGGTGCCCGAGTTGGCGCGACTGCTCGACCTGCACGCGCTCTACTTCGGCAAGCCGAATCCGGCGGAGGCGCTGCCGTTGGACGGCGACCTGGCGTCGTCGGTCCGGGCCGCCCTCGCCGCCCTCGGTCACGCGGCGGCCGAAGGGGCGGACGGTCTGGATGCGGCGCTCGAGTCCTGGGCCGGTGTCGCGAACCTCGAGGAGCGGATGCTGCCCGGCGCGATCGATCCGCTGGTGCTTGAGCAGTTGCGTGCCGAGGTGGATGCGCGGCCCTGAACGGCGGGCCGAGCCTAGCCGGTGGTGACCTTACCGGCCCACAGTTCGTCCCCGGCGTTGTTCGTGATGGTGCCGGTGACCGTCAGCCCGGCCAGCGTGCCGGTGCCGCTGCTGCTGGTCAGCGTGTAGGTGGCGACCTGATTGGTGCACAGGTTGCCGGTGGCGTGGAACGTCAGGACGCCGCCGGCGCTGGTGAGCGTCCCGTCGGTGACCGCGTTGACGCATCCGTTCGCGTCTTCCGGCCCGGACGTGACCACCGAGCGCGACAGCGTGACCGTACCGATGACTGGTAGCTGGCCCGAGGCTGAGCCGGCGTAGCAGACGGCGTCCTTGGCACTGCCGGCCGGGCAGCCGGACGAGGCGAAGCTGGAGTCCTGCCAGGCGATGTTGAACGCGCCCGGTACGGATGCGGCCGCCGCGGATGGGGTCGCAGCGGATGGGGTCGGCGTGGTGGGAAGCGCGGCCGGCTTCGCCGAGCTCGAGCATCCGCCGATCGCCGCGATCAAAAACAGTCCGGCCAGGCTGGGTGCCACGCGCTTCGTCATGCGGAGAGTGGACCATAGTTTCCCAGATCCGCGTACTTTGCCGCTGGTGATCTTGCGCATAGAAATGCCCCGTCTCGCAACGTTGCGAGACGGGGCATTTCCTCGGGGGGTTGGTCAGGAGGCGTTGTAGGTGGCCTTGACCAGGTTGGCGGCCTGGGACTCCCACTGGGCGTAGCGGTCGCCGAATGCGGAGACCTGGACCTTTTGGGCGGCGACGGTCAGTGGCAGGGTCTTCCAGCCGTGGACCTTGACCAGGCGGCTCAGGAAGGCTTTGGCGGCGTGGTCGGGGTTGGTGATCTGCTTCGGGCTGCCCCAGCCGCAGGAGGGGCGCTGCTGGAACAGGCCGAGTGAGTCGTGGTCGTTGTTCTTGCCGAGGTTGCCGTAGTTCTTCAGCTTGGATTCCTGCAGCGAGGTGGCGACGGCGATCACGGCGGCGCGGGGCGGCAGCTTCATTTCCTTGCTGGCCTTCACGATGGCTTTCGCGTTGGCGAGCTGGCTGGCGTTTGTCTTGATCGAGACCTGGCCGTGGTGCGGGCGGCCGTGCGGCATCAGAGCGCTGTCGCTCGGCGCAGCCGGAGCAGCCGCGTGGGCGGCCGGCGCGGCCGGTGCAGCCGGGGTGACCGGTGCGGTCGACGTGGCGATCGCGGCCGGCGGCACGTTATTGGTGTGCGCGGTTGCCGCGAATACGGGAGTTGCCATTCCAGCTATAAGAGCAACACCAATTCCGAATACGGCGGTACGGCGGGCCAGACGGTTGGTGATACGGCTCGACAGGTTTGTGTCGTCGATTACCCGGGGGGTCGTGCTTTCCACGGTATAAATCCTCTCGGTTAGCGAACGTACGGGAAGCATAACCGCTCCCGACAGATCCGCCATACCGGAAATATCCGTTTTGTGGCTCCGGTCTCGTCATTGTTTTAAATTGTCAACAGAGCGTATTCACGCAATTACTAAGCGTATTAAATTCGGCCCAATTCGACGATTGGGATGGTCCGTTTGATCTTCGATTGATGTTCCGTGAAAAACGGATACTGGGCGCATATCTTCTCGAAGAGTAGGTCCCGGTCGGCTTTCCCCGGCACCACGGCACGCGCTCGGAAGGCCTCCGCGCCCAGCTCGACCCGCACGTCCGGGTGCGTGACGAGGTTGTGGAACCAGTCCGGATTACGCGGCGCACCGGCGTTCGAGGCGATGACGAAAAGGCGGTCGTCGACCCGCACGTACATCAGTGGGGTCGTGCGTAATTCGCCGCTTCTCGCGCCGGTCGTCGTCAATAGCAGAAGCGGCCGGCCGGCCGGTGCGCCATTCGTGCGGAAGTCCGCAATGAGCTGTCGATTGTGAGCGGCCATATCCTGCGGCAGGTCAGTCATGCGTACACGTTACTCTATGGTGCTTGCGCATGCGCATAGCGTAATAGCGCGGATTGCATTCGACTAATGTCGCACTCAGTTCATACCTTGCTACGTTCCGTAGTTTCGCGCCGACGATTGGCTGCCCAACGCGCTAATGCCCCGATGACCTGGCGGTCTTCGGGGCATTTAGCGTACTTTGGGTTATTCGGGCCTGCGAGCGACCTTCCACGTGACCGTCGGCTGCATCGCGTCCAGATCGGCACGGTGCTTGTAGCGGTCGGCGATCGCGTACAGCGAGGTGAGCAGCGTGTCCGACAGCAGATGCGGCTCCAGGCCCAAGCCGACCAGGCCGGTGTGCGTCACCTTGTAGTAGTGCTGCTCCTGCTCGACCCGCGGGTTCTGCAGGTGGTTGATCTCCACACCGGTCGGGTGCAGATCGGAGACCAGCTTCGCGATGTCCAGCACGGACATGCTCTCGGTCATCTGGTTGAACACCCGGAACTCGCCCCGGTCGGCCGGGTTCTCGCAGGCGATCCGGATGCACTCGACGGTGTCCCGGATGTCCAGCAGGCCGCGCGTCTGGCTGCCGTCGCCGTAGACCGTCAGCGGCTTGCCGAGCGCGGCCAGGATGACGAACCGGTTCAGCACCGTGCCGAAGACGGCGTCGTAGTCGAACCGCGTGGCCAGGCGCTCGTCGCGCGCGGTCTCGTCGGTCTACTGCCCGTACACGACGCCCTGGTTCAGATCGGTCGCGCGGAGGCCCCAGATGCGGCAGGCGAACTCGATGTTGTGGCTGTCGTGCACCTTCGACAGGTGGTAGAACGAGCCGGGCTTCTTCGGGTAGAGCATCCGGTCGGTCCGACCGTTGTGCGTGATGGTCAGCCAGCCCTCTTCGATGTCGATGTTCGGCGTGCCGTACTCGCCCATCGTGCCGAGCTTCACCAGGTGGATGTCCGGGTTGATCTCGGCGATCGCGTAGAGCAGGTTCAGGTTGCCGACCACGTTGTTCGTCTGCGTGTAGACCGCATGTGCCCGGTCGATCATCGAGTAGGGCGCGGCCCGCTGCTCGGCGAAGTGCACGACCGCGTCCGGAGCGAACTCGCGGATCACCCGGTAGGTGAACTCCGCGTCGCACAGATCGCCGACGTACGAGGCGATCGACTTTGCCGGACACGTCCTTCCAGGCCTTGATGCGGGTCGCCAGCGTCTCGATCGGCACTAAGCTTTCGACGCCTAGCTCATGGTCGTACTGCCGGCGGACGAAGTTGTCGACGACTCCGACCTCATGTCCGACCTCGGACAGGTGAAGTGCCGTCGGCCACCCCAGGTAGCCATCCCCACCGAGTACCAGAATCCGCATTGGTGCGCCTCTCATGTGTTCTGTCAGCCCCGTGCCTGTCTGTTTCTACCTGCACAAAGCAGGCTGAAACTAGATGCTTCCTGTGAACAGTCTTTGAAACAGTGTTCGCCCGGGTGATCACGCTATCGTCATCGTTGATGAAACGCATCCGTTCGCTTCTGGCCGGTAGACCGGGGCTCGCACGCTTTATCCGATACAGTGCCGCCTCGGCCGTAGCGACTGTCGTCAGCTCAGTGACGCTTGCGGTCACCGTGGGCGGTTTCGGACTCGGTGCGGTGCCCGCGGCCATCGCGGCGTTCTGTACCGGTGCCCTGGTTGCCTTCGTAATAAACCGGTATTGGTCGTGGGGCGTCGACAAAGGCCAGGGCGCCGGCCGAGATTTTGTCCGGTATTGGGCGGTTGCCGGCGTGACAGCGTTGCTCGCGACGGCGTGCACGCACCTCGGTGCCGTGTACGCGCAGCACGCCGGGCTCACCGGGTTCGCAAAGCTGGTCGTCATCGAGGGCGCCTACTTCGGGTCGTACGCCGTCACGTTCGTGGCGAAGTTCGTCTTGCTCGACCGATTCGTGTTCACCTCGCGCCGTACCGAGGCGGAGCACACCACCCACGTGTAATACCGCCTCTACGCCATATTCTCGACTCAGACGGCCTCGCTGCGGGACCGGTTCGCGTACTTCTGGTTCGCCCGGTCCATCCGTTCGCGCGCCCAGGTGCCGAAGACCACGCGAGCGTAGCGGGTCCCGAACACCAGGTTGTTGCCCTTCTTGCTCTTGCCATGACTGCGTACGCGCATCACGACCGGCCTCTCGACCACGCGATATCCGCGGCTCACCGCGCTGATCAGAAGCTCCGACGTCTGGTACTGCGGTTGATTCAGCGTGACGTTCGCGGTCATCTCGGCGGTGAAGGCACGGAACCCGGACGACGTGTCGGTGACCCGGGTGCCGGTCAGCGTGGAGATGATGAATCCGAACACGCGTACGCCGGCGCGCCGGACCGGATCACGGGCGTGATCGTCGCCGAGCCGGCGTGAACCGATCACGAAATCCGCTTCGCCGCTGCGCAACGGCGCCAGCATCGTGGGCAGCTCGACGTTGTCGTACTGGCCGTCGGCGTCGGTGGTGACGATGTAGCGTGCGCCGCCACGTCGCGCGAGGTAGTAGCCGATCTTCAACGCCGCACCCTGGCCGCGGTTGGCCGGCATCTCGCAGACGTACCGCGCGTGCTTGCGGGAGATCTCCGCCGTGTCATCGGTGGCACCGTCGACGACGACGAGCGTTGCGATGTCCAGCGGGTCGTCTCCGCCGGTCGACTCCGGCATGCCGTCGAGCACCGCGGCGATGCCGTTGGCCTCGTTGTAAGCCGCGACCACCACGACTACCTCGGGGAACGCGGGCTCGCCGTGTTCGGCCACGAATGCTTCGATCGCGGCCCGGTCATCGGCGTCGGGAAAGGGTTCCGGGGGGCGACGCCAGGTGAATGCCATGATCCCAAGTATGCCAGCGGGCGGAATCAGGACCAGAGCCGGCAGCTGATAGCGCCATGTGAATTCGTAGAAGTCGGCTGCTCCGAGCACCGTGACGGCGCCGATCAGGTACAGCAGAGCCGGGCCGCGTGCCGGTGCACCTTTGCTCGCGCCGCGCCAGAGCCCGCCGATAAGACCGGCGATGAGGAAGAACGCCATCAGCGGACCCGGCGTGAATCCGACATTGAGCTGGTAAACCCGCATAAACGAGGCAACACCCACATTCAGCCGCGGCGGGCCGTCGCCGTAGTGCGCGCCGACCTTTTCCACCGTGGAGAGGTACACCGCCTGCGGATAGACCGGGTACGTCGCCTGGAAACGCCATCGTTCGGTCGGCGCGTCCGGATTGGAGAGGTTGTCGTGGTTCCAGGTGAACAGCCGGGCCGCATCGCGCAGGACCGCACCGGTCAGGCGCAACGGCTGCTGGGTCATCGCGGCCTTCGCGAACTGGATCTCCATCTGCTGCAACGTCACGCCGGGTGGCAGCGTCACGTGGTACGCCGGCGAATCGAGCGTATGCGCGTAGAACTCGGGACTCGGCCGGTTGCCGAGAGGCTCGGCCGGGCACAGTTGCCGGAGATCAGCGGGCACCTTGAGCGTGGAACAGTCCACGAACGTGGCGGCACGCGCGTACAGCGAGGTCGCGGTCGTGTTGGTTGCGTCGAAACGGTCGCCGACCACCGACGCGTACAGCTCGTATCCGAGCACCGGGGCCAGGAACGTCAACGTAACCAGGGCGGCGCCCACCGCCTTGAACGACCACTTCGGCATCACGATCAGCACGTAGAGCAGGAAGATCACGAAGAGCGGCGTACCGACCGCCCGTACGGTGGACGCCGCGCCGAGACAGAGGCCGGCGATCGAGATCGTGATCGGACCCGGCCGACGGTGCCAGACGAGGGCCGCGAACGCGCCCGCCAGGAGCGCCTCGAAGAGCGTGTCCGACATGATCATGTGTTCGATGTAGATCTGGTACGCGTCCAGCAGGATCGGTGCCGTGCCGAGCGCGGCCAACCAGCGCCACGCCCCGCGGCGGATCAGCACGGTGTACGTCAGGATCGCGATCGCGACGCCGAGCACGTGTTGGATCAGCGTGACCGTGGCCAGGTCGCCGAAGGACAGCACCGGCTGCAACATCAACATGTTGTAACCGAGCGGGTCGGGGCTCGGGATCGACGGCGCGAAGCCGACCGGCGAACCCGGCAGGTGGATCAGGTAGATGTAGATCGAGTCGACGTAGAGGATCGCCGGCCGGTACGCCACGAACGTGAGCACCCGCAGCGTGACGCCGCCGGCCACGAGCAGCGCCATCAGCCAGTGACGGCGCAGGATCCACCCGATCTCGCTGACGACCAGCCGAACGAGCGGAATCGGCCGGGTGATCGAGGCCGGCCGGGTGGCCGAGGGAGACCGGGTGGCCGAATCCGTACGGATTGCGCCGGCGTCGTCACGACGTTGATCAACCCGGCCTCGGCCGCCACCTTTCCGAGCCTCGGCGCGCCGCAATTGAGCGGATCGTCGCTGCTCCTGATGGGTGGCCTGGTTTTTCGGCTCGGGCATGGTGCTAGTCGTAACAGCTACCTATGGAAACATCAACTTTCCGACCTGTGGATTATGCATCGAGCCAGGTCTGGAATGCGTCGAACGAGTAATCCCGACCGAGGAACGTACTGACCAGGTCCGCGGCCGCGGCGGAGCCACCGGGAGCAAGGACGCTGTCACGGTAGGCCGCGGCGGCGACCGGTGCCGGTAGCCCCTCGGCCGCGAATCGGGTGAACAGGTCCTTCGCGATCACCAGCGACCACATGTACGTGTAGTAGATCGCCGAGTAGCCGTCGAGGTGGCCGAACGACAGCTGAATGTAGGTGCCCTCGACCGGCTCGTACGGCAGGTGGGCCAGCATGGCCTGCCGGCAGACGTCCTCGATGTCCATCATCGCCGGATCCGACCGGTAGAGGTCGAGGCTGATCGACGCGTAGTACATCTGCTGCGTGACCTGCAGACCCTTGCCGAACTCGTCGGCCTCGCGCAGCTTGGCGACCAGGGCGGCCGGCAGCGGCTCGAGCGTCTCGTGGTGCACCGCGAAGTCGGCCAGCGTACCGGCGTCGAACGTCCACTCCTCGAGCAGCTGCGACGGCGCTTCGACGAAATCCCACTCGCACTTGATGCCGGAGACACCGGCCCAGCGCTGGTGGCCGCCCATCAGGTGGTGGATCAGGTGGCCGAACTCGTGGAAGAACGTGGTGACGTCGGAATGCTGCAGCAGCGCCGCCTCCTTGCCCGGCTTCGGCAGGTTGCAGAGCAGCGCGCACTCGGGCCGGCGGTGGATCGTGTCCGATTCCTTGCCGGTTCGCATGTCGAACATGGCGGCGTGGTTGTACTTGTCCGTGCGCGGATGCATGTCCAGGAAGATCCGGCCGACATCGCCGCCGCCGTCGGTCCACGAGACGTCGAACACCTCGACCTCCTCGTGCCACGTCGGGACGTCATCGCGGCGGACGAACGTCACGCCGAACATCCGCTCGACGAGTGCCATCAGGCCGGCCTTCGTCCGGTCGTACTCGAAGTAGGGGCGGACCGCCTGAGTGTCGAACGCGAGCTTCTCGGCCTTGAGCCGGTCCTGCAGGAAACCGACGTCCCACGGGTACACGCGCTCGGCGCCGGGGTCGTCGACGCGCTTGCGCTCGAGCAACGCGGCGTAGTCGGCAGCGGCTCGGTCGCGGGCGGCGGCGGAGATCTTCGCGATGAAATCGGCGGCGGCCTTGTCCGTGCCGATCATCTTGTCCTCGGTCACGTAGGTGAGCCCACGACCGGTAGCCGAGCAGCGTCGCGAGTTCGTGGCGGCGTTCGATCAGGCTGCGCAGCACCTCGACGTTGGCCGGGTACGCGCGCTGCCGGTAGGTGCGCCACATCCGTTCGCGGGCGGCCGGGTCGGTGGCGTAGTCCATGAACGGCACGTAGTCGGGGTATTCGGTGGTGATCGCGACGAGGCCGTCGTCGCCCGGAGCATGGGCGCGGACGAAGTCGGCCGGCAGGCCGTCCAGCGCGCTCTCCGGGAAGCGCTCTTCCCGGGTGTCCGAGTTGATGTTGCGTTGGAAGTCCAGGCCGATCGCGGTGATCGTGTCCTGCAGCTCACGGACGCGGGTGCGGGTCGGCTCATCCCGGTCGACGCCGGCGCGCCGGAACTGCTCGAGCGTCTTCGACACATAGTGCCGGGTCGCGCCGTCCTCGGCGTGCACGTCGAGGGAGGCCAGGACCGCGTACAGGTCCGGGTCGAGTTCCACGCTGGACAGTTCAGTCGAGATCATCTTGTACGCGGCATCCGACGCATCGCGGACGGTCGGGTCCGGATTCGACTTGCCGATCAGGTTGCAGAGCGACGAGACGTCCTGCATCGCGGTGACCGCTTCGTCGTACATCTCCAGGATTGCGACGTCGGCAAGGGCGCTCCGGTCGGCGGTCCGCACCGCCTGGAGGCCCGCTCGTCCGGTCGCGATCGCGGCATCGGCGGCGGCCGTTACGTCGGCGGCGCTGCCGGATGCCAGGCGCGCGATGGTCATGTCGTCGGACATCGTGGTTCTCCTGAAGTCGTCCCGCGCGCCCCGGTCGCGCGTGCTCGGCCGATCGTAGCGGCTGCGCGTCCACGCTGGGTTGGCACGACCGCAGGTGGTGCATAGTGGGGTTCATGCAGGCTGTGTGGTTGACCGCATTCGGCGCGCCGGACGTGCTGGTGGCACGCGATTCCCCCGATCCGACGCCCGCCGAGGGACAGGTGGTCGTGGACGTCACGGCCGCGAGCATCACGTTCATCGAGACACTGGTACGGGCCGGACGCTCGCCGTTTCCGACCGGCGCTCCGGAGCCGCCGTACGTGCCGGGCAATGGTGTCGGCGGTGTCGTCTCGGCGATCGGGCCGAACGTCGAACCCGCCTGGCTCGGCCGGCGCGTCGTCACGGGTACCGGCGGCTCCGGCGGCTACGCCGAGAAGGTCGCGGTGCCGGTCGGTGGTCTGGTCGGCGTACCGGATGAGGTTGATCTGGTGGACGCGACCGCGCTCCTGGCCGACGGTCGGACCGCATCCGGCCTGATCCGGCTCGCGGCGCTGAAGCCGGGGGAGTGGGTTCTGGTCGAGGCCGCCGCCGGCGGGGTCGGCACGCTGCTCGTGCAGTTGGCGCTGGCCGCCGGTGCGTCGGTCGTCGGTGCCGCCGGTGGCGAACGGAAGTGCGACGTCGTCCGGGGGCTCGGTGCCACGATCGTGGTCGACTATGCGCAGCCGGGCTGGGATTCCGATGTCCGTGTCGCGACCGAGGGCGTCGACGTCGTGTTCGACGGAGTCGGTGGTGCGATCGGTACCGCTGCGCTCGGGCTGGTCCGGCCCGGTGGACGGTTCGTCCAATTCGGTATGGCGGGCGGGCGCCCGACCGAAGTCGGCGGCGCCGATGTCACACTGATCGGCTTCCGCGAGTTGGGAGCGCTCGGTGCGCAGAGCGTCGAGTTGACCACGGCCGCGCTCGCGATGGCGGCGGCCGGGACGCTACGACCGATCGTCGGGCAGACGTTTCCGCTGGCCCGAGCGGCCGACGCGCACGCGGCGATCGAGGCCCGCGCGACCGTGGGGAAGACGCTTCTGCTTCCATAGCTTTCCTTCAAGCTGTCCGGTCCCGGGCGGCGCATAGGATTCGGGCATGGGGTTTGACGTAAGCGGCGCGGGTACGGTCCAGCTGGGCGATCTGACGGTTTCTCGGATGGGCTTCGGCGCGATGCAGCTGCCCGGTCCCGGGGTGTGGGGGCCGCCGAAGGATCGCGATGAGGCGATCCGGGTCGTGCAGAGGGCCGTTGAGCTGGGCGTACGCGTGATCGACACGGCGTGGTACTACGGCGACGACGTGGCCAACGAGATCATCGCGGCGGCTATCCGCCCGTACCCCCATGATCTTGTTTTGGTGACCAAGCTCGGCGCTGGGCGAGGCCCCGACGGCTCGTGGTTTCCGGCCGTGAAACCGGCGGAGCTGCGCGCCGGCAACGAGCGCGACCTGCGGGTGCTCGGTCTCGACTCGGTGCCGGTCACGCATCTGCGCTGGATGGGCAGCGACGACGGGTTCGGCGAAGCGCTGGACACGATGATTGCGATGCGAGCCGAAGGCAAGATCGAGGGCATCGGCCTCTCCAACGTGTCGCTGGCGCAGCTCGATGTGGCGCTGGCGGTAACGCCGATCGTGACGGTGTCGAATCACTTCGGGCAGTCGAACCAAGCGGACGCGCAGATGCTCGCCCGGTGCGAGGCCGAGGGCATCGCCTACCTGCCGTTCTTCCCTCTCGGTGGCGGTCGGGGCCTGGAGACATTGACGGCCGTGGCGGCGAAGTACGGCGCGATGCCCGCTCAGATCGGCCTCGCGTGGCTGCTGGCGACGTCGCCGGTCATGCTGCCGATCCCCGGCACGAGCAGCGTCGCGCATCTCGAGGAGAACGTGGCCGCGGCCGGGATCGTGCTGGACGCGGTCGACATCGCTGCGCTGAACGACATCGACCGGCAGGACGGCTGACGTGCGATCGGTCCTGGTGACCGTCCGGACCGGTCACCGGCCGACGGTGTATGACCTGACCGCCGAGATCGGCGCGTTCCTCGAAGAGCACGCCGAGGATGCGGACGGGTTGCTGCACGTGTTCGCACCACACGCGACGGCCGGCATCGCGGTGATCGAGACCGGCGCGGGCTCCGACGACGACCTGCTCACGGCGCTGGATGCGTTGCTGCCGACGGACAATCGGTGGCGGCACCGCCACGGTACGCCGGGCCACGGCCGCGATCACGTGATGCCGGCGTTCATCGCACCGTTCGCGACGCTGCCGGTGCTGGACGGCGCGGTCGCGTTGGGCACGTGGCAGTCGATCTGCCTCGTCGATCCCAACGGCGACAACGCCGTCCGCCAGGTCCGCCTGTCGTTCCTCGAAGGCTGACGCTCTCCCGTTCTTTGAGGGCTCATGCTCTCGTCTATGAGGGCTGACGCTCTCGTTTTCCGACGGCTGAGGCTCCGGCGCGCTGCGTCAGAACGGCTCTATGCAGCCGATCCACTCGGACGGCAGCGGGCTGACCGCGCCCAGGACACCGCCGACGATCGCGGCCGTCGTGTCGGTGTCACCTCCCGGTGCGACCACCGTCCACATCGCCTCTTCGAAGTCGCCGATGTGGTGTTCGGCGCACCAGAGCGCGTACGGAACGGTGTCGAACGCCGCGATCTCGATGCCGCATCCGACCATGCCGGCCACGTGCATCGGGTTGGCATCAGGGGCGAACGAGGCGGTACGCCGCAGCCGCGTACCGACGTCGGTGCCGCTCGTCGCCTTGGCGGCGGCCGAGAGCACGTCGGCTCCCGACACACCGTTGGCGACCAGGGCAGCCGCGAGCGCCACGGCGACCGAGCCGGCGATCGCTTCCTCGTGCGCGTGCGTGACCTCGGCTTGCGCGGCCGCCTCGGCGACGACGGTGCTCAGATCGTCGGCGTACCAGACGCCGAGCGGCGCCACCCGCATCGCGGCACCATTGCCCCACGAGCCACGGCCGTCGAACTGTGCTGCGGTCACGTCCTGCCACGGTTGACCGTCGGCGATCGTCCGGAGCACGCGATGCATGGCCGGGCCGTAGCCACGGTCCCGGTCGCCGAGGTAGGTGTGCCCGAACGACATGGCGAGGATGCCCTGGTCGATGCGGTCGTGGTGGCTCAGATGGCGTACCAGTGGGACTGCCATCGCGGTGTCGTCGGTCCACTGCCACGGTGGCGCCGGGAGATCACGATCTGCGATCGCCTGCCATACCCGATCCGAGCGGACGTGGAACCACGTCTCGCCGAAGGCGTCGCCCATCGCGAGGCCGTACAGCGAGTCCATAGTCTGTTTCCGGCGATCCGTCATGTCCGCATGGTCATCGTGCGGCGATGCCTGCGCAAGCCATTTACCTGCACATTCTTCGTCCCGTGCGGTGCGCTAGGCATGATCATGGTGCATGCAGGCGACGACGACATCGTCGGAGTTGATCGGCGACAGCATCGGCGTGGCGCCGTGGCGTGTGGTTCGGCGGCGCTCGGCCACCGCTTCGCCGTGGAGGGCTCTTGTCCACCGGCATCGTCGTGGATGGTGACGGCGGTGTGCCGATCGGGTGATCTGCAAAATCGCCTGGCCCAGGCGGTGACAAGGGCGGGTAGAGTGACCACATTCCGGAATCGGCGACATCCGTCTTGAGATGCCATTCCAACCCGGCGAATCCCACCGCCGCGGCGTTTCGGCTGCGGTGACATCTCGATGAATGGGAAGGCCATACCATGGGCGACAAATCCAGCCAAAAGTCCAATGTCAAAAAAGAGGGCAAGTCCCTCAAGGAAAAACGCTCCGCCAAGAAGGCGAAGGCCGCCGACAAGTCCGGGACGATCCCGACCTCCGGCCGTTGATTCTCAAAGATCTTGAAGGCTGAGTGTCTCTACGGAACACTTTGCCTTCAAGATCTTTTTGACGACATCGAGAAGAACTCGCGACGTGACGTCAAACCCTTCGCACTGATCCATGGCGCGCCTGCGGCCCCTGCGCGGCAGCCAGGAGCTTGGCGCCGCCGGTTGACGGCATCATCGCGCAGGTTTCGAGAATCTAGGCATCAACTCTTCGCGATCATGCGCAACGTAGGCTCGCGGGCCGTCTCGACGACGCTCTGACCTGCTACTTCGGAGTGGATGATCGTCAGCCTGTGGCTGACTCAAAAGTTCTTGAAGGAAAAGTGTTCTCTGACAGCACTCTTCCTTCAAGGTCTATTCGGTTATCCACAATCGCAGCACCAGATCTTCGCGATGGGTCTGGGTTGTCCACACCCCCTACCGAATGTGCCGACCCGATTCCAGACTCGCTGCCGTGACGGGTCCCTCGACCGAACGCCTAATCGCCGCTGTGGCTGCTCGGCAAGGCGGAATCATCAGCCGTGCGCAGGCGTTGTCGGCGGCTGTGTCGCCCGGGGTGACTCGGTCTAACCTGCATCGCGGTGTCTGGCAGCATCTTCATCGCGGCAGCTATGCAACGTTTAGCGGACCGCTTCCGCGCATCGCGATCGTGTGGGCGGCGTTGCTGGCCGCCGGTGATGGCGCCATGCTCAGCCACTACACCGCGGCCGAAGTTGCCGGACTCGTCGATACGCCCCGACGCCTCGTTCATGTGTCCGTGCCGGTTCGACGACGAGTCGCCCCCATCGACGGTGCGGTTGTCCACGTCTGTTCCTATGCGGACGACCGACGGCACCCGACCCGTTTGCCGGCCCAAACGCGCATTGAGGACGTTGTCCTGGACCTCGCTGATCTCAGTACGACGGCCGATCATGCGATCGGATGGCTGTCGAGCGCCTGCGGTCGGCGGCTGACGACGCCCGGACGCCTCGGCGAGGTTCTCGCTGCACGGTCGCGTATTCGGTGGAAGACGAGGTCCGGGGCCTTGACGGCCGTTCGGAGCGCACGCGGTGGGTGTGCCGGAAAACATGAAGCATCTATCTGACTAATACTTGTCGCACCAAAGGGTTGCGCAAAGTGGATCAGACACTCAAGTATGTAAATGCTTGACGACTGAACGGTGGACGGGGATCCGTCAGTCGGTCCATCTGGCTGTCCATTTGTTGGAGGAGAAATGCGGGCAAGACCCCCACTGCTCACACTTATCACCGCAGCGACCGCGATCGTGGTCGGTGCGATGATGTCCACCACGGCGGCGACCGCGGCAACGCCGCTGGCTTCCGCGCCTCACGTGACCTCGGCGGTAGCGGCACCCGCCGTCGCCCCGGCCGCGAAGGTTCCGACCGTGCGTGCTTGCGCGGTGCCCACCAAGGCACACGTGATGTCCTGCATGGCCCTCCTGCGTGCGGACATCAAGGGCGTCAAGGCGAACGCTCTGTCGCCGGACGCGACCCCATCCGGCTTCGGCCCGTCCGAGTCTGGACAGCGCCTACAAGCTCTCCACGACCGGTGGCTCCGGCGTGACGGTTGCGATCGTGGACGCGTTCAACGACCCGAACGCAGCCGCCGACCTCGCCGTCTACCGGAGCCAGTTCGGCCTGCCGGCCTGCGGCAGCGGCTGCTTCTCGGTGCTCAACCAGAATGGCGCGACCAGCCCGCTGCCGACCAACGACTCGGGTTGGGCGGGTGAGGAGTCGCTCGACGTCGACATGGTGTCGGCGATCTGCCCGCTCTGCCACATCGACCTGATCGAGGCGAACTCGGCATCGGACGCGGACCTCTACGCGGCCGAGGACCGGGCGGCGATCCTGGCGAACTTCGTCTCGAACAGCTGGGGCGGACCGGAATACTCCGGCCAGACCACGGACGACTCGCACTTCAACCACCCGGGCAAGGCCATTACGGTCAGCTCCGGCGACGACGCGACCGGCGCGGAATACCCGGCCACGTCGCAGTACGTGACGGCGGTCGGTGGCACGCACCTGGTCACCGCGTCGAACTCGCGTGGCTGGACCGAAACGGCGTGGAATGACGCCGGCTCGGGCTGCTCGGCCATGGACGCGAAGCCGTCCTGGCAGACCGTCACCACGAACTGCACGCGGCGGGCCGAGGCGGACGTGTCCGCGGTCGCCGACCCGGCCACCGGTGTCGCGGTCTACCAGACCTTCGGCGAGACCGGCTGGGTCGTCTACGGCGGCACGAGCGTCGCGGCACCGATCATCGCCGCGGTCTACGCGGATGCCGGTACGCCGACCGCGGGCACCTACGCGGCCTCGTACCCGTACGCGCATCCGGGCAACTTGTTCGACGTGACGTCCGGCAGCAACGGCACCTGTGGCGCACCGATCTGCACCGCGGGCACCGGCTGGGACGGTCCGACCGGCCTCGGCACGCCGAACGGCACTGCCGCATTCACCAACGGTGTCAGCACCACGGTGACGGTCAACAACCCGGGTACGCAGACGACCGTGGTCGGCCACGCGGTCAGCCTGACGTTGTCGGCGACCGGCGGTACGGCACCGTACACGTGGACGGCGACCGGTCTCCCGGCCGGCTTGTCGATCAGCAGTGCGGGCGTCATCAGCGGTACGCCGACCACCGTCGCGTCCTACTCGGTGACGGCGACCGCGCAAGACTCGGCCTCGCACACCGGATCGGCGACGTTCGCCTGGAACATCACGAACGCGTCCTCCTGCACGCCGGCTCAGCTGCTGGGTAACCCCGGCTTCGAAACCGGCTCGGCCGCACCGTGGACGACAACGGCGGGCGTGGTCAACCCGAACGGTGCCGGCGAGACCTCGCACAGCGGCACGTACTACGCGTGGCTCGACGGTTACGGCACGACCCACACCGACACGGCTTCGCAGACGGTGACGGTCGCGACCGGTTGTACCGCGGCGCTCACGTTCTTCCTGCACATCGATACGGCCGAAACGACCACGACGACGCAGTTCGACAAGTTGACGGTGTCGGTCAACGGGACGACGAAGGCCACGTACTCCAACCTCAACCACAACACCGGCTACGTGCTGGTGTCGATCCCGCTGAGCGGCATCACGGGCAGCGTTGCCCTGAAGTTCAGCGCCACCGAGGACAGTTCCCTGCAGACGTCGTTCGTCATCGATGACGCGGCGATCAATGTGAGCTGACGCTCGACCGGCCCTAGGCCGTTAGTGAAGGTGCTGCATGCGCGTAGCGCATGCAGCACCTTCACCCTCAATGATCCGCAGCTGACCGCAGGAAGCCCTCCTCGGCGAGCCGGTCGATCGTGGTCAGCAGCCCGTCGATCTCCTCGTCGGTATGCGCCGATGTGACCTGTACCCGGAATCCCACCTGATCACGTGGCACCAGCGGGTATGCGGCAACGGTCACGTAGATGCCCTCACCCCAGAGGATCTCGGTGACCCGATCGACCGCTTCGCTGTCGGCCAGCGGCAGCTCGATGATCGGCGTACCGGTGTTGTTGGGTGTCGCCACGCCCAGTTCGCGGACGCGATCGAGGATCCGCTCGGTGTGTGCGAACAGCGTGTGCCGGATCTTCTCGCCCCGGCGTGCGTTGATGTCGAACCCGGCCAGCACGCCGGCGAGCGATGCGGTCGGTGATGGTCCGGAGTAGAGATACGGCGGCGCCGCAACCTTCAGGTGCTCCTTGAGCCACGTCGGCAGCGCCACGAACGCGAGCATCGACGAGTACGCCTTCGAGAAGCCGCCGACGAGCAGGATGTCGTCGTACGTCTCACCGGCGTGCGCGACGATGCTGTTGCCCCGAGCCCCGTACGTGCTCGTCTCGTGCGGGCTGCGTTCGCCGATCACGCCGAATCCGTGCGCGTCATCGACGTAGAGCAGCGCGTCGTACTCCCGGCAGATCTTCGCGAACACCTGCAGATCCGGCACGTTGCCGGTCATGCTGTTCACGCCGTCCATGCAGACCACCCGGCCTTTGCCGGGCGGTGTGGCGCGGAGCAGGTCGTCGAGGTGCTGGGGATCCTCGCCGTTGAATGACGCGATCGTGGCACCGAGCCCGCGGGCGTACACGCAGCCGTCGTAGATCGTCTTGTGCGCGGTGTGCTCGTAGAACACGTATCCGTCGTTGGCGAGCAACGGCAGCACCGACATGTGGATGTGCGTGATGGTCGGTAGTACGAGCGTGTCCGGCGCGTGCAGCAGATCGGTGAGTTGCTCCTCGATGTCCAGGTAGAGCCTGGGATTGCCGAGCAGCCGGGACCAGCTGGGATGCGTACCCCAGCGGCGGATCTCGTCGTCGATCACCGTCATGATTTCGGGTTCGAGGTCGAATCCCAGGTAGTTGCAGGAGGCGAAGTCGGTGAGCCAGTGCGAACCGATCCGGATCCGCCGGCCGTCGATCTCCTCGATCACCGCGTCGTACATGGGGTTCTCTGGCATCAGTCGGCCGAGTTCGTCCCACCGACCGGTGCGCCGGATGTATTTCAGAGCCTCGCTGGAAGTCATGCCGCCACCTCTTCTGCGTGCTGCCATTCGATGCTTGCCTGCTGGTTCATCGGTGGTGAGAACAGGTAGCCCTGACCCATCGGGCATCCGAGGCTCACCAGCAGTTCACGGTCGGCTTCGGTCTCGATTCCCTCGGCGATGACCTCCAGGCCGAGCGTCGCAGCGAGCCAGACGATCCCTTCGACCAGCGCACGCTGCTGCTCCGACGAGCCGATCGTCTCCACAAAGGACCGGTCCACCTTCACCACGTCGATCGGGACCCGCCGGAGGTAACTGAGCGACGAGTAGCCGGTGCCGAAGTCGTCGATCGCGATCCGTACGCCCAGCTCGCGCAGCGCGAACAGGTCGTCCCAGACCTGCTGCTCGTCCGGCAGCAGCAGGCTTTCGGTGATCTCGAGCATGAGTCGGGTCGGCGGAAGCCCGGCGGCGGCTAGATGTTCCTGGACCGTCTCCACGAAGCCGGGTGCGCGGAACTGCCGGGCCGAGACGTTCACGCTGACGTACATCTGAGGGTTCGGCCACGACGGCGGCGGTCTCGATCGCGGTACGCATCACCCAGTCACCGAGCGCGATGATGATCCCGCTCTCCTCGGCGATCTCGATGAAGTCGACCGGTTGGATCAGGCCCGAGGTCGGATGGTTCCATCGGACCAGCGCCTCGAAGCCGACCGGCTTGACCTGGTGCAGTTCGACGATCGGCTGGTAGAACAGCTCGAATGTGCCGTCCTTGACGGCCTGGTCGAGTTCGGTGCGGATCTGCATCCGCTTGAGTACCGCGGTGTGCAGGGCCGGCTGGTAACTGCGCCACTGGCCCTTGCCGCTGCCCTTGGCGACGTAGAGCGCGAGATCCGCCTGGCGGAGCAGTTCCTGCGCGTCGCCGGCCTCGGCGGTGGTGGCCACCCCGATGCTGGACACGCCGCTGACGAGCGCCTCGCCGACGAAGAACGGCTCGGCGAGTGCCGTGATGATCTGCTCGGCGATGCCCTCGACCTCCTCCGGGCCGGAGACGTCCTCGATCAGCGCGGCGAACTCGTCACCGCCGAGCCGGGCGACGCGTGTCCTGCGGTCGCAGTGCCTCGCCGAGTCGCTTGACGACCGCGACGAGCAGCTGGTCGCCGGCGTGGTGGCCCATCGTGTCGTTGACGATCTTGAAGTCGTCCAGGTCGATGAAGAGGACGCCGACCGTGCCGCCGTGCCGGGCGGCACCGGCTACCGCGGTCTTCACCCGCTCCTGGAACAGCAGCCGGTTCGCTACGCCGGTCAGCGGATCGTGGAACGCGTGGTGGGTCAGCTCGCGCTCGAGTCGTCGCCGTTCCGTCACGTCGCGCAGCGTCACCACGAAGCCGTTGACGGTCGTATCGTCGGTCAGGTCCTGTGTCGACGCCTCGACGTGGACGATCACGTCATCGGGCCGGCGGGCGATCCAGTCGGCGCCCGATTCGCCGGCCGCGAGCGCTTTCGCCCGCATCATGTCGAACAGCCCGTTCGACTGCACGGAGTGGTCCGCGAGCAGCACATCCTCCAGGGCCTCGCCGACCACCGGCCGTTCGCCGAACACGGATACCGCGGACGGGCTGGCGTACCCGATGAGGTTGAGCTCGTCCACGATCAGGATGACGTCCGCAGTGTTCTGGACCAGCGTTCGGAAGTACTCCTCGCTCTTGCGGCGGTTGACCTCGTCGGTCAGCGTGATCCGGCCGAGCGCCAGCGTGGCCTGGCCGGTCAGCACCTCCAGCGGCCCCTGCATCGAGGTGAGCGCGTCCTCGCCCGCGGCGAGCGCCACCGCGGCCGGCATCGGCAGCCGGTCGCGGGCGGCTGGCGGTTCTCGGGTCGGCAGCGCGCAGACCAGGGTCAGCTCGAACGCCCGGAGCCGCGCCGGCAGGTCCCGCCCGAGTGTTCCGGTGTAGCAGGATCGTGGCGCCGATGCGTGGTGTCCGGCAGCGGCTGGTGGAGCAGGTCGACGGCGAAGGGCGTGCCGTGCGGCAGCATTCGCCCGATCGCAGTGTCCAGCGCCGCACGAACGTCGCGCAGGTCGGTCGCGGACACCATGGCGTCGCCGGCCTGCCGGAGCGCGCGTTCGCGTTCGAGCGCCAGCCGGTTGCTGGCGAGCACATCGGAGAGCCTGATCATGACCAGCAGGAACACGACCGCGGAGAGCGCGGCCACGACGTCCGCGTCCCGGGCGTCGCCCTCGCTCGCCTCCAGGAGCAGCGCCGCCGGTGCGATCAGCGACGACACCGCGAGCAACACCAGCCGCGTGCGACCCATCTGCAACGGCCGTGTCGTCCGTGGTGTCGTCAGCGTGACCATCGACGGGTGCAGCGCGGCGGCGCCCCAGGCGGCGTACAGGATGACCCAGCCGATGTCGACCGGGCCGCCGATCGACCAGCCCGCGTGCAGCTGGCTCAGGCCGTAGAGCACGTCGGCGGTGAGCAGGCCCGCGGTGCCGATCGCGAGGAGGATGACGGATGGGGTTCGATGGGCGGCGACGACGAGGCGGGCCACCAGGGCCAGAACGAGAATGTCCGCCAACGGGTACGCCACCGAGATGATCTTCTGGATCGTGCCGAAGTCCTGGCGGTGCACGTTCGGGGAGATCAGGATGATCCAGTAGATGACGCCGACGCCGGAGGTGAGCACCAGGCTGTCGATCAGGGCGCTGCGGTCCCGGTTGGCCGTACCGGCGCGTACCAGGCCGTAAATGCCGGCTACCTGGGCGACGCAGGTAACCATGTAGAACAAGTCGGCAATGGACGGGAACGGGTTGACCTCGCGCCCGTACGTCGTCAACAGGTTGTACGTCGTGTCGCCGGCCGCAAACGAGACCAGCGCGAGCGCGAGCAGCATCCAGGGCACTGCCCGTCGGGGGCGGTTCCGGATGACGCCGAACACGACCGCACCGGCACTGGAAAGGCCGATCAGGCTCCACACGATGATGTGCCACGATGGGCGTGCATAGAACATGGCGGCGAGCAGGGTCATCCAGATCCAGTACGAAATCGACCAGATCTTGGCGCTCACAGCGCCCTCCCATCACAACGACCGGCGCGGCTCGGGCCAACCTGTTTGATCGTATGCCAATATACGAGAATCACTCGCATAGCCGCCATGAACAGTGGCAATGCGGCAGAATGAGGCGATCATGGAACTTACGATCGCCAGCGTTGCCGACCGGCCGGACCTAGCCGGCGTCTTCGACGAATTCCCGGAATCGTGGCCGGAATTCATGTATCACGACATTGTTTCGGAACTCCTGTTCGACCGGATCGTGGCGGCGCATCCCGAGTCGAACATCATCGCCGTCGATCCCGGCGGATCCGCTGCGCCCGGTGGCGCGTGCGTGTGCGTTCCCGTTCACCGCGAGCCTCGGCGCGCTGCCTCCCGGCGGCTACGATCAGGTGCTGTTGGGTGCCGCCGCAGACCTCCTCACGGCGCGTTCCCGTGGACCGATCGCGGCCGCCATCGAAGTGACGATCCGGCCGGATCGGCGCGGTGGGGGTCTGTCCGGCATGATGCTGGCCGCACTGCGTACGACGCTTGCCGGGCTCGGCTACCAGAGCCTGGTCGTGCCGGTACGCCCGAATCGCAAGCACGAGTATCCGGGCGAGTCGATGGAGAACTATCTGCACCGGATCCGGCCGGACGGCCTGCCGCACGATCCGTGGTTGCGGACCCATATCCGGGCCGGTGCCACGATCGCCGGGATCGCACACACGTCGATGACGGTGGCGGCGCCGCTGGACGACTGGCGGAAGTGGACCGGCCAGCCGTTCGACACCGACGGCCCGGTGATCGTGCCGCAGGCGCTGGTCCCGGTCCATTGTGACCAGACTCAGGCGGTGGCGACGTACACGGAGCCCAACGTCTGGGTGCACCACGCCCTGCGTTAGGCGGGGCCGGCTAGCGAGTCGGTGGGGGACTGGCGCGCCGCGCGGATGGCCGGATACGTGCCGGCCAGGGCGCCGATCAGGATCGCACTGAGCGCCGCGCCGCAGGCGGCCCACGCGGGGACGACCGTCGGCCAGCCGCGGCTCGACGCGTACCCGGCGGTCAGGGCGGTGCCTAGCAGCGTTCCGCCGACGCCGCCGAGCCCGGACAGGAACAGCGACTCGGTGAGGAACTGCAGCCTGATCTGGCCCCGGGTGGCGCCCAGTGATCGGCGCAAGCCGATTTCGCCACGGCGTTCGATCACGGAGATGACCATCGTATTGGCCACGCCCACGCCACCGACCGCGAGCGCGATGCCGCCGAGGCCAAGCAGGAGCGAGGTCAACGTGGCGTCGGTGGCCTGCTGCGCGGTGAGCGCGTCCGACGGCCGGGATACCAGAACCTGCTCGGGGTGCTGCGGATTCGCTGTCGCGGCGAGCACCGAGCGGACGTCGGCGACGGCGTCGGGCCTGGTCCGCGTGTAGATCGTCGTCGGGTGCCCGTCGTAGTGCAGGTAGGTCACGGCGGCCGCCCAACCGACCAGCGCCGCGACATCGAGCTCCGGCGCCAGCGGCAATGGCTGGAGGATCCCTCCGACGGTGAACCACTGGTTGCCCAGCCATACCGGTGCCTGCGGCAGCGCGGTGCGGAGCCCCAGCCGGGCGGCGGCGGTCGCACCGAGCACCACGACCGGGTAGGTCGCCGTCGCCGCGTTCAGCCACGCGCCGTCGCTCACGCGGATGTCGAGCGTGGCGGCCAGATCGGTGCGCGCGGCGTAGACGCCGATGCTGCCGGTCTCACCGACCGGAACTCGGTCGTTGCGGTAGACATGCGCGGACGGTACGTAGCCGACCGCGGTCACGGACTCGACCGGCCCTATTCGGCCGACCATCGCGACCGAGGCATCGGGCAGCGTTGCGTCGGCGCCGAGCAGCGACTGTCCGGGCGAGACGGTCAGCAGATTCGTCCCGAGCCGCTCCAGCGTGCGATGCAGATCTTCGCGGCTGGAATCCGAGACGCCGACGACCGCAACCATCGCCGCAATGCCGATCGTGATGCCGAGTGCCGACAGGACGACGCGCAGCGGCCGGGAACGCAGGCCGCCGACGCCGGCGCGGGCCACGTCACCGGCCGACATCCGGGCCGGTCGAGGCGGCGTCACGCCGGAGTCCGACCCGGATCGCGGGTGACCAGCCGACCGTCACGAAGGCTGATCCGTCGGGGGAGCGCTGCCGCGATCGTCGGGTCATGGGTGATCACGATGACGGTCGTGCCCTCGTGGTTGAGCGATCGGAGCAGGTCGAGTACGGCGGCGCCGGTCGCGGTGTCCAGATTTCCGGTCGGTTCGTCGGCGAGGATGAGCGGCTTGCCGCCGAGCACTGCGCGAGCGATCGCGACCCGTTGCCGTTCGCCGCCGGAGAGCCGGTGCGGTTCGTGGTGCCGGCGATGCGCGAGCCCGACGCGGTCGAGTGCCGCCTCCGCCAGCCGCAACCGTTCCCGTCGCGGTACGCCGGCGTAGAGCAGGCCGTCGGCGACATTGTCGATCGCCGTCACGCCGCCGGCGAGGTGGAACTGTTGGAACACGAAGCCGATGCGGGTGGCCCGGATCGCCGACACGGTACGGTCGCTCAGCGTGGCGAGGTCGTGCCCGTCGATGCGTACGCTGCCGGTGGTCGGGCGGTCGAGCGCGCCGATCAGATGCAGCATCGTCGACTTGCCGGAGCCGGACGGGCCGACCACCGCGACCATCTCGCCGCGCTCGATGCCGATCGTGACGTCGTGCAGCGCCTCCGTTCCGCCCGGATAGGACTTGCCGACTCGATCCAGCGCCACGATCATCCCGGGACCACCACCATCATGCCTTCGGTGATCGCGCCACCGACGATCTCGACCAGGCCGTTCGCGAACAGTCCGACCGCAACGGCAACGATCCGGCTCCGGCCGCGGTCGAGCACCTCGACGCCGAAGCCGCCCTCGCGCAGCGCGAGCAGCGCCTCGACCGGTACGCACAACGCCCGATCGTGACGCTGGCCGATCAACCGGATGGCGGCCGGCTCGCCGTCGATCCCGTCCACGGCGGCCGGATCGGACAGATCGATGACCAGCGGTACGGTCGCCTCGCTCGGATTGCCCGGCTGATCGCCGACGTTCGGCTCGGTCGCGACGGTGCCGATGCTCGCCACCGTCCCCGGTACGCCGGATCCGCCGTCGAATGCGACCGTGACGCTGGCATGCAGGGTCACGAGCGCCGCCACATCCACCGGAAGGTCCGCGGTCACGAGTTTCTCGGTGTCGGTGACTGTGAGCACCGTGCCGTCCGCGGCGGCGCCGATCTCGACCGCGCGCGTCGCGACCCGTACCGCACCGGCTTCCATGATTGCCTGTGCGGGCGCAACGGCGCCGGTGAGCGGCGTGCCGAGATGTGCCTGCCAGCGCCGTACCGCGGCTGCGGTAGCGCTGGTGAAGGTCGCGTCGACGGTGAAACCGTGGTAGCCCAGCGCCGCCAGGTTCGTCTCCAGTTCGCGTACGTCGTCACCGGTGACACCGGTCCGCAACGGCCGGTAGAGCGGAAGCGTGCCGTAAAGCAGGACGACCGGTAGGTTATCGACCGAGAAGAGAGCCCGGCCACGCGTGATCGTGGCACCGACGCCCGGTAATGCAGTGATCGTGCCGCCCACTCCCCGAGCGTCGATGTCGCGACGCGGTCCATATCCGAGCGTGCCGGCCAGGTTGACGTATTCGACCAGGTCGCTGCGCGTCACAGCGGCCGTGGCCGGTGCCGGGGCGGCCGGCGCCGCGGTGCCGTCACGGCCACCGATGCCGACCGCCGCCGCTGCCACCACGCTGCAGGTGACGGCGCCGACGCCGATCAGTACGGTCCATCCTCGACGTCGGCGGGTCCGCTCAGCCACCGGGTGCCGTCGCCGGTGCGAGTGCCTGGCAAGCCGTCAGCGCCGTCTTCACGATCGGATCGGCCGGATCGTAGTTCGATTTCGTCAGGCCGTCGAAGAATCCGGTCTGCGGATCCGGATCGGGGAACGCGGTGATGCCGTGATCCCGCATGCATTGCGCGTACCTGCGGAGCCGGGTCAACGCGTCGGCGGTCGGGGGCTGGGGTGCTGACCCGGCACCGGCGAGCGCGATACAGGCCCGGATGGCGGTCGCGGCCTGGTCCGCAGGGTCGCCGGGATCGAGGCGTACGCCCGCCTGCCCCGGTGTCGGATCGGTCACGTGCAGGCCGTGCCGCCGAAGGCACTGCGCGTACTGCTGGAGACGGGTATCCGGGTCGGTTGCTGCGCTCGACCGCGCGCCGGCGGTGGCGACCTGCGGTTCGGCCGGACGGGAGCAGCCTCCGACCAGCATCAGTGTGGCGCAGAGTCCGATCAGTGTTCGTCGCATGACCACAGTGAATCGACGACCGGATAAGGGCAGCGTTAGCGATTCGCGCTTATGCGGTTCTTACCGGCCGATGTCTAGCCTGGTGGGATGCGGATCCTGGTGGTCGACGACGAGACGGTCCTGGCCGATGCGATTGCCGACGGTCTGCGCCGGGCGTCGTACGCGGTCGACATCGCGTACGACGGGGCGGGCGCGCTGGAACGGTTGTCCGTCAACGCGTACGACGTGTTGGTCCTGGATCGCGACCTGCCCGGAATCTCCGGCGACCAGGTCTGCCGCACGGTCGTGGCCAGCGGTGCTCCGGTCCGGATCCTGATGGTCACCGCCGCCGGGGATCTGGCCGACCGGGTCTACGGTCTCGATCTGGGCGCCGATGACTACCTGGCGAAGCCGTTCGCGTTCGCCGAATTGCTGGCCCGGGTGCGAGCGCTGGCCCGGCGCGTACGGCCGGCCGGCCGACCCACGCTCAGCCGGGCCGGTATTACGTTGGATCCGGCGCGGCGGGACGTCGCCCGCGACGGCAATCCGATCGCGCTGTCCCGCCGCGAATTCGCGGTGCTGGAGGAGCTGCTGCGAGCCGACGGCGCTGCGGTCACCAGCGAGGAACTCCTGGAAAAGGTGTGGGACGAGCACATCGACCCGTTCACGAACGTGCTGCGGGTGACCGTGATGTCGCTGCGACGCAAGCTCGGGGAGCCGACGCTGGTGGCGACGGTCACCGGTGTCGGGTATCAGATCCGATGACGAGACTCACGCTGCGGGCGCGGCTGACCGTGGTCTATGGCGTCACATTCGTCCTCTGCGGTGCGGTCCTGCTCGCGGTGGCGTACGTGCTGACCGGGCACGCGCTGGAGCACGTCGTGCCGTCGACGGCGAAGGTCGTTGCGGAGGCACCGCCGCGCTCGGATGGCTCGGTCGCGCTGTCGGACGGCCGGATCATCTCCGCCGACGAGTACCGGCGGGAGCTGGCGAACGACGAGGCCCGCCGTGAAGCCGGCGCGACCGCGTACCGCCGTAGCGTGCTGCATGCCGTACTGGCTGACGGTTCGCTGGCTCTTGCCGCGGTTACGCCGGTCGCGCTCGTGCTCTGCTGGATCACCGCGGGCCGAGCGCTGCGGCCGCTGCGGCGGATGACCCGCACGGTGCGGCGGATCGCCGCGACCCCCGCCGCCATCGGACTGTCCACCCGCATCGAGATCAGCGGGCCGCACGACGAGGTACGCGAACTGGCAGATGCGTTCGACACGATGCTCGCGAGGCTGGATGCGTCGTTCGCCGCGCAGCATCGGTTCGTCGCGAACGCGGCACACGAGCTGCGCACGCCGCTGGCGATCGACCGTACCGTCCTGGAGGTGTCGCTGGACGGCCCCGATCCCGATGTCGCCGGCGTCCGGCAGCTGCTGCTCGCCACGAACCGCCGACAGGCGCGGATGATCGACGGCCTGCTTGCGCTCGCCCGCGCCGAGCAGGCGTCGCTGCCGCGCGAGCCGGTCGACCTAGCCGCGCTGATCCGGGCCGAGGTGGCCGTGACCGGTGCCACGGGTATCACGGTCGAGACGGCGCTCGAGTCCGCGGTCGTTGCCGGCGAACGTACGCTGCTCGCGCTGCTGGCCCGCAACCTGCTCGGCAACGCGCTGCGCTACAACGTGCCGGACGGCTGGGTACGCGTCGACCTGGTACGCCACGGGGAGCGTGTCCGGTTGACCGTTGCGAACAGCGGTCCGACGGTGGCGGATGCCGATGTCGCGCTGCTGTTCGTGCCGTTCCGCCGTGGCGGCGCCGAGCGGACACGCTCCGACGGCGGGTCTGGCCTGGGCCTGTCGATCGTGCGCGCGGTGACGCAAGCACACGGTGGCGAGGTCTCCGCGACAGCACCGCCTGGTGGCGGTCTGGTCGTGCAGGTCTGCCTTCCGGCCTAGGCCGAGACACCCGGGCGGACCATCGGGAACGGCAGCGTCTCGCGGATCGTGTGGCCGGTCAGCAGCATGACCAGTCGATCGACGCCGATCCCAAGCCCGCCGGTCGGCGGCATCGCGTACTCCAGCGCCGTCAGGAATTCCTCGTCCAGCTCCATCGCCTCGGCATCTCCGCCGGCTGCCAGGAGCGACTGGGCGGTCAGGCGTTTACGCTGCTCGATCGGGTCGATCAGCTCGGAGTAGGCGGTGCCCAGCTCGGTACCGAAGGCGACCAGGTCCCACTTCTCCGCCAGACGCGGATCTGCCCGGTGCTCGCGGGTCAGCGGCGATTCGTCGGTGGGAAAGTCGAGGTAGAACGTCGGCGCCTGCGTCACGTGCTCGACCAGCCGCTCGTAGATCTCCATCAGCACGGCTCCGCGGCTCCACTTCGGATCCCACGGCACATCGGCGCGGTCCGCGAGCGTGTGCAGCTGCTCGATCGTGGTATCCGCGGTGACCTCCTCGCCGAGCGCGTCCGACACCGAGCCGTTGATCGTCTTGATCGGCCAGGCGCCGCTCACGTCGATCTCGGTCAGCGTGCCGTCGGGGCCGGGCCATCGGACCAGCATGTCGCCGTTGGCGGCCATCGCCGCGCCCTGGATCAGCTCGCGGGTCAGGTCGAGCATCGTCATGTAGTCCGCGTAAGCCTGATAGGCCTCGAGCATCGTGAACTCGGGATTGTGCTTGAACGACACACCCTCGTTGCGGAACGTCCGGCCCAACTCGAACACGCTCTCCACGCCGCCGATCGCGAGCCGCTTGAGATACAGCTCGGGTGCGATCCGAAGATAAAGATCCAGGTTGTACGCGTTGATGTGCGTACGGAACGGCCGGGCATTCGCGCCACCGTGGATCTGCTGCAGGATCGGCGTCTCGAGTTCGATGAAGCCGCGCTGCTGCAGCGAATGGCGCAGGCTGTGGATCGCGGCACTCCGCGCGCGCAACACGTCCCGGGACGCGGGACTCGTGATCAGGTCCAGGTACCGGCGGCGTACCTTCGCCTCCGGATCGGTCAGGCCACGGTACTTGTCCGGCAACGGCCGCAGGCACTTCGCGGTCAGCGTCCAGGAGGACGCGTCCACGGTCAGCTCGCCGGTCCTCGTGGTGATCACCTCGCCCACGATGCCGACGTGGTCGCCGATGTCGACGACGTCCGCGAAACGCTCCGCGCCGGCCGTCGGGTCGAGCATCACCTGCAGGTCACCGGTCCAGTCGCGCAGTACGGCGAACACCCGCGTGCCGTGGTCGCGGATCAACAGCACGCGCCCGGCGATCGCGACGTGCTGTCCGGTCCGGGTGTCCGCCGGCAGGTCCGGATGCGCGGCCGCGATCGCTCCGCAGGTGTCGGTGCGTGCGAACGTCACCGGGTACGGGTCCACGCCGGCTGCCCGGAGCGTGTCCACCTTGGCTCGGCGTACCCTCTCCTGTTCCGGCCGTTGATCTTTCGCTGCGACGGCCGTGACCGGCTCGGGAGCGGACGCCTCGGCGGTGCTCTCCGCGCTCGGAGCGTGCAATACCGGCGCGGCGGCCGGCGCAGCGACGATCGGTGCGGCCCTCGCCCACGGCGGCCACGTCACGAAGCCCTCCGCGATCGCCGACGCCATCCCGATTTTCGCGAGTTCGCGCCGCTCGCCGAAGCAGAGGAAGCGGGGCACCCATTCCGGCTGGTACTTGACGTTGGACCGGTACAGCGACTCAAGCTGCCACCAACGCGAGAAGAACAGCAGCGTCTTGCGCCACGCTCGCAGGATCGGGCCGGCACCGATGCGCGCGCCCTCCTCGAACACCGATCGGAAGACCGCGAAATTGAGCGAGATCCGTTCCACCCCGAACCTCGGGCTCTCGCGCATCAGACCGGCGACCATCAGCTCCATCACACCGTTGTCGGCGTGCTGATCGCGGCGCATCAGGTCCAGGGACAGGCCGGTCGGGCCCCACGGCGACAGCGACAGGAGTGCCATCCGCTTGTGGTCGCCGTCGAACGCCTCGACCAGCACGCACTGGCCGTCGGTCGGGTCGCCCAGCCGGCCAAGCGCCATCGAGAAGCCGCGCTCGCTGTCGGTGTCCCGCCAAGCGTTGGCGGCGTTCACCACGTCCGCCATCGCGTCCGGGCTGAGATCGTCGTGGCGGGTGACGACGACCGAGTAACCGGCCCGTTCCAGCCGGTTGACGGCCTGCCGGACCGGCCGCATGTCGCGTCCCTCCACAGTGAACGATCGGACGTGCAGGATCGCCTCGTCGCCGAGTTCCATCGCTTTCAGGCCGGCCCGCTCGTACGCGATCGCGCCGTCCTCGCTCGCGCCCATCACGGCGGGTACCCACGCGTACTCCTCGGTGATCTCGCGCCACGCCTCGATCGCGGGCGTCCACGCCTCGACATCGCCGATCGGATCGCCACTCGCCAGACACACGCCGTTGACCACCCGGTACGTGATCGCGGACTTGCCGCTCGGCGAGAACACGGCCGACTTGTCGCGCCGCGTCGCGAAGTAACCGAGCGAGTCGCGTTCGCCGTACTTGGCGAGCAGGCCGCGGATCCGGTTCTCGTCTTCGACCGGCAGGCGCGCCTCGGCCTGCTGTGATCCCATCAACGTCGCGAAGCCGACCAGCACCGCGATCGCGCCGAGCAGTCCGAGCAGCAGGTTCACCCAGCCGGCCGTACGCCCGTTCACCGCACCGCCGAAGCGGAGCGTGCCGCCGAAGACGCGCGAGGCGGCATAGGCGAGCCGCGATCCGAACGAATCCGGGACGGTGCCCGGGAACGCATAGACCAGGCCGAGACCGATGACGGTTGCGGCGGCCAGCAGGCCGATCGTGACCACGATCGCCCGGCGAAGGCTCGCATGCCGCACCTTTGCGTAGAACTCCTTGCGCGCCCAGATGAGCGTGGCCAGTAGGACCAGGGTCACGATCGTCTCGATACCGACCCGGATCGAGGTCGCGGCGCGGTTGATCGGCTGGCCGCTGTCGGTGACCGGGTGCGACGTGAGTGCCAGGGCAACGACGACGACGACCGCGGCGAGCAGCTGAAGGCCGAGAAAGAACAGCAGGATGCGCCAGGCGACACGTTTGCGCCGGGCGACCGCGGCGGCCAGCAGGAACACCACCGCCGCGTACGCGAGGTTGCCGCCGGCCGGGATGAAGACGCTGCCGATGGCGTCGCGTACCGGGCGGGCAGTTCGCCGGAATGCGCTGCTGATGGCTTCGATGAAGCAGAACAGGCCGATCAGGGTGAGGGCGATCGAGTAGAGCTGCGGTACGCGCCTGCTGAAGCTCTTCCCGGCCGCCATGATCTGCACTTTAATGGGTAAGTTGAGGTTGATTCGCGGCTTTTCGTGTTGAGTAGTGCAGGTGGGCAACTGGTTTCACCGGACCATCGTCGAATCGGGACGCCTGCCGCTGTTCTGCGTTTTCGTGGGCGTCCTCGTGGCGTTCGGGTTCATCCGCTTCTCGGTACGGATGATCCGGGCGCAGGTGAGATGGTGGCCGGGCAACGTCACGCCGGGCGGGATGCACATCCATCACGTCGTGTTCGGCACGATCCTGATGGTGATCGGCGGGACGGGCGGATTCGCGTTGCCGGACAACGTGCTCGTACCGCAGTGCATCACGGCCGGACTGTTCGGCATCGGTGTCGCGCTGGTACTCGACGAGTTCGCACTGATCCTGCACTTGGAGGACGTGTACTGGGCGGAGGCCGGCCGTACGTCGATCGATGCGATCTTCGTCGCGATCGCGGCGGTCGGACTGCTGCTGCTCGGAGCGCACCCGCTCGACGTGAATACCGAGTCGTCGGCGAGCATCCTGTCGACCGCGATCATCGCCGTGATCGATCTGTGCCTCGTGGCAATTTCGCTGCTCAAAGGCAAGATCTGGACCGGGCTGATCGGCCTGTTCGTACCAGTCCTGGTGATCTTCGGCGCGATTCGGGTCGGACGTCCGCACTCGCCGTGGGCCCGCTGGCGCTATCGCGACGGCAAGCGGCGCGGACCGGCCAAGATGGCCCGAGCCCAACGGCGTGAGCGGCGCTATCGAGAGCCCTTGATCCGCGCGAAGATCTGGCTCCAGGAGTCGTTGGCCGGTCGCCCAGACCGCCCGTAGATGTGGTGGTTTCTGAGAATTAGGTAACAAGCGTGATAAATGTTTCATAAAGTGCACCTGGAGGTCCGTCCGACCGAAAGGGCGCTGCCATGCACAGTCGATGGGTTCGTCGGTTCCTCGCCACGTCGGCACTGGCCGTCGTCGGCCTGCTCGCGGCGGCTCCCGGCATCGCCCTCGCGCGCGGCGGAGGCGCGTCCGGAAGCGTCGAGCCGAAGACGGTCGAGCGGGGCAACGACGTGTCGTTCTTCATCGAGTGCGCGTCGTCGTCGAGCGACGCGAGCCTGACCGGTACGCCGCTCGGACTGCCCAGCAACATCGTGATGGAGAAGCTGAGTTCACGCGAGTTCGATCTCGACCTCACGGTCCCGTCGAACGCGTCCCGCGGTACGCATCACATGGACATGCAGTGCTCGGACGGCAGCTTCGTCACTGTCACGCTGGTCGTCTCGCCGCACGGCGGCGCGGACACCGGTGACGGTGCGATGTCCGCCGGTGTGTCGATGATCGCGCTGGCCGTCGGCGGTGTGCTCGTGGTGGGTGCCGCCGTCGGTGGTGTTCTGCTGATCCGGCGGCGCGGAGCTCAGCTCGTGCGATGACCTCGATCCTGGGATTGTTCAGGCGATCAACGGCCGGGCGTTCACGGAGTCGGGCCGGCCGCGCCGGTGCCGGGCAGGTGATCGGCGCGATGGCGGCGTTCGTGATTGCGATGGCCGGATGCGGCGTGATCACGGCGGCGTTTGCGGCCGCGCCGGACCCGCCGGCGATGCCGAGCGCGACATCGATCCCGGCCACCGCCACCGGTCCGATCGATCGGGTGCCCACGCTGCCGAAATCGACGCCGACCAGGGTCGACATCGCGGCGATCGGCGTACACGCTCGGATCGTCGCGGCCGGTGTGGACCGGGACGGTGCCGTTGCGGTGCCGCCGCTGTCGCAGCCGTACCAGACGAACTGGTACAAGGACGGCCCGAGCCCTGGCCAGGCCGGCAATGCGGTCATCCTCGGGCACGTCGACTCGAAGAAGGTCGGCGCGGCGGTCTTCTACCACCTGGGCCAGCTCACGAACGGCGACCGGATCGACATCACGCGCGCGGACGGGACGGTCGCGGTCTTCCAGGTCACCGGCGTCGCGCTCTACCCGAAGACCAAGTTCCCCACCAATCTGGTGTACGGGCCGACCACCACGCCCGGCCTGCGACTGATCACGTGTGGCGGGAGTTTCGACGCGAGTGCGCATACCTATCGCGGGAACATCATCGTCACGGCCGCCATGATCTCGTCCCACCGAACTGCACACGCAGGGTGAGAATCTTTTCGCACGGTGTGCTCGACCCGCGTACCATTTGGCCACCCGAGCGCCAGAGGAGGACGGGTGATCGAGTTTGGTGTACTGGGCACCCTCCGGGTGCGACGGGACGGCACGGTCGTCGCGATCCCGACCGTCAAGGCTCGACAACTGCTCGCGCTCCTACTGGCACGCCCGGGCGAGCCGATCTCGGTCGGCCGGATTGCCGAGGCGCTGTGGGGTGCCGAGCCGCCCAGCTCCGCGCGCCGATCCATCTCGGTCTACATATCGCGCCTGCGCGACGTGGTCGACAAGCGGATCGAGTCACAGTCCGGCGGCTACCTGATCCGGCCGCTCGACGGAGAGTTGGACTCCGCCGTCTTCGATCGCGCGCTCGCCGAGGCAAGCGATCCGCTAGCCGGGGCCTCGCCCGCGCAGGTCGCGGACGCGCTCCGGGCGGCCCTGGCGGTGTGGCGGGGACCGGCGTTCGAGGATTTCCGCGGTGTCGCGGCGTTCGACGAGTCCGCCGATCGGCTCGACAGCAGGCGGATCGACGCGTTCGAGCGCTGGGTCGATCTGGAACTGGATCTGACCGCATCTCCGGACCCGGGACGCCACGTCGAGCTGGTACCGGATCTGGTCGACATGATCACGGCGCACCCGTTCCGGGAGCGACTGCGCTGCCAGCTGATGCTCGCGCTGTACCGCAGCGGTCGGGTCGCGGAGGCGCTTGAGGTCTACCGGCAGGCATTCCGGATCTTCACCGATGAGTTGGGCGTCGAGCCCGGCGCGCCGCTCGCCGACCTCCACCGGAGGATTCTCGCCGCGGACCCGACACTGATGCTGGCGGCTTCGGTGGCCACCGCGGCTGCGGTACCGCAGAGCCTGCCGAATGCAGCCTCCGGTTTCGCCGGACGGGAGGAGCCGCTGGCGCTGCTCGACGCTGCGCTGGACGGTTCCGGCACGGCCGCACCGATCGCGATCGTGTCAGGCACCGCAGGCGTCGGCAAGACGACGCTCGCGGTCTACTGGGCACATCGCGCTGCACACCGATTCCGGGACGGGCAGCTCTACGCCGACCTGCGCGGATTCGATCCGGTACGCGCACCGGCCGCACCCGAGGACGTACTCCGGACGTTTCTCACCCTGCTTGGCGAGCCCGCGGATCGATTGGGTGCCGATGTCGACGTCCTCAGCGGGTTGTTTCGCACCCGTCTGGCCGGCCGTCGCATGCTCATCGTGCTGGACAATGCCCGCACGGCCGAGCAGATCCGGCCATTGCTCGCCGCGGACCCGCGCTGCGCCACGCTGGTCACCAGCCGTAGCCCGCTGCTCGAGCTGATCGCCGTCGAGGGCGCCACGCATCTACCGTTGCCGGTGTTTACCGAGGTCGAAGCGGTCGAGATGCTCGCTCGTCGGCTCGGCGACGTCCGGCTGCGCGACGAGTCCGATGCGGTCGCCGAGATCATCACGTTGTGTGCTCGGCTGCCGCTGGCACTCGCCATCGTCGCCGCCCGTGCCGCGGTACGGCCGTCGGTGCATCTCGCCCGGACGGCCGCCGGTCTGCGCGATCGGAGGCGAGCGCTGGACGAACTCCAGCTGGCCGAGTCGAGTGGCGTACGGGTGGCATTCAGCCTGTCTTACGACGCGTTGAGTGCGCCCGCGGCAACGCTCTTCCGGCGGCTGGGCGTCCATCCCGGGCCCGACTTCGGTGTGCCGGTCGCCGCCAGCCTCGCCGGTGTCGACGTCGCCGCGGCTCGCGAGCTGCTCGGCGAGCTGACCAACGCACACCTGGTGGACGAGCACCAACGAGGCCGTTACCGGCTGCACGATCTGCTCCGCACGTACGCCGGCGAGCTGGCCGACGCCGCCGAGGACGGTCCCGAGGCTCGGTCGACCCTCTTTCGCCACTACTCCTACGCCGCGTATTGCGCCCGCCGGATCATCCAGCCGGAACTCCGCCACCTCGATCCGCCGCCGGACGGATCCGGGCTCGCGGACGAGTGGCTCGGCGATCGCGTCGAGGCGCGAGGGTGGTTCCGCGCCGAGATAGACGTGCTGCTCGCCGTCGTCCGAGCGGCGATGGCGGCACATGGCGACCGGGAGGCGTGGCACATCGCCTGGTGTGCCTTTGATTCGCTGATGCGCGACGGCCGGCACACCGACAACATCGAGCTCTGCCGGGATGCGCTGGCTTCGGCGGAGCGTCTCGACGACCCCTACGCGCTCGCCGTGGCCGGCCGCCTGCTCGGCATGGCGCTCATGCACGTCGGGCGGTTCGGCGAGGCGGAGCAGCACCTGCGGGCCGCGGCCGAGCACGCCCGGTCGATCGACGATGCGCGGGCCGAGTCGGTGACCCGGCAGATTCTCGGGCACGTCTACAGCTTTCTCGGACGCCATCAGGACGCGCTGGACCAGGCTACCGTCGCGCTGGCGCTGAACGAGCGGGTCAGCACGCCGTTCCGGCTCGCGACGATCCACAACGACATCGGCTGGCATAACGCGTCGCTCGGCAACCATGCCGCATCGATCGACCACTGCCGGCGCGCGCTCGCGCTATTCGCCGAGGCCGGTACGCACTCGGCCGAGGCCGCCGGCTGGGACAGCCTCGGGTACGCGGCCGGTCTGGCCGGGGATCGCGACACCGCGGTCGACGCGTACCAGCGGGCCGCCAAGATGCGCCTGGACCTGGACGAGCTGCACCCGGCCGCGGAATCGCTCGAACGGCTGGGCGATCTGCTGGGAGCGTCCGACGATCGCCCGCAGGCCGTGGCGGCCTGGCAGGAGGCACTGGCCATCCTGACCGAGCTTGGCCATGCGGACGCCGATCGCGTACAGGCCAAGCTGGCCTGATTCGATCACGCCACGTCACCATGCCAGAGCACAACGCGCATATTCCATCCGAAAACGTCCGTTTGATCTACCGCTGAGTAACGTTGTCGGCACGGGCTCTACCGGCAGCCCTCGGCACCGCGTACCGTGGCGCACCGAGATCAACGACGACGTGGGAGCGACCGTATGAGCAAGGAACAGCCGGCACCGGTCGCGGAGGCATCCGTCGCGGATCGGCGCCGTACGCTGTCGACCCGCCACGTCGTCTTCGTGGTGATCGCGGCGGCGGCGCCGATGGCGGCGATGGTCGGCAACGTGCCGGTCGCGTTCCTCTACGGCAACGGCCCGGGTCTTCCAGCGGCTTTCGCGCTCGCCGGCGCCGCTCTGCTCTGCTTCTGCGTCGGATATGCCGCGATGAGCCGCCGCGTGGTCAACACGGGCGCCTTCTACACGTACGTCGCCCGGGGCATCGGCAAGCCGCCCGCGGTCGGTGCGGCCTACCTCGCCGTGCTGTCGTACACCGCGCTCACGATCGGTCTGGCCGGCGCGTTCGGCTACTTCATCCAACTGGCCTCGAACAACGCCGTGACGTGGGAGATCCCATCGGGGATCGCGATCGTGATCGTGGCGATCCTCGGCTACCGATCGGCCGACCTGTCGGCGAAGGTCCTCGGCGTCCTGATGCTGCTGGAGTTCGCCGTTCTGATCGTGTTCGACGGTGCCGTCGGCTTCCACAAGGGTGTGCACGCGCTGCCGCTCTCGTCGCTGGCGCCGCACAACATCTTCAGCGGGTCGATCGGCATCGCGCTGATGTTCGCGTTCACCAGCTTCGTCGGCTTCGAATCCGGCGCGCTCTACGGCGAGGAGACCGCCAATCCGGAGCGCAGCATCCCGAAGGCGACGTACATCGCGGTGTCCGCGGTCGGCATCTTCTACTTCCTGACCACCTGGTTCGCGGTCGGCTCGTTCGGCGTCGAACAACACGCACTCGGCGGCGGTCGCGGCGAAGGCGGCATCGACACCCGGCAACGACAAGCTCGGCAACCTGATCATCGATCAGGGCACGAAGTACGGCGGCAGCGCCTTCGGCAGCGTGATGGGTCTGCTGCTGCTGACCAGCGTGCTGGCGTCGATGCTGGCCGTACACAATGCGTCGAGCCGTTATCTTTTCGCTCTGGGTCGTGAGCGCGTGCTGCCCGGCAGCCTCGGTCGCTACCACGGCAAATTCCTGTCGCCGCACATCGGCAGCCTGACCGTCACGACGATCACCACGATCGTGGTGGCCGCGTTCGCGATCGGCGGGCTCGACCCCTATCTCAACCTCGCGACCAGCATGATCGGCCTGTCCACGCTCGGCGTCGTGCTGCTGCAGGTGCTGGCCGGCGTCTCGATCGTGGCGTTCTTCCGCCGCCGCGGCGAGCGCGACTACTGGCGCACGCTGATCTTCCCGGGCATCGGCGCGATCGCGCTCGCGGTCGCGTTCGTGCTGGCCGTCCTCAACTTCAAGACGCTGGTCAACAGCGACAGCCCGGTGATCGACGGCGTGCCGTTGCTGCTGCCGGTGGTGCTGGTCGCCGGTCTGATCACGGCGTGGTACCTGAAGCGCCGCCACCCGGGCGTCTACAGCAAGATCGCGCAGAGCACGCTGCGGTCGCGGCCGCGCACGCTGGCGGCGCCGGCCACCTGGACGCGCAGATACTGCGTGATCGGCGCCGGACCGGCCGGTCTGGTCGCCGCCCGCGCGCTGCGGGCTCAGGGCATTCCGTTCGATTGGTACGAGCGCTCCGGCGACGTCGGCGGCATCTGGAACGTGGACGCGCCGGGCAGCCCGATCTACGACAGCGCGCACTTCATCTCGTCGAAGTACCAGTCCGGCTTCGTCGGTCACCCGATGCCGGACGACTTCCCGGACTACCCGTCGTGGCGGCAGATCCGCGCGTACATCAACGCGTTCGCGGACGACGAGGGGCTGCGCCCGCTGATCACGTTCCACACGTCGGTCGTCTCGGCGATGCAGCGCTCGGGCGGCTGGGACGTTATGCTGTCGTCCGGGCGAATCGCGGCACTACGCCGGCATCGTTGCGGCTCCCGGCGTCAACTGGCACCCGAACGTGCCGTCCTACCCCGGACAGGACGACGTTCGGCGGCGAGATCCGGCACTCGTCCACCTACGGGGATCCGGCCGAGTTCGCCGGTCGGCGGGTGCTCATCGTCGGTGGCGGCAACTCCGGCGTCGACATCGCCTGCGATGCGGCTCAGTCCGCCGACGCGGCGTACCTGTCGGTCCGGCGTGGTTACCGCTACATCCCGAAGCACATCGCCGGCGTACCGACGGATGCGCTGCTGGCCGGCAAGGTGGATCCGCCACGCGGGGTCAGTCTGCCGACCAACCAGGAGGCGTTCCTGGACGCGCTCGTCGGCGATCTCACCCGCTACGGGCTGCCGAAGCCGGATCACGAACTGCTGTCCAGCCACCCGATCCTGAACACGCAGGTACTGCACTATCTCGGCCACGGCGATCTGATCGCGAAGCCGGACATCGCTCGGTTCACGCCGACCGGCGTCGAGTTCGCCGACGGTACCGCGGTCGACGTCGATCTCGTGATCATGGCGACCGGCTACACGTACGCGCTGCCGTTCCTCGCCGACGATCTGCTGCCGTGGCGCGGCGGGCGGCCGGAGCTGTACCTGAACATCTTCAGCCGGGACCACGACGGCCTGGCCGTGCTCGGGTTCATCGAGTTCGCCGACGCCGCGTACGAGCGTTTCGAAGAGATGGCGCACATGATCGTTCTGGACATCACGGCACGCGAGATCGGCGGCGACGTATGGGCGGCGTGGCAGGCCCGGAAGGTATCGGACCGGCCGGACATGCGTGGCGGCAAGGTCTACCTGGACTCGCCCCGGCACGCGAACTACGTGGATGCGGAGACCTACCAGGTGGTGCTCGCGGACCTGCGTGACCGCTTCGGCGTCGGCGAGGTTCCGACGTCGTGGGCGCGCCCACCGGCGCAGGCGCCGGCGCCTGCGCCGCACGCGGTCCTCCGCTGACCGTGCCGTCGCTGCGGATCTTGGACTCGAATGGCTGCGTTTCGGCGCGCGTCACGACGATCTGAGTCCAAGATCGAGTTATGAGCGGCCGGCCGCTACCGTCGAGGGCGTTGGAATTGGGCGGAAGGGGTTCGGTGCGTCGGCGTTCTTCGGCTTGGCGAGACTCGATCGGGCTGACCTACTACCCGTCGTTCGGTTTTGAGCCGCTCCCGGAGCCGGTTGGTGAGCGGGCGATCGACCAGCGCGGTGTCCGGATCGCTTTGTGGCGGCGGACTCTGGTGCGGCTGCGCATCGGTGCGATTGCCACCGCCGTCGGGCTGGCGGGTGTCGCCGCGGCCGGCATATCGGGGTCCTGGAACGCGTACACGGCGGTGCCGATCCTCGCGGCTTCGGCGCTACTGCTCGGATGCGCGGCCAGCGCGGCCCGGATCGCGGTGCTCTGGCGTCGTTTGACCCGGGCGCCATGGACCGTCTACGAGTGCCAGTCGATCCGTATGCCGGACGGCTTTCCGATCAGCATGGTGCTGGTGGATCGGGAGAGCGGCTCAACGTTCTGGGTGAAGATCCGGCAGTCCCGGCGTAGCGAGGTGATGCGTGGCATGACCCGGCCGGAGGTGTGGCTGGCTCACTACACGTCCCGGCGCGGGATCCTGACCGTCGCGGGCGGTGGCGAGATGTTCGTCGCGCGTACCGTGCGCAATCCGCCGGTCGCGCCACGGATCCTTCCGCAGCGCAGCCCGGGCAGTCCGCACCACCGGCTGAACCCGTACGACCTCGCCGGCGGCGGGCAGCTGCCGGAAGATGTGGCACGTCACCGCCGAAACGCTGCACTGGACGACGCGAAGCGCCAGCGGCTGCGTGCGCAGCGCGAGGCCAGGCGAGCTAAGCGAGCAGCCGAGGAGGCACGCCAACGGATCCTGCCCCGAATCCGCGGCGCCCGGCGCCTACCCTTTAAGTAGCAGGTCGGAGGCCTTCTCCGCGATCATGATGGTCGGCGCGTTCGTGTGCCCCCGGATGATCCGCGGCATCACCGAGGCGTCCACGACGCGAAGCCCGGCCACTCCGCGTACGCGCAGCTGACCGTCGACCACCGAGGACGCGTCGTCGCCCATCCGGCACGTACCGACCGGGTGGTAGAGCGTCTCGGAGTATTGCCGGACGAACGTCTCCATGTCCGCGTCGTCCACCGGCTCGTGGTCCGGCCGCATCGGCGCACCGACGTGCGGAGCCAGCGACGGTGACTGCATGATGTTCCGGGCAATCTTGAGGCCGGCCAGGATCGTCTGCATGTCCGCGTCATCGGTCAGGTAGGCCGGGTCGATATCGGGTGCCACCGTCGGATCCGCGCTGGTCAGTGTGATCGTGCCGGTACTGCGCGGCTGCAGCAGGATCGTCGCGATCGTGAAGCCGTGACCGGTCGGTGTCGTGAAGCCGTGGTCGAGGAACGGGACCGCGGCGAACAGCAGCTCGATGTCGGGTCCGGGCAGCCCCGGCTCGGTGTGCACCATCGCGACCGCTTCCGCGACGTTCGACGAGAGCATGCCCTTGTGCGTCGCGAGATAGCGGATGAGCTGGCCGATCTTCTCGGCATCGACGAGCGTGACCGGCGTCGGCGTGTGCATGATCCAGCCGGCGGCGAGGTGGTCCTGCAGGTTGCGGCCGACGTGGAGCGACCGCGCGACAAGGTCGACACCGGCCGCGGCGAGCTGGTCGGGGTCACCGATGCCGGAGAGCATCAGCAGATGCGGCGAACCGATCGCACCGGCCGCGAGGAGCACGTCGCGACCGGCAGTGACCGTGGTCGACGTACCGTCCGCGGTGCGGTAGACGACGCCGGTCGCGCGCGGCCCGTCGTCGGTTTCCACCGTGTGTACGCGTTCCACCAGCGCATTCGTGATCACGGTCAGGTTCGGGCGCTTGCGAACCGGGTGCAGGTAGGCATCCGCCTCACTCCACCTGCGCCCGCGGTGCTGCGTCACCGGCGTGGGCGAGAATCCGGTGTTGTCCGGCTCGTTCATCTCATGCAGCGCCTTGAGATCGGCTTCGCCGCATGCATCGAGAAACGCGCGGGTCAGCGGATTCGGATCACGCAGCTCTTCGATCCACAAGGGACCGTCGGTGCCGTAGGTGCCGCCGTAGTTGCTGCCGACCCGCCGCTCGATCTTGTGGAAGTACGGCAGCACATCGTCGTACGCCCAGCCATCGACGCCCCATCCGTCATAGTCGGCCTGATGACCGCGTACCCACATCATGGCGTTGATCGACGAGGACCCACCGAGCATCTTGCCGCGTGGCCAGTACATTTCACGGTCGGCCGCATGCTTCTGTGGCGTGGTGGTGAAGTTCCAGTCGTACGGCGTCTTGAACAGCTTGGCGAACGCCGCCGGGATCTGGATTTCCTTCTTCTTGTCGCGTCCGCCCGCCTCGATCAGTGCGACCGTGACCGCTGGGTCCGCGGAGAGACGGTTGGCGAGCACGCAGCCGGCCGAACCGGCACCAACGATCACGTAGTCGTACATGGCACGTCCTCTTCGTTGAGAAGCGCAGGATCAAGGTTACCGGTTAGAAACATCTTCGCGTGCCGGAGCCGGATAACTCAAGAGCCATAGGTGCCAGCAGGCCATTCCGTGCAGCGTAAAGGGGTCGAACGCGTGCGTCCGACCCCTTTACTAGAGCGATCTCTGCGAGGACTAGCCGGTGAACCCCGCGAAGATCGACGTGAACTGGTACGTCGACTGCGAGATCGAGCTGCACGTCGGTGAGACCCCGCCGCCCGGGCAGCCGCCGTTGTCGCGGCCGACCGACCAGAACCCGAGGAAGCCGATGTGGTTCGTGTTCGCCCAGGCCACGAGCTTCTGGCCGTCGGCGATACTGAAGATCGGCCCGGTGTCGTTGCGCCCGATCATCGGTGTGACGCCGAGCATCGCGTACAACTGTGCACTGGTCTTTGACGGCCAGATCAGGGCCATCTGTGCTTTGGTCGCGTTCGCGGCCGCGATCACCGAGTCACCCCATTCGAGGCCGGCGGACGCGCTGTAGTCCATCGTCATCGGGTTGACGATGCCGACGTTGACGCCGTTGGAGACCGCGTTCGTGAGCACGCTGACGCCGATCGAGTCGACGATGCCGTAGTTGTCCGCGACCACCTCGAGCGTGTAGCTGACGACGGTGCCCGGCCGGTCCCGCTGGACCTGCGCGATCGCCTTGTTCATCGTGTCGATCGGGATGCTTGCCTCGACGTCGAAGTCGATGTGCTTGATGTTGAACGCGTCGATGACCTTCTCATACGCCGCAGCCTGCGTCGCGACCGTGCTGCAGACCGACGACAGGTACGGGCCTTCGGCGCCGCCGAACGACACCGCGACGTCGCCGCCGAGTGCCCGGAGTGCGCTGATCTCGCCGCTGATCCGGGAGTCGTTGAGCGCGATCGTGCCGCCCCAGCTCGGGTTGCAGCCGGACGAGTCGCCGAGGACGAACGCGAGCGTGAAGAACTTCTGGCCGGTCGCCTGGGCGACCTGCGCGAGCGTCGGGGTCGCCGCGGTGATGTCGATGTACGGCCAGACTTGCCCGAGCCGGTACCTCCGCCGCCGGATGCGGACGTGGTGGCGTTGACGGTGGACGAGTGTGCGGATTCGCCGGCCGAGTTCGTCGCGGTGACCGAGAACGAGTAGGTCGTGCTGGCGGCGAGGCCGCGACACCGTGTCGGTGGTGCCGGTGACCGAGGCGACCTTGGTCGAGCCCTGGTAGACGTTGTAGCCGGTGGCGCCGCTGGATGCGGTCCAGGACAGGCCGACCGTGCTGCTGGTCGTACTGGTCACGGCCAACCCGGTCGGAGCGGCCGGCTTCGTCGGCGTACTGCTCGCCGTGGTCGCGCTGACGGTGGACGAGTGTGCGGATTCGCCGGCCGAGTTCGTCGCGGTGACCGAGAACGAGTAGGTCGTGCTGGCGGCGAGGCCGGACTGACCGTGTCGGTGGTGCCGGTGACCGAGGCGACCTTGGTCGAGCCCTGGTAGACGTTGTAGCCGGTGGCGCCGCTGGATGCGGTCCAGGACAGGCCGACCGTGCTGGACGGTCGTACCGGTGACGGACAGGCCGGTCGGTGCGCTCGGCACGGTGACGGTGCCACCCGGGCCGGTCAGCGATACGTCATCGACGTGGTAGGTGCCCTGCGCGTACCAGCCGTGGGTGTAGATCTGCACGCTGTTCGACGTCGCGGTGAACGACATCGTCAGCTGCGTCCAGGTGGCCGCGGCCGGCGTCCACGTCGAGGCGCCGCCGGTGACGCCGAGGTAGACGTAGTTGCCCTCGACATAGTCGGACAGCGTGTAGGCGGAGCCGGAGACGACCGCGATGGTCTGCGTGCACTGCGCGTCGTCGGAGTTGCTGGCTGCGCCGGACAGCGAGTGCGTTCCACTGTGGACCGGCGTGGTGACGACCGTGCCGAGGCTGCACGACCAGCCGGTGAGGTCGCCGGTTTCGAAGCCGGAGTTCACCACGAGGTTGGTTGCGGCGTCGGCGCTGGTCGCCGGAATCGCCGAGACGATCACCCCGGCTAACAGGGCGGCGCAGGTTAGAAGGGCTTTGCGGGTACGGGTTGACACGGGTCACACCTCCGCACGAGGGGATGGGGGATGCTCATGAAACGTAAAGGAAAGTTTCCTAAGCATTTCCGCGTACGTTAACTCCGTCACATATACGTGTCAATGGCTCCGGACGCGGGTGCGCGGACGACCCGTTCGCCATGGTTGAATCGCGCCAGCGACGGACGGGGCGAGGACTTCATGGCCAGATGGGTACAGCGGTATTGGGCGCTGCCCGTGGTGATGGCGTTCGTGCTCGTCATCGCCGGTGTGTCGATGTTCGGCCGACTCGGACTGCATCGGCCTCCGCAGTCCGTTCCGGTCCCCGTTCGAACCCAGACCGATGTCATAGCGCCGATGCCACCGCCGCTCTCGGGGAGCCGCCTGGGAATCCTGTTCGTGCTGTTGGTGGGATTCTTCGCGCTCGTCGTCATCGGCACTCTCGCGCTGCTGATCTACACCTTCGTGCGGTGGCTGCAGGAGCGTCAGCCGGGCCGCAAGAACAGGTTCGGTAAGGCCGGTAAGACCGGTCCGACCGACGATGACCTCGAACAGCAGCGGGACGATGTGTTGGCCGCGGTCGACGCCGGCATCGCGGATCTGATGGCCGACGATTCGGATCCGCGCGGCGCGGTGATCGCGTGCTGGGTCCGTCTCGAGGCCGTGGCCGCCGCGGCCGGTCTCGATCAGCATCCCGGCGCCACCTCATCGGACCTGGTCGCGAATCTCCTGGCCAGCCAGCGGGTGAGCGTCGATGTGCTGACCTCGCTGGCCGATCTCTACCGGACCGCGCGCTACAGCCAGCACGTGATCGAGGCAACGATGCGGGATGAGGCTCGTGCCGCACTGATCCGGCTGCGCGGCGAGATCGTCATCGCGGATCCGGTGACCGCATGAGATCGAACGAACGCAATGTCCGGCGCCCGGAGGGTTACGCTGCGTCGCTGGCCAAACGAATCGCCGGGTCGCTGGTCGGCCTCGGGTTCCTATCGTTGATCATCGTCAAGTTCCTGGCGTCATTCCGGGTCGCCGCTCCGTACCCGACGGTCGTGACGCTGCTGATCCTGGCCGTGGTGCCGTTCGTGATGGCGCGGTTGATCGAGGAGCAGCCGATACCGGAGACCGTGCTGGCCGACCCGTACACGGAGCGGTCCTTCCCCGAAGCTGACGACGCCGTACGCGTGGTCGTGGCCCGCTGGATCCTCCGGCTCGAGACCCCGACCGACAGCCACCGGACCGCGCTGGTGCTGATCGAACTCGCCTCCGACCGGTTGCGACTGGTGCACGGCGTGGATCCGGCGACCGATCCGGAACGCGTACGGCGGCTGGTCGGCCCGAACCTGTGGCGGCTCCTGAGCGAAGGACCGACGCCGTTGCCGCCGGACGTGCTGGCCCGTGTGATCACCGAGATGGAGGCGCTGTGAAGCCATCGTGGCGACCGACTCCGGCGTTTGCCCGGGCCGTCCTGTTCGTGACGTGCATGCTGCTTCTCGCGGTGTTCGCCGGGCGGCCGGACATGGCGGTTCTGGCCGCTCCGATCGCGTTCGCGACCGTACTGGCGATGTCGCGGCGCCCATCGGTGCTGCCGACCGTGGAGCTTGAGGTCGGGTCGCAGATCAACGGCGAGGGCGGCACCGTGCCGATGCGCGTACGGGTGACGAACGCTGGCGACGTGGACTACGACCTCACGGTGATCCGGCTGGCCGCCGATCGGTGGCTGCGCCTGGAGGATCCGATCGTGCCGTACCTGACGCCGATCGCGGCCGGCCAGGTCGTCGACGTCGACGTGAACGCGACCGCCACCCGGTGGGGACGGCACCGCGTCGGACCGGTGCACGCGCACGTCGTTGCCGCGGACGGTCTTCTGATCGGGCGGCTGGCCCGAACGCTCGACGTCGCCCTGCCGATCTATCCGATCGCGGCATCGTTCGACGCCCATGACGTGATGCCACGGGCGTCCGGCATCGTCGGCGTGCATCGCAGCCGCCGGCCGGGCGAGGGTGGCGAGATGGCCGGCGTCCGGATGTTCGCGCCCGGTGACCGGCTCCGCCGGATCGACTGGCGGATCTCGCTGCGTACGCGGGAACTGCACGTCGTTTCGACGCTGTCGGATCGCGATACCCAGGTATTCGTGCTGATCGACGTGATGCAGGAGGCCGGCACGCCCGCATCGATCGGCAGTGCCCCGTCGGCACTGGACACGGCGGTACGCGCGGCGGCGGCGATCGCCAACCACTACCTGCACCGCGGCGACCGCGTCGGACTGCTGGAACACGGGCACGCAGCCCGCTATCTCCGGCCCGGAGCAGGCCACCGGCACTACCTGACCGCGCTGGAGTGGCTGCTGGACGTACGGCCGGTCCGGGGTGCCGCGGTCGAGGCACAGATGAACGATCAGCGGATCCCGCCGCGGGCACTGCTCATCGTGCTGACGCCGCTGGTCGACCGTCGGTCGATGGCAATGCTCGCCCAGTTCGCCCGCAGCGGCCGATCGGTCATCGCGATCGACACGATGCCTCCGGCGATCATGGACGCGATCAGCGCACCGGCGCGCGTACGGCCGGCCGCGGCACCGTGGCTGCGAGACGGCGAATACACGCTGTCGGCCGCCCGGCTCTGGCGCTACGAGCGCGCCAACACGATTGCCCAGCTGCGCGAACACGGTGTGCCGGTAGTGCCGTGGACCGGACCGGGCAGCCTCGACGACGTACTCCGCCAGATGTCGGCGGTGCCGGCCCGATGAGGAGGGAATCGTGACGATGACTCCGGGCGTGCTGGTCAGCCGGATCGTTGCGTGGGCATCCGCTCTCGCGGCGCTGCTGTTTGCGTACCCGCACATGCCGTGGTGGATGGTGGTGGCGACGGGCCTCGCGCTGTTTCCGCGGAGCTGGGCGCCGACCGTCCTGATGGTGCTCGTCGCGGTGATCTGGCTGATCGCGACCGAGACGCATCCGGCCACGCTCACCGTCGTGCGTCTGTGTGGGCTGGCGCTCGCGCTTTATTACCTACATGTGAGCACCGCGCTCGCGGCCGTGCTGCCGCGCGACGGTCACGCCGCGCCCGGTCTGTATCGGCCGTGGCTGCGCCGGATCGGCATCGTCACGGTCTTCACGATCGCCACCACGCTGCTGGTCGCGGCGATGGAATCGCTGATGACCAGCCGGCCGACGAGCACCGTTACGTGGATCACCGAGCTGGTGATCGGCCTACCGCTCGCGGCAGGGGCCGGTCTTGCGCTGATCCGGTTCGGCAAGCGTGGCCGAACCTCGTAACGCTGCCTGCTTATGATGCCGCCGGTTTAGGCCGCGGCACCGCGACCGATCTCCGCGACGAGCGCGTCAGCGGACGGCGCGCGACCGAGCAGAGCAGCCAAAACCTCACCCGACGAGCGCTCGAGGCCGAAGCGGTAGACGTGTTCGGAAACCCATGAATACCACCCTGGATCGCCACCGATCCAAACACCCCGGGCGGCCCGAATAGCCGATCGCATATCGGCCGCAAGGATCGGCCCGATCGCGTAATTCACCATGTATCCGGGCTCCTGGACGAGCTGCCCGCGCATCGCCCACCAAGACAAATCGGGGTGCGGGACGAGCCCGAGATAGGTCGTTGTCAACTCGGTCCAAACATCGTTCGGGCGAAGCGACGGATCGGCATGCAGGCGAATTTCCAGGACCGCCCAGCAGATATCGAGCATGACGTCCGCGTACCGTCCGGATAATGAAACATCTGTTCGAATAGCGTGCCCCAACCAACGCTGCTGCCACGCCGGTTCGGCCGTGTCGAGCGCGGTCAACTCGGCAATCGCCTCGGTGAATGCGTCACTGTCCGGCCAATCCGCGAATGCCGCCCGGGTATCGATGGCGGCGACGTGGATCGCGTGCCCGGTCTCGTGCACCAGCTCGGTGAGTTCGCCCAGGCCACCGGCCGTGTAGGTGGCCATCACGCAGGCCTTTGCCGGCTGCCGCATGCCGTCCGGTGTAGTACTCGCCCGCCCGCCGAAATCGGTGTAGGCGACCGGCACCGGCGGTCGTCCGGCCCGCGGGAAGACGTCGAATTCGATGCCGAGCGCAGTGACGTCGGCGCCCAGAGAGGCGTAGTAGGCGTCGTTGATCGGCCGTAGCCGCTCCACCGGAATGGCCGCGTTGAGCGCGCGATGAGCGGTGCCGGCCTCGTACCACCAGTCCCACGGCTCGATCGGCGTGCCAACCGTGCTGCGCCAAGCCTCGAGGATGGCGAGCAGGCTGGGTTCGACGGACGCCGGATCCAGGCCGAGGGCGCGCGCGTTCGCGTCCACCGGCGATCGTCCGGCGCGCCAGTGCCGCACGCTCAAGGGCAGAACTTCGCACCGGTACGGGCTGCCGGACGACGTACCGTCTCCGTCGATGGTCTGCCAGACCGGCGCGAGCGCATGGAAAAGCAGCTTCCGCCGTACCGGATCCGGTTCGATGCTGAGCAGCTCAAGCACGCCGAGTCGAGTGGCCGTCGTGCCGCCGATGTCCACAGTGGCCTGTGCGTTCGCGTACGCGGATTCGATCCGGGCGATCGGATTGTCGCCGGAGTCGTCGTCGTGCCGATCGGCCCACCGGCGCATGACCGCCAGCGCGCGTACGTCCATTACGTCCTCGTGCGTGCTCGACTGCGCGTTGCGAGAGCGTTCGTCGTTTTCCATGATGAGCGCACGGAATGCTGCGGTCGCTTCGTCCGATCGGGATCGGATGCCGTCGTCGACGATGCCGCGCGCCTCGGCGACTTCGACTCGGTCCGCGAGGTCACGTGCGATCCGGTACGCGTCCTCGATCGGGGATGTGTCGACCGACATGGCCTGAGGCTATCTGATCAAGGTGGATCACGTGAGCTGCCCAGACAAATGATCAACAAAATCATGATGATGAATGTCGCGCAAAGTTATTGACAGCGGACCGACGGTCGATAAAACTGCGCGGGTTGCTAAAAACTTTCACACATTTATCCAGGGAGCGGAGCGGCCGAAGGATAGAGGTCTGCCGATCGATTAATGCGCAGGTGGCGCTCTTGTATGCGCGGTTTTCGGACGCGCAAGAGACCCGTTTGTGTACGCACAACTGAACGCAATCCTTACTGCTGCGCGCCTATGTGCTCAGTGGCGATTCTTTGCGCTCTGATGCGGATCGGCGCAGCTCACACGTCCTAACGGTCCTCCGGCCACGAGCACGGGAGGACGCAGGTGTCCGGTCAGGAAATGTCGGGTCGGCGACGAGCGTCGCGCCCGATTCTAGCGGTGTTTGGGCTGGTGGCAGTGATTCTTGCGGCGGCCACCGTGATCGGCGGCTGTGCGTCGCGGGTGTCCCCGGTGGACGATTCGCGTGCGCCGGCCGTGCTTCAGGTTGCTGCGCCAGCGACCACCGCCGGTGGTGTCGACGCAAAGCTCGCGACTGCGAAAGCGAATGCAATGGCCGCCTATGCGAATTACATTGCGGCCGAGACGCAGGCATCGCAGACCGCTGATTACGGATCTGCGCTGTTATCGAAATTCACCTCCGATCCGCTATTGGGTCAATGGGTTGCGCAATTATTTCATTTACACGTGATCGGTGATGTGCAACGCGGATCCGTTATTTCGCATCCCGTTCTCACGTCCTTGAAATTGTCGACGGTTTCCGGAACGGCCGTGGTTCGTGACTGCCTCGACCAGTCCGCGATATCGATTGTGAATGCGCAGACGGGTGCGAAGGTGCCGTTGCCGAAGACGAAGCCGTACGTCGCGGTTGCGACGCTCTACCTGTACTCGAACGGTTCGTGGATGGTGTCGAAGGTCGACACGACCGGCGATCAGCCATGCTGAACCGGTCTCGATGGGCCCGGATCGCGTCGATCGGGGCGCTGGTCGCCGCGCTGCTGGTGGCGGCCGACAGTGCTCCGGCCGTGGCTGATGGCGGCGGATCCTGCCCTCCGGAAATCCCGTGGTGCACGGTGACCGGCGGTGGCGGCGGATCGGGCGGTGGCGGTGGCGGCGGTGGTGGCGGCAGCGGATCGACCGGCTGCAGCTACCAGGGCCACGATGTCGCGTGCTTCGAGCCCGGTCTCGGCTATTACAACAGCTCAAACCAGTGCTACTACCTACGCGAAGATCCGCAACCGGCGTCGGACAACCCGATCTGGGGCGCGCACGACCCGGCCAAGGGCGCGTTCTATGAGGTCACCTGCTTCACCGGCCCGCCGCCGTGGGGGAGCGGCGAAGTCGGCGCGGTCGAGGAGTGGATCGCCCGGCCCGCGACCGGACCGACGCCGGCCGAACTCGCCGTACAGGCGCTGGCAAAGATCCGTCTGGACGGCGCGGCCATCCACATGGCGCCGACGCCGCGTGGCGTCGGCGGACTCGTCGGACTGCCGGTGTGGATGTGGACGACCGTCAGCATCCACACGTGGGGCCCGATCCACTCGTCGGCGACGTCGCCCGACGGCGCCCTGACCGTCAACATCACCGCGAAGGCTTCGAAGATCGTCTGGGACATGGGCGACGGCTCGTCGGTGACCTGCCGTACCCCCGGCGACGCCTACGCCGCCTCGGACGGTGGACAGGCGTCCGGCGACTGCGGTTACCGGTATACGAAGCCGAGCTATGCGAAGCCCAACGGCAAGTACGCGATCACCGCGACCACGACCTGGCTCGTCACCTGGGTCGGCGGCGGCGACGGCGGGACCATCACGACGACCCGCACCTCCAACACGACCGTCCGGATCAACGAGCAGCAGGTGGTGGTCAAGTGAGCGTCAGTACCGTTCAGCCGCAGGGAGCACCGACTTTCGGGCCGCCCAACGGCGTCCTGCCACCGCAGGTGCGCGCCGGCGGAGGCCGTCGGCGCAGCCCGGCAATGGCCAGCCTCGGCGTCATCCTGGTCGTGGTCGGTGCGCTGGCCGGCTGGCGCTATGTCGCATCGACGACGACCGGCACGGACACGTACCTCGCGGTCTACCAGGCCGTCCCGGTCGGCGGTCAGATCACGGCGGACGATCTCCAGTCGGTGCGGATCAGCACCGCTCGCGGCCTGGCGCCGATCCCCGCCGCCGACGCGAGCACCGTGATCGGCCAGTACGCGAAGGTCGACCTCGTACCCGGTACGTTGCTCACCGACGGCGACCTGATGGCGACGAACGCGATCGGCCCGGATCAGGCCCTGATCGGCCTCGACCTCACCTCGTCGGAGCGCCCGGGACGCACGCTCAAGCCGGGCGACCACGTGCTGCTGGTCGAGGTGCCGCCGGACACGGGCATCAGTTCGGCCGCCGATACCGAGACCGCGACGATGCCGACGATGCCGGCGACCGTGGTCGAGGCTAGCGACCCTGATACCAACAACAACGCGGTCATCGACGTGGTCATCCCGGTCGCCGACGCCTCCGTCGTCGCCGCGTTCGCCAACGAGAGCCGGGTCGCCGTCGTCCTGGTTTCCGGAGGCTGAACCGTGGCCGTGATTGCGCTGCTCTCCGCGAAGGGCTCACCCGGTGTGACCACGACGGCTCTCGCGATGACACTGTCGTGGCCCCGGCCGGTGCTGCTGGTCGAGGCGGATCCGGCCGGCGGCGACATTCTTCCCGGTTACATCCGCGGACAGGTCCCGATGGACCGCGGCCTGGTCCAGGTCGCAGTGTCCGCCCGGCACAACCGGATCGCCGCGGACTTCAACGGTGCCCTGCTGGACCTCGCCAAGCCGAAAAGCGAAGTGAGCCGGGTGTTGCTGTCCGGCCTCGCCGATCCGGCGCAGGCGGCGACGGTCGGACCGGTCTGGGATCGGCTCGCTGCGCACTTCGCCGTGCTCGGGCACGCCGACAGCGGCAGCGACGTGATCATTGACTGTGGACGGTTGTCGACCACGTTTCCCCCGTTGCCTCTGATCGCGGCCGCCGATCTGGTGCTCATCGTCGTACGGGCGACGTTGCGGTCCGCGTCGGCAGCGAAATCCGCCGTCGCCGCGGCGCAGGTCGGCCTCGGTCCGGCCGGTCGCGATCGGATCGGCCTCGTTGTCGTCGAGGGCGGGGAATACCGCACCGCGGAACTCGCGAAAGCCCTCCAGATCCCGGTGCTGGCCACGATTCCGTGGCGCCCGGGCGAAGCGGCGGCGCTATCGGACGGCGTCGGGCGAGTCGCCGGTTCGTCGGCGTTGATGCGCGCCGCTCGGGGCATCGAGCCGGTCGTACGCGCACGAACCGCCGCGTCGTCACCCGCCGGCGCCGGGGACCACTCGGTCGCGCCACCGTTCGGGACGGTGCCACCCGGGCCGTCGCAGCAGTTCGCGCCCACCGCGCCATCCAGCGCGGCAACGGTCGCTCCCGCTTACGGCCACGGACCGTCCCGCGGTCCGGGACTGCCCCCCGGCCAGGGACTCGCGATCAGCCAGGGCACGATCGGTCACGGAGCTGCGATCGGCCAGGGCGCCGGTGGACATGGTGCCAGCCCGGTGGTTGCCGGAGTGCAGCGATGACAAACCAGCAGACCACGCCACACAACGGCTCTCCACACAACGGCAGTCCGACACAACGGCACGTCCGCACAACGGGACTCCGCACAACGGGACGTCGCACCCTGGGACGCTGCAGGACGGCACCTGGTCGCCGCCGCGACTAATCGGATTCCACCGGATAGGGACCGTCGAGTCGGACGCGGATCAGACTCCCGATCCGGCCGGCCGTGATGATCGATCGAGTTCGGTCGGGCCGCGACACGGGCATGACAGTGGCGAGCGCCCGCGGGAACCGTATGACGGCGGGCCGCATGACGACCGCGATGCGGCGCAGAACGCGATGCTGCAGGACACCGCGTCGCATCGCATCGTCCCGCCGGTCACGTCGCCATCTACGGCACCGGCCGGCGTACCGGAGCGTCCGGGAGCCGGCACTCCGCCGCCGTACGCGCCGCACAACGGAACCACCCAACACGCAACGGAACCGCCCAACACAACGGAACCGCCCAACACAACGGCGGCGTTGGCCAGCACAACGGCGCCCCGCGCGCGATCATCGGTCCGCTCTACGACACGAGTCCGCCCGGTCAGCCGTATCCCATGGATCGGCTGGCACCGCAGCAGCACCCCGGCTGGGACGGACCGCGCGCCGCAACAACCGCGGACCCGGCCATCCAGATCGACTACGACCTCGTCACGACGCTGCAGGCCGAGGTCAGCCGCACGTTGATCGACGCGCTGCGCGGCGAGGTCGGCCTGACCAACGCCGATCGGCGGCGGATGACGCAGGAGGTCGCCGAACGCGTCGTCCGACGCAATGTGGACGAACGGCTTCGTGCAGGTGAGACCGGGCCGGTGGCGTGGCCCGGCTACGCGGAGGCGCTGTGCGCGGCGGTCGCCGCATACCTGATCGGCCTCGGCCGGTTGCAACCGTTGATCGACAATCCGGACGTCGAGAACATCATGGTGCTCGGCACGCGGGTCCGCGTCGTGTATGCCAGCGGTGCGATCGACGAGGATTCGTTTACTTCGGCGGCGAGTGACGAGGAGCTGATCGCGCTGCTGCAGCGGCTTGCCGAGCGCGGCGGTCAGACCGAACGCTCGCTGTCGACCGCGAAGCCGATCCTGCATCTCCGGCTGCCCGACGGCGCGCGGTTGACGGTGATCTACGTCGTCACGGCGCGGCCGGTCGTGGTGATTCGGCGACACCGCATCAAGGACGTGTCGCTCGGCGACATGGTCGGGATGGGTGCGATCACACCGACGTTGAAAGCGTTCCTGGAGGCGGCCGTCCGGGCGCACATGAACATCATGATCGCCGGTCGGGCCAACGCCGGCAAGACGACGCTGCTGCGGGCGATCGCCGACGAGATCCCGCGCCAGGAATGGTTTGCGGTGATGGAGACGGTCGGCGAACTCGGCCTCGATGCGAGCGGCCGGCATCCCTGGGCGATCTGTTTCGAGGAGCGTGAAGGCTTCGGCGAGAAGGGGCCGGACGGGAGGCCCGACGGCCAGCTGACGATCGACGATCTGTTCCCGCACATGCTGCGCCTGTCCACGAGCCGGGTCATCGTCGGTGAGGTCCGGGCGCAAGGAGATCGTTGCGATGTTTGATGCGATGAACACGACGTACGGATCGTTGTGCACCATCCACTGCCCGCGACGAGCACGGCGTATTCGACCGGCTGGCCGAGTTGCTGCTCCGGTACGGCGCGTCGAAGAGCCGCGAAGGCGCGTACCTGACCATCGGAAACGCTCTCGACCTCGTCGTCTACGTGAACATGGAGGAATATCCGGGATACCGCCCGCGCCGCTACGTCTCCAGCGTCATGGAAGTACACGGCCTGGGCGACGGCGGCCAGCTGTCGCGATCGCGGATCTTCGCTCCCGGCCCGTACGGTCTGGCCGAGCCGACATCGGTGCGTCCGAGCGAACGCCGCGCCGCCGAATTGCAGGCGGCCGGTTTCGACATGCGACTGCTGCTGACTCCGCAGGTCACCGCGTTCCCGGGCGGCACTCGATGATCGCCGAGTTGGGTGCGGCGCTGGCCGGCGGCGCATTGATCGCCGGCGCGATCGTGGCCGTCGTGGGCATCGTCGGCACGTTCGGACCGTCGCGGCCGCCGTCGCAGCTGTGGCTCGCCGTCCAGCGTCTGTTCGGCGTCGGTATGCCCGCGTCGGCGCGGAAGACACGGCTCGTCCTGATCGGCATCGCCGTCGTACTGCTCGTGATCGGATGGCTCTACACCGGCATCCCGATGGTCGGCATCGCGCTCGGGATCGGTGTCATCGCGACGCCGTGGCTGTTCGGCGCGGGCCGTGCCGATACCCGTGCGGTGGACAAGCTCGAGGCGATCGAGGTGTGGACGCGACGCCTGGCGGATCTGGTCCGATCCGGTGCCGGCCTGCACCAGGCGATCATCGGCAGCGCGGTCGAGGCGCCCGCTGCGATCGCGACCGAAATTACCGAACTCGCACACGAGCTTCGCGGCGAGAAGTCAACGGTCGATGCGCTGCGGATGTTCGCCGATCGTCTCGCCGATCCGACGAGCGATGAGGTCATCGCGGCGCTGATGCTCAATGCGCGCGAGCGGGGTCCGCGGCTCGCCGACGTACTCGACCGGGTCAGCGAGAGCATCGCGGACCTGGTCACGATGCGGCGCGAGCAGATCAGTTCACGGACGGACGCGCGGATGTCCGGCATGATCCTCTCCGGTCTGATGCTGCTCGGACTCGTCTGGCTGCTGGTCAACAAGTCGTACATGCGGCCGTATCACACGTTCGTCGGGCAGATGGTCCTTGCGCTGTGCCTGGTCGCGTTCGGTGGGCTACTCGTCTGGGCCCGCCAACTGAACATGCCTCGCCCCGTGCCGCGTCTGTTCAAGTCCCTGGCCCCGGCTCGGAGGCAGGTGCCGTGAATACGAGCGTCCAGATTGCGGTCTTGGTCGGCGCGGTTGCCGGCCTTGGGATTTTCCTGATCATCCGCGGGTTCATCCCGGCGCGGCCGACGCTCGGCTCCACACTCGAGCGTCTCCACCACACCGTTCCGGTGTACGTCGGTGCGCGACCGCCCGGAGCCGGCCCGATCTACGCGCCACCGCGCCCGGACACCGCCGCCACCAGCGGCCTGGTGAGCGAGCCGGTGCTGAAGTGGCTTGCCCCGCCAACGACCGAGCTGCGCCTGATCGGCCAGACCGTGGATCGGTACGTGCTCGAGAAGATCGGCTTCAGCCTCTTCGGGCTGCTGTTCCCGACGATCATGTCGGTCCTGTTGGGGATGTTCGGCGTCAAGATCCCGTGGATGATCCCCACGATCATCGCGATCGGACTGGCGGCCGGGATGTTCTTCCTGGTCGACGCGAACATCAAGCAGAAGGCCGCGCTCGCACGCGAAGAGTTCCGCCGCGCCGTGGCGACGTACCTGACGCTGGTGGGCCTCGTTCGATACGGCGGTGCCGGTGCCGTCGAATCGATGGAGAGCGCGGCCCGGATCGGTGACGGCTGGGTGTTCGACCGGATCCGGGCGGCGCTGGAGGACGCACGGTACGCCAACGAGGCGCCCTGGGCTCGGCTTCGCCAGGTTGCGGTGGAGATCGGCGTACCCGACCTCGGCGACGTCGGCGACATCATGGGCCTCGTCGGTGATCAGGGCGCGCAGGTCTACCAGACGTTGCTGGCCCGGGCCGCATCGCTGCGCGTCGCGCTGCGGACGAAGGAACAACAGCGGGCGGCCACCGCAACGACCCTGCTCTACATCCCCACCAGCATGTTGCTGATGGTGTTTCTGGTTCTCATCGGATATCCGGCGATCTCCCAGATCACCGGATGACCCCCACCCAAGGAGGAACAATGTTTCACGCCGCACGCATGCTGACCACGATGTGGCAGCAGCGCTGGACCGCGATGCGGGCCGACGAAGGCGCAACCGTCATCGAGTACGCGATCCTCGTACTGATGGGTTTTCTCATGGCCGGCCTAGTCGCGGCGGCGGTCACTGCGGCCGTCACGTCTCGCTCGGACCAGATCAAGTGACCGTCCGGTCGGGTCTCCGGTCCCGCGTCGCGTCATCGCGGCGGCGGGGGCCCGACCGTGGCTCGGTCACGCTCGAATTTGCCATCCTGATTCCCGGCGTGCTCGCCATGATGTTCCTCTGCATCCAGGTGGCGCTGTTCTCGTACGCCCGATCGGTCGCGTTGACCGCGGCAGAGGAAGGCGTGAACGCGCAGCGCGCCTACGGCGCCCCGGCCGGAGCGGGCAAGGCAAAGGCGAAGGCGTTCATCGACCGACAGGGGAACACCCTCACCGGCGCGACCATCACGACCGCGATCGTCGGTGGAGAGGTCCGGATCACCGTGACGGCCACCAGTCCGTCTCTCATTCCCGGCTTCAGTGGATACACCGTCAGCCAGAGTGCCAGCGGCCCGGTCGAAAAGTTCAGCCGATGACCAACCTGTGGGCCCGCTGCCGTACCGCTCATCGGGACGACGGTGTTGCGACGATCGAGGTCGCGATCCTCGGACCGGCACTACTGATCCTGGTCACGCTCGCGATTCTCGCCATGCGGATCGAGATCGCCGGCGAAGCCGTGGACACGTCGGCGCATGACGCGGCACGCGCCGCATCGATCTCCCGCAACGCCGCGGACGCGAGGACGGCGGCGCTCGCCGCTGCCCGTACGACGTTGAAAGCCGACGGTCTGACCTGCGCCTCCTTGACCGTCACGGTGGACACGTCGCAATTCGCCCGGCCGGTCGGCCAGCAGGCGACGATCACCGCGACCGTGACCTGCGATGTCAACCTGGCCCGGCTCGGGATTCCGGGACTGCCCGGCCGCAAGGTCATGACGAGCACGTTCACGAGCGAGATCGACCGGTACGGGGGCCGGTCATGAGGCGATTCGTCCGCTGGACGGGCGCTTCGGGTGACCGTGGTGCGTTCACGCCGGTGGCGGTCACCATGAACGTGACGCCGTCACCCGCCGATCAAGGACCACTCTCGTTCGAAGCTGACCTTCAACAGCGACATGACGCCTTCCGGCGGGAACGCAGGCCAGGTCCGCGACACGTCGTGGCGCCGGTTGAGTCGGCGGTCGAGGAAGCGCTGCGTGCGGATGAGCCCATCGGTGGCCTCGGCGAAGCTCAGCGCACCGCTTTCGGCGGCAGTCGCGTACTCGTCGAGGTCGAGCACACGGTAGGGATGATCGGGTGGGCCGACGATGACATCGATCCAGAGATCGTCGACGAACACCTCGTCGCCCATGTCGGACACCCGGACCAGATCGCAGTACCACCAGTCGCGCTGCACGGGTGGGAAAATGACTGGCTGGTTGATCTGAAATCCGTCGTCGAGCAGGACAAAGCTGCGCTGTTCGTACTGGGTCCCGTTCATCTCGAAACCCCAGTCGTAGACGATCACGTCGTCACGGCGTCGACCTGCCGCACGCACATTGTGGTCGCGGATCACCGTCACCGGGGTCAGCGCCCCGGCTCTCGCGTCAGTCACGGCACGCATCCTTCCACGGGTTCCCGCACGGTCGCACGGCATTTCGGCCGTGCGACGGCGTGCCAGGACCAGCGCCTCGACTCACATCGACGCTCGCGCGAGTACACGCACGTGACGCCCGCCGGACGCGTACGTCTCGAAGGACGGGGGAACTCAGCATGACCTGGCCCTTTGCCGCCGCACGACAGATCGGCCGCAATCGACCGGTGCGACGGCCGATCATCAGGCGAATCTTCCGCTGGACGGGCGCATCGGGTGACCGTGGTGCGTTCACGCCGATGGTGGTCGTGATGGCAGCGGCCCTGTTCGCATCGGTCGCATTGGCGGTCGACGGTGGCGGCAAGATGCGCGCACTCGAACGCGCCGACAACATCGCGGCCGAGGCGGCCCGCGCCGCCGGCCAGGCCATCAACGTGTCCGAGGCGGTCGCCGGTACGGCCGACGTGCTCGACCCGGTCGCTGCGGTGGCCGCCGCCCGGGCGTACCTGGCCAGTGCGGACGCCGCCGGCACGGTCACCATCTCGACGAATCAACGCGAGATCACCGTCGTCGTGAGCATCACCTACCAACCGGTGCTGCTCAATCTGATCGATCTCGGACCATGGACCGAAACCGGGACGGCGACGGCCGAACTGGTGACGCAATGACAACGCTTTCCGATGGAGGTGCCGGATGACGAGGTCGCCGATGCGAGGTCGGTCCCGCGTGACACAGTTCATGGCCGGGGCATTCTCGGCCATGATGCTGATCGTCCTGGTCGCGGGTATCCCGCTCGTACTCCTGCGGCTCGGTACCGGCCTGCTGCCACACCATGTGCCGAGCTTCTCCGCGATCCGCGATGGCCTGCTGCACAAGGACGTCAGCGGTTCGCTCTTCATGCAGGTCGTCGTCGTCATCGGCTGGGCCGCCTGGGCGAGCTTCACACTGTCGGTGATCGTGGAGCTGATCGCCCGGTTCCGCGGGCGGAACACGATCCGGATCCCCGGCATGCGTACGCAGCAGCGGTGGGCGGCTGCGCTGATAGCGGCCATCACGTTGATGTTCGTCTCGCCCGCGATCGCGAACGCCGCCTCGGTCGTCAAGCACCGCCCCGCCGCCGCTGTCGCGATGGCAGCACCGTCCGCAGCGCGCTACACCCAGAGCGGCGCTCCGATCCAAAGTGGCGCCCCGATCCAAAGTGGCGCCTCAGTCCGCAGCGGCGCCGCGGTCCAAAGCGGCACCTCGACCCCGAGCGGCGCCTCGACCCCGAGCGGGCCGGCCCGCATCGCAGCGGACGCCTCGACCCGGCCCGTCGATGCGCAGCAGACGTTGACCTATCACGTTCAGCGGGGCGACTACCTCGGCACGATCGCACAGCGGTTCGACGGCAGCTTCGACGAATATCACAAGCTTGCGGCCGCGAACCACATCGCCGATCCGAGCCACATCGAGCCCGGCTGGACGCTCCGGTTGCCGTCCGACGCGGTGGACCGCGGCGTGAAGACGCACGCCGGCGGTACGGTGAGCGGCGGCACCCATCCCGCACCGCCACCCACGAGCCCTCCGGCCGGTGCGCAGACACCGAGTCCGAGCGCCGGCGGACACGTCCCGGCACCGCCGACCCCAGGTCCCGCGACCACGCCGACCACGGGCCCATCCACGACGGCGCCATCCACCACGGCGCCATCGGCCCCGGCCACCACAGCGCCGTCGGCACCGGCCACCGCAGCGCCGTCCACCACAATGCCGTCCACCACCGCGTCGGCCGCATCGCACCTACCCGGAGCAGCTGGTACGACCGGCAGCGAGGACGACTCGTCGCACCCCGGCCGCGTCATCGTGGAGATGCTGGAGGCGTCCGGCACGCTCGCCGCGGTCGTCACGCTGAGCATGCTCGCGATATCGCGGCGCGAGCAGTTGCAGCGGCGCCTGGTGAAGCACGTATCGGCACCGCCGACCGGTGGCAAAATGCCGCGGCTGATGGCGCCGACCCAGCAGAACGACATGATCCGGGTGGACAGTTCGCTGCGATCGCTCGCGGCCCTGGTCGACGGCTGGCCGATCGAGCGGATTCCGCAGATCGCCGGCGTCTGGGTGGATCACGGCACGGTGACGCTGATGCTTGCGGATGATTGCGGTGCCGCGCCGCACCCGTTCACCGACGATCCGAACGGGTGGACACTCGCTCCCGACGCCGTCCTGGCACCGCACGCCGATCAGCTCGCACCGCTGCCGACGCTGGTCACCGTCGGCGGCCGGGCCGGTCAACATCTGCTGCTGGACATCGAATATCTGCGCGTGCTCGGCATCGGCGGCGACCGCACCGAGTCGATCAGTCTCCTCCGGTTCATCGCCGCGGAGTTGACCCACAACGTGTGGTCCGATGACGTCCGCGTCGTCGTCGCCGGATTCGGAGATGACGAGGCGGCCGCGCTCGCCGCGATCGATACCGATCGGGTTCGCGTACAGGCGTCGGTGCCCGAGTCGATTGTCCGGTTCCGGCGCCGCGTCGCGAGGGCCGTCGCGAACTGGGACTCTCCGCCCGGCCCACCCGAAGTGCTGCTGATCGCCCAACCATCGCTCGAGGAATGCGAGGATCTGGTGGCCTTGGAACAGGACCTGATGCGGGCGCCCGGCGTCGGCATGGCGGTCGTGGTCGGCGGTGCTCCGGACGGCTACCAAGCCGGGCGTTACCAGGTCACCATCGGTACCGACGGCCTGCTGCGCGTCGGCTTCCTCGGCGACGCGGTGATGCCGGCCGCGAGCCTGCCTGACGTCCTGGTCCCGGAGGTCGCCTCGCTGGTTGCCGACGCACGCAAGGACGGCGCGACGTCGCCGCTCGATCTCGCACGGGCGGCCTCCCGGGCCGTGCTGCAGGCGGCGTCCGCGACGTCGAGCGCCGGATCCGGCAGCCATGCCGCGACCGTCCGGCGCGCGACATCGCTGGCCGGTCAGCACCGGCGCCTGCCGGGTCAGAAGCCCGAGCCCCGAGAGGCGCTCGTCGACCTGATGAAGCCGAGGCACGTCCGATCCGCCTGACCGCCGTCCCGCCGATGATGGCCGGGGCAGGTCGAGCGACGAACCCGCGAGGCTCGACGTTCTCCGACGGTCGCGTGAGCATCCGGGAACTGATCGAGCATTGTCGATCATTGTCGCGACTTCTGGTATGGCGTCATGCCCGGAGGACAGTGGCCGGGACTGCACGAAGATCCACGAGACGTCTCGATGACGCAGCTGCGAGCTGCGGACACGCGAGTGTCACCGGAAGATCATGAAGACTTCGGTGCTGCGGGCCCGTTAAGTCTTCACGATCATGGTGGCGGCGATCGGGGACGATACTGTGACCTGGCACTTCTCGGCGGCAGAGGCGGCAGCCGGAAGGCAGTTACATGATCCTGTAGCGGTAATGCGCCAGGACGCCCTTATCTCTACAGGATCACCAAGCGGGCCGTCCGTCACGCCGCCGAACGTTACTTGGCACCGATGCGAGCTGCGGGAACGTGAATACCACCGAAAGATCATGGAGACGTGGAGCCGTCGACCCGTTAAGTCTTCACGATCATGAAGCTGCCCGGGCACGTCGCGGCCCGCCGGTAGGCTCACTGACCATGACGAACTCACCCGATGGGCTGGTCCGGATCACCGCCGTCATACTCGTCGACTCCGTCGGACGGATCTTGGTGCAGTTGCGCGACGACGCCGCTCCGAACTGGCCCGGCCGGTGGGGGCTGCCCGGCGGCCACGCCGAACCGGGGGAGACCGACGAGCAGACCGCGGTTCGCGAACTCCTCGAGGAGACGGCACTTCGACCGGACGGTGTACTGACTCTGTTTGAACGTCAGGAGCTACCTGACCTGGGCCTCGTTAAGACGTACTTCTACGGGACGACGACCGCATCGCAGGAGGACGTCGTGATTGGCGAGGGCGCCGCGATGATCTTTTTGCGCGCAAACGAGATCTTCGACGGTCGCTCGTACACGCCGACGACGCTCGACACGCTGCGACGATTCATGTCGTCGTCGGCGTACGAGGGAATGTTGCCTTTTACACCGAAAGGGTGAACAGACCTTTCGGTGGCTTATGTCCGATGTGACGATGCTGGAAGTCCTCCGCCGACGGGCGGCCCTTCCACCGCAAGGATCGCAGATGTCAGAGCCCACGTACCCGGCGCAGAACGCGCAGCCGGCAGGCGTCGCACCGACGGTGCCGATCCAGCCGTTGCCGTTCAGCGAGCCCTATGTCCTTACGAACATCCGTCCGACTCAGTCGCCACCGGCCAGTCCGCTGCGGGGTCGCGCTCCTCGCCAGGCCTCGTCGGGTCGGTCCGCGCAGTCCCCGACGTCGCAGCTCCCGGCCTCTGGAAACCAGTTCCAGGACACCCAACACCAGACCGTCCAGATCAATACGGCATCGCGCCAAACCGTTCCGATCCAGACCCCACCGAGTCAGTCGCCGCCGAACCAGCGCTCCTTCCCACCGCCGAGCTATACCGCGCCGGGCTATACCGCGCGGGCTATACCGCGACCGAGTTATGCCGCGCCGAGTTATGCCGCGCCGGGTTATGCCGCGCCGCAGCCCGACACACAGCGACAGAACGACGTGCCCGGCCAGGGCAGCTACGTGCGAGATCAGGGCAGCTACCTGCCAGACCACGACTATCCATCCGTCGCCTACCCGGCCATCGCCGATGACCAGCCACAACCGTTCACGATGCAGCCTGGACCGCCGCGGAGACAGCGCTGGTTGGTCGGCGCCGGAGTCCTGGCACTGGTACTCGTCCTGGTCTGCATCGGTGCCGTTCTGGTCGTCGGGTTCGGCGCAAAGTCGGTCTCCGACACGATCCGTAACGATGAGAAGGAAGCCGGGACCGATGTCGCGCTCACCGGCTGCGCGACGGACCGTACGACCGGCCTGATGACCGCCGACATCACGATCACGAATCGCGGCCCCGATGCCGCGAGCTACGTCGTGGACATCGCGTTCGCGGACGCGAGCGGCACGAAGCAGTTCGACAGCGGCGTCGTGACCGCCGACGGGCTTGCGGCTGGGCGTACCACCATTGTTCATGCCACCGCGGCTTCGGTGGCGCCCGCGGCCTTCACCTGCGCAGTAGTTGGCGCGACCCGATTTTGACGTGGGGCTTCCGCCGGATGTAACCGACGGGTAACCTCCGCGACGTGGATTTCGTGAAGCACCTGAGCCCGCAGGAATGGGCGATCCCCGGTTACATCCTGCTGATGATCATCGAGCGCGTCTCGTTCCGTTTCATGCCCGACCCCGGCGAGCAGGGATACGCCCTCAAGGACGCGTCGACCAGCATTTTCATGGGTCTCGGCAGTCTGTTCTTCGACGCCGTGCTGGGCATCCTGACCGGTGCGGTCACGGTGTGGTGTGTACGGGTCACGCCGATGCACATGAACGGCAACATTTGGTGGGTCTGGGCGGCGATTTTCGTCGGCTGGGACCTGTCCTACTACTGGTCGCATCGGGCGTCGCACGAGGTCCGCATCCTGTGGGCGGGGCACGTGGTGCACCACTCCAGCCGGTACTACAACCTCTCCACCGCGCTCCGCCAGTCGTGGACCGGCCAGGCCACGTTCCTGTTCTACATCCCGCTGGCGATGCTGGGCGCGCCGTTGCCGGTGATCGCGTCGGTCGGCGGCTTCAATTTGATCTACCAGTTCTGGATTCATACCGAGCGGATCGGCCGGTTCCCGCGGGTGATCGAGTTCGTCTTCAACACGCCGTCGCACCACCGCGTGCATCACGCGACGAATCCTCAATACCTCGACCGGAACTACGGCGGCGTCCTCATCGTCTGGGACCGGGTCTTCGGAACCTTCGAACCCGAGGTCGAACAGCCTCGCTACGGCCTGACCACGAACATCGAGACCTACAACCCGCTGTGGGTCGCGTTCCACGAGTACATCTCGATCGGTCGTGACCTGCGCTTCGCGAGGTCGTGGAACGAGCGCGTGAGCTACCTGTTCCGCGGTCCAGGATGGTCGCCGGCGTCCGCCGAGGTCATGGTCGCAGAGCCGGTCGCGGCCTGATAATCGTTGCCAGACCCAAGGGGTACGCGTTCTAGCGCGCTGATCTCGGCGGGCTCTACGCTTCGACCATGCCGCCGACGATCGATCTGGGCGAGGACTACGAGCCCGCAGTCCGTCCGGGGCGTTTCCGCGCGCCGGTCCGGCAGCGATCGCTGCAGTGGCGGATCGGCGTACCGATGTGTGCGATCTTGATCTCGCTGGCCGCGTCGGTTCCGGCACCGGCCGCACCGCTCGCCCGGGTCGCGACGATCTCCTTCGGTGACCAGGCGAGCGTCGCAGAGCACGGGGACGACGTGTTCATCCTGGACAACGCCAACGACCGGAACCGGCTGCGGGCGTTTGCGATCGACGGCGGCCGGCAGCTCTGGACCGTCGGGGTCGCGGAGGTGGCGTCCGACTCGGTGCTCACCTATGTGGCCGGCGAGGGTGGCGGCGCCGTGATGGTCAGCCTTGACCCCGAACAGTCGACCGGTATTCACACCCAGCTTTTCGACGCGGCCACCGGTCGAGAGCTGTGGAGAAGCAATGACGGAGTGTTTTCGGTCGCGGCGGACGGTGACATCGTTACGCGATCGAGCGCGCAGTTCCCGCTCGCCAGCAACACCGATTCGCCACGTGCACCGTCCGGATGGACGTTTCAGCGTCGTGGCCTGCGCTCCGGCGCGACGCTCTGGAGCGACACCGTCGGCCTCGACTGCTACCCGCAACTCGTCCGCGACCCGGATCACGGGATGGCCGACGGCATCGTCGAGACCTGCGGCTCGGCGCCACGACTCCGCATGGTCGACATCGCCACCGGCGCGGTGACCGCACAGCGCTCGCTGCCGACGACGGGCGCGCCGCCGCAGGCGTTCGTTTTCGGCGACGCCGTCGTCGTGCTGAGCGCCGGCCGTACGGTGTTCAGTCTCGACGGCTTCCAGGGCGCTGGACTGGCGCCGCTCTGGTCGGCGCCGGACTCCGTCCAGCCGTGGCAGCACGCGATCGGCTGCGGTGTGATCCTGTGCTTGAACAGTGACTTCGGCACCGTGGGGGTCAACCCGCGTACGGGCGACGAGACGGAGGGTCCGCCGTCCGGTGGCTCCGGACTGTTGCCGTCGATCGTGATGCTGCCGGACCGTGCACCGGCGGACGCGACCTACAACCGGCCGCAGACCGTACCGGACGGGCAAGCCGTCACCGTACCCGCGCCGGTGTCAGGCGACGCTTGGGTCGAGCAGGTCGCTCCGGGCGTGCTGATCGCGACGCCGCTCCAGAAGCTGCCCGGCGTCGGCGTTGCATCGTGCCTGCGGATGGACGTCTACCTGGCCTGTGTCACCGCGCGCGGCGAGCTGTCGTTCTGGCGACTGCCGTAGCGGGTCGCATACGCTACCCGCCATGACGTCGCCTGAGCTGGAAGCCCTCGTCGACCTCGGGAACGTCACCGACCGGCCGGACGTACCCGATGCCGGACCGGGCTGGGCGACGCTGCGCTCGATCCGGATCGCCGTCCCGATACTGGCGGTGCTTCTACTGCTCGCCGGGGCCGGCCCGGTGCCGCGCCCGCAACTGACGAAGGTCGCCGATCTGTCCGTCGGCGTTGATGCGGACGTGCTGCTCAGCGGCGGGCGCATGTTCGTCGGCTCGTACGGGCTGACGAACACGATCGCCGCGTACGGGCTGGACAACGGCGAGCGGCTCTGGTCAGTGGACGACGCCGATGCGCCCGGAGCGCTGCTCTCGGCGGACGGGACCATCGTGGTGTCCAGCAACGGCATCACCTCGCAGGACACCGAGACCGAAGCGTACGACCAGGCGACCGGTCACCGCTTGTGGACCTCCACCTACGGCTCCGCAGCGGTAACCGCTCGCGGCCTCCTCGTCGCGTCCGCACCCTCCGCCACGACGTTTGGTGACGGCTTTACCGACCCGGCCGGCTACGGGTTGCTCGATCCGCGGACCGGCAGCGTGCTGTGGTCGGTCAACGTCCCGGACGGCTGCGTCACCGCGTACGCGGGCAGCGGGCTCCCCACCGTGCTGGTCGAGGTGTGCGACGCGGACTCGTCGGTACGCACGATCGATCTTGCCGATGGCCACATGATTGCCGAGCGTTTCGTCCCGCTCGGTCAGGGCACCAACATCGCGCAGCTCGATCCGGCCGAGGTGATGGAGCGCCCGCAGGTGACGGTGATCGGCGACACGCTCCTGATCGCCCATGCCAACGTACCGACGCCGACGGTCGACGCGTACGCGTTGGACACCCTGTCGCCACGCTGGAACGGACTCGCCGAGCAGCAGGCCCAGTACATCGCGGCCTGCGGCGACGCGATCTGCTTTTACTCCACGTCGGAGACCGGCATCCGGATCGACGTGACGACGGGACACTCCCTGGGCCCGATCCCGGTGTCGGCCCCGGGATCAGCCGGGCCGGAAGCGCTCCAACTCGCCACCTCGAACGGCAAACCACCGACGGTCATGCCGACGGTGCCCGTCGGGTCGGTCATCCCGATCCAGCCCGACGACAACGGCCCGGTGTGGCTCGAACGCGCATCCGGTGAACTGATCGCACCGCTGCCCGGCGCCGGTCCGACATCCTGCGCACAGTCGGCCGGCTACATCGTGTGCACCACCGTGGACAACCGGGTCCGCGTCTGGCATCTGCCCTGACAAGGCCCGCATGCGGATGGCCAGATTCCTGGCGTACGTCACCGCGGTCGGACGGACTGCGGTCTGGCGGCTGCCGTAATCGGTGGCATACGCTACCCGCCATGACGCGGTCCGAGCTGTCCTGGCTGATGCGGTTACATGTCGCGTGGCCAGATGTTCCGATTCCCGGATTGCGTTTTCTTTCACCCAACGGCGCTCCCGGCGGCGTCGTGACGCCCGAGTACTACCTGTCGCTCATGACCTTGCACGGGACGCTGATGATTTTCTTCGTCCTTACGAACGCACCATTCGCCGCTTTTGGAACCTACTTCCTGCCGCTGCAGATTGGCGCGAGGAATATGGCCTTCCCACGTTGCAGCATGATTTCGTTCTGGACAACCTTCGCGTCATTCCTTGTTCTGGTCAGCACCTTCTTTGTTGGTGACGGGCCGCCGCTTTCTGGCTGGACGGCCTATCCACCGTTGAGCGCAGTCGGAGCCTCTTCAGGCTCAGGTGAAGGTCTGGGACAGACACTTTGGATTGTGTCCATCGCGTTGTTCAGCGCAGCCTCGATTCTTAACTCGATCAACTTTATTGCGACAACGCTCGACCTGCGGGGCCGTGGCATGACCCTCATGCGTATGCCACTAAGCACATGGGGTTGGTTTATCACCGCATTTATGGCGTTACTGGCATTTGCAGTGCTGCTGCCTGCATGTGTGCTCCTCCTGATGGACCGCGTCGCGGGAACAAGCTTCTTCGTACCAGGCGGCCTCATCGTCAACGACCATCTCGAGCCCCACACGGGAGGCTTTCCGCTCTTGTGGCAGCATTTGTTCTGGTTCTTCGGACACCCGGAGGTGTACATCGCGATTCTGCCGCCGATCGGCATCGTGTCCCATGTGCTGATCAACAGCCTGCGACGGCCTTTGCTGAGTGCAAAAGCGGTCATTTACAGCATGGCGCTGATTGCCTTCATTAGCTTCATGGTGTGGGGACACCATATGTTCGTAAGCGGCATGAACCCCTACTCGTCGCTGGTGTTCTCGGTTCCGACGCTGATCATAACCATTCCATCGACGATTATCGTGCTCATCTGGATCGCGAGCTTGTATGGATCGCACTTGCGTATCACCACAGCATCGCTATTTGCGCTGGGCTTCATCTCCACGTTCGTCGCGGGCGGGGTTACCGGATTTTTCCTCGCACAGCCTTCCCTCGACGCGTACCTGCATGCAACGTATTTTGTGGTTGGTCATTTCCACCTTGTGATGGGGGTCGCCGCTGTGTTCGGGATCTTCGCCGGCACTTACTTTTGGTTCCCCAAAATGACCGGCCGCATGATGAGCGAGGGGCTTGGGAAAGCTCATTTCGCCCTCACTTTCGCAGGCGTGTATTGCATTTTTGTTCCCATGCACTATCTGGGTCTTGCCGGCAACGTCCGTCGCTACTCGATGTTCGTGAATGCCTACATGCAACCGCTCATGCCTCTGCACCGTTTCATCACCATCGCGGCATTGGCGACGGGCGCAGCGCAATTCCTGTTCTTCTACAACCTCGTGGCGAGCCGATTTTGGGGAGCTCCCGCCTCGGCCAATCCGTGGGAGGCGACTTCGCTGGAGTGGACGGTGCCTTCCCCGCCCCCTCGCGACAACTTCGCGGCGCCAGTGGCCGTATACCACGATCCCTACCAGTACGGCGCAAGTGGGAATGGCGATTTCGTCATGCAAAACTCGCCGGAAACCATTGCTGGACTACCTAGTCGAGGACGAGAGTGTTAGAAAGCGCGGACATCAACGAGAACAGTAGCGCTCAAGCTGATCTCGCCGCCCGCTCACGAGCGAGGCTGACAGGGGTTTGGTTGGTGGTGGCCGCTATCACGATGATCTTTGCCGCGCTCACGAGCGCCCTCATCGTCAGCCAGGGAACTGCACCGGATTGGCAGCGTATTCCGTTGCCTTCAACCTTTTACTGGAACATCATCATGCTCCTGGGCAGCGGCATCCTGGTTGAAGGTGCCAGACGCCGGGTGCGACATCAAGCCCATGGCGCAACTCGGTGGCTCGCTGCCGGATTGCTGATGGCAACCCTCTTCATAGTTTCACAGATCGCAGTTCTGCAACGTCTGCACAGCGAGGGATTCCACATCGCTGCGGGCTTGAGTTGTTCCTATTTCTTTGTGATGGTCGCGACCTATTCGATGTGCGCATTCGGCGGAATAACTGCGTTGGCGCTTGCCGGGCTCCGGTTACGCAATCGACCTCTATCCCAGCTCGCATCGCTCGATGCTGTCTCTTATTACTGGTATTACCTTGTGGCATTATGGTGTTATCTGCTTGCGCTATTCTGGATGAGAATCTAGAGCAAAGGGCTACCACAATGTGGGACAGGATGGTCTCGAGGAACGGATGGCCGAAGCTGGCAGCAGCGACGGCTCTTGCGCTTGCTGCACCAGTTGCGGCACACGCCTGCCCGATGTGTTACTCACAAGCCGCCTCGGCGGGACAGCACAGAATCCAGGCCCTGCGAAGTGGAATAACGGTGCTGACGATTCCGCCATTAGCGATCGCGCTGGGCCTCACGCTGGTCACATATCGCAAGCGCAATCAATTCAGCGAAGAAAAGGGTCCACCTTCGTCGATCGGCGATCACCGATGTTAGCGGTTTTCTTTCAGCCGAATGCTAAGATATAAGCTGAAACCCATAGGATGGTCGCCGTAGAAGGGTTTGATGGCGTCGGGAATTCCGTGGAAGACGGAGACGTTCGTCCAATTCCGGTCTGCACGTTGTAGAAAGTGCCGATGTCACGCGTATAGCCGACGGTATAAGCGTTGATATTGAAAATGTGGCCGCCGGTTTGCAATTCCAGTTGCTGGTGCAGAGCGGAATTGTCTGCAAATAGCTCGTCGCGCTCGACCATTCGTATCGCCCGCTAACGAAGTTTTTGTCCTTGAAGGGAACGACCGTCTCCGCGAGCACCGCATTACTGCTGTACCTTTCCGTGATCTTATAGTTGCGGCCCCAACCAGCGAAGTCGCCCACCAGTTGCCGTGTGGACGCGGGACAATGTATTCGACCGAGGCCGTGGTGCGGGTAACATGTCCTGGTTCCAGCGCTTCAGGATGCGCCAGTCGTCCGGCGGAGACCTGGGCTGTCCATCGCGACGTCGGGGACAACGTAATCCGTCCGGAGTAGGAGTTCATTGGGCCAAATGGAATGGTCCAGCGATTTCTCCGGGCTCCGCGCCGTGGAATCCTGATGCCTCAAAGCGCAAGGCGTGCACCGATACTCCCGCAGTGAAGACATTAGTAAGGATGTGCGTCGAGTCCTGCCAGTGATGGCCGAGCGTGGCCTGGGGAATTTCCATTGCTGAGGCGCGATGGGGATATGCCACTGGCCCCAGCGCGATGTCGCCGATCGGCGCGTAATAGACATCCCACAGCGCATTCGTGGCGCTCTATCTTGTGAGCGTATTGCACACTCAGCTCCATAAAGAAATTGTGCGGATGCTGTGCGTTAACGATCGGCTGGCCGTAGGCAGTTTCCCCAGTTTGAAAAAGCAAAGGATAGCGTTCATCTGTAACGGTGGCAGGTTCCAGGCTTAGCATCGTCCGCAGCATCACGTCGCCGCCATCGAGGCGATGCAGCGCACCGAGCATCCCCCAATTTACGGAGTACAACTTGTCTGCCCCAGTGGTCCGGTTTGCTGCGTGTCGACGATGAAGGCTTCTCCCATCCACATCAATTGCCACTGGCCTTCCGCGGTCATCACCATCGGCATCGGCCAGGCCGACGGCTGCAAAGCTGTGCCCGAAGATTCGCTCATCAGAAACACCCGTGCCGAGTCTGCACCGTGATTCATGTGCTGCATGGATGCATCAGGCCTGCTCATATCCATGTTCATAGTGCTGTGCTCGTCGGCGGGCCGCGCAGAAGCACCCGTCTGGGCATTCAGAGTCG
>CAWCQQ010000015.1:0-23287 GCA_963797675.1 uncultured Actinomycetota bacterium
CAGCGGCGGCCGGAGCGATCGGTGTCGGCGAGTACGCCACGACCCAGTTCCCCGCGGTTGCGCGGCGAGCGTGCCGTCGGCGAAGCGGAAGAGGTCGTTGTCGCGGCCGCGGCGGTCTCGAGGAGTCCGGTGGCGAAACCGTACTCGTCGGCGCCGGAGCGGGTGCGGTCGGTGCGGAGAAGGCAGATCGTTCATCCGTCGCCATCCGTGGCTGACCACGCTGATCGGCATCATCCTGATCCTGACTGCGGCGCCGGTGCGCTGACGCTGACCGTGGCCGGCCGGTGGTCCGTCGAAGCCAGTGGCGAACGGATCGGCGTCGCGACGGTTGGCGTACCGGTGGAACTCCGACCGGGTGAACGACCAGGTTCCGGTCGTGCCGGTGACATCGCCCGGGCCGTCTGCGCCGGTCCCAGCTCCACTCTGAGCGCTACCCCGACGACGACTCCGGCTACCACTCCGCGACAACGCGATATCGACTCCGACGCAGACCTGCCGAAGACCGGATCCACCCGATCCGACGATGCTGTCGTCGCGTGGATGCTGTTCGCGATCGGCGTGCTGCTGCTGGTCGTGTTCGCCGCCGTCGCGACGGATCGCGCGTCTGATCCGGATAGCACGAGCGGGTCAGCAGCTGCCGGCCCGCTCTTCTTGCTGTTGAGATGCGAGTGCAGGTTGAGGCTCGACTGCCGGTTGAGATCCGACTGCTCGTCGAGACGCGACCAGACCGCGTCCGTGGAGCTTGAAGTCCGGCTTCAGATCTGAAGAGTTCAGGCGCTATCACGCCCTTGTCTTCAGGATCATCACAAGCCGTCCAACGCGCCGCCGAATCTCGCGCAATACCGCTATGAGCTGCGGAAACAGGAATGCCATCGAAAGATAATGAAGACTTGGTACGAACCCCGTCAAGCTTCACCATCATCGAGTCGATGCGACTAGTGGTCGAAGGCCTTGCTCATAGCGGCCAGGATGCGTCGTTTTCGTCGGGCGACCGATGGTGACCCGTACGCCGAAGCCTTGGAACGGTCGGACGATCACGCGCTGCGCCTCGCACGCCGCTGCGAACGTAGCCGAGCCATCTCCGAGTGGCAGCCAGACGAAGTTCGCCTGGCTCTCCGGAGCGTCCGGCAGATGATCGCGTAGGGCGTCGAGCACCCGTACCGCTCGGACACGATCAGCGCGGCACGGCGCTGATCTCGTCGGTCCATCGAGCGCGGCCAGCGCGGCAACCTGAGCGACTGCCGATGTCGAGAAAGGCGTCACGACCTTGCGATGGTCGAGGTGACCTCCGGCGATGCGATCGTGAAGCCGACGCGGAGGCCGGCCAGGCCCCAGGCCTTCGACAGCGTCCGGACGACAACCACGTCGGCCGGTCGGCGTACGTCTCGATCGCATCCGGTACGTCGGATCCGTCACAACTCGGGTACGCCTCGTCGATCACGACCAGTACGGTCTCCGGAACGGCGTTCAGGAATGCGTCGAGTTCGGCCTTGCGGGACGGGTACCAGTGGGGTTGTCGGGTTGCAGACCAGGATCATGCGCGTGCGGTCGGTCACCGCCGCGGCCATCGCGGGCAGATCGTGGCATGGGTTGAGGTGTTCGGTACGCGCACGCTGACGCGCCCACGGTCGCCGCGATAATCGGGTACGCCTGGAAAGAGCGCCACGAGTACAGCAGTTCGTCGCCGGGCAGGAGGTCACGCGCGCGAGATGCTCGGCCATCGCGACCGAGCTGCACCCGGTCGCGACACGTGCCGGATCGACGTGGTAGCGCTCGGCGGGCTTGTCGCGCAGCGCGGCCGAACCCATGTCGGGGTAGCGGTGCGTCTCGCTGAGCGCAGCCGCGATCGCCTCGGCCATCCCGGCAGAGGACCGTACGGGACTTCGTTGCTGGCCAACTTGATCGAGCCGGCACGCTACGGCCGGCCACGTAGTCGGCAACAGATCGAGGTCGGGTCGGGTCAGTGGCTCATCGCGGGCCTCCGTTGGCGGTTTTCTGCGGTTCCGAGTCCGCGTCGGTCATGGTCGGAATGTCGTCTTCGGCGGCACCTGAACGATCGACCGTTGCCGCGTAGACGTCGTGGAGCGCCAGCTTGAACGGCCGATTGAACATGGGCGTGCCGCAATCGATCAGCTGGATCAGGAAACCGATGCCGCAGCACTGCCACAGCAGCGTGGCGAGGCCCATCGGCATCCAGCGGCGCAGCGAGCGGCGGGACCGAGCGTGGTCGCGCCTTCGAGGCCGATCACCCGGATGCCGAGCAGGCGTTTACCGAGCGTCTGGCCGGACCGGCCGGTCGGCAGTACCTCGTATACGCCCCAGATGACGACCGTGAACGTGAGGATCACTGCGCCGAGCGTCGCTCCGCGCGATGTCATCGTCGGGAGCGCTGCGGTACTGCCGGTCTGGCTGGCATGGACAGCGGCTCGCCAGTACGGGCCGGTCTCGTTGACGTACTGGAGGACGAGATACCAGCACAGCGCCGCATCCAGCAGCAGTACGGCGATGATGTCCACGATCCGTGCGACGAACCGGCTGCTCAGTGGCGCCAGCACGAAGCCGTGCGGCCGCGGATTCAGGCCGACGCCGAGGCCGGCCGGCCAGTTGGGCGGCGTTGCGCCGGTCGGCAACTTCACCGACCCGGAAACCCGGGGAGGCACGCCGGTACCCGGATAACCACCCGGCGGTGGGTAGGCGCCGGGCGGTGGGTAGGCGCCGGGTGGCGGCGGATAAGCACCGGGTGGCGGATATGGGCCGGGCGGCGGTGCGGCTCCCGGCGGCGGTGCGTCCGGGGGAGAGTCAGCAGGCGGCGGATACCCAGGCGGGTACGCGCCGGGCGGCAGCGGGTAACCGGTCGGCGGCGGAGTCGGCCAGCCCGGCGGGACCGGCAGCCCTGGCGCCGGTGGGGCGCCGGTCGTTGGGCCGGGGAACGGACCGGGTGCCGCCGGCGACGATGGTGCTACTAGCGGGCCTTCGGTGGTGTCGCGTCGATCGGCAGCGAATCACCAACCCAGCCGTCACCGTCCCAGTAGCGCTGGGTTGTCGGCTCGGCCGGGTCCCGGTACCACCCGGGGGGATTCTGACTCACGGTCTACTCTTCACCACCACGGTATCGGCGCACGTGTCGTGCAGGCATTGCTGGTAGGGCTGTGTCCCACAGTAGCCACCTTGCATTGGTGCCCGAGAAATAGGGAGCGGCCATCGCCGCCACGTGGAACACGAGCCAACGCGCGCACAAAAGCCGGGAGCGAGCTTTGCTGCCGTTTGTCTGTTCTGGTAGCGAAGTTCAAAGATCGGAATCAGGTTAGCGGTACGCGGATTGCGGCGTCGACAACGTCGCGGCACCCCGGCGAATCGACCGGGGCGCCGAGATCGCTCAGCGACGGTCAGAGGTTGCCGCGCATCTCCTGCTCACGCTCGATCGCCTCGAAGAGGGCCTTGAAGTTGCCCTTGCCGAAGCCGAGCGAGCCGTGGCGTTCGATCAGCTCGAAGAACACGGTCGGGCGGTCCTGCACCGGCTTCGTGAAGATCTGCAGCAGGTAGCCGTCCTCGTCCCGGTCAACCAGGATGCTGCGCTTCTGCAGTTCCTCGATCGGTACGCGTACCGTGCCGATCCGCGCCCGCAACTCGGCGTCCTCGTAGTAGCTGTCCGGCGTGTCCAGGAACTCCACGCCGTTCGCGCGCATCACATCAACGCTGCGCAGGATGTCGTTCGTGGCGATCGCGATGTGCTGGGCGCCCGGACCTTGGTAGAAGTCGAGGTACTCGTCGATCTGCGACTTCTTGCGGGAGACGGCCGGCTCGTTCAGCGGGAACTTGACCTTGCGGGTGCCGCTGGCGACAACCTTGCTCATCAGCGCGGAGTATTCGGTGGCGATGTCGTCACCGACGAACTCGGCCATGTTCGTGAAGCCCATGACGCGCTGGTAGAACTCGACCCAGTCGTTCATCTTGCCCAGTTCGACATTGCCGACGATGTGATCGACTGCCTGGAAGTAGCGCTTCGGCTGGAGACCGGCCTCGATCGCGGCGGTCCGGTCGATCATCGGCTTGCGCTCGATGAAACCGGGGCGGAACGGGCCGGTGTAGCGGGAGCGGTCGACCAGGCTGTGCCGCGTCACGCCGTACGTGGCGATGGACGCGATCCGGATCGTGCCGTTCTCGTCGGTCTCGTCGTGCGGCTCCATGAGGCCGGTCGCGCCCTGCTTCAGCGCGTGCTCGTACGCCTTGTCCACGTCCGGCACCTCGAGTGCGATGTCGATGATGCCGTCACCGTGGACCGCGTGGTGGGCGGCGGCTTCGGCGTCCGCGTGCACCGGGCCGACCAGCACGAATCGGGCCGAGCCGGAGGTCAGGACGTATTCGGCGTGGTCGCGGCACTCCTGTGCCAACTCCGGCGTAGCCGCCGTACCGGCCTGTTCCGGGCCGCGGTAGGCGACCACGTTCATGCCGAAGCCGGTCGAGTAGTAGTGCGCGGCCTGCTTCGCGTTGCCGACGTAGAACCGGACGTGATCGAGGCCTTTGACCGGGAACGGATCTTCGGCGATGTCGTGTGCCACCGCACCGATCAGCTCATCAAGGTTGACGTCATCGTCCGTCTTGATCCGGTCCATGGCCTGGGTCATCGTCACTCCTCGGTAAATGTGCCGTTGCGCCCGATCTTCGTGGTCGCGGTTGAAGTGGGCAACCGGTCGCCGATGTGCTGGGCAGACTGCGCAGATTGATGCAATAAACCGGACCAGCGCTGGACATGTTGTCTAGTATTTGAATCATGAGCGACATCGACGAGCTGGACGGCCGGCTGATCGCGCTGCTGGCGGCCGAGCCGCGGATCGGGATCCTGGAATGCGCACGCCGGCTGCAGGTCGCACGGGGTACCGCGCAGGCGCGGCTGGACAAGCTCGTCGCCCGCGGCGTGATCCTCGGGTACGGGCCGGATGTGTCCCCGGCTGCGCTCGGTTACATCGTGACGGCATTCGTGACGCTGGAGATCCGGCAGAGCCGCGGCCACGATCCGGTCGCCCACCACCTCGCGACCATTCCCGAGGTACTCGAGGTGCACACGATCAGTGGCGCCGGCGATCTGCTGTGCCGGATCGTGGCCCGATCCAACGCCGACTTGCAGAGGGTGATCGATCAGGTCGTCTCGTATGACCAGATCGTACGAGCATCGACGATCATCGCCCTGTCCGAGCAGATCCCGTACCGGGTCCTTCCGCTGGTCGTGGCCGCCAGCGCAGCGAAAAGCTGATCAGGATCAACGCCTGGAAATGGGGGTGACACGGGTAAAACGGGCTCGCAGGGATTGCGGGTCCTCGTCGGTACGGTCTGCGGATGGCCACTGCGTTCGGCCGGATCAAGGGCACGTTCGCGCTTCTCGGCGTCCTGAGCATTGGCATTATCTACGCATTGGTCACGGGTTGGAATCCAATACCCGGTTTGGCTAACTGGCTGCAGAACGCGACCGTGACGAAGCTCGCATCGCCGGCGCCGGTCTGGACCGCCCGGGTCGGCAACCAGCCGAGCGCGGCGACCGTGCTGCCGAGCAGCATCATCATCGCGACCGGCGGCTCTGTCGAGGTACGCAGCCCGGGCTCCGGCGCGCTGGTCTGGACCCGCCCGGACTCGTGGGCCGGGGTGGCCGGCGACGAGCACCCGGTCGTGCTGGTCGGACGTCAGGTCAAGGCCGGCTTCGACGTGTACGACGCGGCCAGCGGCATCTTCCTGTGGGACGTGAACTCGAGGGCCGGAGTCTGGGCGTACCAGGATAAGATCTTGATCTTGACGTGCGCCAAGACGTGCACGCTGAAGGCTGTCTCGACCGCCGGTGGCCTGCAGCTCTGGTCCACGACGATCAACGCGGACGGCACCGGGCTGATCGGCTTCGACCACGGGCTGGCCGATGTCGGCGATGTCGACAGCGCCTACGCCGGACCGGCGAGAGCGCAGCCCACTCTCGCTCCGGACCTGGTCGGGCTGCCGATGGGCGGCAAGGTTCACGTGATCGACACGCGGACCGGCCGGGCGCTGCACGTGTTCACGCCGGACACAACCACGCAGATCGCGGTGGCCGGCGACTACGTCGTGGCCGCGAGTTCGTCGATGCGTGGCGATCAGTGCTTCTACACGGCCGCCGGGATGGATCCGAGGACCGGCTCGCAGCTGTGGGAGCAGGACGGCGTCGATCTGCGTACGTCGACCCCGCTCGGCTGCGAGGCCGCGAAAAATCCGGTCGGCAGCGGCGGCGACCTGCTCGGCATCGACACCACCGGTCGCGACGTGATCATCGACGCCTCGAACCGGCGCGTGAGGTTCCGGGCCGACCCCGGCGAGCGGATCATCGCGATGGACGCGCAGATAGCGATCGTCCGGGCGCCGGGCGGCCGGGCCATCCGCGCGGTCAACGTCGCCGACGGACACCTCCTGTGGCGGGCGGCGGTGGCCAAGTCAGCGTCGATCGGCGTCGCCTCCGGCTACGTGGTGATCGTGGATCCGACCGAGATGGGCACGATAGCGATCTATTCGCGGCAGAGCGGCGCTGTGCTCAGCACGGTGAAGTCGGACGCGTCGGTGCTGGGCTTCGGTCAGCTCTCGCTGGTGATCAACATCGGCCGTACGATCGGTCCGCTCGCGGTCGCGCCGATACCGTGACGCTATTCTGCGAGTCATGCCCGAGTTCGCGTATGAATCGCTGCTGCCGATCGGTCCGGATGCGACCGAATACCGCCTGATCACCACCGACGGCATTGACGTCGTGGACGGGCCGGGGGGCCGCCGGTTCCTGACCGTCGCTCCGGAGGCGCTGACCGCGCTGACCGCCGAGGCGATGCACGACATCGCGCACTTCCTCCGGCCCGCGCATCTGCAGCAGCTCCGCAACATCATCGACGATCCGGCGGCGTCGCCGAACGACCGTTTCGTCGCGCTCGACCTGCTGCGCAACGCGAACATTGCGGCCGGCGGCGTACTCCCGATGTGCCAGGACACCGGCACCGCGATCGTGATGGGCAAGCGCGGCCGGCACGTGCTCACCGACGGACGGGACGAGGCCGCGATCGCACGCGGTGTCTACGACGCGTACACCACGTTGAACCTCAGGTACTCGCAGCTCGCGCCGGTGACGATGTGGGACGAGCGGAACACCGGATCGAACCTCCCGGCTCAGATCGAGCTGTACGCCGACGACCCGGACGGGCATGCCGACGCGTACAAGTTCCTGTTCATGGCGAAGGGCGGCGGTTCGGCCAACAAGAGTTACCTCTACCAGGAGACGAAGGCACTCCTGAATCCGACGCGGATGATGGCGTTCCTGGAGGAGAAGCTGCGTCTGATCGGTACGGCCGCCTGCCCGCCGTACCACCTGGCCGTGGTGATCGGCGGTACGAGTGCCGAGTTCGCGCTCAAGACGGCGAAGTACGCGTCCGCGAAGTACCTGGACGCGCTGCCCACCTCGGGAAGCATGACCGCGCACGGCTTCCGCGACGTGGAACTGGAAGCCGAGGTGCTGGAGCTGACCCGCCAGTTCGGCATCGGTGCGCAGTTCGGCGGGCGTTACTTCTGTCACGACGTACGGGTGATCCGCCTGCCACGCCACGGCGCCTCCTGCCCGGTCGCCATCGCCGTCTCCTGCTCGGCCGATCGACAGGCGCTCGGCAAGATCACGCCGTCCGGCGTCTACCTCGAGCAGCTGGAACGCGATCCGGCCCGGTTCCTGCCGGATGTGACGTCGGCGCATCTCGAAGACGGCGGCGAGGTCGTCAACGTCGACCTCAACCGTCCGATGGCCGAGATCCGCGCCGAACTGTCGAAGTATCCGGTGAAGACGCGGCTGTCGCTGACCGGCCCGCTCGTCGTCGCACGGGACATCGCGCACGCGAAGATCGCCGAGCGCCTCGATGCCGGTGAACCGATGCCGGACTACCTGCGCGATCACGCCGTCTACTACGCCGGGCCGGCGAAAACCCCGGACGGGTACGCGTCCGGCTCGTTCGGGCCGACCACGGCCGGGCGGATGGACGCGTACGTGGCGCAGTTCCAGAAGGCCGGCGGTTCGCTCGTCATGCTGGCGAAGGGCAACCGATCCTCGCAGGTCACGCAGGCCTGCGCGGCGTACGGCGGGTTCTACCTCGGCTCGATCGGCGGCCCGGCGGCGCGGCTCGCGCAGGACTGCATCAAGCATGTCGAGGTGCTGGAGTATGCCGAACTCGGCATGGAGGCGGTCTGGAAGATCGACGTGGTCGACTTCCCGGCATTCATCGTCGTCGACGACAAGGGCAACGACTTCTTCGCCGAGGTCACGAAGCCGGTGCTGACCGTCGGTCGGCGCTGACCGTCGGCCTCCATGATGCCGAGGGTTGCGAGCGCTCGTCACGTCCCCGACACTGTCGGGCGTGACCAGTCGTACCCCGTTCCTTGCCGGGCTCCTGCTCGCGTCTGCCGTTGCCCTGGCCGCGTGCAATGCACCGGCCGACCCCACCACGTCGCCACCGGGCGGCTCGGTCGTCCTGCGGCATGACGGGGATCTGGGCGCCTACCTCATACCGGCTCCCGCCGACGCCACCGACGTGAACGGCGGACCGATCACGCTGGCCCAGGATGCCTCCGGCAGCGGCGAGCCGCAGAACCGGACCAAGACGCTGCAGGCGTACGGGTTCCAGGCCGAGGTGGATCGCGGCTGGACCGGCTCGGACGGCTCACAGGTCAATATCGTCCTGATCCGCTTTGATTCATCCGAGAACGCGACGCTCTATATGACGAACGTCGAGGAGGTGAGCATCGCCGAATTCAAGAAATGGCGGGTGCCCGGCCTCCCGGATGCGACCGTGTTCGAGGACACCGGGAACAGCGACGCTGGAACGATTGCGATGGAAGGCAACGCCGTCGAGGGTGACACCGCGATCCTGGTCTTCGATACGGAGATCGGCACGGCCGCTCCCGATCCGGTGGTCGCGTACACCAAGGCTCAGTACCTGGCGTTGACCAGGGGGCCGATCTCGCCGCCGTCTGCTTCGGTGCCGTACGCCGCGTCCTGACCGGTTCGCCGTTCGGCACGGCAGTATGGACGTATGGAATATCGCATCGAGCACGACACGATGGGCGACGTACGCGTCCCGGCGGATGCGCTCTGGCGAGCGCAGACCCAGCGCGCCGTGGAGAACTTCCCGATCTCGGGCACCGGTCTCGGACGGGCGCACATCGCCGCATTGGCCCGGATCAAGGCCGCCGCCGCGCTGGTCAATGCCGATCTCGGCGTGATTCCGGCCGACGTCGCCGCCGCGATCGCATCGGCCGCCGGTGCGGTGGTCCGCGGCGAGCATGACGATCAGTTCCCGATCGATGTTTTCCAGACCGGCTCCGGTACGTCGTCGAACATGAACGCGAACGAGGTGATCGCGACGCTGGCCAACCGTACGCTCGGCGCCGACGTGCACCCGAATGACATGGTCAACGCGTCGCAGTCGTCGAACGACGTGTTCCCGTCGTCGATCCATCTGGCGGCGGCCGAGAGCCTGGCCGGAGATCTGGTGCCGGCGCTGGCACATCTCGCCGAAGCGTTGGAGGCGAAGTCGACCGAGTGGGCGGCCGTGGTCAAGGCCGGGCGTACGCACTTGATGGACGCGACGCCGATCACGCTCGGGCAGGAGTTCTCCGGCTACGCCGCCCAGATCCGCTATGGCATCGACCGTGTCCAGGGCGTTCTGCCCCGGGTCGGCGAGCTGCCACTCGGTGGTACGGCCGTCGGTACCGGTATCAACATGCCGCCGGGCTTCGCCGCTGCGGTGATCGCCCGGCTGGCGGCGGATACCGGGCTTCCGCTGACCGAGGCTCGCAATCACTTCGAGGCTCAGGGTGCCCGGGATGCGCTGGTGGAGGCGTCCGGCCAGGTGCGAGTCGTTGCGGTGAGCCTGTACAAGATGGCGAACGACATCCGGTGGATGGGTTCCGGACCGAGGGCCGGCCTCCGCGAACTGCACCTGCCGGACCTGCAGCCGGGTTCGTCGATCATGCCGGGCAAGGTGAACCCGGTGGTCTGCGAGGCGGTCCGGCAGGTATGCGCCCAGGTGTTCGGCAACGATGCCGCGGTCGCCTTCGCCGGCTCCCAGGGTGACTTCGAACTCAACGTGATGCTGCCGGTGATCGCTCGGAATCTGCTGGAGTCGATCCGCTTGGTCGCGAACGTCGCCCGGCTGTTCGCGGACCGCTGCGTTGCGGGTCTCGAAGCAAACGTCGATGTGCTGCGGCAATATGCCGAGGGCTCGCCGTCGATCGCGACGCCGCTCAACCGCTATCTCGGGTACGAGGAGGTAGCGAAAATCACGAAGCAGGCGCTCTCGTCCGGGGATTCGATCCGCGACGTCGTCGTACAGCGGGGTCACGTCGCGTCTGGCAGGATCACCGAGGAGCAGCTGGACGAGGCGCTCGACGTCCTCGGCATGACGCGGGCAGGATGAGGCAGGCAGGATGATGACGTCGTGATCCGCGCGGTGGTGTTCGACGCCGACGACACGCTGATCGACTTCGACTCGTCGATGTGGAGCAGCCTGCGGGCCGTACACCCGATGATCTGCGATCTCGGGGATGTGGCGTCCGTGCTGACCGTCGACGACCTGCATGCCGACTGGCTGGCGGTGTGGCGCGCGAAGGAGGCGCCCATGGCCGATGTCCGGCGGGAGGCGTTCCGGCGGACCCTGGAGAGGGTTGGTGCCGGCGACGCGGCAACCGTCGATCGGATCTCGGGTGCCTATTGTGCGCACCGGCGAGTGTCGTCGTCCACCTTTCCGGACGTCGCGCCGATGCTTGCCGCGCTCGGGACGCGCTACCGGCTCGGCTACGCGACGAACGGCAACACCACACCGGAGGTCGCCGGGCTCGACGGCGTGTTCGCGTTCACGGTCTTTGCCTACGTCGACGGCCTGCCGTCGAAGCCGTCGCCCCGGTTCTACGAGCGGGTCGTCACGCTGGCCGGCGTCGCTGCGGAGGAGATCGTCTTCGTCGGTGACGACTGGCTCAACGACGTGACGGGTCCGATCTCGGCCGGCATGCACGCGGTCTGGCTCAACCGCACCGGCGAACCGAAGCCGCCCGGCGACGCCGCCGAGATCGCCACGCTCGCCGATCTGCCGGACGTCCTGCGTACGCTCAGCTGAGGGCCTGCATGATCGCGGTTGCGGCGGCCAGCACCTGTGGGCCGACCACCGAGGCGTCCAGCGGCGCGAGCGCGATCACGCCGACGCTCGCCTCCAGCCCCTCCACGCCGAGGACCGGTGCCGCGATGCCGTACGCGCCGGCCTCCAACTCGCCCGCGGACGACTGCCATCCCTCGCTGCGGTGCCGGCCGGCGATGATCGCGCGGCCGCCGGCACCACGGTCGATCGCGTGCCGGCTGCCGGCCCGGTAGGCGACGTGGAACGCGGTCCAACTCGGCTCGACCACCGCCAGCGCGACTGCCTCGTTGCCGTCGGCGACGGTGAGGTGCGCGGTCGCGCCGACCGACTCGGCCAGGCGGCGCAGTACCGGTCGAGCGGCGTCGGCGATCAGCGGCTGGGCCCGGCGGGCCAGGTGCAGCACGCCGGCGCCGAGGCGAAGCCGGCCACTCGCGTCGCGCCGGATCATCCGATGCTCGATCAGCGTCGCGGCCAGCCGGTAGACCACCGCGCGGCCGACGCCGAGCCGATCCGCCGCCTCGGTCACCGACAGCCCGGCGGAGACGTCTGCGACGAGCTGTAACAGGCGCAGACCGCGATCGAGTGTCTGCGCGGTCTCGGCGGTGCGGGTCGGTTCGGCCACAGCCGTCAAGCCTACGGGTATGTTGGTCGAGCGCGACCGGCGACGAAGGTACCCTTTGGCTGTGACGTTGCGCCCGCAACACCGTCGCCGACGTCACAGAGATCAACTCAAGCAGGGATATGCAGCCGGGTCCACGATGGACCGTCGGCGCAGGGGAGAGCAGTCAACATGCCAGGAAATTCCGAGCGTCGTGGAAAGCGCACGACGGCGAAGAAGGGCGCGCCGTCCGGTTCCGGCGGCAAGCGCCGCGAGACGTTGAAGGGCCGGGGCAAGACGCTGCCCGCCGATGAACGGCCGTGGCACAAGGGCTACTCCGGCACCGAAGACGTACCGCAGCGGACGCAGTGGAAGCAGGACAAGGAGAAGCGCGCCGCGGCGTCCGAGGGGCGCGCGCCCAAGATCGGGAAACCGGGAACCAAGGACACCACGTTCGGCCGCGGTACCAAGCCGGGCCGCGCAGCCGCAGCTCACGGCGGAGCAAAGTCCCGAACCGGGGGTACGCGCGGCGGCCCCCGAGTCGCGGCCGGTCGTAAGTCGCAGACACCTCGGGATGCTCCGGAGCTGCTCGTCGGCCGGAACCCGGTGGTCGAGGCGCTGCGGTCACGCATTCCGGCGACCGCGTTGTACGTCGCCGCCGGTGTGGACATGGACGACCGGGTCACCGAGGCGGTCCGGATGGCGGCCGACCGTGGCATCGCGCTGCTCGAGATCAGTCGCAACGAACTCGACCGGATGACCGGCGGCGTGCTGAATCAGGGCATCGGACTGTCCGTACCCCCTTATGCCTATGAGTCTTTTGATGATCTTGTGGCGAATGCGGCCGAGCAGACCGCGCCCCTGCTGGTCGCGCTGGATGGCGTGACCGATCCGCGCAACCTCGGCGCGGTCGTGCGCTCGGCGGCGGCGTTCGGGGCACACGGCGTGTTCCTGCCGGAGCGCCGGGCGTCCGGGATCACCGCCACGGCCTGGCGCACCAGCGCCGGAGCGGCCGCCAGGTTGCCGATTGCCCAGGTCACGAACCTGACTCGCGCGTTGAAGCAGTGCCAGGATGCGGGCTTCATGATCGTCGGCCTGGACGCGGACGGAGCGACGTCGATCTACGATCTCGAGGCCGCGGTCGGACCGCTCGTGGTCGTCGTCGGATCCGAGGGACGGGGTCTGTCGCGGCTGGTCGGCGACACGTGTGACCTGCGGGTGGCGATCCCGATGACGACGAGCGTCGAGTCGTTGAATGCGTCGGTGGCCGCTGCGGTGACCCTGGCCGAGGTGGCCCGCCGCCGAGCGATGTGACTGTAGTGGCCCCTCGCGGAGGCACGCGAGGGGCCACTGTCACCGGGGGGTGACATCGTCAGTTACTGCTGGGACCGTGTCGGGGCGGGCGGTTCGGGACCATCGGCCTCCTCGGGGTTGCTGTCACTTAATTGGACAACTACCACTATATCTACCCACAGGACATCACAACAGATCTATTTTTGTCAGTATAAAGCTGGCATACTGGTACGACGGCCCCAGAAGCCGGCGATCACACATAGAGCGTGCGGTCCGAGAAGTTGATCTGGACGAGTGTGCCGTCCGGGCCGGTCACCTTCAGGATCAGCCCAAACGTCTCGTCGAGGATCTCCGTGTCGGCGAAGCCGGCGGCGGTCAGGCGCTGAGCGATCGCATCCGGAGCTTCGTCACTTTCGAAAGACAGAGCCGTGTCACCGCCGGCGCGTTCCGGCCCATCCGTGCTCAACCCGTGCAGGTTGAGCAGCGCGTCCGGCGCGGCAAGCTCGGTCCAGCTGCTGTTGCGGTGCTTCGCCTCGATCTCGAAGCCGAGCGCGGTGAGGAAGTCCACGGTCCGGTCCATGTGGCCGGTGAAGTACACGGGGGCTAGGCGGATCATCAGTTGCTTCCCTTCGTGGTGGTTTCCAGGTAAGTGCGCATGGCCTGCTCTACGAGGTGGGAGAGCGAGACACCCCGGTCGATCGCGGCAATCTTCACGCTCCGGATCAACGACTCCGGCAGGAGAACGTTGAACTGGCGTTTCTCATCCGCTGTCATGTCTAGAACTATATAAACCTAGAACCCTAGATGTCCAGACCCGATTCGGTTAGGCGTCGTACGCGGGCGGCATCTAGGCTGTCTGCGTGGCGGATCTTCTGGTGTGGATGGATTGTGAAATGACCGGCCTCAATCTCGAGCGCGATGCGCTGATCGAGGTCGCCGCGCTGGTGACCGATCCGGACCTCAACGTCCTCGGTGACGGCGTCGACGTCGTCATTCACGCACCGGACGCGGCGCTCGACGGCATGGTGGAGTTCGTCCGGGACATGCACGAGAAGTCCGGGCTCACCGAAGAAGTCCGGGCCTCCCGGGTCACGCTCGCCGAGGCCGAAGACATGGTGATGGACTACGTGACGGCGTTCGTGCCGAACCCGCGTACGGCGCCGCTCTGCGGCAACACGATCTCCACCGACCGGGGTTTCTTGGCCCGGGACATGCGGCGCCTCGATGATCACCTGCACTACCGCATGATCGACGTCTCGTCGATCAAGGAGCTGGCCCGGCGGTGGTATCCGCGCACGTACTACGGCCAGCCGGCGAAGGGCCTGGCCCATCGGGCACTCGCCGACATCAAGGAGAGCATCCGGGAGCTTGCCTACTATCGGAGCACGCTGTTCGTGCCGGGCCCCGGCCCGGACGTCGACGCGGCCAAGGCGATCGCGGCCGAGGTGGCCGTCGCGTACCCGATCTCCTGACGCTACGGACCCGACCGATACCCCCGCGCTTTCCGGGCCGGGTTTCCGCTATCATTACTCGGCGCTCGCCGTTTCATCACGGTGAGAACGCGTGGTGGTTGTAGCTCAGCTGGTAGAGCACCGGGTTGTGGTCCCGGGGGCCGCGGGTTCAAGTCCCGTCAGCCACCCCAAGCAGCAGAAAGGCCGAGGCGATCGCCTCGGCCTTTCTGCTTGTCGTAGGTCAGGACGTGACCGGAAGCGCGCTGCCCTTCAGGAAGTCGGCCCACGTGCCGTCCCAATCGGTCCAGCCGTTGCCCGGTGCGACGTGCACCGGCGTGTTCTCCACGTCCACCGGCGTGCCGACCAGCGAGTTCTCGTAGAGCCACTTCGCGTTCGCGGTCGAGATGTTCGTGCACCCGTGCGACACATCGGTGTGGCCCTGGCTCCGCACCGACCACGGCGCCGCGTGGATGTACTGGCCGGTCCACGTCAACCGCATCGTGAAGTAGACGAGTTCCTTGTAGCCGCCGGGCGCGTTCACCGGCGTGCCGCCGGTGCCGAGGGACGAGTCGAACTCCTCGCTGGGCTTGCGACTCATGATCACGAGCTTGCCGGACGACGACGGTGTGCTCTTCTTACCCATGCTGGCCGGGAACGTCTTGACGACCTTGTCGTCGACCTTGACCGTCACCTTGTGGGTCTTGTCGTCGTCGACGATCGACATCGGGTGGGCGGTGATGCTCGCCGTGACGGTCAGGTCATCCATGCCGTAGTAGCCGTTGCCCATGAACACGCCCGCGGTCTGTACGTTCACGAAGAACTTCGTACCGGGCTGCCACAGCGCCTCGGGACGATAGTGGATCTCGGTCGCCGACACCCAACTCCACGCGCCCGTCTGAGCCGGCGTGGACGTGACCGACAGCCGCTTCTGGACGGCCGCGCGCTCGTTGTCGCCGACCGTGTGGCTGAACGTGATCACGACCGGTACGGCGTCGCCGTACACCAAGTTGTCGCCGAGCCAGCTCTGCACCTCGATCTGCTGCGTCGGCTTCGCCATCGTGGTGAACGTCGTGGTCGCCGACGAACTCTTGCCGCCGCTGGTCGAGGTGACCTTCGCCGTGTACTGAGCGCCGTACGCGAGCGCCTTCGCCGGCACCCACGTGGACGGGTCATAGCCGGCCGCGCCGGTCACCGCGGTGCCGTCGGCGGCTGTCACGCTCACCGCCGTGGTCACGCCGGACGCCGCCGTGTACGCGATCTGCGTACCGGCGGGGACGTCGGTCGCACCGTTTGCCGGCGCGGTGATCGTGGGAGCGGCCGGGGCCGATCCGGAGTCCGAGCCGTTCGACACGGCAGGCGGCGCTTGGCCGGCACCGTTCCAATGTGGCTTCGAGGTGCAGGCGGACAACGCCAGCGCTCCGGCCAGTGTGAAGACGATTGCGGCAACGCGAATGTGTGGAGGGCGCACCCACCCATCGTGCCCTGCCCTGGCAAGGACAGCAAAGCGTTGATTTAGGGCTAAAGCGTGGGTATCGCCCCGAACGACCGCACGCTGGCCGAGATTCCCAGCGCACTGCCCTTGACGAAGTCGGACCACGACATATCCCACATGGTCCAACCGTTGCCCTGGGCCGCGTGGACCGGCGTACCGGTGATCTGCACCGGGTCGCCGATCTGACCGTTCTGGTAGATCCACTTCGCGTTCGCGGGCGCCAGGTTGATGCAACCGTGGCTGACGTTCACGTGACCCTGCTCACCCACCGACCACGGCGCCGAGTGGAAGAACGTGCCGCTCAGCGTCAGCCGCTCGGCGTAGTGCACCGGCGTGATGTAGTTCTCGCCCGGAATCCCGATCGTGTTGAACACGGTGTAGTACTGCTTGTCCATCATCACGAAGTGCCCGGACCAGGACGGGAAACTCGGGCGCCCGGCGCTGATCGGGAAGCTGTGGACGGTCTTTCCGTCGCTGGTGATCGTGAGCATGTGGGTCTTCGCGTTCACCACGTACTCGAGGTCCTTGCCGATCGTGAACGTCGCGGCCTGATCCCCGCCCACCAGGCGGTCGCCGATCGGCATGCCGGCCAGCGCGGTGCTGACCATGACCGACGTACCGGTCTGCCAGTAGCTCTGCGGCCGGTACGTCACCTGCGTGGAACTCTGCCAACTCCAGATGCCGCGCTGCTCGGGACTGCTCTGCACGAACAGCCGGCGCTCGATGCCGGCCCGGTCCGCGGTCGGGATCGCGGTACCGAACGTCAGCACGATCGGCATCGCGACGCCGTAGTTCGCCTTGTCCTTCACGTTGACCGAGGTCGAGATCGGACGTCCGGCCGGCTTCGTCATGGTGGTGAACGACGTGGTCACGGTCTTCGCCTGGCCGCTGGTAGTGGTGGCCTCGATGGTCGCGGTGTACTTCTGGTTGAACCGCAGGCTCGCCGCCGGCATCCACGTCGAACCGTCGGGACGCAGCGCACCGTCAATGGTTCGTCCCTGAGCATCGGTGAGCGTCACGCCGGTCAGCCGACCACCCTGGACGCTCGTGCCGATCTCGGCGGTGACCGGGACGCGGCTGGTTGCGAGGGTCGGCGTGATCGTCATGACGGTGTCGTCGACGAGGTTCGCGGCGGGCGCGGTCGCCGGCTTGGCCGCGTGCCGAGACGTCCCTTGCGCCGAACAAGCAGAAATCAGCAGTGGTACGGCGAGAGCAAGCGCCAGCGCTGTGACCGTTATCCGCGTCCGCCTGACCATGTGGTCCCCCGACCCCCGAAAGCTGGCATTGCAGACATATCGTCGCGCATTCGAGTGATCTTCGTGACCGAATCGGTTGTGTCCTGCCGCTCGCTTTTGGACCTTCCATTTCGCCGGGCGTTGCTGAGTGTCCGTCCGTGCTTCTCCCGGGGCGTTGTTGAGTGGCCACCCGTGCTTTTCGCCGGGCGCTTGCTTAGTGGCCGTCCGTGCTTCTTGCTGGGCGTTGCTTAGTGGCCGTGGGAATGACCGGCGCCGCCGGCGTCGGTTGCGCCGTGGACTGTGGCATCGACGGCCGCCGCGACCGCCGCATCGGTCGCTGCTTGAATGGCTGAATCCGTGGCCGCCTGGATCGCCATTCGACTAGCGGCTTCGATGCTTGCGTTCACTGCCGCGTCGGTCGAGGCCGACGCCGCCGCATCGATCGCAGAGGCGACGGCCCGCGATGACCACTGGCCTTTGGCGATTTCCTGAAAGCGTCGGCGGATATGCCGACGGGTGAAGCCCGCGTAGATCACGTCGACGATTCCGGATGCGTACGCGAGGCCGGCGTACGCGGCGTCGGTCATCGTGACCTGCCCCGTCGCCTGCGCGATGCGGTCCAGTCGGGTACGTGCCGCCTCGGCAGTTGTCGTATCGAGCACGTGGCATCGCATGACCTTGAAGAAACCGCCCGGCTCCACCGTGACGATGTGCCGCATGGATAGCCGGTTCGCGTACTCCTCGACGATCTTTCCCCGGGGCGCCGCGACCCAAGGGCGAGCCCTCGGTGGCCGTCGCCGATGGTCGATGTCTGCGAGGGACATGTCGAGCTGTGGATCTCCGGTTGGAGCGGAGTTCTTGACGACGATCCGATCGCGATCGATGTCGACCCGGGCGGCGCCGGCTAGGCGTACCAGTTCTGCGCCCATGAGAGCGAACTTAAGCCGGTCTGGGTTGATGATCTTGCCGTTTGTTGCGATGCACAGCAGGAGAAGATCTTCCCCGAGGTAATCCATGACCGGAGCGTATCCACGCGAGGCAACGGTGATTCGTGACTAAATGTCTGGTTGGCGGCGCGCCCCGTTAGTGAATGGAGATCACGGTGGAGGTCGTGCTATGGTTTCCCCCGTTCCAGTGAGCGCCGCTAGCTCAACTGGCAGAGCAGCGGACTCTTAATCCGCGGGTTCGGGGTTCGAGTCCCTGGCGGCGCACAGCGATATATGCCCTGACCTGGCGTTTCATGCCGGTCGGGGCTTTTTCGTGTCGGTTCTCGGCGTGGGGTGATCCGGGTGTGATCCGGAGCCGTTGGGACGTGGACGGACCCAGTGCCACTGGACGACAGCCGTGGCGCTCAGACGGCACGCGTCGATCGGTCGGTGTCCGTATCGGCGTGGAGCCGATGGCGCGACCGCAGGTCGGCGTAGCGCTCGTCAGCCGTCCCGGTCGGGTTCATGGTCGCCTGTCGGTCGGTGTTGAGACGACTTGATAGTGGGCGGCTTGTGTCGGATGGTGTCCGTCGAATAGAGCGGACTGGTCGAGGTGGCTGGTCTGCGTGGCGGGGGAGGCGCGGGCGGTTCGAAGTGCTACCTGGTCGAGTGCAGTCGCGAAGGAGCGGTCGCCCTCGAACGGGTGTAGTCACGAACCGGATGATGGTGCACGTATCGGACCGGTCATGATCTCGTCAGATCGTCTTCGTGGATTGAGTGGCTGTAGGTAGTCCACGATGCCCAGCGTTGCCGGAGTCAATGCTCTGGCCACACAACTGTTTTGCCGGAAAGTGTACGTTTGATCGAACGTCGATCACCCGGTGAGCGACACCCTCGCGTCGATCCACGGACTCGCCTGCTCGTGGCGCAGCGTCTCGCTGGAGGCACCGGTGAGGGTCGCTGGCCGCGCTTGTTGTGATACGAATGTGCGGAAGTTCGTGGCCAGCGACGTCCGCATGCGTTCCCCCGAACGTCTCCGCCTCGAAGAACGGTCACCAAGCTGATCGATAACTTTTTGAAGACCCGCTATCAGCTACGCCTCATCGGTCAGACCGTCGGCACGGCGACGCGCAGCGACCCCGGCGGAGCTTCTACGGAAGTTCGCTTCGTAGTGGCAGCTGTCCGGGTAGCGGCAGGCGCCCACCGCTAGGAGGGCGGTACGTAGTTCGGGCGCGGCCGACGGGTGGTGGGCGACGATGTGTCGTTTCGTGGACCACGGTTCTGGGTCGGTCTCCGCGGCGACTGCCCGGGCGAGTGCTTCGGCTGGTGTGCGGGGGTTGTGAATGACATTCCACCAGACCAAGTAGTCGTCTTCGGCCAGGAGCGGGCCGAGAGCGTCGGCCGGAGTCCGGTAGTTCCAGCTGGCATAGAGGCGCACGACCCTGACCGGATCTTCGGCGAGTTCGCGGAGGCGCTTGACGCTTGCCTGGTTACTTCTGGCCTCAAGCACCCGCCGGTAGCCCGCCATCCATTCGTCTCGGGTACGAAATCCTGGTGTAGCCACCCATCGATCGTACGGCGAACGTCTGTGGCGTCAGGATTTCGTCGAACACCGACATCCGGACAACAAGTTCATGGCACGGTTCGCGGCCACCGTCGCACCGCGACTTCGATAGCTGGCGTTCAACGACACCGACGATTGATCCGTGGAGCTGGCGCACCACCCGGTGCAGGAACGCTTAGCCGGAAACACATAAGACATGTTCTGGGACAGCAACGGCACGCATCTACCGGAGACAGGACAATCTCTGCTGATGCTGTGTTGACGCCCTATCTCAAGGCTGCTGGCTCGCCGCCGACGGTGCGGTAAGCCAATGATTCAGTTCGATGAAGTCAGTGTGGGTAAGGCCGATGCGGGGATCGACACGCCAGAGAAGTACCGGTGCCTGGTGGTGCGCGGTCACCCAGACATGGTCGGCCTCAGTGATCTCGTCGTCGATCCAGATGAATGGACGTCCTGCTGCGAAGGCAACCAGGTCGCGGGTCTTCCAGTGGATCCGGTGATCGATGTCAGCCTCGGACTCAGGCCAGCTGACGACCGGCATCGTGGGTAGTCCGAGGAGTGGGCCGATCATCTCGTTGGCGTCGTTCATCCACGACGTAGCCCATACCAATTCGCAGGTCAGTGCCATAAGCCGTGGGCCGTTTTCGGGGTTGATCCTCTGTAGCAGCGGATTCGTCGGGACATCGTTCGACCGGTGCTGGTCCGCCCTGGAACCCGTGCTGGTCGCGTATTCGCGCGGATTGCCCCCGAAAGGGATGAGCGGTCCGTCCACATCGAGGAACACCAGTGCGCGAGGAATGCCTTGTGTCACCGCTGCCACGGTAGTCGCGATGGCGTCAACGGAACAGCGGTCCCGGACGTCCCGGCAGCGTGGACGTGGGCTGGCGGAGGCCGTTGGAGGCCATGGACCGGCGTCACCCGGTGTAGTCAGCTTGCCGGCGGGCGCGTACGAGATTTGAACCGCGGACGCGAGCATCTGCTTACGGTTCGGGAGCGGTCAGAGTGGGAGCAGGAGGACGTCCATGGCCGGAAACGTGGGCCGGTGGGGCGTGCGGGCGACTTGATGCCAGCCCCAGGCAGCATAGATCGCGCGTGCGGGAGCGGCCGGGTTGGTGCACAACGTGGCGCAGGGCTCCGCGCGGCCCGTGAGTCGTGAGATGTGGGCCTGTGAGATCCCGACGGCGCCCGGCGCCTGGCTGACCACGACCGCCCGGAACCGGGCGCTGGACGTGTTGCGCCGCCGGCAGACCGAGCGGGCCAAACTGGCCGAGGTCGCGATGCTGGCCGACCCGGGCGACGACGGCGGGGCCGACGACGACCAGCTGCGCCTGATCTTCACCTGCTGCCATCCGGCGCTGGCCCTCGACGGCCGGGTCGCGCTGACCCTCAAGACCGTGGCCGGCCTGTCGATGGCCGAGATCGCCCGGGCGTTCCTGGTCTCCGATGCCACGCCGTCACAACGGCTGCTGCGCACGAAGAGGAAGATCACCAACGCCGGCATCCCGTACCGGGTGCCGCCCGACGAACTGCTCGCCGAGCGCCTCGACGGCGTCCTCGCGGTGCTGTACCTGATCTACAACGAAGGCTACGGCCGGTCCGCCGCGCGGCTTGCCGGCGAGGCGATCCGGCTGGCCCGGCTGCTGGTCGACCTGATGCCGGCCGAGGACGAGGCCCGCGGCCTGTTGGCCCTGATGCTGGACCAGGAGTCGCGTCGGGCAGCCGGTTCGACGCGAGCGGCGACCTGGTCCCGATCGAGGACCAGGACCGCGGAGCCTGGAACCGGACGCTCATCGACGAGGCGGGTCGGCTGCTGCGCCACCCCACCGGTACCGTCGGCGCCTATTGCCTGCAGGCCGAGATCGCGCACTGCCACGCGACCGCGCCCGACGCCGACGCCACCCCCTGGCCGCGGATCGTGCCGCTCTACGACGCGCTGCTGGTGACCCGGCCGTCCCCGGTCGTCGCGATGAACCGCGCGATCGCCGTGGGCTTCCGCGACGGCTTCGGGGTCACCGGCATCGACGGGTACGCCCTGCTCCCGGCGGCTCGGGCCGACTTCCTGCGGCGCCTGGACCGGCGCGACGAGGCGGCTGCAGCCTACCGGGCGGCGATCGCCCTGTCCGCGGCCGGTTCGCCCGAGCAGCGCCCGATGCGGCGCCGGCTGATCGAGGTGACCGGGTGAACCTCGACCTGGTGACGATCGTCGTCGACGAGTACGACCCGGCCATCGCGTTCTTCACCGATGCGCTCGGTTTCGACCTGGTCGCCGACCTACCCTCGACGACCGACGACGGCCGTCCGAAGCGCTGGGTGGTGGTCCGTCCGCCGGGTGGCCGTATTCCGGGACGTCGCCAGCAACCGATGGGATCTGCTGGGCCCGCCCGCCTGATCCTCAGGGGGCGGCTCGACGTGCACACCGTCCGCTACCCGGTGGGCGGTCGACGAGGAAGCCCTGACCGCGAAGGCGCTGTGGTCGGTGCCGTCTCCCCATTGTTGGGCGCTCGATGGAACAATCGAGCGCATGAGCGACGACGACACGTTCACGGACCAGGCGTGGGAACTCATCGCCGGTTGGCGTGAAGCGATCGGGACGATGGCGTTCATTCGCGCGCTCTCGGACGGCACTCTGCCGGAGGCCCCATTCACCTTCTATCTCGCTCAGGACGCCATATATCTGGCCGAGTTCGCCCGCGCCCTGTCCCTGGCCAGCGCCCAGGCGCCGACGCCGGAGGGGCAAGCGTTCTACGCCGGTTCCGCGCACGTGGCGCTGGACGTCGAGTCGAGCCTGCATCGCGACTGGCTTGCCGACCATGCCGGGCCTGCCTCGGCGACCGCATCGCCGGTTACCGCTGCATACACCGATCATCTACTCGCCGTCGCGGCGCGCGGTTCATATCCGGTCCTGGCTGCCGCGGTGCTGCCCTGCTACTGGCTGTACGCCCATATCGGCAGCGTGATCACCAGTCAAGCCGGTAAGCTGACCGGCCATCCGTACGAGCGGTGGATCAGCACGTACGCGGACCCAGCCTTCCAGAAGGCCACTGACACGGCGCGCGCGCTGGCCGACGCCGCCGCACGCGTCAGCGAGTCGGCCACCCGTTCCCGGATGCTGGTTGCCTTCGAACGCTCCTCCATACACGAGTATCTGTTTTTTCAGCAAGGCACCCACCAGGCAGGCTGGCCAACGCCTGAGACGGTCGGCTGACCAGGGCGCCTCGTAACCGGCACCGCATAAGGCACACTGGTCGTCTGAGCCGGGTAGGCCAGCCGGCCGCTTCGCCGGTTGCCGACATCGTCAGGTGCGGTGTCGCACTACGCAAGGCTCCGCCGCCCTGAGGCCCCGATCGGCGACCGCCGCCACGACACCTTCACCGCCGGCATGTACTCCGGAAAACGCCACCACTGCGGGTTCAACTCGGCCGCCGAGGAGGCGATCGTCGCGAAGTTCGTCAGCGCGTACGAGTCCGCTGACATCGACGCGCTGGTTGCACTTCTGACCGACGACGTCTTCATGTCGATGTCGCCGCTGCCGCTGGAATACGAGGGCCGCGACGTCGTGGCAG
>CAWCQQ010000016.1:0-14631 GCA_963797675.1 uncultured Actinomycetota bacterium
CGATTCTGCCAAGACATCCGATGGATGGTCGCTGTCAAGTCCCGAAGTGCCGGTTGTCGGCCGTCACGGGGACGTTGTCAACCAGGCTGTGATCTGATGGCGTCCGTGACCGGCTGGCGAGGTTAGGAATGGCGGGTTGCGATAAGGATCGCCCCTGGAACGTCCGGGTCGGGCAATCCTGCGGATAGAGGAATCTTCGTATTGGTAGGGCACAGATGGACGGCGGCAACCGTCTTAGTGGTGTGACCTTCGAGGAATTTGCGTTGGCCCGCCTGTCCAGTCTTCTGCGTTACGCGGTCGTCCTTACCGGTGACCGCGATCTCGCCCAGGACATCGTCCAGGAGGTGCTGGCCCGGGCTCTTGTCCGGTGGCGGCGGATCGGCCAGTCAGGATCCCCCGAGGCGTACGTGCGGCGGATGGTGCTCAACGAGTACATGTCCTGGCGCCGTACGTGGGCGGTGCGGCACGTGATCGCCGCCGGTGAGAGGCTGATCGACCTGGACGATGCCCGGGGCGGGGTCGGTGACCATACGCAGGGCTTCGTAGATGCCGACGAACTGTGGCGACGGCTTGCCACGCTCGGACGCAAGCAGCGGGCCGTGCTCGTGTTGCGCTACTACGAGCAGATAGAGGACGTGGCGATCGCCGATCTCCTCGGCTGCTCGCCGGCGACTGTGCGCAGCCAGGCTTCGAAGGCGCTCAGGACGCTCCGGCTCTCGTCGGAGCGGCACGTGCGAATCGATGTTGAGGAGAAGTCGTGACCGATCACGGTGAACAGCTGCGCGAAGCTTTCGAGACCCATCAAACCCCCGCTCCCGACCCGGCCGCGGTCTACGCCCGGGTACGGGACCTGTCCCGGACATACAAGCTGCGCCGTCACGCGGCATTGGTGACCGGCACCGCGGTGCTGGGCGTCGGTCTGATCGCCGGGGTGATCTACGTGCCCTCGGCGCTGGCCGGGCAATCCGGCGGCGGCGGTGTCGCCAGTGGCGCCTCCCCGGCGCCCTCGGTCGCCCCGTCGTACTCCCAGGCGGATCTGGACAAGGACTGGGCGGCGTACTTCGCCGCCGGCTACGGCTACCACGACGCGGTCGCGCTGGCCGCACTGTGGCACACCGACCAGAACATCGGCCTGGTCAAGGCCGAGGCCGGCCGACGTCTGCTGGCCGGCGACACCCTGCCGGTCTCCCCGCACCCCAACCCGACCACCCCCCCTTCCACGTCCGCCCCGATCGACCCGGCCGCGGCGCAAGCGTTCTTCGACGCCGGTTACGTCTGGGACGACGCGGTCGTGCTCGCCAGGCTGTGGCACTTGTCGGACCCGGCGGCGGCGAAGGCGGTGGCGGGCAAGAAGCTCGAGGAGGGCCAGACACTGCCGATCAAGCCGAAGCCGGCGAACGTCGCGGCGGTGAGGGAGTCGGCCGCCGTCGACGAGTTCTACGGCGCTGGCTACACCTACGCCGACGCAGTCACGTTGGCCAATTTGTGGAAGCTCAAGGACGTGTACGCGGCGAAAGTCGTCGGCGGCGAGAAGTTGCTGGTCGGGCAGAAGCTGCCGATCCAACCATGACCCCAAGGCTGCGCCGGCGTATCGGCTTCGAGATCGAGCTGATGGCGCCGGCGGGCCTGAGCCGGCGCAGCCTTGCCGAGGAGCTGGCCGGCCGCCACGGCGGCCAGCTCCACCCGGTGTGGCACCACGACAGCGAACCGTCGCTGGTGCCTGGGCTGGGACAGTTCCTGCACCTGACCCAGGGATTCGACGTACGCCGGGCCGACGGCTCACCACTGTGTACCCTGGTCGACGACGTCACCCTCGTCGCAGGGCTCGACCCTCGGGCGGCGCCCACCCCAGGGTGGTTCCGGGTGCTCAGCGACGATGCCCGGCTGCTGCGGCTAGTCGCCAACCACAGCGACCCAGGAGGTACGCTGCGCGCCGCGCTCGACTCACCCGCGCAACTGTGGGGCACCCGGGTCGAGCAGATCGGCGACGTTTTCCGACTCGATGACTCGAACGGAGCGACCATCGCACTGGCCGCAGCGCAGGGCGGAGAACGGCAACGCCCATGCGAGATCATTACCCCGCCGCTGGCCGGCGGTCATCGAACGGCCCTCGACGAACTGCTCGCGCCGGCCCGCGCACTCGGGTTCACCGTCCCCGCCGAGGCCGCCGTACACCTGCACATGGACGGCGGCCCGTTCCGGCACCCGCGTGCCCTCGCCAACCTCGTCCGGCTCTTCGCACACTGGCGCGAACCCCTGCACACGGTCTTCCGCACCAATCCCGCATGTCGGCGGCTAGCCGCCCTACCGGCACCGCTTGTGGCCGCGGCCGACGCGGGAGCCGACACCGCCGCCCTGCGCCAGGCCGCCCGCGACAGCAAGCTGAGCAAATTCTTCGACGTCAACCTCACCCAAATACTCACCGACACACCGTTGCGCGACACCGTGGAGATCCGCATCCTGCCCGGCTCGATCGACGCCGACGAGATCGTCCATCAGGCCGCGATGACCGAACTGCTGCTCGATCGCTGCCTTGAGGAGAATCCGTTCCCCGATCCGCCGGTAGATCCGGCCGCCGCGGTCGACAGCCTGCTCTCCGTGGCCGCCGTCATGCTCACGACACGAACCAGATCAGACGGCCTCGCCAACTCGCCCCGGACACGACGTCGGAGGAGACCACCGTGAACGGCCGCGCCGACGTCGTGTTCGGGTGAAGTTAACGAAGCCGGGTGCGGGACGGCCGGCATTGGCTGTCCCGCACCCGGCCGGCAAGGCCAGGGGCCCAATCCGCCGCCACCGCCGTAGCGCGCTGGCGGTGCCGCCGGATTGGGCCCCTGGGCTGTTCATGCCGGTTGGCAGATATCCACTGGCACGCGGTCTTGCTTAAGACCTCAACGGGTCTCGATACGGCTAGGTGTCAGGCCACCCTCTGTATTCTTCGAAACCCAGGAGATATGGTGCCGCGGTCGGATGCCGGAACAATGTCCGTATGGCGAATCCGTGGTGGCACCACCTTCCGTCGGCGCATGTGACGCGCCTCGACGGTGTCACCGGAGACGACCTTTCGGTGGCGCTCGAACCACTGCCCGCGGGCGCACCGGCCGTGCTGCGGTACGCACCGGCGGCAACCGATGCCACGGCCGGCGACCACGTCGCGTACGTGCTCGATGCGCTCGACCGCGCCGCCGCAGCGCTGTTCCCGGACTGGCTGCCCGGAGCGGCGGACATTCCCGGCCCGGAAGGTGCCGGCATCGCCGCGGTCCGCTCGCTAGCTTTCACGCTGGCATCCCAGTCGCGCCATTTCGGGCCGTTCCTGGCAAATCTCGCCGAACGGATCCTCTCCCAACGGACCGCCACTGGCGAGACGTTTCCGGCCGAGGTACGGGCGACGGGCCTCGCCCGCGTGTTAGCCGCGAGCTACCGGCGCACCGATGCCGCGCTCCTGTTCGACCTGCCCGAGGGGCTATCCGAAGCGCAGGAACGGGCGATCGTCTCGGCCGCCGGATGGCTTGCCCACCACGGCGGCTTCGGCGTCTGGCTCACCGGCGCCGCACCGTTGTCGCTCGACTCGGTCGATACCGTGACGATCCGGATACCGCAGGTGCCCGTGGCTCCGGAGCCGGCCGTGGTGCCGGCCCGGCCGTCGGTCGAATATCCCCCGCCGACCGGCCGGCCGCACCCGGCGAGTGCGGCCGAGAATGCGCTGGAAGCGACGCTGCGCGCCAGAACGTGGGCGGCCGGACGCGCGTGGAACCAGACTTATCAGTCACATCCCCTGGCCGAGCCGTACCGGTTGGATCTGGTCTGGGAGGCGTACCGGTGTGTGGTGGAAATCGATGGTCCGGACCACCTCGTCGCGGCCAAATACGAGGCTGATCGGCGCCGTGACATGCGATTACTCCTCGACGGGTACGCCGTCCTGCGATTCACCAACGCCCAGGTACTTTACGACGTGCGCACGGTAGCATCACAGATCGAGCAATTTCTGCGTCTCAGAACCCCCCGGGAAGGCCAGCGCGATGCCCAGTCGTGACACCTCGAAGTTCAGCCTGCCTGAACTCGCCGCACTGATCGTGCTCATGTCCGAGGACCGCGAGCTGTCGAACCCGGAGATGACGGAGCTGGTCGGATTCAGCCTCACCGGCCGCCGCGCACGAACCTCGCCAATGCCGGCTTGATTGAGAGCCGAAAAGGACACCGAGGCGCGTTCTTCCACACGCTGACCGACAAGGGCTGGGCCGAGTGCCGCCAGTTGTCGACGCAGCCGCGTCCGGCCGGTCCGAGATCGGCCGTCGGTGCGTTGATGGCGCTGCTCGGCGGCGTACAACATGGGCTTGACCAACGGCACATCAGTCACGGCGACTTCTTCCGCCGCGAAACGAACCCAGCGGCCAGCGAGACGAGCCCAGCGGCCGACGTGCCATCGCAGATCCGGGCGGCCTATGTCGTACTGGCCGGGCCGTCCGGCGGGTTCGTCACGCTCGCCGACCTGCGTGATCGGTTGGCAGACGTCAGCCGGGAGGACTTCGACGACGCGCTGCGTGGGATGAACCGCGAGGCCGACGTACACCTGCAACCGGCCGCGAACCTCAAGGCGCTGGACGAACGTGAGCGCGACGCGGCCATGCGCCTCGGCGGCGAGGACACGCACATCCTCGCGATCGAGAATTCGTGACCGACGCACTGCTCGGTGCGCTCGTCGGACTGCGATTCAATTCGGCGCCCACGCCCGACGATGTGTGGAAACCGTCGCCGTTCCACGTGGAGGAGTTGCACAAGACCGTCGTCGACGGGATCTTCGAGGGCGTCGGCGCGGCTCGGCGCAGCGACGATTCGAGTCCGCTCGGCGTGGTCGTACGTGGGCAGAGCGGCTCCGGCAAGACGCACATGCTCGGCATGGTCCGCGAACGCATCCACCGGGAAACCGGATACTTCTTCCTGGTCAGCCTGCTCAACGGCAAGATGTTCTGGGAGAGCGTCGCGATCGCGACGGTCGAGGGTCTACTGCATGACGGTGGCGGGTGGGGTACCCAGCTCACCGCGTTCCTGCGCCGCCTAACGTCGACCATCGGCCTCGATGCCGATCTCCGCGATGCGATCGCCGGTGCTCGTCCGCTCACGCCGACGGACATGAACGCGTTCATCACAGCACTGCGCCACCACAGCCGCGATGTCGGCCAGGAGGCACAGGACACCGCACGGTCGATGGTCCTCTACGGCTCGGACGACTTCGAGCAGCAGGACATCGGGTACGCGTACCTCACCTCCTCGGTGGAGGCGGGCGATCCGGCCGATCGGAGCCGGTGGGGCATCGGCCGCGGTATCCGTACGCCGCAACTGATCGTCCGCGACATCACCCGGCTGCTTGCGCTGACCGGCCCGACCGTCATCGCCATCGACCAGCTGGACACGCTGTTCGCGCAGACGATCGGCGGTGCCACCGGCATGCTGGGCGATGCGGCGGACTCGGCTCAATCGCTGATCCTGCTCGGCCAGGTCGCCGACGGTTTGATGGATCTGCGGCAGACCGCCCGGCGTACCCTCACGGTCGTCGCCTGCCTGCCGGTTACCTGGGAGTTGATCAAACGCCGTGCCGCCTCGCCGGTGCCGGACCGCTTCCGCGAACTGTCCATCCTGCACCGCATCCCGACCGCGGAGATCGGGGAGGCGATCATCGCCAAACGCCTCGCGCTGCACTACGCCGACGTCGGCCTGACACCGGCGTACCCAACCTGGCCGATCCTGCCGGCGGCGTTCGCCGATGCACCGGACTACACGCCACGCGCGCTGCTCAAGCGGGTCGAACGGCACGTCCAATCCTGCGTGAGCAGCGATCGGCTCAGCGAACTCGCCAACTTCGACGACGGCGCCCGGGCGGATGACGGCGCTCGCTCCGATCACGCTGGCAATTCCAACGACGGCGGCCATTCCGACGACGGCGCCCGGCCGGGCAACGCCACCGGAACCACCGCCGAGCCCCGGACACCGGCCCAACAGCCTGTCACCGACGACCGGCTCGCAGCGCTCGACGCCCGCTTCGCCGAACTTCGCGCGGCGGCCGACGTGACCGGAGCCGCTCGAACCGGCACGCGAAGACGCGCTGATACCTGGGCTACTCGCCGCCGGGCTCCAGGCCTGGATCATCGAGAACGCCGAGGCCGGCGGCCGTTACAAGATCGACCCGCCACCGGCCGCGAAACCCGCTCTCCATGCCCGGCTCCGGCTCGTCCTCGACGAGGCGACCGAAGACGAGTCGCACTGGGGATTCCGGGCGATCGCGAGCACCAACGCGGTCGCGGTGATCAGCCGGATCCGGAACGCATCGACGATGTCCGGCATCGATCCGGCCTCACCGGGTCGGAGGCTGATCCTTCTACGCCGATCGTCCTGGGGGTTGGGACCGAAGACGATCGAGGTGGTCGCCGCGTTCACCGCCGCCGGCGGGCGTACCGCGACGATCAGTGACGACGACATCGCCACGTTTGATGCGCTGCGCGTGCTGTCCGCCGAGGCCGACCCGGCGTTGGCGACATGGCTCACGGCACGCCGCCCGGCCAGCTCGTCCGCGCTGCTGCAGAGCCTAGATATCCCCGGTGACGGTGCGGTTGCGGCCGTCGATGCGGCCACCGGCTCCGCGACGGACGACGCCACACCCGACGTGGTACGCCGGTCTGGCCCGTCCGCCGGCACCAACGAACCGCCGGCCGGTGCCGTCGATCCGCGGAAAGCTCCGGCCGACTCCGACGCATCGAAATCTGACTCTGCCTCCGCTTCCGAGTCGTTCCTCGGCATTGACTCCGGTGGAGCTCGATCTCCGACGCGAGCTCGATCTCCGACGCGGGCTCGGTCCCCGACGCGGGCGCTTGCCGCTCGCAGGAACCGAGCAGACCGGTGCCGATACGGCGTCCCTGCTGGCCACGCTCGCATCCGTCGGCCGCCGGCAACGAAGTCCATGCCACCGAGATCAGCGCCGACGTCATGCCGCTCGGCCGTATCGCAGGCTCCGGCGAGCCGCTCATGTTGGGGCTGGAGTCGCTGCGTAAGCACATGACGATCTTCGCCGGTTCCGGCTCCGGCAAGACCGTCCTGATCCGCCGACTGGTCGAGGAGTGTGCGCTGCGCGGCGTCTCGTCGATCGTGCTGGACCCCAACAACGACCTGGCCCGCCTCGGCGACGGCTGGCCTGAGCCGCCGAAGGAATGGGCACCGCAGGACCGTGACCTCGCTGCGGAGTACCTAGCATCGACCGACGTCGTGGTGTGGACGCCACGACGTCAAGCCGGGCGCCCGCTCGCGTTCCAGCCGTTGCCGGACTTCGCGCCGGTACGCGACGATCCGGACGAGTTCAACACCGCGATCGACGCCGCCGTGGCCGCGCTCGCACCTCGGGCCCGGGTCGACAACACGACCGTGAAGGCGCAGCGTGCACAGGCGGTTCTGCGTGAGGCCCTGAAATACTTTGGGCGTCGGTCGGGCGGAGATCTGCGTGCCTTCATCGACGTCCTCGCGGACCTGCCAGACGGCCTGAGTACGCTCGCCGCCGGCCCCAAGATCGCATCGGATCTCGCCGAGACGTTGGCCGCCGCCATGGTCAATGATCCGTTGTTCGGCGGCGCCGGTACCCCGATCGACCCCGGCGTCCTGCTCACGCCGCCACCGTCGAAGCGCGCCCGGATCTCGGTCATCAGCTTCGTCGGTCTGACCAGCGACGAGCAGCGCCAAGGATTCGTCAACCAGCTGCAGATGGCGCTGTTCGCGTGGATCAAACAGCACCCGGCCGGGAACCGCCCGCTCGGTGGCCTGCTCGTGATGGACGAGGCGCAGACGTTCGCGCCGTCCGGTGCGATGACCGCGTGTACGGCCAGCACGCTCGCCCTGGTATCGCAGGCCCGCAAGTACGGACTCGGTCTTGTCTTTGCCACACAGGCGCCCCGCGGCCTGCACAATCACATCCCCGGCAACTCGGCGACCCAGTTCTACGGGCTTCTCAACGCGCCGATCCAGATCGCCGCCGCACGTGAGATGGCATCGTCGAAAGGCGGCGCGGTGCCCGACATCGGGCTGCTGCGGGCGGGCGAGTTCTATGCGGCCCGGGAGGGTCACCCGTTCGAGCGGATCGACGCGCCAATGTGCCTGTCCTACCATCCGAGGAGCCCGCTGACGCCGGACGAGGTGATCCGGCGAGCGCACGGCGATGCTGATCCGGATCAGTGACAGCCGGGTCAGGCGGGTCGGTGGCTCAGTCGGGTCTCATAGACTGCGGCCATGACCGCTGCTCTGCTCGTGATGGACGTCCAGAACGGGATCGTCGCCCGCTTCGGCGACGCCATCCTCCCGCCGATCGAGGCCGCCGTCACCGCTGCGCGCTTGGCCGGCGTACCGGTGATCTTTGTTCGGATTGGGTTCCGGCCGGGCGCGCCCGAGGTCGCCGCCAGCAATAAGACGTTCTCCCTGCTCAAAGATCAGGGCGGCCTGGGCATCGACGATGACGCGACACAGGTGCATCCGCGCGTTGCGCCGCTGGCGTCCGAGGTCGTCGTCGTCAAGCGACGGGTCAGCGCGTTCGCCGGCAGCGACCTGGCCGAAGTGCTGCGCGGCGGCGGCATCGACACACTCGTCCTCACCGGCATCGCCACGTCCGGCGTGGTGCTGTCCACGCTACGACAGGCGGCCGATCTCGACTACCGGCTGGTCGTGCTCGGCGACGCGTGCGCGGACGCCGATCCGGAAGTACATCGGGTCCTCACCGAGAAGGTGTTCCCCCGGCAGGCCGAGGTCATCGACGTCGCCGATTGGGTCGCCACCCTAACCGTCTAATGCGGCAGCAGCATTTACTCGTTACGCCGCTGGTCCTCGCCTGACGGTTGCATGCCCCGCGCGCTAATCAAGGTACCTTGATTAACAGAACTAAATCAAGGTACCTTGATTTCATGAAACAGGCTTCAGACGGCGACCAGCCGAATCAGGCATCGTTGCGGCTGCGCGCGCTGGCACATCCGCTGCGGTGGAAGCTCATCGATGTCGTCTCGCGTGAAGGTTCGGCCACCGCGACGCGGTGCGCTGAGATTCTCGGTGAAAGCGTCGCGAGTTGCTGGTACCACCTGGGCATTCTCAGCAAGTACGGCTACGTCGAACCGGACCCGGGCACGACCGGCCGGGAAAAGCCCTGGCGCGTGACGGCGGCACTGCACGGAGACCTTGCCGGCCCGACCGGCGACCCGGATACCGAAGCGGCCGCGCTTGCGGCGGTGGAGTCGTTCCTCGATTACAACGTGCACAAGGTGAAGCAGCGCCTTCGTCACCTCGACGCCATGTCGCCGGAGTGGAGATCGACCAATCTGATCTCCGCCGGTTGGGTCTACGTCACGGCCGAGGAACTGACCGAGATCAAGGCAGAGCTGAAAGCGGTCCTCGAGCGATACGCCGAGCGATACGACGGGCGGACCGCCGATGCGGCGAGCCGACCGGAGGCGTCGCGAGCCGCGCATGTCTTCGTGACGCAGGCGTCGACCCACGGATTGAGCACGTCATCACATCCCCCGCAGCAACGGCGAAAAGGTGCACATCATGCGCGAAGGCGTACGTCGATCAGGGCTGTCCAGCAACAGGAACTGGAAGCGGATGTGGCGCGGCCAGGCGATATCCATGGTCGGAGACATGGTCTTCATGGTGACGATCATGCTGTGGATCGCCACCAAGATTGCTGAAGGCAAGGCATGGGCGCCGGCTGCGGTGAGCGGCGCGCTCATGGCCACCGCGATCCCGGTGCTGGTGGTCGGCCCCTTCGCCGGCGTATGGGTCGACCGATGGGACCGCCGTCGGACCATGCTCGTTGCCGATGCCGCACGGTTTCTGCTGATCGCGAGCCTGCTGGTGATCCCGATGCTGAAAGCACACCATCTCGGTCGGTGCTCAACTCGCCATCCTGTATGTCGTACTCGCGGTGGCAAGTTCGTTCGCCGAGTTCTTCAACCCGTCTCGACTGGCCATCGTCGGAGCCATCGTGCCGCCGGCCGACCAGACCAGTGCCAGCGGTCGACTCCAGGCAATGGCGGCACTCGCCCAGGTCTTAGGGCCGCCGCTCGCGGCACCGCTCTTGATTACTTCGGCGTTCAATGGGCGCTGATCGCGAACGCGCTGAGCTTCGGGATCTCGTTCCTCTATGTTCGTGCGATCCACCTGCCTGCGATCGAGAAGCCGGTTTCCACGCAGCGTTCGAGCTTCGGCGCCGAATTCCGTGTCGGCCTCCGGTTCTTCGCACACAGTAAGGTCCTGGTCGGCTTGACGCTCGGATCGGTCATCGTGATGGTCGGCATCGGCGCCGTCAACGCGATCGCCGTCTTCTTCATCGCGACAACCTGCACGCATCCGCTCGGGTGGGTTGGCATCGTGTCGGCCGCGGTAGGCGCGGGCGCGGTTCTCGGTGCGATCGCACCAGCGCGATAGCGCGCCAGATCGGACTCGTCGGCTGCCGTGGCTCGGACTGCTCGCCGGTGGCGTCGCCCTTATCGCGCTGTCCCGCTGCACCGGGCTGGCTACCGCGGTCACCGCCTGCTTCGTTCTCGGTGTGGCCGTCGGCGTGATCAACGCCACCGATCAGCCCATCCTGTTATTGGTGACGCCATCCGACATGATCGGGCGCGTAGGTGCCGTGTTAGGCCCCTTGATGCAACTCGCGAACCTCATCGGGCTGGGCCTCGCCGGGGTATTGGCCGGCGGCGTCCTGAGATCGATGCACCGAGTGGTGGCCGGGCTGACGTTCGGGCCATACGACACCGTCCTCGGCGGGGCGGGCGCGCTCCTGATTCTGGCTGGGCTCGTCACGATCCGACCGCTGCGACACTTGCCCGAGGAGCAGACCAATATCGTGGGCGACGTCCTACAAGCGGACGCCAAGGCGACTTCCGATGCATTGCGATAGCCCTAGCTAGGACGGCATGGTTGCTTTACCAGCAGCCTGGTTCGGTGAAGACTCGTAGATGTGGAAGAGGCGGCGAGGCTGCACGTCCGGGTGGAGGGGACCGTCCAGGGCGTCGGGTTCCGCCCGTTCGTGTACGGGATCGCGCACCGGCACGCGCTCGCCGGCCATGTCGGCAACGACGCCTCGGGTGTGTTCATCGAGATCGAGGCGTGCAGCCACGTCGATCGACGCGTTCCTCGACGATCTGCGCGGCCGACCCGCCGCCGCTCGCGACGATCGACGCCGTCACGACGACCGCGCTACGCGCCTGCGGCACGATCGGCTTCACCATTGCGGCCAGCGATGCCGGCGGCGAACGGCGTACCGGCGTCTCCGCGGACAGCGCCACCTGCGCCGATTGCCTCCGCGAGCTGGCCGATCCGACCGACCGCCGGTTCGGCTATCCGTTCATCAACTGCACGAACTGCGGTCCGCGGTACACGATCACCCGCGACGTTCCGTACGACCGGCCGCTCACCACGATGGCCTCGTTCACGATGTGCGATGACTGCGCCAGCGAGTACCACGACCCGCGGGACCGCCGGTTCCACGCGCAGCCGATCTGCTGTCCAGCCTGCGGACCGACGTTGACGTTCACGGCGACACCGGACGATCCGGATCCGATCGCCGGCGCGGTGGCGCTGCTGGCCGGTGGGTGGCGTACTCGCCATCAAGGGGCTCGGCGGCTACCACCTCGCGGCGGACGCGACGAGCGATCATGCGACCGGCACGCTACGAGCCCGGAAACATCGCGAGGACAAGCCGTTCGCCGTGATGGTGTCGAGCGTCGATGAGGCTCGGCGATTCTGCGCCGTGGACGATGCAGCCGCGGCGCTGCTGACCGATCGCCGCCGACCGATTGTGCTGCTGCCGGCCGGTCGACGGGACCGATCTCGCCGCACCGATCGCGCCCGGCAACCGGGATGTCGGCATCATGCTGCCGTACACGCCGATCCACCACATGCTCTGCGAGCGCTCGGCAAGCCGATCGTGCTGACCAGCGGGAACGTCTCCGACGAGCCGATCGCCTACCTCGACGACGACGCGCGTACGCGCCTGGGCGGCATCGCCGACGCGTACCTGACGCACGACCGGCCGATCCACATCCGGGTCGATGATTCGGTGGCCCGGATCAGCCGCGGCCGGCCGATGCTGCTGCGGCGAGCCCGCGGGTACGCCCCCGAACCGATGCGCCTGGCCCTGACCGCGCCGGTGCCGATCCTCGCCTGCGGCGCCGAGCTGAAAAGCACGTTCTGCCTGGTCAAAGTCCGATCGTGCGGTGATGTCGCAGCACATCGGCGATCTGGCGAACTTCTCGACACTGCGCTCGTACGAGCAGGGCGTCGAGCACCTATCCCGACTGTTCGACATCGAGCCGGGCATGATCGCCTGCGACCTGCACCCGGACTATCTCTCCACGAGATATGCCCAGGACTACGCCGCCGCCGGATCGCTGCCGACTGGTCGGCGTCCAGCACCATCACGCGCACATCGCCTCGTGCCTGGCCGACAACGGGGGTCGCCGGGCCGGTGATCGGTGTCGCGTTCGACGGCACCGGCTACGGACCGGACGGCACGATCTGGGGCGGCGAGTTCCTGCTGGCCGACCTGAACGGTCGTTCACCCGCCTCGGCCATCTGGCGCCCGTGCCACTGCCCGGCGGCGCGGCGGCGATCCGGCAGCCGTGGCGGATGGCGGTGTCCTATCTGGACACCGCCTACGACGGCTCGCCACCGGACCTCGCGGTACTCCGCCGCCACGCCGACGCCGCCTCCACGATCGGTCACGATGGGCCGGCGCGGCATCAACGCGCCGCTGACGTCGAGCGCCGGCCGGCTCTTCGACGCGGTCGCCGCGATCCTCGGCCTGCGCGACGAAGTGACCTACGAGGGCCAGGCCGCGATCGACCTCGAACAGTGCGCCGACCGGCACGAGACCGGCGCCTATTCGGCCGGGCTCGACGGCGGACACGGTCGGCGGGGCCGACCTGGTCCGAGCCGCGGTCGAAGACCTATTAAGAGGTACGCCGGCCGGCACGATCGCGGCCCGATTCCACAACGGGCTGGTGGACGTGACGGCGCGGATGTGTGCTGAGATTCGGGCCAATACCGGCGTGCACACCGTCGCGCTGTCCGGCGGCGTGTTCCAGAACGTCCTGCTGACCACGAGGCTGGTCGACGCGCTGGAAGAGGACGGATTCAGCGTGCTCACGCACTCGCGCGTACCGCCGAACGACGGCGGCATCAGCTTAGGACAGGCCGCCGTCGCCGCTGCTCAGATGGCGTAGGCGGAGTACTGGTCGACGCACACTTGAGGCCTGTCGTGGGACACGGAGTATGCATGGCACGTCGACGGAGGGTGCGATGAATTAGCTGCCGGCCAGACGCGAAAGAGCCCCACCCCGGAGACTTTCGGAAGCGGGCTCTTTCGCCTTCATTCGGTGGCTCGGCCGCGACGTTCGTTGTTCGCGATGACACGGCGGGTAATCGGCTGGCCGGTGACGTTCGCGAGCGCAACGGTTATCTCTTGCCACGGCGCATCGTTCGTGTTGGTAACGGCGAGGTTGACGGCATCACCGGCTGTGTCCGCTTCGACAACGCTGGAGACCAGCGGGTTTTCGTAATCGTTGATGACGACAAGCCATGAGCGCATTGTGCTGCCCTTTCGCTAGAGGTGGGAGCGCCGTCGGCGCAACAGCGTGGTTAGCCGCAGTGGAAATTCTCAGGATCAGTCGAGCCGGGATTCGGTGTCCCAGCCTCCCCGTCAATGATGATCCGGACAACAAGCCGCCACGAGTTGGGTGTGTCGTCAAGGCAAGAGGTGGCCGTCGTGGTGCCAGACGATGACGCGACGAACGGGTACCAGGTACCAGTGGCGGGGAACTTGTCCTGAACCTTCCAGGAACTGCCCACCTTCTCTTGTAGTTGGCCCCTGATCGAGACCTGTGCGACGTGATCGCAGTAGAACTTGAGGCCCAATGGATGGAGTGGGTGCTCGCGATGAACTGCGGTTCGGGGTTGCCCAGAGGCGCACAGTCGTAGATGTTCTGGATGCCGGTGAGGATGCTCGGTTGAGCACCGTCCGTGGAGCCGGTCAGGCCCGGCCCTGTTCCGGGCTTGGCGACGCGTGCGCTGGCTTCTACGGGCGCTGCACTCGACGCGCTGCCCCCTGAACGACACAGCCTGTCGCTAAAGCTAATGCTCGCCGAGATAGAGGCACTAGCGCCTCCGGGGCTGGATTACCGGTCGCGGTGGGCGTTAAGCCAGCCGTACCAGTCGTCGAGTCCGTCGCCTGTGGTCGCGGACAGCTCGATGAACTCCAGCGCCGGATTCACCGCCCGGGCGGAGGCACGGCATCGCGGCACGTCGAAGTCGACGTACGGCAGGAGGTCGATCTTGTTGATGATGACGAGATCGGCAGCCCGGAACATGTACGGATACTTCAGCGGCTTGTCGGCGCCCTCGGTGACCGACATAATCACTACGCGGACGCCTTCGCCGAGGTCGAACAGGGCCGGGCAGACCAAGTTGCCGACGTTCTCGATGAATACCACCGAATCGTCCGGCGGGTCGAGTGCCCGTAGACCATCGCCGAGCATGGACGCGTCGAGATGGCAGCCGGCACCCGTGTTGATCTGCACGACCCGGCACCCGGTGGCCCGGATCCGCTGC
>CAWCQQ010000017.1:0-18643 GCA_963797675.1 uncultured Actinomycetota bacterium
CCCCGATCTTCGCCGGTGCTAATCCGTCCGCGAGATCCCCGTCATCGACGCGATCCACCTTGTACGGTGACGGATCGCCGGCGAATTGCGCGCCCGCGGCCCGTTGCTGCACCTCGGTATCGGCATGCTGCGCGACCGCCAGCAGTTCGTCGATCTGCTTCGCGTGATCCCCCACATTGTCCAACGTGAACGTCAACGTCGGCGAGTGGCGCAGGCCGAGAGCCTTGCCCACGGTGCTACGCAGCAGACCCTTCGCGCTCTCCAACGCCTGCGCGGTCTGCTGCTGTTCGGTCTGGTCGCCGAGCACGGTGTAGAAGACCGTGGCATCCCGGAGATCGCCGGTGATCCGAGCGTCCGTGATCGTGATCATGCCAAGCCGCGGGTCCTTCACCCGGGTCCGGACAGCCGAGGAACGAGTTCGCGTACGCGCTCTGCCTGCTGTCGTATCCTCGCTTGATCCGACATATCGCACCTCCATGGGCCGACGTTCGCATGGTTGACATTACTCGTGGCCGATCGCCGGGAACGTTCAGTCGTCCGCACCGAAGAGCCGGTGCCGTGCGGACAGGATCTCGATCTCCGGGACGCCCTCCCAGCAGGTTTTCGCAGGACTCCACGACGGCACGGGCGTGCGATGGCTCGCTGGCCACCGCGGCGACCCCGATTTCGGTACGTCCGTGCAGCTCAAGCGCACCGACTTCGGCCGCGGCCACCTCGAACTTGCGAAGTGCCGCAAGGATCGGACGGACGTACGAGCGTTTCGCTTTCAGCGACCGCGCATCGTCCGGAAGGAGCAGGTCAAACACAGCGGTTGCGGTATACACGAGGCGTCAGCGTACCGGCTGACGTCACCCGTCGCGATCAGTTAACCAGTCCAGTGCCGGACGGCCACCGACGAACCCGAAGTATGCGCTGTGCGTACCGAGGCCGGACAGCGCCTGCAACTCCGGCGACAGCCTCTGCAGGCCGTCGCGGCCCAGGCCTAGGGCGTGATTGTCGCCCGGCCGCAGCCACGGTACGACGCTCTCGCTGATCAGCGCTCGCCGTGTCGCGTCGCTTCGGTTGTGCCCCGCCGCATGCCAGAGCCGCCCGCTGTAGACCAGTACGCTGCCGGCCGGCATCACCGCCGGGATCATCTCGTCCATCGTCGCCCGCCGCCCGGCCGGCCAGAGGTGGCTGCCGGGCGCGATCAACGTGGCGCCGTTCGTATCGGTGAAGTCGTCGAGCGCCCAGATCGCGTTCGTCTCGGCCTCGATGTCGCGCGGGAATCGGGTAGACGCCGGCATCGAAGTGGAGCATCTGCGATCCCTGATCGGGGTCGACCGCGGCGAGCAGCAGCATGCCCAGTTGGTGCTCGGCGCCGATCTGCGCCTCGACCAACGCGCGTACGCCCGGGTGCAGTATCAGCGGCTCGAACGCACCGAGCCGGCCGAGCAGCGAATACACCCTCCGCGTACGCCGGCCGTCGAAGTCATTGTCGCTCCACGCAACGTCGGCCAGCAGCGCGTCGGCATAGGCTCGGGCAGCCGCCAGCGTTTCGTCGTCGAGAATCCGCGGGAGGACCACGAAACCGTGGTCCCGCAACGATTGCAGGTCATTCCCCATCCCTCCACCCTACGGAGAGGGGGTTGCCGGGCGCATGACGCCGGTTCATGATGTCGGTCATGTCGAGCCCAACCCAACGCCGCCTGTCGATCGACGACATCCGTTCCGCCGCCCACCGCGCGTTCGCACCGATGTTGCCGCAGCGGAGCAGCTGAGCGGCGGATCGTTCGGCAGCGTCTGGCGGGTCGACCTGGCCGACGGCCGAACGACGGTACTCAAGTCCGCACCGGATCCGCACGTACGGCTGCTGACCTACGAGGTGGATATGGTCGGCGAGGAGGCGAACTACCTGCGGCTGGCCGCCCCGGTCGAGGGCGTGCCGACCGCCGAGCTGCTCCACGTCGACGACGAATTCGTATTCATGACACATCTGCCGGGGGAGCCGCTCTTCACACTCTCCGGCGACACGAGCGGGATCCGAGCCGAGTCCGGTGCCGCGATCGCCCGTCTGCACAGCGTGACCGGCGACTACTTCGGCTACCACGGAGACCGGCCGCACGCCGCGAACTGGCCGGACGCGTTCGCCGCGATGATCGCCGCCGCCCTCGACGACGCGGTGGCGTGGGACGTCCGGTTGCCCGTACCGGCTGAGAAGATTTCGGCCGCGGTGGATGCTCAGCGTGACGTGCTGGCGACCGTGACCACGCCGTCGCTGCTGCATTTTGATCTCTGGGATGGAAACGTGCTGGTCGAGAACGGCCGGCTGAGCGGTCTGGTGGACGGCGAGCGCTACCTGTGGGGCGATCCGCTGGTGGATTTCGTGTCGCCGGCCCTCTTTCACGACATCTTCGAAACCCCCGACCATCCCTTTGTCCGCGGATATCAGCAGGTCCGCCCGCTGGAGATAGACGAGGAGGTACGAATTCGGGTGCGCCTCTACCGCCTCTACCTATACCTTTTGATGATCGTCGAGTATCCGAGCCGGGGCATGGACCCGGACGAGGATCGACGAGCCCACCTGTGCGACCTCCTGACATCGTCGCTGTGACGTCGGGAGAGAATGTGTGGTGACATCCGGGTTAGAGGGGGCACCAGCACCGTGAGTGACGTTACCGAGGCCAGTCCGATCGCTGAGGCGGATTGGGTGGCACGCTTCGCCGACGAGGTCATCGCCGAGGCCGGCCGCCGGAAGCCCGGTCAGCGGATCGTCTGTGCATCCGGCTTGAGCCCCTCCGGCCCGATCCACCTCGGCAACCAGCGCGAGCTGATGACACCGCATCTGGTCGCGGACGAGATCAAGCGTCGTGGCATCGATGGCGAGCACATCGTGTCGTTCGACGACTACGACCGGTTTCGCAAGGTCCCGGCCGGCATTCCGGCCGAGTGGGCCGAGCACATCGGCAAGCCGCTGAGCTCCGTCCCGGCGCCGCCCGGCAGCAGCTATCCGAACTGGGCCGACCACTTCAAGGCGCCGCTGCTGGAGACGATGGCGCGGCTCGGCATCGAGGTCCGCGCGATCAGCCAGACCGAGATGTACACGTCCGGCGCGTACACCGAGCAGATCCTGCGCGCGATGGCACGCCGTGGCGAGATCGACGCGATCCTGGACAAGTACCGGACCAAGGGCCGGCCGGCCAAGATCTCGCAGAAGCTGTCCGAGGACGAGGCGGCGGCAGCGCTGGAAGCGGCTTCCGGGTCCGGCGCCGCGGACGAGGACGACGGCAGTACGTCCGGTGACTACTACCCGTACAAGCCGTACTGCTCGTTCTGCGACCGTGACACCACCACTGTGACGGCCTACAACGACGTGACGACCGAGCTGTCCTACACGTGCACGTGCGGGCACTCGGAGACCGTGATCCTGCGCGATCATCGGCGCGGCAAGCTGGTCTGGAAGGTCGACTGGCCGATGCGCTGGGCGTACGAGGGGGTCGACTTCGAGCCCTCGGGCGTCGACCACAGCTCGCCCGGCTCGTCGTTCGTGGTGGGCGGCGAGATCGTCGGGCCGATCTTCGGAGGCGTGGCACCGAACGGACCGATGTACGCGTTCGTCGGCATCGCCGGCATGGCGAAGATGAGCAGCTCTCGTGGCGGCGTACCGACCGCCGCGGATGCACTCGAGATCATGGAACCGCAATTGCTGCGCTGGCTGTACGCCCGGCGCCGGCCGAACCAGTCCTTCCAGATCTCGTTCGGCCAGGAGAACCAGCGCCTGTACGACGAGTGGGACGCGCTCGTCACCCGGGTGACGTCCGGTGCGGCATCCGCATTCGAGGCGGCAACCCAGGCGCGAGCCGCCTCGACGTCGCTGGGCACCCTGCCGACCACCGCCGTACCGCTGCCGTTCGGCACGCTCGCCTCGATCGTCGATGTGACGACCGGCGACGAGGAGCAGACGCTCCGGATCGTGCGTGACCTCGATCCCGCGCAGCCGGTCGCATCGCTGGACGACGTACGGCCCCGGCTCGACTGCGCCCAGCACTGGATCACTACTCAGGTGCCGGCCGACCAGCGGACACTCGTACGGTCCTCGCCGGACACCACGAGGCTGGCGTCACTCGACGACGATCAGCGGTCATCGCTGGCCATGCTGGTGGAAGGGCTCGACGAGAACTGGTCGCTGTCCGGCCTGACCACCCTCGTGTACGGCGTACCGAAGCGCCGGCTCGGGCTGCCGCTCGACGTGAAGCCGACGCCGGAGCTGCGTACCGCGCAACGGTCGTTCTTTGCGCTGCTCTACCAGCTGCTGGTAGGCCGGGACACGGGTCCGCGTCTGCCCACGCTCTTGCTGGCCGTAGGCGCCGACAAGGTCCACACCCTCCTAACCCCGTAACCCACGCGATCTTGTGACGATATCGCTGCCAATCCCGCACGGATGACCGCAATGTCGTCACAAGATCGTCGGTGAGACCGCGTCAGGCGACGAGGAGGGACTGTCGAGCCTCCTGCGCAACTGTTGCGGGCAGCGGGTAGGCCGACTCGGCATAGACATGATCCAGCGACTCCGGAATCGACGCGGCACCGGGACCCGCGATCGGGTGCGGCCGGCGGGGCATCCGCGAGTTGGCGCTGCCACCGCGGCCCGGATAGATCATGACGCCGTGGATCGGGTCGGGGGTCGCATCCAGCGCGGCCACCACAACCGGCAGCTGCCGGTAGACCGACCAGACATCCCACTCTTCGAAGGCGACCTCGAACACCATGCCCCACGGCGTGCGGTGCCAGTTCCAATCCTGGGCACCGTGCGAGATCGCCGCCTCGACCAAGGCGGCGCCCCACGATTCGCGCCAACGGTCAGCTGTCAGCTGCGCGTCGACGACCTCGATAGACCACCAGTTCTCCGCCATAATCCGGTCAGGATACGCCCGCACACTCGGACCGGTCGATGCCCGAGCTGTGAATTGGCCCGACTCCGCGGCCGATCTCCGCTCCTCGCTCCGCTGCGATGCTCAATCGCCTGTCGTCGGGCATCACGAATTGGCCCGACTCCGCGGCCGATCTCCGCTCCTCGCTCCGCTGCGATGCTCAATCGCCTGTCGTCGGGCATCACGATTGGCCCGACTCCGCGGCCGATCTCCGCTCCTCGCTCCGCTGCGATGCTCAATCGCCTGTCGTCGGGCATCACGAATTGGCCCGACTCCGCCGCGATCTCCTCGCACCTACACCTTGCGCGCGACCAGAACGTCTCGATCGATCGACTGGTCCACCCAGTGCCCGAAGTCGAGGTAGCCGTCGCCCGTGCAGACACGCAGACCGTTGTCCTCGAAGATCGCGACCGCCTCGGCGCGCGCTGCGACGTGCGTGTTCCAGGACACCCCGATCGTGCCACCGGGCTGGATCAGCTGTGTCCACACCGGAATGGCCGAGCGCAGCAGCTGCAACGGGCTGCGGGACAGGTTCGCCTCGCCGGTACGGCTGCCGTGCATCACGCCGTACGGCAGGTCGGCCACGATGACGTCGGCGATGCCGCCCTTGAGGAACTCACGAGCCTGCAACGTGTCGGCGTGATAGACGGTCAGGGACGTCGATGTGCCGATCGATACCGCCAGACGACGGGCGAGATTCTTCTTGTCCTTGCGGACCGGCGTGATCTCGGCCTTGTGCTTGATGCGCTTGCGCTTCAACCAGGTACGGATGAACGCCGAGTAGATGTCGAAGTCCTTGCCGTCGGTGTCGATCCCGATCGCGTCGTAGCCGTACATCAGGGCCTGATTGAGCGTCGTGCCACGGCCGCAGAGCGGATCCATGATCACCAGTCGACGGTCGAGCATCTGCGACGCGTACGACGAGGCCAGCACCGTCACGTTCAGCAGCAGTTTCGTGAACTGCTCATTCGTCTTGCCGGAGTATTTCTGGATGGTCAGCAGATCGTCGTCGAAGAAGGCCAGCGGTCGCAGTGCGGTCGGCCGCAGCAGATCGCCTTCGACCTGAAACAGCGCGTACGCGGACGACAGGTTCGACAGGTAGGCGATGTCCCGCTCGGACAGCGGCTCCGGGGCGGTGAACCCGACGTACGGCACGCCCGCGAAGTCGAGCGGCCCGATCTCGACGATCTTCGCGTCCAGCACGGTCGTCGCGAACACCGTCAGCTCGGATTCGGTGAGACGGATGGACGCGTCGGCATATACACGATTCGCGGACGGGGCAATGAGAAGGGCGTATCGGACCACGATCACATAATACGGGCGTAGGAAAAAGGAGGGCTCCGGACCATGGTCCGGAGCCCTCCTTCATGCGATCAACTACGCGCGCGGCTTCTCGCGCATCTCGAACGTCTCGATGATGTCGCCGATCCGCAGGTCGTTGTAGTTATGCAGCGTGAGACCACACTCATAACCCTCGCGGACCTCGGTGGCGTCGTCCTTGAATCGCTTCAGGGACGAGATCGTGACGTTGTCGTGCACGATCGCTCCGTCGCGGAGAAGGCGAGCCTTCGCGTTGCGGCGGATGAGACCGGACCGGACGATACAGCCCGCGATCGTACCGATCTTGGAAGACCGGAACACCTCGCGCACCTCGGCCTGACCGAGTTCCGCTTCCTCGAACTCGGGCTTGAGCATGCCCTTGAGTGCCGCTTCGACCTCTTCGATGGCCTGGTAGATGACCGTGTAGTACCGGATCTCCACGCCTTCGCGGTCGGCGTACTCCTTGACCTTGCCCTCGGCCCGAACGTTGAAGCCGATGATGATCGCGTCGGACGCGCTCGCGAGGTTGACGTCGTCCTGCGTGACCCCACCGACACCGCGGTGAATGATCTTGAGCTGGACGGTCTCGTCGATCTCGAGCTTGACCAACGCGTCTTCCAGGGCCTCGACCGAACCGGACACGTCACCCTTGAGGATGAGCGTGAGCGTCGTACGGTCGCCTTCCTTGATCCGGTCGAGCAGGTTCTCGAGCGTGACCCGACCACCACGGTTGGCGATCTGTGCTGCCCGGTCGCGTGCCGACCGCTGTTCGGCGATCTGGCGTGCGGTCCGGTCGTCATTCACGACGAGGAACGTGTCGCCGGCGCGGGGTACCGCGGTCAGACCGAGGACCTGCACCGGACGGGCCGGGCCGGCCTCGGGCACCGGAGTGCCGTCGTCACCGAGCATGGCGCGGACACGTCCGTAGGCGTCACCGGCCACGATCGAGTCGCCGACATGCAGCGTGCCGCGGTTGACGAGCACCGTGGCCACCGGGCCACGACCGCGGTCGAGGTGACCTTCGATCGCGATGCCCTGAGCCGGTCCGTCGATCGGGGCCCGCAGGTCGAGCGCCGCGTCTGCGGTGAGCAGCACGGCCGACAGCAGGCCTTCGATGTTGAGACGGCTCTTCGCCGAGATGTCGACGAACATCGTCGTCGCCGCCGTACTCCTCGGCGACCAGACCGTATTCCGTCAACTGCTGGCGCACCTTGGCCGGGTTCGCGTCTTCCTTGTCGACCTTGTTGACCGCCACGACGATCGGCACTTCGGCCGCCTGCGCGTGGTTCAACGCCTCGATCGTCTGCGGCATGACGCCGTCATCGGCCGCCACCACCAGCACGACGATGTCGGTGGCCTGCACACCACGAGCACGCATGGCGGTGAACGCCTCGTGACCCGGGGTGTCGATGAAGGTCAGAGCACGATCAACACCATCATGCGGTACGTGCACCTGGTAGGCACCGATGTGCTGGGTGATGCCACCCGCTTCACCGGCGACCACGTTCGTCGACCGGATCGCGTCGAGGAGCTTCGTCTTACCGTGATCGACGTGGCCCATGACGGTCACGATCGGCGCGCGGCTGACCATGCGGGATTCCTCGACGTCGGCATCGAGATCGATGTCGAACCGCGCGAGCAGGACCTTGTCTTCCTCTTCGCGCGTGACGATCTGCACATCGAAGCCGAGGTGCTCACCGAGCAACTGCAGCGTCTCGTCGGTGCACGACTGGGTCGCCGTGACCATCTCGCCCAGGTTGAACATCTCCTGGACGAGCGAGCCGGGGTTCGCGTTGATGCGCTCGGCGAAGTCGGACAGCGAAGCACCGCGCGGGAGCCGCACGACCTGTCCTGCTCCACGGGGCGCACCCGAACTCATCTGCGGCGCGGACAGGTTGTCGAATTCTTGTCTACGCTGCTTCTTCGACTTGCGGCCACGCGCCGGCTTGCCACCGGGACGACCGAATGCACCGGCCGCACCGCCACCGCGGCCACGACCACCTGCACCGCCGCCACCCGGACGACCTGCACCGGCACCAGCACCGGGAGCGCCACCGGGGGCACCGCCACCGGGACCGCCACGGTAACCGCCGCCGGCACCTGCGCCGCCACCCGGGCCACCGGCACCGGGGCCGCCGCGGTAACCGCCGCCGCCCGCGCTGCTGCCGCCTGGACCGCCGCCACCGGGACGGAAGCCACCGCCGCCGCCACCGGGACCGCTCGGACGACCGGCACCACCGGGACCGCCGCCACCGGGACGGAAACCGCCACCGGCACCGGCACCCGGACCGCTCGGACGACCAGGTCCACCGGACCGGTCACCGGGACGAGCCGGCCGCTGGGTCGGCATCTGGCTGGGATTGGGCCGAGGCGGCATGGACGCCGGGTTCGGCCGCGGCATACCTGCCGGGCTCGGCCCGCGGTCTGCACGTGGCGCACCCGGTGCGGCCGGCCGATTACCGGCCGGCGGCGTGATGCCGAACGGGTTGTTGCCCGGGCTGCGTGCCGGCGGGCGAGCACCCGGCCGGGGTGCACCCGGAGTGGCCGCACCGGGAGCTGGCGCGGACGGAGAAGCCGGAGCCGGACGGCCCGGCATCGTGCCTGGGCCGGGACGCGGACCGGTCTGCGGATTGGTCGGTGACACGATCGCATCGCGCTTCGCCTGCTGAGCCGCGCGGACGGTTGCGTCCTGCTCGGCCTTCAACGCGGTAGCGCGAGCCTCGGCCGCGGCCACTTCGATATCGTGTGCGCTTGCCGGCTTTGCCGGCGGAGGGCCGGGCACGAAGGCCGGAGCCTTCTTCGGGACCGCCTTCGAGGGCGGTGCCGGCCGAGCCGAAATCTTGGGTGCGCCGTCAGATGTGACCGATGCTGCGGCCGGTGCTGCGGCGGGAGCCGCTGCGGCCGGTGCTGCAACCATCGATTCACGGAGACGGCGCGCTACTGGAGCCTCAACGGTGCTGGACGCCGACTTGACGTACTCACCAAGATCTTGAAGCTTGGTCAGTACGGTCTTGCTGTCTACGCCGAGTTCCTTTGCCAGCTCATGTACGCGGGCCTTGCCTGCCACTGCACTCCTCACTCCGAGGTCGTGCGGGCGACCCGCATCGACCTCATTAATCCACTAGAAGCCTGGTCATTTCATGTGCTTCATCGCGTGCTCATACGGGTCGTCCTACCTTGGTTCCCGGGTGTGGACTCCTGCGCCGCACCATCGGTATTACGTCTGGTCCAAAGGTTGGCCCAGCAATACGTGTTCCAGCAACTGTGTATCCGTTGCCCCAACCACTCGCAGGGCACGCCCGAAAGCGCGGCGTCGCACCGCTTGAGCGAGACATGCAGGATCGAAATGCAGATGCGCACCCCGGCCGGGCAATTTGCGCACCGGATCGGGGACCAAGTCGAAGACCCCGGTCGCTTCGCCGACACCGGAGGACGTCCGGGGTCGAGCGACGACACGCAGCAGATCAGAGGCTGGCGCCCTCATCCGGCAACCCAAGCACGTTCGCAAGAAGTGCAGCCGTGCCGGACGAGAACGACGTACCACTGAACAAGTCTACCCCTATGCCTGCGCCGATGCGGCATCGGAGTGATCAGCCCGTGGAGGGTCCGGCACCGCATCGGAATGGATGTCGATGCGCCAGCCGGTCAGTCGGGCGGCGAGTCGGGCATTCTGCCCTTCCCGGCCGATCGCGAGCGAAAGCTGGTAGTCGGGGACGGTTACCTTCGCCGTACGGGTCGCCTCATCGACCACCTCAACGGCGAGCGCCTTTGCCGGCGAGAGCGCATTTCCCACGAATGTGGCCGGATCTTCGTCCCAATCGATGATGTCGATCTTCTCGCCGTGCAACTCGCTCATCACGGCGCGGACGCGCTGGCCCATCGGGCCGATGCAGGCGCCCTTCGCGTTGACGCCGGGCTGGGTCGAGTAGACCGCGATCTTCGAACGGTGACCTGCCTCACGCGCGATCGCGGTGATCTCCACCGTGCCGTCGGCGATCTCCGGAACCTCGAGCGCGAACAGGCGCCGGACCAGATTCGGATGGGTTCGGGACAGCGTCACCTGGGGGCCACGGAAGCCCTTCGCCACGTGCACGACGATGCACTTGATCCGCATGCCGTGCTCGTACAGCTCGCCGGGGACCTGCTCGGACTGCGGGAGCATCGCCTCGATCTTGCCGAGGTCGATGCTGACGATGCCCTTCTCGGACCGGCCCTCGTGCGCCTGGATCACGCCGGTGACCAGGTCGCCGTCCCGGCCGACGTACTCGCCGAAGTGCACCTCGTCGGTGGCCTCGCGCAGGCGCTGGAGGATGACCTGCTTCGCCGTCATCGCGGCGATCCGGCCGAAGTCGTGCGGTGTGTCGTCGAACTCGCGGACGACCGTACCGTCGTCGTCAGTCTCGGATGCGAGGACGGCGACGGAGCCGGTCTTGCGATCGATCTCGATCCGCGCGTGCGGCGACGCTCCGTCGGTGTGCCGATATGCGGTGAGCAGCGCACTCTCGATCGCGGAGAGGATCGTTTCGAACGGGATTTCACGCTCCCGTTCCAGGGCGCGAAGCGCCGCCAGATCAAGATTCACCGTACATCCTCCGTCGCGTCGTCTTCGTCGCCATCTTCATCGGAGTCGTCGGCGGCATCGCCATCATCGGCGTCGTCGTCATCGGCGTCGTCATCACCGGAGTCGTCGTCGAACTCGATCATGTCGGCCTCGTCGACCTCGTCGATCCGGTGGAACTCGATCTCGACGCGGCCGGAGCCGAGTTCGTCGTACCCGAAATCGTGCATCGTTCCGTCGACATCGAGCTGGACGCGGGCGTCGTCGGCCGCGATCACCCGACCGATCACGGTCCGAGCGGAGATCTTCACCTTCACCAGCCGGCCTACGTTGCGGCGCCAGTGCCGGGGCAGCGTCAACGGCCGATCCACGCCGGGCGACGAGACTTCAAGCTGGTATTCGCCGGGGATCACCTCGCCGCCGTTCGCCTCGGCGTCGTCGAGCGCGCTCGAGATCGCACGAGCCAGAATCGCGACCGCATCCAGCGGTACGCCGCCGTCGCGATCGACGGTGATCCGGAGGACGTAGCGGCGACCCATGCGTACCACGGCAAGATCTTCGAGATCGTAACCGGCGTCGGCCGCGAGCGGCTCGATCAGCTCGACCAGCCGCTTCTTCGTCCCGGCCAGGTCGATCGATGGCGGCGCAGTGTGCGACGGGCGGGCGGGCGGACGCGCGCTCGGCCGACGCTGAGCTGATGGCATCGCGCACCTCCCGCTTTCATATTCACCAAGGGTCACATCACGGCCACGATCTGTCGCCACCGGTCGGTTGTCGACGAACGGTGGTTGGACCCGAGCGTAACCTGCCGTTCGATCGGCAGTTCCATGGCGCTCCGAGCGAGCATCGGCGACGTCGATGGGTGAACGTTCGCAGCGGTGTTTTCACAATCGGCGGCGATGGTGTTCACTTGCGCGGGTGTACTCCACCACGTCGCCGCGCCACGACCCGACTCGTGGTCTGACCCGCCGGACGACGCTGGCCGCTCTCGGTGCCGGCACGTTCGCGCTCGCCCTCGCCGGCTGCCAAAAAGGATCATCCCCGCAGGCCCTGCCGTCCGCGGCGACGATCGGCAAGGACGCGCTCGGTCCGATCTATACCGAGACCATGACGTTGATCACGACGTACGACACCGCGATCGCGAACAACCCCCTGCTGATCGGCCTGCTCGGACCGCTGCGGGATGATCACCGCCAGCACGCCATCGCGCTGGCCGCGCTGATGGGGATCGCGGCGCCCACGGTCAGCCTGGGCGCAAACCCATCCGGTACGCCGATGCCGCCGATGCCGTCCGCCTCCGCGCCGCCGTCCGGAGTGCCGTCCGGGCCGACATCCGGGCGTCCGTCCACGCCGCCGCCCTCACCAGCGCCGGCCGCCGGTCCGCAGACCGCTCCGGCTCGGGCGCTCCTGTCCGCGGCCGAGAAGACCGCGCAGGCGAACGTGACCGCGGCCTGCATATCCGCGCCGGCCGACCGGGTTGCCGTGCTGGCCTCGATCACGGCCAGCCGCGCGACGCATGTGGCAGCGCTGCGATGAATCAGTGGGAGACCATCGATGAGTGACGCTCTGACCGACGCGATCGCCGGCGAGGATGCGGCCATCTTCGCGTACGGCGTGCTCGGCCCGCATCTCACCGGCGCCGATCTGGCCCTCGCCCAGCAGGCCGAACTCGATCATCGCAACCTCCGCGACCGGATCACCGAAACGATGCCCTCGCCGCCCGATGCATCCGTGGTCTACCAGATGCCGTTTCCGGTGACCGACATCGCGAGCGCTCTGGCCGCCGCGGTCACCGTCGAACAGCGGCTGAGCGTGCTCTGGCGCGCGGCCGTGGTCGCCGCTGTCGGCGACACCGCCCGTCAGACCGCGTTGAGCGCGATGACCGCGGGTGCTGTCCGCACCGCGGCGTTCCGCCGGGCGGCCGGTGCCTATCCCGGCACGGTCCCGTTCCCCGGCTTGTCCTAGCCCCGTCTTAGCCCGCACGTACCCGTGCTGACCTGCGACCTTGCGTAGACCATACTGAGTATGCATACTCAGTAGCTATGTCCATCAAACACGGTCTGCTCGCGTTGCTCGAACGCGGACCTATGTACGGGTATCAGCTCCGGCTCGCGTTCGAGGAGTCGACCGGGGGCACCTGGCCGCTGAACATCGGTCAGGTCTACACGACCCTCGGCCGCCTCGAACGCGATGACATGGTGCGCCCGCTGCCCGAGAGTGACGGGGGGCAGCGGTCCTACCAGATCACCGACGCGGGACGGGCCGAACTCGCCATGTGGTTCGCGACGCCGGTCAGCCACGCCGACCGCCCGCGGGACGAACTCGCGATCAAGCTGGCTCTGGCGCTCACCACACCAGGCATCGACGCCACCGCGGTCCTGCAGAACCAGCGCACCTCGACCATGCGGACGCTCCAGGAGTACACGCGTCTGAAGGTCGCCGCGACGAAGCCCACCGACCTGCCGTGGCGCCTCGTCATCGACGCAATGCTGTTCCAGGCCGAGGCCGAGATCCGCTGGCTGGACCACTGCGAGACCAGCCTGGTCCGCTACTCCCCCACCCCCATCCCGGTGATGGACAACGATTCGGAGACCGTGCGGTCATGAGTCAGCACATCAGCATTCTTGAATTGCGTGGGGTGCATCGGACCCACGGCAGTGGTGAATTCGCCGTACATGCGCTGGCCGGCGTCAATCTGACGGTCTCGCCCGGCGAACTCGTCGCGATCATGGGTCCGTCCGGATCAGGCAAGTCCACGCTGCTCAACCTCGCCGGCGGCCTGGACCGGCCCACCGGCGGCCAGGTCCTGGTCGAAGGCCAGGTGCTCGGCGATCTCAATCGGCGGCAACTCGCCGGCATCCGCCGTCGTTCGGTCGGGTACGTGTTCCAGGACCTCAACCTGCTGCCCAGCCTCACCGCCGGCGAGAACGTCGCGCTGCCCCTCGAACTCGACGGAGCTTCGGTGCGTACCGCCCGGAAAGCGGCGATCGCGGCCCTCGCCGAGGTCGGACTCGACGATCTGCTCAACCGGTTCCCCGACGACATGTCCGGCGGCCAGCAGCAGCGAGTCGCCATCGCCCGCGCGCTCGTCGGCGAACGCCGACTCGTGCTCGCCGACGAGCCGACCGGCGCACTCGACTCGGTGACCGGAGAGTCTGTCCTGCGGCTGCTGCGGGCACGGGTCGACGCGGGGGCGGCCGGCGTACTCGTCACGCACGAAGCGCGCCACGCCGGATGGGCCGACCGCGTCATCTTCCTGAAGGACGGCGTCATCGTCGATGTGTCCGGGCCGCTTGCGCAGCCCGAGGATCTGTTGGCGAACGGTGGTGTCCGGCAGTGAAGTCCTGGCTGGTCGCACTGCGGATCGCGCGGCGGGAGGCACTCCGTGCGAAGGGTCGCACGCTCCTGATCGTGGCGATGATCGCGGTGCCGGTCGCGGCGCTGTCGTTCGCTGCCGCAACATACGACATGTACAAGCTGACGCCGGAGGAGGCGGTCACTCGGCAGATGGGCAGCGCCGATGCGATAGTCACCTGGGACGGGCAGGATCCATCGAATCCCGACCTGGCGCCGACGCCCACCACCGCCGCGTTGCTGGCCCATCTCCCGACCGGCAGTCGGGCCAGCGCGTTCTGGCAGGACAGCGTCCTCCTGCACACCGCGGCGGGAATCGGCTCGCTCGAGGCCTACCACCTGGATGCGCACGACCCGATGACGTCCGGCCTGGTGACCATCGACTCCGGTCGGGTCCCGCAGACCGGCGACGAGGTGCTCGTTTCACCTTCGACCTTGGTGCGGCTCGGCCTCCGGGTCGGGGACTCGGTCCACAGCGCGGGTGCCGACAGCCGCACGTACACCATCGTGGGGGTCGGCGAGGTCCAAGGAAGCCTGCGCGACTACGTCATGTTCCAGGCCGGGTCCGACGATCAGGGCGCATGGGGCTGGTGGCTGGTCGAGACGCCCGGTCCGGTCACGCTCGCGCAGGTGGAGTCGCTGAGCCAGTACGGCATCGAGGCGACATCGCGCGAGCTGACCCTGCATCCGCCGGCCACCATGGTGGAACCGTCGATCGATCCGACGGTCGCGGGCTTCACGCTGTTCGGCATCGGTACGTTGATCGGCGGCCTCGGCCTGCTCGAGGTCGTACTGCTCGCCGGACCGGCCTTCGCCGTCGGCGCCCGCCGCCGTCAGCGTGAACTTGCGCTCGTGGCGACCAGCGGCGGTACGCCGTCCACCCTCCGCCGGATCGTGCTCGCCGACGGGTCGTGGGTGGCATCGCGGCGGCCGTCGTCGGCGCGGTCGTCGGTCTCGCGGCGGCCATCGCCGCCCGGCCGTTCCTGGAGGAGCATCTGGCGCACGCCCGGTTCGGCGCGTACCGGATCTACCCCGTCGCGATCCTCGCCGGTCGTCGGCCTGGCCCTGCTCACCGGCGTCCTCGGTGCGCTCGTGCCGGCGTGAGGGCCGGCCGCCAGGATGTGGTGGCGGCGCTGACCGGCCGCCGCGGCGCCGTGAAGTCGCGCGTCGTCTGGCTGGTGTCGGGGATCGTCGGCGTCCTGATCGGCGCCGGCACACCTACGTCGGCGCCGGCCGGCACAACTCCGACATCGTGCTCGCCGGCCTCGTCGTCGGCGAGTTCGGCATCGTCCTCTGTACGCCGACGATCATCGCGATCGTGGCCCGGATCGGCCGGCTTCCTGCCGGTCGCGCCGAGGATCGCGCTGCGCGACGCGGCTCGACGGCGTTCGGCTGCGGCACCGGCCATCTCCGCGGTCATGGCGGCCGTCGCCGGCAGCGTCGCACTGACCGTCTATCTCGGCGCGAGCAGCAACCACTTCGCCAGCGAGAGGCCGCAGATTCCGATCGGATCGCTGTTCGTCGGCGTCCAGGTCAACCCGTCGATTCCGGCGGCGAAACAGATCACCGCGATCGACGCGATCCTGACGGATCTGGTGCCCGGCACGAAGTCGGTGGTCGTCACGACCATGGACCAGAACAAGCGCACCGTCATGGCGGCGATGCCGGCCGCGCTGGCCTGCCCGTCCAGCATTGGTGGTGGCGACCTGAGCGCAGCCGACCAGGAGAAGGCCTCGGCGGATCCCCGGTGCTCGGCGGCGAATACCGATCAGTCGTTCTCGCCGTTGTCGCCGATCGTGACCGACGATCCGGCCGTCCTGACCGCGGCGCTCGGCCTGCACGGTACGCAGCTCGACGACGCGATGGCAGCGCTGGCCCGAGGGCAGGTTCTGGTCAACGACCCGCGCTACCTGCAGGGCGGGGCGGTGCACCTCACCACGTACGCGCAGAGTACGGACGGGAGCACCGGACCGGCGGTGCCGCTGACCTTGCCCGCGACCGAGATCCCGTCCGGCGGGCAGGCGACCGCGTTCGTTCTCTCGCCGGCCACCGCGGCACGGGTCAACCTCGTCACGGGCGTGTTCGGTGTGTTGGCAACGCCGTCGTCGGCTCTGACCACAGGCCAGCAGGATGCGCTCCAGGGCGCCCTCAACAGCCAGGGTTTGCAGGGACCGTACATCGAGTCCGGCCCTAGCCACGACAGCCGGACGATCCCGGCCATCCTGGCGCTGGCGGCCGCGATCATCGCGCTCGGCGCCGCCGCGATAGCGACCGGTCTCGCCGCCATCGACGGTCGTGGCGACCTGCGGACACTCGGCGCGGTCGGCGCGACTCCCCGGGTCCGTCGGACGCTGGCGCTGTCCCAGTCCGGCGTGATCGCCGGGCTCGGGTCACTGCTCGGTGCCGCGGCGGGTCTCGGTGCCGGTGCCGCCGTGCTCTACGCGCTGAACCGGGTCTGGGTCGGCAAGTGGCCGGCGCCGATCCCGTACCGATCGAAGTGCCGTGGTTGAACCTGCTCATCTCGGTGGTGATCGTGCCGGTCGTGGCGATGCTCGGCGCGGGCCTGTTCACCCGGTCGCGTCTTCCGGTCGAGCGCCGCGCGGACTGAGCTGCGCTTTTCGGGGGTTCGGTGCCGATCGGCGCCGGACCCCCGTGCACACTCGTGCCATGTCTCGCATCGTCACCGGCATCCGCACGCTCGGCCACACGAGCTGGTTCGCGCGCCGGGCGCCTTCTCGTCCCGGTCGACCGTGCGCTCGGCAAGCTGACAAAAGGGCGGTTCGTCGCGTTCGGTGCGCGGGATCTGCCGTCCATGCTGATCACCACGACCGGCCGGAAGTCCGGTCAGCCACGTACGAATCCGCTGCTCTACGTGCCTGACGGTGACGGCTTCATCGTGATCGGCTCGAACTGGGGACAAGAGCATCACCCCGCGTGGGCGCTCAATCTGACCGCGAATCCCGAGGCCGTCGTCACGATGGGCGGCAAAGACACGAGGGTACGAGCAAGCCTCGCCGAAGGCGCCGAACGCGACCGGCAGCTGGCCCTGCTCCTGGCGATGTGGCCGGCGTACGCGACGTACCAGAAGCGCGCATCCGGGCGTGATCTTCGAGTGTTCCGGTTGCAGCCGCCGTCGTAGCAATTTGCGCAACCGGCAGCGACCGGACCTAAAATCCTCTAATTTCCGATATGTCGGGTAGATGGTGCTGCCATCGGTCGTGTCGTGTTGGAGGAGCCGCTCATGCCAGGAACAGTCGCCCGGGTCACCGAAATCAGCGCCACCTCGACCAGCAGCTTCGAGGACGCGATCGCGGTCGGCCTGAAGCGGGCCACAACGACGCTGCGCAACGTCAGCAGCGCCTGGATCAAGGAACAGAAGATCACCCTGGACGACAAGGGCACGATCAGCGGGTACCAGGTACACATGTTGATCACTTTCGTCCTGGACGACTGACACCGCCGCTCACGCGATCACCGATCGGCCCGACAAGTTTCGGATCTTGCCGGGCCGTGGTGCCGCTAGAAGTTCCAGCTTGAGCTGCTGTCGTCGAACAGGCCGGCGGAGTAGTCCACCTCGCCGTGCGTGACGCCCGCCTTGACCTCGATCGTCACGATGCCGTGCCGCATGCCGCGCAGCGCGTTGCCGGAGTCGAGTACCGGCTTGCAATCGGCGAACAGTGCCGGATCGTATTCGTTGCCGCTCTTGTCGACGACCGTCCAATCCAGCGGGTTGTAGCTGCCGACACCGCCGGTCACGCGGTACGTCACGTCGATGAGCACGTACGCGTCGCCCTTGTCCGGATCGCTGATCCCAAGATCGTTCGTGTCACAGCCGGTCGTCCGGTACGTGACGCTGTTGACCGTCACGTCCCAGGAGTCGCTGTCGTCGGTGACCGTGATGGTCTGACCGACCTTCAGGCCCTGGGTGTCGCCGGACGCGCCCGGTGCCGTGGTCGCCGGAGCAGCACCGGTCGTGATCGGCCCAGGACCGGCGACGTTGGTACCGGTCCCGCTCCCGGTCCCGGTCTTGTCCGAGGCCGTCAGCGCCGCCGCGACGATGCCACCGATGCAGAGCAGGATCACGGCTGCGACGATCCCGACGATGAGGCCCGCCCGGTTCTTCTTCGGCGGCATCATCGGCGGCGGAAGGCACCCGTCCCGTACGGCTGACCCGGGAACTGCGGCTGCATCGGGTATTGCTGGGTCGGATATGGCTGGGTCGGATATGGCTGGGTCGGAAACGCCTGCGGCGGCTGGTCGGCGAACGGGAGCTGCTGTTCGTACGCGGGCTGCTGGCCGTACGGGGGTTGTTGGCCGTACGCGGACCGGCCCGGACCGTAGGGAGAGTCCTGTGTCGGATCGTGAAGGTAGGACACGCTTCGTTCTCCTTCGATGGATTGAGCGTGCACAGGCTCTCACCTGAGACCCGGCTGAGCCGCCAGATTCACTCCGGCGTGGCGAAGATGTGGCGGTTGGGGCACGGCGCCATGACCGCGCGATG
>CAWCQQ010000018.1:0-250942 GCA_963797675.1 uncultured Actinomycetota bacterium
TGCCCGCGACCGAATATGATGCGGTGGGAGGCTCCGATGGCGGACGACTCGATCGACGGTGTGGAATTCACGCATCTGGACCAGGAGTTATTTGACGGCGCTGGTGCGACGAAGCGTGATCTCGTCAGTTATCTCGATGCGATCGCCGGCCCATTCGTCGAGGTACTGCGCGATCGCCCGCTGTCGGTGATCCGAGTTCGGCCGGGCCAGGAACCGTTCATGCAGAAGAATCTGCCGAAATATGCCCGGACTGGATCCAGACGACGACCCGCTGGGCGGAGACGTCGAAACGCGACGTCGCGTACGCGCTCGCCAACGACCGTCGGACGCTGCTGTGGTTCGCGAACCAGCGAGCGGTCGAGTTCCATGCGGCGCTCGTACGGGTCGATCACTGGGATGCGCCGACGCACCTCATCATCGATCTGGACCCGCCGTCCGGAGAGGACTTTCCGCTGGTCGTCCGGGTCGCGCAGCGGGTCCGCGAGGTACTCGACACGGCCGGTCTCGCGGGTGCCGTGAAGACCAGCGGTGCCAAGGGTCTGCATGTGTTCGTACCGCTGGCGCCGGCGTCCCATGAGGACGTGGCGGCCGCGACGAGAGCGCTCGCGGCACGTGTGGAGCGAGTGGATCCGGCCATCGCGACCACCGCGTTCATCCGCGAGGATCGCGAAGGCAAGGTCTTCGTCGATTCCACCCGAGCCGGCGGTGCCACGGTGGCCGCCGCGTACAGTCCGCGGATCCGGCCCGGCGTACCGGTGTCGTTCCCGGTGGCCTGGGCCGATCTCGACCGCATCACGCCGGCCGACTTTACGATCCACAACGCCGCTGCGCTGATTGCCGCCGACGATCCCTGGGCGCGGGAGATGCCGTCGCCGGTGGTGCTCGACCCGGCTCTGATCGCCGAGGGCCACGAGATCCCGATCGCCCGGGTCCAGGCCATGCACGAGGGCAAACGGCGTGCCCGCGCTCGCCACTACATGCCCTGATTCGAGCATGTACATTGACTGTCAATCTGCTTGACAGTCAATGTGCTTGCAAATATGATCGACGGCATGGCTGATGCAGGTGAGGTTGTCATCCCGGCTCTGTTGCGCGCGGCGCGCGGTGCCTACGCCCATGCCGTCCGATCGCGACTGGCCGAAGGCGGCTTCGACGACATGCCCGCCAACGGCCCGTTCGTGCTCGGTGGCATCGTCAACAACGGCGGCAGCGCCGCGCAACTGATTCGTGAACTGGGCGTCAGTCGCCAGGCCGCCAGCCAGCTCATCGACACGCTGGTTCTGCGCGGCTATCTCGAACGCGCGCCGAGCACCGACGACCGGCGGCGGATGACGATCACGGTCACCGAGCGTGGGAGGCAGGCCGCATCCGCGGTCCGTGCCGGCGTCGTCTCGGTCGATGCCCAACTGGCCGACGCGTGTACGGCCGAGGAGATCGCTGGCTTGAGGGCCGGTCTGATCGCGCTGTGCGACATCCGGGATCTGTTCGAGGATCGGATGCGCGCCGAAGGGCGGTGAGTCACCCCGCGGAACCGGACGGCCCGCGGGGTGACTTCGTCATCGCGTCAGCGGCTCTGCCGCGGCACCGTACGGCGCTCGGTCACGCGCTTCTTCTCCACCGTCTCGTCGACCTCGCCACTCGGGGTGGCGACCGCGACCTTCTCCGTGGTGTCGGTCTTCGTCGTGGTACGGGTACCGGCCCGGGTCGCGCGCGTCTTGGTTGCCGTGGTGACCGTCTTGGTCGCCTCGACCTCGGTCTCGTCGCCGCCCTCGAGCAGCTCGACTTCGGCGGACGGCTTCGCGTTGGCCTTGCGGTAACGCAGCGGCTCCCACAGCGGGTGCGGCAACACGTGTACGCCATAGTGCGTCCGGTGGTGCACGACGCAGAGCGCCTCCAGGTTGCCCGGCGACTCGATCCAGGCCGAGAACTCTTTGTCGTCGTCGAGGTGCAGGCCGAATGCCTCGTTCACCTTCTGCAGATCCTCGAACGTGATGTTCGCCGACTCGATGTGCGTGTGGTGCAGCTCGATGTCCCCGCCGCAGTAGTCGTCGTTGATCGCGCACTTCCACAGGCCCTGTCGCTTCAGACGCGTCTTGGCCTGCTGGAACAGGGCGTAATGCGGATCGCCGGGAACCGGCTCGTGCTCCGGGATCTGCGTGAGGATGTGTACCGTCATCCGCTGGTCGTGGGCTTCGGTCACACCGTCGTCATCGCTGGCCACTGTCGGGCCCTCCTCATGGTCGGTTCGCTACGTTGACAACCTCTACGACTTGTGGCGCGCCGTCAACCCGCGAGCCGAGATCCGACAACCTCAAACGGTTGATTTAACTGGATTTTCGGGCTATGGCGGTCACCACGTAGTCCTGGATTTTCGGGCTATGGGCGGTCACCACGTAGTCCTGGATTCTCGGGCTATGGCGGTCACCACGTAGTCTCCACCGATCGTGAACCGGCCGCTGATGATCGGCCACGGCTCGCCGTCGACGATCGGCGCTTCGACCAGCAGGCGCGCTGTGAACGCATGGTTCGCGGCATCGATGTCGACCTCGGCGTCGACGAAGTCAAGAAACGTGCCGACCAGCGGGAACCAGACTTTGTAGACCGACTCCTTGGCGCTGAACAGAAGCCGATCCCAGGCCACGCCGGTCGGTTCGGCCGCGAGACGAGCGAGCTGTGCACGTTCGCGCGGAAGCGAGACGAGGTCGAGGACGCCGGGCGGTAGCGGATCGTTCGGCTCGGCATCGATGCCGAGCGCCACGATGTCCGTCGTGCGGGCAACCGCGGCAGCCCGGTAACCGGCGCAGTGGGTGATGCTTCCCACGATGCCGGCCGGCCAGATCGGCGCGCCACGGGGTCCACGCGGGATCGGCACCGCGGGGTGGCCGAGCTGCACGAGTGCCGCCCGCGCACAGTGTCGCGCCGTGGCGAACTCCTGCTGCCGGGACCGGACGGCCCGATGGACTGCGGCGAGCTCGTCCGCATAGATGGATTCGGTCTCGGGATCGATCGGAATGTCTTCGTAGGCCTCGACCACGGCGACCGTGCTGGGCAGCAGGTCCGGCAGGAGATCATGACACAGGTCCACACCTGGAATGTAGTGCAGGCGGCCGACATAACGCCTGCCATTCTCGTCGATACAGGTCGGTCCGCAGATGGCGCTAAACCCAGCCCCGGCGCGCCGCCTCGACCCCGGCCTGGAAGCGGCTGGTGGCGTTCAGTCGGTCCATGATGCCGGACGTCATCCGCTGGATACTGCGTACCGAGACGGCGAGCCGGCGTGCGGCCGCGTCATCGGTCTGACCAGCGGCCAGCAGCCGGATCAGCACCGTCTCCTGCGGCTGAAGACCGAGACCGTTGACCGGCGGTTGGTCGCCGAACGGTGTACCGATGTCCCAGAACTGTTCGAACAGCGCCAGCAATCCGGCGATGACGCCGGGGGAGTGCACTTCGTGGACGGCCACCGCCGGCGTGGCCGGGTCGACCGGCACCAGCGCGATCAGCCGATCGACGATGACGAGCCGCATCGGCAGGGTCGGCACGGTGCGCGACCGTCCGCCGATACCGGCCATCCACCGCGCGTACGCGAACGTTGCCGGATCATTGCGGAAGCTCTCCTGGTAGACGTTGCGGATCGCGACACCCCGCTCGAGAGCCTGTTGGTTGAGCGGCTTCTCGGCGCTGATGGTGTCCGGATGCTGCGCGCCGCCGGTGGTGAACGACAGGCACTCGATCCGTGCGTCCATCGCGAGTTCGGCGAGGCGGTCGCGGATTGCGTCCAGCCCGTCGATCCGGCGTGTCTCCTCGACCTGCTCGCCGATGTGGTGCAGCGCGGCGATTGCGGCGATCGTCTCGCGCGTCGCCTCGATCTGGCGCTGCTTGGCCATCACCTCAAGCTCGATTTTGCTGAGCAGCGCGGTCAACCCGACGCCGGGTCGGACCACGAGTGCACGATCGGCACCATTGAGGCGGATCAACGCGAGATCGGCGAGTTCGTCGAGGGCCACCCGGACCACGGTGGGATCGATGCCCAGACGTTCGGCGATTCCGGCGACCGCGAGCGTCGGATCGGCGAGCATCGTCCGGTAGACGTTCTCGCTCACGGCGGAAAGGCCCAAGTCCGATAGCACGGTTGCCCTCATTTCCAATTCATGAACTTCTTTTCCACATTGTGGGGTCGCGATCCGCCGGCTTGGAAGCGCTTGACATGTTCGTGCCAGGCGATTGTCCGCCAGGCCGAAGGTAGTGATCCGGTAGACGAGCCCTGGCAACCTTGTGATTGAGGCGCAGAATGCGCTGATCGCACGAGGTCTCGCATGTCCCATGCCCGATCGACCCCTGGAAGGATATTGAAATGCACCGATCTCTTGGCAACGGGCTAGGATCGGCCGTCCGATGATCACCGCGTGCGCACGGGTCGCACCGCTCGCGTCGTCGGATCAGGTCGACAGCGGCTCGCTGTACGCATTCCTGATGGCGTGCGTGACCGCCGACGACCACGTCGAGCACCTGCGAGTCCGAGCCGGCCCGACCGTCGACGGTCCGACCTCGCATGCCCCGCATCTGGACGTTCTCGCCTTCCTCGATCTGACCGATCCGCAACGCGCCGACGAGATCCTCGCCCGGCTCGTCCGCCGGGCGATCGCCAGGACGCCGGCACTCCGGCTGTGGCGGGTGCTCTGACCGGTGCGCGCCGGCGCCTACGATGCTGGCCATGGCTCAGATCAACGCTGCTCGACTCGCCCAAGCCCTCGATCGAGAACGCGACGCCTACCGTGCCGCCCACCCTCGGTCCTACCAGGCCTGGCGCGCCTCCGAGCACCTGCTCGGGCGGGTACCGATGACGTGGATGAGCAAGTGGGCCGGTGGATTCCCGCTGACGTTCACCGAGGCGCACGGCAACCGGATGAGCGACGTCGACGGGCACACGTACATCGACTTCGCGCTCGGTGACACGGGTGCGATGGCGGGCCACTCGCCGGAGCCGACCGTACGCGCGGTGCACGATCGCATCGCGAACCGTGGCGGCATCACCACCATGCTGCCCAGCGAGGACGCGGAGTGGGTCGGCGCCGAGCTGACCCGCCGGTTCGGCCTGCCGATCTGGTCGTTCACGCTCAGCGCCACGGATGCGAACCGGTGGGCGATCCGGCTGGCACGGCTCGTCACCGGTCGGCCGAAGATCCTCGTGTTCTCCTACTGCTACCACGGTTCGGTCGACGAGACGTTCATCGTGGTCGGCCCGGACGGCACGCCGGTGAGCCGCCCCGGCAACGTCGCGCCGGCGGTCGATCCGACCGTGACGACGCGGGTGGTCGAATGGAACGACGTCGCCGCGCTCGAGCGCGAACTCGCCCACGGTGACGTCGCCGCGATCCTGGCCGAGCCCGCGTTGACGAATATCGGGATCGTCCTGCCCGAGCCGGGCTTCCCGGACGCCATGCGGGCGCTCGCAACGAAGTACCGCGCGCTGCTGATGATCGACGAGACGCACACGATCTCGGCCGGACCCGGCGGCATGACCGCGCGGGACGGCCTGCGTCCGGACATCTTCGTGATCGGGAAGTCACTCGGCGGTGGCATTCCGTGCGGCGCCTATGGGTTGAGCGCCGATGTGGCCGCCACGGTCACCCGGCTGGCCGAGTCCGGCAGCGCCGACATCATCGACGTCGGTGGCGTCGGCGGTACGTTGGCCGGCAACGCGCTCTCCCTGGCCGCGATGCGCGCCACGCTGGCCGACGTACTCACCGAGGACGCGTTCGACCGGATGGTCGCGCTTGCCACTCGGTACGCCGGCGACGTACGGCAGATTATCGATGATCTTGATCTGCCGTGGTCGATCGTGCAGCTCGGGGCACGTGCCGAATACCGCTTCGTACGGCCGGCTCCGCGCAACGGCGGCGAGTCCGCGGCCGCCGGTGACGATGCGCTCGACGAGTACATGCACCTCTACACGATCAACCGCGGCATCCTGATGACGCCCTTCCACAACATGGCGTTGATGTGCCCGACCACTACCGAGGCGGACGTGGCCGCGCACACCGAGATATTTCGGACGGCGGTCGAGGCGTTGGCGGGTCGCGGCTAACGATCCTGGGTCACCAGCGTGCGGCGAGCGCCGCGAAGTCCTCGTGGAACGCCGGATACGTCTTCGCGACACAACCGGGATGGTCGAACTCCACGCCCGGCGTACGCAGACCGAGGACCGCCATGCTCATCGCGATCCGGTGATCCGAACGCGTTGTGACCAGGCCTCCGACCGGTACGCCCGGCGTGATCTCGAGCCAGTCCGGCCCGGTCTGCGTGGTGATGCCGCAGGCGTTCAACGCCTCGGTGATCGCGTCGATCCGGTCGGACTCCTTCAGCCGGGTGTTCGCCACGTCGACGATCCGGATCGGCGCATCCGCGAAGGGTGCGATCGCGGCAAGCGTCATCATCGTGTCGCTGATGTTGCGCATGTTGACCTCGCCGGGGCTGCGGAGCTGCGACGGCCCGGTGACCGTGGTCGCGTCGTCGGTGATCTCGACGGTGCAACCCATCGACGCCAATACCTCGGTGGCGAACCGCAGGTCACCCTGCAGCGACCGACTGCCGAGGCCGGGCACGGTCACGGTGTTGCCGGTGACCGCAGCGGCCGCGAAGAAGTAGGACGCGGTTGAGGCATCGGGCTCGATCATGTATTCGCGGGCTTGGTAGCCGGTCGGTTCGATCACGATCGTGGTGGTCCGGCCCTCCGTGGAGAGCGTCGCCTCGGCGCCGAAATCGCGCATCATGGCGAGCGTCAGCTCGACGTACGGGACCGAGACGAGATCGTGCACCACGATTTCCAGACCCTTTTCGGTGGCCGGCGCCATCATGGCGAGCGCGGACAGATATTGGCTCGATGCACTTCCGTCGATGGAGAGCGCGCCGCCGGTCACGCCGTTCGCGCGGATGGTCAGCGGCAGCCGGTTACCGGGTGCGGCCTCGATGTCGACGTCGAGGTGGCGCAGCGCGGAGACCAGCGTGTCCATCGGGCGCGCACGCATCTGCTCGCTCGCGTCGATCACGTACTCGCCACGTCCCAGTGCGGCCAATGCCGGCAGGAACCGGGACGCCGTGCCGGAATCGTGGCACCAGGCCCGAGCGGTCTTGGCGGTCGGGCCGGCGGCGTTCCCGGCAATGGCCCAGGTCAGCGGGTTCCCTTCGGTCTCGAGGCTGGCCGTCTCGAAGCCCAACTCGGCGAGTGCGCCGAAGAACGCCACGGTGTCATCGGAGATCAGCGGCGCGCGGAGCCGGCTGATGCCGTCCGCCGCGGCAGCGAGGAACAGTGCCCTGGCCGTAGCCGACTTCGACCCGGGAACGTGGGCGATCGCTCGTGCCACTGCGACTCCTTCTATCGGCTGTGATCTGCTGATTCCGACCCTACCCGCGGAGACATCCGGCCGGTTCCGGGCGCCGCAGGGTCTCGCATGATGGTGGCGTCCGGCGTTGGTCGGTACTCAGCCGAGCGGGGGAAACGCGAACAACTCCAGCAGGCGGGTAATGAGCGCGGCATCGCCGTCGACCGAGAGTTCGCCGGCCGCGATCGCCTGTTCCGGTGAGACTTGGCCGGTCAGCAGGCGATGCAGCGTCGCATCCGACGTCGTGACGATCGCATCGGCGGGCTCCGTCGGCGGGCCCGTGTTGATCGACAGCGCCGTACCGCCGGCCACGACGGTGAACGGGCCGTCGTTGACGCGCAGCTCCCATGTGGTCGGCTCGGCCACGTGGGACTCGTCGTGGAACGCCAGCATCGCCGCCATCAGCCAGCGGGAACGCGCGGTCACGCCGGATGCGGTCGGGCCCATGCTCTGGGCACCCCAGCGGCCGAGCGCCATCAGGATCGGGCGGAGCTGCTCGCCGTACGCGGTGAGTTCGTAGGCCGTACCGCGGTCGGGCAGCGGCAGCACATCACGCCGGATGATCCCGGCAGTCTCGAGCTGCTTGAGGCGGGCCGACAGCGTGTTGGTGCCGATGCCGGGCAGGCCGTCGGCCAGGTCGCCGAAGCGCTGCGCTCCGAACAACAGTTCGCGGACGAGCAGGAGGGCCCAACGGTCGCCGATCAGGTCGAGCGAGGTTGCGATGCCACAGAGCTGGTGGTACGAGCGCTGGTTGGCGGTACGGGTCGGATAGGCGGGCACGCTGATCATCGTACCCTCACTTTCTATTCGGCATTTGGCTTGCAAAGCGCAAGTATACTGATAGCCTGAGCTCATGAGCAGAGCTGTAGTAGTGCGCTACCGCACGACGCCGGAGGCCGCGGACGAGAACGCGCGCCTCGTGTCCTCCGTCTATGCGGCGCTGGCAAAGACCGCACCGGCGGACTTCCGCTACGCGACATATCGACTGGCGGACGGCGTTACCTTCGTGCACGTCGCCGAGCATCAGGGAGACGTGAATCCGCTGACGTCGCTGCCGGAATTCGCCGAGTTCCAGCGTGACCTGGCGCAGCGCTGTGCCGAGTTGCCGGTGCCCAGCGACGCAACGATCGTCGGTTCCTACGGGTTCGCGTCATGACCGATCGCGCCTACGAGGCCGACATCCGGATCGACGGCACTCCCGAGCAGGTGTGGAAGGTGCTCGTTGACGTGGCGGCCTGGCCGACCTGGGATTCCGGCGTCACGTCGGTTGTCGGGACATCGGCGGGTGGTCCACCGGCGCTGGGCGAGAAGCTCACGATTTCGGTGGCGGCGAATCCGGGTCGGGCGTTCCCGGTGAAGGTCGCCGAGGTGAGCGCTCCACGCCGCCTGGTCTTCCGGGGCGGGATGCCGATGGGCCTCTTTACCGGCGAGCGCACCTACACGCTGGAGCCGGACGGTGCCGGGACCCGGTTCACCATGCGTGAGGTGTACACCGGGCCGATGGCCGGGCAGATCTTCCGGTCGATTCCGGATCTGGGGCCTTCGTTTCGCCAGTTCGTCGCCGGTCTGGCGAAGCAGGTCGACGGCTGAGGTCGGTTTAGCCGGCGGTGGCCGCGATGGCGGCCTCGCCGTGGCGTGACCGCAGACCCGCGACGAGCTGGATGATGCCGAGCACGATCAACAGGATGCCGGCGATCTTGATGATCGCCAGCAGCGTCACCGACGGCCAGATCAGCACGATCAGGCCGCCGATCATGCTGACGACGCCGAACACGAGCTGAGGCGCGCGCCGCCACCCCGCTTTGCGGTGCCGGCTGCTGAAGATCGCGGCCGCGCCGACGAGCAGCAGGGTAACGCCGACGATAGCGGCCAGCACGGAGACGGTCGTGAACGGGTGGAACAGGCAGAAGACGCCGGTGATGAGGTAGATCAGCGCTGAGACGATCCCGGCCGTACGGGATATCGTCTCGCCGTCGGCGTCGTCTCGGCGCCGCGAGACGGCCGCCACGAACTGCAGGATGGCCGAGATGATCAGCCAGATGCCGAGCAGGACGGCCAGGACGGCCAGCGTCTCCTTCGGCCAGATCAGCAGGATGATGCCGATCACCAGAGCGACGAAGCCATTGATGCCGGACAACCGCCCGGCCCAGGCCCGCAGGGAGCGGTCGCGGACGGCGGGCGTTGCGGCTGCGTCCGGAGCCGACGATGCTGTCATATTTGTGACGTTACGCCGGAAATATCAACCGTGATGTTTTGTTCGGTCAGCCGGTCCGATCTGCGCCGTGTGCTGCTCTGCGGTGTCCCTCCGCTCGGCGGGGCCCTACTCTGCGGCGTCCTACCGCTCTGCACCGTTTGTGAGTGCAGAGCGGTAGGCGCCCGCGGAACCCCATCCGCCGGACGGGCGTGCACCGCCGGATTCGGCGGATGGCAGACCCTAATAGCCTCGTGGATCGATGTCGAGGGCCGTGCTCGCCTCGGCGATGGCGCCCACGCCGGCTTCGGCGTGCAGTCGTGCGATCCGCAGGATCGAGTCGGCCGCCTGCCGTCCACTCTGGCCGGTCCGGGACATCCGCGCGGAGATCATGCCGGCCACCATCGGCGTCGAGAACGACGTCCCGCTCCAGCTCGCCAAGCCGGTCGTGAACGGCACCTGCTCACCGACCCGCGGCGGCTCGTTGTAGGTGTAGATCCCGTCCGGGTAGGCGTTGATGATGTCGCGGCCGAGCGCGTACACGTCGACCCAGCTGCCGAAGTCGGAGAAGTCCGAGCGGCGGCCGTCGGCGTCGATCGAGCCGACCGACACCGCCCACTCGAACGCAGCCGGCCAGAACGGTCGTCGGCTGCTGTTGTTGCCGGCCGCTGCGACGAGCACGGTTCCCTTGCAGTGCCGCAGACGCTCGGTCCACAACACCTCGAAGCCCAGCGGCGGCAGGTTGTGCCGCGTCGTGCACCCAGCCGACATGCTGATGATGTCCGGCGACCGCTCGACCGCCTTGTGCAGGTTCCGCAGGATCGCCGATTCGGTGATCGCGCCACCGTTGGTGAGGAATCCGTCGACGTGGATCTGCGCGTCCGGTGCGACGCTGCGCACGACGCCCGCGACGAACGTACCGTGGCCAATGTACGGCCCGAGGTGCGGTGCGTTGTAGTGCTCGACGTCCCCGGTGACACCGGCGAGCCAGCCATGCTGCGCACCGACGAACGGCAGCCATCCGGTGTCGACAATGGAGACCACCGTCCCCGCGCCGTGCCCGGAACCGGGCGGTACGAGTGCCGGGTGCGGGCTCGAGCCGGCCGGATCGGGCTCGGTGGCCGGGCAGCAGCCGGACGCAGGTGTGACGTGGAAGATGTGATCCGGCGTGGCAACGCCGACACCGAGGGCAGCGTCGATCGTCGCGAGCGCCTCCAACGTGCCGAGGTTCGCCGGCTCGTACACGGACAGGCCGTTGACCAACGCATCGATGACCTGTCCCGGCACTACCGCGCTGACCCGGTCCAGGTCTGCGTCGCGGACCAGGATCCGGCCCTTGATGTAGAGGTAGTCGAGTTCGCCGGGTCGTCCGGTGAAGTGCGCGGCCGCACCGTCGATGCTTTCCAGGATCAGTTTGATCTGACGATCGAGTCGTTCGATCTGTTGGTCGTCGGTTAACTTCGCATGGTCGCCCGGCCGTCGCGACGAATCGTCCCGGTCGTCATCTGTTCCCTGCCCCGCGTACTCAGTCATGCTTCTGATCAACTCCTTAGGTCGAGTGATGTCTACCATTGCCAGCGTGGCAGCGAAAGATCGAGCGAAGGTCGTGGTATCTGCGCCGCCCGTGATCGACCCAGCTGACCTGCTGGCTCTCGCGCTCGGCAAGCCGGAGGAGGCGCTGGCCTCGGCCCGGAGCCTGCTCGCGTCGAAGCCAGATCATGCGAGCGCGTCATACGCGCACCAGACGGCCGGCATCGTGCTGCGCGACCGCGGTGAGGTGCCGGCGTCGTTGCGGGAACTCCGGTCGGCGGTCCGGCGTGCACGTCAGGCCGGCGACAGCGAGCGCGAAATCGATGTGCAGGCCACGTTCGGCGCCACCGAAGTTATGGCCGGACGTAACCGGCAGGGTCTGGCACGTCTGGAATCCGCTGCAACGAATGCACACGGCCTGCTGCTCGCGAAGGTACGTCTGCGTCGTGCGTTCGTGTTGCGACAGCTCGGTCGATTCGACGAGGCGCTGGCCGATCTGCGGTTGGCCCTCACGGCGGCACGGCGCAGCGGTGACGTGCTCTGGGAAGCACGGATCCTGAACAATCGGTGTCACACCTACTACGCGATCGGCGCCCTCAACCGAGCCGATGCGGATGCCGTCGCGGCAGAGATCCGTTTCGAGCAGGTCGGTCAAGTGCTGGAGTCCGTCCACGCGAGTCACAACCGTGCCGCTATCGCGGCGCGGCGCGGCGATCTGCCGCTCGCGCTGCGCATGATGGACGACGTCGAGCGCCGCTACGAGCAACTCGGCATGGTCGATCCGGATCTCGTCGTCGATCGTGGACACGCGCTGCACGCGGCCGGACTGACGCTGGAGACGGTGGCCGAGGCCGACGAGGCGGTTCGGGTCGGCCGAGCACTTCCGATCCGGCGGGCCGAACTCCTGCTGTTCGCCGCGAAAGCCGCACTCGCGGCCGGGCAGTCGCAGAACGCCCGCCAGCGAGCACAGTCCGCGCGACGCCTGTTCCAGGCGCAGCAGTGCGACGGCTTCGCCGACCGCGCGCTGCTGCTCGAATGCCAGGCCCGGCATCTCGGCGGTGATCGCTCGACGCGGCTGCTGGCCGCGGTGGTTGACGTGGCCGCCCGCCTCGATCGGGTCCGGGACGAGGACGCGCCGCTGGCACATCTGCTCGCCGCCCGTCTCGCCGGTGAGAAAGGCCGTCACGATGTCGTATCGGCGAGTCTCGCCGCCGCCGGGACGTACCGGCGGCGTGGTTCGGCGCTGTCGCGGGCCACTGCCTGGTTGGCGGTCGCGATGCAGGCGGCCGCGACACCCGGCGAGCGTGGCCTGCTCGCCGCGTGCGGTCATGGCCTGGATGCACTGGACGAGTACCGGCTGTTGTTCGGTGCCGCCGAACTCCGCGCCGTGGCGACGTGGCATGCCCGCGACCTCACCGAGTTCGCCGTCGATGCGGCGACCCGACGAGGTTCGCCGCGGCTGATGCTGTACTGGACCGAACGCTCGCGAGCCACATCGTTGGCCGAGCCGTCCGTACGACCGGCCGACGATCCGCAGCTGGAACGGGATCTCGCCGGGGTGCGCGAGGCGGCCCGGCGGCTGGAGGAGGCCGAACAGTCGGGCACCTCGACGAGCGCCGTCCGGCAGCAGCGCGACGAACGAGAGGCGGCCGTCCGCAGACGGCGCCGCTATCTGGCCGGTGCGTCCGGGCCGATGCCTCGCCTCGACGTCCCCGATCTGCTCGGTCGTCTCGGTCCGGCGCACCTCGTGGTGCTGCTCGAATCGCGCGGCGCGTTGCACGCGATCCACGTTGCGCACGGTCGCGTACGCCGGATCGAGGTCGGGTCGCTCGCCACGGCCGTCCGCGAACTCACCTTCGCCCAGTTCGCGCTGCGCCGGGCGGCATTCGGACGCGCGGTCGACGTCGCGGAGCTCGGCGATCGTCTGCAAGCCGCGATCCTGGGCCCGGTGGCCCGGTGGCTGGAGAAGGACGGGGCGGTGGGCGGCGCACCGATCATCGTCGTGCCGCCGGCCCGCCTGCATGCGGTTCCGTGGGCTCTGCTCCCGGTACTGGCCGACGCGCCGCTGACCGTGGCGCCCTCGGTGGTCATGTGGCTGCGCGCGAACGCGGTCGCCGCCATCCCGATGCCCGAGAACCGGGTGCTGCTGGTCGCCGGTCCCGATCTCGACACCGGGGGCGCCGAAGTCATCGGGTTGGCATCGATCTATGCCGCCGCCGCCGGGTCGACAACGGTCGGCATGACACTCGGTACGAGTGCCGGTGCGCAACCCGCGGCGATCGACACCGTGGTCGAGGCGATGACCGGCGTCTGGGTGACGCATATCGCCGCCCACGGCACGTTCCGGGCGGACAGCCCGCTGTTCTCGTCGCTGCGGCTCGACGACGGCGCGCTGTTCGTGCACGACTTCGACCGCCTGCGTCCGGCCCCCCGCAACGTCGTTCTGTCCGCCTGCGACTCGGGCGTATCCGCGCCGGTCGGCGTCGAGGAACTGCTCGGCCTCGTCGGCGGCCTGCTCCGGGTCGGCACCGCGAACGTGCTCGCGAGCGTCGGGCCGGTCAACGACCGTGCCGCCGTGCCCTTCATGTCCTCGGTGCACCGCTCGCTCGCGAACGGCACCACCCTGCCGGAGGCCGCACGTCAGGGGCGTCGGGACAGCGTCGGCGACGATCTCGCCGTGGTCACCGCCGGATCGTTTACGGTGTGGGGAGCCTGAACGTTCTACATTTCCAGCCATGCCGTGGTCACGCTCGCACGGCCGGCCGGCTCGATCCGCAGCCGGACCATCGCCTCGGGTACCGCCCGGAATTCGAAGCGATCATCATCGTCAATCACTGCCGAGGACGCCGGACCTTCGGCGATCTCCAGATGGATCCGGCCGCCGTTCTGCGGCAGGCCGCCCGAAGGCCCGTTCTTCTGGGCCGTGCTATTGCGGGTCGCGGCATCGCGAGCCAGCAGGCCGAGCACGTGGAAACCGGGTCCTTCCCGGGAGACCTGGACCTCGATCGTCAGGCCCGGGCATCGGTAGGTCAGCAGCCGGACGTCCTCGCCCCACGATCGGACCGCCGACGACTCGGTCCGCGAATCGGCGATCAGGACGGCCAACTCTTCCTCGATGTGCTCGTGGTCGATCAGCTCCTCGTCGATCCGGTGGAAGACAAAAGCATCACGGCCCAGCTCGTACGCCTCGTCCGGCGCCGGATCGATCCGGGTTGCGATGCGCCCGATGTCGTCGAGCAGCTGGTCGTCATCGTCGGCCGGGGAAGTGTTGACGCGGGGGTTCATGGCGACATCCTTTCCGAGCGGGCATCGAATGCGTATCCGGTGTCCCGCATCAGTTCTCGCAGACGCGTCAGGCAGCGCAGGCGGGTCGGCCCGATGGATCCGATCGGTACGCCCAACGCGGCCGATACGTCCGTATAGCTGGATCGATCGGCCGACGTGAGGATGCGGAGGAAGCCTTGGCAACGCTCGGGCAGCCGCCGGAAACAATCCCACAGCATCGCGTCGCGTTCGCTCTCCAGCAGCCCGGCATCCAGCGGTGGTGCCGTGTCGTCGGCCTCGATCAAGATTTCCACATCCCATGCGACGACTTCGCGGCCGGAGTACTCGAGCATGTGCCGGCACTCCCGCCGCGCCGTGGTGGCCAGCCAGCCCGCGAGCCGCTCGGGATCGCGGATCGAATCGAGATTCTCGATCAGCCGTAGCCAGGTCGTCTGAATGACGTCGTGAATGGCGGAGGCGTCCAGCCGGTGGGTACGGCCGATCGTCCAGAGCAGGTTGGTATAACGATCAACGATCTCGTTCCAGGCCGACTGACTACCGGCGGCCGCGTTGGCCAGCAGGACGCTCAGTTCGTCCGGACTTCGCACGGCACCACCTTTCCCCGAAGGTGTACGCCATTCTTCCTTGAAGCCGACCTCCATTGTCATCACCTCCCTACTAGTCAGAGGCGGCTGGGCGCGGTCTGATACATCCGCCGACGATATTTTTTCGTCCGGACCGCTTTCGGCACATCCGGCGCAGGATAGGCTGCCGGGCGGACCGGGAAGGTCAGCGGCGCGGGAGGGCCCATGTACGCGTCAGATCGCCGGTCGGCAGTGACCCGGCTACGCCGCCGCCGGCAGACCGTGATGACGGCAATCGCGCTGGTACTGGTGCTGGCGATTGGCGCTTGTGACTCGGCGCCGGTCCGCTGGCGCTCGGCGCCGACCGCTGGACCGAGTTTCACCGGACCGACCACGACCACGACCGCGCCGAGCAGCGCCGGGCCGACCCCGACCGCCTCCGGTACGCCGCTGTCGGCCGCCGATGCGTGCGTCGCGACGATGATGGCGTCGATGACCGTCGAGCAGATGGCGGGCCAGGTGCTGCTGGTCGGCACGCCGGTGTCGAATATCGCCAGCATCGACACGATCGTCCGCACGTACCACATCGGTGGTGTGTTTTTGAGCGGTCGGAGCCACGCCTCGGCCCGCCAGCTGGGCTCGGCGATCTCCGCGCTGCAGGCGTTGGCTCCGGCCGGTGACCGGCTGCTGGTCTCTCTCGACCAGGAGGGCGGCGAGGTGCAGGCGCTGCAGGGTCCCGACTTCCCGCCGATCCCGACCGCGCTCGCGCAGGGGCAGCTGAGTCCCAACGCGCTGGCCACCCAGACGACCGGCTGGGCGAAACGGCTGGCCGGAATTGGCGTGACGCTCGACCTGGCGCCGGTCGCGGATACCGTTGCGGCGTCGCTCGGCACGAAGAATCCGCCGATCGGAGCGTTCCACCGGCAGTACGGGTCGGACCCGGCGCAGGTGGCGCTCGATATCAATACGGTCGTCACCGCGGTCCAGTCGACCGGTGTGCTCACCACGCTCAAGCACTTTCCCGGCCTCGGACGGGTGCTCGAGAACACCGACTATTCGAACAAGGCCACTGACAGCGTCACCACCATCGGCGACCGGAATCTCATCCCGTTCCTGGTCGGGATCAGGTCGGGTACCGGTGCGGTGATGATCTCGTCGGCCTCGTACCCGAATCTGGATCCGCACTCGATCGCCACGTGGTCGCAGCCGATCGTGACCGGGCTACTTCGTGAAAAGCTCGGATTCACCGGGCTGATCGTCTCCGACTCGCTGGCCGGTGCGGCCGCGATCGTTTCGGTGCCGGTCGGCCAGCGCGCGGTCCGCTTCATCGAGGCCGGAGGCGACATGGTGCTGACGACGGCGGCGGCGAAGGCACCTCCGATGATCAACGGCCTGATCGCGGCCGCGCACGCGTCGGCGTCGTTCACCGCGCAGCTCGCCGCGGCCGCAGCCTACGTACTCCGGGCGAAATACCGGGCCGGCCTGCTCAGCTGCTCGCCGCCAAAACCGTAGCTTGACGTGCCGCCGTGGCAGTCGTAGTTTCAGGACGTTGTAGATAGGCAAACTAATTAACTAACTAACGATCGGTTCTCGCCGTGCGCCGTTATGCCTTCGCGACTGCTACTGCCGCCCTTGCCGGAGTCATCGCCATCAGCGTGTGCACGACGGCGCTGTCCGCCGCACCTGCGCCGGCCGCCGTCTCCGGGCTGGTCCGCGTCAATCAGGTCGGCTACCTGCCCACCGATGTGAAGCAGGCTTATCTGATGACGCCCGCGCCGGTCGCCGGTGCGCACTTCGCAGTCATCAATGCCGCCGGTAAAACGGTCTACAGCGGCGCCGTCGGCGGCACGAACCGCGGCGCGTGGAATGCGGCGTACCCGGATGTCTATCCGTTGACCTTCACCGGCCTGCACGCGGCCGGGGCGTACCACATCACCGTGACCGGTACGGCGCACGGCACCTCGCCGTCGTTCCGGATCGAGTCCGCGAGCGCGATGTTCAGTTCGGTCGTGCGCGACGGCGTGGCCTTCTTCCAGGTGCAGCGGGACGGGGCGAATGTCGTCCCGGGTGCACTCGACCGCGAGCCATCGCACCTCAACGATGCGCACGCCACGGTCTACCAGGACCCCAACTTCCTGCCGGACGGCGACGACGTGATCGCGGATGCCACGCTGACCGCGATCGGTGGCCCGGTGAACGCCGAGGGTGGATGGTTCGACGCCGGTGACTACCTGAAGTTCACCCACACGACCGCGTACGGGGATGCCCTGCTCTACGCGAGCCAGCGCGCGCTGGGATCGGCGGCGCCTGTGTCGCTGTCCACCGAAGCCGCCTATGGCGAGAACTGGCTCGACAAGATGTGGGATCAGTCGACCAAAACGCTCTACCTGCAGGTCGGCATCGGATCCGGCAACGATGCCGGTACGTTCTTCGGCGACCACGACCTCTGGCGCCTCCCGCAGGTCGACGACTCGGACACCGATCCGCTCGACGTCTACGCCGCCGCGCACCGGCCGGTCTTCGAAGCGGCGGCGCCCGGCCACCTGATCAGCCCGAACCTGGCTGGCCGGGTCAGCGCCGCGTTCGCACTCGCAGCCCAGGTCGACGCGCACACCTCCCCGGCTCGGGCGGCGACCGAATACCAGGCGGCCACCTCCTTGTACGCGATGGCGGACACGAAGAACCCGCCGAACCCGCTCGTGACGGCGTTGCCGAACTCGTACTATCCGGAGAGCACCTGGCACGACGACATGGAGTTCGGTGCGGCCGAGATCGGACTGGCGGCCCAGGCGCTGGGCCACAACGCGCTGCCGTACCTCCGGGACGGTGTGACGTGGGCGAAGGACTACATCGCGTCCGATACCGGCGACACGTTCAATCTGTACGACACCAGCGCGCTGGCGCACGCCGACCTGATCAAGGGCATCGTCGCCGCGGGTAGCCCGGCCGGGCTGGCGCCCATGACGCTGATTCTCGTGTCGGATCTGAAGCGGCAGCTCGGCGTCGGTGCGACGCGGGCCGCGGCGGACGTGTTCCATGCCGGTGCGGTCTACGACGACTTCGACGCCGACTCGCACACGTTCGGTCTGATCGCCACCGAGGGTCTCTACCGGCAGCTCACCGGCGATACCTCCTATCAGGCGTTCGCGACGGAGCAGCGCGACTGGCTGTTCGGTGCCAACGCGTGGGGAGCCAGCTTCATGGTCGGGCAGGGCGACACCTCTCCCGCATGCATGCAGCATCAGGTCTCCAATCTCGGCGGGCACTCGGCGATCGGCGCGGTGGTCAACGGCCCCAATGACAAGGGCCAGTTCGCGGGCGGACTCGGCGGTCTGCAGGACGGCATGGCAAAGTGCCCGGCCAACGGCGTCGATGCGTTCAAGGCGTTCACCGGGCACGGCAGCCGGTACGTCGACGACGTACGGTCCTGGCAGACGAGTGAGCCTGCGCTCGACATGACCGGCTCGGCTATCTTCGCCGGTGCGATTGCGCAGTCAGCGAGCTGACGCTTGACAAGCATTCGCATCCGCTGATGAACTGCCAGTCATACATCCCCATCGTTCGATGGGGATGTATCGACCTGTCCGTGGGAGCGCTCCCATAGCCGAAGGCTGGCCTATGTCAACGTTTGCGCTGGTGACACATGGGAGTGACGGCGACGTTCTGCCGTTCGTCCGCATCGGTGCCGATCTCGTCCGCAAGGGTCACCGCGTGACGCTGTTGACGCATGCGCCGTATCGCAACGCCGCGATCGAGGCCGGCATCGACTTCGTCGCCATCGATGACGAGATCGAATTCGAACGTACCCTCGCGGCAACGTCTCAGCTGCTCGGGTCCGGCGGAGGACGGGTGTCATGGGTGGACTTCTACCGCCGGTTCGGCCTCTTCGACCAGATCCGCCTCGAATGCGACGCGCTTCTCCGCTTGCAGGTGCCCGGCGACACGGTGTTCGTTGGACGGCATACGTCCGGCGTGTCGGCACGCTTCGTGGCCGAGCTGACGAACGCTCCGGTCGCATGGGTGGCGCTGTCGCCGATCCAGGTGATGGCGGTTCCGATCGCGGCACACACGTACGGCACCGAACTCGCCGGCGGCTTCGACCAGATCCGGACCGGACTCGGGCTGCCGCCGCTGCGTGACTGGGGACGGTGGTTCGCCGATTCCGACGTCGAGATCGCGCTCTGGCCGTCGTGGTTCGACGTGGCCGGCCACTCCTCGCCACGGCGGGTCAGGCTCACCGACTTCCCGCTGGCTGACCACCCGGACGTGGACGCAACACTGCCCGACCTGCCGGACGGCGTACGGCCGGTCCTCGCGACCGGCGGCACCGGGCGGATGCTGCACTCGACGTACTATCCAGTGTTGATCGATGCTCTGGCTCGGACCGGCATGCCGGCGCTCCTCGCGGTGCGTCACCGAGATCTGCTGCCGCGCCGCCTACCGCCGAACATCCGCTGGTACGAGCGTCTTCCGTTCGCGAACGTGATGCCGCGCGTGGCGGTCGCCGTGCATCACGGCGGCATCGGGACGTGTGTCCGGGCGATGGCCGCCGGTACGCCGCAGGTGCTGCTGGCCGATGGCATCGACCGTCCGGACAACGCGGCGCGCCTGAGCCGCCACGGTCTCGCCCGTTCGGTGCCCCGCGAGGAGTGGACCGGCGAAACGATCGCGGCCGAGATTCGGGCGGCGGCGCTCGACGGTACTTATCGGGAACGTGTCGCAACCGTCACCGGCGGGTCGCTCGATGGCGGCACCGAGGCCGCCGTTGCCCTGCTCACCGCGATGGCCGGATCGGGGCGGCGAGCCATCGACAGCACGGTCCGGCGCCTGGACGCGCTCTCGTCGGCCGAACGGCAACGACTCCGTGAACGGCTGGAGCACCGCCTGCAACCGCAGCAGCGCCAGCACTGAGCCGACCCCGGCGGCCGCCCTACCTGCACTTAGGTGGCGACGGCGACCAGCCGGACGGTCAACCCCTGCCGGGTGCTGATGAAGGTGATCGTCGGGCACATCCGCCGGGCGAGCCACAGCCCACGACCGCCGGTGGCGCCGACCTCGGGCCGGACATTGTTAGGTTCTGCTGGTAGGCCAGGCCCGGCATCGGTGATCTCCACCGTGATGCCGCGACTGAAGGCGTTGATCCGCACGTGGCCGTGGCCGCCGCCATGCACGATCACGTTGACTGCGATCTCGTTGACCGCCATGACCAGGTTGTCGATTGCGGTTACGGCCAGACCCACCAGCTCGGCCGCACGGGTCACGAGTACGCGAATCCGATGCAGGTCTGCAACGGTGAATTCTTCGGACACCGCCTCCGCCGTGCGGTCGTCGTCCATCACATCACCATGTCTCTGCCCTATTCGGGCGTCAAGACACTGACGTACCCGGTACGCACTCCGGTAAACGTCGCGGCGGGTGCCGTCACTTGAGTCGGAGCGAGACGGTGGCCACGACGGCGTCGGTCCGTGAGCGCAGCGCCGCCGCCAGTACGAGACCGCGTTGATTGTGCAGGATCTCGTGGCGACGAAGTCTGGGTTGCACCTCGCCCAGGAGGACCGTGACCGGCTGTCCGGTGTCGAGCTGTTTCTGGACGTACCCGACGACCGGCGCGACGAGGTTTCGGTGCGGGCTGGTGAGGACGGTGAGGTCGACGCCCGGGTTCCAGGCTCGCCACTGCTCGGAGACGCGTGCGCAGGCGGCCGGGTCGACGTCGACCGCCACCGGTACCACCTCGCTGCCGAGCCGGTAGGCAGTGCGTAGCGAGAGTTCGGTGAGTCGGCTGACGTCCACGATCGGCACGATCACAATGCCCCGATCGGTGCCTGCTGAGGCGGGGCGGGTGGGGACCGGAGGGAGCTGTCCGAGCCCGATCTGCCCGGCGACGTTGCGGTAGTAGCGCTCGATCCGTTGGAACATCCACACCAGCACCGGGATGATGATCAGCAGTACCCAGGCGCCTTCGAGGAACTTGCTGGCCATGAATACGATCGCGGCGATGGCGGTGAGCACGGCACCGAAACCGTTCAGCGCGGCCCGTGCCGCCCATCGTGGCCCGCGTTGCCGGTACCAGTGCCGGACGAGCCCGGTCTGGCTGATCGTGAATCCGATGAAGACACCGATCGCGAACAGCGGCAGCAGCCGGTTCGTGTTTGCGTCCGCCGCGATTAGCAGGATCGCGGCGAGTATCGCCAGCGCGGAGACGCCGTAGCGGAAGACCGGTCGCTCGGCGCGCAGGCCGAACAAGTGCGGCAGACGGTTGTCCTTGGCCAGCAGGCTCATCAGCACGGGTAGTCCACCGAAGCTGGTGTTCGCGGCGAACGCCAACACGAGCGTGACGGTCAGGTTGGTGACGTAGAACGGCCAGCCCGTGCCGAACGCACCGGCCGACAACTGGGCCAGGACGGTCACTTGCCCGCGTGGCACGATGTGATGCACTTTGATCAGCAGTGCCAGGCCGAGCAGCATCGTGCCGAGCAGGATGCCGAGGGCAAGTTCGGTGCGCTGTGCCCGTTTGACCGCCGGCGCCCGGAACGCGGGCACTCCGTTCGCGATCGCTTCGACGCCGGTCAACGCCGAACACCCGGCTGCGAACGCTTTCAAGATCAATAAGATGCCCAGTGCTTCGGTCGGTGGAAACGGGGCGAGATTGGTGCCGATCGTCGCGACCGGATGCTGACGCAGCAGGCCGAGGACGATGATGGCGAGGATGCTGACGATGAAAACGATCGTGGGCAGCATCAGCGCCTTCGCGGACTCGGCGATTCCGACCAGATTCAACGCGGTGAGAATCACCAGACCGATCAGGCACAGCCCGAGGAGATGGTGGGCGAGCGAGGGAAACACACTGGCGAGGCTCGCGGCGCCGGCGGCCAGGCTGACGGCGACGGTCAGGACGTAGTCGACCACGAGGCTCGCCGCGGCGAGCAGGCTCACGCCCGAGCTGAGGTCCTTTTTCGCGACCGCGTACGCGCCGCCGCCCTCCGGATGGACCGCGATCACCTGCCGGTAGGACACCACCAGAACCATCAGGAGTACGGCGATCGCGATCGAGATCGGCAACGTGAAGCGGACGGCGCCGGTCCCGGCCGCGATAAGTGCGACCACGATCGCTTCGGGCCCGTAGGCGACGCTCGACAGGGCGTCCAGTGACAGCGCGGCCAGGCCGCCGACGGTGGTCAGCCGGTGGCTGTCGCTTTGGCTCTCACGCCGTACGCGACGGTCGACGACGATATCCCGCCGTTTCTGCTCTCCGTGGCCCGCGCCGTCGACGGCCGGAACACCGCGAACTCGATTCTTCGTCATGGTCCCTCGTACCGTCTCGAGCTGGTGCCGTTCACCGCCGGTTTTATCGTGCCTCATCCGCATACGCGCTCCGGCACCTCCCTGGCCCGGCCGGGTGCCACCGGTCATCGCGGTCACCAATATTCGGCGAATCGGCGCCACGTGCCGGCGCCAGGAGCACGCCGAATGCGGTGAGCGTGAGCCACGGGATGGGTTCGTCTACGGCTGGAATCGGTAGCCCATGCCGGGCTCGGTGATGAGGTGCCGGGGCCGGGCCGGGTCGTCCTCGAGTTTGCGGCGCAGCTGCGCCATGTATTGGCGCAGGTACTGCGTTTCGGTCTGGTACGTCGGGCCCCAGACCTGCTGCAGAAGCTGCCGGTGGCCGAACAGTTTGCCGGGTTCGGCGACGAGGGCCTCGAGCAGCTGCCATTCGATCGGGGTCAGGTGCACCGTGCGTGCCGTCGGGCGCGGTGACCCGGTGGTTGGCGAGGTCGACGTCGAAGCGTCCGATCCGGGCCGGACTGCCGGTGCGGGTGCGACCCGCCGGCGGGTGACCGCCCGGATCCGGGCGAGGAGTTCCTCGATGCCGAACGGTTTGGTGACGTAGTCGTCGGCGCCGGCGTCGAGCGCGTCGACCTTGTCGTGGCTGTCGGCCCGGCCGGACAGCACGACGATCGGCACCGGTGTCCAGGTGCGCAGCTGGCGGATGACGTCGACGCCGTCGATGTCGGGCAGGCCGAGGTCGAGCACGATCAGGTCCGGGCGGCTGCGCGACGGCGGCGCCCAGCGCCTCGGCCCGTCGGCGGCGGTGTGCACGTCGTAGCCGCGGGCGTGAAGGTTGATCCGCAGCGCTCGCAGGATCTGCGGCTCGTCGTCGACGATGAAGGATCCGGGTCATCGGTGGTGCTCCTCGTCCGGCAGTGGCAGATCGTCGGTGCCGGACCGCGCGTCGAGCCGGTCGCGGCGGTGCTCGATCCGTTCGATCAGCCGCGGGTCGGCGGGGATCATATCGGCGGAGTCGAGGGATGGCAGGCGCAGCGTCATGGTCAGGCCGCCGCCCGGGGTGGTGTCGGGGGTGAGGGTGCCGCCCATCGCCTCGGCGAGGCCGCGGGACAGCGCCAGGCCGAGGCCGACGCCGGTGTCGTTGTCGCGGTCGCCGAGGCGCTGGAACGGCAGGAAGACCTCGTCCCCAGTCGCTTCGGGGATGCCGGGGCCGTGGTCGATGACGCGGGTCTCGACATGGCCGGCGTGGTCGCTGACGGAGATCAGCGGCGGCCGGTCGGCCGGGCTGTAGCCGCAGCGCGTTGGCGAGCAGGTTGACCAGGACGCGTTCGATCAGCACCGGGTCGGCGTAGCACCTCCGGTGGCTCGTCGGGCACGTGTACGGTGACGTCGCGGCCGGGCGCGCCGAGGTCGTCGAGGGCTCGCGCGATGGCGTCGGCGATGCTCATCGGCTGCGGCGACATGCCGAGCGCACCGGCCTGCAGGCGGCTCATGTCGAGCAGGTTCTCGACCAGGCGGGTGAGCCGGTCGAGCGACTCCGCGGCGGTGGCCAGCAGTTCGTCGCGGTCGGCCGGCGCTGAAGTCGACGTCGCGCGCTGCGCAGGCCGTCGACGGCGGCCTTGGCCGAGGCGAGCGGGCGTACGCAGGTCGTGGCTGACCGCGGACAGCAGCGCGGTGCGGAGCTTGTCGACCTCGGACAGCGTGGTCGACGGTGGCGGCCTGCGTCGGCGAGGCGTCTCCTGGCGGTAGCGCGACCGCGGCCTGGGCGGCGAACGCCTCGACGACCCGCCGGTCGGCGGCGGCCAGCGGGTGTCCGCGCAGGACCAGGGAGTACTGGTCGTCGACCGGGACTTCGGCGTCGCCCTGCTCGGGGTGACGGCTGGGCTGGTCGCCGACGGCGGCGGCGACCTGCCACGCGTCCGGCGTCCGGTAGACGTCCGGACCGCCGGGTGCATCGGGGCGGCGTTCCAGCAGGGTGACGCCGGTGAACCCGTACGCCTCCCGGAGCTGGTCGAGCAGCGCCGGCAGCACGCGGCTGCCGCGCACGACGCTGCCGGCCAGCGTGGACAGCGTCTCGGCCTCGGCGCCGGCGGCGGCGGCCTCGCGGGTGCGCCGGGCGGCCAGGTCGACGGTGATGCTGACCGCGACCGCGACGGCGAGGAACACGATCAGCGCGAGGACGTTCTCGTGTTCGGCGATGGTGAACCGGTGGATCGGCGGGGTGAAGTAGTAGTTCAGCAGCAGCGTGCCGACCGACGACCGCGAGCAGCGCCGGCCACAGGCCGCCGACCAGCGCGACGACGACGACCCAGCCGAGGAAGAGCAGGATGTCGCTGGGCAGGGACAGCTCGGAGCGCAGCTTGCGCAGGACGAACGTCAGCAGCGGCAGCCCGAGCGCGGCCAGTGCGAAGCCGGCGATCCGGCGGCGCTCGGTCAGGGCCGACGCGGGGCGTGTCGATGCCGCGGCCGCGCCCGATCTCCTCGTGGGTGACCAGGTGGACGTCGATCGGTGCCGGACCGGGCGGCGGTGGTGACGCCGACGCCGGGGGACAGGAGCTGGGCGAGGCGGCCGCGGCGGCTGGCGCCGAGGACGAGCTGGCTGGCGTTGACGCCGCGGGCGAAGTCGAGCAGCGCGGTGGTGATGTCGGCGCCGACGACCTGGTGGTAGGTGCCGCCGAGGCTCTCGACCAGGGTGCGTTGCCGGACCAGGTTGGCCGGGCTGCCGCCGGCGAGTCCGTCGCTGCGGGAGACGTGCACGGCGAGCAGGTCGGCGCCTTTGGTGCGGGCGGCGACGCGGGCGGCGCGGCGGATCAGGGTGTCGCCTTCGGGGCCGCCGGTCAGGGCGACGACGACGCGTTCGCGGGCCTCCCAGGTGGCGGAGATGTTGTGGTCGGCGCGGTAGCGGTCGAGTTGGTCGTCGACCTTGTCGGCGAGCCAGAGCAGGGCGAGTTCGCGCAGCGCGGTGAGGTTGCCGACCCGGAAGTAGTTGCCGAGCGCGGCGTCGACCTTCTCGGGCTTGTAGATGTTGCCGTGGGCCATCCGCCGCCGCAGCGCCTCGGGGGCCATGTCGACGAGCTCGATCTGCTCGGCCCGGCGGACGATCTCGTCCGGCACGGTCTCGCGCTGCGCGCACGCCGGTGATCTGCTGGACGACGTCGTTGATCGACTCGAGGTGCTGGACGTTGACCGTGGTGATCACGGTGATGCCGGCGTCGAGAAGCTCCTGGATGTCCTGCCAGCGTTTGGCGTTGCGGGATCCCGGGACGTTGGTGTGCGCCATCTCGTCGACGAGGACGACGTCGGGCTTGCGGGCGAGGACCGCGTCGAGGTCCATCTCGGTGAACGTCGACCCGCGGTAGATGACTCCCGGCGCGGCACGACCTCCAGGTCTTCGAGCATGGCTGCGGTGAACGGCCGGCCGTGGGTCTCGACGAAGCCGACGACGACGTCGGTGCCGCGCTCGCGGCGCCGGTGGCCTTCTTCGAGCATCCGGTAGGTCTTGCCGACGCCGGGCGCGGCCCCGAGATAGACGCGCAGCGCTCCAACGGTCACGCCACTCCTCCTTCTGTCTCGGGGCCGCCCCATCTGCGGCGGCCGACCCCACCCTGGCCGCCGGCTGCACGGTCGCCGGCGATATCCATCGCCGGCGACCATGCAAGCGGTGTTAGCTGTGGAACGGATACTGCTGGTCCAGCGCCAGGTTCAGCTGCAGGACGTTGACGGCGGGCTCGCCCATGAATCCGAGTCCCCGGCCGTCGGTGTACTTCTTGATCAGCTGGTCGACCGTCGGCCACGTCGATGCCGCGGGCCTTGGCGACCCGTGGCGCCTGCAGGTCGGCGTAGGCCGGGCTGATCTGCGGGTCGAGGCCGCTGCCGCTGGCGGTGACCGCGTCGGCCGGCACGGCCGGGTGCGCCGGCGCGTCGCCGCGGATCGGGGTGATGAACCCGAGCTGGTGTAGTCGGCGCCGTACTGGGCGCACTGCACGGTCACGCCCTGGTAGCGTGGCGATGAACGGGGTGGCCGGGCACGCCTCGTTGACCGAGTACGACCGCGGTGATCTCCCGTCCGGTGTGCCGCCTGCGCGGACGACGACCAGCACCGCACCGACACCGCCCGGCGTGCAGTACGGCCGGGCGCCGTCGACGCCTTCCAGTGTCGCCGACGGCGAGGCTGCGCGCGCAGACCTGGGTGAGCAGGCTCTGCTTGCCGGTGTCGGTCTTGTCGGCCGGGTTCGGCAGGGTGTCGACGACGTTCTCCGGGCCGAGGTTCGACGCCGACGTCGCGGTCGGGTCGTAGCCGTCGCCGGCCGCCGACGGCCGGGACTGGAAGTACTGCACCAGCGGGTTGCCGTCTGTCGTCGGTGAACGACTGCCCGATCAGCGAGCTGCCGACCGCCTTGCCGTTCGACGGTGACGATCGAGCCGTCGCGCCTTGTGGTGCAGGCCGGGGATCTGCGCGATCGCCGGTGATCGACGAGCGGGTAGACGATGCCGATGAGGACGGTGAGGACGAGCAGTGCCCGCAGCGCCGCCGAGGTGTTGACTGATCCAGCTGTGGTGTACGCATTACCTGATCCCTGGGATGAATTGGATGAGCAGGTCGATGGCCTTGATGCCGATGAACGGCACGATGATGCCGCCGACGCCGTAGATCCACAGGTTGCGGCGCAGCATCTGCGGCCGCCGACGACGGCCGGTACCGCACGCCGCGCAGGGCCAGCGGGATCAGCGCGACGATGATCAGCGCGTTGAAGATGACCGCGGACAGGATCGCCGAGGCCGGGCTGTGCAGCCGCATGATGTTGAGCCGGTCGAGGCCGGGGTAGATCGCGGCGAACATGGCCGGGATGATCGCGAAGTACTTCGCGATGTCGTTGGCGATCGAGAACGTGGTCAGCGCACCCCGGGTGATCAGCAGCTGCTTGCCGATCTCCACGATCTCGATCAGCTTCGTCGGGTCGGAGTCGAGGTCGACCATGTTGCCGGCCTCTTTCGCCGCCGACGTACCGGTGTTCATCGCGACGCCGACATCGGCCTGCGCGAGCGCGGGCGCGTCGTTGGTGCCGTCGCCGGTCATCGCGACCAGCTTGCCGCCCTCCTGCTCCTTGCGGATCAGCGCCATCTTGTCCTCGGGCGTGGCCTCGGCGAGGAAGTCGTCGACGCCGGCCTCGTCGGCGATCGCCTTGCGCGGTCAGCGGGTTGTCGCCGGTGATCATCACGGTGCGGATGCCCATCCGGCGCATCTCGTCGAACCGCTCCCGCATCCCGGCCTTGACGACGTCCTTGAGGTGGATGACGCCGAGCACCCGGGCCGTGGAGCCGATCCGCTCGCCGACCACCAGCGGGGTGCCGCCGGCGGCGGAGATGCCGTCGACGATCTGCGCGGTCTCGGCCGGTACGACACCGCCGTGGTCGCGGACCCAGTCGGCAACCGACGCCGCGGCGCCCTTGCGGAGCTCCCGGGCCGGCTGCGACCCCTCGCCGGCCAGGTCGACGCCGGACATCCGGGTCTGCGCCGTGAACGGCACGAACACCGCGTGGCCGAGTTCCCCGGCGGCACGTTCCCGCAGACCGTACGTGGTCTTGGCGAACACGACGACCGAGCGGCCTTCCGGCGTCTCGTCGGCGAGGCTGGACAGCTGCGCCGCGTCGGCGAGTTCCTCCGCGGTGACGTCACCGACCGGGATGAAGTCGCTGGCCTGCCGGTTGCCGAGGGTGATCGTGCCGGTCTTGTCCAGCAGCAGCGTGTTCACGTCGCCGGCCGCCTCGACCGCACGCCCGGACATCGCCAGCACGTTGCGCTGCACCAGCCGGTCCATGCCGGCGATGCCGATCGCGGACAGCAGCGCGCCGATCGTGGTCGGGATCAGGCAGACCAGCAGCGACACCAGCACGATGCCGGTCACGCCGTGCTGGTTGAGCGCGAGGTTGTTCGGCGCGAACGCCTGCACGCTCTTGGAGAAGATCGCGAGCGGCTGCAGCGTCGCGACCGCGAGCAGGAAGATGATCGTCAGCGCGGCGAGCAGGATGTTCAGCGCGATCTCGTTCGGCGTCTTCTGCCGGTTCGCGCCCTCGACCAGCGCGATCATCCGGTCGATGAAGCTCTCGCCCGGCTTCTGCGTGATCTTCACGACGATCCGGTCGGACAGCACCTTCGTGCCGCCGGTGACCGCGCTGCGGTCACCGCCGGACTCGCGGATCACCGGCGCGGACTCGCCGGTGATCGCCGACTCGTCGACGCTGGCGATGCCCTCGATCACGTCGCCGTCACCGGGGATCGTGTCGCCGGCCTCGCAGACGACGAAGTCGCCCTGCTGCAGCAGGTTCGCCGCGACCGTCTCCTCCTTGAGGTCGGTCGCACCGGCCTTCCAGCCGGACACGCGCCGGGCCATGGTGTCCTTCTTCGCCGCCCGCAGCGTCGCCGCCTGCGCCTTGCCCCGGCCTTCGGCGACCGCCTCGGCGAGGTTGGCGAACACGACGGTCAGCCACAGCCAGACCGTCGTGACCCAGGCGAACACCGACGGGCTGCCGATCGCCAGCACGGTGGTGAAGACCGAGCCGATCTCCACGATGAACATGACCGGGTTGCGCCACAGCGTCGCCGGGTTCAGCTTGCGCACCGCGTCCGGGAGTGGACTTCCAGAGTTGTTTCGGGTCGAGCAGGCCGCCGGAGACCCGGTGCGGCCGGAGGCCGCCGGAGTCGCCGGGGCGTCTCGACTGTCGTGGCAGTCATCTACATTCCTTCAACGTGATCATCGCGGCAGCTGGTCACGGTCATTCGCGACGATCCGCCAGGTGATCGGCCATGTCAGTGGAGGCCTTCCGCGAGCGGGCCGAGGGCCAGTGCGGGCAGGTAGGTCAGCGCGACGATGATCAACGTGACGCCGACGAGCATGCCGACGAACAGCGGCTTGTAGGTCGGCAGCGTGCCGGCCGACTCCGGCGCCGGCTTCTGCCGGGCGAACGAACCGGCCATGCCGAGCACGAACACGATCGGCAGGAACCGGCCGAAGCCCATGGCCAGCCCGAGCGCGGTGTTGTACCAGGTCGTGTTGACCGATGATACCCGCGAACGCGGAACCGTTGTTGTTCGCCGCCGAGGTGAACGCGTAGAGCACTTCGGACAGGCCGTGCGCGCCCGGATTGAGCATCGACGCGCGTTCCTTCGCGAACGCCATCGCCGCACCCGCGCCGACCAGCACGATCGCCGGAGTGGTCAGGAAGTACAGCGACGCGAACTTGATCTCTCGGCCGCCGATCTTCTTGCCCAGATACTCCGGTGTTCGCCCGACCATCAGCCCGGCCACGAACACCGTCACGATCGCGAGCACCAGCATGCCGTAGAGGCCGGAGCCGGTACCGCCGGGCGCGACCTCGCCGAGCATCATGTCGACCATCGTGACCGCGCCGCCCAGCGGCGTGTACGAGTCGTGGAACGAGTCGACCGCACCGGTCGACGTCAGCGTCGTCGCGCTCGCGAACGTCGCCGAGTTCAGCACCCCGAAGCGGGTCTCGGTGCCTTCCGTCGCGGCGCCGACCGCCTGCGGCACCGTGCCGCGCGTGCGCGCCCTGCACCACGTTGATGACGATGACGCTGCCGATCGCCAGGATCGCCATCGCGGCGACGATCGCGTACCCGTGCTTGTTCAGCCGACCATCCGGCCGAACGTGCGCGGCAGGCTGAACGAGATCACCAGCAGCAGGAAGATCTGGATCCAGTTCGTCCAGGTGGTCGGGTTCTCGAACGGGTGCGCGGAGTTGGCGTTGTAGAAGCCGCCGCCGTTCGTGCCGAGCTCCTTGATGGCTTCCTGGCTGGCGACCGGACCGCCGGTGATGTGCTGCGCCGCACCGGCCAGCGTGTGCACGTCGGTGGCGTGGAAGTTCTGGATCGCGCCACCGGCGACGAGCACGATCGCGGCGATCGCCGCGATCGGCAGCAGGATCCGGACCGTGATCCGGACCAGGTCGACCCAGAAGTTGCCGAGATTGGGCGTGGCCTTGCGGGCGAAGCCGCGTACCACCGCGATCGCGACCGCGATGCCGACGGCGGCGGAGACGAAGTTCTGCACCGCCAGGCCCGCCATCTGGACGGTGTAGGTCATCGTCGACTCGCCCGAGTACGCCTGCCAGTTCGTGTTCGTCACGAAGCTGACCGCGGTGTTCCACGACAGCGCCGGACCGGTGCTCGGCGAAGTGCGAGCCCGAGACCGGGCAGGTGGCCCTGCAGACGCTGCAGCGCGTAGAGGAACAGGATGCCGACCACGGAGAACGCGAGCACCGACCGGGCGTACACGCCCCAGGACTGCTCGCCCTCCGGGTTGACGCCGATCGCGCGGTAGACGCCCCGCTCGACCCGGCTGTGCTTCGTTCCGGTGACCACGCGGTACATGTAGTCGCCGAACGGCTTGTACGCCGCGACCAGGGCAGCGACCAGGACAACGATGAAAAGGATGCCGGCTGTCGTCGAACTCATCAGAAACGCTCCGGGAACATGAGGGCGATGACAAGGAAAATCGTGAGGCCGGCGGCAAGAATCAGCCCGACCAGGTTGGCGGCGCTCATAGCTTCTCCGCACCCCTGACGATCAACATCAAGACCGCGAACATCGCCACGGTCACCAGCACGAAGGCCACATCAGGCACCGTGCTTCTCCTCTTCTTTAGACGGTGCGAACAGCGCGGTGCTATTCACCATGCGATAGCGAATCCGCAGATCGCGGACGTGTTGGTAGCCCTCGCCGATGGCGAGGCCGAAGGCCCCGACCATGATCAGGAGGAGGAGCCGCCACAGATCGTCGGCGCCGTGCCAGGCCAGTTGACCGAATTGGTCTTCCAGGAACCCGTTGAAGATCAACGCCCCGATGAGCGCCACGAACGCGAGCGCGACGTGGTCCAGCGATACGGCCGCGAATACGAGCACGGCGACTGCGACCAGACCGAATCGCCAACCGGGGTACGCCGCCGGGATCAACGCCGCCGCGATACCGGCGACGACCATGACCGCCGCACCGATACCGACGGCGATACCGGTCGGCATCTGTCCTTCACGGACCGGCTCTGTACGCCGGTACCGTTCATACGCCACCACTTCGACACGCTCCCTACGGAATCCACTGGGCCGAAAATCGGCCGTTGCCAGTGAAAGCCGTGGCGACCTACGCCGTAAGGGTTCTTGACGGAAAAACGACGAGCGCACTGCGGTTCTTGACGCGTTCCGTACGCCGTTGTGATAGCGGACACCGTTATGGCGGTCCGTCACGAATCGGTTGGCCGCGGATCATATTTCGACCTGCGCACCCATGCTGATGGTCCGGTCGATCGGCAGTCCGAAGTACTCCTCCGGGTGCGCGGCGTTCTGTGCGAACGTCAGGAACAGCCGCTTCTGCCAGCGGGCCATGCCCGGTGCGCTCGTCTGCACGATCGACATCCGCGACAGGAAGTAGGACGCGTTATCGATGTCCGGTACGGCTTCGATGTCGCCCGGCATGGCCAGGTGCAGCGCGTTCGGGATGTTCGGGTCGTCCTGGAAGCCGAACCATGCCGTGATGTGGCTGATCCCGTCGTCGGCGTACCCGAGATCGTCGATGGTCAGCCGCTCGTCGTCCGGGATGTGCGGCACCTTCGCGAAGACGATCGAGACGATGACGACGGTCTCGTGCAGGGCGTGGTTGTGCTCAACGTTGGCCCGTAGGGCCAGTGGCGTCGTCTTGGGATTGGCGTTGAGAAACACGGCCGTGCCTGGCGCGCGATACAGCGGCTGGTCGGAGGCGTGCAGCGCATCGACGAATTCACGCAGGGGCCCCTCGGCGGCGGTCCGGTTGGCGCTGAGAATGATCTGTCCGCGCCGCCAGGTCATGAGGATGGTGAATACGAGCAGCGCGGCGGCGATCGGCAGCCAACCTCCGTGGACGATCTTGGTGAGAGTGGCCGCGAAGAACGTGCCCTCCACCGTCAGGAATACCGCGGCCCCGACCACGATGACCCAGATCGGCTTGTGCCAGATGACGCGTACCACCGCGAGGAACAAGACGGTGTTCAGGATGAAGGTCGCGGTGACGGCCACGCCATAGGCGGACGCGAGCGCCGCCGACGAGCCGAAGCCCACCACAAGGCCCACAACAGCGATAAACAAAGCCCAGTTCACAGCGGGTACGTACAGCTGGCCCTCTTCGCGGGCGGACGTATGCCGGATCGTCAGCCGTGGCATGACACCGAGGTGGACCGCCTGGCGGCTGACGCTGAACGCGCCTGAGATGACGGCCTGGGAGGCGATCACGGTGGCGATCGTCGCGAGGAAGACCATCGGAATCCGGGCCCAGCTCGGCACCATCAGAAAGAACGGGTTCTCCGCGGCCGGTGGCGAGTGCAGGATCAGCGCCGCCTGACCCAGATAGGTCAAGGTCAGCGACGGGAAGGCGAGGAAGAACCAGGCACGACGGATCGGACCGGCCCCGAAGTGGCCCATGTCGGCGTACAGCGCCTCGGCGCCGGTGATCACCAGAACGACCGATGCCAGCGCGATGAATCCGACGGTGCCGTGGTCCAGGAGGAATTCGAGCCCGTACGTCGGGGACAGCCCTTTCAACACCGCCGGGTCCCGGACCACGTGGGAGCCTCCGACGATCGCGAGAACCACGAACCACAGGCACATCACCGGTCCGAACATCTTGCCGATGACGTCGGTGCCAAAGCGTTGGATGAGGAACAGCACGATCAGAATGGCGAGAGTGATCGGCACTACCAGGTGTGCGAGCCCCGGTGCGGCGACTTTCAGACCTTCGACCGCGGACAGCACCGAAATCGCCGGAGTGATGATGCCGTCGCCGAAGAACAGCGATGCGCCGACGATCCCGAGTGTGATCAGGATGACCTTGGCTCGGGTCGTTTTGAATCGCTGACCCTGGATGAGCGCGGTCAACGCCATGATCCCGCCCTCACCGCCGTTGTCAGCGCGGAGGATGAACGTCAAGTACTTGATCGTGACAACCAGCAGGATGGCCCAGAAGACCAGCGAGATGATGCCGTAGACGTCGGCCGGGCTGGTGCCGACGGCGTGATGGTCGGAGGTGAAGACCGTCTGCAGCGAGTAGATCGGGCTCGTCCCGATGTCGCCGAAGACGACACCGAGCGCACCGAGCGTCAACGCCGCGCGACCACCGTGCTGCACCCCGGTGGAGACGCCGGTCGACGGCCGGTGCGACGCGGCCGCTCGACGTCGAGCGGAGATCCGCGAACCGGATTGCGGCGAGGCCGCAGGGCGATCGTCGGACATAATGGACAGCAGCGTACAGCTCTCCAGGCGATGCATATCAGTGCATTACGGTGATTAGGACGATTCCCTCCGAAATAGCTGAGAATTATCTGTGACCTGACATAATCCTCCAAAATGGGTCGATTACCGGCTATGGGCAGCGAGTGGTGTGGTTCGCTGTTGGGGATACTTCGAAGGAGCCTGCCGATGGACGCTGACCACGACGCGTCCCTGAATCGCGGATCTCCACCACCGGTCACCACCGCAGGCCGGCGCTGGGCGGCTCGCGGTGCCCTCGTCGCGGCGGCGGCGGCGGTACTCACGCCATTGATCTTCGCCGGATTGAAGAGTGTTGCGCTACTCGCTGTCGGGGTCGTTGGGCTCGGGGTCGTCCTTGCAGGGCTGTGGTGGGCTCTGACCCATCGAGGGCTGCTGCGTGCCGTCGGAGCGGTGGTCGCTGCGGCTGCGCTCGTCGCGGTGGTGGCAATCTACGTCGACCATCATTTCTTCTGGATTGTCGTTCTGGCCGTCGGACTGTGGCTGTTGGCGGGCGTCACGGCGAGGGTGGCACTGCGCGGATCCGATGCGCGGATGCGGGAGCATGAGGTCGCCCCGCCGGGTCGGGCATTCATTATCATGAATCCGTGGTCCGGTGGTGGCAAGGTCGGCCGCTTCGACCTGGCGGAGCGCGCTCGAGCCATGGGTGCGCAGGTCGTGGTGTTGGAAGGTCCGGGCCATGTAGACGTGGCCGCACTGGCCCGCGATGCCGTCGCCAGCGGTGCCGACCTGCTGGGAGTCGCGGGTGGTGACGGTACCCAGGCTCTGGTTGCTGCGATCGCGGTCGAGCACGGCCTTCCGTTCCTGGTCATCTCCGCAGGTACCCGCAATCATTTTGCGTTGGATCTGGGCCTGGACCGCGACGACCCGTCGCGCTGCCTGGACGCCCTCACCGACGGGGTGGAATTGCACGTCGACATCGGTAGCGTGAACGGCCGTGCCTTCGTCAACACTGTGTCGTTCGGGGCTTACGCCGCGGTGGTGCAGAGTTCGGCCTATCGCGACGACAAGACGCGGACCGCGCTGCAGGAGTTGCCGGATTTGCTGCTCGGTCACGCCGGGCCGCGGTTGGTGGCCCAAGCCGGCCGGATCCGTTTGGACGGTCCGCAAGCCGTTCTGGTGAGCAATAACCCGTATGCCGACGCCGGGACCGGCGATCCGGTTGCACTCGGTCGCCGGCCGCGTTTGGACGAGGGCCTGCTCGGCGTCGTGAGCGTCCGTGTCGACAACGCCATCCGGGCCGTCGGGCTGTTGCGAGGCGCCGGGGTGACGACTGCGTTCGTCCGCGAGGTCACGGTGAGCGCGGACGCGGCGGAGATCCCGGTCGGCGTGGATGGCGAGGCATTGACGCTGTCCATTCCGGTGCGGTGTGTGACGCGCCCCGGCGCGCTGCGGGTCCGGGTGCCGCGTCATCGGCCCGGGCGGGCGCCCCGGCCGGCGCTGAACTGGCACCGGGTATGGCAGCTGGCCGGCGGACTGTTCCGCCACGCCGGTTCCGGACATAGGTAGCAGCGCAGGACCGGCGATCCGCCGGCCACGTGCGGAGCGGTCAGATCGACGACGGCGCGGTGCGCTCACGCAGACCGGCTCGCCAGCGATCTAGCAGATCCCGGTCGGCGGGTGCGACGCGCGCGGAGATGTCGTCGATGAGTTCCATGAGGCGGGCGACGACCATCGGGCTCAGCGTCCTGGTGAGGGCGACGATGTCGGCCAGGGCGGTGACGAGGTAGTCGTTCCAGGTGGGCAGGTTCAGGATCAGGCGCGGTGATCCAGTGGCGTCGGTAAGGACTCCGGAATGGGCCGCGTGTCCGGCGATGTCGGCCAGCAACTCGTGCATGTGGTCGAGGGTTTGCACCGCAGTGGCCGGATCGTTGACGGCGCTGGACAGCGCGCGGAGACCGATGTCGGCGAGCAGCCGCAACGCCAGAAGCGGATCCTGGCCGAAGGTGCGTTCGTCGCCGACGAGCATCATGGACAGCACGGTGTCGGCCGACAGCGCCCCGCCGTGGATATCAGCGATCGCCAGGCCGGTACGCAGGCTCGCTCCGATCGGTTGACGCATGACCACCACGGTCCCGGTTTCGGCGGCCGCCGCGAGCACGGCCCGCGTGTCGAGCTGTTGGAGGACGCAGACGCTGCCCGGCCACGTGACGGAGGCGGTCAGCGGCGGTAGATCCGGCGGCGCCGGATCGTCGGCGGTGTCGCGGAGTGTCTGCAGTATCTGTCGTCCTCGTGCGCTGACCGCGCCGAGCGTCGGCGCGAGTTGGATCGACGCGAAAGCCCTCACCTGCAGATTGCGGATCAGCACCAGCGATACCAGCACCAGGATGAATGAGATCAGCGGAATGATCACCGAGGTGTTCTCGCGACGTCCCAGCGTCAGTGCCGCGGCGACGCAGAACACGAACACCCCGACGACGTACGCGAACGTGCGCCACGCGATCGGGTCGTCGCGGAAGAGAGTCAGACGTGGGCTGAGGTAGCTGTTGGCCCATTGGACGACGAGGAACAGCAGCGAGAAGATGATGCTGGCCACGCCGAGGACACCGAATCCGATACCCAGCAACATGTCGACGACACGGGTGGTAGGCAGACCTGGTCCGCCGGTTATCCGGGACGCGGCGACGCCAAGGACCGCGCCGACGAACACGCACAGCAGCTGAGCCGCGCCGGATCGAAGGCGGCGCGTCGGCTGTTTGAGCCTGAGCGCACGCCGAACGGCAGGCTGGGCCGCGGTCACGGACTGATTGTCGCCCGCGGCGTCGGACGAACGATTGACATTCGCGATGAATCGTCATAAAGCCGGAGGTGGTTGCCGTCGGCGACGACGCCAGCGACGCCGGTCGTCACCCAGGTCGGTGGCGACCGGCGCGTACGGCCTAAGCCTGGGTCAGGTCGATCGAGCAGTTCGTCTTCACGTACGAGACGAGTGCGGTGGTGGCAGCCTGCCGATCCGGCGTCTGCATAAGCCCGACCAGCTTCGACATGCCGACCTTCGTGACGTCGTAGTTCGCACCCGCCATGGCGGATTGCAACGCCAACGTCGCCTGCTGCAGCGTCTTCACACTCGGCTGGATATCCGACGGCGCGGCATCCACCAGCTGCTGGTTCGCCGCGGCGGCCTGGTCGAGGTAGGTCTTCCAGGCATCCGCCGTCCCGCCCGACAGCAGCGTGGCCATAGCGGAGCCCTGTAGGAACGACTTCTGCTGCTGGATGACTGCGCAGAAACCCTGAGCGGTCCCGGCGGCCGGTGCGGTAGCCGCCGCTGTCCCGGTCGAGGTCGGGCTGCCCGGCGCCGCCGTCGACGAGGGCGAGCTGCCCCCGCAGGCGCTGACGACGCCGAGAATGGATACGGCCACGATCGACATCAGCAGTCGACGATGCATTGAGATCATTTGCGCATCATGCCCGACCGCGGTAGCGGCGCTCAACGGCTGGCCGAGTCCGATTCCGTACAGAACGCTGCGACACCTCGTCGTACAACTCATCCACCATGGGACGATTGGCCGCGGTTCGAATTCTGTCTCTTTGGTGCCCCCGGTGGGACTTGAACCCACACTGGCGGAGGTTTGAGCTCCGTGCCTCTGCCGATTGGGCTACGGGGACGTTCGGCTGAGCTAGCCTACCCACTACGCTGTGTCCGTCGGCAACCGGATATCGGTGTCGCGGGTGGAAATGTGTTGGGAGTGGATTACGTGGCCGAGGTGGGGCAGGAGCGGCGCCCGCGAGTGTTGATCGCAGAGGATGAGGCGCTCATCCGACTCGATCTTGCGGAGATGCTGGTCGAGGAGGGTTACGACGTCGTCGGCGAAGCCGGCGACGGTGAGGTCGCGGTCCGGCTTGCCGAGGAGCTGCGACCCGATCTCTGCATTCTCGACATCAAGATGCCGGTGATGGACGGGCTCGCGGCGGCGGAGAAGATCGCCGATGCGCGGATCGCGCCGGTCGTCATCCTGACCGCGTTCAGCCAGCGGGAGCTCGTCGAGCGTGCCCGCGCCGCCGGTGCCATGGCCTACCTGGTGAAGCCGTTCCAGAAAGGCGATCTTGTCCCGGCTATCGAGATCGCCCTTTCTCGATTTGCCGAGCTCAGCGCTCTGGAAGCCGAGGTCGCGTCGTTGAGTGACCGCCTCGAGACCCGCAAGGCCGTCGAGCGTGCCAAGGGCGCGATGATGACGAAGTATGCGATGACCGAGCCGCAGGCGTTCAAGTGGATTCAGCGACACGCCATGGACAACCGACTCACGATGCGTGAGGTCGCGGACCGCATCCTGGCCGAAGCCGCAGCGTCCGGACTGCCGTAGGTCCGGCCTCGCGTTACGCAGCGTTTACCTCCCGGAACAAATGTGAGTGGTCAATATGGCCACAATGCACAAGCTGACACGCTACGTAACGGTTCGATCAACCAGCGCCTAGAGCACTTACGGTGTACTCACCAGTGGGATAACGTCCCCACCACGCCGAGCTTGATGTGGCTCGGTTTTCATCGGTGCTGCTCGGCGCCCCCATATTCGTCTTGGGGCACTGGTGATCGTGATCATCGATGGAGGAGGGTTCGAAGCCTTGAGGCAGGGACTCGCACGGGCGATCGGCGGTGTCGCCATGGTGGCGCTCATTGCCGGAGCCGCAGCATGTAACAGCACGGCCAAGACAACTGGCACCGCGGCACCGTCTGCGTCCGGGGGTGCGAACTGTGGATACAGCCTCGCGTTCTTCGGCGCTCTGAGTGGTCCGGCAGCCAACCTGGGCATCAACATTAAGCAGGGCGCTCAGCTCGCGGTCGACCAATACAACAAGACGCACGGTGCCGACTGCGTGACCCTGAAGCCGTTCGACTCTCAGGGTGACGCCACGAAGGCACCCGGTGTCGCGCAGCAGGTCATTCAGACGCCGAAGCTTCTCGGCATCATCGGCCCGGCGTTCTCGGCCGAGTCGGCGGCCGCGAACCCGATCATCAACCAGGCCGGTATCCCGATCATTACGCCGTCGGCGACCAACCCGGTCCTCGCGTCCGGTGGCAAGGTCGGCGGCACGCCGTGGACGGTCTTCCACCGCGCCGTCGCCAGCGACGCGGACCAGGGTCCGGCCGCTGCCCGCTACATCTCCGAGGTCCTGAAGGCGACGAAGGTGTTCGTCGCGGATGACCAGTCGACGTACGGCGCCGGCATCGCTGACGCGGTCAAGACGACGCTCGGCTCGGCTGTTGTGGGTACGGACAAGACCGGTGCCGATGGTCAGGTCACCGACTTCTCCGGCACGATCAACAAGGTGAAGGCCTCTGGCGCGACCGTGATCTTCTACGGTGGCTACTACGCCAACGCCGGTCTGCTGCGGAAGCAGCTCACGGCGGCCGGCTGGACCGGCACGCTGGTCGGCGGCGACGGCGCCAACGACCCGGGCTTCATCAAGGCGGCGGGTACGGCGGCGGCCGAGGGCAGCGTCTTCACATGCCCGTGTGCTCCGGCGTCCAAGGCCGGTGGCACGTTCGACACCGACTACAAGGCAGCCTTCAACGTTGACGCCGGCACGTACAGCGACGTTGCGTACGACGCCGCGAACATCTTCCTGGGTGGCATCACCGCTGGTGATCTCACCCCGGCGACGATGAACACGTACGTCAGTGGCGTCGACTACAAGGGTGTTGCGAACGAGTACAAGTTCACCTCGGATGGCAACCTCGACCCGTCGAAGGTCATCGTGTGGGCGTTCAAGGTCACCGGCGGTGCGGTCGTCCCGGACCAGGCAACACCGACCAGCTGATAGGCGGGCTTTCACCTCATATCAGTAGTTCGACCTAACCAGTACGGCCGGAGAGTTCACAGCTTTCCGGCCGTACTGGCCTACCGCCCAAGTGGGGTCATCTGTGCATTACGTCGATAATGTCGCTGCGTTTGTCATCAGCGGATTCGTTCATGGCTGTATCTACGCCCTCTTTGCTCTCGGCTACACCCTCGTCTACGGCGTACTGCGACTGATCAACTTCGCGCACTCCGAAGTCTTCATGATCGGTACGTTCGCCGCCATCAACGTCTGGGGCTGGCTCGGTTTCAACACCGGCTCGGACACCCCGGCGATCGGCATCGGACTGCTCCTCCTCCTCGTCGGACTCGTCGCCGCGGTCATCGCCTCCGGGTTGACCGCGATCGTGGTGGAACTCGCCGCCTACCGACCGCTCCGGCGCCGCAATGCCCCCCCGCTCGCCTTCCTGATCACCGCGATCGGCGCCTCGCTCGTCCTCTCGCAGACCGTCGGCGCCTTCACCCAGTTCCAGCTGCGCGGCGCGCCGACACTGTTCGGGGCGAAGCCGGTCTTCACAATCTTCGGACAGCCGATCAATACCCTGGACATCCTGATCGTCGTGATCGCGCTGGTAATGATGTACGTGCTCGACCGGTTCGTGAACAACAGCCGGGTCGGCAAGGGCATCCGCGCGGTTGCCCAGAACTCGGACAGCGCCGCCCTGATGGGTATCAACAAGGGTCGGATGATCTCGATCGTCTTCCTTCTCGGCGGGCTGATGGCCGGCATCGCGGCCGCGCTCTACGTGCTCAAATACAACACGCGGTACGACACCGGATTCGAAATCGGCATCCAGGCGTTCGCTGCGGCCGTCCTCGGCGGCATCGGTAACCTGCGTGGCGCGCTCGTCGGCGGGATCGTGCTCGGCATCGCCGAGAGCCTCGCCGCCGAGATCTTCGGATCGCAGTGGCAATATGCGGTGGGAGCAGCCGTTCTGATCCTGATCCTGATGTTCCGGCCGACTGGACTTCTCGGAGAGTCGCTGGGGAAGGCGAGAGCATGACAACTCCGAACGCTTCCTCGAAGAAGCTCCCGCTGGCGCCGCCACCGGGCCAGGAACCGGTACGCGCCAAGCGCCAGGGAGTCCGGTCGTGGTTTGCGGGCCTGCCCTGGTACATCCGGTGGACCGTGATCCTGCTGGCGCTCGTCGGCGCGGTACTCCTGCCGCACCTGGCCGCCGTCCCGGGGATCGGTCCGCAGCTGGTCACCGCGAAGACGGCGTGGCCGACCGCGTTGTTCTCGATGACGTACTACGCGCTGCTTGCGCTCGGCCTGAACGTGGTCGTGGGATATGCCGGCATGCTCGACCTCGGCTACGTCGGCTTCTTCGCGATTGCCGCCTATTCGGTCGCGATCCTGACCGCGTCGAACGGCATCTTCACGACGCCGTGGTCATGGCTCGAGGCGGTGCCGATCGCGTTGATCCTCACCACGTTCGGTGGCGTGCTGCTCGGATGGCCGACGCTGCGACTGCGCGGCGACTATCTGGCGATCGTCACGCTGGCGTTCGCCGAGATCATTCACATCACCGCGAACAGCTGGCAGTTCCTGAAGGGCGCCAACGGCTTCACCGCGTTGCCGCACCCGCCGGGAAAGCACGCCGACGGTACGCCGATCTTCGGCGTCATCGACGGTACGCCGTACTACTATCTCGGTCTCGCTGTCGTGGTCCTGGTCGTGCTGGCCATCCGTAACCTCGACCGGAGCCGGGTGGGCCGTTCGTGGCTCGCGATCCGCGAGGATGAAGAGGTCGCCGAGGTGATGGGCGTCCGGACGGTCAAGTACAAGCTGTGGGCGTTCGCGATCGGCGCGTTCGTGGCAGGCCTCGCGGGCGTGTTGTGGGCCGGCGAGAGCAGCTACGTCAACTCGGACACGTTCGTGCTGCAGTTCTCGATCCTGGTGCTCGCCGGTGTGGTCATGGGTGGTGCCGGCAACATGGCCGGCGCGATCCTGGGCGGCGCTCTGATCTCCTACATCCCGGACCGGCTGACCGGCGTCACGGCGCCGTCGTTCCTCGGCGGCGGGGATGCGTCGTCACTCAAGTTCCTGCTCTTCGGCATCGTGATCTTGTTGATCATGTGGTTCCTGCCGGCCGGCCTGATCCCGAGCCGGCGCCGCGCCGCCGAACTCAAGGACCGCGCGACGGAGGTGGCGCCGCAATGACCGACATCAATGACGTAAACCTGACGCGCAGCGACGAGGCGATCCCCGAGCCCGGCGACGGTGCGCCGGACACCGTCCTACGGACGATCGAGCACGAGGAGGGGAACCTTCTCGAGGTGGATAACGTGACGCTCCGCTTCGGCGGCGTCGTGGCGCTCGACGCGGTCAGCATCACCATCCGCCAGGGGGAGATCTTCGGCCTGATCGGCCCGAACGGTGCGGGTAAGACGACCTGCTTCAACGCCATGACAGGCGTCTACCGGCCGACATCGGGGGAGATCCGGTTCTACCCCACCGCGGCGAAGGCGCTCGGCGCCGATCGGCGGAAGGATCTCAGCCAGGGCGTGGTGATCGGTTCGTCGAAGCCTCCGTTCCGGATGTCCGACGTGTTCCTCTCGCGTGGCGCTCGCAAGAAGCACGAGATCACGCGCATGGGCATCGCGCGGACATTCCAGAACATCCGCCTCTTCGGTGAGATGACGGCGCTGGAAAATGTCATGATCGGCATCGACGCGCACCACAAGACAAGCGTGCTCGGAGCGTTGTTCCGGCTGCCGAGGCACTTCCGGGAGGAGCGCACCGGCCAGGAGCGCGCCCGTGACCTGCTGGAGTTCGTCGGCATCGGTAACCGGGTCAACACCGTCGCGCGCAACCTCAGCTACGGCGAGCAGCGGCGACTCGAGATCGCGCGCGCGCTCGGCACTGATCCGCTGCTGTTGTGCCTGGATGAGCCGGCCGCCGGCTTCAACCCGGCGGAGAAGCAGGACCTGCTCGCCTTGATCCGCCGGATTCGTGACACGGGGATCACGGTGCTGCTGATCGAGCACGACATGCGCCTGGTGATGGGCGTCTGCGATCGTCTGGTCGTGCTCGAGTTCGGTAAGAAGATCGCCGAGGGCCTCCCGGCGGATGTCCGCGAAGATCCGAGGGTCATCGCCGCCTATCTGGGGGTGCCAACCGATGCTGCTTGAGATCGACGACATCACACTGCTGTACGGGCGGATTCAGGCCCTGCATGGCATATCGATCGAGGTCAACGAGGGCGAGATCGTGGCGCTCGTCGGCGCGAACGGCGCCGGCAAGTCGACCACCATGCGGGCGGTGTCCGGCTTGCGACCGATCGCGTCCGGAACGATCCGGTTCGAGGGCCGCGACATCTCCAAGCTTCGGGCCGACCGGCGCGTCGCGCTGGGGATCAGCCAGTCGCCGGAGGGCCGGGGCATTTTCCCCGGCATGACCGTCGCCGAGAACCTCGAGATGGGCGCGTTCCTGCGCCGGGACACCGCCGGCGTCGCGGCCGACCTCGAACGCGTATTCAGCCTGTTCCCGCGGTTGCTGGAGCGGCGTAAGCAGTTCGGCGGCACGCTGTCCGGCGGTGAGCAGCAGATGCTCGCGGTCGGCCGGGCCCTGATGAGCCGGCCGAAGGTACTGCTGCTGGACGAGCCCTCGATGGGACTCGCGCCGCTCCTGATCCAACAGATCTTCTCGATCATCACCGAGATCAACCAGCAGGGGACGACGATTCTGCTGGTTGAACAGAACGCGCAACAGGCGTTGTCCCGGGCACACCGGGCCTACGTTCTGGAGACGGGCCGGATCGTCAAGTCCGGCACCGGCGCCGAGCTGCTGAACGACCCGGCAGTCAAGGACGCTTACCTGGGCGTAGCGTGATCAAGCAGTGGTAACCACTAGAAAAGGAATAATTTAATGAAACTCAAGAGTTTGGTTGGCCTAGTCGGCGTGGCGGCGCTTGCGCTGGCCGTGGCCGCTTGCGGATCGGAAAAGAACGCGGCGCCGACCGCCGGTGCGAGTGTCGCCGCGTCGGCCACCACGGACGCCAAGCTGGTCGCCATGCTGCCGGCGGCGATCAAGAGCAAGGGCACGTTAACCATTGGTACGGACTCGACGTACCCGCCGAACGAATACCTCGATGTCGACGGCAAGACGATCGTCGGGTTCGATGTCGACCTGTTCAACGCGGTCGCGAAGAAGCTCGGCCTCACCACCCAGTGGCAGACGGCCGCGTTCGACGACATCATCCCCGGCGTGACGTCCGGCAAATATGACATGGGTGTCTCGTCGTTCACGATCAACTCCGACCGTGAGAAGCAGGTCGACATGATCAGCTACTTCACCGCCGGTATGCAGTGGGTGACCCCGACCGGCACCACGATCGACCCGAACAACGCCTGCGGCAAGAAGGTCGCGGTCCAGACCGGGACGGTCGAGGCGGACGACCTCGCGACGAAGTCGAAGGCCTGCACGGACGCGGGCAAGACAAAGATCACGATCGACCAGTACCAGGCGCAGGACGATGCGACCACCGCACTGTCCACCGGCAAGGACGACGCGATGTCGGCCGACCTCCCGCCGTCGATCGACGCCGTGGACAAGTCCGGTGGCAAGCTGCAGCTCGACGGCGCCCAGTACGGTGCGGCGCCGTACGGTTACGCGATCGCCAAGAACAACGGCCAGTTCGCGCAGGCCATTCAGGGCGCGGTCCAGGACCTGATCAATGACGGCACGTACGCCAAGATCCTGAACACCTGGAAGGTTCAGGGCGGCGCGATCCCGACGTCACAGATCAACCCGACCTCCTGACGTCGTGACCATCCAGACCAACACCGAACGGGCACGGCCTGAGCCAATCAAGGCCGTGCCCGTTCGGCACCCCTGGCGGTGGGTCGGCGCCGCGGTCATCGTGATCCTGGTCGCCATGTTCGTGCACCTGCTGGTCACGAACTCGGCGTTCCAGTGGAACTTCATGGTCAACCAGATGTTCCGACCGCCGATCATCGCCGGTCTGCGGGGAACCATCCTGCTGACCATCTTCTCGATGATCATCGGTGTCGTCCTGGGCGTCCTGATTGCCGTCTGCCGGTTGTCGCCGAATCCGATTCTGTCCAAGGTCGCGTTCGTCTACACCTGGTTCTTCCGCGCCGTTCCCCGGCTCGTGCTCTGCGTGCTCTTCGGCAACCTCGGCATCCTGTGGCACGAGGTCGGCTTCGGGCTGCCGTTCGATGAGCAGATCGGCCACGTGTTCGGCATCGACGATCTGAACGCCAAGATCTTCTCGTTCGACGCGCGTACGGCGTTGACCGGCTTCGTCGCCGGCATGCTCGCGCTCGCCCTGTCCGAGGGTGCCTACATGGCCGAGATCGTCCGCGCCGGCATCGGCGCCGTTGATCCCGGTCAGGCCGAGGCGGCCGAGGCGCTGGGCCTGACCCGCAACCAGACGCTGAGCCGGATCGTCCTGCCGCAGGCGATGCGGGTGATCGTGCCGCCGACCGGCAACGAGGTCATCGCGATGCTGAAGGACACGTCGCTGGTCGCCTACACACCGGTCAGCATGGAGCTGTTCTTCCAGCTGAGCGCGGTCGGCCACCGTACGTTCAATCTCTTCCCGATGCTGGTCGCCGCGTGCCTGTGGTACCTGTTCCTGGTCAGCATCCTGATGGTCGGCCAGTTCTACGTCGAGCGCTACTTCTCTCGCGGTTTCGGCGCTTCGCGCGGCGGCAAGATGAAGGCGCAGGACATCGGGATGGAGCACAGCAATCTGATGACGGTGATGCCGCCGAACGAGGGAGGCGTCGCATGATCACCGACTCACCGGCGGCCGGCAAGATGGTCGTCTCCGACAACGTGCACAAGTCGTTCGGCAGCCTGGAGGTCCTCAAGGGCATCGACTTCGAGGTCGGATCAGGCGAAGTGTCGGTGATCATCGGGCCGTCCGGATCCGGCAAGTCGACGTTTCTGCGATGCATCAACCACCTGGAAAAGATCAACGCCGGCCGGATCTGGGTCGACGGCGATCTCATCGGTTACCGGCAGCGCGGCGACAAGCTGCACGAGATGCACGACAAGGACATCGCGAAACAGCGCCGATCGATCGGCATGGTGTTCCAGCGGTTCAACCTGTTCCCGCACATGACCGCGCTGCAGAACGTGATCGAGGCGCCGATCCGGGCCGGCCGTCGCAAGAAGAGCGAGTGCACGGACGAGGCGGTGGCACTGCTGCGCCGCGTCGGTCTTGGCGACAAGATCGACTCCTATCCGGGTCATCTCTCCGGCGGCCAGCAGCAGCGGGTCGCGATCGCTCGGGCGCTCGCGATGAAGCCGAAGCTGATGCTGTTCGACGAGCCGACGTCGGCACTCGACCCGGAACTCGTCGGCGAGGTGCTGGACGTGATGAAGGATCTTGCGCGGGACGGCATGACCATGATCGTCGTGACGCACGAGATCGGCTTTGCCCGAGAGGTCGGCGACATGCTGACGTTCATGGACGGGGGAGTGGTGGTCGAGTCCGGCCGACCCCGGGACATCATTGCGAACCCGCAGCACGAACGTACCCAGGCGTTCTTGGCCAAGGTGCTGTAGATGCGAGCCGGCGTGACGGCCGCGTCGGCGCTCGTGCCGACGCGGCCTTTGTCAGGGTCCGTAGCAGACTAGGCTCGCTGGCGTGAGCGATGAACTGACAGAATCCACCGGCCGGCTGCTTCTCCTGGATGGCCATTCGCTGGCCTACCGAGCGTTCTTCGCGCTGCCGGTGGAGAACTTCTCGACGTCGACCGGGCAGCCGACCAACGCGGTCTACGGGTTCACGTCGATGCTCATCAACGTGCTGCGCGACGAGAAGCCGACGCACATCATCGTCGCGTTCGACGTCTCCCGGAAGTCGTTCCGGACCGAGCGCTACGCCGAATACAAGGCCGGTCGGGCGACCACGCCGACCGACTTCGTCGGCCAGGTCGCGCTCGTCAAAGAGGTGCTGGCAGCGTTGCGCGTGCCGGTCGTCGAGGCGCCCGGGTTTCGAGGCCGACGACGCGATCGCCACCCTGGCTCGCCGCGGCCGCGACGCCGGCCTCGACGTTCTGATCTGCTCCGGCGACCGTGACGCGTTCCAGCTGATCGAGGACCGGATCACCGTCCTCTACCCCCGCAAGGGCGTGTCCGACCTGGCGCGGATGACACCGGCCGCGGTCGAGGAGCGCTACGGCGTCAGTCCGGCCCGATACCGCGACCTCGCGGCGCTGGTCGGCGAGTCGAGTGACAACCTGACCGGCATCGCCGGCGTCGGACCGAAGACGGCCGCGAAGTGGATCGTGCAGTACGACGGGCTCGACGGCGTGATCGCGCATGTCGACGAGATCAAGGGCAAGGCCGGTGACAGCCTGCGGGCCGGCCTCGCCGACGTGATCCGCAACTACGACCTGAACCGGCTCGTGGACGATCTGGAGCTGTCCGTCGAGCCGGCCGACGCGGTGTGGCACGGCTGGGATCGCGAGCAGGTGCATCAGGTCTTCGACGCGCTGCAGTTCCGGGTGCTGCGGGACCGGCTCTACCAATACCTCGAAGCGGTCGAGCCGGAGGCCGAGGGTGGCTTCGACGTGGATACGACCGTGCTCGGCACCGGCGACGTGACGTCGTGGCTGGCCGCTAACGTGCACGCGGGCGATCCGGTCGGTGTCGCCTACGCCGGCTCGTTCGGCCGAGGCACCGGCTCGTTGACCGGGTCTGGCGATCGCGACCGCAGAGGGTAAGGCTGCATCGTTCGATCCGAGCGCGCTCGACGGTGACGATGACACGGCCGTTGCTGCGTGGCTCGCCGACCCCAAGCGCCCGAAGATCATTCATGACGCGAAACCCCTCCTGCTGGCCGCCGCCGCACACGGTTGGTCGATCAACGGTCTCGACACCGATACCGCACTGGCGGCCTATCTGGCCCGGCCGGACCAGCGGTCCTACGACCTCACCGACCTCGCTCTGCGCTACCTGCACCGTGAGCTGAAGGTGGACACCCCGGAGAACGGGCAGATGATGCTCGACGGGCTCGGTGACGACGACGCCGACCGCAATCTGATGCTGGCCGCCGCCGCGACACTCGATCTGGCCGCCGCGATCGACGCTGAGTTCGCCCGCGACGGCGGCACGTCGGCCCGGATCCTCAAGGATCTCGAGCAGCCGCTGGCCTACGTCCTGGCCGAGATGGAACACCTGGGCATCACGGCCGACGAGGAATACCTGACCGATCTGCAGAAGTCGTTCGCGGAAGCGGTCACAAACGCGGCTCAGAGTGCGTACGCGGTGATCGGCCGTGAGTTCAACCTCGGCTCGCCCAAGCAACTGCAGGAGATCCTGTTCACCGAACTCGAACTGCCGAAGACCAAGAAGATCAAGACCGGCTACACCACCGATGCCGACGCGCTCGCGTGGCTGCATGCGCAGAGCGAGCACCCGCTGCTCGAGCACCTGCTCCGGCACCGCGATGTCGCGAAGCTGAAGTCGACGGTCGACGGCCTGCTCAAGTCGGTGTCCGCCGACGGTCGCATCCACACGACCTACTTCCAGACGGTTGCCGCGACCGGCCGGCTCTCGTCGACCGATCCGAACCTCCAGAACATCCCGATCCGGACCGCGGAAGGGCGGCGGATTCGCAAGGCGTTCGTCGCCGGTCCGGACCGGGATTCACTTATGACGGCCGACTACAGCCAGATCGAGATGCGCATCATGGCGCACCTGTCGCAGGACGTCGCGCTGGTCGATGCGTTCAACTCCGGCTTCGACTTCCACGCTGCGACCGCGTCCTCGGTGTTCGCCGTACCGGCTGCGGAGGTCACGCACGAGCAGCGGCGCCGGATCAAGGCGATGAACTACGGCCTCGCCTACGGCCTGTCCGCGTTCGGTCTCGCGCAGCAGCTCGGCATCACGCCCGCGGAGGCGACCGTGCTGATGGAGGAGTACTTCGAACGGTTCGGCGGCGTCCGGGCTTACCTGAAGGACATCGTCAAGCAGGCCAGCACCGACGGCTACACGTCGACGGTGCTCGGGCGACGCCGCTACCTGCCGGATCTCGCGAGCGACAACCGGCAGCGCCGGGAAATGGCCGAGCGGATGGCGCTGAACGCACCGATCCAAGGCTCGGCGGCCGACATCATGAAAGTTGCGATGCTCGATGTGGCCAAGGCCATCAAGGCTGAAGGCCTGGCGTCGACGATGCTGCTGCAGGTGCATGACGAGCTGGTGTTCGACGTCGCGGCCGGCGAGCGGGAAACGCTGGAAACGCTGGTGCGGGCGAAGATGGGCGACGCCTATCCGCTGTCCGTGCCGCTGTCGGTCTCGGTCGGCGCCGGTCGCGACTGGGACGCAGCCGACCACTAGACGACGCAGCCGGCCACGTGACGACGCAGCCGGCCACAAGAAAACATGGAGAGCCGGACAGACAAAACCGCCCGTACCGGTTAGCGGTACGAGCGGTGCATGTCGCCGGCGATTAACGCCGAATCATCGCGCCTGTGGCCCGGGTGCGGGCATCGTCGCGATGTGCCTCGGCGCGGGAGCGGCTCGTGGTAACGGTGCCGGTCTCTTCGCAGAGCCGCACGCCGTCGTTGTGGTGGCGGGCGGTCCGTCGGGTGCTCACTGTGTTCCTCCAGTTATTGATGGTGCTGCTGGGTTCAAGTCTCGTCGGTGGGCGATCATTCCCATAGATAGATGTGTGCGCGGTCACGGTGTCCTCGATCACCCGATTACGGCTTCGCCGCGCTGAAGATGGCCGTACCAGGGAAGATGCGGCCACGCAGCGGACTCCACTGTCCCCAGATCTGCTCGTGACCGTCCGGCCACTCCGGCTCGATCAGGTCCCGCAGCTCGAATCCGGCGGCGAGCAACTCCCGGATCCGGTCGCCGAGCGTCCGATGGTGCTCGACATAGGTGGCCACGCCGTCCTCGTCATACTCCACATAGGGCCGACGGTCGAAATATGAATGCACCGCACGCAGACCGCCCTCGCCGGGATCGTCGAGGAAAATCCAACGCATCGGGTGTGTCACCGAGAAAACCCAGCGACCGCCCGGTTTCAGCGCGCGGAACACCTCGCGCATCACGCCGGCCGAATCGTCGATGAACGGCACCGCACCGAACGCAGTAAAGGCCAGGTCAAACGTTTCATCCCGGACGGGCAACCGGAGCGCGTCGGCTTGGATCAGCGGAACGCGTACCCCTGTGGTGTCGGCGGCCGTGCGTGCGTGCCGCAACATGCCGGCGGACAGGTCCAGCGCGACCACCTGCGCATCCTGCGTGGCGAGCCACCGCGAACACGACGCGGCACCGCAACCGACCTCGAGGATCCGCCGACCGGCGAGGTCACCGAGGAGATGCACATCGGCTTCACGTAAGCCTTCCGGGCACCACCGGAACTCGACGTTGCCGAGGAATGCGCCGTGTTCGGCTTGATAGGTATCCGCGTCCAGGTCCCACCAATCGCGGCTGGCACGGCGATTCTCTGCGCTGTTGACATCACGGCGAGTAACGCCGGCACCATCGTTCTGATCCACAGTCGTACGGTACGGGTAACCGAACGGACAGACATTCTGTCGGATCCCGGCGTGTCGGTTGACGAGCGCGGCCGTTGCTACCAGGTTGTGTACGGTCCACGGCCGGGATGTCAAATCCATTGTGGACACAGTGGTAGACAGTGCAGATTGCGACAAAAACTGATATAGGGGAGGGCTGCTCTATGGCCGATGCGGCGGACAACGTCACCGAGGCACACGACCAGCGCATGACCGTGCACATCCTCACGCATGTGCCCGAGCATCAACCGCGCGAGGACGACCCGCACTACCACCTGTTCAACCAGGCGAAGGCCCGGATGAAGCGGCAGGGTCTGTGGAAGTGCGCGATCAACGACGACTACTGCGCCGGAAATATCGAGCTGCATCACTCGCACATCGAGTTCTCCCAGGTCGGTTCGTCGGATCTGAAGCGCGTCAACGAGGCGTTCGGTCTGCAACTCGACAGCGATGACGACTTCCAGTCGTGGATCGAGTCGCCGGGCAACCTCGAGGCGCTGTGCGAGGTGCACCACCGGACGCACTACGGCGTACACGTCATTCCGGGACCGCTGTGGGAGCCGCTGCGCTACCGGAAGGCGAACGCGAAGCCGTCGGCCGAGTTCGTCACCGCGTCCGAGTTCGAGTCGGGCGAGGTCTCGACGAAGACGAAGAGCACCACGAAGACGACGGCCGTCAACGGCGGCGTGAAGACCGAGACCGACACGAAGTCGGACACCAAGGTCAAGGTCGACAACAAGACGGTCGAAGTGGTCCACGAGCACGACCACGTGACGGAGAAGCACGCCGCCGAGCACGGCCACAGCCACGTGCCGGCCCAGCGCAAGAAGCCGGGCCTGTTCGCCCGGATGTTCGGCCGCGGCTAAACGCGCGGTCCGACGCCAGTCGCCCCAACCCCGTTGATCATGCAGTGGTACGCCGATCCCGGCACCCGCACGAGGAAGTCCATGATCAACGGGGTTTCGGGGTCAGTCGTCCGTGTCGAGGGCGAATGAGGTCCGGCGCGCGGCGACGTCCTTCATCTCCTGCGGCAGCGCGTCGGCGACCAGCAGATTCGGCAGCAACTCGGGCTCGGTGGTGACCGCGCGGAACGTCATCGCGACCGTCACGTCATGATCGGGTCGGTGGATCACCATGATCGGATCGCCGGCGCGCACCAGCCCCGGCGTGATCACCCGCAGGTACGCGCCCGGCTTCGCCGCCTGCGTGAACCGCTTGATCCAACCGCGCTCGTCGAGCCAGCCGGCGAACGTCCGGCACGGGATGCGGCAGTCGCACACCTCGAGCACCACGTCATCACCGATCTGCCAGCGTTCGCCGATCCGGGCGCCGTTGACGTCCAGCCCCGTGGTCGTCATGTTCTCGCCGAACACGCCGGACGGGAGGGTACGTCCGAGTTCGATCTCCCAGTCGTCGAGATCCTCCCGCGCGTACGCGTAGACGGCTTGATCCGTGCCGCCATGGTGCCGCAGGTCGGAGATCACATCGCCGGCCAGCCCGCTGCCGTCGACGCCCTTCGGGCCCGGCGCTGTGATGTTGACCGCATGGTCGACCGGGCGTTTGTCGATGCCGCTGACCCGGATGTCGGAATAGGGCACGGGACGTGCCTGACCGAGGTTGAGGGATGTGAGGACCGCCATGGACCGGGATCCTAGGCGGTTGAGCGCTGTTGATCTCGCGAATATTCGGCGCGCAGGCGGCGCGCAGGTCAGATATCTGACGAGGCCGGCATCACTAACGGGGCAGTTACACGAACCGGACAGGGGCACGGTAAGCTAACGGGTGCACTCGTGGGCTGCGCATCTCAGTAGGGAGCAGGTCCGCGGTCGCCGGATACCTTAACGATCCCAATGCCGCTTTTCACAGCGCCGAGATTGCCACAGCGTGCCCGACGACAGGCCCTCAGTGCGATCGGGTTCCCATGGACCTGGTCCCATACTGCGACAACCATCCGACCGGAGCAACAACCCAACATGACGAGCAGCACCGAGGCACCAGCCGGCGCCATCGCGTTCGATGATCTCGGCTCTGAGGAAGCGTTCCTCGCCGCGATCGACGCCACCATCAAGTACTTCAATGACGGCGACATCGTCGAAGGCACCATCGTTAAGGTCGATCGGGACGAGGTCCTGCTCGACATCGGCTACAAGACCGAGGGTGTCATTCCCTCGCGCGAGTTGTCGATCAAGCACGATGTCGACCCGGCTGACGTCGTGTCCGTCGGTGATCACGTCGAGGCCCTGGTTCTCCAGAAGGAGGACAAGGAAGGCCGTCTGATCCTCTCGAAGAAGCGCGCGCAGTACGAGCGTGCGTGGGGCACCATCGAGAAGATCAAGGAAGACGATGGTGTGGTCAAGGGCTCGGTCATCGAGGTCGTCAAGGGCGGTCTGATCATCGACATCGGCCTGCGCGGCTTCCTGCCCGCGTCGCTGGTCGAGATGCGTCGCGTACGTGATCTGCAGCCGTACGTCGGCCGCGAACTCGAGGCGAAGATCATCGAGCTCGACAAGAACCGCAACAACGTGGTCCTGTCGCGCCGTGCCTACCTCGAGCAGACGCAGTCCGAGGTGCGCACCGACTTCCTGAACAAGCTGGCCAAGGGTCAGGTCCGCAAGGGTGTCGTGTCGAGCATCGTCAACTTCGGTGCGTTCGTCGACCTCGGCGGCGTGGACGGTCTCGTGCACGTGTCCGAGTTGTCCTGGAAGCACATTGATCACCCGTCCGAGGTCGTCGAGGTCGGCACCGAGGTCGAGGTCGAGGTGCTCGACGTGGATCTGGAGCGCGAGCGCGTGTCGCTGTCGCTCAAGGCCACGCAGGAAGACCCGTGGCGCCAGTTCGCGCGTACGCACGCGATCCAGCAGATCGTGCCCGGCAAGGTCACGAAGCTGGTTCCGTTCGGTGCGTTCGTGCGGGTCGACGACGGCATCGAGGGTCTGGTCCACATCTCCGAGCTGGCCGAGCGCCACGTGGAGATCCCGGAGCAGGTCGTTCAGGTCGGTTCCGACGTGATGGTCAAGGTCATCGACATCGACCTCGAGCGTCGCCGGATCTCGCTGTCGCTGAAGCAGGCGAACGAGGGCTTCGTCGAGGGCGAGGAGCACTTCGACCCGACGCTCTACGGCATGGCCGCGACGTACGACACCGAGGGCAACTACATCTACCCGGACGGCTTCGACCCGGAGACCGGCGAGTGGCTGGAAGGCTTCGACAAGCAGCGCGAGCTGTGGGAGAAGCAGTACGCCGACGCTCGTGTCCGTTGGGAAGCCCACCACAAGCAGGTGCAGACGGCCCGTGCCGCCGACGCGACCGCCGAGCCGGCTCCGGCCGCGGGCGGCACCGTCTCGTCGTCGACGCCGACCGCCACGAAGGCTCCGGAGGAGCCGGCCGGCACGCTGGCAACCGACGAGGCGCTTGCGGCTCTCCGCGAGAAGCTCGCCGGTGGCAACAAGTAGCTAGAACAACGAATGCGGCCCCGGACTTCGTCCGGGGCCGCATTCGCATATCCGACGGCGTCCACCCGAGGCTCCGCATCACGACCACGCCACGTCGGCGCGAACCATTCGGGTCCAAGATCGCGGTCGAGCGGCCCTACGGCTGGACGATGCTGGCGAACGCGACCGCGCCGGAGGTGCTGAACCACGCACCTGCGACCACTGCGGCGACGAACACGACCATCAGTACGGTCAGACCGGACCGCACGATCAAGGCTCGCCGTGACTCCTGCGGTACGGGCGGTACGGCGGCGGCGTACCTCGGCGGCCGTGGCGCGATGGCGACCCCCGCCGAACGAGAAGTCGTCCGGCACCTGGCCCAACCAGGCGGCATCCAGCCGTGCGAGCTTGACGCGCATCCCGGCGTCGCGGAGATTGGCCCGTTGCGCCTGCCCGCGGCGGCCGGCGCGATGTGCACCGCCAGGACGGCGGGCGACGTGTGCTGGCCGGCGTAGATCACGTTCGCGGCCAGGTGCCGTCGATGCCGCAGGCCACTGCGCGGGATGCTGTCGACCGAGATGACGTACGACTTCGTCGCAGCCATGGCGGCCTCCCGTCCGTTGATGATCCGTGTGCGGTCAATATAGGCTAAATATCCTATTGATTCCGATTGGCGCGCCGATCGCCATGATCCGGTAGCGAGGTACGCGCGAGGCGGGGGTGATACTTGTCGGCGTGACAGTCTTCGTGGGCCTGACAGGCGGAATCGGGGCCGGTAAGAGTGCGGTCGCCGCACGCCTTGCCGAGCTGGGTGCGATCGTGATCGACGCGGATCGGCTCGCCCGGGAGGTGGTCGAGCCCGGTACGGGTGGCCTCGCGGAGATCGTCGCTGCGTTCGGCCCGGACGTGCTCGGCGAGGACGGGGCTCTCGACCGGCCGGCCCTCGGTCGGGTCGTGTTCGGTGACGCGGAGAAGCGCCGCACGCTGGAGTCGATCATCCATCCACGGGTACGCGCCCGGACCGGCGAGATCCTGGCGGACGCGCCGGCGGGCTCGGTCGTCGTGAACGACGTGCCGTTGCTGGTCGAGGCGGGTCTCGCCGGCGGGTACGAGCTGGTCATCGTCGTACTCGCCGGCGTCGAGACCCGGATCCGTCGGCTGGCCACCGATCGCGGCATGCCCGCCGACGAGGCCCGCGCCCGGATCGCCGCGCAGGCGACGGACGAGCAGCGCCGGGCCGTCGCGGACATCGTGATCGTCAACGACGGGACCGTGGAGCAGCTGCGCCAGCAGGTCGACGAGGTGTGGAAGATCCGGCTGGGCGGCGAGCACTCATGACAGATGTCACGACACCATCCACGAACTCACCACTACCGCCGACCGCGTCCGGGACGGAGGCTGGTCAGATGAGTACTGCCGTCTCCCGGCTGGCCGCCGCGATCCGCCGGATGTACGTCGATGCGTTCCTCGACGAGATCGGGCCACGGCGCTGGCTGCGTGCCCGGGTCGGCGCGATCATCTGTCTGATATTCATGACCTGGCCGGTACGGTCGACGTTGGCAAGCGACCATTCGTTCGCGTACAAGATAATGATCTTGACTCTGCTTCTCGGGTATGCGGTTTCCTTCGTGACCGTGATCTGGCGAAACACGCCACAACTGCATGCGAATCGCGCACCGCGGGCGATCGTGATCGGGCTCGTCCTCGGTGGACTGCTGTGCATCCAATTCGGGCAGCAGTGGCTGGTCGCGCTCACCTACTTCACGATGGCGGCACTGCTGTTCAACTGCCGGACCAAGCATTGGCCGTACATCGTGATCCTGGTCCCGGCCACGGAGATCATCGTCGGGCGCTGGGGCTTCGGCGATGCGTCCTGGAAGCCGGTCACGCTCGCGCTGCAGGCGGTGCTGATCGGAGTCGTGCAGGCCGCGTTCTACCTGCAGGTCTCGGCGAAGATGGAGTTGCGCCGGGCACGTGCCGACCTGGCCCGCCTCGCGGTCAGCGAGGAGCGCCTGCGTATCTCTCGCGACCTGCACGACATCCTCGGCCAGCAGCTGTCGGCGGTGTCGTTGAAGGCCGAGCTCGCAGCGCGCCTGACCAGCCGTGATCCGGAACGGGCGGCCGCGGAAATGATCGAGGTGGCCGCGGTCGCGCGGGCCGCGCTGGCCGATGTCCGCGAGACCGTGGCGGGTTACCGACAGATGTCCCTGTGCGGCGAGACCGAGACCGCGAAGGCGCTGCTCACCGCAGCTCGGGTGGAGACCTCGATCTCGATGTCCGCGCTGCCGCCGGTGCTCGACGCGTGCGGTGCGTGGGTCGTGCGCGAGGCCGTGACGAACGTGATCCGCCACGCCGGCGCGACGCGCTGCGAGATCAGCGCCGTCCGCACCGCGGAGTCCGTCGTGATCGAGGTTCGGGACAATGGGGGTACGAGCGGCGGCCGCCCCGGCCAGCTCGACGTGACGTTCGGAAACGGCCTGACCGGCCTGTCCGAGCGGGTCGCGTGCGAGCGTGGCGTGTTGTGGACCGGCCGGGAGAACGGCTGGTTCGTGGTCCGGGCGACGTTCGACGAGGCGGCCGTCCGCGCCGCGGTTGTCGGTGGCGCTGCCGCTGCCTCCGCGGCCACCGGAGCCGCGCGCGTGTCGGCTTCCAGGCTCGGGCATCCGGCGACCTCGCCCGCCGGCATCGCCGCGTGATCCGGCTGCTGCTCGCCGAGGATCAGCATCTCGTCCGTGGCGCCTTGGAGGCGCTGCTCGCGATGGAGGACGACTTCGACATCGTCGCGTCGGTCGCGGACGGTGCGGCGGCGGTCGCCGCGGCGGCCGAATTCCTTCCGGACGTCGCGCTGCTCGACATCGAGATGCCGGTGCTGGACGGGATCGCCGCGACCCGCGATATCTGTGCAGCGACGCCGTCGGTCCGCGTGATGATCCTGACCACGTTCGGCCGGCCCGGATATCTGCGCCGGGCGATGGACGCGGGCGCCCGCGGCTTCATGGTCAAGGATGCGTCGCCGGATCGGCTCGCGGCGGCCGTACGTCTGGTGCACGGCGGCCGTACGGTGGTCGATCCGGAACTTGCCGTGGCATCGCTGTCCAGCGGCGCGAACCCGCTGACCGAGCGGGAAGCCGAGGTGCTCCGGGTTGCCGAGGACGGCGGGACCGTGCTGGACATCGCCCGTACGCTGCACCTGTCCGACGGCACCGTGCGGAACTACCTGTCCGCCGCGATCGGCAAGACCGGCGCCCGTACGCGTGCCGAGGCCGCCCGGATGGCTCGGTCTAACGGCTGGTTGTAGCCGGAACCGGATCCGGCAGCGTCGGAACGTTGCCGGGCGTGATCGTGATGTACCCGTACGCGCCGGTGCGGGTACGCAGCTCGAGCCGCCGCAGTACGCCGTGTGCGTCGACCCAGAAGCGCAGCCGGCCGTAACCGGGCGTGACCTTCGCTTCGGCGGGCTGGCGGACCTCGAACACCGTCACCGGTACGCCGTCGACCGTGTCGCTGCGCAGCCGGGACGCGATCGGCTTGAGCGTCGCCGGATCGTCCGGCATCGACGAGGAGACGGCCAGCAGCTCATTCATGATCAGCTCGAGGTCCTGCTCGCCGTACTGGTCGGCGTAGCCCGTCCACGGTGTGCGCTTCCAGCCGCTCGGCGCCGGGTGCAGCGATGGTTTCGCCAGCGCACCGCCCGCGTTCTGGCCGGCCGTACCGGTCAACGTGCCGTACACCGTCAGGCCGGCCGCGTCGGCGCGCAGCGTCGCATCCGGTGACGATGACTTGTTGTTGCGGATCGTGGCGTACACGGCCGGGACGTGCCAGTCCACCCAGCCGGTCGCGCTGTACAGCGTCTGCTGGTCCACCGGTACGGCCAGCGTGATCACGCCGCCGCCGGCGGCATCGTCCGCCTTACGCATCTTTGCGAGCAGCGTCAATTGCTTCGCGGTCAGCGGCGTCGGCTTGTTGGCGGCGCCGCCGAGCAGCTCGATCGCGCTCGGATCGGTGCGGTCCGACCGGTTGAAGTCGATCCGCAGCGTCGTGGTCGGGTCCACCAGCGCCTCGACCCGCAGGACGCGGGAGTGCGCGTCGACCCAGTAGCGGACCTGGCCGCCCTGCGCCGCGAACGGCAACCCGGTGGGCGTCGCCGTCGGCTGCGATGCGGCCACCGGCGGCACTGCGGCACCGTCGATGATGTCGACCGGTACGCCGTTGATCTCGTCGGTGCCGACCAGCAACGTGCCGATCGCCGAGATCTGGGATGCGTTGTCGATGCTCGCCGCCCGCATCGAAAACAGCAGCGTGATCATCGTGTCGATCGCGGATCCCGGCTCGATCGGGCGTACCTGCCAGCCGGTCGGCGGTGCCGGGATCGGCGGGGCGGGATACGGCGCGTACGCCGTTCCGCCGGTCGCCGGCGGCCGGTAGAGGCCGGGCCGGACGGCAACCACACCGGGAATTGCCTGGATCATGCCGTCGTCCGGACCGGCGGTCTGTCCGACGCTGTTCAGGTAGATCAGCGGCTGCCGCCAGTCGACCCAGCCGTTCATGCGGACCGCGGTCAGGCCGCTGCCGATCGTGACGAAGACGGCGGCGTGGCCGGCGGTGTAGTTCGACAGCCGTACGCCGGCGAGCCGGGTGGCCTCGGCCGCGGTGACCGGGCGGCTCGGGAACGTGGGCGTCGACGGCTGCCTCGCGCGGGAGAGGAACGCGTTGCCGACGAACAGCGCGCCGACGATCAGAGCGGCGAGCGCGACGAGTGCGACGGCACGACGCGGGCGCCGGGTCCCGTTGCCGGGAGGCGGCGTGGATGCGTGTCGGTGGCCGGCCTGGTGCGGCGTATGGCCGGCGGTACGTGGCAGTGTTTCGGCGGGGGGCCTCACGTTCGGTGAAACGTCAGTCACTGGTGGTAGGTGACGGGCGTACCCCCAAATGGTTGCCGCCGGCCCGGTCGGCGACCGGGCCGGCGACTCCGGCCTTAAGCGCGCAGCAGGCCGCGCCGCTTGAGCAGTGGTTCGAGCTGCGGATCGCGACCGCGGAACTCACGGAAGACGGTCATCGGATCGGCGCTTCCGCACGCACCCAGCAGCTTGAACCGGAACGTGTCGCCGTTCTCCCGGGTGAGGCCGCCGTTCTCGCGGAACCAGTCGACGGTGTCCGCGTCCAGCACCTCGCTCCAGATGTAGCCGTAGTAGCCGGCGCTGTAGCCGCCCGAGAACACGTGCGCGAAGTAGCCGCTGCGGTAGCGCGGCGGGATCGCCTCGACCGCGATTCCGGCCTTCGCCAGCGCCGCGGATTCGAACTCCAGCACGTCGGTCACGGTCTCACCGGGCGCCAGCGTGTGCCAGGCCAGGTCGAGGAGGGACGCGGCGAGGTATTCGACGGTCGCGAATCCCTCGTTGAACGCCTCGGATGCGTGCAGGCGGTCGACGATCTCCTGCGGCAGCGGTTCGCCGGTCTCGATGTGCGTGGCGTAGTTCGCCAGGACCTCCGGCCATAGCAGCCACAGCTCGTTGACCTGCGACGGGTACTCCACGAAGTCACGCGGGGCGTTCGTACCGGAGAACATCGGCCAGCGTGCGTGCCCGAACAGACCGTGCAGCGCGTGGCCGAACTCGTGGAACATCGTCCGGACCTGGTCGAGGCTCATCAGCGTGGGCTGGCCGTCGGGCGCCTTGTTGATGTTCATGTTCTGCGTGACGATCGGCCGGGAGCCCTCGATGTCGTTCGGCGTGACCAGGCTGTCCATCCAGGCGCCGCCGGACTTCGACGGCCGGGTGAGGTAGTCCGCCACGATCAGCCCGAGCGGCTCGCCGTCCGCCTCGAAGACCTCGAAGATCCGCACGTCTTGGTTGTATCCAGCCAGGTCGGTGCGCTCGCTGAAGGTGATGCCGTACAGCTTCGTCGCGGCGAAGAACACGCCGTCGATCAGGACCCGGTTGAGTTCGAAGTAGGGTCGCAGCGCGTTCTCGTCGATGTCGTAGTGTGCGGCCCGGACCCGTTCGGTGTAGTAGGCCCAGTCCCATGGCTGCAGCGCGAAGTCTCCGCCATCCGCGTCGATCACCGCCTGCAGGTCCGCCGCCTCCGCTGCGGCGTTCGCGACCGCCGCCGGCGCAAGCCGCCCGAGCATGTCGGCGACGGCGTCCACGGTCCGGGCGGTGTTGTCCGCGATCACGTAGGCGGCATGGTTCGGGTAGCCGAACAGCTCGGCCGCGCGGGCCCGAAGCGCCGCGATCTGCGGGATCAGTGCGGTGGTGTCCGCGTCGCCGCCGCTCGTACCGCGCGCCGTCGACGTGGTGTGGATCTGTTCGCGCAGGCCGCGGTTGGTCAGCGAGGCGAGCGCCGGCTGGTTCGTCGGCAGCACGAAATTCAGCGAGTACGGCGCGTCGCGCTCGTCCGCCGCGGCCCGGGCTGCCGCGATCGCGTCCTCGGACAATCCGTCCAGCAGCGTCGCGTCGTGAATGTCGATGGTCGCCGCCTGCCGTCCGGCCCGGACGCGGTTGCCGAACTCGGTCGTCAGCGTGGCCAGTTCGCCGTTGATCGTGCGCAGCTCGTCCTGCTCGGCCGTGCCGAGGTTGGCGCCGGCCCGGACGAAGTCGGTGTGGTAGCGCTCGAGCAGCCAGGCCTCCGGAGCGTCCAGACCGAGGTCGTCCCGTACCGCGTAGAGGCTGCGTACGCGGTCGAACAGCCGGCCGTCCATGAAGATCGCGTCGTTGTGCGCGGCCAACAGCGGTGCGACCCGTTCGTCGATCGCATCCAGGTCGGGCGTCGTGTCGGCGCCCTGGACCAGGTAGAACACCGAGGTGGCGTAGCGCAGATCGGCGCCGGTGCGCTCGATCGCCACGATCGTATTGTCGAATGTCGGTGCGTCCTGATCGGCGGCAATTGCGGCGATCTGCTCGCGCTGCTGGGCCATTCCGGACATGATTGCCTCTTCGTAGTGCGCGCTGGTAAGCACGTCAAAACGGGGCAAACGGTATGCAAGGTCGCTGACCGTGAGCAGCGGATTTGGCGAAGTCATGAGCGCGACGATAGCGCGCGCACCCATTGCCGTACGTGCCATGGCCGGTGTTAGCGATCGGTGAACTGGCTGGCCACGAATACCGGCCGCGGAATGATGGGCCAATTTCACGATCGCCGATGAACCCCATTGTGCGGTGAGACCGGCGGCGTTACCGTTTTACCGTAGGCCGTTCGCGGCGGCCGCCCGAGCAAGGACCGGACCTCCACACCGGCCGGTCAGCTTGGCGTGGGAGTTTGCAGCCTCGGCTGTCGGGCTATCCGACTTTCGACGAGCGCAACTCGACCGCGGTCGCGCGAAGGCGCAGACCGGCCGCCGCGAACGTCCTTTCTGCATGTACCTACCCGGTGCGATACCCATGACGTGGGAGATTGTCGGACCGTCGGCGTACGGTTTCTTTCATGGCGCTCGACGTTCCCCGCCTCGACAATCGGTTCGAGGTCATCAGCGATTACCAGCCCGCAGGCGACCAGCCCACCGCGATCGACGAGTTGGAGCGCCGCCTTCGCCGCGGCGACCGGCATTCGGTCCTGCTCGGCGCGACCGGCACCGGCAAAAGTGCGACGACCGCGTGGCTGATCGAGCGCATGCAGCGTCCGGCACTGGTGATGGCGCCCAACAAGACACTGGCGGCGCAGCTGGCCAAGGAGTTCCGCGAGTTGCTGCCCAACAACGCGGTCGAATACTTCGTCAGCTACTACGACTACTACCAGCCTGAGGCATATATCCCGCAGACCGACACCTATATCGAGAAGGACTCGTCGGTCAACGAGGAGGTCGAGCGCCTCCGGCACTCCACCACGATGTCGTTGCTGACCCGACGGGACGTGATCGTGGTCGCGACGGTCAGCGCGATCTACGGCCTCGGCACGCCTCAGGAATACGTCGAGCAGGCGGTCCGGATCAAGACCGGCATGACGATCGAGCGTGATGTCTTACTGCGTCGCCTCGTCGATATCCAATATGCGCGCAACGACCTCGCGTTCCAGCGCGGCACGTTCCGGGTGCGCGGTGACACGCTGGAGATCATCCCGGCATACGAAGAGCTGGCGGTCCGGGTCGAGTTCTTCGGCGACGAGGTCGAGAGGCTCTACTTCCTGCATCCGCTGACCGGCGACGTCGTCCGCGAGGTGGACGATTTGATGATCTTCCCGGCGTCGCACTACGCGGCCGGGCCGGAGCGGATGAACCGGGCGATCGACGACATCGAAAAGGAGCTCGAAGAGCGGCTTGCCGAGCTGGATCGGCAGGGGAAGCTGCTGGAGGCCCAGCGGCTGCGGATGCGTACGACGTATGACATCGAGATGATGCGCCAGGTCGGCTTCTGCTCCGGCATCGAGAACTACTCGATGCACATCGACGGCCGCTCGCCCGGCAGCCCGCCCAACTGTCTTCTCGACTACTTCCCGGACGATTTCCTGACCGTCATCGACGAGTCGCACGTGACCGTGCCGCAGATCGGTGGGATGTATGAGGGGGATGCCTCCCGCAAGCGCCAGCTCGTCGACCACGGGTTCCGGCTGCCCTCGGCACAGGACAACCGTCCGCTGCGCTTCGATGAGTTCATCGAGCGGGTCGGTCAGATGGTGTTCCTGTCGGCGACGCCCGGCAACTGGGAGATGGAGCAGTCCCAGGGCGAGTTCGTCGAGCAGGTGATTCGCCCGACCGGCCTGGTCGACCCGCAGGTCGTCGTGAAGCCGACCAAGGGTCAGATCGACGACCTGATGCACGAGATCAAACTCCGTACGGAGAAGAACGAGCGCGTCCTGGTCACGACGCTGACGAAGAAGATGGCCGAAGATCTCACCGACTATCTCCTCGAGCACGGCATCCGGGTGCGCTATCTGCACTCCGAAGTGGATACGCTGCGCCGGGTCGAGCTGTTGAGCGAGTTGCGCAAGGGCGACTACGACGTGCTGGTCGGCATCAACCTGCTGCGTGAAGGTCTCGACCTTCCCGAGGTTTCGCTCGTGTCGATCCTCGACGCGGACAAGGAAGGCTTCCTGCGCAGCGGTAGGTCCCTGATCCAGACGATCGGCCGTGCGGCCCGAAACGTCTCCGGCGAAGTCCACATGTACGCCGACAAGATGACCCCGTCGATGGCACAGGCGATCGACGAGACGAACCGGCGTCGGGAGAAGCAGGTCGCGCACAACGTCGCGAACGGCATCCAGCCGACGGCGCTGCGCAAGAAGATCTACGACATCCTGGACGACATCTACAAGGACGCCGAGGATACCGACGCGCTCGTGGGCGGCGGCGGCCGGCAGATGTCACGCGGCAAGGGCCCGGTGCCGGAGACCCGCAGCCGTGCCAAGGCCGCGACCACGTCGAGCGCCGGCATGGCCCGCGCCGACCTGGCGCAGCTGATCCAGGAACTCAACGATCAGATGCTCGGCGCCGCGCGGGAGCTGCAGTTCGAGCTGGCCGCCCGGATCCGCGACGAGATCGGCACGCTCAAGAAGGAGCTGCGCGACATGGATGTAGCCGGCGTCAAGTAGCCGGTTACATCTCCGCCGACCAGCTCGGGTACGCGCTGGTCGGGCGGATTGCAGACGCCGCAGTCCGCCCGCCCGTCCCAGTCGGCACGGTTGATGTCGCCGACCCGAAGTTTCGGCGCGCCCAGATCCTCCCGAACCGACATGCGGAAGCGCCACATCTTCTCGGCGAACGGGTGGTAGGCGTCGTGGAACTCCGGGTCGCGATAATGCGCGCCGGACCGGACCGCCTGCCGGATCCCGATCAGCGCCTCGAACGCCGACTCACCCGCCTGCGCGACGGTCGGATCGGCGGTCATCAGCAGCTTCTCCCGAGCGATGTAGACACCCGCCTTGGATACCGCGGCCGACGCGGCCGGGACGCGCTCCTCCGGTGTCAGGTTGCTCGATGCGATGCCGCGCAGCCCCTCCAGCCCTGCGCCGAGCGACAGCACCATCTCGGTGTAGGCGCGCTGGCGCTCGGCGAAGTCGTACTGGTGGCGTCCGTCGCGGCGACGCATGATGTCGGCGATCACGGTGCCGCCGATCGCAATGACGGCACCGGCCACGGTCGAGAGGAGAGGGATCAAATCCACGGCCATCATCATGCCGGGAAGCGAACCCGTCAGCGACCCCTACGCCGGTACGTCGGTGAAGTGCTCGACCAGCGGCGGACCGTCGAAGAACGGGCCGATCAGCCCGCGCCACGTGCCGAAACGTTCGGTCGCCCGGAAGTTGTCGTTGTGCGCGTCGACCGAATCCCACTCGACCAGAAGCACGAATCGCGTCGGCGACTCGATGCCCTGCGTCATCCGTACCGACCGGCAGCCGGGCGTCGTAGCCAGCGTGTCGTGCGCCTTCGCGTACGCGGCCGCGAACGCCGCTTCCTGTCCGGCCGTGACGTTGATCAGTCCTACCTCGAGCACCATGCGTGGCAGCTTCCCACGAGACCGAAAGCACCATGACATCAGGGCCGCCACACCTCTAAGGTGTCCCGATGCTGCACTTCCTGAACGAGACCGCATTCCGTGCCCTCGGCGAGGACACGACCTGGGCCGAGCTCATCGGCGATGCGGCCGGCTTTGTCTGCGTCTGGCTCGTCATCAAGGAGCACATCCTCAACTGGCCGATCGGCAACCTCAACGTCGCGCTGCTGATGGTCGTGTTCTGGAGCTCGAAGCTGTACGGCGATGCCGGACTGCAGATCGTCTACGTCGTGCTCGGATTCTACGGATGGTGGCAGTGGGGACGGCCGGGCGGCGAACGGGATGCGCTGGTCCGGCGTACCAGCAGGGTCGAATGGTGGTGGCTGGCCGTCGGCGGCCTGGTCGCGACCGCGGCGCTGTATTGGGCGGACGTCCGACTGGGGTCGACCGTGCCGCTCGGCGACGCCGTGACCACCGCCTTGTCGCTGGTCGCGACGTACGGTCAGTGCCGCAAACTGGTCGAGAGCTGGTGGTTCTGGATCGTTGCGGACATGCTCTACGTGCCGCTCTACATCTACAAGGACCTCTATCTGACGACGGTCCTCTATGCGGTCTTCTTGGGAATGGCCGTGATCGGTCTTCGGCAGTGGCGGCGAACGTTGACCACGACCGGGACGGTGCAGCCGGAGCTGGTGCATGTATAGGCACGGCATGATTGTCGGCAAGTTCTACCCGCCACATGCCGGGCATCACTACCTGATCGATACCGCCGCGCGGCAGTGCGAGCGGCTGACCGTGGTGGTCGCGCCGTCGCGTCGCGAGTCGATCCCGCTGGACGAGCGGTGCGCGTGGCTGCGGGCCGCGCACCCGGGCGTCGAGATCGTCGGCGTCTACGACGATCATCCGGTCGACTACGACGACCCGGTCGCGTGGGACGTGCACTGTCAGGTGTTCCGGAACGCGGTCTCCGATACGCCGGCGGCCGGTGAGCCGGTGGACGCGGTGTTCTCGTCCGAGGCCTACGGCGACGAACTCGCCCGCCGGTTCGACGCGGCCGGAGTCTGTGTCGACATCGATCGGACCGCTCGGCCGGTATCCGGGACCGCGGTTCGCCGCGACCCGATCGCGCACTGGGACGCTCTCGGTCCGGATGCGCGCGCCTGGTTCACGCGCCGGGTCATCGTGATCGGAGCCGAATCCACCGGTACCACGACCATGGCACGTGCGCTCGCCGAGTGTTTTCGTGCGCGGGGCGGCGTCTGGTCGCAGACGCGATGGATCCCGGAGTACGGGCGTGAGCTGACCGAACGCAAACTTGTCGCGCTCCGGGCCGACCGTCCGGACGCGACCGTGTTCGATGTCGCATGGGATCGGAACGACTTCATCGCACGTCGCCGCCGAGCAGAATCGTGCGTCCGACGAGGCGGCGCGCAGCGGCGGGCCGGTCCTGTTCGGCGATACGGATGCGTTCGCGACGTCGGTCTGGGAGGAGCGCTATCTGGGCTCCGCGTCGCCGGCCGTGATCGCGCAGGCCCGACCGGCCGACCTCTACCTCCTCACCGACCATGTCGGCGTGCCGTTCGAGGACGACGGTCTGCGCGACGGCGAGGACATCCGGGTCTGGATGTCCGACCGGTTCGCGGAACTGCTCGGCAAGCAGGACGTGCCGGTCGTGACGCTGCGAGGCCCGCACGAGCAGCGGCTAGAGACCGCGATCGCCGCCGTCGACGCCCTGCTCGTCGGCGGATGGCACCTGGCCGATCCGCAGTAGTGAAACTCACCCGTTAGGATCTGAGCCACTTTCGGATTGGAGTTCTCGTGGCGCCCACGGTCTACCCGTTCAACCCCCGCCGGACGATGGCCATACTCATCGGTGGTCTCGCCTTCGCCGTGATCGGCGTGTTCTTCCTGATAGCGCACGACACCGTCAGGGAAGACATCGGCGGTGCGCTCGCCGTCCCTTTCGGACTCTTCGCACTGGCCGTTTCGGTCGAGCAGATGATCAAGCGGGAGCCGCAGCTGACGATCACGAACGAGGGAATCCGGTTCGCCCGTGGCGGCGAGATCGCGTGGCACGAGGTGTACTCGGTCGGCGTACGGACGATCAAGGTACGCACCTCCGAGACGCCGATGCTGGAGATCGTCCTGAACGATCCGGCCGCGTACGTGAGCCGGCTGACCGGTACGCGCAAGGCCGCCGCTGCCGCGAACAAGGCGTCGGGTTTCAGCCCGGCCAACATCCCGGCGGTCAGCGGGGTCCCGTTCGACCAGGTCATCGCAGCGATGCGCGCGCATAATCCGGCGCTCCGCTTGACCGGTCAACCTGTATAAAGGCGACCCCGGTCGGCGTGTCTCCGGCAATCATGATGGATACTTGTCGAGCGAGGAGGGGAGTATCCCCCAGCGACGGCGTCGTCAGCACGGTGACTGCCGGCGGCCTCGCGGTCGGCTGATCGAGCCGTTGCCGCGAGCCGCCATCGGTTGCCCGGTGCCGTTGGCTACGTGCACCGGTAGCGATTCTCGGCCGGGACATGTAGCGGGAGAGACCTCCGGTGTCACATTGTGTCTACCGGAGGGTCCACCGTCATGCACGTTTCCGGCCTTGCCTGGGCGATCACCCTCATCGGGATGCTCGCCATCCTCGGACTTGATCTGGCGATCGTTGCCCGCCGCCCGCACGAGCCGACCATGCGCGAGTCGTCGATCTGGGTCGCGATCTACGTCGGTGCCGCAATCGCGTTCGGACTGGTACTTCTCCCGATCTACGGATCCCGGTACTCCGGCGAGTTCTTCGCGGGTTGGCTGACCGAGTACAGCCTGTCCGTCGACAATCTGTTCGTCTTCGTGATCATCATGGCGCGATTCGCGGTGCCCCGGATCTATCAGCAGAAAGTGCTGCTCATCGGCATCGTGCTGGCGCTGATCATGCGTGGCGCGTTCATCGCCGCAGGTGCCGCGATCGTGAACCAGTTCATCTGGGTCTTCTACATTTTCGGCGCCTTCCTGATCTATACCGCGATCAAGCTGGCGCGCAACGGCGAGGCCGACGAGACCGATTTCAAGGAGAATCCGCTGATCCGGTGGTCGCGGAAGGTCCTGCCGATCACGCGGGAGTACGACGGATCGAACGTGATCACCCACTCGGGCGGCCGCCGGATGTTCACGCCGATGCTGATCGTAATGATCGCCATCGGTACGACCGACTTGATCTTCGCGCTCGATTCGATCCCGGCGATCTTCGGGCTCACGAAGGAGCCGTACATCGTGTTCACCGCGAACGTGTTCGCGCTGATGGGCCTGCGACAGCTGTACTTCCTGCTCGGTGGCCTGCTGGACCGGCTGGTCTACCTGTCGATCGGCCTTGCCGCGGTACTGGCGTTCATCGGTGTCAAGCTGATCTTCGAAGCGTTGCACAAGAACGAGCTGCCGTTCCTCAACGGGGGCGAGCACATCCCCTGGGCGCCGGAGATCCCGATCTGGCTGTCGCTTCTGGTGATCGTCGGCGTGCTGGCCACGGCAACCGTCGCCAGCCTGGTGAAGTCGCGCAACGACTCGCTCAGACCGTCGTGACCAGCGGAGCGTCCGCACCGGCGGCGACCCCGGGGCGTGCGTCGGCGGAGAGCGCGGCCGGTGCCAGACCCGCCCAGCCGGTCGCGATCAGTGCCTGACCGACGACGTAGGTGATCATCACGGCCACGCCGCGTCCGGGCAGGTCCGGCTCGGCGATCCCGATCGCGATCAGCATGTCCGACGACAGGAACAGCGCTCCGCCGATGCCGATCCACCAGCCGAATGTCGACGCCGCGCCGGCCATCGTGGCCAGTGCGATCGCGTATACGGCGATCGGCGCGGCCAGACCGCCGAGTGGCTTCCAGAGCAGGGCAAGGGCAATGACCAGGACGATGGCGTACGCGATCCCGGCCGCCGGTCGCGCCTTGAGCCGGGCGAACGCGCCGGATTTCCGGAACGCCGTGATGTAGCAGATGTGGGTGCCGAGGAAGAGACCCATGCCGGCGAGGAACAGCGGCGTACCCGAGCCCATCAAGGCGATGTCGCCGGCGGTCGCGAACAGTAGTCCGCCGATGATCCACCGATTGTTCGTGGTCATGACGACCAGCAGCGCGAGCAGCGGCATCAGGAACGGCTTCGTCGCGTGGTCGAGCGCGTCGCTGTGTACGCCGCTGGCGATGACGTTCAGGATCGCGGCGATGGCATAGATCCCGAGAATGACGCGCTGCCTCATGTACTGCCTTTGCTAGAACGATTGCCTATCGGCCCAGCTCGCGGACGCGATCCGGGCGATCAGACTACAAGCGTCCGCGTCGTTTCCGGTACCCGTCGTGGCGACCGTGATTACGTACGGCGCCGCATCGTCGGGCAGCACGATGCCCGTACTGTGCCGGACTCCGGTCACCCAACCGTTCTTGTGCGCGATCCGGGTGCCGGCCGGGAGCCCGGCGGCAAGATCGTCGCGATACTCCTGCGCGGAGAGTACGTCGATCATCTCGGCGCTGCCGGTCAGCCGTCCGGTCGCAATCGCGCCCATCAACGTGGACAGGTCGCGTGCCGTGATCACGTTGTCGATGCCGGCCTCGCGAGCCGCCGTATCCTCGATGCCGCGTTCGACCCGCATCGTACGGACGCCGGCCGTTCGCAGCAGGTCGGCAACGGCATCCGTACCGACGTGGCCGAGTACGAGGTTCGCAGCCAGATTGCTGGACCGGACGATCATGTGGCGGGCCAGCCAGCGCAGCGTGGCCACGTGGCCCAGACGAGCCCATACGGCGTCGTCCTGATCCTCGGACCTCGCGAGCGCGAAACGGCCCGCACCCGGCTTCGCGCTGGCGAAGTCGGTGACGACCCGGATCTCGGTATCGAGATCGCCACGCTCATACAGCGCCGCCAGCAGCGCGATCTTCATAGTGCTCGCGGCGTAGTGGGTCGCGTCCGCGTCGTGTTCGCACGCCGCGGTCCGCGATCCAGGCGCGCCGACCCAGACCGAGATCGTTCCGGGCTGTGCGTCGAGATCGGCGACGAGCGCGTCAAGGTGCATGGCCGGACTGTAGAACAACGCCGACAGTCAAAGTTAGGGGCAGCGAAAACGCTGCCGGACCTTTAGAATTTGCGCGCGCCCCACCCCCCAAGATCCAAGAGGTGTACGGATGTCCTTGATCGACGACGCCCACAAAGGCATGCAGGCGGCCAACCTGCCGTACGCGCCGCCCGCGCCCGGCATGAACCCCGGCTACCTTCCGGCTGCTCCGCCCCCGCCCGAATCGTTCCGCTGCCGCAGCTGCGGCGCGGTGCCGGCGGCCTACGCGGAGTTCCACAGCAACCGCGGCTTCATCGTCTACCGGCAGAGCACGAATTACGTCGGCCCCTACTGCCGCGACTGCGGAATTGCCACGTTCCGCAAGGCCAGCGCGATCAACCTGATCGCCGGCTGGTGGGGCTACATTTCGGTGTTCGTCACGCCGGTCTACCTGATCATGAACGCGGTCGCCCGGCGCAAGGTCGCGAAGCTGCCCGCACCGCAGTATCCGGCGCCGGGCTACTCGCCGTTGCCGGTCGGGCGACCGCTGCTGCTCCGCTGGCAGGCGATCGGTCTCCTGCTCCCCGCGCTGCTGATCGCGGTGATCATCGGGGCCATCCTGTCGCCGAGCACGCCGTCGGCCTCGGACGACAGCAACGACATCGGGATTCCGACGGTCGGGTCGTGCGTCCACACGATCAGCGAAACGCGGTACGAGTTCGTCAACTGCAGCGCGACGCATGACGGCAAGATCTCGACGGTCGTCACCAATACCGACAACTGCCCGGCCGACACCATGTACTGGACGACCGCGGTCCAGCCTGCGAACAGCTTCTACTGCATCGCAAGCGACTGACGGCGTGGGCGTCGGCAAGCCGGATGCGTCGTCGACCAGTTCGCTGATCGATGACGCGTACGCGGCGATCGCGCCAGGTCCGGCCGCGCCGCCTCCGACGCCGCCGTGCCGGGTCTGCGGCAGTCGGCCGACGGCGGCGGTCAGGTTCCGGATGGTTGCCGGCCTCATGTGGATCACCCGCCAGCAGCGCGAGGCCGGCCCGTTCTGCCGGGACTGCGGCATCGCGGTGTTCCGCTTGATGACCGCCCGTACGCTGTCCAGCGCCTGGTGGGGGCCGGTGTCGTTCGTGCTGGCGCCGTTCGCCCTGGCCTGCAATGGTCTCGCTCGCCGCCGGGTCGCCGCGCTGGCCGCACCGCAGGATCCGGCGCGCGGCCATCGGCCGATGCGGGTGGGCGCGCCGGTCTATCGGCGGCGGCAGATCACCGGACTGCTGGCGCCGCTCGCGCTCGTCGCCGCCATCGTGTCGATCACGCTGACCACGTCGAACGGGTCCGGTTCGGGCACCGACAACGGCTCGTGCGTTGAGGTTGATCAGGTCTACGTCGGGGTGATCGCGGACGGCGCGGTCGGTGAGATCGTCGGCTGCGATCAGCCGCACGTCGGCCGGATCGACCCGTCCGAGTCGCCGGTCAACGGATCGTGCGACGTCTACCTGGTATGGACCGTCATGATCGGTTCGACCGCCTACTGCGTCGCACCGACCACCAGCTGACAACATCGGGCGAGGACATGCGCGCGTCCTCGCCCGATGTTTTGTCTAGTTGGACCGCTGCGCCTTGCGGAACATCCGGTAACGCTCGGTCTGGTCGAGCATGACCTTCCGAATCCGTACGGAGTCGGGTGTCACCTCGACGCACTCGTCCTCGCGGCAGAATTCGAGCGACTGCTCCAGCGACAGCTTGCGTGGCGGGATCAGCTTCTCGACCACGTCCGACGTCGACTGACGCATGTTCGTAAGCTTCTTTTCCTTGGTGATGTTGACGTCCATGTCGTCCGAGCGGGAGTTCTCGCCGACGATCATGCCTTCGTACACCTCGGTGGTCGGCTCGACGAACAGGGTGCCGCGCTCCTGCAGGTTGGTCATCGCGAACGCGGTCACCGGCCCGTTCCGGTCGGCGACGAGCGAGCCGTTGTTGCGCGTACGCAGCTCGCCGAACCAAGGCTCGTAGGACTCGAAGACGTGGTGCAGGATGCCGGTGCCGCGGGTGTCGGTCAGGAACTCGGTCCGGAATCCGATCAGCGCGCGCGCCGGCACCAGCCACTCCATCCGGATCCATCCGGTGCCGTGGTTGACCATCTGTTCCATCCGTGCCTTGCGTACGGCGAGCAGCTGGGTGATGCTGCCCAGGTACTCCTCGGGTGCATCGATCGTCATCCGCTCGACCGGCTCGCACGTCTTGCCGTCGATCACCTTCGTGACCACCTGCGGCTTGCCGACCGTCAGTTCGTAGCCTTCGCGGCGCATCTGCTCGACCAGGATCGCCAGTGCCAGCTCGCCACGGCCCTGCACCTCCCAGGCGTCCGGACGCTCGGTCGGCAGGATGCGCAGCGATACGTTGCCGACGAGTTCGCGGTCGAGACGGTCCTTGACCAGCCGTGCGGTGACCTTCGTGCCCTTGGTCTTGCCGACGAACGGCGACGTGTTCGTGCCGATCGTCATCGAGATCGCCGGCTCGTCGACCTGGATCAGCGGCAGCGCGACCGGGGTTTCGGCGTCGGCCAGCGTCTCACCGATCATGATCTCGCCGATACCGGCGACCGCGATGATGTCGCCCGGGCCGGCCTGGTCGGCCGATTTCCGCTCGAGACCGTCGGTCATCAGCAGTTCGGAAATGCGTACGCGCTCCATGCTGCCGTCGGTCTTGCACCACATGACGGACTGACCCTTGTTGATCGTGCCCTCGTGCACCCGGCAGAGCGCCAGGCGGCCGAGGAACGGCGAGGCGTCGAGGTTCACCACGTGCGCCTGCAGCGGTGCGCCCTCCGAGTACGTCGGCGCGGGCATGGTGTCGAGGATCGTCTGGAACAGCGGTTCGAGCGACGTCGAGTCGGTCGGCACGGTGCCGTCCTCCGGCTGCTTCAGTGTCGCGATGCCGTCCCGGGCGCAGGCGTACACGATCGGGAACTCGATCTGGTGCTCGTCCGCGTCCAGGTCGAGGAACAGCTCGTAGGTGTCGTCGAGGACCTCTTTGATCCGGGCGTCCGACCGGTCCACCTTGTTGATCACCAGGACGATCGGCATCCGGGCCTTCAGCGCCTTACGCAGCACGAACCGGGTCTGCGGCAGCGGACCCTCGGACGCGTCAACGAGCAGCACGACGCCGTCGGCCATGGTCAGGCCGCGCTCGACCTCACCACCGAAGTCGGCGTGGCCGGGCGTGTCGATGATGTTGATCGTGACCGCTTCGGAGCCGTCCGACGGGTGGTAGGAGACCGACGTGTTCTTCGCGAGGATCGTGATGCCCTTCTCGCGCTCCAGGTCGCCGGAGTCCATCACTCGGTCGGTCATCTCGCCCCGACTGTGCCAGCCGCCAGACTGCTTGAGCATGGCGTCGACGAGCGTGGTCTTGCCGTGGTCTACGTGCGCGACAATCGCGACATTTCGGAGGTCAGAACGGATGGCCATGCCTCATATCCTCCCGGGTCGGCTATCCGTGATCATCGCCGCCCCCGCCGAAGGAGTGCAGGGTCACCCTGCGCGGGTTATAACGATCGGTACCAAACGCCGTGAGCAGGCTGGAACTGACCTTGACGATCTATCTACCGGCGGGTAGGACTGACCGGTGACTCAGACCACAGTGCCTGCCCGTACATGTGACGCGCTCGTCATCGGCGCGGGCGTCGCCGGACTCGTAGCCGCCACCGAACTGCGCAAGTCCGGCGTTGACGTGATCGTGCTGGAGGCTCGGGACCGGGTCGGCGGCCGTACGCTCAACCGAGCGATCCCCGGCACCGATCAGGTGATCGAGATGGGCGGTCAGTGGATCGGCCCGACCCAGCACGAGGCGATTGCCCTGGTCAACGAGTTGGGCCTGGCGCTGTACCCGACGTACGACGAGGGTAGGCACACGGCCGATTTCGGTGGCCGGCTCGGCCGCTACACCGGACGAATTCCGTGGATGCTCGGCCTGCGTACGCTCGTTGATGTCGGCATCACGCAGCTCAAACTCGATGCCGCCGCGAAGAAGGTCGTCACGGACGCGCCGTGGACGACGAAGCACGCGGATCGGTTCGACGGCGAGACGTTCGCGGACTGGATGGCGCGCACCGTGAAGACCGATGGTGGCGACAAGTTCTTCCGGCTGGTCACCGAGGCGGTGTTCTCGGCCGAACCGGAGGACATGTCCGCGCTCTGGGCGATGTTCTACCTCGGCTCGGCCGGTGGCCTGGACGCGTTGATCAACACGCGGAAGGGCGCCCAGCAGGATCGCGTCGTCGGCGGTACGCAGTTGATCAGCATCAAGCTCGCCGAGCGACTCGGCACGGCGGTCGAGTTGAACGCGCCGGTTGCCGCGATCGACTGGTCGTCACCCGACCGTGCCACGGTCACCACCAGCGACGGCCGTACGTTCGTGGCCAAGAACGTGGTGCTCGCGATCCCGCAGCACCTGACCACGAAGATCGCGATCACGCCGGAGTTGCCGGCCGCCCGGCGCGCCCTCGTGGACGGCATGCCGATGGGGTCGGTCATCAAGATCAACGTTGTCTACACCACGCCGTTCTGGAAGGAACAGGGCTTCTCCGGCCAGGCGAACAGCGACGTCCGGGCGCTGAACACCGTGTACGACAACACGCCGTACGGGGGCTCGCCGGGCGTACTGCTCGGGTTTCTGGAGGGTAAGCATGCCAAGGCCGGCGCGGCGCTCTCGCTCGACGCACGCCGCAAGCTCGTGCTCGACGACCTGGCGGCGTACTTCGGACCGCAGGCGTACGACGCGGTCGAATACCTCGAGCAGGACTGGTGTGCCGAGCAGTGGAGCGGGGGCTGCTACGGCGCGTTCGCCACGCCGGGGACGCTGACCCGCTACGGATCGGCGCTGCGTGCCGTGGTCGGGCCGATCCACTTCGCCGGTACCGAGACCGCGACCCGCTGGGCCGGCTACATCGACGGAGCCGCCGAGTCCGGAAAGCGGGTGGCGGCCGAGATTCTCGGGCGCTAATTCTTGCCGAGTCCGTGTAGCCTGCGAACCTGACACGGACTTGGGGGGTCTCGGAGATGGATACTGCGCGTTGGCGTGTCCTGGCAGCGGTTGGTTCAGCGGTGATCGCGATGTCGTTGATCGCCTGTTCGGCGACGTCCTCGCCGAAGAACACGGCCGGCGGCCTCAGCGCGCCGGACTCACCCTCGCCCACTCCGATCGAGATCACGCCCAGCCCGGACGCGCCCAGCCCGACGTCGGAGCCGACCGCGACGGCGACGGTGAAACCGACACCGAAGCCCCCGCGAACCGTCGATCCGCTGAAGTGTGCGACCACGTCGGGCAAGCACCAGTCGCTCACCGCCGTCCGCAAACAGTTGGAGGCGGCCGCTCACATCAACGAATACGTCGCATCCGGCAAGGACCCGTCGACGCTCGATCCGGCGCTGAACGGCGTGCTGCCGAAGGTCACCGTGCCACTGTCCATGCTGAAGGCGGTCGCCGCCGAGGAGAGCGGATGGACCTCGACGTGTATCAGCTCGGACGGTAACAACGGCTACGGCGTCATGCAGATGCAGCCGGACGCGACCGGCACGGTCAACGACAAGTTCAGCGTCTCGTTCGTCAACACCGACCAGTCCACGAACGTGCTGCTCGGCAACGCATACCTGGAGTGGCTGACCGTCCACTTCGGCATCCTGTACTACCACAACGACTTCAACCTCAACCACAAGAAGCTGCGGGATACCGTGCTCGAGGCGTACAACGCCGGGCCCAGCGCGGTTGACCCCACCGCGGGCCATACCGGCCTCACGCCGCCGTTCGCCGCGGCGCAGTATGCCGATGCGGTCGACTACTTCATGACGTACAAGCCGGTCCAGTCGCTGTGGGGGCACTGCCCGAAGTACTGCTGACGCGGTCCGACTCCCGAACTGTCTGTTCTCTGACTGTTGCCGCCGTTTGGCTGTCCAGCCGACTGACTCGGTTCGTCCCCGTCGATATGCTGGGCCTCCATTGCGGATCAAGCTGAGGGGCGCTGGCAGCCTTGGGCGGCGCGGAGTATCGAGTTGAGGTCCACGGCAGCGTCGGTGGCAACCTCGTCGTCGGCGATCACAACCTGATCGTCAACGCCGCCGTCGGCTCGTCCGTGTCGGTCGTCCAGGAGGCGCAGCGCCCGCAACCGGTTCGCCGGTCCAGCGTGCGCGTGCTGCCGCGGCGCCCGGACGCAGTGCTCGGCCGGTCGGCCGAGTTGGGCACGATCGCGGCCGCGGTAGTCGGCCTCTCCACGATCCAGGTGTACGGGCCGTCCGGCATCGGCAAGAGCACGCTGCTGCGGCAGGCGGCGTACGACGTCGCCGACGAGACCGACGGCATCGTGTTCCTGCACGCGAGCGGCAGCAGCTACTCCGACGTTGCGCAGGAGATCTTCGAAGCCTGCTTCGAGACGTCGGGCTACCGTCCGAGCCAGACCGAGGTACGGCGCCTGATGTCCGGCGTACGGGTATGTGTCGTCGCGGACGACCTCGTCTGCGCACCCGACGAGCTAAGCGCGGTTCTCGACACAGTGCCGGACGCCACCTTCGTGATCGCGGCGCCGGAGCGGGAACTCTGGGGCTCCGGGCAGGTGCTGGCACTGACCGGACTGCCGGAAGACGCGGCGCTCGCGCTGGTCCGGCGCGAGTTCGGTCGCGACCTGTCCGCCACCGAGGTGGCCGGCGTGGTGGCCGAATGGCGCGCCGCCGGTGGTTCGCCGATGGCGCTGCTGAGAGCCGCGGCGACGCTGCGCCTGGCCGGACCAGCCGCGCTGGCCGCACCGGACTCGCCTGCCGTGTCTCCACGCGCTACCGGTATCGACGACCCGGTCAGGTCGGGCCCGTCCGGCCACGGGGCGGTCGGCCGTGCCGCGGTGCCGACGCCACGGTCTGCCGGGACTCCGGACCAGGTCGGCGCCGTGTCTCGGGCGGAGGACCTCGGGTCACCCGCTCCGCGCCCGGCGGCACGCGGCGTGGCTTCGGTGCCGGCCGCGCTGCTCGATGCGCTTCCAGTCGCCGATCGCGACGTCTATGACCTGCTCGGCTATATCGCGCCGGCGTCCGCCACGGTGCCGGTGATCGCCGCCCTCGTACACGCGAGCAACCTGCCGCACGTCGGCGCCGCGGCGGAACGACTCGTGCAGAGCGGTCTGGCCGACCGCAGCGACGATACGTACCGGCTGGCCGACGACCTCGCTGCGCCGGTGCCGGATCGCACCTACCGACGCGACATCAATGCCCTGGTCGAGGCGCTGATGGAGTGGTTGACCCGCGAGGACGTACGGCCCACCGACGCATCCGACCACGGTGAGCTGATCGTGACGCTGATCGAGGCCGCGGTCCGACTCGGGCACGGTGACGCGGCGTGCCGGCTCGCCCGGATCGCGGCGCCGCTGGCCGCTCTGTCGCTGCGGTGGTCGGTCTGGCGAGACGTCCTGACCAGCGGTCAGGCCGCCGCGAAGAACGCCGACGACCAGGAGGCGTACGCGTACTTCACGCACGAGCGTGGCATCCGGCTGCTCTGCCTCGGACAGGCCGCGGCGGCTGCAGCGGTGCTCGCCACGGCGGCGGGTCTGTGGCACGCGTTGGGCCTCGGCCAGGCGGCTGCGGCAGCCATGCACGCGGGCGCGCTCGCAACCGGCGGATCCGCTGCGGCAGGTGCCGGCGCAGCGAGTGCCGGTAGCGCTGCGGCTGCTGGAAGCGCGGCAGCTGGAGGCGGCGCGGCAGGGGGCGTTGCTGGCGGGGGAGGCGCGCCTGCCGGTGGTTTTGCTGGTCCAGGCGGCTCCGCTCCCGGCGGTCCTGGTCCGGGCGGCTCCGGTCCCGGCAGCGCGATGCCACATCCACCGCCAGGCCCGCCCGGTACGCCGGGTCAGCCGTCGATGCCGCGAGCACGCGGTCGCGGCGTTCGGGCTGCGCAGCACGGCGGCCCGGGCACCGTTCCCGCACCGGCCGCCGGATTCCCGACCGCGCTGGTCATCTCGCTGGTGGTCGTCGTGATCGCACTCGTGGTCGCGGGCATCATCGTCGTTCCGCGCCTGACCCGGACGCAGGCGGCGGCCCCCACGACCCCGTCCCCGACGCCGGTCGTGAGCGTGTCCGCGACCCAGGTCGAGGCGCCGCCCTCGCTGCCGCCGCCGATTGCGTTCTCCGACAACACCGCCCAGGGATTCGATCCCAGCGCCGTGCTCGACCAGAATGCGACGACGTTCTGGTCGTCACCCGTACAGCGCGAGTCGAAGGCCGATGACGCCTGGATCGGTCTCGACATGGGCGGCGTCGCGCCGTGGTCCAGCCTGACCGTCCTTCCGCGCGAGGGCCTGGTCGGATACCCCGTCGTGTTCCGGATCGAGTCCAGCCTCGACGGCCTGACGTGGGAGACCATTCCCGGGCAGTCGTACAACTCCGATTCGCGGCCGACGCAGGACGGTCCGCAGGTGTACACGTTCGGACAGCCGGTCACCGCACGCTTCATTCGGCTGTTCGCCGTCGTCCTCGGCCGCGAGGGAGCCTTCGCCGATACCGCGGTCAACTCGGGGTTCGCACTACAGATCGCGGAGATGTCGGTATCCGCCTGAACGCCTCATTTCATAGGGAGCATGCATGTCAACATCATCGGGCGACGACATCCGCGTGAGCGTCGGCGGATCGGTCGGCGGTCACGTGGTGGCCGGACGCAACAACACGATCACCAACTCCGCCGTGACCACCTATCCCCGGCCGACCGAGGCCGAACTCGCCGAGTTCAAGACCGCGGTCGACGCGGTCAAGCGGCAGGCCCTGGCGGCATCCCCGGAGGAGGGGCTGGACGCGGTGGACCAGCTGACCGAGTTCCACAAGGCGGCAACGGCCCCCAAACCCGACCTGACGACCATGCAGCGCGTACGGACGTGGTTCGTCAAACACTTGCCGACGATGGCCGGTACGGTGACCGGGCTGCTCATCCATCCGGTCGTCGGCGCGCTCGTCAAGTCGGGCGGTGACGCGATCGTGGCCGAGTTCAAGGAGCGCTTCGGCAGTGACGTTGCTGCCATCGAAGGCCACGAATAGCGCCTAGGCTCGAGCGCTGGAACTCCAAGATCGATTCCATCGTGGAAGGCGGTCTGGTGTCCGTGCGCCCGTCGAAAATAGTGGATGTTGCCGGTTAGCGATCAACGCGATATGTTGACAATTAATTTACGTCGTGAGGTTGCTAAAATGCTGGTAGCCACGGTAATGCGTGCGGTGCCGACCACGAAGGGCCATGCCCTTCGCGCTGACCTCGACGACCCCTCATTCACCGGCCTTCGGCCGCCCCGCACCCCGACGCAGACGCAGACGCCTCCGCGCGCACTCACGCTGTCCGGCGCCCCCGCCCGCACCGCTTTGCAAGGCACGCCTACTGGCCGCTGACGCAGAGAGAAGGCCATACCATGGCTGATCTTGAAACGCCCGTCCCGACCACCGTCAACACCTCGGGGGTGGCCGATCCCGCACCGCTCGGGTTGGCCGCATTCGCACTGACCACGTTCCTGCTCTCCGCGTCCAACGCGCACTGGACCAGAGGCGGTGACGCGTGGCTCGGCTACGCGTTCGCCTACGGCGGCATCACTCAGCTGCTGGCCGGCATGTGGGAGTTCCGGCGCAACAACACGTTCGGCGCCACCGCGTTCGGCTCGTACGGCGCGTTCTGGATCGGCCTGTACTTCTACGTCAACGGTGCGGCCGGCACGTCGAAGAACGTACCGAATGACCTCGGCTGGATCCTGATCGCGTTCTTCATCTTCAACCTCTACATGCTGGTTTGCTCGGCGCGCGTGAACACTGCGGTGTTCGCGGTGTTCCTGACGCTGGGCGTCACCGAACTCGTGCTGGCCATCGGCAACTTCGACAACGGCAACGTGAGCATCATCAAGGTCGGCGGCTACATCGGTGTCCTGACTGCGGCCTGTGCGTGGTACGCGTCGTTCGCCGGCGTCTACAACGGGCTCGGTGGCCGGCGTGCGCTGCCGGTCGGTTCGCCGATGGACATTTGATCGGGTCCGTTTGATGAGCGGTTCGCTCTAGGGATCGTCTCTCCGGCGCGGGCGAAGGTTTGGTCAGCTGACCGGCTTTCGTCCGCGCCGGTTCGTCGTGCCGCAGAGATCGCATGTCGGTGCCGGGTGCTACGTTGCCGTGGCCGGCGACGGGGGGCCCGTAACGTGCGGTGGCTGCAAGCGACAGCCATCATGCGCGTACCAGTAAACGGGTTTGCTTTTCAGGGTTTGTCCGGCCTGATCCTTGGGGAGTTATGCCGGCGATGAACCTCTTGCACACCTGGCGGCTGAAGCGCGCCGCTCGTAACCTTTTCGGCTGGCGTTCGCTGCGGCGCGAGCAGCTCGTCGCGATGACCGCGCTCATGCGCGGCCGAGACGCGGTCGTGGTGCTGCCGACCGGCGCCGGCAAGTCCGCGGTCTACCAGGTGCCGGCGGCACTGCTGCGTGGCCCGACCATCGTGATTTCGCCGCTGCTCGCACTGCAGCACGATCAGATCGCTGCGTTGAACGCGCGCGATCGTCCCGAACTCCATGCCGTCCGGGTCAACTCGTCGCAGACGCCGAAGCAGCAGGCAGCGGCGTTGGACGCGATCCGGACCGGCGCCGCGCGGCTGCTGTTCATCACGCCGGAACAGCTCGCGTCGCCGGAACGGCTGGCCGAAGTGGCGGCGCTGCGCCCGGCGCTGGTCGCGGTCGACGAGGCACACTGCCTGACCACCTGGGGACAGGATTTCCGGCCGGATTATCTCGCGCTCGGCCACGCCATCCGCGCGCTCGGCCGCCCGCCGATCGTGGCGTTGACAGCCACCGCCTCACCGCCGATGCGCGAGGACATCGCGGCCCGTCTTGACCTCCGTCATCCCACGGTCGTGGTGGGCGGACTGGATCGGCCGAACCTGTTCATCGAGGCCGCGCACTGCCCGAACGATCAGGTCCGATGGCGGCGCCTCCTGACGTTCCTCGACGGGCAGACCGGCGCCGGCATCATCTACGTCGCGACCCGGCGTGCCGCCGAGGATCTGTCCGCCCGGCTCACCGATTCCGGCCGCCCGGCCGCGTTCTATCACGGGGCGATGCCGACGGCACTGCGGCGGACCCGGCACGAGCAGTTCTCCGCCGGCAAGCTGCCGATCGTGGTCGCCACCTCGGCGTTCGGGATGGGCATCGACAAGCCGGACATCCGGTGGGTCGCGCACGTCGCGCTGCCGGATTCGCCGGACAGCTACCTGCAGGAGATCGGCCGGGCCGGTCGCGACGGGCTCGATTCCCGGGTGCTGCTGCTCTACCGGCCGGAGGACATGGCGCTGCAGCGGTTCTTCGCCGGCGGTTTGCCGGCCGCCGACGAGCTGACGTACGTTGCCGCCTGCGTACGGTCTGGTGCCACCTCGAAGTCCGCGATCATCGGCGAGACCGGCATGTCCGCCCGGAAGGTCGCCAGCCTGCTCGGCCTGCTGGAGCAGGTCGGTGCGGTGTCGTCGGGCGCGCGTGGCGAGCTGCAGGCACCGCCGTACGCGCCGGAGCCTTCGGTCGCGGCCCGACTCGCGGTCGCCGAATCCGAGCGGCACCAGACGTTGCAGCGGTCCCGCACGGACATGATGCGGCAGTTCGCCGAGTCGGCCGGTTGCCGAGTCGTACCGCTGCTGACCTACTTCGGCGAACAGCTGCGCCGGCCGTGCGGGCATTGCGACAACTGTGTCGGCGGCTCGGCCAGCGGCATGGCAGCCGACCTGTTCGACGCCGACAGCCCGTTCCCGCTGCACGCCGAGGTGCGGCACCGGGAGTGGGGCGTCGGTACGGTGCTCGGCTACGACGACGACCGGATGACCGTGCTGTTCGACGCGGTCGGCTACAAGACGCTGTCGGTGGCCGTCGTGCGGGACAACGATCTACTGGGCGCGGTGTAGCCGGTCCGGCGTGCTACCGGCGGGGCGAGCGCACCATGCCCCAGCACGGTACGCCGTCCGGCGGTACCAGCTCCTCGGTCACCGTGAACCCGTGGTGCTCGTAGAACGGGATGTTGGATGCCTTGCTGGACTCCAGGTAGGCCAGCTCGCGGCTGCGGTCGCACTCGGCCAGCCGGGGACGCAGCAGCGCGCTGCCGAAGCCCTGGCCCTGCAACTCCGGGAGCGTTCCGAGCGCGGCCAGATACCAGTGCGGCTGCTTCGGGTGGCGGCGGCCGAGATAGGTGTACGCGGCCTGCGCCGGGCCCATCCGATCGCGTAGCGAGCGCACCATGCCGGGCGTCGCCAGCAACTGCCGCGACATCGGGGGAACCGCTTCGCCCGGCCGTGCCCACAACGCGACCGCGGCGACACCGCCATCGGGCGCAGCCGCCATGGCGGAGGCGCCGGACCGGCCGTAGTAGTGGCGGTGCATGGTGGCGAACATGAGTTGCAGGCGCTTCGGCCGGCTGGCGTCGTCCGGCAGCAGCCACGTCATCTGCGGATCGTCGAAGAACGCCCGGGCCAGGACGGCGGAGGCCGCCCGCGAGGCCGACGGAGGAGCGCCCGCGATGACGATATTCGGCATGGCGTGGACACTAGCGGAACCACGACGAAGGCGGCAGCCCGTCAGGAGTCGGGCGCCGGGTCGGTGACATCGACGACGGTGGCCTGCAGAACGCGTACGACGTCGTCGGCGCTCGCGACCACGGCGGTGTCCCGGGCGCCGGCGCCGAGCCGGATCGTACGGCCGGCAACCCGGCTGTCCGCGATCACCGGCCACGCCGTGGTGGCGCCGAACGGCGTGATCGTGCCGCGCTCGTAGCCGGTCATGTCCTTCGCGGTGGCCGCGTCCGGCAGCGACAGCCGCTTGACGCCGAGTTCGGCCCGCAGCTTCGGCCACGAGATGGCTCGATCGCCCGGGACCAGCACGAACACGAAGTCATCGTCCGCTCGGCGTACGACGATGGTTTTGATCACGTCGGTGATCTCCACACCCGATTGCGCGGCGGCTTCGGCGATGCTCGTGACGTTCTCGTGGTGGACGATCCGGTGCGCGATCCCCGCTGCGGTCAGCGCGTCGAGTGCAGGCAACGTCATGTTTCGACGATATAGCCTGGCAGATGTGGGACGGGATGCGGAGAGGCTGACGACCGATCGTCTGGCGCTGCGACGGCCGTCCATCCGGGATCTCGACGCGATCTACGCGATCACGTCGGACTCGCGGGCGACGTCCTACAACCCGTCCGACGCGATCACCACGACCGCCGAGGCGGTGGACCTGTTCGACCGGTGGGATGAGCAGTGGGATCGCTACGGGTTCGGCTACTGGGTCGTCCGCCAGATCGATCGCCCGGAGATCCTCGGCTTCTGCGGGCTCAAGGTGATGCAGTTCCAGGGCGTCACCGTGTTGAACCTGTTCTACCGGCTCGCACCCGCGGTGTGGGGCAACGGGTTCGCCGGCGAGGCGGCCGCGGCCGTGGTTCGGTGGGCCGAGGTCCACGTGCCGGGCTGCATGATCATCGCCCGGGTCCGACCGGCCAATCACCGGTCCCAGCGGGTCGCGCTGAAGGCCGGGCTGCGGCGGGCACCGCGGCTCGACGCGTCCGGCTTCGACGGCGTGGACTGGATCTATTCATCCGCGTAGATCTGTTGCGGGGTCAGCCCAGGAACTTCAACTCGTGCGGCCGGTAGCCGGTGAGGATGCGCCCCGGATCGGTGCCCAGCACCTTGTCCAGGATGGTCGCGTAGACGTCCCGGAAATCGGTCGTCGTCATCAGATCGCCGCTGGTCAGCTTGGTCAAGCTCGGTTCGTCGCCGTAGAAGCCGCCGGCGACCGATTCGCCGGCGATGAAGACCGGGCCGGCCGTACCGTGATCGGTTCCCTGGTTGGCGTTGGCCGCGACCCGCCGGCCGAATTCGGAGTAGACGGCGACCACGACGTTCTTGCCTTTGACCTGATTCAGGAAGCCGGACACCGCCGAGTCCAGCTGTCCGAGAAGTGTCGATTGCGTGCCCTTTTCGGCGGCGTGCGTGTCGAAGCTGGACAGGCTCACGCTGTACGCGCGGGTCGGCGCGCCGGCGGCGATACACCGGGCGACGACGTCCAGCTGTGACGCGAGCTCACCCGGCTTGGACTTGGGCACCGGCGAGTGATCGGTGGGGTCGAGGATCGGTCCGAACGTCTTCTCCACGCTGGTCAGATCGGCGAGCGACCGCGAGGCGCGCCGCTGCAGCGTGCCGTCGGCCGGATCCGGGTAGGACAGGTCGAGCACCGGTTGGTCCAGCTGCTTCGGCAACGCGAGGCCGCTCAACGGCAGCGCAGCACCGGCCACCTGGGCACCGGCGAGCAGCGGCGCCAGCGTCACGCCGATCGAAACGGCGTGCAGCGGGTTGCCGCCGGTCGCGTCGAGCCACCGACCCAGCCAGCCGGTCGGGACCGGCTCGGCGGGGGCGGCCGTCTGCCAGATCGCCATCGAGCGGAAATGGCTCCGATCCGGTTTCGGGTAGGACACACCGCGGACGATCGCCAGCCGCTTCGCGTCCCAGAGCGACTTGAAGCCTTTCATCGCGGGATTCAGACCGAGGCCGTCGCCGAGCGGCAGCACCTCCGATTCGCTGTAGGCGAGGCCGGGTCGGGACGACTGGTAGTGCTTGTCGCCGGCCGGGATCACGGTGTTGAGTCCGTCGTTTCCGCCGTACAGCGTGACCAGGACCAGCACCGATGCGCCGACCGGCAGCGGATCGTGCTCGGCCGCCCTGATCAGCTCCACGAGCGTGATGGCGCCGGCGCCGGCGGCGAGCGCGACACCGGCGGTCACACCGCTCGCCAGGAGGAACTGTCGCCGCGTGTGGGTGTCCATCATGGAAGTCGTCCTAACCGCTCACGGTGTATTCGGGGGCCACCAACGCCAACGTCAAGACCTCGACCGGCTCGCTCGCGGCGGATGCGAGCACGGTTCGCGTCCGGCCGGTCCACGGACCCAGACCGAGCAGCGCGGCCGCGGCCTCCGGGCGATCCTCCGGCTGCGCGGTGGCAATGCTCGAGACATCAGCGGTACGGGCCAGAGCCGCCGCAAGTTTGATCCGGGTCTCCGCCGCAGCCGTGGTGAGCCAGGCCGTGCCGGTCGGCCAGCCGCCCACGTTCGGTGGCTGGAACGGCACCTGACCCATCCCGCTCAGGCCGGACTGGATCGTGGTGCGCATCGTTGCCGACAGTGCCGACGGCCGGAGCCCGAGCGATCGCAGCGCACCGACCACGTACTCGATCGGCTGTTTCACGATCACGCTGTTCGAATCGGTGAACGCGGGATCGCTGAAGATCGCTCGGAACATCCCGGTCAGGTCGTAGGTCGGCCCGTACGCGGCGGCGATCCGGTCGATGCTGGCCGCACCGGGCGGCGTCGCCGAGACCAGCCAGCCCCACATCCGGGTGGCGAGATAGCGTGGCGAGATCGGCCGGGATACCAGCAGATCGACCAGCGTGCTCGCGGTGAAGTCCTGGGTGCTGCCGAGGATCGTCTGCGGCCCGGGTGCGTGCCGGCCGACCGAAAACGTCGCCACCGGGCCCTGATCCGGCTGTCCGAGCCGCCATCCGGTGAGCGCGCGTGCGGCTTGGCGTACATCTTCCTCGGTGTAGTTTCCGTGTCCGAGCGTGAAGATTTCCATCAGCTCGCGGCCCAGGTTCTCGTTCGGTGCGCGGGCCGTGTTGCCGCTTGCGTCGAGCCAGATCATCAGCGCCGGATCGACGACCATCGCTCGGGCGAACACGTCGAAGCTGCCCGCGCCCAGTTGCCGCTCGGTCTCGTTCTGCTGCAGCATCGCGGCCGGCCAGCGTACCTTCTGCTCAGCCGTGGCCCAATGTCCGTGCCACAGCAGCGTCCGGCGCTCCGTGAACGGCTGCTGGGATGTGACCATCCGGTCCAGCCACCAGAACGTTATCGTCTGCAACTGGTCACGGATCTGCTGGTTGCGGGCCGTCTGCCCGGCTTGCAACGGGTGCCAGTGTCGGTAGGGGTGTGACGGCGGCATCGGTGGTGACATCGGTGGTGCCGCTCAGGATCCGGTCCAGCGTGGCACTGAATCCTGCGGCCGTCGCGGACGCGATCCCATCCGGGCTCGCCGCGAAGCCGGTACGCACGAGCAGCCGGCGGATCGCGGCGGTCGGATCGATCGTTGTCCCCACGTACCCATCCTGCCGTTGTCGGTAGCGGTGGAATCGGTCAATGTACGCCGACTTGCCAGTCCTCCGCTACCGTCCGGCCACGTCAGGTGGATCGGCTGCGGCTCTTCCGGCGCGTTGACCGGCTCCGCGTACCGCCGTCGGCCAGCCGCGTGTAGGTCATCTCGTTCGCGATCGCGACGAAGATCACCGCGAGAACGACCTGGATGAGCAGCACCCACCAGTCCCAGTGGAATTTCCAGACGTGCGCGGGCTGGTGGTGCCCGATGCCCAGTGCGCGTGCAGCGAAGTAGCCGATGACCGCGGCGGCCATACCAACCACAAATGTGGTAAATACCCCGATCTGCTGGCGGCCGGGCAGGACAAGCCGGCCGAGAACGCCGATGATGAGTCCGACCAGGATGATGCTCAGGATGTCGCTGATCTTCATTGCGGAGGCCTCTCCGGGACAAGGTGTGATCCACTTATGCCCCGGATCGGCTGTACGGAAACACTGTCATCATTGGCCTGTCCCCCCTGCTCCGCAACGGCGCAAACCTGCGACCACATGATTCGCTCGTCGGCGCTCGGTCATTGAAGGCGCATCGGACGGGGTTGCCGGGTGTCGCGCCGATGGCCGACAATTCCAGTTGCTCGGTTTCCAGTCCTCCAGTTGCTCGCATTCCAGCCCGATGAGATGGCGGTGCCGGCGTGACCCGATCCGGTCGTGACGAGGACGGTGGCGGTGACCTGATCGAGTTCGGCGGAGGCCGCAAGCGCCGCGGACGGGTGTGGCTGGGTGTGGTGGCCGTCGCGGTCGTGGCGGTGATCGTGGTCATGCACCACGGCGGTGCGCCGCGCAGCGAACCCCCGACGGCGGTGACGGGGCCGATCGGCGGCGGTTCGGCGACCGCCGATGCATCGACCGGACCGGCCATGCCGTTGACGGCCCTCGGCGTTACGAGCCGCTGGCAGATCATTGCGCGAGGGCCGGCAAGCGTGCTGGACATCACGCCGTCCACCGGCCAGGTCGTGATGGCGGCTGCGCCCGGCTTGAACAGCACAGGTCCGATCAACTTCCTCGCCGGTCCGGATTGGACGCTGGTGCTGCCGCTCGACCCCGTCCCGGGATATGTCGATCGAGACGGGGTGCCGATCGCGAGCGTCGCAAACGCCGGCGGCTACGCCATCGCCGGCCCGACGCCCTCGGAATATTGGACGGAGTCACAGGAGTCGAAGAGTACGACGATGACCTTCCATCTCACCGATATCCAGAGCAGGTCGATCGGGCCGGTGATCTCCGGCATTTCTCCGTCCAGCAGCCTCTCCTCGGATCTCGCCGGCAATATCCTCGAACGGCGAGCCGACGGGTTCTACGACCACACGCCCACCTCGACGAAGCTCATCACGAAAGGTCAGCTCGCCGCCGCCGGTCGGACCCGATGGCTCGTCTGGGAGTGCGTCGAACCGTCATCGTGCCAGGCCATCGTGATTAATCGCGTGACCGGTACTCGGCACGTACTTCCGGCGTTCCGCCTGGCCGTCGATGACATCATCGGATCGATCTCGCCGGATGGCACAACGGCGGCTGTGTACGCCAAAGGCCCGGACGGCATGGATCAGGTGCATCTGGTCGATCTCTATCTGGGCGCGGACGTGTCGGTTCAGGCTCTCCTGCCCGACCCGGTAGTGCCATCGTCGATCGCTTGGTCACCGGAGGGCGCGTGGCTGTTTCTGGTCGATCGCGCCGGCGACATCGAGGCGGTGAACGGGTCGACGGCTGTCGCGTCCCCGCTGGACCTCGGCTTGCAGCCGGTCGCACAACTGCTGATCCGCCCTGCACCGTTAGCGACCGCGGCGCGGTCAGACGCAGGGCCCGGACGAGACGCGCCGGACCCTGCGTATGGATCAGCCGGTCAGCCGAGCCCGCCGCAGCGGGCACTCGTCAGATCCTGGGCCCATTTCTGGTAGCCCTCGATATTGGGATGCAGCGACTCGTCGACCGGATCCTTCAACAGCGTCGGCGGGATGAAGCCCACCTGGTAGCCCTGGACGTCGTTGACCCACGGGTCGTACAGGCCAAGTTCATGGCCGGCGAACGCATTCTCCTCGTCGCATACCGTGAATCCATGGTTCCACGCCTGGATACGGATCTCGGCGTCCAGAGCGCTGACCACCTCGCGGACTCGTTGCCACTGTTCCTGATCGCCGATGACCCACAGGAACGTGCCCGGCCAAGCCACCTCCGCATAGGTGTCGCCATAGGTCGGCGGATAGATCTGCGGGTACGTCGACACGACGACTTTCGCATGCGGAGCCTTGGTCGCGATCGCGGTGTACGCACTGTTGATGGCGGCGGCGAGGGAGCCGTTCGGGTCGGTGATGCTATTGATGAAATCGTCGTTGAATGCGTTGTCGAAGCAGTCATCGGTCTGATCCAGGTCGGCGAGCTTGATGCACTCGGTGAAGATACCGGCAAGGTTGAGGTCGTTACCGCCGATAGTGACCGTGACCAGCCCGGTAGAAGCGCTCAGCGCATCGGTTTGCGCCGGTTCGCCCTGCGCCGGTGTCTGGCTCCCATTGACCGGGCCGACGATGGCATGGTCGATGTCGTAGGTCACCGCGCCGGAGCACGCCACGTTCCGGACACCGTTCCAGTGCTGCGACATTGCCGCCAGTTGGCCCGAGTACGACTGGGCCGATCGGTGACACTCGTCGGTGCCGGTATCTGATCCGGCCAGATAAGGGTGGTAGGTGCCCTCACCCGACGAGAACGAGTCGCCCATGTTGACGTACGTCGGAGTGGTGGTGCAGCCCTGACTCGACGACCATGGGGACTGGGCACCGGACTGTTTGGCGGCGATCTCGAAGCACATGTACGTGCCGGGTGTGATGCCGGGCCAGTCGTACGAGGTCGTTCCGGCGTTCAGGTCCGGCGACGACACGTTGCCGTTCGTCACCACGAACTTGGCCGCGCCACCACTCGTGTCCGTCCAGGTCACATGCACGGTGCTGCCGGACGTCGCAACCGCACCGACGTTGGTCGGCGTCCCGAGTGCCCAGGTCGTCGTACACGCATAGGGCGTCCACGGAGCCTGCTGCCCGCTCTTTTTCGCCGCGATCGTGAAGCACATGTAGGTGTTCGGAGCCGGCCCGGTCCAGGTGTACCCGGTGGATCCGACCGACAGATCGGGCGCCGACACGTTGCCGTTGCTCACGACGTACGCGGCGGTCATGAAGTTGGTGTCCGTCCAGCTCACATGGATCGAGCCGGAGCTGGTGGCGACCGCCCGGACGTTGGACGACCATGGCGGTGCGCGCTTATCTGGCGCTTATCGATGCGTCGCGATTAGGGTGCAGAGCGGACGGCACCGCAGCAGCGATGACCGGATGGGGGTCGGTGTGGAGTTCCGGGTCCTCGGTCCGGTCGGGGTGTGGTCGAACGGCATCCGGCTACCGGTCACCGGAACACTCCGCCCGGCCCTGCTCGGCGTGCTCCTGATCCACGCCAATCAGGTCCTCACCGCCGATTCGTTGATCGACACCCTGTGGGAGTCCGCACCGCCGCGTACCGCATCGACGAGCCTCCAGGTGATGGTTCACCGGCTACGGCAGACACTCGGTCCGGAGCAGGCGAGATTGTCCACGCGCGGGTCCGGCTACCGGTTGCGCGTCGACGACGGCGAACTCGACCTGCACGTGTTCCACGCATTGACGGCGACGGCGAGATCGCTCGCGATGCGGTCACCGCTGGAAGCCGCTGCCGTCCTGCACCGGGCGCTCGACCTGTGGAGCGTGCCGATACTTGGTGGCGCGACATCGGTGCGGGTACTGCGAGACGAGGCGGAGCGCCTCGGGGATCTGCGGCTCGCGGCCCTGGAGGACCGAGTCGCGGCAGACCTGGCCGCCGGGCGCGCGGACGATCTCGTCGACGAGTTGACCGAGGCGGTTGCTGCCCGGCCGACCCGCGAGCGCCTACGGGCCCAGCTCATGTTGGCCCTGTACCGGTGCCAGCGCACCGTCGATGCCTTGAGCATCTACCGGGCCGGGCGTTTACACCTGGTACGCGATCTGGGCGTCGAGCCGGGACCGCTGTTGCAGGAACTGCACGCTCGGATGTTGCGCAATGATCCGCACCTGATGTCCGGTCCGGATCGCCCGTACCCTGGCCGTGCGTTCACCCTGGGTCAGGATGCCGTTCGGATGCCGATGGCGCCGCCACGACTGATCCCGCATGACGTGACCCATTTCGGTGGTCGGGATCGGGAGTTGGCGATGCTATCGACGGTTGCCGATTCGGATCGGGTCGGTATCGAGAGTGGGTCAACGCCGATCGTTGTCCTCGCCGGTATGCCCGGCGTCGGCAAGACGGCGCTCGCCGTACGGTTCGCTCATCGCGGGCGCAGCAGTTGGCGCGACGGCCACCTGTACCTTGATCTGCACGGGTTCGACCCGGATCGGGCACCGACGTCCGCGGCCGAGGCGCTCTACCAGCTGTTGACGGCGTTGGGCGTGCCGGCGAGCGCGGTGCCGACCGACCTCGACGCTCGTATGATGCTTTACCGGCAGACGCTCGACGGCCTGCGGGCCGTGATCATTCTGGACAACGCCGCCGATGTCGCGCAGGTCCGGCCGCTGCTCCCGGGCACGCCACACTGCATGGTCATCGTGACCAGCCGGAACCAGCTCGTCGGGCTGGCCGTCCACGACGGTGCCGAGATCCACACGGTCGAGCCGCTGTCCGCCGACGACAGCCTCGGCCTGCTGTCGAGGGTGGTCGGGTCGGTACGCGTCGGTGCCGAACCGGACGCCGTCGCCCGGCTCGTGGAACTCAGCGGCGGCGTGCCACTGGCGCTCCGGATCAGCGCGGCGAAGCTCCTTGCCCATCCGTACGAACCGATCGCAGCCTACGTGTCGCTGCTGGCGACGAACCCGATGGACGCGCTGCAGGTCGATGGCGACGATCGATCCGTGGCGCGTCTGGCGTTCAATGCGTCCTACCGAAGTCTGCCAGCTCCCGATCGGCACCTGTTTTGTCTGGTCGGGCAGGCCCCGTGCGCCGATCTCACGCCGGCGGCTGCCGCTGCTCTGGTGGACATGGATGTGGTGCAGGCCGCCGAGATCCTCGAACGGCTGGGCGCGGCCAATCTCGCGGACGAGTACGTCGCCGGTCGGTGGCGCCTGCACGACCTGCTCCGCTCGTACGCGGTCGATCGCGCGCGGGTGGATGAGCCGACCGATGGCCGTACGGGGTCGGTGCACCTGCTGCTCGCGCACTATCTCGTCGAAACCCGTGCCGCCGTCGGCCGCTTGCTGCCCGGTCCATCCCCGACCGTCCACGCCGGGTCGACCGAATCGAACATCCACAACGTCGAGGACGCGATCGCGTGGTTCGATGACGAACGGCGGAACCTCGTCGCCGCCGTCGAGTACGCAGCCCGGCACGACGCGGGACCGCTGACGTGGCAGCTTACCGACGCCTTCACGAAGCTGTCGCTGCTGCGCAACTACGTGCACGACGCGATTGATGCGGGTACGGCCGCGATCGGCGCCGCGAAGCGTGCCGCTGATCCGGAGGGACTCGCGCATATCCACATGGGCCTGGGCGGCGTCTACTACAGCGTCGGTGACAACGACACCGCGATCGGTCACTACGTAGCGGGAATCGAGTTTGCCGAGCGGATCGGTTGGCTGCAAGGACAGGCCCTGGCCGGTGCGAACCTCGGCGTCATCCACGTCGCCACCGGCCGACCGCTGCAGGCACTGGACCACTACCGTCGGGCGATCCTGCTTCGCCGCGACCTCCACGATCCGTACGGCGAGGCCGTCGCGCTCGATAATGTCGGCGGTATCTCCATCTCGCTGGGAGATCCGCGCGATGCGCTGCGTCATCACCGGCAGGCCCTGTACCTGCACCGTGAGGTGGCCTTTCCCGCCGGTCAGGCGCTTGCGCTGGCCAACATCGGCAACGCTCTGCGTGAACTCGGCGACCTGGGCGAGGCGCTTGATGCCTGTTCCGAGTCACTGGCGATCTACCGGCAGGTCGGTGCACGTGGCGGCGAGGCACAGGTGCTGTGCTGTATCGCTGATGTGCACGCCGACGCCGGTCGATCCGACGAAGCACGGCAGGCGGCCGAGGCGGGGCTGACGGCCGCCACCGAATGTGGGGACGAGCGCAGTGCGTGCGAGGCACTCAATATCCTCGGTACGGTCGCGGCCGCAGCCGGGGATCTCGATCGGGCCGATACGCTGCATTGCCGTGCGATCGAGGCGGCGTTCCGGATCGACTATCCGGTGGAAATCCACGGGTCGCTTCTCGGACTGTCGGCAGTCGAACGCCGACGCGGCGCCCATGACAACGCGCTGGCCTGCGCGCGCCGGGCCCTCCGGCTGGCGAGGACGAGCCACCACGTGATCGCGTTGCCGGCCATCCTGATCGAACTTGCTCGAGTGCACCGGGATCGCGGCGCGTGGAATGCAGCGCTCGGTCATCTGGTCGCCGCGGAGCGGATGTGCGACCGATCAGGGCAGCGCCTGCAACGACGCACGGCCGCGACGATGTACGCCGATATGTGCGCTGTTCCGGACGATTCGCTGAACCCACGTGAACCGGCCTGACCGCAGTGCACGCTGCGTCGATCCTGGTCGATTCTCAGGGATTCGGTACGCAGACGGTGATCGCAGCCGGTACCACGCGTGCCTTGATCCGCTTGGTTTTCGGTCGGGCGCCGCCGTCGAGTTCGTAGGCCAGCGGTGCGCTGAGTTTGATCGTGATCCGTTTGGCGCGGGTGGTACGGATGAACGGTGATCGGCGGGCGGTGCCGGTGCTGACGTGGCCGAGCAGGCGTGCCCATTGGAGGGGGCCGTCGGCGGTGCTGACGCCGACGTCGAGCCAGCCGTCGTCGGGGCGAGCATCGTCGAACACGTCGACGCCGCCGAGGACGGTGCCGACGTTGCCGAGCAGTACGCAGGTGGCGTCGCCGTCGAACCAGGTCGTACCGTCTATCTTGACCCTGGCGTTGGTGGGCTTCAGGCCGACGTTGCGCAGGCCGGTCCATAGGTAGGCGAGGCGTCCGAGTCGGGTCTTGAGGTTGCGGTCGGCGTCGCGGATCATGTCGGCGTCGAATCCGACCCCGGCGAGGACGGCGAAGTGTTCGCCGTTGATCCGACCGAGATCCAGTTGTCGAGCCTGGCCGTGGAAGCCGATGTGTACGGCCTCGGCGAGGTCGTGTGGGATGCCGAGGTTGTGCGCGAGCAGGTTCGCGGTGCCGGCCGGGATGATCGCGATGGTTGCCTCGGAGCCGACGAGCGCATCGGCGCATTGCTGGACCATGCCGTCGCCGCCCCAGACGAACACCAGGTCAGCACCCTTCTTGAGAGCCTTGCGGACTTTGGCCGGCGCCTTGCTGCTCCTGGGTACCTCGTACCAGAGCAGTTCGTCGATGCGTTCGGCGGTGATCAGCATGCGGAGTTCGTCGAGGCCGCCGCCGAGTGTCTTGCCGGTGTGGGCGATGACCGCAACCCGACCGACGTGGGGCGGTCGGCGGTACGGCGGGGCGACGGGTTCGACCTGGCCTGGTTGTTGTTCAGTGGTTGTCACGTGCGGGACATACCCAGGTAGGCCGTCGGCTATCCCAGTCCTGTCGTAGCGATCATCTGCCGCTGTGACACGACGGCCGGTTCACTGCTGTCCGAAGGAGCAGCGGCAGCCGGGTCGTCGGGTTTGGTGAGCGGTTGCGGGGCGCCGGCCCGGTCGGCGTTGGGCCGGACCAACCAGTACATCGCGGTCAGGAGCAGGGCGGCGAGGATGACGCTGCCGAGGACATCCGTGGGGTGGTGCATGCCGCGGTACATCCGCGCGGCGGCGACGAATGTCGGCATCAGCACTGCGAGTCCAAGGAACGGCCACCGCCACCAGCGGCTGGTGTGGCCGAGGACGAGGATCGCGATCGCGGTGTAGATGCAGATGGTGGCGGCGACATGGCCGGACGGGTAGCTCGAGGTGGGGAGGTGGCTTTCCAGGTGTACGACGTCGGGGCGTGGACGTTTCACGATCGCCTCGGCCGATATGAACAGCCCTACCTCGCCGAGCATGACCAGCACGACGAAGATGACCGGCCGCCAGCGCCGCGTGACCGCTAGGGCGACGACGGCGGTCAGGACGGTGACGGCCAGGATCATTTGGGTGGCGCCGAGCGTGCTGAACGCCGCGCTCAGCGTGGTCAACGTCGCATTCCGATGGGCGGCCAGCCAGTGCGGGATCGTGTGGTCGCCGGCGACGTTGCCGCCGCCGTACCGGGTGACCAGTTTACCGAAACCGACCACGGCGCCGAGGATCAGAATCCAGGCCACCACGACTCCCGCGCCGACCCGTGCCGGGTGCGGCGGTCCCGCATGGCGATCCGGTACGGCGGGTTTGAGATCACTTGCCGCTTCGGGTTCGAGTCCTTCGGTGAGCGGTTTCGTGACCGGGCGCCCGGATTCGCGGCGCATGATCTCGAACGCGTACGCGCTCAGACCGAGCCACGCCACACCGAGCGCCCACGCGCCGACGACATCGGACAGGTAGTGCACGCCGAGCATGATCCGGCTGACACCGATCGCGGCCACGAGCACCCCGACGACGATCGTCACCGGTGTACGCGCTCGGCGCCGTACCGCCGGTAGGAATACCAGGACCAGCGCGCCGTAGCAGACGATTGAGCCCAGCGCGTGCCCGCTGGGGAAGCTGTTTCCGGTCCCGTGCGCCACCGGGTGTGCGACCACCGGGCGCAGCCGTCCGACCAGGGACTTGAGGATCGGGTCGAGCGTCAACGCCCCGATACCGGCGATGGCAAGAAAGACGGCGAGGCGGAATCGTCGGCGGATGGCCAGCACGATGAGCCCGGCGACGATGAGTGTCCACAGTACGGTGTTGCTGCCCAGCCAGGTAATCGCCCGCAGCACGGTCAATGCCGTCGACCGGCCGGCGACGAGGTTGTTGAGATTGGCTGCCACCGCGTGGTCGACCGATTCGAGGGGACTCCACCGAGTACGCACCAAGATGAGTAACACGGCGAACACGAACGTCGACGCAGTAACCGCGACCAGCGGAAACAGCTGCGACCGGGGACTTTGACGGGCGTGCGGACTCATGGTGGACATGCGTGACCGTATGCCCTCCGCAGTCGCCACTCACACCTGGCGGTCGTTTCCTGGTCGGTCGAACGGGGAATGGTAGCCGCATGTCGATGATCCGTACCGCAAGCCGCTCGGCCAGCCGAGCCAGCCGCAGCACGCTCTTGGAGATCATCACCCGGGCCGGATTCGTCGGCTACGGGCTCCTCCATCTGGCGATTGCATGGCTGGCGTTGCAGATCGGGTTCGGCCATGCCACCGGAACCGCCGACCAGACCGGAGCATTTCATCTTCTGCAGCAGCAGCCCGCCGGGCGTGTCCTGCTCATCGCGGTCGCCGTCGGTCTCATCGCCATGGCACTGTGGCAACTTCTTCTCGCCGCCGTCGGCCACCGGCAGGACACCGGCCGGGCCCGGACGACGCAGCGGCTGGTCTCCGGTGCCCGTACCGTCATCTATGCGTACCTGGCCTGGACCGCGATCCAGGTCGTGGTCGGCTCATCGACATCCAGCTCCGGATCACAACAACACGCAACCGCCGGCATGCTCGCCCACCCCGACGGACGGTGGCTGGTCGCACTGGCCGGTCTGATCGTTCTCGGGATCGGCATCGGGCTGGCCGTCTACGGCGCCCGACGGTCGTTCCAGAAGAACCTCAACATGGGCCAGATGACCCCGACGATCCGTCACGGCGTCACCCGGCTGGGGCAGGTCGGCTATATCGCCAAGGGAATCGCGTTCGCCGTCGTCGGGCTTCTGCTGTGCGACGCCGCGATCGCGGACAGCGCGACCCGCTCCCGCGGCCTCGACGGCGCCCTACGCACACTGGCCCAGCAACCCTACGGCGGCGTGTTGCTCGATGTCGTCGCGGTGGGAGTCGCCGCGTTCGGGGTGTACTGCTTCTTCCAAGCCAAATACCGCAAGGTCTGACGTCGCGGCGTACTCCTGCGTCGCAGCGACCCGGCGAGGTCAGCCGCCGGCCAGAATTCGTGCCTTCTCGGTGGCGAACTTCGCATCCGAACATCGCCCGCTCCCGACGCCAGACGTCGGCACGTGTAGATGTCGGCGAATCTACCGGGTCGTAGAACCGGTCACCAGCCGCGCTCGCGCCATCGGGAATGCGGTGTTGTTCGGTCTCCATGAAATGAGCGGCGATCGCACGGGCATGATGAAGCATGATACTGTCTAGTCAGACTAGACAGCGCAAGGAGGTTCCGATGCACTGGCAGGTTCAGGAAGCGAAGCAGCGTTTCAGCGAGGTGCTCCGCGCCGCCGAATCCGGCGAGGCGCAGATCGTGACGAAGCATGGCGAGGAGGTTGCCGTTGTCATCGACATCAACGAGTACCGGCGTCTTCGCGGTGAATCAATGAGGCTCATGGACTATCTGCGCGTCGATCCGTCAGGCGACGATGACCTGGACATCGATCCCCGGCACGACCTGCCCCGCAACACGGAGCTGGTCGGATAACGTGGCCTATCTGCTCGACACCAACGTCATATCCGAACTTCGAAAGAAGACACCGGATCAGCACGTACTAGCCTGGCACCGAAGCCAGTCCGACGCTGACGTCTACATCAGTACGCTGGTGATCGGCGAAATCCGGCAGGGCGTCGAGAGACTTCGCCCGCGCGACGTCAAGCAGGCCGAAGCGCTCGACCGTTGGCTCACCGGCCTGATCGTGGCCTACCGGGACCGAATCCTGCCGGTCACGCTCGAAGTCGCTCAGGAGTGGGGCCGCTTGAACGTTCCGCCCACGGCACCCCCGGCGATCGACGGACTGATGGCAGCGACCGCCAACGTACATCGGTTGACGCTGGTAACGAGGAACATCGCTGACGTGGCGAGGACGGGCGTGGCGGTAATCAACCCGTTTGAACCGACCTAAAGCGAGCCCGCTCGGCGAAGCGTCCGCTACGGCCTGATCGAGCAACTGGCATCGATGATTCCGAGTTTGTACCCACATGTGGATACAAACTGGGCCAGTTGGCTTCCGACCCTCGGAGCACCCTGTCTCGCTACCAGCCTCGCGCGCGCCACTCCGGGATCGAGGAGCGCTCGGCGCCGAGCGTGCTGTCTTTCCCGTGGCCCGGGTAGAACCAGGTGTCGTCCGGCAGCTCGTCGAAGATCTTCGTACGAGACGTCGTTGATCAACGATGCGAACCGCTTCGGATCCTTCTCCGTGTTGCCGACCCCGCCAGGGAACAGGCTGTCGCCGGTCCACAGGTGCGGGTGTCCGTGCGGGTCGCGGTAGAGCAGCGCAATCGACCCGGGGGTATGGCCGACGATGTGGATCACCTCGAGCGTCGCGTCGCCGAACGTGATCGTGTCGCCGTCCTCCACGGTCGACGATGAAACCGGCAGCTTCGGCGCGTCCAGGGAGTGGGCGACCGAGGTGGCACCGGTGGCCGCGACCACCTCGGACAGCGCCTGCCAGTGGTCGCCGTGCCGGTGCGTCGTAACCACCGTGGCCAGGCCGCGATCGCCGATCAGGTCGATCAGCCGGTCCGCGTCGTTGGCCGCGTCGATCAGCAGCTGTACGCCGGTCGCCGTACACGTCAGCAGGTATGCGTTGTTGTCCATCGGGCCGACCGACAGTTTCGTGATCGTGATGCCGTCGAGCTCGCGGGTATCGGGCGTCGTGTCACCGGTATAGGTCATCGTTACGTCACATCCAGTCGGCGATAGTGGGAAGTGTGCCTGCGGGGGAAACCGTCAGTTCGGCGCCGGTGGATCGGCCCGGACAGCCAGCCGGCCAGCGCGTGTGCCGGGCCGGCTGATCGTCATCGTCGGCCGTGGTCGGCGCCGACCTGCCAGGTGTGGCCGTCGTCGTCCTGCAACGCGAACGGCGTCTCGACCGTACGTCCGGTCACGAGTTCCTTGAGCAGTCGCTGAGTGAACCCGTCCGGCCAGTCCGCGGTGGTATAGCCGGAACCGAGGTCGACGTGGTGCACCTCGACCTCGCGGAGACGCCGCCAGACCACCTTCGCCGCACTGCCCTGCGTCGAGTTGTAGATGTACGCCCAGACTTCGACCGGCATCGTGGCGACCTGTGCGGCAAAACGCGCGCAGGCATCGCGTACGTCCTCGATCTGGACGTCGACCGGCCGGTACGCGTCCGCCTCGATCCCTTCGGCGCGCGCTTCGGCACTGGCATAGGCCGGCTTCTCGATACCGGTCGCAGCCCAGGTCAGCAAGTTGCCGAGCGCGTCGGCGTTCCGGGCGATGTGCGCGACCACGTGGCCGCGCGTCCAGCCGGGAAGGAGGCTCGGCGCGGCGAGATCGGCGGGGGAGAGGGTCGAGATCGTTGCCAGCAGCCGGGCGTCCGCTAGCTGGAGATCCTCGGACAGGACGAGCGGATCGGTCATCACATGATCGAACATACGTCATTAATGGCTTTCGGTTTTGTCGGCCAGCCCTTACGGTTGACGAGTGGCATCAACCGGGCGAGAGGGGGTGGGACCTGTGCTTTGGTGTCGTCCTACCGCAGCTTGGGTTGTTCTCTGACGTAACGACCGCGTCGACCGAATCAGCCCCGGCCTCTATCGTTTCACGAAGGATTTGATGACGTTCGACCTCGCGTCCATCGGATGGGACGCAGATCTTGCTTCCGCCTACGCACGCTATGACCGACCTGGTCAACGACCTGCCCGCGTGACCCGCGTCGATCGGGGCATCGCGACCGTGGTGAGTGCGTCCGGCACCGATCGGGCCAGCCTCGGCGGTGCCCACTTGATCAGAGCCAGCCGCGATCCGCTCGCGCTGCCATGCGCAGGTGACTGGGCCGTCGTCCGCACCTGGCCGGATCGGCGGGTCACGCTGGAGGCCCTGCTACCCCGGCGTACGCAGTTGTTGCGCGCGAATTCCAACGCGGAGTCACGAGGTCAGGTGCTGGCCGCGAATATCGACGTCGCCGCGGTCGTCGAGCCGATCGACCCGTCGCCGGATCTCGGCCGCATCGAGCGGCTGCTGTCGCTCGCCTGGGACTCCGGTGCCCGCCCGATCTTGCTGCTCACGAAAGCCGACCTCGCGCCGGATCCGGAGACGATCGCAGCGCAGATCGCCGAGACGGCACCCGCGATCGCGGTGTTCCCGGTCAGCGTCGAGACCGGCCTCAATATCGACCGGCTACGTGCCTACATACCGACCGGTCAGACACTCGGGCTGCTGGGCACGTCCGGCTCCGGCAAGTCGTCGCTGGTCAACGCGCTCGCCGGCGCACAGGTGATGGAGACCCAACAGATCCGGCGCTCGGACGGTCGAGGCCGGCATACGACGACATACCGGTCATTGATCCCGCTTCCGGACGGCGGTGCGATCCTCGACACACCGGGCATCCGTGCCGTCGGCGTCTTCGACGGTCAGGAGGGCATCGATCGGGCGTTCGCCGACATCGAGACGCTCGCCGACTCCTGCCGGTTCAGCGACTGTGGCCACGCCGGTGAGCCCGGCTGCGCGGTCTGGCTCGCGGTCGAGAACGGCGACCTCACCGTCCGCCGCCTGGACAGCTGGCGCAAGCTGCAGCGCGAGTTGCGTTGGCAGATGCGCCGCCGGGATGCCCGGATCCAGGACACCCGCGAGTGGGCCAAGATGCGGACCGAATGGAAGTGGCGCTCCGGCGCCGAGGTCCGCGCCATGCGCCACGTGCGGGAGTCCTAACCCCATGTGGTACGGAATCTGGTAGCACCGCTGCCAGGCCGGCGGGAAGGGTTTGGTAGGTATTTCGGTTGTGTCGCGTAGGTGACGGCCACGGATCCGCGCCGTAGCGGCGGTCTGTGCGTTTGGAAAAGTGTCGGAGGGTCGGGCTAGTCTCGCCGGGGCGGCACTTTTTGCCGTTGACACCCGCCGCTGAGCTGCTGGTAACCGGTCCTAACCGCTGGAGAGACCTGTGTCTGATCGATTGATCGTGCGGGGTGCCCGCGAGCACAACCTGCGCGATGTCAGCCTCGACCTGCCGCGTGACAAGATGATCGTGTTTACCGGTCTGTCCGGTTCGGGCAAGTCGAGTCTCGCGTTCGACACGATCTTCGCGGAGGGCCAGCGGCGCTACGTCGAGTCGCTGTCGTCCTACGCCCGCCAGTTCCTCGGCCAGATGGACAAGCCCGACGTCGACTTCATCGAAGGGCTGTCGCCGGCCGTCTCGATCGATCAGAAGTCGACGTCCCGCAACCCGCGATCGACCGTCGGCACCATCACCGAGGTCTACGACTACCTGCGCCTCCTGTTCGCCCGCGTGGGCGAGCCACACTGCCCGAAGTGCGGTCGCCCGATCAGCCGGCAGACGCCGCAGCAGATCGTCGACCGGGTGCTTGCGATGGAGGAGGGCACGCGGTTCCAGGTGCTGGCGCCGGTCATCCGCGGACGCAAGGGCGAATACGTCGACTTGTTCGCCGACCTGCAATCGCGTGGTTTCGCTCGGGTACGCGTCGATGGCGTCGTGCATCAACTGACCGAGTCCGCCGAAGCTGAAGAAGCAGGAAAAGCACACGATCGAGGTGGTCGTCGACCGGCTCGCGGTCAAGGCGACGGCGAAGCAGCGACTCACCGACTCGATCGAGACCGCGTTGAAACTCGCCGCCGGCGTCGTGGTGCTCGAGTTCGTCGACCTTCCGGAGGGCGATGAGCACCGCGAGCGTACGTTCTCGGAGCACCTGGCCTGCCCGTACGATGATTTGTCCTTCGAGGCTCTCGAACCGCGGTCGTTCTCGTTCAACGCGCCGTACGGTGCCTGCCCCGAGTGCTCCGGCCTCGGCACGAAGAAAGAGGTCGACCCCGAGCTGATCATTCCGGATCCGGAGAAGTCGCTGCGTGACGGCGCGATCCAGCCGTGGTCCGGTGGTCATACCGCGGAATACTTCCTGCGGCTGCTCGAGGCGCTCGGCCGGGACCAGGGCTTCAAGCTCGACACACCGTGGCGGGCGCTGTCCGAGACCGCCCAGAAGACGATCATGTACGGCGCGGAAGACCAGGTGCACGTCAAGTATCGGAACCGGTTCGGGCGCGACCGCTCGTACTATGCCGGGTTCGAAGGCGTGGTGCAGTGGATCGAGCGACGGCACAGCGACACCGAGTCCGACTGGTCGCGGGACAAGTACGAAGGCTATATGCGCGACGTGCCCTGCACGGCGTGCGGCGGTGCGCGACTGAAGCCGGAGATCCTGGCGGTCACGATCGGCGGCAAGAACATCGCCGAGATCTGCAACCTGTCCGTCGGCGACTGCTCGGACCTGCTCAGCGTGATGCAGATGAGCGATCGTCAGGTGATGATCGCCGAGCGAGTCCTGAAAGAGGTCAACGCGCGGCTGAAGTTCCTGGTCGACGTCGGTCTGGACTACCTGTCGCTCGATCGTCCGGCCGGTACGCTCTCCGGCGGCGAGGCGCAGCGCATCCGGCTCGCGACGCAGATCGGCTCGGGCCTGGTCGGCGTGCTCTACGTGCTGGACGAGCCGTCGATCGGCCTGCATCAGCGTGACAACCACCGGCTGATCGAGACGCTGGAACGCCTGCGGAGCCTCGGAAACACGCTGATCGTGGTCGAGCACGACGAGGACACCATCCGTACGGCCGACTGGATCGTCGACATCGGACCGGGCGCGGGGGAGCACGGCGGCGAGGTCGTGCACAGCGGTTCGTTGGAGGACCTGCTGACGAACGAGCGCTCGATCACCGGCGCCTATCTGTCCGGTCGCCGGTTCATCCCGACGCCGTCGATCCGACGACCCCAGACCAAGGGCCGCGAGCTGGTCGTCGTCGGCGCGCGGGAGCACAACCTGAAGAATCTGACCGTCGGCTTCCCGCTCGGGCAGCTGATCGCGGTCACCGGCGTCTCCGGTTCCGGCAAGTCGACGCTGGTCAACGACATCCTCTATACCGTGCTGGCGAATCAGATCAACGGTGCCCGGATGGTGCCGGGGCGCCACACGCGGATCGCCGGGCTCGACCATGTCGACAAGGTTGTCGGCGTCGACCAGTCGCCGATCGGGCGTACGCCGCGGTCCAACCCGGCGACGTACACGGGTGTGTTCGATCACGTCCGGCGGCTGTTCGCGGAGACGACCGAGGCGAAGGTCCGCGGTTACGGGCCGGGCCGGTTCTCGTTCAACGTCAAGGGCGGCCGTTGCGAGGCGTGTGCCGGCGACGGCACCATCAAGATCGAGATGAACTTCCTGCCGGACGTGTACGTCCCGTGCGAGGAGTGCAAAGGCGCCCGCTACAACCGTGAGACGCTGGAAGTTCACTACAAGGGCCGGACCATCTCCGACGTGCTGGACATGCCGATCGACGAGGCGGAACGGTTCTTCGAGGCGATTCCGGCGATCCACCGGCACTTGAAGACGCTGGTCGAGGTCGGTCTCGGCTACGTACGGCTCGGTCAGCCGGCTCCGACACTATCCGGTGGCGAGGCGCAGCGCGTGAAGCTCGCCAGCGAATTGCAGAAGCGCTCGACCGGCCGAACCGTGTACGTGCTCGACGAGCCCACCACCGGCCTGCACTTCGAGGACATCCGCAAGTTGCTGCTCGTCCTGGAGAGCCTGGTCGACAAGGGCAACACGGTCATCGTGATCGAGCACAACCTGGACGTCATCAAGACCGCCGACTGGCTGATCGACATGGGTCCGGAGGGCGGCCACAAGGGTGGCCTGGTGCTCGCGATCGGATCGCCGGAGGAGGTGGCCGAGGTGCCGGAGAGCCACACCGGCGCCTATTTGCGTCACACGCTCGGCCTGACCGGCACCGGATCGGGCTCTGCGGCGGCGGTGGCCCGGGCCGCAACCGCGAACAAAGGCACCGCACCGTCACCACTAGCCGACGCAACGACGACCGCCGCGACCAAAACCTCGCCCACAAAGACCGCCACAACGAAAGCCACCGCTGCAAAGGTGCCCGCGGCAAAGGTGACCGCAGCGAAGGCCGCGCCCGCCAAGGCCACCGCGGCGAAGGCAGCCGCGGGATCGGCTAAGTCCCCGACCAAGGTGACCGTGTCAGCCCGAGCAACACCGGCGAAGGTGACGTCGGTGCCCGCCCAAGTCGTCCCCACAAAGGCAGCGTCGAAGAAGTCAAAGGCCTGAACCGACCGTACAACTAAATGACTTTGGGCTCGTGGCTCCTTCCCGGCAACGGGGAGCCACAGGGTCGAACGTGCCACGATCACGTGGGTGCTCTCGGAAGCTCGCGAGGTGAGGTACCACCTGTAGCCCTAACCTCAACCACAGAGATCAACCACAGATATACGCAAAGTTAAGACAAGAAACATAACCTAGGGGTATGGATCTCCGAGGCTACAAAGTCCAGGACGATGACGACGACGACCCGATCCTCCTGACCGAGGACGGCACGACCGTCGACACGTGGCGTGAGGACTACCCGTACGACGAGCGCATGGATCGTGACGAATATGATCGCGTCAAGCGACTCCTGCAGATTGAGCTTCTGAAACTTCAGAACTGGATTCGCGATTCGGGCGAACGCATGATCATCATGTTCGAGGGACGCGATGCCGCCGGTAAGGGCGGCACGATCAAGCGGTTCATGGAGCATCTGAACCCCCGCGGATCCCGCGTGGTCGCACTGGAGAAGCCGAGCGAGCGCGAGAGTTCCCAGTGGTACTTCCAGCGCTACATCGCTCACCTGCCGTCGGCCGGCGAGATCGTCATGTTCGACCGATCCTGGTACAACCGTGCGGGCGTCGAGCGCGTGATGGGTTTCTGCGACCGCACCGACTATCTCGAATTCATGCGCCAGGCGCCGGAACTGGAACGCATGCTCGTCCGGGATGGCGTACACCTGGTGAAGTTCTGGTTTTCGGTCTCGCAGGACGAGCAGCGCACCCGGTTCATCATCCGGCAGGTCGACCCGGTCCGGCAGTGGAAGCTGTCACCGATGGATCTTGCTTCCTTGGACAAGTGGGACGAATACACCGAGGCCAAGGAGGCGATGTTCTTCTACACCGACACCGCCGACGCACCGTGGACCGTGGTCAAGAGCAACGACAAGAAAAGAGCTCGAATCGAAGCGATGCGGTACGTGCTGAGCCGCTTCCCCTACGTCGGGCGCGATGATGACGTGGTCGGTACGCCCGATCCGTTGATCGTCGGACCGGCGTCGCTGGTGATCGAGGCGCCCGGCCTGTCTCGGAGCTTCCCGCACTTATAGCCGATCGTGGTACGAGTGAACCGCGCCCCCACCTCCCACATGTCACCCTGATATCACTAAGTCGCGCGAAGTCGTGATATCGACCGATTAGTGGATCAACGAGTGATGGGGGAGTGCCGCATGGGTTTCAGCGAGACGGAAATCACCGAGACGGCCACCGGTGAGGTCCGGGCGGTGCATGCCAGCCGCCGGACGATCTTGATGAGCGCCGGTGCGGTCAGCCTGGCCGGCGCGCTCGCAGCCTGCGGCTCGAATCCCTCGATGCCTGGCACCGGCGCAACGACGTCCGGCCGGGGTGTGACCGCCAAGACGTCCGACATTCCGGTGGGCGGCGGCACGATCTTCTCGGATCAGAAAATCGTCGTGACGCGGCCCACGTCCAACGACTTCAAGGCGTTCACTGCGATCTGCACGCACCTGGGCTGCACCGTCGGTACGGTCGCCAACGGCCTGATCATGTGCCCGTGTCACGGCAGCGAGTATTCGATCACGGACGGCTCAGTGAAGCGCGGACCCGCACTGAGCCCGCTCGCCGCCAAGCAGCTCACGGTGTCCGGCAGCGAGATCACCGTGGCCGCCTAGCGATGGTGCCACACTCGGCAATCCTGTGAGTGGTCTGATACATCACTGCGAATCCTCCCAGTCCCGATGAACCTCGCACCCAGATACGTCGTGTCTACTGGTCGCCACGCCTTTCAACGGGAGGACCATGACATGCGCAACCACCACGCCGAATCGATCAACACGGAATCGGTCAACGACGATCCGATCAGCGCCGGTTCGATCGGTGCCGGTTCGAGCGCGACTGGTCGACCGAGTCGGCGTACGGTCCTGCTCGGCGTCGGCGCGATAGGTGCCGTGGCGGCGTCTGCTGCGCTCGCCGGATGTGCCGGCGGTACCGGATCAGCGGCGGCAGCGCCGGTGCCGACCGGGCCGATCGCGAAGACCACGGATATCCCGGTCGGCGGTGGCAAGATCTTCACGTCTCCGCAGGTCGTCGTGACTCAGCCGGTCGCGGGTACGTTCAAGGCTTCTCGTCGATCTGCACGCACCAGGGCTGCCCGGTCACCCAGATCAGCAACGGCCTGATCCAGTGCCCCTGCCACGGCAGCGAGTATTCGATCGTTGACGGCTCGGTCAAGCGTGCCGCGATCCAGGGCCAGTCCGCTCTGCAGAACGAGCAGATCACGGTCGCGAACGGCGAGATCAGCATCGCCTCGTAGCCGGTGCCGGAAGGGTCAGCATCGCCGGTGGAAGCCGATGCTCGGGAGGCTCAGCATCGCCGGAAAGCCGATTGACGTACCGACGCATTAGGCTTGCCGGCGTGGCCGATCCTGCTACCTACCGACCCGCGACCGGCACGATCCCGGAGTCGCCCGGGGTTTACCGCTTCCGTGCAGCGCCTATCGCGGGCGAGCGGCAGGGCCGCGTCATCTACGTCGGCAAGGCGAAGAACCTCCGCAGCCGGCTGAATTCCTACTTCGCGGATCCGTGGACACTGCACGCCCGCACGTCGCAGATGGTCACGACGGCGGCGAGTGTCGACTGGGTGACGGTCGGCACCGAGGTCGAGGCGCTGCAGCTGGAGTACGCGTGGATCAAGGAATACGACCCGCGGTTCAACGTCCGCTACCGCGATGACAAGTCCTACCCCTATCTCGCCGTCACGCTCGACGAGGAATATCCGCGGCTGCAGGTCATGCGCGGTGCCAAGCGCAAGGGCGTGCGCTACTTCGGCCCCTACTCGCACGCATGGGCCATCCGCGAAACGCTCGACCTGCTGCTGCGCGTGTTCCCGGCGCGGACCTGCTCGTCCGGCGTGTTCAAGCGGTCCGGCCAGATCGGGCGGCCGTGCCTGCTCGGCTACATCGGCAAGTGCGCGGCGCCGTGCGTCGGCCGGGTCGACGCCGCCGAGCATCGCCGCATCGTCGAGGACTTCTGCGACTTCATGGCCGGCAAGACCGACACGATGATCAAGCGACTCGACCGGGAGATGCAGCAGGCATCGGCCGAATTGGAGTTCGAGAAGGCGGCCCGGCTTCGCGACGATCTCGCGGCGCTGCGACGGGCGATGGAGAAGCAGGCGGTGGTGTTCGGCGACGGCACCGACGCCGACGTGGTCGCGTTCGCCGAAGACCAGCTCGAAGCCGCCGTGCAGGTGTTCCACGTACGCGGCGGTCGCGTCCGAGGCCAGCGCGGCTGGGTCGTGGAGAAGACCGAGGAAGTCACCGTCGGCGATCTCGTGCACCACTTCTGCACCCAGGTCTACGGCGATGAGCACGGCGAGAACGACGTCCCGCGCGAGCTTCTCGTCCCGGAGTTGCCGCCGGACGCGGATGCGCTGCAGGTGTGGCTGTCCGAGCACCGCGGCAGCAACGTGTCGCTGCGCGTACCGCAGCGGGGCGACAAGAAGGCCCTGATGGAGACGGTCGCGCGCAACGCGTCGCAGGCGCTCGCCCAGCACAAGCTCAAGCGTGCGTCCGACCTCAGCACGCGCAGCAAGGCGTTGGAGGAGATCGCCGAGGCGCTCGGCATGGATCAGGCGCCGCTGCGGATCGAGTGCTTCGACGTGTCCCAGATCCAGGGCACCGACGTGGTGGCGAGCATGGTCGTGTTCGAAGACGGGCTCGCGCGACGCAGCGAATACCGCCGGTTCGCAGTCCGCGGTGACAAGTTCGGCGGGGGTACGGACGACTTGTCGGCGATGACCGAGGTGCTGCGCCGGCGGTTCTCGCGGTATCTCGCCGAAGCGACGGCCAACGGTGAGCCGGACGACACCGAGGACGGAGGCGGAGCAGATCGGCAAGCCGCGCAAGTTTGCGTACCCACCGCAGTTGCTGGTCGTCGACGGCGGCGCACCGCAGGTGGCCGTCGCAGCGCAGGTGCTCGCGGACCTCGGCATCACGGACATCGCGGTGTGCGGGTTGGCGAAGCGGCTCGAGGAGGTGTGGCTGCCGGACGACGAGTTCCCGGCCATCCTTCCGCGCACGTCCGAGGCGCTCTACCTGCTGCAGCGGATCCGCGACGAGGCGCACCGGTTCGCGATCACGTTCCACCGCGAACGGCGATCGAAGCGGATGACCGCGTCAACGCTCGACGCGATTCCCGGACTCGGCGAGATCCGGCGCAAGGCGCTGCTGACCCGGTTCGGCTCGCTGAAGCGGCTCGGGCTGGCGACGGTCGAGGAGATCGAGTCGGTGCCGGGCGTCGGCCGTCGCACCGCGGAGGCGATCGTCGAAGCGCTCGCCGATCGCGCGACTCCATCTGCGACAGCGTCCCCGGCACCGCCACCGACGCCGGCATCGACAGCGCCGATCACGCCGGTAGCGCCACCTCCGGACCGCCATCGAGGCTCCGGATGACGGGAAACACACCGACCGCGACGATCCGACTCGTTTGGGTGACGCCTAGGCTGTTGATGTGTCGCCGGCGTCGAGCAGCCAGGCACCATCTCTGACAATCGCGGGCCGGGAGGGCAATTCGTGAGTGACCATGTCGACAGCGATCGCGTCGACGGTGATCATGTCGACACGGTCGACCGGGTGGACGGCGGCGGCCACGTCAGCAGGTCCGAGCAGCGGTCGAGGACCGAACGCGAACGATGCCGGTGACGAGCCGGCCGAACGGGCACGCGGCGCGCGCCGAAACCGATCTGGTGATCGTGACCGGCCTGTCCGGCGGCGGCCGAAGTACGGTCGCACGTGCGCTCGAGAACGTCGGCTACTACGTTGTCGACAACCTTCCGCAGGCGCTGATGCTGGACATGGCCGAGTTGGCGTTCAAGGCCGGTGGCACCGCGAAGCGCACCGCGATGGTGCTGGACGTCCGGTCGCGGGCCTTCTCCTCGGACCTGGGCAGCGCTGTCGAGACGTTACGCGCCAGCGGTTTCTCGCCGCGTGTGGTGTTCGTCGACGCCGATGACGAGGTGCTGATCCGGCGGTTCGAGAACGTACGCCGACCGCATCCGTTGCAGGGTAACGGCCGCCTGTCCGACGGCATCACGGCCGAGCGGGAGCTGCTGCTGGAGGCGCGCAACAACGCCGATGTCCTGATCGATACCAGCCATCTCAACGTGAACCAGTTGCGCAGCCGCGTCGAGGAGATGTTCGGTGGCGAGGATGCGCGCCGGATCCGGGTCACCGTACTGTCGTTCGGATTCAAGTACGGCCTTCCGCCGGACGCGGACTTCGTCCTCGACGCGCGGTTCCTGCCGAACCCGTTCTGGGAGCCGGAACTCCGCGACCTGACCGGCAAGGACGAGTCGGTCAGCCGGTACGTGCTGAATCAACGCGGTGCCAGCACGTTCGTGGAGACGTACGCGCGCCTGATCACGGCGACCGCACCCGGTTTCGAACGCGAAGGTAAGCGCTATCTGACCGTCGCCGTAGGCTGCACCGGTGGTAAGCATCGCAGCGTCGCGATCGCCGAGGAACTCAGCCGGCGCCTCCGTGACCTACGCGTCGGCGCCGGTGCCCAGCACCGGGATCTGGGTCGCGAGTGAGTGATCGGAGGCCGGCCGATGGTCCGGTGCGCGTCGTGGCGTTCGGCGGCGGGCACGGCCTCAGCGCGTCGTTGAGGGCGCCTTGCGGACGTCGGCGGCCTGGACATCACCGCGGTCGTCACGGTCGGCGACGACGGCGGCTCCAGCGGTCGCCTACGCGCCGAACTCGGCACGCTGCCGCCCGGCGATCTCCGCCAGGCGCTGGCTGCGCTGGCCGCGCCGGTCACCGACGCCGGTGCCGTCGCGTCGCTGTTCCAGTACCGATTCACGCCGGCCGCTGGATCACCGGTCGGACCGCCCGTGGCCGGCTCGTTGGCCGGTCATGCGGTCGGCAATCTTGTTCTCTGCGGCCTGTTCGAGATGCTCGGCGACCCGGTCGCGGCGCTCGATCACGCGGCCGTGATGGTCCAGGCGCGCGGGCGGGTCCTGCCGATGTCTCCGGTGCCGGTCGGCATCGAGGCGGATTTGAGATCCGGTGAGTCGTCGCAGTTCCGGACCGTGATCGGCCAACATGCTGTGGCAGTCGCCGGTGGCCGCCTCGAAGCCGTACGGTTGAGTCCGATCGACCCGCCGGCGTGTGCCGAGGCGGTCCGGGCGGTGGCGCAAGCGGACTGGCTCATCTTCGGCCCAGGGTCTTGGTATACGAGCGTGATCCCGCATCTGCTCGTGCCAGATTTGGCGAAGGCGATCTTGGCGAGCCAGGCCAAGCGCCTGGTCATCCTTAATTTGGCCGAAGAGGTGGAGACGAAGGGTTTGTCACTTTCGGATCATCTGAACGCGTTGACCCGTTACCTTCCGGGCCTGCGGGCCGATGTAGTACTTGCCGACCAGATTGCGGTGGGTGATCCCGAGCCGGTTCGTCGTGCGGCCGAAGAGTTGGGCGCAAGCCTGATTCTCGCGTCGGTCGCGATGGACGACGGGACGCCGCGGCATGATCCGGTGGCACTGACAGCTTCGCTTGCGCCGCTCGTTCGCAGAACGCTTGCGTGAGAGTGTGGGTGCGTGAAAGGGATACAGCAACGTATGGATAGCCGACTGGCCCGCGAGGTGGCGACACAATGGCGATGACCGCAGCGGTCAAGGACGAGTTGAGCCGCGTCGACGTGCCGAAACCATGTTGCCGTCGCTCAGAAATGGCGGCGCTGCTGCGTTTCGCAGGCGGCCTGCATATCGTTTCGGGCCGCGTCGTGGTCGAGGCGGAGCTGGACACCGGTGCGGTCGCGCGCCGGCTCCGGCGGGAGATCGCCGAGGTCTTCGGCTATCCGAGCGAAATCCACGTGCTGGCATCCGGCGGCCTCCGCAAGGGCAGCCACTACATCGTCCGGATCATCAAGGACGGCGAGGCGCTCGCGCGCCAGACCGGCCTGCTGGACGTACGCGGCCGGCCGGTCCGCGGCCTGCCACCGGGCGTCGTGTCGGCGAACATGTGCTGCGCGGTCGCCGCCTGGCGGGGCGCGTTCATGGCACACGGCTCCCTGACCGAGCCGGGCCGTTCCTGCGCACTCGAAGTCACCTGCCCCGGACCCGAATCGGCGCTGGCCCTGGTCGGCGCCGCTCGACGCGTCGGCTTCGTGGCGAAGGCCCGCGAGGTACGCGGCGTCGACCGGGTCGTGGTCAAGGACGGCGACGCGATCGCACACGTCCTGGCTCGCGTCGGGGCGCATGCCAGCGTGCTGACGTGGGAAGAGCGTCGCGTACGCCGGGAAGTACGCGCGACCGCGAACCGGCTCGCGAACTTCGACGACGCGAACCTCCGGCGATCGGCTCGTGCCGCCGTGGCCGCGGCCGCGCGGGTGACCCGAGCGCTCGACATCCTCAGCGACGAGGCACCGAACCACCTGACCCACGCCGGTCAGCTGCGCCTGGAGCACCGCCAGGCGTCGCTGGAGGAGCTGGGCGCGCTCGCGGATCCTCCGTTGACCAAGGACGCGATCGCCGGCCGCATCCGTCGTCTGCTGGCCTTGGCCGACAAGCGGGCTCGGGATCTTGGCATTCCGGACACCGAGGCGGCCGTCACACCGGAAATGATGGCGAATTAATCTGCTGGTAGGGCGTCGATTAGTTGGTGATCACGTCGTACCGCTAGTCTTGGCACTGTTCCGGCGATGAGGCCGGCGTAGTCGTCCCTCGCCAACTGTCGCTGCGCGAGCGGCCCGAGTCATGCCACGTCATCAATCCGGCAGGACCATCGCGGGCGGGGCGGCCCATTCTGACCAAATTTGGGGTTGGCTCGACAACGCCTGCCCTCATGTGGCAAGGAGAGAACCTGTGACTATCCGGGTTGGTATCAATGGCTTCGGCCGAATTGGTCGTAACTTCTTCCGTGCGTTGATCGCGTCGGGAGCGGATGTCCAGCTGGTCGGCTTCAACGACCTGGGCGACGTCGCGACCATCGCGCACCTGCTCAAGTACGACAGCGTGCTGGGCCGTTTCGGCCTCGAGGTGAAGGTCGGTCCGGACGAGATCATCGCCGGCCCGCACACGATCAAGGCGTTCGCCGAGAAGGACCCGGCGAACCTGCCGTGGGGCGACCTCGGTGCGGACATCGTGATCGAGTCGACCGGCTTCTTCACCGACGGCGAACAAGGCGAAGGCGCACATCGCGGCCGGTGCGAAGAAGGTCATCATCTCGGCGCCGGCCACGAACGACGACGTCACCGTCGTCATGGGCGTGAACGACGACCAGTACGACCCGGCCAAGCACGCGATCATCTCGAACGCGTCCTGCACGACGAACTGCCTCGCGCCGATGGCGAAGGTGCTCAACGACGCGTTCGGCATCGAGCGTGGCCTGATGACCACGATCCACGCGTACACGCAGGACCAGAACCTGCAGGACGGCCCGCACAAGGACCTCCGTCGCGCCCGCGCCGCCGCGCTGAACATCGTGCCGACGTCGACCGGTGCCGCGAAGGCGATCGGCCTCGTGCTCCCGGAGCTGAAGGGCAAGCTGGACGGCTTCGCGCTGCGCGTACCGATCCCGACCGGTTCGGCCACCGACCTGACCTTCACCGCGAAGAACCCGGTCACGGTCGCCGAGGTCAACGCGGCGATCAAGGCCGCCGCCGACGGCCCGATGCGCGGCATCCTGGTCTACACCGAGGACCCGATCGTCTCGTCGGACATCGTGACCGACCCGGCGTCGTGCATCTTCGACGCGGGCCTCACCAAGGTCATCGGCGACCAGGTCAAGGTCGTCGGCTGGTACGACAACGAGTGGGGCTACTCGAACCGCCTCGTCGACCTCGTCAAGCTGGTCGGTGCCTCGCTGTGAAGACGCTCGACGACCTCCTCGCGTCCGGGGTGAAGGGGCAACGGGTCCTCGTACGCGCGGACCTGAACGTGCCCCTGGACCGTGAGGGCGACGCTCCGCGGATCACCGATGACGGCCGGATCCGGGCGGTGCTGCCGACGATCGTCGCGCTGACCGAAGCCGGCGCGCGCGTCATCGTCTGCTCGCATCTCGGCCGTCCGAAGGGTGAGCCGGATCCGAAGTACGTGCTCGCCCCGGTCGCGGCACGCCTGAGCGAGCTGCTCGGTGGCCCGGTGGCGTACGCGACCGACACCGTCGGCCCGTCCGCTGCGGACGCGGTCAGCGGTCTCGCACGACGGCGACGTGGCACTGCTGGAGAACCTGCGCTTCAACGCGGGCGAGACCAGCAAGGACGAGGCCGAGCGCGGCGCTTTCGCGGCTCAGCTCGCCGCCTACGCCGATGCGTACGTCGATGACGCGTTCGGTGCGGTGCACCGCAAGCACGCGAGCGTCTACGACGTGGCCGGACTGCTGCCGCACTACGCGGGCGGTCTCGTGACCACCGAGCTCGGCGTCCTGCGCAAGCTGACCGGGGAGCCGGAGCGGCCGTACGTCGTCGTGCTCGGCGGCTCGAAGGTCTCGGACAAGCTCGCCGTGATCCAGGCGCTGCTCCCGACGACCGACAAGCTGCTGATCGGCGGCGGCATGTGCTTCACGTTCCTCAAGGCCCAGGGCTACGAGGTCGGCAAGTCGCTGCTCGAGGACGACATGGTCGACACCTGCAAGGACCTGCTCGAGCAGGCGGCCGGCAAGATCGTGCTGCCGACCGACATCGTGGTGTCCGACCGGATCGCCGACGACGCGACCGCGACCACCGTTGAGGCCGACGCGATCCCGTCCGACCAACTCGGTCTGGACATCGGACCGGCTACCGTCGCGGCGTTCAGCGACGTGCTGAGCGGCGCGAAGACGGTGTTCTGGAACGGTCCGATGGGCGTGTTCGAGAAGAAGCCGTTCGCCGCCGGTACGCGCGGTGTGGCCGAAGCGATCACGAAGGTCGACGGCTTCACGGTCGTCGGCGGCGGTGACTCGGCTGCCGCGGTACGCCAACTGGGCCTCGACGAGACCGCGTTCGGTCACATCTCCACGGGCGGCGGTGCGTCGCTCGAGTTCCTGGAGGGCAAGACGCTGCCCGGCGTGAAGGCGCTGGAGTCCTGATGGCCGCCGCCGCGAAAGAGTCGAAAGACAAGAGCAAACCGCAAGGCCGCCAGCCGCTGATGGCCGGCAACTGGAAGATGAACCTCAACCACCTCGAGGCGATCGGTCTGACGCAGAAGCTCGCGTTCAGCCTGACCGAGAAGCAGCTCGAGGACGTCGAGGTCGTCATCCTGCCGCCGTTCGTCGACATCCGCAGCGTGCAGACGCTCATCGACGCGGACAAGATGATGCTCGGTTACGGCGCGCAGGATCTGTCGCCGTTCGCTTCGGGCGCGTACACCGGCGACATCTCGGCCGGCATGCTCGCGAAGCTCGGCTGCCAGTACGTGCTGGTCGGCCACTCCGAGCGCCGCACCATCCATCACGAGGACGACCAGCTCGTCAACGCGAAGGCCAAGGCCGCCATCGGCAGCGGCATCACGCCGATCGTCTGCGTCGGTGAGGGCCTGGAGATCCGGGAGGCCGACGGCCACGTGGCGCACTGCACCACGCAGATCGACGCGGCGCTGTCCGGGCTCAAGGCCGAGCAGGTCGCATCGCTCGTGGTCGCGTACGAGCCGGTCTGGGCGATCGGCACGGGCAAGACCGCGACGCCGGAGGACGCGCAAGAGGTGATCGCCGCACTGCGGGCACGCATCGCGGCGACGTTCGACATTGCCACCGCAGATCAGGTACGCATCCTGTACGGCGGTTCGGTCAACGCCGCGAACGTCGCGTCGATCATGGCGCAGCCGGACATCGACGGCGCTCTCGTCGGCGGCGCAAGCCTCAAGGTCGACGAGTTCGTTGCTATTTGCCGCTTCCGGGAGCACATCGCCCGGTAAGGGAATGTTTGCCAGACGGCTGTCGGCCACGCTCCGTAGCGTGCCGGCAGCCGTCTGTTTGCGCTCGGTTGCAAAACCGCTTCTCCGAGCGGTAATCGGTGCTCCGGAGTTTCACGTTCGGTCGCTGGGCGCCTAGAGTGTCCGAGCGGGACGGCATCCGGCCGACCCACCCAAAAGCAGACGACCACCCGCCAGATGACCACCCCGCCACACCCCTAACCTGGCTCCGGTGGCAGCGCTGCCGCGCGTACGCCCCGTGTCGCGGCTGCCTAGCCCCGGATACGCCGTAAGGATCGCAGATGCGCTCTAGTACGCCCCGTGCCGTACGCGGTCGGCTGGCCCTCGCCGCCACCGCCGTCATCGCCGTCTCCGGGCTTGCCGCCTGCCACAGTGCGACGCCGACTGTGTCGGATGCGCCGGCCAAGGGCGGCACGCTGCAGGTCATCCTGTCCAGCGGCGGCATCTACAACCTGGATCCGCAGGAAGTCTCGATCGCGACCGATGCGAACGTCAGCCACCTGCTCAACCGGACGCTGACCACGACGAACGCGGCCGGCAAGCTGGTGCCCGACCTCGCGACCGACACCGGGCGCCCGTCGCCGGACAAGACGATCTGGGAGTTCACGATCCGCCCGGGCGCGAAGTGGCAGGACGGTTCGCCGGTCACCTGCCCCGACGTCCAATACGGCATCGAGCGCCGTTTCTCCCCGATCATCGGTGCCGCCTTCGGCCTGCCGTACCCGACCACCTATCTGCAGGACAACCCGACGCCGTACGACGGACCGTTCACGCTGAAGACGCTGAACTCGATCGTCTGCGTGGACTCGCACACCGTGCAGTTCCATCTGCAGCGGCCGGTCGGCGACTTCGGCTACACCGTCTCGGTGAACACGTTCGCGCCGATCAAGGCGTCGGCCGACGGCGACCACGAAGCCGATGGCAAGCCCACCGACACGAACTTCGCGCCGTTCGCCAACGGCCCCTACGAGGTGGATCCGACGAAGTCCAAGGTCCTCTACGACAAGCAGGGCGGCACCTACTACGCCACGGACCTCACGCTGATCCGTAACCCGTACTGGAACCCGTCCACCGATCCGAACCGGAAGGCGTACCCGGACAAGATCGTGATCAGCTCCGAGGACGACCGGACGAAGACCACGAACTCGATCATCCAGAGCGCCACCCTGAAGTATCAGGACGCGATCAACCTGGACGCCGACGTGACGCCGAACTTCGTTCAGCAGGTGATCAACGATCCCGATCTGTCGAAGCGCGCCATCTCCGGGGTCTCCGGCGCCACCCGCTACTTCGCGATCAACACGATCCGGCAGCAGAACCTCGACTGCCGTAAGGCCCTCGAGTACGCGTTCGACAAGCGCTCCTGGCGGTACGAGATCGGTGGTGCGATCTTCGGACCGCTCGCCACGTCACTGATCCCGCCGAATCTGCAGGCGCACGCGACCTTCGACGACTACGAGACGAACACGCTGCCGGACGGCGATCCGACCAAGGCGCAGGCGCTCTGGGCGAAGAACAAGTGCGGCAACGGCGTCACGATCGCGTACCCGGATGCCTCCGGTATCACGCAGCTGATGGCGACGGTCGTTCAGGCGTACCAGCGCGCCGGCATCGGCGTCACCCTGGTGCCGCTGGACCGCCAGTCCTACTGGAACCAGATCGGCAACCCGGCCGAGCCCTACGACATGCTGTACGCCGGATGGGTGCCGGACTGGCCGAACGGCTCGGCCGTGATCCCGCCGCTGTTCTCGGCCGCGACCGTGACCGCCGCGCAGCAGGATCCGAAGGCGTCGGCCTCGAACCTGAACTATTCGATGGTCACCGATTCGGTATTGGGCACGCAGGTGACCGAGGCATTCGCCCAGGGCGATCTGTCGGCTCAGTACCACCTGTGGGGCCAACTGGACCACACGATCATGGACGACGCGTACGTGATTCCGGTGCTCTACCCCAGTGACCTGCGGATGACCGGTACGAAGGTACGCGGTGCCGTGGTCACGCCGTCGTTCGGCGAGCCCGATCTGTCCACGATGGGTGTCGTGCCCTAGCCGGTCCAGCGGATCGAGTGCCGCCCTCAGAGATCAGGTCGAACCCAGGGTCGCCGCCCGGACCGTGGCCCGCTATTCTTGCCCGTGACCCGCACCTTCGAGAGGACAGATCACCACCATGTGGTACGCCTACCTGTTGATCACGCTTTTGATTCTGACAAGCGTGATCCTGACGCTGCTGATCCTCTTGCACCGCGGTAAAGGCGGTGGCCTGTCGAGCATGTTCGGTGGTGGCGTGACGTCGACCCTGTCCGGTTCGTCGGTCGCTGAGAAGAACCTGGACATGTTCACGGTTCTCGTCGGTATCGTCTGGTTCGTCTCCATTGTCGCCTTCGGCCTGTGGCTGAAGCACGCGACTCTGGCCCCGTAGCCATACCTGCAGCTATACCGGCATAACCGACGGCCGGTCGGACGTCACCCGCGCGCCTGACTGGCATAAAGACGAACAAGATTTAGACTGTGTGCGCGGCCCGGTACATCCCGGGTCGCGCACATTTTTGATCTTGTGTGTGTTTATGTCGTACCCCCTCACGACAGGAGCACGTAAACCGTGGGTAGTAATGCCATCCGCGGTCGGCGCGTCGGATCCGGCCCCATCCGCCCGGACGAGGCAATGAAACCGGTCCCGCGCCGCCGCATCCCGTACTGGTGCGCCAACAGCCACCTGGTCGAGCCGTGGTTTGCGGCCGACGCGGCTCCACCGACGACCTGGGAATGTCCGCATTGCGGCCAGCCCGCCGGCCTCGACCCGCTGGCACCGCCCGGCCGGCCCGAAGCCGCTCCCTACAAGAGCCATCTGGCCTACGTGAAGGAGCGGCGTACGGACGCGGAGGGCGCAGCCCTGGTCGCCGAGGCGCTCGGGCGTCTCCGGCAGCGCCGCGGCGACTAACCGACTGGCACGTTCGCTGCGGCGGCCCGGTCGAGCAGCCACAGCGTCCGCTCGACGCCCGCGACACCGGCGGCCGGCACCTGGTGTGGGTCGGCCCCGGAAAGGGCGTTACCGACCGCCTCCGCCTTGCCGTCGCCGGACGCGATGATCCAGACGTCGTCGGCGGTGTTCAGCGTGGGCATGGTCAGGGTGGTCCGGATCGGTGGCGGCTTCGGGCTGCCCCGGACCGCGGACACCGGACGCGTCTCGTAGCCGACCGGGTGCTCGGGGAAGATCGACGCCACATGGCCGTCCTCGCCAATGCCCAGCAGGACGACGTCGAAGTGCGGCAGATGGCTGGACGGGTTCGCGCCGGCCAGTTCGGCCGCGTAACGCTCCGCTGCCGCCTCCGGATCGTCCCCGTCGGGCCCGTCCGAGGCCGGCATCGGGTGCACGCGCTCGGCCGGGATCGGCAGGGCGTCGATCAGTGCCGCCCGCGTCTGCGTCTCGTTGCGATCGGGGTCGCCGGCCGGCAGAAACCGCTCGTCACCCCACCAGAGATCGACCCGAGACCAATCGATCATGTCCTTTTCCGGGCTGGCCAGCAGCGACCGGTAGATCTTGTCGGCGATCCGGCCGCCGGTGAGTACGACGCAGGCTCCGCCGCGGGACGCCTGCGCGTCCAGCAGCCGGGTCGCGAGCCGTGCGGCGACGGCCGACGCCAGCGCATCCGCATCGTCGAGAACGACGATGCTCCGGTCCGGTCGGCTCACGCGGCGGCCATCTCATCAGGTTCGGAAACCGCTGGATCATGCCAAATGTGTACGCGCATCCGGGGCCGCTCTTCGAGCCCGCCGATGCCGGTCAGGCCGCTGAGCGCCTCCGCGTAGATCTGGTCGGCATCCAGGCGCCGCAGCTCCTCGGCCAGCTCCTCGCCGAGCGATCGTCGGGTCAGCGGAAGATCCCGATCGCCCTGACCGGTACGCCGCAATACGGCCGCGTCGCCGTCCCGAACGAGCGACACCTCGTCGCCGTTCTCGCAGCTCAGCTTGACCTCGCGCATACGCGGGAAATCGGTCGTGATCTCCTGCGTCGGCGTGATGTGCAGCCGGGATGCGAGCCATCCGCGCATCAGCGCCGCGGTCGGATCCGACTTCGGGGCGACCACCGTGGCCGCCGTGACCGGCGACTCGATCGTGTCGAACGCGCCTGCGACCAACGTCCGCCACGGCGTGATGCGGCTCCACGCCAGGTCGGTGTCGCCGGGTGCGTAGTCCTCCGCCCGCCGCAGCAGGCCGGCGATCGGATTTGCGCACTGCGCGGCGTCGGTGATCCGCCGTTCGCCGACCACACCGAGCGGGTCGTACGCGATCCGCTCCGGCGGCTCGCCGTGCCACCACGTGACGACCGGTACGTCCGGCGCCAGCAGCGGCATGACCACCGACTCGGCATGCAGTGCGAGACGGCCCTGCATCCGGAGGACGACCGCCTCACAGGGGCCGAGCCGGCCGCCGACCACGATCTCGGCATCGAGGCGGCTGCGGGACGACTGGCTGGCGTCGGTACGGACGACGACCAGCAGACGGCACGGGTGCGCCGACGCGGCGATCGTGGCCGCGTCCTCGGCATCGCGAACCGTCTTCTCGTCGGCGACCACGACCAGCGTGAGTGCGAGCCCGCTGGTCACACCGCCCGCGTTCCGCCGCTCCGCTTCGAGCGCCTTGACGACCTCAAGCCCCGTGGTATCCCAAAGCCCGATCATCGTTGCCTCCGCTCCGCTGGAGCCAACGATGCTGCGCCCCTGGGCGTTCGCTGACGCTCACTCATCTATTCCTCCGCTGAATCATGAAGATCATGCCCGCCGCCAGGTCCGACCATCGCGTGCGACCAGATCGTCGGCGGTACGCGGCCCCCACTCACCGGCGCGGTACGGGTCGGGCTTCGAACCGGCCCACTCCGCCTCCAGCGGGTCCACGACGCGCCAACCGGCTTCCACCTCGCCGGCGTCCGGGAACAGCGTCCGATCACCGATCAGGACGTCCAGGATGAGTCGCTCGTACGCCTCCGGAGAGGAGTCCGTGAACGCCTCGCCGTAGGAGAAGTCCATGGCGATATCGCGCAGTTCCATCGTGGTGCCCGGCACCTTGGAACCGAACTTGAGCACCACGCCCTCGTCCGGCTGGACCCGGATGACCAGCTGGTTCTGGCCGAGTGATTCGACATCCGCCTTGCGGAACGGCAGGTGCGGCGCGCCCTTGAACATGACCGCGATCTCGGTCACCCGGCGCGGCATGCGCTTGCCCGCGCGGATGTAGAACGGCACACCGGCCCACCGGCGGTTCTGGATGCCGAGCCGGACCGCGACGTACGTCTCGGTGGTCGAATCCTCCGGGATGTCCTTCTCTTCCAAATAGCCGAGCGCGCGTTCGCCGGCCACCCAGCCGGCCAGATATTGCCCGCGGACCGTCCCCTCGGCCACCGACTTCGGTACCGTGATCGCCCGCAGCACCTTGAGCTTCTCGGCCCGGATCTCGGCCGCGTCGAAGCTGGTCGGCTCCTCCATCGCGACCATCGCGAGCAGCTGCATCAGGTGGTTCTGCAGCACGTCGCGGGCCGTACCGGCGGTGTCGTAGAAGCCGGCCCGGGTACCGATCCCGACATCCTCGGCCATGGTGATCTGCACCGAGTCGACGTACTTCGAGTTCCACAGTGGATCGAAGAGCGTGTTCGCGAACCGGAGCGCCAGGATGTTCTGAACCGTCTCCTTGCCCAGGTAGTGGTCGATCCGGAACACGTCGTCGGCGGTGAACACGTCATCGACGAGCGCGTTGAGTTCCATCGCCGATTTGAGGTCGTTGCCGAACGGCTTCTCGACCACGACCCGGCGCCAGCCCCCGGACTTCTTGTTGTCCGCCATACCGGTACGGGAAAGCTGCTTGAGCACGACCGGGAACGCAGCCGGCGGGATCGACAGGTAGAACGCGGCGTTGCCCTGGATCCGGTGCGTGTCGCGCAGTTCGTCCAGGGTCGCCGACAGCTCGTCGAACGCGGCGTCGTCATCGAACGAGCCGCCGACGAACTTGATGTTGCCGGCCAGCCGCGCCCACACCTCGTCCCGCCAGGGCGTACGGGCGTGCTCCTTCGCCGACTTCAAGGCGAGCGCTTCGAAGTCGTCGTCGCCCCAGTCGCGCCGGGCGAACCCGAGCACGACGAAGCTCGGCGGCAGCATGCCCCGGTTCGCCAGGTCGTAGATCGCCGGGATCAGCTTCTTGCGGGCCAGGTCCCCGGTGACGCCGAAGATCACGATCGCGCAGGGCTCCGGGATCCGTGGCAACCGCCGATCCTGCGGATCACGCAACGGGTTGTTGTTGAACGCCTCGGTCGCTTCGTCGACGCGGACCTGGCCGGGCGCCGCCCAGGCCCTGATCATTTGTCGGCTGCTCCGAGCTGGGTCTTTACGCTGTCCAGCAGTTCCTTCCAGCTCGCCTCGAACTTCTCGACCGCTTCGCGCTCGAGCGTGTCGACCACGTCGTCGTAGTCGACGCCGATCGACGCCAGGTCGTCGAGGACCTTCTGGGCGGCCGGGTAGCTGCTCGTGACGGCATCGGCGCTGGTCACGCCGTGGTCGGCGAACGCCTTGATGGTCGCTTCCGGCATCGTGTTGACGGTGCCCGGAGCGACCAGATCCTCGACGTAGAGCACGTCGCGGTAGGCCGGGTTCTTGCTCGACGTCGATGCCCAGAGCGGTCGCTGCGGGCGCGCACCGGCGTCGGCCAGCTTCGTCCAGCGCTCGCTGGCGAACACTTCCTGATAGTCCTTGTACGCGAGCTGTGCGTTCGCGACCGCCGCCTTGCCATGCAGAGCCTGCGCCTCCGGCGTGCCGATCTTGTCCAGACGCTTGTCAACCTCGGTGTCCACTCGCGACACGAAGAATGACGCGACCGAGCCGATCTTCGTGATGTCGTGGCCGTTCGCCTTCGCCTGCTCCATGCCGGCCAGGAACGCGTCCATCACCTTGCGGTAGCGGTCGAGCGAGAAGATCAGCGTGACGTTCACGCTGATGCCGGCCGCGAGCGTCGCCGTGATCGCGGGGATGCTGGGCACCGTCGCCGGGATCTTGATGTAGAGGTTCTCCCGGTCAACGAGCCACCACAACTGCTTCGCCTCGGCGATGGTCTTCGCGGTGTCCATAGACAGACGCGGATCGACCTCGATCGAGACCCGCCCGTCCACGCCGGCCGACGCGTCGTACGCCGGGCGCATCACGTCACACGCCCACCGGACGTCGTACGTCGTGATCATGCGGCTGGCCTCGCCGACGTCGACGCCACGGAGCGCGAGGTCCTTCGTCTGATCGGCATAGTCCTCGGAGTCGGACAGCGCCTTCGCGAAGATGGTCGGGTTGCTCGTCACACCGACCACATGGTCGTCGCGCATCAGAGCGGCCAGGCCGCCCGTGCTCAGTCGTTCGCGGTTGATGTCATCGAGCCACACGGACACGCCGGCGGCCGAGAGTTCCGCAAGTCGATCTGTCATTGCCTGCTCCTGCTTCGTGGTTGATGAGATCTGACGGAGTCGTAGCGGTTTCAGCTGCCGGTGGTGCTGCCCTTGATCACGCCGGCCCGGTCGAGCGAGGCGTGTGCGGCCGCAACCACATTGTCCGGCGTGAAACCGAACTTCTCGTAAAGAACAGATGCCGAAGCCGAGGCGCCGTAGTGTTCGATGCTCACCGATTCGCCGGCGTCGCCGATCAGGTCGCGCCACGACATCGCGATGCCGGCCTCGACGCTGACCCGGGCCTTCACGTCCGGCGGCAGGATGGTCTGCCGGTACGCGGCGTCCTGGTCGTCGAACCACTCACGACACGGCATCGACACCACCCGCGTACCGACGCCTTCGGCCTCCAGGCGTTCGCGTGCGGTGACCGCGATGGTCACCTCGGAACCGGTGGCGATCAGGATGACCTGGGGGATCGCCGTGGACGACTCGGCCAGCACGTATCCGCCCTTGGCGACGCCCTCGGCCGAGCCCATCTCGGTGCGGTCGAAGATCGGCAGGTTCTGCCGGCTGAGCGCGAGCGCGGTCGGGCGGTCGGTGTGCTCCAGCGCGGTACGCCACGCCCACGCCGTCTCGTTCGCGTCGGCCGGACGGCAGACCGAGAGGCCCGGGATGGCCCGCAGCGCGGTCAGGTGCTCGATTGGCTGGTGGGTCGGGCCGTCTTCGCCGAGGCCGATCGAGTCGTGCGTCCAGACGTAGATCACCGGCAGCTTCATCAGCGAGGCGAGTCGGACCGCCGGGCGCATGTAGTCGGAGAAGACCAGGAACGTGCCGCCGTAGACGCGCGTACCGCCGTGCAGCACGATGCCGTTCATGATCGAGCCCATCGCGTGCTCACGGATGCCGAAGTGCAGCGTCCGGCCGTACCAGTCGCCGGGGAACGCCTTCGAGGCGCGGTCCGGGGGCAGGAACGACGGCTCGCCCTCCATCGTGGTGTTGTTGCTCTCCGCCAGGTCGGCGGAGCCGCCCCACAGTTCGGGAAGAACCGGCGCGAGCGCGTTCAGCACGTCGCCGGTGGCCTTGCGGGTGGCGATCCCCTTCGGGTCGGCCTTGAACTCCGGCAGCGCGTCGGTCCAGCCGGCCGGCAGCGTACGGGTGGACATTCGGTCGAAGAGCGCCTTCGCATCGGGATTCTTCGCGGCCCACACATCGAACTCGGCCTGCCACGCCTTCTGCGCTGCGCGGCCGCGCTCGGCCACCTTGCGGGTGTGCTCGAGCACTCCGGCGGCCACCTCGAACGTCGCGGCCGGGTCGAATCCGAGGATCTTCTTCGTCGCTGCGACCTCGTCGGCGCCGAGTGCCGAGCCGTGCGCCTTGTACGTGTTCTGCTTCGTCGGCGCGGGCCAGCCGATGATGGTGTGCAACGCGATGAACGACGGCCGGTCGGTCACCGCGTTCGCGGCGTGGATTGCGTCGAGGAGCGCCTGCGGGTCCTCCTTGTACGTCCCACCGGCGGTCCAGTCGACGTGTTGCACGTGCCACCCGTACGCCTCGAAGCGGGCCGGCATGTCCTCGGACTTCGCGATCGTGGTGTCGTCCTCGATCGAAATCTTGTTGTCGTCCCAGATCAGCAGGAGGTTGCCCAGGCGCTGTACGGCGGCGAGAGACGCGGCTTCGTGGCTGATGCCCTCCTCCATGTCACCGTCGGACGCCAGCACGTACACGTTGTGGTCGAAAAGGCTCTTGCCGGTCGGCGCGTCGGGATCGAACAGACCGCGCTCGCGGCGGGCCGCCATGGCCATGCCGACCGCGTTGCCGACGCCCTGCCCGAGCGGGCCGGTGGTGGTCTCCACGCCGGCGGTGTGCCCGTGCTCGGGGTGGCCCGGCGTGAGCGATCCCCAGGTCCGCAGCGACTTGAGGTCGTCAAGTTCGAGGCCGTATCCGCTCATGTAGAGCTGGATGTAGAGGGTCAGGCTGCTGTGCCCGCAGGACAGCACGAAGCGGTCCCGGCCGGCCCATGACGGGTCGGTCGGGTCGTGCCGCATAACGTTCTGGAACAGCATGTACGCGGCCGGCGCGAGGCTCATCGCGGTGCCGGGATGGCCGTTGCCCACCTTCTCCACCGCGTCCATCGCGAGCACGCGGACCGTGTCCACGGCGCGCCGGTCAACGTCTGACCATTCAAGCTTGCTTTCGGTCACCGCAAAGCTCCCATCGAACGCTGGTCTGGTCCCACTCACGTGTGTCGGGGCGCAATCTGCGCACGGACGACATCATGTCGGCAAAGTTGTGTCTGCAAAGTTGACCCTACCCATCGCTCGCATATGTACGCGCGATCACCCCGATCAACGTTCGTCAGATGTTCGGGTGGATCTTCGCCGCCATGTGACGGTCGGCACGCCCGGCAGGCCGAGACAAAGCTCGGCATATCGACGCGTACGCTGTCGCAAGCGGCGCGCCGACGCGCTCGCACCATTGAGTCCTACGAGCAATTCCCCCACTGATGTTTCTCTCCCCGGATTTCGGAAGGGTGTGGCTGATGAGTACGCTCGCCGACCGGACCGTGCCCCTTGACATGGTCGTTTCGACGGCGCCGGCCGCACCTATCGTTTTGAGCCCGGCGACGATCGGGATCGCACCGCACGTCGATGTGGCCGCCGCCGATCTCCGTACGAAAATCCGCTCGTACGTGACGTTGACGAAGCCGCGGATCGTCGAGTTGTTGCTGGTCACGACGGTGCCGGCGATGTTCCTCGCACAGCAGCGCCTGCCGAATCTGCTGCTGATCCTGGTGGTCGTGGTCGGTGGCGCGCTCGCCGCCGGTGCCGCGAACGCGTTCAACTGCTACATCGACCGCGACATCGATCAGCTGATGAACCGCACGTCGCGCCGACCCCTGCCGTCGCACACGGTCTCGCCGCGCAACGCGCTGGTGTTCGGCACGGTGCTCACCATCGTGTCGCTGGTGCTGATGGCCGCGTTCACGAACTGGCTGGCCACGGCCCTGACCGCGGCCGCGATCGCGTACTACGACCTCGTCTACACGATGTGGCTCAAGCGCACGACGCCGCAGAACACGGTGTGGGGCGGGGTCTGCGGAGCGCTGCCGGTGCTGATCGGCTGGGCCGCCGTGACCGGTGGCGTCGACGTCCGCGCATGGCTGCTGTTCGCGGTGGTGTTCCTGTGGCAGCCGCCACACTTCTACGCGCTCGCGATCAAGTTCAAGGACGACTACGCCCGCGCCGGCATCCCGATGCTTCCGGTCGTGCGATCGCTGCGGCGGGTCGGGCTGGAGACCGTGATCTACAGCTGGCTGACCGTGATCGCGTCGCTCGCGCTCTGGCCGTTCGGAATGACGCCGGTGTACGGGGTGACCGCGCTCGTCGTCGGCGTACTGCTGCTGATCGAGGCGCACCGGCTGGATGGCCGGGCCCGGCGCGGTGAGCCGATCAAGCCGATGCGGCTGTTCCACTGGTCGACGACGTACCTGACGCTGGTGTTCGTCGCCGTCGCGATCGACGCGCTGATTCAGTAGATAGCACCGCCAATGCGCCGCCATGCCGACATTGTGTCGCATGTCGTCATCGCAGCATGTCTTGGCAAGAACAACAGATTTCTCATGCAAGTACTTACGCCACTGATCGAGATATGTCGGTTTGAGTGATATGTCGCGAAACTCCCGATAAATCTTTGCAGTGAGAATGTGTCAGAAAGTGGCGACGATTTGCCCGTATTGCCAGCTTAAAATATGGGACTAAGTCGTATATTCGGTGACAAAACACTAGCCGAAGTCATGTTTCCGACTGGTAATGGGTATCACATTGTGCCCGTGCCGGTCATGCGCGAGCGGGGATCGCTGCTTACGCTCTTGACATGGCAGATGGTTTTGACATAACGCTGACTGCAGAATCGGGCGACATCACGACCCCGGCGAACCTTGTCGCCGCGATCAAGACGTTCGCATCGGTTCACGGGGGTGCGCGTGCGGTCGTTGAGTACGTCGGCCGGCGCGGCGCACGGATCGTCCTCGTCGGGGACGACGGTGAGTGGGCCGATCACTTCGCCGCCGGGACCGACATCGCTCGGGAGGCGTGCACGACCGCCGGAGTCAAGGTGGAGAACGAATGGGAGCGGGAACTGATCGAGCAGATGCGGCCGAGCAACGACCTCTGGCGGTCGATGAGCCGGCGCATCTTCGCGCGATAGGTTCAACGCGGGGAGCTCCGGACCACGGCAGCTCCGAACGTTCCACCCCATCCAAATAACCGACAGTTCGGCCCGGGGCCCTCGCCCCGGGCCGTTTTCATGCGCCGTTACGGGTCGACCAGGTTGGCGATCGCGGCGGCGAAGCGGGCCGGTGCGCGGGGGCCGTGTTCGAAGAACAGCGACGGCTCGGTCAGCTCCAGCTCGATCAGCAGCGGGCGTCCGTTCTCGCCGGGGACGACGTCCACCCGCGCGTACAGCGACGGCGTCACGTGCGCCGGAAGCGATGAGAGCACGTGTGCGGCGAGCGCGTGTTCGGCGGCGCTCGGTTCGCGCGGCGTGATCGCCTCCGGCACGTAGAGCCGCTCGCCGAGACCACGGTCCGGGCCGGTGAGCAGCGGACCCTTCCGGATCGCGTGGCTGAACACGCCGCCGATGAAGATCAGCGCGGTCTCGCCGTACGTGTCGACCGCCGGCAGGTATGGCTGCACCATGACGACGCGTCCGGCCGCGGTCAGGCGTACCACGTGGGTTTCCGCGAGCGCGCGCTGCGCGGGGTCGGCGGCGTCGTATCGCCCGGTGTCCCGGCTGCCTGCGCTGATCGCGGGCTTGATCACCCACTCGCCTGCGGTGGGCGCGGACCAGGTCCCGCCCGGGTTCGACCCACGTCGTCGGGCACGATCGTCGACGCCGGCGCGCGGCAAGATCCGCGAGGTACCGCTTGTCGGTGTTCCATCCGACCGTGACCGCGTCGTTCGCGAGCCGCGGCACCGAGTGCGCCCAGGCCACGAACGCGTCGCGCCTCGGCGTGTAGTCCCACGACGACCGCAGCACGGCCAGGTCGAAGCGGTTCCAATCGACGTCCGGGTCGTCCCAGATCGCCGGTTCGACGGTGATGTCGAGCGCGGCCAGCGGATCGACCGTGAGAAGGTCGTCGGGCTCGAGGTCGGGGATCTGCGGCACAGGTCACATATGCGACGACGGCGGTCATGACGCGAGATTAACCCGCCGAAGATCAAACCCGTTCAGGGGTACGCGCGGCCGTGCACCCCACCGCGTCCGCCGGCGCCGATGCTGACGATCGGTTTCGTGGCGGTGAGCAGCCAGAGTGCCGCGACCCAGACCAGGCAGGCGCCGAGCATGTGTGCGCCGACCAGGATGATCGGAAGGTTCGTGAAGTACTGGACGAAGCCGATCAACGCCTGCGAGCACTCGACGATCACGAGGATCGCGGCCGCCCGGGCGGCGTGCCGGGCACCGGTGACCCGCAGCGCGAACCAGGCCGCGACGGACAGGCCGATCAGCAGCATGACCAGGTCCGCGTGGAGCTGAGCGATCATCTCCGGGTCGCAGGCCGGTGCGCTTCGCGTGCTCGTCGCCCGCGTGCGGCCCGCTGCCGGTGGTGATCGTGCCGGCGACCATGACCGCCGCCGTCACGGCGGTGATCGCCCAGGCGAGCAGCGCGCAGGGCCGTGCGCGGCCGCCGCGCTCGGCGTCCGGCGGACGCGTCGATCGTCGGCAGCGGACCCACAGCTGGTACGCCGACCGCGATGATCGCGATGGACAGCGAGGAAGTGGCTGGCGACGACCCACGGGTTCAGCTTCGTCAGCACCGTGATGCCACCGAGGACCGCCTGTGCCGGGATGCTCGCCAGCACGCCGACGGACCACCAGATCGCGGCTCGCGGCGGGCCGGCTGACGGCGGGCTCTGCGCCCAGCGCGGCGATCAGGCAGAGCGCGGCGAGCACGTGCACGACGAGCCGTCAGCGAGCGGTTGCGTGAACTCGATCGACGCCGTGATAGCCCTGCGCCGGCGTGCGTCACGTAGGACGAGCCGTCGCAGTGCGGCCAGGTCGGGCAGCCGAGGCCGGAACCGGTCAGCCGGACCGCGCCACCGGTGACCACGATCGCCGATGTTCGCGATCAGGGACGCCAGCGCCAGCTGGCGTACAGCACGAGGGTCGTACCAAATATCCGGCGAATCGCATTCACCCGGGCATGCTAACGCCGCGCCCCGCACCTCCGCGCTCGCGCTCTCCGCGGATCGACATGATCACGAAGAGGTGGACGTGCGGTGTGCACGTCGACGCTTCGTGATCATGGTCGTCGGTCGAGATTCTGACGTGGGATGGATCACCGGCGTGTCTGTTTGCGCATGTCGGCGGAAATACGTCACACTGGTGTAGTGAAAATCGACGGGGTGCTCCTGGCTGCGGATATCGCCGCCGCTGGACGCAGCGGACGAGCTGCCGACGGGTCCGCCGTCCGGTGCGGATCTGCGTACCCGCGATCGGGTCACCCAACTTCTCCTGGCGCGGGGTGCCGCGACCGCCGCCGAACTCGGCTGCGAACTGGGCCTCAGCCCGGCCGCGATCCGCCGGCACCTGGACGCGATGCTCGACGACGGCGACGTGACCGCCCGCGACGCGGCGATCCGGGGGAGCCGCGGCCGCGGCCGTCCGGCGAAGGTCTTCCTGCTCACCGACGTCGCCCGGGTCCGCGCCGGCAGGCACACCTACGACGACCTCGCGACCGCCGCGCTGCGCTGGATCGCCGAGCAGGGCGGCCCGGACGCGGTCGCCCGGTTCGCCGCCGACCAGGTCGCGGCGCTGGAAGCTCGATGCAGCCACGCGCTCGAAGGCGCCGGTGACGAGCCTCTCGCCCGGGCGGAGGCGCTCGCCAGCGCGTTGACCGCCGAGGGTTACGCTGCGTCGGCTTCGGCGATCGCCTCCGGCGGCCAGCTCTGCCAGCACCACTGCCCGGTCGCGCACGTGGCGGCCGAGTTCCCGCAGCTCTGCGAGGCGGAGACGGCGGCGATCTCGAAACTCGTCGGCACGCACGTACAGCGGCTGGCGACGATCGCGCACGGCGACGGCGTCTGCACCACCTACATACCTGATCCACGCCAGCGCGGCATCGCCGCATCGGTGCTGTTCGCCTCGGCGTTGATCGCACCGGCACACGGGAACGAAACGACAGTGAGGACTCACTCATGACCGAGCAGACCGTGACCACTCCTGCGTGGCAGACCCCGTCGCAGGCCGCCCGCGACCCAGGAAGAGCACCTGGCGGCGCTCGGCAAGTACGAATACGGCTGGGCCGACACCGACGTGGCCGGCACCGACGCCAAGCGCGGCCTCTCCGAGGTGGTCGTCCGCGACATCTCGTCGAAGAAGAGCGAGCCGGAGTGGATGCTCGACCTGCGCCTGAAGGGCCTGCGCCTGTTCGGCCGCAAGCCGATGCCGGCGTGGGGCGCCGACCTGTCCGGCATCGACTTCGACAACATCAAGTACTTCGTCCGGTCGACCGAGAAGCAGGCCGCCAGCTGGGACGACCTTCCGGCGGACATCAAGTGCGACGTACGACCGGCTCGGCATCCCGGAGGCGGAGAAGCAGCGCCTCGTCGTCCGGCGTCGCCGCGCAGTACGAGTCCGAGGTGGTCTATCACAAGATCAACGAGGAGCTCGAGAAGCAGGGCGTGATCTTCCTCGACACCGACACCGCGCTCAAGGAGCACCCGGAGATCTTCCAGGAGTACTTCGGCACGGTCATCCCGGTCGGCGACAACAAGTTCGCGGCGCTGAACACGTCGGTGTGGTCCGGCGGTTCGTTCATCTACGTGCCGAAGGGCGTCCACGTCGAGATCCCGCTGCAGGCCTACTTCCGGATCAACACCGAGAACATGGGCCAGTTCGAGCGGACCCTGATCATCGTCGACGAGGGCGCCTACGTGCACTACGTGGAGGGCTGCACCGCGCCGGTCTACTCGTCCGACTCGCTGCACTCGGCGGTCGTCGAGATCATCGTGAAGAAGGGCGGCCGCTGCCGCTACACGACGATCCAGAACTGGTCGAACAACGTCTACAACCTGGTCACCAAGCGTGCCGTCTGTCACGAGGGCGCGACCATGGAGTGGATCGACGGCAACATCGGCTCGAAGGTGACGATGAAGTACCCGGCCGTCTACATGATCGGCGAGCACGCCAAGGGCGAGGTGCTGTCGGTCGCGATGTCCGGCGAGGGCCAGCACCAGGACGCGGGCGCGAAGATGGTGCACGCGGCACCGCATACGTCCAGCTCGATCATCTCGAAGTCGGTCGCGCGCGGCGGTGGCCGTACGTCCTACCGCGGCCTCGTCCAGGTGCTGGAAGGTTCGCACCACTCGAAGTCGACGGTGAAGTGCGACGCGCTGCTGGTGGACACGATCTCGCGCTCGGATACGTACCCGTACGTCGACATCCGCGAGGACGACGTCTCGATGGGCCACGAGGCGACGGTCTCGAAGATCAGCGACGACCAGCTGTTCTACCTGATGAGCCGCGGCATGTCCGAGGACGAGGCGATGGCGATGATCGTGCGTGGCTTCATCGAGCCGATCGCGAAGGAACTTCCGATGGAGTACGCCCTCGAGCTGAACCGCCTGATCGAACTCCAAATGGAGGGCGCGGTCGGTTAATGCACGGCCTTCGGCCGAGCGTTTAACCGAGCGCGCTTGACCGAATACAACCCGGTGATGGTGGGTCTGGCTGCCGGGCTCGCGTTCCATGACCACGCGCCAGACATAGATCAAGCAGTTGACATGCACCAAGCACACGTTGGAGTAACTGTTCCATGACGACTGAAACAGCTGCGCCGCCGAAGACGGTCGGTCCGCCGAAGACGAAGTCGCAGGCTCTGCGCTCGTACGACGTCGCCGACTTCCCGGCGCTGACCGGCCGCGAGGAAGAGTGGCGCTTCACGCCGCTCGACCGCCTCGGCGAGTTGGCGAAGGCCGATGCCGGCACGACGCCCGGACGCGCTGAGCCTCGCGCACAACGCGCTTTCCGGCCGGCGTACGCGTCGAGCACGTGCTCACGCGGGAGACAAGCGCTCGGCTCGATCCTCACGCCGTTCGACCGGATCAGCGCACTCGCCTACGGCGGTTCGGCGCAGCGGTCGTGGTCCAGGTCGATCGGGGCGCGATCCTGCCCGAGCCGGTGGTCATCGGACCTGATCGGCGGCCGAGTCGACCGACGCCCAGTACGGGCATACGTTCATCGACGTCGGCGCGGTCGCCGAGGGCACGATCGTGCTGCAGTACACCGGCACCGCGATACTCGCCGACAACGTCGAGGTGTGGATCGGCGAGAGCGCGAATCTGACGCTGGTCACGGTCACCGACTGGGATCGCCGACGCGGTACAGGCGCAGCACATCAAGTTCCGGCTCGGCCGCGACGCGAGGCTCACCCACATCCAGGTCACGCTCGGCGGCGACCTGGTCCGCCAGCACACCACCGTCGAGTACGCCGACCGCGGCGGCGACGCCGAACTGTACGGCCTCTACTTCGCCGGCGCCGGCGAGCACTTCGAGCACCGGCTGCTCGTCGACCACGCGGTCCCGGACTGCCGCAGCTACGTCGGTTACCGCGGCGCGCTGCAGGGCAAGGACGCGCACACGGTCTGGGTCGGCGACGTGCTGATCCGTGCCGAAGCGACCGGTACGGACACGTACGAGATCAACCGGAACCTGGTGCTGTCCGACGGCGCGCGCGCCGACTCGGTACCCAACCTGGAGATCGAAACCGGTGAGGTGGCCGGTGCCGGACATGCCAGCACGACCGGCCGGTTCGACGACGAGCAGCTGTTCTACCTGATGGCCCGCGGCATCCCGGAGGAGCAGGCGCGCCGCCTGGTCGTCCGCGGCTTCTTCGCCGAGCTGATCGGCAAGATCCCGTTGGAGTCGCTGCGCGAGCGTCTGACGACGCGATCGAGGCAGATGCGAGGCCCGTGCTGTCGAGCGAGGCGAGGCGCATGAGCCAGCTCGCGGAGCGGTACATCATTTGAAGGTCTGCGCGACCGAGGACATCGCCAAGGGTACGACCGTCAGCGCGGCGATCGAGGGTCTGCAGATCGCGATCGTGCACGCCGAGGACGGCGAGTTCTACGCGATCTCGGACCAGTGCTCGCACGCGAACGTGCCGCTGTCCGAGGGCGAGGTCGAGGGTTGCACGATCGAATGCTGGCTGCACGGGTCGCGTTTCGATCTGCGTACCGGTAAGCCGAGCGGTCTGCCGGCGACCGTACCCGTACCGGTTTATCCGGTTGAAGTTCGTGACGGTTTTGTCTTTGTCTCCGTAACACCGCGCAATGGAGTAGGGCATATGAGCGTTCTGGAAATCCGTGATCTCAAGGTGTCGGTGAAGCTGCCGAACGGCGAGCTGAAGCCGATTCTGGACGGCGTCACGCTGACCATCAAGGCCGGCGAGACGCACGCCATCATGGGCCCGAACGGCTCCGGCAAGTCGACGCTCGCCTACTCGATCGCGGGTCACCCGAAGTACCAGATCACCAGCGGCACGGTCACGCTCGACGGCGCAGGATGTGCTCGCGATGACCGTGGACGAGCGCGCCCGCGCCGGCATGTTCCTGGCCATGCAGTACCCGGTCGAGGTGCCCGGCGTCTCGGTCGCGAACTTCCTGCGCACCGCGAAGACCGCGATCGACGGCGAGGCGCCGAAGCTGCGTACGTGGTCGAAGGAGCTCAAGACCGCGATGGACACGCTCGGCATGGACCCGGCGTTCGCCCAGCGCAACGTGAACGAGGGCTTCTCCGGCGGCGAGAAGAAGCGGCACGAGATCCTGCAGCTCGAGCTGCTCAAGCCGAAGATGGCGATCCTCGACGAGACCGACTCCGGCCTGGACATCGATGCGCTGCGGGTGGTGTCCGAGGGCGTCAACCGGGTCCGCGCGACCGGTACCACCGGCTTCCTGCTGATCACCCACTACACGCGGATCCTGCGGTACGTGAAGCCCGACTACGTGCACGTCTTCGTGGCCGGCCGGATCGTCGAAGAGGGCGGCCCGGAACTGGCCGACCGACTCGAGGCCGAGGGCTACGAGCGCTACCTTGCCGTAGCGAGCTAAGGAGCAGACACCATGACGGAGACCGTTGATCGGATTGTGCGTATCCCGGCCGGGATGCCGCAGTACGACGACGTGCCACGGTTCGACGTCGACGCGATCCGCGCCGACTTCCCGATCCTGAGCCGTACGATCAACGGTCATCCGCTGGTCTATCTCGACAGCGCGAACACGTCGCAGAAGCCCCGGCAGGTGCTCGAGGTCGTCGACGCGCACTACCGGCAGCACAACGCGAACGTGTCCCGATCGGTGCACACGCTCGGCACCGAGGCGACCCAGGCGTACGAGGGTGCGCGGGCGAAGGTGGCCGCGTTCATCGGCGCGACCAGCCCGGACGAGGTCGTGTTCACGAAGAACTCGACCGAGGCGATCAACCTCGTCGCGTACGCGTTCTCGAACGCCGGCGCCCCGGGTACGCCGGTTCGCTCTGAAACCCGGCGACGAGATCGTCATCTCCGAGATGGAGCACCACTCGAACATCGTGCCGTGGCAGCTGCTCTGCGAGCGCACCGGCGCGACGCTGCGCTGGTTCGCGGTCACCGACAACGGCCGGCTGGACACGTCCGATCTGGACGATCTCGTCAACGAGCGGACCAAGCTGGTCTCGATCGTGCACGTGTCGAACATCCTCGGTACGGTCAACGCGACCTCGAAGATCACCAAGCGGCGTACGCGAGGTCGGCGCGCTGCTGATGCTGGACGCGTCCCAGTCCGTACCGCATATGCCGATGGACGTCGTCGACTACGACGTCGACTTCATCGCGTTCACCGGGCACAAGATGCTCGGCACCGACCGGCATCGGCGTGCTCTGGGGCCGGGCCGAGCTGCTCGCGGCGATGCCGCCGTTCCTCGGTGGCGGCTCGATGATCGAGACCGTGACGATGGAGAAGACGACGTACGCGGCGCCGCCGGCCCGGTTCGAAGCCGGTACGCCGCCGATCGCCGAAGCCATCGGGCTCGGTGCCGCCGTCGACTATCTGTCCGCGATCGGCATGGACGCGATCCAGTGGCACGAGAAGGAACTCACCGTCGTACGCGCTCGACGGCCTCGCCACCGTACCCGGCCTGCGGATCTTCGGTCCGCAGGTGCCGGTCGGTCGGGGCGGGACGATCTCGTTCGCGCTCGACAACATCCACCCGCACGACGTCGGGCAGATTCTCGACGAACTCGGTGTTGAGGTCAGGGTGGGCCACCACTGCGCGCGCCCGACCTGCCGCCGCTTCGGCGTCGCGGCGATGACCCGCGCGTCGTTCTACCTCTACACGACGACCGCCGAGATCGATGCGCTGGTCGCCGGTCTCGAGCAGGTCCGGAAGGTCTTCGCCTGATGTCCGAGCAGCTCTATCAGCAGCTGATCCTCGATCACTCGAAGGAACGGCACGGCCGCGGCCTGCGGGACGACGTTCAACGGCGAGGCGCACCACGTCAACCCGACCTGCGGTGACGAAATCGACGTCCGCGTCCTGGTCAAGGACGGCGTGATCGTCGACGTGTCGCACGACGGCGCCGGCTGCTCGATCAGCCAGGCCGCCGCGAGCGTCATGTACGACCTGACCTACGGCCGCCCGGTCGACGAGGCACTCACGCGCGAGGGCGCGTTCGGCGCGCTGCTCACCGGCCGCGGCCAGGTCGAGCCGGACGAGGACCTGCTGGAGGACGGCATCGCGTTCGCCGGCGTCGCCCGCTATCCGGCCCGCGTCAAGTGCGCGCTCCTGCCCTGGATGGCTTTCAAAGAGCCCTGGTACGGGTCTCGAGCGGCTACATCGGAATCTGCAGTCGGAGGACAGTCATGAGTGAAGACACCGCGGTAACCACGACCAAGGCGGCCCTCGACGACGTCGAAGAGGCGCTCAAGGACGTCGTCGACCCGGAACTCGGCATCAACGTCGTCGACCTGGGCCTGATCTACGGCATCCACGTCGATGACGACAACGTCGCGACGATCGACATGACACTGACGTCGGCGGCCTGCCCGCTGACCGACGTGATCGAGGAGCAGGCTCGGGCCGCGCTCCTCACCGGTCCCGGCGGTGGCCTCTGCAAGGACATCCGTCTGAACTGGGTCTGGCTGCCGCCGTGGGGCCCGGACAAGATCTCCGACGAGGGCCGCGAGCAGCTTCGGGCGCTCGGCTTCAACGTCTGATCGTCCCGGTTATCAGACTTTCCCCGGTCGTCAGCGGCGACCGGTGGCCGGGCGGGTTGGTTTCCAGCCCGTCCCGTTGTATGGCAGCGGCACGACCGTCGTCGTTGAACCGTCGCACGTCCCAGAGCCAGACACCGTCGACGTACTGAGCCCGGACCGTAGAGCGCGTCCAGCGTGACGAGCAGATTCCCCTCGTACGGCTGGCCGGGCGTCGAGCACGATGATCGCGGTGTGCCAGAAGCGCACGTCGCTGATGCCCTGCTGGACCTGCTGCGCGGCCAGATCGTTGCCGGATCTTTCCGTGCCCGGCCGAGTACAGCAACGACATCGTCGGCCGGGGCATCGGGCCGAAGCGGGCCCGACCGGCCAGATCCGGCCCGAGGAAGTAGCCGGCCGGCGACGCGAGAAGCCGAGCCCGGTCGCGACCGACCAGTGCATGTTCTCCGGATAGGTCCGGTCGCCGGGCGCGGCCGCGAGCACCGTGTAGCCCGGGCGGACGTACCGCTTGTACGTGCCGTCCAGGAAGAACGCGCGGCACCGGCGGCCGAGGTCCGGTCGACCACCGGCGTCGGCACGATCGTCACGAGCGCGGCACCCATCGCGACCAGGCCGAGCCGTGGCGGCTGCGCGTACCACGTGGCGGTGATGCCGTCGCACGACGCTCGACGCGAGCCTCGTCCGCGCGCCAGCGGATGCGGAGTCGCGCCGGACCATGCGGGCCTGCGCGTTCAGCGTGACCTCGTCGTGGTGCGGACGCGCGCCGCGCGGCACGCAGGCGGCGCAGCGCCTGGAGCGCATGCGCGATCGCCAGCGCGAACAGCAGGCCGACGACCGGCAACACCACCAGCGCGAGGCGCGTCGGCAGGATGTTGTTGAACGGCGGCATCGAGCTGAGATGGGACCAGAGCGAGTACGGGTACGCGCGGGACGGGTCGTTGACCGAGATCCGGGTGCCGAGCGACGCGTAGCCGAACAGGACACCGACGACAGAACAGCGCCCGGACGGCCGGTGACCGCCGCCACAGCGCGACCACGATGCCGAGTGTCACGATCACGACCGGCCAGCCGAGGAACGAGTTCTCCTCCGGCGGCACCGACAGCGTCAGATTGTGCGACCGCGATTGCCCCACCACGACATGGACGGCAGCGTCACGAACGAGGTCAGCGGCGGCCGGTAGGGGAATTGCTGCTGGTCGAGCGGGAGCCCGTTGACGTGGCCGGGGCCGGTGAACTGGTACCACATCGGGTACGCCAGCAGCGACCAGGCCGATCAGGCGCGATGATGCCGGTGCCGATCAGCATCGGCTTGACCGCGCCGCGGACGACGGCGGGCCGGCACGATCGCGTACACGACGACGAAGATCAAACCGGCGATGCGCGGTGTCGAGCAGCAGTTCCTCGTTGATGAAGACCTGGACGACGATCAGGGCGGCCAGGATCAGGCGGTTGCGCCACGGCTTCGGATGGTTCCGCAGCGCGAGCGCACGCCACAGGATGAACGGGATCAGGAACTGTGCGGTGATGTTCGGATGGCCGTTCGTGTGCGCGACGATGCCGGGCCCGAAACCGCAGATCGCGCCGCCGACGATCGCCGCGATCCGGTCGTGGATGAAGTGCCGGTACATCACGTGGTACCAGGCGAACGCCGTACCGGCGAGGCCGAGCGTCAGCAGCAGCACGTACACGACCGAGGGGCCCAGCCAGGCGGTCAGTGGGGCCATCGGCAGCGACAGCGCGAGGATCGGCGTGTTGGACATCAGATTCACGCCGAGCGGCACGTTGAGCGTGGTCAGCGTCAGCGGATTCTCGCCCTGCGTGAACACGTGCAGGCCGTGCAGCAGGAACCATTCCACCTGCGATTGATCGGTCTGATTCGACGGGAACTGCCGCCCGGCCGGATCGGCCCACATCGGGCTCATCAGGTAGAACGCAAAACCGAGGTAGGCGATCGCGGTCGCGATGCCGATCCACTGGCTCAGGACGTAGCGAACTGCACGCCGCAGGGCATGGTAAACGGCGTGGTGGATCGGTCGTCGCGGTGGCTGAAGCGCCGGCTCGGCCGTGTCGGCCGTCCGCTCCAGGGTCACCACCATGCGAGGCATCCTTTCGCCGTTCCCCGACGATATGGATGATTTCATTCATGTTTGGATTGTGTCCGCGGAACCGTTGGAACAAAGCCAATCCGGACATCGGCTGCTCGATTTTAGCGGGAGATGTCCTATTCGTGGCATGTTGACGTGCCTGTCGCGGAGCCTGCATGTCTGTGGCACGATTCGGTCACCCCCGCCAGCATCCCGAGGTGATACCCGATGAAGCAGCCTCCCGCGATCTACGGCATCGGCTGGATCGACCATCCCGACGACGATGGCGCCTCACTTCCGGATGAGGTCACGTTTACCTACATCGCCCATCGCGACGGCGATGCGCTCGCCGACATCCTGGCGACGGTGGTCGGTCACAGCGCCGGGTCCGGCTCGTATGAGCTCGACCGGGACGGCCTCGATCGAGTCCTCGCCATCGTCTCCAGCGCGGTGTCGTCCGCTACCGCCGAGGTCGACGGCGCGGAGATCCTGATCGACATGGCCGATGAGGACGGAGACCTGATCGTCGTCTTCGCCGGCGCTCCCGGCTCGGATCAGCGGCACGTCGACGACCCGCATGTCCTGCGGGCCCGAGAGGTCTTCGAGAGCGGCCGGCACGCGGTCAACTACGGCGAGGCACACTGGTGGCCGACCGACGACATGGCCACCGATCCCTACCCGTTGATCGAGGCGTGGGCCAAGCGCTGGCCGGACAGCCTGCCGATCGCCCACGAACTCAAAGAGCTGTTCGAAACCCAGTGGGTACGCTTTCACAGCCTGGCCGGCTCCCGCCGGACGGCCGAGTCGGAATCCGACTGGGAGACCGTCCTGCAGCGGCACAACGCCGTCCTGGGTGAGCTGCTCGACCGCCGGCGAGGATGCGCTCGTCATCGTCTGCGAGATCTCGCCCGCGCCGGCCCCGACCGAGCGCGGACATCGACTTCTGGACCGCCGTACCGTGGCACTACTCCGACCCGGACCTGCTCTTCGCCCACCTGTACGTGGCGACCGAGCAGTGGCAGCCGGAGAACTCGACGAGTTGCTGCGCCTGGCGGCCGAGGAGCAGGTGGTCGGCGTGATCATCGCGCCGCTCGATCTCGGCTGGCTCTATCACCCGTACGCCGGCGGGGCGGACGTCATCCTGCCGAACGTCGCCGAACGGGACGCGCTGGCGGCGAAGCACTCGACGTGGCTGTCGCCGCACCCGTCCGGCCTGTAACGGGCCGCTAATTCGGGTGCCCCGATTCGGGTCTGCTGGCAAGCTCCTGCGATGTGATGGAAGCGTTGATCTCCGGGCTGGTCGCCGGCTACGGCGTCGCGATCCCGGTGGGTGCGATCGGCGTCCTGATTCTCGGCCTGTCCGCACGTACGTCGCTGCGGATCGGAGCCGGTGCCGCGCTCGGAGTGGCCACCGCGGACGGCCTGTACGCGCTCGTCGCGGTCCTCGGTGGCGCTGCGGTCGCGTCGGTCATCGCGCCGATCGCCACGCCGCTGCGGATCGTCGCCGGATGCGTCCTGATCGCGATCGCGATCCAGATCGGCGTGAGCGCGTGGCGGCACCACCGCGATCCGGACCGGTCGTCGACCGTGTTCTCCAGCCCTGCCCGGGCGTTTCTCGGCGTGCTCGGGCTGACGCTGCTCAATCCGGCCACCGTGATCTACTTCGCCGCGCTCGTGCTCGGCCATCGGGCGCCGACCTCCTGGTACGGCGCCGTCTTCGCGGTCGCGGTGTTCGCGGCATCCGCCAGCTGGCAACTCTTCCTTGCGCTGAGCGGATCGGCGCTCGGCCGACACCTGGGCGGCCCGCGAGGCCGACTGGCGACCGCCGCCGTATCGGCAGCGCTGATCGTCGCGCTCGCCGTCCGGACGTTGGTGGGCTGACGATCGTGTGACGATATCGCTGGTCTGCCGAGCCGATGCGTCGACGATACCGTCACTCGATCACCGATCATTCCGATGTCCTTACGGGTACGGTCACGCCGCCGGGATGTGGCGCGGTGGGACGTACGCTCGGACGATGGGGCAGCGGATACTGGTCGTCGACGATGATCCGACGGTCAGCGATGTCGTACGCAGGTATCTCGAGCGTGCCGACTTCGAGGTGATTCTGGCCGGCGACGGCCGGACGGCACTGGAGAAGTTCGCGGCCGAGAGCCCGGACCTCGTCATCCTCGACCTGATGCTGCCCAGCTCGGACCGGCCGGACGATCGCGGCGCCCGGACGGCGCACGTCGGCCTGGAAGTGTGCCGGCAGCTGCGGGCGCGGCCGGATGGCGTACCCATTGTGATGTTGACTGCTCTGGGTGAAGAGGCCGACCGCGTCCTCGGCCTTCAGCTCGGCGCGGACGATTATGTGACGAAGCCTTTTTCGCCGCGTGAGCTGGTGCTTCGGGTGCAGTCGGTGCTGCGGCGGGCCGGCACGTCGGCGCCGGCGGCCGAAGCCGTGCCGGCGGAGACGTTGGTCGACGGAGACCTGGTGGTGGACGCGGCCCGGCGGCTCGCGACCCGCGGTGGCGTCGAGTTGGCGCTCACCGTCCGGGAATTCGACCTGCTGCTGTTCCTGCTGCGCAATCCGGGCCGGGTGGTACGCCGGGCGGAGCTGCTGAAATCCGTCTGGGGCTGGACATTCGGCGATCAGTCGACGGTGACCGTGCACGTGCGGCGGCTGCGGGAGAAGGTCGAGGACGACCCGGCGAACCCGAAGCGGATCCTGACCGTGTGGGGCGTCGGCTACCGGTATGAGCTGGCCCGTGCATGACCTGCTGACCATCTTCGGTCTCGCGCTCGCGCGGTGCGGCCGGCGTCGCGATCATCGGCGGCGCTCGTGCACCGTACGCTGCGCGGACGATCGATCGTGCTGCACATCTGCCTGCTGCTGTGCATCTGCGTGTTCGGCGTGCTCGCCGGCATCGTGCTGGTCGCACGGGCGATGTTCCTGTCGCCGCACGACCTGCGCGTCCTGCTGATCGTGATCGGCATGAGCGGCGTGGTCAGCCTGGCGATGGGTGTGTGGCTCGGCCGGCGTCTGGCCGTCGACGCGGTCTGGGCCGAAGAGGCGCGCGCGCGCGAACGGCAGATGGAGGTCGGGCGGCGCGAGTTGGTGGCGTGGGTTTCGCACGATCTGCGTACGCCGCTGGCCGGCCTGCGTGCGATGGCCGAGGCGCTGGAAGACGGGATCGTCAGCGACCCGGAGAGCGTCGCCGAGTATCACCGGCGGATCCGGATCGAGACCGATCGGATGGCGCAGCTCGTCGACGACCTGTTCGAGCTGTCCCGGATCAACGCCGGAGCGCTGCGGCTGTCGCTGGCGAACGTCGCGCTCGGCGACATCATCTCCGACGCGGTCGCCTCGGCGGCACCCTTGGCCGACGCCCGCCGGATCCGCGTGATCGCGTCCGAATCGGGGTGGCCGGTGGTCCGCGCGAGCGAGCCCGAACTGTCCCGGGTCGTCAACAACCTGCTGCGCAACGCGATCCGGTACACGCCGTCGGAGGGTACGGTCACGCTCAGCGGCGGCCACGACGAGCAGGGCGGATGGTTCGCGATCACGGATCGATGCGGTGGCATCCCGGAGGAGGATCTCGGGCGGGTGTTCGACGTCGCGTTCCGGGGCGAGGCCGCGCGTACGCCCCGGCATCATCAGGATCCGGACGGGGTCGGTGGCGGCGGATTGGGGCTCGCGATCGTACGAGGGCTGGTCGAAGCGCATCGGGGTGCGGTTGCCGTCCAGAACGTCGATGACGGCTGCCAGTTCCTGGTCCGCATCCCGACGCTCTAGACGTCCCAGGGTCATCGTGCTCGGCGTCGGTGCGGCAGACTCTGCCTGGTGTTTACCGCGCGACCGTCATGGTTGGATGCTCCCGCTGCTGTGCGCGCCCGGGTTTCGGCGGTTCTCGGCAGTCCTGAGGTGCAGGTTCGGAACGTGCACGGTGGCATGTCGCCCGGCCCCGCCGCCGTGCTGACGCTTGCCGACGGGCGGATCGTATTCGTGAAGGCGGTCGGCCCGTCGAAGTCGGCCGATCTGTATCGCGGGGAGGCGGTCGCGCTTGCGCTGCTTCCGCCGGGCGTACCGGCTGCGACGCTTCTCGGCACGGTCGACGCGGATGGTTGGGTCGCGGTCATCACGTCGTACGCCCCCGGTGTGATCGCCGGGCCGCCGTGGACGGATCGAGGCATCGCCGCCGTCGTGCAGGCCTGCGTACGCGTTGCCGCGTTCCGGGCGCCGGATGGGCTGCCACCCGTCCTCGATCTTCTTCCCGATCTTGACGGTTGGGCGAAACTGACTGCGGTGGACTCATGGGAGGCGCAATGGGCGCCTCGGCTCGCGGAGGCCGTGCTGGGCTGGCGCGAATGGACGGCGGGTGACGTGCTCGTCCATCACGATCTTCGCGCCGACAACGCGATCGTCGACGCGTCGACCGGACTCGCCACGCTGGTCGATTGGAGCTTCGCCAGCCGTGGCGCACCGTGGATCGATCGTGCTCTGCTGGCCGCCGATGTCGCCGCGGCCGGCCATGTCGACGGTCCGGAAGCCGCGGTCGCGGCCGCACTACGCGTGCTCGACGCGCTTCCGGACCCGACACTACGGTCCGGCGTGCCACTGACCCGGGCGTCGCGATCTGCGGCAGTCCGACCAGAGGCGGCGGGATCACGGGAGCGTCTGCCTGGAGAGGCAGTGCCCGCGACGGCGCTCTCTGCGTCGGGGCGGTTCGTGATCGGTTTAGCCGGCATGTGGCGGTTCAACTCGACGCTGGCGGACATTCCGGGTATGCCGACGCATCGACGCTGGCAACGGGAGCGCGCGCACGCGATGCGGCCTCTCCTGCAGCACCTGATCTGCCGGGCTGGTTGAGCAACTGCCGCGTCGCGTCCGCGTGTCTTGGAAATGTCGGCTTCGCGGCGGGCGAGAGTGCCAGTGATCGTGAAGAGTTGGTGCGGCGGGCGCATTACTCTTCCGGATCATCGTGTTGACGGCGTCTGCGAGGTATCTGTCACCGTCCTGACCTGCGAATTTGCTGGGTTACTCAGGAGACATGTGGATAACTCAAAAGATCATGAAGGAAAAGTGCGCCCGGCGAGTCTTTTCTCTTCAAGATCTTCTCGGTTATCCACATGGACCGCGGATTGCGGGGGCGGATCAGAGTCGGCGCAGCGCCTCGCGTTTTGACAGTCCGGACAGCTCGGGATGGTGGTGTACGAAGGACCGTACGGCGTCGGGATCGGTCTTCGCATATTCGCGTAGCGCCCATCCGATTGCCTTGCGGATGAAGAAGTCGGGGTGACCGGCCTGTGCCACGCAGTAGCCGAACAGCCGCTCGGTGTCGGTCGCCTCACGGAACGTGAGCTGGTGGAGGATTGCCGTCCGGGCCAGCCACATGTTCTCGTCGGCCGCCCACGCATCCATCGTCGCGATCAGGTCGTGGCGATGAGCGGCTACCAGCGGCCCGACCACTCGCGAAGCGAGCGCGTCGACAGTGTCCCACCAGGACAATGTTGCGATCAGATCGCGTACGACCTCGAGAAACGACGCGGAACAGACCGTGATGCGGCGGCGCAGCAGATGGATGGCGAAGTACTGATATTCCCGCTCCGGCCGGCCCCAGCACGCCACCGCTATGTCCCGCAGATCGGCTTCATCCGGCTTGGGCAGGCCGGCGAGGACCTCACGGTTGAGGACGCTCTGCACCGGAGCGCGCAGCCCAAGGTACGCGAACTGATCGCGCATGTACGCCACCATCGGCGCCGCCGCCACCGGATCCCGAGCGCCTTCGTAGATCGTCGTGAGCCGATCCAGGATCGTGGCGGCCAGCGGTGTAGGGGATGTCGGGGACGGCGGGACGGGCATGGTGAACAGCCTGGCACACTGGCAGGCATGCAGCGGGCTCGAAGCGAACGGACGCAATGACGAGGCCGGCGGCCGGCGGTGGGCTCTGGGTGGACGTGCCGCCCGCCCGGCTGCCGAGGTGGATCGAGAACTTCCAGACCCGACACGGCGGCGCCGACCTGACGTCGTCGGTCGACGGCGGTGTGCTGTACCTGCGGGCCGGTGACGGGTCGGTTGCCGAGTGCCACGGTGCGCCCGGTGCGCGTACCAGTGTGGATCGGGAAGGGTTCGTCGCGGCGGCGAGCGAAACGCGCACCGTGGGCCTGGTGTTGGCTCGTAAGGCCGCGGTCGCGGTCGGGATCGCGGTCGGATCCGAACTCACCGTGCACAAGGTCGATACGTCGTATGTGCAGAGCCGTACGGCGGCCGGCGGCTGGTCGCAGCAGCGGTTCGCGCGTCGGCGCGACAATCAGGCGAAGGCGGCCGCCGGCGATGCGTCCGACCTCGTGCTACGGCTGATCGTGCCGGCGTTGCCGACGTTGTCGACGATCGTCACCGGCGGCGACAAGCGAACGATTGAATCGATCCTCGCCGACCGGCGCCTGGAGTCGTTGGCGCCCAAGATTGCCGAGCGCTTCCTGGACGTGAACGAGCCCCGCCTCGCCGTCCTCCAGGATGCCGTGAACGCGGCGCTCGCCGTCCGAATCAAAATTACCGACTAGGACGCCGATGATGAATCGCTTGCAATGGAAACTCATAGTCTGCGGGCTCGTGGTAGCCGTTTTCGGGTCTGAATTGCTGTACTTCCGGTCGCCGCGACACATCGCAGTCGAGGCGTACGTCTTCGCGACATGCCTCTTTGCGGCATCCCTTGCTGCCGGAAGGAAGCGCGGCGCAATTGCGGACACGTCGATGAACGACGGAGCCGACGCCGAGGACCGGTGATGGTCGAACAGGCCCGGCGAGTTAGCCCGGCGAGTTAGCCCAGTGAGTTAGCCCAGGGCGTTGCCGAACGTGTTGCACTGCTTCGGATCGCCGGTGCGTGTAGCCCTGGTAGGTCCACTGCTCCCGCTGGGCCGCGCTGCCGTGCGTGAACGCGCCCTCGTTGACCGCGACGCCGCTCTTGCGCTGGATCGAGTCGTCGCCGACGGCCGCCGCCGCGTTCAGCGCTTCCTGGATGTCCTGCGTGGTCAGCGACGTGAACAGCGGCTGGCCGCCGGCGTCGGACGTACGCGATGCGTTGTTCGCCCAGACCCCGGCGAAGCAGTCGGCCTGGAGTTCGAGCAGGACCGAATACTGGTTCGCGTTGGCCGGATCCCGCTGCTGGGCGCGGCGCATCGCGGGCTCGATGCCGAGCAGCGTCTGCACGTGGTGCCCGTACTCGTGGGCGAGCACATAGGCCTGCGCGAACTGGCCGCTTGCACCGAACCGGTTCGCGAGTTCCTGGTAGAACGTGAGGTCGATGTAGACGTGGTTGTCGCCCGGGCAGTAGAACGGCCCGACACCGGCGGTGGCCGGTCCGCAGGCGGTCTGGACCTGGCCGGAGAAGTAGCGGGTGGTGGCCATCTGGTACGGCACACCGAAGTTCTGCGGCAGCGCGGTCTGCCAGTAGTTCTGGATCGAGTTGATGTAGAGCAGGTTGCGGCAGGCCTCGTTGTTGAACCGGTCCGGGTTCGAGACCGCACACTGTTCCTGGATGTCGGTGTTGCCGACGGTCGACCCGTCCGCCGTGACCGGGCCGGCCGAGCCGAGGCCGCCGAGATTGCCGAAGTCACCGAAGCCGCCGAGCTTGCCGCCGCCGAAGCACAGGCACGCGATCAGGCCGACCACCAGCAGGCCGATCAGGCCGCCGCCGGCTTTGCCGCCGAGGCTGCCGAGGATCGCCGCCCAGCCCGCCGCCGGCACCGCCCGTACTGCTGCCGCTCGTGCCGCCAGCCACCGCCGAGGCCGGGGAACATGCCGCCGAGTCCGCCACGGCCGCCACTACTGCGGCCGCGCATGTCCTCCACTTGGCTCGTGTCGAGACCAGCGTTCTCGTTGAGCTCCATCGCCGCCCCATGCTTCGCCGAGCTATGTCCGTTATGCCAGGCTACGGTGTGAATGATGGGACGAAGGGGCAATTGGTGGGAGTGGCCGGACCCACAAGATCATGAGCTAATTCGATTCGGTACGCCCGGTATACTTTGCGGCGTGCTCCTCTGCGAAGACTGACGCGCCCCGCGCCGACCACCGCCAATGAAGGCTGGCCGGCGATTTTGCGTGCCCGGTGGAGTCAGTCATACCTCTCGAGAGTGAGCGAATTCAGCCATGATCACGACGAACAGCCTGGAATTGCGTGCCGGCTCCCGCATCCTGCTGTCCGAAGCCACCCTGCGCGTGCAGCCGGGTGACCGGATCGGCCTGGTCGGCCGCAACGGCGCCGGCAAGACCACGACGCTCAAGGTCCTCGCGGGCGAGGGCCAGCCGCACAGCGGCACGATGGACAGCCGCGGACCGGTCGGATACCTGCCGCAGGACCCGCGTACCGGCGACCTCGACGTCACCGCCGCGAACCGGGTGCTGTCCGCCCGCGGCCTGGACACGCTGCTGAGCGAGATGAAGACGCTCGAAGCGCGGATGGCGACCGACCCGGACGACAAGACGCTGCGGCGGTACGGCTCGCTGGAAGACCAGTTCGCCGGGCTCGGCGGCTACGCGGCCGAGGCCGAGGCCGCCCGGATCTGCGCGAACCTCGGCCTGCCGGACCGCGTCCTCGCCCAGACGCTCGGCACGCTCTCCGGCGGCCAGCGTCGCCGGATCGAGCTGGCCCGGATCCTGTTCCGGGACGCGGCCGCGACCGGCGGCGGCATCCTGCTGCTCGACGAGCCCACGAACCACCTCGACGCCGACTCGATCACCTGGCTGCGCGGCTTCCTGTCCAGCCACAAGGGCGGCCTGATCGTGATCTCCCACGACGTCAACCTGCTCGACGCCGTGGTGAACAAGGTCTGGTACCTGGACGCCAACCGCGCCACCGTCGACGTCTACAACGTCGGCTGGAAGACCTACCTCGCGCAGCGCGAAGGCGACGAGAAGCGCCGCAAGCGCGAGCGCGCGAACGCGGAGAAGAAGGCCGGCGCGCTGATCGCGCAGGCCGACAAGATGCGGGCGAAGGCGACCAAGACGGTGGCCGCGCAGAACATGGCCCGCCGCGCCGAGAAGATGCTCGACGGCCTGGAGGACGTACGCGCGTCGGACAAGGTCGCGAAGGTGCGCTTCCCGACGCCGGCCGCCTGCGGCAAGACGCCGTTGACCGCGCACGACCTGTCGAAGTCGTACGGCTCGCTGGAGATCTTCTCGGGCGTGGACGTGGCCGTCGACCGTGGATCCCGGGTCGCGATCCTCGGGCTCAACGGCGCCGGCAAGACGACGCTGCTGCGGATGCTCGCCGGCGTACTCGAGTCGGACACCGGCGAGGTCGTCGCACGGGCACGGTCTGCGGACCGGCTACTACGCGCAGGAGCACGAGACGCTCGAGGTCGACCGGACGATCCTGGAGCACATGCGGACCGCCGCGCCCGATCAGACCGACACCGAGCTGCGCCGGATCCTCGGCGCGTTCCTGTTCACCGGCGACGACGCGGACAAGCCGGCCGGCGTGCTCTCCGGCGGCGAGAAGACCCGACTCGCACTCGCGACGCTGGTCTGCTCCGGCGCGAACGTGCTGCTGCTGGACGAGCCGACGAACAACCTCGACCCGGTCAGCCGCGAGCAGGTGCTCGACGCGATCGCCCGCTACCCGGGCGCGATCGTGCTGGTCACGCACGATGCCGGCGCCGTACAGGCGCTCAAGCCGGACCGGGCGATCCTGCTGCCGGACGGCGTCGAGGATGCCTGGAGCGACGACCTGCTGGAACTGGTCGAACTGGCCTGACCCCTACCAGGGGGTGGCCAGCACCGCCTCGATCACCACGGCGGCCACGACCCCGCCGATGACCAGGAGCCACGGCATCGGCGGGGGATCGCCGCCCTGCTTCTCCGGCGCGACCGCGGCGACCGTCAGCCACGGGAAGAACGGCAGCCACGCCGCCTCCACGCCGCCGCGCGCGAGACCGGCGAAGACCGAGAACAGCACCGCGACCGCCGCGCCGACCAGGAACGGCCACGCCGGCGTGTTGCGGATCTTGCGAGCGCTGGCGTAGATCGGCGGCCCGGCCGCGAGGATCAGCGCGACGATGGAGAGGATCGCCCACCACGGTGCCGACCGGAACGGCTCGATCCGCGCCACGAAATCCGAGTTCGCCACCGCGCAGGCCGGTCAGCCAGCCGAACCCGAGATGCTGAGCGAGGAGTACGGGCAGCAGCGCGCCGATGCCCGTACCGATGTTGAGGAACGGGCGCCGCCGCGCGAAGTAGAGCAGCACCACGGAGAGCCCGAGCCAGACGACGTCGTAGGAGAACATCCCGGCGAACCCGATCAGCACGCCGGTCACCAACGACCATCCGGCCGAGATCAGGCCGTGCCGCTTCCGGGCGCTCGCGAACACGCCGGCGGCGCACGCGGCCGCACCGAGCATCGCGACGACCGCGTCCATGCTCACCGCGACCCAGATCGCGTACGGCGCGAGCACGAGGACCGGCGCGTACCGGCGGGCGGTCACCTCGCCACAGACGCTGCGGACGCAGTAGAGCACGAGCGGGATCGTCAGCGTACCCAGTGCGGTGATGAGGACCGCGAGCGTGAGCTGGTCGCGGACGCCGACCCGTTCCAGCGCCCACAGCACCATCACCGATCCCGGCGGATGCCCGCGCGCCGCGATCGAGTGGCTCGCCACGTTCTGCGTGTACGTCGCGATGTAGTGCGCCGGCGCGTCGCCGACCATCGCCACGTCCGGTGCGTAGTTGGACGGGTCCAGCAGCGACCGGGTGAGGCCGGCGGCGCCGTCGACCAGCGCGAGCGACAGTGCCCAAGCGACCGCGACCGCGTACGAGATGAGCAGCAGCAACGCCCACTGCAGCTGCCGGATCCAGCGCCACGCCACCAGGAACACCAGCGCGACCAGCGGCGCGAGCAGTCGAGAACGGGCTGATCTGGAGACGGTAGGAGCCGAGGAACGGCGCGCTCGCGGTGCCCAGCCGGACGCCGCCGTGCACGGCAAGCGCGGTCAGGCCGATACCGGCGCCGGCCAGGAGCGTCCAGCCGAGGAGGTCGGCCACGCCGGTCCCTCGGAGTGGACGCCTGCGGGGCTCGGCCCCGGCCCGCGTCTGCAGCGCCGCACTCGGTCACGGTGGTCACGGTATCGGGTAGCTGACAAATACCTGCGTCTCGGTGCCGGACGCCGGCGTACACGGCGGCGTTAAGACCGGTTTACGGGCCTTTCAGATTGGTGTGGGTCAGACATTCCGTGCCTTTAGGCATGACATCTCGTGCATGATCGTTGCGCATGATCGTCAGACGCGGTCTAATAGGTGAGACCGCCACCAATACTCAAAGTGACGTGAGGACTCCGCTATGGCAGCCACTGGCACCACCGCCGCCACCACTGAGAAGGGCCGTCGGATTGTCGGGACGGAACGCCAGACCCTCGCGAAGGATCTGGTGAAGCGTTACACGTCCGGCGAAAGCATCCGCGCGCTCGCCTCCTCGACCGGTCGTTCGTACGGTTTCGTGCACCGCGTTCTCACCGAGTCCGGCGTCGCGCTCCGGCAGCGTGGCGGCGCTCGTCGGCGCAAGAAGGTCTGACGCGGAGCGCCGGGCTGGTCGGAATCTCGGCCAGGCTAACCGGCTAGGCTCACCGCTGTGAAGCCAAGCTCGCGTACCAGCTGTTCTCTCCGTGGGAGCCGTCGATGACCGACGTCGATGGCGTTCGTTTGGACAGCGATGGGCCGGTCGCAACGGTCACGTTGTGCCGGCCCGATGTCCTCAATGCTCAGACGCCCGCCATGTGGGCGCGGCTGCGCGCGATCGGCCGTGAACTCACGGGCGACGTGCGAGTGGTAGTCGTGCGCGGCGAGGGCCGTGCCTTCTCGGCCGGTATCGACCTGGCGGTTGCCCAGGCGTCGGCCGACACCCCGGGCTCGTTGGCGGCAATCGCCCAGCGCGAGCCCGGCGAGGCGGCCGATCAGATCGCCGTGTTCCAGGAGGCGTTCTCGTGGCTTACCCGGCCAGACATCATCAGCATCGCGGCCGTACAGGGGCATGCGATCGGCGCCGGATTCCAGCTCGCGCTCTCGTGCGACTTGCGCGTCCTGACCACCGACGCGAAGTTCACCATGGGCGAGATCAAGCTCGGCCTCGTGCCCGATCTCGGCGGCACGAAGCCGCTCGTCGAGCTGGTCGGATATGCGCGTGCGCTGGAGATCTGCGCGACCGGCCGCCGGATCGGCGCGGACGAGGCACGCGCGATCGGCCTGGCCAACCTGGTCGTACCCGCTGAAGATCTTGATGGTGCGGTTCGCGACCTGACCGCGGCGCTGCTGTCCGGCGCGCGCGATGCGGTGGTCGAGACGAAGGCGCTGCTGCAGCGGCGCGCACGGCCGATCCGCCGACGAGCAGCGGCGCGCCGAGCGCGAGGCCCAGGTCCGCCGCATGCGCGACCTCGCCGGTCTGGGCGAGTGACCCTCAGGTAAGACTGGGCCCATGGCGGGTCATGGCGGTGCGGGGTTTGGCATGTTGCGCTCGATGCGGCGCGAGCAGGAGATGAAGCACTACAAGCTGACAAAGGGTACGAGCCGCCGGATCCTGCAGTTCGCCCGACCGTTCCGCCGCGACATCGTCGTCTTCCTGCTGGCCGTCATCGTGGACGCCGCCATCGGCGTGGCCACACCGGTGCTGGCCGGCCGGGTCATCAACACGATCACCAAGGGCGGCCCCGGAGCGAGTACCGAGGTGGTCCGGATCGCGGTGCTGATCGGCGCGCTCGCCGTCGTCGACGCGATGCTGTCGCTGGCGCAGCGGTGGTACAGCGCGCGGATCGGCGAGGGCAGCATCTACGCGTTGCGGACGCAGGTCTACGACCACGTGCAGCGGATGCCGTTGCAGTTCTTCACGCGTACGCAGACCGGTGCGCTCGTCAGCCGGCTCAACAACGACGTGATCGGCGCCCAGCAGGCGCTCACCTCGACGCTGTCCGGCGTCGTCAGCAACGTGATTCAGCTCGTACTGACCGCCGCCGTCATGTTCACGCTGTCCTGGCCGATCACCGTGCTGTCGCTGTTGATGCTGCCGCTGTTCGTGCTGCCGGCGCGGCGGGTCGGTCGCCGTCTCGCGCTGATCACCCGCGAGTCGTACCAGCTCGACGCGACCATGAACGCCACCATGACGGAGCGGTTCGGCGTCTCCGGCGCGCTGCTGGTGAAGCTGTTCGGCCGGCCGGACGACGAGGCGGCGCGGTTCTCCGGCCGGGCCGCGCGGGTCCGCGACATCGGCGTCCAGCAGGCCATGTTCAGCCGGACGTTCTTCGTGTCGATGCTGCTCGTCGCGTCGCTCGCGCAGGCGCTGACGTACGGGCTCGGCGGCTGGCTCGCGGTCACCGGGCGCGGCGGCATCAGCGCCGGTACGGTCGTCACGCTCGCGCTGCTGCTGACCCGGCTCTACGGACCGCTGACGTCGCTGTCGAACGTCCGGGTCGACGTGATGAGCGCGCTCGTCTCGTTCGAGCGCGTCTTCGAGGTGCTCGATCTCGAGCCGGGGATCGCGGAGAAGTCCGACCCGGTGACGATTCCGGCCGGCACCGGCGATGTCGAGTTCCGCGACGTGACGTTCCGCTATCCGAGCGCGGCCGAGGTGTCGCTCGCCTCGCTGGAGGACGTCGCGTCGCTCGACCGTACGGTGTCCGAGCCGGTCCTGCGCGGCATCTCGTTCACGGTCGAGCCCGGGCAGATGGTGGCGCTGGTCGGACCGTCCGGTGCCGGTAAGACCACGACGTCGATGCTGATCTCCCGCGTGTACGACGTGACGTCGGGTGCCGTCCTGGTCGGCGGCGTCGATGTCCGCGACGCTTCGCTGCAATCGTTGCGCGACACGATCGGCGTGGTGACCCAGGATTCGCACCTGTTCCACGAGACGATCGCGTCGAACCTCCGGTACGCGAAGCCGGACGCGACCGACGACGAGATCTGGTCGGCGCTGGACGGTGCGCAGATCGGCCCGCTGATCCGGGATCTGCCGGATGGGCTCGACACGGTGGTGGGGGAGCGCGGTTACCGGTTCTCCGGCGGCGAGAAGCAGCGGATCGCGATCGCCCGGCTGCTGCTGAAGGCGCCGAGCATCGTGATCATGGACGAGGCGACCGCGCACCTCGACTCCGAGTCCGAGGCGGCGGTGCAGCGGGCGCTGTCGGTCGCGCTGACCGGCCGTACCGCGATCGTCATCGCGCACCGGCTGTCCACCGTGCGCGAAGCGGACGAGCTGCTGGTCATCGACGAGGGTCGGATCGCCGAGCGCGGCACACACGACGCGCTGCTGGCCCGCGGCGGCCTCTATGCCGAGCTGTACCGGACCCAGTTCGCGACCGCGGAGATGTAACGCCGGTCAGGCGGGCCGGCGGACGGCCGACTCGACCATGTCCAGCACCGGCTCGAGGTCGTCGGCCGGGCGGCCCATCGCGAGATGCAGCACCAGCCCGTCGTAGGCGAGTTCCAGGAACTGCGCCAGCGTGTCGATCGGGACGTCGGCGCGCAGGTTGCCGGCGTCGAGCTGGCGCTGCAGGCGTTCCCGGGTGGCCCGGCCGAGCGCGCCGGCCGGTGCCGACCAGCGGCCGGCGAAGTCCTCGTCGGTCCGCAGCCGCCGGGACACTTCGAGCTGGCTGCCGAGCCATCCGGCGGTGTCGGCGCCGTCGCGGTTTCCCGGTGAGCCGTGCAGCAGGTCCCGCATGACCTGGACGAGTCCGTGCTTCGCGACGGTTGCGACCATCGCGGCGGCGTCGTCCTCGGCCACCGCGATGAACAGCGATTCCTTGTCCCGGAAATGATGGAAGATGGCCCCGCGGGACAGGCCGGTCTCCTTCTCCAGGAGACGGACGGTGGCGCCCTCGTAGCCGTACCGCGCGAAACTGGCACGCGCGCCGCTGAGGATCTGCTGGCGTCGCGCTTCGAGCTGGTCCGGGCTGACTCGCGGCACAATCCGATCATCCCAGGTCCGCCCGGACCCTGCAATCCGTACGTACGGCTTGGTACGCAGACCCGCCAGCAAAGCGCTACCCAGTGTGACAGCTCGGATCCGGCCGAGGGACCGGCGGATCGACACGTACGCCCTGAGCGATCGGTCAGCCGGAGACTGGCCGAAGGTGCTCTCCATCACGTAATGTGCGGCGCGTGCCGTTGTTGCTCCTCGATCTCGATAACACGCTGCTGGACCGCGAGACCGCGTTCCGCGCGTTCGCGAGAGCGCTCCTTGCGGATATCGGCGCGCCCGACGACCGACGTCGAATGGTTGATTGCGGCGGATAACGACGGTTTTACGTCGCGCTATGAGGTCGCGGATGCGTTGCGCCTCCGTTATGGACTGTCTGCGACCGTCGTCGAGATCGTCGAGGCGTTGCAGGCGGGCGTGCTGGCGCACAGCCGGCTCGATCCGCTGGTGGCGTGCGCGATCGAGATCGCGGGGAACGCCGGCTGGGTTCCGGTCATCGTGACAAACGGGACGACCAGGCAGCAGGAAGCCAAAATCCGGATGACCGGGCTCGATCAGTACGTTGCGGAGTGGGTCATTTCCGAAGAGGCCGGCGTACGCAAACCGGACGCGCGCATCTTCGAAATCGCGGCGGATCGGGCTCGGATGAGCCTTCGCGGCGCCTGGATGATCGGCGACAGCCCGGAGGCCGACATCGCCGGTGCGGCCGGCCTGGGCCTGCCGAGCGTCTGGCTGCATCGCGGCCGTCGCTGGACCGAGACCCGCTTCACACCGACCATCTCCGCCGGCACGCCGATCGCCGCGCTCGCCGCCGTGCTCGACAACGCGGCCCCGATGGCCCGCTGCACGCCGAATAAATCGTTTGACGCCCGGCGGACGGGTGTCGCTAAACTCTGCGCAACGTCATACGGCGGCCGGGTGACACGCCCGGCGAGAGTCGAAGGAGGGCTGAGCACATGGTCCGTTCATGCATGTCCCCATCCTTCACTCCAGCCGAAAGACTACTACCTTGCGTGATTTTGACTCGTCCGGTTCCGAGAGCGGCCGCGCGCGCGTAACGAAGCGCCGCCGTTTTGACGACGACGATCCAACGTTCCTGAAACGTGCCGGCCACGACGACGAGCCGACCGATCCCGAGTTCGACGCCTGGGAGATCGCAACGCTCGACGGCGGCGACCGCTGGTCCACCTGGGACCAGTCCACTCCGCTCGAACGCGGCCCGCAGCCGTACCCGGATTGGCTGATCACCGAGCTGGCCGCGGTCGATACCGAACTCGGCATCCTCAAGACCGGCAAGGAAGCGGACGTCTTCCTGATCGATCGCGGCGTGCCGGGCACCGACCGGCGGTGCATCCTGGCCGCCAAGCGTTACCGCAGCTCCAACAACCGCATGTTCCAGCGCGATGCCGGTTATCTGGAAGGGCGTCGGGTCCGCGAGTCCCGGGACAACCGGGCGATGGCCAAGCGGACGACCGTCGGCATGCAGATGATCGCCCAGCAGTGGGCCTCGGCCGAGTTCGGTGCGCTGTGCGACATGTACAAGATCGGCGTACCGGTGCCGTATCCCGTGCAGATCCTCGGCACCGAGGTCCTCGAGGAGTTCATCGGCGACCCGAAGACGCAGATCGCGGCGCCACGGCTCGCGGCTCTCCGCGACGACACCGCCGATCTCGCCGATCTGTGGCGGCAACTGGTCGAGGCGATATCGCTGATGGCCAGGGCCGGATATGCGCACGGCGACCTGTCCGCGTACAACATCCTGGTGTACGAAGGCCGGCTGGTCCTGATCGACCTGCCGCAGATCGTCGACGTGGTGGCGAATCCGCAGGGTCGGGAGTTCCTGATCCGGGACGCGATGAACGTCGCGACCTGGTTCACCGCCCGCGGCTTCGCGGCCGAGCGGTGACGACCTGGCTCGTGAGCTGATCGCCGAGGCCAACATCCGATGACCGGCATCCCGATGACCGGCCTCCGATGACACGCAGAAGCGGGGGTGCCGCAGCACCCCCGCTCTGTGGTTTCGCGACGATCAGCTCTCGAGCATCTTCCGGAGCACGTACTGCAGGATGCCGCCGTGACGGTAGTAGTCCGCCTCTCCCGGGGTGTCGATCCGGACGACCGCGTCGAACTCGATCGGACCGGCAGTAACGCGTACCGTTGCGGGGGTTGAGCCGTTGTTCAGCTCTTCCACGCCGGTGATGGTGAACGTCTCGGTGCCGGTGAGGCCCAGCGACGCGGCGGTCTGACCGGCCGGGTACTGCAGCGGGAGCACGCCCATGCCGATCAGGTTCGACCGGTGGATGCGCTCGTAGCTCTCCGCGATGACGGCCCGCACGCCGAGAAGCATCGTGCCCTTGGCCGCCCAGTCGCGGGACGAGCCCGAGCCGTACTCCTTGCCGGCGAGGATGACCAGCGGCGTGCCGGCGGCCGCGTAGTTCTGCGCGGCGTCGTAGATCGTGGTCTGCGCATCGGTGGTGAAGTCGTGCGTGAAGCCACCCTCCACACCGGACAGCAGCTGGTTGCGGAGCCGGATGTTCGCGAACGTGCCGCGGATCATCACCTCGTGGTTGCCGCGGCGCGAGCCGTACGAGTTGAACTCCTTGCGGTCGACGCCGTGCTCGGCCAGGTACTTTCCGGCCGGGGAGTCGGCCTTGATGTTGCCGGCCGGCGAGATGTGGTCGGTGGTGACCGAGTCGCCGAGCTTCGCCAGCACCCGCGCACCGGCGATGTCATTCACCGGTGCGGGCTGCGGCTGCATGCCGTCGAAGTACGGCGGCTTCGCGACGTACGTCGAGTCGGCGTCCCACTCGAACACGTTGCCGGTCGGCGTCGGCAGCGACTGCCAGCGCTCGTCACCGGCGAACACGTCCGCGTAGTCCTTGGCGAACATCTCGGCGGTGACCGCGACGTCGATGACGTCCTGCACGTCACGCGGCGACGGCCAGATGTCGGCGAGCATCACCGGACGGCCGTCCGTGCCGATGCCGAGCGGCTCGGTCGTCAGGTCGAGGTCCATCGTGCCGGCGATCGCGTACGCGACGACCAGCGGCGGCGATGCCAGGTAGTTCATCTTGATGTCCGGGTTGATCCGGCCCTCGAAGTTGCGGTTGCCGGACAGCACCGACACGACCGCGAGGTCGGCCTCGTTGACCGCGGCGCTGACCTCGTCCGGCAGCGGGCCGGAGTTGCCGATGCAGGTCGTGCAGCCGTAGCCGACCAGGTTGAAGCCGAGCTTGTCCAGGTAGGGGACCAGGCCCGCCTTCTCGTAGTAGTCCATGACCACCTTGGAGCCGGGCGCGAGCGTCGTCTTGACCCACGGCTTGCTGGTCAGTCCCTTCTCGACCGCAGCCTTCGCGAGAAGTGCGGCACCGATCATGACCTGCGGGTTCGACGTGTTCGTACACGAGGTGATCGACGCGATCACGACGGCGCCGTGGTCCAGCTCGTACTGCGTGCCGTCGGGTGCGGTGACCATCGTCGGCTTGTGGGCGCGGCCGTTGGAGCCGCCGTTCGACGATGGCGCATCCGAGGCCGGGAAGCTGTCTTCGCTCTCCACGTCGACGCACGTCGGACGTGACGTAGTCCGGGCAGCACCGAGCGGAATCCGGACTTCGCCTCGGAGAGCGAGACCCGGTCCTGCGGGCGCTTCGGACCGGCGATGCTGGGCACCACGGTCGACAGATCAAGTTCCAGATATTCGGAGTACGTCGGCTCGATCGACGGGTCGTGCCACAGCCCCTGTGCCTTCGCGTACGCCTCGACCAGCGCGACCTGCTCTGCTGCTTCGACCAGTCAGGCGAAGGTAGCGGACGGTCTCCTCATCGATCGGGAAGATCGCGCAGGTGGAGCCGAATTCCGGGCTCATGTTGCCGATCGTGGCCCGGTTCGCGAGCGGCACCGCGGTGACGCCGGCGCCGTAGAACTCGACGAACTTGCCGACCACGCCGTGCTTGCGCAGCTGCTGGGTGATCGTGAGGACCAGGTCGGTCGCGGTGGCGCCCTCCGGCAGTTGGCCGAGCAGCTTGAAGCCGACCACGCGGGGGATCAGCATGGAGACCGGCTGGCCGAGCATGGCCGCCTCGGCCTCGATGCCGCCGACACCCCAGCCGAGTACGCCGAGGCCGTTGACCATCGTGGTGTGCGAGTCGGTGCCGACCACGGTGTCGGGGTAGGCAACGCCGTCGCGCGGCATGACAACCCGAGCGAGGTGCTCGATGTTCACCTGGTGCACGATGCCGGTGCCCGGCGGGACGACCTTGAACTCGTTGAACGCGGTCTGTCCCCACCGGAGGAACTGGTAGCGCTCCTTGTTCCGGCCGTACTCGAACTCGACGTTGCGCTCGAACGCGTCCTCGCGGCCGAAGATGTCCGCGATCACCGAGTGGTCGATGACCAGCTCGGCCGGGGCGAGCGGGTTGACCTTCGACGGGTCGCCACCGAGATCCTTGATGGCCTCGCGCATGGTGGCCAGGTCGACAATGCACGGCACGCCGGTGAAGTCCTGCATGAGTACGCGCGCCGGCGTGAACTGGATCTCCACGCTCGGCTCGGCGGTGGCATCCCAGGAGCCCAGTGCCGTGATCTGCTCGGCGGTGATATTCGCGCCGTCCTCTGTACGGAGGAGGTTTTCCAGGAGAATCTTCAGGCTGTACGGGAGCGACTCGTGCCCCTCGACCTTGTTGATCTCGTAAATCTCGTAGCTCGCGTCTGCGTTGTCCGATCCAGGTACACGAAGCACACTCTTCGCACCAAAGGTGTCGAGGCTCGCCACGTCGCTCTCCCTCATATGTGTCACGCATGTAAACGCCCGTTGCAGTCTCTCGCAGCCGTTGCCGGCCGGTGCAGCTAGGGGCGACTCTGTCGTCAACCAAACCGTACGTCCGTCTTGTTAACCACGCAACCCCGCCGCCCGGATCTTGAGACGTCCGCCATACGCTGGCCGGGATATGTCTGACATCCCGGATCTCCGACCGCAATTGCGCGCCGACTGCGCGAAATGTACGGCGCTGTGCTGCACCGCGCCGGCCTTCGAAAAATCGTCCGACTTCGCGATCACCAAGCCCGCGGGTGTTCCGTGCCAGCACCTGAAGACCGACTTCCGGTGTGCCATCCACGCCACGCTGCGCAGCCGGGGATTCGCCGGATGCACGGTCTTCGACTGTCTTGGTGCCGGACAGAAGATCGTCCAGCTGACGTACCGCGGACGCGACTGGCGTACCGATCCGGCCCTGGCCGAGTCCCAGTTCCGAGCGTTCGGCATCATGCGGGAACTGCACGAACTCCTCTGGTACCTGTCCGAGGCGCGATCCCTTCGACCGGCCCGAACACTGCACGGAGCGATCGAGACGATGCTCGCGCAGACGCTCGCGCTCACCGAGGGTGCGGCGGAGACGCTGCTCGTGCTGGACATGGCCACGCACTGGGCGCAGGTCAATGAGTTACTCCTGCAGACCAGCGATCTGGTACGCGCCACCGCGCCGAACCCGAAACGGTTCGACCGCCGGGGCGCAGATCTGATCGGCAAGGACCTCCGGAAGATCGACCTGCGGGGTGCCAATCTCCGCGGGGCGTACCTCATCGGGTGTGATCTTCGTGGGGTTGATCTGAGGCTGGCCGACCTGATCGGCGCCGATCTGCGCGGCGCGAATCTGTCCGGAGCGCGCCTGAGCGGGGCAATCTTCGTGACCCAGCCGCAGCTCGATGCGGCCGGCGGCGATGCTGAGACGACGATCCCGGCGGCCGTGACTCGCCCGACGCACTGGCGCCGCTGAGCCGGCCGCAGCCTGGTTCAAGATCGCAGGTTGTGGAAACTCTGGAAGCTCAGTGTCGTGATCATGGGCTTTTAAGGCGCCCCAGCAGCCAAGATCTCTGATCATCTGTAGAACGAGCGGAGCCCGGGTACGCGGTCGCGTACCCGGGCTCGACAGGTATTACTCCGGCAGGCGGGGGCCGGCCTCTCGCTGGGCGGATAGCCAGGACTCCACGTCTGCTGCTCGGCGCGGCAGGCCGTCCGAGAGGTTGCGGGCGCCGGACGCGGTGACCAGGACGTCGTCCTCGATCCGGATGCCGATACCGCGAAGTTCGGCCGGCACCAGCTCGTCGTCCATCTGGAAGTACAGGCCGGGCTCGACGGTCAGCACATAACCCTCGTTCACCGGTCCCTTGTGGTAGGTCTCCGGTCGGGCGTTGTTGCAGTCATGCACGTCGATGCCGAGCATGTGGCCGAAGCCGTGCAGCGTCCACCGGCGGAAGACGCGGGACTCCTTGTCCATCGCCTCGTCCACGCTGACCGGCAGCAGGCCCAGATCGCGCAGGCCCTCGGCGAGCACGCGCGTGCACGTCTCGGCAATCTCCTGGTACTCCACGCCCGGCTTGATGATGTCGATGCCGGCCTGCTGCGAGGCATAGACGATGTCGTACACCTCGCGCTGGATGTTCGAGAACACGCCGCTGACCGGGATCGTCCGGGTGACGTCTGCGGTGTAGAGGTTCGCGTTCTCCACGCCCATGTCCATCAGCAGCAGCTCGCCGGGTTTTGTCCGGCCGTTGTTCGTCACCCAGTGCAGCGTCGTCGCGTGTGCGCCGGCGCCGACGATCGAACCGTAGCCGAGCGCGTTGCCCTCGAACCGGGCCCGCAGGCCGAACACGCCCTCGATCAGCCGTTCCGAGACCGGACGGTCGGCCGGGATGATCCGTGCGACATCCTCGAAGCCGCGGACGGTCGCGTCGATCGCGTCCTGCAGCTGCGCGATCTCCCACTCGTCCTTCACCAGCCGAAGTTCGGACAAGGTGACGGCCAACTCGCGGTCCGCGGCCCCGTCGCCGAATACGCTGATCGCGCCGTCGACCAGAGGATCAAATCCGCGAATAGTACGCGTACGGCCGGGTGCGCAGTCGCCGAGCACGGTTTCGATCGTGTTCAGGTGTGCCGTGGCGATGCCGAGTTCGCTCGCCTTCTCCTCCAGCGTGTGGCGACGGCCGATCCACAGCTCGCCGTAGCCCGCATCGCGGAAGAACTCGTCGGTGTCGCGTGGCGAGCGCGGCCGGATGTAGAGCGTCGCGTCGTGGCCGCTTGCACCGGTCGGGCGCATCACGAGGACCGCGTCCGGGTCGTGCTCGCCGGTCAGGTAGAAGAAGTCCGATCCGGGGCGGAACGGGTACGTGCAGTCATTGTTGCGCACCTTTTCGCGGCCGGTCGGGATGACCAGCGTGTAGCCCGGGAACGCAGCCGAGACGGCGGCACGGCGGGCGGCGAAGTTCGGCGCACCGGTCGCGGGTGTGACATCGAGCGTTGAGTCGAGCCACGACTCCCGCATGAAGTTCAGGAACGCCTCGGGGAATCCGGGATCGTACGGACGGGTACCCGGCTTATCCGCTTTTGCTGGTACCGCATCCGTTGTGTCGTCAGTCACGACTGCCTCCTCGCAGTTGAAACACATGCGGCTGGGGACCGCAAAGGGTGGGAAGATGTGGCTCACCCGCCGAAGTAATGACGGTACCTCGTGAAAAGATGGCTGACGTGTCCGGACTGCTTGCCTTCGTCGGCGGCCGAGCCCTGCTGAGCGACCGTCGGGACGCGCTCACCGCAGCGCTCGAGTCGCTGCATCACCGCGGGCCGAACGAGACTGATATTTCGGATATATCTGACTCAATTTTCCTTGGTTTCAAGCGTTTGTCGACCCTTGACATCACCCGCGGCCGTCAACCGATGACGTACCCGCCGGCCGGCCACGACACCGGTCGCTTCGGCGCCGCCGGCCGCTACGTGATCATCTTCGACGGCGAGATCCACAATTTCGAGGAGTTGCGCGCCGAACTGATCGCCGAACACGATGCGCCGTTCGTCACCGACGGGGACACCGAGGTGCTCGCGGCCGCGTACCACTTCTGGGGCGAGCACGCCGTCACGCGCCTGCGGGGCATGTACGCCGTGGTGATCGTGGACACCTTGCGCCACTCGGTCTGGGGCGCCCGCGACCCGTACGGCATCAAGCCCTTGTTCTATCTCGTCACCAGCGACGGCCTCTACCTGGCCAGCGAGCAGAAGGCGCTGCTGCCCTTCCTGCCGGTGGCCGACGAGGTCGACGCGACGAACCTGTCGCACTACCTGACCTACCAGTACGTGCCGGAGAGCGGCACGATGCATCGCGGCGTCGGCCGGGTCCGTGCCGGGGAGTCGTTCTCGTTCCTGCCCGGCGGTGTGTTCGCGACCCGGCGCTATCACCAGCCCGCGTTCCGGCCGACCCCGGTCGACGACCCGGAGCGGCTCTACCAGGAGATCCGCGAGACGCTCCGGGAGAGCGTCCGGATGCACATGCGGGCACATGTGCCGGTCGGCGCCTTCCTTTCCAGCGGCATCGACTCGACCGCGATCGTGGCGTTCGCACGCGAAGTCCGGCCGGATCTGAAGACGTTCACGGTCGGGTTCGACGTCGAGGGATACTCCGAGATCGACATCGCCGAGGCCTCCGCGGACTATCTCGGCGTCCGATCGATCACGACCCGGGTCACCGCCGGCGAGATGATGGCCGCGTTGCCGAGAATCGTCTGGCACCTCGACGATCCGGTCGCGGACCCGTCGCTCGTACCACTGTATTTTCTGGCCAAGAAGGCGGCCGAGCACGTCACCGTCGTGCTGTCCGGCGACGGCGCGGACGAACTCTTCGGCGGCAACCGGATCTATCGCGAGCCGCACGCCCTATCCGGCGTCGCGGCGCTGCCCGACGGCGTCCAGCGCGGTCTGCGCAAGGTGGCTCGGCGGATGCCGCAGGGCGTGAAGGGCAAGAGCTTCATCGAACGCGGTACAACGCCGATCGAGACCCGTTACTACGGCAACGCCCGGATTTTCCGCGAGCGCGAGAAGCGCGAGCTGATGCGGTTCTACGACGACAGCGTGCACTACACCGACGTGACCGCGCCTATCTACGCGGAGGCGGCGGCGCTCGACGACGTGGCGAAGATGCAGTACATCGACCTGTTCACCTGGCTGCGTGGCGACATCCTGGTCAAAGCGGATCGCATGTCGATGGCGCATTCCCTGCAGCTCCGGACGCCATACCTCGATCAAGCCGTGTTCGATATCGCGGCGCGGCTGCCGACCGAGGAGAAGCTGCCGCCGAGGTCCGATGTCACGAAGCACGCGTTGCGGCGGGCCCTCGACGGCATCGTGCCGGCCGGCATCGTGAACCGCCCGACGCTGGGATTCCCGGTACCGATCCGGGTGTGGTTGAAGACCGAGATGTACGCGTGGGCGCACGACATTCTGAGCACGTCCGGCGCCGACAAGCTGATCGATCTCGGCTACGTCCGGACGCTGCTGGCGGAGCACAAGGCCGGCGAGCACGACCACTCGCGCAAGATCTGGACCGCGCTGGTGTTCTGCATCTGGTACGGCGTGTTCATCGACAAGTCGATCCCGCACTAACCGAGCTCCTTTAGCCTTTGGTCAGCGGCGCGATGAACGTGATGAACTCCTCCTGGCAGCCGTGCTCGGCCCAGCCGAGCGGCGTCGCGTCGAACGTGTCGTCCGCGATGTTCGGGTCCGCGCCCGCGTCGAGCAGCATCTGGGCCATCGGGATGTCGCCGTTCCACGCACTCCAGTGCAGCGCGGTCTCACCGTCCCGGCGCGCATTGACGTCGAATCCGAGCCAGACGAGCAACGCGATCGCATCGCGTCGGCCCGCGTCGACGGCCCGAGCGACCAGGCAGGGGTGGGTGTCCAGGACGGTCTTGAGCAGATCCGGATCGCCTTCGCGCGCCTGTGCCACCGCATCGGCGTCGCCGGCCAGGCAGTCCGCGATGAACGCATCCATGCCATCCAGGACGGGTGGTTCGGCACCGGCCTCGACGAGCAGCCCGACGGTCACGCGATCGCCGTTCGCCGCGGCGACCGCGACCGCACTCTGACCGCTCTTCGTGATGTGATCCGGGTGGGCGCCGTGATCGAGCAGCATTGCGACCCGGTCCGCGTACCCGTGGCCGACGGCCCAGTTGAGCTGATAGTCGATCATCTGCTGCGGTGTCTCGGCGGCTTCGCCGAGGCGGGCCGGCCACGGGCCGCTGTTGTGGGCGCCGAGGCCGTGCGCGAACAGCAGCTCCAGATGGCCGTTGTCCGGCCGGAACATCCGGTTGTAGAGGGTCTGCCCGTCGTTCGCGTCCGCGCCGGACGTGAGCAGCAGCTCGGCGAGCGCCCGCTCGTGCGGGTGCCGTGGACAGCGCCCCGGGCCCTGCTCGCCTTCGCCGAACACGCCGGTGAGGACGGTGAACGGTGTCTGCATACCGTGCCAGAGATAGCCGGCGTTGGGGTCCGCGCCCGCACCGAGCAGCAGCCGCGCGGTCATCAGCGTGTCCGCCTCCGGCGCGGCGACCCGCGAATAGGTCAGATAGTGCAACGGCTTCCAGTGGTACGGCCCACCGTCGGTGTCGGCTAGCTTCGGTTCGGCCGTGAGCATCCGCCGGACCGCTTCCGCGTCCGCGGCGGCGGCCGCGGCCCAGATGTGGTGCGCCGTGAGTTCGGGATGGACACCGAGCAGCTCGCGAGCTGCCGCACGGCGCTCCGGCGGATCATCGGTGTAGGTCAGGCAGGCGAGGCGGCAGAACTCGTCCGGGATGGTCTCGGTCGTCACGTGCGGATCGTTGTCTCGCCGGTAGACGTGCACGACGTCAGCGTAGGCACGGACGGCCGCCCAGCCCGAGAATCCGTGCCGGGTGGCGACGGAATCGCGGGCATCCTCGATCGTCAGGCCCGCTGAGACGTACGCGGCGACCTTGGACTCGAACGTCTCGCGGCTCGGATCGCTCGGCAGACTGACCACGGCGGCTCCCTATCTGCAGGGTGGTGGCAGAGTTTGTTTCGCAATACTGCGCGTGAGCCTACCGCCACGGTCCGACGCGACACGCCGACCCGCCAATCGGTTTTGCCCGTCAAAAATCGCTAAAACCGCAATAGTGCCTTGATCGCGGGAGTTTTCGGTTGAGATAGGACAGTGAGGCGATGGTGGATCGGTGGGGCGGTCGGATCGATGGCGGCGCTGGCAATCGCGGTACCGAGTCCGGTTTATGCCGGAACGAGCCCGTCGGTGGTTTATCCCGACGGTCTTGTGGTCCAGGTCGGGCAGCTGGAACCGATGCCGTCCACCGACGCCGCGACGTGCACGGACGGCGGAATCTGCCGATCCGGTAGCGCACCGGGCACGCATCTCGTCCGCGTCGATATCCACCTCAGCCTGGCGCCTGGCGTACCGGCGGTGCCGCTGGCGGTGATGGCGGGCACCGCGAGCGGCATCGGCCTCGCCGTCGGTGCGGACCGTCGGCCGGTCGCGGTGGACTGCGGCAACATGGCCGAGACCACGATCCTGTGTACGGACATCGGCGCATCCCTGCCGGATCGCGTCGGTCCGGGCGGCACCGGTGGAGTTGTGCGAGTCGTTCGACGTGCCGGACGGATCGGTGACGCCGCTGACCGTGACGTTCACGCCGCCGGTACGCGACGGACCGCTGCCGACCGTCACGTTCACCGCCACGGCCTGACCGGGTTCGTGGTCAGTACGCCGAGGGCGCCATCGCGAGCGCGGCCAGGTCGGCGGTTGAGCCGTGGAACCGGTTCTGGTCACCCGGCAGCTTGCCCTTGTCGGTGTACTGCCAGATGGTCCACTGTGTCCAGCCGACCGGCAGATGCGGCGTGCCCTTGTTGTAGGACGCGACGAACAGCGGATCGTCGGCGAAATCGGCCGAACCGCCGGTGCACTCGTTCCACCAGCCCGCGGCCGTGTAGATCGTGGTGACGCTGCCGGTGCGCGCCTTCACTTCGTCGACGAAGCCCTTGATCCAGGCGACCATCTCGGACTGGGACAGCCCATAGCACGGGTACGGCGCGACCAGGTGGCCGTTGTGCGCGTACGGCCATTCGATGTCGAGCATCGGCGGCAGCGTCTTGGCATCGGTGGCCCGGGCCACGCCGCTGATATCCGGCGTCAGGCTCGCGTTGTCGATGAAGTAGTCGGCCTGTGCGGCCGGTTGGCCGTCATCGGGGCGCCCGAACGCGTACGAACCGGCGTAGAGTCCGGCCGCCTTCGCGCCGTCGTACTGCGCCGCGTAGGTCTTGCTGAGGAATCCGATGCCCTCGGTCGCCTTGACGTAGACGAACGATGCGCCGCCGGCGACGTGCTGCCACGGGATGTCGCCTTGCCAGTCGGATACGTCGATGCCCGGCATCGTCACGTTCTCCGCGCGCGCCGCCGCTACGTCCGACGAGCTCACCTGGCCGGCCCTCGCGCGAGCGTTCGTGCCGGCCGTGGCCACCGTGCCGAGCGTGATCGCGATCGCGGTCACCAGACCAATGACGACGGTCGCGAGCGTCGGGCTGAGGTGCGAGCGGATCCGCCCGCCGATGCGCCTGAAATCTGGCGTCCGGACGACAGGCCCTCGATGCCGCCGGGATCGATGCTGGCGGGCTTGCTGATCGGACCGCGATGATTCGCCCACGCGTCGCCCTTCGGATGACCACCGCGTCACCCTCGTGGGCCCCGCATCAGGTGATCGAGTCTGCCCATCGAATCACCGATAGTCAACCCACGTTTGCCCAGCGTGAGGTACATGTGACGGGTGTTGCGACGGCGCCCGGATGTGGCGTGTCCGGGGTGTCGGTGGCGCCCTGAGTCAGCGGGGGTTGTCCAGTTCCGCGTAGCCGCGCTCGACGCCGAACCGGCAGGACGCGGCGGCCCACGGCGCTCGGGCGGCCACCTCTCCGGGTGTCGCTCCGTCGGCGTGTCCCTCGCGGATCAGCCAGGCGAACTCCGCCAGCTGCGCGTGCTGGGCGGTGACGAAGTCGATGCCGACCGGCGTACCGTGACCGGGCACGATCACGCGCGCCGCGTCGCGCAGCAGCGTGGCCACGGCCTCCGGCCATTCGAGCGGGTAGGAGTCGTTGCCGAACGCGGGCGGACCGCTCTGCTCGATCAAGTCGCCGACGAACAGCACGTCGGTGCCCTCGACCCGGGCGATCACGTCGCCGTCGGTGTGGCCACGACCGTGGTAGGTGACGGTCACGATGCGACCACCGAGGTCGAGGCGCTCCGGTGGGCGTACCGGATGGTCTGCGGGGTGGATCTGTACGGCCTCGAGCCCGGCGGCGAACTCCGGATCGCGCTCGCGGTACTTCTGTGCCCACTCGGTCCGCCATCCCGGGCCGAGTTCGGACAGCGCTGCGGCGGCGTTCGGGTGGGCCCAGATCGGCCGGCCCCCGGCCGCGACCACCGCGTTGCCGAAGCAGTGATCGAAGTGGCTGTGCGTGTTAAGGACGGTCAGCGGCAGCGGCGTGATCGCCCGGATCGCGGCGACGAGCGCTTCGGCCTGGTAGCCGGTGGAGAGCGTGTCGATCACCAGCGCGCTCTGATCGCCGATCACCAGCGAGACGTTGACGTCGAGCGGCTGGGTACGGGCGATGTAGACGCCGTCGGCGATCCCGGTGAAGTCGATCACGCCTTCGGCTCCAACGAACGGGCCACGAATCGCTGGCGGTCGACGATCACGCGTTCCACCCGACCTTCCGCGACCTGTTCGGTGCCTTCGCGGACCACGATATCGAAGATCAGCCGTCGGCCGTCCACCTTCGCGAGGACGGCGAGCACTGTGACTCGCTGGCCGATCGCGGTGGCGGCCTGATGGTCGAGTTCCACCCGGGTGCCGACGGTCGTCCGGCCGGGCTCCAACCGTGCGGCGGTCGCGGCGACTGTCGCGGCCTCGGCGAGCGCGATCAGGCGGGGCGTGCCCAGGACCGGTACGTCACCGGACCCGAGCGCCTGCGCGGTATCTGCATCGGTAACCGTCAATTCCACCCGGGCCGTCAATCCCACCTGCAGGTCCATGGGTGTGAGCCTAAAGGTCGGGCGGTCGGTCGGAGAAGGCCGGTGCAAGCGGTGGCACTGTGACACGCCGACGACATCGCCGTGACGCAGGACTCACAGGATCTTGTTACGTCGCCGATTTATCACACTCCGCGAGCGCCATGACCTCACAGAGTGACGGCCAGATGAACTTCTGCGGTCACATTCCGGAATTGACGCTTTGTCCGGTCGATCACGGTCCCGCGGTCGGCGCGGGCGCGACATCTCGTCGCCCGGTACTGTGGATCGGGTCATGACTTCCACCGACATCGCGGACGCGACCACGCCCCAGCCCAGCGCTGCGCCACTTCCGGACGAAGCGTCGGCCGGACTGCCCGCAACGCCGGAACACGTGGCGCCGGAGCCCGCGCCGCAATCGGTATCGACTCCGCGGCGGCGGCGCGTGATCGGGATGTCGATCTGGAGTGTCCTGTTTCTCGCCGGCTGGCTGACGATCGGCATTCCGACCGACCCGGTCGAGGCGTTCATCTGGATCTGGGCCGCGACGATCGCCTGGAACAACGACAAGCCGTGGCGGACCCACCTGCGGTTCATCCGGGACTGGTCGGTCGTCATCATCCTGCTCGTCGTCTACAACATCTCGCGCGGCTGGGCCAGTTCGGTGACGCCGCATGTCACCGAGATGATCAACGCGGACACCGACATGTGGGGCTGGCTGACCGGTGGCGTGACGCCGACGGTCTGGCTGCAGGACCACCTCTACCACCCGGATCAGGTGCACTGGTACGAGATTCTGGCGAGCTTCGTCTACTTCTCGCACTTCGTGATGACCCTGATCGTGGCGGCCGTGCTGTGGATGCGCAACCGTGACCGCTGGCTGTCCTGGGTACGCCGCTGGTTCACGCTGACCGCGCTGATCCTGGCCACCTACTTCATCTACCCGGCTGCGCCGCCGTGGTTCGCCTCCCAGGACGGCACCCTGCCCGGCCGACTCCAGCAGGGCCCGGACGGCCTGTGGTGGTCGGTCGTACGGCTGTCCACCCGCGGCTGGGACGCGCTCGGACTGCACCATGCCGGCAGCCTGCTGAACGCCGCCCAGGTCCAGGAGGCGAACCAGGTCGCCGCGATGCCGTCGATGCACAGCGCGTACGCGCTGCTCGTGGTCGCGTTCTTCCTGCCCGACGTGCGTAAGCGCTGGTGGCCGCTGATGCTCTGCTACCCGCTCGCGATGACGTTCGCGCTGGTCTACTCGGGCGAGCACTACGTGATCGACGTGCTGATGGGCTGGGCGTACGTGGTGTTCACCCTGGTGGTCGTCCGGGTCGGCGAGCGGCTGTGGGCCTCCCGCCGGGCACGCCGAGCGCAGCAGGCGATTTCGGTGAGTGCGGTGCCGGACTCACCGGCCGTAGAACCTTCCGCCGACGCTTCCCGCTAGCCGCGTCGCGTTAGCCGCGTCCCGCTAGCCCAGCGGGGAGCGGGACGGTTTCGCGTAGGAATCCGCGGCGGTCGAGGAAGTCGGCGAGGGATGCGCGATGCTCGTCGCACGCGAGCCAGATCTTGCGGCGGTCGGCGGTGTGCAGTTTCGGGTTGTTCCAGACCAGCTGGTACGTCGCCGGCTGCCGGCAGCCCTTGGCCGAACACGTCCGCTCATCCGTCACGCGGCGAGTGTAGCCGCGTCGGTGATCATGAGCGAAGCTCTGAGACAGAGGCTCGCCGAGCGACCACGGGGGAAGCCGCTCGGCGATTGCAGGAATCATAGTCGGGCCTACCCGGGCTCGTGTCCAGCCCTGAGTGCCGCGAATTCATAATTCGTTCGATCTTTTCCGGTGCAACGGTTCCGTCCTTGCGGCCCTGACCTGCGGTCTTTCCGCAATCCGGCGGCGGTCGTTGCGAGTCCGGCCGGCTTGTGGGGTTGGTGAGAACCTGTGAGTCGGCCGTCTGTACGCCATCCGGAGGTGGATCGTGGGACGCTTGGTGCGATCGTTTCGTGATGGCAGTTGTGCGTGATGGCAGTAGTGGAGGCTGGGTGTGACTGATCCGACGACGTCCGGTGCCGTGGACGGACCGCCGACGAGTCCGACGGCGGCCGGTTCGATATCGACCGGCTCGAGTCCGACGAACGCGGCACCGACCCATTCGGTCTCGACCGGCTCGACACCGGCGCAGGACGCGAGCGTGCTCGAACGGGCGATGTTCGAGGTCAAGCGGGTCATCGTCGGCCAGGACCGGATGGTCGAGCGGATGTTCGTCGCGCTGCTCGCCCGGGGGCACTGCCTGCTCGAAGGCGTGCCCGGCGTGGCCAAGACGCTCGCGGTGGAGACGCTCGCCCGGGTGGTCGGCGGCACGTTCGCGCGCATCCAGTTCACGCCCGACCTGGTGCCGGCCGACATCGTCGGTACCCGCATCTACCGGCAGTCCAGCGAGGCGTTCGACATCGAACTCGGCCCGGTCTTCGTGAACTTCCTGCTCGCCGACGAGATCAACCGGGCGCCGGCCAAGGTGCAGTCGGCGCTGCTCGAGGTGATGGCCGAGCGGCAGGTCTCCATCGGCGGCAAGACGCATCCGGTGCCGAGCCCGTTCCTGGTGATGGCGACGCAGAACCCGATCGAGCAGGAGGGCGTCTACCCGCTGCCGGAGGCGCAGCGCGACCGGTTCCTGATGAAGATCGTGGTCGGCTACCCGACCGACGCCGAGGAGCGCGAGATCGTCTACCGGATGGGCGTCTCGCCGCCGGTCGCGAACCCGGTCCTCACCACCGAGGAGCTGCTCGCGCCTGCAGCGCAAGGCCGACGAGGTCTTCGTCCACAACGCGCTGGTCGACTACGCGGTCCGGCTGGTGCTGGCCACGCGGCAGCCGGCCGACTTCGGCATGCCCGACGTCGCCCGGCTGATCCAGTACGGGGCGAGCCCGCGCGCCTCGCTCGGCATCGTCCGCGCCACCCGGGCGCTGGCGCTGCTGCGCGGCCGCGACTACGCGCTGCCGCAGGACGTGCTGGACATCGCGCCGGACATCCTGCGGCACCGGCTGGTGCTCTCCTACGACGCGCTCGCCGACGACATCCCGGCCGACCGGATCGTCGAGCGGGTCCTCGCGACCGTGCCGCTGCCGACGGTCGTCCGCCCGCCAGAACGCCGCACCGCCGCCGCCGCTGAACGGCCGCAACCCGGCCGTGGCAGGAGTCTGGCCGGGCCCGCGGTGACCGCTCGCCGTCGTCCCGCGCAGTCGCAGCCGGTCAGCGCGGTCCCCGGGTCGCAGCCGCTGATCGCCGCGTCCCGGGCCGAGCCGGCGCTGTCGAAGCTGCAGCTGATGATCACGCGGCGACTCGACGGGCTGCTGCAGGGCGACTACCTCGGGCTGCTCACCGGCCCGGGCACCGAGCCGGGCGAGTCGCGCGAATACCGGCCCGGCGACGACGTGCGCCGGATGGACTGGCCGGTCACCGCGCGGACCACCGTGCCGCACGTCCGGCAGACGGTCGCCGACCGGGAGCTCGAGACCTGGCTCGCCGTCGACCTGTCGGCCAGCCTCGACTTCGGCACCGCCCGGTCCACGAAGCGTGACCTGGCGATCGCCGCGTCCGCCGCGATGGCCTACCTGACCACGCGCGGCGGCAACCGGATCGGCGCGGTGGTCGGCACCGGCGACGCAGGTGCGCCGGATGCCGGCCCGGCCGGGCCGGAAGGAGACGCAGGGCCTGCTGCGCGCGATCGCCGCGTACGCCGTCGCATCAGCGGCCGGTCCGACCTCGGCGCGCTGATCGACGCGCTGAACCGGCCGCCGCGCCGGCGGGGCATGGCCGTGGTGATCTCGGACTTCCTGGTGCCGCCGGAGCAGTGGGCGCAGCCGCTGCGCAAGCTGGGCGTACGCCACGACCTGCTCGCGATCGAGATGCTCGATCCGCGCGAGCTGGAGATGCCCGACGGCGGCGTGATGGAGTTCGTCGACCCGGAGACCGGCGCGATGCACGAGGTGCAGACGTCGGATCCGAAGCTGCGCGCGCGGTACGCCGGACGCGGCGGCCGCACAGCGGGGTGCGATAGCCGCGGCCATCCGCGGCGCCGGCGCCGCTCACCTGCGGCTGCGTACCGACTCGGACTGGCTGTTCGACATCGTCCGATTCGTCGCCGCCCAGCGACACGCACGTACGAGGGGGACCACCCGATGATCCGCTTCCTGCAGCCGTGGTGGCTGCTGGCGGTCCTGCCGGTGCTCGCGATCGCCGGCGCGTACGTGTGGCGGACGCTGCACCGCCGCGCGTACGCGGTCCGGTTCACCAACGTGGATCTGCTCAGGACGATCGCGCCGAAGGGCCTCGGCTACCGCCGGCACCTGGCCGCCGGCGGCGTTCCTGCTGATGCTGCTGACGCTCGCGACCGCGATGGCCCGGCCGTCGGTCGGACACGAAGCAGCCGCTGGAGCGGGCGACCGATCATGATCGCGATCGACGTGTCGCTGTCGATGGAGTCGACCGACGTGGCGCCGAGCCGGATCCAGGCGGCACAGGCCGCGGCGAAGGAGTTCGTGAAGACGCTGCCGGCCGTCGTACAACGTGGGGCTGGTCTCGTTCGCGAAGACCGCGAACGTGCTGGTGTCGCCGACCAAGGACCGCGACGCGGTGATCGCCGGCGATCGACGGCCTGCAACTGGCCGAGGCGACCGCGACCGGCGAGGCGGTCTTCACCTGCCTGGCCGCGATCCAGTCGGTGCCCGCCGGACGGCGCGGCCGGGCCGCCGCCGGCCCGCATCGTGCTGCTGTCCGACGGCTACCGCACGGCGGGCCGGCCGATCGAGGAGGCCGCGGCCGCGGCGCAGCCGCGGTGAACGTGCCGGTCTCGACGATCGCGTTCGGCACCGACGACGGCACGGTCACGATCGGCGGCGAGCAGCAGCGGGTGCCGGTGGACCGGGCCGTCGCTGCAGCAGCTCGCCGAGACCACCGCGCGGCCACTACTACGAGGCCGCGTCGCTGCCCGCGCTGCGCCAGGTCTACCAGGACATGGGCAGCTCGATCGGCTACAAGACGCGTGCCGACCGAGATCACCCAGTGGTACGTCGGCGTCGGCGCTGCTGTTCGCGTTCGCCGCCGGCCGGGATGAGCCTGCTCTGGACGTCCCGTCTGCCCTAGTTTGCTGCTACCGCACGGTAGCGCCTACTGTGCACAGGATCGCAGCGAAGCGTTGAGAGGGAGCCGTTGTGCCACGTACCGTGCTGGTCACCGGAGGCAACCGGGGCATCGGCCTGGCCATCGCGCAGGCGTTCGTCCAGCAGGGCGACCGGGTCGGCGATCACCTACCGCGGCACCGGCGCCGTGCCCGACGGCGTCCTCGCCGTCACCTGCGACGTCACCGACCCGGCCGCGGTCGACGCCGCGTTCACGCAGATCGAGGCCGAACTCGGCCCGGTCGAGGTGCTGGTCGCGAACGCCGGCATCACCGACGACACGCTGCTGATGCGGATGTCCGAGGACCAGTTCAGCCGGGTGCTCGACACCAACCTGACCGGCACCTGGCGGTGCGCGAAGCGCGCGACCACGAAGATGGTACGCGCCCGCTGGGGCCGGATGATCTTCGTCTCGTCGGTGGTCGGCCTGATGGGCGGCGCCGGGCAGGTCAACTACGCGGCCAGCAAGGCCGGCCTGGTCGGCATGGCCCGATCGATCACCCGCGAGATCGGCTCCCGCAACATCACCGCGAACGTGGTCGCGCCCGGCTTCATCGAGACCGACATGACCGCCGTGCTCGCCGAGGACCTCAAGGCGCAGTACCTGAAGCAGATCCCGGCCGGGCGGATGGCGCACCCGGACGAGGTCGCCGCGGTCGGTCGCGTGGCTGGCGAGCGACGCGGCCGGGTACGTCAACGGCGCGGTGATCCCGGTCGACGGCGGCCTGGGCATGGGCCACTGAATTCTTTTGTAGGAATCCTCCAAAGGAACCGCCGAGGTTTCGTGCCCGGCGGTACGCACATGACCGGCCGGTATGGCTCAAGGTCAAGAGACCAATACTTTCAGGAAGGACCACCACGTGTCTGGACTCATGGCCGGCAAGCGCCTGCTGATCACCGGCGTCCTCACCGAGGCCTCGATCGCGTTCTCGGTCGCCCGGTTCGCGCAGGAGCAGGGCGCGAAGGTCGTCCTCACCGGCTTCGGCCGGCTGTCGCTGGTCGAGCGGATCGCGAAGCGGCTGCCGGAGCCGCCGCCGGTGATCGAACTCGACGTGACCAGCCCGGAGCAGCTGCGAGTCGCTGGCCGACAGCGTCCGCGAGCACGTCGACGGGCTCGACGGCGTGCTGCACTCGATCGGCAACGCGCCGCGGCCGCGCTCGGCGGCAACTTCCTCGACACGACGTGGGAGGACGTGGCGAAGGCCGTGCACGTGTCGACGTACTCGTACAAGGCGCTGGCGATGGCGACGCTGCCGCTGATGCAGTCCGGCGGCTCGCTCGTCGGCCTGACCTTCGACGCGACCGTGGCCTGGCCGGTCTACGACTGGATGGGCGTGGCCAAGGCCGGGCTCGAGTCGACCAACCGCTACCTGGCCAGCTACCTCGGCCCGCAGGGCATCCGGGTCAACCTGGTCTCGGCCGGCCCGCTGCGCTCGATGGCGGCCAAGTCGATCCCCGGCTTCGAGAAGTTCGAGGACGCCTGGGTCGCGCGGGCGCCGCTCGGCTGGAACCTGACCGACGCCGAGCCGACCGCGAAGGCGTGCGTCGCGCTGCATGTCCGACCTGTTCCCGGCCACCACCGGCGAGATCATCCACGTCGACGGCGGCTTCCACGCGATCGGCGCCTGAACCGAGGTGGTCGACCCGTTGATCCGGCCGGCGATCGAGGCGGATCTGCCGGAGCTGCTCGCGCTCTATGGCGAACTGCACCCGGACGATCCGCCGGTCCCGCCGGTACGGGCCGCCGAACTGTGGGGTGCGATCAGCGGGCAAGCCGGCCGTACCGTCTGGGTTGCGGTTGTCGACGGCCACCTCGGCGGTACGGCCGACGGCATCATCGTCACGAACCTCACTCGCGGCGGAGCGCCGTTCATGCTGGTGGAGAACGTTGTCGTGGCCGCGGCGGTGCGCCGTGGCGGGGTGGGACGCGCGTTGATGACGGCACTCGAGGCGTCCGCTCGAGAAGCCGGCTGCTACAAGATCCAACTGCTGTCGCGGGCCGATCGAGGCGCGGCCCATGCGTTCTACGAATCGTGCGGATACCGGACGTTGGCGGCCGGATTCCGGCTATATCTCACCTAGATCGACCGCCGGACGGGCGAAACGTTGGGGGCGAAACCGCAGGCTGACCGCCCGATGCCGAATGCTGGGACGGCTCGGGCAAGATTGTGGTCATGTCCGATGCGGTACTCCCTTACGACGCTCCGTCCTATGACCCTCCGTCTTACGACGCTCCGTCTTACGACGCGTTTCTGCTTGTCTCGTTCGGCGGCCCGGAGGGTCCGGACGACGTGATGCCGTTCCTGCGCAACGTCACGCGTGGTCGCGGGATCCCGGAGGAGCGACTGCTCGCCGTCGCCGAGCACTACCACCACTTCGGCGGCGTCTCGCCGATCAACGGGCAGTGCCGTGACCTGATCGACGCGGTGGCGAAGGAGTTCGCGGCGACCGGCGTCAAGCTGCCGATCTACTGGGGCAACCGCAACTGGGACCCGTACCTGTCCGAGACGCTCCGGCAGATGCGCGACGACGGCATCACCCGCGCGATCGCGTTCGTGACCAGCCCGTACGGGTCGTATTCGTCGTGCCGCCAGTACCTCGACGACATCGACCGCGCCCGTGCCCAGGTCGGGTGCCGGCGCACCGGTGATCGACAAGATCCGGCACTATCACGATCATCCCGGCCACATCGACGCGCACGCCGACGGCGTCCGGGCCGCGCTCGCCCAGCTACCGCCGGATCGGTTGGCGAGTTCCCGGCTGGTCTTCACCGCGCACTCGATTCCGAGCGCGCTCGCGAACACCAGCGGACCAGACGGTGGCACCGGCCGCTATGTCGCTCAGATGCTCGAGGCGGCCGCTCTGGTCGCCGCCGCGGCGGCACCGGGATTGGGCTGGGACCTGGTGTGGCAGAGCCGCTCCGGCGCGCCGTCGACACCGTGGCTGGAACCCGACGTCAACGATCACCTGGAGGCACTGGCCGCCGCCGGTACGACCGGCGTCGTGGTCAGCCCGATCGGGTTCATCTCCGACCACCTCGAAGTCGCCTGGGATCTCGACAACGAAGCGGCCCAGACGGCGGCCCGGCTCGGTCTCGACTTCGCCCGTGCCGCGACGCCGGGTACGCATCCGGAGTTCGTCGCCATGATCGGCGAACTCGTCCGCGAGCGGCTCGTGCCGGACGAGCAGGTGCCCCGGCGCAAGCTCGGCACCGTTCCGTGCTGGGACGCGTGCGCGGTCGGCTGCTGCGCCGCACCGATCCGCCCGCCCAGCGCCTCCTGAAGGAGCGCGCGATCTTGTGACGATATCGCTGATATTCCCGAGATTTTGACAGCGATATGGTCACAAGATCGATGACCTGGATCGGGCTGGGTTGCGACAATGACGGCATGACTGATCGCAAACCCGTCGAGTCGTGGCTGACGGACATGGACGGCGTGCTCGTGCACGAGGGTCACCCCGTGCCCGGCGCACCCGAGTTCGTCGGCCGGCTCAGGGCTTCCGGCAAGCCATTCCTCATCCTCACCAACAACTCCATCTACACCCAACGCGACCTGCAGGCCCGGCTCGCGCGCATCGGCATCGAGGTGACCGAGGACAACATCTGGACGTCGGCGCTGGCCACCGCCCAGTTCGTGGCGGATCAGCGGCCGGGCGGCACCGCGTACGTGATCGGGGAGGCCGGTCTCACCACGGCACTGCACGACGTCGGGTACGTGCTGACCGACCATGCACCGGACTACGTCGTACTCGGCGAGACCCGCACGTACAGTTTTGAGGCCATCACGCAGGCGATCCGGCACATCAACAACGGCGCGCGGTTCATCGCGACGAATCCGGATCCGACCGGCCCCTCGAATGAGGGCGCCCTACCGGCCTGCGGCTCGGTCGCGGCGCTGATCTCGAAGGCGACCGGCATCGATCCGTACTTCATCGGCAAGCCGAACCCGATGATGATGCGCTCGGCACTGAACGCGGTCGGTGCGCACTCGGAGACGTCCGCGATGATCGGCGATCGGATGGACACCGATGTCCTCTGTGGACTCGAAGCCGGCCTGGAGACGATCCTCGTACTCACCGGCATCTCGAACCGCGACGAGGTGGCACGCTACCCGTACCGGCCGTCGCGGATCGTCGATTCGGTCGCCGATCTGATCGACGAGGTGTAATCGATCCCGTTCGGTGCTGGATTCGTTACCGGAGCGGGCAGCGGGTCGGCCGTCCCCGTGCGGACTATGGCGGTAGATACATACGCCGACGATCCGGACGGGGATACGGTCATGACCGACAGCAGCGAAGCTCCGATCGAGGAACCGCGGCCCGATGCTGCGCCGCCACGTCGCCGCCTCCGGATCATCAGTGCTTCGCTGGCGGTCGTCGTGGTCGCAGCGGTGGTGGGCGTGGTGGTCACGGTCGCGGTCCGTCATCATCATGCGCTACCGGCCGGCTATAAATGGGAGACCTACACCAAGGTGACATTCGCCGTGCCGGCCGCGTGGTTGAGCACCAACATCGACCCGGACACGAACTGTGACGTCCCGGAGCCCGTGCCACAGTATGTCGTGATTCCAATACCGGGCGGCGTCAACATGAACCCGAGCTTGGTCGGGTGCCCGAGGCACGTCTACCTGTCCGAGGTCGCCCGGATCGGCCCGACCGACGTCACCCCAGCGTTCGGCATGATGCCGTACGAGGCGAACCTGGTGCACCATATCCGAATCGATGGGGTCGAGGCGCTCCGCGGCGACGGGGAGGTCGGCATGGGCGGTCCCGGTGTCTACGAGGGGTTCGTGCTGCTGCCCTCGCTCCGGATCTCGATGTACGTCCGGACCGACACTCAGGCCACGATGACCGCGATCCTGGACAGCGTCTACTTGACGTGACGGCGGGTCAGAAGTCGATCGGGGAGTTGCAGGCCGCGACGAGCGCCCGTCGACAAGCGCTCGCGAGCGGCCGTAGCAGATCGTCGCGCATCCGTGCTTCGTAGGTGTTGATCGCGCCGCCGGGTGCGTTCTCATCCGCCAGTGCGAGTACGCGATCGAGCACGCTGGCCCGCGCGAACAGACGCCGGGCTCGCGCATCGAATCCGGGCGGCAGATCGGTGCTGCCGTCCGGACGTCGCAGCGCCGCTATCGCACCGGCCAACTCGGGCCGCCACTGCGCGACATCGAGCCGGGTCAGTGCGACGGTGGTCTCGGCAAGCGCGGCGTTGAGGTCGGCCTCCGCTTCGGAGGTGGTCGGCCCGTACACCGGCTTCGGTGCCTCGGGCAGCCCGAACACCTGCCACGCAACGGATCGGAACACGTCACCCGAGCCGGACGTGTACTCCTTGATCTCCGGTACGAAGCCCCAGCGGCTCGCGATCACGCCTTCGCCGGCGAGCAGCGCGGCGCCGGTGAACGGACCCGGACCCGGCAGGCCGACCGGATCACCGGCCGCCGGCAGCACCAGCCGGATCTCGTCCGGGTGCAGTTTGGCCAGCATCGACAGCGATTCCCGCAGCGTCTGGTCGGTCCAGCTGCCCGGCGCATCCGTGACGACGTGCTCCTCGTCGCCGGCAATCTCATCGGCGATTTCGTCGTAGCCGACGATCCCTGCGCGCCAGGAACGGGTCCACGCGGTGAAACGGGTCGACCGCCTGGTGGTCAGTGTCTCGATGTCGGCTGCTCTGGACATGCTGACTAGGTTACGGCCATGTGGCCGGTGGTGTCTCGTTCTCGACACGATGGCTGATCCACCGGCGGGATCGCGGATCTCTGTGCATCGTCGGTGAGATGCGTGTCCCGTGCTGCGAACCGCAGCCTTCGCGACTAACGTCGTCGCGTATGGAATTCGGACCACGCCCCAGCCATGCGCGCAACTCGGTCACTGTGGTCGATGCCGAGATCGGGCTCGTGGTCGAAGACGTCGACGAAGGCTTCTGCGGCGCGGTGGTCGGATTCGAGGCGGGCGCGGTCGTGCTGGAGGACCGGTTCGGCAAGCGACGCTTGTTTCCGCTGGATCCGGCCGCGTTCCGGCTCGACGGCGTACCGGTGACGCTGCGCCGACCGGCGGCGACGTCAGCACCGCTGCAACGCCGGACCGCATCCGGCTCGACCGCCGTGGTCGCTTCGTCCGCACAGGTCGCCCGCGCCAGCCGAATCTGGGTCGAAGGCATTCACGACGCTGCGCTGGTGGAGCGGATCTGGGGCGACGACCTGCGCGTCGAAGGCGTCGTGGTGGAGCCGCTGGACGGCATCGACGACCTGGTCGGTGCGGTCGACGGATTCCAGCCCGGCCCGAAGCGTCGACTCGGGGTGCTCGTCGATCACCTCGTCGCCGGGTCGAAGGAGAGCCGGATCGTGGCCGGCGTCACGTCGCCGTACGTGTTGGTGACCGGCCACCCGTACGTCGACATCTGGCAGGCCGTGAAGCCGGAGCGGCTCGGCATCCGGCGGTGGCCCACGATCGCGCCCGGGCGACCGTGGAAGGAAGGCATCTGCGCGTCGCTCGGGGTAGCCGAGCCGGCCGACATGTGGCGCCTGATCCTGTCTCGCGTACGCAGTTATCGCGACGTGGAAACGCCGCTGATCAACGCGATGGAGCGTCTGATCGACTTCGTCGTTGACCCTAACCCCGAGGACTGAGCGGCCGGCGTGGTCGGCACATGTGGCATGTCAGCGCCTCTCAACAGCACCGATTAGTCCCGTAAACGGATTTTCACAGCGGCATTTCGGGGCCGAAAGGGGATTCGGGTATCGCGGGTAGGTGCATGGGCGTGACACGATCGTCATGTGACCTACTTTTGGATCGTCCTGGCGGTAGTACTGGGAGCCGCAGAGGTCGCTACGGGTACGTTTGTCCTGGTCATGCTTGCCCTGGGCGCGCTCGTCGCGGCGGTGCCGGCACTGCTCGGCGCGCCCGTCTGGGCCCAGCTGTTAACCTTCGCCGTCGTTTCGGCACTGGCGCTCGTCGGCGTCCGTCCGTCTATTCAACGGCAGCTGCATAAGAACGCCGAATCCATACCCATGGGTTTGGAAGCAATCGAAGGTTCTGCCGGTCTTGTGTTAGAGCGGGTCGACCTCGATCATGGACTCGTCAAAATCGACGGTGAACTGTGGAGTGCCCGTCCATATGACGTAAGCCAGACTTTCGAATCCGGTGAACATGTCCGGGTCATTGAGGTCCGGGGCGCGACCGCCCTGGTCTGGAGGGAGTAAGTATGAATCCTGCTGTGCTCATCATCCTGGTTATCGTCATCATCATCGCCATCTGGATCGTGTACCGATCGATTCGTGTGGTTAAGCAGCAGCAGATGGTGGTCGTCGAGCGTCTGGGTAAATACAACCGGACACTCGATCCGGGTCTGAACATCCTGGTGCCGTTCATCGACCGGGTGCGGACGAACGTCGACATGCGTGAGCAGGTCGTCAGCTTCCCGCCGCAGCCGGTGATCACCGCCGACAACCTGGTCGTCTCGATCGACACGGTGCTCTATTTCCGGGTCGTCGACCCGGTCCGGGCCACGTACGAGATCGCGAACTTCCTGCAGGCCATCGAGCAGCTGACCGTTACCACACTGCGTAACGTGATCGGTTCGATGGACATGGAGCGCGCGCTGACCAGCCGCGACGAGATCAACCGTCATCTGTCGAGCGTGCTCGACGAGACGACCGGCCGTTGGGGCATCAAGGTCACCCGGGTGGAGATCAAGGCCATCGAGCCACCGCCGAGCATCCGCGACGCGATGGAGAAGCAGATGCGCGCCGAGCGTGACCGGCGTGCGGCCATCCTGAACGCCGAGGGTGTCAAGCAGTCGCAGATCCTGACCGCCGACGGTGACCGCCAAGGCGCGATCCTGCGGGCTCAGGGTGAGCGGGAAGCGCGCATCCTGCAGGCCGAAGGTCAGGCGAAGGCGATCCAGACCGTGTTCAACGCGGTCCACGCCGCCGACCCGGACCCGAAGGTCCTGGCATACCAGTACCTGCAGGCGCTTCCGCAGATCGCGGCCGGTTCGGCCAACAAGCTGTGGATCATCCCGGCCGAGATGACCAAGTCGCTCGAAGGTATCTCGCAGGCGCTGACCGGCATCCTGCCGGGTGGCAACGGCGGCGGCGCAGCTCTGGCGCCGATCCTCGAGCCGGATATCCCGACCGCGGCGCTGGACGAGGCGCTTGCGGCGGCACGGGCGGCCGCGGACGACTCGGCTGCGGAGTCGCGGCGTGCGGTGGGCGGTGGTACGACGTCGGTCTCGCCGAACCCGTACCTCGCTCAGACGGCACAGCAGGAGCCCGAGCAGGCGTAAGGCTGTGTGTCCGATAACTAACTAATTGGACACGTATGCCTATCTGCCGATAATCCGCACGTCTCGCCCCGACTCCTGTCACGATCGACGGACAGGAGTCGGGGCGATTTGCGTGCCGGCGTCGCTAGTGACTTACTCCGGGGGTTGTCATGGCAGGTCGCGCCACAGGTCAGGCGCACACGGCCCGGGCCAAGGAGGGTGGTCTCCCGGGCGGCCGAGCATCCGCGGTGGCGACTCGGGGTGCCGGAGCTTCCGACCGCGCGGGGTCGCCATCGACGTGGACCCTACGGGCGTACCGCATCGGTCGGATCGGCCTGTTCGCGATCCCGCTCCTCGCGGTCGTCGCTGTGCTCGGCATGCGATCGACGCAGGCGTTCTCGACCGACCCGGCAGCGTATGCGCATTTCCTCGCCCACCGGTGGTCCTCGCCGATGTCGATCGCGCTGACGACCGCTACCGGCGTTCTCGCGATCATCTCGCTTGCGAGCCTGACGCTGCTGCTCCTGCACACCCGGGTCCGGTGGCTCGCCATTGCCGGATTCGTCCTCGGCACGGCCGGCGCGATCATGATGATGATCGAGATCGGGGCCGTGGTGGTCCGAGCCCAGGGTCTTGCGAAGCCCATCCTGGACTGGCGCCTCGGGCAAGCCGCGATCACGGCATCCGCGCACGGAACCACGGCGGCGCTTCTCGTCTTCGGGGGTGCGGCGCTGCTGACCCTTGGCTGGATGCTGCTCGGCCTGGCGATCCTCTGCACGTACGGTCTCAATCGCGGCGACGGCGGCCTGCTGATCGTCGCTGCGCCGCTGGTGTTCATCGGTGGCTTCTTCCTGCATGTCCTCCCCACGATGGGCGCGTTCCTGCTCGGCGCTGCCGGGCTCGGCATCCTGTTCACCGCCGGCCGGATCGCACCGCAGAACGCGAGCGCGAACCGCAGGGGCCGGCTCCCGGCGACGGCGCCGGCGATGAGCGCCTTCGCCCGATTCACGGACGACGATCTTGAAGCGTTCTACCGTGACGAGGAGGCGTCCGCCGCCCAGGCCGGCTACGCCTCGTCGTCCTATGCCGAGCCCGCTCCCTACGAGTCGGTCACCGCACTCGAGTCGCCCGCCGACGCGGACTCACATGTTGTACCCGAGACGCCGGAACCGCCGGTCGTCGCTGCGCCGGCCGCCGGTGCGGTGATCGCGACGCCGGTCGGGACCTCCGGCCGGGCCCGCGCGGATCGCGGCCTGGCCCGCTGGTCGCGCGGGATTGCGACGGCATGGCAGGTCCGCCGATCCACACCAGCGGGTACGCCGACCGCCACCTCCACCGGCACGGGTAACGGCAAGCACGCAACCGGCGCGGCACCGGGCCGTGCCGTCGGTACGCCCTCGAACAGCGCACCCGGGCTCTCGTCGAGCAACCGAAACGGTGCACCGGCCGGCCACGGAAACGCGGCGGCCGGGGCGTCCGGACCGGCGAGGAAGTCGTTCTCGTTTGCGTCCTGGTCGCCGTTCCGCGGCGGGGACAAGCCGCGGGCGACGGATGCGTCCTCGTCGCCGGGCACGAACGGCATCGCACCAGCCTCGGCCGCGCAGGCTTCGACCGTTAACGGCTCGTTCGGCGTTGGGTCAGGCAGGAACGGCCCGGCCGCCAAGAACGGTAAGGGTCCGGCGCATTCATCGGCCGATAATCCATCGGTTACGAATGAGTCGGCCAAGAACTCGTCCGCCACGAGTGGTTCGACCAAGGCCGATGCGGCCAGGAGCCAGGTCACCCAGAATGAGTCGGCCAGAGAACGAGTCGGCCAGGAGCGAGTCCACCAAGAACGAGCCGGCCAAGAACGCAGCGGCGAAGAACGGTTCTGCAAAGAACGGATCGGCGAACGGGCGCAAGAAATTCTCCACGTCGGCATCGGTTCTGGCGACGCCGACCGCCCCGGCCGACCGGCGCGATCCGGCGTCGGCCGACGGCCCGGACAAGTCGGCCAACAAGCCGAACGTCCCGGCCCCGAACAACGCCGACAAAGCGGCAAACAGTGGCACCGTGGCCGGTAACAAAGCCGTCGAGAGCACGCCGAGCGAGAACGGCGCATCAACTGCGCGAGAATGACCGATGTGCCCGCGCCGTCCGAACCCACCGACCCACTCGACGCACCTGACTCGATAGATGCAGCACATGACCGGAACGATGGATCCGGCCCGGCCGCTATCACCGACCCGATCGCTATCACGGACCCGGATGACGAGCGGATCGCCGACTATCGGGCGCTGACCGATGTCGAACTCCGCACCCGCTGGGAGCGTCCACACGGGCTGTTCATCGCGGAGGGTGAGCTGGTGCTGCGCCGAGCAGCCCGCGCCGGGTACGCGATCCGGTCGATCCTGATCGACGCGAAGCGCACCGACCAGCTCGCCGACCTGCCACGCGGCGGCGCGCCGATGTACGCGGCGACCCAGGACGTGCTGGAAGCCGCGACCGGTTTCCACGTACACCGGGGCGTGCTCGCCTCGTTCCACCGGCGTCCACTGCCCTCCGTGGCGGACGTACTCGCCGCCGCGACCCGGGTGGCGATTCTGGAGGACGTCAATAACCACACGAATCTCGGCGCCATCTTCCGGGGCGCAGCCGCGCTCGGCATGGACGCGGTGCTGCTGTCCCCGTCGTGCGCGGATCCGCTCTACCGGCGCAGCGTACGGGTGAGCATGGGCGAGGTGTTTGCGGTGCCGTACGCGACGCTGGAGCCGTGGCCGGGCGCGCTCGACGTCGTCCGGGACGCCGGTTACCGCGTGGTCGCGATGACACCCGCGGCAGACGCCGTACCCTTGCAAGATCTTGATGCGTCGGTCCGTGCGCGGCCGGCGGTGCTGCTCGGCGCGGAGGGCCCGGGCCTGTCCGCGAAGGCGCTGGCCGCGAGCGACGTCCGGGCCGCGATCCCGATGCGCCGCGGCGTCGACTCGCTCAACGTGGCAGCCGCGGCGGCGGTCGCGTTCTGGGAATTGTGCCGGGACATCGACGGCCGGGACATCGACGGCCACGACATCGACGGCCACGACATCGACAGCCGGGACGCGACGACATGAGTGCGGTGCTGCCGAGCATCCGGGACGTCCTCGCGCTCGATGCGGTCCGTACGGGCTCACCGCGCGTGGTGGCCGGCGCGGACGGGCTGGACCGCCTGGTCCGCTGGGTGCACTCGTCCGAGGTGCCGGATATCGCGACGCTCCTGCGCGGCGGTGAACTCGTGTTGACCACCGGCATCGGGCTGCCAGCCGACGATGCCGGCCTCCGCGCGTTCATCGCGACGCTGGTCGAGGTGCAGGTCGCCGGCCTGATCGTGGAGCTCGGCCGGCGGTTCGTCGACACACTGCCGCGCGTCATGATCGCCGCGGCGGTAAAGCACGGCCTGCCGCTGATCGAGTTGCGTAAGCCGACCGCGTTCGTGCAGATCACCGAGGCGGTGCATGCATTGATCGTGGATGCGCAGCTGGCCGAGCTGCGGGCCACCGAGGAGATCCACCAGCGATTTACCGAGCTGTCGGTTGAGGGCGCCGACGCGGCCGAGGTGGTCGCGCAGGCGGCGATCCTGGCCGGAGCGCCGGTCGTGCTGGAGAACCTGTCGCGGCAGGTGCTGGCGTACGACAGCGCCGGCGACCGGGCGGAGCTGCTGCTCGACGGCTGGGAGGCACATTCTCGCCGGATCCGAGCGACCGGCCGGACCGGATACGACGCCGACGCCGGGTGGCTCGTCACCATGGTTGGCGCGCGTGGTCAGGACTGGGGACGGCTGCTGATGCGCTGGCAGTCGGCGGAGTCCGCAGTGGAGGAACCCCCGACGCGGTACGCGATCCTGCTGGAACGGGCCGCATCCACGCTCGCGCTCGGGCGGCTGATCCGGCGCGACGCGGAGGGCCTGGAGCGACAGATCCACCGGACGTTGCTGACCGCGTTGCTGGACCATACGAGCCCGGTGGACGAGGTGGCGTTGCGGGCCCGGGCGCTTGGCGTACCGCTGGACAAGCGGCGGCTGGTCGGTGTGGTCGTCCGGTACCGGCTGGGAGACACCGCGGACAACGGCGACGGCGAGCCGGTGCCGATCGCCGGTACGGTGTCCGAGCCCGCCCAGGCCCGGCTGCGGGACCTGGCCGAGGCGGTGTCGGAGGCACTCCGCGAGGCGGATGTCTCCGGGCTGGCGAGCCCGCTGGACGATCACACCGTCGGAGCGTTGATCGCGCTGCGCCGAGCCGAGGACGAAGACACCGTCCTGCAGGCATTCGCGACCGCGCTACGGCGGCCGCATCCGGGGCACGGCGTCGATGCGCTCCGGACGTCCGGGCTGATCGTTGCGGCCGGGTCCGGTGTCGACTCGCTCCGGGAGGCGCGCCGGTCGCTGGTGGAGGCGCGCCAGATCGGGTACGCCGCCCGCCACGACCGCCGGAACGTGTCCGTGTTCCGGTTGCCGCACGTCGGCCTGGCCGGTCTGCTGCACCTGCTCCGGGACGAGCCCCGGCTGCAGACGTTCGTGGAACGGGAACTCGGACCGCTGCTGACGTACGACGCGAAGCACCCCAAGGAGCAGATGCTGCGTACCCTGCGGGTCTATCTGGAGAGCGGCCGCAACAAGTCGGCCGCCGCGACCGCCGCGCACCTGTCCCGACCGGCGTTCTACGAGCGACTGGCGCGCATCGGGCGGATCCTCGACGCCGATCTCGACGCGGTCGAGCCGTGCCTGTCCCTGCACGTCGCGATATTGGCGCTGGACGCGATCCGGGACAGCTGAGGCGTCTCGGCCGGCCGAGGTCAACCGGGAGCGGCGCCGGGTCGACAATCGACGGGTGAGCAACCTCGAACCGAGCCCGGCCGAAACGATCTGCGTGGACGAGCCCGCCACCCTGCGCCGCGATCTGCTGGACGGACGGGATGTGCCGCTCGGCCGGCATACCGTCGTCCGGCGCCTCCTGCCGCATACCAATCGGCGGATGGTCGGCGCCTGGTGTTTCCTGGATCACTTCGGCCCGGAGCTGATCGCGGACACCCCGGGCATGCAGGTGCCGCCGCATCCGCACTGCGGCCTGCAGACCGTGACGTGGTTGGCCGACGGCGAGGTACTGCACCGCGACAGCCTCGGCTCGCGCGCCCTGATCCGGCCGGGTCGGCTGAATCTGATGACGTCCGGCCACGGCATCGCACACTCCGAGGAGTCCCCGCCGGATCACGGGCCGGTGATGCACGGCTTGCAGCTGTGGGTTGCGCTGCCGCGCGCCGAGGCGGACCGGGCGCCGGCGTTCGACAGCTACGCCGACCTGCCGTCGCTCGCGGTGGGCGACGCGGAGGTGATCGTCACGATGGGCTCATTCGGCGGCGCGACGTCACCGGCGGCGATCTACACGCCATTGGTGGGCGCGGCCGTCTCGTTCGCGCAGGCCGGCGCGGCCGCACTGCCGCTGCGCGCGGATTTCGAGTACGCGGTCGTGGTCATGTCCGGCTCACTCGTCGTCGACGGTGTCCCGGTCGCGCCGGGCGCGCTCCTCTACCTGGGTACGGGCCGGAGCACGCTCGATATCACCGCGCGGGACGCCGCTCGTGCATTCCTGATCGGCGGCGAGCCGTTCGACGAGGAACTCGTCATGTGGTGGAACTTCGTCGCCCGCTCGCACGAGGAGATCGTGCAGGCGAGGGCCGCCTGGTCGTCGGACTCGACACGTTTCGGCACCGTGCATGGTTACGCCGGTGATCCGCTGCCCGCGCCGGAGATGCCGATGGTCCGGTTGAAGCCGCGCGGTCGGGAGGGTCACCCGCTGCCGTAGCGCAATCGCGTCCATGCTGGTCCTCGGATTATGTTTGCAGGGGAGCTGCGCGGAGGCAGACACTACGCGGTCCGGTGCCATGATCGCTGTCCGGTTACGGAGTGTCAGGTGAACTTGGAGTGAGCTTTCAGGGTGTCAGTTGTACGGGCGGTGTGATTTTGGAAACGTTCAGCGTGGAACCGCATACCTGGAAAGGGTGACGTATGACCACCGAAGACCTGCTGGCTCGCCATAAGGCCGTACTCCCGTCCTGGCTGCTGCTGTACTACGACGAGCCGATCGAGATCGTGTCCGGCTCCGGTCGGCGGGTCACCGACGGGGACGGCAACACCTACCTGGACTTCTTCGGTGGCGTACTGACGAACATGCTCGGATACGACATCCCGGAGATCCGCGCGGCCATCGATGCGCAGCTGGACACCGGCGTCGTGCACACGTCCACGCTCTACCTGATCCGGCAGCAGATCGAGCTGGCCGAGAAGATCGCGAGCCTGTCCGGCATCCCGGACGCACGGGTGTTCTTCACGAACTCGGGCACCGAGGCGAACGAGGCCGCGTTGCTGCTCGCGACGAACTACCGGCGCAGCAACCAGGTGCTTGCGGTCCGCAACAGCTACCACGGCCGGACGTTCGCGACCATGGCGATCACGGGTAACCGCAGCTGGTCGACGTCGGCACTGAACCCGCTGAACGTCAGCTACCTGCACTCCGGCGACCGGCTGCGGGGCCTGATGTCCGGGCGTACCGACGCGGATCACATCGACGCGGCCGTCGCCGATCTCCGGGAGATCCTCGCCACGCAGACCACCGGCGACGTGGCGGCGCTGATCGCCGAGCCGATCCAGGGCGTCGGCGGCTTCATCTCGGCGCCGGACGGCATGTTCGCCGGATATCGGAAGGTGTTGGATGAGACCGGCATTCTCTACATTTCCGACGAGGTGCAGACCGGCTGGGGTCGTACGGGCGAGCACTTCTGGGGCTACCAGGCGCACGGTGTCGTACCTGACCTGCTGACATTCGCGAAGGGCATCGGCAACGGGCTGGCGATCGCCGGCGTTGTCGGCCGAGCGGACGTGATGAATTCGGTCGCCGGCATCTCGTTCTCGACGTTCGGCGGCAACCCGCTGTCCACCGCAGGCGCCAACGCCGTCATCGACTATCTGCTCGATCATGATCTCCAGGCGAACGCGGCCCGGCTCGGCACGATCCTGCTCGACGGAGTGCGCGAGGCGGCCGCCTCGTACGGCATCGTCGCGGATGTCCGGGGCAAGGGCCTGATGCTCGCGGTCGAATTCGTCGAGCCGGGAACGCTCAATCCGAATGCGTACGCGACGGGTCGCGTGTTCGAAGAATGCAAGAAACGGGGTCTGCTCGTCGGCAAGGGCGGCCTCTACGGCAACACCATCCGGATGGGCCCGCCGCTGACGCTGACCGAAGACGAAGCGCGCGAGGGCCTGGCCATCCTGATTGCCGCAATTGCGGCGGTGAATGCAGCATGACCAGCCAATCTACGACTATCAACCATTTTGTCGACGGCAAACCGTTCTTCGGGGACGGCGACCGTCACGGCGAGGTCTACAACCCGGCCACCGGCGAGGTCGCGAACCACGTCGCGTTCGCGTCCGCCGCCGACGTGGACGCCGCGGTCGCCTCCGCAGTCCGGGCCGGTGCAGCCTGGCGGGATGCCTCGCTGGCCAAGCGGACTGCGGTGATGTTCGCGTTCCGCGAGATCGTCAACTCCCGGCGGGACGAATTGGCCGCGCTGGTCACGGCCGAGCACGGCAAGGTGCTCGGCGACGCGGCCGGTGAGGTCCAGCGCGGCCTCGAGATCATCGAATTCGCCTGCGGAATCGGGACGCTGCTGAAGAGCGGTTTCTCCGAGAATGTCTCGACCGGCGTGGACTCGTACGCGATCCGGCAGCCGCTCGGCGTCGTCGCGGTCATCTCGCCGTTCAACTTCCCGGTCATGGTGCCGCTGTGGTTCGTGCCGATCGCGATCGCGGCCGGCAACGCGGTCGTCCTGAAGCCGTCCGAGAAAGACCCGAGCGCCCCGACAAAATTGGCCGAGTGGTTTGCCGAGGCAGGCCTGCCGGACGGCGTACTGAACGTGGTGCACGGCGACAAGATCGCGGTGGACGCGCTGCTCGACCATCCGGACGTGAAGGCGATCTCGTTCGTCGGGTCGACTCCGATCGCGAAGTACGTCTACCAACGCGGTACGGCCACCGGTAAACGCGTCCAGGCGCTCGGTGGGGCCAAAAATCACATGGTTGTACTCCCGGATGCCGATCTCGATCTCGCCGCCGATGCGGCCGTCTCAGCGGGCTTCGGTTCGGCCGGCGAGCGGTGCATGGCGATCTCGGTCGTGGTCGCCGTCGATCCGGTCGGCGATGACCTGGTGGCCGGGATCCGGCGGCGCATCGGCGACATCACCACCGGCGACGGCCGCCGGCCCGGATGCGACATGGGGCCGCTGGTCACCGGCGTGCACCGGGACAAGGTGGTGGGCTACGTGGATGCCGGCGAGGCGGCCGGCGCGGCGCTCGTGGTGGACGGTCGCGGGGTGCAGCCGGACGGCGATCGAGACGGATTCTGGCTGGGGCCGACGCTGTTCGATCACGTACGGCCGGACATGTCGATCTACACCGACGAGATCTTCGGACCGGTGCTGTCGGTCGTCCGGGTGGCCTCCTACGACGAGGCGATCCGCCTGGTCAACGCGAGCCCGTACGGCAACGGCACGGCGATCTTCACGAACGACGGCGGTGCCGCCCGGCGATTCCAGCACGAGGTAGAAGTCGGCATGATCGGGATTAATGTCCCGATACCCGTACCCATGGCTTATTTCTCTTTCGGTGGTTGGAAGGCGTCCCTGTTCGGTGACACGCACGCGCACGGTGCCGAGGGCGTGCACTTTTTCACTCGCGGCAAAGTGGTGACGAGCCGCTGGCTGGATCCGTCGCACGGCGGCGTGAACCTGGGCTTCCCCACCCAACACTAGGAATCCCTGCACTACCAACGGCGCCGCCGGTCATCCGACCGGCGGCGCCGCGGCGCGAACGGGTGAGTCCGGGTGGGCTACGCCGTTGCGCCATCATGAATTGGTTTTTGGCAAGGAGACGCAGGTCAGGGCATTATCGTCACGCGCACGTCAGGTCACAGTTAGGAAACTTTCCCAGTAAGCCTTGACAAGTACAGGGGTGTAGCAAGGAATATTTCCGTTAACAGTTAAGACTCCTTCGAGAAAGACCGAGGACCCCATGGGTACGGACACGATGCGAGCCACCGGGACCACCCCGGTAACGCTCGTCGTCGCGACTGCGATCCGGTCCTCGGTTCCCACCGAATCAAGCGAGTCCGGGGCCGGCGTGACCGGGCTCCTGCTTAACCTGACGCGGCGTGACGGATCATCCGGCGCTCCGCTCGATAGCTCTAAATCCAGGATTTACTCATCGAGGAGGATCGCGTGAAGCGACGGATCGCGGTAGCGGCGGCAATCGCTGCAACGCTGATTGGTGCTGCGGCATGCAGCAGCAGCGGCGGCGCAAAGCCGGCGGCATCTACCAACCCGTTGGACGGAAAGGGCAAGACCCTCAAGGTCTGGCTCATGGTTGACGCGCAGAGCGGCTGGCCCCAGGCCGTTGCCGACGCGAACGCCAAGTTCACCCAGCAGACCGGTGCTCAGGTCGACGTCGAGTACCAGCAGTGGACGAACCACCTGGCCAAGGTCGACACGACGCTGGCCGGCACCGACGTGCCGGACGTCATCGAACTCGGCAACACCGAAGAGTCGAAGTACGTCTTCGGTGGCGCGTTCGCCGACCTCTCGTCGTCGGTTTCCAAGTTTGACAACTCGTCGTCGTGGCTGACCGGCCTGTCCGGCCCGTGCACGACGAACGGCAAGACGTTCTGCGTGCCGTACTACGCCGGTGCGCGCGTCCTGATCTACCGCACCGACATGTTCACCGCGGCCGGCCTGACCCCGCCGACCACGCTGGACGAGCTCACCGCGGACGCCACCAAGCTCCAGGCGAAGTACGGAGGCACGAAGGACCCGAAGTTCAACGCGTTCTACCTCCCGACGCGCTACTGGTACGCGGGTATGTCGTTCGTGTACGGCCAGGGCGGCGCCATCGCCACCCAGGGCTCGGACGGCAAGTGGACCGGTTCGCTCGAGAGCGCTCAGGCCGAGGCCGGACTGACCCAGTTCGCGGCTCTGTCCAAGTCGTTCTCGCACGGTGACCCGACCAAGACCGAAGCCGACCAGGACGCGATCTTCGCCCAGGGCGACTCGGCCATGCTCTACGGCAACGGCTGGGAGCTCGGTGCTGTGCAGTCGCAGCACAAGGACCCGGCCGACAGCAACTCGCCGATGGTCAACACCGCCGCCAACGGCAAGGTTGCCTCGATCGCGCTTCCGGGCGTGGCCGCCGGTGCCCCGACGCCGTCGTTCCTCGGTGGCTCGGACCTCGCCGTGACGGCGAAGAGCAAGCAGCAGGCGCTGGCCACCCAGTGGCTCGAGGACTTCACGTCCACCGCAGATCCAGGGTGAACTCATCGCCAAGGGTGCCCTCCCGAACGCGACCGCACTGCTCCCGCAGGCCGCTGCCCTCCCGGGCGGTCAGGCCACCGCGACCGCGGCCGGCAAGAGCTGGTTCACTCCTGCCTCCCCGAACTGGGCGAGCGTCGAGAGCGCCAACATCCTGCCGCAGATGCTCCAGGACATCGTGACTGGCAAGTCCACCGTCGACGCCGCAGCCAAGGCCGCCGACGCGCAGATCACACAGCTCCTCAACGCAGCATCCTGATCTAGATCCCGGGGTCGGCCGCGCAAACGGTCGGCCCCGAGGATCGGATGGGCGTGACATTTTGATGCGCCGCGCGGCCACCGCAGTGGTTGGGGGCCGAGCGGCGCATTGTCTTTGAACGGGTCCTTACCGCAGTCTTGACACACGGCAGCCATTCCAGGAGGACGTCGATGCAATCTCAGTTGGAACCGCCGGCGGTCAGGCCGGCGCCGCAGCTGGACGTCCGGTCCAAGCGTCGTCCGGCCGCACCCGGACCGCAGCGCCGGCGCCGGGAGAAGCTGCCCTATCTCCTGATCGCGCCGTCCGTGATCATCGTGGTCGCGTTGATGGCGTACCCGCTCTACCAGCTGGTCGTGCTGTCGATGCACACGACGCCGCTGGCCGGCCGGTTCGCAGCCACGCCGCCGCCGCCGAAATTCGTCTGGTTCGACAACTTCAAAGCGGTGCTGGACGACTCGACCTACTGGACGGTGATCGGCCGCACGATCGCCTTCACCGCCGTCGCCGTCGCGTTCTCGATGGGCATCAGCCTCGGCGTCGCCCTTCTGATGCGCCGCGTCAGCGGTTGGGCCCGGATCCTCGTCACCGTCGCGCTGGTCTCGGTCTGGGCGATCCCGAGCATCGTCGCGACGCAGGTGTTCGCGTGGCTCGTCGACTCCGACTTCGGCGTCGTCAACTTCCTGATCAACAAGATCCCCGGGGTGAACTTCGACGAGCACAGCTGGTTCTCGTCGCCGTACCAGGGCTGGGTCGTCGTCGTGGCGCTCGTTCTCTGGGGTGCGATCCCGTTCCTCGCGCTGACGCTCTACGCCGGCCTGACACAGGTGCCCACCGAGCTGATCGAAGCCGCGACACTGGACGGCGCGAACCCGCGGCAGATCCTGACGAAGGTCATCATGCCGGTGCTGCGCCCGGTGCTGATCATCACGACCACGCTGTCGGTGATCTGGGACTTCGGCGTCTTCAACCAGATCTTCGTGCTGCGGAACACGCAGCCGGAACAGTCCTACTGGACGGTCGCCATCTACGCCTACGAGAAGGCGTTCGCGCAGAGCAACTACAACATGGGCGCGACGATCACGGTCTGCACGACCATCCTGATGATCTGCCGTCATGATTTTCTACGTCCGCCAGATGATCAAGATCGGGGAGGCCGAGTAATGGCAGTCAACACGGTCGGGCGCCCCGCGCGTACGTCTCCGGCCCGTACGTCTCCGGTTCGCCGGCGGCAGACCGGCCCGGCGGGTCGGCGGAAGTCCACCACGTTCTTCTTCAACACGATCGCGGTCGTCTTCTCGCTCATCATGTTCTTCCCGGTCTACTGGATGCTGGTCACCGCGTTCAAGCCGTCGAACGAGATCCTCACGTTCCACCCGAACTTCATCCCGCTGCACCCGACGTTCTCGAACTTCACGTCCGCGATCCACGCGCCGAACTTCCTCAACGACCTCGGCAACAGCCTGATCATCACGGGCATCTCGCGTGGTCGGCGGCGTGGTCCTCGGCTTCCTCGGCGCGCTCGCGCTGGCCCGGTTCGCGTTCGCCGGTCGCCGTGCGGCGATCCTGATCGTGTTCATCGTGCAGCTGGTTCCGATCTCGTCGCGTGATCATCCCGCTCTACCTCGAGCTGCAGAAGTTCCACCAGCTCGACAAGCTGTCCGGCGTCATCATCAGCTACATGGTGCTGCTGCTGCCGTTCACGACCTGGATGCTGCGCGGCTTCATCGCGAACGTGCCGCGCGAACTGGACGAGGCCGCGATGGTCGACGGCTGCACCCGCTGGCAGGCGTTCCGCAAGGTACTGCTGCCGCTGACCGTGCCCGGCCTGGTCGCCGCCGCGATCTACGCGTTCATCCAGGCCTGGAACGAGTTCTTCATCATCAACATCCTGAACAGCTCCAACAACAAGCTCAACCTGATGGTCTGGCTGACGTCGAACCAGACCGCACACGGCACGTACTGGGGCCTGCTGATGGCCGGCGCCACGCTCTCGTCGATCCCGGTCGTCGTCTTCTTCATGATCATCCAGAAGAACGTGACGATGGGCCTGACCGCCGGAGCCGTCAAGGGTTAGTCGTTCCATCTGTGCCAGATGGGGTTCGGGGTGCACTCCCTGGGCCCCATTTCGGCGTCGTGCCTTCGGCATTTGTCAGGGGGGCGGCCGATAATTGCTGGGTGATGAAGGCCGTCGTTTCCACGTCCGGGTCCGACGGCTTCGTGGTGACGCTGGCCGACAACGGCTCTCCGTGTGAGCCCGTTGCCCACATTCCTGATGTGGTGCGATATATCCGCGAGGCCGAGCGCGCCGGCACCGTGCGCTGGCTCTGGCCGTCGATCGCCGAGTTCTATCCGGTTCTGCTCCGTGCGGATGTGCGGGTGCGCCGCTGCCACGATCACGACCTGGTCGAAGCGCTGCTGCTCGGCGCCGAGGGCACCTGGGGACAGCCGAGGGCCCTCCCGGCCGTCTGGGCGCGCCTGCACGGGCTGCCGGTCCCGACGGATCCGATCCCGCGCACGGCCGTGCCGACCGACGAAATCCAGGGCGCGCTGTTCGAGGTCAGTTCCGCAACGCCGGCCCCGCCCGGCTTCGACACCATGACCGCACTGCTCCAGGGGTACGCCAACCAGCTCGCCCGGATCGCTGCGGTCTCCGATCCGGGCCGGTTCCGGCTGCTCGCGGCGGCGGAATCGGCCGGTGGCCTGCTCGCCGCCGAGATGGCGTACGACGGGCTGCCGTGGAGCGAACAGGACCACGACGATCTGCTGCTCGATCTCGTCGGAGAGCCGTCACCGGTCGGCGCGCCGCGGAAACTCGTCACGCTGGGCGAGGAGATCTCGGCCGCGTTCGGCGGGCGCGCGGATCCGGCCGGATTCGCCCGCCGACGTCATGAAGGCCTTCCACCGCGCCGGATATCCGGTGTCGTCGACCCGCGCGTGGGAGCTGCGGGACATCGACCATCCGGCGGTCCCGCTGCTGCGCCGCTACAAGGAGCTGTACCGGATCTGGACCGCGCACGGCTGGTCCTGGCGCGCGACCTGGGTCCGGGACGGCCGGTTCCGCGCCGAATACGTTCCGGCCGGCGTCGTGACCGGCCGCTGGGCCACGCGTGGCGGGGGAGCGCTGCAGATTCCGCGGGTTATCCGTGGCGCGGTCCGGGCCGACGCCGGCTGGCAGCTCGTCGTCGCCGACGCCGGCCAGCTCGAACCGCGGATCCTCGCGGCGGTCTCGGGCGACGGCGGCATGATGCGCGCGGCCGGCGCCGGCGACATGTACGCCGCGCTGGCCACCGATGCGTTCGCGCGGTGACCGAGCGCTCGGCCAAGGTCGCACTGCTCGGCGCGATGTACGGGCAGACCGGCGGCCAGGCGGCACCGGCGCTGGCGACGCTGCGGCGGTCGTATCCGGTGGCGCTGTCCTACGTGGAGGAGGCCGCCCGTACCGGTGAGGCCGGCGGTCTCGTACGGTCCTGGCTCGGCCGGACCTGCCCGCCGCCCTCGGCGAGCGCATCCGCCTGGGGAGCCGGCGCCGAGCGACCGGATCAGTGGGAGGACGACGAGTCGTCCGCGTCGACGTCCGGCACCGGCGCCCGGGCTCGGGCCCGCGGCCGGTTCACGCGTAACTTCGTGATCCAGGCGACGGCGGCGGAGTGGGCGCTGGCCCTGCTCGCCACCCTCCGTACCGAGCTGGCCGGCACTCCGGCGCGGATCGTGTTCTTCCAGCACGACGAGGTGATCGTGCACGCGCCGGCGGAACAGGCGACGTGCGGTTGCAGCGGCGATCGCGGCCGCAGGTGCGCAGGCGACGCAGTTGCTGTTCGGCCGATACGCCGGTCATCTTCCCGATGAGCACGTCGATCGTGGAGCGATACTCCGACGCGAAATGACGGTGTCTCAGGACATGCAAGATGTCGTGCCTTGGGCCATGAGGGTTCCGTGCAACGACAGCGCGAGAGTGCAGGCGTTACCGTGGTAGGATTGCGGCCGTCCGAGCCGAAGCAGGCTACCCGGACTTGAAAGAGTTCCTCGTCGCGCGCTCGTCCCGTTCGGTTTTACTCGCCCCAGTTGGGCGAGGAGCGCACGTCGGCGCACTGAGTACGGATCGCAACGGGTGGCGTTCGGGCTTTTCACCCGGCCGAACTACGCTCGCGACAGCTTCCACCTGGTTGCCCAGGCCACGTTTTAGATGCCCGACGTGATGGAACTGGGCCGGCATATCTTCGGCGATCGAATTGGCCCGTCGCGGCCGGACGGTTTGGCCGGCTGCGTCGCGTTCGACGTCTTGCGCCGCGATCCTTCCACGATGTGGCTCTTCCGCAATCAGGCTGAACTCGATGATCTCGGCCCGAGCGTCCATGGCGCTGTCACCTCGGCGGTGCTTCCGTTCCTCAACATGACCGACACAATGGAACGCTTCGTGTCTGGAGCTGCGACGCGTCACCTGAGGGTGGAGGTTGTCGCAAGCGCCATGATTCAGGTTGGACGCCAGGACGACGCGTTCAACTACCTTGAGGCGAAATCAGACCGGAACCCAGCCGCGAAGGCTGCCTTTGAACGTCACCTCACGGAAACGACCCATCAGGTGTGACAGCAATGTCAAGCATCGACCGGGACAGGACACAGGGTCTCCATGACAGTCTGACGCGCCTATTTTCATCAAGCCTTGAGTCATCCGGAGGCGAGAAGCGTTGAGATGCCGGATCCGTCGTGTACCAGGGCGCTGTCGGCCAGGTCGGGAGGCAGGTGTCGGCGTTGCGTTGCGTTCGTCAGAGCCGTAGCGCAGCCCGGCAATATGATCACGGCGTCAGCACGACGCGCGAATTCCGCGATGAGGTCGAGGATCGCCTCGCCTTTGCAGCGGCTGATCATGACGCTCGTCAGGCCGTCTCTATCCGGCTTGGCGTAGATGTCGGCCTCGCCGTTGTCAGCTGCTCGGATGTGCCAGAAGTCGAACTCCGGGTCTCGACGATCGGCAATCGCCAGAAAGCTCTCCTCGAAAATGCTGGCTGGTATCGGGACTGAATGGCCATCGATAAACCGATAGACGAAGATCTCGTAGCTCATGACGGAAGGGTAAATGCGTAGCGTTTGAGGCACCGCATGATCTACTCGGCCGATACGGCCCACGTACACTCGCTGAGTGAATGCTTCGAAATCCCCTCGACTCCGCTGCGGCATCGTGCTCCGTGTCGAAGAAGACGTCTGCCACGTCCTGACCGAGGGTCAGATTGTCGATGTTCGGTACGCATCGCAGTTCCCGAAACCGCGGACTGTGCGGGTCTCGCCCGGCCATCTGGTAGCCATCGCTGGGGTACCGGGCAGCACGGATGCAGTGATCTGGCGTTGGTACGACGCCGTTGTGCTCGGTATCGAGGCTGAGGCCATCCGGCTGTGGGAACCGGCTCACGGCGAAGTCGTCGCTCAGAGTCGTCGTCCGGAGCAACGATATGAGCCCGGCACCCGCGCGTACGTATCGGCAGGATTGCCCGGTGCCGATTGGTGGGTTGTTGGCAGCGCGGTGGACCGACCTGAGGACGCCGACGTCGATCTGAACGAGGTCGGGCGGCTCTACACGGAGCATGGCCTGTGGGACTCCGTTTTCGCCGCATGAGCGGTCGAAACTCTTCATGATCGTGAAGACTTCGTGGTCGCGCGCCCGCTAAGTCTCCACGATCATGAGGCCGCCGGTTGGGGGCAACGCCGTGACCTGGCACTTCTCGTTGGGCCGGGCGTTCACCGGATTGCAGTTGCATGATCCTGTAAAAATAACGCGTTCTGACCCCGTTATCTCTACCGGATCATCGCGCGGGCCATCCCGCACGCCGCCGAGGCATTCCGAGACACCGCTGTGAGCTGCGGAAACGTGAATCCGACCGAAAGCACCATGAAGATCTGGAGTACCAAACCCCGCAAAGTCTTCACGACCATGAAGCTGGCCGGCCGAGATGCGAGACCGAGACCACCGCATCGGAGTATCCCACCGCGCCCTGTCTGAGTATCTTGCCGCTGCCCGGGCCGGCCAGCGCCTTCGTACGGTGATCAACATGACCGTACGCAACCTCAACCGTGCACGCACGATCGCACTCGTAGCCCTGATCTGGCCGTCGTGGTCGTCGGATTCGTCGCGGTCCATCGCATCGTCGATGCGGCGTTCTCCAACTGGGCGCGCTCCTATGACGGCACCCCGGAGGCCGCAGTGTAGATACGCCGCGAATACCGACAGCGCCAACCGAGCGCTCATTCTGTTGGGTGCCGACGTCATCGTCGGATGTGCCGGCATCGGCGCCAAGGCGCGGTTAGCCCAGGTAGCGACGTCCTAGTGCGGCAGCGGTAGCCGCTGGTGGCGTTGGTGTCGCGGCGTTTGTGGTGCGGCCGGTGGCCTGGTCGTGTCGTCGCCACCCGGACTAGCGGATTGCGGACGCCTTGACGACGTACAGGAAGATACGCGTGCGAGGTTGTGACGGCGCATTGCCGAAGGCCGATTATTCCGGCAGCCGTGGCTGGAGCATGGCACCCGGCCTGTTCAATTCTGTAGCTCGGCAACTGTGGGACCGTGTGGTCAACATTGGTCACCGTGGTGATGGAGTCCTGAGTACCTGAACCGCGCAACAGCTGTCGCCTGTGCCGATGCACGGGCGACCAGTCGGTGTGGCAGAGTTCGAGTCATGGAGTGCTACGCCGCTTGGCGGATCCGCTAAGGAAGCCACCCGTCCTGAGACGGGGAGATGCAACCGGCCATCAGCAGTTGACCATGAGGTTTGAGCTTCCTTCGAAATCGAAAGGCATCCCATGCGTATCCGACCGTTCGTGGATTCGGACCTCCAGGAACTTGTGGAAATAACGATCGAGACATTCCGGCCCTTCTGACGAGGGCTACGTCCATCCCCTGCTGGGCGATGAGGTATGCCGGCACCAGCATGGCCGTTGGGCACAGGACTACCCGTGACGAGGCGCCCACCCTGCATGAGCCAGCGCAAGGGCGGCACGTTGCGGTGGCCGAGGTGGCCGGCAGAATCGCTGGGTTCATCTCATGGAAGACCGACGAGAAGGCCGCCCACGGGCGGATCTACCTGCTCGCCGTGGCATCCTCAGAGCCGGCACCAGCCAGGTGGGACGACAGCTGTGCTTGCACGCTATCGCGCAGATGAGGGCGAACAGCGTCGATGTGGTGGGACCTCGGCACGGGTGATGATGCGTTCCACGCGGCGGCCCGTGCACTCTAACGACGAAGCCTTGGTTTCACGAAGATCCCGATCGCGGGCTACCTCAGAAAGATCTAACTCCGTTGGGGCGGCCCGAACCGTGGCCGCCCCACATGCGGCCAGCCACAAGATCAGAAAAGTGCCGCTGCCATACTAGCCGACGGGCAGCGAAGAACACTGGCACAACGCGGATTGTTCAGGCGGACGGCTGGAGTCCGCGGCGACCCGTGAGCGGTGCGCTCGCAGGACGGCCCAGGTGATCGCGACGAGCACCACGCCGGCGACGAGTCCGCTGGCCGTCCACTCCAGTCCCCATCGCGCCGTGTTCGGCGGGTACTCGCACCGATACGGCGTGTCGACGCTTCCTGGCAGCAGCGCCGGGCAGCTGTGCGGTGCCCCGGCCGGCGCGCCGAGGATCTCGGCTGATCACGTACGCGATCACGGCCGTCACGAGCGGCACTGCATACAGAGCGGCCAAGGTACGTGTACGCATGCTCGAGAACCCCCTCGCGGATCAGACGCCGTCGCGGCCCTGCCGGTTTCCTTGTCTACAGTGGATTAGTGCGTGGCGAAGAACTTCGCGATCGCGTCGGTGTGGAACGGGAACGCGACGACCGCCGGCTCGGTGAGCACGACCCATTCGGTCGATTCGTCGGTCGGCACCGACTCGGGCAGCAACGCGCGTCGCGCGGGGGCACGATACCGAAGATCAGGATATGCCGGCCGGTGCTGGCGACGTCGAACAGCGAGATCTCCTCCGGGTCGGCGTGCAGGCCGGCTTCTTCACGCAGCTCGCGGGCCGCACCCTCCTCCCAGGTCTCGCCGAATTCGATAAAGCCACCGGGTAGGCACAATTCGCCCCGAGCCGGCTCGATATCCCGGCGAACGGCAATAAGTCCAGGTCCGCGCGCATCTCCAAACGCAACGGGTACGAGCAACAGCGCCACCGGCAGCGGATTGCGCCACGTCGTTTCGCCGCATCCCGGGCAGACGCGCGGCCACGGCGATCCGGCAACGTAGGCGGTACCGCAATATCCGCAATGCCCGTTCGGCTCGAGCGTCGTGACCTGCCACGGCATCGTCATGGTTATGCACCGTTCCGTCGTCCCGGGTTGTCCCCAGGGTGTGGATAACTTGTGGATTGGCCGGTCGCGGCGTTGCGACGTTGTGGACAGCCTTGGGATAAGCGGTGGATGGACAGCCGGTTAATAAGATCTTTCCCAATCACGGAACAACGTGGCAGCGTTGGACCAACACACGGCGCGGAGCCATTCCTCGCCGAGGTTCAGTCGATCGAGCGATGTCAACTGATGTGAATACGAATAAGGAATGTTCGGAAAATCCGTACCTAATAGTATTTGTCCGTTTAGTCCCAATGCCTTAACTGCCGGTAACAAAGCCGTCGGGAGCGGCGCAATATCCTGAAAAAAGTCGGTCGCGACCATCGTCGTGTCCAGCCGGACCTGTGGATAACTTTCCGCAATCGCGATGAAACCGGCGTACTCCGGAGCGCCCATGTGCGCGATCACGGCAACCAGTCTCGGGATGCCGTCGCAGCACCCGGCAAACGGCTCCGGGCCGGTGTACGCGTTCGGCACCGGCCCGGAACCCGCGTGTACGACGACCGGCAGCCGTACGTCGGCGAGCCGACCCCAGACGTCGTCCAGCAGCGGATCCATCGGATCGAAGCCGCCGACCTGCAGATGCAGCTTCGCGATCCGAGCGCCGCGGGCGAGCGCCTCATCGACATAGTCGAGCGCACCCGGCTCGGGGAAGAACGTCATGCTCGGCAGGCATCCCGGCGTGGCCGCCGCGAACTCCAGCGTCCAGTCGTTGAGGCTGGCGGCCATGCCCGGAACATGCGCGTACGCGAGCGCGCTGAACATCCGTACACCCATGGTTGTGAGGTGTTGGATCCGTTGATCTTCGGGCCATTTGTAGTTGATCGGCCAGGGGCGACCGATCAGCGGACCCGCGGCGTCGAAGTGGTCCCACACCCGGCGCATCATCCGCGGCGGCAGGAAGTGCGTGTGCACATCGGCGAGGCCGGGCAGGCCGAGGTCGGCCGCCCAGGATGCGACGCCCTCATCGGTGAGCTCGCCCGTCATGACCTCAGTCTGTCAACCTGATCGAGAAACCACGAGCCGGACAGCCCGATCGCGGCGCCGATGCCGATCAGGACGAACAGCGTCCGCAGCACGTAGACCTCGACCTTGCCGCCGACCTTGACCGCAATGCTCGCCGGAACGCCGACGTTGTGCCAGGTCTGCCGCTCGATCGGCAGCGGCCAGAAGGTCGGGCAGCCGTGACTGGTGATCATGTCGCCGAGCAGATGCACGATGCCACCGGCGCCGAGCGCGACGCCGAGCAGCGGATAGCCCGGGTGGGCGGGCAGATGTCCGTTGGCCCACCAGGTCGCGTAGGCCGCTGCGCCGGTCACGATGATCCAGCCGGCCCGTTTCGACCAGCCCGGAAACAGGCCGCGAAGGGCAAAGGCAAAAGCCAGGAACAGCGTCACGAGTACGGCCGGCTTGCCGTAGTGCGTCGTCGCTTCGTAGACGCCGTAGCCGAGGGCGAGGTTGAACAGCAGCGTGTGCGTGAACGTCCGGTGGCCGTTGTGCCGGCGCGGATCGCGCTTCGTCTTCGTGACGTCGTAGACGGCGAGCGAGAACTTCTCGATGCACTCGACCAGGAACAGCGAGATGACACCGAACGTGTGCGCGACCGTCGCGCCGCCCTGATCCGTCGTCACGCGGCCGGACAGATCGAGGTCGGGTACGAGCGCGCCACCGGCGCAAATCGCCGTGCCGACGGCGATCGTGACCGGGACTGTGGTGGTGCCCGAGCTGCGCCTCGATGAGCGACGCCGTGAGCCACGCGGCGGCTCCGGACAGGGCATGGGACGGACCCAACACGGTGACGGCCTCCTGGAGACGGTTGTGGCGCAACGCGATCGCCGCGCTGCGCCACACTGTGCCAGTTGCCGGAGGTCTTGTGCCAGGCCGATGCACCACTTAGGAGCAATATCGGTAATGCGGCTAAAGAACCACTTTGCCGCCTGAGATATCGAGCGTCGTACCGGTGATCCAGCCGGACGCGTCCGAGGCGAGAAACGCAGCGGCCGCGGCGACGTCGTTCGGTTCGCCGATGCGGCCGAGCGGGAACGTCGTACCGAGGGCGATGCAGTTGCTCCTCGGTCATGTAGCGCGTCCATCCGCTCGTTGTGGACCGCGCTCGGTGCGATGCAGTTGACCCGGATGCCGTGCGGTGCCAGTTCGACCGCGAGATGCTTCGTCAGCATGCCGACACCGGCCTTGGCGGCCGCGTACGCGACGTTGGCCCGCGACGGCTGCCGTCCGGCCGCGGACGACATCGTGACGATCGATCCGCGACCGCGGGCGACCATGCCCGGAGCGAACGCCTGGATCGTCGCGAAGACGCTGGTCAGATCGTTGGTGACGGTGTGGTTCCAGTCGTCCAGCGACATCTCCAACGTCGGCTTCGGTGCGCCTGCGCCGCCGGCGAACGCGGCCAGGACGGCCGGTGGCCCGAGTTCGGCCTCGACCTCGGTCGACCAGGTGCGCGAGCGCATCCGGGTCGGTGCAGTCGCAGGCGATCGCGATGGCGCGCCCGCCGGCGTTCCAGAGCGACTCGCGTACGGTCTCGAGCGCTTCGGCGTCCCGGCCGACGACCGCGACCAGCATGCCGTTGCCGGCGAGGAGCCGGGCGGTCGCGGCGCCGAGGGCACGGGAACCGCCCGTGACCACGGCGACGCGACCGGCCAGGTCGGGGAAGCGAGCGATCACGCCGCCGCTCCCGGGCCCCGGCCGCCGTACGGGAGGTGTCGTCCGGCCCGTCACCGTAGTCGCCGCGCCGGCCGTAGCCGTAGCCGTAGCCTGGCCGTAGCCCGGACCGTAGCCCTGGTGCCGGCCGCAGCCCGGTCCGCCCCAGCCCGGTCCGCCCCAGCCCGAGCCTGCCGCGCCATGCCGGCCCGTCGGCGTACCGGTGCCAGGCACCGAACCGCAGGACCTGGAACAGGAAGAACAGCGGGATGATCGGCCAGAAGAAGTGGCCGGTGATAGCGGTGAACGTGATCAGTGCCGCCACGATGACCGCAAACCGGAGGCCGCGGAACAGGTGCCGGCGCCGCCACATCCGCGGGCCGCCCGGACGGGCCGCCGGCGGCCCGCCGGGGCCACCGAATCCCGGGCCGCCGAATCCGGGGCCCGATGGCCGCGGGCCGTCGGCCGCGTCCACGGCCTGGTCCGCGCCCCGATGCCGTCCGGCTCCGGGCCGGTCGCACCCCACGCGTTGCCCTGCGGCAGGTCGGCCAGCAAGCGGCGGCAGCTCGTCGCGGAACTTCGTCTGGTAGAGCGCGCCGAGCCGCTCATCGCCCTCCTCGAGGCTCAGCCGCCCTTCGGTCGACCGCGTTGCGGAGAGCCTCGGCGACGTGCTCACGTTCGGCGTCGGACGTGCGTACCCTATTGATCTTGTCGGGTGTTTCTTCGGTGCTCATGTCCTGTGCACCCCTTCGAGTGAGAGCTACCGGCTCTCGACGCGGCCGGCTCACATCCCAGGCTGCGCCGCGCGGCCCGGCCGGGCGTCGGCTCGGTGGAGGCTCTTCGCGCGCTCCCGGCGGGGTAGCCCGTGCGCGAGGTACGCCACCGGGAGTAGGCGGCGCGTACGGCGGCGCGCCGGATGGCGTACCCGACGACGCCGGGCGTGACCTACCGTTTCGGGTGTGAGCAGCGACGGTGTCCGGGAACAGGCGAGCGGTGCGCCGCCGGGAGGTTCGCCGCGCAGCGGGCCACCCTGGCGCGACGCAGCCTGGCGGGATCCGGCCGCGTGGCAGGACGGTCCGCCCTGGCGCCGCGGAGACCCGGCGGGTCACTCGCCGCGCCGCCGCCGTCAGCACGGCTCGTTCGGCCTGGTGCTCCTGGTCCTGTTCATCGAACTGGCCGGCGTCCACTGGACCGCCCAGCGCCAAGCCGCAGGCGACCCCGCTCGATCATCTCGGGTACGCGCTGATCTTCCTCGGCGTCGCGGCGCTGCCGTTCCGGCGCCGATTCCGGGTTCCGGCGTTCGCGGTCACGCTCGCCGCGACCGTGGCGTATGCGGTGCTCGGCTACCCGTACGGGCCGGTGTTTCTCGCGCTCCTGATTTCGATTTTCGGTGCGGTCCGGACCGGTCACCGGCGTGCGGTCTGGATCGGTCTGGCCGCCGGATACGCCGTGTTCATCAGCGCCGGTCGGATCTGGCCGATGATCGGCCGCTACCCGCTGCGCCAACCCGGGCTCGTGCATGTCGATCCAGGTCGTGGTGTGGTTCGTGCTCGCGCTCGTGCTCGCCGAGGCGATCCGGGTGCGCAGCGCGCACTTCGCCGAGATGCGCCGGACCATGGCCGAGCGGGCCCGAGCCCGCGACGAGCAGGAGCGCCGCCAGGCGAGCGAGGAGCGGCTGCGGATCGCGCAGGAGCTGCACGATGTGCTCGGGCATCACCTGTCGTTGATCAACGTGCAGGCCGGTGTCGGGCTGCATCTGATGGCGGACAACCCGGACCAGGCTCGGGTGGCGCTGGAGGCGATCAAGCAGGCCAGCACCGAAGCGCTCGGCGAGGTCCGCGCGGTGCTCAGCGCGCTCCGGCCGAAGGACGAGAAGGCTCCGCGCGCACCCGCGCCGTCGCTCGCCGGCCTGGACGCGCTGATCGCGCCCGAGCACACGGTGATCATCGGCGAGCCGCGGCCGCTCCCGCCGGAGGTCGAGCGGGCGGCGTACCGGATCGTGCAGGAGTCGCTGACCAACGTCCGCCGGCACGCGCGGCCCGGCGCGGTCGCCACGGTCACCATCGACTACGGCACGTCCGCGCTGCTGGTACGGGTCGCCGACGACGGTCGCGGCGCGCCGGCCTCGGAAAAATCCGGAGAAGGTACGGGCATCGCCGGCATGCGTACGCGGGCCGAGGCGCTCGGCGGCATCGCTGACCGCCGGGCCGGGTCCCCGCGGCTTCGTGGTGACCGCAACGTTGCCCCTGGGAGGGACCGAATGATCAAGGTATTGCTCGCCGACGACCAGGCGCTGCTGCGCGCCGGATTCCGGGCGTTGCTCGACGCCCAGGACGACATCGACGTCGTCGGCGAGGCGATCGACGGCGCGGACGCGGTCCGGCAGGCGGCGCGGACCCGCCCGGACGTCGTCCTGATGGACATCCGGATGCCCGGCACCGACGGGCTCGAGGCGACCCGGCAGATCGTCGCGGACACCACGCTGCAGGACGTACGGATCATCATCCTGACCACGTTCGACCTCGACGAGTACGTGTTCGAAGCGCTCCGCTCCGGCGCCAGCGGATTCCTCGTGAAGGACACCGAGCCGGTCGAGCTGCTGCGTGCCGTCCGCGCGGTCGCGTCCGGGGATGCGCTGCTGTCACCGGGTGTGACGCGGCGGCTGATCGCGGAGTTCACGTCCCGGGCACCCGCGACCGCACCGCCCCGGGCGCTGGACGCGCTGACCGACCGCGAGCGGGAGGTGATGGCGCTGGTCGGCGCCGGGCTGTCGAACGAGGAGATCGCGGAGTCGCTCGTAGTGTCGCCGGCGACCGCGAAGACTCACGTCAGCCGGGCGATGGGCAAGCTCGGTGCACGCGATCGGGCGCAGCTGGTCGTCTACGCGTACGAGTCCGGCCTGGTGCGTCCGAGCTGGCTCTGAAACGTTGCTGTATCCGGGCCGAGGACCTCTAGCGTCCGATGCTCGCCATCGCGACGATCGCCAGCGTGCCGGCGGCCAGCAGGGCGGAGACGAAGATCAGCATGTTACGTTCGTCGCTCGGTAGCGCGTCCGGGCGGCGGGCCCTGCCGCGACGGGCCGGCTCGGCGACCGGGGCCGGTGCCGGCGCCGGTGGCTCCGCCTCGACCAGCGCGGTGCGATGCGCGGCGTAGACCGGAAGCAGCATGGTCGCGTCGTTCTCCGACGGTGCCGCGTGCCGTTGCGCCGGGATCCAGGCTTCCTTTTCGTGGATCGAGTGCTCGCCTGCCATACGTCGGACTCCTCGCCTGCCGGGTAATGACCGGACTATACGCGTCGACCGACGCGCCGCCCAAGCGTGCGAGCTTTGCGAACGCTCAGCCGGCGGCCGGGCGTCGATCAAGCGGGCGGATCGGCTCCAGCGGCACGGAGGGCCAGTCGCGGGGGCCGGACCACAGCGCGGGTACGGCGTCGACGATGCGCGCCAGCTCGTACGCGATCTGCTCGTAGTTGTTCCGCCAGCCGCGGAAGTGATGCCACGCCTCCTCCACCGACCGTTCCGCGATGAAGCCGGCCTTCTCCAGCCAGGCGACGCCGTCGGCGTACTCCTCGTAGGTGAGCAGGATCGGATCCTCCGGCATCGGGTCCGGATCGAACGGAATGTTGATCACCCGCGCGATGTCACGGAGGGCGGTGAAGCCGGCCCGGATCATCAGGCGAGCGGCGGGGGTCGACGGAGCGGTGGGTGCGAGCGCCATATGCAGCGCAGCGGCGTCCATCACCGCGAGCAGGCCGACGATCCAGCTCCGGTACGGCCGCGGCGAACGGAACGACAGCAGGATCGTGTAGTTGGAGTGTGATTCGCCGAGGTCGGCGGCCAGCCGCTCCCAGCTCCGGTAGAGCCCGTCGAGCTGATCCACGGTGCCGACGAGCGCCTGGCGGGCCAGCAGCTCCGGGCCCCACGCCGGCTCGCCGGCCCGGGACTGCAGCAGCGTGACCTCGGTTTCCCGACGGTTGTACGCGCCGTACAGGGTGGGCAGGTAGGCGATCTGCAGCGCGATGACGAGGGGGCCGGTCAGCGCAGCCGCGAAGTCGATCACCGACAGATTTCCTCGGGCCGAGGATGCGAAGCCGAGGGTGAACAGGCTCGATCCGGCTTCGCGGAGCGCCACCGTGAACGGCAGGCCGGAGACCGAGTAGAGCAGCAGCCCGTACGCGAGGAAGAACGACGCGAGCCACCACAGCAGCGTCGCCACCAAGACCACCGGGGCGAGCCAGGCGAGGATCTTGTCCCGTTGCAGATAGGACCGCAACGGATGCGCGATGCCGTGGAAGATCTGCCGGATCACCCGCCAGAGCGACCGGATCAGGATCGAGTCGAGACCGCGCGGCACGATCAGGTTCCGCAGGATGCTCGCCGTCGTGGCGAGCAGCAGGATCAGCCCCAGGATCCCAGAAACGATGCGCACAGCGCACATCATCCGCCACCGGTCGAGTGGCCGAGTGCGCCGCACCGCGACGACGTGCGAACCTTGCGAGGTGGCGAGCTCGCATCCCAGCCTTGTCGTGGCCGCGCGGTCGGCAATCGCCCCGCTGCGCTCCACGGACGGAACGTCAGCCGACGGAACATCAGCCGACGGAATATCCGTTGACCGGCGCCGCGTGCTGGTCGGCATCACCGGTGCACCCGCCGCCGGGAAGTCGACGCTGGCGTCGTCGCTCGCCGCCGACTATCGCAACACCGATGGCCCGGACACCGCGATCGCGGTCGGGATGGACGGCTTCCACGTCGCCAACTCCGAACTCGCCAGGCTCGGGCTCGCGTCGCGTAAGGGAGCGCCGGAGACGTTCGACGCGTACGGGTTCGTCGCGCTCCTGCGCCGGTTGCGCGCCGCCGACGAGCCGATCGTGTACGTGCCGTCGTACAGCCGGACGCTGCACGAGTCGATCGGCGGGGTCATCCCGGTGCCCGCGAGTACCGAGGTGATCGTGGTGGAGGGCAACTACCTGCTGCTCGACACCGAGCCGTGGCGCCGTGTCCGCGATCTGCTCGACTTCGTGATCTACCTCGACACACCGGCTGGCATCCGGCTGCCGTCGCTGCTGCGCCGGCAACGCTCCCGCGGTCTCGATCGCGATGCTGCGCACGACTGGGTCTACCGAAGTGACGAGGCAAACGCCGACCTCGTCGCCGGTACGCGGGACCGAGCCGACGTCATCCTGCGGCGCGGCGCGTAGCCGGCGTCTTCCTGCGACCTGGATGCCTGTGGCGCGTCTTCGTGCGGCGCGTCTTCGTGCGGCGCGTCTTCGTGCGGCGCGGAGTGACGCGTAGCCCGCCTTGGAGGCTTACAGGTCGTATTCGGGGGTCGGGTTTCGGCGGCGCTTGCGGGCCTTCAGCGTGAGTCCGACACCGAACCACAGCGCTGCAGCGCCGAGGGCGACCAGCGACCAGACCAGCGCGGTATTGGTGACGGAAATTGTTTTCGACGCGACGTGAGTGATCTTCTGGATCTTGGTCTCGGCGGCCGGCGACGGTGATACCGCAGGCGAAGGCAGCACGGTCGCGATGCCGATCCGGTAGTTGTCCGTGACGGTGTCGTTAGCCGTATTGATCAGGTGGGTGTCGCTGCCGAGGACGACGCGATTGTTGATGGGCGCGCCCTTCTTCAGCTTCTTCGAGATCACACCGCTGATCGTGGCCTTCGCCGACTGGCCGACTTTGAGCGTGCCGAACAGGCAGGCCGTCTCTTTGGAGCTGCGGATGCAGCGGCCGGTCGGATTGCTCCACCGGACTGACGTCAGCGGGCTCGATGTGAAGAAGTCGATCTGGACCTTCTGCGCGGTCGAGGGGCCGTGGTTCGTGACCTGGATGACGTAGGACACCCGGTGACCGGGGACCGCCGTCTTGTTCGTGAGCGTCGCCGACAGGTCCGCGCTCGATGCAGCGAATGATGGCGTACCGAGGGCGAAACAGCCGGCGAACAGGCTGATCAGGAGCGAGCAGGTGGCGAGAACGGCGCGCCGGTACGCGCGTGATCGGCGAAGGTCAGAACCCATGCCCGCTATTCAACGACATATACGGCCGGTTCGTGGGCTGGCACGCCAGATTGGTCCGTTAGATCTTCTTTGTCCGGCGGCCGATCACTCGGTTACTGCGGGGCGACGAACTGATACGTGGGCGTGATGGACAGGTAGTTGACCTGCTCGGTGGTCCAGTCGGCCTCGGGGGTCAGCCAGCAGAGCATGAAGCCGACCTGCGTGTTGGAGAACACGGCGTGTACGTCGACCTTCATCAGCGTTGAGTCCGGCGCCGAGGTGTAGTCGAACAGCCAGTCCGCAACGCCGGGTGTGAACGCCACATCGTTGATCCCGATCCGGTGGTAGGTGGGCATCGACCCGGAGTCCTTGATGGCCTGCTCGTCTTGGTAGAACCGGGACTTCGGGTTGACCGCGATGTTCGTCAGCTCCCGCACGCCGAAGACGCGACTGCTGCCCGGGTCGTAGAAGCAGGTGGTACCGGGGCCGGCCGAGGAGACGAGCCAACCGATCGGCACCGCGCCGATCAGGCCGTCGTCGAACCCGTACCAGACGAACTTGGACACCAGGCCCCACGGAGAGCCGTCCGGGCGGAGCACAACCGGCTCGTCGGGGCCGGGTGGCGGCACGACCTTCTCGTCGGGGCCCGGCTTCGCCGTCGACTTGGCCGGGCAGGGCCAGCTCACGCTCGTCACAGCGCCGGCCGATCCGCCGGGCGACGTGAGCGGGGTGCCGTTGTGCCCCTTGAACCGGTCGACCGCGAACGCTCCGAGGGTCGCCATCACCGCAACCCCGACGACCGTGGCGAGCAGTAGGTTGCGACGGCGGGCGCGTTGCCGGCGTACCTCGGCTCGCTGGTGCGATCGCGTCCGGGATCCTGCCAGGTCGACCGCTGCCTCGCCGAGCAGCCCGGCGGCCGCATCCAGCTGCCAGGCAAGGTCCATCTGGTGGTCGGTGTCACGCTCTTCGTCGACGCCGGGGTGAACGAATGCGGCCTGTGAGCTGGCGACCGGACGGGCTGCCGACGGTCGACTGCCGGCGACCGGCATGTCCAGCTCGGGAGGAGTAGCCGCCTCGGCCGGAGCGTCGGTCGCCCGGCGTCGGGGCCCCGACGAATCGTTGTACAGGCGCCGGTTGCGGTGGCCGGACGCGAGCGTCGGCGGCACCTCGGGACGCGTTCCCGGACGCGATCCGGGCCCGCCCGACGTCGGAGTGTTCGATGGCCCGCTACCGGATGCCGGGCTGACCGGTGCCGAGCTGACCGATCGCGCTTCCTCGACGCCGGGATCGTTACGTTTGCGCTGGCGGGGAATGATGTGCGACCGGGGTGGCACGCTGGACGCGATCTGCTCCAGCCAGGACCGGACTTCGTCGGGCTGCATCCGGTTCGCCGGGTTGCGTCGCAACAGGCCGCCGAGGAGCGGCTTCAGCGGTCCGGCATTGCGCGGCGGATCGGGCGGTGCGGTGGCCAGGGCGGTCAACGTCGCGTACGAGCTGGCTCGCGCGTACGGGGCCCGGCCTTCGACGGCGGCGTACAGCGTGGCGCCCAGTGACCACATGTCAGCGGCGGACGTCGACGTGCCGTCTAGCGCGCGTTCCGGCGCGATGAACTGCGGTGATCCGTGTACGACGCCGGATGCCGTCAACGCGCTCCCGACATCGTCGAACGTGGCCAGGCCGAAGTCGGTCAGGATGACTCGGTCGTCGACGCCGAGCAGAACGTTGCCCGGCTTGACGTCGCGGTGCAGGACGCCGGCCTCGTGCGCGGTGACCAGCGCGGCGAGGACGAACAGGCCGATCCGGGCGGCCACGTCCGGCGGAAGCGGACCGTCCTCCTTGATGACCTGGGCAAGCGAACGCGACTCGATGTACTCCATCACGATCCACGGTCGCTGCTCCGCGTAGATCACGTCGTAAATCTTGATCACGTTCGGGTGGGAGAGCGCCGCCGCCGTACGGGCCTCGCGCAGCGTACGCATCCGCAACTCGGCGGCATCGTCTTCGGTCAAGCCGTCCGGGAGCAGGATTTCCTTGATCGCCACTTCGCGTTGCAGCACCTCGTCGACGGCGAGCCAGACCCGGCCCATCCCGCCGGCGCCGATCCGCCGCCCGAGACGATATCGGCGCGCGACGACGAGCTCGTTCACTTCTGCTGTCCCGCCTGCTCGGTCGCGAACACAACGACATTATCCACGTATCCGCCGGCACCGGCGTCGTACGAGCCTCCGCAGGTAATCAGGCGTAGCTCGGCGTCGGGCGTCGGTCCGTAGACGAGCGCGCTCGGAAACTTGTCCTGTGGGAACGTCTGCACCGAATCGACGATGAACGTCAGCCACTTGCCGTCGACCTCGATCTGGATCGTGTCCCCGGCCTTGAGCTGGTTGAGCCGGTAGAACACCGACGGCTGATCCTTCGTCGTGGTGTCGTAGTGACCGGCGATCACGGCCGGTCCTTTTTCACCCGGGACGGTGCCGGCGGCGTACCAGCCGGCATCGGTGTAACCCGGTGGCGTCAGCGATCCGTCCGGGGCGAGCGATAGAGCCTCAAGTGACGTGGTGACCGAAATTGCGGGAATGCGGACGTTGGTCGGGCCGCCGGCCGGGATCGCTACCGGTGCCTTCGGCGGTGCCGTCATTACATGAGCGGGCAGATTCCACGCCATCGGCGAAGCGCGTGGCGAACGTGTGGACGCCGAGCACGCTCGTCGTGGTCAGGGTGGCCGCGCCCAGCCCGACCATGCCGAGCCCGACCGCGGCCGCCCGCGTTGCCTCGAGTGCCCGCGGCTTGGCTCGATGGCGCCGAACGGACCAGTCCGCGGTCACAAGCTTCGGCTGGGTCGAGACGTCCACCGTTCGCGCGGACGGCGTCGGAGCAGCAGCACGCAGGCGAGCAGCAGCGCCCCGGCGGCGACGTACAGCGTCGGTGTGAGCAGTTTCTTCGACGACATGCCGCCACCACCGGTGGCTATGCCGCCGATCGGCGTCGTGCCGCGGCTCTCCGCATCGGTGCGCAACTGTGCGGTCAGCGCGCCCTTGCTGTCCAGGACGAGGACCGAGTAGACGCAGCCGGCTTCGAGCGTTGACCTGGAGCGCGAACTGCTTTCCGCCGGGCGGCCCGACCTCGAGCGTCAACGCGCCGGGCTTCACCGATTGGTACGCGGTGGTCGTCGCGAACTGGACGTTCGTCGCAACGGTTGCGCCGTTGTCGATCGAGACGTTGAGCATGGGTGCGGTGACCGACGCCTGCACGATGCGGACCATCGCCCGGCCGCTGTTCGGGCTCGAAAGATTGTCGGGGATGATGCGCAGACCGAGATCGGCGTGGTTACCGACGCCCGCGACCGTGTACGCGTGTCCGGGCGCGACCGTCACGTTCGTGGTGATGACCGACGGGCGTATCCCGTGGAGCGCCGGCCAGTCGCATGGACACCGAGTAGCTGCCGGCCGGTAGCGGCAGATAGTCGGAGACCGTTCCGTAGGCGACGCCCTGGAATACCCGTTCGGGCATGGTGAAGGAGAGCGCGTCGAGATAGACATCAACGCTCGGCGTGTCCGGCGAGAGGTGCGCCAGCCGGACGAAGCCGTCGTCGGACGCGGGTGCCGCCGCGGCGCTCGTGGCGAGAACGCCGGCCACTGCCGAGCCGACCACCATCGTGAGCAGCGTCAGTACGCCGGCGCGGAGCGCGTAGCGACCCGACCGCGGGAAAGCCTTCACGGGTGCCTCCAACCGTGGGCATCGATGCGTGGAAATCTTATGTTGTTCGCCGCGTCGGGTCTACGCGAGTCACATCATTGACCGTTCCCACGGTATTGACAGAGCTGACGATGCCCGAGCGTCGCGTTTCCGGCAACCGTCCGAATGGGCAGGCAATAGTCCAAGCCCCGTCAGATAGGGTGAAAGTGCTGCGGCATCGCGGTGCCGTTAATAGCGCCCAGGGCCTCGGTGAGCGCTCGAATCGGACACCCGGTGAGGTGGTCACGGGCTCCCACCGGCTAAGGTTATTGCTGGCCGGGCTCAAAGCGGCGCCTTGCGCTGACATTCGCGCGACGAAACGGAAACAATTCGATGACTGGCGACGGAAAGATCCGTGCACTGCTGCTGGAGAATATCCACCCGGAAGCGGTAATGCGACTGGAGTCCGAGGGTTACCTCGTCGAGACCACGCGAGGCGGCCTGGACGAGGACGAGCTGATCGAGCGGATCGCGGGCGTGACACTGCTCGGCATCCGTTCGAAGACACAGGTCAGTGCTCGCGTACTCCGTGCTGCCGACCGGCTCGCGTCGATCGGCGCGTTCTGCATCGGCACCGATCAGATCGACCTCACCGCCGCCGCCGGCGAGGGCATCGCCGTCTTCAACGCGCCGTTCTCCAATACCCGCAGCGTGGTCGAGCTCGCGGTCGCGGAGATCATCTCGCTGACCCGGCGCCTGACCGAGAAGAACGCGGCGATGCACGCCGGCGTCTGGAACAAGGACGCCGACGGCGCCCACGAGGTCCGCGGCCGGACGCTCGGCATCGTCGGCTACGGCAACATCGGCACCCAGCTGTCCGTCCTGGCCGAGAACCTCGGGCATGCAGGTCGTCTTCTACGACACCGCCGACAAGCTGGCACTGAGCAACGCGCAAGCGCTGCGAGACGCTCGACGAACTGCTGGACCTCGCCGACGTCGTCACGCTGCACGTCGACGGCCGCCCGGCAACAGCGGCTTCTTCGGCGACGCCCAGTTCGCCCGGATGCGCAAGGGCAGCATCTTCCTGAACCTGTCCCGCGGCTTCGTGATCGACCACGAAGCGCTGGCCGAGCACCTCGCCAGCGGCCACATCGCCGGTGCGGCGGTCGACGTGTTCCTCGAGGAGCCGAAGACGAAGGGCGACGAGTTCCAGTCCGCGCTTCGCGGCCTGCCGAACGTCATCCTCACGCCGCACATCGGCGGCTCGACCGAGGAGGCGCAGTCCGACATCGGCCGATTCGTGGCCAACAAACTGGTCACGTTCCTCACCGACGGCAACACGACGCTGTCGGTCAACATGCCGTCGATCTCGCTGCCGCAGCAGGAGGCGACGCACCGGCTCGCGCACGTACACCGCAACACGCCCGGCGTCCTCGCCCAGGTCAACAGCATCCTGGCGGCGCACTCGGTCAACATCGAAGGTCAACTGCTGGCCACCCGCGGCGAGTACGGCTATCTGCTCACCGACATCGGCAGCGACTATTCCGAGGCGGTCCTGACCGAGCTGCGCGAACTGTCGGCGACGGTCGGCCTGCGCGTCCTGTCCTGACCTTGCCAAAAGGCGTGCACACGACCGATGTGGTCGCGTGAGCCGGTCGTGTTAGCGTCGCGGCCCGCCGTCTAGATCAACTGAACAGTGAGCTGCCCAGATAGTCCGTCGCGTTCATCACTCCGGGTGGACACGCGAACAGACCGGACCCCACATGCTGGATGTATTCGTTCAGCGCGTCGTTGCGCGCCGAGCTTCCGTTGCAGCACCACGAACTGCGTACGCGGATCCTTCTGGTACGCGAGGAAGAACAGGCCGGCGTCGAGCTCACCGCTGTCGGCGAGCATGCCGTCGGTGAACGAGTAGCCGCGCCGCAGGATCCGCAGGCCGTTGTTGTTCTCGTGGGCCGCCAGCCGGACATGTGCGCGTCGGCCGGGATCGCCGGACCGCCGTCCGGTCCGATCGCCGCGAAGTCCGGCGTGTCGTGCTCGTGTACGCCGGACAGCGGCGCGCCGCTGTACTTCGCCCGCCCGAACACGTGCTGCTGATCGGCGAGCGCGTCGCGGTCCCACGACTCGATGTGCATCCGGATCCGGCGGGCCACGACGTAACTGCCGCCGCGCATCCACGGCTGATCGGTTTCGCTGCCGACCCAGACGTGCGCCGGTCATCAGCGCGTCGTCGTCGCCGTCGATGTTGCGCGTACCGTCCTTGAAGCCCATCAGGTTGCGCGGCGTCTCCTGGTCCGCGCCGTTCGACGTCGCCTTGCCGAAGCCCAGCTGCGACCAGCGCATGACCACGGTGCCGCGGCCGATCCGGGCGAGGTTGCGGATCGCGTGGAACGCCACCACGCCGTCGTCGGCGCAGGCCTGGATGCACAGGTCGCCGCCGGTACGCGCCGGGTCGAGGTTCTCCGGTGCCAGGTGCGGCAGGTCGGCCAGGGCGGCCGGACGCTTGCCGGCGAGCCCGAACCGGTCGTCGAACAGCGACGGTCCGAACCCGATCGTGATCGTCAGGTTCGCCGGCGACGCGCCGTACGCCTCGCCGGTGTCGGCCGGTGGCGCGGCCGGGTTCTCGTTGTCGCCGGGCACGGTCTGCCCGGCGGTCATCGCGGCGGCCGCCGCCGTCCAGTCCTTCAGCAGCTGCTGGAGCGCCGCGCGCTGCTGCGCGACGGTGCCGGTCGTCACGACGTCGTAGCCGCGAACGCGAGGCGCTCCGGCGCGGGCGTGGCGATGCCGGCCTGGTGGGCGCCGAAGAACGCGACCTGGGCGGGCGCGGCGGGCGGGACGTCGCTGCGTCGCTCGTGCATGCCCGCGAGCGTGCCCGCCGCGGCGGCGCCGACGATGGTGGCGCCGCCGAGGCGGAGGAAGCTACGACGAGACGCGCGGCATCAGCCGGAGACCTTCGCGGCAACCTGGGACAGCGGCTCGGCGAGCGCGTCGACCTTCTGGGTGAGCACGCGGCGCTGGTCGTCGGTGACCGTGGAGTAGTCGACGTAGCCGGTACCGGCGTAGGGCCCTTGTACGGTGCCAGAGCCGCGTACACGTCGGCGAACCGCGCGTCGAGCGTTGTGGCGAGCGTCGGGTCGATCGTCTTCAGACGCCGGCGCCAGCAGGTCGTACGCCTTCTTCGCACCGTCGACGTTGGCCTGGAAGTCGGAGAGGTCGGTGTGGCTGTACCGGTCCTCCTCGCCGGTGATCTTGCTGGAGGCGACCTCGTTGAGCAGTTCGGTCGCGCCGTTCGCGAGCTGTGCCGGCTGGTACGTCGTCGTCGCGACCAGCGACTGCAGCTTCGCCATGTCGGCGTCGAGCTTGTCGGCGTACGTCGCCATGCCGGCCGTCGTGTTGTCCTCCCAGAGCGCCTTCTCGATGCGGTGGAAGCCGGTCCACTGGGTCGGGTCGTCGACGTCGTTGATCCGCGCGTCGACACCCGGGATCCAGGTCGCCGAAGCTCTCCGCGACCGGCTCGACCTGCTCGTAGTAGAACCGGGCCGGCGCGAACAGCGTCTTCGCCTTCGCGACGTCACCGGCGCGGACCGCGTCGGTGAACGCCTTCGTCGCCGGTCACGAGCTGGTCGACCTGGCCGATCACGTACTGCTGGTAGCCGTCGGTCGCGGTCTTGAGATTCGTCATCACGGCGGGGGACAGCGCGCTCGCGCCGGCCGCGCCGGTGACCGTGAACGTCGTCTTCTCGGTGTCGGCGTCCGGGCAGTAGAGCGTGTAGGCACCGGCCGGCAGGTTCAGCGAGAACGAGCCGGACAGGCCCGGCGTCAGGTTCTCTTTCTCACCCATGATCACGTCGCCGCGGAGCAGCTCGACCTCGGTCGGCTTCGTGGCGCTGGCGTTCGTGACCTTGAACGTCAGCGGGCCGGCGCCCTGCGTCGCACTGTCCGGCTTGCATCCCGCATCGGTCAGCGTCACGTTGACGACCTTGGCGCCCGCGATCGGTTTGTCGGTCTTGGCACAGCCGCCGGCGGCCAGGCCGGTCACGATGAGCAGGCCGCCGCCGAGGGCGAGCAGTCGGTTTTGACGCATGGTAAACGTACTCCTTGGTGATGGCTGTGAGGTCGGCGGGTGTTACGCGCGTGCGGATTCGGGCTGGACGCGGTGGTGACGGCCGGTCGCGGGCGTTGCGGTCGCGGCCACGCCACATAAGCAAGCATGGGTACGGCGTAGAGCAGCCACCCGACGGCTTCGAGGACGGTCGGCTTCGGCTGGAGCCCGAGCACGCCGGTGAGCAGCGACGCGAGCACCGTGCCCGGGCCGGACCAGCCAGGTGAGGTCGGCGGCGACGGCCTGGCCGACGTTGATCCAGCCGGCCTCGTGCGCGGTGTGCAGGACGGTCATCGTCAGGCCGGCCGCGACCAGCACCAGCACGATGCCGGTGACCTTGAAGAACCGGGCGAGATTCAGCCGTACGCCGCCGCGGTAGATGCCGTAGCCGATGACGACCGCGATCACGATGCCGAGCAGGGCGCCGATCGTGCCGGACGTGGGATCGTTGCTCTCGTTGATGACCGAGACCAGGAAGACCGAGGTTTCGAAGCCTTCGCGCAGTACGGCGAGGAACGCCATCACGACCAGCGCGGTGGCCGATCCGCTCTTGAGCGCCTCGGCGGCGGCGCCCTCCAGCTCGCGCTTCATCGAGCGGGCGTGCTTGCTCATCCACAGGATCATGAACGTCACCATGACCACCGCGAACGCGCCGACGACGGTTTCCAGCCCTTCCTGCGCCTGCTGTGGCAGGTCGCGGGAGAGCGTGACCAGCGCGATGCCGATGCCAGGCACAGGATGACCGCGGCGCCGACGCCGATCCAGGTGGCCCTCAACGCGTCCCGGCGGCCGTTGCGGGCGAGGAACGAGGCGATGATCCCGACGATCAGGCTGGCTTCCAGCCCTTCACGCAGGCCGATCACGAGCGTGGGGATCACGGTGGGTCCTTCCCTCAGTACGCCGACCGGGAGCGCCGAGGCGACGTCCACGAGGGAAGGCTAACCTAACTCCGTTCGCCGGAGCAAGGCGACCCTAACTCGCTACATATAGTGGCGAAACAGCGCGATACACAAAGACCGTGGCAGATGCTCAGTCTGATATCGACCGAATCTGCCACGATCTATCTGCTCACGATCTACGCCACGGATCGAGCTCGCCACGATCCTCGGACCGTGCGTCTCGTGTACGATGCGGATCAGTTCATGTACGCCAGGAAGTCGACGCGGCGGTTCATGCCCCGGTGGCCCGGTGTGTCATTCGGTACCAGCGGCTTCGACTCGCCGTTCGCGACGATCGTCATCCGGCTGGTCGCGATGCCGAGCGCGTGCAGCGCGTTCGCGACCGCCTGGGCCCGGGTCCGGCTCATCGTCAGGTTGAACGCGGCCGAGCCGATCGAGTCGGTGTTGCCCTGCGACCCGGATCGCGACCGTGCGGATTCGCCGCCAGGACCGCGGCGACCCGGGCGACGATCTGCTTGTCGCGCGCTGGTCAGCGTGGTGCTGCCGGGCGCGAACGTGATCGTCGCCGAGCGCGTTGAGCTGCGCCTGGACCTGCGGCGAGCGTCTGGCCGGCCGGCCCGCTCGGCGACGGGGACGGCGTCGGGCGTAGGCGGGCTGGCGACGGCGATGCCGCGGTGCGGCCGACGGGCGCCGGCGGACGTGGCTGACGGTGCCGACGGGTGCGGTGGACGGGCCGTGCCGGCTCGGACGGCTCCGGACGGTCAGCGAGACCGACGGTGCCGGCGTCGCGGAGTCCGACGGTGCGCGGTGGGCGTGGCGTGCCGGCGGATCCGAGCCGGTCGTGAGGACCACGTGCACGACGCGTACGCCGTCGACGTGCCGGACGACGGCGAGCGCCCGGTCGCCGACGGCGGCCGAATCCACGCGAACGGTGCCGTCGCGGCCGGTGAAGCTCACGCCGTCGACGGTGACACCGGCCTTGGCCAGCGCGTCGGTCGACGCGGCGGTGAGTTTGTGCTCGATCGAGTGGCGGACCGGGATGTCCTCGACGACACCGATCGCGGCGAGTCCGAGGATCGTCACCGCGATCGGCAGCACGATGCCGCGGCGGCGGTCGGCTGCGGCCATCAGGCGCGTCCCTCGTCACGTCCGGCGACGAGGCGGCGGGTCAGGTCGGCGAATCCCTCTTCGTCGCCGTCGGCGAGCAGTCGGGCCTGGCGGGCCCAGGTGACGATGCTCGGCGCGAACTTCAGGCCGGATCCGGAGATCGCGTTGCGCAGCCGGGTATCGGAGCTGTCGGCGAGCGCCCGATAGGTCCGGATGCCGGCGGCCTGCAGCGCGGCGGCCATCTTCGGGCCGATGCCCTCGATCCGCTTCGAGGTCGTCGTCGGCGCGGCGGCCGGCGATCAGCCGGGCGGTCAGCACCGCGAACGCGTCCTCGTCGCCGTCGGCGAGCAGCCGTGCCTGCTCGGCCCAGGTCGACGAGGCTCGGCGCGAACGAGATGCCGGCATCCTTGATCGCCTTCGTGAGCGTCTCCTCGTCGGCGTCGGCGAGCTGCCGGAACGTACGGATGCCGGCGGCGACCAGCGCGGCGGCGATCTTCGGGCCGATGCCCTCGATCCGGGCGAGATCGTCCGGCGGCGGGCGGCGGCACGTCGTCGCCCTTCGCGGTCTTCGAGACGTCCCGCCCGGCGATCAGCCGGTCGGTCAGTGCCAGGAATGCCGCCTCGTCGCCGTCGGCGAGCAGCTGTGCCTGCTCGGCCCAGGTCACGAGGCTCGGCGCGAAGCGGATGCCGGCGGCGTGGATCGCGGTCGTGAGCGTCGTCGGTCCGCGGCGCGAGCTGCCGGTACGTCCGGATGCCGGCGGCGACCAGCGCGGCGGCGATCTTCGGGCCGATGCCCTCGATCCGGACCAGATCGTCGCCGCCGGGTCTGCGACGCATCGGCTGACCGCGGTCTCGACCGTGACCGACCGGCCGGCGAGTCGTCGTGCCTTCGGCGTCAGAGGTCGATTGCATCGAGTTCGGCCATCATCGCCGATCGTCGCGTCGTCGTCGAGTTCGCTCGCGTCGACGTCGATACCGCATCGTCGTCAAGTTCGCGAACTCATCGGTCGTCGAAGTCGTCCGTCATCGAGCCGGTGTCGCACGTCTCTATCCAGGCCGCCGGAATGGCTGCCGGATGACGTGTCCAAGCGGCCGCGTCGGGGACCTCGGCGCGTGGTGACGGAATGTGCACCGATGCCGGACGGTCGGCGGGGGCGGCGTCGCCTCGGCCGCGTCGCCTGCTTCGCCGCGCCGTGGTTCGCCTCGCACGCCTCGGCGGCCGCGCGCAGCGCCACGGACCTCGATCAGAAGTGCACGAACGCGGCGGCCCCAGATAATCCAGCCGACGAGCAGACCCAACAGGAAGGCGAGCACAATCATCACGGCCGATTGGCCGATGAACCACGCCACGTGTACCTCCGAATAGCGTTGCGCGAATGCGCCGTGAAATCCCCGGCAGCGTGTCACATTAGAGCGCGTTGCCGCAGTCGCCTAATCGGTTAGTACAACGGGATTTCGCCGCGCGGATATTGCCGTGCGCCGTTCCGGCGTTATTCGTGAATTCGCCTCGGATCCTTCCGTGGTCGGCCTCCGCTGATTCGATAAATGCGCAGCTCAAGCCGTATTCGAGGTGATCCGACGAGCGCGTGCGGAGCAGGCCATTGCACGCGACGCCGTGTGGCGTACGACACTAATGCGTCGTACACGGGGTCCGTTATAAGTAGGGCTATAGATGTCCATTGGCAATAAATACCTTAAGTCCGAAATCGTAATTTTGCTGGCGTACTTCTCGTGACCATGGTCGCGGGCCACCAGGCGCACGGCGGCGACCGAGGCCGCCGCCACGATCCACTCGTCCTGTACGCATCACCAGCGACCGAATCCGGCGTCCGCGCCGGCCGTTTCTACCTGGCATTTCCGCTCCAGGCTCCGGGCGTCACGCTGACCTGGACGACACCGACGATCGCGCCGCTGACCGGGCTGACCGGGCTCGACGTCTATGTCGTGCCGCCGGTACGCCCGCGGCCGAGCCGGACACCGCGCTGGCGAAGCGGCGATCTGGGCACCATCCCGGCAGCGGCGCCGACGTTGATCGTGATCACCGGCACATGCACCGCTCCGCCACCGCCGCGGCAGGTCGTACGCGTCACGATCCAGGCGCGTTTCGGTGCGACGATCGCCGCCGTCCCGATCGTCGGCGCGCCGATCGGCGGCGCGGATCTGGCCGCCGCATGCCTGCCCGGCGTTCGGCGGGCAGCCTCCGGCGAAGGCATAATCGACACGCGCCACGAGCAGGCAAGAGTCCCAGCTCAACGACGAGTGGAGTGCACCCGATGACGATCACCAGCGAGCCGACACCGCCGGCCGGGTTCCCGAGCCGTGCCCGCGTCGTCGTGATCGGCGGCGGCGTGATCGGCACGTCGGTCGCGTACCACCTGGGTCATCTCGGGTGTCGGACGTCGTGCTGCTGGAGCGCGATCAGCTCACCTCCGGTACGACCTGGCACGCCGCCGGCCTCATGGTCACGTTCGGGTCGACCTCCGAGACGTCGACCGAGATGCGCAAGTACACCCGCGACCTGTACGCCCGGCTGGAGGCCGAGACCGGCCTCGCGACCGGGCTCAAGCAGTGCGGCTTCGTCCAGGTCACCACCGATCCGGACCGGCTCGAGGAGTACCGTCGGGTCTCCGCGTTCAACCGCTACTGCGGCGTGGACGTGCACGAGGTCTCGCCCGGACGAGGTCGCGAAGATGTGGCCGCTGGCCCGGGTCGACGACGTCCTCGGCGGGTTCTACGTCGCCGAGGACGGCCGGGCCAACCCGGTCGACGTGACGATGTCGCTGGCCAAGGGCGCCCGCCATGCAGGGCGTGAAGATCTTCGAAGGCGTACCCGCAACGGGTTTGATCGTGAAGAACCGGGCGGTCGCCGGCGTGCGGACCGCATACGGTGACATCGAGGCGGACGTGGTCGTCAACTGCGCCGGCATGTGGGCCCGGCAGATCGGCGAGGCGGCCGGCGTGAACATCCCGCTGCAGGCGGCCGAGCACTACTACCTGATCACCGAGCCGTTCGAGGGCATGCACGGCGACCTGCCGGTGCTGGAGGACCCGTCCAGCTACGGCTACTTCCGCGAGGAGGGCGCCGGCCTGATGATCGGCCTGTTCGAGGCGGTCTGCGCACCCTGGCACGTGGACGGCATCCCGTCGAACTTCTCGTTCGGCGAGCTGCCGCCGGACTGGGACCGGATGGGTCCCTACCTGGAGAAGGCGATGGCCCGCATCCCGATCTCGTCCGAGGTCGGCGTGAAGAAGTTCTTCTGCGGTCCGGAGAGCTTCACGCCCGACCTGCTGCCGGTCGTCGGCGAGGCGCCCGAGGTGCAGAACTACTTCGTCGCGGCCGGCCTGAACTCGATCGGCATCCTGACCGGCGGCGGCATCGGCCGGGCGATGGCGCACTGGATCGTCGACGGGACGCCGGACATCGACATCACCGGCATCAACATCGACCGGCTGCACCGATACCAGTCCAATCCGGACTATCGCGCGACGCCGGACGGTCGAGTCGCTCGGCATGGTCTACGCCTGCCACTACCCGGGCAAGTCGATGCAGACCGCCCGCAACGCGAAGCTCTCGCCGCTGCACGAGCGGCTGACCGAGCAGCGTGCGTACTTCAAGGACGTCTCCGGCTGGGAGGGCCCGGACTGGTACGCGCCCGCGGCGTCGAGCCGGTCGTCGGCAAGCTCAGCTGGGGCCGCCAGGACTGGTTCGGCTACTGGGCGGCCGAGCACCGCGCCGCCCGCGAGGGCGTGATCCTGATGGACATGTCGTTCATGTCGAAGTTCCTGGTCCAGGGCCGGGACGCGGGCGCGCAGCTCGACTACCTGTCGGCGGCGCGGTCAACGGCGACACCGGCCGGATCACGTACACGCAGTGGCTCAACGAGACCGGCAAGCTCGAGGCCGACCTGACCGTCACGAAGCTCGCCGACGACCGGTTCTGGGTGGTCGCGTCGGACACCGCGCACCGGCACGTCGAGACCCGGATGCGCCGCCAGTTCGAGGCGTCCGGCGCGCACGCGTTCGTCGACCGACGTGACCGGCGGCTACGCCCAGATCAACATCCAGGGTCCGCGCTCGCGCGAACTGATGTCGCTGGTCACCGACGAGGACATGTCGAACGATGCGTTCGCGTTCCGGGACGCCAAGGAGATCGCGATCGGGTTCGCGCGCGCGCTCTGCATCCGGATCACGTACCTCGGCGAACTCGGCTACGAGCTCTACATCCCGGCCGAGCAGGCGGTCGCACGTCTACGAGCGCCTGGTCGAGGCGGGCGCGCGGGTCGGCCTCGTGCACGCCGGGCTGAAGGCGCTGGCCAGCCTCCGGATGGAGAAGGGCTACCGCGACTACGGCCACGACATCGACAACACCGACACCGTGCTCGAGGCCGGGCTCGGGCTTCGCGGTCGCGCTGGGACAAGCCGGGCGGGTTCATCGGCCGGGACGCGGCGCTCGCGCAGAAGGCGCTGGGCGTGCCGACGAAGCGCCTGGTGCAGGTGCTCGTCCACGACCCGGAGCCGATGATGTTCCACGCCGAGCCGGTCCGCCGCGACGGCGTCATGGTCGGCTACATCCGGGCCGCGTCCTACGGCCACACGCTGGGCGGCGCGGTCGGCCTCGCGATGATCGAGACGCGGCGGCGAGCCGCTCAACCAGGCCTGGATCGACGCTGGCGAGTGGACGGTCGAGATCGCCGACGGCACCTACCCGGCCACGGTGTCGCTCCGCCCGCTCTTCGACCCCACGAACGAGAAGATCAAGATCTGACAGGGTACGCGAGCCCGGGGTTGGTACGGCGTGCTACCGCTCTGCAACGTTTGTGAGCGCAGAGCGGCAGGCGACGGTAATATGAACGCGATCAGCCGACCGTGGCCTGTCCGGCCGGGATGTCGCGCGATGCCGCCCGATCGGGATGTCCGGCGTCATCGGATGCCGGCCCGAGCCGCGCCGACCGACGCGTCGGCCAGCGAGGCGAGTTCGGCACCGTCGAGCGAGACCGCCGGGATCCGGGTGTCCAGGAACTCCATCGTCACGGTGTGATCGGCGTCCGACGGTCAGCGGCCAGCGACCCCGGTTCAGCCGGCATTGCGCGGCCGGGTCTCCGGACGTTGCGTCGCCGCGATCGCGAGCTGGCCCCGGCCGCGGCCCTCGAGGTACGCGTCGACGCGCTCGAGCCGTTCCAGATCGTCCGGCGCCCGGACCGGCGAGCAGCAGCGCGTACGGCGACAGTCGTCGAGCCTCGGCCGGCGTGGCATTGACGCGTCCGCTGAGCACGTTGTTGACGCCGAGCCCGGCCAGCCGTTCGTGCGCCTCGTTGATCCACCGGCCGGCGTCGTCCAGCGCGTCCGCGATCGAGTCGCTCGCCCGTACCCGTCCGCGGCCGAGCGCGGTCAGCCGGCGCGTGTCGTCGTCGTCGAATCCGGCGATGCCGATCGTGACGTCGTCGCTCCAGATGCCGTGGGTCAGTTCCGCGCCGACGTGGCGCAGCAGGTCGGCCGCGCCGGCGTGGTCGCCGCCGATCGTGACGACGCCGAGCCGTTCGAGATCGAGCAGCACCCGCCGGTCGTCGCCGCCGCCGACGGTGACGAGCGCGGGCAGCGGCGGCGTCGTACCGGCGAAGTAGGTGTTCGTCGGCACGTGCGCCGGAAGCGTCCACATCAGTGCCGTGCGGCGATCCACGGTGCCGGTGGCTCTTCGCACGGCTCGGTCAGCATCAGATGCACGTTGCCGTCGGCGATCCACGATCCCATGATGTCCGGCATCACCCGGCCGTCCCGGTCGCCGAGCAGGCTCGCCAGGTCGCGCAGCGCCAGGTCGAGACGGTTCAGCTCGATCGATTCATGCGTGTCGCGGTCGAGGGCGGTCTCCGGATCCGCTCCGGACAGGCCGGTGCCGTAGACCCGCCCGACCGTGTCCCGGGCCGATGCGCGGCGACGCCGCCGCCACAGCAGCAGGTGCGCGCCGAGGATGCCGGTGGTCAGCCCGAGCGCGCTCATCACGAGCAGCGGCGATGCGCCGGTGGCCGGTGTCGTCCGCGGCCTCGGTCGGTGTCAACGAGCGCGGCTGACCGAATGTGACGAGACGGGGTCGGGTTGGTCGTACCGTCCACGCTGGCGACGCCGACCGCCTTGGTCGAGCCGCCGATCGTCGTCACGGTCGGGGTGCCGTCGCTCGCGGGCGGGGCCGGGTCGAGTAGGACCGGCGTGCCGATCGTGACCGAGACGCGCGTGCCGGCGGTGGCGCCGAGGCGGTCAGTGTCGAGGACAGGACCGCCGGTCGCGTGGGCCTGCGTACCGCGGTCGCGAGCGTCCGAGGGCAGGTGCAGCGTCCAACCCGGCTGGATGTTGTCCGGGCTGTTCGCGATCAAATCGTGGTTCGCTGCGACCAGCCGGTGGTACGCGTCGAAGCTGCCGAGGAATCGCTGCGCGATGCCGCCCAACGTGTCGCCGTGCTGGACGTGATAGACCAGCGTGCTCGAGATACCGGACGGACCGTCCAAGGCCACCGGGTTGCCGATTACGACGACCGCGGCCGGTGGTGCCGGCGCATCCGCCGCGAATGCGGTCGCCCCGATCCCGCCACTGCCCACCATGATCGCAACGGCGGCGAACAGGCCCGCCGCCGCTTTGCGCGGGATGGCGAATCCGGGGATCCGGAGCGCCGGCCGGGACTGCAGGCGCCCGACGATCTCGAGCAGCACCGACAGCGCGAACGCGGCCCAGGCGACCCATGCGACCAGCAGCGCGAAGCCGAGGAACAGGTGCCCGCTGGTGTCCGTACTGGTGAGATTGTGGGCCATCGCCGACAGCGACGCGATGTGGTCCGGGATCGGGTCGCCGCCCGCGGACAGCATTATCGCGGGTACGCCGACAAGCAACCCGACCAGCGTGACGAGGGCCGCGATACCGCGCCGAAGACGGCTCCCTCGGGTGGATGCCAGCAGTTGGTCGGACATGTCGTTCTCCGTCTCTTATGCAAGTACTAGTGCGGCTGTGCCAGAACCACTGGCCGGAAGATCATTGATGCCCATAAATCCGAGAATTGCGGTGTGGTACTGCAGCTTGACCGTGACGGCAATGTGCACGGTGTCGGGAAACGTCACGGTGTAGCCGGCCAGCGTCAACCCGGCCGCGGCCGCGGCCTGATCGAGGTACGCCTTCACCGCGGCCCGGGCGTTGGTCTGGTTGAGCACGGTCGGATTGCCGGCGATCGCGTCCGATACGTTGATCTGCTGGCCACCGGCTCGGGCCGCCTCGGCGGCGATGTCATTCGCACGCTGCGACGCGCGGATCTGGCCGCCGCCGTCGACGGACAGACCGAGGATCATCAGTACCGCCGTCATCCCGACCGCGAACAAAATACTGACGCCGCCGTGATCGTGGCGCAGGCGCCGCAGACGTCGCAGGCGCCGCTGACGGAACGCGCTGGTCATGTGCGCCCCCGGTACAGGTCGATCGGGCTGGTGAAGACGGATGTCAGGACGCGCTGGCCGGGCAGGCCGAGGATGGTCAGGTCGGCCAGCGAGATCGTGCAGGCGACGCTGATCGTGATCGAAGTAGGCTGGCCGACCGGGACCGTGAACGGGTTGGCCGTGCCGACCGGCGCGACCGTCACCGCGATGCAGGTGGTCGACGATGCACCGAGCGTCGTGATCGCAGCATCGCGGGCCGCCGCCGTGGCATCGGTCAGGTTGCGCGTCAATGACGCGGCCCGGGCGGCGTCGTGCGCGGCGAGGTCGACGGCGGTCTGCGCCACGGTCTGGCGGCCCAGCAGCGTGGCGAGCAGCGCCAACGACAGGAACGCGGGCAGCAGGATGGCCAGCTCGAGCGAGATCGAGCCGGCGTCGTAGGAGCGCTTGCGGCGACGACTCACGGGGCCGCCGGATGCGTGATGCGCTCGATCGTGCCGTGTGCGGACTGGGTGACGGTGATGGTCCAGCCCGGTACGAGCGACAGCGCGGTACCGGTGACCGTGATCGTGACGCCGGTCGATGCCGCGGTGCACGGCGTCGTCGTACTGGATGATCCCGGCGCCGGGCAGCTCACGGTGGACGTCTCGCCGGTCAGCCAACCGTCGCCGTGCGCCACGAACTGATTCGCGATCGCCGTACCGGTGCCGGCGTGTGCCAGGTAGGCACGCTGCGCCGTGACGCCCTGCTGCGCCGCGCCGAGCGCCTCCGAGCGGGCCAGGAAGTAGAGCGACACCTGGATCGACGCCAGCAGCGCAAACGTGATGACCGGCAGCAGGATCGCCAGCTCGATCGGGTTCGCGCCGCGGTCCGACCGCAGGTACGCCGCCGAACCGCAGGTGCGACCGGTTCGCCGGCCGTACCTGCGGTGCATCGCCTGATGCGTCGATCGACCATGGGGACTGGTTACGGCGTGTAGCTCGGCGGGGTGCTGACCGCGGAGTGGGTGAAGTTGCTGACGTAGCCGGATGCCCAGGCGACCAGCCCGATCGCGACCACGGCGATGCCGACCCAGATGATGACGGTCGGGACCGGGGAGTCACCGCGGTCGCTCTCGTCGGTGTGCGTCAGGTCGTGCCAGCGGTTCATCGCAGCGAGGGAAAGGCGGAGCAACATCGGGGTGGATCTCCTTCCAATAGGGACTTACCTGTTCGGGTGGGTTACCCGAGCCTGGCCATCAACGGGAAGATCATGAAGACGGCCAGGACAATCACCAGCAACGCGGCGGGCATCTCGAGGCGCGCGCTGATCGCCTCTGCGCGTCCCAAGGCGTCCGTCCGTTGCCGGTCTCGCTGTGATTCGGCCTGTTCGTGCAGCGTGGTCTGTACATGTGCGCCCGAATCGCCGGCCGATCGCATGATCGCGGCGAAGTCCTGCAGCTCGGTGACGCCGATCTCCTCGGCGAGCGTGCGCAGCTGGTCCCAGGGGAACGTCATCTGCATCTGTGCCTGCATCAACGCGGCGTCGATCCGTTCGAAAACCCAGCCGTGGCAGATCTTCGCGGCCCTCTCCAGCGCCTGCACCGGCCCGGCCGCGGTCAACTCCAGAACCACGAGATCGAGGTACGTGCAGAAGGTGCGGGAGAATTCGCGCCGCGCGACCGTCGCCTTGCTGCAGCACGTCGCGATGGGCGAGAAACGCGAACAGTACGGCGCAGACCGGTCCGAGCAGGGCGGGCAGCACGAAGTGCGGCGCGATGCCCGCCGAGCGACAGCGCGAACACGAGGACGGTCGGCGCGACCAGGCCGGCGATCGCCGACGTACCGAGCGAGGTCAGGTAGGCGTCCGTGCCCTTGCCGAGGATCGCCAGGTCCTTCGCCGGTACGGTGACGTACCTGGCGAGCCATCCCCAGCTGCCGAGCGCCGCCTCGAACCGGGCGGCCACCGGTGCCTCGCCACCGGGCTGCAGCCGGGCGAGCGTCGGACCGAGCGACGGCGTCGCCGGAAGGAGTTCGCGCACGATCAGGAAGACCGCCGATCCGGCGATCGCACCGCCGATCACGGCGACCGGCAACTCCCAGGTCCCGATCATCCGGACACCTCCACCGACTCCGTCGGTGCGGCCGTAGAGTTCAGGAACCGCATCGTGCGCTCAGGCTGGCTCATCGACCGGACCCAGAGCAGGATCGCGACGAACGCCGTCCCGAGGAGTGCCATCACGAGCTGGCCGAGCGGCGTCCCGTACGGCTTCATGTAGTCCGGCCGGATCGCGCCGTACGCGAGCGTCAAGACCGTCGCGATGGTCAGGAACTTGACCGCGAAGCGGGACTGGGTCCGCTTCGCATCGACTTCGCGTCGTGTCGCGACCTCGGCGCTCGCCGCCTGGGCGATCGACGTCAGCACCTCGCCGAGCCGGTCACCCCGGTCGCTCAGGTGCATGGTCAGCGCGGCGACGACCTGGTCGCAGACGGCATCGGCGATGTCGTCGGCGAACAGCAGCAGAGCGCGCCGTGGATCGAGACCGGCCTGCAGGCGTACGGCCAGGTCGCGTACTTCTTCGGCGATGTCGGCCGGAGCGGTGCCGGCGCTCGCGACGATCGCCTGCTGCAGTCCCATGCCGATGACCGAGACGTCTTTGAACCGGCGCGCCCATTCGCCGACCGCTTCGATCCGGGTGATCGCGGCGTGCTCGGCTTTGCCGACGTTGAAGATCCACGGCGCCCCCGGTACGGCCAGCGCGACCAGGAGTGCCGATGATCGGCAGGCCGGTGAACAGCCACGCGAGCAGCCCGGCGACGACGGCCGGCGATCAGCGTCGCGCGGTGCGTCCGGCGGGCCTTGGCACTGCGGCCGGAGCCGTTCCAGAGCCCGCGGAGCCTGCGGTCCAGCGTGGACGGCGGTCCGACCGGCTTGCGGGTGCCGACGAGGCCGACCACCATCGCGGCGGCGGCGCCGAGCCACAGCACGACGCCGGCGAGCGCGAGAAGATTGAGGTTCATCAGCGGCGTACCCCGGTGATCCGGTCGGAGCGCGTGGACCAGGCGCCGTGACCGGCCTCGATCCAGCGGCTGAGGATGCGCGCGTCGTAGCCGATCGCGTACAGATCGCCACGCACACGTTCGGGCAGGTGCATCGGGGCGGCCCGGCCGTCCGTACTCGGCCCGAAGATCGTGGTGTGCGCGATCCGGCCACCTTCGGCGGTGCCGGTGACCTCCTGGATCGACGACACGTAGCGGTGTTTGCGGCCGCCGATGCCGGTCTCGTCGGCGAGGTTCACGTAGACGATCAGGTCGAGGCCGTTCGCGGCGGTCCGCTGGGCGAGATCGGCGGTCATCGACGGGCCGTAGGAGAGCGCGAGCTGGATGATGCGGTCGCCGACCGACGCAGGCGTCCGCGCGTGGATCGTGCACATCGAGCCGCGGCTGGTCGTCATCGCTTCCAGCATCGGTACGATCTCGCGGGACCGGACCTCGCCGACGATGATGCGCTGGGCGCCCATCCGCAGCGATACCGGGATCAGCTCGGCGATCGTGATCTCGCCGGCCGGACGCCCGTCCGCGCCGCGTCTCGCCGTGGCCGTCGCGGGACTCGAAGCTCATCACCCACTGGTGGCGGGGATTGCGGTGCAGGCCGAGTTCGCGGGACTCCTCCAGCAGGATGAACGGCTCCTCCGGCCGGGATCTCGCTCGCGAGCGCGCGGAGCATCGTGGTCTTTCCGGCGCCGGCGCGGCCGGCGACCATGATGTTCAGGCCGGCGGCGACCGATGCGCGCAGGAAGTCGCGCATCAGCGGATCGATCATCTCGTCGAGCTCGGGGCGGCCGCCGGCGATGTCGTCGAGCGTGACGTCCAGCGTGTTGTGCTGCCGGATCACCGCGTACGGGCGGTGGCTGACCTGGTACGTCGCCGCCAGCCGCTCGCCGCCGGGCAGCTGCAGGTCGAGGATCGGCTGCGACGTGGACAGCGATCGCTCGGTGGCGCCGGCCCGGCGGGCCAGCATCTGCAGCACCTCGACCATCTCGTCGTCGCTGTCCGCGATCGGATCGCCGAGGTCGATGGCGCCGTTGCGGCGGGTGATCCGGACCCGGTCGCAGCCGAGGATGTGCACCTCTTCGATGGTCGTGTCGGTCAGCAGCGCCTGCAGACGGCCGAGTCCGACCATGTCCGCGCGTACGGCGATCAGCAGCGCGTACTCGTCGTCGCCGGTCAGCGGCGTGCCGCCGCGACGCAGCGTGTCGGCGTACCGGGCGACCACCTCGGTCGAGATCGCCTCGCGTTCGGCGTCGATCTCCTCCTCGGTAGGCTCGGTCTGCGTACGCAGCCAGCGGGTCAGCGCCTCGCCGATCTGGCCGCGCAGCAGCCGTACGGCTTCGTAGTCGATCCGCGGCGTGGGCGGGCGACCGGCGACCGGCCCCGCCGAGGTGGCGCCGAGATTCGTCACGGTCCGATCGTCGACGTCCCAGGGAGTTCGGCGTTCGTCTGGTGCCACGCCCGATCGGTCTCGATCCGGGTCTGCGCCAGGCGGTTCTGGTCTAGGTGGCCTTGATCAGGGCGGCCCTGATCCGGGCGGCCGTGCTCGACGGGCCGCGCGGGCGGTCGCGACGATCTGCAGGTCGGTGCGGGTGGCGTCGTCGAAATCGTGGTGCGCGCCCTGGCGCAGCGGCGGCATGCCGGGGGAGACCGGTGCGTTCGCCTCGGCGCCGAACATGTCCGGCGCGATCGCGAGGATCGGCTTCGACTCGTGCGGTAGGACGTCGGCGGCGCGGTCGTGACGGTCATCCCGTACGGTCGCCGGTTCACCTATCGCACGGCACGGGAGACCTCCGCCTCGGCCGGCAGCGCGTGCGGCCGGCGCCGACGCGAGATCGCCGCACGCAGCTCCGGTTCGGCCTGGGTGGCCCGCTTCAGCAGCGGCCACGCGTGCCGCACGGTCCCGCCGAGCGTCAGCGCGCGTGCGCTGCGGTCATCGAACGGAAGATCCAACAGCACCGGTACGGCCAGCTGCTTGCCGATCTCACCGGCCGAGTACGTGCCCTCGCCGACGACAGCGAGTCCGAGCGTCTCCGGTCCGGTGCCGTGCTCGGAGAGCATCGTGCGCAGGCTCCGCAGCGCCGCGGCGGCGGCCGAGATCGACGGCAGCTCCGGCCGTACCGCCAGCAGCACGATGTCGGCCGCGTGCAGGACCGGCGTCGGCGGGTGCACCGTGGACATCCGGCCGCAGTCGGCGATCACGTCGTAGTTGTGCCGGATCGCAAGCCCGGTGAAGAACGTCGCCAGCCGAGCCCAGATCGGTGCCAGGCTCCCGGCCTGCGCCGGCTCGGAGATGCCGGGCAGGAGCAGCCGCTGCTGCGCGGGCGGGTCGAAGTCGACGAGGTGCCGCCAGAAGTCGGACGGCAGGCTCTCGTTGCGCAGCTCCGCAGCGGCGAGCGGCATCAGGCCGCGGTCGGAGCCGAGCTGGCCGCGCAGGAATCCGGGCAGGACCGAGCCGCCGGACGTGTCGCACTCGGCGAGGATGACCGGTGGCGTCCAGGTCAGCGTCAGAGCGAGGGCGGTCGTGGTCACGCCGGGCGAGCCTTTTGCCGAGGTCAGGGCGATGAGTGCCATGGTCAGTTCCCCGGCTTCAGGACGATGCGAGGCCGCCGTTGGCGTTCAGTGCACGATCGTCGGCGCCAGGTCCGCGCTGATCGCGATGTGCAGCGATGATCGAGCCGTCGCTGCCCACCGCACTACGTCGACCACCGTCGCGTCGTAATCGCCGAGGGGCTGTCCGGGCTCGCGGCCGGCGGCGCGGACAGCGGTACGAGCACGATCGGGTCGCCCGGCGACAGCGTCGCGGCCGGCAGGTTGCGTGCCGCGACGGCGATGCCGACCTGCGCCTGATCGGAGCCGACCAGCGGCTTGTCGGTGAGCTGATTCGGCGAGAGCAGCGTGCCCGGCTGGAGCGTCACCGCCGCGTGCCGGCCGACGACCGAGGTCAGGTTCGACCGCCGGGATCAGGGTCAGCCCGCCGCCGCCGGAGAGCTGAACGGTGGTCAGGTCGGTCGCGGCGATCTGCGACCCGACCGCGACCGGCTTGGCCACCGCCAGGTAGGCCGATGTCTTCGCGACCGAGACCAGCGCGATGCCGGACAACGCCGCGCCGAACGCGAGCAGCATGGTTGCGAGCGCGATCCCGCCGGTACGGATGCGGCGGTTGCCGACGACGCGGGGCATCGGCATCGGGCCACCGGCCGGGGATCCGTTCATCCGGCTCGCAGGCACCTTCGTGGAGACAGCAGTCATTGGTTACCACCTGAAGCTCGCTGATCTTGATTGAACCGTGGTAGCGCGGACGATCGTCAGCGTTCCGGGACGGGCCCGACGTGCCAGTAGACGTTCCACGTGGCCGCGGCGGTGACGGTGTAGACGCCGCCGGGCTGGTTCTCTCGGCGGCGGATAGACATGGCCGCAGGTCGGCGACGTCGTACGGCCGTCGGCGGGTTGGTGTAGGCCGTGCCGATGCCCCGCAGGCCACGTCGGAGCCGTCGCCCATGTACTAGTCGACCTTCGCGCCGAGTGCGTTGATGCCGACGCCGAGCGGGCCGAGTCCGAGGCCTAGTCCGTTATCGGACCCCACGTCAGCGACGTCGGCGTCTGCCACATCCAGACCGGCAGGCCGACCAGGCCGTGACCGCCGGCGGCCGGAGCGGTGCCGACGATCGGGCCGAGGATGCCGAGCGAGACGATCGCCTGCACCGCGGCAGCTGCGCTACGGTCCGGGGGACGCCTTGATATCCGGTCGGAGGGTCGGAGTCGAACGCGACCGAATTTCCGAGGACGCCGATGCCGAGGCCCTCGGGGTCTCGCAGGTGCGGTTGTAGAGGCGCCGTTGGCCGGGAGTTGCCGAGCCACAGCGGGGTACTGGCCGGCGGCTGCGGAGAGATCAGGTTCCAGTAACAGCTGTCCATGCTGTTCCACCAGCCGAGCGCCGGATCGTTGCACGGGATCGTCGTGGTGCGGTAGCTGCACGTTGTCGACGAGCCGAGGATCCCGTCGCGGTACGCCGCCACGGCGTGAGCCCGGCTCAACGTTGGCGCACTGACGACGGCCCGTGCCACGGTGGTGTGCTCCTGGACGCTCTGGTGACTGCGGACGGGTGGAAGTGCGGCGATCACAACGAGCGCGGTGACCGCGGCGCCGAGCGCTGCGATCCGCGCATGAGCCATCAGCGCGCACCTCGAGAGGTGTGCGTTACGTCGATGGCACGTGATGCGTTGAGCACTACGGGATCCTGCACAGTCGAGACGATCCCAGGTTGCGGTTCGGCAAGAAACCGGTTATCTAGCGCTAATTCGGTGTACGCACGAACTAACTCCTATGGGGGGAAATTCCGTGCCCCCTGCGTGCCCCCTTGGTCCGGCGCACTTCATGTGCGATGAACTCCGCTACCCGGCTGGTACTCATGAACGCATGCAAACCCGGACCCGCCTCGACACCCTGATCCGCCAGCGATTACTCACCCGCAACGAAGCGCGAGAACTTCTCGTCCGGCGGGCCATCGAGATGGGCGTGAGCGAACGAAAGTTCGCGTTGTCCGAGCGGCAGCTCTACCGGCTTCTGCTCGGTGAGGTGAAGACGCGACCGCATCCCGTCGTCTGCCGAGTGATCGAGGCCGAGTTCGGCTGCTCGATCGGCGAGCTACTGGCGCCGGACGTGCCGGAGCTCCAGGCCGCTTAGGCCCGGGATGCCGTTAGGTCGGGATCACCGTTAGACCGTGATCGATCTGCCCCGGCGGGCGAGGTCGGCGCCGTCCGCGGTCGGCAGCAACGTGGCCACCGCATCGCACAGCGTACGGACCTCGCGGGCAACCCGTCGCGATGCCAGTCCACGGCTCAGATCCAGCACGTTCGAGGCCACCGACGCGGCTTCGTCCAGCGCGCCGACACCGAGATGGGCCCGGGCGACCGCGGTTGCGAGCAGCGCCGTCCGGCGCTCCGACTTGCCGGTCGCGGACATCGGCATGACCGCGAACCGCAGCGTATCGACATGCCGCCCGCCGGCCGCCGCAACGTGCGCGAACTCGCCGTGCATCTGTGCCGGCGTGAAGTAACGGACCCAGGCCGGAGCGGCACCGTAGTCCACCGTGGACAGAAAGCGCTCGGCCGTAACCATCGCGTCGGCGCTCTCACGTGCCATGCCGAGCAGCGCCATCACCCGCGCCTCCAGGCACGCGTTGCGGGACTGGTCGGCCGAGGAACCACCGCTGTCGGGCAGCATGCTGGCCGGCGCGTGCCAGCGCGAGTGCCTCCCGCAGATCTCCGATGTGGATCGCGTGCCGGGCCATGTCGCCGAAGATGTGCGCGGCCAGCGCATCGTCGCCGGATGCTCGGGCGAGACGCAGCGACTGGATGAAGTAGCGCTGCGCCATCCCGTCGTCCAGGCCGTCGTAGGCGGCGTACCCAAAATGTCCGTGAGCCTGGCCGCGACGGCCAGTAACCGGCGGCCGACGCCTTCGGTGAAGCGGGCCCGCAGCATCGGCGAGACCACGTCTGTGAGCAGCGGCGCCGCGGTCGCGGACGCTGCCGGCGCCGAGTTGGCGCTCCATGTCCTGGTACGTCTCGCATGCGCGCCAGAGCGTGTCGACCTCGGCACGGCTGACACTGCGGCCGGTCGTCGCCGTGGTCGCGACCGGGGCCTGCGGCCAGGCGAGCAGCCAGTCGCGGGTCGGGCCGGTGTAGGCGCCGTGCGTCAACGAGTACGCGCTCGGATCCGCGGCTCGCCACAGCGTCGCGGACTCGTCGAGCGTCGTGTCCAGGCTTTCGTGCCAGGCGAGTCCGGTACGAGGGTCGTCGGTGCCGGCGAATCCGAGGTCCCCCTGCGTCACCCGGCGACCGAGCGCGCCGGACAGCAGGAACGCGGTGACCTCCCGGGTCAGTGGATCCGGAACGACGCCGCGCAGCCAGCCGCGGACATTGGCCCCGCCGTAGCCGGTCGGGCGTCCGCGGCGCAGCCGTTCCTCGTTGACCCGGCGGGCGGTGCCCTTGTCAGACCAGGCTGCCTCGCGCAGGTGCCGTTCCAGTGCCGTGTTCGGATCGCGTTCCATCGGGGGCCGTCCTTGTGATCTCGGATGTGATCACAAGGACTATCGATCCGGGACCGCGGTTGGTTTCCTGTCACGGATCTGCCATCTTTCTGCCGTATCGCGGTCCATAGGCGATCGAGGCCTACGCCGGTGCTGACCTACCATGGCGTCGTGAGCCTGACCTGGACCGAGGCGATCGACGGTGCATGATTCCGGCTACCGCGGCGGTGCGGTGGACGTGCAGTACCCGGACTCGGGCGGAGCTCGGGCGGCATTGGTGATCGCGTCGGACCATCGCTTTGCGACCATCGTGGACGAACGCGTGGCGTGGCTGGACGACGTCGAGCCGTACGTGCCGGGTAACTTCTTCGCCCGCGAACTGCCGTGCCTACGTGCCGTCCTGGCCGATATCGCACGACTGGATCTGCTGATCATCGACGGCTATGTCGATCTCGACCCGTCCGGGCGTCCGGGCCTCGGCGCCCACGTGCGTGCCGAGATCGACGTACCGATCATCGGTGTCGCAAAGACCGCGTTCCGTACCGCGACGCACGCGATCGAAGTCCGCCGCGGTACGGCCACCCGCCCGCTGTACGTCACGTCGGCGGGATTGCCGATCGCCGAGGCGGCGGCGCTGGTGGCGGAGATGTCGGGACCGTACCGGCTGCCGGATGCGCTTTGGCACGTCGACGCACTGGCGCGTGGCCGCTCCTAGCTGTGCCGGCCGGACACGTCCAAGGTCACGCTCAGAACGGCGGCCAACCCGGCAAAATCGGCTGCTCCGGCATCCTTCTCCGGCGCTTGTCCAGCGGCCACCGTTCATCGATAACGCACGCCGTGTCCTGGCAGGTATGGCGGGCATCGACCCATTCCGGAACCCATGGATACGGCGAAGCCGACACCCATCTCGATACAGACCACACAGAGTTTGCCCGAAGTATCCGTAGGCATGAGCCACATCTACCGTCGCGCGTTCGACGACCGCCCGCTCCCACCGCAGCCCCACCGGCAGATAGTTCGGCCGCAACATCTCGTGCGCATCCGCGCCGACCACGGTCACCGCATAACACCAGATACAAAGCCAGAGCCACCCGTCGTTCCGGACCGGACCCGGTTCCGTCAACAACTCCATTGTCCGGCCGCACACATCACACAGCACGATGAATCTTCCCCCCGGACATGACGGTCGTGCGTAACCTGGCCACAACATGATCGCCTAGCCGGACGTGTCACCCACGTCCCGAGACTGATCTGTCACGGCTGTACTGAGACCCGACAGTTTGCCAACGCTCGGAGTGTGACGATAAGCACGGTGGTCAGTGACGCTGCGTTCACGCATTCGCAACGTGAGCGAGAGACGGTGTAGTCATGACGAATAACCGATATCCGGCCCCACGTCGCGACATCAGTGCTCCGAAGACCAACCGTGCGCTGCACGATCACTACGTACGGGCGATCAACGGGGCACTCGAGGCAGGACGCGACAACGACGCGTACGAGCTTGCCGACGCGTACGCCAAGGACCTCGGCGCACCCGAAGACCCGAGCACCGAAGCCGGTCAACTGATCAGACCGTCCATGTGCCACCCGTCCCCGGACAACGCCGTCCGCGTGCGGGTGACCTTCGCGATCAGACCGTGGCGAGAATGATCGCGGCCAGCCCGCCCAGCAGCATGAACGGCCCGTGCGGGATGCGATCCGAGCGACTCACCCGCCGGAGCGCCAGAAGCACGATCGCGGTCAGGCCGGCGAGCAACAGCCCCGCGAACATCGCGAACAACGCCGTCCGTACGCCGAACCAGCCACTCGTGAGCCCGATCAAGACCGCGAGCTTTGCATCGCCGAGCCCCATGCCGCGCGGCGACGCGAAGACGATCAGGAAGTAGAGCGCGCCGCATCCGAGCCCGCACAGTACCGCGATACCGAGCCGTGAGAAGTCGCCGGTGAGAGCAAAGACCAGCAGTGTTCCGGCGAGCGCGGCCAGGATCAGCCGATCCGGCAGCCGATGGACGGAGATGTCGACCAGCGCCAGGACGACCGCGACCAGCGCCGCCCAGAGCAGTCCGATCGTGGCGACCCCGATCCCGCTACGCCACGCGAGGACGGCCAGCGTCGCTGCGGCGAGCAGCTCGACCACGGCGAGCGGCGGACCGACCGGCGTCGAACAGTGCCGGCATCGCCCGGATGGCCGCAGGGCGCTGCCGAGCAGGCCCCAGCCCGATCGGACCAGGACGACATCGCAGCTCGGACACGTCGTACGCCAGGGTTCGCCGGATGCCACCGCGTGGTGGAACACAGCCGCCCGTACGGTCGTGCCGGCCGACCCACCGACGATCACGGCGGCGGCGATCCACACCCACAGCAAGCCTGTCACCCATGCATAATCGCCGATCGACGGGTACGAAGCGAGCGGTGGCGGCGACCGAATCGGGTAGGCTACCCGATCGTGCTGATTCTGCTGCCGCCGTCGGAAGGCAAGACCGGTGGCGGCCGTGGACGCCCGGTCGATCTCGGGTCGCTCAGCTTTCCCGAACTCACCGGTGCCCGCGAGCGCGTCCTCGATGCGCTGGTCGATCTGTGCGGCCGGCCGGGTGCCGCCACGGTGCTGGGGCTCGGACCGACCCAGGCGGGCGAGGTTGCGCTCAACGCGGCGATCCGCACCGCACCGACCCGACCGGCATCCGCGCTGTACACCGGCGTGATCTATGAGGCGCTGGACATCGAAACGCTGCCAGGGGCCGCGAAGGCCTGGCTTCGGCGTACCACGGTGATCTTCTCGGGGTTGTGGGGCGCGGTACGGCTTGCGGATCGCATCCCGGCGTACCGCTGCGCCGTGGGGGTCAACCTGCCCGGCATCGGCGGACTCGGCACCTACTGGCGGACCGCGATGTCCGATGAGCTTCGCGAAGCCGCGGGTAACGGACTCGTCGTCGATCTTCGCTCCGGCGCCTACGCGGCGATGTGGGCGCCGCAACGCAACGTCGTCGGCGTGCGCGTCCTCCATGAACGAGTCCTCGACGGAATCGCGAAGCGGCAGGTCGTCAGCCATTTCAACAAGGCCACGAAAGGCCGCATCGTGCGCGACCTCGCGCTCGCCGGCGCCCGGCCGAAGACCGTCAACGCGCTCGCGTCCGCCCTCCGCGACCTCAAGTACACGGTCGAGGTCACGCCAGGTCAGCTGGATGTGATCGTCACCGAGCTGTGAGCGTCAGGTAATGGCCGCTCGTACGTATTACTGCGTACAGACATCCGGGCCCCGGCGAGGCATGATCTACGGATGAACGTGAACCTGCAGGCAGCCGTAGTTACCGATGTCGGGATGATCCGGTCAAACAACGAGGATCTGGCGTACGCCGGCACGCGACTCTTCGTGTTGGCCGACGGCATGGGCGGCCCACCGGCAGGCGATCTGGCCAGTGAGATCATGATCGATACCGTCACGCACCTGGATTCGCGTGCCGGTGGACTCCGGCTACGACGCGATGCTTGCGCTGCGTGGCGCGATCGACGCGGCGAACGAGGCGATCTTCGACGCTGCCGAGGAGGATCCGGGCCGCTTCGGCATGGGTACGACCGTCACCGGCCTTCTGCTGGCCCAGGACGGTGGACTCGCGCTCGTCCACGTCGGTGACTCGCGCGGCTACCGGCTGCGGGACGGCGAACTGACCCAGATCACGATCGACGACACGTACGTGCAGCTGCTGGTCGATCAGGGGCGCTGGCCGCGGCCGAGGCCCGGCACCACCCGCAGCGTGCGATCGTGACGCAGGCGGTGCAGGGCGGGGCGTTCGAGCCGCACTGCGCCGTGCTCGAACCGGTGATCGGTGACCGCTACCTGCTGTGCAGCGACGGTCTGAGTGACGTGATCACGGACGAGACGATCGAGACCGCGATGACCACGTACCCGGATCGGCTGGAGTGCGGTCAGCGGCTGGTGAAGCTGACGCTCGCCGCCGGTGCGCCGGACAACGTCACGGTCGTCGTCATCGACGTCGTCGTTACGACGAGATCTTAGGGCGTCAGCTCGACCTCGTCGGAGTCCAGCACCTCGACCGTGCCGTCCGCGTGGGTCAGCACGATCAGCGGTACGCCTTCGTCGAGATCCATCCGGCGGCGTTCCGGCTCGGACGGCATCCGTGCCGTCACCACGTCGCCGCGCTTGAGCTTGAGCGGTTCGCCGGGTCGGCAGTTCCCGGACCCGGCTGCCGAATCCGCGGGCGGTGCGGATCAGTCCCTCGGCCCGGAGTACGCCGAGTCCCTGCCGGATCGCTTCGCGGCCGACGCCGAGCGTCTGACCGAGTGAAGCCTCGGATGGCAGATCGGCACCGGCTTTCAGCCGTCCCTGCACGATGTCGGCCCGGACGATGTCCGCGACCTGCAGATAGACGGCACGGTCACTACGCGAATCAATCGTCACAAGAATCCACTGTTCGGTACCCCCGTACGGGCAGCGGTATGTAGCCCTGTCCCTCTAAGGGGTGACGGTCTTGTACCCCTGTAGGCATAGGGGTAATATTTCACGTACGGGGTCGGGTCGTTCGTGAACGCAGGATTCCGTGCGGCTCGGCCCCACGGGTTCACACCCAAAGGGCTCCCAGGCCTGTCGCTATGAAGAGGGGGTGCAGATGGACACGCGTGCCAGGATCGCCGACGAACTTGAGCGACTGATTCGGGCACACGAGCCGGATAACGACGGAAACTGCGGCTGCTGCAAGGCGTCAGGGACCGTCGTTGCGTACCCGTGTGATCCGCGCCTGATCTGTGAAAGGGCCGCGGTTGTGCTCGCCCGCCGGCGCACCCACGTTGGCGGGACGTCCCTGAACTAGATGAAGGTGAGTTGGCCCACGATTAACGTGCGCACAATCTTGCCGAAGTCTGGGAAAGGTACGGTCGAGGTCGTCGCGGTAGTTGGGTAGGGGCCGAACTGCCGGGACAAACGCATCGGGGCGGCTCGCAGAGCCGCCCCGATCCGCGTGCAGACAACTGTTGCGCCCGATTTATCGCTGGTCCATCGGCACGAAGTTGCGCTCGGTGGCTCCGATGTAGACCTGGCGCGGGCGGCCGATCTTCGTCGCCGGGTCCTCGATCATCTCGCGCCACTGCGCGATCCAGCCGGGCAGCCGGCCGAGCGCGAACAGCACCGTGAACATCTTCGTCGGGAAGCCCATCGCCTTGTAGATCAGGCCGGTGTAGAAGTCGACGTTCGGGTAGAGCTTGCGCGATGACGAAGTAGTCGTCGGCGAGCGCGATCTCTTCGAGCTGCATCGCGATGTCGAGCAGCGGATCCGGCTTGTGCATGCGCGGGAGTACGTCCTGGACGGCCTGCTTCACGATGGCGGCGCGCGGGTCGTAGTTCTTGTAGACGCGGTGGCCGAAGCCCATCAGCCGTACGCCGTCCTCCGGTCCTTGACCCGCTGGACGAAGCGCTTCACGTCGCCGCCGTCTTGCCGGATCGCCTCGAGCATCTGACAGCACGGCCTCGTTCGCGCCACCGTGCAGCGGGCCGGACAGCGCGTTGATGCCGGCCGAGACCGACGCGAACAGGCTGGCGTGCGCCGAGCCGACCAGCCGGACGGTCGACGTCGAGCAGTTCTGCTCGTGGTCGGCGTGCAGGATGAACAGCATGTCCAGCGCCTTGGCCATGACCGGGTCGACCTCGTAGGGCATGGCCGGCACGCCGAACGTCATCCGCAGGAAGTTGTCGACGTAGGCGAGCGAGTTGTCCGGGTAGAGCATCGGCTGGCCGATCGACTTCTTGTACGCGTACGACGCGATCGTCGGCAGCTTCGCGAGCAGGCGGACCGTGGAGATCTCGACCTGGTCCTGGTCGAACGGGTCGAGGCTGTCCTGGTAGAACGTGCTCAGCGCGCTGACCGCGGCGGACAGCACCGACATCGGGTGCGCGTCGCGCGGGAAGCCGTCGAAGAAGCGGCGCATGTCCTCGTGCAGCAGCGTGTGCACGCGCAGCCGCTCGGAGAAGTCGGCGAGCTGCGCCTCGGTCGGCAGTTCGCCGTACATCAGCAGGTAGGAGACCTCGAGGAAGGACGCGTTCGCGGCCAGCTGGTCGATCGGGTAGCCGCGGTAGCGCAGGATGCCGGCGTCGCCGTCGATGTAGGTGATCGCGGACTCGCACGCCGCGGTGTTCATGAACCCCGGGTCGTAGGTGACGTAGCCGGTCTGGGCGAGCATCTTCGCCACATCCAGTCCGGACGGTCCCTCGATGGAGGTCGTGATCGAAAGTGGCAGGCCGCCGTTCGGGGTGTCAATGCGGCCCTGTGTGGAAACGGTGGTATCCGTCACGTTTGTCCTCGCTCTACCGGGAAGTTCTCTCACAGTTAGTCACTTCACCGTAAGCCCTGTGCCTAGCTAAGTATCCGTCCGGTATGCCTGACGTGACCTGCGAGACCGGTCCTGATCGGGGAGTCGGAAACGACAGCGACCCCCGAGGTGTCCGCACAAACGTGCGAAGCCGGCCGGACTCGCCGGATCACCTCGGGGGTCGGGTAGCTGTCGTGGTCGCCGTACCGCTGTCACACGGTCTCGACGAACCTCGTGGTCGAGGACAGCGGCTAGCTGACAGCCACCTCAAATGTCCTGTTGCGTACTCAACTTAGGACCACCTCCTTTCGCCGTGTACGGGCGACATTAATCACGTGATCTTCGATTCGCAAGACCTTTTCACGGAAATGGACTAGCCTCCTAGGACGATTCCGCCACTGTGGTCCCGTGAGCCACACCAGTCACACCAGCACCGATAGCGAATCTGTCGGCGGTTCGCGATCCCGGACCCGTCCCACTTCGCGGCACCGTCGATGCTTCGAGATATGCACGATCGTGAGGACGTAACCTGTTGCCGGTACGGCGAAACCTAATTCTTTACGACATCGACCCGCGCGCCCCTCAGACTTCGGAGTCCTACTCATGGCCGACGCCACCTGGCCCCACATTCTTACCGCGCTGCTCAACCGCGAAGACCTGCTGACCGAGCAGTCGGCGTGGGCGATGAGCGAGATCGTCGGCGGCAACGCGACGGACGCTCAGATTGCCGCGTTCACGGTTGCCCTTCGAGCGAAGGGCGAGACCCCCGAGGAGGTCGCCGGCCTGGCCGAGTCGATCATTTCGGCCGCCATCCGAGTCGAGCTCGATCTGGATGCGGTCGATGTCGGTCGGCACCGGTGGCGACCGGGCGCGCACCGTCAACATCTCCACGATGGCCGCGATCGTGGTGGCCGGCGCGGGCATCCCGGTGGTCAAGCATGGCGGCCGAGCGGTCTCCTCGGCATGCGGACTCGGCCGATGTGCTGAGCGAACTCGGCATCTCGCTGACCCATGTCGGCCGAGTCCGTGGCGCGCTGCGTCCGGGAGGCGGGCATCGGCTTCTGCTTTGCACCGCGGTTCCACACCGGCATGCGGCACGCCGCCGGCCCGCGCCGCGAGATGGGCATCCCGACGTTCTTCAACTTCGTCGGTCCGCTGATCAATCCCGCGCAGCCGCGCTCGTCGGCGGTGGGCTGCTCGGATCTTCGGATGGCCCCGGTGATGGCACAGGTCTTCGCGAACCGTGGTCACGCGGCGATCGTCGTACGTGGCGAGGACGGCCTGGACGAAGTCGACCACGACCAGCCCGACCCAGCTATGGGTAGCGCACGATCGGCGAGGTCCGCTCCTTGACGATCGACGTCGCGGATCTGGGCGTGGCCCGTGCGAACATGTCCGATCTGGTCGGCGGTGACCTGGCCTACAACGCGGCCGTGGTCCGGCAAATACTGGCGGGGGAGCGCGGAGCGGTACGGGACGCGGTCGTCGTCAACGCCGCCACCGCGATAGCCGTGTTCGACGGGGCCGTCGGATGACATCATGGGCGCGCTCGCCGACGGTATTCGTCGAGCCGAGGCATCGATCGACTCGGGCCGCGCGGCGGAGACCCTCGAACGGTGGATTCGGCATCTCCGACGAGGAGGAAGCCTGACGTTAGAGCCAGCCGGCGATCGTCTGGGCCAGCAGCAGGCATGACATCACGCCGATGCCGGCGACCACGGTGCCGGCGGCGACCCGGTAGCGGCGCGAATTCGCCGCCGCGCCCAGCAACTGCGCCGGTTCGCGAGCACCAGGATGAAGACGAGGATCACCGGGCTGATCAGACCCTGCAGCACCTGGGAGCCGATCAGTAGCGAGATCACGTTGACCGGCGTCATCGCGATCGGCGCGCCGAGCACGATCTGCGCCGTGAACAGGCCGAGGAACAGCGGCGCCTGGGAGAACCGCTTCCCACCGACCGCTCGACGCCGATCGTCTCGCCGACCGCGTAGCTGGTCGACAGCGGCACCACGGCGGCGGCCAGGGCCGACGCGCCGATCAGCCCGATCGCGAAGAGCGCGGTCGCGAGCGGAGCCCGCGGCCGGCTTCAACGCCAGCGCCGCCTGCGCCGCCGAGTGCAGCGGGCCGGTGCCGCCGATGGCCGTGCCGGTGGCGACGATGATCGTGACGCTGATGACGCACGCGAAGACGGCGCCGACGATCGCGTCGACCCGCAGCAGCCGCAACGACGGACTCGTGCCCGTACTCTGCCGGTCGACGACGCCGGCGGCCGCGTAGAACTGCATGTACGGGCTGACCGTCGTCCCGATCAGGGCGACGCCGAGCAGCAGGAACGCGCTGGACGCGTGCAGGTGCGGCACCACCAGATGCGAGCCGACCTGACCCCAGCGCGGATGCCCGAGCACCATCGCGATCGGGTAGGCCAGGAACGCCAGCGACACCAGCAGGAACACGCGCTGCGCCCGCTTGTACGAGCCGAAGACGACCAGCGCCCACAGCAGCGCGGCGGCGGGCGGGATCGCCGATCTCGCGCGGGATGCCGAGCAGCTGGAACGCGGCGCCGATGCCGGCGAACTCGCTGATGACCAGGCCGGTGTTCGCGAGCACCAGGCAGCCGAGCGCGAGCCGGCCAGGCGCAGGCTGAACTGCTCCCGGATCAGCGCGGCCAGCCCCTTGCCGGTATGCGCACCGAGGCGGACGGCCATCTCCTGCACCATGACCAGCGCCACCGTCACGAGCAGCATGAAGAACAGCGTGTCGTAGCGGTACTGGGCACCGGCCGACGCGTACGTCGCGATGCCGGCCGCGTCGTTGCCCGCGTTCGCGGCGATCAGACCGGGCCCGGCGACGGCGGCGATGGCGCCGACCGCGGCGGGCGACGGTGCGGCGCGGCAGCGGCGCGATCCGGGGTGCGAGGTCGCGGCCAGAGGTCACGACCTCGCTGGTCATGAGCTGCATCCGTCAGATCGCGTGCGCCGACCCGTGCACGCGTGCCGGTCAGTCACGCGGACCGGTCAGGTCGCGCACGATCGTCGCGACGTCGGCGGCACGGGTCAGCGCCGCCGTAGACGTGAGTCCAACGTATCCGGCGCCGATGTGAACGACGTGACGTCGGACCAGTCGATCACCCGTGCGGCGCCGGATTCGACCGCAGCCGGCGCGGGCCGAGGCGGCGGATCAGCGTACGGACGCTGGTGTCCAGCGCGATCAGCCGCAGCGCGCCGCCGATCATCGGCGAGGTAGAGGTCGGCCGCGCGGATCACGTGCATGCCGTCGAGGTCGATGATCTGGCGGTCGAGCACGTCGGCCGCCAGCCGGATGTCGCTGGCCCGGAGGTCGAACGCCGGAAGATCAGATCCAGCGGTACGCAGGACCGGCGGCGCGCCGCCGACCAGGCCCGATCGACGTCTGACGTGGCGGCGAAGAGCAGGCGCCGGCCGACGCGTACCACCAAGCCCGTGATCTCGGGGTAGGTGTCGTCGGACCCGTGGCGCACGACCAGGTCGGCGATGCGACCGGCTCGCGTGCCGACGGTGATGGGCGAGCCGACGAGGCCCGCGACGGAGAGAAGGTTCGTTGCCATGTTGTACTCCGCAGATTTGGCGCGCGCGCGCTCGATCGACGAGGGCAGCGCACAGCGACGCCCGCCGATGGTGAGTCAGCGGGTAGGGATCTGGAGGAGGACTCCCGTCGCGGTCGCGTCAGGCGTGGCGCGGGGTCACATATGGCAACTGGGGGGTTCAGCAGATGTGCGCATCTGCTACCACCTCCCAGTGAGATTCACAGTGCTGATGACACGAGCAACTGTGACGCGTGGACGGTAGCACTCCGCTACGCCCAGCGGCTACTTCATGTCGGCCGCAACCAGCCGTCTTCGCGAAATGATGATCCAAACGGATGAGCATGATCGTGTGCGTCGTAGGGTGGGTTTCATGACGAGTGCGCATGTGGGTTACGCGGCGATGCTGGAGCAGTTCGGGCCGATCGAGGTCACCGAATACACGGTCGCGGCCGAGGCGGCCGGCTTCCAGGCGTGATGGCCGCGGACCATTTCCAGCCGTGGGTGCCGGCGCAGGGCAACGCGCCGTTCGTGTGGAACGTGCTGACGGCGATGGGCGAGCGGACCCGCGGCGACCTCGGGCCCGGCGTGACCTGCCCGTCGTTCCGGTTCCACCCGGCGATGGTCGCGCAGGCGTCGGCGACGCTGGCCGCGATGTACCCGGATCGGCACTGGCTCGGCCTCGGCTCCGGCGAGGCGCTGAACGAGCACGTCGTCGGCGGCTACTGGCCGGAGGCGCCGGAGCGGCTGACCCGCATGTGGGAAGCGATCGACATCATCCAGAAGCTGTTCACCGGCAAGGACGTCAAGCACAAGGGCGAGTTCTTCCAGCTGGAGACGGTCCGGCTGTGGACGATGCCGGCCACGCCGCCGCCGATCTACGTCGCGACCGCCGGGCCGATCACCGCCCGCCGGGCCGGGCAAGCAGATCGACGGCATCATCACGCCGGGCGCGCCGATCGAGAAGGTCGCCGGGCTGCTGGCGAAGTTCGACCAGGGCTCGAAGGAGGCCGGTCGCGAGCCGGGCTCGCAGCCGAAGATCCTGCAGCTGCACCTGTCGTGGGCGCCGACCGACGAGGAGGCGCTGGCCAACGCGGTGACCGAGTGGCCGAACGGCGGCATGAAGTTCCCGAAGCAGGACATCCGCTCGCCGCACGACTTCGAGCAGATGGCGAAGCTGGTCCGGCCCGAGGACTTCGAGGGCCGCATGGTCATCTCGTCGGATCCGGACGTGCACCGGGCCGAGATCCAGAAGTTCTTCGACGCCGGCATCGACCGGGTCTACCTGCACAACGTCGGCCGCAACCAGACCGAGTGGATCGAGGTCTTCGGCCGCGACGTGCTGCCGAAGCTGACCCGCTGATCCTGCCGCAGCGCCGTGCGACGATACGCGAATGAGCAGTCGCGGCATAGCCCTGGTCCGTCGTCCGAGCCCACGCCTTGCCGACGGGATCGTGACGCACATTTCCCGCTCACCGGTCATCGGTCGAGTTGGCGATGCGGCAGCACGCCGCCTACGTCGACCGCGTTGACGAACAGCCGGATGGCAGATCCACGAGGTCGCCGCGGCCGACGACTGTCCCGATTCGGTGTTCGTCGAGGACACCGTCGTGATGCTCGGTGATCTCGCGGTACTCGGCGCATCCGGGCGCGCTCGCGCGGCGTGCCGAGATCGCCCGGGACCGCGGCGGCGATCGAGGCTCTGGGTCTGCCTACCGAGCGGATCGAGGAGCCGGGCACGCTCGACGGCGGCGACGTGCTGCAGGTCGGAACGACGGTGTACGTCGGTCGTGGCGGCCGGACGAACGCCGAGGGCATCCGGCAACTGCGCCGGATCGCGGCCGGAGTGGGCCGTACCGTCGTGGCGATCCCGCTGACGAAAGTCCTGCACCTGAAGTCGGCGGTCACCGCGCTGCCGGACGGCACGTTCCTCTGCTATGCGGATCTCGTCGACACGGCGCTGTTTCCGGCCGTCCGGATGGTGACCGAGGAGCCGGGCGCGCACGTGGTGCTGCTCGGCGGCGAGGACGTGCTGATCGCAGCGTCGGCACCGGCAACCGGTGCGATGATCGCCGATCTCGGCTACCGCCGATCGTCGTGGACATCTCCGAGTTCGAGAAGCTGGAAGGCTGCGTTACGTGCCTTAATGTGCTGATTCCTATCGTCTAGGATGGTAAGTCACAGCAGACCTACTTGACAGGTAGGGATAATTCAAAAATGAACTGGGCATTAACGGCTGCGGGCTTCGGCGTTGGCATCATCGTCGGCCTGACCGGCATGGGCGGCGGCGCGTTGATGACGCCCGTACTGCTGATCTTCTTCCACATCCCGCCACTCGCAGCGGTCTCCAGCGACCTCGTCGCGAGCGCGATCATGAAGCCGGTCGGCTCGTTCGTGCACATCCGCCGCGGCCGGGTCAACTGGAGACTGGTCCGCTGGCTCTGCCTCGGCAGCGTGCCGGCCGCGTTCGCCGGCGTACTGCTGGAGAAAGCGGTCGGCGGCCCGCACGTCGACAAGATCGTCCAGATCTCGCTCGGCGTCGCGCTGCTGCTCGCGGTCGCCGGCCTGGTCGCGCGCGCGTTCCTGCAGATGCGCGAGCACGCGGGCAAGCAGCGCGGCGAGGCGCGCACCGGCGACGGCGCGGACAAACCCTTGGTGGTACGCCCTCTGCCGACCGCGCTTCTCGGTGCGGTCGGCGGCCTGATCGTCGGCATGACCAGCGTCGGGTCCGGCTCGTTGATCATCGTGGCGCTGCTGATGCTCTACCCGGCGCTGAAGGCCGGCGACCTCGTCGGCACCGATCTGGTGCAGGCCGTTCCGCTGGTCGCGTCGGCGGCGCTCGGACACCTGCTCTTCGGCGACTTCCAGTTCAGCATCACCACGGCGCTGGTGATCGGTTCGGTGCCCGGCGTGTTCCTCGGTGCGCAGATCTCGGCCCGGGCGCAGAGCGGCTTCGTCCGCCGCGCGCTCGCGGTCGTGCTGCTCGCCAGCTCGCTGAAGCTCCTGCACGCGTCGAACATGCAACTCATCGTGGGTGTCGCGCTCGCCGCCGTGGTCGGCCCGATCGTGTGGGCCTGGATCCGTCACCGGTTCGGCCTTCCGGCGCTGAGCCGGTCCGAGCGCGTTCCGGCGCAGCGTACGGACGTCGAGGCGGTCACGGCGTCAGGGTAAAGCGGCTGATTCCGGCATTTTGACCTTGTTCGGCACCGGAGCAGCCTAGCGTTTTTCATCATGAGGGGCCACGCCCGGACGAGCGGGCTCGCGGGGATCGTATTTGCGGTGCTGTTCGTCATCGCGCTCGTCTTCGTTCACCGCGCGCCCGGCTTGGGTGCGATCCGACGCCGACGTACGCCACGTTCTACCGCGACGGCACGGCAGCGACCTGGTCACGTCCGGCCTGTACCTGGTGCCGTTCGCCGGGATCGCGTTCCTGTGGTTCATGGCCGCGATCCGGACACTCGCTCCTGGGACTGCCGAACACGTCGTCGCCGATCCAGCAGTTCCTCCAGCAAGCGTCCGGCGTGCTGTTCGTCGCGATGCTGTTCGGCGGACGGCGCTGGTCGGCGCGGTCGCGCTGCTGACCCAGTTCTCCGACAACCCGGTCCCGTCGCCGGACATCGCCCGCACGATGACCAGCGCCGGCTACGGGATGGTCTTCGTCTTCGGCGTACGTGCGGCCGGCATGTTCCTGCTGACCACGACGACGATGGCCCGCTCGGCCGGCCTGATGAGCACGCCGCTCGCGATCATCAGCTACGTCGCCGGTGTGTTTCTGCTGGTCAGCACGACGTTTCATCCCGCGGTCCTGCTCGTCTTCCCGGGCTGGGTCCTCCTTGTCAGCGTGTTGGCGCTCGTGCGTTCCGGGCGGTTGAAGAAAAGTTGGAGAAAACATGATCAAGCCGGAAGATCTGCCCGGACCGCGCGGGCTTCCGCTGGTCGGCAACGTCCGTGACATCGACGCGCACAATCCGATCGAGAGCCTGATCTCGCTGGCCCGCGAGTACGGGCCGATCTACAAGCTCTCCACGCCGGCCGGGACCCGCGATCATCGTGTCCGGCGCCGACCTGGTCGACGAGATCTGCGACGACGAGCGCTTCGACAAGCTGGTCACCGGCGGCCTGTCCGGCCTGAGCAAGGGCGACGCCGGCAACGGCCTGTTCACCTCGGACACCGACGACCCGCTGTGGAAGCGGGCGCACAACATCCTGATGACGCCGTTCAGCATGCAGGCGATGCGCGACTACATGCCGATGATGCTCGACATCGCCGACCAGTTGATGGACAAGTGGGCGCGGCTCAACCCGGACGAGGAGGTCGACGTACCGGCGGACATGACCCGGCTGACGCTCGACACGATCGCGCTGTGCGGCTTCGGCTACCGGTTCAACTCGTTCTACCGGGACACGCCGCACCCGTTCGTCGAGGCGATGGTCCGCACGCTGGACGAGTCGCAGGCGCGGCTGCGGCAGCTGCCGATCCAGACCAAGCTGAACATGCGCGCGCAGCGGCAGCTCGAAGAGGATCAGGAGTTCACGAACGGCCTCGTCGACGAGCTGATCCGCAAGCGCCGTGCGATGGGTGACAAGGCCGACAACACCGATCTGCTCGGCCGGATGCTGACCGGCGTCGACAAGCAGACCGGCGAGGCGCTGCCGGACGACAACATCCGCGCGCAGTGCATCACGTTCCTGATCGCCGGCCACGAGACGACCAGCGGCCTGCTGTCGTTCGCGATCTACTACCTGCTGAAGCACCCGGACGTGATGGCACGCGTGCGCGACGAGGTCGAGACCGTCCTCGGCGGCACCGCCGTGCCGACGTTCGACCAGGTCAACCGGCTTCGCTATGTCCGCCAGGTGCTCGACGAGACGCTGCGGCTGTGGCCGACCGCGCCCGCGTTCACCCGCCAGGCCCGGCAGGACACGGTGATCGGCGGCGCAGTACGAGATGCCGGCCGGCCAGCCGATGACGATCCTCACGCCGATGCTGCACCGCGACACGGCGGTCTGGGGCGACGACGCCGAGGAGTTCAACCCCGAGCACACCGCGCGCCGAGACGCTGTCCGGCCATCCCGCCCAACGCCTACAAGCCATTCGGTACGGGCCAGCGGGCCTGCATCGGCCGCCAGTTCGCGCTGCAGGAGGCGACGCTGGTGCTCGGCATGGTGATCCAGCGCTTCGACCTGATCGACCACACGAATTACCAGCTGCATACGAAGACCACGCTGACGGTCAAGCCGGACGAGTTCGCGATCCAGGTCCGGCCGCGTACGGACCGGCCGCTCGATGCGCCGGTCGCGGCACCGGCGGCGCGTGCGGCGGCGACCGCGTCGGCGCCGCCACGGTCGCGGTCGCGCCGATCAACCGGCACGGGACGCCGCTGTCGGTCCTGTTCGGATCGAATCTCGGCACCGCCGAGGGCATCGCGACGCGCCTCGCGCAGGAGGGCACCGAGCGCGGCTATGCCGTGACGCTCGGCGCGCTCGACGAGACGCCGCTGCCCAAGGACGGTGCGGCGATCATCGTCTGCGCGTCCTACAACGGGCTGCCGACCGACAACGCGGTCAAGTTCCAGCACTGGCTGCGCGAGGAGGGTACGTCGTCGAGCGCCTGCGCCGGGCTCGCGTACACCGTCTTCGGCTGCGGCAACACCGAGTGGGCCGCGACCTATCAGGCCGATCCCGACCGAGTTCGACGCGGCGCTGGCCGCGCACGGCGCGACCCGCGTGCATCCGCGCGGCGAGGGCGACGCACGCGGTGACTTCGATGCCGCCTACCGCGACGTGGCACAGCGGTCTGTGGCCGGCGGTGGACGCGGCGCTCGGCGTGGAGACGACCGGTACGACGGCCGGAAACGTCCGAGCCGCGGCTGTCGATCTCGGTGGTGAACCGGCAGGTCACGAACCCGGTCATCATGTCCTACCGGGCGTATCCGGCGACCGTTCGTGGACAACCGAGAGCTGCTCGGCGCCGGTGCGACCCGATCGACGCGGCACGTGGAGATCGCGCTGCCGGACGGCGTGACCTATCAGGCCGGCGACCACCTCGGCGTGTTGCCGCGCAACGACGTCGATCTGATCCGGCGGGTGATGCGGCGGTTCGGGCTGGACGCCGGCTCGTACGTGACGATCATCCAGAACCGGGGCAGTCACACGCATCTGCCGGTGGACGAGCCGGCGCCGCTGCTGGGCGTACTCGGTAGCTGCGTGGAACTGCAGGATCCGGCGACCCGCGCGGATATCGAGGTGATGGCCCGCTACACCGATGACCCGGCGCAGAAGGCGGAGCTCGGCCGCCTCGTCGGGTCGGACGAGGCGTCGCAGGCGCGCTACCGGGACCGAGGTACTCGGCCGCGGCCGCTCGGTGCTGGATCTGCTGGAGGCGTACCCGGCGTGCGCGATGCCGTTCGAGGTCTACCTGGATCTGCTGCAGCCGCTGCGCCCGCGGTACTACTCGATCTCGTCGTCGCCGCTGGCCGGCGCCGGGACGCTGCACGATCACGACCGGCGTGCTGCGCGAACCGGCCCGCTCGGGGGACGGTACGTTCGGCGGTGTCTGCTCGAACTACCTCGCCTCGAGTCCGGAGAACACCACGGTGTTCGCGTTCGTCCGCGAGCCGACGATCGCGTTCCGGCCGCCGGAGAACCCGCACGTACCGATGATCATGGTCGGTGCGGGGACCGGCCTCGCGCCGTTCCGCGGGTTCCTGCAGGAGCGGGCGGCGCATGCGTGACGCAGGGCGTGCCGATCGCGAAGTCGCTGCTGTTCTTCGGCTGCCGCAACGCCCGCACCGACTTCCTCTACGAGCCGCGAGCTGCGCGAATTCGAGGCGGACGGCGTGGTCGACGTCGATGCCGTGTTCTCCCGCGAACCGGTCGACGGCCGGAAGTATGTCCAGGACGCGATCCGCGAGCGGGCCGACGACGTGTGGAACCTGATCGGTCAGCAGGCGAGCGTGTTCGTCTGCGGGAACGCGAACACGATGGCGCCCGGGGTTCGAGCGGCGCTGGTGGACGTGTTCCGGCAGAAGACCGGCGGTTCGGCCGAGGAGGGCCAGGCGTGGCTGGCCGACTTGCGGGCGGCGGACCGATTCATCGAGGACATCTGGGGCGGCTAGCGGACTGATCCGTCGGCTCGAAGTATGGCCGGATCCAGGCCCAGGGACTCCAGGATCTCGTCGGTGTGCTCGCCCGGCAGTGCCGGTGGGCGTTGGATCGCGCCGGGCGTCTGCGAGAAGCGCGGCGCCGGGGCCGGCTGCTCCACGCCGTCGACGGTCACGAACGTCGTGCCGGGCCGCCATGTGCGGATGCGCGGGCGCCTCGGTCCAGTCGAGTACCGGTGCGACGCACGCATCGGTGTGTGCGAGGAGCGCCGCCCACTCGTCGCGTGACCTGGTCCGGAACAGTGCCGCCCAGGCCGATCGCGACGCGTCCCACGTGCTCGGATCGAACCGGGTATCGGCGTCGTCGACGAAGCCGGTCAGCGTGACGAGCGCGTCGTAGAACTTCGGCTCCAGCGCACCGACCGCGATGAAACGGCCGTCGGCGCACTCGTACGTGTCGTAGAACGGCGCCGCGCCGTCGAGCAGGTTCACGCCGCGTTCGTCGTGCCACAGCCCGATGCCGCGCAGGCCGTGGATCGCGGTCGTCAGGGCGACGACACCGTCCACGATGGCCGCGTCGACGACCTGTCCGCCGCCGCCGGCGCGTGCGGCGAACAGTGCGCACACGATGCCGTACGCGAGGAACATGCCGCCGCCGCCGAAGTCGCCGACCAGGTTCATCGGCGGCACCGGCCGCTCGCCGGCGCGCCCGATCCCGTACAGCGCACCGGTCAGAGCGAGGTAGTCGATGTCGTGCCCGGCCGTCTGTGCGAGCGGCCCGTCCTGGCCCCAGCCGGTCATCCGGCCGTAGACGAGATCGGGATTCACCGCCGTGCAGTCGTCCGGTCCGAGCCCGAGCCGTTCCGTGACGCCCGGCCGGAATCCTTCGATCAGCACGTCGGCCCGCCGTACGAGGTCGAGCACCACGCCCCGGCCGCCCGGCGGACTTGAGGTCGACGCCGATCGAGCGACGGCCGCGGTTGAGCACGTCGGCCCGGGTGCCACCGGCGCCGACCGCATCGGCGCGATCGACCCGGATCACGTCGGCGCCCATGTCGGCCAGCATCATCGCGGCGAACGGGCCCGGGCCGATGCCCGCGAGTTCCACGACGCGTACGCCGACGAGCGGCCCGGAGGCGGTCATCCGGTCACCCTAGCGCGGATCGCCGACGAGGGGACGCACGTGCACAGACACGCGACGTACGATCGGCTTTCGCGATGACCAGGGATCGGGCGGTGGATAGTTGAGCGTGGTTCGTGGTCAGGCGGCTCGCCGATGGCTGGTCGTCGGCGTCGTCACGGCGGCGCTGGTCGCGCTCCCGTCGGTGCTGGCTGCGCTGCCCGCAAAGGCGACCGGCCTGTCCGTTCCGGCGCTCCTGCAACGCATCGCCGCTTCGTCGTCGCAGCCCTACCAGGGCTACGCGGTCGCGTCCGGTACCGCCGCGCTGCCAACGTTACCGCAGCTCAGCCGACGTGACGGCGTTGTTCAACGGCGAGACATCGCTGCGTATCTGGTACGACTCGTCCACCCGCTGGCGCATCGACACCGTTGACGGTGTCGGCGAACGCGACGTCTACCAGGGTCAAGACGAGCAGACGATCTGGGACTACGGGCAGAACCAGTTCACCACGATCGTCGGTGACGTGGCGGCACGGCTGCCGCGCGGCTCCGACCTTGCACCGCCCGCGCTCGGACGTCGGCTGCTTGCCGCGGCCGACCCGCATACCACCATCTTCACCGCGTTGCCGCGCGTCGGATCGGCTCGGCCATCGACAGCATTCGGCGGCTGGCGTCCGGCTGGTGCCGTCGGCCGCGACGGGCACGACGGTCGGGCGGATCGACATCTGGGCCGACCCCGTACCGGCCTGCCACTGGAGGTCGACATCACCGCACGGGCGCATCGACGCCGGTACTGACCAGCCGGATGCTGGAATCTCGATGACCCGCCCGCCATCGGCGTCGACCGAGGTGCCGACGCCACCATCGACCGCGGGCAACAACGTCACGACGAACCCGGACGTGTTCAATGCGCTGTCCAACCTCGGGCTGGGTGCGCTGCCGAGGACTCTCGCCGGACGCAGCCGTAACAGCGACGGATTCGGCGTCCGGACCGGTCTCGGCACGTACGGGTCCGGGTACGGCGAAATCATCGCGGCCTCGGTGCCCGGCCGGGACGGTTTTCAGGCCTTCCAATCCGCGCAGGCGGCCGGCACGCTC
>CAWCQQ010000019.1:0-14376 GCA_963797675.1 uncultured Actinomycetota bacterium
CCTCGTTGGCGCGTATTGCGGTGCGGTCCGGTCATGCTTGGGTCCGCCGGTTCGGTCCTTCGTTCGCATGGGACACCGCGTCGGCGACATGCGAGCGAGTGCCGTCGGTCAGACTTTCGGTCTCGCGCCCGCGGCGGGAACCGCTCACCACGCCGGCCGCGCGCACACCCGCAGATGCTGGCTGACCAGCGGCTGCGGCGCCTCCAGCGCCTCCACAAGTTCGTGCACGCAGCACGGCCCGCGCCCAACTCGGTCACGATCGCGATCGCAGCGGTGCCGCGAGCGCGCGGAGAAGCTCCCCGGCCGCCGCGTACTCCCGGTGGGCATTCATCTGACCTTGTAAACCGCAAAGATCACAAGGACGAGGAGGATCGTCACCTTGATCACGCGGATGCGGGTCGGCTGGACCGGCCACGTACGCCGCATCAGTGCCGCCGCCAGCGCGACGATGATGATCGTGAGGATGGCGCCGATCCATCCGGGCGACAGCAGCGCGATCATGGCCAGAGCGAACGCTGCCAGGAACACGCCGGTACGGCCGCCGTTGGACAGGCGTTGTAGGAGTCGTTCCGCCACGCCGGGTTCTCCGTTCGCGTACACGGCGGCTTCCGTGAAGTCACGCCGATCGTAAAAGTAGGCTGGTGCCGTAGTACCCCCAACACTGTACGGAGGTCGGCCTCGTGCTCGTCATCAACCGGTTCGTCGTCACCGACGAGGATGTGACCGAGTTCGTGGAACGCGCCCGGGCCGCGCTCGCGGTGCTGGCCGTTCGCCCAGGGTACGTCTCGGGTGCCTTCGGTCGCGCCTTCGACGATCCGACCTACTGGGCACTGTCCACCGAGTGGGCATCGGTCGGCGCGTACCGGCGGGCGCTCGGTGGTTTCGAGGTCAAGGTGCACGCGACACCGCTGCTGGCGCAGAGCGTCGACGAACCCTCCGCGTACGAGGTCCTGGCCCGAGCCGACGAGACCGGTGCGATCACGTCGTTCGCCAGCGACCGGGCGCCCGGTCCGGGTGACCCACTACGATCACGGCCATGACGCAACGCAGGGGAGTCATCAATGAGGCAGAATGTCCGGGTCCTGGGATGCGGACACGGACATGACGCAACGCAGGGGAGTCATTAATGACGCAGAATGTCCGGGTCCTGCGAAGCGGACACGGCCATGACGCAGCGCAGCGGAGTCATCAATGAGGCAGAATGTCCGGGTCCTGCGAAGCGGACACGGACATGACGTACGCCGCATCCGATCCGGAACCGGTCGGCAGCCCCGAGCCTCCGACCGATGCGGTCCCGGCCGAGCCGGCCGGGCCGGTGGTCACCACGATTCGGCGTGGCCCCGGTGTCATCCCGCCGTTCGTGGCGCCGCCGCGCGAAGGCGTCAAGCGGCGGCGATGGATCGGACTCGGGATCGCTGCCGCGATCGTCGCGCTGTGCTGCGGCGGCGGTGGCGCGGGACTGTTCGGGCTGCTCGTCACGATCAAGAACCAGCGCTACAGCGACGCGACCACGGTCGTCACGAACTATCTGAACGACCGGGCGCACTCGCACTATGCGACGGCGTACCAGCTGCTGTGTGTGGGCCTGAAAGAGGAGTACACGCTGCCCGAGTTCACGGCCCAGGTCGTCGATGATCCGATCCTCGACTTCGTGGTCTCGGAACCGTTCCAGAACGGCTCCGACCTGCTCGTGCCGGTGAATATCAACTACGTGTCGGGTGATCATGCGTCCGCCGAGTACGACGTGGTCGTGGACGCCGACGGCAGTAGCCGGGTGTGCGGATCCGCGCACATCTAGGTTCCGCTGGACATAGAGCCCGGCGATAACCCGTTCGCGACAGGTGAGGTCATAACCGTAAGCTCATTGGATCAGTTGACCTCATCTGAGGCGCAGCTATCGTCCGTGAGACCGCACGGTCACCACGGAGTTCGCCGACAGCCAGCCGGCGCATTACCAGGAGGTTCCCATGGCCATTGACCGCATCGATTCCGTCGTCAGCCTCGCGAAACGTCGCGGCTTCGTGTTCCCGTCCAGCGAAATCTACGGCGGCACACGTTCGGCCTGGGATTACGGCCCGCTCGGCGTCGAGTTGAAGGAGAACGTACGCCGGCAGTGGTGGCGCAGCATGGTCCAGCAGCGGGACGACATCGTCGGCCTCGACTCGGCGGTGATCCTCGCCCGTCAGGTCTGGGAGGCCTCCGGCCATATCGCCGAGTTCGTCGATCCGCTGACCGAGTGCCAGTCCTGCCACAAGCGGTTCCGCGCGGACCACCTGGAAGAGGCGTTCGAGGCCAAGCACAATCGGCCGCCCACCTCACTTGCCGAGATCAACTGCCCGAACTGCGGCAACAAAGGCACGTTCACCGAGCCGAAGAACTTCAACGGCCTGATGAAGACGTACCTCGGTCCGGTCGAGAGCGAAGAGGGCATGCACTACCTGCGGCCCGAGACCGCGCAGGGCATCTTCGTGAACTACAAGAACATCGAGACGTCCGCGCGCAAGAAGCCGCCGTTCGGCATCGCGCAGGTCGGCAAGAGCTTCCGGAACGAGATCACGCCCGGCAACTTCATCTTCCGTACGCGCGAGTTCGAGCAGATGGAGATGGAGTTCTTCGTCGTGCCCGGCACCGACGAGGAATGGCACGAGTATTGGTTGAAAGAGCGCTGGAACTGGTACGTCGACCTCGGCCTGCGCCCGGAGAACATGCGCTTCTTCGAGCACCCGAAAGAGAAGCTGTCGCACTATTCGAAGCGCACCGTCGACATCGAATACAAGTTCCAATTCGGCGGTACGGACTTCTCCGAACTCGAAGGCATCGCCAACCGGACCGACTTCGATCTGCAGACGCATTCGAAGCACTCCGGCGTCGAATTGATGCACATCGACGGTGAGACGCGCTTCTACCCGTACGTGATCGAGCCGGCCGCCGGCCTGACCCGCGCTGTGCTCGCGTTCCTGCTCGAGGCCTACGACGAGGACGAGGCGCCGAACACGAAGGGTGGCGTCGACAAACGTACGGTCATGCGGTTCGACCCGCGTCTCGCACCCGTCAAAGCCGCCGTGCTGCCGCTATCGCGCAACGAGTCGCTGTCGCCGAAGGCTCGCGATCTGGCGACTCAGCTGCGCAAGCGCTGGAACGTCGACTTCGACGACTCGCAGGCGATCGGCAAGCGCTACCGGCGCCAGGATGAGATCGGTACGCCCTTCTGCGTCACCGTCGACTTCGACACGCTCGAGGACAATGCGGTGACCGTTCGCGACCGGGACACGATGGCGCAGGAGCGGATCTCGCTCGACCAGGTCGAGCGCTACCTGATCGATCACCTGCCCGGCTGCTGACCGTAGCGGTTCGGAGCCGAAGGGACCGGCTTCTACAGCGATCCCTTCGGCGCTACCCACTCCGTGGCCTGACCGGTGACGGCGGCGATCCGGTCGTAGTCCGCGTCGTAATGCAGGACCGTGGCCTGGTGAAGCTCGGCTGTGGCCGCAATGATCAGATCCGGCAGCCGGAAGTGTCGATGCTGGCTGGTCGCGGCGAGCAGGCGATGGACGTCGAGAGCCCGATCCATCGCATCCGACGTGACGTCGATCCAGCGGTGTCCGTGCAGTGCGGCCCACAGGATCTCGTATCCGCGAGGGTCGGGCGCGTTGTTGAGGTATTCCAGCGACGTCATCTGGCAGGCGGCCAGGCGCCCCTCGGCGAGAAGGGTCTCGAACCGGCGTTTGACCGCCGCATGTTGCCGCTGCAGAACGTAGACGGACGTATCGGCAAGGTAGATCGGTCCGGCCACCGCTATGCCGCGGACTCGGAACGCGCGTTGTCGGCCAGGCGGGTGAGGTCGCGACCGCCGCCGTATCCCCACGAGTGGTCGGCGTCCCCGAGATCGACGTCGACCGCATCAAAGGCGGACACGATGTCGACGGCAAGCCGGCGCAGCGCGAACGCGTGCAGGGCCGCGTTGATTGTCGCCACCTTCGTGTCAGTGCCGAGTTCCTCGCGTGCGGCTTCGAGCCACGCGTCGTTGACATCCACCGTGATGCGCGTCATGCCGAAAATTATACACCAAGATCGCTATCTCGAGCGCACCAAGATCTTGAAGTGCGTGATGCGGAAGACAGCGGATGGGGTTGCCGCAGGTTGGTCGGTCAGCCACTCTGCAGGGGTGCCTGATCTTCCCGGTAATCTCCCGCGCGTCGTCGCGTGGCGTCTCGCTCTTCGGTTGCACCGGCGCGCGATCGCCGTGTGGTCCTATGTAGCCCTGTATACGGTGTTCAGCTGGATCGTGCGTACCAACGCGACCCTGACCGGCCTCTATTTCATCGGTGGCGCAGCAGTCGTGGTCGGATTCGCGATCTTGCTGGGCGCACAGGTTGAGCGGCGCCGGTTCGGGCCGGTACGGGTCGCGCCGGAGGGGCAACCAGCGCTCACCACGCTCGTCGGCACGGTCGCACAGCGGAGCGGGCTGCCCGTACCGGATCGGATCTGGATCACGTCGGGTGCCGCCGTCACGGCCGTCGTTAGGCGCCGCCGTCAACTGTGCATCGGCCTGCCTCTAGCCGTTGCGCTGAGCGAATCGCAGCTGCAGGCGGCAGTAGCGCGCGAGCTGTCGGTGATGAGTCACGGCCGGCTCGTCGTACAGCTCTACCGCGCCTGGGCGGAGGCGAAGGTACGCGTCGCGCAGCTCGACGAGACGGCCACACCGAAACGGCGGGACGTACGCATGATCTCCGCGCTCGACGCGTTCGGCACCGAGATCGCACTCGCCGCTGATCGGACCGCGGCGACCGCGATCGGTGTCACCGAGGCGATCGCGGCGGCCGCTCGAGAGCAGTACCTCGACCTGGACTTTCGAGTCTTCTCGCGATCAACGTTCGGCGTGTTGCTGCCCCGGATCAAGCGCCGCCGCTTCAAGATCGAGGATTTGCATGACGGCTGGGCCCGGTGCGCCCGTGCGGGCGCCGGTATGCCGGATGTCACCGGCGCCGACCTCGGCTCGTGGGAGGACCGTCCGTACTTCGCCCCGATGGTCAGCAGCATCGCCGGTCAGCTAATGACGGTCCGGCCGTCAATGGACGCGGTCGCGCTCGGCGCCCTGACCACGAAGGAGCAGCGGCGGCTGGCTACCGCATGCATGCCCCAGCATGTCCGCAAGCAGCGCCGTACGTGGTGCACGTTCGCGACGGCGCCGTCCGAGGTGTGGCGCCGTGACATTATGGCGACCGCGGACGGCGTCTGGACGGCCGTCACGCAGGTACTCGGACACCGGCCGGCCGACGCCGCCGAGGCGGCCGATGTGGTCAGGACCCGACTGGTCGACGTGTGCATCGCGCAGGGCTGGGCGGAGAGTGCCGACGACATCAACGCGACCAGCGCACCGGTGAACATGTGGATCGAGCTGCTCGAAGGCGCGCTCGTCGAGCAGGGATGGCTGCGTACCGATCCGGCGGTTCCGGGCAACATGCGCAGCCCGGCCGGGCGCATTCTCGCCGGTCGAGACGTCGCCGTCCGAGCGCTGACGGACGACGAGGCGTACGCCGAATTGCGGGACCTGCTGGCCAGGACCGGGGAACGTGCTGCGGCGGGACCGGTACCAGCGGCCGGCTGACGTGAGTCTGGGGTGGGTGCGGCCACGCAACAACCCGGGCAAAGGGAAAGAAGCCGCGTGAACCACACCCAAGCGAAAACTGTTCCAGATCGAAGTCCGGCTTTGAAAGGTCCTCATGCCCGAACGATCTGGAAGTCCGCAAATATCACAGGATCGGATATTTCTGCTGTCCGTAACCTGTGTATGAGCGGTGAAAACGACTTAACCCGAGTGGGTGATCTTCCGCCGTTCTCGATGTCGCTCTGCGCGCCTCCTTGCCGAGGACCTAAAAGCCGCCGGGGCGGTGGTTTCGATCGGCGATCAGGCCGGCGAGCGTCGCGATGGCGATCTCCGGTGGCGTATGCGAGCCGATGTTCAGCCCGATCGGCCGGTGTACGCGCGCGATCGCCGCATCGTCGAACCCGCGCTCCCGCAACGCCTGGACGTGTGGCGCGGTGTGCCGGAGGCTGCCCATCACACCGATCCAGCGGGCCGGATAGGCCAGTGCGCGGGCGAGCATGTCGCCGAGTTCCGGGCGGTCGTGATCGCAGACGACGACGTCGGCGGTGGCGTCGGCGAAGCTCGGGTCGACGCTGCTCGCGACGCCGTCCGCATGCGCGGCGATGCCGGGCTCGATCCGGCTCAGGTCCGGTTCCACCAGGACCGTCCGGAAGCCGGTGTCCCGGCCGAAATGCAGCAGGTAGGAGGCGACCGGCGAGGCGAACACCGCGATCAGCGTACGGGCGCCGGTCTCCGCTGTGACGTCGCCGTGCGCCATCGCGCATGCGACGTCGAGATCGGAATGGGTATGAGTCACATCGAGGACTCTATATAACGACCCGTGCGCTCCAGTCGAGTTCGGTGATCGCGCCGCCGACGACGTGTACGGACCCGGCCGGGCGTACCGCATCGGTCCAGATCGTGTAGTCGCCTTCGTGCAGGCCGGCGTAGACGATGCAGTAGAGCGAGCCGGATTCGACGATCCGTTCGCGTACCGCGGCATGGATGCGCCGGTCCGGCGTACCCACTGGGCTTATCTCGATCTCCCGGCCGAACTCCGCGGCCGCGACGTAGAGCACGAGCGCACCCACGTCGGCGCCGATGTCGAGGATGACCGAACCGGATTCGGACGCGTCCAGCGTGTGGTGGTGATGGTCGTGCACTGATTCCTCCAGGGGTGGTTCGCCGGTGGTGGCGAGGACGGTCGCCACCATCGGCGAGTGGTCACGGGGTCCGGGTCGGGTTGTCGTATCCGTCGTAGGGCACGCCCAGATACGGGAACGTGGTCAGGTACGGCGCACTGACGTTGGCCGTGGTCAGGCCGTCGGTAACGTGCGGGATGACCGCGTCCGGAACGTAGGTCGGGTCGATCAACGCGTACGTCGCACCGGCGAGCGCACGCAACTCGATCGTCACGACGTCGTCCTTCGGGCGGCGGCCGTTCGGGAACCCGGCGACGTCGCCGCCGAGCAGGCCGTGGTCGTCCGGGCTCGTCGCAGGTGGGATCGACGTGTTGAGCCGGAGCATGTCCGCCTCGTGCGTTCCCATGCTGTTCTGGAAGCCGGGCACAACGCCGCTCGGGATCCCGGTCAGCAGGATCGCGATCAGGTCGGCGCGTGATTTCTTGGCCGCGTTGAGTGCCGCCAGGTTCGGGAACGCGCCCGGGTAGAGGATCGGCAGGAGGTTCGACAGTTCCGGGTGGGCGACGTACTTCGCGAACACCTTGTCGTCCGCCGGTGGCGTCTGGTTCCACTGATCCTTCTCGGACATCGGCACGATGACCTCGTTGAACAGCGGGTTGCCCAGTCGGGAGACCTGCATCCACGGGCCGGTGAACACGTCGGACGCCGGTGCCGCCTTGATCACCTTCACCTGCTGGCGGCTCGCCGACGTCCACACGCCGATCACCGCACGCGGGTCGGAGGCGGCCGGCTTGTGCGAGCCGGTCTGGCGTACGTCGGAGATCGGCACCTGAATCGCGATGCTGTGTACGTTGACGTGGTCGGTCGAGTTGACACCGAGCGCCGGGTGCGCGAACACGCTCTTTCCGAACACGTTCGAGGTCTGCAGCGGGCGCAGGTTGCCGAGGTCGAAGATCGAACCGAGGTCGACGTAGAAGCCCTCGGCGCGCTGACCGGCGAAGACCCGGCGACCGCCGGGCAACGAGTGGATCGCGGCCGCGGCGAGCGCCGGATAGTTCGGCGTGGACAGCGGGCCGATGTTGCACGGCGGGCACGCGAGGTTCTTCGCGAGCACGGTCTGGTGGCCGTGTACGTCGATCCGGGTCACCGAGTAGAACTGCTTGCGGTTCCAGCTCGTGCTGGTCAGCGACGTGATCGGCGCCGTGTTGTAGAGGAACGTGTTCGGGTTGGTGATCTTCGTGTGGAACTGGAACCGGTAGGTCACGTCGGCGCGACCGTCGCCGTTGTTGTCGATGTGGATGTCGTACATGACCGCATTGCCGAACTCGTAGAAGTTCGGGCCGCCGGCCGGCGACTGCAACGGTACGTAGTTGGCGATCAACGTGACCGTGTCGGGGCTGTCCGGGCTGACGAATGCGTACAGGTCGGTGCTGTCGGCGACGGGATCCTTCGCGATCTCCGGTGCCTCACGATGTGAAGACATGAAACCTCGTTCTATCGGAGTTGGTTAGTTGGCGGCGTGGGCGATGCGCTGGGCGAGCTCGATGTCACGGACCTCGGTACGCATACCGTTGGTGAAGATTTCGAGCGTTCCCGTGGCGAGATCGCTGACGTGTACGACCAGCGGTGCGGCGGCCGAGCCGATGCTCGCGGCCAGCGGGGCACCGGAGAGCGGCGCACCGGCGGCGGTCGACTGTGGCGTACCGCCGGCGTGCGCGACGCCGACGAGGCCGACGGCCGCGACCGCGACGCCGGCTCCGGCTGCGGTCTTCATCAACGTGCGACGGTTCACCGAGGTGTGCACCGCCGGGGCGGGTACATCTGCCGTCCCGGTGGCGACGGATGTGTCGTCGATCGACATGTTTTTCCTTTCACTGACTCGCTGAGGGAGCTGGTGCTCCGAGGTCTCCGGGCCGCGCGGGATGGTGAGCCGACACGGCGAAACGCGTCCGAGTCGCCGCGCGGGCGCGAGCCAGCACGGCGAAACCAACCGATGATGTCCACCGGCGCGGCGACAGAGACCGCGCGATGACTAACGCGAGCGCCGTCAATTCTGGAGAAATTGGACGCTCAATCGTCTTAACGTGTGGTCGAAGTCGACGACACGCAACGTAAGTTCATACCTACATACCGTGATGGTCAAGGACATTGACGCTGGTCGGCCAATGTTTCGCACCTTCGTGTCCAGGGCCCATCCGACATCGATTCGGTTCCGAATGCCGGACGGCAGATCACGTACAGACGCGTACTGATGCGGTCGCCAATCGTGTCGGATCGCGTGTGGTCGTGCCGACGAAAGCCGCCGGCCGCCGGGTGGCAGAACCCGGCGGCCGGCGGCCGTCAACCTCGCGCTACGAGTCCGCGACCACGTGCGTCAGCGACCACGTCACCAGCGGTGTGACACGTCTCCAGTCGGCCGCCACCGACGCCGCGGTGACCGGCTCGTCGGCGCCGACCCGGCGCGACACCGTGAGGCTCTCGTGCCGCATCAGCTCGAGCCGCGGGTGGTCGGCGGCGACGCCACGTGGCCGGGTCTTGACCGCTGCGCCGCCCACCGCGTACCCGGACTTCGCCAGCTTCGCGATCAGCTTCGTCAGCGCGACCCCGCTCGGGTCGTGGTCGACCGCAGCGCGGTAGCGGTCGGTCTGCGGCTTGTCGTGGGCGCGGAAACCGCCGCCGATCATGAGACCGTCCGCGCCGAGCTGCATCCAGTAGCCGACGCCGGACGCCACTTCGAGAAACGCACCCTGCGCGGTCTTGTAGGGCGACTTGTCCGCACTGAACCGCACGTCCCGGTAGGGCCGGAACAGCGTCACGGTCGCATCGAAGGTCGGCGCCAGCTCGTCCATCAACGCCTGCATCGGTGCTCGAACGGCCCTCTCGTAGACGTGCTTGTGCTCGGTCCAGAACGCTTTCGAGTTGTCGGCGGTCAGGCCTTCATAGAATTCGTACGCGTCGTCGCCGAAGCCCTCAAACCCTTTGTCACCGGTACGTGCAGCCATGCCCCCATCGTTGCACTCGTGACGCCGATCAGCTCTCGGAGCACTGCACGGGGCAGCGAGTCTTGCGGCGTCACGGTAGCTTCGCGTTCGTGACACGGGGGAACGGCGACGGCTCGACGGTCGGTCGGGCGATCGGCAGCGGCACCGTGATGATGGCCGCCCTCTGCGGGCTGGTTCTCGGCGTGATGATCTGCTGCGGCACGGTCTGGGTCATTTTCGGGCCGGTGAACTACTTCGGTTGCGGGCTTTCCCGTCCGTCCGGCATCACATCGGCGGATCTGGTCGGCGGCTATGCCGCGTCGGACGGCGGCACGCTGCAGCTGTCCGACGACGGGACGTTCATCGCCACCCGGATCACCGACCCCGATGCGGATGCCAATGACACCGATCCGCAACCGCTCGCCGGTCCGGGCTCCTGGAAGCTCCTGGCGCCGGACAGCAGCCAGGACGACATCGACGTCAGGTTCGCGGCGCCGTCCGGCAACTACCCGAGCGGCCTGGACACGACGCTCGATATCGGTGGCTCACGGACCAAACCGATCCTCTACTGGTACGTCGGCGACCCCGACTCCTGCGACCTCTACCAGCTGAATCGCGTCTAGCCGGCGAGAACCGGACCTACGTGCCGCCCAGCCCCTTGTCCAGGCCGGCACGCCGAAGTGCGTCGGCCAGTGCGCCGCCACCGAAGGTCGCCTCCGGCTTCGGCTGAGGGCGCCCAGCCGGCGTACCGCGTCGGTCTTGGGGTTTGCTCTGTGATTGGCGCGGCGGCCGTGACCCGCCGTCGGCGTTCGGCGTCGGGATCTCGTCGTCGAGGCGCAGCGTGAGCGAGATGCGCTTGCGCGGTACGTCGACCTCAAGCACCTTGACCCGCACGATGTCACCGGACTTCACCACGTCGCGGGGGTCCTTGACGAACGTGTGCGACAGAGCGGACACGTGCACGAGCCCGTCCTGGTGTACGCCGACGTCGACGAACGCGCCGAACGCGGCCACGTTCGTGACCTGGCCCTCGAGCAGCATGCCGGGCTTCAGATCGCCGATCTTCTCGACCCCGTCGGCGAATGTCGCAGTCTTGAACGCCGGTCGCGGGTCACGACCCGGCTTCTCCAACTCCTTCAGAATGTCGGTGACGGTCGGCAGGCCGAACGTGTCGTCGACGTACTCGGCCGGCTTCACCGTCTTCAGCGCCGCGCCGTTGCCGATCAGCGTCTTCACATCGCCGGTCGTCCGCTCGACGATCCGGCGCACCACCGGATAGGCCTCGGGGTGCACGCTGGACGAGTCGAGCGGGTCGTCGCCGCCGGGAATGCGCAGGAAGCCGGCGCACTGCTCGAACGCCTTCGGGCCGAGGCGGGCCACGTCCTTGAGTGCCTTGCGAGACCGGAACGGGCCGTTCGCGTCCCGGTGCGCCACGATGTTCTCGGCCAGGCCGGTGGTGATGCCGGACACCCGGGTCAGCAGCGGTACGGATGCCGTGTTCAGGTCGACGCCGACGCCGTTCACGCAGTCCTCGACCACGCCGTCGAGCGAGCGCGACAGCTTGCCCTCGGCGAGGTCGTGCTGATACTGCCCGACGCCGATCGACTTCGGGTCGATCTTCACCAGTTCGGCCAGCGGGTCCTGCAGCCGTCGGGCGATCGAGACCGCGCCGCGCAGCGAGACGTCCATGCCCGGGCAGTTCCTGCGATGCGTAGGCGGAGGCCGAGTAGACCGATGCGCCCGCCTCGGACACGATCACCTTCGTCGCCTTGAGCTGCGGGAATCGCTTGAGCAGGTCTTCGGCCAGCTTGTCGGTCTCGCGGGACGCGGTGCCGTTGCCGATCGAGATCAGCTCGACCTTGTGCTTGTCGGCGAGCGCGGCGAGCTTCACGATCGACTCGTCCCACTTGTTCGCCGGCACATGCGGGTAGATCACGTCGGTCGCGACGCACTTGCCGGTCGCGTCCACGACCGCGACCTTCACGCCGGTCCGGAAGCCCGGGTCGAGGCCCATCGTCGGCCGAGTGCCGGCCGGTGCGGCCAGCAGCAGGTCACGCAGGTTCGAGGCGAAGACCCGGACCGCCTCGTCCTCGGCCGCCTGGCACAGCCGGGTCCGCATGTCGGCACCGAGATTCACCAGGATCCGGGTACGCCAGGCCCAGCGCACCGTGTCAGCCGAGCCACTTGTCGGCCGCCCGGCCTCGATCGGAGATGCCGTTGCGGGTGGCGATCCGCTGCTCGTACACGCTCGGGACTCCGGTCGGCTGTTCTTCGGTCTCCGGATCGAACGTGAGGTCGAGCACCTCCTCCTTCTCGCCGCGGAACATCGCCAGGATGCGGTGCGACGGCAGCTTCGCGAACGGCTCGTCGAAGTCGAAGTAGTCGGAGAACTTCGCGCCGTCGGTCTCCTTGCCGGACCGCACCTTCGACACCAGCCGGCCGCGCGGTCCACATCTGCTCGCGCAGCGCGCCGATCAGGTCGGCGTCCTCGGCGAACCGCTCGACCAGGATCGAACGGGCACCGTCGAGCGCGGCGGCCACGTCGGCCACGCCCTTGTCGGCATCGACGTAGGCGGCGGCGGTTGCCTGCGGGTCCTGCGTCGGGTCGTCGAAGAGCGGGTCGGCCAGCGGTTCGAGCCCGGCCTCGCGGGCGATCTGCGCCTTCGTCCGGCGCTTCGGCTTGTACGGCAGGTAGATGTCCTCGAGGCGGGCCTTCGAATCGGCCGCCATGATCGTGGCTTCCAGAGCGTCGTCGAGCTTGCCCTGGGCCCGGATCGATTCCAGGATCGCGGCCCGGCGCTCCTCGAGTTCGCGCAGGTAGCGAAGGCGCTCTTCGAGGTTGCGCAGCTGGGTGTCGTCGAGGGTGCCGGTGATCTCCTTGCGGTAACGCGCGATGAACGGCACGGTCGCGCCGCCGTCGAGCAACTCCACCGCCGCGCTGACCTGCGTCTCGCGTACGCCGAGCTCGTCAGCGATCTGCTGGTTGATCGTCTTCGTCACGGTTATCCCTCGCTCCGGCTGTCACATGCTGCCCGGTGCATTCTGCCGCCTGCGGCCGACACTGCTGTCGTGCGCCCCGCTGTCGGCGGCACTACCAGCGAATCCGTCGGCCGATTCCACCTGATCGGGGGACTTGGTTGCGATCATGGACCCGGAATCGTAGGTTCCGAATCAATCCTAGGAAGTGTAAGCTTCTGCTACGTGAATCTTTAAAGATTTCGGAGGGGATTGCTATGACTCAAGTCCTGGTCGATATCGATCCTGACGAACTTTCACAGGCCAAGGCGATCCTCGGCACGACGAAGAACACCGAAGTGGTCCGCATTGCCGTTCGGGAGGTCATCGCGGCCAAAGCGCGACGTGATGTGGTGGAGATGTTCGCCGACGGAGCCTTTGCCGATCTCGGCGATCCTGAGGTGCGATCGGCAGCCTGGTCCTAAGCCCGATGTTTCTCATCGACACGAGTGCTCTCCATCGCCTGAATCGCCCGCACGTACGCGCGGTATTAGCGCCGCTGATCGAGGCCGGCCACGTATCCATGTGCCCGGTCTCCGAGATGGAGACGCTGTTTTCGGCCCGAAATCTGCAGGAGTACGAGTCCGGAGCGAGCCGCTTCCGCGTCGCGTTCCCGTGGGTTACGATCCCCGAACGTGCATGGGATAGAGCCGCCGAGATCCAGCGCGAACTCGCCCGGCGTGGGCAGCACCGATCGGCCTCGATTTCGGATCTGCTCCTCGCCGCGACCGCCGAACACCATCATCTGACGATGCTTCACTACGATCGCGACGTCGAAACGATTGCCGCGGTAACCGGTCAACCGACGCAGTGGGTCGTTCCGGCAGGAACGGCAGATTGAGCACGTCCGAATCACCGAGCGCGGACGGCAGGGTCACCGCGCTCGGGAATCAACTGGTCGAGATCCATCTGCGGCTGCGCGAACAGTTGGCCGCGCTTCGCGAGGACCCGGACGGGCGGCCATTGGACGATCTGCGTACGCACTGCTTGGCGTTCTGCTCGGTCTTGACCAGGCATCACACCGGGGAGGACGGCGGCGCATTCGTGGCGCTCGCCGCACAATTCCCCGATCTGCGTCCGGTCCTCGACGAGTTGAAACGCGACCACGAGACGGTCGCCGGCATCCTGCGCCGCCTGACCGAGTTACGTATCGAGCCGACCGCGCCGAGCCTGCGCAGTGAGTTGGACACACTGGCAGCGCTGTTGGAATCCCATTTCGTGTACGAGGAGAAGAAGCTGGTCTCCGCGCTCAATAGGCTTGAACCGATCGGATCGGCCGCGGAGTTGCTCGGGATGGCCACCGGCGACCGGACGTGAACTCCATTACGCTCGGCGGTCATGGAGAACAGAGTGCCGTCCTTGCCGCGCGAGCAGCGTGAGCTACCCGCGCACCTGATCGCCCAGGCAGCAGCCAATCCCGGCGGGTCGATCGCCGAGATCGACGGCACCCAGATTTCGGACCCAAACGGATACGTACCACCCGAGGCGATCACCGGCGTCTTCCTCGTCGGTCCGGACGGTCGCGCGACAGGGGAGTACATCCGGAATCCCAACGCCGGACCGATCCGTGACGATTTCGGGCGTCTGGAAAGAGCCGATCACTGGCTCGGGTGGCTACCTGGGGCACCGGCAGTCGTGGTGCGTGACTCGG
>CAWCQQ010000020.1:0-77943 GCA_963797675.1 uncultured Actinomycetota bacterium
CCGGTCTCGACGCCTGCGCTCGCCGCCGCGATCGCCTGTGCGGCGCCGCGTGCAGTAGCGGCCGAACGTGCGATCGCCGCCGAGCTTGCGGCCGACCGCGACCACATGCTCGCCGCGCTGTCGCACATTCCAGGGGTACGCGTATCCGGCGCCCCCGCCAGCTCATTCGTGCTGTTGCAGGTGGAGCGGTGGGGAGCGGTATGGTCTTGATTGCGTGACGCGGGCTACGCGGTGCGACGGGGGAGCACGTTTCCCGGACTCGGCAACGATTGGCTGCGCATCGCCGTCCGTGCGCCATCGGTGATCGATCCGTTCGTCCGGGGCGCTCGCCGCCGTCATGGAAAGTGAGGGAGTAGCCGTGTCGTCGCCGTATCCGCTCGGGCTCGTCCTGACCGGCCTCCGCGTGCTCGTCGTCGGCGGCGGCTCGGTCGCGACCCGGCGAGTCCCGGCACTGCTCGACGCCGGCGCGGACGTCGTCCTGGTCGTCCCGAGATCACGCCGGCACTGCGGGGCCTGGCTGATCTCGGCCGGCTGACGTGGCACGAGCGGGCGTTCGTGCCATCCGACGTGGACGGCGTGTGGCTCGTACACGCGGCGCTCGATGATCGGGCGGCGGCGACCGAGGTCAGCGCGGCCGCCGCGGACCGGCGGATCTTCTGCGTGCGCGCCGACGACCGCTTCGCCGCGACGGCATGGACCCCGGCGGTCACCCGGCACGGCGGCGTCACGGTCGCCGTGCTCAGCGGCGGCGAGCCGAGACGCTCGATGGCGGTACGGGACCGGATCGCGGGCGGGCTGGCCGAGGGCGAGCTCGACGGGCCCGACCCGGCCGACCTGGACGGACGCGGATCTGCGGGGGACGGTCGCGCTGTCGGTGCCGGCCCGGGCGACCCCGAGTTGATCACGGTACGGGTCGGCGGCTGCTCGCCGCGGCAACCGTGGTGATCGCCGACCGGCTCGCGCCCGGGCTGCTGCTGGACGAACTCGGGCCGGACGTCGAAGTTGTCGACGCGTCGAAGATCCCGTACGGGCCGCAGGCGACCCAGGAGGAGATCAATCGGATGCTGGTCGAGCGGGCCCGGGCCGGGGCGTTCGTCGTCCGGCTCAAGGGCGGCGACCCGTACGTCTTCGGCCGCGGCGGCGAAGAGGTGCTCGCGTGCGCGGCGGCCGGCGTGCCGGTCGACGGTGGTGCCGGGCGTGACGAGTGCCATCGCGGCACCCGCGGCGGCCGGCATCCCGGTGACGCATCGCGGTGTCGCGCATGAATTCGTGGTCGTCTCCGGACACGTACCGCCGGGCTCGTCCGTCTTCGCTCGTCGACTGGCCGGCAATCGCCCGGCTGCGCGGCACGGTCTGCGTGCTGATGGGCATGAGGAACATCGATGCAATCGTGGCGGCGCTGGTCGCGGGCGGTCGGCCGGATCGACGCAAGCCGCGGTCGTCCAGGAGGGCGCGACCGGTCGGCAGCGGGTCGTGCGCGCCCGCTCGATCGACATCGCGAGTGCTTAAACCGAGAGGATATTCGGTGCTCCCGCAGTATTTGTCGTCGGCGCGGTGACTGTCCGTACTCCACCATCCGGACAGATTGCGTAGGCCGGTAAGTGGGTGCAACCATTTGCACTGAGCGTGCACTACACTTGCGAACATGACACGAAGACTCGCTGAGGTGGCGAAGTATGTCGGGGTGAGCGAGGCGACGGTCAGCCGTGTGCTTAACAGCAAACCCGGCATCTCCGACTCCACCCGCGCCGCCGTCCTGACCGCGCTCGACGTTCTCGGCTACGACCGGCCGGCGAAGCTGCGCGGCGAGCGCGCCCGACTCGTCGGCCTGATCCTGCCCGAACTGGCCAACCCGATCTTCCCGGCGTTCGCCGAGGTGGTCGCGGGAGACCTGGCCAAGCGCGGGTTCACCCCGGTGCTCTGCACCCGGACCGCCAATGGCGTGGCCGAGGCCGACTACGTCGACATGCTGCTCGACCAGCACGTGTCCGGCGTGCTGTTCTGCGGTGGCCTCTACACGCAGGCCGACGCCGATCACGAGCACTACCGGCGCCTTCGCGAGCGCGGCCTGCCGGCCGTCCTCGTCAACGCGGCCGTCGACGATCTCGGCTTCCCGCGCGTCTCGGTCGACGACGCGCACGCGGTCGACCAGGCGTACGGTCACCTCGTCTCGCTCGGGCACGAGCGGATCGGCCTCGTGCTCGGCCCGGCCGACCACATGCCGTCGGCGCGCAAGATACGCCGGCTTCCGGGCCGCGGTCAATCCCGGCCGGAGACGGCTGCGAGCGCCGAACTCGTCGAGCGCACGATGTTCTCGATGGAGGGCGGCCACGCCGCGGCCGCGCGTCTCGTGCAAGCGGGGCGTCACCGCGATGATCTGCGCCAGCGATCTGCTGGCACTCGGTGCGATCCGGGCGGTCCGCCGGCTCGGCCGCAACGTGCCGGGCGACGTCTCCGTCGTCGGGTTCGACGATTCCTCGTTCATGAACTGCACCGACCCGCCGCTGACCACGGTCCGCCAGCCGATCGAGGCGATGGGTCAGGCAGCCGTGCGCTGCTCGTCAACCAGATCGCCGGCCAGAGCGCGACGAGCGACGAGCTGCTGTTCGAGCCGGAGCTGGTGGTCCGCGGCTCGACCGGGCCGGTGTCGACCCGGATCCCGTCCCAGGCCGCCGAAGGTCGCGGCCGAGCGAGCGCGAGCTGACCACCGCGGCTCGCTAGCGCGCTCGGTGCGACGCCGGCAAGCAAGAGCTGCACAGACGAATCGACGGTATGCCCGACCACCACGCGTGGTCGGGCATACGTCGTTTTACGGTTGAGGTCGGCCGCTCGTATGAACTGGGCGACCGATGACCCCTCCTTGCATGGGAAACGGACCGGGCCTCGAATGGCGGTTAATATTTTGCAACAGGGCATGGACTTCTTGCGTCGTCTGGTCGTAGTCTCTTGCCAACGTCGAGGAGAAATCTCGTCGCGATGCGGTGGAAACGAAACTGAAACGCCGGCAGCGGTCGAGGGCGGGAGCACTTAAACGGCTGACATATCGTGGGGCCGCTGCTGATGCAAAATCTTGCAGTGGTGAAATATTGCCTGGCTGACTGCTACGTGAGGTTCTTTCAAGATTTCTATCGGCCGGGCACGATCACATTGCATCGATAGACTTCGAATACTGGAGAGTTTTCCGTGACTGACTCCGCACCTGCGACCAAAGCCGGACCCTGGTGGCGTGGCGCAGCGATCTACCAGGTCTACCTGCGCAGTTTCGCGGACGGCTAACGGCGACGGCATCGGTGACATCGCTGGCATCCGCGCCCGCCTTCCGCACCTCGCGGACCTGGGCATCGACGCGATGTGGATCAACCCGTGGTACGTCTCACCGCAGGCAGACGCCGGCTACGACGTGGCCGACTACCGCGACATCGATCCGCTTTTCGGCACGCTGGCGAGGCGCAGAAGAGCTGATGCGCGAAGCGCACGAGCACGGCATCCGCGTGATCGTCGACATCGTTCCGAACCACTGCTCCGAGGCCGCACCCGTGGTTCCAGGCCGCGCTCGCCGCCGGGCCTGGCAGCCCGGAGCGCGCCCGGTTCCTGTTCCGCCCGGGCCGCGGCGCGGACGGCGACGAGCCGCCGAACAACTGGCAGTCCAACTTCCACGGCTCGTCGTGGACCCGGATCACCGAGGCCGACGGCACGCCCGGCGAGTGGTACATGCATCAGTTCGCACCGGAGCAACCCGACTTCAACTGGGCCAACCCGGAGGTGCGCGCCGAGTTCGTGTCGATGCTGCGGTTCTGGCTCGACCGTGGCGTCGACGGGTTCCGCATCGATGTGGCCCACGGTCTGGTGAAGGCCGACGGGCTGCCCGACGCACCGAACGTACCGGATACGGCGGCGGCAACTGCCGTACGAGGATCGCGACGAGCGTGCACGACATCTGGCGGGAGTGGCGCCGCGTCGCCGACTCGTACCCGGGCGAGCGGGTGCTGGTCGGCGAGGTGTGGGTGCCGGACCCCGCACGCTTCGCGCTCTACCTGCGCCCCGACGAGCTGCACTCGGCCTTCAACTTCGACTTCCTTGCGCTGCGCGTTGACGCGCCGACGCGATGCGCGGCTGTCATCGATGCGACGCTCGCCACGCACGCTCTGGTCGGTGCGCCGGCGACCTGGGTGCTCTCGAATCACGACGTCACCCGGCACGTCACCCGGTACGGCCGCGCCGACACGCCGTTCGGCTTCGGTGACCGTCAGCTCGGGCGTACCGCGGATCTCGATCTCGGCACTCGCCGTGCGCGCGCCGCGGCCTGCTGACCTTCGCGCTGCCCGGCGGCGTCTACGTCTACCAGGGCGACGAACTCGGGCTGTGGGAGGTCGAGGACATCCCCGACGAGCTGCTGCAGGACCCGGTCTTGGAGCGGTCCGGCGGCGCCGACCGGGGTCGCGACGGCTGCCGCGTGCCGATGCCGTGGGCGGGCGACGCGCCGCCGTTCGGCTTCAGCCCGGAGCACGCCGACCGTGCCGTGGCTGCCGCAGCCGCCGGCGTGGAAGGACTACACGGCGCGGTGCAGACCGGCGACGCGGGATCGATGCTGGAGCTCTACCGCGAGGCGCTGCACATCCGGCGCGCCGAACCGGGCCTCGGCGACGGCCCGATGGAGTGGATCGAGATGGCCGACGGACGTGCTCGCGTTCACCCGCGGCGACGGCAGCTTCGCCTGCGTCGTGAACTTGTCCGAGCGTCCGGTAGAGCTGCCGGCGCACGACGATCGTGCTGTCGACCAGCGGCCGCTGGACGAGGGACTGTTGCCGCCGGACACGGCCGCATGGCTCGCGGCAGCGCGGTGATAAGCCCCGGGGGAGGTGCGGGCGGCGCGGTCCGCGCGGGCGCTGCCACCGATACCTCGAACATCTGGGGAAGGCGCGAGCGGGCGCCTTCCCCAGATGTCATCGTCGTCATCGCTGTGGGCGGCGGACGTGATCGCGAACGACCTGTGGTCGCCAGGGCGACATCGACTCTTCGTGATCATCGATCAGGTGGCGTAGCGGACCACGATGTCGCCCTGGTCGGCTACCTCCGCGACCGGTGCCCACGCCTCGTAGATGCCACGTTCGACGCAGACCGGCACCGGTGCGCTCCAGCGCCGCTCGGCGTCGGGCCGAATCAACCGCACCCGCAGCCATTCGTCGCTGTCGCGGATCACCGTGCACGACACGCCGCGCCAGGTCACCGTCGGCGTACGCCGGGTCGGCCGAGTCACCGAGTGCCGCAGCGCCCGAACCTTCGCGAGCACCAGGAACTCGTTCTCCCGCGGATCGGCGACCGCCTCGTACGGCGTGCCGTCGTGCAGGCCCATGAGCCGGGTCGGCGCCTCCGGGATCGGGAAGTACTCCTGGTCGGCGGCGAGGCCGTCGATGCCGTCGAGCAGGCCGCGCCACTGCTTGCCGGCCAGCCGACCCCACGCTCGCTGCTCGGCGAGGTAGCGGTAGAGCAGCACCTCGGTGCCGTCGTCGGTGAAGGCGATCAACTCGGCGTGCGCCGGCAGCGGCAGATCGGCGAGGTCGGCGGTGACGAATTCGGGCATGATGTGCCGGTTGGTCGGCGCGAAGCCGGTGCCGAGCACGGGTGGACCGACCCGTGCATGCGGTGACATCGAGGTCAGGCCGGCGAAGCGTCTCGCCGTCGGCGTACGGCACGTCGAAGTCGGACCGCGTCGATGGCCCGCCAGCGCAGCGCGAAGACCGCACCGCGTCGGCCGATCGCGCTGGCTCGCCGCTGTCGGTCGCGAGCACGGCCAGGTCGGCCGGCGTACGCAGGTGGGCGACGTCGTATTCGCGGTGGCAGAAGCCCTGCGGCAGCCATCCGCGCAGGTAGCCGGCGAGCTGCCGCGCCGGAGAGGATCTTCAGCATCCGGGTGCCGCGGCGGATCCGGACGGTGTCGCGCATCGCCCGCAGGCCCGATACCGGCCGACGCGGCGGCGCTGTTCGACTGGCTCAGCCGGTGCGCCTCGGCCCAGCGACATCGACGGCCGACAGCGGCACGCACAGCGGGGTGTCGTCCGGCGACCGGCGGCGCACCGCGGACGAGTCGACCTCGGTCGACGTGCACGAATCGGCGGAACGGCGGCGCGTAGCCGGACTGTCGGCCGCGGATTCGGCATGAAGCCGTCGGCCGGCACGCTCGAGTAGATCTCGTACGCGGCGCCGTTCGCGACCGGCTCGGCCGCGTAGCGTCAGGCCGCCGAAGCTGATGTGACCGTGCCGGGCCCGAGCTCGGTCAGATGCGGTCGTCCCGCGCAGTCAGCATGAATCGTCAACGTAAGATCGACCGTGGCGGACGGATGAATCCGGATGAACCTCACATGGACGTCGAGATATAGCTCAGGTCCTGGGACAGCAGCAGCGCGCACAGCGGATCAGACCCAGGTGGCTGTACGCCTGCGGATGGTTGCCCAGGCCGCGTTCGGCGTCCGGGTCGTACTGCTCGGGCAGCAGGCCGGTCGGTCCGGCGCAGTCGAGCATCTGCTCGAACAGCTCCTCGGCATCGGCCCGCCGGCCGGTGCGCAGGTAGGCCTCGATCAGCCACGCCGTGCAGATGTGGAAGCCGCCCTCGCGGCCGGGCAGGCCGTCGTCCCACCGGTAGCGGTAGACGGTCGGGCCGCTGCGCAGCTCCGCCTCGATCTTCAGCGCCGTCGCCAGGAACCGCGGGTCGTCGTCGGCGAGCAGGCCGGACAGGCCGATCCACAGCGACGCGGCGTCCATGTCGGCGTCGCCGTACGCGACCGTGTAGGCGCCGACCTTCTCGTGCCAGCCGTGGGTCAGCACGTTCTCGGCGATCCGGTCGCGCAGCTCGCCCATCCGGACGTGTCGATGCCGTCGGGCACCGTGCGCGGCGACGGATGCGCGAGCGCCCGGTCGACCGTCAGCCAGCACATCACCTTGGAGTAGACGTGGTGCCGCGGCGCGATGCGCGCTTCCCAGATGCCGTGGTCGGGCTCGTGCCAGCGGCGGTCGACCGCCTCGACCATCGCCTCGATGACCCGCCACTCGGCCGGCAGCACGTGCCCGCGCTAGGTCCGCGACGGCGGCGATCAGGTCGGCGATCGGCCCGAACACGTCGAGCTGCACCTGCCGGTTGGCCGCGTTGCCGACGCGGACCGGGCGCGACCCGGCGAATCCGGGCAGCGTCTCGATCACGGCCTCCGGACCGAGGTCCAGGCCGGCGACCGTGTAGAGCGGGTGCAGGCGCTCCGGGTGGCCGCCGGTGCCGTCGATGGCCCGGTCGACCCACGCCAGGAACGCGGTCGCCTCGTCCAGCGAGCCGAGGTCGACCAGCGCCCGCGCGCTCATCGCGGCGTCGCGCAGCCAGCAGTAGCGGTAGTCCCAGTTGCGTACGCCGCCGATCTCCTCCGGCAGCGACGTGGTGGCGGCGGCGAGGATCGCGCCGGTCGGCGTGTGGCACAGCCCGCGCAGCGTGAGCGCGCTGCGCAGGACCAGGTCGCGGGCGACCGTCGGCAGCTTCAGCGACGCCGCCCAGTCGCGCCAGGCGGACTCGGTCGGCTCCTGGCGGACCGGCGATCGCGACCGGCGGCGGGTCCAGGCTCTGCGTGCCGAAGCGCAGCTCCAGCACGCATTGGCCGCCGAGCGCGTCCAGGTCGACGATCGCGTGCGCGGTCTCGTGCGCGCCCTCGTCGCGGATGCTCCACTCGACGCCGGGGGAGTGCAGCGCGATCGGCTCGTTCGGAGCCGAGCACGAGCAGCCGTCGCCGAGCGGCTGCAGCGCGACGCTGACCTGGCCGAATTCGGGCCGCGGCGCGAACTCGATCCGGGCGCGGCCGGAGCCGGACAGCACCCGGATCAGCGACGTACGGTCGTCGGTGCCGTCCGGCACGTCGGCGGAGTCGATCGCGCCGTCGAGCCAGTCGGTGACGGTCAGGCCGGACCAGCGGGTCTCGACGGTCATCGTGCCGGAGCGGTAGCGCTGGCCGAGCGGCAGGCCGTCGCGGTCGGCCGGGCGCGACCGTGAAGTGGCCGGCCGGACGGGCCGCCGAGCAGGTCGGCGAAGACCGCGGACGAGTCCGGCGACGGGTGGCAGAGCCAGGTGATCGTGGCGTCCGGTGCGACCAGCGCCACGGTACGGCCGTTGGAGAGCATCGAGTGGCGCTCGATCGGCACCGACCGCTCGCCGTACAGCCACTTGCGCCGGGCTTCCAGCAGCGAGCGCCAGCGCGCGTACCGCCTCGGTCGGGTCGTCGACCCGGTACGCCGCGGCGGTGTCGCCCGGGCCGATCTTGATGCCGAGGTCGGGGCCGTGCAGCTCGGCGAACGCGTTCTCGTCGGTGACGTCGTCGCCGAGGAACATCACCGCGCTCGCGGAGAACTGCATGCGCAGCGCGTCCACGGCGGTGCCCTTGTTCGGCGGCGATCACGGACAGCTCGATGACCTGCTTGCCGTGCGTGACGTGGATGTCCGGCCAGGTCGCCGGGCCGGCCTTGACGCGTCGATGACGATGTCGGCGCACGTCCGGCGCGGCCGTCCGGACGTGCACGGCGACGGAGGCCGGCTTGCGCTCCAGGCGTACCCCTGGGTGGTCCTTGGTGAGCTGGACCAGCGCGATGTCGAGGCGATCGCGCAGCGCGAGCGCCTCGGGCGTCAGCCGCTCGACGAAGCCGACGTCGAACTCGCTGCCGTGCGAGCCGACCAGGTGTACCTCGGCCGGCAGCCGGGACAGCGTGGCCAGGTCGCGCAGCGCGCGGCCGGAGACGACCGCGGCGGTGGTCTGCGGCAGCGCGGCCAGCGAGCGCAGCGCGGCGACCGCCTCCGGCAGCGGGACGGCCTTCGTCGGGTCTTCCACGATCGGCGCGAGCGTGCCGTCGTAGTCGCAGCAGACCAGCAATTGCGGCACCCGGGCGAGGCGAACGATCGCTGCGCGGAGAGCGGGGTCAGTCGTCACTGTTGCGATCCCAGTGACTCGATCCGACGGACGTCGGTCGGAACCGCGCCGATGCTGCCGAGCGCTTCCAGGAACGAGTTCGCCCAGTGCGAGACGTCGTGCGCTCGCAGATGCCGGCGCATCGCGCGCATCCGCCGCGCGCCCTCGGTCGCGTCCGAGTTGATCGCGCGCAGCAGCGTGTCCTTCATCCCGTCGAGGTCGTACGGGTTGACCAGGAACGCCTGTCGCAGGTCCCCGGCGGCGCCGGCGAACTCGGACAGCACCAGCGCGCCGCCAAGGTCGACCCGTGCCGCCACGTACTCCTTCGCCACCAGGTTCATGCCGTCCCGCAGGGGAGTGACCATCATGACGTCGGCCGCGCAGAACAGCGCGGCCAGCTCACTGCGACTGTACGACTGGTGAAGGTAGTGCACGGCAGGCACGCCGACACGTCCGAAATCACCATTGATCCGGCCGACCTCACGCTCGACGTCGATCCGCAGCGCCTGGTACTGCTCGACCCGTTCGCGGCTCGGCGTCGCGACCTGCACCATCACCGTCTCCGGCACGGACAGCCGGCCCTCGGCCAGCAAGTTCCCGGAACGCCTTGATCCGGCCCTCGATGCCCTTGGTGTAGTCGAGCCTATCGACGCCGAGGATGACGGTTTTCGGGCTCCCCCAGCTCGGCCCGGATGTTGGACGCCCGCTCGCGCGACCGTCGGGCTCGCGGCCAGCTGTCTCGATCTCGGCGACGTCGATCGAGATCGGGAACGCGTCGGCGCGGACCTCGCGGCCGTCGACCTCGACGACGTTGCCGCGCGGCCGCAGGCCCGAGCAGGTGGCGGGTCAGCCGCAGGAAGTTCTGGGCGCCGAGCGGGCGCTGGAATCCGATCAGGTCGGCGCCGAGCAGCCCGCGCAGGATCTCGACCCGCCGCGGGAGCTGCATGAACAGCTCGACCGGCGGGAACGGGATGTGCAGGAAGAAGCCGATGCGCAGGTCGGGGCGCATGCTCGCGGAGCATCTGCGGCACGAGCTGTAGCTGGTAGTCCTGGACCCAGACGGTCGCGCCCTGCTGCCGCCACCTTCGCCGTCGCGTCCGCGAACCGCTGGTTGACGCGCAGGTAGGCGTCCCACCACTTGCGCTTGTAGACCGGCGTCTCGACCGCGTCGTGGTAGAGCGGCCACAGGCTGGCGTTGGAGAAGCCCTCGTAGTAGAGCTCGATTTCGTGTCGCGGACAGATCGACCGGCACGCAGTTGGATGCCGTCCACATCAAATGACTCGATGGCCACGGGTACGTCGTCCGCGCCGTCTCGGCTGACGTCCGTCGGATCCCGGCCCGGTGCCGCTTCGTGCCCGGGCGGCGGTCCAGCCCGCCGGGACCGCGCCGCCAACCCACGCAGTCCCGTGCTGGTCGACCAGCACCGGGTGCAGTGCGGTGACCAGGCCACCTGGACTGCGGCGCCAGGCGCGCCCGTCCGTCGGTGTCGACCGCGTCCACGGGCAATCGGTTCGCGACGACGACGAAGGAGCTGTCCACGTCGACTCCTCTCGGTGGATCGTCAAGTAGTTGATCATGATTAATCTACCGTGCGAGCCTGGATCTCGGCCTGCAACCGCTCAACGACTACCCGTCCGGCAATGTGACGGCTAAACCGGAACGGATTGCCCGTCGCCGCAGGTAGTGGCGTTGCGGACATTCTGACCTCGACGAGTGGTCGAAACCACTCACCCGGGTACCGTGTTCGCGGCTCGCGTCCGGCACCGGGTCGATTGGGTGCTTCGCGCGAGCACCTGGGAAGATTGGCGTTGAACCCGAGACGCCGAGACGCTCAAGAGGTACGCGCACCGTGGCTCAGTTCATCTACACGCTGGAAAAGGCGCGCAAGGCGCACGGCGACAAGGTCGTCCTCGACAACGTCACGCTGAGCTTCCTGCCCGGCGCGAAGATCGGCGTCCTCGGTCCGAACGGCGCCGGTAAGTCCAGCCTTCTGCGGATCATGGCCGGTCAGGACAGCGCCGAGCAACGGCGAGGCCCGGCTGATGCCCGGCTACACCGTCGGCATGCTCGCGCAGGAGCCGCCGCTCAACGAGACGAAGACCGTGCTCGGCAACATCGAGGAGGCGGTCGCCGAGACGAAGGCCAAGCTCGAGCAGTTCAACAAGATCGCCGAGCAGATGGCGACCGACTACACCGACGAGCTGATGAACGAGATGGGTCGAGCTCCAGGAGGAGCTCGACCACGTCGACGCGTGGGACGTCGACTCGAAGCTCGAACTCGCGATGGACGCGCTGCGCTGCCCGCCGCCGGACGCCGACGTCACCCTGCTCTCCGGTGGTGAGCGCCGCCGGGTCGCGCTGTGCAAGCTGCTGCTGGAAGCGCCCGACCTGCTGCTGCTCGACGAGCCGACGAACCACCTCGACGCGGAGAGCGTGCAGTGGCTGGAGCAGCACCTGGCGAAATATGCCGGCACCGTCATCGCGATCACCCACGACCGGTACTTCCTGGACAACGTCGCGCAGTGGATCCTCGAACTCGACCGTGGCCGCGCCTACCCGTACGAGGGCAACTACTCCACCTACCTGGAGAAGAAGCAGGCCCGGCTGACCAGTCGAGGGCCGCAAGGACGCGAAGATGCAGAAGCGGCTCTCCGACGAGCTGGAGTGGGTCCGGTCGAACGCGAAGGCCCGCCAGACGAAGTCGCGCGCCCGGCTCGACCGCTACGAGGAGATGGCGACCGAGGCGGAGAAGACCCGCAAGCTCGACTTCGAGGAGATCCAGATCCCGCCGGGCCCGCGCCTGGGCAGCACCGTGATCGAGGCGAAGAACCTGACGAAGGGCTTCGACGACCGGGTCCTGATCAAGGACCTGAGCTTCTCGCTGCCCCGCAACGGCATCGTCGGCATCATCGGCCCGAACGGCGTCGGCAAGACCACGCTGTTCAAGACGATCGTCGGGCTCGAGCAGCCGGACAGCGGCGCGGTCCGCGTCGGCGAGACCGTCAAGCTGTCGTACGTCGACCAGAGCCGCGGTGGCCTCGACCCGAACAAGACCGTCTGGGAGGTCGTCTCCGACGGCCTCGACTACCTGATGGTCGGCAAGGTGGAGATGCCGTCCCGGGCGTACATCGCGGCGTTCGGCTTCAAGGGTCCGGACCAGCAGAAGATGACCGGCGTGCTGTCCGGCGGCGAGCGCAACCGGCTCAACCTCGCGCTGACGCTGAAGATCGGCGGCAACGTGATCCTGCTCGACGAGCCGACGAACGACCTCGACACCGAGACGCTGTCGTCGCTGGAGAACGCGCTGCTGGAGTTCCCGGGCTGCGCCGTGGTGATCTCCCACGACCGGATGTTCCTCGACCGGGTCGCCACGCACATCCTGGCCTGGGAGGGCACCGACGAGGACCCGAGCAGCTGGTTCTGGTTCGAGGGCAACTACGACTCGTACGAGAAGAACAAGGTCGATCGGCTCGGTGCCGACGCCGCCCGCCCGCACCGGGTCACCTACCGGAAGCTCACCCGTGACTGAGATCGACCGTGGCTGACGTCTATCTCGCGCAGGTGCGCTGGTCGGACGACGATCGATGGGGCACGTGAACCATGCTCGCTACCTGTCGTACTTCGAGGACGCCCGGATGACGTTGCTCGCGACGTCACCGGCGGGCCTCGCCGGTGCGGACGGGGACCGGGGCTACATCGCCGCTCGGGTGGCCGTGGACTATCAGTTCCCGGCCACGTTCCGGCCCGGGCTGATGCTGCGGGTGGAGACCCGGATCTCCCGCATCGGCACCACGTCGTGGACGTTCGACCAGCGGATGTACGACGGCGACGGTGCCGATCGCCCGATGCGAGTGCGTACTGGTCGGCTACTCGTACGCGGAGCGCAGGCCGCGACCGCTGGACGACGACGAGCGGGCGTTCTGGGCGGCTCTCCAGTGAAGCGATTCGTCTACGACTGCCCGGTGCGCTGGTCGGACATGGACGCGTACGGGCACATCAACAACGTGCGCTTCCTGACCTACTACGAGGAGGCGCGGGTAGCCCTGATGTTCATCGGTGCCCGCGACGCCGGCGTGACGTCGCTGGAGGCCGGCATCGTCATCTTCCGGCACGAGGTCGACTACCTGCGGCCGGTCGACTACGGCGTACCGGTGCGGATCGAGATGTGGATCGAAGAGCTGCGGCCGTCGCCGGTTCACCGTCGCGTACGAGTTGTTCGCCGATGATGTGCTGGCCAGCCGGGCCCGCTCGGTCTGCGTACCGTTTGATCTGGCCCATCAACGCCCACGCCGGCTGGCCGACGCCGAGCGCGAGTACCTGACGCCGTGGCTCGCCTAGATCCCGCGATCGGTGAGTTTCTCGCGCGGCTCGTGCGCCTCGATCCGCAGAGTCTCGTGCGCGTACGCGCGGCCGAACTGTGGTCGAGCGTGCCGTGGAACGTGCTGGTCACCGTGCCAACCACCGCGCCGGTGCAGCACGACATCACGGTGCTCGCGGCGGCGTGGCTCGCGCTCGACGCGGATGATCCGTCCACGCTCGAGCGGCTCGACGCGAAGTGGCGTGCCGGTACGCCGAGCGGGCCGATCGTGGTCCGGGAGACGCTGCCGGTGCACGTCCTGCGTCGGGTGAGCGAGGCGGCCGCCGAGACGCTGCGCGAGACCGAATCGACCGGCGTCCGCGGTCGGGCCGTGGGCGCCCGGGCGCTGCGTGACGCACTCCTCGATCACGTGCCGATCATCGTGGCCGCCGACACGGACAACGCCACCGAGGTACGCGTTCCGCAGCGCATCGTGCAGGCGGTGGCTCGGATGGGCTTTCTGGCCGGGCCGGGCGAGGCTGCACGGGTGGTGACGACCGGTCCGTGGATCGGGATCGCTACGGATCGCGGGAGTGGCTGGTGGCGTACCCAATCGGGGCTAGCACTCAATCCACGCGTCAACACACACCGAGCGTGAAGATACCGTCTCAACGCGTGCGGATCTAGCCCTATTTTCGTCGCTGCCCCGGTTGTAACGTGACGAGTCAGGCTCACCAATTTCACAGCTTCGTGTTTCACAGCTTCGTGCATCGTACTTTCGGCATGCGGTTTGCTGCACGAAGGTGCGGTCTTCGCGGCAGGGATTGCCGTGCGGTCAGGTGAGTCTGGCTAAGGGACCTGGGGGACTAGAGGAGCGTGGCCATGCAGTGGTGGCCAAAGCGTGAATCCGGCATGAGTCTGACGACAACGGATGTGGAACGGCCGAGCGCACGGCAACCGACCACAATCGAGCAAGTCATGCGTGATCGTCAGAGCGGGAGCGTGCGCCGCGAATCCGCGCGCGAACAGAATCGCTGCACTACCGACGGGGAGCCAAACGTCGCGGCACCGCAATCGCGGACCGGTGACGAAGATCTGGGGGCGGACGCAGTCCAACCTGTGACAACGGCGCGGTTGCGTGCGGCGCTCGACCGTATGGAGGTGCGTTACCTGACCGACGGCGATGGTGCTGTCCTGGCGATGTGGGAACGGCACGCGGTGCTGATCGCATTGGAGGGTCCCGACGACGAGATCCTCATGATGCGTGCGCGACCGCATGCGACAGTGCCACGGGACTGGGCCGACCGGGCGTACCGGGTGGTCAACGAATGGAATCACACGCGTCGATTCTGCAAGGCCTACGTCGGAGATCCGAGCGACCGCGGCCAGTTGCCGATCTACGCGGAGGTGCAGGTGCCGCTCGTGGCGGGGGTCCACGAGGCGCTGCTGGTCGAGTTGCTCGACTGCGGAGTGACGGTGTCGCAGGGCTTCGTCGAATGGCTGCATGACGAGGCGTGCCTGCTCTGAGCACGCAAAACGGGGGCCCTCGGGCCCCCGTTTTGTGCTGTGCGGTCTCAGTTCGTTGACGCGCCCGCGCCTAGTTCAGCGGGAACATGCCGAGCCGCGCATGGTACTGGTGACCGAGTTCGGTCGTGTCGCTGCCGACCAGCAGGCCGGTCGGCGTCGCGACCAGTGCCTCCACGCCGACGCCGCGGGTACGGGTCGGGTTCCACGCCAGCGCCTTGCCGGTGTTCGGGTCGATCGCACCGATGCCGGGGCGCGAAACGGCGCCCGGACCGGCGGTCTTGTTGCCCTCCGGGTTGTCCAGCCACAGCTCGTGACCGCCGACGTAGACGGCTGATCCGGTCACCGCGACCGCGAACAGCGAGTTGCCGCCGGTGTAGTTGACCCAGGTCGGGTTGTGCAGGCCGCCGCCGGCCAGGTCGAATCGGGCTGCGGTGTCGCACGGCAGGTTCTTTCCGCTGCTGACCGTCAGGCGCCCGGTCGACACGACCACGAAGTAGTCGCCGCCCGGCGAGAAGTCGACCTCGCGGACGTACGTCGCGAACGACGAGTAGCAGTCCACGTTGTAGAAGTTCGTGTACCAGCTGGACACGGCGGCCGGTGAGACGCCGACGTTCACGACCACCACCTGGGCCCGATTCTGGCCGCCCGCGTGCTGGATCGCGCCGATCGCGACCAGCGTCTTGCCGTCCGGGCTGAGCGCGGTGTCCTCGACCTTCGTACGGCCAACGGTGGGTGAGGTCAGCTTCAGGTTCAGCGTCGCGTCCAGGGCGCCGGTGGTGCCGTTAACGCGGGCCAGCGCGACCCGGGCGGTCTGGTCCACGGTGGCGAAGTTGCCGCCGATGTAGACCTTGCCGGCGGCCGCCTCGATCGTACGGACCTCGCCGTCGCCGATGATCGCGTCGAAGCCGTGGATGCGTAGGCCGGTCGCGACCGACAGCTGGGTGATGCCGCGCTGATGGATCGTGCCGACCATCTTGAACGCACCGCCGACGTAGACGGTGTTGTTCGGCCCGGGTGCCAGCGCCAGTACCTCGCCGTCCAGCGACGCCGTGAAGGCCGTGTTGACGGCGCCGGTGGCGTAGTCGTACGTGAAGAGGTCCGTCTTCTTGTATGTGACGGTCTGAGCGGAGTTCTCCACCGTGGTGAAGTCGCCGCCGACGACGACCGTGGTGCCGACGACCGCGATCGCGTACACGGTGCCGTCCATGACATTCGGCGTGGACGCGACCGGCGTCGCCGAAACAACATTGGGCTGGGTTGTCGAGGCCAGGGCCGGAATGGTGCTGAGCGCGGCGGCGGCCGCGAGTGCGACCCCCAGGATGATACGACGTCGCATGGAGTGGGACTCCTCGATGGAAGGCTTCCTATGTCATCGAGACCAACGATCGATGGTGTCCACTGTTGCTGTGATTTGGGTGATATGACCGTTCGGTCGGATTTATTCGAAGGTGTTGACCATGAAATGGGCCGCACGCTCCAGGTATTCCCAGAGCGTCGTCTCCTGGTCCTCCGGCAGATCGAGCGACGTCACAGCGGCTCGCATATGTGCCAGCCAGGCATCGCGCTCGCGCGGTCCGACGTGAAACGGCGCGTGCCGCATGCGCAGGCGAGGATGCCCGCGCTCGACCGAGTACGTGTTCGGGCCGCCCCAGTACTGGATCAGGAACATGCGCAGCCGATCCGCGGCCGGACCCAGGTCGTCTTCCGGGTACAGCGGGCGGAGGATCTCGTCGTTCGCGACTCCGGCATAGAACGCGTCAACGAGCTTACGAAATGTCGGCTCGCCACCGATTGCCTCGTAGAACGTCACCCTGGAACCGTACACACCGCTGCGCGATTACGGCGTTTCGGTGGTGCGGCCGCTCTGGAACGAGGTGTTCATCCGGGCCGGTTCGTCGATGCCGTCCGGTTGGGGGCGCCGCGATTCGCGCCGTTGCGACGGTTGGGCGCTCAGTCCGACGCCGCGCCGGTGGGACCGGATCAGACGGTGATCGGTCGGCTCGCTACCTGAGGGCGACGACTCATCCGTATGGAGCGCACCCGTCTTTTCGTGGTCGTCAGCCGTTGTGGCCGCAGTCGGCGTGCCGGACTGAACCGCGCGGGAGCTGTCCAGTGCAGCGTTGATCTGCGCGTTCGTCGGCCAAGTGGTGACGGCACCGATGATCAGGACGATACCCATGGCACCCCAGGCGCCGACCACGATGTGCAGCGGGAAGTGGTCGGACAGCACACCGGTCACGATCAGACCGAGCGCCTGGACGAGCTGCGCGCCGAACTGGAACACGCCGAACGCGCGCGCTCGGAATTCGGTCGGCAGCGCCTGCGCGTAGAGGCCGTTGGTCGGCAGGTATACGCCGCTGACGGCGAAGCCGATCACAAAGCCGATCACCGCCACGCCGGCCACGTCGGGATCCAGTAGAGCCAGCGTGAGCGCGACCGGCACCAGGATGGCGAACGGGCGGATCAGCTGCCGTCGCCGTGCGGGGTTCAGCAGGCGGCCGACGACGAGCGCACCGATGATCAAACCGGCCGGGACGGCCATCATGATCAGGGCCTGATCGAGGCCCCGCTCCGAGGGGTGGCCGGCGAGGCGGACCGCCCAGGCCGCGCCGAGCCCTTCCGGCACGATCCCGAGCAGCGTGACCCCGAGCGACAGGATCGCGATCGCGCGCAGCAGTTGGTGGTTCGGAGACGAAACGGAAACCGGCCGCGGTCTCCCGCAGCAGACCGGTGCGCTGCGACATCAGCAGCGCGGCCGGACGCGCGGAGATGCCGGATCGGATCAGCAGTGCCGACAGCATGAACGTGCCCGCGTCGATGGCGAGCGTGGCGTGCGGGAACGAGGGCGCGGCAATGCCGCCGGCGAAGTAGCCGAGCACCATGGCGACGTTGTTCGTCGTGTTCTGAGCGGAGACCCCGACGATGTACTTGTCGCCGGTCAGGATCTGGGCGAGCAGCGCCGACCGGGACGCGTCGAACGGCGCGTTCAGCAGAGCGGCCGCGAACAGCAGGACGAAGATCGCCGAGATCCGCATGCCCGGGATCGGCGACGGTCGCGAGCAGGCAGCCGCGGATCACGTCGCAGACGATCATCACCGTCCGGCGTGGATAGCGTTCGGCCAGCGCGGCGAGCAGCGGACCGGCGGTCAGACCGGGCAGATAGCTGATGGCGAACGACGCCGGCGGACAGCGCGACCGAGCCGGTCGTGCGGTAGACGAGGGCCGCCACGGCGGCGCGCGCCAGATAGTCGCCGGCCCAGGACAGCGCGCTGGCCGAATAGAGTGCCCGATATTCGCTTGACCGCGAAGACCTCACCGAAAGTCGCCGTTCGTTCGGCGATAGGCTTCGGCTGGGACACGTGTGTCTCCTGTGGTCGGCAGACCTGTTTGCCTGGTAGTGGGTGCAACAAGCGCGGAACGCCGGTTTCGCTGGACGAAAGGACGATATATGAATCAGCCGTGCTGCGCGACCCTCAGTACCCTTCGGCGATCCTCGGGGCAATCTGGCCATGTCTACACCGGTGCGCATAAAAAGGTCTTACTTCTCGAACTTGGGCAAATACCGGCTGATCAGCCTCGATAATTTCGTCAGGACCGAAATGTCTTGGAGGCGATCATGGTGATGCGATGGCTTCGCATCTGCTTTGCGTCAGTCGTGTCCCTTCTGGCGTTAGCCGCGTGTGTCCCCGCGAACGCGTCCGGTGCGTCAGTTCTGATCTTGAGTCCCAGTTCGATCCGGGCCGGATTCCAGATCGAGGTACAAGCAACCTGCGTCGACAACCTCAATTCGGCCGTGGTGTCGTCGCGTGTTTTCGGCTCGATCACCCTCGTACCCGATCATGGGCTGCTGATGGCCGAGGTGACGATCCCCTCGAACACGGTGTCCGGTACGTACACGGTGAGCCTCGTCTGCGCGAGCGGCGGCCGGAGTTCCGCGCAGCTGACGGTGCTGAACGGCGCGCACCCGAATCCGCACCACGGGCCGGACACCGGCGGTGGCGAGATGGGTTCGATGAGCGCGGCGCACCTGGCTCTCGCGGGCGGCATCGGCGCCATCGTGGCCGGCCTCGGCATCTGGCTCCTGGTGGCGTTCCGCCGCAGTACGCCGGTCCGCAGCTGATCGAACGTCGCGATGGTTGCGCAGACTCTGGACCCGGCGTCGGGTCACCGTGACGACACCGTCGAATTCGCGGCGGTGCCGAAGCGGGTACGCGTCCGGTCGCGTTGGAGACCGCGGCTCCGCGCCGTACGCCCGACCGGGGCGCTCGGTGGCATCGTCGGCGCTCTGCTCGTCCTCTGCGGAATCTTCGGCGCCGGTGCCGGCCTCGGCCTGGTCGTCGGCGCCCCGGCACTGCCGAGCCTCGGCTTCGCCCATGCGAACCCGACCGGTCGCCGCGGCCGACGCGATGCCACGGTCGACGCCGACCCGGATCAGCATCCCGTCGATCGGCGTGTCCGCTCCGATCATGCCGGTCGACTTGGCGAGCGACGGCACCATCGGCACGCCGCCGCTGTCCGACAGCAACCTCGCCGGCTGGTACGAGGGCGGCCCGGCGCCCGGCCAGAACGGGCCGGCCATCGTGGTCGGCCACGTCGACGGCCCGCACGGTGAATCGATCTTCTACAACCTCGGCAAACTGAAGCCCGGCGGAACGGTGCAGCTCACGCTGGCCAACCATCGGATCGCGATCTTCTCGATCTACTCGGTCGAGTCGTATCCCAAGGGGAAGTTCCCGGGTGATCGCATCTACGGCGACTACACCCGGCCAGGACTGCGTTTGATCACGTGCGGCGGCCAGTTCGTCGGAGGCTCAACCGGGTACGCCGACAACATCGTCGTCTACGCCGCGCTGCAACGCCGCGGCTAGTCTGCCTCGTTCGCGTTCGCCCTGCTCAGGCCGCTTCGGCCCTGTTCACGCGGCTTCGGCGTTGCTCAGGCGGCTTCGGCGTTGCTCAGGCCGGCGTGGGGCAGGTCGAGCCAGTCGGACCAGCGCGGATCCGGCGTCCGGTGGCCGAGCACGCGCCATGCCTGGCCCTTCGGCGTCGCCGGCATGGCGTGCAGTCGCCAGCCGAGTTCGGCGACCGTCTTGTCGCCCTTCTTGTGATTGCACTTCGCGCACGCGGCCACGACGTTGTCCCACGCGTGGTCGCCGCCGCGGCTGCGCGGCACCACGTGATCGATCGTCTCGGCCGGACCCCGGCAGTAGGCGCAGCGGCTGCCATCGCGCGCGAAGATCGCCCGGCGGGACAGGCCGACATGGCGTCCGGTACGGGACGCGGACGTAACGATTGAGGCGGACGACGCTCGGGACCGGCAGCGCCTCGCGGGCACTGTGCAGGATGCCGTCGCCGTCGGCGACGCAGACGGCCTTGGCGGTGAGAAGGAGGATGGCGGCCCGTCTGACGGACACGACACACAGCGGCTCGTAGGTCTGGTTCAAGACCAGAGTGGAGGCGGCTGCGCGTCGTATGTCAGGCATCTTCTCTGGATCCCTCCGCGATGGCCCGGCAACGCCGGCAAAATCACTCGGATATCCTCGTGCGCTCATCGTCCCTGATTAGGGCCCCGAATGCACGTACTATTCTGCCCCTCATGTCGACTGCTGCTTCTTGATCCGGTCAATGTACGCAAAGCACTCGTACCGCCGGACTGTCTCAAGACCAGCGATCTGTGCACGTTCGTCTGGGACCACACCCACAACGCGTGGCTCGCATCGAGCAGCTACTGGCTGCTCATCAAGCCGCTGCGGATCATCTTGATCATCGTGATCGCGATGGTTGTCCGGTGGCTGCTCCACCGGGCGATCCGCCGGCTGATCCGCCGTACCGCGCAGGGCTCGATGGCCCAGGTGTTCCGGGCCCAGGCGTCGTCGGCCGCACGCGCGTCGTCGGCGTACCGATCACGGTCCATGAGGCGCCGGCCGATGCCCGGTCTCGCCGGGCGCTCCCGGCGCAATACCGCAGCGTCGCCAGCAGCGGGCCGAGGCGATCGGTTCGGTGCTGCTCAGCTTCGCGACCGCGACGGTCTTCTCGATCGCCGGCCTGATGGTCCTGGCCGAGCTGGGCATCCAACTCGCACCGCTGCTCGCCAGCGCCGGCATCGCCGGCATCGCGCTCGGCTTCGGCGCGCAGACGCTGGTCAAGGACCTGCTCGCCGGGCTGTTCATGCTGATGGAAGACCAGTACGGCGTCGGTGACGCGGTCGACGTCGGCGAGGCCAGCGGCGTCGTGGAGTCGGTCGGCCTGCGGATCACGTCGATCCGGGATGCCCGAGGCGTGCTGTGGCACGTCCGCAACGGCGAGATCGTCCGGGTCGGCAACAAGAGCCAGGGCTGGGCGCTCGGCATCATCGACGTGCCGGTCGGCTTCGCGCGCGTCGACGATGCGACGAAGATCCTGCAGGACGCCGGCGAGGAGTTCGCGAACGATCCGGCAGTGGTCGAAGGACCTGATCGATCCGCCGGCCGTACTCGGCGTCGAACGGGTGGGCGTGGACGGCGCGGTTCTGCGGGTCACCGTGAAGACGACCACCGAATCGGCGCCGCTGGTCGCTCGGGAGCTGCGTACGCGCTTGACCACCGCGCTCGGCGACAGCGGCATCACCGATGCGATGACCAGCAGCCGGGTGTACGTGCGTCCGCCGAACCCGGACGACCCGACCTCGAACCCACCGATCTAACCGTGATCCAGTAGCGCCGGGTGCCTCCAGCAGCCACGTCGCTACTAGATCATGTGACGCGCGATCGCTCCGCGGGATAGGCGGCGTAGGCGGCGGTCTCCATCACGGTACGCAGCCGAGCCAGGCCCTCGTGGACGTCGGCGAACCGCGTGTACAGCGGCGCGAAGCCCAGCCGCAGGCGGTCCGGCGTGCGGAAATCCGGGATCACGTCGGCCGCCTTCAAGCGCCTGGCAGATCTGCCACGCCTGCGGGTGGTGTGCGGTGATCTGCGCGCCTCGTCGACCGGAGTCCGGCGGCGACGCGAGCACGAAACCGTGCGGCTCCAACCACGCCGTGAACAGGTCGATCGCGTAGCTCGTCAGGGCGCGGCCCTTCGCCGCGATGGCCTCGATGCCGGCCTCCGCGGAGATCCGCGCACCTTCGAGCGCGCCGTACCCGCCGAGCACGCCGGGCGTACCGACGAGGAACCGTTCGATGCCGTCGACCGGCTCGTACGTGTTCGCCATCGCGAACTGGTCCTTCTGCGAGAACCAGCCCCACAGCGGCTGGCGGAGTCGTTGCTGCAGGTCCGCCCGCACGTAGAGGAACGCGGGGGCGCCGGGTCCGCCATTGAGATGCTTGTACGTGCAGCCCACCGCAAGATCGACGTCAGCGGCTGCCAGCCCGACCGGCACCGCGCCGGCCGAATGGCACAGGTCCCACAGCATCAGGGCACCCACGTCGTGCACGGCGGCGGTGATGCCGGCGAGGTCGGCGATCGCACCCGAGCGGTACGCGACGTGCGACAGCGATACCAGCGCGGTGTCGGTGCCGATCGCCGCGACCACATCGGCGAGGGCGACCCCCGCGTTCATATCGGTCTTGATCACCCGCAGTTCACAGCCGCGCGCATCCGCGAGACCGGCCAGGATGTACTGGTCGGTCGGGAAGTTGTCGTCGTCGGTGACGATCACGCGCCGGCCCGGACGGGCGTCCAGCGCAGCAGCGGCCAGCTTGTAGAGGTTGACGCTGGTCGAGTCGGACAGGATGACCTCGCCCGGGTGTGCACCGATCAGTCCGGCGAGGACGTCGCCGGCGTCGCGCGCGATCTCGATCCAGCGATCCCAACCGCGGATCAGGTCTCGGCCCCACTCCCGGTCGATCGCCTCGATCAGGCGAACCCTGGTCGATTTCGGCAGCCGTCCGAGCGAATTTCCGTCAAAATAGATCACGTTCGGATCGTCGATCACGAACCGGTCCCGGAATGCGGCCAGCTGATCAGCGGCATCGAGCGAAAGTGGTGCGGTCACGTCGCCACGATAACCGCACCGGCCGGCCGAGGCCGGGGTCACCATCCAACGTCGCGCCGCACAGGTTGTGGTACCCGGCGCAGGTGAGGCTCGGTCGCTCCGCTACCGTTGGCGCGAAGATTGAATAAGTACCTTCGAATACGTGCCTTGCGACATGTGCCGTAAGTCCTTGGGGGCTGGTTTGACCATCACAGAAACGGTGCTGGTGTTCGTGTGCATCCCGTTGGCGGTCGTCGCCATCGTGTACGCGATCGTTTACGGCAGCAGCGCCGCCCGTAGCAAGCGTTACCGTCCCGGCCGCCCGTTCTCGACCGCACCGGTCTGGTTCGTCGCCGAGGTCGACCCCAACGTGCCGCATGCGCCGACCGCGCATGAGCCGCACGCCGCACTGATCGGCGCGACCGAGGCCGCGGAAGACGCGACCGAAACGGTCCGAGGCGAGGTTGGAGGCGCAAGTGACAGCTGGTAGCCCGACTTCGGGGAACGCGGCTCTGGCAGCCCGCCCCGAGGTACTCAACGGGCCGTTCACGACTCCGCAGCTGCTGCGCTTGGCGAGCGCACTGAAGGCTGGCCGACGAGTCGACCGGCCTGACCTACAGCGTCTACGTCGGCGATCTCGAGGCGCCGGCTCGCGGCCACGCCGAGAAGCTGCACGGCCAGCTCGCCGAGCCCGCGGTCAGCGTGCTCATCGCGGTGTCGCCGAACCAGCGCGTGCTGGAGATCGTCACCGGCGAGATCGCCCGCCGCCGGATCCTGGACCGTTCGTCGAAGCTCGCCGCGCTGTCGATGTCGGCTGCGTTCCAGGGCGGTGACCTGGCCGGTGGCCTGGTCACCGGACTCGCTCAGCTCGCCGAGGCGGCCGGGCGCTCGTAAGGATCGAACGTCAAAAGGGGGTGGCCGGTAACCGGCCACCCCCTTTCGCTGCGGTACTACGCCGCGGCGGCGTCCACTGCCCGAGCCTTGAGCGCCCGGATCACGCCGTCGCGGCCCTCGCCGACCAGCCGCCGCAGCGGCGCCGGGTGGCCGTCGCGCGCCAGCCACGCGTCGGTCGCCGCCACGGTCTCGTCGTTGACCTGGTACGCCGGGTACGCAGCCTCGACGAGCTCCTGCGCCGGCTCGCTGTCGCGGGTGGCCCAGATGTGGTCGACGACCTCGAAGAACTTCCCGACGTACGGCTCGGTCAGCTCGACCTGCGCCGGGTGCTGGAAGCCGGTCGAGCAGCGCCCGCTGCAGCCAGTTCGGCAGCGGCTCGCCCTCGGTCAGCCGGCGCCACGTCTCCGCCTTGGCCTCGGCGGTCGGGATCAGCGCGGTCGCGATCGCGGCCTGACGCTCGCCGCGTCGCCGTACGGTCGTTGCTCAGCTCGGCCTCGATCTCGGCCTCGCCGGCGCCGCCGTTCGCGACCAGCGCTCTGCAGGAGCGACCAGCGCAGCTCGGTGTCGATGGCCAGGCCCTCCGGGACCCCGGTGCCGGCGAGCCAGCCCTGCAGCCGGTCGCGATCTGCGCCGGCGTCCGGGCGTGGCGACCAACGGTACGCGCCCAGGTCAGCTGGTATCCGCTGCCCGGCTCGGCGGCTGCCAGAGCGGCCGTCGCGAGGCTCGTTGAGCTTGGCGGCGCCGGTCGGCGCCCAGGCCGGGTCGGCGTAGAACGCGACGCGCCGTACGGGCCTGAGCGAGCGTCGCGATGACCAGGTTGATGTCGGTCTCGGCCGGCAGGCCGTTGCAGACCAGCGCGACGTAGTCGCGGGCGGCGAGTTCGGCGTCGCGGACCATGTCCCACGCCGCCGACCAGGCGAGCGCCCGGGCCAGCGCCGTTGTCGAAGTCGGCGATGTGGTCGACCACGACCGCCATCGACGCGGCGTCGAGGCGGATCTTCGCGTACGTGTGGTCGTCGTCGTTGAGCAGCAGCACGTCGGCGGCCGGTCGCCCGGCGAGTTCGGTCAGCTCGGTGGACTGCGCCGCTGACCGTGACGTAGACCGTCTCGCGCCGGACCAGGTCGCCGTCGGTCAGGTCGTAGAGGCCGACGCCGATCCGGTGCGTACGCAGCGTCGGGTACGCCGCGGGTGCCTCCTGCGTGACGACGACGCTCGCGTACGTGCCGTCGGCGGCCATGCGTGACCGCCGGGCGCAGCGTGTTGACCTGCGCGGTCTCCAGCCACTGGGCGGCGAACTCGTGCAGTTCCTTGCCGGTCTCGGCCTCCAGCGAGGACAGCAGGTCGCCGAAGGTCGCGTTGCCCCAGGCGTGCTTCGCGAAGTAGTCCCGCAGGCCGGCCACGAACGACTCGATCCCGACGTACGCGACGAGCTGCTTGATCACGCTCGCGCCCTTCGCGTACGTGATGCCGTCGAAGTTGACCTCGACCGCGTGCATGTCCGGCATGTCGCAGTAGACCGGGTGGGTCGAGGACAGCTGGTCCTGGCGGTAGCCCCAGTTCTTGCGAACCGACAGGAACGTCGTCCACGCGTCGGTGAAGCGGGTCGCGTTGACGTTCGCCCAGTGGCTCGCCCACTCCGCGAACGACTCGTTCAGCCACAGGTCGTCCCACCAGCGCATGGTGACCAGGTCGCCGAACCACATGTGCGCCATCTCGTGCAGGATCGTGTTCGCGCGGTTCTCGTACTCGAAGTCGGTGACCGCGGAGCGGTAGATGTAGTACTGCTCGCCGTGCACGACGCAGCCGAAGTTCTCCATCGCGCCGGCGTTGAACTCGGGCACGTAGAGCTGGTCGTACTTCGGCAGCGGGTAGCGCACGCCGAACTGCTCGTGGAAGAAGTCGAAGCCCTGCTCGGTGATCAGGAAGATGTCGTCCTCGTCGAGGTACTGCTTCATCGACTGGCGGCACAACACGCCCATGTCGATGCCGTCGTGCGTCCTTGCGGACCTCGTGGTACGGGCCGGCGCAGATCGCGGTGACGTACGTCGACATGCGTACCGACTGCTCGAAGTGAACGGTCTTGGTGCCCTCGACCTCGCCGTCCTCGGTCCGCTCGACCGGCGAGTTGGAGACGACCGACCAGTGCGCCGGCACGGTCACGTGCCACGTGTAGACGCGTCTTGAGGTCGGGCTGGTCGAAGCTGGCGAAGACCCGCTGCGCGTCCTGCGGTCTCGAACTGGCTGTAGAGGTAGACCTCTTTGTCGACCGGGTCGAACGAGCGGTGCAGGCCCTGACCGGCGGTCGAGTAGTCGCCGTCGGCGTCGACGACCAGGATGTTCTCGGCGGCGAGGTCGGTCAGCGTGAGCCCGGTCTCGGCGGTCCAGCCGGCCGTGTCGAGCGGCTTGCCGTTCAGCGTCGCGCTGCGGATGCGTCGCCATGGCCGCCTCGATGAACGTGGTGGCGCCCGGCTCGGTGCAGGTGAACGTCGACCTCGGGTGGTCGAGCGGAACGTCGCCTCGCCCGGCCCGCCGGTGCCGTCGGTGAGGTCAAGGGTGATGTCGTATGCGGTGACGTCCAGGATCCGCGCGCGTTCGGCGGCCTCGATCTGGGTCAGGTTGCGGACTCCGGCCACGCTGCCAACTCCTCGGTTAATGACGGAATGATCGACGAAATGTGTGTGCTGTGAGTCTTTCACGTCGACTTATCCCTACCGGCCACCCCTCTGACTGCAGCGGGTTAGCGGTGGGGTGGTAAGCGGGTTATTGTTGCCAACGCAAGCAATGTAACGACCGATATGCGAGAACGCGACATACAGTGAGCCGCATCAGCGACATGTAGTAGCGACAGGAGTGAGCATGACCGACGAGCGCATCAAAGCCGACATGTGGTTCGACCCGCTGTGCCCGTGGGCCTGGATCACGTCGCGCTGGCTGCTCGAAGTCGAGAAGGTCCGCCCGGTCGACATCAGCTTCCACGTGATGAGCCTGTCCGTGCTCAACGAGGGCCGCGACGATCTCCCGGAGCAGTACAAGGACGCGCTCGCCGAAGGCTACGGCTGCGTCCGGGTCGCGATCGCGGCCGAGCAGAAGTACGGCAACGCCGTGCTCCGCGATCTCTACACCGCCATGGGTACGCGCATCCACCTCGGCAAGCAGGCGCAGGGCCGGGAGCTGTTCGAGGCGGCCCTGTCCGACTGCGGCCTCGATGTGTCGCTGGCCGACGCGGCCGACTCGGAGGAGTACGACGAGCGGCTGCGGGAGAGCCACAACGAGGGCATGAAGCCGGTCGGCATGGACGTCGGTACGCCGGTGATCCACGCGCCCGGCCCGGACGGTGAGCAGATCGCGTTCTTCGGCCCGGTGGTCACCCCGGCCCGAAGGGTGAGGCCGCCGGGTCGCCTGTGGGACGGCGTGATGCTGGTCGCCGGTACGCCCGGTTTCTTCGAAATCAAGCGGACCCGCGACGTCGGCCCGATCTTCGACTGACCCGGTTTTCGACTGGTTTGTGCGTCACCCGATCGTCGTAGCCGGCCCGTCTGTCGCGTCACGGGCCGGCTACCGCGTCGTTGCACCGGTGAGAAGCAACGACATGTCGATTGTGGAGGGGACCGCGGTGGCCACGCAGGAACTTGAAATGTCGCAGTTGGAAGTTCCGTTCGCCGATGTCGAACTGAGCAGCTCGACCTCTCGTGGTCGGTCGCCGAGTGCGGCTGGAAGCAGATCCTGCCCGACCTTCCGGATGACGTGATCGCGATGCTCGCGACGCCGGTCGTGGTGACCGCGTCCGCGTTGTCCGCGCTCGCACCGAAGAGCCGTCCGGCCGCCGATGCCAGCGTCGAGGCGTGCACGCCGATGTTCCTCGCGCCCGCGCCGTCGCGACGGGTCGCTCGGCAGAACCGGACCAGGTTCGCCTGAGCGCCGGACGAGTTCGGTCTGACATTGAGGCTGTCTGACATTTAAGGCTGTCTGACATTTAAGACACGGGTCGGGCGCGCACGTGGGGTGCGCGCCCGGCCCGGTAGCGTCGTGGGCATGACGATCGCTCACCCGCTCGCCCGCGCCTGGCTCTCCACCGGCGGTACCGGCGCGCAGAACTACGACGAGTTCGCCGACGACGCCGAGATCACCGCGATCATCGCCGCGAACCCGATCAGCGCGCTCGCGATCGAGATGCCGCACCGCGCGCCGGACAGCCTCGGCCGGACGTTCGCCGACTCGCTCGACGCGGCCGGTCGGCGGCTCGCCGACGCGAAGCGCGGCGGCCACTACGCGGCGTTCGACGACGTCGCGGTCGTCTACCGGATCACCGGCGCCGGACGGCGCGCGCGGCTACGGCCTCTGGTGCATGGTCGACACCGAGCGAGATCTCCACCTCGGCCGACGAGCCCGGCCTGGTCATCCGCAACGAGGACGTGTTCATCGCGAAGGTCCGCGAGCGGGTCGCGCTCGCCGACAGCGATCGGCCACCTGCTCTCGCCCGTGCTGCTGATGGCCACCGACAAGCCCGAACTCCTGCACGACGCGCTCGCCGCGGCCGCCGACCGCTCGGTGAGCCGCAGGTGCGCGACGTGGATCCGGCCGGGCGTACACACGAGATCTGGCCCGTCCCGGCCGGCGCGCAGCCGCGACGAACTGCTCGCGCTCGCCGGCGGCGGCGAACTCGTCGTCGCCGACGGCAACCACCGCAGCCTCGCCGCGCAGACCGCCGGCTATCCGCGGTTCCTCGCGGTCGTCACGACGCCCGCATCGGTCGCGATCCAGCCGTACAACCGCCTGGTCAGCTCGCTCGCGCGTCACACCGGCCGAGCTGATGGCCCGGCTCAACGCGGCCGGCGCGGTGGTCGAGGCGATCGCCGGCGCCGCCGCCGGTCCCGCTCGAGGGCGGAATGATTCACGTGTACGCCGCCGGCAGCGCCTATGCCGTCACGCTGCCCGTCGCTCCGGACGGCGCTCGGCGGTCGACAATCTCGATCACGCGCTGGTCGAGCGGATCGTGCTCGGCGACGCGCTCGGGCTCGCACCCGGACGACAAGCGGATCACCTACGTCGGTGGCGACTACGGCGCCGACTGGCTGGCCGGCGAGGTCGACGCCGGCCGCGCCGACCTGGCGATCCTGATCGCGCCGGTGACCGTCGACGACTTCGTCGCGGTCAACCTCACCCGCGAGAAGCTGCCCCGCAAGAGCACCTGGTTCACGCCGAAGGCGCGCGCCGGCCTGGTTGTCGTGGAAGCTGGTGCCGGCGCAACTCGCTATAGGGTCGGTGGTATGCGCGTCTACGTGGGATCCGACCATGCCGGGTTCGAGCTCAAGGACCACCTCGTCACCGAGCTGGGCAAGCAGGGGCACGACGTCGTCGACATCGGCCCGACGGCGTACGACCCGGAGGACGACTACCCGGCGTACTGCCTCGCGACCGGCGCCGCCGTCGTCGCCGAGCCGGGCAGCCTCGGCGTCGTGATCGGCGGCTCCGGCAACGGCGAGCAGATCGCCGCGAACAAGGTGCCCGGCGTCCGCGCCGCGCTCGCCTGGAACGATCGAGACCGCGACGCTGTCCCGCCAGCACAACGACGCGAACGTGGTCGGCATCGGCGCGCGGATGCACACGCTCGACGTGGCGACCGCGATCGTGACCGCGTTCGTGTCCACGCCGTTCTCCGGCGAGTCCCGGCACCAGCGACGGATCGACGAGGTCGCCGCGTACGAGCAGTCGCACGTCCTGCCGGCGTTGCCCGCGTAGCAAGGTCTATGCGGGCTGGTCTCGGGGCACCCAGCCGCGGTGCACGATCGTCAGGTTCGCCTCGGCCTCGGCCAGGTCGGCTTCGGTCGGGCGGGCCGCGTCCCGGGCCCGCATCGCCGCACGCACGCTGACCTGGGTGGCACCGCTGCCGACGAGCCCGCGAAGGCCGCGTTCGCCGTCGCGCTCCTCGTTGATCGGATGCGCGGTATGGGCATCGAACGGCAGATGCCGGTCCTCGCCGCGGGACGACGAGCCGGCGTCCGGACGTCGTGCGGGTTCGATCGTTGGGCGGGGTCCCGGACGGTCGTGTCTCGGACGGTCGGCGACTCCACGGTCGCGCGACTCGATGGCGGCCGATGGGTGTCCGGCTCGATGGGTGTCCGGTCGACCGAGTTCCGGGCTCCGGTCGCGCCGGCGGTAGCCCGTTCCGCCACGTGGGCCGGTGTCACGCCGACCGTACGCGCCGGTGGATCACCGCTCGGCGTGCTCGTCGGTCCGGCGGCGTATCCGTCGATCGCGGAGATCGCGTACGCCGTCGGCGGTGTTCCACCTCGTCCATGGTGTGACGCTACCTCAGTGGCTCAGAAGATCTCGATCGCCGACGGCGGCCGGTGCCAGCCGAACGCGATCGACGCGCTCGCGGCGTGCCCGGCGCGGACTTCGTGCACCTCGACCGCCGGCGGCGAGCGTGGCGAGCGACGTGCCGCCCAGGTACGCCGCGCCGAGCGCATGGACGTCCAGCGCAAGATCGGCGGGCGCGTCCGTCGGCGTGCAGACCGCATGATCGGGCGAGCCGACCAGGTGCCAGCGGCCGTGGTTCGCCGGGAAGCGGTCGTCGGTGACCTCGATCACCACGTCGACGGCGGCGGCGTAGCGGCGGGCGGCGAGCGCGGCCGGTAGTCGAGGATACGTAGCCAGAGAGCGTCGCTGAGCTTCGACTGCGATGGCCCGCGGCTCGGTGACCAGGAACCGGAGCGGTTCGTCCGGCGCCGAGATGAAGCAGGAAGAACCGGCGGGTGAGATCGACCGACAGCGCGAACTGCCAGAGCGCCCGGTACGCCTCGGGTGTCGCGGCGACCAACTCTTCGATCCGGACCTGACCGTTGGGCCCGGCACTGTCCCAGTCGGATTTGACCCGCCAGAGCAGGTAACCGTCCGTCTGACCGGAGGCGTCCTCGTGCATGACGGCCCGCAGTCCGGTCGCGCCGTCCCGCCGGCTGGGACTGTCGGTCGAGCAGGTACTGCCACCAGCCGTCGTCGCGGCTCGACCAGCCGGGACGGGTGGACCAGACCGACTCGTAGACGGCCCGGAACGCTCCGGCGAGGTGGCCGATGCGCCGCGAAGCCGGCCCGGAGTCGGTGGCGAGCGGGTGCCGCCAGACGACGTCGCGACTGCCGGCCTTCGAGCGATGAGCTTCTGGGCGGCCAGCCCGTACCCGTACCGCTGGTAGATCTGGCCCTCGCTCGCCCAGAGCACGGCGATCGGCTCGCCGGCGCGCGGCCGCGACCGCGTGCAGCTTCGGCGATCATGCGCGGTGAGCAGGCCCTGGCGCCGGTGTGTGGCGCCGACGCTGACCATGGTCACGTGCGCGGCCGGCAACCGTCCGCCCGGGATCGCGAGGTCCCGCGTGAACGCCGCGGCATGGCCCGCGATCTCGCCGTCGCGCGTCGGCGACCACGCTGCGGTCGGGCTCGAAGACGAGCCGCTCGCATCGCGTTGAATTCCGGTTCGGCCGTGTTCGTTGAACGCGTCGGCCATGACGTCGAAGATGGCGTCCCAGTCGTCCGGACGAGAGGTGCGGATCTCATAGGTCACACCTGTCTGTCTATCGGACTGCGCGGGTTTCGGCGAGCGGTTTACTCGATCGTCACTGCGCCCCATGAGGGTCGTGTCGGTGCGTTTCGCTACCCTCGTTATCAGCCGGCGATGCACCTCTCGTCGCCGCGAGACCGCGAAAAGGCGGTGCGATCGTGGCCCAGGTGGTCCGGGGCACGTCCGTCGATGTCGGAGCAGGGCCTGGTCGATCTCGTTTGCGGCCCGGCCAGCCCGTTGCCGGAGACCTACCAGCGCTACCGTCTGGTCGCACGGCTGGGCTCGGGCGGCCAGGCCGATGTGTACCGTGGTGTCCGTTTGTGCGGCGGTGTCACCAGCGCTCCGATCACGGTCAAGGTGTTCCGGATCGATCCGCGCCGGCCGCTCGCCGACGAGTTGCGTTCGTGGGACAAGGGCGACGCGGCGCTGATGGACCTGAACAACCGTGGCGTCCCCGGCATCTGCCGCCGCGCCGACGGGTTCTACGGTCCGCCGCCGCACGCGAGCGGCGTGGCCGCCGAACGCTGCGCGACGCGGTGCCCTATCAGATTTACGACTACCTGCACGGCATCAACCTGCGGGAATACGTCACCGGCCGGGCCGGGCTGACCGGTGGTCCTCGGCTCGTCGCCGCCGACGGCGCTGCACCAGCTCGCCGAGACGGTCGACCGCGCTGCATCACCCGGCTGATGTCGGCGCCTGCCCGGTGCTGCACATGGACATCAAGCCGTCGAACATCATGGCGCTCACCAACGGCGAGATCCGGCTGATCGACTTCACCGGCGCCCGGTACTGGCGGCACGAGGAGATCACCCAGATCGCGTACACGCCGGAGTCGGGTGGTCCGGAGGCGCTGGACGGGCATGGTCGGCCCGTAGCTACGACGTGCACGGCTTCGGTTCGGTCGCGTTCTTCCTGCTCGCCGGCGCGCCGCCGCGCGGCCAGCATGCCCCGCCGATGGCACGGCACCCGATCTTCGAGGGCCGCCCGGCGCTCCGCGATCACCTGCTGGCCGCGCTCGCCGACCGGCCGTCCGACCGTCCGACCACGATGGAGCTGACCGCCTGGGTGGATCGGCTGCTGAAACTCGTACGCGTGACCGGCGTACCCGACCTCGGCCTGGACTGGTCCGAGTCCGGGCGTACCGTTCGCGCGACGCGAACCGGATCGTCGGCCGGGCTCGGCCGGTGCTCGCCGGCACCGAAACCGACGCGTTCTCGCGGATCGAAATGCTCGAACGCGAGATTGTCGCGCTGCGCGCGAACGGCCCGACCGAGCCCGGAGAGAAGCTCGGCCTGCTGCCGTTCGACTCGCCGGTCAATGCGCAGGCCGCCGGTGCTCAGTCCGCCGGTGCTCAGTCGGCCGGTGCTCAGTCGGTCGGCGGTTCGGGCTCCGGTCAGTCCGGATCCTCCGGCTCTGGGGACCGGTCGATGCTGGTCGGACGCGCGCCGGTGGTGCCGCGGTCGCCGTCGCGATCCGGTCGGCGGCTACACCGGCGGCGGTGGTGGCCCGGTTCCGGCCGACGGCCGCCGCAGGCCGCGCGCGTACCGGGGGATCGCCGGCGCCGGCTCAAGAGGGGCGGCACCTGGTCGATCATCGGCGTCTCGTTCTCGTTCGTGTGCTGGATCGTCTGGGCCGCATCGAATCGCGGGCGCGACGGCATTTACGTTGCACCCTCCGCCTACGTGGGCACGCTCGCGGTCGCGTCTCGGCGTATTCGTCGTCCTTCGCCTGCTCGGCCAGCTCGTGATCGAAGGCTGGATGCACCGGACCCGCCGAGGCGCGACCGGCGCGCACATCGGCGTCGCCGTGTTCCTGATCGCGGTCGGCATCACCTATCTCGAACAGACCAGCTGGCTCGCCACCGTTTTCCACTGGTTCTCAATCCACACCTAGATCCCCAGGGAGATCCGTGTCCGACCTCGGCCAGCGCATTCACGCAACGGCTCTCATCCACGGCACCTTTGTTCTGCGCTCGGGCGCGACCTCCTCTCACTACTTCGACAAGTACCGCTTCGAAGCCGACCCGGTCATGCTGCGCGACGTCTCGGCCGCGATGGTTCCTCTGCTGCCGGATGACACCGACGCGCTCGCCGGGCTGGAGTTGGGTGGCATCCCGATCGCCACGATGATCGGGCAGATCACCGGGCTCCCGGTCCGCTTCATCCGGAAGACTGCCAAGGAGTACGGGACAAGCCAACTGGCCGAAGGCGGCTCGATGGCCGGTCTGCGGATGACCATCATCGAGGACGTGGTGACGTCCGCTGGAGCGATCGCGCTCGCCGTCCCGGAGCTACGAGCCCTGGGAGCGACCGTGACCGCGGCGGTATGTGCGATCGATCGCGAGGCTGGCGGCGCTGCGGCACTGGCATCCGATGGCGTCGAGTTACGTTCGCTGTTCCGAGCCGCCGAACTGGCTGGATAGCCTGTCAGCCGGACAGCTAGCTTTCGGCGTGTGCGCCGCCGGGCGTTTCGTTCAACGCGGCGACCCGGCGGTGATACTCGCTCACGGCATCCTGCAGCGATAGATCTTTGGTGCTACGGATACCGGCGATCGCTCCGATCACGTTTCCGTCGCGTACCAGTTGATTGATCTGGTCTTCGGTCATGTCCGTCTCTCCTCACCGCGGTACGCGAAGAATATCCACGTTGTGCCGGGCGGTCGCACGGTGGGGAGGTCCGTGCCCATGACTCGATGTCCCGTGGCATAGCATCGAATTATGGATCTTCGTAAGAACCGGCTTCCCGAGAGCCTTGTTGCGCTGCTACAACAGCCGAGTCTGTGTTCATTCGCCACGATCATGCCGGACGGTTCCCCGCACATCACGCAGACGTGGGTCGACACCGACGGCACCAACATCTTGATCAACAGCGTCCGGGGGTTCCAGAAGATCAAGAACATCGAACGCGACCCGCGCGTGGCGCTCACGATTTCGGACGCGACAGACCCCATGCGCTATTTCTGGGTACGCGGGATCGTACGCAACGTGACCGGCGACGGCGCGGTCGACCACATCGAGAAGCTCGCCCAGCGCTATCTCGGCGGCCCCTACCCGTGGTTCGGCGGGCGTGACCAGGTCCGTCAACTCATCACGATCGAGCCCACCAAGGTGAGTACCGGCCGCTAACGCATCGCGCCGGCTGAGTCCTCTCGAGCGAGTTAGCGTCGCGCTGAGTCGAGATCATGGTGTCGGTCCTGCGTATCCGTCTTCATGTACGCAGGTGGTAGGGGTTGCGGCGCGGACTTTGAGTCGGATCCACGTGGCTCGGAGGGATGAACTCGGGGCGGCGGTCGGGGCCGATGCGAACGGTCCAGCCGATGTTCGAGTGGATCAGCCGATGGTGATATCCGCAGAGCGCCACTCCGTTGTCGCGATCCGTCGAGCCGCCGCGATTCCACGGATCGACATGATGCACGTCGCACCACCGAGGCGGCCGATCACATCCGGGAAAGGCGCAGCCACCGTCGCGTACGACGATTGCGGTCCGGGACGCGCCGGTGAACAGCCGTCGCGAACGACCGACGTCGATCGGCACACCGGCGCCGCCGAGCACGATCGGGATGAGGCGAGCGTCGCAGGCGAGACGCCGAATCGCCGACGCCGACAGCGCCTCCCCGGTATCGAGACGACCCGCGCCACGGAGACCCCCATCGCCAGGCCCGCTATCGAGGACCTCGGTGTCAAAGAGACGGGTCAGGAGAAGGCCGCTGCTGTCGCCGATCCGCTCGATGAGCGCAAAGATGTCGATCGTGACGTTGAGCTGCGCCGGCTGGCCGCCGTCGGCCGGCAATTCGCCTGTCCGGAGCGCGAGCCGGCAGACGTCGACGAGCGCGTCGGCCCGACGGCCCGCGACGGTTCGCTGGTCTGCGCCGCCGGTCAGCGGCGCCATGAGGGGTTCGATCGCGGCGCGGACGATCGCGGCCGACTCGGTGTCCAGCACACCGTGGAGGCGGGTGCGCCCGGAGCCGGTCGGGGAAAGCGTGAGCGATCGGTCTCGGGCGGCTTGTCGCTCTTCGCGTTCGAGCCGTTTCCGCAGCTGTTCGTCGGCGAGATCGGGCGCGATGTTGGCCAGAACCTGGTCGCCGAGGCGCCGGAGGATGGCCGGATCGAACTGCCCAGCGAAGTCGATCAGCCGCGTTTCGACCTTCTCCGCGACAGCGCTACCGCACGCGTTCGGGAGTTCATCGAGCACTCGGCCGATCGCCAGCGCCTGCTCGGCGGTGACAACCCCGGCGGCGATCGCGGCATGGATGGCCGGCCGCTGGCCGAGAAGTGCGCCGAGTGCTGTGACGCGATGCGCCTCGCTGATCGACATGTGCACGTGCTCGCGTAGCCAGATCGCCGGATTGGCCGCGCCCGACTGACGGACGATCCCGCGCCCGTCGAGTTCGTGGACCACGGCGCCGGTCACCGCGGTCAGCCTCGCGGTGACGGCCTGCACGAGGATCACTGCATGCGTCAGTGTCTCGGTGGTCAACCCGTAGAGCGGCCGGTCCATGAGCTCGATCGAGCCCATATCGAGGGACGCCAGCAGGTCTTCCACAAGACCACTTTGGCACACCCGTACGACAAAATCCGTTGAAGTTGATCTATATCAGAAAGAAATCAGCGCGTGACCGCCTGCTTGATCAACGACCGTCCGAAGTCCCAGATCAGGCCGCTGCCGCTGTGTGCTTCGTCCATCACGTCAACGAACGCGTCGACAAACCGGTCGACCTCGCGCTCGCCGATGATCAGCGGCGGGATCAGCTTGATCACCTCGATGTGATCGCCGGAGACCTGGGTCAAAATCCGGTGCTTGTGGAACAGGCCGTGCACGATCGTCTGGGCGAACAGGCCCTTGCGCGCAGTCTGCAACGCGGTCCACGCTGGCCGGAGCTTCCACGAGGACGGCCGGTCGAACTCGATGCCGATCATCAGGCCGCGGCCGCGTACCTCGGAGAGCATTTCGTATTTCTCCGTCAACGCCGCGAGCCGCGACTGCAGCGCGTCGCCGATGCGGCGGGCGTTTGCGACCACCTGCTCGTCGTCCATGACGTGCAGCGTGGCCAGGCCGGCCGCCATCGCCTGGGCGTTCGAGCCGAAGGTCGAGTCGTGTACGAGGACCCGGTCGATCGTGGAGTAGACCTTCTCGAACACGTCGTGGCGAGCCATCGTCGCGCCGACCGGGATATATCCGCCGGACAGTGCCTTCGCGGCCGCGACGATGTCGGGCTGCACGCCGTCGTGCTCGAAAGCGAAGAAGTCGCCGGTGCGGCCGATGCCGCTCTGGACTTCGTCGGCGATCAGCAGGGCCTTGTGGCGGTGTACGAGATCCTGCGCCGCCGCCAGGAAGCCCGGGGGAGCGATCGCGACGCCCTTGCCCTGGATCGGCTCGATCAGGAACGCGGCCACGTCGCCCTTGCGCAGCTCGCGTTCCAGCGCGGCGAGATCGCCGAACGGGATCATCGTGTCCGGCAGCAGCGGGTCGAAGCCCTTGCGGAACTCGGCCGCGCCGTTGACCGACAGCGAGCCGGTAGTGAGGCCGTGGAACGCGTGGTCGCAGTAGATGATCCGGCGGCGGCCGGTGGCGTAGCGGGCGAACTTCAGCGCGGCCTCGACCGCCTCGGTGCCGCTGTTGCCGAAGTAGACCCGATCGAGGTGCGGCACCTTCGCGAGCAGCTGCTCGGCCAGGATGCCGGCGAGCGGCGGCGCGTCGAACTGGGTCAGATCGGCGAGTCCGAGATCGACGACGTCGTGGATCGCCTTCCGCACGACCGGGTGGTGCCGGCCGAGCGCGAACACCCCGAAGCCGGCCAGCATGTCGAGATAGTCGTGGCCGTCGTCGTCATAGAGGTACGCGCCCTCGCCGCGGGTATAGATCTTGTCGAACCCGATCGTGTGCAGCATCCGTGGTAGCTGCGGGTTGACGTACTGCGCCTGCAGTTCGTAGCGCTCGGCTCCCCGCTTCGCCAGCAGTTCACCGAGATCAAATGTCCGGCTGTTGTCCACCCGTCGAGCCTACGCAATGATCCTGTCTCGCACGATCAAGCAGCCCTTGTCTGTTTGCCCGGCCGGGATATGAAATCCCGCCTGCATGCCGGTCTACCAGCGACAATAGGCAACGGTCGGGTCGATCTTCTCGTAGGATCAGGGATTGACCTCGATCCACTGAACAAAGCAGGCGATCATGCGAACCCAACGATTCGCGATCGGCGCCCTGACATTTGTGGTGGCGCTGACGGCAACGGGCTTCTTCCTCGCAACCAGCCGGGCAAACCCGGCGAGCGCGTACACAACGGGGGCGCAGGAGCTGCCGCCGACCGGTCTTCCCACGCACATCACACAGACCGCCATCTCTCCGCCTACGCACCAACCTCCGCACTCGTTACATCCGTTACCGTCGCGCATCCGGGCGTCGCTGATCTATCCGTATCCGGTGACGACCGCGCCGTCCGCGCCCGTCTCGCCGTCGATGCCGGCGTCGCCATCCACGTCACCGTCGCCGTCCGCCTCGCCGAGCCCGTCACGGACGCCGACGGTCCCGCCGGTGCACCCGACGGCGCCGCGCGGCGGCCCGGTACCCGCACCGGTCCCGACCACGACGCGGATCGTGCAGCTCGGTACGGTCAACGGCAAGCAGGTGCTGGTCGATCAGACCGGCCGCACGCTCTACCTGTTCACGGGCGATACCACCACCGTCAGCACCTGCAACGGTGCGTGCGCGACCACCTGGCCACCGCTGGCCGCCCCGGCGAGGGCCGGCACCGGCGTCGACCCGAGCAAGCTCATGACGTCCACGCGTACGGACGGATCGCTGCAGATGACGTACTTCGGGCACCCGCTGTACTACTTCGCCGGCGACCAGCAGCCGGGCCAGGCCCATGGTGAGGGCATCGGCGGCACCTTCTTCATGGTCAACGCGCAGGGCCAGCCGGTGACGTCCTGACCGCGTCTATCGGGCCAGCATCCGCTGCCGTACGCCTTCGTAGACGGCGATCGCCGCCGACGTGGCCACGTTCAGGGAATCGGCCCGGCCGAACATCGGGATCTTCACCTTGAACTGAGACCGAGCCAGCCACTCGGCGGACAGGCCGTACTTCTCCGAACCGACAGCGATCGCGACCGGCCCGGTCAGGTCGACCTCGGTCAGGAACGTGTCGGTACTCGGTGTCGTCGACACGATCGGGATGCCGTTGGCCCGCAACCAATCGAGCACCTCGCTCGTGGTGCCGGACGCGAGCGGCACGGAGAACGCGGTGCCCTTGCTGGCCCGGATCAGGTTGGGATTGCCCCAGTCGGTGATCGGACCGGCCGCGATCACCGCACTGACCGCGGCCGCATCGGCGGTACGCAGCATCGCGCCGAGATTGCCGGGCTTCTCCACGCCCTCGCAGACCAGGATCAGCGGAGCGTCGCCGACCTGCAGGTTGGCCAGGTCGGTCGATGGTGGCGCGACGACGGCGAGCCAGCCGTCCGGGGACTCGCGGTAGGCGGCCTTCTCGAAGACGGGCCGGCTCAGCTCGAACATCTCCGCACCCAGGCCGGCAATCCGGTCGACGATCTCGAGCTCGTACGGTTCCCGAACGAGGTCGGGGCAGTAGAAGAGCGCTTTCGGGCGTACGCCGGCGGTCAGGGCGAGCGCGAGTTCCTCGTACCCCTCGATCAGGATGGCGTCGGCGGTCTCGCGTTGCCGCCGTCGACGGAGGCCGACCAGCTCCTTGATCCGTGGGTTGGTCAGGCTCGTGATCTTGGCGGGCGGCCGGCGATCGTTGCGCATGGCACAGAGTATCGACCAGTCCGCGTTCCGACGTGCGGCGACGTGTCGCCCGTCCGCCGGCTCAGAATCCGAACGTTTCCGTCACCCGCCGGTTCAGGTCATCCTCGGTCATCGTGGCGTCGATCTCGATGACGTGCAGGTCGAGACGTGTCGCTTCCTGGTAGAGGCGTTCGGTGAACATCCGGTCGCGCTCGAGCAGGTTGCGCAACGCCCGCTCCGGATCACCGGTCTTCCCGGCGATCTGCCACAGCGACCCCCGACTGTCGAACGCGGCCCGACGGAAGTCCGGCGTTGGGAGGAGCCAGACGGCGTGACCGGGGGCGGCGATGAGCGGTCGTACGAGGTGTGGCAACAGTCGGAAGCCCTCCACGATCACCGGAGGTTCGCTCGGGAGGTCGAGAAGGTCCTCGACGATCAGACCGAATCCCTCGCCCCGAAACCAATGGAACGTCTCCAGCATGGTCTCCGGAGACCGGTTCACCCATCGCTCGTCCATGTCCATCGCCGCGAACTCGCTCAGGAACGGGCTGTCTTCGGGGGTGGTCCGGCTGTGGTGATCCGACATCACGTCGTCGGTCGGGTAGAGGCGCAGACCATGCTGAGCCGCCAGGCGACGAGCGATCGTCGACTTGCCGCCACCGCTTCCGCCGCCGATCCAGTAGACGTGCGCCAGCCGTTCCTGCAGCTCGGTGGCGTCGGCAGCGTTGATGTGTCGCTCAGGTCGCATCCGTCACCCGTACCTATCGACTGCGCTCCCCGCATGATGCGGTGCTGCATGAGCGATCAGCGTATCGACCAATGGGGCGTGACGGCGGGGCCAACGCTCACGGCACCAGGACGGTACGAACTCCGGGAACGTCGGGGGTTGTCCAGGTTGACTCGACGTCCGCCAGAGGTGAGGTGCGGGTGGCAACGGCGATAGTGCCGGCGTTGATTTCCGGGTTAGCGCCGGCGGTAGTCCTCGTCGGTGACGAGGTCGGCCCATTCGGTCTCGGTGCCCTCGGCGGGTGCCTGCCAGATCGCGAGGTGGGTCATGAAGTGGTCGTGCGTCGCGCCGTGCCAATGCCACTCGCCCGGTGGGGTATAGACGGTGTCGCCCGGGCGGATCTCGACGACCTTGTCGCCGCGAGACTGAATCAGACCGCGTCCCTCGGTGACGTGTAGCGTCTGGCCGAGCGCGTGGCGGTGCCAGGCGCTCCGGGCTCCCGGGGCGAAACGAACCGTGTTCACCCGCATGCGGGACGGCCCTCCGCCCTGAAAAATGACGTCAAACCAAGCGTCGCCGGTGAACATCTCCGGCGATGCCTTGACGGTTGGCTGCTTGTTCAGAAGTTCCATGGTCTCCTCCGAAATGGGGGTCCGTGCCCGATCTGTACAGGTCAATGACTGTCTTCGAGGGGTAGATTTTCAGAATTCTGTCCTGTGCGTGCAACCTCTGGTACGGCTGCGCCCGTTCTACTGGCGTCGGAAGGAGCTGGCGTGCGAGCCGAGGACGAAAACGAGTTCCGGGAATTCGTGGTGGCCCAGATGTCGCAGCTGCGAAAACTGGCGTACGTGACCTGTGGGGACTGGCACACGGCCGAGGATGCGGTGGCGAATGCCCTGATCAAGCTGTATCCACGCTGGCGCCGGCTGGATCGGCCCGATCTGTACGTCAAGACCGCAGTCTACCGGGCGGCGATCGACGAAACCCGGCGTCCATGGCGCCGGGAACGATCGTCCGGTGATGCCGTACCGGACGTCGCACACGGCGATTCGGCCGCTGAGACCGATGAACGTCTGCGGGTGTGGGCAGCGTTGCGTGCGGTGCCGCCGAGGCAGCGCGCCGCCGTGATCCTGCGGCACTACGAGGGTCTGAGCGTCGAGGACACGGCACGCATTCTCGGTTGCAGCGTCGGCACCGCGAAGAGCCAGTCGTCCCGCGGATTGGCCAAGCTCCGCGACATTTTGGGAACGCAGGACACATTGGAGGAGTTGTCACATGCAGGTCCATGAAATTGTCGACGTGGTCACGTCAGACCAGCCGCCGCTGCGCTACACCGCCGACGGCATCATCAACGCCGGACGTCGAGCGCAGCGGCGCCGCCGTGCCGGATGGGCCGGAGCCGGCGTGTTCGCAGCGGTGGCGCTCGTCGTGGGAGCCGCCGCCGGCGTACCGGCTTTGACCAACCACCCGGCCCGGCCGGCCACACCCGCAGCCGCATCGGTGACGCAGTTTCCGGTAGCGGCCGACCCGTTCACGTTCACGTTCGCCGGCTATAACGCCGGCCCATTCCAGGTCCAAAACCCGATCGACGCGTCCACCGCCTATCAGATCGCTTCGATCTACGAGACCGGCCGGGTCAGCAACGATCACTCGGTCACGCCGAGCAAAACCACCCCAACCCAAGCAACCCCGATGTTGTACGGGTACCTGACGCTGTACCGGCCCGGTGCCTTCAATCCGGACGGGATTCCGGGAGGCCATCGGACCACGATCGGCGGTCACGAGGCACTGGAGGCCAGCGGCCCCGGTGAGACAGCGGACATCACCCACCAGACTCTGGCCTGGAAGTACGCGGGCGACGTGTGGGCGGTCGTCGAGACGTTCTCGAACAGCTCCACCGACCCGTCGGCTCAGGATCTGAGGCAGCTCGTCAACGGCCTCCGGCCGAGTACGCCGGCGGCGGTGACCGTGCCGTTCAGCATGAGCTACGTACCGGCCGGATACACGCTGGTCGAGACCGGTACGCACGCCATGCCCGGTCTGAACGGCATCGCGGCGGCCCGGGAGGGTGACTTCGGCGGTGCGATCTTCGCCAAGCCTGCGCCCCCGACGACCGGCTTGACCGAGCCGTACGGCGGCGTGGACGGTGCGGATCTGCCGGGCAGCTTCGAGATCTTCATCGTGCCGAGCGAGAATTCAAACCAGCAGTTGGGGAAGGGCCAGACGCCGCCCGCTCAGCCGGTGTGCGAGCACGGCTTCTGCAACCTCTGGAACGCCGACGGCAGCGTGCAGATCCAGGTCTCCAGCGGCAGCCGGCTGTCCAACAGCGAGATGAGCAAGATCGCCAAGGGTATCCACCTGGCCGACGTGCAGACCCCGTCCAGCTGGCCGGCTGCCTCGACCGCGCTGAAGCCGTAGTCCGACCGATCCGACGCCGCGTTCCCACATCAGTGGGACGCGGCGTCGGCGTGCGTCGGCTGCCGACTAGCGACCGTGGCCTGTTGCTGAAACTTTCAGAAACCAGCGGGGACGCGAATCGGTCAGTGGGGCCAGTACCAGCACGGTCGCGAGCCGATCTATCTGCACCTCGCTTTCCGGTCGCAAGGATGTGGCCGGACATTGACGGAGATAAGTAGGACACCTAGCGTGTGACGGGCTGAAATATATCGACGTTGCTCCGAAACTTTCGGAGCCGTATGCCCGAGGAGTGCTTATGAGACTGCGTACACGTTTGTTTGCCGGCGTCGGCACGGTGGCGCTAGTGGTGGCCGTCGGGCTGACCATCGCGACTCCGGCCTCGGCGGCGTCACTGGTCCAGGTGACGAACTTCGGTACCAACCCCACCAACCTCGGCATGTACGAGTACGTCCCGAACAACGTCGCGGCGCATCCGGCGATCCTGGTTGCCGTGCACTACTGCACCGGGTCCGGACCGGCGTTCTTCTCCGGCACCGAATTCGCGTCGCTCGCCGACCGGTACGGGTTCATCGTCATCTACCCGTCCGCCACCCGCAGCGGCAGCTGCTTCGACGTCTCGTCGCCCGGGGCGTTGACGCACAACGGCAACAGCGACCCGGTCGGCATCGTCTCGATGGTCAGTTACGTGGAGGCGCACAACAACGGCGACTCGAGCAGGGTGTACGTCACCGGTGCGTCATCCGGCGGCATGATGACCAACGTCCTGATCGGTGACTATCCGAACGTCTTCAGCGCCGGTGCCGCGTTCATGGGAGTCCCGTTCGGCTGCTTCGCGACAACCGACGGCACGATGTGGAACACGGCCTGCGCCAACGGTCAGATCAGCAAGACGCCACAGCAGTGGGGTGATCTGGCTCGGGCGGCCGATCCCGGCTATACCGGTACCCGGCCGAGGATGGAACTGTGGCACGGCACGGCCGACCCCACGCTGAACTACAACAACTTCGGCGAGGAAATCAAGCAGTGGACCAACGTGCTGGGCGTGAGTCAGACGCCGAGTACCACCGACTCCCCGCAGTCCGGATGGACGCACACCACGTACAAGAATGCGGCCGGTGTGGCGCAGGTCGACGCGTACAGCATCGCCGGCGCCGCGCACGTCCTGCCGTTGACCGGTATGGCCGCGGTCGCGATCCACTTCTTCGGCCTGGACGGATCCGGCCCGAGCCCGTCGCCGTCACCCTCGCCGTCGCACAGCGCATCGCCGTCCCCGACGCCGTCCCCGACGATGAGCCCGTCGCCGAGCCCGACCGGCGGTGGATCCACCTGCCGCATCGTCGATGTGATCAGCGCCTGGAACACCGGCCTGACGTCGAACCTGACCATCACCAACACCGGCACCGGTGCGATCAATGGCTGGAAGGCCGTCTTCACCCTGCCCGTCGGCCAGGTCATCACGTCCGGCTGGAACGCAACCTACGCTCCGACCAGCGGACAGGTCAGTGCGACGAACCTCAGCTACAACGCCGCCATTCCCGCGGGCGGCTCGACGACCATCGGCTTCCAGGCCACCCACACCGGAAACGCGGCCGCACCGACCTCGTTCACGCTGAACGGAGTCGCCTGCAGTACCAGCTGACCGGCCAGTCAGTCACGCAGAACCACGCGCACCGCCCTGGTGCCCACGGCCGTCGCCGCGGTCGTCGGACACCAGGGCGTGTTCGGCCCCACAGAAGGCTAGGCTGCGGATGGCCGACACTATCGAGACGCTGGGGGCAGGCGTGGCCGCACCGGAACGCGTCACCATTGCTGATATCGCTCGGGAGGCCGGCGTCTCGGTGCCGACCGTGTCCAAAGTGCTCAATGGCCGCAGCGAAGTGGCCGCCGACACTCGTGACCGGGTCCGGGCGCTGCTCACCCGACACAACTATCAGCGACGCGGCATTGGCGCCCAGGCGAGGGTCGGCCTCGTCGACTTCGTCATCAACGAACTCGACAGCCCGTGGTCGGTCGAGCTGATTCGGGGGGCGGAAGAGACCGCGCACAACGCCGGCTGCGGGCTAGTGGTATCGGCGATCCACGGCCGCCGCGCCGACGCCCGGATGTGGTTGGACGGACTCGCGGCCCGACGCTCCGACGGTGTGGTGCTGGTCGTGTCCGAACTCGCCCAAGCCGACCAGCAACGGCTCGCCGAATTGGGCGTACCGCTCGTCCTGGTGGATCCGCTGGGCAACGCCGATCCGTCGATTCCGGCGGTCGGCGCGACCAACTGGGCCGGCGGACTCGCGGCGACCGAACACCTGATCTCGCTGGGGCACCGCCGCATCGGGCTCATCTCCGGGCCGCCGCGACTGCTGTGCAGCCAAGCTCGCCTCGGCGGCTACCGGGCGGCGTTGGAGCGAGCCAACATCGTGGTCGATCCGACACTCATGAAACACGGCGACTTCCATCACCCGAGCGCCCGCGCAGCCGCACTGGAACTACTCGATCTCGACGACCCGCCGACGGCCATCTTCGCGGGCAGTGATCAGCAGGCGTTCGGTGTCTACGAAGCGCTGCGATCCCGGCATCTGCGCGTGCCGGACGACATCAGCGTCGTCGGCTTCGACGATCTGACCGTGTGCGACTGGGTGTCGCCGCCGCTCACAACGGTGCGCCAGCCGCTGGAGGAGATGGCGGCGATGGCGACGCGGCTCGTGCTGGACGGCTCCGGTTTCACCAACGGTCAAGCCCGGCACGTCGAATTGGCGACCTCGCTGGTCGTCCGCGAGAGCACGGCACCGCCGAGGTAACCAGATCCTTCGAGATCAGGTCGCGATGTAGGCCGCGAGGTGCTCGCCGGTCAGGGTGGAGCGGGCCGCCACGAGGTCGGCGGGTGTGCCCTCGAAGACGATCCGACCGCCGTCGTGGCCTGCGCCAGGGCCGAGGTCGATGATCCAGTCGGCGTGCGCCATGACCGCCTGGTGGTGCTCGATGACGATGACCGACTTGCCGGAGTCGACCAGCCGGTCGAGCAGGCCGAGCAGGTTCTCGACATCGGCGAGGTGCAAGCCCGTGGTCGGCTCGTCGAGGACGTACACGTCTCCCTTGTCGGCCATCCGGGTGGCCAGCTTGAGCCGCTGTCGCTCGCCACCGGACAGCGTGGTGAGCGGCTGGCCGAGGCTCAGGTAGCCAAGCCCGACGTCCTCGAGCCGATCGAGGATCTTGTACGCGGCCGGCGTGCTCGCCTCGCCGTCGCCGAAGAACTCCTCGGCCTCCGCCACCGGCATCGCGAGCACCTCGCTGATGTTCTTGCCGCCGAACGTGTACGTGAGCACCTCGGCCTGGAACCGCTTCCCCTCGCACTCGTCGCAGACGGTCGCGACGGCGGCCATCATCGCCAGATCGGTGTAGATGACGCCGGCGCCGTTGCAGCTGGGGCAGGCGCCTTCGGAGTTGGCGCTGAACAGTGCCGGCTTCACGCCGTTGGCCTTCGCGAACGCCTTGCGGATCGGCTCGAGCAGCCCCGTGTACGTCGCCGGGTTGCTCCGGCGCGAGCCACGGATCGGCGTCTGGTCGACCGACACCACGCCGTCGCGTCCCGCTACCGAGCCGTCGATCAGTGAACTCTTTCCCGAACCGGCCACGCCGGTCATCACCGCCAGTACGCCCAGCGGGATGTCGACGTTGACGTTCTGCAGGTTGTGCGTGCTGGCACCGCGTACCTCCAGGACGCCCGACGGTGTCCGTATCGACGGTTTCAAGGAAGCGCGATCGTCCAGGTGCCGCCCGGTCAGCGTGTCGCTGGCCCGCAGCCCGTCGACGGTGCCCTCGAACACCACCTCGCCACCGGCGGTGCCAGCGCCGGGGCCGAGATCGACGACGCGATCGGCGATCTCGATCACCTCCGGCTTGTGCTCGACGACCAGCACCGTGTTGCCCTTGTCGCGCAACTGCAGCAGCAGGTCGTTCATCCGCTGGATGTCGTGCGGGTGCAGCCCGACCGTCGGCTCATCGAACACGTACGTCACGTCGGTGAGTGACGAGCCGAGTTGGCGTACCAGCTTGGTGCGCTGCGCCTCGCCGCCGGACAGCGTTCCGGTCGACCGGTCCAGCGAGAGGTAGCCCAGGCCGATCTCCACGAACGACTCGAGGTTCTGCTGCAACGCTTCGAGCAACGGCGCGATGGACGGCTCGTCGAGGCCGCTGACCCAAACGGCCAGGTCGCTGATCTGCATCGCGCAGGCGTCGGCGATGTTGATCTTCTTGATCTTCGACGATCGGGCGGCCTCGTTGAGCCGGGTGCCGCCGCAATCGGGACAGGTCGTGAACGTCACCGCCCGTTCCACGAACGCACGGATGTGCGGCTGCATCGCCTCCTTGTCCTTGGCGAGCATCGACTTCTGGATCTTCGGGATCAGGCCCTCGTACGTCAGGTTGATGTTGTCGACCTTGATCCTGGTCGGTTCCTTGTAGAGCAGCTCGTTGAGCTCCTTCTTGGTGAACGTGCGGATCGGCTTGTCCGGGTCGAAGAAGCCGCAGCCGCTGAAGATGCGGCCGTACCAGCCATCGACGCTGTAGCCGGGGATCGTGAGCGCACCCTCGTTGAGCGACTTGCTGTCGTCGTACAACTGGGTCAGGTCGAAGTCGGTGACCGATCCCATGCCCTCGCATCGCGGGCACATGCCACCGGCCCGGGTGAACGAGCGCTTCTCTTTCTGCTGCACGCCACCCTTCTCGAAGGTGACCGCACCGGCCCCGCTGATCGTCGCGGTGTTGAAGGAGAACGCGTTGGGCGAGCCGATGTGCGGCTTGCCGAGCCGGCTGAAGACGATCCGCAGCATCGCATTGGCGTCGGTGGCGGTGCCGACCGTGGAGCGTGGGTTGGAGCCCATCCGCTCCTGATCGACGATGATCGCCGTGGTCAGCCCCTCCAGCAGGTCGACGTCCGGGCGCGACTGCGTCGGCATGAAGCCCTGCACGAACGTGCTGTACGTCTCGTTGATGAGACGCTGCGACTCCGCGGCGATCGTGGCGAATACCAGAGAACTCTTGCCCGAGCCGGACACGCCGGTGAATACCGTCAGCCGCCGCTTCGGGATCTCGATGCTGACGTCCTTGAGGTTGTTCACCCGCGCGCCGTGCACGCGGATCAGATCGTGGCTGTCGGCAACGTGCTGCGCGGGCGACTGCGTGTCCGTCTTCGTGGCCTTGCTCATCGCATCTCCATCTGTGAAGTCTAACCAGCGGCCGTCGCGCATCAGCTCACGGTCGGGTAGCTCGTTCACCTCGCGCCACGCCTGGATGCGGCGTGGGGAGATACGAAACCAGCGGTACGCCGTGGTCAGCGCACGCGGGTCGAAGCCGGTACGCGCGACGAACCGGTCGCCCTGCTCCTGCGGCAGCGCGTCGATCTCGAGGACCTCGACCTCGCCGTCGATCATGGACACGTCGCGGGTATCGCCCAGCCCCAGCCGGACGGCTCGAGTGGCGGCCAGGTTCCGGCCGGTCGGAGTGTCGATCGGTGTGGCCATCAGGAGCGCTTCGCCGTCCCAGTCAAAGGACAGGGGTACGAGGTACGGCGTACCGTCCACCGAGGCACTGGCCACCCAGATATCGATGTCGTGGGTGAGTCGGTGCTCGGTGTCGCGGCGACGTTGGGCGCGCGAGCGCGGGTCGGCACTCACTAGTCCTGAAGCAGCCCGAGAACGTTGCCATCGGGGTCGGTGAAGGTGGCCACGAGGCGACCGCCACCGACGTCGTGTGCCGGCTCCTTCACGGCGGCACCCGCGGCGGTCACCTCGGCGAGCTTCGCCTCGATGTCCGGTACGTGCCAGTAGGTCACCGGTGAGGTCATGCCCTGCGATCCACCGCTCGGCACCAGCCCGATGTGCTGGCCCTCAGCCTCGTATCCGACGTAGTAGGGCGCGTCGGCCATCGGCGGGACACCGAGCAGGGCGGTGTACACCGCCTTGGCCGCGGCCAGGTCGGACACGGGATGTAGCACGGTCTTGATCCCCTGGGTGGATGAGCCGGTCATGGTCACTCCTGACGTCGTGGGCTTAGTGAACGGTGAAGTGCATGACGGTCACTCTAGGTGACCTCGGTGACCGTTGCTTCTCGATTCCTGATCGGTTCGGGTCGCCGCACCGGACGGTGGATAACGTTTTACACGAACCGGGGAGGCGCATGCGTACCCCGTGCGGCAGGGTGTCGGTGTGATGCGGGGCAGCTCAAGTCCGTCGGTGCTACTCGCCTACGCGACGTTCGTACTCCTCGGGATCAGCGCCGGTACGGGCGGTGTGGTGCTGCTGGCCCAAATCGGCGACTACCACGTGGACCGGGCCACCATCGGGATCACGTTCGCCACCGGCTCGCTCGGATTCGTACTCGCCGGTCTGCACACCGGCCCCCTCATGCACCGCTATGGCGCCCGCGCGGCGACTGCCCTCGGCGCCGCCGCGTACGTGGTCGCCGGCCTGTACCTCGCGACCCGGCCGTCGTTCCTAGCGTTCGTGCTGGTGCAGATACTCGTCGGGTACGGCTCCGGGCTGCTGGACACCGCGCCCAACGCCTACCTTGCACCCCGCGCCGATGCGCCGGTGCTGCTCAACCGCCTGCACGCATTCTTCGGCGTCGGTGCTCTGCTCGGCCCGGTTCTGGCCACGTGGATCATCGGCACCGACACCGCCCGGTGGACGCTGGTGTGGCTGGTCCTCGCGCTCGCCTGCGTTCCGCTGCTCGTCGGCTTCCTCGTCCTGTACCCCGGAGCGGAGCCGCACGAGCCGGTCGCCGCCGCGTCCACGGATCCGGCGACACCGCCGCACGCGCCCGGACTGCTCGGTCCGGCGCTGCGGGAGCCGGGCGTGCTGCTCGGCGCGGCGATGCTCGCCGTCTACGTCGGCCTCGAAATCGGCATGGGCACCTGGGGTTACAGCTACCTCGTCCAGGACCGTGGCCTGACCAGCGTGCTCGCCGGGTACGCGGTCAGCGGGTACTGGCTCGGGCTCACCCTCGGCCGGTTCCTGATCAGCCCGCTCGCCACCCGGTTCGGCGCCAGTACGGTCGCGGTGATGTACGGCTGCCTCGCCGGCGTCACCGTTGCCGTGACGCTCGTCTGGATCGCTCCGATCGCGGTCATCGCCAGCGCCGCCCTGGTCTTGCTCGGCTTCTGCCTCGGTCCGATCTTCCCGACCACCATGGCGGTCGCGCCGAAACTCGCGCCGGCCCGGCTCGGCTCGACCGCGATCGGAGTGATGAACGCCGGATCGCTGGTCGGTGGCGCCGGGCTGCCCTGGCTCGCCGGCATCCTTGCCCAGGGTGCCGGAATCGGCACGCTCATCCCGTTCACGCTGGCGCTGGCCGTACTGCAATTCGCCGTCTGGCGGCCGATCGCGCAGCGGATCCGCGTACCGCAGCCGGCCGTCGACCCGATCTGATCGCCGCCGACCGACGTCCAGGTGTGCGGACCCGATCGGCATTGCTCGCATTGCGAGACCAGCGCTAGGCTTCGGCCTTCGTCAATGGATGGCGCTATCACTGGGGGATCCAACGTGATTCGACGTAGACACATTGTCTCGGTCATGACCGCATTCGCCACGGCCGTCGGTCTGGTCGCCTCGTCAATGCCGGCATATGCCGCGCCGGCCGGATGGCACCGCGTGCCAAGCAACTGGGGTTCCAATCTGCGAACTGTCACGGCAGGTCAGGTATTCACGACCGGTGACAAAACCTGGCTCGCCGGCACGGCGTACCCGAATAGCGACACCGATGTGGACCGGCCGGTGGTACAGGTCTGCTCCGGGTCGTCGTGCACGCTGACGCATCTGCCGATACAGCAGTCCCAGTTTGGTGGCGTCGCGGTCGGTGTCAGTGGCACGTCGGACGCCGACGTCTGGGTGGTTGGCGCGCTCTACGGCGCCGACGGTGCAGAGTCGGTTTCCTGGCATTGGAATGGCACGACGTGGACCGTCGTACCCGGCACCGACATTGACGGCGAGGTCACGCTGCAGAAGGTGCTGTCGGTCAGCACATCCGAGTCATGGGCGCTCGCCGTCAACAACTTCGAGGACGGCACGACCGGCACGGTCTACCACCGGGTCGGCACCACCTGGACCGAGGTCGACTCGATCCTCAATCCGAGCATCTTCCCGGACAACTGCGCGGAGTGGTACTACAACACGTGGTCCGACCTCGCCTACGTCGGCGGCGAGCCGGTCATCCTCGGCGTCTGTGACGGCACGCCGGTGATCCTCAAACAACGCTCGGCTACCGCGTGGGCCCGCATCGACACCGGTCTGCCGACTGACGTGACGTACACGCACGCGACGGTCGTCAACAACCACTTGTGGGTTTCGGGCCAGCGCGCCGACGGCTCCACCGACGTGGAGCGGCGCGACTCCGGGAACTGGATCGCGGTTCCGGCCACTGGGCTGACCGGCGCGACCATCATGAGCTTGGCGGCCGGTCCCGGCGGTACCGTGATCGCGGTCGGTCACACCGGCACGTCCACCGCGCCGACCGCCGCGAGCTGGCAGTGGAACGGCACCGTGTGGACGGCGCTGAGCACGCCGGGCACCGCCGGCGCGTCCTGGCTGAACACGGTCAGTGTCGCGTCGACCGATTACGCGGTCGCCGCGGGTATGGATTCGACCAAGCCGACGAAGCCGCCTTTCCTGTCGCGCGGCTAGGCGGAATCAAGGTCGTCGCGACCTCGCTCTGCCTACGGTGATGCCTCCGAAAGACATCCGTCGGGGGCATCACCGTTTGTGTGGGGTATCAGGACGCGTACAAGCTCGCGAGCTGTTCTTTCTTCGGGTTCAGCGAGGACTTGAGAGAGGCGCGGGCGTCGAGTCAATGTTCGGTCAAGGAGACCGTGACCTCCGCGTTGGGTATTGGCATGGTCGTGGCCTCCTCGTAGACGGCGCGCCGGGTCGACGCCGCCAGCGGTCCGTGAACCTTGATGTTGACCTGGCCGCCCCGCCGGCCCCAGGCGCCCGCGATGGTCCCGTTCACCAGCAGCCCGTTCGGGTGAAACCAGTCCTGCAGTGAGGAGTGGTCGTGTTTACCGGGGCCGACGAAGAGCTGGGCGCGGTCCTGTCCGAACATGCGCAGGTCCGGCGCCACCAGCAACCGGACACCGCGCATCTGCTCGGCCGATCTCAGCGCGATCTCGTCGTTCGCCAGGATCCAGGCGTTCTGGCCGGCCAGGTCAACGGAGATCAACTCCTGCGAGATCAGGTCGAAGGTCTTCTTGGCATCCCGAGTCGGCACCCCGGCCCACCATGCGAACGCGGCCGGCGTCGTGGGACCGAATGCGTGTACGTGACGGCGGCATAGCTCGAGTCTTGCGGTCTCGGGGTCGATCGACGGGCGCTCGTGTTCCCGCACGTACAGGGAGTTGGTAGTCCACCGGATCACGATGCGGCCGGTCGCGCAAGCCGCACGCGAGATAGGCAATCCGGTACCTCGTAGCTCCTGACCGTTCAGCACACGGCAGGCATCCTCGGCCAGATCCTCGATGGTCTGTCGTGCGCCCGAGTCCTGGGGCAGGCGACCGATGGTGAACACCCCGAGGTCATCGGTGGGCAGCAGATATACCGCTGCGCGGGGGCTGTAGGTCTGGATCAGACGCGAGTCCTCCCAGGCAGAGGGCTCACACGCTGCCACCCGGGCGTGCATGCCCAGAAGTGCGTCGCGGGGAGCCGTGTCCTGCAGTCCGACATGTGCGGCCTCTACGTACGAGCCGGCCGGTAGGCGATTGGATAGGTTGTTGACCGAGAGGCGGTAGTTCGCCGCCTGCGTACGGGTCAGACGCAACATGTCCATCCTGCCGCAGCCACCGCCGACGGCAGGGTCTGAGCGTCGCCTCGCACGATCAACATCACCAGGCACCTCTCTGCGCGTTGCTCACCAGCCTAAACGAACTGCGTGGCGCCACGTCCGTCTCGGGCAGGAGATGTTCGGCGGATGCTCGTCGTGGGACTCCCGTGACGGCAGCGTGGTCGGAGCGCCGCTGATATATTGATCGGGCCGAGTCGATGGCTACGAACAAAGGAGGAGCCGTGGAAGGCATTATCGGCGACCGGATTCTGCGCTGCTCGGACGGCCACCTGTTCGTATCAAGTGAGGGCGCCCGGCTGTTCACCTCTGTTCATCTCGGGCCGAAGCGGCTCATCCGCTGCCCGGTGGACAAGAAGCTGCGGATGGCGGGCAACGTCAACTCCGGCGACCTGACCGAGCAGGAACGGGATCAGGCCCGGCAGTACCACACCTGATCGTCTACTGGCGGCGGATCAGACGTTCCAACGCAACGAGTAACGCGCAAATCAGAGCAAATATCCCCATACCTAGCGCGAGCCGTGGCCGCAGATCCCACGGCATCGATGCGCGCCCGCGCGATACGACGACTCCGGTCCTGGAACGCTTCCACAGGACTGAGATCGAACCCGCCGTCCACAGCGTCCCCAGGAGCAGGCCCAACCACATCCCCAACTCGTCCGCGCGCACCTCGCCAACATACAAGCCGCTGTCCACCTCGGACAATGCCCGTCGTGCCGACCGGATAGTGATCACCAGGACACGTGGGACATCATCCGGACAGCACCTGCCAACTACGCCGGGTGAGCCCGGCCAACGCGAACAGGCCCGCGATGACCGCCACCCAGGTCCACACCCGCGCGAAGTCGGTGATCCCGGCGATCCCGGTGATGTGGCCGACGGCGAAGCTCAAGGCCGCGTACATGCCGAGCGGGAAGATCGTGGCCCAGCGCCGGACGTCGTAGCTCAGCCGGGGCCGCAGTGCCTCGGCCACGATGAGCGGTCCGAGCCAGAGCATGGCCAGGCACCAGAAGGCCAGCGGTACATCGGCGAGAGATCCGCGAAGGGAGGCCAGCCATCCCATGGCATCGATCCCCTGGACGATCTTGGCGCAGGCCAACGCCGAGATGGCCAGCGCGCCGCCGGCGATCCACTGGTCGCCGCGTCCGGTCAGCAACTGGCGCAGGTCAAAACGCGTCAGTGCGACGACGTACGCGGACAGGCCCAGGATCCACACGATGACGGCGGCGACGAGAAGCCAGCCCACGCCGTCCCTGGCTGCAAGGGTCGCGCTGAGCACCACGACACCTTGGGTGGCGACGGCAACGAGAAAGGAACCCCGGACCCGAGGGGTCTTCCAGCGGCTGACAACGGGAATGACCAGCAACGCCCAGCCGGCGGCGCCGAGGCCTAGAAGGCCCGCGGCCACCGGGTAGTAGCCGTGCACGACGAACGCGCTGCCCAGGACGCAGGTGCTGGCTATCCCGGTGAGGGCCGCGGGCAACCTGGCCTCGGGCGCGAACCGGTCGGGCTCATTCAGTAGACGCATCCCCAGCACGGCCGCCAGGAACAGCCAGGTAACCACGGCGAACCAGAGCAAGACGGCGCCGACCATAGGTTGGCCGACCGAGGAGAGATCGACACAAATGATGGCGGTACCCATCACCACCGTGGCCGCTGTAGGTGGGACGGCGTCGAGGACCCGCTGCCAGCGCGATAGGCCGGACAGGACCGCCACGGTACGTTGCACGCTCAGTCCACCAGCCGGTCGGTTATCAGACCGGGTAGAGGTTGGGCAGCCCGAGGAACGGGAACTCGGACAGCATGTCGTCGTGCGGCTTGAGGCCGTCCGGGCCGACCTTTCCGTGGGTCAGCCAGGCGAAGCGGGCGCTGAAGACGTCGTCGGTGATGGCGCGGCCGTTGGGGTAGGCGGCTGGCTGAGTGCGGTCGTAGCGCAGGACGTCGGGCAGCACGATGCGGGCCGCCGCCTCCGCCTCCTCGGGCGGGTAGCCGTTGCCCTTCCAGGAGCTTGGACCACAGTTCCAGATGGTTCTCGACGTCATCGGCCGGCACCCGGAGGTTGTACTCGTTCTTGATGTTGTTCGGGTTGACGAACGGGTTGATGGTTGGGTGCCCGCCGCGGTCGACCTGGATGATCGTGCCGTCGCGGCGCAGGCTGACCGTGGCCCACGCGCCGATCGCCGGGTCGCTGCTCAGCATGTCGTTGGGCACCTCCAGCGCGATGGACAGGATGTTCCGGTCCGCGAAGGCATCCTGGCCGGTCCACTGGAACCCGTGAAAGGAGCCGTCCGCGTCCGCGAAGAACGGATCGCTGCGTACGCCGATGAACAGCCGGACCGGCCCCGCCTGGACCGGTTGGGCGGCGGCGTCGAAGCCGACCGGGGCGCCGGCGATGAGCACCTCGCCGGCGGGCTCGGGTCGGCGGGCGTCGGCGCCGGTAGCGAAGTAGGCGGTACCAGTCTGCCGACCATCCTTGAGCTCGGAGAACACGAACGTGAACGCCGCGTCGGCCTGCGCGTCCCCATTGGTATCGATATTGATCCGGTAGATCCCGTCGGGGTGAAACTCCGATTTCATCAGGAACGGTGGCATCGCGCTCATGCCGGTCGTGTACGGGTTCAGATCGATGATCAGCACGGTCGTGCCGGGATCGCCCGGTGCCGCGAAGGCGAACAGATCTGTGAAGTCCAGGCGCGCGTCGTCCCCGGGAAACTGGAGATTGGCCGCGCTGTAGTGGTTGGACATCGTGCCCCCTTGGGGTGGCTGTCTGGTCACTGCCCACGGTCGCGTTCTCAACGGATCGGCACGCCTGGGTAGTCCCCGGTTCAAGTCCATGCGGTCGCGGTTCCCATGGCGGGAAGGCACGCGCAGATGCTCGACGTATCCGAGCGTACCGGACATGTCGCCTCCGGTCCGCCTGTACTTCAAGAAGCCGCGTCGAGCGTTCGCGCCCAGCATTTGGCAGCAGTGGCCGTCAGGCCATCGTTGAACCGGTCGGCCTGACGTGCCCGCTGCTGAACTCGCTGACGGGTGGCTGTCCGATCCGGCCACGCCCGTTCGTAGTGATGACAAAAGTTCCGGTGCAGACCTGTGCGACAACGGCGGTGGCTGCGACAACGACGAAGAGGATCCTCTCGATGACTACCGTGGCTGAGCCGATCGCGGACACCACGCCCACCACCTCGAGGCGCCTGATGTGGGCCATTCTGGGGGCTGGGCGACAAGTTCGGCCAGCGGAGGCTGTTCCTGATCGGCATCAGCGGCTTCGCTGTGGCGTCGGGCGTCGCGGGGCTCGCACCTGACCCGGCGCTGCTGATCACCGCTCGGATCGCCCAGGGAGCGTTCGGGGCTTTGCTCCTCCCGCAGGGCATGGCGATCATGGTCAAAGTGTTCAGCCGCGACATGCTCACCAAGGCGTTCGGGCTGTTCGGTCCCGTGCTCGGGGTGGCTAGCGTCTGCGGCCCGGTGTTGGCCGGGTTCGTCATCAGCGCCGACCTGTTCGGCCTGTCCTGGCGCCCGATCTTCCTCGTCAACGTGCTCGGCGGCATCGGTCTGGTCGTCGCCGCCAGGATCCTGCCGCGAGACGACGGCGACCGATCCACCGTCGTCGACGGCTGGGGCTCCGGTCTACTCGCCGCAACGATGTTCGGCCTGCTGTACGGCCTGATCGAGGGCTCGACCAACGGTTGGAGCGCGACCCCTGTCGCCTCGTTTCTCGCCGGCGCGTTGTTCTTCGCCGCATTCGCCTACCGTCAGCGCACCGCCAAGGACCCGCTGATCAAGCCTTCACTGCTGCGGAACCGGGGTTTCACGTCCGGCATGCTGGTGGGGTTGGCTGTCTTCGCCGCCACCACAGGCTTGATCTACGTGCTGTCGCTGTTCATGCAGGACGGGCTGCATGCCAGCCCGCGGACCGCCTCCGTCGCGCTGGTGCCGCTCACCCTGGGCATCATCGTCTCGGCGTTCGTCGCTATGAGCGGCCTGGTGGCGAAACTCGGCCGTACTCTCATCTTTATCGGCCTCACCGTGATCCTCGCCGGCTGCGGCTGGGTCTTGGCCCTGGTCGTTCATTTCGGGACAAGCGTCGGCCTGTGGACCCTCGCGCCGGCGTTGTTCGTCACGGGGCTCGGCATGGGCTGCTGCTACACCACGATCGTCAATGTTGCACTGGGCGACACCGATCCGGACGAAGCCGGGAGCGCCAGTGGGTCGCTCAGTTCAATACAACAACTCGCCTCCGGTATCGGATCAGCCGCCGTCACGTCGATATTCTTCCAAGCCGCAACCTCCGGTTTCGGCCACGCCATGACGGTCAGCCTCATCGTCGTCCTGGCCGTCACCGCCCTCTGCCTTCCGGTGGTCGCCCTGATGCTCCGTACTAGTCGCGAGATGTCGGCGAACGTTCCCGATCACCGATGAATGAGACCAAAACTGAGACCACGGGCGACCATGTTGGCATCCGCGATCAGCAGATAAGCTGCTTCCGGCCAGTAGCTCCGATCGTCGTCGGTGCGGCAGTGGACACGTACTGCGTGTTCTCGGGCTGGCGGGAAGGGAGCGTAAATGGATACTAATCGGATCAAGAAATCCATCGACAAGATCTCCGACTCTGTGTACATACTGGTCGGGGGAGCGTCGGCCATAGTTCTCATACTTGTATGCGGGTTCGGTGTCGATTTTATTCGCATTCGACCCTATTACGCTGCAGTCATGGGAGTGCTGGCGTTGGTGTTGATAATCAAGTGGTTATCGCGACTCTCTCCGTGGTCGCCACGGCCGAAATAACGGCAAGGTGATTCGGGCCGTCACCGAAAGCTAATGGTCGTTGCAGCTGCGGCGCCGACCGTCCGAGGACCGACGATCGACCTGGGTGAAGCGCCCTCGACGATTCCAAACCAGGCCCGTCTCACCCAGACGGCTACCGAACCCTCCGTTCAACCACTGAAAACCCAGGCGGGATAGCCTCCGAATCCGGGCTTTCGTCGTGGGGCGGGTGACGAGAATCGAACCCTCACTGTCAGCTTGGGAATCGCCTTGGCTAGCCGCTACACGGAGGTTCGGGCTGGTCAAATGCCGTTGACTGACGGATCAGCTAGCCCGATGCCGACCGGTGGTGACCCATGTTGACTTGTTCGTCGGGCACGGATCGGGCACGGTTTAGCGGCGCGATCGCACGGACTCGGGCGGGCCGGATTACCACCGGTATGCCCAGTCGAACCGCACGCAGATGGCACGTCCAATGTCGCTCGTCGAGCGGCGGTTTGCAACTCGCGCTCCGCTCGCGGGCGGAGCGCTGCTAACTGGAATCTCATCTTTTGACCTTCTCGTCCGCTGCGTCCTGGGCAACGACGAAAGTTCACTGTTGCTGACCTTCCGCGACTGCCGAGGATGTCGGATTATCGACGTGTGAGCCGCCATGCTGACCAGGCCGACGCCTTCCGGGTGGAGGCGGATGCCGCGTTTGGGTTCCTAGTCGAAGAAGCCAGCTTCATTGGTCCTGAGGTAATTGCGTCTGGCCTGATTGCATCCGGCCTGCGTTTCCATCGCCTCGGGTTGCATGTTGAGGTCGTGTTCATGGACGGGCATGAACCCGAGGTGGCGACCGGGATCGTGTGGATTGCGCCCGGTGGTCAACGATCTCGGGCATGGTTGGGGTGCCTGTATGTGGCCGGCGGATGCGGCGCCGCGCAGGATGTTCCCGATTCGGCCTCGACTCGCCGGGCGATGGTCAAACGGATTCATCAGCACGCGACTGCCCTGCGCAAGCTTCTGCCGCAGCTCCTATCGCCGGAGGTCGAGCAGCTCATGTCCCGGTGCCGGGGACGGTCGCTGCCGATGCCGATGCCGATGCCGACGTGCGCCTGATGACCGCACAATCAGTTTGGAAGTTACGACTCAATCGGCCGTCATGATCGGTATTGGTCCGAAAAACAGCCGATGAGCTGCTAATTCGTCCTGGTTCGTCCGGCGCAATCCGGCCTGATTCGGGTGAGTTCGGCGTCGTTCCCCAATAAGATCCTCAACGCTGTCGTCGTTGATGCCCGCGACGGGCCGGAAGGTCGCGACGGTGGTCGCCGACGCGCTTCCGGCGATGAACACGCCGGCGGTGACGCCCAGCAGGCATGCGGTGAGCAGGAGCAGTACGCGCCGCATCGCGCTCGGGCTGTGGCCACTACCGGCCGCCTTTCGACTGGTCTTCATGGGGTCCTTCTTGGGTTGGGGGGCGTCGTGCGGTGGACAGCTTCGGGCCCACGGCTCGGCTCGGCGCGTCGTGGCGCCGCCGGGGCGGACCGGATGGCCGTTGGTCGGTTGTTGGTCGCGCGCTTCGGCGTCTCCCCGTCCGGGGTGGCTAGCGAGCGACGGCGTGATCGTCTGGCGAGGCTGCCCGGTTCAGCGGGGCGTCATGGGGAGGGCGGCGACTTGCTGCCGTCGCCGACCGCGAGCGGGGATGCATCGCTACTTTTCACTGAATGAAACTCATTGTCATCCATGGCAAATGGAAGCAGTCGTCGATGCCGGCCGTCAAGCCCCTCGCTACTGACGTGGCCGGATGCGTACCCTGCATGCGTTATCTAGCAGGCGTTGACGAAGCTCCCGTCACGTGATTTCGTTCAGCGAAAATGCTCGGTACTGAATGAAAACGATAGAGCGCGTGACAAGCGGAAGCATAGGTACGCCCGCAGGCTCTGGCTTCTTCTCCGGTCGACGATTCGGGCTGGTAATCACCGTACGTAGCCGTCGTGAGACGGAAGTGCAGTCTTGACGCCCCCTGGATCCGGTGATTGCATTGAGCGCAATGTACTTCCACTGAATGAAAACCAGTGAAGGAGTTGATCCATGAGAACTCGCTCGGTCCTTTGCGTGGCAGCCGTCATCGGCCTTCTGACAACAGCGGCTTGTGGCGGCACCCAGCCGGGTGCAGCGTCGACCGCCCCAAGCGGTACGGCTAAGACGGGCGGCGTGCTGACGATCGGCGCTGCCCAGAGCATCGCCGAACTGAACCCGGTAACCAAGGCCAACGCCTGGGAGCAGGTGCTGTTCAGTCTGATGTGGGACGGGCTGGTAAAGACCGGCCAGGACCAGAAGACCATCGAGCCCGACCTCGCTACGTCCTGGACCTCGTCGGCCGACCTCAAGACCTGGACGTTCCAGCTGCGAACGGGTGTGAAGTTTTCGAACGGCGACGCGCTCACCGCCGCCAATGTCGTGTCGACGGTGAAGTACTACCAAGACCCGACGACGACGACGCAGCTCAAGAACAACGTCGCGCCGATCGCCGATGTAGCGGCCAACGGCGACAGCACCGTGGTGTTCACGCTGTCCACGCCGAACGCTCTGTTCCCATCCTCGATCGAGATGCTCAAGATCGTGGACATGAGTGCGCTCGGCACGATGGAAAGTCAGCCGGCTGTTACCGGACCGTTCAAGGTGAAGGAGTTCGTCGCCGACGACCACCTGACGCTGGAGCGCAACCCGAGTTACTTCGGTACCGCGCCGAAGCTGGACGGCATCAAGCTGGTCAAGGCGGCCGACGCGTCGTCCGCGGTGACCGCGCTGGAATCCGGCGACCTCGACGCGTTGTGGTCGGCGCCGCTGTCTCAGGTCTCGGCGATCGAAGCCAACCCGAATCTGGCCGTCGTGAAGCCGTCGGTCATCGGCCAGTACGTGAGCTGGGAGGTCGACACGACCGCCGCGCCGTTCAACAACCCGCTCGCCCGTCAGGCGCTGGCGTACGCGATCGATGCGAAGTCCATCTTGAAGGCCGCGTACTTCGACCAGGGCGTGATCTCCACGACCAACGACCCGTTGACCGCGAACAACCCCGACTTCGGCGGCACACTCACCGACTACTCGTACAACCTGGACAAGGCCAAGGCCCTGTTCGCGCAGGCCGGCGTCAAGGCCGGTGCGACCTTCACCTGGTGGGGTGCGTCCAACCAGTACCCGGAGTGGAACACCAGCGCGCAGATCCTGCAGGCCAGCCTGAAGCAGATCGGCATCACGCTCAAGATCGAGAACACGGACATCGCATCCTGGCCGGCCAAGTTCTATCCGGCGGGCAAGTCGTTCCCGGGCATGATCGTGCCGAACTTCCAGTCGTACGAACCGGACGCGGCTGACGAGTTCCTCTTCATCCGTAGCGGTCGGTGCGAGTGCAACTGGAACAACGCCCAGTTCGACCAGTTGTACAACCAGGCACTGGGTACGGCCGATCCGGCCGCCCGCACCGCGCTCTGGGGGCAGTTGCAGACACTCGTCAACCAGGCGGCGCCCATCTTCGTACCGCTGCAGTTCGCCACCGTGACCGCGACGAAGCACAACGTGGTCGGGCTGTGGGTCGACGGCGGTGGTAACCCGCACCTGGAGGACGCGGGCTTCGCCAGCTGACCAGCTCCAACCAACAGAAGTCGACGAGAAAGGATGAGACAGACGATGCGCTACGTCGTGAAGCGGGTAACGATCAGCGTCCTCATGATGGTCGCGGCGTCGATTCTCATCTTCGTTGTCCTGCGGGCCCTGCCAGGTGACCCGGTACTTGCCCGGCTGGCGGGCTCGCAGGGTATCGACCAGAACTCCATCCAGCGGCTACGGGCCGAAGCCGGCCTGGACAAGCCGTTGATCAGCCAGTACCTGAGTTGGGTGACCGGCATACTGCACGGCAACCTGGGAGTGTCGTACTTCTCGCACCAGCCGGTCTCGACGCTGCTGGCACAGCGCATCTGGCCGACGCTGGAGCTCACCTTCCTGGCGGTCGCGCTGTCGGTCCTGCTGGCCCTGCCCGCCGCGGTCGCCGCTGCTGAGCGACCGGGTGGGTGGCTCGACCGAGCGGTCACGTCGTTCGCCGCGGCCGGTATGTCGTTCCCGCCGTTCGTGGCGGGGATCCTGCTGATCCTCGTGTTCGGCGTCAGCCTGCGATGGCTACCGGCTCGCGGTTACACGCCGTTCACTACGGATCCCCTGCAGAACATTCGCGGCATGGTGCTGCCGTCGATCGCGCTGGCCGTCGGCGCGGCACCACTGGTCTACCGCTACCTGAAGGGAGAGCTCATCACCGCCTTCGACTCCGAGTACGTGCGGACCGCGGAGGGCAAGGGTGCCTCGCGGTACCAGGTGATCGTGCGTCACGCGCTACGCAACGCGGCCCTGCCGAGCCTCACGATGATCGGCCTGATCGTCGGGTACACACTCGGCGGAAGCGTCATCGTCGAGTACGCGTTCGGCATCTCGGGGCTGGGCTCCCTCTCCGTCGAGGCGGCCTTCCGGCGCGACTACGCCGTACTCCAGTCCGTAGTTCTACTGGTGAGCGCCATGTTCATCCTGGTGACCCTCGCGGTGGACATTCTCACCAGCGTGCTGGACCCGCGCACCCGGGTGCATGACCATGGCTGAGCTGCCCATCAGCGCGACCCTCGCAGCGCCCCGCCGGCGTACCCGGCGAGCGCGCACCCGGCCGGTGAGCATCATCGTATTCGGGCTGATCGTCGCCGCATGCGTGTTCGCGCCGGTCATCGACCGCCACAGCCCGATCACGCCCGACCCGGCGAACACCTTCGCCCCAGCCTCGGCACAACACTGGCTCGGCACCGATGAGCTGGGCCGCGACATGCTGGCCCGGCTGCTGTACGGCGGACGGCTCTCGCTGACCGTGGCCGCAGGCGCCGTCGCTATCGCCTTCATCCTGGGTACCGCATGGGGTCTGCTTGCCGCGTCCACCCGGGGCATCGGCGACCAGTTGCTCATGCGTACCGCCGACGTGGCCATGGCCATCCCGCAGATCCTGTTCGCGCTCGTCTGCGTGGCGGCATTCGGCGCGTCGCTGCCGTCGCTGATCATCATCACGGGGCTGCTGCTGGCGCCGAGTTCGGCGCGGATGGCCCGGGCCGTGGTTATTCAGGAGATGACCTTGGACTACTACGCCGCGGGTGTCGCCTGCGGCACCGGCCGCGTCCGCCTGTTGCTCAGCGAGGTACTGCCGAATGTCGCGCCGGCCCTCTCCTCGCAGGCCGTCATCAACGCCGCGAGCGCGATCATCCTGGAGGCGAGTTTGAGCTTCGTCGGCCTCGGCGTGCAGCCACCGCAGATGTCCCTGGGGGGCCTGCTGCAACAGGGCTACGCGTTCCTGTTCAACGATCCCAGCTACGCCGTCGGACCGGCGGTGTTCATCCTGCTGACCGTGTTGTGTCTGAACCTGGCCGCCGATCGTCTCGGCGGGGCCAGCCTGCTGGGGCCGGGGCGTGCACGATGACCAGTCAACGGTCCGGTCTGGACGTCGCCGACCTGCGAGTGAACGTCGGGTCGACGCCGATCGTGCGCGGCGTCAGCTTCACGCTGCGACCCGGCGCACGTCTCGGTCTCGTCGGCGAGTCCGGCTCCGGGAAGTCGCTGACCGCTCTGTCGATCATGGGATTGCTTCGCCCACCACTACAGGTCACCGGCGGTCAGGTGCGGCTCGGCGACGTGGATCTGCGTACTTTGCGCCGCAAGGAATTGGACCGGATCCGCGGCCGGCGGATTTCGATGATCTACCAGGATCCGGCGGCGGCACTCAACCCGCTGACCACGGTGGGGGACCAGATCGCCGAGGCCGTGCGGCTGCATACCGACGTCGGGCGGGCCGCGGCCCGGGCGCGCGCGGCCGAGCTGCTCGGCGAGGTCGGCGTACCGCACGCTCGGACCCGGATGCGCTCGTACCCGCACGAGTTCTCCGGCGGGATGCTGCAGCGCGTGATGATCGCGATGGCGCTGGCCGGAGATCCGGATGTGATGCTGTGCGACGAGCCGACCACCGCGCTGGACGTGACCACACAGGTCCTGATCATCAACCTGCTTGACCGCCTCTGCTCGGCGACCGGCGTCGCGGCCCTGCTGATCACCCACGATCTCGGCGTGGCGGCCGGCTTCTGCGACGACATCGCGGTGATGTACGCCGGCCAGATCGTCGAGCGGGCGGCCACCCCGACGCTGTACGGCCGGCCGCGGCACCCGTACAGCCAGGCGCTCATGTCCGCCATCATCGACCTCGACGTGGACCTGGACCGTCCGATACCGGCGATCGCCGGCCAGCCACCCGCGCCGGGAGAGATCGGTCCCGGGTGCGCGTTTGCGCCGCGGTGCCCGCAGGCGATCGAGTTGTGCGGCGCTGAGACGCCGGCGCTGCGTGACGTGGCCGGCAGCCTCGTACGGTGCATCCGCGCCGATGAGGCCACCGAGCCGGCCTTCACATCCGTTGACGGCGTTGGCGACGACCGGACGGTGGCATGCGCATGACGGAAGCATTGTTGACGGTCACGAACCTCGTGAAGACTTTTCCGGGCCACGGCGATCCGGTACGCGCGGTGGACGGGGTGTCACTGCGGATCGCGCCCGGCGAAACCTTCGGCCTGGTCGGCGAATCCGGCTCCGGGAAGTCCACATTGGCCCGCTGCGTGCTGCGGTTCCACCGCCCGGACAGCGGTTCGGTCAACTTCGCCGGTCACGACATCGCGGCACTGTCCGAACGGGAGATGCGTCGGCTGCGCGCGCGGATCCAGGTTGTCTTCCAGCACCCGCACGGTTCACTTAACCGGCGGCGCGAGGTCTCGGACATCATCGCCGCGCCGCTGGTGGCACACCGGGTCGGTGGGCGGACCGAGCGCGCGGCACGGGTACGCGAACTGCTGGACCTGGTACAGCTGCCGGCCACCATCGCCGGGCGCCGGCCGCGCGAACTGTCCGGCGGCCAGGCCCAGCGGGTGGCCATCGCCCGGGCGCTGGCGCTGCGCCCCGACTTCGTCGTACTGGACGAGGCGGTCTCGGCGCTGGACGTCTCGGTACGCGCGCAGATCCTCAACCTGCTGACCGAACTGCAGCGCGAGCTGGGTCTGACCTACCTGTTCATCTCGCACGACCTGGCGGTGGTCCGTTACGTTGCCCAGCAGGTAGGGGTGATGTACCGGGGTCGGCTGGTGGAGACGGCCTCGCGGGAGGAGCTGTTCGGCGCGCCCCAGCATCCGTACACGAGGATGCTGCTCGACGCGGTCCCGGTGGCGCAGCCGCAACGGCAGCGCGAAAAGATGGCCGCCGCCGCGGCAGGTTCCGACGCGGTCGAGGTCACCGCGACGACCGGATGCCGGTTCCGACCGCGGTGCCCGATCGGACAGACAGATGCCCAATGCGAGTCCGTCGAGCCCGAGCTGCACGCTCCGGCAGGTACGACGACACTGGTGGCGTGCCACTATCCACCCCGGTCTACAGACGTGACCGGGCACCGCCCGGCACCGTCCATGATGGAGACAAGATGACCGATACAGCGCCGATTCGACTCGGGGACCGGCTCATCGCGATCGTTGAGACGTTCCTCGCCGCGCCGAGACAGAGCCTGTCCGAGGTCTCTGCCGCGGTCGGCATGGAGCCGTCCACGACCACGCGGTACCTGCGTCAGCTCGTCGAGCACGACTGGTTGGAACGGGACGAGGAGACGCGTACCTATAGCCTCGGCGTCCGCATGATCGCGATCGGCCACGCGGCCCGTTCCGCGCGGCCCCTGCGCACCCGGCTCCTGCCGTACATGCGGGAGCTGGTGAGCCGGTTCGACGAGACCGTGAACCTGGCCGTACACCAGTCGGGCGAGGTGGTCGTCGTCGAGGCCCTCGAGGGCGGGCATTCCATCCGGCGCGGCGCCAGCGTGGGCGACCGGGACGAGTGGTTCACCTCGAGCCTGGGCAAGGCCATCATGGCCCACCTGCCCGAGTCGCAGGTCGGCCAGTTGTACGAACGGCACCGGCCGAAGCGCGTTGACGAAGAACACGCTGCTCGACCTCGACGCGATCCTGGCCGACCTCGAAACGGTGCGGCGAACGGGTACGCGATGGACAACGAGGAGGCCGAGATCGGTCTGAAATGCGTGGGCGTGGCGATCCGCGATCCCCATGGCCGGTACACCCACGCGTTGAGCATCAGCGGCCCGACCGCCAGGATGGACGAGCACCTGACCGAGACGATCGAGGCGCTGCGGGACATCGCGCGCACGGTCAGCGACGGTCGGCGTGGAGCAGCGGTGGCCAGGTGAGCCCTCTGGTCGCGGTCGATGTCCACACCCATCTGGGCCAACACGGTACGCATGTCCACGCGCCACTGGCCGAGCATGAGATCCGTGCCTGGGGCCGGGTCAGCTGGGACGTGACCGAGGAGCAGCACGGCGCCGCGTCCACCTCCGCACAGAGCTCCGTCGTACTGGCCTTCGACGCCGAACCCGTCGGCGTCGTCGTGCCGAACGAGTACGTCGCCGAGGCGGTACGCGGCAACGATCGGCTGATCGGCTTCGCCAGCGTGAACCCGAACCGGCCGGACGCGGTGGATCGGCTGACCACCGCGGTACGCGATCTCGGGTTGCGGGGATTGAAGCTGGGGCCCACGTACCAGCACTTCCACCCGCACGACCGGGCCTGTCTGGACCTGCTGGAGGCCGCCGACCACTACCGGATACCGGTCATCTGGCACCAGGGGACCACCTTCACGTCTGCCGCGATCGCCGAGTACGCCCGACCGCTGCAGCTGGACCTGCCGGCCCGTACGTTCCCGAATCTGCGCATGTGGATCGCCCACTTCGGCCATCCCTGGATGGCCGAGTGCGTCAGCGTGGTCCGGCGGCACGAACACTTCTACGTCGACGCGTCAGCCCTGGACACCCGGCCCTGGCAGCTGGCACAGGCGCTGGCCAGCGCGGCGGAGTACCGAGTGCTCGACCGGATCCTGTTCGGCAGCGACTACCCGTTCTCGACCGTGGAGCGGACCGTTGCCGGACTGCGCGAGGCCGCCGCGATGTGCCGGCGCCTGGGCATCGCCGACGTCACCGACGCCGACATCGATGCGATCTGCCAGCGGGACGCATTGGACCTACTGGGCCTGCACCCACCAGTGACACCACAGAGCAGCTGAGAAGTTTCGTTCCCGAAGGAGGACCCGTGCAGTTCACCCGGAGTTCGCGCAACCGTCCTTGCGCGGGCCACATGCCCCAGTACCTGCCGCGTGTATGGCGTGGTACCCGATGAGCGCGGCCCTGAGCGGCGTCCTGGCCGTCTTCCAGACCCCGTTCGCCGCCGACGACACGATCGACCGGTCGGCGATGGAGACGCAGTTCGACTGGTTGTTCGCCAACGGTGCCGATGGTGTGGTCTTCGGCATGGTCTCCGAGGTCTTGCGGCTGTCCTCCGAGGAGCGCGATGACGTGGCCCGGCTGGCCTGCAAGCTGGCCGAGGGTCGGGGGCACTGCGTGATCAGCGTCGGCGCCGAGTCCACCGCGGTTGCCGTACGGCATACCAAGAACGCCGCGGCGTGCGGCGCCACCGCCGTGATGGCGACCCCGCCGGCGCTGTTCCCGGCCACCGACGACCAGCTGTTCGACTACTTCAGCGCGATCGTGCACGCGGCGGACATGCCGCTGGTCGTCCAGGACGCCAGCGGGTACGTCGGTGCGTCACTGTCGATCTCACTGCAGTCGCGCCTTCACGCCGAGTACGGCGACCGGGTGATGTTCAAACCCGAAGCGCCTCCGATCGGTTCCCGGGTGACCGCGCTGCTCGACGCCACCGGCGGCCGGGCCGGCATCTTCGAGGGCACCGGCGGCCTGTACCTCATCGACAGCTTCCGGCGGGGTGTGGTGGGTACCATGCCGGCCGGTGAAACCGTGTGGGCGCAGGCCGCGCTGTGGCAGGCGCTGTGCGCCGGTGACTTCGCACGGGCGTACCGGATCGCCGGTCCGTTGGCGTTGCTGGTGTCGCAACAGACCACCCTCGATCTATTCGTAGCCGTGGAGAAGCGACTTCCTCGTGCGGCAGGGCGTGCTCCCCAACGCCGCCATGCGGGGCCCCACCGGGGAGCCGGTCGACCCGCAGATGGCCGAGGAGATCGACCGCCTGATCGACCTGCTGCGCCAGGCGGTCGACGATGTCTGACCGGGTGGCCGTCGTTGTGGGCGCGGGCGGTGACATCGGGGGTGCCTGCGCCCACCGCCTCGGCCCCACCCACGATGTCGTGCTCTGCGTGGACCGGGACGCGGCCCGCGCCGAGTCGACCGCCTCGTCCGTTCGCGCGTACGGCGGCCGGGCCGAGGCACTGGTGGCCGACGCGGCCGACGATGCGTTCCCGGACGCGGTACGGGCCGCGGCGCTGGCACTGGGACGTACCGCGTCGGTGGTGCACGCGGTCGCCCACGAGGAGCACGCGGCCGCGGTCGCGGTGTCGCGGCAGAGCGTCGTGCAGAGCCTGGCGGTCGGGCCGGTGGCGGCGTTCTGCCTGTTCCGCGCCTTCGTGGTGGGCGACGCGCTCGCCGCCGGTGCGTCCCTCGTGGCGATCGGCTCGCTGCACGCGACCATACCGTTCCCCGACTGTGTCGGATACAACGCCGCCCACGGTGCGCTCGCCCAGATCGTGCGGACGCTGGCCAACGAGTGGGCGCCGCAGCGCATCCGGGTGAACGCCGTTGTACCCGGCTGGATCCGCACCGCCGGCGAGAACGCGATGTACGGCGCCGACCACCTCGACCAGGTCGCGCCGCTGCTACCGCTCGGCCGATTCGGTACCGCCGACGAGGTGGCCGCCGCCGTGGGCTTCGTGTGCTCAGCCGATGCCCACTACGTCACCGGCACCTTCCTGACTGTCGATGGCGGGCTGGCGACTTCGCTGGCCCGGCTGCCGGGAGGCGCAGCGTGAACGTGACGTGCGTATTCGCCCACCAGGACGACGAGATGCGGTGCCTGGGCACACTGCTGCGCCTGCACGCGCAGGGCCACCGGATCAGCTTCGTGTGCGTCACCGACGGCGGCAAGGGACTGCCCTTCGGCGGCCCGGACGCCGAACCGGCCGCGGCGGTACGCGATCGTGAGATGCGCGGCGTCGCGGAGCGGTTCGACGCGGAGTACGTCTGCCTGGGCCGCGAGGACGGTTTCCTCACCGAGGATGCCGACCTGCGCCGGGATCTCATCGCCGTGCTGCGACGCCTCGGTTCCGACGTCGTCCTGACCCACTGGACAAACGACTACAACGACGACCACGTGGTCACCGCGAAGGCGGTCACCGACGCCGCTCTGTTCGTGAACCTGGCGTCATTCGAACCATCCGTACCCGCTCTGCCCCGCACGCCGCGGCTGTTCTACACCCATCCCGGCGACGGGTACGGATTCGAACCCACCCACTTCGTTGAGCTGTCGGAGCAGCACGTGGCCGAGAAGACCGCGCTGATTCGCCGGCACGTGAGCCAGATGGCGGTCATGCGCGAGCTGCGCGGGTACGACTACGCGGACGAGATGGCCACGGAGACCCACCGACAGGGGGCCCGCTTGATGGTGCCGCATGCCGAGGCGTTCCGGCCCTGCTTGGCGGAGCGCCGCATCCCGTGGCCGTCGGATCTGCCCGGCGTACTCGACGAGGCGGAGCGGGCGGCTCGATGAAGATCACCAGCGTCACACCGATCCTGCTGGGCGGCGACGAGACCTACGGGTCGCACGACGGCGCGGCCGAGGCGACCGACCAGGGTGACCGCCTGCTGCTCGTCCGCGTGGCAACCGACGAGGGCATCGTCGGATGGTCCGATGTGGAGACACTCGGTGCGGTTGCCGTCCAGGTACTCAGCGGGGCGGGCATGGGCGCGCTCGGATTCCGTACGCTGGCCGAGGAGCTGATCGGCAAAGACCCTCTCGAGCCCGAACGGTTGTGGGAAGAGCTATACCTGGCCACCGCGTACTACGGGCGGCGCGGTGTGGTGATGCATGCCATGTCGGCCGTCGATAACTGTCTCTGGTCTATTCGAGCCCAGGCCGCCGGCGTGGATCTGGCCGCCTCGCTCGGAGGGCGCCGCCGTGACCGGCTGCCGGCCTACGCGTCCACCCTGTTCCGGTTCACTCCCCAGGAGAACGCGCAGGCAGCCGCGCGGTACGCGAGCCTGGGATTCCACGGGGTCAAGTTCGGCTGGGGCGGCTTCGGTGTCGACCCGGCACGGGACCGGGACAACCTCGCGGCGATCCGGGAGGCGCTACCCGAGGACTGCGCGTTGATGGTCGACCCCGGATGGTACGTGCAGGACGGGGCACGGGTCCGCACCCGCGACCGCGGCCAGACCGAGGCGATGCTGCGTTCGCTGACCGAGGTCCGCCCGTACTGGGTCGAGGACTTCGTACACCCCGAGGAGTTGGGGGTGTACCGGGAGCTGAAGTCGGAATTCGCGGAGCTACGTTTCGCGGCCGGCGAGCAGCAGTCCACCATCTGGGACTTCCGGCGACTCATCCACGAGGCCGAGATGGACGTCCTACAGCCCGACCTGTCGCGATGCGGCGGCCTGACCGTAGCCGCCCAACTGGCGGCCGAGCCGGGCGTGATCGGCCGGGAAATCGTTACCCACTCCTGGCTGACCGACCTGTTGCACGCCTACAGCCTGCACTACCTGGCCGCGCTGCCGCACGCCACCTGGGTCGAGTTCAACGTGGCGCAGAGTCGCCTGAGCCGGGGAGTCGTCCGCGAACACCTGAGCCTGTCCGTCGACGGCACGGTATCCGTTCCCGGCGGCCCCGGCATCGGCGTGGAGGTTGACGAGGATTTCGTACGATCCCGGCAGCTCAACGAAGTCGCCTGGTAGTGGGCATGGATGCGGTGACCGCCGGCGAGGCCATGGGCCTGCTGCTGGCCGACTCGGCAACGTCTCTGCGCCGAGCCGACCGGTTCGTGCGCAGCGTCGCAGGGTCGGAAAGCAATGTCGCAATCGGGCTGGCCCGCCTGGGCCACACCGTGGCGTTCTGCGGTCGGGTCGGCACCGATGCCGCCGGCGGCTGGGTCCGCGACACGCTGCGGGCCGATGGCGTCGATGTCCGTGCCCTATACGACGACCCGGACCGGCCGACCGGCGTACTGCTGCGAGACAGCCCGGCCGGCCGCCGTCCCGTCTCCGTCTCGTACTACCGCAGCGGCAGCGCCGCCTCCGCACTGTCGCCCGGCGACGTTGACGAACAGCTGGTCGCATCGGCCCGGCTGCTGTTCGTCTCCGGTATCACCACGATGCTCTCACCGTCGGCCGGGGACTTCGTCGACCACCTGATCTCCGTCGCCACGCATGCCGGCGTACACGTGGCGTTCGACCCGAACGTGCGGCTGCGCCTGGCCGAAGCTGCACAGTGGCAACGGTCCTACGCACGATTCGCCGGCCGCATGGACACCCTGCTGATCAGCGACGAGGAACTCGCCCTTCTGCAACTGCCGCACGAACCCGCGCGCCTGCTGCAGGGCCGTACCACCACGGTCGTGGTGACCCACGGCGCGGACGGCGCGACCGCCACCACGGCGGCCGGCACCGTCCGGGCGGGCGCGCGCGAGGTCGCCGTGGCCGACCCGGTCGGAGCCGGCGACGCGTTCACCGCCGGTTGGCTGTCCGGATGGCTGCGCGGGCTACCACCGGCCGACGCGCTGCGCGAAGCGGCTGCCGTCGCATCGTTGGTGGTCAGCGAACCCACCGACATCGCGGGCCTACCCACTGCCCGCGAACGTGACCAGGTACTACTACCAGGAGCCGACGTTGACCGGTAACCCAGTTCTCGAATCGTTGGAGCGCCACCGGGTCGTCGCCGTCGTGCGCCAGCGCGATGCGGCCAGCGCGCTCGGGCAGGTCCGTACCCTGCTCGACGCCGGCTTGCGCGTCATCGAGATCTCCTTGACGACGCCCGGTGCATGGGAGGCGATCGAGCAACTCGCCAGCGTTTGCGCCGGCTACGACGACGTCACTACGGGCGTCGGTACCGTACACACGCCGGCTGAGGTCGACCGGGCCGCGGACCTGGGGGCCGCGTTCGTCATCTCCCCCACGCTGAGCCGACCCGTGATCGCCGCGGCGCGGGAAAGGGGGATCGCGACCATCCCGGGCTGTGCCACGCCGACCGAGATGTGGCAGGCCACCCAGTGGGGAGCGGACGCCGTGAAGATCTTCCCGGCCTCACTGTGGAGCCCGGACTCCCTCGCCGGGATGCTGGAGGCGCTGCCTTCGCTGCGCTGCGTCCCGACCGGCGCCATCGCACCGAACGACGTGGTCCGATGGCTCGCCGCCGGTGCCGTCGCGGTCGGAATCGGCGCCGCCCTCACTACCCTTCCGTCGGGCCCGCTGCCATGGACGACCGCATAACGAGGCCCGTACCGACCCGGCGCCTGGCATTTCACCGGGGCAAGGGCACCGCGACAGAATCGGCGGGCCACCAACTGGACACCCTCGCATCTGGCGCCTGTCGGCGCTCACGTTCCTGACGCGTCCAGCCCCTGGACAGGCAGGCCGGACCCCGCTCGGCGAGCATTACGGGCGATCCCAACGGCACGACGAGATCGGTCGAATAGCATCGACCGAACGAACCTCACCCCGGGAAGTAGAACCTGACCTGGGGAAATGTTGAGCGGGCGACGGGAATCGAACCCGCACAATCAGTTTGGAAGGAGCCTTGGCGGAAAGGGTCCCTCGCGGACCCCAGCTGCTCATAGGACATATCGACGCCGAAGAAGCGCAGGGTGAGCCGAACGTACGTACGAATACTGACCACTGTTGACTGATTGTTGTCTTCGCATCGGGCACGCGACGGGCACGGTCCGAGGTACCTCTACGGCCTGTGGATCACAAGTTTCCAACTCAACCCAGAGACACACAGGTCAGGGCCACACTACCCATACCCAGCGCGATGTCCGATCGAGCGCGGACGAGGGCTAATGAGACGACGGGTCGGCGGCTCAGTCAGCAACGATCGGCTGGAGTCGTGCCAGAACCATCCACGATCCAGGCATCTCGACGTACGTCGCACGTACCTGATATCGGCCGGGATCAAACGTCCATCAACAGATAGTTGTCCGGCTCCAGTTCGTCACCGGCGTCCACCGAATCGAAGAGGACAACCGGACCAGCGACGACGAACGCGCCGCACTCGAAGGCGACCGTGAGGCCCTGACGGCCCTCGCCGACCGACTCGCCGACGTCGCGACTGCGTCAGGCCCGACACCAAACGAACTCGGCACCGGCACGGCCTTCATTCCGCTCACCGCCCTGCGCGCGAGCCTCCGGGAGGGCCCTCCGTGACGAGACCGCGACCCACTGAAAATCGGGCGCTCCGTGCAGCCGAACAAGGCGAACTGCACGGGGCGTTTCTGTTGCCGTTCAACCAGGACTCGGCCGAATGCACGTGTACTCTGCTGAATCCGACGACCGCCACCGATCGACGCGATTCACCGGACCCGCTGGGCGAGCCTCAGCTCAGTCAGGTGGCGCTTGACGACCTGGCCCCCGTAGTCGACGTCGATGAGCCGCGCGATGGAGTTCAGCAATGCGTTCTGCTGCGCGTCCGGCAAGGCACGGTGACCGGAGTAGGTCAACAGCAGATCCAGGTAGGCCGCTGTCGAGTACGGCAACTCCCACTCGTATCGGTAGAAGCTCGCAGGCCCGAACCGCTCCGACGAGGTCAGCTCCCGATCGTCCTCCGGAATGTCTCGAGCACCTTCAAGACGCAGGCCCGATGGGGTCGACGGATCGAAGCGCTCGTAACACTTCTGAATCTCGGCGAAGAACGGCTCGGTCCAGGTTCCACCGGCGATGTGGTGGGTTCCCACGGTGGCCAGCAGACCACCGAGACGCAAGGCGTCAGCAGACTTCGACACCCGCACGGCCGGATTAATCCAGTGAAACGCCGTCGCGGAGAACACCACGTCGAACGGTTCCGCAGGCAAGGGCCACTCCTCGAACGCCGCCGTCACAACCTCCACCGACTCGAAGCCGACAAGATTGCGCCGAGCCACAGCAGCCATGTCTGCGCCCAACTCGACGGCCACGATCCGGTAGCCCCGTTCCGCGAGCGGCACGGTCGCCTGCCCAGTGCCACAGCCGATCTCCAACACCCTTGCACCGGGCGCTACTCCGGCCGCAGCGAGATCATCGAACATCTGTGCCGGGTACCGGGGCCGCGCACGGTCATACCGTTCAGCGTCCTCATTGAAAGTCTCTCGCAGCCTCACGTAGTCATTGCTATCGCTCACCCAGAGAGAGTACGGGTGCCGCTCCTACGGCAGGCACTCAATTCTCAATGCCTGGCTCGCCGGGGCGCTGCAGCTCGCCCGCCTGCCGATCGTTACCGGAAATTCGCAATAACGTGCCCGTTACACGAAGTGCCGCGATGAACTCATCAATCATGAAGATGATCTAAGCAACGACCAGCGTGTCCGACACTTGACCAGCCTGAAGTCGAATGCCTACGTCAACCGCTTCTTGACAGCAAAGCCCTCGGGCAAGAGCCCGTACGCCGTGACCTCGCCGGTTCGGGAGCGGGCCAGCCCTGGCACTGGGGCACAGCTCGGCACGGGCCGCGATGGTCTATCAACACGTCTCCGCGCGCCGCGATCGCGGTATCGCCGATGCGCTCAGCGTCAGCATCGCTGAGGAGCGTGATCGGGCACGCAAGGGACGAATTTAATAGATGAGGATAGATGAAAGCCCAGGCCGCGTACAAGCGATGGCCTGGGCTTTTGTCGTGGAGCGGGCGACGGGAATCGAACCCGCACAATCAGTTTGGAAGTCCGCCCCATGTGAAGCTCTTCGCCTGGAATGCCTGCACCACAAGGTTTCAGGCAAACCGATCGTGCCCGTTGGTGACCGTAGGCGGCATCGGCTAATGGCACGCTAATGGCACGCTGTCTCGGTAGAGCATGTTTCCAAGGTCGTACACGCGTGGGCGGGTCTGTGGAGATTCCACCCGCGTCGTCTGGTAATAGCAACGGGGACGTATCGTACGATTAGGCACTGCGCAAGAAATCCTGGGCAAAGAGCCTAGACATCCGGGATGGCCACGTCGTACTCTTGTTCGGGCTGTCTTTAAAATCCAGATTTTTTCCTCGATTAGCTTGCGCTTCCGGTCTACGTGGCACACACTAGCCGTAGGAGAGTGCTATGGCTTGGTTCCCTTAACCTGTCAAGGGAACCGGGCATGTTGGACCGGCCAGTTGGGCAACGCCAGATCGCTGATGCACAGTAGGTGGTCATCCGGTGGGGCCCAACCCCTGAGGGGAAGTACGGACGGTCCTCCGCTGACGCTGGCGCTACTTCCAAAGTCGAAGCTGTAGGCCGGGGCCCTAGTGGTCCCGGCCTCGCTCACCGTTGGAGTAGCCATGTCAGAACAGACCAACCTCGTCGCCGCTGAGAGCGCCTCGGCCGCGCAGCGCGATCAAGCCTTTCAGGTTCTATCCACGTCCACCATAGCGTTGACCACGGATAACCAAGCGTACCCAACTGCGAGTCAAGTCCGGTTGGAGATGAAGCGACGGACGTACGGCGGATTTGATCCCAAGGGAATGGGATACACACGGTTCCGTGACTTCCTCGAAGATGCTGCCAACCAAGGACACGTAAAGCTGGATGGCTCGCGGCAAGGCGATATCCTGGTATTGCCGCCACACGTCGCTAGCGCGCTGGAAATACAGGTTCCCATTCGTAGGGACGTATGGAAGGCGTTTGTCGACTGGACGCCTGATCGCTTGCGATACTTCGATCTTGAGAAACAACGTGTGGTCGTAATCCCTAGCCATCCCGTTCCACTCGAGCCCGCGCGGTTTGCGGAAATCCGCGAACACCAATCCCAGAGGCCCGACGAATTTGTAGAGATCCTGCCGATTACAGTTCATAAGCAAACGACGTGGATGAGCGAATGGGCGGCGACGGTGCCCAGCCGCCAATTCAGAACCATCTTGGAGACGGCACTTTCAGACTCTCGGCCCATCAAGACATTCAATCTGGCTCTAAAATCATTTCCGTCTTCCTACTCGGCGGAATGGCGTCGGGTCTTTGAACAGAAGGTCCGGGCGGAGATCGAACACTGGGCTGCCACTGCTCCCGCCGGTGTATCGATACTCCGGGAATCGGCTGCCGGACTGGCAAGTTCAGAAGATGCGTCCGCGAATCCAATAGAGATCCCGCCTTCGGCTATCCCGATGCACGGAAACCCGCAGTTCGCGGTGTCGTGGCCATCGCTATCGCCATTGGCTACTAGTGCCTGGCACATTAACGTAATAGGTGGATCAACGAACGACGTTCACCGGAAGCTGCCGGACCCCGAGTCGGACTTAAGAAACCGAGTACACGCAGCAATTGACCGTATGTCAATTGACGAAATCCGAAAACTTTCGATCCCGGTCGGGTATCTCTTCGAGGATTAGTGTCCTGTGCGCACCATTGCCGATCTTGTTGAAGATGCTCGCTCATTAGATAGTGGGCGCGCATCGGCAGGTGCATGGCCACGTTTCGCGGAGCCGAGGGCAAAATTTATCGTCCCCGGGGAGCGTCCCATTTTGCTGCCGATAGATCTCGCTGGCCTTACGGCTGTCGACGGACCCGGCTCACTAGCCTACGGGCTTGACGAGGAGCAGGCTCGCGCCGCACGTGCGGCTCTAATCTATGCTCCGTCGGTCGTAATTCCCTTACGACGCCCATCGGACGAAGCGCTGGTAGCACTGGCGGTCGACCCGGCTAAGTTCAAGCATGAGAATCCTCGCGCGGTCGCCGTTGCTGTCGCAATCAGGCTGGCCGCCGGCCGGACAATCTACGGAACGTCACGCTTGATTGTTCTCGAAACGGAATTCGAATGGGAAGTTCGACTGTTATCGCGAACGAGGATGCCTGGACCGAAGATCTCGATGAACTTGACGGCTTGCTGCTTGACAACTGCAACGACATATCCGAATCGTTTGAGATAAGGCCAGACTCGGACCAACCACCCTGGCGCACGGTCGTGGCTATTCTGGGTGGTACTGATCGGTCGGAGCGGTTGCCGACAACCTGGCGGAGAACATTCACTCTGGCTGGTGCGCTGCGGGCTATTAGTCTTGACATCCGTACTAGTCCAGATTCTGTCCGCGCACGCATCCTGCACGATCTTAGGACGAGTCCGCCAGCCGGCTTGCTGGTATGGGCAGACTTTGTTCCATTTCCAGATATTTACATTTCACCGTACCAGGAAATTCAGCCCACGGGCTATGCCCAGGTACTCGGAAGTCGGACGTCGCTCGTTTTCGAGGATGACCTAGCTGAACTGCAAATGCATCTGCGAGATATTGCACCATTACCTCCGCTCAAGCCGTCCAGCGCTGACGAATCTGGAACGTACGACTGGCCGATCGCCGAAACGGATATACGTGCTTTGCTCGGGCCGCATTTTGCGCTGACACCTCGCGCGCTCGGCATGCTGGGGACCAATCGATACCCGAATCCGCGCAGAATGGTGGAGTTTGTAACGAGGCTTGCTGCCTTAGCGGGGGAGTATCACGAACTCGAAGGCAGGCTCGGTAGAGGGATCGCCGAGTACGCAATAGAACAGCATGGCATTGAAATTGCTCTGTTCGACTCTGGCCTCAGTGCTATAGCGTTTACGTTCGAGGGCGAAGAGCTTCAGGCCGAGCCCCATGTCAAGGTGGACGACCACAAGTCGCCAGATCGCTGTGGCCGAATCTATTTCGCCATCGACGCGTCTCGGGTTCGATTCGTCGTGGACCACATTGGACTGCATGACTACGGTGAGCGTTGAAATACGCAGGTGCGGTGCATGTCCCCGCTCCGATTCGTGTTTCCCGCGCAGCCGGGCATGGCCTACCTGGTCCAAACATCCGAACGCTGTTGATGTCAACGGTTGCTCTCGATCGGGACGATTTGAACCTGCGACCCCTTGACCCCCAGTGACGTCCAACGTGATCCACTACCACGGCGGATGCCTGACGCCGCAGTTCAGGGTATGTGGTGTCATCGGTTCACGTTGGTCGTCGGAGGTATGGACAACAAGATCGTCTCCCAGATTTCTCCCAGAGGGCTCGTAGAGGCGTAGGCCAAATTACCGGGACACGTGGGCTTGTGCTGGCCTCCATAGGGCCGATTCACAAGATCAAGCCTCTACCAAGCCCCTGAATGTATCGACAAATGATCCTGCTTCAAGTGATGGTGCATCGAATAGTGGTGGATGCTTGACTACGTAGCGTCTGATGCATATGATCAATCCATGAACCAGGAGGAAGCGGAACAAGCACTAACTGCATGGGCGTCGATCGAAAGAGACGATCTCGTCCGTGCGGCTCACGAGGCCGGGGTCAGCAAGAACCGTATCCACCTCATCACAGGGATCGCCCGAACCACTATCGACAGAATCTTGGAGACGCCAATGCCTCAGACCCAGATGGATCGCCTGGTCGCTTACCTGGCGAAATTTATCTACCAGTGGCCCAGACGTACATCGCCGTTCGACTTCGTCCTGCCAGCGACTGTCTCATCTGTATTCAGTCCGCAGCAGATCGCGGAACAGCTGCTTGCCGACGCAGAGTTCAAGGCCATAAAGCTCGGTACAATCCTTAACACGCCCGATGGTCAGCTCCTCGCAGGCGCGGTCGGAGCTTTGACACCCCCGCCATACGACGAGGACATCGCACTCCTCGTTGAGGCCCTCCAGATCGCAGCGAAGTTGCAGCAGGACGCTGCCCGCGATGTACTTCTCAAGGGCGCGGTAATCGCCCTCGGCGTCACAGTGGTCGCGGCAGCCCTGGGTAACAGTGGCAGTGCCTGATCGGACTGCGTTGCGCGATGAGCCCTTCGGAGATCCTCCGGAGGGCTCCCTACCTCGACCAGCAATCCAGGTACTTGCCGACAATCAACAACCTCCAGAACGCCAACGGCTTTCGACATGGATTAACCTCCGTACATGTCTGGTAGCGCTCCGGGTTGGATCAGCTATGCCGCATTGGGCGTTTCGGGTCTAGCGGTAGCCGTATCGTCCGTCTCTGCCCGCATCGCCTATCTGAGCTACCGCGCGGGCGGACCAAAGCTGCGTCTCCGCGTGACGTATTTAGAGGCCGACCCAGCCGCTCGTCGGGTCATGATGAGCTTCGCTGTAACGAATGCCGGACGCGGCGAGGTCAGCGTCCAGGATTTCAAGATCGTGCCGTACGGCAACCGGCGCCCGGTCGTCACCGTCACGGGGGTGGAGGGACTGCCACTACCCGCCCGTCTGGCCGGTGGTTCTAGCGAGACTTGGCAGGCGAACGTTCTGCCAGCGGTGCGCGAATATGACGATGGCCTT
>CAWCQQ010000021.1:0-199183 GCA_963797675.1 uncultured Actinomycetota bacterium
TGGTCCCGGACGGATCGCGGGCGCCGCGCATGAACAGGTAGCACCCTGGAACGTGCGCGCCTCCGCGCTTCGCCCACCGATCCCGGTACGCAGTCGGGCTTTCGCCCACGAGAGTCGAGAATCGTGTCGAGAACGAACCGAGACTCGAGAATCCCACCAGCATGCAGATCTCGGTGACGGTCAGATTCGCGAATCGGAGCAGGTCCTGTGCCCGTTCGATCCGGCGGCGGGTGAGGTAGCGGATCGGAGTCTCGCCGTAGGTCGCCTCGAAGGACCGCACGAAGTGGTATTTGGAGACGCCGGCGACCCGAGCGAGCTGCTCCAGGTCGAGCGGATCCCGGTAGTTGCGGTCGATGTGGTCATGGGCGCGTCGCAGATGTACGAGCAGCGCAGCCGGCACCATGGTGCCCAGCTTATTGGACGCCGGCCCGCAGCTGCCGCATCAATTCCGCGGCCTGGTCGATGGTCCGGTTCGGGAACAGTGCGATGCCGACGTCGCCGCTGTCTGCGAACGCACATACCGCCATCTCGTCGGACGCGGTGGCGTCCTGCTTCGACGTATCGGTTGTCAGCCCGCACTTCATCTGCCCGCCGAGCGGTCCCGGTGCCTCGGTGGCGAGGCTGGTGATGCCGTCGGTGCTGTCGTCGAGCTGGGCGAGCAGTTCGGTGAGCAGAGCGGCGTCGGAACCGGTTGCCGTACCGCCGACGAATATCACGCTGTGCGCGTCGGATGCGGCGCTCGCGGCGCCGTCGGTGTAGACAGCGCCGACGGACGTCTGCATGTTCACGCCGGCCGCGAACGCGCTGCGCAGGTAGTCCGCGGTGCTGGTCGCGTCCGCGGAGGTGTCGAGGGTGAGGCCGGCGACGTGCTGCGGTGTCTTGAGCCCGGCCGGCGCGTGCCGAAGGAAATGGAGCGCTACCGGGAACGCCACGGCGCCGAGCACGAGGATCGCGGCCGCACTGATCCACAGCGCCCGGCGGGTGCGCGGAGCGTCCTTGCCGGGATCGTCCATCCCGGAAGCCGAGCCAAGATCGGAAAACATATCCGGTACGACCGGCTCGCCCAGGCGTTGCTCGCTCATGTCTACCTCCGGGCCGCTCGCGTGATGGTTCTCGCGGAGATTATCAGGGGAAACTCTGCAATCCGGGCGGACGCGGATTAATGCGTCCGCCCGGATGATGCGAGGGTTTGACAACCGTGTCCCGCGTTACTGCGTTTCGATCGCGAATCGGAGTGCGACGACCTGAGGTGCGAACGCCACAGCCGTCTGGTTGTAATCCAGCATGATCAGCATCCCGCCGTTGTCGGCAACCACGCAGACCGCGAGCGGGACTGTGATGGCGCCGGCCGTCTGGACGCCGTCTGCGCACAGCAGCGTGCCGCCCATCGGCCCGGCCGGGTACGACTTCGTCGGCTGCATCGTCGCCGAGGTCGCGACACCGGTCAGTGTGTCGTTGGCGTACGTGCTGGGGTCCGGGATCTTGAGCGGTACGCCGACGATGATCAGGATCCGCTTCTTGTTATTGATGTCCTGGTAGATCGCGGCGGTGGATGGACCGGCGTGCGCCGACGCCGTCATGCTGTCCAGTGCGTCCTGCAGCGTCTTTACGAGATCGAGTTGCGTCTTGTCGATCGATTCGTTCATACCGAGCGCGTCACCCGGCATGGTGAACGAGTCCAGCCCGGGAACCCTGGTCGGCGTCGTACCGGCCGGCGGAGTGTTTCCGAGCGGTGCGCCCGTGGTCGGGCCGTTCGCCGTGGGCGTGTTTCCGTCGTCGGACCGGCCGAGAGCGTAGATGCCGAAACCCACGCATAGGACGAGGATGACCGGCAGGACCCACAGCAGCACCTTGACATTGGTCGACATGCCCTTGCCGGCATTCTGCATGTACGGCGCCGGCCCGTTGGGGTCGAAGTAGAGCGGCTGCGCCGGGTCGGTGAGGTACGGCTGGGCGTATCCACCGGGCTGGTACGACGTCGGCGGATGCGCCGGCGGTGCATAGCCTGGCGGCGGGTAGCCGGCCTGCGGGTAACCGGGTGGCGGATATCCGCCTTGCGGGTAACCGGGCGGCGGGTAACCAGTTGGCGGGTAGCCGGGCGGCGCATAACCAGACGGCGGGTAGCCGGGCGGCGCGTAACCGGGCGGCGGATAGCCGGCCTGTGGATAGCCGGTTTGAGGGTCACCGGGCGGCGGGTAACCAGGCGGTGCGTAGCCGGGCGGCGGGAAGCCTTCCTGTGGATAACTAGGTTGCGGAGAGCCGGGCGGCGCGAAACCGGGCGGCGCGAAACCAGGCGCCGGTTGGCCGGGCGCCGGTTGGCCGGCCTGAGGGTACGCCGCCTGCGGGTAGTCGGGTGGCGGGTAACCGGGCGGCGGGTAGCCGGTCTCCGGATAGACCGGCGGCGGCGGATAGGCGGCGGCCGGGTCGGCGGCCGGCGGCTCGGGAGCAGCCCACGGGGTGGATGGAGCAGGCGATTCTGGCTCTGGCGGCGGGAATCCGCTGCCGTCGGCGGGCTGGGGTTCGTCGGGTGTGGTCATGGTGCCTCTCCCGCTTGGGGGTTGCGGTCGTCGGCGTCGCCGCGCCGATACTGATGAGTGTCGGCCCGGGCAGCACAGGCCGAGTCGATGCGCGACAGCGTAGCGGAGACGAGCGCTATTCCGGGTGCCCGTAGACTCGCTCTTGTGCATGACGACTTCGTCCGTGCTGAGCAGGAGTTGAACGAGCGCGGCCCGGGCCGGATGGTTGCCGATCGCAGCCGGATCGAGGCGCTGCTCGACCTTCTTGGAAGCCCTCAGCTTGCCTACCCGTCCATTCATCTCACCGGCACCAACGGAAAGACGTCGACCGCCCGGATGATCGATTCGCTGTTGCGGGCCCATGGCCTGCGCGCCGGACGTTATACCAGCCCGCACCTGGAGACGATCCGGGAGCGGATCAGCATCGAGGGCCAACCGATCGACGAAGACCGGTTCGCGGCCATCTACGAAGAGGTCGCGCCGCTGGCCGATTTCCTGGACGGCAAAGCGGTGGCAGCCGCCGAGTTGGGCGACACGATCGACCGGGTGACGTACTTCGAGCTGACCACCGCGCTGGGCTTTGCCGCGTTTGCGGATGCACCGGTCGACGTCGCCGTGGTCGAAGTCGGTCTCGGTGGTGCGTGGGATGCGACCAACGTCCTGCACGCGGGCGTGTGCGTGATCACGCCGATCGGCCTCGACCACACTGAGCTGCTGGGCGACACGACCGGGGAGATCGCCTCCGAGAAGGCCGGGATCATCCACGCCGGCGCCACCGTGCTCAGCGCGATCCAGGATGAGGATGCGCTCCGCGAGCTGGTCGACCGGTGCGCGACCGTAGGCGCCACGCTGCGGGTCGAGGGTGTCGACTTCCGCATCGTCGACCGCGCGGTCGCGGTCGGCGGCCAGTTGCTGCGATTCGAAGGGCTGGACGGCTTCTACGACGACGTCTTCCTTCCGCTGCATGGCGCGCATCAGGCTCAGAACGCCGTCGTTGCGCTGGCCGCGGTCGAGGCCTTCCTGGGCGGCAGCGATCGCCAGCAGCTCGACATCGAGGTGGTCCGCGAGGGCTTCGCCTCGGTATCGTCGCCGGGCCGGCTCGAGCGCATCCGGAACGCACCGACGATCCTGCTCGACGCGGCGCACAACCCGCACGGGATGACGGCGACGGTGAAGGCGCTGGAGGAGGAGTTCGCGTTCGGCCGCCTGATCGGCATCGTGTCGGTGCTCGCCGACAAGGATGTCGACGGCGTCCTGGAGCTGCTCGAACCCGTACTCACCGAGATCGTCGTGACCCGCAACACGTCGCCCCGGGCCATGTCGGCCGAGCAACTCGCGGTGATCGCCGCCGAGATCTTCGGCGAGGATCGCGTACACATCCGACCGCAGATGCCGGACGCGATCGAGCTGGCGGTCGAGTTGGCGGAGTCCGATGTGGATACCGCGCTCAGCGGCGTGGGCATCATCATCACCGGATCGGTGGTCACGGTCGCCGACGCGCGAAGGCTGCTGGCACGATGACCGACCCCAAGGCACAGGACACGTCCGCCGAGGTCGAGGCGGCCGGGAAACCGTCCGGTCTTCGCAATCCAACCGCAGCGGTACGCGGGGTCGCCGCCGGTGCGCTCGTCCTCGAAGCGATCGTGCTGCTACTGGCGATCGTTCCGATGCACGTTCTGCACGTACGGCATACCGGCGCGGCCATGCTGTCGCTCGGCATCCTGGCGCTGCTGTGCATCCTGCTGGCGGGCATGCTGAAGCGGCCGTGGGCCTGGGGCGCCGGAATCGTCCTTCAGGTGCTGCTGATCGCCTGCGGCTACTTCCACGTCTCGCTGGCCGCCCTCGGCGTGCTCTTCCTGCTCGTGTGGGTCTACGTCCTGTCGGTACGCAGATCGGTGCTCGGCCGCTGACGATCCTGGGCGGTCGAGGAGTCAGTCTCGGGCATCGCGCCATTGGGTGATCGCGATGCCGTGCCCGTCCGGATCCCGCAGCGCGGCCGCCCAGAGCGTCTGCTGCTCGTACTGGCCGACTTTGCGAGGCCGGTGGATGAACGGCACCGATCGGCTGCGCAGATCCTCGTACGCGGCGTTAACGTCCGGCACCTCGAGCAGCAGCTGCACGAGGCGTCGGTCGACCGGTGCCATCCCGACCCGCCGCAGCACGATCTTCGCGTCGCCGGAGACCAGGACGGCACTGCCGCGGCCGGCGTCGGACTCGGTAAAGCCGAGCACATCGCGGTAGAAGATGATTGAGCGGGACAGGTCGGTCACGAACAGCGTCGCGGCGACCGATCGGATCTTGCCGTGGCCGGCGGTGACGCCGGGCGGTGGAGTGGCCGCGATGTACGCGTCGGACACCGACACGGTGTCGGATGCCTGGTCGAACACGTACTCATCGGGATCCGGTGTGGCTGCCACGCCCGGCGACACGACCCGGGCCTGACGGAATTGGATCGGGACCGTCGGCATCGAATCGGTCAGCGCGACACTCGCCAGCAGGACGTCCGCGACCGCGGCCGGCAGGACCGGCGGCTCGATTGCGGTGTTGTCCAGCAGACGATCGACCACTCGAGGATCGATCGAGCCGTCCGCGCCGGAGCCGGGTGCCTGCGCCGGCGGGTTCTGGGCCGGCGGGTTCTGGACGGGCGGAGAACCGACGGGCGGAGAACCGGCGGGCGGAGAAGCGGCGGGCGGAGAAGCGGCGGGCGGAGAACCCGCAGCTGGCGAACCGGTGGCGGGACCCGGCGCCCCGGAGCTTGGCGAGGCCGCCGGCGGTATCGGTGTTGCCGTACCGCGAATGACGTTGCGTACCGGCTGATCGACACCCATCCGGGGGCGCGGGGACGGCGTACGGCGGGGCAACTGTGGCGCGTCGTCGCCGACGCCGCCGGTAGCGGCTTCGGACGAGGTGTCGGCCGAAGGCGGCTCCGGCGGTGCGAGCTGGCGCCGGCCGGTGGTCGGGTCATTGATCTTGACTTCGAGCTCGATCGACAGCGTGCCGTTCGTCTCGGTCAGCCCGGTGAGGAAGTCGTCGTCATCGTGGCTGTCCGGATCCGGTTCGGGGTCCACATCGGGCAGATCCGGCCACGCGTTACCGGCGCGCGGTACCGGGACCGTCGGCGTGTACGTCACCGGTTTCGGGCCGTTGTCGGGGTCGTCGGGGTCGTCGTCCGAGCCGTCGGCCAGGCGATCGCCCAATCCGGCGGCGATTGGGGCGTCAACGGTCGGGATATCGACGGTTGGGGCGTCGATGGTTGGGGCGTCGACGGTTGGGGCGTCGATGGTTGGGGCGTCGACGGTTGGGGCGTCGACGACGCCGATCGGTTCGAGCGCGACCACGCCGAACTGGGACGATTCGACGACTGGTGGATCAACGACGGCTACATCAACGACGGCTACGTCAACGACGAGTGCATCAACGGCCGTTGCATTAACGAGTGCATCAAGCGCCGACTCGTCCACGGCGGGTTCGTCGAAGACGGTCGCATCAAAGACCGTCGACTCGAACGCAGCCTGATCGATCTCGAGCATGCCGCTGTCACCGAAGCCGACCGCCGCCGAGTCGACGTCCACGATCCCCATGTCCGTAGCGTCAATGTCCGCAGCGTCAATGCCGTCACCGTCTATGGCGTCACCGCCGATGCCATCGAGGTCGATGCCGTCGGACGTTGCGATGTAGGCGGACTCACCGGAGAGGTCGTATTCGTCGTACTCATCCGTGCGTACATTCTGGGTCTGTGCCTGTTGCGTGCCGTGAATCGGCACCTCGTCCCACAGCACGCGAACCTTGCGCGAACCGCCCACCGTGACCAGCACCGGCAGGTCTTCCCCGAGTTCGGGCCACTTCGCCAGCGGCACCTTGGGTTCGCGGATCCGGACCGGGATCCCGACCTGGCCGCGCACCGAGACGAGAAGTTGCAGCGTGCAGCGGCCGTAGGTGGTCGTGGACGGTGGCGGCGATGCGCTGACCACGTGCGCCGTGCCCTGGGCCCACGGCAAATCGCGATTGCTCAGCGCGGGCAGGACGAAGATGCCGGCCGCGACCGCCGCCAGCGCGAGGCCGATCGCACCGACCGTCGGATCGCCCTTGCCGACGCTGCCGCAGATGAGGAACACGCCCAGCGCCGTCAGCACGACGATGGCGCCGAGGCGCCGCGGCGTGACTGACCATCGGCGACTGCCTTCGGGCACGCCAACCTCCTTCAGCCGACGACCCTTCAGCCGACGATCGTTCAGCCGACGATCACAGCGTGTGCGTGCGGCTACACAAATGAGTTGTGTCGATCAGGCTATGGCGGTTTGGGCGCTTTGAACAAGAGGCTGGTTCACCGCTCACCGGTGCCCGGAATGATCTGCGCTGCTCACGGTCGCTAGGCTCGACCGCGAAATACCTAACCAGAGGGAGTACGCCGTGACCGAGCGCACGCTCGTATTGATCAAGCCGGACGCGGTACGTCGCGGGTTGGTCGGATCCATCCTCGGCCGGTTCGAGAGCAAGGGCCTGTCGATCGTCGCGATGACGCACCGGACGATGGATGCCGCGCTCGCCGACGCGCACTACGCCGACCACCTGGACAAGGCGTTCTACCCGCCGTTGAAGGCGTTCATGACGAGCGGACCGCTGGTCGCGATGGTGCTCGAGGGCGACGAGGCGATCGACGTCGTACGGGCGCTGGTCGGCTCGACGGACGGTCGGAAGGCCGCAGCCGGCACGATCCGCGGCGACTACAGCCTTTCCAACCGGGAAAACCTCGTGCATGCGTCGGATGCGCCGGAAAGCTCGAAGCGCGAGATCGGGCTGTGGTTCCCGAACCTGTAAATCAGGCGCAGTAAGCGCGGGCGGCTTCCACGAAGCCGTCCGCGTAACTGTCCTCGCTGAAGTCGCCCAGGTAGTAGCTCTTCACCTTGCGCCGAATCTCGTCGAGCGGATCGGTGTCGAGCAACTCCTCCAGCACGGTGTCGAGGTTCGTGGCGCCGGCGTCGATCACGTAGGCCGCCTTCGCCAGCGGGAACGCCTCGACGAACTCGTCGGCCGACGCGGCCAGCATGTTGGTCAGCGCGAACGGCTTCTCCGAGTAGAGGAAGTCGGACGCCACGCCGGACACGTCGGAGATCAGGGCGTCGGCTCGGTTCGCGCAGTCGAACAGCGTCATGCCGGTGGTCGCGGCCGCGCCGAAGATATGCGGACGGCCGGTGCGCTCGCGGTCTGCGGCCAGCAGCGCCACGAGGCGGTCCAGGTGACGAATGCTGTCAAGATCTCTTTCCGTGTACGGGTGGGGCCGCAGGATCACCGTCGCCCCACGTTCGATCAGCTTCGCAATGATCGTCTCGCCGATCTTCAGTGAGCTGTACCTCGCGTCCTCGTACACGCCGATCCACGTCGTCGTGTACAGGACGACCGGATTGGCGACGCTCCGGATCGGCGACCTGCGAACGGCGATCGACTCGACCTGGGGGCGGCCGACGATGTCGAACTTCGCCGGCGGGATGATCACGCCGTTCGTGGCGTACCGGTCGATGCCGGCCTGCCCGGCCACGAAGATCCGGTCGAACATCGCGGTGACCGGATTGAAGCTCGATGCCTTGTCGGAGTCGCCGTGCAGCAGCTGGATGTGCGTGAGGTGCCCGATCCGGACCAGGTGGGCGTTCTTCATGCCGTTGTTGACGTAGAACGCGCACCGGACGCCGGGCGTCACGACCGTGTCGAGGTCGGACACCAGCGGGCAGTAGACGACCGGTACGCCGGTGCCGGCCGACGCCGCCGTCAGCGTCACGAACGCCTGTTCCTCGCGGGTCACGATGGTCCACGGCAGACCGATTCGTGCCAGGTAGGGCCGCCACATCTCAACGTGATATTCGGTGAAATCCGGCGCGCTGAAGTGCAGCAGGAACCGCGCGTCGTACCGTTCCAGTGCGGTCCGGATCCGGGTGGCCTCGCCGCTGCCGTGGATCCGGAGCCGGATTGCCTGAGCGGCCACGACGCCGACGCCCGCGGCGCACAGCCCGATCAGGATCGCGAGCGGCCAGGCCGGTAGCGCGGCCGCCGCGAATACGCCGACGACGCCGACCATGATCGGAATCGCAACCGTTGGCACCGCCAGGCTCTTCGCCGGCCGGTAGCCGGCCAGGTTCGCGGCCCGGATCTCGGTGCGCTCGATGATCCAATCCAGAATCGGCTGGTTGATGATCACGAGGCCGAGCAGCGTACCGGCGATGATCAGTGCCACGCCGCCGTGACCTGCGTGGTAGACGGCCAGCAGGCCGCACGCCACGACGAGCGGCGCGGTGACCGTACGCCTTCGCCCGGCGATGAGCACCAGCGCGAGACCGGCGACCGCGAACCCGGCGGCCCGCCACGACGCCAAGGTAAGCAGCACGAACGCGATGATCGCGACCGTGTTCACGCCGGCAGCGATCAGACCCGATTGCAGTTTGTCCCTGATACCCACGGTTTAATCATGCGCGACCGGAGTTCGGATATCCGGTATGCTTGCCGCACGGCGTGGACCCGGCTATCACCGGCGAGCTTCCGGAAGAACGGATTCATGGGCATCCCGCCCGTAAATCCCAGTAGAACCGGACGGATAGGCCCGTTATCGCTGCACGACCAAGAGAGGGCGATCGAGAATGATCGCCAAGCGGGGTGGTACCGCGGGCAGATGATGCTCGTCCTCGCACTGTGTTGTGACCAGTGCTTGAGGAGACCTGATGTACCCGAAGCATCAACCAGGCGTTCCCGTGCCGTCCAGCCCGTCGCTGCCGGTGATGGAACAGGACGTGCTCGACTACTGGGCGGGCGACAAAACGTTCCAGTCCAGCATCGACGCGCGCGATGCCGGGCCGCGGGGCGCCAACGAGTTCGTGTTCTACGACGGCCCGCCGTTCGCGAACGGCCTGCCGCACTACGGCCACCTGCTGACCGGCTACGTGAAGGACCTGGTTCCGCGCTACCAGACCATGCGGGGTCGCCGGGTCGAGCGCCGGTTCGGCTGGGACTGCCACGGCCTGCCGGCCGAAGTCGAGGCGGAGAAGCAACTCGGCATCACCACGAAGGCGGAGATCCTCGAACTCGGCGTGGACAAGTTCAACGACGCCTGCCGGACGTCGGTGCTGCAGTACACGGTGGACTGGGAGCGCTACGTCACGCGTCAGGCCCGCTGGGTCGACTTCGCGAACGACTACAAGACGCTCGACACCGACTACATGGAATCCGTCATGTGGGCGTTCAAGAGCCTCTACGACAAGGGCCTGGTGTACGAGGGCTTCAGCGTGCTCGCCTACTGCTGGCGCTGCGAGACGCCGCTGTCGAACACCGAGACCCGGATGGACGACGTCTACAAGGATCGGGCCGATCCGGCGCTGACCGTCGCGTTCACCCTGGAGACCGGCGAGAAGCTGCTGGTCTGGACGACGACGCCGTGGACGCTGCCATCGAACCTGGCGGTCGCGGTGGGGCCGGACATCTCCTACACCGTGCTCGAACGTGACGGCGAGCGCGTGATCCTGGGCTCGGCCCGGGTCGGCGCGTACGCGAAGGAGCTGGACGGATTCGAGCCGGTCGGCACGATGCTGGGCGCCGAACTCGTCGGTCGCTCGTACACGCCGCTGTTCGACTTCCTGGCCGACACCCCGAACGCGTTCCGGGTGCTCAGCGGCGACTTCGTGTCCACCGAGGACGGTACCGGCGTGGTGCATATGGCGCCGGCGTTCGGCGAGGACGACCAGAATCTCTGCAAGGCGAACGGCATCCCGACCATCGTGACCGTCGACGAGCGCGCGAAGTTCACGTCGCTCGTACCCCCTTATCAGGGTGTTCAGGTCTTTGAGGCGAACAAGCCGATCGTGCGCGACCTCAAAGAGCGCGGCGTGGTTTTCCGGCACGAGTCCTACACGCACTCCTACCCGCACTGCTGGCGCTGTGACACGCCGCTGGTCTACAAGGCGGTGTCGTCGTGGTTCGTCGCGGTGACGAAGGTCAAGGAGCGGATGGTCGCGCTGAACCAGGAGATCAACTGGACGCCGGCCCACGTCAAGGACGGTTCGTTCGGGAAGTGGCTGGCGAATGCCCGCGACTGGTCGATCAGCCGCAACCGGTTCTGGGGTTCGCCGATCCCGGTCTGGAAGTCCGACGACCCGGCCTACCCGCGCGTCGACGTCTACGGCTCGCTGGATCAGCTCGACAGACTTGGGAAGTGGAGAAGCGGTGAGCAGAGCGGCGTACGCGTCACCGACCTGCACCGGCCCGGCATCGACAACCTGACGCGTCCGAACCCGGACGACCCGACCGGCAGGTCGACGATGCGGCGCGACACGGCCGTGCTGGACTGCTGGTTCGAGTCCGGGTCGATGCCGTTCGCCCAGGTGCACTACCCGTTCGAGAACCAGGAGTGGTTCGAGAACCACTACCCGGGCGACTTCATCGTCGAATACGTCGCCACAGGTGCGCGGCTGGTTCTACACGATGCACGTACTGGCCACGGCGCTGTTCGACCGGCCGGCGTTCCGGAACTCGGTGGTGCACGGCATCGTGCTCGGCGACGACGGCCGGAAGATGTCCAAGAGCCTGCGCAACTACCCGGACGTGTACGAGATGTTCGACACGTACGGGTCGGATGCGATGCGCTGGACGTTGATGTCATCGCCGGTGCTGCGTGGCGGCGATGTGCTGGTCAGCGAGTCGGCGATCCGCGATTCGGTACGCCAGGCGCTGCTGCCGTTCTGGAACGTCTACTACTTCTTCACGCTCTACGCGAACGCGTCGGGTCACGAGGCATCCGGTCGGACCGACTCGCCGCATGTCCTGGACCGCTACGTGCTCGCGAAGACGCACGATCTGGTCGCGGAGACCACCGCACGGCTCGACGAGTACGACATCTCCGGCGCTTGCTCGTCGGTGCGCTCGTTCCTGGATGCGCTGACGAACTGGTACGTGCGGCGGTCCCGGGATCGCTTCTGGGCCGGCGATGCGGACGCGTTCGACACGCTCGCGACCGTGCTGGAGACGGTGTCACGGGTCCTCGCGCCGCTGGCGCCGATGCTGGCCGAGGAGGTCTGGCGCGGTGTCACGGGCGGTCGTTCGGTGCACCTGACCGACTGGCCGCAGGCTGCCGAGCTGCCGGCCGATGCGGCGCTGGTGACCGCGATGGACGCCGTACGCGACGTCTGCTCGGCCGCGTTGTCGCTGCGTAAGGCACGTGGGCAGCGGGTTCGGCTGCCGCTGGCGACGCTGACCGTGGCGACGCCGAACGCGGATGCGCTGGCGCCGTTCACCGAACTCATCGCCGATGAGGTCAACGTCAAGAGCGTCGTGCTCACGTCGGATGTCGCCCAGTACTCGAACCGGGTGCTGTCGCTCGTACCGCGGGTGCTGGGTCCCCGTCTCGGCGGCGAGGTGCAGAACGTGATCAAGGCGGTGCGTGCCGGTGCCTGGTCGGTCGACGACGGCGTGGTGACGGCCGGTGGGGTCGAGTTGCAGGACGGCGAGTACGAGCTGAAGCTCGTCGCGGCCGACGTCGAGCACACGGCGCCGCTGTCGGGCGTCGAGGGCGTCGTGGTCCTGGATACGGTCGTGACGCCGGAGCTGCTGGCGGAGGGCCTGGCCCGGGACGTCGTACGCGTGGTCCAGCAGGCCCGGCGCGACGCCGACCTGAACGTGTCGGACCGCATCGCACTCACCGTGTCCGCGTCCGACGACGTGACCGCGGCCGTGCGGGCGTACGAGACGTTCGTCGCGTCGGAGACGCTCGCGACCTCGGTGGCGTACGGCGTCGTGACCGGCGGCTTCACCGGCGAGGCGGGGGACGGCACGGTCACGGTCTCGGTGTCGCGCGCCTGACGGGGGTGTTGTTCGGTGCCCTACCACTCTGGACTCATATCCGGTGCAGAGTGGTAGGCGCCGGCACGACACTCCCGGGCGGTCTCAGCCGGGATCGGCGGCCGGCGGCGCGGCTCCGGGGCGCGGCGCGTATTTGCCGGTGAACTCCTGTCCGGACAGCTTCTGGATCTCCGTGACGATCTCGTCGGTGATCGCCCGCATCGAGGACATGTCGTCGGTACGGTCGGAGAAGTCGAGCGGTGCGCCGAAGCGGATCACCACGCCGGATTTGCCGAGCGCGGTCAGCTTCGGCATCGAGTGGCCCTTGGGCTGCACCTTCTCCGAGCCGACGATGCCGACCGGGATCACCGGCACGCCCGCCTGCATCGCGAGCCGCGCCACGCCGGTCCGGCCACGGTAGAGGCGCCCGTCCGGGGAACGGGTGCCCTCGGGGAAGATCCCGACGAGTTCGCCCGACTTCAGGACCGGCACGGCTGCGTCCAGCGCGTACAGCGCCGCGCGACCGCCTTCGCGATGTACCGGGATCGTGCCGAGGCCGTGCATCAACTCAGCCATCAGCTTGCCTTTGACGCCGCCCAGGCTGAAGTACTCCGCCTTGGCCCAGTAGTGGACCTGGCGGCTGACGACCGCACCGAGGAACAGCTGGTCCGACACGGATAGATGATTGGACGCGAGGATCGCACCACCCGAGCGCGGCACGTTGGACAAGCCTTCCACACGCGGGCTGTAGCCGTAGCGCATGAAGCTGCCGACGGTCAGCTTCCCGATCTGGTAAAGCGGTGTCACTCGCACTCCCTTATGGCTGGCCCCCGGCGCCGGATACGTTAGCGGGTCTTGATGGTCACCGAAACACCTGCTCAGAACATTGTGGCGAATTGCAGGCGGAATCGCTCACGATCGGGGATGGAAGACCCCGAGGCGATCGCCACCGCATAGACGCCCATGGTGATCGAAAACTTGAAACCGTGACCGGAACATGCGCTGAGCAGCGTGATCCCCGGTCGGTTCGGGATTTCGTCGACCACGAAGTCGTTCGTCGGCGTGGACGTGTAGTGGCACGATCGCACGTCGATCGGCTCGGGCGTGACACCGAAACGCTCCCGGACGTAGGCGATCTCTGCGTCGATGGTCGCGCTCCGGACCTGCGGGTCGTCCGGTTCATCCGGATCGCGTACCAGGTGCTCTCGGGCTTGGTCGTGCGCTCCGATCAGATGTGTGTTTGGTGCCACATTGATCATGCCGTAGAACGTCGGCGCGGCCGTGTCGATCCATGGTCGGGCCAGGCCGTCGCCGAGCGGTCCGGCGCTCGCGAAGACGAGCTGGTAGCGGCGCCGGACCGAGAATGCTTTTGCGGCGGTCGGCGCGAGCCGCAACGCCCACGGTCCGCCCGCCACAATCGCATGATCAAAAATCTCGACCCCTCCAGCGGTACGCACAGCCACGCCCCCGGCGACCGGAAGGATCGCGTTGACGGTGGTGTTCTCCCGCAGCGTGGCGCCGGTCGTCGCTGCCTCGCGGGCGAGCGCGTCGCGGACGGTCCACGTCCACATCACTCCGGCGGTCGGCTCGTACACCGCGGTCTCGTCGGCGCCCAGCCGGGTGCCGAACGCGCCGAGCATCTCCGAGTCGTGGTCGAGTCGCTGGCAGTGCTGGCCGGCATCGAGGATTGCGCGCTCCACGTCGTCGATCGCGCGGCCGGCCCCGATGTGTAGGCCGCCGTGGCGATCCATCAGGCGGGCGCCGGTCCGGTCGGCCAGCGCCGTCCACCGTGCCATCGTCGAGCGCATCAGGGCTGCGTAGAACGGATCGGCGTACCCGAATCTGATGATCTTTCCGCGGCCACCCGAGCTGGCCTCCTGATTGTCCAGGTCGGACCGCTCGAAGCCGACTACGTCGAATCCGGCCTCGGCGCCGGCGAGCGCCGCCGACAGTCCGGCTGCACCCAGGCCGATCACCGCCAACTTCATGAGCACCAATGGTACTCAGATGATCCTTTGAGCGATCGACGTCGTTTACCGCGTGGTGAGATCTTCGAGCACGCTCGGCCCGATGCCATCGATGGATTTGGTGGTGTTCGTGAGGACGACCACTCCGTTGCGGCCGGTGAAGCCGGCGTAGCTGCGATAGCCCGGCAGTGCGCCGTTATGCCAGGTGACGTTGCCGTCGATCAGCCAGCCGAGCCCCATCCGCAGGCCGTCGCCGTCGCGCGTGAGCCGTGGTTGCGCGACGAGCGCGCACATCGCGCCGATCGGGTTGCCCGTGGGCGCGACGTGTGCCGCCAGGAGCGTCAGCAGGTCGTCGATGGTGCTGTAGAAGCCGCCGGCCCCGGCGTGCAGCGGCAGGTCGGGCGTGGTGGTCGGCTGCTGGGCGGCGTCGTGCCCGATCCTCAGGCGCTGTTGCTGCTCCGCGTCGAGACGCAGGACCGTGTCGTGCAGACCGAGCGGCTCGCAGACGCGTTGCCGGACCAACTCGTCGAAGCCGGTGCCGGCCCGGATGGCGAGCAGGTTCGCCAGGAGACTCGCGCCGAGATTCGAGTACGCCCAGCGCTCGCCGGGCCGCGTCGCCAGGCGTACGCCGGTCAGGGCCCGGGCGAGACCCTCGAGCGTGCCGTCGTCGTCCGGCCACTCGTCGCTGCGGAACCCGGCCGAGTGGGTGGCCAGATGCCCGACCAGGATCTGCTCGCCGTGCCAGGTCGGCAGCTCAAACCCCGGTAGATGCCGTCCGGCCTCGTCGTCGAGCCGGATCTCGCCACGCTCGACCGCGGCGGCCAGCGCCAACGAGGTGAACACCTTGGAGATGGACGCGATCCGGAAGATCGCCCGACCGTCCACGCCGCCGATGTGCCGTTGGGTACCGGAGATCACTCCGATGCCCAGGTCGACGTACTCATCGCGGTTCGCGGACAAGTGTTTCGCGATGATCGCATCAGGAGTCACGATGAGGCACGCTAGCCGAGTGCTACCGCCGGTAGCAACTCAAATCGATTCTGGTAGCATCGTGAGTATGAAGGTCAGCGTCAGCCTCCCCCTGGAGGACATCGAGTTCCTCGACGACTACCTGCACCGCCGGGGCACGCCGTCGCGCTCCGCCGCCCTGCACGAGGCGATCGACCTGCTGCGGCGTGACGAGTTGGAAGACGCCTACGCGGCCGCCTGGTCCGACACCGACGAAGCGTGGGACGCCGTCGCAGGCGACGGCCTGGCCGATGCAGCGAGGTGACGTCTACCTCGTCGATCTGAACCCGCCGCGAGGTTCCGAAGCCGACAAGATCCGCCCAGCCGTGATCGTCAGCAACGCCGCCGCAAACCGAGCCGCCGCCCGCTCCGGACGTGGTGTCGTGACGGTCGTACCCGTGACCTCGTCGACCTCGCGGGTCTACCCGTTCCAGGTCCTGATCCCCGCGGGTAAGGCCGGCCTTCGAGCGGCATCCAAGGCACAGGCCGAACAGGTACGGGCCGTCGACTTCGCGAGGCTGCAAAATCGCATCGGCGCCCTGACGCCCGCACTGCTGGAGCGTCTGGACGCGGCCCTCCGCCTCCACCTCGACCTCTAATCCTGGGCGTGGTGCGGCCACCGGGGTGCCGGCTGAGGGTGCGGGTAGGCTGAAACGTTGACCCGGGAGGTTCCATGTCCGTCCAGTCCGTTTTTCCCCAGCTTGAAGCGTTGTTGCCGCAGATCAGTAAGCCCATCCAGTACGTGGGCGGCGAACTCGGTGCCGTGGTCAAGGACTGGGACTCGGTCACCGTACGGTGGGCACTGATGTACCCGGACGCGTACGAGGTCGGGCTGCCCAACCAGGGCGTACAAATTCTGTACGAAGTGTTGAACGAGCAGCCGGACGTCCTGGCCGAGCGCACCTATTCGGTCTGGCCGGACCTGGAGAAGTTGATGCGCGAGCATCACGTGTCGCAGTTCACGGTCGATGCGCATCGGCCGGTGGCGGCGTTCGACGTGTTGGGGCTCTCGTTCTCGACCGAGCTCGGCTACACGAACATGATGACCGCCCTGGACCTCGCGTTCATCCCGATGCTGGCCCGTGACCGCACCGACGAACACCCGATCGTGCTGGCCGGCGGACATGCGAGCTTCAACCCGGAGCCGATCGCCGACTTCATCGACGCCGCCGTCCTGGGTGACGGCGAGGAGGCCGTGCTGGAGATCAGCGCGATCATCCGGGCGTTCAAGGCGGAGGGGTCACCGGGCGGACGCGACGAGTTGCTGCTGCGCCTCGCGAAGACGGAGAGTGTCTACGTGCCGCGGTTCTACGACGTCGACTACCTGCCGGACGGTCGCATCCAGCGGGTCGTGCCGAACCGTGCCGATGTGCCGTTCCGGATTCACAAGCGTACGACGATGGATCTTGACGCGTGGCCGTACCCGAAGAAGCCGCTGGTCCCGCTGGCCGAGACCGTGCACGAGCGCTATGCCGTGGAGATCTTCCGAGGCTGTACGCGCGGCTGCCGCTTCTGCCAGGCCGGCATGATCACCCGCCCGGTACGCGAGCGCTCGATCACGACCGTGGCCCAGATGATCCACGATGGCCTCGAATTCTCCGGCTTCTCCGAGGTCGGCCTGCTGTCGCTGTCGTCCGCGGACCACTCCGAGATCGGTGACATGTGCTCGGGCCTGGCCGAGCAGTACGCCGGCACAAACGTCAGCCTGTCGCTGCCGTCGACCCGGGTGGATGCGTTCAACATCGACCTGGCACAGGAGCTGTCGAAGAACGGTCGGCGCACCGGCCTGACGTTCGCGCCCGAGGGCGGTTCCGAGCGCATTCGCAAGGTGATCAACAAGATGGTCACCGAGGAAGACCTGATTCGTACGGTGGTCACGGCGTACACGAACGGGTGGCGCTCGGTGAAGCTGTACTTCATGTGCGGCCTGCCGACCGAGACCGACGACGACGTGCTGCAGATCGCGAAGATGGCACACGAGGTGATCAAGGCGGGACGTGCCGCGACCGGCTCGAAGGACATCCGCTGTACGGTCTCGATCGGTGGTTTCGTGCCGAAGCCGCACACGCCCTTCCAGTGGGCGTCGATGGCGTCACCGGAGACGATCGACCGCCGCCTGAAGATGCTGCGGGACGCGATCAACTCGGATCGCGGCCTCGGACGGGCGATCGGTTACCGGTACCACGACGGTGAACCGACGCTGATCGAAGGCCTGCTTGTCCCGTGGCGACCGCCGCGTCGGCGCGGTCATCCTGAAGGCATGGGAGCGCGGCCAGCGCTTCGACGGCTGGTCCGAGCACTTCTCCTACCAGCGCTGGGTGCAGGCGGCGAACGACGTGCTGCCCGAGTTCGGTGTCGACCTCGACTGGTTCACCGTGCGCGAGCGCGACGGGCTGGAGATCCTGCCGTGGGACCACCTGGACTCGGGCCTGGACAAGGACTGGCTGTGGAAGGACTGGCAGGACTCGACGTCCGAGTTCGAGCAGGACGACTGCCGCTGGACGCCGTGCTTCGACTGCGGCGTCTGCCCGTCTATGGATACCGAGATCCAGATCGGCCCGACGGGCAAGAAGTTGCTGCCGCTGACGCCGGTGACGTCGCTAAAGATCCTCGCCTGACGGCACCTCCGGCCGAAGTGTCATCCGGCTGAGATCGGCGAGTTCCCGCTGGGACGCTCTGACCTTGGGCGGTCGTGGCGCGGCCGGCGGCGGCTCGGGTGCCGGCGGCAGTGCGCGCATCAGACGGCGTACGGCGATGGCGGCCGCGATGGCGATCCCGCCGATTGCCGGCGATGCGAGCGAGAGGACGAAGACGACCACCGAGGCGCCAGGGTTGCTGGCGGCGATGGGGTTCTGGATGATCGCGCCGGCCGCGACGCAGTTGATCGCGAAGGATGCGACGATCGCGATCAGCCATCCACGCATCAGCGGATGCTTCAGGATCGGGTCCGGATCGGCGTGCACGAGCGCGATGGCGCGGCGGGTTCGGACGAACCAGACCCGCCGGACGATGATATAGAGAAGGAACGATGCCTCGATGCCGAGCGAGGCCAACACCCGTGCGCCCGCACTCATCGGTGCGGCCGCATGAACAAGGATGGCGAAGCCCAGCATCGTGTTGGCCACGGTAAGCACCATGTACAGCGCCGTGGCCACGATGTTGGCGATCGTCAACGCCTCCCAACCGCGGGTCGTACCGCTCTGGGGATACATCCGCGCTGGAACCTCGAATGTCACGGCAGTCCTGTCTCCGGGTCCGATGTCGGGCAGACGATAGCAGCGCGACCCGCCGGATCGCTGCCCTGCGGAAGGGCGATAGCGTCGTCCCGTGTTTGACGTCGGCTACCGCGATGACATCCGCCCCTGCCCCGGCGATCTGGTTGTCGGCGTCCGTGGCGACTACGTGCGGCACACACGTTTCACGAACCAGGCCGATCTCCGCGTGATCGGATTCCTGGACGGCGCACCGGTGTGGGCCGGTCCGGATGATGCGGCGTCCGTGCCGTGGTTCGCATCCGACGGGCCGACGCCGATGTACGCGCGAGCCGTCTATGACGTCCGATGGCGCCGGACGCATCGGTTCTGCGGCGAGTGCGGCGGCGCGCTCGAGGACTGTCCGGGCTTCCCGACCAGGCGATGCCCGCGCTGCACGACGCAGCTGTTCGTGCCGCAGGCGCTCACCCCCGCGGTGATCGTCGCGATCCGGTCCGACGACCGGCTCCTGCTCGTGCGGCATGCCGGCCGTGCCGACGTCTGGGCACTCGTCGCCGGCATGCTCGAAGCCGGTGAGACGCTCGAGGCCGCGGTCGCGCGCGAGGCCCGCGAAGAGGTGGCCTTACGCACTCACCGATATCCGGTACGCGTTCAGCACGCCCTATTCGCTCGACAGCACCTCGACGACGATGCTCGCCTTCTCGGCGACCTGCCCGTCCGGCACGGAACCGGTCGTCGACGGCATCGAGCTGATCGAAGCGCGCTGGTTCAGCCGAGCGGAGATCCTGGCCCTCAGCGCGGAGGAGCTACCGCTGGCTCGCTCGGTGGCGGCGCCCCTGATCGAGGCATTCCTTAAGATGTCGGCATGACAGACGAGATCACCCGGCTCGGCCAGTTCCTGAAGTTGATGGACGCGGTCGAATCCGGCGGCGAGGCGAAGATGCGAATCGCCGACGGCGACGTACGGGTGAACGGCGAGGTCGAACTCCGTCGCGGCCGTCAGTTGCAGACCGGTGACGTGGTGACGATCGACGGCAAGAGCTACGAGGTGATCTGACCCGTCGGGGGTCCGGCCACGATGCGGGCCCGGACGTCGGCGATCCGCTCCGGCGTGTCGTGCGGCATCTCCCAGCGCGTCTCCATCCACCACGTGCTGCCCGCGTCCGCCCACGCGCTCACGTGCGCTCGAGCCGCGGCGGGATCATCGGCCGGTGTCTCGCCCTCGGCCATCACGTCCAGGTCGGCTCGAGCGCCGTGCTCGCTCAGCCACGTGCGGATGTCTCGGATGTCATCCGGTGTCGACTCGCGGCCGTCGAGGCTGAACTGGGGAATCAATCCGTCGCAGGCGCGCACGATCCGGCGCATCGAGCGCGGCTTCGGCCAGACACCGACCGCCCAGATCGGAATGCGGTCCTGGACCGGCTGCACCACCCGGTTGAGGTCGTCGTTGCCCGACTCGTAGTCGTAGTAGGCGCCGTGGAAGCTCGTCCCTCCGGCCCACAGCATCCGGATGAGGTCGATGCCCTCGTCCATCATCTCGGCGCGGGTCCGAAGATCCGAGGTCTCGCCGGTCGCCGGCATATCGGGTGCGCCGACACCGACCGCCAGCAGCGCCCGACCTGCGGACAGCCGGTCGAGCGTCGCGACCTGGCTCGCCACCTTCCACGGCCGCCGCCAGGGCAGCGGGGTCAGGAGCGTGCCAAGCGTCACCCGCGTGGTGACCGCTGCCATCGCGCCGAGAAGCGTCCATGCGTCAACGCCGTAGGGCGCCTCCCACACGAACACGCCGTCCCATCCGTGCTGCTCGGCCAGGACAGCCAGGTCGAGCTGCGTGGCCGCATCGCCCCCGGGCAGGATAATTGCCGATTTGATGGTCATAGGTCGTTCCTAACGCACACCACCGACAAAATCAGCGCATGCGGCCGAGATCCGGGACAACTCGTCGGCGTACTCGATGCGGTTGGGCCAATCGGCGGGCCAGGCGGCCATCCCGTGTGCTGCACCGCTGATCGCCCCGGCCAGTGCCGCGATCGAATCCGAGTCGCCGGACGTCGTCGCGGCACGCGCGAGCGTCGACACCGGATCGTCCGGGTAGAGCAGCACACAGTGCAGCGCGGTCGCGAGCGCCTCCTCGGCGATCCAGCCCGCGCCGGTCGCGAGACACGGATCCCGGTCGCGATCCGGGTGGGTCAGAGCAAATCAAGGAGATCGAGTACGTGCAGACAGTCGTCCCAGCCTCGCGCGATCCAGTCCTCCGCGGCCTGGCCGGCGCGGTCCGACAGCGTTCCGATCCATTCGGAGCGGTAGATCGTCCGCTGCGACTCGCACCGTTCGCGCAGCGCGCCCGGCAGATCGTCAGCGCGACGCCGTCCAGCGCCCACCGCACCGCGAACATGGTCAGCTCGCTGGCCGCGAGCGCGGTCGGGTGTCCGTGCGTCATCGCGGCCTGCAACTGAGCCGCGCCGGCCCGATCGTCGTCGCTGAGCCCGCCGGGCAGCGCGATCGGTGTGACCCGCATGTTCGCGCCGCAGCCCTTCGAGCCGATCACGGTCGCGTCCAGCCACGACTTGCCCTCGGCCATCCCGCGGCAGGCGTTGAGGCAGGTCATCCCCGGTGCGCGGTTGTTCTCGGGCGAATCGAGCCACCACAGGAAGCGGCCCCGGACCGGCGGTTCGAAGGATGCCGCCGTCAGCGCACCCTTCTCCAGCGCGGCCAACATGCCGTCGGCGACCGCGAGCGCCATCTGGGTATCGTCGGTGACCAGCGAGATCCGCTGGCCGGGCAGGTCGCGCGGGACCGTCCGGCCCGTAGCTCTCGATGATCTCCGGCAACCGTCTGGAACTCGGTCGGCTTGCCGATCGCGTCGCCGTAGGCGAGTCCGAACAGGCTTCCGGCGACACTCATGGGTCCTCCAGGCATGCCTTCTGCGACGATTGAGCCGAACGTTAGAGAAGGAGCGCAACCATCAGCAAGAGAAATCAGCCGCCGGGCGGTCAGGCCCCGGTCGTGCAGCGCATCCGGATCCGGTACGCGAAGCGGGGACCCCTGCGGTTCACGTCCCATCGCGACTTCGCCCGTGCCTTCGAGCGCGCGATCCGGCGGGCGAACGTGCCGATCGCGTACTCGCAGGGGTTCACGCCGCACCCGAAGATCTCCTACGCCAGCGCGGCACCGACCGGCGTCGCCAGCGAAGCCGAGTACCTGGAGATCGGCCTGATGGCCGAGGTCGATCCGGCCGAGTTGATCGCGGCGCTGGACTCGGCGCTCTCACCGGGGCTCGACATCCTCGATGCGGTGATCGCGCACGGCGGCAACCTGGCCGAGCGGATCGAGGCGTCGTCCTGGCAGGTCGAGTTGCCGAACGTCGCCGTGGATGAGCTGGAGGCGGCCGTGGCGAAGTTCATGTCCGCCGACGAGGTACTCGTCGAACGGCTCACCAAGCAGGGAATGCGGACATTTGATACCCGCAGCCCGGTCGTACGCATGTCCGTACGGACACCGTCGGTAACCGAGTCTTCGGCTCCTTCGGAGGGCGACTCAGGTAGGTATGCGATACTCGACCTTGTTGTACGGCTGGTTTCGCCAACCGTCCGACCCGATGACGTACTGTCCGGCCTGCGTGTAGTGGCCGCGCTGACGCCGCCGATGCCCCCACGGGCGACACGGATGGCTCAGGGCGCGCTCACCGCAGCGGGTGACTTCGTAGATCCGCTCCTAGCAGATCGAGACGGAGTGGACCGAGGCGGAGAACTCAACATCGGAACTCCGCCGGATGCGGCGGGGTAGGAGACTTTCGGAGCTGATCTTCGTGTGGAGATGAGCAACGGGACTTTCAGGGCTGCCCGCGTGGCTGCGTTCAACGCGCCCGGGCAGGCCGGATTTGGAGATCGTTGGCATGTTCGAAAACGAGCCTACGAACGGTGTGGAAGGCGCTGACTCACCAGAGGCCAGCAGCACCGACGTGACGGAAACGCCGGAGCGGCGTACGACGCGACGCCGTAGCACGGCCCGCGCCGCGGATGACGCTCCTGGTGAGGAGGCGGCGGAAAAGCCGCGGCGAGCATCAAGGGCAGCAAAAGCCGCAGCAGCCACCACGGACGACGCGACCACCGACGGCGACGAGAAGCCGCGTTCGACCCGTCGAACGGCGAAAGCGTCCGCGGCTCCGGAAGAGCCGGCGGCGGATCAGCCGTCCGTAGACGACCAGGCGGAATCGGACGAAACCCTGGAAACAACCGGTCGCCGTACGCGTACGCGCCGGCCGGCCGCGACGTTCTCGGCCGCCCCGTCGGACGGCGTACCGCCACCCGAGCAGGTTTATGTGGCCGAGCCCCCGGAGAGCCCCGGGCGTCGCCGTAGTGCCCCGGTCGCCGCGATCTTCGTGGCTCCGTCGGTGCCGGAGGTACCACTGCGCTCCGAGGCGCCGCCCCGTGGTCGGCAGATCGCCGATGCGCCCGACGCCGATACGGCGCCTGAGCCGGTCCGGTTGACCCGTGGTCGTGCCGCGACCACCGGCAACGCCGGTCGAACCGCGGTGGACAGCACGGAGGCGTCCGCGGACGTCCCCGACGCCGATGACGACACGCAGCCGCGTTCCCGCCGCCGGACCCGCCGTGGCGCCGGCTCGGCCGCCGCGGAGCCGGAGGTCGTCGAGGAGGTCACCGACGAGACCGCGGTTGATGACGATGACGAAGATGACGAAGACGATGACGACGACACCAGCGAGTCGGCCGCCGCTCGGCGCCGCCGCCGACGTGGCCGTCGTGGTCGTGGCCGTGGCAAGGGTCCGCATGAGGACGGCAGCGAAGACGACGCCGATGGCGAGCCTGCGGCCGCGGCCGGTGAGGACGACGACGAGGCGGATGCATCCGACGACGGGATGACCCGTCGCCGCCGTCGCCGCCGTCGCCGTGGTACCGGTGCCGGGGACGACGACGGAGGCTCGGAAGACGGCGTGGTGACGGTCGTCAAGATCCGTGAACCGCGTACGGCCCGCGACGAGGTCCAGGGCGTCACCGGCTCGACCCGACTCGAAGCCAAGCGGCAGCGCCGCCGGGACGGTCGCGACCAGCGCCGTACCCGTCCGTCGATCCTGTCCGAGTCGGAGTTCCTGGCTCGCCGGGAAGCCGTCGATCGGGTCATGGCGATCCGGGAGAAGGGCGACCGTACGCAGATCGCCGTACTCGAGGACGGCGTCCTGGTCGAGCACTACGTGACCCGGGCGACCAGCGGTTCTCTCGTCGGCAACGTGTACCTCGGCAAGGTGCAAAATGTGCTGCCGAGCATGGAGGCGGCATTCGTCGACATCGGCCGGGGCCGCAATGCGGTGCTCTACGCCGGCGAGGTCAACTGGGACATGGCCGGCCTCGAAGGCCGAGCCCGCTCGATCGAGCAGGCGCTGCGCTCCGGCGATTCGGTGCTCGTCCAGGTCACGAAGGATCCGGTCGGCCACAAGGGCGCTCGGCTCACGAGTCATGTCGCGCTGTCCGGCCGGCACCTCGTCTACGTACCGAACGGCAACGCGTCCGGCATCAGCCGGAAGCTCTCCGACGTCGAGCGCAAACGGCTCCGGGACATCCTGAAGACGATGGTCCCCGAGGGTGCCGGCGTGATCGTGCGTACCGCGGCCGAAGGCGCGAGCGAGGACGAACTCGAGCGCGACGTGAAGCGCCTGTCGGCCCAGTGGGAGGCGATCGAGGCGAAGGTCGACTCCGGTGGTGCCCCGGTCCAGCTCTACGAAGAGCCGGATCTGGTCATCCGGGTCGTCCGTGACCTGTTCAACGAAGACTTCCGCGAGCTTGTCGTACAGGGCTCCGGCGCGTACGAGATGGTGGAGAACTATCTCGGTCACGTCTCACCGGATCTGGTGGCCCGCCTGCGCCGCCACACCGGGACGAACGACGTGTTCGCCGTACACCGTATCGATGAGCAGATCATGAAGGGCCTCGACCGGAAGGTGTTCCTGCCGTCCGGTGGTTCGCTCGTGATCGACCGCACCGAAGCGATGACGGTGATCGACGTCAACACCGGCAAATACACCGGTACCGGCGGCAACCTCGAAGAGACGGTCACCCGCAACAACCTGGAATCGGCCGAGGAGATCGTGCGCCAACTGCGCCTGCGCGACATCGGCGGCATCATCGTGATCGACTTCATCGACATGGTGCTGGAGAGCAACCGCGAACTGGTGCTGCGCCGCCTGACCGAGTGCCTCGGCCGGGACCGGACAAAGCACCAGGTCACCGAGATCACGTCGCTGGGCCTGGTCCAGATGACGCGTAAGCGGATCGGTCAGGGCCTGCTCGAGGCGTTCAGCGAGACCTGCGAGCACTGCAAGGGCCGTGGCGTCATCCTGCACATGGAGCCCGTACCGGAAAAGAAGTTGGGAACTGACGCGCGCGGTGTGTCCGAGCTGCCGCCCGCCGCGGAGCCGGCCGGGCGTCGGCGTGGGCGCCGTTCGCGCGGTGGCGCCGCCGTCGCCGATGAGGTGGCCGACGAGACCGCCGATGAGATCGTCGACGAGATTGCCGATGAGATCGTGGACGAGCCGGTCGACGATGAGATCGACGTGCTCGATATCGAACCCGACCTCGACGACGAGCCGTTGTCCGGCGCGACCGGTGCGGTGTCGACGAACGGCCCGGTGACCACCTCGTGGACGCCGCCGGTCACGAAGAGCTGGGTCAATCTCGGTGCGGAACCGGCCACCCCGCCGGCTACCGGCGCCGGCGAGAGCGTCCAGGACTCGCTGATCGATCTGTCCCATCTGTCCGCTCCCGAGGTCGAGGCGCTGGAGAGCGAATCGGACGGGCCCAACGGTCGCCGCCGGCGTACGTCCCGGTGGCGCTTGCGGCCCTGAAGGCGCGAGGCCACGTAGACTGCGCTCGGAAATGTTGACTGTGAGCTGGGAGATGTCGATGCGCCGGTTGCTCACTGCGTCGGTTGTGCTGGTTGCGGCTGCGGTGGTGAGCTCCGGTTGCACGGCGAAGTCCGGCCCGGCCGAGCCGGCGTGGCACGCGCCGGGCTCGACCCAGGCGGCCGCGGACTCGGGGCCGGGTTCGGCCACCACCGTATGCGGCAGCATCCGGACCGTCGTCACGAAGGACATGGGGCCGCTCGGCACCGCGTTCGGCACGATGGTCGGAAAGGCCACCGCGAACGATGACGATGACGACCAGGAGAAGGCCGTGGCGCAGGCCGCCACCGCGATGAAGAAGCTCGGGAGCGACATCTCCTCGGCGACGGCGGTGGCGGACGACGCCACGCTGCGGGAAGCCGGGAAGACGGCGGAAGCGAACATCGTGGCACTTGCGGCGGATCCGGCATACCTGTCGGGAATTACCACCATGGACGCGATGGCGTCGGCGATCACAAAGCTCCAACAGGCGACCGGACCGGTCACCACGGCCTGTGCCGGGTCGTGACCACGGGCACTATCGGCACTCCGGTTTGAGGGTCGAGCCCCTTATGCCGTACTCTTGCATTCGGCCCATTCAGGTGTGCCCTGTGCTCGTGCGCCTCGGCTGCAGTTGAGACCGAGTTCGGCGTTGAACATCTCGTTGTCATCCAGTTACGACATGCTGCGCAGCTACCTGGCTGTGAAGCTACAACCGCAAGGGAGTCCGCGTCTCATGTACGCGATCGTCAAGACCGGCGGCAAGCAGTACAAGGTCGCCGAGGGCGACGTGATCGAGGTCGAGAAGCTGGCCGGCAAGGCTGGCGACGCAGTTGCGCTCTCCGCAGTGCTGCTCGTCGATGGCTCTGACCTGGTGACCGACGCGGCGAAGCTTGCCAAGGTAGCGGTGACCGGCGAGATCGCCGAACACACCAAGGGTCCGAAGATCCGGATCCACAAATTCAAGAACAAGACCGGATACCACAAGCGCCAGGGTCATCGCCAGCCGTTGACCCGCGTGAAGGTAACCGGCATCTCCAGCGGGAAGTAGGCGCCGAGATGGCACATAAAAAGGGTGCATCCAGCTCTCGTAACGGTCGTGACTCCAACTCCCAGCGACTGGGCGTCAAGCGCTTCGGTGGCCAGGTTGTGAGCGCGGGCGAGATCATCGTTCGTCAGCGTGGAACGCATTTCCACCCGGGCGATCTGGTCGGACGCGGCGGCGACGACACGCTGTTCGCGCTCGCCGCCGGTGCGGTCCAATTCGGCACGAAGCGTGGCCGCAAGGTCATCAACATCGTCCCGGCTGCGGCAGCACTGTAAAGCTTCACCCAAAGCGGCCCGCGGGACTCGTCCCGCGGGCCGCTTTGCTATTCATCAGTTGATCATCGCGATCGAGCAACAATAGTGGTGATTGACTACTGCGGAAGGAACTCACGTGGCCACGTTCGTGGACCGGGTCGTGCTGCATATCCAGGCCGGGAACGGCGGGCACGGCTGTGTCTCGATCCTGCGCGAGAAGTTCAAGCCGATGGGCGGCCCGGACGGCGGCAACGGCGGTCACGGCGGTGCGGTCACGCTGGTCGTCGACCCGGCCGTACACACGCTGCTGGACTTCCATTTCCGCGCGAACCTCAAGGCCGGCAACGGCCAGGGTGGCGCCGGCGGGCATCGCCAGGGTGCCGGCGGAGGCGACCTGATCGTGAAGGTGCCGGACGGCACGGTGGTCCAGACGCTGGACGGCACGATCCTGGCCGACCTGGTGGGCGCCGGTACGACGTACGAGGTGGCCCGTGGCGGGCGTGGCGGCCGGGGCAACTCGTCGCTCGCGAACACCCGCCGGCGCGCACCCGGCTTCGCCGAGTTGGGCGAGCCGGGCGAGGTGCTCGACGCCGTCCTCGAACTCAAGAGCGTGGCCGACGTCGGGCTGGTGGGATTCCCGTCGGCCGGCAAGTCTTCGCTGATCGCAGCGATGTCCGCGGCCCGGCCGAAGATCGCCGACTATCCGTTCACCACGCTCGTGCCGAACCTCGGCGTCGTCCAGGTCGGCGGGGACTCGTTCACGATCGCCGACGTACCCGGTCTGATTCCCGGCGCCGCCACCGGTAAGGGCCTCGGGCTGGAGTTTTTGCGGCATATCGAACGTACGTCGGTGCTCGTCCACGTGGTCGACACGGCCACGCTCGAGCCCGACCGTGATCCGGCGGCCGATATCGATGCGTTGGAAGCCGAACTCGGTCAGTACGGCGGTCTCCAAGATCGTCCGCGTCTGATCGCGCTGAACAAGATCGACGTACCCGACGGGCGGGCGATGGCCGAGTTGGCCCGGCCGGAGCTGGAAAAGTACGGCTGGCCGATCTACGAGATCAGCGCGGCGACCCGCGAAGGTCTGCAGGAGTTCACATACGCGCTGTCGCAACGGATCAACGAGCACCGTGCGTCGCAGCCCGTGGTGGAAGCGACCCGAGTCATCGTCCGGCCGGTCGCGGTCGACGACAGCGGCTTCGAGATCACCGTTGACGACGACGTCTACGTCGTGCACGGCCCCCGGCCGGAACGCTGGGTCAAGCAGACGAACTTCGAGAACGAGGAAGCGATCGGCTACCTCGCCGACCGGCTGGCCCGCATCGGGATCGAGGACGCGCTGGCCAAGGCCGGTGCGGAGCCGGGCGCCGAGGTCCGGATCGGCACGTTCGAGTTCGACTGGCACCCGGCGATCTACGCCGGCGCCGACTTCACACCCGGCAACCGCGGTACCGACTACCGCCTGGACGATCCGGACAGCCGGCCGACGGCATCGCAGCGGCTTGCCGCACGGCGAGCCCGGCGGATCCCGTACGAGCAGCGGGTGGCCGCCGCGGCCGCAGCCCGAGCCGAAGCTGCCCGCTTGGAAGCGGCCGCGCCGGACGGCCCGGAATTCTCCGACGACGACATCGAGCTGGAATAGCCCGAACGGGATCTTGGACTCACATGGTCGTCATTTCGGCTCGCGGACGACCATCCGAGTCCAAGATCCCTGCGCATCGCGGGGCACGGCAACCGGTCAGTCGCCGACGGTTGCGGTGTCCCGGGTTTCGGCAGGCGTTTCGGTCGGCGCGCTCGCCGGCGCCGGGGTCGGAGCCGGATCGCTCTTCACCAGCAGCACCGACAGTGCGGCCAGGCCCATCATGGCGATCGGCAGGACCAGCGCCACGCGCATGCCGTTCGTGAAACCAGCATCGAAGATGATTTTCGATGCGGCACCGATCTGTGCCTGAATCGGTCCGGGCAGGTGAGTGACCCATTCCGGCACGGTCGGCTTCCCGGTCACTTCGAGGCTGGCCGAGGCCGCATCCTTGAATCCCTGGACGAACTGTCCGTGATTCGCCGGCGGAATGACGCCCGCCAGCGGGCCGTTGATCTGTGTCTGGGCAGCGGCCCCGAGTTTCGACGAGAGCTGCGACTGCAGCAGCGCGGCGACCGCGGCCGAACCGATGACCGCACCGAGTTGGCGGGTCGTGTTGATGACGCCGGATGCCGCCCCGGCGAGCTTCGGCTCGACATTGCGCATCGCGATCGTCTGCAGCGGGGCAAACGTCATGCCCAGACCGAATCCGGCCACGATCAGGCCGGGCAGCAGATGCCACTGGGATGACCCCTCGTGGGCCGACGCGATCAGGATCCCCATGCCACCGGCGAACAGACCGACGCCGGCAAACAGAATCCATTTGCCGCGGCTGATCTTGTCCGAGAAACGGCCGGCGACCGGCGCGACGAACATCGAGATCAACGACATCGGTGCGGTTGTCAGGCCGGCTCGGAGCGCGGTCATGCCGAGAACCGACTGCAGATAGATCGTCAACGGCAGGAACAAGCCGAGCATGCCGAAGCCGATCGACGCGACGACGAAGTTCATGGTGGCGAAGTTGCGATTTTTGAACAGCGCGAACGGGACCAGCGGCTCCGCATCACGCTCCAGATATTGCATGTAGAGGAAGATGACCAGCAGGATGACGCCGGCGCCGATCACCATCGGGATCGTGATCGGGCCCCAGACCTTGCTCCAATGGTGCGACTGGCCTTCGATCAACCCATAGGTGATCAGGAACAGCGAGATCGTGGATAGGGCGACGCCACCGAAATCGAGCTTGTGCTTCCGGTTCAGTTTGATGTTAGGCATCACGACCGCCGCGAGAATGACCGCGACGATGCCGACCGGTACGTTGACGAAGAAGATCCAGCGCCAGCTCACGGACGTGACCAGCCAGCCGCCGAGGGTCGGACCGGCAACCGTGGAAACGCCTGCGACCGCACCCCACAGCCCGAACGCGGCTCCGCGCTTGTCGGCCGGGAAGATCATGGTGATGACCGACAGTGTCTGCGGCGTCAGCAGCGCACCGCCGACGCCCTGGATCACCCGGAAGATGATCAACTGAGTCGAGTTCTGCGAGAGGCCGCAGGCTGCTGAGGCCAGCGTGAAGACGACGAGCCCGATCAGGAACAGCTGTTTCGGGCCGTAGAGGTCACCGAGGCGTCCGGCCGTGATCAGCAGGACTGCGTAAACCAGGATGTAGGCATTCAGGATCCACAGGATGTCGGACAGTCCTGCATGCAAATGGAGGCTCATCTGGGGAATCGCGACGTTCACGATCGTCGTATCCAGCAGAATCATGAAGAAGCCCAGGCAGAGCGTGCCGAGGATGAGCCACGGACTGTATCGGGTCGTCAATGCGGGCGGTGGACCGCCGGCGTGTTGCGGCGCTGCTGGTTGTGTCTCTGCCATGTGTTCCCCCTCGGGCGGGTGCCGGTTGACCGTCGATTAGTCCAGTTGGACTATCCGGCCACCGGAGTAGATCGTAATCCCCGGCTGTCCTTGTCGCTCACGACAATTTCACGCGGGTACGACAGGTTCCACGATCGCGTTTTATGCAAAATGCTGACGATTCATCCGGTTGGCGACAATGCTGGCGGGTGGAGCGATCATGCGCTCTGCACGACGCGGCGCGGCGTACCCATGGAGGCAAACAGATGTCTAGTGACGGCGGACTGGGCGGCCTGCTCGGAAACCTCTTCGGAGGGAAGAGCGGCGGCATCGGCAAGGTATTGCAGGATCTCCTCAGCAGCGGCGGCGCGACGAGTGCGCCCGGCGCGACCGACAAGCTGGGGGTTCCGATGCCGGAGACTCCGTCCGGCCCGATCCAGCCACCCGGCTCGCACCCGCAAGCGGCCCAGCCGCAGCAGCCCGGAATGCCGCAGCCCGGCATGCAGCAGCCCGGAATGCAGCAGCCCGGAATGCCGCAGCCTGGCATGCAGCAGCCTCAGCCGGGTATGCCGCAGTCCGGCATGCCGAAGCCGGGCATGCCGCCGGCCGGCATCCCGCAGGGCGGCCCGCAGCAGCCCGGCGTGAGGCCGCCACAGGTCGGCCAGCCGGGTATGCCGACGCCGCCACCGGCACCCCAGGCGCAGCAGATGCCGGCGGGAGCCGGCGCCGCGACTGCCGCCGGTGGTGCCGCGGCCTCGGCTACCGGCCTTGACCAGTTGCTCAACCGGCTCCGCAATGCCGGGCTCGGCGACCAGGTGAGCTCGTGGCTCTCGGACGGGCCTAACAAGACGATCAACCCGCAACAGGTGACGCAGGCGGTCGGATCGCAACAGCTCTCCGACCTGGCCAAGTCCGCCGGCGTATCGCCGGACGAAGTGGCGAACGGGCTGGCGAAGGCGTTGCCGGACGTGATCAACGAGATGACCCCGCACGGCCAGATCCCGTCGGCATCGCAGGTGCAGAGCAGCGTGAACAAGCTGCTCGGCTCATAGTCAAGCCGAGCACCGACAGTGGAGGACGCCGCGCTTGCGGCGCCCTCCACCGCCGATCGCAGCGCTTCAAGCAGCCAGTACGCCCATCGCGGCTGCCGCCCTCGCGACCGTGGCCGCCGCTCGTGGCTGGGCCTTGGCAGCACCCTTCGCGAGCAGTTTCCGGACTCGGTTCGGATCGGCCGCCAGCGGTGCATAGCGCATCTGGATCGGCGCGACGGTTGCGATCAACGCGTCGATCACAGCGGCTTTGAGCTGGCCGTACGAGCTGAATTGAGGCTCTAGTGTCCGTGGTGACGGCGAGCCGGTGCAGGCCGCGAGGATCTCCAGCAGGTTGGCGATGCCGGGCTTGTTCTCGGGGTCGTAACGGACATCCGAACCGGTATCGGTGACCGCCCTCTTGATCTTTCGTGCGATCGCGTCCGGCGGGTCGAGCAGGCGAACGACACCGGCCTGCGCCGACGTCGACTTCCCCATCTTTCTGGTCGGGTCGGTCAAGTCCATGATCCGGGCCGCGAACACCGGGTTGACCGCCTTCGGTACGACGAACGTGTCGCCGTAACGGCTGTTGAAGCGCACCGCGATATCCCGGGTCAGCTCGACGTGCTGGGTCTGATCGGTGCCGACCGGCACGTCGTGCGTGTCGTGCAGCAGGATGTCGGAGGCCATCAGGACCGGGTAGGTCAGCAGCGACAACCGGACCTGCGCCTCGTTCGACGCCTTCTCCTTGAACTGGATCATCCGATGCGCCTCGCCGTATCCGGTCGCGCATTCGAGCAGGTAGTGGAGCTCGGTGTGCTCCCGCACATGGGACTGGACGTAGAGCGTGGTCACGTCGGGATCGACGCCGGCGGCGAGCAGGAGCGTCGCGTTTTCGAGCGTTCGGGCGTGCAGATCGGCCGGACTGTGGTCGATCGTCATGCCGTGCAGATTCGCGACGAACACGATGGATTCGTCGTCGTGCTGGCCGGCCACCATCGGGCGGATCGCGCCCAGGTAGTTGCCGAGGTGCATGGAGCCGGTGGGCTTGAAGCCCGAGATGCGTCGGGACATGGTGCGCTCCTAAGGAAGAGGAGCGGACGCCCGCCGACCGGCCGTGGGACACGAAAAAGGCCGCCCGATCGGGCGGCCGCGTGAGTGAGGGTACGCGAAAGGGTGGCCGCCGATTAGGCGCGCCACCAGCCAAGATTCGCGTTGAGTCGCATGTCCGTCAGGATATCAGCTGACCGTGATGTGGGACAGGTCGATAGTGTGACCAGATGGACAGCCTGACTCACGACGAAGCGATCGCCCGAGCGGCCGCGATCCGAGTGGACGCATATGACATCGATCTTGACCTCACCGTGGGCGACCGGATCTTCAGGTCCACCACGACGATCAATTTCACGTGCCGCGAACCGGACGCCTCAACGTTCCTGGACATCAAGCCGCAGTCGCTGAGCGGCATCTCGCTCGACGGTGACCAGCTGCCGGTCGCTGCGCTCGCCGACGGCCGCTACCCGCTGGCCGGGCTGTCGCAGGGCACGCACGAGATCGTCGTGGTCGCCGAGATGGCGTACACGAACACGGGTGAAGGCCTGCACCGCATGGTCGATCCGGCGGACGGCAACGTCTACCTCTACGCGACCACATTCCTCGACGCGGCACCGCAGGTGTTCGCCTGCTTCGACCAGCCGGATCTGAAGGCCGCCGTGACCATGCGGGTCACCGCCGATCCGGCCTGGACGGTCGCCGCGAACGGCGCGGGTGCCCAGGTCTCGCCCGGCCGGTGGGAGTTCACCACGACGCCGCCGCTGGCGACGTACTTCGTCACGGTCGTCGCCGGGCCCTATCACGTGGTGCGATCCGAGCACGACGGCATCCCGCTCGGCATCCTGGCGCGCGCGTCGATCGCGTCGCACGTGGACCAGCAGGCGGATGAGATCTTCCAGCTCACCGCCGCCTGCCTGGACCGGTTCCATGAGCTGTTCGGCGTACGGTATCCGTTCGGCAAGTACGACCACGCGTTCGTACCGGAGTTCAACGCCGGTGCGATGGAGAATCCGGGCTGCGTCACCTACCGCGACGACTTCATCTTCACATCGGCGGTGACCGACAACGAGCGCGAGGAACGCGCCAACGTCATCGCGCACGAGATGGCGCACATGTGGTTCGGCGACCTGGTGACCATGCGCTGGTGGGACGATCTGTGGTTGAACGAGTCGTTCGCCGAATACCTCGGCATGCGGGTCACATTCGAAGCCACCCGCTACACCGATGTCTGGACGTCGTTCGCGCTGTCCCGCAAGGCCTGGGGATATGCCGCCGATCAGCGGCCGTCAACGCATCCGGTCGCATCCGACGTGACCGACGCGGAGGAGGCGCTGCTGAACTTCGACGGGATCTCCTACGCCAAGGGCGCATCGACCCTCCGCCAGCTGGTCGCGTGGCTCGGCGACGAGGCGTTCCTCGGCGGCCTGCGGGCACACTTCGCCAAGCACGCGTACGGCAACGCGACGCTCGCCGACCTTCTGGAGGCGCTGAGCGACGCCAGCGGACGGGATCTGTCCGAGTGGGCTCGGGTCTGGCTGCGCACTCCGCAGGTCAGCACGCTGCGCCCCGAAGTCACGCTGGACGCCGACGGCCGGTACGCGACGGTCGACGTGATCCAGACGTCACCGTCCCTGGCGCCGGGCGAGGCGCCGGTGCTGCGCCCGCACCGGATCAACGTGGCCACCGGCGTGCTCGGCGACGACGGGTTGATGAAGCTCGACACGGTCGTCGCAGGTCGAGGTCGAGGGTGCCCGTACCCCGGTTCCGGCCCTGGCCGGCCGGCCCGCCGCCGATTTGCTGCTGCTCAACGACGGCGACCTGACGTACGCGAAGATCCGGCTCGACGACGCCGGCATGGCCGGACTGGCGACCACATTGCCTGCCGTCACCGACCAGCTCACCCGCGCGCTGTTGTGGAGCGCGGCCTGGGATGCCGTCCGTGACGCCGAGCTGCCGGCCGCCGTCTACGTCGACGTCTGCGCCGCCGGTCTGCCGATCGAGGACAACGTCCGGCTGTTCGCCGATGTCGCCCACTATGCGCTGGCGTTCGCGATCGGTTGCTACCTGCCCCCGGAGCAGCGTCCGGCGGCCCGCGCCCGGATCAATGCCGCGTGCCGGATCGCGCTGGACGGCAGCGAGCCCGGCTCCGGGCGCCAACTGGCCGCGGCCCGCGCGGTCATCCAGTCCAGCGGCCCCGCTGATGCCGCGATGCTCCGGGCATGGCTGGACGCCGGGGCGGCACCGGACGGCCTCGTGCTCGACTCGGATCTCCGCTGGGTCATCGTGTTGCAGCTCGCCGTGCTGGGTCTGGCATCGGCGGCCGATGTCGACGCGGAAGACGCGCGGGATCGGACCGCGACGAGCGCGATCAACGCCGCGAAGGCGCACGCGTCCCGTCCGGACGCGGCGGCGAAGGCGGCCGCGTGGTCGAAGATCGTCGATGACGACTCGCTCTCCAACCACCTGGTGTGGGCGACCGCGGAAGGATTCTGGCAGGTCGACCAAGATGCGCTCACCGCGTCCTACGTGGACCGGTTCGTCGTCGACATGCCGATCATGGCGGCGCGACGGGCGCCACAGGTCGCGGAACGACTGATGAAGTTGGCCTATCCGTCGACGGTGGTCGAGCCGGGTGCTCTCGCCGCGCTGACGGCCATGGCCGATCAGGGCGGACTGGCGCCGGTCCTGGCCCGGCTCGTCCGCGACGGTAACGACGACCTCGAGCGCGCGCTTGCCGCTCGGAGGTTGGCCACTGTTCACGGCTCGCGGTGACAGATCGGGCATAGCATTCGGGGATGGTTTTTGATCGGGCCGAGTCGCAATCGGTCGACGAGCGGTCGTTCCGGCAGATGCATCGCCTCCGGACCCTGGTCGAGCGGCTGCTCGCGGTCGACGGTGGTCTCCAGGGCGAACGGTTGCGGGCCGCCGGGGTGACCTCCGGCGACGGGTTGACGCTCGATGATCTGGTCCGGCTGCCGATGGTTCGCAAGCCGGATCTGTGGGACAGCTATCCGTTCGGCATGCTGGCCGTGCCGATCGAGGACTGCGTGGTCGTGCACGGATCCTCGGGGACCAGTGGCCGGCCGACGCTTGTCGCGTACACCTCCAATGATGTTGATCTGTGGGCGCACGTGGTCGCGCGAGGTCTGGTCGGCGCGGGCGCGACCCCGCGCTCGCTGATCCACAATGCCTACGGCTACGGATTGTTCACCGGCGGCCTCGGCATTCACCACGGCGCTCGCGCGCTCGGCGCGACCGTGGTGCCGATGTCCGGCGGCCAGACCGCGCGGCAGCTGCGCCTGATTCAGGATCTCAAGCCGCAGATCCTCACGTGTACGCCCAGCTACGCGATCTATCTCGGCGAAGCGGCCCGTGCCGAGGGCATCGATCCGGCGACGCTGTCGCTGCAGGTGGGCCTGCACGGCGCCGAGCCGTGGACGGATGCGATGCGACAGCAGATCGAGGCGCTGCTCGGCATTCGCGCGCTGGACATCTACGGTCTGTCCGAGATCATCGGTCCGGGCGTCGCCTGCGAGACGCTGGACTCGGACGGTTGGCTGCACGTCCAGGAGGACCATTTCCTGGTCGAAGCGCTCGATCCGGCCAGCGGCGAGCCGGTGCCGGACGGCGAACTGGGCGAGCTGGCGTTTACGACGCTGACCAAGGAGGCGTTGCCGCTGCTGCGGTACCGTACCGGCGACCTGGCCCGGCTCAACAGAGCGCCGAGCGGCGAGCGGACCACGGTCCGGATGAGCAAGATCGTGGGCCGCGCGGACGACATGCTGATCATCCGGGGCGTCAACGTGTATCCGAGCGAGGTGGAAGCGATCGTGCTCGGCCATGCCGCGATCGCACCGCAGTACGTGCTGGTCGTCGACGAACGCGCCGCGATGTCGCGCCTGATCGTGTGCTGCGAGCCGCAGTCCTCGGTGTCCGATCCGTCCTCGCTGGAGCATGCGCTGGTCGAGGCGATTTCGAAGCGGCTGAGCGTCTCGTGCGATGTGCGGATTCTGGCGCCCGGCACGCTCCCGCGCATTGAGGTGGGCAAGGCCCAGCGTGTGATCCGCTGGACATCGGAGGGTGAGCCGCCGGTGATCGGCCTACAGTGAAGATGTGAGTGACGCACGGCGTATCGGGATCATGGGTGGGACGTTCGACCCCATCCATCATGGTCACCTGGTCGCGGCGAGCGAGGTCGCGGACAAGTTTGCGCTGGATGAGGTCGTGTTCGTGCCGACCGGCCAGCCGTGGCAGAAGTGCGATTCGGACGTCAGCCCGGCCGAGGACCGCTATCTGATGACGGTGATCGCGACCGCGTCGAATCCGCGTTTCGGGGTCAGCCGGGTGGACGTCGATCGCCAGGGGCCGACGTACACCGTCGACACGCTGCGCGATCTTGCCGAGTTCTACGGCCCGAAAGCCGAGCTGTTCTTCATCACCGGAGCCGACGCGCTGGAGAAGATCCTTTCGTGGAAGGACGCCGAGGCCATGTTCGAGCTGGCCACGTTCGTCGGCGTGACCCGGCCGGGCTGGAATCTGTCCGCCGATCACCTGCCCCGCGATTCGGTCGAGCTGATCTCCGTACCGGCCATGGCGATCTCGTCGAGTGCCTGCCGGGAACGCGTACGGGCGGGGCATCCGGTCTGGTATCTCGTGCCCGATGGTGTCGTGCAATACATCGCTAAGCGACATCTGTACCGAAATGACGATGAACGGGATGCCGTGTCATGAACTCGGTACGGGAAGCAATCGGACCTGTGAGAGGCTTGTCTCTACGGTAAGGCCCGCTTTACGGAAGGACCATGCAGTGCCCGCATCTGAACGATCTATCGAGCTGGCTCTGACCGCCGCTCAGGCGGCCGCGGACAAGAAGGCCGAGGAGATCATCCTCCTCGACGTCGCGGATCAGCTCGTGATCACCGATGTGTTCCTGGTCGCCTCCGCGCCGAACGAACGTCAGGTCATCTCGATCGTCGACGCGATCGAGGAAGCGCTGCTCAACCTGCCGGAAAAGGCGAAACCGATCCGCCGTGAAGGCGAGCGCGCCGGTCGTTGGGTGCTGCTCGACTACGTCGACATCGTGGTGCACGTCCAGCACACCGAGGAGCGCGAGTTCTACGCGCTGGATCGGCTGTGGAAGGACTGCGCGCGGATCCCGTTCGTCGATCGCGATCTCATGCCGGCCGCGAGCGACGCAGACACCGCGTGAGCCGTGTTCTGCTCTGGCGTCACGGCCAGACCGAGTGGAATGCCACCAACCGGATCCAGGGACACACGGACGTCGCGCTCGACGCGGTCGGACATGCGCAGGCCGCGGCGGCCGCGCTCGTACTGGCGGATCAGCATCCTGACGTGATCGTGTCGAGCGATCTGCGGCGCGCGGCCGATACGGCTGCCGCGCTCGCCGCGATCACCGGGTTGCCCGTACACGCCGATGCTCGCCTGCGCGAACGGTACTTCGGCGAATGGCAGGGCCTGACCGGTGCCGAGGTGGCCGATGCGTACCCGGCGGACAGCGCGAGCTGGCGGCGCGGTGAGCCGAATATCGGCCACGGCATCGAACCCATCGATGATCTGGCCAAGCGCGTCGCGGCCGGGATCCAGGCCGCGATCGCGCTGGCCGGCGACGGCACCGCGGTCGTCGTGACGCACGGTGGCGCGGCCAAATATGTCCTCGGCGAGCTGCTCGGATGGTCGCCCGAGGTGATGCGGCGGCTGGGCACTCTCGGCAACTGCCGCTGGACCGAGCTGCACTACGACGACGGCCGTGGCTGGATCCTCCGGGCGCACAATGTGAGCGGCACGCGATCGTAACCGGTTCGAGATGCTGACTGATACGGTTCGCGAGTGAGCGGTTGTTTCGAGAGCGCGACCCCGGCATGAGCACGATCGCGGTGGTCACCGACTCCACGGCGTACCTCCCGGCCGACATCGCCGCCGACCATGGCCTGACCGTCGTTCCGATCACGGTCGTCATCGGCGGTCGCGAGGGTCGGGAGGGCGTCGACATCGCACCCGTCGATGTCGCCACGGCGTTGCTGGCCCGGCGACTGTCGGTCACCACGTCGCGTCCGGCGCCGGCCGACTTCGAGGCGGTCTATCGGCGCCTGTTCGACGAAGGTGCGACCGGCATCGTCTCCGTACACCTCTCCGCGAAGCTGTCCGGCACCTACGATGCCGCGCTCCTCGCCGCGGCCGAGTTCGGCGATGCGGTCGCCGTCGTGGACGGGCGGTCGGCCGGGATGGGCTTGGGCTTCGCGGCGCTGTCCAGCGCCGCCGCCGCTCAGGACGGTCACGATCTTTCAGCGGTACGCGATGCCGCGATCGCCGCCGTCGACCGTACGACGGTGTTGTTCTACGTCGACAGCCTGGAATACCTGCGCCGGGGCGGTCGCATCGGCGCTGCACAGGCGCTGCTTGGCACCGCGCTGTCGGTGAAGCCGATCCTGCACATGGTCGACGGCGCCATCGTCGTCAAGGACAAGGTCCGGACGGCCAGCCGAGCGCTCGCGAAGATGCTGGATCTCGCGGTGGCCGCGGCCGGCAATGAGCCGGTCGATATCGCGGTGCACCACCTCGGTACGCCCGACAAGGCCGACGTCATCTCGACCACGCTGCGGGACCGTCTCGGCGATGGCGTGCAGACGCTGTACGTCAGTGAGATCGGCGCAGCCGTGGCCGCGCACGCGGGCCCGGGCCTGCTGTCGATCGTCATCCACCGCTGCCCGTAGCGGCACCGGCGTTATCCACAAGCACCCTCGCTGTCCACAGAACGGCGGTCGGCGCATCGCGCGGTCCCGGAATGCTCTGGCGCAGAGAGATCGGATCCTGGTACGCCAACGGTTCGTCAGCGATGGCCGTCGTGGACGATCCTCACGGACTCGGATCTCGCGGCGATCCGGCGTCGCTGGGATCCCTTCTCGGGCGCGTTCAAGAGCTCGCCGCGTCTTGTGGTCACTTTTCCCATAGCTAGGTGATCTTGAGCACGCGTGCGACGCCCTACATTTCTCTGGTGCGGCGCCGCTGCGTAACCGCACTCCAACGTTCACCACGAGCGCTGACTAATGCATGAACGTATCGAGCGAAGCCGCGATGAGGTAATGACGTTTACGGCCACCTTCCAGATGAGTCCATGCCGCAGCCGGCCGCCGAGCACGTGGGATTACCGGAGAGGCCTGCGGCATCGGCATCCTGGATGTTCTCCACCGTGCTCAATGAAGGCGTTCATCTCCGCTGCGCTGAACGCCAGCATCGGACCGTCGATGTTCTTCGAGTCCCGAAGGAACACCCCGTTGCCGACCCGCTTCCATTCGACGCAGTTGCCGCTCTCACCGGAGAAGCTGCTCTTGCTCCACCCGTCGCTGAAATCCAGATGGACGTCATTCCCTTCCGTTGCGCTGTGCCGCGTCGGACGGCGCAGCAAGTGATCGGAAGCCGGCTCGATGACGAGGCGGACAGCGCACGGGTACCCGACGATCACGCCTGCTCGCCGGCATGCGACGCATAGCCCATCGTCATCGACGTCGTGATCTCGATGGCTGCATCGAGCTGCGCAGCCTCGTCCGCATCGCCGTCCACCCGTTCACCGACCTCCGTTGTGGATGCGGCACCGCGGCCCGGACACCTCAGGTCGCGGACCACGGCACCGCTCGAGCGCCTGCGTTTGCTGACTCAGGAACCCATCCATCAACCTAATTCATTAGGTGCACGAAGACGACATCATGCTTGTCATTCACCTAGTTGTGATGGTTGGGTGGACTCGCTGACTCAGGAGTTCCCTTGCCACGACGTATGACGTACACCGAGATTGCTGACGACATCGCCGCTCGTATCAAGTCCGGCGAGTACCGTCCCGGCCAAAAGCTGCCCAGCTACAGCGAACTGGCCAACCTCTACGACGTGTCGATCAGTACAGCCCAACGCGTGTATCTGTTGACGAGCGCACGTGGCGTTCACGTACGGCCAAGCCGGACGTGGCGTGTTCGTCAACGATGCGTCCTGACGCCGGTCGGCATCCGTCCAAGGCGTTGAATGCGCTTGCAGTGGACATGACGCGTTTACACGTAACGTGTGCCCGTGCATTGGATGACGATCTATAACTGACGTCACGCCGACAGTCGGCGTGATCGTTGCGTACGTCGCCGGATGCGTTGCGGTGTGATGTGTTGAAGGTCCCGCATCATGGCAGCGCTTATCAGGATCCGGCGTTTCTGGCGGCGGCTGCGCCTCGGGTGGCGTTGGTGTCGGTAGGTGCCGTCAACCCGTACGGGCTGCCGAGTCTGAGCACGATCGGGCGTCTGGCGGCATCGGGGGCGCGGGTGCTGCGTACGGACGTTGATGGTGATCTGGCGATCGTGGTCGAGCACGGGAGTCTCGCGGTCGAGACTCGTGGTCACCCGTCCGGGCAACGCTAGCCGCGACGTTGGTAATGATTCATCACGTAGTCCGGGCGGTGAGGATTGAGTCCTAAGCGCGGCGTGCGAGGTGCTCGGCCTCCCGTTGACAATGAGCGTTGGCAATAGCCGAAGATTCTATGGATTTCTGGCTGCTGCGGCGGCCTTGAGCTGCCGCGGCCCGCAGGGATTCCGCCCCTGCCGTGGTCGTGCGAATATGGTCCCGTGACCTCCAGTGCTGGCGCGTTGTGGCTGATCAGTGGCGACGAAGAATTGCTCGTCGCACGGGCGGTCGAAGCCGTGATTACCGCGGCTCGTGCCGCTGACGCGGATACCGAGGTGCGTGAGATCGAGGCGGCCACGGCCGTGCTGGGCGAACTCGCCGAGATGTTCAGCCCGTCACTCTTTGGTGGACGACGAGTGGTCGTGCTGCGATCCGGTCAGGACGCGAAGAAGGAATTGATCACCGCGATGCTGGACTATGCCCGCGATCCGGAGCCCGATGTCGCACTGGTCGTGACGCACGCCGGTGGGGTGAAAGGTAAGGCGCTCGCGGACGGTCTTGCGGCGGCCGGCGCAACGGTCGTACCGGCCGGAAAGATCACTCGGCATCGTGAGCGCGTCGACTTCGTCCGCGCCGAATTTCAGCGACTCGGTGGCCACTGCCCTGATGATGCGGCCGAAGCGCTGATCGCCGCGGTCGGCACCGAGTTGCGCGAGCTGGCGGCGGCCGCATCGCAGCTCGTCGCGGATACCGGCGGGCAGGCCACGGTGGCCACGATCGCGCGGTACTACCGCGGAAAGGCCGAGGTCAGCGGGTTCGCGGTTGCGGATGCTGCGATGATCGGCGATGTTCCGGCCGCGCTCGAGGCACTGCGATGGGCGCTTCAGGTCGGTGTCGATCCGGTGCCGATCGCGGACGCGCTTGCCGACGGCGTCCGGACCGTGGCACGGGTCGCCGCGGCCGGTCGGGGAAGCGCATATCAACTCGCATCGACATTAGGGATGCCGGCGTGGAAGATTGAGCGAGCACAGCGGCAGGGCCGGGGGTGGTCCGCTGCTGGACTTGCGGCGGCAATGCAGGCGACAGCGGTCTGCAATGCCGAAGTCAAAGGCGGTTCCGACGACAGGGGGTACGCGTTGGAGCGCGCCGTTTTCGCGATGAGCGCGGCACGTTCCGGCGCGGATTCGCGGCGTTTGGGGGGCGGAAGATGAACGGACGCGGTGATGGCAAGTCTCCGCTGTACTCGCGCGTTTTGCGACTGAAGCACATCCACTCTGGTGGGTTGATGTGCTTCCTGCTCTTCGAAGGCGTCGTCGGACTCGCGATCCTGCTGTCGCTCGCCGAGCTGGTCAACTGGTTGTCCGTCCTGGTGCTGCCGGCGATCGTGGCCGGCCTCGTGAAGATCAACGACATCGTTGCGGGCACGTTTGCACGGGTGTCGGTCGCCGATGCGACGATGCGATTCACCACGCGACGCCAGTTGGGTGCCGCCCGCGGTACGGCGTCGGTGCCACGACGGCGGCGGGAGCCGGAGCTGGAGACACCCACTCAGCTGCTGCCCTCCGGCCAGCGGCCGGGCCCGGTGATTCCGCCGAACGGTGTGGCTGACGTACCCGGTGCCGGCACCGCGAACGGCTCGACCGAATCACCGGCGCGGGCCGATCGCCGCCGCGCGACGAATCAGCGCCGGTTCGCGCCGACCAGCATCGATCCGCACAAGAAAGACCGGTAAGGATCCGACAAGAAACACCGGTAAGACAGCACTGATCACGTAGCTACGCAGGCGTAACCACGTGATCAGTGGAGGTGGTGCAGTTGCTGAAGAAAGATCAGGCAGACGCGAGCGCGCTGGCGCTCTTCGCGATCGCGGACTTGCGGTTGGCGGCCTGGTTCGCGTGAATGACGCCCTTGCTCACGGCCTTGTCCAGCTTGCGCGATGCGTCACGCATGAGCTCGGTGGCCTTCTCGACGTCGCCGGCCTCGACCGCAGCGTGGTACTTGCGGACCGCAGTCTTCAGCGACGACTTGACGGCCTTGTTACGCAGGCGGGCCTTCTCGTTCTGCTTGTTACGCTTGATCTGCGACTTGATGTTCGCCACGCGACAGCCTCGTCCTTTAAGAAATTGGGGTTTCGGTGCGCTGCGGAGTCATGCGACGTACCAGAAACTGACTTGGTCTTCAAACGACTTGGTCTTCGGATCTGTGATCAGATGAACGACCACACACGAACACCCAGACTACCAGCCCTAACCGGCTCGGGCCAAAACAGCCCACGCGGCGTGCTGCACGACACCGAGTTAGTCGGCACAGCGCTTCGACCCGGTAGCCGGGCATGGGACCATGAGACCGACGCGCCACGCCCGGCGCGCCTTGACGAGAAGTGGATCACCCAGACGTGTCATCGATGCCGGACCCCAGAGCGACCAGCCCTGGCACGACCGATCCCGGGCTTATCCACAACTTCTGCATCATTGCCCACATCGATCACGGAAAGTCGACGCTGGCCGACCGGATGCTGCAGCTCACCGGGGTCGTCGATCCTCGGTTGATGCGTGCGCAGTACCTCGATCGGATGGATATCGAGCGCGAGCGCGGCATCACGATCAAGAGCCAGGCCGTACGCCTTCCGTGGACCGTACGCAACGGTGAGCGAGCCGGGGACCACGCCGTCCTGAACATGATCGATACGCCTGGTCACGTCGACTTCACGTACGAGGTGAGCCGCAGCCTGGCCGCTTGTGAAGGCGCGGTCCTGCTGGTCGACTGCGCGCAGGGCATCGAGGCGCAGACGCTGGCGAACCTCTATCTCGCGATGGAGAACAACCTCACGATCATCCCGGTGCTCAACAAGATCGATCTGCCGGCCGCCCAGCCGGAGAAGTACGCCGAGGAGCTCGCCCACCTGATCGGCTGCGAGCCGGAGGACTGCCTCCGGGTCTCCGGCAAGACCGGCATGGGCGTCGAGCATCTGTTGGACGAGATCGTCCGGCAGATGCCGAACCCGGTCGGTGACGCCGCCGCACCGGCCCGCGCGATGATCTTCGACTCCGTGTACGACGTGTACCGCGGCGTGATCACGTACATCCGGGTGATCGACGGCAAGATCGAGGCGCGCGACCGGATCAAGATGATGTCCACCGGCGCCGTCCACGAACTGCTGGAGATCGGTGTCATCTCGCCGGAGCCGATCAAGAGTGCGGCGCTCAGCGTCGGCGAGGTCGGCTACCTGATGACCGGCGTGAAGGACGTACGCCAATCCCGCGTCGGCGACACCGTCACGATCAACTCGCGGCCCGGCGAAGGTGGCCCTCGGCGGCTACAAGGACCCGAAGCCGATGGTCTACTCGGGTCTCTACCCGATCGACGGCTCGGACTATCCGATGCTGCGTGATGCGCTGGACAGGTTGAAGCTCAACGACGCCGCGCTCGTCTACGAGCCGGAGACGTCCGCCGCGCTCGGCTTCGGATTCCGCTGCGGCTTCCTCGGCCTGCTGCACCTGGAGATCATCCAGGAGCGCCTCGAGCGGGAGTTCAACCTCGATCTCATCTCGACCGCGCCCAACGTGGTCTACCGCGTCGGCCTCGACGACGGGTCCGAGCTCACGGTCACGAACCCGAGCGAATATCCGACCGGCCGGGTCTCGCGAGGTCTACGAGCCGACCGTCCGCGCGACCGTCCTGACGCCGAACGACTACGTCGGCGCCGTCATGGAACTCTGCCAGGGCCGCCGCGGATCGCTGCTCGGGATGGACTACCTGTCCGCCGACCGGGTCGAGCTGCGCTACACGCTTCCGCTCGGCGAGATCATCTACGACTTCTTCGATCAATTGAAGAGCCGAACCAAGGGGTACGCCTCCCTGGACTACGAGCCCTCCGGCGAGCAGGTCGTCCGACCTCGTGAAGGTGGACATCCTGCTGCACGGCGAGCCGGTCGATGCGTTCTCCGCGATCGTGCACAAGGACAAGGCCTACAACTACGGCGTCACGATCGCGTCGAAGCTGCAGAAACTGATCCCGCGCCAGCAGTTCGAGGTGCCGATCCAGGCCGCGATCGGTGCCCGGATCATCGCCCGCGAAACGATCCGCGCCATCCGTAAGGACGTGCTCGCGAAGTGCTACGGCGGTGACATCACCCGTAAGCGCAAGCTGCTGGAGAAGCAGAAGGAAGGCAAGAAGCGGATGAAGATGGTCGGCCGCGTCGAGGTGCCGCAGGAGGCCTTCATCGCCGCGCTGTCCACGTCAGATGCGCCGACCGACAAGGGCGCCAAGAAGTAGGCAGTACGAGGGTCGTGGCACGTCTCGGTGCGAAAACGAGACGTGCCACGATCTTTTTGTGCCCGCAGTTACTACGCTGCGTAGTCATGACAATGATGGCGGAGCCCATCATCCGTTCGGTCAACGCTGCAGGTAGTGGCCGTATTTGTCTAAGGAAGTTCGTTACCTCCCTATCTGCCATTCGTTACTCCGTGTGCACGTCTGATGGATTTATGTGGCACGTAGGAACGGGCAGAGTAGGGAGATACGTATGCGCATGATCAAGGCGACGACAGTCGCCACCGGTGCCCTCGCGTCGATCGCGACGATGACGGCCGCGCCCGCATGTGCGGCGACCGTCGGGTCAAGCCCGGCCGCAGCACACGCGACCGCCGGCTATGTCGGCAAGCACCGGACCGAATCGACGAGCGCCGAGGACGCGCTGTGGGCCGCGAATGCCCCGTCGAACTGGACGCCGCCGTGGGAGGCCAAGCCCGCGCCGGTGCTGTCGATCCTGGACGGCGCCGTCATCAACATCCTGCCGTGGCAGATCTGCGGTTCGACCGCGGTCGCCGGCGTCGGCGGAGCCGTTCCGGTCAACTCGCCGAACACCGTCCTCGGCAGCTGCAACAACGCGAACACCGCGCTGCAGCACTGAGCTTTCACCAATCACCGCACCACAACAATTCACCACATCACACGAAGGGCAGAACTATGCGTATCAGCAAAGCTGCAGTTATCACGACCGGCGCGATCGCGACACTGGCCGTGATGGGCGCGACCCCGGCGATGGCCGCCGAGGGCGCCACGGCGAAGGCCGGCACCGTGTTCGGCCAGGTCCAGCAGGGCGGCAAGCACCGCGCGGCCGACGAGGCGTCGAGCAAAGGTGCGTCCAGCTGGATGTACTCACCGGAGCAGGGCGGCGGCAGCTGGGGTGGAGCACCCTGGAACGTTCACCCGCAGCCGCTCATCGGCGTACTCGATGATTCGGTCGTCAACGCCGCTCCGTGGCAGGTCTGCGGCGCCACCGCGGTTGCCGGCGTCGGCGGCGCGGTACCGCTGTTCTCGCCGAACACGGTGATCGGCGGTTGCAACAATGCGGACACGGTGCTCATCGCCCACTAGCTTCACTGGCAATGGCAGTAGGAATCGGGGCGGGCGCGCAGCGTCCGCCCCGATTTCATGCTTTGGCGAATACCTCGGCAACCACGGTCTCGCCGGACGCCGCCGTCTCCGGATCGGCGGCTGCGGTCCAGGTGCCACCCTTGGCCGTCCACTGCTGAGTGCCGAACCGTACGCGCATGATCCCGCTGTTCTCCGCGTGAGCGACCAGCCAGTGCGCGTACTGCCAGCCGGCGCGATCGCTGGTCACGGCGAGCGCGAGCGTGTTCGGGGAGGCATCGCTGGCCATCGACAGCAGCGAGCCCCAGTCGTTCTTGAGATCCGCCGTCAGCACACCGAGCGCCGCGGAGCCAGTGGTCAGCGGTGCGCCCTCGATGTAGCAGTCGACCGCGTGCGATGCGTTGCCCAGCAGCGCCTCGCTCAACGTGCCGGCCTCGTCCTGCCACTGCGCGTACGCGTTCGGGTGCGCACTGCGCTGTACCGCCTGCGCTGCCTCGGTCACCGACATGGTCTGCCAGCGCTTGACCCGCAGCAGCGTGATGTAGAAGCTGTTCGCCGCGTACGAGGGATCGCCGACCTGTGCTGCGGTGCCCCAGCCCTGCGACGGCCGCTGCTGGAACAGCCCGACCGAGTCCCGGTCGCCACCGGTGAGATTGCGTAGCTTCGACTCCTGCAGCGACGTGGCCAGCGCGATCTGGACGGCCTTGCTCGGGACGTGCCGCCGGATGCCGACCGCGGCGATCGTGGCCGCATTGGCCATCTGATCGATGTCGAGCGTCACGACGGTCAGGCCGGACTGCGCGGTGCAGTACTGCGACTTCAAGATCGGGATCAGCGGACGCTTGGTGGTGTACGTCGCCACGAAGATGCCGGCCGCCAGCAGCACAACGACGGCGACCAGCCCGATTATCACGGTCCGGGGACGCACGCAGCACCTCCACTGGCTCTGCCGACCCTGCCTGCCGATGCTGCTCGGCCGGCTCGATTCACCGCAGCCTAGCCTGCGCGCGCACGCCTATTCCAGATCTGCCGATGCCACCGGGATCCAGGACGGGTCGCGCTTCGCCCGGAATGCGGCGACGCCCTCGCGCCCCTCGTCGGAGCCGAAGTAGCCGACCGAGATCTCGGTCAGGATCGCCACGTCATCCCGGAATCCCGCCGGCGCGTTCCGGCGGAGCAGGTCCTTCGTGCCACCGAGCGCACCGGGCGCACCACGGACGAGCGACGCCGCGTAGGCCGCCACGACCCCGTCCAGCTCCTCCGCCGGGACCGCCTTCGTGACCAGACCGATCTCGGCCGCCCGGTCGCCGTGGAACACGTCGCCGGTCAGGTAGAGCTCGCCCGCCGCCCGGGCGGTGATCCGCCGCAGCACGGTTGCCGAGATCACCGCCGGGATGACGCCGAGCCGCACCTCGCTGAACGCGAACGTGGCATTCAGGCTGCAGACCGCGATGTCCGCGGCCGCGATCAATCCCAGGCCGCCGGCGCGTGCGGGTCCGCCGATCCGGGCCAGCACCGGCTTCCGCGATTCCCACAGCGCGGCGAGTACGTCGCCGAGCCGCCCGATCGGCATCTGCCCGGTCGCCGCGGCTTCGGCCGTCTCCTTCAGGTCGGCGCCGGAGCAGAACACCGGTCCGGTATGCGTCAGCACGATCACCCGTACGGCTGGGTCGGTCTCGGCCGCTGTGAGTGCCGCCAGCAGCTCCTGGATCAGCGTGGTGGACAGCGCGTTGCGGTTGCTCGGACTGTCCAGCGTGACGGTTGCGACACCGCCGCGTACCTCGGAGCGGATCAATTCGGTCATGACGGCAGACTAGAGGGCGTGGGACAGCTACCTGACGGCGATGACGTACCCGAATCGGGCGCACTTCCCGACCATGCCCTGACCGGCGTCGGCGAGCGTGGATTCGGCGTGTACGTGCACGTACCGTTCTGCGCGTCCCGATGCGGCTACTGCGACTTCAACACGTACGCGCCGGGCGAGGGTGCGACCCGCGACGGGTACGTCGACGCCGCGATCGCCGAGATCGCGTTCGCCGCCCGGGTGCTGGAGAACCCGCCGAAGCGCGTGGACACGGTGTTCGTCGGCGGCGGTACGCCCACGCTGCTGCCACCGGAGGATCTCGCCCGGATCCTGGAGGCGATCGACAAGACCTGGGGACTCGCCGCCGGTGCCGAGGTGACGACCGAGGCGAATCCGGAGTCGGTGCACCCGGCGTCGCTGCGACGACTGCGGCAGGCCGGGTTCACCCGGATCTCGCTCGGCATGCAGAGCGCGGCTCCGGGCGTACTCAAAATCCTTGATCGGCAACACACCGCGGGCCGGGCGCCGCAAGCGGCGGCCGAGGCGCGCGAAGCCGGATTTGAGCATGTGAATCTTGATTTGATCTATGGCACGCCGGGGGAGTCCGAGGCGGATTTCGCGGCATCCCTCGACGCGGTGGTGAGCGCGGGTGTCGATCATGTGAGCGCGTACGCGTTGATCGTCGAGGACGGCACCCGGCTGGCGGCTCGGATGCGCCGGGGTGAGCTGCCGTATCCGTCCGACGACGTTGCCGCGGATCGTTACCTGGCCGCCGAGGAGGCGCTCGGCGCGGCCGGTTTCGCCTGGTACGAGGTGTCCAACTGGGCTAGGAACGATGACGCCCGATGCCGGCACAACCTGCTCTATTGGACCGGCGGCGACTGGTGGGGCATCGGGCCGGGTGCCCACAGCCACGTCGGCGGCGTGCGGTGGTGGAACGTGAAGCACCCGACGGCGTACGCCCAGCGGATTGCCGACGGCGTCTCGCCGGGTCTCGGCCGCGAGATCCTGACGCCGGAGCAGCAGACGGTCGAGGACGTGATGCTGCGCGTACGCCTGAAGTCCGGTCTTGATCTGGCAACGCTGGACACCGCCGGGCGGGCGTCGGCGGCGCGTGCCTTCGGCGCCGGGCTGCTGGACGAGCGCGCGTTCGGCGCGGGTCGGGCGAGCCTGACGCTCCGCGGGCGCCTGCTGGCCGACGCGGTCGTCCGCGACCTGCTGCCGGACTGAGGGCAGAGAAAAGCCGCGCACCGAGAGGGTCGGCGCGCGGCTTGGGGAGAAACTACTTGATGATGTTGAGGCTGAACGGGTACTTGTAGACTGTGCCTTCGTTGGCCTTGATGCCGGCCGATGATGCCGAAGATGATGCCGACGACGGCCACGACCCACCCGGCCAGCAACGCCAGCCAGTAGATCCCCGCGCTGCCACTGCCGGTGAAGATGTCGGGTGCGGAGACCTCGCGGATGATCAGCAGAACGATGGTGATCGCGCTGATCGGCAACTGGAAGTTGAGCGAGGCGACCGCGTGCTGGCGGACCGTCGGCGACGCGCTGCCCTTCGCGAGGAACGCGATCAGCGGTGGCGACGAAGCCGGCGACGCCGCAGAACAGGTTGCCGGCGGCTGCGCCGAACGTGGCGACGAGCGCCCAGGTCTTGTCTTCCGAGCTTGCGTAGCCCGGCGGAGGGCCGACCGGAGCGAACGGGGCCTGCGGATAGGGCTGCTGAGGAGCGCCCGGTGGCATCGGTTGCGGGATGCCGTAGCTCGGTGGCGGCGCCTGTGGCGGGACGCCAGCCGCCGGTGTGGTGTTGGGGTCGGGAGTCGGGTACCCGGGATCGGTCATGACCGACACGGTAGAGCCATCCATCAATAGGCGCCAGAGTGAACGTTGACCGGTTGATGACAGATTTGATCTCGTCGATCTCCGCATTTCCCGCAAACCGGTGTGATCTGCCTCTCCTGCCGCCGAGGTGGCACAAAACAGGTGGTCGCCGAAGAGATAAATCCCCCACTAGACTGGCACTCGATGCGACGGAGTGCCAGCATTGACGATCATCCGACGATAGGAGCACGCGATGGGTCTTGATGACCGCAAGCTTGACGTGCTGCGCGCGATCGTCGAGGACTACGTCGCCACGCAGGAGCCGGTCGGCAGCAAGGCCCTCGTGGAACGGCACAACCTGCGAGTGTCCGCCGCGACCGTCCGCAACGACATGGCCGTGCTGGAGGACGAGGGCTACCTTCGCCAGCCGCATACCAGCGCCGGTCGCGTGCCGACCGACCGCGGATACCGGCTGTTCGTCGACAAACTCTCCCGGATCAAGCCGCTTTCGGTCGCCGAACGTCGTGCGATCGAGCGGTTCATGGCCGGCGCGGTCGACCTCGATGACGTCGTGCACCGGACCGTACGCCTTCTTGCCCAAGTCACCGGTCAGGTCGCGGTCGTGCAATATCCGAGCCTGTCTCGTTCGTCGGTCCGGCACCTCGAACTGCTGGCGGTCTCGACGACGCGGCTGATGCTCGTGATGATCACCGATACCGGCCGGGTCGAGCAGCGCATCGTCGAGCTACCCGCGCCGACCTCGATCGCCGACGTGTCCGCCCTGCGTACACTGATCAACGAGAAGCTCGACGGCCGCCGCCTCCTCGATGCGCCACCACTCGTGCAGGCGCTCGTTGACGAGGTTGACCCGACCATGCGGCGGACGATGTCTGCGCTCGCCGCGGTCCTCCTCGAGACGCTGTTCGAGCGAACCGATGAGCGGCTGGCATTGGCCGGCGCGTCCAGCCTCACCCGCGCCGGGATCTTCGATTTCCACGGCTCGATCCGCCCGATTCTCGAAGCGCTCGAGGAAGAGGTGGTACTGCTCAAGCTCATCGGCACCGCCGAAGGAGGAGGCGCCACGAGTGCGGATCGGCGACGAGAACGAGATCGAGCACCTGCGTACGACGTCCGTCGTCTCGACCGGCTACGGGCCAGGATCCACAATCGTCGGCGGCATGGGCGTGATCGGGCCGACCCGGATGGACTATCCGGCAACGATCACCGCGGTAGCGGCCGTGGCACGCTACGTCGGCGAGTTGCTCGACCAGAGCTGAATAGTTAGGTGAGAGGCGCTGTGGCGAAGGACTATTACGGGACGCTGGGTGTTGCCCGGGACGCCTCGACGGACGAGATCAAGCGGGCCTACCGCAAGCTCGCCCGCGAGTTCCACCCGGACGTCAATCCGGATCCGACCGCGCATGAGCGGTTCAAGGAGATCAGTACCGCATATGAGGTGCTCTCCGACGACCAGAAGCGCCAGATCGTCGATCTCGGCGGCGATCCGCTGAGCAACGGCGCCGGTGGCGGCGCGGGTGCCGGCGGTTCGTTCGTCGGGTTCCAGGACATCATGGACGCGTTCTTCGGCGGTCGGTGGCGGCGCGACCCGCGGTCCCCGCTCGCGTACGCGGGCCGGTGCCGACGCGATCCTGCCGCTGCCACTCGATCTGTTCGAGACCGCATTCGGCGTGGAAGCGCCGATCACGGTCGACACGGCCGTCGTCTGCGAGACCTGCCATGGCGAAGGTACCGCCGCCGGAACGCATACCCGCACGTGTGACACCTGTAACGGGCGCGGCGAGGTGCAGAGCATCCAGCGCACGTTCCTCGGCCAGGTGATGACGTCCCGCCCGTGCGCCGCGTGCGGTGGTTTCGGCACGGTGATCCCGCATCCGTGCGGCACCTGCAGCGGCGACGGCCGGGTCCGGTCCCGCCGTACGTTGACCGTCAAGATCCCGGCCGGCGTCGAGGACCAGATGCGGATCCGGCTCGTCGGCCAGGGCGAGGTCGGCCCGGGTGGCGGCCCGGCCGGTGATCTCTATGTCGAGATCCACGAGCGCCCGCATGACGTCTACTCGCGCAAGGGCGACGACCTGCACTGCCGGGTCACCGTCCCGATGGCGGCGGCCGCGCTCGGCACTCGCCTCACCATCAAGACGCTGGACAGCGAGGAGAACGTCGACGTCACGCAGGGCACGCAGCCCGGCTCGACGGTCAAACTCAAGGCCCGTGGCGTCCCGCATTTGCGCGGCACCGGTCGCGGTGACCTGTTCGTGCACCTGGATGTGCGTACGCCGACGAAGCTCGACGGCGATCAGGAACGCATCCTGCGCGAGTTCGCGACGGCCCGCGGCGAAGAGATCGCCGAACTGTCCAAGCAGGGCGGCTTCTTCTCCCGGATGCGAGACGCGTTCAACGGCCACGCATGAGCGCAGCTTGCGGAGCGAATGTTGGTGCTGAATGTCCGTGGCCTGCGAAGCGGTCGCGGACATGAGCGCAGCTTGCGGAGCGAATGTTGGTGCTGAATGTCCGTGGCCTGCGAAGCGGTCGCGGACATGAGCGACGCGTTGTTTCTCGTTCCGGCGCTTCCCGTTTCGGATTCGTTCGAGCTGGATGGGCCGGAGGGTCATCATGCGGCGAACGTCCAGCGCCTGCGCGTCGGTGAGCGGCTGCTGATCGGCGATGGCATCGGCGGCACGGCGTCCGCCGAAGTCACGGCCGTCGGCCAAAGGCACGCTCACACTGTCCATTCACGACAGGTGGTACGCCGAACCGTCCGACCCGCGCATCGTCGTCGCCCAGGGGATTCCGAAGGGGGATCGAGGCGAGCTGGCCGTACAGGCGATGACGGAGGTCGGCGTCGACGAGATCGTGCCGTGGTCGGCGTCGCGCTGCGTGTCGATCTGGCGCGGTGACCGTGGCCTGAAGGCACGCGACAAGTGGGCTGCAACCGCCCGCGAGGCGTCGAAGCAGGCCCGCCGCCCGTGGCTGCCGATCGTGGCGGACGAGGCCGTGTCGACGAAGGTGCTCGCGCAGCGAGCCACGTACGTGCTGCACGAGGAGGCGTCCGTACCGCTGTCGTCGGTGGCGCTGCCGACCGGCGGCGACATCGTGCTGGTGGTGGGCCCCGAGGGCGGGATCAGCGACGAGGAGTTGGCGACGTTCACGGCGGCCGGTGCGACGCCGGTACGCCTGGGCGACAACATCCTGCGTACGTCGACCGCCGGCCTCGCCGCCACCTGCCTGCTCGCCACCCGACTGGCCCGCTGGTAACGCCAGTCGAGCAACGCGCTATGCGGGTTTGATCGCGCACATCTTCGCGGTCGTCTGGGTGAAGTCCGCGATCGAGACGGCAGCGGGCTGGTCGATTCCGTTCGACCGCGCCCATACCTGTCCGGTCCCGAGGGCCTGGAGATCTGCGAGCGTGAATCCGACCGACGCCGTCTTCCGGCCGGGTATGGTCGCCGAGATGTCATAGCTGCCGGCCGGACCGATGCTGATCAGCGGGTTCATCGGCGTACCGGTGGACCATCCGGCCGGCGCGACCAGCAGCCGCACCTGGCTCACCGGATCCGGCGATCCGGAATCGTGGATGGTCCAGATGCCGTTGGATGGGTCGCTCGTCGCCAGCGGTCGCGTGTCCAGCACGCTGATATCGGTGACCTGCGTACCCGTGCAGGGTGCGAAGAGCGCGGCCGGCTGTCCGTCGTCCAGGAAGACCGCGGCGATCGCCGGCATGTGCTCGTAGTCCGGGGTGGGAGTGTCGCCGTAGGGGACCTGGCAAGCGGATGTGAGCGCAGCCAGCACGATCAGAGCAACGGTCGATGCGAGTTGTCGGCGCATGGGTCAGGGCGGCAGCGGCCGGTGACGGAATGAGCACGGCGCCGTAACAGGTCCGGCGCTGGATCGGCAATGAGCGTCTGAGGTCGACGTCGAGCCAACCGACGTATATACTTCGTTAAGAATGATATATACGAGGAGCCCGCGATGACGAAGATGCTGATAGACATTGATGACGAAGCCCTGGCGGACGCGAGTCGGCTCCTCGGTACGAAGACGAAGAAAGAAACCGTCAACGTTGCGTTGCACGAGACTGTCCAGCGCCTACAGCGTGCGCATGCCCTCGCGCAATTAACCGAGCGCGGTGCGGCCGGCGACTTTGATGATCTGCTGCGGAAGGCAAACTATCGCGAATGAGCGCCGCCCGATACCTCGTCGATACGAGTGCGGTCGTTCGGATCTTTCGTGATCCGGTGGTCCGGGCTCGGTGGGAGGAGCAGATCGTCGCCGGCCTGGTGGCCATCTGCTCGATCGTTGAGTTGCAGTTCCTCTATACCGCGCAATCCAAGGCGGATCGGCGAGAACTGAGCGACTTGATGAGCGCGGTCTTCACGTGGGCGCCGATGCCCGAGCGTGTATTTGATCGGGCACACGAGGTCCAGGCTTTGTTGACCGACCGCGGATGGCATCGGTCGGCGTCCGCGGTCGATTTGCTTATCGCGGCGACGGCCGAGTTGCAGCAGCTCATGTTGATCCACTACGACCACGACTTCGACCAGATCGTCAAGATCACATCTCAGCCAGCGCTGTGGATCGCCGCTCCGGGATCCGTCGACTGAGTACGTGGCCTCTCCAGTTATTCACATGCGCTTTGGTGTCGTGCATTCCCGCACGTCGCGGCCTTGCGTCCCGGGTTGTGGATAACGTAAAAGATCTTGGAGGATAGGTGCTCTGAGCGGACACCTATCCTCCAAGATCTGACCCGCCGTTCGACGCTAGGAGCGCCTGAGGTCGACTTCGGTCTCGACGCCGGTGGGCGAGAAGCACATCACCGTTTCGCCGGGGTGGAGATCAAGGTTGGCGGCGTACTGGCGGGCCAGGCTCTGTTCGGCGCCCGTATCGCCGGCGTCGGCCGCCAGCAGCAGCGCTGCCACCTCGTCGATCAGACCGAGATCGCCGTCGAGATCCCGGCGCATGCCGCCCCAGACGTCCCACAGCAGCAACTCGTCGCGTTGCCGGTGGGCGAGTTCGTGGATGACGTACGAGCGGATGAACCAAGCGCCGTGCAGCGGCAGATTCGGATCCACGCCGAAGCGGTCCGGATCGATCTCGCCGCGCCGGTAGGCGGTCCACGTCTGCGCCGAGGTCAGGAACGGCGCATCAACGGTGACTCGTGGCATGTCGGCCGGATCGAACGCGTACGGATCGGCCGGATTCAATTCCGGATCGGTGAACACCCAGCGCGAGCCGTTCCAGTAGTCGACCACGACATGATCGTTGTGCCAGTCCGGCGCGAAGTAGTCGGCGAAACCGATCCGCGTACGCGCCGGAATTCCCTTGTGTCGCAAGGCCGCCACGGTCAGCAGGCTGAAGTCGCGGCAGCATCCGGCGACGCGCTCGGCGACCGGCCGGGGCGTTGCCAGCGGCGCGTCGAAACGGCGCTGATCGGTCTCCAGTAGACGGTCGACGTAGCGCAGATCGATCTCCGCCAGCCGATCCGGCGACAGGTCGACTCCGCCACCGCGGTAATGGACGATCAGGTTGCGTACCACTGCGCCGATCTGATCCGCGTCGTCGGGCAGTGCGTCGAACAGCGCAGCATGAGCGCGCGGATCGCTGTGTACGGACTGCTGTGCATATGCGTCGATCACGCGGATCTCCCTAGAACTGGCTGGGCAATATGTACGAACGGGTCGGAATCGGTGATGTCCTCCCAGGGCACGAAGTACATCTCGCGTACCGGGCCGACCGTCGTGAGGTCGTGCTCCAGGACGTACGCGTCCACGTCGGCGTACGCCTGCATGATCTGCGGGTAGTAGCACTCGCCGCGCGGTACCGTGCACCGCGCCAGCGTGTGCGCCGGCTCGACCCGGATCACGATGTGCCCGGCCGGATCGACCGTGCCCTCGAACGGCACGCAGGCCTCGACCGTCGCCTCCGAGTCCGGACCGACCAGCCCGTAGAAGAGGACATACCGGTCGACCGCCGGTACGCCGCCGGCCGCGAGCAGGTGCCGGCGAATCTCGTCATCCGCGTTGCAGACCGCGCTGACGAGCGTGGACTGGTCGACGACCAGGCTGATCGTGGCGAGCTTCCCCTCCGGGACGGATGCCACCTCGACCGGGTACGGCGTCCGCTCGGCTCCGGCCCAGGTCAGCGCCGAGCGCAGGAAGTCCAGCGATCCGCGGCGTGATCGCATCGACGCCTCCTGGCCGGCCCACCAACTGTCGATCCTGCGGAGCGCGTCGGCGTCGGAGCCGGCGAGCACGTCCGCAATGACCGCGAGCGGCATGTCGATCTGGCGCAGCAGGCCGATCCGGCGGGCGCGTTCGAGCTGATCGGGCGCGTACCGGCGATATCCGGTGGCCGGATCGACGCTGGCCGGTGGTAGGAGTCCGGACACGTCGTAGAGGCGGAGCGCCTTCACCGACAACCCGGACCGGCGACCGAACTCGCCGGTCGTGATCTGGAGGTCTCTCACCGGACCAGTTTGAGCCCTGCCCCAAGGGCCGGGTAAAGCCTTATTTACAGGCACCCGAGTTGGCGTTCGCCATCAGTCCGGACTCGTCGACCGCTTCGAAATCGGTGCCGGTCAGCGTGCCGAGCGCGTGCAGGGCATCGTTGTTCCAGCGTGCGTCGGGGGCACCCGAGATATACCAGGGCGAGCCGTTGTCCGCGATGATCACGCCGTACGTCTTCATCGCCTGCGCGACGATCCGGGCCTGGGTCGGCAGATGTGAGATGTCGACGTTCGCCTTCAACCGCAGCCGCAGGCCCATCGGCGGCAGCGACGTGTCGTGCGACGACGAGGCAGGTGTCGGGCCGGCCAGAGATAGGCGGCCTGGGTCGCGGACACGGTCACCCGGATCGCGTGGTCGATGTGGCCGGATGCCACCTCGGCGTAGGTGACCAGGCCCGGCAGGATCGGCAGCCCGGCGGCGTCCGCCGAGGTCCAGCCCTCGGGCCGCAGCTGGTCGCTGCGCAGGTTGTAGATCGCGCCCGAGCCGGCTTTCCACGAGCCATTCGATTGCGGGTACGCCGCATAGAGCTCGTAGTCCGTGCACGTCGAGGCGTCGTAGACGATCACGTGGCGGTCGCCGCTGCTGCTCGTACCACCTTCGATCTTGGCGGTCTTCGGCACCGCGTAGGGGCCTTTGTCGCTCTCGTCGGCGTACTGGAAGGAGACCTTGACCTTGGCTTGACCCGCCGGAACCGTGGTGATCGGGATGCCGATCGGCGCACCGTCCCAGAGCCCGGAACCGAAGTCCGCGTGGACCGGCGACCCGATGCCGATGCTCTTCACGTACGTCGCCGACTTGGCCGCCACCGGCAGGCTCGTCACCTTGGCGTGCCAGACGTCGTCGCTCGGCAGGATCGAACAGGCGGCCGGTTTCGCCGGGGGCTTCGCGCTCGGGCTCGCCGATGGGCTCGACGGCCCTCCACTCGGCGACGCGCCGACGATCTGCTGGATCGAGCCGGGCGATCCAGAGGCGCCGGGCTTGGATGCGCCGTGCGCCGTCGCGGTCGGGCCGGAGCATCCGCCGATCGTGATCGTCAGCGCGATGGCACCGGCAATGAGGGCCACGTGACGGTGGGGGATGGGCACCCGCCGCATTCTGCCCTGGACGGCTGTGCGCGACAACCGCCACTCTCAGCGATCAAGCCCCAGCGGTGTTCGCCCGTAACTCCCGTAACATACGGATCAGCTCCAACCGGCGGGTGTCGTCCATCGAACCGAGGGCCCGCTCGCCGAGCGTCCGCATCTCTCGGTCCAGGATCTTCTCCAGGTCGCGGCCCCGGCGGGTCAGCGTCAGCGTGACGTGGTGGCCGTCCACGGACTTCCGCTCGACCAGGCCGGCCGCCTCCATCTTGGTCGCGAGGCTGGTCACAGCGGACGTGCTGAGGTCCATCGACTTCGCGAGTTCGGTCGGCGTCTGGTCGTTCGCGGCCCACAGGCGTGCGAGCAGTGCGTGCTGCCCGTCAACGACGCCGTGCCGGGCCAGCATGGCGTCGCGGGCCTGAGTCAGTCCGCGGCTGGCCGACCAGAACGAGGCCCAGAACGCAGCACGTACCTCATCCACGCAGCTCACCCCCGTTGATCACGAGCGTAACGAAGATAGGGGTTCCCGAGGGTCACGTTCGCCGCTTGGCGCGGCTTATGCTCGCCGAATGACCGACAAGTTTGCCCAGCTGACGGCGGAAGCCGCGCTTGAGCGGCTGGTACGCACGTGCCAGGCCGACAACCGGATCCCGGCGCTGTCCGTCGCCGTGCATCGTGCCGACCGCCCGCTCTGGACGTTCCAGGTCGGATCGTCCGGGACGGCCCGGCCACTGGATGCGGAGACGCAGTTTCGGCTGGGATCGGTCACGAAGACGTTCACGGCGATCCTGATCATGCAGTGCCGCGACGACGGCCTGCTCGGCCTGGACGATCGGATCGACGCGCACATCGACGTCCCCGCGTACGGCGACATCACCATCCGCCGGATCCTGTCGCACACGTCCGGGCTGCAACGCGAACCGTACGGCGACGTCTGGGACTCGCTCTTCTCACCCGACGACGACGTGCTGATCAAGGAGCTGGACCTGGCCGAACGCGTCCTCGCGAACGGCCGCCGGTTTCACTACTCCAACCTGGGGTTCGCGCTCCTCGGCCAGATCGTCGCGAAGGTCCGCGGCGGCACCTGGGCGGAGCTGCTCGGCGAGCGGATTCTCGAGCCGCTCGGCCTGTCGTCGATCACGCTCGCGCCGACCGAGACCGCTGCGACCGGTTATCTCGTCCACCAGTTCTCCGATCACGCCTGGCCGGAGGAGGCCACCGACACCGCTGCGGTCGGCCCGGCCGCCCAGCTCTGGGGCACCGCCGCCGACCTGTCGCGCTGGGCCGGATTCCTGGTTGACCCGGCCACGCTCGATCCGGACGGCCGCGTCCTCGCGCCGGCAACGCTGGAGGAGATGCGCTGGCCGGCGACCACGATCGCCGAAGATGTCTGGGGCGTGGGATTCGGGCTCGGCCTGATGCTCGCGCCGGCCGCAAGCCCGCCGGGCCAACGGATCGTGCACGTCGGCCACACCGGCGCCATGCCCGGCTTCCTGGCCGGCGTCTTCGGCCGACGTGGCGGCACGGGTCGCCCCAAGGCGCTCGGTGCGGCCGTCCTCGGATCGTCCGGTACCGCGGGTGCGCTGGTCGCCCTGCCGTACGCGTTGATGGCCGCCGCGGTCGAGCACGATCCGGCCGATATCCCGGTCTGGACGATCGGCGCCGAGGCACCGGAGGCGTACCGATCGGTGCTCGGGACGTGGTGGACCGAGGGCAGCGTGATCGTGTTCTCGTGGCATGACGGCGTTCTGCGCGCGCGCCACGACGCGTCGCCGGCCGGGGCGCCGTCGATGGCGTTCGAGCCGATCGATGGTGATCCGGACGTGCTGCGTGCGATGTCCGGTGCCGAGATCGGTGAGCGGTTGCGCATCACCCGGGATCCGGCGACCGGCGACGTCACGTTCATGCATCTCGCCACCTACCGGCTGACGCGTACGCAGTCGACCTTCGGCATCGCTAGCAATATCTAGCGACGCCAGGGCGGCTGCTGGATACGATGGACACCACTGTTCGACTCGAGGAGAGGCGGCTTGGCCCTCGCGCCAACCTATGACCACTAGCGAAACCCCGAGCGTGCCGACCTCCGCCGCTGTCAGCGGCCAGCGTGGCGCGCGGGTTCAATCCAAAATCACGGTTACCGAGCCCGCGCAGATGGTCAGTTTGCTGGGCCCAGCCGACGAAATCCTCAAATTGGTGGAAAAGTCCGTCGACTGCGACATCCTCGTGCGTGGCAACGAGATCACGCTGTCCGGCGCACCCGCCGATATCGCCCTCGCCGAGCGGATCTTCAGCGAACTCATCGAGCTGATCTCCAAGGGCGAGCAGTTGACCCGCGAGACCGTCACCCGGACCGTCGGCATGCTCAAGCAGGGCACGCAGGAGCGCCCGGCCGACGTACTGACGCTGAACATCCTGTCCCGGCGCGGTCGCACGATCCGGCCCAAGACGCTCGGGCAGAAGCGCTACGTGGACGCGATCGACGAGCACACGATCAACTTCGGCATCGGCCCGGCCGGCACCGGCAAGACGTACCTCGCGATGGCGAAGGCCGTCCAGTCGTTGCAGGCAAAGCAGGTCAACCGGATCATCCTGACCCGACCGGCGGTCGAGGCGGGCGAGCGGCTGGGATTCCTGCCCGGCACGCTCTTCGACAAGATCGACCCGTACCTTCGCCCGCTCTACGACGCGCTGCACGACATGCTCGACCCGGATTCCATCCCACGCCTGATGCAGGCCGGGACGATCGAGGTCGCGCCGCTGGCGTACATGCGTGGCCGTACGCTCAACGACGCGTTCATCATCCTGGACGAAGCGCAGAACACGACGCCGGAACAGATGAAGATGTTCCTCACCCGGCTCGGCTTCGGCTCCAAGATCGTGGTGACCGGCGACGTGACCCAGGTCGACCTGCCCAGCGGCACCCGCAGCGGTCTCCGGATCGTGCAGGACATCCTGGAAGGGGTGGACGACATCCACTTCTCCCGCCTGACCAGCGCCGACGTCGTACGGCACCGGTTGGTCGGCGAGATCGTCGACGCGTACGCGAAGTGGGACGACCTCGAACTGGCGGCACAATCGGGGCCGCACAGCATCCCCGGCGCGGCTGCGAACGGCCGGGCCCAGCGGCGACGATAAGCTACCGCTGCGATGCCGCATCAGCGAGCATCTGTCGGAGGAGCATGATGTCGATCGAGATTGCCAACGAGTCGGGAGTCACCGTCGACTCCGACCTGCTGCTGGCGGTTGCGCGCTACGCGCTCGATGAGATGGGTGTCAATCCGCTCGCCGAGCTGTCGGTGCTGCTGGTCGACATCGGCTACATGACCGAGCTGAACCACCGCTGGATGGGCGGCGACGGCCCGACCGACGTGCTCGCGTTCCCGATGGACGAGAGCAGCGTCGATCACGGCCCGAGCGAGTCGACCGGCGGTGAACCGGCGCTGCTGGGCGACATCGTGCTCTGCCCCGAGGTCGCGGCGAAGCAGGCCGAGGCCGGTGGCCACGGCGCCGACGACGAGCTGCACCTGCTGACCGTGCACGGCGTCCTACACCTGTTGGGATATGACCATGCCGAGCCGGACGACGAGCGGGAGATGTTCACGCTCCAGGCTCGACTGCTGGGCGGATGGCAGGCCAGCGTCGGTCGCACAGTGGTCGGGGCGCCGGCGGTTCCGGGTGCGACGTCCGCCTAGGTGCGCGGATCTCCGTGGACATGGTTAGGCTTACCTGATGCCCGTCCATACTCTGCCTGACGTGCAACTGTTGGTCGTCGCGGCCTTGCTGCTCGTCCTTGGTGGACTCTTCGCCATGACGGATGCCGCGCTCTACTCGGTTTCAGTGGCACGCTCGGGCGAATTGGCACGCGAAGGCGTACGCGGTGCGAAGGCCCTCCAGGCGGTCGCCTCCGATGTGGTCCGTCACCTCAATCTCCTGCTGCTGCTGCGAACGCTGTGCGAACTCGGCGCGACGACGCTGGTGGCGCTGGTGACGATCGAGGAGTTCGGGCCGGGATGGGTCGCCGCACTGATCGTCGCCGGTTCGATGACGATTCTCGTGTTCGTGATCGTCGGCGTCGCTCCCCGTACGATCGGGCGCCAACATGCCTATACCGTCGGGCGTTATGCCGCGCCGATCGTGCGCTGGCTCGGCCGGGTTCTGAACCCGCTGGCCTCACTGCTGATCCTGATCGGAAACGCGTTCACGCCCGGCAAGGGCTTCCGCGAAGGCCCGTTCGCGTCCCAGATCGAGCTGCGCGAACTGGTCGACCTCGCCGAGGAGCGTGGCGTCGTCGAACACGGCGAACGTGACATGATCCATTCCGTGTTCGCGCTCGGCGACACGATCGTCCGTGAGGTCATGGTGCCGCGGACCGACATGCTGTGGATCGAAGAGGACGCGACCGTACGGCAGGCGCTCGGTGTCGCGCTGCAGTCGGGTTTCTCGCGCTTGCCGCTGATCGGCGAGAACGTCGATGACGTACTCGGCATCATGTATCTGAAAGATCTTGTGAAAGCGACCGAGTCCGGACGTTCGGACCGCGAGCGGGCGCGCGACCTGGCCCGGCCGGCGACGTTCGTGCCGGAGTCCAAGCCGGTCGACGATCTGCTGTCGGAGATGCAGCTCGCACGCGTGCACATGGCGATCATCGTGGACGAATACGGTGGCACGGCCGGGCTCGTGACGATCGAGGACATTCTCGAGGAGATCGTCGGCGAGATCACCGACGAATACGACGTCGAACGACCGCCGGTGGAACGGCTCGAGGACGGCTCGGTGCGCGTCACCGCGCGCCTTCCGGTCGAGGACCTCGGCGAGATCTTCGACGTCGAGCTGCCGGCGGACGAGGTGGAGACGGTCGGCGGCCTGCTCGCACAGGCGCTCGGCCGGGTGCCGATCCCCGGCTCGATGGCGATCGTGGACGGCCTGCGCCTCGTCGCCGAGGGCACCACCGGCCGGCGCAACCGGATCGATACCGTGCTGGTCCGCCGGGTCGAGGAGTCCGAGACGGACGGGGACGGCCCGGCCGAGCAGGACGAGACCGAGACCGATCTTGACGAGAGGCAGTCCGCCGATGTCTGACACTCTGGCCGCGGAGGACGCGAAGCTGGTGACGCTCGCGCGGGCGGCGCGAGCCCGCAGCGGTTCGCTCGAAGGCGCCGCGGTACGAGACGGAGACGGCCGAACCTATGCTGGTACGGGCGTCAACCTGCCGTCGCTCGTCCTGAGTGCGCTGCAGTTCGCGGTGGCCTCGGCGATCAACGGGGGAGCCGACGTCATCGAGGCGGCCGTGGTCGTGTCCGAGGCATCGACGCTCGACATCGCCGGTCTCAGCGCGGTCCGGGACGTCTCGACGCACGCACCGATCCATCTGGCGGCGCCGAACGGCGTCGTCATCGGCACGTTCACCGATTAAGGCACCCAGTGGCTACATACCGCGCCGGCTTCGCATGTTTCGTCGGACGACCGAATGCCGGTAAGTCCACGCTCACGAACGCGATCGTGGGTCAGAAGATCGCGATCACGTCGAGCAAGCCGCAGACCACCCGCCACGTCATCCGGGCCGTCCTGCACCGGCCGGACGCGCAGCTGGTGCTCGTGGACACGCCCGGCCTGCACCGCCCGCGGACGCTGCTCGGCGAGCGACTCAACGATCTGGTCCGCCAGACCTGGAGCGAGGTCGACGTGATCGGCCTGTGCATCCCGGCGAACGAGGAGGTCGGCCGCGGCGACAAGTTCATCAGCGCGGAGATGGCCGAGCTCAAGCCGAAGATGATCGCGGTGGTCACGAAGACCGACCTGGTCGACAAGGCGAAGCTCGCCCGCCAACTGCTCGCGGTGAACAATCTCGCCGACTTCGTCGACATCGTGCCGGTGAGCGCGGTGGCCGGCGATCAGCTGGACGTGCTGACCGACGTGTTGTGCCGGCACCTGCCCGAGTCGCCGCAGCTTTACCCGGACGGGATGATCACCGACGAACCCGAGTCGATCCTGGTCGCGGAGCTGATTCGCGAGGCGGCGCTGGAAGGCGTACGCGATGAGTTGCCGCACTCGATCGCGGTCATGGTCGAGGAGATGCAGGTCGAAGGGGCGCTTACCCGGATCTTTGCGGACGTCTACGTGGAGCGGCCCTCGCAGAAGGCGATCATGATCGGGCACCAGGGCTCGCGGCTGAAGGATGTCGGTACGCGTGCCCGCCTGCAGATCGAGGACCTGCTCGGCGGACGCGTCTACCTGGACCTGCACGTTCGGGTCGCGAAGGAATGGCAACGCGACCCGAAGCAGCTGCGGAAACTGGGTTTCTGAGTTACATGCCGGTCGGCGTCCCGGTGCCCGTGCCGGCGGCCCCGCCGGGCGTCATCGGTGGGCGCGTACCGGGTCGGACCTTCGTCTGGAACCGCTGTGACGCGTAGTAGACCGCGACCAACGCGAGCACGAACTGGACGATCCGCTTCCACCAGTCGATGCCGGCGGTGTGGTCGAAGCCGAAGAGCCGTGCGATCAGCGTGCCCACGAACGCCGCGATCATGCCGGCCAGAACAGTGACCAGGATCGAGATGTTCTGCTTTCCGGGCAGGATGAGCCGGGCGAGTGCGCCGAGGATCGCGCCTCCGATAATCGACGTGAGGATGTCGCTGATCATGTGCGTGCCTCCGGGTCTTTGCCCCTACCGGTCGCGTACGGCCGGTTTCTTGATCCCAGTATTGGCACTTCACGGCCTTATATGCAGGTTCTTCGTTGGATTTATGGCTTTTATCGATCACGGAGCGTGTTCGGCAACTTGCTTCTAGTGTTGACCGTGAGCGCCGCACGGCAGCGGCAGGACCACGTGAAACGGGGCAAACTTCATGGATCTCAACTCTCTGCTCAAGCTCGCCTCCAATCCACAGATCCGCGGCGTCGTGATGTCGCTGATCCAGCAGATGGGTAAGGGCGGCGGTGCCAAGGGCGGCGCGAGCATGAACGGTCTACTGGAGAACCTGAACGCGAACGGCATGGGTGAACAGGTCAAGTCGTGGGTCGGCACCGGCGACAACAAGCCGATCACGCCGGAGCAGGTCACCCAGGCGATCGGTCCGGACCAGATCGCCGTGGCCGCGAAGGCCGCCGGCTGTACGCCGGAGCAGGCCTCGGCCGATCTCGCGAAGGTGCTCCCGCAGATCGTCGACACGGCCACACCGACCGGTGCCCCGGCGGCGCCGGCCGACTACGACGAGATGTTCACGAAGCTGTTCGGCGGCACGAAGTAACCTTCGCCTCCCGTTGATCCTGGGGTGACTCGGGATCAACGGGGTACGGGGCGTGGAGTGTCGGCGCCGTGGCGGATGATGTGCGGGTGGCATCTGGATTTCGGAGCAGGCTCTACCGCGACGATGCGGTCGTGCTGCGCTGCCAGAAGCTGGGCGAGTCCGACCGCATCGTCACGCTGTTCACCCGACGGCACGGCATCGTCCGCGCGGTCGCGAAGGGCGTACGGCGAACGACATCGAAGTTCGGCGCTCGCCTCGAGCCGTTCGGCCACATCGACATCCAGATCGCCGAGGGCCGTGGCTCGCTGCATACCGTGGCGCAGGTCGAAGGCATCGACCTCTACGGCAAGGGGCTCGTCGACGACTACTCCCGCTATACGACGGCGAGCGCGATCGCGGAGACCGCCGAGCGCCTGGTCGCGGTGGAGGAAGAGCCGGCGCTGCAGCTCTACCTCCTGACGCTGGGCGCCCTGCGGGTGCTGTCGAGAAGCGAGCACGCGAGCACGCTGGTGCTGGACTCCTATCTGTTGCGGGCGATGGGATACGCCGGATGGGCGCCGGCACTGGTCGCCTGTGCCGTCTGCGGTACGCCGGGCGAGCACCGAGCGTTCTCCGTACCGGCCGGGGGTTGCGTGTGCACCGATTGCCGGCCGCCCGGTGCGGCTCATCCGGCCCCGGCCACGCTCGGCCTGATGGCGGCGCTGGCGACCGGCGACTGGACGCGTGCCGATGCCTCCGACCTGCCCGCGCGTCGGGAGGCGTCCGGGCTGGTGGCGGCTCATTTGCAGTGGCACCTCGAGCGGGGGTTACGCTCCCTTCCACTAGTCGATCGAGTGGAGCGTTCGTGATCAAAGGCCTCACCCGACGACGCGAATACGTCGCGCCGTCGCTGCACCCCACCGGCGCCCGCCCGCCGCAGTTGCCCGCGGGAGCGGTGCCCAACCACGTCGCCGTGATCATGGACGGCAACGGCCGATGGGCGAAGAAGCGCGACCTGCCGCGTACCGAGGGGCACAAGATGGGCGAGGCGGCGCTGTTCGACGTGATCGAAGGTGCGATCGAGTTGGGCGTGAAGAACCTCTCCGCGTACGCGTTCTCCACCGAGAACTGGCGGCGCTCGCCCGAAGAAGTGCGCTGGCTGATGGCGTTCAACCGGGATGTGATCCATCGTCGGCGGGACCAGTTCGTGGAGATGGGCGTACGCGTCCGGTGGGTCGGCCGCCGCCCGAAATTGTGGCGCAGCGTGATCAACGAGCTGGAGATCGCCGAGGAGATGTCCCGCGGCAACGACAAGATCAACCTGTTCTTCTGCGTGAACTACGGTGGCCGTGCCGAGATCGCGGACGCCGCTGCCGCGCTCGCCGTCGATGTTGCCGCCGGCCGACTGAACCCGGACAAGGTGACCGAAAAGGTGTTCGCCCGCTATCTCGACGAACCGGATATGCCCGACGTCGACATGGTGCTGCGGTCCTCCGGCGAGATGCGGCTGTCGAACTTCCTGATCTGGCAGGCCGCGTACGCCGAATTCGTCACGCTCGACGTACTGTGGCCGGACTTCGACCGGCGCCACCTGTGGTACGCGTGTGAGCTATTCGCCCAACGCGACCGCCGCTTCGGTGGTGCCATACCGAATCCGGTGGCCCCGCCGAAAGCGGACTAGGTTATTTCCATGGACGTACGAGGATTCACGTTTGACGTAACCATTGCCGGACCGGAAGACGGCGATCCCGTCCTTCTGCTGCACGGCTTCCCGCAGAACTCGACGATGTGGGACCACGTCAGCACCGCACTGCACGCGGACGGCCGGCGGACCATCGCACCGGACCAGCGCGGCTACTCGCCCGGCGCCCGACCGTCCGATGTGGACGCGTACGCGATGCCGGAGTTGGTCGCCGACGCGGTGGCGATCCTGGACGCGCTCGGCATCGAGCAGGCCGACGTGGTCGGTCACGACTGGGGCGCCGTGGTCGCGTGGCATCTCGCGGCGTCGCACCCGGCCCGCGTCCGTACGCTGACCGCAGTCTCGGTGCCGCATCCGACCGGCTTCGGCGATGCCATGGCGAACGACCCCGACCAGAAGCAGCGGTCGGCGTACATCGGATTTTTCCGCCGGCCGGGTCGGGCCGAGGATCTGCTGCTCGAAGACGACGGCGTACGGCTGTCCGCGATGTTCGTCGGATGCCCGTCGGAACGGATCGAGGCGTTTGCCGCTCCGATGCGTGAGCGTGAAGCGTTGACCGGCGCGTTGAACTGGTACCGCGCGATGACGCCCGGCACGATGTCGTGCGACCGGGTCGGCGTACCCACAACGTTTGTCTGGGGTGACGCCGACCTCGCGATCGGCGCGACCGCAGCGCGGTCGTGTGGTGGCTATGTCGATGCCGACTACCGGTTCGTGCCGCTGAACGGCATCAGCCACTGGGTCGCCGACGAGGCGCCGGGCGCGCTGAGCGAGGAAATTCTCGACCGCATTGGCACGTGACCTTGCGCCACAGCCGTTTACTCGCGAGTAACGTCGGGTAGGAGTCCGGTCGACGTTCATGAGGAGTTGGCGATGACGGCAACGGAAGCGCGACCCGAAGTTACAAATGAGGTCAAAGTTGACGAGAAGCAGGCCCGCCAGGTCGCCGAGGCGGCCCGCGAGGCCGATTGGCACAAGCCCAGCTTCGGCAAGGAACTGTTCCTCGGCCGGCTGCGGATGGACCTGATCGAGCCCTGGCCGACGCCGGATCCGGAGAAGACCGCGACCGCGACGGAGTTCCTGGCGGCCCTCCGGACCTACGCCGAGCAGATCGACGGCGGGCAGATCGAACGTGACGCGAAGATCCCGGACGAGGTGTTCCAGCGGCTTGCCGAACTCGGCGCATTCGGCATGAAGATCGACAAGAAGTACGGCGGTCTCGGCCTGTCGAACCTGCACTACTGCAAGGCGCTGACGCTGGTCGGCTCGGTGAACGGTTCACTCGGCGCGCTGCTCTCGGCGCACCAGTCGATCGGCGTCCCGCAGCCGCTGAAGCTGTTCGGCACCGATGAGCAGAAGCAGAAGTTCCTGCCGCGCCTCGCCGGCGGTGAGGTATCCGCGTTCCTGCTGACCGAGTCCGACGTCGGCTCCGACCCGGCTCGCCTGTCGACCATCGCGACGCCGGTCGAGGGCGGCTACCGGCTCAACGGCGTGAAGCTGTGGGCCACGAACGGTATCGTCGCCACGCTGCTCGTGGTCATGGCGCAGGTCCCGAAGTCCGACGGACACAAGGGCGGCATCACCGCGTTCGTCGTTGAGGGCGACTCGGACGGCATCACGGTCGAGCGCCGCAACGCGTTCATGGGCCTGCGCGGGCTGGAGAACAGCGTCACGCGATTCGACAACGTGTTCGTCCCGGCCGAGAACGTGATCGGCCGTGAAGGGCAGGGCCTCAAGATCGCGCTGACCACGCTGAACACCGGGCGTCTGTCGCTGCCCGCGATGTGCGTCGCGGCCGGAAAATGGTGCCTCGGCGTGGCGCGCGAGTGGTCATCCGAGCGGGTCCAATGGGGACTTCCGGTCGGGCGGCACGAAGCGGTAGCGAAAAAGATCGCGTTCATCGCCGCGACGACGTACGGGCTCGAATCCATGCTTGACCTGTCCTGCCTGCTCGCCGATGACGACCACAACGACATCCGGATCGAGGCCGCGCTGGTCAAGCTGTTCGGCTCGGAGATGGCCTGGCAGATGGCGGACGAGCTGATCCAGATCCGCGGCGGCCGGGGCTACGAGACCGCCGACTCGCTCGCGGCCCGTGGCGAGAAGGCGATCGGCGTCGAGCAACTGCTGCGCGACCTGCGCATCAACCGCATCTTCGAGGGCTCGTCCGAGATCATGCACCTGCTGATCGCCCGCGAGGCCGTGGACGCGCACCTCTCGGTGGCCGGCGACATCATCGACCCGGACGCATCGCTGCAGAAGAAGGCCAAGGCAGGCGGTCGCGCCGCCGGCTTCTACGGCCGCTGGCTGCCCACGCTCGCGGTCGGTCGAGGCCAGAACCCCAATGGGTACGCGCAGTACGGCACTCTCGCCCGGCACGTCCGGTTCGTCGAGCGCTCGTCCCGGCGCCTGGCCCGCGAGACGTTCTACGGCATGGCCCGGTGGCAGGGCAAGATGGAGCGCAAGCAGGCATACCTGGGTCGGATCGTCGACATCGGCGCCGAACTGTTCGCGATGTCGGCTTCGTGTGTCCGGGCCACCACCGAAGGCCATGCTCCCGGTCGTGAGCTGGCCGATCTGTTCTGCCAGCAGTCGCGGCTGCGGGTCGAGGCGCTCTTCACCGACCTGTGGACGAACACCGACTCGATCGACGGCGAGGCCTCGCGGCGCGTCACCGACGGCCGGTACGAGTTCCTCGAAGAAGGCGTCGTCGCCGCACCGTCAGCCGGGGAGTGGGTCTCGACGTGGCAACCCGGCCCGTCGACGGCGACCGACGTCCGGCGAAGGATCCCGAAGAAGAAGTAGCGCGCGGCGCCGGTTTGGTGTCTTGCGGGCGCCTACCGCTCTGCACCGTTTGTGAGTCCAGAGTGGTAGGCGCTTGAAAAGGGGCCATCGTGGGTCGGCGGATGTTGCTTCGTAGCCCGGCCTACGGGGTGTGTTGCGCGCGCCTACGACTCTGCACCGTATGTGAGTCCAGAGTGGTAGGCGCTGGAAATGGGGACGTCGACCACGAGAGTTCCTTCGCGCCAATCCGGCAGGGCGCTGCCGACGTTGCCGCCCGGCCCGATCAACGCGGCCCAACCGGGGAAGTCCTCGTCGTGAGTCGTACCTGCCTGCGTGGAGACGGCAAGGAATTGATCCGGGCCGAGAAGCCGCTCGGCGTCGCCGGTCGTGGCTCCGCGCCACCAGTCGAGTCCGCGCTGCCAGTCTGCGTCGGTCTCCCGCCGTGGCCCGTAGAGACCGGGCGCGGCCGGTCCGAGCACGACACGGCTCCCGACCTGGTAGGGCGCATCGCTGCCGATCTCGGCGCAGACCGCCATCGAGCACGGCACGCCCGCGACCGTGAACAGTCCGGCCGGTGATCCGGGCTGGAAGTCGTCGTCCTCGTCCTCACCGAGGTGGAACTTGCGGTGCACCACGTCGATCGCACCATCGACCGCGACGATCTGCGTGATGTACGGCTTCCCCGGCCCCGCCTCGACGATCCCGAAACAGATCGCCGGGCCGCCTGCGCTCGCCGACGCCAGTTCCACGACGGCCGGATGGTCGAGCGAGATCGCGGCTGCGGGCAGGTAGCCGGTCAGCGACATTTCTGGAAATAGCAGCACGTCAACCTGTGGCGATGAGCGAATCAGGTCCAGGTGGCGTACCAGATTTCGGTTGATTTCGCCTTTGAGGCAGGTGATCGCCGTCAGCAGAATGCGCATCCGCCGAGTATGGTTTCTTCCTTTCGGCACCGCGAGCGAATAGGTGGCGTCATGGGCACGTTGATCGAGGATGCGGTCGCCGGGGCAGAATGGGTCGCTACTGCGCTGACCGCTTCCGGCTATCAGGCCGATTTCAGCGCCCGCAGTCTCAGCGAGATCGACCGGTTCTTCGACGATCACGCACGAGGCGGCCAGCCGGTGCCGGGCGGCCTTCTCGCCGAGCAGTTCGGCTTCCGGATCTTTGCCATTGGCGGCTATGTCGGCGAGGTCATCCGGCGTGGTATCGGCGGCGAGTGGGTCTTCGACGAGAACGATCCGCAGAATGAACTCAATCTGGCGCTGCGACTTCCGGACGGGAGTGTCGTCTGGCCGATGCAGCGGGCCTTCAAGCGATTCCGCAACGGTTCGGAGGACGGCATCGCCGTGTACGCGGCCGTGCTCGGCCTCGCCGGCGGCATGACCGTGACGCCGATGAGCCTTGATGAGCTGCGGTCGATGGTGACACCAGACCGGCCCACGTTGCGGCCGCCGGTACCGCCGGCGTTGTGATCTACACACTTCCATCACATTGGGCGCGCAAGATCTCCATGGTGGCCACCTACGATTCCCATCATGAACGCACGTCGCATCCTGGTCGTCGAGGACGAGCCGGCCATTGCCGAGGCCGTCGCCGCTCGCCTGCGGGCTGAGGGCTTCGATGTCGCGACGGCCGGTGATGGTCCGAACGCGGTCGCGACGGCCGAGCAGTGGCAGCCCGATCTCATCGTGCTCGACATCATGCTGCCCGGTTTCGATGGATTGGAAGTCTGCCGGCGGATCCACGCGTCCCGGCACGTGCCGGTGATCATGCTGACCGCTCGTGACGACGAGACGGATCTCCTGGTCGGGCTCGCGGTCGGCGCCGATGACTACCTCACGAAGCCGTTCTCGCTGCGCGAACTTGCCGCCCGCGTACATGTCGTGCTCCGCCGCTCCGATCGGGTCACATCGACCCCGACGCCCACGCCTGCGTCGATCACGATCGGTGATCTGGAGATAGATCCAGATCAGCGGAGGGTACGCCGAGCCGGCATCGAGATCCATCTGACGCCGATCGAATTCGATCTGCTGCACCACTTTGCAACCCGGCCGCGTGCCGTGTTGCCGCGGGAGCGCCTGCTGGATCAGGTCTGGCGCTGGCCCGACGCATCGGGGACGCGCACCGTCGACAGTCACGTCAAGAGCCTCCGGCGCAAGCTGGGCTCGGACGTGATCCGGACCGTGCACGGCGTCGGGTACGCGCTGGAGATCGGGGCGGCACGGTGAATGCGTTCTCCGCCTGGGTGAGCGACGTGCTGCCCCGACCGCTCGACTTCGTACGCTGGATCAAGCTGAAGCTCGGGCTGCTCCTTGTTGCCAGCGGTCTGGCCAGCCTGCTCGTGTTCTGGTTCGGCATCGGTTGGGTGCCGCCGGCGACCTCGCTGACCGCGATCGGCGTCGCGCTCTTGACGTCGCAGGTTCTGGCACACGGCATGACCCGACCGCTCCGGGAGATGACGGCGGCGGCGCGTGCGATGGCGCGTGGCGACTACTCCCGCCGCGTACGGGCGACGTCCCACGACGAGGTGGGGCAGCTGGCCCACGCGTTCAACCAGATGGCGGCGGATCTGGCGGCGGCGGATCGGCAGCGGCGCGAGCTGATCGCGAACGTGTCGCACGAGCTGCGTACGCCGATCTTCGCGCTGCAGGCGGTGCTGGAGAACGTCGTCGACGGCGTCAAGGTGCCGGATCCGGCCACCTTGCAGACGGCGCTGAATCAGACCGAACGGCTCGGCCGGCTCGTCGCCGAGCTACTGGATCTGTCCCGGCTGGAGGCCGGCGCGGTGCCGTTGCGACCGGCCGAGTTCGACGTCGATGAGCTGGTCGAGGCGGCCGTACGCGAAGCCGGTGTGATCGCGGCCGCAGCCGGTCGCCGGGTCACGTTCGCGTCCACGTCGACGGCCGGCATCGCGTACGCCGACGTGGCCCGCCTGCACCAGGTGATCGCGAACCTCTTGGACAACGCCGCCCGGCACAGCCCGGTCGGCGGCACGGTCACGGCGTTTGCCTGGCAGGAGGACGGCCGACTGATCGTGGACGTCGCGGACGAAGGTCCGGGGATCCCGCCGCCCGAACGCGAGGAAGTATTCGGTCGGTTCATCCGGGGCGGCGCCGATCGACCGGCAGCGACGCACAACGGCGGTACGGGGCTCGGGCTCGCCATCGCGCAATGGGCCGTGAACCTGCACGGTGGCCAGATCGGTGTGGTCGACGCCGACATCGGCTGCAGGATCCGCGTCAACCTGCCACTTTCGTGATCGTGTAGCGCCTGCACGCCCTGACGTGTACAGCGCTACATGATCACGGCAACCCTCTACCGAAACGCACACCGGATCCGGTGCGGCGCCGATGCCACGCGCCCAAAATCTCGCATATCGCACAATTGGAGCAGCAATGACGAGCACCGACCCCCACGCGTCGTCGACGCCGACCACGTCGGCCGATCTCCGACCGTCCACACCACCTCCGGCGTCCTCGCCGGTGCCGCCCGGGCTTCCGGTGCCGGCCGAGCCGCCGATACGGTCCGCGGTCGCTGCGGCACCAGCCGCGGCCGATGGGGTCGCTGCGCTGCCATCCGAGGTCGTTGCCGCGCCATCCGGCATCGCTGCTCCGCGGTCGGGGAATCCTGCGGTCGCGGCGTCGTGGCTGCTGCGCGTCTGGCCGCGATTGCGTGGAAATGCTCCTGTCCCGGCTGTCGTCGGAGTGCTCGGTTGCGCTCTCCTCGCAGTGTTTCTACTGGTCTGGCAACGGCCGGGCATCGCTTGGTTGCTAGTCGGCCTAGGGATCGCAGCGACGACCTTCACGATCCGGCGAAGCCGCCGATCCGCGTCGGCCGAGCCGGGGGAGTCAGGGGCGGCGGATATTCCTGACGCGCCGGTAGCGGTCGGGCGGTTTGATCGGGTCGAGCGGTTCGCGTGGGGTGGCGCGGCGTTGGCGCTCCTTGCGGTCGGCGCGATCCGCGCCGATGGTGGGCTGTTCACGTGGTGCGTCCTCACCGCGATCGCCTGCGGTTCCATTGCACTGGCCGGTGGGCGTACGGTGCGGGGCCTCGGACTCGGCGCGTACGCCTTCGTGATCGCGGCCGCTCGGGCACCGATGTGGTGGGGCCGCGGCGCCGCAAAGATGCGTGGCGGGCGCGCCGACGTGGTGCGAGTCGCGCGTACCGTGGCGATTTGCTGTTGTCTGCTCCTGGTCTTCGGCTTGCTTTTTGCCTCCGCGGACGGCGCGTTTGCGCATCTCGCTTCGTTCGTGGTGCCGTCGATCTCGGGAGCATCGGTCGGACGGGCGATCGTCGCGCTGTTCATCGTGATGCCGGTCGTGCTCGGTCTCGCCTACCTGGCCGCCGGAGATCCGCCGTTTGCGGCGCTGCCGGAAGCGATCGCCCGCACGGTGCGCCGGATCGAGTGGGCGATGCCGGTCGCCGCGTTGAACGTGCTGTTCGCGGCGTTCGTCGGCGTCCAGCTGGAGTTCCTCTTCGGTGGTCGCGATCGCGTGCTGCGCACCAGCGGACTGACGTACGCGCAGTATGCCCGCTCCGGCTTCTGGCAGCTGCTTCTCGTGGTCGCGCTGACCGTCGTGGTGATCGCGGTCGCCGCTCGGGTCGCACCGCGTACGCACCGGATCGACCGGCTGCTGACGCGTCTGCTGCTCGGCACGCTCTGTGCGCTCACCCTGGTCATCGTGGCAAGTGCGCTGAACCGGATGCGGGTATACGACGATGCCTACGGTTTCACCCGCGAGCGTGTCGCGGTCGGTGTCACCGAAATCTGGCTCGGCGTCGTCTTCCTGCTGATCATCGGCGCCGGAGTTGCACTGCGTGGACGGTGGGTGCCGCGAGCGGCGGCGTTCACGGCCGTGGTCGCGTTGCTCATCGTCGCGTACGCCAATCCGGACGCGTTCATCGCGAACCAGAACGTCGACCGGTACGAGCGGACCGGCCGGATCGACATCACGTACCTGTCCGGTCTGTCGTCCGATGCCGTACCGGCGCTGGAACGCCTGCCGGAGCCAGCGCGCTCATGTGTCCTGGGACCGATCCTGGGTGCGCTGGCTACCACCGACGACGACTGGCGCTCGTGGAACCTCGACCGCCAGATCGCTCGTCACGAAGCAGCGGCCGACGGCGCCACCTGTTAGTCGGCCGACTCCTCGCGGGCCTTGCGCGGCAGCAGGAACGCAGCGCCGAAGGTGATCGCTAGCTGTGCCACCAGGATCCACAGTGTCCACTGCATGCCGTGCTCGACGCTGTGGCGGTCCGGGCCGGTCGGTCCAATCTTGAGGATGTGGAAGAACACGGTGCCGAGGATCGCGATGCCGAGCGCGCCGCCGAGCTGCTGGACGGCCGAGAGCGTGCCGGATGCGGAACCGGTCTCGTGCGGCTCGACGCCGGCCAGGATGATGTCGAAGAACGGCGCCATCAGCAGGCCCATGCCGAAGCCGGTGATCGCCAGCGCGGGTGACAGGTGCCATGGGGTGACGCCGGCCGTACCGGCGGCGTGCAGGATCACGGCGAACAGTGCGACACCGGCGGTCATGACGATCAGACCGAGGTGCAGGAGCCGGCGTCCGAGTTTCACGGTGAGTCCGGCGCTCGCGATGATGAATCCGATGATCATGCCGACCGCTTGCGGCGCGCTGGCGAGACCGGTCTTCAGCGGCGAGTACCCGAGGCCGATCTGCAGGTACAGGCTGAAGACCAGCGAGAACCCCATCATCCCGGAGAAGAATGCCAGCCCGGCGAGGAGGCCGCCGGTGAACGCGCGCTTGCGGAACAGGCTCGGCGTCACCAGAGGGTCGCCGCCGGCACGCTGCACCCGCTTGGTGTACCAGCCGAAGAAGCCGAACAGCGCGATGGACGCGGCCATGGACACGAACGTCCAGGCGGGCCAGCCGAGGTCGCGGCCTTCGACCAGCGGATAGATGATCAGGAACGCGGCCAGCGACATGATCACGACGCTGCGCAGATCCAGTTTCGTGGCGTGACTGCCGTGCGAGCGCGGGAGGAACTTGGCGCCCGCGATCACGGCGGCGAGGCCGAGCGGCACGTTGATCAGGAAGATCATCCGCCAGCCGGCGTCGAAGTAGTTCGCGGTGACGAGCCAGCCGGCGAGGATCGGGCCGCCGACCGCGGACAGGCCCATGACCGGTCCGAATGCGCCGAATGCGCCACCCATCTCCTTCGGCGGGAACATCTCCTTGATCATGCCAAGGCCCTGCGGGAGCATGACCGCGCCGAACAGGCCCTGCAGCACCCGGGAGGCGATCAGCATGTCCGGCGATTGGGCGAACGCGCAGAGCAGCGACGCCGTGACGAACCCGCCGGCGCCGATCATGAACATCCGCTTGCGGCCGTAGAGGTCGCCGAGGCGCCCGCCGGTGACCAGGCCGATGGCCATCGCGAGCGTATAGCCCGCGCCGAGCCACTGGATCATGCTCTCCGAGCCGCCGATCTCGTTGCGGATCGTCGGTCCGGCGATCGTCGTGACGAGCGCGTCGAGCAGGTCCATCACCTCGGCGGCGAGGATCACGAAAAGCGCGGCCCAGCGCCACCGGAATGCGGTTGGTTCGGCGACGTCGAGCGTCACCTGGGGTGATGTGGTGGCGATAGTCATGATCGAACTCCCAAACGGATGGCGAACAGCGTTCGTTGATTACGAACACCGTACCGTACACGAACGATGTTCGTCTAGCGAAACGCCGTTCGTGGATGGCGTACGATATCGGTCATGGCTTTTGAACTGCCCCCGCCTGCATGGAAGCGCACGCGGCAGAACACGCCCGCACGCGTCGCGCTGACCCGTGACGTGATCGTCGACACTGCGATCAAGCTGCTCGACCAGGACGGGCTCGACGGCGTCACGATGCGACGGGTCGCCGATCAGCTCGGCACCGGCGCCGCGTCGCTCTACGCGCACGTCGCCAACAAGGAAGACCTGCTCGACTTGGTTCTCGAACGGATCGTGGCGGACGTGCAGATCCCCGATCCCGACCCCGAGCACTGGCAGGACCAGATCCGCGAGGTCTGCATGACGATGTACCGCGTCTATAAGGCGCACCGCGACATCGCCGTGGTCAGCCTCGGCAACATCCCGACCGGCGCGAATGCGCTCCGCATCGCCGACCGGCTGATGGCGATCATGCTGGCCGGCGGTGTTCCGCCGCAGGTTGCCGGGTGGGCGCTGGATCGGCTCGCGCTCTACATCTGCGCGGATGCCTACGAAGGATCAATCCTGTTCAAGCGGCTGCAGGAGAGCGGGCTGACGCAGGAGGCGTTCTTCGAGAAGTACATCCAGAGCGCCCGTGAGTTCTATGACCACCTGCCGGCCGAGCAGTTTCCGACGCTGTCGAAGCACGTTTCGGACCTGATGGGCGGCGACGACGAGTCACGCTTCGCGTTCGGGCTCGACATGATCGTCCGCAGCCTCGACACGTATACCTAGCCTTCGGCGCACTTCGGGCAGGTCCCGAAGATCTCCAGCGTATGGCTGATGTCGGTATATCCGTGCTGCCCGGCGACCCGGTCGGCCCAGTGTTCGACCGCCGGCCCTTCCACCTCGACGGTCGCGCCGCAACCCCGGCAGACCAGGTGATGGTGATGGCCGCGGCTGCACTGCCGGAACAGCAGCTCGCCCTCGGGCGGCCGCATCACGTCGATCTCGCCGGCGTTTGCCAGCGCCTGCAACGTCCGGTAGACCGTGGTCAGACCGACGCGCTCGCCCCGTGCGCGTAACAGCGCATGCAGTTCCTGGGCGCTGCGAAACTCCTCCAACTCGCTGAGGAGCGTTCCGACCGCGCCTCGTTGGCGCGTATTGCGGTGCGGTCCGGTCATGCTTGGGTCCGCCGGTTCGGTCCTTCGTTCGCATGGGACACCGCGTCGGCGACGATGCGAGCGATGTGCTCGTCGGTCAGACCGTATTCGGTCTCGCGCCCGCGGCGGGAACCGCTCACCACGCCGGCCGCGCGCAGCACCCGCAGATGCTGGCTGACCAGCGGCTGCGGCGCCTCCAGCGCCTCCACAAGTTCGTGCACGCAGCGACGGCCCGCGCCCAACTCGGTCACGATCGCGATCCGCAGCGGTGCCGCGAGCGCGCGGAGAAGCTCCCCGGCCGCCGCGTACTCCCGGTGGGCATTCATCTGACCTTGTAAACCGCAAAGATCACAAGGACGAGGAGGATCGCCACCTTGATCACGCGGATGCGGGTCGGCTGGACCGGCCACGTACGCCGCATCAGTGCCGCCGCCAGCGCGACGATGATGATCGTGAGGATGGCGCCGATCCATCCGGGCGACAGCAGCGCGATCATGGCCAGAGCGAACGCTGCCAGGAACACGCCGGTACGGCCGCCGTTGGACAGGCGTTGTAGGAGTCGTTCCGCCACGCCGGGTTCTCCGTTCGCGTACACGGCGGCTTCCGTGAAGTCACGCCGATCGTAAAAGTAGGCTGGTGCCGTAGTACCCCCAACACTGTACGGAGGTCGGCCTCGTGCTCGTCATCAACCGGTTCGTCGTCACCGACGAGGATGTGACCGAGTTCGTCGAACGCGCCCGGGCCGCGCTCGCGGTGCTGGCCGTTCGCCCAGGGTACGTCTCGGGTGCCTTCGGTCGCGCCTTCGACGATCCGACCTACTGGGCACTGTCCACCGAGTGGGCATCGGTCGGCGCGTACCGGCGGGCGCTCGGTGGTTTCGAGGTCAAGGTGCACGCGACACCGCTGCTGGCGCAGAGCGTCGACGAACCCTCCGCGTACGAGGTCCTGGCCCGAGCCGACGAGACCGGTGCGATCACGTCGTTCGCCAGCGACCGGGCGCCCGGTCCGGGTGACCCACTACGATCACGGCCATGACGCAACGCAGGGGAGTCATCAATGAGGCAGAATGTCCGGGTCCTGCGGATGCGGACACGGACATGACGCAACGCAGGGGAGTCATTAATGACGCAGAATGTCCGGGTCCTGCGAAGCGGACACGGCCATGACGCAGCGCAGCGGAGTCATCAATGAGGCAGAATGTCCGGGTCCTGCGAAGCGGACACGGACATGACGTACGCCGCATCCGATCCGGAACCGGTCGGTAGCCCCGAGCCTCCGACCGATGCGGTCCCGGCCGAGCCGGCCGGGCCGGTGGTCACCACGATCCGGCGTGGCCCCGGTGTCATCCCGCCGTTCGTGGCGCCGCCGCGCGAAGGCGTCAAGCGGCGGCGATGGATCGGACTCGGGATCGCTGCCGCGATCGTCGCGCTGTGCTGCGGCGGCGGTGGCGCGGGACTGTTCGGGCTGCTCGTCACGATCAAGAACCAGCGCTACAGCGACGCGACCACGGTCGTCACGAACTATCTGAACGACCGGGCGCACTCGCACTATGCGACGGCGTACCAGCTGCTGTGTGTGGGCCTGAAAGAGGAGTACACGCTGCCCGAGTTCACGGCCCAGGTCGTCGATGATCCGATCCTCGACTTCGTGGTCTCGGAACCGTTCCAGAACGGCTCCGACCTGCTCGTGCCGGTGAATATCAACTACGTGTCGGGTGATCATGCGTCCGCCGAGTACGACGTGGTCGTGGACGCCGACGGCAGTAGCCGGGTGTGCGGATCCGCGCACATCTAGGTTCCGCTGGACATAGAGCCTGGCGATAACCCGTTCGCGACAGGTGAGGTCATAACCGTAAGCTCATTGGATCAGTTGACCTCATCTGAGGCGCAGCTATCGTCCGTGAGACCGCACGGTCACCACGGAGTTCGCCGACAGCCAGCCGGCGCATTACCAGGAGGTTCCCATGGCCATTGACCGCATCGATTCCGTCGTCAGCCTCGCGAAACGTCGCGGCTTCGTGTTCCCGTCCAGCGAGATCTACGGCGGCACACGTTCGGCCTGGGATTACGGCCCGCTCGGCGTCGAGTTGAAGGAGAACGTCCGCCGGCAGTGGTGGCGCAGCATGGTCCAGCAGCGCGACGACATCGTCGGCCTCGACTCGGCGGTGATCCTGGCCCGTCAGGTCTGGGAGGCCTCCGGCCACATCGCCGAGTTCGTCGATCCGCTGACCGAGTGCCAGTCGTGCCACAAGCGGTTCCGCGCGGACCACCTGGAAGAGGCGTTCGAGGCCAAGCACAACCGGCCGCCGACCTCGCTTGCCGAGATCAACTGCCCGAACTGCGGCAACAAGGGCACGTTCACCGAGCCGAAGAACTTCAACGGCCTGATGAAGACGTACCTCGGCCCGGTCGAGAGCGAAGAGGGCCTGCACTACCTGCGGCCCGAGACCGCGCAGGGCATCTTCGTCAACTACAAGAACGTCGAGACGTCCGCGCGCAAGAAGCCGCCGTTCGGCATCGCGCAGGTCGGCAAGAGCTTCCGGAACGAGATCACGCCCGGCAACTTCATCTTCCGTACCCGCGAGTTCGAGCAGATGGAGATGGAGTTCTTCGTCGTGCCCGGCACCGACGAGGAGTGGCACGAGTACTGGCTGCAGGAGCGCTGGAACTGGTACGTCGACCTCGGCCTGCGCCCGGAGAACATGCGCTTCTTCGAGCACCCGAAAGAGAAGCTGTCGCACTACTCGAAGCGCACCGTCGACATCGAATACAAGTTCCAGTTCGGCGGCACCGACTTCTCCGAACTCGAAGGCATCGCCAACCGGACCGACTTCGATCTGCAGACGCACTCGAAGCACTCCGGCGTCGAATTGTCGCACTTCGACGGCGAGAACGCGCTTCTACCCGTACGTGATCGAGCCGGCCGCCGGTCTGACCCGTGCCGTGCTCGCGTTCCTGCTCGAGGCGTACGACGAGGACGAGGCGCCGAACACGAAGGGTGGCGTCGACAAGCGTACGGTCATGCGGTTCGACCCGCGTCTCGCGCCGGTCAAGGTGGCCGTGCTGCCGCTGTCGCGCAACGAGTCGCTGTCGCCGAAGGCCACGGAGCTGGCCGACCCAGCTGCGCAAGCGCTGGATCGTCGAGTTCGACGACTCGCAGGCGATCGGCAAGCGCTACCGGCGCCAGGACGAGATCGGCACGCCGTACTGCGTCACGGTCGACTTCGACACGCTCGAGGACAACGCGGTGACGGTGCGCGACCGCGACACGATGGCGCAGGAGCGGATCTCGCTGGACCAGGTCGAGCGCTACCTGATGGATCACCTGCCCGGCTGCTGACCGCAGCGGTATGAGCGCCGAAGGGATCGGCTTCTACAGCGATCCCTTCGGCGCAACCCATTCCGTGATGTGAACGACAGCTGATGGGGTTGCCGCAGGTCGGCCGGTCCGTCACCCTGCAGGGGTGCCTGACCTCCCCGGTAATCTTCCGCGCGTCGTCGCGTGGCGTCTCGTCCTCCGCTCACGCCGACGCGTCCTCGTCGCGTGGTCCTATGTGGCCATATACGTCGTGTTCAGCTGGATCGTACGTACCCACGCGACCCTGACCGGCCTCTATTTCATTGCTGCCGGAGCGGCGGTGTTCGTGCTCATGATGATCTTCAACGCGCAGGTCGAGCGGCGCCGATTCGGGCCGGTATCGGTCACGCCGGACCGGCAACCGGCGCTCACCGCGCTTGTCGGCGCCGTCGCGCAGCGGGTCGGGCTGCCCGTGCCCGATCGGATCTGGATCGCGTCGGGTGCCGAGGTCACGGCCGTCGTTACCCGCCGCCGGGAGCTGCGCATCGGCTTGCCGCTTGCGGTTGCGCTGAGCGAATCGCAGCTACAGGCAGCGGTCGCCCGCGAGCTGTCGGTGATGAGTCACAGCCGGCTCGTCGTGCAGCTCTACCGGGTCTGGGCGGCGGCGAAGATACGCGTGGCGCTCCTCGACGGAGACGGCGAAGCCGAAACGGCGCGACGTTCGCATGATCTCCGCGCTCGACGCGTTCGGCATCGAGATCGCACTCGCCGCTGACCGGACGGCGGCGACCGCGATCGGTGTCAACGAGGCGATCGTGGCGGCCGCTCGCGAGCAGTACCTCGACCTGGACTTTCGAGTCTTCACGCGGGGGACGCTCATGGTGCTGCGGCCCCGGATCAAGCGCCGACGCTACAAGATCGAGGATCTACATGACGGCTGGGTCCGATGCGCCCGTGCCGGCGCCGGCATGCCGGATGTCACCGGCGCCGACCTCGGCTCGTGGGCGGACCGCCCCTACTTCGCCCCGATGGTCGGCAGTATCGCCGGTCAGACCGTGACGGTCCGGCCGTCAACGGACGCGGTCGCGCTCGGCGCCCTGACCACGAACGAGCATCGGCGGCTGGCCACGGCGTAGCATGCCCGAGCCCATCCGTAAGCAGCGCCGTACGTGGTGCACGTTCGCGACCGCGCCTGCCGAATTGTGGCGCCGCGACATCGTGGCCACCGCGGAGGGACTCTGGGATGCCGTTGCGGAGGTGCTCGGGCGCCGGCCGGTAGACGCCGCCGAGGCGGCCGACGTGGTCAGAACCCGATTGGTCGAGGTGTGCATCGCGCAGGGCTGGGCCGAGAGCGCGGACGACATCAACGCGACCAGCGCACCCGTGAACATGTGGATCGAACTGCTCGAGGGCACGCTTGTCGAGCAGGGATGGCTGCGGGTCGACCCGGCGGTTCCCGGAGACATGCGGAGCCCGGCGGGTCATGTCCTTCGCGGTCGCGATCTGGCCGTCCGAGCGCTGACGGACGACGACGCGTACGCCGAACTGCGCGCGCTGCTCGCCACCCGTACTGCGATCGGAGTTGTACCGGCGGCCGGCTGACGTACGCACGGGTGGGTGCGGCCACGCGGCAACCCGGGCAAAGGGAAAGAAGCCGCGTGAACCACACCCAAGCGAAAACTGTTCCAGATCCGAGCCCGGCTTCGGAAGGCTCCGACTCCGGAACGGTCTGGATGTCCGGAAATACCACAGGATTGGATATTTCTGCTGTCCGTAACCTGTGCGCGGGCAATGAAACGACTTAACCCGTGAGGGTGATCTTCCACCGTCCTCGATGTCGTCGCGGCGCGCCTCCTTGTCGATCGACAGGGTTTCTGCGGCTCGCAGCCGTGATCGTGCACCCGTCGGTCGCGTGTTGGGCCGCCCGCTGATGATCCGGTAGAGATAAGGGTGTCGGGGCGCGTTGATCCTTCAGGATCATCCGAGCGCTGTCCGGCGAGCGCTCTGCTCCACAAGAAGTACCAGGTCGCGGCATTGCCTCGATTGTGGCTACCGTGATCATGAAGACTTGGCGGGGCGGTACTAGGTCTTCAAAGAGACAGCGGCCTAGAAGCCGCCGGGGCGGTGGTTTCGATCGGCGATCAGGCCGGCGAGCGTCGCGATCGCGATCTCCGGCGGCGTGTGCGAGCCGATGTTCGAGCCCGATCGGCCGGTGTACGCGCGCGATCGCCGCATCGTCGAACCCTCGCTCCCGCAGCGCCTCGACGTGCGGCGCGGTGTGTCGGAGGCTACCCATCACGCCGATCCAGCGGGCCGGATAGGCGAGTGCCCGGGCCAGCATGTCTCCGAGTTCCGGGCCGGTCGTGGTCGCAGACGACAACGTCGGCGGTGCCGTCGGCGAAGCTCGGGTCGACGCTGCTCGCGACGCCGTCCGCGTGCGCGGCGATGCCGGGCTCGATCCGGCTCAGATCGGGTTCGACCAGGACCGTCCGGAAGCCGGTGTCCCGGCCGAAGTGCAGCAGGTAGGACGGCGACCGGTGAGGCGAAGACCGCGACCAGCGTACGGGCGCCGGCGTCCGCTGTGACGTCGCCGTGCGCCATCGCGCATGCGACGTCGAGATCGGAGTGGGAATGAGTCACATCGAGGACTCTATATAACGTCCCGTGCGCTCCAGTCGAGTTCGGTGATCGTCGCCGCCGACGACGCGTACGGATCCGGCCGGGCGTACCGCATCGGCCCAGATCGTGTAGTCGCCTTCGTCCAGGCCGGCGTACACGATGCAGTAGAGGGAGCCGGATTCGACGATCCGTTCGCGTACCGCGGCATGAGTGCGCTGGTCGGGCGTACCCACTGGGCTGATCTCGATCTCCCGGCCGAACTCCGCGGCCGCGACGTAGAGCACGAGCGCGCCCACGTCGGCGCCGATGTCGAGGATGACCGAGCCGGATGCGGACGCGTCGAGCGTGTGGCGATGATGGTTGTGCACTGTTCCTCCGGGTGGCTCGCCGGTGGTGGCGAGGAAGGCCGCCACCACCGGCGAGTGCTCACGGGGTCCGGGACGGGTTGTGGTAGCCGTCGTAGGGCACGCCCAGGTACGGGAACGTGCTCAGGTACGGCGCGCTGACGTCGGCCGAGGTCAGGCCGTCGGTGACCTGCGGGATGATCGCGTCCGGCGACATAGGTCGGGTCGATCAGCGAGTACGTCGCACCGGCGAGCGCCCGCAGCTCGATCGTGACGACGTCGTCCTTCGGGCGGCGGCCGTTCGGGAAGCCGGCGAGGTCGCCGCCGAGGAGGCCGAGGTCGTTCGGGCTGGTCGCCGGCGGGATCGACGTGTTGAGCCGGAGCATGTCGGCCTCGTGGGCTCATGCTGTTCTGGAAGCCCGGGATGACGCCGCCCGGGATGCCGGTCAGCAGGATCGCGATCAGGTCGGCCCGCGACTTCTTCGCCGCGTTGAGCGCCGCGAGGTTGCGGGAACGCGCCCGGGTAGAGGACCGGCAGCAGGTTGGAGAGCTCCGGGTGGGCGACGTACGTCGCGAACACCTTGTCGTCGGCCGGCGGCGTCTGGTTCCACTGGTCCTTCTCGGACATCGGCACGATGACCTCGTTGAACAGCGGGTTGCCCAGTCGGGAGACCTGCATCCACGGCCCGGTGAACGACGTCCGTTGCCGGTGCCTGTCTTGATCACCTTTACCTGCTGGCGGCTGGCCGACGTCCAGACGCCGATGACGGCGCGCGGGTCGGACGCCGACGGCTTGTGCCGCCGGTCTGGCGTACGTCGGAGATCGGCACCTGGATCGCGATGCTGTGCACGTTGACGTGGTCGGTCGCGTTGACGCCGAGCGCCGGGTGCGTGAACACGCTCTCGCCGAAGACGTTCGAGGTCTGCAGCGGGCGCAGGTTGACGAGGTCGAAGATCGAACCGAGGTCGACGTAGAAGCCCTCGGCGCGCTGGCCGGCGAAGACGCGGCGGCCGCCGGGCAGCGAGTGCATCGCGGCCGCGGCGAGCGCCGGAGTAGTTCGGCGTGGACAGCGGGCCGATGTTGCACGGCGGGCAGGCGAGGTTCTTCGCGAGCACGGTCTGGTGGCCGTGCACGTCGATGCGGGTCGACCGAGTAGAACTGCTTGCGGTTCCAGTTCGCGCTGGTCAGCGACGTGATCGGCGCCGGTGTTGTAGAGGAACGTGTTCTTGTTCGTGATCTTCGTGTTGAACTGGAACCGGTAGGTCACGTCGGCGCGGCCGTCGCCGTTGTTGTCGATGTGGATGTCGTACATGACCGCGTTGCCGAACTCGTAGAAGTTCGGGCCGCCGGCCGGGGACTGCAGCGGCACGTAGTTGGCGATCAGCGTGACCGTGTCCGGGCTGTCCGGGCTGACGAACGCGTACAGGTCGGTGCTGTCGGCGACGGGATCCTTCGCGATCTCCGGTGCTTCACGATGTGAAGACATGAAACCTCTTTCTATCGTCAGTGGGTTAGTTGGCGGCGTGGGCGATGCGCTGGGCGAGGTCGGCGTCGTTGACCTCGGTACGCATACCGTTCGTGAAGATTTCGAGCGCTCCCGTGGCGAGGTCGGTGACGTGCACGACGAGCGGTGCGGCGCGACCCGATGCTCGCGGTCGAGTGCGGCACCGGAGAGCGGTGCGCCGGCGGTGGTCGACTGCGGCGTGCCGCTGGCGTGCGCGACGCCGACGAAGCCGACGGCCGCCACCGCGACGCCGGCTCCGGCTGCGGTCTTCATCAGCGTGCGGCGGTTCACCGAGGTACGCACCGTCGGCGCGGGTACATCTGCCGTCCCGGCGGCGACGGATGTGTCGTCGATCGACATGTTGATCCTTTCCCTGATTCGTTGAGAGAGCTGACGCTCCGAGGTCTCCGGGCCGCGCGGGTGGTAGCCGGCGCGGCGAAAGCGTCCGAGTCGCCGCGCAGGCGCGAGCCAGCACCGCGATAGCAACGGATGATGTCCACCGGCGCGGCGACAGAACCGGCACGATGACCAAACGCGAGCGCCGTCAATCCTGGATAAATTGGACGCTCAATCGTCTTAACGTGCGGTCGAGGTAGACGACACGCAACGTCAGTGCATACCTACGTACCGTAATGGTCAAGCACATTGACGCTGGTCGGCCAATGTTTCGCACCTTCGTGTCCAGGGCCCATCCGACATCCATTCGGTTCCGAATGCCGGACGGCAGATCACGTCAGACGCGTATCGGTGCGGAAGCCAACCGTGTCGGATCGCGTGTGATCGCGCCGACGAAAGCCGTCGGCCGCCGGGTGGCAGAGCCCGGCGGTCGACGGCCGCGCGCTATGAGTCCGCGACCACGTACGTCAGCGACCACGTCACCAACGGCGTGACACGTCTCCACTCGGCTGCCACCGATGCCGCGGTCACCGGCTCGTCGGCGTCGACCCGACGCGAGACGGTGAGGCTCTCGTGCCGCATCAACTCGAGCCGCGGGTGATCGGCGGCGACGCCACGTGGCCGGGTCTTGACCGCGGCACCGCCCACCGCGTACCCGGACTTCTCCAGCTTTGCGATCAGCTTCGTCAGTGCGACGCCGCTGGTGTCCTGGTCGACCGCCGCACGATAGCGGGCGGTCTGCGACGTGTCGAGTGCGCGGAGACCGCCGCCGATCATGAGTCCGTCCGCGCCGAGCCGCATCCAGTAGCCGACACCGCGCGCCACTTCGAGAAACGCGCCCTGCGCGGTCTTGTAGGGCGACTTGTCCGCACTGAACCGCACGTCGCGGTAGGGCCGGAACAGCGTCACGGTCCCGTCGAAGGCCGGCGCCAACTCGTCCAACAGCGCCTGCATCGGTGCTCGAACGGCGCTCTCGTAGACGTGCTTGTGCTCGGTCCAGAACGTTTTCGAGTTGTCGGCGGTCAGGCCCTCATAGAACTCGTACGCGTCGTCGCCGAAGCCCTCAAACCCTTCACCGGTACGTGCAGCCATGCCCCCATCGTCGCACTCGTGGCATCGATCACCCCTGCGGACCGCTGCCGGGGCGGCGAGTCTTGCGGCGTCACGGTAGTTTCGCGTCGTGACACGGGGGAGTGCGGAAGGCTCGACGGTCCGGCGCACGATCGGCAGCGGCACCGTATGATCGCCGCCCTCTGCGGGCTGCTTCTCGGCGTGATGGTCTGCTGCGGTACGGCCTGGGTCATCTTCGGACCGGTGAACTACTTCGGGTGCGGGCTCTCCCGTCCGGCCGGCATCACATCGGCGGATCTGGTCGGCTCCTACGCCGCGTCGGACGGCGGCACGCTGCAGCTGTCCGCCGACGGGACGTTCATCGCCACCCGGATCACCGACCCCGACGCGGATACCAACGAGACCGACCCGGTGCCGCTTGCCGGTCCGGGCTCGTGGAAGCTCCTGGCGCCGGACAGCAAACAGGACGACATCGACGTCAGGTTCACGGCGCCGTCCGCCAGCTATCCAAGTGGCCTGGACACGACGCTCGATATCGGTGGCTCACGGACCAAGCCGATCCTCTACTGGTACGTCGGCGACCCCGACTCGTGCGACCTCTACCAGCTGAACCGCGTCTACGATCACCGGATCTACTTGCCGCCCAGCCCCTTGTCCAGACCGGCCCGCCGAAGCGCGTCGGCCAGTGCGCCGCCACCGAAGGTCGTCTCCTGCTTCGGCTGGGGGCGCCCGGCCGGCGTACCGCGTCGGTCTTGGGGTTTGCTCTGCGATTGGCGCGGTGGCCGTGACCCGCCGTCCGCGTTCGGCGTCGGGATCTCGTCGTCGAGGCGCAGCGTGAGCGAGATGCGCTTGCGCGGTACGTCGACCTCGAGCACCTTGACCCGCACGATGTCGCCGGACTTGACCACGTCGCGCGGGTCCTTGACGAACGTGTGCGACAGCGCCGACACGTGCACGAGCCCGTCCTGGTGTACGCCGACGTCGACGAACGCGCCGAACGCGGCGACGTTGGTGACCTGGCCTTCGAGCAGCATGCCGGGCTTGAGGTCGCCGATCTTCTCGACGCCCTCGGCGAACGTCGCGGTCTTGAACGCCGGTCGCGGGTCGCGGCCCGGCTTCTCCAGCTCCTTGAGGATGTCGGTGACGGTCGGCAGGCCGAACGTGTCGTCGACGAACTCGGCCGGCTTCACCATCTTCAGCGCCGCGCCGTTGCCGATCAGCGTCTTCACGTCGCCGGTCGTACGCTCGACGATCCGGCGGACCACCGGGTAGGCCTCGGGGTGCACGCTGGACGCGTCGAGCGGGTCGTCGCCGCCGGGGATGCGCAGGAAGCCGGCGCACTGCTCGAACGCCTTCGGGCCGAGGCGGGCCACGTCCTTGAGCGCCTTGCGGGAGCGGAACGGGCCGTTCGCGTCGCGGTGCGCCACGATGTTCTCGGCCAGGCCGGTGGTGATGCCGGAGACCCGGGTCAGCAGCGGCACGGACGCGGTGTTGAGGTCGACGCCGACGCCGTTCACGCAGTCCTCGACGACGCTGTCGAGCGAGCGCGACAGCTTGCCCTCGGCGAGGTCGTGCTGGTACTGCCCGACGCCGATCGACTTCGGGTCGATCTTCACGAGTTCGGCCAGCGGGTCCTGCAGGCGCCGGGCGATCGAGACCGCGCCGCGCAGCGAGACGTCCATGCCGGGCAGCTCCTGCGAGGCGTAGGCGGAGGCCGAGTAGACCGACGCGCCCGCCTCGGACACGATCACCTTCGTCGCCTTGAGCTGCGGGAACCGCTTGAGCAGGTCCTCGGCGAGCTTGTCGGTCTCCCGGGAGGCGGTGCCGTTGCCGATCGCGATCAGCTCGACCTTGTGCTTGTCGGCGAGCGCGGCGAGCTTGGCGATCGACTCGTCCCACTTGTTCGCCGGCACGTGCGGGTAGATCACGTCGGTCGCGACGCACTTGCCGGTCGCGTCGACGACGGCGACCTTGACGCCGGTCCGGAAGCCCGGGTCGAGGCCCATCGTCGGCCGGGTGCCGGCCGGTGCGGCCAGCAGCAGGTCGCGCAGGTTCAAGGCGAAGACCCGGACCGCCTCGTCCTCGGCCGCCTGCCACAGCCGCATCCGCATGTCGGCACCGAGGTTGACCAGGATCCGGGTACGCCAGGCCCAGCGCACCGTGTCGGCAGCCACTTGTCGGCCGCGCGGCCGCGGTCGGAGATGCCGTTGCGGGCGGCGATCCGCTGCTCGTACACGCTCGGGACTCCGACCGGCTGCTCCTCGGTCTCCGGATCGAAGGTGAGGTCGAGGATCTCCTCCTTCTCGCCGCGGAACATGGCGAGGATCCGGTGCGACGGCAGCTTCGCGAACGGCTCGTCGAAGTCGAAGTAGTCGGAGAACTTCGCGCCGTCGGTCTCCTTGCCGGCGCGCATCTTCGACACCAGCCGGCCGCGGGTCCACATCTGCTCGCGCAGCGCGCCGATCAGGTCGGCGTCCTCGGCGAACCGCTCGACCAGGATCGACCGGGCGCCGTCGAGCGCGGCGGCGACGTCGGCGACGCCCTTGTCGGCGTCGACGTAGGCGGCGGCGGTCGCCTGCGGGTCCTGCGTCGGGTCGTTGAACAGCGCGTCGGCCAGCGGTTCGAGGCCGGCCTCGCGGGCGATCTGCGCCTTCGTCCGCCGCTTCGGCTTGTACGGCAGGTAGATGTCCTCCAGCCGGGCCTTGGAGTCGGCCGCCATGATCGTGGCCTCCAGCGCGTCGTCGAGCTTGCCCTGGGCCCGGATCGATTCCAGGATCGCGGCCCGGCGCTCGTTGAGCTCGCGCAGGTAGCGCAGGCGCTCTTCGAGGGTGCGCAGCTGGGTGTCGTCGAGGGTGCCGGTGACCTCCTTGCGGTAGCGCGCGATGAACGGCACGGTCGCGCCGCCGTCGAGCAGCTCGACCGCCGCCCTGACCTGCTTCTCGCGTACGCCAAGCTCCTCGGCGATCTGCTGGTTGATCGTCTTCGTCACGGTTATCCCTCGCTCCGGCTGTCACATGCTGCCCGGTGCATTCTGCCGCCTGATGCCGACACGGTGTCGTGCGCCCCGCTGTCGGCACCGCTACCAGCGAATCCGTCGGGCAATTCCACCTGTTCGGGGGACTTGGTTGCGATCATGGCACCTGGATCGTAGGTTACGAATCGATCCAAGAAGTGTAAGCTTCTAGCGTAGTGAATCTTTAAAGATTATGGGGAATATTTCTATGACCCAAGTCCTGGTCGATATCGATCCCGACGAGCTTTCCCAGGCTAAGGCGATCCTCGGCACGACGAAGAACACCGAAGTGGTCCGGATCGCCGTTCGTGAGGTCATCGCTGCCAAAGCGCGACGTGACGTGGTGGAGATGTTCGCCGGCGGAGCCTTTGCCGACCTCGGCGATCCTGAGGTCCGATCGGCAGCCTGGTCCTAGGCGCGATGTTTCTCATCGACACGAGCGCTTTGCATCGCCTGAATCGCCCTGACGTACGCGCGGTATTGGCGCCGCTCATCGAGGCCGGACACGTGTCCATGTGCCCGGTGTCCGAGATGGAGACCCTGTTCTCGGCTCGAGACCTCCAGGAGTACGAGTCCGGCGCGAGCCGCTTCCGCGTCGCGTTTCCGTGGGTCCCGATTCCCGAACGTGCATGGGATCGAGCGGCGGAGATCCAGCACGAACTCGCCCGGCGTCGGCAGCACCGATCGGCCTCGATTCCCGATCTGCTGCTCGCCGCGACCGCCGAACACCATCATTTGACGATGCTTCACTACGATCGTGACTTCGAGACGATTGCGGCGGTGACCGGTCAGCCGACGCAGTGGGTGGTTCCGGCGGGAACGGCAGATTGAGCGCATCCGAATCAAGAACCCCGGACGGCAGGATCACTGCGCTCGGGAATCAACTGATCGAGATCCATATGCGGCTGCGGGAGCAGTTGGCCGCGCTTCGCGAGGACCCCGACCGGCGGCGCGTGGACGATCTGCGTACGCACTGCTTGGCGTTCTGCTCGGTCCTGACCAGACATCACACCGGCGAGGACGGCGGCGCATTCGTGGCGCTCGCCGTACAGTTTCCCGATCTGCGCCCGGCCCTCGACGAGTTGCAACGAGACCACGAGACGGTCGCCGGCATTCTGCGCCGCCTGACCGAGTTGCTTGCCGAGCCGGCCGCGCCGAGCCTGCGCGGCGAGTTGGACACGCTGGCAGCGCTGTTGGAATCCCACTTCGTATACGAGGAGAAGAAGCTGGTCACCGCGCTCAATAGGCTTGAATCGATCGGATCGGCCGCGGAGTTGCTCGGGATGGCCACCGGCGACGAGACGTGAACTCCACTACGCTCGGCGGTCATGGAGAGCAGAGTGCCGTCCTTGCCGCGGGAGCAGCGTGAGCTACCCGCGCACCTGATCGCCCAGGCAGCAGCCAATCCCGGCGGATCCATCGCCGAGATCGACGGCACCCAGATTTCGGACCCAAACGGATACGTGCCACCCGAGGCGATCACCGGCGTCTTCCTCGTCGGTCCGGACGGTCGCGCGACAGGGGAGTACATCCGGAATCCCAACGCCGGACCGATCCGTGACGATTTCGGGCGTCTGGAAAGAGCCGATCACTGGCTCGGGTGGCTACCTGGGGCGCCGGCAGTCGTGGTGCGTGACTCGGTGGCGAACCTCATCGATGAGCAGGTGGCGGGTGCGGTCCTGGAGTGGATGAAGATCGTCGATGAGCCGGTGTTCCTGACCGGTGCGAAGCGCGGCCCGGACGGCGTTGAGCAACTGATCCTTGTCCGCGCAGGGATGGCACTGCCGTTCGCTCTGGCGGTCAGGGCACCGTCCGGGCAGCGCGACGTGCTGCTGGGAGCGTTCACCTGGGTTATCGCGGGCCTCGACGGCAGACGATCCGCAGTCCCGGGTCTGGTTCGACATCAATATGAGTCGCGAAGAGTCCGAGCTTCTATTGAAGGACCGGATCTACGAGGTCGATTCGTGAGGTTGATCGCGGTGTTCGGTGCCGCTCCGGGCATCGGGAAGTCCTCGCTCTGCTCCGCGCTGGCGCGTCGCTCGCATCGGACGGCCTCAGTGTCGAGCACTTCCCGGAAGAGCACCTCTTCAGCCGTCCCGAATTCGCGGCGGTCGCAGCGGAATTCACCGACCACGGCACGGTCACCCCGTCGGAACTCGTCGATGCGACCGTCCGCTATCTCGACCATGTCCGATGCCGATGTGGTCGTGATGGACGCGCTGATCCCGTACGTGCCGACGCTGCTCGCGCTCGGATACGACCAGCCCTCGATCGACCGCATCATCGACGACGCTGGCCGGACGCATCGCCGCGATCCCGACCTGTTCGTCTTCCTGGACGGCGACCCGGCCGCTGCGCTGACCCGAGCGATTGCCCGGGAGCGGCCGGGCTGGATCGACGCGTACGGCGCGAAGCTCGCCCGCTACGGCCTGACGCAGGCCGACCCGGACGTAGGTGCGATGTGCGCCTATCTGCGGCGAGAGCGTGACGAGATGCTGCGGACGGTACGTCGCCAAGCGTGGGACCTGTGCCTGATCCCGGACGCGACGTCGTTGACGGCAGGCGAGATCCTGCAGCTTGTCGAGGGATCTTGGAAGGCGGGCGTCGCGGAACATCCACGTATGTCGATCAATGGAAGAGTGTGGCTGCCTTTTGGTCAAGATCCGGCCAAAACCCAGCCGTAATCTTCCACTCTCCTCGCTCGCCGATCGGTGCGGTGGCGGCAAGAACGCGACGCTCCCCGGCCGCGACACGAGCCATCGGCTTGACCGCTCGCGTTCAGCGAGCGATCGGCCGCACGATCAGCGGGCGATCAGCACCACGATCAGCGCGAGCACGGCCGGCACGGTCTGCACGTAGATGATGCGCCTGCTGGCGGTCGCGGCGCCGTAGATGCCGGCGATCGCGACGCAGACCAGGAAGAAGACTTTGGCACCGAGGCTGTCCGCGATCGCCGCCCAGATCAGGCCGGCCGCCAGGAATCCGTTGTAGAGGCCCTGATTCGCGGCCAGCACCTTCGACTCGTTCGCGAACTCCTCGGTCGTGCCGAACGCGGCGCGACCCCGTGGCGTGGCCCACGCGAACATCTCCAGCCAGAGGATGTAGAGGTGAATGGCGGCCACGACGAGCACGAGTACGGTACCGGTGACGCGCATGTCGATACCCTAACGGCGTGATGAGTGATCTGGCGGATTTCATCGACGCGCATACCGTCGTGCGGCCGGTGCCGTTCGTGCCCGAGGTGCTTATGCACACCGCCGACGAGGCGATCCCGCTCTGGGAGAAGACCGAGGCGCGCAGCGACGCCGGCAATCTCGCGCCGCCGTTCTGGGCGTTTCCGTGGGCGGGCGGCCAGGGTCTCGCACGGTACGTGCTCGACCACCGGTCGCTCGTACAGGGAAAGACTGTTCTTGATCTTGCCGCCGGTGGGGGCCTCGTCGCCGTCGCCGCGGCGATCGCCGGAGCCGCCCGAGTGATCGCGAACGAGATCGACCCTTACGCCGACGCCGCGATCGAGCGGAACGCAATGGCGAATGCGGTCACGGTCGAGCGCGCGCTGAGCGATCTGCTCGACGGCGATGCCGAGGCCGACGTCGTGCTCGCCGGTGACGTGTTCTACAGCGGCGCGATGGCCGCGCGGATGCTCACGTTCCTGCGGCGTGCGGTCGGGTCCGGTGCGCTCGTCCTGGTCGGTGACCCGGGCCGGGCTTACGCGCCGCAGGGGCACGAAATCGTTGCCACATATGACATTCCGGTGATTCGGGATCTGGAGGATGCGGACACCAAGCACGTGCGGATCATTCGGATCGCGTAGATCGCCGAACGCGGCGCTGATCTCGGTTCGCGCCCAGCGCAACCGGTGACACTCCCGCAGCGTGGAGCGCTCGGCAAGACTGAGCGTATGTCGCAGATCTCAGTTCACCGCGTCGATTACGGCTACTTCGTACGGCCCGCCGCGGAGACCGGCACCGGGTCGCCCCGCGTCGAGCCGTGCCTCGGCTACCTGGTCCGGCATCCGGCCGGGGTGCTGCTGTTCGATACCGGCATGGGTCGGCACCCGGAGATCGACGAGCACTACCGGCCCCGTCGCTTCGAGTTGGTCGAGGCGCTCGACGGCGTCGGCGCGTCGCTCGATGAGGTGACCCACGTAGTCAACTGCCACCTGCACTTCGATCACTGCGGCGGCAATCCGGCGCTGGCCGGGCGGCCGGTCTTCGTGCAGCGCACCGAATTGGCGGAGGCCCGCACCACGATCGACTACACGCTGCCGGAGTTGGTCGACGATGCCTCGTACGAGGTGATCGACGGCGAGACCGAAGTGCTGCCGGGCGTATATATAGTGCCGACGCCGGGGCACACCAACGGGCACCAGTCGCTGGTCGTACGCGCACCGGACGGCACGGTCATCGTGGCCGGGCAGAGTCACGACACGGCCACCGCGTACGCCGCCGAGGTGCTCGCCTGGCGCGCGGATCGCGACCGGCACCCGCAGCCGCTGCCGACCGCCGTGGCCTGGATCGACCGGCTGCAGCGCTTCGATCCATCCCGCGTCGTGTTCGCGCACGACCACGCGGTCTGGATGCCGTAGGCCGGGATCAGCCGCCGCTGTTCTCCGGCTCGGCGCCTTCCGGAACGCTCAGGTCGTCACGGTCGTCCAGCCAGCCGTACGGGAGGAGCACCTTGCCGGGCGAGTTCGTCCGGCCGCGCGGCTGTCCGAGCATGCCGACCGGGAACGGCTCGTCCGGGTCGAGCTTGCCGAGCAGGTCCTCGAGCTGGGCGAGTGACTTGATCATCGACAGCTCGGCGCGGAGTTCGGAACCGATCGGGAAGCCCTTGAGGTACCACGTGACGTGCTTGCGGAAGTCTGCGCAGCCGTGCCGCTCGTCGGCGAAGTTGTCGACCAGCAGCTTGGCGTGCCGGTTCATCATCGCGACGACCTGGCCGAGGTCGGGCAGCGTGCGCTCGGAGGAGCCGTTGAACGCGGCGTCGAGATCCGCGAACAGCCACGGGCGGCCGAGGCAGCCGCGACCGATCACGACGCCGTCGGCGCCGGTCTCGGCCATCATGCGCAGCGCGTCGTCGCCCTCCCAGATGTCGCCGTTGCCGAGCACCGGGATGGACAGGTGCGCCTTGAGCTGCCGGATCGCGTCCCAGTCGGCGGTGCCGGAGTAGCGCTCGGCGGCCGTACGGGCATGCAGTGCGACGTAGCGCGACGCCGGCGTCCTCGGCGATCCGGCCGGCATCGAGATAGGTCAGGTGGTCGTCGTCGATGCCCTTGCGGAACTTCACGGTCACCGGGATTCCGGCTTCGCCCGCGGTGTCGACGGCGCTGCGCACGATCTTCTCGTACAGGCGGCGGCGCCAGGGCAGGGCAGCGCCGCCGCCGCGCCGGGTCACTTTCGGGACCGGGCAGCCGAAGTTGAGGTCGATGTGGTCGGCGAGGTTCTCGTCGACGACGCGGCGGACGGCCTTCGTGACGATGTCCGGGTCGACGCCGTAGAGCTGGAGACTCCGGGGCGATTCGTCCGGATCGAACGCGATCATCTGCAGCGTCTTCGGGTTGCGCTCGACCAGCGCGATCGTGGTGATCATTTCGCAGACGTAGACGCCGGCCCCGAATTCGCGGCAGAGCCGGCGGAAACCGGCGTTGGTGATCCCCGCCATCGGTGCGAGGACGACCGGTGGCCATACCTCGTGCCTGCCGAGCGTCAACGGCTTCGCCGCCACGGCCGGGAGGGCGGCGGTCGGTAGCACGTCATCGGCGGTAGCGGTCACCGATAAAGCATGCCATGGGCTGCGCAAACCGGCCGAATCCGCGGTCCACGGGCGACCGTAGGGTGATCCTCAAGATCATGGCAGGTTTCAGTCGTATTGACCGAAACCTGCCATGAACTATTTTGACCAGGTCTGACCTGGCGCCTCCTTAGTCGAGCAGCGTGAAGATGTTCCAACCGGCACCGATCTGGACCCCGGGGTCCCAGGACGTGCTGTCGATCACGTCGGTATCAAGGTGCAGGTAGGCATTGAGCGTGCCGTTCGATGTGCGGCCGACCAGCTCGTTGCGGCCGTCGCCGGTGATGTCGCCGGTCTCGATCGCGGTGTAGACGTTCCATCCGGCGCCGATCTGCTTGGCTGCGTCCCACATGGTCGGGGCGATCGTTTGCGACGTGTTGTGCGGGTACTCCCACAGCGATCCGTCGGCTTTGCGACCGATCAACTCCGGGCCGACCCGGGCGGCGTTGCCGTCGTTGCCGAGATCAGCGATGGAGATGCTGGTGAAGATGTTCCATCCGGCGCCGATCTGCACCGCCGTGGTCCAGGAGGTCGGCGCGATCGTGCTTGTCGCCAGGTGCGGGTACGCCCAGAGCGTGCCGTCCAGCTTGCGGCCGATCAGTTCGGGACGTCCGTCGTTGTTGAGGTCGACCGCGAAGATCTGGTCGAAGACGCCCCATCCGGCGCCGATCTGCACCGCGGCGCCCCACGAACTCGGCGCGATCGTGTCCGTCGCCAGGTGCGGGTACGCCCAGAGCGTGCCGTCGGTCTTGCGGGCGATCAGCTCCGGGCGCCCGTCACCGTTGAGGTCGGCGAACAGGAACGTGTCGAAGATGTTCCATCCGGCGCCGATCTGCACCGCCGGACCCCACGACGTCGGCGCGATCGTGCTCGTCGCCAGGTGCGGGTAGGCCCACAGCGTGCCGTCGGCCTTGCGACCGACCAGTTCGTCCAGCCCGTCGCCGTTCAGGTCGGCGAGCTGGCGTCCGGCGAAGCCGACCGGCGGCGTCGGGTCGTCGACGACGTTGTTGTACCGGATCGGGCTGTAGGAGGTGAGGTCGTTCCAGGAGTCGAAGCCGAGTGCACCGGCGTGCGTGTTGCCGTCGCTGCCGACGTAGCTGGGCGTCTTCGTGTACGGGTTCTCGACCTGCTCGCCGGTGTTGTTGAACGAGTAGACGTACGCGCCCTGGCTGTGATCGGACGCGACTTTCCAGGCGTCGAACAGTTCCATGTGACCGTCCCGGAGGATCGCGTCACCGGCCAGAAGGTCGTTCAGGCTGGGCAGAACGGTCTTGCCCGTGAACGTGTCGAAACCTGGGCTCGAACCAACCGTCTGTGTGATCAGGCTCGTCGACAGGTGCCAGGCCATGGAGACCAGGCCCGAGCAGTCCCGGCGGTACGTCTTGCCACCGTCGGGTCCGGCGTAATAGGTACCGGTCTGCGTGTAGGTGTAATCCTGGTCGACCCAGTACTGGGCACGTTGGATCACCTCGGACCGGGTGATCGTGCCGCCGACGCTGGACGCGGCTGCCGCCGGAGCCGGCTTGCTGGCGGCGGCGGAGAGGATGCCGGTGGCGGCGCCGGCGCCGAGCACCAGCGCAACACCGAGACCGGCATTGACCAAGCGCCTGCTGTATGTGTTCTTCACGAGTCTCCCTATGCTATCTATACATGCGCATATATCGATTAAATGACCGCGATGTATGCGCCTGAAATGGATGTGAGCGTGTTGGTGTACCGAAATCAGAATGGTGGAACTCGACTGGCATGTCTGTAGTTTTTGCTGGCCCGTACCCGCCAATTGCGTCCGTCGATATGGCGTGTTCGTGCATCGCCGGCAAAATTCGGTATCGGTGTCGCACGACGTCCGGTATGCAGAAGCAATGAATGAGGAGACCCTGCCGGGCGGCAACACCGACGGCGCCGTACGGATCGGCAACGTCGTCCACAAGCAGGCGTCGGCGTGGACGCCGACGGTACATGCGCTGTTGCGGCATCTGGACGATGCCGGCGTTGACGGCGTGCCCAAGGCGCTCGGCTTCGACGAGCAGGGGCGTCAGATGCTCACCTATCTGCCCGGTGAGATGATCGGCGACCGCGTTCCCTGGCCCGCCTGGGTATACACCGACACGATGCTGGTGCAGGTCGGCCAATGGCTGCGCCGCCTCCATGACGTGACAGCGGGCTTCGACCCACCATCCGATGAGCGGTGGTTCATCGGGTCCACGATGCAGCCGGGCTGGATCGTTGGTCACCAGGACGCGGCGCCGTACAACGCGGTGGTTGACGGGGACCGGTTGCTCGGCTTCTTCGACTGGGACACGGCGGGTCCCTCGTCACGGGAGGTCGATCTGGCGTTCTCCGCGCTGCTGTGGGTGCCGCTCGCCGCGCCGGATGCCGGCGAGCAGTTGGCGCCGCACGATGTCACGGACCGATCCCGCCGCACCTGCTGCTTGACGCCTACCGATACACGGCGATCGGCAGGCTTCGGCGGGGAGGTCGTACAGCGGGCCCGCCGGCAGGCAGGCGTCATCCGTGACATGGCCGACGCCGGCGACCGGGCCGCGATCGCGCTGCTGCCGATCGCGGGCCTCCTCGAGCGGTCCGCCTCACACGTGGAGGCGCTGCCGGGGGACTTTTGGGCGCGTTGACACAGGCTCTGCAGGGACGCAAGCCGTAACCGTACGGCGAGCCTCGCCGGACACGGGCCAACGGTGAGTGCGAGGCATCAGCCGGGCCCGCCGACCGGTCGCGGCCCCGGAGCGACCTGCGCCACCACCGGCTCGTCGGCGGCTGCGCGCTCGTGGTGGGTACGCGCTCGGCGCTGGCTGCCTCCTCGGCGGCCGCTGCATTTTCCGCCGTGACGGCACGGTCGGTGGTGTATGCGCCGTCGGCCGGTGGCGGTCGGCCGCGCTGTCGGCGTGACGCCGAAGAAGTCGCTGCCCTTCGCCCGTGCCTCGTCGGTGCCCCACGAACGCTGCCGATCACGCTTCGCGAGCTGCGGGATGTGTTTGCGGCAATGCACGTACGCCTCTTCGACGTCGATCACGATCCAGCACTCCGGACGCCGGCCGGGCTGCTCGTCGCGGGGCAGGTCCGGGTGCAGCGATCTCAGGTCGACGTCGGCAACGAGGTCGGCCCGGCCGTTGACGTGCAGGCCGATGATGTCCCGGAAGAAGTCGAGGAACAGCAGTCCGGCGTGGCCGTTGTCGGAGATGTTGCTGACGCTGGCCAGGACGCCGTTGCCGCGATATTCCGGCCAGGCCAACTGGTGCTCGCTGAGGACGGCGACAAATCCGGGCGGTCCGGCGCGGAATGTGGAGTCACAGTGCCCGTCAGCGTCGGCGGTGGAGAGGAACATCATCTCCTGGCGTGCCACGAACTCACGCATCCGGACGTTGAGGCGGTCGAGCATCTGACTGTCGTAGAAGCGCTCGGCTCGGACCGCGCTCCCGGCCTCGGCCTGGGTCCGATGCTCGTGTGCGGAGCCGCGAAGGGCCGCAAGCTGTGTCCGAGAGTCCATGAGCCTCCGATCGTCAAACAAAGTCTCACGTTGCTCGGCGGCTCCCATCGCACAGCCAGTGCGATGCGGGAGCGGGCGTCGATTGATCATAGGAACGGCGGATGTGCGGCGGAATGATCGTGGGAGTTGGTGTTTTTCAGTGCGTAGCAACGTGTCCCAACTGCTCAAGGAAAGCTGGGCGCTCGTCGAAGAGCAGCAGGACAAGGTTGCCGGATACTTCTACGCGCGGATCTTCCTGTCCTATCCGCAGCTCCGAGACATGTTCCCGGTACAGATGGACGTCCAACGCGCCCGGTTGCTCGGCGCGATCGTGCAGGCGGTGCAGACGTTTGACGAGCCGGACCGGGCCGATGAATACCTCCGCGGGCTCGGTCGCGATCATCGGAAGTTCGCGGTCGAGCCCGAGCACTACGGGATGATCAAGTTCGCGCTCGTCGAGGCGCTGCGGGAGTACGCCGGCGATCGGTGGAGCCTGCAGTACGAGCAGGCGTGGAGCGATGTCTACGATCTGATCGCCGCGAAGATGATCTCGGGCGCCAACGAAGACGACGAACCGCCGTTCCGGTACGCCGAGGTGCTCACCCACGAGCGCCGTGGCTCCGACGTCGCGGTGTTCACGTGCCGGCCGCTGCATCCGCTGAACTTCCGGGCCGGGCAATACATCAGCATCGAGACGCGCTACCAGCCCCGGCTCTGGCGTACGTATTCGATGGCGAACGCCCCCCGCGAGGACGGCACGATCGAGTTCCACGTCAAGGCAATCGGTGCCGGGTGGGTGTCGAGTGCGCTCGTACGCCGACTGAAGGCCGGCGACCTGCTGAAGCTCGCCGCCCCGATGGGTTCGATGACGCTCGACCCGGAATCGCGGCGCGACATCGTGTGCGTTGCCGGTGGCACCGGCCTGGCACCGGTCAAGGCGCTGATCGACGAACTGTCCCGATACAACCGGACCCGGTTCGTGCACTTGTTCCGCGGCGTCCGTACGCGCGACGACCTCTACGACCGCGTGCACCTCGACGAACTCGTGTCCCGGTATCCGTGGCTGACGCTCACCCGCGCGGTGAGCGATGACGCCGGGTTCACCGACGCGATCCAGGGCAATGTCGCGGACGTCGTCGCCGAGCACGGGCCGTGGCCGGATCACGACTTTTTCGTCTCCGGTTCGCCGGGCATGGTGTCCACGACGCTGCGCGCAGCTCAATCACCTTCAGGTGCCCAGCACCCGGATCAAGTACGACACGTTCGCCTGAGCGAGCCGCGGCCAAGCCTCGACAACCCTGCGCGAAGCTGGGACCAAGCCTCGCCAAGCCTGCGCGAGCCGCGACCAAGCCTCGCCAACCGTGCGCGAAGCCGTGAGCGAGTCTGCGCGAAGCCGTGAGCGAGCTGCGTGAATCTCTGAGCGAGCCTCGTCTCAGCGCTCGCATTGAGTCTCTTATTGCCTATCCGTGCGCGAATGTGCTCGGGAAAGCGCTTCCCCGAAATTGCTTGAAACGGGACGCGCCAATCGGGAGTGGGACATCTCACGATGTATATCTAGCTGCGGAAATATGCCATAGCGTCCGCGCATCCGACGTATGCGCCGTCCCGAAGTTTGAGATGGTGGATATCGGGCACTTCTACGGACAACGAGCACTCACAAGGTAGCGACGTTAGCGAGGCATTCCCGTGACCGAGTCCGATATCAAATACGTCTACGACTTTGCCGAAGGCAATCGTGACCTCAAGGATCTTCTAGGCGGCAAGGGCGCGAACCTGGCCGAGATGACCAACATCGGCCTGCCCGTACCGCCCGGCTTCACCATCACGACCGAGGCCTGCCAGGCCTTCCTCGCGGACGGCAAGGAGCCGGCGTCGCTGCGCGCCGAGGTCGACGAGCACCTGCGAATCGCTCGAGAAGGCGATGGGTCGGCGACTCGGCGATGCGGATGATCCGCTACTCGTCTCGGTCCGCTCCGGCGCGAAGTTCTCGATGCCCGGCATGATGGAGACGGTCCTCAACGTCGGGCTGACCGACGAGACCGTGGACGGGCTAGCCCGGCAGGCCGGCGGCAACGAGCGATTCGCCTGGGATTCCTACCGCCGGCTGATCCAGATGTTCGGCAAGACCGTCTGCAACGTGCCCGGCGAGGCATTCGAGCATGCACTCGATGATGCGAAGGCCGCGAAGGGCGTACGCAACGATCTCGATCTGGACGCGTCCGATCTCCGGACGCTCGTCACGGCGTACAAGAAAATCTTTAAGGATTATGCGCGCCGCGACTTCCCGCAGGATCCGCGCGAACAGATGGATCTGGCCACCGCGGCGGTCTTCGAATCGTGGAACGCCGACCGGGCCGTGCTCTACCGGCGGCAGGAGCGCATCCCCGCCAACCTGGGCACAGCCGTCAACATCGTGGCGATGGTCTTCGGGAACCTGGGCGCGGACAGCGGCACCGGCGTCGCATTCACCCGCGATCCGGCCACCGGCGAGCGCGGCGTCTACGGCGACTACCTGCAGAACGCGCAGGGCGAGGACGTCGTCGCCGGGATCCGCAACACCGTTCCGCTGGACGATCTCGCAAAAGATCGACCGCAAGAGCTTCGACCAGCTCGTGGGCATCATGGCCACGTTGGAAGGGCACTACCGCGACCTCTGCGACATCGAATTCACGGTCGAGCGCGGCAAGCTGTGGATGCTACAGACGCGTGTCGGCAAGCGGACTGCAGCGGCTGCGTTCGTCATCGCGGCGCAACTTATCGATGAGGGAATCATCGACATCGACGAGGCTCTGATGCGGGTGACCGGCGCGCAGCTGGCGCAGCTGATGTTCCCCACGTTCGACGTCGCGGACCAGCCCGAGCAGCTGACGAAGGGCATTGCGGCGTCGCCGGGCGCCGCCGTGGGCAAGGTCGTGTTCACCGCGGCGCACGCGGTGGAAGAGGCGGAAAAAGGGGAGAAAGTCATTCTGGTACGCCGGGAGACGAACCCCGACGACCTCTCCGGCATGGTCGCGGCGCAGGGCATCCTGACCAGTCGTGGCGGCAAGACGTCGCATGCCGCCGTGGTTGCCCGCGGGATGGGTAAGACGTGCGTCTGCGGCGCCGATGAACTGATCGTGGACCTGCCGGGGCAGAAGTTCACGGTACGCGGCGTGACGGTTGCCGAAGGCGACGTGATCTCCATCGACGGTACGTCCGGCCGGGTCTACCTCGGGGAGGTGCCGGTCCAGCCGTCGCAGGTCGTGCAGTACTTCGAAGGTTCGGTGCAGCCGTCGACATCGCCGGTCGTCGCGGCCGTGCACCGGTTGCTGACCCGCGCGGACGAGGTCCGGCGGCTGGCCGTGCGGACGAACGCCGACAACGGCGACGATTCGTCGCGGGCACGACGCTTCGGCGCGCAGGGCATCGGACTCTGCCGTACCGAGCACATGTTCCTCGGTGACCGTCGCGAGATGGTCGAGCGCCTGATCCTGGCGAGCGAAGCCGACGAGCGGCAGGCGGCTCTGGATGCGTTGCTTCCGTTGCAGCGGGCCGACTTTGTCGAGATATTCCAGGCTATGTCGGGGCTGCCGGTCACGATTCGCCTGATCGATCCGCCGCTGCACGAGTTCCTTCCGTCGCTGGAGGACCTCGCGGTGGCGGTCGCGGTGGCCGAGGCGACGCATCGCGATGCGGGTCACGCCGTCGATCTGCTGGCAGCCGTACGCCGGATGCACGAGCAGAACCCGATGCTGGGTCTGCGTGGCGTACGGCTCGGGCTGGTCATTCCCGGCCTGTTCGCGATGCAGGTGCGCGCGATCGCCGAGGCCGCTGCCGAGGTGGCCCAGGCAGGCGGTGACCCGTGGCCCGAGATCATGGTGCCGCTGGTCGGTGCGGTCCAGGAGCTCGAGACCGTACGAGCGGAGGCACGTGGCGTCCTGGCCGACGTGGCTGCGAAGACCGGCGTCGCCGTACACACGTTGGTCGGCACGATGATTGAGGTACCGCGCGCCGCGCTGACCGCCGGGCAGATTGCGGAGGCGGCCGAGTTCTTCTCCTTCGGCACGAACGATCTGACGCAGATGACCTGGGGCTTCTCCCGCGATGACGTGGAAGGCTCGTTCTTCGCGCGCTACCTCGATCTCGGCATCTTCGGCATTTCGCCGTTCGAGTCGATCGACCGCGACGGGATCGGCCGGCTGATCCGGATCGCGGTCGAGAGGGCCGTACGACGCGTCCGGACCTGAAGATCGGTGTCTGCGGCGAACACGGCGGTGATCCGGACTCGGTGCACTTCTTCCATGAGGTCGGCTTGGACTATGTCTCATGTTCGCCGTTCCGGGTCCCGGTGGCCCGGCTCGAGGCGGGCCGAGCGGCGCTCGAGGTATCGCACAGCGACACCCGCTGATTCGGCGGACAACGTCATGAACGTGAAGACATCGGGGCTGCTGGCCGCGGGGTCTTCACGTTCATGGCCCGGCATCGACACGCATATATATAGGTGCGACTGCGGCGACGCCGCTGCGCCGATGGTTTTCAATCGGCCTACCAGTTGACCATGGGAATCGGACGTTGGCGTTACGCTGATCCGTGATGGTTACAAATGACCCAGGTCAGGAGCGTTACGTCGAGGAGCCGCCGAAGGATCCGGCGTCGCTGCCGGTCGATTCGCGTCGCTCCGAGTATCAGCGGGACCGCGCCCGCGTCCTGCACTCGGCCGCGTTCCGCCGGCTCGCGGCGAAGACCCAGGTGCACACGGCCGGGACCGACGACTTTCTGCGTACGCGCCTGACCCACTCGCTCGAGGTCGCGCAGATCGCCCGGGAAATGGGTGCGCGGCTCGGCTGCGATCCGGACATCGTCGACACCGCCGGGCTCGCTCACGACCTCGGGCATCCGCCGTTCGGTCACAACGGCGAGGACGCGCTGAACGAAGCGGCGGCCGCCTGCGGCGGTTTCGAGGGCAATGCGCAGACGCTGCGGGTACTCAGCCGGTTGGAAGCGAAAGTCATGGCGCCGGACGGTTCGTCGGCCGGCCTGAATCTGACCCGAGCCTCGCTCGATGCGTGCGGCAAGTACCCGTGGCCGCGTACCGAGGGGCAACGAAAGTTCGGCGTGTACGCCGACGATCTGCCGGTCTTCACGTGGCTGCGCGACGGCGTACCCGAAGAGCGGCAAACCTGCCTGGAGGCGCAGGTCATGGACTGGGCGGACGACGTGGCCTATTCGGTGCACGACGTCGAAGACGGGATACACAGCGGCTATCTTCGCCCCCGGTTCATCGCCGACGACGCGGCCGAGCGGGCGGCGGTCTGCGCCGACGCCGCTGAAAGTTACTCGAGCGAGTCGGTCGGTGACCTTCAGGCCGTCTTCGACGAGCTGCTCGACGACCCGGCGCTCGCTCCGATGCTGTCGTTCGACGGCTCGCACCGCGGTCTCGTCGGACTCAAGCAGGCGACCTCGGTGCTGACCGGCCGGTTCGTATCGGCCGCGCTCGCGGCTACCTGGCGGACATTCGGCGATCGGCCTCTCGCTCGCTATGAAGCCTCGCTGGTCGTGCCGCGCCGGACGAGAGCCGAGTGCGCGTTGCTCAAGGGGATGGCGCTGCGGTATGTGATGCGGCGCACAGGTGCCGACGAGCGGTACGCGCGGCAGCACGACGTTCTCGTCGAGTTGGTGTCTGTTCTCGACGGCTCGTGGGGGAAATGCTCTCGATAGCGTGTTTAGTCCGCTATGGCATGCGGCCACCGACGATGCGGGCCGGCTGCGAGTAGTCATCGATCAGGTTGCAAGTCTCACCGATCCGGCCGCGCTCGTGTGGCACCGACGTTTGTGTAATGGCGGAACGACGTCGTAAGGTGTCGCGGCCGCGACCGTCCCGGTTCGCGGGAACGATGAGTATCGATGGATATTCAAGCTGTGACCTGGAGATAGGCCGGATGATGCCGTTCGGTGACTGCTTCGTTATTCGTCTGATACCCATTCTGCAGGGTTTTGAAGCTACGTTTCGTGCACTCGGCATCCGCGGGGCAACGCTGCGCGGCTGACTTGGCCTGTCGAACTCCAACTGGAGGTGGAAACGATGGAACCGCTAGGTGGTTCGATGCAACCGCTAGGAACGGGTTCCGGCGGTCTTGCCGTCCAGGACGTTGCCGATGAGACGTTGGCCCCGAATGCGGTCAAGACGGTCAGCAAGTCGCCGACGAAGATCGCGATTCAGCGCATTCGCAAGGATCGCGTCGCCATGGTCAGCCTCTGCGTCGTGCTCTTCTTCGTCCTGGTCGCCATCTTCGCGCCGCTGCTCGCGTCGCTCGAGGGCCAGAGCTACACCGACTCTGCACCAGGACTTGACGGACCAGTACGGTTTCCCGACGATCGGCCTCACGCCCCAGCACTGGTTCGGCGTCGAGCCGCGGCTGGGCCGCGATCTGTTCGCCCGATGGGTCTACGGCGCGCGTCCGTCGCTGGTCGTGGCGATCTCGGCCACGGTGATCTCCACCATCATCGGCGTCATCGTCGGTCTGGTCTCCGGATTCCTCGGCGGCTGGGTCGACCGGGTGCTGTCGTGGGTGATGGACTTCGTTCTGAGCCTCCCGTTCTTCATCTTCGCCGATCGCGATTCCGGCGGTCATCATCGTCGCGTTCTACAAGGGCGGCGACAATGTCGATCCGAGCCAGGTTGCCGAGGTCCGCTTCTTCTCGCTGATCTTCGTACTGTCGTTCTTCGGCTGGGCCGGACTTGCCCGGCTGATCCGCGGCCAGGTGCTATCGCTGCGCGAACGCGAGTTCGTCGCTGCAGCCCGCGTGCTCGGCGTGCCGACCCGGCGAATCCTGTTCAAGGAACTGCTGCCGAACCTGGTCGCTCCGATCGTCGTCAGCGCGTCGCTCGCGCTGCCCGGCTTCATCGGCGGCGAGGCCGGCCTGACCTTCCTCGGCGTCGGACTGATCGAGCCCATCCCGTCCTGGGGCGTGACGATCTCCGCTGCCACCAACTACTACCGGGCCGATCCGCTCTACCTGTGGATTCCGGTTTTCGGCATCACCTTGCTGATTCTCGCCTTGAGCCTGCTGGGTGATGCGATTCGTGATGCGTTCGACCCCAAGACCCGTCGTTAGACGGTTCTCACCACATTAAGTACGAAGGGGAGTAGTAAGTGAAACGAGCGAAAGTAGCCGTCGTGGTTACGCTCGCTGCCGCTCTCGGAGTGGCAGCGTGTAGTACCCCATCGAAGTCGGCCCCGGGTACCAACTCGAGCCAGCCGTCATCACGCAGCAGAACCAGGTCGAAGACCCCACCGCCAAGGGCCCCGCGGCCGAGATTCCCGGTGCGAAGTCCGGCGGCACGATCACGGTGGTGTCGTCCTCGACCCCGAGCGACTGGGACCCGGCCTCGATCTACTACACGGACTCGAGCGAAATCTCGAAGCTGATCTACCGGACGCCGACGCAGTACGACATCCGTGGCGGCAAGCCGGTCCTCGTGCCGGACCTCACCGACCTCGGTACCGTGTCGCCGGACGGCCTCACCTGGACGTTCACGATGCAGCAGGGCCTCAAGTACATGGACGGTTCGCCGATCCAGGTCGCCGACCTTGCGTACGCGGTCAACCGGTCGTTCGCGACCGACGTCCACCCGAACGGCCCGACCTACGGCGAGCAGTACTTCCTTGAGGGCGACACCTACAAGGGCCCGTACGGCGCCGGTCACCCGACCTGCACGTGTGTCGAGACGCAGGGCACCGACAAGCTGATCATCCACTTGCGGACGAAGTTCTCGGACCTTCCGTTCTTCATGACGTTCCCGCTGTTCGCGCCGGTTCCGGCCGCGCACGACACGGACCCGGCGAACTACTACAAGAACCCGTGGGCCAGCGGCCCGTACAAGCAGCAGAGCTTCGACCCGGGCCTGAAGATGGTCCTCACGAAGAACCCGTACTGGGACCCGAAGACGGACGCGGTTCGTCACCAGTACCCGGCTGAGTGGGACTTCAACTGGGGCGGCGACACCGTCAAGTCGCAGCAGGCGATCCTGAACGGCACCACGCCGACCGACCAGACCACGATCAGCTACGAGAACATCGACAGCTCCCTGGTTCCGCAGATCCAGGGTGCCAAGGCCGAGCCAGCTGATCAAGGGCGACGCGCCGTGTACCACGGTCGTCAACCTCAACACCCAGAAGATCCCGCAGGACGTCCGCAAGGCGATCGCCATTGCGTACCCGGACGACGAGATCTTCAAGGCATCGGGTGCTTCGGACCTGACCGACGAGCCTGCCTCGACGTTCCTGCCCCCGAGCGTTCCGGGCTACAAGCCGTACCCGCCGCTGCCGGGTCTGTCCGGACGGGGCCCGGGCGACCCGGCCACCGCCAAGCAGCTGCTGACCACGTGGGAGACCGCGAACAGCAAGACGAGCTTCGAGCTTGAGTGGTACTACGACAACACGCAGACGATCTCGCAGCAGGTCAACTCGATCCGTACGTCGGCGCTTGAGGCTGCCGGCTTCACGGTCAAGGCGATCGGCGTTTCGTCGGCCGACTACCGCAAGGACATCTCGAACCCGGACGCCCCGGTCAACATGCTCCAGGCACCGGGTGGTTGGTGCTCTGACTGGCCGACCGGTGGTAGCTGGTTCCCGGTGCTGTTCGAGACGCACAGCATCAAGGACGGTCTCAGCTGGGGCTACCAGCAGGACGCCACGCTCGACGCGCAGATCGATGCCATTGCGGCACTGCCGTCGGACCAGGCGACTGCCAAGTGGTCCGCGCTCGACCAGCAGCTGATGTCCGAGTACCTGGTCATCCCGCGTGAGTACAACAAGATGGCGATCGTCCAGGGCACGAACCTCGGCGGCACCGTCGGCGACGGCACCGTGGGTATGCCGTGGCTGTCGGCGATGTACGTCAAGAGCGGTTCCTGATCAGCAGCACCACCGTTCGTCCGTAATACCCAGTAGTACAAGTAAGCAAGATCCACAGTAAGAGATGAACAGTGGGCCCGGTCGCGGCTACATCGTTAGACCGCGGTCGGGCCCACTGGCCACACGACGTCAGAACTGTCAATCATTTAGACCCGAGGAGGCCGCTGGTGGTTTTCTACATCGCTAGACGGATAGTTAGTGCGCTCTCGGTCGTCCTCGTGGTGATTGTTGCGAGCTTCGGGCTGTTCTACCTCGCTCCGAGCGACCCGGCCGCCGCGGTCTGCGGAACTCGGTGCACGCCGGCCCGAATCGCGCAGATCTCCAAGAACCTGAACCTCGATCAGCCAAAGGCTGAGCAGCTCGTCGACTACTTCGAGGGCATCTTCGTCGGCCACACCTATGTCCGTGACAGCGTCACGGTCACGTGCTCGGCGCCCTGCCTCGGCTACTCGTACAAGCTGGATGTGCCGGTCACCGGCCTGGTCACGCGTGCGATCCCGGTCACCGACGTCGATCGTCGTCGGCGCCGCGGTGGTCTTCCTGGCTCTCGGCCTGCTGACCGGCATCATCGCCGCCCGCTTCCGAAATTCGCCGACCGACCGAATAATCATCGGTGTGACGCAGGGCATGGGTGCGATTCCGTACTTCATCTGGGCGCTCATCATCGTCCTGTACGTGAGCTTCATGCCCGAGCCGAACTACGTATCGTTGTTCAAGAATCCGATCGCCTGGTTCAGCGGAATGGTGCTGGCCTGGGTGACGGTGGGCATTTACCAAGCGGGCCTCTACACTCGATATGTCAGAGCGTCGATGATCGAGTCGCATCGGCGAGGACTACATCCGGACGGCGCGTGCCAAGGGGATCAGCGAGCGGTCGATCCTCTTCAAGCACGCACTTCGCGCCACTCTGACGCCGATCGCGACGATCTTCGGTCTCGACCTCGCCTTCCAGCTCACCGGTGCGTTCTTCACCGAGAGAATCTTCGGACTCCCCGGCCTTGGCCTGCTGACAATTCAGGCATTCCAGACCTACGACCTACCCGATCCTGATGGCGACGGTCATCTTCGGCTCGGTCGTACTGGTCATCGCGAACCTGGTCGTTGATCTGCTTTACACCGTCCTTGACCCACGCGTGAGGCTTTCATGAGTGACCTTGCCACACCCGCGTCTGATTCGGTGCTCGCGGTCCGTCGCCCCGAGACGGTCATCCGGGAGCGGCGTGCCCGCGAGTCCCTGCAGCAGACGGAGGCTCCCTACCTGGTCGTCCGGGATCTCGAAGTTGCGTTCCCGACCGCGGACGGCGTCGTCCGCGCGGTGCAGGGCCTCAGCTACGCGGTCCGGCTCGGCGAGACGCTCGCGATCGTCGGTGAGTCCGGCTCCGGCAAGAGCGTGTCCAGCATGGCGATCATGGGCCTGCACGATCCGACCCGGACGCGGATGTCCGGCTCGATCATGCTCGGCGGCGCCGAGATCGTCGGCATGCCGCCGGAGCAGCTGCGCAGGCAGCGCGGCACCGCGGCCGCGATGATCTTCCAGGACCCGCAGTCGTCGCTGCACCCGTACTTCACGATCGGCAGCCAGATCGCCGAGGGCTACCGGGTGCACCACAACGTGTCGAAGCAGAAGGCGACGCGCGCGCGCGATCGACATGCTCGGCCGCGTCGGCATCCCGAACCCGCGGCGCCGGGTCGACGACTACCCGCACCAGTTCTCCGGCGGTATGCGCCAGCGCGCCATGATCGCGATGGCGCTGGTCAACGACCCGAAGCTGCTGATCGCCGACGAGCCGACCACGGCGCTCGACGTGACGGTCCAGGCGCAGATCCTCGACCTCATCGTCGACCTGCAGCGCGACTTCGGCTCGGCCGTCCTGTTCATCACGCACGACCTCGGCGTTGTCGCCGAGATCGCGGACGACGTCCTGGTCATGTACGGCGGCCGCGCGGTCGAGACCGGTACGGTCGACAAGATCCTCGGCGCAGCCGCTGCACCCCTATACCTGGGGTCTGCTGGAGAGCATTCCGGCGGTGGCCGGCGAACCGACCCGGCTGCACCCGATCCCGGGTTCGCCGCCGAGCCTGCTGTCGCTGCCGAGCGGCTGCTCGTTCAACCCACGGTGTGAGTTCGTCGACCGTGTCCCGGGCGGGCTGTGCACGACCGAACTTCCCGAGTTCGCGGCTCGCACTGCCGACACGAGTCGTGCATCGCGTTGCCACCTGCACCGGCCGGACGATATCTTCGCCGCCGAGATCCTTCCACGGCTGCCGTAAGGACGATCGATGACGACCACTGTGACAAGCAATTCTGCGCCTGCCTGACCTCGAAGACGTTCAGGGCGTTCCGGGCGCACCACTGCTGGAGATCCGCAACCTCGTCATGCACTTCAAGACGAAGGGCGACGGCTTCATCCGGCAGGCGAACAACAAGGTTCGCGCCGTTGACGGCGTCTCGTTGGTCGTCAACGAGGGCGAGTCGGTCGGCCTCGTCGGCGAGTCCGGCTGTGGCAAGACCACGACCGGTCGCCTGATCACCCGTCTGCTCGAGCCGACGGCCGGCGCAGATCCTCTACCGTGGCGTCGACATCGCGCACCTGCACGAGAGGATGCTCCGGAAGTACCGCCGCGAGATCCAGCTGGTGTTCCAGGACCCGTACTCGTCGCTGAACCCGCGGCACACGGTCGGCACGGATCATCGGCACGGCCCTGCGTACGCACAACATCGTGCCCAAGGGCAAGGAGCTCGATCACGTACGCGAGCTGCTCGAACTCGTCGGCCTGAACCCGGAGCACTACAACCGCTACCCGCACGAGTTCTCCGGCGGTCAGCGTCAGCGCATCGGCATCGCCCGCGCGCTCGCGGTCCGGCCGAAGATCATCGTGGCCGACGAGCCGGTATCCGCGCTCGACGTGTCGATCCAGGCGCAGGTGATGAACCTGCTCGAGGATCTGCGCAAGGAGTTCGGCATCGCGTTCATCTTCATCGCGCACGACCTCGGCGTCGTCCGGCACTTCTGCGACCGGGTCGCGGTCATGTACCTCGGCAAGATGGTCGAGCTCGGCACGCGGGACGCGATCTACGGCGTGCCGCAGCACCCGTACACGCAGGCGCTGCTCTCGGCCGCACCGGACCTGGGCGTGGTTCGCGGCGCTGCGCCGACGTACCGCATCCGGCTCACCGGCGACGTGCCGAGCCCGGTCAACCCGCCGTCCGGCTGCCGGTTCCGTACCCGTTGCTGGAAGGCCGAGTCGATCTGCGCCGAGCTGGAACCGCCGTTGGAGCTGAAGGCCGACAACCAGCTGGCCGCGTGCCACTTCGCCGCGCCGCCGGAGCACGCGCTGGTGGCCCAGCTGTAACGAACGACCGCACGGCGAACCGCCGAGGACCAGGAGTCCTCGGCGGTTTTGCGTGGTCTCAGTCCTCGACCCGCACGCCCATCGCGGCGGCGATCCCGGGCGCCAGCGACATCAGCTGATTGATGTCGACGATGGCGCCCTTGAGCGCCGCGTGGCCGCGCGCGATCTCCAACTCGCTGCTTCGGAAGTCGACGCCGTCGAGCCGCGCCTTCGTCGTGTCGAGCCCGGTGATCTGGCACTGCCGGAACGCGGTCGCCGTCACCGTCGCCTCGGTGAGGTCCATGTCGGTGATCACGCAGCGTTCGAACGAGACCTCGGCGAGCTGCGCGTTGCGTAGGTTCGTCCCGATCAGCTTGCAGTCGTGGAACGCCAGACGCCGCAGGTCTCCGCCCGCGAACATGACGCCGGCCAGCAGCGTGTCGGTGATGCGCACGTCGCGCCACTGCGAGTCGGACAGGTCGGCCGCGACGAATCGCGAGTCCGCGATGGTCGCGTCCGTGAATGCGCTGCGGGCACAGTTCACGTTTTCAAAGGTGGTACGCCGGACCAGACACTCGAGCATCTTGATGTTGCTCGCGTGCGTACCGTCGAACGTCAGCCCTTCGAATCGGATGCCGTCGTACGTCTCGAACGGTTGGAGGTCGTCGCCGTCGAACGGATCCTGCCAGTCCTCATCGGTCACACCGACACCTTAGTTCCGTTAAACGGGGTTGCGGGCGCTCGGCCCGGTCGCGTTCACTCGTGCCATGAGTGTCACACGGGGGAGTATGCAACGGTTCCTTCCACCACAAGGAATCGCACGTTCACTGGCAGTTCAATCGTGTCTGTACGCGACCGGCAACGGCGTCTTCCTCGCCGGTAGCGCCGTCTTCTTTCTGCACGTCGTCGGGCTGTCGCCGGTGCAGATCGGCATCGGATTCTCGGTCGCCGGCGCGCTGGCCGTGTTTCTGTCGGTGCCGATGGGCGTGATCGCGGATCGGCTCGGTGGGCAGCGCGCATGGCTGGTCGGTGCGCTGGCCGAAGGTCTGCTGTTCTGCGCGTACCCGTTTATTCGAGGATTTTTGCCCTTCATCGGGATCCTGTGTCTGCTGACCTTGGCCGGCTCGATCAGCGGGCCTGGTCGCAACATGTACACCATCGAGGCGATCCCGCCGAGCGACCGGGTGCGCGTGCTGGCGTTCACTCGATCCGCGCTGAACATCGGCTTCAGCATCGGCGCCCTCGGTGCCGGCGTGGCGCTGGCCATCAACACCCGTTCGGCGTTCATCGCGATGGTGCTGGCGAACGCGGTCGGTCTGCTGCTCAACGCGTTCTTCGTCGCGCGGCTGCCGCGGATCGAACACGTCGCCCACGAAGCCCGCGTGAGCGGCCCGCGGGTCAGCCGGTTCTCGGTGCTGCGGGACCGGCCGTTCCTCGCGGTGACCGCGCTCAACGGGCTGCTGCTGTGCCAGGGCACGATTTTCGCCGAGGTCATGCCGCTGTGGGTGGTGACGCACACCGATGCGAAACACGTGATGCTCGCGATCCTTTTCATCACGAACACGGTGATGGCGGTGCTGTTGCAGGTCCCGGCGAGCAGAGGCGCGGATACGCTGCCCGGGATCGCGCGGCTGCTGCGTTGGGCCGGATGGGCGACCGCCGCCTGTTGTCCGGTCTTCTTCCTGAGCCGGTGGACGACCGGAGCCGTCACGGTGGTACTGCTGATGACCGGCGTCATACTGGTCACCGCCGGCGAGTTGTGGCAGTCGGCCGGCGGCTGGGGCCTGACCACGCTGCTGCCTCCCGCCCAGAACCGTGGCGCCTACCTGGGCGCGTGGTCGCTCGGCGGTCAGGTGCAATCGATGGTCGGTCCGGCCGCGCTGACGTTCCTCGCCATCAAGACCGGTGGGATCGGCTGGCTGGCCATCGCCGCACTGTTGGTGATCGGATCGGCCATCGCAAAGCCGATCGTGGCGTGGGCCGGCCGCACCGAGCGGTTCGGCGCTCCCATCGCGGAGGTCTCCGAGCCGGTTACGGTCTGACGAAATCGTGTTCCTGTTCGGTGTGGCGCATTCATGCCCGGCTGTCCGAAGATAGACGCGTGACCCAGTGGGAGTACGCGCGACTTGAATACCGGGCTACCGGCTCGTTCGGCATGGACAAGGAGATCGACTGGACGGCAACCTTCCACACCGCCAAAGGCGCAGCGCGATGGGGCACCGACGAGCGATTCGATGACATGAAGCACGTCAACAAGGCCGGTCTGGACGGGTGGCAGGCGTACGACCGGGCCGCGATGATCGTCGGTCAGCCGCAGCGACTCAACGTCGTGACCTACTCGTTCAAGCGACCGATGCAGTAGCGTTTCAGCGTGTTTCTGCAGACCGAACGCCTGATCCTGCGCCGCCTGACCGCCTCCGATGTGGACGATCTCGTCGCGCTCGACAGCGATCCGGACGTGATGGCATTCCTGACCGGCGGCGTTCCGACACCGCGCGCCGACGTTGAGGCATCGCTTCGGGAGCTGATCGAGGACTACACCCGCTTCCACGGCCTGGGCCGCTACGCCGCGATCGAAGCGGTCGGCGGCGCGTTTCTCGGCTGGATGTCGTTGCGGAACGACGGCTCGGACGAGGTGGATCTCGGCTACCGGATGCATCGCTCCGCCTGGGGACGGGGCTTCGCGACCGAGGGTGCGCGGGCACTGGTCGCGAAGGCGTTCACCGAGGACTTCGGCGGCCGGCGAGGGCCGATCATGCGGGTACGCGCCCAGACCATGGCCGTCAACACACGGTCCCGGGCGGTGATGGAACGCGCCGGGCTCCGCCACGTGCGTACGTTCCATCTGCACTTCGACGATCCGATTCCCGGGACGGAATTGGGCGAGGTGGAATACGCGATCACGCGTGCGGAGTGGCTCGCGTTACGGTAACCAACATGACCTTGGACGGCTGGCCCACCGAACGTGCGGCGGTACTCCGCCAGGCTCTCGGTGTCGCGGCCGCGACCGGCGCGTACGCGTTGTCGTTCGGCGCCATCTCGATAGCATCCGGCCTGTCGGTACTGCAGACCTGCGCGCTGTCGCTGCTGCTGTTCTCCGGCGGCTCGCAATTCGCGTTGGTCGGCGTCCTCGGCGCCGGCGGCGGCGCGTTCTCGGCCGCCGCAACCGCGGTGCTGCTCGGCTCCCGCAACGCGTTCTACGGCCTGCGGCTCGCGACGATTCTCGACGTGACCGGGCTCCGCCGGGTCGCCGCCGCGCAGCTCGTGATCGACGAAACGACGGCGATCGCCACCGCTCAGAACGTCTCAACGCGCTGCGCGGTACGGGTTCTGGACCACCGGCATCGCGCTGTTCACACTGTGGAACCTCGGTACGCTGGTGGGCGCACTCGGCGCTGCCGCCCTCCCCGATCCGCGCCAGTTCGGACTGGACGCGGCTGCGCCGGCCGCGTTCCTCGCGTTGTTGGCGCCGCGATGCGGTCCCGCGAACCCTGGTTGATCGCGCTGGTCGCGGCGGCCGTAGCGCTCGCCGCGGTGCCGTACGTGCCGGTTGGCGTACCGGTGCTGTTCGCGGCGATGGTGGCGATCGGATTCGGGGTGCGGCCGGGTGCCCGGACGGATTCCGGGCCTGCGTCGGACGCCGAACCGGACGGCCTGCCGTGATCTGGGGCGCGGTGCTGCTCGGATCGCTCGGCTGCTACCTGCTCAAATTTGCCGGCCTGTCGGTGCCGAAGCGGCTCCTGGACAGCCCGCGGATGCAGAGGGTGGCCTGTTGATGCCGGTCGCGCTGCTGGCGGCGCTGATCGTGATCCAGACGTTCACCATCGGCAAGCACGTCGTCATCGACGCACGTGCGGGCGGCCTCGCGGTCGCTGCGGTCGCGGTGCTGATGCGAGCGCCGTTCCTGCTGGTGGTGACGCTTGCGTGCGTGACGACGGCACTGATCCGTCTTGGGCCTGACTCGCTGCGCTGCCGCTCGTCGACCGAGCGATCGCATCGGCCGGTGCCAGATCGCCGGCGGTCACGGAGGCGCGCGCGGCGCCGGTTGTAGAGCAGCGCGGCGCCGGCCACGACGAGCGCCCACAGCACATAAAGCCGGTGATGACCGCCAGGCCGATCGACGATGCGAATGCGACGATCGCGGCCCACCGAGCCCAGGTACGGCGGGGGAGCAGCTTGATCGCGGCCGCCGTGCCGAGGATGTAGACCAGCACGAACGAGCCGGTGGTGAGCAGCACGGCCGGACGCGATACCGACGTTGCCGAACGCCACGATCGCGAGCGCAACGGCGGAGAGCGCGGCGATGACCGACAGGCTCCGCCGGGGGACCTCGCCGACTTCGCTGCCCTTCGCGAACCACGACGGCAGCGCGCCGTCGCGGCCGAGCGCCGCGCCGAGCTTCGACGCGCCGGCGAAGTACGCGTTCATCGCGCCGATCGTGAGCAGCAGCGCGATCAGCGCGGTGATCTTCTTGACCGGGCCGCCGACCGCGATGCGCGAGCAGATTCGACAGCGGCGCCGGATCGTGACCCGGCCGCCGGGCCCGAGGACCAGGATGCTGGTCGTCGCGATCGCGAGGTAGAGCACGCCGACCACCAGGATCGCGATCGCGGTCGCCCGGCGCAGATCACGGTCGGGCCGGCGGAAGTCGGCGGCCAGCGACGTCACCGCCTCCCAGCCGGCGAAGCCCCAGACCAGTACGGCGGCGGCCGGGAAGATCGCGCCGTAGCCGTTCGGGGCGAACGGGTGCAGGTTGGCGACGTGCCCGTGCGGCAGCGCCAGCACGGTCGTGACGACGAGCAGCGCGACCAGCACCGCGGCCAGCGTCAAGCTGGACGCTGCCGGACAGCCGGATGCCGCCGAAGTTCGTCGCGGTCACGATCAGGATGAGTGCGGCGCAGGTCAGCAGCTCGGTGCGGCGCCCGCCGCCGAACGCGGACGCGACGTAGGCGCCGCCGAACAGCGCGGCGGCCGGCGCCCCGGTCGGCACCGCGAAGAAGAAGCACCAGCCGACGACGGCCGCGGCCCGGGCGCCGAACGCCCGCCGTACGTAGGTCGAGACGCCGCCCGCGTCCGGATAGCGAGCACCGAGCGCGGCGAACGTGCTGGCCAGCGGGATCGAGAGGATGATCAGTGCGAGCCAGGCGATCAGCGACGCCGGACCGGCGATATGCGCGCCGAGCGCCGGGCAGGCCGACCACGCCGGTGCCGAGCACGGCGCCGATCGAAACCGCAGCACCCTGCGCCGTATTCAAGCCGACCGACGGTGGGATTCATGATCCTCAATCTAGGCGAGACCGTCCGTCAGAAAATTGCCCGGTGGCGTTGTCGATTAACCGGCGGGCGTGTTCGTCGGTGAGGTGTCAGCATCATTCCGGAGACAGAGAGGAACCGTCATGGGCCAGTACCTGATCCTGATCTACGAAGACGAGTCCGGTACGCCACCGCGACCGAGGAGGACTCGCCGGGGTCATGGAGGCGCACAACCGCTTCGCCGAGCAGACCGTCGCGCTGGGCGCCAAGCTCCTCGGCGGCAATGCGCTGCAGCCGACCACCACGGCGACGTCGATCCGCGGCGACGTCGTGACGGATGGGCCGTTCGTCGAGACGAAGGAGGCTCTGGGCGGTTACTACCTGATCGAGGCGGCCGATCTCGACCAGGCGCTCGCCGTCGGGAAGCTGTGCCCGGCCGGGTTCGGCGGCGTCGAAGTCCGTCCGATCATGACGTTTGAGTGACCGGACCGGAGTGATCGCCACGGACGGCGAAGACCGCGACGGCGTCGGCAGCCACGTTGCCGACGCCGTCGCGGCCGCACATCGCAGCGAGTGGGCCTTCGTGCTCGCCGCGACGGCTCGGGTCGCGAGCGACATCGATCTCGCCGAGGAGTGCGTGCAGGACGCGTACATCGCGGCGCTGGACGCATGGCAGCGCGTCGGCGTGCCGGACAACCCCGGCGCCTGGCTGACCACGACCGCCCGCCGCAAGGCGCTGGACGCGCTCCGCCGGGAGACGACGCTGCGGCGGAAGCTGCCGCTGCTGATCGAGCCGGACGCCGGTCGAGGTGGAGACCGATCTCGACGCGATCCCGGATGATCGGCTGCGGCTCGTGTTCACCTGCTGCCATCCGGCGCTGGCCCGGGAGGCGCAGGTCGCGTTGACGCTGCGGCTGATCTGCGGTCTGTCGACGGCCGAGATCGCGCAGGCGTTCCTCGTCTCGGAGACGACGATGGCCGCGCGGGTGACCCGGGCGAAGAAGAAGATCTCCGGCCGCGCAGATCGCGTATCGCGTACCCGACCTGCACGAACTTCCCGATCGCCTGGACGCCGTACTCACCGTCGTGCACCTTGTCTTCACCACCGGTCACGCCGCGCCGATCGGCTCCGCGCTCGTCCGTGCCGACCTGGTCGAACGCGCGCTCGACCTGGCCCGGATGCTGCACTACCTGATGCCCGACGAGCGCGAGGTCCGCGGTCTGCTCGCGCTGATGGTCCTCACCGACGCACGACGATCAACCCGCACCGGTACGGACGGCCGCCTGCTCCTGCTCGACGAGCAGGACCGGTCGCAGTGGGATCGGGCCGCGATCGACGACGGGAAGCGGCTCGTCGTCGATGCGCTGCGCGGCGGCCGGCCGGGCCGATTCGCGCTGCAGGCGGCGATCGTCGCGGTGCACGCCGAGGCGCCGTCCTACGCCGAGACCGACTGGCCGGAGGTGCTCGCGCTCTACGACGCGCTTCTTCGGGTCTGGCCGTCGCCGGTCGTGGCGCTGAACCGTACGGTGGCGGTCGCGATGACGGCCGGTCCGGCGGCGGCGCTGGCCGAGATCGAGGCCGTCGATGCGGACGGACTGCTTGCCGGCTACCGATATCTGCCCGCCACGAAGGCCGACATGCTGCGGCGGCTGGACCGGCACGAGGAGGCGGCCGAGGCGTACCAGCAAGCTTTGGATCTCGCCGAAAACGACGCCGAGCGCGCATTTCTGAGCGCACGCATCGCGGAGATGCGCGCCTACTGAATCGTGGATTTCGTGAACGTGTGCGACTTGCCGAGGAAGAAGATGCCGGGGTAGTTCTGGAACTTCCCGCTGTGGTTGTGTTTGAGCGTCGAGCCGGAAATGTACAGCGAGCCGGTGTGGTCGTTGCTGACGAAGAAGATCGCGCCGCCGCCTTCGTTCGCGTTGTTGTTCTCGATGATCGTGCCGGCGACCGTCACCGTGTACGTGTCGCCGTCGGTGTAGATCGCACCGCCGCTGCCGCCGCCGGGTGTGCCGCCCTGTGCCGGATTCGCGCCGTTGCCGATCGCGTTGTTGCCGGTCATCACGCAGTTGATCACGTCCCAGGTGACGCCGATGCTGGACAGCGCGCTGCCGTTCGAGCAGCGGCCGCCGGTGAACGTGCTGTCCACGATGTAGACCGGATCGTTGTTGTACTGGCTGAGCACGCGCAGCGCGGCCCCGCCGAGGTCCGGGCCGGTCTTGTCGCAGGTGTTGTCGGTGAAGCGCGAGTTCACCACCTTGAAGCGGCCACCGCGGACGAGGATCGCGCCGCCACCGCCGCCCTCCTGCAGCTGGCCGGTCGCGTTGCCGTCGGTGAACGTCAGATTCTGTACGGTCAGCGACGGCGTCGACTGGTTCTGGCAGTGCGACGACATCCAGACCTGGGCCTGGTCGCACGTGTCCATGTAGAGGATGCGCCGCTTGCCGCCGCCGGACAGCGTGACCAGTCCGCCGCCGTCGAGCACGATCGTGGAGTGCGTGTTCACGACCTTCGCGGTCGCCGTCATGGTGATCGTGACCGGCTTCGGACCGCACTTGAACGTGATGATGCCGCCCTTCGCGACGGCACTCACGACCGCCGCCGACGTGCAGCTCGCCGGCGAGCCGGTGCCGACGACCCGGTTCGGGTGGCGTCGTGTTGACCGCTCGCGCGGCCGCCGGGATCGTCGCCTTGCCGGCCTTGTTTCCCCAGGTCTGCGTGCTCGGGGCGGGGGCGCTCGGCGCCGGTGACGGGCTGTGGGACGGCTTCGCACTGGACACCGCGCTGGGCGTGCCGCGCCGGTGGCGGACACCGGACGCCGCCGGGTGATAGGTCACCGCGGGCTGCGAGCACGCGGTGAGCGTCAAGGCCAGGGCGATCGAAACCACGAGGGTACGGGAGGTAGCGCGCACTGCTCGACCCTAGGCGCTCGAAACCGCATCCGCGACGTCAGGCCGACCCGGCATCCCTCGCGACCCGTTCCACCTTCTCGTAGTAGGTCTCCCACCAGGTCTGGTCGCCCGGAGCCATGTTGCCGTTGTCGGCGCGCATTCCGGTCGCGCCGTCGATGAGTTCCCGAACGATGTCGGCGTGGCCGGCATGCCGGTGCGTCTCGGCGATCATGTGGACCAGAACGCGATGCAGCGTGACCTCGCTGTCCGACCCCCACCACGGCACATGCCCGATCGCGTCCAGGTCGAGCGCGTCGATGGTCACGTTGGCGTGTGCCCAGACGCGCCGGTACAGCCCGATGATGTCCTCGCGGGACTCGTCGGCGGTCGCAAACATGTCGGCGTTGGGCTCGGCGCCCTCGTCGAACCACGGCAGGTGCTCGTCGAACGGTCGCCCGAACGTCTGCGCCGAAGTAGCCGGCTTCAACGCTGGCCAGGTGCTTGACCAGTCCGAGCAGGTTCGTGCCGGTCGGTACGAGCGGGCGACGGATGTCATATTCCGACAGTCCGTCGAGTTTCCACAGCACGGCTTCGCGCCCGTTCTTCAGATATCTCACGAGGGCCGATTTGGCATCTGATCCAGTCATGCCAGACATCCTGGCACCCGCGGCCGACACGTGCAGGGCAATATCAGCGGGACAGGGCCAGCTGGCAGGCGATCGATCGGGCTTCGACGGCGTCGCGGAGCCGCTGCGGCAGAGGGCTCGCCAACGCGCGTACGGCGGGAGTCGCGGCTGCGGTCGCGAACGCGTCGGCGACGCGATCGATGATCGTGCCGACCCGCTGCATCGCCCGATCCTGGTCGAATCCGGCCGCCGCAGCGAAACGGAGCCAGTGCCGCCGTTCGATCCTCGCGATCGTGTACTGGCCGCCGATGCGCATCGCCAGCTTCAGCTTGGGCATGTACATGCCGTCGTACGGCAGGGCGCTCGCGAGGTCGTACAGCGGCGCCATCCGTACGCTGTCGCCACCGAGGAGGACCGAATAGTTCTTGGCGTGGGCATCGGTGCCGGCGATGACCCAGTTGAACGCCATCGCGTCGAGGAATCGCTCGGCATCGTCGGCGCTCCCGTGCCGGCGAAGGAGTGCCGTGATGTCTTCCGGGGACGGGCCGCCTTCGCTCTGATATTTGGCGGTCGGCGGCAGGCCCAAGGCCTGGCACATGTCTTCCTGATGGATGCGCAGGATCGTGCCGTCGGATTGGGTGAACCGATCGTATCGATCGACGACGATTGCACGTTCGTCGGCGAACTCCACGATGCCGGACGTGGCGGCCTGCAGTCCCAGCAGCTCGTGCTGCGGTCAGGCAGATGTGCTCGTTCAGGTCGTGGTCGTCGAGGCCGGCGATCGCGGGCTTGAGAATGTGCGTGGTCGGCGTGTTTCCGCTGGGATCGCCCCACCGGCCGGTGAGCGGATCGCGGTACAGCGCGGTCTTGGCCTGCGCCCCGGCCAGGCTGAACTGCCCGGTACGCGATGCGTGCCACGAGGTCGGATCGCGGCGAAGTCGGCGAAGCCGCAGTGCGATCTCGTCCTCGTCGATCCACTCGACGTGACCTTCCCGGGCGAGCAGCGCGTCGACCTGGTCCAGCGGCGCGAACTGTGCGGCCCCGGCGCAGTCCGTGCCGACATGCCGGATGAGCGCGTACGGGTTGCGGGCCGAGACTTGGTAGCCACGTGCCCATCGGTCGATGACCTGCTCGTTGTCCGGCAGCAGACCCCACAGGAAGGCGCGGACGACGGCGTCCCCGTAGATCGTCCGGCTGACCGGCATGGAGATCGACAGCGGAGTCGACTGCTCATCGGACTGGTAATCGGCGTCATAGCTCAGCGACAGTCGACCGTTCGCCTCGGTGAGCGTGCCGAGCCGACGGCCTCCGAGGAGTACGGCCAGGAGGTTGCCGTCCGGGGTCATGTCACCGGCCCGGTATGCCTGGCGAGCACGTCGTCCAGGTCGATCCCCGCCTGGCGGCTGGTCGCCTTGATATCCACGAACATGCCCAGCGCCCGCAGCGTACGCATGACCAGCCCGAATTCGGCCGAATCCTTGCCTGCTTCGACGTCCGACAGCCACCGGCGACTGACCCCGGCCTTAGTGGCGAGGTCGGCCTGGGTGAGGCCGAGTTCGCGTCGCTGGGCGCGGATGAGACCGCCGAGGTCGGCGGCATCGATGATCCGCATGTCGATGACCTCCCGGACCGATCGTGATGCACGTACGTGCACCGGAACCGCTCCTGTGCGCGTACGTGCACTTTAGCACCCGAGCGGCACGTACGTGCACATCACGAGCCCAGACGCTCGCGCGCCAGGAACTTGGGCACGACCATCCGCCAGGCCTCGGTCACCAATTCGTGCATCTCGTCGATGTCCAGCTCGGCCAGCCAGCACTCGACCCAGTGGAATCGCAGGTCGCTTGGGCGCGGCAGGAAGAACCGCGTCGGCGCCGATGCGATCAAAGCGTCGCGCTCGTGTTTCGGATATCCGAAGCCCATCTCCGTCTCGTCACGGGAGAACGCGACGTAGACGATCGCGCCGACCCGGAACTTGACCCGATCGCGGATCAGGTGCTCGGTGGTCCGGGGCAGCGTACGGGCGAGCAGCCGGACATCCTCGACGGTGACCACCAGCAAACCGTAGCCGCGACGTACGACACCGCCGACGGCGTCAGCCGAGTTTGATGTTGCGTGCTTCGAGGATGACGGTCGGCATGAACCACTCGGGCACCTTGCCGGTGGAGCGGAGTACGAGACGGTCTTCCCTGGTCAGGCGGCGGGACAGTTCGTCGACGGCGATCGCGTACACCCGCATCTTGTCGTCCGTTATTTCGTTCTGAATCCCGCGGTCGACGGCGCGGCGACGGATTATCACGCGCAGGATCCGGACCACCGCGGCCGGTTTGCAGAGTTCCTGGACCTCGTCGCGGACGGCCAGCCAGGCCAGGCGTTCGTCGGTCAATTGTGGAGTCGCCACAGAGTCTCCTCAGAAGATGATTGACCGTCTTTCTACACGTCCGGACCGTCGGCGCAGCCCGCTTTCCGGCCGGACGGTTCGCAGGGCGGTGGGTAACATCGGGATCGTGATCACCAATCCGGCGGCGTACACGATTCTGTGCTTCGGTGACTCCAACACCAACGGCATCCCGTCCGATGACGAGAACTACGTCCGGTTGCCGGCCGACGTCCGGTGGACCGGCCGGCTGCAACGGTTGCTCGGCGACGCGTACGACGTGATCGAGGAAGGGCTCAGCGGTCGCACTGTCGATCTGGATTACGACGATCGTCCCGGTTGCAACGGCAAGCCGTACTTCGCGCCGTGCCTGCAGAGCCACCACCCGCTGGACGCTGTCGTCATCATGCTGGGCACCAACGACCTCAAGACCCGGTTCGGTCGAAAGCCTGCGCAGATCGCGGCCGGGCTGGACGGCTACGTCGACGATGTCGAGGTCAACGCTGCGAATCGCGCAGGCGAGCGTCCGGCGATCATCCTGGTCAGCGCGATCCATCTCGACGACAGCCGGCCCGCGTTCGCCGAGATGACGATGGCAAACTTCGACGCGGCCGACGTCGGCAAGTCGAAGCGGCTGTCCGCCGAGATTCGATCAGTGGCGCAGGCGCGTGGAGTTCTGTTCGCCGACGCAGCATCCGTCGCTCGGGCAGGAGACGACGGCGTGCACCTCAGCGCGGACTCGCATGATCGCCTCGCCGAACTGTTGGCGACAGTGATCGAAGCAGCACGCTCGTCCGTGGGGAAGCATCCTTGATCGGCAAACTGCAGTGCGTGGTTCTGGACTGTCCGGATGTCGTGGAACTCGCCCGGTTCTATCAATCGCTCCTCGGCGGCGCGGTCGATCAGCGCGATGCGAGATGGGCCGTCAGCGACGGCTTCTCAACGCTGCACACGGCGCCTGGTCTGGTATTGGCGTTCCAGCGCGTCGAGGATTATCAAGCACCGCGATGGCCGGACGCCACCTACCCGCAGCAGTTCTATCTTGACCTCGATGTTCCCGACCTCGACCGAGCCCACGAGCAGGTCCTCGCCGCCGGCGCCACGCTCCTGCACGCCGACCCCCGCGGCTGGAGGATCTTCGCAACCGGCCGGCCACCTCTTCTGCCTCCTCCGGGGCTGAAGCCTCACATCAAATGCCGCTGCCGGAGTAGGCGGAACCACACGTTCCGGACCGTCGGCGCAGCCCGCTTTCCGGCCGGATGGCGGCCACGCATCGGCGGCAAGGCAGGATGTATGCGTGGCAGGGAAGATCCGGGACGAGGACATCGCGCTGGTCCGCGAGCGGACCTCGATCGTCGACGTGATCTCGCGAGCACGTGACGCTCAACGCAGGCGGCGGCAACGTCAAGGGGCTGTGCCCGTTCCACGACGAGAAGACGCCGTCGTTCACGGTCTCGTCCGCGCGGAACGTCTACTTCTGTCACGGCTGCGGCGCCGGCGGCGACGCGATCAGGTTCGTGATGGACGTCGACCACCTGACGTTCGTCGAGTCGGTCGAGCGGCTCGCCGCCCGCGCCGGCATCCAGCTGCGCTACGACGAGTCGGCCGGTCCGCAGCAGCGCCGCGGCAGAACCAGGGCCAGAAGCAGCGCCTGGTCGCGGCGCACGTGGCGGCGGCCGAGTTCTACGCCGGGCAGCTGGCGACGCCGGGCGCGCGGGCGGCCCGCGAGTTCCTGGCGCAGCGCGGCTTCGACCGGCACGCGGCCCAGACGTACGGCTGCGGGTTCGCGCCGGAGGGCTGGGACGCGCTGGCCAAGCACCTGCGCCAGAAGGGCTACACGAGCCAGGAGCTGGAGCGCGGCCGGGCTGCGCGAAGCCGGCCCGCTCGGGCAGCCTGATCGACCGGTTCCGCCGCCGGCTGGTCTGGCCGATCCGGGACCTGACCGGCGACGTCATCGGCTTCGGCGCGCGCAAGCTGTTCGACGACGACGACGGCCCGAAGTACCTGAACACGCCCGGAGACCGCCGCTCTACAAGAAGTCGCACGTGCTCTACGGCATCGACCACGCCAAGAAGGACATCGCCCGGCAGCGCCGCGCGGTGATCGTCGAGGGCTACACCGACGTGATGGCCTGCCACCTCGCCGGCGTGACGACGGCGGTCGCGACCTGCGGCACGGCGTTCGGCGCCGACCACATCGGCGTGCTGCGGCGGCTGCTGATGGACACCGACACGCTGGCCGGCGAGATCATCTTCACCTTCGACGGCGACGCGGCCGGGCAGAAGGCGGCGCTGCGCGCGTTCGCGGACGACCAGCGGTTCGTCGCGCAGACGTTCATCGCGGTCAGCCCGGACAGCATGGACCCGTGCGAGCTGCGGCTGGCCAAGGGCGACGCGGCGGTCCGCGACCTGGTCGCCCGCCGCGAGCCGCTGATCGCGTTCGCGCTGCGCTCGCGTCCTGGCCGCTACGACCTCGACACCGCCGAGGGCCGGGTCGCCGCGCTGCGGGCGGCCGCGCCGCTGGTCGCGAAGATCAAGGACAGGGCGCTGCGACCCGAGTACGCCCGCAAGCTCGCCGGTGACCTCGGCATGGAGATCGAGCCGGTGAACCGGGCGGTCGCCGCCGGCCGGTGGCGGCGAACCGGTCCCGGCGCCCGCCGGGCGGCCCGGCCGGCGGCGGACGGCCCGACCGCGCTCGTGGAGCGGGAGGCGTTGAAGCTGGCGCTGCAGTCGCCCGTACTGGCCGGTCCGGTGTTCGATTCGACCCCGGCTGACGACTATGCGCACCCGGTCTACGCGGCCGTGCGCGAGGCGATCGCCGCGGCCGGCGGCGTCGCGAGCCGCGACCGTCCGGCGCGGTCTGGGTCGAGCGGGTCCGCGGCCGAATGCGCCGACCTGGCCGCCGGCGCGCTGGTCGCGCGAGCTCGCGGTCGAGCCGCTGCACATCGACGGCGAGCCCGACCCGCGCTACGTCGGCGTGACGCTGGCCCGCCTGCAGTATTTCGGCGTCGCCCGCCGGGTCGACGAGGTCAAGTCGAAGCTGCAGCGGATGAATCCGGTCACGCAGCAAGGACGAGTACGGCAGGATGATCGGCGAGCTGGTCTCGTTCGAAGCGCACGCGCGCGCACTGCGCGAACAGGCTGCCGGAGGGCTGTAGAAGTGTTTGGACGGACCGCCGAAGCTGCCCGCCGACCTGTCCCCGAAGCTGGAGCGCGAGGAGCGGGTGATCGCGTGGGCGCCGCGCCGACGACTCCGCGATCGTGGTCACGAACCGTGGCCTGTGGCTGCCCGGCGCGGATGCCCGGCTCGGCTGGCACGAGATCCACAAGGCCACCTGGGCCGAGGGCGTCCTGACCGTGACCGGCGCCGTCTTCACGCCGGCCGGCGTCCGACGCCCACGGTGGTCGACGACGCGATGACGGACCCGACCGGCGACCGATTCCGACGCTGAGCTGGCCGGCATCGACGCCGGTCCGGCGACGACGCGGTCGATCCGGTGCGACCGAGCCGGTCGTCGCCGATCCGCGGATATCGTTGCCACCGATGCCGCCCCGGTCCGCGTCCGCATCGCCGAGCCGGGTGCGGTGCCGCGCCGCGTGCGCGAGCGGGTGAACGCATCGGTCGCGTTCACGTCGCTCTACCCGCGTGCCCGGCGGCGGCGCCGCGCGCGTGGTCGCCCGCCGCGTATCCGGCCGCGACGGCCTGACCTGGTCGGTCCGGCTGGAGGGCGCAGCCGATCAGGAACCAGGACCACCCGGAGGTACGCGCAGCCGTCGACGCAGCTCGTGCCGAGGCGAAGGCATCCATCGGTCGTCGACTGACGAGTTCCGTCGAAACTCGGGAGCGAACAGTCGTCGCGATCTGTCGTAGCCGCGGGTTAAGGTCGCCCGCATGCCTGACGACCTGCCCCTCATCCACGCGCGCGGCCTCGGAAGCGGTTCGGCGACTTCACCGCGGTCGACGGCATCGACGTCGACGTGCGCCGGGCGAGGCGTTCGGCTTCCTCGGCCCCAACGGCGCCGGCAAGAGCTCGACCATGCGGATGATCGGCTGCGTCTCCCGGCCGACCGGCGGGCACGCTGCGCATCCTCGGCCTCGACCCGGCCCGCGACGGCCCGGCGATCCGGGCCGGCTCGGCGTCTGCCCGCAGCAGGACACCCTCGACCCGGAGCTGACCGTCCGGCAGAACCTGACCGTCTACGCGCGCTACTTCGGCATCCCGCGCCGCGTCGGCCCGCGCGCGAAGGCCGACGAGCTGCTCGACTTCGTGCAGCTCACCGAGCGGGCCAACGCAAGGTCGAGCCGCTGTCCGGCGGCATGAAGCGCCGGCTGACGATCGCCCGGGCGCTGGTCAACGAGCCCGAGATCGTGCTGCTCGACGAGCCGACCACCGGCCTCGACCCGCAGGCCCGGCACCTGGTGTGGGAGCGGCTGTTCCGGCTCAAGCAGCAGGGCGTGACGCTGGTGCTGACCACGCACTACATGGACGAGGCCGAGCAGCTCTGCGACCGGCTGGTGGTGATGGACGGCGGCCGGATCGTCGCCGAGGGCTCGCCCGCGCGAGCTGATCGAGCGGTACTCCACCCGCGAGGTGGTCGAGCTGCGCTTCGACCACCGACGACCAGGAGCGCGTACGCGGCGAAGCTGGACGGCATCGGCGAGCGCGTCGAGGTGCTGCCGGACCGGGTCCTGCTCTACGCCGACGACGGCGACGCGGCCGTCGCCGAGGTCGCCCGGCGCGGGCTGCACCCGTCCAGCGTGCTGGTCCGGCGCAGCTCGCTGGAGGACGTGTTCCTGCACCTGACCGGCCGGACGCTGGTGGAGTGATGGCGGCGCCGTCGGTCGCGGTCCTCGAACTACCACCTGGTCGGCTACGCGCGGACCTGGCGCGGCTCGGTGCTGTCGTCGTTCGTGCTGCCGGTGCTGTTCGTGGTCGGCTTCGGCGTCTCGGTCGGCAGCCTCGTCAACGCGCGGCCAGCTCGGCGGCGAGTCCTACCTGCGAGTTCATCGCGCCCGGCATGATCGCCTCGACCGCGATGCAGGTCGCGGTCGGCGAGTCGACCTGGCCGGTGCTGGCCCGGTTCAAGTGGATCCGGATCTACCACGCGATGCCCGCGACGCCGCTGCGCGTCGGCGACGATCCTGGCCGGCGACATGCTGTTCATGGCTGTTCCGGATCGTCACGACGTCGGCCGTCTTCCTGCTGCGTCACGGCGCTGTTCGGCGCGCTGCACTCGTGGTGGGCGCTGCTGGTGCCGCTGATCGCGGCGCTGGTCGGGCTCGCGTTCGCCGCGCCGATCGTTCGCGCTGACCGCGACGGTCGAGACCGGCAACAGCTTCGCCGACTGTGTACCGGTTCGTGGTCATCCCGATGTCGCTGTTCGCCGGCGTGTTCTTCCCGGTCAGCTCGCTGACGCGTCGGCTGCGCTGGCTGGCGTACGTCTCGCCGCTGTGGCACGGCGTCGAGCTGTGCCGCGCGGCGACCAGCGCCGATCACGGCTCGCTGCTCGTGGCCGCTCGGCGCACGTCGCCTACCTGGCGCTGTGGTGCGTCGTCGGGCTGTGGCTCGCTACCGGCGCGTTCGCCCGCCGGCTCTCGGACTAGGAGGCGATCATGGTTGGCACGATGCTCGCCCCGCGCGCGTACCGGCGGTTCGACGGCTCGCTGCAGCGCGCGGGTGCGGTCACCGAGCGCAACGTCACGGCGCTGCAGTCGGCGTACTGGCTCATGATGGTCTCCGGCTTCTTCGAGCCGCTGCTCTACCTGCTCTCGATCGGCGTCGGCGTCGGCGCGCTGATCGGCGACATCCGCGCTGCCCGGACGGACGCTCGGTCAGCTACGCGACGTTCGTGGCGCCGGCGATGCTCGCGTCCTCGGCGATGACCGGCGCGCTGGCCGAGTCGACGTTCAACTTCTTCGGGAAGATGAAGTTCATCGAAGCTGTACGACGGGATCCTGGCCACCCCGGTCACGCCGATGGAGATCGCGTTCGGCGAGCTGATGTGGGCGATGGCCCGCGGCGCGCTCTACTCGGCCGCGTTCCTCGTGATCATGGTGCTCATGGATCTGACCACGGCCGGGCTCGCCGTGCATCGCGTTCTTCGCCGCGATGCTGGTCGGGTTCGCGTTCGGCGCGCTCGGCATGGCGATGTCGACGTACGTCCGCAGCTGGCAGGACTTCGACCTGATCGCGCACGGTGCAGGTCGCGCTGTTCCTGTTCTCGGCGACGTTCGCGCCGCTGTCCGTCGTTCCACTCGCCGGTCGCGCGGTTCGTGATCCAGCTGTCGCCGCTGTACCAGGCGGTCGTGCTCGTCCGCGGGATCACGCTCGACCAACTCTCGGCCGGCCTGCTCGGGCACGTCGGCCTACCTGGTGGTGATGGCCGCGCTCGGTCTGCTGCTCGCCTCCCGCCGGATGAGCCGGCTGCTGCTGAAGTAGCCGGTAGCACGGCGCTCAGACGCCGGTCGACCCCGTCGATGCGCTCGCGGATCAGGTCGGCGTGGCCGTTGTGCCGCGCGTACTCCTCGATCATGTGGTTGTAGACCCAGCGCAGGTTCATCGACTTGCCGCGGTGCTGGAACTTGTGGCTCAGGTTGAGGCTCGGCGACCGCGTCGTCGGCGAGTCGGCACTCCTCGCCGAACGTGGCGAAGTCGGCCTCGGCGTCGGCCGGATCGATCGTGTCGAGGTCGGCGTCGGGCTCGTCCTCGGTCGCAGAACAGGTCGTCGATGTCGAGTCCGGCGGCGGTCTGCCGGAACCACTCAGCGCTCGACCCGGCCATGTGCCGGACCAGCCCGAGCAGCGTCAGGTTCGACGGCTCGACCGAGGCGGACGCGAGTTGCTCGGCGGTCAGGCCCGCGCATTTGAGCAGCAGCGTGTCCCGGTGGAAGTCGAGCCACGCCTGCAGCATCTCGCGCTCGGTCCGACGTTTGTCGGCGGCAGGCGGCGGGTTATCTTCAGGTGCGAACCAAGTCATAGGGCCATCCTTCACGGATGGCCCTGGCAATTGACCTAAAAGCTGTTCGACGACATGTGCTGGTGCGGGTCGTCGCCGAGGAACGGTCGATCTCGTCCTTGTGACCCATCGGGTGCCGCAGGCGGTCGCTGAGCGGGCTCGGCGGCGAACGATTCCTTGCCCCGCGCGTAGAGCTTCGTGCGCCTGTGCCTGGGCGACGCCGGTCGCCTCGTGCACGCTCGGGCTGTCCAGGAGCTTGCGGGCCGCGTCCTTCATCTCCTCATAGCGCTCGCGTCCGGCCCGCGTGCCGAGCACGAAGCCCGACCGCAGCTCCGGCGACGAACATCAACTTCCCGCGCATCTCGCGCTCCCTTCATGTCGGCGCTCGGCCGGTGGCCCGACCGGCGCAACTGGGTACAACCTTCGCTCTCGGGCCTATCCTTCGCTATATCCTCGCGCATCGCGCGCTAATCCCCGGGACGTAGGTGCGATCATCGCCGTCCGAGCGATCGCGACATGCGTAACCCACTAGCGCGACACCCCCCGGCGTCATGTACTCTTGTCCGCGTCGCACCGGTTGAAAGATCACCGGATCTCGCAGGAGATGCGGCAGCTTCGGTCCCCCGTAGCTCAATTGGCAGAGCAGCCGGCTGTTAACCGGCAGGTTTTTGGTTCGAGTCCAAACGGGGGAGCCAGTCCGACGATGCACCCCAGACCAACGGTCTGGGGTTTTGTCTTTGGCCTTGATCAGCTGTACGTCAACGCGGCAGCGGCGCGCCCTGCCGGACGGCGGGCCCGTATTCGGTCGGTGCCGTCTTCGCCGGCGGCACCGGCCGGCCCGGCCCGACCACTGCCTGCGTGACGTCGTCGACGAAGCGGGCGAGCTGCGACCGGCTGCGGTTGAGGATCTCGATCCGCTCGGTCAAGGCGTCCAGCTCGTGCTGCAGTACGCCGGCCAACGCCGCCCGGTCCTCCGGCAGTTCCGGGATCGGCGGCGGCCCGTCCAGCAGGAACCGCAGCGCCTGCCGGACCACGGTGACGGCAGGGCCGAGGCGAGCATGCAGCGGATGTGCCCGACCCGCAGGACGTCGGACTCGGCGTAGATCCGGTAGCCGGAGTCGGTCCGCTCCGGCTCCAGCAGGCCCTGCTCCTCGTAGTAGCGCAGCATCCGCACGCTGGCCCCGGTACGCGCGCTCAGGTCGCCGATCTGCATGACCTTGACTCTAACGTCAATGTGAGGGTTTAGCGTCCAAAGCATGATCCTCTACGTGCTTCTGTTGTGCTCGTTCGCGGTGGCGACGACCGAATTCGTGCTGGTCGGACTGCTGCCGGAGATCGCCGACCGAGCTGTCGGTCTCGGTCGCCACGGCCGGGCTGCTGGTCACCGCATACATGGTGGTCGTGACGATCGGCGCTCCGGCCGCGGTCATGCTCACCCGCCGCCTGTCCCGCACCGGCGTGCTCGCCGCCGCGATGGCACTGGCGCTCGGGTCGGCCGTCGGCTCGGCGCTGTCCGGGACGTTCGCGCATGCTGCTGGCCGCCCGGATGGGCTCGGCGCTGGCGCAGGCGCTGTTCGTCGCGGTCGCGTCGCAGGTGGCCATGGCGGCCGTACCGCCGGAGCGGCAGACCGCCGCGATCGCGAAGGTCTTCAACGGCTTCGCGCTGGCCACCGTGATCGGCCTGCCGCTCGGCACGCTCATCGGTCAGGCGGCCGGCTGGCACGCCACGTTCTGGCTGGTCGCGGTCCTGAGCGGCGCCGGACTCGTCGGCGTGCTGGCGTGCGGTCCGCAGGCGTCCACGGAGGACGCCGCAACGCTTCGGACCGGCAGTCGCCGCGATCATCCGCCCGGCCACGCTGCTCGGCCTGGGCGCGACACTGCTGGCGTTCACCGGCTTCGTCGCCGCGTTCACCTACGTGGCACCGGCGCTGCGACAGGTGACCGGCCTGAGCGGCGGCTGGGTCAGCATCGCGCTGCTCGTCTACGGCCTCGGCACGATCGCCGGCAACACGATCGCCGGCCGCGTACGCCCGACGTCGATCCTCCGCGTGCTGCCGGTGCCGCTGGCCGTACTCACCCTGATCCTCGCCGCTCAGGGTGGCCTGATGCGTACCGGCGTCGGCGCGATGGCCGCGGTCTTCGTGCTCGGTGCGGCCGCGTTCACGGTCGCGCCGCTGCTGCAGACCTGGTTGATGGGCGAGGCCGGACCGGCGCGGCCGGGCTGGCTGCGGCGCTGAACATCTCGGTGTTCGGCCTGGCCGGCGCGCTCGGGAGCGGCGCTCGGCGGTGCCGTCCTGTCCACCGGCCTCGGCCTCGGGCGCGCTCGGCCCGATCGCGGCGATCCCGCTCGCCGGCGCGCTCGCATTGGGTGGTCCGTGCGTTTCGCGGGATCGGCGTGGCGGAGAGGTGGTGGCGGCCAGGTGACAACGCACCGCAGTACCCGAGCTCGTATTTCGGGCACTGGCGGCATGATCGAGCGCCGGCCCTGCCGTAAAGAACGTGCCAGGATGGCAGAATCAGGCCGCGGAGCGACATCATCGCCCAGCGTCCGGACGCGTTGCGAGAACGGAGAGATGGCCATGGCTCTGGAGTCGCCCGGCCGGAGTCGCCGGCCCGCCGGTGGCCTGGAAGGCGAGGTACTCGCGATTCTGTGGTCGGCCGGCCGGCCCCTGTCGGCCACCGAGGTGCAGGCCGCCTGCAGCGGGGACTCGCGTACAACACGGTGCAACGATCCTGAGCCGGTTGCACACCAAGGATCGGATCCGGCGGATGAACTCGGCGGGCGTCGGTCTACCAGCCGGTGCAGGGTGCCGCCGAAGCCGCCGCCGACCGGATGCGTGCGGTCCTCGACGGCGACGTCGACCGCAGCGAGGTGCTGATGCGGTTCGTCACGACGCTGAGCCCGGACGACGAGGCTGCGCTGCGGGCGGCGCTGGAGACCGAGACGTGATCCTGGCGGTCTACCTGCCGCTGCTGGTCAGCGTCGCGCTCGCGGTGCTGGCGGGTGCCGCGGCACGGCGGCTGCCACCCGGCATCGGGGTCTGGTCGCTGGCGATTCGCCGCAGTCACGGCCACCGCGGGCAGCCTGTGGTCACTGGCGCTGCTGGCCGGCGTACTGCTTGATGATCTTCCTGGTTTTGATCAGTTGGCGACGTCGATGCCCGTCCCGGATCCGGTATCGGTCGTGGCCGCGGTGGCGTTGGCGATCTGCGCGCTACGCGGCATCCTGGCGGCCCGGCGGCTGTCGCGCGATGTCACGGCACTGCGGCGGATGGCCGGTGGCCGTGAGGAGTTGGTTGTGGCCGAACGGGCCGATGTGGAGGCGTTCGCGGTCGGTGCGCGCTGGCCGGCATCCGGCGGTACGGTCTACGTCACCTCCGGCATGGTGCGTTCTCGACCCGGCGCAGCTGCGGGTGCTGATGACCCACGAGCGCGCGCACCTCGATGCGCGGCACGGCACCGCGCGGTTCCTGGCCTCGGTGTGCGCGGCCGCCGTACCGATCCTGATCCCGGTCCGGGACGCGATCGCCTTCCTGTGTGAACGGCACGCCGACGAGGTCGCGGCGACCGTGACCGGCAGCCGGGCGCTGGTCGCCAAGACGGTGGCGCTGGCCGCGCTGGCCCGCTCGGAACGCTCGGCTTCGCCCACCGTCCGCGCCGGCGCTGCACCGCCTCGCTGTCACCGACCGCGTGACCGCACTGCTGGCCGGTGCCGCCAAGCGGCAGTGGTGGCAGCTCGCGCTCTGGGCCGCCGCGATCGCGGTATCGGTCGGGGGAGTGCTCGACGCCACCACCGACTTCGCCGCATTCGTCCGAGCACTCTGAGTCTCGACGCTCGGAATCAACTCAGAGATCGCGGACCGCGACGTAGAGCAGTCCACCGCGTAACGGTCGAAGAGCTGCATGGCGCAGAGCACGCCGTCCACGACCGCGGACGAGCGAGCGGGTCCATCGCGGGCCGTACCAGCCTTCGGGAACATCGCGAATCCCCGACCTCGAATCGGGAAACCGTGCCGTCCAGCAGCGAGTCACCTCGCCGTCGGACAGTTCCTGGAACCACTCGCGATCCGCCCGGCGGCGGCTGCGCAGGTGCCGCAGCGACCGCCGGTTGCCGTGATTCTGTACGACCAGCAGGCCGGACGGCGCGTCCGGCAACGCGGCGGCGGCGAACTTGACGGCCCGGTCGCGTACGTCCGGCGGCACGTTCAGCAGCAGCCGGAAGACGGTCACGATGGCCGGGAGCCGGCGTCCACCGGCGTCGGTACCGGCCGTCCGCGGCACGGTGTGCCAGGTGGCGGTACGGCCGAGTTCGTTCGCCCGGGCCATCATCGCCGGCGAGACGTCGTAGCCGTGGGCCGCGGTCACCGTACGGCGAGCAGCTCGATCACGCGGCCGGTGCCGCAGGCGAAGTCGTGCTGCACCGGTGGCGTACCGCGGAGCGACCGGCGTACGAGCCGGCGCAGGTACCGCCGCTGCCGCTCGTTGACGGCCGAGGCCTGCGTGTGCGTCGCGTACTGAACGTCCTCGTACTTGTCGACGGCTCGATCACTCTGAAACACGCTGGCATAGTCGGCTGGCATGGTGTCCGACCCTACACTCTGTAGATGACTTAGGCGATAAATCATGAGTTGTGGTGTTCTGGGCGTGTTCTTCAGGTGAGCCCACTCCCCGGGTGACTACCCACGACCGATCGTGAATTACTGTCTGGGCACATGGGAGTGCGGAACCGCAGGCAGCTGCCGAAGTGGATCAGGTTCGTCGCGGCGGCGACGCTCGTTACGGCGACCGCCCGGGTGTACGCCCGGCCACGCCCACCCGCCCGGCGCGTTCCAGCACGTCCACGAGGGCGAGCGGTGCCGGCCGTGGCCTGGGACGTGGAGCACGACCGCCGGAGCCGGCGACACGTCTCGGTCACGCTCGGCGCGTTCCACAACATCCGCCCGTACGACGTCACGCTGGTCAGCGTGACGCCGATCGACGGCGACGGCAGCATCACCGTGGCCGGGATCGACGTCGCCGGTCCGCAGCGAACCGGCAGCGGTCGGCGGTGCCAGCTACGACTCGTTCCCGCCGGTCGACCCGTTGCTCGGGCACGCTCGACGCCGGCGGCCGGATTCGTGCTCCGGGCGGCGAGCCGCTGACCGATGCCGGCTACGGCCTGGTCGTCGGCCTCGCCGCCGGCGGCCGGGCGCGCGCGGTGATCAACGGGTTCCACATCATCTACCAGCCGAAAGGCGTCAGTACGCGTACAACGAGCCGGTCTACATCGCGATCTGCGCCCCGCCGACCGCGGCCACGACTGCAAGGAAAACGAGGCCTGTAGCTGCGGGGCGCGCCGCGACGTCACTGCTCGATGTGGCTCGGTTCCATGAACAGGATCTCCCAGCCGTGCCCGTCCGGGTCGTTGAAGCTCCGGCTGTACATGAATCCGTGGTCCTGCGGGTCGTTGCGGTAGCCGCCGCCGGCCGCGAGCGCCTTGTCGACCAACTCGTCGACCTCGGCGCGGCTGTCCACGGAGATCGCGATCAGCACCTCGGTGACCTGGGACGTGTCCGCGATCGTGCTTCTTCGTGAACGTCTGGAAGAACGGCTCGACCAGCAGCATCGCGTAGATGTCGTCGGAGATGACCATGCAGGTCGCGTTCTCGTCGGTGAACTGCTTGTTGAACGTGAACCCGAGCCGCTCCGAAGAACGTCGACCGCGGTGTCCAGGCTCTTGACCGGCAGGTTGACGAAGATCTTCTTGGACATGCGCGTACTCCCTTCATGGCGTGGTCGTGTTGAGATAGGGAGACCGGCGACCGGCGGAAAGTCATCGCGCCGACCGCGATGAGTTTTGCGGTTTCGCGGCGGGTCTCGTCCATATGCAGTACGGCATAGAGCTCGGCTGATGGAGGCAGATGTGGCGGCGACCGGCACGATGATGGAGACCGACTTCATTCGCGAGGCGGATCCGTACCGGCGGGAGTTGCTCGCGCACTGCTACCGGATGCTCGGGTCGGTGCACGACGCCGAGGACCTGGTGCAGGAGACCTACATCCGGGCCTGGAAGGGGTACGACCGGTTCGAAGGCCGTTCGTCGCTGCGGACCTGGCTGCACCAGATCGCGACCCGGGCCTGCCTGACCGCGCTGGACAGCCGCAGCCGCCGCCCGCTGCCGACCGGCCTCGGCGCGCCCGGCTCGAACGCCGGCGACACGCTGGTCGAGCAGCCCGAGGTGCCGTGGCTGGAGCCGCTGCCGGACGCGCATGATCGACGGCCAGCGACCCGGCCTCGATCGTCGCCGACCGGTCCAGCCTGCGGCTCGCCATGTCGCCGCGATGCAGTACCTGCCGCCGCGTCAGCGGGCCGTGCTGGTGCTGCGGGAGGTGCTCGGCTGGCGCGCCGCCGAGGTCGCCGAGCTGCTGGACATGACGACGGTCGCGGTGAACAGCGCGCTGCAGCGGGCCCGCGCGCAGCTCGACCAGGTCGCGCCGGCCGAAGCCGCGATGACCGAACCGACCGATGCCGACGCAACGCGAGCTGCTCGACCGGTTCGTGGTCGCGTTCGAGAACAAGGACATCACCGCGATCGTCGACCTGTTCGCCACCGACGCGATCTGGGAGATGCCGCCGTTCATCGGGTGGTACCAGGGCGCCGAGAACATCGGCCGCCTCGTCGACACGCAGTGCCCGGCGCAGGGCCCCGGCGACATGCGGCTGATCGAGACGTCCGCCAACGGCCAGCCCGCGTTCGGGCTCTACATGCGCGGCGAGGACGGCTCGTACATCGCCGTTCAACCTGCCGGTCCTCGACGATCGGGCCGGACGGCATCACCCACGTCGCCTGCTTCTTCGACCTCAGCCTGTTCGAGAAGTTCGGGCTGCCCGCGTCACTACCGCCGCTGCGTAGCCATGTCGGAGAACGCCGCACTCGTCGGCGCCGTCTCGTTGCTGGAGCGGTCGATCGCCTACCTGCTCGGCAATCTCCAGATCGTCCGCGCTCGTCGCTGACCCGGCCGGCCGGCAGGGTTCGGGACCTCCGTGCGCTGCTTGCGCACGTGGCAGACTCGCTCGACGTGCTCGCGCTCGCGGCGGTGGGGCGTCGGCCGCCGGTCGCGATCAAGGGCGAAGATCCGATCGATGCAGTACGCACAACAGCGCGCCGTGTCCTGGCGGGGTGGAGCGCGCCCGGCCGGCGGCGATCCCGGTCGGGCGGCGAGCGTTGACCGCGACGATCGTGGCGACCGCCGGGGCGATCGAGATCACGTCGCACGGCTGGGACATCGCCCGGGCGTGTGGCTGGCGCCGCCCGGTGCCACCGGCGCTGGCCGAGGAGATGCTCGATCTGCTGCCGCTGTTCATCGGTGACCGGTACCGGTATCGATGCTTCGCCCCGCCGGTCGTGATCACTGAGCGCGAATGCGCCGGGGACCGGCTGATCGCAGCGCTCGGGCGCCGGCCACCGGACCCGGTCGAGCGCCGCTACCTGCAGAGCCGGGCAGCGTTGCTGTTGACGTCCCAGGCCGGCTGAGACGTGGCCCTAGGACCGTTCGCCTAGCCAGGCTTCGACGTAGACCCAGAAGTCGTCCAGCCGCCGGTCCTGATAGAACGGATCGGCAGGCGTGCCGTTGACGGCCGTGGCACACACCGGCTCCAACTCGGCCAGGGCGTTGTAGGCCGCCTGGCCTTCGCGTTGGTCCGGGTGGGCGGCCCGGAGACGCTCGGCGTGTTCCATCACGTCGTAGACCGTGGTCATCCGATCCTCCGTGCAATGTCGCGTCGAGGCCACAGTAGATCAGACGCTCGTCGAGGCTCCGGCCGCCGAGAACGCTGCCCCGCGTGAACGATGCTCGCGAAAGGCTCGTGGTCGTCCGGGTCTGGATCGTCATCATGATGGTCGGCCTGGTCGTCGCCGGCGTGACCGCGTTTCCGCTGACGCACGAGGTGCGGTGGCTGTCGTCGGTGCTGAACAATCCGCATACGCCGTTCGTCGCCCACATGCCGTGGTTGACGTCGTGGATCGCGACAGGTCACGACCGGCATCAGATCACGTCCGCGAAGTATCCGTTCATCGCGTACGGGACGGACTGGCTCGCGTACGCCCATCTCATGATCGCTCTTGCCTTTATCGGGCCGTTCCGGGATCCGGTGCGCAACGTATGGGTCGTGCAGTGGGCGATGATCGCCTGCCTGTCGATCATCCCGCTGGCGCTGATCGCCGGGCCCGGTGCGGCACATCCCGTTCTGGTGGTCGTGCATCGACATGTCGTTCGGCGTGTTCGGCCTGGTGCCGCTGCTGTTCCTGCACCGCTATCATCAAGCGGCTCGCGGCGCTGGACACCGCCGCTCCGGCCGAGCCCGTGGCGCTGGTCGGTGCCGCCGGCTGATGGCATCGTCTGTTCGTATCGCGCTGTTTGCCGTGGCGGTCGCCGCTGTGCTCGGCGTCGGATCGTCGGCCGGGGTGGCGCAGGCCTGGGGCGCGCCCGCTGCTTGCGTCGTGACGGCTTCAGCCGGCCGCCGCCCAGCCCGTCGCCCACAGCCGTCGAAGACACCGAAGCCGCCGCCGGTTCCAACGCCTTCACCGACCTCAACGTCGCCGGTGTGCCCGCCACACGTGCTGTTCGCCGACACGCTCGGGGGAGCCGCGCAGACCGTCCGCGGCGTCGCGGCCGAGGTGGACATGCGCGTCGACAACCGCTCGTCGAACTCCACCGCCGGCTGGGCATTCGACATCGCGATCTCGAATGCTATGGCAATCCGCTGCACCCGGCCACGCCGACGATGCAGTGGGACGTCGACGGCGGTCCGTGGCAACCGGTCCTCAAGCCGGTCTGGTATCCGTCGAACGGCGCCGTCTACGGCAACTGGTACTCCTCTGACATGCCCGCACCGGTCATCCCCGCGCACGGCTCGCGCGTGTTCCGGCTCCGCGTCACGTTTCCCGCGTCCGCGAACTACGGCGTCTACAACGGCGCTCTGGTCTTCACAGCGCCGCCGGATGCTGGCATCGCGACGAGATCGACGGGCTGGACATCGGTTACAGCGAGCACTCCATCTTCCCGCCGCCGCACGGAGCACGACACATCCGCCGCCGACACAGCCGAGTATGGCGCCAGCCGCTTCACCGTCCCCACGGTGACGCCGTCGCCGGTCGAACCGAGTGTCGCCGAGCCCGCGTCGTCGCTCGACGGCTCCGATGCCGAACGCCGTCCTCGCCGGCCATTCGTCCGGCGGCGACACCATCCATCTGGTCGGCGGTATCGCCGGCGGACTCTGCATCGTGTTCGCGGCCGTACAGTTCTTCCGCTGGCGGCGTCTGCGGACCGGTTAGGCCCGTTCTGCCGATCTCGGCGGGCCGGGCACGGCTGCAGGTCGGCAATGATCGGCAGGACACGGCCTAGCAGGACGGTTGTGACCAGGTCGTGTCGATGAGGTCGAAGCCTCTTGGCAGGAAGTAAGTCTGCGCGGCGTAGTCCGAACCGTCGGCCTCGAGGGTCGGCACGACGTTCTGGACCGAGTGCGGCAGGTTCGATCCGATGACGGTCACGGTCAGCGACGTGTAGCACGACCCGGCCGGCAGACGCCCCGCCGGCATCACCGTCTGTCGGCGCCTCAGGTGTCAGCGTGTGCGTGGTCGTCGCGTAGAGGGTCAGCCGGGAACTGCTGGCACCGGTACCGACGTAGACCGTCCGCGTGATGTGCAGGTGCGCATCGGGACAGGCCTTGAGCAGGGCGCTGGTGAGCGAGAACGTGTTCGCGTCGCTGGAGCCGAGGAGTGACGACGGTCGGAAGTTGCCCGACATCGCACAGCCCGGGCTGGTGGGCGGCGTGGTGACCGGCTTCTTCGTGTGCGGGCTCGCCGACGGAGACGGGCTCGGTGGCGGGCTGGGTACGTCCGACGGCGTCGGGCTCGACGACTGCGGCGGTGGCTGGGACGGTCCGACCGGAGTCTTCGGGTGATCCGGCAGGAACAGAAGGACGAGCGCCACAACGGTCGCCCCGGCGAACGCCGCCGCGCGGGTGGCATGGCGCCGAGCCAGCGTACGGCGGATCGCCGGTACGCCGGGCGGCTGCGTCAGCCGGGTCGACTCGGTCCGGAAGGCGTCGAAGTGATGTTGCAGGTCGTCAGGCATCGGTCACCTCGACCTCCGATGTGCCCAGGAGCGTGCTCAGCGCGGCCCGCCCGCGATGCAGCCACGATTTGACGGTGCCTTCGGCGACGCCGACGAAGACGGCGATCTCGGCGACCGGCATGTCGGACAGGTAGTGCAGCACGATCACCTGGCGCTGGTTACGGGGAAGCTGGGCCAGCGCTCGTGCGAGGTCGACCCGGGCGACGGTCGGTGGCTCCACGGCCGCCGGGGCGAGGTCGTGCCGCCACAGGCGCAGGATTCGGCCGCGACGCCAGTTGCTGACCGCCATGTTCCACGCGACCCGGCGTACCCACGTTTGTGGATCTTCGTATTTGCTGATCGTCGACCACCGCGAGTAGGCGCGGCAGAACGCCTCCTGGACCAGATCCTGCGCCTCGGCGTGGTCGCCGACAAATGCATGCAATTGTGCCGTGAGGGGAGCGAACGACGCGGAGTAGAACTCCGCGAAGTCGGATCCGGTGCTCACGCGCGATACTCCCAGGCTGGACGAGCGCGTGGTGTGGCCCACGACGGGACCACACCACGCGATCACGATAAATCAGGAAAGGGTCTGCGGTGCCTTCGCGCTGATCTGCGCGAGCGACGTCACCGACAGGTTCGAGACAACATACGCCCTGGCCACACCGGCCGGCGTGACCGTCCACAGGTCCGGAATCCCGTCACCGGTGAAGTCGGCGGCCTCGACCGTCGAGAACGTCGCGCCGGTGTTCCAGTTCTTCGCGATGCGGTACTGCGTGTAGGCGACCGACGATGTCCCGTCACCGTTGTCGGTGAACGCCACGCCCTGCCAGAGGTAGAGCGCGCCGGTGGTGGAGTTCCACAGGTAGATCGACGTGCCACTGCCAAAGACCGACGTGCTGATCAGCTGCCAGTTCTGCCAGTCGGTGCCGCCGGTCGGGGTCTTGTTCGCGGACAGCTCCGGGGTGTAGCCCAGCGGCCAGCCGTACGACGCGTAGGTCGCGAGCTGGTAGCCGGTGGTGGCGCTGCCGCTGATCCCGATCAGATCCGGCGTGATGTTGTTCGCGTTCGAGGCGTTGAACGCGTTCGCCAGGTCGATCGGAGTGTTGCCGTTGGCGTCGGTGAAGTAGTCGAGCCCGGCACCTTCGAATTCGTTGCCGGATTCCACCGAACCGTCGCCGGTGCCGGGGAGGATCAATCCGACGCCTGCTCGCGGACCGCTGACGAAGTAGACCATCACGTCCTGGAGATTGTCGCCCAGAAGGTTCCCCGTGAAGATCTTGGCGCCGTCGTAGTACGAGGCTCCTTGGCCGATTCCGTTCGCGCCGATGTTGAGCGCCGGCACGCGTACGCGCCCGGTCAGGTAGCCGGCCGCGTTGCCGTTGGCCAGCCACAGGCCCGATCCAACTCCGGCCGGGTCGCCGACCGCGAGGAGATCGGGTACGCCGTCGCCGTTGGAGTCGTTCGGCGCGGCCGGCAGAGCTCCATCCGCGTCGTAGAAGTTCGTCGAGACATAGCCGGTGGTTCCATCGGCGCCGACGCCCTCCACGGACAGCATGTTCTGATGAGTCGTGAACGTCAGATAGACGGCCGCCGTTCCATCTGCCGCTGCCTTGACGGTCTTGTGCTTGCCGCCGTTGACCCAGTACTCGTACTTGACCGGCGTAGTTCCATCGCCCTGACTGGAGAACGTCACCGGACTGGTCGGAACGCCGATCAGCGGAAGAAACGGTCCCTTGACAGTCACGCTCGCGACCTGGTCCGGCGTAACGACCGCTCCGTGCGCGGCTCCAGCGGCCAGCAGTGCCACGATGGGCGCCGCCAGCAGCGAAACGAGCGCTGTTCTGTGCCTCAATGCCATTCTTGCTCCCCTGTGTGATTCGTGGCCGTGGGTGACGAGCGACCACCGCATCTATCACGCTGAGGGGATAGGAAGGTTGCGAAAGTAGTTCGGTTATTTTCTTCGGGCCGGTCGGACGTTGATGCGGGAAGCAAGGGCGTCGGGCGAGTCGGTAAGCTAGCGGCCACGGGCCGGTAGCTCAGCCGGTTAGAGCAGGGGACTCATAATCCCTCGGTCGCGGGTTCGAGCCCCGCCCGGCCCACATATCTGACCTGGGATTATGTCCGTCCTAGCTATCCTGTGGATCTCTCGGAACCTGATTTGCTAGGGAAATGCTAGGGATCTTGAGACTACGCCGATTTCTGACGGCGTGGAACGATCGCAGCGGCGGCCTCTGCTGCCTGGCGGCCGATGGTGCCGATCATGTGGCCGTACGTGTCGTTCGTGATCTTGATCGAGCTGTGCCGAAGGCGCTTGCTGACGATCGCGATGTCTACGCCGGCCGCCAACTGGAGGCTGGCCGCGAGATGGCGCAGCTTGTGTAGCGAGATTCGCGGCATTCCGTGCTTCAGGACCAGCTTCTCGAACTTGTACGTGATGAAGTCCGGGTGGTATCCCGAACCGTCTTCGCGGGTGAAGACCAAGCCGGTGTCCTGCCATGCTGGTCCCCAGGCGAGGCGCTCGGTGATCTGCTGCTTGCGCCAGGTGTTGAGGACGTCGGCGGTACCGGCGTCGATGTCGACGGCCGACTCGGACTCTTCGGTCTTCGGCGTCGGACTCCACGACCTTGTGCTTCGCGGTGGTGCGTTGCCAGGTGATGTCGACCGTACGGGCTTCGAGGTCGACGTCCTGCCAACGGATCCCGCACAGCTCGCCTCGCCGGAGTCCGGCGAATGCGGCGAGGTGCAGCATCGGGTAGAGGCGTTCGTTGTCTTCGGCGATGGCGTCGAGGAACGCGCCGAGTTGTTCCGGCTCCCAGACCTTGACTCGTGGTCGACTGCCTCTTGCGACGTCGGCGAGTGCTGCGACGTTGCGGGGGATCTCGCCGGCCTTGACTGCGGCGGCGAGGGAGCTGCGGAGCGTTGCCCGTAGCCGTTGTGCCGTGGCCGCGCCGAATGGTCGGGGGACTGGTACTCGTTTCGGCTTGACCGGCCGCCGCCCTTGTCGGTCGGCGTTGATCGCGTCGGTCTCGGCTTGGAGCTTGTCGTTGGTCTCCTTTGCGGTCTTGATGCGGTCGTCGTGTTCGATGCGGATGTCGATCAGCATCTTGGTGACGTGCTGGGGACGTAGATCGACCAGGCGCAGGTGGCCGAGGTAGGGGATGAGGTACTTGTCGACATGGGTGCGGTAGCTGACCTCGGTCGTTTCCCGGATCGAACCGGCGCCTACCTTGCCGTCCAGCCATGCGGTGAGCCAGTCGGCGACGGTCTGCTTGCCGTCGACGGGTAGCAGGCCGGCGTGGTCGGCGGCGAGGATATCCAGTCTGGCTTCGGCGGCTGCTTTGGCGCTGGTGAAGCCGCCCTTCGTCCATTGGCGGCGGGCGCCTTGGCGGCCTGGTGGTAGTTCGACGTTGTAGGACCAGGTGTGGGTCTTGCAGACCTTGCCCTGCGGTGGGCAGGTGGCGTTGCAGCGTTGGAAGACGCCGTTGCCGTACTTCGGGGATTTTCGGTTCACTCCTTCTCCCTTGTTGATAGCAGGCCGAGGTTCTTGGCTCTGCGGGACCAGTTCTTTAGCTGGCCGTCGGTGACGTTGCGGACGCCTCGGATGTTGAGCTGTTCGGCGACGTAGCGCCAGGGTTTGCGGGCGGGTTCACCCCCTTGGGCTTTTGCGCGGCGGAAGAGGGTGGCAACTTCGGCGATGAAGTCGTCGTCTTGTTCCGCTGGACGCCCTGGCCCCTTCGTTTGCTTTGCATCGGTTCGGGCCGCTCGGGCTTGGTGTGCGGACTCAGGATGGTCGCCGGTGTTCGGTGTTCCGGCTGGGACGGCCCAGGTGCCGTTGCGTCGTGTCGTCTCGATGACCTCGCCGATCCGAATGGATCTTAGTACTGAAGCACCGAGTGTGGCGCCGGACAGATCTGCGTGGGAGTCGGCAAGGCCGCGTATGTCGAGCCCGACCGGCGTTGCCTTTCCGTGGATATCTACCCAATGCACGGTCAGCTGCCAGCGATGCCCGTTGGGATCGGTGTGAACGTATGGGATCGCACCAAGGCTCGTCGTCGTATCGGTGACTGGACGGTGGGGCATAGGCGTCCTCCATTCATCGCTCCTCGTGAATATAGCGTAAGTTATGACATCATAGGCGCGCAATAGCTATCGCCCAACGTCGAGAGGCGCAGCACTGATCGGGCCCGTAGCCACGACCGCTTGGCGGTAATCCCACGGTGAGCGGCCAGCGGCGCTAGGCAGCATCGATATGTGAGGGGAACTGCTCGCCGACGCCGAGTGCAGCGAGGACGGCAGCGCGAGTGACGCGTAGGTAACGCCCGAGGCGCAGCACCGGCACAGGGAAGTGTCCTTCGCGGGCGAGACGGTACGACTCGTCGCGACCGACGCCAAAGGCGCGGCCGGCGGTGGGGACGTCGATGGTCACCGGCCAGGCGCGGATCTCGTCGAGCGTCGGCACACGTGCGCTCATGACTGGTCCAGCCCGAGTCGGCGTTCCACGACTTGTTCCAGAAATCTTGGAACGCCGTTCCGCTTAGGGAGCGGTGAGCGTTCCAGAACGTTCCGTTGGAACTGACGATTGCTCATCTTGGAACAATGGCAGGGAGGTGTTACCAGAACAGTTACCAGCATTCCGGCTGGCAACTCGGCTGGACCAACGGTCGGCGTATCGATGCACGCCACCGTTAGGCGCAGAGTTGCCGTTACCGTTACCAGGACTCGCTTCCTGCCGGCATCGTTCCGGTTGGTCCAGAGATGCCAGCGGCTCGCCGTTCCGCCGCGAGTCGTCGGTCCCGAGCGCTCTTCGGCGAACCCGATCCGCTATCGGGTTTCAGCCCCAGAACTCTCCGACGCTCACGCTACGGTTGCGCTCATGGTTCTTCACGTCGACTCATCGGAGCCGTTTCTGTGTCCGAGCCAGCTGGCCGCTCTCATCGATGCGGTCCCTTCGGCCGCCGGTCACGACGCGCATCGCTGCATCGAATGAAAGTCGGCGCTCGATTTGTCCGCATCTGCGGGTCAAGGGCACATCTCGAAGGCGATTATCGGATTTGCTAACCGCCAGCTTGCCGCCGCCTGCCGCAACGCACAAGGTACGGCTATCTGGTCGTGGGCGTCGAGCCGGGTAGCCGCACCGGCGTGACTCCGGTTGACCCGGAGATCCTTGTCGGGCAGCTACGCGCTGCGGTCGGAGACGCGCTGCGCTGGGCACCCGAGTACGTCTCCACCGAGGGCGTCGAGGTCCTCATAGTCATCGTTGATCCTCCCCACCCTGGTGAAGGCGTCAGCTTTCGGTCCTGCGCGATTGCGGTGGAGTTGCGTTCGGTGGGTATCCATCGGTCGTGCGGATGGCCGCATGAAGGTAAGGACTCGGCATAACGGAGCATGGTCAATCCGGCTCGATCGTGTGCAACCGCACCGTCCGCATGCAGGGGAGCCTGCTACCAATAGGATCCGGTCATGCAGGAAGGCCGGTGGACCACGATCACGCCGTCGCAGTTTGCGCATGAGCGCGAGGCGCTGGCGTACGTGCAGCAGCTGCTGCCGGACACCGAGCCGTACCGGGCCTGGTCGAACTTCACGTTCACCGCGCAGACCGGCCATCCGTACGAGGTCGACCTGCTTGTCGCCGCGCCGAGCGGCCTGTACCTCATCGAGATCAAAAGCCTGAACGGGCGGCTCGTCTCTAGCGGCTCCAACTGGATCCAGCACGGTCCCAGCACCACTCACACCTTCGACAACCCGTTGCACCTGGCCGATGCCAAGGCGAAGAAGCTCAAGTCGTTGCTGCAGGTGGCGGCCTCGCGGCGGCGGGGACTGCCGGTGCGGATCCCGTTCGTGCAGGCGGCGGTGTTTCTGTCGAAGCCAGGCTTGCAGGTGGAGCTTTCCGAGCATCACCTGCACGGGGTCTACGGGCCGGAGCCGGTGGGCACCAGCCGGCCGAACCGGCTGCCGACGATCGGCTCGCTGCTGCAACGTCCGCCACAGGATGAGCGTCAGCGGCTCACCGCCGAGACGTCCCGAGCGTTGCCCGATCTGCTGGCCGAGGTCGGCATCGCCCGCAGTCGGCGGCATTACCAGGTCGGGTCGTGGGAGCTGGAGACTCGCCCGTTCGATGTGGGCCCGACCTGGCAGGATCATCTGGCCAAGCACCGGGACCTAGAGCGGGAGCGCCGCCGGGTGCGCATCTACCTGGTCGAGCGCAACGCGGTGCAGGCCGAGCGGGCCAGCATCGAGCGCGCGGCCAAGCGGGAGATGCTGGTGCTGCACGGCATCAACCACCCCGGCATCGTCCAGGTCGATTCGATGGAGTCGCACGAGGCCGGCCCGGCGTTGATCTTCCGGTACGACCCACGGGCGATGCGGCTTGACCATTACATGGCACAGTTCGATGATCGTCTGGACGCGCCCGCCCGGCTTGCCATGATCCGCCAGTTGGCGGAGACGGTGGCGTACGCGCATGGCCGTCGGCTTCATCATCGGGCGCTGTCCGCCCGCAGCGTTCTGGTCAACCCAGGCCGGAAGCGGCCGGGCGGCACCGACGAGGAGGCATGGCTGCTTCCGCAGTTGCAGATCAGCGACTGGCAGGTGGCCACCCGTGGGGCGGACTCCGCCGTCGGCAGCGACGGCAGTGGGGGTTCGTGGGCGTTGTCGTCGCACGCGGCGTCGCATCTGGAACGGTCGGCGGAGGCGTACCTTGCTCCCGAGATGACCGCGCCCCGCCCGGACCCGGTGGCAATGGATGTCTTCGGCTTGGGCGCTCTGGCCTACCTGATCCTCACCGGGCAACCGCCGGCTTCGAAGCGGCCCGAGCTGCTGGCCCGCCTCGCTCGGGACAACGGGCTGCGGGTGGCATCGGTGGCCGACTCGGTGTCGGAGTTCGCGGACGAATTAGTGCAGGCGGCGACCGCCCCGGTGCCGGCGCAGCGGCTGACCACGGTCGCCGAGTTCGTGGAGATGATCGAGGTCATCGAGGATGAGCTGACCGCCCCACCTGCGCCGCTCTCGGTGCATCCGGCGGACGAGCCGGAGCCGACGGATCCGCTCGAGGCCCGTCCCGGCGACCGGGTCGGCGAGTGGGTCGTCCGGAAACGCCTGGGTACCGGTTCGACATGCCGGGCCTTCCTCGCAGACAACGAGCGGACCGGCCGAGCCGAGGTGTTGAAGGTCGGCCTGTCCGACGAGAGGGACAACCGGCTCCGCCACGAGGCACGGGTGCTCGGACCGTTGACGGACTCCCGGGTGATCCGGCTGGCCCGTCCGGAGCCGGTGCGGATCGCGAACCGGACGATAGTGGTGTTGGAGCACGCCGGTGACTTCACGCTGGCCCGCAAGCTCCGCGACGACGGTCGGCTCACCGTCGACGAGTTGGAGACCTACAGCGACTACCTGTTCGGAGCTCTCGACTATCTGGAGGGCGAGGGCGTCTACCACCGCGACATCAAGCCCGACAACATCGCGATCCGGATCCGCCCCAACCGCACCCGGCAGCTGGTGCTGTTCGATTTCTCCCTGGCCGGTGTGTCGGTCAAGGAGATCACTGCAGGAACGCCGCGCTATCTCGATCCGTTCCTGGGCAGCGTGAACCGTCCCGTCTACGACAAGCACGCCGAGTGGTACGCCTTGGCGGTCACCCTGCACGAGATGGCCTCCGGTGAGCTGCCGGACTGGGAGGACGGCGCCATCCTGCCGGAGTTCTCCGACGGACCACCGGTACTCGCCGCCGAGGCGTTCGACCCGGCGATTCGCGACGGACTGGTCGACTTCTTCCATCTCTCGCTGCACCGCGACAGCCGGGCCCGGTTCGCTTCGCTCAAGGACATGCGTGACGCTTGGCAACAGGTTTTCCGGCGCTCCGATGCCAGCGCACCGGTCGGCACCGACCATCCGGAGCCCCAGGAGGAACCGGATGCCGAGGGTGCCGAGGCCGCCCGCGACGAGGCCGCGGCCAAGGCGACCCGGGCCACTGCGCTGGAGGCGGCCGGGCTGACACCCCGAGCGGTCTCCGCCGCCCATCGGTTGGATGCCGCCACCGTCGGTGACCTGCTCACCGTGGCGAACAAGCTTGCACACCTGCCCGGCCTTGGCGCGAAGACCCGCCAGGAGTTGCAGCGCCGGGTCAAGGAGTGGCGGGCGCGGCTCGGCGAGCGGGAAACCCTGCCCACCTCGCCGAACGCACGCCGGACCGCCACCGTCGAGGCAGCCACCGAGACGACTGGCGGCTCCACCGACGCCGAGCTGGTCCGGGTCGGCCTGGACGCCATAGCTACGCTGCTGATCCCAGCCAAGAACGGCCGCAACGTCACCGAGGTCGAGGGCACCCGGATATTGCTACGCCTGCCCGACGACACCGGCGCGCTGCCCGGCCTGACACCGTGGCCGCAGCAGCCCCAGGTCGCCGCCGCCCTGGGCGTCACCCCGGGCCGGGTGGCGCAGATCCTCGGCAAACAGCGCAAACGCTGGAACGACCTGCCGGTGGTGTCGAGTGTGCGCGCCGAGCTGATCGAGCTGCTGCGCGACGGCGGCCGAGTGATGGGTGTCGACGAACTGGCCACCGCTCTGCTCACCAGCCGCGGGTCGATGCGCACCGGTGACGATCTGCGGCGCACCGTAGCGCTCGCCGCGGTACGCGCTGCCGTTGAGATCGACGCGCTCGCCGACGAGCCGCGGCTGCTGCTGAGACGCCACAGTGACCGGCTACTGGTGGCGTTGGAGGCGGCCGAGGACGACGCCCCCGACACTCCTGCCGCCCCTGCCCTGCTCGACTATGCCGACGCGCTGGGCAAGGCTGCCGACCGGCTGGCCGGCAACGAGGTACTGCCCAGTGCCGCCACTGTGTTGCGTACCCTCGCCGCGGTGACCGCGCCGGGCGGCGCCGCCGACGCCATCGACGAACGTCGGCGGGTTGTGCTCGCTGCGGTGGCCTCGGAGAACGCCGCTGCGACCGCCCGCTTGGAGATCTATCCGCGTGACCTCGACCCGGTGCGGGCACTGCGCCTGGCGCAGGCCGGCGTACTGCCCCCAGCCGGGCCGCCCGGCCAGTCACGCGGCCTCACCCCGGCGCAGATCGCCGACCGGGTCGCGGCCCGCTTCCCGGACCTCGCCCCGCTACCCGGCCACCCCCGCCTCGACCGCCTGCTGACCGAGGCCGGGTTCGAGCTGATTTGGAACCGGGACTACTACGCGGCCCCGGCACGGACCGCCGCATCCTCGTCGATGACCATCGTGCGGCGCCGGTCGTCGACGTCGACGGCACCCACCCGGTGGACTGCCGACTCCCCGGTTCTCGCCTCGGCGCTGCGCGCCGAGGAACGCTTGACCGGTGCGGCCTCGGCCGGAGGATTCCGGGCTTTGACCGTACGTTTGTCGCGGTACACCCTGGCCCGCGAGGAACTCGTCCGCCGCTTCTCGGCCCGGCCGGTCAACGTGGCCTCCCGCTTCCTTACCCACCTGCACGGGCTGGTTGATGCTCGCCCGAAACCGACGTGGGAGACGGTGCTCGGTGCCGACATCGCTGAACCCGGTTCCCGCCCGGCGATCAAACTGGGTGAGTACGTCGACGAGGCGTGGTCGCTGGCCGCCCCCGCATTGCTGACGGAGCTCGCGGCAAGCAGCGGCCCGATCCTGCTGCACGACGCGGCCGTGTTGGCGCGTTACCGGGCGATGGAGCGACTGTACGAATTGGCAGACGCAGCCCGCGCAGGGAACGGCGACGTGTGGCTGCTCTGCCCGATGGACGACCCGGACCTGCTGCCCAAGTTGGACGGCACCGTGGTGCGGGTCGGCGACAACGAGTGGATCGCTCTGCCCGACGCCTGGGTGGAGAATACGCACCGTAGCGCTTCCGTCGCCTGACTGGGCAGGATGGCCGGATGTCGCTCATCGCAGGAGCTGTCGACGTCGATACGGTCATGGCAAGGCTGAGTTCGATACGGCGGGTGTTCTACTCAGAAGCCGGCTTCCAGCATGCCTTCGCCTGGGTGCTGCACGAGGTCGAACCATCGCTCAACATCCGCTTGGAGGTTCTGCAGGACAAGCGCGAGTACGTCGATTATTCGATGGCCTGGCGCGCCTACGCCAAGCTCCCCGGATCGGCAGGGGACTTCCGTCAGCTCACCTTGGTTGTTGAGCAATCGGCTCAGGGCGCGACCCGCCACCAGTGATTCCCGATCGCCCGACAACGCTCACCACGCCGTGGCGGCATCTTTCGGCGAACGGTAAACATCTCGGCCGAAAATTCCCTCCCGGCTGTCCAGTGCGGCCGGTAAAGTCATCGGGTGATCGACCGCAAACTGCTCTTGAGTGATCTGCAGAAGCAGGTCAAGACCCTAGAAAAAGACCTGCGAGAGCAGGCCGAGTCGGTCGAGGAGGTGCGCCTGAAGCTGCGCGGCGAGTACGACCGCGCCTTCAAGGTCGGGCGCACTGCCAGCACCTGGGTCGTCTGGCGGGACGAGCGGGTCACCCAAGCCGCGGTGGCGTGGGCACTCGGCACCGTCTTCGTCCGCTTCTGCGAGGACAACGGGCTGCTGCCGGACCCGTTCCTGACCGGGCCAGGCGACCGGCTGGTGCTGGCCGAGGAGGCGGAGGCGCAGTATTTCCGCGACGAGCCAGACAAGACACTGCGCGACTGGCTGCATCAGGGTTTCGAGGCGATCGGCGGCACCCAGGCCGGCAAGTCGCTCTTCGACAGGCGGCACAACCCGCTCTACCAGATCCCGCTGTCGCACGACGCGGCCAAGGGGTTGATCGGTTTCTGGCGTCGCCGCGGCGAGCAGGGCGGCCTGGTGCACAGACTTCCGCGACGAACTGTGGGACACCCGGTTCCTGGGCGACCTCTATCAGGACCTGTCCGAGTACGCCCAGAAGACGTACGCCCTGCTGCAGACGCCGGAGTTCGTCGAGGAGTTCATCCTCGACCTGACACTTGACCCCGGCGATCGACGAGTTCGGCCACGACCGAGATCAAGATGATCGACCCGACCTGCGGGTCGGGCCACTTCCTGCTCGGCGCGTTCGACCGGTTGCTCGAAGCAGTGGGAGCGAGCACGCCGCCCAACCGGGACGTCCACGAGCGGGTCGGGCTCGCGCTGGACTCAGTGCACGGCGTCGACATCAACCCGTTCGCCGTGGCGATCGCCCGCTTCCGGCTCCTGGTAGCTGCACTGCGTGCCTGCGGTATCAGAGTCGCTCGACTGATTCCCATGGATATGTTTTTCCGCATGCATCTCGCGGTCGGTGATTCCCTGCATTAACGAGTCGGCACCTGGCCTCTTTGCTGAGGTTGATGGCTGGCCGCGTTTAGTTACGCGACGGAAGACCTCGATGAGCATCCGGCGACATCCTGCGGGAGGGCAGATACCACGTGGTGGTCGGAAACCCGCCGTACATCACAGTCAAGGACAAGAGCTTAAACGAGGCCTACCGAGACTTCATACGCCACTTGTGCGGGAAAGTACGCGCTGTCAGTGCCATTCGCGGAGCGTTTCTTCCGATTGCGCGGTAAGGCGGATGGCGACCGGATGCTGGCTACGTTGGACAGATCACCGCGAACTCGTTATGAAGCGAGAGTTCGGTAAGAAGCTCGATAGAGAACTTCTTCCCGACGGTCGACCTTCAGCCGATCGTCGAATGTCCGGCGCATACATCCCGGGCCATGGCACCCCGACCGTATCTGTTGGTCGGAACGACGCCGCGCCCGCGAGACGTGACTGTTCGAACGGTACTTGGTATTCGCGGAGAGCCTGAGGCAGCCCGAAGAGCCGAGTCAAGGGCTTGTATGGCGTGCAATCGTTGAGCAGATCGACAAGCCAGGGCTCCGAGACCGAATGGGTCAGCGTCGAAGATCTGCCCCGTGCGACGACTTGCCAGCCATCCCTGGACCTGACCGGCGGCGGCGCGGCGGCGTTCTAGAGGCGTCAGTTCGAGCAAGGCTCGACGTCTCGATCAGGCGCTACGCAGTGGGTTTCGCTGGGATTACTCGGCTCTGACGATGCGATGGTAGCGCCCGATCGCAGCCCTCAACCGCCTGTGGCGGCTCGAGTTGAATGTCACCAAACGCTTCGTTGTCGGGCGACGAGGTGCAGAGATTGGTGCTCTGCCGATGGTGGCCACGGCATTCTACCCCTACGACAATGATGCGATGGGTGCCCGTGCCAGCGCCCGCCGGGCACCTAAAGCGCATGTGGCGAACGCAGAACCGACTTGTATGGCAGAGCTACTTTTGATGGCAGGACCTGCTCAAGCGCCGGAATGGCTCTGGTACTCATGGCATCAATTACCGAAGCGATTAGGTGCCAGCTGTCGATCACGTTCGCCTTTGCTGAGTTGCGACGCACAACCATTTCGTGCTGGATCGCGGCGGGAAGGTCTTCAAGCAGACGGCGCCGGTGATCAAGTTGCCGGAGGGGGCGACGAGGACGATCACCTGGCGCTGCTTGGCGTGCTCAACAGCTCGACCGCGTGCTTCTGGCTCAAGCAGGTCAGCCACGACAAAGGGGACGGCGGGAACGGGCGGTGGCATCAGCTACCGAGTCATGGGAGCACATTCTACGAGTTCACTGGCACCAAGTTGCAGGAGTTTCCGCTTGCCTGCGACTGTACCCGCTTCGGCTTGGGCCGCGAGATGGACGGCCTGGCGCAGCGACTCGCTGCGGTGACCCCGCGGCGGTCGCGGCCTCTGGCGTGCCGACGCGGGAGCGGCTGGAGCCGCTGCGCGACGAGTGGCACTCGGTCCGGGCGCGGATGATCGCGTTGCAGGAGGAGTTGGACTGGCAGGTCTACTCGCTCTACGGGCTGCTCGACGACGACCTGACTCCCCGCCGATCGGTGCCGGAGTTGAGACTCGGGGAGCGGGCGTTCGAGATCGTGCTGGCCGCAAGATGGCGCGGGTGAGGCTGGAGACGCAGTGGTTCGCGCGGCACGGGTCGACGCCGATCACCGAGATGCCGGCGCACTGGCCGGACGGAGTACCGGGCGGTGGTGGAGCAGCGGATCGCGGTCATCGAGTCGGCAACCGCAACATCGGGCTGATCGAGCGGCCGGAGTGCAAGCGCCGCTGGGCGACCGAGGCTGGGACGCGATGCAGGCAGGCGGCGCTGCGGGACTGGCTGCTGGACCGGTGCGAGGCGCGGGAGCTGTGGTTCCACCACGTCGATGGGCTGGCAGCAGCCGCGGCCGCTGACGGTCGCGCAGCTCGCCGACGGGCTGCGACGCGATGAGGACGTACTGTCGGTGGCTGGTCTCTATGCGGCCGGACGTCAGGATCTCGGCAAGCGTGATCGCGGAGCTGGTCGCCGACGAGCACGTGCCGTACCTGGCGGCGTTGCGCTACAAGCGACCGGGCTGCGCAAGCGCGGCAGACTGGGAGCACTGTGGGACCTGCAGCGGCAGGAGGACCGCCGGACGAGGCGGCCAAGCGGAGTTCCGGAAAAGATCCCGGTGCCGCCGAAGTACGCCGTCGGCGGACTTCCTCAAGACCAGCTACTGGCGCCATCGCGGCAAGCTCGACGTGCCCAAGGAGCGGTTCATCTCCTACCCGGGGGCCGGGCGCGGACGGCGACTCGTCGCTGCTGCTCGGCTGGGCTGGCTGGGATCACCGGGAGCAGGCGCAGGCCCTGGCCACCCTGATCGTAGGACCGCGCAGCACGAGGACGGCTGGGCCGCCGACCGGCTCACGCCGCTGCTGGCCGGGCTGCGGGAGGTCATGCCGTGGGTGCGGCAGTGGCACGGCGAGTTCGATCCGGCCTGGGGCGAGTCCCCGGCTGACACCGACATCGGTTTCCTGTCCGAGACTGCCGGGCGGTTGAATCTGACCGACGAGACGCTGACCTCGTGGCGCCCGCCGAAAAGCGACCCGCGGGCGCCGGGCGAAGGCATAAGGCCGGAGTCGGGTAGAAGGACGATGAGATCATGTGGCCGGGCACCGCCGGAGGGTCGCACCACGCTAGGTGATAGAGATACGGTAAGCGGCATGTCACAACCCAGCGTCATGCCGCTGCTCCGTGAGGTCATCGAGATCCCGGAGCGCACCAGCACCAGCGACTTCGTGCTCCACCTCGCCGAAGCGTCGCCGACGCCGATGCGACCCTCAAGGAGTACGTGGTCACCGAGCGGCTGCTGGGCAACTTCGACGAGGCGCTGGGGCTGATCCGCTCCGCGGTCGAAGGACACGCGCTCCAAGGCCGCCTATCTGCACGGCTCGTTCGGTTCCGGCAAGTCGCACTTCATGGCGGTGCTGCACGCGCTGCTGCGCGGCGAGCAGGCGGCCCGCGGCCGCGACGGAGTTCGCTCCGCTGCTGGCGAAGCACAGCGTGTGGCTCGACGGGCGGCGGTTCCTGCTGGTGCCGTACCACCTGCTGGACGCCCGTTCGCTGGAGCAGCGGGTGCTCGGCGGCTACGTCGACCGGGTGCGCGGCGCTGCACCCGGAGGCGCCCATCCCGGCCGTGCACCGCACCGACGCGCTGCTGGAACAGGCCGCTGACTGCGGGGCGGATCGGTGACCCGCAGTTCATCGACGGACTGCCGCGGCGGCGACGTCGAAGACGAGTGGGGCGAGAGCGAGCCAAGTGCTGGACCGCGTGAGCGGCTGGACCAGGCGTTCGCCGGGGCGTACTCCGACAGTTTGCGCCGCAAGCTGGTCAACGATCTCGCTGACGAGCTGGAACAAGGGCTTCTTCAGCAACGCCCGAGAGGACGCCGAGGCGTTCATCTCGTCTGGACCGCGGCCTGACCGAGATCAGCCGGCACGCCAAGGAACTCGGGTACGACGGGCTGATCCTCTTCCTGGACGAGCTGATCCTGTGGCTGGCGAACTCGATCGGCGACCAGCAGTTCGTCTCTCGGGAGATCCAGAAGATCACCAACTTCGTCGAGGGTGGCGACACCCGCCGGCCGATCCCGGTGGTCAGCTTCATCGCCCGGCAGCGCGACCTGCGGGAACTCGTCGGCGAGGAGGTCACCGGGGCCAACGAGCTGAGCTATCAGGACACCCTCAACCTGGCGAGCGGCCGGTTCGACACCATCAAGCTGGAGGACCGGAACCTGCCGGAGATCGCCCGCCGGCGGATTCTCAAGCCGCGCGACGACGAGGCCGCCGACGCGATCTCCCGGGCGTTCGACGCGACCACCAAGGTGCGCCGGGAGGTGTTCGACACCCTGCTCGGCACCGACGCGGCCAGCGGCGCCGACATCGACGCCTTCCGGTCGACGTACCCGTTCAGCCCCGCCTTCCTCTCCACTCTCGTGCACGTCTCTAGCGCGTTGCAGCGGTCCCGCACCGCCCTGAAGCTGATGCGCCAGCTGCTCGTCGACCGCCGCGACACGCTGCGCCTCGGCCAGCTAGTGCCGATCGGCGACCTCTACGACGTGATCAGCAGCGGCGGTGACCAGCCGTTCACCGAGAAGCTCAAGGCCGAGTTCGAGATGGCCCAGAAGCTGTACGCCCTGAAGATGCGCCCGTACCTGCTCGGCCAGTACGGCCTGACCGACGACGACCTGGACGCGGCCCGCCGCGGCGCGGCCTAGCCACCCGAGCTGACCGGCCGGGTGCGCGCGTTCACCGGCGACGACCGGCTGATCAAGACGCTGCTGCTGGCCTCGCTGGCGCCCAGCGTGCCGGCGCTGCGCAACCTCACCGCCCGGCGGCTGTCGGCGCTCAACCACGGCAGCATCACCAGCCCCATCCCCGGCGGCGAAGTCGCGCAGGTGGCCCGAAAACTGGGCGACTGGGCCGGCGAGTTCCCGGAGATCCGGATCAGCGAGGGCGACGATCCGGTTGTCTCGCTGGAGTTGGTCGGCGTCGACGTGGGTAGCGTGCTGTCCACCGCGAAGCACTACGACAACGACGGTGCCCGTAAGCACATTGTCCAGCGGCTGCTGTGGCAGCAGTTTGGGGTGCCGTGGACCGACTCCTTCTTCGCCGAAGCCGGTCTTATCTGGCGTGGCAGCCGGCGCACCATCGAGCTGGTCTACGGCAACGTGCGCGACCCGAACGATATTCGCGACGATTCGTTCCACCCGGACAACCCAGGCAACTGGCGGGTCATCGTCGACTACCCGTTCGACGACGCCAGCCACGGCCCTGCCGATGATCGGCAGCGGGTGCAGGACCTGTTCAGCCGGATGACCTCCCGCACGGTGTGCTGGATCCCGGCCGCGCTGACTGTGGAACGCCTGAACGAACTAGGCAAACTTGTGATCATCGACAAGCTGCTCGAAGGCCAGCGTTTCGACAGCCATGCCGAGCACCTGAACCCCGACGATCGGCGCCGTGCCCACGCCGCCCTCACCAACCAGCGCAGCGCGCTGCTCACCAAGATGCAGAACGTGTTGCGCCAGGCGTACGGCCTGGCGGGCAAGCAGCCGGCGGACGTCCGGCTCGGGTTCGACGACCATCTGCACTCGCTTACCCGGGTGCTGGAACCGAAGCTCCCGATCGGCGCGGCGTTCGCCGACGCGCTGCGCAGCCTCGGCGACCAGATGCTCACCCAGCAGTACCCGGCCCACCCCGACTTCGATCCCGACCGCAAGGGGGACCTGGTCAAGGCGGCCGACGTCAAGATCGTCCTCGACTACGTCCGCCGGGCCGTCGAATCGTCGGAGGGTCGCGCCGAGGTGGATCGCCCGCACCGGCAGGTCATGCGCCGCATCGCCAACCCGCTGGAACTGGGCACCATGCACGAAGCGGCATTCGTCATCGAGGGACGCTGGTCCCAGCACTTCCAGCAGAAGGCCGCCAGCGAGGGCATCCAGGGCGAGATCCGGGTCGGTGAACTGCTGCGCTGGATCGACGACCCGAATCCGCGCGGGCTCGACCCGATCGTGGCCCAGCTCGTCGTGGCGACCTTCGCGGAGCAGGGCGACCGGGCGTTCTTCCTGCACGGCGGCGAGGTAATGCCGTCGCCCGAGCCAGGTCGCATCAATGCGGACTACACGCTCCGGGAACAGCGGCTACCCAGTCCGGAGGAGTGGGAGCTGGCACAGAGCCGGGCTATCGCGATTTTCGGCTTCCGTTCGCTCGCGCTGCGCCGGGGCCGACTGATGACGATCTTCGGGCGGGACCTCGCCCGGCAGGCTACCCAGCACCGGACCGGCGCGGCCGATCTCGTCGGGCATCTGGAACAGCACGCGAAGTGGCTAGAGATCGACCTGGACGTCAGCCCTGGACGGCTGGCGACCGCTCGCGCCGCAGCCGACCTGCTTGCCTCGTTGGAAGAGCGGCTGGCCGCGGTAGAGGTCATCGAACGTCTGGCCCGAGCGGACCTCAGTGGCCCCGCAGACCGCACCGGCCGCAGCGTCAAGAGCGCGGCCCAGGTCGCCGCATCGTTGTCCGGCGCGCCCTGGGACACCTTCGAGATCATCGCGGGTCTACCGGAACCGTATGCCACCGAGGCCGCCGTGATCATCTCGGAGATACGCGCCGCTGCGCGCGCCGATGAGCTGACCACCCCGCTGGCTCCTGTCCTGCAGCGCGCTCGGAGCGCAGCCACCGAATTGTTGCGCCGTGCGACACGCAAACCGCCGCCTCCGCCGTTGCCGTCTGTCAACCAGCCGACCAGGCCGGGCGGTGGCGATGGCGCTACGTCCGACGGGGGTGTCACGGTGCCAGCCGCCGACGTGGATCAAGCGGTGGAGCAGGTGCGTGCCTTCGCCGCCGATCACAGCGCCGGCACCATCGAGGTGACCTGGAGAATCGTGCCGTGACTCAGGCTTTCGTGCCCGCTCGGGCCCTGCGGATCAGCCCGGTCGCCCTCCGGCAGAAGGTTACGCAGCAGCTTGAGCGGCATCGCAACGGCAGCGCGCACCCGGTGATGCTGCTCAGGGCGGAGCCGGTCTGGCCACACGACCCGATCGTCCTGCTGCCGGACGGACGTTCCGCCCACGTCGTTGCTTGCGAGTCGCCTCTGGCGATCTGGGACCAATTGGTTACCGACCGGCCCGACGAGGTGCTGGTCTTGCTCACCGACCTCGCCGAGTCTGCTCTCGGCGACGGCGTCCGAAGCCGCGTCTTTCGCCATCGGGTCATCGCTGTGGAACCTTGGGACCTTGTCGTCGACGCGTTCGGTGCCCGGCAACCTGACAGTGCATTGGAACAGGAGGCGTGGGCCGGAGAGGCCCTCGTCGACGCCATGCCAACGGCCGGTTGGCCGAAACTCGCCACGCCAGTACTGACCCGCGACGTCGCTTTGCGCCACCTCGCTGCCGTACGTCTCGGCCTGGATCGGCGCGGTGGCAACCCGGACGACCTCGACGTCGAGGCTCTGTTGCGTTGGAGCGCCGAACCCGGGGCAGTCGAAGCGTTCGGGCTCCTGCGTGCTGCGGAACGGGACGGCCTCTCGAGATGGCTCACCAGCCAGTATGGAAGTCCGGCACGGGCGATCTTCGCACTCGTCACCGCCGGACACGGTGATGAAGCCCTGCCCCTCGGCCTCGTCTGTCACGCCGTTTGGCGCGCCGGCGGCACCGACGCTATTCGCGCCCGGGGACGCATCGATCAGTACTTCGGCAAGCTCGACGACGACGCGATCATCACCGGTTTCGCCGACGCCGTCGTGCAGGCAGTCCACGGGATGCTGTCGGCGCCGGAGCCGGAGGCCCGGCGGCACGGGCACGCCGTGCTGGACCGGGCCGAAGAACTCCTCATCCAATTCGGCGCCGTCTCCAGCGCCGGTGACAGCCCCGTCCTGCGAACCGGATTCACCCAGCGGATCGGAGCTGCGGCAAAAGCGTTGCTGGCAGCGCTGCGCAACCCTGGGGAGCAGGCGCTTGATGCTGATATCCGCAGCCTGACCGAGCACGAACTAGCCGCATCGGAATCGCAGCGGGTCCGCCGGATCGAGATGGCGCAGCGACTTGTGCGCTGGCTCAGTGGTGACGTCCGTCCGCCAGCCAGCGTGGCCGACGGCGTGGACCGGCAGATCGGAGACTGGGGCTGGGTCGATGTGGCGATCGATCACGTCTGGGCCGGTGACGACGCACACCCCGAACTGCAGGCTGCGTTCCGGGAGATCTACGGACGTGCCCAAGAACGACGGCGGGCCATGGACGAAGCGTTCGCAGGCAGGCTGCAGGCCTGGGCCACCGCTGGACCCGGCAACGACGGCGGCCTGCTCACGGTCGAGAACCTACTTCCGCGGGTCGTAGAACCCCTCCTCCGGGCCGATCGCCGAGTCCTGCTCGTCGTGCTCGACGGCATGAGCGCAGCCGTCGCCATCCAACTTGCCGACGAGCTGTCGCAGCACTGGGTCGAGTACGACCCGCTCGCAGGCTCGGAAGCCGGTCGGCGGCGCGGCGTCGTGGCGGCTCTTCCCACGCTGACCGCGGTCTCCCGGACGTCACTATTCGCCGGCGCGCTGCGCAGCGGCAATCAGGAGAACGAGAAGCGCTTCTTCGCGGGCGGCAGGTGGGGCAAGGACGCCAAGATCTTCCACAAAGGGCCGGCACGTGGTGGGGCCGGCGAGATGTTCGCCGGTGAGCTGGCCGACGCGGTGGCCGATTCGGGCAACCTGGTCGCTGTGGTGATCAATACCGTCGACGAGTCGCTCGCCCACGGGCGGGAAGGTAGCGAAGCCGGGTGGCAGCTCGGCGACATCGGCTTCCTGCGCAGCCTCCTGGATCTCGCCCGCTCGTCGGGCCGGGCCGTCATCATCACCAGCGACCACGGGCATGTGCTGGAACGCGGCGGCGAGAAGGTGCGGGCGGCAGACGTTGCCTCTGCCCGGCATCGGACGGGCGCGGGACCGGTCCAGTCGGGAGAGGTCGAGTTGTCCGGTCCCAGAGTCGTCGCCCCGGAGAATAGGATCATCGCCCTGTGGGATCCGCTGCTGCGCTACCAGTCCAGCAAGGCCGGCTACCACGGCGGGGCCTCATTGGCCGAGGTCACTATTCCGCTGTTGGCTTTCCTGCTACCTCATGTGACCGACGTACCGGCTGGTTGGTCCGCCGTCGCGGTACGCAGGCCGCAGTGGTGGCAGCCGCAGTCCGCGCCGACCACAATGGCCGCTGAGCTGCCATCGCCCGCGTCCAAGCCACGCCGACGGCCCACCGTCGCGGCTGGCGAGACGTTGTTCGATATTCCCGAGCACTCCGGCGGCACCCACGACGCAGGACGACCGCGCCGACCTCGTCGGCGAACTCAAGGAAAGCGAGCTATTCGCTGCCCAGCACGCGCTGACGCCCCGTCGTCTCGACGTCAAGAAGGTCGAGGCAGCATTGCGTGCGCTGGTGGAGGCCAAGGGCGTACTTCCGGCGGCCGTCCTCGCCGAACGTGCCGGCGAGATCCCTGCCCGGGCGACCGGATTCGTCAGCACGCTGCAGCGCATCTTCAACGTGGACAACTACCCCGTGCTGTCCCTGATCGACGACGGGCGCACCGTGCGACTGGACATCCGCCTGCTGCGTGAGCAGTTCCGGCTCTCCGGAGAAACGTCGTGAGCAGTGTCAGCCCGCTGCGGCGCCGCGAGGTCATCGACGCGCTGCGCCGCGGCGCCGTACCCTCGACACGGCCTGGACCTGCTCGCCGTCGGCCTGGACCGGTTCACCGCGGCCATCGACGACGACCTCGAACGCGGTCGCCGCCGGCGGCTGCGGTCTTCAAGGCCGTCCGCGGCGAGTACGGCTCCGGCAAGACCTTCTTCACCCGCTGGCTGGCCGAGCGCGCCAAGCGCGCGGCTTGGCCACCGCCGAGGTGCAGATCTCCGAGACCGAGACACCGCTGCACCGGCTGGAGACGGTCTACCGCCGGCTCACCGAGCGGCTCACCACCGCGACCGTTCCCGCCCAGCGCGCTGCGCCCGGTCGTCGACGGCTGGTTCTTCGCTCTGGAAGAGGATGTGCTGGCCGCCGGGACGGTCGACTGCCGATGACGCCGGCGGCTCTCGACCGTGCGGTCGGTGACCTGCTGGATCGGCGACTTGCCGAAGTCAGCCGCAGCGCACCGGCGTTCGCCGCCGCCCTGCGCGGCTACCGGCGCGCCGGCCTGTCCGGCGACGCCGCCACCGCCGACGGCCTTGCTGGCCTGGCTGGGCGGCCAACCGCACGTGGCCGCCGCCGCGCGACGGGTCGCCGGCGTCAAGGGCGATCTGGACCACTTCGGCGCCCTCAGCTTCCTGCAGGGGCTGCTCACCGTGCTGCGCGACAGCGGCCATCCCGGCCTGCTGCTCGTCCTCGACGAGGTCGAGACGCTGCAGCGGGTCCGCTCCGACGCGCGGGACAAGGCCCTCAACGCGCTGCGGCAACTGATCGACGAGGTGTACGCCGGCCGCTTCCCGGGCCTGTACCTGGTCATCACCGGCACGCCCGCGTTCTTCGACGGGCAGCAGGGCGTGCAGCGCCTCGCGCCGCTGGCCCAGCGGCTCGCCACCGACTTCGGCACCGACCCGCGGTTCGACAACCCGCGCGCCGTGCAGATCCGGCTGCCCGGCTTCACCGTCGACTCGCTGGTCGAGCTGGGCGGCAGGGTCCGCGACCTGTACGCCGACGGGTCATCCGCCGCCGAGCGGGTCCGCGATCATCGTCGATGACGCATACCTCGGTCAGCTGGCCCGCGCCGTTGCCGGCGGACTGGGCGGCAAGGTCGGCGTCGCGCCCCGCCTCTTCCTGAAGAAGCTCGTCGGCGACGTGCTCGACCGGGTCGACCAGTTCCCCGACTTCGACCCCCGCCAGCACTACGCGCTCACGATGTCGCACCGCCGAGATGACCGACGTGGAACGCAACGCCGCCAGCGCCGACGACATCGCTCTCGACCTGTGACCGCTCCCGCCGCCGACCTGCTGCACCCGGTCCTGCTGCACCACATCGTCAACTCCCTGCGTGGCCCGGCCTGCGCCCGTTGCAGGAGGAGCGGTCGAGCCGCTTGCTCGCCGGCGAGGACGCCCTGCTGCTGGCGCCCACCGCCGGCGGCAAGACCGAGGCAGCGGCCATTTCCGCTGCTGTCCCGGATGGCCGCCGAGGGCTGGCCCGGCACGTCGGTGCTCTACCTCTGCCCGCTGAGGGCGCTGCTCAACAACCTGCATCCCCGGCTGGAGAGGTACGCCGGCTGGCTCGGGCCGGCGGGCCGCCCTCTGGCACGGCGACGTCACCGCGTCCCGGCGGCGGGCAATCCTGGCCGCCCGCCCGGACATCCTGCTGACCACGCCGGAGTCGCTGGAGTCGATGCTGGTCAGCCTCAACGTCGACCACGCGCGTTCTTCTCCGGCCTGCGCGCCGTCGTCGTCGACGAGGTCCATGCGTTCGCCGGCGACGACCGAGGCTGGCACCTGCTCGCCGTCCTGGAACGGCTCACCCATCTCGATCGGCCGACCGCTCCAGCGGGTCGGTCTGTCGGCGACCGTCGGCAACCCGGACGAGCTGCTGACCTGGCTGCAGGGCTCCGGCGCGGGCACCCGGCCCGGCGCGCGTCGTCGCGCCGGATGCTGTCCGTCCGCCGCTACCGGCGCGAGCTGCTCCCTCCGTGCCGCCCGGTGAGATCGAGCTCGACTACGTCGGCTCGCTGCCAGAACGCCGCCACGGTGCATCGCCGCTCTGCACGCCGGCGAAAAGCGGCTGGTCTTCTGCGAGTCCCGGCAGGCCGGTCGAGGAACTCGGCAGTCTCCTACGCGGCCGCGGCATCACCACGTTCCTGTCGCACGCCTCGCTCTCCGCCGACGAGCGGCGTCGCTCGGAGGAGGCGTTCGCCGAGGCCCGCGACTGCGTGATCGTCTCCACCAGCACGCTCGAACTCGGCATCGACGTCGGCGACCTCGACCGGGTCATCCAGATCGACTCGCCCGCGACCGTGGCGTCGTTCCTGCAACGACTCGGGCGCACCGGCCGGCGGCCCGGCAGCACCCGCAACTGCCTCTTCCTCACCCGCGACGGCGACTCCCTGCTCGAGGCCGCCGCGCTGCTGCTGCTGTGGGGCCGTGGATGGGTCGAGCCCGTCATCGCCGCCGCCCGAGCCGCGGCACATCGTCGCCCAGCAGATCCTCGCGCTGTGCCTGCAGGAGCACCGAGTCGGCGACCAGACTCTGGGCGCAGTGGTGGAACGGACTCGCGCCCGTTCGACCGGCAGCGCCGACCCGATCGTGCGCTACCTAGTCGAGCAGGGCTACCTCGACAGCGACGCCGGCATGCTGCTTCATCGGCCCCGAGGCCGAACGGCGGTTCGGGCACCGCCACTTCATGGGCATGACCGCGGTCTTCACCGGCGCACCCGAATTCACCGTGCTGGCCGGCCGCGACGAACTCGGCCGGATCGACCCCGCGCTGCTCACCGAGGAGGTCAAGGGCGACCGCGCGGCTCCTGCTCGGCGGACGCAGCTGGCGAGTCACCTACATCGACTGGCGGCGTCGGCGCTGCTTCGTCGAACCCGCCGACGGCGGCGGCAAGGCGCGCTGGACGACGGCGGAGGCGGCTGGTCCGGACTCGGATTCGAGCTGAGCCGCGCCATGCGCGAGGTGCTGCTCGGCGCTGACCCGCCGGTGAAGCTCACCCGGCGAGCCATCGACCGCCTCGCTCAGGTGCGTGAGGATGCGATCGTCGCTGGTGCATCCCGGGAGGCAACGTCATCCTGCGCGACCATCGCGGCGACGACCTGCGCTGGTGGACCTGGGCGGGCTTCCGCGCGAACGCCACACTCGCCGCCACACTGGCCGAGGTCGTCGACCCGATGCAACGCTTCGACGACCGGCACATCCGACTCCGAGAGAACGTCACCCCTGCCGAGTGGCGGGCGCTCATCGCCGACGCCAGCCAGCGACTCTGCCTGCCTGACGTCAACAAGAAGGCACTCGACGGGCTGAAATTCAGCCAGGCCCTACCGGAACGGCTCGCAATGGCGACGTTGGCCGCGCGACTCGCCGATCTTGACGGTGCTGACGCTGCCCTTCGCGAGGTCGTGCGGTTCGTGCATGGGTAGCGGGTGCCTGGCAAGCACGCCGGCGGACCAGATTTGGTGAGACGCAGACCAGTTCTCGCGAGACAGGACAACAGGACAGTGCGGGCTTGGAACAGCTCGGCTTGCAGGCTGCTGAGGGCCTGGCGTTCCAGCGCGTAGTCGCATCTGATCGAACAGGCGGCGGCTGGTAGCAAGATAGCGATCTGGTACCCAGATCGGGGTATCGACCGGGCGCGGTCGATATGGCTGCGCCGGAGCAGGCCTCGGTCGGTCGGCCGCTACCAGGTCTGGTAACGCTGCGGGCATACACGCGTCTGGTCATCCTCGGGATCGTGGACGATCAGTCAGTCAGCGTCACCGCGTCCCGCAGGAAGCCATCCGGATCAGCGGCACCGTCAGCACGCCGGTCCGCGCCGCCCGCACCGCGTCAACGGCCGCTACAGCGACAGCGAGCTGCACGAGATCCAGACAGCAGCCGCCTGGTCCGGACTGACCCTGGCCGGGTTCTGCGCCGAGGCGGCGCTGGCCGCAGCCCGCGGCGCGACGGCAGCCGGTCCCGGATCGGCGAACGAGACACTGCGTGCCCTGCTGCGTCAGTTGTTCGCGGCGCGCACAGCGGTCAACCGGTTCGGCACCAACGTCAACCAGGTCGCCGCCGCCTACAACTCCACCGGCGAGCTGCCCGGTCCACGCCGACGCCGCGATCGCGTTGTGCGGCCGGGCCGTCGGGCGCCTCGACGAAGTGGTCACGCTGATTCGGGCGGCGTTGCGGTGATCGGCCGGGTCCATCCGCGCGGTACCCGCATCGGTGGCCTCATCCGCTACCTGTACGGCCCCGGCAAACACGAAGAACACACCAACCCGCGCCTGGTCGCCGCCTGGCAGGGCAGCGGCGACCTCCACACCCTGGAGCCAACCACCACAGCCGACCGGTCGCCGCGACTTCCGTGCCCTGGTCGCTCTCCTGGAAGATCCGCTGCTCGCCGCCGACCACGCGCCGGCGAAGCCGGTGTGGCACCTCTCGTTGCGGGCGGCTCCGCAGGACCGCATCCTGTCCGACGAGCAGTGGGGGCACATCGCCGCCGAGGTCATGGCCCACACCGGCCTGGCCCGCCACGACGACCCGGACGCGATCCGCTGGATCGCGGTACGCCACGGCCCCGACCACATCCACATCGCCGCGATCCTGGTCCGCCAGGACGGCCGCACCGAGACCGCGTTCCGCGACTACCTGCGCACCCGCGCCGCCGCCCAAGACATCGAAGCGCCGCTACGGCCTGCACCAAACCGCGCCGGCCGATCGCACCGCCGTACGCCGCCCGACCAGCACCGAATCCCGCAAGGCGACCCGGCAGCGACGCACCGAGGCACCGCGCGACCGGCTACGCCGCGACGTGCGTCACGCGGCAGCGGCAGCCGCCACCGAAGCCGAGTTCTTCGACCGGCTCCAGCAGGCCGGCGTCATCGTCAAGCTGCGCCACAGCCAGCACGACAACAGCCAGGTCACCGGGTACGCCGTCGCCCTGCCCGACGCGACCACCGCCGCAGGAGACCCGGTCTTCTACTCCGGTGGCAAGCTGGCCCCGGATCTGAGCCTGCCCCGGCTACGACACCGCTGGCAGCAAGCCACCGACCCCGGATGGTCGATGCCGACCAACGCGGCAGCCCGAGGGCAGGCGTACGCCTACGCCGCCGAACAGATCCGCACCGCAACCGGACAGATGAAGACCGGCAGCCTGACCGACGATGGCGAGGCCGATGCTGCCGCGATGGCCGCCGCCGACGTGCTCACCGTGACCGCCCGAACGATGGAAGGCCGCACGGCGTGGACCGCTGTCCCGCGCTGCCGAGACACTCGACCGGGCCGCGCGCCTTCCCTACGGCCGGCAGCCCCGGAGCACCAGCCACATGCCAGCGGCTGCGGTCTATTTCCCGGCTGATCGCGGCAATGGGCAGCCCCGAAGGTGACCCGACGCTGTACACCGTCATCAAGCTCCTGGCCGACCTGGCGCGACTGGCCGACACCCTCGCCATCCTGCGCCAATCCCAGCACCGCCTGCATCAAGCCGCGCCGCGCGGCAAGCCGCCACCACCCTGCGAACGATCACCACCCCCACCGACAGCTCGCCGACCACCACCGGCCCGGATCTGCGCCGCCCGTACGGGCCATCGCCTCGGCCGTCTCGCCACCGGTAACAGGCGCCCAAGCGTGACCAGGGTCAGGCCGCAGCCGCCGACAACTCGACCGGGGCATTGCCGGACTGGATCACCGAAGCCGTGACCCGGTGCCGGGCCACTGTCGCATGACTCGACCAGGTCGCCGGCCGCATCACCCGCCGACTCCGACAACTCGGACCGGTCACCATCCCGTTTCGGGTGACCGCTGGCGGTAGGACGGCCGGCGGCATGGCCGGGACCGGCCATGCCGGCAGGCCGGATCGTCGTCCGGGCAGAGGTAGGCGGCTGCGGCAGCGGCAAGGATCGCCTGCCAGCGTTGCTTGACCTCGTCCGGTGGGATGACGATGCCGAGGAACGCGTCGTAGGTGTCGTGGTAACGGTCGTCCATTGCGTCGCCGTGCCGGTCGCGGCGCGGCTCCTCGTCGTCGTCCACGTGTTCTCGTCTCCTGTCCGGAACGTGCGTCGCCCGCGAGCGTTCCGTGCCGGGAACGCCGACGTTCCGCCGGCACGGCGGGTGTCTTCCGTGGAATGGCGCCACGGTGGGAACGGGTCTGGTAACGGCGTTACCAGACCGTGGAACCGGGCGAATGCCACTGGTAGCGTTCCGGTCACGCCGATGGCGGACCATGCCCATGCCCGCGCGGAACGCCGCCGGTCACCGTTCCGGCACGGGTTGGAACGTCGCCGGAGCGGTGCGCGGAACGCGACCCGGAACAGCGCCGTGCCTCGCGTGTAACAGGGCGGTTGTGGTGGTCAGGCGCTCTTGTCGGTCATACGGTTGCCGCGGTCGAGTGCCTGTCGTCACGGCGGGCCGTCACCTGTTCGCCGCTGCCTGGAGCAGATCGAGTGTGTCGCCGGGCGACAGCGCTACCTCGGTGAGCCCGTCGAACAGCGTCTCGTAACGCCGGACATCCCGGTCGCGTTCGAAGAAGAGGCCCACGCCCGCGCCTTCGACGACCGCGCAGCCCGGCCTCGACGAGTCGCCGCCGTCAACGATCGCAAATGACCCATCCATCCCCGGATGCGCTCCTGTGGCCAGGGGCAGGATGTGAATCGTCACGTCGGAACTGGTCGCCATCGTGACGAGCTTGGCGAGCTGGTCTTTCATCACGCCCGGACCACCGACGGCGCGACGCAGCACGGTTTCGTCCATGACCACCCGCAGGTCGAGTACGTCAGCGCCGTCCAGCGCGCGTTGTCGTCGCTCGATGGCGGCGAGGCGGGCGCTGACCTGAGCGGTCGTGAGGTGAAAACCGGTCACGTCGAGCAGGTGGCGCGCGTAGGCGCAGGTCCGGAGCAGCGCCGGAATCGACTGCGAGGCATACATCCGGACCTGGGAGGCGGCCCCTTCAAACTGCGCATAGGCGTTCGAGAATTCCGGCTCCGGCAGGCACCACGCTTCAGTGCTGCTCGCCTCCTGCGCCCGCTGTCGGAACCTCGCGATGTCGTCGTCCAGCAGCCCGTACAGCGTCACCATACGCGTGACCTCGACGGCCCCCACCGGAATGTTTCCCGTCTCGATCTGGCTGGCTCTGCTCGCCGTCATGTCGAGCCGTTCGGCCGCGATCTCCAATGGCAGGCCCGCCCGCTCGCGCAATGAGCGGATCTGGCTGCCGAGCCGGCGTCGCCGCAGGGTCGTGGAGCCCGACGTGACCACAGTTCGTCCTCTCGTTGAAGTCGGGTGATGACGTGCCTTCACGCTGTATGTCCTCCGTCGCGCGACATGCCGCGTCTATCGTGAAGCGGACGGCCCTCCCCGCGGCCCCTACCCCAAGCAGGACCGTCCGCAGCTCATGTGGCTCGTGACTCCGCCTGCCACGCCCCCGCGCCGTGCAGTCGCCGGGTCGCGGCCGGTAGCACTTCGAGCCGACTATCGGCGGGCCAGCACCGATCCGGTGGCAACGGCCGGAGGATGCGAATCGGGTGGATCGTCGTCCCACGCCGCGTGTGTCTCCACCACCCGCAGCGCCCAATCCGCCTGCGAACAGTCCTCGAAGTACAGCCACCTGCCCCACTGCGCCCGGCAGCCGGCGCACGACCCGTCATCGACGTTCGGCACGTGTGCCGAGAGGATGGCTACAGCGGCATCCATCGACTCGTCCCGGTCCGCGACCCGCTGCCGGGACGGCAGCGTCGACAGGTCCGCGAGCGTGCGGGAGGCGATCATGTGTTCGTCGGGTCCGTCCACAGTTCCTCCTCAGGGGTGTCGAGCCAGAAGCGGTGCGTTCCGTCCGGGGTGACGGTCAGGCCCATCCGGTCACGGGTCGGTGCGCCGGAGCCTTCCCGCAGGTGGTGGGCGTTTTCGACCTCGTCCCATAGGCGGCGCGGTCCGTGCTGCTCGACGCGCATCGTCGTCTCATCGAGCATCGACCACGACCCGTCCGTTCCGAACAGCCAGAACTGTTCGCTGCCCCCGTCCGGGGTGAAGCCAAGCCAGGTCACACCAGGGATGAGCAGCGCGATCCACAGGCCGGACTGCTCATCGCGCACCATCGCACTGTCGATCTTCGTCGTTCGCGGACGCCGACCTGCTTCAACGCCTTCGACAGTGCCGGGATCGCTTGCGCCTCGGAGCGGACCGGCATGAACCCGCCGAACTGCGGCAGGAAGAACCCCTGCGCGGTGCCGTCGTTGACGGCTAGCCGGACGAGGGGACCGCCGCCGAGGTTGCGCCACAGGCTCGTCACGATCGACCCGCCGTCGCGGACGTGCGCGATCCACGAGCGGGGCACCATCGGCACGGAACACGTCGCGATCACATGGTCATAGCTCCCGGCGTCGATCGTGGCGCCGTCGTCGGTGTCGACCTGCGGCACGTATCCGCAGCTCGCCAGGTGAGTCCGAGCCCGGTCCGCGATCGTCGGGTCGACCTCCACGCTGGTCACGTTGTCCTCGCCGAGCCGGTGACACAGCAACGCCGCGTTGTAGCCGGTGCCGGTGCCGATCTCGCGGACCCGCTCGCCGCCGGTGAGCTGCAACGCGTGCAGCATGTAGGCCATCAGGGACGGCTGTGTCGAACTCGACGTGCCGACGCCCGCGACCGGTCCCCGTTCCGGGATCGGATCGGTCTTGCCGTCGAGTTGGGTCGTCAGGGTGGTGTCGGCGTAGACCTGCGGCAGGTAAGCCGCGTGGCGCCGGTCGGTGGCCTGCCACCGGCCGTCCGGTGTGGGCAGGAAGAACCGGGGCAGGAATACGTGTCGGGGCACGGACGTGAACGCGTCGCGCCATGCCGGGTCCGGCAGGTGGCCCGCCGCGTCGAGGTCGGCCACGAACCGCTCGCGGGCTGCGGCAATATCAGTGCTCATGGGGTGCCTTCCAAGTGCGTCAGCGATAGCAGCGGCTATCGGAAGTCCGGTCTCGTTCTCGATCCAGGCCCACTGCCCGTTCGGGTTGGCCTCCAGGAACCAGACGTAGTGGCGCATCGGCCACGGCCCTCGCCTCACGCCGCTGCGGCCCGAAGGCCGAACCCGTCAACCCGGCGAGTGCCGACCAATTCCGGACGAGTCGCCCCAGGCTGTCGACATGGCAGCCGCAGCGTCCTTGAAAAGGTCACCACGGCGTTTTCGCGTTTCCAGCACGGGCCGTACGTTCCGCAGACCAGGCACTGGCCGGTCAAGCTGGACGTCACGTGCGTATTCAGCGTGCGTTGCGCTTCGGCCAGTTGCTCATCGGCAGTCGCCGCGTAGTAAACGTTGGTTGGCATTGACCAGTTCCTCTCCGTCGTACAAAGATGGCGTCCCAGATGGGCGTCCTGCGGCACGGAGTCCACACCTCGCGTACCGCAGGAGCCACTACGGATCTCGACTGAATGGCCTGCTCAAGCACCTCGCGGATACTTGGCATGACATCCGGACGAGTGCCATAGACGTACGTTAATTCCAATCACATGCCACACTGGTACCAAGTGGTTCCGCCAATATCGCCGCACGACCGCGTGAGCCGGGGAGCAGGGATGAGATCACCTCAAGTTGCGACAGAACCGATCGGTGAACGGCTGCGGATGCTCCGGTTGCAGCGCAACTGGTCCATCCGCCACGCGGCCTCTCTCGCCGGCATCAGCCATGTGCAGTGGGGGCGTCTGGAGCGCGGTGAGCGCAGCGCCGACAACCGGTTCATGCTTGCAGCCCTGGCCAAGGCGCTCAATGTGCCGCTCGCCGAACTCACCGGAACTGGCGCAATCGGTCCTGAACATGGACGCGTAGAGCAGACGACCGCGATCTACCAGACGATGCAGGCTGCCATCGAAGCTGACCTCGAAGACCCGCCGACCGCTACGGACGGCCCGATCGAGCCCCTGATTCAACGGCTTGACCTGGTCATAGGTCTGCGCTTGGCGTGCGACTACACCGGGGCAGCCAAGCTGATTCCCTCGCTGCTCCGCGAACTGCACGCTGCCGCGTTCGGCGCCGAACGCGAGCGCGCACTGGAAGCCCTCGTCCTGGCCGAGGACACGGCATCGTTCGTCATCAGATACCTCGGTGATCCGGCATCAGCCGTCATGCTCGCCGACCGCGGACGTCAGGCCGCCACACATCTGCAGGACCCGGTGATGCTCGGCCTGGCGGCGTGGTCCCAGGCGCACGCGGCAAGTGGCTGCGGTCTCTACTCCCGCGCACTGCGTATCGTCGAGCGCGCCGCGACCGAACTCGAACCCCACACCGGCAAGCCCAACGGCAAGGAGATGCTCGGCCAGTTGTACATGATGACCGGGTTCACGAAGTGGGCACTCGGCGATACCGTCGCCGCCGAGGCCGCGATCGGCGAAGCCGAGAAACTCGCGCACCATACCGGCCAGTCGCCGGCTCTCGGCTTGAACTTCGGTCCAACCGCGATCGATGTGTGGCGCGTCAGCATGAACGCCGACACCGGCGATCCAGGAGCGGCCGTCCGGATCGCCCGCGACATCGACCCCACAGGCATGGCGGCAGTCTCCCGCTCCCGCCAGGCGGCGTTCTACATCGACACGGCACGCGCTCTCAGCAACATCAACAAAGACAAAGACGCACTGCGGATGCTCCTCAACGCCGAACGCCTCGCCCCCCAACGTGTACGGCTCTCGCCGCTGGTCGCCGAGACTGTCCGGCACCTGCTGGAGAAGTCGCGACGCGGAACAGGGTGGACAGAGTTGCGCGCGTTGTGCGAGCGCGTCGGAGTCAAGCCATGACGGGCAAGCGTCACCGTCGTCTACGCGAACGAGCAACCACCCGACGCGTGGGATGCGTCGCTGTTCCTCGCCGGTCCGATGCCGAGAACCACGGACGTCCCGTCCTGGCGGCCAGCAGCGCTCAAGGCTGTCGAGACAGCGTGGAACGAGTCCGGTGAACTCGTCGTGTTCGTCCCCGAACCTCGTGACGGTGTACCCCTCCGCTACGACCACCACGCGTGGGAGGACAGCTGGCTCGCGGTCGTCGACGTCATCCTGTTCTGGGTGCCCAGAGATATGCAGCACCTGCCCGGACTCACAACGAACGTGGAGTTCGGGCGATGGGAGTCCAGCGGCCGGGTCGTCCTCGGCGCCCCGCCAACCGCCGTACACGTGGGCTACTTGCGTGAATGCGCCGCACGTAACCGCATACCGACTGCAGACTCTCTTGAGGATGCGGCATCCGCAGTCATCGCCTTGATCGATGGCGGCGAGCGTCGGACGGGCTGCGAATGTCAAATCCCATTGCTGGTGTGGAGAAGTTCCGAGTTCCGAACGTGGCGCCTTGAGCGTCAGCGACTGGGCTTTGCCTTGAAGGGCGCTCGCGTGCTGTGGCTCGAAACCGCCTCCGACGGGACGCCTGTTCGTTGGATCATGAGCGTCCACGCGCAGAGTTTCGAGCACGCCACGCAATCAAGCGAATTCGTCGCTTTCGGCGATCTCAGCGGCGCCAGTTGATCTCGTGTTCGGTCCTGGCGGTTCGCTGGTCAACTACCAGCTCAGGCGAGTCTCATTCGGTGGGAGGCGGCGTGCCGGCTAGACGACGATCGAATCGCGGTAGCGGGCAGCGATAATGAGCCTCTCGGCGGCGACGAGCCCAATGCGCTCGCACCGGGCCAGCTCGGTATCTGGTCGATCGCGGCCGAAGCGCGGCTGCGTAAAGTGAGCGTCGATCGTCCGTTCGGTAACCTGCTGGCCTGCGGCGATAAGGTCATCGCCTTGTACGGGCATCCGCAGCTCCTGGATCCGGTGAGTGGTCGGTTGATCTCCGAGTGGCCGGACGTACGGACGAGCCGCCGGCGGGGCAGTTACGGCGTCACGCACATACCGTCGCCGATCGTCGCCGTTCAGCTCGGCATGCGACGGTTGGCTGCGCCCAGCCGGATCACATTGCCGTCGTCGACGTACCAGCCTCGTGACCAGTGAAATCTCGGCGGGAACCTCGCTACCGCGGGGGATGGCGGTCGAGCAATACGCGGTACCTTGTTGGCGTACGAGTTGCAGTGCAGGGCCGCGTAAGCCACCGAGTACGCAGCGGCCATCGACATCCGCAAGCTCAGCGGCGAGCTGATGGTCGAGCCGCCGCCCGCACACAGAAACCATCGACTACACACGGGGGGTCAGTCCCCAGTGACGTTCGCCGAGCCCTGGTGGTGTCCCGATCTGCCGATGAGGAGCGATCGGACGGTGAGCGAGTCCTACAACGCTCTGATGTCGGTGATAGTGAGTTTGCTATGCCGGCGATTGCAGGCTCAGGGCCATGACTACCAAGGTAAGCCGCTCAGGCCCTCACTTCCCGCGCTGATGTCCGTCGTCGTGGGAGGCATCGCCACCGGGCTCACCGACCTCCTCGTCGAGGATCGCGGCAATGTTGATGACATCGACGTCAGAGTCGACCCAATCGGCTACTGGCTTGAGGTCCATGCCGTAGCGCTCACGTAGGAATCTCTCCCGGTAGACGTGGTCTGCGTCGTCGACGACGCTGAAAAGCAGACGCGCGTTCATCCCTGCCCCAAATAGGGTTCCGACGATCGGCACGGCCTGCCCGAGCTTCCGTTTGGTGATGTCATAGCTCAGCCGGGCGAACACTTTTTCGATCACACCGGTGACTGCGTTTCGGCGCAACTGGTCCCACGTCGCTCGTCGGGCCAGCATCTGGACGAGCTTGTTGAGCTCGATGTATGCGGCGGCTTTACCCGCCTCGGCCGCGGTTCCCATGCTGAGCACCCCCAGCGCGAATAACCGCTCCTCAGGATGGTCCAGGTCGTAGCCGTAGTAGGCAGCTGTGTGCGCAACGGCGCGGTTCGCCGCAACCAACACCGCCGCGGCGTCGGCGGCCAACACTGCGACGATCGTACCGATGCCAGGGGCAGCTCCGGCCCCCGCGCCCGCGATCCCTCCTCCGGCGGCCACAATCTCCCCTCCCGAGATCATGAAGCCGGCTGCCGCTCCCTCGACCGTGGCCGTAGCCGTGTAGGCAAGAGCAAGGTTCGGCTTGACCTTGTCGATGTCGCAAAGCTCCACCTTGGCGATGTCCTCAATGACCCGCACGTCGTGCCCATGCTTGCGGTACGCCTCGAGGATTGCTCCCTCGCGAACCGTTGCCATCGACGCTCGGGCGCCGAAGTCCATCAGGCCACCCAACGCCCGGACGAAGAGGGCCTCGAACTCACCGGCACCTGGAAGCGATTCAAACCTCTGCTTGGCGCGGCGCCCAGCCTCCGAGAGCTTGTCCCGCCATTCTTGAGGGAGCACTCGCCAGGCGCGGGCGGTGAGCCGCTTCTCCCGCCACTTCTCGATCTCTGCCCAGGATCGACGGTCGTACGGTGCCATCTCCGTAGTCATTGAAACTCCTTGACCGCCGCGCGGTCCCGGGCTCACGGAGCACGGGCCGCTCGGTCCTGATTGGGGCAGATGGCCAAGCGACGGTTCCCAGGCCTGCCATGCGCAGACTACCCGATGACAACAACCGGGATCGGAAGCCGTTTACTACTGGGATCGATTTGGGTCTCTGTCCAGAGCTCTCCGTCCAAACACCTGGCATACGCAATTGCAACGGGCACCTGGCGATGCACGCAACCGCGACCCGCGCCGTAGTCGCCACGGCGTCGACCGCGGTCAGATGCCCAAGTCAGTAAGCGACAGGTCATAGTGTCGGAGCCGGATGCCGAGCACGTCGTAATGCGAATACGTGTTGATGTCGTCGGTCGTCTCCACCAGCAGCGCCCGGTCACCACATCGCGCGATAGCTGTCGTACGCTCAGGTCATCACGGTCTCCGGCATACGGACACGGGCGGTGATCAGGGCGGCAAGGCGATCGCGTTCGGCCGCTGTGCGGAGTCGAGCACGGCCGTCATCGAACTACCCGCCTCGTGACCCGCGAGGTCCGGATCCGCTCGGCCGTTGGTCACAGGCCTGCGGATATAAGGCTCTTCAGCAATCGTGCCCCGGCCACGATGCGATCTTCGGTGTCCACCGGGCGGTTATCACGAAGCTGTTGTGGGATCGCCAGCTTGAGCCAGCCATCAATCCCGAATTCATCGCAGACCTCTTGAAAAGCGTCACGATACTCCTCGTTCGGTGGCCGCCTCAAGATCCAACCGTCCGTTGAGCTGCGGATCGCAGTGCCGCTTTTGCGCAGAGGGATCCATCGCTCGCTCTCGACATAGCCGCCGAGGAACGTGAGATCGCTGATCACGTCGGCGGTGGCTCCGGCTGCTTTCACCTGTCCGACAAGGGCACTGAGATACGGGTCGCGATAACGCCCGTTCATCTGGGTCTTGTCGAGCATGCAGACGAGGTAGCCCATTTCCCGCCGACACTGGCGTAGATGCCGGATGCGCCCTGCGCATCGCGTCGATACCGCACGAGGTAGTAGCGCCAGTCGAAGTTCTCGGTCCGCCTCTCTCGTGCGGACGAACGCTCTCCTGATTTCCCGCAAGGACTCGCGCGGTGCCGTCCCTGCAGCGACAGCGTCGAGCACCTTGCCGAGAGCCTCGGCGGTTCGCCGCAGGTTCGCGCGAGATGTTCCGGTGAGCAGGTTCCGCCACGGTTCGCTATTCGACGGGGAGCCGAACTGCAGATCGCGGTCGTTGCGGCGCCGCGCGTAGTCGCCGGAGGCGAGCAGGGCGCCGGTGAGGTCGCGCCAGCCGTCCGGCGCGGCCATAGTGACTCGAACGCGGCGGCTCGGCGCGCGAAAGTGTCGGCATCGAGTTCGAACGCTTGCAGGGAGCCGCGGAGCAAAGGGTGGTCCTCGAGCCGGAAAAGTGCTGGCCGCCAACTCCGGGATGTCGCCTCAGGAAAGCCCATTTGGCCTGCTCGTCGCTCGGCTTGGGCGCTGTTGAAGCCGTTGATTTCGTCTAGTGAGCCGTCCACGACGATGCGCTGCACGTCGGCGACGAGCGCGGGTAGCCGGTGCGGACGGAACTCGCTCTCCGACGCCTCGATCAGGTTGCGCAGCACCCTTAGCCGCCGCGGGAACTCGTCTGAGGGGTTGAGCGCGGTCGAGCAGCACCGCGAGCAGAAGAAGTGTGCGTCCGTAGCTGAAGCGGCCGCTGAGTTGCCATAGTGCCGGCAGCACGCGTCGAAAAGGTCAGCACCGGTCTTCCGTGCCGAACAGGAGGAGCCGGTCGGGGTCCGGGCCGTCGGGGCGGTTCGTGAAGGTGAAGAGCTGTCCGAATTCGTCGCCGATGTCGACACCGATCCAGGTGTCGAACGCGTGGAAGAGGAAATCCAGGCTTTCGTACCGGCTTGCGCCCGGCTGTCCCGAACAGCCGCAGCGCGCGGTTCTCGAGGCGGGCTCCCGCCGGGAAGCCGCCCGGCGCGCCACTCGCAGACATCGGTGATGAACTCGAAGTAGCGCATGAACTCGTCATCGACGATGTCGTCGCTGCCACGGTAGCGCCAGAGAATATCGGACCATGCGCCGTCGACTCGGTGGTCGAATCAGTTGCCTTGTCGCCGGCCCACGCGATGGCGTGTTCGAAGCGCGCCTTGAAGTTCTCGAACGCGGTCAGGGGTTTCCCGCGCGAGTTCATCTTGATGTAGAGGTCTTCGCCGGAGCCCATGTCGTTGATCGGCAGGAGCTGGAACGAGATGGCCGGGTCGTCGGCGGAGACAAGGCGCTCCCACGCCTGCGGCGCGTCGCAGTCGGCGGAAGCGCTCGTGGATAGCGTCGATCATCACGAGCATCGCCTGGATGGTCGGGTCGTGTCTCCAGACGTAGAGGTACCAGGACTGATCGACAATCCATGCCGCTGGGGCCGCACACGTCTGGCGGCGGGTTGCGCCGGTCACGAGCCGCTCGCAGAACAGGCGTGCGCTCGGCCGTGGTGGCGTAGGAGAAGCTCATCCACGGCTGCCGCTCGGCGAGCTGCCCGGCTCGGTAGCCCAGATACCAGTGCAGCAGGAACAGAGTGGTCAGGCGCTGCTGACCGTCGAGCGGTCGCAGCGTCCCGTCCTCGACGTCGCCGTAGACGAAGTCGAGGCCCGACCTCTCGTGCCGTTCGGTGAGCGCGTCGTGCAGCACGTCGAGGAAGCGTTCGCGGATGTCGGACGGCGAGCGTCGGTGCGCCCCTGGGCGTAGTCGCGCTGGATGAGGGGGATCTCGATGCTCGTCACCTCGGGGCGTCCGCGTCAGTGCGGCGAGAACAGCCCGGCGTAGGACGTCAGGTAGCCGGGCATCAGGTCGCGTCCTCCTCGAGCAGGTAGGGACCGACGTGCTGTCTGCATCGCGGCGAGGTAGCCCTCTCGATCGTGCTCGCCCCAGAAGTGGATCTGCTGCCCTCGGCGTCGGTGTAGTACTTGAGGAAGACGTTGCGCGTGCAGACCGGGATGTAGGAGCCCGAGCCGGTCCCGTTCGAGGATGTTGCGGCGCTTGACCTCGAAGACGGAGTTGCTGAGCGCGCTGTTGTCATCGCTTGCCAGGAGCGCGAGGTTCGCGATCGCGTCGACGTCTTCGCTCGTCGCCGGCGAGGCTGAAAAGCGTGCTGAGCTCCTGCTCCAGCGGCGCGAACGCTTCCTCGGAGATGTTCGCCGATGGCGGCGTTGATGCGCTCGGTGAGCTCGGCGCGGTCTGCCTCGTGAGATCGTGGGGAGGCCGGCGAGGGCGTCTCGGTGCAGGCGAAGCCACTCCACCCACTGCGCGGCGCGGTTCAGCTGCTCGGCGTTCTGCGCGTGGATGTGCTCGATGCTCCACCGCTGCGCCGCGTGCTCCCTGAACGAGAACCGCTCGGAGGAGAGCTTCATGCTCCGTACGGTCTCGACGTTCATCAACAGCAGGACAGCCTCCGCCTTCGTGTTTCCGTACCGCAGCTCTGCGAGGTCTGAGGCCGTTCAGCGACAGGTCGGCGCGGATCCACGCGTCGAGGCGGGCCTCGAACTCGCGCTTCGTGCAGTCCTGCGACAGCGCGACCAGTTCGTCGAACGTCCGGCCCCGGGCGATCAGGTAGCCGATCTTGTGGAACAGATCGCGGTTGTCGTACCAGCCCATGACGAGCGAGTGGAGCTCGATCACCTGATTCCACAGGTCTTGCGCCGCGCTCTCGATCATCGGCCGGAGCGTCTCGAAGGTGTGGAACAGCGGACGCGTGCCTCGCCCTTCGGCCAGGCCGCGAGCGTGTCGAGCAGAAGCGTGATGTGCGTCGCCTCCTGGCTCGGCCTGCCGGTGACGAACGCCCACAACTCCGGGACGCGGAGGTCCCGTTCGATGCTGTCCCACTGCGCGGCGATTTCGCGTTCGCGCTTCAGTTCGCTGGCGCGCGTGAGCAGGAGAGGCCTTGACGAGTTCGGCGTCGGTGAGAGGGATCCGCCCGACGTTGAGGCGGGTGAACAGCGTCGTGGACTCGACGTCGGCTGGCGCCTCGTACCAGATGACGTAGACGGACTCGGACAGGTACTTGTAGAAGTTGATCGCCTCGAGCGTCGTGTTGTCGCTGCCCGTCGAACCACTCCCGGATGCACGCGAACGGCGCCGAAGATGTGGAAGAAGTCGATGTTGTCCTGGCTCTGCTCCGGCGTCGGGTGGTGCAGGTAGTCGGCGCTGCCGGGCCGAGTCTCGTACTCCAGCGAGTACTTCGGTCCCGTCGTCGGGAGGTGCTCGTGGATGTAGCGGAGGATCAGAACAGGGTCGTCAGGCGCTGCTGGCCGTCGACGAGTTCCCACTTCCTGTCGTCGCGACGCTTCACCACGACCGGCTGCAGGAAGTACTTCTGCCGGCGCTCTCCTGGATGTCATCGAGCAGCCGGACGACCTCATCGCGTCCCCAGCGATACCCGCGCTGGTAGCTCGGCACGAAGAACGAACCGGCGATGTCTCCCACCAGCTCCGGCCGCAGATCGGTCCTGATCTCCTCGTCGTCCACCGGCTGATATTAACGGAATTCCATCGACGCCACGGAACTCCTATCCCGATTTCCAAGGCCAGGGATTTGCATGCAGTTGCGGTACACGAAGACCATCTGCCTCAGATATGGCAACTGACAGGCCGATGACCGTAAGACCCTGTTCATGTCGGCGGCCGGATATGCGTTGGCATACCCAAGACCGAGCAACCGAGCAGGCGGGACAGGACAGCGCGCTGCTGTTCGGTGACCGGATTGTGGAAGACGACTGCGGTCGCTTCGAGGGCTTCACGGGCGGCCGCGATCTCACGGATCTTGCCCATGGTCATCAGCGTGCGTCGAGAGTAAGGATCGTGCATTCGTCTCACGCCGCCGTTGGACGCGCCACGCCGCTGGACGAACATCGCGACGACCAGTGCTCTGTGGCTCTCGACGGTGTGAGTCAGTTCATTCATGAACCACTCGTACTGGGCGACGTTGGCCGAGAACAGTCCGGCAACGATGACTCGTTGTCCCGCCAGTTCAACCGCCGACATCTGCGCAGGGGGTCCACGATGGCGCAAAGTTGATCTACCTGCCTTCGCCTGGCCGGAGTTTGCCGTCGATCCGGGATCTGGGCGCGCCGTCCACCGCTGTGCAGATGCCGCTGACGCGCGCGTGGTTGGTCCAGCCGTTGATCCGGCCGCGGTTGTTGCTGATCTGCATTCGTCCGCTGGCCCGATCAACGGCCGAGACCAGATGCAGGTACGTGCTCCCCGCGACTCGTGCCAACACGATGTCTCCGACCTCGACCGTGCTCGGATCGACCGGGGATACGGTGACGAGTTGTCGACTGCGGATTAGCGGCACCATCGACGAGCCGGTCGGCCGGAACTCGACCGTCTGACCAGCAGCGACCCGGGCAGCGACCGCATCCAGAAGTCCCATTATCGAGGAGTCTGACGGATCCGCCGGCCCGTGGCCACCCGATTTCGTTCCGGGTTCGGGATTGCTCGCCCTACCTCGTTGGCCTGCGAGATGGTGTCGTTCTAGATTGATCGTCTTGAGACCTGGACATATCGGAGGCGGTCATGACGGCTCTGGACGATCTGACGAGCCTGATCCGCGCCGGACGGTCCGGAACTGTCCAGGACGGCGACACCGGACTCGCCCGGACTGGTTCGGACTTTCCGAACCGCGACGGCATCTCCATCACCAACAGGAGCGCCAGCGCAGGCCACCCGGCAACGATCCGCGCACCCAAGTCCGGGTGCGCAGCGGCCGCATTTTGCGACAGCGCCCGGATAATCATCAATGCAGCGCTCCGATCTTTGCGGATTGTCGCCCGTCCGCCTTCGCAACCGTAGGGTCTACCGTGGCGCGCGGCTTCGATTGGCTGGGCATATCCGACATGACGAACGGCGATGTCTAGATACTGCTTGGCTGGTCTGTCATCACGTTAGGCTGGTTTTGCATCCTCGTGCCTGTAGCCGGGACTTGTCCGGCGATAGTGTTGCGGACGTGTCCGTTTCCGAGGTGGGGCCGCTTCGGCGCAAGTTAAACACCACGGAACTTCTAGATCTCAGAGAACACGAGTGGTCTCCTAAGCTCCGCGGAGCCTCGCTTGTAGCTGAGGTCGAAGTCGCCGACGCGCATACCGCACAGGTATCCATGGTGCTTGGCGCCTACTACGGCCGTTTGGGTGGCGCGAACTCCGATCGGATCTTTGAGCGCTGGCCCGCCTGCGTCGTGCTGTCCGTTACGGGTGTCGCAGCGCGGGACTATGCCCAGAGTACGTTCTGGCCGGCCATGTGGAGGGCGATGCGGTTCGATGGCGACCAGCATGATCGGACTATGTGGGGGAATGGATTCTCGGCGGCGTTGGGCCGATTGGGCATGCCCACGTTCCCGTTCATGCCGACGCCGTACGTCGGACCGATTCTCATGCACACAGGCATTCCGACGTACTGTCTCGATGATTTTCTGCGGCTGCTGCTAGTCCGCAGCGCTCGTGATCCTGCGCTCGACGCGGAGCGTTTCCTGGCGTGGACCGCGGAGCGCGACGCGCATGTGGCCTCCTTGGATGTGCCGGTCCGTCGGTTTCTGCGGCACGGTTCGGATTTTGCTCTCGATGTCGTCGACCGCACGCTGAACCTGCTGGAGCAGTTGCGTAACCCGGAGGCGGATCTGCAGGCAGTGGGCTTGCCACAGCGTCTGCTGGCGCGCGCCCGGGAACTCGCCGCTGGCGGTCTGTTGGATTTGTCCTCACCCGCAGCTGGATCGATTCCGACGGCAGTCCGTTCGGAGAGCCCGCGGATCGGGCTCGATCCGTTCGGTCGTGGTGTAGAGGTGAAGCTGCCCGCGGTGAGCGATATGCCCGACGGGGTCGCTGTCTGGCGGATTACCGCCGACGGCATGACGGTGCTGCAGCGCAGCCAGGCCCAATGGGTCGGGGTGAGCGAAGCGGCACCACCCACCACATACGGAATTCCACGTCCGGTACGCAATGTCGTGGTTGCGCTCAACGGGTCGGCACTGGAGACCGGCCTGAGCGTGGTCGACCCGGATGCTCCCATGCTGATCTTCACTGATGACGGTCGACGACACTCCGATCAACTGTCGCTGCCCCGTGACGCGGTGTGGGTCCTGCACCCCGAGGAGAACGAGCTCACCGCGGACCGAGCGGTACGCGTCATTGCGGAGGGTCAGCTCCCGTTGGGCTGGAGCGGTTGGCTGCTTTCCCGGGTGTCGTTGGATGGCCTCCAATGGATCGGCTTGGCTGATATGCCGGCGACCCGGCGCTATGTCCGGGGCTTTATCCGCCCGCGGATTGACGCTGGCGAGCCGGTCCCGGGCCTGACCACGCCGTACGGCTCGCCGGTCTTCAGCAGTCTGCCGATGGTATGGCTGCCGGGCAAGGCGGATGCGGTCACACCTTGGCGTATCGAGGTTGCAACGGCCGACGGCACAGTAGTCGCGGTCCACTCCCATGAGATCACGGAGTCGACAACTGCTTCGGACCTGTGGGAGTCGGTGAGCCGCCCGGTTCTCGGCGCATTCGTCATCACCGTTCGAGGTCCGCTCGGTCGCGGTGTCAGTCGCAGCGTGTTCATTGCAGAAGGAGTGAGCGTCCGATATACGCCGGAGGTGCGCTGGCTCAGCGCCAACGGCCTTGTCCCGGGGCATGCCGAGGTGATGACCGGCGTCGGCGGTCATGTCCGTCCAGACTGTCAAGACTTCGCCTCCAACGTGATCGCCAATGTCGTTGAGGTCCGGACCGACACCGAGACAGAGCCGTTCGTGATCAGCCCACCCCATATGCAGGTTCTTCGTGAACGTGCTGGGGAGTCCGACGTGTGGAACGCCGGTCCGCTGCGGTTGTCGGCTGAATCGCTGTCCGAGGACCCGGGATCGCTGTCAGTGCGATTGCCTCCGATGGAGACGCCGCCGGCGGTCCGGGTGATCATCGGCGGCCAGACGGTCCAGGAACTGAACGCCAGCGGACGTCCGCGAGCGGGCTATGCGCGATACGAGCTGGGCCGCATCGCCGACACGATCGCCGAGCACCGGCACGCCGACCTCGTCCTACCGATCGGTCACGGCGGAACGCCGCTCGCGTTTATCCGCCCGCGTCGCCTGGCCACGGGTGTACGTCACATGGGTGACCACCTGCTGCTTCATGACGTGGTCACAGTCGACGGGCTGATGGCTGCGATCTACGCCGTGCACGCCCCGTGGCGTGATCCTGCGATCGTCCCGGTTTACGATGAGTCGATCGCGCTCCCATCCGACCTCGTGGAGGCCGGACCGCTGTTGATATCACTGCAGATCGAAAACGGGTGGACCTTTACGGAATGGCCGCGGTGGCCTACTGAAGCACTTATCGCCACGGCGCACGGCTTCGTGCGGTCTCAGGACGACGAAGAGACTGCTTTGTCGGCGTTCCTCGCCGGCAGAGGACCGCTGCCAGGCAGCTTCGACGATCTGGGCAGGCTGTGGAGCGTCGTCGATCTCGCGTCGGAACTGCGCTCCCGTCTGCGGGTCCCGGAGCTGATTGAGGCGTGCGCCGCTCCGCTCCAGCAGCGACCCATGCCGGCGATGACGGCTCTCGTAACGGCGGCGCTGGCCCCCGACCGGTCGCTCGCCGCGATCGTCACCACCGGGTTGGCAGCGGCTGCCGCGCTAGACATCGTCGATCCCAGCGAGATCCGCAGGATGTGGTCGCTTCTTCCGGCCGCCGCTGTCCTGGCCACGGGTGGCCTGTTCGACGACGAGGACTGCCTTCTCGCAGCTGAGTCGCAGTGCGGCGAAACACTGTCGCGCATACGTGCCGAAGGCCGTGACCCCCACGCGAAGGTCGGAGGCTTCGGGCCGGAGGTGGCGCAGCTCGCGCTGATGGCGCCTGGGCAGCTCGCCGGACTGTGGAGCGCCGCGAATGTCGTGCCGCGGTCGCTGCTGGACCCGGACACCCGTATGGTCGCGGCCCGCCAGCTGTTCGACGCGCGTACGGCCCTCACCGGGTCGCCTATCTGCCAGCAGGCGACGACAATCGTCCGGGAGTCGATGACCCTGATCGCCCGGAGTTCCCGCCGCGACCTGGCAGCACACGTCCAGGAGCGGAGTGGGTCGACATCCGGCAGCCTCTGGATGTCGCTGCCCATGGTGTCGTCGGCGCTGGCGATCGTGGCCCGCCTGGCAGCCCGAGGTGACCAGGCGTGTCGGCAATACGAGCAGGCCATCCGCGGGGACTGGAGCAAACTGGCGCATCACGCACCGGAGTTGGTGACGATCGACCTCCTCCTGGCTGAACTCCTCCTGACCGCACGACCGACGGAGTAATCGTGTCCCATGCTCTGGATCCCCTAAAGACCAGCCGCCTGATCTCGGAGACGTATCGCCGTTATCTCCGCTCGCTGCTTCAGATCCGGGATCCCCAGATCTCAGATGCACTCCGCGCCGAAATCGTCGCCAGCCCCATCCTCACCAAGGGCCCCCTGCTGGAGGCCAACCCTCCGTACGCGACCGGGTCGACCCTCGCGGAGCTGATCGTCGAAGGCGTCCTGCACCCGTCGTTCCGGGCGCTCGAAGGCCCGGCGCTACCCGTTGACCGCCCGCTCTACCAACATCAGGAGTCGGCGCTGCGCAAGGCCGTCGTCGGACGCAACCTCGTCGTCGCTACCGGGACAGGCTCCGGAAAGACCGAGTCATTTCTCATACCGATCCTCAATGCCCTGAGCCGCGAACACGATTCCGGCACGCTGACCCCAGGTGTCCGTGCACTGCTGCTGTACCCCATGAATGCTCTCGCGAACGACCAGCTCAAGCGCCTACGTGGCATTCTGGCCGAGGCGCCGCATATCAGCTTCGGCCGGTACACCGGAGATACGCCGGAGAGTAGGCGTGTCGCTGCCGAGACCTTCGAATCCCTCAACCCCGGTGCGGTACGGCTGCGCAACGAACTGCTCAGCCGCGAGGAGATGAGGGCAACGCCCCCGCATATCCTGCTCACCAACTACGCTATGCTGGAATACCTCCTGCTACGGCCGGCCGACATCGACCTGTTCGACGGTCCCCATCGTGGCGCACTGCGGTTCATCGCGCTCGACGAGGCGCATGTTTACGACGGCGCGAAGGCTGCTGAGGTCGCGATGCTCCTGCGGCGTCTGCACGACCGAGTTGCCGCCGGTCAAGCACTGCAGTACATCGCTACGAGCGCGACAATGGGAGACAACCCCCGAGCAGTCACCGAGTTCGCGACGAAGCTGTTCGGTGCACCGTTCGAATGGCTTGAGGATGACCCGTCCCGACAAGACCTCGTTCGAGCCGCGCGTACCACCCTGCCCGCCGGACCGTTCTGGGGACCGCTGCCCAGCGCGACCTACCGCGAACTGGCAACGTCGGACGATCCTGGCACCGACCTCACGCGATTGGCCCAGGACCACGGCTTCACCGCCGAGAGCGCGGCCGACGCGTTAGTCCACGAACGCTCCATGGCGGAGCTGCGCCGGAGTCTGGCCACCACACCATTAATGTTCGCCGATGCCGCGCAGGCGATTTTTCCGGAAGACGCGGCTGCGGAGGAGGCGCTCGCGGATCTCGTCACCATCGGCGCGGCCGTCTCGGATACCTCGGGCACGCCGGTGCTCTCCGCCCGTTATCACTTGTTCGCCCGGGCGACGGAGGGTGCGTTCACCTGCCTGACGCCGTCGGGCCCACACGTCTCGCTGAGTCGTCGCGAAGTATGCGATACCTGCGATGGCGCGGTCTTCGAGTTCGGCGCATGTAAACGCTGCGGTGCTGTGCACCTGCTCGGGGCGCTCCAGCATGACGGCACCGGACTGGTCTTCACGCCGCGCGTCAAAAATGACGACAGCCGGGTGTGGCTGCTGCTCACGGACACGCCGGGACTCGCGGACGAGGATGACGAGACTCTCGAAGAGTCCTCCGACTCTGCCGCGGATGACGCGCTCCTGTGCGCGACCTGCGGCGGCCTGTACGCTCCGCCACGCTCCGCCTGCGCACGCCCCGGCTGTGGCCAAAGCTCACTGCGGCAGGTCCGCCGGCTCAAGACTCGCCTCGACGAGCCGACCGGCTGCCTCGTCTGCGGCGCCCGAGGCTCGGCGATGATCCGAAAATTCGAGAGCGGTGGTGAGGCTGCCGCCGCCGTGCTGTCCACCGCGTTGTATCAGGCTCTCCCGCCGTCCGACAACGAGGAACTCGCGGACCAGCCCGGGGAGGGTCGCAAACTACTCCTGTTCAGCGACAGCCGACAGGCGGCCGCATTCTTCGCACCGTACCTCGAGTCGACCTACGCCACGGTCCAGCACCGGCGCCTGATCCTGCTGGGTCTTGCCCAGGCCACTGCGAAAGACGCGACAGTCACCATCGATGACCTGGTCTTTCATGTCGCCAAAGCGGCAGACAGTGCGCAGGTGTTCGAACGGCGGATGTCACGCCAGCAGCGGGAACGCACGGCGGCACTGTGGGTCACCCAAGAGTTGGTTGCGCTCGATGAGCGTCAATCCCTTGAAGGCCTGGGCCTTGTACGGGTCGACCTCGACCGCGATCCAGGCTGGCGCATCCCCTCGGCGTTCGCACAACTCGGCTTGTCCGACGATGAATCCTGGGCGGTTCTGGGTCAACTCGCCACCAGCATTCGCCAGCAGGGCGTCCTTACCATGCCCGACGGCGTCGATCCGCGCGATGAGGTGTTCGACCCGCGTCGCGGCCCGATCTACGCCCGAGAGAACAACGCCGAGGCAGGCCGCAAGGTCCTGAGCTGGCTGCCGACCCGCGGGGCCAACCGGCGGCTTAACTACATGCAGCGGTTACTGATTTCGCTGGACAGTACGGAGGATGCGGCGGCAGTGCTACGCGGCTGCTGGAAGTTCCTCACGTCCCTGAAAGAGGGCTGGTTGTCCGCCGAAACCGTACGAGTCGTGGGAACCGTTCATCAGGTCGATCACAGTCGCCTCTTGCTCGGCCCGGTTACCGATGAACGGCCGGTATACCGCTGCAGCCTCTGCGGACGAGTCACCGCGTTTTCGATCCGTGCGGTCTGCCCCACCTTGGGATGCGCTGGCAAGCTCAGCACGTTCGTCATCACGGCAACCGGAGACGATGATCACCACTACCGCAACGTGTACCAATCGATGACGCCGGTCCCGCTGACGGCCCGGGAACACACGGCGCAATGGACGAGCCTCGAAGCAGCCGACATCCAACAGCGGTTCCTGCGTGGTCAGATAAACGTATTGTCCTGCTCCACGACGTTCGAACTCGGCGTGGACGTCGGTGAGCTGCAGTCGGTCATGCTGCGCAACATGCCTCCGACCACCGCGAACTACATCCAGCGGGCCGGTCGGGCCGGGCGGCGCACCGACTCCGCAGCGCTCGTCGTCACATATGCCCAGCGTCGCGCTCATGACCTGTCCAAATACCAAGATCCGCTGTCGATGGTCGCCGGCCAGGTCCGCGCCCCGTACGTGCCGCTGAGTAACGAGCGCATCGACCGTCGTCATGCCCATTCCATCGCTCTCGCGGCGTTCTTTCGGTTCAGCGCCGATACGGCCGGTGAGCTATGGCGGACCGCCGGAGACTTCTTTCTGCCGCTTGGCGGCGCCGGCGCGCCGTCGACTCGTGTTCGTGACTTCCTCACCCCTTTGCCCGCTGGTGTAGCGGCATCTATCCGACATGTTCTGCCGGCCGAGATCCAGGTCGAGATCGGAGTGGAGTCCGGCGAATGGGTGGATCGCCTTGATGAACTGCTGGAGGAGGTACGGGCTCAACTCGACCAGGATGTCAGCTCGTTCACGCAGTTAAGGCAGGACGCGTTCGACAATGGCAAGGATTGGCTGGTCAGCCGATATGCGAAGACGATTAATACGCTGACTCGGCGTGACCTGCTCGGGTATCTGGCGAATCGAAACGTGCTACCGAAGTACGGGTTCCCGGTCGACACGGTGGAGTTGCGTACGGCGTATTCGGACGAGCCGATCGGTGCCAAGCTCGAATTGCAGCGTGACCTGTCTACCGCAATCTACGAGTACGCACCCGGTGGAGAGGTTGTCGCGGGTGGGATCCTGTGGCGCTCCGGCGGTATCTACCGACTTCCTGACCGTGAACTGGTAGGCAAGTACTACGCGGTATGCGAGCAGTGTCAGCACTATCGCGAGAATTCCGATCCGCTTGATGCGCAATGTCCGTCCTGTGACCACATTTCCAAAGCCGCGACACGGCAGTACGTTGTTCCGGAGTTCGGGTTCGTGGCCGAACGACACGCGACACGGCCGACGACGTCGCCCCCACGCCGGTCCTGGAACGGTGCCACATACGTGCTGTCACTGGCCGCGCAGGTAGAGGAGCGGCAGTGGCGGACCGCCAACGGAGGCACCATTACCTGTCGCGCCGGCTCGCGCGGCCGGCTTATCGCATTGTCAGAGGGCCCGACCAAGGCGGGGTACCTGATCTGTGACTGGTGCGGCGCCGGTGTAGCTATCGGCAAGAAGGCGCCGACATCGCATCAACATCTCCTTCGAGGCACTGACTGTAACGGTCCATTGCGACTGCGATCGCTCGCCCATCCGTACGAAACGGATATTCTGGAGATCACTTTCGACTCGCTATCCGCGCCGCCGGGTACTGCGACAGACGGTTGGCGTTCCGCCCTGTACGCAATACTCGAGGGCGCCGCGGAGGGCCTCGAGATCAGCCGCGACGACATCGATGGAACCGTGTACATGAGGTCAACGGGGGATATTGGATTAGTGATCTTCGATACCGTGCCAGGCGGCGCCGGAAGCGTCCTACGAATCGCCAATGCTCTCGGAGATGTCATGGCGAGCGCGTACAAACGCGTATCGAACTGCGATTGTGGCGAAGAGACGTCTTGCTATGGCTGTCTGCGCGGCTATCGCAACCAGCGGTATCACGATGAGCTAACACGACACTCGGCGCTGGGTGTACTACGCCCGTTGGCTGAAGCCGGCGGACTGACCTAGCCTGGCGGTATTGATGTGGTTCTGGAAGATCTGCGGGAGGCTCGCCGTGCGACTGCGGCGAGGAGACGGCAGCGAAGATCTGTGATCGAGACCGACATGATACGAACTCGCCGGCGTTACACTGAAGTCCGCGTAGCGCCGTCGGGAACGTCACGACTTCAGGTCTGGCCGAAAGCCGAGTGCATTCAAGATCGAGATCGTAACCCTGCCCGCAGCCGACTCGGACAATTTCTTGTACAAAAACGTACAAGCATCGGAGACGCTATGAAGGTCATTATCTGGTCTGACCTGTGTGCCAACATGGCGAACGTCCTCGGCGCGATCGAGGACGACGCCGAAGACCTCGTCGTAACGCGCGGCGGTTATGAACCGTTGGTTGTCATGCTCAAGAACGACCACGACGCGTGGCGGGAGACCGAATACCTGTCGCGCGGAGCCAATGGACGCGAGTTGGGCCGCCGTATGGTCGAGATGGAGAAGGGCAGCCGGGTTGAGCGCGAACTCGTCGGGATCGATACCGAGGTAGCCGGGTGAACTGGTCTGGCACCCGAGCGCAGTCGACGTCAGTTCGCCGTCCACCGGCATTTGGCGGTTCGATCCGACAATTTCTTCCGACGGGCAAAAAGCGTCGCGCCTTCGTAGACAAGGTCAGCGTCGACAAGATCTGCGAGGGGAAATCCTACGCCGCGGCCTCAAGACGACGGCCATCAGCAGGCCCGTGATTCACTCAGGATACTTCGGTAAGTTCATACCGCTCGAAAAGCCTATGTCCAACATTGAAACCCAGCAGTCGATCGTGGTGCATTCGTCCAACAACAATTCCAGGCGCAACACCAATTTCTGACGCAAAAGCTTCGATAGAATTAAGCGTCTTCAGCTCTGCGAGCCTATATGAGACAGTTGCCGGGATAAGTGTGTTCGCGGCGAACTCGTTTGCCTCGAATTCCTTCGGGCTAGCGCCGGCACCATTAGGGCTATCTTCAACGAACTGGTCGCGCTTGCCGTGAAGCAAGATGTGACCAAGCTCGTGAAAGAATGCAAACCAGAGATGATCGTTCCGTTTGTATCGGACGCTGAGCTGTAGGACCGCTTTTTGGGGCGACAGCCATCGAGTCGCACCAGACGCTCTACAGCCAGTTACCTCTGGAACGATGACTACTGCAACGCCCGCTTCGCTGCACAGTCGCTTTATCCGAGGCAGGAACTCTTGAGCGGGGTACGTCGAAAGAGCGCGTAGTTCGGGGAGCGAGGAACGCAAACGCTCCCTGTCATAGGCTGCACATTTAACCTTGATCGCCTCTATTTCACCGAGCCTCAGCCACGTAGCCAATGCGGCGGTGTCGATCTCAAATGCCGCCGATTGCAGGAAGTCGGCGGTGGGCTTTTCCCATGTAGCCTCCCACGCGTCAACGTTTGCTACACCGAAGAATTTGAGTGCTTGCTGCATGACTGCAGGTTCATCGGAAGTCGGCGCCGTAATTATGCCCTTCTTGCGAAGGAACTTGATCGGCAGCCTCGCTAGCCATGATCTATGGCCCTCAAGTTCCTTGCGCTCATTTGCTCGCGAGATGTAATCCCGATAGTTCGCCTCAAGAGCGTTCCAGAATCTGGCAGGGACTCCGGTCGCACGCTCAAGAGAGATTGCAGTCTCGTGACTGAGCGCCGCGATGCCCTTGATGATCTGGTTTACGTGCTTGGTGGATAGCCCAGTACGCTGGCTCAGCTCCACCTGGTTCATCCCAAGTGCCTCAAGCGTCTCCCGCAAAGTTTCACCTGGAGGCAGGACACTCTCCGGCAGGTAAGGGTGCCGCCCCACCGCTCGCTTGCGATCGGCCACTGGAACCACCGGTCCTCCAAGTCTGATCAGTCGTGTTGGGCTAGTGAGTGTCGGCAACTTCGACCACCCTAACCGCGTCCACGGCCGAAAGGTTGATTCCGCCATCCTCCTGTCGTGGAACAGGGTCGTTATCAATCTCAATGATCAATCGATATGGTCCATCAAGATCTAGAGAGAACTGTTCGTGGCGGTCGCCAGAAAGTTGGTGGCACCGAGCCTGAGGAAGAACACACATCTCGGCTAAGTCCGCAGCTGCGGCCAGCTGATCGAGCCGTAGCTTGATCTTCTTGGACCGCTCCGCCCCGTATCGACGTTGTCGATCCCGGTCGGACGCACAGTCCCTCTGGAGCTTGGCGCTCCCGAAGCTGACCAGCATGCACGCCGTCCATACGTTAACTTTACCTGGCCGGTAAATGATTGTGTAGTGTTTAACTAGTTGGTAAACACTACACCGAACGGACGTTGAGCTGATTCGGGAGCGATTCCGGCGTGTCGAGCGCCGGACGGCGCATACGTCAGCGGTGCCACCGACTCGCCGGGCGCGGTCCGTAGCCGCGTCGGACTTGCTCACCGCGGAATGGTCTGCCGGGCATCGGTGCTGGCCCTTGCGGCGGCGTCGCTGAAAGGCTAGCGGCCGCGCCTCCGCCGAACGCAGAGGACACGTACGTTGCGAACGGTGCCACTGGGGTAGATGCGTCCGATCGATCGGGAAGCCGCCTACTATTTCAGATACAGCTCGCGACTGCTTGTCTCGGCTGGCAAGTTGGCCGACCGGGTCTCGGCCGGTATCGCCCGTGGATGTGGCAACCAGGAACTCTGACGTTCAGCGCCAACGCGGGACCTCCGCCGGAATGCGGACGACCAGCCGAGCGCATTGGTTGGGCAGCACCGGGTTTGGCACTGTTTGGATCGGTAATCTAGCAGCCTCGCCGCCCCAAGCCGATCCAGACCTGGGGCGGCGATGGCATCTCCGTCAGTTGGTCTGTTGTGTAACCAGCCTGCGATGGACCCGGCGTGCGTGGGAGATGTCCGCTCCGACGGCCTTTGCAAGCTCGCGATGATCTGGCGTACGGCCGACTGCAAGCCCTTCATGGAAGACCCTCGTCATAGCCTCGACCTCGTCTCCTCGACCCGCGGACTGGGTAGACCGCAGTCCCGGATTCCGCTGGACAGTCCAGGACCATCGAGGACTGGGTGGACTGCGATGCCCGACTCGACCAGGACCGGTTCGGACTTGCCGGACCGCGACAGCATCTCGACCACCAGCAGCAGCGCTAGCGCCGGCCACCCGGCCACGATCCGAGCTCCCAAGTCCGGGTGCGCGGCCGCGATGTTGGCCCCGACCGAAGCCAGTACCCGGCAAGGAACGCGGCTCGAGCTGACGTCCGCGGCCGCCGCCCGGCCTGCTTGTCGTCCACCATGGTCACGCTCGCGACGACCATCAGCCCGTCCACGGAGAACGGCAGGACGTACGTGGTGTGTGCCATGCGATCTCACTCCAGCGATGAGGTCGCGAAGGCAACGCAAGATGAGGTTTGCCTGGTCGCCAACCAGTGCACCGCCTGCCAACCGCAGGTGATGTGCCCCGCCCAACGCCGATCATCGAAAGCCGCCACTGGCAAGGGACGAACCACTCATTGTCTGTCCGTGACCGGCGGTGTGGTGATGAAGGCCGCGCGTTGAATTCCACGGCAGTCGCCGGTACTCGGGCCATAGCATTAGCGACGAGACGCACCTAGGTCGACCATCTCGAGTATGCCCAGCACTGCCTTGCCCCTCGGAGCATCGATGACTGACCGCTCGCTTCTGTGCCGGATTCTCACGCTCGCCCTGATCGTCGTTTCCATCCCCGTTCATCTCGCGCGCGCTGCGGCGAAACGCGCGCCCGTGGCAACGTCGACAACGGCACCCTATCGCGACGCGGCAAACTCGGATCTCGCCGGAACGGTGACGGACACCACCAGCGGCGCGCCGATCCAATCCGCCGAAGTGAGCGTGCGGAACCCAGTCGGCGCGACAATCCGCAACACGACCACGGACGCCTTTGGCCGATTCACTGTGCACAATCTTCCGCCGGGAAGTTACTCGGTCTTGGTGCACCTGATCGGCTACGCCGCCATTACGCGCCCGGTCACGATCGGAGCGACGACCACCCCGCCGCGCATGAGCTTTGCCATGACGCCCATCTCGCTCAATCTCCAGGCCATGCAGGTCACGGCGACCGCGCCGATCGCCGTGGACACCCACACCGGCGATCAGCTCTTCCAGGCGAGCGAGGAACTTCACGGAGCCCCGACCGTCACGACCTCGCAGATTCTCCAGCAATCGATCGTCGGTGCCGCTCGCGCCCCCACCGGCGAAGTGCACGTCCGCGGCCAGCACGCCGAGTACACATACTACATAGACGGCGTGCCGGTGCCATCGGGTATTTCCGGGTCCTTGAACGAGCTGTTCGACCCGGAGGTCGTGAATTCCATCGACTTCCAAACCGGTGGGTGGGACGCCGAGTACGGTAACAAGAACGCCGCGATCGTGAACGTCACGACGAAGATTCCACCTGGCTCGTTCCACGCGAGCGCGAGCACGTTCGTCGGCGCCTACGATCACTCGGCAACCGCAGGGCCCACGGGCTTCAACGGCCAGACCCTCAGCTTGAGCGGAAACAACGGTCCATGGGGCATGTATATCGCCGGCTCGCGACAGTTCTCCGATATGCGCCGCGAGCCGGTGGTCTTCGACACCTCGGGCAATCGCATCATCAACTTCCACAACGACGGAACTGACGGGTACGCATTCGGAAAGTTGCAGTACTCGTCGAGCCCGGCGAACGTCATCGCGCTCGAGGCCAACATCGGCGAGACAAAACCGCCGTCCCGTACGATTCGAGTGGCGGGGTGTTTCAGGATGATCATCGAGCGGGACATCAACTCGTTCGTCAACCTCGGCTGGAATCATCAATTCGGCACGCAGACGACCGGCGCCGGGAGCAGCGAGCTATTCGCGGGTCTGTTCTACCGGCACGGCAGCCTGACGTATGATCCGAATCCACAGGACGATCTCGCAGTTCGTATTCTTCCCGGATACCACCCCTCGGAACCTCTCAGAGCAGCGAAGCTTCAATACGTACGGCATCAAGGCAGACTATACGATTCGGCCCGGCGACGACTTGGAGTTCAAATTCGGTACCGCGTCCTCGGCGACCACGGGCCATGAGGATTTCAGTACGTTCGACACCCACGGAAACCCGGGGCCGGCGTCCAATTCGGGGCTGAGCGGTAGCGAGACGTCTACGCGCAGACCAAGTACTCGCCGGTCGAGCAGATCGAGATCCGCACGGGCGTGCGGTATGACGACCACACCGCGCCCTTCGCGGGTTCGCAGACCCAGGTGAGCCCGCGCATTCGCCTCAACTACTACCCCACGACGTTGACGACGCTGTACGCGTACTACGGCCGCCTATTCATTCCGACCAACGTCGAGGATCTCCGCGCCATCACCAACGCCGCTCGGAGCGGCTCCGCGACGGCGCCAACGCTGCCCGAGCGCGACAATTTCTATGAGACCGGCCTGATCCAGCGCTTCCCGCAGGCCGCACTGAACTTCAAATTCTCCGCATACCACAAGGAGAAGCTCCCGGGCATCGACGACAATACGGTTCCGGGATCGGCAATCGTGACGTCGGTCAATATCGCCAACGTCAAGATCACAGGCCTCGAGGCCGTTTTGGAGTATCGTCCCAACGGGCCGTTGTCGGGATACGTCAATGCCGCGCTGGCCCATGCGTACGGGGTGGGACCAATCACCGGCGGCTTCTTCCCCACCGCCACTCCAGCGGGCTTCTTCGACCTCGACCATGACCAGCGGTTGTCGATCGTCGGAAGCGCCACGTATGCGCCGAACAAACTGTTCTTTAGCGGGACCGTGACCTACGGATCGGGATTGACCAACGGAGTGGACCCCGCCGACTGCAATTGCAGCTATGGAACGGGACTGCTCGACTTCAACCAGGGAATCAAGGTCGACCCGAGCACGATCCTCAACGCGAGCGCCGGGTATACGATCACCGCCGGCAAGACCGTCCTCCAACCATCGCTGTTCGTCGACAACCTGTTGAACAAGAAGTACCTGCTAAAGGGCGCGTTCTTCAGCGGCGCGTCGGTCGGCCGGCCGCGCAGTATCCCACTGAGAGTCAAAGTAGACTTCTAAATGTTTTGGTGCGGGCAGATGCGTTGAAGGATGTTGGCATCGCGATTCGAACGAGCATCGCGACGCCGAAGGTGAGCCCCAGGGAATGCAAAATCTTTTGGGCTCTTCTCCCGCCCGAGCATATACTTTCGTGATGTTTTGAGCCGAATCCTATTGCTTTGTTGTTTTCTTTATCCGCGGTTGCCGTTTCTCTTCACGCCGTCTCCCGCGTCGATCCGCGTGATCCATGGCAATCCGCGTCCTGCTGTTGTCGTTCGCCAAGATTATGACGCAACCGGACGCCTCCGTGCCAAGACGGGCCATCCATAACAGCATGAACACGGATTGCCCCGGATTTTGCGGATCGACGCGGGAGACAGCGTGACAAACAGCGATGACGATCATTTGCTCCATGCCGATCTCACGCGCCGCATCCCGAAAAGTTGTCCACTCGATCGGGAGAAGACGCTCTTCCCCCGCGACTGTCGCGGGTCGCCATCGTGTGAGCCCGGATGGAAGAGCAAGGCTCCCTGCTAAGGGCTCATCGCTTACCGCTGGGGCTCGCCCTGATCGTCGCGATGTCAGCCATGATCGCGAATCCGTACGATACGAACGCTGAGCCCATCACAACTTCAACAACTGATCCCTCAGCACGCGCCCTCGAATCCGACTCGCTGATTGTACCGTCCCACTCAGCATCGCGGCCACATACGTCCCGCCCGGCATCGGCGTGACCTTTTGAATCATTCCAATGTTCAGCAGCGTTCCGCGCGAGATGCGCACGAATTTGACCCGGGTCGAGGCGCGTCTCCAGGTCCTTCAACCGATAGGTGATGGTGAATCGTTCGGCGGTCTTCGTCGTGAGATGCAATAGCTCGCCGTCGGCCACCACCGAAACGACCTGTTCGACCGGCACGAGAAAAATGTCGTCGCGTTACCGAAACCGGTATGCGACGCAGCAGCGTGGGTGGAAGCGATGCCACGTAATCGGTCGCGGCGGCTCGAATGCGATCGGCGTCGCCGGGGCGCAACTCGGCACGCTCGAGCCGCTCGACGGCTCGATTGATCGTGCTTCGTAGCCGCACCGGGTCGACCGGCTTGAGCAGATAGTCGACTGCATTCATCTCGAACGCCCGCACGGCGTACTCGTCGTACGCCGTGACGAACGCGATCAACGGCAGCTTCTCTTTCCGAAGCAGCCGCACCACTCCCAAGCCGTCGACCTCCGGCATCTGAAGGTCGAGGAGCGCTAGGTCGGGTAGCAGCCGTTCGATGACTTCGACGCATTCCGCCCCGTTTGCAGCTTCGCCGACCAACTCGACCCCTTCGAAGCTGCGGAGAATGCCGGCGAGGAATGATCGCGCTGGCCGCTCGTCATCCGCGATGACGACGCGAAGATTGGTCATACGTGAAGCTTGGACGAGTGGTCGGCTCAATCCAGCTCAATGTCAACGTCCTGATCTCCGGCCGGCGAGTCCCGCGTTGAGGACGGTGAGTGCCCGGCGTGGGCGACGCGTAGCAACGAAACCGGGACCACGATTTCCACGACGGTTCCTTTTCCGAGTGTGCTTTCGATCGACACGCGCCCGCGCGGACCGAAGTATTGATGGAGCCGCCACTCAATGTTGGACAATCCCACGCCCAGTGCCCGCTGGCGCGCAAGTTCGGCGGCTGGCACGCCCGGCCCGCTGTCTTCGACTCGAAGAATGAGACATGCGCCTTCGGCCCCCGCATCCTCCGCGGGACGGAGATGCGCCTCGATGCGCAAGCGGCCGCCGGCACGCTGCGGCGCGATGGCGTGTTTGATTGCGTTCTCCACCACCGGCTGCAGCAGCAACGGAGGAAGGAGCAGGTCCATGAGGGCCGCCGGCACCGCGCGCTCGACGCACAACCGATCCTCGAAGCGCGCCTGCTCGATCGAGAGATATGCGTCGACGATCTGCATCTCGTCCGCCAACTTGACGAGCTCGCCGGTGGAGCGCCGCAGCACCGCGCGGAGCAGCGACGTGAGCTGATACAACGTGTCGATCGCCCGTGGAGGCGAGGTCCGAATGAGATACCCGATCGTCGTTAACGCGTTGAAGAGAAAGTGCGGGTTCAACTGCGCGCGAAGCGCTCGCAATTCGGCTTCCGCGGCGAGTCGCTGCATGTCTGATTCGCGCACGTCCCGCTCGAGGCGCTCTCGCGTCACGCGCAGTTCGTCGATGCGGCGGCCAATGACCAGCGCGACATTTTCGAGGAGCGCTACATCGTCGGACAGCAATCGCCCGCCATTGGCCAACCGCTGCACCACGATCGCGAACGACGGGGACTCGGACGTCGGAATCACCACCGTCGCGGCGGCGGACCCATTGAGCGACACGAGCGCGTCGCTGGGTTGCTGGGCGTCGAAGGGCTGCTCGATCCACGTTACCTGCGTCGCCGTCAACGCCACGCGCAATCGCTCGGCGGCGATATCCAGGGCGTCGTCGATGGATTCCACGCCGGCGAGCACGCTCGCGATGTCTGCGCGAAGCGCTCGAAAATCGGCGCGCTGCAGCATGACGCGATCCACGAAACGATACACACCATCGCGCAGCACGGGATAAAGGAGCGCCGTCCCGATCCATGCCGTCAGCAGGATTCCCGGCATGCTGACCGGAAGCCCGCCTGACGTCGCGACGAACGGCGACAGAACCGCATTAAGCAGTGAAGACCGTGACCGCGAGTGCAAGCACCGCCAGGGCGCGCTTGAGAAACAGATCGGCGAACGCAAAGCGATAGTCTTGGTAGAGAATGACGAGCACCAGCGGCAGCGACGCATGGTGACCGATCAGCTCGACGAACCGGGAATTGTCGGCGATCGGTTCTCGGCTCAAATGGAGCGCCGATGCGGCAAACGCGGCGAGGGCGACCGCGGTAAGTGCACGCTGCGAGCCGCTTCGACGGCGAGAACTGACGGCGAGCCAGACGAGAATCGCCGCGTACCCCAGGGTGAGCATCAACAAACCGGCCGACGAGATCGTCCCGTGATTGGCCGTCGCAATCGCTTGCATCGCCGCGGCCGGCCGCGGTGCTCAGGGCATAGGCTACGAGCGCAATGACGGTCGGCCGCGCGCCGGGCTGCGCCACACGCGTCGCCGAATCGACCACGACGGCCGGCAAAAAACCCAGCGCGGCGTTTGAAACCATGACCAGCCAAGCTGCCAACTCACCATTCCGAAGCCGTGCCATCCGAACGCCAGCAAGGCTCCGGCGTTCCATATTTAGGCCGAGCACTGCGGCGAGCGCAGGGGATACTCCCAACCCCGCCGGAGGGACCGGAGCGAGGCGTGCGCCACGTCATCACCGCGAGCATGCCGTAGAGGAGCACGCCAGTAATGAAGCCGACGAGGTGAATGAGCGCGATCAGATCGCTCGTGTCCATCCGTCCCATTCGCTGCGCACTCCTACCCCAGGTAGGGTTCGATCACCGGAAGTTACACGTTGTCGAAATCAGCGCGCAAAGCGCACAATGACTGGATCGGCCGAACGAACGAGCGGTGCGCCCACCACCGCTGAGCGGGTGGGCGAATTGTCACACGTGGCGTCACCGGATCACGAGTGAACTGCCGTCACCCGAGCTCGACGACCGAAGAAACTTGAGTACGCGCTCATCGAGGTAGTTCGACACCTGTAGCGGCAACCGCCGTCGCTGTTGCGCCGTCAGCACCCGTTTCACCTCCGGCACGAGCGTCAATAGAAAGTCCACTGTCCGCTCGCGCGCCATGACATATCGACTGTACGCCTCGCTCGTGCTGTAGACGGTGGGGCAACGCCGCGAGATATCGACCGGGCAGGCGTCCACACCGAGTCGGCGAACTGCACCGGGGGCCAGGCTCAGGCGGGCAAGACTGTCTGCCTGCTCTCGCGTGAGGCCGAGTGAATCGCCCTGCTGGAGAATGAGCAACATCGGATTAGGGATGGAGGGTGGTGCAAACGCAGTCATCGCGTCAGGCGGTCGCCGTCGGGCCAATGCGCGTGCGGCCGGCCTCGAGCCGTTGCGTCAGAAGCTGCCGCTCGCGCGGCATGCCGATATCGATATTGACTCCCAGGCTTACGAACGGAAGTGCGTAGGTCGCCGATTGTTGCGGGCGCGTCGAGCCAAAGCGTTGATTGACGTCATATTTGAATTCCCGCGACGTGGGATCGAAGCCGCGAACGAAGAGCAGGTTCTGATCGGGCGGGATTTCTGCCCCAGCCACGCACGCCGTTACCTCCATGCAACGCCAAATCGGCCAGCGCGAAAGGGTTCTGCAGACCCAATGTGACCGTCGCACGCTTCGGGATCCGGGTCTTTTGCGGATTGAGCTTGACCAACACCCCGCCGGTTGCCGTCCACGGCGCTTGACAGCTGCCGCGCGCGGCAATGTGTTCGCCTGCCTTTCCAAGCAGTCGCGGACTGCTGGCGACGAGGACGCCAGCAGCGATCGCATCGCCGACGCATTGCCGGGTCGCGGTGCTTGGTCGGATCGACGATGAACGCGCGGTCGTTCGTCACCCCGTCGCCGTTGACGTCGCCGGCGACCAATGGCGTGTAGCGCTGCCGGACAACTGCGGACCAACGCCGTAACATACAGAAGGTCGAAGATAGGAAAGTCACTCCACGCGAAGGTCACCGTATGCCGTCCTGGCTGAAGTGCGGGCCCCGCTCGGCGTCGAATGGATTACCCGCCGTGCTCGTGAACCCGGTGAACGTTTCGCGGATGTCGAGGAATGCGTACGTCGCGTCCCAGTGAAGCATCGCGTTAGCCGTCACCGGATTCACATTGAAGTCGGCCTGCTTGGATGCGAGCCTCAGATCCGATCGCTGTATCCCAGACGTGCTCAAAGGCCGGAGCCGCTCGGCTCCCGCGGTCGTGACCTCACCGGTCGCCGGAACGATCGCCCACGGATCCACGAACACCGGGCGCCCTTCCCGCCGGGAGAGTAAAGCGCGACGTGGGATTGAGGTTGATGTCCACCTTGCTCTGTTCGTTCAGGCCCCTCGACACGATCAATTGCACACCCAGTACGAAGCGATTGTCGATCATCGATCCCGACCAGTCCCCGGCCGCACGCAACGAGTGCGGCTGCCGAAAGCCCGGATCGAAGAGCGATGACGTTCGGCGCCGCCGTCGCGAACACCCTGCCAGTCGAGCCGCCGCGCAACCCGTTGGAATCGCCGCGGGTTGGCGAGAAACGCGCCCCAGTCGGGCGCCGGAGTCGCCGCACCCACGCACGTGACCGATTGCGTCGAGTTGGCCAGGCCGGTCGCGCTCACCGCCCCGCCGATCAGTTGCGCCGGCGCCATGTTTTGGAACACACCCGCGCCCAAGTGGATCACCGCGCGCGGCGGCCGCGCCGCTCCGGCGTATACTCCACTTCCCGCGCCTTGCCGTAGTACCATTGCATCCCGATGCGAGGACTCAGATAAACGCGGTTCGGCACCCTGCTGTTGTCACGCCGAACGTCGTCAGAATACGTCCGGATTGAACGCCGGGGTCGCGAGAAACGGTTCGCGTCGGCCCTCACGCCGTACTGTACTTGCAAGCTCGTCTCTCGGTCGCCAGGAGTCGCCAAGCGATGCCGAGGCAGTGAGCTGGCTTCCCGAATGCGTGTTCGCGCCAACGTTCCGGTAAAGCTCGACGCCTGGCCCGATTCCAGATCAGCGAGGGAGTTATAGCTAAACGCGCCGAACAGACTCGGACTCATAGTCGGTCTGAAACGTGTCGCGAATGAGCTCCGAGGTCAGCTTGAGCGTATGCGCATTGTCTTCGGTGAACCAGGAAGCTGGTTGTTGAGCTGCAGCGCCTGATTGGTCAGCGACGAGAGGCTGCGATCCTCCACCGAACAACAGGGACTTCACCGACGAGACCATCCGGCAGGCTCGAACCGACACGGACGCTTCCTTCGGGGAACGATTCGTACGGTGACGTCGAGTTACTTGACGCTGCGAAACCCAGCGTCGTTTTGGAAAGCATACCGAACCCGAAGTAGTTCGAGTGAACGACGCGTCGCATTGGCGCCCCAGAACGATGTCTCGCCCGCGTGCGCCGGCGTGGTCAGGAGAGCTCCACCGCGGCTCACTGGTTGCGATCGTTGATAGTTTCCCGCACCACCGACGGTGAACGAGTGGCCCGAACCCGATTCGGTCGGCATCAGGTCGATATTCCCTGCGAGTTGTGCGACGTCGCGCGCTTCGGCAGGCCGGAACGGCGGCCGCATTGACGGGAATGTTCAAATGTTGCAGAATTCGAACGAGACGCGTCGCGGAATCGGGTGCGACGCCCCCAGCGATCAGGCCCATGGGCTCGGTGTTGAGCAGAGTATGAAAATCGCTGAACTGTCGTCCAATATTGTACGCAGTGCTATAGAACGCGCGATCGATCACCAGTCGGACCGGCAGCATTTCCCCCGAATCGCGCATTCGTGTACCTTTGACCCTGGGCGCGCGCTCTGTCAGCCCATTCAAGCGACGGCGCAATATCCACCTTCGTCAGCGAACGGCGCGAGAAATTCGTGCCCGGAATCGTCTGAATGGCGATCTGCGCGCCGCTAAAGCCACCGATCGACAGGTCGAATGGATACGGGTGATCGACGTCGTCGCGAGAATATCTGGTGGCAATGCCGTGACGCCGGAGCCAAGGCCCTCGAACGTCG
>CAWCQQ010000022.1:0-7010 GCA_963797675.1 uncultured Actinomycetota bacterium
CCGCCTTACGCTGCGCCATCGCTCCCCCCTGCCATTCGGTCGACCTCAAACAGGGCGAGTAACGGGTTCCTAAATCGACGGATACGTGAGCACAAGCGCGCATCACTTCGATCCGACGTGCCGGCGACCTGCGACTTTCCGTTCTCACGCGTTGAAATTGGTGGGGCGGTCGCATCAGGACTCGCTGCGCAGCGGCTCGACCGCGACGTCGTCGCGGCCGCAGTAGTCGAGGACTGTACGGGTGTTCGCGACGACGTGGTGTAGTCGAGTGTTGCGGGCCGTGCGGGTGACGGCGAGCGGATCGATCGCCGTAATGCGCATTCGAGCATGATCGCAAGGGCGTCGTCCACGCCGGTGTCCATTTCGGCGATCGCGCTGAGTGGGAACTGTCCTACGATGACGACGTGGCGGTTCCACGCATGACGGCCGTAATGGTCGATGTCCTCAGTGCGCTGATGCAGGCACACGACGAGCGCCGTGAGGTAAACGGGTGGCAGATCATCCGCGCCGCCCAGCGCTCTGGCGCGGCGGTCTACAGCGCGCTGGACAACTGGAGGACGCCGGCTGGGTGGAGGCCAGGTGGGACCCATCTGAGCCGGATGCGGCCCGCCCGCGCCGCCGGCTCTACATGCTGACCGGTGTGGCCGCGCAGACGGCTCGTGACGGCTTGGCCGAGCTGCCACCGCGCCCGGTGTTCAGGGTATCGCGCCTGGGTACCGCGTCGTGAACGCGTTCCTCGCGCTACTCGGCACCTCGGTCGGCGTCGCCGTCAACGAGCTAAGTGACGTTTCGCCGTGGCTTGCACGCAAGCTTGTGGTGGTCTCGGCCCATATGCGGTACGGCGCCACGGCTCGCGGCGAAATCCGGACCGAGGAGCTGACCGCGGTCATCACCGACCGTCCCGGCAAGGTGCTCAAGCTTTGCACCGCGTTGTGGTTCGTGCCACTGCGGTCGCCACCCGACTGACACGCGCGGCAGTCGGTGAGGCCGAGCCTGACCGAACCCCCTTCCTGCGGATGGGCGAGGCGCCGAGTGCGCTGGTCGCGCGGTACCTATTCCCGACCGAGTCATTCCGCGGCGAGTGGCGCCGCCATTGGATCCACCTCGCCAAGAGCTGGGCGCTGACGGTGCTTCTCGCCGGCCTCGCGATCCCCGCGGTGCACGGCTGGATCAAGGCGGCATACGCCGACTGGTTCACGCTTGCGATCGTGGTCGGCGGTGTGGTGTTCATGGCGTTCCGCGGCGCCGGGTGGTACTTCAACCGATTCGTCCTGAGCAACCGGCGCCTGATGTACACCGAGGGCGTAATCCGCCGACGGGTGGGCATGATGCCGCTGATGCGCGTTGTTGACCTGCGTTACGAGCAGAGCGGCCTCGGCCGACTATTCAGTTACGGCACTTTTTTTCTGGAGTCGGCCAGCCGCGTGAACATGCTGCGTCGCATCGTTGATCTGCCCAACCCCAACGAGCTGTATCTGCGGGTCGTCGAGGAAATGTACGAACCGGACGCCGTCGAGGCACGTATCTCCGACGCACAGTTGGATAAGAAGGACAAACCGCCAGCGGCTGCGCCGCCCGATGTAGACGTGATCGTGGCGGCCATGGCCCAGGTGGCCACGGCGGTGGCCGAGATGAACGCCACGCTGTCCCGGTGGACGCCGCCCACGCCGCGTCTCGCGCCAGATGTAGGCGGGCCGCCCGAGACAGCTGACGGCATCGACGGAGGACACACCTCGAAGGACCTCCTAGCGATGAAAAAGCAGGTCGTCGACCCGCGATGTTGAAGATCTGCGGCCTATGCGCGGCCGCGCTCCGACCGCACCACTCAGGTCGTCATCACCGGACTCGCATTCATGCAGAACCTAATGGGCCACTACGAAATCGCTTCCGAAACGTCACGACTGCTTCGAGTCGCCGCGGTGTTCACCGAATTGGCGCACGCGATCTGAGCTCCGGGATGAGCACGGCATCAGCCTGCCCACCAACCAGACAACGCAACACGACCGTCACTGCCATACCGGTCGACGTCGAAAGAGGGTGACCAACGGTTTCCTAAGCCATCTACCACCTTCGCCATGTTCGCCGACGACCTGGAGGTCGTCGGCGACCGTTGCCGCTCAGAAGCCGTCGACGGGCTCCGCGTGCGCTCCGCAGACGTTCGCGTCACGATCACTCCCCCAGACACCGTTGACGCCGCTTACCGACCAGCGGGATGCATCGAGCCGCTGACCCGCATCGCCGCCCACGAAACCGCCACGGCCACCACGGCAGGCGCCTGACCCCCGATGAACTAACGATCACAACTACTTAGCCGTCTCAAAGGATCTAGCGATGACCGTCTCTCACATTCCCGACGCGCCCTACCGCAGACCCGTCGTACACCACGCCGTTGGACGTGACCGCCTGTAAGTCCGGCTTACCCGTGCTTAAGAATCAATCGCTTGTTGGCCCTGCAGGGCACGCATAGCCTCGGCATTAGTCGAGGTGAGTCGAGGTCACGAGTGAGCGCACACGGTTACCACGACCTGCGGCAGCACATTGCACTGCTGCGAGAGCGCGGGGTGTTGTGGGAGATCGACGATCCGATCGACAAAGACTCCGAAATGCACCCGTTCGTACGCTGGCAGTTCCGCGGCGGCGTGGCAGAGCGCGATCGGCGGGCGTTCCTGTTCAACAACGTGACCGACGCGGCCGGCCGCCAATACGAGAACTCGGTTCTGGTCGGCGGGCTGGCCGCCACGCCGGAGGTCTACGCCGCCGGGCTGAAATGCACCGTAGCCGAGGTCGGCGCGCGCTGGGACGCGGCGTACCAGAACCCGATCCCGCCCGTCCTGGACGACGACGGCCCGGTGCACGAGGTCGTCGTCATGGCCGAGGACCACGAGGGGTTCGGGTCGTTCCCGATCCCGATCTCGACCCCCGGCTTCGACAACGCGCCATACCTGACCAGCGCGCACGTCATCACGAAGGACGTGGAAACCGGAATCCGGAATATCGGACACTACCGCGGTCAGATCAAGTCGGCGGACACCTGCGGCATGTTCTTCTCGGCCACCTACAAGCACGGGTACATGCACTGGCGCAAAGCGCTCGAGTCGGGGCAGCCGCTGGAGGCGGCGCTCGTCATCGGTGCGCCGCCGGTCGTGTCGTACGCCGCGGTCCAGAAGATCGCCTACGGCTCGGACGAGTACGACCTGGCCGGCGGCCTGGCCGGCGAACCGATCCACCTGGTCAAGTGCAAGACCATCGACGTCGAGGTACCGGCCGACGCGGAGATCGTGTTCGAGGGCGTGATCCGGACCGACTTCGTGGAGCCGGAAGGGCCGTTCGGGGAGTCGCACGGCTACGTGCACACCCGCAGCATGAGCCCGATCTTCCAGCTCACCGCCGTCACGCACCGGCGCAATTACATCTGGACGTCGTTCATCAGCCAGGTCACGCCGAGCGAGTCGAGCGTAATGAAGAAGGTCGGCTTCGAGCCGATGCTGGAGAGCTTCCTGCGTCGCACAATCGGCATCGACGGCGTCCGCCGGGTCGTGATGCACGAGCCGCTGACCAACCTCCGCAAGGTCATCTTCGTCCAGTTCGCGTTCGGCGCGAAGCAGACCGAGGTATGGCGGGCGCTCAAGGCGGTCGCGTCGTATCGGTCGGAGATCGGCAAGATCGTCATCGCCGTCGATGAGGATATCGACCCGGACAACCTGGATGCGATCTGGTGGTCGCTTGCCTACCGGTCTCGGCCGCACCTGGACGTTCAGGTCATATCCGGCCAGTACCGGGGCCACGGACCGCCCTTCGTCGCGGACCCGTACTCCTGGGAGGACTCCAACCTGCTCATCAACGCGACGCTGCGCTTCGACCTGCCACCGGTGTCGTTGCCCGGGCGTGAGTTCATGGAGCAGGCCAAGAACCGCTGGGAGGAGCTGGCCGGCAAGTACGACCTGCCGCCGCTGCGCCCCGAGGCGCCGTGGCACGGGTATGTGATCACGCCCAGTGAGTGGACTCCGGAGTACGAGCAGGAGGCCCAGCTCGCGGTGCAAGGCCGGTACTTCGAGACCGGCAAGAAGCTGGGTGAGCGCGCGGAGCCCACCAAGTGAAGCCCGTAGTACTCGGTATCACGGGGGCCAGCGGTGCGATCTACGGCGTGCGGATCCTGCAGGAGCTCGCCGCTCTCGGCATCGACGTGCACCTGGTCGTCACGCGGTGGGGCCGGCGCACCATCGAGCACGAAACGAAGTACTCGATGGCCGACCTCACCGCGCTGGCCGCCACGGTCGTCCCCGAGGGCGATCAGACGGCCCTGGTGGCTAGTGGCTCGTTCCGTACGGCCGGCATGATCGTCGCGCCGTGCAGTGCGAAGTCGCTGGCTGCTATCGCCCACGGGCTCTCCGACAATCTGCTCGTCCGGGCCGCGGATGTGACGCTCAAGGAGCGGCGCCGGCTGCTCCTGCTGGTACGGGAGACGCCGCTGCACGAGGCACACCTGAACAACATGCTGGCCGTGACCCGGATGGGTGGCGTCGTCATGCCGCCAGTACCGGCGTTCTATCAGCGCCCGGGCCAGCCTCGACGAGGTCGTCGACCACACCGTCACGCGGGTGTTGGACGTGTTCGACATCGAGTCCGGTGCCACCGTCGGCGACGACGCCCGCTGGGACGGCCGGCTCGTTACCAAGCAACGTCCCTGAGAAATACCAAACAACGTCCCTGAGATACGAAGGGCCGCGGACCAATACGGTCCGCGGCCCTTTCGCGCGTGCGGGTCAGGCGCCGCGTGGTGCCCGCGCGATGAGCGAGATCCCGAACCCGAGAACCGCGACCGCGGCCACGATAAGCCACGACCCGGCCGTACCGGAGACGATCGCGCCGACCACGCCCAGAATCACTGCGATGACCGCGATCACTGGGACCAGCATCCGGTTTACGCTGGCCGCACCGACTGCGGCCAGGTCGATCGGCTCGGCCTCGGCCGTGTTCAGGATGCGCCGCTGGGCCGGAGTCGGAAGTCGCCGGAGCCGGGGTCGAAGCTCGTCGGAGTTGCGGCCGGCGGAGCCGAAGCCGTCGCCACCGGGGCCGGCATCGCGTCGACCGCGACCGCGGCGAGCTCGCCGGTCGACGCCGGCTCCTCGACCGTCGATTCGGACACCACCGGCTCAGCGGCCGCCGGCGCGGTTAGCACGTCCTTCTCGAGCTTCTGCACGAACTGCTTCAGCAGCATCGAGCTGACGTCCTGGAGCAGGCTCCGGCCGAACTGCGCGGCCCGGCCGGTGATTGCCAGGTCCGTCTCGATGACCACGAGCGTTCCGTTGCCGCCGTCGACCGACGTGAGCGCGGTGGTGATGGTCGCCGACGCCGTACCTTGGCCGCGCTGCTCGCGACCGGCGGCCGAGATGACCGCGCGGTAGTTCTCCGGGTCCTGGGAGACGAATTTCGCCACCCCGTCGAAGGCCTGGGTGATCGGACCGACCTTGACCTTCACACTGCCCTTGTACTCGTCCCCGTCGATCTCGCGCAGCTGCGCGCCGGGCATGCACGGCGCTATGCGTTCCAGGTCGGTCAGGGCGTCCCAGGTCTGCTCGATCGGGACTCGCACCTGGAACTCGTTGTTAATGATCATGCGATCCCCTACTCAGTGTTCACCGGTGATGTGGCGGTGCAGCTCGCGATTGACGGCAATGCAATCCGGGTCGGCCATGATGGTGAGCCGATCGCGCGGCCGCCCGGCGGGTACCGGTAGGTCGGCCAGAAGTTTGCCGTCACCAACGATGACCACGCGGTCGCCGAGCAGGATCGCCTCATCCAGATCGTGCGTCACGAAGACGGCGGTCCGTTGCTCGGACGCCCACAGCGAGAGGAACTCGGCCTGCATTCGTTCGCGGGTCTGGGCATCCAGAGCCGCGAACGGTTCGTCGAGCAGCAGAACCTCCGGCCGCAGCGCCCACGTACGGGCCAGCGCAACGCGCTGCCGCATGCCCTGGGACAGCTGCCAAGGCCACAGGCCGGCCGCGTGCTCAAGTTCCATCACTTGCAGGTAGTGCATGGCGACGTCGCGCCGCTCCTTGCGGGGTACGCCGCGCAACTCCAGGCCGTACTCGATGTTGCGGATCGCCGTACGCGACGGGATCAACGCGTCGCGCGCGAGCATGAGCCCGATCCGGCTGCGCGCCGAGACCGGATCCGTACCGAGCACCTCGACCGATCCGGCGTTCGGCTGCACCATGCCGACCAGCAGATTGAGCAAGGTTGTCTTGCCGCCGCCGCTGCGACCGACGACGCAGGTCAGCTCGCCGGCCGTCACCTCCAGGCACAGGTCGGTGAAGATCTGTCGAGTCGGTCCACCGCCCTGGCCCTCGAACTCCACGGTGACGTGGTCGATGCGCAGCGCGGGGGCGTCGATCGCCGTCATGCCGTTGCGCGGGTTCATCGCCGGCTCCTCACTTCGCCACTGGGGGTGTCCACCGAATGACCCGCTTCTCGATCGCCCGCATGATGGCGTTGAGCAGCGTGGCGATCACGATGATCACGATGATCACCGAATAGGTACCGGCAATGCGGAATTGGTTGGAATACTGCTGCACCAGGTACCCGAGGCCGTCGCTGGACCCGAGCAGTTCGGATGCGGTAACCCCGTGGAACGCGAAGATTAGCGTCATCCGCAGACCGGCGAAGATGGCCGGCAGCGCGGCGGGCAGGGATATCTTGCGGAAGATCTGCCACTTCGACGCGCCGAGCGCGGTCGACAGCGCGACCACTTCGGGGTCCGCGCTCTGCGCACCGGTTCGGGCACTGATGAAGATGAAGAAGAAGCACATCGCGAAGCCCAGTGCGATCTTGTCGCGGAGGCCGATGCCGAAGACGATGATGAACAATGGGCCGAGCACCATGCGCGGCGTCGCGTTCAGAGCATCCATCAGCGGTGCAAGGGCCTGATCGACCCACGGCAGGAGAGCCAGACCGATCCCGAGTGGGATGCCGATCACTGCGGCCAGGGCGAAGGCACTAATCGCTCC